>NZ_CP162589.1:0-292500 GCF_044218855.1 Pseudomonas sp. B19125
GCACGTTCGGAGCCGGCGGCCTCTTCGCCCAGGTGAATAACCTGGCAGGTATGCCGATGACCGCGGGAGGCGATCTCATCGGCAATGTTGTGCACTTCAAACAGCGCCGACTGGCTCTTGGGCTCGGCGACGAAGGTGCCAACGCCCTGCATGCGCACCAGCAACCCTTCGGCGGTGAGCTCACGCAGGGCGCGGTTGATGGTCATGCGGCTGAAGCCTAACTGGCTGACCAGTTCGCTCTCGGACGGCACGCGGTAATGGGGCGGCCAGTTGCCGTTGAGAATCTGCTGGCTGATCATCTGTTTGACGCGGGCATACAAGGGCGCCGGACTTTCGTCCATGTGGGCAGCCAGCGAAGACTTGGCGGGCGGAGTCGGCACAGGGAATCCTTGCAGGGGGAAAAGATGCATAGATTGCCGGAGTTTACCGAGCAGGCAAACGTCTGTATATGTATATACAAATAAACACACGACCGGGGTGCCTTGATCATGTCCGCTTTCTTTGCCGAACGCGCGCTGCTGCCTAATGGATGGGCCAACGATGTACGCTTTGAAGTCAGCGCCGATGGCGTGCTGACCCAGGTTGAGCCCAATGCCAGCGCAGACAACGCCGAACGGCTCAGAGGCCCGGTTTTGGCGGGCATGCCCAACCTGCACTCCCATGCGTTCCAGCGCGCCATGGCCGGGTTGGCCGAAGTGGCCGGCAACCCGAATGACAGCTTCTGGACCTGGCGCGACTTGATGTACCGCATGGTCGGCAAGATCACCCCGGAACAACTGCAGGTCATCGCCCGCCAGCTTTATATCGAGATGCTCAAGGCCGGTTACACCTCGGTGGCCGAGTTTCATTATGTGCACCACGACGTCAGCGGCCAGGCGTATGCCGATCGCACGGAGCTGTCGCGGCAGATCAGCCAGGCGGCCGCCAGCAGTGGGATTGGCCTGACATTGCTGCCAGTGCTCTACACCCATTCCGGCTTTGGTGGCCAGGCGCCGAATGAAGGCCAGCGGCGCTTTATCAACAGCACCGAAGATTACCTGGACCTGCAAGCACGCCTGAAGCCCATTCTGGCGGCGCAGCCATCGCAGCAACTGGGCCTGTGTTTCCACTCACTGCGTGCCGTCACACCCGAACAGATCAATGAGGTGCTGGCCGCCAGCGACAAGGCATGCCCGGTACACATCCACATCGCCGAGCAGCAAAAAGAAGTCGATGATTGCCTGGCCTGGAGCGGCAAACGCCCGCTGCAATGGCTGTATGACAATGTTGAAGTGGATGAACGTTGGTGCCTGGTACACGCCACCCATGCTGACGCCGATGAAGTCACGCGTATGGCCAAGAGCCGGGCAATCGCCGGCTTGTGCCTGACCACCGAAGCCAACCTGGGCGACGGGATTTTCCCGGCGGTGGATTTCCTCGCTCAAGGCGGGCGTATGGGTATCGGTTCCGACAGCCATGTGTCACTGAGCGTGGTGGAGGAGTTGCGTTGGCTCGAATATGGCCAGCGCCTGCGGGACCAGCGGCGCAACCGCCTGTATCGCAGTGATCAACCGATGGTTGGCCGCACATTGTTCGATGCTGCGCTGGACGGCGGCGCCCAAGCGTTGGGGCAGCCGATTGGTCGATTGGAAGTCGGCAAGCGGGCAGATTGGATTGTGCTGGATGGCAATGACCCGTACCTGGCGACGGCGACCGAGGATGGCATCCTCAATCGCTGGCTGTTCGCCGGTGGTGATCGCCAAGTGCGCGATGTGCTGGTCAACGGCAAATGGGTGGTGCGCGATGGGCATCATGCCGGCGAAGAAGAAAGCAGCCGGGCGCTCACCCAAGTTCTGAGAGACTTGCTGGGCTAACAGCCGACACAAAACAAATGTGGGAGCTGGCTTGCCTGCGATAGCATCACCTGGGTGTAACGGATACACCGAGGTGTCTGCATCGCAGGCAAGCCAGCTCCCACACAAGCCAGCTCCCACATTGGATTGAGGGTGACCTCAGGTTACTGCGAGGTCTTCGCCATCTGCTTGTCCGACGTGCGGAAGATCAGTCGCGTCGTGTCATACCCTTGCTGGCGCGCCCTGCTCAGCAGGTCTTCGCGGGTGTCGGCGCTCACCGTCGGTGTGCGCGACAAGATCCACATATAACGCCGGCTCGGGCTACCGACGATGGCGGTCTTGTAATCATCACTCACGTACAGCACCCAATAATCGCCCTTGGCGACGCCTGGCAGCAACGCGGTGAACCAGTTATTGAATTCCACCCAGAGCTTGTCGGTCTTGCCCGGCACTTGCGGCGTGGCCGTGCCCTTGGCTTCTTCCCACTTCCACTCTGTGGTCAGGCAGCGGTTAAACACCGACATATCGCCATCCGGCAGCAGGGTGTAGCGAGCCTCGGACTGCGCGCAGTTACGCTGGAAGTACATCGGCAATCGGGCCAACTCATACCAGGTGCCCTGGTAACGCTTGAGGTTGACGTTGCTCGCGGTCTTGGGTTGCAGATCATCGCCAGAATGGCTGGCGCAGCCCGCCAAAAACAGACTGGCGCAAAGAAACAAAACAAAACGCATCATTCTTCTTCTCCCGCAGGCTCGCGCCCCGGTTTACTTCAGGCCTTGCCCGGAAAACATCAGAACTTTGTCACCGGCGTACTGCACGCTGATAAAGCTGTTTTTATCGCCCCACGTGCAACTGGACATGCCCAGCGCACCGGAACAATCGGTCGGCTTACCCAGCAACGACTCCACCTCGGCCTTGGCCATGCCAGCCGACAGCTTCGCGTAGTTTTCTTGATTGACCTTGCTGCACGCGGCTAACAGCACGCAAAAAGCCAGCAGGGAGAGACGGCGTAAAGACATGGAAAAGCTCCTGGAGAGACAAAGCAGCTGGGGTATCTGCCAGAAGCTTAGAAGGGAAAAGAGGTGTCTGGTTCCCGATGGGCAAAAACAAAAAAGCCCCGAAAACGCTGAAACGTTTCGGGGCTTCTTCTCATTCAAAACTTCAAGTCTTGAATGCTTCTGTGGCGAGGGAGCTTGCTCCCGTTCGGGTGCGCAGCGCCCGCAAGCTTTTTGGGGCCGCTTCGCAGCCCAACGGGAGCAAGCTCCCTCGCCACAGAGGTTTACTTCTTGTGATAAGCCGTCACACGCTCAACTTCTTCCTTCGAGCCCAGGAACACTGCCACACGCTGGTGCAGGCCTTCCGGCTGGATGTCGAGGATGCGCTGGTGGCCGTCAGTGGACGCACCGCCTGCTTGCTCAACCAGGAACGACATCGGGTTGGCTTCGTACATCAAGCGCAGCTTGCCCGGTTTGGAAGGTTCGCGGCTGTCACGTGGGTACATGAACAGGCCACCACGGGTCAGGATGCGGTGCACGTCGGCAACCATCGCAGCGACCCAGCGCATGTTGAAGTTCTTCTTCAACGGGCCTTCTTCGCCGGCCATCAACTCGCCCACGTAGCGGGTCACAGGCTCTTCCCAGTGACGCTGGTTGGACATGTTGATCGCAAATTCCTGGGTGGAGGCAGGGATGGTGATGTCTTCGTGGGTCAGTACGAAGCTGCCCATTTCGCGGTCCAGGGTAAAGCCTTTGACGCCGTCGCCCAGGGTGAGCACCAGCATGGTCTGCGGGCCGTAGATGGCGTAACCGGCAGCAACCTGTTCGGTGCCTGGCTGCAGGAAGGCCTTTTCGTTCAGGGCTTCGTTCTGGCTCAGGTATTCGTTAGGGCAGCGCAGTACCGAGAAGATAGTGCCGACCGGTGCGTTGATGTCGATGTTGGACGAGCCGTCGAGTGGGTCGAACACCAGCAGGTACGCGCCTTTCGGGTATTTGCCCGGGATCTGGTAGGCATTGTCCATTTCTTCGGACGCCATGCCGGCCAGGTGGCCACCCCATTCGTTGGCTTCGAGCAGGATTTCGTTGGAAATCACGTCGAGCTTCTTCTGCACTTCGCCTTGGACGTTTTCAGTGCCCATGCTGCCCAGAACACCACCCAGTGCGCCTTTGGACACGGCGTGGCTGATTTCCTTGCAAGCACGCGCCACCACTTCGATAAGGAAGCGCAGATCGGCAGGCGTGTTGTTGCTGCGGGTCTGCTCGATCAAATAGCGACTCAGGGTAACGCGGGACATGGAAGGCTCCGGAAAATGGGGGGCTTAAAAACCCGCGCAGTTTAACGCGAGTCGAGGGTTATTTCCTCTAATCAGAGGATTTAACCCCAATAGAGTTCACGGCTTGGCCGCCGGTGCACGCAACAAACTGTAGGCCATCGCCCCTAGCGCCGCTACACCCAACAGGAGCACGGCCCACAGGCCGAGTTTCTTCCAGTCGGTGCCCGCTTCGGGTGAAACGGCAATCGCAGGCGATTTGACCGTCACGTCGCCTGTGACCGTGGCCTGCCCCAAGGTCTTGATACGCTCGGCGCTGTAGTCGGGAATCAGCGTCGACAGCGGCAAGTTAGCGGCCTTTACCGACGGGTTGCCCAACGCCAGGGTAAACGGCGGCTCGCCCCGCGCCAGGAACACCAACTGCGTGGCGCGCACAGCAAAACGCAATGCCGGCGCTTCCACGCCCAGGCCGCCGCCGCGCTCGTCCACCTGCAACTTGAGTTCGCCCACGGCCACGCCTGGCAATTGCAATTCATCCTGCACCACGTCCTGGCCGTTCTGGGCCAGGCGATACAACAAGCCATTGCTCAAAGGCTGCCAGGCTTGATTGGCTTCCCGCCGCCCCGCCAACGTCACGGGCGCCAGCGTGTTGGGCTGCTTGAGCTCGACGCGCAAGCGCTCCACATGCAGCCCCGTCGGCAACTGCCAGCTGTATTCACCCGCCTTGAGCCGCGTACCCGCCAACGGCTGCGACCACACCAAGGGCATTGGCAGGCTGCTGCTGGTGGCGCTCACAAGCTTGGCCGAGGTCAGCGTCGGCGCGGCCTGGCCTTGCCACAGCAGACGCAGGTAACGCGCCGATTGCCCCGGCAGGCTCACGTCATGTTGCTCAACCCGCTCATCGGCAAACGATAGGCGCGCCACCTGGCCATCGCCCCAGGGTTCCCAGTGCTGCAGGTCATCGCTGGCTTCAATGCTGAAACGCTGGAAGCCATCCTGTTCGCGACTCCAGTCCAGGCTCAGTTGCTGCAGCGGCGCCTTGATCGCGCTGGCGTCCAGTACCCAGCCACGCAGCACCTGTTTGCCGGCCTTGGACGGGCGCACTTCCAGCAGCGTGCCTTCGGCGGTGGATTTCATCACCACGTCCGGCACACTTTGGCGGGTGTCGGCGGCGTACAACGGGAACCACTTCACGTCGGCCACCGTGCGGCTTTCGGTGCGTTGCGCTGATTGGCGCGACAACGCGTAAGCCTGGGGCTCGCCGGCGGCGTTGAACACGCGCACATCACCAAGATCTGCCTGGCGCGCGCTCAATTGCACCGACAGCGGCAACTCCAGGCGATACCAAGGCCCGTTGCCACTTACCGCCAACGGCACCTGTGTGGTGAAGTCGGCGGGCGTTTCTTGCGCCCACGCCGACAACGTCGAACACATGCCCAACGCGATCACGCTCAACTTACCGATCAAGAGGATGCTCCTTCAGTTTCCAACACCGGCTCGGCGCGTTTGGGCGGCAGCGGTGCGAAGTAACCCACCACCAGCAACAGCCCGCCCACACCAATAAACGATACGATCCGCGCCAGCCCGCCACGGTTGCTCAGCTCGACAAAGAACAGCTTGGCGACCACCACCGCAATCAACGCCGCGCCGATCAGCCACACTTCGCGACGATGGCGCAAGTGGCCGCCGATCATCAGGCCCAGGGCGATCAGGGTCCAGACCAGCGACAGGCCAGCCTGCACCCACATGGACGCCAGCAAGGCATCCAGTTGGAACGGCACGCCCGCCCAATGGTGGGCGGTGCGCATCACCAAGGCCGTGAAGAAGGCAAACAGCGAAGCACCTGCGACACCTTGGGCGATCAGTTCAGCACGCGGCCCGCGCTGCGGCGCCACGCTGCGCGACCACAGGTAAATACCCAGCAATGCGAACAGCAGGCCCACGTCCAACGGGTTGAGCAATGGCACGTACGGCAGTGGTTTCGCCGTGCCGTCGCTGAAGATGTTCGCCAACCAGAACCAGCCGAGCATCAATACCGCCAGCGGCAACGCGGCCAGCACACGGTATTCACGCGGGTTTGCCGACACCGGCCACGGCCAACTGCGCGGTGCCGCCGCCAGCACCAGGTACAGGCTTGGCAGAATCGCCCAACCCAGCCAACGCCAGGCGTTGTACTCACTCGACAGCAGCAACAGGCCGTAACGCAGCTCCAGCGCCAACACACCGATCAACATCCAGCAGCCGAACACATGAGCGATGCTCAATACCTTGCCCGGCACCACCGCCGCCAAACGGCGCAGCGCGATAAAATGCACCACAAACACCGCCAACCACGCCAGCCAGCCGTAATGCGCTGCCGGGTGATAGTAATCATGGGCAGACACCAGCAACACCACGCCCGCCGCCGGCATCAGCAAGGCGCACAGCATGCCCAGAGATGCCCAGCGTAAACGTGCGGCCAACAGCGCCCAGATCGCCACGCTCACCGCAGCGATGCCAAGCAAAAATGCGCCTTGCAGCGCTTGCGGGATAAACCGCAGCACTTCGCCGATCAACGCCAATGCCCACCAGGCCGCGCCCCACACCAGCAGCAGGTCGGACAGGCGTTGCAATTTCAACACGGCAAACACCGGCGCCTGCGACTCACGTTGCAAGCGCCAGGCGCCCACCATTGCCGCCAGGCCCAGCACCATCGGCGTCCAGAAAGCGCTGTGCGCCAAGGGGCGCAAGCCCTCGCTGTTCAACGGCCCGAGCAACTGCGGCACCGCCAACAGGAACGAAGCACCACCGATCAGTTGCAGCAGCAAACCAAACACGAAACTCACGCGTTGTTGCAGGTACAGGCTCAACCAGATGATCAGCAAGCCACTGGCCGCCCACACGCCGCTGGCGCTTTCCCATGGCAGCACAAACAGCACCGCAAGGTTGATCAGCACCAGACCCGCGAGCAGCACCACCGACAAGCCGCGCAGCAGCCGCACATCGCTGCGCACCATGTCATCGCGCGCCGCCATCAGCATGCCGCCGACCAACGCCAGGCCGATCAGCGAGGCGGTCAACAAGCCGGTCCAACCGGCACTGAATACCGCAGCCCCATCACCGCCCTGCAAACGCAGGAGGAACAACACCCCACCGAGCAATTGCACAGCAAAGGCAGTGAACAGGAAGGTGCGCGAGCCAATGCGCAGGCCGACAAACAGCGTCAGCAGCCCGGCGATTGCCCAACTGATGGCGGTGCCTTGGGTCAGCAACAACAAGGGTGCAAGCAGGTACAAAAAGGTCAATCCCAGGCTCGCCAGCACGGGCAGACCGGTGCGCTCCCATTGCGCCGCTTGTTCGGTCGATGCCTTGCGCAACTGATCGAAGCTGAACAACAGGGCCGCGCCCAGCAACAGCGCGCCCAGTGGTGCACCGTTGAGCAAGGTCAACTCGCCAACGCGCAGTTCGCTGAGGAACGCCAGCGCTGACCCCAACTGTAACAACAGGCCAAACGCACGAGCCAACGGCCGCTGCTGACGCAAGCCAAGCCAGAAGATCCCGGCGCCCTCCACCGCCCAGGCCGCTGCCGTCCAGCGCGCGTCGAGGCCCAGCGGAATCGCCAGGCTGGCAAAGATCACGCCCAGCGCCAGGCAAGTTTCGGCCAGCAGCAAGGCGCGCCCGCCACTCAGCAGCCGCGCCAAGCCCATGTAGATAAGGCCTAAACCGAGTGCACTGAACGCGGCGGCAAACTCCAGGTGCTGCACCACGGCGAACTGCAAGCCAAAGCCTACCAACGGCGGGCCGAACAGCATGCTGCCATCAACATAATCACCCTTGGCCGCCGACCAGCGCAGCAGTGCCTCACGGCCTTCAGGCGCATCGCCCACTTCTTGCAGCTTGCGGCGGGCGAACAACAGGCCGATGGCCAGGTACATCAGGAAAAACAGGATCAGGAACGGCTCGGTGCTCCACAGCAGTTCCGGTGTGTAGGAGCGCATGCCCCAGGCGAAGCCTATGCCGAAGGTGCCGACAAACCCGATCAGGTTGAGCAGACGCCAGGCCTTGAACCACGCGATGGCCAGAATGCCGGCGTTGAGCAATGCAAAGTAACTGAACAGCGCCACATGATTACCGGCGCCGGTTGAGGTCAGAATCGGCGCGGCAAACCCACCCAGCGCCGCTGCGCAGGCCAGGCCGAGGGCATCCTGGGTGATCGCCAGGATGGCCGAGAACACCGTGACCGCCACCAGCAGGCCGAGTGCCGCGCCTGGGTCGATCAACGGGTGCAGGCGCATCGCAGCAAACACCGTCAGGTACAACACGGCAATCCCGGTACCCTGCAGCATCAGCCCGTAATTGCTGTTGCGCAGCCGTAACCACCAACCCAGGCCCAGCAGGCCGATGGCGGCAGCGGCAACCCCGGCGTAACGCAGTTCAATCGGCACCACCACGCCTTCGGTGGCATAACGCAGCAAGAAGGCCAGGCCAAGGAACAGCAGCACCACGCCAACGCGCAGCACGGTGTTGCCGCCGAACAGCCAATTACGGGCGCCGCCGATGGCGCGCTCGATCAGGTTGGGGCCACGGGGGATGGCAGGTTCTTTCGGTTTTGGCGCTGGGGTCCAGACGTCCTCCGGCAGTGGCTGTCTCGCCTCGGCCATCACGGCGACGGGCGCCAGTTCGGTGGGCAGCTCCCAAACAAGTTCGGGCTTGGCAACGGCAGGTGCAGGTTCAGGGATGGGGGCTTCGACAATCACGCTGTTTGTAGGCGCGGGCACTTCCAGTTGCCGCAGGCGCTCACCCAGGGCTATCAATGCCTTCTGCGTGGTCTCTAACTGAAGCGCTTGCTGGTCTGCCTGGGCGGACAGCCTCGACAGGCGAATTGCCTGACCAATGCCCAAGCCCAATAGCGCACCGAAGCCGGCATCGGTGAACGACTCATCGAGTGTCCAGCCGAGCACCAGGCCAATCAGCATGAAAATCCATTGCATGGTCGATATCCCTAAGCAGCCCGAGGCGGGCAAACCGAGGCCTAGTATATCGACGCAAAGCTAATGTGGGAGCGGCTTTTGTGGCGAGGGAGCTTGCTCCCGTTCGGGTGCGAAGCGCCCGCAATAGCCGGCGGCTGCTACGCAACCGAACGGGAGCAAGCTCCCTCGCCACAGAAGCCTGCTACCACTTGGGTCTTGCGGTGTTTAGTCGAGGGCTTTCCAGATCTCGGTGGCGTATTCGCGGATGGTGCGGTCCGAGCTGAACCAGCCCATGCGCGCCGTATTGAGCACAGCCGAACGCCACCAGGCCTTGGAATCGTGCCAATGCGCTTCGACCCGCGCCTGGGCGTCCCAGTAGGCGTCAAAGTCGGCGCACACCAGGAAACGGTCGTAGTCGATCAACCCGTCGATCAAGCCCACATAGCGGCCTGGATCATCCGGCGAGAACACCCCGCCGCGGATCGCTTGCAACACATCGTTGAGACGATGGGAGGCTGCCACATCCGGCCCGGCGTGGAATTCACCGGCGTGCTTGCGGGCTTCCACTTGTTCGGCGCTGAGGCCGAAGATAAACATATGCTCGGCGCCCACGCGCTCGTGCATCTCCACGTTGGCGCCGTCCATGGTGCCGATGGTCAGCGCGCCATTGAGGCCGAACTTCATGTTGCTGGTGCCAGAGGCTTCAAAACCGGCCGTGGAAATCTGCTCGGACAAGTCCGCCGCCGGGATGATGCTTTCCGCCAGGCTGACGTTGTAGTTGGGCAGGAACACCACCTTGAGCAAGCCGCGCACGGTCGGGTCGTTGTTCACGGTGCGGGCGATGTCGTTGGTCAGCTTGATGATCAACTTGGCCTGGTGATAGCTGGCCGCCGCCTTGCCCGCGAAGATTTTCACGCGCGGCACCCAATCGGTGCCTGGCTCGGCGCGGATTGCCTGGTACAAGGCCACGGTGTGCAGCAGGTTGAGCAGTTGGCGTTTGTATTCGTGGATCCGCTTGACCTGCACGTCGAACATCGCCGCCGGGTTCACCGAAATGCCCAGGCGCTCGTGGATGATCTCGGCCAGTGCCCTCTTGCTGTGCAGGCGCTGTTCGGCGAAGGCTTTGCGGAAAACCTGCTTCTCGGCGAAGGTCTCCAGCTCCGTCAGGCGGGTTTCCATGGTGTCGAGGATGTCCGGCCCCAGAGCCTCCACCAGCATCTCGGTGAGCTTGGGGTTGGCCTGGTACAGCCAGCGGCGGAAGGTGATGCCGTTGGTTTTGTTGTTGATGCGCTCCGGGTACAGCTTGTGCAGTTCGGAGAACACCGTGCTGCGCATCAGCTGGGTGTGCAAACCGGACACACCGTTAACGCTATGGGAGCCAAGGAACGCCAGGTTACCCATGCGCACGCGGCGGCCGTTGTCTTCTTCGATCAGCGACACGGCGCGCAATACGTCGAAATCGTGGATGCCCTTGGCGCGCAGTGAGTCGATGTGCTGGGCATTGATCAGGTAGATGATCTGCATATGCCGAGGCAGCATGCGTTCCATCAAACCGACAGGCCAGGTTTCCAACGCCTCGGGCAACAAGGTGTGGTTGGTGTAGGAAAGGGTTTCGACGGTGACATCCCACGCGGCTTCCCACGGGATGTCATGCAGGTCGACCAGTTGGCGCATCAACTCAGCCACGGCGATGGACGGGTGCGTGTCGTTGAGCTGAATCGCGGCGTGTTCGCCCAGGCTGAGTACCGAGCCGTGCATGTTCTTGTGGCGGCGCAGCAGGTCTTGCAGCGAGGCCGAAACAAAGAAGTATTCCTGGCGCAGACGCAATTCCTGCCCCGCTTCGGTGCTGTCGGCCGGGTAAAGCACTCGGGAGATGCTTTCGGCGCGAGCCACTTCGGCGACGGCGCCCAAGTGGTCACCGGCGTTGAAGCGCTCCAGGTGCAGGTCTTCTACCGCACGGGCGCGCCACAGGCGCAGGGTGTTCACACTGGCACCGCGCCAGCCGACCACCGGCGTGTCGTACGCCACCGCGCGCACGGTTTCGTTGGGCGTCCATACCTGGATCATCTTGCCGGAGGCATCCGCCAGGGTTTCGACGCTGCCGCCAAAGCCGATCGGGTAAATCACCTCGGCCCGCTCGAACTCCCACGGGTTGCCGAAATCCAGCCAGCGTTCGGTCTGTTCCTGCTGCCAGCCGTCGACAATCGCCTGGCGAAACAGGCCGTGTTCATAGCGGATGCCATAGCCGTGGCCGGCAATGCCCAGGGTCGACATGCTTTCCATAAAGCACGCGGCCAGGCGGCCCAGGCCACCGTTGCCGAGCGCCGCGTCGGGCTCCAGCAGGCGGATGCGCTCTAGGTCCACACCCAGTTCGGACAGGGCTTCGCGGGCAATCTCCAACACGCCGAGGTTGCTCAGGCTGTCGTAGAGCAAACGGCCGATCAGGAACTCCAGCGAGAGGTAATACACCCGCTTCTGGCCTTTGCGGTAGATGCGCCGCGTGTGGTTCATCCAGTGGTCGACCATCTGGTCGCGGGCGGCCAGGGCGATGGCTTCAAACCAGTCGTGGTCGAAGGCGTGATCCGGGTCCTTGCCCACCGCGTAGGTAAGTTTGGTCAAGACAGCATCGCGGAATGCGGCTACCTCTGCTTCTCGTGCAAGCGGTTCCTGAGACATCGGTGCGACCTCGGGCGAGATTGAAGGAGTTGCTAGAGCCTAGTCGGTCTGACAGACGGTAGACGTGCTGGTTCGGCAGTTTTTTAACTCATTCACCATTGCTGGAAATTGATGCAGGGGCCGTGCCTGCTTTTCTCCCCTGCACCGTTGGAGATGAAATCTGCAAAATATTGTTCAAAAAACCACCAATCCCGGTATGATCGCGCGCCCGGATACAGCCCCACCTTGGAACCTTGATGAAGCCTCAACTGATCGCCGCCGCTGAACTCGACCGTCTCGAGACCTGGCAGAAATATTCCGCCCACATGTGCGGTGGCTGCGTGTCCAGCTGCTGCACGCTGCCGGTCGAGGTGAAGATCAAGGACCTGATCCGCATTGGCATCGTCGATGAGTTCGAGCGCGGCGACCCGCCGAAGAACATCGCCAAGCGTTTGCAGAAGGAAGGCATCGTCGAGCGCTACAATTCCAAATCCGAAATTTTCACCCTGCAGCGCATGAGCAATAACGACTGCCTGTACCTGGATCGTAAGACGCGCTTCTGCACTATTTATGACAAGCGCCCGGATACCTGCCGCAACCATCCGAAAATCGGGCCGCGGCCGGGGTATTGTGCGTATAAGCCGAAGGAAGTGGTGCGCGAGACCAATTTCCGGACTCTCGACAAGTTCTGATGATCATGATGATCGTTCCCACGCTCCGCGTGGGAATGCAGCCCTGGACGCTCTGCGTCCGCCCTTAAAAGCGGGACGCGGAGCGTCCCAAGCGGCATTCCCACGCAGAGCGTGGGAACGATCAGGCATAAAAAAACGCCCCCGGCCTTTCGACCGGGGGCGTTTTTCATTCAGCCTGAGTTAACTCAGTTCTTGGCTTTCTTGGCAGCGCGGGTACGCTCGCCTTCGTCCAGGATCTTCTTACGCAGGCGGATCGACTTAGGCGTAACTTCGCACAGCTCGTCGTCCTGGATGAATTCCAGGGCCTGTTCCAGGGTGAAGCGAACAGGTGGGACCAGAGCGATGGTTTCGTCTTTGCCCGAAGCACGCATGTTGTCGAGCTTCTTGCCTTTGGTTGGGTTAACGCCCATGTCGTTGTCACGGCTGTTCAGACCAACGATCTGACCGTTGTAGATCTCTTGACCGTGTTCAACGAACAGCTTGCCACGCGCCTGCAGAGTTTCCAGGGAGTAGGTCAGCGCCTTGCCGGTTTCTACCGATACCAGAACACCGTTCTGACGGCCGGACATGTCGCCGGACTTCATGGTGTCGTAGCGATCGAAGATCGAGGTCAGGATGCCAGCACCGTTGGTCAGGGTCAGGAACTGGTTACGGAAACCGATCAGACCACGCGCAGGGATGTTGTATTCCAGACGTACACGGCCTTTGCCATCCGGCACCATGTTGGTCAGGTCGCCCTTACGCAGGCCCATCTCTTCCATGACCTTGCCCTGGGATTCTTCAGGGGTGTCGATGGTCACGTTTTCGAACGGTTCCTGCTTCACGCCGTCAACCTGACGGATGATCACTTCTGGACGACCAACGCCCATTTCGAAGCCTTCGCGACGCATGGTTTCGATCAGTACCGAGAGGTGCAGCTCACCACGGCCGGAAACCTTGAACTTGTCAGCCGAGTCGCCTTCTTCAACGCGCAGTGCAACGTTGTACAGCAGCTCTTTGTCCAGACGTTCCTTGATGTTACGGGAAGTCACGAACTTGCCTTCTTTACCGCAGAAAGGCGAGTCGTTTACCTGGAAGGTCATGGAAACGGTTGGCTCGTCAACGGTCAGAGGCTTCATCGCCTCAACGTTGTCTGGCTGGCACAGGGTGTCGGAGATGAACAGCGAGTCCATACCGCTCACGCACACGATGTCGCCGGCGAAAGCTTCTTCAACGTCGATGCGGTGCAGGCCGTGGTGACCCATCAGCTTCAGGATACGACCGTTACGCTTTTTGCCGTCGGCGCCGATGGCGACAACCGGAGTGTTCGGCTTGACGCTACCACGCGCGATACGGCCAACACCGATAACACCCAGGAAGCTGTTGTAGTCCAGTGCCGAGATTTGCATCTGGAACGGGCCTTCACGGTCAACTTTTGGTGCCGGTACGTTGTCGACGATCGACTGGTACAGCGGGGTCATGTCTTCAGCCATGTCGGTGTGTTCCAGACCGGCAATACCGTTCAGGGCCGAGGCGTAGACCACTTTGAAGTCCAGCTGTTCTTCGGTAGCACCCAGGTTGTCGAACAGGTCGAAGATCTGGTCCAGAACCCAGTCCGGACGCGCGCCTGGACGGTCAACCTTGTTGATGCACACGATCGGACGCAGGCCGGCTTCGAAAGCCTTCTTGGTCACGAAACGAGTTTGCGGCATAGGGCCGTCTTGAGCGTCAACCAGCAGCAGAACGGAGTCAACCATCGACATTACGCGTTCTACTTCGCCGCCGAAGTCGGCGTGGCCCGGGGTGTCCACGATGTTGATGTGGTAGCCGTTCCAGTTGATAGCGGTGTTTTTAGCCAGGATGGTAATACCGCGCTCTTTTTCCTGGTCGTTGGAGTCCATCACGCGCTCGTCGTTGAGCTCGTTGCGCTCCAGGGTGCCGGATTGACGCAGGAGTTTGTCTACCAGGGTGGTTTTACCATGGTCAACGTGAGCAATGATGGCGATGTTACGTAGATTTTCGATCACTTGTGTATCTCGATCAGAGGATTCGGTGTGCTGACAGGTCGTGGCAGCGATTAACAGTAGAGTCAGGCCTTGCCGTTACAGCTTGACGGCAGAGTCGGGGGGCCGGTGACGCAGGCCACAGGCAAACAGCCCCGGGCTCTTAGCTCGGTCGATAAACGCGCACATTGGCATACCCCTCACTGAGCAAATGGTGGGCATGCAGGCGACTCATCACGCCTTTGTCGCAATACAGCAGGTACTGACGGCTGTTATCCAGTTCCTTGAAGCGCGCGTTCAATGCGTAGAACGGCAGCGCTTGCACGTCGATGCCAGCGATTTCCAGCGGCTCATCCTCGGCGGCATCCGGATGACGGATATCGACGACGATCTGGCCGGCCAGCGCTTCGCTGACTTCTTCGATTTGCACATCCTGGCCCAATTCATCGATAACACGATCGATCGGGACCAGTTTGGCGTTCTCGAGCGCACGCTCCAGAATCGCCATATCAAACTGTTGTTCTTCATACTCCACGCGGTTGCGCTTGGCGTGGGTCTTGGGGTTCACCGAAATGACCCCGCAATATTCAGGCATGTGCTTGGCAAAGTCGGCCGTGCCGATTTCTTCTGCCAGGTCGATGATGTCCTGTTTGTGGCTGGCGATCAGCGGGCGCAAGACCAGCTTCTCGGTGACGCAATCAATGAGCGACAGGTTCGGCAGCGTCTGGCTGGACACCTGGGAGATCGCTTCACCGGTCACCAACGCGTCGATCTGCAATTGATCGGCGATTCGGGACGCAGCGCGCAACATCATACGCTTCAATACTACGCCCATATGACTGTTATCGACTTTGCCGAGAATTTCGCCCAGCACTTCCTCAAACGGCACGCTTACAAATAGCACGCGCTGGGAGCTGCCGTACTTCTTCCAGATAAAGTGCGCGACTTCCATCACGCCCAATTCGTGTGCACGCCCGCCCAGGTTAAAGAAGCAGAAGTGGCTCATCAGGCCGCGACGCATGATCTGGTAGGCCGCCACCGTGGAATCGAAACCGCCGGACATGAGTACCAGGGTCTGTTCCAGTGCGCCCAGCGGGTAGCCGCCGATACTGTTGTGCTGGCTGTGGATCACAAACAACCGTTGGTCGCGAATTTCCATGCGCACTTCAATTTGCGGCGCTTTGAGGGAAATTCCGGCGGCGCCGCACTCGCGACGCAGCTTGCTGCCGACGTATTTCTCCACATCCATGGAGCTGAAGGTGTGCTTGCCGGCGCGCTTGCAGCGCACCGAAAAGATCTTGCCTTCAAGCGACTCGCCGTAGTGCTGTTTGCACTTTTCGGTGATGTCATCGAAGTCGCCCAACGGGTACTCATCGACCTGCAGGAAATGCGCGATGCCCGGCATGCAACTCAGGCGCTCGGTCATGTCCTTCAAGGCTTTGGCGTCGGTTATGCGGGTTTCCAGCTCGAGGTTGTCCCACACACCGTTCACCACCACAGCCGGGTCCAGGTCTCGGAGCACGGCACGGATGTTCTTGGCCAACTGACGGATGAAACGCGTCCGTACCGGTCGGCTTTTGATGGTGATCTCGGGGAAGACTTTTACGATTAATTTCATGGAAACAGCGCGCGCCGGGCCTGCTGAAAAAGGGGGGCGCGGATTATAGCGGAAATCGCTCAAGGTTTAACCAGTTAATATGCATCACAGACGCAACGCACCAAAACGGGTCATTTGCGCAAATTAACGCTACATTGCAGTGCGTTATTTATTCCGCTTCAGCGGATTGCACCGTTATAGGGGCCATTTTGAGGCAAAAAGGCCATGTTGGCGCACTGGCATGCAATTTGCTCTCTTGTGAGGCAGGTTGCCTTGGTCGAGTATTCGCGCCGGCATCACCCACATTCTAAGGGCTAACTCCACTACCCCAGCCCGAAGCCACCCGGAGGACACCATGTCGAAGTCGGTTCAACTCATCAAAGATCATGACGTTAAATGGATTGATCTGCGCTTCACGGACACTAAAGGTACTCAGCACCACGTGACCATGCCGGCTCGCGACGCGCTGGATGATGCGTTCTTCGAAGAAGGCAAAATGTTCGACGGTTCCTCCATTGCCGGCTGGAAAGGCATCGAAGCTTCCGACATGATCCTGATGCCGGACGACAGCACTGCCGTACTCGACCCGTTCACCGAAGACCCAACCCTGATCATCGTCTGCGACGTGATCGAGCCTTCGACCATGCAAGGCTACGACCGCGACCCACGTGCGATCGCCAAGCGCGCTGAGGAATACCTGAAGTCGACCGGTATCGGCGACACCGTATTCGTAGGCCCGGAGCCAGAGTTCTTCATCTTTGATTCGGTCAAGTTCAAGTCCGACATCTCCGGTTCCATGTTCAAAATCTTCTCCGAACAAGGTTCGTGGATGTCCGACCAGGACATCGAAGGCGGCAACAAAGGCCACCGTCCAGGTATCAAAGGTGGTTACTTCCCGGTTCCGCCGTTCGACCACGACCACGAAATCCGTACCTCCATGTGCAACGCCATGGAAGAGATGGGCCTGGTCATCGAAGTTCACCACCACGAAGTGGCGACTGCCGGCCAGAACGAAATCGGCGTGAAGTTCAACACCCTGGTAGCCAAGGCTGACGAAGTTCAGACCCTGAAGTACTGCGTACACAACGTGGCTGATGCCTACGGCCGTACCGCTACCTTCATGCCTAAGCCACTGTACGGCGATAACGGTTCGGGTATGCACGTTCACCTGTCCATCGCCAAAGATGGCAAGAACACCTTCGCTGGCGAAGGTTATGCCGGCCTGTCCGACACTGCCCTGTACTTCATCGGCGGTATCATCAAGCACGGTAAGGCCCTGAACGGCTTCACCAACCCGTCGACCAACTCCTACAAGCGTCTGGTGCCAGGTTTCGAAGCTCCGGTAATGCTGGCCTACTCGGCGCGTAACCGTTCCGCTTCGATCCGTATTCCTTACGTGTCCAGCCCTCGCGCTCGCCGTATCGAAGCGCGCTTCCCGGACCCGGCAGCTAACCCATACCTGGCCTTCGCTGCGCTGGTAATGGCTGGCCTGGACGGTATCCAGAACAAGATCCACCCAGGCGACGCCGCCGACAAAAACTTGTACGACCTGCCGCCTGAAGAGGCCAAAGAGATCCCACAAGTGTGCGGCAGCCTGAAAGAAGCCCTGGAAGAGCTGGACAAGGGCCGTGCGTTCCTGACCAAAGGCGGCGTATTCAGCGACGACTTCATCGATGCCTACATCGAGCTGAAAAGCGAAGAAGAAATCAAAGTACGCACCTTCGTACACCCACTGGAATACGAGCTGTACTACAGCTGCTGATCCGGTAGCGCTGCTTAACGCGGCGTAACGAAAAAGACCTCCTTCGGGAGGTCTTTTTTTTGCCTGGCGTTTAGCGAGCCGGGGCGTGGCGGTCGAGCATGTTGCCCACCATCAAGGTGCCGAGGGCACTGAGCTGGTGAATGGCCAGGACGGTATCGCGGTGTTTGCCTTCCAGCGCCTCGGACAAATCAAGCAACAAGGTGCTGACCGAGGAGAAGGCTTCGAAGCTGTTGATCAGCAGGGATTCGTCGTCGCTGCCAGGGTCGATGGTGAAGACGGATGGAGGCGGATTTGGCGTTGGTTTGAACATTTTCTACATTCCTCTAATGAGGCCGCCTTCGCTTCGCTACTAAACGAAAGGGTGGCGGCTGTGCGCAGGTTAGTAGACCGGTGAATGTAGAAGCCCGGCGCATCCGAGGATGCCCTGCGCACAGCCACCATCAAGCACAGATTTGGGAAATCTGATTGATGGAGAATGCACGGCCTACAATTCGAATCCAGGCTACTAAACCTGATCGCTGATGAGCAGCGACCGAGCAACCTTAGAGACGACAAGCCAGCCGTACAAGCCGGCGGATTCTGGCGCACCTGTAGGCAAGCACGCAAGTTAAGGTAGCCTCTGGCTGACACTGCCCAAAATCTGCAAACCCAATCAAAATGTGGGAGCGGGCTTGCTCGCGAAGGCGGCGTATCAGTTAATGCATCGGGTGACTGACACACCGCCTTCGCGAGCAAGCCCGCTCCCACAAGGAGATCTACGTTGAAACATAGATTTGCATTCGCCCTGTTATTCGCCTGCGCCACAGCCAGCGCAGCGCCGCCCACTCTGGAGCCTTTGCTCAACAGCATCGCCGAGCGCCTGGAGATTGCCGATCAGGTAGCCCTGAGCAAATGGGACAGCCACAAGCCCGTAGAGGACAAAAAGCGCGAACAAGAGGTGATCGCCAGCGTCGCCGCCCAAGCGCCCAACTACAAACTCGACCCTTCTGCCGCCGAGCAGTTTTTCTCGGCGCAGATCGAGGCCAATAAGCTGGTGCAGTACACCCACCTGTCCGACTGGCAGTTCCAGGGCAAAGCCCCGGACGACCCGCGCCCGGACTTGGTAAAACAGATCCGACCACGGCTGGACCAACTGCAAAAAACCCTGCTGCAGCAACTGGCCGACTTCACCCCGCAGCGCACCGACCCGCAATGCCCGCAGTGGCTGGCCACCGCCGTGCATGAGCCGCTGAATGATCCGCTGCGCCAACTGGCAATGATCCGCGCCACCGCCGAGCTGTGCATCTACAAAGGTTAAAGCCTGCAAACCCAATCAAAACTGTGGGAGCTGGCTTGCCTGCGATAGCAATGGTGAATGTGCCACCGCTATCGCAGGCAAGCCAGCTCCCACATTGACCCCGCTCCTCCAGACAATTTTTCACCAGCCATCACTTCCTGAACAACCTTCACAAAACCGCACTATATTGGTGCGACAGCCTGCACACTTCCCACCCTCCCAGCCCATTTTGGTTCGATTCTTCTCGATCAAGCTGGCAGAACGCCACAGTTTCGCGCCTAAAACCCTTATTTCAGGGGTTTAACGCTTCTTTTCGGAGCCTTGGTTTGGTTTTTGCATTTTCCTTGTATCAGCGTGTGCCTCAAGCCCGCGCCTTGCTCCAAAAGAGGTCCCGATGACCATCAGCGATGCACTGCACCGTTTGTTACTCGACAACCTGACCACCGCGACCATCCTGCTCAATGACGACCTGCGTCTTGAGTACATGAACCCGGCGGCGGAGATGCTCCTGGCCATCAGTGGTCAGCGCAGCCATGGGCAGTTCATCAGCGAATTGTTCACCGAGTCGGCCGAGGCCTTGAGTTCGTTGCGCCAGGCCGTGGAGCAGGCGCACCCGTTTACCAAGCGCGAAGCGATGCTCACCGCCCTCACCGGCCAGACCCTGACCGTCGACTACGCCGTGACCCCGATTTTGAGCAACGGCGCGACCCTGCTGTTGCTCGAAGTGCACCCCCGCGACCGTCTGCTGCGCATTACTAAAGAAGAAGCGCAGCTGTCCAAACAGGAAACCAGCAAGATGCTGGTGCGCGGCCTGGCCCATGAAATCAAAAACCCACTGGGTGGGATTCGTGGCGCCGCGCAGTTGCTGGCCCGTGAGTTGCCGGAGGAACACCTCAAGGACTACACCAACGTCATCATTGAGGAGGCCGACCGCCTGCGTAACCTGGTGGACCGCATGCTCGGCTCCAACAAGTTGCCGTCCCTGGCGATGACCAACGTGCACGAAGTGCTGGAGCGCGTGTGCCAGCTGGTCGAGGCCGAAAGCCAAGGCTGCATCACTCTGGTGCGCGACTACGACCCTAGCATTCCCGACGTATTGATCGACCGCGAGCAGATGATTCAGGCGGTGCTCAATATCGTGCGCAACGCCATGCAGGCCATCAGCAGCCAGAACGAACTGCGCCTGGGCCGCATCAGCCTGCGCACCCGCGCTCTGCGCCAGTTCACCATCGGCCATGTGCGCCACCGCCTGGTCACCAAGGTCGAGATCATCGACAACGGCCCGGGCATCCCAGCCGAACTGCAGGAAACCATCTTCTTTCCCATGGTCAGCGGCCGCCCGGACGGTACCGGGCTGGGCCTGGCCATTACTCAGAACATCATCAGCCAGCACCAGGGCCTGATCGAATGTGAAAGCCATCCCGGCCACACCACGTTCTCGATCTTCCTGCCATTGGAACAAGGAGCCCCCACGACATGAGCCGTAGTGAAACTGTGTGGATCGTCGATGACGACCGTTCTATCCGCTGGGTCCTCGAGAAAGCCTTGCAACAGGAAGGCATGACCACCCAGAGCTTCGACAGCGCCGACGGGGTGATGAGCCGCCTGGCGCGTCAGCAGCCGGACGTGATCATCTCCGACATCCGCATGCCCGGCGCCAGTGGCCTGGACTTGCTGGCGCGGATCCGCGAGCAGCACCCGCGTTTGCCGGTGATCATAATGACCGCGCACTCGGATCTGGACAGCGCTGTCGCGTCTTATCAGGGCGGCGCCTTTGAATACCTGCCTAAACCGTTCGATGTGGACGAGGCCGTGGCGCTGGTCAAGCGCGCCAACCAGCACGCCCAGGAACAACAAAGCCAGGAAGCCCCGCCAGCCCTGACCCGCACCCCGGAAATCATCGGTGAAGCACCGGCGATGCAGGAAGTGTTTCGCGCCATCGGGCGTTTGAGCCACTCCAACATCACCGTGTTGATCAACGGCGAGTCGGGCACCGGTAAAGAGCTTGTCGCTCATGCGCTGCACCGTCACAGCCCACGGGCGGCTTCGCCGTTTATCGCGCTGAACATGGCGGCGATTCCGAAGGACTTAATGGAGTCCGAGCTGTTTGGCCATGAAAAAGGCGCGTTCACCGGCGCGGCCAACCTGCGTCGCGGGCGCTTTGAACAGGCGGACGGCGGCACGCTGTTTCTGGATGAAATCGGCGATATGCCGGCTGACACTCAGACGCGCTTGCTGCGTGTACTGGCTGACGGCGAGTTCTACCGCGTCGGCGGGCACACGCCGGTCAAGGTCGACGTGCGCATTATTGCGGCGACCCACCAGAACCTCGAAACCCTGGTGCACGCGGGCAAATTCCGTGAGGACTTGTTTCACCGTCTTAACGTAATTCGCATCCATATCCCACGAATGTCGGACCGCCGCGAAGACATTCCGACCCTGGCCCGCCACTTCCTCAGCCGCGCCGCGCAAGAATTGGCGGTGGAGCCGAAGCTGCTCAAAAGCGAGACCGAGGAATACCTCAAGAACCTGCCGTGGCCGGGCAACGTGCGTCAGTTGGAGAACACCTGCCGCTGGATCACGGTGATGGCGTCCGGGCGCGAAGTACACATCAGCGACCTACCGCCGGAGCTGTTGAGCCTGCCGCAGGATTCGGCCCCGGTGACCAACTGGGAGCAGGCGCTGCGCCAATGGGCCGACCAGGCCCTGGCACGCGGCCAGTCGAACCTGCTGGACAGCGCCGTACCGGCCTTCGAGCGCATCATGATCGAAACCGCCTTGAAGCATACCGCCGGCCGCCGCCGCGATGCCGCCGTGCTGCTCGGCTGGGGCCGTAACACCTTGACGCGCAAGATCAAGGAGCTGGGGATGAAGGTCGATGGCGGGGATGATGATGAGGGTGATGAAGCCTAACTGCTGATCGTTCCCACGCTCGGCGTGGGAACGCCTCCCCGGACGCTCCGCGTCCGAGGCTCACCGCAAGTTCAGATCTGTGCACTGGTGACGCGGAGCGTCACACGATGCATTCCCACGCGGAGCGTGGGAACGATCAGGTGGAGTGCACCGCTTCAATGCACCATGAACTAGCATCGCGCACATCCAGCCAGCCTGAAACACCCGCCGAATCAAGAAAACATCAAACCGCAAAAACACCAAAGCCCCGTATTCCGGGGCTTTGCGCTTTCTGGCGAAATTTTTTGGCACACATTGCAACTTCTGGCACGCGCCCTGCAATAACCCTTACATCACCCAGTTTCGGGGACCTTGGTACAGGCAGGCCGAGAATCCCCTCTTTACACCCGGGGTGCTTGATGCGGATCGCGTCGCGCCCCACACCCGTTTCGGGAACCTCGGTACAGGCAGGCCGGGGATTCCCTCTTTAACACCGAAGCCTTGCAAGGCTTCACCCCGTTTTGGGAGCCCTGGTACAGGCAGGCCGGGAACTCCCTCTTTTATTCCTCGCGCAGATGGATCTGCAGCCGCCAGCGACCCTCGGCCTTCTCCCCTTTCCATTCCCCGCGCAACGGCCGAGCCGCCACCAGGTTCAGCAGCAGGCCGCCATCGGTCTTGCGAACGCGCCAATTCACGTCCTTGTCGTTGACCTTGAGTTGCCCGCTGGCAGCCTTGCCTTGCGCGCCGAACAGCAGCGCCACGGTGCCGTCGATATGTTCGCCGTGCAGCTTGGGTTCACTGTTGAACCACACCACCACGCCGTCTGCCGCTGTTTCTACCTGCTGCAACTCAACCGGATCCGGCGTGGTCAGGCGACCGATCATCAGCCCGATCATCAAGCCAACAATCGCCAGTGAGCCCATCACCCGTGGCAATAGCTTCGGCCTTGGGTCGTCTTCAGGGGTAGAATGCAACGCATCTTTGCCTTCGGAGCCGTGCATGTTTCACGTCATCCTTTTTCAACCAGAAATTCCGCCGAATACCGGCAACGTTATCAGGCTGTGCGCCAACAGTGGCTGCCACCTGCATTTGATCGAGCCGCTGGGCTTTGACATGGACGACAAACGCCTGCGCCGCGCCGGGCTGGACTACCACGAGTACGCCACGCTCAAGCGCCACGCCGATTTGGCCAGCTGCCTGGAAAGCCTCGGCCACCCACGGCTGTTCGCGTTCACCACCAAGGGCTCGCGGCCGTTTCATGACGCCAGCTTTGCCGAAGGCGACGCCTTCCTGTTCGGCCCGGAAAGCCGTGGCCTGCCGGCGGAGGTGCTTGATGCTTTGCCCGATGGCCATCGTCTGCGTTTGCCGATGCGCGAGGGTTGCCGCAGCTTGAACTTGTCCAACACTGTAGCCGTCGCGGTTTACGAAGGCTGGCGCCAGCTCGGCTTCAAGTAACGCATAAACAAAATGTGGGAGCAGACCTGTGTGGGAGCTGGCTTGCCTGCGATGCAGTCACCTCGGTGTATCAGTGATACTGAGGTGATGCTATCGCAGGCAAGCCAGCTCCCACACAAGCCCGCTCCCACATTTTTTATCGCGTCAACTTACTGAACAGTCGACGAACCTTCCTGTTGCATGCGCTGCAGCTCTTGCGCGTACAGGGCATCGAAGTTCACCGGCGCCAGCATCAGCGCAGGGAACGAGCCACGAGTGACCAGGCTGTCCAGGGTCTCACGGGCATACGGGAACAGGATGTTCGGGCAGAACGCGCCCAGGGTGTGGCTCATGGACGCTTCGTCCAGGCCCTGGATCAGGAAGATACCAGCCTGTTGCACTTCAGCGATGAAGGCTACTTCTTCGCCGTTCTTAACAGTCACGGACAAGGTCAGCACGACTTCGTGGAAGTCGCCTTCCAGAGCCTTTTGACGGGTGTTCAGGTCCAGCGCAACGCTTGGGGTCCATTCCTGGCGGAAGATCGCCGGGCTTTTCGGCGCTTCGAACGACAGGTCACGCACGTAGATCCGCTGCAGCGAAAACTGTGGGCCTTGAGCTTCTGCTGCTTCGGTGTTCTGTTGGTCAGTCATCGCAGATCCTTCTTGATCTTGGGGTCTTTTAGGGTTTAGGAGTCAGACGAGCAGCAGCGCATCGAGTTTACCGGCGCGCTCCAGAGCGAACAGGTCATCGCATCCACCGACATGCTTGTCACCGATCCAGATCTGCGGCACGGACGTGCGTCCCGCTTTCTTGGTCATTTCGGCGCGCACCTGGGGTTTGCCGTCGACCTTGATCTCTTCGAAGGCAATGCCCTTCTTCTCAAGCAGGGCCTTGGCCCGCATGCAGTAGGGGCACCAATCGCTGGAGTAAACGACAACCTGGCTCATATCACTTCACCAGCGGCAGGTTATCGGCCTTCCAGCTGCCAATACCGCCGGACAGTTTGGCGGCGGTGAAACCGGCTTTGAGCATCTCGCGGGCGTGGGTGCCGGCGTGCTGGCCTTGGGCGTCGACCAGAATAATGGTCTTGGCCTTGTGTTTTTCCAGCTCGGGCAAACGGGCGATCAGCTTGTCCTGTGGAATGTTCAGCGCGCCGACGATATGGCCGGCGGCGAAATCCTTGGCCGGGCGGATATCCACGACAACGGCCTCATCCTTGTTGACCAGTGCGGTCAGCTCCGACGTGCTCAGGCTGCGGCCACCGCGACTCATTTCATGAGCGATCAGCAGCGCCAGCAGGATGACGAAGGCACCCGCGAGCAGGTAGTGGGCAGTGGCAAATGCAATCAGGTGATCAACCATCAAGGAGGTTCCAGGGCGTTAAAATGGCGGTAAGTATACACAGCCGTCAGGGGCGGCCAACCCCCGTAAAGCGGTGACGTGGTCGGAACTTCGCTTTAAACTGCTACTCCCTT
The DNA here is from genome assembly GCF_044218855.1 of Pseudomonas sp. B19125. Classification (NCBI taxonomy): domain Bacteria; kingdom Pseudomonadati; phylum Pseudomonadota; class Gammaproteobacteria; order Pseudomonadales; family Pseudomonadaceae; genus Pseudomonas; species Pseudomonas sp. B19125. The sequence goes on from NZ_CP162589.1 coordinate 24,813, forward strand.
TTAGATTGCCTTCCTTTATTACCGCCGCGAGAGGATCTATGACTACCACGCCTAAACCTTTGGTCCTGATAATTCTCGATGGCTTCGGACACAGTGAAAGCCACCACGACAACGCCGTGTACTCGGCCAACAAGCCGGTACTCGACCGCCTGACGGCCACCGTACCCAACGGCCTGATCTCCGGCTCCGGTATGGATGTGGGCTTGCCGGACGGCCAGATGGGCAACTCGGAAGTCGGCCACATGAACCTCGGCGCCGGACGAGTGGTATACCAAGACTTCACACGCGTGACCAAATCGATCCGCGACGGCGAGTTCTTCGAGAACCCGACGATCTGCGCGGCGGTGGATAAAGCAGTCGCAGCCGGCAAGGCCGTGCACTTCATGGGCCTGTTGTCCGACGGCGGCGTTCACAGCCACCAGGATCACTTGGTCGCCATGGCCGAGCTGGCCTTCAAGCGCGGCGCCGACAAGATTTACCTGCACGCCTTCCTCGACGGCCGCGACACACCGCCTAAAAGCGCGCAGTCGTCCATCGAACTGCTCGACGCCACCTTCGCCGCGCTTGGCAAGGGCCGTATCGCCAGCCTGGTCGGCCGTTACTTCGCCATGGACCGCGACAACCGTTGGGACCGTGTCTCCCAGGCTTATAACCTGATCGTCGACGGCCAGGCCGAATTCAACGCCGCCACCGCCCAGGAAGGCCTGGAAGCCGCCTACGCGCGTGGCGAGAGCGATGAGTTCGTCAAAGCCACCACCATCGGCGAGCCGGTGAAAGTGGAAGACGGCGACGCCGTAGTGTTCATGAACTTCCGCGCCGACCGTGCCCGCGAACTGAGCCATGTATTCGTTGACGCCGGTTTCAAGGATTTCGAGCGCGCCCGCCAGCCGAAAGCCGAGTTCGTCATGCTCACCCAATACGCCGCCAACATCCCGGCCCCGGCAGCTTTTGCCCCGGGCAGCCTGGAAAACGTGCTGGGCGATTACCTGGCGAAAAACGGCAAGACCCAGCTGCGCATCGCCGAAACCGAGAAATACGCCCACGTGACCTTCTTCTTCTCCGGCGGCCGTGAAGAACCGTTCCCAGGCGAAGAACGCATCCTGATCCCGTCGCCCAAAGTCGCCACCTACGACCTGCAGCCGGAAATGAGCGCGCCTGAAGTCACCGACAAAATCGTCGATGCCATCGACAACCAGCGTTACGACGTGATCGTGGTCAACTACGCCAACGGCGACATGGTCGGCCACAGCGGCAACCTGCAAGCAGCTGTAAAAGCCGTGGAATGCCTGGACCAGTGCGTCGGCCGTATCGTCGACGCCCTGGAGAAAGTCGGCGGCGAGGCACTGATCACCGCCGACCACGGCAACTGCGAGCAGATGTCCGACGAATCCACCGGGCAAGCCCATACCGCCCACACCACCGAGCCGGTGCCGTTCATCTATGTCGGCAAGCGCGACCTGAAAGTGCGTGAAGGCGGCGTGCTGGCGGACGTGGCGCCGACCATGCTGAAGCTGATGGGGTTGGAGAAGCCGAAAGAGATGACCGGTACTTCGATTCTGGTCTGAAACAGTTCGGGGGTTGCTCAAAGCGAGTAGCCCGTCAATAATGAAGGTGAGCGCGAAACCAGTTGCCTCCAGCGGCGATAACTGGCGTAGGAACCCCGTTGATGACTGGACATCAGCGTAGGGTGAGACCTCCACACCCCTGCTTGAGGGTGTGTATATGAATATCAAGCGCTCTAACTTAGGGCAGTTCGAGAGAACTGCCCTTTTCTTTGCCTGTTATAAAAGTTGGTAGCGTTTGTAAAGCAGCTCCCCATGGCGATGCTTATTCAGCGCCTTGGCATCGGTCTGCATGAAATTCCACAACACATTGCCTGCCTGGATATTCACCACCACCAGCATTTGTCGCTTGGTTTCATAAGCACCGATGAACGCCAGCCGAGCCGAGCCGTCGCTATAGGCGACACGCCAGATTTCCAGAGGCCCTGTCAGCGTATCCAGCGCGAATTTTACGTATCGTTCTCTGGCATCCTGCCGCTTTTCAACAATGTGCCCCAGCGTCGTGCGCTGGATCAACACCCTGCCCAGAGGGGAATCTATACAAACCTGAGGGCATGTCGAATCGGTAATCCCCAGATTTGAAGCTACGATATCGACAGCATCGGCAATGTCTTTGCCCGCCAACACCTCCTCGAGTGCGCAAGATCGTAGAGCCCGATCAAGGCTACGCAGGTCGGGCAATCCGTAATCGAGCCAGGTTTGCTGGCCTTTTGACTCATGAACACCGGACATTGCCGATCGCGCCAACTGACTGATTAGAGGGCTCGTGAGTCTATTCTCAGCAGCAAAAACCAGTGCAGGTGGAGCGTTTCAAAGCGTTTCTTCGATAGTGTTTAACCTTCAAACCGCCCAATTAAATCGCCCTGAAAGGCTTTTTATGACGAACGCCTCAAAGCAGATGGCGTTGAGGCGTTTTTTTTGCGGCGCTTGGCGGGCATACTAGGCCGTCCATTTCCCTGGTGTCGCCCGCCTCTATGCTTCGCGCCTTGATTTCCCTCGCTCTTGTCTGCCTGCTCCAACCGGCGTTTGCCGATGAGCGCGCACAAACCCAACAACAGTTGGACGCTACGCGTCAGGACATTACCGAGCTGAAAAAGCTGCTCGGCAAGCTCCAGGAAGAAAAATCCGGGGTGCAGAAAGACCTGCGCGGCACGGAAACCGAGATGGGCAAGCTCGAGAAGCAGGTCCAGGAGCTACAAAAAGAATTAAAGAAGAGCGAGTCGGAACTGGAGCGACTCGACGCTGAGAAAAAAAAACTCCAGAGCGCACGCGTTGAACAGCAACGCCTGATCGCGATCCAGGCCCGCGCCGCCTACCAGAGCGGCCGCCAGGAATACCTCAAGCTGCTGCTCAACCAGCAGAACCCGGAGAAATTCGCGCGCACCCTCACTTACTACGACTACCTGAGCAAGGCGCGCCTGGCACAATTAAAGGGTTTTAATGAAACCCTGCGCCAGTTGGCCAATGTCGAGCAGGAAATCGCCGACCAGCAGTCGCAACTGATGGATCAGAAAACCGCCCTCGACACTCAGCGCGACCAGTTGGACAAGGTGCGCAAAGAGCGCCAGCAAGCCCTGGCCAAGCTCAACAATGACGTGAAGGCCCGCGACGCCAAGCTGCAGGCCCGCGAACAAGACCAGGCCGACTTGGGCAAAGTGCTCAAAACCATCGAGGAAACCCTGGCTCGCCAGGCACGTGAGGCTGAAGAAGCGCGGCAAAAGGCGCTGATCGCCCAGCAGGAAGCGGAAAAAAAGCGCCAGCGTGAAGCCGAGCTGGCCGCTACCACTGACGCGCCAGCGCCGCGTAAACCGGCGCGCGCAGCGCCCGGGCCGCTGGTTTCCAGCTCCGGCGAGAACTTCGGCGGCCCTTTTGCTTCAGCCCGCGGCAAACTTCCATGGCCCGTTGATGGTCGACTGCTGGCACGCTTTGGTGAAACCCGTGGCGATGACACCCGCGCCAAGTGGGATGGGGTGATGATCAGCGCCGCCGCCGGCAGCCAGGTCCACGCCGTTCACGGTGGCCGTGTGGTGTTTGCCGATTGGCTGCGCGGGGCCGGTTTGTTGGTGATTCTTGACCACGGCAATGGCTATTTGAGCCTTTACGGCCACAATCAGACATTACTCAAGTCGGCAGGTGATGTTGTAAAAGCCGGTGAGTCCATCTCCACTGTCGGTAACAGTGGTGGCCAGGACACCCCGGCGCTGTACTTCGCTATTCGTCAGCAGGGCCGCCCGAGCGACCCTGCACAATGGTGCCGTTCCCAAGGATAGGGCTGCACCTACATTAGGAGTTCGTTCGACATGCTGCATTTGTCCCGCCTCACTTCGCTGGCCCTGACGATCGCCCTGGTGATCGGCGCGCCGCTGGCTTTTGCCGACCAGGCTGCACCGGCACCCGCCGCCACCGCAGCGACCACCAAGGCACCGCTGCCGCTGGACGAGCTGCGTACCTTTGCCGAGGTCATGGACCGGATCAAGGCAGCCTATGTCGAACCCGTAGACGACAAAACCCTGCTGGAAAATGCCATCAAGGGCATGCTCAGCAACCTCGACCCGCACTCCGCCTACCTGGGGCCGGAAGACTTCGCCGAGCTGCAGGAAAGCACCAGCGGTGAATTCGGCGGCCTGGGCATCGAAGTCGGCTCCGAAGATGGCCAGATCAAAGTGGTCTCGCCGATCGATGACACGCCTGCGTCCAAGGCGGGCATTCAGGCCGGCGACTTGATCGTGAAGATCAACGGCCAACCAACCCGTGGCCAGACCATGACCGAAGCCGTCGACAAGATGCGCGGCAAGCTCGGCCAGAAAATCACCCTGACCCTGGTACGCGACGGCGGCAACCCGTTTGACGTGACCCTGGCCCGCGCGACCATCACGGTCAAGAGCGTTAAGAGCCAGCTGCTGGAGTCGGGCTACGGTTACATCCGTATCACCCAGTTCCAGGTCAAGACCGGCGACGAAGTGGCCAAGGCCTTGGCCAAACTGCGCAAAGACAACGGCAAGAAACTCAACGGCATCGTGCTCGACCTGCGTAACAACCCAGGCGGCGTGCTGCAGTCGGCGGTTGAAGTGGTCGACCACTTCATCACCAAAGGCCTGATTGTTTACACCAAAGGCCGTATCGCCAACTCCGAGTTGCGCTTCTCGGCCACCGGCAACGACCTGAGCGAAGGCGTGCCACTGGCCGTGCTGATCAACGGCGGCAGCGCTTCGGCGTCGGAAATCGTCGCCGGTGCCCTGCAAGACCAGAAACGCGGCGTGCTGATGGGCACCACCAGCTTCGGCAAAGGCTCGGTGCAAACCGTATTGCCGCTGAACAACGACCGCGCCCTGAAGATCACTACGGCGCTGTACTACACGCCGAACGGTCGCTCGATCCAGGCCCAGGGCATCGTGCCGGACATCGAGGTACGCAGGGCCAAGATCACCAACGAGGTCGACAGCGAGTACTACAAAGAGGCCGACCTTCAAGGTCACTTGGGCAATGGCAACGGCGGCGCCGACCAGCCGACCGGCAGCGGCAGCAAAGCCAAGCCGATGCCGCAGGACGACGACTATCAACTGGCCCAGGCGCTGAGCCTGCTTAAAGGCCTGAGCATTACGCGCAGCCGTTGATATGCGTTTTGCCCTGATCATCGCTGTGCTGTGCAGCCTGGCCGGAATCGCCCATGCGACTCCGGCCGACGCGCCTCGCAAAGCCTACCTGACCCTTATCATCGACGACCTGGGACAAAACCTGCCCCGGGACCGTCGTGTGCTGGCCCTGCCTGGGCCGGTGACCACGGCGATCATGCCCGACACGCCCCACGCCGCCGAATTTGCCCGTGAGGCGCACAAGGCCGGCAAGATCGTGATCCTGCATATGCCTATGGACCCGGCCACTGGCCCGTTCGCCTGGCACCCCGACTTGCCTATCGAAGAACTCGGCAAACGCCTGGACGCCGCCTTCAAGGTTGTGCCCTATACCGCCGGCATCAACAACCATATGGGCAGCCGCATGACCGCCCAGCCAGCGGCGATGGCGTGGCTGATGGCCGAGCTGCAACGGCGCAACAAGTTCTTTGTCGACAGCCGCACCAGCGCACAGACCGTCGCCGCCGCCGAGGCGCAGAAGATCGGGCTGGCGCATGTGTCGCGGGATGTATTCCTGGATGACGAACGCACCGAAGCGGCGATTGCCACACAACTGCAAACCGCGATCAAGCTGGCGCACAAGCAGGGCTCGGTGGTGATGATCGGCCACCCTTACCCGCAAACGCTGGCGGTACTGGAGCGTGAGTTGCCCAAGCTCAAGGCCCAGGGCATCGACTGGATTGATATCAAGTTGATGATCAGCGTGCGAAGCAACCTAGCCATGGCTGCACACGGTAAAAACGGGACGTATCTTCCGGCGCGTAGATAGTTACCGCTCGGCGCCGAGTGCACTGCTCGATAGTTGATGCTCCCATCAACTGGAGAGCCCTCCATGAAGCTTCTGCAATTCAATGACCTGCTCATCAGCTTTACCAGCGAGTTTCTGCCGCTGTGGAACGACAAGGGGTCGGGCGCGCACAAAGCCGTCGGCCTCTGGCGGCCGAGCACCGCCTCCGATGCACTGAGACCGTTTTTTACCTTGGGTGATATTGCGGTCGACCACTATCGCAATATCAACCACGGCAACGTTGTCGCTGTCGTCAGCGACGCGAACAACGTCGACGGCACGGCCCTGCGTGCGCCCGTCGATTATCAATTGGTGTGGCAGGATGAAGGCACCGGAGCGCTGAGCAATGCATCTATCTGGCGCCCGCTGCCGCCAGAGGGCTATGTGGCGATGGGGCTGGTGTACGGCGTGGACTACGACAAACCTTCACGCCATGCCGTGCGGTGCGTGCGAAAAGACCTGGTGATGGCCGCTCAAACGGGCGAATTGATCTGGGACGATAAAGGCAGCGGCGCCACCAACGACTTAAGCCTCTGGTCGGTGACACCTCCCAATGCTCCCGCCGGCGAAATATACCTCGCCCCCGGCACCTTCATAGGCCATGGCGACTATGCCAAGCCAAGCCTTGAGGCCTATTCACTGCGCCTGACATTGACAGCGCAACTGCACGACCTGCCGCCACCGCCCGCGCTCAGCGGGTACGAAAGCCCGGGCAATGATGAATCCGTCCACGCGCCTCAGGTGTGTGAGCTGCCATGGTTCTGTGTCAAAGACCCGGAGTTGGCCGTGATCGAACAGTTTCAGGCATCGCCCACCTACCGCCTGGAGCGCACGGACCGCCACCTGTGTGTCGGCTTTGGGCACAACACCGAAGCTACCAGTCAGCCATTCATGTGGACGGCCGCGAAAGGTGAAGTAAGCGGGACTGCCAAGGCACTGGCGGCCAACACCAGTATCGGTCTGGGTAAAGAGTGGCCGGTGGGCGAACACGTCTTCGAATTGAGTTTTTCGGCGCACCTGGATCGCGACTTCACACACACGCAGCGCTCGGCGAAAGGCTGGGACCAGGCTTCGTCGCTGGAAATCATCACTTATGTTCCGCCGAAAAAAGCCGTTGCGGCGTACCTTGTCCAAAGCGAATACCGCCTGCTGCGACAGGACGGCAGTCAGGTTTCAAGCACCGCCAGCTATACCAATGGTGACAACATCTACATGAGCGATTATCCAAACGCCGAGGTGCTGCCTGATGAGCAGCCTCCACTGGTAGAAGCGCCTCAAGCAGAGCCCGAACTAGAGGTAACGGGCCATGATCTGATCGACACCACCCTCACCCCGTAACTGCTCGAGTGCCGCCTGAAGCTTGGCCACCACCTCATCCGGCACGTCTTTGTTCAGCGCCAGGTACAACTGGGCACTGTTGAAGCGCAGCACGGTTTTCAGTTGGGTCACCCCCACCTGGCGAGCCAGATAACGGCCCGCCGGATCGCCGGTGGCCCACAGGTCGATCTGGCCATCCACCAGCTTTTGCGCATTGTCCTGATCACGTAGCGCAACGATGGGGTTAAGGCCCTGCTTTTCCAGGGTCTCGGCAATGGCGTCACCTTTGTAGGCGCCGACCTTGTATCGACGAGCCTGTTCAAGGTCTGTCAGCTCAATCTTGCTGTCGGCCTTGGCCAGCATCACCCAGTCATCCGGGCCAATAGGGCCGACCCATTTGAACAGCGCTTCGCGGTCCGGCAGGCGCGCCATCACAAAGACGCCGTAACCGGGCTTTTCCAGGGCGAGTTTGTAGATGCGCTCCCAAGGAAAACGCAAAGTCAGGTTGTAGGAAATGCCGGCACGCTTGAACGTCTCGCGCACGATATCGACGGCGATGCCCTCGATGTTTTCTTCCTTGGCGAAGTTCTTGCCGTTTTTCGCCATGTTGTAGGGCGGGAAGTTTTCCGTCAGCAACACCAGGGAGGCGTCGGACGGTTCCTCGGCGTGAGCCGAGCCCGTCAACAGAATGGACGTACTGGCGAGAGCAAGCAGAAGGGTCTTGAACATGAAGGCTACCGGAATCCATGGCAAGCGCAGAGAGTGCCCCGCGCCTGCCAGGGTGTCCAGCAGCGTTTAGCGAACGACGATACCGCGTGCGGCCATATAGGCTTTTGCCTCCGGCACGGTGTATTCGCCAAAGTGGAAAATGCTCGCCGCCAGCACCGCACTGGCGTGGCCTTCGATCACGCCGTCGGCCAGGTGCTGCAGGTTGCCGACGCCGCCGGAGGCGATCACCGGAATGCCCAGCGCATCGCTGATGGCGCGGGTCACGCCCAGGTCGAAACCGTTTTTCATGCCGTCCTGGTCCATGCTGGTCAGCAGGATTTCACCGGCGCCCAGGGCTTCCATCTTCATCGCCCATTCCACCGCGTCCAGGCCGGTCGGCTTGCGACCGCCGTGGGTGAAGATCTCCCAGCGCGGGGTTTCGCCCGGGCCGGAGACCTTCTTGGCGTCGATGGCGACCACGATGCATTGCGAGCCGAAGTGCTGCGCGGCTTCGCCGACGAACTCCGGGTTGAACACGGCGGCGGTGTTGATCGAGACCTTGTCCGCACCGGCGTTGAGCAGGTTGCGGATGTCTTGCACGGTACGCACGCCACCGCCCACGGTCAGCGGGATAAACACTTGGCTGGCCATGCGCTCGACGGTATGCAGGGTGGTGTCGCGGCCGTCGACGCTGGCGGTGATGTCGAGAAAGGTAATCTCGTCGGCACCTTGCTCATCGTAGCGACGGGCGATTTCCACCGGGTCACCCGCATCGCGGATGTTCTCGAACTTGACGCCCTTGACCACGCGACCGTTGTCGACGTCCAGGCAAGGGATGATGCGTTTGGCCAGCGCCATGGTCAGTCCTCAGCCGTTGTAGGCGTCGCAGTAAGCCTGGGCTTCGGCGACGTCCAAAGTACCTTCGTAGATCGCGCGACCAGTGATGGCGCCGATGATGCCGGGCGCCTTGGCGTCCAGCAGCGACTTGATATCGCCCAGGTTGTGAATGCCACCGGAGGCGATCACCGGGATCCTGGTTGCAGCGGCCAGCGCAGCGGTGAACGGCACGTTGCAGCCCTGCATCATGCCGTCTTTGGCGATGTCGGTATAAACAATGGCGGACACGCCGTCGGCTTCGAACTGCTTGGCCAGGTCGATGACCTGCACGGTGCTGATTTCCGCCCAGCCGTCGGTGGCGACGAAACCGTCTTTGGCGTCCAGGCCCACAATGACTTTGCCCGGAAACGCGCGGCAGGCTTCGGCGACAAAGGCCGGGTCTTTCACGGCCTTGGTGCCGATGATCACGTAGCTCACGCCAGCCTTGACGTAGTGCTCGATGGTTTCCAGGGAGCGAATGCCGCCGCCGATCTGGATCGGCAGGTTCGGGTAGCGCTTGGCGATGGCAGTAACCACTTCGCCATTGACTGGCTGGCCTTCGAAGGCGCCGTTCAAGTCCACCAGATGCAGGCGACGGCAGCCCCCTTCTACCCATTTGGCAGCCATGCTCACCGGGTCATCGGAGAACACGGTGGAGTCTTCCATGCGGCCTTGGCGCAGGCGTACACAAGCGCCGTCCTTAAGATCGATAGCGGGGATAATCAGCATCTGGCAAACCTTATTCGATATTCAGCAATGCTTGGGAAATCAGGGTTTCTCAAGCGACCACAGGTCGCTTTCGATGCTTTCGAACCTTTCTTTAAGGAGCGTCTGCGTGTCGAAAATCGCCCTGTTGTAATAGTGCGGCGCCACTTCGGTGGTGAACAGCTCAAGAATCTCGGCGACCTCGAACGAGCCCAACTTGAGTTCGAAGCGGTCCTCCATGAAACGCTTGATCTTGTCGGTCGCCTCACGCTCCTGTTCGGGCGTGAGGTTCAAGATCGGCGGCTTCGGCTTCTTGGCCATTACCTGCGACCATCCCACGCGGCGAAGTTCTGCAGCAATTGCAGGCCATGGGTATGGCTCTTCTCCGGGTGGAACTGCACGGCAAAGCGCGAACCGTCGGCCAGCGCTGCGGCGAAGTCGACGCCATAATGCCCGCCACCCACCACTTGGCGCGGGTTGCCAGCATTGATGTAGTAGCTGTGCACAAAGTAGAAACGCGCCAGGTCCGGAATGTCGTGCCACAGCGGGTGATCGACGGTCTGGCTGACTTCGTTCCAGCCCATATGCGGCACTTTCAAGTGCGCGCCGTCTTCGTGCAGGTCTTTGCCGAAGAACTTCACCTGGCCGGGGAACAGGCCGATGCAGTCGACGCCGCCGTTCTCTTCACTGCTGTCGAGCAAGGCTTGCATGCCCACGCAGATGCCGAGGAACGGGCGGTCCTGGCTGACTTCGCGCACCAGGCTGTCAAAGCCCAGGCGGCGGATCTCGGCCATGCAATCGCGAATCGCGCCGACGCCGGGGAACACCACGCGGTCGGCTTCGCGAATCACATTGGCGTCGCTGGTGATCAGCACCTTGCCGGCGCCCACGTGCTCGAGCGCCTTGGCCACCGAGTGCAGGTTACCCATGCCGTAATCGATAACCGCGACCGTCTGCATTACAGAACGCCCTTGGTCGACGGCATTTGCCCGGCCATGCGGTCATCCAGCTCTACGGCCATGCGCAGTGCGCGGCCGAATGCCTTGAACACGGTTTCGATCTGGTGGTGGGTGTTGGTGCCGCGCAGGTTGTCGATGTGCAGGCTGACGAGTGCGTGGTTGACGAAGCCCTGGAAAAACTCCTGGAACAGGTCGACATCGAAGCCGCCCACGGTGGCGCGGGTATACGGCACATGCATCTGCAGGCCTGGGCGGCCGGAGAAGTCGATGACCACACGCGACAGCGCTTCGTCCAGCGGGACATAGGCGTGGCCGTAGCGACGGATGCCTTTTTTGTCGCCGATGGCCTTGGCAAACGCCTGGCCGAGGGTGATGCCTACGTCTTCCACCGTGTGGTGGTCGTCGATATGCAGGTCGCCCTTGCTGACGATATCCAGGTCGATCAGCCCATGACGGGCGATCTGGTCCAGCATGTGCTCAAGAAAAGGTACACCGATATCAAATCGGGCCTTTCCGGTGCCATCCAGGTTGATCGAGGCTTTGATCTGGGTTTCCAGAGTGTCGCGCTCGACGGATACCTTACGTTCGGCCATCACCAGCTCCGCAAAATCATTGGGCGAAAAAGGCAGCCATTATAGGGGCGCGGGCGCTAAACAGAAACATCGAAGGGGATAAGACTGATGGAGTGTCGGGGATAGACATGTGCATACAAGCAGGCGCTCCAGGATGGTGCGCCCCGCCGCTGTCTTGAAACGAGTAGAGATCCAGTGTGGGAGCTGGCTTGTGTGGGAGCTGGCTTGCCTGCGATGCAGACACCTCGGTATGTCGGCCACACCGCGGTGATGCTATCGCAGGCAAGCCAGCTCCCACACAAGCGCGGTTCCTGTGGGAGCCGCGCCCGCCCGACTACAGCGGTACTAGTGGAACAACACCGCCGTCTTCTGCAGGGTCACCCACACACCCCACGCCAACGGAATACCTACCACCAGCCAGGCAGCAATCGCCATCGGCACAGTACCAGGGGCCGCTTTCCACTCCAGCGAAGTGCTGGCATCGGCGCCTTTGTCATGGCCCAGCGCCTGTTCGGCAGCCAGTTCGGCGTCGGTCATGAAGTACTTGTCGGCCACCGGGCGCACCAGCAGGTTACAGAGGAAACCCAGCACCAACAGGCCTGCAAGGATGTACAAGGTGATGTCGTAGGCCGCAGCGCGCGGAACGCCGATGCTCAGTTGGTATTCGCGAAGGTAGTTCACCAACACCGGGCCCAGCACGCCGGCCGCCGCCCATGCGGTCAACAGGCGACCGTGGATCGCGCCGACCATTTGGGTGCCGAACAGGTCGGCCAGGTACGCAGGCACAGTCGCAAAACCGCCGCCGTACATCGACAGGATGATGCAGAACGCCGCCACAAACAGCGCCACGTTGCCCAGGTGCCCCAGGTTCGGGATCAACGCGTACAGGGCAAAGCCCAGGGCGAAGAACACGAAGTAGGTGTTTTTACGGCCCAGGTAGTCGGAGAACGACGCCCAGAAGAACCGGCCACCGATGTTGAACAGGCTCAACAGACCGGTGAAACCTGCAGCGATGGCCGCAATAGAGGCCAACTGGCCCGCGTCCAGTTGACCGAACGGCACATCCACACCCAGTAACTTGCCACCGAACACTTCCTGCAGCAGCGGCGAAGCCATGCCGAGGATGCCGATACCGGCGGACACGTTCAGGCACAGCACCAGCCATACCAGACGGAATTGCGGGGTTTTCCACGCCACGTTCACGTGCACGTGACGGTGGGTGATCATCGCGTTGCTGGCTTTTTTCGCCGGCGCGGTCCAGCCCTCAGGCTTCCAGCCGGTCGGCGGAACGCGGTAGGACAGTGCACCACCGATCATGAACACGAAATAAATCACGGCCATGACTACAAAGCTCTGCCACACGCCCACGCTGGTTGGCGAGGCAAAATGGCCCATCAGCGCTGCGGCCAACGGTGCCCCCACCATTGCGCCACCGCCGAAGCCCATGATCGCCATGCCAGTGGCCATGCCGCGCTTGTCCGGGAACCACTTGATCAGGGTCGATACAGGCGAGATATAACCCAGGCCCAGGCCAATACCACCGATCACACCGGAGCCGATCCACATCAGCCAGATCTGGTGGGTATAAATCCCCAGCGCCGAGATCAACAGGCCGCCGCACCAGCACAACGCCGATACAACGCCCGCCTTACGTGGCCCGGCATGTTCCAGCCAGCCGCCCCAAATGGCTGCCGAGCAACCCAGGAAGATGAAGAACAGCGTGTAGATCCAGCCCAGCATGGAGATGGGCCAGTCGCACTGGGACGAGAAGACTTGCGCGATAAAGCTCATGTCCGGCGCGCAGGCGACCGGCGCGGTGATACCCAGAGCCTTGGACAGCGGCAGCCAAAACACCGAGAACCCGTAGGCCATGCCGATGCAGAGGTGGATGGCCAGGGCGGCCGGTGGAACCAGCCAGCGGTTGAAGCCGGGCTTGGCGATAATGCGCTCCTTGGACAGGAACGCGGGCTGCGCGGCAGTACTACCGGCCGCAGTGCTAGTGCTCATTGGTGTTTCCCCCAGTTATTAGTATGTGTCCGTCAGGCGCTCTCTCCCTCGACCTTGCACGCAGAGCGTTGGCCGTTGTTGTTGAGTAAAGCTCCTTTTAAGCGCGACGCTGTGTCGCAGACGACAGACGAACCCGCGAAGATTAGCACCAGTGGATGACAGAAAAACCAAACTGACATCACCTTTTTCACTCAACCTGATCTGCCTGACGGCAAAATCCTATTTTGCCGTCCCTGGATACAATGTAACGATGCGTGAACTGACGCAGGCCTTCGGGCGTTATACTCTGCGGCTAAATTTTGAAATCGACATACAAGGACTCGCCCATGAAAGCGTTCGGCAAAATCCTGGGTCTGGTACTCCTCGGGCTGTTGCTGATCATTGTGGCCCTGGGCTTTGCCCTGACCCACCTCTTCGATCCCAACGACTACAAAGACGAGATTCGCCAGATTGCCCGCGACAAGGCCCACATCGAGCTGACGCTCAATGGCGATATTGGCTGGAGCCTGTTCCCCTGGCTGGGCCTTGAGTTGCACGAAGCCAGCGTGGCAACCCTGACCACCCCGACCCAACCGTTCGCCGACTTGCAAATGCTCGGCCTGTCGGTGCGCGTGCTGCCACTGCTGCGCCGCGAAGTGCAGATGAGCGATGTGCGTGTCGAAGGCCTCAACCTGCGCCTTAACCGTGACAAGCAAGGCCACGGCAACTGGGAAGACATCGGCAAGAATGTGCCCGACGCGGCCGAAATCGCCAGCGCCCCTGCCCCAGCGCAAGCCCCCGCCGAACCCGAACCGGAGAAGCCACCCAAGCCGATCCGCCTGGACATCGACAGCTTGACCATCAACAACGCCCGCGTTGAATACAACGATGAACAAACCGGCAAACAGTTCAGTGCCGAAAGCATCCAGTTGAGCGCCGGCGCCGTGCACGAAGGCGCGAGTATTCCACTCAAACTCACTGCATTCCTGGGCAGCAACCAGCCGCTGATGCGCGTCAAAACCGAACTGAACGGCAACCTGCGCATCCAGCGTGCCCTGCAGCGCTACCAGTTCGAAGACATGAAACTCAGCGGCGAAGCCACCGGCGAGCCGCTGCAAGGCAAGACCGTGACCTTCTCCACCCAGGGCCAATTGCTGGTGGACCTGGCGGCCAACATCGCCGAGTGGACCAACCTCAAGCTCTCCGCCAACCAACTGCGCGCCCTGGGCGAACTGAAGGTCAATGACCTGAACAAATCCCCGCAAGTCAGCGGCGCGTTGTCGATTGCCCAGTTTGACCTGGCCAAGTTCCTCGACAGCATCGGCCACCCGCTGCCGCCCATGGCTGACGGCAGCCTGAGCAAGGTCGAGCTGGTCAGCCGCCTCAAGGGCACCCCGACCAGCGTGGCGCTGGAAGACCTGAACCTGAAACTCGACGGCAGCACCTTCACCGGTCGCATCGCCGTGGATGACTTCGCCAAGCAAGCCTTGCGCGTGCAGCTCAAGGGCGACACCTTCAACGCCGACAACTACCTGCCGGCCAAGTCCGAATCGGCCAAAGGTGCAACCGCTGCCCGCCAGGCCGAAGTGCAGAACAGCGAAGCCGGCGCCATGGCCGCCGGTGGCACCACACCACTGCCGGAAGCCCCGACCAAAGGCGCGTGGAGCACCGACAAGCTGCTGCCACTGACCCGCCTGCGCACCCTGGACGTCAACGCCGACCTGGCTTTTGGGCAACTGACCCTGAGCAAGCTGCCGATCCAGAATGCAGCGCTCAAAGCCTCCGGCGCCGATGGCCAGCTCAAGCTCGACACCTTGAGCGGCGGCCTCTACAACGGCACCTTCCAGGCCAACGGCACACTCGATGTGCGCCAGGACATTCCGCTGCTGGCGCTGCAAACCCACATCAAGCAAGTGCCGGTTGAACGCATCCTGCAAGCCCAGGGGCAAAACCCGCCGGTCAAAGGCCAGGTTACTCTCGACAGCAACCTAACCGGCCGTGGCAACAGCCAAAAAGCGCTGATCGACAGCCTTAACGGTACCTCCAGCTTTGTGATCAATAACGGCGCGCTGCTCAACGCCAACATTGAACAGCAGCTGTGTACCGGCATTGCCTTGCTCAACCGCAAGACCCTGAGCACCACGCCACAGGGCAAGGACACGCCGTTCCAGGAACTGCGCGGCACGCTTAACTTCCGTAACGGGGTGGCGAGCAACCCGGACCTCAAAATGCGCATCCCGGGCCTGGCGGTCAACGGCAACGGTGACGTCGACCTGCGCGTGCTGGGCATGGACTACCGCGTTGGCATCATCGTCGAAGGCGACCAGCGCGACGTGCCGGACCCGGCCTGCCAGGTCGGCGCCAACTTCCAGAACATCGAAGTGCCGCTGCGCTGCCGTGGCCCGCTGGAGCTGGGCGCCAAGGCCTGCCGCCTGGACAAGGACGGCTTGACTCAGGTCGCCATCAAAGCCGCCGGCAACAAGCTCAGCGATAAGATCGAAGAGAAGCTCGACAAGGTTAATCCACAGCTTAAAGACGCCCTTAAAGGCCTGTTCAAACGATGAGAAACGAGCAGTTTTCACAGGCGGTGCTGGATTGGTACGACCGCCACGGTCGCCATGACCTGCCCTGGCAACAGGGCATCACGCCTTACCGGGTGTGGGTCTCGGAGATCATGTTGCAACAGACCCAGGTGAGCACCGTGCTCAATTACTTCGACCGGTTCATGGCTTCCTTGCCGACGGTTGAAGCCCTGGCCGCCGCGCCGGAAGATGAAGTGCTGCACCTGTGGACCGGCCTGGGTTACTACACCCGCGCACGCAACCTGCAGAAGACCGCCAAGATTGTCGTTGCTGAATACGGCGGCGAATTTCCCAAGGATGTGGAAAAACTTACTGAGCTGCCTGGCATTGGCCTCTCAACCGCCGGCGCCATCGCCAGTTTGAGCATGGGCCTGCGCGCGCCGATCCTCGACGGCAACGTCAAACGCGTGCTGGCGCGTTTTACTGCGCAAGAGGGCTACCCAGGCGAACCCAAGGTCGCGAAACAGCTCTGGGCCACCGCTGAGCGCTTTACGCCCCACGACCGCGTCAACGCCTACACCCAGGCAATGATGGACATGGGCGCCACGCTCTGCACGCGCAGCAAGCCAAGCTGCCTGCTGTGCCCGCTGGAAAAAGGCTGCGAAGCCCACATGCTCGGCCTGGAGACGCGTTACCCGATCCCCAAGCCGCGCAAGACCATCCCGCAAAAGCGCACGCTGATGCCACTGCTGGCCAACGCCGAGGGCGCGATCCTGCTTTACCGTCGCCCGTCCACGGGCCTGTGGGGCGGCTTGTGGAGCTTGCCGGAACTCGATGACCTGCAAGACCTGGAACACCTCGCCAACCAGCACGCGCTGGCACTGGGCGAGCAACAGGCGCTGCCGGGGCTGATCCACACCTTCAGCCACTTCCAGCTGGCCATCGAGCCCTGGCTGGTGCAGGTCGAGGAATCCGCCCATCACGTGGCCGAGGCCGACTGGCTCTGGTATAACCTCGCCACCCCGCCGCGCCTGGGCCTTGCCGCCCCGGTGAAAAAACTGCTAAAGCGCGCGGCCGACGTATTGAACGCAGGAGTTTCGTCATGACCCGCACCGTAATGTGCCGCAAGTACAAAGAAGAACTGCCAGGCCTGGAACGCCCTCCGTACCCAGGTGCCAAGGGCCAGGACATTTTCGAGCATATCTCTGCCCAGGCCTGGGGTGACTGGCTGAAACACCAGACCCTGCTGATCAACGAAAAACGCCTGAACATGATGAACGCCGAAGACCGTAAATACCTGGCGGGCGAAATGGACAAGTTCTTTTCCGGCGAGGATTACGCCAAGGCCGACGGCTACGTGCCGCCTGCTCAATAATTGATCAAAAACCGGGGTCGGCACGTAAGCGACGGTAATAATTAAATATTTTTTGAAAACTTGCTTGACGACCCCCTGAAAAACCCGTTTAATGCGCCCCGTTGCCCAGATAGCTCAGTCGGTAGAGCAGGGGATTGAAAATCCCCGTGTCGGCGGTTCGATTCCGTCTCTGGGCACCACTAATACCGAAAAACCCCAAGCGAAGATGATTCCTTGGGGTTTTTTATTGCCTGCGATTTAGTGGCCGCGGGCCAATGCCCCGCCCGATTCACACCCGAGGGTTATTTATCCCGCTGCTCGATCGTTTAGCTGTTACTGAATTTTCTGTTGCAAGGTAGTTATTTGATGAACCGGTACTTGTTCTGCGCGCTGTTGCTGCTGACGGCGTTGCTCAGTGGCTGCGCCACACAAATGGATGTCTCGATCAACGCAACCCCCGATCCGGACTATCACTTTGATCGACAGGCACTGGTGCTGGTGACCACGTCCGTGGGCGGCAGCGCGCAAAACACGCTCAATGCCCGCTATTACCTGCGGGACATGGTCAGCGCCATGAAGGACCAGGGCTTTCGCGAGGTGTACACCGATGCCAGCCTGCCCAAGAACCATGGGCCAATCAAAATGACCATCATCCTGGACGTCGACAGCAAGCAGGTCACTTACCGCTATACCGCCACCGATTACGGCCAGGTGCCCACCAGCACCACCACCGAGTGCAAGAAGAACAAAAAGAAAGCCGACCAGTTGACCTGCACCAGCAAGCCGAACACCACCTACGGCCCGGTGGGCACCTCGGAGCGCACCGGCTACACCACGCTCACTACCTTCACCGCCACCGCGCGTGACGAAGCAAGCCGGCGCGCGGTGTACGTGTTGCGGGTGATGTCCTACAACGAAGACTGCCAGGCCACCAAGATCGAAGCGTTCCTGGTCGAACAGGGCCTGCAGAACCTCAACTTCCAGGACCGCGTGCAGCGCAACTACACCGTGACGATGCCCGAGGGCTACCAGTGCAAGTAGGCGCCTGGCTACTGCAGTAGAAACACCATCAGCGGGTTGTCGTTAAGCCGCCCTTCGAAGTTTGGCGCCTGCTGCTCCATCGGCGTGCCCTTGAGCAGTGCTGCTTCTTTGCGCGGCACCAGCACCCAGGATGGACGCGGCAGGGTGGCGAGCTTCTCAGGCTCGTTACCGGCGACGAACAGCGGTTGCTCATCGTGCGTCAGGTTCATCATGTAGCGGATAGCCCAGGTGTCGCGGCCAAGGTCGACAAACACCAATGGCCCCGGCTGCGACGCACGCAATGCCTCTACCTGGCTGACAAACTTGCGGGTGTCGTATTGCAGGTCCTTGGCCGGGTCGATCACCACCACCAGCAGCAACCATTGCGCCGCCAAGGCGATCACACTGAGCCACACCAGGCGCAACGGGCGACGCCAGGCAATCAGCGCCGCCACTTGCAGCACCACCCACACGCCAATCAACGGCGGCAGCGACACGTCGGGCCAGTAACCGTGCTTCTGCCAGGTGTGCCGGCAGATAAACAACACCACCACGCACAACGCCGGCAGCGCCACGACAAGCCATTCGTAGCAGCGGCGCACGCCAACGAACCAGTTTTGCGCCTGGAGCAGCCCATAGGCGGCGACAGCGGCAAACATCGGCACCATCGGCAGAATGTAGTAAGCGCGCTTGAAGTGCGGCACCGACAGCCCGAGCAGGATCATCAGGCCACAGGCCGCCAGCCGCACCACCATTTGCACGTCTTCGTTGACCCAGCGCTCAGACCAGCGATGCCGCAGCGCGATCATCGCCGCCAACGCCAACGGCACCACCGGGAAATAGCGATACAAACTCAGCTTGAAGTAGAAGTAGAACGGCTCGCCGGACTCGTCGAGGCGCCCACTGACCTGCATCCTGAACACATCGTCGGCAAAGGCCTCGCCACCGCTGAAACGCGCCAGCTTCATCAGCGCCCACCAGCAGGCCCCGAGCAACAGCAGCCCGACAAAACCATGGATCAACACCTGCTTGACCCGTTCGCCCGGCTTGCCCAGCGCCCAGTAAACGCACACCACGCCGCAGACTTCGATAAGCCCCAAAGGCCCACGAATCGCGAAGGCCAGCACAAACAGCGGGAACACCGCCAACTGTCGAAGCCGTGACCCGAGACGCTCGCCCGTGTGCAGCAGGTAGAAGCTGCCTACGCATAAGAGCGCGACCATCAGGTCCAGGCAGACCGAGCGCGACTTATCGAGCAATTGGGTGGTAAGCAGCGTCAGCAGCACCGTCAGCAATGCCCAAGGCCGACTGAACGGCACCAGCAGGCGATAGATCAGGGCGATCACGCCCGCCGCAGCAAGGGCCGTCGGCAGCACGTTGGCCAGGTGGTTCGGCGCGCCGAACAGGCGAGCAAACACAAAGCTGAAGAAAGTCGCAGTGCCGGGATAGTCCGGGTACGGCTGGCCGTACGTGGTAGGAAAAAGACTCGCGCCATGGCGAAACATTTCCTGCATGAACAACGCCCAGCGCCCGTCAAAGCCTTGGGGTTGCTCGTCCCAGATGCCCAAGGTAAACAGCAATAAAGCGATCAGAAACAGGCCCAGAGACTCCAGGCGATAACGGCTGCGGTGATCCATCGAATGTCCTTTCAGGTGGGGTACGCCGACTCCATGGTGCCGACTCCACCCCTGAATAACGCCTGAACAAATCCGAGTATTTATGGACTTATCGACCGGCGCGCCACACCAGCGCGGGAATCAGCCGGATGTAGAGTAGCTCGCCCACCAGCTCAAGCAGGGTTTGGAGGATCACCGCCGTTGCGGCCAGCCCGCGCACGTCTTCAGGCAGGGCCAACGCCAGTGGCAGCACCACCAATGAGTTGCGCGTCGAAGCACTGAAGGTCACCGCCCGCGCGGCAACAGCAGGCAACGCAAACAACCGCGCAGCCAGCGCGCCTATCAGCGGCGCCAGCAACAGGAAGCCGAGGTACACCGGGATCACCGGCAACAACAACGCGATATCACGCACCACCGAAGTGATCTGCGAGCCGATCACCACAAACAGCACCAACGCCATCGCCGGCACCGGCAGCCAGGCCCAGGCGTTGCTCCAAACATTGATAATGCTTGAGCGCCGCGCCAGGAAGGTGGTCAGCACCGCCAGGATCATCGGCAGCACAATCAGCAACAGGAACGCCTCGACAAACGGCCCCACCGCCACCACCACGGCGGACTGGGCGCCCAGCATGAAGCTCAGGTACACCGGCAGCAGCACCAATTGCAGCAACAACAACACCGGCGTCGCCGCCAGCATCAGCCGCGAGTCACCCTTGCCGATATGGGTAAACACCACCACATAGTCGATACACGGCGTGAGCAACACCAGCAGCGCGCCCACCAGCAACGCCGGGCGTTCCACCAGGCCTCGGGTCAACGCCCACACCAGCAAGGGCACCAGAATGAAATTGGCCAGCAGCAATGCGCCGATGAAGCGCTTATTGCCTAAACCCTGGCGCAAGTCCAGAAACGGGATTTGCAGGAACATGGCGTACATCAGCACTGCGATGGCAGGCGTGACCAGCACGCCAAGACCTTGGGCTGACAAAGGGTCGAACACGCCAAATGCGACCGCCAGGAGCACGGCGACGAAGTAGATCGGGATTTGGTTGTGTTCGAGGGTGTCACGGGTCATGTGCCGACTCTGGTTGATCAATTGATCGCAAGCCTAAGCACCGGGAGCGCCGAGGTCGAGCATCGCGACATTTCCTGCGCCCATCACGCGCTAAATTTGTTAGTTTCGGCTTCTTATAAAAGCGCGCGGATCAAGCCCGTACCAAAAAGCGCAAGTATCGAGCCGACTCATGAACCTGCCCACCCGCCCTGCCCCACAAACATTCTGCGAGCCCGCTGCCGACGGCTACCCAATCGGCGGCTTCACCTGGCGCCACCCGCGCACCGACTTCGAACGCCCGGTCGTCATCATCAACGCCGCCACCTCGGTCCGCTGCCGCCACTATTCACGCTTTGCCGACTACCTGTTTGCCAACGGCTTCGACGTGATCACCTACGACTATCGCGGCATCGGCGAATCCCGCAGCGGCGCGTTGCGAGGCTTCAAGGCGTCGTGGTCAGATTGGGGCGTGCTGGATTTCGAGGCGATGCTGCAGCGCGCACAGCGGGAGTTTCCGGGGCAGCCGATTGATGTGGTCGGCCACAGTTTCGGCGGGTGCGCGGCAGGGCTCGGTGCTTGCGGCGCAGTGATTCGGCGCATCGTCACGGTCGGCGCGCAGTTTGCGTACTGGCGCGATTACGCGGCGAGCGGGCGCTGGCGCATGTTTGCCAAATGGCATGTGGTGATGCCGCTGGTGACGGCCCTGTGCGGCTACTTCCCCGGCAAGCGCATGGGCTGGCTGGAGGACACGCCGGCAGGCGTGGTGCGCGACTGGAGCATGCCGACACCGCGCTATGAAACGCGCCCCAGCGGGCGCGGCCTGGGCGCGCTGCCTTTTTCTCGAGTGAAGGCGCAGTTGCTGGCCATTAGCATCACCGACGACCCTTTTGGGACTGTGGCGGCTATTGAGCGACTGCTGGGCTATTTTGAAAACAGCGCGCGCACTCACCTGCGAATTGCGCCCGATGACATCGGCGAAAAAGCCGTCGGGCATTTCGCTTTTTTTCGCAGTGAATATCAGGACCGGTTGTGGCCGATTGCGCTGGGATGGCTGCAGAAAGGCGAATTGGCGCCCGGTACACCCGGCGTGCGCGTCTAGATTTCCTTGGGATTTCCCCCAACCTGCGCTTCAATACCCCACCCCGATTAAGAACCCAAGGACGTTGAGCCCATGGCCTCGCCGAACAAGCAGCAAAAACGTGCCCACCGGGCCAAGGCCAAGGCCAAGCAAAACCGCACCCAGCGCGCCGTCGCGACCAAGCCGGATGCGTTCGCTGGCGACGACAGCCGCATTGACCTTGAGTCGGTGGATTTGACCGAATTGTTTGTCGAGATGCGCGCAGCCGGCGAGAGCAGCCAGCAGGCGTTGTGTGCGGCATTCCTGGCGCACCCACTGTTGGCCGTGGTGCTGGAGCAGGAAGGCGAAGAAGACGCGACAGATTTTATCCTGGCGGCGCTGATCGAGTATCGCCAGTGGGCGACGGACACCGAGGATGAAGCAGCGGCGCTGGCGTGGATTGAATCCCCGCAGTTCCAGGCCGATTACGTGGCGGCATCCCAGGCGCTGGCCAACTCCCAGGACTGATACACAACAAAATGTGGGAGCGGGCTTGCCCGCGATGGCGGCGTGTCTGGCGAAGAATTTATCGACTGCCAGCCCGTCATCGCGGGCAAGCCCGGCTCCCACAGGGTTCTGTGTTTTTGGCTGATACTGCGGACTGACACAAAACAACTGTGGGAGCGGGCTTGCCCGCGATGGCGGTGTGTCTGGCGAAGAATTTATCGACTGCCAGCCCGTCATCGCGGGCAAGGCCGGCTCCCACAGGGTTCTGTGTTTTTGGCTGACTCATCTGACTGACACAAACCAAATGTGGCAGCGAGCAAGCCCGCTCCCACACTTTTTTTGAACTGCGGCGCACTGCGCACCGCAGTTCATCACATCAATTGAGTACCGCAGCGCCTACCTTCTGCGCCTTGCGACGGCTCGCCACGATCAGCCCAGCCAGCACTACCAACAAGCTCAGAATACCGGTCGCGATGATCTCGACACGGTGGGCTTCCTGGAACAGCATGATGGTCAACGTGCCGACGATGAACACCATCACCGCGTAGGTCAGGCCCGGGAACAGCCACATCTTGAAGACAATTTTCTCGCCTGCAGCGGTACGCTTCTGGCGCATGCGCAGTTGCGATACGGCGATCACCAGGTACACCAGCAACGCGATAGCGCCGGAGCTGGCCAGCAGGAATTCGAACACTGCAGCCGGCGCCACGTAGTTGGCGAATACCGCCAGGAACGCAGCACCGGTCGACAGCAACACCGCCCAGTAAGGCGTGCCGCTTTTGTTGGTGCGCTTGGCCACGGCCGGTGCATCACCGCGACGGCCCAGGGAGAACAGCATGCGCGAGGCGGTGTACAGCGCCGAGTTGAGGCAGCTGGTCACGGCAACCAATACCACCAGGTCGACGATCAGCTTGGCATTCGGGATGCCCATGCGCTCAAGCACGGTCTGGTAGGAACCTACCGCCGCCAGGGTCGGATCGTTCCATGGCACCAGGGACACCACGATGAAGATCGACAGCAGGTAGAACAAACCAATCCGCCAGATCACCGAGTTGGTGGCCTTGGTGATTTGCTGGCCAGGGTTCTTCGATTCGGCCGCTGCAATGGTGACGATCTCGGTCCCCATGAACGAGAACATGGTGGTCAGGATCGCCGCCAATACCGCGCCCATGCCATTAGGCATGAAGCCCTGGGTGTCGAACAGGTGCGAAACACCGCTGACCTGGCTGGTCGGCAGGAAGCCGAAGATCGCCGCGAGGCCAAGGATCACAAAGGCTACGATCGCCACGACTTTGATCAGCGCAAACCAGAACTCAAACTCGCCGTAGTTCTTCACGCTGAACAGGTTAGTGGCCGTGAGCAGCAAGGTGATGATCAGGGTAAACGCCCAGATCGCCACATCGGGGAACCAGGCATGCAGGATGGTCGCGGCGGCGTTGGCTTCCAGTGGAATCACCAGCACCCAGAACCACCAGTACAACCAGCCGATGGTGAAACCGGCCCAGTGACCGATCGCACGGTCGGCATAGGTGGAGAACGAACCGGTGTCCGGGGAGGCCACGGCCATTTCGGCGAGCATGCGCATCACCAACACCACCAGCGTGCCCGCAGCGGCGTAAGCCAGCAGCACGGCGGGGCCGGCGGCAGCAATCGCGTGGCCGGAGCCGACAAACAAACCGGCACCAATAACGCCGGCAATCGACAGCATGGTGACGTGACGCGGTTTGAGCCCCTGTTCGAGGTCATTGGAGCTTTGCGTACTACTCATTGACACACCTTTGCGAGGAATTGCGAAAACGGTCCGCCCGGCCTGCGATCCTTCTCGTGAAAAGAAACCAACGGGGCGTTCTTTATTTTTTACGCAAGATTTGCGCCAAAATATTACAAAGCCACGATTGACGCGGGCTGTAGGACAATTCATTAGCTCACGCAAGTCGTTGAGAACTATGGCATTCCGCTATAGCGTTACCGTGCGACCCAACTGCGACACGAAAATACGCACCAAAAACACACACAAAAAGTACGTGACGCTCCATAAAAGGGCTGATAAGGACCGTTTGCCCGGTTAACCCTTCCAACACCCGGCCAAAGCTGGCACCATCGCGCCCTTTTTTACGCGAAGCCTGTGGATTTATCGGGTTCAGACGTCTGTAGGTTGTTGATAGCGCGACACGCTGCTGTGCCGATGCGACACCTTGCCGCAGACCACCCGTTAACCGTCCGCAGCGCTGTTGGCTGCCATCCGAACGCTATGCTAGCTTGGCGCCTCGCCAGGAAGGCGGCCCAACAGCAAGAATGCACTGAACACAATGAGGACCGCACATGGCTGAGGCCGCGCCCGCGCTTGAAATCCGCAACTTGCATAAACGCTATGGTGAGCTGGAGGTACTCAAAGGTATCTCGCTGACCGCCCGCGACGGCGACGTGATCTCGATCCTGGGTTCCTCCGGTTCCGGCAAGTCCACCTTTTTGCGTTGCATCAACCTGCTGGAAAACCCGCATCAGGGCCAGATCCTGGTGGCCGGTGAAGAGCTCAAGCTAAAAGCCGCGAAAAACGGCGAGCTGATGGCCGCCGACGGCAAACAGATCAACCGCCTGCGCAGCGAAATCGGTTTTGTGTTTCAAAACTTTAACCTGTGGCCGCACATGAGCATCCTCGACAACATCATCGAGGCGCCCCGCCGTGTGCTCGGCCAGAGCAAGGCCGAAGCGATAGAAGTGGCCGAAGCCCTGCTGGCCAAGGTCGGCATCAGCGACAAGCGCCACGCCTACCCGGCGCAACTGTCCGGCGGCCAGCAACAACGCGCGGCCATTGCGCGCACCCTGGCCATGCAGCCCAAGGTCATCCTGTTCGACGAGCCGACATCGGCGCTTGACCCGGAAATGGTCCAGGAAGTACTTAATGTGATCCGCGCGCTGGCCGAAGAAGGCCGCACCATGCTGCTGGTCACTCATGAAATGGGCTTTGCCCGTCAGGTTTCCAGTGAAGTGGTGTTCCTGCACCAGGGCCTGGTCGAAGAGCAAGGATCGCCACAGCAGGTGTTTGAAAACCCGCTTTCGGCGCGCTGCAAACAATTCATGTCCAGCAACCGCTAACGGAGCAACATGCATGCAGAACTATAAAAAATTCCTTCTGGCCGCGGCCGTTTCGATGGCGTTCAGCGCCACGGCCATGGCAGAAACCTTGAAAATGGGGATCGAAGCGGCCTACCCGCCCTTCAACAATAAAGACGCCAGCGGCAACGTCGTGGGCTTTGACAAAGACATCGGCGACGCCCTGTGCGCCAAGATGAAAGTCGAAAAATGCGAAGTGTATGTGTCTGATTGGGACGGCATCATCCCGGCCCTGAACGCGAAGAAGTTCGACTTCCTGGTTTCTTCGCTGTCGATCACCGATGAGCGCAAGCAAGCCGTCGACTTCACCGACCCGTACTACTCCAACAAGCTGCAATTCATCGCACCTAAAGCCACAGCCGACTTCAAGACCGACGCCGGTTACCTGAAAGGCAAGATCATCGGCGCACAGCGTGCAACGCTGGCCGGTACTTACCTGGAAGACAAGCTGCCGGACACCACCGCCAAGCTCTACGACACCCAGGAAAACGCCTACCTCGACCTGACTTCCGGCCGTTTGGACGGGATTCTCGCCGACAAGTACGTGCAGTACGAATGGCTCAAGAGCAAAGACGGTTCGGCCTATGAGTTCAAAGGCGACCCGGTGGTAGAAAGCGACAAGATCGGTATCGCCGTACGCAAGGGCGACCCGCTGCGCGAGCGCCTGAACAAAGCCCTGGCAGAGATCAAGGCAGACGGCACCTACAAGAAAATCAACGACAAGTACTTCCCGTTCAGCATCGAATGATCTGAACGGCCTGACCGGCGCGCTTCTATAAGTAGCGCGCCGGCTTTCAGCAATGCCTGCCGCGATATGAAAACACCATGAATTTCGATCTCTACGGATTCGGCCCGGCGCTTGCCGCTGGCGCGCTGATGACCGTCAAACTGGCGCTCACGGCCCTGTGCCTGGGGCTGGTGCTCGGCCTTGCCGGCGCCTTGGCCAAGACTTCACCGTACAAGCCGTTGCAATGGCTGGGCGGTGCTTACTCGACCATCGTTCGTGGCATTCCCGAGCTGTTGTGGGTGCTGCTGATTTACTTCGGCACCGTCAACCTGATGCGTGCCCTGGGCGAGTTTTTCGGTAACCCCGACCTTTCTCTCAGTGCCTTTGCCGCCGGGGTTATCGCCCTGGGCCTGTGCTTTGGCGCCTACGCCACGGAAGTGTTCCGTGGTGCGATTCTCGCCATTCCCAAAGGCCACCGCGAAGCCGGTGTGGCGCTGGGCCTGTCGAAGGTGCGGATTTTCACCCGATTGATCATGCCGCAGATGTGGCGCATCGCCCTGCCGGGCCTGGGCAACCTGTTCATGATCCTGATGAAAGACACCGCGCTGGTGTCGGTGATCGGCCTTGAAGAAATCATGCGTCACGCACAAATCGGCGTGACCGTGACCAAGCAGCCGTTCACCTTCTTTATGGTGGCAGCCTTCATGTACCTGGGCCTCACCGTGCTGGCCATGACCGGCATGTACTTCCTGGAAAAACGCGCCGCCCGCGGCTTTGCAAGGAGCACCCAATGAGCGGTGACTACAGCTGGCTGTCGCACTTCGACCTGGGCCTGAACTGGGCCGTGATCATCAAGTGGCTGCCCAAACTGGCCCAAGGCGCAACCCTGACCCTGGAACTGGTGGCCATCGCCGTGATCGCCGGCCTGCTGCTGGCGATTCCGCTGGGTATCGCGCGTTCCTCGCGACGCTGGTACGTGAGCGCCCTGCCCTACGCCTATATTTTCTTCTTCCGTGGCACGCCGCTGCTGGTGCAGTTGTTCCTGGTTTATTACGGCCTGGCACAGTTCGATGCCGTGCGTGAGAGCTTCATGTGGCCGTACCTGCGCGATCCGTTCTGGTGCGCCACGGCCACCATGACCTTGCACACCGCCGCCTATATCGCCGAGATCCTGCGCGGCGCTATCCAGGCCATCCCGCCAGGTGAGATCGAAGCGGCGCGCGCCCTGGGCATGTCCAAACCCAAGACGCTGTTCTACATCATCCTGCCGCGTGCCTCGCGCATTGGCCTGCCGGCGTACAGCAACGAAGTGATCCTGATGCTCAAGGCCAGCGCCCTGGCCAGCACCGTCACCCTGCTGGAACTGACCGGCATGGCGCGCACCATCATCGCCCGCACCTACCTGCCGGTGGAGATCTTCTTCGCCGCCGGGCTGTTCTACCTGCTGATGGCCTACATCCTGGTGCGGGGCTTCAAACTGCTCGAACGCTGGCTGCGCGTCGATGCTTGCCAGGGACGTTGAGGCTCGCTTTGCGGCGCTGGATGCGTTTCTAATCGAGCACCAAGGGCTGTGGCGACCACGGCCCTTTACGCACTTGCACTTACCCTGGGAACACCAGCACCCCGAGCTGGCCCAATGGCTGCGCCAGCGCTCGCTGGCCGATGCCGAAGCCAGTCACAACCACCCCTATGACCTGCCGGCGCCTGCGCCATTTCCACAGCTGGCTTTTCAGGCAGCGCAGCTCAGCGCTGTGGATAAGTTACCCGCACACACGCTGGAGCCTGCCCGCCATCGCCTGAACGTGGATGTGCCAGGGCGTAAATGGCAGCAAATTGAAGCGTTCGGCGCCGCGCTGAAGTTTGCCGCATCCCCCAAGCATTGGCTGGACTGGTGCGCCGGTAAAGGCCACCTCGGCCGGCGCTTGCTGCAACCTGGCCAACAGCTGACCTGCCTCGAGTACGACCCGGCGCTGATCGCCTCGGGCCGGGCCTTGAGCGACCATCACGACCTGGCTGTCACCCATCGCCTGCAAGACGTGATGGCCGATGTGGCGATCAGTGCCGAGCACACGCCCGTCGCCTTACACGCCTGCGGCGATCTGCATGTGCGGCTGTTGCACGTGGCCAGCGCGACGGGCTGCAAGCAGCTCGCGCTGGCACCTTGCTGCTATAACCGCATCGGCGCCGAGCGCTATCAGGCCTTGTCGACCGCCGGGCGCGCCTCGTTACTACAGCTTTCGGTCGATGACCTGGGGTTACCGCTGAGCGAAACCGTCACCGCCGGTAATCGCGTTCGCCAGCAACGGGACACGTCCATGGCCCGGCGCCTGGGTTTCGATCAGTTGCAACGCCAGCTGCGTGGCTGCGATGATTACCTGCCCACGCCTTCCCTGCCTGCCAGTTGGCTGGACAAACCCTTCGCTGACTACTGCCGGGAACTGGCGCGTCTCAAGGATTTATCCACAGGTGAACAGGATTGGGTGGCGCTGGAGGCACACGGCTGGCGGCGCTTGGCCGAGGTGCGCAACCTGGAGTTGGTCAGAGGATTGTTTCGGCGGCCGCTGGAACTGTGGCTGGTCTTGGATCGCGCGCTGTTCTTGAAAGACCAGGGCTACAAGGTTGAGATAGGCACCTTCTGCGAACCTACGCTAACGCCGCGCAACTTGATGGTGCTGGCAGAGCGCGATTAAAGGGCGAAACTTCCTACACGCGCCCTGTGGATAACTCTGTTGATGAATTCTTTACAGAGGCCGTAGCCATCAGCGCTACAGACCAAAACCCACCTTGGTCATTTTTTGTTCACAAAATAAAACGCACACAAAACAGGCAGTTGCAGCGTGTTGAGAACGGCTCCACAAAATGGCTGTTTCGTGACAGGCCCGACCAACCGATTGTGCATAAGCATCTGGCGCTAACTGCATAAAGCGCGATTTATGCGGTTCTTTTCGGTGCTTTCAGCACGCGACAAATCTCGTTGATATCGTCGCCAGCCAGCCGCTTTGTAGCGTTATCCAACGGGTCGGCCGCAAACGCCAACGCTTCGTTGATCGCCATATCGCGATGCATCTCCAGCGGCGCTTTGCCCAGCCGCTGTTTGAACGCCTCCAGCATGTCCAGGCTAAAGGCGTTGCTCTCATCCACTTGGTTGACCACCACATGCACCACTGGCGGGCGTTCACCCTCGAGGTGCGGCGCGAGCAATCCATCCAAATGATCAAGGGTACCCAGGCAGGCGGCGTCGGCCTGGGTGATAACCAGCACCACATCGGCCACGCTCAGCGCTTGATGGGAGTAAACGTTGTTACCGGCGGGCGTATCGATGATCACCGTCTGCCGCTCGCTCAAGCCCAGGGCCGCCAGGCGCTGCGCCAACCAGCTGGGTTCATGTTTGAGCCAGCGCTCGAGGCTTTCCTGCTGCTCAATGTCGATATCGCCAAAGGTTATGACCTGGCAACCGGCAAAGCCAAGCTGCTGCAGCGGGCTCCACTGCCCATGCTCCAGGCTGGTACGGCCGATACCCGGCAATGTCGCACTGAAGCCAAAGTGATGGTGCAAGGCATTCTGCGGGTCCAGGTCCAGCGCCACCACCGATTCGCCATGGCGCTGCAAACCGCTGCTCAACGCCGTGGCCAGAGTGCTGCGGCCGACACCACCATTGATCGACACCAACGCCACCACTTTGGGGCGCAGCGCTGCTGGATGAGTCGATTGGGAATGGGGGTTTTCGTTAGCGGGCACACTGCCAAAAACGTGCATGCGTGCATTGATGCCGTCGGCATCATGGCTGACGTTCTTGCCGAACAACGTCAACAGCTCTTCGCTAAGGCTCATGGGCAGCTCCTCACGACGCAGCTAAAGACGTGAAGGTCGGCAAGCAGGCACTTACCGCAGGTCTTATTATGGGCGTCTTAGTGAGGCATTCTGTGTCACACGCAGGCAGGTGTCATTATTTTGGTGTTTTAGCTGATAATTTTTTAGACAAGCGGTAAATGGTCAATTTAATGGCTATTTCTAGGCGAATGTATCCGAAAGCTCACCGCACGGCATAACGCAGTTACATCCTGGCAGCCGCCGCTATTCAACGCTGGGTCAAACGTGTCGCGCCCATAGGCCTGCGCCGCCCCGCAAGGTACGGCGCGAGCACCTCGTCCATCTTGGCCAAACGGCGAAACGAAGCGGCCAGGCGCTTGGCGAGAAATGCCTGGTCCTGGCCGAGCCAGCGATTAAGGCTTTGCTGCTGCACAGCATCGGTTTCACCAAAGGTCGCCAGCCGGCAAACCCGCGCCTGGGCAACGCCTGCCAGGTTTGAAGATGAGCGGCATTACGCCATTCTTATGGCTGTTCTTTTGCCAGGAGATATACATCTATAAAACAACGCACGACGCGATCACTGTGTGTTTTTCAACCAATACAAGCTCGCCGTTCGTATCAACAAGTACATAGATCCCCACGCCATACACAACGAAACAAAACCTGCCCTGCGCGACACAGCCCGGATACCTCCCCGGCATTCAATGGCCTCACCCCACCATTGCACCTCAGAGGCCATCACCATGAACACCAACAACTGGAAAACCCTAATCGCCGCCAGCCTGCTTGGCTTGACCTTCACCGCCCATGCCGAGGCAAGTCATCAGCCGGATATTCAACGGGTGCTGTCGACCACCGAAGACACCCGCTCGGGATGCGGCGTGGTGAACGCGCGCATGACCTACCTGGACTCTAAAGGCGAGGCGCAGGTGTTGGCGTACATGAAATTTACCGACCAGTGTGGCGACGGCAATTGAGTCGGATTTGAGGCTCCCGAGGGTAAGAAAAAGCAGCGAGCGTAAAAAAACCTTGGTTTCTGCAAAAATAGTCAGAATTCAGGGGTTTACAGAAGCTTGGCAATCGCTATAATCGTCGCCCTAACACGCCGGTATAGCTCAGTTGGTAGAGCAACTGACTTGTAATCAGTAGGTCCCGGGTTCGACTCCTGGTGCCGGCACCATATAAGACGAAGCCTCCACAGAAATGTGGGGGCTTTGTTGTTTCTGGGGGATGCATCCGCCCTTTCTACTCAACCGTGTGCATCCTTCACTTTCCCCACCTTGCTATTGCTTGGCTCGCCCTGAATATCTGACGTACGTACTGCCCGCATATTGCGAGTGAAAATAAATCCGTCCCCTTTTCCAGCTGGTCTCGTCAGCCAGCGCAGCTCCACCCGCCCACTTCTTCGGAAGTGCTCAGGAGGCCAGATCATGAGATGCCCAAGCTCCCGGTCGTAAAGAGCCGCCAGTCCCGCGTTAGTGGACAACCCTCGCAGGTCGCAGGGGCCTTGATCCCTGATAACACTCAGCATTCTTGGCGGGATGACGTGGGGCACCAATCAGGGCGTGACTAGGTTTCCATTCACGAGCGACTAAAAATCCTCTCTAGCTTAGGGGCCAACCTAACAAATCTGACGGGCATGGATATTTTCAAAACTTCCCTTTACCATCAATGCCTAATCTTCATAACACGATTATTTAATCGAATCAAAGTACACCAAAACCCACAAAATAGAGTAGTCCTACATGGCTATTACTGAAAAATCTATCAAACTACTTTGGTCAAACGCTGCAGGCCGATGCTCATTTACCGGATGTACAGAAAAATTAACGGTCGAACAGGCTGCGGAATCGGCGCCACATACTTTAGGTGAGATGGCACACATCAAAGGCAGAAGAAAAGATGCTAACAGATACGATGCCACCCAGAACGACGTAGAAAGAGATGACTATGAAAATCTAATCCTACTCTGCCCCAATCATCACACACTGATTGACAAAAAAGAGAATGAAGAAAAATTCCCTGTAGAGTTTTTGCTGGAAATGAAGATTTGTCACGAAACTTACATTTCTAGCAAATTAAACGCCATCAAATATTCAACCTTAGAGGAACTCAAAGATAATATCTGCATTTATCTTTCAGAGAACCACCAATCTTGGCTTCAATATGGCCCGCTCTCGGAAAATGCTCAAAGGAATCCTCATAGTGATAAGCTTCATGCTCTTTGGCTTTCCGAACGTCTAACAACGATTGTCCCCAACAACAGGATAATCACCTCTTTAATAAAGGAAAATCAAACCCTTTTCCCTAGGTTAAAACAGAAAATAGTTGGGTCGTTCTTGACACACGCCTCCAGTTATGAAAAATGGGTGCACGACGAGATCCCTTATGAAGCTGTGCTGAGATTTCCCGCAGAATTCGAAAACCTTATCATGGAAAGTTAGAATGGCTGCTCAAAATAAAAATTTCCCTTGGATGAGCCATTACGAAGAATACGGATTCTTCGAAGATCGTATGCGTGGCCATAACAAAGTTTCCAGCCTAAAAAACATACAAGGAGGACTTTACGATCTATCTCTAACAAATGGAAAAATATTAAAAATTTTCATTTGCGAGTGTTACAGCTATGGAGTTGCTGAATATCAAGAAACCATACAAAAGCTTGGTCAGCTGGATGCAATCATCATCAACTCCAACTGGTGTGGTTATTCGCCTGAAGCAAAAATGTATTGCCGAGAAAGGTCTGTAGGACTTTTCAAAATTCGCGAGTTCATGGCCGCACTGAACCTCACACGTTACTGGGAATATCTGACAGAATACTAAAGAGAAAAACTTGCTATATGATCAACTCCTATAAAGAGGACCTGTCCTATAAAGAGGATCTGCTCATCTACGGATTCGGCTCGTACTTCAATGGCAGAACCGAATTCCAAGATATAGACTTACTTATAGTCCATGATAACACTGACGAAAAATCCTGCATATTTGCAATAAAACTCAAGGAAATCTTCAGCACCCAAATAAATGATGCACATATATCAATACTTTCGAAAAAAGAAGTCATGCAGCTAGATTTCATAAGAAAAAGCAAATCCATTTTAATTGGATCAGTATCTTCTAATGCCATGAGCATTGAAGCTATAGCTATAAGAGAAAAAATCATAGGACAGCATCCCGCCCCTTCAAGAAACACTCACAATGTAGAGATGTAAAAACCAATAAACCCACATAGAAACATAACAACTTCAAAAATAATATTTCCCCCCGCCTGATAATGACTACATCTCTCAAGATCATCAACCTGTAAAATTCGGCTCTTCAAGCCACTTCAGCTACATGACTCGCGCGAAACTAGATAAAGCTTAAAGGGTACTTTATGAGATACTCTGCATCACTTCGACTTAAAGAACATCTTAAAAACAACAAGATAAAACTCTATTCGACTCCTGGTGCCGCACCATATCTCGAAGCCCCGCAATGCGGGGCTTTGTGGTTTCTGCGGTTTGGGAAACCGCAAAAAGTCAGATCACCGTTTTGGCCAAAATGCCCAAAAAGTGTCCACACTTAACATCTCGGGCTGCTTGCCTCAGTCCAAATCTCGATTTCTATGACGCCTTGCTCAGCTCAACGTCAGTCCCGGGAGACGTATTCTCCAAACCCACCGGACCACCAAAAGCCACCCTCACCCCGCCTCCCAAGTTTTATTCATAATTATGGCTAGCCAATAATTATGCCGCCCTCATAAAACCAATAATTTCACCAGCCACCTATTCGAACCGCCTCAACTGACCGAAAAAACAACCCATCAATTTTCCCGATTGCTCCCCACCCCTCACCACGCTAACCTCCCCCCGTCGCTACCACCCAGCGACCGGGCCTGAGAACCCGATTTGATGCAGGCGCCACTAGCGCCACGCATTCGTTGTCACAACGAACGTGTTGCTCTCACTCAATATGGGAGTTCCACCAATGACCGCAACAAACCCACCCGCACTCACCACCCTCGGCGTCACCCCTTTCTCCTTTCACTCCGACCAACCTCTGTTCCGCGTCAACAGCGGTGTTTCCCTGCATGAAGCCTTGCACCACGTTTCCGATTTGCTTCACGTCGCCAAGTTGCTCGCAGAAGATGCGGCGATGACGAAGGAGACGGACCGTTATGCCTGGGCGTCGCATTATTTGCAGGAGATGAGCAAGGCGGTGATTGATGATGTGGTGAAGGTGTTGGCGTCGCCCTGTAATGCTGAGCAGTAAGCGGTAAATGGGCTCGCCGGGCGGGCGCTATCGCAGTTCAGCCCGGCTCCCACATAGAAGCGCTTGGTTGTCGGATGCGCGTATCGCGCAGGCGCTAAGGGCTATTCATGCAACGCCGACCAAGCAGGAAGGTCGCATCGGCGAGGTGGATTTTGCGATTGGCTATGAGTCCGAGGCCGCGTTCAGCCGAGCCTATAAAGCCTTTTTCCGGCGCTCGCGACGGGATGACCACGCCCGGCCGGGTTAGGCCAGGCGCGTCAGCGTGTCAGTGCCCGGCGCTTTGCCCGCCGTCCACATGCAGGATCTCACCGGTGACAAACCCCGCGCTTTCCAGGTAGGTGATCGCCTGGGCAATATCACTCACTTCGCCCATACGCCCTACCGGGTGCAGTTGCCCCAATGCAGCGTGGGAGTCTTCGCCATGCATCGGCGTCTTGATGATGCCCGGGCTTACCGCGTTCACTCGAATGCCGCGTTTGGCGTATTCAATCGCCAGGGATTTGGTCGCGGCATTCAGCCCGCCTTTGGTGAGGCTGGCGAGTACCGAAGGCACGCCGTCGATGGCGTGATCGACCAGGCTGGTGGTCACATTGACGACGTGGCCAGCGCCGTGTTTTTCCATCTCGGCGATGGCCAGTTGGGTGATGTAGAAAAAGCCGTTGAGGTTCACTGCCAGCACGTTGGCGTAGTCGTCCTGGGTGTAGGCGGTGAAGGGTTTGGCGATGAAGATGCCGGCGTTGTTGATCAGGCTGTCGACGCGCCCGAAGGTGGCCAGGGCTTCGCGGATGACGCGCTGGGCGGTGGCCGGGTCGGCGATGTCGCCGGGCACCGTGAGGATGTTCGGGTCGGTGGATGGCTGAATCGAACGCGAGGTGGCCACCACGCGGTAATCGAGGGCGCGGTAGGCTTGGACCACGGCGGCGCCGATGCCTTGGGAGGCACCGGTAATGATCACGACTTTACTCATTTTGTTTCTCCGGTAAGGGCTTGGGATTTGCGGTATTCGGTGGTGGTGATGCCGGCGTAGCCCCAGTTATCGGTGTCGATTTCTTCGATGACGATGTGGGTCAGGTCCGGGTGCTTGTTGAGCACGCGTTCGAGGGTTTCGGTGAACTCGGCGATGACCTGGGCTTTTTGCTCAGGGGTCACGCCGTCACGGGTGATGCGCAGGCTGACGAAGGGCATAGTGATGGCTCCAATGGGCGGGCATCGGGGTGATGGGCCGGCAGTGGGGTCAATTTAGGCGTGCGCTGAGTCGAGATAAATGGGGGTTTGAGTACTACATTAGTGATGTGGTGTAACAAGTTCCCGCGGTACTTCTACACGATTGGACGCCTCCCGCTGGCGTCCGCAAAACTGATAAAAAACCACCCTTGATCGTTGACGGCGGGACGCGGAGCGTCCCTAGAGGCGTTCCCACGCAGAGCGTGGGAACGATCACCGTCGCTGATCCAAAGGCATAAAAAAACCCCGAACCAGTCGGGGTTTTTTATCGCCTGGCATCAGGCGCGACGTGCGATCAATTAGAAAACGTTGATCGGGTAGTCGGCGAACAGACGGATTTCGTTACCGCCTACGTTGTAGTTGCTGGCGTTGCTGGAGACGCGCAACCAGGACGCACGAGCGCGCAGGCTCAGGTCTTTGGCTGGGCCGCTTTGAACGACATATTTGAACTGGTTGAAGATTTCACGCTCGGTGCCACTGCCACGGTTGGAACCGTCGTCAATGTTGGTGCCGCGCACGTAAGCGATGTTGTAGGTCAGGCCAGGCACGCCGAAGGCGCTGAAGTCCAGGCCGTAGCCTGCTTGCCAGGAGCGCTCGTCCTTGCCGTTGAAGTCGGACCAGTAGGAGTTGGCCAGCAAGATGGTATTGCCGCCGTCGCCGATACCGCCAGCGTTGCGGTAGCCGCCGTACAAGTAGCCGGTGTCACCGGTGCTGCGCTGGTGAGCGAGGGTGAAGCTGTGCGGGCCAACAGCCCAGGTAGCGCCCAGGCTCCAGATTTTGTTGTCGCGGGCGTCCGCATCACCTTGGTTTTCCAGGGCGAAGCTGCGGTCCAGCTTGGTTTTGTAGCCGTTGAAGTCAAAGGTCAACGATTGCTTTTCTGGCAGGGCCAGCACGTAGTTGACGTTGACGTATTGCTTCTTCAGCACGTCCTGCATGTTGGAGGCGTACAACGCGGCCGACAGGCTTTCGGTGAATTTGTAGCTACCACCGATGTAGTCGATGCTTTTCAGCGCGCCACTGTCAGAACCTTCGGCGCTCTTGCGAGCTTCCTTGGTGAAGTGACCGGCGTCCAGTTGCAGGCCGGCGATCTCTTTGGAAACGATCGAAGTACCGGTGTAGGTTTCCGACAACAGACGGGAGTTGTCGTACTGCAGCACAGGCACAGCCGGCATCTGGTCACCGTACTTGAGTACAGTGTTGGAGACACGGAACTTCACGGCAGCGCCGCCCTTGGCCAGGTCGTTGGCGGCTTCGCCGCTGTCGCCTTGCTTGAAGAAGTCGATACCGCCAGCGCCGCTGCGACCTTTACCACCGTCCAGGCGAATGGCGTATTGGCCGATCACGTCCACACCCACACCGACGGTGCCTTGGGTGAAGCCGGATTCGAACTTGCCGATGAAGCCCTGGCCCCATTCGGCTTTGTCTTGCTTGCCGTTTTTGTAGTCACGGCTGATGTAGGCGTTACGTGCTGCGATGTTCAGGTGGCTGTCGTCCACGAAACCCTTGGATTGCTCCTGGTCGTTAGCCATTGCTGTCGATGCGCTCAAAATCCCCAGAGCGATCAGACTCATCCGTTGCTTCAACATTTCTTATATTCCTTATTACTGGTTGAGTACGCGCTGTGACACCAGGCTCCGTGTCGCTTTTCTGGTGTCGACTTCCTCCAGAAAAAACAAGGCCCGCGGACGACTGAACTGCCGCGGGCCTTTTTTTATTGGATGAGTCATGGCGGTGAGCCACAGGCGTTGGGCGCAATCCTATGCGCGCGTTGAACTATGTGTCAATTTCGTGAATCGTCTGTATTTAGGCGAAATAATTCTAAGCGGTGCATTCCAAGGCCCTCGCTCGAGCCTGAAAAATCGTCTGATTCGTCAAGAAAACACATTATGTAACATTTTTGACGAGGGTATGTTTGGGAATAGATAACCTGCGCAAATGCAAAGCATTACCATTCGCGCACTTTCCTTTTTCCAACACTTTTGGATTTATTCCCCATGCCTGCCTCTCGCCTGACGCCCATCACTTTTGGGCTTTCTGTTTTGCTGTCTGCCGGCTTCGCCTGTGCCGCCACGGTCTTGCCCGAAACGTCGGTGAGCGCCGAAGCCGACGAAGACGACCCGCGCGTCAAGGAGACCAACACCGCCACCCGCACAGCCACCTCGGTGCGTTACGTGCCCCAGGCCATCGACTCGGTTAAAACCGAAAGCCTGCGTTCCTACGGCACCAACGACCTGGGGCAGGCGTTAAGCGGCATTCCCAACGTCAGCAGCGGCGCCGATACGCGCTTCGACAGCCTGCGTATCCGGGGTTTTGACGCGAGCAATGACTTCTACCTGGACGGCATCCGCGACGACAGCCAGTACGTGCGCGACCTGCATAACATCGAGCGCATCGAAGTGCTCAAAGGCCCGGCCGCCGTGCTGTACGGGCGCGGCGGCCAGGGCGGGATCGTCAACCGCGTAAGCAAACTGCCCCAGGCGGGCCACACCTCCAGCATCGAAGCCCAAGGTGGCAGCCAGGATCTGCGCAGCCTGTATGCCGACCTCAGCACCGACCCAACGGATAACATCAGCCTGCGCCTGAACATGGGCAACCAGGACAACAACAGCTTTCGCGACGGTGTGAGCGGCAATCGCCAACTGTTCGCGCCGTCGATGAGCTGGCAACTGACGCCGGACCTGAACTGGCTGGTGCAATACGAATACAGCCGTTACAACCGCACGCCGGACCGTGGCATTCCTGGGGTCAACGGCCGCCCGGCCGATGTGAGCCGCAGCACGACCTACTTCGATAGCCGCGATTACATCGACGATAAATCCCAGTCCCTGCGCTCCAAGCTGGCTTATGAACTCAACGCCAACTGGCAGCTGCGCCACACCCTCGGCGTGTTCAAGCTCGACAGCGATTTCGACAACACCTACCAGGTCGGCTACGACCCAAAAACCAACAAAGTCTCGCGCCAGCGCTGGCAACAAGACCTGAACACCCGCAACGTGTTCAACAACCTTGAGCTGGAAGGCGGGTTCGACACTTTCGGCCTGGAGCACCGCCTGCTCACCGGCCTGGAGCTGGGCAGCCAGCGCCGTGATCCAAAGTTGTACAGCGCCACCGCCACCAACCGTGGCGGCCAGGCCGTGCCGAGCCTGGACCTCAACCAGCCCGACCGCCACTTGAGCCACACCGGGCGCATGAGTGTTTCCAGCAACAACCACACCGAAGTCGAAAGCCGCGCCCTTTACGTGCAGGACCAATTGCGCCTCAACGATCAATGGCAAGTGCTGGCCGGCCTGCGTTACGACCACTTTGAAGTGGACACCACCAGCAAGCTGCTCAACACCCAGCAGGCGGTCGACAGCCACAGCACCAGCCCGCGCATCGGCCTGGTCTGGACGCCGCTGGAACACCACTCGTTCTATGCCTCATGGAGCAAAACCTTCTCGCCGGCCGGCGGCGGCTTGATCGGCATCACCCCCAATGCTGCAGGCGCCGTCAACGACCTGAGTCCCGAGTTGACCAAGCAAAAGGAAATCGGGGTTAAAAGCGACTGGCTCGACGACCGCCTGAGCACCACCCTGGCCGTGTACGAGCTGGAACTCTACAACCGCCGCACCAGCGACCCACTGGACCGCACCATCACCCTGCTCACCGGCGAGCAACGCTCACGCGGCGTGGAGCTGACCGCCACCGGCAAAGTCGTCGGCAACTGGTATGTACGCGGCGGCATCGGCCTGCAGGATGCCAAGGTGGTGAAGGACAACAACGGCTTTGAAGGCAAACGCATCAGCGACGTCGCCAAGCGTAACGCCAGCCTGTTTATCACCTGGAAACCGGAGATGGGTTGGTACGCAGAAACCGGCCTGACCCTGGTGGGCGACCGTTACGCCGACAACCTCAACACCGTGGTGCTGCCTGGTTATGGCCGCTGGGATGCACTGGCCGGGTTCCGCCAGAAAGAATGGGACGTGCGTGCGGCGCTGAACAACATCGCGGACAAAAACTACTACGCCTCGGCCACCAGCGCAGCGCAGATCCAACCGGGCGAGCCACGTAGCCTGGTGGTAACCGGCACCTACAATTTCTAAGTTTCACTCGGTCAATGTGGGAGCTGGCTTGCCTGCGAAAGCGGTGTATATGCTGGAAAGTCGCTGGCTGACAGAATGCCTTCGCAGGCAAGCCAGCTCCCACTATTGATCTCAGTGGTCTTCAGGTTCTGATCGTTCCCACGCTCTGCGTGGGAATGCCTCCTGTGACGCTCTGCGTCGCGACCTCAGAAGCGGGACGCAGAGCGTCCCGGCTGCGTTCCCACGCGGAGCGTGGGAACGATCAAATCTGGGTGTTCTTCAGGTTTTCAGTAGTTCGCACAACGCCAGCAGCTCATCCTCACTGAACAACCCCGCCGGGTAGCGCTCAATCATCACACTGCGCACATCAGGCTGTTGCTGCCTCACCTGTCGCGAGCCGTTTGCCTTCAACCAAAGCGCCAGCGCATGGATCGCATCACCACTAACCCGCGTCGGGTGGAACGGGCGCGTGTAGATCGGGTTGATATCGGCATTCATTTCAGCGCTCTCTCCTACTGCGTGAGCGGCTAACTTACTCAAGGTTTGTGACAGAACTGTGCAGTCATCACCTTGGGACACTGTGGCAACACCGATACAAGAGCTATGCCAATGTCCCGTATTTATAGGCATTCGGACACAAAAAAGCCCGCAACCTAGCCAGGCTGCGGGCTTGCTGCAAGCGCTATAAACAAGTAGCGCTCGGCGTTCACTCAAACGCTGTTACAACCGCACTCAGTTTTTGTGCGGTGCCGGCTGTTGTTGGGTCAGGCAATGGATATTGCCGCCGCCCAGTAACAGTTCACGGCCCGGCACCATCACCACTTCGTGCTGCGGGAACAGGTTCTGCAGGATCTCTTTGGCCTGGCTGTCCAGCGGGTCGTCGAAGCTTGGCGCGATGATGCCGCCGTTAACGATCAGGAAGTTCACGTAGGAACCCGCCAGGCGCACAGTAGGATTACGCTCCTGCGAGCCGTCTACCGGATCGACACCGGCGCATTCTTCTTCGGTCGCGTACAACGGGCCTGGGATCGGCATTTTATGCACTGTGAACGGGCGGCCTTTAGCGTCCGTGCTGCTTTGCAGCACGGCCATGGCGGCGTGGCAGCGCGCGTAGTTAGGGTCTTGCGGGTCATCGGTCCAGGCCAGCAACACTTCGCCGGGGCGCACGTAGCAGCAGAAGTTATCCACATGGCCGTCGGTTTCGTCGTTGAACAGGCCGTCCGGCAACCAGATGACTTTATCCACCGCCAAATTGTCACGCAGCACCGCTTCGATCGCCGCACGGTCCAGATGCGGGTTGCGGTTGCGGTTCAACAGGCATTCTTCGGTGGTGATCACGGTGCCTTCGCCGTCGACATGGATCGAACCGCCTTCCAGCACGAAGCCTTCGGTGCGGTAGCGCGGCGCACGTTCGATCTCGAGGATCTTGCCGCCCACCTGCGAATCGCGGCTCCACGGCGCATACAGGCCGCCGTCAAAGCCGCCCCAGGCGTTGAAATCCCAGTTCACGCCGCGCACTTCGCCGCTGTTATTGATCACAAAGGTCGGGCCGGTGTCGCGCACCCAGGCGTCGTCGTTGGACATTTCCACCACGCGGATATTGGGCACATCCAGGCGCGCACGGGCGTTCTCGTACTGGCCGGCAGACACTACGACGGTCACCGGTTCAAAGCGCGCAATGGCCTTGGCCACCGCCACATGGGCCGCCTGCGCCGGCTTGCCGCCCAGGCGCCAGTTGTCCGGGCGCTCGGGCCAGATCATCCAGGTTTGGGTTTGTGGCGCCCATTCGGCAGGCATGTAGAAGCCATCGGCGCGAGGTGTGCTGTGCAGGGTGGTCATGGCGTTCAGGACTCCGAATGGGGTGAAGGTCGACTTTATAACGGATAAAAATCGGCTTTAGAAGTGATAAAAGATCATAGCCGACAAGTATGACAAGCCTTAGTCGATAACAATCGACTACCTATAGTTGCTCATCGAGCACCTTCGACAACATGTCGACAAAGAAATCCACGCTGCGTTTAGACGCCACCATCGGCGGCTTGATCTTGAGGATTTTGAGGTAGTCGCCGGTCCGCAGCATGGAAACCCAACTCGCGCAGGCGATCAAGGCAACCCTTCTTCACCCGAGTATGCTTGCGCCGCCCCGCCGCGTAACTCAAGCTATGCTCTGGCTTAATGTCTGTCTTGGAAAAAAGGCTCTCTGAATGCGCATTCTCATCACCGGCGGCGCCGGCTTCATCGGTTCTGCCCTGGTTCGTCACTTGATTCAACACACCGAGCACGAAGTGCTCAACCTGGACAAACTCACCTACGCCGGCAACCTGGAGTCACTCACCAGCATCGCCGCCAACAGCCGCTATGAGTTCGTGCAGGCCGACATCATCGACCAGGCCGCCGTCAGCTCCGTGCTGGCGCGCTTTGAGCCGCAGGCCATCATGCACCTGGCCGCCGAGTCGCACGTCGACCGTTCCATTGATGGCCCCTCGGACTTTATCCAGACCAACATCGTCGGCACCTACAGCCTGCTGGAAGCCACCCGCGCCTATTGGCAGACCCTGGAAGAACCGGCCAAGAGCGCGTTCCGTTTCCACCATATTTCCACCGACGAAGTGTACGGCGACCTCCACGGCGTGGATGACTTGTTCACCGAAACCACGCCTTACGCACCCAGCTCGCCGTATTCGGCCAGTAAAGCCGCCTCCGACCACCTGGTCCGCGCCTGGCAGCGCACCTATGGCTTGCCGGTGCTGCTGACCAACTGCTCAAACAACTACGGGCCGTTCCACTTCCCCGAGAAACTGATCCCGCTGGTCATCCTCAACGCCCTCGCCGGCAAGCCACTGCCGGTCTACGGCGACGGCCTGCAGGTCCGCGACTGGCTGTTCGTCGAAGACCACGCCCGCGCCTTGTTGAAAGTGGTCACCGAAGGTGTGGTCGGCGAGACCTACAACATCGGCGGTCACAACGAGCAAAAGAACATCGACGTGGTACGCGGCATCTGCGGCCTGCTCGAAGAACTGGCGCCACAACGCCCGGCCGGTGTGGAGAAGTTCACCGACCTGATCACCTTCGTCAAAGACCGCCCAGGCCACGACCAGCGCTACGCGATCGACGCGAGCAAGATCGAAAACGAGCTGGGCTGGGTTCCGGAAGAAACCTTTGAAACCGGCCTGCGCAAAACCGTGCAGTGGTACCTCGATAACCTGGACTGGTGCCGCAGGGTCCAGGACGGCAGCTATCAAGGCGAGCGCCTGGGCAATACCGACCCAAAAGACCTGATCGCATAAGGTTTTGATCACACGACCTGTTCACCCGGCGAGTGCAACCGATGAGTGTGATCGCTACGGAGTTGCCCGAAGTATTGATCCTCGACCCCATGGTTTTGTGGTGCTCAGCGACTCTGCCGAGTTCCTTTACAAAACCACCGATTACTACACGCCTTCGGCAGAGCGTTGTATTCGCTGGGACGACCCGGAACTCAATATTGACTGGCAGTTTGAGGGCGCACCGACCTTGTCCGCCAAGGATCAGAACGGCAAGGCATTGGCAGACGCCGATCTGTTTGCATGACCGGCGAGTGCCTTGCACGCCGGCCCTAGGCATAATGCGCCTGTTCCCACAGGCGCATGACTCCCATGACTCCACCCCTCCCGCGTAGACCTCGCTGGCGCAGCCTCGCCTTATTGGCGTTGTGCCTGGCACCGCTGCTGTGGCCGCTGGAGCATCTGGCCGAGCGCTATTACCGCAGCGAACTCGCCGGGCAAAACCGTCAGACCCTCGACCTGTACGTCGCCAACCTCCTCGGCACCCTGCACCGCTATGAAGTGCTGCCGCAGATCCTCGGTGACTTGCCGGCCCTGCGCACCGCGCTGGATGCGCCTCAGGTCAGCGCCAACCTGACCAACGCCAACCTGCTGCTCAAGGACGTTGCCGCCCAGGCCGGGGTGGAAGTGATGTACCTGATGGACACCACCGGCAAGACCCTCGCCGCCTCCAACTGGGACAAGCAGGACAGTTTTGTCGACCGTAACTTCTCGTTCCGGCCCTATTTCAGCGAAGCCATGGCCGGGCGCCTGGGACGGTTTTTCGGCCTGGGCACCACCTCGGCCAAACGCGGCTACTTCTTCGCCGCCGCTGTACGCGATGGCGCCAAAATAATTGGCGTGCTGGTGGTCAAGGTTGACCTGGACCACACCGAAAGCCTATGGGGCAAAACCCCCGAGCAACTGCTGGTGACCGACCACAACGGCGTGGTCATCCTCACCTCACGCCCGCAATGGCGCTTCCGGGCGACCCGGCCGCTCACGGCGCAAGAGCGTCAGGCAATCATCGCCATCCAGCCCTACCCGACCCGCGACCCGCAACCGCTGGCGTTGAGCACCACGGCATGGCTGCGCCAATCCACGGCCATCGCCGAGACCGGCTGGACCGTGGAAATTCTTGCACCGCGCTCGCTGATCAATCGCCCG
This sequence comes from Pseudomonas sp. B19125, assembly GCF_044218855.1. NCBI lineage: Bacteria > Pseudomonadati > Pseudomonadota > Gammaproteobacteria > Pseudomonadales > Pseudomonadaceae > Pseudomonas > Pseudomonas sp. B19125. The sequence goes on from NZ_CP162589.1 coordinate 68,706, forward strand.
GTGCGCACCGTAGTGGCCGTTGGCGGCGCGACGCTGTTGGTGCTGATGTTGCTGCTGGGCTTGATGATGCAGCGCCGTCGCCACTACCTGGAGCGCATCGCCTTCGAAGCCAAGGCCCGCCGCGAACTGGAAGCGCGTGTGATCGAGCGCACCAGCGACCTCGAAGGCCTTAACCGCCGCCTCAAACAAGAAGTGCTGGAGCGTGAGCACGCCCAACAGGAACTGGTGCGCGCCCAGGATGACCTGGTGCAGGCCGGCAAGCTGTCGGCGCTGGGCACCATGTCGGCGAGTATCAGCCACGAACTCAATCAGCCGCTGGCGGCGATCCGTAGCTACGCGGAAAACGCCGAGATCCTGCTCGACCACGAACGTACCAACGACGCCCGTGGCAATCTCAAGCTGATCAGCGAACTGACCGGGCGCATGGCCTCGATCATCGCGCACTTGCGCGCCTTCGCCCGCCGCGACCGCCACGCCCCGGAAAGCGTGGCCCTGCAACCGGCACTCGACGATGCCCTGGCGTTGCTGGCCAAACGGCGGCGCTCGATGGAAGTCGAGTTGATCCGCGACTTGCCCGAGGCGACCTTGTGGGTGCAAGCCGGCGAAACCCGCCTGCGCCAGGTGCTCGGCAACCTGCTGGCCAACGCCCTCGACGCCCTCACCGAAAAAGGCCCGCCGCGCAAACTGTGGCTGAGTGCCCAAACCACCGAACAGGGCGTCAACCTGTACATTCGCGACAACGGCCCAGGTTTTTGCATGGAAGCCCTGGGCCGCGCCAGCGAGCCGTTCTACACCACCAAGACCCGCACCCAGGGTTTGGGGTTGGGCCTGGCGATCTGTGACACCTTGATGCGTGCCTTTGGCGGCGAATTGTTGTTCGCCAACCACAAGGAAGGTGGCGCACTGTTAACCCTGAAATTGCGTGCCGGCTCGCCGGGCGTGAGTCTGCAACCGTCCGAGGACCGCAGTGTATGAGTATCGATAACCAGATCCAGGTGGTGTTGATCGACGACGATCCACACTTGCGTCAGGCTCTGTGCCAGACCCTGGACCTGGCCGGGCTGAAAGTCCTGACTCTGGGCGAAGCCACGGGCCTCACGGCGCGCCTGTCCCGCGATTGGCCGGGCGTGGTGGTCAGCGATATCCGCATGCCCGGCATGGACGGCCTGGAGCTACTGGCTGAACTGCACGGCCAGGACCCGGACCTGCCGGTGCTGCTGATAACCGGCCACGGCGATGTGCCGCTGGCGGTGCAGGCCATGCGCGCCGGGGCCTATGACTTCCTCGAAAAACCGTTCGCCAGTGATGCCCTGCTCGACAGTGTGCGCCGCGCGTTGGCTTTGCGCCGCCTGGTGCTGGATAACCGCAGCCTGCGCCTGGCCCTCAGTGATCGCCAGCAACTGAGCACGCGCCTGGTCGGGCATTCGCCGCAGATGCTGCGCTTGCGCGAGCAGATCGGCGCCCTGGCGGCAACCCGCGCCGATGTGTTGATCCTCGGCGAAACCGGCGCCGGCAAAGAAGTGGTGGCCCGCGCCCTGCACGACCTGTCGAGCCGCCGCAGCGGGCCTTTTGTGGCGATAAACGCCGGCGCCCTGGCGGAATCGGTGGTCGAAAGCGAACTGTTCGGCCATGAGCCGGGCGCCTTTACCGGCGCGCAGAAACGCCGCATCGGCAAGTTCGAGTTCGCCAATGGCGGCACGCTGTTCCTCGATGAAATCGAAAGCATGAGCCTGGATGTGCAGGTCAAATTGCTGCGTTTGTTGCAGGAGCGAGTGGTCGAGCGTCTGGGTGGCAATCAGCTGATCCCGCTGGATATCCGCATCATCGCCGCCACCAAGGAAGACCTGCGCCAGTCCGCCGACCAGGGACGCTTCAGGGCCGACTTGTACTACCGTCTCAACGTCGCGCCGCTGCGCATTCCGCCACTGCGCGAGCGCGGTGAAGACGCACTGATGTTGTTCCAGCATTTTGCCGACGAAGCCAGCAGCCGCCACGGCCTGCCGTTGCACGAGCTGCAACCGGGCCAACGCGCCCTGCTGTTGCGCCACAGCTGGCCGGGCAATGTGCGCGAACTGCAAAATGCAGCCGAGCGCTTTGCCCTTGGGCTCGAACTGGCACTGGACGCCACAGCGGACAACCCCGCCGCGGGCGTGCTGACGTCAACCTCTGGCGGCTTGAGCGATCAGGTCGAGCAGTTCGAAAAAAGCCTGATCGCCGCCGAGCTGACCCGCCCCCACAGCTCGGTGCGCAGCCTCGCCGAAGCCCTGGGCATCCCGCGCAAAACCCTGCACGACAAACTGCGCAAGCACGGCCTGAACTTCGCCGACAGCGCCAGCCACAGCGCCGACGACGAATGACCCGCCAAGAGACCGCCATGAACCGCGACAGCCGCTACCTGGAATCGATCCTTCACCACGACATCCCCCTCACCCGGGAAATGGGCCTCAAGGTGCTCGGCTGGCAACACAGCCAACTGCAGCTGCACCTGCCCTTACAGGCCAATATCAACCACAAGAGCACCATGTTTGGCGGCAGCCTCTATTGCGGCGCCGTATTGGCGGGTTGGGGTTGGCTGCACCTGAAACTGCGCGAAGAAGGTGTCGAAGACGGGCATATCGTGATTCAGGAAGGGCAGATCAGTTATCCACTGCCAGTGACTCAGGATGCGATCGCTATTTGCGCGGCGCCGGAAGACAAGGTGTGGAAGCGCTTTGTGGCGACATACAAACGCTATGGCCGGGCGCGGTTGGCGTTGGAGACGTGGATTGTGAATGAGGGCAGTGAGGAGCGGGCTGTAGCCTTCACTGGCCAATACGTCCTGCACCGCTAACCGTCACAACACAAAACCAACTGTGGGAGCTGGCTTGCCTGCGATGAGGCAGTGTCAGTCGAATCAACTATCGACTGATACACCGCTATCGCAGGCAAGCCAGCTCCCACATTTTGACCTGTTGTGGCCTTAAGAACGGGCCAGGGTCAGCAGGCGCTCGCGCCACGCTGCCTTGGCCGGCAACGCCAGAAAGAACGGGTTTAACAACGAAGCCCGCGCCGGATAGCTGAACGGCGCACCACTCAACTCCAACACCTCACCACCCGCCCCTTCCAGCACACCCTGGGCTGCAGCCGTGTCCCACTGCGACGTCGGCGCCAGACGCGGGTAGCAATCGGCACTGCCTTCGGCCAACAGGCAGAACTTCAGCGAGCTGCCAATATTCGCCAATTTCAGCTCACCCAAACCTTCGCTCAAGCCACTGAGCAAGCGTTCCTGTTCCGGGCTGCTATGGCGGCGGCTGGCTACCACGGTAAACGCCTCGCCGGCCGCCGGGGTCTGGCGTACCTGGATCTGCTTGGGCGCCTCACTCACGTCCGAGCGCCACGCGCCCAGGCCCGCGCCACCGAAGTAGCAACGGCCACTGGTGGGCATCGACACCACGCCAAACACCACGCGGCCTTGCTCGATCAACGCAATGTTGACGGTAAATTCTTCGCTGCCGGAAATAAACTCCTTGGTGCCATCCAGCGGGTCCACCAACCACCAGCGCTGCCAGCCGGCACGCACGTTCTGGTCGATATCGGCGTCTTCTTCGGACAGCACCGGGATGCTCGGGTCCAGAGCGGTAAGGCCCGCCAGGATCAGATGGTGAGCCGCCAGGTCGGCCGCCGTCACCGGTGAATCATCCGCCTTGGCGGTGACCGCTACGTCCGCGCGCCAATACGGCAGGATGACTTCACCTGCCTGGCGTGCCAGCTCGATCACAGGGGCAATAAACGGATGGCCTAAAAACAGTTCGCTCATGCGACAAAAGCTCCACGCTGGGTCAACAGGTCTCGTACCAAATACAGGGCCGCCAATGCACGGCCTTCACTGAACTGCTCGTTTTGCGCCAGCATCGACAGCTCGCGCAGGTTGACGCGCTCCACACGCATCGGCTCAGGTTCATCGCCTTCCAGGCGCTCTTCATACAGCTCGGTGGCCAGCACCACCTGGATTTTCTGGCTCATATAGCCAGGCGACAAGGACAGTTCGGTAATGTGCTCCAACTGGCGCGCGCCATAACCGGCCTCCTCCTTGAGCTCGCGGTTGGCCGCCGCCAGTACGTCCTCGCCAGGTTCGATCAGGCCCTTGGGCAACGACAATTCATATTCGTCGGTACCGCCGCAGTACTCTTCCACCAGCAACGCGTGGTCGGCATCGATCATCGCCACGATCATCACCGCGCCGTAACCGGCACCGCGGCCTACCAGGCGCTCGTAGGTCCGTTCAACGCCATTGGAAAAGCGCAATTGCACTTCCTCCACGCGGAACAAACGGCTACTGGCGACTATTTCGCGGGCGAGGACGGTGGGTTTCTGGCGCATAAGCGGCTCCTTGGCGTGATCGGGTTACTATACCGTGGCTTTTCCGATTGTCTGTGTCGGATATCTTTACTTACATGAGAACGCCCCATGCCCTCTTTGCCCTGGCACGCCATCGACACCGTCCTGCTGGACATGGACGGCACCTTGCTCGACCTGCACTTCGACAACCACTTCTGGATGGAGCACCTGCCCCAGCGTTACGCCGATTTGCACGGGGTGAGCCGGGCCATGGCCGACATGGAGTTGCAGCCGCTGTTCGAGCGTAACGCCGGACAGTTGCAATGGTATTGCCTGGATTTCTGGAGTGCCGAGCTGAACATTCCGGTGCGCGAACTCAAACTGGAAACCGCCCACCTGATCGCCCTGCGCCCGGACGCGGACACCTTTCTGGCGGCAATCAAACAGGCCGGCAAGCGTGTGATTTTGATCACCAACGCCCATCGTGATTCGCTGTCATTGAAGTTGGAGCGCATTGAACTGGCGCCGTATTTCGAGCGGTTGATCAGTTCCCACGACTACGGGTTCGCCAAGGAACACCGGCAATTCTGGGATGCGTTGCAAGCCGACATCCAGTTCGACCCGGCCCGCAGCCTGTTTATCGATGACACCTTGCCGATCCTGCGCAGTGCGCGCGAGTTTGGCGTGGGGCATTTGCTGGCGGTCAAAGAGCCGGACAGTAAGAAAGGGCCAAAGGACACAGGGGAGTTTGCGGCAGTCGATGATTACCGAGATCTGATTGCCGGGCTCTAATGTAAATGTGGGAATGTGAATGTGGGAGCTGGCCAGTGTGGGAGCTGGCTTGCCTGCGATTGCATCACCGCGGTGTGACTGACACACCGCGCTGCCTGCATCGCGGGCAAGCCCGGCTCCCACACAAAGCTGCTCCCACAGTTAGCTCTGTGTGTTACTCAGGAATACGCAGTACTTGCCCTGGGTAAATTTTGTCCGGGTGCGACAACAACGGCTTGTTGGCCTCAAAGATTTTTTGGTATTTATTGGCATCGCCATATTCGCGCTTGGAAATAGCGCTGAGCGTGTCACCTTTTTCAACGGTGACAAAACGGGCGGCTGCCGCAGCCGGGCCAGTCACGGTGATCTGGTCATCCACACTGCCAACACCGGCGATATTGCCCGCAGCCAGGATGATTTTCTCTTTCTCTTCCTGAGTGGCAACTTCACCTTTAACGGTGACTTTGTCGCCCTCAACGGTTGCGGTGATGTTCGGATTTCCGAGCCCTACCTTGCTGATGTGATCCTTCAGCTCATCACTCGCATTGGCGTTACCCGGCGTCAACAGGTCAATCAACTTCTCGCCTGCTTCCTTAACAAAGCTAAAAATACTCATGGTGCGCTCTCCTTGGGGTTTAAGTTCCAGATGCCCAAGACTAGACCAGTCCTGCAGTCTTGGGTTCCAGGCACGTCAAAGACCCAAACACGCTAGCCTGCGCGCTGCCAGGAATAAGCCCGCAACACGCGCCTTGATCGACGCCATCTATCAATAGATCAGTACAGCCGATTAGACGCGACCCTTTGTCGCGCCTAGTCTAAACATTGATCATTCCCTCGGTGGTACTGCCCCATGAACGCCAAGCGCCCAGTCTGCGCGGCGCCTGCCCTCGAAACGCCCGCGCCGGCCGCCAGCCAGAGCTACCAGTTTTGCAATCTGGAACACACTGAAATTGCCAGCACTGCATTGGCCGAAGAAGTGGCGTTGGCGATTGCCTACAACGACATCAGCCAGGCGGTGATGCTGGTGACGCCCACCGACCTGGAAGACTTTATCGTCGGCTTCAGCATCGGCAGCGGCATTATCGCCGACGTTAGCGATATTTATGATCTAAAACTCAGCGGCACGGGCTCTGCCCAATACGCTCACGTACAGATTTCCAGCCGCGCCTTCTGGAACCTCAAGCAGCAACGCCGCCAGTTGGCCGGCACCAGCGGCTGCGGCCTGTGCGGCGTAGAGGCCGTAGAACAAGCCTTGCCGGACCTGCAAGTGCTGGCCGGTGCGCCCTTGCCGCCCGCCGAATGGCTCGACGGCCTGCGCCAACGCATCAGCGCGTTTCAGCCCTTGGGCCAGTACAGCGGCGCGGTGCATGCGGCGATCTTTATGAATAACCAGGGCGAGTTGCTGATGGGCCGCGAAGACATCGGCCGACATAACGCCCTGGATAAATTGATCGGCGCGCTGATCCGCCAAAAAATTCCGACCGACGGCGGCCTGGCCATTGTCACCAGCCGCTGCAGCCTCGAATTGATCCAGAAAGTCTTGCGCGCAGGCATCCAGACCCTGGTCAGCCTGTCGTCGCCCACCGGCCTGGCCCTGCAATGGGCGCGCCGGCACAACCTCAATCTCATCCACCTGCCGCAGAAAAGTGCGCCGCGGGTCTACAGCCCTGCGATGGAGAACCAGCCATGAGCCTGCATCACCAAGCCGACCAAACCCCGACTCCGCGCTACAAGCCTTACAAAGGCCCGGCCGGCGGCTGGGGCGCACTGATCAGCGTGGCGCAGGCCTGGCTGACCAGCGACAACGCCATGAAAAACCTGCGCATGATGCTCAAGACCAACCAGAACGGCGGTTTCGACTGCCCTGGCTGCGCCTGGGGCGACTCGCCGGAAAGCGGCATGGTCAAGTTCTGCGAGAACGGCGCCAAGGCGGTCAACTGGGAAGCCACCAAGCGCCGTGTGGACGCGGCCTTCTTCGCCAAGCACAGCGTGACTGCACTGCTGGAGCAGAGTGACTACTGGCTGGAATACCAGGGCCGCCTGACCGAGCCGATGCGCTACGACGCCGAGACAGATCGCTATAAAGCCATCAGCTGGGACGCCGCCTTTGACCTGATCGGCAAGCACCTCAACACCCTGCCAAGCCCGGACATGGCCGAGTTCTACACCTCGGGCCGGGCCAGCAACGAAGCAGCGTACCTGTACCAGCTGTTTGTGCGCGCCTACGGCACCAACAATTTCCCGGACTGCTCGAACATGTGCCACGAAGCCAGCGGCGTCGCCCTGGCGCAAAGCGTGGGCGTAGGCAAAGGCACCGTGACCTTTGATGACTTCGAACATGCCGATGCGATTTTCGTCTGGGGCCAGAACCCCGGCACCAACCACCCGCGCATGCTTGAGCCGCTGCGCGAAGCGGTAAAACGTGGCGCCCAGGTGGTGTGCATCAACCCGCTCAAAGAGCGTGGCCTGGAACGCTTCCAGCACCCGCAACACCCGCTGGAAATGCTCACCAACGGCGACAAACCGACCAACACCGCGTACTTCCGCCCGGCACTGGGTGGCGACATGGCCATCCTGCGCGGCATGGCCAAGTTCCTGCTGCTGTGGGAACGCCAGGCCCAGGCCGAAGGCAAAGAGGCGGTGTTCGACCACGACTTCCTCAATGAACACAGCGTCAACGTGCTGGAGTACCTGGGCCAGATCGACGACACCCCATGGGATGAAATCGTCGCGCAGTCCGGCCTCACCCTGGTCGAGATCGAGCAAGCGGCGCGCATGTACGCCAAAGGCAAAAACGTGATCATGTGCTGGGCGATGGGCATTACCCAGCATCGCCATTCGGTGCCGACCATCCAGGAAATCGCCAACCTGATGCTGCTGCGCGGCAACATCGGCCGCCCAGGCGCTGGGCTGTGCCCGGTGCGCGGCCACAGTAACGTGCAGGGCGACCGCACCATGGGCATCAACGAACGCCCGCCGGTGGCGTTTTTGGATTCGCTGGAGCGCCGCTTCCAGTTCCAGGTGCCGCGTACCAATGGCCACAACGTGGTCGAAGCGATCCACGCCATGCTCGAAGGCCGTTCCAAGGTGTTTATCGGCCTGGGCGGCAACTTCGCCCAAGCCACGCCAGACAGCCCGCGCACCTTTGAAGCCCTGCGCAGTTGCGACCTGACCGTGCAGATCAGCACCAAACTCAACCGCAGCCACCTGATGCACGGCAAAGACGCGCTGATCCTGCCGTGCCTGGGCCGTACCGACATCGATATCCAGGCCGACGGCCCGCAAGCCGTGACAGTGGAAGACTCGTTCAGCATGGTGCACGGCTCCAATGGCCAGCTGCAGCCGCTGTCGAAGCTGATGAAGTCCGAGCCGGCGATTCTGGCCGGGATTGCCGCCGCCACGTTGGGCAGCAAGCCGGTGGACTGGAACTGGCTGGTGGCCGACTACGGGCGCATCCGCGACTTGATCGCCGATACCATCCCAGGCTTCAAGGACTTCAACGAACGCATCAAACACCCAGGCGGTTTCTACCTGGGCAACTCCGCCGGTGCACGCCGCTGGAACACGCCGTCGGGCCGCGCCAATTTCCGCCCGAACGTGCTGCCCAAAGACCTGATCCACGAACGCACCCACGCCACAGGGCGGGTGCCGGACCTGATCATGCAATCGATGCGTTCCCACGATCAGTACAACACCACCATTTATGGCCTGGACGACCGCTACCGTGGGGTCAAAGGCCAGCGTGACGTGCTGTTCGTCAACGAAGCCGACATCATCCGCCTGGGCTTCAAGCCGGGTCAGAAGGCTGACATTGTGTCGCTGTGGGAAGATGGCCGCGAGCGCCGCGTGAAGGGCTTTACCTTGCTGGCGTTTGATATTCCGGCGGGCCAGGCGGCGGCGTACTACCCGGAAGTGAACCCGCTGGTGCCGCTGGAAAGCACCGGGGATGGCAGCCATACGCCGACGTCGAAGTTCGTCGCGATTTGCCTGGAAGCGGCGAGCGACAGTGGCTTGATCATGGCCCGTTCAGCCTAAGCAGAGCCCATCGTGGCGAGGGAGCTTGCTCCCGCTCGGGTGCGTAGCGACCGTAATAATGTTGGGGTCGCTGCGCAACCCAGCGCGAGCTTGCTCCCTCGCCACAAGAGAACAATGCCGGCAGTTTTACTCAGGCACAAAAAAAGGCCGCTTTTGCATAAAAGCGGCCCTTCCGAAGTAGCTAAAGACTCACAAAATCGACTTAAGTTCCCTATACAAAACAGCAACTTAGCGAATTGTATACAACCTCTACCGCCGGTCGGTTTTCGATTGTCAGCGCCTCGATACAACCTCAGGATCGCGCCGTCATCCTCTTGAGGTCTCTCTATGAAGTTCTCCTCGATTCTCTTGTTGTCCCTTGGCCTGGTCAGTGGCGCAGCCATGGCCGGTGGCACCACCGAAGCCGGTGTGGGCGGCGCATTGGGCGGGGTTCTAGGTTCGGTTGTCGGCCAGCAGTTGGGCGGCAACACAGGTTCCACCATCGGCGCAGCCTTGGGTGGCGCAGGCGGCAGTGCGGTGGGTGCCGATAGACGCAGCCGTGGCGAAGCCGCCATTGGTGGCGCACTGGGCGCAGCCGGCGGCAACGTCGTGGGCCGCAGCATGGGCGGCAGCACCGGCGCACTGGTCGGCTCAGCAGCCGGCGGTGGTGCAGGTGGCGCGCTGGGCAACTACATGGGCAACAAGAGCGATGACGACGACCGCCGCTACCGCGGGCGTGACAACCGTCGTTACGATCGAGATGACCACCGTGGACGCGGGCATGCCTATGGGCATCGCAAGAACAAGCATCACTACCGTCATCGGTAAGTTCTAAAGAACACAGCTGGCCCCCTGTGGGAGCTGGCTTGTCGGGTCGCCGCATCGCTGCGATAGCGGTGGGTCAGGGTTAGATGTGCGTCCTGACCCACCGCTATCGCAGGCAAGCCAGCTCCCACATTTGATTTTCATTGCATGAAAAAGGGCCTCATACCACCAACCGCTCCAACGCCTCGCGCAACTTCCCCGCAATTGCCACCGGCTGGTTCGATGCCCGATCCACAAACACATGCACAAAGCGCCCCGCCGCACTGGCTTCGTCCTCTCCGGCCTTGAACACCGCCAACTCATATTGCACCGAGCTGTTACCAAGCTTTCCAACCCGCAGGCCAATATCCAGGCGATCCGGAAACGCGATCGAAGCAAAATAATCGCACGCCGAACTCACCACAAACCCCACCACCTCACCGTCATGAATATCCAACCCACCTTCTTCAATCAGGTAGGTATTCACCGCCGTGTCGAAAAAGCTGTAGTAGGTGACGTTGTTCACATGGCCATACACATCGTTGTCGTGCCAACGCGTGATGATCGGCTGGAAGTGACGGTAGTCGGCGCGTTGCGGCATTGAGTCAGGCATGGGCGGTTCTCTGGAAAGTGGGTTTACAGGTCATTCCGGTGGGCTTGCGCCCACTCACGCACCTCGGCGTATGGGTAGTCCTCCAGCGCAGCAAAACCCCGTATACCCCGCGCCTTCAACTTGGTAAACAGCGGCACGCTGATACCGCCGAGAAACCGCGTCAGCCGTTCCGCTTCTGGCAGGCTCATGGTGTGCTCATGATGCCTGTGGATAAAATCACCGCACAGCCCCATGAAGTTTTTATCCACAAGTGGCGGCAAACTCGGCGGCGGCGGCAAATGTGCGACGTGGCCGTGGCATACCGAACAATGCCCGCAGCGTTGAGGGGCATTTTCATCACCAAAGTACTTGGCCAGACGCTGCCCCAGGCAATGCTCGGTAGCAAAAAGATCGAGCATGGCGTGGATCCGCGCCACTTCCGTCACTTCATGGTGCTTGAAGCCTGTGTATAACTCGGCGCTCAGCACCCGTGGATCAAAGTCGGTATCGAGCAGGCTGTAGACCTCGGTCATCTGCTTGCTTTCCAGCTCGATCAGGCCCTGTTCCTGGAAGTAGTCCAGCGCCTTCACCACCCGGCTGCGCTCGGCATTGTGCTGTTGGTACAGCGCATCGAAATCCACCGTCGCCCAGGTTTTCGCGCGTTTACATACCTGGATGATCGCCGCGACAAACTGCTGCCGCTCGCCGGAAAACCGCGCCAGCAACGCCTCGGGCTCGATCAGGTATTTGAAGCGGTATTCGGCGTAAAACGCATAACGCGGTGCGATCACACCCTTGAGCTCCAACTGCACCAGCAGCGTCTTGAGCGGCAGCTCGCGGATGTTGCTGTGGTCCGACAGCGACCTCAGCAGGAACTCCCACTGGCCCTCGCTTCGCGCCGCCTGCAACTCCTCCAGTACACGGCGAATGCCCTCCTGCTCCGGCGTATCGCCATACACAAAGTTTTCCAGCACATTGAGGCTGTCGCGGTTGGCCAGCACCAGGCAATCGGACGGCTGTCCATCACGCCCGGCGCGGCCGATTTCCTGGCTGTAGTTCTCGATAGACTTGGGCAGGTCGAAGTGCACCACGTTGCGAATATCACTCTTGTCGATGCCCATGCCGAACGCGATGGTGGCAACAATGCAATTGGAGCGCCCGCCCATGAAACGCTGTTGGATACCTTCGCGTTTATCGTGGGGCAACCCGGCGTGATACGCCTCGGCCTGGATGCCATTGCGGTTCAGGTGTTCGGCAATCTGCTCGGCGGTTTTTTGCAACGTGACGTAAACGATGCTCGGCTGATTGGCCCGCGCGCTCATCCACTCGACCAAGCGCCGGCGTTTGTCGTGGCCGCTCACCGGCTCTACCAACAAGTTGAGATTGGGCCGGTAGAAGCCCGTGGTGATCACATCATCCGGCGCAATGGCGAACTTGGCCTGCATGTCGGCAATCACCTTGGGCGTGGCTGTAGCCGTCAGCAGCAGCGCTTGTGGGATATTGAACTGGCGCTGGTAGTCCGGCAGCTTCAGATAGTCCGGGCGGAAGTTGTGGCCCCATTCGGAAATACAGTGCGCCTCATCCACCACCAACAAGGAAATCTGTACGCTTTGCAGGAAGTTACGGAAGCGCTCGTTCTTTAAGCGCTCCACGGAAATCATCAAAATCTTCAACTCACCCGAACGCGCGCGGGCCATCACCTCATTGGCATCTTCACGGCTCTGCGCCGAATCGATACTGCCAGCACAAATGCCATGGCGTTGCAGGAAACCCAACTGGTCCTGCATCAGCGCCAACAGCGGCGACACCACCAGCGTCAGGTGCGGCAACAGCACCGCCGACAGCTGATAACACAAAGACTTGCCGGAACCGGTGGGGAAAATAGCCGCAGCCGAACGACCGGCCAGCACCGCGCTGATCGCGGCCTCCTGGCCCAAACGAAACTGTGGGTAACCAAAGACCTGTTGGAGGGTGTTGTGCATAAGCTGTCACTCCGTTGACCGCTGAACGAGTCAAAAACATAGACCAGCGATCGGTAAACGGTCGGGGATAAACGCTACAAACTGATACAGAGAAAACCAGCAAGACCGCGCAAAAATGCAGACAGTAGCACGCTTGATTACAAGCCCCGACAAGGAGTCGTGAATGTCTCGCATGCCACCGTTTTCTTTGCTCCTCGCAATGCCCTTGCTGCTGATGGGCTGTGCAACGCCGCCGAAACCCACCTCCGAGCAACTGGCCGTGCATGCCTTTGAAACGCCCGAATACTTCTCCGCAAATGCACTGCCTATCGTCAAGGCATCCACCCTCTATGCGCGTGGCGGCACTGGCCAAGGCGTGAAAGTGGCGCTGATAGACTCAGGCCTCAACAGTGAATTACCTGAGTTCCAAGGTCGCTTGGCCGACATCGGTTACGACTTTGTTCGCCAACAGCCTGGCACTGTCGACATCAAGGGCCACGGCACGCAAATGGCCGGTATTCTCGCCGCCAACAAGAACGCTCAAGGCATGCACGGGATCGCCTTCAACGCCCAGTTAATCCCCATGCGCTTCGGCGACGATAAGGAGCCGTTTTATTTCGACAGCGAAATTGCCCAGGGCTGGCGCCTGGCACATACCCAAGGCGCACGCTTTTTCAGTAACTCCTGGGCAAACCCCATTGAAGCCAACACCAATGAAGTGCCGATCTATGAACGCCTGATGGGCGACTCACTGGAGGCGGCCAAACACCTGGTGGCTGAAGGCGCGGTCTTTGTGTTCTCAACCGGCAACGAGGTCAAACGCGAGCCTCTTGCCGAACCCGGCCTGCCTGCCTTGGTGCCGGAACTGGAAAAAGGCTGGATCGCCGTCATGGCCCTCAAAAATGATGGTAGCGCGATCAACCTCAAGTCCAACTACTGCGGGCTTGCTGCGCGCTGGTGTATTGCCGTACCGGGCGGCGATGGCGGAGCGGGCCTGCTGACGACACAGAAAGATGGCAGCTATGGGCCGACCGCAGGCACTTCCCCGGCCGCCGCGTTGGTCAGCGGCGCCCTGGCGGCATTGCAGAGCCGCTTTCCCGAAATGACCCCGCAGCAGGTTCGCGAACGCTTGCTCAGCACCGCCAATCGGACGGGGATCTATGCCAACAGCGAAGCCTACGGACGCGGGTTGATGGACCTGGATGCGGCTTCGCGTCTGTAGGCTTGGCGATGGCCGTCCCACCTGATCGTTCCTCACGCTCTGCGTGGGAATGCCGCGTGGGACGCTCCGCGTCCCGCCATCCGCGCCCGGCTTTACCCTTCGGCAGTGGTGACGCAGAGCGTCACGGAAGGCATTCCCACGCAGGAGCGTGGGAACGATCTGCCCCCCTACTTAAACCATCTGTTTATTGCTCGAAATAACGCCCACTTCTAAGGTTTGGCCCATCGCTGCCAAGTCAGCGATCGGGTTTGGTCACTCGAAAACAGCGCACATAAGTGCCACTACATGCTTTGCGAACGTCTATCGTCTCGTAAAGCACTGTTATGGCGGCTGTGTGTGGGACGTCTTCGGACGTGCCGGATTGCTGTTTCCGGCTGGCCAACCTGCGCACAGTCCGCCACCCACCGTTTGGCCACGGTGATGTCGGTTACCTAACAGCAAACCGAGTACCTTCAAATGCAAATACCTGAAACGATGGATCGCTATCGTCAGCTACGCACCAACTTCACCGACACCCACCCTCTCGTCATCGACACCGAAGCCGCCGCCGAAGATATCCAGTGCGCCGCACACCAGCGCATCCGCGCTGCCACTGACTTGCTGGAAACCTTCACCTGCCTGACCTACGAACACGCCGACCTCAAAGACATTTCCCACATCATCAATGCCCTATATCTGCTGGTGCAGGATGGCTGTGATCTGCTGGAAGCAGCGCAGCACGTCCAACTGCAACCGGCAGTCGACACGCAGCCCCAACCAAGCCAACCACTGAGCTAAACCTGTGGGAGTCGGGCAAGCCCGGCTCCCACATTGGCTGGGTGTTGCCAAAAAAATCACTGTCAAATCGCAAATGCCGGAAAGCTTTGTGGGAAGCAGACAAACCCCGTGTAGTCCTCTTCCCAAACTGCTTAAAACAGCTATCTCACCCTCTACATAACCTCCCTTCATATGACCGAAACTGGTGACCTCTCAACTGTCCCGGCAAAAACCCGTGAATATCGAAAGGACTCAATACATCGGCCATTACGGCGTCACCTTCATGGTGATTCGCCTTACCGTTTTACCCACCCACAAGCACGCTTTGACAAACCTCTGCTTGCTGGAAGCTGGTACTTCGGCAAACGAAGTGCGCTATCGACTGGTGGATCTCTACGAAAAGATGTTCGCCCGAGATTTGCCTTGCAAGATGACAGTCGCGATCTCCAAGCCACTGACCCGACAACAAGCTGAACTGCTTAACGAACGCGGGACCATCGTCACCTTGCTACTGGCTGGGGCCTTCAGCGTTCCCCTTCACCCGCTTTCGAAACCTGTAGCACGCGTTGTCGGCGTCACAGTGGGTCTATTCACCAAAAACATCATTCGCAGTTATCACGCAGGTGATGTGATTGTCGGAAGTGAAGCTCAGGTAGACGGAGGAATAGGTCCTCAGCGCTCAATGTCTGCAATGGTCATTCAATTTCAGGGAGGAGGGAGACGTTGATGGAATACGTCCAATGGATCATTTTTATCGTGGTGAGCGTTGTCCTGGACAACAAAATGAGGTCCAAAAACCTTAGAAAATATGTCGGTTTATTACTGTTCGCTGTGGGCCTGATCTGCGCAATATGGCTCCCTTACTGGGCACAGGAAGTCCGACTCCCAAGCCTGCCTATAGGTGCGTTGCTATTAGGCTCGGGCCTATATCTGGATCGGCACCGTTATAGCCGAATCAGGTCCTCTCACCCATTGCTCGTCGCCCCCACACTTAACCTGGCAGCCGACTTTCCCGACGACCCCGTCATGCGTCACCTCCTGCAGCTCGTGAATGAAGACGTGGGCCTGCCCAAACATCAAGCTCTCAGCCTCAGCACTTCAATAAATCATGATCTCGGATGCAGCAGCTCTGAGGCTAGAAAATTGATGGCCGCACTGAAGCAAGATTTCGGCATGACGTTCGGAGACTACAGGAGCAATCGCTATTTCAAGCGTCGAGGCTTTGACATGTATTTGAGACATGTGGACAGAGGCAGCAAAGGCAAAATCCCGCTCACCATCGACATGCTCTACCAGGCCGTCAAAGCCAAACGCTGGAACACACGGGCACTCGAAGCAAGGAGATTTCAAGAGTCATGAATATCGTCCTGCAACTAGCCTGTTTCTTTGGTTTTTACCTTTTACTGCATTACCAGATCACTGACTCTATTCTGAGAAAACGCCTTGCAGTCACTTGCCTCGTAACCGGCCTGGCATTGACGTTCTTATTACCCTACATGGCAGTAATCCTTAGAATGCCCTTGCTCCCTATCTTCGTATTCTTGATAGGCTTGGCACTCTTCATCACCCGAAACAAATTCCGCCGCCAACGCAACCCTCCTCCCCACCCACTTCTGCGTGCCCCCACCATGAACCTGGCCCCCAACTTCCCCGAAGACCCCGTGATGCAGCAACTCCTGCAATTGCTGCACGAAGAAATCGGCCTGCCAAAGCACAAGACCCTTCGCCTGGAAACTTCGCTCAATTTCGACCTGAGCTGCGATGGCAGCGAGGCCAAGCAGTTGATGGACGCGCTGGAACAAGAGTTTGCCCTCGACCTGGGCGACTACGATGCTTATCGTTATTTCAAACCGCCGGTGTTCGATGTGTTCCTCAAGCGCCGCGCCAAAGGGCGCGGCGACAAGGTGCCATTGACCATCGGCATGCTCTATCTGGCGATCAAGACCCATAGCTGGGACACGCAAACCCTGGAAAACCTGAGCTGATCCCAAGATCACCGAGTATCAAATGTGGGAGCGGGCTTGCTCGCGAAAGCGGTGTGTCAGGTAGAGTATTTCTCATTGATCTACCGCATTCGCGAGCAAGCCCGCTCCCACAGGGGTTATGCGTTAGTCTGGCGATTTGACCCAATAACAAGGACCTTACATGGACGTAATAATGGGCCTGCTGGCCGCCCTCCTCTGGGGCGGCACGGACTTTCTCGTGGGCCTCAACGCCCGAGCCGTGGGCGTTAAACGCGCGGTGTATTTCGGCCAAGCCCTTGGCTTTTTGATCATGACGCTGTTGCTGGTGATCTTCCCGGCTTTCCTGTTCAAATCCCTGAATGCCCCGTTGAGCGTCTGGCTCCTGGGCATCACCGCCGCCCTGCTCACCGTCTCCGGCGCGCTGGCACTGTCCAAGGCCTTCGCACTGGGCAAAGCCGCCATCGTTGCGCCTTTGGTGACCTCTTACGGCGTAGTCACCACCCTGCTGTCCTGGGCCAGCGGCGAACACATCAACTTAATCCAACTCGGTTGCATCGGCCTCTGCGTAATCGGCGTGATCCTGTCCAGCATCCACAAGGACAACGGCACGCCCCACAACAACCCGCGTCAGTCCATCGCCTACGCCATGCTCGCTGCCTTGCTGTACGGCACCAGCTTCTGGTTGCAAGGCCGCTACACGCTGCCGGCGTTGGGGCCGATCACCATGTTGTGGCTGGGTTACCTGGTGGGCCTGTGCGTGCTGGTGGTGATGGTGCTGAAGATCAAGGACGGCCTGAAGATCCCGCCGTTGAAAAACTGCGCAACCTTGACCGGTGCGAGCCTGATGAACCTCGGCGGGTTCTCGGCGTTTTCCTGGGGCGCGATGGCGGGCTCGGTTTCGGTGGTAACGGTGATCAGTACATTGTCCGGTGGGATTGCGGCGATTCTGGGGTTTGTGTTTTTCAAGGAGCGGTTGTCGGCGGTGCAGGTTCTGGGAGTTGCGCTGGTATTGGTAGGAGCCATAATTTTGCACCTCTAGTCGGTTAACGTTTATAAAAGCCAGACTTTTCTTACAACTGAACGTGACTTTCCAAGAGCCAACCTACAGCTTTTGAGGAACGCTTCCGATGCGAACTATTGATTCTTCATTCATCCTTTCATAGGATGATTTCGACACAACAGTGGCAAAATGGCATTATAAAAGCTAGGCTTCCTGACAGATGTAAAAAATTAATGCTGCCACCATACATAATATAACTATAAGGGAAATACTATGACTTCGGCCGAAAACTTAACTGACGAAATAGTAATCAGCAAAAATTCAGTCATTGAGAGAATCATCTTTCACATTGTAGGGCCAGACCTAAATACGCCTACTATTCTAACTGAAGTTGAAGATCCTAGTACTCACTCAGACTTTTTTGTAGCACGCCTAATTGAAACATCAAAAGGCACTCACTACAATTTTAATCCGGCATCAGGTGTAAAGGACCAGATAAATCAATCCTTAGTAAGCCCACATGCCTTTATAGATTGTTCTCAAATATTAGCCGAACGCTTCCAAAAATTGTATGAGCGCGACAAACGCCTAATCCCGGGCGTGTTGATGCTTTTGCAAATCAAAAGCGGAACGGATACCTATGCAGCAATAATAAAATATGACGATACAAAAGTAATATCTTATAAAACCACAACGACAAAAGACGGAAAAATAAACCCGATACTAAACCACATCCTAAATACTTTTGTACAAGACAAAAAAGCACTTCAAAAGTCTGCGGTAATAAAAATAAAAAATGACACCGACCAACTTATTTGCATTGATCGAAGTGGAAAAAATGGAGACATCACTGAAAAATTTAAAGATTTTCTTGATATCACTAGAAAGTTCACACACGAAGTACTAACCGAACGCCTCCTTGAAGCATTAAAAGCAACAGCAAAAACACATAAAGATATTTTATCTCAAGAGATAACCAGCCAGCTATCCACGATGGCAAAAGGAGCTATTTCATCCATTGAGATATTTAACCCGACAACCCCCAATATCCTTCTGAATGCATTATTTGGAGATTTGCACCTAAACGAACAACTACAACTTACATTTGAGAAAGAACTAAAAAAACAAAAAATACAAAATGAGATTATTAAAATTCCAAAAGGCCACTTCCCTAAGCCTTCCCGTAAAACCAAGGTTACATACGAAGGTATTCAAGTTATCTACACGCAAGCACATGAAGACTCAAAACAGATTGAGTTCGATGAAACAAACGGAACAAAAACATTCAAAGTCTCCACGTTGAAATACGTCATTGAAGATGAATTTCATGGAAAAATTTAAATCAGTTTTATCTACGGCAACGTACGTGAGCGAAAACCTAGACAGTGCGATGTACGAGCTCACGATTAACAGCATGAATAACCTAGATACTCTGAACAAATTTTCAGAAACTCAAAAAGAAAATTTCTCCTTAGAGATCAGACTTCATGATGGGGACCGATACCAGCTCCCGGACAACAATAAGGCAATATTAAACAAAACTGTATCTCTCAAAATATCCAAGTTGAACCGTTCCGACTTTTATGTGTTTTTTTCAGAGCAAGGTTTTTCTAACGGTCTAAAAGAAAAAGAAATTCACAATCGAAACCGCATATATGTAAATTCTAACTTTTCCGAATTTTCATCTCGCAGATGCAAATTCAAGACCTTTAACGGGATGTATGATACCGTCGAATCCTATCAACCTCCAATTGACCCAAGGAAATTTATTAAAGATTCAAGCGGAGGAGAACTTGTAAAAAATCTTGAATTTTGGATAACGAATCAAACGCCATCAGAAGAAAGCAACATCTTTACACTCTGGCTGGAAATAGCGCTAGAGAAAAGCACACTTTTATTCTGCTCCGAAATATGGAATACAGAGGATAGTCTTAATCTAGTCTTCAAAGGAGTTCAAACATTAGAAATTAGTTTTAACCAAAGAGAAAAATCACTAGCTCCCCAACATATAAAAATACTAGAGGCTGCCTCATGGATTTTGGAATTGGACCGAGAGGTCGAAATAAGACATAGTTTGATCTCGTCGCGAATCGCAAATGAGCAACTGAGAAGAGAAGACTCTTGGCCAGAACTCTTGGAGCGCAGCCTCACAAAAATTCTCGAAAACTCGAAAAATGATTACAAAGCATACCTACATAGCAAATCTTCCGAAACCCTGAAATTAATCGCCGAAATACGAAAATCAATTGCTGAAGAATCAGCAAAAATTATTGACCGCACCCATGCACTGTCATCAACTTTATTTAGGGATATAGCCATCGCGTTCGGTACTATCAGCGTGAAATTTTTGGCTTTAAAAAACAAAGATGATTTCAAGGCTGAGATATTATTTTTACTTTTATTTACCGCCTGCTGGTTAGCAGCAAGCCTTTGCATTACGACCAGCACTAATAAAATGTACATAATATCACTTACAAAATCTCGCTTTTTTTGGAGCAGAAAAGTTAATCAGTCCATTCCAATTACAGAATTCAAAGAGCTATCAGAGCGACCATTCCGCGATGCCGTTAAGGCCTACAACAAAACTCGACGACAGGCTTCACTGGTATACGGGCTCGTGATAGTTGCACTACTTGCAATGGCCTTGTCGAGCACACGATGGGCAGGAGCAATAACCGAAAAGCTTGAATCAATCGAAAACAACGTATTTCTCTTTGATTTTTCACACTATAGGAACATGCCGTAAGCCTAGGCAAAAAAAGCCGCCCCGGAGGGCGGCTTTTTCACAACAACCGAACCTTACAACTTAGGCCCGGCCGCCTTGATCGCATCGCTCACTTCAAACTTCTTGAAGTTCTCGATGAACAGACCAGCCAGCGCTTTCGCCGCTTCGTCGTAGGCAGCCTTGTCAGCCCAGGTGTTACGTGGGTTCAACAGGCCGGTATCAACGCCCGGTACGGCCAAAGGCACGTCGAGGTTGATGGTGTCGAGGTGTTCGGTTTGTGCACCGATCAACGCGCCGCTCTGGATCGCCGCGATCACGCCGCGAGTGGTCGGGATGTTGAAGCGCTTGCCGACGCCGTAGCCGCCGCCGGTCCAGCCGGTGTTGACCAGGTAAACCTTGGAGCCGAAGCCGCGCACACGCTTGATCAGCAGTTCGGCGTATTCACCGGCTGGGCGTGGGAAGAACGGCGCGCCGAAGCAGGTGGAGAAGGTCGACTTGATGCCGCTGCCCGAACCCATTTCGGTCGAGCCCACCAGAGCGGTGTAGCCGGACAGGAAGTGGTAGGCCGCTTGTTCTTCGCTGAGGATCGAGACGGGCGGCAGTACGCCGGTCAGGTCGCAGGTCAGGAAGATCACAGCGTTTGGCTCGCCGCCCAGGTTCTTCTCGGAACGCTTGGCAACGTGCTCCAGCGGGTAGGCGGCGCGGCTGTTCTGGGTCAGGCTGACGTTGGTGTAGTCGGCGTGCTTGGCATCGTCGATCACCACGTTTTCAAGCACGGTGCCGTGCTTGATGGCTTTCCAGATTACCGGCTCGTTCTTCTCGGAGAGGTCGATGCACTTGGCATAGCAACCGCCTTCGATGTTGAACACCACGCCTTCGCCCCAGCCGTGTTCGTCGTCACCGATCAGGTAACGGCTTTCGTCAGCCGACAGGGTGGTTTTACCGGTGCCCGACAGACCGAAGAACAGAGTCACGTCGCCGGCTTCGCCGATGTTGGCGGCGCAGTGCATTGGCAGCACGTCGGCGGCCGGCAGCAGGAAGTTCTGCACCGAGAACATGGCTTTTTTCATTTCACCGGCGTAACGCATGCCGGCGATCAGCACTTTTTTCTGGGCGAAATTGAGGATCACGCAACCGTCGGAGTTGGTGCCGTCACGCTCTGGCACGCATTCGAAGTTGGCGACGTTAAGCACTTGCCACTCATCACGGCCGGCTGGGTTGTACTGGGCCGGGTTGATGAACAGGCAACGACCGAACAGGTTCTGCCAGGCAGTCTGGGTGGTCATTTTCACGGCCAGGTAGTGGTCTTCTGCAGCCCCTACGTGAACATGGGAAACGAAATGCTCTTGCGCGTTGTTGAATGCCTCGACGCGAGCCCACAGGGCATCGAACTTGTCGGCCGGGAACTTGCGGTTGATCGGGCCCCAGGCAATTGCGTCCTGGGTGGAAGGCTCTTCAACGATGAAACGGTCAACCGGCGAACGACCGGTGCGGTGACCGGTTTCTACGACCAGCGCGCCAGTATCGGCAAGCACGCCTTCACCGCGCTGCAGGGCTTCTTTGACCAGATCGTCAACACTCAGATCGGTGTATACGGCGTTATTGGCTTGCGTCATGAGGTTCCCCGTCGGCCTATGGCCGAGTGCTCCAAACGTTTTGTAGTAGAAAGTTGCGCACTACTACCGCGAAAAAAGTGGGCCGGATTATGCCAGAAAAGCCCAAAAAGAGTAGGGTCCTCCCGTCAGAACTGCGCTAATCCGGCGTTTGTCAGGTGATTTACCTGTGCTTAAACGTTTTAGTGGCGGGTGTCGGAGGGGGTGTCGATGCCTGCGCCGGCGAATAATTGGGCTACATCGGCCGCATCGAACAGGTAGCGCTGGTTGCAGAATTGGCAGTCGATCTCGATATTGCCGCCATGTTCCACCACCAATTGCTGCGCATCTTCAAGGCCCAGGCTAACCAAGGCGTTGGCCGAGCGCTCACGTGAACAACTGCAACGGAAGCGCAGGCCCTGGGCGTCGAACAGGCGCACGGCTTCTTCGTGGTAAAGGCGATGCAGGATGGTTTCGTTATCCAGGCCCAGCAGTTCTTCAGCCGTCAGGGTGCCGGCCAGGGCGGTCAGTTTTCGCCAGCTGTCGGTGCGCTCATCGTCGTCCTTGATGCGGTCAGCCGGCAATTGCTGAAGCAGCAGGCCACGGGCGCGCTTGCCGTCAGCGTTGAGCCAGAATTTGGTGCCGACCTGCTGGGACATCACGAAATAGTTGGTAAAGCAGTCCGATAGGGTTTCGCCGTCGAGGTCGACGATGCCCTGGTAACGCTGGCCTTCGGTCGGGTCGACGGTGATCGCCAGCACGCCATTGGCCATCAGGTCTGACAAGGTCGCGTCCGGGGCGATCTGGTCCGCTTCGTAACGGGCCAGGCCACGGATTTCGCGCTCGCTCGAGCACTCGATCATCAACATCGGCACCGGGCCTTCGGAACGGGCCTGCAAGATCAGCAAACCATCGAACTTCATGGTGCCTACCAGCAGCGAGGCCGCCGCCATCAGCTCACCGAGCAGCTGCGCAACCGGCTCCGGATAGGGGTGCTTGGCAAGGACTTCGGCATAGCTGCGCTCCAGCGAGACCAGTTCGCCGCGGGCGTCGTTCTCATCGAAGATGAAGCGTTGGGTGAAGTCGGTATCCGGTAGATCAGTCATAGGTCTGGGTATCTGAATTGATGACAAATTGGTTACAAGGTTTATAGAATTAAACGCTTTGGCACCTTTTTGGTGCGTTTTTACAGAGCGAAGAGGGACAGTTTATGAACAATCCGGGTTTGTTCCAAGCCAGGTGGAACCTCCGGGGGTGGGCCTTTTGCAATCTAGTCGCTATCGGGCTGCTGTGTTTTTGGCTGTGGCCCACGGGACAGATGCTGTGTGTGGTTTTCGACGAATGGCTGTTTCATCTGCTTAATGACCCATTGGCAAGCAATTCGACATGGTTGCATGTGTGGGCGGTGGCCAGTCTGCGGCCGTTTGATGCCGTGGTTGGGGTGATTTTGCTGGCACTGCTGATTCGCGGCGACTGGGTGTTCAAGGCCATCCAGGTGCGACAGGCGTTCTTCGGTTTCCTAAGCATTCTGCTGCTGTTGCTGTTTATCCGTATGCTGTTTTCCAAGCTCACGGCGCAAATGGGCTGGCAGCACAACAGCCCGTCGATGGTGATCAGCGGCGCGATTCATATGAGCGATTATTTCCCGGGCCTGGAGAAAACCTGGGAGCTGAAGGATCGTTCCAGCCAGAGCTTCCCGGGCGATCATGCGTCGGTGCTGCTGATCTGGGGCATGTTCATGACGGTGTTTGCCCAGCGTTTCACCCAAATTGTGGTGATCTGGGGCTTGGCATTGTTGTTCATGATGCCGCGGCTGGTGGCGGGCGCACATTGGGGCCAGGACGACTACATCGGCGGAGTGCTGCTGGCGTTGCTGGCGCTGGGTTGGGGGTATTACACGCCGTTTGCGGCGAAAGTGTCGGGGTTGCTGATACGGGTGACGGCGCCGGTTTTCGGGTTGCTCGGGAAGCTGCCAGTCATCGGGCGGTTGAGTGTCATGCGCATAGCCGCGTAACACCGCAGCCCTAATGTGGGAGCTGGCTTGCCAGCTCCCACATTTTTGATCTCCTTTTGAAGGAAGATCCGTGTCATTAATCATCATTGCCACTGCCGCGAAACTTGAACAAATCGCGACGCTGCTTCTTGCTCGGCTTGCCGTCGGTGGTCATGCCGGTTGCGCCGGCCTTACGCATAGCGGCCGCGTTTTCGCGCTTGGCGATGCTGGCTTCGGTCTCGGCGTAAAGCGCCTGCGCTTCTGGAGCACCACGGCGCACGACGGAAAGCGCCTGGACGACAACCGTCTTTTCGTCAAAACCTGTACGAATCTGCAGCTCGTCTCCGACGCGCGGTTCCTTGCCCGGCTTGCAGCGCTCGCCGCGATGGTGCACCTTGCCGCTCTCGATGGCCGCCTTGGCCAGGGCACGGGTTTTATAAAAACGCGCCGCCCACAACCACTTGTCCAAACGGACCTTTTCTTCCTCTTCCTGCTTTTGAGCCACTTGAATTCCTCGCTCTGAAAAATGTCGCAACTTTACCGTTGAACCCCTTCAACGCATAAATCCCAAGCCTCACCTAAGATACGCCAGACACCCGGTTTTTTGCGGGACTTTGCATTCCATCCACTGATTACCAACACCGGAGCGATATCTGTCGCCATTTGCCGGATATTCTGCGTGAATACCGCGAATTCGGCGCCTGGCCCTTGATGAAGGTTTGGGGATTGTCACAATCCATGCGCAGTTGGACGTTACTGTCCTCGACGACTACGAAGTATTTCTGAATGACCGGTTACCCATATTGAAGACATTTGACCATTTGACCGTTGTGGGTCTGCGCGAGTGGGTGGCCCTTCCCGACCTGGGAGTGGCTGGCCTGCGCGCGAAGATCGACACCGGTGCCAGCACCTCGAGCCTGCACGCCACCGATATCGAGCCCTTTGAGCGCGACGGTGAGAAGTGGGTGCGCTTCACTGCGCACCTGGGCAGCGTGGTGCAATTGCGCCATCGTCGCTGCGAAGCGCCCCTGGTGACGATGAAAACTATCAAGAGCTCCAACGGCCATGCGCAGGTGCGGTATGTAATCAGCACCACCCTGGCACTGGGTGACCGAGTATGGCGGGTGGAATTCACCCTGGCCTGTCGCAAGGCCATGCGTTACCGCCTGTTGCTGGGCTCCAAGGCGCTGATTGACGGCCAGTTGGTGGTCAACCCCGGCGTCAAGTACGTTCAAGACAAGCCGGTGTTCCCGGTCTCTACTATTTCTGCCCCAGGTGCTGCATGAAGATTGCTGTGCTGTCGCGAAACCCGCGTCTGTATTCCACCCGCCGCCTGGTCGAGGCCGGCACCGAACGTGGCCATGAAATGGTGGTGATCGACACGTTGCGTGCCTATATGAACATTGCCAGCCACAAGCCGCAGATCCACTACCGGGGCAAACCGCTGGAAGGCTTTGATGCGGTGATCCCGCGGATCGGCGCTTCGGTGACGTTCTACGGCTGCGCGGTGTTGCGCCAGTTTGAAATGATGGGCGTGTTCCCGCTCAATGAGTCGGTAGCCATCGCCCGTTCGCGGGACAAGCTGCGCTCCCTGCAATTGCTGTCGCGCCGGGGTATCGGCCTGCCGGTGACCGGCTTTGCCCACTCCCCCGATGACATCCCCGACCTGATCGAGATGGTCAACGGCGCACCGCTGGTGATCAAGGTGCTCGAAGGTACCCAAGGTATCGGCGTGGTGCTGTGTGAGACGGCGACTGCCGCCGAGTCGGTGATCGAGGCGTTCATGGGCCTCAAGCAGAACATCATGGTGCAGGAATACATCAAGGAAGCCGGCGGTGCGGATATCCGCTGCTTCGTGGTCGGCGACAAGGTGATCGCAGCCATGAAGCGCCAGGCCAAGCCGGGGGAGTTCCGCTCCAACCTGCACCGTGGCGGCAGTGCCAGCCTGATCAAGATCACCCCGGAAGAGCGCATGACCGCGCTGCGGGCCGCCAAAGTGATGGGCCTGGCAGTGGCGGGCGTGGATATCCTGCGCTCCAACCACGGCCCGCTGGTGATGGAGGTGAATTCATCACCGGGCCTGGAAGGGATCGAGACCACCACCGGCAAGGATGTGGCGGGGATCATCATTCAGCATCTGGAGAAGAATGGTGGGCCGAATATGACCCGGACCAAAGGCAAGGGTTGATACAACCCGGCCTTCCACCCACCGAAAAAACCTGTGGGAGCTGGCTTGTCGGGTCGCCGCATCGCTGCGATAGCGGTGGGTCAGCAACCCATTTGTTAACTGATACACCGTTCTCGCAGGCAAGCCAGCTCCCACATTGGGTTGCTGTTGTTTTTTAGACCGCATCCCTTGGCAGCATCAAGCCCAGCGGCAAGCGCACCCGTGCTTCCAGGCCGCCTTCTTCGCGGTTGCGCAGCTCAACATTGCCGCCATGCATCGAAGCAATTCGCCGCACAATCGCCAGCCCCAGCCCCGTACCCTTGCCGCCCCGCGCACGGTCGCCACGGGTGAATGGGTTGAAAATACCTTCCAGCTCCGCCGGGTCGATGCCCGTACCACGGTCCATCACGCTCAACACCACATAGGGCGCCGTGCTGTCGCCGGACACATAGGCGGCCACTTCCACATCTGAACCCGCGTGATGCAAGGCGTTGCCGATCAGGTTGTTCAACAGGCGCTTCATCGACACCCGACGCAATGCAAACGGCTGGATCGGCTCCAGGCGCATGCGCACCTGTTCGCCATTCTGGTTGTAGGGCGCCACCACCTCACGCACCAGGTCCGTGAGGTCGACTTCCTCCACCACCTCATCACGGCCATCGCGGATAAACGCCAGGAACTGATCGAGAATCGCGTCCATGTCCTCGATGTCGCGCACCATGTCGTCGGTCAGGTCGTTATGGTTGCCCATCAACTCCAGGGACAGCCGCAAACGCGTGAGCGGCGTGCGCAAGTCATGGGACACGCCCGCCAGCATCAGCTCGCGTTCGCGCCCGGCCTGTTCGACATCCTCCGCCATCTGGTTGAAGGCACCGTACACCTCGGTCATCTCACTGGGCGTATCGCTGATCGGCAGGCGCACACTGCGCCCCTGCCCGAGTTGGCGGGCGGCAAACACCAGGCGTTTAAGCGGTTGGTTGAGCTGTCGGACGAAAATCCACGCGGAAGCGGTTGAAAGTAAACCGATGGCCAGGAACCAGCCCAACACGTTCCAGATTTTTTGCCCGCGCAGCGGATGGGGGTAAAGGGGCACCTTGATCCAGGCATCTCCCAGACTCGGAGCCCTGACCCAGAGTGCAGGTGAAACATGCATGCGCAGGCGCACCTCGGTGTCCTCTCCCAGCTCAGCCTGCATCTGACGCTGATAAATCTCGCTGTAAGGCCAATGCTGCTCACCTTCGGGCACACCAGCGCCGTCGACTCGAATCAGCGTCGAAGCCTTTGCTACCTTTTCGCGGTTTTCAGGGTCAACGGCCCAGTAGGCACGCAGTGTCAGGGCGACACCGTGGCTGTACTGCCTGTCTACCAGCACGTCTTCGTTCATCAATAGATAAACCAGCGTGAGCGCCTTGGAAAACAGAACGACGATCAGCACCAGCCAAAGGGTGCGAGAGAAGAAACTTTGCGGGAACCACAACGGGGTTTTCATAGGAGACAGCTAAACACCTTGCAGGAACGAGCGGCGCTCGCAGAATTGCAGACGCCGGGCATCCCGTCGACCCTCATGGAGTCAAACGCCGGGATGCCCGCCCCTGCAAGTCATCGGTCACTTGGTTGCAGTGCCATCCGGCACAAACACATAACCCACGCCCCACACCGTCTGGATGTACCGCGGCTTGGCCGGGTCCGGCTCGATCATCCGGCGCAGACGCGAGATCTGCACGTCGATGGAGCGCTCCAGGGCGTCCCATTCGCGGCCACGGGCCAGGTTCATCAACTTGTCGCGGGTCAACGGCTGGCGAGCATTCATCACCAATGCCTTGAGCACGGCGAACTCGCCGGTGGTCAGCATGTGCACTTCTTCGCCACGCTTGAGTTCGCGGGTCGCCAGTGACAGCTCGTATTCGCCAAAGGTGACGCTCTCGTCTTCGCTGCCTGGCGCGCCCGGTACCGGCGGTGCCTGGCGACGCAATACGGCCTTGACCCGAGCCATCAACTCGTCAGGGTTGAACGGCTTGGCCAGGTAGTCATCAGCGCCCAGTTCCAGGCCCTTGATGCGGCTCAGCTCATCGCCCTTGGCGGTCAGCATGATGATGGGGATCTGGTTGTTCGCACCGCGCAGGCGCTTGCAGGCGGTAAGGCCGTCTTCGCCGGGCAGCATCAGGTCGAGTACGACCAGGTTGAACACTTCACGCCCCAACAGGCGGTCCATCTGCTCGGTGTTCGGCACCGCGCGGGCACGGTAGCCCTTGGAGTTGAAAAAACGTTCCAGCAGGCTGCTCAGCCCCGGATCGTCGTCAACGATGAGAATTTTTTCGCCTTCAGCAGTTTGTGCAGTGCTGCTCATTAGATGCTCCTCTTATCTCGGCGCGCATTATGGCGTAGCTGCCGTTATACGCACCGTGTGCATTGTTAGCAGATTTTTCCTCCACCGCCAGCGAACCCGCGTCCTACAACCACCGGCGCAGTACCCCCCAAGGGCAGAACGCTGGTTATAATGCGGCGCCTTCACGCAGGGCACTGTCAGACTTTACTGTTTGCAGCCTCAGCCGTTTTTTCAGCGCGGGGCAGCAATTTCCCGATTTCGAGGGTCAATAGGCAGCCTTTTGACCCAGGCAGCGGTGCCGCTGGCGCCGCTCAACCAGCCTCGCAACGCCTTGTTTTCCGGGCCTGCGAGCTGCTTTCAAGAATTTCAGGTGGTTTTATGGACAGCATCAACAGCCGCATTGCCGAGGAACTCGGTGTACGCCCACAACAGGTCGAAGCGGCCGTCGCGCTACTGGATGAAGGCTCCACGGTGCCTTTCATCGCCCGTTACCGTAAAGAAGTGACCGGCAGCCTCGACGACACCCAATTGCGTCACCTGGAAGAGCGCCTGCGCTACCTGCGAGAACTCGACGAACGGCGCATCAGCATCCTCGCCAGCATCGAGGAACAGGGCAAGTTGACCCCGCAACTGGAACGCGACATCAAGCTCGCCGACACCAAGACCCGCCTCGAAGACCTTTACCTGCCGTACAAACAGAAGCGCCGCACCAAGGGCCAGATCGCCCTGGAAGCCGGTTTGGGCGAGCTGGCCGACGGCCTGTTCAACGACCCGTCGCTGGCCCCGGAAGCCGAAGCCGCGCGCTTTATCGATGCCGAAAAAGGCGTCGCCGACGTCAAGGCCGCCCTCGAAGGTGCCAAGTACATCCTCATGGAGCGTTTCGCTGAAAACGCCGGCCTGCTGGAAAAACTGCGCACCTACCTCAAGCAGGAAGCCATTCTCAGTGCTCGCGTTATCGCCGGCAAAGAGGAAGAAGGCGCCAAATTCCGCGATTATTTCGAGCACGACGAGCCGCTCAAGAGCATGCCGTCGCACCGTGCACTGGCGATTTTCCGGGGTCGCAACGAGGGCATTCTCAGCTCGGCGCTGAAAGTCGGCGACGAATTGCCGGGCACCATGCACCCGTGCGAAGGCATGATCGGGCAACAATTCGGCATCCAGAATCAGAACCGTCCTGCGGACAAGTGGCTCGGTGAAGTCGTGCGCTGGACCTGGAAGGTCAAGCTCTACACCCACCTGGAAACCGACCTGCTCGGCGAGTTGCGCGACGGCGCCGAAACCGAGGCGATCAACGTGTTCGCTCACAACCTGCACGACCTGCTGCTGGCCGCACCGGCCGGCCCGCGCGCCACGTTGGGCCTCGACCCGGGCTTGCGTACCGGCTGCAAGGTTGCGGTGGTCGACTCCACCGGCAAGCTGCTGGACCACGCCACCGTGTACCCGCACGTGCCGCACAACAAGTGGGACCAGACCCTCGCCACTCTGGCCGCCCTGTGCGCCAAGCACGCCGTGGACCTGATCGCCATCGGCAACGGCACCGCCAGCCGTGAAACCGATAAGCTGGCCGCCGAGCTGATCAAAAAATACCCCGCCATGAAGATGACCAAGGTCATGGTTTCCGAGGCCGGCGCTTCGGTGTACTCGGCGTCGGAACTGGCTTCCAAGGAATTCCCGGACCTCGACGTGTCGATCCGTGGCGCCGTCTCCATTGCTCGCCGCCTGCAGGACCCGCTGGCAGAGCTGGTGAAGATCGACCCTAAATCCATTGGTGTCGGCCAGTACCAGCACGACGTGTCGCAGCTGAAACTGGCGCGCGGCCTGGATGCGGTGGTGGAAGACTGCGTGAACAAGGTGGGTGTGGACGTAAACACCGCCTCGGTCGCGCTGCTGGCGCGTATTTCCGGGCTTAACACCACCCTGGCGCAGAACATCGTCACCCACCGCGACGAAAACGGTGCGTTCAAAACCCGCGCCGCGCTGAAGAAAGTCGCACGCCTGGGCGAAAAAACCTTTGAACAGGCCGCCGGCTTCCTACGGGTCATGAACGGCGATAACCCGCTGGACTCGTCTGCGGTTCACCCGGAAGCCTACCCGCTGGTGCAGCGTATTGCCGCCGAGACCGACCGCGATATCCGTTCGCTGATCGGTGACGCCGCGTTCCTCAAGCGCCTGGACCCGAAGAAGTACACCGACGAAACCTTCGGTGTGCCGACCATCACCGACATCCTGCAAGAGCTGGAAAAACCTGGCCGCGACCCGCGTCCCGAGTTCAAGACCGCTGAGTTCCAGGACGGCGTTGAAGACCTCAAGGACCTGCAACCGGGCATGATCCTCGAAGGCGTGGTCACCAACGTGACCAACTTTGGCGCCTTTGTGGATATCGGCGTGCATCAGGACGGTTTGGTGCACATCTCTGCGCTTTCGGAGAAGTTCATCAAGGATCCACGCGAAGCGGTAAAAGCCGGTGACGTGGTCAAGGTCAAGGTCATGGAAGTCGATATCCCGCGCAAACGCGTGGGTCTGTCGATGCGCATGAGCGACACCCCAGGCGAGAAAATCGACGGCGCCCGTGGTGCACGCCCAGGCTCGGCCCCGCGCCAATCCCAGGGTAACGCGCCGCGTAAAGAGCCCACCGCCACGGCCGCACCGAGCTACAACGCCATGGCGTCGTTGTTCGCCAACGCCAAGCAGTTGAAGAAACGCTGATGGAAATCCCGGCCGGTTTGACCCAGAGCGCGTTCAGCGAACTGATCGGCTGCCGCCTGCAACGCCTGGACGAGGGCGTTGCCGAGGTGGCCCTGACCCTGGAGCCGCAACTGCGCAACCGCGCGGGCAAGCTCCATGGCGGGGCGATTTTCAGCCTGGTCGACATCACCATGGGGCTGGCCTGTTCCAGCGCCCATGGATTTGACCAGCAGAGCGCGACCATCGAGTGCAAGATCAACTATATCCGCGCCGTCGAAGACGGTGATGTGCTGTGCACCAGCCGGGTGATTCACGCCGGCAGACGCACGTTGGTGGTGGAAGCCGATGTGTATCAAGGCGAAAGACTTGTCGCAAAAGCACAAGGCACCTTCGCTGTCCTCTAGCTCCCCGCCCTCGATTTGAGTTAATTTCGGCGCTGCGACAACAGCGTCGGAATTTTCTTGCTGCGCTATAGCCCAATTCATGGAGTGAAGTAGGCTTTTTCAATGTGAGCCAAATCGACTCTAAACCAGGCGATAACGCCAGTTTCAACTTCACCCTTGTAGACCGTCCTGCCCACCCCCATATTGGGGCGACTGACGCGTGAAGGAATCCAACTTGAGCGAACTTCTCAACCGCCGCCTGGCCCTGCTCGGCAAGCGCGAACACCTCTCCCTGCTAGAGCAATGCTTGCACGGCATCGAGCGTGAATGCCTACGCGTCACCGGTGAGGGTCGCCTGGCACAAACGCCGCATCCAGAAGCCCTGGGCGCCGCGTTGACCAATGAATTGATCACCACCGACTACTCGGAATCGCTGCTGGAGTTCATCACTCCCGCCCTGCCCAACCCGGCCGACACCCTGAGCAGCCTGGACAAGATCCATCGGTTTGCCTACAGCAAGCTCGGCAGCGAGTACCTGTGGAGCCCTTCGATGCCGTGCCCGTTGCCGGCCGAGGAAGATATTCCGATCGCCTACTACGGCACCTCCAATATCGGCCAGCTCAAGTACGTGTACCGCAAGGGCCTGGCCCTGCGTTACGGCAAGACCATGCAGTGCATCGCCGGCATCCACTACAACTTTTCCCTGCCGGAACAGCTGTGGCCGTTGCTCAAGGAGACTGAAGGCTTCGTCGGCACCGACCGCGACTACCAGTCCACCGCCTACATCGCGCTGATCCGTAACTTCCGCCGCTACAGCTGGCTGCTGATGTACCTGTTTGGTGCTTCACCGGCCCTGGACGCGGGCTTCCTGCGCGGTCGTTCGCACCAACTTGAAGTGCTGGACGCCGACACGCTGTACTTGCCGTACGCCACCAGCCTGCGCATGAGCGACCTGGGTTACCAAAGCAACGCCCAGGCTGGGCTGACGCCGTGCTACAACGACTTGAACAGCTACACCGACAGCCTGCGCGAAGCGGTGGCAACGCCCTACGCGCCTTACGTCGAAATCGGCACCCATAAGGATGGTGAATGGGTGCAGCTCAACACCAACATCCTGCAGATCGAAAACGAGTACTACTCCAACATCCGCCCCAAGCGCGTGACCTACACCGGCGAGCGGCCGATCCAGGCGCTGATGGCCCGTGGCATCCAGTACATCGAAGTGCGCTGCCTGGACATCAACCCGTTCCTGCCGATGGGCATCGACCTGCCGGAGTCGCGTTTCCTTGATGCGTTCCTGCTGTACTGCGCGTTGAACGACAGCCCGCTGTTCGCCAACAACGAGTGTGGCAATGCCACCTCCAACTTCCTCAGTGTGGTCAAGGAAGGCCGTCGCCCAGGCCTGCAATTGCAGCGTGAAGGCCAGGCGGTGGACATGAAGGAATGGGCCACCGAGCTGCTGGAGAAGATCGCCCCGCTGGCGGCCTTGCTGGATGAGAGCCATGGCATCACCGAGCACAGCCAGGCGCTGGACGCTCAGTTGGCGAAGGTCAAGGACGCGTCCCTGACGCCGTCGGCCCAAGTGCTGGCAACGATGGCCGAGCGCAAAGAGAGTTTTGCGCAGTTCTCCCTGCACCAGAGCGAGGTTCACGCCGCGCACTTCCGTCAGGAGCCTTTACCGGCCGAGGAGCAGGCACGCTTTGAAGAGTTGGCACGTAAGTCGCTGGCTCAGCAGGTGGAGCTTGAGCAAAACGAAGTGGGCGACTTTGACGTGTTTGTCGGCTCGTACCAGGCAAGCATTCTGGCGATCAGTAACTAAAGCATCACGCCATCTCCTGTGGGACCTGGGTTGTGTGGGAGCTGGCTTGCCTGCGATGCAAACACCTCGGTGTATCTGTGATACCCAGGTGATGCTATCGCAGGCAAGCCAGCTCCCACATTTGCCTTCATTGGGTTGAAGATTGCGCTCACTCTTCTCCTCATAAGCTAATTCGAAAATGTTATTTATTTTCGAGTTCTTAGATCATTTAGTCTCCTCACACGCCGACCCTCGGCCGCCTGATTGAGGAGCTTCCCCTTGAAACTGCTTACCCCATTGCGCCTCTTGGCCGCATTGTCCCTGGCCGGTGCCAGCCTGTTTGCCCAGGCGGCAGATGTGACCATTGCTTACCAGACCACCGTAGACCCGGCGAAAGTCGCCCAGGCCGACGGTGCGTATGAAAAAGCAACCAACGCCAGGATCGACTGGCGCAAATTCGACAATGGCGCCGACATCATCGCCGCCATTGCTTCCGGCGACGTCCAGATTGGCTACCTCGGTTCCAGCCCGCTGACCGCTGCGGTAACGCGCAAAGTACCCGTTGAAACCTTCCTGGTCGCCACCCAGATCGGCGCCGCCGAAGCGCTGGTAGCGCGCAATGGTTCGGGGATCAACAGCCCACAGGACCTGGTCGGCAAAAAGATTGCCGTGCCTTTCGTGTCTACCGGCCACTACAGCCTGTTGGCAGCGCTGAAACACTGGAACATCGACCCTTCCAAAGTGACCATCCTCAACCTCGCACCACCGGCAATCATTGCGGCGTGGAAGCGCGGTGATATCGACGCGACTTACGTGTGGGACCCGGCCCTGGGCGTTGCCAAGGAAAACGGCAAAGTGCTGATCACCTCCGGCGAACTGGCCAAGTTCGGCGCGCCCACCTTCGATGCCTGGATCGTGCGCAAAGACTTCGCCGAAAAACACCCGGAAATCGTCACGTCCTTCGCCAAAGTCACCCTGGACGCCTACGCCGCCTACCGCAAAGACCCACAGGCCTGGCTGGCCGACAAAGGCAACGTCGACAAGCTGGTGAAGCTCTCCGGCGCCAAGGCCAGTGATATCCCACTGCTGCTGCAAGGCAACGTCTATCCGCTGGCCGCTGACCAAGTAACCCTGCTGGGCGCACCGACTACCAAGGCTGTAACCGACACCGCCGCGTTCCTCAAGGAACAAGGCAAAGTCGACGCCGTGCTGCCGGACTACGCCCCTTACGTCAGCGCCAAGTTCATCACTAACTGATTCAAGGAGCTCATCGCGATGGCCTTGCTACAACTGGAGCGCATCAGCGCACAGTACCCAGGCGCCACAGAACCGGTACTGTCCGATATTTCACTCGACCTTGGGCCTCAGCAATTGCTGGTGGCCCTCGGCCCGTCCGGCAGTGGCAAGACTTCGCTGTTGAACCTGATTGCCGGCTTCGTCGAACCTTCTGCCGGGCGTATCACCCTCGATGGCGTACCGGTCAAAGGCCCGAGCGCCGAACGCGGCGTGGTATTCCAGGACGACGCTCTGCTGCCCTGGCAGGACGTGCTGGCCAACGTCGGCTTCGGCCTGGAACTGGCCGGTGTGCCCAAGGCACAACGCGAAGTGCGCGCCCGGGAAATGCTCGCACTCGTCGATTTGGCCGGTTTCGACAGCCGCCGTATCTGGCAGCTTTCCGGTGGCCAGAAGCAACGCGTCGGCCTGGCCCGCGCGCTGGCGGCTGACCCTCGCGTGCTGCTGATGGACGAGCCTTTCGGCGCCCTCGATGCCTTCACCCGCGAACAGATGCAGGAGTTGCTCCTGCAAGTCTGGCGGCGCACGGCCAAGCCGGTGTTCCTGATTACCCATGACATCGAAGAAGCGGTATTTCTCGCCACCGACCTGATCCTGCTGGCGCCCAACCCAGGCCAGATCGTCGAGCGCCTGCACCTGGACTTCGGTCAACGCTACGCCGCCGGTGAATCGGCGCGGGCGATCAAGTCCGACCCGCGCTTTATCGAAACCCGTGAACACGTGCTGGGCAAAGTGTTCTCGCAACGGCAGGTGCCTGCATGAGCAGCTACGAACTTCCCGCCACGGCCGCCAAGCCGGTAGCGCACAAGGTTATTCCAGTACGTCGTAGCCTGAGCACACGCTGGATCAGCGTACTCACCCTTGTCGCCTTGCTGGTAATCTGGTGGGCCGTCACCGCCACTGGCTTGATCGAACCGTTGTTCCTGCCGCCACCTTCCGCCGTGCTGCAAAAAGGCTGGCTGCTGGCGACCACCGGCTATATGGATTCCACCTTGTGGCAGCACCTGGGCGCGAGCCTCACGCGCATCGGCCTGGGCCTGGGCTTTGCGGTACTGACCGCCGTGCCGGTGGGGATTGCCATCGGTGCCAACCGCATTGCCCGTGGCATCCTCGACCCGCTGATCGAGTTCTATCGGCCGATTCCGCCCCTGGCTTACCTGCCGCTGATCGTGATCTGGTGCGGCATCGGTGAGCTGTCCAAGGTATTGCTGATTTACCTGGCGATCTTTGCGCCTATCGCCATCGCCACCGCGACCGGCGTGCGCACGGTCGACCCGGCCAAACTGCGTGCCGCGCAGTCGTTGGGCGCCACCCGCGCCCAGTTGATTCGCCATGTGATCCTGCCGAGCGCGCTGCCCGACATCCTTACCGGCGTGCGCATCGGCCTGGGTGTGGGTTGGTCGACCCTGGTTGCCGCCGAGCTGATCGCCGCCACCAGCGGCCTGGGCTTTATGGTGCAGTCGGCGGCGCAGTTCCTGGTCACCGACGTGGTGGTGCTGGGGATTCTGGTGATCGCCCTGATTGCCTTCGCCATGGAAATGGGCCTGCGTGCCCTGCAGCGCAAATTAGTGCCTTGGCATGGCCAGGCACATTGAGTGAGAACCGCATGAGCAGCCTGACCGTTACGCCAATAAGCACCGCCCTGGGCGCCCTGATCAGTGGCGTCGATATCACCCAACCGTTGAGCCTCCAAGAACGTGACGCCATTGAGCAGGCGCTGCTCAGCCACTCGGTGCTGTTCTTCCGTGGCCAAGCCGTCACGCCGCAGCAACAGGCGCGGTTTGCGGCAAATTTTGGCGACCTGCATATTCACCCGATCTACCCCAACGTGCCGGAGCAGCCCGAAGTGCTGATCCTCGACACTGCCGTGACTGACGTGCGCGACAACGCCGTATGGCACACCGACGTGACCTTCCTGCCGACGCCGGCGCTCGGCGCGGTGCTCAGCGCCAAACTGCTGCCGGCCTTTGGTGGCGACACGTTGTGGGCCAGTGGCATTGCGGCGTATGAAGCCCTGTCGGAACCCTTCAAGCGCCTGCTCGACGGCCTCACGGCGACTCATGATTTCACCAAATCCTTCCCGCTGGAGCGCTTTGGCAACACCGCCGAAGACCTGGCGCGCTGGGAAGAGACCCGCAAGAAGAATCCCCCCCTGTCACACCCGGTGGTGCGCACGCATCCGGTCAGCGGGCGTAAGTCGCTGTTTGTCAGTGACGGCTTCACCACCAAAATCAACGAGCTGGAGCCGACGGAAAGCGAGGCCATACTCAAGCTGCTGTTTGCCCACGCAACACGGCCGGAATTCACCATTCGCTGGCGCTGGCAGGAGAACGACGTGGCGTTCTGGGACAACCGCGTGACCCAGCACTACGCCGTGGATGACTACCGTCCGCAACGGCGCGTGATGCATCGCGCCACAATCCTGGGCGACGTCCCCTTCTAAACCAGGCACAACCTCTGAATCAATGAAGATCAAAATGTGGGAGCTGGCTTGCCTGCGATAGCGGTGGACCAGCCACAACTTAATCGACTGACACACCGCCTTCGCGGGCAAGCCCGGCTCCCACATTGACCGCGTACTGACGAATGAATTTGCCACACTGAAGATCAAAATATGGGAGCTGGCTTGCCTGCGATAGCGGTGGACCAGCCACAACTTAATCGACTGACACACCGCCTTCGCGGGCAAGCCCGGCTCCCACATTGACCGCGTACTGCCGAATGAATTTGCCACACTGAAGATCAAAATGTGGGAGCTGGCTTGCCTGCGATAGCGGTGGACCAGCCACTACTTCATCGACTGATGCACCGCCATCGCGGGCAAGCCCGGCTCCCACATTGACCGCGTACTGCCGAGTGAATTTGCCACACTGAAGATCAAAATGTGGGAGCTGGCTTGCCTGCGATAGCGGTGGACCAGCCACTACTTCATCGACTGGCACACAGCCATCGCGGGCAAGCCCGGCTCCCACATTGGCCGAGTACAACCGAGTGAATTTGCCACACTGAAGATCAAAATGTGGGAGCTGGCTTGCCTGCGATAGCGGCGTACCAGCCCATGCATTCATCGACTGACACACCGCCTTCGCGGGCAAGCCCGGCTCCCACATTGACCGCGTACTGCCGAGTGAATTTGCCATACTGAAGATCAAAATGTGGGAGCGGGTTGTACCGGCTTATTCAGCAGTGGACGGTTTTTCCCACAGGTTAATCCCGCCTTCCTGCGCAAACCGATCAATCTCCGCCAGTTCTTCCGCGCTGAAGCTCAGGTTCTTCAACGCGCCAACGTTTTCAATGATCTGCTCCGGCCGGCTCGCACCAATCAAGGCACTGGTCACCCGTGGGTCACGCAGGGTCCAGGCCAGGGCCAGTTGCGCGAGGCTCTGGCCACGGCGCTTGGCGATTTCATTCAACCCGCGCACATGGGCAATGTTCGCTTCAGACAAGTGCTTGGCCTGCAACGAGCCGCCACCTGGGCGGTTGACCCGCGCATCGGCTGGCACGCCGTTGAGGTACTTGTCGGTGAGCAAACCCTGGGCCAGTGGTGTGAAAGCAATCACCCCTGCGCCAAGTTCGTCGGTGGTATCCAGCAGGTCTTTTTCAATCCAGCGGTTGAGCAGGTTGTAGGCCGGCTGGTGGATCAGCAACGGCACTTTCCACTCTTTGAGCAGCGCCGCCATTTCGCGGGTTTTCACCCCGGAATAAGACGAGATACCGATGTACAACGCCTTACCCTGTTGCACGGCAGTGGCAAGGGCGCTGGCGGTTTCTTCCAACGGGGTGTCGGCGTCAAAACGGTGAGAGTAGAAAATATCCACGTAGTCGACGCCCAAGCGTTGCAGGCTCTGGTCCAGGCTCGCCAGTACGTATTTGCGCGACCCGCCACCCTGGCCGTAAGGGCCGGGCCACATGTCCCAGCCGGCTTTGCTGGAAATGATCAGCTCGTCGCGGTAGTGCTTGAAGTCTTCACGCAGCAAACGGCCGAAGTTGATCTCGGCGCTGCCATACGGTGGGCCGTAGTTGTTGGCCAGGTCGAAGTGGTTGATCCCCAGGTCAAACGCAGTGCGCAGCAGGGCGCGCTGGGTGTCAATCGGGGTGCTGTCGCCAAAGTTGTGCCACAGCCCCAGGGACAGTGCCGGCAGCACCAACCCACTGCGACCTACGCGGCGGTACGGGATAGATTCATAGCGGTTTTCGGCAGCAATGTAAGTCATCGAATCCTCTCTTGGACGTAGGCAAATAAGGCCCGGGAATAAGGTTATTCCCAGGCCTTTTAACCAGCTGAATCGCTTAAGCCTGCCGTTCCGTTCTACAGCAATTTCCTACCAGAGTGGAACGACGTAGCTGACATAAAAGCGATTTTCATCTTGAACGGTGGCACCGGTAATATCCGGGCTGGCGTGGGCATTTTTCCAGGTCACGCCCAGGCCCTTGAGGGTGCCGGTCGGTACTTGGTAAGCCACGGCAATGTTGCGTTCCCACTCGCTGGTGGTGCCTTGTACGGTGCGGATGTCATCACCGTGGGCATAGGCCGCCGAGAACGTCAGGCCGGTAAGGCCCAGCTTACCGAAGTCATACTTGTACTGCGCAAGCCAAGTGCGCTCACCGGCGTGTTGAAATTTATTCAACTGCATGTTGGTGAGCGCCGGGGTGTCTGCGCCTGAGCCCGGCCCTTGGCGGTTGTCGCCGCTGTTGAGGCCGGAATCGAGGTACGGGAAGTCGCTGTCACCGCTGTTTTTCTGGATGCCCAAGCCGACGGTGTGACCATCCAGGCTGTAGCTCTCCAGCAAGCTGGCGGTGGTTTGGTTGATGCGGCCCTTGCTGGTGCCGTCGCCATACAGACCGGCGCCGGTAAAGTCTTTATCGCCGTCGGCGTTGGCGCCTACACCAAGGCTGCGGAACACACGCACGTCGGTGTCGATGGCGCCCACGGACAACGCGTCATGACGCTTGGCGCCGAGGAAGAACTGCTGGTAGTAATCCTCAAGGTTGGAGTACCACAGGCTCACGGTGGTGTTCTGGATGCCGGTGTAATCCGCACCGCCGAACAGGAAGCGATCGCTTTCTCGGGTGCCGCCGGCGGTGATCATGCCTTGGTCGCCGGTTTCGTTGCGGATCTTGGTCTTGAAGATATCGCCGCCGGTGAAGGTGAAGTCGCTGAGGTCCTTGGAGACCAGTTGCACGCCGGTGTTGGTCTGCTGGTACAGGCGGCCGTCGGTGTTGGCCAGTACCGGGTTGTTGCCATACAGCGTGCCAACCCGCAGTTCATCTTTGGCGAAACGCATCTTGAAGGTCGGGCTGAGTACACCGAACTGGTCGGCGGATTTGCCGTTGTCCAACGGGAACATGCTGCCTGGGTAACGGCCCTGGTGATCCTTGTCGTTGAGGTCGCCGCCGGAGTCGAGTTTCAAGCCGTAAAACGCCTGCAAGTCCAGGCCAAAACCTACCGGGCCTTCGGTGTAGCCGGACTTGAAGTTGAACTCGAAACCCTGGCCCCAATCCCGCACGCTATGCGCCTTGGCGTTGCTGCCCACCACATCACGACCTTGCTGGTTGAGATAGCGGTTGAGCAGGGTCACGTCGGCGTGGCTGTCGTCGATAAAATCGGCATGGGCGGACAGCATAAAGCTCGCCATGGCGGCACCTACCATGGGGCTTATTAACGTCTTCATTGTTACCGGTCTCCGTCACTGTTCTGAAATGAAAGCGTCAAACGCTTCACACAATTACGCAGTGGCCAGATGACAGTTCGGAGTCAAAACGCTTAGTTCACGAATGAAATTAAGTTTAAGAAAGCCTTTAATTACACGGGTTTGCGGGCATTTGATCGTTCCCACGCGGAGCGTGGGAACGATCGGTGGGTCAGCGCACCAGGTGCAGGAACTGCAGGTGGCGCTCGTACTGGTCGAGGATGTCGTTGATGATCTGCTCCTTGGTGTAGCCGACCAGATCGTAGTCCTGGCTGCCCTCACTCAAGTGCACTTCCGCGCGGTAATAGCGGCGGTTGTTGATCTCTTTGGAACCCATGCCACCCCGGGCAAACGACGGCGTGAAGTAACCGCGCATCTGCACCTGGTAAACGAATGGATGCTCCTCGCCATGCCCGATTTCCAGGCTGACGCTGTCGTTGGACGGGTCCGGCTGAGTCACCACATTCAGGCCTTTCTCGACAAACACCGCCGTCACTTCTTCGATCGCCGGGCGCACCGTCGATTCGAGGAAACGGTACACCTCATCACGTGACGGGAAGTGCACAGCCTGGCTCAAACGCTGGCGCCAACCGCCTCGGCCTTTGCGCGCCGCCGACACCGGTGCCAGCGAATGCAACTGGGCAATCTGTTTCTGCGATTCGAGGTAGAAGGCCTTGTGCAGCCCCCACATCATCAGCAGCAAAATCAGCGAGAACGGCAACGAAGTCAGCACCACCGCCGACTTGAGCGAGTCGATACTGCCGGCAAACAGCAACGCACTGGTGACCAGCGCCGTCATTGCGCCCCAGAACACCCGCAGCCATTTCGGCCCGTCTTCATCGGCGTTGCCGCCTTTGGACGAAAGCGTCGACAGCACTACAGTGCCGGAATCCGCCGAAGTGACGAAGAACACGAAGCTGATAAACACCGTGACGGCGATCACCGTCTTGCTCCACGGGTAGGTTTCCAGCAGCAAGTAGAGGCTCATCGAAGGGTCATCGATGGCCGACTGGCCCAACGCGGTCATGCCGTGGTTGAGCACCTGGTCGATGGCGCTGTTGCCGAAGATCGACATCCACGCCAGGGTGAAGCCCAGCGGAATCAGCAGTACGCCGAAGACGAACTCGCGGATGGTCCGACCACGGGAAATACGCGCGATGAACAGGCCCACGAACGGCGACCATGCGATCCACCAGGCCCAGTAGAACACCGTCCAACCGCCCAGCCAGTCGCTGGGTTTGTCGTAGGCGTACACATCGAAGCTCTTGGTCGGCAAGGCGCCGAGGTAGTCACCGATGTTCTGGATCAAGGTGTTGAGCAAGTGCTGGGTGGGGCCTGCGAACAACACAAACAGCAGCAGCGCACAGGCCAGCAGCATGTTGATGTCGGACATCACTCGCACGCCCTTGTCGACGCCGGCGACGGCAACCAGGATCGCGGCGCCCATCATCAAGGTGATCAGGCCGACCTGGATCCACTGCGTATGCGCGATGCCAAACAGGTAGTCGAGACCGGAGTTGAGGTGCAACACGCCAAAACCCATATCGGCGCCCAGGCCGAACACCGTGGCGATGATGCCGAAGCCGTCCACCGCATAACCGATGGGGCCGTTGATGCGCTTGCCGATCAATGGGTACAGCGCCGAACGCAGCGCCAGCGGCAGGTTATGCCGGTAGGCGAAGTACGCCAGGGCCATGCCGACAAAGGCAAACACGCCCCAGCCATGCAGACCCCAGTGCAGAAACAGGATCTGCATGGCCTGGCGAGCCGCATCGGCATTCATCGGCGCGCCCTGAGGCGGCTGCACCAGGTGCGTCAATGGCTCGGAGACGCAGAAGAAAAACAGCGTGATGCTGATCCCCGCGGCGAACAGCATGCCGGCCCAGGACAGGTAACTGAATTCGGGCTCGTCGTGGTCGGCACCGAGTTTTATCTTGCCGTAGCCCGATAGCGCGGTGACCACCACGAAGACCAGATACAGCGTCATCGCGAGCATGTAGTACCAGCCGACCGTGTTGGCCGCCCAGTTTTGCGCTGCCAGCAGCCAGGCACCGGCCTGTTGCGGAATAGCGATGACAGTGATGCCAAACAGCAGAATGAAGGTTGCGGCAAAGTAGAAAACCGGCGCATTCATGCGCACCAGGCCGCTGGATGGGGTGGACGATGCACTCATGAACGATGCACCCCGAAGGTGTGTGATGTGGCTGTAAATAACGGACTCAGCAAAGGTAAGCCTCCTGTTGTGAGCGGGCAGCGAACCACCGGGTTTAACTTGAACGAGCATTCAAGTTAAACATAGGTAGGCGGTTTTGGACTAATCGCAGGGCTGAGTGGTAGACAATTCCTACACTAGCTCAAGGATTGGTATGACGGGCGCGAGAGGTAAATCGTTCAGCGATTACCGGTCTAATTTGAAATGCGGTTAACCCTGTGGGAGCTGGCTTGTCGGGTCGCAGCGATGCGGCGACCCGACAAGCCAGCTCCCACAGTTGATCGGTGTTTGGCTCAAATACTATTTCTGCGCACCGTCGTCATGCTGCAAATTCGCCTGCGTGATGTTCGCCCCCGCCGGCACGCTGCGGGTCAGCCACACATTGCCGCCGATGGTCGAGCCCTTGCCGATGGTGATGCGCCCCAGGATCGTCGCCCCGGCGTAAATCACCACATCGTCCTCAACGATCGGGTGGCGTGGATGGCCTTTCTGCAACTGCCCGTCCTCATCCGCCGGGAAGCGCTTGGCGCCCAACGTCACGGCCTGGTAGATGCGCACGCGCTCGCCGATGATCGCGGTCTCGCCGATCACCACACCTGTCCCGTGGTCGATAAAGAAACTCGGACCGATCTGCGCACCAGGGTGAATATCGATGCCGGTGGCCGAGTGAGCAATCTCTGCACTGATCCGCGCCAGCAACGGCAGCCCGGCGCGGTACAGATGGTGCGCCAGGCGATGGTGAATCACCGCCAGAATCCCCGGATAGCACAGCAGCACTTCATCCACACTGCGCGCAGCCGGGTCGCCGTGGTAGGCGGCGAGCACATCGGTGTCCAACAGGCTGCGCAGCGAGGGCAAGGCCAGCGCGAAATCCTGGATCAGGCGGATGGCCAGGGCATCGACCTCGCTGTCATCCCTTGCGCCCTGGCGCGCGGCGTAGCGCAGCTCCAGGCGGGCCTGGGCGAGCAAGGCATTCAGGGCGACGTCGAGGGTATGGCCGACGTAAAAATCTTCACTTTCTTCACGCAGGTCCACCGGGCCCAGGCGCATCGGGAACAGCGCGCCGCACAGCGCTTCAAGAATCTGCGCCACCGCCTCGCGGGACGGCAACTCGCGGCCACCGTGTTCGCCACTCAGGCGGCCATTGCGCGTTCGCCACTGGTCCCGGGCGCTGCGCAGCTCGCTGACGATGGTCTGTAATTGCCAATGACTGGAACGCTCACTCACGGTATTCACTCCTGACGAAATGGCCATCACTTTACGGTATGCACCCTGGCCACCCTTAAGAACCAATGGTGTGATGCTAAGAACTATCCGGAATAAGCGATTGGCGGTTGCCGGTTGAAAAGTGCCTGCCTATAGTCGCCCCATCACTTAGCCACTGTATGTCGCCATGATCAAACAACAGCTCGACCGTTTTAACCGCCTGGAACTGCTGGGCGGCGCCACCGCCCTGGAAAAACTCGAGCGGCTGTCGGCCTGGCTGGGCAGGGACATTTACGTCAAGCGCGACGACACCACGCCGCTGGCCATGGGCGGCAACAAGCTGCGCAAGCTTGAATACCTGGCCGCCGATGCCATCGCCCAGGGCGCCGACACCCTGGTGACCGCCGGCGCCATCCAATCCAACCATGTGCGCCAGACCGCCGCGCTGGCCGCCAAGCTTGGCCTGGGCTGCGTGGCGCTGCTGGAAAACCCCACCGGCACCGAAGACCCCAACTACCTCGGCAACGGCAACCGCCTGCTGCTGGAGTTGTTCGACGCCAAAGTCGAATTGGTCGAGAACCTCGATAACGTCGACGACCAACTCAACGCCCTTGCCGACCGCCTGCGCAGCAACGGCAAGAAGCCCTACCTCGTCCCCATCGGCGGCTCCAATGCCTTGGGTGCCTTGGGTTACGTGCGCGCCGGGCTGGAGCTGGCCGGGCAGATCGAAGACAGCGGCATTGAGTTCGCCGCCGTGGTGCTGGCCTCGGGCAGCGCGGGCACCCATAGCGGCCTC
The DNA here is from genome assembly GCF_044218855.1 of Pseudomonas sp. B19125. Taxonomy (NCBI): domain Bacteria; kingdom Pseudomonadati; phylum Pseudomonadota; class Gammaproteobacteria; order Pseudomonadales; family Pseudomonadaceae; genus Pseudomonas; species Pseudomonas sp. B19125. The sequence continues at coordinate 112,973 of NZ_CP162589.1, forward strand.
GCGCTGGCGTTGAGTGAAGTGCTGCCGAACCTGCCGGTGGTGGGCATTACCGTGTCGCGCACCGAAGAAGCCCAGTTCCCGAAAGTACAGGGTCTGGCCGAACGCACCGCCGAGTTGCTGGGCGTGGACATTCCCGAAGCCTTCAAAGTGATCCTGTGGGACGAATATTTCGGCCCGCGCTACGGCGAACCGAACGCCGGCACCCTGGCGGCGGTCAAGCTATTAGCCAGCCAGGAAGGCTTGCTGCTGGACCCGGTCTACACCGGCAAGGCCATGGCCGGTTTGCTCGATGGCATCGGGCGTCAGCGGTTTGAGGACGGCCCGATCATTTTCCTGCACACCGGCGGGGCACCGGCGTTGTTTGCGTATGACTCGGTGCTTAACTGAATAAACACCGATCAAAATGTGGGAGCTGGCTTGCCTGCGATAGCGGTTCGTCAGCTACAAATGTGTTGGCTGATACACCGTTATCGCAGGCAAGCCAGCTCCCACATTAGATCAACCCCATATTCAAAAAAGAAATATCAAATTAATTTTATATTATTTTCAAGTCTTAAAAACTCGCTTTATAGTCGCGCCGAAGGCGAAGACGCGCACCGCGCTTTAAGGCAGGATACGACTACTGCGTCACCTGCTTCGCTCAACATAAAAAACACAGGGGCTGTTCATGACTATTTCTGTATTGCGTCGCACGTTGCTGGTTGGCACTTTGGGCTTGGCACTCGGGGCTGGTCTGATGGGCCAAGCCATCGCCGGCGAGCAGCTGAGCACCATCAAGAAGGCGGGCGAGATCAAGATCGGCCTGGAAGGCACCTACCCGCCGTTCAGCTTTGTCGATGAAAGCGGCAAGCTCAGCGGCTTTGAAGTCGAGCTGTCCGAAGCGCTGGCCAAAGAGCTGGGTGTCAAGGTCAAGCTGCAGGCCACGCCATGGGACGGCATCCTCGCCGCCCTGGAATCCAAGCGCTTGGATGCAGTGGTCAACCAAGTGACCATCTCCGAGGAGCGCAAGAAGAAGTATGACTTCTCCAAGCCTTACACCGTGTCCGGTATCCAGGCGCTGGTGCTGAAGAAAAACGTCGACAGCATCAAGACCGCCGACGACCTGGCCGGCAAGAAAGTCGGTGTGGGCCTGGGCACCAACTATGAGCAATGGCTCAAGGACAACCAACCCAAAGCCATCATCAAGACTTACAACGATGACCCAACCAAGTTCCAGGACCTGCGCATTGGCCGTATCGACGCCATCCTGATCGACCGCCTGGCCGCTCTGGAATACGCTAAGAAAGCCCCGGACACCGCCGCTGCCGGTGATGCCTTCTCCCGTCAGGAAGCCGGTATTGCCCTGCGCAAAGGTGAGCCAGAACTGCTCGACGCAGTGAACAAGGCCCTCGACAAGCTGCGCGCCGATGGCACCTTGAAGAAGCTGTCCGAGAAGTACTTCAACGCTGACGTCACTGAATAATGGAAGCAGGTTTCCAACTCGCGCTGGACTCCGCGCCCTTTCTGCTCAAGGGCGCATACTACACGGTGATTCTTAGCCTCGGCGGGATGTTTTTCGGCTTGCTGCTGGGCTTCGGCCTGGCCTTGATGCGTTTGTCGCGCTTCAAGCTTCTAAGCTGGACCGCCCGAGTCTACGTGTCGTTCTTTCGCGGCACGCCCTTGCTGGTGCAGCTGTTCTTGATCTACTACGGCTTGCCGCAAGTGGGCATCGAGCTGGATCCGATCCCGGCGGCCATGATCGGCTTTTCGCTGAACATGGCCGCTTACGCCTGTGAAATCCTGCGCGCCGCGATCAGCTCCATCGAGCGCGGCCAATGGGAAGCTGCCGCCAGCATCGGCATGACACGCGCGCAGACCCTGCGCCGGGCCATTCTGCCGCAGGCCATGCGCACGGCCTTGCCGCCGCTGGGCAACAGCTTTATTTCGCTGGTCAAGGACACGGCACTGGCCGCCACAATCCAGGTGCCGGAGTTGTTCCGCCAGGCACAGCTGGTGTCGGCGCGTACTTTCGAAATCTTCACCATGTACCTGTCCGCCGCCCTGATCTACTGGATCCTGGCAAGCATCCTGGCGCACTTTCAAAATCGCCTGGAAGACCGGGTCAACCGGCATGACCTGGAGTCCTGAGCATGATCGTGGTTGAAAAACTGACCAAACAATTCAAAGGTCAGGTAGTACTCAACGGCATCGACCTGGAGGTCAAGGAAGGCGAAGTGGTCGCCATCATTGGCCCCAGCGGTTCCGGCAAGACCACATTGCTGCGCTGCCTGAACTTCCTCGAAGAACCCACCAGCGGTCGCATCAAGGTCGGTGATATCGAGATCGACAGCAGCAAACCGCTCAGCCAGCAGCAAGGCCTGGTGCGGCGCTTGCGCCAGCATGTGGGTTTTGTGTTCCAGAATTTCAACCTGTTCCCGCACCGCACCGCGCTGGAAAACGTCATCGAAGGCCCGATCGTGGTCAAGAAGATGCCGCGCGAGGCGGCGACCGCGCTCGGTCGCAAGCTCTTGGCCAGGGTCGGCCTGGCCGGCAAGGAAGACGCCTACCCACGGCGTTTGTCCGGCGGCCAGCAACAGCGCGTGGCGATTGCCCGTGCCTTGGCCATGGAACCGGAGGTGATTCTGTTTGACGAACCCACCTCGGCGCTCGACCCGGAGCTGGTCGGCGAAGTGCTGGCGACCATCCGCAGCCTGGCCGAAGAAAACCGCACCATGGTCATCGTCACCCACGAAATGAGCTTCGCCCGCGATGTTGCCAACCGGGTGATCTTCTTCGACAAAGGCGTGATCGTGGAGCAAGGCGAAGCCAAGGCACTGTTCGCCAACCCCAAGGAAGAACGGACCAAGCAGTTTTTGAGCAAGTTTTTGGCCCACTGACTGGCTTGCAGCGTGGCGAGGGAGCTTGCTCCCGCTGGGCTGCGCAGCGGCCCCAAAATCCTGGGAGCGCTTCGCACTCCAGCGGGAGCAAGCTCCCTCGCCACAGTCCTACGCAAAACCCTCGCAACTATGGGTAAAACGCCCCGCCAAACCCGCCTTAAAATCCCCAGCCGCGTCAGCCTTTTCTGAATCTGCTCCAACTCGCCGTTTAGCCTTTTGCCGCCATTGACGCCCGCTGGCCAACCCTCTTATCTAGCGCTCAGAGGATTGGATCCTATCCCGGCTACTCACTGAATCGTTCCTTTCGGCACCCTGCGCGCAATCGCGCCACGGGCGCCGGAACGATTGCTGCTGGCTGCATCAAGGAGATTACTTATGACGCGCACCGCACCCCAGGCCACGCTCACCGCCCCGACCCTGCCCCAGGCGAATCGACACGGCATCAATGCCCTCGCCGCCACCCAATTGCAGGTGGATATCGCGCCTTACCCTGGCATGGACGAGGGCGACCTGATCGAACTGTTCTGGAACAACTGCTTTGCCGACTCACGTCGGATTACCGCGTGCAAGGTCGGCACGCTGACCCGCCTGCGTGTACCCGAAAGTTTTATTCAGGATGGCACCGCACGGGTTCACTACCAGGTCATGCAAGTCGGCCACGGCCCGGCACGTTCAGACCTCACTCAGGTGCCTGTGAAGACCTGCTATCCCGGTGGCCACCCTTCTGCACTGCTGGACGATGAAAACCAGAACCTCGCCCCGGTGTGCCTGCCCGAAACTATCAGCCGCTACGGTGTCAACGGCAGCCAGGTGCGGCGCGGCATTCCGCTGACCATCCAGCCCTACCTGAACATGGCCACGGGCGATTCAATCACCTTGCGCTGGGGCGACGTGCGCCTGGACCTGCCAAGAATCCAGGCCAAAGGCGTCGGCCTGCCGGTGCAGGTGTGGGTGCCGTCCACAATGATTATCGAAGCGGGCGACGACAGCCGCCTGGACGTGACGTACTGCATTCTCGATCGGGTCGGCAATAATTCGCGCTGGGCACCGGTACGCACCTTGAACATCGCCACCTGCGCGCCACAGCCGCCAGCCCGCTCCGCCAGGGCCGCGACGACCTATCAACCGCGCCAGCCCGGGTCACCCTGCGAACCTGGGTAACAGCCCTTCTATGCATATTCCTATAAGTTAGTTTATTTATAAATTTAACACGCTTAGGGTATATGCACCGGACCACCGGACTTCTCTGATTTTTCTGTTTTTATTTCATTGAATGCGAGGTCGGTATGGTCAGAATTACCCCGGTGCATAACGCCAGGGCATTACGTGCAGCCAAGGAGCGGCGCTGATGTCTAACTTGGCTCTAACACCCCCCCAGAGTGATCTGGACGTAGCCCCACTGCTGTTGCCGGCCACGGTGCTGCGCAACGACGCCCAGGCGTTGAGCGCGGCCCATGAGCTGGCTCAGGCCGCGCGCCTGCAAGCAGCCAAACGCGACCAGCAGCGCAAACTGCCTTGGGCGCAGCTTGAGCAGTTCACCCGCAGCGGGCTGGGCAGTATTTCCATTCCCCGTGAATACGGCGGCCCCCAAGTGTCATTCGTGACCCTGGCCGAAGTGTTCGCGATCATCAGCGCAGCGGACCCGGCCCTCGGGCAAATCCCGCAGAACCATTTCGGCATTCTGCACCTGCTGCACAGCACCGCCACCGAGCGCCAGAAAAAGCAGCTGTTCCAGAGCGTGCTCGACGGTTGGCGCATCGGCAATGGCGGCCCCGAGCGCGGCACCAAAAACACCCTGGAACTCAAGGCGCGCCTCACGGCCAAGGATGACGGCTATGTGATCAGCGGCCAGAAGTTCTACTCCACCGGCGCCTTGTTCGCCCATTGGGTCGCAGTAAAAGCACTCAACGATGACGGCAAGCAAGTCATGGCGTTTGTGCGCCGTGGCACGCCGGGGCTACGCATCGTTGACGATTGGTCGGGCTTTGGCCAACGCACCACCGCCAGCGGCACGGTATTGCTCGACCAGGTGCCAGTGGACGCAGAGTTGGTCGTCGACAACTGGCGCCTTGGCGAAAGCCCGAACATCCAGGGCGCCGTTTCGCAACTGATCCAGGCCGCCATCGATGCCGGCATCGCCCGTGGGGCGCTGGATGACACCATCGCCTTCGTGCGCGAACGTTCGCGCCCGTGGATCGACGCCAAGGTCGAACGCGCCAGCGATGACCTGTACGTGATCGCCGATATCGGCAAACTGAAAATCGAACTGCACGCCGCCGAAGCCCTGCTGCGCAAGGCCGGCAAGCTGCTGGACGAGGTCAGCGCCGCGCCGATCACCGCGCACTCGGCCGCCCGCGCCTCGATTGCCGTGGCCGAGGCCAAGGTGCTGACCACCGAAGTGTCGTTGTTGGTCAGCGAAAAGCTCTTCGAACTGGCCGGCAGCCGCGCCACCCTCGCCGAATTCAACCTCGACCGCCACTGGCGCAACGCCCGCGTGCACACCCTGCACGACCCGGTGCGCTGGAAGTATCACGCCATAGGCGCATATCGACTAAACGGCACTTTGCCTGCTCGACATTCCTGGATCTGACCGACCAGACATCTGGAGAAACCCATGACTTTTTCCCCTAACGTCGCGGTCATCACCAGCGACGAACACGCCCTTGTTGTCGCCAGCGACCTGGCCGAAGACTTCCGCCGTGACAGCGCCCAGCGCGACCGCGAACGCCGCCTGCCCTTGCCTGAACTGGACGTGTTTTCGCGCTCCGGCCTGTGGGGCATCAGCGTGCCTAAGGAGTACGGCGGCGCTGGCGTTTCCAACGTCACCCTGGCCAAGGTCATCGCCCTGATCGCCCAGGCCGACGCCTCGCTGGGCCAGATCCCGCAAAACCACTTTTATGCGCTGGAAGTGCTGCGCGTAAACGGCAGCCCGGCCCAGCAAAAACGCCTGTACGCCGAAGTACTCGCCGGGCAACGTTTCGGCAACGCCTTGGCGGAACTCGGCACCAAGACCGCCCATGACCGCGTCACCGCCATCACCCGCGATGGCGACGGTTTTCGCATCACCGGGCGCAAGTTTTACTCCACCGGCGCGATCTACGCCCAGCGCATCCCCACTTCGGTGGTGGATGAACACGGCGTGCAGCAACTGGCGTTTGTGCCCCGCGACAGCGAGGGCTTGAGCGTGATCGACGACTGGAGTGGTTTCGGCCAGCGCACCACTGGCAGCGGTTCGGTGGTGTTCGACAACGTCTGGGTGGTCGCCCAGGACGTGATCCCGTTTCAGAGCGCCTTCGAGCGCCCGACCACCGTCGGCCCGCTGGCGCAGATCCTTCACGCCGCCATCGACACCGGCATCGCCCGTGCCGCCTTTGAGGATGTGCTGCACTTTGTGCGCACCAAAACCCGCCCATGGATCGACGCCGGCAACGACAAGGCCAGCGAAGACCCGCTGACACTCAAGAGCTTCGGCCACTTGAGTATCCGCCTGCACGCGGCCGAGGCCTTGCTGGAGCGCGCGGGCGAATACCTCGACCGCGCCCAGGCCGATAGCAATGCCCAGACCGTCGCAGCAACCTCTATTGCTGTCGCTGAAGCGCGCGCCTTGAGTACAGAAATCTCCCTGGCTGCCGGCAGCACCTTGTTCGAGTTGGCCGGCAGCCAGGCGACCCTGGCCGAACATGGCCTCGACCGCCACTGGCGCAACGCCCGCGTGCACACCCTGCACGACCCGGTGCGCTGGAAATACCACGCGGTGGGCAATTACTACCTCAACGATGAAAACCCACCCCTGCGGGGGACCATCTGAATGGCCAAGAAAAAAATCCTGCTCAATGCCTTCAACATGAACTGCATCGGGCATATCAACCACGGCCTGTGGACCCACCCACGGGACACCTCGACGCACTACAAAACGGTCGAATACTGGACCGACCTGGCGCAAACCCTGGAACGCGGGCTGTTCGACGGTTTGTTCATCGCGGATATCGTCGGCGTGTACGACGTCTACCAGAACGCTATCGACGTGCCGCTCAAAGAGTCGATCCAACTGCCGGTCAATGACCCGCTGCTGTTGGTCTCGGCCATGGCCGCCGTGACCAAAAACCTCGGTTTCGGCCTCACCGCCAACCTCACCTACGAGCCGCCGTACCTGTTCGCCCGACGCATGTCCACGCTCGATCACCTGAGCCGTGGCCGGGTTGGCTGGAACATCGTCACCGGCTACCTCGACAGCGCCGCCAAGGCCATGGGCCTGACCGAGCAGGTTGAGCATGACCGCCGCTATGACCAGGCCGATGAGTACCTGCAGGTGCTGTACAAACTCTGGGAAGGCAGCTGGGAAGACGACGCGGTGCTCAACAACCCCAAGCAGCGGGTCTACGCGCAGCCGGGCAAGGTGCACAAGGTCGAGCATCACGGCGAGTTCTATCAGGTTGAGGGTTATCACCTGTGCGAACCGTCGCCGCAGCGCACGCCGGTATTGTTCCAGGCCGGCAGTTCGGACCGTGGCCTGCTGTTCGCCGGGCAACATGCCGAGTGCGTGTTCATCAGCGGCCAGAACAAGGCTGCGACCAAAGCCCAAGTGGACAAGGTGCGCGCCAGTGCCGTCGAGGCTGGGCGCAACCCGGATGACATCAAGGTGTTCATGGGGCTTAACGTGATTGTTGGCGCCACCGAAGCACTGGCCTGGGCCAAGCACGCCGAGTACTTGAGCTACGCCAGCCCGGAGGCTGGCGTGGCGCATTTTTCGGCGTCCACGGCGATTGATTTTTCTCAATACGAGATCGACGAACCGATCCAGTACGTGAAGAGCAACGCGATTCAGTCGGCCACCAAGAACCTGCAGAACAACGACTGGACCCGGCGCAAATTGCTCGAACAGCACGCCTTGGGTGGGCGCTACATCACTTTGGTTGGCTCGCCCGAGCAAGTGGCTGATGAGCTGGAATCCTGGATCAGCGAGACCGGCCTGGACGGCTTCAATTTGACGCGGATTGTGACGCCGGAAAGCTATGTCGACTTTATCGACCTGGTGGTGCCGGAGTTGCAGAAGCGTGGGTCGTACAAGACGGCCTATGAGCAGGGAACACTGCGCGAAAAGGTCTTTCACGCTGGCGCTCGCCTACCCGAGCAACACACCGGTTCCACTTATCGACACTGAACCAAAACTGTGGGAGCTGGCTTGTCGAACCGTCGCACCGCTGCGATAGCGGTCTGTCAGCCACATTTTTTTTGCTGACCCACCGCCATCGCAGGCAAGCCAGCTCCCACATTTAGAACCGCATTGTTCTTATCCATTACCTTATGACTGGAAATCGATTATGAAAAAGACACGGCTCTCCCACCCAGTCAAAGCACTGGCCCTGGCCTTCGGCTTGTTCAGCTCGGCCGTATTTGCCGCTGACGCACCGCTGAAAATCGGTACCACCGCCGCCTTCGCGATTCCCCTCGAAGCCGCCGTGGCCGAAGCCGACAAGCAAGGCCTGAAAGTCGAGCTGGTGGAGTTCACCGACTGGATCGCGCCCAACGTCAGCCTGGCCGCCGGCGATATCGACGTGAACTACTTCCAGCACATTCCGTTCCTGGAAAACGCCAAGGCTGCCGCCGGTTTTGACCTGGTGCCCTACGCGCCCGGCATCATCAACAACGTCGGGCTGTATTCCAAGAAGTACACAACCATCAACGACCTGCCCCAAGGCGCCAGCGTGGCGATTGCCAACGACCCGATCAACAGCGGTCGCGGCCTGCAATTGCTGGCCAAGGCCGGGCTGATCAGCCTCAAGCCGGGCGTGGGCTACAAGGCCACCGAAGAAGACATCATCGCCAACCCGAAAAAGCTCAAGATCCTGCAAGTCGAGGCCGTGCAACTGGTGCGCGCCTATGACGACGCCGATCTGGTGCAGGGCTACCCGGCGTATATCCGCCTGTCCAAGACCTTCGATGCCGAGTCGGCGCTGCTGTTCGACGGCCTCGACCACCCGGAATACGTGATTCAGTTTGTGATCCAGCCCAAGAGCAAAACCGACCCGCGCGTGATCAAGTTCGTCGACATTTACCAGCACTCACCAGTGGTACGTGCGGCGCTGGATAAATCCCTCGGCAAGCTCTACCAGGTCGGCTGGGAAGATAAAAAATGACCGCCGCCAACGCCCAACTGCGCGACCTGGGCACGCCGCCCCGGGCCGCCGAACAGACAGAGCTGCACCCGGACCTGAACCGCGCCCATGTGCGTTTTATCAACCTGGGCAAAACCTATGACGGCGCCGTGCATGCCCTGCAAGGCATTGATCTGGCGATCCAGCACGGTGAAGTGTTCGGCATCATCGGCCGCAGCGGCGCCGGCAAGTCGTCACTGATCCGCACCATCAACCGCCTGGAGCAACCCAGCAGCGGGCGCGTATTGATTGATCAGGTGGACATCGGTGAGTTCGACGAAGACCGCCTGGTGGCGCTGCGGCGGCGCATCGGCATGATCTTCCAGCACTTCAACCTGATGTCGGCCAAGACCGTGTGGCAGAACGTCGAACTGCCGCTGAAAGTCGCCGGTGTACCCAAGCTGCAGCGTGAGCAAAAAGTGCGCGAGTTGCTGGAGTTGGTCGGCCTCAAAGACAAGCACAAAGCCTATCCGGCGCAACTCTCCGGCGGGCAGAAGCAGCGCGTGGGCATCGCCCGCTCGCTGGTGCATGACCCGCAGATTTTGCTGTGCGACGAAGCCACTTCGGCCCTCGACCCGGAAACTACCCAATCGATCCTCGGCCTGTTGCGCGAGATCAACCAGCGCCTGGGCCTGACCATCGTGTTGATCACCCACGAGATGGCGGTGATTCGCGATATCTGCGACCGCGTGGTGGTATTGGAACACGGGCGCATCGTCGAGCAAGGCCCGGTGTGGCAAGTGTTCGGCAACCCGCAGCACGAGGTCAGCCAAACCCTGCTGGCGCCGTTGCAACACGGGTTGCCGGAAGACCTGCAAAGTCGCTTGCAGACTGAACCTTCGTCGACGGCGGCGGTGGTGTTGCGGTTGCAGTTCACCGGCAGCGCCGCGGACGAACCCGACCTGGCCGCGCTGTTCGCTGCCCTCGGAGGGCGCGTGCGCTTATTGCAAGGCGGTGTGGAACGGATTCAGGGGCATGCCCTGGGGCAATTGCTGTTGGCGGTAAATGGCTCGCCCCACAACGCCGAAGAGTTGCGCAGCCGCGCGGGGAATTGGGCGCAACAGGTAGAGGTGCTGGGCTATGTGGTTTGATCGTTTATTGCAGGGCGCCATCGACACCTTGTTGATGGTTGGCGTGTCATCACTGATCGCGTTGCTGGCAGGTATTCCACTGGCGGTGTTCCTGGTCACCAGCGACAAGGGCGGCATCTACCAGGCACCGGCGCTGAACCGCGTGCTGGGAGCGTTCGTCAATCTGTTCCGCTCCATTCCGTTTTTGATCCTGATGGTGGCGCTGATCCCGTTCACCCGGCTGATCGTCGGCACCACCTATGGCGTGTGGGCCGCCGTTGTACCACTGACCATCGCCGCCACGCCGTTCTTTGCGCGGATCGCCGAGGTGAGCTTGCGTGAGGTCGATCATGGTTTGATCGAGGCCGCACAGGCCATGGGCTGCCGGCGCTGGCACATTATCTGGCATGTGCTGCTTCCCGAGGCGCTGCCGGGGATTGTCGGCGGGTTTACGATTACCCTGGTGACGATGATCAACTCATCGGCCATGGCCGGGGCGATTGGGGCTGGAGGCTTGGGGGACATTGCGTATCGGTATGGCTACCAGCGGTTTGATACGCAGATCATGCTGACGGTGATTGTGCTGCTGGTGGCGTTGGTGGCGGTGATTCAGTTGGGTGGGGATCGGTTGGCGCGGGTGCTTAATAAGGGGTAAGGGAGAGGTGAGGTATAGTCGGGCAATCTCAGCGCCCGGTATTACCCGTCATGACCCTAAAGCCCGACGACCTCAACCAGATCACCACCACCACCCTCGACCACTACAACAAAGTCGCCGAAGACTTCCGTGAAGGCACCCGCGATCACGATGTGAGCCAGAACATCGACGCCCTGCTGCGGCATATCCAGGGCACGCCCCCGTTCACCGTGCTGGATTTCGGCTGCGGCCCTGGGCGGGATTTGCAGACGTTTACGCGCATGGGGCATATCGCCGTCGGGCTGGATGGCTCTGAGCGCTTTGCGCAAATGGCGCGTGAAGACAGTGGTTGTGAAGTGTTGCAGCAGGACTTCCTGAAGCTGGCTTTACCCGCCGCGCGCTTTGATGGGGTATTTGCCAATGCGGTGCTGTTTCATATTCCCAAACAGGAGCTGCCTCGGGTGCTCAAGCAGCTGCATGGGGCGCTGAAGCCGGGTGGTGTGTTGTTCAGTTCCAACCCTCGGGGTGAGAATCAGGAAGGCTGGAACGGGCCTCGGTACGGGTCTTATCACGACCTGGAGGCGTGGCGGGGTTTGCTGACGGCGGCAGGGTTTGTGGAGTTGGAGCACTACTACCGACCGGCCGGGTTGCCGCGGGAGCAGCAGCCTTGGTTGGCGAGTGTGTGGCGCAAGGCCTAGAGATTTGTTGTTTGATCTGACGCTATCGCAGGCAAGCCAGCTCCCACATTTTGATGTGTGAATACCTTCAAATGTGGGAGCTGGCTTGCCTGCGATAGCGATTTAACCGGCGCTACGGATCCACCTGATACACCACCGGTTTCTCACCCACCACCAACGCCGTCACACTGCGCCCCACATACCCCGCTTGCTCCTGCGCAGAAAAATTCGCCACCAACCTTGTGCCATCCGCAAAGGTAGTCTGCTGCACCTGTTTGTCCGCCGTCAGCCAACGGAAATCGGTCATCGCCTGAGCCGCCAAACGCTGATGCAACGGCCTGAAGAAACGGTCCTGACGCTGGATCACCGGCAGCCGCTGCTTAAGCGTCGCATCCGTGAGGTGATACAAAGGCGGCACGTTGTAGAGCAGTTGGGTCAGCTCGTTCTCGGCCTGCACATTGCTCAGCTTCAGGCTGTCGAACAGCCAATGGTGGGTGGTAATCACCGAGCCGTGGAAAACCGCCTGATACAGCGGCAGGCGCATGGTCGGGTCGAAGTACAGCGTGCGAAACGGCTCTTTTAACGGCACAGGCTTGAAGAACACTGCCGGCTGCTCCGGCGGGTACCAGTTGCCGACGTAATAGGGCGATTGCTTGTCCTGGGTCATCTGCCGATCGCCCCAGCCGATCACCGGCGTCTGCATGCCGTGGGCGAACAGAGTGCCTTGGGCGGTGCTGGCATTGCCATCTTCGGAACCCGCCGGCAGCTTGAGTACCGTGCTGATCCAGCGGGAGGCGTCGATATTGCCTTCGGCGTTCTGCTCCTGAGTCATGGGCGCACTGTCACGGTAGCTGTCGAACACCATGCCGGTGGCGTAGGCATCCAGGAACCAGGCGTTGAAACCGGCCCTGGCCTGCACCGCCTTCACCCGCGCTTCCAGCAAAGGCCGTATACAGCGCGGGTCGATGTAGTGGCCCGATTGCTGGAAGCCGGTTTTCAGCTTGCCGTCCTTGAGCACAATCGCGCAGTCACGGTAGGCCTTGGCGCCCAGGTGCGCGGTGGTCCAGTCCGGGTTTTCGCTGGCGGACAAGGCGGTTTCATAGGAGTCGTAGGGCGCCACCAGGTAACCGGCTGCGACACCGGCGCGAATTGCTTCGGGATGCCACAGGCCACCTTCCCAGCCTTCGCCCAGGGTCAGCAACAGGCGCGGCAGCCCGGCGTCGCGCAGGGATTGAATCGTCTGGTTGCCCCAGGTCTCGGGGGTGCCGGTCAAGGCCCCGGCAAAGTCCTTGGCCAGCTCGCTGCGCAGTTCACCATAGCGGGCGGCGAGGCGGGTCATGTCCGGGTCTTCGACTTGCCAAGCCTGCCGCGCTTGCTGATTGATCGCCGCATTCAGGCCCCGCAACAAAACGCCTTGCTCATAACGGTTCAAAGCCTTGGCCTGCGCCAGAACCTGAGTCGCCTCTTTGTCCATCAACCCCTTGAGTGCATGGCCGCGCAAGCGTTTGACCAGCAGCGGCCAATCACGCACATCAGCGGGGGCCAGCAGGCTGTTGCCCCACAGGTAGACATGGCTGGCGCCCAGCAGTTTTTTGGCCTCGGGGGTTTGTTGCAGCTTGTCCGCCAGCGGCTCGTAGCGGCCCTGCTCTACCAGCCATTGGCGATAGCGCTTGGCACCGGCCAATGGGTCGGCGTCACCCAGGTGCAAGCGCAAGTTCATCGGCGCCGTGGGGTCAAGACGGGTAAATTCGTGAGCCACCGAAAGTGCCAGGCCCTTGCCGTCGGCCTGCCATTGCAAGTGGTTGTTGTAGGGGTTGGTCAGCAACCAGCTCAACGTGAAGCGGCCGTGATCCATGCCCCATAACGGCAGGCTGAGGTCCTGGGTAGTATTGAGTTCGCCCTGCTCCAGCAAAAACGCTTTCCACACGGCGTTACCGGCCGGTACGTAATGACCTTCGGCCAAGGGCCAGATCAACCCCTTGCCCATGGCCGCAGCGGGTTGGCGCAGCAGCGGCAGTTCACCCGGCTCGCGGGCGCTGAGGGTCAGGGACAGGTCGCGCTGCTCAAGGCGAGCCGTCAGGCGATAGGCGCCGTTGTCCCACTGCCAGGCAGCCTGCTCGGCACCCGCTTGCAAATCACTGACAGCATGGGCAGCCACACCGCTGGACGCCTGCACCGAGGTCTCGCCTGCGGGCGTAACGCGCAGCGCGAGCGTGGCGGGGTCGAGTTCGACACGCCACAGGGCGTTTTCCAACACGGTGCCGGCTAATGCCAGTGGAGATAACAACAGGCTGACAACCAGCAAAAAATGACGCATGGCACGGGCCTTCCAGACAAGATCAGGCCCGGAGGGTAATGCACATAAGCCTCAGCAAGTGTTCGAAAAGTGTTTCAAAGAACCTTCCCACATCCATTCAGGAAGGCTCCGATGGTCAGGCCTGTTCTTTTTTCGGCTCGCGAATCTTGTACCAAGCCACATACAACGCCGGCAAAAACAGCAGCGTCAGCAAGGTCGCAATGATGATCCCGCCAATCATCGCGTAAGCCATCGGCCCCCAGAACACTTCCCGCGCAATCGGGATCATGCCCAGGCTGGCCGCCGCTGCGGTGAGCAGGATCGGCCGGCGCCGGTGCTCGGTGGCTTCCACCACCGCGTCCCATGGTGTGTAGCCGGCCACTTCATATTCGTGGATCTGCGTCACCAGAATCACCGAGTTACGGATGATGATGCCGATCAGCGCCAGAATGCCGAGGATCGCCACAAAGCCCATGGGCGTGCCGGTGGGGATCAGCGCCAGCACCACGCCAATAAGGCCCAGTGGCGCGACACTGGCCACCAGGAACATCTTCTGCACGCTGTGCAGCTGGATCATCAGGAACGTCGCCATCAGGAACAGCATCAGCGGCACCACCTTGGCAATCGGGCCTTGGGCCTTGCCGCTTTCTTCGACGGTGCCGCCGGTGGCCACCTTGTAACCCACCGGCAGCCCCGCGCTGAATTTCTCGATGGTCGGCGCCAGCTGTTTGACCAGGTCCGTGGGCTGCATCTCATCGCGCACCGAGGCCTTGATGGTGATCGTCGGCTTGCGGTCGCGACGCCATACCAGCGGCTGCTCCAACTCATAACGAACGGTGGCGAAGGCCAGCAGCGGAATCGAGGTGCCGTTGGGTGTGACGATCTGCAGGTTCTGCAAGGTTTCCGGCGTACCGCGCTCGGCATCTTCGGCGCGGCCGACCACGTTGATCAGGTAGATATCGTCGTGTACCTGGGTCACCGAAGCGCCGCTGACCACGCTGTTCATCAACTGCGCCACGTCTTCCGACGACAGCCCGAGTTGGCGCGCCTTGTCCTGGGCAATGTCCACGCGCAGCACTTTGCCGGGCTCGTTCCAGTCGTAGATGATCTCGCCCAGGTGGCTGTTTTTATCCAGCAAGGTCGCCAGTTCGATGGCATGTTTGCGCACCTGATCAATGTCTTTGCCCGACACCCGATACTGGATCGGCCGCCCCACCGGCGGGCCCATTTCCAGCGGCTGCACATAACTGCCGATGCCGACAAAATCATCGCGCAGGCGCTTTTGCAGGCGTGCAATTAACGCACCGCGCTCTTCCAGGCCTTTGCTCACGATGACCAACTGCGCGTAGTAGGGGTTTTCCAGTTGCTGGTCCAGGGGCAGGTAGAAACGAATCGCACCCTGGCCAATGTAGGTGCTCCAGCGCGCAATGTCCGGGTCGTCCTTGATGATCGCTTCAAGGCGGTCGACGGCCTTGCGCGTCTCATTGATCGAGGCGTTTTGCGGCAGGTTGAGGTCGACGAGGATTTCCGGGCGGTCCGAGGACGGGAAGAACTGGTTCTGCACAAATTGCATCGAAAACACCGAGGCTACAAACAGGCCCACGGTGATGCCGATGGCCCACCAGCGGTTGCGCATGGCCCAGAGCATGCCGCCGTTGAAGGCGCGGCCGATGCGCCCCGGCTCAGCGTCATGCGGTTTTACCTTGGCGCTGAGGATATGCACGCCGATCACCGGCGCGAACAGCACCGCCACCACCCATGACACCAGCATGGCCACGGCAATCACCGCAAACAGGGTGAAGGTGTACTCACCCGCCGAACTGGCGTTGAGGCCAATCGGCACAAAGCCGGCGACGGTCACCAGCGTACCGGTGAGCATCGGGAAAGCCGTCGAGGTGTAGGCGTAGGTCGCCGCCTGCTCCTTGGTTTCGCCTTTTTCCAGGCGCGTGATCATCATCTCGACGGTGATCATCGCGTCGTCCACCAACAGGCCGAGGGCGATGATCAACGCGCCCAGCGACACCCGCTGCATGGTGATGCCGCTGTATTCCATGAACACGAACACCAGCGCCAGCACCAGTGGAATCGAGCACGCCACCACCAGGCCGGCACGCATGCCGAGGCTGATAAAGCTCACCACCAACACGATGATCACCGCTTCAAACAAGGCGCTGGTAAAGCCGCCGACGGCTTCTTCCACCACTTCGGCCTGGTCGGAAACCTTATGCACGCCGACGCCCACTGGCAGGTCGGCGGTCAGTTCGTCCATGCGCGTGTGCAGCGCCTTGCCGAAGGATTGGATATTGCCGCCCTTCTGCATGGCGATGGCCAAGCCAATCGCCTGTTTGCCGTTGAAACGGAACATCGGCCGCGCCGGGTCGACGTAGCCACGGCTGATGTCGGCAATGTCGGCCAACCGGTAGAAACGGTCATTGAGCCGCAGGTTGACGTTGGCCAGGTCTTTCTCCGAGGCGAATTGCCCGGACGTGCGCACCGAAATCCGTTCCGGCCCGGCCTCGATCACCCCGGCAGGCGTCACGGCGTTCTGTGATTGCAGGCTTTGCACCACTTGGCGTTGATCAATGCCCAACGCGGCGAGTTTGCGCGTGGAGAAGTTCAGGTAAATCACTTCGTCCTGCTGGCCGATCATCTCGACCTTGCCCAGCCCCGGCACCGAACGAATTTCGGCACGCACCTGCTCCACATAGTCACGCAGTTGGCGCATCGACAGGCCGTCGCCGGTAAAGGCGTAGACCGAGCCGAACACATCACCGAACTCATCGTTGAACGACGGCCCCTGCAAACCCTGGGGGAAGGTGCCGCGAATATCGTCGATCTTCTTGCGCACCTGGTACCAGATCTCCGGGATGGCCTTGGCGCTGGTGGTGTCCTTGAGGAAGACGAATACCGTGGATTCACCCGGCCGCGTGTAGCTCTTCACGTAGTCAAGGGAGTCGAGTTCTTCGAGTTTTTTCTCGATGCGGTCGGTGACCTGCTTGAGGGTTTCTTCCTGGGTCGCGCCCGGCCAGCGGGTCTGGATCACCATGGTCTTGATGGTGAACGACGGGTCTTCCTCGCGGCCCAGGTTCATGTAGGAGAACACGCCCATCAGCAGCGCGACGAACATCAAGTACCAGACGAAGGACTGATGCTTAAGGGCCCAGTCGGATAAGTTGAAGCTCCCTTTCATCGCGGGCTGTCCTCGTCGATTTTGACTTTTTGCCCGGGTTTCAGGCTGTTCACGCCAGCGGTGACGATGCGTTCGCCGGGTTTGACGCCGCCGTTGAGCAAGGCGCTGTTGGCATCACGGCTGATCACCGTGACGTCACGCGGCAGCACGGTCTGGCTCTGGGTGTCGAGCAACCAGATACGGGTTTTGCCGTCGGCTTCCTGCAAGGCGGTCAGCGGTACTTCGATACGCGGTGCAATGGCCGTGCTCAGGGTCACGCTGATGGCGGTGCCGAGGCGGAACGCAGGTGGCGTCTCGGCCAGGGTCAGGCGCGCGCGGCGGGTGCGCGTGGCGCTTTGGGCCTGGGGTTCGATCTCGCGCACGATGGCGGTGGTGTTGACGCTGGGGTCGAGCTGCCCGGCGACCAGGAATACCACGTCCGGCGGCAGGCGCTCGGCAAGCCCGGCGGGCAGGTCGATCACCGCTTCCTTGATGTCCGGGCGCGCCAGGGTCACCACTTGCTGGCCGGCGCTGACCACTTGTCCGGCCTCGGCATTCCAGGCGGTGACGATCCCGGCGTGGTCGGTGCGCAGTTCGGCGTAGTTGAGTTGGTCTTTAGCCTGGTTGACCGAGGCTTTGGCTTGATCAAGGGTCGCCTGGGTGGTTTTCAAGTCGGTCTGCGCCACATCCAGCTGGGCCTGGGCACCGACGCCGCGATTGAACAGTTCCTGCTGGCGCCGAGCGTTGGCCTGGGCATTGATGAACTGCGCCTGCACGCGGGCCAGGTCGCCTTGGGCGGCGCGCAACTGGTTTTGCTGGTCGGTGGGGTCGAGCACCGCGAGCAAGGCGCCCTTCTCCACTTCGGCGCCGACATCCACGGCGCGGCGGGCGATACGGCCAGGCACGCGGAAACCCAGGTTGCTTTCGTAGCGGGCCTGGATGGTGCCGGCGAAGCGGCCGAGGTTTTCCTGATCTTCGGACTTCACTTGCATGGACAGCACCGGCCGCACGGGCTCGGGCGGCGTTTCCTCTTTGGAACAAGCGACCAGCAACAGGCTGGCGGCAAGCAATGCCGTCAGGCGCTTCATGGCTGGACTCCTTGCTGGGCGATCTCGACGATCATGCCCGGGTGCAGCAATTGCCCGCCGGCCACCACGACTTTTTCGCCGCCTTTAAGGCCGTCGCCAATGATCAC
This sequence comes from Pseudomonas sp. B19125, assembly GCF_044218855.1. NCBI lineage: Bacteria > Pseudomonadati > Pseudomonadota > Gammaproteobacteria > Pseudomonadales > Pseudomonadaceae > Pseudomonas > Pseudomonas sp. B19125. The sequence continues at coordinate 131,045 of NZ_CP162589.1, forward strand.
TTTGCCGGTCAGATAGCGCGCTACCGTGACTTTGTGCAGTTGCGCCTTGCCGTCGCCGTCAATCAGCCACACGGCGGGTTCGTTGAGGTCTTTGGTCAGCGCCGACCACGGCAACTCCACACTGGCCTTGGCCGGGCCATTGGCCGTGGCGCTGACCACTGAGCCCAGTTGCATGCCTTTAGGCAGCGATTGCAGGGCGATTTTCACTTGCACGGTGCCGGTATTGGCCGCCACGGCGGGCGTGACTTCGCGCACTTTACCCACGGCCTTGATACTCGGGTCATCCAGCAGGCTCACGGTGATCGGCGCATCGGGCGGCGGCTCCACCAGCAAGGACTCATAGACGTTGAACACCGCATCGCGCTCGCCATCGGTGGCCAGGCTGAAAATCGGCACGGTGGCCTGCACCACCTGGCCGACTTCGGCCTGGCGTGCAGTGATCACGCCAGGTGCATCGGCGACCAGCGCGGTATAGCCGAGTTGTTCGCGGGCATTGGCCAATTGGGCTTGGGCGGCAGCCAGAGCGCTTTGGCTGCTACGCCGCGCGGCTTGGGCAGCGTCGTATTCGCTGCGGCTGGTGTAGCCCTTGGGCAGGAGCTTTTCCTGGCGTACGAAGGCGGCGGCGGTTTGCTTGACCCGCGCCTGCTCGGCCACGACCTGGGCCTGAGCGGAATCGACGTTGGTCTGCAAGTCTTTGGGGTCAAGTTTGGCCAGCACTTGCTTGGCGGTCACGCGGTCGCCCACGTCGACCATGCGCTGGATAATCTTGCCGCCCACGCGAAAGGACAAATCGGTTTGCACGCGGGCCTGGATATCGCCGGTCAGGGTCACTGCGGCGGCAAAATCCGCGGGTTGCACGGCCTGCACAAACACCCGCGAATGTTCCTTGGGTTCGGACTTTTCCTGGCCGCAACCGCTCAGCAGCGTCAGCAGGCCCAATGCGAAAATACAGGTGTAAATACGACCGCCCATGCAGGCTCCTTTTGCGTGACGCGATGTGACAGTGAGTATGCGACTGTGAGCTTAGATCAGGGTTCCTTATCTGCATTGAGCATCCCATACTCCAAGGGTTCCCACGCCGGCTAAATACACATGCTCAAAACCCTCGCGGTGGCCAACTACCGCTCGATCAATAAATTGGTGGTGCCGCTGGACCGGTTGAACCTGGTCACCGGCCCCAATGGCAGCGGCAAGTCCAACCTGTACCGTGCCCTGCGCTTGCTGGCGGAGACGGCCCAGGGCGGAGTGATCAATGCACTGGCGCGTGAGGGTGGGCTGGATTCGACCTTCTGGGCCGGGCCTGAGAACGTCAGCCGACGCATGCGCAATGGCGAGGTGGCGGTTGAGCCGACCGTGCGCCAGGGCGTCAAACGCCTGCGCCTGGGGTTTGCCGCTGAGGACTTCAGCTACGCAATCTCCCTTGGGTTGCCGGAAAAGACCCTGTCCGCGTTCCAACTGGACCCGGAGGTAAAGAAAGAATGCATCTGGGCCGGTCACATCTACCGCCCGGCCAGCCTGCTGGTGCAGCGGTCCGGGCCGATGGTGCGCGCACGCGATGGCCGCGCCTGGGACGTATTGGCCCAGCACACACCCAACTACCACAGCCTGTTCGATCAGGTCGGCAGCCTGCGCGGCTCGCCGGAAGTGTTGCTGCTGCGCGAAAGCATTCGTGGCTGGCGCTTTTATGATCATTTTCGCAGTGATGTGGATGCCCCCGTGCGCCAGCCGCAACTGGGCACGCGCACACCGGTACTGCATCACGATGGGCGCGACTTGGCTGCGGCATTGCAGACCATCCGCGAAATCGGCGACCCCGAGGCGTTGCAGCGCGCAGTCAGTGATGCCTTCCCCGGCGCACGGCTGAATATCGAGCCGTTGCAAGGTGGGCGTTTTGCAATTGAGTTTTATCAGGAAGGTTTGCTGCGGCCATTGTCGGCAGCGGAATTGTCAGACGGCACCTTGCGCTACCTGCTGCTGATCGCGGCACTGCTGACGCCACGGCCGCCGACCATGATGGTACTGAACGAACCGGAAACCAGCCTGCACCCGGATTTATTACCGGCGTTGGCACGTTTGATTATCCAGGCCTCGAAGCAGTGCCAGGTGTGGGTGGTGTCGCATGCCAGCCGCTTGATCGCGGCGTTGCAGCAAGATGAAGAATGCAATTCGATCGTGCTGGAGAAGGTGCTGGGGCAGACCCAGATTGTCGGCCAGGGAATTCTGGATGCACCGGCCTGGCATTGGCCGGAATAAGAGATGACTGGGCCGGCCTCATCGCGGGCAAGCCCGCTCCCACATTTGAAGATATTCACACATCAAAATGTGGGAGCTGGCTTGCCTGCGATAGCTATATCAGCCCTGCCACTTCCCGCCTTCAACAATCACACTCTCAGGCTTGGTGTCATCGCTCAGCTCTTTACGCACGTACTGGTCATACAGCTTGAGCAAAAACTTCTCCTCACCCAACTTCGCCAGCTCCGCGTTCACCCAGTCGCGCAGTTCGATATTGCCCTTCTTCACCGCCGGCGCAATCGGCGCTTCATCACCGAGTTTCTCTTCCAGCACGCGGTAGCCAGGGTTCTGCTTGGCCCAGCTGAACAGCACCAGGTTGTCTTGCGCGTAGGCATCGCCACGCCCGGCGGACAGGGCTTGCAGTGACTCGGAGTTTTTCTCGAACTTGAGCAGTTTCCAGTCCGGGTGGTTCTTGGTCAGCCAGATATCGGCGGTGGTGCCGGTGGTGACGATGATGGTGCGGGTCGCCAGGTCATCCAGGCTTTTGACCGCGCTGTCATTCGGCACCAGCGCCTGCACAGCGACCTTCAAGTTGGGGTTGGTAAAGTCCACCGCTTCCTTGCGCTCCGGCGTCACGGTCATGTTGGCGAGGATCAGGTCGACCTTGTCGCTTTGCAGGAACGGAATACGGCTGGCCGGCTCGACGGCTACGAACTCAACCTTGTTTTCATCGCCCAACAGGTCCTTGGCGAATTGGCGGCCAATGTCGGTATCAAACCCCACATAGCGGCCCGCTTCGTTGACGAAACCAAACGGTGGTTTGTCGGTAAACACGCCGACGATCAGCTTGTCGCGTGCTTTGATCTTGTCGATGTAACTGGCAGCAGCGACGGGTTTGGCAGGCTCTTCGGCCTTTTTATCGCAGCCGGCCAGTAAGGCGACGGCAAACAGTGGCAGCAGTAGTTTTTTCATATCAGCTCCAATTCCTTGGTCTTTTTGGGCAGTGTTGAAACAAAGGAGAACTTCTCCAGGAACTGCTGCGCGCGTGCGGTTTGCGGGTTCGTAAAGAATGCCTCGGGGGTGTTGTGCTCGAGGATGCGACCGGCCTCCATGAACACCACGCGGTCAGCGACGGCTCGGGCGAAGGCCATTTCATGGGTGACAATCAACAGGGTCATGCCATCGCGGGCCAGGCCTTGAATCACTTCCAGCACTTCCTTGACCATCTCCGGGTCGAGGGCGGCGGTGACTTCATCAAACAGCATGACCTGCGGGTTCATGCACAGCGAACGGACGATGGCGATGCGTTGTTGCTGGCCGCCGGAGAGCTGTCGCGGGAAGGCGTCGCGCTTGTCGGCAAGTCCCACACGCTCCAGCAGGTTCTCTGCTTGCTCACGGGCTTCACGCGGGTCGCGCTTTTGCACCTTCAGCGGGCCGAGCAGGATATTGTCGAGCACGCTCATGTGCGGGAACAGGTGGTAGCTCTGGAACACCATGCCCACGTCCTGACGCACCTGGCGCCAGTCGGTGTGTTTGTCCAATAGCTCCTTGCCGGCAAAACGCAGGCTGCCGCTGTGGGCGACTTCCAAGCCATTCAGGCAACGCAGCAACGTGCTTTTGCCGCAGCCGCTGGGGCCAAGGATCACCACCACTTCGCCACTCTGCACGCTCAGGTCGATGCCCTTGAGCACCTGCGCCTCGCCGAAGAATTTGTTGAAACCCTGGAACTCGATCAATGCGCTCATGCCTGGCCCCAGCGCCGTTCCAGCACCTTGGAGGCGGCCGACAACGGGTAGCAGATAAAGAAGAAAAACAGGAACAGCACGCCGTAGATCAATACCGACTCGTAGGTGCGCTCGATGATTTGCTGGCCGACCTTGATCACATCCACCACGCCGATCAGCACCGCCAGCGAGCTGGTCTTGATGATGCGCGTATAGACGTTGATGGTCGGCGGCGTCATGCGTTTGAGGGCTTGGGGCAGCAGTACGTAGCCGTACAGTTGCGGGTCGGATAAACCAATCGACAACCCCGCCTCGCGCTGGCCGCGTGGCAGCGAATGGAGCGCGCCACGCACCACTTCGCCGACCTCGCTGGCGCCCCATAGCGACAGCACCAGCACCGCGCACCAGAAGCTTGGAATGCTCAGGCCAAAGAAAATCGGCAGCCCGAAAAACAGCAGGTACAACCACACCAGCACCGGGATCGCCCGGAACAGCTCGAGGTAAACCCGCAGCACCGCGTTGATCACCTTGTTATTCAAGGTGCGCAATACGCCATACAACACGCCGCCGACAGTGCTGAAGGCGATGCTCAAAAATGAAATCGACAGGGTTTGCGCCGCGCCCTTGCCCAGTTGCGGCAACGACACCCACAACAACTCAAGACCCGAACTGGCCATGCTGGAGCCTCCTTTCCAGGCGGCTGAGCAACAGCGACAGCGGCAAGAACAGCAACACGCAAATCAGCGTCAGCACGGCGAGCATTTCGTAGGTCTTGTAGTAGAGCGCGATGTAGCTCTTGGTGGTGTAGAGAATCTCCGGCACCGCCACGGCGGACACCACGGTGGTCTCTTTGAGCAAAAAGATGAAATTGGCAAACAGCGCCGGCAGGCTGAGGATACCGGCCTGGGGCAGGATCACATGACGCAGCAATTGCCAGTCCGACAGGCCGATGGACTTGCCCGACTCGATCTGCGCCAGCGGCACCGCTTCCACTCCGGCGCGCAGCACTTCGGTGAGGTAGGCGCCGCCGAGGAAGGTCATGGTGATGATCGCCGCCCAGAACCCGGAGATATTGAAGCCCAGGGCCGGCAGTGCGAAGTAGACGAAAAACAGTTGGATCAGCAGCGGTGTATTACGCGCCAGCTCCACATACAGCGCCACCAGGCGCGACAGGTAGGGCGTGCGAAACACCAGCAGTGCGGCGTTGATCAGCGCCACCAGCAGGGAGGTGGCAATGGCGATCAAACCCACTTGCAGCGTGACCCCCACGGCTTTGAGAAACGCCGGCAAGGTGCTGAGGATAAAAGCAAAATCGAAGGTCATCTTGAGTCCATGACGCCGCAGGGGTAATGCGGCGGGCGCTGTCCGTTCCGGCATGGGTAACGCCGGGTAGCGCGAACTTTAAAGGCATAAAAAGTAAAATTTAAATACCCAAATAGCATATTGATATCACCCAAAAAGATAACCCGCGGATTCGCGGGTTTGGCGGGCTGCGGCTATGGTTGATGGGTCTGTGTTTCGAGGGAATGAATAATGAACGAAGCGAAACCGATTGATCCGCAGGAACTGGTGAAGTGGCTGGTGGCGTTGCGTCGGGCGATCAATAGCCGCGAGCTCTGAAACGCTGATCGTTCCCACGCTCTGCGTGGGAATGCAGCACAGGACGCTCTGCGTCCGCTCGTGACGCGGAGCGTCACAGGAGGCATTCCCACGCGGAGCGTGGGAACGATCAATCGCAGGCAAGCCAGCTCCCACAGGGTTTGATTGTGTTTCAGGCATAAAAAAACGCCGACGCTGCAGTAGCCGTCGGCGTTCAAACCTTGAAGGGGGTTTGGTTTACATCAGAACGCAGGCACTACCGCGCCGTTGTACTTCTTCTCGATGAAGGCTTTGACTTGCGGGCTGGTCAGGGCCTTGGCCAGTTTCTGGATGGCGTCGCTGTCCTTGTTGTCCGGGCGCGCCACCAGGAAGTTCACGTACGGCGACTTGGCGTCTTCGATGATCAGCGCGTCTTTGGCTGGGTTCAGGCCGGCTTCCAGGGCGTAGTTGGTGTTGATCACATCCAGGTCAACCTGGTCCAGCACACGTGGCAGCAGCGCCGATTCCAGCTCTTTGAATTTCAGGTTTTTCGGGTTGCTGGCGATGTCTTTCGGCGTAGCCAGTGCATTGGTCGGGTCTTTCAGCGTAATCAGGCCGTTCTTTTGCAGCAGCAACAGGGCACGGCCAGCGTTGGAGCCTTCGTTAGGGATGGCCACGGTGGCGCCATCTTTGAGTTCAGAAATATTCTTGATCTTTTTCGAGTAACCGCCGATGGGCTCAACGTGCACACCAATCACGGTGACCAGGTTGGTGCCCTTGCCCTTGTTGAAGTTTTCCAGGTACGGCAGGGTCTGGAAGTAGTTGGCGTCCAGACGCTTCTCGGCAACCTGGGTATTGGGTTGCACATAGTCAGTGAAGACTTTGATTTCCAGGTCCACGCCTTCTTTAGCCAGGGTCGGCTTGACCAGCTCAAGGATCTCCGCGTGCGGGATCGGGGTAGCCGCTACCACCAGTTTCTCGTTGGCCTGGGCGAAGCTTGCAGTCAGGGCAGCCGCCAGTGCGGTAAACAACAGAACCTTTTTCATGCAGTGTCCTTATCGAAATTCCGGGGCGTCTCTGACGACCGTTTTTTATGGTGTGCCAGCGAAGTGCTATCGCGGCGTGGGATGGACAATACCTAGATTTTTTATTCCCGAACAATATCTTTTATTCACGTTGATATTCCATTTTGTTCATGTTGCGGCTGCTCATTTAGAAAGCTGAGCAAGCTTTGCTGTTCCGCGGCGCTGGCACTCGCGAAGATCCGCCGCAGTTGTTCCAACGGCGAACCGGCGGCGGGCAGGTTCAAATGCTCGGGTAAAATCTCATCGCCACTGCTTACCAACAGCGCAAAGTGAATAACGTTTTCCAGCTCACGGGTATTGCCCGGCCAGCTGTGATGCTCCAGCACACGCTGGGCGGCGTCACTGATCAGGGGCACCGGCAGGTCGAGGCGCTGGCTGTAGATGCCGAGGAAATATTCAGCCAGGGACAAAATGTCGCCCACCCGCTCACGCAGAGCCGGCAGGTCCAACTGGCCTTCGCTCAGGTAATGGAACAGGCGTTCATGAAACTTTCCGGCGGCCACGGCCTGGGCCAGGTCGATACTGGTGGCGGCGACCAGCCGCACATCCACCGGGCTTGGCTGATGAGCGCCGACACGGGTGACTTCGTGGTTTTCCAGGGCGGCGAGCAATTTCACCTGGATCGGCAGCGGCAAATCGCCGATCTCGTCCAGGTACAAGGTGCCGCCATTGGCCGAGCCAAACCAGCCGGCGCGGCTGCTGGCTGCTCCGCTATGGCTGCCGGCGGCATAGCCGAACAATTCGGCATCCGCGTAGGTAGGGCTGATGGCGCCGCAATTGACCGACACAAACAAACCCGTGCGGTCGCTGCCCCGGTGAATATGTCGCGCGAGCAGCTCTTTACCGCTGCCGGTCTCACCGCGAATCAACACCGGCAATGCACGCGGTGCGAGGCTTTCCAGCTCTTCACGCAGCTGGCGGGAACGCGGGTCGACAAACACCAGCGCCTTGGCGCGGATGCTCAGCGGGCTTTTTTCAGCATCGGGAAAGGTCAGCAACGGCTGGCCAAAGGTGTCATGACTCATGGCAGGCTCCCGCCCCAAATCCGCTCAGGGACGGGGCGTTGAAAAAAATTTATGCACGGCGCCGGGCGTGATGCTCAAGGCGGTTTTGCAGGCGATAGAGGTAGGCGAAACCCTGTTCCCAGCGTTGGTGGCCGGACTTCACATTGATATGCCCGGCACCGGACAAAATGCCGGCCTCGGCGCCCCAGTTGCGGGCCAGCTCCAAGGCGCGGGTGGCGCTGACGGCGCTGTCATTGTCGGAGCTGACCACTTGGCTGGGAAACGGCAACAGGTGCGTGGGAATCGGTGCAAAGTTGCGCAGGGCGGGGGCACAGGCTGGGCGTTCGACATCCGCCGGCGCCACCAGCAAAGCGCCGCGCACTTGGCGTAGAAAATGCACCGGCGCCGTGGCCGCCCAATGGGCGACCGTGATGCAACCCAGGCTATGGGCAATGAGAATCACCGGCGTGCTGTCGGCGGCGATGGCCTCCGCCAGTGCCGCCACCCAGTCTTCGCGACGCGGGGTAAGCCAATCGGCCTGCTCCACACGCGCACTGTTGGGCAGGCTGTTCTGCCAATGACTTTGCCAATGATCTTCTGGCGATCCTTGCCAGCCCGGCACGATCAGATAACGAATCGACTCGCTGTGCATGGGTGTGCCCTCCTGCAGCGTTTAACGTTGCTGGTCAGTATAGGGACGAGGGTTATATTCGTTAAGGAATAAGAAGCTATTTATTAATAACCAAAATATCAATCACACGAATACTTAAAAATGTGGGAGCTGGCTTGCACAGTGGAAATCAGGTAAATACCAGGCAAAAAAAAGGCCGCACCCTGCCAAGGAGACGGCCAAAAAATTGTCGAGGCTTTTGAAACTTAACGTGCAGTAATCACCGACAGCTTGGTGATGCCTGCGCGCTCGATAGACGCCATGGCTCGCGCCACTTCGCCGTAATTCACACCATCATCGGCCTGCAGCTGCACCCGCACCTCCGGGTCCTTGGCCTTGGCCGCCTGCAGGTTGAACTCGAGCAGGTCGGACTGGATTTCGTCCTTGTTGATAAACAATTTGCCGGCGCCGTCGATGCTGACCACCAGCGGGTCTTTCTGCTCCACCGGGGCTACGGCCTGGGTCTTGGGCAGGTTGATCGGGATCGAATTGGTCAATAACGGCGCGGTGACGATAAACACCACCAGCAGCACCAGCATCACGTCCACCAGCGGCGTGACGTTGATCTCGCTCAGCACCTCATCACTGTCTTGCGTGGAGAAGGCCATTTCAGGACGCCTCCTTCACTTTTTGCGCGGTGCCTGCCGCGCTTTTGGTCAGCGTAGGGTGCAGCAGCACGCGGAAGGAATTCTTCTGCGCCAGGCTGTAGAAGTCGTGAGCGAAGTCATCCAGGTCCGCCGCCGTGAGCTTGAGGCGACGCAGGAAGTAGTTGTAGACCAGCACCGCCGGCACCGCGACCGCGATACCCACACCGGTGGCGACCAATGCCGCACCAATCGGGCCGGCCACGGTTTCCAGGCTGGCCGAGCCAGCAGCGCTGATGCCTTTGAGGGCTTCCATGATGCCCCACACGGTGCCGAACAGGCCGATAAACGGCGAGGTGCTGCCAATACTGGCGACCACGGCCAGGCCGGTTTCCAAAGAGCGGCGCTCACGCACGATCTGCTGGCGCAGGGCACGTTCAAGGCGGTCCTGGTGATTGATGGCCTGGCTCAAGTCTGCTGCGTGCGGGGCATCACCGACCTGGATCGCGGCATAACCGGCCTGGGCTACACGGGCTGCGGCGCCGGGCTGGGTCTCGGTCAGCTCAGCGGCGGAATCGAGACTCGACGCCGCCCAGAACTGTTTGTGAAACTTGCGATCCTGCGCCTTGAGGCGCCCGAACTGCACGCCCTTCAATAACGCCAGGCCCCAGGTGGCGACCGAAAAGACCACCAGCAGCCAGATTACCGCGCTTTCGATGGATTCAAGTGGAGATGCTAATGCCATGATGTTTTCCCTCTGTGCAGGTGGCGGCGTGTCCAACACACCGCTGCCGAATAGTTAGTGAATCTTGAAATCGATCGGAACGCTGACCCAGCCGTCCTGGGCCACATCGCCCTGCTTGGCCGGCACGAAGCTCCAACGCTTCACGGCGGTCAATGCGGCGTCGTCGAGTTGCTGGCGACCGCTGCTTTTCTGGACCTGGACCTCACCCGGCTTGCCGCTGGCCAACACATGCACGCGCAACAACACCGTGCCTTCCCAGCCACGGCGCTGGGCCAGTGACGGGTACTCCGGCGCCGGGTTCTTCAAGTACGCGGCGTTGGCCGAAGCAGGTGTCACCGGCGCAGGTGAAGGTGCCGGTGGCGCTGCTGGCGCTGGAGGCGCAGGCTTCGGTGGCGCAGGCGGTTGCTCGACCGCTTTTGGCACAGGTTTGGGTTCAGGTTTTGGCACCGGCTTCGGCTTGGGTTTTGGAACAGGTTTGGGCGGCGCTGGTTTGGCGGCCAACTCATCGACCACCGGCGGTGGTGGCTCCACCACAGGCGGTGGCGGCGGTACAGGCGCAGGCGGCTCCACCACCGGCGGCGCGGGTTGGGAAAATTCGATCGTCATCGGCGGGATTTCCGGCGGCACAATCGGCAACACCGGCGTGGGCTTCTGGCTCACCCAATAAATCACCGCACCGTGCAAGGCCAACACCAGCAACCCCAGCAGAATCCCTTCACGACGACTCGAAAAACGCTTCGGGGTTTTCTGCAAACGCAATTGCCCCAACGGCGCGCGGTGCGGCCGGCCAAGGTCGACCAACTCACCACCCGGTGCCTGGCGCCACTTCGCCTCGGGTGCACTGGCGGCGGTCTGGACATTGCCCATTGATTCACTCCCTACGGTTTTCACACCAAAAAACCGACAGGCCTGCCAAAGCGGCCGTCGAGGGCTGAATCATCGGGGCTAGACGCTTATCCCTTAAAGTAATCTTTAAAGTTATACATAGATCTAAATTGAATAAACGAAACATCCTGAAACGCCAAAGCCACGTTGGCCGTGGCCTGTGGCGAAGGGGTTGTTTTTGAATGCTTTAAAGGCATAAAAAATATTCAGTAAACGCATGGATTGTGGCGAGCGGGCTTGCCCCGCGTTGGGCTGCGTAGCGGCCCCTCTAAGGCAAAACGCGGCGCGTCAGGCATAGCGTGTTGGCAGGTTTTGGGTCTGCTGCGCAGCCCAACGCGGGGCAAGCCCGCTCGCCACAAAAAAACATTCGTCGAACGCTTCAAGATGGATTGTTGGCGCATAAATCGAGCAATTGCCGCTGCAACGTTTGCCCCGCTGCCCCCAGGCCGCTGCGGCCATACAGCGCAAGGCGCACGCCCTGGACCATGGGTAAACCACTGTCGTCACCCAGTACCACATGCCCTGGCTGCACCACCCGTCGCGGCAACAGGCTGATACCCAACCCCGCCGCCACCGCCGAGCACACACTGGCCAGGCTGGCGCTGGAATAGCCGATGCGCCAACGCCAACCGCCAACTTCCAGGTGGTGGAGCATTTCATTGCGGTACAAACCGCCTACCGGAAACGCTACCAAGGGCAGCGGGTCGCGCCCAATCGACGGCATGCTGCGGCTGTCTACCCAACACAGCGGTTCCGGCCACGAGGCCACGCAGTCATCGCTGTCGCCCATCTGCTTGACCAGCAACACGTCGAACTCACCGGCGCGGTATTGCCGCTGCAGTTCCGGACCGAGACCGCTGGTGACTTCCAGCCGCACTCGCGGATAGGCCACCACAAAAGCCGACAGCAACGGCATCAGGCGCTCGGCGGCAAAGTCCTCCGGCACGCCGAGGCGCAACACGCCGTCGCTTTGCTGGTTGATCAACACATCGGCGGCCTCCTCATGCAACGCGAGGATGCGCCGCGCGTAGGCCAGCAAACGCTCGCCCTCGGCGGTGGCCACCACGTGGCGTTGATCGCGGTCGAGCAACTGGCATGCCACGGCGTCTTCCAGGCGACGAATCTGCTGGCTCACGGTGGATTGGGTCAGGTGCAAGCGCTCGGCAGCGCGAGTGAAATTGCCGCAATCCACCACGGCGATAAAACTGCGCAGCAACACGGGATCGAACATGTTTTTCACCATTGCGTTTGCCACTGGTTGGCATGGTTATATTTAATTTCAGAATACTCTGGCGGCTCGCCATACTTCACGCCTCTTTTGCGCAGACGATAGGCCGTGCATGACGCTCAACCATTCATTCGCAGGAAAATTGGCCGGCTGGGGCCTTTTGGTTGTACTGGGCCTGAACCTGCGCCCCATTCTCAGCTCCATCAGCCCCTTGCTCGGCGAGATTCGTCAGGCCACCGGGCTGAGCTTCCAAAGCAGCGCCCTGCTCACCAGCCTGCCAGTGGTGTGCATGGGCCTGGTGGCGCTGGTCGGTGTGCGCGTGGAAGCGCGCCTGGGCGAGCGGCGCGGCATCGCGCTCGGCTTAATGATGATTCTGCTGGCCTGCCTGGCACGTTGGTTGATGGGCCAGGCGTCGGCGCTGCTCGTTACGGCGTTGCTGGGCGGCGCCGGTGTGGCGCTGATCCAGGCATTGGTGCCGGCAATGATCAAGCGCGAATTTCATCACCGCGTGCCGGTGGCGATGGGTGTGTACTCAGCCTCGTTGATGGCGGGCGGTGGCCTGGCGGCGTTGCTCAGCCCCGTGGTGGCTACGCATTTTCAGCAATGGCAGGCGGGGCTTGGCGTTTGGCTGTTACCTGCGTTGGGGGCGTTGCTGCTGTGGGCCTGGCTGCCGTTGGGCGCGGCGAGAAACCTGCAAATCGCGCCGGCATTCAAGGGGCTGCGCAATCGTCGGGCCTGGCTGCTGGCGTTGTATTTCGGGCTGGTGAATTGCGGCTACATGAGCATGGTGGCGTGGCTGCCGGCCTACTATCAGCAACTGGGTTGGGGCGTGTTGCCGAGCGGTTCGTTGCTGGCGTTCATGACCATCTTCCAGGTGATCGCTGCGCTATTGATGCCGGTGCTGGCTCAGCGCGGTATCGACCGTCGCCCGCTGCTCGGCATCAGCCTGTTGGCACAGACAGTCGGCTACCTCGGCCTGATCCTCGCACCGCTGGAGTACCCGCACCTGTGGGTAGCCTTGTGCGGGTTTGGCCTGGGCGCGTGTTTCGCCCTGAGCCTGCTGCTGACCCTGGACCACCACCGCGACCCGCGCCAAGCCGGGCAACTGGCGGCTTTCGTGCAAGGCGTAGGTTTTTTGATCAACGCGATTTCGCCGTGGCTGACCGGCTGGCTGCGCGAACTGACCGGTAGTTTCGTCAGCGCCTGGATGGTGCTGACGGTGACGGTGGTGGCGATGCTGATCGTGACCCGCGTGTTCAGCCCGGCCACCTACCGCGCCGGCTCTATGAATATGCAATTTGAGTCTAGATAAAAAAATAAAGCTTCTTTGGAGGAATAAGCGAGGCGATTAAAATCCCGGCTTCCTTCAGGACGCCGGAAAACTCCATGGACCTTCGCCAACTGCGCTACTTCATCGCTCTGAACGAGTACCGCAGTTTTGTGCGCGCCGCCGACGCCATGGGCATTACCCAGCCGGCGTTCAGCCGCAGTATCCAGAGCCTGGAACAGGAGTTCGGCTGTGTGCTGGTGGACCGCGCCCACAAAGACCTGCGCCCCACCCCCGAGGGCCAGGTGGTGTTGCAACATGCCTTGTCGCTGGTTCAGGGGGCGGCGCGGCTGAGCCACGAAGTCACCCGCATGACCAAGCTCGACGCCGGCGAATTGCGCTTCGGCTGCGATGCCGTGGCGGCAGTGAACCTGGTGCCCGAGGCGATCGCGCGGTTTGTCGGCGCCCATCCCCGAGTACGCAGCGGTTTGCAGGTGGATAACTGGGAAAAACTCGGGCGTAGCTTGAGCCGCGAGGAGATCGAATTCTTCATCGCCGATGTGCGCCACTTCGAGGCCGATCCGAACTTTCAGACCCAGGCCCTGACACCCAGGCGCAATGTGTTTTTCTGCCGCGCCGGGCACCCGTTACTGGCCAAGGACAGCCTCTCAACCAACGATTTGTTTGACTACCCACTGGCCACACCGCTGATCGCTCCCGGAGTACGCAAGCTGCTGGCCAACCTGAGCGGGCGTATCGACTTTTCTCCCGCAATCGAGCTGGAGCAGTTTGCGGCGCTGGCAGCCATCGTGCACCAGTCCAATGCGATTGGCCTGGGCGCCGAGGATGCGTTTGCCGAAGACGTTGCCCGTGGCGCACTGACGGTACTGCACTGGCGCAATGTGCCTCACAGCCTCGACAGTTTGAACAACCGCTGCGGGATCATCAGCCGTACCGGGTTTCGCTTGTCGCCGGCGGCGAAGGCGATGATCGAAACCCTGGTCACCGTGGACAGCCCCTCTGCTGAAGCAAGCTTGCTCGCCCGCAGCTAAAAAACCGGGCGTGCGCGGCAACCCATTCTCTTGATTTCAATGAAACTGTTATCGGCAATCAGCGGGTTTTTTCGTCTGCAGGGAACCGACACCATTGGCTCCAGAACAGAAAAACCTGGAGCCCCGCCATGTACTTGAAATACCCACTCAGCTGGACTGCCCTCGCCTTGGCAGTGGCCCTCACCGGCACTGCCGCCCAGGCTTCCATGCCGGCGAACCTGCCCGCCGATCAGAGCGTTGGCGCCATCGAGCAGGTGCACGCCTTCCACGATGCCATGCCCACCGGCGTGAGCGTTACCGAGACCGGACGCATCTTTGTCAACTTTCCTCGCTGGGGCGACGAGGTGCCGTTTACCGTCGCAGAACTGCGCGATGGCAACGTCGTACCCTACCCTGACCAGGCGATAAATCAGGCCAACCCCAAAGACCCGGCCAAAGGATTTATCAGCGTACAAAGCGTGGTGGCCGACGGGCGCGGGCACCTCTGGATACTGGACACCGCAGCGCCTGGCTTCTCGTCTCCACAGCCGGGGGGTGCCAAGCTCGTCGCGGTTGATCTCGCCACCAACAAAGTGGTCAAGACCCTCGTATTCCCGAAAAACGTCATGCTGCCCGGCACCTACGTCAACGACATGCGCTTTGATTTTCGCGTAGGTGACCAAGGCGTGATCTATATCACCGACTCCTCCCTTACCGGCCCGGGCGCGATCATCGTCATGGACATCGCCAGTGGCACGGCCATACGCCGGCTCAGTGGTGCACCCTCGACCTCGGTCGACCCGAACTTCGTGCCCATGGTCGAAGGCCAGGTCCTGAAAGTGCGGGATGCCAAAGGCGGCACCCAACCGTTTGCCGTGGCTTCGGACGGCATCGCCCTGTCGGCGGATGGTCAGACCTTGTACTTCTGCCCGCTGTCGAGCCGGCACCTGTATTCCATCCCCACGGCGCTGCTGCGAGACACGACAGTCAGCGAAGCGCGCCTAGAGATGGCGGTCAAAGACCTCGGGGAAAAAGGCGCCTCGGACGGGCTTGAAGCCGACGCCTCGGGGGCCGTCTATGCCGGTGACTACGAAAACAACAGCGTGCGCAAACGGCTGGCGAACGGGCAATGGCAGACCATCGTCCATGATCCTCGCGTGCTCTGGCCCGACACACTGTCAATCGGTCCTGACGGCTACCTGTACTTCATCGCCAATCAGTTGCACCGCCAAGGCATCTTTCACGCAGGCAAAGACTTGCGCCAGAAACCCTACAGCCTGCTGCGAGTGAAGATCGATGCCGCACCGGCGCCCACCCACTAGCGGCGCACAAGCATGAATATCGATGCGTTGAACCTTTTCATGCGATCAACGGAACTGGGCAATATCACCGCAGCCGGCAGGGAGCTGGGACTCGCGCCCTCGGTGGCCAGCCACAAGCTGGCGAAGCTTGAAGAATACCTGGGCATGCGCCTGCTGCATCGCACTACCCGCCAGGTCAGCCTGACCGAAGACGGTGCGCTGTTTCTGCCCCATGCAATCAGGGTGCTGGCAGCCGTGGATGAGGCCTATCTGGTCGCGGTGAAAGGCAAGGACGTGGCCAAGCGGGTGTTAAGAGTGTCCGCCCCCGGATCCTTCGCGCGGATGTGCCTGATGCCGGCCATTACCCGGTTCTTGCACGCCAACCCGAAGCTGAAGATCGACCTGATACTGTCGGATCAAATGCAGGACCTGACCGAGATCGGGATTGATGTGGCAATCCGCATCGCCTCCCTGAAGGACTCATCTCTGGTGGCGCGCAAGCTCGGCTGCGACCGGCGCATCCTGTGTGCGGCACCCGCCTACCTCCAGGCGCATGGCGAACCGACTTCACCGGCGGAGCTGGTCAACCATTCCTGCATCCTGCTGGGCGACGAGGACCATTGGCGTTTCGTGGGCGCCCAGTCACACGAAGTAACGGCAATCAGTGGTTCGCTCAGAGTCAATTGCGGCGAAAGCGCGCGGCTTGCCGCCGAGGGTGGGCTCGGCATTGTCTCTGTTTCACAGTGGAACGTCAGGGCCTCACTGGAAAGCGGCGCGTTGGTGGAAATCATGCCGGGGTGTGTGTTGGAGCAAACCCGGGATATCTGGGCGATCTATCCCAGCGCGCGGTTGATCTCATCCAAGGCTCGGGCGTTCGTCGAGTTCATGATCGCCGAGTTCCAGGGCGATTTTTAGCATAGGAATAAATCATGACGGTAACTCACCAGGCTGCAGGCAAAACAAATCTCGCGAGCGGCCCACGCGTCGTTCGACTAGGGGTGACGGACCTGTCTTTCCATCGGGTTACCGCTGCGGTGGTAGCGCTGGTTTTGCAACGCATGGGCCTGACCGTCGAGCGCCACTATGCCCTGCACGAGGAAAACTTCGAGCAGTTGCGCAAAGGCTCGGTCGACATGCTGGTCTCCGCCTGGATTCCGTTCAGCCACGGGCTGTACAAGCAAGCGGTGGAGGCAGTGACGCCCACTCGCGAACTGGGCTTGCACTACCAGCCTTATGCCTTGTGGGGAGTGCCGGACTACGTCAGCGAGCAGGACGTGGAATCCATCGAGGACCTGCTCAAGCCCGACGTCCGGGCCCGGATGAACCCGCTGATCCAGGGGATCGGCCCGGGTGCAGGCATTACTCGTTTCTCGCTGAAAATCATGGACGAATACGGGTTGAACAACGCCGGATATCAGTTCCGCACGGGCAGCCAGGACGATTGTATTAAGGCGTTCGAGGCGCTGTATCAGCAGCGGCGCTGGGGCATCGTGCCACTGTGGCACCCTCAGTTCCTGCACCACCGTTATCGAATTCGCGACCTGAAAGACCCCAAGGGATTACTCGGCAGTGTCGACAGAGCAGTGCTGCTGGCCCGCGAGGATCGCTTGGTGTTACTCACGGCTGCCGAAATCCAGGTGCTGGACAATATTCGCCTCTCCAACCTCATCGTTGCCGAACTCGATGATGCGCTCAACCGTGGCGGGCAATCCGCAGATGCCGCCGCGAGCGATTGGCTGGCAAGGCATCCCGACACCTTGCGCGCCTGGCTCGCCCCCCTGGCCTGACTGGGCAACGAGGCCTTTTACGAATTCTGAATTCGCGGCGGACTGGCTACAAGGGCCTGCTCACTGAGGCTAGTTTGGCGATGCAGATGTTCTGCAATCTCCCCAAACCGAGGACTCCAACATGCTCTACCTGGTTTTCAGCGGCACCATCAAAGAAGGCAAGCAGGCCGAGTTCTATCGTGATGTAGCGGCCGTCTCACAGAAACTCACCCATCAGCACGACAAGGCCGTGGTCTATCAATGGCATAAGGATGAAGAGAACCCCAACCGGTTCTTTCTCAACGAACAGTGGGAAAGCGTCGCGGACCTGCACGCGCATTTCGAAACGCTCTACAAAGCCTTCGGCCCGGCGAAACCCACCGAGCGCCTGCCGGCGAAAATCCTCGCGTACCTCGATGAAGCACAGGTGAACTTCTACCAGGCCATTCAGTAAACCGTACCCGGTCACCCCAGGGTGACCGGGACGCTTGCTCAGCGCGTGGTCGTTTCCATCGGGTTGAGTTCGCTCAGCCGTCCCTCCTGGCGCTCAAGCCGATTGGCGCGGGTAAACGTGCCGATATCATTGAAGCGCACGCCCATCTCGCGCATCACCTTGTGGGCCACCTTGGCGGTCATCTGACGGATGTAGAACGGCTCCTTCACCACAAAATGGTGGATGCCGTGAGTGCTGCCGAAGTTGAAGCAAAACGCCTGCAACGGCCACATCCACCACGGGTTGAGCACCTGGGTTTGCTGGATCACGTTGCCCAGTTCCACATCGCCGTAATAGTGCATGTTGGAGCTGACAAAGTGCAGGCAAAAGGTGCGCAGCACGTTAGGACCGATGATCACCACGGCGGCGATATCAATCACCTGCATCATCTGCAAGGTACCGGCGGACCACTGGATTGGCGCGCCCATCAGGCTGGCGATGCCATTGGCGGCATGAAAGCCCAGGAACACATACCACGCGCCCCAATGCAGCAGCGCCAGCGGTGCGTACACCAGCAGCGAGCGTTTGAGGATCTTGAGTTTGTGGCTCCAGGTCTTGGCCCGCAGCATGCGGATAAACGCCGACATCACGTTATCGCCCACCATCAGCAACCGCGCGAACCCCCACGGCTCGCCATTGGTAATGGCGCGCTCTTCCATATCGGTTTCGGTGCCGGACACCTTGTGGTGGTTAAGGTGCAAATGCCGGCGTATCCACGGGTTGATGGTGCTCGGCCGCGCCAGCCACACCAGGCCCATCATCAGGTTGTGTGGCACACGTTGCTTGCGAAAGTACATGCTGTGGATCAGGTCGTGTTCCAGCTCGTGGGTCAGCGAAGCAAGGAAGGCATTGAGCAGCAGGCACGCCCACCAGGCCATATGACCGGTGATATAGAGCGCCGCCGAGCCGAGCATGCCGAGCAAGGCAAAGGCCAGGATGCCCGCGCCCAACGCGTCCTGATGCAGCAGCCAGGGGTGCTGTTGGCGCAACCGCACACCCTCGGCGAGCACCACTTCGCGGATTTTTGCCGAGCGCTGTTGCGCATTCATCTGTTGGGGACTTGCAGAAGTACCGTCCATGCTTCCATCCTCTTGTTAAGTGATACGTCCATCCTGCCCCAAGCGATCGGGCGGGACGCTAGCCCCGGACGCCAACCTGTTGACCGCAAGCGCCAATCACCATGACTGAACCCACGTCTCTCGCCAGTTGGACCCGCGCCCTGCGCAAGCAGCTCGACGCCCTCAACCTGGACAGCGCCGCGCTGTGCATCGAGGCCGGGCTCGACCCGCAGCAGATGGACGACCCCAACGCACGCTACCCGCTGTCGGCCACCACACGCCTGTGGGCGCTGGCAGTGCAGGCCAGTGGCGACCCGGCGATCGGCTTGCGCGTGTCGCGGTTTGTGAGCCCGACCACCTTTCATGCGCTGGGTTATGCGCTGGTGGCCAGCGGCAGCTTGCGTGAGGTGTTCGAGCGCATCGTGCGGTATCACCAAGTGGTCAGCGATGCCCTGACGCTGGAGCTTAGCCGAGCGGGTGAGCGTTACCGCTTTCGTCTGCTGCAACCTGCGGACAGTCCGGCACCCGCGCCGGAAGCGATTGATGCGTTTGCAGCGATCTATGTGCGCACCTGCCGTAATCGCCTGGGCCGTGACTACGCGCCGTTGGCGGTGTACCTGCGGCGGCCGGAACCGGCGGATCCAAAACCCTGGCACACGGTGTTTCGCGCACCGGTGTTTTTCGATGCCGAGGAAGACCGTCTTGAATTTTCCGCCCAGGACTTCGACAGCCACCTGGACGACGCCAACCCCGAGTTGGCCGAGCACAATGAAACCGTGCTCAAGCGCACCCTGGCCCAGTTGCAACCGCTGACCTGGGAACGCAAGGTGCGCAGGGCGATCGAGGAACAATTGCCGGAGGGCGAGCCGAGTGCCGAGCGCATCGCCCAGGCGTTGCACCTGAGTCTGCGCAGCTTGCAGCGGCATTTGGCGGATGAAGGCTGTCGGTTTGATGCGTTGCTCAATGAGTGCCGCGAGAACCTGGCGCTGCTGCACCTGCGCGATCCGCACTGCTCATTGGCCGAGATCAGTTATTTGCTTGGGTTTGCCGATACCAGCAGTTTCAGCCGAGCGTTCAAGCGCTGGACAGGGATGACGCCGGGGCAGTTTCGCGATGGGTTGCGTTAGGTAGGGCCTCATCGCGGGCAAGCCCGGCTCCCACAGGGCAATGCATTCCAACTGTGGGAGCTGGCTTGCCTGCGATAGCGGTGGCTCAGCGACCACGCCGCAAGAGTTTTTTCACCCGCGCCACCAGCACCTTGGCATCAAACGGCTTGAGCAAATAATCATCCTCATGCAGTTCCAACCCACGCAAGCGGTCTTCAATGCCACCGGGCGTGGTCAGGAACAGCACGGGTGTCTCACCCTTTAACCGAATCGCCTGCTGCAACTTCCAGGCATTCAGGCCCGGCAGCATCACATCCAGGATCACCAGGTCGTACTCGGTGCTTTCCACGAAACGCAACGCCGCCATGCCATTGGCCGCGACTTCGACGCTGTAACTGGCCTCGTTCAAGCCCTGGGCCATCCGCTGTGCCTCTTCGGATTCATGTTCCACTAACAGCACGCGCATAACACACCTCGATTAATCAGGCTTGCAGGCTAACACCCTCAGGTGTGCGCCGCCTCACGCAGTCGCCGGGCGTCGAGGATTTCGATCTCGCCGTAGCCCAGGCGCACGATGCCTTGGGCCTGCAGGTCCTTGAGCAAGGCGTTGGTGGTCTGGCGTGACAGGCTCAACATAGCGGCCAGGTCTTCCTGGGGCAGTTGCAGCACGCTTTTTGAAGACTCGGCCTCGCCGTAACCCTCGACGATCATCAACAGACGATGGGCCAGGCGCACCGACGCCGGCATCAGGCTCAATTGCTCGATATTGATAAAACTCAGGCGCAGCTTCTGGCTCATCAACAACGCCAGGTCGCGCCAGTACTGCGGGCTTTCATTGAGGATACTGAGCAACGCCTGCTGTGGCACCTGCAGCAGCGTGCACGGCCCGACGGCGCAGGCGTCGTGGGTGCGTGGCAGGCCGTCGAACAGGCAAATCTCACCCAGCCAGAAGGGTGATTCCACCAGGCTCAACAGTGCTTCCTTGCCGTGTTCATTCACCGCACTGATGCGCAAGGCGCCGTCGAGCACCGCGTACAGGCCACAGGGTGGGTCGCCACGCTTGAACAGGGTTTGCCCCGCCGCCAGCTGCCGCTGCCGGGCGTGGGCCAGCAGGCTATGCTGAAAAGGCTCAGGCAGGTGGCTGAACCAGTGGCCAGAGGCCAAGCGAGTACGCCATTTCTCTGTGTCCATGAGCACTCCGAAGATTGTCGCCCAGCTGACAGTCAGTCACAGGCGGACAGGGCATGATCAAGCATCCTACAGGAGGAACAACAATGAAAAGCCTCGTCGACCACCTCAGCCAATACGCCGCCTACCACCGCGACCCGCGCAATATCGCCAGCCACTTTATCGGCATCCCGTTGATTGTGGTCGCCGTGGCGGTGCTGCTGTCGCGCCCTGAATGGGCAATCGGCAGCCTGTGGATATCTCCGGCAGTGCTACTCGCGCTGTTTTCGGCATGGCTCTACTTGCGCCTGGAACTGGCGCTGGGCCTGCTGATGACGCTGTTGATGGGTTTGTCGGTATGGGCCGGGCATGCGCTGGCGGCACAGAGCACGCTGGTATGGCTGAGCAGCGGCATCGGTATGTTTGTGGTGGGCTGGGTGATTCAGTTTGTCGGGCACTATTACGAAGGCAGGAAGCCGGCGTTTGTGGATGATGTGTCGGGATTGATTGTGGGGCCGTTGTTTGTGGTGGCGGAGCTGGCGTTTGTGCTGGGGTTGCGGCAGGAACTTAAAGAGCAGATTGAGGCGCGGTCCGGCCCGGTAGAACGCCGCGATCTGAAGCCAAGCAAGGTCTGAATGTGGGAGCTGGCTTGCCTGCGATACAGGCACCTCGGTGTATCAGTCACACCGTAGTGATGCTATCGCAGGCAAGCCAGCTCCCACATGATCGTTCCCACGCAGAGTGAACGATCTGAGGGTCAGGCTTTTTGCCAGACCTTGGGCTTGAAGAACAAGGTCTCGCCACGCGCCAAACCGGTCAGGCTGTCGTGGTCTTTGACCACTTCGGCCTCGATCAACTCGCTTTGGCCTTCGACCTTGAGCGTCACCCGTGTGGTGGCGCCGAGCGGGCGAATATCGCGCACTTGCGCGGCGTGGTGATCTTCCAGCTCATGGCGCGACAGCGACACTTCATGCGGGCGGAACAGCACGTGCTTGTCTTCGCCCAAGTGCAGACGGTTGGAATCACCGAGGAAGTGATACACAAAATCGCTGGCCGGGTTTTCGTAGACTTCGCCCGGTGAGCCGATCTGCTCGATCACGCCCTTGTTCATCACCACGATACGGTCGGCGACTTCCATGGCCTCTTCCTGGTCGTGGGTCACGAACACCGAGGTGAGGTTGATATCTTCGTGCAGGCGCGCCAGCCAGCGGCGCAGCTCTTTACGCACCTTGGCGTCGAGGGCACCGAAGGGTTCATCCAGCAGCAGCACCTTGGGTTCTACCGCCAGGGCGCGCGCCAGGGCGATACGCTGACGCTGGCCACCGGAGAGTTGTTCCGGGTAGCGATCCGACAGCCAATCAAGCTGCACCATATTCAGCAGTTCATGCACTTTGACCGCAATCTGGCTTTCGCTCGGGCGCTGGTTTTTCGGCTTCATGCGCAGGCCGAAGGCAACGTTGTCGAACACGGTCATGTGGCGGAACAGCGCGTAGTGCTGGAACACAAAGCCGACGTTGCGATCACGCACGTCGTGGCCGGACACGTCTTCACCGTGGAACACGATGCTGCCGTCATCCGGGGTTTCCAGGCCGGCGATGATGCGCAGCAAGGTGGTCTTGCCGCAGCCGGACGGGCCCAGCAACGCCACCAGCTCGCCACTCTGGATGTCCAGATTGATGCTGTTCAGGGCCTTGAAGGCGTTGAAGTTCTTGCTGACATTACGGACTTCGATCGACATGACTTATTCCTCACCGGCGCTGTTGCGCAGGCGGTTGATACGGTTCTCGCTCCACTGCTTGAGCAGCAGGATGAAGAGCGCCAGGATCAGCAACAGGCTCGCGACGGCAAACGCGGCGACATGGTTGTATTCGTTGTAGAGGATCTCGACGTGCAGCGGCAAGGTGTTGGTCACGCCGCGAATGTGGCCGGACACCACCGACACCGCGCCGAACTCACCCATCGCCCGCGCGGTACACAGCACCACGCCGTAGATCAGGCCCCACTTGATGTTCGGCACGGTCACATGCCAGAACATCTGCCAGCCATTGGCACCCAACAGGCGTGCGGCTTCTTCTTCCTGGGTGCCCTGCTCCTGCATCAACGGGATCAGTTCACGGGCCACGAACGGCACCGTCACGAAGATGGTCGCCAGCACAATGCCCGGCAAGGCGAACACGATCTGGATGTCATGGTCTTGCAGCCACGGGCCGAAGAAGCCCTGGGCGCCGAACATCAGCACGTAGACCAGGCCCGCGATCACCGGCGACACCGAGAACGGCAGGTCGATCAGCGTGACCAGAATGCTCTTGCCACGGAACGAGTACTTGCTCACACACCACGCGGCACTGACGCCGAACACCAGGTTGAGCGGCACCGAAATCACCACGGCGATCACCGTGAGCTTGAGTGCCGACAGCGCGTCCGGCTCAAGGATCGCCGTGAAGAACGCGCCGAGGCCATTCTTCAAACCCTGGGACACCACGATAAACAGCGGCAGCAGCAGGAACAGGAAGAACACCAGCCAGCCCAGGCCGATCAGGATGCGTCGCGACACCGCGCTGCCACGCCGGGCAGCATTGGCCGAGGCTGCAGCGGAAATAGACGATTGGGACATGCTCCGCGCCTCCTTATGGACGTTCGATGCGCCGCTGCAACAAGTTGATCAGCAGCAGCAAGACAAAGGAAACCACCAGCATCAACACGCCAATGGAGGTGGCACCGCGGTAGTCGTATTGGTCGAGCTTGACCATGATCAGCAGCGGCAGGATCTCGGTTTTCATCGGCATGTTGCCGGCGATGAAAATCACCGAACCGTACTCACCCACGCCACGGGCAAAGGCCAGCGCAAAGCCGGTCAGCCAGGCGGGCAGCAAGGCCGGCACGAGGATGTAGCGGAACACCTGCAACGGTTTGGCGCCCAGGCAGGCGGCGGCTTCTTCGATTTCCCGGGGGATGTCGGCCAGCACCGGCTGCACCGTGCGCACCACGAACGGCAGCGTGACGAAGGTCAGCGCCAGGGTGATGCCCAAGGGGCTGTAGGCGATCTTGAAGCCCAGGTCGGCGGCGAACTGGCCAACCAGGCCGGTCGGCGTGTACAAGGCGGTCAGCGCAATACCGGCAACGGCCGTGGGCAGGGCAAACGGCAAGTCGATCATCGCATCGATGATCTTGCGGCCCGGGAAGGTGTAGCGCACCAACACCCAGGCCAGCAACGTGCCGATCACGCCATTGATCAACGCGGCGTAAAGCGCGGTGCTGAAGCTCAGTTTTAACGCCGCCAGCACACGCGGTGCGCTAATGATGGCCCAGAACTGATCCCAAGTGAGTTGAGCGGCGTGTACAAACATCGCCGCCAGGGGGATGAGTACGATCAGGCTGAGGTACACCACGGTGTAGCCCAGCGTCAGCCCGAAGCCGGGTATGACGGGGGAAATACGACGCGACATAAGAGTCCTTGGTTAAAGGGTAAACACCACTGCCTTTCTGTGGGAGCTGGCTTGCCTGCGATGCAGGCACCTCGGTGTGTCAGTCACACCTTGGTGATGCTATCGCAGGCAAGCCAGCTCCCACACAAGCCGGCCCCCGCCGAAAGGCGGGCTCCTACAGGTAATTTGGCTTACTGCGCCGTGTAGATCTGGTCGAACACGCCACCGTCGTTAAAGAATTTCGGTTGGGCAGTTTTCCAGCCACCGAAGTCTTTGTCGATAGTCACCAGGTCCAGTTTCGGGAACTGCTGGGCGTATTTGGCGGCCACTTTTGCATCGCGTGGGCGGTAGAAGTTCTTCGCCGCAATCTCCTGGCCAGCCGGGCTGTACAGGTGCTTGAGGTATTCGGTGGCGATCTCGGTATTGCCCTTTTTCTCGGCGTTTTTGTCGACCACGGCCACTGGCGGCTCCGCGAGGATCGACAGGGACGGCACGACGATATCGAACTTGTCGGCGCCGCCGTCTTCTTTGAGTGCCAGGAACGCCTCGTTTTCCCACGCCAGCAACACGTCACCCTGACCGTTGTTGACGAAGGTGATGGTCGAACCGCGAGCACCGGTGTCGAGGATCGGCACGTGCTTGAACAGCTCTTTTACGTATTCCTGGGCCTTGGCTTCGCTGCCGCCGGATTTCAGGCCGTAGGCCCACGCGGCGAGGAAGTTCCAGCGCGCACCGCCGGAGGTTTTCGGGTTAGGCGTGATAACGGAAACGTCTTTCTTGATCAGGTCGCCCCAGTCCTTGATGCCTTTAGGGTTGCCCTTGCGCACCAGGAACACGATGGTCGAGGTGTACGGAGTGCTCGCATCCGGCAGGCGGGTTTGCCAGTTTTCCGGCAGGGTCTTGCCCAGTTTGGCGATTTCATCGATGTCGCCAGCCAGGGCCAGGGTCACTACGTCGGCGCGCAAGCCGTCGATCACCGCACGGCCTTGCTTACCCGAGCCACCGTGGGATTGCTGGATCTTCACGTTGTCGCCAGGGTGGGACTGTTTCCAGTAGCTGGTGAATTCAGCGTTGTAGTCCTGGTACAGCTCACGGGTCGGGTCATACGAGACGTTGAGCAACTCGTAGTCCTTGGCAACGGCGGAACCGGCAAACACGGCGCTGGCCAGTGCGGCCAGGGCGTAACGGCGAATCGACGACATAGAAGCTCCTGATAATTCTTGGGTGTTGGCTTTTTCTTATAGTTGCGGGTCTAGCATGCGAATCGCCGTTGTTGCTTAGCTCGGTTTGTTACCCGGGTTTTGCAAACGGAATTTTTCCTTGCGCTCGATCTGTACCACTTGGGCGTTGTGCACAGTGATTTCCACCGCGCCAAACCGCAGGTCGCGCAAGGCGCTCTGGATCTCACGCAAAATGGCTGCTTCGTCCTGGCCGTCGACGCTACGTAGAGATGCGCTCATGGTCTCGCTCCTGAAATGAATAGTGCCTGGCAGTGGCGGCACTGCTTGCGGCGTGAGGGCGATAGTAGATAAGCGCGGATATTCTTAAAAATACTATTTAAGAATGTTTATATAACTAGAAAGAATTTTCTGACAGGACGTGGGGTTGCGAAGGTTTTGGCCTGGAAAATACTGCTACCCAAGCACCGCTAAACCCTGTGGGAGCCGGGCTTGCCCGCGATGGCGGTGTGTCAGGCACTGATGTTTCGACTGATACTGCCTCATCGCGGGCAAGCCCGGCTCCCACATTGGCCTGCATTTCACATGCGGATAGCGGGTGCCCGGGCCCAATCCATTTCTTGCGCCGGCACCGGCCGGCCAAACCAATACCCTTGCGCCAAATCACACTCTTGCTCCAACAAAAACCGCGCCTGCTCCGCCTGCTCAATGCCTTCAGCATGCACCTGCATGCCCATGCTTTTTGCCAAAGCGATCACCACGCGCACAATCGCCGCGTCGTCTTCATCCCACGGCAAGCCGGCGACAAAGCCCTGGTCGATCTTGAGCTTCTGCACCGGCAGGCGCTTGAGGCGCAGCAATGACGAATAACCGGTGCCAAAGTCGTCGATCGCCAGGCGCAGGCCCAGCTCGCGCAGGCGGTGCAATTGCTCAAGGGCGACTTCGGGGTCTTCCATCACGGCGCTTTCGGTGACCTCAAGCTCCAGATAAGCCGGGTCAAGGCCGGTGGTGTGCAGCACCTGGGCGACTTGCTCATACAGTTCACGCCGGGCAAACAAACGGCTGGAGACATTCACCGCAATAAAGCTCAACGGCGCGCCATCGGCCAGCCATTGGCCCATCTGGCGGCAGGCCTGGTCCATCACCCAGGCATCGATATCGGCAATCAGCCCGGTGCGCTCGGCAATCGGGATAAATTCACCCGGCGGCACCAGGCCGCGCTCAGGGTGTTGCCAGCGCACCAGGGCTTCGACGCCAACCAGACGACTGTCTTGCAGGTCGTGCACGGGCTGGTAGTACACACGCAGCTCTTGCTGATCGAGGGCGCGGCGCAGTTCGCTGGCGATTTCCACGCGGTGCTGGGCGTGGGCCGTCAGTTCTTCGGTGTACAGCGCATAACCTTCGCGGCCGGCGCTCTTGGCTTTGAACAGCGCGGAGTCGGCATTGCGCAGCAGTTGTTCGGCGCTCAGGGCATCACTGGGAAACAGACTGATGCCGATGCTGGCGCTGATAAACAACTGGTTGCCGTCGAACACAAACGGCTCTTTCATCGCGTCGAGCATGCGCTGCGCCAGCGCGGCAGCCTGCACCACCTGTGGACAACTTTCGGCCAGCACGGCGAACTCATCGCCACCGAGGCGCGCCAGGGTCACGCCGGGGCCGAACAGGCCCTTTAACCGCTCGCCAACGGCCTTGAGCAGCTGGTCACCGACATTATGGCCGAGGCTGTCGTTGATGATCTTGAAGTGGTCCAGGTCCATCAACAGCAACGCGCAGCCGCGTTTGTGCACTTGCGCCGAGGCCAGCGCCTGCTCGGCGCGGTCAGTAAAGAGCAGGCGGTTGGGCAAGTCGGTGAGCGGGTCGTGGTGGGCCAGGTGCGCCAGTTCGTGCTCGGAGTCCTTGATGGCGCTGATGTCGGAAAACACCGCGACGTAATGGCTGACCTGGCCCTGGTCATTGTGGATAACTCGGATGGTTTGCCACTGTGGATAAATCTCACCGCTTTTACGCCGGTTCCAGATTTCGCCGCTCCACTCGCCGGTGCGTTCGAGGGTCTGGAACATCTGTTGATAAAAATTCGACGAATGGCGTCCGGACTTGAACAGGCTCGGCCGTTCGCCCATCACGTCCTCTCGGCTGTAGCCGGTGATCTCCATAAAGGCCCGGTTCACATGCACGATCAGCCCCTGGGCGTCGGTGACCAGTACGCCTTCACGGGTGCAATCGAACACGGCGGCGGCCTGTTGCAGGCGTTCATGGTTTTCTTTCAAGGGTTGCTGCAACCGATGGGTGCGGGCAAAACGGGCACAGATCAGGTAAATGACCCACGCGCTGAGGGCCACCCACACATAACCGCGCGCCTGCAACCAACGTCCTAACTGCCTCGGGTCATCGAGAAAGTTGATCAATAGGTGGTTGCTGAGCTGGAGCCACACAATGGAAACCAGCAGGTATACCAGCCCCACCCGCAGGGCACCTCGGTACGAAAACAGCATATGGTCAGTAATCCTTACCCAAAAAACAAAATCGCCCTACAAACGCTGCGGATTATAGAATAAGAAACATCCAGTCACTCCTATCTGAAAGGGCGGCTGGTTTTCTCTGTAGGCTTAGTGATAATGCGTGAGCTGTTTTTTTCTTTATCTGAGGGCCATACAGCCTATGTGGTACAACGGTTTTCTTGACCTGTCAGCCTGGCAACTGGTGGCAGTCACGCTGTTGATGACCCACGTGACCATTGTTGGGGTCACGGTCTATCTGCACCGTTATTCAGCCCATCGCTCCCTGGAGCTCAATGCCGGCCTGAAACACTTCTTCCGCTTCTGGCTGTGGCTGACCACGGCGCAGAACACCCGCGAGTGGACCGCCATCCACCGCAAACACCACGCCAAGTGCGAAACCGTCGACGACCCGCACAGCCCGGTCATCAAGGGTTTGTCCACCGTGCTGCGCAAAGGCGCCGAGCTGTACCGCGCCGAGGCCGAGAACCCCGAGACCCTGCGCATCTACGGCAAAAACTGCCCGGACGACTGGATCGAACGCAAAATCTATACGCCTTACCCGCTGCTGGGCGTGGCGATCATGGGGGTCATCGACCTGCTGCTGTTCGGCACCATTGGCATCACCATCTGGGCGATCCAGATGATGTGGATCCCGTTCTGGGCCGCCGGTGTGATCAACGGCCTTGGCCATGCGGTCGGTTATCGCAACTTTGAGTGCCGTGACGCCGCCACCAACCTGGTGCCGTGGGGCATCATTGTCGGCGGCGAAGAGCTGCACAATAACCACCACACTTACCCGAACTCGGCCAAGCTGTCGGTGAAGAAGTGGGAGTTCGACCTGGGTTGGGCGTGGATCAAAGTGTTCAGCTTCCTGCGCCTGGCCAAGGTGCAGCGCGTCGCGCCGATCGCGCACCGCGTGGAAGGCAAAGGCCACCTGGACATGGACACCGCCATGGCGATCCTCAACAACCGCTTCCAGATCATGGCCCAGTACCGCAAGTTGGTGATTGGCCCACTGGTCAAGCAGGAGCTGGAAAAGGTCGATCATTCGGTACGCCACCAGTTCCACCGCGCCAAGCGCCTGTTGTCACGTGAAACCAGCCTGCTGGATGACCGCCACCACGTGCGCATCCAGAGCATGCTCGAACACAGCCACGCGCTGACCGTGATCTACGAGAAGCGCCTGGCGCTGCAGCAGATCTGGCTGAAGACCAGCACCAATGGCCACGACATGCTGGCCGCGATCAAGGAATGGGTGCACGAGGCTGAGGCCAGCGGTATTCAGTCCCTGCGCGATTTTGCCCACCAACTGAAGACCTACTCGCTGCGCCCTGCAGCGGTCTGACACGGTCTCGTGGTGAGCGGGCTTGCTGTGGCGAGCAGGCTTGCCCTGCGTTGGGCTGCGAAGCAGCCCTGAAACCAAACACCGCGCCCTGCCTGGCAGAACGCGGTGTTTTTATTGGGGCCGCTGCGCGCCCCAACGCGGGGCAAGCCTGCTCGCCACAGTAAGCCCGCGCTCTGCATACTGGTTTCTGACGCCATTTCTTAGTCAGCCCGTTCACGGAACTTCACCGCAAATCCCCTCTCTCAAGGAACACTTCGCCATCATGGTGGCCCTTGCACTGACCGCTGCTCCATCCTGCGGCGAGCCCAGAGAGAGTTGTGCCGATGGTTCCCGAAAAGCCTTATTCAACCGATGCGCCCGTCGCTGAGCACCCACGCCCGGCTGCGGCGGCCACCCTGCTGGCGCTGATGCATGCCCAAGGTGAAGTCGAACGGCTGAGTGAGCGTGAACAACTGCTCAGTTCGCTGTTGGTCAGCGTGAATGCCGTGCTGTGGGCCATCGATTGGGAAACCCGGCGTGTGTTGTACGTGAGCCCGGCCTACGATCGGGTGTTTGGCCGATCCGCCGGTTTACTGCTCGCCGACTACCGCGAATGGCGTAACAGCATTCACCCCGAAGACCTCGACTACGCCGAATACAGCCTGGCCCGCGTGATGGAAGACGGCGCCGTGGAGGACCGCGAGTACCGCATTATCACCGCCGACGGTCAGATTCGCTGGTTGAGCGACAAGTGCTACATCAACCAACAGGTCGAACCCGGCAAGCCGGTGATTGTGGTCGGCATGGCCGAAGACATCACCGAAAAAAAGCACATGGAGTTGGAGCTGCACCGACTCGCCACCACTGATGTGCTGACCCAAAGCAGCAACCGCAGGCACTTTTTCGAGTGCGCCAACCAGGCGTTCGACAGCGCCTGCGCCCAAAGCGCCCCGCTGGCGTTCCTGCTGCTGGACATCGATGACTTCAAAGACGTCAACGACAGCTACGGCCACCTGGAAGGCGACCAGGTGCTGCGGCGTATCGCCGAGAGCGGTCGCGGCGTGCTGCGCCGTGGCGACCTGTTCGGGCGCATTGGCGGCGAAGAGTTCGCTGCGGTACTGCCTGGCTGTGCGCCGCACATGGCGTTGCAGGTAGCCGAACGGCTCGGCAAGGAAATCCAGGCCCTGAGTTTCAGCTATGAAGGCCGGGAGTTTACCGTGACCGTCAGCCAAGGCCTGGCCAACCTGCGTGAAGACGACTCAACCCTGGACAGCCTGTTCGCACGGGCCGATGCCGCCATGTACGAGGCCAAGCGCCAAGGCAAAAACCGCGTCATAGAGGGCTAGAACTCGATCAAGCAATGGGAACCGGCCTGGTTGGGAGCTGGCTTGTGTGGGAGCGGGCTTGTGTGGGAGCCGGGCTTGCCCGCGATAGCATCAACTCGGTACCCCTGATAGACCGAGGTGCCGGCATCGCAGGCAAGCCAGCTCCCACACAAGCCAGCTCCCAGACCTGAACTTCGTTGCCCGCTAGGTTTTGCGCACCCGCGTCAGCTCCGACAAGCCCACCTTGAGTAACCTGGCCGTCTTGCTCTTGGCCAGCGCTTCCAACCCCTCATGCTCGGTCAGACGCGCCATTTGCGCCGCCAGGTTCACCACCAGCGCGTCGCGCGAATACACCCCACCCTCGAGTGAATAGGTCGCCGCAATCAACTGCCGCAACTCCAGCGGCAAGCGCCAGCGCGTGCGCAACGCCGAGCCATAGGCGGCGCCAAAGGTGTCGAGGGACTCACCGATTGCCTCGTCATCCAGCGCCCCGCCACCCAGGCGCCAGTCTTCCAGGCAGCGTAACAACGCCAAGTCACCCAGCCGATGCAGAATGCCCGCGCAGTAGCAACGTTCGTGGTCCAGTTCGAGCATGCGCGCCAGGCGGCGGCCGTAGTCGGCGGTGTCCTGGGACAGCTGCCAGTGGCGCTCGGCGTAGGCCACCAACGCCGGGTCACCCAGCACCACGTTGTGCTTGAGCGCCAGGCCCAGGATCAGGTTCATGCTCTGCCCGGCGGCGAGCTTTTGCAGTGCAGCGGCCAGGGTCTGTACCGGCGTGCCGTGATGGCCGGCGCTGTTAGCGGCGGCGATCAGCACAGCGGTGATTTGCGGGTCGGTTTTTACCTGTTCTTCCAGTTGCTTGAGGTCCAGGCCGTCCGGCGCCAGGCTGTGTTGCACGGCGGCTTTCACATCGACCCGCAGCGGCGCACCATCACAGACGTCGCGGCGGCGTTCCAGGAACACTGGCAAGGCCATACCGGGCGCCAGCGGCGGTATCTCGCAATACACACTTTCGCCTTCATCGAGCAGCAGGTCTTGCAGGCGCTGGGTCAGGCCTTCCATGTTCAGGGGTTTGGTCAGATACGCCGTGGGCGCCAGGGGCAAGGCTTCGCGCA
This sequence comes from Pseudomonas sp. B19125, assembly GCF_044218855.1. Taxonomy (NCBI): domain Bacteria; kingdom Pseudomonadati; phylum Pseudomonadota; class Gammaproteobacteria; order Pseudomonadales; family Pseudomonadaceae; genus Pseudomonas; species Pseudomonas sp. B19125. The sequence goes on from NZ_CP162589.1 coordinate 162,837, forward strand.
CGCTGGCGCTGTCATTGCGACTGCTCAGCAGAATAAACGGCAGCGAACGGCGCTTCTGGCGCACGCTGCGCAGCAGGCTCAGGCCATCGACGCCCGGCAGCTCCCAATCCGCCAGGATCAGGTCATAGGTTTTGTCTCGCAACAGCGTGGCCGCTTCCTGGCCATCGGCACACACATCCAGCCGCGCGTCGCAGCGCACATTCAACAACACTTGCTTGAGCAGGTCCCGCGACCAAGGGTCCGCCTCGGCAATCAACACGCGGGGTACAGCGGGTAAATCAACAGCAGTCATCCAGCACGCTCCATCGGCAATACTTGCACCTTAGACAATCACGCCGCCTGCGTACAATGAACATGGCCTGAATGTGCTGCAGCGGGCACAAAAAAACCCGCCGAGGCGGGTTTTTTCTGTCGATCAAGTCAGCCTCCGCTTACAGCTCGGAGAAGCACTCTTCGATGATCGCCAAGCCTTTGTCCAACTGCTCGTCCGGCGAGGTCAGCGGGACCAGTACGCGCAACACGTTGCCGTAGGTACCGCAAGACAGCAGGATCAGGCCCTTGTCACGCGCCTTGGCCACCACGGAAGCCACGGCAGCGGCGTTTGGCTTGTGGCTGTCGCCATCTTCGAACAGCTCAACCGCGATCATCGCGCCCAGGGCACGCACTTCGCCGATCACCGGGTACTTGGCTTGAATGGCTTTGAGGCCCGTCACCAAGCGCTCGCCAACCGCCTTGCAGCGGTCCAGCAGGTGCTCTTCTTCGAACACTTCCATCACCGCCAGCGCAGCAGCGCAAGCAATCGGGCTACCGGCATAAGTGCCGCCCAGGCCGCCTGGCGCAATGGCGTCCATGTATTCAGCCTTGCCGCACACACCGGCCAGCGGGAAGCCGCCAGCGATGGATTTGGCGAAGGTGGTCAGGTCGGCAGCCACGCCCATCTGTTCCATGGCGAAGAACGTACCGGTACGGCCGGCACCGGTTTGCACTTCGTCGGCGATCAGCAGGATGCCGTGCTTGTCGCACAGTTCGCGCAGGCGCTTCATGAAGGACTTAGGCGCGACGTAGAAACCGCCTTCGCCCTGCACCGGCTCGATGATGATGGCAGCGATGTCACGCGGCTCGGCATCGTTTTTGAAGATGCGTTCGATGCTGGCGATAGCGTCATCATCGCTCACGCCGTGCAGTTCGTTCGGGAACAGTGCGCGGAACACCCCGCCTGGCATCAGGCCCATGCCGGCCGAGTACGGCACGACTTTACCAGTGAGGCCCAAGGTCATCATGGTGCGGCCGTGGTAAGCGCCGGTAAACGCGATTACGCCAGCACGGCCAGTGGCGGCGCGGGCGATTTTTACGGCGTTTTCGACCGCTTCGGAACCGGTGGTGACCAGCAGGGTTTTCTTGGCGAAATCACCTGGCACCTTGGCATTGATCTTTTCGCACAGCTCCACGTAAGGCTCATAAGCCAGCACCTGGAAGCAGGTGTGAGTCAGCTTGTTCAGTTGCTCGGTCACGGCGGCGATGATTTTCGGGTGCACGTGGCCGGTGTTCAACACGGCGATACCGCCGGCGAAGTCGATGAACTCGCGACCTTCAACGTCGGTCACGGTGGCGTTCTTCGCGGATTCAGCGAAGATCGGGTGAATCTGGCCAACACCGCGCGGTACAGCGGCTTCGCGGCGTTTCATCAGGGATGCGTTGGTCTTGCTCATAAAGTCCTCATTCGCCACTCATCGGGTGGCGTGGTCCAAGGAATACGTGGCGGGGAGGCAACTACGGCAGCATGCGATGATCGACTGCCACAGCTTTCCCGGCCACTACGAATAACGTCTTCAAACACGCAAAGGGTCAGCGCTCTCGTGCCCTCTGCGTTTACTGCAATCTCTTGCCGAGCTTAGATGCCCAGGCAGAGGTATTTGATTTCCAGGTAATCCTCGATCCCGTACTTGGAGCCTTCACGGCCCAGGCCCGAAGCCTTGATGCCGCCGAACGGCGCCACTTCGTTGGAGATCAACCCGGTGTTCACGCCAACCATGCCGTATTCCAGGGCTTCGGCCACACGGAACACGCGGCCCAGGTCGCGGGCGTAGAAGTAGGAAGCCAGGCCGAACTCGGTGTCGTTGGACATCGCGATCACTTCGGCTTCGTCTTTGAAACGGAACAGCGGCGCCAGTGGGCCGAAGGTTTCTTCCTTGGCAACAGCAGCGTCTTTGGGCACGTTGACCAGAATGGTCGGCTCAAAGAAGTTGCCTTCCATCACCTTGCCACCGGCCAACAGCTTGGCACCTTTGCTCAGGGCATCGGCGATGTGCTCCTGAACCTTGGCCACGGCTTTTTCGTCGATCAGCGGGCCAGTGGTGGTGCCTTCTTCCAGACCGTTGCCGATCTTGAGTTTGGCCACGGCCACTTTGAGTTTTTCGGCGAACGCGTCGTACACCGAATCCTGGATGTACAGGCGGTTGGCACACACGCAAGTCTGACCGTTGTTGCGGTACTTGGAGATGATCGCGCCTTCGACGGCCTTATCCAGGTCGGCGTCGTCAAACACGATAAACGGCGCATTGCCGCCCAATTCCAGCGAGACTTTCTTGATGTCCTTGGCGCACTCGGCCATCAGCTGACGACCGATTTCGGTGGAGCCAGTGAAGGACAATTTACGCACGATCGGGTTGCTGGTCAGCTCGCTGCCGATATCTCCGGCGCTGCCGGAAACCACGCTGAACACGCCTTTTGGAATGCCCGCGCGCTGGGCCAGTTCAGCCAGGGCGAACGCCGAAAACGGGGTTTGCGAAGCCGGCTTGAGCACCATGGTGCAACCGGCGGCCAGCGCTGGGCCGGCTTTACGGGTGATCATCGCGGCCGGGAAGTTCCACGGCGTGATGGCCGCGGTAACGCCGATCGGTTGCTTGATCACGATCAGGCGCTTGTCCGGCTGGTGGCCAGGAATCACATCACCGTAGACGCGCTTGGCCTCTTCGGCGAACCACTCGATAAAGGAAGCGGCGTAGACGATTTCGCCTTTGGCCTCGGCCAGCGGCTTGCCCTGCTCCAGGGTCATCAGGCGCGCCAGGTCGTCCTGGTTCTCGATGATCAGCTCAAACCAGCGACGCAGCTTGTTGGCGCGGTCCTTGGCGGTGAGCGCACGCCAGGCCGGCAGGGCCTTGTCGGCGGCTTCGATGGCGCGGCGGGTTTCAGCCGCGCCCATCTTCGGCACGGTGCCGAGAATTTCGCCCGTGGCCGGGTTGTTGACCTTGATGGTTTGACCGTTGTCCGCATCGACCCAAGCGCCATCGATAAAGGCTTGTTGGCGGAACAACTGGGTATCTTTGAGCTGCATGTCGGCTTTCCTTAACAGCACCGCGCGCACGCGGAGCGAATTAGAGTTGTTGAAAGGCGCCTTGTGGGCTGCCGTCAGGGAAATCAGCCCCAGCACGCGAGATAAGTGAAATAGCGCACGGGAGACAGAGCGTTTGAAATCTCAAACGAATCCTAGGATCAATGGGGGTACAGGGCAATAGTCTGTTCGAAAAAAAGAACGAAAACGGCGCATTTGATGCATCTTTCAGATCAAGCGCACAAACGACAACAGCCCCGGTGCCTTGTGGGCGCCGGGGCTGTTGGGCCTTGCAACTTACGGTTGGAACGACTTGAGCACGGCCAACAGGCTGGTCAAGTTGTCGGCCACGCCACCTTGGGCGACTTTTTCGGTGGCCGCAGCGCCAGCGGTGGTGTCGACGCTGTAGATCTGCATCACGCCTTGGTTGGTGGCGGCCTGGGCCAGGGTGTTTTGTTGCTGTTGGGCCGAGACCGAGTTCTGGAACAGGATCGCCGTGGCCTGGCCCATGGATTGATAGATCGTGCTCATGGCCATCGCTGGCGATTCGGCAACGACCTTGACGTTGGTCTGGGTGACGGCATCGGTGATTTGCGGGCTGACTGTGCTCATGGTTGAAACTCCTGGTGTGAGAAAGAACAACATCCGTTATCGCTGAGTGCTTAAGGCTGGAAGGACTTGAGCACAGTCAACAGGCTGGTGAGGTTATCCGAGACGCCGCCTTGGGCGACTTTTTCGGTGGCCGCCGCACCGGCGGTGGTATCGACGCTGTAGATCTGCATGACGCCCTGGTTGGTGGCCGCCTGGGCCAGGGTGTTTTGCTGCTGCTGGGCCGACACAGCGTTCTGGAACAGAATCGCCGTGGCCTGCGCCATGGATTGATAGATAGTGCTCATCGCCATCGCCGGCGATTCGGCCACCACTTTGACGTTGGTCTGGGTGACCGCGTCGGTAATTTGCTCGTTAACAAATGCCATGATCAATTTCCTTATAGGGGTACACGGTGCATTCCGTGTTCATGAATGAACGTTGCCAAACAGGCCCTGTGAAACGCGCGAGCTCAAGGTTTCGCAGTTGGGCCCAGCGCCGCTTCAATCTGCGTAATCAAACCCTGGATCAGGGCCTGCACTTCCTTGCGTTGCGCGTCCTTGTCCGGGGCCGCGCCGTCCAACACTTGGCGTAGCGCCGCCTCACGCTGCTCGGCGGCAGCCTTGAGCGCTTGCTCATTGGCCTTGGACTGCTCAAGCACCTGGCTGGCGCGCTTGAGGGTTTCGTCGACGATGGCCTGGGGCGTTCCGGCGAAGATCTGCGGGTTGCGCAGCATCGCTTCCAGCCGCAAGCGATCATCGCTGGACAGCACTGAGGGTGTGGCTGGGTGAGCCATGACGGCCTCCTTGGGTACTACGTTGCTGGCTGAAGGGCCGCTAAAGCCGCACCTCGACGTTGTCCTGCCAGAAGCCCGAGAAGTAGAAATACGCCGAGGCATCACAGAACGTCGCCAACTCCGCAGGGGTAATGGCGCTGGGTTGGTTGCCGAAAATCGCCGGCGGCGGCGGCAGCAGGTTGGCCGAGTTATAAAGGTTGCCGACTTCATAGCAGTTGGCCGCGAACTGGGAACAGAACGAGCTGCTGCCAATCGCCACCGACTCGTTGATGCGCTCGACCAGGCTGGTGTTGGAGGTCCAGCGCCGGAATGCAGAAATCATCGCGTTCCACACGCTGTAACGGCCACGGATATCGCCGCTGATCTTGTCGAAATAGAACTGCTTGGCCGCCACGACTGCCGCTTCGCCCAACTCACTGCTCATGCAAGAGAAAACCATCGCCGAACGCGGGGGCTTTTCAAGGCTGAGGTCAGTCAGCGACAGCCCCTCACCCACGCTTTCAATCACCTGGGTGTCGCTCACCGCAATCGCCGGATGAACCACATTCAGGAACGTCGTGTCCTGGGAAAACACCTTGGCCTTGACCAACTGGCCCGCGCGAATGAACGCGCGCGTCGCGCTGTCGTCTTCTTGCTTCACCGAAAAAATAATATCTCCAGGCTGCATGATGTCGCTCCTCACTTAAGAAAAGTTGCTTTCAAGTTGCTGTTGCACCGTTCCAGAAGAACCCTGGAACGTTGTGCTCGGTTCAGGCCGCTGGCGCAGCCCGGTTGGCCAAGGTGTCGGCGTACTTGGCGATGCTCTGGTCGATCTTGTCGATGGCCACGCTGGCGGCTTCGGCTTCCATGGCACCCGCGGCGGCGGCCACGGCGGCAGCGGCGCCCACCAGCAAGTCGGTGGCCAAGGCGCCCAAGGCGTCTTCGGCAGCGGCCGGCAGGTTGTCCTTGACGATGTTCTCGGTCATTTGCTGGAGCAGCACGGCCTGGGCCGCCAGGGCGATCTTGCTGACCCCGTCGAAATACCCCGCCGCCGCCTGCGCCACCAGGCCGGCCGCCTGGCTGATCATCATGTCGGCCGGCACCGCAATCTGCGCCGGCGCATAGGCAAAGTTCTGCGAGTTGGTGAACTGCACCGCCTGCACGATCTGGCTGTTGAGGGCCGCGGTGCTGTCGGGCGACGGCGTGCTCGCCTGGTTGAGCAGGTGCTCGTTCATGCGCGCCATGATCGAGCGCGAGGCCGGTGCGGCGGGCGCCGGCGCAGGTGGGTCGGCGGCGGGCGTTGCTTGCGGGGCGGCGGGTTTCTTTCTACTGAACCACGACATAATCGATCTCCCGAGGGCTTAGCCCTTCTCGCCAATCTGCATGATCAGCGCCACGGCCTTGGAGATCACCGCATTCGAAATCTGGTTCATCGCCTGTTGGCTGTTGACCGCGTTCTGTAACGACAGGCCCGCCGCACTGCTCGCCACCTGATACAGCGACGCGATGGCCTGGGCCGGCGCTTCTGCCACCACTTTGACGTTGGTTTGGGTGACCGCGTCGGTGATCTGGCTGTTGACCTCTGTCATACATCTCTCCTTGATGGCATTCACCCAGGGTTGGGCGTGGGTAGTGGCGGCAGGACGCGCTCATACAACTAGAACGCCCCGCGCCGGCGTGTGTGAATCAAATTCAGCGCAAGGCGTTGCGCAGCAGTTGCACACGCTTGCGCACAAGTGGCAGCGTGACCTGCAACGCGGCAGCGATCTGCGGATACGGCAGGTCATCCACAAAGCGCATCTCAAACAAGCGCTGCTGCAACACCGGCAACCGCGCCACCTGCGCCTCGATCAGCTCCAGGCGCTCGTAACACTCCACCCGTTCCAGCACCGAAGCGCAGGGCGCGGCGAGTGCGGCCAGGTGATCGTGCTCGAGGTCCACCGAATCATCGAGCAGCCGCTCCTCGCGCTTGCTGCGTCGCAAGCTGTCGAGAAACACATGGTCGAGTACCAGAAACAGAAACCCCTGAGGGTCGCGAATGCGCTCCGGCGAGCGCCGAAAGAACAGCAGGGCCTTGATCGCCGTGGCCGACAACCATTCCTGGCCCTGATCCAGATTGCCCTTGGCCCGCCGCAACGCGCGCCGCTTGAGTTCGCCCTGCACGGCGCGCCAACTCGCTTCGAACAAACGGTCATCGGCGGCCCATTGATCCTTGAACTGAACAGTCATCCCCATCGCCAGCACTCCTGTGCATCCTTGATGAAGGGCCAGTCTGCAAGCGCGGGACAGGGGTGCGCTGTTACCTGCGGAACACTGCAACGACTAATTCAAGGCAAAGGCCTTGCGCCGCAAATGCTCGAGATCGTTGATCACCATGCGCTCCAGATTGCCGCTGATCAGCCCACTGCGGCGCCACAATTGCAGCTGCACATTGAGTTTGGGACGGCTGGTGTTAAGCATCGACGCCAACACCCCCTGGCTGGCGGGCAAAGAGACACTCGGCATGGCCAGCGCCAGGTCGATATCGCCCAGGTTGGCCAACAGAAACCGCGCCAACCGCGACTCCAACCGATGCAGGCACACCAACTCCAGCAACTCGATGGCATGCAGCAAGCGCAGCATCATCAGCATCAACAAGCGCCGCAAAAACACCGGCTCCTCAAACAGCACACCAAAATGCCGGCTACCCAGTTGCAACAGCCGCGTGGGGCCACTGGCAAAGGTGGAAGACTCGCGCCCATGATCCTTGATCAACGCCGTCTCCCCCACCACCTGCCCGGCCCCGGTACTGCCGATAATCTGCTCCCGGCCGTCCGGCCCATGCACCACCGAATAAATCCGGCCCTCAACCACCAAAGCAATAAATTCGAGGCTGTCGTCCTTGAAATACAGCAGTTCACGATCATCCAGCAGGCGCTCCACCATATGGGTGGCAACGTAGCGCAAGAGGTGCTCCGGCATACCTCGAAACAAATCGGAGCGGGCCAACAGGGTTTGTCTCAACGGGAGATCGAGCATCACGGTTCCTTTGGAATGCATGCGTTCACCTGGGGAATTGCGGCTTGGAAGCGGCTTAAAGCCAAAAGAGCAAAGCAAACAAAGGGACGTGCGGCGCGGGGAGTTGTGAATGAGAGTGGCGATTAGCCATTTTGGGTGGGAAACGGCCGACAGTTACCGGCGAAAACGCTGGAATGGACGCATCAGGGCGACATGGGTATGATGTCGCCCGCACAAGCATCCGTAGCTCAGCTGGATAGAGTACTGCCCTCCGAAGGCAGGGGTCGTGGGTTCGAATCCCGCCGGGTGCACCAGATACAGATGAAAAAGCCCCAGGTCGAAAGACCTGGGGCTTTTTTGTGGGCGAATTTTTAAGGCTATGGCTTTAGTTATCCGGGGGGTTCGGAAGGTTGCGTTTGGCTGGGGGGCTTGGGTCCTAGAGCGACGGGGGGCTCTAGTGGCAGCCAGAAATTCTGTGAGAGGGATGGTAGTCAGGTAATGAGTTGGGTTCTGGTGTGAGTATAAATAAATCTGTCCCCATTTTTCAGAAAGAGTTGAAGAGCCCGATCTATCGAGCGCGCCGCCGTTCGGAGTTGAATGCAATGATTGAGCAACACACTCAAACGCAAACGTCCTGAATTCGATCCCACACACAGCATGCAAGCCGCCTTAGGGCGGCTTTTTCGTTTTCGATGAGATTCCCCACTAGCTCAATGGAAGTGCTGGCCATGGCGCCAGGTGAGCTGCTGAGAGCCAATTTCTGGCTGGTCCCACTGGTCGAGCTCCCGGCGCTGGATGGCGAGCCTCCACCCCGGCGCGCGCTGTTGTCCCCCCACCACACCTGCGGGCTAAATAGGCTGGATTTTCTACAGCCCTTCAAACCGTTCCAGGCCAACCCTTATCAGGGGCACAGGCTAATTTAAGCTACCGTGCAACCCCTTCAAAAACCTGCAGCCATGAGCGCTTAAGTGCAGACTTGACATAGTGCAGTTGCATGAGGCCATATTGCCAGCACAGATGATCATGCTCAGCCAGGCTTGAGCAATATTCAGAAGGCCTACTTCGCAGGGACGCATGATGATATTCAGCTTGCTATTAAGAAACTTCAAAACGTATCAGGGAATAAATTACATTGCCCTGTCGAATGGAAGTAAGTTTAGCGCTTTAGTCGGGGAGAACGGTGCGGGTAAGAGCTCAGTATTAGAGGCCTTGGACAGCTACTTCAACGGTTCGGAATGGAATTTTAACCATACGCTTTCCAAAGGATTTCAAGAGCGCGAACCATTTGTTTGCCCTGTTTTTTTGATAGAAAAATCAAATTTTCAAATACCCGTCCATCGGTGGCTGCTAGAAAAATTAAGTGAAACATCATGGAAAGCAAAACCTACAGACTTCAACCCTTCAGGCAAAATTCATGCAGAGCTTTTTTGCCAGCAGCGCCAAGAAGTAATTAAGCTAGGCTTTAAAGAAAATACTCACTATCTCTTTCCATTTGGGATTCAAAAAACGAGCAGAGCTGCGACTACAACGCCTTACTTTTCTATTTTTGAAACTTTAAAAGACTACGCAGCCTTTGAAAAATACGCTTCATATACTGATGCATTAATTGAGCTGCAGAAACTCATTCATAATTATTACAAATTTATATACCTCCCATCCGAGCTAGACTTCAAAGAACACACAAAACTTGAAAGCCGAACGATGCAGGCATTGCTCGGTCAAAAAATAGACAAAATAGTTCGACACTTTATTGACAAAAATATTGTCACCGATATCAATACAAAGCTAAGCGAGTTTTTAGACGGCCTTTCTGAAAGGCTAATAATTTATGAATACCGAAAACCAGCTTTAAAACAAAGCCTAGTCAATCTAACTCACTTCACAGAAACAATTATAGAGTCTTATTTCGGTTCAAAAGTATTAAATAAGAAAGTAGGAAAAGATACTGTACCTGTCGCGGACTTAAGCTCGGGAGAGAAAAGACAAGCGCTTATAGATGTCGCGCAAGCATTTCTCACATCTTCTGCGCACAACTCTAACCAGCAGCTTATATTAGCTATTGACGAGCCAGAGTTATCGCTACACGTATCGGCCTGCTTTAGCCAATTCGAAAAGTTAAGAGATGTAGCGGAAAGTGGTGTGCAGGTTATGGTGACCACTCATTGGTACGGTTTCATGCCGATAGTTTCAAATGGCGTGGCTGTGTACTGCCCCAAGACTGATGGTGGTCCGGTATTAATTGATCTCAGATGTTTTAGAGAGGACATTAAGAAGCTAAGGCAAATCACGAGCGGTAGACTTCCAACAGAACTTGAGTTAAAAGGCACAAATGACCTCGTGCAGTCCATAGTTGCGTCGATCACTGCCAGCGATTATAAATGGGTGATATGCGAAGGCTCAGCCGACAAAATCTATTTAGACCACTATTTGAAAGATGAAGGCTATCTGATCGTCGCAGTAGGAGGCAGCCCCGCATTAAAAAAAATCTACACTTACATAGAACTGGCGCTGATAGATGCGAGAGATGACATCAACGGCAGCGTTTTCATGCTGCTTGACACCGACAAAAAATACGAAAGATTCGACACAAAAGATTCAATAAAATCGATTCAGATCCGAAGGGTAAAAAACAATGAAGAAACACAACGAACAGAGTTAATTACCACGGGCAACAACGATTTTCATCCGGCCACAGTCATTGAAGACACTTTGATTCCTCGATTTTTCCTTAAAGCTCTCGAGAGTTTAAAGGACGAAGCCCCATATGCGGCATTAGTAAGTAAATTAGTAAAAGGTTTGAAATCTCAGGATGAGGAGATGCCTCCATCATTTGCATTGAATCTGCGTCGACTAGAAATAAAAACACTCGACGACTTATTCGAAATGGCTGGCTTTAAGGTTAAATTTGCTCTTCGATACATTGAGTTAGCAGATACCAAAGAGCGCCCTGCATGGATGAATGGGATTACGGACTTTTTATCACCAAAAACAATTAATTCCAAACCTGCGATTCGTAGAAAGAAAGCAACTAAGCGAGCTTAGCATCTTATTTCAGATCGCAATAGGCGTCACATTTTAAATTTCCTTCTGGGTAATTGTATGCTTCGCGTATTAGAAATAGAGCACGACGGAAAAAAAATTGAACTATTACCGGGTCATTTAAGCTTTTCTGAAAACAACACGTACACAGTCCTAGTAGGAAAGAACGGACTTGGCAAGAGCAGATTATTAACAAATATTGCAAAAGCACAAACTCGCGATTTTTATGACTTAAATTATTACAGCGAGTATGAATTATCTAGCTTAGCTAGTGGGCGACAGCCATTTGTCATTGCAGTATCCACAAGCCCATTTGATAAATTTCCAAGCCCTAGAAACAAGAGACATAGCACTCCCAATAATTACAAATACGTTGGAATGCGCGGTGAGGGAATGTTCTCTGCATCTTCCGCAGTTTCTCTTATTTCTTCGGCGTCCAAAGGGCTACTTAATAAATTATTAAACCAGCAAAACAACGCCAACTTAATTGATGTATTTGGCTCGCTTTCATTCTCACCCAATGTGAGCTTCATATTCAAGCCTGCTTTTCTGCGATATAACGAAAAATGGGAGTCCAAAACCAGGTTAAATCACTACACCCCGATAGAAACGGATGACTCTTCCGACATATTGATGCTGGATGAAAGGTACGCCAAAAACTTCCACTCTCTTGACACAGAGACAAGATCCACAGCAACGTATGCCATGAGTAATTTGGCGAATTACTTCACCGAACGCAAAGCACTGACGCTTGATGTCGACTTCATTACAAACGAGTGTTTTTTAAGTGGCGAACTCACATATCCGCACATAATCAACTCAATTCAAACCCTAATGGATCTTGGACTAGTAAGACTCATAGACCTCCAGCTTCACAAGGATGGTTATGGCGAGCTTAACCTAAGAAGAGCAAGCTCCGGCGAGCAATGTTTGCTTGTTCTTATGCTTGGAATCGCAGGCCATATAGAAGATGGCTCTCTGATCCTTATAGATGAACCTGAAATCAGCTTGCATCCACGGTGGCAGGAAGAGTTTATGCGCCTACTGACATCAGCATTTGAGGGATACAAACACTGCCATTTTATAATAGCCACCCACTCGCCCCAAATCATTTCTCGAATGAACAGTGTAGACTCCTATGTCTATTCTCTGAGCAAAGGAGAGCTCTATGAATCTAGTTATTTCAATAATAAATCCGCCGACTTCCAGCTAGCAGAGCTTTTTGATGCGCCAGGATTGATGAATGAATATATTTCAAGAGTTAGCTTCAACCTAATCGCGAAGCTGAGAACCAATAAGAAAGTAGATGCCATAATGTACGCCGAACTGCAGCGGCTAACTGAAACACAACTTCAACTGAGCCCACTCGACCCAACAGTTCAACTCATAGACTCTGTACGCGAGCTGTATAATTACTATGCCTGCAATTAATAACTCCGTCGTTTTTAACGAGCTAAACACCAAAAAAATTAAAGCGATTAAAAAAGAACCTGGTTACAGCCATGCTCGATGGAAAGACGACGATCTCGAAGAGATCAGGCGAGAGGTCAGAGATTTTTACAGGGTTGAGCAGCGCCTCAACTGTGTTTATTGCCTCAATGCTGTCACAGCACGGTCTGCACTAGGGGCCCATATAGAACATATAGTATCAAAGTCCCAATATCCCCAATTTATGTTTGAGCCCAAAAACCTGTGCGTAGCTTGCCCAGACTGTAACGAATATAAAAGTCAGCGCGAAGCGTTTGCAGACGCCGCCATGAGAACAAATCCTCGCAGAAAATATCCGACCGACATAAAACAGTACAGGATCTATCACCCTCACTTCGACGAATACGGAAAAAATATACTCAAAGCAGGACATCTTTATTTTGAGGTTAGTCCCGCTGGGGGATACACGATATATATATGTAACCTAAACCGATTCTCGCAGCAATTTGGTGTATCAGAAGAGCTCCTCAACATGCTAACCGTTATGGCTGAGGCACAGAGATTTCATCAAAGGTAAACGCCATGCAGTGGTGAGCATGTGGTGGATACTCGCGTTTGAGTTGAGAATTTGTATCCTTCCATGTATCCCCAAAGCCTCACAAGTTATTTAATTTCATATTTTTCAATTGGTTAACCAAAGCGTTCGAATCCCGCCGGGGCACCAGACACACACAAAAAAGCCCCAAGTCGAAAGACCTAGGGCTTGTTTGTAGGCAATTTTTTGCATGCCTCGCGTTTCAAGTATCCAAAACCTCCAAATAATCGACCTGCGGTGTAAATAAATCTCTGCCCATTTCCCCCCAGCGCCTTTCCAGGCAAACGATGCTCAAAATGTCGGAGCGGGCTTGCTCGCAAAGACGGAGTGTCACCCAATACATGTATGACTGATACACCGCCTTCGCGAGCAAGCCCGCTCCCACATTTTTGGCCAAGTTGCTTTCAAAACTCCATTAAAAAGCCCACCACCGAGTAGTCGGTGGCGGGCTTTCTTTGAAGGCATTTATCGCTTCTGCAACGCCTCCAAACGCGCCGGCAAGTCTTCCTCGGGGAAGCGCTCATGCAGCGTCAACAGCTTTTCATCCGCCGCTTTGGCTTGCCCCGCCAACCGCAGGCTCACAATCTCCCGCAGCCCTTCCTCCAGTGACGGCAAAGCCAGCGGTGCGCGCTTACTGAGTTTTTCTGCCGGCTGATCGGCAAACGCACCGAGGGCTTCAGCCTGAACCAGCGCGTGCTCAACTTTCGGCGCTGCTGCCATCCGCGCCATAGGTGCGGGCGCAGGCGCGGCATACATCTGTGGCGCCGGCGCCGCGGAAAACGTTGCGGTGGAGATCTCCGGCTGCGACACGGGCACGCGCATCACTACGCCGATCATCAGTGCTACACCGGCGACGGTGGCGAATGCCATTTGCCAGCGCGGTTGGCGGCAGGCTTGCAGCCAGCGTTGCCACAGGCTGGGTTGCGGCTTGGGGGCTTCGCGGCGGGCGGTGGCGAGGATGAAGGCGTCGAGGGACGCAGGCGGTTCGCCGGTGCTGTGTTGACGAAAGTGCTGGATCAGCTCGTCGTCAGGTGTGTGTGGGGAGTGGTTCATACGAGTATCTCCTCGGCCAGCAGGCGGCGCAGTTTCTGCTGGGCGTAACGCAGGCGGCTTTTTACGGTTTCCAGCGGGGCGCCGGTGAGGGCGGCGATTTGCGGCACTTCGAGGTCGCCGTGCAGGCGTAGCAGGAAGACTTCGCGCTGGTCTTCGGGCAGGTCTTGCAAAGCGGCGTCGAGGCGCGCCTGGTCGCGGCTCAGGCTCAGTTGCTGCTCAGGGCCGGCGCTGTCGTCGGCCTGGGCGTGCAGTTGTTCGTCGTAGCTGTCGTGCAGCGGGTTGTGGATGCCGTGCTTGCGCCAGTGGTCGATCAGGCGGTTGCGGGCAATCTGGAACAGCCATGTACGAAAACTCGCCCGGCCCTGTGGCTGGGTGGTGCTGCGGATCAGGCTGAGCCAGGTTTCCTGGTACACCTCTTCGGCCAGTTCGGCCTTGTTGCTCAGTGACACCAGGAACCGGTAAAGGCCTCGGCGGTGCCGCGCGTACAACACCTCGAACGCGGCAGCGTCGCCGGCTCGGTAGCGGCCCAGCAGCGATTCGTCGCTGGGTGAGTCATCTGGAACGGCCATGTAGGTAGCGAACTCCTTTTGATGGATCGATGCAAATTTACCGTGGGAGCTGGCTTGCCTGCGATGCAGGCGACTCGGTACATCCTGTACACCGAGTTGCTGCCATCGCAGGCAAGCCAGCTCCTACAGTTGGTTGTTGCCATGTTCGGGATCAGTGTTTGAGGCTCTGCGCCACTTCCACCAGTTGCACGAACTCGTTGCGCAACCCGAACGGGTCATCGCCACGGGCCGAGCGGGCCAGTGCGGCGGTGTCTTTTAAGCTCATGCTGCCAGTGTAGCGGCCATCGCCCTTGAGCTGTTGGGCGAAGGCGGCCACTGACGCCGCGAAGCGCAGGTCGGCGCTGGCCTGGGTGGTTTCGTTGCGGATGGGCCGTTCAATCAGTTGGCTGGCACCGCCCGCCGCCGGTTTGTAGCGTACGCGCAGCATGGCCAGCTCAGCGGAGGTGTTTTCGGCCGCAGGCGCGGCGGCGTAACGCAACGGCTCCAACCAGCCCTTCTCGCCCTTGGGCACAATTTCGTACAGCGCGGTCACGGTGTGCCCGGTGCCAATTTCACCGGCGTCGACCTTATCGTTGTTGAAATCCTCACGTTTGAGTGCGCGGTTTTCATAACCCAACAAGCGGTATTCGCTGACCTGGGCGGGGTTGAATTCCACCTGCAACTTTACATCCCGCGCCACCACCGCCAGGGTCGAGCTGAGCTGGTCTACCAACACTTTGCGGGCTTCGCGCAGGTTGTCGATGTAGGCGTAGTTGCCGTCGCCGGCGTCGGCAAGCTGCTCCATCAGGTGCTCGTTGTAGTTATCCACACCGAAACCCAGGGTGGTCAAGGACACGCCGCTTTTGCGCTGGTCGACGGCCATCTGCTTGAGGCTGTCGAAGTCGCTGACGCCCACATTGAAGTCACCGTCGGTGGCCAGCAGGATGCGGTTGATGCCCTTCTCTATAAAGCCGGCACGGGCCATCTGGTAAGCCAGCTCGATGCCGGAGGCGCCTGCCGTTGAGCCGCCGGCGGTGAGTTGGTCGATGGCGTTGCGGATCTTGGTTTTGTCGCGCCCGCTGGTGGGTTCAAGCACCACACGCGACTCACCGGCGTAGACCACCAGCGACACACGGTCTTGATCACGCAATTGGTCCACCAGCAATTTCAGCGTGCTTTTCACCAGCGGCAAGCCTTCACGGCGGTCCATGGAGCCCGACACATCCACCAGAAACACCAGGTTGGCTGGCGCAAGGTCTGCCACCGCGCGGTCGGACGCTTTGATGCCGATGCGCAGCAATCGCGTGTGCGGGTTCCACGGTGTGGCGGCGACTTCGGTGGTCACGCCAAAGGGCGAGCCATCAGTGGGCAGCGTGTAGTCATAGGGGAAATAATTGAGCATTTCCTCGAGTCGAACGGCGCCGTCAGGTGGCAGCCGCCCTTGGTTGAGGAAACGTCTCACATTGGCGTAGCTGCCGGTGTCGACGTCGGCGCTGAAGGTCGAGACCGGGGTTTGTGCAACGCTGTAGACCGGGTTGTCGGGCAGGTTCTGGTAGCGTTCGTGAGGCTCGGCCCGATAGGCCAAAGCCGCGGCGTCGCGCATGGGCATTGGCGCGGCCATCAATACAGGCATCGCTGCCTGCTTGCTCAAGGCACCCTCAGTCTGAGGCTCGGCGGGCGCGGGAGGCTTGGCCACCTCTCTGGACGATGAAAGCCCACAGCCGGCCAGCGAAGCCAGTACGGCAACCGCAACGCTGCAGACAAGGGGACGCAGCACTAAACGAGCATGTGACATGGCGCAGAACCTCAACAGTAAATAATCCGTTCATAGGTTCAGACGCAAAGCACTTCGGGTTCGGGTTAAATCCCGGAATTTACGCATACAACACGCTTACCCTACAGAGTACCAAGCCATCGGGCGTCAGCTGGAAGCATCGAGCCCTGTAGGTCACTCAACGATGCCGAGCCCGAAACAACTTACGATTACCGAGAAACTCCAGAATGCTCTTAACAAAAATACTCACACTGTAAGCAATTCTATATTTCCAGAAAAAACACGTTAAACACAAACGACATATCAGCTTTCAACAAGACGCGTAATGCTTGGGGAACCCGACTCTTTGACACGAAATTTAAAAACCGAATAAACATAACAGCCGTTGCAAACCATGTCATACCGGCCTGTTGACACACACTAGAAATAAATACTCTATTGGAAATTAACTTATAGGGTGCGAAGGTATTTCCAGCACACGGACATGCACTTCCCTACACAAGGAATAGGCCAACAACAAGAACATGGATTACTCTTATGAGAATCGACTTGCGCCCGTCTGTTTTCCAGCAACCCAACTACAGCCAACATTTTCTGCGCCCGCTTATTCAGCCTTTTGCCCAACCCTATCTCAACCACCCGGTCTTCAGACCTTTCGTGCAGCCATTTCTCAAACACCCCTTCGTGCGTAAGTTCGTACAGCCCTTTACTCAGCCACCCACTCGGCGGCCATTTAATCCAACCACAACAACCAACCCGACGACATTCGACACCGCCACCAAACGCTACTGGGACGGCAAAGATCCAACTCTGCGCGCCAACGACCCCTACGCGGCTAACCTCAATGTGCGCTCTTTCGATGAGCGCCAGGCAACCAACAATCTCACTCGGGAAAACCTTAAGTGGCATGACAAAAATGCCGATGGCAAGGTCTCTGTTTCCTACTCGTTCAACAGCGCCGCCTGGCAATTCGATGGTCGCCAGAGAGAAATGGCACGACGTGCCATGCAGTCATGGAGCGATGTGTCCAATCTCTCCTTTGAAGAGAATGGGCCACGCACAGAAGGCAAAATGTCATTTGGCATATCGAACGCCGTCGGCACCGCCGTAGGCTATTACCCAAGCAACCATTACCAAGGAGGCAACACCCTGTATAACCCCACCAGGGTCACGCGCCACGACTTGATTCATGAAACGGGTCACGCCCTGGGGTTGTCGCATACCGGCAACTACGATGGCGGCTATGACGAGAACCGAAGGAGTCACGTACAGGATTCCCAGGCTCATAGCGTCATGAGCTATTTCGGGGCGGCACTGAGCGGCAAAAGCCATGGCGGCGCCCAACCAGCATCAGCCATGATGGATGATATTTCCGCCATCCAGGCGCTTTATGGCGTCAATCGTCAAATCCGTCAGGACAACACCACCTACGGGTTCAATTCCAACAGCCAGCGCGACTACTACACCCTCAATTCCAACCGGGACACTGCCGTGTTCTGCATATGGGACGGCGGTGGCAACGATACCCTGGACGTTTCCGGCTACCGTTCCAACCAGACCATTAATCTCAAGGCCGGCTCGTACTCCGATGTCGGCGGGCTCAGGGGCAATGTTTCCATCGCTCGCGGTGTGGTCATGGAAAACGCCATCGGCGGCTCAGGCGATGACGCGCTGATCGGCAACGATGCCGATAACCGGCTCACCGGCGGCGCGGGTGGTGACCGGCTGCGCGGAGGCGGCGGCGCGGATACGTTTGACTACAACAGTGCCAGTGACTCCACGCCCGAAAACCCCGACACGCTTATGGATTTTGTCAGCGGCACCGACAAAATCAATGTAGCCGTGGCCATGAAAAACGCCAATGTCGCCGCCCTGGCCTTCGTCAGCGAGATGACAGGCAAGGCAGGTGAGACGGTGCTCACCTACGATGAACAAAGCGGCAAGGGCAACGTGGCGATTGACCTGACGGGCGACGGCAAAGCCGACTTGCTGATCCGCACCTATGGACGCGTCACAGCAGAAGACATTGTCGCCTCCAAAAACACCCCATCCCACCATCAACAGCCTGACGCCCCAACCACTCGATCCGCAATCACGCCACCCCGCCAATCCCATCGTTCAGTCACACACACTTACGAAAAGGCCAGTGATTCGAGCTATCACAACGCCGACTTGATCGAAGACTTTGTCAGCGGCAAAGACAAGATCAACCTCACCGACCTGGTAAAGAACACCGGCACACCGCTGCGGCTTGTCGATGCCTATACAGGCCGCATTGGCGATACCGTGGTTAAGCTCAACTCCCGCAGTGGCCGATATTTTGTGGGCGTGGACTTTACGGGTAATCGCCAGACCGACTTTCTGGTCAAAAGCACTCAACTAATAAAACCCGAGGACATTATGGGTTTGACTGCAAACTTCCAAAGCCAAGCCAGGGTATTTTCGCGCAGGTAGTCACCTCGAAGGTTTAACCCTATCAACCCCTGACACCATCGTGTTTTCCCATGAGCGTTAACGTTCACACCTCCGCTCGCCTATTAAAAGGATTCAAGTAGATGCTCTCTGTTGATAACAAGCCTTATACGGCGCTTGCATTATTTGAGCCTGCCCATCAACAACCGGGTGCTGTAAAGGACCAGCCATTGGCCTCCTACACCACCGACCGCGCCGCCAGGCACCTGCTGCGCACCAACCGGGAAATGGGATTGAAGTGGCAAGACCATAACCGCGACGGCGTCATTGATATTGCCTACGAGTTCTTCACGCCGGATGAGCCACACCGGGTCAGTCATGTACCCAAGGGTGCCAATGAATTAAATGAACAACAAAAGAAACGGGCGCTTATATCGATGCAAGCCTGGGCGGATGTCACCCGTATAAAGTTCTCACATAAAGGCGCGAGTACCGAGGGGCGACTGACCCTGGGTCTTTACGAGGGTAACGAGGAATCCTATGCGACCCTGCCCTTTCCCAAGAGCTTCAAAAAAGGAGGCGAGGCATGGCTGGACTCAGGGCATGCACAACCCAGGACTGACCGTTACGACCAACATGTCATGGCTCACGAAATTGGGCATACCCTGGGCCTTGACCATACCGGTGACTATACCCAGCAACCCGCCACGCGCGACTACTTGGAGGACACTCAAGCCTACAGCGTGATGAGTTACAACCCCGAGATCAGAAGTGGTCAGAACTTCTCAAAAAACGCACAGTGGACCCATTACTCGGTGGCGCCCCTGATGCATGACATTGCAGCTATACAGGCCGCCTACGGCGCCAACTACCAGACCCGTCGCGGCGATACCGTTTACGGTTTCAACTCCAATACCGAGCGTGATTATTTCAGCCTGAAGTCCGCGCGGGACGCACCGGTTTTTTGCATATGGGATGGTGGTGGCAACGATACGTTGGACTGTTCCGGTTTCAATCAGAAACAAACCATCAACTTGAACGCCGAAGCCTTCTCTGATGTGGGCGGTATGAAAGGCAACGTTTCCATTGCCAAGGGCGTGACCGTGGAAAATGCCATTGGCGGCAGCCATGACGATACGTTGATCGGCAACAACGCCAACAACCGCCTCAAGGGCGGGGGCGGCGCAGACACGTTGAGGGGCGGCGGCGGCGCGGATGTTTTTGTCTACGACAAGGCCAGCGATTCAACCGCTGCGGGTGCTGACCTGATCACCGATTTTGTCAGCGGCCGAGACAGGATCGACCTTACCGGGCTGAGCCAGAGCACCCGCACTCAGCTGCGACTGGTCCACACCTACTCCGGCCGCGCGGGCGACACGATGGTGAGGTTCAACGCCTACAGTAATCGGTACTTTGTCGCCATTGACCTGACCGGAAACGGCCAGACGGACTTCCTGCTGAAAAGCACGCGGTTGATAAGGCCCCAGGATATCAGTGGGCTGATGACCTCACGGCCTATCTTCGGATAACCGCACTGTCGCACCAGGGTTCAAAGTCGACCCTGAACACGTGTGAAAAACGGTCATTCGCGGTGGCCGTTTTTTCTGATGCAGGGCGAAAATTCAGCCCAGGACTGGGCATTGGCTTAACCCTGTGTAGGAACACTTTACCTGCAAGAAAAACGACTTACTCGGACACACATCGGGCTTTGGAAAGTGACGCCAACACTGGCAACTTCACACTTAGCAAAAGGGAACCTGCCTGCCTCACCAAGAAGGAAAAGTGCCAATACCCCGTGAGAATAACGACCTTGAGAATTAATCCTGTAACGCCGATGTACAAGCCTTATTCGAGCAGCGCTCAGTCAGCCCAAAGCCCTGCACACCGCCGCTGGGACGCCCCGGTGGCCCGTTCTCTCAGCGGCCATGGGGGCAACTATGACCCGACTCAACGCTCGGATGATCCCTACACAAGTAGAGCTGACAGGCCGTCATTTAATCAGCGTCAGGCCGTTGAGCAACTGACGGGGGGCAGGTTGAAATGGCAGGACCGAAACCAAAACAACAGGACCGAGATTTCCTACAACTTCACTTATGAACAGGGTCTTGGATTCAACGACTACGAGAAACAAGAAGCACGGCGCGCCATCCAGTCCTGGGGCGATGTGGCGAACCTGACGTTCACTGAAAACGCCGGCCCGGCAGAAGGACGGCTGGCCTTCCGTATTTCCAATAATGTGATAGTTGCCGACGGCTACTACCCCTATAGCAACGACAAAAACGGCATCGCTGGCGATACCCGCTATCAACCGGGCTTTGTGACACGCCCCACCATAACCCACGAAATCGGTCACACGCTCGGCCTGAATCACCCCGGTACTTACAACGGCCAAAAAGACGACGCCAAACGGTTTTATGCCCAAGACTCTAAAGCCCATACCGTCATGAGCTATTACCCTGCCCAAAGCAGTGGCAAACACTTCGAGGGCAGGCCGCTGGCTCCCATGATGGATGACATCAGCGCTATCCAGCACCAGTACGGCACCAACTATCAAACCCGCCGAGAAAACAACATCTACGGTTTCAACTCCAACACCGGCAGGGACCACTACTCCCTAAGAAGCCATCAGGACGCCGCTATTTTTTGCGTATGGGATGGCGCCGGCAATGACACGCTGGACTTCTCGGGTTACGGCAATAACCAAACGATCAATCTGAGAGATGGCTCGTTTTCCGACGTAGGTGGTTATCAGGGCAACGTCTCTATCGCCCGCAACTGCCTCATCGAAAACGCTATCGGTGGCTCAGGCCACGATGTGCTGATCGGCAACGCCGCCGATAACCGGCTCACCGGTGGGGCGGGTGCGGACCGCATGCGCGGCGGCGGCGGCGCCGACAGTTTCGTCTATAACCACGCCAGCGACTCCACGCCTGCAAACCCCGATGTCATCATGGATTTCACCAGCGGCACCGACAAGATTGACCTGCGCGGGCTGGAGCGAAGGTCCAACACGCGATTCAAGCACGTCCAGGCGTTCAGCGGGCGTATCGGCGACGCGATCGTGGGCTTCAACCCGCAGACCCAGCGCCACTTCATCGCCATCGACTTGACCGGCAACCGCACAGCAGACTTCGTGGTGACCAGTACGCAAGTGATCAGGCCACCGGATGTGCTTGTAAACTGACGACAACGCGTGACACCCAACCCGCGAAGCCTTTGCAGACCCGAGCGGTCAGCAAAGGCTGTTCACGGTTGAACAGGCACTTAGTCGGTGCCGTATTTCGGGTTACGCGGGCCATACAAAATGCCGGTGCGCTGCCCGGCCGACAGCAGGCGGACACTGGCAATACCGGCAATCGGGTGCGCCGCATCGGTGGAGCTGTTGATCACCTGCTTGACCGCTGCCGAGACCAGCATGCCCACCAGGCCGCCGCCATTGTTGTTGCCTTCCTCGCTGGAAGCGCGTGCCGAGCCGGTCCACAACGTGGTGCCGGTGCGCAGGTCCACCAGCTTGGCCGAGGCCGTCACGGAGGTGTCGCTGGAGATCAGCATGTACTTGGTGCCGTAGTCGCTGATGGTGATGTACAGCGCCGCGTCCGCACCAAAAATGTCATGCAGCTTGCCCGGCGCCACGCCCTGGATATCGTTGGCGGTGGTCAGGCCGTTCTGGCGGAAGGTCTCGTCCACCAGGGCAATCGGCAGCACGTAGTAACCGGCTTCGGCCAACGGGTAGGTGACCTGCGAAACCAGGCTGTAGGAGGCCTGCACTTCCGGCGACTCATTGATGGGTGGCAGTACCAGGATCGACTTCGGCCGAGCCTGTTTGAACGCTGTGTAATCAATGGTCTTGGGCGCCGCGCAGCCGCCGAGCAATGCCAGGGCCAGCAAGGCGCCGGTGAGTTTTAACAGGTTCATTTAGTGGCAACTCCAGCCTTGGCGTTTTTCAGCAAAAAGTCCATGTACGCAGCGGACTCAGGGAACAATGCCTTCTCGGTGCGGAACTCCTGCACCATCTGGTCATCCTTGCCCATGCTCAGGTACAGCATGCCCAGGTGCGCGTGGTAACCCGGCGGGGCCTTGCGGCCGCTGGCGTTGATCTTTTGCAGATCGCGTTCCAGGGCTTCCACCTGCGCTTCCTTGGGCTCGCCCTTGAAGTACTCGTAAACCTGCGGCTGGTAGCTTTCCCATTGATACAGGGGTTGGGGCGCCGTGTGGCACCCGGCGACCGTCGCGATTGCTGTCAGCATCAGCGCCAACTTAACTGCCTTGCTCATCCGTGTAGTGCTCCTTGGCGTTGTTGTTATTAGTTGCGCGGGTTCCAGGCGCCGGCGTTGATGCCGTCTACCAGGCGGTTGATCGCTTCGCGCATGGCCAGGTCCAGAACCTTGCCATTGAGCGTGGAGTCGTAGCTGGCAGTGCCGCCAAAACCGATGACTTCACGGTTGGAGAGCGCGTACTCACCGGCGCCCTGGGTGGAATACACCACTTCGGAGGTGCTGATGTTGACGATATTCAGCGCGACTTTGGCGTAAGCCACTTGGGTTTTGCCACGGCCGAGAATGCCGAACAACTGGCGGTCGCCGGTCTCTTTGCGGCCGAACTCGGTCACGTCGCCCGTCACCACGTAGTCAGCACCTTTAAGCTTTTGCACGGTGCCTTTGATCGCGGCTTCCTGGGAGATTTCGCCCATGTTGTCGCGGTCCAGCACGCTGAAGCGGTTGGTCTGCTGCAGGTGGGTGATCAGGATGGTCTTGGCCTGGCCGCCAAGGCGGTCAACGCCATCGGAGAAGATGCCGCGCATGTAGCTGGAGCGGTTATCGAACTTGCCCACGGCAATCGGTACACGTACGCCGGAATAGGCCACGCTGGCGCTGGCAACTTGCTCCACCGGCATCGCACGGTTGCTCTCGGTGGCGCAACCGGCCACGCTCAGCAGCGCTGCGGCGGTGAGGCCCGACAGCAGAATTTTGGACAGTGTTTTCACAGAGTGCTCCTAGAGGTGAAACCAGCGCAAAGGGCTGTTATGTAAGTTATCAACGAAGTCGCGGCAATCAGATTTTGCTGAAAACGCGCGCGCGTTTGCACGCAGCCTCAACATGGAAAGTGTCGAGCCCGCCAATAGCGGTATCAGGAAGAGTGACTGCCATGCAGCAGTGCGGTTGAAACATGCGGCCCGCGGTGAGGCGGGTGGCAGGGAGAAAAGCAGAGAGGCGCATTGCTTGATTCATCCTTGAAAAATGCCTTGTATCCAGTGCGCAGCATTTTACGGGGTTGCCCTGTGTACTCAAGCGGTTTCGCTGCTGCGGGGGCGTTCGCCGCTCAACGGCATTCTGTTACGCTGCGCGCCCGCCTCAAGTTACACAGCCATCGGTCGAGACATTGGCTTGGCTTGTTCATTAAATAGGGATATTGCGTGTTGAAAACCCTCCTTGGGGCTGCGGCCCTGCTCGCGACGCTGTCGATGACCGGCTGCGTCTCTTACACCGTCACCGGCCCCATCGGCGCCCCGCTCCACCCGGCCCCCGTCAGCAGCCCGCGCAGTGCGCAAGTCGCTGATGTGACAGTGAGCGCCGCCGACGTCAACGACGCCAATAAAACTGCGATCAGCCGTTCGCTCACGGCCCAACTCAACCAGTACGTGCGCACGGCGGGTTACTTCAAGCAGGTCACTGAGTACCCGGTGCGCCTTGGCGAAAACGATGTCGCGCTGAAATTCAACATGACCTCCCTCAAAGGCCACCGTGGCGTTCACCCCGCCTACGTGCCTGGTGCCCTGCTGACGCTGACGATCTGGATCTGGGTCAACGGCCCGATTTTCGTCGACACCTTCGACGTGGCCGGCGACCTGGTGATTGTCGACCGCGACGGCAAGGAACTGGCGAGCGCCAAGCAAGAGGTCAAGTTTGAACGCAACGTGGGCCTCTACGGCCGCGAATACTGGGCCCCGACCATGGGCGCCAAACAGTTGAACGAACTGGTCGCGCAACTGCTCGATACCGCCACTGCCAAACTGGCCAAACCGTAATTTCAGGGAGCAACACATGAAAGGGTTGATCAAACACAGCCTGGTCCTCGCCGCCGTCTTGTTGACCGGTTGCGTGTCCTACTCGCAACACGAATTGCCAGCCGTGCAAACCTGGCCGCCGACCGCCGCCACACCGGCACAGAAACCCACCGCCTACGTGCGCACCACGGCGCTGAGCCAAGTCAACGGCGGCCCCGGCAATACCACGGCCGGCGCACCGGCGGCGCTGTGGGAAAAAACCGTGGCCGATGGGTTCCGCCAGTCCAACCGCTTTGCACGGGTGAGCACCGACAAGGTCGACTCGGACATCTACGCCGACGCCACGCTGTACAACAACGAACAGTTCAGCATGGCCTCGGCGATTATTACCGGCGTCACGTTCTTCATCATCCCGTCCACCGCGAAGAACACCTTCACCCTGGAAACCGTGTTCAAGGACAAGGACGGCAAAGAACTGGGCCGGGTCAAGAAAAGCGAATCGGTGCGCACCTGGATGCACTTGGTGCTGATCGTAGGCATCCCGTTCCAGGCCAATACTGGAGAAGTGGTTGAAGCACTGACCCGCAGCACGCTGGATGAGGCCGTGCAGCGCAAGTTGTTCTGACAAACACAACACCAAATGTGGGAGCGGGCTTGCCCGCGATAGCAGTGTGTCAGTCACTGGATTTATTCACTGACCCACCGCCATCGCGGGCAAGCCCGCTCCCACAGAGTCAAGTGATGTTGGCTTGCAACGCATACCGCACTGGCGATAGCTGAACTGAAAGCAAACCCAAGCTACCTGAAACACCCACATCCAAATGTGGGAGCGGGCTTGCTCGCGAAGGCGGTGTGCCAGCCAGTGCATGTATCGACTGGACTACCGCTTTCGCGAGCAAGCCCGCTCCCACAGGGCTTAAAACGCGTAACGCGCTTTGAGCATCACGCCATCGGCGTCAAAGCCACTGCGCGCTTGGCGGGTGTAGCTGGCGCCCACGGTGAAGTCCGACACCTGGTAGTTCACGCCCACACTCGCCTCGTAGCTGTCACGCGCCACCGACGCGCCGGTGGTGGTGAACGCCGCACCACCCGCCACAAAGTTGGAGGTTTGCGCGACGCGATCACCCATCAGGTCGTGATACGCCATCAAGGTCGCTTCCGGTTGCAGGCTGCCTGCGCCCATCGGCAAGTTGCCGGCCAAACGCACACCGGCACCCAACTCACCCACTTCATAACGCTGCGAACGCGTGCTCAGCGCCGCCGAAGAACCCTTCTCGTCGTAGCCGTCCATGCGCACATTGGCATAACGCGCCGCTACGCGTGGCTCGATCACCACCGCCTGCGATGGCTTGAAGCTGTAGCCGCCGATTACGCTGGCTGCCAACACGTTGCTGTCGTAACTGCCCTTGGCCGTGGTGCCCGCCACATGGCGCTTGCTGTCGTTGTCGTTATGACCGTAGCTGAGGCTGCCATCCACAAACCAGTTTTGCAGCGCCCAGTTGCCATACAGCGACAGCGCGTGGCCCTCCACATCGGTCTTGTTGCCCAGGTCCGAATGGATGTTGGAATTAAGGTAGCTGTAAGCCACGCCCAGGGTGGTGGTGTCGTTCAAACGCCCGTCCACACCCACGGCCATGCCGCTGCTGTTGGCCGAGTAACCGTTGTTACCGCCGCGCCCATCCTGGTCCATGTTGCTGCTCAAACCCTGCACCCACACGCCGCCGGTTTGATGGCCTGCGCGCTGGTCGGTAAGGCGGTTGAAGATTGCGCCATTGATAACAGTCTGCCCCGACAACGCCACATCCAGCGCGCCACGGTTGACGTCCGGCTTGAGCTGCTCGCTCACTTGAGCAAGCTGTTGCGCAGTCCCGGCGTTGGCGAGGGACTGGAACACTGGGTCGTTCTGGTTGAGCCCGCCGAGCACATCGTTCTTGAACGTATTCACCGCCGTGGCCGCTGCGGCGCTGGCACCTGCACCGGCAAGTTCCTGCTGCACTTGCTGGTTGTCTTTAACTGCGACGACAGCCTTGACCGTTTGCGCATCCGCCGAGTAGCTCAGCACGTTGAGCAGCGATGACGAACTGGCAACCGACAGGCCGTTGTTCTGCACACTGGTGGCCTGCAACAGGGTGTATTGAGTGCCGTTATTGGTGCGCGCAAAGTCGCCTGGCTGCGCACTCACCGTGAGCTTCGACGCCTGGGCGAAATTAGCCGTACCGTTGACCGACAGATACGGCGTGGTCGGCACCACGCTGTCGGCCAGGTGCATATCAATGCCCGCACCGCTGGCGACGTTAAGGTTGCCGCTGATCGTGGTACCGGGCGCGGCCAGGTTCAACGAGCCGGAATTAATCGAGACCGGCGCGATGATGCGCTGGCCGGCAAAATCAGCTTGGCCGGCGACATTCACCGCACTCAGGTTGAGCAAGTCGCCGGTGATTTTGCCGCCCGTCCAGTTCAGCGTGGCAAGGTTGGCGGCGTCGATGGCCGTGCCGGATTTGCTGCGGATCTCGCCTGCTTGCTGGTTGATCTCGAAGGGCGAAGTCTGGTCGCGGGCATTGACCAGGATCGCGGTGCTGTCGGCACTGATCAGACCCCGGTTGATAACGCCGCGCGCGCCCGACTGCGGGTTCTGGGTAAAGGTTGCCCCAGTCAGATGCACAGCCACCGCATTGGCGCCGTTGGCTTCAATCGTGCCGGTGTTGAGCAAGTAATCGAAGGTGCCGGAGTTGAACTGTACGGCCCTGGCCATACCACCGTTGACCGTCACCACACCGCTGTTTTCTATACGCAGGTCACTAGTGTCGGTTTCAACTTCAATGCCCAACGCCTCTTCGCCCGTGACGCGGATGGTGCCGGAGTTGAGGATTTTGCCGCCGACGGTCACCGGCATATTGTTATGGGTGTCCAGGATCAGGCCGTAGCCGTAGATGGAAGTGACATCAATCAGGCCGGAGTTGATCACGTCACCACCGACGGTCGTGCCATTGAGGTACATGCCCTCGCCGTCACTGTCCGACCCCGGCACGTCAACGGTGACGATAGTTCCG
Source organism: Pseudomonas sp. B19125 (assembly GCF_044218855.1). Lineage (NCBI taxonomy): Bacteria > Pseudomonadati > Pseudomonadota > Gammaproteobacteria > Pseudomonadales > Pseudomonadaceae > Pseudomonas > Pseudomonas sp. B19125. The sequence goes on from NZ_CP162589.1 coordinate 190,431, forward strand.
GAGTTGATCACGCTGCCGCCGATGTTCGCGGCGCCCACCTCAAAACCTTCGGCCCAGGTCTGGTTGGTGAGCCTGATCGTACCGGCCTGGATGACATCACCGGTGATCGTGCCGCCACGGGCCCGCAGATCAGAGTCCAGCGCGCCATCCACTACAAAACCACGGATGTTGAGGCCACTGCCATCGATGTTGTAGTCGGCGCGGTTGATCAGCGAACCCTGAACATTGGTCTCGGCAACACTGGCCCCATCGACATTACGCTGGGTAGCCACCACATTGCGCGACCCGACCAAGGTGACAGGCTCGTTGAACACCTGGCCTTTCCACTTGTTCTGGCCGCTGCTCACGTCGAATTCCACCGCAGCAACATGCGCGGCGCCTGCGCTGACCATCAGGGCCAGCAGGGTTTTCTGGAACGGCTTACGCTTCATTTCAAACTCCATGAACTACAGTCAAAGCCGCCAATACGCCCGGCGGCTGTAGGTGTGCTGAGCGAGGGACCAGATGATCCGAATGTATTCCCCCAAGGCGCCCTGCTGAACCCCAGGCGCGAGCAATCGCACCGCAGCCGGTGGTGGCAGAAAAGGGATTGGGGAGGCGAAGTTCACATTAATCCTTAATGTCGTTTTAAAAACGCTGCAGTCCATGCAGCCCGACCGGTTGCGGGTGGGCGGGGTAAAGACCCGGACTTGAGGGAAATGGTTCCTTTTGCGGTAGGACGCTTCCCCAAACTACCGAGGGTTTGCCTGATATCCGTGAGCGGACGGCGGAATGCGTTGGGGGTGGTGGGGTTGGGGATCGGCGAAAGGGGGTTGAGTCAGGGCGTTGGTGCCTTGCGTGGGTTTGGGTGGGGGGCTTATAGTCCGGCCCGTCGCCCATATGGCGATCAGGTTTGGCGACCTGACAACAGAGTGCAAAAGCAACCCGCTTCTATGCAGGTGTTTTTGCACCCGCAAAGCTGTGCATGTTATGGCGGCTGTGCGCGGGAGACCCTCGGGTCTGCCGGTTACTCTGTTCCGGTTCGCCAACCTGCGTACAGCTGCCACCCATTCGTTTGGCGACGAATGCGTGGTGGCTTAATCCACCAACAGAGTACTGAAAATGAACCAATACATGCCCCTAACGGGCCACGACTGCACCGTCCCCGCTCTGCTTATCGACACCAGCGCACCCCTCGACGTACTCCACGACGCCGCCGCGTACCGGATTCGCGCCGTCACGCAACTGTTGGAAAACCTGGCCTTCCGCGAACAGCTCAGCAGCGATGCTGTGGTGCTTCAAGACTTCGCCCAACTACTGGCTATACCGCTGCGGGATGGGTGTGATTTGCTGGATGTCATTATTCGCAGGCTTAACAGCGTCAACTGACCGCGACAGGGCGGCTGACGAGTTGCCCTGTTAACGGTGAGGCAGTGAATAGGTGCGGGCCACGCTTGGGCAGTAAAAGTGGCCTGTCGCCTATGCAGCCTTGGCGCTGCGCGAAAAGCATGAACAGCTGCCGGCCCAGCCCGCCAGTTACCTTTATTTTCTCCCGCAACTATTCGACGGAACGTGTGCGATAGCACCCGGCGTCTCCAGACCAGAGAGCAGTCGAATCACGCCACCGCACTGCCAGTCTTGCCTCTGTAGGTACGCCTCATAATCTTTACCCGCCTCAGGAACAAATACACGGGCATCGGGCACACAAGACGCCTCGGCGGCAACCATCTTCATCACAACCACGGACGGCACACCCGCAGGGATCACAAACTCGGCATAAGACTCGCCATAGCTCAGGTGCTCGCTCCTCCAGGAAGCGGGCATTCCGACACTTCGCTTGGTGTGTTGCCCCAAGGTGGAATTGACCTTATCCGCAACCGTATAACCGTAGGCAAAAAGAGGTTCTTTACTCGACGCGCAGTCTTGTCCGGGGTTGATGGCGACAGGCAAGCCGTTATTCCCAAAAAGACGGATGCGTGCGGTGGTGGCCTGGTCGTAGGGGATAGGCTTCTCATAGCGCGCAGAGCCGCAGCCACTCAGCAATAGAGCTGAAAAAAGGGTCAACAAAAGTATTTTCAAGACGACTCCTAGGCTTACACATCAAGCGGTTATAGGCGAAAAGGGGGCAGATTTATTTAAGCAACAAAGGGCTCTGAAAATTAAATAAATCCTTCCCATTTCTCTACTGATTGTTTCCCCACTGTATAATATGCAACGGGATATCCGGCAGTAAAAACCTAGGACGGCGAGCCATATAAACCCCTAACTGGATAAGAGCTTACAGCTTAGCCGCCCTTCAACAGGCCAACAGAGTGGAATAATTACAAAAAATAAATCATGTTTTTAAAGAGCAACTCTGCTCAACTCTAAAAAAAAAAACCGTGGTCTGACCCCTATTTCACTCGGTTCTGACTGGTCTTAGTACCAGATCCGCCCCCCTCAACCCTGAAGTAAGCGACAGCTTCTGAAGGACCGCCTTTTGTACCTCTTAAACCGCTAAATAACATTAGCGTTCCGCACGTCGCTCAACCATAGATTTTATATATTTAAGCTGTTCTAAGATAAAGTCAGAAAAGCTTGATGCTAACACCTCGAACCCATCCAGCTCCGAACTAACCTCTACGACCTGCCAATTATTCTTTGCGTCAAAACCATATAGCACATCACTCGAATTCCCGCCAATTATGTAAATCCCTTCATAACCTTCAATTTCCCGACCGCATATAGTTGAATATTTTTCCGGACCATCATCAACATAAAATGCAGCGTCTAGCTCACCGAATCCAAAATCCGCAAGAAATTCAAGATAATCCGCAGGCACACTGTTTCGATCCGATTCTTCAACACCACTTAGTATGGCATCAACATTAGAAATACAGTCACCATAATCCCCCTCAAAAAGCTCAGCGGATGTTATTTCGTCTATAAACTTTCGAATTTCTACTGAATTTTTCATAGTCACTTACCCTTGAAAAGGGGACAGATTTATTTCCTTAACAACGGACTCGGAAAATCAAATAAATCTGTCCCCTTATTCCGGCCGTTTTTTTATAATCAACTGCTCAACCACCTCAACAGCAGTCCGCTTGTTCCCATTATCAAACAGATGCCCGCCTGCAATATCCCTGATCATTGATCCAGCCTTATTATAAAAACCATCATAATTGGCAGCATTTGCAATGGCCGTATCGACTTCTCTGAATGAAACTGAACCGCCAAACTGTGAATTTATAGCAGTAATGTCGTCTACACTTAAGCCGACCTTGAAACCACCAAGACCTGTTCCACTTGGAAGGTTTGGCGCTGAACTTAAGCCACCAGTCGCTAGATCATCTACTTTTCCGACAGCGCCACCAGTTGTTTTTGCACCTAATCAGTATTTATGGCTACTTTAAATTTACACCACATTGGAAACTCGCCAGAAAACACAAAAAAATCATCAACGTATTGCAAGCCTACCGCCTCTAAGCGCCGAGTAAGTTCATCCGTCGCCTCTCCTCCAAAACAGGGCCCAAAGGAAACCAAATCAGCACTCATATCAAGTGGCGCATCAAACTCAAGCACCGCTGACAGCCTATCAATATCTATAAATTTAGATAACAACGCTTGCCGACGAATAACGATCCCATATTCAACAATATTAATAAAATTCATGGTGTCACCCCTGGAATTTTTATGCCATCAGGCACATTAATCTTAACGTTATAAATAGGTGAACTCTTGAAAATAGGGGTCAGACCACTATTCTTCTCAAAAAATAAATTACATTTTTAAGGAATAACTCAGCTAAACTCTAAAAAATGAATGACCCCTATTTTATCTTTTCTCTACTCAACGGCAAATTAGATACAGCTTAGAGCGCAACTCATCAAATCTGTCATTCTTTGCCTTTAGAAGTTTACCATCGTGATAAAGCACAATATCGCTTAAAGAACCACAACCACCATACATCCTTAGTACCGCACTATATAAAACAGTCGCTTCAGACTCACTATAGCTACCGACTCGCCGCAGGCCTTCGGCCCAGCCCCGAATTCCCGCCATATCGAGCAAGGTAGCCATCTCCTCAAGAACCAGTACAGCACTCTCATAGTTATTCATTTTACGGCCTCGCGTCCAAAACCTTTACTCCTTCAATCGCCCCCTATTTCCTCCCGGCGCAAATCTGCTCCCAGCCTTTCACGATGGTGCCGGTGTACTTGCCACAGGTCGCCCCTTCCAAATTCGCGTCGAGCGCGTCGCGCTCAGGCGCAAGCCATACCGTGTCGGCCAAGTACACCGCGCCCGCTGCCAGCAGCAGAACCACGCCCACGCGCGTCGCCATGTAGCGCGCAGTGGCCCGAGGCGTGCGCAAGCGCTCGAACACAAACGCGAACAGCAGCCCAATGCCACACATCAGGAAACCACCCAGCGCCGCTCCGAAAGCGCCGGCGGTGGAGCTGTCGAAGGAGCGCCACGCCAACATACAAACGCTGGCACTGACGAACATCAGCAGCAGGCACAACCCCTGTACCAACCGCCATCCGACTACCGCTAAATCTGCCATCTGAACCTCACGTGTCATGGGAACTCGTACCGATATGCGCCGGCTCATTCAAAAAACGTGGTCTGACCCCAATATCTTTCTTAAAGGTGGCTTGTCACTACTCCTTTACACCATCAAACCGAAAATGGCCTGCCCCTATTTCACGCTCGATCTTATATACCTGTCACAGATTTCAGAGTACTTAATGGTCATAGAATTAACATCATCAACAACACAATTCCATTTTTTACCAAACTCGTACGCCAACCATAAATACATCTCTATCGACCCTTTTGAGTGTCCCAACTGTATTTCAATCATTGTCCTCGGCGTGGCACCCAACAAAGATTCCCAATCGAGAATATCTTGCGCATCATAAAAACCTATGAGCTTTTCGGAGGTAAGTAATGACACATACAAAGTGGCCTCATCCCAGCTCAATACTCCACGACTACGTTTACCCGCGCTGACGATTCCACCTACAGCGTGGAGAAAATCAGCGAAAGTGTCTTCGTCAATTGCCACATCCGATATAATTGATGCTGAGTTGCTCACAACCATAACCCCGCTTTTTTTGGTTCCATACTCGAATAACTCTTCGACGCGAATGAAAAGGGCGGAAAAGTGGACAGATTTATTTAAGTAAAAAAGCACTCGAAAAAGTAAATAAATCTGTCCCCTTTTTCCAATAACCGCAAACAGCCTGCCCCTCAACTTTGAGAGTCATAGCCGCCCCTTGGTTTTTTCCAGCAATATAAGCTTGCTGTATAACTCCAACTTCAGCATGTGCAGTTGCCATATTTGCATTTGGCAAAGGTTTACTAGATGACTCTATTTTTGTATTTACACGATCAGCTATGAGTGTCGGCTGATCAGCTTTTGCTTGAGAGCCGGGCCTCGCCGTCTGGTTAACATCAGTGAACGCCTGACCACCAATCTTACCTTCCGCCGTTACTTTCGGAGCAGTAGCTTTTGGACCTAGCCTTTCTCAACCTTTTTTTAAACGCAGAATCATTATTCAACTGAAAGAAATTATTCTTTTTTCTAAGAAATCGATAAAGTTCTTCGCATACAAACTAGAAGTTTTATCAGAAAGTTCAAGCCTATAAACAGGATACTCCCCATCATTAAGACCATCGTCCGTGGCAAAATAAAATGATTCCCCTGCACCCGGCGGTTCGCAGATAAATAGCCTCTCCTTCCCACACAACCCATTTCGACCGTTAACGATTGACATATAAACGATATCACCCCCCCTTACACTATCAAAATCCATTTCGTAGATACTATAAATCTCCTCCCCAGATATTTCCCCGCCAGAATAACACTTCAGCCACCATTTATAGCTATCAGGCAACTTCAACCCAATACGAGCTTCAGCTTTATAAATCCACTCATCAGCAATCCCGTCACCATAATCAGCAAACTCAACGAAATCCGACTCTTTAATAAGATTAATGATTCTCGAATAATCCACGCCTAATTACTCCCCGCTCCGAGCCCGCAACTTCCAATACTCCGACTGATAAGAATTAAACTCTTTAGCCTGCTTTGTCAATGTTTTTGCATTCAAATCCGTAGAGGAAAATAGGGGTCAGACCACTATTCTTCTATTCTCTTAACTCATACTTTTTTGGGCGTCCTGACACACCCTGCGAAACTCTTTTACCTAATGCGTGCGCGATCTCGGACGCAAACTTCTGATCGCCCAAAACATAATTACCGTTTGTAGAAGATCGGATTTGTTCTATCAGCCCAGGTGAAAGTCGATCATTGAATAAAGACCGGTAAGCTTCGGCTCGTTGCGCGCTGCCGCTACCTAATTCGCTATAAGCCGCATGCGGGCTTATAAAGCCTGACAGCTCGCCCTGTGCGTTTGCCCTATAGCTGGTCCAGCGATAGTCGCCCGGATGAATAACCATACCGGCTCTAACCGGGTTCATTTCGATATATCGATAGCAAGCTAAAACATAGTTTTCTTGTTGAACCAAACATGAACGGAAACGGCCTTCCCACAACGTACCCGTTCGTTGATATGTTCGATTGACATATTGAACGTAGCGCTGCCCAAGCCCCTTCATAAGCAGCCCAGCCCCTGCGCAGCAGGTGGGAGTCAACAACAAATGAACATGATTTGTCATCAAGCACAATGCGTGAACTTTACAGCCATAAAATTCAGCAAGCATGGCTAATGTATCAATGTAAAAAATATAGTCTTCATCTGAGTAAAAACACGCAGACCGATTGTTTCCCCGTTGAATAATATGCAACGGGATATCCGGCAGTAAAACCCTAGGACGGCGAGCCATATAAACCCCTAACTGGATAAGAGCTTACAGCTTAGCCGCCCTTCAACAGGCCAACAGAGTGGAATAATTACAAAAAATAAATCATGTTTTTAAAGAGCAACTCTGCTCAACTCTAAAAAACAAAACCGTGGTCTGACCCCTATTTCATGCTGCTCAACTCTAAAAAACAAAACCGTGGTCTGACCCCTATTTCATGCGTAAAAAATTAACTTTTGCTTCGCAAGCTCTAGCGGTATGGAATGCATTACTCAGCTCCTTTTTTCGAAGGGTATGCCGGGAGAGCTGACCTAGGACCGCCCGGATTATATCTAAATCCTCCTGGCATATGCGCGTCCAAATGCCGTGGGATCCCTCAGGGTCTGCCCCCTATTTCCCTTCAAACTCGCCGCTTAATTATCAAGGATAAACAAAGTCTATACTAATTTTAACTTCAACTAAATCCAAGGTCACCTCACAGCCACTCCACGCTGGCAGCCCTCCTGTAAGTTTATTCTCAACATACCAACTACGCAGCTCTGTTAAAAGAGCTAAAATATCTGTATTGGCTCGCCCGCCTGCCGTGAACCAGGCAACGTTACCTTGTTTATCAATGTAGTCATACTCATACTCACAGCTATCTAGCTCTTGGGAGAGCTGTGCACGCATTATAATTTTACATGCTCCATCGGGAGCAATCTGAAATAAAATGCTCCCAATGTCATTGTAGATATCATCATCACTACGCATCAATTTCCACCCGGTGAGTTTTTAAATACAATCTCTTTTGGACGAGCACCGCCTATTGAATACTCCACATTAAAGCTATCTGGCCGAACACTTTTACCAGAATACACAGGCTCAATCTTCAGAATCCCTCAGGGTCAGACCACTATTTCCTCTATTTATTTTTTTTAGCTATCATCAGTGCTCTATCAATCATATCGGAGGTAATGTAAGGCACAAATCCGAGCCTGTCGCCCTTCCCAAAGCTCTGTTTATATTCATCCAGACGTACCGTATCACCAGCCAGTGCTAGAGCCGCCAAATGGCGAACTGGCATTGCACCTTTAGCATCTGTTGGTAGCACTCTATAAGCGCTCAACCCCTCGTCAATACTCTGAGAGCGAGCCCAAGACAACGCCTTCTCAGACAGCCTAATAACATCATCTTCAGAAAAACTAGACAATTTCTCCGGAGCTTCATTACTAACTATGATCGGAGCATTACTACCGCCATCACCCATTATAAAAGAAGCGGCCTCCGAGAATTCCTTTGAGGAGATGGAGGGCATAAGCGAAACCCGGAAATGGTCCGAGCGCTTACCAACAGATGGGATGACCTGAAGCTGAGCCTCTCCGACGTCAGTGACGCAAAAATAATCACCAACTTCATCTTTGCTACAAGTCCATCCCAGTTCCTTCAAGATTGAAACCACATCTTTTTCTTTCATTACTTAGCACCAGGGAACTTCATAAGTTCAATAGGAATGCCATTAGGATACCCTCGCTCCTTTAACGGCACACCCGGTTTCAGGCCAAAGCTTTCAGCCACTTTACCCCTAGTGGAAATAGGGGTCAGACCACTATTCTTAAATTTTTAACACCCAACTTTTCGGGCGTCCTGACACACTCGGTGAAACTCTTTTACCTAATATCTGCGCAATCTCTGACGCAAACTTCTGATCGCCCAAAACATAATTGCCGTTTGTAGAAGAGCGAATTTGTTCTATCAACTCAGGTGAAAGCCGATCCATGAATATTGACCGGTAAGCTTCGGCTCGTTGCGCGGCGCCGCTACCTAAGTCGCTATAAACTGTATGAGGGCTTATAAAGCCTGATAGCTCGCCCTGTGCGTTTGCCCTATAGCTGGTCCAACGGTTGTCGCCCGGATGAGCAACCATACCCGCTCTGACCGTGTTCATTTCAATATATCGATAGCAAGCTAAAACATAGTTGTCTTGTTGAACCAAACAGGAGCGGAAACGGCCTTCCCACAACGTACCCGTTCGTTGATATGTTCGATTGACATATTGAACGTAGCGCTGCCCCAGCCCCTTCATAAGTAGGCCAGCCCCCGCGCAGCAGGTGGGAGTCAACAACAAGTGAACATGGTTTGTCATCAAGCACAATGCGTGAACTTTACAGCCATACAATTCAGCAAGCACGGCTAATGTATCAATGTAAAAAATATAGTCTTCATCTGAGTGAAACCACGCAGGCCGATTGTTTCCCCGTTGAATAATATGCAACGGGATATCCGGCAGTAAAGCCCTAGGACGGCGAGCCATATAAACCCTTAACTGGATAAGAGCTTACAGCTTAGCCGCTCTTCAACAGGCCAACACAGTGGAATAATTACAAAAAATAAATCATGTTTTTAAAGAGCAACTCTGCTGAACTCTAAAAAATAAAACCGTGGTCTGCCCCCTATTTCCCCTTTATGCAACAGTAACCTTATCGCCATTAACCGACTCAAATACCGCCCCCACCACTCCTGCTGCCTCAAATCGAAGTTTCACATCTTCGCTCACTACAATCGCACCCAAATATTTTTTAATCCTAAAAATATGAAAAGCACCTACTTTTGACTCATCTATGGCCAAATTATAAAACGCGCGGTATTGACCAGCCATGTCTGGGCGCACAGGATCATTCACTGAAAACTTTGTAAACCTTGAAGACTCTTCATCTACACAATCTATTTGTGTTTCTATGATCATTAGAAAATAATTTTGCGAAACGTGTTTCCCTTCGATATCAACGGGCTCGAAGACCACATTTTGATAAGGTTGATCGACTTCAGACAAACCTATGAGTGAATTTCGAGCTCTCTCACTCAGAACAGGAACACTCGCATAGCCCGCTAGAGAATAATCAATTTCAACGCCGTCGAACCTGACATCGAGCGTATATCTGCCAGGCTCCATGAAATTAAGGGGTGGATTACTAAAGTTCCAATTATCCACATGCCTCACATCGCCGAGCACCCACTTTTCGGAAATAGAAAGATCCTGACGCAGCAAATAATATTTCATATCAATCCCTAGTCAGCCACTTATTAACTTCACTACCCACTATCACTGCTTCCTTTTTAATTCCATCCAACGTCTTTGTAACAGCCGATTTATAGGCTGGTGTTCCAGGCGCTAAGCCTTGAGTAGCCTGTTCCAAACTCCCATATACATACTGGTGATACTCTATGGGGTGCGGCCCTCTATGCCCTGGCACCGCAACTAAATTTTCAGTTGCTCGATTAATATTAAGATCTGCCCCATCAAAGAAGCGCTGATACTCCTTTGTCCAGGCGATCTGCCCATTCGCACCAGAAGTACATTTATTAGTACAAATATGATGTATCGGAATCGACTCATAGTTAACTGGTGCACTAACGTTGGTTCTTCCGCCCTCTAACGTGACATATCCCCCACTATTATCTCGGTACACGGGCTTACCATCGGCAGTATAACGCCCAGTTGAGTTGTACAAACCACCTCGGGGCCCTTCGACGGTGGCAGTGCCATCTGCGTTTCGAGTCAGGCGATATTCACTTGGTACCTTAAACTCAGGTGAAGGTAAAGCCAGCGGTCTGGTGGGCGATATTTCTCCTATCGTTTTTGCACCCTGAATCTCATTACTGGCGCTGCTAATCAGCTTCGATGCTTCGCTGATATCGCCCCTGTTCAGAGCTTTGCGTGCCATTTTCAAGGTGCCGGAAATAATCCGTTCACCTGGAATAAGTGATGCTGCTACCTCAAGGTAATCAAGTGCACTCTCAGCCTCCGCTACGCTTTTAACTGTGCCGACAACTGGTACAAAATTTGCGCCTTCTGACAGGGCATCTTTGAGCTCTTCACGCCGCTGAGTATACATCTTGACCGAGCACGCTTGCTCACTCATGCCAGCGCAGTTTTGCTCCTTGTAGTGTTGGTTTTCTGCTTTGACGCGGTCTTCAGCCTGCTGCTCAAGTGTCTTATGTGCGGCTAATGCTTCTGCAATATCACTGAGGGAGTTGTTCTCCACCGCATTGCTTCCCGCCTTTGCCCCAGTAACCGCACCGCCCAGATCACCACCAGCAATCCCCCCAGCCAACCCTGCTGCTAGACCCGAAAGTGCAACAACCGTCTCTCTCTCCTCCTCCGTCAACTCGATTGTCTTCCTGCCCGGATACAACTGATGGGCGATGAATTCACCCGTCGCCGCTCCCGCAGCCCCCGCTCCCGCAGAGTTGCCTTGCGCCTGCGCCACCACCGCACCCAATACGGCATGCGCCATGGTGTTGAGTACAGCGTTGTCTCCGGTGGTTTTCCTGATGACTTGCGCCATGTACGGCGCCGACGCGCCCGCAATAGCGGAACCGATATCGCCTCCCACCAACCCTTGCAATGCTGCTGTCACCGCCTGCGCTACACGTGGGTAATTGCCGCCGACCCCGTAGTCCGCCATGATCCGTTGATAAGCGTCAGTGGCAATCAGTTGTTTCTTGTAGGCATCGACGTCCTCTTTTTTGGCATCTTTTCCAGGGTCCTTGATGCCACGCTTATCAAGTTCAGCACGCGCCTCTTTATCAGCATCGATCTGGCCTTGGGTTCGAACGATGTCTACTGCCTGAGTACCAATATCCGCAATCAACTGCACCTGCCGCAGGCGCTTCTGCTCTTTTTCCTTATCAAAGATCGGGCTGATGCTGCCGTTGGCGTGTTCAACATCGTGGCTCAGCGTTGCAACGTCCTGCTGCTGTTTAGCAGGGTCGCGGATGTCGAGGGTACCGTTGGAAATGGCCGATGAGGTGGTGCCGCTGTCACTGTCGCCATGATTGAACGCGATCAAGCTGCCGGAGGGCAGGTTGCTGATGAAGGCGTTCGCTCCGCTTGCGCCACTGCTCACACTGGCGCTCTGCAACTGGCTTGTGTACTCAGCCTTGTTCTTTAAAACGCTCCATCCCAGCGTGCCGGTGCTCAGGCGGTTTTTGTCCGGCGTGGCTGTGCTGCCGATCACGCTGCCATCGAGTTGCGTGTGGTTGCCTACGTCAATCTGGTAGCCGCCCTTACCGCCGAACAGGCCGGTTTGCTCCTGCACACTCTGGTATTTGGAGTCGATCTTGCTTTTACTGATGCTCAGGTTTGCACTGCCGCCGGTGCCGATGATGGCGAAGCTGACGCCGCCACTCACATCCGTCTGCTTGGACTTGTAGTTATCGGTGTCTTGCAGACTTTGCAGCGTAAGGTCGCGCCCCACAGTAGCGGTAATTTTGTCTGCGCTGACCTGCGCGCCCTTCAGGGCGGTGTCTCGGCCGCTGATCAGGCTGACCTGTTTGCCCGCATCCAGGGTTGTTTCCGTCCAGGTGGTGCCAGTGCCCTTCTCGTTACCGGTGCCTTTGTTGGCATTGGCGAAAATGCTCAGGCCGCCGCCTTCGGAACCCACGCCTAGGCTGATACCTACCGCACCACCACTGCTGCTATTTTTGCCATCAAGTTTTTGGTTATTCGCCGCAGCTTCCAGGCGAATATCGCGCTCCGCCGCCAGCCGCATCTCATTACCGGCCTGAAGCTTGCTGCCTTGAACATGGATGTCACCTGCGGCCCCAGGCGTACCGTTGCCGTCCGCCACGATGGTGAGGTTGTTGCCGGCCGTCAGGCTGCTGCCCTGGCTGAGTGTCTGCTCCTGGGTCTGTTTGGAATCGGATTTTTGCGAACCCAGGGAGATGCTGATCCCCACAAATTGCGACGCGTTAGCGCCGGTCATGCCGCCATTCTGCTGCGCCGCTTGCCACGCTTGCACGCCAGTCAAACCCGCCTTCACACCCTGCAGCGCCGAGAGGCGGCCGTCGTCCTCGTTCTTGGCTTGCTTGGCGGTCTTATAAGCGGAGTCCACCGCGCTACCCACGGTGCCGGACAACGCCAGGGTCAAACCACTGGTTTTGCTTTTGGAGGTCTGCTCGCTGCGGTTGTTGTTCTCGGAAGCCAGGATGCTGACATTTTGCCCAACCAGGCTGATGTCCTTACCAGCAACCACGTCAGAGCCGCGAATGGTCAGGTCTTTGCCAGCCTGAATATCCACGCTGCCCAGCACACTGCCGATGTTGCTGGCCCGGGTGGTTTCGGTGCTGCTGGTGAAGGTGTTCTGGTTGCTGCTTGAGCCCAACGTCACGCCGATGCCGCCGCTGCTCATCAAGCCCGATTTTTTGGTCGAGGACGAATGGCTTTGTTCAAAGGTTTCCGTTGCCCCATCAATCACCACATTGCGACCGGCAATCAGGCTGGTGGCGTTGGTGGAAACCACGTCGCTGGCGGTAGTGCCGATGTCACGGCCAGCACGCACGACCACGGTATCAGCGCTGATGGAAGAGCCCTGCTGGCTGATCTGGTTACTGCTGTCGATGCGCGTTTTCTGGCTGCTGGACAGCAACCCTTTGCTGGTTTTGGTTTTGCGGTAATAGCTGTAGTCGCTGTCTTGCGCGGCGTTCAGCGCCAGGTCATTGCCTGCGTACAGGTAGGCTTCCTTGCCGGCACTCGCACGGCTGGCGCTGACCACGAGGTCGTTGCCGGCACTGAGGGAGAGGTTCTCACCGGCAACCAGCGAGGTGCCCACTTGCTGAACGTGGTCTTCCTGGCTGGTGACCTTCTTGGAATTAAACGCCGAATGCTGTTCATTCGCCGCCGACGCCAGGTTCACATTGCCCTTGGCTACCAGCGCCAGATCACGCGTGGCATTCAACTGGCTGCCAATGGCGCTGATGTCCCGCGCAGCCACCACCTGGAAGTCGCGACCGGCCTCGATCACGGTGCCGTACTGGTTTGCGCTGCTGCTGCGCATGTAGGTGCTGACGGCATTGGCGTTGCGTTGTTCGGCGGTGGCCAGGTTTACATCGCGCCCGGCTTGAACGCCCAGGTCGGCGCCGCTTTTGAAGGCGCCGCCGGTGCTGTTGACGTCGCGGCCGGCTTGCAGGGTCAGGCTGTTGGCGGCCTCGATGCGCGCAGCGTTGTCAACGAAGTCGGTGCGCTCGGTGCGGTAGCCGCTGCTGCTCTGGTGGCTGGTGACGGTGCGTTCGTTGAGCACATCGCCATTTACCGCGCGCACGCTGACGTCGCGCCCGGCGATGATGCCGCCGGCGCGGTTGGTGAGGGTGTTGCCGGCGAGCAGGTCGAGGCGGTTGCCCGCTTGCACGAGGCCGCCGTTGACCATGTTGCGCCCGGCGCTGGCCGCCAGGTTGTTGGTGGCGCGCAGGGTGCCGACGTTGTTGAGGTCGGTGCCGCTGACCAGGTTCAGGTCGCTGCCGGTGATGAGTGCGCCGTTGGGCGCCAGGCGGTTGTTGGCCTGGGCCAGGTAGAGCACGGGCACCAGCACTTGCTGGCCGGCGACGGTGGCGTTTTCCATCCACACGATGTCGTGGGTCAGGGCCGCCACTTGCTCGGCGGTGAGGCTCACGCCTACGGCCAGGTTTAGCGCCTGTTTGGTGCCGATGGCGTTGTCCATCAGGTACTTGAACATCGCTGTGTCGCTGGTCTGGCCATCGATGAAGCGCTGGCCGGTACGGGCGATCACGGCTTGCTGGATCAGGCGCTGTTCATACAGGCCGTCACCCAGGCGCTTTTGTGCCTGGTCCGGGTCGTAGCCCAGTTTGGACAGCATGTAATCGGAGCTTAAGAACTGGCTGAGGTTGGTCAGCAGCGGGTTGGTTTCGATCAGGTATTTCTGTGGGTTGGAGACGAACTGGCTGTCTGGCAGGCCTTGCACGCGGTTAATCACCACGCCGTCGGCCGAGGTGCCGCTGCCGGGCACGACCGGGCCGGTCACCGGCGTGCGGTCGACGCTGCCGCCGCCCAAGGTCCAGCCTTGCGGGCCGGTGCTGGCAGGCGCGCTGGCGCTCTGGCCACTGAGGCGGAACAGCCCGCCCTGGCCGGTGGGCAAGGTGAAGCCGGGCAGGCTCAGCGGGTTGATCTGCTGTTGGGCCAGGTCCGGCGGCAGTTGCTGGTTGAGGGTCACGCGGGTGGAGTAACCGGCTGCGCCACTGGCACCGGTGGCGTCGGTGGTGGTTTTGGCACCTGCGCCGATGTAGCTATAGCCCAGGCGTACCACGCTGTTGTCGATGCCGGCTTGCGCTTTGACGTCTACCGCGCCGCCTGCCTGAATCACGGCGGCGTAACGTTGGTCATCGCTGGCGATTTTGGTGACTTTGCCGAACTGGGTGCGCTCGATCTCCATCATGCCGATGAAGTTGGCCACGGTAGCTTCAAGGCCGCCGAGGTCATTGGGATTGTAACCGGCGCTTTTGTACCAGTATTTGTTGGTGAGTGCGGCGGCGGCACTGAACCAGCCTTCAGGGTGCTTGGTGCGCTTTGACGTGAAAAGACGATAGGTCTCGGTCTCGCCGGTTTCGATGCCGGTGTTGACCAGGTTGTTCAGGCGCGCGGTGAAGTTACCGCCGGCCGCGATCGAGCTGCTGCTGTTGAGCAGGTCGCCGCCCGCCAGGGTCATGTTACCGCCCGAGGTGATGCTCGAACCGGCACTGGCGGCGGTCACTTCCAGTTTGTCGCGTGTCACCAGTTCCCACACGTAGTTGCGCGGTGTGCCACCGGCGTGGCAGTCACCGGCGTTGACGTACTCGATGCACGTGCCTTGGGTGGCCGAGGCTGTGTAGACACCCGCATCGTTGACGTCGAGTACCGCCCGTTCGTTTTTGATCGAGTTGGCGGACAAGCTGAGGTTGCCGTCACTCTGGATCGTGGATGAGCTGTTGAGGATGCTGCTTGCCAGGCCGCCCTTGCCGTCGCGGTCGACGCTGAGGTTGCCCAGGCTGTAGACGTCGGCGTAGCTGTTGTTCAACGCGTCCACACGCAGGCTCATGTCGCCGCCGCTGAAGATCAGGCCGTGGTCATTGAGCAAGGCGCCGGTGGTGGCGACCAGTCGCTGGCCGCTGCCCAGGGTCGCGTAGTTGTTGAGTGTGCCGGCGTTGACCACCAGGTCGGTAGCGGCGGTGAGGCGCCCGCGGTTGTTGAGCGTGCCGGCGATGTTGGCGGTGGTGACGCCGCCGCCGGCAATGCTGGCCGTGTCGCTCAGGCTGGCTTGTGCGGCATTGAGGTTGAGGTTGCCCAGGCTGCTGATGCGCCCGCTGCTGTTGAGGGCGCCGCTCAAGGTCAGGTCGAGCGCGCCGTCGCTGGCGATCAGGCCGTGGGTGGTCCAGTTGGCGCCATTGCCGATAAAGCGTCGCGCGCCGAGCAGTTGGCCGGTGGCGGTCTGGTCGAGGCTGTCGACGTTAACGGTGAGTTGCCCGGCCTGGATCACGCTGCTGTTGGTCCAGTTGCCCTGGGTGATGGTCAGGTCGCCACGGGTGACCAGGCTGCCGCCCACGTCGTTGAGGTTGGCCGGGGCAATGCCGAAGTTGCCGGTGCCCACGTGCAGTACGTTGCCGCCCAGGTTCTGGAAGCTGCCGGCGTTGAGGGTCAGGTCGTTGTTGGCGGTTTCCAGCACGCCGTTGCGGTTGTCGAACAGACCGCCGATGGCGAATTCGGTGGTGCCCGCCGTGCCCAGCGCACGCAGGCGCCCGGTCTGGTTATCGAGGCTGGCCGCGCGCACCTTGAGGGTGCTTTCGCTTTCGATGATGCCCAGGCGGTTGTTGAGTGCGCCGCTGAGGTCCAGGTCGATCTGTTGGCCGGCGATCTGGCCGTCGTTGTCGCCGCTGTTATCGAAGTCATGCCCGACCACGCGCATCAGGCCTTTGGCATACAGCCCGCCGTTGCGGTTGTCGAAGTTGCCGGTGGTGACCAGTGCGTTGCCGCCCTGCGCCGCGATGCGCCCGCCATAGTTGTCCATGCTGCCGGCTTGCAGGTTGAGGCTTTGCCCCTGCATCACGCCGCCCTGGCGGTTGTTGTTGAGGTCGTAACCGTTGCGCAGCACGCCGACCACTTGGGTTTGCAGTGCGGCCTTGAGGCTGGCGAGGGTGCCGCCACGGTTGTCGAGGCTGGCCGCGTTGATATTCAGGTCACCGGCCTGGGCGATCAGTTTGCCGCTCTGGTTATCCAGCGTGTCGGCCACGTTGGCGGTCATGCCACCCTGGCTTTGCACGGTGCCTTTGCCATTGTCCAAGCGGCTGGCGGTGAGCAGGAGGTCGGCGTTCTGGCTGTAGATCAAGCCGTCGTTGCCGTTCTGTACCAGGCCGCTGGCGGTGAGGCTCAAGCGGTCGTTGGCGGCCAGGGTGCCACGGTTGCGGTTATCCAGGCCGACAGTCAGCAGGGTCAACAAACCTTGGCTGGCGATCTGGCCGCCCTGGTTGTTGATCTGCGCTGCGCGGCTGATCAGCAGCGGGCCGCCGCTGGCCAGTTTGCCGCTGGTGTTGGTCAGGGTCGCGAGCAGGTCAAGGGTGGTGGCGGTGCCGCCACTGATGCTGCCGGCGCTGTTGTCCAGGTTTTGCGTAGTCAGGCTCAGGGCCGCGCCGCTGTCGATCACGCCGCCCTGGGCGTTGTTCAGCAAGCCGCCGACGGTAAGCGTCTGCCCGGCCGCGCTGGAGAGTACGCCTTTGTTGCTGTTATCCAGTTCGCCGGCATTAACGGTCAGCGCTTTCTGGCTCACCAGTGCCCCGCCTGCGCTGTTGAGCAGGCTGGCGGTCAGCGTGGCATTAAGGTCGCCGTAACGGCTGGACAAGGTGCCGCCGTTGCGGTTGTCCAGGTTCGCGCCGCTGACCGTCAAACCCTGCCAGCCGGACATCAGGCCATTCTGGTTGATCAGGTTTTCGGCATTGAGCACCAGCAGGTTATTGCTGATCAGTTTGCCGTTGCTGTTGTTCAACGTGCGGCCGCTGAGGTTCAGAGTTTGCGCGCTGGAGAGTTCGCCTCCCTGGTTGCTGAGGTCACGCAGGTGGTTGATGGAGAGGTTGCCAGCGGTGGTGATCAGGCCACCCGCGTTGTTCAGGTCGCCGGTGGCGGTGCCGAAGTCCAGGGCAATCGCGCTGCCCAGCAGCGAGCCGTTCTGGTTGTCCAGCGCGGCGCTGTTGAGCGTCAGCGTATTGCTCGCGTTGAGCAGGCCCTGGTCGCGGTTGGTGAGGCGGCCAGCCACGTTGAGCAGCGTGTCGCCACGGCTGGTGAGGGTGCCGCCGCTGTTGTCGAGGTCGGTGGCGTGGGCGTCAACCGAGGCGGCGGCAATCATGCCTTTGACGTTGGCCAGGGCCTGGCCGATGCGCAGGGTCAGCGCGGCGTTGCTCAGCAGTTTGCCGCTGCTGTTGTCGAGGTTGTCGGCGGTGAGTGTGAACGCCTGGCTGCCGGAGATTTCGCCGCCCTGGTTATGCACGTTCTTGAGGTTGTTGAGCATCAACAGCGGCGCGTTGATCAGCCCGCCCTGGTTATTGAACTCGCCACGGTGCAGGTCCAGCGTCAGCGCCTCGGCGCTGGTGATCTGGCCGCCTTGCTGGTTGTTGAGGTCGGCAGTGCCAAGGGACAGGGCCTGGCGCGCACTCAGGGTGCCGTTCTGGCTGTTGTCGACGCTTGCGGCGTTGAGTATCAGGCTGCCATCGGTGACCAGCCGCCCGCCTCGGTTGTCCACCGCGCCGAGTGCGCTGAGGGTCAGCGGCCCGGCGCTGGAGAGCGTGCCGCCGCCGTTGGCCAGCGTGCGCGCGGTGATGCTCAGCAGCCCTTCGCTGCTGATCAAACCCTGGTTGCGGTTAAGCAGTTGGTCGACATTCAAACCTGCACCGGCGCCAGCAATCAGCAGCCCGCCGTCGCTGTTATCCAGTTGCGTAGCGGTCACCACAACGCCCGCACGGCTGGACAGCTCGCCGTTACGATTGTCGATGTTGGCGACATTGACCTGCACACCACCCACGCCTGCGACCAAGCCTTTTTGGCGGTTGTCGAGGCTATTACCGGCCACGCTCACCGTGCCTTGGCTGGTGACCAACCCGGCTTGGTTGTTGAGGCTGCCGACGTTGAGGCTGAGCGCATTGCCCGCCGTGATCAGGCCTGCGACGTTATCGAGGGTCGCGACCGTCAGCGCTGCAGTGTCGAGGCTTGAGAGCTCACCGCCCTGGTTATGCAGCTCACCGACGACGACGGTCAGCGGCCCGTTGCTGGTGACCAACCCACCTTGGGTGTTCTGCAGGCGATCAGCGGTGATGGCCAGGCCGCCGTTGCTGAGAATGCGGCCTTTGTTCTGGTTATCGACTGTGGCAGCGGTAATTTGGGTGTGTTGTTTGGCACCCAGTGTGCCGCCCTGGTTGTTCAACGCTTGGGCATCCACGCTCAACGCGCGGCTGGCAATCACACTGGCGCCGGTGTTGGTGACGGCCTTGCCGCGCAGGCTCACATCGCCTGTGGCGTTGCGAGTGTTGTCGGCGTTGACGCCGGCTTCGATGATGTCGCCATTGGTCAGCGTGCCGCCGCTGGACAGCGCAATGCGGTCACGGGCGGCCAGGCTCTGGCGGTTAGTGAGGTCGCCCTGGGTGTTCACGTTAAGGGCTGTACCGGCATACACCGGCCCTTTGGCGTCCAGGCTTGCGGCGTTGATGTTGACCGCGCCGCTGGCGGCGGTTTGCGCCATGCTCAAATGCCCATTGGCATCGAGCTGGATATCACCACCACTGGCCGCCAGCGTGCCGTCGAGCTTCACACCCACACCGGCTTCGGTGCCCACCAGTTTGATTGCGCCGGCGTACATGCCGCCCAAGGCGCTGGAGTCGATGGCCAGCTCGGGTTTGGTGCTGCCGTCGTCGGCACGGGCGGTGGCTTTCAGGCTTTTGGCGTCGACGTCGTTGCGCCCGGCGACCACGGCCAGTTCACGGGCGTTGATTTGCGCGTTGATCTTGGCCGAGCGGGTGATGATTTCGAAGCGGTCGACGTTGCTGGCGTTCAGGCCTTCGCCGTCGATCGTCACGGCGCCGCCGTCCACCTGGTAATGGTCCAGACGACCGACGTTGTCCATCACCGGTTTGCCGGTGGTCAGGGTCACGTTGGGCGTGTTGATAAACCCGCAGCCGCTGCACGTGATGCCGTAAGGGTTGGCGACGATGACTTTGGCCGACTGCCCCGCTACTTCGGTGTAACCACGCAGCTGGCTCGGGCTGCCGCCGTTGACTTCGTTGAGGATAACGTTGGCCGCGCCGCCCTTGAGGTTGGGGTTGCCGACGATGTAACCGCCCAGTTGGGTGTTCTGCAGCGCGCCAGTGGCGTTGTTGAGGATCACGCCGTTGGGGCCGACGTTGTAGTCCTTGAACTGGTTGTGGGACAAGCCACTGCCATTGGGGGTGGCGATGTTCACCACCGGCACGCCATTGCCGGCCTGGCCGACGCTGGTGGCCGGGTTGCTCACCACAATGCCTTCGGCCTGGGCCAGCAACGGCTGCCAGAACAGCGCGTTGACCAGGATCAGCACCAGGCCGCGCTTGGGCAGGCCGAAGAACGCGTCGTGGCGCTTCAAGGCAGCAGAAGGTTGGCGGGCCAGAAAGGCAAAGTGGCGAACATCCATGGTCAAATTCTCGTTGCAGCGGGGCGTTGAATTACAGGAAGAAATCCATGCGGAAGTAGATCGGCGCTTCACGCTCGGTCACCACTCCAGGTCTTTCTAACGAGTGGGCAAACGTCACGCTGGTGCTGACGTATTTGCCACGGGCGAACAGTTCCACGGAGTTGCTTGAAACGCGGCCGTGGTTGTCACCGTTGTAACGGTCGTTGCGGATCACGCCCTGGTCGTAACCGAGGCTGGTGCCGTATTCGGCGAAGGCCGGGCGCAGCCATTCCAGGGTGACCGGGCGCGCCCAGCGCACTTCGTTGCGCCAGTAGCCGCCGCTGTCGCCGGACAGTTGCTGGTCCTTCAAACCGCGCACCGACGACGAGCCGCCGAGGCTGATGCGCTGCGGCGAGAACAGCACGTCTTCACTGCGTTGACCGGTGGCCAGGCTGGTGAAACTGAACGACTCGCCCCACAGGCGAAACGGCTGCAAATAGCTGACCGTGGCAGTGTATTTACGGTAATCCGGGGTGGGCGTGAGGTTGCCAAACTGATCGCGGTGCTGGTCGTCACGCTGGGCGTCAAAGGCGCCGATGCCGTTCTGTACGCCGAGGTCGATGTTGACGAAAGCATTGCCGATGCGCCGGCCGTGGTTGATACCAAACTGCAACTCACTGAGGCGGTTGCTGCTGATTTCGAGCTGGGCGTCGTTGACGTAGTTGTTGGTGCGCAGGTGAGCCACACCCACGTTGACCGAGGTTTTGCTTACGTCATCGCGGTGAATCACGCGCTCTGCGCGCAGTTGGTGGTTCTGGCTGTCGCCCGACTGCTTGAACTTGAAGGTGTCGGTGTAACCCAGCGCGCGGTAATCGCTCTCGCTGTAGGTGTAGGTGAAGTTCCACCAGCCCCACGGCACGTTGTAATAGAGCAGGGTGTTTTTCGAGGTTTTCTGGTGGTCGCTGATGGCGTCGTGGCCACCGCGCAGCACCAGTTGGTCAGCCAGGCCCAGCGGGCTGTCCCACTCCAGGCCCGCGCCCCATTGCTGCTCGCCGGTGCTGCGTTGCCCGTCGTTGTTGCGCGACAGGCTAGCGCGCCAGGGCTTTTGCGGGGTGTTCTTGACCACCACGTCGCTGCCGCCCACTTGCTTGCCGGGCGTCAGCTCCATTTGCGCCTGTTTGGACGGCAACCGGTTGAGCTGGTCCACCAGTTGCTCGACCTCGCGCAGGTTCAGCGCCTCACCGACCTTGCCGGGAAACGCCATGGCCAGTTCACGCTCGGTGACGTTGCTGCCTTCGGCGCTGCGCACCGCTTCGAGTTTGCCTTCGACCACCAACACCTGCAGATGGCCACTGGAGAGGTCTTGTTGCGGCAAGTAGGCGCGGCTGGTGACGCGGCCTTTGGCGATGTAATAGTCGGTGATGACCTTGAGCAGCTCATTGAGCTGCGAGACGCCCAGGCATTGGCCTACATAGGGTTTGAGCAGCAGCGTGCGGTCGCCGGCAGGCAGGCTGTCGGCGCCTTTGAGTTCGATGTCTTTGATCGGGAAGC
Source organism: Pseudomonas sp. B19125 (assembly GCF_044218855.1). Lineage (NCBI taxonomy): Bacteria > Pseudomonadati > Pseudomonadota > Gammaproteobacteria > Pseudomonadales > Pseudomonadaceae > Pseudomonas > Pseudomonas sp. B19125. The sequence goes on from NZ_CP162589.1 coordinate 212,201, forward strand.
AGCGGGTGTCGGCAGGCGTAGCCGGTGCCTGTGGCTTGGCTTCATTGCCGGGCAGGTCCTGAAGCTCTTGCAGGCGCCGGCTTTGCTCTTCCAGCAGGCGGTTCTGCCGATCGCGGATCAGGTCTTGATCCCCAGGCGTGGGGGCGGCGGTGGCCGTATTCAGGCTCAGGCAGGCGAGCATGAAAGTGCACAGCAAGTACCGAGTCCGTGGCGATAAAAAAGACATGTTCGATCCATCGAAAATCAAGGGGCGGCAAACTACCATCGAACTAGCGCTGGCCCAAGAAACCGGGACAGTTGCACATTCGTGCTTATTACATCCGCAACACATTGATTGTTAACAATAAAGAGTTATCACAAAGAGATAATGGCGGCCGTTAGAAGTTTTATTCCGACCAGCGGCAACTCTTTTGATATTAATTCGGCAAACAATTTAGCAAATGCCATTATTTAGCCATCAACTACTTGCCGAGTTAGGTTAGTGCAGGGGAATAGCGAAAAGTTCGCGGTGTTTTTGTGAATTGGATCCCATTTATCGGAATTCCAAGCGACGCAGATGGAATGTGGGAGCTGGCTTGCCTGCGATGGCGGCGTGTCAGGTATTGATTGGTTGCTGGCCCACCGCTATCGCAGGCAAGCCAGCTCCCACAGGGGTCTTTGGTGTCTTTCGGAATTTCTAGCCGGCGTCTTTGCCTTTTTCCGCGCCGGGCACCAGGGTCAGGCCGGGGCGCTCCACGTCGCGGGAGACGTGGGACTTCACATCCTCGACACCGCCGTCTTCGTCGTTGTGGATCACCAGCACGCCCGGCTTGCGAAACTGCTCCAGGTGGCCGTCGCCCAAATTGAAACTCTCACTCAGGTTTTTGTCGCTCAGCGCATTGGCTTCGGCGCGGCGCTGGGCGAACTTGCGCCCACGGCGTTGCTGATAGCGCGCCCAACTGATCAGGATCACCGCGTTGAACAAGGCGATCCACAGGTAGATCTGCAAGGTGTTGAGCGCGGCGAAAATCGGCGCCTCAATACGTGGGCCGCCGTGGGTTTCCAGCATGGCGCCGATACCACGCGCGAGCAGCCAGATCAGGCCGCCCCACGCCAGCAGCGTCAGCAGCACGTCGATGATCCACATCACGGTGTTTTGGCGAGTTCTGACCAGCTTCATGGTCACGCCTCCTCTTCACTGGGTTTGATGCCGCGGTCCGGGCTGACCCAGCGCGCGCGTTTCTGGTGCTGGTTGAACAGCACCTTGGGAAAGCTGACCAGGGTGGTGAGCAGGCTGACCAGCCAGAACACCATCGGGTACCACACGGTCCAGAACAGGGTTTTCCACAGGTCCTTTTCATAGCGCCGGTCGATCAGGATACTCACCGCGAACTGCAGCAGGCACACCATCGCCAGCACCAGCCCGGTAAAGGCCGGTGGCACCAGGGAATCCACGGCAATCGCCTGCGGCAGTACCACGAACTTGCCCACGCCCCAGAAGATCACCGAGAGCAGGAAGGTGAAGGCCCAGCCGGTGGACAGGCAGTACTCGAACAGCAGTGGCCACAGGTAGCGATGGCGCCATTGCCAGATGCCTCGGATGTTCTTGAACAGCACCTCGGCGCCGCCCTGGGCCCAACGCAGGCGCTGTTTCCACAGGCCGCCTACGGTTTCGGGCATGAGGATCCAGCACAGGGCACGAGGCTCGTAGAAGATCGCCCAGTGGTCCAGTTGCAGCTTCCAACTCACGTCGATGTCTTCGGTGATCATGTCGGTGGACCAGTAGTCGATGCGGTCCAGCGCCTTCTTGCGAAACGCCACCACCACACCCGACACCGTGAAGATCCGCCCGAACACGCGCTGGGTACGCTTGATCAAGCCGATAATCGAGGAGAACTCGCCCACCTGCACGCGGCCGATCAAGGTTGAACGCGTGCGGATGCGTGGGTTGCCGGTCACGGCGCCCAGGCGCGGGTTGTCGAGCATCGGCGCGACCATGTAGGCCGCTGCGTTTTTGTCGAGCAAGGCATCGCCGTCGATGCACACCAGGTACTCACTGCGCGCCGCCACGGCGCCCATGCGCAAGGCCACGGCCTTGCCCTGGTTTTGCGCCAGGTGCAGCACACGCAGGCGTGGGTGTTGCAAGGCCAGGGCGTCGAGCACGGCAGCGGTGTTGTCTTTGGAACCGTCGTTGACGGCGATGACTTCGATATTCGGGTACAGCTGGTTCAGGGCCGCATGAATGGTGTCGGCGGCGTTATCGCCCTCGTTGTAGCAAGGGATGATGATCGAGATCAGCGGGTTGCCGGCCAGGGTCGGCGCCGGCGTGTCTTCCTTCCACGGCCAATGCCGCTCCCAGTGCAGCCAGAAGTACAGCCCGCCGGCGATCCACAGCGCCGACATGAACAGCGGGTAGAAAAACACGAAGTCCATCAGGAACTGCCCGGTGACCAGGAAGATCAGGCCCAGGGGCACACCCAACACCAACGCCAACACGAATAAAGCCAGGATTCTGTCGAACATGATCAAGGGTTCCACTGGTTGGAAAGGGCCGGACGAACTGTCTTCAGGTCCGGCGAATTTTCCAGGAAGTTATCCGGGTAGTAGCCAAAGCTCTTGACCCCCTGGCGTTTGAGCACGCCCATCCATTCGGCCATCTGCGCGCCATTGATATCCGGCGCTTCTTTGGTCCGCCAGTCTTTGGCTTGCAGCTCGAACACGGTTTTTTCCAGCGCGCCGGGGCGCGCCTTGACCGTGGCGACGAGTTTTTCCAGCCAGGCGTTGGAGGTTTTCAGCTCCTGGCCTTCCATCAATGGCATGGCCATGGGCGCAGTCCAGTCGTAGGCCTGGAGGAAGTCGTCGAGGTTCTGCGCGAACCAGGCTTCGCTGGCCGGGTTGAGCATCGGCTCGGCAAAGATATTGCGTGCGGTCGCCACTTGTGGACCACCGATGGCGCGAACCTTGGCGGTCAGCTCGTTGGTGAAGTCGATCAGGTAGCGGCTCTTGAAGCGCGTCCAGCGTTGCATCACTGCAGGGTCTGCACGCAGCGCGGCAATGCTGCCCGGCAGGCCGTTGGCGGCATAAGCCTTGAGCGCAGCGGGGCTGGCGTCTTCGAAGTCGGAAAGCACGGCGTCGTCGTGGTACAGCACACCGTCGATGGCATTGTTGCGCGCCAGGTCTTCATAGATCTCGCCGATGATCTTGCGCACCTGCGGGTCGAACGGCGACAAGCGTTTGTATTGGTCCGGGTCGGTGCCGACCTGGCCGGTTTGCGGGTCCCAGCGGGTCACACGCGGCAGCTTGGGGTCGAGGGCGAAACTCAGCACCGGCATCCAGGCATACACAGCCGCGTGGGCACGGGTGTGCAACTGCCAGGAGACGCGGTTGAACAGGTCGGCGCGCACCGGCAAGTGGCGGTTAGGGAAGTACAGCGAGTGCACCAGGCCGTCGCCTTTGGGGTCGGCGAAGGCTTGCAGGAATACAGTGCCCGCGCCCATGTCCACCACACGTTGTACAAGCTGGTCGAGGTTGCGCGCTTGTTGGGCCGGGTCGGGGTCGTAAACGTTGTCGAGGTCCACGTGCAGCACCCGCAGCGGTGCCTGGGTTTGCACGGCCACCATGCTATTGGCGAAATGCTCGCCGTCCGGGTCCGAAGCCACCAGGAAGCGCGGGCTGTTCATCAGGTTGCCGAGGCTGTCGAGGCCGTCTTCCAGGGTCAGCGCCATCTGGTAGCCCTGCTCGCCGACAATCGCCAGCGAGGTGCCTTTGGCGGCGCCGTAAGGCCACACCCACACCCGAGGCGCCTTGCCGGTCACGCTGCGGATCTTGTTAGTGATCGCCGCGACATCAGCCCGCATGCGCGCATCGAATTTGGCTTGGTCTTCATAACGCCCGGTGGCCGGGTCAAAGCGCAGGCTGGTCGCCGCCGGCTCCAGGTTGCCCTGGGGGTTGGCCAAAATCCCTTTGTGGTTGTTGTCGGTGTGCGCGGCGATTTCCACCAGGCCCGACTGCGACACTTCACGAATCTGCTGCCAGGTGAGGAATTCCCCACGCGGGCGCGGCGAGCCGGCGAAGTCGACCGGTTGATTGAGCGGCGTATCGATCCAATACCCCACCGGCGCCAGCAAGGCTGGCCAGTGATAGGCACGCAGAATCGGCATCACGCGGGTGTAGAAGCTGGAATAGCCGTCATCGAAACTGAGCATGATGGCTTTGGGCGGCAACTCGGGGCCGCCGTTGCGTGCCGCCAGGATCTGGTCGACGCTGACCGCCTGGTAGCCGTTCTCGCGCAACCACGCCAGTTGTTCGATCAAACGCTCGGTGCGCACCGCCACCACCGCCTGGTCGGGGTCGCGATCCTCGACATCGTGGTAGGCGATGCCCAGGAAATGGTTTTTCGGCCACGGCGCTTCGTTGGCCAGTATCGGCCGCTCGGCGGGTGGAGTGAAAGGCGCGGGTTGCTGGGCACAGGCACTGGCCAGCATTACACCCAGGACCAACAAGCAACGGCAAAGGACGGTCATGGTCAGGCTCTTTTAGAAACGGTAAGTGAGGTCGACGAGCAAGCGCAGATCGCGTTCGCGATCACCGTCATAAGGTCGGCTGATCAGGCTCAGGTTGGCGCCCACGTCCAGTACATCGTTCCAGCGAAAACGTTGGCCATAGCCGATCAAACCGACGCCACCGGTGGAATAATCCCGTTGGCTGTACGTACCTGCACCGAGCTGGAACTGCTGACTCCACTGAGTCTCGTAGCGGTGATAGAGCACATGATTGACCGTGACCGTGGGCAACACGGTGAAGTCGGATTTGGGGTTGAAGTACACCGTGTCTTCTTTGGTGTTGTGGCTGGTGCCGACTTCCAGGCCCAGGTCTACCTGCACGCCGGGCGCGCTGTAGACGCCCTCGCGGCCAGTCAGTACGGCTTCGAAGCGGTTGTTGCCATCGCTGAAGTGGGACGGGCTCAGGGCCAGTTTCCACTCGCGGCTTTCATTCGCGCGCCAGCGAATAAAGCCACTGCCGCCGTTGGCGGTGACATCGGCATTCAACGCTCGCAGCGGCGTGGTAGTCAGCAGGTAGCCGAGGCTGCCGCCGTACTGCCAGTTGTCGTTGATGTCGCGGGCAATCGACACGGCCGCACCCTGCTTGGAGCCATAGCCGTAGGAGTGGTTGGACACTTCGGCTTCCAGGGTCATGTCGCGGGTGCGACGCTCCACACCGACGCGCTGCCAACGGTGTTGGCCGGTGCCTTCACTGAAATCGGCGGTGGCGTAGCCGGCACCGGCGAACAGGCGCCAGTCTTCATCGATAGGCGGCGTGTAGAGCACGCTTTCGATGCCCCAGTCACGGCTGCCGGCCACTGCGCCGGCGTTGTTGTTATTGCCGCCGCCGTAGCTTTTTCCGGTGTAGGCCTCCACGCGCAGCTCGGCCATGTCGTGTACATCCCGCAGACGGCTCAGGCGCTGCACTTGGCGGCTGTCCGGGTTGCGGGCCAGCACGTCATCGGTGAGCACGTCCATTTGCCGCCATTCCTGCAGGTCCATGGCAGTGTAGGCCTGGCTGACTTCCAGGCCGATATCCCGCGGGGTCTGGGCTTCGGTTTCCTTGAGGATGCCCTCGGCGCGGCGTGGCAGGTCGCGGGCGCGGTACATGTCGGCCTGGGCCAGGCGCAAGCCGACATTGCCGGGAGCTTTGGCCACCAACGCGTCCAGGCCGGCTTCGCTGCCCGGCAGGTCACCGCCGTAGACGCCGGCCTGGGCCGACAGCTGTTGCGCGTCCATCCAGGCGTCGTTGGGGTTACCAATGGGCAAGCCCTTGAGTTCGACTCGAGGTTTCTGGCTGGTGGCGAGGCTGTTGGCGACTTCGCGCGCGTCGGCGCCTTTGTCGCTTTCCTGCAAGGTGTAGAACAAGGCCGTGGTGTCTTCGACCCGATCATCGGGTTCGGCATCGGCAGCGCTGATCACCTCGCGGTACAACGGCTCGGCTTTTTCCGGCAAGCGCTGGTCGAGGTAAGACGCGGCGACCCAACGCAGGGCATAGGTCGGCAATTGCACGCCTTCGCTCTTGAGGGTTTCGTAGTCGCGGATCACATCGGCGGTGCGTGCCCGCGCCTTGAGGGCACCCAGGCGGTCGATGCGCCAGCGCACCACATCATCATGGGCACTTGGGTCCGGGGTCCAGCGCGCGAGCAGTTTGTCGTAGTCATTGAGGGCGCGGTCGGCAACCACGTAGCGTTCTTTTTCGGTGCGGGTGGCGAACTCGGCCATCCGCACGCGCTCGGCGGCGAGGTCACCTTCGAGGCGGCGCTGGGTCACCGCGTCGAGCAGGCCCGGATGTTTGGCCGACAGGCGCAGCGCCGGCTCCGGCAGGCGGGCCTTTTGCAGGGCGACGATGTATTCGCGGACCACTTCAGGCTTGTCACCGGCGCGAGTAAAGGCTTGGTCGAACTCGAACAAGGCGTCGTAGTTCAAGCCTGCGCGGGTCAGCGCATAACCCAGGGCCATGCGGCGGTTGGGGTCATTGGGTTGCGCCGCCACCAGTGCGCGCAAGCGCTGCACGGCCGTCGTGGCCTGGCCGCCGTCGGCCTGGGTCAGCGCCTGGCCCAGCTGCAGGTCGACATTGCCCGGTTCACGCACCAGCGCTTGCTGGTAAACCGCCAGAGCCTGCGGCCACTGCTTTTGGTTGCGATAAGTGCGCGCCACCGTGGCCAGCGCCTGGGTGGTGAGGTTGCGATTTTTGCCTTGGGCCTCGTAGACCTTCAACACTTCGGCGTCTTGCCCTGCCCAACCGGCAATCACCAGGTGATCGCTGATCTGGCCAGGTGTCTGGCGTTCAGGCGGCAGTTGGCGCAATTGGGTCAGCGCGGGAGTGAAGTTGCCGTTACGCGCCTGGATAATCAGCGCGTCATAGGCTGGGTCGGCGAAGGCAAGGCTGGGCGTCAGCAATTGGCTGCATAAGGCGGCCCCAACGAGCAGGCGCAACCGGCCTGAAGCACTGGTGGGTAGTGTTCGCAGCATATCGTGAGCTTCCTTACACACGGAAAGCTATAACGATAGGTGGTCCTGAGCAAAACGCATCAGGGTGCCGGCGTCTCGTGACCCGGCCTAGCTTTCCTGTAGGAACTATCTCTTAGGAAAGTAGAGAAATGCCCAAATCAGAACAATTGTTCAGAATTATCCAACCGCAGAAAAACCAATGGAGGCCAAGGCTTGCCTGAGCTAAGCAGCCACAGCCGGCCTGTATGCCGGTTGTTTGACTGCCGCTTCAGGTAAACCCGCGCCTCCAATATTTATTTCTTACCGATGTAAGAAATCTTACTGCGCGCCGCTGACCGCACCCGCTTTGGCCATCACAAAGCCAATGAATTGCTCCACGGTCATCTTCTGGCCATTAAACGTCACTTCGTTGTTGGCGTAGTGCAGCTTGGAAACCACGTCAGTACCCACCAGGGTTGCCAACTGAGTACCAACGGCCATGCCACTGACCATCTCGGCCGCCATCTGTGATTGCTGTTCGATGGCTTTAGGGTCGGTCACACCGCCCACTTCCGCTTGCAGGGCAGCGACGTCGCCGATCATTGGCTTGGACAGGGTCAGGTTGGCATCCAGCAGCGCGATAACCTGCTTGCCCAGCTCAACCGGTGGCAATTCCATCGAGGTGGGTTTGGTCAGGTCTACCACCAGGTTGAATTTGCTTTCACCGTGGGTGGTTTTCAGCGACAGGTTTTCCACTGCCACTTGCGGCTTGGCGGCCAGCACCTGGTTGACGTTGGCCTCGGCCAGGGTCTGCTCGGCTTCGGTCAGTTGCAGCTCAGGCACCGGTTGGCCGGCAGCCGCGGCGGCTTGCACCGGCTGCATCTTGTCCTGGTAGAGCTTGGTCAGCACCAGCATCGCCGGGATGTCGATGTTCTTCATGCTCAGGGCCATGGCGGCCGAACCTACAGGTTTACCCTGGTAGCCGATTTCGTCGATCTTGTAGTCAACGCGGCCTGCCAGGTTGTTGTCCTTGGTTTCGCTGGTGTCTTTTTGCTCGAAACCCTTGAGGGTCAGCACGGCTTTCTGCGGGCCGAAGGTGACTTTTGTGTCGGTCAGCTCAACGGTGTTTTGCCCGGTGTAGAAACCGAAGGTGGATTTTTCCAGGTTGCTGGCCACGGTCAGGCCGGACAGTTCGGCTTCAAGCGGCTGGCCATTGGCGTCGATCACGGCAACCTTGAGGCTGTTCATGTAGCCGCTGGCCTTGACCTTCTGGCCTTCGGCGCTGCTGTCGAAGTCCAGGTTGGCGCCCGAGAAGCTCACCGAAGACTTGTCGTCCTTGATGTCCAGTGGCAGCAATTCGACGTTGCCGTCGACCGAGCGGTTGTAGCCGATATTGGCCACGCCTTTGAGCGGCGACACGTCTTTGCTGGCGGCGAACCATTTTTCGGTGGTGGCGTTCTTTTCCAGCGCATAGTGACTGGTGGCCATGACCGGCAGCCACTTCAGCGTCACCAGGCGCGAGAACGGCAGCGGGCCGTGTTCGATATGGTCGACGAACAGCAGCTCAGGGTTCGGGTTTTCTTCACCGAACACGCTGCCTTGGCCTTTGAGGCGGTAGTGCGCGGTGCTGCTGAACAGGCCACGATCCAGGGACACCAGCTCCAGGTTCACCGTGCCATCGACGCCGGCCATAGAGGTCTGCAGTTCTTTGTTGGCGTTCTGGATGGCAGTTTGCAGCACCGGCTCCAGTTGCTTACCGGTGTACCAGGCGCCGCCTGCACTAATGGCGCCGACGGCGACAACGAAACCCAAGAAAACAACTGCTGGCTTATTCATGAAGTGACCTGATCAAATCCTGTGAGAAGTGGGCTGTCTTCCTTGAACCCCGAAGGGGTTGGCTCAAGCCCGCCGAAAACGGGGGAAGATTAGCACTGGCGGCCGATAACGGCCCAGCTTTTCAGAGAGGTCAGGTCAGCGGTTGGTTCACGAGTATTCCAATTCAACCTCATCGAGTTGGTGATCGAAACTCTTCAAGCGTGCGGTCCAGGTGTACACCAACACCTCAAACTCGCGGTGTATCACTGTGTTGCTGGGGGTATCGGCCTTGGGGTCGCAGAAGTCCAGCTGGTAGCGTTCCCGCGCCATTTGCGTAGCCACGTCGGACAATTCCCGGGCGTTATTGAGCCAATGCCTACCGTCGGCGACCTGTTGGTCGAGCAGCACACATTGTTTTTTCAGGGCCTCGAGGCTTTTTTCCAGCGGCGTGCCGGTGAGCTCGCCCATGACTTCCTGGAAAGTACGCCCGGGCTGCCAGTAGCTGCCCCAGAAATAGCGGTCGAATACGGTTTCGACGCGGCGCAGAGCAACCTTGGTGTCCCAGATCGCCACGCGGGTCTTGCCTTGTTGAAGCAGCTTTTTCTTCACCCGTTGATTTTGATAGGACGCCCAGGCCACCACGCCGATGGACAACGTGCCGATCACCAGACAGGCGCTATCGAGAAACACCATGGCCTTGTCGAGTTGGTGGGCAAGCATGACGCCGTAGAAATAGGCAGCCGATAGCAACACCAGTGCGAAAAGCACGCACCAGAAAGCGGGAGCATAAGGGTTTTTCATTATTGGAATCCCCATGAGCAAACGCGAACTTTGTCAGACGGGCCTCACGGTGGCCCGCCTGTCAAAGCATAGCTTTTCGCTCAGGGTTTGCCGGGTTGTGACGCCTGCGTTCGTCCGCTTTCCCAACCGCCGCCCAAGGCCAGGAACAGATCGATCTGGCTCATGGCAACTTGCGTGTTGGCCGCTGCCAGCTGTGCACGTACATCGGTGTAGGTGCGAGTGGCCTGCAGGTCGGCCAGGAACGAGGCACGGCCGGCCTGGAAGAAGCGGTGCGTCTGCTCCGAGGCTTCCTTGGCGGACGCACCGGCGTCGGCCAGGGCGTCGCGGCGTTGCAGTTGCGCGGTGTATTGCGCAAGGCCGGTCTGGGTTTCGCGGATGGCATTGAGCACCACGCCGTCAAAGTGCGCCAGGGCGCCCTGGGTCGCGGCTTCGGCTTCGTGGATACGTGCGCGGGCACCGTTGGTCGGCACTGTCCAACTGATCAGCGGGCCAAAGCCCCAGCGATTGGTCGCTGGCGTGCCGAGGTCGTCAAGAATGCCGACCGTGCCCACCGTGGCGCCGATGCTGATGTCCGGGTACAACGCACCGGTGGCCACGCCGATACGGGCGGTGGCAGCCGCCAGTTGGCGTTCGGCCTGGCGCACGTCGGGGCGGCGCTTGAGCAGTGCTGCGCCGTCGCCCACAGGCAGCAATTGGGCGATATGCGGCAGCTCGGCGCAGGTGCCGGTGCCTGCGGGCAGTTGGTCCACCGGTTTGGCCAGCAGCATCGACAAGCGGAACAAACCCGCCTGACGCGATGCTTGATAGCGCGGGATCTCGGCGCGCAAGGATTTGTATTGGGTCTGCGAGCGGGTCACCTGGGTTTCGTCACCGCGCCCGGCGTCGCGCAGGCGCTGGGTGAGCTTGGTGCTCTGGCCTTGCAGGTCGAGGGACTCATTGGCAATCGCCAGCTCTTCATTGGCCGCGCACACCTGGGTGTAGGAGCGCACCACATCTGCCACCAGGGTGATGCGCGCAATATCGGCGGCGGCCTGGGCCGCGTCGGTGCTGGCCTGGGCACTCTCGATGCCACGCTGCAAGGTGCCGAACAGGTCAAACTGGTAGGACGTGCTGATGCTGGCGCTGCCGATGTTGGCCACCGGGACTTTTTCCGTCAGCAAAAACGCTTCGCCCGATTCCTGTAGGCGCTGGGCTTCCGCCTTGGCGCCAGCACTCCAACCGCCTGCGGATTCAGCCTCTTGGGTCTGGAAACGCGCGCGTTGCAGGTTAGCGGCAGCCACGCGCAAATCGGTGTTGGAGGCCATGGCCTGGCGCACCAGCTCATCCAGGCGCGGGTCGTTGTACAGCTTCCACCAATCGGCCGGCACCGGCGTCGACACCACGTTGTTGCCCTCGCCCGCGATCTGCCCTTGCAGGTCGCCACGGTTGATGGCGGACGTTTCCGGCAGCTTGTAATCCGGGCCTACCACTTGGCAGGCCGACAGCAGCAAACCCAGCGCAGCGGTTGCCAGCAGCTGCTTCATGGTTTTTCTCCGTCTTTGACCTTATCGCCGATGATCGACACCGTGGCCGTGCGTCCGGCGATCATACGAAAGTCCGCCGGCACATCATCAAAGGCAATACGCACCGGAATCCGTTGGGCCAGGCGCACCCAGCTGAACGCCGGGTTGACGTTAGGCAGCAGGTTGGAGCCGCTGGTGCGGTCGCGGTCTTCGATACCGGCGACGATGCTCTGCACATGGCCACGCAGACGGGCGTTGTCGCCGATCACGCGGATATCCACGGCCATGCCGACGTGGATGCCGTCGAGCTTGGTCTCTTCGAAATAACCGTCGATGTGGAAGGAATTGCTGTCCACCACCGACAGCACCGGGCGCCCGGCGGTGACGAATTCCTGGTTGCGCGGTGCACGGTCGTTGACGTAACCGTCCACGGGGCTGCGGATCACCGAGCGGTCAAGGTTGAGCTGGGCGGCGTCCACGGCCACTTGCGCCTCGGCCAGGGCCGATTGGGCACGGGCCACGCGCGACTGGCTTTCTTCCAGTTGTTCGCTCGGCACCAGGTTGCCCAAACCACGGTTGCGCTTGTACTCGCGGTTGGCCTGGGCCAGGGTTTCCTGGCGGTCGGCCACGGCGGCCTGGGCTTGGCGCAGGGCCAGCTTGAAGCGGTCCTGGTCGACGGCGAACAGCACCTGGCCCTTGGTCACCAACTGGTTGTCGCGCACGTCGACTTGCTGGATCAGCCCGGACACGTCCGGGGCGATCTGCACGATGTCGGCACGGATATGCCCGTCACGGGTCCAGGGCGCAAACATGTAGTACATGACCATGCGCCACACAACGACGACAGCGAAGGTCACTATCAATAACGTCAGGACGACACGGCCGATGGTCAAAAAAGGTTTTTTCATGTCATGAGGTATCGACTGAGTGAGTCCACGGCGCCCAGTAACAGCGCGTAGAGCCCCACATTGAACAATGCCCGGTGCCAGACCAGGCGATAGAAGTGAATGCGCGTCAACAACCCGTGCACCACCAGAAACAACACATACGTAATGCCCATCAGCACCAGCAGCGTGGGCAGGAACACCCCGCTGATATCCAGATCACCGATCATAAAGGCGCTCCATCAGGCAGCGGCGCTTGCATTTCGGTGCCGCCAATAAATTCCACGCCGGGCAGCAACGACAGGCGCAGGCCGGCCAGTGCGTGCAGCAGATGCAGGCGGGTGTCATCTTCGTCTTGCAGGCCTTGCCCGTTGAGGGCGCGGCGCGTGCGGTCGAGGGTCATCAGCAGACCGCTGGGCGCGGGCAAGCGTTCACCGGCTTTAAGGCAGGCCTTGAAGTAACCGCCCACGCCTTCCACCACTTGGTTGAGCAGCACCCGTGGCACACCGTAGATGCGTGGCGCGTAGGCCAACAGGTCAAGCAGGTTCAGCGCCACGCGCAAATCGCGCAGGGCGCTGCCGGTGTCCTGGCCGATCAGGCCCAGGCGCGGCAGGTGCTGCATCAGGCGGTCGAGCATTTGCACAGCCATGTGGCGGTGTTCGGCCAGGGTTGCAGGCTCGGTGAGCGTTACGATGTCGCGCCAGCTGAAACGCGTCAGGCGCTTGGCCGCCAGTTCGGCGCCGAACGGCCGTGCGACCAGCGTCCACACAAAGGCGAACAGCAAGCCCACCGGCCCGGCCAGGTTGACGTTGGCGAAGTTGAGGAAGTCCGCGTCGTAGGCGCCCTGGATGCTGATAAACGAGGAGGTGTTCACCAGCGTCAGCAGCATGCCCAGGTAAAAACGCGGCTGCACCGTGAGCGTGCCGATGCAGATAAACGGCACGGCAAACGCCAACACCAGCATGGGGAAATCATGCAGGTTGGGCAGCACCAGAAACAGATACAGGCTGGCAAACAGCACCGACATGGCGGTCCAGAAAAAGAACCGGTAGATCTGCGGCGCCGGGTCATCCATCGAGGCAAAAAAGCTGCAGGCCACGGCAGCCAGAATCACTGCGCTGCCGCCGTCGGTCCAGCCCAGCAGAATCCACAGCACCGAGGCGACAATGATCGCGGTAACGGTGGAAAACGCCGAGTAGAACATCAGGCCACGGTCGAGGAACGGCGTGAGCCGGCCCAGGCGCCAATGGCGGTAGACGGCGCGCCAGGTGTCCTGGCTTTCGCACTGGATGGCGGCTTGCAGGCTGCGACAGTCTTGCCACAGGTCGACCCATTCGCCGAGGCGATACAGGGCGTTAGAGAACAGCAGCGTGTGGCGGTCGTCCAGTGCTTCGCCCTGTGGCTGCGCGGCGTCGATCTTGTCGCGCAACACGCGCCAGCGTTCCAGGGGCGCCTGCTCGGTGGTGCTCTCCAGCCAGGCGTTGGCGTCTTGCAGCAACGGCGTGAACCGGTCGAGAAACTCGGGGGCGCGGTGTTCGATCGCGTAGACCGCATCGTCCAGCGCGTCGATCACCGGCAGCAGGTGAATCATGCGCCCGCGCAGTTCCTTGGTGTTGCGCACCGTCTGTGGCCGAGCGCCTTCGTGGGGCAACTGGCCGATCATCAGTTCCAGGGTGTTGAAGGTGGCGACCATGCCGCCGCGCAAGGTGCTGATTTCTTCGGGCGCAACGTTACGGGTCAGAAAGCGCTGGCTATAGACCTGGGCGTCGGCAAACCACTTGGCCACCGAGCCATCAAACACCGGCATCAGGCGCCGCGGCCAGAACATTGCGCCTACTACGGCGGCCACAGCAATGCCGAGGAAAATCTCTTCGGTACGCGCTTCGGCCACATCCCACACCGCCAGCGGGTTATCCACTACCGGCAAGGCGATCAGCGGCAAGGTGTAGCCGGCCAACATCAGCGCGTAGCTGTTGGCGGTACGCAGGTGCAAAGACAAAAACAACAAGGTGCCGGTCCACAGCGCAATGATCACCACCAGCAGGTACGGCGTCTGAATAAACATCGGCACAAAAAACACCGCCGCCGCCGCGCCCATGAAGGTGCCGATGGCGCGGTACAACGCTTTGGAGCTGGTAGGGCCGACAAACGGGCTGGAGACGATATACACCGTGGCCATCGCCCAATACGGACGCGGCATTTGCATAAGCATGGCGATGTACAGGGCGATCATCGAAGCGGCGAAGGTGCGCACGCCGTAGAACCAGTCGCGGGCCGGCGGCATGCCGGTAAAAAATCCGTTCAAGAGGTCGCCTCAGCCGCCTCGAAGGCCTGCAGTACACGCAACGCCGCTTCAAGGTCGCCGTGGGCGATGTCCGCCAGCACTTCCTGGCGCAGGCGCACCAGTTGCACTTCCACCGCCTGCACCAACTCGCGGCCGCGCTCGGTGAGGCTCAAGGCCTTGGCGCGACGGTCATGGACGTCTTCGGTACGGCACACGTAACCGTCATGGCACAGACGATCAAGCAGGCGCACCAACGACGGGCTTTCCATGCCGGATGCCTGGGCTACTTTCACCTGGTGCACACCGTCGCCCAAGCGGCCGATCATCAACAGCGGCACGGCGCAGGCTTCGGAAATACCATAGCTCACCAGCGTGGTCTGGCAGATTTTGCGCCAGTTACGGGCGCCCACCACCATGCTGCTGCTGAGGTTCATATGGAGCTGTTCGAGGGTTTGGGACACTGGATTGTTCGCATACAGTTAGTTTGCTAACTATCAATATGGTGGATGGATCCAAAGCCGTCAAGTTTTGAAACACTTTTGTGATGGGTGGTGGGGTTGTGGGTAAGTAAAGCGCGTTTGAGCGAGAACGTTAGATTTGCGGCAGAACAAAACACTTGTGGGAGCTGGCTTGCCAGCTCCCACATTTAGTTCAGTGTTGTCTTCAGGCTGGCTGTTCGGCCTGAGCATCCAGGCGGCGCTGGATTTTGATCGTTCCCACGCTCTGCGTGGGAATGCAGCCCAGGACGCTCCGCGTCCGCTATTGAAGGGGTGACGCAGAGCGTCACAGGAGGCATTCCCACGCGGAGCGTGGGAACGATCGACCCTTACACCCCGCGCCCTTCCCGCAGTAACAGATTCAGCTCATCCACCACTTCAGCCCAATCCGCATCGTCGAGAATTTCTTCGCGTAAAAACGCCTTCTGGCCGGGCGTCCAAAAGAACGCATCCGCGAGGTGTAACTCGGGCTTCAGCGGCGAATGCACCGCCACAAACCTCTCGATACTTACCGGGTCATGCGGCAGGCCGAGCTGTTTGAACAGTGACGGCAAGCTATGCACAGGCGATTCCATGGCAGGCTCCTTGGAAGGTGGTTTTCCTGAGTCTAGCCCACGCGCCCGCCAGGCTGACGGCGAGGGGAACTCGCCGTCAGTGCCGCTCGCTTACTTGACGACCGCGCGTGGCACCGGCGTGGTGATGTTGCCGGCAGCCCACGCCGACTCGCGGCTGGCCAGGGCGGTGGCGATGGCTTGTACGCGGTCCGAATCCAGTTGTTCGGGCAGTGGGTCGAGCCCGGCGCTGGCGAAGATCTGGCCGTAGGCGTTGCGCAGGTCGGCATAGGCCAGGTCGCGGCGCAGGTCGGCTTGCAGGGTGTTGAGTTCGCCCTGGATCAGGTCGAGTTCGCCCAGGCCGGCAGCTTCGTGGCGATTACGCAGTTGGGTGAGGATTTGCCCGTCGATGTTGGCCAACTGGTCGTTGGTCTTGAACTGGCGCACGGCGTCCTGGTAGTTGGCGTTGGCTACGTAGATTTGCGCCAATACGGCGATGGACATCGCCTGGCGCCGGGCGGTGGCGACTTCTTCACCGGCCTTGGCGACGTCGATGGCGGCGGGTGCGGAGATCACGTTGAACAGGTTCCAGGTGATCTTGGCGCCGTAATCGGCCCAGCGGTTGTCGGTGAGGAACGAGTTGCTGTCGTAATGCCCACCGGCCGAGAACTCCAGGCCAGGCAGCAGGCGCAGCATGGCTTTGCGGGTTTCTGCGGCGCTGATGCGGGTTTGGTAGTCCTGCTCGCGCAGTTCGGGGCGGTTGGCCAGGGCTTCCTGCTCCAGGCTTGCCAGGTTGACCTTCAGCTCAGGCACGCTGTAGTTATCCGGCGTCGCCAGCTTGAGGTCGGTGCCCATGGGCAGGTTGATCAAGGTGGCCAGTTCAGTCTTGGCCAGGGAAAGAGCGCGGCGCTGTTCCTGCAATTGGCGCGTGGCTTCGATCAGCGAGCGCTGGTAACCGAGGGCCTGCACCGGATCGCCAATGCGCTGTTCGCTCATGCTCTGGCTGTTGCTCTGGGCTTGGTCGACGCGGGCCATCAAGCTGTCGATCTGGCCCAGCAACCGCTCGGCCGCCACGGCGCGCCAATACGCAGAGCGCACGTCCTGGACAATGGTGTTGATCACCTTGCGCCGGCGCTCCTGGATGATCAGGCGCTGGTCGCCTTGCTGCTTGGCGCTGATGTAGCTGACGCCGAAGTCGAGCACGTTCCACACCATGGTCAAATCGGCTACGCGACGGTCGCGGTCCTGGGAGGTCGAAGGTTCCAGGGACTGCGTGCCGGTGAGCACGCTCTGGCTGCTGGAGGCGTTGGTGTTGTTGCGCCCGGCATAGCCTGCCGACAACGCCATGCGCGGCAACATGTCAAAACTTGAGAGGTCCGATTGGCGTTTGGCCAGGGCCTCTTCCATCACTTTCAAACGGCCTTCGAGGTTGTATTTCACTGCACGGGCCATGGCCTGGTGCAGCGTCAACGGGCCACTCAACGGCTCCTGGTCCTTGTACATGCCTTGCAGATCGCTGCGGGCTCGCTGCTCGCTGACACTGCGTTCAATCGGCTCACTGGTGACCGCGCAACCGCTGATCGCCAGCGCCAGCAAGCTGGCGCCGAACAACTTATGACCTGTTTTCATCCGTGGACTGCCCCTGTTCCTGCGCCTTGATTTAGTGTGTTCAAGCCTGCATTTCGCTGATGCCGACTTGTTGCAGTGCGTGCGCCAGGTCAATCACCTGGCGTTGCTCGGTGTCTTTGATCTGCTGCAATTGCTGGCCGAGGGTTGGCGCGCCAAAGACGCCGCGCAGCCCATGCGCCGGATCGCCCTGGCCTTTGATCGATTGGCTGTCGAACGCCTTGAGTGAGCTGTCGTCACCGCCAGTTTCACGGTTGAACAGGCTCGACAAGGTGCTGGACCCGAACACCCCGCCATCGCCGCCGCCAAAGCCTAAAAAGCCTTTGCCGGAACCGTCGCCGACGTTATCGCTGCTGGTGAACACCTGCGCAATAAAACTCGGGCTGGTGGCGCCGCTGTTGATGAATATATCGCCCAGCGGGCGCATGCCGTCGCCCAGTACGCGCTGCTCAAACAGCGGCGCGAACGTCAGCGGTGAGCCGAGGTTGCCGGTGGGCGGGGTGAAGATGCCCGGTTGCAGCGGCAGGTACGTCGTGTTGAGCACAGGCCTTGTAACGCCGCCGGTCAAGGTCAGCGGATCGGCCGTGACCGTAACGCTGTTGATGGCATAGGCATTGGACTGGCTGATGCCCTCACCGGCGTTGCCAGCCAGGTCACGGATCGTGCTGTTGTCGACACTGATGACATTGCTGCTGTCATTGACGTTGTTGTTTGGTGTCAGGGTCGCGGTCCAGTAGTAGCCGCCCTCACCACTTTGCAGGTTGGACAGGCTACCGTTCTGCACCTTCAGGCTGGACAGGTCGAAGCCGCGCACGGGTTCGCTGAACCAGATGAACACCTGCGTGCCCTGCCCGGCCTTGAGCTGGGTATCCGACACTTCGATGTACACCTGCGGGCCTTGGGTATCGACGGCAAAATAGCTCGAGTAGGCATACGTGTTGGCTGACGAGTTGCCTGCCGCATCCGTTACCCCTTTGCCATCCAGTACCACCGTGTCATACCAGTTCTGCAGATGATCTTTGGGCGTCAGCGTGGCGGTCCAGGTGATGCCGCCATCGACACTTTTCAGGTTGCTCAACACGCCGCTGGCGACACTCAGGTTATCCAGCTTGAGGCCCGACACTGCCTCATTGAATGTGATCGTGACGTTGGCCGTTTCGCCGCTGGCGAGTTCGGCCTTGTCGACCACAATCGTGGCGGTGGCCGGGCGGGTATCGATCGCGTAGCTGTTCGACGTACTGGTCCCCAGGCCCGCGTTGCCGCTGAGGTCATGCACCTGGGTATTGTCCAGGCTCACCACGTTGCTGGTGTCTTCGATATAGCGCTGCGGTGTGAGCGTAGCGGTCCAGGTGATGCCGCCGTCCACGCTTTTCAGGCCGCTGAGCCAGGCGTTCTGCGCCTGTGGGCTGTTGTAGAACTCAACGGCTTCACTGAAGGTAATGGTCACTGTGGCCTTCTCGCTGCCGCCCAGGCTGGTCTTGTCGACCACGATGGTGGAGGTCGGGCGTTGGGTATCGACCGTGTAGTTGCGCGAAGTGGTGATACCTGCGCCGGTGCTGCCGCCGTAGTAGGTCACGCCGGCGTTGTCGAGCCGCACCACGTTCTGGGCACTGGTGGTATTGGCAAATGGCGTCAGCGTGGCCTGCCAGCTGATACCGCCGTCATTGGTGCGCAGGTTGGAGAGCACGCCGTTGTCGGCGCTAAGGTCGCTCAGGTCAAAGTTGCTGACCGCCTTGTTGAAGTAGATAGACACCGTGCTCGTTCCACCGACCGCCAAACGCTCGGAGCTCAGGTAAACATTGGAACTGAGCGGTGTGTGGTCGACCGTGTAAGCGATCATTGAGCTGGTATCGAACGAGTAGTTGGTATTGCCGGCCAAGTCTTTGACGTAAGCCAGGGACAAACCAATCAGGTAGCTTCCCGAGGAACCCGCGCCCGGCGTCGGCGTCAATGTAGCCTGCCAGGTCACGCCACCGTCGAGGCTGTAGAACGGACTCAATGTGGCCGCTTGCAGGTTGACGATTGCGCGGTTGTCGAAGCCGGTGACCGGCTCGGAGAAGGTTACGGTGACGGTGGCGGTCTCGCCCGGTTCCAGCAACTTATCGGACAGCGTCCAGGTATACGTGGGTATAACTGTATCGACTGCAAAAACCGGCGACACCGCGTTCACAATCCCTCTATTGCCAGCGGCATTTTGAACGCTGCTGGTGTCCAGGGTGACCACATTATTGGGGGCTGTCACGTTTGCATTCGGCGTGAATACCGCGGTGTAAAGCGAGTCGCTGTAACGGATAAATTGGCTGAAGGTGCCATTGGGGGCCTGCAGGCTGCTCAGGTTGAACCCGTACACCGCCTCGGAGAATCGCACCGTTACAATCTGTATTTCGCCCTTACCGATGACCGTGTCGTAGAGCTCGAGCGTCGCCGTAGGATGTGAAGTCTGGATGTTGAACACATTGGAGTTGGTCCAACCCGAACCGTCGTTGCCGGCAAGGTCCTTCACGCCGTAGTTATTCAGGGCAATTACATTGCTGTTGGCCTGGATGCCATCGATGGGTGTAAATACCCCAGTCCAGGTGCGCCCGCCATCGCTGGACGTCATTGTGCTGAGGCTACCGTTGCCCACCATCAGGTCACTGTTGTTGAACCCCGTCACCGGCTCCGAGAAAGTTACGGTAACGAGGCTGGTGCCACCGGCGGTCAAGAGCGGGTTGCCAATCACGATGGTGGCGGTTGGCGGCTGGGTGTCGATGCTGTAGCTGTTGGAGTCGGTGGTGCCCGTGCCCGCGTTGCCCGCCAGATCGTTGACGCCGTTGTTGTTCAGCGTGATCAGGTTGCGGGTGGCGGTGACACCGGCAGCCGGCGTGAACATTGCGGTCCAGGTGATGCCGCCGTCGCTGCTGCTCACCGCGCTCAAGGTGCCGTTGGCGAGGGTCAAGTCGGCATTGGTAAAGCCTGTGACCGCCTCGGAGAACGTCACCGTCACCTGAGTCGACTGGCCGACGGCAAGCGTCGGTTGTGCGACCACGATAGAGGCGGTTGGGCGCTGGGAATCAATCGCGTAGTTGTTGGAGTCGGTGGTGCCAGCACCGGCATTACCCGAAGCGTTTTGTACGCCACTGTTATCCAGCGTGATCAGGTTAGTGGTGTCGGAGATATTGCTGGTCGGGGTGAAGCTTGCCGTCCATGTGATACCGCCATCGCTGCTGCTGACCGCGCTCAAGGTGCCGTTCGCAATGGTCAGGTCGGCGTTGTTGAAGCCGGTGACCGCTTCGCTGAAGGTGATGGTCACCAGGGATGTCTCGCCGGCTTTGAGAACGTTATTGGCAACCACGATGCTGGCGGTCGGCAATACCGTATCGATGGTGTAGTTGCCGGAGCTGGTCGTACCGGTGCCTGCGTTACCCGCAATATCGCTGACGCCGCTGTTGTTCAGGGTGATCAGGTTGGTTGTGTCCCGAACGCCGACCGTCGGCGTGAAGGTCGCGGTCCAGATGATGCCGCCATCGCTGCTGCTGACTGCACTCAAAGCTCCGTTGGCGACGCTCAGGTCGCTGTTGTCGAAACCCGTCACCGCTTCGGAGAAGGTCACCGTGACCAGGCTGGTTTCACCGGCACTCAAGGTCGGGTCGGCTATCACGATGGTCGCGGTGGGCCGCTGGCTGTCGATTACATAGTTGTTGGAGTCGGTGGTGCCGCTGCCGGTGTTGCCGGCCAGGTCTTGCACGCCGGTATTGTCCAGGCGCACGACGTTGCTGGTATCGGTGATGCCGGCGGTCGGCGTGAGGGTCGCGGTCCAGGTCACGCCGCCATCGCTGCTGCTGACTGCGCTCAAGGTGCCGTTGGCGACCGTCAGGTCGGCATTGGTGAAACCGGTCACGGCTTCGCTGAAAGTAATGGTCACCAGCGACGTCTGGCCGACGCCGAGGGCCGCATCCGCGACCACGAGGGTGGCGGTCGGGCGTGCCGTATCAATGGCGTAGTTGTTGGAGTCAGTGGTGCCAGCGCCCGCATTGCCCGAGGCGTTTTGTACGCCGCTGTTATCCAGCGTGATCAGGTTGGTGGTGCCGGTGATATTGCTGGTCGGCGTGAAAATCGCCGTCCAGGTGATACCACCATCGCTGCTGCTGACCGCGCTCAAGGTGCCGTTGGCAACGGTCAGGTCGGCGTTGGTGAAACCGCTCACCGCTTCGCTGAAGGTGATGGTCACCGGTGACGTCTCGCCCGCTTTGAGGGTGGCGTCGGAGACGATGATGACGGCGGTCGGCAAGAGGGTATCGATGGTGTAGTTGCCGGAGTTGGCCATGCCGGTGCCGGCGTTTCCCGCAATGTCGCTGACGCCGCTGTTGTTCAAGGTGATCAGGTTGGTGGTATCCCGCACGCCAACCGTCGGTGTGAAAGTCGCGGCCCAAGTGATGCCGCCATTGCTGCTGCTCACCGCACTCAAGGTGCCGTTGGCAACGCTTAAGTCGCTGTTGTCGAAACCCGTCACCGCTTCAGAGAAGGTCACCGTGACCAGGCTGGTTTCACCGGCACTCAAGGTCGGTTCGGCAACCACGATGGTCGCGGTCGGGCGCTGGGTATCGATGGCGTAATTGTTGGAGTCGGTAGTGCCGCTGCCGGCGTTGCCCGCCAGGTCAGAGATACCGGTATTGTCCAAGGTGATGAGGTTGGTACTGTCGGTGATGTTGCTGTTTGGCGTAAAGGTCGCAGTCCAGGTGACGCCGCCGTCGGCGCTGCTCACAGCCGTCAAGGTGCCGTTGGCGATGATCAGGTCGGCGTTGGTGAAGCCGGTGATCGCTTCGCTGAAAGTGATGGTCACCTGCGAGGTAGCGCCGATTTTCAGCACATTGTCGGCCAGCACAATCGTTGCCGTCGGCCGTTGCGTGTCGATCGCGTAGTTGTTGGAGTTAGTGCTGCCCGTGCCGATGTTGCTGGCCCCGTCGCTGACGCCGGTGTTATCCAGGGTGATCAGGTTGGTGGTATCGGTAATGTTGCTGGTTGGCGTAAAGGTCGCGGTCCAGGTGATGCCACCGTTGCTGCTGCTCACGGCGGTCAAGGTGCCGTTGGCGATGGTCAGGTCGGTATTGGTGAAACCTGTGACCGCTTCGGAGAAGGTAATGGTCACCAGCGAGGTTTCGCCGAGCTTCAATGCGTTGTCAGCGACCACAATGGTTGCGGTAGGCCGCTGCGTGTCGATGACGTAGTTGTTGGAGTCGGTGGTGCCGGTGCCGGTGTTACCGGCCGCGTCGCTGACGCCGTTGTTGGCCAGGGTGATCACGTTGGTGGTGTCGGTGATGCCGGCGGTGGCCGCAAGTGTGCCGGTCCAGGTTACGCCGCCATCGCTGCTGGCAAGCCCGCTGACGGTGCCGTTGGCAACAGTAAAATCAGCCGAGGTAAGGCCGGTGACGGCCTCGCTGAAGGTGACGGTCACCAGGGATGTACCGCCGATGTTCAGCGCGGTAGTGGCCACCACGATACTGGCGGTCGGCCGCAACGTGTCGATGCCATAAGTATTGGAGGTGGTAGTGCCGGTGCCCGCGTTGGTTGCAACGTCGGTATAGAGAGCGTTGTCCAGCGTCACCACGTTGCCACTGCTGGTGTTGCCGGCGTTCGGCGTCAGGGTAGCGGTCCAGTGAATATTGTCGCTGGTGGCCAGGTTGCTCAATGTACCGTTGGTGGCCGTCATGTCGGCCAGGCTGAAACCGGATACAGCTTCGCTGAAAGTAATATTGACCGTTGAGTTGACCGTGGTGCTCAGGGTAGGCGCGACCACTGCGACAGTCGCGGTCGGCCGTGTGGTGTCGACGGTGTAGTTGTTGGACGAGGTGGTGCCAGTGCCCGCCATGCCTGTCGCCACACTGTTGATACCGGTGTTGTCGAGAACGATGTGGTTGGTGGCGCTGGTGACGCTGGCATTAGGTGTAAAAGTTGCCGTGTAGGTGATACCGCCGTCGCTGGTGTTGACCAGGCCCAGAGTACCGTTGGCAACTGTCAGGTCGGCGTTGGTAAAGCCCGTCACCGCCTGGCTGAAGGTAATGGTCACCAGTGAGGTGCTGCCGATGTGCTGGGCGGCGTTGCTGACCACGATGGTGGCGGTCGGTGCCGGGTCGTAAGCAGTGTTCGCGGTCCCGCCAATATCGTTGTACAGGCCGTTGACTGCTGTCGGTTTATTGCCGGCCACGGCGGCGGTGGACGAGCCACCGTTGCCACTGGCGCCGCTGTTGGCCGCGCCACCTAAGGCTGCGAAGTTGCTCGCCGTGATCAATACATTGCCTTTGTTCCAGATGGCACCGACACCCAGGCCACCGTCACCGCCGTTCAGCGCCGTGCCGCTGCCACTCGCCGAGCCGCCGCCACCACCGCCGCCGGCGCCGATGTTGCCGGTAATCGAACTGGTGCCGACGATGGTCAAGGTGGCGCCGCTGGCGTTGTAGATACCGCCGGCCGCTGCGCCGCCCCTGCCACCGGCACCATTCCAGCCGGAGCCACCACCACCACCGCCGATCGACAAGCCGCCAGAGGCCGCCGTGCCGCCTACGGAACCGTTGGTGTAACCGTAGATGCCAGTAGAGCCGGCACCGCCGGTGCTCGAGCCGCCGTTGCCGCCCATGGTGCGATAGCCACCGCCCGCGCCACCCTGGTTGGCGGTGCCTGCCGTGCCGGCGTAGACACCGGTTCCGCTGCCGGTAATACCACCGTGCCCGCCGTTGCCGCCGCCTACAGCACCACCACCGCCACCGGCACCGCCGACGTCGCCACCGGCCACGCCACCACCGCCGCCGCCACCCGAGGCGGCATTCGCGGTCACGCTGACGTTATTTAAGGTCAGGTTGCCGAAGTTACTGATCCCCGCGCCCAGCAAATTGCTTGCAGTAGTCCCGCTACCGCCATTGCCGCCGTTACCCGCCATCAGTCCCTTGGTAATGACCAGGCCGTCCAGGGTCGCAGTAACCCCCGAATTGACCGTGAACACCTGGGTCTTGTACTGCCCGCTGATGGTCACATCGGGCGTGCCGTTATGGTCCAGATCGCCTTCGATGGTGAGGTTCTTGGAAATCACCAACTGCGTGTTGAGGTTGACCGTCATGCCTGCGGTGCTGAACGTGACAGTATCGCCCGCCACTGCACTGCTCAGGGCCGCGCGCAGCGAGCCGACGCCACTGTCGGCGCCGTTGGTCACGGTGATCGTCGCCAGGCTGTACTGATAACCCGACATCCCCTGGTACGACAGCGCCGTGTGGCTCTCGATCGAGCCGGTGGCAACCTCCAGTGTCCAGTCGCCGCCCGTGCCAGTGCGGTTGCTGGAGGCGGCAATATCGCGCCCGGTCAGGCTGGCCAACGAGTCGACAAAGCTGATGCCTTTGTCGCCCTCGGCGGTGTTGCAGGCATAAATCAGGATATCGCCGCCGGCGTTCATGTCCTGGCCGATCTGCGCCAGTACCGCGCTGCGGGCCGTGACGTTATCGGCCGACAGGTAGGTGCTGCCCAACCACAAATCGCCCGAATTACCGTGGGCGATGATCTGCACCGAACTCACGCCTTGGTGGCTGCCCAGGTAGTCGGCGATCTGTTGCAGGCCGTCTTTGCTGGCGTCCAGTTGCACCACCTGGGTGCCGGGAGCGACGCCTTTGAGCAAGTCGGCGGAGTCTTTGACGCGCGCATCGACAAACACCACGGTCTGCCCTGGCACGGCCACGGGCGCCGGCGTAGCGGGCGCTTCGGATTGTGCATGGGTGTCTTTGCTGGCGGTGGCATGCTCGGCCGTCGGCGCCTTGGCCGCCGCGTCGGCGGTGGCATGGCTGTCGGCCTGGGCCGCATCGGCCACGGTGGCGGCGACCGCGCCGTCAAACAGCATGCGCGGTTCGAGGAACATGATCATGGGTGTCGCCAGGGTTTTAGCGCCTGGTGTTGTGTTACGTGCCTTTCCTTTGCTCCACCACATGCTGCTCACCCGTGAGTCGAAAGCGGTTACCCGTAGAAAAAACGCGATCAGTTGATCGCGGCGTCGGCTTTGGTGCGAATGACATTGGCGGCGCTCAAAGAGCCGTCGCGCCAGAATTCCATGTGTGCGTACTGCTCGAAGAGATCAGGCGGCAGGATGGTGCGGCGCGGCTGCAGCGCGACCTTGGGTTTGACCCGATGCAAGCCGCTCATGCCCAAGGCCTCGTCGAAGTCCGGCGCATCGTAACTGAGGTTGTCGAAGTCGTGCTCGAACCACGGTTCGCCGATAAATTCGTAGACCAGCCGCATCACCCGTTCAGGCGCCTGGGACAGCAGTTCGTAGTCGACGACCAGCATAGCGTCGGCGTTTTCGCCGTAGTACGCCTCTTTGAGCGCCGACCAGGCATAGCCCACCAGGCGGTTGCGCTGGCCCAGGGTCTCAACACGGCTGTAGACGGTGTTGCGTTCAACGTCGTCGTTGAACAGCCGGGTGTTCTCAAAGGGGTTGGCGCGGTACAGGCGCTCCAGGCTGTCCATGACCCAGGCGACGTTGCGCACGCAGGCAATCACTTTGGCTTGAGGAAACAGGTCATGCAGCGCGGGCATGCGCGCGCACCACTGGCGGTTGGTGTCGAAGACTACCGGGGTAGAGGCCTTGTCGGCGTAGTAGGAATCGAACAACCCGCGCAGCAAACGGCGCCGGGTATTGGGGTCGATTACTGAACCAAACTCACTGCCGGCGCTGCATTGCCCCAGCACACCGTTGAACAAGGTGCCTACAGGGCTGCTCATACCGGCGTGAAAACGCGGGTTCTGCAGCAGGATGGCAGAGAGCAGGGTTGAGCCGGAACGCGGCAACCCGGAGATAAAGTGATACTGCAATCCCATCACCACTTAGGCGGATAAAGTCCATTTATGCGCGAAGCGTAGCTGAGGATTGCAGTGCCGACTAGTGGTCATTTGCCACTATTTGGATATTCCGTTAATGCCAATTGGATATTAACGGCAGCCCTCTGGTTGCGAGGGCTCTGGACCAGCGCATACCACGAACAGCCGCGCCCGAGCGCCACCGCCGTCCTGACGCAAAAGCTCGCGCCAGCCTTCGGGAAGCGGTGCAAAATCATCCGGTGGCTCGGTGCTGCTGATCAACCACACACGGTGCGTATCGGCGGGTATGGCCGATAGACGGTCGAGGTAAATACGCCCACCGTCCTGGTCCACCAACGTACCAAAACCATAAGCATTCGGCCGGGTTGAAGTGCCGTCGGGTTTGGGCGGCGTATAGAGCTGCAATTGGGCGTCGGTCTGGTCGTAATACACGTAGCTGAGGTACCACAACATGTCGCTGAGCACGATGCGATCGTCTTCCTGGTAATTGCGGTTGACGAACTCCACCGGCACGTTGAATTGATCATGCACATCCACCGTGGCGTTGTTCTTGAGCCCCAGCAACTCAACCCCAATAAACAACACGAACAACGCCGCGCCTAGCCACGCCAGGCGCGGCGGCAGGCGGTCGATGGCCAGCGCCACCAGAATCGGCAGGCCCAGCGCGTAGACCGTGAGGTAGCGTTCGATAAACACCGATGAGATAAACGAAACGCCGTACACCAGCAGCAGCGGCAGCAAAAAGAACAAGGCCAGCAGGCACGCCGGGCGATAACGCTCGCGGTCGCGCCAGGTGGTGAAGCCCACCACGGCGATCAAGAGCAAAGGGAACAGCCAGAACAGCGGCTGCCAGAAACCGATGCCTTCATCCTGGAGTACGAACTGCCAGATCATCGAGGGCACGGACATCAGTGAAACCGGGTCTTCCCAGCCGATATCCCCCCCGGTCTTGAGTTGTTCGACGTGCTGCACCAGACCCAGCAGGTTCGGTAGCCAAGGCAGGTACAACGCCACAATCAACGCATTGGCGCCCCACCACGACGGGCGAAGGACCAGCCGCTGGCCACGCGTTTGAGAAGGCCACAGCACTGCCAGCCATACCCAATGCACCAACACACACAGGGCAGTGAAGTAATGAGTGTAGAAACCGGCCGCCATCAACAGCACATAGGCCGCCAGGTAACGCGTGCGCTCAGGCTGGCGCACCCAGTACACCAACGCCAGCGTGGCGCCCAACAGCCACACGGCGAGCAACGAGTACATGCGCACTTCCTGGCTGTAGCGCACCGCCGTTGGGAATAGCGCCAGCAACACGCCCGCCAGCACCGCCGCGCGACGGGTGGACAGTTGCCGCGTGAGTGAGATACCCAGGCCCACCGCTAACACACCGGGCAGGGCGCTCATGCCGCGAATCGACCAGATGCCATCGCCAAACAACCCGATCCAGCCGCGCAGCATAAAGAAGTACAACGGCGGGTGCACGTCGTGGGCCGCGTGAAACCACAGGTCGTCCATGGCGTATTCGCTGAGCAACAAGCTCGAGCCTTCATCGCCCCAGATTGCCGAAGCCGTCAAGCCATAGAAACGCGCGGCCATAGCCAGCGCCAGGATTGGCACCCACCATAACCGGCTCAACCAACCGGCGCCTTCCCAGGCGGCCCAGAGGCGATTGGCTGTGGGAAATGCGCCCACTTTGTCGTCTTGCTCTACCACAGACCGTCGCACCTCAATTCCCCTAAGACCGCCCGTTACCGAGGCGAAACCTGCACATATGCAAACAAGCGCCACTCTAGGACAAAAGCCCCGGTTTCGCTCGCTGTTTTGCAACCGTCGGGCGGCGCGCAAAACCTGCGACTACGCTGTGCGATGACACCAGATCGATTGGCGTCACACACCGTAAAGCCACTACAAGGATGAACGATCCATGGAAGTATTCATCGGCACTATCCAACCCTTTGCGTTTGACTTCGCGCCCAGAGACTGGGCCTTGTGCGCCGGCCAAACCCTGCCCCTCAACCAATACCAGGCACTGTTCTCGTTGCTCGGCACGATTTACGGCGGCAATGGCGTGCAAAACTTCATGCTGCCGAACCTGCAAGGCCGCATGCCGATTGGTCAAGGCAACGGCGCGGGCCTGACGCCGCGCGTCATCGGCGAGTTCTCCGGTACCGAATCCGTGACCGCCACCCTGATTAACCTCCCGGCCCACACCCACGCCACCACACCGTTCAATGCCACCACTTCAGTACAACTGGCCATTACCGCCAGCAACCCAGTGACGACGCCCAGCGCCACCAACGCCTTTATCGGCGCTTCCGGCGGTGGGCCGGGCAGTGCTTCGATCTATTCAGACCAGCAAGGCGCCACCCCGGTCGCACTGCAGGGCGTAAGCACCGCCGTGACAGGCGGCGCGATCAGCCCCGCCGGCCAAGGCCAGCCCATGGCAACCATGAACCCCTACCTGGCGATCAACTTCAGCATTGCCTTAAACGGGATCTTTCCGTCTCGCGGTTAACCTTTGGCCGGGGCTCCTGCGTCCCGGCACTTCTGACGCGGAGCCTGTTATGTTGAACCTGGTCACTCCGGAACATTTCCGGCCATTGCTCAATCGCACCAGTGTGCTGTACTTGCCGGATGGTTCGGCGCTGCCGATTCAGGTCCAAAGCCTGACCGATGCGCCCAAAGCCAGCCTGCCGGGCAGCCCGCGCGGAGCCTTCAGGGTGTTGCTCGAAAGCCTTGCGCCTACCACGTTTGTCGACGGTTTATGCCGCTTGCCACTGGAGGGCACCTGCCTGGAGCAGGTGTTTGTGTCCCGCGAACCAGCCATGGGCCGCGACGGCCAGCGTGGTTACTTCTGCATCGTGTTCAACTGAGACGGATACCACACCAACCGCTGCGCGGCGGGCGTGGCTTCCTCCACCCGAAACCCCAGCGCCAGGTAATGCTGGCGCGCATGGGGGTTGCTCGCCCAGACCACCGTCGTCACCGGGCACACCACTTGGGTGGCAGCCTGTTGCACGCCTTGCAGCACTGCACGGCCGAAGCCTTGGCCACGGGCCGCGGGGATAAAGGCCAGGTACAACACGCGGATTTCATTGGGACCAAAATCGGCACTCAACGCGCCGATAGGAGTGCCGAGTTTTTCGACCACGTAATGCAGGGCGCCAGGAAATTGTTCGTCCATGCCCTTCTCCTGTACGTGAAATTGCTGGGCAATCACTTCGTTCACCAGCGCCTGCTCGCCGTCGATCCACTGCAAATCCGCCCGCGCCGAGCGGTAGAGGCTGTGTAAAAACGGCCCGTCACTGCTGCGTGACGGGCGCACCTCCAAGCCCTGGGCCAAGGCACCATCCTTGTTCAACATTGCGCTGCACTCCTGTCAGAAACCGCTTTCCCTCACACCCAACGCCGCGGCGCGCCGCCAGGCTACACCCAGCACTGACTCGCTGCGTCCTTGCAACACCACCATGCCGCGCAACGGCTGATGCGGCGTGTCGATAGGCTGCAGGCTTTGCAATCGCGCACCGTACTGAGCCTGCACCGGCTCCGGGCGCTGGTTTTCATCGCGGCGCACGGCAATCGGCCCGTGGTGGTCGGACGCCAGTGCCTCCTGGTCCAGGTAGGCCACGCCATTGACGTCAATATCGGTCAACTCCACCGCGATCGCCGCATGCATCGGGTCATCAGCGATAAACCGCCCGGTCGCCCCCGGCGCCACCCGCCACAACTCGGCTTCGGCGAGGTAACCGCGCAGCCGTGCGCCGTCTTCCACCACTTGCGCCAATGGGTCTTTAGGCGACAACCAACGGCCCACGCTTAATTGCGGCAGCAGGTCGCGCACGGTGCCGGCATGTGGCGCGCGTAACAGCAGGCGTTCGCGCTGGGCAGCCAAACCCCGGTATTCGGCCAGCGCCTGGGACAGGCGCTGATCGTTGATCCCGGCATCCGCTGCGGTTTCGCTGCGCCCGGCCTGGCGGCGCATCTGCAACTGCAGGATGTCGACTTCGCGGCGCACGATGCTTTGCCGCGCGTCCAGGTCCGGTGACTCCAATTCGATCAACACCTGGCCCTGGCTTACCACCTGCCCGTCCACCACCGACAAGGCCTTGACCCGCGCGGCCACCGGCGCATGCAAGGCACTCGAGCGCCCCGCTTCGAGCATGGCCGGCAACTCCACAGCGCTGCGCCACGGCAGCACCAGCGCCAGCACGATCAACAGCAAAGCCAAGCCGCTGAGCAACACGCGTGGCGCGTGAGCCTGGCTGCGGCGACTCCACCATTCGCGCCATTCCTTGAAGATCGGCAGGAAGATAAACCACACCAACTCCACCAGCATCAGGAAGATCCCGAGCAGCTTGAAGAACAGGTGATACACCGCCAGCGCAATTCCCAAAAACAGCGCCGCGCGCCACAGCCAGGCCAGGTAACCCCAACTCAACAGCCGCCGCTGCATCTTCGGCGACCAAGGCTCCGGCGCCGGTTCGCCGTAGCCGAACAGCCACTCACGCAGACGCCAACGGCACAGCGCAAAGGCACGGCCTTGCAGGTTGTCGACGCCCCACAAGTCACTGATCAAAAAGTAACCATCAAAGCGCATAAAGGGGTTGAGGTTGATCGCCAAGGTGGTCAGCCAGGTCGCGCTGGCCAGCATGAACGCCGCCGTGCGCGCCGGCCCGTCGGGCAGCAGCGACCAGGCCAGCAAGGCGATGCAGGCCAGCAGCAACTCGGCCATCACCCCGCCGGCGCCGATCATCAAGCGCGAGCGGCGGTCGTTGACCCGCCAGGCATCGCTCACGTCGGTGTAGAACATCGGCAGCAACACCATGAACGCCACGCCCATGCTTTGCACTCGGCAACCGGCGCGCTTGGCCATGAAGGCATGGCCGAATTCATGGCACAGTTTGGCAAAGAACAGCGCCACGCCGAACGCCAAGGCACCGCCGAGGCTGAACAGGTGCGGGAAGGTCGCCAGGAAGCGCTGCCAGTCACGCGCCACCAGAAACACGCCCAGGCCGAGGATGATCGGCAAGCCATAGCGCAACAAACCCGGCCCGAAACGCGCGAGCCACGGCCACGCTCGGTTGAGAAACGCGTCCGGGCGCCACAGCGGAATGCGAAAAAACAGGTACTGGTGCAGCGCTATCTGCCACAGGCTTTGCTTGCGGGCGGCGGCCTTGTAGAGGTAACTGTCGCGCTGCTGCGGGTCGAGGGCGGCGATCAGGTCGTGGGCGCGAAGGAAACTCAGCAGCTCCTCCAATTCACTGCCACCCAACGGCAAGCCCGGCTCACGGTTGGCCGCTTGCAGGACGCGTTCCGGGTCGCCCAGGGACCAGTGGCGCAGCAAGCGAATGGCGGTGGCGCCGAGTTTGAAATAGCGCCCGCGCACGGGGTCGGCCAAGGTCCAGCGCGGCGAGCCGTCCAGGGCCGCGCCGGCGCTGGACAGTTGCAGGTCTTCACGCAGTTTGGGCAGGCTCATCAGAGGCCCACGCTCTGGCGCAGGCCCGCCAGCGGCCGGCGTAACAGGTACAGCGCCAGTGGCGCGCGGTCGCCATAGATCTTAGCCGTACCACGCAGGCCGATACGCGGCGGGGCTTCATCGAACTGCGCATCCAGGCGATAAGCCAACTGGCCGCCCGGCGAGGGCTGCGCTTCGTAGGCCGCCCGCTGCAGAGTCGCCAGGTGGCGTTGCAACGGGTCACTGTCGAGGAACAGCGCGACCTGCGCATTCGGCTCCAGGGCAATCGCATCGCCCACCGCCAATTCGATGCGCAACTCGGCTTGGGCCGGGTCTGCAATCTGCAGCAGGCGCTCGCCGGTCTGCACGGGTTTGCCGGTCCAGCGCTCGGCGTCGGCAAACACGGCGATGCCGTCGCGCTCGGCGCGTACTTCGCTGCGTTTGAGCAGTTCGCGGGCGTAATCACGTTCGGCGCGTTTTTGCTCGACCCGGGCCGCCAGCAGGTTAATGCGCGAGTTGGATTCAGCATCGGCAAAGGCACGTTGGGAATTGGCCTTGAGCTCGGCTTCGGCCACGCCCAAGGCGCGCGCCGCCACATCCGCCTGGGCGGTGAGCGTGGTGCTTTCAAAACGCAGCAGCAGGTCGCCGGTCTTCACCGTTTGGTTGGGCTTGACCAGAAACTCGGCGATCACCCCATCCAACGGCGCCGCCACCACTTGCCCGGCCAGTGGCACTACTTCAGCCGGCGCCAATACTGATTGGCGCACTGGAATCAGCAGCATCAGCAGCAACCCGATCACCACCA
Source organism: Pseudomonas sp. B19125 (assembly GCF_044218855.1). Lineage (NCBI taxonomy): Bacteria > Pseudomonadati > Pseudomonadota > Gammaproteobacteria > Pseudomonadales > Pseudomonadaceae > Pseudomonas > Pseudomonas sp. B19125. The sequence continues at coordinate 244,206 of NZ_CP162589.1, forward strand.
GCACTTGACGCTTGCGGGTCAGGCGCAACCGCCACGGCTGACGCGGTTGCAGCGCGTGCCAGGCGTGGCTATAGGTGTCGCCCAACTGCGCCAGCAAGACTTGCTCAGCCGGGCTCCACGGTGTATCACGCGCCAGCCACAGGCCGCCAAACACCCGGCCCTGCGGGTCGATCAACGGCAACCAGAACACATGCCCGGCGGACAGGCTTTGCCAATCGGCCTGTATCGCGCCGCTCAACTGTTCAGCCGGGACCATGCGTGCCGTCTGGCCCAGCGCCTGCTTGTGCAACTGCGCCACCGCTTGCTCGACGAACGCCACGAATGGCGCGTTCGGGTCGACGCTGCTCACCGCCGTCACCGCCTGCACTTTGCCAGCAATCAACAGCGCCGCATGCCGATAGCCAAACAGTGGCTGGCCGTCATTGACCAGGCTGTAGGCCAGTTGCTCGGTGGTGCGCGCCGCGCGGGTCTGGCGCTCCAGCTCCAGAAACTGCGCGAACACCCGCTCGAGGTGCCCCGGTATCGGTGCGTTCATTGCAATTGCGCAAAGTGAGCGGTGCCGCTCATGCCAGCCATCAAGCCAGATGCATTGGGCAAGGTGGCGACCAGCAACAGGGTTTGGCTACCCTCGTCAATGCGCGCGCCGAGGCGTTTAACCGTGGCACTGAACGCTTGGCCGGTTTCGTCAGGGGTGAAGTCGAAGGTCTGGCCGGGCTTGAGTTTACCCATCCAGCGCGACGGCACCAGCAGGTGAATTTCGAGGCTATGGTTGTCGACGATTTCCAGCAGTGGCGCCCCGGCCGACACGCTTTCATAACGCTGGACCTTGCGCTGCACCACTTGGCCATCAAACGGCGCCAGCACGCTGCAGCGCTTGACCTGCACTTGGTACACCTGCGACTGGGCCTGGGTTTCGGTGAGCTTGGCTTCGGCGCGAGCCACTTCAAAGCGCCCCACCGAATTAAGCGCCGCCAGTTGTTTGTTGTGAGCCAATTCCTCACCGGCCCCTCGGCTGGCGGCCTGGGCAGCATTCAACTGGGCCTGATAGGCGGAGCAATCGAAACGCGCCAGAGTCTCGCCCTTTTTGAACGACTCGCCTTCGCTGAACGGCAACTCGACGATTCGCCCGGACAACTCGCTGGCCAGCATCGCCTGGTCGCGAGCCCGTAACACACCGCGTGCTTCACTGCCGTTGCCGGCGGTTGCCGCCGGTGGGTGATCCAACAGCGGATCGTCCGCCGCCGCCAGTTGCGCCACGCCCATCAGACACGATATCCCTAACACCCAGCTCCGCAACTGCACCATACGTTTACAACTCCCTGATGATGCCGGGCAGTCTAGGGCAGCAAGATCAAATTGCCACTACCCCACAGCCGACAAATCTGAATTTATTGTAGGGGGCCGCCGACGTATTTGCAGGCGTGCGTTATTATTGCGTCCTTCAAAGGACTCAGGATCAAGGACACGTCATGCGCATCGGTTTTCTGTCACCACTGACCCTGGCATTGCTCGCCAGCCTTTCCTTCCAGGCCCAGGCCAGCGGCGATGACTCGTGCTACCCCGACTGGCGGGTCTCACGCGACAGCCTTGAAGGCTGCAGCAACCTGCCCTTCCTGAGCCCGGGCAATGACAGCCGGGTCAACCTGCGCCTGTTGCTGGCGGATAAACAGGTGGCACCGCTGACGCCCAACGCATTGGGCGAGACGGACCTTGAAGAGGGCTTCGGCACGGTGCCGTTCCCGGTGTACCGCCTGACCCCGGTAGCCGACGCCGCCGATGAAAAAACCGACGTGGCACCTACGCCCAGCAAACTCGATGAGCTGCTTGCGCCGTTGGGCATTCAGCGTGAAGGCGACAAGGCGGCGGGTGACGCCTTCCTGACCGGCGAAGGCAGCCGTTGCCGCAGCAATGATGAAAGCAGTGCCACGGCGTTTATCAGCCAAGTGGTTAAAGCCGACGTGCCCGACGCGGAGCGCCAGCTGTTGGCCAAGGGCCGTGTACAGATGCTCGGCGCCTGTACCTGGGACGGTGCCAGCCTGGGTAACCCGGAGCAGATCCAGTCCACCGCAGGCCGCGAGCTGCGCACTTACCTGCAAGCCGCCGGTGACTTCTACAGTGGCCGTTTCGCTGATGCGCAGCGCGGTTTTGTTGCCGCCGCCGCCGGCAGCCTGCCGTGGGTCAAAGAAGCGGCGTTCTACATGATCGCCCGCACCGAGTTGAACCAGGCCCAGGAAAACGCCTTCGACGAATACGGCATGCCGCAATTGGAGCATGTGGATAAATCGGTGCTGGCGAATGCCGACACCAGCTTCAACCTGTACCTGAAAACTTATCCACAGGGCGAATACGCTGTCTCTGCCCAGGGCCTGCTGCGCCGGGTGCATTGGCTGGCGGGCGATACCGACAAGCTGGCCAACGACCTGGCCGCGCAGTTGAGCGCCAAACAGCGCAATGTGTCGCTGGACGACCTGGTGCAGGAAGCCGACAACAAGCTGCTCAGTGCCACCCAAAAAACTTCGGCCAACCCACTGATGCTGGCCGTCAACGACTTGATGTGGATGCGCGCCGGCAACCCGCCGCAGCTGAGCCGCGCGGCCCTGGACGCGCAAAAGCCGGTGTTTGCCCAGGAGCCGGCGCTGTACGACTACGTGCAAGCGGCGTTTGCCTTGTACGTCGAACATCAGCCCGATAACACTTTGAAGTTGCTGCCTCAGGACGTGCCCGCCAGCCTCGACTACTTCGCCTTCAGCCAGCAAACCCTGCGCGGCCTTGCCCTGGAAGCCAAGAAGGATTGGCAAGGCGCGCAAGCGCTGTGGCTGAAGCTGCTGCCCCTGGCCAAGCAACCCTTGCAGCGCGACCAGTTGGAACTGGCGCTGGCGATGAATTACGAGCGCAATGACCAACTGGCTAGCGTGTTCGCCAGCGATTCGCCGATCAGCGCCAAGCAGGTGCGCTACATCTTGCTGCGCAACATCGCAGGCCAGGAACTGCTACGCCAACAGATCACCCAGGCCAGCGACCCGGTGGAACGTGCCACCGCCCAGTTTGTGTTGCTGTACAAAGACCTGATGCGCGGCCAGTACGCCACCTTCGCCGACGACCTCAAGCAACTGCCGGCATCGGCGCCCGCCGACAAGCTCGGCACCAGCCTGGGTTATGTCTATGGCGATGGCCGCTCGCTGCAGTTGTTCCAGTGGAACGGTGATAAGGCGGAGTCCGGCTACGCCTGCCCGAGCATTGCGCAAATCGCCAGCACCCTGCAGGCCGATGGGAAAAACCCCAAGGGCTTGAACTGCCTGGGTGAGTTCATCCTGCGCAATAACCTCGATGGCATGCCACTGGACCAAGTGCGCGCCGCCGGCAGCCTGGGCAGCACCGCCTCGCTGTTCAAGGGCGAGACCTTCTCGCGGCTCGACGGTTACCGCCAGGTCATCGCCAACCCCAAGGCGCCACACAACGACAAGGCCTACGCGTTGTTCCGTGCGATCAACTGCTATGCGCGGGCCGGCTATAACGGCTGCGGCGGTGTAGACGTGGATAAATCCGTGCGTAAAGGCTGGTTCCGCCAGCTCAAAACCGGGTTTGCCGACACCGAGTGGGCGCAGTCGCTGAAGTACTACTGGTGAAACACCTGTGGCTAGGCTTGCTGCTCCTGGCAAGCCCGGCCTTTGCCGGCGTTGACGCCCGCGACTACGATGCCTTCTGGCTGTGGAGCGGGGTCACGCCGCAGCCGGTGCTCAAACAGGCGAAAACCCTGTACATCCTCCAGGGCCAGATCAACTCCACGCGCCGTGCGCCGCAATTGGGTGTGCAGTTTATCGCCCAAGGCATCAGCGTACCGCGCATCACCCAAGGCGAAGTCTGGGTGGTGTACCGCGCCCACACCCTGCACTGGCCCGAGCGCGTCTACACCCAACTGCTCGGCCAGGTGCAACGCTGGCGCGACGCGGGCAACCCGGTGGTCGGCATCCAGATCGATTTCGACGCCCGCACCCAGTACCTGCACGAATACACAGGCTTCCTGCGCGACCTGCGCCAACGCCTGCCTGCTGACCTGCGGCTGAGCATTACCGGCCTGATGGACTGGAGCAGCAACGCCGACCCGCACGCCATCGCCCAGCTCAAAGGCGTGGTGGATGAAGTGGTGGTCCAGACCTACCAAGGGCGCCACAGCATCCCGGATTACGCAGCGTATTTGCCACGCATGAACCGGCTGGGGCTGCCGTTCAAGGTGGGGCTGATTCAGGGTGGCGTATGGGAAGAGCCGGGGTATTTGAAGGGGAGTGAATGGTTTAGAGGGTATGTGGTGTTTTTGCAGAACCCTTAAATCACACAATATTCCATGTGGGAGCGGGCTTGCCCGCGATGAGGGTGCGTCAGTCAACATAACGTTGGCTGAACTACCGCTATCGCGGGCAAGCCCGCTCCCACAGTGGGTTATGTTCAGCCTGCGGGAATGGAGGCTGTCGCGGGGTAGACCGACTCCCAGCCACCGCCCAACGCCTTGTACAGCCCCACCATCGCCAGCGACACGCCGGTGGAGCTTTCTACCCACTGCTCCTGCGTGGCCAGCAGCGCGCTTTGCACGGTGAGCACGTTGACGAAATCCACCACGCCTTCGACGTACTGCTGTTGTGCGGTGCTCAACGCGATCTGGTTCTGGCGCACCGCTTCAGCGAGGCTGTCGCGGCGCAGTTGGCTGGCGTTGTAGCGGGTCAGTTGGTCATCGATCTCATGCCAGGCACGCAGTACGGTTTGCTGGTACGCCAGCGCCGCTTCCTGTTGCTGGGCTTCACGCAAATTCAACATGCCTTGCAGGCGCCCGCCATTGAACAGCGGCAGGCTGAACTGCGGGCCGAAGGCAAACGCGCGCGAGCCCCAGGAGCCGAAATCCGAGAGTTGCAGGGCCTGGGAGCCCAGGCTGCCGGACAAGGTGATACGCGGGTAAAAATCACCTTTTGCCACGCCGATACTGGCGGTGGCCGCATGCAGGCGCGCTTGCGCCTGGCGAATATCGGGCCGGCGTTCGGCCAGCTCCGAGGGCAAGCCGATGGCGACCTGGCGCGGGGTTTGCGGCACGGCGGCGTCCTTGGACAATTGCGCATGCAGCGCTTGCGGCGGCTCGCCCATCAGCAGGCTCAGGGCATTGATCAGTTGATCCTGACGCTGCTGCAAGTCGGGCAAACGCGCTTCGATGGCGGCGACCTGGGCGGCAGCTTCGGCCACATCCAGGTCGGTGGCCACGCCGTCGGCCAGGCGCAGTTGCGAGAGTTTGAGGCTGTGGCGAGCGACCTCGAGGTTTTGCTCGGTGACAGCGCGCGTATTCTGCACGCCGCGCAGCTGGATGTAGTCCTGGGCGGTTTCGGCGAGTACCGACAACAACACGGCGCGGCGGTCGTCTTCGGCGACTTGCAGGGTGGCGTCGGCGGCTTCGGTTTCGCGTTTGACGCGGCCCCAGAAGTCCAGCTCCCAGGCGGCGGAGAAGCCCATGTCCCATTGGTTGTAAGCAGATTGACCGTTGTTTTTGGACGGGTCGCTCAAGCCTTTGCCGCTGTTGCGCTGGCGCACGTAATCCCCGCTGGCGTTGACGTTGGGATAACGCTCGGCTGTGGTCACCTGACGCATGGCGCGGCTTTGTTGCAGACGGCTGCTGGCCAGTTTCAGGTCGAGGTTATCAGTGAGCGCACGACGCGTGAGGGCCGAGAGCTCTGCATCGTGAAACACGTCCCACCAACGCTCCTGCAAAGGGTCGGTCACCGCGTGGCTGGCCGCCTGACGGCCCTGGGGTTCGCGCCATTGGGTGACTTGCTGGCCTTGGGGCCGCTGGAAATCCGGGCCGACCGTGCAGGCGTTCAGGCTGATCAGGCTCAAGGTGAGCCAGGCAAATCGCTTCATTGCTGGGCCACCTCACGCGACTGCGCGACGGGCCGGGTGTCGACTGTGGCTTGCACCGACATGCCCACGCGCAGGCGTTCAATATGGGGCTGGTTCGGCTCCAGGATGATCTTCACCGGAATGCGCTGTACCACCTTGGTGAAGTTGCCGGTGGCGTTGTCCGGCCTGACCGACGCAAAGGTCACGCCGGTGGCAGGCGCCAGGCTCTCCAGATGGCCCTTGAGCAACTCGCCGTCGAGGCTGTCGACGCTGAGTTCTACGGCTTGGCCGGCATGCATATGCGACAGTTGCGTCTCCTGGTAATTGGCCACCACATAGGCCTGGGCCAACGGCACGACCGCGAGGATCTTGCTGCCCGGCGTCACATAGGCGCCGACCCGCACGGCACGTTCACCGACCATGCCGTCCACTGGCGCGACAATGCGCGTGTAGGACAGCTGATAACTGGCCATTTCCAACGCTGCCTGGGCGCGTTTTAGCCCACCTTCCGCTGCGTCTCGCTGGGCGGTGAGGATTTCCACTTGCTTGCGTTCGGCCGCCAGTACGGCCGTGGCCTTGGCCAGGTTTGCGGTTGCCTGGTTGATGCGCGTCTTGGCTTGCTGGGCGTTCTGCACGGTGCCTGCGCCCACGCCGGCGAGGTGGTTGTAGCGGTTCAGTTCGTGCTCGGCGAACGCCACTTCGGCACGGTCGGCCGCGACGGTGGCCTGAGCCTGGGCGATCACCGAGCTTTGGCGCTCCAGGGTCGCAGTGGCGTTCTTCAGCTGGGCCTGGGCGACCAAGGTGTCGGCGTCGGCGGCCTGGGCGGCAGCACGAAAATCGCGGTCGTCGATCAACGCCAGCAATTGGCCGGCCTTGACCCGCTGGTTGTCTTCCACCAGCACTTCCTTGATAAAACCGGCCACGCGCGGCGCCACCAGCGTGAAGTCGGCGGCGACGAAGGCGTCGTTGGTGGTCTGGCGCTTGTTGCCCAGCACGCCCGGCGCAACCAGATAAACCAGGACGCCGACGGCAAACACAGCGATAACGGAGACGGCAATTTTGTCTTTGCGTTTCATGAGAAGTCCTTGAGGCTAGGTCGGTGCGCGAGGCGGAAAGATCCGCGTGGGCATCCAGAAAATCAGCAGGATTAACGCCACCGCGACACCGGCCATGACGTAATAGAGGTCCGAAGAAGTCAGCACCACGGCCTGCTGGTGCAGGCGCTGGGCAAGGCCCGGCGCGTCGCCGTCGGCCAGGGGCGAGTTGCCCAGGTGGTCCACCAGCATGGTCGAATGGAAGTGCTCACGCTGGGTGGTCAGCGTGTCCAGCACGGCCGTGGCGATGACCGCAGCGAGGCCTTTGACGGTGTTGAACCAGGCCGAGGCGAACGGCCCGTCCATCGGCTGGATGCTGCCGGTAGAGAGCATCAGCAACGGCAATACGGCCATGGGTTGCCCGAAAATCTGCAGCAGGTACCAGCCATAAAAATCGTCGCGTATCCACGCCGAGGTGAGGTGCGAGCTGCCGATGCAGCACAGCACCAGCATGCTCAAGCCAATGCCCAGCACCCAGCGGCAGTCGACCCAACGCAGGTTGCACAGCGCCGCCACCAGCGGCAGCGCAATCAATTGCGGCAACGCCATCAACAGCATCACCGGCGCGGTTTGCAGTGGCCGGTAACCCTGCACCTGGGCGAGAAAACTCGAGGGAATGATGATCACCGAGGTCAGTACCATCAGCACGCCCGCCAGTACGATCAGGGCGAACGCCAGGTTGCGCAGGCCGAGCATCTGCAACTTGAAAAACGGCACGGGGTGCGACCATTCATTGAGCATGAACAGCACCAGCAACACGCCGCCGCCGATCAGCAGAAAGGTGATCAGGCCGGACTCGAACCAGTCCAGGCGATTACCCTGCAACAGGCCGATCACCAGCATGCAGATCGCCGGAAAACCCAGCAGCAGGCCGCGCCAGTTGAACTGCTTGAAGCGCTCCAGGCGCAGCGGGTCTTGCGGCAAGCCGTAAGCCACCGCGGCCATCGCCAGCAGGCACGGCCCGACGATTTGCCAGAACGCCCATTGCCAGCCGACGTATTCGGTCCACAACGCCGCCAGCGGCGTGCCCAGGCTCGGGCCGAAGGTGGCGGTGAGTGCGTAACCGGCCAGGCCGTAGAGCTTGACGTGGGCCGGCAGGAAACGCAGCGCCACCGTCATCAGCATCGGCGGCAATGCGCCGCCGGCCAGGCCTTGCACGGTTCGCAGCACCAGCAGGCTTTCGTAGTTCGGCGCAAACGGGCACAGGATGCCCAGCAAGGTAAACAGGCCGATGGCGCACAGGGTGAAGCGGCGCAGCGAAAACGTCACCGAACACCACGGCGCAAAGGCCATGGCCGCCACGGAGGTGGCCGTGTAGGCCGCAACCAGCCAGGTGCCTTCGTCAAAACCAATGAACAGTGCACCGCGAATATCGGCGAGGGCTACCTTGGTGACCATCTCGTTGAGACCAGAGACCAGCACCGCCAACAACACACCGACCAGGCCGATGATGATGCGCGGGCCGAACACAGGTGGGCTCAGGGCGGTAGGTTTGGCTGCAGCCTGGAGAGCGGGGGCAGCGAGGGATGTCATGAACGCGCAACTCGGAATTAGAAATACCCGAGCAGTTTAATGGGGCGCATACATGACAAAAAAGTTACTTATTGGAAGCTTATAAGTGCGCCAGACGCAATCCTAATGGGGTTAGGGGCAACTGCCCTGTGGTGGCGAGCAGGCTTGCCCTGCGTTGGGCTGCGAAGCAGCCCCAGTAAAGGCACTGCAGTTTTTCCTGAAACTACTCAGCGTCTGGGTTTGGGGCCGCTTCGCAGCCCAACGCAGGCGGTGCGACGATTCGACAAGCCTGCTCGCCACAAGGGTAATTGGCTGCCTTTAAAAGTTGTGTAAGCGGTGGGTCAGGCAATGAATCCCTACACAGTCAGACCGCCATCGCAGGCAAGCCAGCTCCCACATTGATCGAGTGCACTTCAGCTGGGCTGGGCTTCGAGCCAGGTGGCATGGCAGCTCTCGCGCATGGTTTCGCGCAGCCATTTATGGGCCGGGTCTTTGTCGAAGCGCGGGTGCCAGGATTGGGCCAATACCAACGTCGGCAAGGAGATAGGCAACGGGAAGGCGCGCAATGGCAGGTTCAGGCGGTTGGCGCTCAGCAAGGCTTCCTTTGGCACCGGCAGCAGTAGATCAGAGTCGGGCAGCATGAACATCGCGCCGTGAAAGCCTGGGGCGATCATTGCCACGCGGCGCTCCAGGCCTTGGGCATTCAGCGCAGTGTCAATCGGGCCACGGGCGATGCCGCGTCGCGAAATGCTGATATGGGAATAGCTGGCAAACCGTGCGGCGGTGATTTCTTCGTCGAACAGCGGGTGATCTTGCCGCGCCAGGCCAACAAAGGTGGTGGAAAACAAATTCTGTACCTTCACCTCCGGGCTGGCCGGCAACGTATTGCTCACGCGCAGGTCCAGGCGCCCTTCGCGCAGCGCGTCGTCGTCGGTATCACCTTCGGGCACAAAGCACAGCTCGCACAGCGGCGCCATGCGCTCCATGGTGTCGAACAACCGACCGCCGTACACGCCAACAAAAAAGTCATTGGCCCTCACGCTGAAGCGGCGGCGCAAGGTGCTGAGGTCTACCTGGTCCGCGGAGCGAAACAGCAACGCCGCCTGTTCCACCACGTTGCGCACCTGGCCTTGCAGCTGCAAAGCCTTGGGCGTCGGCACCAGGCCGCGACCGGCCCGCACCAGGATCGGGTCGCCCACCGCCTCGCGAATCCGCGTGAGCGTGCGGCTCATGGCCGCCGGGCTGAGGTTCATCCGCCGCGCCGCGCCGACCACACTGCCCTCGTCGAGCAAGGCGTCGAGGGCGACCAACAGGTTCATGTCCGGTAGTTGCATGCCAAGCACTCGTGAGCAGTGGGGAGTGAATTGCACGCAATCCTAGCAGGGATCAGTGGCTCAGCGCTGCATGCCCCAGCGCTTTACGGTGAGCCGCTCGAAAGTATCAAACACCAGGTTTTCCACCAGCAGGCCGATCAGGATCACCACGGCCAAGCCGGCAAACACTTTGTCGGTGTACAGCTCGTTGCGGTTCTGGAAGATGTACCAACCCAGCCCGCCTTTGCCGCTGGTGGCGCCGAACACCAGTTCAGCGGCGATCAGTGTGCGCCAGGCAAAGGCCCAGCCGATTTTCAGGCCAGCCAGGATCGACGGCAGCGCCGCCGGAATCAGGATGAACAACACAAAACGCATGCCCTTGAGGCCGTAGTTGCGACCGGCCATGCGCAGGGTTTCGGACACGCCGAGAAACCCCGAATAGGTGTTCAGCGCCAAGGCCCACAGCACCGAATGCACCAGCACAAAGATCAGGCTGTTCTGCCCCAGGCCAAACCACAGCAGCGCCAGCGGCAGCAGGGCAATCGCCGGCAGCGGGTTGAACATTGAGGTCAGGGTACTGAGCAGGTCGCGGCCCAGTTGGGTCGAGACCGCCAGCGTGGTGAGGGCAAACGCCAGCACGATGCCGATCAGGTAGCCCTTGATCAGCACCGCCAGCGAGATCCAGACCTTGCTCAACAGTTCACCGCTGAGCAAGCCGTCGAACAGTGCTTGGGAGGTCTGCAAAAAGCTCGGCAGCAGCAGGTCGTTGTTCTGGTAGCGGGCGACCGCCTCCCAGAGGATCGCAAGCACGATCAGGATCAAGCCCTTGCGCAGCCAGCCTTGCTGCCACAGGCGTTGGCGCAGGGGCAGTTCGCGCTCGACAGGGACGCTGAGCAGTGGTTCGAGGGTGACTTCAAATTCCTGGCGCATGGTTCGGCCCCTTAGTAAGCAATGCGGATATCGGCGAAACCCAACTCACGTTCGGCTTCGGGCGCTTCATCGAACAGCAGGCGATGAATGCGCCGCGCCGACGCCTGGAATTCCACACCGCCGAGGCTGTGCAGGTCGTATTGATGGCTGTGGATTTCTGCCCGCACGCGCCCGGGATGCGGCGATAACAACAGGATGCGGTTGCCCACCACCAGCGCTTCTTCGATGGAATGGGTGACGAACAACAGGGTGAAGCGCACTTCTTCCCACAGCAGCAGCAGTTCTTCCTGCATCTTGCGCCGGGTCAGGGCATCGAGGGCGGCGAAGGGTTCGTCCATCAGCAGGATTTTCGGTTGCATGGCCAGCGCGCGGGCGATGGCCACACGGGCTTTCATGCCGCCGGACAGGGTGTGCGGGTAGGCGTCGGCAAAGGCACTGAGGCCGACTTTTTCCAGGTAGTGCAGCGCGCGTTCTTCGGCTTCGCGGCGCTTGAGGGTCTTGGAGGCCAGCAGCGGGAACATCACGTTCTGTTTGACGGTTTTCCACGGTGGCAGCTGGTCGAATTCCTGGAACACCACAATGCGATCCGGCCCGGGTTCGTCGACCTTTTGCCCCAGCAGGCGAATCTCGCCTTCGCAGGGTTTGATAAACCCGGCGATGGACTTGAGCAAGGTGGATTTGCCGCACCCCGAAGGGCCGAGCAGCACGTAACGGTCGGCCGGGTCGATTTCGAAACTGACCTGGTGCGTGGCCCGCACCACACGCTCGGGCGTGCGGTATTCGAGGCTGACGTTGTCCACCGCCAACAGCGGTTTGGCGGTACTCAGGGTGCTGGCCGCGTGGCCTTGCAGGGGCGCGTTCATGTCAACTCTCTTGCCGGGAATCAGAAAGGCGCATCGCCCTGGATGGTGGTGCGAAACAGTTTGCGGCGCAGGTGGCTCGGGCAACCGGCAGCCAGGTGGATCAGCGAGCGGTTGTCCCAGAACACCATGTCGTGGGGCTGCCACTGGTGGCGATAGATGTTCTGCGGCAGCACGCTGTGAGCGTAGAGCTGGGCCAGCAGGTCGCGGCTTTCGTCTTCCGGCAGGTCGACGATACGGGTGGTGAAGCCTTCGCTGACGAACAGGGCTTTGCGGCCGTTTTCGGGGTGGGTGCGCACAATCGGGTGGACCACTTGCGCCACCTGAGCCAACTGTTCGGGCGTGAGGGTTGGGCGCCAATTGCCTTCGAATTTGGTTTCGCTGTAGCGCGCCGTGTAGGAGTGCGCGGCGCTGCGGCCTTCCACGGCTTTGCGCAGGTGCTCGGGCAGTTGGTCCCAGGCTTTGTGCATGTCGGCGAACAGGGTGTCGCCGCCTTCGGAGGGCAGCTCCTGAGCGTGCAGCATCGAGCCCAGGCTGGGCAGCTCTTTATAGGAGAGGTCCGAATGCCAGAATTTACCCGCATCACCCAGGCCGATGGATTCGCCGTTCTCGATGATGTTGGAGACGATCAGGATTTCCGGGTGGTTGGCCAGCAGGAACTGTTTGAGCACGTGGATCTGCAGCACGCCGAAGCGGCGGCTGAAGGCGATCTGTTGTTCGGGGGTGATGCGTTGGTCGCGGAACACCACGACGTGGTGATCCAGATGCGCGCGGTGGATGCGCGCGAAGTCTGTGTCGTTGACCGGGCGGGACAAGTCCAGGCCAACGATCTCGGCGCCGACGCTGCCGGGCAGTGGGCGAATCTCAAAGGATTGGGCGGTTGGGGTCGCTGTTGGAACAGTAGAGGTGGCGGACATGAGGGTACTCCCGGTCGGACAGGGGAGTGAATTTATAGGTATAAGAATGGAAGCTTAAATACCGTTAGCGAATATCGATATGCTTTAGGGTTGGGATCTGCGGTGATTTGGATGGCGCTATCGCAGGCAAGCCAGCTCCCACATTTTGATATGTGAACACATTCAAATGTGGGAGCTGGCTTGCCTGCGATGAGGTCACAACAGGCGCCGAAGATCAGCGCTCGTGCAACGCCTCGGCCCGCGCCTTGATGATCGGCTTGAGCAGGTAGCTGAGGATGCTTTTCTTGCCGGTAATGATATCCACCGAAGCCACCATGCCAGGAATGATCAGCAACGGCTTCTCGTCGGTGCCCAAGTGGCTGCGATCAGTGCGCAGGGTGATCATGTAGTAGGTGGTTTTCTTGTCTTCATCGGTGATGGTGTCGGCACCGATGCGTTCAAGCTTGGCCTTGAGGCCGCCATAGATGGTGTAGTCATAGGCGGTGAATTTGACGATCGCTTCTTGCCCAGGGTGCAGGAAGGCGATGTCTTGCGGGCGGATCTTGGCTTCCACCAGCAGGGTGTCATTGAGCGGCACGATTTCGACCATGTCGCTGCCCGGCTGGATCACGCCGCCCACGGTGTTGACCAACAGCTGCTTGACGATGCCGCGCACCGGCGAGGTGACCAAGGTACGGCTGACGCGGTCTTCCAGGGCACGGCCGGTGGACTCGGCCTTGTTCAGCTCGGTGCGGGCTTCATTGAGTTGGGTCAGGGCTTCGCTGCGGAATTTGCCACGGGTTTCGTCGATCTTGCGCTGCACTTCCTTGATCGCCGACTCGGCGCGAGGGATCGCCAGGGTGGTGGCGTCCAATTGACCGCGGGTTTCCATCTCGGCGCGCTTGAGGCGCAATACTTCCACCGGCGATACCGCGCCCTGGGCCACCAACGGCTCGGACATGTTGATTTCCTGGCGTTGCAGGGACAACTGGCTGCGGTACTGGCCTTGCTTGGAGCTGAATTCGCGCAGTTCCTGCTGGCGCTGCACCAGTTGCTCCTGCAAACCACCGACTTCGTCTTTTAATTGCTGACGGCGGCTTTCATACAGCGAGCGCTCGTTAGCGGCCTGGCTGGGCGCAGCCTTGAGCACGTCATCCGGGATGTTCAGCGGACGGTCATCCACCTGCGCACTCAGGCGCTCGACGCGCAGTTGCATGGCCAGGCGCAAGGCTTCGGTTTCGCCGGCATTGGAGACAAACCGGGTGTCGTCGAGGCGAATCAACGGCGCACCGGCTTCGACGATCTGGCCTTCCTTCACATACAGCTCGGAGACGATGCCGCCTTCCAGGTTCTGGATTTTCTGCAGCTTGGACGACGGAATCGCCTTGCCGTCGCCACGGGTGACTTCGTCGATGCTGGAAAAACCGGCCCAGGTCACCAGGAATATGAAGAACGCGATGATGGCCCAGATGGTCAGGCGGATCACCCTCGGCGCATCTTCGATCAGCGCTTTGTTGACTTCAGGCAGGGGCTGGCCCTGCAGCGAGTCGGTGCCTTTGAAGTAGCGGCCGACCGCGCTTTTGATGGAGTTAAGCAACACTGATCTGCCCCTTTTTCAACGCTTCCATAACCACGGCTTTCGGGCCGTCTGCGAGGATCTGCCCACGGTCGACCACCAACAGGCGGTCCACCAGCGAGAGCAGTGAGGCACGGTGCGTCACCAGCACCACGGTCTTGCTTTGCACCACGGCTTGCAGGCGTTGTTTCAAGCGTTCTTCACCGGTGTTGTCCATGGCGCTGGTGGGTTCGTCCAGCAGCAGGATGGGCGGGTTGAGCAGCAGCGCGCGTGCCAGGGCGACGTTCTGGCGCTGGCCGCCGGACAGGTTCTGCCCACGCTCGCCCACTTGCAGTTCATAACCTTGTGGGTGCAGGCGGGCGAATTCGTGCACGCCGGCCAATTCCGCGGCTTGCAGGACCATTTCGTCTTCTACATAGCGCGCACCGGAAACCAGGTTGTCGCGCAGGGTGCCGGCCAGCAATTGAATGTCCTGAGCGACGTAGCCGATGTTGTGGCGCAACTCGCTCACGTCGATCTGGCGTACGTCCACACCGTCCACCAGCAAGGCGCCGGAGTCGGGCTGGTACAGGCCGACGATCAGTTTGGCCAGGGAGCTTTTGCCCGAGCCACTGCGGCCGATGATGCCGATTTTCTCGCCTGGCTTGATCACCAGGTTGATATTTCTCAGCGCGGCGTTCTGCTGGTTCGGATACGTGAAGTTCAGGCCACGGCACTCAATGGCACCTTGCAGGGTGCGGCGGCTCATGGGCCGCTCTTCGAAATTGCGCTCCTGGGGCAGTTCCATCATCTGGTCCACCGAGGTCATGGTGACCTTGGCTTGCTGGTAACGGGTCAGCAGGCCCGACAGCGAGGCCAGCGGGCTCAGGGCGCGGCCACTGAGCATGTAGCAGGCAATCAGGCCGCCCATGCTGAGGTTGCCGTCGATGATCTGGTAAACGCCGAACACGATCATGATCACGCCGGCCAGTTGCTGGATGAGCAAGGTCATGTTCATCGACAGGCCCGACAGCAACTTCACGCGCAGTTCGAGGCGGCTGAGGGTGCCGATAGTCTGCTCCCAGCCGTACTGGCGCTCGCTCTCGGCGTTGTTGACCTTGACCGCATCAAGCCCGGCGAGGGTTTCGATCAGGCTGGACTGGCGCTCGGCGGCCAGGGCCATGGTCCGCTCCATAGTCGCCACCAGCGGTTTTTGCAGGGCATAGCCGATGCCCAGGGCCAGCGGGAAGGCCAATACCGGGATCCACACCAGGTGCCCGCCCAGGATGGCGATCACCAGGAAAATCAGCAGGGTAAACGGCAGGTCGATCAGGCTGGTGAGGGTCAAGGATGCGAGGAAATCACGCAGGCTCTGAAACTCATGGATATTCTGCGCGAAGCTGCCAACCCGTGCCGGGCGGTACTTCATGGACATGCCGACAATGCGCTCGAACAGCGTGGCCGAGATGATCAGGTCGGTTTTTTTGCCCGCCAGGTCCAGGCACAAACTGCGCAGGCTTTTGAGAACCAAGTCGAACAGGTAGGCGCCGCAGATACCCACGGCCAGCACCCAGAGGGTCGCGGTGGCCTGGTTTGGCACGACACGGTCGTACACGTTCATCACAAACAGCGGCGCGGCCATGGCGATGATGTTGATCAGGAAGCTCGCGGCGATGGCGTCGGTGTAGAGCCAGCGCGAACGTTTGAGCGTGTCGCGAAACCACGAGCGCGCCCGAGGGATCAGGGTGCCGTGGTTGACGTCGAATTTGTGCTGAGGCTGGGCGAAGAAGACTTTGCCGATGTAGTCATTGGCCAGCAGCTCACGCTTGATCAGTACTTCACCGCCGTCGCTTTCGCTGAGCAGGATGCGTGCTTCGTCTTCACCTTGCCAACCCACCAGCACGGTACTGCGGCCGTCCTTGAGCAACAGCAGCGCCGGCAGTGCAATCGTCGGGATCTGCTCCAGCTTGCGCTGCAACACCCGGCCTTGCAGCCCGGCACGCGCGGCTGCACGCGGCAGCAACTCGGCACTCAGTCGCTGCGACGGCAGCGGCAAACCGGTGGTGAGCATGGCCGCGCTGGCAGGTTTTTGATGCAGGGCACAGAGCGCCAACAACCCGTCCAGTAGCGGGTCGTCGTGGAGCGTGCGTGGATCATGACTGAGATGAACTCGACTGACTTCGGATTCCACGCGGCGCACTCTCGACTAACAGATGGGGCTATTGGGGTGGCTCAATTCATCCCAGGCAGTTGAACTTTAGGTTTCACGTCGTTCTGTACGACGGACGCCATCGGTGCGACCACTCCCTGGCTTTTGAGCAATTCACCCATGGTCGCCTTGATTCGATACTGAGTAAATAACTGAATGTTCTTGATCTCTTCCAGACGACGGGAAGCGGTGAACAATTCGTTCTCGCTGTCGAGCAAGTCGAGCAGGGTTCGTTGGCCGAGGCTGAACTGCTGCTGGTACGAAGTACGCACGCGGGTGCTGTGGTCGACGTATTGCTGGGCAACCGGCAACTGCGCATTTGCGTTGTTCAAGGCGTTCCAGGCCAGGCCCAGTTCTTCATTGAGTTGGCGCAAGGCGTTGTTACGGATATCCAGGGCTTGGCTGGTCTGGTACGACTTGGACTGCAAGTCGGCCTTGTTGCTGCCACCGGCGAACAGGTTGAAGCGCATGCGCACCATGGCTTCCCAGCCGTTGTTATGGCTGGCGTCGCCGGCTACGTTGTTATCGGCGTTGGTGCCAAGCTCGGCATCAAAGCGTGGGTAGAAGGTCGACTTGGCAGCTTCGTACTGGCTCTCGGCGGCGGAGATATCCGACTCGGCCGAGCGCAGGATCGGGCTGTTATCGAGCATCTGGCGACGGGCTTCATTCAGGTCCGCCGGCAGCATGGCCATAAATGGCGCTGGGCGCTCAAGCTGGTCGGGCATCTGGCCGACGGCGCTGAGGTAGTTGACCTGGGAGTCGGCCAGGTTGGTCTGCTCGGTGATCAGGTTGTTGCGAGCCTGGGCCAGACGCGCTTCGGCCTGGTCCTGGTCAGCACCGTTGCCGACACCGCGCTGGGTGCGCAATTTGATCTGGTCGTAGATGCGTTCGTGGTTGCGCAGGTTCTCTTCGGCCAGGCGCACGAATTCGCGGCGGGTCAACACGTCCAGGTAGACCTGGGCCACGGTCAAACCGGTGCGCTCGGAGGTGCCGAGCAAGGAATAAGCACGGGAGTTGACGTTGGCTTGTTGACGCCCAACTTCGCTGGACGTGGCGAAACCGTCAAAAATCATCTGTTGCAGACGCAGGCTGGACTCGCCGCGGTTGAGCGTGTCCCAGTGGTTGCCGTTTGGGCCGTTGGCGGCGCGGGTGGTGGAGTTATCGGTGCCTTCGCGACCGTAACCGGCGTTCAGGTCAACGCGCGGCAAGTAACCACCTTGAGCGGCGCGCAATTGGTAATCGGCGGCGATACGGCTGTTCACGCCGGCCTGGATTTCCGGGTGCACATCCAGCGCCTGCTGCATGGCCTGGGGCAATGTTTGGGCTTGTACGAAACCGGCGGCGAGTACGAACGGTATTGCCTTGAACAGGTTCAAACGCATTTAAAAATTCCCCAGGACTTCTTGTCTCAAATCACAGCGATTGATACCGCTGCGTCGGATAATGGCTACCGTAATGACCGTACGTCGGAAAGTTCAAAAAGCGGAACTGCTTCACACATGTAGGACGGTTCGCCGCATAAATATCAATGTGACATTACGGGGCCAATTGTTTAGGATGGCGACCATAAGGTCAATACTTTGGCATAAACTAGATAACGAATAAATCTAGCCAATTATTTGACGCCAGTAACTACTTATACTACACCCCTCCTGTTTGGCCCTCCCCCCCCCGCGAGCGGCCACATGGAATTCATCAGTAACGGATCGCCGGAGAAATCTTTAATGAGCAGTGTAGTTGCCATCGTCAAAAGCATTGTTGGTCAAGTTTTCGTTATTTCTCCGGAAGGGACGCGTCGTGTTTTAGTAGAAGGTGACCGTCTGTTCGCAGGCGACCAGATCGACACCGGCATGTCCGGCGCTGTGAGCCTTGAGTTAGCCGACGGCCGCACCCTGGACCTGGGCCGTGAAACCCAGTGGAGCGCCGACCTGCCGGACTCCAGCCTCGACCTGGCCGCTGCCGCCGAAAACGCCGCGCCGTCGGTTGCTGAACTGCAGCAAGCCATCGTTGCGGGCGCCGACCCGACCACCGACCTGGATGCTACCGCCGCCGGCGCGACGGCTGCCGGTAATGGTGCTGCGGGCGGGGGCCACAGCTTTGTTGTACTGGACGCGACGGCCGGCCGTGTCGACCCGACGATCGGGTTCCCGACCGGCCCACTGGGCCAGGGCGCCGCAACAACGACCCAACTCACGGGCGCCCAGGGCGCCGGTGGCAATGGCAACCTGGTCTTGCAGACGTCGACCCTGACGCTGAGCGCAACGCCGACCATCACTGAAGCTGGTGGTGTGCTGACCTACACCGCCACCGTCACGCAGCCGCCGATCAATGACCTGAGCATCACCCTGTCCAATGGTGCCGTGATCACCATCACCGCCGGCCAACTGACCGGCACCGTTAACGTGCCGCTGGCACCGAATGACAGCCCGTACATCGACCCAAGCCAGATCAACGTGAACGTCACCGGCACCACCGGCGGCAACAACCTGGTGCTGACGATTGACCCGAACCCGGCCGTTACGCAGATTACCGACACCATCGACACCACCACCGTCACGTTGACGGCGGGCAATACCGTGACTGAAGGCGGTCAGATTACCTATACCGCCACCCTGACCAACCCGGCGCAAACCCCGGTGACTGTCACCTTGAGCAATGGCTCGGTGATCACGATCAAGGCTGGGGAGTCGGTTGGCACTGTTGTTGTCGATACTCCGGCGAACGACGTTTACAACAATGGCTCGACTGTCAGCACTACTATTACCGGTGCGACCGGCGGCAACTTCGAAAACCTGGTACCGAGCACTACGCCTGCGGTTACTACGATCACTGATTCGATCGACACCACCACCGTCACGCTGACGGCGGGTAACACCGTGACCGAAGGCGGTCAGATCACTTACACCGCTACCCTGACCAATCCGGCGCAGACGCCGGTGACTGTCACCTTGAGCAATGGCTCGGTGATCACGATCAAGGCTGGGGAGTCGGTTGGCACCGTCGTCGTGGACACTCCGGCGAACGACGTCTACAACAATGGCTCGACTGTCAGCACCACTATTACCGGTGCGACCGGCGGCAACTTTGAAAATCTGGTGCCGAGCACTACGCCTGCGGTTACTACGATTACTGATTCGATCGATACCACCACCGTCACACTGACGGCGGGCAGTACCGTGACTGAAGGCGGCCAGATTACCTACACCGCCACCTTGACCAACCCGGCGCAGACGCCGGTGACTGTCACCTTGAGCAATGGCTCGGTGATTACCATCAAGGCTGGGGAGTCGGTTGGCACCGTCGTCGTGGATACCCCGGCGAACGACGTTTACAACAACGGTTCGACCGTCAGCACCACCATCACCGGGGCAACCGGCGGCAACTTTGAAAACCTGGTACCGAGCACTACGCCTGCGGTTACTACGATCACTGATTCGATCGACACCACCACCGTCACGCTGACGGCGGGTAACACCGTGACCGAAGGCGGTCAGATCACTTACACCGCCACCCTGACCAACCCGGCGCAAACCCCGGTAACTGTCACCTTGAGCGATGGCTCGGTGATCACTATCAAAGCTGGCGAATCTGTCGGCAGTGTGGTGGTCGACACTCCACCGAACGACGTTTACGTGAATGGCAGCACGGTGAGCACCACCATTACTGGCGCGACCGGCGGCAACTTTGAAAACCTGGTGCCGAACACTACGCCTGCGGTCACCACGATTACCGACTCGATTGACACCACGACGGTCACCTTGACGGCTCCGTCCGAGGCAAACGAAGGTGGCCAGATTACGTACACCGCTACGCTTTCCAATAAAGCGGGTACTGATGTAACGCTGAAGTTGGATAACGGTTCGACCATCACCATCAAGGCTGGCGATACCGTTGGCTCCGTGACTGTTGCGGCGCCTGGCGATGACGTGTTCATCGATAAGAGCACTCAAACCGTCAAGATCACTGACATTGCTGGCGGTAACTTCGAGAAGCTGGAAGTGGCTGGTGATGGTGCAACTACGACCATCAACGACACTATCGACAAGGTGGATGTCGTGTTGACCGCCACCACCACCGTTGGCGAAGGCGGCAACATCGTTTACACCGCGTCGCTGGTCGACAAGTCGGGTAATGCGGTGACTAACATCACCAATCCGTTGACCGTGACTCTGGACAATGGCCAGACCATTACCATCGGTGTGAACCAATCGAACGGCAGCGTGACCGTTGTAGCTCCAGATGACGTGTACAAGGGCGACCAGACCGTTACTACCGCTATCACTAACGTGACTGGCGGTGAGCACTTCGAAAACCTGGTGCCAGGTACTACGCCGGTTAGCACTACTGTCACCGACACTCCGGACACCGACAACACCACTACCGTGACGCTGACGGCGCCCTCTGCAGTGAACGAGGGTGGTCAGATCACCTATACCGCTACGCTTTCCAATAAAGCGGGTACTGATGTAACGCTGAAGTTGGATAACGGTTCGACTATCACCATCAAGGCTGGCGACACCGTTGGCTCCGTGACTGTTGCGGCGCCTGGCGATGACGTGTTCATCGATAAGAGCACCCAGACGGTCAAGATCACTGACACTGCTGGCGGCAACTTCGAGAAGCTGGAAGTGGCTGGTGATGGTGCAACTACGACCATCAACGACACTATCGATAAGGTGGATGTCGTGTTGACCGCCACCACCACCGTTGGTGAAGGCGGCAACATCGTTTACACCGCCAGCCTTGTGGATAAAAACGGCGCGGCAGTGACCAACATCACCAATCCGCTGACTGTGACTTTGGACAATGGCCAAACCATCACCATCGGTGTTAATCAGTCCAGCGGCAACGTCACAGTTGTCGCTCCAGATGACGTGTACAAGGGCGACCAAACCGTCACCACCGCTATTACTAATGTGACTGGCGGTGAGCACTTCGAGAATTTGGTTCCAGGTACAACGCCGGTGAGCACCACCGTCACGGATACTCCGGGTACCGATAACACCACCACCGTGACACTGACAGCTCCGTCTGCAGTAAACGAAGGTGGTCAGATTACGTACACCGCTACGCTTTCCAATAAAGCGGGCACTGACGTCACGCTGAAGTTGGATAACGGCTCGACCATCACCATCAAGGCTGGCGATACCGTTGGCTCCGTGACTGTTGCGGCGCCTGGCGATGACGTGTTCATCGATAAGAGCACCCAGACGGTCAAGATCACTGACACTGCTGGCGGCAACTTCGAGAAGCTGGAAGTGGCTGGTGATGGTGCAACTACGACCATCAACGACACCATCGACAAGGTCGATGTGGTTCTGACCGCCACCACCACCGTTGGTGAAGGCGGCAATATCGTTTACACCGCCAGCCTTGTGGATAAAAACGGCGCGGCAGTGACCAACATCACCAATCCGCTGACTGTGACTTTGGACAATGGCCAAACCATCACCATCGGTGTGAACCAGTCGAACGGCAGCGTGACCGTTGTAGCTCCAGATGACGTGTACAAGGGCGACCAGACCGTTACTACTGCTATCTCCAACGTGACTGGCGGCGAGCACTTCGAGAATTTGGTACCAGGTACTACGCCGGTCAGCACCACCGTCACCGATACACCGGGTACGGACAACACCACTACCGTCACGTTGACCGCGCCAAGCGCAGTCAATGAAGGCGGTCAGATTACGTACACCGCTACGCTCTCTAATAAAGCGGGCACAGACGTAACGCTGAAGTTGGATAACGGCTCGACTATCACCATCAAAGCTGGCGACACCGTCGGCACAGTGACTGTCCCTGCGCCTAGCGATGACGTGTTCATCGATAAGAGCACTCAGACCGTCAAGATCACTGACACCGCTGGCGGCAACTTCGAGAAGTTGGAAGTCGCAGGCGACGGCGCAACCACGACTATCAACGACACCATCGACAAAGTGGATGTGGTCCTGACTGCAACCACCACAGTCGGCGAAGGCGGCAACATCGTCTATACCGCCAGCCTTGTGGATAAAAACGGCGCGCCGGTGACTAACATCACCAGCCCGTTGACCGTCACTCTCGATAATGGCCAGACCATCACCATCGGTGTGAATCAGTCCAGCGGCAACGTGACCGTTGTCGCTCCAGATGACGTGTACAAGGGCGACCAGACCGTTACTACTGCTATCTCCAACGTGACTGGCGGCGAGCACTTCGAGAATTTGGTACCAGGTACTACGCCGGTCAGCACCACCGTCACCGATACACCGGGTACGGACAACACCACTACCGTCACGTTGACCGCGCCAAGCGCAGTCAATGAAGGCGGTCAGATTACGTACACCGCTACGCTCTCTAATAAAGCGGGCACAGACGTAACGCTGAAGTTGGATAACGGCTCGACTATCACCATCAAAGCTGGCGAAACCGTCGGCACAGTGACTGTCCCTGCGCCTAGCGATGACGTGTTCATCGATAAGAGCACCCAGACCGTCAAGATCACTGACACCACTGGCGGCAACTTCGAAAAACTGGAAGTTGCCGGCGACGGCGCAACCACCACGATCAACGACACCATCGACAAAGTCGATGTGGTGCTGACCGCAACAACCACCGTTGGCGAAGGCGGCAACATCGTCTACACCGCCAGCCTTGTGGATAAAAACGGCGCGCCGGTGACTAACATCACCAACCCGTTGACCGTCACTCTCGATAACGGCCAAACCATCACCATCGGTGTGAACCAGTCGAACGGCAGCGTGACCGTTGTAGCTCCAGATGACGTGTACAAGGGCGACCAGACTGTCACTACCGCCATCACCAACGTGACCGGCGGCGCGCACTTCGAGAATCTGGTGCCAGGCACCACGCCGGTTAGCACTACCGTCACCGACACTCCGGACACCGACAACACCACTACCGTGACGCTGACGGCTCCCTCTGCAGTGAACGAGGGTGGTCAGATCACCTATACCGCTACGCTTTCCAATAAAGCGGGTACTGATGTAACGCTGAAGTTGGATAACGGTTCGACTATCACCATCAAGGCTGGCGACACCGTTGGCTCCGTGACTGTTGCGGCGCCTGGCGATGACGTGTTCATCGATAAGAGCACCCAGACGGTCAAGATCACTGACACCACTGGCGGCAACTTCGAAAAACTGGAAGTCGCAGGCGACGGCGCAACCACCACCATTAACGACACCATCGACAAAGTCGATGTCGTTCTGACCGCCACCACCACCGTTGGTGAAGGCGGCAACATCGTTTACACCGCGTCGCTGGTCGACAAGTCGGGTAATGCGGTGACTAACATCACCAATCCGTTGACCGTGACTCTGGACAATGGCCAGACCATTACCATCGGTGTGAACCAATCGAACGGCAGCGTGACCGTTGTAGCTCCAGATGACGTGTACAAGGGCGACCAGACCGTTACTACCGCTATCACTAACGTGACTGGCGGTGAGCACTTCGAAAACCTGGTGCCAGGTACTACGCCGGTTAGTACTACCGTCACCGACACTCCGGACACCGACAACACCACTACCGTGACGCTGACGGCTCCCTCTGCAGTGAACGAGGGTGGTCAGATCACCTATACCGCTACGCTTTCCAATAAAGCGGGCACTGATGTAACGCTGAAGTTGGATAACGGTTCGTCTATCACCATCAAGGCTGGCGATACCGTCGGCTCCGTGACTGTTGCAGCGCCTGGCGATGACGTGTTCATCGACAAGAGCACTCAGACCGTCAAGATCACCGACACCACTGGCGGTAACTTCGAAAAACTGGAAGTGGCTGGTGATGGTGCAACTACGACCATTAACGACACTAT
The DNA here is from genome assembly GCF_044218855.1 of Pseudomonas sp. B19125. Taxonomy (NCBI): domain Bacteria; kingdom Pseudomonadati; phylum Pseudomonadota; class Gammaproteobacteria; order Pseudomonadales; family Pseudomonadaceae; genus Pseudomonas; species Pseudomonas sp. B19125. The sequence goes on from NZ_CP162589.1 coordinate 268,268, forward strand.
CGACAAAGTGGATGTGGTGCTGACCGCAACGACCACAGTGGGCGAAGGCGGCAACATCGTTTACACCGCGTCGCTGGTCGACAAGTCGGGTAATGCGGTGACCAACATCACCAACCCACTGACTGTGACTTTGGATAACGGCCAAACCATTACCATCGGTGTGAACCAATCGAACGGCAGCGTGACCGTTGTAGCTCCAGATGACGTGTACAAGGGCGACCAGACCGTTACTACCGCTATCACTAACGTGACTGGCGGTGAGCACTTCGAAAACCTGGTGCCAGGTACTACGCCGGTTAGTACTACCGTCACCGACACTCCGGACACCGACAACACCACTACCGTGACGCTGACGGCTCCCTCTGCAGTGAACGAGGGTGGTCAGATCACCTATACCGCTACGCTTTCCAATAAAGCGGGCACTGATGTAACGCTGAAGTTGGATAACGGTTCGTCTATCACCATCAAGGCTGGCGATACCGTCGGCTCCGTGACTGTTGCAGCGCCTGGCGATGACGTGTTCATCGACAAGAGCACTCAGACCGTCAAGATCACCGACACCACTGGCGGTAACTTCGAAAAACTGGAAGTGGCTGGTGATGGTGCAACTACGACCATTAACGACACTATCGACAAAGTGGATGTGGTGCTGACCGCAACGACCACAGTGGGCGAAGGCGGCAACATCGTTTACACCGCGTCGCTGGTCGACAAGTCGGGTAATGCGGTGACCAACATCACCAACCCACTGACTGTGACTTTGGATAACGGCCAAACCATTACCATCGGTGTGAACCAATCGAACGGCAGCGTGACCGTTGTAGCTCCAGATGACGTGTACAAAGGCGACCAAACCGTTACCACCGCCATCACTAACGTGACCGGCGGCGCGCACTTCGAGAATCTGGTGCCAGGCACTACGCCTGTTAGCACCACCGTCACCGATACTCCGGGTACTGATAACACCACTACCGTCACGTTGACCGCGCCAAGCGCAGTCAATGAAGGTGGTCAGATTACGTACACCGCGACCTTGAGCAACAAGGCCGGTACTGACGTAACCCTGAAGTTGGATAACGGCTCGACTATCACCATCAAAGCGGGCGACACCGTTGGCTCCGTAACCGTCCCTGCGCCTAGCGATGACGTGTTCATCGACAAGAGCACCCAAACCGTCAAGATCACCGACACTGCTGGCGGTAACTTCGAGAAACTGGAAGTTGCAGGTAACGGCGCAACCACCACCATCAACGACACCATCGACAAAGTGGATGTAGTTCTGACTGCCACCACCACCGTTGGTGAAGGCGGCAACATCGTCTATACCGCCAGCCTTGTGGATAAAAACGGCGCGGCAGTGACCAACATCACCAACCCGCTGACCGTGACTTTGGACAATGGCCAGACCATCACCATCGGTGTGAACCAGTCCAGCGGCACCGTCACCACTGTTGCGCCTAACGACGTATACAAAGGCGACCAGACCGTTACCACCGCCATCACCAACGTGACCGGCGGCGCGCACTTCGAGAATCTGGTGCCAGGCACAACGCCTGTTAACACCACAGTGACTGACACACCTGGCACTGCGGACACCACAACCGTCACGCTGACCGCTCCAAGTGCCGTCAACGAAGGTGGCCAGATCACTTACACCGCCACCTTGAGCAACAAGGCCGGTACTGACGTAACCCTGAAGTTGGATAACGGCTCGACCATCACCATCAAAGCTGGTGACACCGTCGGCACCGTAACCGTCCCTGCGCCTAGCGATGACGTGTTCATCGACAAGAGCACCCAGACGGTCAAGATCACCGACACCGCTGGCGGCAACTTCGAGAAACTGGAAGTTGCAGGTAACGGCGCAACCACCACGATCAACGACACCATCGACAAAGTGGATGTAGTTCTGACTGCCACCACTACCGTTGGTGAAGGCGGCAACATCGTCTATACCGCCAGCCTTGTGGATAAAAACGGCGCGCCGGTGACTAACATCACCAACCCGTTAACCGTCACTCTCGATAATGGCCAGACCATCACCATCGGCGTTAATCAGTCGAACGGCAGCGTGACCGTTGTAGCTCCAGATGACGTGTACAAGGGCGACCAGACCGTCACTACCGCTATTAAAGGCGTCACCGGTGGCGAGCACTTCGAAAACCTGGTCCCAGGTACAACGCCGGTCAACACTACCGTCACCGACACTCCGGGTACTGATAACACCACTACCGTCACGTTGACCGCGCCAAGCGCAGTCAATGAAGGTGGTCAGATTACGTACACCGCGACCTTGAGCAACAAGGCCGGTACTGACGTAACCCTGAAGTTGGATAACGGCTCGACTATCACCATCAAAGCGGGCGACACCGTTGGCTCCGTAACCGTCCCTGCGCCTAGCGATGACGTGTTCATCGATAAGAGCACTCAAACCGTCAAGATCACTGACACTGCTGGCGGTAACTTCGAGAAGCTGGAAGTGGCGGGCGACGGCGCGACCACGACGATCAACGACACCATCGACAAAGTGGATGTGGTGCTGACCGCCACCACCACCGTTGGCGAAGGCGGCAACATCGTTTACACCGCGTCGCTGGTCGACAAGTCGGGTAATGCGGTGACCAACATCACCAACCCACTGACTGTGACTTTGGATAACGGCCAAACCATTACCATCGGTGTGAATCAATCGAACGGCAGCGTGACCGTTGTAGCTCCAGATGACGTGTACAAGGGCGACCAGACCGTCACTACCGCTATTAAAGGCGTCACCGGTGGCGAGCACTTCGAAAACCTGGTCCCAGGTACAACGCCGGTCAACACTACCGTCACCGACACTCCGGGTACTGATAACACCACTACCGTCACGTTGACCGCGCCAAGCGCAGTCAATGAAGGTGGTCAGATTACGTACACCGCGACCTTGAGCAACAAGGCCGGTACTGACGTAACCCTGAAACTGGATAACGGCTCGACCATCACCATCAAAGCTGGTGACACCGTCGGCACCGTAACCGTCCCTGCGCCTAGCGATGACGTGTTCATCGATAAGAGCACCCAGACCGTCAAGATCACTGACACTGCTGGCGGCAACTTCGAGAAGCTGGAAGTTGCAGGTAACGGCGCAACCACCACGATCAACGACACTATCGACAAAGTGGATGTAGTTCTGACTGCCACCACTACCGTTGGTGAAGGCGGCAACATCGTCTATACCGCCAGCCTTGTGGATAAAAACGGCGCGCCGGTGACCAACATCACCAACCCGTTGACCGTGACCCTGGATAATGGCCAGACCATTACCATCGGTGTGAATCAGTCGAATGGCAGCGTCACCGTTGTAGCTCCAGATGACGTGTACAAGGGCGACCAAACCGTCACCACCGCTATTAAAGGCGTCACCGGTGGCGAGCACTTCGAAAACCTGGTCCCAAGTACAACGCCGGTCAACACTACCGTCACCGACACTCCGGGTACTGATAACACCACTACCGTCACGCTGACCGCGCCAAGCGCAGTCAATGAGGGTGGCCAGATTACGTATACCGCTACGCTTTCCAATAAAGCGGGTACTGATGTAACGCTGAAGTTGGATAACGGTTCGACTATCACCATCAAGGCTGGCGACACCGTTGGCTCCGTGACTGTTGCGGCGCCTGGCGATGACGTGTTCATCGATAAGAGCACTCAGACAGTCAAGATCACTGACACCGCTGGCGGTAACTTCGAGAAACTGGAAGTTGCAGGTAACGGCGCAACCACCACCATCAACGACACCATCGACAAAGTGGATGTAGTTCTGACTGCCACCACTACCGTTGGTGAAGGCGGCAATATCGTCTACACCGCCAGCCTTGTGGATAAAAACGGCGCGGCAGTGACCAACATCACCAACCCGCTGACCGTGACTTTGGACAATGGCCAGACCATTACCATCGGTGTGAATCAGTCGAATGGCAGCGTCACCGTTGTAGCACCAAACGACGTGTACAAAGGCGACCAGACCGTTACCACCGCCATCACCAACGTGACCGGCGGCGAGCACTTCGAAAACCTGGTGCCAGGCACTACGCCTGTTAACACCACAGTGACTGACACACCTGGCACTGCGGACACCACGACCGTCACGCTGACCGCGCCAAGTGCCGTCAACGAAGGTGGCCAGATCACTTACACCGCCACCTTGAGCAACAAGGCCGGTACTGACGTAACCCTGAAACTGGATAACGGCTCGACCATCACCATCAAAGCGGGCGACACCGTCGGCACCGTGACCGTCCCTGCGCCTAGCGATGACGTGTTCATCGACAAGAGCACCCAGACGGTCAAGATCACCGACACTGCTGGCGGCAACTTCGAAAAACTGGAAGTTGCAGGTAACGGTGCGACCACCACGATCAACGACACCATCGACAAAGTCGATGTGGTCCTGACCGCCACTACCACCGTTGGTGAAGGCGGCAACATCGTTTACACCGCGTCGCTGGTCGACAAGTCGGGCAATCCGGTGACCAACATCACCAGCCCGCTGACCGTCACCCTGGACAACGGCAAAACCATCACCATCGGTGTGAACCAGTCCAGCGGCACCGTCACCACTGTTGCGCCTAACGACGTATACAAAGGCGACCAGACCGTTACCACCGCAATTAAGGGTGTAACTGGAGGCGAGCACTTCGAAAACCTGGTGCCGGGCACAACGCCGGTGAATACCACCGTCACGGACACACCTGGCACTGCAGACACCACGACCGTCACGCTGACCGCGCCAAGTGCCGTCAACGAAGGTGGCCAGATCACTTACACGGCAACCTTGAGCAACAAAGCGGGTACTGACGTCACGCTGAAGTTGGATAACGGCTCGACCATCACCATCAAAGCTGGTGACACCGTCGGCACCGTAACCGTCCCTGCGCCTAGCGATGACGTGTTCATCGACAAGAGCACCCAGACGGTGAAGATCACCGACACTGCTGGCGGCAACTTCGAAAAACTGGAAGTTGCAGGTAACGGCGCAACCACCACCATCAACGACACCATCGACAAAGTGGATGTGGTTCTGACCGCCACCACCACCGTCGGTGAAGGCGGCAACATCGTCTACACCGCCAGCCTTGTGGATAAAAACGGCGCGGCAGTGACCAACATCACCAACCCGCTGACCGTGACTTTGGACAATGGCCAGACCATTACCATCGGTGTGAATCAGTCGAATGGCAGCGTCACCGTTGTAGCACCAAACGACGTGTACAAAGGCGACCAGACCGTTACCACCGCCATCACCAACGTGACCGGCGGCGCGCACTTCGAGAATCTGGTGCCAGGCACAACGCCTGTTAACACCACAGTGACTGACACACCTGGCACTGCGGACACCACAACCGTCACGCTGACCGCTCCAAGTGCCGTCAACGAAGGTGGCCAGATCACTTACACCGCCACCTTGAGCAACAAGGCCGGCACCGACATGGTAGTCACGCTGGATAACGGTTCGAGCATCACCATCAAGCAAGGTGCGACCGTAGGCTCTGTGACCGTTGCCGCGCCTGGCGATGACGTGTTCATCGACAAGAGCACCCAAACCGTCAAGATCACCGGCACTACCGGCGGTAACTTCGAAGGCGTGACCATCACTCCGGGCGGCGCGACCACCACCATCAACGACACCATCGATGATGTGACCGTGGTACTCAAAGCCACCGGCTCGGTCGCTGAAGGCGGTCAGATTACCTACACCGCATCGCTGGTCGACAAGAACGGCGCGGCAGTGACCAACGTCGGTTCCGACTTGGTGGTAAGGCTGGATAACGGCTCGACCATTACCATCGGCAACGGCAAGTCCAGCAGCACCACCACGGCTGTTGCGCCTAACGACGCGTATGTCGGCGCCAACGATGTGAACAACAAGATTACCGGCGTAGTCAGCGGCGGCGACAAGTACGAACACCTGATCGTCGACGGCAGCACCGTCACCACCAAAGTGACGGATGTGGTCAACAACACCACCATCAGCATCACCGGCGACGCCTCGGTGACGGAAGGCGGTACTGCGCATTACACGCTGACCCTGAGCAACCCGGCGCAAACCGATGTGACCGTGACGCTCAAGTACAGCGGCACCGCCACCGACGGTTCGGACTTCAACGGCGTGTACACCGTGAAGATCCCGGCGGGTGCCAGCAGCGTGCCGTTTAACATCGCCACGATCGACGACAGGATCACCGAGCCGACCGAACAGATTGTCATCACTATCGACAAGACCACCGGCGGCAACTTCGAGAACCTGGTGGTCGGCAACGGCAGCGTCAGCACCAATATCATCGATAACGATGCGCCGCCGGTCATCGACCTGGACGCCAACAACTCCAGCGGCGCGACCGGTGCCGACTACAGAACCACGTTCACCGAAGGCACCGCCGGGCCGGGTGTGTCGATTGCCGACACCGATATCAAGATCACCGATCCGGACAGCACGATGCTGACCGGTGCGACGGTCACCCTGACCAACGCACAGGCCGGTGATGCACTGAACCTGGGCAACAGCGTCAATGGCATCATCGTCAGCACCAACAACCAGACGGGCACCATCACCCTGACGTTGTCGGGCAGCGCGACGCTGGCTGATTACATGCAGCGTATCCAGAACATCACGTTCACCAACAACAGTCACGACCCAAGCACCACGCCGCGGACCATCACCGTGACCGTGACCGATGGCGGCAACTATTCCAACGTTGCCACCACCACCGTTAACGTGGTGGCAGTCAACGATCCGCCAGTCGCCACCGGCAGCGCCGTGACCGGCACCGAAGACACGCCGCTGGCGCTGACCTGGGCCAACTTCGGCGTGACCGATGTGGATTCGCCACAAGCCAGCCTGGGCGTGAAAATCACCGACCTGCCGGTGGCCGGCAAGCTGCAATACCTGGCAGCGGATGGCACCACCTGGACCAACGTGACTGCCAACCAGACCTTCACCAAGGCCCAGATCGACGGCGGCCAGTTGCGCTTTATGCCTAACGCCAACGAGTCCGGCGCCGACGGTTATGGCGGCACCGGTGTTGGCAACAAGCAGGCTGATTATGCGCAGTTCAAGTTCCAGCCTACCGACGGCAAGGACCTGGGCAACAGCGCCACGGTGAAAGTCGATATCACACCCGTGGCCGATGCACCTACGCTGAACGTGGCCGATAACAATGTCGCCTCGACCGGTCTGATCAAACAGGGCTGGAACAGCATTGCCGGCCTCGGCACCAACGGGAACGGCGCGGCACCAGACGTACTGAAAAACGCCATCGACAACGCAGGTACGCCGAACAACACCAGTGTCGTCACCAATGTCGAGTCAGTCGACAATGTCAACGCCGGCTCTGGCTCCAAGATCTCCGGCCTGATGTACATGGAAGCTGGCAAGAGCTACACCTTCAGCGGCGTCGCCGATGACAGTGTGGTGGTCAACGTTGGCGGCAAAGACATTGCCAGCGGGCTATGGGCGACCAACAGCGGCAAATTCAGCGGCTCGTTTACGCCAACGGTCAGCGGTTACTACAGCCTCGAGATCTACCAAGCCAACCAAGCGGGGCCTGGCAGCTTTGACGTCAATCTGTCGATCAACGGCGGGGCGATTCAGAACTTGAGCACCAGCACCGTGCCGCTGTACACCGGCCTCACTGATTTGACCAACGCCGGTGTGACCGTGTCCGACCTGCATGGCAGCAACGGTGACGGTTATTACGTGGGCTACAAGCTTAACGAAGCCCAGGAAAACGGCACTGTGAAGCTGTCCAAGGTAACCACCGCGCTGACTGATACCGACGGTTCGGAAACCCTGAGCGTGAAGATCAGCGGCGTACCGGCAGGCTCGGTCCTCACCGACGCGTCCGGGCACACCTTCACTGCGACCAAAGGCGTGGGCGAAGTGAACGTCACGGGCTGGGACCTGAACACCCTGTCCATCAAGCCACCGACCTATTACAGCGGCCAGTTCAACCTGACCGTGACGTCGACCTCCACCGAAAGCCTCGGCGGTTCGGCGTCTACCACGGCGCAATTGCCAGTCACCGTGTACCCGGCAACCTACAACTCGGTGACGGGTACTTCGGGCAGCGACAACATTGTCGGCACTGACGGCAATGACATCGTCGTGGCCGATATCGGCGGCCTGAACGTGGTGCAAGGCAAGAACTACAACATCGCGTTCATGGTCGACAGTTCCGGCAGTATGAGCGTCGACTCGATCAACGCGGCGAAGGCTTCGCTGACCTCAGTGTTCAAGTCGCTCAAAGACAGCCTGGGCGCCAACACCTCCGGCACCGTGAACATCTTTGTGGCGGACTTCGATACCCAGGTGAACAAGTCGGTTGCGATCAACCTCAACGATCCAAACGCGCTGACCTTGCTCAGTACGGTGCTGGACTCGATGAAGTCCGGTGGCGGCACCAACTACGAAGACGTGTTCAAGACCACGGCCAACTTCTTCCAGAGCGGCCTGGCCACCAGCAACACCGGCGCCACGAACCTGACTTACTTCATCACCGACGGCCAGCCGACGTACTACCAGAGCGGCGAGCAGACCAACCCGACGCTGTACGGCACCGTCAAGTTCGACAACGTGGTCACGACTGCCAACTACACGCCTGGCACAACGTTCTCCACCTACATCGACAATACGCACTATTTGTCCATCGACAATTCGGGTGCCGCTCAGCTGCAGATCTACAATGGCTGGCGATGGGTCGTCACCGACCTGGGCACCGTACATGCCCAAGGTGACGGTACCTTTGAGTTGTCTAACCTGGACGGCACGGGCAACAGCACTAACTCGGCGACGCTGAGCAATGCCAAAAGCGCCTTTGCCCTGCTGGGTGGGTTGTCGCAAGTGGAAGCGATCGGTATCAACGGCGACGTCAGCCTCAACGACCTCAAGCCTTACGACACCGATGGCAAGCCGCAAAGCAACATCGATCCGAAGGACCTGGCCAACGCGATCCTCGGCCACACCGAAGCCACGCTGCCAGGCGCCGACACCATCAGCGGTGGCGACGGCAACGACATCCTCTTCGGCGACCTGGTGAGCTTCAGCGGGATTACCGGTGAGGGCTACAACGCACTGCAGGCCTTTGTGGCACAGAAAACCGGTGTGGCCGTCTCCGCGGTAACCACCTCGAACGTGCACCAGTACGTCACCGAGCACTACGCGGACTTCGACGTCTCCGGCGCCAAGGACGGCAACGACACGCTGTTGGGCGGCGCAGGTGATGACATCCTGTTCGGCCAGGGCGGCAACGACCTGCTGGACGGCGGCAAAGGCAATGACATCCTGTTGGGTGGCACCGGTAACGACACCCTGATCGGTGGGCCGGGCAACGACATCCTGATCGGCGGCTCGGGTGCCGACACCTTCGTCTGGAAGGCGGGCGACTTCGGCAACGACGTGATCAAGGACTTCAAGGCCTCGGAAGGTGACCGGATCGATCTCAAGGATCTGTTGAAAGGTGAGACGGACAGCACCATCGACAACTACCTCAAGATCACCACGGTAGAAGGTGTGTCGACCCTGCAAATCAGCAGTGAAGGCAAGCTCAACGCCGCCGGCGGCCTGGCCAATGCCGATGTGACCATCAAGCTGGAAGGCAACGATTGGTCGCACACCAGCATCAACTCGCTGATCACAGGCGCCGACCCGACCATCAAGATCGACCACACCTCCTAAGCTGTGATTTATCGGCCGCCCGCAAGGGCGGTCGATTTGCTTGGGCGATACGTCGCTGGCCCTGGCGGCCGGTTGCATCGCATACTCGCGACCATAAACACAGCATTGACCTATGCTGGTGAACGCGTGTGGCTCATTTTCGAGGGATTCTTATGTTTTACGTGCAACGTGATGCACAGGGAGTGCTGAGTCGCGTGGAGGCCGCCGCCTTTGCCGATTCGACCGAAACCCTGCCGGCCGATCACCATGAGATCCAGGCCTGGTACGCCAACGAAGTGGTGGAAACCAGCCTGGCCCAGCTCAAACAAAGTGACATGGAGATGATCCGGGTACTGGACGACTTGATTCAGGTACTGACCCGCAAGGGCGTGATCAGCGTCACCGACCTGCCCCCGGCGGCCCAGGCCAAGCTGATGGACCGTAACCATGCACGGGAAGCGCTGGGTGGGTTGAGCCATCTGATCAATGATGAAGAGACTGGGTTGATCTGATTTCTTAAAGTCGAACCGGATCGAAATGTGGGAGCTGGCTTGCCTGCTCCCACACAAGCCCGCACACACATTGGATTTGCATCACTTCCAGGGAGCAGGCTCACCAATCAACTGCCCCTGCACACCGAAAATCCCCATCTCGCGAATCACCTTCAATTCACCTTCGGTCTCCACGCGCTCGGCAATCAACGGCAAGTCGATGCTGTGGGCCGCGCGCTGGATCGCTTCGATAAACAGGCGTTTGTCGCTTTCCTGGTCGATGGCGCGGATGTAGCTGCCGTCGATCTTCAGGTACGCCAGGCCCAGGCGTGCCAGGTTGCCGATCATGCTGAAGCGCCCACCAAAACGCTGCAGACTGAGGGAGAAGCCCAACTCGCGCAGGCGCTGGGTCAACTGCTCCAGCAGAGCCTGCTCGGGTAATTGTTCTTCGCCGATCTCCAGGGTCAAGCGCGGGCCGAGGTTGCTGTGCTGGCGCAGCAACTCGACAATCCGGTTCAACGCCTGGGCGTCCTGCAAGGTGGCCGCCGAGAGGTTCAGCGCCAGGCTGTGCGTATGGCTGGACATCTGCTTGAGCACGTGTTCGAGCATCAGTCGGTCCAGGCGTGCAGTCCAGCCGAAACGCTCAAGCCACGGCAGGAAACGCCCGGCCGGGATGGTGTGGCCGTCGTCATCCTGCAAACGCGACAGCACTTTGTAGTGCAGCACCAATTGCGGGTCCTGGCTGGCGACAACCGGCTGGAAGTACAGCTCAAAACGCTGGTGGGTAAGGGCCTGGTCCAACAGCGTGTGCCAGGCATGGTGATCGTCACCGACACTGGCGGCGGCGCTGTGGTCCAGGCACACCCAACTGCTGTCGCCCTGCCCTTCGGCCTGGGCCAAAGCCTGGTCAGCCAGGGTCAGCAATGCCTGGGGCGAATCACCGTGGTTGAATGGCGCAAGGCCAATGTAGGCCACCGGCGTGACGTCACTGGCACTGGTGGCCTGCAGGCTGAGCAGGGTGCTTTCAAGGTTTTGTGCCAATTGCAGCGCTTCTTCACGCACCAGCCCGGGCGCCAGCACCGCGAACTCACCACCACGAATACGGGTGACGAGATTGTGGGTTTCCGGGTAAGGCTCACACTGGCGCAACAATTGTTCGCCAACCGCTTGCAGCAACTGGTCGGTGCGCTGGCCACCCAGGCGTTGGTTAAGGCCGGCCAGGTCCTTGACTCGTAGCAGCAGCAAGTAACCGGAATTGGTGTCTTCCGGGTTACTGACGCGGGCGTTGAGCTGCATCTCGAAATAACGCCGGTTGGCGAGGCCGGTCAGGTTGTCTTGATAGGATTCAATGCGCAATTTTTCACTGCGCTCGGCCTGCTCCTGGAACAGCGCCTTGAGTTTCTCGACCATCTGGTTCATGGCCTGCACTACGCGCCGCAGTTCCGGCGTGCGGGGCAGATCCGGCAGGCTGAGAAACTCACGGCGGGCGATGGCGTGGGACTGTTTGACCATGTAGTCCAGCGGCTTCAACTGCCGACGAAGCAGCAATGCACCGAGCACCGCACTCACCGCGCCGCACAGCAGCAACCAGCCCAGGCTGCCCAGGGCGCTTTGCCAGAGCTTGGCCAGGGCGAACATCGGGTGGCTGACCACCTCCACGCGCGCCGCCTGCTCCCAGCCGCGGTTGACCAGTGCATCGCCGCCGGCCGGTTCAAGGCCGATCAGCTTGACGAACCAGTTGGGCACGCCGTTGTTGTCCGGGATGCCGCTGCGTTCGACGATGGTTTTGTCGGTGGCTAAATCCACCACGCGGATGCTGGCGTAATAGCCACTGTCGAAAATCGAGCTGACCAGCAACTCCACCATCGCCGGGTCGTCGATATTGGGCGTCAGCGACAATGCCAGCGCAGTAGCCGCGTCCTGTGCATGGGAGCGCAATTGGTTGACGTATTGGGTGCGCGAGCTTTCCAGGCTGACCATGAAGCTGCCGCTGAAGGCGACCACCAGGAACAGACAGATTGCGATCAATAGTTGTTTGAACAGTGACATCCGATCAGTTACTCCTAGTTGGCAGGCTCGGCCGGGAAGCCTTCCGCACGCATTTTTTTCAACACATCCTGCCAACGCGACAAGCGTTTGGTATCACCGACTTTCTTGTTGCCCTTGGCGCCGGGCAGGTACAAGCCCTCGGCGTTGAATGAGTACACCGGCACCAGGTCGGTACGGCGGGTGGCCGGCAGGATCTCATCCATCAGGCTGTCGAGCACCAGCGGGATGGCATCGGGCGTCGGGTAATACGTCAGCACCATGTGCGCGCGATTCTGACGCAAAGCCTTAACGTAAGTAATGCGCAATTTGTCGCTGGAGACGCCCAGGTGGCGCAGGCTGAAATACTTGGCGATTGCGTAGTCCTCGCAATCTCCTGCACCCTTCCACAGCGCTTCGATGGGGGTTTCCCAATAGTCGACCACGTGCCAGAGGTCGATGTCTTCTACGTAGCTCATTTGCTTGTTGAAGAACAGGTTGACGACCTTGAGCTGCTCCTGTTCATCGACCTTCTTTTCAGTCGCCAACAGGCGCTGCCAGGCGTCGATGCGCTGTTGGCCCTCGCCGAGCGGCCCGTACAGAGCCGTGGCTTTGCGGCTGATCTGCGAGAAATCCCAATCGGCATGCAGCCCGCCGGGCATCAGGCCAGCGAGCAAAGTCGCTGAAAGTAGCCAGCCGACTATTCGAGAGGGAATAAAACTTACCGCCAAGGCGTTCAGTCCGTGAAGGGAGACGGAATTTCAGGGATGGTGAAGCTTCGATCAACAAAAAACAATGGCACAGTGCAATCATTCATGAGGGGTTCGAGTTTATAAACACCGTTTGTGGGACTCACAAAGTTCCGCCTGTAAGCCCTTACAAACTGAAACTTTGGCTGTTTGACAAGCGCGCGACCCATCTCTAGTGTGCTTTGGATCCAATTAGACACACTCCATTCAAGAAGGGAGGATAGCGTAACCGTGACGCAGAAGCCGAACCCATTAAGCAGCATCAAAATCAGCGGGCCTATTCCCGCCCATCTTGCACGCGCCGTTATTGAAGAAACGTTGCGCAATGCCATTCTCGACGGCAGGTTGCCCTGTGGTACCGCGATGCGCCAGCAAGAATTGGCCAGCCTGTTCGGCGTCAGCCGCATGCCCGTGCGCGAAGCCTTGCGCCAGCTGGAAGCCCAGTCCTTGCTCCATGTGGTAACCCACAAAGGTGCTGTGGTTGCGCCGTTGATCCAAGACAATTCGGCCGAGACCTATGCCCTGCGCATGTTGCTGGAATCCGAAGCGCTGCGCCTGTCAATTCCGTTGCTCACCGACGCAGACATTGCCGAGGCTGAAGCCTGCATCAATGCGTTGGAACAAGAGCGTGACTATGCCGAGATTGGCCGGCTCAATCGTCTGTTCCACATGGCGTTGTATGGCAAGGCGCCCAACCAGCGGTTGCTCAATCTGGTTGCGCACGGCTTGAATGAGGAGGAACGCTTTCTGCGCTTCAACCTCGAAGCGATGGGCCTGGGCGAGACATCCCAGGAAGATCACCGTGAATTGCTGAACCTGGTGGTGCACAAGAAAGTCGACGAAAGCATCCTGACGCTACGCAATCACCTGATGCGCGGCATGGAAGTGATCAATACCTACCTCGATAGCCTTGAGGGCACCGCAAAAAAAACTTCACAGTAAGGGTCTACACCGCCCTTTCTTGCCACGTTAACGCTATGGGGTATCTATCCTCTCAGGAAGCGCCCCATGTTTATGCGCCACGCTGAGATTAACATTCAAATAAGCCCACGCTTGTTAAAGAAACTTCTCACACACTTGCACACTACTTGATCACGACTAGTTGCTTCCCGCAAAAACATTTAATACTTTCATCAGTTTATCCAAACGTTTAATCGGATTATTATCTTTCACCCATAAAAGAACACTTCATTCGGCAGTGCCAACCTATGTCAGGTTAGCGCTGTACGCGTGGCTTGCCTAAACGCAGGCCATCCGCTTTTCATTACAAAACCCCATTACTGTTTCCAGAGCAGTCGCAACAACTTATAGGCGTCAACCATGCATCAACATTTGCTTGAACAAAAAAAACTACAGCTATGCAGCCATCCGTTATTTGCAGAAATAACTTCACTTAACAAGTTACAAATTTTTATGGAGCAGCATGTATTTGCTGTTTGGGACTTCATGAGCTTGGCTAAACGCCTGCAGCAGGATCTGACATGCATGCAATTGCCGTGGCTGCCACCCGTTGACCCGCAGAGCGCACGCCTGATCAATGAAATAGTGCTTGGCGAAGAGTCAGACGAACATCCAACGCGTGGCCACTGCAGCCACTTCGAGCTATATCTGGAGGCGATGACCGAGACCGGCGCAGATACCTCAGCCATCCAACGCTTCATTGAACTGCAGCGCCAAGGCGTCCAGGCAGATGCTGCGATGCAAAGGGTCAATGTACGCCCTGGCGTAACGCGCTTCGTCAGCAGCACCTTGCAGATCGCGCTGAACGCGCCCGCACACTGTGTGGCAGCGACGTTCCTGCACGGCCGCGAGAGCGTCATCCCATCGATGTTCGAACGTATTCTGCAGGGCGACGCCTTCATGGCGCGTCAGGCACCGTTGTTCTGTCACTACCTCAGCCGTCACATCGAACTGGACACCGAGGATCATGGCCCAGGTGCAGAGCAGTTACTCCAGCGCTTGATCGGTGCCGACCCCAAGCGCCAACGCGAAGCGGATGAAACCGCCATCAGCGCCATAGAAAACCGCCTCGGTTTCTGGGACGACGTACATGCCTCCCTACACGAGGTGCGACCATGAACTCCGCAGACTACCGCTCGTTTGCCGAAGATTGGGAACGTCGCGCCACCATCCGCACGCGCCCCCGGCGCCTGCTGGAAAACGACGATCGCTTGATCTTTCCGCTCTGCCGCCAACCCTTGGTGCTAAACGCAACTTTTGTCGAGCATTGCCCGCAGTGGCGCGACTTCGTGTTGACGCAAAGTTTCTACAAATTCATTAATGACGTGGTGATCTTCGAAACCGAGATCGTCGACAAGACCGCCCGCAGCATTGCCAAGAATCGCTTCGCACTGCCCTTCCCCCTTGCCTGTCGCATTGATGCGATGACGGTCGTGGTCGATGAGGATTACCACGCGCTGGTCGCGTTGGACTTCCTGCAACAGACCATTGAACTGACCGGCATACAACCGCTCGAGCTGCCCACGCAAATCGAACTGAGCCGGGCCTTGCCGGCCGCCCAGGCGCTTGCCCCGCAACACCTGCACGACGCTGTAGCGTTGATTGGCGTGGCCATCGCCGAGAACACCGTCACCCACGATGTAGCGGCGTTTGCCAAGGACGATAGCGTCAAACCTTCGATTCGCGGCTTGATGGCCGACCACTTGTTTGACGAGGGGCGTCACGCCCAGTTCTGGACGCAGCTGGTGCGTCTCTACTGGCAGGCGGCTAGCCCGGCAGACCGCGACAGCATCGCCGCAGTCCTGCCGACCTTCTTGACCCACTACCTGACCAACACGCTGCACAAAGGCTTCGACCTTCAGCTTGTCGAGCACCTGGACGTAGGCACCGACATCCGCCAGGCACTACGCGACGAAGTCACGGCCCTGCACTTTCCCATCACCCGCCAGCACCCGCTGCTCGGCAATATCATGGGGTTCCTGCATAACAGCGGCGTGCTGCACACACCAAGCGTCGCCCGCGCGTTGAGCGACTACCTGCCCGAGTCGGGGAGGCAGACATGCGACGTCTGAGTATCGGATGGGCCGGCACCAGCCACGCCCTGATTGCGCTGAAGCAAGTGCTCGAAGAATACGGACACGCCAGCGTGACACAAGCCTTCGACCTGTTTATCGAGGACGGCACTCAAGCGCCGCTCGCATACTGTGCCGCAACCCGATGGTTAAGCCTGCGGTTGGGTATCGGCCCGGTGTACGAAGGCGGCCTGCCCTCACTGCAGTTACGCTGCTATGACCGTGACCAACGCGTGCTGGCGGTACATAACGTTGCCGAGGAGCCCAGCGGCAACGGCCAGCGATTGCGCCGGCAGGCGACAAGCTCACTCGTGGAGTGGGCCACCTCGCTGGTCAGCGGCTTCTCGAGGGACGCGGGCTTTTTTGCCGCCAGCAGCACCATTAACCTCTGGCCTGAACAAAGCTTGCACGGACTGGATGCCCTTGCGTTTATGCACCGGTTCAATCGCACCGACCAGCCAGCCTTGTTGCTGGCTGCCCAGGTGCCGATGATCGAGCGATTGCAGGCCGGTCTGCACGCCTTCGCCGAGCGCCCGGCGCTGAACATCGCGGGTAGCGTGTTGACCTACCGCCAATTGCAGCTTCGCGCCTTGTCGATCCAGCAACGCCTGCACCCTCTACTGGAAGGCGTTGAGACGCCGGTGGTTGGCGTGTGCCTGGAAAAGTCCGTCGAGTTGTATGCCAGTATTCTCGCAGTACTCGGTTGCGGCGCGGTGTATCTGCCACTGGCTCCGGATCATCCGCCGCAACGCCAGCAGGCCATGCTGGAACACAGCGGCGCCAAGGTATTGCTGGATGACGGCCGACACCCTTTGCGCGAGCAGTTCACGACACTGAGTGTCGGCAATATTGACTCCAACCACGCCGACATCACGCAGCCATTGATACAACGCCGCCCCGACATCGACGCTCCGTGCATGGTGCTGTTCACCTCGGGCACCACCGGCCAGCCCAAAGGCGTACTACTGAGCCAGGGCAATCTTGCGCATTTCACCAGCTGGACCGGCGCCAGCCTGGCGTTGGATGAACACAGCCGTGTCCTGCAGTTTTCGCCACTGAGTTTCGACTCATCACTGATCGATATCTTCCCGGCCCTGATCGCCGGTGCCGAGTTGATCGTCCCAACCGAAGAGCAGCGGCGCGACCCTCAGCAACTGGTCGAGTTGATTCGCCAACAGCGCATCAGCCATGGTTTTTTGCCGCCGGCGCTACTGAGCATCCTGCCGTTGGATCAGCCCCTGGGCCTGACCCATCTGGTGACCGGCGGCGATGCCTGCGAACCCTATGTGATCGAACGGCTGGCGGGCCAGTGCCAGTTGCACAACCTCTACGGCCCTACCGAGACCACGGTGCTGGTCAGCCACCGGACGTTGCGCCCCGGTGACAGCAATCGCAACGTGGGGCGCCCCATTGCCAACAGCCAGGTGCTGATCCTCGATGACGCGCTGCAACCGGTGGATGAGCAGGTCATGGGCGACCTTTACATCACAGGCCCTGGCGTAGGGCTGGGGTATGTGACCACGCCGCCGCCCGGGGGCAACCCGTTCGTTGAGCTTACGTTGCCGGGCGGCCAAGCGCTGAGGGCCTACCGCAGCGGTGACCGGGCCAAATGGACGGCGGACGGTATAGAGCTGGGCGGACGACGGGACGATCAGGTGAAAATCCGGGGCTTTCGCGTCGAACCCCAGGAGATCGAACAGTGCCTGCGCAGCAGTCGGCTATTTCGCCAAGTGGCGGTGGTGATCGACCTTGACCGACGGATTTTAGCTTTTGCCGCCCAGCCCGAGGCCGACGCAACGGTGACGGATCTGAAGCAGCATGCAGAGCAGTGGTTGCCGGCTTACATGCAACCCGAGCGCTGGACAGAGCTGCCGGGCATGCCCTGCACCGGCAATGGCAAAATTGACCGCCAGGCGTTGCTGACGGTGCTCGGGCACGCGATGCCGCGCACCGCCCGCGCCTCGGCGCAAACGCCGCTGCAAACGCAACTGGTGACCCTGTGGAGCGAGTTGTTGGGCGTGCCTGGCGTTGATCTTTGTATTGATGAGAGTTTTTTCAATCTGGGCGGCCATTCCATCTTGCTGTCGACCTTGCTGCTGCGATTGCGCGAACAGTTTGGCCGCAGCCTTTCTTTGAACCGTTTTTTTGAAGCACCGACGATTCGTTCGCTTGCCTTGCTGATGGAAGACGCCGCACCGTCTTACACACCGTCATGCCAGATGGAAAAGGACGCATGCCAGGCGCTGAATGTAGAAATCCTGCCAGAGCGGTCCGCTGGGGATCCGCGCAAGGTGATCGTCACGGGTGCAAACAGCTTCGTGGGTGTGCATCTGGTCGAAGCGTTGTTGGCGGGTGGAGCACGGGAGGTGGCATGCCTGGTGCGTGAACGCCCGGGACACTCGGCGCCAGCGCGGTTTGCACAGGCACTGCGCGAGTACCACCTGGAGCATCTGGACCTGAGCCGTGTGCAGGTTTATGCCGCTGACATGAGCCAGCCTCGTCTGGGCCTGGCCTGCGATGTCTATGACCACCTCGCCCGAAACCATGGTGTGTTGGTGCACAACGCAGCCAGGGTCAACCATGTGCTGGACTATGCCTCACTTGCCCGGGATAACGTCGAACCCGTGCTTGAGTGCCTGCGCCTGTGTGAAACCCACAGCAAGAAAGTCTTCAACTTCATCTCGACGCTGTCAGCCTGCAGCAGCATCGACGCTCAGGGTCACATCCTCGAAGCACCGGCCGTGGCCACGTTGCCGCTCTACCTCAAGAATGGCTACAACCTTTCCAAGTGGGTTGCCGAGCGGCTGCTGGGGTGTGCGGTCGAACAAGGTGCCTGGGTGAATATTCATCGACCGGGGAATATTGCGTTCAACAGCCACAACGGTGTTTGCCAGCCGCAAAACAACCGCCTGATGCTGATGCTCAAGGGGTCGCTGCAGTTGGGCCTCGCGCCCAGCCTGGAAGTGAATTTTGACTTGATGCCGGTGGACTTTCTCGCACGTTTCGTCGCGTTTCACTGCGGTCAATTCGCGGCACGGCGAAACGTCTTCAACCTGCATAACCCGCAGCCTTTGAGCTGGGACCATTACCTGGATGCGTTCAGCCAGGCCGGCCATCTTTTCGAACGGGTGAGCGTCGCGCAGTGGCAAAAGATGCTGCCAACGGTGGGGCCTGATAACGCGCTGTTTGGCGTACTGGGTTTTTACCTGGATGACCTCGCGGAAGATATCAGTGACGTCTCGATGATTTGTCACGACAACGCACGCCAGGGTGTGGCAGCGATGGGCGAACAGTACCCGCGAAAGGACCCTGCGCTGTTGCGCAAAGGCTGCGACCACCTCAAGGCCATTGGCTTTCTTTGACAGGACTCCTTATGGAACCGCTGCAACCCGATACATTGATCCGTAACCCGAATGGCGCGCCGCTGATAGCGTCTGTTGACGTCGCGTGCGATGCCGCAGGCCTGTGGAGTGTGGTGGGAAATTTTGCAGGCTTTGATGCCTTCATTCCTGCCCTGTCGCACATCGAAATGACGGGAACCGGCGTAGGCGCATTACGCACCAAATTTTTCCATGATGGGCATCGCGTCGTTGAGCAACTCAACAGCCGTGACGACGAAGCGATGTGCATGACGTGGACCACCCTCTACAACACCTTGGGGGTCGCGCGGCTATGGGCCGCCATGCGTGTGGAAGCACTTGGCGCCAAACACGCCAGGGCGACCTGGACGCTGATTGGCGAACCGGTTGATACACCGCAGGCGGCGTTCGAGCAGTTTGCGCAGGCTTTTGCCGATAGCGCCTTGGAGAATGTGCGCCGGATGTTCGACTGATCAGCAGGAGCGAGAGGCCTCGCTCCTGCCAAGCCGGGTCAGATCTTGAAGCTGTCGACCAGTTGCTTCAATCGACTGGCCTGCTGCGACAACGCATCGCAGTCCTTGAGCGTTTCGTTGAGGTTGACGACACCTTGCTGGTTCAACAGATTGATCTGGTTGATATCAACGTTGAGGGTTTCAACCACTGCGGTCTGCTCTTCGGTAGCCGCCGCAACCGATTGGTTCATGCCATCGATCTCGACGATTCGCTGCGTCACGCTGACCAGGCGCTCACCCGCCTGGTTGGCCACTTCAACGCTTTCTTCGCTGGAGACCTGGCTGGCGTTCATGGTGGTCACGGCTTCACGCGAGCCCACTTGCAGCGAAGTGATCATCTTGTGGATCTCTTCGGCCGATTCCTGGGTACGGTGCGCCAGGTTGCGCACTTCATCGGCAACCACGGCAAATCCGCGCCCGGCTTCACCGGCACGCGCAGCCTCGATCGCCGCGTTGAGCGCCAGCAAGTTGGTTTGCTGGGAGATGCCTTTGATCACATCCAGGATGTGCCCAATGTTATCGGTGCTGGCGTTGAGGGTTTCGATCTGCGTACAGGACAAGCTGATCTTTTGCGACAGTTCCGACATGGCCAGGATGGTTTGCTCCACGACCTTGCGCCCGTCATCTGCTTGCTCGCTGGCACCGCTGGCATGTTGCGATGCATCGGCTGCGTTGCGGGCGATTTCCTGGGTGGCGGCGCCCAGTTCGTTGATGGCGGCTGCCACGCTGTTGGTGCGCGCGCTTTGCTCGTCCGAGCCGATGATCGAAGCGTTGGAGGACGCCATGACGCGCTGCGACAGGTCGTGCACCTGACGCGTAGCCGAAGACACTTCGGAAATCGAGGCATGGATGCGCTCGACGAACTGGTTGAACGCACTGCCCACTTCGCCGAACTCATCTTTGCTGGTCACGTCCAGGCGGCGGGTCAAATCGCCTTCGCCCTGGGCGATGTCCTGCATGGCCACGCCCATAGTGGTCAGCGGGCGCAACAGCACTTGAATCAGCAGGCTGAGCAGCACGGCGATCGCCACCACGGCGATCAACATGGCGATCAGTGCCGATGTACGGAATTTACTCAGTGGTGCGTAGGCTTTGTCTTTGTCGATCGACAGGCCGATGTACCAATCCGCGCCCGGCAAACCGCTGATCGGGGTAAATGACAGAATACGGTCCTGGCCGTTGAGCACAACGTCCTGGCTGACCTTCTCGATACGCAGGCTGGTGCCCGGGTAGATGTCCTTGAGGTTCTTCATCACCTGGTCCTGGTCAGGACTGACGATGACCTGGCCATCGGCGCTGACCAGGAACGCATGGCCAATACCCCCGAAGTCCACCGAATTGATGATCTTCACCAGGGTTTGCAGACTCAGGTCACCGCCGACTACGCCGAGCAGCTCGCCGTTCTTTTTGACCGGCAGGGCGATGGTCACGATTTGCCCGCCAACCGCCGCCATATAAGGCGGAGTGAGCATGGTTTTATCGGCCGCGACCGCCTGCTTGTACCAAGGGCGCTGACGAGGGTCGTAATCGTCGGGCATCTTGGCGTCAGGGCGCTGCGTAAATACGCCGTTGGTTTGGCCGACATAGGTGAACTGGAAGTTCGAGGTGAGCGCGGGCTGGTCGACCAGCCCTGGCAGGTCAGCACCGCTGCCCTGGTGAGCAACGTTTTGCGCCAGGCTTTCGAGGACCAGGATGCGGCCACTGAGCCAGTTCTGCACGCTGCTGGCCGTGAGTTCGCCCGATTGTTGAATGGACGACTCAAGGTTTTGTTTGATGGTGCTGCGCTGCAGGTAATCGTTGTAGAGGGTAAATAGCGCGAAGGCCAGAACCACGACGCCTGACGCGGCCAGTAGAATTTTATGACTGAACTTGAGATTCATTTCATCGACTTCTTTTGCCAAAGGGGGGTGAGCGTGCCGAGTGGAACATTCCATGTAACGGGATAGGCGGACTCTTCGGCCGCTCTATTTCGGTGCACGCATGGCTCGTCAGGCTTTCGGCCACTTCAGGAGAAATCTTAGAGATTTGTGAGAAGCATCCTGATTTTGAGTAGGAAACCGACCAGCGGTAGACGCTCAGGGTTCGGCGCTGCAAATTTTTTCTGCCCTCGCGACAATGCGACTAATTGTCATTTGTGACACTTGGCCAGGCCTGTGTGAGTGCCCTCTACTGACTACATTGCGCGCGAAAGGGTTGTACACACGCTTTGCAGCACCCACCACAACTGGCTCAACACTTGTCTGCGCAGTCGCTTGGGCAAGGGCGGCGATTCCTGGGGCGCATGCGGCACTGGAGGCTTGGGCCGACGACGGGCACTGAAGGTGTTGTCGAGTGTGGTGTTGGTGGGGTGCGCGGCGTGGATAAGCCGGGGCATGACCGGCTGGCAGCGCTGGACCTCCGATTTCGCAACCGCCACCGGCGAGCGGCGCAGCGTGCAATTACCGGACGGCACACGCCTGCAACTCAACTCCGACAGTACGGTGTACCTCACCTTCAATCCGCAACAGCGCCTGATCACATTGGTGCGCGGGGAAATCCAGGTGACCTGCGGTTCGCTATCGTCAGCACCTTTGCTGGTACACACTCGCCACGGCTTGCTCGAAGGCATCGATGGGCGTTTTACCGTGCGCCAAGACAGCAAGGCGTGGTCAGCGGCAATGTGGCCATCCATTCACCGCAGACGGCCGATGGGCTGATTGTGACGCGAGACATGCGCCTGGCTGACTTGGTGTCGGAAGTGGAGCGCTACCGTCAGGGTTACCTGGGCTGTGCGGCGGATATCGGCGACTTGCGGCTATCAGGGGTTTTCCGCTTGGACGACACCGACAAGTTGCTGGCGATCGTTGCGCAAACACTGCCAGTTCAAGTGCGCTATCGCACACGTTGGTGGGTGAGCCTGGAACGCCAGGCCTGACTTTTTCAGCTTTTGTTGGCGGCTTTTTTCCGTGAGTCCGGCTTAGACAGTAAGCCTCTTTATCTGCCTTGACCGGCCTCTACGGACCTTGATCATGACTGTGCGCTTTCTCAACGACTCACCAGACTCCTCCTACCATACGTTGTTTGACGCTTCAGGAGGATACGACTTGGGCAAAGTGGGCTTGAAGGGTGTGGATGTAAGGCTCAATGCCAACAACCTGACCAATGAGAGTTATGTGGCGTCCTGTGCCAGCCTGAACTTTTGCTATCTGGGTGAAGAGCGTAATGTCAGTGCGACGGTCAGCTATCAGTTCTGATCCGTTAAAGCTTCTAACAAGCCGGCGCCTGATTCCTGGTGCCGGCTTTTTTGTGGGTGTCGTCAGGTTGCCTTTGTCCGGCCCAGACGTATATGTGGGCGATCTGCAGCCGGGGCATTATCATCCCCCCTAAACGACAAAACCCCTGTCTGCGTTAGCAGACAGGGGTTTTGGAATTTAATCTTGACGATGACCTACTCTCACATGGGGAAACCCCACACTACCATCGGCGATGCATCGTTTCACTGCTGAGTTCGGGATGGGATCAGGTGGTTCCAATGCTCTATGGTCGTCAAGAAATTCTGTGTACCAGCCCGTTGCGCTTGCAACGTGCCGGTGAAATTCATGGACTTCTACATAAACAAAACCCCTGATTGCGTTAGCAATCAGGGGTTTCGGAATTTAATCTTGACGATGACCTACTCTCACATGGGGAAACCCCACACTACCATCGGCGATGCATCGTTTCACTACTGAGTTCGGGATGGGATCAGGTGGTTCCAATGCTCTATGGTCGTCAAGAAATTCGGGTACTGAGTCGTAGCCAAATGGCTTCGCTTCAGCAAATTGGGTATGTGACAGCTTTCGGTGTTTTGTGAGCGTCGAACTTTCGGTTCATCTCGTCTTCACACACCGCAATCTGATGCTCTTTCGAGTAGTCAAATTGCTTGGGTGTTATATGGTCAAGCCTCACGGGCAATTAGTATTGGTTAGCTCAACGCCTCACAGCGCTTACACACCCAACCTATCAACGTCGTAGTCTTCGACGGCCCTTCAGGGAACTCAAGGTTCCAGTGAGATCTCATCTTGAGGCTAGTTTCCCGCTTAGATGCTTTCAGCGGTTATCTATTCCGAACATAGCTACCCGGCAATGCCACTGGCGTGACAACCGGAACACCAGAGGTTCGTCCACTCCGGTCCTCTCGTACTAGGAGCAGCCCCTCTCAAATCTCAAACGTCCACGGCAGATAGGGACCGAACTGTCTCACGACGTTCTAAACCCAGCTCGCGTACCACTTTAAATGGCGAACAGCCATACCCTTGGGACCGGCTTCAGCCCCAGGATGTGATGAGCCGACATCGAGGTGCCAAACACCGCCGTCGATATGAACTCTTGGGCGGTATCAGCCTGTTATCCCCG
>NZ_CP162589.1:297500-1445000 GCF_044218855.1 Pseudomonas sp. B19125
AAAAAACAACCAGGCCAACGCTCTTTGATCAAACTACTTATATAGAAGAGCAGCTTCAGATAACGCCCGCAGCCTTCAGCGCAGCCACATTCGCCGAATCCAGACCCAACACCCCCTGCAGCACCTGCACCGTATGCTCGCCCAATAGAGGAGGCGCATTACGATATTCCACCGGTGTCTTGGACAACCGCATCGGACTGGCGACCTGAGGCACCATCCCCGCCAATGCATGCGGCAACGCCATCGCCAACCCACGCGCCTTGACCTGCGGGTCGGCAAACACCTGCGCCAGATCATTGATCGGCCCACACGGCACGCCTACTTGCTCCAACTGCGACACCCACTCAGCCGTCGTCTTGAACACTGTGGCCTGGCGAATCAGCGGAATCAGCTCCGCACGGTTAGCCACCCGCACCTTGTTAGTCGCGAAGCGCGGATCATCCGCCCACTGCGGCTGCCCGGCCACCTCAGCAAACTTGCGAAACTGTCCGTCATTACCCACCGTCAGAATGAAGTCGCCATCAGCCGTGGGAAAGTCCTGGTAAGGCACAATATTGGGGTGAGCATTGCCCAGGCGCTTGGGCGCGATACCCGTCGTCAGGTAATTCATCGCCTGATTGGCCAGGCACGCCACCTGCACATCCAGCAACGCCATGTCGATATGCTGCCCACCGCCGTCATGATCCCGATGAGCCAGCGCCGCCAGGATCGCCACGGTCGAGTACAGCCCCGTCAGGATATCCGTCAACGCCACGCCCACCTTTACCGGCCCAGCTCCCTCATCACCCTCGGGCCGACCGGTCAGGCTCATAAGCCCACCCAGCCCCTGGATCATAAAGTCGTAGCCTGCACGCGTCGCATAAGGCCCCGTCTGGCCGAAGCCTGTGATCGAGCAATAGATCAACTCTGGATTGATTTCCTTGAGCGACTCATAGTCCAGCCCATACGCCGCCAGACCACCCACCTTGAAGTTCTCGATCAGGATATCGGACTTGGCCGCCAGGTCGCGCACCAACTTCTGCCCCTCAGGGCGCGTGAAGTCGATGGTCACCGACTCCTTGTTACGGTTGGCCGACAGGTAATACGCCGCCTCACTGGTGTTCTCGCCATAGGCGTCTTTAAGGAAGGGCGGCCCCCATGCCCGCGTATCATCGCCACTGCCCGGCCGCTCAACCTTGATCACCTCGGCCCCAAGGTCTGCAAGGATCTGCCCGGACCACGGGCCGGCCAGCACTCGTGACAAATCCAATACCCGCAGATGTGAAAGCGCACCCATGCCGTTCTCCTATTAATAGAACGCTTGAAGACCGGTCTGCGCGCGCCCAAGAATCAAGGCGTGCACGTCATGGGTGCCCTCATAGGTATTGACCACCTCCAGGTTGACCAGGTGACGCGCCACCCCGAACTCATCCGAAATACCGTTGCCGCCCAACATGTCCCGCGCCATGCGCGCGATATCCAGGGACTTGCCACACGAGTTGCGCTTCATGATCGACGTGATCTCAACCGCCGCCGTCCCTTCATCCTTCATGCGCCCCAAACGCAGGCAGCCTTGCAAGGCCAGGGTGATTTCGGTCTGCATATCTGCCAGCTTCTTCTGGATCAGTTGGGTAGCCGCCAAGGGCCGCCCAAACTGCTGACGGTCCAGGGTGTACTGGCGAGCGGTATGCCAGCAAAACTCGGCAGCCCCCAGCGCCCCCCAGGAAATGCCATAGCGTGCCGAGTTAAGACAAGTGAAAGGCCCCTTCAGGCCGCGCACATCCGGGAAGATGTTCTCCTCGGGTACAAACACGTTATCCATGACGATCTCACCGGTAATCGAAGCCCGCAGGCCGACCTTGCCGTGAATCGCCGGAGCGCTCAGCCCCTTCCACCCCTTCTCCAGGACAAAACCACGGATATCACCCGCATCGTCCTTACCCCACACCACAAACACATCGGCGATCGGGCTGTTGGTGATCCACATCTTGGCGCCGGTCAGGCTGTAGCCGCCATCGACCTTACGTGCACGGGTAATCATCGCACCCGGGTCAGAACCGTGGTTAGGCTCGGTCAGGCCGAAACAGCCGATCCACTCGCCCGATGCCAGCTTTGGCAGGTACTTCTGCTTTTGCGCCTCGGTGCCAAATTCGTTGATCGGCACCATCACCAATGACGACTGCACACTCATCATTGAGCGATAACCGGAGTCGACACGCTCCACCTCACGGGCAATCAGCCCGTAGCTCACGTAGTTCAGGCCACTGCCGCCGTACTGCTCAGGGATCATCGCGCCCAGCAGGCCGGTTTCACCCATCTCGCGAAAAATCGCAGGGTCGGTCTTTTCATGGCGAAAGGCTTCGAGCACACGCGGCGCCAGCTTGTCCTGGGCGAATTGCTCAGCACTGTCGCGCACCATGCGCTCTTCTTCGGTGAGCTGTTGATCCAGCAACAGCGGATCGATCCAGTTGAAGCTTGCCTTGCCAGCCATGAATAAGTCCTCGGGGAAGAAAACAGAAGTCGTGGATGCAGCCTAGGCCTAGCAACCGCAGAGGGCAAACGAGGTTTATGCATAGGGTTGTGCTAATTTCTCACTTCGTAATGAGCTAGAAGCGCACAAATGCGCTTTATGAGTGAGTACAACGTACATGCGCAGAAAAATTCCCAGCACCACCGCCCTGGTCAGCTTTGAAGCAGCGGCCCGCCACGAGAGCTTTACCAAGGCGGCGCACGAGCTTTCACTCACTCAAGGCGCCATCTGTCGACAGATCGCCAGTCTGGAGGAGTTTTTGAGTGTCGAGCTATTTCGACGCTCACGGCGGGGCGTCAAGCTGACGGAAGCGGGGCTGTCGTATAGCCGTCGCGTTGCCATGCAACTGGACGCCGTAGAGCGCGATACCTTGTCGGTCATGGGGCAGCAAGGTGCGAATGTCATCGAGCTGGCAGTGGTGCCAACGTTCGGCACCCAATGGCTGATCCCACGGCTCAAGGACTTCCAGCACCAACACCCGGAAGTCACGGTCAACCTCACCAACCGCACGCGCCCTTTTCTGTTTGCCGACACCGAGTTCGACGCCGCCATCTACTTTGGCGATGCCGATTGGTCGGGCACCGAATCCCACCGGCTAATGGGCGAAAACCCCGTTCCCGTGTGCAGTCCGCGCTTACTGGGCAGCCGTGCCCACTTCAGCCCGGAAGAGATCGCCCAACTGCCACTGCTGCAACAAACCACTCGGCCATATGCCTGGCGCCAGTGGTTCAGCGCGCAACAACTGAACATACCTCGCGACATGACAGGCCCGCGTTACGAGCTATTCTCGATGTTGTCGCAGGCAGCCATGCATGACATGGGGATCGCGCTGATTCCGCCTTTCCTCATCCAGCGCGAGCTGGAGGAGAAGCATCTGGTGATCGCAAGCCTCGAAGCGCTGAGCAGCACAAAGGCTTACTACCTGATGATTCCCGAAAGAAAAGTCGAATCTGCGTCGCTGCACGCGTTTAGAGATTGGCTGATCGACCAGTCACAGCGCTATAACCCCAGCATTTAAAGGACAAGGTCATTTTATTGACCTTGTAGTCAAATAAATTAAGCGCCTACAGATGTAACTATATGTCGTGTTTTGAAAGACTGTACCTCTCAGTGTAAAAATGAGCTTAACGCCATGACTGACAAGGCTTGTAGCGACTATCAGCTGCCAATGCCCGACCATTCACGGCAAAGATAGGAAAACCGTCTACAACCCTCTAAAACCCTTTAAACACCTGTATTTAAAGAGGTTATTTTGCCATGTTGCGACAATCAGTCACAGGGTGACTTGTAGTTAATTTTTCGTCACCCGTCATAATCCCTTGAAGGCCGTAAAGTTCGCCTGCAAAATGCCGCGCCCCGCTGTCATTTCAGCGGGATCGTGCTGATCGGCCGCCCCAGCTGCGCCCCTCACGGTGCACTGGCCTTTTTACAAAAAGATCAAAAGCAAAAAGATCATGCAGGAGATTTGACGTGCACATTGGTGTTCCTCTCGAAACCCAGACCGGTGAAACGCGGGTGGCTGCCACCCCGGAAACCATCAAGAAGCTGATCGGCCAGGGCCATAAGGTCACTGTACAAAGCGGCGCAGGCATTACCGCCAGCATCGTCGACAGTGCCTATGAAACGGCAGGCGCAACCATTGGCAGCGCCAGCGACGCGTTTGGCGCCGAGCTGATTCTCAAGGTGGTTGCCCCCAGCGACAGCGAACTGACGCTGATCAAAAGCGGCACCGTGTTGGTGGGCATGCTCAACCCGTTCAGCAACGAAACCATCGCCAAGCTGGCAGAGCGAGGCATTACCGCCTTCGCGCTCGAAGCTGCGCCACGTACCTCGCGAGCCCAAAGCCTCGACGTGCTGTCGTCACAGGCCAACATTGCCGGCTATAAAGCCGTATTGCTGGCAGCCCATCACTACCCACGCTTCATGCCGATGCTGATGACTGCCGCCGGCACCGTCAAAGCCGCGCGCGTGCTGATCCTCGGCGCGGGTGTCGCAGGCCTGCAAGCCATCGCTACAGCGAAACGCCTGGGTGCCGTGATCGAAGCGTCTGACGTGCGCCCTGCCGTAAAAGAGCAGATCGAGTCCCTCGGCGCCAAGTTCGTCGACGTGCCCTACGAAACCGATGAAGAGCGTGAATGCGCGGTCGGTGTCGGCGGCTACGCGCGCCCGATGCCATCGAGCTGGATGCAGCGCCAGGCCCTGGCCGTGCATGAACGCGCCAAACAAGCGGACATTGTCATCACTACAGCGCTGATCCCGGGCCGCAAAGCCCCGACCTTGCTCAGTGCCGAAACCGTCGCACAAATGAAGCCGGGTTCGGTGGTCATCGACCTCGCCGCCGCCCAGGGTGGCAACTGCCCGCTGACCGTCGCCGACCAAGTCGTGGTGGAAAACGGCGTGACCATTTGCGGCCCGACCAACCTGGCCGGTGCCGTCGCCGCCGATGCTTCTGCTTTATATGCGCGCAACCTGCTGGACTTCCTGAAGCTGGTCTTCACCAAGGAAGGGCAGTTTGAAATCAACCTCGAAGACGACATCGTCGCCGCGTGCCTGATGTGCCGCGACGGCCAAGTCATCCGCAAAAACGCCTAAGCAGGGATTCAGACGATGGAAGAGCTTATCTCCCCCGGTATCTACAACCTGATCATCTTTGTGCTGGCGATTTATGTCGGTTACCACGTGGTCTGGAACGTCACACCCGCGCTGCACACACCACTGATGGCGGTGACCAACGCGATCTCTGCGATCGTAATCGTCGGCGCCATGCTCGCCGCAGCCCTCACCGTGACACCACTGGGTAAAACCATGGGCACCCTGGCCGTGGCCTTGGCGGCGGTTAACGTATTCGGCGGGTTCCTGGTCACGCGCAGGATGCTGGAGATGTTCAAGAAGAAAGCCCCGAAAGCAAAAGAAGAGGCGCCAAAGTAATGAGCATGAATTTGGTTACGACGCTCTACTTGATCGCGTCGATCTGCTTTATCCAGGCCCTCAAAGGCCTGTCGCACCCAACCACATCGCGACGCGGCAACCTGTTCGGCATGCTCGGCATGGCGCTGGCGGTGCTGACGACCGTGGGCCTCATCTACAAGCTCGGCGCTGAGCTTGCAACAGCCGGTATCGGTTACGTGATCGTCGGCCTGCTGATCGGCGGCACCGCCGGTTCGATCATGGCCAAGCGCGTAGAAATGACCAAGATGCCAGAGCTGGTTGCCTTCATGCACAGCATGATCGGCCTGGCGGCGGTATTCATCGCGATTGCCGCCGTGGTCGAGCCGCAATCCTTGGGCATCGTCAAACACCTGGGCGACTCGATTCCTGCGGGCAACCGCCTGGAACTGTTCCTCGGCGCAGCCATTGGTGCAATTACCTTCTCCGGTTCGGTGATCGCATTCGGCAAACTCTCGGGCAAGTACAAGTTCCGCCTGTTCCAGGGCGCACCGGTACAGTTCGGTGGCCAGCACAAACTGAACCTGGTGCTCGGCCTGGCAACCCTGGGCCTGGGCCTGGCGTTCATGTTCACCGGCAACCTCACTGCGTTCGCGTTGATGCTGGCCCTGGCTTTCGTGCTGGGCGTGCTGATCATCATCCCGATCGGCGGCGCCGACATGCCGGTGGTTGTCTCGATGCTCAACAGCTACTCCGGCTGGGCAGCGGCGGGCATCGGCTTCTCGCTGAACAACTCGATGCTGATCATCGCCGGCTCCCTGGTGGGCTCCAGCGGCGCGATTCTGTCGTACATCATGTGCAAGGCAATGAACCGCTCCTTCTTTAATGTGCTGCTCGGTGGCTTCGGCAACACAGCAGATGCCGGCGCAGCGGCAGGCTCCAAAGAAGCGCGTCCGGTGAAATCCGGTTCGGCGGACGACGCCACGTTCCTGCTGACCAACGCCGACACCGTGATCATCGTTCCCGGCTACGGCCTGGCAGTCGCTCGGGCGCAACACGCCCTTAAAGAGCTGACCGAAAAGCTGACACACCGTGGCGTGACCGTGAAGTACGCGATCCACCCGGTAGCGGGCCGTATGCCTGGGCACATGAACGTGTTGCTGGCCGAGGCGGAAGTGCCTTACGACCAAGTGTTCGAGATGGAAGACATCAACTCCGAGTTCGGCCAGGCCGACGTGGTGCTGGTGTTGGGCGCCAACGACGTGGTCAACCCGGCCGCCAAGAACGACCCTAACTCACCGATTGCCGGTATGCCGATCCTTGAGGCATTCAAGGCCAAGACCATCATCGTCAACAAGCGCTCGATGGCCAGCGGCTACGCCGGTCTGGATAACGAGCTGTTCTACCTGGACAAGACCATGATGGTCTTCGGTGATGCCAAGAAAGTCATCGAAGATATGGTCAAAGCCGTCGAATAACACTGCGCCAGCGCAATACACGAAACCCTGGCCTCCAGTAGGCTGGGGTTTTTTTATTGTTCCCAAGCTCTGCGTGGGAATGCATCCGGGAATGCTCGGCGTTCCGCTTTGTACTCACGTGAAACCCGACCAAAGGCTCTAAATCGCTGCCTGGCATTCGACCATGGTAGCGGGCCGAATTTTTTTGAAATCACTACACTGCCCACCTTGCTTCCGTAGCCTGAGATAACAATTCATGTACCGTGATCGTATCCGCTTGCCTTCGTTGTTGAACAAGGTCATGAGCGCGGCAGATGCCGCCGCACTGATCGAGGACGGCATGACCGTCGGCATGAGCGGCTTCACCCGTGCCGGTGAAGCCAAGGCCGTCCCCCACGCCCTGGCCGAACGCGCCAAGACTTCGCCGCTGAAAATCACCCTGATGACCGGTGCCAGCCTGGGCAATGACTTGGACAAGCAACTGACCGAGGCCGGCGTTTTGTCGCGCCGCATGCCGTTTCAAGTCGACAGCACACTGCGCAAGGCGATCAACGCAGGCCAAGTGATGTTTATCGACCAGCACCTGTCGGAAACCGTCGAGCAACTGCGCAACAACCAGCTCAAGTTGCCGGACATCGCCGTGATCGAAGCCGTCGCGATCACCGAACAAGGACACATCGTGCCCACCACCTCCGTGGGCAACTCGGCCAGCTTTGCGATTTTCGCCAAACAAGTGATTGTCGAGATCAACCTGGCGCACAACCCGAACCTGGAAGGGCTGCACGACATCTATATCCCGACCTACCGGCCAACGCGCACGCCAATCCCACTGGTCAAGGTCGACGACCGCATCGGCAGTACCGCGATTCCGATCCCGCCGGAAAAAATCGTCGCCATCGTGATCACCAATCAGGCCGACTCCGCCTCAACCGTGACACCACCGGACGCCGACACCCAAGGCATCGCTAACCACCTGATCAACTTCCTCAAGCAGGAAGTCGACGCCGGGCGCATGACCAACAAGCTCGGCCCGCTACAGGCCGGGATCGGCAACATCGCCAACGCGGTGATGTGCGGCCTGATCGAATCGCCATTCGAAGACCTGACCATGTATTCGGAAGTGTTGCAGGACTCGACCTTCGACCTGATCGATGCGGGCAAGCTGAGCTTTGCTTCCGGCAGCTCCATCACCTTGTCGGAGCGACGCAACGCCGACGTGTTCGGTAACCTGGAACACTACAAGGACAAGCTGGTACTGCGCCCACAGGAAATCTCCAACCACCCTGAAGTGGTTCGGCGCCTGGGCATTATCGGTATCAACACTGCGCTTGAGTTCGACATCTACGGCAACGTCAACTCCACCCACGTCTGCGGCACGCGGATGATGAATGGGATTGGCGGCTCCGGAGACTTCGCGCGTAACGCGCACCTGGCGATTTTCGTCACCAAGTCGATTGCCAAGGGCGGCGCGATCTCCAGCGTGGTGCCGATGGTCAGCCATGTGGACCATACCGAGCATGACGTGGACATTCTGGTGACCGAGGTTGGCCTCGCTGACCTGCGTGGCCTGGCGCCACGCGAGCGCGCACGGGTGATCATCGACAATTGCGTGCACCCGGCTTACCGCGATGCGCTGAACAGTTACTTCAACGCTGCCTGCGCGATCGGTGGGCATACTCCGCACATCCTGCGCGAAGCACTGAGTTGGCACATCAACCTGGAAGAAACCGGGCATATGCTCAAGGCTTGATTGATACAGATCCGAGCTGATGCAAACACAGTTTGTTCAGCTCGGTGACCACAGCCGTACATTTTGAAAAAACTGTACTGCTGTACCGGTCATTTCCTATTGAATTCTCCTACGAACCCCACCGCAAATGCCAATTTCGCACCAATAAAGTGCAGACAGGTACAGTTGCCCCATTTCCGTACAGTACAGCCGCTATAAACAGTTAACTGGCCCCTCACAATACAGGTGAACTGTATCTAGAGAGTCTTGCGTCGGAGGAGGATCATTGGCATCAGTTAAACCACTACCTAATCCCGCCACAAGCGGAAGGATGTCATCATGGAACGTACACTCAGTTCCGATCTGTTCTTCGAAGAAAAAGCTGTAAACACCCAGGCTTCCCTGCCTTTGCGCGTTCTCGCCAACCTGATGTTGTGGCAGCGCCGCATCTCCAGCCGCCATCAACTGGCTCGTCTGGATTCGCGTCTGCTGGCTGACGCCGGTATCAGCGAAGCTCAACGCTACGAAGAGCTGAGCAAGCCGTTCTGGCGCTAATTGGCGCCCGC
Source organism: Pseudomonas sp. B19125 (assembly GCF_044218855.1). NCBI lineage: Bacteria > Pseudomonadati > Pseudomonadota > Gammaproteobacteria > Pseudomonadales > Pseudomonadaceae > Pseudomonas > Pseudomonas sp. B19125. Next base: position 306,648 of record NZ_CP162589.1, read on the forward strand.
TGGCCCTGACCCGCCGGGTCCACCGCCAGCACCCTGATTTAACAAAACAAAGCCCGCCCCGGGAAACCGGAGGCGGGCTTTGTTGTTTCCGGGTTTCAAACTTTACACGGCTAAAACAGACCCCAGAGATAAGGACCAGTACAGTTTAAATAACATAACAATTAGACGGTACAATTTAACTTTGGTGTATCTGTATTGGTAAAAGCTGGCCGCCCAAGATGGTGTTCCAAGACCTCATGGAAGGCCGCCGTCATGAACACACAGACCTCACGTTACAAACAGTTGATCATTCGAATGGCTTGCGCCCTGGGCAGATGGGCGCGGCAGGCCCATGAACGCCGCCAACTTGCGCAACTTGACCCACGTGAATTAGCCGACGCCGGCATCAGCCAGGGCGACCGTACTGCCGAGCTGTCCAAACCTTTCTGGCGTGACTAGGCAGATAGAGGCTTTCCGAACGGATAAGCGGCAGCTTAAGATCCCGTTATTACGTGGCGAACCTTGTAGAGCGGACGTCTGATGCTTAATCCGCAGCAATGTCCGTTTCACAGTGGCCGCTTTGCGCCGCTTTTATTTGATCTTCTACAGGAGTTTTTCCATGTCCCGTCTTCGCCTGCTGAGTGCTGCCACCCTGTTGGCCCTGGCCGCCAACGCCAACGCGAGCAGCCTTATCGTGACCACCGACTCGATCGTCGGCGCCCTCAAAGCCACTTCCGATGCCAGCTCCGATGCCACGTCGTCCCTGCGTGACAACAAAGTCGTGCAAGCCGCCCGTGACGACGCTGCCAGCTTTGTTGCCAGCGAAGGCGCCATTCGTGGTGTGAAACTGGAAAGCGCCCTGGCCCAGATCCGCCAACAAGCCCCACAACTGAACACAGCGACCGACGCACAACTGGCCCAGGCGATTCTGGCCATCTGATGATCCGGTAAACGCCAGGGCGCGCCAGCCGCTACCAAATGTGTCAGCACTGGCTCTCGCCCGGGCGTTGCGCTAGCCTTGGCGCTCGCTTTCAGTTGTCGAGTCCCATGGCTTTTTCATACCGCCTGTTGATTGTTCCCGTGTTGTTTTCCGCCTGCTGGTCACCCTTGGCTTCGGCCTTTGATGTGTCCACCCAGAGCACCGTCATCAGTGCCTACGCCACCAGCAAGGTGACGTCAGCGCCCTTTGACAGAAAATTGATACTGGCCGCCCAGGATGACGCTGCCGCTTTTATCGCCACTGACGGCCAATGGCGGGGAGCTCGTCTGGAATCTGCGCTGGAGTATCTGCGCCGAACCCAGCCAAAACTTCATGTCAGCGACCTTGAACTGGCGCAGGCAATTCTCGTCCAATAATCATCGTATATTTCTATCTTTGTATTTCGGAGTCATTCCATGCGTAGCCCGCTGATCGCCGCCGCTCTGGGCCTGCTGTTGTTGGCCGATGTCGCCCACGCGCAAACCCTGAAAGCCACCAGTAACATCATCGTGCGTGCCTCGGCGCGCACCATTGATTTCACTTCGGACACCACCACTTCCATCCGCGACTCCAAAATCGTGCGCGAAGCCCACGATGACGCTGCCAGCTTCGTCGCCTCCAACGGCGAAATCCGCGGCGCACAATTGGAAGCAGCCTTCGATACCCTGCGCACCCGCGTACCGGAAGCCCGCGACGCCAGTGACCAGACCCTCGCCGAAGCTATCCTCGCTCTGTGAGGCGCCTGTTCGCCTGGCTACTGGCCGGGACTGTGCTGCTCTGTGCAGGCACAGCCCAGGCCAGCCTGCAACTGCGGCTCAAGACCGATGGCTTGAGCCCGGCCGAACAGCAGGCCAGCCAGGCGTTGCTCGACGAAGCGATGCGCGCTCTGCCGCCGCGCTTTATCGAGCAGTTGGACCGGCGTATTGATGTCGGCTGGACCGACAAGATGCCTGAAAACGCCTATGGCCAGGCTTCTCTGGTGTCCGAACTGGACCTCAACAGCAACCTGCTCGCCAGCCTCACCGACGGCAGCGCCGCCACCCAGAAGACCAATCGCCCCCATGGCACTGTGCGCCGCGAAATGCTCGCCACCGTGCTGCATGAGCTGACCCACATCTATGACCGTGCGCGCTTGTGGTCCACAGACGAGCGCCGCCTGATCCAACGCTGCAGCCGTCAGAACAACATCACCGGCCTGATCGGCCTGCCCGATCAATGCCGTGGCCAGAACGACCGTCGTTTCACCCTGAGTGACGACCCGCGCCTGCTGGACATTGCCGGCTGGCCCCAATACGTGGGCCGTCGCGGCGAGCGCGAGCAACATAACCACCAGGTCGCCCGCAGCCCCGATATCTACGAAACCACCAGCCCGCTGGAGTTCGTGGCGGTCAATATGGAGTATTTCCTACTTGACCCGAGCTATGCCTGCCGTCGCCCCGCGCTGTTTCGCTATTACAAGGAACACTTCGGCTGGGCACCGCCCGAACAAGACACCTGCGCCAAGACCTACGCGTTCCTGAACGCCGGCAATGACTTCGCCAAAACGCCGCTGGGCCAGATCGACCCGGAGCGCGTTTATGAAATCGACTACTTGCTGGCCGAGGCCAACCAAAATCTGGTGAGCCGCTGGGGCCACAGCATGTTGCGCCTGGTGATCTGCGCACCCGGCCGCCCGCGTGGCCCGGATTGCCGATTGGACCTGGACCAGCACTTGGTATTGTCTTACCGCGCTTTCGTCGGTGACGTACAGCTCTCGAGCTGGGATGGGCTGGTGGGCAAGTACCCGTCACGGCTGTTTGTGCTGCCGTTGGCGCAGGTGATCGACGAATACACCAAGACTGAACTGCGCGGCCTGGCCTCGGTGCCGCTCAAGCTCACCCGCCAAGAGATCAACGACACCGTCGAACATGCCGCCGAGATGCACTGGAGCTACGACGGCAATTACTTTTTTATCTCCAACAACTGCGCGGTGGAGAGCCTCAAGCTGCTACGCAGCGGCAGCGCCAACCCGCAACTGACCGGCCTGGACAACATCACCCCCAACGGCTTGCTCGAGGTGCTCAGTGCCCGCGGCCTGGCTGATACCAGTGTGCTAGACGACAAGCGCGAAGCCTTGCGCCTGGGTTATCACTTCGACTCGTTCCGCGAGCGCTACCAGGCGATGTTCGACGTGCTGCGCAAACACCTGCCGATCAAGCAGACCCAAGTCGAAGACTGGCTCGCCCTCAGTGCCGCAGAACGCCGCCAGTGGTTCATCCAGGCCGACCTGCGCACCAGCGCCGCGCTGCTGCTGCTGGAACAAGCCAGCTATCGCAAACAACTGATGCTGGCCCAGGACGAAGTCAAGCAGCGCTACCTCAATGCCCGTGAGCTGAAAAACGGCGGCATGGAAAAAGCCAACAACACACTGCAACAGATCCTCGCCAACAGCGGTTTTCTAAGCCGCCCGGCGGAATTGCTCGACAGCGGCGGCTACGGCCTGCCGCAACCTTCGGAAGCCAAACGCCTGGAATCGGAAAGCGCCGAGCGCCAGAAGCAACTGCAATCGTTGACCGGCGATCTGGATAAAGAGGTGAGGGCGCTGCTGGACCCCTCACGCGCCGACGAGATTGCCGCCTGCGAAGCCAACCTCAAGCAGATGGGCGAGCACCTGCGCGCCTTGCACAAAGCCTCAGGCGGTTTGGAGCTGCCCTGAGTCACCTTAAAGAAAATTCCTACAAACCTTCCATCATCTGACTTACACAGCGAAAGCTGGCTGAAAGCTTCCCCGTCTAGGATCGCCCCCACTGCCGGCAACAGACCGGCTGTAAACAACAACAATGGTGATTCCTGATGTCCGCTACTACCCGCCTGTTCGCTCCAACTCCACTCGTACGCTACGTGCCTTTCGTACTGCGCTGACCCCAACCCGGTTCGCCATTCCCTAGCCGCGCTACGCCCGGAGTATTCCTATGCTGACTTTCCTTGGCTTCGCCATGGTCATCACGTTCATGTACCTGATCATGACCAAGCGCCTGTCCGCGCTGATTGCCTTGATCATTGTGCCAATCCTGTTCGCCCTGTTTGGTGGTTTTGCCCCCGAGATCGGCCCGATGATGCTTGCGGGCATCACCAAGCTTGCGCCGACCGGCGTAATGCTGATGTTCGCCATTCTCTACTTTGCCCTGATGATCGACTCCGGCCTGTTCGACCCGGCCGTGCGCAAGATCCTCAAGATGGTCAAGGGCGACCCGCTGAAAGTTTCGGTCGGTACCGCCGTGCTTGCCCTGGTGGTGTCCCTGGACGGTGACGGCGCCACCACTTACATGATCTGCGTGGCCGCCATGCTGCCGCTGTACCAGCGCATCGGCATGAGCCCGCGGATCATGGCCGGCTTGATCATCCTCGCCGGCGGCGTGATGAACATGACGCCGTGGGGCGGCCCGACTGCCCGCGCCGCGAGTGCTTTGCATGTAGACCCGTCGGACATCTTCGTACCGATGATCCCGGCCATGGCTGTCGGCGTCGTGGCGATCCTGGTGATTGCCTACATGTACGGCAAACGCGAACGTGCCCGCCTGGGTGAACTGCACCTGCAGGGCGACGAGATCGATCACAGCGAGATCAGCGTGTCGCAATTCCCGGACGCCCGTCGCCCCAAGCTGATCTGGTTCAACGGCGCACTGACCTTCGCGCTGATGTGCACCCTGATTGCCGGCCTGTTGCCGCTGCCAGTGCTGTTCATGGTGGCGTTCAGTATCGCGATGATCGTCAACTACCCGTGCCTGCAACAGCAGAAAGACCGCGTCGCCGCCCACGCCGGCAGCGTGCTGGCAGTCGTCGGGCTCATCTTCGCCGCGGGCATCTTCACCGGCATTCTGTCCGGTACCGGCATGGTTGATGCCATGTCCAAGAGCTTGCTGGCGGTTATCCCGGAAGCGCTGGGCCCGTACCTCGCAGTGATCACCGCGCTGGTAAGCATGCCGTTCACGTTCTTCATGTCCAACGACGCGTTCTACTACGGCGTACTGCCTGTGCTCGCCGAAGCGGCCAGTCATTACGGTATCACCGCTGTGGAAATGGCCCGTGCGTCCATCGTTGGCCAACCCGTACATTTGCTCAGCCCGCTGGTACCATCGACTTACCTGCTGGTGGCCCTGGCCGGGATCGAGTTTGGCGATCACCAACGCTTTACCCTCAAGTGGGCAGTGCTGGTGTGCCTGTGCATAATGTTCGCCGCTTTGCTGATGGGGATTTTTCCGCTGTTCAGCACTCTATAATCGTAACGACCTGACCGCGCGGCGCTGCAGCTTGCGCGGTTTCACATTTGCTCAAAGGAATACACATGGAATGGCTGACCAATCCGGAAATCTGGATTGCCTTCTTCACCCTGACGGCCCTCGAGATCGTCCTGGGTATCGATAACATCATCATGATTTCGATCCTGGTCAGCCGCATGCCCAAGCATATGCAGGCGCGCACCCGGATCTTCGGCCTGGCCCTGGCCATGGTCACGCGAATCCTGTTGCTGCTGTCGATCACCTGGGTCATGCAACTCACCGCCGACCTGTTCGTGGTCTTCGGCCAGGGCATCTCCGGTCGCGACCTGATCCTGTTCTTCGGTGGCCTGTTCCTGCTGTGGAAAAGCTCCCAAGAGATGTACCACGCCCTCGAAGGTGAAGACGAAACCCACGATGAGCCGGGCGGCAAGGGTGGCAAGTTCATCTACACCATCATCCAGATCGCGATCATCGACATCGTGTTCTCCCTGGACTCGGTGATCACTGCGGTCGGCATGGTTTCCCATGTGCCGGTCATGGTCGCTGCGATCGTGGTAGCCGTACTGGTGATGATGCTGGCTGCGGGCACCATCAGCGAATTCATCGACAAGCACCCGTCGCTGAAGATGCTGGCGCTGTCGTTCCTGCTGGTGGTGGGTACGGTGCTGATCGCCGAATCCTTCGACGTGCATGTGCCAAAAGGCTACGTCTACTTCGCCATGGCGTTCTCGCTGGCAGTAGAAGCGGTAAACATCAAGATGCGTACCGCTATCGCGAAAAAGAAGAAACAGCAGGATCCTGTGAAACTGCGCAAGGACATTCCGGGTCAATAAACCTGACCCGCTGCTGTTGATCGTTGTTGATCGTTCCCACGCTCCGCGTGGGAATGCCGCCTCAGGACGCTCCGCGTCCGCCCTCAAAGCGACGCAGAGCGTCACGGGATGCATTCCCACGCAGAGCGTGGGAACGATCTTCATGACAGTTTTGTTTCAATCCCCACTTTAGCTATGCGATGCTGGCGCAGAGCCCATTCGCCAACTACAGCTTAAGTACAAGACGTAGAACGGCACGCGGCAATTCTCATTTGCTCTTTCTGGAGCACACCCACACGGGGGGCCGAGCATGCTGACCTTGCTCAATCTGCTTTCCGCCGTGACCCTGCTTATCTGGGGCACGCACATCGTCCGTACCGGCATCTTGCGGGTCTACGGTTCCAACTTGCGCCAAGTCATCGGGCAGAACATGTCCAAGCGCTGGCTGGCGTTTATCGCCGGTATCCTGGTGACGGCCATGGTGCAAAGCAGCAACGCCACGGCGATGCTGGTGACGTCGTTTGTCGGCCAGGGCTTGATGGGCCTTATGCCGGCGCTGGCGACCATGCTCGGTGCCGACGTCGGTACGGCGTTGATGGCGCGGGTACTGACCTTCGACCTGTCCTGGCTGTCGCCACTGCTGATTTTTCTTGGGGTGATTTTCTTCCTCTCGCGTAAACAGACACGGGCAGGGCAGATGGGCCGCGTCGGTATCGGCCTGGGCCTGATCATTCTGGCCCTGCAACTGATCGTCGAAGCCGCCGGGCCGATTACCCATGCCCAAGGCGTCAAAGTTATCTTTGCCTCGCTGACCGGCGATATTCTGCTGGATGCCTTGGTCGGCGCGCTGTTTGCGATGATTTCCTACTCCAGCCTGGCCGCCGTACTGCTGACCGCCACCCTGGCCGGTGCCGGTGTGATCGGCTTGCACGTGGCCATCGGCCTGGTGATCGGCGCCAACATCGGCAGTGGTGTGCTGGCCTTCCTCAGCACCAACATGCAGAACGCTGCCGGCCGCCAGGTCGCGCTGGGCAGCTTGTTGTACAAACTGATCGGCCTGTTGCTGATTATTCCGGTGCTCGACCCTCTCGTACGCTGGATGGATGGTTTGGACTACAGCGCCCAAGGCATGGTCATCACCTTCCATGTGCTCTACAACACCACGCGCTGCCTGATCCTGCTGCCCACCATCGGGCCAATGGCGCGCCTGTGCGCCTGGTTGCTGCCGGAACAACAGGAGACCAACGGCAAAGCCAGGCCACGTCACCTGGACCTGGCCTCGCTCGCCACCCCAAGCCTGGCGCTGGCCAACGCCGCTCGCGAGACCCTGCGCCTGGGCGACCTGATCGACAACATGCTCACCGCCATGCTCGAAGTACTGCGTGGCAAGCAAACCGCCATTACCCAGGAAATGCGCAGCCTCAGCGATGACGTCGAGGCCCTCTACAGCGCGATCAAGCTTTACCTGGCGCAAATGCCCCGCGAAGACCTCAGTGAACAGGACAGCCGCCGCTGGGCGGAGATCATCGAGCTGTCGATCAACCTCAAGCTGGCCGGCGACCTGATCGAACGTATGCTGCGCAAAGTCCAGCAGCAGAAAACCTCACAGCGCCGACAGTTCTCCGAAGTCGGCCTGGAAGAACTCACCGGCCTGCACAGCCAGTTGATTGCCAACCTGCGCTTGGGCCTGTCGGTGTTTCTCAGCGCCGACCCCGAAAGCGCCCGCCAACTGCTGCGTGAAAAGCGCCGTTTCCGCGCCCAGGAGCGCCGCCTGGCCCACGCCCACGTCAGCCGTCTGCAGCGTAAAATCGTACAGAGCATGGAGACCAGTTCCCTGCACCTGGAGCTGATTGCCGACATGAAACGCCTGAACTCGTTGTTTTGCAGCAGTGCTTATGTAGTGTTGGAAACCTCAGACACCGGCGCACTCTCTGCCGAAGATATTGCCGACATCACTCATTCGCCCTGAACATACGATGGCCCGTGAAGTCAGTTAACAATGGACCTCACCCGCCAGGAAGCTTGTTATGCGTCGCCTGTTACTTGCCTGCCTGCTCATGGGCTCGGCACACACCTTTGCCTTCGACCGCCTGCAAGTCGAAGGCTACAGCTTGCCCAACGGCCTGCAATTGCTGCTCAAGCCAGGCACCGAGCGTGGGCACGTGGCGATCCGCCTGGTGGTCGGCGTAGGCCTGGATGACTTTCCCTGCGACGAAAAAGAACTGCCGCACCTGCTCGAACACTTGCTGTTCAGCGGCATCGACGGCGGTGGTGAAGGCGACCTTGAGGACCGCATGCAAGCCCTCGGCGGCGAATGGAACGCCTACACCAGCAATGCCGATACCACCTTTGTGATCGAGGCACCCGCGCAAAACCAGCGCAAGGTGCTGGACCTGTTACTGGCGATCCTCACCCGCACCGAACTGACCGACGCGAACATCAATGCCGCCAAAAAAGTGGTCGAGCGCGAAGACGGCGGCCATTACTCGCACCTGCAACGCTTGCTCGACCGCCAGGACCTGGGTCACACCGCCAGCAACCAATTGGCCGTCGAACTGGGGCTCAAATGCGCCGAACGTGCCGAAGTCAGCCAACTGACCCGTGATCAATTGCAAACCCTGCGCACACATTGGTACGCGCCCAACAACATGACCCTGATTATCGTCGGCGACCTCGACAAACTGCTTCCGGCGTACCTGGAGCGCACTTACGGTCAACTTGATCCGGTCGAACCCACCGAGCACCGGCCGCTGCCGGAAATCCAGCACACCGCCGCCAGCCATCGCGACCTTATCCACGGCTGGGTTGGTGACAGCGCCAAACTGCACTGGCTGTTCCCCGAACCGGTTTTGGACGACCAACACGATGAAACCTACGATTTGCTCAAGGACTACCTCGACTGGGCGCTGTACCGTCAGCTGCGCCTCAAGCACGGTTTGTCCTACGGCCCATGGAGTGAGCGCGAAGTGCTCGGCGGCGTCGGCTTCCTCAGCCTGAATGCCGACCTTGAGCGCGACAAACTCCCTGAGGCTGAACAGGTGTTGCAGAACCTCACGGCACAACTGCTCAAGGACGGCCTCGACCCAGCGGTATTCGCCCGCCTGCAGCAAGCTGCCATCGCGCGCCAAGCCTGGGCGGTGCAGGGTAACAGCGCGCTAGCCGACTATTACTGGAGCGCTGCCGGCGACTATGCCGATGGCCATATCAGCGACCCGGCCAAGCGCATCAAGGCCGTCAACCTGGCGCAAACCAACCAGGCCATGCGCGAGGTGTTTAACCAGAAGGGCTACTGGCGCATCGAAAAACCCTTGCTGAGCTATGACGCCCTGAGCTGGATCGGTGCCGGTGTACTCGTGCTGATCGCCAGTGTGTTGATCGGCGTGCGCCTTTATCGCAAACGGATCACGTAATGAGGCACCGAACACAGGGCTAAGACGTTATTCTGTCTGGGATTTTTCCTACACCAATTGTGAATCGCCAATGCCAAATCTACCGCCCCTTATCCAGCGCATTATCGAACTGATCAAGCGCTATCCAGGGGTGATCGCACTCGGCGGTTTCATATCCGGTGTGTGCAGCTTCATCCTGGTGGACCGCCAGCAGGGCATGGCCAGCTGGATCGCGGTGATCATGCTGGTGAGCTGGCTGTGGCTGATGCTGGAAAACAGCTTTACCCAGCTGTTCGCCAAAGTCTTCAAGCGCGAAATCCCCGAGCCGCTGCTGCGCTACGCGACCCAGATGATCCACCAGGAAAGCCTGTTCTTCGTATTGCCGTTCTTTTTCGTCACCACCGCCTGGAACAGCGGCCAATCCGTATTCACTGGCCTGCTCGGCGCGGCGGCGCTGGTGTCGATCACCGACCCGCTGTACTACAAGTGGCTGGCACCCAAGCGCTCGCTGTTCCTGGCGCTGCACACCCTGACCTTGTTCGCGGCACTGCTCACCGCACTGCCCATCATCATGCACCTGACTACCGCCGAGAGTTACAAATTGGCGCTCGGCGTGGCCATGGCGCTGTCGATCCCGAGCCTGGCCGCGAGCCTGCCGCTGCGCAGCGTCAAAGGCTGGGCGATGCTGCTCGGGGTGACGGCCGCCATCGGCTGCGCCGGTTGGTTCCTGCGCAGCTGGGTGCCGCCGGCCACATTGTGGATGACCGAAGTGGCGATCAGCACCCAGCTGCAAGACCGCACACCGGGCGATGACCTCAAGGAAGTCACCGCCGCGCAACTGCGCAGCGGCGGGCTGTACGCTTACACCGCGATCAACGCGCCACGCGGGCTGGATGAGCGGATTTACCATGTGTGGAAATTCAACGGCCAAGAGGTCGACCGCATCGCCCTGGATATCCATGGCGGACGCAAGGAAGGCTATCGCGCCTGGACCCACAAGCAGAATTTCCCGGCCGACGCGGTCGGGCGCTGGCAGGTGCAGGTGTTGACGGAGGATGGGCAAGTCATCGGCGTGCTGCGTTTTAAAGTCACTGACCCAGCACAAACGGACAACCCAAAGTAGGCCGTATCGTGCTATTACGTAGCAATTGTGGATAGCCAAACAAGCTCGGAGCTTATGACCACTCGTACCACGGCCGGCGCAGCCCACCTCGACACCTCCAGCGTTCCCCCGTTGCTCAGGATTACGGGGGACTGGACGCTTGCCCACTACGCCAATCTTAAAAAGCTGAGCGACAAGCTCGACGGCCAATACGACGCCGGTGCACGCATCGACCTCAATGGCCTCGGCGCCCTGGATACCGCGGGTGCCTCGCTGCTGGTCGAGTTGCTGGGCCCGGAGCGCATCGAGCATTCCGCCGAGCAGACCGATTGCAGCTTGTCTACCGCCGACCGGGCACTGCTCAAAACCGTCTACCGCTCCCTGAACGATTTCTGCGTACCCGACAAAGAGCCGGAAGAAGCCGCCGGTATCCAAGTGCTGGCGCGTATCGGTCGAGCTGTCGACACGGTATGGCAGGACGGCATGAAACTGCTGGGCTTTATCGGCCTGATCCTCGAAACCTTCGCCCGTGGCGTTTTGCGCCCCAAGCGCTGGCGCATCACACCGATGGTTGCGCATATCGAACAAACCGGCCTCGACGCTGCGCCCATCGTCGCGTTGCTGACCTTTCTGGTGGGCGCCGTGGTGGCGTTCCTCGGCGCCACCGTGCTCAAAAGCTTCGGTGCGACGATTTTTACCGTGGACCTGGTGGCGTTTTCTTTCTTGCGAGAATTCGGCGTATTGCTTACCGCCATCCTGATCGCCGGCCGAACGGCCAGCGCCTTTACCGCGCAAATCGGCTCGATGAAGGCTAACGAAGAAATCGACGCGATCCGTACCCTGGGCCTGGACCCGATGGAACTGTTGGTGCTGCCACGGGTAATGGCGCTGCTGGTGTCGCTGCCGATGCTGACATTTTTGGCGATGCTCTCGGGGATTGTCGGCGGCGGCGTGGTGTGTGCCGTCGCCCTGGATATTTCACCGGCGATGTTTCTCTCGCTGCTGCAATCGGACATTGGCGTGCAGCACTTTTTGGTGGGGATGGTGAAAGCGCCGATTTTCGCCTTCCTGATCGCGGCGATTGGCTGCCTCGAAGGCTTCAAGGTCAGCGGCAGCGCCGAATCGGTCGGCGCGCACACCACCTCCAGCGTGGTGCAGTCTATTTTCGTGGTGATTGTGCTGGATGCGGTCGCCGCGATGTTCTTTATGGAGATGGGCTGGTGAGTCGTCTACACCGTGCGCCCACTGAGGCGGTGATCGAAGTGCGCGGCCTGTGCAATCGCTTTGGCAGCCAGAGCGTGCACGAAAACCTCGATCTGGATTTGTACAAAGGCGAGATCCTCGCGGTGGTCGGCGGCTCCGGCAGCGGCAAGTCGGTACTGCTTCGCAGCATCGTGGGCCTGCGGCGGCCCAGCGAAGGTGAGGTGCGGGTATTCGGCAAGAACCTGCCCAATTTGTCGGAACATGAACGCTCGCTGGTGGAACGGCGCTTTGGCGTGCTGTTCCAGAAGGGTGCGCTGTTTTCCTCGCTGACGGTCACCGAAAACGTCGCCCTGCCGTTGATCGAACACGCCGGCCTCAGCCGTCGCGACGCCGAACACTTGGCGGCAGTCAAGCTAGCCCTGGCGGGGCTGCCTTTGTCGGCGGCGGATAAATACCCGGCGTCACTGTCCGGCGGCATGATCAAGCGCGCGGCCCTGGCACGCGCCCTGGCCCTGGACCCGGACATTCTGTTCCTGGACGAACCCACCGCCGGCCTCGACCCGATTGGCGCGGCGCAATTCGACCAACTGATCCTCACCCTGCGCGATGCGCTGGGCTTGAGCGTGTTCCTGGTCACCCACGACCTCGACACGCTCTACACCATCACCGACCGTGTGGCGGTGCTGGCGCAGAAGAAAGTGCTGGTGGCCGATGCCATCGATGTCGTCTCGGAAACGGACGACGCCTGGATTCACGAATATTTCCACGGCCCCCGTGGCCGCGCGGCATTGGATGCCGCTCAATCGCTTAACGAGGTATGACATGGAAACCCGAGCCCATCATGTGATGATCGGTCTGTTCAGCGTGATCGTGGTGGTCGGCGCCATGCTGTTCGGCCTGTGGCTGGCCAAGTCCAGCGTCGATAGCGCCTTCCAGGAATACGAGGTGGTGTTCAACGAGGCCGTCAGCGGCCTGTCCCAGGGCAGTTCGGTGCAATACAGCGGGATCAAGGTGGGCGATGTCACCAGCCTGCGCCTGGACCCGAAAGACCCGCGCCGGGTACTGGCGCGCATCCGTTTGGCCGGGCAGACACCGATCAAGGAAGACACCCAGGCCAAGCTGGCACTGACCGGCATCACTGGCACCTCGATCATCCAGCTCAGCGGTGGTACGCCGCAAAGCCCGGAACTCAAGGGCAAGGACGGCAACCTGCCGGAAATTATCGCCTCGCCGTCCCCCATTGCGCGCCTGCTCAATAACAGCAACGACCTGATGACCAGCATCAACCTGCTGCTGCACAACGCCAACCACATGTTCTCGCGGGAGAACGTCGAGCGCCTGAGCAACACCCTGGACAACTTGCAACAAACCACCGGCGCCATTGCCGACCAACGCGGTGATATCAAGGTGGTGATGCAACAGTTGATGCAGGTGAGCAAGCAGGCGAGCGCCGCGCTGGAGCAAACCACCACGTTGATGCGCAATGCCAACGGCTTGCTCAATGACCAAGGCAAGCAAGCCTTCGGCAGTGCCGAGCAGGCCATGAAGTCGCTGGAACAAAGCACCACGACCATCAACACCTTGCTGACCAACAACAAAGACTCGGTGAACAGCGGCATGCAGGGCCTCAACGAACTGGCACCGGCCGTGCGCGAACTGCGCGAAACCCTCGGTTCGCTGCGCGCCATCTCCCGCCGCCTCGAAGCCAACCCCAGCGGTTACCTGCTGGGCAGCGACAAGAACAAGGAGTTCACGCCATGAAGCGTGCTTACCAAATAATCGCCCCGCTGGCCTTGGTACTGATCAGCGCCTGCTCGATCCTGCCCAAGCCGGATCCGTCTGATGTGTATCGCCTGGCGTCGGCGCCAACCAGCACCCAAGGCGCGCCGGTGAGCTGGTCGCTGCGGGTGTCCAAGCCGCAGAGCAGCGAGTTTCTCGACAGCCCGCGCATCGCCGTAGTGCCAAACGGCGACCTGATCAGCAGCTACGCGAACTCACGCTGGAGCGACCCGACGCCGGTGTTGCTGCGAAATCGGTTTATGGACGGTTTCCAGCGCGATGGGCGGGTGACGCTGCTGAGTACCGACGAGACCAACCTGCAGGCCGATTACGAGCTGGGCGGGCAGTTGCAGGCGTTTCAGAGTGAGTACCATGGCAGTGCGGTGGAGGTGGTGATCCGCCTGGATGCGCGTCTGGTGCGTGGCAGTGATCAGCGGATTATTGCCAGTCGGCGGTTTGAGGTGAAGCAGCCGGTCGGCGATACAAAAGTGCCCGCGGTAGTGGCGGCGTTTGGGCAGGCGGGGGATCAGTTGAATAAGCAGGTGGTGGATTGGGTGGTGCAGCAGGGCAATGCTGCACTTGTGGCGAGGGAGCTTGCTCCCGCTGGGCTGCGCAGCAGCCCCAAAACCCGCCCATGAATTTTAACTGACACACCTGCCAAACCCTGTTGGGGCCGCTTCGCGGCCCAGCGGGAGCAAGCTCCCTCGCCACAGATAACTATGCCTTAACCAAAGAACCAGTAGCACACCGAAATTGCCGCCACCACGCCGGCAAACTCCGCCAGCAACGCACATCCAACCGCATGCCGCGCGCGCTGGATGCCCACCGAACCAAAGTACACCGCCAACACATAAAAGGTGGTCTCGGTACTGCCCTGAATCGTCGCCGCGACCAACGCCGGGAAGCTGTCCACGCCCTTGGCCTGCATGGTCTCGATCAACAGCGCCCGCGCCGCGCTGCCGGAGAACGGCTTGACCATCGCCGTCGGCAATGCATCGACAAAGCGCGTGTCCATGCCCGTCCAGGCCACCACATGGCGAATCCCCTCCAGGCCAAAGTCCAACGCCCCGGAGGCGCGCAATACGCCCACGGCGCAGAGCATCGCCACCAGATACGGCAGCAGGTTCTTGGCAACATCGAAGCCCTCTTTGGCACCTTCGACAAATGCCTCATACACCTTCACCTTGCGCAACGCACCGATCACCAGAAACAGCATGATCAAGCCAAACAGCGTCAGGTTGCCGAGGATCGACGACAGGCCCGCCAGCGCCGTGGCGGACAGTGTCGCCAGCAACGCCATAAAGCCGCCCAGCATCAGCGCGCCGGGAATCAGATACGCCAGCACCACCGGGTCCCACAAGCGCAGGCGCTGCATGACAGCCACCGACAACAGGCCCACCAGCGTTGAGGCGCTGGTGGCCAGCAGGATCGGCAGGAACACCAGCGTCGGGTCGGCGGCGCCTTGCTGGGCGCGGTACATGAAGATCGTCACCGGCAACAGCGTCAGCGAGGACGCGTTAAGCACCAGGAACAGAATCTGCGCGTTGCTCGCGGTGTTGGGGATGGGGTTGAGTTCCTGCAACGCCTTCATGGCTTTCAGGCCAATCGGTGTGGCGGCGTTGTCCAGGCCCAGGCCATTGGCGGCGAAGTTGAGGGTGATCAAGCCGATGGCCGGGTGGCCAGCGGGCACTTCCGGCATCAAACGGCGAAACAGCGGGCCGAGCGCCTTGGCCAGCCAATCGACGATGCCCGCTTTTTCGGCGATGCGCAAAAAGCCCAGCCATAAGGTCAGGGTGCCGAACAGCAGCACCATCACGTCCACCGACAGTTTGGCCATGGCGAAAATGCTTTCGACCATCGCCGCAAAAATCCCGGCATTACCGCCAACCAGCCATTGCGCCAGTGCTGACACCATTGCCACGACAAAGAAGCCAAGCCACAGGCCATTGAGCATCAGTTGAATCCCCCGAAAGATGGGGCGAATGATAGCGGGGCTGGCAGAAACGACAAACCCCGGAATTTTCCGGGGTTTGTTTCAAAGCAGCGGTGCTATCAGCCGCGGGTAGCTTGTGCGGTCGGTGCGGCTTCTTTGCTGCGCCAGTGCGGCAGCGAGTTCCAGTAGCGCTCGCCCTTGGCATCGTCGTACATGCCTTCCCAGCGGGAGATGACCAGAACAGCCAAGGCGTTGCCGATCACATTAAGTGCGGTACGCGCCATGTCCATCACTCGGTCGACGCCGGCGATGAAGGCCAGGCCTTCCAGCGGAATGCCCACGCTGCCCAGAGTCGCCAGCAGCACCACGAAGGACACACCCGGCACGCCGGCGATACCTTTGGAGGTGACCATCAGGGTCAGCACCAGCATCAGTTGCTGGCCGATCGACAGGTCGATGCCATACAGCTGGGCGATAAAGATGGCCGCGATACTCTGGTACAGGGTCGAACCGTCGAGGTTGAACGAGTAGCCAGTTGGCACTACGAAGCTGCAGATGGCCTTCGGCGCACCGTAGGCTTCCATCTTCTCGATCACACGCGGCAACACGGTTTCGGAGCTGGCGGTGGAGTAGGCCAGCACCAACTCATCCTTGAAGATGCGCATCAGCTTGAGAATCGAGAAGCCGAACAGGCGGGCGATCAGGCCCAGTACCGCAAAGGCGAAGAACAGGATGGCGACGTAAACCAGGATCACCAGCTTGGCCAGCGGCAGCAAGGAGGCGAAACCGAAGTTGGCGACGGTTACCGCGATCAAGGCAAATACACCGATTGGGGCGTACTTCATGATCATGTGGGTCACTTTGAACATGCTCTCGGACACGCCCTGGAACATGGTCACCAGCGGTTCGCGCAGCTCAGGCTTGAGGCTCGACAAGCCCAGGCCGAACAGCACCGAGAAGAAGATGATCGGCAGCATGTCGCCACGGGCAACGGCAGCGAAAATATTCGATGGGATCAGGTTGAGGATGGTTTCGATGAACGCATGCTCATGCTGCACTTCGGCGGCGGTGGCGGTGTATTTGGAAATATCGACGGTACCCAGGGTACTCATGTCGATGCCAGCGCCCGGGTGGAACAGGTTGGCAAGCAACAGGCCGACCACAATGGCGATGGTGGTGACCACTTCGAAGTAAAGAATGGTTTTGACGCCGATCCGCCCCAGCTTCTTCGCATCCCCTACGCCGGCGATGCCAACAATCAGCGAGGAAATCACAATCGGGATCACGATCATCTTGATCAGGCGGATAAAGATATCGCCCGCTGGCTGCAACACATTGCTGATCCACCAGGCTTTTTCAGCACTGAAATGGTTGAGCACTGCACCGATTGCGATCCCCAGTACCAAACCGATGAGGATCTGCCAGGCGAGGCTTAGCTTTGCCTTCTTCATGTCATTACCCTTACTTCAAGTGGACTTAAGGCAAATGCGCCACTCGCAACGCTCGGAAGCGAAAAAGTGTGCGCATTTGCCTCCATGGAAGGTCACCGCAGCATGGCCGAAATGGCTTACTGGCAGGCGAAAAAAGGCGCAACTATTCCCATGCAAGGGTTCGACGTCTAATGCCGTAAACGCCTACCCTATGCCGAATCGGCATGACTTTTTTTGAAATTAGCTGTCCGAACGGTCAGTTCAAATCCGCCATTAAAGCCCGTGAATATGCCGTTAACCGGCCAATACCGGCTCGCTCAGAGATGTTGGACGACTTATACAGGTTGGCGAAAATGCCTGGGAATTCACTGACCTGGCGCCAGAAATGTCCTATGGCGCAGCCAAAATTTTCTCGATAGATGGTCGCCACGAAACACCAAGTAATGGTTAGGCGCGCGCAAAAGAGAAATTGTCGGCTATGAGCCGTATAAGAAGCGGAGCATGAGAGTGACAAGCCCGTCGCAAGTTCAGCAAGCGTGAGGGCTTGTGAACTTGCGTCGCAGCTTTTCACCTGACCCGGCCCTTGCGCAGGCACTCCCTGTACCCGTAGGTCACGCCGATCTCGATTGATCAGAGCAACCCGGCCCCCTGGTCATGCATCACCCTTGGCGGGCGATGCAGACAGAAAGAAGCGAGGGGCTTCTTTCTATGGACGCCGGCTCCGCAGACGACAGACGCATCAGACGGAACCTAGTACCAATTCGGATCTTTCTTAAGCTGCTCCATCAGCAGCTTTTGCATGCCTTCGTTCGGCTTACCGATAAAACGGTAATCGGCGTGCCGTGTCGGGGATTTGTCCGCCGGCAAACCGGCCGGGACTTCCACCAACATGGCGTAGGCATCTTCCTTGTCGAGGCTAAAGGCAACGATCAGGCGCTTGTTCAGGCACGTATCTGCAGTCTCACAGAGCGGCCCCACCAAATACTTGTCGCCATCTTCTTCAACGGCATTCATTTGCTCGGCCGTACCGGACAGGTTCATCACCCATTCCGGCAAGCGCTGTTCTTTCTTCACCACGCTTTGCCAGGTTTCGCGGTACTGCTTATCCGCACTAAGCAATTCGTTGGCTCGGGATTGGCCGTCATTGGCGGCCATCACCAGCCCGCTGCCGCCCAAGAGCAGGGCGGCAGCCATGGTTTTAAAGGACAAAATGGTCATATTCAGCCTCGGCCGCGACGACCAAAGAAGAACGAAGCGATGAACATCACCAGGAAGACCACAAACAGAATTTTTGCGATACCCGTGGCGGTGCCCGCGATACCACCGAAGCCCAGGACTGCAGCCACAATGGCGATGATCAGAAATGTGATTGCCCAACTCAACATGGTGATTCTCCTTACGCTTTTATAGGGGTAACAGCGGTAGTGCCGTGCAGCCGCTCAACACAAGCGACCTTTTCTTGCTTAGAACACCCAGCGCTCTTGGGTTGGCAATTCACCCAGGGTTGAATCCTGGCCTGCCACTCTCAATTGCGGGGCGGTTACTTCAGTAGTAGCGCTGGCGCTGCCAACGGAACGGAAATGGGTTTGGGTCATCGACGGACGTTCGAATTGCGCGGTTTGCTGCTGACTTTGCTGCCAATGCTGCATCTGCTGGCCGGCAATCAACGTGACCATCAAAGCCAGGCTGGCGAACAGACCTTGCTGCAAGCGCAGTGGCGATACACGTAGTTGGCTGAGGCTTTGGCGAGTCATGCTGCATTTCTCCCGCATTTTGATTATTCGTTGGGAGAGCTATTGCAGAGTGCATGCCAGTTTTTTTACAAAATAAAACCCAATAAAATCAATTAGTTATAGATACACCAATACAGTATCGAACAGCATCCTGCACGATGCCCCTTTGCAGGCCGTGCGAAATGCACGATGGTCAGTGGTCGGGTCAATGGATCGAAACAACCGCGGGCGTTGCCGAATTGGCAAGAAGGCAAGAAAACGCCATCAATCGGCGCCTTTGTAGGGGAACGTGAAGATACCTGCGCGAAGATGCCTTTTATGAATCAGAATAAACCATGCAACTTGCCCGATTAATCCGGGACTAAACACCATCATTTATAGTTAAGGAGCGCGGGACAGATGGAATCAGCCAAGGAACTTCAAGGCCGCATTCTTTTAGTGGATGACGAATCCGCGATCCTCCGCACCTTCCGTTACTGCCTGGAAGATGAAGGCTACAGCGTAGCCACTGCCAACAGCGCCGCCCAAGCCGATGCCTTGATGCAGCGTCAGGTATTCGATCTGTGCTTCCTGGACCTGCGCCTGGGTGAAGACAATGGCCTGGATGTGTTGGCCCAGATGCGCATCCAGGCGCCATGGATGCGCGTGGTGATTGTGACCGCGCATTCGGCTGTAGACACCGCCGTTGACGCGATCCAGGCCGGCGCCGCCGACTACCTGGTCAAGCCGTGCAGCCCCGATCAACTGCGCCTGGCCACCGCCAAGCAGTTGGAAGTGCGCCAGCTCTCCGCACGCCTGGAAGCACTGGAAGGCGCAGTGCGCCAACCCAAGGACGGCCTCGATTCCCACAGCCCGGCGATGATGGTGGTACTGGAAACTGCGCGTCAGGTGGCTGGCACCGATGCCAATATTTTGATCCTCGGTGAGTCCGGCACCGGTAAAGGCGAGCTGGCCCGGGCCATTCACGGGTGGAGCAAACGCTCGAAAAAATCCTGCGTGACCATTAACTGTCCGTCACTGACAGCCGAGCTAATGGAAAGCGAGTTGTTCGGCCATAGCCGTGGCGCGTTTACCGGCGCCAGTGAGAGCACGCTGGGCCGCGTTAACCAAGCCGACGGCGGCACGCTGTTTCTCGACGAGATCGGCGACTTTCCCCTGACGTTGCAGCCAAAACTGCTGCGATTCATTCAAGACAAGGAATATGAGCGCGTAGGCGACCCGGTCACTCGACGTGCTGATGTGCGCATCCTCGCGGCCACCAACCTGAACCTGGAAGACATGGTGCGCGACGGCCGTTTCCGGGAAGACTTGCTCTACCGCCTCAACGTCATCACCCTGCACCTGCCGCCCCTGCGCGAGCGCAGTGAAGACATCCTGACTCTGGCCGACCGTTTCCTGGCGCGCTTCGTCAAGGAGTATGCCCGACCTGCACGCGGTTTCAGCGATGCCGCCCGTGAAGCGCTACTTAACTACCGCTGGCCGGGCAATATCCGCGAACTGCGTAACGTGGTGGAGCGGGCCAGCATCATTTGCCCGCAGGAAAAGGTTGAAATCAGCCACCTCGGAATGGCCGAACAGCCGACCAACAATGCCCCGCGTATTGGCGCAGCACTGAGCCTGGACGAACTGGAGAAAGCCCATATCGGCGCCGTTCTCGCTACCAGCGACACCTTGGATCAAGCGGCCCGCACGCTGGGCATCGACGCGTCGACCCTGTACCGCAAACGTAAACAGTACAACCTGTGAGCTGTACCTTATGAAGCTTGCGATGAAACTGCGCACTCGGTTGTTTCTGAGTATCTCAGCGCTGATAACCGTCGCCCTGTTGGGACTGGTCCTGGGACTGGTCAGCGTCATGCAAATGGCCAAGAGCCAGGAGTCGCTGATCCGCAGCAACTTTATCACCCTGGACCTGGGCCTCAAGCTGCGCCAGACCTTGGGCGACCAGTTGATCCTGATGCTGGAGGAGCAGCCCGACCCCGCTGCCCTGCAGACGTCCAAGCAGAACTATTTTGCCCTGCTGGACCAGGGCATCGCCCATGAGCAGCAGGACGGCAGAACCAGTGGTTTCAGCCAGGCACGCATCGACTACCTGAATTTCCTCAAGGCGTTTGACGAAGCTCAGCAAAGCTCACTGGCCAACAATAAAAACGAAAAACTCACCGAAACCTTCAATGCACTGCGTAACGGACTGATCGCTGAACACAAAGGCGCCCTGGAAAATATCAACGACAGCGAGCACAAGTCGCGCAATCGCGCCTTGTTAATCGCCGGCTTGCTGGGGCTGGTCGGCCTGGCGGTGTTGATCATCGGCTTCGTCACCGCCCATGGCATCGCACGGCGCTTTGGCGGGCCAATTGAAGCCTTGGCCAAGGCCGCCGACAAGATCGGGCAAGGCGATTTCGAAGTGACGCTGCCGATCTCATCGGCGGCAGAAATGAATCAGCTGACCCGTCGTTTCGGCATCATGGCCGAAGCACTGCGTCAGCATCAGGCGACCAATATCGATGAATTGCTGGCCGGCCAGCAACGCCTGCAAGCAGTGCTCGACAGCATCGACGACGGCTTGCTGATGATTGACCGCCAAGGCCGTCTGGAACACCTTAACCCCGTGGCACAGCGCCAGTTGGGCTGGGACGAAGAGCGCCTCGGCCAAGGCTTGGGTGAAGCCTTGGGTCGCCCTGAAATGGATGAGCAGCTGCAACTGGTGCTGCGCGGCGGCAACCTGGAGCGCGCGCCGGACGATCTGGAAGTGGAAGTCGAAGGCGAACTGCGCCTGCTGACCTACAGCCTGACGCCGGTCAGCCATACCCAAGGGCATATTCTAGGTGCGGTGATGGTGCTGCATGACGTCACCGAACAACGCGCGTTCGAACGTGTGCGCAGCGAGTTCGTATTGCGCGCCTCCCACGAATTACGCACGCCGGTGACGGGCATGCACATGGCCTTCGGGCTGTTTCGCGAACGGGCGAAGTTTCCCGCCGAGTCCCGTGAGGCCGACCTGCTGGATACGGTCAATGAAGAAATGCAGCGCCTGATGCAGTTGATCAACGACCTGCTCAACTTCTCGCGCTACCAGAACGGCCTGCAAAAACTCACGCTCGGGCCATGCGATGTCACTGATTTGCTCGAGCACGCACGAGCCCGGTTCACGGAGCCCGCGAACGCACAACACATCGAACTGCTGGTGGAAGCTCAATCGGAATTGCCCAGGCTGTACGCCGACCAGGTTCAACTCGAGCGTGTACTCGATAACCTTCTAGGCAATGCTTTGCGACATACGGCCAATGGTGGCCAGATTCGCTTGCAGGCGCGCCGCCACGGCGAACGGGTGATTATCAGCGTTGAAGATAACGGCGAGGGTATTGCCTATGGCCAACAGGGGCGCATCTTTGAACCTTTCGTACAAGTAGGCCGCAAGAAAGGCGGCGCTGGCCTGGGGCTGGCGTTGTGCAAGGAGATCGTACAGTTGCACGGCGGTCGCATGGGCGTGTATTCGCGGCCGGGGCAGGGTACGCAGTTCTATATGGCGTTGCCGTTGTAGCCTTGATAAAAAAATGTGGGAGCAACTGTCTTAACCCACCGTCCGTCAGCGCCATTCTGTACCGTCTCGCAGCATGGCATTTAGTCTGATCAGCAGTATCCGCATGCAGGCGATGAGCGCGACTTTCGCGCTCTTGCCTCGCTCCCTTAGAGCCTCGTAGCGCGTTTTAAAGTCTGCTTGAAAGCGGATAACAACCCAACTCGACATGTATAACGCATGCCTGACACGGGTTCTTCCTCCGTATATCTGCCGTTTTCCATTGTGGCTTCCGCTGTCGTCGTTGTAAGGGGCTATGCCCGCTAACGCCGCCACTTCTCTGCGATCCAACTCGCCCAACTCCGGCAAGTAAACCAGCAAACTGGCGGCCGCGACTTTGCCAATCCCCTTCACAGACATGAGTCGCCTGGCCTTTTCTGCATCCAAATCAAACATGCCCTGAACGAGGTGTTTTTCCAGGGCTTTGATCTGCGCTTGCAGGTAGCGAATATGATCTTTGGTAGCGCTGACAACGGTTGGCAACTGAGCCTGCTGAAGTCGACGCTTATTGTCGTCGCGCTGCTGAACGAAGTGCTCACGTAATTGGATCAGTTCGCGCAGAGCTTCGCGCTCAGGAGAAATGACCTTTTCGTGAGACCCATGCAGCACTTCGGCAAAATCAGCCAGAACTGCCGCATCAATCGGGTCGGTCTTGGCATTTTTGCCCATGGCCACCGCGAAGGCTCTGGCCCGACGAGGATTGATTCGGAGCACTTGGAAATTCGTCTGTTGCAGTGCCGCCATGACCTGGCGCTCGTAGCCTCCCGTGGCCTCCAGCAATACACGGCCAACCTCATAGCAGCTCAATCGTTTGATCAGCTCAACAAAGCCTTCAGATGTGTTTGGAATCTCGAAGCCTTCTTTCTGAGGTTGAACCCAGACAACAAGGTTTAATTTAGAGATATCGATGCCGACCCAGGAAATCATGGCAAAACCCTCTTACACTCAGGAGTGAGAGTGCTCTGGCTATGCCCACGCTTGTGATTCGAGTGGTGCTCGTCCAACTGTTCGGGCTTGTCGGCCAGAGTGGAAAGGTGGATGGCAGCTTTGCTCCCACTCGTGCTTCTAGCACCGCGGACTCACAGCTTGCCATCCACCCCTCTCACCTCAGAGTTTATTCCCAGATCAAGACACAAGCGGGCTTGCCCGCAATGATGGTGGTTCAGCCAAAACCTTATTGACTGACACTCCGTCATCGCGGGCAAACCCGCTCCCACATTTGAATGGGGTTACACCTTTAGCGGCGGTTCAATGCGCTCAGGATAGCTGCACTTTCCGCATCCGGCGTGCCGTCGAACCGTGATGGCCGGAAGTGCATCTGGAACGCCGCGATCACATGTCGCGTGGCCACATCCAGTTCACCCGTCTGCGGCGTCTGGTAGCCCAGGCGCGCCAGTTCTTCCTGGAACCACGTAATACTCGGCAGGCTAACGGCATACTGTTGCTGGAACCGAGCCACCGCCTGTGCATCCGGCCACACGCCCAAACCTTCAGCCGCCAGGCGCTTCCACGGAAACAACGGGCCTGGGTCGAGCTTGCGCAATGGCGCAATGTCGCTATGGCCGATAATGTTTTTGGGGTCGATGCCGTTGCGCTTGCTGATGTCCTTGAGCAACACCACCAACGACTGCACCTGGGCCTCGGAGTACGGGTACCACAGGCGGCCGGTCGGCGCGTCTGTATAACCTGGGTTCACGATCTCGATACCAATGGAGCTGGAGTTGAGCCAGGTGCGGCCCGCCCATTCGCTTTCACCGGCGTGCCAGGCGCGCTGGCTCTCGTCTACCAGCTTGTAGATGGTGCCTGAAGCGTCATCGCCAATGAGGTAATGGCTGCTGACCTGGCCGTGCGTGAGCAGCGCCAGGGAGCGTTCAAGGCTGGCGGAGGTGTAATGGACAATGACGAACTGCACGCGGTTGTCGTGGTTCAAAGAAGGGTGGCTGGTGTTCAGCCGCGGGCCGCTGGCGCAGCCGGCGAGCAAAAGAAGCACAAAGGCAATGCAAAAGGATTTCATGGCGGAAGACAGTACGCAGAAGACGATAATGCAACAGTGTAACGGATGGTTCGGGGCTCGACGGTCAAATCACAAAATGGAACATCTTTTACGCCGCCTGCACCCGGTTGCGTCCAGCGGCCTTGGCCCGATACAACGCCTCATCGGCACGCTTTAGCGCCAGGTCACTGCGTTCTCCCGGCAGGAACTGCGCCACGCCCATGGACACCGTGATGGTCACCGGCTCGCCTTTGAAGTGGAACGGGCATGCCTCGATGGCCGAACGCAGCACCTCACCCACGTCCAAAGCATCTGCCAAACCTGAGTCAGGCATCAACAATACAAACTCTTCACCCCCAAATCGCGCGATAAAATCGCCGGAGCGCAGGCGCTTGCGCAACACATTGGCGATGATCTTCAGCACCTTGTCGCCGGCCAAGTGGCCGTAGCCATCGTTGATGCGCTTGAAGTGGTCCAGGTCGAGCATGGCCAGTGACAGGCTGTTGCCGCGCTGATGCCAGCTATTCACTTCATGATCCAGGCGCTCGCTCCAGGCCGCACGGTTGGGCAGGCCGGTGAGC
Source organism: Pseudomonas sp. B19125 (assembly GCF_044218855.1). Classification (NCBI taxonomy): domain Bacteria; kingdom Pseudomonadati; phylum Pseudomonadota; class Gammaproteobacteria; order Pseudomonadales; family Pseudomonadaceae; genus Pseudomonas; species Pseudomonas sp. B19125. Next base: position 331,400 of record NZ_CP162589.1, read on the forward strand.
GGGTCGATCAAGGCCTTCTGGCGCTGCACTTCCAAATGCTCGCGATAACCTTGGGCTTCCTGCTCCATGTTCGCCACCCGCTCGGCCAGGCTTTTGAGCCGCGCCGCGACTTCCTGCTCGCGCTGGTCACGCTGCTGCCGGTGTTCGTCCATGGTGCCGAGCAAGCCTTCAAGGTGGCTTTCCAGCACATGCTTGAGGCTGTCCAGGTCAGCAGCTTCCTGCACGCTGCTTTGCAGGCCGTCGACCTGTTCACGGATCTGCGTATCCAGCTCCCGTGCGGCCGAGCGGCTGTCGGCGTGCCCCTCACTGGCCACCTGCAGATGGCCCTGGAAGGCTTCGAGGCGTTCATTAAGCTGCTTGAGGTAGGCCTCGAACTCATGCTGGCCACTGTCGGTAATCGCCAGCATCAGCACCGCCAGGTCATCGAGGATCGGCAGCAATTCGTACCAGTTCAAGCCGTGGGCCAAGCGCTCGCGCATGGCTTCGGCCTGGGGCCGGTGGCGCTCGGGTAAGGACAGATCCTCCAGCAAGCCAAGCAAGGTGTCTTCGATATGCTTGGCGACCGAGCTGTAGGACGGCTCGGGGGAGTCGGGCAGGGCGTAGGTGCCGTCCGGTTGCAGCGCATCGGGATCGGGCTCGCAGGGTTCCAGCACGGGCGGAAGCGACAGGCTGCCGATGAGCGTTTGATCTGGCGTGTCGACCTCAACCTGCGGCTCTTCGATAAATGCAGCAAGGGCGCTTTCGGGCGCGGCTTCCTCTAGTGCCGGCTCGGGCATCTCTGGCTCAGAGACTTCGTCAGGCCCGACGGGGGCTTGCTCCGGCGCCGGTGCCTCAAAGGCAAAGGCTTCGCGGGCGACTTCAGCCACTTTGACCGACTCAGCGGGTTCAGGCTGCGCGGCGGCCGGCGTTACCGGCAATGGCGCAAAAGCGCGCAAGGCTTGGGTCAGCTCTTCGGATTGCACGGGCTCCAGTGGCTCGGGCGCGGCTTTGGCAGCAGCAGGTTTCGACGCCGGCGGTTGCGGTGCATAGAGCGGGGCAGATTCAACCAGCGGCGCCTCATTCGACACATCCTTTGCACCAAACAGGCGTTGCAGCAGGCCAGGTCCAGGGCGCGCAGCTTCGCCTTCAGGCTCCAGGTTATTTAGCGCCTGCCCTTGCAGGCTGCTCAATTCGCTGAGCAGCAGCGGGATCTCACGCGCCTGGCCGACTCGGCCATCAAGCTGTTTGGCGAAGGTTTTCAGCGGGCGGGCGACTTCACGCGGCAGAGGCAGTTTCTGCAACTGCGCAACCAAGGCAGTCAGCGCAGTGCTGATCTGGTCGACCCGGGTTTCGCGGCGCTGCTCCGAGTCGAGCACGGCTTTTTCCAGGCGTGGCAGCAAGGCGGCGAGGGCAGCGTCCATGTCGTCGGTACGCACCACATCGCGCATTTCTTTCATGCATTGATCAACCGCACGGTCGGTGCCTTCCGCCGCCAGCGTGCTGCGCACCAGGCCTCGGCGCAACAGGTCGAGGCGGGCAGCCCAGCGGCGTTCGAGCTTATCTTGCTGCTCAACGCTTTTAAGGTATTTCTCTTTCCAGCGCTGGGCGTCGTCGCTCATGCAAGGGGTCCGCGAGGGCCTGGGCTCAACGCGGGTAATGCATCAGCCGTGAGCGAACCCGGCAGACGAATCTCTACCGCGACGGGCAGGTGATCGGAAATGGGCTGCGCCAGCACCTGCACACTTTCCAGTGTAAGGCTGGGGCTGAGCAGGATATGGTCGAGACAGCGTTGCGGGCGCCAGCTGGGAAACGTGGCTTCGACTTGCGGCGCCAGTAACCCGAGGTCGCGCAACGGGGAATTCTGCAACAGGTCGGTGGCATGGGTGTTCATGTCACCCATCAGCACCTGGTGTTTGTAGTTGCCGATCAGATCACGCACGTAGGCCAACTGGAGGTTGCGTGTACGCGCTCCAAGCGCCAGGTGCATCATCACCACCACCAAGGCTTCCGGGCCTTCGCCGAAACGCACAAGAATCGCGCCGCGCCCTTTTGGGCCGGGCAACGGGTGATCTTCGATGGCTGTCGGCTTCAAGCGGCTGAGCACGCCATTGCTGTGCTGTGCCAGGCGCCCGAGGTTGCGGTTGAGTTGCTGATACCAATAAGGGAAAGCACCGAGATGGGCGAGATGCTCCACCTGATTGACATAACCGGAGCGCATGCTGCCGCCGTCGGCTTCCTGCAAGGCGACCAGATCGAAGTCGTTGAGCAGGTCGCCGATTTTCTGCAGATTACCGGTACGCCCTTTGTGCGGCAGCAGATGCTGCCAGCCACGGGTGAGGTAGTGCCGATACTTCTCGGTACTGTTGCCCACCTGAATATTGAAGCTGAGCAGCCGCAGACGACTGTCTGCCGGCAAGCCCGTGGACTCCAGGTGGTGTTCGTTGACCCGCGGTTCATGCAGGCCAACGCTACGTTCAGTACCCCAGCCGCGCATGATGGCCCCCTTACTTGGCTGCGCGCTCTTTAGCGATCAGTTGGTCGGCAACATTGAGGGTTTGCTCAGGACCACCGGTAGTGCCCAGGTCGAAACGGTATTTGCCGTTGACGATCATGGTCGGTACGCCTTGTACGCCGTACTTCTGGGCGAGTTCCTTGGCCTGTTTGATTTGGCCCTGGATAGCGAAGGAGTTGAAGGTGGCCAGGAACTTGTCCTTGTCGACGCCTTGGGTGGCAACAAAGTCAGCCATTTCGTCAGGCTTGGTCAGGCGCTTGCCTTCTTTTTGAATCGCATTAAATACAGCGTTGTGAACCTTGTGCTCGACACCCATGGCTTCCAGGGTCAGGAACAGTTGGCCGTGGGCATCCCATGGGCCGCCGAACATGGCCGGGATGCGTCGGAAGTTAACGTCGGACGGAAGTTTTTCGGCCCAAGGATTGATAGTCGGCTCAAAGGCGTAGCAATGCGGGCAGCCATACCAGAACAGCTCCACCACTTCGATCTTGCCTGGCTCCGAGACCGGAACCGGGTTGGCCAATTCAACGTAGGTTTTACCGGCTTCAAGCGGCACGTCGGCAGCTTGCGCGGTCATGCCGAAAAGGCTGACAGTGACGAGAGCGGCGCTGAGGATCAGATTACGCATGCTTTACTCCTGGACAAATAAAGTCGCCTCACGCGACCTTTAGTTGTGACAGGTCTACGCGGGCATGAGTTCGTTAGTGTAACGGCACCGGCCACAAAAAAGGGCGGCCTAAGCCACCCTTTTTATGCTTGCATCGATGGATTAATCGAGCGTTAACGTCGCAGGTCCAATCAGTGCAGGCCCTGAATATAGCTGGACAGCGCTTCGATATCTTTATCCGAAAGTTTCGCCGCAATGTCAGTCATCATTTTGTTGCTGGCATCGCCATCGATGGAGCGAACCTTCTCACGGAAGTCCTTCAACTGCTTGGCTGTGTATTGGGCGTGCTGACCACTCAGGTGGGGAAAACCCGCCTCGGCCAGCCCACTGCCACCTGCGATGTGGCAAGCCTTACAGGCAGGCATGCCACCGATAGGCTGGTCTTCGGCGAGCTTGCCGCCTTGAAACAACGCCTGGCCTTTATCAACGAGCTTCGGATCAGCAGCTCCCACACTGCCTTTCTGGCTGGCAAAATACGCCGCGATGTCCGCCAGGTCCTGATCGCTGAGATTGGTCAGCAAGCCGGTCATTTCCAGCACCGTGCGCTTGCCGTCCTTGATGTCGTGCATCTGCTTGGTCAGGTAACGCTCACCCTGGCCTGCCAGTTTGGGGAAGTTCGGCGCCGGGCTGTTGCCATCCGGTCCATGGCAAGCACCACATACGGCGGCTTTCGCTTGACCGGCAGTGGCATCACCTTTAAGGGGGCCCTCTGCAGCGACGGCAGCGCCAGTGATGCCCAAGGTCAACAGCAGACTCACGATCAGTTTGTTCATCAGCTAATCCAACTACGGCTAAGGGTTTAAGAGTTATCTACCGGGTTTACTCACCATCAACGCGTTGATGGCCTGGTAATCCTCAGTACTGCAGTCCATGCACAAACCACGCGGCGGCATTGCCTTGAAACCCTGAGTCACGTGTTGCATCAGCGTAGCCATGCAAACTCGGTTGTACAGCGCCTCTGGATCCTGTGTAGCCTGAGCGCCTAAAAGCGCGATCAGGACACCAAAAGCGCATAACCATCGGGTCATACATCGACCTTTTCAGGGTTTGAGAGCGTTTTGCGTTCTAATGCGCAATGAAGGTCTTTCGCTCCCGTGAACTTCATCCTTCGCTGGGACAAAGCACACACAAAATCTGCGGCATTATATACTGGCGCTACTGAAACGGAAACGACACCGCTTGCCGCACCCTTTCTCGGCACCGCCCACATCGGAAATCTCATGCAACTCAAGAATCCCATCCTCGGCCTGTGCCAACAGTCCACGTTCATGCTCAGCGCCGCCAAAGTGGACCAATGCCCCGATGACGAGGGCTTTGAAGTCGCCTTTGCCGGCCGTTCCAACGCCGGTAAGTCCAGCGCGCTGAACACCCTGACCCACGCCAGCCTGGCGCGCACCTCGAAAACCCCGGGCCGCACGCAGCTGCTCAATTTCTTCAAGCTAGACGATGATCGGCGTCTGGTCGACCTGCCGGGCTACGGTTATGCAAAAGTACCCATCCCGTTGAAGCTGCACTGGCAGCGTCACCTTGAGGCTTACCTGGGTGGCCGCGAGAGTTTGAAGGGCTTGATTCTGATGATGGACATCCGTCATCCAATGACCGATTTCGACCTGCTGATGCTCGATTGGGCCGTCGCCAGCGGCATGCCGATGCATATCCTGCTGACCAAGGCCGACAAGCTGACCTACGGCGCAGCCAAGAACACCTTGCTCAAAGTGCAGTCCGAAATCCGTAAAGGTTGGGGCGACGCGATCACCATCCAGTTGTTCTCGGCGCCCAAGCGCATGGGCCTGGAAGACGCTTACACCGTGCTGGCCGGCTGGATGGAATTAGCAGACAAGGGCGCGGAAATCGCCGAATAACTTTTGCGCAGGCAAAAAAAACCCCGGACTTCGTATGGGGAGGGGAAGTTCGGGGTCCAAGTTCCGGACCGCTAGGGCGGGGTCCAGATATCTGCCAACACTTAACACAACATAGGAGCATTGAAGGGCTTCACCACCCATTCAGTAACTCTGAGTAGCAGTTCACGGGTTAAGTTCCGGCAGGTCAAAAAAACTATTGGAAATAACCTGCGACGCCTTTTGATCTAAAGCGCTCTGCCATCACCCTCGGCAATGGCAGAGCCGCGCTGTCAGTGTGCTTCGTCCCAGTTATCGCCCACGCCCACGTCTACCACCAAAGGCACGTCAAGCTTGGCCGCCGCGCTCATATGCTCGCGGATCTTGTCGCTGACTTGCGCCACCAGATCCTCTCGCACCTCAAGCACCAATTCATCGTGCACCTGCAGGATCACCTTGGCATCCAGGCCCGACTCGGTCAGCCAGTTGTCCACCAGCACCATGGCTTTCTTGATGATGTCCGCCGCGGTGCCCTGCATCGGCGCGTTAATCGCTGTGCGTTCTGCGGCCGCGCGCTCCTGAGGCTTGTTGGAGTTGATGTCCGGCAGATACAGCCGACGCCCAAAGAAGGTTTCGACATAACCCTGGTCGGCCGCCTGGGCGCGGGTGCGCTCCATGTATTCACGCACGCCTGGGTAGCGCGCAAAGTACACATCAATGTAGGCCTTGGCGGTCTTGGTATCCACGCCAATGTCCTTGCCGAGCTTCTGCGCGCCCATGCCGTAGATCAGGCCAAAGTTGATCGCCTTGGCACTGCGGCGCTGGTTGGACGTGACCTCTGTCAGCTCAACCTTGAACACTTCGGCGGCGGTGGCGGTGTGCACGTCCAGGTCATTACGGAAGGCATTCATCAGCCCCTCGTCCTTGGACAAATGCGCCATGATCCGCAGTTCGATCTGCGAATAGTCCGCCGCCAGCAACTTGTAGCCTTTAGGCGCGACAAACGCCTGGCGAATGCGCCGCCCTTCGGCGGTGCGCACCGGGATGTTCTGCAGGTTCGGATCACTGGACGACAAACGCCCGGTCGCCGCCACCGCCTGATGATAAGACGTGTGAATACGCCCGGTACGCGGGTTGATCTGCTCCGGCAGGCGGTCGGTGTAGGTGCTTTTGAGCTTGCTCATGCTGCGGTACTGCATCAGTACCTTGGGCAACAGGAAGTCATCTTCGGCCAGCTTGGCCAATACTTCTTCAGCCGTGGACGCCTGGCCTTTGCCGGTCTTTTTCAATACCGGCAAACCGAGCTTCTCGTAAAGAATCGCCCCGAGTTGCTTGGGCGAGCCCAGGTTGAACTCTTCACCGGCGATCTCAAACGCCTGGCGCTCCAGCTCAACCATCTTGTTGCCCAGCTCGATACTCTGGATGCCCAGCAGCGCCTTATCCACCAGTGCGCCTTGACGCTCGATAAGCGCCAGCACCGGCACCAAGGGTATTTCAATGTCCGTCAGCACACTGGCAAGGCTTGGAATGGCTTCAAGCTGCGCATGCAAAGCCTGGTGCAGGCGCAGCGTCACGTCGGCATCTTCGGCCGCATAAGGGCCGGCTTGCTCAAGCGGGATCTGGTCGAACGTCAGCTGCTTGGCGCCCTTGCCGGCGATGTCCTGGAAGCTGACAGTGTCGTAGTCCAGGTACTTCTTGGCCAGGCTGTCCATGTCGTGCCGGGTCGCGGTGGAGTTCAGCACATAGGATTCGAGCATGGTGTCGAAAGCGATGCCGCGCACGGTAATACCGTTGGCCTGGTCGCCGCCGATGGCACAGTTGGCCAGGATGTTCATATCAAACTTGGCGTGCTGGCCGACCTTGAGCTTGGTCGCGTCCTCCAGCAATGGCTTCAAGGCCAGCAGTACCGTGTCACGGTCCAGTTGCTGCGGCGCGCCGATGTAGGAATGGGTCAGCGGGATGTAAGCTGCTTCATGGGGCTGCACGGCAAAGGAAACCCCGACCAATTGCGCCTGTTGCGCATCGATCCCGGTGGTTTCGGTGTCGAACGCGAACAATTTTGCCGCGTTGAGTTTTTTCAGCCAGGCGTCGAATGTCGCCTGGTCGAGGATGGTGGTGTAAGACGCTTCTGCGGGTGCCACCACTTCGATGGCCTCCTCAACAACAGGGGCAGCCTTGAGCTCAACGCGCTTGGCATCGCGCTGAATTTCATCAAACCAGCTCTTGAACTCCAGCAGCGTGTACAGCTCCAGCAGCTTTTCGCGGTCCGGTTCGATCAGGTGCAAATCATCCAGGCCCACATCCAGCGGCACGTCGACCTTGATCGTCGCCAGTTGATAGGACAGGAATGCCATCTCCTTATGCTCTTCCAACTTGGCCGGCAGGGTCTTGGCCCCGCGGATCGGCAAGGTCGGCACGATATCCAACTGCTCATACAGCTCTTTGATGCCGCCATTCACGCCCACCAGCAAGCCGGAAGCCGTCTTCGGACCAATCCCCGGCACGCCTGGGATGTTGTCGGACGAATCGCCCATCAGCGCCAGATAATCGATGATCTGCTCCGGAGCGACACCGAATTTCTCCTTCACGCCCTCGATGTCCATCGAGCTACCGGTCATGGTGTTGACCAAGGTAATGTGCCCGTCCACCAGCTGCGCCATGTCCTTGTCGCCGGTAGAAATCACTACCGGACGGTCAGCCGCCGCGCTGCTGCGGGCCAGCGTACCGATCACATCATCGGCCTCGACGCCTTCAACGCACAGCAAAGGGAAGCCCAGGGCGATCACACTCTGGTGCAGTGGCTCGATTTGCAGGCGCATGTCATCGGGCATGCTGGGGCGGTTAGCCTTGTATTCGGCGTACATCTCATCGCGAAAGGTCCCACCCTTGGCGTCGAACACCACCGCGAACGGGCTGTTTGGGTACTGCTTGCGCAGGCTTTTGAGCATGTTCAACACGCCCTTGACCGCACCGGTCGGCAGGCCTTTGGAGGTGGTCAGCGGTGGCAGCGCGTGGAAGGCGCGGTACAGATAAGAAGAACCGTCCACCAGGACGAGGGGGGCTTGGCTCATGAGCAGGATCAACCTTTTCGGCGGGTCAGGCGCTAGAATAGCCGGACCAATGACGACAAAGGGACAAGGTTATCATGCGTACAGTAAATCGCCTGTTGTTGACCGGCTTGATTGCACTCACCCCGATAGTGGCCATGGCGGCGGATACTGCGCCGTCGGGCGACCCGGAAGTTACCATTCGCACGGAAGGCGACAAGACCATTCAGGAATACCGCCAGAATGGCTTCCTGTACGCAATTAAGGTGACGCAAAAAGGCTTTCCACCGTATTTCCTGGTGCGCGCGGACGGAACCGATGCGAACTTCATCCGCTCTGACCAGCCGGATATGCTGATCCCGTCATGGAAGATCTTCGAATGGAAATGATTTCTTAACTTAAATTGGCGCCGCGCACTGCGGCGCCCGTACTGGCAGCTTAAACATGTCTGTGTTCACCCCCCTGGCTCGGCCCGAGCTGGAAACCTTTCTCGCCCCTTACGGGCTCGGCCGCCTGCTTGATTTCCAGGGGATTGCCGCCGGTAGCGAAAACACCAACTTTTTCATCAGCCTGGAACAGGGCGAATTCGTCCTGACTCTGGTTGAGCGCGGCCCAGTGGCGGAAATGCCGTTCTTCATCGAACTGCTAGACGTGCTCCACGACGCCGACCTGCCGGTGCCTTACGCACTGCGTACCACCGATGGCATGGCGCTTCGCGAACTCAAAGGCAAACCGGCGCTGTTGCAGCCGCGCCTGGCCGGCAAGCACATAAAGGACGCCAACGCGCAGCATTGCGCCCAGGTCGGCGACCTGCTCGGCCACCTGCACCTGGCGACGCAAGGCGACAAAGTGCTGGAGCGCAAGACCGATCGCGGCCTGGAGTGGATGCTCACTGAAGGCGCGCAGCTTATTTCACACCTGAACGAAGCCCAGCAGCGTCTGCTGCAAGCGTCCTTGAGCGAAATCGAAGCCCACAAGGCCGACATCCTCGCCCTGCCGCGCGCCAACGTACACGCCGACCTGTTCCGCGACAACGCGATGTTCGAAGGCACCCACCTCACCGGTTTGATCGACTTCTACAACGCCTGCTCAGGCCCGATGCTCTACGACGTGGCAATCGCCTTGAATGACTGGTGCTCCGACGCCGATGGCGTGATTGATGGGCAACGCGCCCGCGCGTTGCTGGGCGCCTACGCGGGGCTGCGGCCGTTTACCGCCAAGGAGGCCGAGCTGTGGCCGACCCTGCTGCGCGTTGCGTGCGTGCGTTTCTGGCTGTCACGCCTGATCGCCGCAGAATCGTTTGCCGGGCAGGATGTGTTGATCCATGACCCGGCGGAGTTCGAGCATCGGCTGGCGCAGCGCCAGCAGGTTACCGTCCACCTGCCGTTCGCACTTTAAAATGTGGGAGCGGGCTTGCTCGCGAATGCGCAGTGTCAGTAAATACATCTATTACTGATCCACCGCATTCGCGAGCAAGCCCGCTCCCACATGGGTTATGTATTTGCAGTTAGAGTGACTCCAGGCACCCGGCCAAGTCATTCCCCAGCTTTTCCAGTACCTGCTCATAACCCTGCGCCGTCGCCGGGGTATAGCCACCCAACGCATCCAGCTCTGCCAACTTCACCGGCAAGCCCGCCACCAAAGTCTCGGCCAAACGCGGACGCAACGGCGGCTCGCTGAACACGCACGTCTTACCCACTTCCTGCAAACGCGTACGCATCGCGGCAACATGCTGAGCGCCCGGCTGCACTTCGGCGGCCACGCTGAACACGCCCGTGTGCTTGAGCCCGTAAGCGTCTTCGAAGTAATCAAATGCCTCGTGGAACACGAAGTACGGCTTGTCGCCGACGGTGGACAGGCGCGCCTTCAAACGTGCATCCAAAGCATCCAGACGCTCATCGAACGCCTTCACATTGCTCTGATAACGCGCAGCGTTGGCCGGGTCGGCAGTGCTGAGGTCAGACGCCATACGCGCCGCAATCACCCGAGCGTTGACCGTCGACAACCACAAGTGCGCATCCAGGCTGCCAGGGCGGTGATCGTGGTCATGTTCGTCGGCATCATCGGCATGCGAGTGGCTATCTTCGGCGAACCGACGCAACTTCATCCCAGGCAAGTCCTGAACTGCCACGGTCGGCAGGCTACGCCCCTTGAGCACGCGTGGCAGGAAGCTTTCCATGTCCGGGCCGATCCAATACAGCAGGTCTACCGACTGCACGCGCCGTACGTCGGATGGGCGCAAGGCGTAGTTATGCGGCGATGCGCCAGGCGGCAACAGCACCTCTGGGATCGCCACGCCGTCCTGCACGGCGGCGGCAATCAACTGCAATGGTTTGATGCTCGTCAGCACCTTGACCTCAGCCTGAGCGGCTCCAGCGATGAACAAACTGGTGACAAATACGACAAAAACGGGAAAAAGTCGGGACACGATGACCACTCAATGGCGTAGGAACAGGTAACATAATAACGTCTCTATCAAATGTCTGTCGCCGCTCATGCCTAAAACACCGCTTGCCAGCCGTCCCCACGACCACTCTCACTGCGTACACACCGCGCTGTCGGAGGCCGATACCCTGTGCGCGCAGAAAGGCTTGCGCCTGACCGCCCTGCGTCGTCGGGTGCTGGAGCTGGTGTGGCAAAGTCACAAGCCGCTGGGCGCCTACGACATTCTTGGCGTGCTCAGCGAGCAGGACGGCCGCCGCGCCGCGCCGCCGACGGTGTACCGCGCGCTGGACTTCCTGCTGGAAAACGGCCTGGTGCATCGCATCGCATCGCTCAACGCCTTTGTCGGCTGCAGCCACCCGGAACACGCGCACCAGGGCCAATTCCTGATCTGCCGCGAGTGCCATGCCGCCATCGAGCTTGAACAAAAAAGCATCAGCGACGCCATCGTCAAAAGCTCCGCCGACGTGGGCTTCAAGGTCGAAGGGCAAACGGTCGAAGTGGTCGGGCTCTGCTCCGGTTGCCAGGGGGCTTGATGAGCAACGCGTTAATCCGCCTGGAGCAGGTTGGGGTCACGTTCGCCGGGCAAAACGTACTGGATAACATCGCGTTGAGCGTGGAGCCGGGGCAGATCGTGACGCTGATCGGCCCCAATGGCGCCGGCAAGACCACGCTGGTGCGCGCCGTGCTTGGCCTGCTCAAGCCCGACAGCGGCAGCGTGTGGCGCAAGCCCAAGCTGCGCGTCGGTTACATGCCGCAAAAATTACACGTCGATCCAACGCTGCCGCTGTCGGTACTGCGCTTCCTGCGCCTGGTGCCTGGCGTCGACCGCGCACGCGCACAAGCGGCGCTTAAGGAAGTCGGTGCCGAACAGGTTATCGACAGCCCGGTGCAGAGCATCTCCGGCGGCGAGATGCAGCGCGTACTGCTGGCGCGCGCCTTGTTGCGCGAACCCGAGCTGCTGGTACTTGATGAACCCGTGCAAGGCGTGGATGTTGCCGGCCAGGCCGAGCTGTACAGCCTGATCACCCGCCTGCGTGACCGCCATGGCTGCGGCGTGCTGATGGTCTCCCACGACTTGCACCTGGTGATGAGCACCACGGATCAAGTGGTGTGCCTCAACCGCCACGTATGCTGCTCCGGCCACCCGGAACAGGTGAGCGGCGACCCGGCATTCGTCGAGCTGTTCGGCAAAAACGCGCAGAGCCTGGCGATCTATCACCACCATCACGATCACGCCCATGATTTGCATGGCGCTGTGGTCGACGATCCCGCTACGCCTCAACCCCACGTTCATGGAGATAGCTGCAAGCATGGCTGATTTTCTGCTCTACGCCCTGCTGGCAGGCTTGGCTTTGGCACTGGTGGCGGGCCCATTGGGCTCGTTCGTGGTCTGGCGGCGCATGGCCTACTTTGGCGACACGTTGTCGCATGCCGCGCTGCTGGGCGTGGCCATGGGCTTTCTGCTGGATGTGAGCCCGACCATCGCCGTCACTGTGGGCTGCCTATTACTGGCAGTGCTGCTGGTAACCCTGCAACAGCGCCAGCCGCTGGCCTCGGACACGCTGCTGGGCATTCTGGCGCCAAGCACGCTGTCGCTGGGCCTGGTGGTGCTGAGCTTCATGCATGAAGTACGCATCGACCTGATGGCCTACCTGTTCGGCGATTTGCTGGCGATCAGCCCCACTGACCTTGCCTGGATCCTCGGCGGCAGCGCCGCTGTGCTGGTGCTGCTGGTGGCCTTGTGGCGCCCGTTGCTGGCAATTACCGTGCACGAAGAGCTGGCCACCGTCGAAGGTTTGCCCGTACCGGCGCTGCGCATGACCCTGATGCTGTTGATCGCCGTGGTGATTGCTGTCGCAATGAAGATTGTCGGCGTATTGTTGATCACGTCGCTGCTGATCATTCCCGCAGCCGCCGCCCAGCGCCATGCCCGCTCACCGGAGCAGATGGCGATCGGCGCCAGCCTGCTGGGCATGCTCGCCGTGTGCGGGGGCCTGGCGCTGTCCTGGTTCAAGGACACGCCGGCCGGGCCGTCGATTGTGGTCACGGCCGCCGCCCTGTTTCTGCTGAGTTTTGTCCTGCCCCGTCGAGGGGTGTAGACTTGCTCGCTTTTTGCGCAAATAGAGAGTCGCAGGAATGAAGCCGTTCAACTCCCGTTATCTGCTCCTTGCCGCATTTTCCCTGCTGCTGGGCGCCTGCCAAAGCACACCGCCCGCCGCCCCCGAGGCGCAGGACCCGCGTGCTGCGGCCATCGCGCAGCTGGAGCAAAACCTGGCCAGCAGTGAACTGGCCACCGCCGAAGACGAGCTGGCCGCATTACAGGCCCAGTCGCCCAACGACCCAGCCCTGGAAACCTACCAGCGCCAATTGGCCGAAGCCTACTTGCAACGCAGCCAGATCGTATTGCAAAAAGGTGATGTAAATGCCGCCGCTACGGCGTTAAGCCGCGCACGCGCCTTGATGCCCAAGGCTCCGGCGCTTACTGGCGGCGTCAACAGCGCCATCAGCCACGCCCGCAAAGCCGAGCTGGATAAAGCCGAAGCCGCCTTGAAAGCTGCCGAGGCCAAGCCACCCGCCAAGGTCATCGACCCGGCGGCTCAAAGCACCACGGTTGCGTTGAACCTCACCGATATTGAAGAACTTCGCCATCAGTTGGATGCGATCGCCACCGATGTGGTGAATTACCAGTGCGACGTGACCATTCAGGCGCCGCGCACCCAGGATTACCCATGGCTGGCCACACTGCTGACCAAACGGGTGAAGCGCATTGATTCGGCGTATGACCTGAAGATTCACCGGCAGATTGTGAAACACATCCCGGCGCAGGTTGTGTTGATTCCGCGCAAAACCGAGTAAAGCCATCGCAGGCAAGCCAGCTCCCACCTTTTGAACTGTGAATACAGTCAAATGTGGGAGCTGGCTTGCCTGCGATAGCGGTCTAACAAACACCCAAAAGCTTAAGCCGGAATCGCCTTGGCCTTAGGCTCCCGCGCCCACACCCGATGCTGCGCAATCGCCGCAAAGAATGCCTTGAACGCCTTGGCATCCGCTCCCACGATCAACCCCGCATCCGCCTCCAGCTTAAGCTGCTCCAGCAACGGCTTGGCATCACTGGCAAGCGCAATCGCCTTCAGATGCTTGTACGCCTCCAACAGGAAGTGCAAAGCCACGCCGTCGCCACTCAAGGCCTTGATCGACTCTTTACCGCCCGGCACGAACACCGCATCAAACGCCACCGACGGCATGCCTTCCATCGACGCATCCACCGGCAGGCTCTTGCCATCCGCAGTCTTCACCGGTGCCGACGTCGGCCCCAGCACCTTGGCATGCGCACCTTCGGCGGCCAGCGCTTTCTTCAACGCCGCAATCGCTGCGCCATCCACACCGTTAGCCGCAAGAATTGCGACTTTGCGTGTTTTGATGTCGCCCGACAGCAGGTTCACCTGGCTCAACGCCGGCGACTCTTTCAGCGACGTCTTGCGCGGCGGTACCGTGCCTTTGGTCGGCGCCGGCAGGCCGAGGTTCTGCGCAACGCGCTTGGCCAACTCCAGGTCGATATTGGCCAGAATCTCGTTGACCTGACGCGCGCGGATAAACTCACGCTCCACCTTGCCCAACTCGAAGCTGTAGGCCGCGATGATGTGCTCTTTCTCGTGGTGGCTCATGCTGTGGAAAAACAGCGTGGCTTGCGAGAAGTGGTCACCAAACGACTCACTGCGCTCACGTACCTTGTTGGCGTCAACGCGCTCGTAATAAGTCTCGAACCCGCCATCCTGAGCCGCCGCTGGCGTTTCTTTGGGCCAACCGCCATCAATCGAGTTCGGCTCGTAGGACGCACGGCCCTTATCGATCACGGTGCGGTGCTGGGCATCACGCTGGCCGTTATGGAAAGGCGTGACCGGCCGGTTAATCGGCAGCTCATGAAAATTCGGGCCACCGAGTCGGCTGATCTGCGTATCGGTGTAGGAAAACAGACGGCCTTGCAGCAGCGGGTCGTTGGTGAAGTCGATACCCGGCACGATATGGCCTGGGCAAAAGGCGACCTGCTCGACCTCGGCAAAGAAGTTGTCCGGGTTGCGGTTAAGCACCATTTTGCCTAGCGGGGTTATCGGCACCAGCTCTTCGGGGATGATCTTGGTCGGGTCAAGCAGGTCGAAGTCGAACTTGTGTTCGTCCTCTTCGGCAACGATTTGCACGCCCAACTCCCACTCAGGGTAGTCGCCGCCCTCGATCGCTTCCCACAGGTCGCGACGGTGGTGGTCGGTGTCTTTACCGGCAAGCTTTTGCGCTTCGTCCCACACCAGCGAGCAGGTGCCGACTTTCGGGTGCCAATGGAATTTCACAAAGCTGGACTTGCCTTCGGTATTGATCAACCGGAAGGTGTGAATACCAAAACCCTGCATGGAACGCAGGCTTTTTGGAATGGCACGGTCAGACATGGCCCACAGCACCATATGCGCCGATTCCGGCTGCAGCGAGACGAAATCCCAGAACGTATCGTGGGCCGAGCCACCGGTAGGAATCTCGTTATGTGGCTCAGGTTTTACCGCATGCACAAAGTCCGGAAACTTGATCGCATCCTGGATGAAGAAGATCGGCATGTTGTTGCCCACCAGGTCGAAGTTGCCTTCGTCGGTGAAGAACTTCACGGCAAAGCCGCGTACGTCACGCACGGTATCGCCCGAACCACGCGGGCCTTGCACGGTGGAGAAGCGCACGAACACCGGGGTTTTATGCTCCGGGTTACGCAGGAACCCGGCCTTGCTCAGCGCAGAATGGTTCTTATAGGTCTGGAAATAACCATGGGCGCCAGTGCCACGGGCATGCACGATGCGCTCCGGGATACGCTCATGGTCAAAGTGCGTGATTTTTTCACGCATGATGAAGTCTTCCAGCAGCGAGGGGCCACGGGCGCCGACTTTGAGGGTGTTCTGGTTATCGGAAATCTTTACGCCTTGGTTGGTGCGCAGCGCCTGGCCGGTCGCATCGGAGCGAAATTCTTCCAGGGCCTGCAGCTTGGCGTTGGTGTTGCCACGGTCCAGGGTATCGGTGCCCGCAAGCTCACTCTTAGGCGGGGTGGCTGGCTTCTTGGTACTCATCAGTCAAAACTCCTTATTCAAAGTGGCCAGAGCGGTCCCCGGCTCGTTTGAGCAAACCCCCAGGCACGGCACCTGGGAAATTGAGTTGCTTAAGTAGTGACTGATGGGGTTTTGGGCCGTTCCTTTTTTATGACCTTTGATCGCGTTATTGCCAAATCGCTGGTTGAATGCGAAATAAATGCTAAGAAACGCTATACGGACAGGCTAAAATGCGCGCCCGGCTAACCGCTGATCCCTTTTCAATGCGCCCCACAAGGTTCGCTACGTGATCGAGTTTCATAACGTCCATAAAACCTACCGCGTCGCCGGTAAGGAAATCCCCGCCCTGCACCCCACCAGCCTGCGCGTCGAAAACGGCCAGGTGTTCGGCCTGATTGGCCACTCCGGTGCGGGCAAAAGTACCCTGCTGCGCCTGATCAATCGCCTGGAACAACCAAGCGGCGGTCAGATCAACGTCGACGGTGAGGAAGTCACCGCCCTGGACGCCAACGGCCTGCGCCGTTT
Organism: Pseudomonas sp. B19125; assembly: GCF_044218855.1. Taxonomy (NCBI): domain Bacteria; kingdom Pseudomonadati; phylum Pseudomonadota; class Gammaproteobacteria; order Pseudomonadales; family Pseudomonadaceae; genus Pseudomonas; species Pseudomonas sp. B19125. Next base: position 347,491 of record NZ_CP162589.1, read on the forward strand.
TCGCCAGCAAGTCGGGATGATCTTCCAGCACTTCAACCTGCTGGCGTCCAAGACCGTTGCCGACAACGTGGCGCTGCCACTGACCCTGGCCGGCGAGTTGTCGCGTAAAGACATCGACCTGCGCGTGGCTGAACTGCTCGCCCGCGTGGGCCTGTCGGACCATGCCAAGAAGTACCCGGCGCAGTTGTCCGGCGGCCAGAAGCAGCGCGTCGGCATCGCCCGCGCCCTGGCGACCAAGCCAAAAATTCTGCTGTGCGACGAAGCCACCAGCGCCCTCGACCCGCAGACCACCGCCTCGGTGCTCAAATTGTTGGCCGAGATCAACCGCGAGTTGAAGCTGACCATCGTGCTGATCACCCATGAAATGGACGTGATCCGCCGCGTGTGCGACCAGGTCGCCGTGATGGACGCCGGCGTGATCGTCGAGCAAGGCTCGGTGGCCGAGGTGTTCCTGCACCCCAAGCACCCGACCACCAAGCGCTTTGTGCAAGAAGCCGAGCAAGTCGATGAAGGCGAGCAGCGTGATGTGTTTGCCCATGTACCGGGCCGCATCGTGCGCCTGACGTTCCAGGGCGAAGCGACCTACGCGCCATTGCTGGGGACCGTCGCCCGCGAAACGGGAGTGGACTACAGCATCCTTGCCGGTCGCATCGACCACATCAAAGATACCCCCTACGGGCAACTGACCCTGGCCATCACCGGCGGTGACATGGAAGCGGCCTTCGCCCGCTTTACCGCAGCCGATGTGCATATGGAGGTCCTGCGTTAATGGACGTGTTACTGCATTACTTCGACAAAGTTGACTGGGCCGACATCTGGGTTGCCACCGGCGACACCATGCTGATGCTCAGCACCTCGCTGGTGTTCACCGTACTGGTTGGCTTGCCGCTGGGCGTTCTGCTGTTTCTGTTCAGCCCACGTCAGTTGCTCGAGCAGAAAGCCACCTATGGCGTGCTGGCATTTATCGTCAACGCCATACGCTCTCTGCCGTTTATCATTCTGCTGATTGTGATGATCCCTACGACGATCTTTATCACCGGCACTTCGCTCGGTGTGGCCGGCGCGATTCCACCTTTGGTGGTGGGCGCTTCGACGTTCTTCGCGCGCCTGGTGGAAACCGCATTGCGCGAGGTGGATCGCGGCATCATCGAGGCGACTCAAGCCATGGGCGCCACCACTCGGCAGATCATCACCAAGGCACTGCTGCCAGAGGCTAAACCCGGCATCATTGCGGCCATCACCGTCACCGCTATTGCTCTGGTGGGTTACACCGCCATGGCAGGCGTCGTGGGTGCTGGCGGGCTGGGCGACCTGGCGATCCGCTATGGTTACCAACGTTTCCAGGACGACGTGATGGTCGTCACCGTGGTGATGTTGATTGTGCTGGTACAGATTCTGCAAACCATCGGCGATAAGCTGGTGACACACTACTCTCGAAAATAACGGCCATTGCCGGCCCCCGCCGGCACATGCCCGAACAAGGAGCTTGTTGGATGAAAAAACTACTGGTTGCTTTCGCCGCCGTTGCCGCGTTTTCTGCCCACGCTGCCGAGACTATTACAGTCGCTGCATCGCCGGTGCCCCACGCGGAAATCCTCGAATTCGTGAAACCTGTACTCGCCAAAGAAGGCGTTAATTTGCAGGTCAAAGTCTTCACCGACTACGTGCAGCCGAACGTACAAGTGGCTGAAAAGCGCCTGGACGCCAACTTCTTCCAGCACCAGCCGTACCTGGATGAGTTCAACAAAACCAAGGGCACTCACCTGGTAAGCGTTGCCGCGGTACACCTGGAGCCACTGGGCGCCTACTCCAGCAAGTACAAAAAGCTGGAAGACCTGCCAAGCGGCGCCAACGTCGTGATCCCTAACGACGCCACCAACGGCGGTCGCGCCCTGCTGCTGCTGGCCAAGCACAACCTGATCACCCTGAAGGACCCGACCAACATCCTGTCGACCATCAAGGACATCAGCGGCAACCCAAAAAACCTGAAATTCCGCGAACTGGAAGCCGCCACCCTACCGCGCGTGCTGACCCAGGTCGACCTGGCGCTGATCAACACCAACTACGCCCTGGAAGCCAAGCTGGATCCATCCAAGGATGCGCTGGTGATCGAAGGCAACGACTCGCCTTACGTGAACATCCTGGTGACCCGCGACGACAACAAGGATTCGGACGCGGTGAAGAAGCTGGTTGCAGCCCTGCACACGCCAGAAGTGAAAGCGTTCATTCTTGAGAAGTACAAAGGCGCGATTCTGCCGGCGTTCTGATCCAGAGCTACACCGTAAACCTAATGTGGGAGCTGGCTTGCCCGCGATAGCAGAGTGTCAGTCACCGAAGATGTTGACTGGCCTGCCGCTATCGCAGGCAAGCCAGCTCCCACATTTGTTTTGTGTTGTGATCGTTCCCACGCTCCGCGTGGGAATGCAGCCCGGGACGCTCTGCGTCCCGCTTCTGAGGCCGTGACGCAGAGCGTCACAGGAGGCATTCCCACGCAGAGCGTGGGAACGATCATTTGCGCTGGAGCAAAACCGGCAACTCTGCCACCAGCTTTGTGTGGCTTTTGCTGTCAGCGCAGGGCTGGCACCACCTCATGGGTCAACCATTGGCGCAGGCACCGATTCTCCGGGTAGTAGTGGTAGATAAGCAGCGCGTAGACGCCAGACTCACTGACCATCAACGTCGGCGCACAGTGGCCATGAGTGATCAGCGGCAGGGTGAGTTGTTGGTCGGGATCGAGCTTGCGCAGTAACGCAGGGTTCAGGTGCAGGCCCATCAGGTGGCCGATGTCGCAGGCGCTGAACCATGGCTGGTTGTCTATCAACACAGCGTGCAGCTGGTGATGGTGGCGGGTGAAGACTTTGGGTGTGATCGGTGGATCAGGGGTAAGTGATTGCATTGGGACAACTCCGGGTATGAACAGGAGCTGCCAACAGCCTTCCTACGGGCATGGGTGGCAGCCATACGCGGGGTAGGAACCGAGTACCCAGGGATCTCAGCCACGTCGAAACGTGCCCGCGCATAGCCGCCGCGACTGATAGTACGGGCACAAAAAAAACGCCGCAATCAGACGGTGGCGCTATGACGCCAAGGGTACATAAAAGGGTTCCTACGCCCTGTCACTGAATTTGCAGCGACAGGCCAAAGACTAGCCACCCCAAGACCGTCCAACAAGTTCACGCACAGCGCGACAACACGTGGGAAATCTCCGACGACACCCTGTTCAAACCTTGCACAAAACCACTGTGGGAGCTGGCTTGCCTGCGATGGCGGTGGGTCAGCAACTGAGATGCAAGCAGGCCCACCGCTATCGCAGGCAAGCCAGCTCCCACAGGTTATTTGTGTTGTTGGTTAGCTTGGTGATTGGCCTACTTGCGCTGTAGCAAACCTGGCAACTGCGCCACCAGCTTTTGATTATTCAACGGCGCACGAATAAACCCACGCTGCGTGCCGTCCGGGCCGATCAGCGCCAGGTTGCCGCTGTGGTCCACGGTGTAGTTGGGCTTGCTGGTATCGGCCGGAATAAACGGAATGCTCACCGCATTCGAGACCTTCTGCACATCCGCTACATTCGCGCCGGTCAGGCCTTCGAATTGCGGGTCGAAGTAGCCCAGGTACTGCTTGAGCTGGGTCGGCGTGTCGCGGTTCGGGTCAACGCTGACCAGGATCACCTGCAACTTATCCACCGCCTCTTTAGGCAGCTCGCTCTTGATCTGGCGCAGTTGCGCGAGGGTGGTCGGGCAGATGTCGGGGCAGAAGGTGTAACCGAAGAACAGCAGGCTCCATTTGCCTTTCAGCTCGTTGACCACCACCGGCTGGCCGTCCTGATTGGTCATGGTCACCGGCGGCAGCTGGCGGCTTTGCGGCAGCAGGATAATGCCGGCGTCGATCAGCGCGGTAGGGTCGCCCTGGCCTTTGCCGCTGAGCACTTTGTTAACGGTCAGGCCCATGATCAACGCGACGATGGCCACCAGGATGAAGACGGTTTTTTGAGTTCGAGTCATAGGTTCAACAATAGGTAGTGGTCGACGAGCAGCGCGATAAACAGCAGCAGCAAGTACCAGATAGAGTACTTGAAGGTGTTGATCGCCGCGTGCGGCTTGCTGCCACGGTACAGCACCCAGGCCCATTGCAGAAAGCGCCCGCCCAATACCAGCGCACACGCCAGGTACAGCAGGCCGCTCATATGGATCACATAGGGCATGAAGCTCACCGCCAGCAGGGCGAAGGTGTAGAGCAGGATATGCACCTTGGTGTAGTGCTCGCCGTGGGTGACCGGCAGCATCGGGATATCGGCCTTGGCGTATTCCTCTTTGCGGTGAATGGCCAGGGCCCAGAAGTGCGGCGGGGTCCAGGCGAAGATGATCAGCACCAGCAGCAGCGGCTCGGCGCTGACATGCCCGGTAACCGCGACCCAGCCGAGCAGCGGCGGCGCCGCACCGGCCAGGCCGCCGATCACGATATTTTGTGGCGTGGCACGCTTGAGAAAACCGGTGTAGATCACCGCGTAACCCAGCAATGAGGCCAACGTGAGCCAGGCCGCCAAAGGGTTGGTGAACGCCAGCAACAAGGCCAAACCTGCAACAGCCAGAAACAATGCAAACGCCAATGCCGCCACGGGCGACACGCGCCCTTCTGCCAACGGCCGTTTATGCGTGCGCGCCATCACCGCATCGATGCGCCGATCCACCACATGGTTGACCGCCGCCGCACCTCCGGCGCACAGGGCAATGCCCAAATTGCCGAACACCAGCACCGTCCACGGCACCCCGGCGCGGGTCGCGAGGAACATGCCCACCAAGGAGGTGATGAGCATCAGCACCACCACTTTCGGCTTGGTCAGCTCCAGGTAATCCCGCCAGATCGCCCGATCGTGACGCGCGCCGATCAAGGTCGCCATGGCATCTCTCCTTTAAGGGTGATGAGGCCCGATACGTGTTTGCGCGGGATAAAACGCCAGCCAAACGGCAACTGATTGCGCACCCGGACCAGGCTGGTACGGGCGTGGTAGTTGACCAGCACCAGCGTCAGCAATAACCCCGCCCCACCGGCGTTGTGCCCGACCGCCACCGGCAGCGGCAAGCCGAACGCCACATTGCTCACGCCCAGGCAGATTTGCGCCGCGAGGGCGATCAGCAGCAGGCCCGACAGCCGCGTCATGCCCACGGCGCGCAATTGCCAGGCCAGCCCCAGCAGCACCAGCGTCACCAGCACCGCGCCGATGCGATGGGTCAGGTGGATGGCCGTGCGCGCCTCACTGTCGAGCTGGCCGCCGAGGTAATTGGGGCCGATATGCTGGGTGAGGTGAAACCCGTTGGCAAAGTCCGCCGCCGGCCACCACTCGCCATGACACGTCGGCAGGTCGACACAGGCCACCGCCGCGTAGTTTGAACTGACCCAACCGCCCAGCGCGATCTGCCCGATCACCAGCACCAGGCCCGCCGTGGCCCAATATTGCAGGCGCTTGGGCACGATCAAAGCGGGCAACACGCCGGACAGTCGCAAGGTGAGCAGAAACAGCAGGCTCAAGGTTGCAAAGCCGCCAAGCAAATGCCCCGTGACCACTTGCGGCCACAACTTCAGCGTCACCGTCCACATACCGAACGCCGCCTGGGCAAACAACACCGCCAACACAAACAGCGGCAGTTTCACTGGCTGCCCCGGATCACGCCGATGGCTCCACGAGCGCGCCGCCAGCAGCACGATCAGCAAGCCCAAGGTGCCGGCGAAGTAGCGATGGGTCATCTCGGCCCAGCCCTTGTCGGCTTCTACCGGCGTATCGGGAAAATGCAGCTCGGCATGCGCCAGCTGGGCTTCGCTTTGCGGCACGCTGATAAACCCGTAGCAGCCCGGCCAGTCCGGGCAGCCGAGGCCAGCGTGGGTCAGGCGCGTGTAGGCGCCGAGCAGCACGACCAGCAGCGCCAGCAAGGTGGCAAACAACGCGAGGCGAAATCCAGGTTTGGCCATGACGATGCCCTTATCCGATGTTCGACAGTTTCAGCAGCAAGCGCAGGTCGTTGAGCAAGTCCTTGCCCTTGACCTTGGCGTCGTAGCGCAGCACCAGGTTGCCGTGCGGGTCGACGATCCACAGTTGCGCCTCACCCGGCGCAGCCGCGTTTTTACTGAAGGTGGTCAGGTCCAGCGGGTAGCGCTGCAGTTGTGGGTATTCGGCCTTGAGCTTGGCGTCGTAATCCGTGCTCACCGGCTGCGCGCTGGCCAGGGCATGGCTGGCGCGGGAGGCATCGCGGCCCAGGCTGATTTGAAGCTGGCGCGCCAGGTACACCAGTTGCTGGCACTCAGCGGCGCAGGCGGTGGGCGCGGTAACCAACAGTTGCCAGCGATCTTCATCGGCCTGCACGCCGATGTCGGCGCGGGTCTGGCCGTTGCCGATCATCTCGCCGTGGTAACTGCGGCTGTCGGGCACCCAGAACTGCAACTTGTACATAAAGGTGGCCAGCGCCATTGGGCCGATCACCATCATCAGGATCAGAATCAGCTGCCAGCGGCCTTTGCGCCGGTCGGGCGCCTCAGACGTGCTGGGTGGATTCATGGCCGCTCCCATGGGGTTTCTCCTTTTTGTTATGCCATCCGAGGTAGAGGTAAAGCGCCAGCAACGCCAGTGCCATGGCGAACCACTGCACGGCGTAGCCCAAGTGTTTTTCCGGGCCCATGGCGACCACCGGCCAGGTCGTGTCGTAGGTGCCGGGGCCAGGTTCGGCGCGTAGCTCATAGGCGAAACCGCTGCGGCCCAACTCCGCCCAGAGCGCGGCGGGATGCAACGCAGTCAGCAAGCGCGGCCATTGCGTGGTGGCGGGGTCGGCGTGCAGTTGGAAGGTTTCGCCGGGCGCGATGTACACCCAGGCATCCAGATTCAGAGGTTGTTCAGGCGTGGTGAACACGGGCGGCGTGCGCCGGTCCGGCCACGGCAGCCAGCCGCGATTGAGTAGCAGCCATTCGCCGCTGGCCTGGTCGTGAAAGGGCTGCAAGAGTTCAACACCGGCCTTGCCGTCGCGCATGCGGTTGTCGAGCAGCACGCTGTGCTCAGCATCGAACTGGCCGCGCAGGCGCACCCGGCGAAAGGCCGGGTCAGCCATGCCCTCGAGCTGCACACTGCTGACCGGCTCAGCCACACGCCGTTCGGCATAGCTGTCCACCAACAGCTGTTTTTCATGCCCGCGAGCCAGTTGCCAGAACCCCAGGCCCACCATCAGCGGCAGCAGCACAAGCACCACCAGCGTGGGAGCGAGCCCTGGGCGAAAGTCTTTTATGGCGCTGGCTATACTTGTTTTCATTGCCCGCCTTTTCATTGCCCGCCCATCCGAATGGAACCTGACCATGCTCAAAGCAGCCATTGCCCTGATGCTGATCGCGACTGTCGTGAGCCTGTTCAGTGGCTTGTTCTTTCTGGTCAAGGACGAGGGCAACTCCAACCGCCTCGTCACTGCCTTGACCGTGCGTGTTGTACTGGCCGCGATCACCGTAGGCTTGATCGCCTGGGGCTTTTTCAGCGGCCAGTTGGTCTCTCATGCACCGTGGTAAAACGCCTCACAGCACATAAACGAAGAAAAACAGGCCGATCCACACCACATCCACAAAGTGCCAATACCAACTGGCCGCCTCAAAACCGAACTGGTGCTCGGCATTGAAGTGCCCCTTGAGGATGCGCATCAGCATCACGAACAGAATGATGGTGCCGATGGTCACGTGGGCGCCGTGAAAGCCGGTGAGCATGAAGAAGGTCGCGCCGTACACGCCCGAGCCAAGGGTCAGGCCCAGCTCTTTGTAAGCGTGCATGTACTCCTCGGCCTGAAAGCCCAAAAAAGCCCAACCCAGCAGCACCGTGAGCGCCAGCCAGATTTTCAGCGCGCCGCGATGGCCCTTGCGCAACGCGTGGTGGGCAATGGTGATGGTCACGCTGGAGCTGACCAGCAAGATCGTATTCACCAGCGGCAAGCCCCACGGGCTGATGGTGCCTTCGGGCGGCGGGTACATTTTCGGGTCAGGGTTGTTGAGCAACGGCCAGGCAAATTCGAAGTTCGGCCACAGCATGTGTGCGACGCCCTTGGAGCCTTCACCTGCCAGCCACGGCGCGGACATATGCCGCACATAAAACAGTGCGCCGAAGAACGCGATAAAGAACATCACCTCGGAAAAGATGAACCAGGTCATGCCCCAGCGGAACGAGCGGTCCATCTGCGGGCTGTACAAACCGGCGCGGCTTTCCTTGATCACCGCGCCGAACCAGCCGAACAGCATGTAGGCCAGCAACAGCCCGCCGACGAAAAAGATCCACGGGCCGTGGGATTCCGGGCGCGCCGCCTTGAGGTCGTTGAACCACACGGCCAGGCCGTACACCGTGATCAACATGCCAAACGTAGCAATTATTGGCCATTTGCTTTGCGCTGGTACGTAGTACGTATCATGAGACGACATGTATTCGCTCTCCTGATTGAGGGGGCAAACAGTAGCTAGCCGCCGGTATGGACGGCCACCGGCGGTTGACGCGCAGTGATGTCAAACAGCGTGTATGCCAGAGTCAAATGCTTCACATCCTTGGGCATGGCGCGATCGACGATAAAGCGCACGGGCATTTCTATGCGCTGACCTGGCTGCAGCACTTGCTGGGTGAAGCAAAAACATTCGGTCTTGTGGAAATACATCGCCGCTTCGGCCGGGGAAATACTCGGCACGGCCTGGGCGGTCATGGGTTTATCTGTGGGGTTGAAGGCCACGAACAGCATCTCGGTGACAGCGCCAGGGTTGACCACGACCTCATCGGCCTTGGAGTGGAATTCCCAGACCATGTCGATGGCATTGGTGGACATGAATTGCACGCGCACTTGGCGCGTGGGGTCCACCACCTGCTCGCCTTCGTACTGCCCGGCGGTCTTGCCGTTGATGCCGAATGCCTTGCACATCACGTCGTAGATCGGCACCAAGGCAAAGCCGAAGGCGAACATGGCCACTACCAGGATCAGCAGGCGAGTGACCAGGCGCTTGATGGGGACGGATTCAAGCATGGCGCTCACCCGCTTCTGGTTTTTCTGTGGGAGCTGGCTTGCCTGCGATGAGGCCCTGGCAGGCAATACATTCTGTGCCTGACACACCGCTATCGCAGGCAAGCCAGCTCCCACAGGAGACCGAGTCGACCTGCATCAAGGCGTTCACTTGACCTCCGGCGGCGTCGTAAACGTGTGATACGGCGCAGGCGAGGGGATGCTCCATTCCAGGCCTTCGGCGCCATCCCACGGCTTGGCCGGCGCCGGCGGGCCGCCACGGATGCACTTGATCACGATAAACAGGAAGAAGATCTGCGTGGCGCCAAACATGAACGCGCCAATCGAGGAGACCATGTTGAAGTCGGCGAACTGCAGGTTGTAGTCCGGCACCCGGCGCGGCATGCCCGCCAGGCCGACAAAGTGCATCGGGAAGAACGCCATGTTCATGCCCACAAAGGACAGCCAGAAGTGCAGCTTGCCCAGGGTTTCGTCGTACATGTGGCCGGTCCATTTCGGCAGCCAGTAGTAGGCCGAGGCGAAGATGCCGAAGATCGCCCCGGGCACCAATACGTAATGGAAGTGCGCCACCACAAAGTAGGTGTCGTGGTACTGGAAGTCCGCCGGGGCAATTGCCAGCATCAGCCCGGAGAAACCGCCAATGGTGAACAGAATCACAAAAGCCACGGCAAACAACATCGGTGTCTCGAAAGTCAGCGAGCCTTGCCACATGGTGCTCACCCAGTTGAACACCTTCACGCCCGTGGGCACCGCGATCAGCAGCGTGGCGTACATGAAGAACAGCTCGCCCACCAGCGGAATACCCACCACGAACATGTGGTGCGCCCACACGATAAACGACAGAAACGCGATGCTCGCCGTGGCGTAGACCATCGAGGTGTAGCCGAACAGCGGCTTGCGCGAGAAGGTCGGGATGATCGCGCTGACGGCGCCAAACGCCGGCAGGATCATGATGTACACCTCGGGGTGGCCGAAGAACCAGAACACATGCTGGAACAGCACCGGGTCACCGCCACCGGCCGCACTGAAAAAGCTGGTGCCGAAGTGGATGTCCATCAACATCATGGTCACGCAACCGGCCAGCACCGGCATCACCGCGATCAGCAGGAAGGCGGTAATCAGCCAGGTCCATACGAACAGCGGCATTTTCATCAAGGTCATGCCAGGCGCGCGCAGGTTGAGAATGGTGGCGACCACGTTGATCGCGCCCATGATCGAGCTGATGCCCATCAGGTGAATGGCAAAGATGAAGAACGTCACGCTTTCCGGCGCGTAGGTGGTGGAGAGTGGGGCGTAGAAGGTCCAGCCGAAATTCGGCCCGCCGCCCGGCGTGAACAGCGTCGAGACCAGCAGCAGGAACGCTGCCGGCAGCAGCCAGAAACTGAAGTTGTTCATGCGCGGCAAGGCCATGTCCGGCGCGCCGATCATCAGCGGGATCATCCAGTTGGCCAGGCCGACAAACGCCGGCATCACCGCGCCAAACACCATGATCAGGCCGTGCATGGTGGTCATCTGGTTGAAGAACGCCGGCTGCACGATTTGCAGGCCTGGCTGGAACAACTCGGCGCGGATCACCATGGCGAACGAACCGCCGAGCAGAAACATGGTGAAGGCGAACCACAGGTACATGGTGCCGATGTCTTTGTGGTTGGTGGTCAGCACCCAGCGCATCAAGCCTTTGGCGGGGCCGTGGGCATGGTCGGCATGACCATGGTCGATCACAGTGCTCATGGCCGTTCTCCTGCAAAGGAATGGGCTGTGCGGTTCAGGGCATACGCAGTTGAGGCCGTCATTTGCTTTCCGCCTGTTTCAGAGCCAGCACGTCTTTGGGCGTGACCATGTCGCCTTTGTTGTTGCCCCAGGCGTTGCGCTCGTAGGTGACCACGGCGGCGATATCGACTTCCGACAGCTGTTTGCCGAACGCCGCCATGGCGGTGCCGGGTTTGCCGAAGTACACGCGGTGCAGGTGGTCTTCTTTGGCGCCGGTGGCAATTGGCGAGCCTTTGAGCGCCGGGAACATCGGCGGCAAGCCCTGGCCTTCGGCCTGGTGACAGGCCACGCAGGTGGTGTGGTAAACCTTGTCGCCACGGGCCACCAGCTCGTCCAGCGTCCACTCTTTGGACGTCAGCTCCTTGAGCTTGGCGGCCTCTGCCTTGCGCTCGCCCAGCCAGGTGTCGTAGTCGGCCTTGGATTTGACCTCGACCACAATCGGCATGAAGCCGTGATCCTTACCGCACAGCTCGGCGCACTGGCCACGGTAGATGCCGGGCTTCTCGACCCGGGTCCAGGCCTCGTTGACGAAGCCGGGGATCGCATCGCGCTTGACCGCAAAGGCCGGCACCCACCAGGAGTGGATCACGTCGGCGGCCGTCACCAAAAAGCGCACCTTGGCGCCCACCGGCAGCACCAGCGGCTGGTCGACTTCGAGCAAGTAGTGCTCGCCCTTGGTGGCCTGGTTATGGATCTGCTCGGCGGGCGTGGCCAGGTTGCTGAAGAACTCCACGTCCTGGCCCAGGTACTTGTAGTGCCACTTCCACTGATAGCCGGTGACCTGGATATCGATATCCGACTCACTGCTGTCGTAGATATTGATCAGGGTTTTGGTCGCCGGAATGGCCATGGCCACCAGGATCAGCAAGGGCACTACGGTCCAGAGAATTTCCACGGTGGTGCTCTCGTGGAACTTGGCCGCCACCTGGCCCGTAGACCGGCGGTGCAGGATCATCGACCAGAACATCGCGCCAAACACGACGATGCCGATCACCACACAGATCCAGAAAATGGTCATGTGCAGGTCAAACACGGCGTGACTGACTTCAGTAGCCCCTGGCGCCATATTCGTTGTCCAGGCGGCGTGCGCCTGGCCGAATACTGACCACAACAGTAGGCCCATCCAAACGTGTGGATGTCGCGTCATTGCGGGTTCCCCTTTATGTTTCTTGTTATCCCGCCGGTTTGCACCTGCGGCGAAGGGAGCGGCTTCCATACTGCTTACAACCGCCAAGCCTTGCCTGCGTCATGCAGTTGGGCGTCATCAGCTAATTGCGTACAAATCCGAGTATAGACAGCCGGGGCGACCCCGCAATGTGTAGGGGCAAATGAGCAAAAACAGACGGGCGGACCCAATAAAACCGGGCGCGCAAACGTTTATCCGACGAACGATGGCATTTCGATATAACGCACACGCATAACCATGAAATAATTATGACAAATGCGTCTTAGGCGCTCGTATAAACGAGCTACCTTATCCTCTCCCTTTTCCTACGCCTGTTTCACTGGAGCCTTCATGAACACCGCCGCATTGCGCGAGCAGATTTTCCGTGCCCATCAACACGAAGCCACTACGGGCCAGCTTGCCCAGCAACTGGAAAAACAATTGCCGCACCTGCATTCGGCCATCTCCCTGGCTGACGGTGATCGCAACATTGTCATGACCCGCTTTGTCACCGCCTACATCGAACTGGTTCCGGACTTGCTCGAAGCCGCCAACGATGTGGCCCGCGAAGCCGGTATCGAAAGCCAGATCAAACCGGTGTTGAAAATCGCCGAGCATTTCTTCCTGCAGCCGCCTGCGATCCTGGCCGGCCATGAAGGCCTGGACGGCTTGCTGGATGAGGCCTACCTGGCTCACCGCTTGGTTGAAGAGGTCAACGACCTGTATATCAAGCATTTCGGCCAGCCATTGATTCCGGCGGATACCACTGTGGCTAACTTGATTGCCCATCAACTGATTGGTGAAACATTTGCCAATCAGTTGGATGAAGCCGTGCACTTGGCGGTAGATGAAATGCTCAACGAGGAGAGCTTTGCGCTGGAGTCGGTCGAGGCGTATCGCGAACAGCTGAAAAGCCCGCAAACGGAAGCGGCGTGGAAGCGCTGGCCGTGCCTGTCGCGGCAGCTGGGCGTTGAGTTATCGCTGGATCAGCCAGCCTGATTTTCCGAGTGAACATAGAACCACTGTGGGAGCCGGGCTTGCCCGCGATGGCGGAGTGTCAGTCAGCACATTAGCTGGCTGACCCACCGCCATCGCGGGCAAGCCCGGCTCCCACAATTTTTGTGGTGTTCAGACGGGCGCCGAACCTATCCCCACCGTCGTCCGCACTCGGCCTTCGAGCCTACGCTTCAACCCCCGCGCCTCGATCACCAGCGTCGAGCCCTTGGCCGCATTGGCCCGGCCCCATTCTTCCAGCAACTCCAGACACGAATGGTCGATGTAGCTCAGGTTGCTCAGCGGCACATGCAAGGTGGTCCCCGCAGGCACCGTCGACAGCACCTGAGTCAGCGCAGGCACTTTCAGGAAGGTCGCGGCACCGGTCAATCGCAGCTCCATCTCACCGTCCTGGGGCAAATCGATCAGGCTGACTTTCAATCGCGAAGCTTTAAACGCGAGCTTCAGCAACGTGAGCCCAAAGCCCACCAATACGCCGGTCAGCAGGTCGGTGAAGATGATTGCCAGTGCCGTAGCGGCGTAGGTAAACATCGGCATCCGCCCATAACGGCCCAGCGCGCGAAAGGCTTTGACGTCCACCAGCTTGATCCCGGTGTACACCAGCACGCCCGCCAAACTCGCCACCGGAATGCTTTGCAGCACGCTCGACAGCAGCAACACAAAGCCCAGCAGCCACACACCATGGAACATCGCCGACAGCCGCGTGGTAGCGCCAGCCTGCACGTTGGCCGAGCTGCGCACGATTACGCCGGTCATCGGCAAGGCGCCAACCAAACCACAGAGCATGTTGCCCACGCCTTGAGCTGACAATTCCTTGTCGAAATCGGAGCGCTGGCCGCTGTGCATCCGATCGACCGCTGCCGCAGAAAGCAGGGTTTCGGCGCTGGCAATAAACGCCACGGCGAAGGCGGCGATCAGCAGTTGCGGATCAGCCAGGTTCAGCAGGTCGCTGGGGCGCAGCCAGTCGATGGCGTCGGCGAGGTTTTCCGGCACCTCCACGCGCTTGACCTGCAACGCCAGCACCAGGCTGGTCACCGTCGCCAGGCCCACACCCAACAACGCGCCCGGTACGAAGCGCAATGTTTGCGGCCGGAATTTATCCCAGCAGTACATCACCAGCATGGTCGACAGGCCCAGCAAACCAGCCTGCCAACCAAGACCGCCGCCCAGCGTCGGGATCGCGTCGGCCATGGCCGCCGGGAAGCCCGCCAGGTTATCCAACCCCGAAGGTTTAGGCGCGCCGTCGAGCATCACATGCACCTGCGACAGCACAATCAATACGCCGATACCCGCCAGCATGCCGTACACCACCGCCGGAGCCGTGACCCGGAACCAGCAGCCCAGGCGCAAACGCCCGGCCACCAGTTGCAGGAAACCCGCCAGCAACAGAATCGGCCCGAGCATCATCATCCCGTGCTGGCGCACCAACTCGAACACCAACACCGCCAGCCCCGCCGCCGGGCCACTGACCTGCAGTGGCGAACCCGCCAGCCAACCCACTACCAGGCCACCGATTATCCCGGTGATCAGCCCCTTGGCCGGCGGCATGCCGGACGCAATCGCAATGCCCATGCACAAGGGCAGGGCGACTAGAAACACAACCACCGAGGCCAGCAGCTCCCGTGGCAATACAGCTTTCAATTGAGCAGCACGCATGATGGCTCTCCCGAGGGATTCGCCGGGCGCGGCAAAGCCTGGCTGCATCCATGGCAGCCACCGCTTGACCCGGCAGGGAAGTGTTTTAGAAGCGCGCTCTAGGCGTCGCGCAAGGAATCGGCTCGGTGCCGTTCAGCGGTCTGAATGCCGCCTGGTCCGCATCGTAAGCGCGGATTTCGCTGGTCTCGATGTTGTAGATCCAACCATGGATGAACAAATGACCATTGGCCATGCGCGAGGCCACGGAAGGGTGGGTACGCAGATGCTGCAACTGGGCGATGACGTTTTCTTCGGTCAGCACCTTCATGCTCTCGCCTTCATTGGCGCAATCGCAGTTGTCTTCGACCATGGACTTGGCGACTTCGGCGTGACGCAACCACGCGCGTACCGTCGGCATTTTTTCCAGGCTGTCGGGGTTGAGTACCGCGCGCATGGCGCCGCAATCGGAGTGCCCGCACACGATGATGTGCTGTACGCCCAGGGCGAGTACCGCGTACTCGATGGCGGTGGAAACCCCGCCGTTCATCTGGCCGTAGGGCGGCACCACGTTGCCGACATTACGCGTCACGAACAAATCGCCGGGAGAGCTTTGGGTGATCAGCTCGGGGACGATGCGCGAATCGGCGCACGTAATAAACATCGCCCGTGGGCTCTGGGCCGTGGCGAGTTTCTTGAAAAGTTCTTCCTGCTGCGGGAAGACGTCGTGATGGAAATGCAAAAAGCCGTCAACGATGTGCTTTAACGCTGCATCGGCAGACTCCGCCACCTGAGTGGCTGAAGCCGACGCAGCCAACGGCTGTTTATCCTTGTCACTCATGATTCATCCTCTTTATTAATGCAGGGGAGTGTTCAGGTCAGTTCGACGTCTGGCTATCGGAAAAGTTGAAAAACTAAACAAACCAAGGCGTCGACTCACCAGTCACTCGCTGAACAAGGTAACCGGCGAAACTTAACTCAAACTGAATGAACCGCTCTAGAACGAGGGTTTCAGTGATATCAAAACGCGACTATTTCCACAGCAATGGCGCCTTCGTTCTCTTCAGTTTACAACAATGCCATCTGCCTGCCCGGCGGGCAAAACGCCGTGCAATCCAGATTAAACCCTTCCCGTCGATTCAGCCCCAGCCGCTTGATCGCTTTGTTGAAACGCTGCGCCAACAAATCAGCAAACGGCCCCTCGCCACGCATGCGCACACCGAAGCGGCTGTCGTACACCTCACCACCGCGCACCTGGCGCACCAGGCTCATCACATGGGCCGCGCGCTGCGGGTAATGCGCCGCCAGCCACTCCTCGAACAGTGGCGCCACTTCCAAGGGCAAGCGCAACATCATGTAGGCGGCGCTCTGCGCACCGGCAGCGTGGGCTTCGGTCAGCAGGCTTTCCAGCTCGCTGTCGTTGATCATCGGGATCATTGGCGAGCACAGCACGCCCACCGGGATACCCGCCTCGCGCATCACCCGAATCGCCCGTAACCGCGCCTTGGGCGCCGCCGTGCGCGGCTCCAGGATACGCTTGAGTTCGTCGTCCAGGCTGGTGAGGCTGATCATTACCGCCACCAGCCGCTGACGCGCCAACTCGGTGAGCAGGTCGAGGTCGCGCAAGATCAGCGAACCCTTGGTGATGATGGTTACCGGGTGCCGATAGCGCAGCAGCACTTCGAGGGTTTGCCGGGTGATTGTGTAGTCGCGTTCGATAGGCTGGTACGGGTCGGTATTGGAGCCCAGGTTGATCGGTGCGCAGACATAACCTGGCTTCGACAGCTGTTGCTCCAGCACGTCGGCGGCGTTGGTCTTGGCAATCAGTTTGGTTTCGAAATCCAGCCCTGGCGACATGTCCCAATAGGCATGGCTGGGCCGCGCATAGCAGTAGATGCAGCCATGTTCGCAGCCGCGATAGGGGTTGATGGAGCGGTCGAACGGCAAATCCGGCGAGTTGTTGCGGGTGATGATGCTCTTGGCCGTTTCGATACGCACTTCGGTGCCCTGGGTCGGCGGCACTTCCTGGAACCAGCCGTCGTCTTCGGCCACGCTGACGGTCGGCGCAAAGCGGTTGTGCAGGTTAGTGGCCGTGCCCCGGCCACGGGGCGGCAGCGCAGTAGTCATGAAAACGCCTCGATACTGTTTTTATATACAGTATCGAGGCGCGAGGTTTCTGACCAGTGCCGTTTGGCGGCCAGGGCAAGATCAGTGCTTTTGCGTTACCTGCCCCAAATCGTCACCCGATGTGGTACGCATATCGCTCTTGCGCAGGTCTGCCACGTCACTGGCTTTGACTGGCGCGCCTTTATTGCCCCAGCTGCCACGGACGAAACTGACCACATCCGCGACTTCCTGGTCCGACAGGCGCCACGCGAACGCCGGCATGGTGAAAGTCGACGGCGCCGTGTGGGTGGCTGGCAAGGTGCCGCCGTTCAACACGATGTTGATCAACGAGGTGGCGTCCGCCGTCTGCAACACCGGGTTACCCGCCAGCGCCGGGAACACCCGCGTGTAGCCATGGCCGTCGGTACGGTGGCACGCCGCGCAGTTGTCGATATACACCGACGCGCCCGGCTTGCTGTCGTCACCTTTCCACAGCGCCTCGGCCACCTGCTTGTCGTACTGATGCGGCTGGTCCTTCGGGTCCACCGCCGGCAGGCTCTTGAGGTATCGCGCAATCGCGGTGAGGTCGTCCTGGGACATGTACTGCATGCTGTGCACCACCACATCACTCATGCCGCCGAACACTGCGCTGCGGTCACTGCGGCCAGTCTTGAGGAATTGCACCAGTTGCTCCTCGCTCCAACTGCCAAGGCCGTCCTTGTGGTCGCCGCGCAGGCTTTTCGCGATCCAGCCTTCCAGCGGCGCACTGCCAGACAGGAACGCGTTGCCGTCAGTAGCGCTAAGGGCTTTTTCCTGCATGGTAAGGGCACGCGGGGTGTGGCAGGCGCCACAATGGCCGAGGCCTTCAACCAGATAGGCACCGCGAGCGACCACCGGGTCGGTGGCGGCTTGCGCCTGATGCGCCTCGACCGCCGGCGCGAACATCCAGCGCCACGCCGCCAACGGCCAACGCATGCTCAAGGGCCAGGGAATATCGCTGTCCTTGTTCTCCTGGGCGACGGGCTCCACGCCCTTCATGAAATACGCATACAACGCCTGCATGTCACTGTCGCTGACACGCGCGTAGGACGGATACGGCATCGCCGGGTAAAGCGTACTACCGTTCTTGGCGACGCCATGGCGCACGGCCTTGTCGAAGTCTTCGAAGCTGTAGTCGCCCAGGCCGGTTTTGTCCGGGGTGATGTTGGTGGAATAGATCACGCCGATCGGGGTTTCCATCGGCAGCCCACCGGCGAAGGGTTTGCCACCCTTCGCGGTGTGGCAGGCCACGCAGTCACCGGCACGGGCCAGGTATTCGCCCTGCTTGACCAAATCGGTTTCGGCAGCGCTCACCGAGCAGCTGCTGAACAGGGCAAAACTGGCGATAACAAGTGCTTTCATGGTCATCGCTCCTTATGCCTGAACCAGTGGGCCGGGGTTTTTCAGGTACTGCTCGCGGATCGCCCGCGCCGACCAATAGGCCAGCGCTGCCACCAGGCCGGTCGGGTTGTAGCCCAGGCCTTGTGGGAAAGCCGATGCACCCGGAACAAACACGTTGTGTACATCCCAGCTTTGCAGGTAACGGTTCAACGCACTGGTTTTCGGGTCGGTGCCCATGATCGCGCCGCCATTGAGGTGGGTGGTCTGGTAGGACGCGGTGTTGAATTGCTCACCGACTTTTTTGCCCAGCACAGCAATGGCCTTGGGGTTCATCGCCGCGGCGACCTTACCCATTTTCTCCATCATGAAGCGGTTCATCTTGATGTCGTTTTCCTGCCAGTCGAACGTCATCCGCAGCAGCGGCAGGCCGTAGGAGTCGCGGTAAACCGGGTCCAGATCCAGGTAGTTGCTCCGGTAGGATTGATGCGCACCATGGGAGTCCATCGACACTTGGTGGGTGTAGTAGTCGGCGGTGGCACGCTTCCAGGCGCTGCCCCACGCCGGCGTGCCCGGCGGGTTGGACGTACCGGCAATCGGCCGGCTGCCAGCCTGGTTGACCCACATCGGCGAGCCGCCCACAAAGCCGTGCGGGCCGTGGTCGAAGTTGTCCGCGTTGAAGTCATCGATGGCCACGCCATTGCCGCCCGCACCGATGAAGTTGTTGGTGTGGGTGTCCTTGTCGAAGAAGGCCTTGATGGTGCCCATGTTCTGGTAGGCAAAGTTGCGGCCCACCACGCCCTCATTGGTAATCGGGTCGTAGGGTTTGCCGATGCCCGAGAGCAACATGAGGCGCACGTTGTTGAACTGGAAGGAGGCGATGATCACCAGGTCCGCCGGCTGCTCACACTCGCGGCCCTGGGCGTCGATATAGGTCACGCCGGTGGCCTTGCTCTTGGTGCTGTCGAGGTTGACCTTGAGCACATGGGAATTGGCCCGCAGCTCAAAGTTCGGCACCTGACGCAACGCCGGCAAGA
This sequence comes from Pseudomonas sp. B19125, assembly GCF_044218855.1. Lineage (NCBI taxonomy): Bacteria > Pseudomonadati > Pseudomonadota > Gammaproteobacteria > Pseudomonadales > Pseudomonadaceae > Pseudomonas > Pseudomonas sp. B19125. The sequence continues at coordinate 366,606 of NZ_CP162589.1, forward strand.
TGTTCACGTTCGGCGAGGCTTTGGAATACATGTAGCACACGTAGCCACTGCAGAAACCGCAGAAGTTGCACGGCCCCATCTGCGCGCCGTAGGGGTTGGTGTACGGCCCCGACGTATTGGCCGATGGCAGGTTGTAGGGTTTGTAGCCGACGTCGGTAGCCGCTTTCTGAAACAACTGCGCAGACACGGTGTTTTTCTGCGATTCCAGCGGGAACGGGTTGGAGCGATCCGGCGCATACGGGTTGCCGCCACGACCTTCACCCACCAACTGGCCTTTTACGGTCCAGGCTTGGCCGGAGGTGCCGAAGACTTTTTCGGCGTAGTCGAAAAACGGCTCCAGCTCTTCATAGCTCACGCCGAAGTCCTGGATGGTCATGTCCTTGGGGATGAAGTTCTTGCCGTAGCGCTCTTCATAGTGGCTGCGCATGCGCAACTCGATAGGGTCGACGCGAAAATGCACGCCCGACCAGTGCAGGCCCGCACCACCCACGCCATTGCCCGGCAAGAACGCACCCAACTGACGGTTGGGCAGGGCAACGTCATTCACGCTATGGCGAATGGTCACCGTCTCCTTGGAGATGTCCTGAAAGAGTTTTTTACGCACGCTGTAGGTCAGTTCGTCGATGACCTGGGGATAGTTGCCGTCCGGGTAGGTGTCCTGCATCGGGCCGCGCTCCAGCGCTACCACGTTGAGGCCAGCTTCCGTCAGTTCCTTGGCCATGATCGCGCCGGTCCAGCCGAAACCCACGATCACCGCGTCCACTTTCTTCATGATGGTCGCCACGTTTATGCCCTCTCGCCGCGAATGGAAACAGCCGGGAAGGGGTATTGCTCGTTGCGTTCAACCCAGTCCATGAAATCGGCGCGGGCGCCGGGGAAGCCGATCATGGTCCAGCCGACCATGCCTTTGTTGCCACCGTGGATCGGGTCGCAGAAGAAGCCTTCCTTGGTGTTTTGCAGTAACAGGTTGAAAAACATCTTCGCCGGCACTGCCTCGAAATGCGCGGTCATCTCGCCGCCGCCCGCTTCCATACGCCGCAGCATGTCATCCTGGGTAGCGCTGTCTTGCGCAGCAAAAGCTTTACCGTTGAACGCCTTCGACCAGGCATCCGTGGCGGCAATGCCCAGGCGATAGATGTCTTTGGGCACCAATTTGCTCTGCCAGCCCATCTCTGGCGCCGCATCGGCGTTGAACGGGCCTTGCATGAACCACAGCGCGCCAGCGGCATACGGCGTGTTCATCTGGCGGTCGATGTATTCCGGCGCGCCGGCTTCCAGGGCGCCTGGGCCTTGGGCATCCGCGGGAATCAGGCGGGCGACGGCAGCGTTGATAAACGCCCACTCTTCGGCCGTGAAGTAACTCGGCTCGTAGGCTTTGTCGCTGGCGGGCGTTTTGGCGGGAGCGGCCTGCACCGGCTCCGGTGTGGCCATCAACATCGAGCCGCCAAGGCCAGTGCTGGCAACCGTGACCACCGGGATCAAGGTCAAGGATTTGCGTAAAAAGTCACGCCGCGGGTTGTCCTGATCTTGATCAGACATAGGTGCACCTCATCATGTGGTCACGGGTTTATCCGCCGCTTCTGGGAGCAGCGTGATGGTTTACCAGGGCATTGGATCCAAAGGGATATCACACACTGGCAATCAATAGTTACAAATGATAGCAGCCTAAGCATTAAGAGAAATCGATTCAGCGCGAAAAACAGCGGATCAGATGGGCGGATTCACGATTCTTTGACGGCCACCTCACATGGCATTGACCCCTCGCAGGCGAATATTTAGCCCATCAGCCCTATCCCATTCGGTCTCTACGCGCATGTTCACGATTCGATTGCTGCCCGCCCTTGGCCTGGCGTTCATGGCATTGTTCACCACGCTGCAGGCCCACGCCGACGAGGCTACGTCTATCCGCTCTGCCGAGTGGGCACAGCCAGTGGGCAACCAATTCAACCTGCACCAGATGACACCCACGCTGTATCGCAGTGCGTTGCCGGACAGCACTGCGCTGCCTGTGCTGCAAAATTTGAAGATCGGCACGGTGATCAACTTCCTGCCGGAATCTGATGCGCCCTGGCTGAAGACGTCTGATATCAAACAGGTGCAGTTGACGTATCGCACCAACCATGTCGACGATGCCGACGTGCTGGCGGCACTCCGGACCATTCAAGAAGCCGAAACCCATGGCTCGGTGCTGATGCACTGCAAGCACGGCTCCGATCGCACTGGCCTGATGGCGGCGATGTATCGGGTGGTGATTCAGGGTTGGAGCAAAGAGGATGCGCTGAACGAGATGACGCTGGGCGGCTTTGGTTCAAGTAACGGCTTTAAAGACGGCGTTCGCTACATGATGAAGGCAGATATCGACAAGTTGCGTACAGCATTGGCCAATGGCGACTGCAGCACCAGTGCCTTTGCACTGTGCTCGGTAAAAAGCTGGATCACCACGACAGACAAGGCCGAAGGGCAACTGTAGCGCGCCTTTCTGTGGGAGCTGGCTGTGGGAGCTGGCTTGCCTGCGATAGCTTCAACGCGGTGTGAATGACACACCACGGTGCCTGCATCGCGGGCAAGCCCGACTCCCACAAAAAGCCCGCCCCAAGCAGAAGCAGGCGTCGGGTATCAGTCCTTTTTCAGCTTGGGATTAGGGAAAAACTGCACCGCCTGCACCTTCGGGTCCGCGGGCGCTTTCAACGCCGACGTATTGACCCGCGTGCCCAATTCCTTGGGCACCGAATTGCCTTGTTCATTCAGCGTGTCCGAATAGCCGCAGGCCACACATTCGCGGTGCGGCACATCGTCTTCGGTCCACATTTTCAACTTGTCCAACTCTTCGCACGCCGGGCAGACCGCCCCGGCGATAAATTGCTTCTTGGTCACCACAGGCCCATCACTCATGCTGCTGCGTCCTCACTCAGGCCGCTGTGGCGCAAGAGTGCGTCAATCGACGGTGCACGTCCGCGGAAGTCGACGAACAGCACCATCGGCGCCTGGGAGCCACCGCGCGCCAGGATCGCCTCACGGAATGCCCGACCGGTTTCGGCATTGAGCACGCCGTCTTCTTCAAACTTGGAGAAGGCGTCGGCAGACAGCACTTCGGCCCACTTGTAGCTGTAGTAACCCGCCGCGTAACCGCCAGCGAAGATGTGCGCAAAGCTGTTGGGGAAGCGGTTGTAGGCAGGCGGACGCATCACCGAGACCTCATCGCGCACGCCTTCAAGCACCTGAGCCACCGTGCGGCCATCGCCGTGGGTGGCATGCAGTTCGAAGTCGAACAGCGAGAATTCCAACTGGCGCACCATCATCAGGCCAGACTGGAAGTTCTTCGCCGCGAGCATTTTTTCCAGCAGGTCCTGGGGCAGCGGCTCGCCGCTTTCATAGTGGCCGGAGATCAGTGCCAGGCCTTCCGGCTCCCAGCACCAGTTCTCCATGAACTGGCTCGGCAGCTCCACCGCATCCCAGGCCACACCGTTGATGCCGGACACGCCCGCGTGTTCAACGCGGGTCAGCAGGTGGTGCAGGCCGTGGCCGAATTCGTGGAACAGCGTAGTCACTTCATCGTGGGTCAGCAGGGCAGGCTTGCCGCTGTCGGCCGGGGTGAAGTTGCACACCAGGTTCGCCACCGGGCTTTGCAGCACACCGTCGACAGTACGGCGGCGATCGCGCGCACCGTCCATCCAGGCACCGCCACGCTTGTTGGCGCGGGCGTACAGGTCGAAGAAGAAGCGGCCGACGTGCTGGCCGTTTTCCTTGATTTCAAACAGGCGAACATCCGGGTGCCAGGTGTCGAAGCCTTTTTGCTCGGCGATCTCGATGCCGTACAGGCGCTGCACGATGGCGAACAGGCCGCTCAGCACTTTGTCGATCGGGAAGTAGGCGCGCAGGGCTTCCTGGGACACGCTGTAACGCTGCTCACGGAGTTTTTCGCCGTAGAAACCGCTGTCCCAGCTTTGCAGGTCGGCGCAACCTTGTTCGGCGGCGTACGCCTTGAGCTGTTGCAGGTCCTGCGCGGCAAAGGGTTTGCTGCGCTTGGCCAAGTCGCGCAGGAAGCTCAGCACCTGGTCGCTGGACTCGGCCATTTTGGTCGCCAGGCTCAGCTCGGAGAACGACGCGTAGCCCAACAGTTTGGCCAGTTCCTGACGCAGGTCGAGGATCTGCTCCATCACCGGGCCATTATCGTTCTTACCGGCATTCGGGCCTTGGTCTGACGCACGGGTGCAGTAGGCCGCATAGACTTCTTCACGCAGGGCGCGGTCCTGGGCGTAGGTCATTACCGCGTAGTAGCTTGGGAATTCGAGGGTGATCAGCCAGCCATCGAGGCCTTTAGCCTGGGCGGCGGCGGCCATTTGCGCCTTGGCCGAGTCGGTCAGGCCGGCGAGGGTGGCTTCGTCGGTGACGTGCTTGGTCCACGCCTGGGTGGCGTCCAGCAATTGGTTCGAAAACTTGCTGCCCAGCTCAGACAGTTTGCTCTGCACTTCGGCGTAACGTTTTTGCTGCTCTGGCGGTAAATCGATACCCGACAGGCGGAAGTCGCGCAGTGAATGTTCCAGAATGGTTTTTTGCGCCACATCGAAACCGGCGGCTTCCGGGCTGTTGGCCAGGGCTTCGAAGGCCTGGAACAGTTCGCGGTTCTGGCCCATCTCGGTGGAATAGGCGCTCAATGCCGGCAGGCACGCCTCGTAGGCTTCGCGCAGTTCGGCGCTGTTACACACGGCGTTGAGGTGGCTGACGGGGCTCCAGGCGGCGCCCAGGCGGTCATTCAGTTCGTCCATGGCCAGAACCAGACCGGCCCACGTAGGGTTTTTACCCTGGCTTTGCAGGATGCCTTCGATGGCAACGCGGTTATCGGCGAGGATCTGTTCAATGGCCGGCTGCACGTGCTCGGCACGGATCGCCGAGAACGGCGGCAGGTCGTAGGACTGCAAAAGTGGGTTGTTCGCGCTCACGGTGGGCACCTTGGCTGAAGAAACTGATAAGACAAAGATGGGGCCATCTTAATTACAATCAACACCCACCGCAGCTATCAACCTATAAGAGAGAGGCTATCGTGACCCTTCGCACCTATCAGAACCACACGCCAACCCTGGGCGCCGGGACTTTTGTCGATATTTCGGCGGTGGTGATCGGCGATGTCGAAATCGGCACCGACAGCTCGGTTTGGCCATTGACGGTGATTCGCGGCGACATGCACCGCATCCGCATCGGTGCGCGCACCAGTGTGCAGGACGGCTGTGTGCTGCATATCACCCATGCCGGGCCGTTCAACCCGGACGGTTTCCCGCTGCTGATCGGCGATGATGTGACCATCGCCCACAAAGTCATGCTGCACGGCTGCACGGTCGGCAATCGCATTCTGATCGGCATGGGCAGCATCGTGATGGACGGCGCGGTGGTCGAAGACGATGTGATCATCGGCGCCGGCAGCCTGGTGCCGCCCGGCAAGAAACTTGAGAGTGGTTTTTTGTACGTGGGCAGCCCGGTTAAACAGATCCGCCCACTGACTGACAAAGAGCGTGCCTTCTTCACCTACAGCGCCGCGAACTACGTGAAGCTCAAAGACCTGCACCTGGCTGAAGGATTCGATCAATGACCCAGCAATACCAAACCGTGCTGTTCGACCTGGACGGCACCCTGACCGATCCGCGTGAAGGCATCACCCGCTCGATCCAGTACGCCCTCGGCAAGCTCGGTATCGACGAGCCGGACCTGACCAAGCTGGAACACTTTATCGGCCCGCCGTTGCTGCAAGCCTTTATGCAGTTCTATGACTTCGATGAGGCCAAAGCCTGGGAAGCGGTGAATTTTTATCGCGAACGCTTCAAGCTCACCGGCCTGTATGAAAACCGCGTATTCGATGGCGTGATGCCGTTGCTTGAGGAGCTGAACGGCCAGGGCCGCCAGCTGTATGTCGCCACATCCAAACCGTGGGTGTTTGCCCGTGAGATTGCCCGGCATTTTGATTTTGCCAAGCACTTCAAGGTGATCTACGGCAGCGAACTGGATGGCACGCGCACCAACAAGGTTGAGCTGATTGCGCACCTGATGAGCGAAGAGGGTTTGGACCCGGCGACTACCCTGATGATTGGTGATCGCAAGCACGACTTGATCGGGGCGCGCAGCAATGGGTTGGATTCGGCGGCGGTGGGTTATGGGTTTGGCAGTTTTGAAGAACTGAATGCTGAGGCGCCGACCTGGCATTTTGAGACGCTGGAGCAGATGCATCAGGCGTTTTTGCAGCGCGGCTGAGACCGCTATCGCAGGCAAGCCAGCTCCCACATTTGACCGTGTTCACAATTCAAACTGTGGGAGCTGGCTTGCCTGCGATGGGCATGGGTATCTACAACTTTTGAAGGCAGCCAATTTCTCCTGTGGCGAGCAGGCTTGTCCTGCGTTGGGCTGCGAAGCGGCCCCAGTAAAGGCACTGCAATTTTCCTGAAAGAACTCAGCGTCTGGGTTTGGCGCTGCTTCGCAGCCCAACGCAGGACAAGCCTGCTCGCCACAACAGCCCACCTGCCACAGACTTTGTGTTAACAGGTAGGGTAGATAGTTATGCTGCGATAAGGCCCTACCGGCCACCACCTTCCAACTGCCGCAACGCCGCCTTACGCTGCTCAACCGGCAACCCACCCAGCTTCTCCACCGCCGCAAAGAACTTCACCCAATCCCCGCCTTGCTGCGCAAACAACGCCGCAAACGCCGGCACCCACTGGTCATACAGCCCGAACGGCAATAACCGCGCATTGTTCATCGGCTGGTTGATCCACGCGTCATAACGCTTGTCACCGCCCCATTGGCTGTCGCGCATGTGCCGGTACTCACTGCGCAGGCGCTCGAACTCTGCCGCTTTGGCCTGGCGCATCACATCCGCCGCCAAGGGCTGTGCGTACAACGCCTCCAGGCGTTTGCGGGTATCGAGCACCAGTCGGATAAATTGGTCGCGCTGCTGCAACGCCGCATTGCTCAGCGGCGCCAAGCCCCGCGCCGCACGCCATTGACGGGTGCCTTCCTGCTCGACGAAGTTGGCATAGGACTCGTTGAACTCGGTGTCGTCCTTCACATAAAAGCGTTGGTGCGCCAGCTCGTGGAAGATCAGCGTGGCCAGGCGCTCATCCCCCCAATGCATCATCGAACTCATGATCGGGTCGTTGAACCAGCCCAGGGTGGAATAGGCTTCGACGCCGCCCATCGACACATCCATGCCTTGTTGCTGCAATAGCGCCGCTTCGCCGCGTGCTGCGCCCTGGCTGTAATAGCCGCGATAGGCCACGCACCCAGCGATAGGGAAGCAGTGGGTTTCAGGCGACAGCGAAAACTCCTGCGTGGCGAACACATTCCAGACCACGTAAGGCCGGCCAATGTCGGCGTACAGGCGGTAACTCTGGTTGTCAGGCAGGTGCAGGTGCTCACTGGCAAAGGTGCGGGCCTGCTGCGATTGCATCAGGTGGGCGCGCAACGCCTGTGGGCGAGCAGGGTCGGCGATGACCTCGGCAACCGGCTCCCGAGCCCGCAGCAACTGCCATTGGCCGCTGGCCAACTGGCTGTAGTAACTCACACTGGAACAGCCGCTGAGCAGCAGCACCATCAACCCTGGAAGAAAACGCCTGACCATGCACCGACCGCTCCTGGGTTATTGGCCCGCCAGACTATCCTGCCTGCACGGAATTTTTCCATGCCGTGGCGTGTTTATACTGATACAGCGTCTGTTGCCACAGGCTGCCAGGTTGAATTCTTACCCACCGTTGAGTGCCCGCCATGCGCCAGCTCTTGCTCCCCGTCACCGCCTTGTTTCTCAGCGCCTGCGCTTCGACCCCAATCCCGCCGGTCGACCCGCACCAGGCCTGGATCGATTTCGCCACGCCGACACCCGGCGCCAAACTGGTGATGGCCCAGCGCCTGGACGGCAAGAACCTCAACGACGGGCGTTTCTTCCAGGTGCCACCCGGCAGCCATGAGCTGATGGTGCGCTTTGATTTCGAAGTGAACACCGGGGCGGGCTTTGGCGGCCTGGACCAGACCCATGACCGAACCTGCTTCATGACCCTGCAATACGACAACTTCCAGGCAGGCCAGCGCTATGTGCTGGAAGGGCGCTCGCTGGCCTTTACGCCCAACATCCGGCTGTACAACGCGGCGCGTCAGCTGTTGGCGGAGGAGCGCAGCGTTAATTGCATCTGATCAGTCGCTATTCTTCTGATAGATGATGCGCTTGGTGCCGTTTTCACAGGAGCCGACGATCATGGCGCTGTCATGATTCTTGGCTTCTTCGGCGGTGATGATTTCAAGGGTGTAAGACGGAATCGCCTTGGCCTGGATCTTTACCTCGATCTCTTGCTTGAGCTCTTCACAATCTTTTGGCGCGGCCACGGCCGAAGTGGCCAATACACCGCAAATGATCGCCAAGGCAAAACGTTTCATGTGTGAAGCTCCCTGAATGCACTGCGCACGGGTGTGCGCCTAGGCTATTCGACCACATTTTGGAAACGCGAGTTCTGATTTAACGCACAACAAACTATGGGAACGGGCCTTTGTGGGAGCTGGCTTGCCTGCGATGGCAACGCCTCGATACAGCTGGATAACCGAGGTGAACCTATCGCGGGCAAGCCCGGCTCCCACACAAGCCCGCTCCCACAGGGGATCAGATCGTTCCCACGCTCTGCGTGGGAATGCCGCCTGGGACGCTCCGCGTCCCGCCCACAGCATTCAAGTTCTGCGCAGGTGTGACGCAGAGCGTCACGGGCTGCATTCCCACGCGGGAGCGGGGGAACGATCTAAACGCGAGTTCTGATTTAACGCAGAACAAAATGTGGGAGCGGGCCTGTGTGGGAGCTGGCTTGCCTGCGATGGCAACGCCTCGATACAACTGGATAACCGAGGTGAACCTATCGCGGGCAAGCCCGGCTCCCACACAAGCCCGCTCCCACAGGGGATCTTGCTGTGTCAGTTAGACCAGCGTGGCATCCAGGCTGATTTTTGCGTTCAGCACTTTCGACACTGGGCAGCCTTCCTTCGCCTTTTTGCTCAGTTCCTCGAACTGCGCCTGGCTTGCGCCGGGGATCTTGGCTTTCAAGACCAAATGCACGGCGGTAATCGCAAAACCGCCATCCACCTGGTCCAGGGTCACTTCAGCCTGGGTGTCGATGCTGTCAGCCTTAAGGCCGGCATCGCCCAGAATCATGGAAAATGCCATGGAGAAACAGCCAGCGTGGGCCGCGCCGATCAACTCTTCAGGGTTGGTGCCCTTGCCGCCTTCGAAACGGGCCTTGAAGCCATAGGGTGCTTCGCGCAGCACGCCAGTTTCCGTGGAGATGGAACCCAGGCCCGTCTTCAGATCACCTTCCCAATGCGCGGATGCTTTTTTAACAATACTCATAGCTCTCTCCTCGAACGGTGGTTTTGCGTCAGTAAGGGTTCTGAGGATAGACGGCCCGGCAAAGTTCATCTTGTCGGAGAAACCTAGCGATTTAGTAGGAAATTTCGCAGTTGCTATTGAATCTCGGGTATATGCCCTCATTGCATAGAGCATGCACATGAAGCGGCAGGTTTTGGTTCGTCTATAAGCCTGCGCACCTAATGGAGAAGCAGGCTTATGAAATCGCTGTCCGACGTGAAGTTCTCGACCCTCGACCTCGTGCCCGTGCGCGCCAACGGCAGCATCGCGCAGTCATTGCGCAACTCGCTGGACCTGGCCCAGCACGTGGAAAAGTTCGGCTACAACCGTATCTGGGTGGCTGAACACCACAATATGGACGGCATCGCCAGCTCGGCCACTTCGGTGTTGCTGGGTTATTTGGCCGGTGGCACCTCGACGATTCGCGTCGGTTCCGGCGGCGTGATGCTGCCCAACCACGCGCCGTTGGTGATTGCCGAACAGTTCGGCACCCTGGAAAGCCTGTACCCCGGCCGCATCGACCTGGGCCTGGGCCGCGCGCCTGGTTCCGACCAGATGACCGCCCGCGCCCTGCGCCGTGAACGCTCCGGCAGTGCTGACGAGTTTCCGGAAGATGTGGCCGAACTGATGGCTTTCCTTGGGCCACGCACGCCCGACCAACGGATCATCGCCGTACCCGGTACCGGCACCAACGTGCCCGTTTGGCTGCTTGGTTCGAGCCTGTTCAGCGCGCAATTGGCCGGTGAGCGCGGCTTGCCCTACGCCTTCGCCTCACATTTCGCACCCCGTTTGATGCACGAGGCGATTCGCGTATACCGCAATCACTTCAAGCCTTCAGCCGTGCTGGACAAGCCCTACGTGATGCTCGGCATTCCGCTGGTGGCCGCCGACACCGACGAGCAGGCCGACTACCTGGCCACTTCCGTGTACCAACGCATCCTGGCGCTGATGCGCGGGCAAAGCCTGGTGCAGCGCCCGCCGGTTAAAACCATGGATGGCCTGTGGCTGCCCCATGAAAAAGACGCGGTGGGCAGCTTCCTTGGCCTGGCCATGGTCGGTAGCCCAGCGAAGATCCGTGCGAAGTTGGAAGTGTTGATCGAGCAAACCGGCGCCGATGAGCTGATCTTTACCAGCGACCTGTATGAGCATGCCGACCGGATTCATTCCTACGAGCTGCTGGCGCAGGTGATGAAGGGCTGATTACCCGCAGGCGAAAAAAACGACGCACCTGTGGCTAGGGAGCTTGCTCCCGCTGGGCTGCGTAGCGGCCCCAAAAGAAAGGGAGCGCTGCGCACTCAGCGGGAGCAAGCTCCCTCGCCACAGGTGCGTCGTTTCATGTCTGCACGGGATTAACCGCGCTTGTAGACGATTTCCTTGGTGCCGCCTTCGCAGCTGCCAATCACTTTGCCATCGGCCGCCGCGCCTTTGTCGACAACATCCAGCGAATAATGCTGAACACCTTTAGCGTCGAGCTTCGCCGCGAGTTCACCTTTCAGCTCTTCACAAGGCTTGCCCGCCGCCAGGGCAGTGCCCGCAATGCTCAACAAACCTACCGCTAACAGGAACTTCTTCATCCGTTACTTTCCTTGCGCTGATCGAAAAGTGCGTGCCGACGCTTATGGCGTCGGCACCCAATGGTTGTAGCGCAGGTTATGGCAATCGGCCAGTCAGCAAGTTCAACTCACGGGATCAACTACTGGCAATTCGGAATCCCACCTTGAGCGTGACCTGGAAGTGCGCGGCCTTGCCGTCCTTGATATGGCCGCGTGTTTCGGTCACTTCGAACCACTCCAGGTGCTTGATGCTCTTGTGCGCTTCAGCGATGGCGTTGTTGATGGCATCTTCGATGCTGGTGGTCGAGGAGCCGACCAGTTCGACTTTCTTGTAGGTGTGATGATCAGACATAACGTTTCTCCTGAGGTCTCTAGTGAGCGTAGCAGTGAATCTTCGTACTGCTTCTGGCGACCAATCCCACTCGAAAGTTCAGATTTACTGCACTTTCTGAAAACCGTGGAGTCGGTATCTACACATGCCACTCAATCACTTCAGGAGAGTTCCACATGGCCAACACTTCTTTACGCAAAGCGTCGCTGGAAAGCATGGAAGCCGAGATTTCGAGCCTGCTCAAGTCCCTTGAGAGCCTCAAGGACGATGCGTCCGATGAGTCGCGCAAAACGCTGAAGGCCCTGAAAAGCAATGCCGAGAATGCCCTCAAGCATTCCCGCCACCTGATCAGCGATGCCTATGAAGAAAGCAAAGTCAAAATCCGCGAAACCAGCGCGGCAACCCGTGACTACGCACAAGAGCACCCATGGACTACCGCCGGCGTTGCCGTTGGCGCGCTGGGCCTGTTGGCGGCTTACCTGCTGTGCAAACGCGGTGACTAAACTGGCTGGCGCAACAGCTCAGCCTTGAGCCACTGCGCCAACTGACCCGCGCGCCCGTCTGCGGCGCGCTTGGGTAGCCACAACGCCAGGTGCGCCGGGGTTTCACTGAAACCCCACGGCGCCACCAGGCGACCCGCTCGCAGGTCCTCTGCCACCAGCGGTTCGGGCGCAATTGCCACACCCAAACCCGCCACCGCCGCCTCCAGCAAATAATACAAATGCTCAAAACCCTGGCCGTGCTTCAACGCGCCGGGCTCGATGTCATGTTGCTGCGCCCAGATGGGCCAGGCCTGCGGGCGCGAGGTGGTGTGTAACAAGGCTTCACCGCACAGGGCGTGGGGCGGCGCCTGGCGCAGGCGTTCGTAACCGGCGAAGCGCGGGCTCATTACCGGGCCAATGCGCTCGCTGGCCAGCTCATACACCTGCATGTCCGCTGGCCATGGCGGCTCCGCAAAAACCAGCAGGGCATCCAGGCCGGGGCGCCGTGGGTCGAGGTCGCCGTCACCCGCCGACAGGTGCAGACGCAAGTCGGGCAAGTCTGCGTTCAAGCGGCCCAGGCGCGGAATCAGCCAGCGCGCCAGCAAGCTGCCCGAGCAGCCGAGCACAAAAGGCGCATCGGCGCTGGCCTGGGTCAGTTCGGCGCAAACATCCCTTAAACGCTCGAACGCTTCGGCACTGGCATCCCTGAGCCGAACGCCTGCATCTGTGAGTTTAAGGCCGCGCCCGTCTTTGGCGAACAGGCTGACACCCAAGTGCTCTTCCAGCACCTTCAACTGGCGACTGACCGCGCCATGGGTCACATGCAGTTGCTCGGCTGCCTGACTGACGCTGTTCAAGCGGGCGGTGGCCTCAAACGCACGCAGGGCATTGAGGGGCGGTAGGTCTCGGCTCATCTGTGAGTTTTCCTGACAGGTTGTGGCGATCTTATCGGTTTTCAGCCTGGCGCGTCAGGGGTAGAGTGGCCGTCATTGCCTCTCCTCACCTTCTTTCCTGGAGCGCCCCATGACTCAGTCCCAGACCGACCTTCGCAACGGCCCCGACGCCAACGGCCTGTTTGGCGCGTTCGGCGGCCGCTACGTCGCAGAAACCCTGATGCCGTTGATCCTCGACCTGGCCCGCGAATACGAAGCGGCCAAGATCGATCCGGCCTTTAACGAAGAATTGGCCTACTTCCAACGCGACTACGTCGGGCGCCCAAGCCCGCTGTACTTCGCCGAGCGCCTGACCGAGTTCTGTGGCGGCGCCAAGATCTACCTCAAGCGTGAAGAGCTCAACCACACCGGCGCGCACAAGATTAACAACTGCATCGGCCAGATCCTGCTGGCGCGGCGCATGGGCAAAAAACGCATCATCGCCGAGACCGGCGCGGGCATGCACGGCGTGGCCACCGCCACCGTGGCGGCGCGCTTTGGCCTCGATTGCGTGATCTACATGGGCACCACCGACATCGAGCGCCAGCAGGCCAACGTGTTCCGCATGAAGCTGCTGGGCGCAGAAGTGATCCCGGTGGTCGCCGGCACCGGCACCCTTAAAGACGCGATGAACGAAGCCCTGCGTGACTGGGTGACCAACGTCGACAGCACTTTCTACCTGATCGGCACCGTGGCCGGCCCCCACCCGTACCCGGCGATGGTGCGCGATTTCCAGGCCGTGATCGGCAAGGAAACCCGCGACCAGCTGCAAGCCCAGGAAGGCCGCCTGCCGGACAGCCTGGTGGCATGCATCGGCGGTGGTTCCAACGCCATGGGCCTGTTCCACCCGTTCCTGGATGACACCAGCGTCGAAATCATCGGCGTTGAAGCCGCCGGCCACGGCATCGAAACCGGCAAGCACGCCGCCAGCCTCAACGGCGGTGTACCGGGCGTGCTGCACGGCAACCGCACCTTCCTGTTGCAGGACGACGACGGCCAGATCATCGACGCCCACTCGATTTCCGCCGGCCTCGACTACCCAGGTATCGGCCCTGAACACGCCTGGTTGCATGATATCGGCCGTGTTCAGTACACCTCGGTGACCGACGACGAAGCCCTCGAAGCCTTCCACAAATGCTGCCGCCTGGAAGGGATTATTCCTGCACTGGAAAGCGCCCATGCCCTGGCTGAAGTGTTCAAGCGCGCACCGACCTTGCCGAAAGATCACCTGATGGTGGTCAACCTGTCCGGCCGTGGCGACAAAGACATGCAGACCGTGATGCACCATATGGAACACTCTCAACAAGAGCAGTCAAAGCAGGAGAAACACTGATGAGCCGCCTGCAAACCCGTTTTGCGCAACTGAAAGAACAAAACCGCGCCGCCCTGGTGACTTTCGTCACCGCCGGCGACCCGGGTTATGACACCTCGCTGGCGATCCTCAAGGGCTTGCCCGCCGCCGGTGCCGACGTGATCGAGCTGGGCATGCCCTTCACCGACCCGATGGCCGACGGCCCGGCGATTCAACTGGCCAACATCCGTGCGTTGGAAGCCAAACAGAACCTGCTGAAAACCCTGCAGATGGTTCGCGAGTTCCGCAAAGACAACCAGGACACGCCACTGGTGCTGATGGGTTACTTCAACCCGATCCACAAATACGGCGTGCCCACGTTTATCGCTGACGCCAAAGAAGCCGGTGTCGACGGCCTGATCGTGGTCGACATGCCGCCCGAGCATAACGGCGAGCTGTGCGACCCGGCCCAGGCGGCAGGCATCGACTTTATCCGCCTGACCACGCCGACCACTGATGACGTGCGCCTGCCGACCGTGCTTAACGGCAGCTCCGGTTTTGTGTATTACGTGTCGGTGGCCGGTGTGACCGGTGCCGGTGCCGCCACCCTGGAACACGTCGAGGAAGCGGTAACGCGCCTGCGTCGGCATACCGACCTGCCGATCAGCATCGGCTTTGGTATTCGCACACCGGAACAAGCCGCCGCTATCGCACGCCTGGCAGACGGTGTGGTGGTGGGTTCGGCGCTGATCGATCACATCGCCAATGCGAAAAATGATCAGCAAGCAATTGATGGCGTATTGAGCCTCTGCGCGGCGCTGTCGGAAGGTGTCCGTAACGCCCGTACGTAAGCGGCGTGTAGCAATGGGTAAAGTTCCTGATACAGAGGAATCATCCGGGCAATCCAGTACCTAAACTGACAAGACCAAGGGATTTCGAGCCTCGTTCGAAATCCCTTTTTTGTTCGTGCAGTACTGAGGAAAGCCCCCATGAAAATGCCTAAACGCTTGATCGCAGGTCTTGGCGTGTTGATGCTCGGCGCAAGTGCCCTGGCGCAGGCCGCGCCGCCCGACCAACGCGGCGATGGCCCAGGCCGTGGCGGCCCGCAAGGCCAGTACGAGCAACGCGGCGACGACCATCGCGGCCCGCAGGATAACCGTCGTGGCCCGCCACAGGACTTCGGCCCCGTGCGCCAGGTGATCCGTGACAACCACAACGACTTCCGCCGTGGCGCGCCACCACCTCCTGGCGTGCGCCTGGTGCGGGGCCAACCGCTGCCACGCAACTACTACGGCGAACGCCTCGACAACCGCGCCTTGGCCCATCTGCCGCAATACCCAGGGTATGAATGGCGTCGTTCCGGCGGCGATATCGTGTTGATCGCCATCGGCACCAGCATCGTCTATCAAATCCTGGATGGCGCCCTCTACTAGCCCAGCAAAGCTTTTGTGGCGGGCGAGCTGTTGTGGCGAGCGGGCTTGCCCCGCGTTGGGGTGCGAAGCGCCCCCAAAACCAGACAACACGGTTTCATCAGGAAAAAACGCAGTGGCCTTATTGGGGCTGCTGCGCAGCCCAACGCGGGGCAAGCCCGCTCGCCACAACAAGCCCGCTCGCCACAGGGTTTCGGTCCACTCAAACAATGGATTTACAGCTCGATGCGCTCGACCTTGCCCACCAGCAACACATAGGAAAGCGCCCCCAGCAACGCCAGCACCGCGATATAGGTGATCGCTGGCGCAAACGAATCCCCACTGGCCAGAAAGCCAATCACTATCGGCGTGGTAATCGCCGACAAGTTACCGATGAAGTTAAACACCCCACCCGTCAGCCCCAACAACCGCGCCGGCGCCAGGGTCGACACCAATGACCAGGTGATCGATGCCAGGCCATTGCCAAAGAACGCCAGCGCCAGAAACGCAATCACCCAGGCCGTCGAGTCCACATAGTTGGCGCCGATGATCGCCGTGGAAATCAGCAACCCACCAATGATCGGCAGCTTGCGCGCAAACCCTACCGACGTACCCCGGCGAATCAGCCAATCAGAAAAAACCCCAGAACACAGCACGCCGATAAACGCAGCGAGGAATGGCAGCGAGGCCAGCAGGCCGGACTTGATGAAGTCCATGCCGCGATATTTCACCAGGTAGGTCGGGAACCACGTCAGAAAAAACCACAGCGTCGAGTTCAGGCAGAACTGACCCAGGTAGATGCCCCACAGCTTGCGCTTGCTCAGCACTGTCCCGAGGTCGACCCAACTGAACGGCGCCTTGACCGCTTTCGCCTGCATATCCACCAGGCCGCCGCCCTCGCGGATCAGCTCGATTTCTGCCGCGTTGGCGCCTTTGAAATCTTTCGGCTCGCGGTACACCGCGTACCAGATCAACGCCCACAGGATGCCGACGCCACCGGTGGCGACAAACACCATGTGCCAGCCAAACGCGTGTTGCAGCCAGGCCAGTACCGGCGTCAGGAACGCCAGCCCGACAAACTGCCCGGAGGTGTAAACGCCAATCGCGGTGGCACGCTCACGCTCGGGGAACCAAGTGGTGACCACGCGGCTGTTAATCGGATAGGCCGGTGCTTCCAGGGCGCCGACGGCCATGCGCAGCACGAACAGCGCGATAAAGCTGGCCGCAAACCCCAGCATTACCGTGGCGATAGACCACAACAGCAGGGCAGCCGTGTAGAGAATGCGCGGCGGCACGCGGTCCACCAGCCAGCCGCCGGGAATCTGCATGGCGGCGTAGGTCCAGCCGAACGCCGAAAAGATCAGCCCGACATGCACCGGGTCGATCCCCAGTTCGCTGGTGAGTGCCGGGGCGGCAATCGACAGGTTGCTGCGGTCGAGGTAGTTGATCACCACGGTGATAAACAGCAGCACCATGATGAAGAAACGCTTTCTGCTAGGCGTGACGAGAGAAGCCTGCCCGGTGAAGGATTCAGGGTGCATGGGGTTGCCTCTTCTTATGTTTATTGAGGACGGGGCGCGGTCATTGTGGGAGCTGGCTTGCCTGCGATGGCGGTGCATCAGCTAACTGATCTGGCACAGGCGGACCGCTATCGCAGGCAAGCCAGCTCCCACAGTTGATCCGGTTCCTTCAGTGAGCAATCACCACTCGGCAAAGCTGCCGTCGGCATGCCGCCAGATCGGGTTGCGCCAGCGGTGGCCGATGGCGGCGCGTTCGATCACGTATTCCTCGTTGATCTCAATGCCCAGGCCCGGCCCGTTGGGGATCTTCACGAAGCCTTTGTCATAGTCGAACACGCCTGGATCGCGCACGTAATCGAGCAGGTCATTGCTCTCGTTGTAGTGAATACCCAGGCTTTGCTCCTGAATAAACGCGTTGTAGCAAACCGCGTCCAATTGCAGGCACGCCGCCAGGGCAATCGGGCCCAGCGGGCAGTGCAGGGCCAGGGCCACGTCGTAGGCTTCGGCCATGTTGGCGATCTTGCGGGTTTCGGTGATGCCGCCCGCGTGGGACGCGTCCGGTTGAATGATGTCGACATAACCTTCGCTGAGCACACGCTTGAAGTCCCAACGGGAAAACAGCCGCTCGCCCAGGGCAATCGGCGTACTGGTCAACGGCGCCAGTTCCTTGAGCGCTTCGTAGTTTTCGCTGAGCACCGGCTCTTCGATAAACATCAGCTTGTACGGGTCCAGCTCTTTCATCAGCACCTTGGCCATGGGCTTGTGCACGCGGCCATGGAAGTCGACGCCGATGCCGACATTAGGCCCGACCGCATCGCGCACGGCGGCAACGTTGGACAATGCCAGGTCGACTTTCTCGAAGCTGTCGACGAACTGCAATTCTTCGGTGCCATTCATTTTCACGGCGGTGAAGCCACGGGCCACGGCCTCTTTGGCGGCACGGGCGGTGTCGGCGGGGCGGTCGCCGCCGATCCAGGAATACACGCGGATTTTGTCACGCACCTGGCCACCCAACAGGTCGCTGACCGACACGCCGAGCGCCTTGCCCTTGATGTCCCACAGCGCCTGGTCGATACCGGCGAGGGCACTCATGTGCACCGCGCCGCCACGGTAAAAGCCGCCGCGATAGAGCACGGTCCAGATATCTTCGATATTGCGTGGGTCTTTGCCGATCAAATAGTCGGAAAGTTCTTCAACGGCGGCGGCCACGGTGTGGGCGCGGCCCTCCACCACAGGCTCACCCCAACCGGTCACGCCCTGGTCGGTCTCGACCTTGAGGAAGCACCAGCGCGGCGGGACGATAAAGGTGGTCAGTTTGGTGATTTTCATCTTCTTATCTCTCTTATCGATGCAGCGCCAGGGGCGCAAACCTTGAGTTCAGTTAAGCGCGTTCCAGGCCGCGACATAGGCCTGGGCATTGCTCGCCACTTGGTCCACCGACATGCCCGGTTTGAACAACCCGGAACCCAGGCCAAAGCCCTTGGCGCCAGCGTCGAAGTACACCTGCATGTTGCCTGGGGTCACGCCGCCCACCGGCAGCAGTAAGGTGCCGGTCGGCAATACCGCCAGCCACGCCTTGATCACCGCCGGGCCCATTTGCTCGGCCGGGAACAGCTTCAAAACATCCGCGCCTTCGGCCAGCGCGGCGAAGGCCTCGGTCGGCGTCGCCACACCCGGCGACAGGAACAGCCCCGCCGCTTTGGCGGCACGCAATACCGTGGCATCGCTGTGGGGCATGACGATGACTTGGCCGCCGGCGGCTTTGACCTGCTCGACCTGTTCCGGGGTCAACACGGTGCCCGCGCCGATCAGGCAATCGGCGGGCAAGGTGTCGCGCAGAGTGCGGATGCTGGTGTAAGGGTCCGGCGAATTCAGTGGCACTTCGATCACGCGAAAACCGGCCTCATAGAGCACCTGGCCGACCGCCTGCGCTTCATCCGGGCGCACGCCGCGCAAGATTGCGATCAAACCGTTGTGTGCGAGTGCTTGCTTGAGCATGTCAGGCCTCCTGTACAGGTTGAGTGAGCCCAGCAGCGACGGCCAACTGCCACAGGCCGCGCGCGGTGGCTTCCTGCGCGAGGCTGACGTGGGCGAAGCCGCAGAGGGCAAGGGCGCGTTGGTAGCGGGCGCAGAGGTCGGCAGCGCCGACCAGGACGATAGGCTTGTGTTTGGCCCGCTGCGGCAAGCCGGCGAGTTCGTGGCCAATCAGCAGGCCGGACAGATAATCGGGCTGCTCGTCTGGCGCCAGTTCGCCGGTCAACCCCAGGGTACGAGCGCTGAACAAGGTCGACAGCACGCCGCGCTGGCCGTCGTTTGACAGCGCCACGTGGACGCCACGATCAAACGCCGCGACCTGGAATTTTTCGGACTGTTGCTGGGTACGCCCGAGAATGCTGTGCTTACTGAGTACCGCAAACAGCTCGCCGGTCATGAACGTGTCGAAGTGGGTGATGCAGCCTTCAACCACCTCGACCCATTTGGAATGGCTGCCCGGCAGGCCGATCAACACGTCGGCGCCCAGGCCTTGCAGCACACCCAGCACTTGAGTTTCTTCGCCACGCATCACATTGGGCAAGCCGACCCGCTCGATCACACCCGGCACAATATGCACCTGCACCCCGCGCAGGCTGCGCACAGGGTGCAAGGCCTGGCCGAGGCTGGCGACGTCGACGGGCGTTTGCCGATAGGCCGCTTCGCTCCAGCCTTGGGCGCTGCCGACCATGCCGCAGGCAATCACCGGCAGGTCGGGCTGCGCGTCGAGCCAGTCGCCGCAGGCCGCATCGAACGCCAACTCAAAGCCGTCACTGCACAGCACGCCAGCAATGACCCGGGGTTCACTGGGCAGGTGCATGATGCCGAACGCCAACGCGCGCTGTTCGAGCACACAGCCAGCCGGGCCGAGTTTGTAAGCACGAAGGGAGCTGGTCCCCCAGTCGAGCGCGATCAATTGCGCCTGCATCGCTTCACCTGAAATGAGTGGGTGCTGAAAAAGCTGATGGGCGAATATAAACCTACGGCTGGCAATATCTCAATATATAAATAACAGTCCCATATATTGGGAGAATATAATAAAAAATCCCATCGCCTTTGCTCAGGGTGATGGGATCAGGTGCAGCAGTGGTTAAAAAATAGACAGGTTCAGCTCACGCATCGCGCCCATCCAGATCGCGTAATCGGTGTGATCTTTCAGGTCATCACCGGTATCCGGGTGCAGGAACACCACCAACCCATCGCGATGCAGCGCCAGCCAGGGCAACACCACGCCGATGTATTCCGGCTCGAACGCCAGCTGGCAGCTCCAGTCCGGGTGCGGGCCGACCGGCTTTTCGTGTACACGGCCCATGCTCAGCGGGAACAGCGTGGCTGCGTCCTCGCAGAGCTTGCGCGCCTGGTCGATGGTGCTGGCGTCGAAGTAGATATGGGCGTGGTAGCCCTTGATACGTTGCATGACGAAATCCGGATCCAATATGCGCCGATCCTAGACCGCAATCGACGGCAGGGCCAGCCCGGTCAACGACTGCGCGCTGCTGGCTTGCTCGGCCACCAGCCAGTCGACAAAGCGCTCGACCAGTTGCCCCCGGCGTTTGCGCTGGGGCTGCACCACGTAATAACCGAAGCGCGAGATCACCGTGTCATTGATCGGCCGGCACAGCCAGTTCTGTTCCAGCAGGTTATCCACCAAGTGCCGCCAACCGATGGCCACGCCCTGGCCGGCAATCGCAGCCTGGATCAGCAGGGTGTAATTGTCGAAGCGCAATTGCCCAGGCGTGGGCGCCGTGGTGATGCCCAACTCACGAAACACGCCGCTCCAGTCGAACCACTGGCTGTTGTTTTCCTGGCGCAGGTGCAGCAGCGGGTAATCGTGCAGATTTTGCACCGTCAGTGGCGTGGATTGAGCCTTGAGCCACTGCGGGCTGCACACCGGAAACACTTCCTCGTTGAACAGCCACAAGCTCTCGCCCTGCTTGAAACGCCCATCGCCAAACAACACCGCCACGTCGATATCGCTGCGCAAAGTCGCGTGGTTGCGTTCGCTGGTCACCAGGCTCACATCCACCTGCGGGTTGGCCTGGTGAAAGCGATGCAGGCGCGGCATCAACCAGTAGGCGGCGAAAGCGAAGTCGGTGGCCACTTGCAGCACTTCGTGCTGGCCCTGCTGGGTGATCGTGCTGAGGCCTTGGTTGATGGCCTGCAAACCGCCTTGCACCTGTTCAAACAACAGCGCGCCCGCATCCGTCAGTTCGATGCCTCGGTAGATGCGATCGAACAGGCGGATCGCCAGTTGCTCTTCAAGGCGCTTGATCTGCTGGCTGATGGCCGGCTGCGTAGTGCCCAACTCCATCGCGGCGGCGGTAAAGCTGCGATGGCGCGCCGCGGCTTCAAAGGCACGCAGCAGGTCGAGGGACAGATCACCGAGGGCTTCATACATAAGCTGTGCTTATCCTAGACATTGCTTTCCATGGGCTTTACCCCATTTTCCATGGGCTGCATGCTCATTCGCATAAACACCGCCTATGGAATGCCGATAGATCATGAAGCGCAAGAACATTCTTTTCATCATGGCCGATCAAATGGCCGCGCCGATGCTGCCGTTCTACGGACCTTCCCCGATCAAGTTGCCGAACCTGAGCCGCCTGGCTGCACAGGGCGTGGTGTTTGACGCCGCCTACTGCAATAGCCCGCTGTGCGCGCCTTCGCGTTTCACCCTGGTCAGCGGCCAGTTGCCGAGCAAGATTGGCGCCTACGACAACGCCGCCGATTTCCCCGCCGATGTACCCACTTATGCCCACTACCTGCGCCGCCTCGGTTACCGCACGGCACTGTCGGGCAAGATGCATTTCTGCGGGCCAGATCAGTTGCACGGCTATGAAGAACGCCTGACCAGCGACATCTACCCAGCCGACTATGGCTGGGCGGTGAACTGGGATGAACCAGACGTGCGTCCCACCTGGTACCACAACATGTCGTCGGTGCTGCAAGCCGGGCCGTGCGTGCGCACCAATCAGCTGGATTTCGACGAAGAGGTGGTGTTCAAAGCCCAGCAGTATCTGTTTGACCATATCCGTGAAGACGGCAACCAGCCGTTCTGCCTCACCGTGTCGATGACGCACCCACACGACCCGTACACCATTCCCAAGCCGTTCTGGGACCTGTACGACGACAACGACATCCCAATGCCGGCAACCCCCGCGCAAGGCGATCTCGACCCGCACTCCCAGCGCCTGCTCAAGGTTTACGACCTGTGGGACAAGCCGCTGCCTGTGGACAAGATCCGCGATGCGCGCCGCGCGTATTTCGGCGCGTGCAGCTATATCGACAGCAACGTCGGCAAACTCCTGCAAACCCTGGAAGACACCGGCCTGGCCGACGACACGATCATCATCTTCTCCGGCGACCACGGCGACATGCTTGGCGAGCGTGGCCTCTGGTACAAAATGCACTGGTTTGAAATGGCCGCCCGCGTACCGCTGCTGGTGAGTGCGCCAGGCCAGTTTGCGGCGGGCCGCGTGAGCAACGCCGTATCCACCGCCGACCTGCTGCCCACCCTGGTGGAACTGGCCGGCGGCGAGTTGGACCCGCGCCTGGCGCTGGACGGCCGCTCGCTGGTCCCGCACCTGCAAGGGCAGGGCGGGCACGACGAAGTGTTTGGCGAATACATGGCCGAAGGCACCATCAGCCCACTGATGATGATTCGGCGCGGCGCCTACAAATTCATCTACAGCGAAGACGACCCTTGTCTACTGTTCGATGTACACAACGACCCGCATGAACGGAAAGACCTCAGCCAGTCACCGGAACACCGGCCACTGTTCGAGGCGTTTTTGAATGAGGCGCGGGCCAAATGGGACATCCCGGCGATCCACCAGCAGGTGCTCGCCAGCCAACGCCGTCGCCGCCTGGTGTTCGAGGCACTGACCCAAGGCAAGCTGAAGAGCTGGGATCACCAGCCACTGGTGGACGCCAGTCAGCAATACATGCGCAACCATATCGACCTCGACGACCTGGAGCGCAAGGCACGTTATCCACAACCCTGCCAAAACCAATAAATAGACAGAGGGAAGGCCATGCAAAAGTTGACCGTGGTACTGAGTATGTTGGTGCTGGGCAGCGCCAATGTGTACGCAGACGCTAGCTGCGAAACGGTAAAAATGGCCGATCCAGGCTGGAGCGATATCGCCGCCACCAATGCCATCACCGGTTTCCTGTTGAACGGCATGGGCTATAAGGCCAAGGTCGACACCCTGGCGGTGCCGATCACGTTTGGCGGGCTCAAGGATGGCCAGGTGGATGTGTTCCTGGGCAACTGGATGCCGGCGCAGCAGGGTTTCTACGACAAGTTCGTGGCCAATGGCGATGTGGTGCAACTGGCGAAAAACCTCGACGGCACCGAGTTCACCCTCGCCGTGCCGGACTATGTGTGGGACGCCGGTGTGCATGATTTTGCCGACCTGAACAAATTTGCCGACAAGTTCGACAAGAAGATCTACGGCATTGGCTCCGGCGCACCTGCGAATATTTCGCTGCAGGAGATCATCAAGAAGAACGACTTCGACCTGGGCCAGTGGAAGCTGATCGAGTCGAGCGAGCAGGCGATGCTGGCCGAAGTGTCGCGGGCGGTGAAAAAGCAGAAGTTCGTGACCTTCCTCGGCTGGACGCCGCACCCGATGAACGTGCAGTTGAAAATGCATTACCTCAAAGGCGGCGAGAAATATTTTGGTGACACCGGCAGCGTGTATACCTTGACCCGCAAGGGTTATGCCCAGGCCTGCCCGAATGTTGGGAAACTGCTGACCAACCTGAGTTTTACCCAGGAGATGGAGAACAGCATCATGGCCGAGGTGGCCAACAATAAAGTCAGCAATGCCGACGCGGCAAAAGCGTGGATCAAAGCCAACCCGGCGGTACTGGACACATGGCTGGATGGCGTAAAAACCCTCGACGGTAAAGACGCACTGTCTGCCGTAAAAGCCAAACTCTAAGGGCCGCCGCGCATCCCTGTGGGAGCTGGCTTGCCTGCGATACAGACAACTCGGTCTGCCAGACAGACCGAGGTGATGCTATCGCAGGCAAGCCAGCTCCCACAGAGACTTAGGTGTACTGATACTCTGAGCTAAACCTTTCTACCGAGTCTGCGATGCCCCGGCCCAACCGCCACACTCTCTTCCCCTTCCTTGGCTGGCTGCCGCGCCAAACCCGCGCCAGCGTCGGCCGGGACGCGATTGTCGGGCTCAGCGGCGCCGTGCTCGCCTTGCCGCAGTCCATTGCCTACGCGCTGATCGCCGGGCTCCCACCCGAATACGGCCTGTATGCCGCCATCATCCCCGTCTTGATCGCCTGCCTGTGGGGCTCCTCCTGGCACCTGATCTGCGGCCCGACGGCGGCGATTTCCATCGTCCTGTACGCCAGCGTCAGTCCGCTGGCCGTGCCTGGCTCGCAGGACTACATCACGCTGATCCTGTTGCTCACATTCCTCGCCGGTGTGTTCCAGTGGCTGCTGGGCATGCTGCGCTTTGGCGCGCTGGTGAATTTCGTCTCGCATTCGGTGGTGCTGGGTTTCACTCTGGGCGCTGCCGTGGTGATTGCCTTGGGGCAATTGCCCAACTTGCTGGGGCTGGATTTGCCCAGCCAGGCCACGGCGATCAATAGCTTGCTGGCACTGGTGGACCATGCCGGTGAATGGGACCACGCCTCACTGACGCTGGGCCTGGGCACCTTGCTGGTGGGCGCGCTGCTCAAATACCTGGTCCCGCGTTGGCCAACACTGTTGATTGCCCTGACACTGGGCAGCCTGGTGGCGTGGCTGTGGCCGGCGATGTTCGGGCATGTGGCGCGGGTGAGTTCGTTTATCGGCAAACTGCCACCGTTCAGCCCGCTGCCGATGGACCTGGATATACTTCTGCGCCTGCTGCCCAGCGCCGTGGCGGTGGGCATGCTTGGGCTGGTCACCAGCCTGTCGATTGCGCGCTCGTTGTCGGCGCGTTCACAGCAATTGCTCGACGCCAATCAGGAAGTCCGTGCGCAGGGTTTATCCAATATCGTCGGCGGCTTTTTCTCCGGGTACTTGTCGGCCGGCTCCTTCACCCGCTCCGGCCTCAGCTATGAAGCAGGTGCCTGCTCGCCGTTGGCGGGCGTGTTTTCCGCGCTCTGGGTGGCATTGTTTGCGTTATTTGGCGCGGCCTTGATCGCGCACATCCCGATCCCGAGCATGGCCGCAAGCATCCTGCTGATTTGCTGGGGCCTGGTGGATCATCGTGGCATTCGCGCGCTGTTCCGCGTCAGCCGCGCCGAGTTTGTGGTGATGAGCCTGACTGGCGTCGCGACCTTGCTGCTGGAGCTGCAAACGGCGATTTACGCGGGCGTGCTGGCATCGTTGTTTTTCTACCTCAAACGCACCTCACAGCCGCGGGTTCAGCAATGGCGCGACGGTGATGAGGATGTGTTGCGGGTAGGCGGTTCGATCTTCTTCGGCGCCAGCCATTACCTGCAAGTGCGGCTGCAAAGCCTGCAGGGCGAGCGGGTGGTGATCGAGGCGCAGCAAATTAACTTTATCGACTATTCCGGGGTGGAGATGCTGCACCAGGAGGCGCGGCGGTTGGCGGGTATGGGGCGTAGCCTGACGTTGCGCCGGGCGCGGCCGCAAGTCGTCGAGGAACTGAAAAAGCTGGAAGGGGCCGATAAATGCCCCATCCATTTTGAAGAATAAACACGGTTAAAACTGTGGGAGCTGGCTTGCCTGCGATGGCGGTGAATCAGCCAGCACATCTGTATCTGATACACCGCCATCGCAGGCAAGCCAGCTCCCACATTTTGACCGTGTTCACTTTTAGATTTATGCCGCAGCCAACTGCCGTCGCAACTCAGCCAACACCGGCGCCGACTGCGGGCGCACGCCGCGCCACAGGAAGAAGGCTTCTGCGGCCTGCTCCACCAACATGCCCAAACCATCCATCGCCACCGCCGCGCCTTGCTCAGCAGCCCAGCGACAGAACGCTGTTGGCTCCTTGGCGTACATCATGTCGTAGCAAAAGGTCTTGCCCGGTTCGATCAGGCTGCCGGCAATCGGCGGTACATCGCCTGACAGGCTGGCAGACGTGGCATTGATGATCACGTCCACCGGCTCACGCAGCCAATCGAAACCGCTGGCCGACACCGGCCCCAAATCGTCGAACAGCTCGGCAAGCAGTTCGGCTTTTTCAACGGTGCGGTTGGCGATGATCAGCGACGCAGGTTGCTCAGCCAGTAATGGCTCCAACGCCCCGCGTACGGCGCCACCGGCGCCCAGCAGCAGGATGCGTTTGCCTTGCAGGCTAAGCCCGGCGTTCACCGTGAGGTCGCGCACCAGGCCGGCGCCGTCGGTGTTGTCGCCCAGCAAGGTGCCGTCGGCAAGCTTGCTCAGGGTGTTCACAGCGCCTGCGCGCTGGGCGCGTTCGGTCAAGCTGTTGGCCAGGCGGTAGGCGTCTTCCTTGAACGGCACGGTGACGTTGGCGCCACGGCCTTGTGCAAAGAACTCACGGGCACAGCCGGTGAAATCCTCCAGCGGCGCGAGCAGGGTGCTGTAGTCCAGTTGCTCACCGGTCTGCTCGGCGAACATGCGGTGAATCAACGGCGACTTGCTGTGGCCAATGGGGTTGCCGAACACCACATAACGGTCCATCAGACAGCCGCCTTGGGCGCAGCAAGGCCCAACCAGTCGCGGTCTTGCAGGTAGTAATCAGTGAGGCGCGCTTCTTCGCTGTCGGCTTCGGCTTTCCAGTCGTAGCTCCAGCGTACTTGCGGCGGCAGCGACATCAGGATCGACTCGGTACGCCCGCCCGATTGCAGGCCGAACAGGGTGCCCCGGTCGTAGACCAGGTTGAATTCGACGTAGCGGCCACGACGGAATTCCTGGAATTGGCGCTGCTGCTCGGTGTAAGCCATGGCCTTGCGACGCTGCACGATCGGCAGGTAGGCGTCGATGTAGGCATCGCCGATGGCACGGATGAAGGCGAAGCAGGTGTCAAAGCCCCACTCGTTCAAGTCATCGAAGAACAGGCCGCCGATGCCGCGCGGTTCGTTGCGGTGCTTGATATGGAAGTAGGTGTCGCACCAGGCCTTGTAGCGCGAATACACATCCGCGCCAAACGGCGCACAGGCCTGCTCGGCCACGCGATGCCAGTGGATGCAGTCTTCTTCATTGCCGTAGTAGGGCGTGAGGTCGAAGCCGCCACCGAACCACCACACCGGCTCTTCGCCGTCTTTTTCGGCGATGAAAAAGCGCACGTTGGCGTGGGACGTCGGCACATGCGGGTTGTGCGGGTGGATCACCAGCGACACGCCGAGGGCTTCAAAGCCACGCCCAGCCAGTTCCGGGCGATGCGCGCTGGCGGACGGTGGCAGGCCGCTGCCGAAGACGTGGGAAAAGTTGACGCCGCCTTTTTCGATCACCGAACCGTTTTCGATCACACGGGTGCGACCGCCGCCGCCGGCAGGCCGGGTCCAGGCGTCTTCGATAAAGCGAGTGTCCGTCTCGAAGGTTTCCAGGGCGCTGCAAATGCGGTCTTGCAGGTCAAGCAGGTAGGCCTTTACAGCCTCGGTGCGGGTAGTCATGGCATCACCTTGAATCGGGCAAAGCTACGCGAGGCCATTGGGCGTCGGCGGCAAATGGGCGCACAGGATACCACTGCACCCGACCGCGCCGCAGTTGACGAAGATCAAGCTTAGGAGTGGGATAGGGGGCTACGCGATTCGACCTCAGGAGAAGTGCAGATGGCCAAACGTATCCAGTTCAGCGCCCATGGTGGCCCCGAAGTGCTTGAGTATGTGGACTACACCCCGGCAGAACCTGGGCCACAGCAGGTTCGTGTGCGGAACGAGGCCATCGGCCTGAACTTCATCGACACCTATTTCCGCAGTGGCCTGTATGCGCCGCCAGCCTTGCCATCGGGCCTTGGCGCAGAAGGTGCTGGCGTGGTGGATGCGGTTGGCAGCGAGGTCACGCAGTTCAAGGTCGGTGACCGCGTGGCCTACGGCAGTGGCCCACTGGGTGCGTACAGCCAACTGCATGTGTTGCCTGCCGCCAACCTGGTGCACTTGCCGGACGCTATCAGCTTCGAACAGGCGGCTGGCGCGATGCTCAAGGGCCTGACCGTGCAGTACCTGCTGCGTCAGACCTACGAGTTGAAGGGTGGCGAAACCATTCTGTTCCACGCCGCTGCCGGTGGCGTGGGCTCCCTGGCCTGCCAATGGGCCAAGGCGCTGGGCGTGAAGCTGATCGGCACCGTGAGTTCGCCGGAAAAAGCCGCACTGGCCAAATCCCTCGGCGCCTGGGAAACCATCGACTACAGCAAGGAAAACGTCGCACAGCGCGTGCTGGAATTGACCGACGGCAAAAAAGTCCCGGTGGTGTACGACGGCGTTGGCAAGGACACCTGGCTGACCTCGCTGGACAGCGTGGCGCCACGGGGTTTAGTGGTGAGTTTCGGCAATGCGTCGGGCGCGGTGGATGGCGTGAACCTGGGGATTCTGGCGGCGAAGGGCTCGTTGTATGTCACTCGGCCGACACTGGCGACTTACGCCAGCAACCCGAAAGACTTGCAGGCGATGGCCGATGATCTGTTCTCGATGATCAAGAGCGGCAAGGTGCGTATTGATATCAACCAGCGGTTTGCGCTGGCGGATGCGGCGAAGGCGCAGACGGAGTTGTCGGGGCGCAGGACGACCGGGTCGACCATTTTGCTGCCATAAGTCTCTAAGATCTTCCGCGTTTGTAAGGGCCCCATCGCGGGCAAGCCCGCTCCCTCATTTGGAATGCATTCCCCTGTGGGAGCCGGGCTTGCCCGCGATGGCCGCGCCTCGGTCTCAAGACGGCCGCACTACCTCACCCGTCGCCAAATCACGAATCAGGCTCGGGTTCTTGCGCCCACCCAGGGCACCACCCAGCACCAAATCCACTTGGCCACGGAAATACTGCTCCACACGAATCCGCGTACGCGCCGCCGGGCGGCCTTGCGGGTTGGCTGAGGTAGAGATCAACGGCCCCACCTGCGCGCATAAATCCCTAACCAACGGATGATCACTGACCCGCAGCGCCACGGTGTCATGCACACCGGTCACCCATTCCGGCAACATGCCCTGATGCGGCACCAGCCAGGTATTCGGCCCCGGCCAGGTGCTGGCCATGCGGTCGATCCAGGTGTCCGGGAAGTCTTCAAACAGAAAATCGAACTGACGGATATTGTCCGCCACCAGGATCAGCCCCTTGTCGACCGAGCGATTCTTGATCGCCAGCAGCCGGTCCACCGCGTCTTCATTCCACGGGTCGCAGCCCAGGCCCCAGACCGCTTCGGTCGGATAGGCAATCACCGCGCCTGCGCGAATTTCTCGTGCGGCTTCCAGCACACGCCACCTGTTGACCATTGCTCACTCTCCGGACTAAAGCTGTGGGCAGTTTACCGATGTTCTTTGCAAAAACTAATTACATAAGCGGGCCGCGCGCAAGCCAGCGCCCGCTTTCGCAGATCACCTGGCCCTCAAGCTCAAGCTCGGTAAGCGCCGCCAGTGTGTGGGACAACGGCCGCCCGCTGGCAATCGCCAAGGCCTCGCTGGTGAGGGGCGCCGCGTGCAACAGCGCCACCAGCGGATGGGTGACCGGCATCGGCGCCGGGCGGGACAACGCCTGCCAACCGCGCAAGCCGTCCAGGATGTGCTCGATGGACTCCACCAGCGTCGCACCGTCGCGAATCAACTGATGGCAGCCCTTGGCGCCCGGATGATGAATGGAGCCCGGAATCGCATACACCTCACGCCCTTGCTCGGCGGCAAGCTTGGCGGTGATCAGCGAACCACTGGCCATGCTGGCTTCCACCACCAGCACCCCCAGCGACAGGCCGCTGATGATCCGGTTGCGCCGTGGAAAGTTGGCGGCCTGGGGCGCGGCGTCCAGCGGAAACTCGGAAACCACCGCGCTGCCCTGGGCAATCATCGCGGCGGCGAGCTGGCGGTGGCGTTGTGGATAAAAATTTTCGAGGCCGGTGCCGAGCACGCCGATTGTCTGCCCCCCGACATCTAATGCCGCTTGGTGCGCAGCACCGTCGATGCCCAAGGCCAAGCCACTGGTGATGACAAAACCGGCGCTTGCCAGGCTGCGCGAAAAGGCGGCGGCAGTGTCCATCCCAGGGCGTGATGCACGGCGACTGCCGACCATGGCCAACTGCGGCTTTTCGAGAATGCTTGGCTCGCCGGCAACGAATAATAACGGCGGTGCATCGTCGATCTGCGCCAGTAACGCAGGGTACTCAGGCTGGTCCCACATCAGTAAATGCTGGGCCGGGCGCTCCAACCATGCGAGCGCATCACTGGCGCCATCTCGAATTTCAGGGCTGCGCCTGGCATCGGCGCTAATGGGTGGCAACCCGAGAGAACGCCAGGCACTCGCCGGGGCGCTGATGGCCTTGGAGGCAGAACCAAATGCGTCAATCAATACACGAAAACGCTTGGGGCCCAGTTCCGGCAGCCTGTGCAAGCGTAGTCGGGCTTCCAGTTCTGCAGGGGAAATTTCAGGGCTGTTTGTCGGATACATTTGATCGTCCTTGATCTGAACAAGCTGTGGATAACTCTGTTGGTAACTTATTTAGCAGGCTATTTATTGCGTTTGTCGGGCAGTCTCGAATCGATCCATGACCGCGAGTGAACGCGAGGCTCTGAGCACCAGGCCATAACTGAGTTTTTCGTAGGTGCGAAACACCAGCAGCGTGCCAGCATCTTCATCGGGGAGTTGGGCCGGGGCGCCAGAGAGGCTGTCGCGTACGCTCACGCCGGCCTTGATCACCGTGAGCAGGTGGCCTTCGGCCAGACCGTCACGGCGGCCCTTGTTCAAGGTCACGGCATCCATTACGCCGATCTGGGTGACACCCTTGGGAATATCGATAATATGCCCTTCGATGAAAGGCGCAGGCTCCCGGTTAGCCCATTCGACGGGCGGTTCGGCACGCAGCAAGCGGTCGCCTGGGCGCACTTCCTGGGTCACCCTTTGCACGGCCAGGGTGCTGAGGTCGCCCGCCAATACAAAGCGTGCGCTGCCGATGTCGTCGGCATTGATGCCCAGCAGCTCCTGGGTTTGCGGGTCGGTGTAGGTTTTACCGCGACGAAAGATCCCATAGTCCGGCTGGGCCGGGTCCAGGTCACCGCGAGCATGCACGCGCTCACCGTTGGCGCCCAGGACTCGCCCCGCGTCGGCGGCAACAATGTAAGGGGCGTTGTCCAGGTCCTGGGGTGTATCGAAAATGCGGTTGTGCAGCAAGAAGTGGCGGATGGCCTGTTGCGTCGCCTGTTCCAGGCGCGGGCCGGGCTGGGAAACCAGGGCCATGGCGAGCGGCGCCCACAACAGCAAGACGAGTAGCGATTTCCTCATGGGGTCAATCTCCTTTATTATGTGCGTTCGCGTGAAATGCCAGAGCCTTAGCGGCTTTCGAACCTTTCACACCGGCGGTCTGGGTCCATCCCAACGCCGATTTGCCTCTACCTCACATGTGCAGCAATTACGCTTATGGCTATTTTGAACATCCTCGAATTTCCCGACTCGCGCCTGCGCACGATCGCCAAACCGGTGGCCGTAGTGGACGACAAGGTTCGTCAGTTGGTCGATGACATGTTTGAAACAATGTATGAAGCCCCGGGCATCGGCCTCGCCGCGACCCAGGTCAACGTGCATCAGCGCGTCGTGGTCATGGACCTGTCGGAAGATCGCAGCGAGCCGCGGGTGTTTATCAACCCCGAGTTCGAACCGCTGACCGAAGAGATGGGCGAATACCAGGAAGGCTGCCTGTCAGTGCCGGAGTTCTACGAGAACGTCGAACGCCCGCTGCGCGTGAAGATCAAGGCCCTGGACCGTGACGGCAAGCCCTACGAACTGATCGCCGAAGGCTTGCTGGCAGTGTGCATTCAGCATGAATGCGACCACCTCAACGGCAAGCTGTTTGTTGATTACCTGTCCACGCTTAAACGCGACCGGATCAAGAAGAAGCTGGAAAAAAAGCATCGCCAGCAAGCTTGATGCCCTTCTTCCAAAGGCTTGCTGCGGCAAGCCTTTTTCTTTTGTGACTGTTTTTAACCGAGAACTCCCATGACCGAGCCACTGCGCATTGTTTTTGCCGGCACTCCCGAATTCGCTGCCGAACACCTCAAGGCGCTGCTTGCCAGCCCTTATGACATCGTGGCGGTGTACACCCAGCCGGATCGCCCGGCCGGTCGCGGGCAAAAACTGATGCCAAGCCCGGTCAAGCAGTTGGCGCTTGAGCACAACATCCCTGTGCTGCAACCGCCAACCCTGCGCAATGCCGATGCCCAGGCGGAACTGGCGGCGTTGAAGCCCGACTTGTTGGTGGTTGTGGCTTACGGTTTGATCCTGCCCCAAGCCGTGCTGGATATCCCGCGCCTGGGCTGCTTCAACAGCCACGCTTCGTTGCTGCCGCGTTGGCGCGGTGCGGCGCCGATCCAGCGCGCCGTCGAAGCCGGTGACCTTGAAAGCGGTGTGACCGTGATGCGCATGGAGGCGGGTCTGGATACCGGCCCGATGCTGCTCAAGGTTGCCACCCCAATCACGGCTGAAGACACGGGCGGCAGCCTGCACGACCGCTTGGCCGAACTTGGCCCGCCCGCCGTGATCCAGGCCATCGCTGGCCTGGCGGCCGGCACGCTGGAAGGCGAAGTACAGGACGACAGCCTCGCCACCTACGCACACAAACTGAATAAAGACGAAGCGCGTATCGACTGGAACCTCCCGGCCGTTGAGCTGGAACGCCTGGTGCGTGCCTTCAACCCGTGGCCGATCTGCCACAGCACCCTCAATGGCGAAGCGTTGAAAGTGCTGGCCGCCACCTTGGTGGATGGCAAAGGTGCTCCGGGTGAAATCATCGGCGCCAGCAAGGACGGCCTGTTGGTCGCCTGCGGTGAACAGGCGCTGTGCCTGACCCGCCTGCAATTGCCCGGCGGCAAGGCGCTTAATTTCAGCGACTTGTTCAACAGCCGTCGTGAGAAATTTGCCTTGGGCACGGTTCTCGGGGCGGTCGCTCAATGAACCCGCGTCTGGCTGCCGCCAAGGCGCTCGCTGCCGTACTCAACGGCAAGGCTTCGCTGAACAGTTCGCTGCCTACACAAATGGACAAGGTTGAAGACCGTGATCGCGGGTTCACCCAGGACCTGGCCTTTGGCACCGCCCGCTGGCAGCCGCGCTTGTCGGCCCTGGCGGCCAAGCTGCTGCAAAAACCGTTCAAGGCCGCCGACGCCGATGTAGAGGCGCTGCTGCTGGTCGGCCTTTATCAACTGCTCTACACCCGCGTGCCCGCGCATGCCGCCATCGGTGAAACCGTCGGCTGCGCCGACAAGCTGAAGAAGCCGTGGGCCAAGGCCTTGCTCAATGCCGTACTGCGTCGCGCCCAGCGTGAAAGCGAAGCGCTGCTGGCCGAACTGGAACATGACCCGGTGGTGCGCACAGCGCACCCGCGCTGGCTGCAAAAATCCCTGAAAGCCTTCTGGCCCGAGCAATGGGAAGCCATTTGCGCCGCCAACAATGCGCACCCGCCGATGATTTTGCGGGTCAACCGTCGCCACCACAGCCGTGACGCCTACCTGCAATTGCTCACCGGTGCCGGCATCAACGCCGCGCCGTGCGTGTACAGCGTCGACGGCATCGTGCTGGAAGCGGCCGCCGACGTGCGTAGCCTGCCGGGCTTTGCCGAAGGCTGGATCAGCGTGCAGGACGAAGCCGCACAATTGGCCGCCGACCTGCTCGACCTGGCCCCAGGCCAACGCGTACTGGACGCCTGCTGCGCGCCGGGCGGTAAGACGTGTCACATTCTGGAAGTCGAAAAAGACCTGGCCGGTGTAGTCGCCGTCGACCTGGAAGCCAAGCGCCTTGTGCGCGTGCGTGAAAACCTTGCACGCCTGGGCCTGAGCGCCGAGCTGATCGCCGCCGACGGCCGCGACACCGCCACGTGGTGGGACGGCAAGCCGTTCCAGCGCATCCTGCTCGACGCGCCATGTTCCGCCACTGGCGTGATCCGCCGTCACCCGGATATCAAGCTCACCCGCCAACCCGACGACATCGCCGCCCTGGCCGTGCTGCAAGGCGAACTGCTCGATGCAATGTGGCCAACGCTGGAAGTCGGCGGCATCCTGCTCTACGCCACGTGCTCCACGCTGCCGACAGAAAATACCGAGGTGATCCAAGCCTTCCTCGCCCGCACCAGTGGCGCACGGGAGCTGGACCTCGCCACGGCGGCCGGTATCAAGCAGCCCCACGGCCGCCAACTGCTCGCGCAGGAAGGCGGACACGATGGCTTCTATTACGCCAAACTGATCAAGATTGCTGCCGCGCGCGGCTAATGGGTTTAAGGGAGTGACCGGATGAAAATCATCATCCTTGGTGCAGGGCAGGTCGGCGGCACACTGGCCGAACATTTGGCCAGCGAAGCCAACGACATCACCGTGGTCGACACCGACAGCGAGCGCCTGCGCAACCTGGGCGACCGCCTGGACATCCGCACCGTACAGGGCCGTGCGTCATTCCCGACGGTGCTGCGCCAGGCCGGTGCCGACGATGCCGATATGCTGGTGGCGGTGACCAACAGTGACGAGACCAACATGGTCGCCTGCCAAGTCGCCCATACCCTGTTTCACACGCCCACCAAGATCGCCCGCGTGCGCGAAGCCGCCTACCTGACCCGCGCCGGTCTGTTCGACAACGATGCGATTCCGGTGGATGTGCTGATCAGCCCTGAACAAGTGGTGACCCACTACATCAAGCGCCTGATCGAAATTCCCGGTGCCTTGCAGGTGATCGACTTTGCCGAAGGCAAGGCGCAACTGGTGGCGGTAAAGGCTTATTACGGCGGGCCACTGGTGGGCCAGCAACTGCGCCAACTGCGCGAACACATGCCGAATGTGGAAACCCGCGTGGCGGCGATTTTCCGTCGCGACCGGCCGATCCTGCCCCAGGGCGATACGGTGATCGAAGCGGACGACGAAGTGTTTTTCATCGCTGCCAAAGCGAATATTCGCGCGGTGATGAGCGAAATGCGTCGGCTCGATGAGAGCTACAAACGCATCGTCATTGCCGGCGGCGGGCAGATCGGCGAGCGCTTGGCCGAGGCCATCGAGAGCCGCTACCAGGTCAAGATCATCGAGATGAACCCGACACGCTGCCGGCATTTGTCCGACACCCTCGACAGCACCGTGGTCCTGCAAGGCAGCGCCTCGGACCGTGACCTGCTGATGGAAGAAAACATCGCCGACGCCGATATCTTCCTGGCCCTGACCAACGACGACGAGGCCAACATCATGTCCTCGTTGCTGGCCAAGCGGCTGGGGGCGAAGAAGGTGATGACCATCATCAACAACCCGGCCTACGTCGACCTGATCCAGGGCGGCGACATCGACATCGCCATCAGCCCGCAGTTGGCCACCATCGGCACCTTGCTGGCCCACGTGCGCCGTGGCGATATCGTCAGCGTGCACTCCCTGCGCCGGGGCGCGGCAGAAGCCATCGAAGCGATTGCCCATGGTGATTCAAAGTCGAGCAAAGTGATCGGCAAGGCGATCCGCGATATCGGCCTGCCGCCGGGCACCACCATCGGCGCGATCATTCGTGACGAAGAGGTGATCATCGCCCATGACGACACGATGATCGCCACGGGTGACCATGTGATTCTGTTCCTTGTGGATAAAAAGCACATTCGCGATGTGGAGAAGCTGTTTCACGTGGGGCTGAGTTTTTTCTAGGCAGGAATATTTCATTGTGGCGAGGGAGCTTGCTCCCGCTCGAGTGCGAAGCGCTCGCAAAATGTTGGGGGACTGCTGCGCAATCCAACGGGAGCAAGCGCCCTCGCCACAACAGCCTTTTTTCGCTCAAGGTGATAATAAATGCTCGAATCCCTGGAAAAAATG
This sequence comes from Pseudomonas sp. B19125, assembly GCF_044218855.1. Classification (NCBI taxonomy): domain Bacteria; kingdom Pseudomonadati; phylum Pseudomonadota; class Gammaproteobacteria; order Pseudomonadales; family Pseudomonadaceae; genus Pseudomonas; species Pseudomonas sp. B19125. The sequence goes on from NZ_CP162589.1 coordinate 402,427, forward strand.
CTCGCCAAGGGTGTGGATAATTCATTGCTGCGCTTTGGCTTGGGCAAGGGTTATCTGGACTTGAAGGACAACGCCAAGGCGGCCGAGCATTTGCAGAAATGCGTCGAGTTCGACCCGAAGTATTCGGCGGCGTGGAAGCTGTTGGGCAAGGCTCAGCAAGGGCAGGGTGATAACGCTGCAGCACGGTTAGCTTGGGAAAAGGGCATAGAAGCAGCCCTGGCACATGGCGACAAACAGGCTGAAAAAGAGATGACGGTGTTCCTGAAGAAACTCGATCGCCTGGCCTGAATTGATCCCTGTGGGAGCTGGCTTGCCTGCGATAGCATCACCTCGGTATGGCTGAAAAACCGAGTTGCCTGCATTTATGATCGTTCCCACGCTCTGCGTGGGAATGCAGCCCTGGGCGCTCTGCGCCTGCCCTTAAAACTGTGACGCGGAGCGTCACAGGCGGCGTTCCCACGCGGAGCGTGGGAACGATCACGTGGTCAGTACCAGCGCTCTTCACCCGGCGGGCGTTTCTTGAAGCGCTTCATGCTCCACATGTACTGGCTCGGGTAGGCGCCGACATAACGCTCCACCACCTTGCTCATCGCCGCGCAGGAGGTAGCCGTGTCGGTGCTGTACATATCTTCCGGCGCTGCTTCCAGAATCACTTTGTAACCCGAACCGTCCGGCAGCCTCAGGGCATGCAGGAACACGCCAACAGCCTTGTGGCCTGCGAGCATGTTCGGCACAAACTTGCTGGTCAGCGCCTGGGTGGCGAAAAACGGCACGAAGATGCCCGCAGATTCCGCCGGCTCCGGGTCAGCCGGAATACCCACCTGACCACCTTTGCGCACTTCCTTGATCACACTGAGGATGCCTTCCTTGGTGGACGCCGCCACGCGGTTACCCAACTGCACCCGCTGTTTTTGCAGCAACTCATCCACCGCCTTGAGCTTGGGCGGGCGGTAGAAAATGATCGGTTTGCACTGGTTGCAATAGAAGTGGTTCAACACTTCCCAGTTGCCCAGGTGGCTGGTGATACCAACCACGCCTTTGCCCGAGGCCAATGCCTCATGCAGCACTTCCAGGCCTTCGACTTCGCGCACCAGGTCGATGGAACGCTGTGCCGGCCAGATCCAGGCGCAGGCGCTTTCGGTCAGCGACTTGCCGATGTCCATCAGGCTTTGGCCCACCAGACGCTCGCGGGCGGCCGGGTCCATGTCCGGGAAGCATTTGGAGAGGTTGATCCGCACCGTGTCGCGGGAGCGGTTGGGGGTTTTCCACATGATCCAGCCAATCGCCGTGCCGACGGCCTGGACAGCGCGCCAGGGCAGCAGGGCAAACAACCGAAGAGCGCCTACCAGCAAGGCGCCTTTAAACTTTTCCACAGGTCACTCCTGATCGTGTGTGGTGCGCAAAGCGGGCATTCTAACCGGCGTTGGCCAAGTCCGCGTAACGGTCGCAGTCCTGAGTGTGGTCCATGACCATGCCCGAGGCCTGCATGAACGCGTAGCAGATGGTCGGGCCGACGAAGGTGAAACCGGCTTTTTTCAACGCTTTACTCATGGCTTCAGCCTCGGGGGTAATCGCCGGGACTTGGCTGCGATCGGTAAAGTGATTGACCTTGGGCACGCCGCCAACAAAGGACCAGAGCAACCCCACCGGATCTTCCAGCGCCAGCCAGGCGGCGGCGTTGCGGCGGGTGGCGTTGAGCTTTAGGCGGTTACGCACGATGCCTGGATCGAGCATCAGTGCTTCGATTTCAGCATCGGTCAGCCTGGCCAAACGCTGCGCATCAAAGCCGAACAAGACCTTTCGATAATGCTCGCGTTTGCGTAAAACGGTGATCCAGGACAGGCCCGCCTGGAACCCTTCGAGCAAAAGCAACTCGAACAAACCCTGCGCATCGCGCAGCGGCGTTCCCCACTCCTGATCGTGATAAGCCATGTACAGCGGATCTTCAGAACACCAAAAGCAGCGTGGCATAAGGCTCCAGGGAGTGGTGGCAGGGCCGAATCGGGTATACTCCCGCTCTTTAAATCGCAGCCCAAGTAACAGGTGAATTTCGTGAGCCAGCCTACGCCAGCCGTGCGTACCTTCCAAGACTTGATCCTCGCCCTCCAGCAATACTGGGCCGAGCAAGGTTGTGTGGTACTTCAGCCCTACGATATGGAAGTAGGCGCCGGCACTTTCCACACCGCTACATTCCTGCGGGCCATCGGCCCGGAAACCTGGAACGCCGCTTATGTGCAGCCCAGTCGTCGCCCGACTGACGGCCGCTACGGCGAAAACCCGAACCGTCTGCAGCACTACTACCAGTTCCAGGTGGTATTGAAGCCGAACCCGGATAACTTCCAGGAGCTGTACCTGGGCTCGCTGAAACATGTCGGCCTGGACCCACTGGTGCACGACATCCGTTTCGTCGAAGACAACTGGGAATCGCCAACTTTGGGCGCCTGGGGCCTGGGCTGGGAAGTCTGGCTCAATGGCATGGAAGTGACGCAGTTCACGTACTTCCAGCAAGCCGGCGGTATCGAGTGCTACCCGGTGACCGGCGAGATCACCTACGGTCTCGAGCGCCTGGCCATGTACCTGCAAGGCGTGGATTCGGTCTACGACCTGGTGTGGGCTGACGGCCCGTTCGGCAAAGTCACCTACGGCGACGTGTTCCACCAGAACGAAGTGGAGCAATCCACTTACAACTTCGAACACGCCAACGTCGACAAGCTGTTCGAACTGTTCGACTTCTATGAAAGCGAAGCCAAGCGCCTGATCGAACTCGACCAGCCGCTGCCGTTGCCGAGCTATGAAATGGTGTTGAAGGCGTCCCATACCTTCAACCTGCTGGACGCCCGCCGTGCCATCTCGGTGACCGCGCGCCAGCAATACATCCTGCGTGTACGCACCCTGGCGCGTTCCGTCGCCCAAGCCTACCTGTTGGCTCGCGCCAAGCTGGGCTTCCCGATGGCAACCCCGGACCTGCGTGATGAAGTGTTGGCTAAGCTGGAGGCTGCACAATGAGTGCTCAAGATTTCCTGGTTGAACTGGGCACCGAAGAGCTGCCACCCAAGGCACTCAACACCCTGGCCGATGCGTTCCTGGCCGGTATCGAAAAAGGCCTGCACAGCGCCGGTTTGAAGTTCGCCGCGAAAAAAGTCTACGCCGCGCCACGTCGCCTGGCGGTGTTGCTGACCGCGCTGGAAACCCAGCAGCCGGACCGCAGCATCAACCTCGACGGCCCACCGCGCCAGGCGGCTTTTGATGCTGAAGGCAATCCGACTCAAGCCGCCCTTGGTTTTGCCAAGAAGTGTGGCGTCGAGCTGAGCGAGATCGACCAGAGCGGCCCGAAACTGCGCTTCAGCCAGGTCATCACCGGCAAGCCAACGGCAAGCCTGTTGCCGACCATCGTTGAAGACTCCCTGAACGACTTGCCTATCCCCAAGCGCATGCGCTGGGGTGCTCGCAAGGAAGAGTTCGTGCGCCCAACTCAGTGGCTGGTGATGTTGCTCGGTGACCAAGTCATCGACTGCACGATCCTCGCCCAGAAGGCTGGCCGTGATTCCCGTGGTCACCGCTTCCACCATCCAGAAGCCGTGCGCATCACCTCGCCGGCCAACTACGCCGCCGACCTGCGTGCCGCTTACGTGCTGGCCGATGCCAACGAGCGTCGCGAGCTGATCAGCAAGCGCACCGAAGAGCTGGCCCGCCTGCAGGAAGGCACCGCCATCGTGCCGCCAAGCCTGCTCGACGAAGTGACCGCGCTGGTTGAATGGCCGGTGCCGCTGGTGTGCTCGTTCGAGGAGCGTTTCCTCGACGTGCCGCAAGAAGCGCTGATCACCACCATGCAGGACAACCAGAAGTATTTCTGCCTGCTGGATGTGGACGGTAAGCTGCTGCCGCGTTTTATCACCGTGGCCAACATCGAAAGCAAAGACCCGCAGCAGATCATCGCCGGTAACGAGAAAGTCGTGCGCCCGCGCCTGACTGACGCCGAGTTCTTCTTCAAGCAAGACAAGAAGCAGAAGCTAGAAGACTTCAACCTGCGCCTGCAAAACGTGGTGTTCCAGGAAAAACTCGGCAGCGTCTACGACAAGGCCGTGCGCGTTTCCAAGCTGGCCGCCTACATTGCCCCACGCATTGGCGGTGACGCTGCCTGGGCAGCCCGCGCTGGCTTGCTGTCCAAGTGCGACCTGGCCACCGAAATGGTCGGCGAGTTCCCGGAGATGCAAGGCGTTGCCGGTTACTACTACGCCCTCAACGACGGCGAGCCGGACGATGTGGCCCTGGCTCTGAACGAGCAGTACATGCCGCGCGGCGCTGGCGCTGAGCTGCCGAGCACCTTGACCGGTGCGGCCGTGGCCATCGCTGACAAGCTGGACACCCTCGTCGGTATCTTCGGTATCGGCATGTTGCCTACCGGCAGCAAAGACCCGTATGCCCTGCGCCGTGCGGCTTTGGGCGTGCTGCGTATCCTGATCGACAAAAAGCTCGACCTCGACCTGACCCAGGCCGTGGTGTTTGCAGTCGGCCAGTTTGGCGCCAAGGTCAAGCAAGCCGGGTTGGCCGAGCAAGTGCTGGAGTTTGTGTTCGACCGCCTGCGTGCGCGTTATGAAGACGAAGGCGTGGACGTGTCCGTCTACCTGTCGGTACGTGCCCTGCAACCGGGCTCGGCGTTGGACTTCGATCAGCGCGTACAGGCCGTACAAGCCTTCCGCAAGCTGCCGGAAGCCGAGGCTCTGGCCGCCGTGAACAAGCGTGTGTCGAACCTGCTGAGCAAGGCCGACAACCTCGGCAATGCCGAAGTCGACCCTGGCCTGTTTGCCGATGCCAAGGAGTTCTCGCTGAACTCGGCCATCGCCAAAGCGGAAAACGCGGTGAAGCCGCTGCTCGCCGAACGCAATTACGCCGAAGCACTGGCGCGCCTGGCCACCTTGCGTGAGCCGGTGGATGCGTTCTTTGAAGCGGTGATGATCAATGCCGAAGATGCTGGTGTGCGGAAAAACCGCTACGCCATGCTGGCACGCCTGCGCGGCTTGTTCATCAACATCGCTGACATTTCTGTACTGGGCTGACCATGTTGAAACTGCTGATTCTCGATCGGGACGGGGTGATCAATTACGACTCCGACGCTTACATCAAGTCGGTGGCGGAATGGATTCCACTGCCCGGCTCGATCGAGGCCATCGCGCAGTTGAGCAAAGCCGGCTGGACGGTGGCCATCGCCACCAACCAGTCCGGCATCGCCCGCGGTTATTACGACATCGCCACCCTGGACGCCATGCACGCGCGTTTGCGCGCGTTAGTGGCCGAGCAGGGCGGTGAGGTGGGGCTGGTGGTGTACTGCCCCCACGGGCCGGATGAGGGCTGCGAGTGCCGCAAACCCAAGCCTGGCATGTTGAAAACCATTGCAGAACATTACAAGGTGCCGTTAGCTGGGCTATGGTTCGTCGGGGACAGCCTCGGTGACCTGGAGGCGGCCAAAGCCGTCGACTCTCAGCCAGTTTTGGTTAAGACCGGGAAAGGCGAAAAGACCCAGGCGAAAAACCTGCCGGTAGGCACTCTGATTTTTGACGATCTGGCGGCGGTTGCCGCAGAACTTATTAACAACTAGCCGCCCTCGACTTCCTGAACAAGGATTGCTCGGGAGTGTGCTTTTAGCAGGCGGGCCATGTCCCGCAACGGTAAATGCTGCCATGTCGATTTTGCAGGCCATCAGAACCTTCTTCTTTTACCTGCTGCTGGGCACCAGTTCGTTTCTGTGGTGCACCCTGAGCTTTTTTATCGCGCCGTTCCTGCCGTTCAAGGCGCGTTATCGTTTTATCAACGTCTATTGGTGCCGCTGTGCGTTGTGGCTGACCAAGGTATTCCTGGGCATCCGTTTCGAGATCAAGGGCGCTGAAAACGTCCCGGACCAGCCCTGCGTGATTCTGTCGAATCACCAGAGCACGTGGGAAACGTTCTTCCTGTCCGCGTACTTCTCGCCTCTGAGCCAGGTGCTTAAGCGTGAGCTGCTGTACGTGCCGTTCTTCGGCTGGGCGATGGCCATGCTGCGGCCGATCGCCATCGACCGTGACAACCCCAAGGCGGCGCTCAAACACGTGGCCAAGAAGGGTGACGAGCTGCTCAAGGATGGTGTTTGGGTGCTGATCTTCCCGGAAGGTACGCGTGTGCCGTTTGGCACCGTGGGCAAGTTCTCACGCGGCGGTACTGCTTTGGCGGTCAACGCCCATCTGCCGGTGCTGCCGATTGCGCACAACGCCGGCAAATTCTGGCCGAAGACCGGTTGGGCCAAGCGTGAAGGCACTATCACTGTGGTCATTGGCGAGCCCATGTACGCCGAAGGTGAAGGGCCACGCGCCATTGCCGCACTCAATGACCGCGCACAGGCGTGGAATGAAGCGCAGCAACGGGCCATGGGTTCGCTGCCTCCAGAGCCGGTTGTAGTCGAGACACCTGCGATTTAGTGATCTGTGGATAACCTGTGTACGGTTTGTTGGCGAAATGGTGTTTTTTCCTCATAACAAGCTGATTTACTTACATATTTCCAAAGCTCATAAAATCGCGAAAAACGTGCATAAGTTTTTCCCGCATAAAAAAACCGGTCCTTGTGACCGGTTTTTTATGCACCGTGAAAAAGTACGTTTTTCAATCCTCGAGTAACGGCAGTTGCAGGCTGAAAGTCGAACCCTTACCCACCTCGCTTTCACATTGAATGCGACCGCCATGGCGCTCCACTACAGCTTTGACCATGGTCAACCCCAACCCCAAACCTTCACTGCCTTGGGCCGAATCGAAGCGTCGGTATTGGCTGAATAGCTCGGGCAAATCCTCTGGCGCAATACCGGGTCCTTGATCGCTGATGCGGCATTCCAGCCATCCTTGCGCGCTGCCGTGGCTCAAGGTGACGGTAGTACCGGAAGGGGAATACTTGATCGCATTCTCCAGCACGTTGAACAACGCTCGGGTCAGCAGCGATTGATCGGCGTACACCATGCCTTCATCGGCTTCGTCCAGATCATGAACCAGGTGGATGCCTTTAAGTTGGCCAATGACCGCCACTTGATCGAAAGCATCCATAACCAGCATGGCAAACAGCGTGGGCTGAAACTGGTAGCCATCGGCCTCAGCTTTGGCCAGTTGTACGAAGGATTCAGTCAGGCTCAGCGCGCGCCTGACCTGTTGCTCGATCTGAGCAAACACCGGCGACTCACCGCCATGCACATCCAGCAGCGCCAGGATCGCCGAGTGTGGCGCACGCAGGTCATGGGACAGGAAGCGCAGCATGGTTTCGCGGTGCTGCTGCGCTTCGCGCTCTTTGCTCAAGTCTGTGAGGCTCATCAGCCAGCCGAGGGCGACGTCGCCTTCAGCCGGCAGCAAAGGGGCAAGTTCAATGCGCAGGCTGCGCTGATGGATGTCGCGAAACTCAACGAGTTCCAGCGCTGAGAGAGCAGGGCGCACGCCATTGTGCAGCGGCGGATAACCCAGGTCGGCGAGTTGTTCGAGGAGGTTTTGGTTGACCAACTCATTACTGAACACCTCACGCGCAATCCGGTTGGCCAGCAGGATGCTGCCTTTGGGGTCGGTAATCAGCGTGGCCACCGGCAGGCACTCCAGACCGTCGGCCATAAACCGCCGGGTATCGCGTGTACGGCTTACCGCTTGTTCCAGGGCAAAGATCCGCGCTTGCAGCACATCTCCCTTGCTCGCGGGCGCACGACGACGCTCGGGCAGTACTTTGGGTTCGTTATCCAGCCGCGCAAGCTCCCAGCCGAAGTAGGCCAGGATCACGCTGAGGCGCCGCCAATTCCATATCAGGTAGCTGAGCAGCAAACCAATCAGGCACGCGGCCGGTGACCACCAGTGGCCCTGGCGCAGCAACACCCACGCGCCGAGCAATGCGGTGGCCATGCAGCCCAGGGTCATCCAGAGCGCGTAGCGTGGGCGATACAACAACAGGCCCAGTAACAATGCCACCCAGGCAGTCGCCATCAAGGCCGACACCGCGCCGGGTAGATCAACGATGCTGCGCCCTTGCAGCAGGCCGTTGAGCACGTTGGCCTGGATCTCAACACCCGCCGTGGTGCCGACAGTCGAGGAGAGTGGGGTGACGAAACGATCGCCCATGCCGGACGCAGTGGCGCCTACCAGAATAAGCCGACCCCGCAGCCGTTCAGGGTCGACCTCACCGCGTATAACGCTGGCGTAGGAGACCGTAGGAAAGCGGGTGTCGGCAGCGATGAACGGGATCCGAATGGCGTGCTCCCGGTGCCAGGACGGGTTAATCGGTTGCTGGGGTTCTCCTGGCATCTCAGAGGCCTGGCCGCTCAATGCATAGGCCACCCACGCCAACTGCGGCGTGGTGTCACCGGGTGGGCCTTCACGCATAAACAGGCTGCGCACTACGCCGTCACTGTCGGCTTCAACATTGATATGCCCGAGACCTTTAGCACACTTGAGCAGCGGCAACATATGCGCGTCCGGCGTGCTGTAGTTCGCCGCTTCCTCACGCAGCAACGGCAGTACCACGTTGCCGGCGTTGCACACGGCGGCTGCCAGGCGTCGGTCGTTGGCAGGCACACCGGGCTCACTGAAGATCACATCGAAGAGGATGGCCGCTGGCTGCGCGGCGCTCAGGCGGTCGATCAGGTCGGCGTGCAAACTGCGCGGCCAGGGCCAGCGGCCCAACTCTTTCAGGCTAGGATCGTCAATGGTCACCAGCACGATGCGCGGGTCTACCGGCAACGGCGCCAGGCGCCTGAGGCTGTCATACAGCGGGTTGTTCAGCGCCAGGCCCGGGCTCAACGAGAGGTAGGCCGTCATTGGCAATAACAGCAAACCTATCCACAACCACTCGCGCACCAGGCCGTGGAACAAGCGCTGGGCATGAGTGGGCTGGCGTTTCTCGGCCTTGTGCCAAAGCATCATGGGTTAACCATCGCTGGCCTGTACCTGAGTGGCGGGTGGGTAATAGAAGATGTCATAGACCCCGGTTTCTCCCTCCAGGCCCTGCGCGTCGTAGGCGGACAAACGCACGTGGTAAAACGATGCTTTGAGCCCAGTGAAGCGCATTTTCGGCTCACTGGAAAAGTTTTCCTGCTTGATGTTCATAAAGGCTGAGTCGGTCGCGACTTGGGCGCGGTAGCGCTGTGCACCGGGTAATGGCCGCAGGTACAGGCTCCAGACTGGCGACTGACCTTTTTGGCCATCCTGGCCGATTAATACAGGCGCGGGCAAAAGCGCCACGGGCTTGAGTTCACCTTGTTGTCTGATCAGCAGACCTTGGCGTGCGTCCACCTTCACTTCGGCTGCGGCGCTGCCTGCTGCACGGTTAACCGCTACCTGGCCATTCAGCACCTCCAGCACGGATTGCTCGCCGTCATTGCGCACGCGAAAGTGCGTGCCACGCACGCCCAGAACGCCGACGGGCGTCACGATCTGAAAACGGTCGTAGTCACTGGCCCGTTTGATCACATAGGTCTCGACCTGGCCCTGTTCCAGAATGACCTGGGGAATCGCCTGTTTTTGCACCAGGTGCAGACGCACCTGTGAACTGGAGGGCAGCACCACACTGGAACCATCACCCAGGCGCAGGCTGACGAAAGCCGATGTCGAAGTCTTCACGCCTTCTTGCTCATCAATGCTCATCCCTTCCAGTAGATGCTGCGCCCCGCCTTTGGCATCGAGCTTCCAGGCTTCACCCGTCAAATGCTGCACAACTGCTGGCAACGGGTGCGCACGGCACAGGAACGGCTCGTCAATATAAGCAGGGCGATAGGGCGTTGCAGCCTGAGCTGTACTGATGACCAGGGCCAGTAACGCGGGTAGGGCACAGCATAATCGATAGGCAGAACAGGTCATGGAGCTCATCACCCGAGTAGTTTCAGACGGCATCTGACCTCAGCACATACAGGTCTACGGCAGCGCATGTGTCGGCTGATCCTTTTCCTCAAGGGTAGGAGCCGGTATCTTTCGCCTGGTAGGTACGCAAGACTTTAAACGGGTTTACGGCCCTTTGATATCAGCGTACCGATAGATCCTGTGAGCATTGAGTCTGGCCATAATTATTCAGATTCAACCACAGGCATCTGTGCATTACCTACGCGATTGAACAGACCGTCGGCTGTCGTATTTTTTGTAGAAAGGACCCACCCATGCGTGTCGCAATACTGGACGACGAACCCGCTGAATTGCGTCGGGTTGAACAGACGCTGCGACAGATCCCCAGCACCGCAGAGCAACCCTGGTCCCTGCATTTCTTCGAACGCGGTGAAGACCTGCTGCGCCAACTGCGCCGCGAAACCTTTGACCTGTTGATCCTCGACTGGCAACTGCCGGACATCACAGGCATCGCATTGTTGCGCTGGACCCGCGAGCACATGGACTCACCACCCGCCGTAATCATGTTGACCAGCCGCGATGCCGAGAGCGATATCGTCACCGCACTCAACAGCGGGGCGGATGATTACGTCAGCAAGCCGTTTCGGCCAAACGAACTCAAGGCTCGGGTCAACGCCGTGCTACGCCGCCATGGGCTGCAAAAGCCAGCGACTAATGAGGTGCAGAGTTTCAACGACCTGACCTTTGATGATGCCGAACTGACGGTGACGCGCGCGGGTAAGCCGATCAATCTCACTGAGCGTGAATACCGCCTGGCCAGTTGCTTGTTCGCCAACCTGGCTCGGCCACTGTCTCGGGAATACCTGTATGAGCGGTTTTGGAGCCATGAAGAAATGGTCTCCTCACGGCCACTGGATACACATATTTATCGGCTGCGTAACAAGCTGGGGTTGACCGCAGACCGGGGCTGGCAGCTGCTGACCATCTACGGGTATGGCTATCGGTTGGAGAGTGTGGCGGCGGCCCAAGGTTAAAAACAGTGATGTTCCACGTGGAGCAATTGTAAAACGCTTAAGTTTCACCCAATAAAAAAGGCCAACGCTGAGCGTTGGCCTTTTTGTTTTAGCGGGTAGCCTGATGTAGGTTCACAAAATAGCTGATTTGAGAGGTCTAGCAAACACTGGGAGAGAATCATTTTTTCTGTTCAAGCCTGGCGGAGGAATCACAGAAAAAATGAGAAACGCCTAATGGATTCACAAAATAGATGCGCTCCCGGCCCGCCGCAATTTTTAAGGCGTGACCGTTTATTAACGAGGCTTGCACCCCTGATGAGAGGAAACGATAAACTCCGGTTTTGGAGCACGTCTGCCGGTGACGCCACAAGGTGACTGCCATGCCTCCAAGATCTAGTTTGATTCAACCAAAACCTATTAGTTACAGGATAAAGTCACCATAACCTAGAGGTCTGGCCAATTTCAAACTACCCTTCAGGTAGAGAATATCGATACTAGCTGAAGGGCTAGAGCTAGGACGCTAATCGCTAATACTCACCTTTCGTTTATTCCAAATACATAAAGGGACGAGCGGAACAGCCATCTACGTTCATTCCGATTATCCAAAGTTGACTTGGAGGTAACAGTGGAATGACTTCAAAAAACTTTTCGTATCTAGAGAGATGCTGTCCTCCGAGTCCACTGGATTAGAACATCTGTTGCCAACACCTCAGATCGCAGTAGCTATTAATTCAGACCTCAATGCAACAATAGTAGAAAATTTCTACACATGTAATCTCTGCCTAGAGGGGAATAGTTAGGGCAGTATGATGCGAAACCCATAAACCAAATTCCCGGGACAAGAAACAGAAAATATCTCCTAACTAAAATTGTAGATCAAATGAAACCGAAGATCGGAACGGCTGTGCCCTCATGCGCAGAAAAAATGGAGAACAGCCAACCTGCATTACTTTATATGAGGCAGAACCCCATGCAACTCGAGGCCGTACAGGGTTATGGCGTTAGCCGTGATCATCTCGCCTGTGCTTATCACATGGCTTAAAATTAATCGTATGTTCGTCATGAGTAATGGCTGCATGGACTCCCTTGGCTTCAACAAGCGCGGCCAAACTCATATGGTCACCATCCTTCTGCCATAGCTCACTATCTGCCCGATGATGCTTAGGCTTAAAGTGCTCAATACTCGTCCAACCGGCCTGTTTTGCCCATAAGTCTGTTATTGCGCTTCTACCCTTATACTTGGCAGAATTATTTAAACCCATGTCGCTTAGCTCGTAACTCAGTAAGGATTCGCGAATCCCGCGCAATTGTTTTTCCCAAGCGCCGGTGTTCCCTTCAGCCCCATGGAAAGCAGCTAGACGACTACGCCTCAGAGTATTCTCTGTAAGTTCATCAAACTGGGCTTTTTTTCCGCTCCTTTCCCATTGCTCGTAACCTAATTCATCTAGTTCTCTGAGAAGATTCTCGTGCCTCAAACTACGTTTGTAGGCAGTTTCTGCTTCCCGCTCATGCAGCACGCCCATGATACGCTTGTGAATGGCAAGAGACTGAGGCCGTTGCGTCCGATCCCAATCTTTTAAAGCTGATGTATGTTCATCGACGTCCATTGCCACGTAATGCATCTTAGAGGTAGTGGCCCGGATCTCACGCAATCTGTCGAGCCGTTCCTGCAACTCATCCATCCACTCATCGCTGGGCTCAAACGAATCTATATCCATGTGTTCTCCCCCTGAACGGCACGCATCAAGTCGTGCTCGTCAAAATAATCTAACACTTCAGTAAATGCATTGGTCATGAAGGAATTCAAGTAGAGCTGGACGGACGGCATATCCCCATGGATTGGGAACGTGGAATCAACAACGACCGCGCAAAGACGTTCGCGACGCCCCGGTTCAAGCTCGCCCCGGAGGCGGACCGGGAAGCAGGCAACCCACCGGACCCCAGACCAGATCCGCTCCCCTTTGTATTCATCCACCCTCACCCCACGTCGAGGTATGGGGAATAGTTGTGGCCTACGCTTTTCAAATGCCTTTTTGAAAATCCAGCAATCAGAACGGCGCGAAACAGCCCGATCAACCTCAGCCTCGTAATAACCTTGAGTGAAAACGTTGGACAACGTAGCAACGTTCCCGCCCCGCTCGGCCACAATGGCGACGCGTACCCGTGGCCTAAGTGGTTCTCTACACCATTGCCCCGCGCCTTCCTGAACAGCATTTACAAACCAACCGTGGAGATGGTTTGCGGCATCGCCTAACGCATTCCGGGTGCCGAGTTCTTTGGTGAGGCGGACAGTAACTGCAGACGACGCCGCATACACTTCAGCGCGAACATCCTCAGCTGAAGCGCCGAATGCCATCATTTTCAGCTTCGGCACCAAGGGAATCTTTAGGGTGCTGCCCGTTGCGCGTGTATGAACCATACTTGATCCATTTATCACGGTCTCCAAAGCTGCCGCTGCCCAGTGTTTCGCCCCTCGAACTTCTTCTGACTCAATGCTCAGTGCAATAGTTCCTACATCGGGATCCTGTAGGCGCTCCTCATCGAATGGCCATGCTGGTAAATTCGATACCAACCCACCGTCCAAAAACTGCCCGTCAACTGCAACAACGTGAGTTTCAGTGTGTCGATTAAACGAAAGATTCCAAGGTTTAAACACGAAAGGAAGGCATACAGAAGCAGCTACTGCGTCGCCTATCTTTACATCCGGAGTCCGCTCCTCGCAAAACAATTCCAAGCACTCATGGGCGACATTCGTCGCCACAATCTTAAGCGGAATAGTAGGGTTATTTTCAGACCTCGCCTTTTTTAAATCGCTAAAAGTAATATTGCCAGAGTTTGGATAACCATTCGCCCGTAGCTTTTCAGAAATTGCGTTATCTATCAATAGCGAGACATTCCCAACATTGTTAAGCCCAGCAAAAAAACCCGACAAGGTTTTGTATATCCAACGCCCTACAATCAAAATAAAGAAAATTAGCAAAGAAACAAATATCACCGTTGCACCCGGCATTATCTTCACCGCATACTCGACGGAAAATCCAATAGCAATAAGCAATAGAAGCGACAGGGTAGCTACATAAAGCACATCCACACTGATTTTCAGAGTGAACCACGTCCCTGTTATTAATGAGCATGAAGATCGAGTGAAAAACCTCCAATAGCGCTTCAGCCTGCCAGGCTTTTCAGCTAATGGATCGAGCTTTTTTTTAAGAACCTTACAACCAACAAGTGGATCGTGATTGGAGCGATCTGCCTTGGAACCTTTACCGAAGGTAAATACTTTGATAATGGCGCTAATTAAAATAGCTAGACCAAGCCCAATCCTCTGCCACATCCTAAGTGTTTTCCAACCATTGCCTGGGAAAATAGCGGTTGGCTGTTCAAAACCCAGCGTCTCTGCACTGTGGCTGAATAAATGCTCCCGGGTTTCAAGATTCACAAGTTCGTCGGCTTTATAGCCAGCAGCAACCAAAGCGGCAACCATAGATCCTGCAGAGGTTCCGGAAACTCCTCTAATCTTATAGTCAAATTTTTCGATGGAGCTCAGCGCTCCTACGTGGGCGATCCCTTTTGCACCGCCTCCCTGCATGGCAAGGAAAATCGGACGAGGATCCGTTAGGTCAGTTTCAATCGAAACCTCAGCACTGCCTTCAACCGGCAGTGAGTTCACATTGGAGTTCATGAATAGGGCGTGTCCATTGCTCAGATCTTATTGCGCTCAGGCTCGGCTGGGAGGCCTTCTGGTCCCGCCCATCCATGCGCGTTTTCCTGACTGACTTTAGATGGAACTTCTAGAGCAGGCCATACGAAGTAAAGTCAGAATGCCATCATAGCAGATTGACGTAGTTGGACACATAAATGGCTTAAGGCCCATCTGAATTTTATGACTCCGCCTTTAACCGAACTCCACACATGGTGGCCGTTCGGCGCTTCGCCTTGACATCATCGTCATTTCTGACGATGCTTGCGACATGAGATATCCAGGCGGAAAAGGCAAGTGCTACCAGCGCTTGATCAATCTGATGCCACCGCATCAGACATACATCGAATCCCACCTTGGTGGCGGGGCAGTCATGCGCAACAAAAAGGCTGCGCAGAGGAATATTGGCTTGGACCTCGACGCCAAAGTCATTGAGCTTTGGCGAACGAAGCTTCCAGATACCTGCGAACTCCACCAAGTCGATGCAGTTGCGTTCCTTGAAGGGTATCCGTTCGAAGGCCAGGAGTTGGTCTATGTTGATCCGCCCTACGTCCCTGAAACCCGCCGCCGAGCGAAGGTCTATCGATGCGATTACTCGGAAGAAGACCACATCCGCTTACTGCGGTGCTTGGTCGCATTACCTTGCAATGTGATGCTTTCAGGCTATGACTGTGATCTCTACAACCGCGAGCTCATCGGGTGGCGCAAGGTGAGTTTTCCAGCTAAGACCCATGTAGAGCTGCGCGAGGAGACGGTGTGGATGAACTTCGAACCTCCCAGCCGTTTGCACGACAGTCGATACATGGGCGAAACATTCCGAGACCGCCAAACCATTCAGCGTCGCCAAACCAGGCTCCGTACTCGTATCGAGAGCCTAGATCCCATTGAGCGACACGAGTTACTGCAATGGATGCAGGAACACTACGGCATTGCCGAGGAGGCCGCCTGATGCAATTAGGCGCTATTTTCATGGATCAAGCGGTCTTCAATGTCGAGCTGCCCAAAGCAGACGCCGAAGTTATTCCGGGCGTCCCGTGGGGAGCCATGGAGGCATTCCCAACTCCTGCCTACTGGGCGTACCAAGTGTACGCACGCCGTCTCACTGGCGATCGGATCAACTACAAGCTCGGGGCAACGCTGAAAGAAGAAGTTGGCGCGTGCTTGTTGGGGGGGCATGGCATCCCCGCTAGCGTCGGGCTCGCCGCCTTTCACCACGTCAAAGAACGCGGTGCCTTTGGCGACCAACCACCTTCAGAAGAAAGCCTGCTCGAGTGGCTGAAAGAGCCCCTTGTTATCGATGGTCGCCAAGTGCGGTACCGCTTCGCCACTCAAAAGGCTCGCTACCTCAGCGCGGCTCTTCAGAAGCTGTCTGCTGAACGGCCTCCGTTAGGCTCCGGCAAAGCGCTGCGCGACTGGCTGCTGGATATTCCAGGCATTGGTTACAAGACCGCATCGTGGGTTGCCCGTAACTGGCTGGATGCGGACGACGTAGCAATCCTGGACATCCACATTCTCCGTGCCGGGCTACTGGGTAGGTTCTTCGAGAGCAACTTGACCGTTGAGCGACACTATCTGGAGCTGGAAGAGCAGTTCATCCGCTTCAGTAAAGGACTTGGAGTCAGGGCATCGGAGCTCGATGCCCTGATGTGGTTGGAGATGATGTCATCGCCCGCCACGGTGCACAGCATCATGGGCATGGGGCACCACGCACCTGATTCAGGTTCTCGTAGCAGACCCAAGAAGAGCAAGGCCAACCCCAGCCAACTTTCCCTGATCGGCTAGGGTACTGGCCCAAGGCTCACCGGTGATACCCAGCGGACAGAAGTTGAGTCCCTGGGCTGTCGCAGTTAATGCCATGACCGCGAGTAGCACACCCGCGTCACGCCAAACAAGGCTGCATCCATCTTGGTATTTACCCAATGTTTTTCCGGGCTCGGCCAGAAACAGAATTCGTGTTGCCTCATCACCGCCCAGAACCCGCAGACTTAGTTCATAAAGGCCTGCAAGCTTGCCGGTCGAATGTCGGAGTTCCACCAGTTGGTGGGCCCTAGGCTCATACATCCACCATCGATCATCTTCGGGCCGCTTAACGACGATATGTATAGGGTGGATCGCTCCAGCCGAGGGGGCCGCTCGATGCTCCAGATCAAAACCTAGGTTTGACGTACCGGATCCTCGAGTTCTGCATGCATGCCAGAGGAAGGCTCCGAGCTGCAGGTCATAGACGACGCCGAACTCGCGATGCGACGCACGCGCATCCAAAACCTCGCCGAACGGCCGGTCTAACGCCTCCGAGGAAGCAGGGAGCGGGCAGACATCACCAATTTCCCACTCGAGAGGCTCATACCACTCAGGAGCCAGCCTTGGAGTTGGGTCACCCAGGTCGATCCAAGTCATACCCCACCTCTTGAAACACCTCCATGTATTTGTTGCAGCCACGGCAGTTGCCACACGCAACATGCGACTTGTGGCAGCTGTGCGCCCAGGCCAAAAGACTCGCAGGGATGCCAGACTTACGGACAAGCTCAGCAGTAGAAAGCTCAATTGCAGGAGCTTCCACCACCATGCCACCCTCCTGTAGGGATAGCAGATGGCTGATCGCCGACATGAACTCGGGCGAGCCATCCCTATGGAAGCCATCCGATTTCACGGTGCCCAACCACAAGTGCGTTACGCCGAACGAGATTGCCTTCATCGCCGCCAGTGTAACCAGCATCTGATTCCGGTACGGCCACCAATCCGAGGCTGGAGCCAGGCTGTCGGCTTGGCTGCCTGCCATATCTCCCGAGCCCAGCTGGCGGCAGTCAATCTCAATCACATGATGAGGGATTTCCAACTGTTTGCAGATCGTCCTAGAAGCCTCGATCTCGGCCTGCGCCGCAAGCTGACCGTAGTTCAGGGTGAACGCAATGTCCGGGTGCTTCCACCAGGCAATCGTCAATGAGTCCATCCCACCAGACAACAATAATCCTGTCTTCATAGCACTACCGATTCCCAGACCGTCTGATAGATCGCACTGACGTAGTCATCGGTGATGCGGCAGTCGGAGCCTTCCATCATTTTCTTGTCCTGTTCGGACTCATTTTCTGCGTAGAAAACGACAGGTTTGTTCAATGCCCGAGCGTAGCCAATCTCGTAGATTGTGCCCGAGTCAAGCCCATCACCAATCGCAAGTAGAACGTCGCAATCGCGCACCCCTTCAAGGTCCTTTTCGACCACGTCCTCAGCAGAGCCAAGACCTACGTCATGGTATGGGGAAAATACATCCAGCCCCATTGCCAGCAGGTCTCTGCGAGCCTGCCCGACCATCCACAGCTCTGCGAGGGTGAAGAATGGCCCTGCGAGGTACACCTTAGGGGCGTAGCCATCGCGATACCGAGCTGATGGCTGCAGTGGGTACGGCTTGAAGTCAGCAAGCAAAGCCTGGTCGGGGAAGCCTTGATTTTCGCAATAAAAGGCCGTCGCAACGGAGGCAACCGAGGCTGCATCGTGAGCCGAAAGGCCGTTATCCATCCATCCCAATGCGAAGTGGGCAGCGAAGGTATCTCCTGAGCCGATCTTCCATACCCGCTCAGTGCGGTATGCAGGTACCGTCGAGATTGCGCCGTTGTCATACACCAAGGCACCCAACGGCCCCATCTTGATGACAACTACCTCCGCGCTCTCCTGCTCGGCAAGCACGATTGCGAGCTCTTGTGCGGTCAACCCACTGGAAGTGGGCACCAACAGATTGGCCTCGTGGCGGTTCAAGACCAAAGCCAAGTGCTTTGCTTCAGAGCCATTGGCCCCAAAGGACTCCGTACCGTCGGCATTCTGTGGGTCAAACACCACGTACTCAGCATCAACCACTGCCGTTCCATCGATCATGCCGAATCGAAGCACCTTCTCGGCGCGAACCTGAAGCTCCAATTTAACGTGGGTGTCACGTCGAATATCTGGATTGGCGAGGCCATGGATGTACTCGAAAGTAACCCCTGCCTGCGCAGCTGTAGCCTTGAACTGGAACCCTTCTGCGGCTGCGCGAGCATCAACGACAATCTGGGTGTTGCTATCTACACAGGCATGTAATTCCACCTGTCCACCGAAACGGGCGATAGCAGTTGCAGCTCTCCCTGCCGAGCCATAAATATCGTCCCAGGCCGGGCGCATGCACCGCTCTCGGTAGACGCCTCCTACAATTGTGATCATAGAGCTCTCCTTGCTCGAAATTAAACGTGGTAAACCCGGAGGCGTACTTGACCTCCACCAAGTTGCAGCACACGTGCCTGGTACTGTTCACCCTGGCTCATGCAGCTTCGCAATTGGTTCAGATGTGGATCGACAATCCCTCCTGCCTCAGCGCCGTTCCAAAGTGCGGAGACGACTTGCTGGTTACCCGACTGCGAAAAGACAACGTCGAGGATGTCGTTGACGCTCAGCTGCCCAACCACCTGTGCTTTCGGTGAAGCTAGCTGGGTATCAAACTGAAGTGCCGCACAGGAAGTGGTGGGTGTAGATGGACCCAGATAGCTACCGCCAGAACCAGACATTCGCATCTCCTTTCGCGAGTCAAATTGAGTGCAAAGCAATATCACATCGCGAAGGCAAAAGGCCATAACATCCTCATGCTCAAGCGGCGACCGGCACAAACCAAGCATCGCCCCTTACCCGCGCTTCAGCCAGACCCCAAGACTCGTCACCATCTCGTCACAACGCATCGCTAAGCTGAATCGAATGGGCCAGCCTTCTCTGGTCTAGAGGAGGCCGACTTGTCCTCTCCGTCCATGCGAACAGATTCAACTGACTGCTCTGACAGACGATCGCGACGACTCTATGACTAGTTCGAAGCTGTTTGTCGACTGAAGCGTCAACCTTCCGCCTTCACTTCCCTCATTTCGAAAATCGGGCCTAACCGCTTGCTATTCAATTCGCTCATGAACAATCCGTAGATATGGTCGTAATGCTTGGCCTTGGTTTCAATCGCAGTGATTTTGTGGAACTGGATGGAGTCAGCCACGACAACAAGTCTAGCCGACGACCCATATAGGTTTTCCGCTGGCACGGCCTTCGGGGCAGAGCCATCTGCTGGATCAGAATTGGCCGGAGGCTCGTATAAGAGTCGACTGACTTCAGGGAAGAGAACCACGTTGGTTCCTGCCTCGCCCGTTTGGACGGAGGGGAACACCAGCCCATCCACGTACTTGCCGAAACGTAGCCGCAAGTACTCGAAAACCACCTGCGTCGACAAATAGCTCAACTCGTCATTGCGCGCCTTGGGTCGGGACATTTTCTTTACCAACGAGCCCAGGAAAACCTTCCGATGCAGTGAGTCGCGGAAGCCCTCATCCAGTAACGTAAGATCCGGGGGCTCTACTCGATCCAGCACTGTGAGGTCCAGGAGCTTCAGCTCGCCGATGGGTGTCAGGGCGGTACTGACTACGTGATCGCCGGTAATGGAGCGGATTTCGCTGAGGCAGGTCTCTCGCTCCAATGCGCAATACAGGGCGGAAATGCCATTCGGGGTCATCCGCTGGCTGCTGGCCAGGTGTTTTGGTGTAGGGCCGAATTGGCCGGCGGGATCGGCGATGATTTCCTCCGCCTGCTTTTGGTTCTGGGCGATGCGTGCGCGGTAGAGCAATTCGCCCTGGGCGATGGTCCGCATCACCTCCGGTTTGAGCTCGCCGCCGTCGGTCACCAGCAGCGAAAAGACGGAATCGAGGAACTTGTCGGCTCCTGAATTGAAATAACGGTGCTTGTAGTGGACATCATTAACGAACTTCTTCCAGCGATCCTCGTAGAAGTTCTGCTCCAACGTACCATCATCGCCGTAGAAATGCGTTTCGTCCCCCGCGTCATCAACCCTGAACTCACGTGGAACGCCATCGCACAGATCTTCAAAGTAGGGCTCTTTGCCGAGATCGAACCACTCCATGAGGACGATATCAATATCCGAAACGGCGATCTCGTCCGATCCGCACTCATACAGCAAGCCGAGTTCGTAGTGGGACAGGTCATCCTTGCCGGCTACATTCTCTGCTACACGGTCGTAGATGTAGCTGAACAGGAGACTCGGCTCCATTGTGTGCCCCAGATTGCCGCAGTACTTACAGTCAGCCTCCGTCCCGAGCGTGTCGAACAACCTCTTCAGTGGGGGCGGTGTCACGCAATCAATGCAAATCATAGGTTCTTCCCGGATCCCGCTTTTCTCGGCCATCTGCAGATGCGGCGGCATTAACGTATTGTTTACAGCAGGTCGCCAAGTACTTCCCTAGCAAGCTCAACCCTGTCCATCCTTCGATAGGGATGATCAACTGGCATTTGGATGAGGCGCTCGAACCAACGCGATTCAAAGGTGATGACGTCCTTGTAAACGTCCACAAGTGTTGGCGCTGATTGAAAACTGACCCACCCTGCCGATTGAAAAATGACCCAGGACGGATTGCTGATTTTTGCCCCAGCAATTGTGGATAAGCTTAGCAGCCGTGTTCCGGTTGACGATGCATCAAGCCCCGCCACATGTAGGCATGCGGCAGGGTATTTATGGTGCGGATCAAAACGGCTCATCGTCCTCGATACTCTCTTCATCCTTGCGCTTTCGTTCTCGTGATCTGATCTTCGTCTGGGCGGCCAATGTGCTGTGTTGCAGGCGGTAGGACTCGTTACCTGTTTCCACGATGTGGCAGTGGTGTGTCAGCCGATCCAGCAACGCTGTAGTCATCTTGGCGTCGCCAAACACACTCGACCATTCCGAGAAGCTGAGGTTGGTGGTGATGACCACGCTGGTGTGCTCGTACAGCTTGGACAGCAGGTGAAATAACAGGGCACCGCCGCTCTGACTAAAGGGTAAATACCCCAGCTCATCAAGTATCACCAGGTCTGTGCGAAGCAGTCCCTGGGCGATTCGGCCTGCCTTGCCATCGTACTTTTCACGCTCCAGCAGATTCACCAGATCCACCGTGGAAAAGAAGCGCACGCGTTTGTTGTGGGCCGTAATTCCGGATACCGCCAAGGCGCTGGCCAAGTGTGTTTTCCCGGTTCCAGGGCCGCCGATGAACACGACATTCTGCGCGGTCTCAGTGAACGCCAAGCTGGATAGATCGCTAACCAACCGGGCATCAGCGCTGGAAGCGCTGAAGTCAAAGCCGGCTAAATCACGGTGCATGGGGAGTTTTGCCATGTTCATCTGGTGGTTCACCGAGCGCACCGCGCGATCCGCCTGCTCCTGCTGGAGCAGATGTTCTAGCAGCCATTTCGATGAAGCCGTGGAGGCTGTTCCTTGAGAGACCAGTTCCTCCCAAGCACTGGCCATGCCATGCAGGCGCAATTCTTTGAGTTCTGCCATTAAGTCACGCATTGCGATTCTCCTCATCGGTCGTACGGAGCCGGTCGTAGCGCGCCGTATTGGCAACAGGCGCCACCTTGAGTTGCAGGCTGGTTTCCACGCAGGCAGGTGGTGCAGTGGAGGTCAGGCGAGCAAGGACATTGAGGATGTGATCGGCGCTCAGACTTCCCGACTCAAGCACTAGCTCCACCGCCACCAGCACCGGTTCGAGACCGGCGATAGGCACAGCAGCCAGTACCTGCATCATGATTCGATCACCGTTGGTGTGACGCCTCAGTCCCCGCTTGAGAAGCAGCAACGGCTTCGGTAGATCGGCAAATGGCGCGCCATTACGCAATGCCCCGGGCTTGCGTTCGATAAGCGGGATGTAATGCTGCCAGTCAAAACTGACCTGATCTCGATCAAAGAGGCGCTCGTGACTGGCGATCACCGTTTCATCGGCGATGACCACGATTCGCGAAGGATACAGACGGCTGCTGACCCACTGGCCGACTCGTTCACATGGCACTGAATAGCGATTTCGCGCCACGCTGATCAGGCAGGTGCTGGAGACCCGCACGGTACGTTCGACGTAGCCATCAAATGCTGTCGGCATCGGCATCATTTCAACCCGCTCCAGCTCCAAGACCTCGGCCACCGTCAGCCCGCTGTACTGCGGATGCACCAGCTCGCTCCAGAGCGCCCGGCAGCGTTGACCGAGCCAGATATTCAGCTCTTCGAAGTTGTGAAACATGCAATCTTGAGCGTCGATCCAGATGCGCCGTCGGCTGTCTTGGACGTTCTTTTCGACGATGCCTTTTTCCCAACCCGAGGCGACGTTGCAGAAGTCCGGGTCGAACAGGTAGTGGGCACACATGACAGCAAACCGGGCATTGACCGTGCGGCCTTTGCCTTTGTTAACCTTGTCGACAGCCGTTTTCATGTTGTCGTAAATGCCGCGACGCGGCACTCCGCCTAGCGCACCAAAAGAGCGGGTGTGGGCGTCGAACAACATCTCGTGGCCTTGGCTGGGATAGGCAACCAACCAGAACGCACGACTGGCGCACAGCTTCATGTGAGAGACCTGGATGCGTCGAAACAGGCCGCCGATCAGCAGACCTTCTTCGCTCCAGTCAAATTGAAAGGCCTCACCCAAGGCAAAAGTCAGCGGTACAAAAGCGCGTAAAGACTTGCCTTGCTCGCCTCGCCAAGAGCGTAAAAACGCCGTGAGCTGGCTGTAGCCGCCGTCATAACCCTCGGCCTTGATCTGTTCGAAAAGTGCTTTGGCGCTTCTGCGGTTGTGCTTTGCCCGGAACGAATCAGCTTTCAGCGCCTGTTCTAGCGTGTCGTGGAATGGGCTGAGTTTGTTGAAGATTGCGCACCGTTGGTAGGCCGGCTGAGTGGCTTCGGGCGCTCTGACCCACTTTCGGATGGTGTTCCTCGACAGCCCGGTACGCTTGGCTATCTGGTGCAGCGAGAGCTTGTCGCGGAAGTACATCCGCCGGATTTTTCCCAACATTTCCATGCTGATCACCCTGTGTTCTCCTGCTCGAAAAGTGAGCAGAAGCAGTTGAACACCTGGGTCAGTTTTCAGTCGGCAGAACAGCCTCTACTGGGTCAGTTTTCGGTCAGCGGCAACAGTTCCTCTTTTCTCTTTTAAGAATCCTCATACGCCGATACTGGCGTGTATTGCCGTAACCTCAGCAACTCAAGCTCGCCCTATCCGTACTATCGTATCGATTGAGGACGGAGCGTAATAATCAGACCAATGATGTTAAGCCAAGCTAACGTTACTGACAATTCCTTTATAGCGTTAATATTGGAAATGCCGTTATCTTATAGTTACATGTTATATGTAAAAATGTTCTATAGAACCTCTTTAAAATACACTTGCCGAATAACGGCTTAGGCAGCGTTTCTTCTTTAAGTCTTCTAATAAAAAGTCGTCGAATTTATAAAGCTGAATCGCTTATCCAAGACTTTCAATCGTGCAGACACAAAAAAGCCAACGCTTTATGAGCGCTGGCTTTTTTTTGTCGCGTGATTCAACTATTTGAGATTTTTCTCATCTATTTTGAAAACCTACACCT
Source organism: Pseudomonas sp. B19125 (assembly GCF_044218855.1). NCBI lineage: Bacteria > Pseudomonadati > Pseudomonadota > Gammaproteobacteria > Pseudomonadales > Pseudomonadaceae > Pseudomonas > Pseudomonas sp. B19125. The sequence goes on from NZ_CP162589.1 coordinate 426,352, forward strand.
GATCAGAAATCCAGGTTAGACACCGCCAAGGCGTTGCTCTCGATGAAGTCACGGCGAGGCTCGACCGCATCACCCATCAGGGTGTTGAAGATCTGGTCTGCGCCAATGGCGTCTTCGATGGTCACGCGCAGCATGCGACGCTGAGCAGGATCCATGGTGGTTTCCCACAGTTGATCCGGGTTCATCTCGCCCAGACCTTTGTATCGCTGGATGGTGTGGCGCTTGGTGCTTTCAGCCATCAACCAGTCCAGGGCTTCCTTGAACTCCTTGACCGCTTTCTTACGCTCGCCACGCTGGATGTAAGCACCGTCATCCAACAGGGTGCTCAATTGCGCGCCGAGGGTAACCACGGTCTTGTAGTCGTTGCTGCCGAAGAAGTCGCGGTTGAAGGTGACGTAGTTCGACAGGCCGTGGGAGATCAGTTCAACCTCCGGCAGCCACACGTTACGTTCACGGTCTTCACGCAAGCTGGCTTTGTAAACCAGGCCAGACTTCTCGACGGTGCGCAGACGTACTTCGTACTGAGCCAGCCAATTCTGCATGTGGGCGTGATCGCCCAACTGCTCCAGGCTCACGGAAGGCAGGTAGATGAAGTGCTCGGTCAGCTCCTGAGGGTACAGGCGCGACAGACGCTTGAGGGTCTTCATTACCATGCGGAAGTCGTTAACCAAACGCTCCAGCGCCTCACCGGAAATGCCCGGGGCTTCGTCGTTCAAGTGCAGGCTGGCATCTTCCAGGGCCGACTGCGTCATGTACTCTTCCATGGCGTCGTCGTCTTTGATGTACTGCTCTTGCTTGCCCTTTTTCACTTTGTACAACGGCGGCTGAGCGATGTAGATGTAGCCACGCTCGATCAGCTCCGGCAACTGACGGAAGAAGAAGGTCAGCAGCAGGGTACGGATGTGCGAACCGTCGACGTCAGCATCGGTCATGATGATGATGTTGTGGTAACGCAGTTTGTCGATGTTGTACTCATCGCGGCCAATACCGCAGCCCAACGCCGTGATCAAGGTGCCGACTTCCTGAGAGGAAATCATCTTGTCGAAGCGGGCCTTCTCGACGTTGAGGATCTTACCCTTCAACGGCAGGATAGCCTGGGTGCGACGGTTACGACCCTGCTTGGCGGAACCGCCAGCAGAGTCACCTTCCACCAGGTACAGTTCGGAGAGGGCAGGGTCCTTCTCCTGGCAGTCAGCCAGTTTGCCCGGCAGGCCGGCGATATCCAACGCGCCTTTACGGCGGGTCATCTCACGGGCTTTACGCGCCGCTTCACGGGCACGCGCCGCGTCGATCATCTTGCCGACGACCAGCTTGGCTTCGTTCGGGTTTTCCAGCAGGAAGTCGGAGAAGTACTTGCCCATCTCCTGTTCCACTGCGGTCTTCACTTCGGAAGACACCAGCTTGTCTTTGGTCTGGGAGCTGAACTTTGGATCCGGCACTTTCACCGAGATAATCGCCGTCAGGCCTTCACGCGCATCGTCACCGGTAGTGGCCACTTTGTGCTTCTTGGCCAAGCCTTCCGCTTCGATGTAGGTGTTCAGGTTACGCGTCAGTGCGGAACGGAAACCCACCAAGTGAGTACCGCCGTCGCGCTGTGGAATGTTGTTGGTGAAGCACAACAGGTTCTCGTTGAAGCTGTCGTTCCACTGCAGGGCGATTTCAACGCCGATGCCGTCTTCACGCTGGATGTTGAAGTGGAACACCTGGTTGACCGCAGTCTTGTTGGTGTTCAGGTATTCAACGAACGCACGCAAGCCGCCTTCGTACTTGAACAACTCTTCCTTGCCGCTGCGCTCGTCCTTGAGGACGATACCCACACCGGAGTTAAGGAACGACAGTTCACGAATACGCTTGGCCAGGATGTCCCAGCTGAAGTGGATATTCTTGAAGGTTTCTGCCGAAGGCTTGAAATGGATCTGCGTACCGGTGGATTCACTGTCACCAACGATTTTCATCGGTTCTTGTGGAACACCATGCACGTAGGTCTGTTCCCAGATCTTGCCGCTACGGCGAACAGTCAGGATAAGCTCTTCGGACAGAGCGTTCACCACCGACACACCTACACCGTGCAAACCGCCGGAGACTTTATAGGAGTTGTCGTCGAACTTACCGCCGGCGTGAAGCACGGTCATGATGACCTCTGCCGCCGATACGCCTTCTTCTTTGTGCACATCGACCGGAATACCGCGACCGTTGTCGCGCACGGTGATGGACTCATCCGGGTGGATGATAATGCTGATGTCGTCGCAGTGACCGGCCAAAGCTTCGTCGATGGAGTTGTCGACCACCTCGAACACCATGTGGTGCAGACCGCTACCATCATCGGTGTCGCCGATGTACATACCGGGACGTTTGCGTACGGCATCCAAACCTTTCAGCACTTTAATGCTGGTCGAGTCGTACGTGTTTTCTTCGCTCATGCCTTCACTCCCGATGGTCGTGGGTCTGGGTGATACGGCCCTGTTCCACGTGGAACAAAGCGACTGGCGTTTCCGTCTGCCAGCCTTCCCTCAATAATTCGTGGTCTACACAGGTGATAAACACCTGGCAGCGTAAGTCTTCCAACAAGCGGCATAACGCGCGGCGGTGCTGCTCGTCGAGTTCGGACGGCAAGTCATCCACCAGATAAATACACTGACCGCGCCGGGCTTGGCTAACCAAATGCCCTTGGGCAATACGCAGTGCACACACCACCAACTTTTGCTGACCGCGGGACAAAATATCCGCGGCATTGTGTGCGCCTAATCTAAGGCGCAAGTCAGCACGTTGTGGGCCTGCCTGGGTATGGCCAATTTGCTGATCCCGCTGCAAGGACGTGGCGAGCACTGCGCTCAGCTCACGTTCTTTATCCCAACCACGGTAGTAGCTCAGCGTCAGGCCCTCGAGATCCAACAACTCACTCAAGGTCTGCTCAAAGACTGGTTTCAAGGCTTTGATATAGACGCGGCGGTATTCATCTATTTCGTCACTGGCCAGGCACAGTTCCCGGTCCCAGGCCGCTTGCGAAGCGGCGTCAAGTGTACCATGCCGCAGCCATGAGTTCCGCTGCCGCAGGGCCTTCTGCAGGCGCTGCCAAGTGGCCATGAAGCGCGGTTCCACGTGGAACACTCCCCAATCGAGGAACTGCCTGCGGATTTTCGGTGCACCTTCCAAAAGGCGAAAGCTGTCTGGGTTGATCAGCTGCAGCGGCAGGATTTCTGCCAACTGTGCAGCACTGCGAGCATTTTGCCCGTCAATGCGAATCTGGAAATCACCGCCGCGATCTCGAGATATCCCCAGGGCGCTGTGCCCACCTTCTGCCAGTTCAACCTGGCCAAACACGGTGCAAGCCAGTTGTTCGTATTGAATCACCGGCAACAAGCGAGCACTACGAAAGGAACGGGCAAGCCCAAGCAAATGGACGGCTTCCAGCACGCTGGTTTTGCCGCTGCCGTTGGCGCCGTAAAGGATATTGATGCGGGGGGAGGGGGAGAAGGTCACCGGGTGCAGATTGCGCACCGCGGTGACCGAGACGCGACTGAGGGACATCTAGCTTCTGCTGAGCATGATTACAGGCGCATCGGCATAACAACGTAAGCCGAGTCGTCGTTGTCGGATTCTTGCACCAGGGCACTGCTGTTGGAGTCCGACAGAATCAGGCGAACCTGCTCGGTGGTCATCACGCCCAGTACGTCCAGCAGGTAGCTCACGTTAAAGCCGATCTCCAGCGAGCCGCCATTGTAGTCAACGCCGACTTCTTCTTCCGCTTCTTCCTGCTCCGGGTTATTGGCCTGGATCTTCAACTGACCGTTGGCCAGTTGCAGACGAATACCACGGTACTTTTCGTTAGACAGAATCGCGGTACGGCTGAACGCTTCACGCAGCGCCTGACGATCGCCGATCACCAGCTTGTCGCCACCTTTTGGCAGCACACGCTCGTAATCCGGGAATTTGCCGTCAACCAGCTTGGACGTGAAGGTGAATTCGCCGGTGGTGGCGCGGATGTGGTGCTGACCCAGGACGATGCTGACATTGCCATCCGGCTCGGTGAGCAGACGCGCCAGTTCCAGAATACCTTTACGCGGCACGATGACCTGGTGACGGTCCGGCTGGCCGATGTCAGCACGCATCGAGCACATGGCCAGGCGGTGACCGTCGGTAGCCACTGCACGAATAACGCCTTCAGCGACCTCCAGCAACATGCCGTTGAGGTAGTAACGCACGTCCTGCTGGGCCATGGCGAAGCTGGTGCGCTCGATCAAACGGCGCAGCTTGCTTTGGTCCAGGCTGCAGGTCAGCGAACCTGGGCCTTCTTCGACGGTAGGGAAGTCATTGGCTGGCAAGGTCGACAGCGTAAAACGGCTGCGACCGGCCTTGACCACCAACTTCTGCTCATCAACCTTGATGTCGATCAGCGCATCGTTGGGCAGGCTCTTGCAGATATCCATCAGCTTACGTGCCGGCACAGTGATTTCGCCGGGCTCAGCCGGTTCTTCCAGCTGCACACGACCCACCAGTTCGACTTCCAGGTCGGTACCGGTCAAGGACAATTGCTGGCCTTCGACCACCAGCAATACGTTGGAAAGCACCGGCAAGGTCTGTCGGCGCTCGACGACGCCTGCGACCAGTTGCAGGGGTTTCAACAGGGCTTCGCGTTGAATGGTGAAATGCATGGTCTAGTCCCTTGCCTTAATAAGCTGCGCTGGTGTCATCAGGTAGTCAGTGTACGCAGCAGGTTCTTGTAGTCCTCGCGAATATCCGCGTCGGATTCCTTAAGTTCATTGATCTTGCGGCACGCGTGCAAGACCGTGGTGTGGTCGCGACCGCCAAACACATCACCGATTTCCGGCAGGCTGTGGTTGGTCAGCTCTTTGGAGAGCGCCATCGCCACCTGACGTGGACGTGCCACCGAGCGCGAACGGCGCTTGGACAGCAGGTCTGAAATCTTGATCTTGTAGTACTCAGCCACGGTGCGCTGAATGTTATCCACACTCACCAGCTTGTCTTGCAGAGCCAACAGGTCTTTCAGGGATTCGCGAATCAACTCGATGGTGATGTCGCGGCCCATAAAGTGCGAGTGTGCAATGACCCGCTTGAGCGCGCCTTCCAGCTCACGCACGTTGGAACGAATGCGTTGGGCGATAAAGAAGGCTGCATCGTGGGGCAGGTCGACTTTTGCCTGGTCGGCCTTTTTCATCAGGATCGCAACGCGGGTTTCCAGCTCCGGCGGTTCTACCGCAACGGTAAGGCCCCAGCCAAAGCGTGACTTCAAGCGTTCTTCCAGGCCTTCGATTTCCTTCGGGTAACGGTCACTGGTCAGGATGACCTGTTGGCCGCCTTCGAGCAGCGCGTTGAAGGTGTGGAAAAACTCTTCCTGGGAACGTTCCTTGCGAGCGAAAAATTGAATGTCATCGATCAGCAAAGCGTCCACAGAACGGTAGAAACGCTTGAATTCGTTGATTGCGTTGAGCTGCAAGGCCTTGACCATGTCAGCCACGAAGCGCTCCGAGTGCAGGTACACAACCTTGGCATTCGGGTTCTTCTTTAATAGATGGTTACCCACAGCATGCATCAAGTGGGTCTTACCCAAGCCAACGCCACCATAAAGGAAGAGCGGGTTGTAACCATGCTTGGGGTTATCGGCAACCTGCCAGGCGGCCGCGCGGGCCAACTGGTTGGATTTACCTTCGACGAAGTTCTCAAAGGTAAAGGTGCGGTTCAGGTAACTGGTGTGCTTGAGCGCACCTTCCACCTGCACGGTGCGCTGCTCAGCGCGAACCGGTGCTTGCTGGGAGCTGGCGCCGGCCATCGGGTCAAAGCTGTCACGCGACGGTTCTTCATTTATAGGCGCGTTTTTCTGCGACGAGGATTTCGACGGCGCCTGGGCCACGGGCGCCGGCGAGTTATTAACAGGTGCCGGTGCTGCTTGGGCTTGCGACGCAGCAGCAGCCAGCGGCGCATTCGGCGCAGCGCGAGGTGCAGAGCTGCGTTTGCTGCCTATTAATAAGGAAAGCACGGGCGCGATGCCGTTGCCGTGTTCATCGAGCAATTCGAGAACGCGGCTCAGGTATTTTTCGTTGACCCAGTCGAGAACAAAACGATTCGGCGCGTAGACACGCAACTCGTCGCCTTCGGCTTCGACCTGTAGCGGACGGATCCAGGTGTTGAATTGCTGGGCAGGCAGCTCTTCGCGCAAAAGCTCCACGCACTGCTGCCAAAGTTCCACTGACACGGATATCCCCTAAGTTGAAAGCCGGTGAGGCAAAAACAGCCGCCATTGTAGCGGCCAGACGCCCACTTATCCACATGTAGGTTGCTCACAGAGCAGCCAAAATCAACGTGTTAAGTGCAAAAAAGCCGACCAATGGTCTGTGCATAAGCTCTGTGGATAAGCGCACCTAAGCTCGTTGCACAAGTGGGGTCGAAAGTCTGTGGGTAACTGGCCTGTGGATAACAACCCATTCCACCCACAGCTTATCCGACAGCGCAGCACAGGCAGAGCACCGTTTTCCCCCGTACTTGTCATTCTCTGTACAGCAGGTGGAATATGGCCTCAAGGCAGTTATCCACAGATGATCGCCTGCCTAGCTTTTATAAGCTTTACAGAAAAGCTTTAAATAACTTCCTTCTTTATTTTTATATCTATGGCATTGCTCGTGAAAGCCCGGCCGACAGAAAAGGACCGATTACCTGTAGAAGATCTAATTGAAGGAAAAGCTGGTTGGAAATTGACCTAGAGGCTTGCTTTCTCTAGAATCGCCGGTCTCTTAAAACGGGGGCCATTCCGGCCCGTTGTGGACGAACCAGGTAACAACGCCATGAAACGTACTTTCCAACCAAGCACCATCAAACGCGCCCGTACTCACGGCTTCCGTGCTCGCATGGCTACCAAGAACGGCCGTGCTGTCCTGTCGCGTCGCCGCGCCAAAGGTCGTGCGCGTCTGGCAGTTTGATAATCCGGTACTGGTGGTGAGTCAGGACTTCAGTCGGGAAAAGCGTCTGCTAACCCCCCGGCATTTCAAGGCAGTCTTTGACTCCCCCACCGGCAAGGTTCCGGGGAAAAATCTCCTGCTCCTTGCGCGTAACAACGATCTGGATCACCCCCGTCTCGGGTTGGTGATCGGCAAGAAGAGCGTAAAGCTCTCCGTTGAGCGCAATCGCCTCAAGCGTCTGATGCGCGAATCGTTTCGCCTCCACCAGGACACTCTGGTTGGTTGGGATATTGTTATCGTCGCGCGCAAAGGCTTGGGGGATGTAGAAAACCCCGAATTGATTCAGCATTTCGGCAAGCTCTGGAAACGTTTGGCGCGTACCAACAAGCCAGCACCAGCAGTCAGCACCGAAACTGTAGGGGTAGACAGCACCAATGCGTAAACTGGCACTCGTTCCGATCCAGTTTTACCGTTATGCCATTAGTCCTCTGATGGCCGACCACTGTCGTTTCTACCCCAGTTGTTCCTGCTACGCGTTAGAGGCCATAGAAAATCATGGTCTTCTGCGCGGTGGCTGGCTGGCCTTTCGTCGTTTAGGCCGCTGTCATCCGTGGAATCCCGGTGGTTTCGACCCGGTTCCACCTATCCCTACCTCCCGTTCTTCTTCGATGGCCGAGTAATCATGGATATTAAACGCACGATCCTGATCGTCGCCCTGGCAATCGTGTCCTACGTCATGGTTCTTAAGTGGAACCAGGACTACGGCCAGGCTGCCCTGCCGACTCAGAATGTTGCTACCAATCAGGCTGCGCCGGCTATTCCGGACACCCCGCTGGGTAACAATGCGTCCGCGAGTGCCGATGTTCCCAGCGCGAATGGCGAGACAAGCGCCCCTCTAGAAACGCCAGTGGTCACCAATAAAGACCTCATCCACGTGAAAACGGATGTGCTCGACCTGGCTATCGACCCACAAGGTGGTGATATCGCGCAGTTGAAACTGCCGCTGTATCCACGTCGCCAAGACCATCCAGATGTTCCGTTCCAACTGTTCGATAACGGTGGTGAACGTACTTATCTGGCGCAAAGCGGCCTGACCGGCACTGACGGTCCTGATGCTCGTGCTACCGGTCGTCCGGTTTATTCGACCGAACAGAAGACTTATCAACTGGCTGATGGCCAGAACCAGTTGAATGTCGACCTGAAATTCAGCCTCGACGGCGTCAACTACATCAAGCGTTTCAGCTTCACCCGTGGTTTGTACGACTTGAAGGTCACTTACCTGATCGACAACGAAAGCGCCAAGCCATGGACGGGCAACCTGTTTGCCCAGCTCAAGCGTGACAACAGCGCCGATCCTTCTTCCAGCACCGCCACCGGCACTGCGACTTACCTGGGCGCCGCCCTGTGGACAAGTAGCGAGCCGTACAAAAAAGTGTCGATGAAAGATATCGACAAGGGCGCGCTGAAAGAAACCGTCCAAGGTGGCTGGGTTGCCTGGTTGCAACACTACTTCGTGACCGCATGGATCCCGAACAAGGGTGAAGCCAACCTGGTTCAAACCCGCAAAGACAGCCAAGGCAACTACATCATTGGTTTTACTGGCCCGGCGTTGACCGTCGCTCCAGGTGCCAAGGCTGAAACCAGCACTACCCTGTACGCCGGCCCGAAAAGCCAGGCTGTGCTCAAAGAGTTGTCCCCAGGTCTGGAACTGACTGTGGATTACGGCATTCTGTGGTTCATTGCCCAGCCTATTTTCTGGCTGCTGCAACATATCCACAGCATTGTGGGTAACTGGGGCTTCTCGATCATCTTCCTGACCATGCTGATCAAAGGGATTTTCTTCCCTCTGTCGGCAGCCAGCTATAAGTCGATGGCGCGCATGCGTGCCGTTGCGCCGAAACTGGCCGCTCTGAAAGAGCAACATGGTGACGACCGGCAGAAAATGTCGCAGGCCATGATGGAGCTGTACAAGAAAGAGAAGATCAACCCGCTGGGTGGTTGCTTGCCGATTCTGGTGCAGATGCCGGTATTCCTGTCGCTGTACTGGGTTCTCCTGGAAAGCGTCGAAATGCGCCAGGCACCGTTCATTCTGTGGATAACTGACCTGTCGATTAAAGACCCGTTCTTTATTCTGCCGATCATCATGGGCGCGACCATGTTTATCCAGCAGCGTCTGAACCCGACTCCGCCGGACCCGATGCAGGCCAAGGTCATGAAGATGATGCCAATCATCTTCACCTTCTTCTTCCTGTGGTTCCCAGCCGGTCTGGTGCTGTACTGGGTGGTCAACAACGTGTTGTCGATCTCTCAACAGTGGTACATCACACGTAAAATCGAAGCGGCTACCAAAAAAGCTGCGGCGTAATTTACTCTGTGGATAACCACTCAAGACGCCCCCTAGTGGGGCGTTTTGCTTTCTGTCACTTTTGTTCTGGAACCTGCTGATGAGCGCTCCTCGTGAAACCATCGCTGCTGTCGCTACCGCTCAAGGTCGCGGCGGTGTTGGTATCGTTAGAATTTCCGGGCCGCTGGCCAGCGTGGCGGCCCAGGCCATCAGCGGCCGTGAGTTGAAACCCCGATATGCCCATTACGGGCCGTTCCTGGATGCTGATGAAACGGTATTGGATGAGGGGCTGGCGCTGTATTTCCCCGGCCCTAACTCGTTCACCGGCGAAGATGTGCTGGAACTGCAGGGCCATGGTGGCCCGGTAGTGCTGGATATGTTGCTGCAGCGTTGCCTGCAATTGGGCTGCCGTCTGGCGCGCCCAGGCGAATTCAGCGAGCGGGCATTCCTTAACGACAAACTGGACCTGGCCCAGGCCGAGGCGATTGCCGATTTGATCGAGGCCAGTTCTGCACAGGCGGCGCGCAATGCGTTGCGCTCACTGCAGGGCGCTTTTTCCCTGCGTGTGCATAACTTGACCGAACAGTTGATCAGTCTGCGCATCTACGTCGAGGCTGCGATTGACTTCCCAGAGGAAGAAATCGACTTCCTCGCTGATGGCCACGTCCTGGCGATGCTGGATAAAGTTCGCGACGAGTTATCCACCGTACTGCGCGAGGCCGGGCAGGGTGCTTTGCTGCGTGACGGCATGACGGTAGTGATTGCCGGGCGACCCAATGCCGGCAAGTCCAGCCTGCTCAATGCGCTGGCTGGCCGAGAAGCCGCGATCGTCACCGAAATTGCCGGCACCACCCGGGACATCTTGCGCGAACATATCCACATCGATGGTATGCCGCTGCACGTGGTCGACACCGCCGGCTTGCGCGATACCGAAGACCAGGTGGAAAAGATCGGCGTGGAACGGGCGCTCAAGGCGATCAGTGAAGCGGACCGCGTATTGCTGGTGGTGGATGCCACTGCGCCAGAGGCTGCGGATCCTTTTGCCCTGTGGCCGGAATTTCTCGAGCAACGGCCAGACCCGGCCAAAGTCACCTTGATCCGCAACAAGGCCGATTTGACTGGTGAAGCCATTGCCATGGAGACCAGCGATGATGGCCACGTGACCATCAGCCTGAGCGCAAAGTCAGCGGGCGATGGGTTGGAATTGCTGCGCGACCACCTCAAAGCCTGCATGGGCTATGAGCAGACCTCCGAAAGCAGCTTCAGCGCACGCCGCAGGCACCTGGAAGCGCTGCGCCATGCCAGCGCGGCGTTGGAGCACGGTCGGGCTCAGTTGACCTTGGCGGGGGCTGGCGAGCTGCTGGCTGAGGATTTACGCCAGGCGCAGCAGCTGTTGGGTGAGATTACCGGCGCTTTCAGCTCGGATGATCTGCTCGGAAGGATCTTTTCCAGCTTCTGCATCGGTAAATAACCCTTCGTTGTCCACAGGCAGGCCATTCGCGCCTGCCTGTTTCGCCCGCCTCAGGGCATTCAATTCCCATTTTTGACTCATTACCTAAAAGGCAGGTGGCTTTTGCGTGGGCGAGATTTGGCCATGCAAGCCATTTTCTGTGGATTAAGCCCTGTGAATAACCGCACCTGTGCCCAGTTGATAACAGGGCTTGAAACCTGAGCAAAACCCCCTCTGTGGATAACCACCCCTTTAATCCACAGGCTTAAAGCACTTATCCAAGGGCCTCATTGGCACATGACCACAGACTTTTGAATCTCTGTACACGACGTAAATAGAGGCTTGTAGAGATTTATCCACAGAAAGTAGGCTCAGTAGAAATAAACATAAAAACAAAGATCTTATAAATTTCTTCTTTTTTAATTTCTATTGTCTGTGATTCATCCACAGCTGGTTAAATTTTGTGCAAAGGGTTCTTTAGGAAGGGCTAAGTCCCTATACTTGCCGCCATAGCTCTAAAACTCTTTCAACAAACAATTCCTGATTACCTACATAAGCAGGCACGAGGTGCGTGGTGGATTTCCCTTCCCGTTTTGAAGTGATCGTCATCGGCGGCGGTCATGCCGGTACCGAGGCAGCACTGGCGTCAGCACGCATGGGCGTTAAAACCCTGTTGTTGACGCACAACGTGGAAACCCTCGGTGCCATGAGTTGCAACCCCGCCATCGGTGGGATCGGCAAAAGCCATCTGGTTAAAGAAATTGATGCCCTTGGCGGTGTCATGGCCATGGCTACCGACAAAGGTGGTATTCAATTTCGCGTGCTCAACAGCCGCAAAGGCCCGGCCGTACGTGCTACTCGGGCACAGGCAGACCGCATCCTGTACAAGGCTGCGGTACGTGAAACCCTGGAAAACCAGCCGAACCTGTGGATATTTCAACAGGCTGCCGATGACCTGATCGTCGAACAGGACGTGGTGAAGGGCGTTGTCACCCAGATGGGCCTGCGTTTCTTCGCAGAATCCGTGGTGTTGACCACCGGCACATTCCTGGGCGGACTTATCCACATCGGTATGCAGAACTATTCCGGCGGTCGCGCCGGTGATCCGCCATCGATTGCCCTGGCAAAACGCCTGCGCGAGTTACCACTGCGAGTCGGTCGCTTGAAAACAGGTACCCCGCCGCGTATCGACGGGCGTTCTGTGGATTTCTCGGTGATGACCGAACAAGCCGGTGATACGCCAATCCCGGTCATGTCGTTCATGGGTTCCAAAGAGCAGCACCCGAAACAGGTGAGCTGCTGGATTACGCACACCAACGCCCGCACCCACGAGATCATTGCCGCGAACCTCGACCGTTCGCCGATGTATTCCGGGGTGATTGAAGGCATTGGCCCGCGTTATTGCCCTTCGATCGAAGACAAGATCCATCGCTTTGCCGACAAGGAAAGCCACCAGGTCTTCATCGAGCCCGAAGGCTTGACCACCCATGAGCTGTACCCGAACGGGATTTCCACGTCCTTGCCGTTCGACGTGCAAATTCAGATCGTGCAGTCGATTCGCGGCATGGAAAACGCCCACATCGTGCGTCCGGGCTACGCCATCGAGTACGACTACTTCGACCCGCGTGATCTGAAGTACAGCCTCGAAACCAAAGTCATTGCCGGTCTGTTTTTCGCTGGCCAAATCAATGGCACCACCGGTTACGAAGAAGCCGGCGCCCAAGGTTTGCTGGCCGGGACCAACGCAGCACTGCGCGCGCAGGGCAAAGACAGCTGGTGCCCGCGTCGCGATGAAGCGTACATCGGCGTATTGGTCGATGACCTGATTACCCTGGGCACCCAGGAACCGTATCGGATGTTCACGTCCCGGGCGGAATACCGTTTGATCCTGCGCGAAGACAACGCCGACCTGCGCCTGACCGAAAAAGGTCGCGAGCTGGGCCTGGTCGATGACGCGCGTTGGGCAGCCTTCTGCAAAAAACGCGAAAGCATCACGCTCGAAGAGCAACGTCTGAAAAGTACCTGGGTTCGCCCAGGCACCGAGCAGGGCGATGCGATTGCGGAAAAATTCGGTACGCCGCTGACCCACGAATACAACCTGCTGAACCTGCTGTCCCGTCCGGAAATCGACTACGCTGGCTTGGTCGAAGTGACAGGCCAGGGCGCAGAAGACCCACAGGTTGCCGAGCAGGTCGAGATCAAGACCAAATACGCCGGTTACATTGACCGCCAGCAGGATGAGATCGCTCGCCTGCGCGCCAGTGAAGACACCAAGCTGCCTGTGGATATCGATTACACCGGGATTTCGGGGTTGTCGAAAGAAATCCAAAGCAAGCTGGGGATAACTCGGCCGGAGACTCTTGGTCAGGCTTCACGTATTCCCGGCGTCACTCCGGCAGCGATTTCGCTGTTGATGATTCATTTGAAAAAACGCGGCGCGGGCCGTCAGTTGGAGCAAAGCGCTTGAGTTCGTTGGTCACCTCGCAACACGCCGAAGAATTATCCACAGGTGCGCGCCAGTTAGGCGTGGACCTGACTGCAGCCCAGCACGAATTACTGCTCGGCTACCTGGCCCTGTTGATCAAATGGAACAAGGCTTACAACCTGACTGCGGTGCGTAACCCCGACGAAATGGTTTCGCGTCATTTGCTCGACAGTTTGAGCGTGATGCCGTTTATCGAAAACGGCCGTTGGCTTGACGTGGGCAGTGGCGGTGGGATGCCAGGCATTCCGCTGGCGATCCTGTTTCCCGAGTCGCAAGTGACGTGCCTGGACAGCAACGGCAAGAAAACCCGCTTCCTGACCCAGGTAAAACTCGAGCTCAAGCTGGAAAACCTGCAAGTTATCCACAGTCGGGTCGAAGAGTTCACACCTGAACTGCCTTTCAATGGAATTGTTTCCCGGGCATTCAGCAGCATGGAGAACTTCAGCAATTGGACTCGCCACCTGGGCGACCGCGACACCCGCTGGCTGGCAATGAAGGGCGTTCATCCAAGCGACGAGCTGTTAGCATTGCCGACAGACTTCCACCTCGATAGCGAACACGCCTTGGCCGTACCCGGTTGCCAAGGCCAACGCCATCTGCTGATACTGCGCCGCACGGCATGATTGGGAACACAAGCAAGAATGGCTAAGGTATTCGCGATAGCGAACCAGAAAGGTGGCGTGGGCAAAACCACCACCTGCATCAACCTCGCAGCATCCCTGGTCGCCACCAAGCGTCGGGTGCTGTTGATCGATCTCGATCCACAGGGCAACGCCACCATGGGTAGCGGTGTGGATAAACACGGCCTGGAAAATTCGGTCTACGACTTGCTGATCGGCGAGTGTGACCTGGCCCAGGCCATGCACTACTCCGAGCACGGTGGTTATCAACTGCTGCCGGCCAACCGCGATTTGACCGCGGCGGAAGTGGTGCTGCTCGAAATGCAGATGAAAGAAAGCCGTCTGCGCAGCGCCTTGGCGCCGATCCGCGAGAATTACGATTACATTTTGATCGACTGCCCACCGTCGCTGTCGATGCTCACGCTCAACGCATTGGTTGCCGCCGATGGGGTGATTATCCCCATGCAGTGCGAGTATTACGCACTGGAAGGCTTGAGCGACCTTGTGGATAACATCAAGCGAATCGCTGAGCTGCTGAACCCGAACCTGCAGATCGAGGGTCTGCTGCGTACGATGTTCGATCCGCGCCTGAGCCTGATGAACGATGTGTCGGCGCAGCTCAAGGAACACTTTGGTGATCAGTTGTACGACACCGTGATCCCACGCAACATCCGCCTGGCCGAAGCGCCAAGCTACGGCATGCCCGCGCTGGCGTACGACAAATCATCGCGTGGCGCCATTGCCTACCTGGCACTGGCCGGCGAGATGGTTCGCCGTCAACGCCGCAACTCACGCACCGCTGCAGCCCAGCCAACTTAAGGAATCCCCATGGCCGTCAAGAAACGAGGTCTCGGACGTGGACTGGATGCACTGTTGAGTGGTCCGACTGTCACTTCGCTTGAAGAACAAGCGGTACAGGCCGACGAGCGCGAGCTGCAACATTTGCCGCTGGACTTGATCCAGCGCGGCAAATACCAGCCACGCCGCGATATGGACCCCCAGGCGCTGGAAGAACTGGCCAACTCGATCAAGGCCCAGGGCGTGATGCAGCCGATTGTGGTGCGCCCGATCGGCGGCGGTCGGTTTGAAATCATCGCCGGCGAACGCCGCTGGCGCGCAAGCCAGCAGGCCGGAAAGGAAACCATCCCGGCGATGGTGCGCGATGTACCGGATGAAACCGCCATCGCCATGGCGTTGATCGAAAACATCCAGCGTGAAGACCTCAACCCGGTTGAAGAAGCGATCGCGTTGCAGCGTTTGCAGCAGGAATTCCAGCTGACCCAGCAACAAGTGGCCGACGCGGTGGGTAAATCCCGCGTCACGGTGTCCAACTTGCTGCGTCTGATCGCGTTGCCGGAAGTCATCAAGACCATGTTGTCCCACGGCGACCTGGAAATGGGTCATGCCCGTGCTTTGCTCGGTTTGCCGGAAAATCAACAGGTTGAAGGGGCGCGACACGTTGTCGCACGAGGGCTCACGGTGCGTCAGACTGAGGCGCTGGTTCGCCAGTGGCTGAGCGGCAAACCTGCACCGGTCGAAACCGCCAAACCTGATCCGGATATCGCACGCCTCGAGCAGCGCCTGGCCGAGCGGCTGGGCTCTGCGGTACAAATTCGCCACGGCAAGAAGGGCAAAGGGCAATTGGTTATCGGATATAACTCGCTTGACGAGCTTCAGGGCGTCCTTGCCCACATCCGCTGAAACATTTGCTTATGTAGCGCGCGATCGGAAAACACTACCCGACAGTTGAATAGGGGCTGAACCGCCCCTATACTCTGCGCGCATTTTGTCGGCACAAATTATGCCAAGTTATTGATTCTCGGCAGCCGACCATTGAGGAGCAAAAGTGATGGAAACCCGCACGCCAAACACGTTGCCGTTCCATCGCTTGGCCGTTTTCCCGGTTTTATTGGCTCAATTTGTCATTCTACTGATCGCCGCGTTGGCGCTTTGGTACTGGCATGGAGTCGTAGCCGGATATTCAGGACTCTGCGGAGGCCTGATAGCCTTGCTGCCCAATATGTATTTTGCTCACAGGGCCTTTCGGTTTTCCGGCGCCCGAGCAGCCCAGGCTATCGTCCGGTCATTTTATGCCGGCGAGGCGGGGAAACTGATTTTGACGGCAGTGCTGTTTGCACTGACCTTTGCAGGTGTGAAGCCATTGGCGCCGCTGGCTGTATTCGGCGTCTTCGTGTTGACCCAACTGGTCAGCTGGTTCGCTCCCCTGCTAATGAAAACAAGACTTTCGAAACCTTAGGGCGTTTGAGGCAACCATGGCAGAAACAACCGCTTCGGGCTATATCCAGCACCACTTGCAGAACCTGACCTTCGGTCAGCTTCCCAACGGCGGCTGGGGCTTCGCCCACACCGCAGCAGAAGCCAAAGAAATGGGTTTCTGGGCTTTCCACCTGGATACTCTGGGCTGGTCGGTCGCATTGGGTCTGATCTTCGTTCTGATTTTCCGCATGGCGGCAAAAAAGGCGACTTCCGGTCAGCCAGGTGCGTTGCAGAACTTCGTTGAAGTATTGGTCGAATTCGTCGATGGCAGCGTGAAAGACAGCTTCCATGGCCGTAGCCCGGTGATTGCACCGCTGGCACTGACCATCTTCGTCTGGGTGTTCCTGATGAACGCCGTCGACCTGATCCCGGTTGACTGGATTCCTCAGCTCGCCATGGCGATCAGCGGCGATCCGCATATTCCATTCCGTGCCGTATCGACCACTGACCCTAACGCTACCCTGGGCATGGCCTTGTCGGTATTTGCGTTGATCATTTTCTACAGCATCAAGATCAAGGGCATCGGCGGCTTCATCGGCGAACTGACCCTGCACCCGTTCGGCAGCAAGAACATTTTCGTTCAAGCCCTGCTGATCCCGGTGAACTTCCTGCTGGAATTCGTCACCCTGATCGCCAAGCCTATCTCCCTGGCTCTGCGACTGTTCGGCAACATGTATGCCGGCGAGCTGGTGTTCATTCTGATCGCTGTGATGTTCGGCAGTGGTCTGCTCTGGCTTAGCGGCCTGGGCATTGTTCTGCAGTGGGCGTGGGCTGTGTTCCACATCCTGATCATCACCCTGCAGGCCTTCATCTTCATGATGCTGACCATCGTCTACCTGTCGATGGCGCACGAAGAGAACCATTAAGACCGGTCTCGACTAGTCTGATGTCCTTCCCGGTGAAACGGGAAGGTGGCCCACCAGGGCTATGAAACGATTTGTTTTACCGCTTTAAAATCTAAAAAACCTAAACCATACGACGTAAAAGTCGGGAGGAAAGATGGAAACTGTAGTTGGTCTAACCGCTATCGCTGTTGCACTGTTGATCGGCCTGGGCGCCCTGGGTACTGCCATTGGTTTCGGCCTGCTGGGCGGCAAGTTCTTGGAAGGCGCAGCGCGTCAGCCAGAAATGGTCCCAATGCTGCAGGTTAAAATGTTCATCGTTGCCGGTCTGCTCGACGCCGTGACCATGATCGGTGTTGGTATCGCTCTGTTCTTCACCTTCGCGAACCCCTTCGTTGGTCAACTCGCCGGTTAATCACTCGTTTTTTCGAGTGATTGGTGTGTTGTGCAACGAACGAGCGAGGTATTGGCGTGAACATTAATGCAACCATTATTGGTCAGTCCTTAGCGTTCTTGATTTTTGTCGTTTTCTGCATGAAGTTCGTATGGCCTCCGGTCATCGCAGCTTTGCACGAACGTCAGAAGAAGATCGCGGATGGACTGGACGCTGCCACCCGTGCAGCTCGCGACCTGGAGTTGGCCCAAGAGAAAGCGGGCCATCAACTGCGCGATGCTAAGGCACAGGCAGCTGAAATCATTGAGCAAGCCAAGAAACGCGGTAATCAGATTGTTGAAGAGGCTGTTGAAAAAGCCCGTATCGACGCTGACCGTGTGAAGGTTCAGGCTCAGGCCGAGATCGAGCAGGAATTGAACAGTGTCAAAGATGCGCTGCGTGCCCAACTGGGTGCTCTGGCCGTCGGCGGTGCTGAGAAGATCCTGGGTGCCACAATCGATCAAAACGCGCACGCGGAGCTGGTTAACAAACTGGCTGCTGAAATCTAAGCGAGGGCGATCATGGCAGAATTGACCACGTTGGCCCGACCTTACGCTAAGGCAGCCTTCGAGCACGCCCAGGCCCACCAGCAGCTGGCCTCTTGGTCAGCCATGCTCGGCCTGGCTGCAGCAGTGTCGCAAGACGACACCATGCAGCGCGTGCTCAAGGCCCCGCGACTGACGAGCGCAGACAAGGCCGCCACTTTTATTGAAGTGTGCGGCGACAAGTTTGATGTGAAGGTACAGAACTTCATCCACGTCGTTGCCGAAAACGACCGTCTCCCGCTTTTGCCGGAGATCGCCGCTCTGTTCGACCTGTACAAGGCCGAAGAAGAGAAATCGGTAGACGTTGAAGTGACCAGTGCTTTTGCATTGAACCAAGAACAGCAAGACAAACTCGCCAAGGTTCTCAGTGCACGACTCAATCGGGAAGTGCGCCTGCAAGCTTCGGAGGACGCATCCCTGATTGGTGGTGTTGTTATCCGTGCCGGCGACCTGGTTATCGATGGCTCGATTCGCGGCAAAATCGCGAAACTTGCCGAAGCATTGAAATCTTGAGTTTGAAGGGGCAGCAGAGCAATGCAGCAACTCAATCCTTCCGAAATAAGTGAAATTATCAAGGGCCGCATCGACAAGCTCGATGTGACCTCCCAAGCCCGTAACGAAGGCACTGTCGTCAGCGTATCTGACGGCATCGTGCGGATTCACGGTCTGGCCGACGTCATGTACGGCGAGATGATCGAGTTTCCGGGCGGCGTCTACGGTATGGCCCTCAACCTGGAGCAAGACTCCGTAGGTGCCGTTGTATTGGGCGCGTACACCAGTCTGGCTGAAGGCATGAGCGCCAAGTGCACAGGCCGCATCCTGGAAGTTCCGGTTGGTAAGGAACTGCTGGGTCGCGTAGTCGACGCACTGGGTAACCCTGTTGACGGTAAAGGTCCACTGGGCAACACCGAGACCGACGCGGTCGAGAAAGTTGCTCCAGGCGTGATCTGGCGTAAGTCGGTAGACCAGCCTGTACAGACTGGCTACAAGGCTGTCGATGCCATGATCCCAGTCGGCCGTGGCCAGCGTGAGCTGATCATCGGTGACCGTCAGATCGGTAAAACCGCTCTGGCGATCGACGCGATCATCAACCAGAAAGACAGCGGCATTTTCTGCGTCTACGTAGCCATTGGTCAGAAGCAATCGACCATCGCCAACGTGGTTCGCAAGCTGGAAGAAAACGGCGCCCTGGCCAACACGATCATCGTGGCTGCCAGTGCTTCGGAATCTCCTGCGCTGCAATTCCTGGCACCGTACTCCGGTTGCACCATGGGTGAATTCTTCCGCGACCGCGGTGAAGACGCGCTGATCGTTTATGACGATCTGTCCAAGCAAGCAGTGGCTTACCGCCAGATTTCCCTGCTGCTGCGCCGTCCACCAGGCCGTGAAGCTTACCCAGGCGACGTGTTCTATCTCCACTCCCGTCTGCTGGAGCGCGCATCCCGCGTTTCGGAAGAATACGTAGAGAAGTTCACCAACGGCGCAGTGACCGGCAAAACCGGTTCCCTGACCGCACTGCCGATCATCGAAACCCAGGCTGGCGACGTTTCCGCGTTCGTTCCGACCAACGTGATTTCCATCACCGACGGTCAGATCTTCCTGGAATCGGCCATGTTCAACTCCGGGATCCGTCCTGCTGTGAACGCCGGTGTTTCGGTATCCCGTGTGGGTGGTGCCGCTCAGACCAAGATCATCAAGAAGCTCTCCGGTGGTATCCGTACCGCTCTGGCTCAGTACCGTGAACTGGCGGCATTCGCCCAGTTCGCTTCTGACCTGGACGAAGCGACCCGTAAGCAACTTGAGCATGGTCAGCGCGTTACCGAGCTGATGAAGCAGAAGCAATACGCCCCAATGTCGATCGCTGACATGGCGTTGTCGCTGTATGCCGCTGAGCGTGGGTTCCTGACTGACGTCGAAATCACCAAGGTCGGCAGCTTTGAACAAGCGCTGATTGCTTACTTCAACCGCGATCACGCCGACTTGTTGGCCAAGATCAACGTGAAGGGTGACTTCAATGACGAAATCGACGCTGGCATGAAAGCCGGTATCGAGAAGTTCAAGGCCACCCAAACCTGGTAAGCCGCAGCGGGAGCCGCAAGGCTCCCGCTTGCTAACCTGATAGGTGTTACATGGCAGGCGCAAAAGAGATTCGCAGTAAGATTGCGAGCATCAAAAGCACGCAAAAGATTACCAGCGCCATGGAAAAAGTGGCGGTCAGCAAAATGCGCAAGGCACAAATGCGCATGGCTGCTAGCCGTCCTTATGCGGAGCGTATCCGCCAGGTAATTGGGCATTTGGCTAACGCCAACCCGGAATACCGCCACCCGTTCATGATCGACCGCGAAGTTAAGCGTGTGGGTTATGTGGTAGTGAGCAGTGACCGTGGTTTGTGCGGTGGTCTGAATACCAACCTGTTCAAGGCCCTGGTCAAGGACATGGCGGTAAACCGCGAAAAGGGCGTCGAGATCGATCTGTGTGTAGTTGGTAGCAAGGGTGCGGCCTTTTTCCGCAACTTCGGCGGTAACGTCGTTGCAGCTATCAGCCACCTGGGTGAAGAGCCGTCGATCAATGATTTGATCGGCAGTGTGAAGGTGATGCTGGATGCGTACCTGGAAGGCCGGATTGACCGCCTGTCCGTGGTATCCAACAAGTTCATCAACACCATGACCCAGCAGCCAACCGTGGAGCAATTGATTCCACTGGTGGCGACTCCGGATCAGGAACTCAAGCACCACTGGGACTACCTCTACGAACCAGACGCCAAAGAGCTGCTTGACGGCTTGATGGTGCGCTACGTGGAGTCGCAGGTGTACCAGGCGGTGGTCGAGAACAACGCAGCTGAACAAGCGGCGCGGATGATCGCGATGAAAAACGCTACCGATAACGCCGGTGATCTGATCAGCGATTTGCAGCTGATCTACAACAAGGCGCGTCAGGCTGCGATCACCCAAGAGATCTCGGAAATCGTCGGCGGCGCTGCCGCGGTTTAACGGTTCAAATATTCAGAGGATCCAGCTATGAGTAGCGGACGTATCGTTCAAATCATCGGCGCCGTTATCGACGTGGAATTCCCACGCGACAGCGTACCGAGCATCTACAACGCGCTGAAAGTACAAGGCGCGGAAACCACCCTGGAAGTTCAGCAGCAGCTGGGCGACGGCGTGGTTCGTACCATTGCGATGGGTTCCACCGAAGGCTTGAAGCGCGGTCTGGACGTTGTCGACACTGGCGCTGCCATTTCCGTACCGGTCGGTAAAGCGACCCTGGGCCGGATCATGGACGTACTGGGCAACCCGATTGACGAAGCTGGCCCGATCGACACCGAAGAGCGCTGGGGCATTCACCGTCCAGCACCTTCGTTCGCCGAACAAGCTGGCGGCAACGATCTGCTCGAAACCGGTATCAAGGTTATCGACCTGGTTTGCCCGTTCGCCAAAGGCGGTAAAGTCGGTCTGTTCGGTGGTGCCGGTGTAGGCAAAACCGTAAACATGATGGAACTGATCCGTAACATCGCCATCGAGCACAGCGGTTATTCCGTGTTCGCCGGTGTGGGTGAGCGTACTCGTGAGGGTAACGACTTCTACCACGAGATGAAGGACTCCAACGTTCTGGACAAAGTGGCACTGGTTTACGGTCAGATGAACGAGCCGCCGGGTAACCGTCTGCGCGTAGCACTGACCGGCCTGACCATGGCCGAGAAGTTCCGTGACGAAGGTAACGACGTTCTGCTGTTCGTCGACAACATCTACCGTTACACCTTGGCCGGTACTGAAGTATCCGCACTGCTGGGTCGTATGCCTTCCGCAGTAGGTTACCAGCCGACCCTGGCCGAAGAGATGGGCGTTCTGCAAGAACGTATCACTTCGACCAAAGAAGGTTCGATCACCTCGATCCAAGCGGTATACGTACCTGCGGATGACTTGACTGACCCGTCGCCTGCGACCACCTTCGCCCACTTGGACGCCACCGTCGTTCTGTCCCGTGACATCGCTTCCCTGGGTATCTACCCAGCGGTCGATCCACTCGACTCGACTTCGCGCCAGCTGGACCCGAACGTGATCGGCCAGGAGCACTACGACACCGCTCGCGGCGTTCAGTACGTGCTGCAGCGTTACAAAGAACTGAAGGACATCATTGCGATCCTGGGTATGGACGAGCTGTCGGAAGCCGACAAGCAGTTGGTAAACCGTGCTCGTAAGATCCAGCGTTTCTTGTCGCAGCCGTTCTTCGTGGCTGAAGTCTTCACCGGTGCTTCGGGTAAATACGTTTCCCTGAAAGACACCATTGCTGGCTTCAAAGGCATCCTCAACGGTGACTACGACCACCTGCCAGAACAAGCGTTCTACATGGTCGGCGGCATCGAAGAAGCGATCGAGAAAGCCAAGAAACTGTAATCTCGGCGCCCGGAAACGGGCGCTCATCAGGTTGAGGCAATCAGATGGCTATGACAGTCCATTGCGATATCGTCAGCGCGGAAGGGGAAATCTTCTCCGGTCTGGTAGAAATGGTGATTGCACACGGCGATCTGGGTGATCTTGGTATCGCCATGGGTCACGCACCGTTGATCACCAGCTTGAAGCCAGGTCCGATCACTCTGACCAAGCAAGGCGGGGAACGTGAGGTGTTTTACATCTCCGGCGGTTTCCTCGAGGTTCAGCCGAACATGGTCAAGGTACTTGCCGACACCGTGCAACGTGCTGGCGACCTGGATGAAGCCTCCGCTCAGGAAGCCGTCAAGGCTGCCGAGAAGGCCCTGAACGAAAAGGGTGCGGACTTCGACTACAGCGCTGCTGCTGTACGTCTGGCCGAGGCTGCAGCCCAGCTGCGCACGCTCCAGCAGATCCGCAAGAAGTAAGCGGCCTAGCCGCAATACTTCTAGCGCGATTGATTAAAAAGGGTAGCCTCGGCTACCCTTTTTCTTTTTCAGCAAAACACTTCTCTGGTCTGAAGTCGGACCGCCCAGGATTGGTAGCCATTCATGTCTCTTGAAATCGTCATTCTCGCCGCAGGCCAGGGCACCCGCATGCGTTCGGCTCTGCCCAAGGTTCTGCATCCGGTCGCAGGCAATTCCATGCTCGGTCATGTTATCCATAGCGCCCGGCAACTGGACCCCCAGCGTATTCACGTGGTGATCGGCCACGGCGCCGACGTGGTGCGTGAACGCCTGGCCGCGGATGACCTGAATTTCGTGTTGCAGGACAAACAACTGGGCACCGGCCACGCGACTGCGCAGGCCGTACCGTTCATCAGCGGCGACACCGTACTGATCCTCTACGGCGACGTACCGCTGATCGAAGTCGAAACCCTGCAACGCCTGCTCAAGCAAGTGGTACCTGGCCAGGTGGGCCTGCTCACCGTTGAGCTGGATGACCCAACCGGCTACGGCCGCATCGTGCGCGATGCGAGCGGCAAGGTTGCGGCCATCGTCGAGCACAAAGACGCCAGCGAAGCCCAACGCGCGATAACTGAAGGCAACACCGGCATTCTCGCCGTGCCGGCCAACATGCTGGCGGACTGGATGAGCCGCTTGTCCAACAACAATGCCCAGGGCGAGTACTACCTCACCGACGTCATTGAGATGGCCGTCAGTGACGGCCTGCTGGTTGCCACCGAGCAGCCCCATGACCCGATGGAAGTGCAGGGCGCCAACGACCGCAAGCAGCTTGCCGAGCTTGAGCGCCACTACCAACTGCGTGAAGGTCGCCGCCTGATGGCCCAGGGCGTAACCCTGCGTGATCCGGCGCGTTTCGACGTGCGCGGTGAAGTCAGCGTGGGCCGCGACGTGCTGATCGACATCAACGTAATCCTCGAGGGTCGTGTGATCATCGAAGATAACGTGGTAATTGGCCCTAACTGCGTAATCAAGGACAGCACCTTGCGCAAAGGCGTGGTGGTCAAGGCCAACAGCCATCTTGAGGGTGCAGTGATGGGCGAGGGTAGTGATGCCGGTCCGTTTGCGCGCCTTCGTCCGGGCAGTGTGCTGGGTGCCCGTGCGCACGTCGGCAACTTCGTTGAACTCAAGAACGCGAAAATGGGCGACGACGCCAAGGCCGGTCACTTGGCCTACCTCGGCGATGCGGTGATCGGCGCGCGCAGCAACATCGGCGCCGGTGCGATCACCTGCAACTACGATGGCGCCAACAAGTACCAGACCACCATTGGTGAGGATGTATTTATCGGCTCCAACAACTCGCTGATTGCGCCGGTCACCATTGGGGATGGTTCAAACACTGCGGCAGGTTCGACCATCAACCAGGATGTGGATAAGTCCCAACTGGCTGTTGCCCGCGCCCGCCAGCGCAACATCGACGGCTGGAAACGCCCGGTCAAAATCAAAAAGACCTGAGTTATCCACAACCTCACCAGCTAATGCTATCTCCTGTGGGAGCTGGCTTGCCTGCGATAGCGGTCTGGCATTCACGATGAATGTTGCCTGACACTCCGCCATCGCAGGCAAGGCAGCTCCCACATTGGTTGAGTGGTGTTAGTAAAAATCAGCGTAAAAATTACAGCTTGCCGCTTGACGATCTTTCGCCAATAGGTTTTGATTGTCTTCGTTATCTTTCGAAACGAAACTTATCACTACCATGTCGAAACGAAATACACCCCAACGACGCCACAACATTCTGACCCTGCTCAATGAACAGGGCGAAGTCAGCGTGGACGAATTGGCCAAACGTTTCGAAACGTCGGAAGTGACCATCCGCAAGGACCTCGCCGCCCTCGAAAGCAATGGCCTGCTGCTGCGCCGCTACGGTGGCGCGATCACCATGCCCCAAGAGCTGGTCGGTGATGCCGCCCAGCCCATCTCGGCGTACAAGCGCGCCATCGCCCGGGCGGCCGTCATGCGCTTGCGTGAACACGCGCGCATCATCATCGACAGCGGCAGCACCACCGCCGCCATGATCCCGGAGCTCGGCCACCAGCCGGGCCTGGTGGTGATGACCAACTCCCTGCACGTGGCCCGCGCGCTGAGCGAGCTGGAACATGAGCCGGTGTTATTGATGACCGGCGGCACCTGGGACCCGCATTCGGATTCATTCCAGGGCCAGGTCGCCGAACAAGTGCTGCGTTCCTATGATTTTGATCAGTTGTTTATCGGCGCCGACGGCATCGATCTGGAACGTGGCACCACCACCTTCAACGAACTGCTGGGCCTGAGCCGTGTAATGGCCGACGTCGCCCGTGAAGTGGTGGTGATGGTCGAATCCGACAAGATCGGCCGCAAGATCCCCAACCTGGAGCTGCCCTGGAGCAGCGTCCATACCCTTATTACCGATGATCGCCTGCCGCTTGAGGCCCGCGACCAGATCCAAGCCCGCGGCATTACGCTGATATGCGCGGCAATCATCTAGGAGATACACCATGTGTGGAATTGTAGGCGCAGTCGCTGAACGCAACGTCACCGCCATCCTGCTTGAAGGCCTCAAACGTCTGGAATACCGCGGCTATGACAGCGCCGGTGTAGCCGTATTTACCAACGCCGGCAAGCTCGAGCGCATGCGCCGCCCAGGCAAAGTCAGCGAGCTGGAACAAGCTTTGCTCGGCGAGCCGCTGGTGGGTCGTCTGGGTATCGCCCACACCCGTTGGGCCACCCACGGTGCACCGTGCGAACGTAACGCTCACCCGCATTTCTCCGGCGACCTGGCCGTGGTGCACAACGGCATTATCGAAAACCACGAAGTGCTGCGCGAACAGCTCAAGGGCCTGGGCTACGAGTTCACCTCGGACACCGACACCGAAGTCATCGCCCATCTGCTCAACCACAAGCTCAAGGACCTCGGCGACCTGACTGTCGCGCTCAAAGCCACCGTCAAGGAACTGCACGGCGCCTACGGCCTGGCCGTGGTCTGCGCCAGCCAACCCGACCGCGTGGTGGCTGCGCGCAGTGGCAGCCCGTTGGTGATTGGCCTGGGCCTGGGCGAAAACTTCCTTGCCTCCGACCAACTGGCCCTGCGCCAAGTGACTGACCGCTTCATGTACCTGGAAGAAGGTGATATCGCCGATATTCGCCGTGAAAGTGTGCAGATCTGGGACGTCAACGGCGTGCCGGTCGAGCGCGAAGCTGTGCAATACCGCGACGGTGCCGAGGCCGCTGATAAAGGCGAATTCCGCCACTTCATGCTCAAGGAAATCCACGAGCAACCGTCTGTGGTGCAACGCACCCTGGAAGGCCGCCTGAGCCAGAACCAAGTGCTGGTCAACGCCTTCGGCCCACAAGCCGCCGAGCTGTTCGCCAAAGTGCGCAATGTGCAGATCGTCGCCTGCGGCACCAGCTACCACGCCGGTATGGTTGCCCGTTACTGGCTCGAAGAACTGGCCGGCATCCCGTGCCAGGTCGAAGTCGCCAGCGAGTTCCGCTACCGCAAGGTGGTGGTGCAGCCCGACACCCTGTTCGTGACCATCTCCCAGTCCGGCGAAACGGCTGACACCCTGGCCGCGCTGCGTAATGCCAAAGAACTCGGCTTCCTTGGCAGCCTGGCAATCTGCAACGTCAGCATCAGCTCGCTGGTGCGCGAGTCCGACCTGACCCTGTTGACCCAGGCCGGTCGCGAAATCGGCGTGGCGTCCACCAAAGCCTTTACCACCCAACTCGTTGGCCTGTTGCTGCTGACCCTGTCCCTGGGCCAGGTGCGCGGCACCCTCGCCGAAGGCGTCGAAGCCACATTGGTTGAAGAACTGCGCCGCCTGCCGGCCCGTCTGGGCGAAGCCCTGGCCATGGACAGCACCGTGGAAAAAGTCGCCGAACTGTTCGCCGACAAAAACCACACCCTGTTCCTCGGCCGTGGCGCGCAATACCCGGTAGCGATGGAAGGCTCACTCAAGCTCAAGGAAATCTCGTACATCCACGCCGAAGCCTACCCGGCCGGCGAACTCAAACACGGCCCCTTGGCCCTGGTGGATGACGACATGCCGGTGGTCACCGTCGCGCCGAACAACGAACTGCTGGAAAAGCTCAAATCCAACCTGCAGGAAGTACGCGCGCGTGGCGGCCAGTTGATCGTGTTTGCCGACGAAAAGGCTGGCATGACCAATGGCGAAGGCACCCACGTGATCAACATGCCGCACATCCACGACACCCTGTCGCCGATCCTCTACACCATCCCGTTGCAGCTGCTGTCGTATTACGTTGCTGTGCTCAAGGGCACTGACGTTGACCAGCCGCGTAACCTGGCGAAGTCGGTGACGGTGGAGTAAGCGCTGCTGGCGTATCGGAAGGGGCTATTTCAATAGCCCCTTTTTACATGCTGGAGCCGCCAACTCAAGGACGCCCGTTTATGCAAAGCCTCTCTACAATCGTACACGCACGCTTGCACAATCGCCGATTTGCGGTGGCGAACAACGCGCAAGGACTGTCCGGTGTCGGTACGGTATTTCATTACCTGGTCGAAGATGGCGTTATTTCGAGTACTTACGAAGGCGGTCGGATTCGTTTGGGAGCGCAGGTCGGACAGGTGACAGGTCACAACACCTTTGAGCTGCTTTTTCACTGTGTGACAGTGGACGAGCAACTACTTGCCGGGTGGTCGAGAGGTACAGTGGGTGTCGACGCGTCAGGGCGCACAACCTTGAGCTTTGTTTGGGGCTGGTTGTCGGGCGCGACAGGTGGCGGCGAGTCGAATTACACCGAGTTGACTGCATGAGGTAGCCCGCCGAGAACCCCCATGCTCCCTGCCTCATTGATGTGCATTAGCGGCCACCTTATCCCTAGAATGCAGCCTTATGGATAGCCAGACAGGGGTGTCATCACTATGAACAGAGGTTTCTACCGTGCGGACAAACGCTTGCCGCTCAGCCTTTCGTACTCGCTGAGACCTGGTCTGGTAAAAGTCTGTGGCACTGTGATGCTCAAAGAGTCGCGCTTATCCCCAGTGGATGGCTTGCCCTGTGCCGGGTATTCACTGCAGATCCAGGAGAGCTACCGCGACAGCGGCGAAAGGGATGCATGGCGGACAGTATTTACTGACGCACAATGCAATGACTTTGCGCTCAAGGATGCCCACGGCACTGTGGATATCATCGCCGAAGGCATTGAGTTGTTTTCAGGCCAAGTGCCACAGCTAGGGGACTATCGTTACACCGCAGGACCGGGCCGCCAACAAGGAGAAATCTTGCTCAGCGAAAGCCTGGAGGTCATGGTTATCGGTACTGCAATACAGCGTAACGGTAAAACGGTGATCGTCCGGGGTGAGGAGGCCGATACGGTATTTGGTGTGGAGCGGCTGCGCACTGTGAACAACTATCGTCTCGCTGTGCCAGCGTGGCGCGCCTTGGGGTTATGCAGTGCGTTGGTGGTGTTGTTCAGTATGGCGCTACTGCTTATAGATCCGGCGCAATGGATGCAGTGGCAGTTGCCCAGCCGCGATACGTTCCAGCAAATGGCTGGATTGGGGCCATTCCATGAATGGGTGGCTTTGTTGTATCAGCGCCAAGGTTTATCGCTGCCGTTGTTGGCTGCCTTCGGTTGGATGGGCATAGTATTCGTGCTGATGTGTGTTGCACGGGTGTTTCTTTATCGAGATATCCACAAGCGGGTTCAGCCCATACTTATCGCCTGGGGAGTGGTTGGCGTGATCGGTGGCGGCCTGGTGACGTGGGCATTGGTGGCGCTCGAGTTCGATCCATTCAAGATTTTTTTGATCTGGCTGAGCGTGATCATCGTCGCACTGGCCTTTTCTATTACCCAACAGCGGGCTTTGCAGGCGTTGGTGGCGAGCGTTTTCAAAACCGAGTTGACCTAAGGTACAAACTCTACTCGTAACCCGCGGCTCGCACTGCGGCCCTGATCATCACTGACCCGCAGCCGGTATTCGCCCGACTTGCCCGGCCGCCAGTTCAAGGTGGTTTGCGGCGGGCCTTGGCCGATCAGGGTCTGGTCGGCAAACCAGTACAGCGTGGTCGCATCACTGGCCGCGTTGGCATTGAGCGGAATGCTTTCCTGCGGCTGGGACAGGCGCAACTGGTAGCTCACTTGGGTCAGCGGCGAGCGAATTTGCGGCGCTTCGCTTTGGTCGCTGATGCGGTTGGGCTGGCAATTTTTCATCACGTTCGGCGGCGTGCGCCGGGGCAGGCCGGCGGCGCGGTACAGGCGCTGCACGTCGCTGGGCCAGAATTCGAAGACTTCTTCGCGGGTGTATTGCGGGTCGAACGGCGGGCACGCGGCCTTGCCGGTGCGGGTATCGATCAGTACCGGGCGGTGCAGGTTGGACACGCGAATTGGCGACACGCCGGGGATGTACCAGGTCTTGCGGGTTTGCGGGCACCAGCGGTTGGGCAACTCGCCGGAGGCCGCACACACGTCGATGCGCACCAGCCCGGCGGGCGGCTTGTCGGGCTTGATAACCACGTTGGGCAAGGCCAGCGGCAGGGCGTCGGCGATACGGAAGAACAGCGGCGCGGCGGTTTTGGCGCCGATAAACGTCGGGTTCGGCCGCCCATCAAAATTACCCACCCACACCACCAGCACATACGGCCCCACCAGGCCTGCGCTCCAGGCATCATGAAAGCCCCACGACGTGCCGGTTTTCCAGGCCGTGCGCCAGTGGCGGCCGGGCAGACCATCCGGGCGTGGGTTGCGGCGCAGCATGTCGCGCACCATAAAGGCTGCTTGGGGCGTGAGCAGTTGCGCGCCGGTGGTTTGCGGTTGTTCCTGCAAATAGCGCAAAGGCCGCAGATGCCCGTCACCTGCCAGCATCACATACAGGCGCGCCAGTTCCTCCGGCGTCATCTCGCCGCCGCCCAAGGCCAGGGCCAAACCGTAGTGGCTTTCCCCACGCAAGCCTTTGATACCGGCGCGTTGCAGCAAGCCATACAGCGAGGGCGACTGCACCTGGCTGGCGAGCCACACCGCCGGAATATTGCGACTACGGATCAACGCATCCCGCGCCGTCAGTGGCCCGACAAAACTGCCGTCGAAATTTTCCGGCTGGAAGTAGCCGAAGTTACTGGGTAAATCCTTGAGGATGCTCATGGGGTGGATAACCCCCTGATCCAGCGCCAACCCATACAGAAACGGCTTGAGCGTCGACCCCGGCGAGCGCCGCGACAACACGCCGTTGACCTGCCCGTGGATGCCTGTGGATAAGTAATCCGCCGAACCTACCAGCGCCTTGACGCTCTGGTCGCGGCTGTCCACAAGGATGGCCGTGGCGTTTTCCACACCGGTACTGCGCCGCTCGGCAATAAAGCCTGTGATCAAGCGTTCGAGCAGTTGCTGCAAAGGCAGGTTGAGGGTTGAGTTGAGTTCGTTGCCGGGTTGCGACGCCAGCAGCTGTTCGCTCAAGTGCGGTGCTAGAAACGGTATCTGCTGACGGTTGCGCGCCTCCAGAGGCAAGTCGAGCAAACTGTCGTTACGCGGGTCCTGTGGATAAGTTTCGCGCCAGTCGGCCATCAAGCGCAGCCGCGCATGTTGCAGCGACGGCCCGAAGCGCGCGCGTCGCCCTGGTTGCTGTGGGATCACCGCCAGCGCCAAGGCTTCGGACAACGACAACTGCGCCGCCGACTTGCCAAAGTAAATCCGGCTGGCCGCTTCGGCGCCCTCGATATTGCCACCCATGGGCGCCAGGTTCAGGTAAGCCTCAAGGATATCGTGCTTGCTGTAGCGCGCTTCCAGCCACAGCGCCAGGGCCATCTGCTGCAATTTGCCCGGCACTTGGCGGGTGTTGAGGTCCCACAGCCGCCGCGCCAGCTGCATGCTCAAGGTCGAGCCGCCCTGGCGCTGGCCGCCGCTGTAGGTGGCCATGGCCGCGCGCAGCAACGCCGGGGGGTTGATGCCCGGGTGCCAATAGAAATTGCGGTCTTCCTTTAGCAGCAAGGCCTCGACCAGTGACGGCGACATGCGCTCCAGCGGCAGCCACAGGCGATATTGCCCGTCCTGCGCCAAGGTCATGCGCAGCAACGCGCCGTCATCGGCCAACACCACGCGGGACGAGGTGACGGCCTGTTCCAGCGGGGCATGGGGCCACCATCGCAGCCCCGCCAGCGTGCCTGTAAAGAGTACCGCCGCTGCAAGCAGCGGCGTCAGGCGTTTAAGGCTTGGTAATTTCAAGCTGGCCTACTTTGCCGCGCCCTTGCAGGGTGGTTTCGTACATGCCTTCGGCGTAGGCCGGTGGCGTATTGAACGTCCCTGCGTTGGTGGCGCGCACGCGGTACACGAAAGTGCCTACATCACGCAGCGCGGTGCCGTACAACACCACCCGATCATCGCGCACGTCCACGTAGTCCGGCTGCCAGTTGCTCAGCTCGGTTTCGCCGATCGGCGCCTGCCAGGTATCGGCTTCGTCACCGTCTGCGGTTTCCACGTACTCGGAATCGTCGCCTTCACTTTCACTTTCTTCGTTGCTGGCGGCCGCTTCCGGCTCCGGCGGCAAGTTATACACAGGCTCGACGCCACCGGGCAGCAGATCGACCACGGCCACTTGCTGCACTTGGTCGCGGTCGGTGGCGCGCAGGCGCAGGCGCACCAGGAACTCGTCGCCCACCGCGACTTTGCTCACTGGCTCGCCTTTGAGGTCGAGGTATTCGTGGATGATCTCCAGGCCATTGTTGATGGGCTTGAGCTTGGCGCCCTTGTCGAAACCGGCTTCGCTGAGCATGTAGAAGGCGGCCGGTCCGTCGGTTTTTTCCATCACCAGCTTCTGCGTTTTACCCGGCACGGCGGCGCGCGGTGGCTGGCCGGCCATCTCCAGCAATTGCTGTTGCTTGTCGCCCAGCCAGGCGGTCGCCTTGAGGGTCATGTCGCTCTGGGCGCGCTGGCCATAATTGTCCAGGGCGCGCAGCAGCAGGGCGGCCGACAGCGAGTTGTAACGCTGTTCGTTCAGGCGCTTGCCGAGTTTATCCAGCAGCGCCGTCGGTACATCGTCAAGCAACTCGGGGAAGTGGCGCGCCAGCAGGTGCAAGTGCTCGGCGTCGTGTACCAGCGGGTCGTAATACAGGCCGTCGCTGTCCCACTTATCCACCAGCGAACGCCACGGGATTTTGCGGAACAGGGTATCGGCCTGACGATCCTGCTTGAGCAGCTTGTAACTGGCCGCCAGGTAAGCGGCGCCCAAGTCGTTCTGCCAGGTGTCTTTGAAGTAGCTCTCGTAACGCTCGCGAATGTCGCTCAAGGCGCCGCTCACCAGAATTCCCTGACGGCTCAAGAGGTAACTGGCGTAGGCACGGTTGCGCAATTCCGACAGACCTTCGCTTGGGCCATTGGCCAAGTCGGTCAGGTAGGCGTTGGAGCGCGCCAGCAGGTCTTCCGGCACCGGCAGCCCGCGTTCCTTGGCTTCGATCAGGAAGTCGGTGGCGTACAGGCTGGCATACGGCGCCACGTCCGGGTTGGCGGCCCACAAACCAAAGCCACCGGCCGAGTTCTGGCGCTGGCGCAGCATGCGCACCGCGCCGCTGAAGGCTTGTTCGGCTTCTGGTGCGGTACCGCCCCAGATCAACGCCGGCATGGCCTTGGACACCAATTGCTCGGTGCAGGCGTAGCCATAGTCATCCAGGTAATGCTTGAGGCCGTTGGCCCATACCAGCGGCGAGGCAGCCACACCCAGTTGCACATCGCGCAATTGGCTGAACAGCTCACGCGTCGGTTTCAGCTCTTTGCTGGCGCTGTCGAACCGGCCCAGGCTCAAGGCCACGCGATGCTCGCTCAGTGGGCGGATCGACGTGGTTTCTGCGACCTGGATACGTTTGCCGTTCGGCAGTACCGCGACAAAACGCAGGTCCGCGGAGCCGAGGGTTTCACCGACCTTGATCTTGAACTCGGCAGTGCCTTCCTTGCGCGGTTGCAGCGACAGGGTACTGCCTTTGTCGCCCTGCACGTTTAGTCCGTCGCTGGTCTGCACTTCAAACTTCACGTCCGCTGCCGCGTCGAGGTTACTGAACACCCCGGCGCTCACATTGAACACGTCCCCTGGCGCCACAAAGGCCGGCACGTTCGGCGTGATCACAATCGGCCCGCGCACTTCGGTATTGGCCTCGCTGACGCCCACGCTGTCACTGTCCACTGCCACCGCAAACAGGTGCAGCTTGCCGTTGAAGCTGTCCGGCACCTGGTAATGCAGCACGGTTTCACCGGCCGGCAGGTCAACCAACCCGGACCACCAGGCCACGGGCGGCTGGTGTTTACGCTTGAACGGGTTGAGGTGGTTGGCCAGCGCGCCTTCGGTGTCACCACCGGGCGCTGCGCCACTGAGCAGGCGGCTGAATTCCGGCAGGATCAGGTCAAGGATCTGACTGGTGCCAACCTCCAATGCGCGTTTCTGGAAGAAGAAGCCCAACGGGTCGGGCGTCTGGTAACGCGCCACTTGCAGGATGCCTTCGTCCACCGCGTAAACCACCGCGCGGCCTGGGCGGTCGGCAGTTACCTTGATATCCAGGGTCTGCCCCGGCTCGATCTTCTCCGGGCCTTCAACCTTGAGCGCCATGCGCCGTGCATCCAGGTTGATGCTGAACGGCACCACGCCGTAGGACAGCGGGCTCATATAGACCTCAGGCGAACCCATGTCGCGCACAAACTGCACGTTGACGTAGGCATTGCCCTCAAGCCCGGCAGGCACGCGGATATGTTGCACGCTGTTGGTGCTGTCGGCCTTGAACCACTGTTGGGTGTAAACCTTGTCACGCTCGATGGTGATCAAGCCGGCACCGGTGTAAGGCGCGCGGATGCTGATCGCTATCTCATCACCGGTGGCATAGCTGCGTTTATCCAGGCGCAGTTGCAGCTCGGCGTTGCGCTCCAGCGAGCGCGAGGTGTTGCCGCGCCCGGCCACGCTGTAGTCGATCTGGTTGAGCAGGCGGCCATTGGCGTCTTTGACCTGCAGGGTGAAATCACCCGGCGTGCCGGTGTTCAGGGTCTGCTTGGCGCCGTCCTTGGTCATCGTCAGCGGTGAGGCCGGCTGGCTGATGTTCTTGATGCGCGACTCGTATTTGTAGGTGCCGTTGGACTGTTTCACCAGTACCGATACGTAACGGTGTTCGACCACTTCACTGGTCAGGCCATCCACTGCCATCGGCGTGAGGTCCGGCGCGACGGCCAGCCATTGCACCTGACGCGGGGCGTCCTTGGCGACGTACGACAGCGAGTCCTGACTTTTCACACCGACCAGATAAGGCGCGGACGACACCAGCAGCGCACTTTGCGCCGCCACGTTGCGGCCACCTTCGGCCTCGAACACCTGGGTCATCACCTGCAGGCGATAGGTGCTGCTGGCAAAGCGTTGCAGGTTGAGGTCGAGTACGGCCTGGCCGTTGTCGTCGACGGTGGTTTCAGCCAGGTCTTCGGTGCTGGCTTCTTCCAGGGCGTCGTTGAGGCGGAAGCGGTAATCGGGGTAACGGTCAAAGGCCGCGAGCGTCGGGCTCAGGGACATCTTCGCCGTGACGCGTCGGCCGGCTGCCGGCGCGCCGAACAAGTGCATCGCGGTGACTTTGGCCACCACCTGGTCCGGTGGAATCCAGCCCAACACCGGCGTGTCGTGCAGGCTCAGGCTGACCTTCATGCGGTCCGGCTCGAAGTCGCGGACCTTGAAGCTGACACTGCCCAGGTCGGTGCGGGTATTTTTCTGGCCAATCAGTTGCAACGTCGCGGTGTACTCACCGGCGGGAGCGACTTCACTGCTGGGGAAATCAAAGGTTTCAAAGCCGCTGGTGGACAGTTTGAGCGGCTGGCGAATCACTTCCAGGCCGCGCGGGTCGGTGATTTGCAGTTCAACCGGCAGGCCTTGCAAGGCACCTTTCCAGTCGCCGCTGCGCACGATCATGCCCAGGTGCGCGGTCTCGCCCGGGCGGTACAGGCCACGGTCGGTGAACATATACGCGCTGAGGCGATTAATCGCGCCGTCTTCTTCCAAACCGCCTACATCGAAGCGTGAAAAGTCCAACTGCTGGGACTGACGGGCAATCGGCAGGAACGACTGGTCATTGCCGCGCGTGACTACATACATCAGCGGCGTTTTCTCACGGCGCAGTTCATCCAGCTTGGCGAAATGCGCGTGGCCTTCGGCATCAGTGCGGCCGCTGGCGACCGGCAGACCGTTGCGACCCATGATATCGACTTGTGCATCGGCGACCGGCGAGCCGTTGCCGATGGACTGCACAAACACATCGTGGCTGCCGTCGCTGGAGCGCTTGGCGATGATGCCAAGGTCGGTAACCACGATAAAACGCAGGTCGCTGGTGCTGTTGCGTTCGTACTCGAACGTGCGCTCGGCCGGGTCATCCTGCGGGCTCAGCTTGAGCACGAAAATACCGCGACGGCCGCCATTGGCAGTGAGGTAGTGGCTGAGGTCGACGTTGTCGTAGACGGTTTTCGCCGGGTCATTGGACGACAACGCAATATCCAGCGACTGACGCTCAACCATGCGGTCGAAGTATTCATTGCCGAAATTCGGCCGGGCGAAGCTGCCGCTGCTTTGGTCGACCAAATGCTGCAACTGGTTGGGCAGCAGGCGGGCGATTTCCACATGGGCACCGGGCACGCCACGGGCCATGAAACCCAGGCGTTTTTCGCCGTTGAGGCTCAGCAGCGCGCCGTCCGACAGGAACTGCAAGGTGCGTGGGTACGCCGGCATGCTGATCAGCGAAGCGGTAGGGTTTTTCGCCAGATAACCGCCAATGGCTTCCAGGTTGGCGGGCACGCGTACATACAGCGCGCGGCCGGCCGGAGCCTTGAACTTGAACGCATGCAGGGTGTTCAGCGGCTCGACGCTGGGCACGTGGGTCAGGCTGACCTTGGTGCTGCGCGCCAGCATCGCGTCGTCGATGTCGTTGCTGGTGTAAGGGCGCGTGTCGTCTTCAGCCTTGGCCGGCAGCAGCCAGGCCTGGACCTTACCGGCGATGGTGTCATCGGCCACGGCGCTGGAGCTGCTGAACATCAACACCGGTTCCGGTTCGCCGCGCTCGTTGTCGACAAAGCTGACTTCGGCACCGGTAAACGTCAGGCGATAACGGCCGGGCACGGTGACTTCCGCCACCAGTGGCGCGTTGCTGGCATTGCCGCCGTCACGGGCTTTGATGCCTTCATCGAGCTTGGCGCTGACCGGCGTGCTTTCCAGTGGCGTGGCCAGGGCGGCGGAGCGCACGTAAGCATTGAGCTTGAGGTCGTCGAAGGTGATTTCCGGGCGGTTGGGCAGCTGGGCGTCGCGGTAGGCCAGGCCTTTGCCGAGGGTTACCGAGACGCGCTTGCGCAGGTTGTCTTCATCCACCGGGTGGGAAAAGTGGAAGGTCGCCACCAGCTGTTTCAGTGTGGGGTTGGACGGGTCTTGGTACAGCTCGTTTTGCGCCAGGGTGGCGCGGAACGGTTGGGTGGAGAACTGGCTGCTGTATTGGCTGAGCAGCACGCCGTCAGCCAGCAGCTGTTTCTTGGCCAGGTCGAGCGTGTAATGGGCATCCACAGGCCAGTCTTTTTCCGGCACGAACAATAACGTGCGGTCGTCAGACCAACGCCAGGCACCGGCTACAGCGGGTTTAAGGGTAATGCCTTCAGTGACCGGCTTGCCAATGGCCGCCAGCGGAGCCACGGACTCGGCAAAGCGCACCTGCAAGTTATCCACAACCGGAGGCTGCTGGGTGTAATCGGTCAGGTTCGGCTTATGCAGCGAATAACCCACGGTGTGGGGCTGCGGCAAATTCGAATACCAGTGCCAGCCGTAGAAACCAGCAGCGGCCAGCAGCACCAGGCCCAAGACCCCGGCACCCGCCTGGCGCGGATAGGCGCGGGCTTTACTGCCCAGGTTCCCCACGCCACGGCCCGTGGCTCGCAGCCAGGCGGGCGGCTGCCATTGGCCAAAGATGGCACTCACCACAGTCAGTAAAGCACCGAGAATTCGGCGGCTGATCGCTTTCAACGAATCGAACATGGTGAGCATCCCTGGCAAAGTGCGGCCTATCTTACACGCGTCTTTGATACAAAAGATGACGTGAAGTGGTCAGCGTGCTCAGGTGTGTTGCACAAAGGTGAGGCGTACCGCAAAACCGATCGAAAGGTTGGCCGCGAAGCAAGGTTTCGGATTGAGCGGGGGCCTCCCAATACACCACAAAACCCTGTGGGAGCTGGCTTGCCTGCGATGGCGGTGGCACACCAAAAAGTGATGCTGGCTGACACTCCGCTATCGCAGGCAAGCCAGCTCCCACAATTGATCTGTGTTGGGCTTAAGAGAGCGTGTTCCTCAGGTCCACCAGTAGCGCACAAGGTGGAAGAAAATCGGCGCGGCAAAGCACACCGAATCCAGGCGGTCCAGCATCCCGCCGTGGCCTTCGATCATGTGCCCCCAATCCTTCACGCCCCGGTCGCGCTTGATCGCCGACATCACGATGCCGCCGGCGAAGCCCAGCAGGTTGATCAGCAGCGCGATCAGGAATGACTGCCACGGGTTGAACGGCGTGGTCCACCACAGCGCCGCGCCGATCAGGGACGACAGCAGAATCCCGCCGACAAAGCCTTCCACGGTTTTGGACGGCGACAGGTTGGGCGCGATCTTGTGTTTGCCGAACAGCTTGCCGCACACGTACTGCAGCACGTCCGACAGCTGCACCACGATCACCAGGTAAGCGATCAGCAACAGGTTGCGGCCTTCGTAGCCGGGAATGTCGAGCGTCAGCAGGGCGGGCACGAACGACACGCAGAACACCGCGATCATCAGGCCCCATTGCACCTTCGACGCACGCTCCAGAAAGTGCGTGCTGTCGCCGCCCAGTGAGGCGAGGATCGGCAGCAGCAGGAACACGTACACGGGGATAAAGATCGAGAACAGCCCGTACCAGTCGGCGTAGATCAGCAGGTATTGCAGCGGCAGCGCCAGATAGAACGCCGCCACCAGCGCTGGGTAATCGCTGCGGCGGGTGGGCGTGAGGGTGAGAAATTCGCGCAGGGCGTAGAACGACACCGCGTAGAACAGCAGGATCACCGCGCCGGTGCCGAGCCAGAAGGCGATACCGATCACCACCACCATCACCCACCAGGCATTGATGCGGGCGTTAAGGTTGTCGACCACCGCATTCGGTGTGCCACGGGTGCGCAGTTTGAGGATCAGGCCGATCAGCGAGGCGAGCACCAGGATCGCGCCGATTCCGCCGAACAGCATCAGGGTTTGGCTATCCATGTCAGACATGCTCCGGGGCGAGGGCAAGCAGGGCGTCGCGGGTGCGGGCGAGGAAGGCGGTTTTGTCTTCACCGTCTTCCAGTTGCAGCGGCGCGCCGAAGCTGGTGGTGCACAGCAAAGGCAGCGGCAGTACGCGGCCCTTGGGCATGACCCGGTTGAGGTTGGCGATCCACACCGGAATCAATTCGGCCTGTGGGTAACTTTTGGCCAGGTGATACAGGCCACTTTTGAACGGCAGCAAACCGTCCTCCAGGTTGCGCGTACCTTCGGGAAAGATGATCAAGGAATCGCCGCCTTCCAGCGCGGCCAGCATCGGCTGCAAGGGGTTATCCACAGGGTCTTTGCGCTCACGGTCGATCAACACGCCGTTGAACACGCGGTTGATGATGTAGCGGCGCAGTGCGCTTTGGTTCCAGTAATCACTGCCGGCCACCGGGCGCGTGAATTTGCGCAGGTTTTGCGGCAACGACGCCCATAACAAGACGAAATCACCGTGGCTGCTGTGGTTGGCGAAGTAGATGCGCTGCACCGGCACTGGTGCGCAGCCCAGCCACAGGCTGCGGGCGCCGGTGACGGTGCGGGCCATCGAGGTAATCAGGGTGGCGACCACGGGTTCGAACATGGGGATTCCTTATCCGGCGAAAGGTAGCCAAGGGCTGGCGAGGATGACGGCCAGGGTCAGCAGCGCTTGCGCGCCCAGCAACCAGGCTTGTTTACGCAGCAGTTTGAGCGCGCCGCGACGGCGTTCGATCCAGGGCCGGCCGGCGCGTTTGGGCGATTGCAGGCCGAGGGTCTGCAAGGCTTGGTCGAGATCGGCCGTGCGCTCGGTGTCGCGGGCCAGCAGGGCGAACAGGTCGGCGTCGAAGGCCACGCGCAAGGCCCAGTACTTTTGCAGCAAGCCAAGAATAATCATCCACAGGCTGAGCAGCAGGCACAGGGTCGAAACGCTGGCCAACAGCAACTGTGCGAGGCCAAATAACACGCCAGCCACGGTCAGGCCTGTGGATAACTGATCCAGCGAACGGCCACGGCGCAGCAGGCTGGCAACGACCTGAAGTTCCATATCAGCGGGCATGGGGCAAACCCTCCAACGCTTTACGGTGAGCAGGATGCAGGACCACTTCGGCCCGTGCTGTACGAATAATAGCCAGTGCCTCGTCGACCGTTGCGGCGCGTCCGCTGTGCAGCAGCCACGCGGCGGCGGCGGTGGCGCTGCGTGAGTAGCCGAGGGCGCAGCACACCAGCAACGGGCCGTTTGAACGCAGGCGTTCAATGGCTTCGGCGGCTTGCTGGCACTCGGCGGGAGACGGGGCAATCAGGTCCAGCACGGGCACGCATTCATAGGCGCGGCCCTGTGGATTAATCGGCAATTCGGCGCACAGATCGACGATAGCCTTGAAGGAACCTTGCTCGCCGTTGGCAGGAATTCGACCAAGCCAGACGTTATCCACAATTTGGTCAGGCTGTGGATGTTTACGTGTCCACAGCCTGGAATTTATCCACGCAGCCGCTAAATAGGGTGCATACAGCCAGCGCGCGGCAGGAGTGAGCCGGCCGTCTTTGCGCTTCTGGAAGCCCGACGCGCCGAGTACAAAGTAGTTCGCCTTGATCAAACCCAAGGAAACCGCTGGCCAAAGCAGCCACAACCACCCGCCGCGCAGCACCAAGGCCAGGATTACCAGCACTAAAGCGCCGAGGCCGTAGCGCATGCCCAGTCGCCATCGTTTTGTGTCCCGCGTCAGCCGTGCATTCAACAGCGGGCTTGGATGTTCCACCGGCCACAGCCACACACACAACCAACCGGCCAGGGCGCCTGTGGGTAAGTCGATAAAGTGATGTTGATAAGTGGTCAGCACTGAAATACCTATCAACGCAAACCAGCCATGCACCAGCCAACGCCAAAACCCTTGGGTGTGGCGCTGATACATGACCCACAAAATCACCAGCAGCGCGATATGCAGCGACGGCGCCTGGTTAAAGGGTTTGTCGAACCCGGCCAGCACTGCAAACAGCCAGCCGAATACGCCATCCAGCTCCGGCCGTTCAAAGGTGAAACGCAGCGGCCAGATCAAAAAGCAGCTCACGGCAATGACCTGCGCACTGAGCAGGCGCAACGCGTGTTGTTTCAGCTCATGGCGAGTATTGGGCAGTAGCAGTGAAAACCCGTACAGCAGGTCAATGGACCAGTAGGGCACGATGGTCCACGCCCAGAACGGCATATGGGTTTCCCAGCCGAACACCAGCGTGCCCACATCGCTGCGCTGGCTGGTGACCCAGGTGGCAAAGCCGTAGGTGCTGAAAAACAGCGGCGCCAACAGCAATAGCCACAGGACTGCGGGTTTCAATAAACCGGGTTCGCGCATGCTCAGATCTTCTGTGCCAGGGACACGGTGAAAATGCCCCACTCATCCACACGCTGGGTGATTTTGCGAAAGCCCGCCGCCTCGACCAATTGATCCATCTCTGCCTGGCTGCGACGGCGCATTACCCAGGCCTGGCCCTGGCGATGGCTGGTCAACGCGCGGGCGATCAGTTCCAGTTGCGGGTGCCACGGCTGGCCGGTGTAGACCAGGTACCCGCCGGGCTCCACCGCTTCGGCAAGACCGGCCAGCGAACCGCCGACCATGCCGTTATCGGCAAACAGCTCATACAGGCCGGACACCACTGCCAGGGTCGGCTTGGGCGTCAGTGCCGCCAAGTCTGCTCTATCAAATGCATCGCCTTTCACGAACTGCGCGATGTCCCCCAGACCTTTTTCACGAATCAGCGCGCCGCCGTCACGCACGTTGATGTCGCTGTAGTCGCGCAGCAGGATCGATTCCGGCAGCGGCGAAACGCCTTGCAAGGCTTCAAGAATGTAGCGCCCGTGGCCGGCGGCGATATCGACGATGCGCACCTCGCGATGTTCATCGCGCAACCTGGCCATGGCCAGCCGTAGCAGTTCCTCGACGTTCAGCTTGCGCTGGCGAATGCCGCGCCAGCCGATGGAGTTGAGGTAGTTGGTGTCGATCATCCGCCCCAAGCCGCCCTTGCCGGTGGGCGTGTTGCGGTACACGTAGTCCAGGGTGCTGCCGGAGTCGAAGCCGGTGTCGAAACCCAGTTTCACCCCGTCCGACAGGTTCTTGCCCAGGCCCATGCTGGCGCGGGTGATGCGCCAGTACAGGTCGCGCAGGGAATTACGCGGCAGCGGCGCGGCGAGGGCTTCTGATTCGGCGCACGTGGCGCCGAGTTTGTCGGCGTCGAGCAGGGCCGCGCGGTCCAGCGGATGGGCGAAGTTCTGCAGGATAAAACGCCGAGCGCTGCTTACGGCCGTGGCGCGGTCGCGCTCGCCGAGGGTGTCGTGGAAAAAACCGGGCAGGATGTGCAGCTCTTTTTTCAGGCTGCCAAGCCGGTCGAAAAATTGCTGCTGGGGTTTGCGGTGCACCACGAAGTCGGAGCCGGAGATGAGCAATTGCGTCGGCACCTGGATCGCCTGGGCATCGGCGACTACCCGGTCGGCGGCTTCGTACAAACCGAGCAGCACATTCACCGAAATCGCTTTGGTGATCAGCGGGTCGCTGTCGTAGGACGCGACGCGCTCAGGGTCATGGCTGAGGAACTTGGCCTTGACGTAGCTGTTGACGAAAAAGTTGCCGCGAAACTTGCGCATCAACGCCAGCCCAGGCCGGGCAAAGGGCACGTACAGCTTGACCTTGAACGCCGGGGAGGCGAGCACCAGTGCGCGGATTTTTGGCGCGTAGTCGTGTACCCAAGTGGCCGCGATCACCGCGCCGACGCTTTGGGCGATAACGGCGAAGTTTTGTTCTTCTATGCCGTAAGTGGCGCCGATGTGTTCGCAGAAGGTCTGCACGTCGCGGGCGCTGGTGGCGAAGCTTGGGCTGTCACCGCGGGCGCCCGGCGATTGGCCGTGGCCACGGGCGTCCCAGGCAAAGAAATCGAATTGCGGCAGGTCGAGTTCATCGACCAGGTGGGCAATACGGCCCGAATGCTCATGGCCGCGATGGAACAGCAGGATCGCCTTGCGCGGCTCGTCGCCCGCAGGCGCAGTGGCCGGCCAGTGCCGATAAAAAAGCTCGACGTCATCATGGGTACTGAAGGTGTGCTCTTGCTGTTCG
Organism: Pseudomonas sp. B19125; assembly: GCF_044218855.1. Classification (NCBI taxonomy): domain Bacteria; kingdom Pseudomonadati; phylum Pseudomonadota; class Gammaproteobacteria; order Pseudomonadales; family Pseudomonadaceae; genus Pseudomonas; species Pseudomonas sp. B19125. The sequence continues at coordinate 468,461 of NZ_CP162589.1, forward strand.
CGCATCGCAAAAATCCTTATGCAATCGGAGAGGTTTCTTGTTGTTCTTTGAGGCCCTGACGCACCCGGTTGACCAAGGTGTAGGCGAGCAGGGCAGCGACCAGCCACATCACCGCATCGACCCAGCCCGCGCCGAGCCAGCCCAACGCCACGCCAGTGGCGAGCACACCGAGCACGAACGCACGATCACTTTTGCCCATCGGCCCGTCATAGCGCCGTGAGACACCCACCATCGGCCCCAGTACACCGGCGTATTCGCTGAACACGGCGAGCAACGCCACCAGCAGCACCGGCGCCAGGCTCACGCCCGGAATCAGCGCAAAGGGCAGGATCAAGGCGCTGTCGGCGATCACGTCACACAGTTCATTGAGGTAGGCGCCCAGGCGTGATTGCTGGCCGAATTCGCGCGCGAGCATGCCGTCGATGGCATTGAGGGCCATGCGCAGGATCATCCACAGCGGGATCAGCGCAAACAGCCAGAGGTGTTGGGCAAAGCTGGCGATCAGCAGGCCGACCAGCAAGGAAACAACGCCGGCCAGCACGGTAATCTGGTTGGCGGTGGTGCCATTGTCGTAGAGACGCTGCACAAGAGGGCGCAGCAGGTTCTGAAAACGCGGTTTTAGCTGGTAGATCGAAATCATGACGCTTCCTTGTCCATGGGCCCGCGAAAAACTGTTTTGGAGTGTGCCGATTAATCTGTGCCTGCACCAGTGATGGCTTGTGTTTCTGGGGGTTTAATCACTTTCCAGAGAGCACCACAGAATAAATGTGGGAGCTGGCTTGCCTGCGATGGGCATAGGTATCTACACAGCCGGTTGACACGAAATCTGTGGCAGGTGAGCCGTTGTGGCGAGCAGGCTTGTCCTGCGTTGGGCTGCGAAGCGGCCCCAAACCCAGACACTGAGTACTTTCAGGAAAATTGCAGTGCCTTCACTGGGGCTGCTTCGCAGCCCAACGCAGGACAAGCCTGCTCGTCACAGGAGAAAGTGGCGGCCTTCAAAAGTTGTGTAGATATCTATGCTGCGATGGCGGTGTATCAGGCCAACCATCAAAAACTGGCAGACCGCTATCTCGGGCAAGCCCGCTCCCATAGGGGATTTGCGCTGTTTTCGGACAAAAATTTCACGCTGCGTGTTATATCGTAACCAATTGTGTGTAGCGGACGTTAAGTGGATGCAAGTGGATCTGGAAGCTGACGGCGCTTCGGTTGAAGGCCTTCCGCGTTTTCAACAAGGGTTGTTCCATGCCCGCAGATTGCGCCAGGCGGGCATCAGCCTGACCGCCCTGGCCTTGGCCGGTTGGGTGCTGGCGCTGTTCGTGGCACTGTTTGCGCCGCTGTCGATCTGGCCGGTGGTGCTGATCAATTGCGCGTCGGCCTTGCTGGTGCTGGTGGCCGGGTTGCAGTCGGCGTGGTGGGTGGCGGATTGGCGCGCCCAGGCGCTGGAAACGCCCACGGCTGAACTGATCGAAGCTCCCGACGAAGAGGTTGGCGCGCTTGCACGGGCGATCAATCGGTTTGGCAGCGGTGTGCTGGCACAGATTGGCGCGCCAGTGGTGTGGCTGTGCGGCTGGTCGTTGCTGGCGCTGATCAGCATCATCGAATTCTGGAACCTGGCCTTGCCCGCCGCGGCGGTGGGGCAATCGGCGAGCATCGGCGCGGCGGTGGCCCTGGCGTTGGCCTTTGGCTTGCTGGTGTTCGAGCGCCGCTTGGCCCAGGAAACCGCCGCGCAATGGCCGGAAGCGTCACAGCTGGCGCAGTTGAGCCGCGTGGCGATTATCAGCCTGGTGGTCAGTGCGATCTGCCTGCTGTTTGCCGGTGCCGAATCCGTGTGGCCGCTGCGTCTGGCTGTGTTGACGGGGCTGTTGCCCGCGCTGGTGGCGCTGGAGTTTCTGCTAAGGGGCGTGCTGTCACTGTTCAGCCCGCGCCAGCCGCGCCTCGAACCGCGCTTGATGGCGCAAAGCTTTATCGCGGGCCTGCTGCGTTGGCCACCACAACCTTTGCTGGCGTTGCAGCACGAATTGCACAACCGCTTTGGCATCGATCTGCGTCAGATCTGGGCGTTTACCTACATGCGTCGGGCGTTTTTGCCGGTGCTGCTGGTGGTGCTGGCGGTAGGCTGGGCGCTGACCGGCGTGCACGAAGTGCCCCTGCAAGGCCGTGGGATTTATGAGCGCTTCGGCAAACCCGTGCAGGTTTTCGGGCCTGGCTTGCATGCCGGGTTGCCTTGGCCATTGGGGCGCGTGCTGAGCGTGGAAAACGGCGTGGTGCATGAACTGGCGACCAGCGTCAGCGAGGCCGCCGCACCGGAGTTGGCCTCGGCGGAAGGCCCGGCGCCGCTCATCGCCAATCGTTTGTGGGACGCCAGCCATGTGAATGACAAGTCCCAAGTGATCGCCAGCAGCAGCGGCGACAAGCAGAGCTTCCAGATCGTCAATATGGATGTGCGTTTCGTCTACCGCATCGGCCTGACGGACAAGGCCGCGCTGGCCGCCACCTATAACAGCGCGGATATACCGACGCTGATTCGCAGCACCGCCAGCCGCATCCTTGTGCATGACTTTGCTTCGCGTACCCTCGACGAATTGCTCGGTGAGCAACGCACCAGCCTCGCCGATGAAGTGGGTCGCGCCGTGCAGGCAGACCTGCAAAAGCTCGACAGCGGCGTGGAGATTTTGGCCACGGTCGTAGAAGCGATTCACCCACCAGCCGGTGCTGCCAACGCTTATCACGGTGTGCAGGCGGCACAAATTGGCGCCCAGGCGCTGATCTCCCGCGAACGCGGGGCTGCCAGCGAGCAAACCAACCAGGCGTTGTTGCAAGCCAGCACTGCTCGCGATCAGGCGGTGGCCACTGCCCGTGAAGTAAACGCGGGCGCCCAGGCGGCCGACCTGCGTTTTACCGCCGAACAAAAAGCCTACGCCACTGCGGGTCGTGCCTTTGTGCTGGAACAGTACCTGGGCCAACTCAGCCAAGGCCTGGCCCACGCCAAGCTGCTTATTCTGGATCACCGCCTGGGCGCCGATGGCGCGCCGACGATCGATCTGCGTTCTTTTACTTTGCCGGCCGACCCGATGGCGCCGCGTAAAGCCGTTCAATAAGGAGTCTGTCTGTTGAGCGCTCATTCTCACGATCACGGTCATCACCATCATCATGGCCACCACCATCACCATCATGGCGACGAACAGGCTGCTGGCCCATTCCCATGGCGGCGCATGGCCTGGGCGGTATTGCTGGTGTTGTTTGCCGTTGCTGCGGCGAGCCTGGTGCAGGTGCGCTCCGGTGAAGCCACGGTGATTACCCGCTTCGGCAACCCGGCGCGGGTACTGCTGGAGCCGGGCCTGGGCTGGCGCTGGCCGGCGCCGTTCGAAGCGGCGATCCCGGTGGACTTGCGCCTGCGCACCACCTCCAGCGGTTTGCAGGATGTGGGCACCCGCGATGGCCTGCGCATCATCGTGCAGGCCTACGTGGCGTGGCAGGTGCAAGGCGATGCCGACAATGTGCAGCGCTTTATGCGTGCGGTGCAGAACCAGCCTGATGAAGCGGCGCGGCAGATTCGCACCTTCGTCGGCTCGGCGCTGGAAACCACCGCTGCCAGCTTCGACCTGTCCAGCCTGATCAACACCGACGCCAGCCAGGTGCGCATTGCTGATTTTGAAGCACAGCTGCGCCAACAGATTGATCAACAATTGCTCACTACCTATGGCGTGCGCGTGGCGCAAGTGGGTGTCGAGCGCCTGACGTTGCCTTCCGTCACCCTGACCGCCACCGTCGACCGCATGCGTGCCGAGCGCGAAACCATCGCCACTGAACGCACCGCCGTGGGCAAGCGTGAAGCGGCGCAGATTCGCTCCGCTGCCGAGCGTGATGCGCGCATCGTGCAGGCCGATGCCACGGTGAAGGCCGCTGATATCGAAGCCCAGTCGCGGGTTGAGGCAGCGCAGATTTACGGGCGTGCCTATGCAGGCAACCCGCAGCTGTACAACCTGCTGCGTTCGCTCGATACCTTGGGCACGGTGGTCACGCCGGGCACCAAGATCATCCTGCGCACCGATGCTGCGCCGTTCCGTGCACTGGTAGACGGGCCTAAGGACGTTCAGCCATGACCGAGCGTGACGGCCCGGACAGCCCGTGGATCCAGGCCGGGCGTCTGACCTTCCTGGCGTTGTACGCGGTGACGGTATTGGCGGCGTTGGCCTGGGCGTTTTCGAATGTGCGCCAGATCGACCCGCAGAACCGCGCCGTGGTGTTGCACTTCGGCGCGCTTGACCGCATCCAGAACGCCGGGCTTTTGCTTGCGTGGCCGCAGCCCTTCGAGCAAGTGGTGCTGTTGCCGGCGGCGGACCGTGTGATCGAGCGGCGAGTGGAGAACTTGTTGCGCTCCGAGGCGGCGATCCAGGCCGACCGCGTGGCCAGTTTTGCCACGCCCTTGAGTGACGCGCTGGCCGGTTCCGGTTATTTGCTGACGGGCGATGCCGGCGTGGTGCAGTTGGATGTGCGGGTGTTTTATAAGGTCACCGAGCCTTACGCGTTTGTGTTGCAGGGCGAGCACGTGCTGCCGGCCCTGGATCGGCTGGTGACGCGCAGCGCGGTGGCCCTGACCGCCGCGCGCGACCTGGACACGATTCTGGTGGCGCGCCCTGAACTGATCGGCACCGACAACGGTGCCGCCGAGCGCCGTGAGCGGCTGCGCGGTGATCTGGTGCAAGGCATCAATAAACGCCTGGCGCAGCTGGCTTCGACGGGGTTGGGCTTGGGCATCGAAGTCACTCGCGTCGACGTGCAATCAAGTCTGCCAGGCCCGGCCGTCAATGCTTTTAACGCCGTGCTGACGGCCAGCCAGCAGGCCGACAAAGCCGTGGCCAATGCGCGCACCGAAGCGGAAAAGCTCACCCAGACCGCCAACCAGGAAGCCGATCGGCTGGTGCAGGTTGCCCACGCCCAGGCCAGTGAACGCTTGGCCAACGCCCAGGCGCAAACCGCGACCGTCGCCAGCCTGGCTCAAGTCAAAGACCCTGGCTTGTTGCTGCGTCTTTATCGCGAGCGCTTGCCGAAGATTCTGGGCCAGGCAGGTTCTGTGACCACCGTCGACCCTAAAGACGACTCCCGCTTGATCATTCAGGGAGCCGAGCAATGAGCGCACCCATGTTGACCTCCGCCGAGCAGCGCAGCGCTGCCCGGCAATTGACCCTGGCCATGCTGGCTCTGGGTTTACTTGTGCTCGGCCTGGTCTGGCGCTGGCTCGCGCCGGACCAGACCGGTGTCAGCCAATTACTCCTCGGCGTGGCGTCCTTGCTGGTGGCCGTGCCGGTGATGCGCTCGGCCTGGTACAGCCTGCGTTACCCCAGCCTGCATGGCATCACCGACCAATTGATCGCCCTGGCGATGCTCGGTGCCTGGGCCACCGGTGATCTGCTGACCGCCGCGTTGTTGCCGATCATCATGATCTTCGGCCATGTGCTGGAAGAGCGCAGCGTGATCGGCTCTCAGGAAGCGATTCACGCCCTGGGCAAACTGACCCGCAGCCATGCGCGGTTGGTGCAGGCCGATGGCAGCATTATTGAAGTGGATAACGGCACGCTGAACACCGGCGACATTGTCGAAGTGCGCGCCGGTGATCGCGTGCCCGCCGACGGCGTGGTGCTGTCGGGCCAGGCGAGCCTGGACACGGCGCCTATCACCGGTGAGTCGGTGCCGCTGGAAGCGAGCGTCGGTGTGCAGGTGTTTGGCGGTGCGATCAACCTGGATGGGTTGCTGCGCTTGCAGGTGACCCGCACCGGCGATGAATCGACCTTGGGCAAGGTCATCGCCCTGATGCAAAACGCTGAACGCTCCAAGCCACCGATCACGCGGCTGCTGGAGCGTTACGCCGGCAGCTATATGGTGCTGGTATTGCTGCTGGCGGCGGTGACCTGGTTTGTCACCAATGACGCTCAGGCAATGTTGGCGGTGTTGGTGGCGGCGTGCCCGTGTGCCCTGGTGTTGTCGGCGCCGGCCACAGCGATTGCCGGGATTGCGGTGGCGGCGCGCCATGGGATTTTGATTCGCAGCTCGGCGTTTCTGGAGGAGTTGGCGGACCTGACCTCGTTGGTGGTCGACAAGACCGGCACGCTCACCTTCGGCACGCTGCGTTTGCAGTCCATTGAAACCACAGCGCCGGATCGGCAGGTGTTGTTGAATCTCGCCGCCAGCCTGGGTTCGGCCAGCAGTCACCCGGTCAGCCGTGCGCTAGCCGGTTTGGCCACGCAAGAGCAAATGCTGGTGCTGACGGATATTCACGAACGCCAGGGGCTTGGCGTCGTGGCGCAAACCGGGCAGGGCGAGGCGGCGCTGGGGCGACCGGAGTTGTTCGAGCAGTTGGGTATTGTCACGACGACAGTCCCGAACCATGACGGCCCGATTGCCGGGCTGGCCTTGAACGGGCAGTTCCTGGCCTGGCTGTTGCTGGCGGACAGCGTCAAGCCGGAAGCACGCCAAGCGCTGCAAGAGCTGCGCGACCTCGGCCTGGGCCGCCAACTGCTGCTGACCGGCGACCGCCAGAGCGTGGCCGACAGCCTGGCGCTCGACGTAGGTATCAGCGACGTCGAAGCGCAGGCTTTGCCGGAGGACAAGCTCAACCGCGTGCTGGGGGAAATTGGCAGCGGTTTCCGGCCGATGGTCGTCGGTGATGGCATTAACGATTCCCTGGCGCTCAAGGCGGGTGTGGTCGGTGTCGCCATGGGCGCCGGCGGGGCGGACATCGCCCTGGCATCGGCGGACGTGGTGTTGATCGGCAGCGATCTGCGTCGCCTTGGCACCTGTGTGCGCTTGAGCCGCCAGTGCCGACATACGTTGCAGGTCAACGTGATCATCGGCCTGGGCTGGACGCTGGCCATCGTGGTGTTTGCTGCTTTTGGCTGGCTGGGCGCAGCAGGCGCAATGATCGCGGCGGTGTTGCATAACCTCAGCACCCTGCTGGTATTGGGTAATGCCGGGCGTTTGCTACGCTTCCAGGAGCCGCTTTTGAAGCTGGATGAATAATTTTCAGAAATATTTGCACACAGCTGTAACGCCAGTGATGGACCTCACTCTAGTGGTATGTCGAGACTGAACAATCCGTTCAGACCGATTCCACTACCGATCATGAGGAATACAAAAATGAACTTTAAATCCGCTGCTGCTGGTGCCGCCCTCGCAATGGCCGCCGCTACCATGTTTGCTGGTGTTGTCACTCAGGCTCAAGCCGCTGACACCGCTGTGCACTGCTACGGCATCAACGCTTGCAAAGGCCAGAACGATTGCAAAACCAAGGACCACGCTTGCAAAGGTCAAGGTTCGTGCAAAGGTCAGGGCTTCAAGGCTATGGCCAGTGCAGACGCTTGCACCAAGGCTGGTGGCAAAGTCGGCGAATAACCGGCAACGGGTGCAACCGCAGCGGACGCCCCCCGCCGCTGCGGGCACTTTGCCCAGGAGTGTGTGATGTCCGCTTCCCTTACAAGTCTGGGTTACGGCCTGGGTTTACGCAGTGAGTACTACCAGCAGATCCTTGAACAGTCGCCGGCCGTGGATTGGTTCGAAGTGATCTCCGAGAATTATCTGGTCCAGGGTGGTAAAGCCTTGTACTACCTGGACGCGATAGCCGAGCGTTATCCCCTGGTGATGCACGGTGTGTCCCTGTCCATCGGTGGGCCGCATGCCCTCGATAGCGATTACCTGAAACAAATCAAACAACTTGCCGAGCGCATTCAGCCCGCGTGGATCTCCGATCACCTGTGCTGGAGCCGCGGCAGTGCCCATCAGTTGCACGATTTGCTGCCGCTGCCTTACACCGAAGAAAGCCTTTACCACGTGGCTGCCCGCGTGCGCCAAGTGCAGGATGTGTTGCAGCGCCCATTGGTACTGGAAAACGTCTCCAGCTATGTGCGCTCCAAGGCCGATGAATTTACCGAGTGGGAATTCCTCAATGCCCTGGCCCATCTGACCGGGTGCCAGCTGCTGCTGGACGTGAACAACGTGTATGTCAGCTCGCGCAACCACGGGTTTGATGCCTGGACCTTTATCCGTAGTTTGCCGCCCGAGAGTATCCGCCAGCTGCATTTGGCCGGGCATATGGACTACGGCGACTATGTGGTCGATACCCATGACCATCCAGTGTGCGACCCGGTTTGGGCGCTTTATCAGCAGACGCTTGAGCATCTGGGGCCGGTGTCGACCTTGCTGGAACGCGATGACCATTTCCCACCGTTCGAAGAACTGCTCACCGAGTTGAGCAAGGCCCGTGAACTGGGCGCGACCGCCTTGGCCCGGAGGTCGTTATGCGCTTGACCGATTGGCAGTTGGCTTTTGAGCAGCACTTGTTATCTGAAGACTCAGCCGCCAACAGTGGCTTCGCCGCGACCTTGCTGGGTGGGCCGACCCTGGATGTGGACACGGGCCTGGCGATTTATCACAACGCCTACCTGTCGCGCTTGCAGGAAGTACTGCGCCATGACTTCGGTGCCATTTGGTATTGGCTCGGCGATGATGAGTTCGCATTACTGACAGAAGCCTATTTGCGCCGATATCCCTCCGCCCATTACAGCCTGCGTTGGCTGGGGGAGCGGTTCCCGGCGTTTATCGTTGAGCACCTGGTGGCTGAGCAGAGCGCGCCGCTGGCTGAGCTGGCGCGGTTGGAATGGGCGTTTACCCTGGCGTTTGATGCCCCGCAGGGTGAGCCGCTGGCCCTTGCTGATATGGCGCAATTGGCGCCTGAAGACTGGCCTGGGTTGCAGGTGAACCTGGCACCTTCGGTGCAGCAGATGCTGTGTCACTTCAATACCGTGGCAATCTGGCGGGCGAGCAAGGATGAGTCGGACTTTCCCGACAGCCACGCGTTGGAGCTGGCGCAGATTTGCCTGGTATGGCGCCACCAGAACGTATGCCATTACCGCAGCCTGGAGCCAGCGGAAGCCAGTGCCTTGGCGGGAATGGTGACCACCGGCTGGAATTTTTCAGAACTGTGCGAAGCGCTGGTAGTCACTTATGCAGAGGGTGCGCCACTGCAGGCGGTGACATGGCTGAAACAGTGGATTCAGGACGGTTTGCTCGAGCGCCGAGCCCCATAGAAGAAGGCTATTAAATCGATAGCCTCCTACTTTGTCTTCTGATGGTCTACCCTCATTCCAGACGTCTGAAACAAGGGGGGACTACTCATGCTCGCGCAACTTCCACCGGCCTTACAGAATCTTCAGCTACCGCTGCGTCTTCGACTCTGGGACGGCCATGAATTCAACTTGGGCCCCGAGCCCAGTGTGACCATCGTGGTGAAGGACCCCACGGTCGTGTCCAAGCTGACTCATCCAACGCTCGATGCTTTGGGCGAAGCCTTCGTCGAGGGCAAGTTGGAACTGGAAGGCTCCATCTCCGAGGTTATCCGGGTATGTGACGAGTTGAGTCACGCCCTGATCGACGACGACGAGGGGAGTCATCCGGTGCGCTCGATCCACGACAAGGCTACAGACGCAGCGGCTATTTCCTACCATTACGACCTGTCCAACGAGTTCTACCAGCTATGGCTGGACCAGGACATGGCGTATTCCTGCGGGTATTTCGAAACCGGCAGCGAATCCATCGACCAGGCCCAACAAGATAAATTTCGCCATCTGTGCCGCAAGTTGCGGCTGCAGCCGGGTGAGTATTTGCTCGATGTAGGCTGTGGCTGGGGCGGCCTGGCGCGGTTTGCGGCGCGCGAGTTCGGAGTAAAAGTGTTTGGCATTACCTTGAGCAAGGAGCAACTGGCGCTGGCTCGGGAACGGGTTAAGGCTGAAGGGCTGGAAGATCAGGTGGACCTGCAACTGCTCGACTATCGCGACCTGCCGCAAGACGGCCGCTTCGACAAAGTAGTGAGCGTGGGCATGTTCGAGCACGTCGGCCACGCCAACCTGGCGGAGTATTGCAAGACGCTGTTTGGCGCGGTACGCGAAGGCGGCCTGGTGATGAACCACGGCATCACCGCCAAGCACACCGACGGTCGACCTGTGGGGCGTGGCGCCGGGGAGTTTATCGAGCGTTACGTATTCCCCAACGGCGAGCTGCCGCACCTGGCGATGATGACTGCCGAAATCAGCGAAGTCGGGCTGGAGGTGGTCGACGTCGAAAGCCTGCGCCTGCACTACGCGCGCACCCTGGACCACTGGAGCGAGCGCCTGGAAGACAACCTCGAAGCGGCGGCGAAGATGGTGCCGGAGCAGGCATTGCGGATCTGGCGGCTGTACCTGGCCGGTTGCGCGTATGCGTTTGCGCGGGGCTGGATCAATTTGCATCAGATATTGGCGGTGAAGCCTCACGCCGATGGCAGCCATGAACTGCCGTGGACGCGGGAAGATATTTACCGCTGATTCAGACGCACTGAAGATCTAAAACTGTGGGAGCTGGCTTGCCTGCGATGGCGGTGTATCAGGACTGGATAGTTGCCTGACACACCGCCATCGCAGGCAAGCCAGCTCCCACAGTTGTATGGTGTTGTTGCTTAGAGGATGGGTGAAATAAGCCGCGCCACGCGCATGCCCAGCTGTTGCAGGCGCCGAGTCTCGCGGCTTTCTTCCTGGCTGACTTCATGGGCCAAGGCGAAGTCGTCCAGCAACATGTGTTCCACCTCGCTGGCAAACGCCTCGTCCACCGTCAGCAACATCACTTCAAAATTCAGCCGGAACGAACGGTTGTCCATGTTCGCACTGCCGATGGCGCTGATTTCGCGGTCCACCAACACGACTTTTTGATGCAGAAAGCCTGGCTTGTAGCGGAACACCCGCACGCCAGCGCGTACCGCTTCGATCGCATAAAGGCTGGACGCGGCGTAGACGATGCGATGGTCGGGGCGCGATGGCAGTAACAGGCGCACGTCGACTCCGCGCAGCACGGCCAGGCGCAAGGCCGAGAACACTGCTTCATCGGGGATGAAATACGGGCTGGTGATCCACACGCGCTCGGTGGCCGCATGAATGGCTTCGACAAAAAACAGCGAACACGTTTCATACGGATCAGCCGGGCCGCTGGCGAGTAATTGGCAGAGCACGCCGTCTTCGGGGTAAGTGTCCGGCAAAATCAGCGGTGGCAATTCGCGCGCCGCCCAGAACCAGTCTTCGGCAAACGACTCCTGCAGGCACGCCACCACTGGGCCGGTGACCTGCACATGGGTGTCGCGCCACGGTGCCAGCGGCGGCTTTTTGCCCAGGTATTCATCGCCGACGTTGTGCCCGCCGACAAAGCCGGTAATGCCGTCCACCACCACGATTTTGCGATGGTTGCGAAAGTTGACCTGGAAACGGTTGAGCCAGCCGCTGCGGGTGGCGAACGCTTTGACTTTGACCCCAGCGTCGCGCAGCGATTGCACATAACGGTGGGGCAGGGCGTGGCTGCCGATGCGGTCGTAGAGCACGTGAATGTCTACACCTTCGGCAGCTTTTTCCTTCAGCAGTGCATGCAGCTGTCTGCCAAGCTCGTCGTCATGAATGATGAAAAACTGGAACAGCACCGCAGTTTTGGCATTGCGAATGGCGTCGAAAATCGCGCTGAAAGTGGCCTCACCATTGATCAGCAAACGCACTTCATTATTGGCCAGGCACGGCATGCGTCCCAGTTTGGGCATGGCGCGCAAGGAACCGTAGGCGCTGGAGTTGCGCGCGGCCAGGGCTTCATCGACCCAGGGGCGCCAGTTCAGCTCGGTGATGGCGGTGTGCATTTCCTGGTTGGCCTGCCGACGTGCCTGGATGTACGCGTCGAAGGTGCTGCGGCCGAAGATCAGGTATGGGATCAGCGTCAGGTAAGGCATGAACATCAGCGACAAGGCCCAGGCGATCGAGCCTTGGGCGGTCCTGACCGTCAGTACCGCGTGGATCGCGGCCAGCGTCCCGAGAAAGTGCAGCGTGGCAATGAAGTAGGCGAGCAGGTGCGGGCCAAAAAAATCCATGAACGACATCACTCCAGGCAATCGAGTGCCTAACAGACCATGTTCCACGGCGAATGTCGCTATTTTATTTGCCGTGCAACACTGGCGGCTTTGCGGCGTCTAACGCCCACAATTACCCAGGAGTTACCCGATGAATGCTCGTCTGCTTGGTTTGGCCATGGTTGTTGGATTGACGCTGCCCGTGGCGGCTCAGGCGCAGATGCTGGCGCCGGGCTTGTGGGAATTGACCACCAGCAATATGAAAGTCGATAACCAGGATTTGCCGGACCTGTCGCTGATCCTCGGTCAGCTCAAGCAACAGATGACCCCGGAGCAGCGTGCGATGCTGGAAAAACAGGGCATCACCATGGCCGGTAAAGGCGTGCAGGTATGCCTGACGCCTGCCCAGGTCGCCTCTGATTCTATCCCGCTGACCGACCCGCAATCGGGCTGCAAACAGGAAGTGACCGACAAGACCGGCAACCAATGGAAATTCCGTTTCAGTTGCCCGAAAGCCCAGGGCACTGGCGTTGCAACCTTCCAAAGCCAACAGGAATTCACTACCAAGGTAAACGGTACTTTCAATGCCACCGGCGTCCAGCAGAAGGGCAGTCTGGACACCCACGCCCAGTGGCTGGGCAACGATTGCGGTACGGTAAAACCCCGCGCTTAAGCTGTGGGAGTTGGCTTGATCGCAGCACAGGTGCACAACTATTGAAGGTTGCCACCTTCTCTGTGGCGAGGGAGCTCGCTCCCGCTGGGCCGCGAAGAGGCCCCTGCTCTTTGCTTTAAAAGCATGGGACTGCTGCGCAGTCCAACGGGAGCAAGCTCCCTCGCCACAGGTTACTTTTTACCCTTCAGCCTTCTTGACTGAATGGTATTAGGGCAAGCCCGCTGGCGTCGGTCAGCGCAGAAAATGCAAGGGCAAGCCCTGGCAGCTGTCGACCACCTGGCCGTTGTGCCACGCCAGGTGGCCAGACACCAGCGTGGTGCTCACGCTGTGGCGAAAGCTGCGTTCGGCGAAGGGTGTCCAGCCACAGCGGGCGAGGATCGGCTGGCTGCTCACCGGTTTGCCTTCGGGCTCGGGTTTGATCAGCACCAGGTCGGCCCAATAGCCTTCACGCAAGTAACCACGGTCCGGGATGGCGAATAAATCGGCCACCCGGTGACTGGTTTTTGCCACCAGCGTGGCCAGAGGCAAATGCCCGTCGATGACCAATTCCAATAACGCCGGCAACGCGTGCTGCACCAGCGGCAACCCGGACGGCGCTTCACGATAGCCCAACTGTTTTTGCGCCCAGGTATGCGGTGCATGGTCGGTGCCGATCACATCCAGACGATCACTCAACAAGGCCAGGCGCAACGCGTCGCGGTCGGCGCGGCTCTTGATCGCCGGGTTGCATTTAATCTGGTGGCCGAGGCGATGGTAGTCGCGGTCATCGAACAGCAGGTGGTGCAGGCAGACTTCGGCAGTGATGCGCTTTTCGGCCAAGGGTTTGTCTTCGAACAATGCCAGTTCGCGGGCACTGGTCAGGTGCAGCACATGCAGGCGCGTGCCATGGCGCTTGGCCAATTCCACGGCAAAAGACGACGAGCGATAACAGGCTTCGGCATCGCGGATCAGCGGGTGGGCGACGGCTGGAATCTGCTCGCCGAAACGCTCGCGCAGGCGTTGCTCATTGGCCAGGATGCTCGGCGTGTGTTCGCAGTGGGCGAGCAGGATGGTCGGCACTTGCGCAAACAGCCGCTCCAGAATCCGTGGGTCGTCCACCAGCATATTGCCGGTGGAGGCGCCCATGAACACTTTGACCCCGGCCACTTCACGCGGGTCGAGGGCGGCGACGACGTCGAGGTTGTCGTTGCTCACGCCAAAGTGAAAGCCGTAGTTGGCGACCGAATGCAGCGCAGCGCGACGCTTTTTATCGGCCAGTGCTTCCAGATTCAGCGTGGCCGGGTTGGTGTTGGGCATATCCATGAAGCTGGTGATGCCACCGGCCACTGCCGCGCGGGATTCGCTGTAGAAACTGCCTTTGTCCGGCGCGCCAGGTTCGCGAAAGTGTACCTGGTCGTCGATCATGCCCGGCAGCAGCCATTGGCCTTGGGCGTCGATTTCCACTGGCTCGTTGTAGCCTTCAAGGCTGCCGGCAATCTTCTCGATGCGGCCATTGGCGACCAGCACATCGGCGTCGAATTCCTGGCCTTCATTGACGAGGCGGGCGTTGCGGATCAGCAGGCGGCTCATGGTTCAGAACTCGTTTTGCAGGGCTTTGTAACCACGTACCAGGTCGACGTTGGTACGCGCGACGTCTTCGGAAAACTCCGAGGCGCTGACGCTCACCGGCGGGAATTGCGACAAGTCGGTATTGGGGCCGATGCGGGTGGTGGAGGGCACGTAGAAGGCGGCGGGCAAGTCGCGCCCATCGACCACCGAGTTGTGGCGTACCACACAGCCATCGCCGACGGCGCAGTTGAACAGCACGCTGTTGAAGCCGATGAAAACGCGGTCGCCCACGGTGCACGGGCCGTGGACGATGGAGCGATGCGCAATAGACGTAAACTCGCCAATCGTCACCGCCGCACCGGATTTGGAGTGGATCACCACGCCGTCCTGGATATTGGAATTGGCGCCGATGGTGATCGGGTCCATGTCGCCGGTGGCGTCGACTTCGTCGGCGCGGATCACGGCGTAGGGGCCGACGAACACGTTCTCGCCGATGATGACCTTGCCGCAGATGATCGCGGTCTTGTCGACGTAGGCCGACTCGGCAATCACCGGTAGGTCGCCGGAGGGGTTTTTGCGGATCATGCAACAGGCTCCGTAATAATGTGAACGTGGTCGCCCACAATGGCGTTGTAGAAACAGGTCGGCCGCCCGGTGTGGCAGGCCGGGCCTTGCTGGTCGACGATCAGCAGCACGGCGTCGCCATCACAATCCAGGCGCGCCTCAATCAACTGTTGCCAGTGGCCGGAGCTTTCGCCTTTGCGCCACAGTCGCTGGCGCGAGCGTGACCAGTAGCAGACGTGCCCGCTGGCCAGGGTTTCGGTGAGCGCCTGGCGATTCATCCAGGCCAGCATCAGCACATCGCCGCTGCCGTGTTGCTGGGCGATGGCTGCGATCAGGCCATCGCTGTTCCACGGCAGGGCGTCGAGCACGGGTTCGAGTGGAAAGCGGCTGCCAAGGGCAGCCTCTTCCAGGTCGAGCATGCTCAGGGTCATGGCTTGCTCAGGGCGGCGCACAGGGTGTTGAGGTTGTACTCGAACAGCCCGGTGAAGGTGCTGGCCGGGCCTTCGGCGGCGAGGGCGTCGGAGTACAGCGTGCCGCCGATTTGCGCGCCGCTTTCGTCAGCGATCTGCTTGAGCAGGCGCGAGTCCTTGATGTTTTCCATGAACACGGCTTTGACCTTGTCCTTGCGGATCTGGGTGATCAGCGCAGCGACTTCGGCGGCCGAAGGTTCGCGTTCGGTCGACAGACCTTGTGGTGCCAGGAACTGAATGCCATAGGCCTGGCCCAGGTAACCAAAGGCGTCATGGGAGGTGACGATGCGACGGTTGCCGGCGGGCAGCGCGCCGAACTTGGTCTTGGCTTCGGCCAGCAAGCGGTAGATTTCTTTCAGGTAGGTCTGGCTGTTATGCAGGTAGTCGGCCTTGTTGGCCGGGTCGGCTGCCACCAGTGCCTTGGTGATGTTGTTCACATAGATTTCGGCGTTGGCCAGGTTGTGCCAGGCGTGCGGGTCCGGAATGGTTTCGCCGTCTTCTTCCATGGTGTGGGAAATCACGCCTTTGCTGGCGGTGACCACAGTAGCTTTGGTTTCGGTACTGGTGACCAGGCGGTCCAGCCAGGGTTCGAAGCCCAGGCCGTTCTTGATGATGACCTTGGCCTTGAGCAAGGCTTTGGCATCGTCCGGCGTCGGCTCATAGGTGTGGGCGTCGGAGTCGGGGCCGACCATGTTGCTGATCTGGATGTGATCGCCACCGATCTGGTGGGTGATGTCATCGAGAATGCTGAAGCTGGTGACTACTTGGAGTTTGTCGGCGGCCTGGGCCATTGACAAGGGCAGCAGAAGACTGAACAGCACGAGTAAAGCGCGCATCGGGAAACACCTCATTGGGATGTAAGAGAGGGCGGGCGGCGCAGCAAGCCGTGCACCGGGCCGAAAACCACGGACAGCAAATACCCGCCGCCAGCCACCATCACGATGGCCGGGCCGCTGGGCAGTGAGTAGTAGAACGACAGCAGCAAACCAAACCACACCGACAGGCATCCCAGCACTGCCGATACCGCAATCAACACCGGCAGGCGCCGGCTCCAGAAGCGTGAAGCAATCGCCGGCAACATCATCAACCCCACCACCATCAACGCGCCGATGGCCTGGAAGCCGATCACCAGATTCAGCACCACCAGGGTCAGGAATAACCCGTGGGCGAGTGGGCCGAGGCGGCTGACGGTTTGCAGGAACAGCGGGTCAAGGGTGTCCAGCAGCAGCGGTTTGTAGATCAGCCCCATGGCAATCAGGCTGAAACCCGAGACCCAGAGCATGCCGGTGAGGGTGTTTTCATCCACCGCCAGGGCGGAGCCAAATAGCAGGTGCAAGAGGTCCAGGCGCTTGCCGGCGATGCCCAGGATCAGCACACCCGCGGCGAGCGAAATGGGGTAGATGGCCGCGAGGCTGGCATCTTCACGCAGGCCGGTGCGGCGGGTGATCCACGCCGACAAGCCGGCCATGCTCAGCCCAGCGCCGAGGCCACCGATGGTCAGCGCCGGCAGGCTGATGCCGGCGAACCAGAAGCCCAGTGCGGCACCGGGCAGGATGCCGTGGGCGACGGCGTCACCGATCAGGCTCATGCGCCGCAGAATCAAAAACACGCCCAGCGGCGCGGTGCTGCAGGCAAGCACCAGCCCGCCGATAAGGGCGCGGCGCATGAAAACGAAATCTTGAAAGGGCATCCACAGGTGGGCGGCGAAGTGCATCAGGCCACCTGCATGTGAGGTTGCGGGCGGATCAGTTCTTTACTGGGGCCGAACACGCAGCCAGAGCTTTTGATTTGCACTACTTGCTGAGTGTGGTGGCGCACGGAGGCGAGGTCGTGACACACGATCACCACCGTGCGGCCTTCATCGTGCCAGGCGTGCACATGGTTCCAGCACAGCGCCTGGCCTTCTTCGTCGAGGGCGGCGTGAGGTTCATCGAGTAGCAACACCGGTGCTTGAGCCAGGCTCATGCGCGCCAGCAGCGCGCGTTGCAGTTCGCCGCCAGACAACGCCATCAACGGTCGATGTTCCAGGCCGGTGAGGCACCAATCTTCCAGCACGGCTTGCAGACGCTGGCTGCGTTGTTCCGGGGTGAGTTTAGTGCCCCAGAAACCGGCGGCGACCAACTCTTGCAGGCTGATTGGAAACTGCCGGTCCAGGTGTTGCTGCTGCGGCAGGAACGACAAGCCGCCACGGCGTGGAACATCCACGCTGACGTTGCCCGCCAACGGCTTTTGCAGCCCAGCGATGACTTTGAGCAGGCTGCTCTTGCCCGTGCCGTTGGCGCCAATGATGCCGGTGAGGCTGCCTTTTTCCAGGCGCAGATCCAGCGCAGGGGTGAGTGGTTGCCCGGGGGCGCCCCAGCGCAAAGCGTTGCAGGTGATCATGCAGAGTCTCTCGTCCAGCGGCTTTCAGCCACGGCATCGTGCGCGTGCAGGCTTTCGGCGTGGATCACTTTCAGGTGGAAGGCTTTGACAGCATCCGAGCGTTTCAAGGCGAGGTTCAGGCGGCGGGCGGCGTCTTCGCAGAACATCAGGTTCTGCCCATTGGCCAAGGCGAAGGCTTGTTCGTCCGCCCGTTTTACAGCGGTTTGCACGGCGGTGCCGAGGGCGGATTCGACGGTGTCGATCAGGTCTGTGAGCGGCAGCGTGTTCTGGCTGGCGTCCAGTTGGATCGACAGTTGGGCGCTGCTGCGCTGGCTGTGGGGCGTGGCCACGATGCCGTTGGTGCTGCCGAGCCAGGTCAATACGTCTTCGTGCTGCACCGGTTTGTTGGCGAAGTCCTGAAGAAATTGCTGCTGAATCAACTGCCTGGCGAGCGCAGCTGAGCAAGGGCAGGTTGAGGAATAAGTAACGTCAATTTTTAGTTCCACGTGGAACATCTGGTTTTCCAGACACGCTTCGATGCACACCGGGTAGCCTTTCCAACCGGCCAGCGGGCTGACCAGCGCCGGGCGTTTGAGTAACAAATCCGTGTGAATGCGCAAGTAGGCGTTCTTAGATAATCCTTCATGACTCTCGAGAAAGCGCTGCAGTACATTACGCAGAAGTGCAGGTGTAAGAAGCTGCTGGTCGAGCATTTCCAAGGCCAGGTACAGGCGCGACATATGAATGCCACGGGCCTCGCCATCGTCCAGGCTTACGCCTGCATCGGCGGTGGCAGTCAGGCGTTGGCCGTCGATGAGGATTGGCAGGGCGATGCCGCACATGCCCACCCAGTCGAGTGGCAAGGCTTGCCGTGAAGCCTGCGCGGCGATATCCGGCAGAGTCAGCGCATTCATGAGCAGGTCCATCGTTGGCAATAAAAAGACATGTTATATTATAACGATTAAGTCGACGATGATTTTTCTGCTCCAGTCTTTCTTCAGTCATGTCGAGCAGGGACGCTCCTTTATTTGCGGTGTTTTTCATGCACAGACGTCAGCTTCTCAATCTGCTGCTGGTCAGCCCTCTGTTCACCTTTCCATTGGGGGCGTTCGCCACACAGATTCGTAATGCGCGCTTGTGGCGCTCCGACGACAAACTGCGGCTGGTGTTCGACCTCAGCGGCCCGGTGCAATACAAGACCTTCTCACTGACGTCGCCGGAGCGCGTGATCATCGACCTGAGCGGCGCCGGGCTCAGTGGTGATTTTTCGCAGTTGGCGCTGAAGGACAGTGGGATTACTTCGATTCGTTCGGGGCATTTCGGCAAGAGCGATACGCGCATCGTGCTGGACCTGGCCTCGCCGATGCAGCTCAACAGCTTTTTATTGCCGCCACAGGATGGTCAAGGCCATCGGTTGGTGCTCGATCTGACCAGCGCTACCCACGCGCCGCGCCAGATTGCTGCGCAGCCGGCGCCGCTGGTGGCTCCAGTAGATAAAGCGCACCCCAAGCGCGACATCATCGTGGTGGTCGACCCTGGCCACGGCGGCAAAGACCCTGGCGCCATCGGCTCCAAGGGCCAGCGCGAAAAGGATGTGGTGCTGTCCATTGCCCAACTGCTGGCCAAACGCTTGAAGCGCGAGAAGGGCTTTGACGTGAAGCTGGTGCGCAACGACGACTTCTTCGTGCCGCTGCGCAAGCGCGTGGACATCGCTCGTCAGCACAAGGCCGATATGTTTATCTCGGTGCATGCCGACGCCGCGCCGCGCCTCACCGCCTCCGGGGCTTCGGTGTATGCGTTGTCCGAAGGCGGTGCCACCTCCGCCACCGCGCGCTTCATGGCGCAGCGCGAAAACGGCGCCGACCTGTTGGGCGCCACGACATTGCTCAACCTCAAGGACAAGGATCCGATGCTCGCCGGGGTAATTCTCGATATGTCGATGAACGCCACCATCGCCTCCAGCCTGCAACTGGGCAGCTCGGTGTTGGGCAGCCTGCAAAGCATCACCACGTTGCACCAGAAGCGCGTGGAGCAAGCCGGGTTTGCGGTGCTCAAATCACCTGACGTGCCGTCGATCCTGGTGGAAACCGGGTTTATCTCCAACACTCGGGACGCCCAGCGGCTGGTGACGGCGCGTCATCAACAAGCCGTGGCGGATGGCCTGTTCGACGGCCTGAAAAAATACTTCGAGAAGAACCCGCCGATGAACAGCTACATGGCCTGGGTTCAGGAACAGAAGAGCGGCCAGGTCTAACAGCCGGCTATACGGCTGCACGTGAACTTGGCGCTGGCGCCACCCGAACTGGAAAACCGGTTGATGGTGGTCCAGCCCACGCGGCGCGTGTAGCCGACCCACGCCTCACCATCGGACGCCAACCCGGTAAAGAATGTCAGCTGCCCATAGCGGCTACTGGTTTGTGCCCAATAGCGTTTGCCGATCACTTCAAAACCGCGCAAATACGTGGTGCTGCCAACCGTCGCCACGCTGTAGGCATTGCCCAGCGGGTCTACGCAGGCCAGCAAATTAGCGCTGCGCGTGCAGCTCGCCAGCAGGCTCGGCGTTTGCGCGCAGGCAGATCCTGCCACGCCCAATAACAGGGCATACACCAGGTATTTCATAGTGCCTCTCGGGCAAGAAAGTGTTCCAGCATTGCGCCCTTCGTCGTGGTGAGCAAGCGGGGATTGGCTTATTTGTGTTGTTATACTATAACATTAAAAAACAGCCTGACCCGTGAACCGCTTCCCATGACTGAACAAGAGCTCCTGGCCCAACTGCCCGCCGATTACATGAATGACGCTCAGCAAGGCTTCTTCCGAGCGCTGCTGCTGACGCAGCGCTACGAACTGCAGGCGCGTATCGAGGCTGAATTCCTGGTGCTGCGCGAGCAGGAAACCAACAGCGACCTGGCCGATATCGGCAGCGCCGAAGAGCAGCGCCAGTGGCAGCTGCGCCTGCTGGAGCGTGAAAAAAAGCTCTTGGACAAGATCGACGATGCCCTCGAACTGCTGGCCCGCGGCGAATACGGCTGGTGTCGCGAAACCGGCGAGCCCATCGGCCTGCAACGCCTGCTGCTGCGCCCCACTGCCACCCTGTCTATCGAAGCCAAAGAACGTGAAGAGCTGCGCGAACGCCATAAACGGGCGATTTGACCGGCCAACCCTGATGAGGATTACCTGATGACTAATCGCCTTCCCGTTACCGTGCTGTCCGGCTTTCTCGGCGCTGGTAAAAGCACGCTGCTCAACTACGTTCTGCGCAACCGCGAAAACCTGCGGGTGGCGGTGATCGTCAACGACATGAGTGAAATCAATATCGACGGCAGTGAGGTTCAGCGCGACGTCACGCTGAATCGCTCCGAAGAAAAACTGGTGGAGATGAGCAACGGCTGCATCTGCTGCACCTTGCGTGAAGACTTGCTGGAAGAAGTCACAAAGCTCGCCAAAGAAGGGCGCTTCGATTACCTGTTGATCGAGTCCACCGGCATTTCCGAGCCGCTGCCCGTGGCCGAAACCTTCACGTTCCGTGATGAAAACGAGCAAAGCCTGGCCGATATCGCACGCCTGGACACCATGGTCACCGTGGTCGACGGCATGAATTTCCTGCTCGATTACCAAGCTGCCGAAAGCCTCGCTTCCCGGGGTGAAACCCTGGGCGAAGACGACGAGCGCTCCATCACCGATTTGCTCATCGAGCAGATCGAATTCGCCGACGTGATCCTGATCAGCAAGATCGACCTGATCAGTAGCCGCGAACGCGAGGAGTTGATGGCAATCCTTGAGCGCCTCAATGCCCAGGCGGAAATCATCCCGATGGTGATGGGCGAAGTGCCGCTGAACAAGATCCTCAACACCGGCCGGTTCGACTTCGAACGCGCAGCGCAAGCGCCGGGCTGGTTGCAGGAGCTACGCGGTGAACATGTGCCGGAAACCGAAGAATATGGCATCGCCTCCACCGCTTACCGCGCGCGTCGCCCGTTTCATCCGCAGCGTTTCTTCGACTTTATCGATCGCCCGTGGGTGAACGGCAAACTGCTGCGCTCCAAGGGCTTTTTCTGGCTGGCGAGCAAGCATCAGGATGCCGGCAGTTGGTCCCAGGCCGGTGGCTTGATGCGCCATGGTTTTGCCGGGCGCTGGTGGCGTTTTGTGCCGAAAAGCCAGTGGCCGCAAGACGAAGAAAGCGTAGCGGCGATCATGGGCAACTGGCAATTGAGTACCGGCGACTGCCGCCAGGAACTGGTGTTTATCGGGCAAAACATCGACTTCGCGCAGATGCGCGCCGAGCTGGACGCGTGCTTGCTTAACGATGAAGAAATGGCCCAGGGCGTCGAAGGCTGGCGCCAGTTGGCCGACCCCTTTGGCCCTTGGTATGAGCAGGTAGCCTGATGCTGGCCCCGGTAATTCCCTTACGCCCGGTGATCCGGCAGACCCGGGGTGAAACGCCGCTGGCGCTGTCGGACATCCTCGAAAATGACGTCAACCTGGCGCTGTGGCAGCGCCAGTTGCCCCTGCATATCGCCGAATTTGGTGCCTTGCTGGTGGCGCTCAATGAGCCGTTGGCGGACTCCTTGGTGATTGATCTCGACAATGACGAGGCTGTGCCCAATTTGCAGGGTTTAGCCTCCAGTTGCCGTGATCTTGAAGGTTACGAAGGCTTTATCGCCGATGTGTCCTGGCTGGTCAGCGCGTTTGCTTGCCTGCTCGGTGCCAAGAGGATTGGCGTGCGTTTGCGGCTGTTGGACAAGGCCATGTGCCCGCGTTTTCACGTCGACCATGTGCCGGTTCGACTGATCACCACCTACGCCGGCATCGGCAGCCAGTGGCTGCGCGAAGGCGTGATGGACCGGCGTAAACTCAGCCAGCCCGACGCGGAACCTACCGAGCGTATCGAGCAGGTCCACTGCGGTGAAGTGGCTTTGCTCAAGGGCACAAAATGGCACGGCAACGAGAACCATGGCTTGATCCATCGCTCACCCGCGCTCAAGGCCGACGAGCGCCGGTTGATCCTGACGCTGGATTGGCTCGCATAACCGCGTAGGATCAAGCGCTCTACCCGGCCTGAATGAAGCCCCATGCTGCAGAACATTCCTACCCACGTGATTGCCGGGCCTTTGGGCGCCGGCAAGACCAGCCTGATCAAACACCTGTTGGCCCAACGCCCGGCCAACGAGCGCTGGGCCGTGTTGATCAATGAGTTCGGGCAAATCGGCCTGGACGCTGCCTTGCTTACACAGGACGACGACGGCATTGCGCTGGGCGAAGTCGCTGGTGGCTGTTTGTGCTGTGTGAATGGTGCACCGTTCCAGGTAGGGCTTGGCCGCCTGTTGCGTAAGGCCAAGCCGGATCGGCTGTTTATCGAGCCCTCGGGCCTGGGGCATCCGGCGCAGTTGCTCAAGCAGTTGCGCGAGGCGCCATGGCAGGGCGTGCTCGCGGTTCAGCCGTGTGTGTTGGTATTGGATGCCCAAGCCTTGGCAGCGGGCAAAGCTTTGCCGCAAGCGCAGCAGGAAGCGCTGGCCAGCGCCGGTTTGTTGGTATTGAACAAAGATGAATCGTTGGATGCCTCACAGCGCCAGGCCATAGAACAGCAACTGCCTGCTTGCCCGATTTACTGGACACGCCAGGCGCAGTTGCCGCTCAAGCAATTGCCCGGCCTGGATGCACAGGCTGGCGCAGCTGTGGATAACTTCGAGGTGCCCAAAGGTGTGGTACAGATGCCCGCCGTCTGGGTTGATCCTGCGTTGCCCATTTGCCTGAGTCAGGCCCAGGAAGGTGGCTGGAGTATCGGTTGGCGCTGGCATCCGAGCCAGTCGTTCGACATTGCGCGCCTGCACAGCTGGCTTTCTGGCCTTGAATGGCGCCGCGCCAAGCTGGTTATCCACAGCGGCGCTACCTGGGTGTCGGCTAATGCTGTGGATAATAGTCCACTCACCTGGCAGCCCAGCGAGTGGCGCCGCGATTCACGTATTGAATTGATCTTCAGCCAGCCACAGGACGTGGCTGGGCTACAGAGCACGCTGGCCGCGTGCCGTCAGTGACGGGTCTTGCTGGCGTGGTCCTGGCGCCATTGGCTCAGCTCGATGACTTCGGCGCTGGGCTGCGGTGTCTTGATCTCGAACGGGTAGGGCGCCAATTCGATCTGCGCGCTGTGGGCGCCAAACTGAGTGATAGTCCCGGGGTGACGGGCTTCGCCGGTCACGGTGAACTCAAAGTTGTAAATGCGTGCCAGACGCCGTCGACCATTGGCATCTTTCACAAAACCGATGCGTTTTAACGCCACTGCGCCGTCGAGCAGTTCGATATCCAGTTTGGCGCAATGCTGCTTGACCCGCTCCAGCGCCCGTTCGCGCAGGCCGTGGTTGTGCCACACCCAGGCGGCACCGGTCGCCAACAGCATCAACACGAAGATATTTCCCAGGGTCAGCATGCGATGAACTCCAACAAAGTGAGAGCAGCTTAACTGTGTCTCTGGTCTGTCGTACAGGCTGGTTTTAGTCGCATACTGCGCGGCCAGAATTCAAACGGCTTTACGGAAATCTCCCGCATGAAACGCACACCTCATCTGCTTGCGATCCAGTCTCATGTGGTCTTTGGCCACGCCGGAAACAGCGCCGCCGTGTTCCCCATGCAGCGGGTCGGGGTGAACGTCTGGCCGCTGAACACGGTGCAGTTCTCCAATCACACTCAGTATGGCCAGTGGGCGGGCGAAGTGCTGGCGCCGCAGCAAATTCCGGCGTTGGTAGAAGGCATTGCCGCGATTGGCGAGTTGGGCAACTGCGATGCGGTGCTGTCCGGCTACTTGGGCAGTGCCGACCAGGGCCGAGCGATTCTTACCGGCGTGGCCCGTATCAAGGCCATCAACCCCAAGGCCCTGTACCTGTGCGACCCAGTCATGGGCCATCCGGAAAAAGGCTGCATCGTGCCCCAGGAAGTCAGCGATTTCCTGCTGGACGAGGCGGCGGCCATGGCGGATTTCCTGTGCCCCAACCAGCTGGAGCTGGACAGCTTTGCCGGGCGCAAGCCGCAATCGCTGTTCGATTGCCTGGCCATGGCCAAGGCACTGCTGGCCCGTGGGCCGAAGGCGGTATTGGTCAAACACTTGGATTATCCGGGCAAGCTGCCGGAGGGTTTCGAGATGCTGCTGGTTACCGCTGAAGGCAGCTGGCACTTGCGCCGGCCGTTGCTGGCGTTCCCGCGTCAGCCGGTGGGGGTAGGCGACCTGACGTCGGGGTTGTTCCTGGCGCGGGTGCTGTTGGGTGACAGCCTGTTGGCGGCCTTCGAATTCACCGCCGCAGCGGTGCATGAAGTGCTGCTGGAAACCCAGGCCTGCGCCAGTTACGAGCTGGAGCTGGTACGGGCTCAGGATCGTATCGCGCATCCTCGCGTACGCTTCGAAGCAACACCCATCGGCCTGTAAGCACACAAAATCCAATGTGGGAGCTGGCTTGCCTGCGATAGCGGTGTGTCAGGCGACAAAGATGTCGACTGTCAGGCCCTCATCGCAGCATAGGTATCTACACAACCGGTTAACACGAAGTCTGTGGCAGGTGGGCTGTTGTGGCGAGCAGGCTTGTCCTGCGTTGGGCTGCGAAGCGGCCCCAGTACAGGCACGGCAATTTTGCTGAAAGTACTCAGCGTCTGTTTTTGGGGCTGCTTCGCAGCCCAACGCAGGACAAGCCTGCTCGCCACAGGAGAAATAGGCTGCTTTTAAAAGTTGTGTAGATACCTATGCTCATCGCAGGCAAGCCAGCTCCCACATTCGATTGGGTTTACAGCTCGAAATTTACGGCCCGTCTGCCTTGATTTCCCGATAACGCTTCTCCAGCTCCTGACGAATCTGCCGACGCTGCTGCGCCTGCACAAAGCGGCGCTTGTCTTCGCTGTTCTGTGGCTGCAGCGGCGGTACGGCGGCGGGTTTGCGCTGGTCGTCCACGGCCACCATGGTGAAGAAGCAGCTGTTGGTATGGCGCACCGAGCGCTCGCGGATGTTTTCGGTCACCACCTTGATGCCCACTTCCATCGATGTGTTGCCGGTGTAGTTGACCGAGGCCAGGAAGGTCACCAGCTCGCCGACATGGATCGGCTCGCGAAAAATCACCTGGTCGACCGACAGCGTGACCACATAACGGCCCGCGTAACGGCTCGCGCAAGCGTAGGCCACTTCGTCGAGGTATTTGAGCAGG
This sequence comes from Pseudomonas sp. B19125, assembly GCF_044218855.1. Lineage (NCBI taxonomy): Bacteria > Pseudomonadati > Pseudomonadota > Gammaproteobacteria > Pseudomonadales > Pseudomonadaceae > Pseudomonas > Pseudomonas sp. B19125. The sequence goes on from NZ_CP162589.1 coordinate 494,156, forward strand.
GTGCCGCCGTGCACATTGCCTGAGAAGTTGGCCATGTCAGGGGTCATCAATACCGTCATCGACAGCTGGGCGTTTCCGGGTTCCATAGCACACTCACGGGTTGTAGGCATTGGTTGGGGGACACCTCTACGGGTGCTGGAATCTTTACAGCGCTCTCCCTAACGGGACGCCAGTGGGCGGCTTGCCGTCACGCGAACGCCGATCTGTTTCCATATATTGCACCGGCTTTCTGCCGGAAGTCGTGGTGTTAACCTTCAAAAGCCCATCCCAGGGCATTTCTTACGATCAAGGCAGACTTTTCCTTCCGCGCTTAGCGATTGTTCAAGGGCGCGTGTGGAAGTGGGAAAAGCGCCAGTACCCCTCAAGGAGCCCCTCGCCATGCACGCCATCAGCTTTATCCAGGACTTGGCCGTGATCATGCTGGTGGCAGGGGTTGTCACCATCCTGTTTCACCGCCTCAAGCAGCCGGTGGTGCTGGGGTATATCGTCGCCGGGTTCATCATCGGCCCTCACACGCCGCCGTTCGGCCTGATCCACGACGAAGACACCATCAAGACCCTGGCTGAGCTGGGGGTGATCTTCCTGATGTTCTGCCTGGGCCTGGAGTTCAGCCTGCGCAAGTTGTTCAAGGTCGGCGCCACGGCGTTTATCGCGGCCTTCCTGGAAATCATCCTGATGATCTGGATCGGCTACGAGATCGGCCGCTGGTTCGACTGGAACACCATGGACTCGCTGTTCCTCGGCGCGATCCTGGCGATTTCCTCGACCACCATCATCGTCAAGGCGCTCAATGACCTGAAGATGAAGAACCAGCGTTTTGCCCAACTGATTTTTGGCGTGCTGATCGTCGAGGACATCCTGGGCATCGGCATCATCGCCTTGCTGTCGAGCATCGCCGTCAGCGGCACGGTGAGTTCCGGTGAGGTGTTCTCTACGGTTGGCAAGCTGTCGCTGTTCATGATCGTGGCGTTGGTCATCGGCATTTTGCTGGTGCCGCGCCTGTTGGCCTATGTGGCCAAGTTTGAAAGTAACGAGATGCTGCTGATCACCGTGTTGGGCCTGTGTTTCGGCTTTTGCCTGCTGGTGGTCAAACTCGAATACAGCATGGTGCTGGGCGCGTTCCTGATCGGCGCGATCATGGCCGAATCTCGCCAGTTGATTAAAATTGAACGCCTGATCGAACCGGTTCGCGACATGTTCAGCGCGATCTTCTTTGTCGCCATCGGCTTGATGATCGACCCGCAGATCCTGCTGCAGTACGCCTGGCCCATCGCGGTGATTACCGTGGCGGTGGTGCTGGGCAAGATGCTGTCATGCGGCCTGGGGGCGTTTATTGCCGGCAATGATGGCCGTACCTCACTGCGTGTAGGTATGGGGCTGTCACAGATTGGCGAGTTTTCCTTCATCATCGCCGCGCTGGGGATGACCTTGCAGGTGACCAGTGACTTCCTCTATCCAGTGGCGGTGGCGGTTTCGGCGATCACCACGCTGCTCACGCCGTACTTGATTCGCGGCGCTGACCCATTGTCGTTGAAGATTGCCGCGGTAATGCCCAAGCGCATGAGCCGGGTGTTCGGCCTGTATGGCGAATGGTTGCGCAGTATTCAGCCTCAAGGTGAGGGCGCGATGCTGGCGTCGATGATTCGCAAGATCATCCTGCAAGTGGGCGTGAACCTGGCATTGGTGATCGCGATCTTCTTTGCCGGCAGCTTCTTCGCGGCGCGCATTGGCGGGTACCTGGAAGGCTGGATCAGTGATCCGAGCTGGCAGAAGGCATTGATCTGGGGTGGGGCGTTGCTGCTGTCGCTGCCGTTTCTGATTGCGGCGTACCGCAAGCTCAAGGCGCTGTCGATGTTGCTGGCGGAGATGAGTGTGAAACCGGAGATGGCCGGGCGGCATACCCAGCGTGTGCGACGGGTGATCGCGGAGGTGATCCCGATCCTGTCGCTGTTGGTGATCTTCCTGCTATTGGCAGCCTTGTCGGCGAGTATTTTGCCGACCAACAAGTTGCTGGTGCTGATTGCCGTGGTCACGGCGGCGGTGGCGGCGGTGCTCTGGCGGTGGTTCATCCGCGTGCATACGCGGATGCAGGTCGCCTTGCTGGAGACCCTGGATAACCACAAAGATACGCCAGAGCACTGATGTCATTGTGGCGAGGGAGCTTGCTCCCGCTGGGGTGCGCAGCAGCCCTAAAACAGTCACCTCGCCACACCTGGAAAAACGCGTTGCCCTGGTTGGGGCTGCTTCGCAGCCCAGCGGGAGCAAGCTCCCTCGCCACAAAAAGCGTCAGCTTTCCAGCCAGACGTCCCGCGCCCAGTGCCAAACCGATTCCCAGGTTTCTTCGGTGACCAGTTCTTCTTCGCCGGACCACAGCACCACGGTGCCGTCCTCTTCGACGCAGTAGTAGTCATCGCCGTCCTGGCAGATCGGGATCATGCTGCGGTCAACACCGGCGTCCCAGGCGTTGGCGGCAACGTCCGGCAGGTAGGTGTGGGACTGCGGGTCGGTGACGGTCACCGGTTCCAGGCTGCCGTACACCACGTCGCTGACGGTCAGCAGGAATTCACGGAATACAAACGGGATGTCGATGAACAGTTGTTCTTCGATTTCCACAATCTGGTCTTCGTCAGGCAGCTCCAGAGGAACCGGGACCGGTTCGTTGGCTTCACGCAATTGTTCGATGATTTCTTCCACGGCCGGGATCCTCTTGCTAGTTGGCGCGGTTAATAGGGCGTTTTATACAGTAGCTCGCTATAAGTGCAACCGCGAAATAGAAAACCCCGGAACATGTCCGGGGTTTTTATTACCAAGTGCTCAAGCGTAGGGTTATCAGCCGTTCTGGCGGATACCTGCGACCAGCCAAGGCTGGTTCTCGCCTTGCGGGCGTTCCATGTTCCAGCTTTCGCTGAACACTTCACCCTGGTCGAAACGCGAGGTCTTCGACACACCGCTGAAGGTCAGGGTGGCGATGGTCTTGTCGGCGCGATCATCCACACCGTCCAGCTGCACGCGCAGGTCGTCGATGTAAGTCGACTGGAACGCATCACCGATTTCGGCGCGTTCGCGCTTGAGGAACTCCAGCAGTTGCGGGGTCACGAACTCGGCGATCTTGTCCATTTCGTTGGCGTCCCAGTGCTGCTGCAGGGACTGGAAGTGGCTGCGGGCCGCTTCGACGAAACGTTCTTCGTTGAACCAGGCCGGTGCATTGATCACCGGGCGGGCGGCGGCAGGCGCAGCCGAACCACCGAAGATCGAACCCATGGCTGGTTTTTGCTCGAACACTTCACGCTGCATCGGCGCGCCGGCTGGCGCCAGGTGCTCCTGCTGCTTGCGTCGACGGGCGGCGATAAAGCGGAAGATCACAAACGCGATGACCGCCAGGATCAGGATGTCGAAGATCTGCATGCCCTGGAAGCCGCCGCCCATGAACATGGAAGCGAGCAGGCCACCGGCGGCGATACCGGCCAGAGGGCCTAACCAGCGCGAAGCACCGCCGGCCTTGGCAGCAGCGCCAGCGGCACCGGCTGCACCAGCGGTCGCAGCTGCGCCGCCCATGCCACCGGCGGAAGGAGCCATTTGGCTGGTCTGGTGAGTCGGAGCCGAGCCCATGCTTTTGCCGCCACCGAAGCGCTTGGCGTTGGCGTCGAGGCTCATCGTCAGGCCGATGCACAACGCCATGGCGATGCTAAGAAAACGTTTCATAAAGGGAATTCCCATTTGTGGATTGCACGCGCGCCATGTTGCACAGGTGTCGTGACAGTGGCTAGCGACATAATGTTTCGGGCTTTTGCGTAAGACCGATTCAGAATGGCCCGTAGGACTTATCTCAGATATTGGCCCGCGCTTGGTAAAAACAAGGGCGGGCCATCAACCTTCATGTAACGCGAAGTTTCATCATATTGGCTTATGTGGCGAGGGAGCTTGCTCCCGCTGGGCTGCGAAGCAGCCCCTGACTGGCAAACGCAGCCTGATAGATTGGCACGGCGCAAAATGGGAGCGCTTCGTGTTCCAGCGGGAGCAAGCTCCCTCGCCACAAGCGATTGTCAGACGGCTTCGAGCTTTGCATAGCCCATCATCAGCCACTTGCTGCCTTCGGCGAAGTTCACCTGTACCCGCGCCTGGGCGCCGGCACCCTCGAAGTTAAGGATCACACCCTCACCGAAGATCGCATGCTTGACCTGCTGGCCAAGGCTGAACGGGGTTTCTGGTATTTCGGAACCGGCGAACATGCTGCTGGAGTTCTGCTGCTGGCCGCCGCCGAACGGTCGGCTGACGCTGTTGGACAAGCGCACTTCCTGGATCAGGCCTTTCGGCACTTCACGTACGAAGCGCGACACCTTGTTGTAGGTCTCGCTGCCGTACAGGCGTCGGGTCTCGGCGTAGGTCATCACCAGGTTCTGCATGGCGCGGGTGATGCCCACGTAGGCCAGGCGGCGTTCTTCCTCAAGACGGCCGGGCTCTTCCAGGCTCATCTTGTGTGGGAACAGGCCTTCTTCCATGCCTACCAGGAACACATACGGAAATTCCAGGCCCTTGGCGCTGTGCAAGGTCATCAGCTGGATGCTGTCTTCATGCTCATCGGCCTGGGTATCACCGGCTTCCAGCGACGCATGGCCGAGGAAGGCGGCGAGCGGCGTCAGCTCTTCGTCTTCCTCGGTGTTTTCGAATGCGCGGGCCGCGCTGACCAGTTCCTCAAGGTTTTCTACCCGGGCCTGGCCTTTTTCGCCTTTTTCCGCTTCGTGATAGGCGATCAGGCCGGACTGCTCGATCACGGTCTGGGTCATCAAGTGCAACGGCATTTCCGCGCATTTGGCCGCCAGGTTCTCGATCAGCTCGACAAACACGCCCAATGCCCCGGCGGCGCGGCCGGTCAGGCCCTTGTTGGCGATCAGCAAGCGCATGGATTCCCACATCGACACATCGGCGTGGCGGGCGTGGTCGCGAATCGCTTCAACGGTTTTCTCACCGATGCCACGCGCCGGGATGTTGATCACCCGCTCCAGCGCCGCATCGTTGCCACGGCCTTCCAGCAAGCGCAGGTAGGCCATGGCGTTTTTGATTTCGGCCCGTTCAAAGAAACGCTGGCCACCATAGATGCGGTACGGAATGCGCTCGCGCAGCAAGGCTTCTTCCAGCACCCGCGATTGGGCGTTGGAACGGTACAAAATCGCGATATCGCTGCGCGCCAGGCCGGTTTTCAACGCGCTTTCGATGGTTTCCACCACGTAGCGCGCTTCGTCGTGTTCATTGAACGCGGCGTACAGGTTGATCGCTTCGCCTTCGCCGCCGTCGGTCCACAACTCTTTGCCCATGCGCCCGGTGTTGTTGGCGATCAAGGCGTTGGCGGCCTTGAGGATGCCGGCGGTGGAGCGGTAATTCTGTTCCAGGCGGATGGTGATCGCGTCCGGGAAGTCGTCGGAATACTGGTAGATGTTCTCGATTTTTGCGCCGCGCCAGCCGTAGATCGACTGGTCGTCGTCGCCCACCACCATCAGGCTGTCGCCGCCCTTGGCCAGCAGGCGCAACCAGGCGTACTGCACGGCGTTGGTGTCCTGGAACTCGTCCACCAGAATGTGTCGGAAGCGTTTCTGGTAATGGGCCAGCAAGCCTGGGTTGTCGCGCCACAGGTCGAGGGCGCGCAGCAGCAGCTCGGAGAAGTCGATCACACCGGCGCGCACGCAGGCGGCCTCGTAGGCTTCATAAATGCTGCGCATGGTGGCCAGGAACAAATCGCCGCTGGCCTGGATATGTTGCGGGCGCAGGCCTTCGTCTTTCTGACCGTTGATAAACCATTGCGCCTGGCGCGCCGGCCAGCGTTGCTCGTCCAGGCCCAGCTCGCGGATCACCCGCTTGACCAGGCGTTGCTGGTCGTCGCTGTCGAGAATCTGAAAGGTCTGGCTCAACCCGGCTTCCTGCCAGTGCGCCCGCAACAGGCGGTGCGCCAAGCCGTGGAACGTGCCCACCCACATGCCGGCCGGGCTGATGCCCATCAACTGCTCGATGCGGTGGCGCATCTCGGCAGCGGCCTTGTTGGTGAAGGTCACCGACAGGATGGAATGCGGGGACGCGTTTTCGACCTGGATCAACCAGGCGATACGGTGCACCAGCACTCGGGTTTTACCGGAGCCAGCACCGGCCAGGACCAACTGACGGCCAACGGGGGCTGCAACAGCCTGGCGTTGGGCATCGTTGAGGGAGTTCAGCAAAAGGGAGAGATCATCGCGCATCGGCGCATTCTAGGGTGCTGCGGGGAGTCGGGCAAATCCCAATGCCGGGTGGTCGATGCAAAACTTTCCGGGCGATCCTGGCCGCGCAAACATTCTGCTGACGGTGATGACCGGTAAGTCATGGCCCACAGCCCGCGCAGGGTCTAGCTCAAGCGCTTTGGCCACGAAGGTTGTGTGTAAAAACCGTGTGGTTTTTATGACTTGGAGCAGTTTGGCCCAAGCGCTTGCTTGTGTATGCTCCGTCCACGTTTCGGGCTCACCATTATAAGAATACTGCCTATGACCCTCAGTCCCGACCTGTTTGGCCCCTCGGTGGCGCCCGCGCAGGTCATTCGTAAACATTACGCAACCGAGATAGCGGTCGAACGCACTCGCCTGTTGTATCAAGGCTCATTGCTGCCGACGTTACTGATGCTGGTCAACGGCCTGGTCTGCGCCTGGTTGCTGTGGAACCCCAAGCAATACCTGTTGGACAGCATCTGGCTGGTCTGGCTGCTCGCCCTGGTAGCCCTGCGCGTCATCCAGGTGGCGGCCTTTGATTCGGCGATGCCCAGTCGCCAGGCCCAGCCGATCTGGCGGCGCATGTTCATGCTCGGCTCGGCGGTCAGTGGGCTGACCCTGGCCACCGCCGCCATTGCCCTGGTGCCGGCCAATAGCTTTATGCAGCAGGCCTGGGTATTCGGCCTGATTGGCGCCGCGACGTTGTCAGCCAGCGTGGCCTATGCCGTGAGCTTGCCGGCGTTCCTGTCCTTTGCGGTGCCGTGCCTGGTGCCGCCCATCGTCTATCTGTTTTGGAACGGCGCCTCGCAGCAGCAAGGCTGGGGCGTGCTCGGCCTGATCTTGCTGGCGTCCCTGAGCCTGGTGGCGTGGCAGGTCAACCGCCTGATCCAGCGCGGTTTGTTGCGGCGCTTCCAGAACCAGGCGCTGATCGAGCATCTTCAGCAAGCGCAGCAACGCAGCGAGCAGTTGAATCAGGAACTGGTGCGCGAAGTCGGCCAACGTCGCCAGGCCGAACAGGAATTACGCGACGCGCAGATCGGCCTGCAAGACCGCGTGACGCAACGCAGCCAGGAACTGGACGCCGCCAGCCTGGCCCTGAATAAAAGTGAAGCGCGCCTGGCCATGGCCCTGCAAGCCAGTGAGTTGGGCCTGTGGGACTGGAACCTGCAAACCGACGAGGTGCATCACACCCAGCTCAAAGAGTTGTTTGGCCTGGAGCCGGAGTACGTCACGGCGATGCTCAGCCACCTCAAGCCGCGCCTGCACCCCGAAGACCTGCCGCTGCTCAAGCGTGCGTTGGTGGAGCACCTCAAAGGGCGCAGCGAGGATTACCAGGTGGAATACCGCGTGCGCCATGGCGACGGCCATTGGGTGTGGATCGAAGACCGTGGCCGCGCCGTGGAGCGCACGCCCGGCGGCCGCGTCACGCGCATGCTCGGCACGCGCCGCGACATCAGCGCCGACAAGGCACTGGAGGAACAGCAACGCCTGGCCTCGACGGTGTTCGAAGCGGCCAGCGAAGGCATCGTGATTCTTGACCCTGAGTACGTGCTGATCGCCGTCAACCAGGCCTTCAGTCGCGTCACCGGCTTTGAAATCGACGACATGATCGGCCGCAATGTCGTCGAACTGCCCAGCAGCCGTGACGCCCGCCGTCACTTCCCGGTGATCCGCCAGGCACTGCTCAGCCATGGCACCTGGCAGGGCGAGTTGGTGGAAACGCGCAAGAACGGCGAGCTGTACCCGCAGTGGCTGCAATTGAATGTGGTGCGCGATGCTCGGGGAAAAGTCAGCCATATTGTGGGCTTCTTCGCCGATTTGTCCGCGCGGCGTGAATCCGAGGAGCGCATGCGCTACCTCACTCACTATGACGAGCTGACGGGCCTGGCCAACCGTTCGCTGTTTCGCGAACGCCTGCGTGAGGCCCATGCGCGGGTGCGGCAAGGCGGGCGCAGCCTGGCGCTGCTGCATATCAACCTGGACCGCTTCAAGCTGCTCAACGACAGCCTCGGCCATGAAGTCGCCGACCAATTGTTGCAGAAAATGGCCCGCCGTCTGATCAATGCCTTGCCTGAAGCTGACACCATCGCACGCCTGTCCGGTGATGAGTTTGCCGTGCTGTTCGATGCCTACGGCAGCCTGTCGAGCCTGGCACGGGTGGCCACGCGGCTGCTCGCCAAATTGCGGGTGCCGGTGACGGTGGAGGGGCATGAGCTGGTGGTCAGTGCCTCCATGGGCGTCAGCTTGCTGCCGGATAATGCGCGGGAAATTTCTGCGCTGGTCAGCCAATCCAACATGGCCATGCAGCACGCCAAGCATTTGGGCGGCAATAATTTCCAGTTCTACACCGACAGCCTGCAAGCCAGCACGCTGGAGCGTTTGCAGCTGGAAAACCACCTGCGCAAGGCCATCGACGAGCGCCAGCTCACGGTGTTCTACCAACCGAAACTGTGCCTGGCCACGGGCAAGCTGAACGCCGCCGAGGCGCTGGTGCGCTGGGAGCACCCGCAGTGGGGCATGGTGCCGCCGGGGGACTTTATTGGTCTGGCCGAAGAAACCGGCTTGATCGTGCCGCTGGGCGAATTCGTGCTGCGCCAGGCGTGCTGGCAGGCGTGCGAATGGCAGCGCCAGGGGCTGGCGCCGATTCGCGTGTCGGTGAACCTTTCCGTGCATCAGTTGCGCCAGGGCAAGTTGGTCAGCCTGGTGCGCCAGGTGCTGGAAGAAACCGGCCTGGACCCGCAATACCTGGAGCTGGAGCTGACCGAAAGCCAGCTACTCGACAGCGTTGAGCACATCATCGCCACCTTCCAGCAATTGCGCGATTTGGGCGTGAAGTTGGCCATCGATGACTTCGGCACCGGGTATTCGTCCCTCAGCTACCTCAAGCGCATCCCCGTGGATTACGTGAAGATCGACCAGACTTTTATCCGGGGGCTTGGTCAGGGCCGGGAAGATGCGGCCATCACTCGCGCAATCATCGCCATGGCCCACGGGCTGGCGCTCAAGGTGGTGGCCGAAGGTGTGGAAGACCAGCAGCAGCTGGATTTCCTGCGCGGCGAACGCTGCGATGAAGTGCAGGGTTACTTGATCAGTCGGCCGATGGCTGCTGAAGGGTTGGCAGATTTATTACGAAAAAATGCAGACTTTCCTTAAAGACCGCCACGCCGCCCCTGTGGCTACAAGGCGGCTGCCCGCTGATTCAAAGGGCATCAGGGCGATTTAGTGATGCATCGGGCGGGCAAAACGGTAATTCTTGTAGTATAACTACAAGCTTGCTACATCCCTGGCGTCTGCCAATAACAAGAGTCCTGCCCTTTGAACCTGTTGCAACATATCGCCCAGTCGCGCCACCTGTTACGCAAATCGGAACTCAAGGTTGCCGATCACGTGCTGCTTGACCCTGCGGCCGTGATGCACAGTTCCATGGCCGACCTGGCCCACAGCGTGGGCATCAGTGAGCCGACCATCGTGCGCTTTTGCCGTGCCATCGGTTGTTCCGGGTTCCAGGATTTGAAACTCAAGCTGGCGCAAAGCCTGGCGGCCGGTGCGAGCTTCGGGCAGTTTGCGATTCATGAAGACGACTCCGTCGCCGACTACAGCCTGAAAATCTTCGACACCACCTTGCACACGCTGATGGAAGTGCGTGAGAAGCTCGATCCGGTTGAGCTGCAAAAGGCCGTGACCGCCATGTCCCAAGCCCAGCGCGTGGAGTTTTATGGCTTTGGTGCTTCGGGAGCCGTCGCCGCTGATGCCCAGCACAAATTCTTCCGCCTGCTGCTCACTGCTGCGGCCTACAGTGACCCGCACATGCAGGCAATGTCGGCGGTGACCTTGAAGCCGACCGACGTGGCCATCTGCATTTCCCAGTCCGGGCGCTCCAAAGACCTGCTGATCACCGCCAACCTGGTGCGTGAAAGCGGCGCTTCGTTGATCACCCTGTGCCCGAGCCAGACGCCGTTGGCAGAGCTGTCCACGGTCAACCTGGCGATCGACGTGCACGAAGACACTGAAATCTACACGCCGCTGACCTCGCGTATTGCGCATCTGGTGGTGATCGACGTGTTGGCGATGGGCGTGGCCATGGCGCGCGGGCCGAGCCTGGTCAACCACCTCAAGAGCGTGAAGCGCAGCTTGCGCAGCCTGCGGTTGTCGCCAAAGTCCGTCAAAGCCCTCGACGACTGATTCGAGGTCGCCCTCGGTCAAATGTGGGAGCTGGCTTGCCTGCGATGGCTGTGTATCAGTCGCCGGATATGTCGGCTGACCCACCGCTATCGCAGGCAAGCCAGCTCCCACCTTGGTTTTGCGCTTATTTCAGAAGATTCATCGTCCTGTAACCCTCGCGCCGCCAAACCGTCATCCCTTGCGCCCATTCTGTACTCCCCGTACTCGCATTGGGAGACTCGAAATGGCCCGGCACTACGAAGACAGCAGCACCGTCAAAACCCGTCGTCAGCAAGAAGACCAGCGCCGCATGGCGTTCCGTCGCGCAATCGAAGACCGCTGTGAGGAGCGCCAACTGCTCCAGAGCATCAGTGACTACCCGGAACTCCACTGGCAGGCACCCGCGGCTGCCCAGCGAAACGCTCAGCCAGCGCGCTGATCTGTACGCGTTCGCTGCGGATAAAGCCCAGGAACGCATGGGCCACCGGTGACAGGCGCTTGGCCTTGGCTTGCACCAGGCACCAACTGCGGTACAGCGGCAGTTCTTCTACCGGCAGCTCCTTGAGCCCGCCGGTGGCCAGCTCCAGGTTGACTGCGTGGCGCGTCAGCAACGCCACGCCCAACCCTGCATTCACGCACTCGCGCTGCGCCTCGGCCGAGGCCACTTCCACTGTTTGGGTGAAGTGCACGCGTTTTTCCTTGAAGTACTCCTCGCAGGCCAGTCGCGTGCCGGAACCTGGTTCGCGGATGAGCAGCGTGTAGGGTTCCAGGTCTTGAAGGCGCAGCGGCCCTTGCAGGCTTAACGGGTGATCGAGCGGCGCCACGGCGACAATCGGGTTGTTCAGGAACGGCAGGAATTCCAGGCCCATGTCCTGGGGCACCATGGACATGATCACCAGGTCGTCGCGGTTGTCCGACAGCCTGCGAATCACCTGGGCGCGGTTGACCACCGTGAGGTGCAACTGCACCTCCGGGTGCTGGCGTTTAAAGGCCGCGAACAGGTGCGGCACGAAGTACTTGGCGCTGGATTCCACCGCCAGTTTCAGTTGGCCTTGCAGCGAGCCCTGCATGTCCGACAGCTGCATATCGAGGTTTTCCAGGCGCCCGAAAATATCCCGGCTGGCGCGCTGCAAGGCTTCGGCGGCTTCAGTCATGTAGAGCTTTTTGCCGACGTAATCGAACAGCGGCTGGCCGATCAGCTCTTCAAGCTGGCGAATTTGCAGGCTGACGGCGGGTTGCGTGAGAGACATTTCCTCGGCCGCGCGGCTGTAGGAGCGCAAATCACACACTTCATTGAAGATCTGTAATTGACGCAATGTCATACGCATCAATGACTTACGCATTATTTAAATCCTCTCGCCCAAGGCCGTCCGGCCAACTATAAGTCTTTACTTATACACAACCCAATAATTATTGATTTTTGTTAATCCTCCGTTGCGCCTAGTGTGTGTCTCGCGACTGTCATGAAACATTTGGTCACGCGCCGACCCGGATCCAACGGGTCGTAGAACGCAGCAATCGGCTCAAGGGAATTTCCAAGTGATAAAAAAGATCCTGATCGCCAACCGTGGTGAAATTGCCGTACGAATCGTGCGTGCCTGCGCCGAGATGGGCATTCGCTCGGTCGCGGTTTACTCGGACGCCGACCGCCACGCGTTGCACGTTAAACGTGCCGACGAAGCCCACAGCATTGGTGCCGAGCCGCTGGCCGGTTACCTGAACCCGCGTAAGCTGGTGAACCTGGCCGTGGAAACCGGTTGTGACGCCTTGCACCCAGGCTACGGGTTCCTGTCGGAAAACGCCGAGCTGGCAGACATTTGCGCCGAACGCGGGATCAAGTTCATCGGCCCGTCGGCCGAAGTGATCCGCCGCATGGGCGACAAGACCGAAGCGCGCCGCAGCATGATCAAGGCCGGTGTGCCGGTCACGCCGGGCACCGAAGGCAACGTGGCTGATATCGCCGAAGCCCTCACCGAAGGCGACCGCATTGGTTACCCGGTGATGCTCAAGGCCACCTCCGGTGGTGGCGGTCGCGGCATCCGTCGCTGCAACAGTCGTGAAGAACTGGAACAAGCCTTCCCACGCGTGATCTCCGAAGCCACCAAGGCCTTCGGTTCGGCGGAAGTGTTCCTGGAAAAATGCATCGTCAATCCCAAGCATATCGAGGCGCAGATTCTCGGTGACAGCTTTGGCAACGTGGTGCATCTGTTCGAGCGCGATTGCTCGATCCAGCGTCGCAACCAGAAGCTCATTGAAATCGCCCCAAGCCCGCAGTTGACGCCTGAACAGCGCGCCTACATCGGTGACCTGTCGGTGCGCGCGGCCAAGGCCGTGGGTTACGAGAACGCCGGCACCGTGGAGTTCCTGCTCGCCGAGGGCGAGGTGTACTTCATGGAAATGAACACCCGCGTGCAGGTGGAACACACCATCACCGAAGAAATCACCGGCATCGATATTGTGCGTGAACAGATCCGCATCGCCTCGGGCCTGCCGCTGTCGGTGAAACAGGAAGACATTCAGCACCGTGGTTTCGCGTTGCAGTTCCGCATCAACGCCGAAGACCCCAAGAACAACTTCCTGCCAAGTTTCGGCAAGATCACCCGTTACTACGCGCCCGGCGGTCCCGGCGTGCGCACCGACACGGCGATCTACACCGGCTACACCATCCCGCCGTTCTACGACTCCATGTGCCTGAAACTGGTGGTGTGGGCGTTGACTTGGGAAGAAGCCATGGACCGCGGCCTGCGTGCCCTGGACGACATGCGCCTGCAAGGCGTGAAGACCACCGCCGCCTACTACCAGGAAATCCTGCGCAACCCGGAATTCCGCAGCGGCCAGTTCAACACCAGTTTCGTGGAAAGCCACCCTGAGCTGACCAACTACTCGATCAAGCGCAAACCCGAAGAGCTGGCCCTGGCCATCGCCGCCGCCATCGCCGCCCACGCAGGCCTGTGAGGAATACAACAATGTCCAAGAAAATATTCGTAACCGACACCATCCTGCGCGACGCACACCAATCGTTGCTGGCGACCCGCATGCGCACCGACGATATGCTGCCGATCTGCGACAAGCTCGATAAAGTCGGCTACTGGTCCCTGGAAGTCTGGGGTGGCGCGACCTTCGACGCTTGCGTGCGCTTTTTGAAAGAAGACCCGTGGGAGCGCCTGCGCAAACTGCGCGCCGCGTTGCCTAACACACGCCTGCAAATGCTGCTGCGTGGCCAGAACCTGCTGGGCTACCGCCACTACAGCGACGACGTGGTCAAGGCCTTCGTCGCCAAGGCTGCAGTGAATGGCATCGACGTGTTCCGCATTTTCGACGCCATGAACGACGTGCGTAACCTGCGTGTGGCTATCGAAGCGGTCAAAGCTGCCGGCAAGCATGCCCAGGGCACCATCGCCTACACCACCAGCCCGGTGCACACCATTGACGCTTTTGTGGCCCAAGCCAAGCAAATGGAAGCCATGGGTTGCGACTCGGTAGCGATCAAGGACATGGCCGGGCTGCTGACTCCGTACGCCACCGGCGAACTGGTCAAGGCATTGAAAGCCGAGCAAAGCCTGCCGATCTTTATCCACTCGCATGACACCGCCGGCCTGGCTGCTATGTGCCAACTGAAGGCGATCGAAAACGGTGCCGACCATATCGACACCGCCATTTCCAGTTTCGCTTGGGGCACCAGCCACCCGGGCACCGAGTCGATGGTCGCCGCCCTTAAAGGCAGCGAATTCGACACTGGCCTGAGCCTGGAACTGCTGCAGGAAATTGGCCTGTACTTCTACGCCGTGCGCAAGAAGTACCACCAGTTCGAAAGCGAATTCACTGCCGTCGACACCCGCGTGCAAGTCAACCAGGTGCCGGGCGGGATGATTTCCAACCTGGCCAACCAGTTGAAAGAGCAGGGCGCACTCAACCGCATGAGCGAAGTGCTGGCCGAAATCCCGCGTGTGCGTGAAGACCTTGGCTTCCCGCCGCTGGTCACGCCGACCTCGCAGATCGTCGGCACCCAGGCGTTCTTCAACGTGCTGGCCGGCGAGCGCTACAAAACCATCACCAACGAAGTGAAGCTCTACCTGCAAGGCGGCTACGGCAAGGCGCCGGGCACCGTGAACGAGAAGCTGCGTCGCCAGGCCATTGGCAGCGAAGAGGTGATCGATCATCGCCCAGCCGACCTGCTCAAGCCGGAGATGACCAAGTTGCGCGGCGAAATCGGCGCATTGGCCAAGTCCGAAGAAGACGTGCTGACCTACGCCATGTTCCCGGATATCGGCCGCAAGTTCCTCGAAGAGCGCGACGCCGGCACCCTGGCGCCTGAAGTGCTGTTGCCGATCCCTGAAGCCGGCGGCGTGGCGCGTGCCGGTGGTGAAGGCGTGCCGACCGAGTTCGTCATCGACGTGCACGGCGAAAGCTACCGCGTGGATATCACCGGTGTTGGCGTGAAAGCCGAGGGCAAACGGCACTTCTACCTGTCCATCGACGGCATGCCCGAAGAAGTGGTGTTCGAACCGCTCAATGAGTTTGTCAGCAGTGGCGGCAGCAAGCGCAAGCACGCGACCGAGCCGGGCCATGTCAGCACGGCGATGCCGGGAAACATCGTCGACGTATTGGTCAAGGAAGGCGACGTGGTCAAAGCGGGCCAGGCCGTGCTGATTACCGAAGCCATGAAGATGGAAACCGAAGTGCAGGCAGCGATTGCCGGCAAGGTAACTGCCGTTCACGTGGCCAAGGGCGACCGGGTCAACCCTGGCGAAATCCTGATTGAAATCGAAGGCTGACCCAGCCTTCGACACTACCGCTTAATCCTCGGGGGGGCAGGTGCTCCCCTTTTTTTTGCCTGAAATTTACCGATCGGCGCGGTTAAAAACTCATCTTCCACTCCCCCGTCAGGCCCTGGCTGCGGCTGTGGGTACCGGCATGGGCGCTGTAGGTCAGGCCCACGCTGTGTTCGGTGGACAAGGCGAGGTCCAGGCCAGCTTGCATATCGAGGCTATTGCGGTCCAACGAGGTACCGGTGATGGTGAAACTGTCGATGATTCCCGGTGCGGCGCGAGTGGATTGGCGCACTTGGCTGTCGACTTCGCCGTAAAGATGCTTCCAACTGGTACTCACGTGGGGTGTGAGGCTCATCCGATTGTCGAACCGGTACACCGTGGCCAGCCGCAGGCCAAAGGTGCTGTTCAGGTTTTGCTGGGTTTGTGAGCCGACGTTCAGCGCGGTCACGCCGCCCTTTTCTTTAAAGCTGTCACGGTGGTAGCGCTGATAGCCCAAGCCTGCGAAGGGCTCTACCTGTACGTCGGCACTGCCCAATTGGTAGCCCAGCTCGGAAAACACTGTTTGGCTTTGAGCGTTGTAGTTGCCCTGGAGTTGCTCCTTGAAACCGAGCAAGTTGACGTCACGTTTGTTCTTGCCCGCGTGATCACTGTAGAACGCCCCCATGCGCAGGGCCAATGGGCCGTCCTGGCGCACGGCATAGCCGCCAAGGTGCAAGCTGTCGAGTTCGCCTTTGAAACGTTGAGCTTGAAGCTCGCTGGTGGACTTGGCGCCCATAACACCGACTCGCCACGCGTCACCCACGGCCCAATCGGCGCCCAGCATCAGGCCTTTGGTGCCCTGTTTGAGCCCGTCGCTGCCGCCTTGTTTGTCGAGCTTGCCGCCGTTGCCCAGGCCTTGCACCCACAAATGGCCATCGCCATGACTGGGCAGCGTGCGCAGGGTTGCGAGCAATGAGTCGCTGATGTGCGCGGTGGCGTTTTGGGTCGCGCCAGCCAAGTTGGCATTTTGGCTGCCTGCCAGTTGCTCGAATGCGGCACCCAGGCCGCCTGGTTGTTGGGACAGTGCGTCAGCGGCTTTTTGCAGGCCTTTGATTTCTTCCGAGGTCAGGTCGCCGGCTTGCAGTGCACGTTGCAAAGCCGGTTTAAGCACTGCAGCCAGTTGCTGGCCGTTGTGAGTCGTCGCCTGGTCGAAGTAGCTGTCGATGGGCACGATTGGAGCCGGTGGCTGGTATTGCCAACGGTCATTGGAAAGATCCAGCTCGAATTGAAAAGGTGCAGCTGCGAAGGCAAACGGAGTACTGGCTACGCCAACAGCCAGGCTGATAGCGCGTGCAAGGTTTAGGACGGAGAAGGGCATGAAGTCATAGCCTCTGGTGAATGAGGCCGGGAATTTAGCGAGATGGCGGGGCGATAACTGTCAGGCTATCGACCCCTGATTTGCGGGAGTTGTCTCTACTGCGGTGCGATTAAAGCCGCATTTGCCTTAGGCTCGTCAGCGCGTGGTTGAGGCTGTTGCCCTAGGCATCACCCCCGCTGCACATAGCCTTTGCCGTAGTGACGCTCCAGGCGCGCCTGGATCAGTTCCAGCCCGAGGGACATCACCCAGTAAATGATCGCGGCGGTCGTGAGCATTTCGATGTATCGATAGCTTGATCGCCCGTACGACTGCGCCAGGAACATGACTTCCCACACGCCCATTACCGAGACCAGGGACGAGTCTTTGAGCATGGAGATGAACTGATTGGTGGCGGGCGGCACGATGGTGCGCATGGCCTGGGGCAGGGTGACGTGCCAGAAGATCGCGCTGTCACGCATGCCCAGGGCCAGGGCGGCTTCTCGTTGGCCGTGGGGAACACCGAGGATGCCGGCGCGGAAGATTTCGCTCAGGTAGGCGCCGTAATTCAGTGAGAGCGCGATGATCCCGGCGACGATGGCGCCTGGTACCAGGCCCAGTTGGGGCAGGCCCAGATAAATCAGCAGGATCTGGATCAACAACGGCGTGCCGCGAAAGAACGAGGCGTAAAAACTCGCAATGCCAAAGGCCACGGCGCTTTTCGACAGGCGCCCCAGCGCGGTGATAAAACCCAGCACCGACGACGCGACTATCGAGCAAAGGCACAGAAACAGCGTCAGCGCTGCGCCTTGCAAAAACCCGTTCGGCGCCAAGTGCACGCCGACCAGGTTGGGCAGTTTGTCGAGGATGATCGAGAACTTCAGGTCAAAGCTCAGGAAGAAGCTGGCGAACAGGCAAAACAGCGCCGCCCACGTCAGGTACAACCGCGTACGAAAGCCAAAGAGTCGCTGTAGCCGCGATGCGTTCACCGGCGGCTTGGGAGGTGTCGGGAAGGCGGTCATTTGCTGATATCGGCGCCGATCCATTTTTGCGACAGCTTGCTCAAGGTGCCGTCCTGTTTCAACTGCGCGAACACTTCACGCACCTTGGCATCCCACTGCGGGTCACCTTTCTCGATGGCCACCGAATTGGGCTCGGCATACAGCGACTCACCGGCGAGCTTGAAGCGCTTGTCCTGATTCAGGCGCGGTTGGGCAGTGACCAGGTTGGTGAGGATCGCATCCAGGCGCACACCGGCGCCCAGGCCCAGGTCCTGGAAGGCGACGTTATCGGTGTCGTACGGGGCGATCTGCACATCCTCGAACGGGTACTGAAGTTGCGTATCTTCGGCGCCTTCGATCACCAGGTTCTTGTTCAGGTAGCTTTCATAGCTGGACGCGCTGGTGAGGCCGACTTTCTTGCCGCTGAGGTCTTTGGCGCCATGGATGCGCTCATCCTTGGCATTCACAACGATCACCGCAGGCGAGGCGTAGTACTCCACCGGGAAATCAAACACCTCGGCGCGGGCTTTGCTCGGGGTCATGGAGCAGATGCAAATATCGTAGCGGCCGCTCCAGCGACCTGCGGCAATCACGTCCCAGGACGGCGTTTCCAGACGCAGCTTCACGCCTAACTTCTGCGCGACTGCCTTGGCCACGTCGACGTCAAACCCATCGAGTTGGTTCTGCTCGTTGAGAAACGAGAACGGCGGGTAGCTTTCCATCAGCACGCCCACCAGTTCTTTCTTTTGCTCAACCCGGTCCAGGGTTGCACCGCCAAAGGCTTGGGTAGAGGCAGCCAGCATCGTCAGGCCCAGGGCCAGCAGCGGTTTAAGTTTCACAATCGACACCTGAATAAAAAAGGGTTGTTATTAACCAGACGGTACGCATTAAATAGTTATAAGAACGACTCTCATAGTGAGTTATTTTCATAAGCTTATGAGTAAAAAGCATATGGGCACAGTAAGCGCAGTAATTCTCGATGGTGGCATGGGCCGTGAACTGCAACGCCGGGGCGCGCCGTTTCGGCAGCCGGAGTGGTCGGCATTGGCGTTGAGCGAAGCGCCGCAGGCGGTAGAGGCGGTGCACACGGCTTATATCCAGAGCGGTGCCAACGTCATCACCACCAACAGCTACGCGGTTGTGCCGTTTCATATTGGCGAAGCGCGGTTTGCTGCCGAAGGCCAGGCGCTTGCGGCGTTGGCCGGTGAATTGGCGCGACGTGCGGTACAGGCTTCAAGCCAGACGGTGCGTGTGGCAGGCTCATTGCCGCCGCTGTTCGGCTCCTACCGGCCCGATTTGTTCGAGGCCGGCCGAGTCAGCGAACTGCTGACGCCACTGGTGAATGGCCTGGCGCCCCATGTCGACCTATGGCTGGCGGAAACCCAGAGTTCAATCGTTGAGGCACGGGCAATCCACGCCGGCCTGCCGCAGGACGGAAAACCGTTCTGGCTGTCGTTTACCTTGAAGGATGAAGACACCGATGAGGTGCCACGCCTGCGTTCTGGCGAACCGGTGGCAGACGCGGCTGAAGCGGCCGCGCAACTCGGTGTGGCGGTGCTGCTGTTCAATTGCAGCCAGCCGGAGGTGATTGGCGCAGCCATTGATACCGCGCGCCAAACGTTTGAGCGCCTGGGGGTGAGCATTCAGATCGGCGCCTACGCTAACGCCTTCCCGCCGCAGCCCAAGGAGGCCACCGCGAACGATGGCCTCGACCCCCTGCGTGACGATCTCGACCCACCCGGCTACTTGCACTGGGCCGCTGATTGGCAGGCACGCGGTGCCAGCCATTTAGGCGGTTGCTGCGGGATTGGGCCGGAGCACATTGCCGTGCTCGCCCAGAAGCTGGCCTGAGGCTTAAATCGCCTGGCGGCGACACTCCGCCAGGCCTTTGAGCTGACCAGAACCGGCCTGGTTCGCTTCGGACAACCACTCTTCAAAGCCTGCGCCCACGGTGGGCCATTCCGAATCCAGAATCGAATACCACGCGGTATCGCGATTCTGCCCCTTCACCACCATATGCTGGCGGAACACCCCTTCAAAGCTGAAGCCCAGTCGTTCGGCCGCGTATTTTGAGCGGGCGTTGCCGTTGTTGCACTTCCACTCCAGTCGACGGTAGCCCTGCTCGAACGCGTATTTGGCCAACAAGTACACCGCCTCGGTGCTTTTGGGCGAGCGTTGCATCGGCGCGCCGAAGGTGACGTGGCCGATTTCGATACGGCCCTGGGCCGGGACGATGGACATCAGGCTGAGGATGCCTTGCACATCGCCGCTGACGCGGTCGATCACGCTGAAAAAGTACGGGTCGCTGTTGGTTGCATGGTTGTTGAGCCATGCATCGAACGCGGCGCGCTCCGGGAAGGGGCCGTAAGGCAAATAGTCCCAGAGTTTCGGGTCGGCACCCGGGCCTTCGAGGGCGCGGAACAGACCGTCGGCATGCCGCGCCGGGTCGAGTTTTTCCAGACGGATAAAACGCCCTTCAAGCAGTTGAACCGTGGGCGCCGGGACGCCTTTCCAGTCGGCGGGTGAGATAGGCATGCTGCGCTCCTTAAAGACCTTTGCGAAATTGAATGAAACCCGGGCGTTCGGCGATGCGTTCGTACAGCGCAATCGCGGTGGCGTTGGTCTCGTGGGTCAACCAGTGCACCTTGGCACAGTTGTCGGCCTTGGCGGTGGCGTAGACAAACTCGATCAACTTACGGCCCACGCCACTGCCGCGCTGGGCTGGGTCCACCAGCAGATCCTGCAGGTAGCAGGAATTCTCGATGCTCCAGTTGGAGCGATGGTAGATAAAGTTGACCATGCCCACCGCCTTGCCGTCCTGCCAGGCGAGCGCCGAATGGGTCGGCTCGTTGGCATCGATCAGGCGTTGCCAGGTGCTTTGGCTGACGGCGTCCGGCAGTTCGGTTTCGTAGAACTTCAAATACGCCTGCCACAGCGGTAGCCACGCGACGTGGTCGGCGGCTGTTACTTGGCGGATGTCGATCTGACTCATTCTGAAACTCCTTGGGGAATAAAGCGCGCGAGGGTCTGGTCGCGCACATCAAGGCTGGCAGCCAGGCCTTCGCGCACGCCGGCAATATCGGCTGTGCTGCGGTTCTGGCTGAGTTTGCGCTTGCCGATCAGGCGCTCGACGGGCAGGGCGAAGCCGACGATGGCCTTGAGCATGCCGTCAATGTAGTCGGCCGGGGCGTCGCTGACTTTCCATGGCTGGGCGCGGCTGCCTTCGTGGCGATCGGTGAGGTCGGTGACCACCGCGAGCAGACGCTCGGCGTCGGCAAATACCTCAGCCTTGCCGTAGGCATGCACGGCGATGTAATTCCAGGTGGGCACCACTTTGCCGTGCTCGGCCTTGGCCGGGTAAAACGCCGGGCTGACATAAGCGTCGGCACCGGCAAAAATCACCAAGGCTTCGCTGCCATTTTGCAGGTCACGCCATTGCGGGTTGGCCTTGGCCAAGTGCCCGTAGAGCGTGCCATTCGGGCCTTCGTCGGGGTTGAGCAGCAGCGGCAAATGGCTGGCCTGCAGGCCTTGCTCACCAAAGGTCACCAACTGCGCCAGGCGGGTGTGCTGGATCAGTTGCTGCAGTTCAGGCAAATCATTGAGGGCAAAGGCGCGCGGTGTGTACATGGAAATTTTCCTTGGCGAATGCCTGCATCCTAGGCAGGCTAATGGTTCGTTGTAAGAGCCATCTGGCACCAATTTCATAGGTCCAATATGTCGCCCATCGCGCCGCCGCTGTCGTTCAACCCCGCAGGTATCGAGTTGGATCGCCGTCAGGGGCTGACGCGCCAACTCTATGAGGCCCTGCGCCAGCGCGTGCTGGACGGGCGACTGGTCAGCGGCACGCGATTACCCGCCAGCCGTGATTTGGCGGCGGCATTGTCGATTTCCCGAAACAGCGTGGTGCGCGCCTACGATCAGCTGTACGCAGAAGGGTTTATCGAAAGCCGGGTGGGTGACGGCACCTATGTGGCCCAACTGCCCACGGCAAAAAAACTATCCACAAAAGTATCCACAGGGTTTTCAACAGGGTTATCCCCAGCCTTATCCACAAAATGGGCGGATTTGCCGGAAGATCTGGACAATGAAGTTATCCACAGGGCGGGCCTGGCACGGGTAAAAAACAACCACCTGGCTCACCCTCCGGCTGGACCGCCTCGGGCATTTCGAGTGGGTGTGCCGGCCTTCGACCTGTTCCCGTTTGATATATGGGCCAAGCTGAATGGGGCGTTCTGGCGCAAGCCGAACCTGGAACTGCTGTGCTATGGCGACCCGGCCGGTGACGATCGTTTGCGCGGTCTGATCGCTGCCTATTTGCGCAGTTCACGTGGCATGCAATGCACGGCTGAGCAAATTGTGATCACCAGTGGCGCACAGCAAGCGATTAGCCTTTGTGCACAGTTGCTGGTGGAGCCTGGGGACGGCGTGGCGGTGGAAAACCCCGGTTATCGCGCCGCCGGCCATGCGTTCGCCTTGGCGGGCGCTCGATTGCATGGCGTACCAGTAGACAGCGAGGGCCTGGATTGCCAGGTGCTCAACGCTCTGCATGATTGCCGTGTGGCCTATGTCACACCTTCCCATCAGTATCCGTTGGGCGTGGTGATGAGCCTGGCCCGGCGTCTGGAGTTGCTGGCCTGGGCCGAGCGTACGGGCGGCTGGATCGTCGAGGATGATTATGACGGAGAGTACCGCTACAGCGGTGCGCCGCTGTCGCCCTTGGCGGCGCTGGATCGCAGTGGCCGCGTGTTATACGTCGGCACCTTCGGCAAGGTGGCGTTCCCGGCATTGCGCCTGGGCTACCTGGTTTTACCACCGGCCCTTGTGCAAGCGTTTACCCGGCGCCGCGCTGTGGACATGCGCCACTCCGAAGTCAGTACTCAGGCGGTGATGGCTGAGTTTATGGCGGCAGGGCATTTCCAGCGCCACATTCGCCGGATGCGCCGCGCTGCGCTGAGCCGGCGCAATGCTTTGTTGGCCGGTTGGCCGGACGGGTTGCCTGGCGTCGGGGCCTTGCCCAGCGTTGCGGCCGGGCTGCATCTGACAGTGCGAGTGGACAGCCTTGCCCGCGAGCAGACGTTGCTCGCTCAGGCCCATGCGGCCAATGTTGAGATCAATGGTTTGAGTAGCTATTGGCTGGCGTGCACAAGCCCACCACCGGACCAGCGCGCAGGCCTGGTGATGGGGTTCGCCGCTGTACCCGAGGCGGCCATCGCACAGGCGCTGGCACGTTTGCGCCAGGCGTGGCAGGCATAAAGACCATCAGCTGTTGAAGAACAGCGACTTGGCCAATTGATCACCGATGCTGCTGCGGTGGATTTCTATCATTTCCCAGTCACTGGGGCCGGTGCGTTGGCGAGAGCCACCAAGGCGCTGTTGTTCACGGGTTTTCAGGTGGCCCTTCTCGAATTTCTCAAGGGCGGCGCCTTTCGTTGCATAGTGAAAGTGCGCGTACCACAGCACAGTGTTGGTCTCTTTATCGCGTACTTCGTACTCGTCCAGATAGCCCTTAGGCGGCCCTTTGACGGCGCGGCGGCTGAAGGTTTTGCCGATCTTTATCAGCCCTTGGCTATGCAGCCACTCCACCCGCGCCGCAGTTGGCGGTTGCTGTTTGAGCATGTCTATGTAGGTTTTTCTACCCAGGCGATAAAGCCGCTGTGCTGCCTCGTTGAGGTTGCGCTTGGTCGAAGCGGCGGAAGTATGACCGCTCTCGGTGAGATTGCGCCGAGTCAGCGCTTGCTCGATATCGTTTGACGCGTCCTCCAGTTGTTTGCCGTAGGCGTCGAACATATCTTGGATGTCCTGGGGCGAATGCCAGGGTTTACGCGAAAAATCCCGGTACTTGTGGGTTTCAGCTCGCTCGCTGTCCAATAGCGTTTGCCCGGTGTTGATGCTGGTATCCAGGTCTACAGTGGCAGGCGCTGGCGCTGGCGGGCTGACCTTTTGCCGCTTGACCCAGACGCCTGGGGTTTTTTCATGAAACGTAGCGAGTACCTTGCCCGTCACGGACGCCCTGACATCGACCAGCGTGCTATCGGCCTCTTGGGGCTGGGCTATTAAAGTGCCGTCGTAGCGTGTCTTGATGACTTTGCGCCGTGGCGCGGGCGGGGCTTTTGAACTGCCGGGCTTGGGTTCCAGGGCTTTTTTCTCGCGCAGCAGTTGCGCCAGGTCGTGAATAGCCCGCTGGCTGAATTCGCCAATCTGCTGGCGAAAGCTTTCCAGGCGGGGTTTCAGCAGAAACTGCGGGTGCTCGGCATGCATGTCCAGCAGGCGTTGGTCTGCGCTGGAAAATTGCTCAACCAGGCTGTTGAGCACATCAATGCGTTCATCCAGCGTACCGCTGTCCCGTTTCATGATTTCATTGAAACTCTCGACGTTCAGTTCGGCTGTATCGACGCTCTGGTCCACCTGCTCTCGCAGCGTGGCAGGGATCTGGCTTTGCGCTTCATCGATACACAAGTAGCGACCCAAGCTGATTTCCAGAGATTTGAGCTCAGCGAGGGTGAGCAGTGGCAACTCGCTCAGGGTTTTTTGAATGACCGTTGCGCCGTCATCTCCCAGCACTTTGAGATCGCTGAAACGGTTGTTGATGAACTCCAGGCGCTTGATGATTGCCAGGTTCAAGGTGGACAGGGTTTGTGCGCTTCGCGCCTGGTTTTTATAGTCAATGTCTACTTCGGGGTCGAGGATCAGGGACGAAGCCTTCAAGGCCTCTTTATAGCCCACCAATTGTTGTTCCACGACTACCTGAGTCAGTTGTATTTGCTGTTTCAGGTATTCACTCATGTTGCTCTGATAGGTGGGCACGGCCTCGATGATGCTCAAGGACTTCAACTGACTGATCGCTTCATCGTACGCCGCCAGTCGGTTGTCGACGTTGCCTATGAACGCTGTACGCAGCAGGTCCGTGGAAGGGCCGGGGGCGGCGTCCAGTGCAGGCTTTGCCTTAAGCACGTCCAATTGTTTGCTGGTGGCGACCGCGTCGAAGGCGTTGAGCTGGGTCATGAGTGTTGCCACGCGCTCAGGCTGATCGACCTTGACCGCTCGCCGACGGTGTCGAAGACCTCCACCGCGCAGTCGCAAACGGACATCAACAAACCACTGGCCCGCCAGGTTGCCGATCAACGGCGGGCCCGTACGCAACGGTGCCTTCGGGTCAATGATGATGACACTGTCGTTGTCATCCACCCTTACCTCGAACCAACGCTCACCAACCGGTGCATACCACTTGTCTGCAAGTGGATACAGGTTCAAGTGGCGCCCGGGCGTTTTGTTTTGTTCGCCAAGTTTATCGGGTTTGGCGACGTTGAAGCCGTCAAGTGTCTTGGCCAGGCCCAAGCGGCTATGGCTCAGGGCCCCCAGGATGTGTACGGCGTCTTGATGCTTGGCGGGCAGTTGGCTGTCGGGAATATTTGCTTGTTGCACAGCAGTATATTTTTTCTCGGTGACGGGTGGTTTATCGGCAGTTTCGATCGTTGTTGACTCGGATTCAGTTTCGATCTTCGGCGCCTCGAACTGTTCCAGCGGGCGCGGATGGCGCAGGGCGATGTGCAGGGTCAGAGCCATGCCCAGGTTGAGGAATACATCGACTAACGCTGTCCACGAAGCTTGTTGATCCCCCTTGTTCACAGCCTCCTCGGTGGCTTGCAGGTCGTCCATGATTTGCCAGACCCAGGCGGCAATTCCGACGGTACGGCCCATGAACGGCAGGGCAGCGTTGAAGATTTGCCAGCCAGTGTGTCGAAACGTCGCCCAGCGTTTCTGCACATTGGACACCGACTGACGGTCCGCCAATTCGACCATGGCGGTGGCGTTGGCCTTGAACAGCATTGCCAGGGCGTCATTGCCCACTTCTTCATCGGTCAGGGTCACGGGGCCGCTCATGTACAGCACGGTAAGGGGTTCGACCAGGGCTCGCACCACCGTCCAGGGCGAGGGCAAGGTGTCCGGGAACACATATTGGGCGTAGTTGAAGCTTTGCGCTTGCGGCAGCCAGGCCAGCACCGATTCGCGCAAGGGGCGGTCATGCTTGATGGCGTACAGCAGGTTTTGCCGTGACGGGAATTGCATCAGCATCGGTTCCAGCAACGGGCGATAAAGCAGGCATGGACCGGCGCTGGCGTTCCTTGGACCGATCACGAACATATTGGCGACCACGTCGCGCTCATGGCCGGGGCGCAGGGTGGGCACGAAGGCCAGGGCGCGGATAACAATGGGCTGCCCGTCTACATGCCGGTCGTATTCATCGGCGTGCATCACGGCGGCAACGTAGCGGTAGCCGAGTTCATCAATTGCGCCCTGTTGGCGGATTTTCATTTGCAGGGCCAACAGCGGCAGTTGCAGGCGCAGGTGGTTGATGTAGAGCTGCTGGCGGTGACTGGATTGCGCCGGGTCATCGAGCAGTTTCTGTTTGATCAGCACGGGATAGTGCTTGCCGATATCAACGTCTTCGATCAGGTCTTTCAAATAGCTGAAGGTCAGCCAACTGGGGACGCCATCGTCATTGCCGTTGTAGTGCACCGTGGTGTTGCCGGTGGGCAGGCCGGTGAGGTTGTCCAACGCCAGATCGATCAGGCTGCGACGGGTGATGTCCACGCTGCCCGGCACGACGAGCGTGCCCCACACCACCGGGCTTTCGATCACCACCTCGATTTTGTCCAGGTTCAGGCTCGCACCGTCTTTATGCGAGTGGATGCGGCTTTGCAGTTGTGTGCGGGCATAGTCGCGAATGGGGGCAATGCCGTCCCGGAATGTTTCGCCGTGATAATGGGTATGCAGTTGGGCCAGGTCGATCATGTAGCGGCTATAGGCGGCGGTGTCCGAGTCCGATGCCGAAGCGAGCCAGTCGGGCAGTTGATGATGAACGTCTCGGATACTCGAGAGTTGGTGATCGCTCATCTCTTCGATGCTGGGCACAATGCGGGCGACGGTGGCCGGGCTTGCCTGCTCCTCTGCCGGCTCCTCGACAAAGGCCTGGCCGTAACTGCCGATGGCGCGGATTTGTAGTTCGATCAGAGTACAGGCCAGTGTGTCGAAAAAGTTGCCATCGGGTTCATACAAGCGCCATTGCAACGTGGTATCGCGCTTTGGCGCACTCAACCGGGCGGGCAGCGAGGCGCCGAATGTTTCAAGTGACTCAAAGGTTTCGTAACCGCTTACCAGCGAGTGCGTCAGGATCAATGGGCGTTTGTCATGCTCGCCAACCAACACGGCGATGTCCATGAAACTGACGTGGGTGGACTCGCCGTCCCGGAGTAGATCGACATCAACCAGGTAGGCGTGACTCTTGTAGCGATCATTCAACGAGCGTCTGTCCCGGTCGGGTTTCTGGAACACTCCACGGGCCATGGCCGCTTGGTGCTCATCCAGGCCTTGCTCTTCGGTGACGTTCCACACTTTCCTCAGCGAGTTGGAAAACGTCTGCCAGCGTGGTCCGCTGCTACCGTTGGAGGCGTTCCAGAAGTTAAGTTGCTGTTCCTGAAACGCGATGAACAGAAAGTCGGATAACTCATTGATCAAGCGCGCGATGGCATCGATCTTCACCTCAAGGTGCACAGGCGCCGCCGCGTACGGCTGCAAAGTGAGGAAGTGCTCGCCATCGATGTAAGTTACCCGCTCGCGGGACAGCGCTTGATGAGCCAGCACTGAGGTCAGGGATTGGAGAACGGCTGGCGCCGGCTCGACAGTGCTGCCCACGACATTCCAGCGAGGGCTGATCACCATGGCCAGGTCGGGGTCGATATTGAGGGTGGGGTAGAGTTCTTTGAGTGCCGCGCGCAACGTGGTGGCGGCGACCTCGTGGGTGGTGGGCCCGGTGGTTAACTGGGTGAGCAGTTCATAGGTGCTGGGTGGGCGATGATTGTTGTTAAGTAGATCGTTGGGCATGTGTTGCTCCGCTGCAATCGCTAGCCTGGACGGGCGTTGAGGATGTGCAAGGTAGCGATGGCCGTTGCCGGGAGGACGGTAGATAAATAGCGGTGGCGCCGCTAAATCAGATCAGACGCGTTCGCCCGTGAAGGGCCGGTAGAGAGCTGGGTGAGCAGCGCTATCCGTGCATCCGGACGCGGTGTGTTGGTGGGCGTGGTGCTTGAAGCGGAGGCGTTCATGATGAGGCTTCCCTGTCTGGCCGTTTGGTGGAACTAGCCTGAGGTAAAGGCCAGGCGTTCCATGCCAGGGCGCGGCCACACAGAGAGGCGGTGCTTAGATAGGCCCACCTTCACGAGCGCATTTGAAGGCGCCCGTCAAACCAAGGTGCTTCAGGTGCCGGATTTGATTTTGGTCCAGGCCCTTGTTCTGGCGCGTTCGGCTTTGCTGTCCAGAGGTTTAAGGGTGTAGAGCGTGGCCATGGCGGTGTCGGTCGGATACAAGTTGGGATTGTGGCGAATGGCAGGGTCGACGCTCTCGGTAGCGTCCTTGTTCGGATTGGGATAGCCGACAAAGTCACTGATGGGCGCGATCACTGTGGGTTGCAGCAGGTAGTTGATGAAGGTGTAGGCGTCGTCCGGATTTTTAGCGCCTTTGGGGATGGCGAGCATGTCGAACCAGATCGGCGCGCCCTCCTTGGGTAGACGCATGTCCACGGTCACGCCATTTTTGGCTTCTTTGGCACGGTTGGCGGCCTGGGAGAAACTGCCTGAATAACCCACCGCCACACAAATATCACCGTTGGCGATATCGGCCATGTACTTGGAGGAGTGAAAGTAGGTGATGTAGGGGCGGATCTTCATCAGCAGCGCTTCGGCCTTGTCGTAGTCCTTGGGATTGCTGCTGTTGGGGTCCAGGCCCAGGTGCTGCAAGGCCAGTGGCAGGATCTCGGAGGGCGAGTCCAACAGCGCCACACCACATTGCTTGAGCTTGCTGATGTTCTCTTCCTTGAAGATCAGATCCCAACTGTCTACCGGCGCATTGTCGCCCAGGGCGGCCTTGACCTTGGCCGGGTTGAAGCCAATGAGGATGGTGCCGTACATGTAAGGCACGGCGAATTTATTGCCGGGGTCGTTGGCTTCGATCAGCTTCATCAGCTTGGGGTCGAGGTGGTTCCAGTTTGGTAGCTTGCTGCGGTCCAGCGGCTGGAACACGCCGGCTTCGATCTGCTTGGCCAGGAACACGTTGGACGGTACCACCACGTCATAGCCGGAATTGCCGGTGAGCAATTTGGCTTCCAGCGCTTCGTTGGTGTCGAAGATGTCGTAGACCAATTTGATCTTGGGGTTCTGCGCCTTGAAGTCTTCCAGGGCTTTGGGCGTGATGTAGTCGAACCAGTTGTAGACCTTGAGGGTTTTCTCTTCGGCGTGGGCCGCGCCACCGATGACGGCGGCGCAGAGGACGAGTGACTTGAGCCTGTTCATTGGGCTGCTCCTTCAAAACCTTCGAGGACGTTGACGGCGTTGATGCCGATTTCTTCCACTGCGTAGCCGCCTTCCATCACAAACAGCGTGGGCTTGCCCAGCCGGGCGATGCGCGCGCCCATGACCAGGTAGTCCGGGCTGTCGAGCTTGAACTGCGAGATAGGGTCGTCCTTGAACGTGTCCACGCCCAGGGACACGACGATGATGTCGGCGCCGTAGCGCTCGATCTGGGCGCAGGCTTCTTCCAGTGCGGCACTCCAGGCTGCCCAACCGGAACCGGCCGGCAGTGGATAGTTGAAGTTGAAGCCTTCGCCTTCACCTTCGCCCAGCTCGTCGGCATAGCCCAGGAAGAACGGAAACTCTGCTTCCGGATGGCCATGAATCGAGGTGAACAACACGTCGCTGCGTGCGTAAAAAATCGACTGGGTGCCGTTGCCGTGGTGGTAATCCACATCCAGGATCGCGACGCGTTTGTGGCCTTGGTCGAGGAAGGCCTGGGCGGCAATGGCGGCGTTGTTGAGGTAGCAATAACCGCCCATCAAGTCGCCCGCAGCATGATGCCCAGGTGGGCGGCACAGGGCGAAGGCACTGTGGGCGCCGCTCTGGATTGCTCGTTGCGCCGTGAGGGCCACTTGCGCCGCGCTGTAGGCCGCTTGCCAGGTGCCGGCGGTAATCGGCGCGCCGCCGTCGAAACTGTAATAGCCCAACTGGCCATGCAGGCTTGTGGGGATCACCCGGCGCAGCGTGCGCGCGGGCCAGGTGTAGGGCAGCAAGTCGCCCTCCTGGCCGTACTCGGTCCAGCGCTGCCAGGCGCCTTGGAAGAAGTCGAGGTAGTCGTGGCTGTGGATACGCTGCAGCGGTGCCAGGCCGAAATCCTGCGGCGCGTGTACCGGGCCCAGTTCGCGGTCTTTGACCCGTTGCAACACGTGGTCGGCGCGCGAGGGCATTTCAAAGCAGGGCATCAGTTGCCCGTCCATCAATTCACAGCGGCCATGGTGCAGGTGGTGATCGTCCGAGTAGATCGTCAGCATTTGTTGTTCTCCGCAGGCTGTATCGGTGGAGCCAGTCTTGCGGCGGGCGTGCTTTAAGAGAACGGCAGGAGCGGCCAAAAGGGGATAATTATGGCCAAATTATCTGTCCTGAATTCGCCCCTCAATGAAGCATCATGCGCGAAATTGGCTCGGCGCCACGCCACTCCAACGCACAAAGGCATGCCTGAAACTTGCCGTTTCGCTGAAGCCCAGTGCCTCGGCAATCCGGTAAATCGGCCAGTGGTCCTCAGCCAGCAGTTGCTTGGCGCGCTCGAAACGCAGCTCGTCCAGCAGCTCCTGGTAGCTGCAGCCCAGGTCATGCAGATGCCGGCGCAGGGTGCGTGCCGAACAGTTCATCTGCTCGGCCAAGCCCTCCAGGCCCGGCGCGGCGTTGAGCTGTGCGGCGAGCAGCTGGCGAATTCTGCCGAGCCAGGCCTGGCGCCCGGTGAACTCCAGGTTTTGTTTGCGGCAACGCTCGGCCATCGCCTGGTGAGTAATGGCGTCGGCCAGGGGCAGCGGCTGGTCCAGCCAGTGTTTGTCGAAGGCAAAGGCATTGGCGGTGGCCTGAAATTGCAGCGTGCAGGGGAAGCGCTCGGCGTAGCGCATGCGATAGTCGGGGGCATCATGTTCAAAGCGCGCAGCCAGTAAGGGCAGAGGCTGGCCGAGCAGGTCGTCGCAGATCACTTTCAATGACGCCAGGCACAGCTCGACGTTGAACATTTCCAGGCTGGGGTTTTCCCGATAGTCGCCGGCGGTGAACCAGATTCGCTCACCGTCCTCTTCAAGGCTCAACTCGAACAGTGTTCCCAGCAGCGCCGGATACCGCAGGGCCAAGCGTAATGCGTCACCAAAGGTGGCACTGGTGAGCAGGGCGTAACCGAGCATGCCGTAGGCCGACACATGCATTTGTGCGCCCAGCTCCAGGCCGACATCGCGGCGCAGGGCCACGGCATTGGCGCACACGCGCATTTCCTGATTGGTGGTGATGCGCGTGTCGGCCCGGCTCAAGTCCGCCGCACAGATGCCGCTGCCGGCCAGCAGCGCCTCGTGCGGCAAGCCTTTGAAGGTGTTAAGCACCAGCGAAACAGCATTGAGGGTGGTGAGGTGGGAATGCAGCATGGAAACTTCCAGCCAGGGGATGGCTGGAAGTGGAGCAAGTTACATGCCGGTCAGCTCAGTTCGCCGCACAGGTCCAGTTCCACCAGGCGGCGCACTTCACTGGCCTCAAGCCCGGCGCCGAGCAGGGCATTGAGCTTGCCGAACGCCGCTTCACGGGTCATGCCGCCACCGGACAGCACGCCCACGCCGCGCAGGCGGCTGCCGGCTTCGTACACGTCCAGTTCCACGCCGCCTTCATGGCATTGAGTGATTGCCACGACGGTTACACCCAGTTCCTGCGCACGCTTGAGGCTGGCGAGAAAATCAGGGTTATCGCTCGGCCCGGTGCCGCTGCCGAAGCATTCCAGCACCAGCGCCTGGATGCCGCTGTCGATCAACGCGTTCAGTTGCGCGGCAGCGATGCCCGGCACCAGCGGCAACACGCCGACATTGGCCAAGGCTTTGGGCTGGCGGTAATGCAGGGCGGCCGGGATCATGTCGGCCTGGGCGACGCCGCCATTGCGCTGCAGGGCCGCAAACGGGTGGCGACCGAAGCTGCGGATTTTCGCGCAACGGGTCGGTGCCATCAGCGCGCCGTGGAAGTACAGCTGCACGCCCGGCGCCAGGCCTTCGCCCAAGGCTGTCAAGGCGCCGCTCACGTTTTCCCAGGCATCGCTGTCGGGCACGCCGGCCGGCAGCATGGAGCCGGTGAAGACTACCGGCGCCGGCAGGCCCAGCAGTTGAAAACTCATGGCTGCCGCGCTGTAGGCCAGGGTGTCGGTGCCGTGCAGGATCAGCACCGCATCGCAGCCTGCGTCCACGGCCTCGACCACGGCGCTGCGCAGATGCTGCCAGTAAGTGGGCGTCATGTTGGCGCTGTCGATCAGCGGCGACATCTCTTGAAAGCGCCAGATGGGCACTGCTGCATCGGTGAGCTGTTCGCGCATGCGCGCCTCAAAACCCGACGCAGGCGCCAGGCCGTTGGCGCTGGCCTGCATGCCAATGGTGCCGCCGGTGTAGAGCACCATCACGTTGTTAGCTGGTTGCATGAAAAATCTCCTGAACGAAAAACGCCGCCGGGCCCAGAGCATGCCCAAGGCCGGGCGGCGTGTCATCTAGCGGTGATTAACGTTGCGCTTGAGCGCTCAGTTCAGCCGAGGTGACTTCTGCCTTTGCCGGGTTGGCCGGCCAGGCCTTGCGGTCCAGGTCCAGGTCAGGGAACTGGCTGGAGTCGAACACCGGCGTCTTGATGCCTGCGGCACGCTGGTTGTCGTAGTCATTGAGGATGCGCATGGCAATCTTGAACAGGAACGCCAGGGCGAACAGGTTGACGAACGCCAGCAGGGTCATGGTGATGTCGGCGAAGGCGAACACGGTGCTCAGGTTCTCGATCGAACCCCAGAAAATCAGCACCAGCACCAGCGCACGGTAGCCCATCAGCACCTTGCGGTTGTTACCCACCAGGAAGCGCAGGTTGCTCTCGCCGAGGTAGTAGTTGTACATGATCGAGGTGAACACGAACAACGCCAGGGCCACCGAGATGAACATGCGGCCCCAGTCACCGACCACCGCCGCCAGGGAGTTCTGGGTCAGGGCAATGCCGTCGCCTTCAAAACCTGGGGTGTAGAAACCGGAGAGCAGGATCAGCAACGCGGTGCAGGTACAGATCACGAAGGTGTCGAGGAACACGCTGAACGCCTGCACCACGCCTTGGGCGATCGGGTGTTCTACCGAGGCCACTGCCGCCACGTTAGGCGCACTGCCCAGACCGGCTTCGTTGGCGAACACGCCGCGCTTCACACCCATGATGATCGCGCTGCCCACCAGGCCACCGAAGGCTTGGTCGAGGCCGAAAGCGCTTTTGACGATGGTCGCGAGCATGGCCGGCACGTGGTCGAATTGCAGCACGATCACGTACAGGGTCACAGCGATGTAGACCAGGGTCTTGACCGGCACCAGCAGGTCGGCAATCGAAGCGATGCGCTTGATCCCGCCGATAAACACCAGGCCCAGCAATACCGCCAGCGCCAGGCCGGTGTAGGTGGTGTCCAGGCCAAAGGCGTTGTTCAGCGAGTGAGTCACGGCGTGGGCTTGCAGGCCGTTGAAGGCGAAACCGAAAGTCACCAGCAACAGGAACGCCATGACCATACCCAGCCAGCGCTTCTGCAAGCCGTGCTGGATGTAATACGCCGGGCCGCCACGGTAGGTGCCCTCGGCATCGGTGCGCTTGTACAACTGGCCGAGGGAGCACTCGATAAAGCTCGAGGACATGCCCACCAGCGCGGTGACCCACATCCAGAACACGGCACCCGGGCCACCCAGGGTCACGGCAATGCCGACACCGGCGATGTTACCGGCACCCACGCGGCCGGCCAGGCTGAGCATCAGCGCCTGGAAGGAACTGAGCTGGCCGGCGCTGCTCTTCAGGCTGTCTTTGAACACCGAGAACATGTGGAAAAAGTGACGCAACTGTACGAAACGCGAGCGGATCGTGAAATAACCGCCGAGCCCGACAATGAGCACGATCAGTACTTTCCCTGAGAGGAAGTCGTTGATGACTTCGAGCATGGAGTGTTCCTCGCTGATTTTTCTAATGGCAAACGCAGGACGGTCCGACGCGTCGCTCAGCACCAGGCAGTGCACGACGCTTCGCCCCAATCCTTTTGCGGGTGTTGTTATTCATGCGCTTTCGCGATGTCTGCGGGCCTCGTTACCGACGGCCGCAGACGCGAAGAGGGGCGGCACTATACCTAGGCGAGCGTGATCCGTCTGCACGGGGCGATTAAAGGTTTCAGCCAGGCGGTTGCAGGCAAGGAGGGTTTGCAGGGCGATATTGGATTTTTTATGGGCGTCATTTCACAACCTTGGGGCAAAAAAAAGGGCCTGAAGAACGAGCCTTCAGGCCCTCAAAAGGTGAGAGGTGTCTAGTCCCTCAACCTGGTGAGCGGTGCATCAAACGCTTAGGCCTTCAGCGGGACCAAACGTGGAGCAATCATGTTTTCGGGGCGCAGGATGTCGTCGAGCATGGCGTCGTCGAGCAAGCCTTCTTCGCGCACCAGTTCCAGCACGCCGCGGCCGCTTTCGAGGGCGATACGCGCAATGCGGGTGGCGTTTTCATAGCCGATGTACGGGTTCAGCGCGGTGACCAGACCGATGGAGTGTTCCACCAGTTCGCGGCAACGGGCTTCGTTGGCGGTGATGCCGACGATGCAGTGTTCGCGCAGCATGTCCATGGCGCGTTGCAGCAGGCGGATCGAGTCGAAGATCTTGAAAGCGATCAGCGGCTCCATCACGTTCAACTGCAGTTGGCCGCCTTCGGCTGCCATGGTCAGGGCCAGGTCGTTACCGATAACCTGGAACGCAACCTGGTTCACGGCTTCCGGGATCACCGGGTTAACCTTGCCGGGCATGATCGAGCTGCCTGGCTGGCGTGCCGGCAGGTTGATCTCGTTGATGCCGGTGCGTGGGCCGCTGGACAGCAGACGCAGGTCATTGCAGATCTTCGACAGCTTCACCGCAGTACGCTTGAGCATGCCGGAGAACAGCACGAAAGCGCCCATGTCGGAGGTGGCTTCGATCAGGTCGGCAGCCGGAACCAGCGGCTGGCCGCTGATCAGCGCCAGGCGTTGTACGGCCAGGGCCTGGTAACGCGGGTCGGCGTTGATGCCGGTGCCGATGGCGGTGCCGCCCAGGTTCACTTCGGTCAGTAGCTCTGGCGCCAGTGTTTTCAGGCGAGCCAGGTCTTCACCCAGGGTGGTGGCGAAGGCGCGGAATTCCTGGCCGAGGGTCATCGGCACGGCATCTTGCAATTGGGTACGGCCCATTTTCAGCACGTGGCCGAACTCGATGCCTTTGGCGGCGAACGCCTGGATCAGGCTGTCGAGGCTGGCCAGCAGCGCGTCATGGCCCAGCAGCAGACCCAGGCGGATCGCGGTTGGGTAGGCGTCGTTGGTCGACTGCGCCATGTTCACGTCGTTGTTGGGGTGCAGGTACTGGTACTCGCCCTTGTTGTGGCCCATGGCCTCCAACGCGATGTTGGCGATGACTTCGTTGGCATTCATGTTGGTCGAAGTGCCAGCGCCGCCTTGAATCATGTCCACCACGAACTCTTCGTGGAAATCGCCGCGGATCAGACGGGCACAGGCTTCGCTGATGGCAGCGTGCTTGGCTTCGCTGAGCTGGCCCAACTCGCGGTTGGCGTCAGCGGCTGCTTGCTTGACCATTGCCAGGCCGACCACCAATTTCGGGTAATGCGAAATCGGAACGCCCGAGAGGCGGAAGTTGTTCACCGCTCGCAGGGTCTGGATGCCGTAATACGCTTGAGCCGGTACTTCGAGTACGCCAAGCAGGTCTTTTTCTGTGCGGAATGATGCAGCGGAGGACATGACGGAAATCATCTCGATATGGACCCGGAACAGGCCGGAACGCTGCGAATGCTAGGCTTGTAGAAGTTTTTGGGCCAATGCTGTTCAGCACTGGCCTATGCACAAACGGCATAATGTTGATGTGACCCGGTTATCATGGCGGGCGTGTGTGCCAAAATGGTGCGTGTCCGTGGGAGGAAGCGATGAACCTTGAGAGCAAATGGCTGGAAGACTTCAGCGCCCTGGCGGCAACCCGCAGCTTTTCCCAGGCAGCGGAGCGGCGCTTTGTCACCCAGCCAGCGTTCAGCCGGCGTATCCGTAGCCTTGAAGCCGCGTTGGGCCTGACGTTGGTCAACCGTTCGCGCACGCCCGTCGAGCTGACGGCGGCGGGGCAGCTGTTCCTGGTCACCGCGCGCACGGTGGTCGAACAGCTCGGTGAAGTGCTGCGCCATTTGCATCACCTGGAAGGTGGGCAGGGCGAAGTCATGCAAGTGGCGGCCGCGCACTCCCTGGCATTGGGCTTCTTCCCGCGCTGGATCGCGCAACTGCGTAACGAGGGCCTTAACATCGCGACCCGACTGGTCGCCACCAACGTTGGCGATGCAGTGCACGCCCTGCGCGAAGGCGGCTGCGACTTGATGCTGGCGTTCTACGACCCGGATGCGGCCATGCAGATGGACGCGGAAATCTTCCCGTCGCTGCACCTGGGCAACACCGAGATGCTCCCGGTGTGCGCCGCCGACGCCGACGGCAAACCGCTGTTCGACCTGGAGGGTGAGGGCAGCGTGCCGTTGCTGGCCTACAGTGCCGGCGCCTTTCTCGGGCGCTCGGTAAATTTGCTGCTGCGCCAGCGCGCCCTGCGTTTCACCACCATTTACGAAACTGCCATGGCAGACAGTCTCAAGAGCATGGCCCTTGAAGGCTTGGGTATCGCCTGGGTGCCGCAGTTGAGCGTGCGTGCCGAACTGGCACGTGGCGAACTGGTGGTGTGCGGCGGCCCGCAATGGCATGTGCCGCTGGAGATTCGTCTGTATCGCTGCGCGTTGGTGCGCAAGGCGAACGTGCGGCTGCTGTGGCGCAAGTTGGAAGGCGGGGCTGCACAAAGCACCTGAGCGCAATGCAGATCAACTGTGGGAGCTGGCTTGCCTGCGATGCAGGCGCCTCGGTACATCAGCCATAAGTGAGGTGATGCTATCGCAGGCAAGCCAGCTCCCACATTGACCCTTTTTCTCAGGGGAAATTTGCGCCGGTTTCGCTGACTCGGAAGTCAATAAAACCGCCGCTTTGCGCCGTAAGACAGATGGTCATTCCAGGGGCTGTTTATCTGGATTATTACGGTATACTGCGCGGCCTTCGGCCGGTCCAACCGGCCTTAATTCGTACACCAAGCCACGCCGGATTTCCCGCGTGGCTTGTTGTTTTTTGACGCGCCTGCGGGCGCCCAGAGAGAAGAGGCACGACGATGAGTGCATTGGTTGGCGTGATCATGGGCTCCAAGTCCGATTGGTCCACCCTTAGCCACACCGCCGATATGCTGGAAAAACTCGGCATTCCGTATGAAGTGAAAGTGGTCTCTGCCCACCGCACCCCGGATTTGCTGTTCCAGTATGCCGATGAAGCAGAATCCCGTGGCATCGAGGTGATCATCGCCGGTGCCGGCGGTGCGGCGCACCTGCCAGGCATGTGTGCGGCCAAGACCCACCTGCCGGTGCTCGGTGTGCCGGTGCAGTCGTCGATGCTCTCGGGCGTGGATTCGCTGTTGTCCATCGTGCAGATGCCGGCCGGTATTCCGGTGGCTACATTGGCAATCGGCAAGGCCGGCGCGATCAACGCTGCGTTGCTGTCCGCCAGCATCCTGGGCGCCAAGCACCCGCAGTTCCATGCGGTGCTGAAAAAATTCCGTGCTGAGCAGACAGACAGCGTGCTGGACAATCCAGACCCACGTATCGCCTGAAGGTATTGATTGATGAAAATCGGTGTAATCGGTGGCGGCCAACTGGGTCGCATGCTGGCCTTGGCGGGCACCCCGCTGGGGATGAACTTCGCTTTCCTGGACCCGGCGCCGGACGCCTGTGCCGCTGCCCTGGGTGAACACCTGCGCGCTGACTACAGCGACCCGGACCATCTGCGCCAACTGGCCGATGAAGTCGACCTGGTGACCTTCGAATTCGAAAGCGTCCCGGCCGAAACCGTGGCCTTCCTGTCGC
This sequence comes from Pseudomonas sp. B19125, assembly GCF_044218855.1. Lineage (NCBI taxonomy): Bacteria > Pseudomonadati > Pseudomonadota > Gammaproteobacteria > Pseudomonadales > Pseudomonadaceae > Pseudomonas > Pseudomonas sp. B19125. The sequence continues at coordinate 531,695 of NZ_CP162589.1, forward strand.
AGTTCGTGCCGGTGTACCCGAGCGCCGAAGCCTTGCGCATCGCGCGTGACCGCTGGTTCGAGAAGAGCATGTTCAAGGACCTGGGTATCCCGACCCCCGCCTTCGCCGATATCCAGTCCCAGGCGGACCTTGACGCCGCCGTTGCCAGCATCGGCCTGCCAGCCGTGCTCAAGACCCGCACCCTGGGTTATGACGGCAAGGGCCAGAAAGTCCTGCGCACTGCTGCCGATGTGGTCGGCACTTTTGCCGAACTGGGCAGTGTTGCCTGCCTGCTGGAAGGCTTTGTGCCGTTCACCGGTGAAGTTTCTCTGATCGCTGTGCGCGCCCGTGACGGCGAGACCCGCTTCTACCCGTTGGTGCACAACACTCACGACAGCGGCATTCTCAAGCTGTCCGTAGCCAGCACCGACCACCCGCTGCAGGCCCTGGCCGAAGACTATTCCAGCCGCGTGCTCAAGCAGCTGGATTACGTCGGCGTGATGGCGTTCGAGTTCTTTGAAGTCGACGGCGGCCTCAAGGCCAACGAAATCGCCCCGCGCGTGCACAACTCCGGGCACTGGACCACCGAAGGTGCCGAGTGCAGCCAGTTCGAAAACCACCTGCGGGCGGTGGCGGGCTTGCCGCTGGGTTCCACAGCGAAGGTCGGCGAGAGCGCCATGCTCAACTTTATCGGCGCAGTCCCGCCGGTAGAAAAAGTCATCGCCATTGATGACTGCCACCTGCATCACTACGGCAAGGCTTTCAAGGCCGGGCGTAAAGTTGGCCACGCCAACCTGCGTTGCAAGGACCGTGCGACCCTTGAGGCGCAGATCCTCAAGGTCGAAGCATTGATCGCCGAGCAATAACCTTGAGGGCGGCGGGAACCATTGGTTATCGTCGCCTCTCTGATTGCAGGACGCTAAAGTCTGACTAGGCTTTTGTGTAGTTCACATCATTCAGAGGGAAATGCCATGGGTATCATCGGAACCATCTTTATCGGCTTGATCGTCGGCCTGCTGGCTCGTTTCCTCAAGCCTGGCGACGACAGCATGGGCTGGATCATGACCATCCTGCTGGGTATCGCAGGTTCCCTGGTCGCCACCTACGGTGGTCAGGCCCTGGGCATCTACCAGGCGGGTCAAGGCGCGGGCTTCCTCGGCGCGCTGATCGGCGCCATCGTGCTGTTGGTGATCTACGGCCTGCTGAAAAAGAAATGATCTAAGCGACAAAGCCCTCTGCGCTGCGCAGGCGCAGAGGGCTAGAATGCTCGGCATCTGAACTTGCCGAGCTTTTTCATGCGCCGTCTTTTATTCACACTCCTCCTGTTGGGCTCAGGCCTGGCGCACGCCGGTGAACTGCCGGAAACCGATTGGCTCGACTTGATGCCGCTTTCAGACCAGAAAGCCCTCGAGGCCATGCCCGAGATCGACCACAACTCCCCCGAAGCCCAAGGCACCTTCACCGACAAAGGTGGCTTGAAGCAGAGCAAAGGCTTGCCGGCGGTAATGTACTCGACCAAGACCGTGGCCGCCATGAACGGCAAGAACATCCGCATCGGTGGCTACCCGGTACCGTTGGAAACCGACGCGAAGGGCCGCAGCACCCTGTTTTTCCTGGTGCCGTACCCAGGCGCCTGCATCCACGTGCCGCCACCGCCGCCTAATCAGTTGGTGCTGGTGCGTTATCCCAAGGGGCTGAAGCTGGATGATATCTACACGCCGCTGTGGGTGACGGGCACGTTGAAGGTGGAGAAGGTCAACAATGACCTGGCAGATGCGGCGTATGCGCTGGATGCGGGGAAGGTCAGGGTAGTGAAAGAGTCCGATCTCTAGATCATGACGCAGAACCCAATGTGGGAGCGGGCTTGTGTGGGAGCAGGCAAGCCAGCTCCCACACAAGCGTGCTCACACATGTTGATTGGTTTTTACAGGGCGATACTGTTGATGCTCACGCCCAAAGTATGGCTTTGACCCGGCGCCAAGCTCACCACATCATCCAGCACATTCGCCGTTTCGATGCACAGCATGCCCTGCCAGCCATCATCGGCCATGTCGTCAAACGCCTTGGCGCGTTCGGTCCATGGGTTCCAGATCACGGTCGAGCTCGAACCCTGGCTGGTGAGCTGAATGCGGCGCTGCCAATCCTTATCGACAATATCCAACTGCGCCGGAGTATCCAGGTAGATACGATCAGTCTCGGCACTGAAGTGCAGCAGGCCGGACTGCTTCTTCTCGGCCCAGCCATCGGCGGTGTCGATATACGCCAGCCCATCCAGCCCTTCGACCTGCACCTTGCGTACGTCACTCACGGCGAAGTAAGTGTGCAGCGCCTGGCTGAGGGTCACGGTGTCGGTGCCACGGTTGTGACTGGTCAGGCGAATATGCAGTTGATCGTCCAACAGCAGGCTCAGTGTCAGGTCGACCTGATGCGGCCAGCCGGGGAAGCCGCCCTCGGGAACCGGCAGCACCAAATCCACCCGTAGCGCCTGGCCTTCGAGTTCGCTCGCAGCCAACTCCCACTGTGCCGTGCGCACAAAACCATGGGCACCGGCCGGTTGCTCGCTCTGGCGCATTGCCTTGACGCTCTGCGGGTTGCGGTCAAACACGCCAAACCATGGCCAGCATACCGGCACGCCGGTACGGATGCCTTTGCCTTGCTTGAACACCGCCGCAGGGTTTGGCCATATCAGCGGCTGCTCGCCCTTGCGCTGGTAACTGAAGATGTGCGCGCCCTGTTGGGCCACCATCAATTCAGCGCCGTTGTGGCGAATGCGCCAGCAGTCCAGTTCGTCGATTTTTACGCTTTCAACGTGGGGCACAGGCATACGAAGCACTCTTTAATGGCAGGCAATGGGGCAATTGACCGTCAAAACCCGACGAGGTTTAACGCGCGCGCGACGGTACCGAGCGCGTGCGGCCGCTGCCATCGATGGCGACGAACACGAACACCGCCTCGGTAACTTTGCGCCATTCACTGGACAGCGGGTCGTCGCTCCACACTTCGACCATCATCTGGATCGAGCTACGGCCAATTTCCAGGGCTTGGGTATAGAAGGACAATTGCGCACCGACGGCGACCGGCACCAGAAAGGCCATGCGATCAATGGCCACGGTAGCCACGCGGCCGCCGGCGACCTTGCTGGCCATTGCCGTGCCTGCCAGGTCCATCTGCGCGACCAGCCAGCCGCCAAAAATATCGCCAAAACCATTGGTTTCACGTGGCAATGCGGTGATTTGCAGGGCGAGATCGCCTTGCGGGATAGGATCTTCTTGTTCGAGTTCGATCATGCCAAGGGTGCCTCTGACCCGTAACGCTTCATGGGTGTTTCAAGTGGATAGCCGTCTTCGGGAAAAACGTTTCAGCACCAACATACACCGCTCGATACGTTTCTCGTAAGGCGCACTAAAGGGAAACTCTGCCAAAACGGCTGGGTGGCACCCAACGACGTTTTGGCACAGCAGCCCCTCAAGACAGCGGGTTTGGCGCTTGCAAGGGCCGAGTATATCGAGACGCTGGCGCCGCGACGACCTCCCGGCGCTCATTTGGTCGGCAAATCGCGGCTGTTATGCGGCTTTTTCGCGCAACTGTGTTTCTGATTGCAGGGAAAGCGCACGAATGGGGAATATTTCGCCCATTTGAACTGTGATTCGGTAGACGCTGTGCTTTTTCAAACGATTTGCTATCTTGCCAAACCTGCCGCAAGTCCCGGGCTTGCTGTTCTGATTACTATAAGAGAAGCCTTGCCATGTCCTCCGTGCCCGCAAGCAGCGCGCAACCTTCGCGCCCGCTGACCCGCAACGACTACAAAACCCTTTCGCTGTCTGCCTTGGGCGGGGCGCTGGAATTCTACGACTTCATCATCTTCGTGTTTTTCGCTACCGTGGTCGGGAAGCTGTTTTTCCCCGTCGACATGCCCGAATGGCTGCGCATGATGCAGACCTTCGGCATCTTCGCCGCCGGTTACCTGGCACGCCCGCTGGGCGGCATCATCATGGCGCACTTCGGTGACCTGCTGGGCCGCAAGAAAATGTTCACCCTGAGCATCTTCATGATGGCCGTGCCGACCCTGATCATGGGCCTGCTGCCGACCTACGCACAGATCGGCCTGTGGGCGCCGCTGCTGTTGCTGCTGATGCGCGTCATCCAGGGCGCCGCCATTGGCGGCGAAGTACCTGGCGCCTGGGTGTTTGTCTCCGAACACGTGCCGCCGCGCCACATCGGCTATGCCTGCGGCACCCTGACCAGCGGCCTCACCGCCGGTATCCTGCTGGGTTCGCTGGTGGCTACCGCCATCAACACCCTCTATACCCCGGAGCAGGTCTCGGATTACGCGTGGCGTATCCCGTTCCTGCTGGGGGGGGTGTTCGGCCTGCTGTCGGTGTACTTGCGCCGTTGGCTGCACGAAACACCGATCTTCGCTGAGATGCAGCAGCGCAAAACCCTGGCTGCCGAGTTGCCATTGCGCGCGGTATTGCGTGACCACCGTGGCGCCATCGTGCTGTCGATGCTGTTGACGTGGTTGCTGTCGGCGGGTGTGGTTGTGGTCATCCTGATGACCCCGACCGTGCTGCAAACCGTCTACCACTTCAGCCCGACGGTTGCGCTGCAAGCCAACAGCCTGGCGATCGTTACGCTGAGCCTGGGCTGCATTGCGTCCGGCGCGCTGGCTGACCGTTTTGGTGCCGGTCGCGTTTTGGTCACCGGTTGCGCGTTGCTGCTGGCCACTTCCTGGACGCTGTATCACAGCCTGATGGCCCACCCGGACTGGTTGTTCCCGCTGTACGCGTTGACCGGCCTGTTTGTGGGCACCATCGGTGTAGTGCCTTACGTGATGGTGAAAGCATTCCCGCCAGTGGTGCGTTTCAGCGGTTTGTCGTTCTCCTATAACGTGGCCTACGCCGTATTTGGTGGTTTGACGCCACTGGCGGTATCGCTGCTGATGAAGGAAAGCCCGATGGGGCCTGCTTACTACGTGGCTGTCCTGTGTGTAATGGGGATGGCGGTGGGCGGCTACCTGTGGAAGCGCGGGCGCTGAATGATCGTTCCCACGCTCTGCGTCACTAGTGTCCGGTAAACATGTTTCATAGCTGAAGGCTGCCTTGGGCAGCCTTCAGCTTTTCTCGCTCCTGCCTTCGTCGATCCCTCAATTCTGGCGTCGCGGGCCGTTCGTGCAGGACATGAGATATGCGAACCGTCAGCTCAAACAACGAACCGGTAAATTCTGAGCGACGATGGTAAAGGTGCAATAACAAGTAGCTGATCAAGGCACTGTAAATCTGCAGACGCACGGCGTTTTCAGAGAATGCGTAGAAGCGTTTGAGTTTCAGATGTTGCTTGACCCACTTGAAAAACAGCTCGATCTTCCAGCGATCTTTATACAATCCCGCGATTTCTTCGGCTGATCTTACGAAGTCATTGGTCACCAGGATTAACGGCGTGGCATGTCCCTCGCGTTCTACCACCACGCGTCTTGCCGGCGTTTCTCGGTAGTCATTAAGACGCTTGCCGCCTAGATGCTTTTTTCCGAACAGGATGACTTCGTCGGTCATGACGGGGCTTTGCTCGGCTGCGATCGAGTGCTTGTGCAGCACTTTGATATTGGCGTTTTTTTTCAGGCGGGTGACGAAAAAGGCTCCTTTGGTCTGCAACTGGTGCCACCAGTTGTAATCGCAATATCCCTTGTCAAAGACATACGTCATGCCGACCTGAATCGGCATTTCCAGCGCATCGCTCAGGTCGTTGACGTTGGCAGGAGTGATGTTGACGTACACCGGGGCCAACTGCGCCAAATCTAGTCCGACATGTACTTTCAGGCCCTGCGTGATGCGGGTTTTCGTGGAGGCTGTCCAGTCATCAAAGTGAGGTCCGCGCAAAGTGATTGACGTGGAATCAAGCAGGCTAATCATGGCACCGACTTCTTTGCGCTGTTGGCGGCTGATGCCGCTCAACAGCAATTGGCAAAGATCCTGGAATGGCCGGTAGTTTCGCTTGTTCAAAGCATCTGACAGGGTCGATCGGGCGACGGGCCCCGCTTTAAGATGGTAACTATGCGGACTTAGCGTTTCGGAAAAAGTGGCCAAGGACCGCAGGCTTAAGGCTTGGGTTATATGGCCGCTGACCAGTGTCACCAGCAATTGCCAGCTCGTGCAGCGTTTGACGTAGCGATCAGCCTGGTGCTTTTCGGTGGATTGCCGAAAGAACTGGCGCGGGATCGCACTGAGTAGGTGGGCTAAACGGGTACTGGTAAACATGGGTCAAAATCGAGTCTGAAAAATCCGATTATGACTGACAGTCGCGAACAACAAGGGGGAGCAAGCTCCCCCTTTGGTTTTTACCGGACACTAGTGACGCTCTGCGTGGGAATGCCGGCCTGGACGCTCTGCGTCCGCTTTTGAAGGTCGTGACGCAGAGCGTCACTGGATGCGTTCCCACGCAGAGCGTGGGAACGATCAATGCCAGCAACGATTACAGAGTGTTTCCGAAACATTGCTCCAGCCGCCTAAACCTCCTCGCAAGCCCCGGATTTATTGCACTTCCCCCTTCCTGTCAGGTTTTTCATAAATACTGGCCTTTCATCTAATTGTCATATTCCAGACATAGAGTGTTCACACGGCCTACCGATACTTGGCCCCGATCCAACTATCCCTATCTGCTAGGAGCAAGGCATGAAACTGAAACGTTTGATGGCGGCAATGACTTTTGTCGCTGCTGGCGTTGCGACCGCCAACGCGGTGGCCGCTGGTGTTGATCCGGCAATCCCGGCTTACGTTAAGACCACTGGTGTGTCGGGCAACTTGTCCAGCGTCGGTTCCGATACCTTGGCTAACCTGATGACCCTGTGGGCCGAGGGTTACAAAAAGGAATACCCGAACGTCAACATCCAGATTCAGGCTGCCGGCTCCGCCACTGCACCTCCTGCGCTGACTGAAGGCACCTCCAACCTGGGCCCGATGAGCCGCAAGATGAAGGACACCGAACTGGCGGCCTTCGAGCAGAAGTACGGCTACAAGCCAACCGCTATCCCGGTTGCCGTGGATGCCCTGGCTGTGTTTGTGCACAAGGACAACCCGATCCAGCACCTGACCATGGAACAAGTCGACGCGATCTTCTCCTCGACTCGTCTGTGCGGCGCTAAAGCCGATGTTAAAACCTGGGGCGACCTGGGTGTGACCGGCGACCTGGCCAACAAGCCGGTTCAGTTGTTTGGTCGTAACTCGGTATCCGGCACCTACGGCTACTTCAAAGAAGAAGCCCTGTGCAAAGGCGACTACAAGCCAAACGTGAACGAACAACCAGGCTCGGCTTCGGTCGTGCAGTCGATCAGCTCCTCGCTGAACGGCATCGGTTACTCGGGCATCGGCTACAAAACTGCTAGCGTGAAGACCGTGGCCCTGGCCAAGAAAGGCAGCACTGACTTCATCGAAGACAGCGAAGAAAACGCCCTGAACGGTAAATACCCGCTGTCGCGTTTCCTCTACGTGTACGTCAACAAAGCCCCGAACAAGCCTCTGGCCCCGCTGGAAGCTGAGTTCGTGAAACTGGTTCTGTCCAAACAGGGCCAGGAAGTAGTAGTGAAAGACGGTTACATCCCACTGCCAGCCAAAGTTGCCGCCAAGGCACTGGCTGACCTGGGCCTGAAAGAAGGCAACTAAGCCTGCAATACCGGTGTAGCAGCGGGCCCTGTGGAAGCGGGCTTGCTGTGGCGAGGGAGCTTGCTCCCGTTCGACTGCGTAGCAGTCGCAAGCCTTGGGGGCGCTTCGCCCCCCAGCGCAAGCAAGCTTGCTCGCCACAGTAACCCCTTACTCTTCAAGCCCGTCTACACCTCTAATTCTTTAATCCGCTGCCAGCCCTGCTACGCGGCGGATTTCTTGCGTCACTGCATTGTCATCTTTCTGTCATACAGGATCGCTAGGGTGTGCGCATGAATGATCTGGCCAATTCCACCATGACGACGACTTCTCCCCCCAAGCGTATTGATTTCAATACGCCTGAGCTGCAACGCAAGCGCCGCATTCGCGCGCTCAAAGATCGCCTGACCCGTTGGTATGTGTTGATCGGCGGCCTCGCCGTGCTCGGCGCAATTACCCTGATCTTCTTCTTCCTGGCTTATGTCGTTGCACCTTTGTTCCAAGGTGCTTCGCTGACCAAGGAAGACGCGCTGACACCCGCCTGGATGCAGGACGCCGGCAAGCCGTTGATGATCTCCCTCGAAGAACAGAACCAAGTTGCCATGCGGGTTTCCGACAAGGGCCAGGCGCTGTTCTTTGATGTGAGCACCGGTGCCGAGCTCAAACGTGTCGACCTGCCTTTGCCTGCTGGCGCCACTGTGGTCTCGATCGGCAAAGACCAGCCAGGCAGCCCGTTGGTGATCCTCGGTTTGTCCAATGGCCAGTCCCTGGTGTTCCGCCACACTTATAAAGTGTCGTACCCGGACGGCAAAAAGACCATTACGCCGGCCATTGAATACCCCTACGGCGAAACGCCCATCGTCCTCGACGAGCAGGGCCGCCCGCTGGAGCACGTCGCCCTCAACGCCACTGACTCGTCGCTGGTGGTTGCAGGTTCCGCGGGTTCGTACTTGAACGTACTGAGCCTGAGCCGCGAAGAAAACATGATGACCGGTGAAGTCACCAGCGAGCAGAAGCGTATCGAGCTGCCGCAAATGACCGAACCGGTGAAGGCAATCTTCATCGACCCACGCCAGCAGTGGTTGTATGTGATCAACGGTCGTGCGCTCGCCGATGTGTTCAGCCTGCGCGACAAGAGCCTCAACGGTCGTTACAAACTGCTGGAAGACGGCAACGCCGAAATCACTGCCAGCACCCAGCTGGTGGGCGGTATCTCGCTGATCGTCGGTAACTCCAAGGGCGGCCTGGCCCAATGGTTCATGGCCCGTGACCCGGACGGCGAGCAACGCCTGAAGCAGATCCGCACCTTCCAGATGGGCACCGCGCCAATCGTTGAAATCACCGCCGAGGAGCGTCGCAAAGGCTTCACCGCCCTGGACGCATCCGGCAAGTTCGGCGTGTTCCACAGTACCGCGCACCGCACGCTGCTGGTCGATCCGGTGGTGGATGGTCAAGGCCTGTTCGGCATGTCGCCACGCGCCAACCGCGTGATCGTCGAAGCCGGCGGCAAGCTGCAACCGCTGCTGCTCGACAACCCGCACCCGGAAGTGTCCTGGAGCGCGCTGTGGAGCAAGGTCTGGTACGAAAACTACGACGAGCCTAAATACGTCTGGCAATCGACCGCCGCCAACACCGACTTCGAACCCAAAATGAGTTTGGCCCCGCTGACCTTCGGTACCCTGAAGGCTGCGTTCTACGCCATGTTGCTGGCGGCGCCACTGGCAGTTGCCGCGGCAATCTACACCGCTTACTTCATGGCCCCGAGCCTGCGCCGCAAGGTCAAGCCGGTGATCGAACTGATGGAAGCGATGCCGACGGTGATCCTCGGCTTCTTCGCCGGCCTGTTCCTGGCGCCTTATGTGGAAGGGCACTTGCCGGGGATTTTCAGCCTGCTGATGTTGCTGCCGATTGGCATCCTGGTCGCCGGGTTTGTCTTCAGCCGCCTGCCTGAATCGCTGCGCCTGCGCGTTCCGGATGGTTGGGAAAGTGCGATCCTGATTCCGGTGATCCTGTTTGTGGGCTGGCTCTCGCTGTACATGAGCCCATACCTGGAGACCTGGTTCTTTGGCGGCGACATGCGCATGTGGATCTCCCACGACCTGGGCATCACCTACGACCAGCGCAACGCCCTGGTCGTCGGTCTGGCCATGGGTTTTGCGGTGATCCCGAACATCTACTCCATCGCCGAAGACGCCGTGTTCAGCGTGCCACGCGGCCTCACCCTGGGCTCATTGGCCCTGGGCGCCACGCCATGGCAGACCATGACCCGCGTGGTGATCCTGACCGCGAGCCCGGGCATCTTCTCCGCACTGATGATCGGCATGGGCCGCGCAGTGGGTGAAACCATGATCGTGCTGATGGCCACCGGCAACACCCCGGTGATGGAGATGAACCTGTTCGAAGGCCTGCGCACATTGGCGGCCAACGTTGCGGTGGAGATGCCTGAGTCGGAAGTCGGTGGCAGTCACTACCGCGTGCTGTTCCTCTCGGCGCTGGTGCTGCTGCTGTTCACCTTCATCATGAACACCCTCGCCGAGCTGATCCGTCAGCGTCTGCGCAAGAAATACTCGTCGCTTTAAGAAAGGTAGAAGTCTGTGAAACAGAACTCCCTGAATGGATGGTTCAAGAGCGGCGCCCCCGGCGTCTGGATCAGCGGTGGCGCGGTGTCCATCGCGGTCATCATGACCATTGGTTTGCTGGCCGTGATTGCCGTGCGTGGTCTGGGCCACTTCTGGCCGGCCGACCTGATCCAGGCCAACTACAGCGTGCCTGGCCAGGAAAACCATATCGTCATCGGCGAAGTGGTGCAGAAGGAAGAAGTGCCGCGCGAGCGCCTGAAAAGCGCGGGCCTGCCGGTGCCGGACCAAGGCCCGGAATTCATGACCCGCGAGCTGATCAAGGTCGGTAACCGCGACTTGAATGGCAACGACTTCACCTGGATCGTCGGCGAGTGGTTGAAAGACCAGACCACCCCGAAGAACCTGATGGCCATCGAGCGTCGTGAGTGGGGCAACTTCTACGGCACCCTGGTCAACGTCAAGCAAGATGGCAAGGTGATCGCCGAAGGCGAAGCCGCATGGCCGGAGCTGCAAGCCCGCGTCGATCGCGTGAACAAGTTGGCGGCCCAGCTCAAGAGCCTTGAGAAAACCGACATCGGCGCGATCAACGCTGGCCTGGAACGCATCCGCCTGCACGGGCGCAAGCTGGAGCTGGAAGGCAAGCTCGACGCTGCCGCCCAGGCCGACATGGACTCCGGCCGCGCCGAGCTGAATGCCCGTTACCAGGACATCGAAGCGCGCCTGGCCGACCTGCACACCCAGTTCAACCGCGACAGCCTGACGGCCCGCGACGGCAACGGCAAAGAAATCGAAATCGGCATCGGCAAAGTGGTGCACGCCTACCAGCCGAACGCCATGGGCACCCTGACCAAGGTGGGTTTCTACTTCAGCAAGGTCTGGGAATTCTTGAGCGACGACCCACGGGAAGCCAACACCGAAGGCGGGATCTTCCCGGCCATCTTCGGCACCGTGATGATGACCCTGATCATGGCGATGATCGTGACCCCGTTCGGCGTGCTGGCGGCGGTGTACCTGCGTGAATACGCCAAACAGAACACCCTGACCCGCATTATCCGTATCGCGGTGAACAACCTGGCCGGCGTACCGGCCATCGTTTACGGCGTGTTCGGCCTGGGCTTCTTTGTGTATGTACTGGGTGGCTCGGTCGACCGTTTGTTCTTCGCTGAAGCTCTGCCGGCGCCGACCTTCGGTACGCCTGGCCTGCTGTGGGCTTCGCTGACCCTGGCGCTGCTGGCGGTGCCGGTGGTGATCGTGGCCACCGAAGAAGGCCTGGCGCGGATTCCTCGTACCGTGCGTGAGGGTTCCCTGGCACTCGGCGCAACCAAGGCGGAAACGCTGTGGAAGATTGTGCTGCCGATGGCCAGCCCGGCGATGATGACCGGCATGATCCTCGCCGTGGCCCGTGCCGCCGGTGAAGTGGCGCCGCTGATGCTGGTGGGTGTGGTGAAACTGGCACCGTCGCTGCCGCTGGATGGCAACTACCCGTACCTGCACCTTGACCAGAAGATCATGCACCTGGGCTTCCATATTTATGACGTTGGCTTCCAGAGCCCCAACGTCGAAGCCGCACGACCGCTGGTATACGCCACCGCCTTGCTGCTGGTGCTGGTGATCGCCACGCTCAACCTGTCGGCGGTGTGGATTCGTAACCACCTGCGCGAAAAATACAAGGCGCTGGACAGCTAAAGCGATCCCCTGTGGGGCCGGCTTGTGTGGGAGCTGGCTTGCCTGCGATAGCATCATCGCGGTGTGGCTGACACACCGCGGTGCCTGCATCGCGGGCAAGCCCAGCTCCCACACAAGCCAGCTCCTCAAGGGTCCAGAGACAGACACAGATTTTTGAGTAAACCGCCCCGGCGGTTCAACCAAACGAATTGGTAGCACAGGGAGCATCCCATGCAACATGAAACCCATACCCACGGCATCAACATGTCGGCCCTGGGTCGCGACAAGCAGAGCCTGAGCCTGGCCCAGGAAACCGTGGCCATCGAAGTTCCGGGCCTGAGCCTGTACTACGGTGAAAAGCAGGCGCTGTTCGACGTCAGCATGAACATCCCCAAGCAGCGCGTGACCGCCTTTATCGGCCCGTCCGGCTGCGGCAAGTCCACGCTGCTGCGCACCTTCAACCGCATGAACGACCTGGTTGACGGTTGCCGCGTAGAAGGCGCGATCAACCTGTACGGCACTAACATCTACCGCAAGGGCGAAGACGTGGCCGAGCTGCGCCGCCGCGTGGGCATGGTGTTCCAGAAGCCGAACCCGTTCCCCAAGACCATCTACGAAAACGTGGTGTATGGCCTGCGCATCCAGGGCATCAACAAAAAACGCATCCTCGACGAAGCCGTTGAGTGGGCCTTGAAAGGCGCGGCGCTGTGGGACGAGGTTAAAGACCGCCTGCACGACTCGGCACTCGGCCTGTCCGGCGGCCAGCAGCAGCGTCTGGTGATCGCCCGCACCATCGCCGTGGAGCCGGAAGTGTTGCTGCTCGACGAACCCTGCTCGGCACTCGACCCGATCTCGACGCTGAAAGTCGAAGAGCTTATCTACGAACTCAAGTCCAAGTTCACCATCGTCATCGTGACCCACAACATGCAACAGGCGGCGCGGGTTTCCGACTACACCGCGTTCATGTACATGGGCAAGCTGGTGGAGTTCGGCGACACCGACACCTTGTTCACCAACCCGGCGAAGAAGCAGACCGAAGACTACATCACCGGTCGTTACGGCTAGCCCCAGCTGCAAGCCGCAAGTTTCAAGCGGCAAGTGGAAGCAGTTTGATCAACGACACACATCAGCTTGCAGCTTGTAGCTTGCGGCTTACAGCTTTTGCGGAGCAAACCCATGATTAGCAAAGAAGGCCTTACCCACCACATCTCCGCGCAGTTCAACGCCGAGCTTGAGGAGGTGCGCAGCCACCTCCTGGCGATGGGCGGGCTGGTGGAGAAGCAAGTCAACGATGCCGTTACTGCGTTGATCGAGGCCGACTCTGGCCTGGCCCAGCAAGTGCGCGAGATTGATGACCAGATCAATCAGATGGAACGCAATATCGATGAAGAATGCCTGCGCATTCTGGCCCGTCGCCAACCGGCGGCCTCCGACCTGCGTTTGATCATCAGCATCTCCAAGTCGGTAATCGATTTGGAGCGCATCGGCGACGAAGCCACCAAAATCGCCCGCCGCGCTATCCAGCTGTGCGAAGAAGGCGAGGCGCCACGCGGTTACGTGGAAGTGCGCCACATCGGTGACCAAGTGCGCAATATGGTGCGCGATGCGCTGGACGCGTTCGCCCGCTTCGACGCCGAATTGGCGTTGTCGGTGGCGCAATACGACAAGACCATCGACCGCGAATACAAGACCGCACTGCGCGAGCTGGCCACCTACATGATGGAAGACCCGCGCTCTATCTCGCGGGTCTTGAACATCATCTGGGTATTGCGTTCCCTGGAACGGATCGGCGACCACGCGCGCAATATCTCGGAATTGGTGATTTACCTGGTGCGCGGCACCGACGTGCGGCACATGGGCCTCAAGCGCATGAAAGCCGAAGTTGAAGGCACGGTCGATCAAATCCCTAATGTTCCGGGCGAAACTGACGATAAGTAAGGTTGCCCGAGACATTAACGCCCGGCCTTTGGTCGGGCGTTTTCGTTTGTGGCATCTGAATTTATTTGCGCAGCAGGAGCAATAAGTCCTTCTGTGACCAGCGAGTTTTGGCAAAATGCCATCAGTCAGGCGTTTTGCATGCCGAAGTTTTAATAGGATGAAGGGTCGATGAGTAAAGTCAGTGTATTGGTGGTGGACGACGCCTCGTTTATCCGCGATTTGGTGAAGAAGTGCCTGCGCAACTACTTCCCAGGCATCAAGATTGAAGACGCGGTAAACGGCAAAAAGGCGCAATCCATCCTGATGCGTGAGACCTTCGACCTGGTGCTGTGCGACTGGGAAATGCCTGAGATGTCTGGTCTTGAGCTGTTGACCTGGTGCCGTGAACAAGCCCATCTCAAAGCCATGCCGTTCGTGATGGTGACCAGCCGTGGCGACAAGGAAAACGTTGTGCAGGCGATCCAGGCCGGGGTTTCCGGTTACGTCAGTAAGCCGTTCACCAACGAGCAACTGCTGAACAAGGTCAAGCAGGCTTTGCACAAGATCGGCCGTCTCGACGCCCTTATCGCCAGCGCGCCGACCAAGATGAACTCGGCCTTCGGCAACGACTCTCTCAATGCCTTGACCGGCGGCAAGCCCGAGGCGGCCAAACCGGCGCCGATAGCTGCGCCGAGCAAAGGCCTGCTCAACAGCCAACCGGTGCAAGCGCCTGCTGCCTCGCCTGCCGGCGGTCGCGGCCAGGGCCAACTGCGGTTGTCCAGCGGCAACCAGCAATGTGTGATCAAGGCGCTGAGCATCAAGGAAGCGCTGCTGGTGGTCCGTCGCGGTGAAGTGCTGCCCCAGGTGCTGGAAAGCGCCGTGCTCGACCTTGAGCAAGGCGAAAACGCCGAAGTTGCGCGCCTCAACGGCTACCTGCACGCCATCGTCGCCTATGAGCCACGGCCTGACAGCGACTGGCTGCAACTGACCTTCCGGTTTATTGACCAGGATGCGCAGAAGCTCGACTACATCTCCCGCCTGATCGCGCGCGGTACGGCGCAGAAGCATTTTGTGCCGGGTGCGTGAGCTACAGAGCAACACTTAACCAGTGTGGGGCTTGCCCGCTCCACAGTTGATCTTCTGTGCTTCACGCAGTGTTGTCATCAACCCTTGTTAGCCTGCCGAACAGTCATCCCGGCAGGTACGTCATGTTCATTCGCCTAGTCCTGTTCTGTGGGCTGGCCACGGTTTGCACTTCGACCCTGGCCATGACCCTCTACAAAACCACCGATGCCAATGGCGTGGTGTCTTTCAGCGACCGGCAAACGCCGGGCGCCCAGGCATTTATGATGCAGGAGCGCCGGGTGGAACGGACCAAACGGCCGGTGCTGGATATGCCCACATCAAGTTATCCACAGCAAGCCTATCGCTATCCTTTGCCTTGGCGTGGTGGGCCGTTTCGCTTGACCCAAGGCCCTAACGGCAGCTTCAGCCACACCGACGCCAAGAGCCGCTACGCCATGGACATCGCCATGCCCGAAGGCACACCAATCATTGCGGCGCGTAGCGGGATGGTGGTGAAGACCGAAAATAACCAGGCCGGGCGCGGTAATGACGCGTCCGGGAATTTCGTGCGCATACGCCACGATGACGGCACCGAGGGCGTGTATTTGCACCTCAAGCAAGGTTCGGTCAGCGTAAGGGCAGGGCAGCGTGTGGTGGTGGGAAGCCCACTGGCGTTGTCGGGCAATACCGGCAACAGCAGCGGGCCGCATCTGCATTTTGTGGTGCAGAAGGCTTCCGAGGCCGGGCTGGTTTCGATTCCGTATGAGTTCAACCAGCCGCTTGGCAAATTGCCCAACTTTGCGTTGGGCAATTGAGGCGTCAATCCAGCAGCAACACCTTGGCCAGGACGATCTTCGGCCCTTTCATCTTCTTGATGATGATGCGCAAGCCTTCAACTTCCAGCACTTCTTCCTCTTCCGGCACGCGTTTCAACGTGTCGTAGATCAAGCCGGCCAGGGTTTCGGCTTCGATGTGGTCCAGGTCCACGCCCAGCAGGCGCTCCACCTTGAACAGCGGCGTGTCGCCACGCACCAGCAGTTTGCCTGGCTGGTAGGCGAGGATGCCGCGCTCGGCCTTGCGGTGTTCGTCCTGGATATCGCCGACCAGCACTTCCAGCACGTCTTCCATGGTCAGGTAGCCGATGACTTTGCCGTCGGCTTCTTCCACCAGGGCAAAGTGCGCGCCGCCTTTGCGGAACTGCTCCAGCAGCTGTGAAAGCGGCATGTGCCGCGAGACACGCTCCAGCGGGCGGGTCAGCTCGGCCAGGTTGAACGACTCGGGGATGTGGTCCAGGGCAGCCAGTTCCAGCAGCAGGTCCTTGATGTGCAGCAAGCCGACAAACTCGTTGCGATCAGCGTCATACACCGGGTAACGGCTGAATTTGTGGCGGCGGAACAACGCGAGGATTTCCTTGAGCGGGGCGTTGAAGTCCAGGGTCACCAGGTCTTCGCGGGAGTTGGCCCAGTCCACCACTTCCAGCTCGCCCATTTCCACGGCCGAAGCCAGTACGCGCATGCCTTGGTCGCTTGGATCCTGGCCACGGCTGGAGTGCAGGATCAGCTTGAGTTCTTCGCGGCTGTAATGGTGCTCATGGTGCGGGCCGGGCTCGCCTTGGCCGGCGATACGCAAGATGGCGTTGGCGCTGGCGTTGAGCAGGTAGATCGCCGGGTACATGGCCCAGTAGAACAGGTACAGCGGCACCGCCGTCCACAGCGACAGCAGCTCGGGTTTGCGAATTGCCCAGGACTTGGGGGCCAATTCACCGACCACGATGTGCAGGTAGGAAATCACGAAGAAGGCGGCAAAAAACGACACGCCTTTGATCACTTCAGGCGATTGCACGCCGATGGCGCCCAGCAATGGCTCGAGGATGTGCGCAAAGGCCGGCTCACCGACCCAGCCCAGGCCCAGGGAGGCGAGGGTAATACCCAATTGGCAGGCCGACAGATAGGCGTCGAGCTGACTGTGGACGGTGCGCAGGATCTGCCCGCGCCAGCCGTTCTTGTGGGCGATGGCCTCGACCCGGGTGGCGCGCAGTTTGACCATGGCAAATTCCGCCGCAACGAAGAAACCGTTGAGCAGTACCAGGATCAGTGCAAAAAGAATCATGCCGAAATCGGCGAAGAGTGTAGCGAGGGTGATACCAGGGGAAGGGTCCATGATGGGGTTTTGCAGGTTCCGTGTGTTCAATAAGGGGTGACAGACAGGCCTGAAAGGCAGGCGCAAGTCGGCCAATGTAGCGGCTGACGGGGCGCTTGCCTAGTGCCCGCTGCCGGGCGGAGCCTGGAAAGCCTTCTGCCAAACCATGCAAATCCAATGTAGGAGCTGGCTTGCCTGCGATAGCGGCCTGCCAGTTGAGTTGATTTCAGCTGACCCACCGCCATCGCAGGCAAGCCAGCTCCCACACTTAGATTTACGTTGTTTTCGGGTTATTCATCTGTGCCGATCACCCGCGAGCGGGTCATCTGCGCCGGTGGGAAATGGCAGGTAAAGGTGCTGCCATGCCCCAGCACGCTGCTGATCTCCAACCGTGCGCGGTGGCGCAACAGCACGTGTTTGACGATCGCCAGGCCCAGCCCGGTGCCGCCGGTGTTGGAGTTGCGGCTGGAATCGACGCGGTAGAAGCGTTCGGTCAGGCGCGGCAGGTGCTTGGCGTCGATACCGATGCCGGAGTCCTGCACGCTCAAGTGCGCGCCGTGCTCGTCGCTCCACCAGCGGATGCGGATATTGCCCTTGTCCTGGGTGTACTTCACGGCGTTGAACACCAGGTTGGAAAACGCGCTGCGCAACTCACCTTCGCTGCCTTTGAGCAATACCTGCGGGTCGGCCTCCAGGGTGATCTGTTGCCCGCGCTCGCCGGAAAGCGCCTGGGCGTCATTCTTGATGGTCTGCAGCAGGCTTTGCACCGCCACCGGATGGTTGTCCGACGGGTAATCGGTGGCTTCCAGCTTGGCCAGCAACAGCAGGTCATTGAGCAGGGTTTGCATGCGTGAGCCCTGCTGCTGCATCTGCTGCAGGGCACGGCTCCAGCGCGGGTTGATCTCGTCGACGTTGTCCAGCAGCGTCTCCAGGTAGCCGCAGATCACCGTCAACGGTGTGCGCAGTTCGTGGGAGACGTTGGCGACGAAGTCTTTGCGCATCTGTTCCAACTGGTGAATGCGCGTTACGTCGCGCACCAGCATCAGGTGCTCGTTGTTGCCATAACGCGTCAGGTACAGCTGGATGCGCACGCGGTCATTGGTAGGCGAGGGGATTTCCAGCGCTTCTTCGTAGTTCTCCTGTTCGAAGTACTCCTTGAAGCGCGGGTGGCGCACCAGGTTGGTCACCGGCTGACCGCTGTCCTGGGGCGTCTTGAGGCCCAGCAAGGTCTCGGCAGCGCGGTTCCACCACTCCAGGTTGCCGTCGCTGTCGAGCATGATCACCGCGTCTTTGAGCGCAGCGGTAGACTCCTGCACCCGGTCGATCACCGCCTGCAGGCGCCCGCGAACCCTTTGGTCGCGGCGTTGCAGGTGGTAGATGCTGTCGAACACTTCGCCCCACAGGCCGTAGCCGTCGGGTGGTGCTTCGTCGGGTTTGTGCTGGCGCAGCCATTCATGCAGGCGCAGCAATTGTTTGAGGGTCCAGCCCAGGTACAGGCCGATACCAACGGCCAGGCTCCAACCGTAATAACCGCTGATCAAACCCACCACCAAGCAACCGGTGATCAACAGAAGCATGTGGCGAATCAGGGTGCCATGCCAGTTCTGGTTCACTTAAACATGCGTCCTTGTCAGCTGTTAAGGAAAGGAAGGGCCGGCTCAACCTTTGGTGGAAAAGCGATAGCCGGTGCCGCGCACGGTTTGTACCAGATTCTCGTAGGCATCGCCCAAGGCTTTGCGCAGGCGGCGGATATGCACGTCAACCGTGCGCTCCTCCACATACACATTGCCGCCCCACACCTGGTCCAGCAATTGCCCACGGGTATAGGCGCGCTCCTGGTGGGTCATGAAAAATTGCAGCAGGCGGTATTCGGTCGGCCCCATCTCGGCCGGCTTGCCGTCGATGGTCACGCGGTGGCTGATCGGGTCCAGGATCAGCCCGTCGACTTCGATCGGCGCTTCGCCATCGGTAGGGCCGGCACGGCGCAGTACGGCCTTCAGGCGCGCTACCAGCTCACGTGGGGAAAACGGCTTGGTGATGTAGTCATCAGCGCCGACTTCCAGGCCCTGGATCTTGTTGTCCTCTTCACCCTTGGCGGTGAGCATGATGATCGGGATATCCCCGGTCAGCTCGTCACGCTTGAGGCGACGGGCCAGTTCGATGCCGGAGGTGCCGGGCAGCATCCAGTCCAGCAGGATCAGGTCCGGCTTGCGGTCGACGATAATGGCATGGGCCTGCTGGGAGTTCTCCGCCTCCAGGCAGTCATAGCCGGCCATTTCCAACGCAACGGCGATCATCTCGCGAATGGGCGCTTCGTCGTCAACGATCAGAATGCTCCTGCCAACCATGCTCAAAATCCTCTTGTCATTTAACTGTCTTGCGCCGCATTAGATAACGGAATTATTGCAGTCGTGTGACAGTAATTTAGACGATCGGGCAATTCACGGCACTCTGGACTACCCTTTGGGTCCGAATCCTGACAACCACAAAAGGAAGGTTCCGATGACTTACAGCACTGTTTCATGGAAAGCCCTGTTGGTATCGGCGGCGTTGACGCTGCCGGGCCTGGCGTTTGCGGCGGAGCCGGCGATGACTCACGACGGAATGTTGGTGGATCACAAGGGGCTGACCCTCTACACCTTTGACAAGGATGCCGACGGCAAGTCGGTGTGCAAAGACCAGTGTGCGACCAACTGGCCGCCGCTGAAGGCTGAGTCTACTGACAAGTCGATGGGTGATTGGACAGTCATTACCCGCGACGACCAGACCAGTCAGTGGGCTTACAAAGGCAAGCCTGTCTACACCTACAAGGATGACAAGAAGGCGGGTGACAAGACCGGTGATGGCAAGGGCGGGGCGTGGCACGTAATCAAGCCCTGACCACGCAGTGCGGCTGAAACCATCGCGGGCAAGCCCGCTCCCACAGGGGAATGCGTTCCAAATGTGGGAGCGGGCTTGCCCGCGATGGCGTCAGCACTGACTTACCGAAACCCGTAATCCGCCACAATCCCGACAAAAATCGCCAACCCCGCCCAGTGGTTATGCAAAAACGCCTTGAAGCATTTCATCCGATCCTTGTCCCGGGTGTACCAGAATTCCCAGGCAAAACAGCCCGCCGCCGCCAGCAACCCCAGATGGAACCAGCCACCCAGCTCGAACCGCTGCCCCGCCAATAGCAGGCACACCAGCGATAAACCTTGCAGGGTCAGAATGATCACGCGGTCCGCATCGCCGAACAGAATGGCGGTGGATTTCACCCCGATCTTCAAGTCGTCATCGCGGTCGGTCATCGCGTAATACGTGTCGTAGCCCACCGTCCACAGCAAGTTGGCGATGTACAGCAGCCACGCCGTGGCCGGCAAATGCCCGGTCTCGGCAGTGAATGCCATCGGCATGCCCCATGAAAACGCCGCGCCCAGCACCACTTGTGGGTAATAGGTGTAGCGCTTCATGAACGGGTAGCTCGCCGCCAGCGCCAGGCCGCCCAAGGACAGCAGGATGGTGGTCGCGTTGGTCAGCAGCACCAGCAGAAAACTGATGCCCATCAGCACCGCAAAAAACACCAAGGCCTCTTTGGAACTGATCTTGCCGCTCACCAGCGGCCGTTGCTCGGTGCGTTTCACATGGCCGTCGACCTTGCGGTCGGCCCAGTCATTGATCACGCAGCCGCCGGCGCGGGTCAGCACCACGCCCAGCACGAAAATCACGATATTGAGCAACGACGGCGAGCCCTTGCCCGCAATCCACAGCGCCCAAAGCGTCGGCCACAACAGCAGGTAAATGCCGATGGGTTTGTCCATGCGGGTCAGCTGAATGAAATCCCACGCCCTGGGGTTCAGGCGGTTCAAGGACTTGAGCAGACGTTGATACATCAGCAGTTCTCCGGATGGTCATGCAGCGCCTGCCAGAAGCTGGGCAGGAAAATTTCCGCGACCAGCACGCTCAACGGCCCGCGATCAAAGCGCGAGCGGCGCGCCCACAGGCCATCGGCCTGGTCGGCGCTCGGCAGCCATTGCCGTGGGTAATGGCATACCTCGATCGCCTGGCGAGTGAAGGCCTGATCGCAGAACAGCAACTCGCCCAGCGAACGGCTGCCCAATTCGTCCATGTGCAAGCCATCGCCCTGCAAGGCACTGCGCGCCGCCACGCTGCGGGCAAACACCCATGGTTGGCCATGCCCGCGCAAATACACTTCGCGTACCCAGCCGACCGTGGCCGGGGCCATACCCAACGCCGCACATTCATCCTCGCGCAGTGGCTGCCAGCCTTCGAACAGTGGCGTCACGCTGAAGCCGTCGTTGGAAAGCCACGTAAGCCGGCGCGTCAGCGAGCCTTCGTCGAACAGCCAGTTGAGGGTCAATGGCGCGGGCATTGGGCTCAGAAGGCTCTGGGTCAGCCATTGGCAAGCATCGGGACAGGCGATTGAGTGCGGCACGGTGAGTCAGTTTTGGCAGTAAAAGAGGCGGCGAGCTTACCATGGCGTCCTGAACTTTTGCCGGGCTGAACCGGCCGTTTGCGCCGAACATGCTTGCATCTGCCGGCCTCGATCAGTACAAAACGCCCTGAGCCGCACGGCAACGTTGGTCTATCGACCGTCGGCCAAGATGCCTGGACCCTGAGGAAGCAAGTAATGAAGAAGTGGCAATGTGTAGTCTGCGGCCTGATCTATGACGAAAAAGACGGCTGGCCGGATGACGGTATCGCACCGGGCACCCTGTGGCAGGACGTCCCGGAAGACTGGCTGTGCCCGGACTGCGGCGTGGGCAAAATGGATTTCGAAATGATCGAAATCGGCTAAACATCGGTTTAAGAAACGTACTACAAGGAGAAAGGAATGAACGCACCTGTCGTGATCATCGGCACAGGGCTGGCCGGTTACAACGTGGCCCGGGAATTTCGCAAGCTCGACAGCGAGACCCCGTTGCTGCTGATCACCGCGGATGACGGGCGCTCCTACTCCAAGCCCATGCTCTCCACCGGCTTTGGCAAGAACAAGGAAGCCGATGGCCTGAGCATGGCTGAGCCGGGCGCCATGGCCGAGCAACTCAAGGCCGAAGTGCGCACCCACACGCGCATCAGCGGCATCGACCCGGGCCACAAACGCCTGTGGATCGGCGAGGAAGCGGTAGCCTACCGCGACCTGATCCTGGCTTGGGGCGCAGAAGCCGTGCGCGTGCCGGTAGAAGGCGATGCGGCGGAACTGATTTTCCCGATCAATGACCTTGAAGATTACGCACGCTTCCGTGCCGCTGCTGCCGGTAAGCGCCGTGTGCTGCTGCTGGGCGCGGGCCTGATCGGCTGTGAATTCGCCAACGACCTGATACTTGGCGGCTATGAAATTGATCTGGTCGCACCCTGCGAGCAAGTCATGCCGACTCTGCTGCACCCAGCAGCGGCTGGCGCTGTGCAAGCCGGGCTGGAAGGCCTCGGCGCGCGGTTCCACTTGGGCCCGGTGCTCAACCGCTTGCAGCGCACGGCGGATGGCCTGGAAGCGCACCTGTCGGATGGTGAAGTGATCCACTGCGACCTGGTGGTCTCGGCCATCGGCCTGCGTCCGCGCGTGGACCTGGCTGCTGCCGCCGGCCTGCAGATCAACCGTGGAATCATGGTGGACCGCCACCTCAAGACCTCCCACGCCAACATCTACGCCCTGGGCGACTGCGCCGAGGTCGATGGCCTCAACCTGCTGTACGTGATGCCATTGATGAGCTGCGCCCGCGCCCTGGCCCAAACCCTTGCCGGCAACGCCACCGCCGTCAGCTATGGGCCGATGCCGATCACCGTCAAAACCCCGATCTGCCCTCTGGTGGTATCGCCGCCGCCACGCGGCACCGAAGGCGTGTGGAGCGTCGAAGGGCAGGGCGCCGACATCAAGGCCTTGTGCCGCGACGCCAGCGGCCGCCTGCTGGGTTATGCGCTGACCGGCAGCGCCGTCATGGAAAAACTTGCCCTTAACAAAGAACTTCCGCCATTGCTGGCGTAAATGCCGGTCGTTCTGTCGGAATCAGCACCTTCTTACCCCCAGAAAGGTCGCCGCGAGACTGGCGGAGCGTGCGAGGGCATGCCATCCTCACTCCCGTCTGCCGCAGAGTAGAGCCTGCGGCGCCTTGGGCGCTGCTCCACCAGAGAGCAGCACGGACATAACAACAAAAAACCGTCAAAGAGGCTTCACTTATGCGTAAACCAGAACTCGCAGCCGCTATTGCAGAAAAAGCAGACCTGACCAAAGAGCAGGCCAACCGCGTCCTCAACGCCGTTCTCGAAGAAATCACCGGCGCCCTGCACCGCAAGGACAGCGTCACCCTGGTGGGCTTCGGCACCTTCCTGCAACGCCACCGCGGCGCCCGCACCGGCAAAAACCCGCAAACCGGTGAGCCAGTGAAAATCAAGGCGAGCAATACCGTTGCATTCAAGCCGGGCAAGTCGCTCAAAGACAGCGTCAACCCGTAATAGCAGGACCGTCTGAAGGGAGGCGGGTTGGTAAGAAAATGGGCACGCCGACTGGGTTGGGTGCCCATTTTTGTTGGGCGTCGTTAAAGCGGGTGATGGCACCGGCACTTCAATGGCTCTAAAGGTGGGGGGCAAAGCAACGGGTCGTCTCGATGTTTTTTATAACTATTTAAATGTTCAGATTCAGCACAGCAGTCACGCGTACGGAGTTAGGCTGCTATTTGAGTTGGAACGGTTTTGCTTTATGCAACCACGTATAGGCTGAGGTTGCAGGGAGCCCTCCTTAAGTCGATAACTTACTTGGAGAAAAAAATGAAACTATCCAATCAAGCCTATGTTCCCCTCCTTCCGCCCCTGACTAACGTCGATGTGGCACAACCAAAACTACCGGTGCCACCAGGACTACTCGATCAGTCCTCCCAACCGACTAAACCGGGCGCGCATACATTAGATCCAAATGCTTACCCTGAAGGTACCGCTGAGGAGCATAGTAATAGAACGATCAGGGGTTTTAGGTTTCGCCCCAGAATACCTGCAACAAGGCCACTCAAACCGCCAAAACCGCTAACGCCACCTAAACCACCTAGGCCCGTACCCTCGGCGAGTAGGCCAAGCAGTGTCGCGAGTGCTGCCAATACCGCCAGGGCTGTTGGCGCTTTGCAGTTCCCTCCCATTGCCTCCTCACTGGCCACTCAGGCGCGAAACTCGTTCGTTGAGGCGGGTGTAAGTACCCTGATCAACCTTCCACTCAGCGTTGCCCAGCATGTAACGTCGAAAGCCATGACGGATAGAATTGACGCGCAATCGAAAATGCCCGGCGCAGAGAAAAAGAACGTAGACGGAACAAAGAGTACTGTAGATCCGTCCGCGACAGATCAACAAAAAATAGAAGCACGCCTGGAAGGTGCTGAAATAAAAACAGAGTTATTGGCCAACACCATTCTGTCCATCAACGAAGGGGCAGACGCTAACGCGGTAGGTAAAGACCCCGCGGCGTCAACCGACATCAATGCGCGATTGACCGGCCTTGAGAAGAGGATGGACACAATAGAGGGGCAGATGGAAGGCATCGCTGAACGATACGGACTTGTCTACTGCCCCTATTCCGAACCTAAATCTTCGCAAGCACCGACAGATAAGTCTCGTGTAGAGACTATTGAGCAGCGCTACAAGTATATGAATACAATGGTTAAAAAATTGAAAGCTGCCAAGGAAATCGATAAAGAGGATGATGCGGAATAAGATTTTTTAAGAAAGGGAGGAGGGGACAGATTTATTTAATTTTGCTGAGTTTAATAAAGTTGTCTCCTTTTCCGTTGTTGTTGCAGGGTAGGTGTTAGCGGAAAAGGGGACACATTTATTTAAGAGCTAGAGTGAGATGGGAAATAAATCTGTCCCCATTTTTCCCCTCAACCAACCGACTTTCCGCGTCATACGCAAACCGCTGCACCCCTCGCTTGGCGCTGCGCTTCTCGACCATTCGCCCAAACGCGTCGTAGCGATAACGCTTGTCCTGAAACGTCAGCAGCTTGTTATGCACCACCAACCCGGCGCCTGCGTGCGGGCTATCCAGCAGGTTGGCGGCGGCGTCATAGGCAAAGGTTTCGCGCTGCCCATGCAGGCTGTCCTGGCTGGCGATGATGCGGCCGGTGGCGTCGTAGTGCAGCAGTTGGCGATGTTGTGCGGCGGGTTGCTGGTCGAGTTTGCCGATCAGGTTGTCGGCGGGGTCATATTCGAACTGTTTTTGCGCTGTCGCCGGCATCAACGATGGCTGAGCCGCAAGACGCCGTTGGCGTGAGCGCAGGCGGCCGCTGCGGTCGTATTCGCTGCGGGTGCTGAGCTGGCCCTGGGTGCGCAGCACTTCGCGGTGCAGGCGGTCGCGCTCGAAATCGCTGATGACCTGGCCGTTGAGGTTGATCTGGTGCAGGTGGCCGAGTTCGTCGTAGTGATGTTGCAGGTTGCCACCGGCACTCTGTTCGGCAAGTAACTGGCCGAGGGCGTCGTAGGCGAAACCCAGCGCCTGGGCGTTGCCTTGCAGATCAGGTCACAGCCGTGAGCTGATCTACCGCATCGTAGCTGTAGTCGGTGCGGCCATCGTCGGTGGTTTTGGCGACCAGTCGGCCGACCGCATCACGCTCCAGCCGATGAACGATGGGCGCGGGTGGCGTCTCGGGCACCACCGCCAGTCCATTGCCATAAGGTGCAGGATGAGCAGTCACCGCGGTGATGTTGTCGAGCAAGTCATAGTTGTAGCGTTTGGCGCTGCCGTCGAAGTCTTGCTGCTCGGTCAGCCGATCCCCGGCGTCCCATGCGAACCGATAGCTCTCACCGTTCTCATTGACCAGCGCTTGCAGCCGCCCGTAGCTGTCGTAACCAAATTGCACCTGCCGCCCATGGGCATCGGTGCGCTGGCGTACCTGGCCACGCCGGTTGTGTTGGTAGAGCGTGGTGTGCCCGGCGGGGTCGGTATAGCCATAAAACCTGCCCTCTTTTCTCCCGTTTTTATTGGGCGGCGAATAATGCTTGTGCGCTGAGTGCGGCCTTATTTACTCGTTCTGAGGCGATGGTGCTATCAATGCGCAAGTCGGGGGGTAACTTCTCATAGTCCATCGGCTCAGCATCAGAGATCGCTCCACGTAAGTGTGCGATCACCCTGAAAATAATGTGATGCATGCGCCAGCAGATGGATGGCTCAATGTTGTTCAGCTGTTGCTCTGTAGCGGGCTTGCTGACACCGCCTACCCAGATTTCTGACTCGAACGCGAATTGAATTTCGTCATATCCAGAGGACTCTTTTTTGTAGTCCGGATCACTGAAAAGGATCTTCCATCGAGGAATTTCCGAGAAAAGCATGCTGCAGAAAATCGGTCGGAACAGACGTGTGGAGGTGTCTACCTCGCTCAATGACACGGGTATTTGCGTATAAAATTTCGCAAAAACCTCGATCAGATGCCCCAGCGCAGGGGGAATGAGCTCGATATAGCGGGCAATAACAAACCCAGTCTCATCTGAAGAATTGAGGGCCGGGATATAAAAAAGATCGCCCGGTTTAGGTGACTTCAGGGTTTTCATGCAATGGCCTCATTTATGTACAGGATTTGACTTTGCTTGGTTTGAGGCCCAGCGCCTTCGCCGCAACTTTATAGTTTTTATAGTGAGATTTTCCACGCGCATCAGTGCGGCCTTTATTAATGGGTTCAATGACGTTGCCTGGGAATTTGCCCTTCGTTTTATATTTCTCGCGATACGCTTGTTCATAGCCCTTGGCTTGAGTGTAAGTCATCTTGCCATCCTGGCCCTTCAACACTCTAAGCTCCCCTTTTCCGAGACGTGTGGACCTGTCGTGCTGTTTTTCACGTGCGGCGGGAAGTTGCTCTGTGTGACCAATGTAATACGGTGTTTTGGCATTGGGGGCGTAGAGTCCGTATACATAAAAACCAGGTTTGTTCAGCGGTGTTTGAACCCAGCCTAGTGGATCGCTCCAAGTAAAGGGATTTGCGCCGTACAAGTAGAGATTCAGGCCACCTTGCAACCCAATCGGATCCGGCGTCGTAAACCGTCCCATATCCGGATCATAAAACCTGAACGTATTAAAATGCAGCCCCGTCTCCCGGTCCAGATACTGCCCCTGAAACCTGAGGTTCTGCTCCTCAATGTAATAAGGCTCACGCACCTCTTCCAGCGTGTTGCCCCACACCCGATAAGTCGCCTGCCAGAGCATGTGGCCATCCATCTCTGTCAGCTGCTCCGGCAACCCATTCAGGTCGTTATGGTAGTAACGAATCTTCTGCAACGGCCCGGCACCGTCAACGCGAGCCAAGGGTTGGTAGCCTTCATCTTCATAGACGTACAGGCTTGTTTGACTGTGCTTATGCTCCTGCAATAACCGCAAGCCGTCCCAGGTAAACCGCGTTTCCCCCAGTGGATATCCATCACCGCCATGCTCGGTTTTTTCTATCCGACGGCCTAGCGGGTCATACACCATCCTGACCACGCTACCATCGTCATTACGCACCTCAACCAACCGGCTCTCAGCGTCATACGCAAACCGCTGCACCCCTCGCTTGGCGCTGCGCTTTTCAATCATCCGCCCAAACGCATCGTAGCGATAACGCTTGTCCTGATACGTCAGCAGCTTGTTATGCACCACCAACCCGGCACCCGCTTGCGGGCCATCCAGCAGGTTGGCGGCGGCGTCGTAGGCGAAGGTTTCGCGCTGCCCGTGCAGGCTGTCCTGGCTGGCGATGATGCGGCCGGTGGCGTCGTAGTGCAGCAGTTGGCGATGTTGCGCCGCGGGTTGTTGGTCGAGTTTGCCGATCAGGTTGTCGGCGGGGTCGTATTCGAACTGCTTTTGCGCCGCTGCGGGCATCAGCGTTGGCTGGCTGTTCAGGCGGCGCTGACGTGAGCGCAGGCGGCCGCTGCGGTCGTATTCGCTGCGGGTGCTGAGCTGGCCTTGGGTGCGCAGCACTTCGCGGTGCAGGCGGTCTCGCTCGAAATCGCTGATGACCTGGCCGTCGAGGTTGATCTGGTGCAGGTGGCCGCTGCCGTAGTACAGGCGGTTGAGCCAGCGGCCGTCCGGCAACTGGGTCTGGATCAGGTTGCCGAGTTCGTCGTAGTGGTGTTGCAGGTTGCCACCGTCACTCTGTTCGGCAAGCAACTGGCCGACAGCGTCGTAGGCGAAACCCAAGGCTTGGGAATTGCCTTGCAGATCAGTGAAGGTCACAGCCGTGAGCTGATCTACCGCATCGTAGCGGTAGTCGGTGCGGCCATCGTCGGTGGTTTTGGCGACCAGTCGGCCGACCGCATCACGCTCCAGCCGATGAACGATGGGCGCGGGTGGCGTCTCGGGCACCACCGCCAGTCCATTGCCATAAGGTGCAGGATGAGCAGTCACCGTCGTGATGTTGTCGAGCAAGTCGTAGTCGTAGCGTTTGGCGCTGCCGTCGAGGTCTTGCTGCTCGGTCAGCCGATCCCCGGCGTCCCACGCAAACCGATAGCTTTCACCGTTCTCATTGACCAGCGCTTGCAACCGCCCGTAGCTGTCATACCCAAACTGCACCTGCCGCCCATGGGCATCGGTGCGTTGGCGTACCTGGCCTCGCCGGTTGTGTTGGTAGAGCGTGGTGTGCCCGGCGGGGTCGGTGTAGCCCACCAACTGCCCGCTGGCGTCGCGCTGATACTGCTCGGTGCGCCCATCCGGTAATTGGCTGCTGAGCAAACGCCCCTGGGCGTCGTAGCTGAACTGCGTGCGTTCACCCAAGGCATCAGTGATGACCTGCAAATAGCCACGGTTGTCGTAGCTGAAACGCGTCGGGTAGCCCGAGCAGTCGATATGCTCGACCAACTGCCCAAACGGATTCCAGCGCAGTTGTTTGCTTTTGCCAGTGGCATCAATGATTTCTACTGGCTGGCCGTGGGCGTCATAGCGGTAACGGGTGATATAACCCAGCGGATCGGTCTCGGCGATGCAGTTACCGCGAGGGTCGTAGCGATACTGCCAGCTGTTGTCGGCAGCGTCGGTTTCCACCAGCGGCAAAGCCCAATGCTCCAGCCACAAGGTCGAATCACTACGGCCCAACGGGTCGGTTTCGCCGATTACGTTGCCGCTCTCGTCGTAGCTGTACTCATAGCGCCCACCCAGCGGATCAGTCGCGCTGAGCAACTGACGTTCGTCGTTCCATTCGAAAAGCCAAGTCTGGCCGAGGTTGTCGCTGTATTGAATGATCTGATGCTGAGTGTTCCAGTACCGCGTACTTACTCGCTGCAGGCCGTCGGTGATGCGCGTAATACCCGCCTGCAGGTCATAGTCGAACTGGTAAGCATCGCCCTCATCGGTCCAATGCCGAACCACGCGCCATTCCAGGCCTTCGATCAACGCCCACTCATAGAAACAGCGCAATCCGGTGGGTAATTGATGCTCCACCATTCGGCGCCCGGCATCGTAGGCAAAACGCCGCTGCACTTGATCGGTTGCATCACGCACTTGCGCCAGATTGCCCGCCGCGTCGTAGCCGTAGCTCACCAGCACTTCGCGACGTTGATCCGGGTACAGGCGTTCGATGCGGCTCAAATGGCCCTGATCACGGATCAGCTCAACCTGAACCAGATCGAACGTATCGCGCAGGCGCACCAAACGTCCGGCTTCGTCATAGTCGATATAGATACGGTTGTCGTTACGATCACCCAGTTGGCTCAGACGCAGTTGCGACGGGTTTGCTGGCGCAGCTTCGAACAAGCGGTACATGCCGTCGTCGCTTTCGATCAGCAATTGCCCATTAAGGTGTCGCCGCACCGCAAGCCCTTCGCCCGGGCTGAACACTGCGCCGCCCAACGGAATGGCGCCCATGTCGATGGGCCGCCCCTGCTCGTCGGTATACACGAGCGTTTCGCCGCCCTCGGGATGCGGCTGAATGTCGACGCATACTTCGTAGGGCACGCTCCAACCGGCGCCAAACAGGCTGCCCGGGCGTTCATCGCGGCTGTTGTAGAAGCGCTGCCAGTCAATCGGCAGGATACCCGGCAGCACAAAATCCAGGTCGTCGACATCACCCAGTACCTTCGCGCCCGTCGCGGCATGCACCGGATTCGACGAGCCCATCGCGGCGTTGGCCGCAGCGCCCATCGCGCTGCTGATGGCCATCGAAGTGGCGCCGCTGACCAACATGCACGGCAACTTGCTGAAGAACTTGCCCTTGCCACCCTTTAGCATCAACAACGCCGTAACCGCCAACCCGACGCCAGGCGTCTTGCCGCTGCGAATCTCACGCACCACCACCGAACCGCCACCAATGGTCACGTTGGAGGAAATCAGCCCGGACGACACCACCGTCGCATCGCAGGTACTGCGATCACCACTGCGCACGGCGGGTTGGCCGTTGACCGTGACTTTTTCCGACCCCTCGGCCAGAAACTGCGGCGGCATGGGCGGGTGCTTCATACACACCACCAGGTCCAACGGCTTGGGCACAGCGCCCGGTGCAGGTGTGGCAACGGTAGGGCGCCACATCTGCGAAAAGAAACCTGCGGCCATGTCCAGATAACTGGCTTCGGGTTCCGGTTCGGGCGCTTCCAGCTCAGTACCGGCCGGTGTGACATGGGAACTGATCGCCCCGGCGGCACGGGCGGCAGGCATATTATTGGTCAGGGTATTGGTCGAGCCGGTGAGAATGTTCGCCTGCACCGTGGGCGGAAACAGGGCGTTACTGAAGGCATCGCATATCTTGGTCAGCCCTTTGTCCGCGCCACTTTTGCTCATGGCTAGGCCAACAATCGTGCCCACCACCGCACCCAGCAGGAAACAGCCGAGGCCACCGGTGACCACGGTAATGCCTGTGGCAGCAACAACGGCCGCCGTCGCCACCGCCGTGATCGCGATATTGGCCGCCACCTCCAGCACACCGCCGAGGATGTCTGCCATCATCGAAGTGTGGGAGAGCGCATCGCCCATCCGGGCTGCCCATAACGCGTCAGACATATAGGTTAAAGACTGTACAAAATATTGTAGAAGGAGGTTTGCTTATCGTTTATCAGTGACAGATCGTGGCCTGTTGGAATCTTTTCAAATTGCACTTTAGTAACGGCCATTCGACGCTTGATCACGGCTTCCAGCAGTTTGCCGAATAGCGCATCATCATCGACGAATTTTTTTAGCTTCAGAATCTCTCGTGGGCGGGTTCGCAGGATATAAAAAGCATAATTCATCAAAATAATACTGGAAACGAAAAGGTTTTCGGTTGATTGAAGTGGGTTGACGGTATCGACCAAGGCTTCAAAAGCCTGCTGCCTGTGGTGGGTATAGGTATACAGGAACACGTCGGGATACATGAGCTCGCTGTAACGATCATTAAAATTCAAGCGATAATTTTTATTGTCCGGCGTAACCAATAGTTTAACGATGTTTGCCTGGAACGCTTTCAAGGTGCTCAGCAGTGCATGTTCTTTTCTGGTGTCTGCTTTAATCGTCTTGTATATCACGTTAATCAGGTCCAGCAGTGCTATAGATCCAAAAGCCTCGGTCACCATCAGCAGCTGGTTATCCTTGATACTGAACCTGCGATACACCTCGTCATCAATGCTCAATTCAAAAAGCAGGAACGTGAGCATGTGGTTCCTGAACGCCGCGTCCTCATCGATAGGGCTATTTTTTAGACTGATCAGTTGGATCAGATAGAAGAAAATAAAATAGTCTTTATTAGTGCGTTGACGATTGTCGATGTCCAACAAATGACCAAAGCGAGACAGGACGAGTAGAAGGGCATAGCAGTCCGCCTCCGTAAATCCCTGTTTCGACATGGCTTTTTCAAAAGCGCTCGCGGAAAAGAGATCGTGCCAGCGGCTCACATAAAGCGTTGTTCCATTGCTTTTCTTGGCGGCAGCGGAGAGTAATAAAGGTTCGTCTTCCTGATAAAAAATAACGCCCAGTGACTGAGGAACTGGCCGGATGTTCAGGAAACTTTCAAGCTTGTATGAAATGAGATTGAAGATATCCATTTTGTCGTTATCCGCAGGTCTTCCACTTTCCGTTCGCCCCTTTTTTCTCGACGCGAAAAGAGGTGATGGTTTTGTTGAATTTGTCGAGTATCCGAAAACCTACACCTTTTGCCTTGGGCTCATTGGTCTTGGAGAGTACGCCATCTTTGAGGCCCGTCTCTTTATAGTCAACGGTAGAAATGTCCTTATGGTCGTTGAGCATGCTCACCCCTTCGTTATTGACGGTCGCTACCACGCGGTACTCTTCACGGCGAAAAAGGGGATGAATTATGATGCTTGAACGAGCCGGAAATAATCTGTCCCCATACTTTTTATTGGGCGAATATCGGTGTGTGCTGACGCTTTAATGCTTGATCGAACTCTGAGTTAAACATGATGTTGCGGACTACGTGCGTCATAGCTTATCGAGGCTGGCAGCGGTGGTGGTGTAAAACGGCATGCCTGACTTGTCGATGACTTTTATTCTTCCGTTTTCTTCCTTGATATCCTTTAGGTAAGGAAGGAAGACCACTTCATCGGGAGCTGTTCGCAAGATCTCTTTGTCGAGCACACAGGTGTTGCTCTTCAAAACTTTAAAACTCAATAGGAAAAAATCGATTGTCAGGCGGCATTCAAGTACGCAGGTACACGCAGGGTTTTTTATTTTTTTACTCTTGAAAACCCACTCGTTTTTAAAGTGGTTACGGCGAAACTCATCAAGGGTGTCTTTGAATAGGGCGACAGGAAGCGCTATGTGCTTTATCGCTTTTGCCAACCCATTCAACAGCAGGCTTATAAAAAACTCATTGAGTTCGTCGGACGTTACGCAGTTTTTATAGGCGACCTCGTCCATAGTCACCGGCACAATGAGTGCGCTGCTGGAGTTCACGTAGACCTCCTGCGTAGTTTGCCTGGTTCCGACAAAACAAATTTTTTTGAAGCCCACCGCCTCGAATTTTTGGGCGCTCAAATGGCGTTCCAGGAAATTGCAGACAGACCGGCTTTGATCGCGGAACGGATGAATGATCTCGTCGCTGTATTCGGTCAAGTCCGGGTACAGATACACTTCTTTTAAAATCATGGCCTTGAATGCCTCGCTGGGTCTAATTCCTGCCTGCGGCGGTTCGCATTTCGTTGCTCCCAACGCTCGATTTTCCACCGAGCGCCGGGGCCAGCCGGCACCTTTTTGATTACTCTGGACTCATACCGTCCCGTATTACCCGGTTCTGCGTTCCAGTCTCTAACCTGTTTTTCGGCTCGCGCCGATTTTCCATTTTTCTTTATTCTGCCGCCACTCACACCGGTCTTCGCAACTTTTCCGGTGCGCGTGTCTACGACTTCATAGCCGTGTTGTGCCTTGCGGCTTTTTCTCGAGTTGCCGTGGCATGACCAGCCCCAAGGATCTATCCACCCTAAAGGGTTGGGAGCGTATTGGTAAAGGTTGATTCCCCCCAATAGCTCGATGGGGTCTGGTGTGGTGAATCGCCCAATATCCGGATCATAGAAACGAAAGGTATTGAAGTGCAGGCCTGTCTCGCGATCCAAATATTGGCCCTGGAATCGCAGATTCTGCTCTTCGATGTAGTGAGGCTCACGAACCTCTTCAATGGTATTGCCCCAAACCCGATAACGAGCATGCCAGACGATATTACCCGTGGCATCCGATAGTTGTTCGGGCAGTCCGTTCTGATCATTGTGGTAATACCGAATTTTCTGTTGGGCACCCACACCATCCACACGTGAAAGCGGCTCATGGCTGTCTGTTCCATAGAGGTACAGGCTGTTCAGACTGTTCTTTTGCTCTTGAAGCAGCCGCAATCCGTCCCAGATGAAATAGGTCTCGCCTAGTGGAAACCCTCGGATGTCATGTTCAGTTTTTAGTGTCCTTCGACCGAGGGGGTCGTAGCACATTTTGACGACAGTTTCTTGAACTCCGTTGATGTTGTGAACTTCAATCAAACGATGCTCTGCATCATAAAAGAAGCGTTGCACTCGATGACTACCGGTACGCTTCTCTACCATTCGACCGAAGGCATCGTAGCGATATCGTTTGTCCTGATAGGTCAGTAGTTTGTTATGTACCACCAGCCCTGCACCGGGCTGGGGACCGTCCAGCAAGTTGGCGGCAGCGTCGTAGGCAAACGTTTCGCTCAGCCCCTGAAGGTTGTCTTGGTTGGCGACAATACGTCCCGTCGCATCGTAGTGGAGCAATTGTTGACGACTGGCAACCGGCGTACGGTCAATGCGGGTGATCAGATTGTCGTTGGCGTCGTAATTGAACTGCTTCTGTATTCTGGGCGGTAGCAGTGTTGGCTGGTCGGCATTGCGCAGTATGCGCGAACGCAGGCGCCCACCACGGTCATACTCGCTCCGCGTAGTAATGTGTCCCTGAGTACGCAGAACCTCACGATGCAGCCGGTCCCGCTCGAAATCACTGATCAACTGACCATCGAGGTTCAGTTGGTGCAGATGACCACTTCCGTAGTAGAGACGGTTGATATGGCGCCCATCGGGCAATTGCGTTTGTATCAGGTTACCCAGTTCGTCGTAGTGATGACGCAGGCTGCCTGCTGAGCTTTGTTCTTCCAGCAATTGGCCGACAGCATCGTAAGTAAATGACAGGCTTTGCTCGCAGCCTCGGGTATCTGTGAATGTGGCAACGGTAAGTTGGTTGACGCTGTCGTAGGTGTAGTCGGTTCGACCATCGGCCGTTACTTTTCCGATCAATCGGCCAGCGGCGTCCCGTTCCAAATGATGAGTGATGGGATCTATTGGTGTATCGGGTACAAGTGCCAGTCCAGAACCATAGGGGGCGGGTATATGGGACTCGAGAATGGCATTGCCTAATCCGTCGTAGGCATAGCGTCGGGCGCTGCCATCCAGGTCTTGTTGCTCGACGATTCGGTCGACCGCATCCCAGATAAATCGATACTGTTCACCATTTTCATTGGTCAGTGCCTGGAGACGACCATAGGCATCATAGTTAAATTGAACGTGGCGTCCGTGGGCGTCGATGCGTTGGCGAACTTGCCCACGTCCATCGTATTGATAGGCGGTGGTGTGGCCGGCCGCATCGATGTGTTGGGTGAGCTGGCCACTTGTGTCACGCAGGTATTCTTCAACGCGACCATCTGGCAGCTGATAATGCAGCAGACGCCCGCGAGCGTCATGCAGGTAAGTCGTGCGCTCGCCGAGCGCATCGGTGATGGTCTGTAAATAACCGCGATGGTCGTAGTTGAACTTTGTTGAGTAACCTGAGCAGTCGATATGCTCTGACAGCTGCCCGTATTTATTCCAACGCAAGGTGTTGCTTTTACCTGCGGGGTCGACAATCTCTACGATCTGGCCACCAGCGTTATAACGGTAGCGAGTGACGAGACCCAGCGGGTCTGTTTCGCGGACACAATTGCCGCTGGCGTTATATTCGTATTGCCAACTGCTGCCGGCACTATCGGTTTCAACCAGTGGAAGAGACCAATGTTCCAGCCATAAAACGGATTCAATACGGCCCAAGGGGTCACTGGATGTACTGAGGTTACCGCTCTCATCGTAGCTGTACTCATAGCGCCCACCCAGAGGATCAGTCGCGCTGAGCAACTGACGTTCGTCATTCCACTCGAACAGCCAGGTCTGGCCAAGGTTGTCGCTGTACTGAATGATCTGATGCTGAGTGTTCCAGTACCGCGTACTCACGCGCTGCAGGCCGTCGGTGATGCGCGTGAGGCCAGCCTGCAGGTCATAGTCGAACTGGTAAGCGTCGCCCTCATCGGTCCAATGCCGAACCACGCGCCATTCCAGGCCTTCGATCAACGCCCACTCATAGAAACAGCGCAATCCGGTGGGTAATTGATGCTCCACCATTCGGCGCCCGGCATCGTAGGCAAAACGCCGCTGCACTTGATCGGTTGCATCACGCACTTGCGCGAGATTGCCTGCCGCGTCGTAGCCATAGCTCACCAGCACTTCGCGACGTTGTTCCGGGTACAGGCGTTCAATGCGGTTCACATGGCCCTGATCACGGATCAGCTCAACCTGCACCAGATCGAACGTATCGCGCAGACGCACCAGGCGCCCCGCTTCGTCATAGTCGATATAGATACGGTTGTCGTTACGATCACCCAGTTGGCTCAGACGCAGTTGCGACGGGTTTGCTGGCGCAGCTTCGAACAAGCGGTACATGCCGTCGTCGCTTTCGATCAGCAATTGCCCATTGAGGTGTCGCCGCACCGCAAGCCCTTCGCCCGGGCTGAACACTGCGCCGCCCAACGGAATGGCGCCCATGTCGATGGGCCGCCCCTGCTCGTCGGTATACACGAGCGTTTCGCCGCCCTCGGGATGCGGCTGAATGTCGACGCATACTTCGTAGGGCACGCTCCAACCGACGCCAAACAGGCTGCCCTGGCGTTCATCACGGCTGTTGTAGAAGCGCTGCCAGTCGATAGGCAGAATGCCGGGCAGCACAAAATCCAGGTCGTCGACACCGCCCAGTACCTTCGCGCCCGTCGCGGCATGCACCGGGTTCGACGAGCCCATCGCGGCGTTGGCCGCAGCGTCCATCGCGCTGCTGATGGCCATCGACGTCGCGCCGCTGACCAACATGCATGGCAACTTGCTGAAGAACTTGCCCTTGCCACCCTTGAGCATCAACAGCGCTGTAACCGCCAACCCGACGCCAGGCGTCTTGCCGCTGCGAATCTCACGCACCACCACCGAACCGCCACCAATGGTCACGTTGGAGGAAATCAGCCCGGACGACACCACCGTCGCATCGCAGGTACTGCGATCACCACTGCGCACGGCGGGTTGGCCGTTGATCGTGACCTTATCCGAGCCTTCGGCCAGAAACTGCGGCGGCATGGGCGGGTGCTTCATGCACACCACCAGGTCCAGCGGCTTGGGCACGGCACCCGGCGCAGGTGTGGCGACGGTAGGGCGCCACATCTGCGAAAAGAAACCTGCGGCCATGTCCAGATAACTGGCTTCGGGTTCCGGTTCGGGCGCTTCCAGCTCGGTACCGGCCGGTGTGACATGGGAACTGATCGCCCCGGCCGCACGAGCCGCAGGCATGTTATTGGTCAGGGTGTCGGTGGAACCGGTGAGAATGTTCGCCTGCACCGTGGGCGGAAACAGGGCGTTACTGAAGGCATCGCATATCTTGGTCAGCCCTTTGTCCGCGCCACTTTTGCTCATGGCCAGGCCAACAATCGTGCCCACCACCGCACCCAGCAGGAAGCAGCCGAGGCCACCGGTGACCACGGTAATGCCGGTGGCCGCAACCACGGCCGCCGTCGCCACCGCCGTGATCGCGATATTGGCCGCCACTTCCAGCACACCGCCGAGGATGTCCGCCATCATCGAGGTGTGGGAAAGCGCATCGCCCATCCGGGCTGCCCATAACGCGTCAGACATGCAGGCGGCTCATCAAGAAATAGCGTCGAACGACAACGAGTTTTTGATCAATGCCCAGTGCGCAGCCTCGGCATCGCCTAGCTTTTCGGCCTTCACATAACTCAAGGCGAGCATCTTGCGCGTACCCGGCAACACCAGCGCCAGCTGATACTGGAACACCTTGTCATTGCCCTTGTTGAACTGGCTGCGCAACTCGATACCTTCCACCTCTTGAGCGGCGCCCAGGCTCACGGTAACGCTGGGTTGGCAGCGCAAATCCTGCACCTGTTTTTCCAGGCGCTTGAGTTGGTCGTCGAAGTTGCTGTGCAACGTTTCGCCTTCGGCCAGCAAGCTGCGGCTGACGATCAAAGAAGTGCCCAGCTCGGGAAACTTGAGAATATTGATCGTCGCGTCCTGCAACTCTGCGGCCGGCAGCTGGAACTGAAATTCGTTGATTCGGTACGTCATGGCAAACAGGTCTCGTCAGGAGCTTTTAGGCGTGGGGAACGCGGCTTTGATATTGGCGTCGATGCTGGCTTTGACGCCTTGGCCATCGGGCGTGGCGCCAGCGCCGCCGCCGTTGTTGAGGTGCAGAAGGCCACCGGTATTAAACTCGGCATCGCCGCTGGCATAGAAGCTGATGTTCACACCCGTGAGGTTGATCTGGCCGCTGGCATTCAACTCCAGAATGCTTTCGCCGCAGACCAGCCGCAGGTTCTCGCCCACTTCAATCACGTAGCTCTGGCTGATGCTGTCGGTCTTCCTTTGGCCCACCGAGAGAATGTCCTCCTGCTTGACGATGCGCAGGCGGTTATTACCAATCATCACCGTCTCGTTATGCCCAATGCTCTTGTTGCGGTCATGCCCCACCGAGTGGCTTTCATCCACCTCCACCACGATGTCCTGATTGCGCTCGGCGTGGATATACAGCTGCTCCAGCCCCTTCTTGTCCTCCATACGGATTTCATTGAAGTTGGCCGGCGTGCCGCCTTTGCTGGAGCGGCTTTTCATGCCGCTCTGGGTGGCGTTTTCCGGCAGGTCGTAAGGCACGGTCTGTTCGGCGTTGTAGACACGGCCGGTGATGATCGGGCGGTCCGGGTCGCCTTCCAGAAAGCTCACGATCACTTCCTGGCCGATCCGTGGGATTTGCATCGAACCCCAGTTCTTGCCGGCCCAGGACTGCGACACACGAATCCAGCACGAGCTGTTTTCGTTGGATTGGTCGTGACGGTCCCAGTAGAAGTGCACCTTCACGCGGCCGTACTGGTCGGTCCAGATTTCCTCGCCCTTGGGGCCGACCACCAGCGCAGTCTGCGGGCCTTTGACGATGGGCCGATAGGTGCTGGCCAGCGGTCGGAAGCTTTGTTGGGCGTCAATACAGGTGAGGCTGCTTTCGAACTGCGCCGACCCCGAGCCGCCGCCGCTTTCCAGGCTTTCCTGGACGATGGCATAGCGGCAACCGACGATCAGGTACTCGCGGTTCTGGTCCTGGCGGCTGAAACCGGTGAGGCTGAACAAATGGCCTGAGCCCAAGCCCCGCGCATTACCGTTGAACTCGATCTGCTCATGCAGGGTTTGCAGGGCTTCGATGCGGGTACGCGCATAGTGTTCGCCGTCGGCGCTTTGCACGTAGGTGCCTGGGTAGTCGTACAGCGGGTAGTCGCCGGCGGTGTGCGGGCGCGGCATGGCCGAGCGCACGTCGATGCTGGCGCTGGGGCGCTGGAAGTCGTAGTCGTTAAGCTCCAGCGACCCAGGCTGCACTTCCTGCGCCAGGTGCCAGTTGTGCATATGGTCGCGTTCGCGCTGCTGCTCGTCCTTGGGGTAGTACGGGATCGACGCATAGCCCGGCACCGTGGTGTGGGCGCCATAAGCATCGGCCAACACCAGCACATGACGGTCCTGTTCATGGCGGAAGAAGTAGTAGATACCTTCCTGTTCCATCAAGCGGCTGACGAAATCGAAGCTGGTCTCGCGGTACTGCACGCAGTATTCCCACTCGCGATAAGGGCGGCTCAGCGCGTCTTCGAAGTCGGAGAAGCCCAGGTCGCGGAACACTTGCTTGATGATCTGCGGGATGCTCAGGTTCTGGAAAATCCGGCAGTCCGAGGTGCGGCTGAGCAGCCAGAACCACGGGCGCAGGGTCACCTGATAACTGGCGAACTGGCCTTGGTCGATATTCTGGCTGCAACGCGCAACGATGCCGTGGAAGTGCCGCTCGCCACCGTCCGCCAGCTGCACGCCAACGCTCATCGGCTTGCCCAGCAACTGGTTAAGGTCGATGTTGGCGTCCAGAGAGGTCAGTCGCAGCTCATAGTTGAACAACCTGCCCAGCTCTTCGCCGCCGCCCATTTCATTGAGCAGCAGCACATCCGGCCCGAGCGGGCTGGTGATCTTGGCCAGGCGTGAGGCTTGGTTGAATAGCATCGGTAGTCCCGTAAATACCTAAATAACTGAAGAAACCGAATCCAACTGTGGGAGCTGGCTTGTGTGGGAGCCGGGCTTGCCCGCGATGCAGGCACCTCGGTGTGGCAGGCGCACTGAGGTGATGCTATCGCAGGCAAGCCAGCTCCCACACAAGCCCACTCCCACAGTTGAATTGCGTTTCGTCAGGTCAATCGCTGAAGTCGTAGTGCAATTCATTATCCCGGCTGCTGATACGCACACCCGCCAGTGCCTTGCCTTCGAGCATGCGCGTAAGAAACTCACGGCTCATGTCCGGCAGCAGGCTGTTGGTGAGAATGGTGTCGATCATGCGCCCGCCACTTTCGGTTTCGGTGCAGCGCGAGACGATCAAATCGACCACAGCGTCGTCGTAATCGAAGGCGACTTTGTGGGTGTTCTCCACGCGCTTTTTGATGCGGCCCAGTTGCAGGCGGGTAATCGCCTTGAGCATTTCGTCGCTCAGCGGGTAATACGGAATCGTCACCAAACGGCCCAGCAGTGCCGGCGGGAAAATCTCCAGCAGCGGTTGGCGCAGGGCCTTGGCGATTTCTTCCGGCTCGGGGATGTTCGCCGGGTCTTTGCACACCTGGGAAATCAGTTCAGTGCCGGCGTTGGTGGTCAGCAGGATCAGGGTGTTCTTGAAGTCGATCACCCGGCCTTCGCCGTCCTCCATCACGCCCTTGTCGAACACCTGGAAGAAGATCTCGTGCACGTCCGGGTGGGCTTTTTCCACCTCATCCAGCAGCACCACGCTGTAGGGTTTGCGCCGCACCGCTTCGGTCAGCACGCCGCCTTCGCCGTAGCCGATATAACCCGGTGGCGCGCCCTTGAGTGTGGACACGGTGTGGGCTTCCTGGAACTCGCTCATGTTGATGGTGATGACGTTCTGCTCACCGCCGTACATGGCTTCGGCCAGGGCCAGGGCGGTTTCGGTCTTGCCCACACCCGAGGTGCCGGCGAGCATGAACACGCCAATCGGCTTGCTTGGGTTATCGAGCCCGGCGCGGGAGGTCTGGATGCGCTTGGCGATCATCTGCAAGGCATGGTCCTGGCCGATGATGCGTTTCTTCAGGTGCTGGTCGAGGTTGAGCACTGTCTCCAACTCGTTGCGCGCCATGCGGCCCACCGGGATGCCGGTCCAGTCGGCGACCACCGAGGCCACGGCCTGGTAATCCACGGTCGGCAAGATCAGCGGGGTTTCGCCTTGCAGCGCAGTGAGGCGTTGTTGCAGGTCGAGCAGTTGGGCGCGCAACTCATCGTTGCCGCTGTCTACCACGCCAGCTTTTTCGCGCAAGGTCGCGCGAGTTGCCAATAGCTCATCAACCAGGGTTTTTTCTTCGGCCCAGCGGCTTTCCAGAGTCGCCAGGCGCTCACGTTCGGCGCTCAGCAAGGTTTCGCTATTGGTTTGACGCGCACCAATGGCGATACCGATGGCATGCTCGCGGGCGATGATTTGCAGCTCGGTTTCCAGCGCTTCGATGCGACGGCGGCTGTCGTCCACTTCGGCTGGTACGGCGTGCAAGCTGATGGCGACGCGTGCGCAGGCAGTGTCCAGCAAGCTGACGGACTTGTCTGGCAACTGACGTGCGGGGATGTAGCGGTGGGACAACTTCACCGAGGCTTCCAGGGCTTCATCAAGGATCTGCACCTGATGGTGTTTCTCCATGGTCGAGGCCACGCCGCGCATCATCAGCAGCGCTTTGTCTTCCGACGGCTCGGCCACCTGTACCACCTGGAAGCGGCGGGTCAGCGCGGGGTCTTTCTCGATGTGTTTTTTGTACTCGGCCCAGGTCGTGGCGGCCACGGTACGCAAGGTGCCACGGGCCAGCGCAGGCTTGAGCAGGTTGGCGGCGTCGCCAGTTCCGGCGGCGCCACCGGCACCTACCAGGGTGTGGGCTTCGTCGATAAACAGAATGATCGGCTTGGGCGAAGCCTGCACGTCTTCGATGACCTGGCGCAGGCGCTGTTCGAACTCGCCCTTCATGCTGGCACCGGCTTGCAGCAGGCCCACATCGAGGCTGCGCAGTTCCACATCCTTGAGCGCAGGCGGCACGTCACCGGCGACGATGCGCAGGGCGAACCCTTCGACTACAGCGGTCTTGCCCACGCCGGCTTCGCCAGTGAGGATCGGATTGTTCTGACGTCGACGCATCAGAATGTCCACCAGTTGGCGGATCTCTTCATCACGCCCCACGATCGGGTCGAGTTTGCCACTGCGCGCTTGTTCGGTCAGGTCGACGGTGAAGCGCTTGAGCGCTTCCTGCTTGCCCATCGCACTCGGCGCCATGGCACCGCTGGCTTCGCCAGGCACGCCGGCGTTGAAGCCATCGCTGGCGCTCAACGCATTCTCCGGTGAGTCGCCGACGTATTCGTCAAAACGCTCGCTCAAGGCTTCGGGTTTGATCTTGTCGAACTCGGCGGACAAGCCCAGCAGCGCATGGCGCAGGCTCGGTGTCTTCAGGATACCCAGCACCAGGTAGCCGGTACGCACCTGGCTTTCGCCGAACATCAGGCTGCCGTAGACCCAGCCGCGCTCTACGGCTTCTTCCACATGCGACGACAAGTCGGTGATCGACGTCGAACCACGCGGCAGGCGGTCCAGCGCTTCGGTCAGGTCACGGGCCAGGCGCGCCGGCTCCACGTTGAACTGGCGGATGATGCGGTGCAGGTCCGAGTCCTGCAGTTGCAACAACTGGTGAAACCAGTGGGCCAGTTCCACATACGGGTTGCCCCGCAGTTTGCAGAACACGGTGGCGGCTTCGATGGCCTTGTAGGCCACGCTGTTGAGTTTGCCGAACAGTGCGGCGCGACTGATTTCACCCATGCTCTGGATTCCTTGAGGTAGTGGCGTGATCGGCGTAATGCCGGGCCAGGATTAGGTCGTTGGCGTCATGCTCGGGTTGGCCGAGCCAGGTGTTGAAGCCCAGGCGGAATTGGCCATTAAGTTGCAGCTTTGGGACTTCGGGTTGTTGCAAAACCAGGTTCAAGTCCCAGTCCAGCTCATGGCCCAGGTACTCGGCCACCCACGCCACCAGCTCGTTGAACGGCTGGCTGCCGGGCAGCATGCCCATGTAATCGTCCAGCTTGAGCGGGCCGAGGCGGATGCGGAATTTATGCTGGCGATCCCACACATGGCTGCCCAGGCAAAAGTCCACGCCCAACTGGTTGGCGCTGACACTCACGCGGCTGCGCTCTGGCAGTTCCAGCCACTGGCCGACGTATTCTTCAATCTCTACCGGCAGGCCGAAGTACTCGCTGAGAATGGCCTTCAAGCCGTCCGGGTAGCGGGTTTGCGCCGACAGGTGACCGCTGTAGTGCAGCTTCGCGGTATCCGGAATCAACCCCTGGTTGAGCAGGCTCGGCATGCCTCGACCACACAGCGCTGCGAGGCGCGCGGACCAGTAGTCATCATCCGGGCGGTCGTGGCTGACGGTCGGTCGCGCCTCGGCCCAGGCCCGGTAAAACAGGCTGAGTAGGCGATGGTGGAACACATCCAAAAACTGTTTGCTGGTGCTGTCGGCGTTGTTGCGCTGGCGTTCGCGCACGTACTCGGTGATATGCAGCGGCAACGGGCCGTTGGGGCCGCCGAGGCCGAAAAAGAATTGCTCCAGCCGCGCTGGTTTGCCATCGCCGCCAGGGTCGACCGAGGCCAATGTGGCCGGTGCGAAGGTGCAGTCCGCCTGCTGCCCCAGGCGCAGCGGGTCATCGGCCAGGCGCAGGGAATGGCCCAGGCGCGGCAGCGCTGGCGATTCGCACTCGATACGTCGCAGCGCCTGGAAGAAATCGTATTCCCAGGGCTCCTGATGCATCGCATCCAGTGTGTTCACAGGGTCGGACGTCGACCGGGCTTGGCTTTCCATCGCATGATCTCGCCGCGTTCGGTGGTACGGATCACCGTCTCGGTAAAGCTGTTGATCGACACATAACGTGCCAGGAAGCGTTCCAGCACCGCACCGAGCAGAAACACGCCGGTGCCGCGAAACGCGTTTTCATCGAATTCCAGGGTGATTTCCAGACCGCGCCCAAACACGATCGGGCCGGGCATCGGCAGGCGCCGGGTCACCGCTTTGCTGCTGACCTCACGTAAACCTTCGATCTGTAATTGCAGCGCCGCGTCGTTGCTGTCGCCATACAAGCGCAACAGTTCGCGCAAGGCGCCGGCGCCCTGGCCCTGCTCGCTCAGCGACAGGTAGTTGAGCGACAGCTGGCTGATCAGGCGCCAGGCCTTGGCGTCATGGGCATGGCTGGCACGCGGACGACTCGGCCCGGCCACGCAGCGCACCGACAACACCGGCGCGCTGTCGGCCAAGGTGAAGTCGGTCTTGCCGTTGCCCACGCTCATGAAC
The DNA here is from genome assembly GCF_044218855.1 of Pseudomonas sp. B19125. Lineage (NCBI taxonomy): Bacteria > Pseudomonadati > Pseudomonadota > Gammaproteobacteria > Pseudomonadales > Pseudomonadaceae > Pseudomonas > Pseudomonas sp. B19125. The sequence goes on from NZ_CP162589.1 coordinate 575,762, forward strand.
AGCGGCAAATCGCGGTTGGTACACAGCGCGGTCACGCCGAGCTGGCGCAAATCATGGCGGTACGGCGCTTGCTGGCTGTCGACCAGGCTGACAAAGGTTTCGCTGCCCACATAGGTAGAGCGCGGGCCGTTACGGCGTTGGTCGCTGGACAACACGCGAGGTTCACGGCGCAGGGTGTAGTACGCCTGGTCGCGGCCATAACGCGATGGATCACGCACCGCATAGAACGGCAGGAACGGCTGCTCCGGCCCAGTGCCATGGCCGGTGATGCCGCTCAACGAGTGAATTTCGAAATCCATCGGCCGCGTGCGATCGGCGATGACATGGTGTTCGTTGACACGGTCCGACAGGTGAATGCGGTCCACGCGTTTGGGAAACAAGTTGATCGCCGGCGTGCAGAACGGCATGAACTGCGCCGCGCCGACGCTGCCTTCCAGGCTCGGCTCGTGACGGTCGAACAGCACGATCAGCTCCAACTCCTGGCCGTCGCAGCGTTTCACCGCACGGCTCAGCTGCGCGAATTCAACGAACAGGAAGCGGTGGGGCAGGGCGAAGTATTCCTGCAGTAGCCGATAACCCTGAAACGCGCGCGCCACCACCGGCATGGCCGCATCGGCATCGTCAAAACCACGGGAGCGCAGCGCGTCTTGCGGCAGGCGCTCGACCCAATCACCACCGGGTTTGCGAGCAAACACGGCGCAGGCGTTGCCGAGTAACTGTTCGTAGAGCCGAAACGGCTGCTCATCGGCACCGCTGAGGTACAGCGGCAGGTTATCGAGGTCGAGGCTGTTGAAGGGTAATTCGGCGCCGGTGCGCAGAGTCAGGCGCAGGCCGGCTTTGGCTTTGGGCTCGCTGGCGGCCAGGCGTCCCAGCACAGCGGCGGGGTTGCCGAAGTACTCAGCATTACTGACTTGCAACGGCCACAGCGTCACCGGGTGCGCGGTGCGGTACTCGCAGCAGGTCTGGGTTTCGCGGCCCAAGGCGGCGCGCAACACTGTGTCGCGCGGCAATAGGAAACCACTGGCCAGCGAGCCTTCGTCGGGGTCGGTCTGCATTTGCACCACGGTCATCGACGGCGTGGGCGCGAGGTAGTGCGGGTAGGCGATTTCCAGCAGGTTATGGGTGAAGGTCGGGTACTCGGCGTCGAGCTTGAGCTGCACCCGGGCAGTCAGGTAGGCAAAGCCTTCGAGCAAGCGTTCGACGTACGGGTCGGCGCAGTCCATGCCGGACAACGTCAGCCGACTGGCGATCTTCGGGTATTCCTTGGCGAACTCGGCGGCGCTTTCGCGCACGTGGTGCAGTTCCTGGTTGTACAGCTCCAGCAGGCGCGGGTTCATGGGCGCCTCCGCTGGTCGGCATTGACCACACGCACATGCCCGGATTCCAGATCGAGGTCGGTTTGCAGCAGCAGGCGCAACGGCACCGGCTGCGCCCACAGGTCGCCTTCAATCTCGAAACTCAGCGCGTTGTGGTTCATCTCGCCATGGCCCACGCGGGCTTTGACGCGCAGCGTGTGGCGCAAAATACGTGGTTCAAAAGTGGCAATCGCCTGGTAGATCAGGGCTTCCAGGGCTTTGATATCCACACTGGAAACGCTGTTGCCCGCCAGCGCAGGCAGGCCGTAATTGACCACCGATGTGCCAGCCGGGGTGTGCAACGTGGCATCGGCGTCGAGGAGCGACGTGGTGTTAAGCAACCACGCCAGGTCACGCAGCACCGAGGCTTTTAATTGGGTCAGGGACAGCACGCGTTTGTCGGCGCTTTCCTTGAGGTTGGTTGGGTCATCGTCGGTCAGCCGGTCCAGCAGGGACGGTTGCAGACGGTCGCGGGAAGCGATTTCAGTTACCACCAAAGCAGCTCCACGGACGGGCTAAGAGAGGGACAAGGTGCCAGGGGCCGCAGCGAGGTGCTGCGGCCGCCAGGGCTATCAGCGCTTGGTGTTGGAACGGATGTTCCAGCCAAACTTGATCGCGCCGCCGTCTTTGGTGCCGTCGGCTTTCTGCGGCTGGTAGTCGACCATCACCTGGGCGAAGTTCAGGGTGACGTTTTCGGTCAGGCGATCATCGGTGCCCGAGCCGCCGGTGCTCAGGGACGTGACCAGCACTTCTTCCAGGTTGATCACCATGTACTCGACCTGGCTTTCGCCGCCAGCCTTGCGCACGGTCAGCTTGACCTTGTCGATGTGCTTACCGCTGGCGCAGTGCATCATCAGGTTGGGCGAAGCCTTGTCGACGTACTTGGTCAGCGACAGGTCCTGGATATTCACCTTGCCCGCGCCGCCACCGCCGCCCACATGCATGTTGCCGGACTGGGCCATGCCCCAGCTCCAGTTCAGCACGTCGATTTCGTCCTTGTGGGCCTTGTCCATGGACTCGCCCTTGATGTCGCCGATCTTGATGAAAATATCAACAGCCATGTTTTCTCCCTGTGTGGCACGGGCCACTGAATTTGGTGATGCCCAAAGGGGCAATGCTGTTCTGTGGGAGCTGGCTTGCCTGCGATTGCATCACCGCGGTCTGACTGACAAACCGAGGTGCCTGCATCGCGGGCAAGCCCGGCTCCCACAGAAGAGCCGGTTCAACCGTTAGTTATGCGCTTTTTGCCGAAGGCAGTTTCGATACCAGGCGCAACGACACGGTCAGCCCTTCGAGCTGGTAGTGCGGGCGCAGGTAGAACTTGGAGTTGTAGTAACCCGGGTTGCCTTCGACGTCTTCCACGATCACCTCGGCGGCGGCCAACGGGTGCTGGGCCTTGGTGGTTTCGGTGGAGTGCGCAGGGTCGCCGTCGACGTAGTTGAGGATCCAGTCCTGCAACCAACGCTGCATCTCGTCCTTCTCTTTGAAGGAACCGATCTTGTCGCGCACGATGCACTTCAAGTAGTGGGCGAAGCGGCAGGTGGCGAACAGGTACGGCAGGCGCGCGGCCAGGTTGGCGTTGGCGGTGGCGTCCGGGTCGTCGTATTCGGCCGGTTTCTGCAACGACTGGGCGCCGATGAACGCGGCGAAGTCGGTGTTTTTCTTGTGCAGCAGCGGCATGAAACCGTTCTTCGCCAGCTCCGCTTCACGGCGGTCGCTGATGGCGATTTCGGTCGGGCACTTCATGTCCACGCCACCGTCATCGGTAGGGAACGTATGGGCCGGGAGGTTTTCCACTTCACCGCCGGATTCCACGCCACGGATGCGCGAGCACCAGCCGTAGTGTTTGAACGAGCGGTTGATGTTCACCGCCATCGCGTAGGCGGCGTTGGCCCAGGTGTACTTGGAGCTGTCGGCGCCGTCGGTGTTTTCTTCGAAGGCGAAGGCTTCCACCGGGTCGGTCTTGGCGCCATACGGCAGGCGCGCCAGGAAGCGCGGCATGGTCAGGCCGATGTAGCGCGAGTCTTCCGATTCACGCAGCGAGCGCCAGCCAGCGTATTCCGGGGTGGTGAAAATCTTGGTCAGGTCGCGCGGGTTCGACAGTTCCTGCCACGAACCCATGCCCATCACGGTGGTCGAAGCAGCGGCAATGAATGGCGCGTGCATGGCGGCGCAGACCTTCGACAACTCACCCAGCAGCTCGACGTCCGGTGGAGACTGGTCGAAGTAGTAATCGCCCACCAGGCAACCGTACGGTTCGCCGCCGAACTGGCCGTATTCTTCTTCGTACATCTTCTTGAAGATCGGGCTCTGGTCCCACGCCGTGCCCTTGAATTTCTTCAGGGTCTTGTGCAGTTCAGGTTTGGCGATATTGAGCACGCGAATCTTCAGTTGCTCGTCGCTCTCGGTGTTGTTGACCAGGTAGTGCAGGCCACGCCAGGCGCTTTCCAGCTGCTGGAAATCCGGGTGGTGGATGATCTGGTTGACCTGGGCGGTGAGCTTGGCGTCGATGGCGGCGATGATCGATTCGATCGACTTGATCGCGTCATTGGAGACCAGGTCCGTCTGCGCCAGGGCTTGTTCGGCCAGGGTGCGCACAGCGGTTTCCACGGCTTCGCGGGCACGCTCGGTCTTGGGTTTGAATTCTTGCAGCAGCAGGTTGGCGAACTCGCTGGCTTCTTCGGTAGCACCCAGGATCTGGCTGCCTTCGCGGGCGGTATTGTCGGTCATGATTACTGGTCCCCTGCTGGCTTAGGCGCGCTGGCAAGTGCCTGAAGCAGTGCCGGGTCCTTGATCGCCTTCATGATGATTTCTTCAGCGCCGGTCTTGCCGTCCATGTAGGTCAGCAGGTTGGCCAACTGGGTGCGGGCTTCGAGCAGTTGCTTGAGCGAATCGACTTTGCGGGCCACGGCGGCCGGGCTGAAGTCGTCCATGCTTTCGAAGGTGATGTCCAGGCTCAGGTTGCCTTCGCCGGTCAGCTCATTCGGTACGTGGAACGCTACGCGTGGCTGCATGGCCTTGAGGCGCGAGTCGAAGTTGTCGACGTCTACCTCAAGGAACTTGCGATCAGCCACAGGCGCCAGCGGCTCGGCAGGCTTGCCGGCGAGGTCGGCCATCACGCCCATCACGAAGGGCAACTGGACCTTTTTCTCGGCGCCGTAAAGCTCGACGTCGTACTCGATCTGCACTCGAGGCGCACGGTTGCGCGCGATGAATTTCTGAGAACTTTGCTTCGCCACGTTGCTGCTCCTGGTCGCTTGAGCGACGGTGTTGTTACTGCACAGTCCGGCGGCTTATTCGCTTTCCGGGCCGCGCAGGTTTTCAAATTGGGACATGCCGTCGGGGATCAGGTTGCGCACGATGGCCGCAAAGTCGGCGTGCACCAGATGCTTCGCCCGGTTCAACAGCACCGGCAGCGGGCTCGAAGGCTCGTGCCGGGTGTAGTACGCAAGGATCTTGTCGAGGCTGCGCAGCACGTCATCGCGGGTGGCGATGTCGCCCGTTGGGCGCGGTGCTGCGGGGGCAGCGGCGAAATCGACCGAGGGGGCATTGTCTTCACTGACAGCCTCGGGTTCGCTGCTGCCTGCAGGGTCGGGTACGGCTTGATTGAGGATCTGCAGCGCCTGCTTGAGCGGTTGCTTCAGCAGGCTCAGGTCTACGCCCTGGGCCGAGCCGACCTGGTCGCTGACCTGTTGTTCGATGGCCTCGCAGGCGGCACGCGCGGCACTCAAGGCGTCGCGCGTGGCTTGCAGTTGTTCGGAGTCACTGTCGAGGAACGCGGCGTTGAGTTGCTGGGCGCCGAGTTGCTCATCCGGGAAGTTCGACAGGCCGCTGGCGTTGAGCGCCGCGCGCAGGCTCACTGGCCCAAACGTGCGCGAGCGCGTGAGGATGCTCTCGCGCAGCAAGCGTATGGTCGCGTCGCTGGTCAAGCCGGACAGGGCGTTGATGCGCACGGTGGGGTCGTTATCGTCGTCGGCATCCAGGCGCGGGTACAGGTCGGCCCAGTATTCGCGCAGCAGCGCGTTGATCAACGTAAGGACTTCGGCAAGCCCGGCCACACCCTGGAGGGCGAGGGAGCTTTGCAACAGGAAATGGGTGATGCGCAGGTCTTTGCTGCGTTGCAACAAATCGAGGCTTTGCTGCTGGATGCTACGCCACTGCGGGGGTTCGGCGGGCAGGATCGAGTCGCCCATGCTGCGCTCGGGTTGGCCCTTGGCGTCACGTTCCAATTGAAGGAATTGCGCGTCATATTCCATGTCTTCACCACAGGGCGAAGTCGCGGAAACGGCGGCGAGCAGCAACGGCACATCCACTTGATTCGATCTCCTTATCAGCCCGTTAGACGGCGGGCAATGCATGCATAAGTTACGCAATGAACTTTGCATGTTTTCTTGGTCATATACTCAGTGCGCCACTATTGCGCCATCACTTATGTTCAAGAAGTTGTGCATTTTTGGTGTAGTAGTTACGCGTTGTCAAGGTAAGCTACTCGCCCTCTGTGACAGATGTGCGGTGTTTAACACACTGCGCGACTGACGGGTCTGACGGCGGCCCAGGACAGGGTTTTTGTCACAGAAGCCGGTTAAGATCAGCAATCATGCTGACAAAAGCAGATTTTACGGTCGTTTGCACGACTTGGCAGGGCGCTTGCGGGAGGCGCCCTCCCTTGGAATAGGCCGCGCGCGATGTATCAGCAAGGAGGCAAGATGTCGCTGTGTTTGACTATCACTAGTTATCACAAGATTACCCCTGGGCAATGCCCTGAAAAGTCCATGGATCAGGGCGTGATGGCTATTGGCCGCAATTCCGACAATGACTGGGTACTGCCTGACCCAGAGCGGTTAGTCTCCTCGCAACATTGCGTTATTCAATACAAAGATGGCCGTTACTACCTAACCGATAACAGTACGAACGGAGTGGAGCTGGTTAACGCCGGCATCCGAATGCGTAGAGGGAACAGCGAGCCGTTGCAAGATGGCGAGTTGATCCGCATCGGCGATTACGAGATCCAGGCACGTATCGACTTCAATGTGCAGGCGCTTGATAGCCAGCCGTTCAGCGGCGATTCGCCGAACAGTTTTGAAGCGCTGATGGGCGCGGTGGCGAACAAGCCTGCACCTTCACCTGTGATCGCGCCGCAGTTCCAGGGCGCCTCGTCGATGGACACGCTGCCGGACCTGTTCGACTTCCTCACTCCGACCACCGTGCCGCCGCCAACCGTGGCGGACCACGTACCCAGCGAGCAGCACGATTTTCGTCCGCCAACGCCGGTCGCGGTGCCTGTGGTCGAGCAACCCGTGGTGTCGGGCTCGGTTATTCCTGAAGACTGGGATTTGTTCGGCGACACGCCCGCGCCCGTTGTTGCAGCGCCACAGCCGGTTGCACCACCTGAACCGCCAGCAGCGCCGGTCGTCCAGCCAACCACCCCGGCCATCACCCAACAGCCCGACTTGCTGCAAGCCTTCCTGCGCGGCGCCGGGCTGGACCAATTGCGCCTCGACAAGGCTCAAGCCGAAGCACAAATGGAAAGCATCGGCCGCAGTTACCGCCTGATGGTCGAAGGCCTGATCGACGTGTTGCGTGCCCGCGCGAGCCTCAAGGGCGAGTTCCGCATGCAGCAGACGATGATCCAGCCGGCTGAAAACAATCCGTTGAAATTTGCGCCGAATGCTGACGAAGCCTTGCTGCTGCTGCTTCGTCATGGCAACCAAGCGTTTATGGCGCCGGACGTCGCCGTGCGCGAGAGTTTCGACGACCTGCGCGCTCACCAACTGGCGGTAATGGCCGGTGTGGAAGCGGCGATCAAACACCTGCTCACGCGTTTTGAACCGGCACAGCTGGAAGAGCGCATGGGCAAGCCCGCCGGGCTGTCGAGCCTGTTCAACGGCTCTCGCCAGGCGCAGTACTGGCAGCAGTTTACCGAGCTCTACAGCAATATTTCCCGTGAGGCCCAGGAAGATTTCCAGGACCTGTTCGGTCGCGAATTCAGCCGAGCATACGAAGAACACAGCGCACGACAGCGACGCTAAAACGCGCCGCAATAATGGATAAAACGGATAGCTAAGTACGTCATTGAGGACGCAGGATGATTCCCAGGTTTTTACTCGCAGCCGCCACCGCGCTGTTGCTGACGGCGTGTGCCAAGGACGCGGTCAAACCCGAGGTTGCCGCTGAAGCCGAAGCGGGCACTGCCGCCGTCGAGCTGCACTTTCACGCCATTGCCGGGCTAAACCCCGGCGCCAACGGCCAGGCTGCTCCGGTGCGGGTGCGCATTTTCGAACTGAAAAACGCCGCCACCTTCAGTCGCTCCGACTACTTCGCCTTGGCCGATCGCGCGCAATCCACCCTTGGCCTGGACCTGCTGGACCAGGATGAAGTGATGATCCAACCCGGCCAGCAACTGAGCATCCAGCGCGACCTTGACCCTTCCACACGCCAGATCGGCTTGTTGGTGGGCTATCGCGAGCTGGACCGCGCGCAATGGCGCACGGTGCTCACGGTTCCGGCGCGCCAATACACCGAATATCAGATCAGCCTCGATGTGCGCGCCGTACGCGCCGACGTCGTGGTTCCCCCATCCAGCCCTGCCCAATAAAACCCTCGGAGCCCCCATGTCCTGGAACAATCGCGTGGTCTGGTCGGAAGGCATGTTCATCGGAACGCAGCACTTCCAGCAGCATGACCGTTACCTGGAAAACCTCATCGACGCGCGCAGCCGACCGTTGTCCGCCGGTGCCTGGGGCTTTTCCGAGTTGCTTATTGATCAGGGCCTGCTGGCCCAGGGCAAGCTGGCGATCGTGTCGGCGCGTGGCCTGTTGCCCGACGGCACGCCGTTCAATATTCCCCAGGATGATCTGGCGCCGAGCCCGCTGAATATCGACGACAACCTGCGCGACGGCCTGGTGTACCTGGCCTTGCCGCTCAAGCGCGCCGGTGCGCGAGACACGGTGGATGAAGGCGAAGCGCTGGAAGCGGCACGGTACGTCAGCCAGGTGCGCGAAGTGCGCGACGATAACGCGCCGTTTGAAAACCGCGCGCCAGTGGCTGTGGGTTCCCGAGCGCTGCGCCTGTTGACCGCGCAGGATGGCATCAGTGACTACGCCGCCATCGGCCTGGTGCGCATCAAGGAAAAGCGTGCCGACCGTGCATTGGTGCTCGACGACACGTATATCCCACCGGTTTTGGACGTGGCCGCGAGCAAACCACTCACCGCCTTTCGCAGTGAACTGCTCGGCCTGCTGCACCAGCGCGGCGAAGCCCTGGCGGGCCGCGTGGTCGCCTCGGGTGCGGGTGGCGCTTCGGAAATTGCCGACTTCATGCTGCTGCAATTGGTCAACCGCGCGCAGCCACTGATCCAGCATTTGAGCCAGTTAAGCCCGCTGCACCCTGAGCGGTTTTTCAGCGAGCTGGTGAGCTTGGCCGGTGAGTTTTCGACCTTCTCAACCTCGGGTCGCCGCCCTCAGGAATACCCGCAATACCAGCACGATGACCTGATCCTGAGTTTCGCCCCGGTGATGGCGGCCCTGCGTGAAGCGCTGTCGATGCTGATCGACAGCAAAGCCACGCCGATCCCTATTGTGGAAAAAGCCTATGGCATCCACGTGGCCATGCTCGCCGACAAAACCCTGCTCGACAGCGCCAGTTTCATCCTCGTGGTACGCGCCGACGTGCCCGGCGAAACCCTGCGCGCGCGCTTCGGCCAGCAGAGCAAAGTCGGCTCCGTGGAGCACATCCGCGACATGGTCAACCTGCAATTGCCAGGCATCGGCCTGCTGCCGTTGCCGGTTGCGCCCCGCCAGATCCCGTACCACGCAGGCAGCACCTATTACGAGCTGGACCGTGGCAGCGAGCACTGGCAGCAACTGAACAACTCCGGCGGCTTTGCCTTCCATATCGCCGGGCAGTTCCCGGGCTTGAACCTGGCCTTCTGGGCGATCCGAGGATAATTGGCGATGCATCCCAATGATGATGACCGCACCCAGTTCATGCCTCGCCCAGGTGGTCGTGCACCGGAACCTGCACGTGCCGAACCGGCGCCTTTGTCGATGCCGGCCGCGCCGATCCTCACCGGCAAAAGCCAGGGCCTGAACCCGTTGGAAAGCGCCGCCGGGCCGCTGTTGGCGCTGTTGACGCGCCTGCGCAACACCATCGCCCATCCGGCGCCGGCCAGTTTGCGTGCGCAGTTGCTGGCCTACCTGCGCCAGTTCGAAGAGCGCGCCGAAGCCGCCGGTGTGGCGCGCAACGAAGTGCTGCTGGCGCGTTACGCGCTGTGTACGGCGCTCGATGAAGCCGTGCTCAGCACGCCGTGGGGCAGTGCCAGTGACTGGGGCAAGCAGAGCTTGTTGATCACCGTGCACAATGAAGCCTGGGGCGGCGAAAAAGTCTTCCAGTTGCTCGACCATTGCCTGCAAAGCCCGCGTGAGCGCCTGTACCTGCTGGAGCTGCTGTACCTGTGCATGTGCCTGGGTTTTGAAGGCCGCTACCGCGTGATGAATGACGGTCGCAGCCAGCTGGAAGCCTTGCGTGAACGCACCGCCGCAGCGATTCGCAGTGCGCGTGGTGAGCACGAACGCGAACTCTCGCCGCATTGGCGCGGCGTGACGGTGGCACGTGATCGCCTCGCGCAATTCATGCCGCCGTGGATCGCTGTGGCCATCGGCCTGGCGCTGCTGCTGGCGTTGCTGTTTGGCTTGCGCATGAAACTGGCGTCGGATGCGGAGCCGGTATTCAAGAATATCCATGCCCTGGGCGAGATTCCGGTGCAGGCCATCGACCGCCCGGTGGCGCAGCCCAAGGTCATCGAGCGGCCGCGTCTGGCCGGCTTCCTGGTGGAAGACATCAAGGCGGGCCGCGTGGCCGTGGAAGACAAGGTCGACCGCTCCGTGGTGACGATTCGCGGCGATGAACTGTTCGCGTCTGCCAGCTCCAGCATCCGCGATGACTTCGAGCCACTGATGCTGCGCATCGCTGACGCCATCCGCAAGGTCAAGGGCCAGGTCCGCGTGACCGGGCACAGCGATAACCGCCCGATTGCCACGCTGCGCTTCCCGTCCAACTGGGCATTGTCCGAAGCGCGGGCCAAGTCGGTGCTGGACATCCTGGCGGCCAAGACCGGCCAGGCGGATCGCTTCAGCGCTGAAGGCCGCAGCGACACCGAGCCGGTGGCGACCAACGCCACCGCCGAAGGCCGTGCCCGCAATCGTCGGGTTGAAATCACCGTATTGGCGGAGGGCGTCGAGTGAAGGCGTTTTTCAGTTTCATGATTCGCTGGGTGATCCCCGTGCTGGGCCTGATTGCCCTGAGCCTGATCATCTGGTTTGTGGGGCCGTTGCTCGATGTGCTGGTGCCGGAAGGGCGGCGCTGGATGTTGATTATCTTGGTGTTTGCGCTGTGGATCGCCTACCGCGTAGTGCGCATTATCCAGGCGCGCCGCCAGGCCGCCGAAGTGATGCGCAGCCTCGCCGCAGAAACCCCGGCCGACCCCAACAGTGTCGCCACGGCCGAAGAGTTGTCGACCTTGCGCCAGCGCATGGACGAAGCCCTGGCATTGCTGAAAAAGGCCAAGCTCGGCGGTGATGAGCGCCGCAATCTCTATGAGCTGCCGTGGTACGTGATCATCGGGCCGCCGGGTTCGGGCAAGACCACCGCGCTGGTCAATTCCGGCCTGCACTTTCCACTCGCTGCGCAGTTGGGCGCCGGTGCTGTGCGCGGCGTTGGCGGTACGCGCAATTGTGATTGGTGGTTTACCGACCAGGCCGTTTTGCTCGATACCGCTGGCCGCTACACCACCCAGGACAGCAACTCCACAGTGGATAAAGCCGCGTGGCTGGGCTTTCTCGATCTGTTGAAAAAGCAGCGTTCACGTCGGCCCATTGATGGCGCGTTTATCGCCATCAGCCTCTCGGATCTGCTGCTCGGTACGGAGGCCGAACGCGCCGCCCATGCGGCGGCGATTCGCCTGCGGATCCAGGAGCTGTACACCCAATTGGGCGTGCGTTTCCCGATCTACCTGATGCTGACCAAGCTCGACCTGGTGCCGGGTTTCATGGAGTTCTTCGACAACCTGAGCAAGGAAGACCGCGCCCAGGTGTGGGGCATGACCTTCGCCCTGGACGACGGCAAAAACAGCGACAGCCCGCTGGCCCATCTGCAAAGCGAGTTTGCGGGTCTTGAGCAGCGCCTGAATGAACGGCTGGTGGAGCGCCTGCAACAGGAGCGTGACCCGGCGCGGCGTGACCTGATCTACGGCTTTCCGCAGCAGTTCGGCGCGTTGAAAGATTGCCTGCAAAGTTTCCTCGAAGGCGTGTTCAAACCCAACGCCTTCGAAGAGCGCGTGTTGCTGCGCGGAGTCTATTTCACCAGCGGCACTCAGGAAGGCAGCCCGATTGATCGCTTGATCGGCGCCATGGCCCAGAGCATGAATCTGGACCGCCAGCACCTGGCACGACAGAGCGGCACCGGGCGCAGTTATTTCATCGAAAAGTTGTTCACCGCCGTGGCTTTTGCCGAGCGTGGGTTGGTGGGCGTGAACCCGAAAGTCGAGCGCCGCCGCAAGTGGATTGCACGCGGTGTGCTGGCCGCTACCATCGCCCTTGTGGTGGTGGTCAGTGGCCTCTGGTGGGTGAGTTATCGTGCCAACCAGGCGTATATCGCCCAGGTTGACCAGAAGGTTGCGCCGCTGGGCCAGACCGTACAAAACCTCAGCCCGGCGCAGCGTGAAGTGCTGGCAGTGTTGCCGCTGCTCAACGCGGTGAAGAACCTCGCGGGCGATTCGCCGAGCTGGTCCGAAGGCCTGGGCCTGTATCAGGGCGATATGCTCGAAGCCGAATCTGCCAGTGTCTATCGCAAGCTCTTGATCGCCGTGTTCGCGCCGCGACTAGTGACGCGCATCGAAGAGCAACTGCATGGCGGCGGCAATTCCGACTTCCTCTACGAGGGCCTCAAGGCCTACCTGATGCTCGCCGATAACGAGCACTACGACCCGGACTTCATCAAGGCCTGGGTCGCCCTGGATTGGGACCGCAACCTGCCGCGTGACCTGCCGGCCGATCAGCGCCAGGCGTTGACCGGGCACTTGCAGGCGCTGTTCGACCGTCACCCGCCGAATGCGCGGCTGGACCCACGCCTGATCGATGACCTGCGTCGCCAACTGCAACAGCTGCCGGTGGCGCAACGCGTGTACGACCGGGTCAAGCGCCAGAAGCTGCCCGAGGGCATCCCCGACTTTCGCCTCAACGAAGCCGCCGGCCGTGATGCTGCGTTGGTGTTCAGCCGTAAAAGCGGCAAGCCATTGGGCGAACCGTTGAGTGGGTTCTTCACTGCCAAAGGCTATCGCCAGGCGTTCCTGCTCAGCAGCCTGAACCAGACTGGCACGCTCGCGGAAGAACAATGGGTGTTGGGCCGTGAGCAAGCCGATCAGCAGAACGTGGTGAGCCTGGCCGCCGACGTGCGCCGCCTGTACTTCCAGGACTACCAGCGCCAATGGGACGCCTTGCTCGCGGACATCGACTTTGTGCCGATCACCAGCGTGGCCCAGGCGGCCGATGTGCTGCGGGTGATTTCCGGCCCCACTTCGCCGCTTAAAAAGCTGCTGGTAGCCGTGGCCAAAGAGACCGACCTGCAAGCTGAAGAACGCCAATTGGCCGCCAAAGGCGTGCCGGTGGAAGGCGGTGTCGACAAGCTCAAGGAACGCCTCGGCAGCCTGCTCGGCCAGGAGCAACCAAGCGCTAATGCACCGCAAGCGGCGGACGATCCGGTGACCGCGCACTTTGCCGAACTCAATAGCATCGTCAGCAAAAACGAAGGCGAACCGGCGGCCATCGACGGCCTGTTGGCGGACATGAACGCGCTGTATGTGCAAGTCAGCGCCATGGTCGGCGCCAGTGGCGACGCCTTGCTTGGCGAGGCCAAGAACCAGGCGGCCGCTGCGGCCACGCGGGTCAGCTTGAATGCCGAGCGCCAGCCGCCGCTGGTGCAGGGCATGGTCAAGTCGGTGGTCAACTCCACCACCAACAGCATGATGGGCGGGGTGCGTAACCAGCTGAATGCGGCGTGGGTGAGTGAAGTGGTCAACGTGTATCGCCAGTCTCTGGCGGGGCGTTATCCGATGTCGCCGGGCAGCGCGCGGGACGCCACGCTCGATGACTTCGGCCAGTTCTTCGGCGTGGGCGGGGTGATGGATAACTATTTCCGCAAATACCTGCAGCCTTACGTGGATACGTCCGCACAGACCTGGCGCTGGCAGCCGGGCGCGGCGCAGAAGCTTGGGATCGCGCCGGGCGTGCTGCAAACCTTCCAGCGTGCGGCGGCTATTCGTGACGCGTTCTTTAGATCGGGGGGCACCCAGCCGATCGTGCGTTTCGAGCTCAAGCCGGTGTCGATGGACCCGACCATCACCCAGTTCCTGCTCGACCTCGACGGCCAGCAACTGAGCTACGACCACGGCCCAAGCCGGCCGGTAGCGATGCAATGGCCGAACCCCGGCAGTATCGGCGTGGTGCGTATTTCGATCACGCCGCCGTCGGCCAGTGGCCGTTCCGGCGTGACCCTGGACGGCCCATGGGCATGGTTCCGTCTGCTGGAGCAATCGGACCTGAGCGCCGGCAATTCGCCGGACCGCTTCAACCTGCGTTTGCGGGTTGATGGCGCGAGCATCGCCTACGAGTTGCGCGCCAACAGCGCCTTCAACCCGTTCAAGAGCCGCGTACTCAGTGGCTTCAGCCTGCCGGAGCGGCTATGAACACGCTGGGCTTCTACGGCAAGTTGGCCAGCCGCGGTGACTTTGTCAGCCGCGCCTTGCCCCAGAGTTTTATCGGCCCGTGGGACAGCTGGCTGGCCGCAGGTTTGCTCGCCAGCCAGAGCAGCCTGGGTGGCGATTGGCTAAACGTCTATCTGGTCAGCCCGTTGTGGCGTTTTGTGCTGGCGCCGGGCGTGTGCGGGCCGGACGCGGCGGCAGGCGTGGTGATGCCGAGCATTGATCGGGTCGGGCGCTATTTCCCGTTGGCCGTGGTGGCGTTGCTTGATCACGACACTAACCCGGCGTCATTGGTGGGTGGCCCGGACACCTGGTTTGAGCAGGCTGAAGAGCTGTTGCTCAGCACCCTGGATACTGGCGCCACGTTTGAAGGCTTTAACGATGGCGTTGACAGCCTGGGCATCCCGGCCAGTGAACCGCGCGCGGTAGACAGTCGCTTCGCGGGCCTGCAGCGGGTCGCCGCCACCGTGCCCCACAGCCGCATGACCGCACTGGCCGAGCAGGCTTGTGAGGGTGCCAGCCTGTGGTGGGGCCGTGGCTCACAACGTATTTCCCCAGGTTTATTGCGGTGCCAGGGTTTGCCGGCTGCCGGCGATTTTGCGCAGTTTTTGCTCGGACAAGAAGGTGTGGTGTAGATGGGGGCGACGTTTAAATCCGCGAGCAAAAGCCATGTGGGCATGGTGCGCCAGGTCAATGAAGACGCGTGCCTGGACCTGCCGGAAAACCGCCTGTGGGTGGTAGCCGATGGCATGGGCGGGCATGCGGCCGGCGATTACGTCAGCAGCTTGATCGTCGACAGCCTGCGCAACGTGCCGGTGGGGCGTTCTCTCGATGAATACTCGGCGGCCTTGCGCAATGACCTGATCCGCATCAACGCCACGGTGCGTGAAGAAACCGCCAACCGTGGCGTGAGCATGATGGGCAGCACCGTGGTGGTGCTCGCCGCACGTGGCCTGCGTGGCGTGTGTTTATGGGCCGGCGACAGTCGCCTGTACCGCCTGCGCGAAGGGCAGTTGGACAGCATTTCCCGCGATCACAGCTACGTGCAGGACCTGCAAGACAGCGGCCTGCTCAGCGAAGCCGACGCTCGCGTGCATCCTCGCGCCAATATCGTCACCCGCGCCGTGGGCGTGGAGGCGCAGTTGGAAGTGGCGGTGACTGACCTGCTGATTTCCCCCGGCGACAGCTACCTGCTGTGCAGCGATGGCCTGAACAAGACCGTCGAAGACCATGAAATACGTGAAGTGCTGAGCCACGACGCGCCGGACGAAATCGTGCGCAGCCTGGTGCACCTGGGGCTCAACCGTGGCGCGCCGGACAATATCACTGCCATTGTCGTGAAGGTCTCGCCATGAACATTGTGATCCCTGGCTACGACATCGAAGGCGAGATCGGCGAAGGCGCCATGGCCAGCGTGTACCTGGCGACCCAGCGCTCGCTGGAGCGCAAGGTGGCCTTGAAGGTGATGGCGGCGGCGCTGGCGGCCGACCCGAGCTTCTGCGAGCGCTTCCTGCGCGAGGGCAAGACCCTGGCGCGCCTGTCGCATCCGCACACGGTGACCATCCATGACATCGGCAATGTCGGTGAGCTGTACTACATGGCCATGGAATACCTGCCCAACGGCACGCTGAAGGAGCGTATCGCCGCCGGCCTGACGCCGGAGCAGGGCGTGACGCTGATTCGCCAAATCGCTTCGGCGTTGGGCTATGCGCATGCACAGGGTTTGGTACACCGCGACGTCAAACCAGCGAACATTCTGTTTCGCGCTGACGGTACCGCCGTGCTGTCGGACTTCGGCATCGCCAAGTCCCTGGACGATCGCACCCAGTTCACCCAAGCCGGTTTTGCCGTGGGCACGCCGAGCTATATGAGCCCGGAGCAGGCGCGTGGCCAGGAAATTGATGGCCGCGCCGACCTGTATGCGTTGGGCGTGGTGCTCTACGAAATTCTCGTCGGCAAGCTGCCGTACAGCGGCACCGATGCGCTGTCCACTGCGCTGGCGCATCTGACCGAGCCGCTGCCGGAACTGCCGGTGCACCACGGGCGTTATCAGGAGGTGCTGCGCAAGCTGTTGGCCAAAGACCCGGCCGAGCGTTTTCCGGATGCGGCGGCGTTGCTGCGCGCGCTCGACCAACTGCCCGCAGATTCGCCAGAAGCCACGCTGGTGCGGCCGTTACCGATTCCGCTGAGTTTTGACTTGGCCGGAATGACGCCAGTGTCCATCGAGATTCCGACCGACAAACCCCAGCCGCAACCGGTGCGTCAACCGGTGGTAACTCCCACGCAACACCGCGCCGTGTCCGAGCAGCGCCGTGGTCCGGTGCTGGCCCTGGCCGCTGTCGCTGTGGCGGTTGCACTGGCCATTGGTGGCGCCAGTTACTGGTGGCTGAGCGGCAGCGATGAACCTGCCAAACCGCCTGTCGCCGTGGTGCCCAAGACCACGCCACCGCCGGAGGTAAAGCCGGTGGTGGCCGAGGCGGATGGCGGCCAGCGGCCGTTGCTGATGGCCGGTAAAAAGACCTTGTTCCAGCGCGTGCTCAGCAAGCCGGGCGCCAAGCTGTCCCATGATGCCGGTGGTGCAGCAGACGAAGCCCTGCCGGCGTTTTCGGTGCTCTATGTTTACCAGCGCAAAGACATCGACGGCAGCCCGTGGGTGCGTGTCGGCGCCGCAACCGATGGGCGCAGCGATGGTTGGTTGCCCGCCGCTCAAGTCAGCGACTGGAAGCAAAGCCTGGTGCTTAAGTTTACCGAGCGCTCGGGCCGGGCGCCGGTGATGTTCCTGCGCCAATCGGCGGAGGTGGAAAAGCTGTTGGCTGATCCCGCCGCCGCCAAAAACGTGTTGGCCAAGGCGCAGAAGAACCGCGAAGACAATCAACAGGTGCTGGCGCTTGAGCCGACAGCCAGTGCTGTGCCGCAAAACCAGTTTTACCTGCTGCCGATTTTTGATTCCAAAGAGAGCTTCGACGAAAACGGCCAGCCGGTGCAGTTGCTCAATGTGGCGTCCATCGACCCGGGCAGCGCGGCGGCCAAGCCGGCCACCAAAGCAATCGCCGCAGACGCTTTCCGCACGGCCGTGGTGTTGGTGGTCGACACGACGGTTTCGATGCAGCCTTACATCGACCAGGTTCGCGATGTGGTGCATGAGTTGCAAACTCGCATTGCCGAGCGCGGTGAGCTTGATAGCGTGAGCTTCGGGCTGGTGGGCTTTCGTAACAGCATCAAGAAAACCCCTGGTTTGGAATACGTCGCCAAGACGCTCATCAGCCTTGATCAGGGCCGCGACCCGCAGCGCTTCCTCGATATGGCGCGCCAGGTCAAAGCGTCCACGGTGTCCAGTCACTCGTTCAATGAGGACGCGTTTGCCGGGGTGATGCAGGCGGTCGATGGCATGGATTGGTCTGGCTACGGCGGGCGCATCATTTTGCTGGTCACCGATGCCGGCGCGCTGCGCAAGAACGACCCGTTCGCCGCCACCCAGATGAACGAAGCCGAAGTGCGCCAGGCGGCACTCGGCAAGCAGATCAAGATTTACGCCCTGCACCTGCGCACCGATGCCGGCAAGAAAACCCACGCCGGTGCCGAAACCCAGTACCGCGTGCTGACCGCAGACGCCAACCCGCAGATCGGCGACCTTTACACGTCGGTGCCCGGGGGTGATGTACACAAGCTGGGCGAGCGGGTTGATGAGATTGGCACAGTGTTCGCCAACCTGGTGCACCAGGTACGCAGCGACACACCGCAACCGGTGCCGCTGCTGAGTAGCGCGCCGAGCCTGGCGGACAAATCCGCAGCAGTCGGCTACGCCATGCACATGGACTTCCTCGGCCGTAAAACCGCCAGCCAGGCGCCGCAACTGGTCAGCGCCTGGACCGCCGATCGTGACCTGACCAACCCGGCGCTGCCGGCGTTCCAGGTGTGCGTGATGCTCACAAAATTGCAGCTAAACGACCTGCAGCAATCGCTGAAACTGATCGTGGATGCCGCGCGTAAAACCCAGACCTCGCCCAAGGATTTCTTCCAGGAAATTGCCAGCGCTTCAGCCTATATGAGCCGTGACCCGCAGGCCCTGCGCAAGGGCGGCAACCTGGCTGACGGTGGCCTGCTCGGTGAATACCTGGAAGGCCTGCCGTACCGCAGCAAGTCGCTGAACATGACCCAGGACTTGTGGTTGTCGCTGAGTGTGGCCGAGCAGGAAGACTTTATCGACGAGCTGGATTCGAAAATCCGCCTCTACGAAACCTTTCACAATGATGTGGCCAACTGGGTCCGTTTCGGCGATGCCGAGCCGGGCGATGCGTTGTACCGCGTACCGTTGTCGACGCTGCCGTAATGCTGAACTTGAGCGCGGTGCACAAAAGCCGGGGCACGGGAAACCAGCGTTACAGCCTGGTGATTCCGGCCTTGCAGCTGCGTGCCGGTGAGCAGTTGGCGATTATCGGGCCCAGTGGCTGCGGCAAAAGCACTTTGCTGGATTTGCTCGCGCTGGTGTTGGCGCCGGATCAGGCGGGCCGGTTTGAATTTGACAACACCGATATCGGCGGGCTATGGCGTGCCGATCAGCAATCTACCCTGGCTGCGCTGCGCAGCCAGCACTTGGGTTACGTGCTGCAAACCGGCGGCCTGCTGGGTTTTCTCGATGTGCGAGGCAATATCGCCTTGTCGCGGCAATTGCTGGGTTTGAAGGATGACGGCAGCGTGGCGCGCCTGGCTGAACAGCTGGAGATCAGTGACCAGTTGGCGAAGAAACCGGCGGACCTGTCGGTGGGCCAACGCCAGCGCGTGAGTTGCGCCCGTGCCCTGGCCCATGCGCCGCAATTGGTGCTCGCGGATGAGCCGACCGCGTCGCTGGACCCACTGAATGCCGAGCGCGTGATGCAGGCGTTGCTGGCCCAGGCCCGCGAACACCGTGCCGCCTGCGTGATCGCCACCCATGACGAACCCCTGGCCCGCGCCAGCGGCTTGCAGGTACGGCGCATCGGTTGCCGCCGCGACCCTGATGGCGGCGTCACGGCCACGCTCGGGGAGGTGTGCTGATGCGCATCGGCTTGGTGGCCTCGCTGGCCTGGCAGGATTACCGCAATGACGCCTGGCTGTCGGCCTGTTCGGTGCTGGCGCTGGTGGCGGTGATCGCGCCGCTGCTGGTGTTATTTGGCCTGAAATTTGGACTGGTTGGCAGTTTGACCGAACGCTTGGAGACCGATCCGGCCACCCGTGAAATTATCCCATTGGGCGGTGGTCGATTCAGCAGCGAATTTATCCAGCAGCTAGGTCGGCGCAGCGATGTGGCCTTTGCCGTGCCGCGTACCCGACAAATTGCGGCGACCGCGCAGGTGGGCACGCTGGCGTTGGAAATGCTGCCGACGGCGGCGGGTGACCCGTTGCTCAGTGGTTTGCCAATGCCCAAGGGCCTGGACCAGATCGTGCTGAGCCACACCGCAGCCGAAAAGCTTGCGGCGCGGCCTGGGGATTGGCTGGAAACCCGCTTTGCGCGGCAAGTGGCGGGGCGTGTCGAAGCCCGCAACGCGCGCCTGCAGGTGCTGGCGGTGTTGCCGTTGGAAGCCTTCGCCCGTGACGGCTTGTTTGCTGATTTGGGCTTGCTGGAAGCGGCGGAAGATTACCGCGATGGCCGTGCCGTGCCGGTGTTGGGCTGGGACGGGGATGAGGTCGGGTTGAACGAGCAGCGTGTGTACCCGGCGTTTCGTCTTTACGCACGCAACCTTACTGATGTGGAGCCGCTGCGGGTGTATTTCGCCGGGCAGAATCTGTTGGTGTCGACCCAGGCACAGACCATCGCCCAGGTGCAGTCGTTGAGCCGCAACCTGTCGTTGGTGTTCTGGATTATTGCCGGGCTGGCCTTGGTCGGGGCGTTTGCAGCGATCTTCGCCGGGGCGCTGGCGGCTGTCGCGCGCAAGCGGCGGGAATTGTCGGTGTTGCGCCTGTTGGGGTTTTCCACCGGCGCACTGTTGTTGTTTGTGGTGTTGCAGGCGCTCTACAGCGCGGGGTTTGCCGCCGTGCTAAGCGCCGGGCTGTATGGCCTGGCCGAGGCTGCTTTGAATAAACTATTTGTGCAAGGGGCGGGCGAATATGCCAGTCACCTGCTGGCGCGTCACTACGTCCTGGCCCTGGTTGCAATCCTCGGCGTCAGCGCCGTGGCGGCGGCCTGTGGCGGTTGGCGAGTGGCGCGGATCCAGGCTTCTGAAGGAATCAGAGATGTATAAGTTACTGGGCGCCTGTGTGGCGCTGAGCCTGGCCTCGTTGGCCTGGGCCGATGAAGCGAGTGACAAACTGGATAACCCCAAGCCGTTGCCGGATGACGTGAGCCTGCCGCTGCCCTGCGAAGGCAATATGGTGTTCCGCTACGCCTACGTGCTGGCCCAAGGCACGCTGGATGACCGCGAGATCAGCCTCGGTTACCCCTTTGCCGAAGGCGAGGCGGGTTATCAGCAATCGTTTATTTCCGGCTACCGCCGCGACTTTATCAACGGCCAGTTCACGCTCAAGGATTTGCCAAAGGACTGGAACAAAGTCATCGCGCCGTTGATGCCGAAAACCGACGCCAAAACTCCGCTCAAGCCGATGCTGTATTTCATCGGCAAGTACGAAGTGACTGCCCGCCAGTATGCGCAGGTGATGTCCCAGGCGCAGTCGCTGGCCAGCGGCGAACCGGCTCCAGCCTGTGATGCGCCGACCGGCATGGCCGCACGTTTGCCCAAGGTAAAACTATCGCGTTTCGAAGCTGAACGTTTCTCGGCGGTGTACAGCGCCTGGCTGATGAAATACCACCGTGAGCTGCTGCCGGTGAGCGGCCGCGGTTCTTCGGCCGACGACGGCGGCCTGGGTTTTGTGCGCCTGCCCACCGAAGTGGAATGGGAATACGCCGCACGCGGTGGCCAGGCGGTGAGCCGTCAGGAACTGGAAGGGCGACTGTTCCCGCGCCGCGTCGACGGCAGCGAGAGCGACGGCCCGCTGGGTGATTACGCGGTGTTCAACCAGGTTGCCGGCGGCACCGGTCAGGCTGCGCGCTTGATGCCCATCGGCACCAAACTGCCCAACCCGATCGGCCTGTTTGACGTGATCGGCAACGCAGCGGAAATGGTCCAGGAATCGTTCCAGCTGGTGCATGCCGGGCGCCGCCAGGGCACCTACGGGGGCTTTGTGGTCAAGGGCGGCAACTACCTGGAAGGCGAGGGCACGCTGTTTACCGGCATGCGCCGTGAGTACCCGTTGTTCGCTGCCGATGGCACTGAGCAAAGCAACGAAACCACCGGTTTTCGCGTGGCGATCGGTGCACTGTCGGCGCCGCGTTCGCGCTACAAGGAGCTGTTCGACCAGTGGCAGAAAGAAGGCCGCCTGGCGTCGCTGACTGACGCCATCGATGACGCCCAGGACCCGACCAAGCGCCTGGACAGCATCATTGCCGCCAGTGTCGACCCCAAGCTGCAAGCCGAACTCGGCCTGGTCAACGAAGAGCTGAAACGCAACGTTTCATTGATCGCCCAGCAGCGCGAAGAAGCCGCGGGCAACCTGATCCAGTCGGCCGCGTTGGTGGCCGAGACCATCAGCAATTACAACATCCGCCTGGCCAACTTGCAGAAGAGCCGCCAACAGGCCAAAGACAATAAGGATGAGGCCAGCGCGCAGCTGTTCGACATGGCCATCACCAATGGCCGCAGCGCCCTCGACGGCGCGGTGGCGATTTACATCGACAACCTGGCCACCGGCACGCGCTACACCGATGCGGTGATCCAGGCCCAGTTTCAAAGGATCAAGGAAGAGTTGGATCGCAAGCCAGTGCTCGGCAAGAGCCTGGTGACGCGCGCGACACTGTTCGTTCGCCATGTCGGCAACTACCGCAAGCAACAGCGGGCCGACCCGGCAACGATCTTGAAGGAATTGCTCGCAGCGAGCGGTCAGCGGTCTTGACCGCTGGTTGTATGGCGAGCTTGGAAAGGACTCAGGCGGCGGTGGGCCGTGCTGGGCAAGTCAAACTTAAAAGAGAACACACCTATGCTTTTTTCCCGTAAGGCGGTTTCCAAGCGTCACCTGCTGCTGATCGCAGCCGGTTTCAGCACCGTGTTGACAGGTTGCGCCACGTCGCCGGCTTCCAAGGTCGCGTCGAGCACCAAGGTCGAGTACTACCCCAACTGCTACGAGCCGGTGCAGCACTTGCGTGCAACCGATTCGAACATGACCAAGTCGGTCGTCACCGGTGCGGCGCTTGGCGCAGCCGGCGGTGCATTGCTGGGCGCGTTGACCGGCGACTCCGACAAGCGTGGCCGTAATGCCGCCATCGGTGCAGCGGGCGGCGCCCTGGCGGGTGGCGCAGCGGGTTACTACACCGAGCGTCAGAAGCAGATCACCGATGACAACCAGCGCATCGCGTCCTACTCCACCGACTTCAATAAAAGCGCGTCCGACATCGACCGCAGCACGGCCTACGCCAAGGCGTCCCAGCAGTGCTATCAGAGCGCATTCACCAAGCTGGTGGCCGACCGCAAGGCCAAGACCGTTAACGACACTGAAGGCCGCAAGCGCCTGGCGGAAATCGTGGCTGGCTTGAAAGAGTCCAATGACCTGATCGTTGCAGTGAACGGCAAGGCCAGCGAAGACTTGAACAACTACACCCAGGCTTACGAGCAAGACCTGAAACAAGTGGGTGTGCAGCGTGCTGACGTAGTGACCGTGGCCCAGGCCGACACGACGCCGCAGGTGGTGCCGGCGAAGAAAGGCAAGACGCCTGCCAAAGTCGCCAAAAAACCGGTGCTGCCAACCGTGCCGAAAGAAGCGGTGACCACCGAGAAGAGTATTCAGACCGTGCAAACCAAGCAGGCTGAAAGCAAGCAGGTCGCCAGCGCTGGCAAGGCGCAGATCGAAGGCACCTGCCGCGATCCGAACCTGGCCGACTGGGCGCCAGTGCCGTGCCCTAACGTTTAAGCAACATGTTGCTATAAGCGTTAAACGCCTGCCGATCTCCTGCTAAAGCGCGAGATCGGTGGCGTTCTGCCGGTAAATCGTTACACTGCTGCGGCCACTTAATAAATACACTGAGGCTGTGTGCATGAAATTTCGTCTTCTGCTGTGGGTGCTGGGCCTGATGATGGGCAAAGCCAGCCGCACCAATCCTGCCTTTCAGCAACAGCTGGGTGATAAAGACCTGGCGTTCCAGTTGCAGACCCTCGACGGCAAGGTTGCCCGTCACTTCATCGTCAAAGACCAGCGCATCACCAGCCGCTCAGGTGTTCACCCGGCGCCAGCCTTTGCTATCGCCTTTAAAGATGCCGCCTACGGCTTCGCCACGATGCAGGCGAAGAACAAGCAACTGGCGTTCATGACGGGGATTCAGGACAAGTCGATCCAGATCAAGGGCAACCCGGCGTTGGTGATCTGGTTCCAGGGGCTGACCAAGTATTTGAAGCCGCGTAAAAAAACAGCTGGTTAGCTTTCTGGAGTCCTCGGGGCACTGAAAACCCCGAGGAGAGCGCCTGTAAGTAGGTCGTTAGTCCTCTTGGTTCACACGTATACGACGGTCTTTGGCTGGGTCGAATCTGCCTGAAAACCGTATGTCTCCATCGGTCACATGTTGCCGGCTCTTATATTCGTTTGTTTCGGTATTTCCGGCACTTTCATGAATGTCGACTTCGCTATCAAATTGCCGGTAAAGTTTTATAGAGGTGAATTGGGCCTTGGTCTGGATATACGTGTTGTCAGAGCGGCCAATAATAGTGTCGCTTGTACCTTCGGCGGAGATCGCCGTTCGAGATGAATCGCTGGGTGTACCACCCCTTATAGTGTTTTTTCCCGCGCCACCATTAATGAAGTTACTGCCTGTGCCTCCTGCCAAGGTATCATCGCCGTTTTCACCGTATAATTCTCCGCCGCCATAGGCTAGTTCACCGGTATCATTGCCGTCGCCCAGATATACTTGAGCGTAGCCGCCACCCGTGCTCACGGTGTCTTTGCCTGGGCCAGTGTGAATGGTTACACTGGTCTTGACGTCAGGGGCTATCTTTACACTGTCATCGCCACCGCCGCTGTCTATGAACAGTTTGCCTTGATTGCCCTCGGGGTTAGAGGCGTCGATGTCCAGCTTGACGGCGTGCCCATTGATAATGGCGACGACGCGATCATTAATAACTTTTATATCGATTTTATCATCCGCATGTCCCGTATAAATTCTTACTTCGGAGGCGGGGTGATAAGTGCGGCCATTGACGTTTTGTGGTGCGCCTGGGTCAGGCGTCGTTACAACCAGTACGGTCCCATATTGGTCTCTGCGAGGTGTAAGACTGCCGTTGATGTTTACAGAGGGTTCGGTAGCTGTAGGTGAAGGGTAGGCGCTTATTGGGTTGTTAGTTATAAAGTTGCTAACGGTGGATGAAATAGACATAGGCAGAATCCAGAGTTTTAATGGTAAGAAAACTTACCGACATGCTCTATGTGGATTAGTTGGGCGGGACAGTTCCGTATCAGATGTTACTTTATATTTGTAAGTTGTTAGAGTGCCATGATTTCGTTGGGTAGGTATGTCACTTTCGCCTTCGCCGCTCAAAAGGCGAGGAGTAATTAACTGGCATTATGATGCGATTCAGGATCAGACCATCCAGATCAGGGCAACCCGCTCCCACATTCGACCGCGTTCTACAGTTGGAACGCAGTTAAGTGTGAGAGCTGGTTTGCCTGCGAAAGCTATGTAGCAGGCGACAGACTTATGCCTGGCTGAACTGGGACGCGAGTTCGCGTAGCAGCACCTCGGCATCCAGTACCTTGCCGACCACTTCCTCAGCCTTTTCCCGGCTCAAGCCCAAACGTTCGATCAGGGCGTCGGGTATCGCCTCATCCGGCCCGGAACCAATTCCACGACTGCGCAGCAAACGTACCGCCAAGCACACCAGGTTGGGATATTCAGCATATTGCCCGTCATAGGTCGGGTCGTGCTGAAAGCGCAGGGCGGTGGACAGTTCGTCCGGCATGTCCCAGTAGCGCATCAGCCAGGCGCCGATTTGCTCGCGGCTGATGCCCAGCAGGTGCTGCTCGACATAGCTGTGGCACAGGTGCGGGTTGACCTCCAGGTGGCGACAGATCAGCGAGAAGTGCGGCGGGAACACATGGGCCAGCAGCAAGTAACCGAAGTTATGCAGCAGGCCGGCCAGGTAGGTCAGGCCAGCTTCCGGGCGCTGGGCGCGGGGCATGGCGCGGGTCAGGCCTTCGATCACAGCAGCGGTATAGATCGACTGGTGCCAGTACGGCGTGGACTGGTGCGGGTGGTCCTTGGGCAGGCTCAGGGTTTTGCCCAGGGCCAGGCCCAGCGCCAGGTTGATCACCAGGTCAAAGCCCAGCACGCGCACGATGGCGTCCTCCACTGAGCGAATCTTGCCCGGCGAGGCGTAGTACGGCGACGCTGCCCAGCTCACCACTTGGGCGGCGAGGGCTGGGTCGGTTTCGACGACGCTGGTGATGTCATCGATGGTGGCGTTGGGGTCGACGCGCAGCTTGATGATTTTCTGCGCGGTGTCGGCCAGCGGCGGAATCTCGATGGTCGCTTCCAGACGCTGCTGGATTCGGCGGGCGGTGAACGCCTGCATCGCCTGGGTGATTTCCTCGCGGTCATCGTTCGGGCGATCGAGGTTGGGGCGGATGTTGCTCAGCGGTTCGCCGAAGTGCCCGGCGCTGGCCTTGGTGAGCATGGTCTTGAAATCGATGCTGGCGATTTCCAGCAGCAGCCCGGCTTCGCCGGAATGCACCAACAGGCTGGGTTCGCTGAGCAGGCTGCCTTCATACAGGCACGGCGAACTGGTCAGTACCGGCAGGCCGGGCAACAGGCTCAAGTCGTGCTTGGCCAGCATGCGCTCGATGCGGTCCGGCGACACGGCCGTGAGGCGGCGGCCGGTGAGTTCAGCCAGGCGGTTGAGGTCGAGTAACTGGCTTTGCGGGAACAGCACCATGAGTGCGCCCACGGCATCTTCCAGCAGTACTGCCTGGACTTTTTGTGCGGGATTCAGGCCGGCGTGTTCGGTCACTTCCGTGTAGGGGATGGCGAGTTTTGCGAGCAGAGCCCGAATGACCGGCGGGGCGGTCAGTGGGGCTGTGGCGAGGGCAACTTCTGACATGGCCTGATCCAATTTCGTACAGTCACCGAAGTATAACCAGCTTGATACAACTGTTGGTTGGATAAGTGAGTCAGGCGTCACACTTGGCCGTATTGCTGCCCATGCCTGAGCCAGCGATCGAGCAAGGGGCTGACATGTTCCGGCCAACGCTCCAGCAGCGCTTGCGCCGCATCACGCACAGCGGGCAGCAAGTCGGCATCGCGCATCAGGTCGGCGACCTTGAATTGCAGCAGGCCGGTCTGGCGAGTACCAAGCATTTCGCCGGGCCCGCGCAGTTCGAGGTCTTTTTCGGCGATGACAAAACCGTCGTTGGTCTCGCGCATGATGCCCAGGCGCTGACGGCCGATCTGAGACAGCGGCGGGTGGTACAGCAGCACGCAGTGGCTGGCGGCGCTGCCCCGGCCGACACGGCCGCGCAGTTGGTGCAGTTGGGCCAGGCCCAGGCGCTCGGGGTTTTCGATGATCATCAAACTGGCGTTGGGCACGTCCACGCCGACTTCAATCACCGTGGTGGCTACCAGCAGTTGCAGGTTGCCAGCTTTGAACTCGGCCATCACCGCGGCTTTTTCCACAGGCTTCATGCGCCCGTGGATCAGCCCGACCTTCAGCTCGCCCAGGGCACTGGTGAGGTCCTCAAACGTGGTCTCGGCGGCCTGGCAGGTCAGCTCTTCGGATTCTTCGATCAGCGTGCACACCCAATACGCCTGACGGCCTTCGGCGCAGGCGCCGCGCACGCGTTCGATGACCTCGACGCGGCGCGTGTCGGTGACCAGCACGGTATTGACCGGCGTGCGGCCGGGCGGCAGCTCATCGAGGATCGACGTGTCGAGGTCGGCGTAGGCGCTCATCGCCAAGGTGCGCGGGATTGGTGTGGCGGTCATGATCAACTGGTGCGGGTTCATGCGCCCGCCCACGCCTTTCTGGCGCAAGGCCAGGCGCTGTTGCACACCGAAGCGGTGCTGTTCGTCGATGATCACCAAGGCGAGGTTCTTGAACTGCACTTCGTCCTGGAACAATGCGTGAGTGCCCACCACCATCGGTGCGCCACCGGCAATCTGCTCCAGCGCCGCTGCGCGGGTCTTGCCCTTGAGCTTGCCGGCCAGCCACGCCACTTCCAGGCCCAGCGGTTCGAGCCAGCGCTTGAAGGTGATGAAGTGCTGTTCGGCGAGAATTTCGGTGGGCGCCATCAGCGCCACTTGGTAACCGGCTTCCAACGCCTGCAAGGCGGCGAGGGCGGCCACCACGGTTTTACCTGCGCCCACATCGCCCTGGATCAGCCGCAGCATAGGTTCGTGCTGGCTGAGGTCGTAGGCGATTTCATTGCCCACGCGTTGCTGGGCCCCCGTTGGCGCAAAGCCGAGGTTGGCCAGGTATTGCGCAGGTAGTCGCGTGGCCTTGGGCATCGCCGGCGCGCGCAGGGAGCGCATACTTTCGCGCAGGCGCTGCTGGGACAGTTGGTGCGTCAGCAGCTCTTCAAAGGCCAGGCGATGCTGGGCCCAGTGATGGCCCAGTGCGAGTTCGTCGACGTCGGCGTCGGCGGGTGGGTTATGCAGGTAGCGAATCGCATCGTCCAACGGCGCCAGTTGGTAGTCGCGCGCCAGCTCCAGAGGCAACCAGTCGGGCAAGCTTTTGGGGCCGAGCATCGTCAGCGTTTGCATGCACAGCTGGCGCAGGCGTTGTTGGGTCAGGCCTTCGGTCAGCGGGTAGATCGGCGTGAGTGTGGTATCGACCGGAGGCGGCTCGTCGCCGGTGATTGCGCGGTACTCCGGGTGGTAGATTTCCAGGCCGGATGCGCCGGGGCGGGCTTCGCCGTAGCAACGCACGCGGGTGCCACGCTTGAGGCCTTCCTTTTGCGCGTTGCTGAAATGGTAGAAACGCAGGCTCAGGCCGCCGGTGCCGTCCTGCAGGCGCACGACCAAACTGCGGCGCTTGCCCATCACCACATCGGCGCCGCTGACGGTGCCTTCGACCACAGCATCCTGCCCAGGGCGCAAGTGGCCGATGGGCACCACACGCGTGCGGTCCTGGTAGCGCAGGGGCAGGTGGAACAGCACGTCCTGGAGGTTCTCCAGGCCGACCTTGGCCAGCTTTTCGGCCATGGCGTCACCGACACCTTTGAGTGCGGTGACCGACACCTGCGACAGCTCTGTCATACCGTTAATCAGCTCGCAGCATTCGGCTTGGCCACCGAGCACAGACGGACCGAGTCGGCCAGGATCTCAATGGCTTTCGGGCGCGGGAAGCTCGCGCGCCAGGCAATCGCCACAGTACGGAATGGCACCGGCGGCGTGAGTGGGCGCACTTCGATCACGCCGGGGGCGTAGTGATGGCTGTCCACTGCCGACAGCGGCAGGATCGAAATACCCAGGCCGGAAGCGACCATATGGCGAATGGTTTCCAGGGAACTGGATTCCACGGTGGTATGTTTGGCGCCGTCGTTGCCCTTGGTCAGGGTCGGGCAGGCTTCCAGTACCTGATCGCGGAAGCAGTGACCTTCGCCCAGCAGCAGCAAGCTCTTGTCGTTGAGCAGGCCGGCGTCGATGGTGTCCTTTTGCGTCCACGGGTGGGAGGCCGGCATCAACACGTAGAACGGTTCGTCGTAGAGCGGCAGGGTCAGCACGTCTGCTTCGTTGAACGGCAGGGCGATGATGATCGCGTCCAACTCGCCATTGCGCAGTTTGTCGCGCAGTACATGGGTGAAGTTTTCTTCGATATACAGCGGCATCTGCGGCGCAACGCGGTGCAGTTGCGGAATCAGGTGCGGGAACAGGTACGGGCCGACGGTGTAGATGGCGCCGACTTTGAGCGGTGCAGTCAGCTGGTTCTTGCCGGCCTGGGCCAGCTCGCGGATGCTTTGGGCTTGCTCCAGTACCTTTTGGGCCTGGGCGACGATGCCTTCGCCCACCGGCGTGAGGCGCACGGCGCTCTTGCTGCGCTCAAAAATCAGCACACCGAGTTCGTCTTCAAGCTTCTTCACACCCACCGACAGCGTCGGTTGGCTGACATGGCAACGCTCGGCCGCGTGGCCGAAGTGCTGCTCTTGGGCGAGGGTCACGATGTAGCGTAATTCTGTAAGAGTCATAGCGGGCGTCCATGAGGTTGCGGGCCAAGCATACCGGCTGCAATCGATAGACGCACGTTATCAGAACTTTGATGGGGATTGAGCGGGGAATGTTGAGGATTTTGCTGAAGTGGTGAAACCAAATGTGGGAGCTGGCTTGTGTGGGAGCTCCCACACCAGCCGGCTCCCGTTTGCCGCTTACCGGCGGCGCTTCTCAATGTTGTAAACAAATGGCGCGACGATTTCGACGCTGCCGCCTTTCAACATATCGGCCGGTGGTTTGGGCAGTGGCTGGGCTCGACGGATCATGTCCAGGGTCGCACGGTCCAGATCGGCGTTGCCGGAGCGGCCCACCAACTCATAGGACAGCACGTTGCCTTCGGCATCGACCACAAAGCGCAGGCGGTTCAAGCCTTCCTTGCCTCGCTGTTGGGCACCTGGCGGATACTTCTTGTACTTCTGCAAGTGCGCCAGCAGGGCGCCTTCCCAGGACGCTTTGGCTGCGACCTGTTGTGGCGACGGGCCCGGAACCGGCTGGGCAGACTTTTCAGCTGGCGCATTGTTTTGTGGCGATTCGCTCGGCGGTTCTTCGGAAGGTTTTTCCTTGGGCGGCTCGGGCTTCTTTTCCACCGGCTTGGGCGGCTGCGGCTTCGGTTTTGGCTTGACCGGCTTGGGCACCTGGATCGTTGGTTTAGGTGCCTCAGCCAGTTTTGGCAGGGGCAGCTCTTCCACGGGGGCAGGCGGCTGCGGCGGTGTGACAACCTTGGGTGGAGCCGGCGGCGGCGGTGCAGGCATCGGCGCGAGGTCGATGACCATCGCCGCCGGTGGCAGTGTTACCGGATGCGGCGCGGACCACTGGAGCGCGATGATAATCGCGACGGCATGCACGCCCAGCACGACGGCGAGGCTGGTGCCATAACGCGTCAGTTTGTGGCGCGTCGTGATCATTTCTTGGCTGCCGTCTCAAGTCCGACCAGGCCTACCTTGAGGTAGCCGGCTGCCCGCAGGGCATCCATCACACTCATCAGGTCGCCGTAGTCCACGCCTTTGTCGGCCTGGAAGAAGATCGTCGTGTCTTTCTTGCCTTGGGTCTTGGCGTCGAGCACCGGGCCCAGGGTTTCAGCTTTGACTTCTTCTTCGCCCAGGAACAGGCGTTGGTCCGCCTTGACGCTGAGGAAAATCGGCTTCTCCGGCCGCGGCGCAGGCTTGGCACTGGACGCGGGCAGGTCGACCTTGATATCCACGGTCGCCAGCGGCGCAGCCACCATGAAGATGATCAGCAGCACGAGCATTACGTCGATAAACGGCGTGACGTTGATCTCGTGGTTCTCGACGAGTTCGTCGTCGCCTTGATTCAAATGCAGGCCCATGGCCGATTACCCCACTTTCACCATGTGCGGTTGCGAGCTGCGCTCGGTAGGCAGGTGATCGAGGTCGCGGCTGACCAGCAGCAGGACTTCTGCCGACGCGTCCGATACCTGGGCCTTGTAGCCGGCAATCGAACGGGCGAAGACGTTGTAGATCACCACCGCAGGGATTGCTGCAACCAGGCCCAGCGCGGTTGCCAGCAGGGCTTCGGCGATGCCGGGGGCGACGACGGCGAGGTTGGTGGTCTGGGTTTTGGCGATGCCGATGAAGCTGTTCATGATGCCCCACACGGTGCCGAACAGGCCGACAAACGGTGCGGTGGAACCGATGGTGGCCAGCACGCCGGTGCCGCTGCTCATGTTACGGCCGCATGCTGCAACCAGGCGTTCGAGACGGAAGCTGACGCGTTCCTTGATGCCTTCTTTTTCGCGGGTATTGACCGACAGACGCATTTCTTCCAGAGCGTCGTGTACCAGCAGGTTGGCCAGGGTGCCCTTCTTGGTCGCGCTCTCGCTGGCTTCCTTGAGGGTGGTGGCTTTTTTCAGGTGGACGATCTCAGCGCGCAGACGGCGCTTGGCGCCCAGCAGCTCGAAGCCCTTGGCGATCCAGATGGTCCAGGTGATGATCGAGGCGATGGCCAGGCCGATCATCACGGCTTTTACCACGACGTCAGCGTTCTGGTACATGCCCCACGGCGACAGGTCATGGGCCATGCCCAGGCTGTTGTCTTCTTCCAACACTACACCGGTTTCGTCGGCAGGTGCGACGTCGCCTGCAGCCTGGGCCGGGTCGGTGGCCACCGGTGCGGCAACAGGAGCAGCTGGCGTAGCGCCGGTGTGCTCGGCAGCAGCCGGTGCGGCTGGGGCGGTGGCATCAGCGAAGGCAGCGGTCGGTGCCAGCAGTACGCTGAACAGCAGCGCAGCAATCGCACGCCAGGCGCGGGATGGGCTGTGAAGCTTGGTTGGCGAAGCGGGGTTTGTATTACGTGTCATGCTGGCCGGACCTGAGAGGAAAAATTGAGTGATCGTCCTGCCAGACCCTTGAGGGTCGAGGACAAATGGGCCGTTATTATTGCAAGTAATTCTTGTTAACAGAAGTAATACAGTAACTTTATTTGTGCTTTTTCTGGCCGCTCGTCATCTGCGAGGGCTAATCTAGACCTTTAAGAACGGAGTTTTATGATGTCTGCGCCTTCTGTTGTGATTGCCGGTTGCGGCGATGTGGGGAGCCGGCTGGCTAGCCAATTGCTCGGCGCGAATTGGGAGGTTCATGGCCTGCGCCGTGATGTTTCAAAGCTCCCCGATGGCGTGATCGGCATTGCCGGCGACCTGTTCAAAAAGGATTGCCCTGAGACCTGGCCGATCGGCGCAGTGGATTACCTGGTGTATTGCGCGGCCGCCACCGACCACGATGAGGCCGGGTATCGCGCGGCATACGTGCAAGGGTTGCAGCATGTGTTGGAGTGGCTGAGTGACTACGGCCAGGCGCCCAGGCACCTGCTGTTTGTTTCCAGCAGCAGCGTGTATGGCCAGCAGAATGGTGAGTGGGTCGACGAAACATCTGATACCAGGGCGACGGGCTATTCCGGCCAGGTCATGCTGGAGGCCGAGCAGGTCGCGCTCAACAGTGGGATCCCGGCGAGTATCGTGCGCTTGACCGGGATTTACGGCCCGGGCCGCGAATGGCTGCTGACCCAGGTACGCCAGGGCTATCGCGTGGCAATCGATCCGCCGTTGTATGGCAACCGGATTCACGCGGATGATGCGGCAGGTTTGCTGGCCTTTTTGCTGCGTCATGTAGAGCAGGGCGGCTCGCTGGAAAAAATCTACATCGGGGTCGACGATGCCCCAGCGCCATTGGCGGAGGTGGTGGGCTGGTTGCGCGAGTACCTGGGCGTGACGGAGTGGGCGGATGACGCCAGTGTAAGGCGTGCCGGCAGCAAACAATGCAGCAACGCCCGGGCTAAGGCGTTGGGCTGGGTGCCGACCTACCCGACTTATCGCGAAGGGTATGCGGCGATTCTCAAGGGCTGAAACGCAGTCAAAAAATGTGGGAGCTGGCTTGCCTGCGATAGCGAAGTATCAGTCGACCTCTATCTCGACTGAGCCACCGTCATCGCAGGCAAGCCAGCTCCCACATTTGCTTCAGGGTGATGCTGGTTATTTCTTCTCAAGCAGCCATTGGCGCGGGCCGGGCGTGAACTGCGGCACCTCGTCGGCCAGCGCGGTGTTGATCGCTTGGAATATCGCCAACTGCTTGCCTTTGCGCGTGAAGATCCAGGGGTTGCCCTGGCCGTTCAATTGCAGCCAGATGCTGTCGTAGCCGCCGCTCATAGAGGCGCAGTCGCCCGCCAGACACAGCGAGTAGCGGTCGACGCCTGGCAGGCCGGCGACCTTTCCGTCGGCCTGGAACTGCACTGTGGAACCGTCGCCGTTGCCGTCGGTAATCTTCCAGTCGCCGCCCATATAGGCTGCATACAGTGCCCGTTCGAAGTTGGCGCCCAGTGGCGCACCTTCCGGGGCGGGATCCTTGGCACGGGCGAACAGTTGCTCGGGCTCGTTATCGTTGGCCACTTGCAGCAGTTGTTTGCCTTTGCGCTTGAGTTCGGTGGCGGAGCTGCCGTAGAACTCGACGTTCCAGGCGCCGGATTTATCCCCGAGCAACTTGCCTTCGGCGACTTCAAAGCCGTTGTAGTAGCGCGCCTGCAAAGCCTTGGTATTGACCTCCCATTCGAGGTTCGGGCCAAAACTCTGCAGCGCTTCGCGCAAAGGGCCGCCCTTGGCTGCCGCGTTGATGGCGGCCTGGTTGATCCAGGTGCCACTCACATCCAGGTCGGCGGGGTTGCTGGCGCAGCCGCCGAGCAACAGGGCGAGCAACGAAGTGGCTACAAGCGCTTTGCGCATCATGAAATCCTTCTGAAACGAAGTCGGCGCAGCCTGTTGAGGCTGCGCCGGGTGTTTTACTCGATGACCAGAATCGCGTCCATCTCAACCTGTGCGCCCTTTGGCAGCGCAGCAACGCCGATGGCAGCGCGGGCTGGGTACGGCTGTTCGAAGTATTTGCCCATGATCTCGTTGACCTTGGCGAAGTGGCTCAGGTCGGTGAGGAAGATGTTCAGCTTGACGATGTCCTTGAACGAACCGCCGGCGGCTTCGGCTACGGATTTCAGGTTTTCGAAGACTTGTACGGTTTGTGCTTCGAAGCCTTCAACCAGTTCCATGGTCTTTGGGTCCAGCGGAATCTGGCCGGACATGTAGACGGTGTTGCCCGCCTTGATCGCCTGGGAGTAAGTGCCGATGGCGGCCGGGGCTTTGTCGCTGGTGATAACAGTCTTGGTCATGAGTTGCTCCTTGTAAGAGAGGGGCTATGCACGCATACGGGTGATACGGATCACTCCGGTCAGGGCGCGCAGTTTCTTGATCACGCGGGCCAGGTGCACGCGGTCGTGCACGCTGACCACCAGCTGGACCACGCTGATGCGCCCATCGCGTTCATCCATGCTGATTTTTTCGATATTGCCGTCGGCCGCGTTGACGCTGCTGGCAAGCAGTGCGATCAGGCCGCGCTGATGCTCCAGCTCCACACGCAGCTCGACGTTGAATTCGCCGGTGACATCCTTGGCCCAAGAGAGCTGGATGCATTTCTCCGGGTTGTGGCGGATTTCGGTGATATTGCGGCAGTTGTCCAGGTGCACCACCATGCCTTTGCCCGCCGACAGGTGGCCGACAATCGGGTCGCCCGGGATCGGCGTACAGCATTTTGCGTAGCTGAGCACCAAGCCTTCGGTGCCGCGAATCGCCAGCGGACCTTCCGGGCTTGGCAATTGTTCGCCTTCGCCGAGCAGGCGGCGAGCGACTACATAGGCCATGCGGTTACCCAGGCCGATATCTTCCAGCAGGTCTTCGATGGTTTCCTGGCGATACTCGTGGAGCATCGCTTGTACGCGCTCTGTCGGAATTTTGTCCAGGGCACTGTCGAAACCGTTGAGGACCTTGTTCAACAGGCGTTCGCCGAGGCTGATGGATTCGGAGCGGCGTTGCAACTTCAGGGCGTGGCGGATGTGTGTCCGCGCTTTACCGGTGACCACGAAGTTGAGCCAGGCCGGGTTCGGGCGCGCGCCGGGAGCACTGACGATCTCGACCGTGGAGCCGCTTTGCAGCGGTTCGGACAGCGGCGCGAGGCGACGGTTGATCCGGCAGGCAATGCAGCTGTTACCGACGTCGGTGTGCACCGCGTAGGCAAAGTCGACCGCCGTGGAGCCTTTGGGCAGCTCCATGATTCGGCCTTTGGGCGTGAACACGTAGACCTCGTCCGGGAACAGGTCGATCTTCACGCTTTCGATGAATTCCAGGGAGTTGCCGGCACGTTGCTGCATTTCCAGCACGCCTTTGACCCACTGGCGAGCACGGGCGTGGGTGCCTTTTGGCTGTTCGTCACCGCTGGACTTGTACAGCCAGTGGGCGGCGATGCCATTGTTGGCCATCTCTTCCATTTCCCGCGTGCGGATCTGGATTTCGATCGGCACCCCGTGCATACCGAACAGCGTGGTATGCAGCGACTGATAGCCGTTGGCCTTGGGAATGGCGATGTAGTCCTTGAAGCGCCCCGGCAGGGGTTTGTACAAATTATGTACAGCACCCAGCACGCGGTAGCAGGTGTCTACCTTGTCGACGATGATCCGGAACGCGTACACGTCCATGATCTCGTTAAAGGCCCGGCGCTTGCCGCGCATCTTCTTGTAGATGCCGTAGATGTGCTTCTGCCGGCCGCTGACTTCGCCTTCAATCTCGTCGATCGCCAGGCAGTGGCTCAGCGACTCTTCGATCTTGTTGACGATTTCCTTGCGGTTGCCCCGTGCGCGCTTGACCGCCTGGTAGATGCGCGCCGAGCGCATCGGGTGCATGGCCTTGAAGCCGAGGTCTTCGAATTCGATACGAATGGCATGCATGCCCAGCCGATTGGCAATGGGCGCGTAGATTTCCAGGGTTTCCTTGGCGATGCGCCGGCGTTTTTCGCCGGACAGCACTTCCAGCGTGCGCATGTTGTGCAGCCGGTCGGCCAGCTTGACCAGAATCACACGGATATCCCGCGCCATGGCCATGGCCATTTTCTGGAAGTTTTCTGCCTGGGCTTCGGCCTTGGTCTCGAAGTTCATCTGGGTCAGTTTGCTGACCCCGTCGACCAGTTCGGCCACGGTTTCACCAAATTGCGCGCTGAGCGCTTCCTTGGCGATGCCGGTGTCTTCGATCACGTCATGCAGCATAGCGGCCATCAGGCTCTGATGGTCCATGTGCATGTCGGCAAGAATATTTGCCACCGCAAGAGGATGGGTGACATACGCCTCGCCGCTTCGGCGGCGCTGGCCGTCGTGGGCTTGTTCGGCGTAGAAATACGCTCGGCGGACCAGGTTGACCTGGTCTGGGCCGAGGTAGGCCGATAAGCGATCGGCGAGGGCGTCTATGCTCGGCAAAGTATGAACTCCTGCCGTTGGCTGTGACCCCGCGCCGTGCTACGTCGACCAGGCATAGGCTTAGACGGCCTCGTTGGACTCGTCCTCGAACGCTGCAAACAGCGGTTCGTCTTCAACGATTTCAGCGTTGGCGATGAACTCGTAGCTCATAAGGCCTTCAGCGATTTCACGCAGGGCTACAACGGTAGGCTTGTCGTTTTCCCACTGGACCAGGGGCTCTTTGCCGCCGGTGGCCAGTTGACGGGCACGCTTGGTAGAGAGCATGACCAGCTCAAAGCGGTTATCCACGTGTTCTAGGCAGTCTTCAACGGTTACGCGGGCCATGGTATTCCTCGGAGCGAATGCAAGATGCGCGCTGCCCGGTTGGGCGAGCGGACTAAACAGTTTAAAAAATCACCAGCGTTTAGGGAAGCGCTGATTTTCCCCGCGCCCTCGCAAAACCGCTACAAGTGCCAATGTAAAGCCCTTGCAGCGGTTTTGGGAAGCGCCAATCAACCAAGCAGTTCAGCGAGTAATTTGCCAAAACGCTGCTGTTGGCGCTTTTGCTGGAGCTGATTGGTGCGAAAAATCGCCTTCAAGTCATCCAGTGCGTGGGCAAAATCGTCATTAATGATCAGGTAGTCGTAGTCGACGTAGTGGCTCATTTCGCTGACGGCTTCGCGCATGCGGCCTTCGATGATTTCGTCGCTGTCCTGGCCGCGGTTGGTCAGGCGCTGGTGCAACGCTTCCAAAGACGGCGGCAGGATGAAGATGGAACGCGCCTTGGGCATCAGTTGGCGCACTTGTTCGGCGCCCTGCCAGTCGATCTCCAGGATCAGGTCGTGGCCTTCGTCCAGCGTCTGCTGCAGGTGGCTTTGCGAGGTGCCATAGAGGTTGCCGAACACTTCCGCGCGCTCCAGAAAGTCGCCGTGTTCGATCATCTTGACGAACTCGGTGCGCTCGACGAAGTGATAGTGCACGCCGTTCACTTCACCTGGGCGCATGGCGCGGGTGGTGTGCGAGACCGAAATGCGGATTTGCTCGTCGGCGTCGGTCAAGGCTTTGACCAGGCTGCTCTTGCCCGCGCCCGATGGCGCAGAAATGATGTAAAGGGTGCCGGTGCTGTGGGTCATGGAAGTTGCCTTACTCAATATTCTGTACTTGTTCGCGCATCTGCTCGATCAACACTTTGAGGTTGACCGCAGCCGTGGTGCTGCGCGGATCAAACGCCTTGGAACCCAGTGTATTGGCTTCGCGGTTGAGTTCCTGCATCAGGAAGTCCAGGCGCCGACCGGCGGCACCCGCTGATTTGAGTACGCGGCGCACTTCGAGGATGTGGGTGCTCAGGCGGTCGAGTTCTTCGGCTACGTCGCTCTTTTGCGCCAGCAGCACCATTTCCTGCTCCAGGCGCACCGGGTCGAGGTCGGCCTTCATGTCGGTGAAGCGGTCCAGAACCTTCTGGCGCTGGGTGGCGAGCATCTGCGGCACCAGCTCACGCAGGGTGACCACGTCTTCTTCGATCGAAGTCAGGCGCTCATTGATCAGGCGGGCCAGTTCGGCGCCTTCGCGCTCGCGGCCGGCCTTGAGTTCCTTCAAGCCCTGGGTGAACAGGGCGAGGGCTTCGGCATTGAGGGCTTGCGGGTCGGTGGCGTCGGCCACCAGTACGCCGGGCCAGGCCAGCACTTCCAACGGGTTCAGCGCGGCCGGTTGCTTGATCAGGCTGGCGATGGTTTCGGCGGCGGCTACCAGTTGCGCGGCGCGATCGCGGTCGACCTGCAGCGGCTTGCCGGTGGTTTCTTCGGTAAAACGCAGGGTGCATTCCAGCTTGCCCCGCGAGATACCCTGGCGCAACGCTTCACGCACGGCGCCTTCGAGGTCGCGGAAGGATTCCGGCAGGCGCAGGTGCGGCTCCAGGTAGCGGCTGTTGACCGAGCGCAGTTCCCAGCTCAGGGTGCCCTGGGCGCCGGCTTTTTCGACGCGGGCGAAGGCGGTCATGCTGTGCACCATGGAAGTACCTCGCGATGCAGACCCGCAAATGCGGGCTGATGGGTAAATTTTGAAGCCGACAGGCTGCGAAGGCGCAGGATTGTAGCGCAGTGGGGCGAGCGCGCCCAAACAATGGGCGCCGACCAGGCCATTCGTAACCGAATTTTTTAGAAGTGCCCCGAAACGGTTCGCGGCTCTATAATGCTCGGCAGTTTTTCGTCCTTCGTACAGGTATCCCCTATGAAACGTCCAAGTGGTCGCGCTGCCGATCAGCTCCGCTCGATCCGCATTACCCGCAACTACACCAAACACGCCGAGGGATCTGTACTGGTCGAGTTTGGCGATACCAAAGTGATCTGCACCGTCAGCGTCGAAAACGGCGTGCCGCGCTTCCTTAAAGGCCAAGGTCAGGGTTGGTTGACTGCCGAGTACGGCATGCTGCCGCGCGCTACCGGCGAGCGTAACCAGCGTGAAGCCAGCCGTGGCAAGCAAGGCGGCCGCACCCTGGAAATCCAGCGCCTTATCGGCCGCTCGCTGCGCGCAGCCCTGGACATGTCCAAGCTGGGCGACGTGACCCTGTACGTCGACTGCGACGTGATCCAGGCTGACGGTGGCACCCGCACCGCCTCCATCACTGGCGCCATGGTGGCCCTGGTAGATGCGCTTAAAGTGATCAAGAAGCGCGGCGGCCTCAAAGGCGGCGACCCGCTCAAGCAGATGATCGCCGCTGTTTCGGTTGGCATGTATCAGGGCGAGCCTGTGCTGGACCTGGACTACCTGGAAGATTCGGCCGCCGAGACCGACCTGAACGTAGTGATGACCAGCACCGGTGGTTTCATCGAAGTGCAGGGCACCGCCGAAGGCGCGCCATTCCAGCCAGCCGACCTGAACGCCATGCTCGCCCTGGCCCAGAAAGGCATGACCGAAATCTTCGAACTGCAGAACGCCGCACTGGCCGACTGAGCCTGCCTCAAGGAGAAGCGCCATGAATGACAGCCAAATGCCCGTACCTACGCCTTCCTACGAAGTGCGCCAGGGAGCCATGTTGTGTCATCTCGCGGCGTTTCTGGGGTTTGTGTTCCCTTTCGGCAGTGTCGTGGGGCCGCTGATCCTGTGGCAGATGAAGAAGGAAGTGGACCCGTTCATTGATGATCAGGGCAAGGAAGCCCTGAACTTCCAGATCACCGTAGCCATCGCCTGGATGGCGTGCATTGTGCTGGCCTTCGCGGTGATCGGGTTTTTCCTGATGTTTGCCCTGGCAATCGCCACGGTGGTGCTGACGATCATCGGTAGCATCAAGGCCAACAAGGGGATTGCCTATCGCTACCCCTTGACCTGGCGAGTGGTCAAATAATGAGCAGGCACAAAAAAACCGACAGCGATGTCGGTTTTTTTGTGCCCGGAAAAAGACCTTAGATGGTCAGCGTCCAGTCGTAGTCCACGATCAGCGGCGCGTGCTGCGAAAAACGCGGCTGACGCGGCAGACGTGCGCTGCGAACGAACCGGCGCAGACCTGGGGTCAGCAACTGGTAGTCAAAACGCCAGCCCAGGTTGAGCATCTCAGCCTGTTCGTTATCCGGCCACCAGCTGTACTGGTCGCCTTCACGGCTGACTTCGCGCAGGGCATCCACATAGCCCATGTTGCCGACAATCTCGTCCATCCAGGCCCGTTCCGGCGCCAGGAAACCCGGTGATTGCTGGCTGTCACGCCAGTTCTTGATATCCAGCTTCTGTTGCGCCACGTACAGCGAGCCACAGTAAATGTACTCGCGACGTTTGCGTCGCTGTTTATCCAGATAACGGGCGAAATCGTCCATTAGCTTGAACTTCTGGTTCAAGTCTTCATCGCCGTTCTGCCCCGAAGGGAGCAGCAAGGTCGCGATGCTGACCTTGTCGAAATCGGCTTGCAGGTAGCGCCCGTAGCGGTCGGCTGTCTCGAAGCCGAGGCCGCTGATGACCGCCTTGGGTTGCAACCGTGAGTACAGAGCCACGCCACCTTGGGCAGGGACTTCGGCATCACAGGCATAAAGGAAGTAGCCATCCAGTTGGAAGGCTGGGTCGTCCAGTTCAAAGGCGGAGGCGCGGGTGTCCTGCAGGCAGATGACGTCGGCATTCTGTGCTTGCAGCCAACTGAGCAAACCACGCTCGACTGCAGCCTGAATACCATTGACGTTCACACTGATGATCCGCATAAATGGCCCCAAAAATCGCGTGCGTGTATGATACACGCCGTCTACCTAATTAGCTAAATCCGTGGTATCTGAGGCTTTTTTCATGCAGGCGTATCAACGCGATTTCATTCGTTTTGCCATCGATCGCGGCGTTTTACGCTTCGGTGAGTTCACTTTGAAGTCCGGGCGCACCAGCCCTTACTTCTTCAATGCAGGCCTGTTCAACTCGGGTTCGGCCCTGGCTCAGCTGGGTCGTTTCTATGCGGCAGCCATCGTCGATAGCGGTATTTCCTTCGACGTGTTGTTCGGGCCAGCTTACAAGGGCATCCCTCTGGCGGCCGCTACGGCCGTGGCCCTGGCTGAACATCATGAGCTGGATTTGCCATGGTGCTTCAACCGCAAAGAGGCCAAGGCTCATGGCGAAGGCGGCAGCCTGGTCGGTGCGCCACTCAAGGGCGACGTGCTGATCATCGACGATGTGATCACCGCCGGCACCGCCATCCGTGAAGTGATGCAGATCATCGCGTCCCAGGAAGGTGCCAAGGCCGCCGGCGTGCTGATCGCGCTGAACCGCCAGGAGCGCGGCAACGGTGAGTTGTCGGCAATCCAGGAAGTGGAGCGTGATTTCGGTATTCCGGTGGTGAGCATTGTTTCGTTGAACCAGGTGCTGCAATACCTGGAAGATGACGCGCAGCTCAAGCAGCATTTGCCTGCAGTGCGTGCGTACCGTGAGCAGTTCGGCGTCTGACACCGAACCCCTGTGGGAGCGGGCTTGCCCGCGATAGCGGTATGTCAGGCGGTGCAGTTCTTGAATGTGCCGCCGTCATCGCAGGCAAGCCAGCTCCCACATTGGAACTGTGAAAACAAAAAAGGCCCCGCTCAATTTGATTGAGCGGGGCCTTTTGGTTTTTGGCGTTTAAGGCCGCTTGCGGTTACTGATCAGCGTACCCACACCCGTATCGGTGAAGATTTCCAGCAGGATCGCATTCGGCACGCGGCCATCCAGGATCAGCGAACTGCCCACGCCGCCTTGCACGGCTTCCAGCGCGCAACGGATCTTCGGCAGCATGCCGCCGTAGATGGTGCCATCGGCAATCAGCTCGTCCACTTGTTGAGTGGTCAAACCGGTCAATACCTTGCCTTCCTTGTCCATCAGCCCGGCGATGTTGGTCAGCAGCATCAGCTTCTCGGCTTTCAGTGCTTCAGCCACTTTACCGGCGACCAGATCGGCGTTGATGTTGTAGGACTCACCGTTGGCGCCCACGCCGATGGGCGCGATCACCGGGATGAAGTCGCCCTTGACCAGCAGGTTCAACAAGTCGGTGTTGATGCCGATCACTTCGCCGACCTGGCCGATGTCGATGATTTCCGGCTGGGTCATTTCCGGCGTCTGGCGGGTCACCGTCAGCTTTTTCGCGCGGATCAGTTCCGCGTCCTTGCCGGTCAGGCCGATGGCACTGCCGCCATGGCGGTTGATCAGGTTAACGATGTCCTTGTTGACCTGGCCGCCAAGGACCATCTCCACCACGTCCATGGTTTGCGCGTCCGTGACGCGCATGCCATCGATGAAGTGACTCTCGATCGACAAGCGCTTGAGCAGGTCACCGATTTGCGGGCCGCCACCATGGACGACCACCGGGTTGATCCCCACGGCTTTCATCAACACGATGTCGCGGGCAAAACCGGTTTTCAGCTCGTCGCTTTC
The DNA here is from genome assembly GCF_044218855.1 of Pseudomonas sp. B19125. NCBI lineage: Bacteria > Pseudomonadati > Pseudomonadota > Gammaproteobacteria > Pseudomonadales > Pseudomonadaceae > Pseudomonas > Pseudomonas sp. B19125. The sequence goes on from NZ_CP162589.1 coordinate 617,718, forward strand.
CATGGCATTGCCGCCGTACTTGATCACCAGCGTCTTGCCGACGTAGCGTCGAATGTAAGGCAACGCTTCGGACAGGACCTTGGCAGTGTTGGCAGCGGCTTCGCGTTCGAGGGTCATTCAGGGCTCCGGTAAAAAAATCAGAACGGTAATTGGAGATCAGGGGCAACACGTTTCAACTGGGCGTGGAACACGTCCTTGATGCGCTGCAACTCAGCCTCGGTATCCGCCTCGAAACGCAGGACCAGCACCGGTGTGGTGTTGGACGCGCGAACCAGGCCCCAGCCTTTGGCGTAATCGACTCGCACACCATCAATGGTGGTCAGGTTGGCGCCTTCGCCCCATTGCGCATCGTGCAGTGCGTCAATGATGCTGAATTTGCTCTCCTCGGTCACATGTATATTGATCTCTGGCGTAGAAATATCGTTCGGGAAGGTCTGAAACAGCTCTTGCGCCGTGGATTTTTCCTTGCTGAGGATCTCCAGCAGACGGGCGGCGCTGTAAATGCCGTCGTCAAACCCGAACCAGCGCTCTTTGAAGAACACGTGGCCGCTCATTTCACCGGCCAACAGCGCGCCGGTTTCCTTCATTTTCTTTTTGATCAACGAGTGACCGGTCTTCCACATTAGCGGGCGCCCGCCATATTCCTTGATCAACGGCGTGAGGCGGCGGGTGCACTTCACGTCGAAGATGATTTCGGCGTTGGCGTTGCGCGCCACCACGTCACGGGCAAACAGCATCAGCAGGCGGTCGGCGAACACGTTTTCGCCGGTGTTGGTCACCACGCCAACACGGTCGCCGTCACCGTCGAACGCCAGGCCCACGTCGGCGCCGGTTTCCTTGACCTTGGCGATCAAGTCCACCAGGTTTTCCGGCTTGCCTGGGTCCGGGTGATGGTTGGGGAAGTTGCCGTCGACGTCGCAGAACAGCGGGATCACTTCACAGTTGAGGGCTTCAAGCAGTTGCGGAGCGATCACGCCAGCCGCGCCGTTGCCGCAGTCCACCACCACTTTCAGGCGGCGGGCCAATTTGACGTCGCCGGTGATCTGGTCAGAGTAGCGTTGCAGAATGTCGACTTTGGTGACACTGCCTTTGCCGCTGGTCAGGTCGTTGGTCTTGAGGCGGTCGTGCAGGGCCTGGATCTGTTCGTTGGCCAGGGTGTCACCGGCGATGACGATCTTGAAGCCGTTGTAGTCCGAGGGATTATGGCTGCCGGTGAGCATCACCCCGGACTTACCGGCCAGTACGTTGGCCGCGTAGTACAGCGCTGGTGTCGGCACCAGGCCGACGTCGCTGACGTGGCAACCGCTGTCAGCGAGGCCCTGGATCAGTTGTTCCACCAGCTCCGGGCCGGACAAGCGGCCATCACGGCCTACCGAGACATTAGGTTCGCCCTGGGCCAGGCTCTGGGCTCCGATGGCGCGGCCGATCCAGTAGGCGGTTTCGGCGGTCAGGGTCTTGGGCACCACGCCACGAATGTCGTAGGCGCGGAAGATGCTGTCGGGGAATGTCGGGGCTACTCGGGCTGCGGTACTCATCGCGGGGGTGAACTCCATCTGAAGGGGGCAAGGCTGGCCTTAAAGTGGCTGACCGGCAGGCTCAAACTGAAGGGTATGACGGTGTTTTCGGCAGAGAGTTCGTGGTGCAAAAATGCCATCGGCGTGCCGAGGCACTTTGGGAAAACGCGTAATGCATTGATTTCATTGTGGAAATTTCGCTGAATAAATCCGCACATTCTTCATCCTGAATAGCCATGCGGTGGCGTCTTGCCGGACAACTGCATCCGGCAAGGTTCAGCTTAGTCAGTGGCTGCCGGAATGCCCAAAACCACCTGCGCCGCGCTGAGTTTCGTCGAACTCCTGCACCAGTTCGAAGTGTGCCTGTACCACCGGTACCAGCACCAACTGGGCGATGCGCTCGCCGACAGCGATGTTGAACGCGGTGTTGCCACGGTTCCAGCACGACACCATCAATTCGCCCTGATAGTCCGAATCGATCAGGCCTACGAGGTTGCCCAGCACGATGCCATGTTTGTGGCCCAGGCCGGAGCGCGGCAGGATCAATGCCGCCAGGCCTGGGTCGCCGACGTAGATCGACAGGCCGGTAGGAATCAGGATTGTCTGGCCTGGCTCAAGGACGGTGTCTTCCTTGAGCATGGCGCGCAGGTCCAGGCCGGCGGAGCCCGGAGTGGCATAGGCCGGCAGAGGAAATTCGTTGCCGATGCGGGGGTCGAGGATCTTGGCTTGCAAAGCGTGCATGTAAATTAAACCTGGTTCAGCCGTTGGGCGATAAATGAGATCAGTTGGCGGGCAATCTTGCCCTTGCTGGTCTGGGCGAAAAGGGTGGCGTGCAGCTCGCGGTCGATCACGCTGCAGGCGTTTTCCTCGCTGTTGAAGCCGATGCTCGGGTTGGCGACATCATTGGCAACGATCAGGTCGAGGTTTTTGTCTTTCAATTTGCGTGCGGCGTAGTCCAGCAAGTGCTCGGTTTCGGCGGCGAAACCGACACTGAACGGGCGGTCCGGGCGCGTGGCGATGGTGGCCAGGATGTCCGGGTTGCGCACCATTTGCAGGAGCAGGCCGTCGCCGCTTGTAGGGTCTTTCTTAAGCTTTTGCGGGGCGACAACTTCCGGGCGGTAGTCTGCAACCGCTGCCGAGGCGATAAACAGGTCGCAGGGAATGGCCGCTTCACAGGCCGCCAGCATGTCCCGGGCGCTGACTACGTCGATTCGCGTAACGCGATCAGGGGTTGGCAAGTGCACCGGGCCGGTGATCAGGGTGACGCGTGCGCCTGCCTCGACCGCGGCTTCCGCCAAGGCAAAGCCCATTTTTCCTGAGCTATGGTTGGTGATGTAACGCACCGGGTCGATGTTTTCCTGGGTCGGGCCGGCGGTAATCAGCACATGTTTGCCCGTGAGAGCCAGGTGCTGAAAGCACTCGGCGGCACACAGCGCGAGGTCAGTAGCCTCAAGCATGCGGCCCATGCCCACGTCGCCACAGGCTTGGCTGCCGGAAGCCGGGCCAAACACTTTAAGGCCGCGGCTTTGCAGGAGCTGGGTGTTGGCCTGGGTGGCCGGGTCGCGCCACATGGCCTGGTTCATGGCCGGTGCGATGGCGACGGTGGCGTCGGTGGCCAGTACCAGAGTGGTCAGCAGGTCATCGGCGATGCCTTGGGCCAGGCGGGCGATCAGGTCGGCGGTGGCCGGGGCGATCAACACCAGGTCGGCCCATTTTGCCAGCTCGATGTGGCCCATGGCAGCTTCGGCCGCCGGGTCCAAAAGGTCCAGGTGAACCGGGTGCCCAGACAAGGCCTGCATGGTCAGCGGGGTGATGAACTCACTGCCACCACGGGTCATGACCACGCGCACTTCGGCGCCCTGGTCCAGGAGCCTGCGAACCAGTTCTGCGCTCTTGTAGGCGGCAATGCCGCCGCCGACGCCGAGAACGATGCGTTTCCGATACAGACGCTGCATTGGTTTGCCTTTCCAGTTCAGTGATGCCAGTTCAGTGACGCCTGCGATGCCCCCTCCCCAGGGGAAATCACATGCAAAAAAGAGGGCTTAAGATAACACAGCGACCGCCAGGCAACAGCGGCGCACGTGCAGAGGGAGGCGGGATGAGTATTCGCGATTGGCCTGTGGCGGAACGCCCACGGGAGAAGCTTTTGGAATGGGGCGCGGCGAGTCTGTCGGATGCCGAGTTGTTGGCGATCTTCCTGCGTACCGGGGTTTCCGGCAGAAGCGCAGTCGACCTGGCGCGCCATCTATTGGCGCAATTCGGTGGCCTGCGCCCGTTGTTGGAGGCCAGCCAGACGCTGTTCAGCCAGCACTTGGGGCTGGGGCCGGCGAAATTTGCCCAGTTGCAGGCGGTGCTGGAAATGTCTCGGCGGCATATGGCCGAACGCTTGCGTGCCGACTCGGTGCTGGAAAGCCCGCTGGCCGTACGTGAGTACCTCAAGGCCTTGCTGCGCCACGAGCCCCACGAAATATTCGGCTGCCTGTTTCTTGACTCAAAGCACCGGGTGCTGGGCTTTGAGGCGCTATTTGAGGGCACCATCGACGCGGCCATCGTTTATCCGCGACAAGTGGTCAAGCGCGCGCTCGCTTACAACGCGGCGGCTCTTATCCTGTGCCACAACCATCCGTCCGGGAGCGTCGAGCCAAGTGCGGCTGATCGAAAATTAACCAAAATATTGCAAAAGGCCTTGGAGTCGGTAGATGTGCGGGTGCTCGACCACATCATCGTGGGCGATGGCGACCCGCTGTCGATGGCGGAATACGGCTGGTTGTAGGATGGGAGCAGCTGCAAGGTTGAAGCTGCAAGCCACAAGCGGCTTGCAGCTTGCAGCTTGCAGCTTAGGGCTTGACGCTGACCTTGGAGAAATCCTGGCGCCCAAACGGGCTCACCTGGTAGCCGTCAACATTCTTGCGCGTCAGGGCGAATGCGGTGGGGTGTGCCAATGGCAGCCACAATGCCTGCTGCTGAATCTGAGCCTGGGCCTGTTGGTACAACTTGCTGCGCACGCCTTGTTCACTGGTGGTCTTGCCGGCGCTGATCAGCTTGTCCAGGGCCGGGTCGCAGTAGCGGGCGAAGTTGGTGCCGGATTTTACCGCTGCGCACGAGAACTGCGGGGTGAGGAAGTTATCCGGGTCGCCGTTGTCGCCGGCCCAGCCCATGAACAGCAGGTCATGTTCGCCGGCTTTGGCGCGGCGGATCAGTTCGCCCCATTCGATTACGCGAATCTCGGCCTGGATGCCGACTTTGGCCAGGTCCGCTTGCAGCAACTGGGCACCGAGGTTGGGGTTGGGGTTCAGCAGGCTGCCAGTGGGGCGAGTCCAGATTGTGGTCTTGAAGCCGTTCTTGAGTCCGGCGCGCTCCAGCAGCGTCTTGGCCTTGGCGATGTTCTGTGGATAACCTGGCAAGTCCTTGGCGTAACTCCAGGTATTGGGTGGGTAAATGCCATTGGCTGCTTCGGCGGTGCCTTCAAATACGGCCTTGAGGTAGCTGTCTTTGTCGAAGGCCAGGTTGATTGCCTGGCGCACTTCGGGCTTGTCCAGCGGCGGGTGCTGGCTGTTGATCGCGACGAATGCGGTCATGAAGGCCGGGGTTTTTTCTACTTTGAGTGCAGGATCTTTCTCGGCTTCACTCACATCCAGTGGCTTGGGCGACAGGGCGATCTGGCATTCATCGCGATGCAGCTTTTGCAGGCGCACGTTGGCATCCGGGGTGATGGCGAAGATCAAGTTATCCACAGCCGGTTTGCCGGCAAAGTAATCCGGGTTGGCTTTATAGCGGACCACGGCATCCTTCTGGAACCGTACAAACACGAACGGGCCGGTGCCGATTGGCTGGCTGTTGAGTTTTTCAGGCGTGCCGGCCTTGAGCAGTTTGTCGGCGTATTCGGCCGGGTAGATCGAGGCAAAACCCATGCTCAAGGCGGCGAGGAAGGTGGAGTCGGCGTGATCCAGGGTGAAGCGCACGGTTAATGGGTCGAGAGCATCGATCTTCTTGACCAATGCGGGTAGTTGCAGCGACTGCGCATGGGGGAAGCCGCTCTGGGCGATCTTGTGCCATGGGTTGGCCGGGTCGAGCATGCGTTCAAAGCTGAAGCGTACGTCTTCGGCAGTCAGGGTGCGGCTTGGATTGAAGTACTCGGTGCGGTGGAACTTCACGTTCGGGTGCAGTTTGAAGGTGTAGGTCAGACCATCGGGCGACACTTGCCAGCTGTCCGCCAGGCTCGGCACCAGCTTGCCGGCCGTGGCGTCGTAGTCCACCAGGCGGTTCATCAGCACGTCGGCCGAGGCGTTGGTGGTGGTCAGCGAGTTGTACTGCACCACATCGAACCCTTCGGGGCTGGCCTCGGTGCAAACGCTCAGATTGGTGGCGGCAGAGGCCAGCGGCGCGATAAATAGAGGGGCGAGCAATAGCGGTAGGGCAGCGAGGCGCATATTCGGTTTCCTTTGCAGATCGAAGGCCCATCTGCGAGTGCAGTCTGGAAAAAGCCTACCGTAGTGGTCTGATTGATAAATGACTAGCCCATTTTTGCCTGTGCTTTTGGCGCAAATGCTGTTTTGATGGCGCCTCAGCGCGTTTCGCCTTGTACTTTTGTGTGCGGGCGAGCGCGGTAAATCATTCTGTGCGACGAGTGGTCGGCTGTTACAGCGGCCCCTCCTGGCAACGGTTCGGGCGTCTATTGCCAAGATTTACGCCGGTAAAAACACACGGGCTGTTGTTGCATTGGGGTCTTTCTGGTATAAAGCAGCGCTCTTTTCTAGGGGCCCGGTTCCTTCACTGTAGGTGTAGCCGGTAAGACCCTTAAAGAAACGCGGCGCCTGGCGCCAAATGACTGAGAGATTAAGCGGCCAACCCATGCCGGGTTGGGCATGTGGTTTTAGAGGGCTGAGGCATGTCGAGAGTCTGTCAAGTTACCGGTAAGGGTCCGGTGACTGGGAATAACATTTCCCACGCAAATAACAAAACCCGTCGTCGTTTCCTGCCGAACCTGCAGCATCACCGCTTCTGGGTTGAAGAAGAGAAACGTTTTGTTCGCCTGCGTGTATCTGCCAAAGGCATGCGTATCATCGACAAGCGTGGCATCACTGTCGTGCTGGCCGAAATCCGCGCCGCTGGCAAGATTTAAGGAGCTTTATCATGCGTGAATTGATTCGAATGATCTCTAGCGCCGGTACTGGTCACTTCTACACTACCGACAAGAACAAGCGTACTACCCCGGACAAGCTCGAAAAGAAAATGTTCGACCCGCGCGTTCGCAAGCACGTGATCTACAAAGAAGGCAAAATCAAGTAATTGATTTTCTTCCTTGTGAAAAAAAGCCCGTCTCTCACGAGACGGGCTTTTTTTTGCCTGAAATGTGCTGATCAGGCTTTCTGCTCGAACACCACGTAGATCTTGCGGCACGGCTCCAGCACTTCCCAGGTGCCGCTGAACCCGGCAGGAATCACGAAACGGTCGCCGGCACGCAAGGTCTTGGCATTGCCGTCGGCATCACGCAGTACCGAAACCCCCTGCACAATCTCGCAATACTCATGCTCGCTGTAATTGACCTTCCACTGCCCGACTTCACCTTCCCACACGCCGGCGTTCATCTGGCCGCACGGGCTGTTGTAGTGGTTATAAATGGTCTGCTCGGGGTCGCCCTTGAGGATTTTTTCGGCGGCCGGGCGGTAGCGGTCCGGGGTGGTGCTGGCTTGGCTGAAGTCGACGATATCCTGGATGCTCATGTGCGTGTCCCGTCTGGCCTGCGGTTGGAGAGCCCAAAGTCTATGTTTATTAAAATGAACATCGCAAGGGCGTTTACCGCCGTTATGTCAAATATATTGAAACACCCCCAGCCGCTGGTTTAGGGTGGCAGCTGCCTTGAGCCGAACAGCAGGCTGGCCGGGCAAGAATTCTTTGAGGCTGCCGGGGGACATCACCTGGCCCTTGTATTCAATAAGAGGAGGACACTCGCATGACCACCCTGACCCGTGCCGATTGGGAACAACGCGCCAAGGATCTGAAGATCGAAGGCCGCGCCTACATCAATGGTGAGTACACCGCTGCTGTTTCCGGTGACACGTTCGAATGCATCAGCCCGGTCGATGGCCGTCTGCTGGCTACCGTTGCCAGCTGCGACGCCGCCGACGCCCAGCGCGCTGTCGAGAACGCCCGCGCTACGTTCAATTCCGGTGTCTGGTCTCGCCTGGCGCCGGCCAAACGCAAAGCCGTCATGATCCGTTTCGCCGCGCTGCTCAACGCCAATGCCGAAGAACTGGCGCTGCTCGAAACCCTGGACATGGGCAAGCCGATCACCGACTCCCTGGGAATTGATGTGCCTGGCGCCGCCAACGCCCTTAGCTGGAGCGGCGAGGCGATCGACAAGATCTACGACGAAGTCGCCGCCACCCCGCACAACCAGTTGGGTCTGGTGACCCGCGAGCCGGTCGGCGTAGTGGGCGCCATCGTGCCGTGGAACTTCCCGCTGATGATGGCCTGCTGGAAACTCGGCCCTGCGCTGTCCACCGGTAACTCGGTGATCCTCAAGCCGTCCGAAAAATCCCCACTGACTGCCATCCGCATCGCGGCCCTGGCGGTTGAGGCCGGCATCCCTAAAGGCGTGTTGAACGTGCTGCCGGGCTACGGCCACACCGTCGGCAACGCGCTGGCGCTGCACATGGACGTCGACACCCTGGTGTTTACCGGTTCCACGAAAATCGCCAAGCAACTGTTGATCCGCTCCGGCGAGTCGAACATGAAGCGTGTATGGCTGGAAGCGGGCGGCAAGAGCCCGAATATCGTGTTTGCTGATGCGCCGGACCTGCAAGCCGCCGCCGAATCTGCCGCGGGCGCCATCGCCTTCAACCAGGGCGAGGTCTGCACCGCCGGCTCGCGCCTGCTGGTCGAGCGCTCCATCAAAGACAAATTCCTGCCGCTGGTGATCGAGGCTCTCAAGGGCTGGAAGCCAGGTAACCCGCTGGACCCGGCGACCAACGTCGGTGCCCTGGTGGACACCCAGCAGATGAATAACGTGCTGTCGTACATCGAAGCTGGCCATGCCGACGGCGCCAAGCTGGTGGCGGGCGGCAAGCGCACCCTGCAAGAAACTGGTGGCACCTATGTGGAGCCGACGATTTTCGACGGCGTGACCAACGCCATGAAGATCGCCCAGGAAGAAATCTTCGGCCCAGTGCTGTCGGTTATCACATTCGACAGCGCCGAAGAGGCGGTCGCTATTGCCAACGACACCATTTATGGCCTGGCCGCAGCCGTGTGGACCGCTGATATCTCCAAGGCACACCTGACTGCCAAGGCCTTGCGCGCCGGTAGCGTGTGGGTCAACCAATACGACGGCGGCGACATGACCGCACCCTTTGGTGGTTTCAAACAGTCGGGTAACGGTCGCGACAAGTCGCTGCACGCGTTCGACAAGTACACCGAGCTGAAATCGACCTGGATCAAGCTGTAAGCAACACCGCAGGTCAAATGTGGGAGCCGGTTTGTGTGGGAGCTGGCTTGCCTGCGATAGCATCACCAAGGTGTGGCTGACATACCGAGGTGCCTGCATCGCGGGCAAGCCCGGCTCCCACATAAGCCCGCTCCCACGCTGTTTTGTGTGATCTTGATAATTATCCACAGGAGCGTGGAAATGCGTTGGGCGACTTATTTCGCCGTGCTGGCCTCTGTCCTCAGCGTCGGCCTGGCCCTGGGCGTCAGCATGCCGCTGGTGTCCCTGCGTCTCGAAGGCTGGGGTTATGGCAGCTTCGCCATTGGCGTGATGGCCGCCATGCCGGCTTTTGGCGTACTGCTCGGCGCGAAGGTCTCCAGCCGGCTGGCCTCGTGGCTGGGCACCGCCAACCTGATGCGGCTGTGCCTGTGGGCCGGTGCCATCTCCATCGGCTTGCTGGCAATACTACCCAGCTACCCGGTGTGGCTGGTGCTGCGGCTGATGATCGGGGTGATCCTGACCATTGTGTTTATCCTGGGTGAAAGCTGGATCAACCAGTTGGTGGTCGAGCAATGGCGTGGCCGCCTGGTGGCGCTGTACGGTTGCAGCTATGCCTTGAGCCAATTGTCGGGCCCGTTGCTGCTGGGCGTACTCGGCACTGACCATGACTATGGCTTCTGGGTGGGCGTTGGCTTGTTGGTGGTCGCGCCGCTGTTGCTGCTAGGGCGTTCCGGTGCCCCAACCGCCGAGTCCTTCAGCGTGACGTTCAGTGACCTGTGGCGTTTCTGCCTGACGCTGCCGGCAATTGCCTGGGCGGTCGCCTTGTTCGCCGCGTTCGAGGCGATGATTCTGACGCTGCTGCCGGTGTATTGCCTGCAGCAGGGTTTCACCGCCGAGATTGCCTTGGCCATGGTCAGCACCGTGGTGGTCGGTGATGCGCTGTTGCAATTGCCCATTGGCGCTTTGGCCGATTACTTGCCGCGGCGCACCTTGTTCTTGAGCTGCGCGGTGTTGTTGCTGGCCTCAAGCCTGGCGATTCCTTTGCTATTGCATACGCAGTTGATCTGGCCGGTGTGGGTGATCTTTGGCGCGAGTGCCGGTGGGTTGTTCACCTTGTCGCTGATCCTGATCGGCGAGCGTTATCGCGACGATGCGCTGGTGCGTGCCAATGCTCACGTAGCGCAGCTGTGGGGCATCGGTTGCCTGATCGGGCCTCTGGTGGCGGGCGCGGGCAGCCAATGGGTCAGCGGGCATGCGCTGCCGTTGCTGATGGCGGCCGGGGCGCTGGGGCTGGTGGTGTTGCTACTGCGCCAGGGCGCATTCGGCGCCGCACAGCCTGCCTAAGCATTTGAAATGCAATCAACTGTGGGAGCTGGCTTGCCTGCGATAGCGGTGTGTCAGCTTGCCCAAATGGCGCCTGATACTCCGCTATCGCGGGCAAGCCCGGCTCCCACAGTTGACCCTGTTGTTCTTACAGCATGCGCTCCAGGCCAACACTGGTGGCGAACCACGCATTAAACCTGCGCCACCAACTGCCCGGCTCCCGTGTCAGTGTGTGCAATTGGCCGTTATCCTCGGTCACCCACACCACCTGGCCATTCTGCAATTTCGCCTCATAGCTCAACGCTGGCGCCATGCCTTGCAGCGCCAGGTTGCGCACGTGTTCCGCCAGTTCGGGGCTGTCTACCAGCACCCCGACTTCGGTGTTCCACAGCACCGAGCGCGGGTCGAAGTTGAACGAGCCGATAAACGACTTTTGCCGATCAAAGATCATCGCCTTGCTGTGCAGGCTGGAGTCCGAGCCGTGGAAGGCGCCTCGGCGAAACAGGTGTGGGCCACTGCCACCGCCCGCATCGCCCGGTTGGCGGCGCAGCTCGTAGAGTTTCACGCCGTGTTCCAGCAACGCCTTGCGATAGGGCGCGTAGCCGCCGTGTACGGCAGGCACGTCGGTGGCTTCGAGGGAGTTGGTCAGCAGGCTGACTGACACGCCCGCATCGGCGCGCCCGGTCAGGTACACCAGCCCGGGTTGCCCCGGCACGAAATACGCCGAAATCATCATCAGCTCATGGCTGACGCCTTCCAGCTCCGGCGCCAGCTGAGTGGTTAGCAGTAAGCGTGGATCGGGGTCAGCCTTGGCCAGCACCTTGCTCGGCGCATCCCACAACGCCTGGTTCCAGGCCCAGATCAGCTCGCGGCGCCAGATGTCCATGCGCGGTTGTGTCTGGTAAGTGCGCAAGCGGTTATAGAGGGCGTGGTTCTGCTGGCGCGACTCAGCCAACGAGTCTTGCAGGCGTGTGCGTGCGGCGTTCAGGTCACCCTTGGACGGGGTGCTTGAGACGAAGTCGTCAATGGGCTTGCTCAGCGCGCTGTTCCAGTACTGATCAAAGCTGTGCCCGAGCTGCTCGGCCACCGGGCCGACGCTGAGCATGTCGATATCGGTGAAGTTGAGATTGGGCTCGGCATCGAAATACTCGTCGCCCAGGTTGCGCCCGCCGACAATGGCCACGCTGTTATCCGCCAGCCACAGCTTGTTGTGCATGCGCCGGTGTTGCAGCGACAGGTTGAACAGCCGGCCCATCGCCCGTGTCACGCCGGTGCTGCGGCCCAGGTGCAGCGGGTTGAACAGGCGAATCTGGATCTGCGGGTGGGCGGCGAGGGTGGCGATAACCTGATCGAGGCCGTCGCTGGTGGTGTCGTCCAGCAAGATACGGATGCGCACACCACGGTCGGCGGCCTTGAGCAGTTCATCCACGAGCATGCGCGTGCTGATGCCGTCGTGCACGATGTAGTACTGCAGGTCGAGGCTGCTCTGAGCATTGCGGATCAGTTCGGCACGGGCCATGAAGGCTTCGCTGCTGTTGGGCAACAGGCGAAAGCCCGAACGACCTTGGTACGGCGCCGCCTGGGCCTGGATCGAGCGCCCGAACGAGGATTGCGCCGCAGGCAGGGCGTCGCTGGGGATGCGCGGTGCATCGACCGTGGCGCAGCCACTCAGCGTCAGGGCGCCCAGCAGCAAAAACGGTAAAAGCCGTCGAATCATCAAAGGCACTGCTTCCAGGTCAGGGCGGTTGTGGGATATGACGGCAGATTGCGGGGAAAGGTCAGTCGGTCACCTCGGCAAGCATCTTCATCGCGGCGGCCCCGACCTTGCGCACTGCCTCTTCGATCTGCGGCGTTGGCTTGGCAGCGTAGTTCATGCGCAGGCAATTACGGTATTTGCCGGAGGCGGAAAAGATGCTGCCCACCGCCACCTGTACGCCTTGTTCCATCAGCACACGGTTAAGCTTCAAGGTATCAAAGCCTTCCGGCAGCTCGATCCATAGCATGAAGCTGCCTTGGGGCCGACTGGCACGGGTGCCGGCCGGAAAATAGCGGCTGACCCAATCGAGCATCAAGTCGCGATTGCGCTGGTATTGGGTGCGCATCCGCCGCAAATGCGGCTCGAAGTGACCGTTTTTGAGGAACTCTGCGATGGCGATCTGCGGTTGCGTCGCTGTGGAACCGGTGCTGATGTATTTCATGTGCAACACCCGCTCAAGATAGCGCCCTGGCGCTACCCAGCCGATGCGCAGGCCGGGCGCCAGGGTTTTCGAGAACGAGCTGCACAGCAGCACACGGCCATCTTCGTCGAAAGATTTGATCGTGCGCGGACGCGGGTAGCTGTAGGCCAATTCGCCGTACACATCGTCTTCAATAATCGCCACGTCAAAGCGCTGGGCCAGGGTTAGCAGTGCGCGTTTGCGTGCCTCGGGCATGATGTAACCCAGCGGGTTATTGCAGTTGGGGGTCAGCTGGATGACCTTGATCGGCCACTGTTCCAGTGCCAGCTCCAGTGCTTCGAGGCTGATGCCGGTGATGGGGTCGGTGGGGATTTCCAGGGCCTTCATGCCCAGACCTTTGAGGGTTTGCATCGCGCCGTGAAAGCTTGGCGAGTCTACCGCAACAATATCGCCAGGCTCGCAAATCGCGTGGATGCTGGCGGACAGCGCTTCATGGCAGCCGGTGGTGATCACGATATCTTCGGCGGTCAACTGGCAGCCGGAATCCAGAGACAGTCGAGCGATCTGCTCACGCAATTCCATACAGCCAAGGATATTGTCGTAATACAGCCCCGGCAGGTCCTGGCGGCGGCTCACGCGGGCCAGGCTGCGCAGCAGGGGCTTCATGGTCGGCGACAATACATCGGGCATGCCACGGCCCATCTGTATGACGTCTTTGCGCGGCACGGCGCGAATCAGCTCCAGCACCTGGTCCCACTGCGAGATTTCCACCGGACGCTGTGCCGGACGGCCGATTTCCGGCAGCGCCGGCAACTCGCGTCCGACCGGCACAAAGTAGCCCGACTTGGGCTTTGGCATTGCCAGGCCGTTGTCTTCGAGCAAGCGATAGGCTTGTTGCACGGTGCTCAGGCTCACCCCGTGTTCCACACTCAAGGCCCGCACGGACGGCAAACGATCGCCGGGGCGATAGAAGCCCTGCTCGATGCGCGTGCCCAGTAATTCGGCGAGGTTGACGTAGAGGGTCATGGTGATCGCTCCGAGGGGACCAGTACAGATAGGCGCAAAATACAGGATTCAGCCCTTCATGGGCAGTATCTGTATGGATTTAATAAAGATTGGTTGAATCTGTAATGGTTTTGCCCGTGCGCCCATCCTAGTCACTCATGGCAACAGGCAAATGAGGGGCAACACGATGAACGGCATGAGCGATGTGCGGCTGATGTTACACAGTCAGCAATTGCAGGCAGGGCAGGAGCGGGCGAAGGTGCCTCGCGATATCAGCCGCTGGAGTCTGTTCTGGCACCGCCGCTACACGCGCAAAGCCTTGCTGCACCTGACCGGTGAGCAACTGCTTGACGTCGGGTTGACTGCCGAACAGGCGCGCCAGGAAGGCATGAAGCCGTTCTGGCGCGACTGATCAGAGCAGCTCTTTGAAGCGGTGCCAGAGCATCCCCAGCGCCAACAGCGGCGAGCGCAGATGTTTGCCGCCGGGGAAGGTGATGTGCGGCACCTGGGCGAACAAATCGAAACGGCCCTGCTGCTGGCCGCTGATTGCCTCGGCGAGCAGCTTGCCGGCCAGGTGCGTGGCGTTGAGGCCATGGCCGGCGTAGGCCTGGGCGTAATACACGTTTGGCTGGTCGGCCAGCCGGCCAATCTGCGGCAGGCGGTTGGCGCCGATGCCGATCATGCCGCCCCATTGGTAGTCGATCTTCACGTCCGCCAGTTGCGGGAACACCTTGAGCATTTTGGGGCGCATATAGGCGCCGATGTCCTGCGGGTCGCGGCCGGAATAGTGGCAGGCTCCGCCGAACAGCAGGCGGCGGTCGGCGGACAGGCGGAAGTAATCCACGGTCACGCGTTGATCGCACACCGCCATGTTCTGCGGCAGCAGGCTGGCGGCCTGGGCTTCGTTCAAGGGTTCGGTGGCGATGATGTAGCTGCCGGCGGGCAGCACCTTACCGCTCAATTGCGGGTTCAGGCCGTTGAGGTAGGCGTTGCAGGCCAGCACCAGGGTGTTGGCGCGCACGTTGCCATTGGCAGTGTGCACGTTGACCTCGGGGCCGTAGTCGATGCGCGTCACTTCGGACTGCTCAAACAGCTTCACGCCCAGCTGCTGCGCGGCGGCGGCTTCGCCGAGGGCCAGGTTCAGCGGGTGCAAATGGCCGGAACCCATGTCGATCATGCCGCCTACATAGCGCTCGGAGCCGATCACGCTGCTCATCTCGTTGGCTTGCAGCAGACGTACTTCATGGCGATAACCGAGGTTGCGCAGTTCTTCGGCGTCTTCGGCCAGGCCGATCAGATCGCGGGGTTTGTTGGCGAGGTCGCAGTAACCCCAGGTCAGGTCGCAGGGGATCTGATAGCGCTCGACTCGCTCGCGCACGATCTCCACGGCTTCCAGGCCCATCAGCTTCATCTGGCGCACGCCGTCGCTGCCGATCACGTTGCTGAACTGGTCCAGGCCGTGGCCGACACCGCGAATCAGCTGGCCGCCGTTGCGGCCGCTGGCGCCCCAGCCGAGCTTGCGCGCTTCCAGCAGCACCACGCTAAAGCCGCGTTCGGCCAGCTCAAGCGCTGTGTTTAGGCCGGAATAGCCGCCGCCAATCACGCACACATCGGCGCGCACTTCGCCCATCAACGCCGGGTAGTCGGGCTGTGAAACGCTGCTGGCGGCGTAGTAGGAAGCGGTGTGCCGGGCGCTGGCGGTCATGGGGAGCATCCCTGTTTGGAAAATTTGACGCAGGATACAGCGGTCGGACGAAGCTGTCTGCGCAGCACGTTTTGCGTCAGAATCCACGCCTATTCGCCGTTCGGTAAGTGTTTCGATGAGTTGCAACAGCCAGAAAATCAGCGCGCTGCGCAGGCAGATACCTTCGTTCGAGTGCGTCCCCGGCTGCCACGACTGCTGTGGGCCGGTGACCACCTCACCCGAGGAAATGTCGCGCCTGCCACGCAAGACTGCCGCCGAGCAGGAGGCGGCCATGGACGAGCTGAACTGCGTGCACCTGGGGCCGAACGGCTGCACCGTGTATGACGAGCGGCCGCTGATCTGCCGGTTGTTTGGCACTACCAAGACGTTGCCGTGCCCGAATGGGCGGCGGCCGGTGGAATTGATTCACCCTAGGGTTGAGAAGCAAATTCACGAGTACATGGCGAGTACCCGGCAAGTACTGGTCTGACGGATGTACTGGATCAAAAAAATGTGGGAGCAGGCAAGCCAGCTCCCACATTTGACCGAATTGTGTCATTTGGTCAGTCGGGGATCGGCAGATTGAGGCTCTCTTTCACCTCTTCCATCACGATATAGCTCTTGGACTCGCGCACATGCGGCAGCTTGAGCAAGATATCGCCGAGCAATTTGCGGTACGAGGCCATCTCGGAGATTCGCGCTTTCACCAGGTAGTCGAAGTCGCCTGACACCAAGTGGCACTCCAGCACATGGGGCAGCTTCAGCACGGCGCGGCGGAATTCCTCAAAGGTGTCGCCCGACTTGTAATCCAGGCTGATCTCGACAAATACCAGCAAACTCCCCTTCAAATGCTGCGGGTTGAGCCGCGCGTTGTAGCCCATGATGATCCCTTCGCGCTCCAGGCGGCGGACCCGCTCGGTGCACGGCGTGGTCGACAGCCCGACCTTTTCCCCCAGCTCCGTGAACGAAATACGCCCATCGGTTTGCAGGATACGCAGGATATTGCGATCGATCTTGTCCAGCTCCCGCTTGGTCTGGGTGTTGGTACGCATAGGGGATACGCCTCTGTGAAAAGGGTTTTTGCCGAGAATTGTCGCCAAATATAGGCATTTATATAGTGAAATGCACTGGTCATTGTTTTTTACACTGCGCCCATCATTGCTCGAATAACACACGTCAGCGGCTAAGCCCGTGATGAGGATATAAAAATGCGCGTTCTGGTCTTGGGTAGCGGCGTCATTGGGGTGACCAGTGCCTACTATTTGGCGCGGGCCGGCTTTGAAGTGGTTGTGGTCGACCGTCAGCCCGCCGCTGCCATGGAAACCAGTTTCGCCAACGCAGGCCAGGTGTCGCCGGGTTATGCCTCGCCCTGGGCCGCGCCAGGCGTGCCGCTCAAGGCCATCAAGTGGTTGCTGCAACGCCACGCGCCACTGGCGATCAAAGCCACCGCCGATATCGATCAGTACCTCTGGATGGCGCAGATGCTGCGCAACTGCACCCAGAGCCGTTATGCGGTGAACAAAGAGCGCATGGTGCGCCTGTCCGAATACAGCCGTGACTGCCTTGACGAACTTCGCGCCGAAACCGGCATTGCCTACGAAGGCCGCAGCCTTGGTACTACGCAGTTGTTCCGCACCCAGGCGCAATTGGATGGCGCAGCCAAAGACATCGCCGTATTGAAAGAATCCGGCGTGCCGTTCGAATTGCTCGACCGCGCCGGCATTGCCCGCGTAGAGCCAGCCCTGGCCAGCGTCACCGATATCCTCGCCGGCGCCCTGCGCCTGCCCAACGACCAGACCGGCGACTGCCAGATGTTCACCACGCGTCTGGTGGACATGTGCAAGCAATTGGGCGTGGAATTCCGTTTCGAACAGGACATCCAGCGCCTTGATTACGCCGGTGATCGCGTTAATGGCGTGTGGATCGATGGCAAGCTGGAAACCGCCGACCGTTACGTACTGGCCCTGGGCAGTTACTCGCCCAAGTTGCTCAAGCCGCTGGGGATCAAGGCGCCGGTGTACCCGCTCAAGGGTTACTCGCTGACCGTGCCGATCACCAACCCGGCGATGGCGCCGACTTCGACCATTCTTGATGAAACCTACAAGGTCGCGATCACCCGTTTCGACAACCGCATCCGCGTCGGCGGCATGGCTGAAATAGCCGGTTTTGACCTGTCGCTGAACTCTCGTCGACGTGAAACCCTGGAGATGATCGTCAACGACCTTTATCCTCAGGGCGGCGATTTGACCGAAGCCACTTTCTGGACCGGCCTGCGCCCGACCACACCCGACGGCACGCCGATTGTCGGTGCCACCCCGTTCAAGAACCTGTTCCTGAACACCGGCCACGGCACCCTTGGCTGGACCATGGCGTGCGGCTCTGGCCGTTTGCTGGCTGACCTGATGGCGAAAAAAACGCCGCAGATCAGCGCCGAAGGTCTCGATATTTCCCGTTACGGCAGCAACCACCAGGAGTCCGCAAAACATGTCAATCCAGCGCCAGCTCACCAATGAGCGCATGAGCCAGATCGTTGTTCACAGCGGTACCGTGTATCTGGCAGGGCAGGTCGGCGACGACATGAATGCCGGGATTGAACAGCAGACCCGCGAAACCCTGGCCAATATCGAACGTTTGCTGGACCTGGCCGGCACCGACAAAACCAAGTTGCTGTCGGTGACGATCTACCTCAAAGACATCGATGCCGATTTCGCCGGCATGAACGCGGTGTGGGACAAGTGGCTGCCTAAAGGCGTGGCCCCGGCCCGTGCCACGGTTGAGGCCAAACTGTGCGAACCGGAAATTCTGGTAGAGCTGTCCGTGGTGGCTGCGCTGCCTTAAACGTAGCTTTTTCCCCCGGCGCCGTGGCTGATAGTCGGCGCCGGTTTTTCTTCACTTTACCGCCTAGAAGCCTGCCGCCATGCGTCCTGCCCGTGCCCTGATCGACCTCCAAGCCCTGCGCCATAACTACCAACTGGCCCGTGAAGTCACGGGAGCCAAAGCCCTCGCCGTGGTCAAGGCGGATGCCTATGGCCATGGTGCCGTACGTGTGGCCCAGGCGCTGGAAGCCGAGGCGGATGGGTTTGCGGTGGCGTGCATCGAGGAGGCATTGGAGCTGCGGGCTGCCGGGATTCGTGCGCCGGTATTGCTGCTGGAAGGTTTTTTCGAAGCTGACGAACTGCCGCTGATCATCGAACATGATTTTTGGTGCGTGGTGCATTCGTTGTGGCAGTTGGAAGCCATCGAACAAGCCCGGCTGAGCAAACCGCTGACCATTTGGCTCAAGCTCGATTCGGGCATGCACCGCGTAGGCCTGCACCCCAAGGATTACCACGAGGCGTACCAGCGCCTGCTGGCCAGCGGCAAAGTGGCCAGGATCGTACTGATGAGCCACTTCGCCCGCGCCGATGAACTCGATTGCGTGCGCAGTGACGAGCAAGTGGCGGTGTTTGAAGCGGCGCGCCAAGGGTTGTCGGCCGAGGTCAGCCTGCGTAATTCGCCGTCGGTGATGGGCTGGCCGAATATGTCCAGCGACTGGGTGCGCCCAGGCATCATGCTCTACGGTGCCACGCCGTTTGGTGAGGACCAGGCCATCGCTGCGCGTTTGCAGCCGGTGATGACCCTGGAATCGAAAGTCATCTGCGTGCGTGAATTGCCGGCCGGTGAGCCGATCGGTTACGGCGCCAAGTTCATCACGCCAAAACCGATGCGCGTCGGCGTGGTTGCCATGGGCTATGCCGACGGCTACCCGCGCCATGCACCGACCGGCACGCCAGTGCTGGTGGCAGGCCAGCGCAGCCAGTTGCTGGGCCGAGTGTCCATGGACATGCTCTGCGTTGACCTCACCGACGTGCCCCAGGCCGGGCTCGGTTCCACCGTGGAGCTGTGGGGCAAAAATATCCTTGCCAGTGACGTGGCGGCGGCTGCCGAGACCATCCCCTACCAGATTTTCTGCAACCTGCGCCGCGTACCAAGGCTCTATTGCGGGGCTTAAGCAGCGCCTACGAGCAGAGCCCACCGGGATTTAGGTCCAAGTGTTGTAAATACTGAACGCTGTCGCCATGATAACGCTCAACTACAACAAAGCCTGAATCCTAGGAGGCTCCTGCATTGGACGTCGGCGAACGACTGCAATCCATCCGTAAACTCAAAGGTCTTTCCCAGCGTGAGCTCGCCAAGCGCGCGGGTGTCACCAACAGCACCATTTCGATGATCGAAAAAAACAGTGTCAGCCCCTCGATCAGTTCCTTGCGCAAGGTGCTGGGCGGCATCCCCATGTCCATGGTCGAGTTCTTTTCCGAAGAGATCCTCCAGGAAAAACCGACGCAGATCGTCTATAAAGCCAATGAGCTGATCGACATCTCGGACGGCGCCGTCACCATGAAACTCGTCGGGCGCGCGCACCCCAGCCGGGCGATTGCGTTTCTTAACGAGATCTACCCGCCGGGCGCCGATACGGGCGAAGAAATGCTCACCCACGAAGGCGAAGAAACCGGGATCCTGGTGGAAGGTCGCCTGGAGTTGGTGGTCGGTCTTGAAACTTTTGTGCTCGAAGCCGGCGATAGCTACTACTTTGAAAGCACCAAGCCGCATCGTTTTCGCAACCCGTTCGACGTGCCGGCGCGGCTAATCAGCGCAGCCACACCTGCGAACTTTTGACAGAAGAGGCGTGCTGCCAGCGTTGCAGACACACCCGTTGCTGTAACCGTGAGGCCGAATCTCCCTTTATTTAATAGGGTTGTTTCGGCATCACGGGCTAACCGTTATACTTTCGCCGCCTGCGAAACCGTGGCCGCAGGCGTGAATAGCCACCATTGAGGGTGAACGCGTGAACCTAATTATGAAAATGCTGGCTGCACCAGCAACCGTACTGGCCCTATGGGCTGTCAGCGCTCAAGCTGCGACCAATGATGAAATTGCCAAGCGCCTGGAGCCTGTCGGCCAGGTGTGTGTCCAGGGCCAGGAATGCAAAGGGATGGAAGTTGCCGTGGCTGCGGGCGGCGGCGGCGGCGCGAAGACGCCGGATGAAGTGATTGCCAAGCACTGCAATGCGTGCCACGGCACGGGTTTGCTGGGCGCACCGAAGATCGGTGACAGCGCGGCCTGGAAAGACCGCGCCGACCACCAGGGCGGCCTCGACGGCCTGCTGGCCAAGGCGATCACCGGCTTGAACGCCATGCCGCCAAAAGGCACATGCGCCGATTGCTCGGATGCTGAGCTGAAAGGCGCAATCGAGAAGATGTCGGGGCTGAAATAAACCGATCTTCGCCAAAAAGCCGCTGACCAGCGGCTTTTTTGTGCCTGCGATTTGTACTTCAACGCTGTTCATTGCAGCAAAGACCCGGCAAGCTCGGTCCAACCCCTAATCACGGAATGTTCAGGAGGGTCGGATGGTGCAGTTGTGTTCAATCGAGCAAGCAGTTGACGACGTACTGGCACGCTTGCCGGCGCATATCCACATGGGCATGCCGCTCGGTCTGGGCAAGCCCAACCTGTTCGTCAATGCGCTGTACCGGCGTATCGCCAAGCTGCCGGAGCGCGAGCTGACGATCTATACCGCACTGGCCCTGGGCCGCCCGACCATGGGTGACGGCTTGCAGAAGCGCTTTCTCGAACCCTTTATCGAGCGGGTATTCGGCGACTATCCCGAGCTGGATTTCCTGGCGGATTTGCACAAGGACAGCCTGCCAAAGAACATCCGTGTGCAGCAGTTCTTCATGCAGCCCGGCAGCCTGCTGCATAGCGCGTCGGCGCAGCAGGACTACGTCAGCAGCAACTACAGCCACGCTGCCCGCGATATCAACGCCGCCGGCTTGAACCTGGTGGCGCAATTGGTCGCCAGCAGCGCCGAACACCCCGACCGGCTGAGCTTGAGCTGCAACCCCGATATCACCCTCGACCTGCTGCCGATGATCGCCAAGCGCCGCGAAGCAGGCGAAACCATCCTCGTCGTCGGCCAGGTTCACAGCGATTTGCCCTATATGCCCGGCGATGCCGAACTGGGTATGGACGCCTTCGATTACCTGATCGACGAGAAGGACAGCACCACGTTGTTCTCCACACCGAATATGCCGGTCGGCTTTCAAGACCACTTTATCGGCTTGCATGCCAGCACCCTGGTGCGCGATGGCGGCACGTTGCAGATTGGCATTGGCTCTATGGGCGATGCGCTGACCGCCGCCTTACTGGCGCGCCAGGCCGATAACGAAGCCTACCGGTTGTTGCTGACGGATCTGGATGTTTACCAGTGGGCGCCTTTGATCAGCCGCGAAGGCGGTGTCGAGCCCTTTGCGCGTGGCCTTTATGGATGCAGCGAAATGTTCGTCAACGGCCTGCTGGTGCTGGCCGATGCCGGGATTATTCGGCGCAAGGTCTACCCGGATGTGACGACCCAGCAGCAGGCCAACGCCGGCACCCTGGATGACGCCGCGCAGCCCGACGGTGTTTCCATTCACGGCGGTTTCTTCCTCGGGCCGCGCAGCTTTTACCAGCGTTTGCAGGAAATGACTCACGCCAAACGTCTCGAATTCAACATGACCGCCATCAGCTACATCAACGAGCTGTACGGGCAGGAAGCACTCAAGCGTCTGCAACGCCTGGATGCGCGCTTTATCAACAGCGCGATCATGGTGACGCTGCTCGGTGCGGGCGTGGCCGACCAGCTCGAAGACGGTCGCGTACTCAGCGGCGTGGGCGGGCAGTACAACTTTGTTGCGCAAGGCCATGCGCTGGAGGGCGCGCGTTCAATCCTGATTCTGCGCAGCTGGCGCGAGTCGGCGGGTGAGGTCAGTTCCAATATAGTCTGGGAGTACGGGCACTGCACCATCCCACGGCACCTGCGGGATATCGTCATTACCGAATACGGCATTGCCGACTTGCGCGGTCAGACGGATGCCAAGGTGATCGAGGCCTTGCTCAAGGTCACCGACTCGCGCTTCCAGAACGACCTGATCGAACAGGCGCAAAAGGCTGGCAAGCTGGCCAAGGACTTCGAACTGGACCCACGTTTTACTGAGAATACGCCGGAGCGGCTCAAGGGCATTCAGGCGCGGCATCGCCGGTTGTTTCCGGAATATCCGTTGGGCACTGATTTTACCGATGAGGAACGGGACCTGTTGCGCGCCCTTAACTGGCTCAAGAGCAAATTCAAGCTGACGGAGATTCTGGAATTGGGCCGGGCGGCACTGGATGCACCGGAGCCGGAGGCGTTTCCCGAGCATTTGAAGCGCATGCGGCTGGATCAGCCGGAGGGGTTGAAAGAGGATCTGTATCAGCGCTTGCTGCTTGCTGGCCTCCAAGCCACCGCGCACTGACAGGCACCAAAAATCAAATGTGGGAGCTGGCTTGCCTGCGATAACGGAGTGTCAGTCGACAGAGTTGTCGACTGTCAGGCCCTCATCGCAGGCAAGCCAGCTCCCACATTTTTAATCGAGTTCAGGCAGTGATTACTCGATGAAGGTGACGACGCCACCGGCCAGCGACTTCACCCGCGCCAGCGACTCAACCCGATAACCCTGCGCGTCCAGCTCCCCACGGCCACCCTGGAACGACTTCTCAATCACAATCCCCAAGCCTGCAACGGTCGCGCCGGCTTGCTTGATGATCGAGATCAGCGCCTGGGACGCTTTGCCGTTGGCCAAAAAGTCGTCGATCACCAGCACGCGGTCGCTGCTGGTCAGGTGACGTGGGGAAATCGCCACGGTGCTTTCGACCTTCTTGGTGAAGGAATACACAGTGGCCGACAGCAGGTTTTCAGTCAGGGTCAGAGACTGTTGCTTGCGGGCGAAGATCACCGGTACGCCGAGGTTCAGGCCGGTCATGATCGCCGGGGCGATGCCCGAGGCTTCGATGGTGACGATCTTGGTGATGCCCGAGTCCTTGAACAGCGCGGCGAATTCGTCGCCGATCAACTTCATCAGCGCCGGGTCGATCTGGTGGTTCAAAAAGGCGTCAACCTTGAGGACCTGATCGGAAAGCACGATGCCTTCTTCGCGAATTTTCTTGTGCAGTGCTTCCACGGAAAGCTTCCTCTAATGGCGCGGTTTGCGCCGAAAGTAGATTAAAAAGTAGTCGATTCTAGCGCTTTAACATCGCGCGTATGTCCGCCAAGGCGGTGTTGCCGCGAACGGCCTTCACCTCGGTCGGGGTGTCGTCATTGCCTTCCCAGGCCAGATCGTCCGGCGGCAGTTCATCCAGGAACCGGCTGGGGGCACAATCGATGATCTCGCCGTATTGCTTGCGCTTGGCGGCGAAGGTGAAGGCCAGTGTCTGACGTGCGCGGGTAATGCCCACGTAGGCCAGGCGCCGTTCCTCTTCGATGGTGTCGGCTTCAATGCTGGAACGGTGCGGAAGGATTTCCTCTTCCATGCCCATGATGAACACGTAAGGGAATTCCAAGCCCTTGGACGCGTGCAGGGTCATCATCTGCACGCCTTCGGCGCCGTCTTCTTCTTCCTGTTGGCGCTCAAGCATGTCGCGCAACACCAGCTTGCCGATGGCGTCTTCGACGGTCATCTCGCCTTCTTCGTCCTTCTCCAGCGTGTTTTTCAACGCCTCGATCAGGAACCAGACGTTGCCCATGCGGTAATCCGCAGCCTTGTCGCTGGAACTGTTGGTGCGCAGCCAGTTTTCATAGTCGATGTCCATGACCATGCTGCGCAGGGCGCTGATCGGGTCTTCGCCGGCGCACTGCTCGCGTACCTTGTCCATGAAGCGTTTGAAGCGCGACAGGCGATCGGTGAAGCGCGTGTCCAGGTGCTCGCCCAGGCCGATTTCGTCGGTGGCGGCGTACATCGAGATTTTGCGTTCGGTGGCGTAGTTGCCGAGCTTTTCCAGGGTCGTCGAACCGATTTCCCGACGCGGCACGTTGATCACGCGCAGGAAGGCGTTGTCGTCATCCGGGTTCACGATCAGCCGGAAGTAGGCCATCAGGTCTTTTACTTCCTGGCGTCCGAAAAAGCTGTTGCCGCCCGACAGGCGATACGGCACCTGGTGGTGCTGCAACTTCAGCTCGATCAGCTTGGCCTGGTAGTTGCCGCGATACAGGATCGCGAAATCGCTGTAGGGCCGGTCGGTACGCAAGTGCAGGCTGAGGATTTCCACGGCCACGCGCTCGGCTTCGGCGTCTTCATTGCGGCAGCGGATCACGCGGATCTCGTCGCCATGGCCCATCTCACTCCACAGTTGTTTTTCAAACTCGTGGGGGTTGTTGGAGATCAGCACGTTGGCGCAGCGCAGGATACGGCTGGTGGAGCGGTAGTTCTGCTCCAGCATCACCACTTTCAGGGACGGGTAGTCGTCCTTGAGCAACATCAGGTTTTCCGGGCGCGCGCCACGCCAGGCGTAGATCGACTGGTCGTCGTCGCCTACCACGGTGAACTGGTTGCGCGTGCCGATGAGCATTTTCACCAGCAGGTATTGGCTGGCGTTGGTGTCCTGGTATTCGTCCACCAGCAGGTAGCGGACCTTGTTCTGCCATTTTTCGAGGATGTCGGCGTGTTCCTCGAACAGCTTTACCGGCAGCAGGATCAGGTCGTCGAAGTCCACCGCGTTGAACGCCTTGAGCGTGCGCTGGTAGTGGGTGTAGACGATGGCGGCGGTCTGCTCCTTGGGGTTGCGCGCGTTTTCCAGGGCCTGGGGCGGCAGGATCAGGTCGTTTTTCCAGGCGCCGATCATGTTCTTGATCTCATCCACGCCGTCGTCGCCTGCGTATTCCTTCTGCATGATGTCAGTCATCAGCGACTTCACATCGGTCTCGTCGAAGATCGAGAAGCCCGGCTTGTAGCCCAGCCGCACGTGCTCCTTGCGGATGATGTTCAAGCCCAGGTTGTGGAACGTGCACACCGTAAGGCCACGGCCTTCGCCGCCCTTGAGCAGCGTGCCGACACGCTCCTTCATTTCGCGCGCGGCCTTGTTGGTAAAGGTCATGGCGACGATGTACTGGGCACGGATGCCGCAGTTCTGGATCAGGTGCGCGATCTTGCGGGTGATCACGCTGGTCTTGCCGGAGCCAGCACCGGCGAGCACCAATAGAGGGCCGCCGACGTAGTTCACGGCTTCTTGCTGCCGGGGATTGAGTCGGGACATACAGAAATCAGGGAGTCGTTGTTCAAAAGGGCGGGCATTTTAACAGGCTGGCAAGATTCTGCTGCTTTAGAACGACGGTGTGACGTACCACTCGATCTAAATTTGCCGGTTTTGATACTTTGCCGCAGGATGTGACGGGTAACTGCAGCGAATGTATACCGTTAGCGTATTTGATAACCCTTATCATTGGTGATTATCAGGCCGCGCGTCATAATGCCCGCCGCCAAAAAATTTTGCAGAGTCTAGGGAGCTAGCTTGTCTACGCCTGTCGAACCCTTGCGTTTGCTGCTACTGGCCGATGAGCCAGCGTGGGCAGCGTTGTTGCGCGAGTGCCTGGCGCCGATGGGCGATGGGGCTGTGCTGGTCAGCGCGCCCAACTGGGACTCGGTGAGTCGTCTGTTCGATGACGACCACAGTGCCGTGTTATTGACCACGCCCAGCCTGCAACCCGGCCCAGGCCGTTGCAGCCTGCCGTGCATATTGCTGCTGGAGCAGGAACCGCTGGTTTCACCGCTGGGTGTGAGCGATTGGCTGGTCTTTGGTGCATTGGATACCGATACCTTGCGCCGCTGCCTGCGCCACGTGCGTGAGCGCGGCGTGCTGGAAAACACCCTGCAGCGCCTGGCCGAACAGGACCCGCTGACCGGTATCGCCAACCGCCAGGGTTTCCAGACCTTGCTGGCGGCGCGCCTGGCTGAAAACGAAGGCCGTGGCCTGGCCCTCGGCCATCTGGACCTCGACAATTTTCGTCACGCCAACGACGCCTTGGGCCATCAGGCCGGCGATCGTTTGATCCTGCAAGTGGTCTCGCGGCTCAAGAGCCAACTCGAAGCCGGTGACCAACTGGCGCGCCTGGGCAGCGACGAATTCGCCCTGCTGATCGACACCCGCCGTGCGCCCCAGCGCGCCGAGTGGATGGCCGAGCGCATTACCGAAGCCATGGCCGAGCCGTATTGGGTGGATGGCGAAAGCCTGCTGATCGGCTGCAGCCTGGGCGTGGCACATGCCCGTGCCCGCGCCGGGGCCGACCCGCTGATGTGGCACGCGCACATCGCCATGCAGCAGGCCAAGAGTACCCAGGGCTGTACCTTTCACATCTTCAACGAACGCATCAACCGCAACGCCCGCAGCCTGGCCGACCTGGAAAGTGAGCTGCGCCGTGCTCTGCGCCGCGACGAACTGGAGCTGCATTACCAGCCGCGCCTGGATTTGGACGACGGGCATATCGTCGGCCTGGAAGCGCTGGTGCGCTGGCGCCACGGCGAGCGTGGCCTGTTGCCACCCAGCGAATTCGTGCCCTTGGCCGAACAGAGTGGCCTGATTGTGCCATTGGGTTACTGGGTGATCTCGCGGGCCTTGCGCGATATGCAAGACCTGCGCGAACGCGGCCTGCCGCCGCTGCATATGGCGGTCAACCTGTCGTTTCGCCAATTCCAGGACAGCCAGTTGCTTTCGACGTTGAGCCGGCTGATCGCCGAGCGTGGCGTTGAAGCGCAGTGGCTGGAGTTCGAGCTGACCGAGACCGCCGTGATGCGCCGCAGTGACTTGGTCAAGCAGACCATGGACGCCCTTGGCCGTTTGGGTGTGCGGTTTTCCCTGGATGATTTCGGCACCGGTTTTTCCTCATTCGTGCACCTCAACAGCCTGCCAATTGCCTTGCTGAAGATCGACAAGAGCTTCGTCGGCGGCATGGAAGAGCGCGAAGAAAACCGCAAGCTGGTGCATGCCATGATCAACCTGGCCCACAACCTCAACCTGGAAGTGGTGGCCGAAGGGGTGGAAACCCCTGAACAGCTGGCGTTGTTGCGGCTGTTTGGGTGTGATCAGGCCCAGGGTTACCTGATCAGCAAGCCGTTGCCGTTGCCGGAGCTGGTGGAGTATTTGACGTTCGGCAAGAGCCAGCAGGCGCTGCTGGGCTGAAGGTTGTAAACCCAATCAAAAATGTGGGAGCTGGCTTGCCTGCGATGGCGGTGGGCCAGCCAGCCAATTTGGCATCTGACACACCGCCATCGCAGGCAAGCCAGCTCCCACATTGACCGAGTACATTCTCTAGTCTGGTTGCATCGCCGGGAATTGCGTGCGCACTTCAGGCTCCTGCCGAATCATCCGCTTCATCTTCGCCTCAAACGCCCACGTCAGGCTGACGGCCGCACACGCCAGCCCAAGCGCCAAACCCCACCACACGCCCGTTGGGCCCCAGCCCAGGGTGAACGCCATCAACCAAGCAGACGGCGCGCCGATCAGCCAATAGCAACCCAAACCCACCAGGAAGGTGGTCTTGGCGTCCTTCAGCCCGCGAATACAGCCCATGGCAATGGTTTGCACGCCGTCGAACAACTCAAACCACGCCGCCACGGCCAACAGGCTGACCGCCAGCACGATGACGTCGTGGAAGGCTGGGTCGTTATGGTCCAGAAACAGCCCGATAAGCGCATCGGAAAACAGCCACAGCACAACGGCAAATCCCAACATCACCAACGCGCCAAAACCGATGCCGACCCGCCCGGCCATGCGCGCCTGCAGCAATTGCCCGGCGCCGTAATGCTGACCGATGCGCATGGTGATCGCGTAGGACATCCCCGCCGGCACCATGAACGCCACCGAAACGATTTGCAGGGCAATCTGATGCGCTGCCAATTGCGTACTGCCCATGGTGCCCATGCACAACGCCGCGAAGGCAAACAAACCGACCTCCACCGCATAGGTGCCGCCAATCGGCAGGCCCAGGCGCCACAGCTCACGCAGATACTGAGTGTTAAGGCGCAGCAGGCCCGCGCCGAGCGGGTAGGCTGCGTAAGCCCGGTTACTGCGGATGTACCACATCAGCGCCAGGGCCATGCTGTTGGCGACGATCGCTGTTACCAGGCCGATGCCCATCAGGCCGAGCTTCGGCAGACCGAACATGCCTTCGATCAAGGCATGGTTGAGCAAGTAGTTGAGTACCGTGCCGCCCAGGCTGATCACCATCACCGGCGTTGCCTTGCCGATGGCGCTGGTGAAACCGCGCAAGGCCATGAAGCTCAGGTAGCCGGGCAGGGCGAACGGCAGGATGGTCAAGAATTGCCCAGCCGCCTGCACGTTGGTTTCGGTCTGGCCGAACATCAGCAGCACGGGCTTGAGATTCCACAACAGCAAGCCGGCCACCAACGCCATCAACCACGCCAACCAAAGACCTGCTTGGGTCAGGCGAGTGGCGCCTTCGATGTCACCGGCGCCATGACGGATGGCGACCAGCGTGCCGACGGCGGCAATCACACCGATGCAGAAGATCGCCACGAACGAATAGCTCGCCGCGCCCAAGCCGCCACCGGCCAGGGCTTCGGGGCTCAGGCGGGCCATCATCAGCGTGTCGGTCAGCACCATCAGCATGTGCGCCAACTGTGAGGCAATCAACGGCCCCGACAGCCGCAGAATGGCCCAGAGTTCAGTACGCACCGGATGTTGCATGATCATCACACTCAAAAAGTCAGAGGGTTGGGAAAGGGCTGATTCTCGGCGCTCCCGAGGCATTACACAAAAGGATAAAAGCGATCATTCGCATGATTAAAACTCATGGTAGGGTTGGGTATTGATCTGAGGGGGTTCTTCTATGGCACGCCGTCTACCGCCGCTGTATGCCTTGCGCGCCTTTGAAGCCGCCTCCCGGCACAACTCTTTTACCCGTGCGGCGGATGAGCTTTCCATCACGCAAAGTGCTGTCAGCCGGCATATCCGCACGCTCGAAGAGCACTTCGCCTGCCGCCTGTTCCAGCGCAGTGGCCGCAACCTGCAGCTCACCGAAGCGGCGCGCCTGCTGTTGCCCGGCGTGCGCGAAGGCTTCGCGGCGCTGGAACGCGCCTGCCACACCCTGAACGCCGAAGACGACATCCTGCGCATGAAGGCGCCATCGACCCTGACCATGCGCTGGTTGCTGGCGCGGCTCAGTCGCTTTCGCGCCTTGCAGCCTGGCAATGAAGTGCAACTGACCAGTGCATGGATGAGCGTGGATGAAGTGGACTTCAACCAGGAACCCTTCGACTGCGCTGTATTACTGAGCTACGGGCACTTTCCGGCGGATTGGGAGGCCTGCTACCTGTTCCCCGAACTGCTGATCCCGGTGGGCGCGCCCAATCTGCTCAATGACGGCCCCTGGGACGTCGCTCGCCTGGCAAGCGCCGAGCTGCTGCACCCCACGCCCGACCGCCGTGACTGGCGCAATTGGCTGGAGCGCATGGGGTTGTCGTCCCAGGTGTCGCTCAAGGGTGGGCAGGTGTTCGATACCTTGGAGTTAGGCATGATCGCCGCCGCGCGGGGTTACGGCGTGTCCATGGGCGATTTGCTGATGGTGGCCGAAGACGTGGCCCAGGGCCGCTTGAGCCTGCCGTGGCCGACGGCGGTAGCCAGTGGGGAAAATTACTACCTGGTGTGGCCGAAAACCCGCCCCGGTGGCGAGCGTTTGCGGCGCTTGGCTGAGTTTCTTCAAGGCGAAGTCAATGCCATGGAATTGCCCCAGGTTGAACGCCTTGCCTAGCCTTATGTGCAATCGTTTGCGCGATACCCCTGTGAATCGCTCAAGTATTGCCCGCGCTTGCCGAATAAGGTGTGTTGGAACCCCCATTTTCCAGCGTTTCCCACACGATAATTTGCCGAGCTGCGCTAAGAGATCAGGATGATCCTGGCCTCGGCCAGGAGCTGTCATGTCTCAACCTCGCGCTCGGATCGCCTCCCAGTTAGGCCTCGCCTTGGCCGTTATTTTGGCGGTCGTCATCAGCGGCAGTACTGTTTTTGCCCTGCGTTCCTTGGATTCGGCCAACCTCGACACCCGCGAGGAACACCTGGCCAGCGAGGCACGCTTGCTGGCCGATCAACTCAACACCTTCCACAGCACCTTGCGCGAGAGCACTCAGCGATTGAGCGGGCTGTTTGAAAAGCGCTTTGGCGCCGGCTTGAGTGTGCGCCCGGACCAGCAAGTCGCCGTGGCCGGTGTGCAGACCCCGAGTCTGTTGTTGGGCGATGAGGTGTTGAACAACAACTTCGCTGAGGTGGACGAGTTCAAGCAGATGTCCGGCGGGGTGGCCACGGTGTTTGTGCGCAGTGGCGAAGACTTCATTCGCATCAGTACCTCCCTGACCAAACAAGATGGCAATCGCGCCATCGGGACTGTGCTGGATCACCAGCATCCGGCCTACCAGCGCCTGTTGGCCGGGCAGAATTACATCGGGCGGGCGGTGTTGTTCGATCGCGCCTACATGACCCAGTACAGCCCCGTGCGCGATGCCGCCGGCAAGGTGATCGCCGTGTTGTTTATCGGCTTTGATTACACCGATGAGCAAAAGGCCCAGTTCGACAACCTCAAGCGCTTCCGTATCGGCCAGACTGGCTCGCTTGCCTTGCTGGACGAACAGAAGCACTGGCTGGTGCCACCGGCGGGTGTGCAGGCGTTGGATCAGGCGGTCCCGGTGATACTTGATCTGGCCAAGAACCCAGGCAAAGGCCGCTTCTGGAGCGACAAGGACGAAGATTTCTACAGTGTCGCGGTGCCGTTCGAAGGCGGCCCGTGGTCGGTGGTGGCGAGCAT
Organism: Pseudomonas sp. B19125; assembly: GCF_044218855.1. Taxonomy (NCBI): domain Bacteria; kingdom Pseudomonadati; phylum Pseudomonadota; class Gammaproteobacteria; order Pseudomonadales; family Pseudomonadaceae; genus Pseudomonas; species Pseudomonas sp. B19125. The sequence goes on from NZ_CP162589.1 coordinate 648,487, forward strand.
GCCGAAGTCCGAAATACGTGCAGTCACCTGGGCGGTGGGTATTCGACTGGTGATCGGCAGCGTACTGGCGATGTTGCTGGCAGTAGGCGCGGCGGTGTGGTTGCTGCGCAGCAAGTTGCAGCCTTTGAGCGACTTGGTGCGCCAGGCCGAAGCCTTGGGCGCTGGCGATTTGAGCGCACGCTTGAATGTGTCCAGCCATGATGAAATCGGCCAGTTGGCGAGCAGCTTCAACCAGATGGGCGAAGCACTCTCGACCATGGTCTCGCACATCCGTAAAGCGGCCGAAGAGGTCAACAGCCGGGCTCAGGCGTTGTCCGGCCTGTCGGGTGGGGCTTATGAGGGCATGGAGCAGCAGTCCGGCGAAATCACCAGCATGGCTGGCGCAGTGGAAGAGTTCAGCGCCACCTCGCTGAACATTGCCGACAACATGGGCAATACCGAGCGACTGGCCCAGGAAAACGCCCAGCAAACGCGTATTGGCCGCACCTCAATGCAAGAGGCGTCGTCGTCGCTGGAGCATATCGCCACCGCCCTCAACAGCACGGCCACGGTGATCAACACCTTGGGCCAGCGCTCCCAGGAAATTGGCGGAATCGTCGGGGTGATCACCTCGATTGCCGAGCAAACCAACCTGCTGGCGCTCAACGCCGCCATCGAGGCGGCGCGGGCCGGTGAACAAGGCCGGGGCTTTGCGGTGGTTGCCGACGAAGTGCGCAACCTGGCCTCGCGAACGCGCCAGGCCACCGACGAAATCTCGGTGATGATCCAAAGCATCCAGCAGGAAACCGGCAACGCCATCAGCACCATGGAGCACGGCAACGTGTTGATGCAGGAAGGCCTGTCGCGCAACGCCGACGTCGCTTCGGCCCTGGCGCGCATCGACGAGCAAAGCCGTTCGGCAGGCCAGCAATTTGCTGCCATTACCACCGCGACCCAGGAGCAGAGCAGCACGGCCAACGTGCTGAGCAGCAACTTGCAAAGCATCGCATTGGCCAACAGCGAACAGCGCGAAGTGGTGTCGAACCTGGCCATTACCGCCAAGGAACTGGAAACCCTGGCGGCCGGCCTGCGGCATGAGGTCGACCGTTTTCGTTAAGGCTTAATGCTCGCCCAGGCCTGGGTCCACGCGCTTGCCGATATCCTTGAGGCGCGCCAGTTGGTCGACCATCCCCGGTGCCTCGTCCATGCTGGTGACGAAGGTCCACAGGTAGGTCATGACCGCGTAGATGTGGCCGGCCTTGACCGCCGGCGACAAAGCCAACTGGCTGATCGCGACCACAAACAGCAGGGCTGCCAGCGTGCCGAGAAACAGGTACGCGGCGGCCTCGCGGTCAGACAGCCAGATGCGCAGGCGTGACAGCACGTGGTAGTGGCGACGCAAGGTCGGTGCGCCGACTTTTTCGACTAACCCGATTTCTTTTTCCAGGCGATCATTCAGGCGCTCATGCAGCGCCTGGTTGCGTTGGGCAAAGCGTGGCAGCAGCGTCACGCACAGCAGCAGGGCGGCCAGGCACGCCAGGCCGACCCACGGCTCAATCACGATCAGCATCACCGCCGCGCCAATAATCGAGACCAGCGCCGTGGCGATAATCGGCACGTGTTTTTCAAAGAAGTCGACGAATTCGCGCGCAAGTACCACCCGCGCGGCGGATTTTGAGGTGCTGTGGTTCTGCTGGCGTTGGTTGAGAATCACCGGCACCGCAAGGTCGGCGTAGATCCGCGTAAAAGTGCGCGTATCCAGCGCCCGTCGCGCCGCGCCGACCACCCAGAACGCCATCACCACCAACGCATAGAACAATGCGCTGGTGGCATCGCCACGGATAATCGAGTCCACCGCAAACCCGGCAAACAGCGGGTAGGCCAGCAGCAGAGCATTTTCCAGCGCCACCAGTGACAGTGTGCAGAACAGCTTGCCGGGGTAGGCCTTGGCGATTGCCTTGAGCGTTTGGCCGGCGGATTGCTGGCCGATTTTCTTGCTTTCTTCAATCAGGATTTGCGGGGTCACGGATGACATGGGTGCACCAAAGGAGTGATAGCCGCTATTATTGAGCGACTGCTCAAGTATCCTTGAGCGATCGCTCAAAAAGCAAGCGCCGCTTATCTACCGGCGCCCAAAGGAATTGCCCATGTCGCGTATCGACCGTAAAGACCAGATCATCGCCGCTGCCCTGGAGCTGTTTCGCAGCAAGGGTTTTGCCGATGTGTCCACCCGCGACCTGGCCGAGCATGCCGGCTTGTCGCGCAGCCACGTCTATCACTACTTCAGCGACTGGAACGAACTGCGTCGCGAAGCCTTTGTGCGCTTTGCCAATGAGCAATTGGATGAAGTGCGCGAGCCGTTGGCGGATGCGCCGCCGCTTGAGGCGCTGGTGGGTTTTTTAGGTGATTGCCTGCCGAGCACCGCTGATGCCGGCTGGGCGTTGTGGCTGGATGCCTGGGACGAAGCCATGCACGACCCGCAAATGGCCCAGGCGTATCTGGTGATCAACGCGCAGTGGCAAGGCATGCTGGCCGAGGTGATTGAGCGAGGCGTGGCTGAGGGTGTATTTCGCTGCGACTCGCCGCAACGCGCGGCCCGGCAAATTTTCGCATTGGCGATGGGGTATGCCGATGACCTGATGCTCAAGCCGTCTGTGGAATCGGCCGAGGCGGTGCTGGATGAGGTCATGGAAGTGGCGCAGCTGCTGTTGGGTTTCTCCGCATAAGGGCTCGGTATTTACACCATTTCACTGTGGCGAGCGGGCTTGCCCCGCGTTGGGCTGCGCAGCGGCCCCGGCTCTACCGGTTGAATCGTATTGGCCGGATCAGGAGCGCTTCGCACTCCAACGCGGGGCAAGCCCGCTCGCCACAAAAGCCCACATGCCACAGAATTTGCGTTCATTAAGCGCTAGCCGACTGCCGCAGGCCGGTACTGCAAGGCCTCCTGCAAATGATGCCGGGCAATGTTTTCAACCCGCTCAAGGTCCGCCAGGGTGCGCGCTACCTTGAGCAGCCGGTGGGCTGCGCGCAGGGACAAGGTCAGTCGCTCGCAGGCGCCTTCCAGCCAGCCTTCATCGGCTTTTGCCAGTGTGCAGTGCTCGCGTAACCCCGGCAGATTCAGAAAGGCATTGGCGCAGCCCTGGCGCTTTTGCTGGCGTTCTCGAGCCTCTGCCACCTGCGCCGAAGCCGTCGCCGTATTATCGCCAGTGTGTTGGGTCGGGTTCAGCGCAGTGGTCTCCCGTGCCACGGTCAGGTGCAAGTCGATCCGGTCCAGCAACGGCCCTGAGAGCTTGTTGCGATAACGCTGAATCTGCTCCGGCGTACACCGACAGCGCCCGCTGGGTTCGCCCAAATAGCCGCAAGGGCAGGGGTTCATGGCGGCCACCAATTGAAAACGTGCCGGAAAACTCACCCGGTCGCGGGCGCGGGAGATCACGATATGCCCGGATTCGAGCGGCTCGCGCAGCACTTCCAGCACCTTGCGATCAAACTCCGGCAGCTCATCCAGAAACAGCACGCCATGATGGGCCAGGGTAATTTCCCCCGGCTGCGGTTTTGACCCGCCGCCCACCAGCGCCGGCCCCGACGCTGAATGGTGCGGTTGACGAAACGGACGGTGCGGCCAATGGCTCAACGGCGCCAGGCTGACCACTGACTGAATGGCCGCCACTTCAAGGGCTTCCTGCTCACTCAAGGGCGGCAGCAAACCAGGCAGGCGGCTGGCGAGCAAGGTCTTGCCGGTGCCGGGTGGTCCGCTGAACAGCAGGTTGTGCGCGCCCGCCGCCGCAATCAGTAGTGCGCGCTTGGCGGCAAGCTGGCCTTGCACCTCACTCAGGTCCGGGTAGGGCTTGTTCAAGTACAGCAAGCCGTCGGATTTATACGGCTCAATCGGCACAACCCCATTCAGGTGCGCCACCACTTGCAGCAGGTGGTCCACTGCAATCACCTTCAACCCCGACGCCAGGCACGCCTCCTCGGCATTTGCCCGCGGCACTATCACGGTGCGCCCGGCCTTGCGTGCGGCCAGCGCGGCCGGCAGCACACCTTTGACCGCCCGCACCTCACCGGACAGGGCCAATTCCCCCAGGCATTCCACGTCATCGAGCATCAATGCCGGCACCTGCACGCTGGCGGCCAGGATGCCCAAGGCAATCGCCAGATCAAAACGCCCGCCATCCTTGGGCAGGTCGGCGGGCGCCAGGTTGAGGGTGATACGGCGGGCCGGGTATTGCAGCGCACAGTTGAGGATGGCGCTGCGCACGCGGTCCTTGCTTTCCTTGACGGCGGTTTCCGGCAGGCCCACCAAGGTAAGCGATGGAAGACCATTGGCCATATGCACTTCGACGGTAACGGCGGGGGCTTCTACGCCAATTTGGGCACGGCTGTGGACGATGGCGAGGGACATGCTCGTTCCTTGAGTGGGAGGCCGCTTCCTGCGGGTTTTTCAAGGGTAGACGAGGTGAGATGCTTTCGAGGGCGGGAGGTTTTACTGAACGTATCCAAAGAGCGACGCAGAACACCGTGGGAGCTGGCTTGCCTGCGATAGCGCCAGTGAATTCAACACCGCTATCGCAGGCAAGCCAGCTCCCACAGGGGCCGGGTTTATTCAGCAGCGGGTGGCGTCAACCGCGCTTCCAGCTCCGCTACCTTCGCTTCCAGACTCTCCAGCCGCGCACGCGTGCGGGCCAGTACGACCATCTGGCTGTCAAATTCTTCCCGGCTCACCAGGTCAAGCTTGCTGAAGCCGCTTTGCAGCAGCGCCTTGAACTGGCTTTCGATTTCGTTGCGGGGCAGCGGGGTTTCGCCGCTGAACAGGCGAGAGGCGTGGCCGCTCAGGGCGTCGAGGAGGTCTTTGGGCGCGAGCATGGGAAATATTCCGGAAAACTGTTGGCCGGCAGTGTATCACGCAGCGTCTATAGTCCTTTCACGGCCGCGAGCGCACGCTTTTCGCGCAGAGGGCTGGGCGGCTACGCACTGTTTTTGTGCGCATTGCAGCCGCCAATACGCCCCGCAGGTGGGCATAAGTGGGCAAAGGACTGATTTCAGTGGTTTTTACGGAGCTGGCAAGGTTTCTGCTTAGACGATCATGACCCATGCACTGATGCAGTCGCTGTGACGAATGCAGTGCGCCGACGGATCAGGGGTACAGGTTTCGTCACCAGTGGTTCGCTGGCGTCGCAACGGCAAATGCCGAGGCGACGACGCGTTACAAAGCCAGGCACTGCGCTTAGACTTGAGACGGGTTTGTTTTCCTGGGGCAAGTCCACCAATTCGGGAGAGAGTTTTCATGAAGCTAGTCACTGCCATCATCAAGCCGTTCAAGTTGGACGATGTACGCGAGTCACTGTCCGAGATCGGCGTGCAGGGCATTACCGTTACTGAGGTCAAAGGCTTCGGTCGGCAGAAGGGTCACACCGAGCTGTATCGCGGCGCGGAATACGTGGTCGATTTCCTGCCAAAGGTGAAGATTGATGTCGCCATTGACGACAAGGATCTTGACCGGGTTATCGAGGCGATAACCAAGGCGGCCAACACCGGCAAGATCGGTGACGGCAAGATCTTCGTGGTCAATCTGGAACAGGCTATTCGCATCCGTACCGGCGAAACCGATACCGACGCAATCTAAGCCGCCAAACCCCCAACGCCCCAGGAGAAAACAATATGACTCTGCGTAAATTCGCAGGGCTAGGAGCCCTGTTGTCCCTCGTAATGCCGGCCCTGGCATTGGCGGCGGACCCAGCCCCTGCTCCAGTCCTCAATTCCGGCGACACGGCGTGGATGCTCACATCCACCGCGCTGGTACTGTTCATGACCATTCCGGGCCTGGCGCTGTTCTACGGCGGCATGGTGCGCTCCAAAAACATTCTTTCCGTGATGATGCAGTGCTTCGCCATCACCGGCCTGATCACCATCCTGTGGTTCGTTTACGGCTACAGCATGGCGTTCGACACCACCGGTATGGAAGCAGGCGTCGTCAACCTCAACTCGTTCGTGGGCGGCCTGTCCAAACTGTTCCTGTCGGGTGTAACCCCGGCGAGCATCACCGGCCCTGCGGCGCTGTTCCCTGAGGCGGTGTTTGTCACCTTCCAGATGACCTTTGCCATCATTACCCCTGCGCTGATCGTCGGTGCATTCGCCGAGCGTATGAAGTTCTCCGCGATGCTGATCTTCATGGGCGTCTGGTTCACCCTGGTCTATGCGCCGATTGCCCACATGGTGTGGGGCGGTCCGGGCTCGTTGCTGGGCGACTGGGGCGTGCTGGACTTCGCCGGCGGCACCGTGGTGCACATCAACGCCGGTGTGGCCGGCCTGGTGGCGTGCCTGGTACTTGGCAAGCGTAAAGGCTTCCCGACCACCCCGATGGCACCGCATAACCTGGGTTACACCCTGGTCGGCGCGGCCATGCTGTGGGTCGGCTGGTTCGGCTTCAACGCAGGCTCTGCTGCGGCGGCCAACGGTACTGCCGGTATGGCGATGCTGGTCACTCAGATCGCTACCGCTGCTGCGGCACTGGGCTGGATGTTCGCCGAGTGGGTCACCCACGGTAAGCCAAGCGCACTGGGCATTGCCTCGGGCGTAGTCGCCGGCCTGGTTGCAATCACTCCGGCTGCCGGCACTGTTGGCCCGATGGGCGCTCTGGTCATCGGCCTGGCAGCGGGCGTGGTGTGCTTCTTCTGCGCCACCACCCTGAAACGCAAACTGGGCTACGACGACTCCCTGGACGCCTTCGGTGTGCACGGTATCGGCGGTATCCTCGGCGCGATCCTCACCGGCGTGTTCGCAGCGCCTTCGCTGGGCGGCTTCAACGCGGCCACTACTGACATCGCGGCGCAAGTCTGGATCCAGTGCAAAGGCGTGGGCTTCACCGTGATCTACACGGCCATCGTGACTTTCATCATCCTCAAGGTGCTGGACATGGTGATGGGCCTGCGGGTGACCGACGAAGAAGAGGCGGTGGGCCTCGATCTGGCGCAACACAACGAACGCGGCTACAACTTGTAAGTACGCGAAAAAAAGATGCCCGGCTTGCCGGGCATTTTTTTGTCTGGTGTTTGTCTGTGGCTAAAGGCGGATGGGTTTTTTGCCGAGTTTGTGATGGGATCCACACGGCACTTTTGAGGATGCGAAAGTCTTACATGCATGTAGGCGTATTCGACACTTTGTTTTTTCCCAGACCGCGCTAGAATGCGCGCCGATGGGCGGAGAACTGTATGTGGCAACAGACCCTGATTACCCTGCGGGCCAAGCCCCGGGGCTTTCACCTGGTAACGGATGAGTTGCTTGCCGGCATGCCTGAGTTAAAGGCTTGCCGAGTAGGCCTGTTGCATTTGTGGCTGCAGCACACCTCGGCCTCGTTGACCATCAACGAGAATGCCGACCCGGCGGTTCGCCGTGACTTCGAGCGTTTTTTCAACTCGCTGGTGCCGCAAGGGCGTGCAGGGTTCGAACACAACGACGAAGGTCCGGATGATCTGCCGGCGCACTTCAAGGCCAGTCTGCTGGGCTGCCAGTTGAGTTTGCCGGTCAAGGCCGGCCGCTTGGCAATAGGGACTTGGCAAGGTGTTTATCTGGGCGAGCACCGTGATCATGGCGGTGCTCGTAAAGTCCTCGCCACCTTGCACGGTGATGGGGCATAAGCCACTGGTTATCCAGTGGATGTGATTTTTTTCCGGCGACCTCGACAGAGGGTGAAGCTGGGCTATAACTAATCTGCTTTTCGCAAGTCATGAGGTAGAACATGAGCGACGATGATCTGGAAAACGACGACCTTGAAGTAGGCGACGACGACGAGGCTGAAGAAGGTCTTGAAGCGGCAGCTGAAGACGTTGCTGACGACGACGGTGGCGATGATGCACCCGCCCCGGCAGCCAAAGGCAAAGCCAAGGCCGCTGTCTCGGTAGACGAACTGCCGAGCGTTGAAGCCAAGAACAAAGAGCGCGATGCGCTGGCCCGTGCGATGGAAGAATTCCTCGCTAAAGGCGGCAAAGTGCAGGAAGTCGAGGCCAACGTGGTGGCAGACCCACCGAAGAAGCCGGATAACAAGTACGGCAGCCGACCTATCTGAGGTCAGCAGACTGCTTGTAAGAAAAAGCCCGCCGTCGCTGCGGGCTTTTTCATGCCTGAAACAAATTCTTAAAATTCATTGCATAGCCCTGTGGGAGCTGGCTTGCCTGCGATAGCGGTGGGTCAGACAGACCGCTATCGCAGGCAAGCCAGCTCCCACTTTGAATCTTCAGCGTGACTGCCAGCTGCGCAGCAGCCCCGGCAACTCTGTCAGGCTACGAATCTCTGCATCCGGCTGCTTATCCGCTTCCCACGCCTTGCCCGTCGGGTTGAACCACACCGCGCGAAGCCCGGCCTGCTGCGCACCGGCGATGTCATCGCCAGGGTGATCGCCAATATGCACGGCCTGATTTGCATCCACGCCACCGCGCTGCAAGGCTTCCTGAAACAGCCGCGCATCCGGCTTGGCGATGCCGATATCCTCGGCGCGCAGGGCAAAGTGGAAGTAATCCGCCAGCCCCACGCGTTGCACATCGGCATTGCCGTTGGTGATCACGCCCAGCAGGAAGTGCTGGCGCAACGCCTTTAGCATGGGCTCCGCTTCCGGGAACGGAGTGAGCTGGTGACGGGCGTGAATAAACGCCTCGTAGCACACATCCGCCATCTGCGTGGCCTCAGGCTGTGGGTAACCCGCCTCTTCAAACGCGTGCATCAGGACCTTATGACGCAGGATGCTGATGCGATATTTAAGCTCTGGATGGCGCTCCAACACCTGCTGGCGAAGGCTGGCGAAATGTTCCAGAGGCAAGTCGCCAACCTTGGAGGCGTTAAGTGCCAGCCATTCGCGCATCGACGCCTCGGCGTTGATGATGACGGGTACGTTGTCCCAGAGCGTGTCGTCCAGGTCGAAGGTGATCAGCTTGATACTCATGAGTCGCCGCCCTTGATGCGTTTGGCCCGTGGATGGGCGCTGTCGTATACCGTTGCCAGGTGCTGGAAGTCGAGGTGGGTATAGATCTGCGTGGTCTTGATATCGGAGTGGCCGAGCAGCTCCTGCACGGCCCGCAGGTCCTGGGACGACTCCAGCATATGGCTGGCAAAAGAATGTCGCAGCATGTGAGGGTGCAGGTTTTGCCCCAGTTCGCGCTCGCCGGCCGCCTTGACCCGCACCTGAATCGCCCGTGGCCCCAGGCGTCGGCCTTGCTGGCTGACAAACACCGCATCGTCGGCCGGGTTGGTCAACAGGCGCAGCGGCAACCACAGCTGCAAGGCTTCGCGGGCCTTCCTGCCCACCGGCAGCACACGGGTCTTGCTGCCCTTGCCGAGCACTTGTACCAGGCCGTCCGCCAGGTCCAACTGATCCAGGTTCAGGCCGGTCAGCTCCGACAGACGCAGGCCCGAGGAATAAAACAGCTCAAGAATCGCCTGGTCACGATGGGCCAGGAAGTCATCCTCAACGGCGCCGTCCAGCAGTTGCAGGGCGCGGTCGGTGTCGAGGGTCTTGGGCAGGCGCCGTTCGCCCTTGGGCGGCGACAGGCCATTGGCCGGGTCGTGGTCGCACAGGCCTTCACGGTTGAGGTAGTGATAGAGGCCGCGTACCGCTGAGAGCAGGCGCGACAGGCTGCGCGAAGACTGGCCCGCCTGGTGCAGGCGCGCGATCAGGCTGCGCAGGCTCTGGATATCCAGCGCCTTCCAGCTGGTGATCTGTTGTTTTTCGCAGTACGCCAGGACCTTGTTCAGGTCCCGTCGATAGGCTTCCAGGGTGTGAGGCGACACCTGGCGCTCGTTGCGCAGGTGAGCGCAATAAGCGTCCAGTTGCCGTTCCATGGCTAGCGCACCGCGCGCAGGGTGGTGGTGTGGCGGGGCAAGACGCGACCCAGCACTTCGGCGATGTAGGTCAAGAACAGCGTGCCCACCGAGCTTTTGTAGTGCGCAGGGTCACGGCTGGCAATCGCCAGCACGCCGTGCAAGCCCTGATGGCTGAGGGCGACCACGGCGGTGGAACCGATCTGCTTGCGCTGTTCGGCGCCAAACAGGAAATCCAGCTCGTGTTCACGCAAGGTGCCGCTGATGGTCTTGCCTTCCGAGAGCAGGCCGCCGATTGCGGTTTGCGCGTCGCTGCCGCTGACCCAGCGGCCCACCGGCATCGGGTTGTCGCTGAACAAAATCAGGCTGACAAACGGCACCTGAAAGTCTTGGCGCAGGCTGTCTTCCACGGCGATGACCGTTTCTTCCAGGCTGTTGGCGTCCATCAGGGTCAGTATCAGGCGGCGGGTCTTGTCGAACAAGCGGTCGTTGTCGCGGGCCACATCCATCAGGTGTGAAAGCCGATGGCGCATTTCGATATTGCGCTCGCGCAGGATCTTCATCTGCCGCTCCACCAGCGACACGGTATCGCCACGCTGGTGGGGGATGCGCAGGGCGGGCAGCAGTTCATCGTGTTCGACGAAGAAGTCCGGATTAGCCTCAAGGTACGCCGCGACAGCAGCGGCCTCCAGACTTTCGCTTGGGGTTGCTTGGGCGGGTACTTGAGGCTTATCGGTCATTAGCTTGGCTCACTCATAGACGGACCTGTCCTTCGTATACACGCGAGGCCGGCCCGGTCATCATCACCGGGTGGCCAGGCCCTGCCCACTCGATGGACAAACGCCCACCCGGCAGGTCGATCAATAGGGGCGAATCCATCCACCCCTGGCTGATCGCGGCGACGGCGGCGGCGCAAGCACCGGTGCCGCACGCCTGGGTTTCGCCGGCGCCGCGTTCCCATACACGCAGTTGCGCACGGGTACGGTCGATCACCTGCAAAAAGCCCACATTGACCCGTGCCGGAAAGCGCGGGTGATGCTCGATCTTCGGCCCCAGCTCATGCACCGGGGCGTTGTTGATGTCGTTGACCCGCAGTACGGCATGGGGGTTGCCCATGGAGACGGCAGCGATGTCGACGATTTTGCCTTCTACATCCAGCGCGTAACTGGCGGCCTGCTCGGTGGCCTGAAACGGAATATCCGCTGGCACCAGGCGTGGCGCGCCCATGTTGACGCTGATCTGGCCGTCGCTGCGAATGTCCAGCTCGATCACGCCGCTTTTGGTCTCGACACGAATCTGGCGCTTGGCAGTCAGGCGTTTGTCCAGCACAAAGCGCGCAAAGCAGCGCGCACCGTTGCCGCACTGTTCCACTTCGGAGCCGTCGGAGTTGAAGATCCGGTAACGGAAATCCACCTCCGGGTTGCTCGGCGCCTCGACGATCAGCAACTGGTCGAAACCGATGCCGGTGTGCCGGTCGCCCCACTGTTTGGCGTGCTTGGGCAGGATGTGCGCGTGCTGGCTGACCAGGTCCAGGACCATGAAATCATTACCCAGCCCGTGCATCTTGGTAAAACGCAGCAGCATGGCTTACTCCGGCAGCAGGCTTTCGCCAGCAAACAACTCGGCTACCGTCTCGCGGCGACGCACTTCAAACGCTTGATCACCGTCCACCAGCACCTCGGCGGCACGGCCGCGGGTGTTGTAGTTGGAACTCATGACAAACCCGTAGGCACCGGCCGAATGCACGGCCAGCAGGTCGCCTTCCTCCAGCGCAAGCTGACGATCCTTGGCCAGGAAGTCGCCGGTTTCGCAGATCGGGCCGACGATATCGTAGGCGCGGCCTTCGCCCTCGCGCGGGGTTACGGCAGTGACGTCCATCCACGCCTGGTACAGCGCCGGGCGAATCAGGTCGTTCATTGCTGCATCGACAATGGCGAAATCCTTGTGCTCGGTGTGCTTGAGGTACTCGACCTGGGTCAGCAGCACGCTGGCGTTGGCAACGATGTAACGGCCCGGCTCGAACATCAGGGTCAGGCCGAGGCCTTCGGTGCGCTCACGCACAGCCTTGATGTAATCGGCGATCAGCGGCGGCTCTTCATCGCGATAACGCACACCCACGCCACCACCGAGGTCGATGTGTTGCAGGTAGATGCCGCACTCGCCAAGGCGATCGGTCAGCGCCAGCAGGCGATCAAGGGCGTCCAGGAACGGCGGCAGGGTGGTCAGTTGCGAGCCGATATGGCAGTCGACACCCAGCACTTCCAGGTTCGGCAGCTGTGCGGCACGGATGTACACGTCCTCGGCGTCGGCAATGGCGATGCCGAACTTGTTCTCTTTGAGACCGGTGGAGATATACGGGTGCGTGCCGGCATCGACGTCCGGGTTGACGCGCAGGGAGATCGGCGCGCGAACGCCCATCTCGGCGGCGACCACTTGCAGGCGCTCCAGCTCGTCGGTGGATTCGACGTTGAAGCAATGCACGCCCACTTCGAGAGCGCGGCGCATGTCTTCGCGGCTTTTGCCGACACCCGAGAAGACGATCTTGTCAGCCTTGCCGCCGGCAGCCAGAACACGTTCCAGCTCGCCACGGGAAACGATGTCAAAACCAGCGCCAAGACGCGCCAGGACATTCAGTACACCCAGGTTGGAGTTGGCCTTGACCGCGTAGCACACCCTGTGTGGAACGCCTTCCAGTGGGTCGGTGAACGAGCGGTATTGGGCTTCGATGTGCGCACGCGAGTACACATAGGTCGGGGTGCCAAACTGCTCGGCAATCGCGGACAGCGCCACGCCTTCCGCGAACAGCTCGCCGTCCCGGTAGTTAAAAGCGTCCATGATGTTCCCTTAGTAAGTGTCGTGCTTATGCGCTTTCGCAGCTTTCTGCGACGACTGTGCCTGGTCGTTCGGGTCTTTGCTGTCATCGGGCAGGTACAGCGGGCCTTTTTGACCACAGGCACTAACGAGGCAAGCGACCGCGACGAGCGCAGCAAGGGAAGAGATCAGGCGCTTCATGGCGAAATCCTTGAATATGCATTAATTGCGCCCGAGTATACCGACCACCCGGCAGCTTGCCTATGCGCCGTAATACCCGTCCGGCGGGGGTTTGCCGAGCATGTCGCGATTCGGCCTACGCTAAATGAGGATATTTCACGCGGCTGCGGGTAATGAAATCGGTATCCTTTGCAATCATCATGGCGCGTCCGTATCGTGCGCCGCTTGAGCGTGACCAGACACTTTTCGAGGTTCCCACAATGAGTTTGACCGAAGCCCGTTTTCACGACCTGGTGGATTCGACCCAGCAGGCGCTGGAAGATATTTTCGACGACAGCGGCCTGGATGTGGACCTGGAGAACTCGGCTGGCGTGCTGACCGTTAAGTTTGAAAACGGCACCCAACTGATCTTCAGCCGTCAGGAGCCGCTGCGTCAGCTATGGCTGGCGGCGCGTTCGGGTGGTTTTCACTTCGACTACAACGAAGAAGACAAAAACTGGCAGTGCGATACCAGCGATGAGCTGTTAAGCGAAATGCTCGCACGCCTGGTCCAGGAACAAGCCGGCGCTGAGCTGGACTTCGACGAGATCTGATCGTGACCCAGCCTGCACCTGTACGCCCACCCAAGCCGCTGTTCAGCAATGTCAGCCCGGCAGTGCCGTCACCTTGTATCAGTTTGTGTCGCCTGGACGAGCAAAAAGTCTGCCTCGGCTGCCACCGGCACGTGGAAGACATCCGTGAATGGCGCTCCGCCGACGATGCCCGGCGCCGGGTGATCTGCGCCGAGGCCGAACAGCGCAGGGCGCGCGCCTGAGGCCGTCTTGTTTATTTGTGACGCTGTGGTAGTGTCCGGGTACGCCTCAACTCATCGAGGCCCGTGAGAACCCCGCCTTTTCCTGGCGGGGTTTTGCTTTTTTGTGCAGAAAAAAGGAGTCTGCCTGAATCATGACCGCACCTTCCATCATTCTTACCCGTCTTGACGTGCAGCGTCTGGAGCAATTGATCGACCGCTTGGGCGACGACTCTCCCGGCGCCGAAGCGTTGCAAGCCGAACTCGACCGCGCCGAAGACGTGGTTGGCCACGATGAAGTGCCTGCGGGTGTCGTGACCATGAACTCCAGCGTGCATTGCCGTGAGCAAGGCAGCGGCAAGGACTACCACCTGACCCTGGTGTACCCGAAGCACGCGAACGCCGATGAAGGCAAAATTTCGATCATGGCTCCGGTAGGCAGCGCCTTGCTTGGCCTGCAAGTGGGCCAGCACATCGACTGGCCGGCGCCGGGCGGCAAAACCCTCAAGCTTGAATTGCTCAGCGTCGAAGGCCAGCCCAAAGATGGCGGCGCCTTCCCTCTCTAAATCTGGCTCAGCGCCGCATTCAGCGACAACTCCAGCTCGGCCTTGTAACGCAGATACAAGTTGCTCGGGCTTTGCACATCACCGAGCAGGCCGGACAGGTCCAGGTCGGTGATGTAGCAGCGGTAAAGCTCGGTCTCCCGGCGTTGCCCGACGATTTCCTGGGCGACCACGGCAAACAGTTGGTCGCCGAACTCCAACTCCGAAAACTCCCGTTGATTGCAATACAGCGTGATGCCGACCTGGCCGGGTGCGGCCTTGCCGATAATCGCCTGCACGTCATAAAACGGCTTGTTGGCCGGGTTTTGCGGCACCGGCCGAGGCTCGATGCCGCGGGCGCGGTGGCTGCCTGACGGCAACAGTTGGTAATACAAAATCTGCACTTCACCCAGCGGCTGTTGCGTGTCCAGCGGTGCCAGCGCTTCGCGGCGATAGATGATCGATTGCAGGAAGCGCTGCAGCGGCGCCAGCAGGCTTTGCTCATCATGAAACGGCAAGCGTTGCTGCCACAGCGCATTGAACTCATCCAGCACATACAGCTCGGCGAAGCCTTCATTGGCCCGGTAGAACACCTGCACACAATCAGCCACGCCCATGGGCAGCAGCAGGGCCAGGTCGTGGTCTTCCAGCGCCATGGCATCCAGGTGCAGCGGGCTGTAGCTGGCCAGTTCTTCGCTGAGGTAGGCGATCAGCGCATCCTGGGTCAGCAGTGGCACGTGAGTGGCCTGGCCCGGCGTCAGTTCCATCACGTGATAGTGCTGCTGCACCTGCAGGAGGTAGCGGTGATTGGACTGGCTCAGCAGCAGGTTCTGTACGGTATCGAAGATTTCTTCTACTCGCTGGGCAATGAATTGCGCACGGTTGTGGCAGAAGCAGCGCACCCGCAGGCGTGGCAGGTGGTTCGGCGGCAGTTGGTTGAGGTAGTCGCGCAGGCAGTCGAGCAGTGCATGGGGGCCGTCGTAGCGGCTGACCAATACCTCGTTCCAACTGTTGAGCGTGACCTGATCCAGGGTCAGCACCAGGTTGTCGCGCACACCGGCGTAACTCAGGGAGTCAGTGCGCTCGGTGGTCATCAGGATATTCAAGTCGCGGTGATGCTTGAGCGGGTCGACGCCGACGTTGATCAGCAACAGCACCTCTTCCGGCACCGCCGAGCGCAACAGGCGGTCTTCATCAACGCTGGCCAGGGGCAGGGCGATGGTCTGTTGCAGGCAGCCCAGCAGGTTGAACAGCTCGAATTCCGTCATGTCGCTGACGCCTGGGTGCAAGGCCAGGCGCGTGCTGCTGTCGATCACGCCGTTGCGATGGCACCAGGTGAGCATTTCCAACAGGTCGCGGCTGCGCTTGATCGGCGCGAAGTGCTCCCATTCCAGCGCCGTGAGGTTGCCGTTGTACAAGCCCCAGTGGTGCTGGCCGGGCTCTTTGCGGTTGGGCGATTGCACCAGGGTCAGGGTGTCTTCGGCCAGGTCCGGGGCGATGCCGGGGTTGATGAACTCGACCTTGCCGGCTTTACGCTCAAACGCGGCATACAGGCGCCGACCCAGCACATTGAGGTCGCGCTTGTTGATCAGGCTGACGGTCTGCTCGGTGCGGGCGAATTGGGTGAGAAAGCGGTAGCTGTAATTGAGTTCGCTGACCAATGCGCGGCGCTCGGAAGCCACCTGGCGCACTTTCCACTGGCTGCGGCTGTCCAGCAAGGCCAGTTGGCGCTGGTCCCAACCCCATTCATGGGCCAGGCGTTCCAGCAACAGCCGCTGCCAGCTGGTGCTGCGTTGGCCGGCGCTGAGCTTGCGATTGACCTTCAGGTACAGCGCGCGGCGTACCAGCTCCAGGCGATCGGGTTCATTGCGCGCCCTGAGGTATTCCTCGATGCGGCGGTAGACCACGATGTACGGGTCCAGCTCATCCAGGTCCATCTGGTTGGCAAACACCGCACGTTTGAAGCGCAGGCTCAGGCAGTGCACGTTCGGGTGTTCGCTGGCGTACACCTCGGTCAGCAGCAGCTTGAGCACCGATTTGTAAGGCGACTCGATGCCCTTGAACAGTTGCCACAACCCCGCGCCGATGAATTCGCCCGGCGGGATGTGCGCCAGGTGGCCGAGGTCGAGGGTTTCATCGGCGCGGATAAAACGTTTGGAGATCAGCGCGTGGGTGAACTCGGCGTAGCGGGTTTCTTCATAGACCGGCACCAGCCACCAGATGGGCGTGCGCCCGGCGAGCCAGATGGCGGTGCGGTAGAACTCATCCAGCAACAGGTAATGCTGGGTGGTGCCGCAATCGTCAGAGCTCAGTTGCGTATCGCGCTCGCCTGAAACAAAGCGCGTCGGCTCGATCAGAAAGAAATGCGCCTCGGCGCCCATGGTCAGTGCCCAGGCTTCCAGCAACTGGCACTTTTTGCGCAGCTCGGCCAGTTCGTTCTCGCCAAGGTCCGCAGCGTGGCAGACCCACACGTCCATGTCGCTCTGGTCCGCCTGGGCCAGGGTGCCGAGGCTGCCCATCAGGAACAGGCCATGGATCGGCCGCGGCGGGTTGCCATGGCGCGGCTTATAGGAGAACGAGCGGGTCAGGCGCTGGGCTTCGGTGAGGGCCTGGGCGTCGGGTTCGAAATTCGACAAGCCTGCCGGCGTGCTGCTCGAGACGTAGCCGGGCAACAGCGGGTGGTTGACGTGGAAAAACAACGGCAGCAGGGTCAGCACGCTTTGTTGGCGCGGCGTCAGCCCTTCGACGGCGCGCGCCATGCGGCCTGCATTGAGGGCCATGAAGCGCGCACGCAACTGGGCCAGCACCTTGCGGTCGATGCCTTCGTCCAGGTCGGGGCGGATTTCATGGGTGCGGGTCATTTCTGGGTCGTTGGCTCGCAGAGCCCGACGTGGGCGGCCGTGTAGGAGTTTACAGCCAGAAGCGTAGGAGGTTTAGATGATATGTGGCTTTTTGGCGTCAGAATTTTGTGCGGTCCACAGCAACGCCCTCGGAATCCGCCGCAGGCGGACCCCATGGGCGACAGTAAGGTGTCAGGCAGCTTCTTTGGTAGTGGCGGTAGTCAGGATAGTCAGCAGGGTTTGCGCTTGCTCGGCAGCGTCGCGGCCGAGGCTGGTCAGGTAGCCCCCATCCGGCTGGTCGATCAGGCCTTTGGCATGAAGGCGTTTGGCAGCGGCGATGGCAGTAGGCGCGGCGGTCTGGTGGACTTTCAGACCTTCCTTGGTGCTGTCCAAGGGGAAGAGTACAAGGATTTCCAGTTCGGCAACCAACTCAGGGGTATACGACATAAGGACTCCAGACTTTCTAAAATTTATTAGAGGCTAGCAGGCCATAAGGTGAACGCACTTTGCCGAACTGTCCAGCGTGTTGCTGCGTGCCCGGATTATTCCTTTTCCGGCGGCAACTCAGGCAGCGCCCGCAGGGCTGTTTCGTACCATTCGGTATTGAATGCGCGATCCTCGTCCAGCATCGCGTCGATCTCGAAAGCCAGCACGTGAGCCATGAGATTCAGGATCTCTTCACGCTCATAACCCACCAGGGTCAGTTTGTTGAACGTAGCCTTGGCGGCAGGCGGGTTGTCGCTTTCGATTTGATTTTCGATCGCTTCGATCAGTGTATTTTCGGTGAACTCTTCTTCGTCGCTGTCGATATCGGTCGGCTCGCTCATGGCAGGCTCCTCAAGGAAAGGGCGCCAGTCTACCGCCATTCAGGCAACTGATGCTGCTGGTCAGGCGGCCTGCATGGATCTATAACTCCTGCAGCCAACCCCACACCCGGCCTGGAGGCATTCGCAATGCTCAAGCTTTACGGATTTTCGGTCAGCAACTACTACAACATGGTCAAACTGGCGCTGCTGGAGAAAGGCCTGCCGTTCGAAGAAGTGCCGTTTTACGCAGGCCAAACCCCTGAAGCCCTGGCCGTCAGCCCGCGTGGCAAGGTGCCGGTGCTGGGCGTCAAGCAAGGCTTTATCAACGAAACCAGCGTGATCCTCGAGTACATCGAGCAAACCCAGGAAGGCCCGTCATTGCTACCCGCCGACCCGTATCAGCGCGCCCAGGTGCTGGCGTTGTGCCGGGAGATCGAGCTGTATATCGAGTTGCCCGCCCGCGCGTGTTTTGCCGAGGCGTTCTTTGGTATGCCGGTGCCGGATGCGATCAAGGACAAAACCAAGGCTGAGTTGTTGCTGGGGGTTGGTTCTTTGGGCCGGCACGGCAAGTTCGCGCCGTATGTGGCGGGTGAGAGCTTCACGATTGCCGATCTGTATTTCATGTACAGCGTGAACCTCGCCTGCGCGGTGGGCGAGAAGCTGTTTGGCCTGGATTTGCTGGCGCAGTTGCCGAAGGCCAAGGCCTTGCTGGAGCGCTTGCATGAGATGCCCAACGCCAAGAGGGTGGCGGCGGACAGGGAGGCAGCGATGCCGGCGTTTATGGCGATGATTGCGGCCAAGAAGTAGATATTTGGCGGCAGGGATGACGCTATCGCAGGCAAGCCAGCTCCCACATTTTGAATTGTGAACCCATTCAAGTGTGGGAGCTGGCTTGCCTGCGATGCTTTTAGCGGCTGGCGAGCAGTGCCTGGCCGCGCACAACGGCTGCCTTGACCTGCGCCGGCGCAGTGCCGCCCACGTGGTTACGGGCATTCACCGAGCCTTCAAGGGTCAGCACGGCGAACACGTCCTGCTCGATCTGGTCGCTGAACTGGCGCAGTTCTTCCAGGCTCATTTCCGCCAGGTCCTTGCCGGTGTCCACGCCGTACTTCACAGCATGACCGACGATTTCGTGGCAGTCACGAAATGGCAGGCCACGGCGCACCAGGTAGTCCGCCAGGTCGGTGGCAGTGGAGAAACCGCGCAATGCCGCTTCACGCATGATCGCGTGCTTGGGCTTGATCGCCGGGATCATGTCTGCAAACGCACGCAACGAATCGCGCAGGGTGTCGGCAGCGTCGAACAGCGGCTCTTTGTCTTCCTGATTGTCCTTGTTGTAGGCCAGAGGTTGGCCTTTCATCAAGGTCAGCAGGCCCATCAGCGCGCCGAACACACGGCCGCTCTTGCCGCGCACCAACTCCGGTACATCGGGGTTTTTCTTTTGCGGCATGATCGAGCTGCCGGTGCAAAAGCGGTCCGGCAGGTCGATGAACTGGAATTGCGCACTGGTCCACAGCACCAGCTCTTCGGAGAAGCGCGACAGGTGCATCATCGCAATGCTGGCGGCGGCGCAGAATTCGATGGCGAAGTCGCGGTCCGACACGCCGTCCAGGGAGTTGCCGCCCACGGCGTCGAAACCCAACAGCTGCGCGGTGTATTCGCGGTCGATCGGGTAAGTGGTGCCGGCCAATGCCGCGCTGCCCAACGGCATGCGGTTGGCGCGCTTGCGGCAGTCCACCAGGCGCTCGTAGTCGCGGCTGAGCATTTCGAACCAGGCCAGCAAGTGGTGGCCGAAGGTCACAGGCTGCGCGGTTTGCAAGTGGGTGAAACCGGGCATGATGGTGCCGGACTCACGCTCGGCCTGCTCCAGCAGACCTTTTTGCAGGCGGGTGATTTCGGCCAGGATCAGGTCGATCTCGTCACGCAACCACAGGCGGATATCGGTGGCCACCTGGTCGTTACGGCTGCGACCGGTGTGCAGTTTCTTGCCGGTCACACCGATGCGGTCGGTGAGGCGCGCCTCGATATTCATGTGCACGTCTTCCAGGTCGACGCGCCAGTCGAACGTGCCGGCTTCGATCTCACCGCGGATGGTGGTCAGGCCGTCGATGATGCTGTCGCGCTCGGCGTCGGTCAGCACGCCGACCTTGGCCAGCATCGTGGCGTGGGCGATCGAGCCCATGATGTCGTGGCGGTACAGGCGCTGGTCGAAGGTGACGGAGGCGGTGAAGCGCGCGACGAAGGCGTCGACGGGTTCACTGAAGCGGCCGCCCCAGGACTGGTTGGTCTTGTCGGTGCTCATGGATTCGCTCGTGATCTGCTTAAAAAGAGGCGTGGAGGTGTGCCGCCGATAATAACAGGGTTGCCCGTTGAGGCGATGCTACGGGTGATCGGCATTTTTATTTGCGCCAAGGATGGCTAAGTGCCTTGCCGCCGAACGCATCCGGGACGAGACTGGGGGCAGGCGTTAATTGAAACGATATTTGACGATTGAGCAATATCGTCTCAGCGAGCGTCTACAGTTGCACTGATAGAGCGTGAATGCACCAAAGTCGGGTGATGCGGTCATAGCCCAGACTATCCATTAAAAAAGGGGGGTATTCGGATTGTGTATCAGCAAACCCTACGACGATGCCCAAAGGCAGCAGGTCTTGGGCGCAATTGAACAGGTCCGGGTAAATTTGGGTGCCGCTGCCGGGGCACTTTTTGCCGCTCGCGCTAGTCTTAGCGTGGATCGCTGTGACGCAAGTCACCGCACCTGTCTACGCTATCCTTGTGCGAGACTCACGCAGGAATCCAGCGCAATATGAATGTCCTGATCGTTGATGACGAACCCCAAGCCCGCGAGCGACTGAGCCGTTTGGTCAGTGAACTCGAGGGTTATACAGTCCTTGAACCGAGCGCCACCAACGGCGAAGAGGCGTTGACGCTGATCGACAGCCTCAAGCCGGACGTGGTGTTGCTCGCTATCCGCTTGCCGGGCCTTGATGGCCTGCAAGTCGCCGCCCGTTTGAGTGAGCGAGAATCGCCACCTGCCGTGGTGCTGTGTGCCGCTCAAGAAGAGTTTTCCACCGAGACCCTGGAAGCCAGCGGTGTCAGCTTCATCGTCAAGCCGGTGGCGAGTGAAGCATTGCTCAAGGCCCTTAAGAAGGCCGAGCGACCAAACCGCGTGCAACTCGCTGCGCTGACCCAGCCGGCCGCCCAAAGTGGCAATGGGCCGCGCAGCCATATCAGCGCGCGGACCCGCAAGGGCATCGAGCTGATCCCGTTGGACCAGGTGGTCTACTTTATTGCCGATCACAAGTACGTGACCCTGCGTCACGAGACCGGCGAAGTGTTGCTCGACGAGCCGCTCAAGGCCCTTGAAGATGAGTTTGGCGACCGCTTCGTGCGCATCCACCGCAACGCACTGGTGGCGCGCGAGCGAATAGAACGCTTGCAGCGCACGCCTTTGGGGCACTTTCAGTTGTTCCTTAAAGGGCTTAACGGTGATGCCTTGATCGTCAGCCGACGTCATGTCGCCGGCGTGCGCAAGATGATGCAGCAGCTTTAGCCCAAGGGCTGTAGCGAGGCCTGCATTCCGATATCCCGGTGCGACGTGGCCAGGGAGGCCCCGCACTTGCTGATTCAAATCAAAGCGTGTTTGCCTGAGCTGTTATTATCTGCCGTATCTATTCAGTACGGATTGATCCATGTCCTCTCGCGAAATCCGCATCGCCACTCGTAAAAGCGCCCTGGCCTTGTGGCAGGCCGAATACGTCAAAGCACGCCTTGAACAGGCTCATCCCGGCCTCAAAGTATCCCTGGTGCCCATGGTGAGTCGCGGCGACAAGCTGCTTGACTCACCCCTGTCGAAGATCGGCGGCAAGGGCTTGTTCGTCAAGGAACTGGAAACCGCGCTGCTCGAAAACCAAGCCGACATCGCCGTGCATTCGATGAAAGACGTGCCCATGGACTTCCCCGAAGGCTTGGGCCTTTTTTGCATCTGCGAGCGTGAAGACCCGCGTGATGCCTTCGTCTCCAATACCTACGTGTCCCTGGATGACCTGCCGTTGGGCAGCGTCGTCGGCACCTCCAGCCTGCGTCGTCAGGCGCAATTGCTGACCCGTCGCCCGGACCTGCAGATTCGTTTTTTGCGCGGCAACGTCAACACCCGATTGGCCAAGTTGGACGCCGGCGAATATGACGCGATCATCCTTGCGGCTGCCGGCTTGATCCGCCTGGGCTTCGAAGACCGCATCACCTCAGCCATCAGCGTCGAAGACAGCTTGCCAGCCGGCGGGCAGGGCGCAGTCGGCATTGAATGCCGCACCGCCGACAGCGAAATCCATGCCTTGCTCAAACCCCTCGACCACCACGACACCGAAGTGCGTGTCACTGCTGAACGTGCCCTCAACAAGCACCTCAACGGTGGCTGCCAAGTGCCGATTGCCTGCTACGCGGTGCTTGAAGGTGAAAACCTCTGGCTGCGTGGCTTGGTCGGTGATCCGGACGGCGGCACGTTGCTCACCGCCCAGGTGCGTGGGCCACAACGTGACGCGACCGCCTTGGGTATCCAGGTCGCAGAAGAGTTGCTGGGCAAGGGCGCCGGCGCCATTCTGCAAAAAGTCTACGGCGAGGCCGGCCCGCAGTGACCGATTGGCGCGTGCTGCTGACGCGGCCCGCTGAAGAGTCGGCGGCCGTGGCTGCGTTGTTGGCCCAAGCTGGTATTTTCAGCAGCAGCCTGCCGTTGCTGGATACCGAAGCTTTGCCCGCCACGCCCGAGCAACGGGCTGTTTTTGCTGACCTGGGCCGCTATAGCGCGGTGATTGTGGTGAGCAAACCGGCTGCACGCCTGGCTGTGCAGCAATTGCAGCAGCCCTGGCCATCGTTGCCGTGGTTCAGTGTGGGCGCTGCCACTGCGCAGGTACTGGCCGATCACGGTCTCAACGTTCACTATCCGCAAACCGGCGACGACAGCGAGGCCTTGCTTCAATTGCCGGCCTTGCGCGAAGCTGCCGCGCAGCCCGGTGCCCGGGTGTTGATCCTGCGTGGCGAGGGCGGCCGGGAGTTGCTGGCTGAGCGTTTGCGTGAGCAAGGTGCTAGTGTCGATTATCTGGAGTTGTATCGTCGTTTCCTCCCGGCTTACCCCGCCGGGGCGCTGATGCAACGCATCCAGTTGGAACGCTTGAACGGCCTGGTGGTCAGCAGTGGGCAGGGTTTTTTACACCTGCAAGCCCTGGCCGGCCCCGATTGGCCGAAGGTGGCTCAGCTACCGTTGTTCGTGCCCAGCCCTCGCGTGTCTGAAATGGCGCGGGCCGCTGGTGCAGAAAAAGTTGTGGATTGTCGCGGCGCGAGTGCCGCGGCTTTGTTAGTGGCGTTGCGCAGCGCTGCCTCATAAGGCATGCGGCGCCCACTCTCTGATACGCAAAGGACGGATACGTGAGCGAAACAACCTTGCCTAAAGATGACACCCAACCCGCACTTGATGCGCCGGTTGAGTCGCAGGTCGCCGCGCCACGCCGTGGCAATGGCCTGGCGGTTGTGGCCCTGTTGCTCGGTGCCGCAGGCGTCGCCGCCGGTGGCTGGGGGATCTGGCAGGTCCGTGCCCTGCAAGCCAGCAGCCAGCAGCAGCTGGGCCAGGTACAGACCCTTGATGATCAATCCCAATCCCTCAAGCAAAGCCAGCAACAGCTGGCGGCGCGCCTGGCACAGTTGCCTGGGGCGGACGAGCTTGAGGAGCGCCGCCGCCTGGTCGCCCAATTGCAGGGTGACCAGCAGCGTCTGAGCCAACGCCTTGAAACCGTGCTGGGCGCCAGTCGCCAGGACTGGCGCCTGGCTGAAGCCGAACACCTGATCCGCCTGGCCAGCTTGCGCCTCTCTGCCTTGCAGGACATCAACAGCGCCCAGTCACTGGTCCAGGGTGCTGACGAAATTCTGCGCGAACAGAGTGACCCAGGCGCCTACGCCGCCCGCGAGCAGTTGGCCAAGAGCCTTGCCGCGCTACGCAGTACCGAGCAACCCGACCGTACCGGTTTGTACCTGCAACTGGCGGCACTGCGCGATCAGGTCGTAGCGCTTGCGGCTATCGCACCGGAGTATCAGCTCACTGAACCTGCATCCGAAGGGCGCTCGACCACCGATACGGAAAATCGCCTGAGCCAGTGGTGGGAGCAGATCTCTCGTTACTTCCGAATCGACTTCAACCCCGATGACAACATTCGCCCGTTGCTCGCCGGCCAAGGCCTGAATCAGGTGCGCCTGGCGCTGAGCCTGGCGCTGGAGCAAGCCCAGTGGGCCGCACTTAACGGCGAAACGGCGGTGTACAGCCGCTCGCTGGGTGAAGCGCGCAGCGTGCTGCAGGACAACTTCAATCAGGACAACCCGCAGAGCAAGGCGATGCTGGCGCGCATTGCCGAGCTCGAGCCCAAGGCGGTTTCGGTGGTGACGCCGGACCTGGCCAGCAGCCTGGCCGCAGTGCAGGCCTATCTTGAGCGCCGTCATCTGTCTGCCGATGAAGCCAAGGCGTCGGCGGGCACGCCGGCGACCCAGGAGTAGAGCCGATGAAGCGTTTTTATGTGATCCTGGTGTTGGCGGTTGCGATCGCTCTGGCACTGGGCGTGGGTATTTCGAAACACACCGGCTACGTGCTGATTACCTATCCCCATCTGCTGCATTACGAATCGAGCCTGTGGGCCACGCTGGTGGCGGTGTTTGCCGTCTTTCTGGTGATCTACCTGCTGCGTGTGCTGCTCAGCTTGTTCACCACCTCCGGTGGCGTAGTCAACCCATGGTCGCGGCGTAACCGCAGCCGTCGTGTGCAGATAGCCATCGAGCAAGGCCAGATGGACCTCGCCGAGGGCCGCTGGGCCAGCGCCGAACGTCACCTGCATCGCGCTGCTGAAGCCGAGCGTCAGCCGTTGTTGTACTACCTCGGCGCCGCACGTGCTGCCAACGAACTGGGCCGGTATGCGGAGTCCGACGGTTTGCTGGAGCGTGCCTTGGAACGCCAGCCACAGGCGGAACTGGCTGTGGCCCTGAGCCATGCGCAACTGCAGATGGACCGTGGCGACACTGAAGGTGCGCTGGTGACGTTGCAAGCGATGTACGAGCGTCACCCACATAACGCGCAGGTCTTGCGCCAATTGCAGCGTCTGCATCAGCAGCGGGGCGATTGGCCGTCGGTGATTCGCTTGTTACCCGAACTGCGAAAGGACAAGGTACTTCCCGCTCCCGAGCTGGCTGAGCTTGAGCGCCGTGCCTGGGGTGAAAACCTTGGGCTGGCGGTCGAGCGTGAACAGCAGGGCGAAGCCGGGTTGCAGTCTTTGGAGAGAGCGTGGGAGCAACTGACCTCCGCCCAGCGCCAGGAACCGCAACTGGTGTTGGCTTACGCTGAGCAACTGCGTCGGCTGGGTGCTGACACCAAGGCCGAAGAAGTGCTGCGTGGCGCAATCAAGCGCGGCTATGACAGCCATCTGATCCGGCTTTACGGTTTGTTGCGTGGCAGTGACCCGGGCCGTCAGCTGAAATTTGCCGAAGGCTGGCTCAAAGACCATCCGGGGGATGCCAGCCTGTTGTTGACACTGGGTCGCCTGTGTCTGCAAAACAGTCTGTGGGGCAAAGCACGCGACTATCTGGAAAGCAGCCTGCAAGTGCAGCGTAATCCCGAAGCCTGTGCTGAGCTGGCGCGCTTGCTGGCCCAACTGGGCGACACCGAGCGCAGCAACCAGTTGTTCCAGGAAGGTCTGGGGCTTCTGGACAGCCGCTTGCTGGCATCACCGCTGCCGGTGCCTGCGCGAGTGTAGGAATGAAGGTCAAGGTTGGCCGGACCTTTCTGAGGGCCAACCTTTCTTTATCGCGTAAAACCCGGGCGCTAAAGCTCTACGTAGCAAATTCCTACCGCCAACTGCTTGAAGTCATCCAGGTTCTGACGGCATATCCCCAGGCTGTTGCGGAATTGTCTGCTCTGGCGCGTATTGAAAGGAGTCAGGCCTTTACTCTACCGTAAGGGTCTATCTCCTGCGGTACGGATGACAATGTCTTTGGCCCCTTCACGCTCTCTGTTTCTCCTGGCGTTCTTGGCTGGTGCGCTGACGTTGGGTGCGTCTTTTTATCTTGAGTTCGGCGCGCTCTTGCGTCCTTGCTTCCTGTGTCAGGTGCAGCGCATCTTTTTGGCCGCATTCACTCTGATTAACCTGGCTGCGGCGATTCATAACCCAAAACGTTCAGGGGTCTACCTATACGGGTTGGCCAGCATGGGCTGCGCAATGCTCGGGGCCATCACTGCGGTACGCCAGGTGCTGCTACAAAATGCCGCGCCGGAGCAGGCCAATGATTGCTGGCCCAGCCTTCACTACATGATTGAAAACCTGTCGTTATGGCAAGCACTGCAACTGACTGTAAAAGGCACCGTGGACTGCGTAGAGCTCAACTGGACACTGTTTGACCTGAGCCTGCCCGAATGGAGCCTGTTGTTCTTTTTGGCGATGCTGGTGCTCGGCATCATGCAGTTTTCACGATTGTTGCCGGGCCGTCGCTTGCACCCTGCGAGGTATTGAAAATTCGCCGTAATGTGTAGGACGGGATTAAACACTTGTATGAACTTTCTCTCCTGCGTACCTTGAAGCCATAGTCATGCGGGCATAATCTGGCCCGCACGCGTTATAGAAACCGTTTGTGACATGCGGCCTTGTCCGGCTCCCGCCTCAATGTTTGAGGTGTTGCGCGGGCACAGGCGGCAGCGCCCCTATAGGGAAGAGAGATCACCATGCTGGAAAGTTGTCAGAATGCTCAGGAACGCTGGGGTGGAGTGCACAAGCTGATCGACAGCTGGTTGAAGGCACGTCACGAACTGGTTCGAGCCTTTGATGCTCTTGGCGCCAAGCCCGAGGCACTGGCTGAGAATCGCAAACCGTTGCAAGAGTTCTGCGGCGTGCTGATGGATTACGTATCTACGGGCCACTTTGGTGTCTACGATCAACTGACCAAGGAGGCTAAAGCCTTTGGCGATGATCGAGGGTTGGAGCTGGCTGATACTATCTATCCGCGCTTGGAGGCTATCACTGAGAAGCTCGTTGCCTTTAACGACCTGTGTGATGCGGGCAAGTGTGTCATTGAGAAATTCAAAGAGCTGGGTGGGTTGCTGCATGAGCGCTTCGAGTTGGAAGACTGCCTGATCGAAGTGCTGCACAACGCTCACAAAGAAGAGTCGGCCGCCCAGGCTTGACCCTCAGAGTGAGATAAAAAAACGGTGCGCATGGCGCACCGTTTTTTATTGGGTCAGTGGCGAGTGCCGAGCAATTCGATCTCGAACACCAGTGGCGTATACGGCGGGATCAACTCACCCGCACCGTCGGCGCCATAGGCCTGGGCGGAGGGAATTACCAAGCGCCATTTCGCGCCTACCGGCATCTGCTGCAGCGCGCTGCTCCAACCACTGATCACACTGTCCAGGCGAAACCATTGGGGCTGAGTGCTCTTGTCGAAGACTGTCCCATCGGGCAGCCGTCCTACGTAATTTACGTGCACCTCATCACTGGCCAGCGGTTTGCTGCCGTTGCCGGGTGCCAGCTCGGTTAGCAGGATGCCATCTGCCAGTTCACGCACGCCGCTGACGGATTTTTCCTTGGCTAAAAACTGCTGTTCGGCAGCGAGGGCTTTTTCGCTTTGTGGAACCTCGGCGTCGGCAGCGTTTTGTGCTTCGTGTTGCGCAAGGATCTGTTCGATGCGTGCATCGTCCAGCGCCAATGGCTTGCCCTGATAGGCTTGCTTGAGGCCATCGAGCAGGGCTTGGATCTGCAGGTCGGGAACCTGCTGGCGCAAGCGCTCGCCGAGGCTTGCGCCCAAACTGTAGGCAAGGTCGTGTGGGTCTGGGGCGGTGGTTTTGGACGGCGATTGCTCGCCTGCATTGGCCACGCCAATCGCCAAGCCAAGCACTAAAAAAAGATAACGCGACATGCTGTTTCTCCCGCCGAAAGTGCGACGGATTATGCCAGTGTGAGTGGGCAAAAAGTGCCGCAGTTTTTTGTTATATCGATAAGAATTTACTCACGGTGCAACGCAAGGCAAACGATACTGTCAACATGCCCTAGCGGCGGTAAGAGCAGAGGGCTAGTATGAGCCGCACCCACGTCAGCCAGGAGGTAAACCATGTCGGCCAAACAGAAGCCTGTTAATACCCCGTTGCATTTACTCCAACAACTTTCGGGCAGCTTGCTCGAACATCTGGAAAGCGCATGTTCCCAAGCGTTGGCCGATGCAGAAAAACTGCTCGCCAAACTGGAAAAACAACGCGGTAAAGCGCAAGAAAAGCTGCACAAATCCCGCACCAAACTGCAAGACGCCGCGACTGCCGGCAAAGCCAAGGCACAAGCCAAAGCCAAAGACGCGGTCAAAGAACTTGAGGACCTGCTGGACGCTCTCAAGGATCGCCAAGCTGAAACCCGCACTTACATTTCCCAACTCAAAAAAGATGCTCAGGAAAGCCTGAAACTGGCCCAGGGCGTTGGTCGAGTGAAAGAAGCTGTGGCTAAAGTATTGGGCGCCCGCACACCGGCAAAAGCTGCCGCGTCGAAAGCTCCAGCCAAGGCTGCGGCCAAGCCAGCTGCAAAAACTGCTGCTGCAAAACCAGCGGCCAAGCCAGCTGCTAAAACTGCTGCTGCAAAACCAGCGGCCAAGCCAGTTGCTAAAACCGCTGCTGCAAAACCAGCGGCCAAGCCAGCTGCTAAAACCGCTGCTGCAAAACCAGCGGCCAAGCCAGCTGCTAAAACTGCTGCTGCAAAACCAGCGGCCAAGCCAGTTGCTAAAACCGCTGCTGCAAAACCAGCGGCCAAGCCAGCAGCTAAAACCGCTGCTGCAAAGCCAGCGGCCAAGCCAGCAGCTAAAACCGTTGCTGCAAAGCCAGCGGCCAAGCCAGCAGCTAAAACCGCTGCTGCAAAGCCAGCGGCCAAGCCAGCAGCTAAAACCGCTGCTGCAAAACCAGCGGCCAAGCCAGCAGCTAAAACCGCTGCTGCAAAGCCAGCGGCCAAGCCAGCAGCTAAAACCGCTGCTGCAAAACCAGCGGCCAAGCCAGCTGCTAAAACTGCTGCTGCGAAACCAGCCGCCAAGCCAGTGGCTAAACCCGCTGCTGCAAAACCAGCCGCTAAGCCAGCTGCCAAACCTGCTGCCGCGAAACCGGCCGTTAAGCCAGCTGCCAAACCTGCTGCCGCTAAGCCAGCTGCAAAGCCAGCCGTTGCCAAGCCTGCTCCGGCCAAGCCAGCAACTCCGGCAGCCGCGCCTGCTACCCCGGCAGCGTCCAGCGCTCCAACCGCATCGGCCAGCAGCACCCCTGCACCGGTAGCGCCAAGCACCACCCCAACCAGCGCTTCCTAAGTGCGGGTGGCCACGACGCGCAGCTGCTGCAGCGCGTCGTGGTCAAGGTTGGCGGCTTCGGTCGCCAAGCCTTCCAGCCATTTCGGTTGCCTCACTTCCCCAGTCGGCCATGCCTGCGCCAACGCTTCCAGGCGCGCTAACAATTCCCGTTCGGCCTCCAGCTCCAGAGCTTTGACTCGCTCGCGTAACGCCGCAAGCGGCAAATCCTGTTGCGCCAGGGATCGCCATTGCATGCGCATCTGTCGTAACGGTTTGACCACCGTTTTTTGCCAAGGGCGTGCTAGCTGCTGCAGTGCCTGAATACGCGCAGGCTCAAGTGCAACGCCACGCTGCTCCAGCCAGGCGCCACACAGCAACAGGCACACATCCGCGCCGTGTTCCTGCAAGCGCAGGCAGGCGGCTTCGCACCCTGGGCGGGCGTAAATCGATAGGGCAAAGCTCCACAGGTCAGCGCACATATTCACACCCAAGCCAGCGGCCAACGAAGCTGGTAGACTCCGCCGCCATTATGATCCGACTTCAAAGCCTAACATTACAGCGTGGCCCGCAACGTCTTCTTGAAGACGCCGAGCTGACCCTGCACGCCGGTCACAAAGCCGGCCTGATCGGTGCCAACGGCGCCGGCAAATCCACGTTGTTCGCCCTGTTGCTGGGTGACCTGACCCCGGATTCCGGGGACTGCTTGCTGCCGGCCGACTGGCGCATCGCCCATATGCGTCAGGAGATCGACACCCTCGACCGCATTGCGATCGACTACGTGCTCGATGGCGACCTGCGCCTGCGGCAGGTGCAACACGACCTGGCCGAGGCCGAGAAAGCCCAGGACGGCGCCGCTCAGGCCCGCCTGCACTCGGAGCTGGACAGTGCCGACGGTTACACCGCCGATGCCCGTGCCCGCAAGATGCTGGCCGGCCTTGGGTTTACCAACGAACAGATGGATCGCCCGGTCGCCGACTTCTCGGGTGGCTGGCGCATGCGCCTGAACCTGGCCCAGGCGCTGATGTGCCCCTCGGACTTGTTGCTGCTCGACGAACCGACCAACCACTTGGACCTCGATGCGATCCTGTGGCTGGAAGACTTCCTCAAGAACTATCAGGGCACGTTGTTGCTGATTTCCCACGACCGGGACTTCCTCGACGCCGTGGTCGACAACATTGCCCACGTCGAACAGAAGAAAATCACGCTGTACCGAGGCGGCTACACCGCGTTCGAACGCGCGCGCGCCGAGCGTCTGGCCCAGCAGCAACAGGCCTTCGAAAAGCAGCAGGCGCAACGTGCGCACATGGAAAGCTACATCGCCCGGTTCAAGGCCCAGGCCACCAAGGCCCGCCAGGCCCAGAGCCGGATCAAGGCGCTGGAGCGCATGGAAGAGCTGTCGGCGGCCCATGTCGATTCGCCGTTCGACTTTGTATTCCGTGAGTCGGTGAAAATCTCCAGCCCCTTGCTGGATCTTTCGGATGCACGCCTGGGTTATGGCGACAAAACCATCCTGGAGAAGGTCAAGCTGCAGCTCACACCGGGTGCGCGTATCGGCTTGCTCGGCCCTAACGGCGCGGGCAAATCGACGCTGATCAAGAACCTGTCCGGCGAGCTTGAGCCTTTGGCCGGCCGCCTGACCCGTGGCGAGAACACGGTGGTGGGTTACTTCGCCCAGCATCAGCTGGATTCCCTGGATTCCAAGGCGAGCCCGTTACTGCACTTGCAGCGTCTGGCGCCGACCGAGCGCGAGCAAACGTTGCGCGACTTCCTCGGCGGCTTCGACTTCCGTGGCGCACGCATCGATGAGCCGGTGCTGAATTTCTCGGGTGGCGAAAAAGCCCGTCTGGCCCTGGCGTTGATTGCCTGGGACAGGCCGAACCTGCTGCTGCTCGACGAACCGACCAACCACCTGGACCTGGAAATGCGCCTGGCGCTGACCATGGCCCTGCAGGAATTCAGTGGCGCGGTGCTGGTGGTGTCTCACGATCGCCACTTGCTCAAGAGCACTACCGACAACTTCCTGCTGGTGGCTGACGGCAAGGTCGAAGAGTTCGACGGCGACCTGGACGACTATGCGCGCTGGCTGACCGATTACCGCCTGCGCAACGCGCCGGTGAGTAATACGCCGGTGAACCCTGACAAGACCGACAAGAAGGCCCAGCGCCAGGCCGCCGCTGCCCTGCGCCAGCAGTTGGCGCCGCACAAGCGCGAAGCTGACAAGCTGGAAGCCGAACTGGGCAAGGTGCATGAGCGCCTGGCCAAAATCGAAACCAGCCTGGGCGACAGCGCCGTCTACGAGGCGGCGCGCAAGGACGAGCTGCGCGACCTGCTGGCCGAACAGGCCAAGCTCAAGGTGCGCGAAGGGCAGTTGGAGGAAACCTGGATGGAAGCCCTCGAAGTGCTCGAAACCTTGCAAGCGGAGCTGGAGGCGCTGTCCTGATGGAAGCGTTGCAGTTGCCGCTGCCGGCACAATGGATCGCGCCGATCTGGGTCGGCGTGCAGATACTGCTGATCCTGCTGGCGGGTTATTTCGCCCAGCGCTTCGTGGCCAAGGGCTTGAATCGACTGGGTGAACGCTACCCGTTGCCACCGCAGTTGCTGATGCCACTGCGTGGTGGACTGCGCTGGCTGATCATGGGCAGTGCGCTGATTTTTGTGCTGGAGCGCCTGGGCGTTTCCGCCACCGTGTTGTGGACGGCGTTGTCGGGGTTTGTCGCAGTCGCGGCCGTGGCGTTTTTTGCCATGTGGTCGGTACTGTCCAACCTGCTGTGTGCGATTTTAATCTTCACTGTCGGGCCGTTTCGCCTCGGTGATATCGTCGAGCTGGTGGATACCGTCGACAAGCCGGGTGTAAAAGGCCGGGTGGTGGCGATTAACTTGCTCTACACCACATTGATCGAAGTGGAGGAGGCTGGCACTGACAGTGCGATGGTACAGGTGCCAAATAGTCTGTTCTTCCAGCGCTCGGTGCGACGTTGGCCAGGTACCCATACGTTTTCGGGTGACCGTTGACACTCAATGCGGGTAAAAATCTGTAGCCAGCCTTCACTCGGCGGAGTTAGCTTTAGGCACAACCGCTAATTCTTCTCCGAGGTGTGTAATGGCACTCGACACATGGCTTGCCTTTTTCCTGGCCAGTTGGATCATCTCTCTTTCCCCCGGCGCTGGTGCCATCGCTTCGATGTCCAGCGGCCTGCAATACGGTTTCCTGCGCGGCTACTGGAACGCCATTGGCCTGCAACTGGGCCTGGCGATGCAGATCGCCGTGGTGGCGGGCGGCCTGGGTGCCATTCTTGCGGCCTCTTCGACCGCGTTTTATGCGATCAAATGGTTTGGTGTGGCGTACCTGGTGTACCTGGCCATCAAACAGTGGCGCGCCTTGCCGATGGACATGAGCGAGGATGCGACGATACGCCCGATCGGCAAGCCAATGGCGATGATGTTCCGTGGTTTCCTGGTCAACGCCAGTAACCCCAAGGCCCTGGTGTTCATGCTGGCGGTTCTGCCGCAGTTCGTGAACCCGCAGGCGCCGCTGCTGGTCCAGTACCTGATCTTGGGCGCAACCATGATCAGCGTCGATATGATCGTAATGGCGGGTTACACGGGGCTTGCGTCGAAAGTCTTGCGGCTGCTGCGCACACCCAAGCAGCAAAAACGCATGAACCGCACGTTTGCAGGCTTGTTTGTGGGAGCTGCGGGGTTTCTCGCCAGCTTGCATCGCGCAACGGCTTGATTGACGAAAACCGGCTAAAAATGTGGGAGCTGACTTGTCGAGTCGTCGCACCGCTGCGATAGCATCACCGAGGTGTAACTGACGCACCGCAGTGTCTGCATCGCAGGCAAGCCAGCTCCCACATTAGTTATGTGTTGGCTTTGAAACGCGTGCTCAGCGCAGAATCTTCGGCGCTTCGTCCCTTGGCAGGTTATTGCGCAATGCAGGCTTGCCCGGGTCTGCGTAGCCACCTCCCAGCTGTTCCGCCAGTTGGCGCGCCACATCCTCACCCAAGGCTTTCGACACTTCCCGCACCACACGCGGCCGGTTCAGGCTCACACGCACGTCACGGTTGTTCACCAGCTTGGTGTCCTGGCCTTCACCCATGGCGGTAAATGCCGAGGTGATCTCGAAGGTGCGGGTATTGATCAGGCTGAAATCGGCCACCAACGTCAGGCCCAGCACTGCTGAGTAGCTGTTGGTGTGGTCCAGGGCGTTGATGTCCTGGGTGAAGTCGATGTCTGACAGCGTACCGAACAGCACATAGTCCGCGCCCTTGAAGTTACCGGCCTTGATGCGTTTGATCACATCATAGACGTCACCCTTGGCGTCGGCGGTGTAGGGCGTGCCCTGAACCAGCTGAAACTGGTGTGACTTGAGTATCTCGCCCTTGATATCACCGCTGAATTTACGCAACTCAGTCTGTTCGATGTAGCTGGTGCGGCTCTCGTACTCGCTGTAGGTCGAGGCACCGCTGGCGTTGTACGCGCTGGCCTGGAAGTTGTTGCTGGCCGACACCGCGTGGATGTACTCCTCGACGCGCGCCTCATACGCCAGGTCGGTGACCGCGATCTTCGGGGCGGCCGAGGCGCCAAAGGCGCACAGCAGGCTGATCATGCCGATCCATGCACGCATTGCTTAGCGCTCCGTGGTCTTGCGGATTTCTTTCTCGTCCATCCATTCGGCCAGGCCGCTTTCAACGTCGATCAGTTGCAGGCTGAACTTGTAGAACACGTCCTTGTAGTCCGAGCTGCGCTTGACGATGGAGCTGATGGAACCTTCCAGGCGGTACTTGGCGGCGACCATGTTGCCGGTCTTGCTCACCGTGGATTTCTTGTACAGGCCGCTCTGGTTTTGCAGCTTGAGCTGGTCGACCTGGCTTTGCATGTCGGTGTTATCGCTGGCGAAACGCGCGGTGCCGGTTTTCATCAGCTGGGTCTTGATCGACGTGGTGATCTCGCGGGTATCGATGTACTCGCTGGTCTTGTTCTTCACGTCATAGACCTGTACCACCGGGCGGCCTTGCAGGATGCCGGACTGGGCCAGGGAGCGGGTCATGCTCTCGGCGATCATCTGCAGGTCGGTGGAGCCGAACTCGTTGGTCACCAGTTCCACGGCCTTGGAGTCGCCGTAGCTGATGTTCTTGCCGCCGAGTACCGGCGAGGTGTTGGAGCAACCGCTGGCCAGAAGGGCAACGAGGGCGAGAATCGAGAAGCGTGCAAACATGGGGAAATCTCTCTGAATACGGTTAGCGCAGCGGCTCAAGGGGTTTTCACTTCGAGACGGAAGTCAGCGGCCTGGGGCAGGTTGGCGATGGCCGGCAGGAACGTTGCCTGGTTGGCGTACAGGTTCAGCACTTTCCAGGTTTCTTCATCACCCACCGGGAAACCATCGGCACCCAGCCAGGCGAAGCGGTAATACATCATCTGGTTGCTGCTGGTGATGTTGCTCAACTGCACCTTGGCGGTCAGGAAGCCATTTTCGCGGGCCACGCGAATGGCGCCGACGGCGATGCCCTTGAACTTGCCCATCACCACGATTTTGCTGGCGGCGCTGCCGGGTTCCGGTGGCGGCGCAGTGGCGCAGCCGGCGAGCAGGACCAGCGCCAGGGCGCCGAGGATGAAATGACGCATAGCGTGCTCCTTAAGGTTGTTTGAGGGCGATAGCCTGGGCGGAAGTGCTCGGCACCACATGGGCTGCAAGGCCACCGGCGAACACCTGGTTGCCGACCACGCGCAGGGTGATGACCTGATAGCGCTGGTCGGCCTTGACCGTCACCCGCGTGCCGCCCAGTGCGTTGGGCAAGCTGACTTGGTGCTCGCCGTGCTTGAGGCGCAGGCGTGTCACTTGGGTCATGTCCGGCAGGGTGCGCCAGGTGCGGGTGTCGGCGCCTTCGGTCACGGCCGAGGCGATGCCCAGCACCAGCCCCGCCATGGGGTTGGTCTTGTTCAGGTTGTTTTGTGTCACGCCACGGCTGACCGCACGCACAGTGGTGCGCAGGATGATCCCCGGCATGTCGTCACGCAGGGCGCGGCGGGACATGGCGGTGGTGCTGTTGAGCGCGGTGAGGTTCTGCTGTTTTCCGTCGACGCCGATCTGGCCGAAGGCCTGGGTGGAAGTGTCGGCCTTGATCACCGGGAACGACAGCGGGGTGATCACCAAGTGGCCGTCAATCGGAATCGGCAGCGGCAGGCGGATCGAGTCACGCGCCGGTGCCAGGCCACTCTGTACCACGATGAGTACATCGGTCTCGTCGGCGCCGACCTTGGACTTGTCCAGGTCCAACAACGCCTGTTCCAGCAGCGGTGTGTTGGGGCGCAACTCGGCAGCCTTGCGATAGCCCGGTGCAGCCAGGTCTTTTTCACCCAGGGCTTCGTAGACAAAGCCTGCCAGGTAATGGCTGAACGCACTCTGGTAACTGTTCTTCAGGCCGACCACTTCCGGCGCGTCCAGCGCTTCCACCGGGTAGCCGCGCAGGTCTTTGATCTGGGTAGTGACGCCCTGGCGCTCGGCTTCGCTTTCGCGCTTTAAGTATTCCTTGTCTCGCAGGTCGGCGATTACGGCTTCACGCTCGTGGGTCTTCTTGATCTCGGTGCGGGCGCCGTCGAAATCATTCAGGGCCAGCAGGTTCAGGGCCATCTGGGTGGTCAGCATGACTTTTTCGTAGTCATAACCTTCGTAGCGACGCACCTTGTCGTTGACCAGGAAGCTGCCGAACTGGGCGAGGTACTTTTCGCTGTCGAACTTGACCGATTCTTCCCATTTGAACACTTGCAGGTCGGCGCTGCGCCAGGCGGTCTGGCTGCCGGTGAGGTCGCCTTTGGCGCGCAACAACTCGCCCTTTTCAAAGAAGTAGAGCAGGTCCTTGTCTTCGCCGGTGTTGTTTTTTTCCAGCAGGGTCAGGGCGCCGTCGACGTTACCGGTGGCCAACTGCTGGTTGGTGGCTTGCAGCTCGGTGTCGTAGCTGCGAAACATTGAACAACCGGAGAGCAAGGTAACCGCCGCCAGTGTGAGCGGGGTTAAGGCGCGAAATGCCATGCAAACTTCTTCCCTGAGAGTGATCGGCTGATGTGCAAATTCCTCATAAAAACGAGGAAATAAATTCCCTTTTGCAATAACAGGGCGCGGCATTATAGGCGTCATTGCTGGCAAAACAATGGCTTTTTGCCGCTGCAAGTCGCGCTGAGATGCCATTGCTTGTCTCTTGATTGCACGGGGCTCACAGGCGCCAAATCACGAACGCCTTGAGTCAAACGCTTTAAAATTCAACAATGTGTTACTTCGTATTTCCCTTTGAGATTCATTCATGATTGCCCCCATCCGTTTTCTCGCCTGGTTGCTGCTGCCAGCCTTGATGTCGTGCAGCTTCAACCTGCTGGCCGCGACTGCCGAGGGCGCCCCACAAGCCCTGCATTTGTTGGACTACATTGGCGCTGACTACCCTCCGACGGTGGAGGCGGGCAAGGTTATCGATGAATCCGAATATCGCGAACAAGTAGAGTTTCTCGGGGTGTTGCAGGGCCTGGTGGCCGAGCTGCCGCAAAGGCCGGAGCGCGCCGAGTTGGTCAAGGGCGTCGACGAATTGTCAGCGGCTGTATCCGCTCACCAGGACGGCGCGACCGTCGCCCGCCAAGCCCGTCAGCTGGGCGCCAAGTTGGCGGTGGCCTATGAAGTCAGCCAGGCGCCGGCTATCACGCCAGACCCTGCGCGGGGTGCGCCGCTGTACGCCCAGCACTGCTCGGTGTGCCACGGTACTGCCGGTGCGGGTGATGGCCCGGCGTCCACGGGCATGACGCCGCCGCCAGCGAACCTGCGCGATGCGGTACGTCTGGACCGCCTGAGTCTCTACGCGATTTACAACACGTTGGGCCTGGGTGTTGAAGGCACCGACATGCCGTCCTTCGCCGACCAACTGGATGACCGTCAGCGCTGGGACCTGGCCACCTACATTGCAGGCTTCACCGCCGACCCGGCTGCCGCCAAAAGCGAACAGCCTTTCAACCTTGCCGACCTCGCTCGCCAAACCCCCAACGAGGTGCTGGCAGCCAGTGGCCCAGCCGCTGCCGCGACGTTCCGCGCCCAGCGTGCGCAGCCGCCACAGGTTAAGCGTGGCCCGGCGCAGTTGCTCGACTACACCGCGACCACGTTGGACAAGAGCCTCGCCGCGTTCCGCAACGGCGATCACGAACAGGCCTATGACCTTTCGGTCGCAGCGTACCTGGAAGGCTTTGAGCTGGTAGAAAGCTCCCTGGATAACGTCGACGCCAACGTGCGTAAAGACACCGAGAAAGCCTTGATGGCCTACCGGCAGTCGTTGCAGGACGGCCTGCCGGTCGAGCAGGTGCAACAGCGCCTGGACGTGGCCAAAGGCAAACTCACCGAATCCGCCGGATTGTTGGGCAGTGATGGCCTGAGCTGGTCGCTGAGCTACATCTCTGGTTTGCTGATTCTGCTGCGCGAAGGCCTTGAGGCGATCCTGGTACTGGCGGCGATCCTGGCGTTCCTGCGTAACACCGGCCAGCAATCGGCGGTGCGCAGTGTCAACGTCGGCTGGGGTTTGGCGCTGCTGGCTGGCTTGGCGACCTGGGCACTGGCGGCATATGTGATCGACGTGAGCGGCGCCCAGCGCGAATTGCTCGAAGGCTGCACGGCGTTGTTCGCCAGTGTGATGGTGTTGTGGCTGGGCGTATGGATGCATGACCGACGCCACGCGGCGGCCTGGCAGGATTACATCAAGAGCAGCCTGGTCGGCGGAGGGGGGCGTTTCGGTTTTGCGATGCTGGCGTTTTTCTCGGTCTATCGCGAGCTGTTCGAGGTGATCCTGTTCTACGAAACCCTGTGGCTGCAGGCGGGTCCTGCCGGACACAACGCGGTACTGGCGGGCGGCGCCACGGCGCTGGTGCTACTGGTAGGGTTGGCGTGGGTGATCCTGCGCGGCTCGGCGAAACTGCCGCTGGCGTTGTTCTTCGGTATCAACGCGGCGCTGCTGTGCGCGCTGTCGGTGGTGTTCGCCGGGCACGGCGTCAAGGCCTTGCAGGAAGCGGGCATCTTCGGCACACGGCCGGTGGCGTTCTTTGATTTCGACTGGCTGGGCATTCACGCCGATGCGTACTCGTTGAGTGCGCAGGCTGTGGCGATCCTGGCGATTGTGGTGCTGTACGGCCGCAGTCGCCTGGCCGAGAAGCGTCGAGTGGTGGCATAAGCATGCGGGTGTGGATCGATGCAGACGCCTGCCCGCGAGCAGCCAAGGACCAAGTGGTGAAGTTCGCGCTCAAGCGCCAGTTCGAAGTGGTGCTGGTGGCGGGTCAGAGCCAGATCAAGCCGAGCTTTGCCTGTGTGAAGCTGATCGTGGTGCCCAGCGGCCCGGACGCGGCGGATGACTATCTGGTGGAGCACGCCGTGCCCGGTGAGTTGGTGATCTGCAGCGACGTGCCGTTGGCCGACCGCCTGGTGAAGAAGGGCGTCACAGCCCTCGACCCCCGCGGCAAGGAGTTCAGCCCGGCGAACATGAGTGAACGGCTGGCGGTGCGCAACCTGTTCACCGACCTGCGTGAGCAGGGCCAGATGGGCGGCGGCCCACCGCCCCATGGTGAAAAGGACAAGCAGGCGTTTGCCAATGCGCTGGACCGTATCCTCACCCGATTAATGCGCCAGGCCTGACCTTGCAGTGAGTGGGTTTGTTGTAGCAGTTGGGCTTGTTGTGGCGAGCAGGCTTGCCCTGCGTTGGGCTGCGCAGCAGCCCCAGACCCCACAACCTCGCACAGCCTGACACACCGCGCTGCCTGAATTGGGGCGGCTTCGCCACCCAGCGCAGGGCAAGCCTGCTCGCCACCCCATTTATCGCGGGTTAATCATTCTCGTGGGTCAGTTCCAGCACGCGATCCACCAACTTGTTGATGCCTGACGCCACCTCGCTGATGCGCTTGCCGAGCATGTAGGCCGGCGTGGTCACCAGCTTGCGGGCCTTGTCCTCGACGATATCCTCGACAGCGCACTCCTGATGAGTGGCGCCCATCTTGTCCAGGGCCGCCGCCGTGTCGGGGCAGTTGCCGATGGTGCAGGTCACGCCGGGGCCGTAGATTTTTGCGGCCAGGGCTGGCGAGATGCAGATCAGTCCCACAGGCTTGCCGGCTTCGGCAAAGGCTTCGGCCAGCTCCAGCACTTGCGGGTTGACGCTGCAACCGGCGCCCTCCACGGCAAAGTTCGAGAGATTCTTCGCTGCGCCAAACCCGCCAGGCACGATCAGTGCGTCGAACTCGTCGGCGTTGGCTTCACGAATGTCTTTCACCTCACCTCGAGCGATGCGCGCCGACTCCACCAGCACATTGCGCGACTCGGGCATCTCTTCACCGGTAAGGTGGTTGATCACGTGCAGCTGCGCAATGTCTGGCGCAAAACATTGGACCTGAGCGCCGCGCTGATCCAGGCGCAGCAGCGTGATCACACTTTCATGAATCTCTGCGCCGTCGTACACGCCGCAGCCGGAAAGGATCACTGCAATCTTTTTGCTCATGGGCATCTCTCCTGTTTTTGTGGCGTTAAATGTCTACTAATTTGTCACCTGTTGCCAATGGGATCTCCTGCGGCTACACCTAATCTTGATGTAACAAAAATACATCGGACTAGCCCATGGACTTCGTGCCTTACGCGGTACCGTTTTTTATTGCCTTGATCGTGGTCGAGCTGCTGGCCGATCGCTGGCGCGGTGAACGCAATTATCGGGTGGCGGACGCTATCAA
Source organism: Pseudomonas sp. B19125 (assembly GCF_044218855.1). Classification (NCBI taxonomy): domain Bacteria; kingdom Pseudomonadati; phylum Pseudomonadota; class Gammaproteobacteria; order Pseudomonadales; family Pseudomonadaceae; genus Pseudomonas; species Pseudomonas sp. B19125. The sequence goes on from NZ_CP162589.1 coordinate 688,304, forward strand.
CAGCCTCAGCACTGGTGTGCTGTCCACCACCACCGGGTTGTTGACCAAAGGTGTGGGCCTGCTGACCTACGCGTTTGCCCTCAAGCACCTGGCGCTGATTGAGCTGCCTGCCCAAAGCGTGTGGACCTGGGTGTTCGCCTTTGTGTTTTACGACTTCTGTTACTACTGGCTGCACCGCTGCGGCCATGAGCGCAACATCCTCTGGGCTGCGCACTCGGTGCATCACCAGAGCGAGGACTACAACCTCACCACCGCGTTGCGCCAGACCAGTACCGGCTTCCTGCTGAGCTGGATCTTCTACTTGCCCCTGGCCGTCGTGGGCGTGCCGCTGGTGGTGTTTATCAGCGTGGCCTCGCTCAATCTCCTGTATCAATTCTGGGTACACACCCGTCACGTGCCCAAGCTCGGCTGGTTCGAGTGGTTTTTCGTCACGCCGTCCAATCATCGTGCCCACCATGCGCAAAACGCTCTCTACATGGATCGCAACTACGGCGGGGTGTTCATTATTTGGGACCGCCTGTTCGGCAGCTTCCAGGAAGAAGACGATAACGAGCCGGTGATCTTCGGCGTGACCACGCCGTTGGCCAGTTGGAACCCGCTATGGGCCAACCTGCAGTTTTATGCACAGTTGTGGAGTGATGCGCGGCGCACTGAGAGCTGGTGGGACAAGCTGCGTATCTGGTTCATGCGCACCGGCTGGCGCCCGGCGGACGTGAAAGCCAAGTACCCGATGGCCAAGCCCGATTTGAGCCAGTTCCGCAAATTCGAGGTGCCGCTGGACGCGCGCCAGCAGGTTTATATCGCCCTGCAATTTGCAGCGTATGTAGGGTTTGGCAGTTACCTGATGAATTTCGGCGAGGGGCTGCCCACGGCGGCGCTGGTGCTGGGCTGGAGTGCGATGGCGCTGGGGCTGTTCACCTTGGGCGTGGCCCTGGAGAGTCGGCCGTGGGCGCTGAAAGCCGAGCTGGTGCGCCTGGGACTGAATGTGCCGTTGGTGTGGCTGGCGCCGCTGGTCGGCTTGTGGCCGGCCAGCAGCCTGGGCTGGCTGGGCCTGGTGAGTTACAGCTTGCTCAGTGCGATCGGCCTCTACTGTTGCAGAAGCAGGCTTACTCGACTGGCGTCTTAGGCGGTTGCTCCGGCGCCTGCTCGGCAGCCAGCCGGGCCTTGGCCTCAGCACAGGCTTCGCGGGCGATACGCGCGTTCTTGAAGCGCCGGCGCAGCCACAGGCCAAAGCCCAGCAATAGCAACGCGCCCAGCACCCACAGCTCGTATTTCTTGACGCTGCCGAGCATGCCTTCCAGCACCGCGCCGAAGTGGTAGGCCGCCGCGCCCAAGGCCGCGGCCCAGATGGCGGCGCCGATGCCGTTGAGAATCAAGTAGCGGGCCGGCGGGTAGCCCGACAGGCCAATCGCCACCGGCATCACGGTGCGCAACCCATAAACGAAGCGGAAGCTCAGCACCCAGATATCCGGGTGCTTGCGGATATGTTCCAGGGCCTTGTCGCCCATCAATTGCCAACGCGGCTTGCGCGCCAGCAGCTTGCGCCCGTGTTTGCGCCCCAGGAAATACCACAGCTGGTCGCCGGCATAGCTGCCAAAAAAGGCAACGACCACTACCAGGTTGATATCCATGTAGCCACGGAACGCCAGGAAGCCTGCGAGAACCAAAATGGTTTCGCCTTCAAAGAAGGTGCCCAGGAAGAGCGCAAAGTAGCCGAAGTCATGCAGAAATTGTTGAAGCATGGTCTGGGGTGCTGGCGAAATGAACGCGCAGCCTACGCCTTCGTGAACATTCATGAAAGTATCGAGATGTGTCACGAAGTGAACAATTCCTACATAAACGACGAATGCGACTACAGGTCGCATCGATAAGCACAACTGTCATTCCTTCGTCATAATGGCCGCTTATAACTGCAACGCTCGCCCGTAAACGCGGGCTCAGGAGTCTGTCGTGAGCTTTACCCCTGCCAATCGCCTGTTCCCCGCCACCCGTCTGCGACGCAATCGCCGTGATGATTTTTCTCGCCGCCTTGTACGTGAAAATGTACTGACGCCGAATGATCTGATCCTGCCGGTGTTTGTGCTGGACGGCGAAAATCGTCGGGAGGCTGTGGCGTCGATGCCGGGCGTGGAGCGCTTGACCATTGATTTGCTGCTTGAAGAGGCAGCCGGTTGGGTTGAACTGGGGATTCCGGCATTGGCGCTGTTCCCGGTGACACCGGCCGAGCTCAAGTCCCTCGACGCCGCCGAAGCCTGGAACCCGGAAGGCATCGCCCAGCGCGCCACCCGGGCTTTGCGTGAGCGTTTCCCGGAACTGGGTGTAATCACCGACGTGGCGCTGGACCCGTTCACCACCCACGGCCAGGATGGCATTCTCGACGAAGACGGCTATGTTCAGAACGACATCACCGTCGATGCGCTGGTCAAGCAGGCCTTGTCCCATGCCGCAGCAGGCGCCCAGGTGGTGGCACCGTCGGACATGATGGACGGCCGCATCCAGGCGATCCGCGAAGCCCTGGAACTGGCCGGCCACGTCAATGTGCGCATCATGGCCTACTCGGCCAAGTACGCCAGCGCCTATTACGGCCCGTTCCGCGATGCGGTGGGTTCGGCGTTGAACCTGGGCAAGGCCAACAAGGCCTCGTACCAGATGGACCCGGCCAACAGCCATGAAGCGCTGCACGAAGTGGCGGCCGACCTGGCCGAAGGCGCCGACATGGTGATGGTCAAGCCCGGGATGCCTTACCTGGACATCCTTTATCGGGTCAAAGAGGAATTCAAGGTGCCGACCTTTGTCTATCAGGTCAGCGGTGAATACGCCATGCACATGGCCGCGATCCAGAATGGTTGGTTGAGTGAAGGGGTGATCCTCGAATCCCTGACTGCCTTTAAACGTGCGGGTGCTGATGGCATTCTGACCTACTTCGCCGCCCGCGCTGCCCAATTGCTTAGAGAGCAACAATAGCCCTCACAGGAACACTCGATGAATACCGAAGGACTCTCCGAAGTTGCTGTAAAAGACGCTCACCCGGTGGTTGAACAAATCGCCGAAACCCCACCGGAGCTGGAGCCGGCTGCGCCTGCTGTGGTGGCTGAAGCGCCCGCGCCGGCCCCGGTGGCAGCGGTGACCAACCTGGATGACAGCAGCCTGTACATCCACCGTGAGCTGTCACAACTGCAATTCAACATCCGCGTGCTGGAGCAGGCGCTGGATGAGTCCTACCCACTGCTGGAGCGGCTTAAATTCCTGCTGATCTTCTCCAGCAACCTGGACGAGTTCTTCGAAATCCGCGTTGCCGGCCTCAAAAAGCAAATCACCTTTGCCCGCGAACAAGCCGGTGCCGACGGCCTGCAGCCGCATCAGGCCCTGGCGCGCATCAGTGAGCTGGTGCACGGCCATGTGGACCGCCAATACGCGATCCTCAACGACATCCTGCTGCCGGAACTGGAAAAACATCAGGTCCGCTTCATCCGTCGTCGTCACTGGACCACCAAGATCAAGACCTGGGTGCGTCGCTACTTCCGTGACGAGATTTCACCGATTATCACCCCGATCGGCCTCGACCCGACGCACCCGTTCCCGTTGCTGGTGAACAAGAGCCTCAACTTTATTGTCGAGCTGGAAGGCATCGATGCCTTCGGTCGCGATTCTGGCCTGGCGATCATCCCGGCGCCGCGTCTGTTGCCACGGATCATCAAGGTACCGGAAGAAGTAGGGGGCGCTGGCGATAACTATGTATTCCTCTCGTCGATGATCCACGCGCATGCCGATGACCTGTTCCAGGGTATGAAGGTCAAGGGCTGCTATCAGTTCCGCCTGACCCGTAACGCCGACCTGGCGCTGGACTCCGAAGACGTCGAAGACTTGGCCCGCGCCCTGCGCGGCGAGCTGTTCTCGCGGCGCTATGGCGACGCGGTGCGCCTGGAAGTGGCTGACACCTGCCCCAAACACCTGTCGGACTACCTGCTCAAGCAGTTCAACCTGGCCGAGTCCGAGCTGTACCAGGTCAATGGCCCGGTGAACCTGACGCGTCTGTTCAGCATCACCGGCCTGGACAGCCACCCGGAGCTGCAATACACGCCGTTCACGCCACAGATCCCGAAACTGCTGCAAAACAGCGAGAACATTTTCAGCGTGGTGAGCAAGCAGGACATTCTGCTGTTGCACCCGTTCGAGTCGTTCACGCCAGTGGTCGACCTGCTGCGCCAGGCCGCCAAGGACCCGCATGTGTTGGCTGTGCGCCAGACCCTGTACCGCTCTGGCGCCAACTCGGAAATCGTCGATGCGCTGGTAGACGCTGCGCGTAACGGCAAGGAAGTCACGGCGGTGATCGAGCTGCGTGCGCGGTTTGACGAAGAGTCCAACCTGCAACTGGCCAGCCGCCTGCAAGCGGCCGGTGCGGTGGTGATCTACGGCGTGGTCGGCTTCAAGACCCACGCCAAGATGATGCTGATCCTGCGTCGCGAAGCCGGTGAAATCGTGCGTTACGCCCACTTGGGCACTGGTAACTACCACGCCGGCAACGCCAAGCTCTACACCGACTACAGCTTGCTCACTTCTGACGACGCCTTGTGTGAAGACGTCGGCAAGTTGTTCAGCCAGTTGATCGGCATGGGCAAGACCTTGCGCATGAAGAAGCTGTTGCACGCGCCGTTCACGCTCAAGAAGGGCATGCTCGACATGATTGCCCGCGAAACCCAGTTCGCCCTCGACGGCAAGCCGGCGCACATCATTGCCAAGTTCAACTCGCTGACCGATCCGAAGATCATCCGCGCGCTGTACAAGGCCAGCCAGTCCGGGGTGCGCATCGACCTGGTGGTGCGTGGCATGTGCTGCCTGCGCCCGGGCATTGTGGGTGTGTCACATAACATCCATGTGCGCTCGATCATCGGCCGCTTCCTGGAGCACACACGGGTGTTCTACTTCCTCAACGGCGGCGAGGAGCAGATGTTCCTCTCCAGTGCCGACTGGATGGAGCGCAACCTCGACAAGCGTGTGGAGACTTGCTTCCCGGTCGAAGGCAAGAAGCTGATCATGCGGGTCAAGAAAGAGCTGGAAAGCTACCTCACCGACAACACCCACAGCTGGAGCCTGCAATCGGACGGGCGCTACGTGCGCAACACCCCGACCGGCAACCAGAACCCGCGCAGTGCGCAGGCGACGTTGCTGGAGAAGCTGGGTAGCCCGATTCTTGCGGTGAACTAAAAGCCTGCACAGACCTAATGTGGGAGCGGGCTTGCTGTGGCGAGGGAGCTTGCTGTGGCGAGGGAGCTTGCTCCCGTTGACTGCGCAGCAGTCTCCGGCTTTTTGGGGGCGCTACGCACCCCAGCGCAAGCAAGCTTGCTCGCCACAGCAAGCGCGCTCACACCTGTGTTTTGCAGCGCGCTTTAGCGCAAGTTCAGGCTGAACCCCACCCGCGTCAACCACTCCGCTTCCTGGGCAAAGTCCGCCTGGGTCAGCTGGTTTTCATCCAGCCAGCCTTTGGGGAACACCACGTCCAGGCTGTCGCCATGGGCGCGCAGGGTGACTTGGGGCATTTCCTGGGTGCCACGGATGTGGTGGAACAGGATCGCAAAGCGCAGCAGCACGCACAGGCGGATCAGCTTGATGCCTTCGTCGCCGAACTCGGCAAATTTGTCCTTGGGAATGTTGCGGCGATGGCCACGCACCAGCAGGGCGAGCATCTGTTGGTCTTCGCGGGAGAAACCGGCGAGGTCCGAGTGCTCGATCAGGTAGGCGCCGTGCTTGTGGTAATGGTAGTGGGCGATGTCCAGGCCCACTTCATGCACCTTGGCGGCCCAGCCCAGCAGTTCGCGCCAGACGCCGTCTTCCAGGTCCCAGTCCTCGGCTACCTGGTCAAAGGCGTGCAGGGCTTTGCGTTCCACCCGGGCCGCTTGTTCCAGGTCGACGTGATAACGCTCCATCAACGAGGTGAGGGTGCGCTCACGCACGTCTTCGTGGTGATGGCGGCCCAGCAGGTCATACAGCACGCCTTCGCGCAGGGCGCCGTCGCAGTGGTCCATACGTTGCAGTTCGAGGGCGTCGAAAATCGCTTCGAGAATCGCAAGGCCAGCCGGGAAGATGGTACGACGGTCGGGCTTGATGCCGTCGAAGTCGATTTTCTCGGCATCGCCCAGCTTGAACAGTTTGCGCTTGAGCCATGCCAGGCCTTCGGCGTTGACCTCACCGGTGCCATGGCCGCCGGCTTTGAGGGCCAGGCCGATGGCGCGGATGGTGCCGGACGAGCCGATGGCTTCATCCCAGGTCAAGCGGTGCAGCGCATGCTCGATGCTCATGATCTCCAGCCGCGCGGCCGTGTAGGCCTGGGCATAGCGGGCCGGGGTGATCTTGCCGTCCTTGAAATAGCGCTGGGTAAAGCTCACGCAGCCCATTTGCAGGCTCTCGCGCAGCAATGGCTCGAATCTTTGCCCGATGATGAACTCGGTACTGCCGCCGCCGATATCCGCCACCAGGCGCTTGCCGGGCGTGTCGGCCAGGGTGTGGGACACGCCCAGGTAGATAAGGCGCGCCTCTTCCCGGCCGGAGATAACTTCTACCGGGTGCCCGAGGATTTCTTCGGCGCGGCGGATGAATTCGACACGGTTGCGCGCCTCACGCAGGGCGTTGGTGCCGACAATTCGCACGGCGCCCAATGGCATGCCGTTGATCAGTTGGGCAAAACGCTTGAGGCAGTCGAGGCCGCGCTGCATGGATTCTTCATTGAGCTGGCGCTGGTCGTCGATGCCGGCAGCCAGTTGAACTTTCTCGCCGAGCCGCTCAAGGATGCGGATTTCGCCGTTCTGGGCCTTGGCCACGACCATGTGAAAGCTGTTGGAGCCCAGGTCGATGGCGGCGATCAGGGACAAATTCTTGGCTTGGGATTGCGGCATGGTTTGGGGGTCTCGGTCGATAACCCGACCATCGTGCCACGATCGACCGCTGGCGCCAACGCGTTGTGCTTCAGGAATCTTCCTGTCGGTGCGGGAGGCAATGCCTGTTGGAGATGTAGGGCGATTCTCCTTTGCTCTAGCGAATAAACTTAAGGCTAGGTACGAGGTATTAAATTTATGCCTATAAAAACTCTCGGGACTTTCCTTACAAGGGTTTTGTATTTGTTCTGCTCGGTTTTTTAGTTATGACTACTGATGCAGTTGAAAAGGGTGGTCATATTTTTGTTGTATTCGGACAGCAGTTGACGTGCTCTCCTATTCTTTTTTAGGTCACTTACAAGCGAGACTGCCCGTCGGCAATGATGCCGTGGTGTTATTTGTTTATGGCGTTTTATGTCAGGGAATGTCGTGTTTTAGAAGCGGAGCTTTTCAGCCTTTAATAAGTAACGTCTGTTAACTTCTAATGACGGGTAAAAGATGAAAAAAGTATTTGGTTTGGCCGTGGGGATTGCGTGCCTGTTTGCCAGTGTAGGCGCCTATGCAACTACCAACCCGACCGGCAACCTGATCGTCAAGGGCACCATTATTCCGGCGGCTTGCAGTATGAGCGTTAGCGCCGGCGGGGTTATCGACTATGGCACGATTCGAGCCAATCAATTGTCCCAGACGAATTTCAACCCACTTGCGGAGCGTTCCACTTCGCTGGTCGTCAATTGCGGTACTACACCTGCCAGGTTTTTCTTGTCTGTCACTGACTTGCGGGCCTCCAGTAAAGTTACTGGCATATTGGGCGCTGGCTACACCGAAGCCCAAAACTATGGTCTCGGTACGTATGGTGGCAGGCGCACCGGCGGCTATTCGGTCACCCTCAGAAACCTGACGTCCAACGGTGTGGCGCTCAACCCGATTGTACGGTCGAGCAAGGACGCAGCCTGGCAAGCCAGCGACGGTAAGGTTTCCCAGACACCTAACCAGCATTCCTGGCGTAACGGCGCTGTCAATGCGCCAGCTTCGATCTCTCAGCTAACCGGTGTTATTGCCGTCAAAGCGGTGATCAATCGCGCAAGTGATCTGAACCTTACCGGCAATATTGCGTTGGATGGTCACGCGACGCTGGTTCTGGATTACATCTAAACGTTTGAGCAACAGTCGATAGCGAGGCAGAGTCAGTCAGGGGGACTCTTATTAGTTATCGGCTGTTTTCATGTGGCTGTGCAATTACACGTACTCATTTGTTTGTGAATGTTCCAGGGAGAACTCGGTGAACGGTCTTTCAAGAATAATTGGTTTCATATCGTGTTGTATGGCTTTGTTGCTGTATGGCGTAGCCCATGCCGACGGTATGTTGCCTGAAACAACGGTTGTCATTCTTTATGAAGAGAATGGCGAAGCCACGATCAATATAAAAAACACTGATCCAACCCCTGCGTTACTGCACTCCGTCATAGAAAATGTGCCCGAGGATCTTGAAACCCTGTTGATCGTCACCCCGCCCATTGCTCGCGTGGAGCCAGGGGAAACGCAACTGGTCCGGTTTATCAGCACCCTGAAGTCGCCGCTCAAGACTCAACGCCTCAAGCGCGTGTCCTTCGAGGGGATTCCCCAGGCGCGTGAGCCAGGTGGTGCGACCATTGGTATCACCCTGCGTCAAAACTTGCCGCTGATCCTGCACCCGGCAGGTTTGCCCCGGCACCAGGCACCTTGGGAACTGCTCAAGTGGAAGCGCCGGGGTGATCGCTTGAGCGTGCATAACGACAGTGCCTATGTGGTGCGCATGGGATTGGAAGTGCAGCTTAATCCGCTGAAACAAACCGGCTTGCTGCCCCGCACTTATATCCTGCCGGGTGAGGTGTTGACGCTCAATACCCAAGGGCCTGTGGCCGAGGTGTCCTCGGTGGTGCTGCAGCCGGCCACGACCTTTGGGTTTGCTGTCGATGACTACCAGGCAGATGTTCTGGGTCATGGGCGCTAAGCGTTCGATGACTGGACTGACGGTTCGCCGCCCGGGGCTTTTCATGGGGTTGGCAGCCTTGTGGGGTGCTCCCGGTTTTGCTTTGGCAGTCGAGTTGGGAGAGGGCTTTGACCTGGCTGTCCTGGCCAGCTATGGCATCGACCCGAAGGTCTCCGACTACTTTCGCAGTGCGGCGCGGTTTCGTGAGGGCAGGCAGATAGTGGGGCTGCGGGTCAACGGGAATTCCCTGGGGTTGGTCGAGGCCCGTTTCGATTATCAGGGGCAGCTGTGTTTTACCCAGGGTTTGCTGGAGAAAGCTGGCCTTAAAGTGCCCTTGGCGATCGTGCAATCGGGCATCTCGGCGGATCAGGCCTGTCACGATTTCGTGGGTGAGTTCCCCGCGACCATCGTCAGGTTGCAGCCGGGCAGCGAAGAAGTGGTGCTGGTTGTGCCTACCCAGTCCTTGCGTGAGCCTGAATGGGAAGTGGGAGGTTTTTCCGAGGGCGGTGCGGCGGCGTTGTTCAACTACGATGTGCTCGGGTTTCAGACCCAGTCGCGCAGTGGCCCCAGCCGGTTCGTTTCGGCTTATACCGAGGCGGGATTCAACCTGGGTAATTGGGTGGTCCGCAGCCGGCAGTTCTATATTTCTGATAACGGCAAAGGCAGCAGCGAGCATGTGCAGGCCTACGCCCAGCGTGATATCGCGGCGTTGCAGTCAACTTTCCAGGTGGGCCAGATCTCTACCCGAAGCCCGGTGTTCGGTGGGATTCAGCTATCGGGGTTACAGCTGTTTCCTGATGGTGTCTCCCGCGCCGGCGCCGATCATGGTGTGGTGGTGGAGGGTTTGGCCCACAGCCAGGCGCGTGTCGAGGTGCGCCAGTCCGGTGCGCTGATCCATACCACGTTAGTGCCCGAGGGGCCGTTCAGCCTGACAGGCTTGCCTTTGCTCAATGGCACCAGTGACCTGGAGGTCAGCGTTATCGGCACGCGGGGCGGCACACGCAGTTTCGTGGTGCCGGCGGCTTCCTTTGGTGCGGCTATTGCCGTAACCCCAGGCTTTGACTTCGCCCTTGGCAAGGTACGTGAACAGCTGAGCGAGGGCCGCGAGGCGCCGACTGTTGTCATGGGCAGCGGCACCTGGGGGCTTGGCCGGCAGTCATCCCTGGGGTTCGGTTTATTGAGTACAGATGAGTACCAGTCGGCCGGCGGCACTATGAGCAGTGTGTTTTTCCAGCGGGTTACCGTCAGTGCTCGGCAAAACATCTCGCGCGATGGTGAGGCGGGTGTGAACGGCAGCCGCAGCGCCGTATCCCTGGGCAGCCCGTTGGTGGCGGGTGTTGAGATGAGCCTGAGTGCGACGACCCAAAGCCCAGGTTATCGCGATGTCCTCGAGGCAGGCCCGGGTTTGAAAAAAAATGATCTGCAGACCCGTTTCCAGAATCAGTACACGGTAGGGTTCAACTGGGCAGAACCGACCTTGGGGGCTTTTTCAGTCAGCTACTCACGCAGTACGCAGTTTGATGGGCAGCTTGCCGAACATGTATTTGCCTCGTGGAACAAGGGGTTCAGGCAGGTGGATGTAGCGTTGATCGCCGACTCGCAGGTGGGCGCTTCGCGGCGGCGCAAGACCGCAAGCCGTGAGCGAGAAACACGTGATGAGGTCACGCCGGAGGGGCTGTCCTTGCGCCTGCAGGTCACGGTGCCCTTTGGAGAAGATCGCCGCCTGACGTCCTACGCCAGTCGCCGCAATGGCCGTGCCGATATGGGCACGGCATTGTCCGAGCGGGTCAATGAATATGTGAACTACGAAGTGGGGGTTGAGCGGGATCTGCAGGAGCGCCAGCAAGCGGTTCGCGCGAATGTTGACGTGATGCCGCGCTACACCCGTGTGGGCCTGGGCGTGAACCGCACGCCCACGAGCACCAGCTACAGCGGGCAACTGCAGGGTGCCGTGGTGGCTCACGCGCGCGGCCTGACCTTTTCCCCCTACGCAGTGCAGGACACCTTTGGTGTGCTTTCGGTGGGCGAAGTGTCAGCGGCCAAGGTTTCGACCCCACAAGGCCCGGTGTGGACCGATTACCGTGGGCATGCGGTGATTCCCGGCTTGCCGGCCTATACCACCAGCCACCTGGAGGTGCAGACCCAGTCCTTGCCCAAGCGGGTCGATCTCAAGAACGGCACCAAAATCCTCGCCGTCGGGCGCGGATCATTCAATACCGTGGATTTCCAAGTGGTGAATGTTCGCCGGGTACTGCTTGAGGTGCACGATGAGCAAGGTACACCTCTGCCCCAGGGCTCTGCGGTGTTTGGCCCGGACAACACCTACCTGACCAATGTGGTGGGTGAGGGCCTGATCTTTTTGAACCACATGGATGACGGGCAAATCCTCAGCGTTTCGCCGCCGGGCTCTGCCCGCGCGTGCCTGCTGCATCTGAACCTTGAGTCGCAATCCACAGAGGACAAGCTCTATGAAACGGCTTCGGCGATATGTCGTGCCCAATGAATCGGCGCAATACACCCTGCGTCGACTGTGCCTGGGCGTTAGCTTGTTGTTCATGCTCGCGATAGCGGCCCCGGAGGCTTCGGCGAATGACTGCCGCCTTTCCCTCAGCCAGCCAAGGGTCGACCACGGCGTGCTCCGGCGCGCGGAGTTGTTGGGCGAGCCGCTCGCAAGCCAGCCCATCATCCTGGGCAGGCGAACGCTGCAGCTGAGTGTCGTATGTGCCGAACCAGGGGCTGTCGCCTTGCGCTTTACGGGTGTTCCGGCGGGGACGCAAGGCTATCGATTCGGCCGACAGGGCAGCTTCACCCTGGCCCTCAAGCATGCCCAGGTCGATGGTCGCGCCGTTGAACTGAGTACGTCACAGCCCACAGAAACGGCTACCAGCGGGCACTTACTGCCCGGTCACGTGCTGATAGCCAAAGCCGGTGGTTTGCCGCTGACCGGCACACGCTTTTCAGCACAAGTGCAGATCGACACGTATTTACCGCCCGATGCCTTTTCAGTGCGCCACGAGACCGTCTTCGAAGGCCAGGGGCACTTTGAATGGTTGCCCGGCGGTTAATCGATCAGCCCGGCTGCTCCACCGAGCCGATGAAATTGGCGAACTCCGGCGTCTTTGGGTTGGCGAACAAGGTCTTGGGGTCGCCCACTTCATGCACCTTGCCCTGATGCATGAACACCAGCTTGTCCCCGACTTCCCGGGCAAAGCGCATTTCGTGGGTCACCATGATCAGGGTCATGCCGTCCTTGGCCAATTGGCGCACCACACTGAGCACTTCATTGACCAGCTCCGGGTCCAGTGCCGAGGTAATTTCATCGCACAGCAGCACCTTGGGCGACATGGCCAGCGCACGGGCTATGGCGACCCGTTGCTGCTGGCCGCCGGACAGACGATCAGGGAAGGCATCAAACTTTTCCCCCAGCCCCACCCGCTCCAGCATCTGCCGGGCAAGCTGGGCGGCTTTGGCCTTGGGCACTTTCTGCACCACTTGTGGCGCGAGCATGACGTTCTCGCCCACGGTCAGGTGTGGGAACAGGTTGAACTGCTGGAACACCATCCCGACTTTCTGCCGCAGGCTGCGCAGGTCGGCGCGGGCGGCGTCGAGGTATTCGCCGTCGACCTCAATTACGCCGTCGTTGATCGATTCAAGGCCATTGAGGGTACGCAGCAAGGTCGACTTGCCCGAGCCACTGCGGCCGATGATCGCCACCACCTGGCCTTCTTCAACCGTCAGGTCGATGCCCTTGAGTACGTGGTGATCGCCGTAATATTTATGCAGGGCGGAAATTCTAAGCAGAGGCATGCAGTCTCCTTTCCAGGTAGCGCGCACTGAGGGACAAGGGGTAGCAGAGCAGGAAGTAGCCGAGCGCCACCAGGCCGTAGACCATAAAGGGCTCGAAGGTAGCGTTGGCGAGCATGCCGCCGGTTTTGGTCAGTTCGGTAAAACCGATGATCGAGGTCACGGCGGTGCCTTTGACCACCTGCACCGAAAAGCCCACGGTGGGCGCCACGGCAATGCGCAGGGCTTGCGGCAGGATCACGTAGCGCAGTTGTTCAAGCGGGTTAAGCGCCAGGCTGGCCGAGGCTTCCCATTGCCCGTGGGCAATCGACTCGACGCAGCCGCGCCAGATCTCGGCCAGGTAAGCACTGGTAAACAGGGTCAAGGCAATCGCCGCCGCCAGCCAGGGCGAGATATCCACACCCAGCAGCGCGATGCCAAAAAACACCAGGAACAGCTGCATCAACAGCGGCGTGCCCTGGAACAGTTCAATATAGGTGCGCGCGAGATTGCGCGGGAAGGCTTTGCGGCTGATGCGCATCGTCATCACCAGTAAACCGATAACGCCGCCACCGACAAACGCCACCAGCGACAGCAGCAAGGTCCATTGCAAGCCGGTGGCGAGGTTGCGCACGATGTCCCAGAAGGAGAAATCACTCATCGGCTGTTCCTCATCACGTAGCGACGGCCGATCCAGTTGAGCAACTGGCGAATCATCAGCGCCATGCACAGGTACACCAGGGTGGTCAGTGCGTAGGTTTCAAACGCGCGGAAGTTGCGTGACTGGATAAAGTTGGCGGCAAAGCTCAGCTCTTCGGTGGCGATCTGCGAACACACCGCCGAGCCGAGCATCACAATGATGATCTGGCTGCTCAGGGCCGGCCACACCTTGCCCAGTGCCGGCAACAGCACCACATGGCGAAACGCCTCGAAACGCGTCATCGCCAATGCCGCTGCGGCTTCCAGCTGCCCGCTTGGGACCGCCTGGATGCCGGCGCGAATGATCTCGGTGGAGTACGCCCCCAGGTTGATCACCATCGCCAGTACGGCGGCTTGCCACTCGGTGATTTTCAGCCCCAGGGATGGCAGGCCGAAGAAGATGAAAAACAACTGCACCAGAAACGGCGTGTTGCGGATCAACTCGACATACACCCCGAAGACCCAGGAAAACGGCTGGATCTTCCATGCCCGCACCACAGCGCCGACGGTGCCCAGGGCCACGCCGAGGATCGCGCCGATAGCCGTCAGCTCAAGGGTAAACAGCGCGCCGCGTAGCAGCAGGTCGGTATTGGCCAGCACCGGCACAAAGTCAAATTGATACGCCATGAATCAGCTCCGCATCAAAGATCGGCAGGCAGTGGCTCTTTAAGCCACTGCATCGCGTTCTTTTCCAGGCTGCCATCGGCTTTGGCCGCGACCAGGATCTGGTTGACCTTCTCCAGCAGCGCTGGCTCGTTCTTGTTAACTCCCACGTACACCGGCGAATCCTTGAGTTTCACTTTCAGCTCCAGCCCACGTTTATTACTGCGCTCGCTGATCGCCACCATCACCACGTTGCCGCTGGCGATCAGGTCGACCTGGCCGGCCAGGTAGGCGGCGATGGTTGAGTTGTTGTCTTCGAAGCGCTTGATCGTGGCTTCCTTGGGCGCGACGGCGGTCAGCTCGATGTCTTCGATGGCGCCGCGGGTCACGCTGATGGTCTTGCCCTTGAGGTCATCGGTGGTGTGGATGGCCGCATCAGGTGGCCCGAACACGGCCAGGTAGAACGGCGCGTAGGCCTTGGAGAAGTCGATGACCTTTTCGCGCTCGGCGTTCTTGCCCAGGCTGGAAATCACCAGGTCGACCTTGCCGGTAGTGAGAAACGGGATACGGTTGGTGCTGTTCACCGGGGTCAGTTCCAGCTTGACCTTGAGCTGGTCGGCCAGCAGCTTGGCGGTGTCGACGTCCAGGCCACGGGGTTTCATGTCCGGGCCAACCGAGCCGAACGGCGGGAAGTCTTGGGGCACGGCAACCTTGAGGGTGCCACGGGCGACGATATCGTCCAGACCGTTGGCATGGGCGGGCGCCTGGCTCAGCATCAGGCTGGCAAACAGGGCAGTGAGCAGGGCGCTGTAGCGCTTGGTCATGGCAACTCTCCGGGGAAGGGCGCGGGAATATTCTGTTTCGAGCCATTGCACGGCCCATGCCATCACGGCGCCAATGGCCTGGAACGCTGGTATTTGTTGAGTTCTGGTGGTCTTACTGGTCTGAACAGTGAGCGAGTTTTTCGCACCTTTTTCGAGCGCCGATAAAACCCCGCGAGCCCCTTTGGGGCGCGGCTTGCCGCCGGCTGCGAATAGCTTTACAACTAGCCGCTCCGTTGACTGCAACCTTGAGTTTTCTATGAATTCCATCGCCCAAGCCGTACCGGAAGCGGCCCTGCAGGCCATCCGCAAACTGATCAAGGAACAGGGCTTTGCAGCGGGTGACGCGTTGCCGTCCCAGCGCGACCTGGCGGTACAGTTGGGCGTGAGTCGGGCATCGTTGCGCGAGGCGTTGTCGTCTTTAAGTGCATTGGGCGTGGTGAGTGTGCAGCCGGGTAAAGGCGTGTTTGTGCAAGAGGTGCAAGAAACGCCGGGGTTCGCCTGGCCCTTCGCTGCCCAGGCCACGCCCCTGGATATCTTCCAGTTGCGCTACGCCCTGGAAGGGTTCGCCGCGGGGTTGGCGGCAGTGACGTTGACTCTCGATGAACTGGACAGCCTGCAAGACAATGTCGAGGCCATGCGCAAAGTGCTCAAGGCTGGCGACTTCGAAGCCGCTGCCCGGCTGGACTTCGAGTTCCATCAGCGGATCCTGCTGGCCAGCGGTAACCAGGCGATGGTGAGCATCCTGAGTGCCAGTGCCGAGGTGTTCCTGGAGAGCCAGAAGCTACCGTTCATCCGACCGGAACGGGCCATGGAGACTTGGCAAGAGCACCGCAAGATCCTGCGTGCCCTGGCCAGGCGCGCCAGTGCTGCGGCGCAGAAAACCATGCAGGAACACGTACGCAATGCGGCATTGCGCACGGGCATCGCCTTCGTGACTCCCGTGACGCCGTGAGTGGGCTATACCCAAACTCATGCAACGCCATAGCAAGACTCAATCAGAGGCGGCTTCCTGAACGGGGGAAGGGCGGCTATGATGGGCCACGTTTTTTTTGCTTACAATCCGGAGACATCCATGAGCAACGATCTTATCAAGCACGTCACCGACGCGACCTTTGAGGCCGAAGTACTCAAGGCTCAAGGCCCGGTACTGGTTGACTACTGGGCTGAATGGTGTGGCCCTTGCAAAATGATCGCCCCTGTTCTGGACGACATTGCGACCACTTACGAAGGCAAGCTGACCATTGCCAAGCTGAACATCGACGACAATCAGGAAACCCCGGCCAAACACGGCGTGCGTGGTATCCCGACCCTGATGCTGTTCAAGAACGGCAACGTCGAAGCCACTAAAGTGGGCGCGCTGTCGAAGTCCCAGCTGCAAGCTTTCCTCGACGCGAACATCTAAGCGTCGTCAAAAAAGCCCCGCAAAATAGCGGGGCTTTTTCGTGAAACAGGGCTAGACGCTCCGAAATTCAGGTGGTACATTCGGCCCCGCACTGGTTTCTCCACTGCCCCCTGCAAGCCGTCGCCGACGCATTCCTTTTCGATTAGTACGCGATCCTGTCGCCTTCTCTGCGGCGCGGCCTCATTAAGCCAAAAGCTTAATTTCCCCCCTCCATAAATGATTACGTCATTCCTATATGAATCTGACTGAACTCAAGCAAAAGCCGATTACCGACCTGCTCCAATTGGCCGAAGAAATGGGCATAGAAAATATGGCCCGTTCGCGCAAGCAGGACGTGATTTTCTCCCTGCTCAAAAAGCACGCGAAAAGCGGCGAGGAAATCTCCGGTGATGGCGTGCTGGAGATTCTCCAGGACGGCTTCGGCTTCCTCCGCTCTGCAGACGCTTCCTATCTCGCCGGCCCAGACGATATTTACGTCTCGCCGAGCCAGATCCGTCGCTTCAACTTGCGCACCGGTGACACCATCGTCGGCAAGATCCGTCCTCCGAAGGAAGGCGAGCGTTATTTCGCCCTGCTCAAGGTCGACACGATCAACTTCGATCGTCCTGAGAACGCGAAGAACAAGATTCTCTTCGAGAACCTGACGCCGCTGTTCCCGACCGTGCGCATGAAGATGGAAGCCGGTAACGGTTCCACCGAAGACTTGACCGGTCGTGTCATCGACCTGTGCGCCCCGATCGGCAAAGGCCAGCGCGGCCTGATCGTCGCACCGCCGAAAGCCGGTAAGACCATCATGCTGCAGAACATTGCAGCGAACATCGCGCGTAACAACCCGGAAGTTCACCTGATCGTATTGCTGATCGATGAGCGCCCGGAAGAAGTAACCGAAATGCAGCGCACCGTGCGCGGCGAAGTGGTTGCCTCGACGTTCGATGAGCCGCCAACCCGCCACGTGCAGGTTGCCGAAATGGTGATCGAGAAGGCCAAGCGCCTGGTCGAACACAAGAAGGATGTGGTGATCCTGCTCGACTCCATCACCCGTCTGGCGCGTGCCTACAACACCGTGATCCCAAGCTCCGGCAAGGTACTCACCGGTGGTGTCGATGCCCACGCCCTGGAGAAACCAAAGCGTTTCTTCGGTGCTGCGCGCAACATCGAAGAAGGCGGCTCGCTGACCATTATCGCCACCGCGCTGGTTGAAACCGGCTCGAAGATGGATGAAGTGATCTACGAAGAGTTTAAAGGTACCGGTAACATGGAACTGCCTTTGGACCGTCGTATCGCTGAAAAGCGTGTGTTCCCTGCGATCAACATCAACCGCTCCGGCACCCGCCGTGAAGAGTTGCTGACCGCCGACGACGAACTGCAGCGCATGTGGATCCTGCGCAAGCTGCTGCACCCGATGGACGAAGTAGCCGCCATCGAGTTCCTCATCGACAAGCTGAAAACCACCAAGACCAACGACGAGTTCTTCCTGTCTATGAAGCGTAAGTAATACTACGGTTCAGGTCTGAGAAAATGGTGCCCTTGAAGGGTGCCATTTTTTTTGCGCCAAACAGGGAGGTTTGTGTGCCGAGAGTGTCAGTAAAGAAACAAAAATGGCGAGTACGCCTACGCTCTCTTCAATTTGTATCAGGCTGATTACGATTTATGACCGCTCTTGCTTACCGAAGAGACATTGATGGCCTGCGCGCCATTGCTGTCCTGGCTGTGGTTTTGTTCCATTTTGGGGTTCCCGGCGTTACTGGCGGTTTTGTCGGCGTTGATGTGTTCTTCGTGATTTCAGGTTTCCTGATTACCTCGATCATCTGGCGCGAGCGTGAAGCGGGGCGTTTCAGCTTCGTCGATTTCTGGGCGCGACGGGCACGGCGTATCCTGCCGGCTTTGCTGGTCATGATGTTTACGTCATTGGTGGCTGGCTGGTTCTTAATGGCGCCCAAAGACTATTCGGAATTGGGACGCTCGATACACAACCAAGTGGTGTTCATCTCCAATCTGTTCTTCATGCGCCAGGACGGCTATTTCGACACGGCCTCCGACATGAAGCCGATGTTGCACACCTGGTCGCTGTCGGTTGAAGAGCAGTTCTACATTGCCTTCCCACTCTTGCTGGCGCTGTTGTCGAGCTGGCTGAAGCAGTGGCGCAGCGCCTTGTTTGTATTGCTGCTGGTGTCGTTTGCGGCGAGCGTGTGGGCGGTGGCCAATGAGCCGGACAAAGCCTTCTTCCTGCTGCCCATGCGTGCCTGGGAATTGTTGGCCGGGTCCATGCTGGCTGTGATGCCAGTGCGGGCAGGGCGGGCAAGTCCCCTGTTGGCGCAAGCTGTGAGTCTGTTCAGCCTGGGCCTGATTCTTGTGGCGGTATTGGGCTACAACGCCAACACCGCGTTCCCTGGGGCGGCGGCTTTGTTGCCTGTATTGGGTGTGGTGGGGTTGATTTGGGCTAACGGCCAACACCCAACCTGGGTAGGGCGCTTGCTGGGCAGTCGCGTGTTGGTGGGCATCGGGCTGATTTCCTATTCGTGGTACCTGTGGCACTGGCCGGTGCTGGTGTTTGGCAAGTACGCGAGTATTTTTGGCCTGCCCTCCTGGGCGCTGGCGGGTCTGTTCGTCTTGAGCCTGGTGCTGGGTTATGTGTCCTGGCGGTTCGTCGAGGGGCCGTTTCGTGAGCGGCGCCTGCTGGCGGGTCGTCGGTCGATTCTGATCGCGGGCGTGGTCGGGCTCGCCGGCCTGGGTCTGATCGGCAAAGGTCTGGTGTGGTCGGATGGGTTTGCATCGCGGCTGTCGCCCCAGGCACTACAGTTTGCCCAAGCGTATACCTGGAGCCCCACGCTGATTAAGTGCCTGTCGGATGACAAGAAAGACCCGAACCGCAAACTTTGCCATTTTGGCCCGCAGGCGAGTGCTGCCCGCGCATTGGTCTGGGGCGACAGCCATGCCTCGGCACTCATCCCGGCGTTGAACGACGGCTCGCGCAAGTACGACTTCGGCATCACTCAGGCCGGTTACGCCGGGTGCCTGCCGTTCGACCGCAAAGAAAACACCCCAGGCTGCCGAGCGTTCAACGAGCGTGTCACCCAGTTGTTGAGCAAGGAACAGTTCAGTGATGTGGTGCTGGTAGCCCGCTGGAGCCTTTACGTTTATGGCCAGCGCTCCGGCGACACCGGCGCTTCCCTTCATGATCCGCAAACGGGCAAGTACGACCGCGCCGTCGCTGAACGGCTGTTTGCCGAGGGTGTGAGTGCGCTGGTGCAGCAACTGCGTGCCAGCGGGCACAGGGTGTGGCTGGTCAAGGAGGTACCGCTGCAGGCTTTCAACGTGCCTTACCGGCTCAGTCGCCTGGCGATGCTGGGACGCCCGACCGACCGCGAAGGCTTGCCCCTGGCCGAGCACGTCGAGCGCCAGGCCTATATCAGCAGCGTTTTTGAGCGCATCGCCGCGGCAGACCCCGGTGTGCAACTCATGGACCCCGCGCCCAAGCTGTGCGAGACGAATGGCTGGTGCCGGGTCGAGCGCGATGGCCAGTCGCTGTATACCGATGACAACCACCTCTCGGCCGTAGGCACGCGTTATGTGGAAGGGTTCCTTGAGCCCTTCTTCCACACCATGCGTAATGAGTCCGTTGAGTCGGGTGTGAGTCGCAATGACGTGCAATAAGCTGCCAGCGCTCTTAAGAGCAGGTAGGATGTACGCCTATTTTACGGGTGGCATGGTTAATGAAATTCAAGGATCTTCGGGATTTCGTGCAGCAACTTGAGCAGCGCGGAGAGTTGAAACGTATCCAGGTGCCGGTTTCCCCGGTGCTGGAAATGACTGAGATTTGCGACCGTACCTTGCGCAACAAGGGCCCGGCGCTGCTGTTCGAAAACCCGACCGGCTTTGATATTCCGGTGCTCGGCAACCTGTTCGGCACGCCCGACCGTGTTGCGTTTGGCATGGGCGCCGAGTCGGTCAGCGAGCTGCGCGAGATCGGCAAGTTGCTGGCCTTCCTCAAGGAGCCCGAGCCACCCAAGGGCCTCAAGGACGCCTGGTCGAAGCTGCCGATCTTTCGCAAGATCATTGCCATGGCGCCCAAAGTGGTCAAGGACGCGGTGTGCCAGGAAGTGGTCATCGAAGGCGATGACGTCGACCTGGCCATGTTGCCGGTGCAGACCTGCTGGCCGGGCGATGTCGGCCCGCTGATCACCTGGGGCCTGACCGTCACCAAAGGCCCGAACAAGGATCGCCAGAACCTGGGGATCTACCGTCAGCAAGTGATCGGCCGCAACAAGGTGATCATGCGTTGGCTGAGCCACCGTGGCGGCGCGCTGGACTTCCGTGAGTGGTGCGAAAAGCACCCAGGCAAGCCGTTTCCCGTGTCCGTGGCCCTGGGCGCCGACCCGGCGACCATCCTCGGCGCCGTGACGCCGGTGCCTGACAGCCTGTCCGAATATGCCTTCGCCGGCCTGCTGCGCGGCAACCGCACCGAGCTGGTGAAGTGTCGTGGCAATGACCTGCAAGTGCCGGCCACCGCCGAAATCATCCTCGAAGGCGTGATTCATCCGGGCGAAATGGCCGATGAAGGCCCTTACGGTGACCACACCGGCTACTACAACGAAGTCGACAGCTTCCCGGTGTTCACCGTCGAGCGCATCACCCACCGCATCAAACCGATCTACCACAGCACCTACACCGGCCGGCCGCCGGATGAGCCGGCCATCCTTGGTGTGGCGCTCAACGAAGTGTTCGTGCCGATCCTGCAAAAGCAGTTCCCGGAAATTACCGACTTCTACCTGCCGCCCGAGGGCTGCTCGTACCGCATGGCCATCGTGACCATGAAGAAGTCGTACCCAGGCCATGCCAAGCGGGTAATGCTCGGTGTGTGGTCGTTTTTGCGACAGTTCATGTACACCAAGTTCGTTATCGTCACTGACGACGACATCAATGCCCGGGACTGGAACGACGTGATCTGGGCCATCACCACGCGCATGGACCCCAAGCGCGACACGGTGATGATCGATAACACGCCGATCGACTACCTCGACTTTGCTTCGCCGGTATCGGGCCTGGGCTCGAAGATGGGCCTGGATGCCACCCACAAATGGCCGGGTGAGACCACCCGCGAGTGGGGTCGGGTGATCGTCAAGGATGACGCTGTGACCGCACGTGTTGATGCGATCTGGAAAGAATTGGGAATAGATTGATGCGTGTAACCCTGCAACCTTCCGGCGCCGTACTGGAGCTGGTCCCTGGTGAGCGAATCCTTGAAGGCGCGCGTCGCCTGGGCTACGAATGCCCACAGGCGTGTCGCAATGGCGTGTGCCATGTGTGCGCCGCGCTGCTGGTGGAAGGCCGGGTGCAACAAGCCGGAGAGGTGCGCGACCATGGTGAGTTCTACACCTGCATCGCCGAGCCGTTGGAAGATTGCATTGTGTTGTGGGATGGCGTGCTGGCGCCGGGAGAGTTGCCGTTGCGCAAGTTGTCGTGCCAATTGAGTGAGTGCGTGGACGTCGGTGGCGATGTATGGCGCGTGCGCTTGCGTGCGCCGGCCGGGAAGGCGGTGCGTTACCACGCCGGGCAATACCTGATGATCGAGCGTGACAACGGCGATAAATCGGCGTTTTCCCTGGCCTCGGCGCCCCATGCCGGGCGCGAGCTGGAACTGCATGTGTTGGTTCGCGAGGACAGTGCGCGCAATTTGATCGAGCAGTTGCAGCGTAACCAGATGGCCCGTGTTGAACTGCCGTTTGGTGATACTCACTTGGCCGAACTGCCGGACGGGCCGCTGGTGTTGATCGCTGCCGGCACCGGCATGGCGCAGATGCACAGCCTGATCGAACATTGCCGCGCCTCGGGCTTCAAGCACCCTGTGCACCTGTATTGGGGCGTGCGCCGCCCGGAAGACTTCTACGAAATCGAACACTGGGAGCAATGGCAGCAACTGCCCAACCTGTTCCTGCACAAAGTGGTCAGCGACCTGTGCGGTTGGGAAGGGCGCTGCGGGCTGCTGCATGAGGCCGTGTGTGAAGACATCAGCGACCTCAAGGCGGTGCACGTTTACGCCAGTGGTTCGCCGGCGATGATCTACGGCACGCTGGACGCATTGGTCGACGCAGGTATGGATGCACACCAGATGCGCGCCGATGTGTTTGCCTACGCGCCACGCCCTTGAAGCCTTGAGCTGAACCAGTGTGGGAGCTGGCTTGCCTGCGATAGCGGTGTATCAGTTGCAGGTGTATTAGCTGACCCGCCGCTATCGCAGGCAAGCCAGCTCCCACATGGGTAGGCGGCGTTCCTAGAAACGCACGCCTGCCGTCAGCATCGCCGCATTGAACCCCAGTAACACCAACTCACTGGCCACCGGGCCGAAGTGAACCCCCACAGACGGAATGATCGCCGGTGCAACGCCATAACGGTTGAGCGGGATTTTGTCGCGGTACTTACCGCGATAGCCCTGTAGCGCGCCCGCGGTCACCTTCATATAAAACGGTGAGTCGCCAATATCGTAACGCTTGCCGGCGTAGACGTAATACGAGCGCTGGCTGAACGAGTTGCGAAACGTCGCCCCGCCATACACCAACCCCGACGCCTCGTTACGTTCCAGGTTGATCAAGTCCTGATTGTTGTTGTGCTTTGGGTCCGGCGAAAAATGCTTGGTGTAGACACTGGTCTGGGCGTACCAGAAACCTTTGTCGTCATTGGCGGCGGCCTCGGAAGCCAGAGCAGTGGTGGTTTGCAGCAAAAGCAGCAGACCGGAAAAAAGGTATTTCATGGTTCGACCTCGATAGTCGTTTGAAGAAGCGGCTAATGTGGGTCGCTAAACATCTGCAGTTTGGCGGCTTATGTTGGGCATGACCTGAACCAGCGCTGAAAACACGGCCGCCTATGCTTATGCAATTAAGGTATTTTAGATGTAGGAATAATCTCATTAAGCTATAAGGCAACGGACTACCGCCTTATCGTCAATAACCAGTAACTGACCGCTACCGCCCGCCAGCCGGACCGATCGTGTGAACTCAGAGCATTGAAGCTTTGATTTTTTGATTGCCGGGCTTGAATGGCAGGGGAGCGGTATGGGGAGTTACAAGAAACATGCGTACACAGCTATTTTGTCGGCCAATTTGCTGACTGCTGTGGGATTCAATCCGGTCTGGGCGGACGCAACAGCCGCCGATGCACCAAAACTCGACACCGTGATCGTCACCGGCACCCGTGCCCAAGAGCGCACCGCCAGTGCTTCGTTGTCGCCCATCGATGTCATTTCCGGTGACACATTGCGCAGCACCGGCTCCGATGAGCTGGGCGCGGTGTTGGCGCGTCTGATTCCTTCCATCAACTTCCCGCGCCCCAGTCTGGTGGACGGTGCCGAACTGGTACGCCCGGCGCAGTTGCGCGGTTTGTCGCCGGATCAGGTGTTGGTGCTGGTCAACGGTAAACGCCGCCACACCAGTGCTTTCGTCAACCTGGGCGGGGCCGTGGGGCGCGGTTCGGCGCCAGCGGATTTGAATGCGATCCCGCTGTCGGCGGTCGACCATATCGAAGTGCTGCGCGACGGCGCGTCGGCGCGCTATGGCTCGGACGCGATTGCCGGGGTGATCAACGTGATCCTCAAGCACGACGACCACGGCGGCTCTGTCTCGACCAAATTTGGCGAGTACAAGAAGGGTGACGGCATCCAGCGCAATGTCAGCGGTAACACCGGGTTTGCCTTGGGCCAAAACGGCTTTATCAACGTTTCGGGCGAAGGCGCCGACAACGACTACACCAACCGCGCCGGCGACGATTTCCGCCCTGGCAGCGTGGGTTCCACCACCTATGGTCAGCGCGTGTTTCGTCAGGGCGAGCCGGCCACCAATGAAGGCAAATTCCAGTTCAACTCCGAATATTCCTTCAACGATGCAGCCGAGTTCTACACCTTCGGCGGTTACAGCAAGCGTCGTGGCGAAACGGCGGCGTTCTATCGGGCGAGCAACGCGTCCAACAACATCCCGGCGCTCAACCCCAATGGCTACCTGCCTTTGATCAAGGGCAATCTTGAAGACACGTCCTTGGTGGTCGGCCTGCGCGGCTTGCTGGCCTACGATTGGCATTACGACCTGTCGGCCAACTATGGCAAGAACCAGTACGAACTGGGCACCGAAACCATCAACACCTCACTCGGCCTGGTCACTCCGCGCAAATTTAACAACGGTACCTTGAGCAACGATCAGCGCCAGGTCAGCCTGGACCTGTCCCGTGAGTTCGACGTGGGCTTTTTGCCGTACCCGGTGTCGTTGGCTTTTGGCGGCGAATACCTGCGCCAGGGTTATCAAATTGAAGCGGGCGAGCCGGCGTCCTACTACCAGACCGGCAGTTCGGGCCTGGGTGGGTTCCGTGATGCCGACGCCGGTAGCACCTCGCGGCACAACTGGGCTCAGTATCTGGACCTGGAAACCAACTTCACCGAAAAACTCAGCGCCTCAGCCGCCGTACGTCATGAGGACTACAGCGACTTCGGCTCCAACGTCAGCGGCTCGCTGTCGGCGCGTTATGACTTCACCCCGCACGTCGCCTTGCGTGGCAGCATTTCCAATGGTTTCCGTGCGCCATCCCTGGCCCAGCAGAACTTTGCCTACACCTCGTCACAGCTGATCGGCAACACCATCCAGGAAGCTGGCACCTTCCCGGCCAACAGCCAGGTCGCCCGCCTGTTGGGCGCCGAAGACCTGAAGGCCGAGAAGTCGCGCAATTACAGTCTTGGCCTGGTGCTGGAGCCGGCCGATGACCTGACCGTGACGCTCGATGTGTACCGCATCGACATCCGCGACCGCATCAGCTTGTCATCCAACCTCAATCTCAACCCGGCGACTATCGCCTACCTGCAAGCCAATGGCGTCGGCAACATCAACTACACCAGCGCCCGTTACTTCACCAACGCCACCGACACCAGCACCGACGGTGTCGACCTGGTGGCCAACTATCGCTACCCGTTCGATAACGGCATCCGCTGGAACAGCACCGTGGGCTACAACTACAACCACACCAAAGTCACCGACGTGAAGCCCAACCCGGCGATTCTGGACAGCCTGGGCGCCAACCTGGTGCGGGTAGACCGCCGTGAGCGCATTGGTTTGCTGGGCGATACCACGCCGCAGCACAAGCTCAGCCTGGGCAACGACTTCACCTACGGTCGTTGGGCGCTGCACAGCAACCTGGTGCGCTATGGGGAATTCACCAGCTACCAGGCCGACAAGGTCAACGACCAGACCTTCAAGGCCGCCTGGGTGCTGGACCTGTCGGCAGACTATAAGTTGAAGAACTGGACCTTCACGTTGGGCGGCGACAACATCACCGATAAATACCCGGAGAAGGTCAATGCCTACGCCAGCAGCGGCGGCAACCTCGCCTACAGCACTTTTTCGCCGTACGGTTACAGCGGCGCGTTTTATTACGGTAAAGTTGCTTACAACTGGTAACACGCAGGGGACCTAAGCGATCCGCCATGACCGTTATTGAAACCGATCTGTTGCAATTGGCTTACCCTCCGCGGCTCGATCTGGGGCCGCAACTGACTCACGAGCAATTAATGAGTTCGATGCAGGCCACCATGGCCAGGCATAAGGGCGGGCCGGTCTGGCTATTCGCTTATGGTTCGCTGATCTGGCGCCCCGAATGCTCGTCGACCCAGCGCATGCGCGCACGGGTTCACGGTTATCACCGGGGTTTGTACCTGTGGTCACATGAGCATCGAGGCACGCCGGAGTCGCCGGGGTTGGTGTTCGGCCTGGATCGCGGCGGTTCTTGCAGCGGGTTTGCCTACCGCTTGCCGGAAGACCAGCTTGAGGCCTCGCTTTATGCCTTGTGGCAGCGCGAGATGCCTTACCCGTCGTACCGACCGCACTGGCTCAGCTGCCGCCTGGAAGATGGCAGCCAAGTGCAGGCGCTGGGGTTTGTGTTGGAGCGGCACTTGCCCAGCTATGCTGGCAACCTGCCCGATATCGTGCTTAACCACGTATTGGAAAGCGCTTGCGGGCGTTACGGCACCACTCGCGATTATGTCGAGCAGACCGTGAACGCCCTGCGTAGCCACGCCATGCCAGATAAAAACCTGGAGGCGCGGCTCAAGCGTTGTGCCAAAGACTGCGGCGGGAATTAACGCGCCGCGCTGACGCTGTTGGTGTGCCACAGCGTCGGGATCAGGAACGCGATCGCCAACAGGCATGCGCCCACCAGCAACACAAACCCACCGTCCCAGCCGAAATGGTCCACGGTGTAGCCCATGGCTGCACTCGCTGCCACCGAACCACCCAGGTAGCCGAACAAGCCCGTGAAACCAGCAGCGGTGCCCGCGGCTTTCTTCGGCGCCAGTTCCAGCGCCTGCAGGCCGATCAGCATCACCGGGCCGTAGATCAGGAAGCCGATGGAGAACAGCGCAATCATGTCGACCATTGGGTTGCCTGGCGGGTTGAGCCAGTAAACCAGGGTCGCCACGGTGACCAACGCCATGAACACGATGCCGGTCAGTCCACGGTTGCCACGGAAGATCTTGTCCGACATCCAGCCGCACAGCAGCGTGCCTGGAATGCCCGCCCACTCGTAGAAGAAGTACGCCCACGAGGTTTTATCCACGTCGAAGTGCTTGGCTTCTTTGAGGTAGGTCGGTGCCCAGTCCAGTACGCCGTAGCGCAGCAGGTAGACGAACACGTTGGCGAAGGCGATGTACCACAGCATTTTGTTGCGCAGCACGTACTTGACGAAGATTTCCTTGGCGCTGAACTCGTCTTCGTGGCTGGCGTTGTAGCCTTCCGGGTAGTCGTTCTTGTACTGCTCGATGGGCGGCAGGCCGACCGATTGCGGGGTGTCGCGCATGGTGATGAAGGCAAATGCCGCCACGGCCAATGCCACGGTCGCCGGCACATAGAACGCTGCGTGCCAGTCGTTGAACCACGCCATACCCAGCAGGAACAGCGGGCCGATCAGGCCACCGCCGACGTTATGCGCCACGTTCCACACCGACACCACGCCGCCGCGTTCTTTCTGCGACCACCAGTGCACCATGGTGCGCCCACTCGGCGGCCAGCCCATGCCCTGGGCCCAGCCGTTGATGAACAGCAAAATGAACATCATGGTTACGCTGGACGTCGCCCAAGGTGCGAAACCGAAAATGAACATCACCCCGGCCGATATCAACAGGCCAAAGGGCAGGAAGTAGCGTGGGTTGGAGCGGTCGGACACCAGGCCCATCAAGAACTTGGACAAGCCGTAGGCAATCGCGATGGCTGACATTGCCAGGCCCAGCTCGCCACGGGTGTAACCCTCGTCGATCAGGTACGGCATGGCCAGCGAGAAGTTTTTGCGCAGCAGGTAGTAGCCCGCGTAACCGAAGAAAATACCGGCGAAGATCTGCCAGCGCAGCCGTCGATAGGTACTGTCTATTTTTTCTTCAGGCAGGGGCGCCTGGTGTGCGGCAGGACGAAAGAAAGCAAACATTCAAGAGCTCCAAATTTCTTGTTTTGACTGCGGATGCGAATGTTACAGTTTCGTTACCGAAAATAGCATCGCCTCTTATCTGCAAACACAGGAAATTGGAGCGATTGCATGTTCTCTTACGAACATGTCGCTAATAGATAAGTGTGGGTCGGTATCAGGTCTTAAGACCTAAAGAGATCAACTGTGGGAGCTGGCTTGCCTGCGATAACGGTCTATCAATTGCAGCTGTGTGAGCTGACCCGCCGCCATCGCAGGCAAGCCAGCTCCCACATGAACCGCATTCAGCGGGTCTGGACGACAACCTTTCCCACAGCCCTGCGTTGCCCCAGGTCATTGATCGCCTGCGCAGCCTGCTCAAGCGGGTAAGTCTGCGACACCAACGGCTTCAACTTGCCCTCGCCATACCAGGTGAACAACTGCTGGAAGTTCGCCGCATTGTCCTGCGGCTGGCGCTGGGCGAACGAGCCCCAGAACACCCCGACTACCGACGCACCCTTGAGCAGCGCCAGGTTTACCGGCAGTTCGGGAATGCGCCCGCTGGCAAAGCCCACCACCAGCAGGCGTCCGTTCCAGGCAATGCCACGCACGGCCTGGTCAAACAGGTCGCCGCCGACGGGGTCGTAGATCACATCGACACCATTGCCGTCGGTCAGGCGCTTGATCTCGTCTTTGAGGCTGGCTTCGCTGTAGTTGATCAGCTCGTCCGCACCAGCCGCCTTGGCTACGGCGAGTTTGTCGGCGCTGCTGGCGGCGGCAATCACCCGGGCGCCCATGGCTTTGCCGATTTCCACCGCCGCCAGGCCCACACCGCCGGAGGCGCCGAGCACCAGCAGGGTTTCGCCGGGTTGCAGGTTGGCGCGTTGCTTCAGCGCATGCATCGAGGTGCCGTAGGTCATGCTGAAGGCGGCGGCGGTGTTGAAATCCATGCTCGGCGGGATCGGCAGCACGTTATAGCCCGGCACCGCGACCTGTTCGGCAAAGCTGCCCCAGCCGGTCAGGGCCATGACCCGGTCGCCGACGTTGAGGTGGCTGACCTTTTCACCCACTTCGCTGACCACACCGGCCGCTTCGCCACCCGGCGAGAACGGGAAGGGCGGCTTGAACTGGTACTTGCCCTCGATGATCAAGGTGTCCGGGAAATTCACCCCGGCCGCGTGCACGTCCAGCAGGATTTCGTTCTTCTTGATCGCGGGGCTGGCGATCTCTTCCAGCACCAGGGTTTCGGCGGGGCCGAAGGCTTTGCACAGCACAGCTTTCATCGGACTATTCCTTTTGGCGTCGTGGCCGATAAGTGTAGGAGGGTACGCCCGTGGGTCAACGAGCATGCCTGGCCCTGATAAGTCGCCATAAGCTTGTACTCAGCCTCGCTAGCGTTATGCTACCCGGCAACCGAATTCGAGGAATGAACTGTGAAAGCGTGGATCCTGTTGATGCTCGCCCTGACCTTGCCGTTGGCAGCCCAGGCCGAAGAAGCGAAAGAAGGCGAGGCGCCGAAGGTCAGCTATATCAGCCTGACCCCACCCTTTGTGGGCAATTACGGCCTGGATGGCACGGCAAAACTGCGGGTCTACAAGGCCGACATCGCCCTGCGCGTGACCGGGCCTGAAGCGGCAGCGGCCGTCAAAGCCAACGACCCGCTGATTCGTAACCAACTGGTGGCGCTGTTTACCCAGCAGACCAACGAAGCCATGAGCACGGTCGAAGGCAAAGAAAAGCTGCGCCAGGAAGCCCTGAAGCAAACCCAGCAAGTCATGAATGACGAGACCGGCAAGCCGGTGGTGGAAGACCTGTTGTTCAACAACTTGATCATCCAGTAAGTCGCTGCGCGACTATCGCGGGCAAGCCCGCTCCCACAGGTGAATGCATTCCAGGGGTGGGAGCGGGCTTGCCCGCGATGGCGCCAGTACAGACGCTTCAGGAAGCCAGGCTTTTACGAAACCTGGCCAACGCCACCGCAAAAAACACCAACCCAATCCCCACCAACGCCAGCAAATCCGGCCACACCACACCCACGCCCGCATCACGAAACAGTATGGCCGCGCTCAAACTCACAAAGTGCGTCGACGGCGAGCCCTGCATCACCCATTGCAACCACTCGGGCATGCTGTCCAATGGCGTACTGCCGCCAGACAGAAGCAGCATCGGAATAATCACCGGAATCGCCAGCAAGCCAAACTGAGGCGTCGAACGCGCAAGGGTGGCGAGGAAGATCCCCAGTGCCGTACTCGCAAACAGGTACAGCGCCGTCACCAGCAAAAACAGGCTCAAAGACCCGGCCAGCGGCACACCGAGCAAGCCTTTGACTACCAGCTCCAGCGACAGCCACGTACACAGCACCACCACCAGCATGTTGCTCCAGATTTTTGCCAGCATGATTTCCAGCGCGGTCAGCGGCAGCACCAGCAAATGGTCGAGCGTGCCGTGCTCACGCTCGCGCAGCAGCGCTGTGCCGGTGAGCACAATGGCCAGGATGGTGATGTTATTGACGATCTGGATCACCGCCAAAAACCAGCCGCCTTCCAGGTTGGTGTTGAACAACGCCCGTGTGGTCAGCCGCGCAGGCGTCTTGCCAGCCGCGTCGGTTTGCCCGCCGTAGCTTTGTAACTCACGCTGGAAAATCCGGCCAATATAGCCTGCGCCCATAAATGCCTGGCTCATCGCTGTGGCATCGACGTTCACCTGCACACCCGGCTGGCGCCCGGCCAACAGGTCGGCCTGGAAGTTGGCTGGCACATTGATCACGAAGGTGTACTCGCCGCTGTCCATGACTTTGTCCAATTGGTCGTAGTCCAGTGGTGCAGGCGGTTGAAATTCGGGCGGCTGCAGCGCCTCGGCCATTTGCCGCGACAGCGCGCTGTGGTCCTCATCAACAAACGCCACGCTGGCGTTGTGCACACCAATGACCGAGCCAGCGGCGGGCATGTAGATCGCGACAGTGAAGGCGTAGAACAAAAACAGCAGCAACACGCTGTCGT
This sequence comes from Pseudomonas sp. B19125, assembly GCF_044218855.1. Taxonomy (NCBI): domain Bacteria; kingdom Pseudomonadati; phylum Pseudomonadota; class Gammaproteobacteria; order Pseudomonadales; family Pseudomonadaceae; genus Pseudomonas; species Pseudomonas sp. B19125. The sequence goes on from NZ_CP162589.1 coordinate 718,876, forward strand.
GACGCAGGCTGGTCAATTCCTTGAAGCCCAGGCGCAGGATATGAGCGAGCTTGTGCATCAGGCCTCCTGCTTTTTGAGCATGATCAGGCTCAGCCCAGTGAACCCGACGAAAAACCCGAACAGCGCCAGGCATTGCGGCCACAACTGGCGCAGGTCCAGGGCCTTGGTGAAGGTGCCCACTGCGATATCCAGAAAGTGCCCGGCGGGGAATAACGTGCCCATCAGCGCGGCCGCGCCTTCCAGGGACGAGCGCGGTACGATCAGCCCGGAGAACTGGATGGTCGGCAGGCTGGTGATGATCATGGTGCCGAGGATCGCCGCGATCTGGGTGCGGGTGAACGCGGAAATCAGCAGACCCATGCTCGTCGTTGCGAGTACATACAACAGGCCGCCTACCGCCAGCGCCACGCCGCTGCCCTTGAATGGCACGCCGAACAGCCAGCGGTTCATCGCCACCAGCAGTGCCAGGTTCACCAGGCTAACGGCCAGATACGGCGCCTGTTTGCCCAACAGGAACTCCAGGCGCGTCAGCGGCGTGGCGTAGAAGTTGGTGATCGACCCCAGCTCCTTTTCACGCACGATGCCCAACGCGGTGAGCATTGCCGGGATAAACGCCAGGATCAGCGCCATCACGCCAGGGCCGATGGCGTTCACACTGACTACATCCTGGTTGTAGCGAAAGCGTGTTTCCAGCTTGGCGGCGGCTTGTGTGCTGCCGGGCAGGCTGCTCAGTTCGGCCAGTTGCTGGAGATTGCCTTGGTGCACCGCTTCGACGTAGTTACGGCTGGTTTCGGCGCGAAACGGCATGCCGCCATCGATCCACGCAGCCACGGTGGGTTGGCGGCCGGCGTACAGGTCGCGGCCAAAACCGGGTGGAATTTCCAGCGCCAGTTTGATTTCTGAACGTTGCAGGCGCCGGTGCAGTTCGTTGGCATCGCGGATGGGGGCTTGTTCGGCGAAGTAGCGCGAGCTGCGGAAGGCTTCCAGGTAGGCGCGACTTTGCGGAGTCTGGTCCTGGTCGTAGACGGCGAAGGCAAGGTTTTCCACGTCCAGGGAAATGCCGTAACCGAAGATCACCATCATGAACATCGCACCGAGCAGGGCGAAGGCCATGCGCACTTTGTCGCGCAACAGCTCTTTGCCTTCGCGGCTGGCCACGGCCAGCAGTCGGGCGATGCTGAAGCCGCGTTTGCTGACGGGCGGCGTGCTGCTTTCGCTGACGGTTTTGTTCGGCGCGGCAGGATCGGCTTCGCCTTGGGCCTGCTCCAGGCAGGTGACGAACGCGGCCTCCAATGTGTCGCCGTGGAATTGCTGTTGCAGTGCGTCGGGTGTGTCGCAAGCCAGCACTTTGCCCGCGTGCATCAGCGAGATGCGGTCGCAGCGCTGGGCCTCGTTCATAAAGTGGGTGGACAGAAAGATCGTCACGCCTTGCTCGCGGGACAACTCAACCAATAGCCGCCAGAAATCATCCCGCGCCGCGGGGTCTACGCCCGAGGTCGGCTCATCGAGAATCAGCACTTCGGGGCGATGCAGCACCGCCACCGCCAGTGACAAGCGCTGGCGCAGGCCCAGGGGCAACTCGCCGGAGGGTTGCTCGGCCACTTCACCGAGGTCGAAGCGCTGGATCAGCTCGTCGATACGCGGGCCGCTGTCGGCCTTGGGCAAGTCGAACAGTTGCGCATGCAGCACCAGGTTCTGGCGCACGCTGAGTTCGCCGTACAGCGAAAAGCTTTGCGACATAAAGCCCACGCGCTTGCGAGTGGCCAAATCCTTGGCATTCACCGGGTTACCCAGCAGCGTGGCGCTGCCTTCGGTGGCCGGCATCAGCCCGGTGAGGACTTTCATGGTGGTCGTCTTGCCGCAGCCGTTGGAGCCGAGGAAGCCAAATATCTCGCCGCGACCAATCGCAAAGCTGACCTTGTTCACCGCCGTAAAATCCCCAAAGCGCAGCGTCAGGTCGTGGGCTTCGATGGCGATATCAGTGTTGCCACTTTCGCGCGGCGGGATCACCAGCGGCTGGTTGTTGTGGGCGCTGTCACCCTGGAAATGAGTAAAGGCTTCATCGAGTTTGCCGCTGGGTGTAACGGCTGCCAGTTCGCGGCTCAGGCCGTCGGCGATCAGCTTGCCGCGATCGAGCATCAGGCAATGTTCGAACTGCTCGGCCTCTTCCATGTAGGCGGTGGCTACCAGCAGCGTCAGCTGTGGGCGCTCGCTGCGCACGGTGTCGACCAGCTCCCAGAAACGCCGCCGCGACAGTGGGTCGACGCCCGTGGTGGGTTCGTCGAGGATCAACAAATCAGGGTCGTGGATCAGCGCGCAGCACAGGCCGAGCTTCTGCTTCATGCCGCCGGACAATTTCCCGGCCGGGCGCTCGGCGAAGCGTGCGAGGTCGGTGGCCAGCAGCAGGTTGTGCATGCGTTGCTCGCAATCGGCTTTGGACAAACCGAACAACGTGGCGAAGAAACGGATGTTCTCGCTGATGGACAACTCAGGGTAAAGGTTGCCGCCCAGGCCTTGGGGCATAAAGGCGATGCGCGGGTACAGGCTGTTGCGATGGCGGCGATCTTCGATGGAGCCGCCGAGCACCTCAAGCTGACCTGCCTGAAGTTTTTTGACCCCGGCGATCAGCCCCAGCAAACTCGACTTGCCCGCGCCATCCGGGCCGATCAACCCGCAACGGGTGCCCGCCGGCAGACTGAAGGCAATGTCGATCAGCGCCTGTTGCTTGCCGTAACGGTGTTGGATGCCGGTGGCGTGCAGCGCCAGGCCGGTCATTGCAGGTTGGCCGGCCAGTCGATATCCGCCGTGCGCACATAACCCGCGCCAGGCATGCCCGGTTTGGCTTGTGGTACGGCGCTGGGTTGGGTCAGGCGCAGCTTGACGCGGAACACCAGTTTTTGGCGTTCGTCGCGGGTCTCAACCTCTTTTGGGGTGAATTGCGATTTGGCTGCAACAAAGCTGATTTTTGCCGGCAGCGGCTGCTGGGGCAGGGCGTCGAGCAGGATGCGTGCGTCGCTGCCAACGGTCAGGCGGCCGGTGACGGAGGCGGGCAGGTACAGGTTCATGTACTGATCATTCGGGTCAATCAGCAGTAACACTCTGCCGCCTGCGCCGAGCACTTCACCCGGTTCAGCCAGGCGCAATTGAATGATGCCGTCGATGGGCGCGCGCAGGCTGCTGTCGTCGATTTCGCTGGTGAGCTGGGCCACTTGGGCCTGCGCCGCGCCGATGGCCGCTTTCACTGCGTTGACTTGAGCCTGCGCTGCGATCACGGCCGCATTGCCGGTGTTCTGGCGTGCTTGCTGCTGGTCGATCAACTGGCTGCTGGCAAAGCCGCGCTTGTACAACTCCTGGGTGCGCTTGAGTTCCTGGTGGGCCAGCAATTGTTCGCTTTGGCGCAGTTGCACGTTGGCCTCGGCGGCGGCGAAGTTTTCCTTGGCGCGCAGCACTTCGGCTTCGGCCTGGGTGCGCTGGGCTTCAAGGGTGCGGGTGTCCATGCGTGCGAGCAATTGGCCTTTGAGCACCTTGTCGCCTTCATCTACGCGCACTTCGGCCAGGCGCCCGGGGATCTTGGCGGCGATCTGCACTTCGGTGGATTCCAGGCGGCCATTGCCCAAGCTCAGGCCTTCGGGCAGGCGGTCCTGAGTCGATCGCCAATAACCGAAGCCGCCGGCACCCAGCAACAAGGTGATGAGCGCAACGGCGAAAAGGCGCGACATAGTGTGATTCGTAGACATGACGGCATCCTGCGGCATTAGCATCCTAGTTTGACCGATACCGCCCGAAGGGTCTTGATACCGGTCAAATGAAGCGCAAGCCTAACCCGCTTGGCGTGCAGATGCATGCATCACAGGTGTGACCGCAGGGTTCTGCCTTTTCAGCGCAGGGCGAGTACCGCTGCCCATTGTTCGGCCGTCACCGGCATCACCGACAATCGGCTGCCTTTTTGCACCAGCGGCAATTCGGCGAGGGCGGTTTGTTGTTTCAGGTAGCCAAGGCCCAGCACCTTTGCAAAGGTCTCGACGTGGGCCACGTTGAGTGCAGTCCACGGGTTTTTCTCCGGCGTGGCTTTGGCATCGAAGTAGTGGCTTTCGGGTTCCAGCGCGGTCGGGTCCGGATAGGCCGCCTCGACAATTTTGCCGATACCGGCAATGCCCGGCTCAGGGCAACTGGAGTGGTAGAAGAAAAACTCATCACCAACGGCCATGGCTCGCAAAAAGTTGCGTGCCTGATAGTTGCGCACCCCGTCCCAGCGCGTTTCACCGAGCTTTTCCAGGCCTTTGATGGAGAGTTCATCGGGCTCGGATTTCATCAGCCAGTAGGCCATTTTTGGGCTCCTGAAAAAGGCATTGGATAAGTTGTCAGGCAATTCCATGACAAACCGACAGTCGGTTGGCGTCAAGGTTTGCGTGTTGGGTCACGTTACCGCAGAATGCCCGCTTTTAAGCTTGACGCAGCTGCAACGGACTACTTTGGAACGTTGTTGTCATCGTGTACGAGGTGCCTGAAGGGGGGCAATCGATGCAACGTAAACCGGATTTACTATGGATTTTGGTTATTTTGTTTGGCCTGGGCGTCGTGACCACCGGATATGCCCAGAGCTTGTGGTCGAACAAGACCGATGCACCGGTTGAACTGGCTCAGCAGCAGCCACAACCGTTCAAGCGTTAACACTGCTTTTTAAGGCGTCGCTGGTTCCAGCGACGTTTCTGCGACATACCATTTTTTATCGGTGACCGTGCCAGCCAATGGCACATCCCAGCTTGCCTGTGCCAGGCGCTCGACCTTCTGACATTCATGGGCCAGGCCCAGCAGCGTGGGTTTTCGCCAGTTTTTGCGCCGAGCCAGGTAGGCCAGGCTGCGGTCATAAAACCCACCGCCCATGCCCAGTCGCCCACCCACATCATCGAAGCCCACCAGCGGCAACAGCACCAGGTCCAGCGCCCAAACTTGGCGCTGGCGGTTGGCATTTACGTGCGGCTCAAGGATGCGAAAGCGATTGGGCAACAACTTATCTCCAGGCCGCACACGCTGGAACACCATCTTGGTGCGCGGCCAGGCACTGAGTACCGGCAGATAAGTGGCCTTGCCCCGGCGCTGGGCAGCGCGCAGCAGCAGGCGCGGATCGATTTCACCGTCCGTGGGCAGATATAAAGAGATATGTTTGGCCCGGCGAAACAGCGCGTGCTGTGCCAGTTGCCGATACAGGCCGTGGGCGGCCTTGCGCTGCTCGCTCGGCGTAAGCGCGCGGCGGGCTTTGCGCAACATGCGTCGAAGTTGCGGACGGGAAAGCGGCGCAGGTTCGGTCATGGATGTTCGGCTCATAAAACAATGCCAGTCCTGGGACTGGCATTGAGTTTGGGAATTCAGGCTCCCCGACAGAGCCGCTGTCGACTTAGCCCTTGAACCCGAAAGTTCAAGGTGGAAGATGCAGTAGGCTTTAAGGCTTTCCGTCTAGCGGACATGCACACCAGCCCAACGTGCAACTTCCAGGGTAGTGCGAATCGGCTCAGGGACATCGCCGACTGGCAAACACGCCAGGGAGTGGGGCGAGTATACCTTAAACAGACGCGTCAATCAGCCCTTGGGTGGCTCTGGCTCGGTAGAAAGTGCCAGATCCACGCGTTCGAGCAGGTCACGCACTTGCTCACGCGTCGAGCCGCTGGCCTGCACGTCAGGCCGTTCCTGCTTATGCAGCAGATCGTGGGTAATGTTCAGTGCGGCCATCACGGCGATACGGTCGGCGCCGATGACTTTGCCGCTGCTGCGGATTTCACGCATCTTGCCGTCCAGATAGCGGGCAGCACTCACCAGATTGCTGCGTTCTTCCTGGGGGCAGATGATCGAATATTCTTTGTCGAGGATCTGCACGGTAACGCTATTGCTTGAACTCATGAGTCTTGCTCCAGGGCCTTCAGGCGCGAAATCATCGATTCGACCTTACGCCGGGCGATTTCGTTTTTTTCAATGAGGTGAGCGCGTTCCTCGCGCCAGGTCTTTTCCTGAGCTAATAGGAGTCCGTTTTGACTCTTAAGTTGCTCGACCCGATCAATTAGCAGTTCGAGTCTGGCCATCAGCGCTTGCAGGTCGGTGTCTTCCATTGGGTTCCACTGGATTTGTCTGATGAATGGCAACTTCAGGATAAACGATCTGACGCCCTCGATAGTCTTGGTACGTCTGCCGGTGCTAGGATACAGCGCTTCATTCTAGACATTGCGCCGTCTGGCGCCTAGCTCACCATGCCTATTCAGAACTCCCCGTACGACGCTTTTTCCAAACTGCTGAGCTCCAGCGGTCATCCTTGCTCGCCTGCCGAACTGCACGGCGTGCTGTTGGGCCGCAGCTGCACGGGCGTTGGCTTCGATGCCGACAACTGGCTGGCCGATGTGGCCGAGCTGCTGGAAACCGAACCTACCGAGAACGTGCGTAACGCGCTGATCGGCCTGCAAGAGATGGTTAAAGGCGAGCTGACCGGTGATGACGTCACCGTCGTTCTGCTGCTGCCGACCGACGATGCACCGCTCACCGAACGCGCCGCCGCACTGGGCCAATGGTGCCAGGGCTTCCTGCACGGCTTTGGCGTGAACGCCGGCGGCCTGGAGCTGAGCACCGACGCCAAGGAAGTGTTGCAAGACCTGGCGGCCATCTCCCAGGTGCAAGATGCCCTGGAAGAATCCGAAGACGGCGAAGGCGACTATATGGAAGTGATGGAATACCTGCGTGTCGCGCCGCTGCTGTTGTTCACCGAGACCAAAAAATCCGCTGAGCCCGCCGCACCCAAGCCGTCGCTGCACTAAGTAAGGAAGCCCATCTGCCCATGATCCATATCCCGAAAGCGGAATACACCCGTCGCCGCAAGGCGCTCATGGCGCAGATGGAACCCAACAGCATCGCGATCCTGCCGGCCGCCGCCGTGGCCATCCGCAACCGTGATGTCGAGCACGTCTACCGCCAGGACAGCGACTTCCAGTACCTGAGCGGCTTCCCTGAACCTGAAGCTGTGATCGTGCTGATGCCCGGTCGCCAGCATGGCGAGTACGTGCTGTTCTGCCGCGAGCGCAACGTCGAACGCGAACTGTGGGACGGCCTGCGCGCCGGCACCGAAGGCGCCATTCGCGACTTTGGTGCTGACGATGCGTTCCCCATCACCGATATCGACGACATCCTGCCCGGCCTGATCGAAGGCCGCGACCGGGTGTATTCGGCCATGGGCAGCAACGCCGAATTCGACCGGCATCTGATGGAGTGGATCAACGTGATCCGTTCCAAGGCGCACCTGGGCGCCCAGCCGCCGAACGAATTTGTTGCCCTGGATCATCTGCTCCACGACATGCGCCTGTATAAATCGGCGGCAGAAGTGAAGGTGATGCGCGAGGCCGCGCGAATTTCCTGTGCGGCCCACGTCAAGGCGATGCAGGCCAGCCGCGCCGGGCTGTATGAGTTCAGCCTCGAAGCCGAGCTGGATTACGAGTTCCGCAAGGGCGGCGCGAAGATGCCGGCCTATGGCTCCATCGTCGCCGCCGGGCGCAACAGCTGCATCCTGCACTACCAGCAGAATGACGCGCTGCTCAAGGACGGCGATCTGGTGTTGATCGACGCCGGTTGCGAGATCGACTGCTACGCCAGCGATATCACGCGCACGTGGCCGGTCAGCGGCAAGTTTTCGCCCGAACAAAAGGCGATCTATGAAATTGTGCTGGCCTCCCAGGAAGCCGCCTTCGCCCAGATTGCACCGAACAAACATTGGAACCAGGCCCACGAGGCGACCGTGCAGGTCATCACCGCCGGGCTGGTGAAGTTGGGGCTGTTGCAAGGTAACGTCGACGAGTTGATCGCCAGCGAAGCCTACCGTGCCTTTTATATGCACCGCGCCGGCCACTGGCTGGGCATGGATGTGCACGATGTGGGCGAATACAAAGTGGGCGGTGAATGGCGTGTGCTGGAAGTGGGCATGGCCTTGACCGTGGAGCCGGGGATTTATATTTCGCCGGACAACCAGAACGTGGCAAAGAAATGGCGTGGCATTGGCGTACGCATCGAGGATGACGTGGTAGTGACCAAGCAAGGCTGTGAAATTCTGACCGGTGGTGTGCCTAAAACTGTCGCTGAGATCGAAGCGCTGATGGCGGCTGCCCGATGAACCGGGTCAACCTGGCGATTATCGGTGGTGGCCTGGTGGGCGCCAGCCTGGCGTTGGCCTTGCAGGCCGGTGCCAAGGCACGGGGTTGGAAGATCGTGCTGATCGAGCCATTTGCCCCAGGCGACACTTACCAACCGAGCTACGATGCACGTTCTTCGGCGTTGTCTTACGGTGCCCGTCAGATCTATCAGCGCCTGGGTGTGTGGCAGGACATCTCCCGCCGCGCCGAGCCGATCAAGCAGATCCACGTGTCTGACCGTGGGCGTTTCTCCACTGCGCGCTTGTCCGCCATGGAGGAGGGCGTGCCGGCCCTCGGCTATGTGGTGGAAAACGCCTGGCTCGGACAGTGCCTGTGGCAAGGCCTGGACAAAGAGGTGGTGAGTTGGCGTTGCCCGGCGGAAGTCACGCGTATGGAGCCGCTGCCCGACGGCTATCGCCTGACCCTCAACGATGAAACCGTGCTGGAATGCGACCTTGCGGTATTGGCCGACGGTGGTCGCTCCGGTTTGCGCGAGCAGTTAGGTATTGGCGTGAAAACCCGCCCGTACAACCAGAGCGCGCTGATCGCCAACATCACCCCCAGCGAAGCCCACAACGGCGAGGCCTTCGAGCGCTTTACCGATGAAGGCCCGATGGCCCTGTTGCCGTTGCCGGACAACCGCTGCGCGCTGGTATGGACGCGCATCGGCATGGACGCCCAGCGTTTGGCCAACCTCGACGAGCGCAGTTTCTTGAGCGAACTGCAGGGCGTGTTCGGCTATCGCCTGGGCACCCTCAAGCAAGTCGGCGCACGGCACCTGTACCCGCTGACGCTGGTGGAGGCCGAAGAACAAGTGCGCTCGCACCTGGCGATCCTCGGCAATGCCGCCCACAGCCTGCACCCGATTGCCGGGCAGGGGTTCAACCTGTCCCTGCGCGATGCCAATGCCTTGGCCGAAGCCTTGTTGGCCGGGCCGCAGGTGCCGGGCGACTTGGCGACCTTGCAGCGCTACCGCGAAAGCCAGCATCTGGACCAGAAGCTCACAGTGGGCTTCTCCGATCAAGTCACACGCCTGTTTGGCAGTGCCCAGCCGTTAGTGGCTTTGGGCCGCAACATGGGCCTGCTTGGCCTGGACCTGCTACCGCCGGCCAAACGCTGGTTCGCCCGTCAGGCCATGGGCTTGGGTACGCGCCCCGATGCGTAAGTGGTTGATCCAACGTTTGGGTAAAGCGCGGCTGTTGCGTTGGGTCATGACCCTTTATCCGCCTTATCTCGGGGCGGGGATAAGCGTGCAGCACATGAGCGCTGACTTTCGTCATGTCAAAGTGCGCATGGGCCTGGGCTGGTACAACCGTAATTACGTCGGCACGCAATTTGGCGGCAGCCTGTATTCGATGGTTGACCCGTTCTACATGTTGCTGTTGATGGAGAACCTGGGCCGCGACTACATCGTGTGGGACAAGGCCGCGGGCATCGACTTTGTGTCGCCGGGCAAAGGCCCGGTGTACGCCGAGTTCTCCATCGACGACGCCTTGCTGGACGAGATTCGCCGGCAAACCGAAGGTGGCGAGAAGTACCTGCCCCACCTCAAGGTCGAGATTCATGACGGCTCCGGCACCCTGGTGGCGCGGGTCGACAAAACCCTTTACGTGCGGCGCAAGCCGCCAGCAAAGCAGGCTTAAAGCATGGACATGCGCGCAGATGTGCTGATTGTCGGGGCCGGAATGGTCGGAAGCGCCCTGGCGCTCGCGTTGCAGGGCAGTGGCCTGCAGGTGCTGCTGCTCGACGGCAGCCCGCTGAGCGTCAAGCCATTTGACCGTGAGGCTGCCTTCGAGCCACGGGTGAGCGCGTTGTCGGCCGCGAGCCAGCGCATCCTTGAGCGCCTCGGCGTGTGGGACGGCATTGTGTCGCGGCGCGCCAGCCCTTATGGCGAGATGCAAGTGTGGGACGGCAGCGGCACCGGGCAGATCCACTTCTCGGCGGCCAGTGTGCACGCCGAAGTGCTTGGGCATATCGTCGAGAACCGCGTGGTTCAGGACGCGCTGCTCGACCGCCTGCATGACTGCGACCTGGGCCTGCTGGCCAACGCCCGCTTGGAACAGATGCGCCGCTCCGGCGATGACTGGCTGCTGACCCTTGCCGACGGCCGCACATTGCGTGCACCGCTGGTGGTCGCCGCCGATGGCGCCAACTCCGCCGTACGCCGCCTGACCGGCACAGCGACCCGCGAGTGGGATTACTTGCATAACGCCATTGTCACCAGCGTTCGCAGCAGCCAGCCCCACCAGCGCACGGCGTGGCAGCGCTTTACCGACACTGGCCCGCTGGCGTTTCTGCCATTGGTGCGCGAGGGGCAGGAAGACTGGTGCTCGATCGTCTGGTCCACCACACCGGCCGAATCCGAGCGCCTGATGGCGCTGGATGATGAAAATTTCTGCCGTGAGCTGGAGCGCGCCTTTGAAGGGCGGCTCGGCACGGTGCTCAGCGCCGATCCACGTGTGTGCGTGCCATTGCGCCAACGACACGCCAAACGCTACGTGGCAGAAGGCCTGGCGTTGATCGGCGACGCGGCCCACGTGATCCACCCGTTGGCGGGGCAGGGCGTAAACCTGGGTTTCCTCGATGCGGCGGTGCTGGCCGAGGTGCTGCTGGCAGCCAATGAACGCGGTGAGCGCCTGGCTGATGTGAAAGTTTTGAGCCGCTACGAACGTCGGCGCATGCCGCATAACCTTGCGCTGATGGCGGCTATGGAAGGGTTTGAGCGCCTGTTCCAGGCCGACCAGTTGCCATTACGCTGGCTGCGCAACGCCGGGCTGAAAATGGTCGACCAGATGCCCGAAGCCAAGGCCATCTTCGTCCGCCAGGCCTTGGGCCTGACCGGCGACCTCCCGGAGCTGGCCAAACCCTGAGGGCGCCTGAGTACCCTGTGGGAGCCGGGCTTGCCCGCGATGGGGCCATCGGCCCCAGCACAAATCCCAGCCATGCAACATCTCGTAACGCCTCCACCAAGCGCTACCAAATGTGAGTCCTTATCATTTGCCCTCTTTTTGCAAATGAGAGACCGCACCCATGTTGGCACCCAAGCGCCTCCTGACTGCCCTGGCACTCACCCTTATCGGCAGCACCACCGTGCAGGCAGCCGACGAAGTCGTGGTCTACTCCTCGCGCATCGACGAACTGATCAAGCCGGTGTTCGATGCCTACACCAAAAAGACCGGCGTGCAGGTGAAGTTCATCACCGACAAGGAAGCCCCGCTGATGCAGCGCATCAAGGCCGAAGGCGAGAACGCCACGGCTGACCTGTTGCTCACCGTGGACGCCGGCAACCTTTGGCAGGCTGAGCAAATGGGCATCCTGCAGCCGTTCACCTCGGCGGTGATCGACAAGAATATTCCGCTGCAATATCGCTCCTCTAACCACGCCTGGACCGGCTTGAGCCTGCGTGCACGGACCATCGCCTATTCCACCGACCGGGTAAAACCCGGTGACCTGACCACTTACGAAGCCCTGGCCGACAAGCAATGGGAAGGCCGCTTGTGCCTGCGCACGGCGAAGAAGGTCTACAACCAGTCGCTGACCGCCACCCTGATCGAAACCCATGGCGCGGCCAAAACCGAGGAAATCGTCAAAGGCTGGGTCAACAACCTGTCCACCGACGTGTTCTCCGACGACATCGCGGTGCTGGAGGCGATCAACGCCGGGCAATGCGACGTGGGGATCGTCAACACCTACTACTACGGCCGCCTGCACAAGCAGAAGCCAGACCTGGCGGTAAAACTGTTCTGGCCGAACCAGGGCGACCGTGGCGTGCACGTGAACCTGTCGGGCATTGGCCTGACTAAGCACGCGCCGCATCCGGAAGCGGCCAAGGCATTGGTCGAGTGGATGACCACGCCTGAGGCGCAGCAGATCTTTGCCGATGTGAACCAGGAGTTCCCGGCCAACCCGGCGGTGCCGCCATCAGCAGAAGTGGCGACCTGGGGAAAGTTTGTGGCTGACACCTTGCCGGTGGAAGTGGCAGGCAAGCGCCAGGCTGAGGCTATCCGCCTGATGGATCGCGCCGGCTGGAACTAACTACAATTTGCAGGCAAGCGCCGAACTAAATGTGGGAGCGGGCTTGTGTGGGAGCTGGCTTGCCTGCGATAGCATCACCCAGGTGTAACTGACACACCGAGGTGCTGCTATCGCAGGCAAGCCAGCTCCCACATTGCTTTGTGTTCACCTTGAATTTTTTACCAACCTGAGAGCTAGCCCTTGGCCCACCCCGCCCAACGCCGCTGGTACCTGCCGGTCTTCAGCGTCGCCGCCCTGGTGCTGTTGCCGCTGAGTGTGCTGTTGCTGTCCTGGCAAAGCATTGATGCGCAAATCTGGTCGCACCTGTGGGACACCCAGATGCCGCGCTTGATGGGCAATACCCTTACTTTGGTGCTGGGCGTCGGTGTGGGCGTGACCCTGCTGGGCGTGAGCCTGGCCTGGTTGACCAGCCTCTGCGAGTTTCCTGGGCGGCGCTGGCTCGATTGGGCCTTGATGCTGCCTTTTGCCATTCCCGCCTACGTACTGGCCTTTGTGTTTGTCGGCCTGCTGGATTTCGCTGGCCCGGTGCAAAGCCTGCTGCGTGAATGGTTCGGCACCGGCCTGCGGCTGCCGCGCGTGCGCTCCACCAGCGGCGTGATTATCGTGTTGGTGCTGGTGTTCTACCCCTACGTCTACCTGCTGGCGCGCACGGCGTTTCTTGCCCAGGGCAAAGGGCTGATGGAGGCGGCACGTGTGCTCGGGCAATCGCCCTGGCAAGCGTTCTGGCGCGTCGCGCTGCCCATGGCACGGCCGGCGATTGGTGCCGGCGTGGCCCTGGCCTTGATGGAAACCCTGGCGGATTTCGGCGCGGTCTCGGTGTTCAATTTCGACACCTTCACCACCGCCATCTACAAGACCTGGTACGGCTTTTTCAGTCTTTCCAGCGCTGCCCAACTGGCCAGCCTGTTGCTGCTGGTGGTGATGCTGGTGCTGTACGGCGAACGGCGAGCCCGCGGTGCCAGCCGCCCAAGCAACGAGCGGCCACGGGGCCAGGCGTTGTATCACTTGCGAGGGTTCAAGGCGGCAGCGGCCAGCACGTGGTGCGGGTTGGTGTTCGCCTGCGCCTTTGTCATCCCCATGCTGCAACTGGTCGCCTGGTTCTGGCAGCGCGGCCGCTTCGACCTGGATGAGCGCTACACCGGCCTGATCGTTCACACCCTTTACTTAGGCGGTATCGCGGCGCTGATCACGGTCAGCGTGGCGTTGATACTCGCCTTCGCCAACCGGCTGGCGCCGACACGGGCGATTCGCTCTGGTATCAGCCTGGCTAACGTCGGCTATGCCTTGCCGGGTTCGGTGCTGGCGGTGTCGATCATGTTGGCATTCAGCTACCTGGACCGAGAGCTGGTGGTACCGCTCTCGGGGTGGCTCGGCGGCGCGGGCAAACCCTTGCTGCTTGGCAGCCTGTCGGCACTGGTGCTGGCCTATCTGGTGCGCTTTCTGGCGGTGGCCTACGGGCCGTTGGAAAACAGCCTGGCGCGAATCCGCCCGTCGTTGCCGGAAGCGGCACGCAGTCTCGGGGTAAGCGGGCCACGACTGTTTTGCAAAGTGTATCTGCCGTTATTGCTGCCGGGCACGTTGAGCGCAGCGTTGCTGGTGTTCGTCGATGTGCTCAAGGAAATGCCCGCAACTTTGCTGATGCGCCCATTTGGCTGGGACACCCTGGCGGTTCGCATCTTTGAAATGACCAGTGAAGGCGAATGGGCGCGAGCCTCGTTGCCGGCGCTGACCCTCGTACTGGTGGGGTTACTGCCGGTCATCGGCTTGATCCGACGCTCTGCGCGGCAAATCGGTTAGGTGCCAGTCCTACGGCTTGCGGCTACAATGCGCGGCATTCGGTGCGCTTCGTCTTTCGGAGCGAGTCGCTGGGCGTGGCTGCAGGCCTTGTAATTCAAGGTGTTCAGCGCAAACAGCAGCTCCGCGCACCTTCGCCAAGCCCGGAAGGAGAAACCCATGGGACAGCGTACGCCTCTGTATGACCTGCATCTCGCCCTCGGCGCGAAAATGGTCGATTTTGGCGGTTGGGATATGCCTCTGCACTACGGCTCGCAAGTTGAAGAACACCATCAGGTGCGACGCGACTGCGGGGTGTTCGATGTATCTCATATGACCGTGATCGATGTCACCGGCCCTCAGGCCAAGGACTGGCTCCAGCACCTGCTGGCCAATGATGTCGATCGTTTGCATGGCTGCGGCCGTGCGCTCTACAGCGCCATGCTCAATGAGCAGGGCGGCGTGGTGGACGACATGATCGTCTACCGCACCGAAGCCGGTTACCGGTTGGTGGTCAACGCAGCCACCCGCGACCAGGATATGGCCTGGATGCAGGCGCAACTGGGCAACTATTCGGTGCAACTGCAGGAGCGGCCCGAGTTGGCCATGCTCGCCATTCAGGGTCCCCATGCCCGGCAGAAAATCGCCGAACTGGTCACCCAGTCGCGCAGCAACCTGATTCATCAACTCAAGCCCTTTGAAGGCCAGGCGGACGGTGACTGGTTTATCGCCCGTACCGGATATACCGGTGAAGACGGCCTGGAAATAGTCCTGCCTGCCGATCAGGCGCCAGGCTTTTTCAACGACCTGGTCGGCGCGGGTATTTCACCCATTGGTCTTGGCGCCCGCGATACCCTGCGCCTGGAAGCCGGCATGAACCTGTATGGTCAGGATATCCACCAGGATGTTTCGCCCTTGGCGGCTAACATGGCCTGGAGCATTGCCTGGGAACCTGCCGGTCGCAACTTCATTGGTCGCAGCGCGCTGCAGGCAGAGCTGGCGGCGGGTGTGCAGTACAAATTGGTCGGGCTGGTACTGGAGGAGCGTGGGGTTTTGCGCGCTCACCAAGTGGTTCGTATCGCCAATGTTGGCGAAGGAGAGATCACCAGTGGTAGTTTCTCTCCTACGCTGAGCAAATCCATTGCCCTGGCGCGCGTACCGACGGCCACCGCCGATCGGGCCGAAGTGGAAATCCGCGGCAAGTGGTACCCGGTTCGAGTGGTCAAGCCGACCTTCGTACGCCATGGCAAAACCTTGATCTAACTATTTCCGGCAGGCCAAAGGCCGCTGACATTTCTTCTTGAGGACACAGATTATGAGCGATATCCCAGCTGACCTGCGTTTTGCCGAAAGTCACGAATGGGCCCGTCTGGAAGCCGACGGCACTGTGACCGTCGGGATTTCCGACCATGCACAGGAAGCGTTGGGTGATGTGGTGTTTGTTGAGCTGGCGGAAGTTGGCGCCCAGTTTGAAGCTGAAGGCCAGGCTGGCGTGGTTGAGTCGGTGAAGGCTGCTTCGGATATCTACGCCCCGATTGCTGGCGAAGTGATTGCCGTCAACGAGGAACTGAGTGGCAGCCCTGAGCTGTTGAACACCGACCCTTACGGCGCCTGGATCTTCAAGCTCAAGCCAAGCAACCCGGCCGATCTGGAAAAACTGCTGGATGCTGCGGGTTACAAAGCTGCCATCGGCGAGTAAACACGACACAAATCAATGTGGGAGCAGGCAAGCCAGCTCCCACAGTTGATTGTTGCAAGCCAACGCTTTTTTGTTTAACCCGCTTTCAATACCGCTTTAACCGCCGCAACCGACCGCTCTACGTCCGCCTCTGTCATCGCCGTGAACATCGGCAACGACACGATCAAACGCCCAACACGCTCCGACACCGGGAACATGCCTTCCTTGAAACCCTGTGCCCGATACAGGCTCAGCAGGTGGATCGGCGGGTAGTGATAGCCAATGCCGACGCCATGCGCCTGCATCTGTTCCATGAAGGTGGCGCGTGCCGGCTTGCCATCCTGACGCTCCGGCAATACCAGTTGGAACAGGTGCCAGTTGCTGTTTTCGAAGTCTGCCGGTGGCAGTTGTGCGCCGTATTGCGCTTCGAAATCACTGCCGAAGCATTTGAAGTAGTGGCGCGCCAGGTTCTGGCGATGGGCAGTGATCTTCTCGATATGAGCGAACTGGCCCAGGCCGATGGCTGCGGCAATGTCGGTCATGTTGAACTTGCCGCCCAACACATCTACGTCCAGGCCATCGAAACCCGTGCGGGTAACGCCCTGCAAGCGATATTTCTCGGCCAGGCGGGCTTCTTCGGCATTGTTCAATACCAGGCAACCGCCCTCGGAAGAGGTGATGTTCTTGTTGGCCTGGAAGCTGAAGGATACAAAGTCGCCGGTTGCGCCAATGCGTTCGCCATCCCAGCTGGAACCCAGTGCCTGGGCGGCGTCTTCGACGATACGCAGGTTGTACTTGTTGGCCAGTGCATACAGCATCGGCATGTCCAGGGGCAGGCCCGCCAGGTACACCGGAATGATCGCCTTGGTACGTGGGGTGATTGCAGCTTCTACTTGGGCCAGGTCGATATTGCGGGTTACCGGGTCGATATCGGCAAATACCGGCGTGGCACCGACTTCCAGGATCACGTTGGCAGTGGCGACCCAGGAGATCGGCGTGGTGATGACTTCGTCCCCTGGGCCAATCCCGGCGATGCGCAAAGCAATTTCCATGGTGCAGGTGCCGGAGTTGAACGTCCGCACCGGCCGGCCGCCAAAGTATTCCGACAGCTGTGCTTCGAACGCCTGCACTTTTGGCCCGCTGGTGATCCAGCCCGAGCGCAGTACATCGCCGACCGCCGAGATGGTGGCTTCATCAATGGTAGGTTTGGAAAACGGCAGAAAGGGCTGTTGGCTCATAACGACGAAGGCATCCGTTTCAGATAGGCGATGAGTAATAAACGTATCAGTACCGCATGGTTGCACGGTTCGACTGAATATAGCCTGTCACACGTGAATGAATCGTCATGTTACGAGCAAAAAAATGCCGCTCCCAAAGAGCGGCATTTTTTATGGGCGCTTTACTCGGTCACAGCGTTTTTCGCGAGGATAGCGTTGGCCAATTCCATATCGGTGGCCTTGAGGCCTGGGTTGTCAGCGCGGACTTTCTGCATGGCGGCTTCCAGGTATGGACCGCGGATGCCGCCGTCGCTGGCAACAAAGCTGCCTGCGTCGTCTTGGGCGGCAACCACCAGCTTGTGGTCCTTGAAGGTCAGGTACGTCGAGCCGGTAGTAGCGCCCGATGAAATGACATTACGCCAAAAGCTGTCGGCCATGGCTGAACCGACAGGAAGGGAAAGCACAGCGAGGGTTGCGACAGCATATTTGAAACGCATGATGGGTGACTCCGACTGGGTTATCTGAACAGTTTGATTGTAGTTAGCTCAGTCGAGTTCCATCACTGACTAAACAGTTTCGACCTGTAAAACCACGCCGTCCTGACCAATGACACGTACTTGAGCGCCTATCGGGGTATCCGGGCCAGTGGCCATCCACACGCCATCACCGACTTTTATCTTGCCCCGGCCATCGACGATGGCCTGGTGCACCACAAACGTGCGGCCAACCAGCTCCGAGCCACGCATGTTCAGCCCCGGCTGGTCGCTGACCTTGGCGCTGCTGCGTTGGCGTTTCCACCAATAGACGGCGGTCAAAATCGACAGCACGGCGAACAGCAGCAGTTGCCATTCCAACCCCAGCGGCGGCACCACGAACTTGATCACGCCTACAGCGGCAGCGGCGATGCCCATCCAGAGCAGGTAACCGCCGGCGCCGAACACTTCAAGAATCAACAGCACCGTGCCCAGTGCCAGCCAATCCCAGAACGACAGATGCTGCAGGAATTCCCACATGGCAGTTGCCTCAGCCTTTCTTGTTGTCGAAGGTTGCCTTGACGATTTCGCCGATGCCACCGACGGCGCCAATTACCTGGCTGGCTTCCAGCGGCATCAGGATGACTTTGCTGTTGTTGGCCGACGCCAGTTTGCCCAAGGCATCGATGTATTTTTGCGCGACGAAGTAGTTAACCGCCTGCACGTTGCCCGACGCGATGGCCTCGGAGACCACTTGTGTGGCACGGGCTTCGGCCTCGGCCTGACGCTCACGGGCTTCGGACTCCAGGAAAGCCGCCTGGCGACTGCCCTCGGCCTCAAGGATTTGCGCCTGTTTTTTACCTTCGGCCGTCAGGATCGCCGATGCCCGCAGGCCTTCGGCTTCCAGGATCTGCGCACGCTTGATCCGCTCGGCTTTCATCTGGCCGGACATGGCGGCCATCAGGTCGGCAGGCGGGCTGATGTCCTTGATCTCGATGCGGGTGATCTTGATGCCCCACGGCGCCGTGGCTTCATCCACGGTACGCAGCAGTTTTTCGTTGATGCCGTCACGCTGGCTCAGCATGGCATCCAGCTCCATGGAGCCAAGCACGGTGCGGATGTTGGTTTGCAGCAGGTTGCGGATGGCGTGCTCGAGGTTATTGACCTCGTAGGCGGCCTGGGCGGTGTTGACCACCTGGAAGAAGCACACGGCGTCGATCTGCACGGTGGCGTTGTCGGCGGTGATCACTTCCTGCGGTGGAATATCCAGCACGCTTTCCATCACGTTTATCTTGCGACCGATGCGGTCCATGATCGGAATAATGATGTTGAGGCCGGGCTTGAGTGTGTTGGTGTAGCGGCCGAAACGCTCGACAGTCCACTGGTAGCCCTGGGGCACCACTTTAAAGCCCATGAACAGGATGGCAACGGCCAAACCCACGAAAAGAAGCAGTACGGTTCCGATCTGCATAGCGATTCCCTATCTGATGGTGTCAGTGATGCGACGTGTGGCCGATTGTAACGGCCCAGTCACGGATAAGGACGGTTTCACGGGCCAACAATCAAATCATTTGTTTCTGAATCCCCAGGCGTTACCCGTAATACCTCTGCCAGAGTGGTCAGCCCGGCGTTCACTTTGTCGATACCAGCCATGCGCAGGCTGCGCATGCCTTGCTCCCCTGAGGCTCGGCGTAGAGCCTGCACGTCGGCACCTGGGGTGATCAGCGCCTTGAGCGCCTCGCTCATCGGCATGATTTCGTAGAGCCCGGCGCGGCCTCGATAACCACTTTCGCGGCATTCTGCACAGCCGACAGCTTCATGCGCGGTGCCCGGCGCGCCCACCGCGCGTTTGCAGTGAGGGCATAAAAGCCGCACCAAACGCTGCGCCATCACCCCTATAAGGGTAGCCTTGATCAAATAATGAGCAATGCCAAGCTCCTGCAACCGGCTGATGGCGCTGGGCGCATCATTGGTGTGCAGCGTCGACAGCACCAGATGCCCGGTCAATGCGGCCTGAATCGCCATTTCTGCGGTTTCCCGGTCACGGATCTCACCGATCATGATGATGTCCGGGTCCTGGCGCAGCAGGGCGCGGACGCCGCTGGCGAAGGTCAGGTCGATGTTGTGCTGCACCTGCATCTGGTTGAAGGCCGGTTCAATCATTTCGATCGGGTCCTCTACCGTGCACAGGTTGACCTCGCGGGTTGCCAGTTGCTTGAGCGTGGCGTAGAGGGTGCTGGTCTTGCCGGAGCCGGTTGGCCCGGTGACGAGGATGATGCCGTTGGCCTGGCCGGTCATGGCGTGCCAGCGTTGTTGGTCGTCATCTGACAAACCAAGCTGGTCAAAATCTTTCAGCAGCACCTGTGGGTCGAAAATCCGCATCACCAGTTTTTCACCAAACGCTGTTGGCAAAGTCGAAAGGCGCAGTTCCACCTCTATGCCCGCCGGGCTTTTGGTCTTGACCCGGCCGTCCTGGGGTTTGCGTTTTTCCGCGACGTTCATCCGACCCAGGCTCTTGAGGCGGCTGACCACCGCCATCGTGACCTGAGGCGGAAACTGATACACATCGTGCAGCAGCCCGTCGATGCGAAAACGCACGCGGCCTTGGTCGCGACAGGGTTCGACATGGATATCACTGGCCCGCTGCCCAAAGGCGTACTGCAACAGCCAGTCGACGATAGTGACGATATGCGCGTCATTGGCATCCGGCTCCTGATCGCTGGCGCCGAGGCTGAGCAGTTCGACATTGCCGGCCACCGTCGCCTTTTGATCGGCGCCGCTGACGGATTTGGCCAAGCGATAGAACTCGCCGATGCAGCGCTCAATAGCCTTAGGGTTGGCGACCACGCGCTTGATCGAGCGCTTGAGCACCTGTGCCAACCCGGCTTCCCAGTCGCGGACATGGGGCTGGGCGCTGGCGACGGTGACGGTCTGCGCATCCACGGCCACCGCCAGGATCCCGTGGCGCTGCGCAAAGGCGTGGGACATCAATGGCACTACCGTTGCCACGTCTATCTTGAGCGGGTCGATACGCAGATAAGGCTGCCCGACCTGCGTGGCCAGCCATTGCGTCAAGGTTTCCAGGCACAGCCCGTGGGCTGCGATGCATGCCAGAGGGTGTTGTTGGGTAGCGGGCGCCGCCGCCAGTGAATGTGCCACCTCTGCGGTTATCAGCCCTTGCTCGACCAGCGTCGGCAGCAACTGATGCAGTTCCAGGCGGTGAGTGTGCAAGGCGGTAGGCATGGGCATTTCCTGGCAGGCGTCGGGTGTAAACCCAGGCTAGCCTGCCCCCGAACATCCACCTTCCCATGAGTATTGCCGGCTTTTACAGGCTGGCCGCCGTCATCGCTGCAGGCCGCAGAGAGTCAGCTCGCCACACTTCCAGCGAGCAGACGCTGATCAGGTTTCTAATCTTTTCACCGATCACCTGGGCGCGGTGCCAGCTCAAACCGTCCATGACGATATCAATGTTCAACAGGTCGTCTTCACGGCTCACATTGACCTGTTGCGGGGTCAGGAACTGCAAAGCGAAATAGTTGAGCACCCGGCACAGCACGTCCGGCTCGGCCTCGGCGACGATCTGATAATGCGCCTGGCAATGGGCGCTGTTGACAGCCCAGGCGTCGACGCGTGCGGGAGTGTGGGTGGTTTCGACGGCGTGCATGCTGACTCTCCAAATTCGACTGGAGAAATTTTTACATTCGCGGGCGGAGATTTCTTATCTAAGATGGGCCCTATCTGCGATTTATTGAATAGAACAATTCAGGATAAGCACATTCAAAGGTATTTTTATGCACAGTGAGTTGGACGCCTACGACCGCCGTATCCTGGCGCTGCTGCAAGAGGATGCTTCGCTGTCCAGTGCTCAGATCGCCGAACAGGTGGGCCTGTCCCAGTCGCCGTGCTGGCGGCGTATCCAGCGGCTCAAGGAGGAAGGGGTGATTCGCGGCCAGGTCACATTGCTGGACCGCAAGAAGATCGGCCTTAACACGCAGATTTTTGCCGAGGTCAAACTCAACGCCCACGGCCGTTCCAACTTCACCGAGTTCACCGAAGCGATTCGCGGGTTTCCGGAAGTGCTGGAGTGTTATGTGCTGATGGGTGCGGTGGATTTTCTGCTGCGCATCGTCACCTCGGACATCGAGGCGTATGAGCGGTTTTTCTTCGAGAAGCTGTCGATGGTGCCGGGGATTCAGGAGGTGAACTCGATCGTGGCTTTATCGGAGATCAAGTCCACCACCAGCCTGCCAGTCTTGCGTTGATAAGGCCTGCCTCATCGCGGCATAGGTATCTACACAACCGGTTAGTGGCCAGTGGGCTGTTGTGGCGAGCAGGCTTGTCCTGCGTTGGGCCGCGAAACAGCCCCAAACCCAGACACTGAATTCTTTCAGGAAAATTGCAGTGCCTTTACTGGGGCCGCTTCGCGGCCCAACGCAGGACAAGCCTGCTCGCCACAGGAGAAATCGGCTGCCTTCAGAAGTTGTGTAGATACCTATGCTCATCGCGGGCAAGCCCGGCTCCCACATTGGAATGCATTCCCCTGTGGGAGCGGGCTTGCCCGCGATAGCGATCTTACAGGCGCAGCAGGGTCTTCCAGGCCCGGTTCTGATACACCGCAATCGCCTGATGCATGCGCGCATCCAGCGATTCATCGGTGATCGGCTGGTTGGCCAGCAGCGCCAACTTGTTCAGTTCGCCGTACAAACGGTCCAGTTCCGGGATGTCCACCACGTTACGTGCGTGGTGCAGCCAGGCCTGGATGCGCTCGATGCGCGGCAGTTGCTCGGCCAGGTCTTCCGGTTGCTGCTGGTAGCGCGGCAGTTGCAGGGCGACGGCGTCGTCAGCCAGCAGGCGTGGCAGCCAGTTGGTGATTTGCGCGGCGCCCTGGCGGTTGCCACGCACATTGCGGTCGGTGGTCCAGGCGCGGGCCAGCAGCCAGCGCGAGGTGTTCAGCGAGAACAGGCCCCAACGCACGTCTTCAAGTTCTTCGGCAAACTGTTCCGGCGCGGCCTTGCGGATGTCTTCATCGTCGTCACCGGCCTGCACCAGTGGGCGCCAGTCTTCCAGCAACGCGTCCAGCGCACTGCGCAGTTCGCTGGTGGATTGACGCGGCGCGGCCTGGCCGAGGCTGCCGATCAGGGCGCGCAGCTCACCGAGGTTTTCGACCCAGTCCTGCAGCAGACGCCAATGACCGTTGAAACGGTATTGCTCAGCCAGACGCTGGCTGCTGCCCAACAGGTGCCACATGATTGCGGCGAAGGCGTCGTCCAACGGCATTTCGGCGTGGATCTGCGGGGCTGGCAGGCTCAGCGAGTAGCTGCTGGCGTCGTACAGGCGGTAGCCGCGCTCGGCCTTGCTGATATCGCACGGCATCAGCGCCAGGGTCGCGGCCAGTTCGGCGGCCAGTTCCAGCAGGGCAGCCGGTTCGCCTTCGCGCAGTTCCAGTTCCAGCTCGCAGATTTCTTCTTTCTGCTTGCCGACCACCACATGGCCCAGGTCCAGGGCGGCTTCGATCACCACCTTGGCCTTGCCACGGCCCCAAGCGATTTCGGCGCGCTCACGCACGAAATCGGTGGTGAAGATTGGCTTGAGGGTCTTTTTGTCCAGCTCGGCCAATTGCTCGGGCCAGCACTCGCCGTCGAGTTTCTTCACATCGAGCTTGGCTTTGGGCAGGTCCCAGTTGTATTCATTGCGTTCCGACAAGCCGGCGACGCTTTGGCCGCGGGTCTTGAGGGTCTGGATGATGTCGTCACCGTCCTTGCGCAGGCGCAGGGCGACTTTGGCCTGGGCCAGGTCGCGTTCAGGGGTGTCGAAGTACTGGTTCATCAACTCACGGCGTTCCCAGCCACTTTTGTTGCGTTTTTTCAGTAGCGGGTGCTCACGTAGCGCGGCGAGGGTTTCGCGGCTGACGCGGAGCTTGATTTCGGTTTCTTTCTGCATGGCCGGAAAATCCAGGATCGGGAGCGCAGCCGGGGAAATGTGTGGCTGCCAAGGTCGTGCAGTGTACAGGACTGAGCCCGGCAACGTGCCGCAACGGTTTATTGTGTCGTGCAGATGGTTCTATAGTGGGGCTCATCCGGGAAGTTGAGAGGCCGCGCATGCCGTTACCGTCCATGAAAGAGCAATTCGCCGCGCTGATTGCCGCGCCGTCGGTCAGTTGCACCCAAGCGTCTCTCGACCAGACCAACCGCCCGGTCATCGACCTGCTCGCCAGTTGGCTGGGCGACCTGGGTTTTGCCATCGATATCCAGCAAGTCAGCCCCGGCAAGTTCAACTTGCTCGCCAGTTTCGGCAGTGGCCCCGGCGGGCTGGTGCTGGCCGGGCATAGCGATACCGTGCCGTATGACGCCGCGCTGTGGAAGACCGATCCGCTTAAACTGACGGAAGTCGACGGCCGCTGGGTAGGCTTGGGCAGCTGCGACATGAAGGGTTTTTTTGCCCTGGCCATCGAAGCCGTGCTGCCCTTGCTGGATCAGCCGTTCAAGCAACCTTTGCTGATCCTCGCCACCTGCGATGAAGAAAGCTCGATGTCCGGTGCTCGTGCACTGGCCGAGGCCGGGCGCCCGTTGGGCCGTGCGGCGGTGATTGGTGAGCCGACGGGGCTCAAGCCGATCCGCCTGCACAAAGGCGTGATGATGGAGCGCATCGATATTCTGGGCCAAAGCGGCCATTCGTCGGACCCAAGCCTGGGTCATAGCGCCCTTGAAGCCATGCACGACGCTATTGGCGAACTGCGTGGCCTGCGCCTGGCCTGGCAGCGTGAGTACCGCAACCCGCAATTCAGCGTGCCGCAACCGACCATGAACTTTGGTTGTATTCACGGTGGCGACAACCCCAACCGCATCTGCGGCCAATGCTCGCTGGAATTCGACCTGCGGCCGTTGCCGGGCATGGACCCGCAGGTACTGCGCGCCGCCATTCGTCAGAAGCTCGAACCCTTGGCGGAGCGTCATAAAGTCAAGATCGACTACGCACCGTTGTTCCCCGAAGTGCCGCCGTTCGAGCAGGCCGAAGATGCCGAGCTGGTGCGGGTGGCGGAACGATTGACCGGTCATCGTGCGCAAGCAGTAGCGTTCGGCACCGAAGCGCCTTATCTTCAGCGCCTTGGTTGTGAAACCCTGGTGCTCGGCCCTGGCGATATCGCCTGTGCTCACCAACCGGGCGAGTACCTCGAAATGTCACGCTTGACGCCTACAGTGCGTCTATTGCGGGAACTGATCGAGCATTACTGCCTGAAACCTGCATAAATTAACCCCTGCCTATTCGTACATAGAAGGAGAGCGAGCGTGTCGCCAAGCCTGTTCCGACGATAACCATCAGCCCGCTGTGCGCTTTCACGATTCATCCTTTTTTGGCTGCTTTTTATTACAGGCCCAGGTTTTATGCCCGAATACGTCAATTGGCTTCGTCACGCTTCGCCTTACATCAACGCCCACCGCGACTGCACCTTTGTGGTCATGCTGCCCGGCGATGGCGTGGATCACCCTAACTTCGGCAATATCGTCCACGACCTGGTGCTGCTCCACAGCCTGGGTGTGCGGCTGGTGCTGGTGCACGGTTCGCGCCCGCAGATTGAAACCCGCCTTGAAGCACGCGGCCTCAACCCGGCTTACCACGAAGGTTTGCGCATCACTGATGCGGCGACCCTGGAATGTGTGATCGACGCGGTCGGGCATCTGCGCATTGCTATCGAGGCGCGGCTGTCCATGGACATGGCCTCGTCGCCGATGCAGGGCTCGCGCTTGCGCGTGGCCAGCGGCAATCTGGTAACAGCACGCCCGATCGGTGTACTCGAAGGCGTGGACTACCACCACACCGGCGAAGTGCGCCGGGTCGACCGCAAAGGCATCAATCGCCTGCTGGACGAGCGGTCCATCGTGCTGCTGTCGCCATTGGGTTATTCGCCCACCGGCGAGATCTTCAACCTGGCCTGCGAAGACGTCGCCACCCGCGCCGCCATCGACCTGGGCGCCGACAAGCTGCTGCTGTTTGGTGCCGACCTCGGTTTGCTCGATGAGCATGGTCGCCTGGTGCGTGAGTTGCGCCCGCAACAAGTGCCGGCGCACCTGCAGCGGCTGGGTAACAACTATCAGGCTGAGTTGCTGGATGCCGCCGCCGAGGCTTGCCGTGGCGGAGTAGGGCGCAGCCATATCGTCAGTTATGCCGAAGACGGCGCGTTGCTCACCGAGCTGTTCACCCGCGACGGTGGCGGCACGTTGGTGGCCCAGGAGCAATTCGAACTGGTGCGTGAAGCGGCGATTGAAGACGTCGGTGGCTTGCTCGACCTGATCAGCCCGCTGGAAGAGCAGGGCATTCTGGTGCGGCGTTCGCGTGAGGTGTTGGAGCGTGAGATCGAGCAGTTCAGCGTGGTCGAGCGCGAAGGCATGATCATCGCTTGTGCGGCGTTGTATCAGATCGCCGATTCGGATGCCGGTGAGCTGGCGTGCCTGGCAGTGAACCCGGAGTACCGTCACGGCGCACGCGGTGATGTATTGCTGGAGCGCATCGAGACCCGCGCGCGGGCGCAGGGTTTGAAGACTTTGTTTGTCCTCACCACGCGCACCGCCCACTGGTTCCGCGAGCGCGGGTTTGTGCCGAGCAGCGTGGACCGCCTGCCGTCGGCACGGGCGTCGCTTTACAACTACCAGCGTAACTCGAAGATTTTCGAAAAGGCCCTCTAGCTAAGAGCAAGGGCTGGCTTATGTGGGAGCTGGCTTGCCTGCGATGCGGGCACCTCGGTCTGTCAGGTAAACCGAGGTGATGCCATCGCAGGCAAGCCAGCTCCCACAGGGGACTGCATTTATTCTTTGATGAATTTATCGGTCACAAAGGCCGAGTAATCCGGCAGCACCGTTTCGACCTTCCCCTGTTCCTTCAAAAACTTCGCCGTCTCCCCAATCGCCTTCGCGGTGCCGCCTTTAAGCAGTGCCTCGGTCTGCTGTGCCTGGGCATCCGGGAAGGTGGTGCCGGCCAACAGTTCAGGAATATCGGCGGCATTCGCACCTGTCAATTTGGCGATTTTTTGCACAGGTTCGGAATCGACGGTCCAGCGGTCTTTATGGGCCGCATAGTCAGCAAACGAATCCAGCGTGACCTTGGCAAACTTGGCCACTACGTCAGGATGTTTTTGCGCGAAATCCTTTCGTGCCACCCAAACCTCGAACGTCGGCGCGCCCCACTGACCTACCTGGGCCGCGTCGGTCAGGGTTTTTCCGGTCTTGCGGATCTCCCCCAGCGCCGGTGACCACACGAACGCGCCATCAATATCGCCACGTTTCCACGCGGCGGCGATTTCTGCCGGTTGCAGGTTCACCACTTTGACTTTTTGAGTGTCCAGGCCCCAGTGCTTCAGCGCACCGAGCAGGCTGTAATGGGAGGTCGAGACGAACGGGGTGGCGATGGTTTTACCCACCAGGTCTGCGGGTTTGTCGATGCCACTGCCGTTGCGTACCACCAGGGCTTCAGAAGTGTTGATCTGCGCCGATACGATAAACGCCACGATCGGTAGATTACGTGACGCCGCTGCTGCAAGGGGGCTGGAACCAAGATTGCCGATTTGCACATCGCCGGAGGCAATCGCGGTGACCACTTCAGGGCCGCTGTTGAAACGGCGCCAGGCGATGTTCTCGCCGATGGCCTTTTCATAGAGGCCGTCAGCCTGGGGGACTTTGCTGGGGTCGATGCCGGTTTGATAGCCGATGGTCAAATCGGCGGCTTTGACACCAAAAGAAAGTATTAGTGACACAAAAACTGTAACAAATTGACGGGAGGATGTGCGTTTGGCCATGATGGCGTCGCCTTTTTGATCGTGGGTGACGTATGCAACAGTACGATCACACTAATCGATCTAAAAAAAGGCTGGTAAATACCCTTTAGGAATTAGCTTATGGAGCGGTTGATCTATGCTGATCGACTCACTGCCTGCTGAGGCTTATTCCTGAATCGTATGAAAAAGAATGAAACAATTCTTTTTGGGTGTATGAAAAACTCATTACCCTGCAGGGACCAAATCAACTGCGGTTAGACGAAGGTAGTAGACACACAAGGTTACGATTGACTTGGTAGTCACTATCTGGCGCTAATCGCGCATCTGTGGATCGAGGGCGTCAGACCCGAGACCAAAGAAATACAAAAATTAGAAATGAGAGGAGCGGTACATGAAGAAGTCCACCTTGGCGTTGGCTGTGACCCTGGGCGCAATCGCTCAGCAAGCAGGCGCTGCCGGTTTCATCGAAGACAGTAAGGCCACACTGGGCCTGCGTAACTTCTACATCAACACGGATAACCGTGATGGTGCTGCAGACCCGTCCAGGAACGAAGAGTGGGGCCAAGGCTTCGATCTGCGGTTCATTTCGGGCTATACCCAAGGCACGGTTCAGTTCGGCGTTGACGCAATCGGCCTGTACGGCGTGCGCCTCGATTCTGGCCGCGGCACCAGCGGTAACATCACCGGTACTTCGTCCGGCGGTACTGTGTTCCCAAGCGACGGCAATCGCGCGGTCAACGATTTCGCCAGCCTCGGTGTGACCGGTAAGGTGAAGATCTCCCAAACCGAACTGAAACTGGGTACGTTGCAGCCTAAGCTGCCAGTTATCGTGACCAACGATGGTCGTATGCTGCCGCAGACCTTCCAGGGTGGCCAGATCACTACCAACGACATCAAGGATTTGACCCTGGTTGCCGGTCAGATTGAGCATGCCAAAGGCCGTAACTCCAGCAACAACGAAGGTTTGTCGCTGGGTGGTGCCAACGGTGGCTCGAACTACACCGCAGGCAAGTTCGTCAACAAGTTCTACTATGCCGGTGGTGACTACAAGCTCACCAAAGATCTGACCGCACAGTACTACTACGGCAACCTGGAAGACTTCTACAAGCAGCACTTCCTGGGTCTGACCCATAACTGGTCGATCGGCCCGGGCGTATTGAAGTCTGACCTGCGTTATTTCAACAGTTCTGACGACGGCCTGAACGGTAATACGGCTGCCTACTACACCAGCGGTAACTACAACGGTTTCCGTGCCGGTAAGGGTAAAGTCGACAACAACCTGTACAGCGGACTTTTCCTGTACTCCGTGGCCGGCCACACCTTTGGTGGCGGTTACCAAGTCAGCAATGGCAGCAGCGACTTCCCTTGGCTGAACCAAGGTGACGGCTCGTCGGCTTACATCACTACCGACATGCAGATCCAGAAGTTCGCCCGTGCTGGCGAGCGTACCTGGCAAGCTCGTTACGCTTATGACTTCGCCAAGGTTGGCGTACCTGGCCTGACGGCTGGCGTTGTGTACCTCAAAGGTAGCAACATCGACACCATCGCGAACACTAACGCACGTACTGAAACCACTGGCCAGTCCGAGTGGGAACGCGACATCACCGTTGCCTACGTGATTCCAGAAGGCCCGCTGAAAAACCTCGGCGTGGCCTGGAAAAACGCGATGTGGCGTACCGACCTGGCGAACACCCGTTCCCAGGACGAAAACCGTCTGATCGTCAGCTACTCGCTGCCACTGTTCTAGTAGTGTGAAGCTGTTGTAAGACTGTAAACCTTGCCCGGCGCAACGCCGGGCAAGGTGTCTTGCTTTTCAAGTCGGGCTCAACCCCCGCAAGCCCTTCCTGAAACCCCTCTTTGTACAGCGTCTCAAGGCCTTCTCGAACCTTGTGATGGATGTTGATCCTCGCCCGTTCCCAAGTCCAATGAACAGATTTTTAATATTCCTTTATCGTCTAGATAAATCGATATTTATTCTTTTTAAATAATTCCTAACCCATGCACAGTGGGCTCCATAAGCACTCACCAGGAGCCACACCATGAGCCTAAGACTGGGCGACATCGCCCCCGACTTTGAACAGGATTCCAGCGCCGGCAAGATTCGTTTCCACGAATGGCTGGGCGATAGCTGGGGCGTGTTGTTTTCCCATCCCGCGGACTTCACTCCGGTGTGCACCACGGAGCTGGGCTTTACCGCCAAGCTCAAGGACGAATTCGCGCAGCGTGGCGTCAAGGCCATTGCCCTGTCGGTCGACCCGGTGGACTCGCACCACAAGTGGATCGAAGACATCAACGAAACCCAGAACACCGTCGTCAACTTCCCGATCCTGGCCGATGCCGATCGCAAGGTGTCGGACCTCTACGACCTGATCCACCCGAATGCCAGTGACACGCTCACCGTGCGTTCCTTGTTCGTGATCGACCCGAACAAGAAGATCCGCCTGACCATCACTTACCCGGCCAGCACCGGTCGTAACTTCCACGAAATCCTGCGGGTCATCGACTCGTTGCAGCTGACCGACAACCACAAGGTCGCCACGCCCGCCAACTGGCAGGACGGCGATGAAGTGGTGATTGTGCCGTCGCTCAAGGACGAGGAAGAGATCAAGCAGCGCTTTCCGAAGGGCTACCGTGCGGTGAAGCCGTACTTGCGGCTAACCCCACAGCCTAACCGTTAACGCAGAACTAAATGTGGGAGCGGGCTTGCTCGCGAAAGCGGTGTGTCATTCAAAGATGCATCAACTGAAAGTCAGCATTCGCGAGCAAGCCCGCTCCCACATTTGTCGGTATTTCCAGTCTCACATAGCAGGGGTTTTCAGGCCGTTTCGACGGCCTTTTTTTTCGCCTTGAGATTAATCGACGGCATATGCATTTATAGAATAAACAAATGAAAAAATAAGATTTAAAGATATATAAATATGCTGATAGGGTCTGTTCCATCTTGGCGACATCGCCACCCAGCGAACCGCCGACACTTGCCCAAGGAATACCTGCATGCTGGTCGTAACACTTGGAGGCAGCCCCAGCCAGCGTTCGCGCTCCGGGGTCTTGCTGGAAAAAACCCGTCAGTGGCTGCAAGACAAAGGCGTGGAAGTGGTGAGTTATCAGATACGGGACTTCCCCGCCGAAGACTTGCTGCACGCCCGCTTCGACAGCCCCAAAGTCATCGATCTGTTGCAGCAAATCGCCAATGCCGACGGCCTGGTCATCGCCACGCCGGTGTACAAGGCCTCGTTTTCCGGCGCGCTGAAAACCGTACTCGACCTGCTGCCCGAGCGCGCCCTGGCCCACAAGATCGTGTTGCCAATGGCCACCGGCGGCAGCATCGCCCACATGCTGGCGGTGGACTACGCCTTGAAGCCGGTGCTCTCGGCCCTCAAGGCCCAGGAACTGCTCCACGGCATCTTTGCCGAAGACAGCCAGATCGCTTACGCCGAAGGCAGTGCCCAGGCGCAACTGGTGCCGGTGCTTGAGCAGCGACTGCACGAGGCCCTCGAGACGCTGTATGGCGCCATGGCCCGTCGCCCCAAACCGCTGGACCCCAATGTGTTGAATGAACGTTTGTTGAGTGCTCGCTGGAGCATTTAAGCCGTACCGGATTTTGTAGTACTCACCTTACTCAGCCGCCAACGGCCAAGCAGGTGCAGCCAACCCCCTCATCGCATTATTTGGAGAGAGCGCCATGCGCACTGTCATCTTGCGTCGTGGTCTGGTCGCACTGTTTGCTGCGGCTGTGTCCTTCGGCGCCATTGTTCAAGCCCAGGCCGCCGAGACGTTGCGGATCGGTTATCAGAAGTACGGCACGCTGGTGCTGCTCAAAGCCAAGGGCTCGCTGGAAAAACGCCTGGCCGCCCAGGGCGTGCAAGTGCAATGGACCGAATTCCCCGGTGGCCCGCAGTTGCTCGAAGGCCTGAACGTCGGTGCGATCGACTTTGGTGTCACCGGCGAAACGCCGCCCGTGTTCGCCCAGGCGGCGGGTGCAGATTTGCTCTACGTCGCCTATGAGCCACCCGCGCCGACCAGTGAAGCGATCCTGGTGCCCAAGGATTCGACGATCAAATCGGTGGCCGAGCTCAAAGGCAAGAAAATCGTGCTCAACAAAGGCTCCAACGTGCATTACCTGTTGGTACGTGCCCTGGAAGATGCCGGCCTCAAATACACCGACGTGCACACCATCTTCCTGCCACCCGCCGATGCCCGCGCCGCGTTCGAGCGTGGCAGCGTCGATGCCTGGGTGATCTGGGACCCGTACCAGGCAGCCGCCGAGAAACAACTGCAAGCGCGCACCCTGCGTGACGGCACCGGCATTGCCGACAACCACCAGTTCTACCTGGCCACCAAGCCCTACGCCACGCAGCACCCGGACGTGATCAAGGCGCTGGTGGAAGAAGTGCGCGCAGTGGGCGAATGGTCCAAGGCCAACCCTCAGGAAGTAACCGAACAAGTCGCGCCACTGCTCGGCTTGCCGGCGGACATCACCCTGACCTCGGTCAAGCGCCAAGGCTACGGCGCGCTGTTCCTGACCCCGGAAGTGGTCGCCGCCCAGCAGAAAATCGCCGACACCTTCTACCAGCTCAAATTGATCCCCAAACCCTTGAGCATCAAGGACGTGATCTGGACTCCATCCGCCGCCGTCGCCACAGCGCCGTAATCCGACTTCTTCAGGAGACAACTCCATGAGCCTCAATATTTTCTGGTTCCTGCCTACCCACGGCGACGGCCATTACCTTGGCACCGCCGAAGGCGCCCGCGCCGTCGATCACGGTTATCTGCAGCAAGTGGCCCAGGCGGCTGACCGCCTGGGGTTCGGCGGGGTGCTGATTCCTACCGGCCGCTCCTGTGAAGACTCGTGGCTGGTCGCCGCCTCGCTGATCCCGGTAACCCAGCGACTGAAATTCCTTGTCGCGCTGCGCCCCGGCATCATCTCCCCGACGGTGGCGGCGCGTCAGGCCGCGACCCTGGACCGTTTGTCCGGCGGGCGGGCTTTGTTCAACCTGGTCACCGGCGGTGATCCGGAAGAGCTGGCTGGCGATGGCTTGTTCCTCAGCCACGAAGAGCGCTACCAGGCCTCGGTGGAATTCACCCGCATCTGGCGCCGTGTGCTGGAAGGCGAAACCGTGGATTACGACGGCGAACACATCAGTGTCAAAGGCGCCAAATTGCTTTACCCGCCGATCCAGCAGCCACGTCCGCCGCTGTACTTCGGTGGCTCGTCTGAAGCCGCCCAGGACCTGGCAGCCGAACAGGTGGAAATGGTGTTGACCTGGGGCGAACCACCGGCCGCCGTCGCGGAAAAGATCGAGCAGGTGCGGGCCAAGGCAGCAAAACTTGGACGCACCGTGCGCTTCGGTATTCGCCTGCATGTCATCGTGCGCGAAACCAACGATGAAGCGTGGAAAGCCGCCGACAAACTGATTTCCCATCTGGATGACGAAACCATCGCCCGCGCCCAGGCGTCCCTGGCGCGTTTCGATTCCGTTGGTCAGCAGCGCATGGCCGCCTTGCACGGCGGTAACCGCGACAACCTCGAAGTCAGCCCCAACCTGTGGGCCGGTGTCGGCCTGGTGCGTGGCGGTGCGGGCACTGCACTGGTGGGTGATGGCCCAACCGTTGCGGCGCGGGTCAAGGAATACGCGGCGCTGGGCATCGACACTTTTATCTTCTCCGGTTACCCACACCTGGAAGAGTCGTATCGGGTTGCCGAGCTGTTGTTCCCGCACCTGGATATCGAGCGTCCCGAGCTGCCAAAAAGCGCCGGTTACGTCAGCCCGTTCGGCGAAATGGTCGCCAACGACATCCTTCCCAAAGCTGCGTCGCAGAGCTGAGGCGCCATTATGGATTTTGAAAAATTAAGTCATCGTGTTGCGCCCTGGGTGCTGCCAATTTTACTGCTGGCGGTGTGGCAGCTGTCGGTGTCGGCGGGCTGGTTGTCGACGCGCATTTTGCCGGCGCCCAGTGCGGTGATTGAAGCTGGGGTCAACCTGGTACGCAGCGGCGAAATCTGGACGCACCTGGCCATCAGCGGCTGGCGTGCGGGCCTGGGCTTCGTGATCGGTGGCAGCATCGGTTTGGCCCTGGGCTTTATCACTGGCCTGTCGAAGTGGGGCGAGCGCCTGCTGGACAGCTCGGTGCAGATGATCCGCAACGTGCCGCACCTGGCGCTGATTCCGCTGGTGATTTTGTGGTTCGGCATTGACGAGACCGCGAAGATTTTCCTGGTCGCCCTCGGCACGCTGTTCCCGATTTACCTGAATACCTACCACGGCATCCGCAACGTCGACCCGGCGCTGGTGGAGATGTCGCGCAGCTACGGTTTGTCCGGTTTCAGCCTGTTCTGGCAAGTGATCCTGCCGGGCGCGTTGCCTTCGATTCTGGTGGGCGTGCGCTTCGCCCTGGGCTTTATGTGGCTGACGCTGATCGTGGCGGAAACCATCTCGGCCAGTTCCGGCATCGGTTACCTGGCGATGAACGCCCGCGAATTCCTGCAAACCGACGTGGTGGTACTGGCGATTGTGCTCTACGCCATCCTCGGCAAGCTCGCCGACCTCGCGGCGCGTGGCCTGGAACGTGTGTGGCTGCGCTGGCATCCGGCTTACCAAGTGAATAAAGGAGGTGCGGCATGACCGCTCAACAACCTCCGCGCCTGCTCAAGGGCATCCCGCTGGCGGTGCGCAAATTGCGCAAGGCCTTTGGTGCGCGGGAAGTACTCAAAGAGATTGATCTGCACATTCCGGCCGGTCAGTTCGTGGCCGTGGTCGGCCGCAGCGGCTGCGGCAAAAGTACCTTGCTGCGTCTGCTCGCAGGCCTGGATAAAGCCAGTGGCGGCGAGCTGCTGGCCGGCTCCGCGCCGTTGAGCGAGGCGATTGAAGACACGCGGTTGATGTTCCAGGAAGCGCGTTTGCTGCCGTGGAAAAAAATCATCGACAACGTGGGCCTGGGCCTTAAAGGCAACTGGCGTCCCAAGGCATTGGAAGCGTTGGAGGCAGTGGGTTTGGCCGAGCGCGCCAATGAGTGGCCGGCGGCCTTGTCCGGTGGCCAGAAGCAACGCGTGGCTTTGGCTCGCGCGTTGATTCACCAGCCGCGCCTGTTGCTGCTCGATGAGCCGTTGGGGGCGCTGGACGCCCTGACCCGCATCGAGATGCAGCAACTGATCGAAAATCTTTGGCAGAAGCACGGCTTCACCGTGTTGCTGGTCACCCATGATGTCAGCGAAGCCGTGGCGATTGCTGACCGCGTGATTCTGATTGAAGACGGCGAAATCGGCCTCGACCTGATCGTCGACCTGCCACGCCCGCGTGCCCGTGGCTCACATCGCCTGGCCGCGCTGGAAGCTGAAGTGCTTAACCGGGTGCTGTCGCTGCCAGGCTCACCGCCGGAACCTGAACCTGTTTCACCGCTGCCTACGCAATTGCGTTGGGCTCAATAACTCATAGAGGAAAACCATCATGACTATCAAAGCCATCAACGTACGTAACCAGTTCAAAGGCACCATCAAGGAAATCGTCGAAGGCGACGTGCTGTCGGAAATCGACGTGCAGACCGCGTCCGGCATCGTGACTTCGGTGATCACGACTCGCTCGGTCAAAGAGCTGGAACTGGTGATTGGCAGCGAAGTGATTGCCTTTGTGAAGTCCACCGAGGTGTCGATCGCCAAGTTGTGATCACTCCACTGATCGTTCCCACGCTCCGCGTGGTAATGCATCCCGTGACGCTCTGCGTCACCGCAATGCAGGCGGGACGCGGAGCGTCCCAGGCGGCATTCCCACGCAGAGCGTGGGAACGATCAGCGCTTGGGCAAATACGCCGGCAAATAAAGCCCCACATACGCATCAAACACCCGCATCCCTTCTTCGGCCATGCGCGGCGTAATCTGCCCATGCTGATGCACCGAGCGCGCGTACACGCGGTCGCTCAACTCCAGCGCCAACGCGAACACGTCCACGTCGGTGGGCAAGGTCGGCACTTCGAAGTGGCGGTTGAATACCTCAAGCATTAAATCCCCCAGCTCCAAATCATGCTGACGGTCCGCCTGGGTCACTTCGGCAAGCCCGTGTTGCGCCAGGATCAACTGGCGTGCAGCCGCGTCGTTGCTGTAGATGCTGAGCATGCGTTGCTCGACGATAGAGGACAGGTCGCGCCACACCTTGAGTGAATCATGCTCGATGGGGGCCTGGATCGCCGCGCGGAAAGCGGCATGGACATCGGCGGTCAATGCCTCCAGCAGCGCCGGCACGCTGGCGAAAAAGTGATACACCGACGACGGTGGGATCTGCGCCCGTTCGGCCACGCTGTAGATCGACAAGCTCGCCACGCCTTCGCTCGCCAGCAAGGTGCGGGCGGCGTCGAGGATCGCATCGATCCGGGCCTGGCTGCGGGCGCGGGGTTTGCGAGTGGCGGCGGGGCGGGTGGGCATGGAAGTCTCCTACAAGGCAGAGCGCATTGTATGAGCAGGAGGGTGTGTTGTCTGCCAGGGCCTCATCGCAGGCAAGCCAGCTCCCACACTTTGATCTGTGAACGCATTCAAGTGTGGGAGCTGGCTTGCCTGCGATGAATACAACGCGGTCTACCGGAATAAACTCAAAAAAATGCCGCAGGCCATAAAGCCTGCGGCATTTTTTAAAGCAGCAACGGCTTACACCGTATGCAGATACCAGTTGTACTCAAGGTCGGAGATGGAGTGTTCAAACTCTTCCAGCTCACTTTCCTTACAGGCGACGAAGATATCGATGTATTTAGGATCGATGTACTTGGCCATCACCTCGCTGTCGTCCAACTCACGCAATGCATCGCGCAGGTTGTTCGGCAGGCTCTGTTCGTTCTGCTCGTAGCTGTTGCCTTCCACTGGAGCGCCAGGCTCGATCTTGTTGGTAAGACCGTGGTGCACGCCCGCCAGGACCGAAGCCATCAGCAGGTACGGGTTGGCGTCGGCACCGGCCACGCGGTGTTCGATACGCACGGCATCGGACGAGCCGGTGGGTACGCGAATGGCCACAGTGCGGTTATCCAGGCCCCAGCACGGCGAGTTCGGCACGTAGAACTGTGCGCCGAAACGACGGTAGGAGTTGACGTTGGGGCACAGGAACGCCATTTGGGCGGGCAGGGTCTCGAGCACACCGCCGATCGCGTGACGCAATGCGGCGTTCTGCTCGGGATCCTCGCTGGCAAAAATATTCTTGCCGTCCTTGTCCAAAATGGAGATGTGTACGTGCAAACCGTTGCCTGCCTGGCCTGGGTAAGGCTTGGCCATGAAGGTGGTGTCCATCTCATGGTCGTAGGCGATGTTCTTGATCAGGCGCTTGAGCAGTACCGCGTAGTCGCAGGCCTTGATCGGGTCGGCGACGTGGTGCAGGTTCACTTCGAACTGCGCCGGGGCACTTTCCTTGACGATGGCGTCAGCCGGGATGCCTTGCTCTTTGGCACCTTCCAGAATGTCCTGGAGGCAGTCGACGTATTCGTCGAGGTCGTCGATCAGGTACACCTGTGTCGAGTGCGGGCGTTTGCCGGAGATCGGCGAGCGGGGCGGTTGTGGGCGGCCGTTCACGTTCTCCTGGTCGATCAGGTAGAACTCAAGCTCGAAGGCGGCGCAGATGGTCAGACCGAGGTCGTCAAATTTGCTTACAACTTGGCGGAGCACTTCGCGAGGATCGGCGAAGAAAGGTTCACCTTCAAGTTCGTGCATGGTCATCAGCAGTTGCGCGGTTGGGCGCTTTTGCCAGGGTTCATTGCACAGGGTGTCGGGGATTGGATAACAGATTCGGTCAGCATCACCGATGTCCAGACCCAGGCCGGTGCTTTCCACCGTCGAGCCGTTGATATCCAGGGCAAATAAAGAGGCAGGCAGGTTAATGCCCTTCTCGTAAACCTTGTGGAGGCTGGTGCGTTCGATGCGCTTACCGCGCACCACACCATTCATATCCGCAATTAGAAGGTCTACGTACAGAACCTCAGGATGATCCTTAAGGAACGCGTTCGCTTCGTTAAGCTGAACGGCACGCGGGGGTACCGACATGATGCAACACCTTTGTTGTTAAAAATATCAATCATTGATCTTTTCTGGTTTCAGTCAACCCGAACGGCATGCCGAAGTCAAGCGAGGCCTTTTTTGCCCTAAAAAAGCGCCTTGAGGCCTTTTTTGGGGCTTTTTGGGGCGGTTTTTTGGGTTTGAAGGGCTTGGGACTAGCAGGCTAAAGCGGGCCGTGTTGTATTTTTTACGGGGGTGTTGTGTAAAAAAATGAACAAGGCTAAGCTCGATTCAAACCCATAACAGCAATAATACCGGGGTGCTTCATGTCTCGCCTGCCGTTAATCGGCGTCACCGCCTGCTCCAAACAGGTCGGTTTGCATGCTTATCACATCAGTGGCGACAAATACGTCCGTGCAGTCGCAGTCGCTGCCAAGGGCTTGCCATTGATCATTCCATCCTTGGGTGATCTGCTCGACCCGGCCAATATTCTTGACGGCCTGGATGGCATTCTCTTTACCGGCTCCCCGTCCAATATCGAACCCTTTTACTACGATGGTCCGGCCAGCGCGCCCGGGACTGCTCATGATTCTGCACGCGACCAGACCACCCTGCCGTTGCTGCGCGCCGCGATTGCGGCCGGCGTGCCGGTGCTGGGCATCTGCCGTGGCTTTCAGGAAATGAACGTGGCGTTCGGCGGCAGCCTGCACCAGAAGGTTCATGAAGTACCGGGCATGATGGATCACCGCGAAGATGAGACCCAGCCGCTGGAAGTCCAGTACGGCCCGGCGCACGCCGTGGCGATTACCCCCAATGGGGTATTGGCAGGCCTGGGTTTGCCGCCGACGATCCAGGTCAACTCGATTCATAGCCAGGGCGTTGATCGCCTGGCGCCGGGTATGCAGGTCGAAGCGACCGCACCCGATGGGTTGATCGAAGCTTTTTCTTACACGTCGGGCAAGGCTTTTGCTTTAGGAGTGCAATGGCACCCCGAATGGCAGGTAAGCTCTAACCCGCACTACCTCGCGATCTTCCAGGCCTTTGGCTCGGCTTGTCGAAAGCGGGCGATGCAACGCGACGCGGATGCTGCGTCAACCAACGCCTGACCTTTAATGGATGTCAGGAAACACAGCCCAGAGGCATTTATGAGTAACAACCTCGACCAGCTCACCGATTGGTTGAAAGACCACAAGATCACAGAAGTCGAATGCATGATTGGCGACCTCACGGGCATCACCCGGGGCAAGATCTCGCCGACCAACAAGTTCATCGCCGAAAAAGGCATGCGCCTGCCCGAGAGCGTTCTGTTGCAGACCGTGACCGGCGACTATGTCGAAGACGACATCTATTACGAATTGCTCGACCCGGCCGACATCGACATGATCTGCCGCCCCGACCAGAACGCGGTATTCCTGGTGCCTTGGGCCATCGAGCCCACCGCCCAGGTGATCCACGACACCTACGACAAACAAGGCAACCCCATCGAGCTGTCGCCGCGCAACGTGCTCAAGAAGGTACTCAAGCTCTATTCCGACCGGGGCTGGCAGCCGATCGTGGCGCCGGAGATGGAGTTCTACCTGACCAAGCGCTGCGAAGACCCGGACTTCCCGTTGCAACCGCCGATTGGCCGTTCCGGTCGCCCGGAGACGGGCCGTCAATCCTTCTCTATAGAAGCCGCCAACGAATTCGACCCGTTGTTCGAAGACGTCTACGACTGGTGCGAACTGCAGGAGCTGGACCTCGACACGCTGATTCACGAGGACGGCACGGCGCAGATGGAAATCAACTTCCGTCACGGCGATGCTTTGTCCCTGGCCGACCAGATTCTGGTGTTCAAGCGCACCATGCGTGAAGCCGCGCTCAAGCACAACGTGGCCGCCACCTTTATGGCCAAGCCGATGACCGGCGAGCCGGGCAGCGCGATGCACTTGCACCAGAGCATCATCGACATCGCTACCGGCAAAAACGTCTTCTCTAATGAAGACGGGACCATGAGCCAGCTGTTCCTGAACCACATTGGCGGCCTGCAGAAATTCATCCCTGAATTGCTGCCGCTGTTTGCCCCCAACGTGAACTCGTTCCGCCGCTTCCTGCCCGACACCTCGGCGCCGGTTAACGTGGAGTGGGGTGAAGAGAACCGCACTGTGGGCCTGCGTGTACCGGATGCCGGCCCGCAGAACCGCCGTGTCGAAAACCGCCTGCCAGGCGCCGATGCCAACCCGTACCTGGCGATTGCCGCCAGCTTGCTGTGTGGCTACATCGGCATGGTCGAAGGCCATAACCCCAGCGCACCTGTAGTGGGTCGTGGTTACGAGCGCCGCAACCTGCGCCTGCCGTTGACCATCGAAGACGCCCTGGAGCGCATGGAAAACAACAAGACCATCGAGAAGTACCTGGGGCAGAAATTCATCACAGGCTACGTCGCGGTCAAGCGGGCCGAGCATGAAAACTTCAAGCGCGTGATCAGTTCGTGGGAGCGGGAATTCCTGCTCTTCGCCGTCTGATGCGCCGGGCGCGCGGGGCAACCCGCGCGCCCTTCACCGAAAAAGTCTAGGAGACCGGTATGTCCAGCAACAACCCGCAAACCCGTGAATGGCAAGCCTTGAGCAATGATCACCACCTGGCGCCGTTCAGCGACTTCAAGCAATTGAAAGAGAAAGGCCCACGGATCATCACCAAAGCCCACGGCGTTTACCTGTGGGACAGCGAAGGCAACAAGATCCTCGACGGCATGGCCGGCCTGTGGTGCGTGGCGATCGGTTACGGTCGCGATGAACTGGCTGACGCCGCCGCCAAGCAGATGAAAGAACTGCCGTACTACAACCTGTTCTTCCAGACCGCGCACCCGCCGGTGCTGGAGTTGGCCAAAGTCATTGCCGATGTCGCGCCTGCCGGCATGAACCACGTGTTCTTTACCGGTTCCGGCTCCGAAGGCAACGACACCATGCTGCGCATGGTCCGCCACTACTGGGCGGTCAAGGGCCAGCCGAACAAGAAAACCATCATCAGCCGCAAGAATGGCTACCACGGTTCCACCGTGGCCGGCGCGAGCCTGGGCGGCATGACCTATATGCATGAACAGGGCGACCTGCCGATTCCGGGCATCACCCACATCGCCCAGCCGTACTGGTATGGCGAAGGCGGCGACATGAGCCCGGAAGAGTTCGGGATCTGGGCTGCCAACCAGTTGGAAGAAAAGATTCTGGAGCTGGGCGTGGACAACGTCGGGGCCTTTATTGCCGAGCCGATCCAGGGTGCCGGTGGCGTGATCGTGCCGCCTGAGACCTACTGGCCGCGCATCAAGGAAATCCTCGCCAAGTACGACATCCTGTTCGTCGCCGACGAAGTGATCTGCGGTTTTGGCCGCACCGGTGAGTGGTTTGGCAGTGATTTCTACGACCTCAAGCCCCACATGATGACCATCGCCAAAGGCCTGACCTCGGGTTACATCCCCATGGGCGGCTTGATCGTGCATGACGACGTGGTTGCCGTGCTCAATGAAGGCGGCGATTTCAACCACGGCTTCACCTATTCCGGTCACCCGGTGGCCGCCGCCGTGGCCCTGGAAAACATCCGCATCATGCGTGATGAAAAAATCATTAAGCGGGTGCACGAAGAAGCGGCACCGTATTTGCAGAAACGTCTGAGGGAACTGGCTGATCACCCGCTGGTGGGTGAAGTGCGCGGTGTGGGCATGCTCGGGGCGATTGAGCTGGTGCAGGACAAGGCCACGCGCAAACGTTACGAAGGCCGTGGTGTGGGCATGATCTGCCGCACGTTCTGCTTCGAGAATGGCCTGATCATGCGCGCCGTGGGCGACACCATGATCATTTCGCCGCCGCTGGTAATCAGCAACGCGGAAATCGACGAGCTGGTGACCAAGGCTCGCCACTGCCTGGACCTGACTTTGGCGGCATTGCAGGGCTAAGTGCTAGGCTCAGAACGCAGCGGCTTTCGGGCGCTGCATTCTGAGCAGCTATAAATGAGGCTTTGGTTGAAAGCCGGCCTCGGAACTTGCCAGACTGTCGCCCTGTTTTGTTGCCCTTTAGACGGGCCGCTTAACACTGTAAGAACGTGGCCCAAAAAAGAAAAATTGGAGCATCACCAAATGAAGGCATTAGGTTTGAAGAACGCTGGCAAGACCCTCCTCGCCTTGTCCCTGTTGGGCGCAATGGCGGGCGCGGCCCAGGCAGACGATAAAGTCCTGCATGTGTACAACTGGTCCGACTACATTGCACCGGACACCATCGCCAACTTTGAAAAAGAGTCGGGCATCAAGGTGGTGTACGACGTTTTTGACAGCAACGAGACCCTCGAAGCCAAGTTGCTGGCAGGCAAGTCCGGTTACGACATCGTCGTGCCGTCGAACAACTTCCTCGCCAAGCAGATCAAGGCCGGTGTCTATCAGGAGCTGGACAAGTCCAAGCTGCCTAACTACGACAACCTGAACAAATCCCTGCTTAAAGCCGTGTCGATCAGCGACCCGGACAACAAGCACGCCTTCCCGTACATGTGGGGCTCGATCGGCATCGGCTACAACCCGGAGAAGGTCAAGGCTGCACTGGGTATCGACAAGATCGACTCGTGGGATGTGCTGCTCAAGCCTGAAAACATCGCCAAGCTGAAAAGCTGTGGTGTGAGCTTCCTTGATTCGCCAACCGAAATGCTCCCGGTGGCACTGCACTACCTGGGCCTGCCGACCGACACCCAGAAGAAAGCTGACCTCAAGCAAGCTGAAGACCTGTTCCTCAAGCTGCGTCCATCGATCGGCTACTTCCACTCGTCCAAGTACATCTCGGACCTGGCCAACGGCAACATCTGCGTAGCCGTGGGTTACTCGGGTGACATCCAGCAGGCCAAGTCCCGCGCGGCTGAAGCCGGTGGCAAGGTCAAAGTGGCCTACGACATTCCGAAAGAAGGTGCCGGCAGCTTCTTCGACATGGTCGCCATCCCTAAAGATGCCGAAAACGTCGACGCCGCCTACAAGTTCATGAACTACCTGCTCAAGCCGGAAGTCATGGCCTCGATCACCAACAGCGTGCGTTTCCCGAACGG
Source organism: Pseudomonas sp. B19125 (assembly GCF_044218855.1). Classification (NCBI taxonomy): domain Bacteria; kingdom Pseudomonadati; phylum Pseudomonadota; class Gammaproteobacteria; order Pseudomonadales; family Pseudomonadaceae; genus Pseudomonas; species Pseudomonas sp. B19125. Next base: position 760,993 of record NZ_CP162589.1, read on the forward strand.
TAACGAGAAGGCTACCGCACTGGTCGACAAAGACATCACCAGCGACCCGGGCATCTACCCGCCAGCCGATGTGCAGGCCAAGCTCTACGCCATTGCTGACTTGCCGGCTGCAACCCAGCGTGAAATGACACGCAGCTGGACCAAGATCAAATCGGGTAAATAAACGTTGAAACCTGTGGGAGCGGGCTTGCCCGCTCCTGCACAAACCCGTTCACAAAAATTAAATGACAGAAAGTTTTGCCGGATCGGTTTATCGAGGGTAAGTTGCGCGCCGGTTTTGTTGCCGGGCAACAACTTTAAGGCCCAACTATTTAAGAGGACCTCCACTTGCCAATTTCTTTATTTCGCAAAGCCATGCTGGTGGGTGCAGGTATCACGCTGGCTGTGAGCGTGCAGGCCGCACCGACGGTGCATATTTATAACTGGTCGGACTACATTGGCCCGGACACCCTGGCCAACTTTGAAAAGGCGACAGGCATCAAGCCCGTGTATGACGTGTTTGATTCCAACGAAACCCTGGAAGGCAAGTTGCTCGCCGGTCGTACCGGTTACGACGTGGTGGTGCCGTCCAACCATTTTCTCGGCAAGCAGATCAAGGCTGGCGCGTTCCAGAAGCTCGATAAGTCATTGCTGACAAACTATGCCAACCTCGACCCGGCGCTGCTGAAGCGCCTGGAAAAGAACGATCCAGGTAACCAGTATTCCGTGCCGTACCTGTGGGGTACCAACGGCATTGGCTACAACGTCGATAAAGTCAAAGAAGTGCTGGGCGTCGACCATATCGATTCCTGGGCCGTGCTGTTCGAGCCGGAGAACATGAAGAAGCTCGCCACCTGTGGCGTTTCGTTCATGGACTCGGCCGATGAAATGCTGCCGGCGGTGCTCAACTACATGGGCCTGAACCCCAACAGCACCAACCCTGAAGACTACAAGAAGGCCGAAGAGAAGCTGCTCAAAGTGCGGCCCTACGTGACCTATTTCCATTCTTCCAAATACATCTCGGACCTGGCCAACGGCAACATTTGCGTGGCAGCCGGTTTCTCCGGTGATGTGTTCCAGGCCAAGGCCCGTGCGGCCGAGGCTGGCAAAGGCGTGAACATCGCCTACACGATTCCCAAAGAAGGCGGCAATTTGTGGTTTGACGTGCTGGCGATTCCCAAGGACGCCACCAACGTCAAAGAGGCCCACGCCTTCATCAACTATTTACTGCAACCTGAGGTGATCGCTCAGGTCAGTGATCAAGTCGGTTACGCCAACCCTAACCCAGGCGCGGACAAACTGATGGAGCAATCGATACGCACTGACGCAGCGGTTTACCCACCGCAGGCGGTTCTCGACCGGACGTTCGTCAACTTCGAGCTACCCCCGAAAGTGCAACGTTTAATGACCCGTAGCTGGACCAAGGTCAAGACGGGCAAGTAAAGCTCAAACTATCCAAGGTTTTGCCCGTCTTGGGCGAACCTCAAATTTTGTTGGGAGTTTCGTAAATGGCAGTTGCCTCCGGCGCCTATAAGAAAGCCCTCGAGGGCGACCAGACACCGAAAAAGGTGTTGGTCAAAATCGACCGGGTCACGAAGAAGTTCGACGAGACGATTGCCGTGGACGATGTGTCCCTGGAAATCAAAAAAGGCGAGATCTTCGCCTTGCTCGGCGGCTCGGGTTCGGGCAAATCCACCCTGCTGCGCATGCTCGCAGGCTTCGAGCGCCCAACGGAAGGTCGCATCTACCTCGACGGTGTGGACATCACCGACATGCCGCCCTACGAGCGGCCGATCAACATGATGTTCCAGTCCTACGCCTTGTTCCCACACATGACCGTGGCGCAGAACATCGCCTTCGGCCTGCAACAGGACAAGATCCCCAAGGCTGAAGTCGACGCCCGCGTGGCCGAGATGCTCAAGCTGGTGCAGATGAGCCAGTACGCCAAGCGCAAGCCGCACCAACTGTCCGGTGGCCAGCGCCAGCGTGTGGCGTTGGCACGTTCCCTGGCCAAGCGCCCGAAACTGCTGCTGCTCGATGAGCCGATGGGCGCATTGGACAAAAAGCTGCGTTCGCAGATGCAGCTGGAACTGGTGGAAATCATCGAGCGCGTGGGCGTGACTTGCGTGATGGTGACCCACGACCAGGAAGAGGCCATGACCATGGCCGAGCGCATCGCGATCATGCACCTGGGTTGGATCGCGCAGATCGGCAGCCCGATCGACATCTACGAAACCCCAACCAGCCGCCTGGTGTGCGAGTTCATCGGCAACGTGAACATTTTCGACACCCAAGTGGTGGACGACGCCGAAGGCCACGCGGTGCTCAAGTGCCCGGACCTGGACCGCGACATCTACGTGGGCTACGGCATCGCCACCTCGGTGGAAGACAAGTCGGTGACCTACGCGATCCGCCCGGAAAAGCTGCTGGTCACCACCGAAATGCCGACCTGCGAGCACAACTGGTCCAGCGGCAAGGTGCACGACATCGCCTACCTGGGCGGCCATTCGGTGTTCTACGTGGAACTGCCAAGCGGCAAGCTGGTGCAGTCCTTTGTGGCCAACGCCGAACGCCGTGGCCAGCGCCCAACCTGGGGTGACCAGGTGTACGTGTGGTGGGAAGACGACAGCGGCGTGGTACTTCGCTCATGAACATGAAGAAGTTCAAACGCCAACTGCAACGAATAACACCCGGTGGCCGGCATGTGGTCATCGGGATCCCTTTCCTCTGGCTGTTCCTGTTTTTTGCGCTGCCGTTCTTCATCGTCCTGAAGATCAGCTTTGCCGAAGCCGACGTGGCGATCCCGCCTTACACCGAGATCTACACCTTCGTTGAGCAAAAGCTGCAATTGGTGCTCAACCTGGGCAACTACGCGATGCTCGGCGACGATGAGCTGTACATCGCCGCCTACCTCGGCTCGCTGAAGATGGCGTTTTTCAGCACGATCTTGTGCCTGTTGATCGGCTACCCGATGGCCTACGCCATTGCCAGCGCGCGCAAAGAGATGCAGACCGTGCTGGTGCTGCTGATCATGATGCCGACCTGGACCGCGATCCTGATCCGCGTGTATGCGTGGATGGGCATCCTCAGCAACAACGGGTTGCTCAACGGCTTCCTGATGTCCATCGGGCTGATCAACGAGCCGCTGCAGATCCTCAACACCAACATTGCGGTGTATATCGGCGTGGTCTATTCGTACCTGCCGTTCATGATCCTGCCGCTGTACGCCAACCTGGTTAAACACGACCAGAGCCTGCTGGAAGCCGCATCGGACCTGGGTTCGAGCACCTTCAACAGCTTCTGGAAAATCACCGTGCCGCTGTCCAAGAACGGCATCATCGCCGGTTGCATGCTGGTGTTTATCCCGGTGGTGGGCGAGTTCGTGATTCCTGAACTGCTCGGCGGCCCGGAAACCCTGATGATCGGTAAAGTGCTGTGGCAAGAATTCTTCAACAACCGTGACTGGCCGGTGGCGTCTGCCCTGGCGGTGGTGATGCTGGCGATCCTGATCGTGCCGATCATCCTGTTTAACCGCAGCCAAGCCAAAGAGATGGAGGGCAAGATATGAAGCGCTTCAGTTTCTCGAGTTTCATGCTGGTAGCGGGGTTGCTGTTTATCTACCTGCCGATGCTGATCCTGGTGATCTACTCGTTCAACGAATCCAAACTGGTGACGGTGTGGGGCGGTTGGTCGATCAAGTGGTACGTGGGCTTGCTGGACAACACCCAGTTGATGGGCTCGGTGGCACGCTCTCTGGAAATCGCCTGCTACACCGCCGTTGCGGCGGTGGCATTGGGTACGCTGGCGGCGTTCGTGCTGACCCGTATCAGCCACTTCAAGGGCCGCACGCTGTTCGGCGGCCTGGTGACTGCGCCATTGGTGATGCCCGAAGTGATCACCGGTCTGTCGCTGTTGCTGCTGTTCGTGGCGATGGCGCAGATGATCGGCTGGCCCCAGGAACGTGGCATCGTCACCATCTGGATCGCCCACACCACGTTCTGTGCGGCGTATGTGGCGGTCGTGGTGTCGGCGCGCTTGCGTGAGCTGGACCTGTCGATCGAAGAAGCGGCGATGGACTTGGGTGCACGGCCATGGAAGGTGTTCTTCCTGATCACCATCCCGATGATCGCGCCGTCCCTGGCAGCGGGCGGCATGATGTCGTTCGCGCTGTCGCTGGACGACTTGGTACTGGCCAGCTTCGTGTCGGGGCCGGGCTCGACTACGTTGCCGATGGAAGTGTTCTCGGCAGTACGTCTGGGGGTTAAACCCGAGATCAACGCCGTGGCCAGTTTGATTCTGCTGGCGGTGTCGCTGGTGACCTTCCTGGTGTGGTTCTTCAGCCGTCGGGCCGAAGAAATGCGCAAGAAGGCGATCCAACAAGCCATCGAAGAAGCGGCGGCGGACGGTTGGCAGCAACCGGACAAGCGCCGGGCGCCTGCGCCGGTCTAACTGGCGCAGCACGTAAACAATGTGGGAGCTGGCTTGCCTGCGATAGCGGTGTGTCAGTCGAAGGATGAGTCGACTGACATGGCCTTGTCGCAGGCAAGCCAGCTCCCACATTTGATTGCATTTCAAGTCAGCTATGCAGCCCATGGCGATTTGCGAATCACCTCGACAAAATTCATCGGCTTGAACCCCGGCTCCTGATCCACCAACACATCGGTCTTCACGTTGCCAAACGTGGTCTGCGGGCGATGACGCAAGCCGTCGGCAAACGCGCAGATGATGCATTCCTTGAACCCTGCGCCGCGTGGATGCGCATGCACCACGGCTTCGCGCTGCACGCTGGAAAAGGTGGCGTAGTCCATGCCCAGTACGTCCATCTCGACACCAGCGGTCACCAGCGCCACGGTCGGGCGCAAGTGCTGCGGTACACCCGGCGTGGTGTGCAGGGCGATCGACAACCAGACTTGTTCGATATCGTCATCGCTCAGCCCGTAAGGCTTGAGGAACGCGGCCGCTGCATTGGCGCCGTCCACTTCGAAACGCTCGTTGTCACTGCGATGGCCTTCGACCAGGCCCAGGTCATGGAACATCGCGCCGACGTAAAGCAGCTCCGGGTTGTAGGCCAGTTGCTTGCGCTCACCGCTCAACGCACCGAACAGAAACACCCGGCGCGAGTGGTGGTACAGCAGGTCGGACTCGACGTCGCGGATGTATTCGGTAGTGGCCTTGGCCAGGGCGCTGTCCGGGATCTGGATGCCGGCGATGGAGTTGCTCATGGTCGTTCTCCTCAACAAAGCGCCGGGGGCGGCGCCGATGAGTGAAGTCTGGTCGCGTGCCCGCGATGGGGCTATCGCTGCGAGGGTGCGATGTCGGCCAATGTGGCTCGATATCAAGCCACATGCGGTCAAATGTGGGAGCTGGCTTGCCTGCGATGCTGACGACTCGGTCTGTCAGTTAGACTGAGGGGAGGCCATCGCAGGCAAGCCAGCTCCCACAGGGGTTTATGTTCCTCCAGTAGAAGGTGTGTTGTTCATGGGCAAAACCGTCGCCATCCTGATCTTCCCCGGCGTCCAGTCACTGGACGTGACCGGCCCCATGGATGTGTTCTGCGAGGCCAACCGTTTCCTGCTGCCCGAAGACCATTATCAGCTTGAAGTGATCGGCCTGGGCCACGGTACGATGGCCGCCTCTAACGGCCTTTCATTGCAGGCCCATCGGCATTACCCCGAAGCCCTGCAAGCCTACGACTTGCTGCTGGTCGCTGGTGGCCCTCAGCTGCCCTTCGAGGATTTCGGCGCCCAGTTTGACGATTGGCTGCGCGGTGCCGCCGCCCGCGCACAGCGCTTTGGCTCGATCTGCAATGGCGCCTTCATGCTGGCGCGCGCCGGGTTGCTCGATGGCAAAACCGTCACCACGCACTGGAACGATGCCGCCGACCTGGCACGCCTGTGCCCCTCGGCCCAGGTGGATGCCGACCGTCTCTACGTGCAGGACGGTAATCTCTACACCTCGGCGGGCGTCACGGCTGGCATAGACCTGTCGCTGTACCTGCTGGCCCAGGATCACGGCCCGGAAGTTGCGCTGAGCGTGGCCAAGCGTCTGGTGGTGTTCACCCAGCGCTCGGGCGGGCAGTCGCAGTTCAGCCCGTTCCTCACGCCTCACGCCGAAAGCACTTCGGCGGTGGCGTTGGTGCAGCTTTACGTACTGGCGAACTTGACCGGGGATTTGACCATTGCCGATCTGGCCAAGGCGGCCAACATGAGTGCGCGTAATTTCTCTCGGGTGTTTGCTCGTGAGGCGCGCATAACGCCTGCCGAGTTTGTCGAGCGGGCGCGAGTGGACGCGGCGCGGGTGATGCTCGAAAGCAGCCCCGCACCGCTCAAGACTGTGGCCTATCAATGCGGTTTCCGTGACGCCCAGCACATGCGCAGTGTGTTCAACCGCCGGCTGGGCGTGACGCCGCAACAGTTCCGGCTTAACTTTGCGGCGCCGGTGTGAGCGTGTCGTAGGCTTCCAGCGCGCGCAGCGAATAGATGTACGCAGCACCGGCATTCAGCGAGATGGCGGTGGCCAGGGTGGCGGCAACTTCTTCTCGGGTCGCGCCGGCCTTGATCGCCGCGTCGGCATGCGCGGCGATACAGCCGTCGCAGCGCGTGGTGATGGCCACGGCGATGGAAATCAGCTCACGGGTCTTGGCGTCGAGTACTTGGTTTTCCTCGGCAGCCTCGCCCAGCGCCATGTAGGCTTTGACCATCTTCGGGTTGCTCTTGCCCAGCGCGCCAAAGGTTTTGTTTACGTTAGCAAGCAAGTTGGACCAGTTATTGAACATTGCGGTAACTCCTGAACGGGTTGGGTGTGAAGCCAGTCTGCGCGGTTCAGGTTTGGCGCTTTTGTTCGATCCACTCACCTTTTTGACCGATGCTCGCAAATGAACTCTATCGACACCCTGATTGCGTTGGCCAACCTGCGCGGCAGTCTGGATCTGCGCTGCCAGTTCCAGGGCGCGTGGGCCATGGACCACGGGCCTGAGCCGCTGGGCGTGGCGCCGTATCACATTGTGCTGGCGGGCACCTGCCACGCCGAGTTGTCGGGCGGCCAGCAGGTGACGCTGGAGGAGGGCGACATCCTGTTGATGCCCGGTGGCGCAACCCATTTGCTGCGCAGCCAGGGTGAGCGGATTCGGCCGGTGCAGCCCACCCTGATCGAAGGCGGTGTACTGCCGGTGTATCGCCTGGGTGGCGAACGGCCGGAAGTGGACATGCTCTGCGGCAACTTTCACTACAACCGCCAATCGTTGTTGCTTGGTGCGTTGCCGGAATTTTTGGTGGTATCGAGCCGTGAGTGGCAGGGCGATGGGCAGTTGGCCGCGTTGATTGCTTTACTGCGCAGCGAAGCGGACGGCCAGCAACTGGGCGCACGCTCGTTTATCGACGCGCTGTCGTCGGCCTTGTTCACTCTGATCCTGCGCACCTGGCTGACCCGCCAGGCGCCGGTGGCGGGCACCTTCGCTTTGCTCGCCGACAAGCGCCTGAGCAAAGCCTGGCAGGCGATGCTGGCCGAGCCCGGCCATGAGTGGACCATCGACAGCCTGGCGGCAGCCGCCACCATGTCGCGGGCCACCTTCATGCGGGCGTTTGTGAAAGTCGCGGGCGTGTCGCCGTGGGTGCTGCTGACGCAGCTGCGCATGGAGCTGGCATTCAACCTGCTGCGCCAGTCGCGCCTGAGCCTGCTGGATATCGCGGCGCAGGTGGGTTACCAGTCCCAGGCGGCGTTCAGCAAGAAGTTCAAGGAAACCTATGGCGAGGCGCCGGGGCGGATGCGGGCGAACACAGACTAACTGCGATAGCATCAACTCGGTCTGCCTGATGGACCGAGTTGATGCTATCGCAGGCAAGCCAGCTCCCACACAAGCCAGCTCCCACATTGATCGGGTTTACAGGCTGTTACCGGGCAGGCAACAGCTTCAGCGTGCCACGGGTATTCGCCGTCACCTCTTCCTCACTGAAATGCGCCTGCTCGTACCCACCCTCGATATAGGTTTCCGCCTGGTCGCCATAGTGCGAGTCAAACGGCACCCCGCTTTGCCCCACGGGGTTGATGGTCAATGCATGGGCCGGGTCGGCAAAGTCGATCAGGCGCCGGGTCGACGGGCCATAGGTCACGGGCCACGGCGCAGGGCCGATCATGGCCGATTGGTTATTCGGCACTTCGTGGGTGCCGGGCGCCGGGAATGGGCCGACGTTGAAAATCTTGTCCAGTGGCTTCTGCATGCCCAACGGATGCCCATGGGTCAGGGTATGGGCCTTGCCCCACTGCCATTGCGACGGGTCATCGCCAAAGGTGGCCTTGAGGTGCGCGAGGCTGTTGTCCCAGGCGAGTTTTACCGTGTCCGCGCGCTTGCCGTTCCACCATGGCGAGTCCGCCGAGGCGGCCAGGCGTGGCAGTGCGGCGTCGATCACCCGCGTGGTGATCAGGGTTTTGAACATCGCATCGCCCAGTTTCGGGTGGAAGGCCGCGTCGGTGAGGTTGAACAGAAACTGGTTGAACAGCGTGGCGCTGGTGGAGTCCAGCGGGTAGTCGCCTCTCCAGCTTGCAAGCTGCTCCACCAGTTTCAACTGCGCCGGGTCCTTGACCACTTCACGCAGCACCGGCAGCAGCGGCGCCAGCAGGCGTGGGCCGTAGGCGGTGGTGGTGCCCAATTGCAAGGCCTGGCTGTTGTTCACGTCCCACTTCACGCTTTTATCGCTCAACTGCGTGTTCAACTGCTGGCCGCGGTCGGCGAGGTTGTAGTAACCAGGGATTTCCATGCCGGTGGGTGAGGCCGGTTGGGCGTTGGCCGACACCACATAACCACGGGCCGGGTTTTCTTCCTGTGGGTTGGCGCTGAACGGGTAGAAGCCCAATTTGTCCGCCTGGGCGGTGCTGCCGTCGAGAATGAATGCCGGGTTAACGCCGGCCGGGCGGATCGGCAACTGCGCCGCCGCCCACCAACCGATATCGCCCTTGGCATTCGCCCACACGATATTCAGGCCCGGCGCGGACACCTTGGCAGCGGCGGCGCGCACTTTGGCCAGGGTGTCGGCGCGGTTGAGTTCGTAGAAGCCTTCGAGGATAGGGTTTTCGGTGTCGAGGAACGCCCACCACATGGCAATCGGCGTGCTGCCGGCATTCTCGCCCAGCACGTCATTGATGATCGGGCCGTGGGGCGACTGACGCAGGGTGAGCGTCACCGGCGCCTGGCCCTTGACCGCAATCTGCTGTTCGCTGCTGGTCATGTTGACCCATTGGCCGTGGTACCAGACCTGGTTGGGGTTGTCCGGGTTGACCTTTTCGGCGATCAGGTCGAGGTCATCGTTCTGGAACATGGTCAGGCTCCAGCCGAAATCCAGGTTGTGCCCCAAAAACGCCACCGGCACCAGTGCGTTGTGATAGCCGTACAGCTCAAAACCCGGCGCCGACAATTGCGCCTCGTACCACACCGACGGCACCGAGAAACGGATATGCGGGTCACCGGCCAGCAACGGTTTGCCGCTTTTGGTGCGGCTGCCGCTGATGGCCCAGGCGTTGCTGCCTTCGAACTGCGGCAAACCGTTGTCGGCCAGGGCCTTGTCGCTCAAGGCGGCGAGGGCGCCGAGGGATTTCCAGTCACTGGCGGCCAGGTTGAGGGCGCCCTTGGGTTGCCAGTCGAGGTCGAAGACTTTCAGGTAGTCGCTGCCGAGCTGGTCGCGCACGTAAGTCAGCAGCGGCTCGGTACGAAACGCGGCAGCAAAGCTGTAGGCCATATACCCGGCAACACTGATGGTGTCTTCGGCGGTAAACCGTCGTTTAGGAATGCCCAGCACGTCAAACTCCACGGGGCTGGCGTGGCTGTCCTGATATTGGTTGATGCCATCCAGGTAGGCTTGCAAGGCCTTCCAGGCTGCCGAGTCGTGGTCCATGTGTTCGACGTAACTCAAGGCGCGCTCGCGAATGCGCAGGCTGCGAAACAGCTTGTCGGTCTCCAGCACCTTCGGCCCCAGCACCTCGGCCAGCTCGCCACGGGCCAGGCGCCGCATGATTTCCATCTGGAACAGCCGGTCCTGGGCATGCACATAGCCCAGGGCGCGGTACAGGTCGGTCTCGTTCTCGGCGCGAATGTGCGGCACACCACGGTCGTCATAGCGCACCGTGACCGCGCCTTGCAGGTTGGCCAATGTCTCGGTGCCCTGGCGGGTCGGTTGCTTGCTGTACACATACCAGCCGGCGCCGGCCAAGAGGGCGGCAATCAGGATAGCGAGCACGGTCAGGCTGCGTTTCATGGACGGTCCTTGAGTCAGTCACCTTGAAGGTCAACGGAGTCTAATCGGTTTGGCGAGAACTGCGGGAATTGCTGATACGCCGCAGCGACAGCCGAGGTTCAAGTGCCGAATGTGTCGACTACGCTACTATTGCGCCGGTCATCTTTGAGCTTTTTTCCATGACTTGCGCCACGCAACCTACCCCAGACTCCAGCCGCCCCGAGGTTGCCTACGCGTGCTGCCTGGAAGCGCCCTCGTTGATCGGCCGGTTTTTGCAGCACCCGCCACAGGGCTTTGACGCCCGGCTGTCCGCCCAGGGCCTGCCGTACTTCTTCACGCCATTTGACCTGCTGACGACGGCTGAAGACGAGTTCGTGAACCGTGTGCGCGGTTGGCCCGGGTTTGGTCTTTGGAATGCGTGGCTGCGCATCGACAGCTGCTTTGTCGGCACCACGGTCAGCGAATATTCGCCATTGCCCCGCAACGTGCCACCCCAGGACCTCGCGCAGTGGCTGCAAGAAGAGTGCGCGCCGCAGCGCAAACTCACAGTCGTCAAAGATCTGCCCTGTGACTCGCCGCTGCTCAGCGATGCAGACAACCGCTACGCCCAAGCCTTGATCGAGGACTGTACCCGGCGCGGCTTTATCTGCCTCGAAGGCCAGGCGCTGGCCTATGTGCCGATCAACTTCAGCACCATCGACGAGTACCTGGCGCGTTTGTCCCACAGCCGTCGACGCAATATCCGACGCAAACTGCGCAGCCGCGAGGCGTTGCGGGTGGAAGTCCTGGACACTGGCGATGCGCGCTTCAACGATGAGGCGTGGCTTGCGCAGTTGTACGGCCTGTACAAGGCGGTGTACGACCAGAGCGAGATTCACTTTGACCTGCTGACCCCGGCGTTTTTCCGCAGCTTGTTGCAGGACGCTGCCAGCAACGGGCGGGTGTTCTGCTACTGGCACTGCGACGAACTGATCGGCTACAACCTGTGCTACGTAGAGGGCGACAAGCTGCTCGACAAGTACATCGGGCTCAACTACCCACAAGCGTTGGAATTCAACCTGTACTTCGTCAGCTGGTTTGTGAACCTGGAATACGCCGTGGCCAATGGGCTGAAATTTTATGTGGCGGGTTGGACCGACCCGCAGGTCAAGGCCAGCCTCGGCGCCGACTTTACCTTCACCCGTCATCTGGTCTGGATCCGCAACCCGCTGCTGCGCAAGCTCGGCAACCGTTTCCGCCATCACTTTGAAAGCGATGCGCAGTGGCAGCAGGAGAAATCCGAATGAGCCAGGACCGCGCGCCGCTGATCCTCGATTTCGACAGTGCCGTGAGTGATATTCCCGGCGCGATCACCTTGCCCATGCAGGCCTGGCAGGAAAAAATCCGCTTCGGTTGCCGCTGGGCGCAGTTCAAGGAGCTGGAAACCGCCCTGCACGCGCAGATGCCCAGCGATTACGGCTGTGTGTTCACCGGCAGCGGCGATTATCACCACCTCAGCCAGCTGCTGTTGAACCGCCTGCCGACGCAGCAGAAATTCCAACTGATCATTTGCGACAACCACCCTGACAACATGCGCTACCCGTTCGGCATCCATTGTGGCTCATGGGTTTACTGGGCCAGCCGTTTGCCGCAGGTCGAGCATGTGCATGTGTTGGGCATCGGTTCCCAGGATATCGGCCTGGGCCATGCCTGGGAGAATCACTGGTCGCCGCTGCTCAAGCGCAAGCTGACTTACTGGAACGTCAACGTCGACACGCGCTGGATGAACTGGATCGGCGCCGGGCGCAGCAACCGTGCGTTCGGCAACGCCGATGAGCTGATGCGTGCATTTCTCGCGCAGTTTGACCCGTCACTGCCGGTTTACCTGTCCATCGACAAAGACGTGCTGAGCCCCGAAGTGGTCAACACCAATTGGGACCAGGGCGAGTTTCTGGAGCAGCATTTGAACGATCTGATCGACGCTTGCCAGGGCCGGATCATCGGAGCGGACATCACCGGCGATGTGTCGGCTTACCACTATGAGAGCAAGTTCAAACGCTGGTTGAGTGCCTCCGATGGCCAGGAAGAACTGCCGCCGGCGCAGGTGCAGATCTGGCAAGCACAGCAGAACGAGCTGAATGGCCGGTTGGTGGCGCGTATCAATCAGGGGTGGCGACAATAGCTTTTAGCTGGGCGAATACGCTTTCGAAGTGTTCGTCCGTCAGCCAATGGCTGTTGCTGATCGACAGTGTGCGGCTGGCAAACGCCTGGGCCTGGCTAATGTCGCCGCCCGGTTGCAGCAAAGGGGCGACGGCGGGGTAGTCCGGCAAGGTGTGGATAAACAGGCGGGTCACGCCGAGCCCGGATGTCCACAGTTGCGCCATGGCGGCATCACGCGCCTGTGCAGACGGCATCAGCACCATCAAAAACGGCCAGGTGCCTTGCTGCCCCAGTCGGTCCATGATCACCGCGACGCCGGGTAAGTCATTCAAGCGCGCCGCCCGGCGTAAGGCGCGGGTACGGCCTTGTTGCAAGTAGTCAGGCAAGCGCGCCAGTGCGGCGGCACCGACCTTTTGCCGATAACCGCCGAGGCGGTGCAGCGGGATATCGTTGACCGAAAAATCATCACCCACGGCGGCCACTTCATCACCCTGTGCCAGCGCCGTGCGCAACGCCTTGCCATACACGTAGGGCAAGCCGCGCGGTTGGTAAAGCAGCGCGTAACCCCAGAGTTCGGCACTGCGTTGCAGCTCCCAGCGCAGGCTCAAGGGCAGGTCTTGCGCGCACTGGCGGTGCAATGCCTGATGCAGCACCGGGTCGCGGCTGAACAGCACGCCGCCTTCGGCCGTGGTCAGGCCTTTGCCCAGCGCCAGGCTGAAAAACCCCACATCGCCTTTGAGCCCGACGCTGCGGCCATCGTCGAGGGCGCCCAGGGCTTGGGCGGCGTCTTCGATCACCACGGCGCCGACTGACTCGGCAATACGCTTGGCGGCGTCCACATCCGCCACGCGCCCGGCCAGGTGGGTGACCACCACGGCCAGGGTGCTGTCGTCGCACAGTTGCTTGAGGTGTTGCTCGTCGAGGTCAATGCTGCCGGGCTGCAAATCACAGGGCACCACCCGTAACGGCGGGCAGTAATGCGCGGCCAATGCCACCAGCGGGCAGGTGTACGCTGGCACAATCAGCCGGGTGCGGCCGGGCATGCGCTGCTGCAAAACGCGCAAGGCGATGATCAGCGCGGCGGTGCCGGAGCAGGGCAGTGCAGGCAGTGGAATCGAAAACTGGCGGGCCAGCGACTGGGCGAGGTCGCCCGATAAACTGAGCAAATCCCGCCCGCGCAAGGGCAGGCCGGCTGTGGGCGGGATTTCTTTGTTCATGACACCAGAGGCTGCGAAGGTTCGGCCTCGACGGTTTTGCTCTCTTTGTCTTCACTGCGCGCCAGGCACAGGATGCCCGCGATGATCAGTGCGCCGCCGATGATTTTCGGCCAGGTCAGGGTGTCATCGAACAGCCAGACCGAGATCAGCGTCACGCTGATCAACTCCAGGTGCGAGGCCGCAAACGCCGGGCCTACCGGCGCGTATTTGAGCAAGGTCATCCAGGTAAAAAACGCGCCGATATAGCCGACAAAGGCGCCGTAGATCCACGGTGCGCCAAACACCCGGGCCAGCCACGCGACGTCCATGGTCAACGGTTCGGCATGCACCGAGGCAAATTTGAAACTGACCTGCGCCAAGGTGTCGAAAATGATCAGCGCGAGAAAACCCAGGATATAAAAACGTTTCATCATTCAAACCCTACGACGGTCACGCCACAGGCGATCAGCATGATGCCGATCAACCGCCATTTGCTCAGGCTTTCCTTAAACAGGAAACGCCCGGCAATCATGATCACCACGATGTTGATCGAACCCAGCATCACGCCGACCGACAACGGCACCAGCGTCAGGAACGCCAGCCACAACACGAATTCGAAGACATAGCAGATCACCCCCAGCCAGATCCACGGGCGCTTGAGCATGTGTTTCCAGTGGGCGAGGCCGTCATGCTCGGCGCTGGCCGAGGCGGCGGCTTTGAACGCCAGTTGGCCGGACGTATCGACGATAACGTTGAGCATCCAGAGGATGATGGTTAACTGGCTCATGGAGTCTCGCGTCTGCTTGCAATGTCGCTGGACGCTTACAATACAGGAGCCTGCCGGCGGGGTGACTGGAGTTTGCCGGTCGAACAGCCGGCGTTCAGTTTGACGCCTTGCTCCACTGGCAATAGCAGCCCACCGCCAGGGTGTGGGTGGCATCGACTTCGCGCCCGGCCTCCAGGGCTTTGAGGATAGGCTCGATAAAGCTGTTGCTCGAATTGCACGTCAGCCCTTCGCTGTACGGCCCGAAGTACGCGAGTTTGCCGCTGCGATCCCAAATGCCTACGGCCGGAGTCGCCGGCACTTGGTCGGCGCCGAACAGGGCATTGAGCGGTTTCATTTTGCGCAAATTGTCGGGCAGTTGGCCGTGGCTGCCGGCCTTTTGCAGGGCATAGAACTCGACGCCCTGGGGCGCGTATTGCTCGATCAGTTCGCCCAGGTGCTGCTGGTTGCCGACGTTGCAGGGGCAGGCCGGGTCCCAGAAGTGCACCAGGCGAATCGGGCCTGGGCCTGCCAGTTCGGCGGGCAGGCGCAGGGCATCACCGGAAAACACCGCGGTGTGTTCGCTGAATGCGCGCAAATAGCGGCCCTGGAACCAGTCATAAGCCGCCCACAGCACGCCGGCGCAGATGACCAACAGCAGGCCGGCAAACAAGGCGGAGCGGTAGGGTTGTCGCATTCGGAACTATCCTCGAAGGTCGCGTAGCTTGCCATGCTTGCCCTGACAGATGAATATCGCAGCTCGATATTCATCTTCACCGTCAGTCTGGAAGCCTTTATGCCTGTGAGTTTTGACCCCGATCATCTGCGCGAGAGCTTGCGGCCACTGGTGGATGCGCAACCGCTCAGCGCCGAGGCGCGGGTCTACCAGCGTTTCTATGGGCTGGACCTGGCGGCGCGCAAAGTACCCGTCGTGAGCCGTTTGGGCCGTTTTGAAGTGGATGGCTTCCAGGTGGTAGCGCAGGTGTGGTGGCCGTCTGCGCCGGTGGCGACAATGTTCATGTACCACGGCTTCTACGACCATATGGGCCTGTACCGGCATGTGGTGGACTGGGCGCTGGATCAAGGTTTTGTGGTGATCGCCTGCGACTTGCCGGGCCACGGTCTTTCCAGTGGCGAGCGCGCCAGTATTGACGATTTTGCGGTGTACCAGGACGTGGTGCAGGCGCTGTTTGCGCAGGCCCACAGCTTGCAACTGCCGCAACCGTGGCACCTGTTCGGGCAAAGCACCGGCGGCGCGGTGGTGGTGGACCATTTGCTCAACCACGGCGCCGACAGCCCGGCCCAGGGCAAGACCTTCCTGCTCTCGCCCCTGGTACGGCCGCGTGCATGGGGTTGGTCGCAGGTCAGCTATTACCTGCTGCGCCCGTTCGTCAAAGGCATTGCGCGGCGGTTCAGCGAGAACACCCACGATCCCAAGTTCAAACCCTTCCTGGAAGCTGACCCGCTACAGCCGCGCCAACTGCCGACCGCGTGGGTGGGCGCGCTGGCGCGTTGGATCAAACGCATCGAAGCTGCGCCGCAAAGCCCACGGCGGCCGGTGATCGTGCAGGGAGAGGAAGATATGACGGTGGACTGGCAGCACAACTTGCAGGTGCTGCGGGGCAAGTTCGATCAGCCGCTGGTGTTGATGTTGCCGCGTGGTCGGCATCACTTGGCCAATGAGATCCCCGAGATTCGCGAAGAGTACTTCAAATTCCTGACGGATCATCTGAAGTAACACCGTTCAAATGTGGGAGCTGGCTTGTCGGGTCGCCGCATCGCTGCGATGCAGACACCTAGCTGTATCAGGCACACCGGGTTGATGCCATCGCAGGCAAGCCAGCTCCCACACAAGCCTGTTTCCACATTACTTATTGCGCCAGGCTGGAAGTGCTTTGACCTACTGCAAGTCCGGCGCGAATCGCGGCCAGCGCCGCCTTGTAATACGCCCGACCGTCCGGCGACTCCGCAAACGTGGCGAATTCTTCCAGTTCCGGGTCGGACAAATCTCGATAGACGTACAACAGCGTGTTGTTCAAGTCATTGCCGATCTGCTGCATCAGCCGCTCACGTTGGCCGTTCAACATGCCTTGCGCCTGACCGCCGCCCAACAGGCCGGGAATCATCTGGCTCAAACTGTCGGCTGCTACGCCGGCAATCGCCAGGCTGACTTCTGCGCCGGCTTCACGGGCCGGCAGCGCCTGGGCCAGGTGGCCGATGATCAGGCTGCGGGTGGCGTCGGCTTCGATGTGCGGCAGGCCCTTGGCATTTTTTGCCAACTGGTCGCGGCGCGTGGCCAGCAATTCAGCTGCAACGATTTTGCGACCCAACGGCGACTGGAAAAACGCCAGGGCAGGTTTCGGGTCCGCCAGATTTTTGCGCAATTGCGCCTCGGCCCGCTGGTCCACGGCCTGGGCAGCGAAGCGTTTATTGCTGTTATCCACCAGCGCCTGGTACACCGCCGGCGGCAGGCTATTGCGATAGCGTTGCTGTGCGGCACTCAGGGCGTCATTAAAATGCGCACGTTGTTCGGCCCAGCCGGCGACCTTGTACAACTGGTCATGGCCGTCTGCCCAGGCGGGCAAAACGCAGAACATCAGCAAGGAAAAAAACAAACGACGCATAGGGACTCCTGTCAGTCGGCCACTATTGTCCGTGTCGGGCGTAGGATTTGTCGAGAAATCCTATCAGTCACCTGACTAAAGTGTGTTCAGACGCTCGGCGGCTCTGTCGGATTCATAGGCGTATGGATACTATGCGCGCCATGCAAATACCCCTCGATCATCCGCTGCTGCAACGCATTGTCGACGACCTGGCCGAAAAAGGTTGGTCGCAGCAGAACGGCTTCCTGCCCCAGGCTCTGACCCTGGAGTTGGCGGCTGAGTGCCGTAAACGTGCGGCTGAGGGTGAATTGGCCCCGGCGGCTGTAGGACGCGGCCCCGCGCAGGAGATACGCGAGGGTATTCGCGGCGACCATATCCAGTGGCTGGAGGAGGGCGACGCCGCTGTCTGCGAGAGCTACATGAGCGTGATGGACAGCCTGCGCCTGGCCATGAACCGCAGCCTGTTCCTGGGCCTGGAAGATTTCGAAAGCCACTTCGCGATGTACCCGCCAGGGGCGTTTTACCTCAAGCACCTGGACCGTTTTCGCGACGATGACCGGCGCATGGTCTCGGCAGTGGTCTATTTGAATGACGCCTGGTTACCTGAGCATGGCGGCCAGTTGCGCATGTACCTCAAGGGCGGCGTGGAATACGATGTGGTGCCCACCGGCGGTAGCCTGGTGGTGTTCCTGTCCGGGGAGGTGCCCCACGAAGTCCTGCCCGCCACGCGCGAACGCCTGTCCCTGACCGGCTGGTTTCGCCGACGCGGTAACGAGCCGTTTTAACCATGCAAAAGATTCTGATCAGCCGCTGCCTGCTCGGGCACAAGGTGCGCTATGACGGTGGCGCCAGCGGCCCCTTCGATCAATTGGCGGCCTGGCAGGCCGAAGGCCGGGTGGTTGCGATTTGCCCGGAAGTATCAGGCGGTTTGCCGACACCGCGTCCCTCCGCCGAGATCCCGGGCGGGCAGGGCATTGATGTGTGGGAAGGGCGTGCGCAAGTGCTGACGGCCGAGGGCGAAGACTTCAGCGCCGCCTTCCTCGACGGCGCCCGCCAGGCACTGGCGTTGGCGCAGCGGCATAACATCCGCATCGCGATTCTCAAGGCCAATAGCCCGTCCTGCGGCAATCTGCTGACCTATGACGGCACCTTCAGCGGCGTGAAGGTCAGCGGCGAAGGCGTGACGGCGGCGCTGCTCAAGCGCCATGGCGTGCGGGTGTTCAGTGAGCTGGAGTTGCCTGAGGCGGCAATTGCCCTGGCACAACTTTGAGGTTCAAGCCAGCTCCCACACAAGCCAGCTCCCACATCGACTGTGTTTCACTCAGGTGCAAACCATTTCTGCGTCAGCGCCTTCAAGCGACCATCGGCCTTCACCCGCTGTAATGCATTGTCCAGGCTGCTTTTGAATGCCGGGTTGCCCTTCTGGAATGGAATGGCCAGCTCAGGTGTTTGCTTATAGGCCTCACTGAAATCGAACCGATCCTGCAGCGCGGCAGTCATAGCGATATGGTTGATGGCCACGTCGAACTTGCCGCTTTCCACACCCGGCAGCAGGTCGGCGTCATCGACAGTGATGAACGAGGGGCGAACCTCCATTTCCTTGGCTAATTGTTCACCCAGCTCCACTTCAAAACCGGTTAGCTTGTCACCGTCCTTGAAGTTGTACGGCGGGGTGTTGGCCTCCAGGGCGATGCGCAGTTCGCCGCGATCAAACACGTCATCGATCAGTTCGGCGTGAGCCAGTGGGCTCAACAGGGGCAGTAAAAGTACAAGGCCAGGCACAAAGCGCATGGTCGCTCCTAAAGAATTTGTGCGTGCGAGGCGCCATTGAGCATCGCTTGCTATGGTGTTGAGTGCCTTGGACAGCAATTTGTCGCGAAGTTGTCATAACCCTACAGATTTCACCGTAAAACTGGAGAAGCGAATGAAAGCCCTTTTGTCCCGTGCAACCCTGGCCAGCCTCTTGCTGGGTGCTTCGATGTTGGCCACAGCCGCTGACGGTATCCCGCGCAGCGCACCACCGGAAGGCGCCAAAGTCTTTATCGTGTCGCCAAAAGACGGCGCCACCGTCGATAAAACCTTCACTGTGAAGTTCGGTATGGAAGGCCTGAAACTGGCGCCAGCGACCAGCCAGGACCCAGGCACCGGCCACCACCACCTGCTGATCGACCAGAAAGAACTGCCGGACGCCAGTGTGCCGATCCCGGCCACCGACACCGTGATCCACTACGGCAAGGCCCAGACCGAGACCGAGTTGACCCTCACCCCAGGCAAGCACACCTTGCAACTGGTCGCTGGCGACAAACTGCACATGCAGTTCAACCCGACTGTAGCCTCGAAAGTCATCACGGTTAACGTCAAGTAAGATTTGTTCAGACAAAAAAAGGGAGCCCCGAAGGCTCCCTTTTTTGTGCAGCGTTCAAAGCGTTAGAACAACACGCGGCTACGAATGGTGCCGTTGATGTGCTGCAGCTTCTCTTGCGCCAGGTCCGAGTACTCGGCGTCGACGTCGATAACCACGTAGCCAACCTTCTCGTTGGTCTGCAGGAACTGACCGGAGATGTTGATGCCGTTTTCTGCGAAGACCTTGTTGATCTCCATCATCACGCCAGGGATGTTCTGGTGGATGTGCAGCAGGCGGTGCTTGCCAGGGTGAGCCGGCAGCGCCACTTCGGGGAAGTTGACCGAAGACACCGAGGTACCGTTGTCGCTGTACTTGACCAGCTTTTCCGACACTTCCAGGCCGATGTTGGCCTGAGCTTCAGCGGTGGAGCCGCCGATGTGCGGAGTCAGGATCACGTTGTCCAGGCCACGCAGCGGGCTTTCGAAGATGTCGTCGTTAGAGCGTGGCTCTACCGGGAACACGTCGATAGCGGCGCCGATCAGGTGCTTGTCCTTGATCGCGTCGGCCAGGGCGTCCAGCTTAACCACGGTGCCGCGTGCCGCGTTGATCAGGATGCCGCCCTTCTTGATGGCGCGGATTTCCTTCTCGCCGATCATCCACTGGGTTTCAGCGGTTTCCGGTACGTGCAGGGTGACGATGTCGGACATGCCCAGCAGCTCGGTCAGGCTCGCCACTTGGGTGGCGTTGCCCAATGGCAGCTTGGTCAGGGTGTCGTAGAAGAACACCTGCATCCCCAAGCCTTCGGCCAGCACCGACAGCTGCGTGCCGATCGAGCCGTAACCGACGATACCCAGCTTTTTGCCACGGATTTCGAAGGAGTTGGCCGCGCTTTTGATCCAGCCGCCACGGTGGCAGGAAGCGTTTTTCTCAGGAATGCCGCGCAGCAGCAGGATCGCCTCGGCCAGCACCAGCTCAGCAACGGAACGGGTGTTGGAGTACGGTGCGTTAAACACCGCGATACCGCGCTCGCGCGCAGCGTTAAGGTCGACCTGGTTGGTGCCGATGCAGAAACAGCCGACAGCCACGAGTTTCTTGGCGTGGTCGAAGATCTCTTCGGTCAGCTGAGTGCGGGAGCGAATGCCGATAAAGTGCGCGTCGGCGATCTTTTCCTTTAACTGGGCTTCCGGCAGAGAACTGGTGATGTACTCAATGCTGGAGTACCCAGCGGCTTTCAGTACGTCGACAGCCGATGGGTGGACGCCTTCCAGAAGAAGGAACTTGATCTTGCTCTTATCGAGAGAAGTCTTGCTCATCTGCGTAAACCTGTATCCCGGAGAAAAATGGCAGGGAATCGAGCAGTTAGTGCCTTGAATCAGTGCACAAGAGCTGACCCGGACGGCAGGAAAGCCGTCACCGCAGAACGCCCTTGGGCTCTGTCCTGCGGGGGCGGTATGCTAGCATACGTGCCCCGCTAAACACCCATTCCTGCGACGTGAAGCGTTCTCAGGATGACCATGAATTGTTCGAGAGTTCCGTCGATGACCCATCCTGCCCTGATTGATGAGCTGAAGACCCTGGTTGAGCCTGGCAAAGTGCTGACCGATGCAGACTCCCTGGAGGCTTACGGCAAGGATTGGACCAAGCACTTCGCCCCCGCGCCGACCGCTATCGTCTTTCCCAAGACCATCGAGCAGGTCCAAGCCATCGTCCGTTGGGCCAATGAACACAAGGTGGCGCTGGTGCCATCGGGTGGTCGTACCGGTTTGTCGGCCGCTGCGGTGGCGGCCAATGGCGAAGTGGTCGTCTCATTCGACTACATGAACCAGATTCTCGACGTGAACCTCACCGACCGCACCGCCGTGTGCCAGCCGGGTGTGGTCACCAAGCAATTGCAGAACGTCGCCGAAGAAAAAGGCCTGTACTACCCGGTGGACTTCGCTTCGTCGGGTTCGAGCCAGATCGGCGGCAATATCGGCACCAATGCCGGCGGGATCAAGGTGATTCGCTACGGCATGACCCGCAACTGGGTGGCCGGCATGAAAGTGGTCACCGGCAAGGGTGACGTGCTGGAACTGAACCGCGACCTGATCAAGAACGCCACCGGCTACGACATGCGCCAGCTGTTTATCGGTGCCGAAGGGACGTTGGGCTTTGTGGTCGAAGCCACCATGCGCCTGGACCGTGCGCCGAAAAATCTCACCGCGATGGTGCTCGGTACCACCGATTTCGACTCGATCATGCCGGTATTGCACGCGTTCCAGAGCAAGCTGGACCTGACCGCCTTCGAATTTTTCTCCGACAAAGCCCTGGCCAAGGTCATGGGCCGTGGCGACGTGCCGGCTCCCTTCGAGACCGACTGCCCGTTCTACGCGCTGCTGGAATTCGAAGCCACCACCGAAGAAGTTGCCAACCACGCCCTGGAAACCTTCGAGCACTGCGTAGAGCAGGGCTGGGTGCTGGACGGCGTGATGAGCCAGAGCGAAACCCAACTGCACAACCTGTGGAAACTGCGCGAGTACATCTCCGAGACCATTTCCCACTGGACGCCGTACAAGAACGACATTTCGGTCACTGTCTCCAAAGTGCCAGCGTTCTTGAAGGAAATTGATGCGATCGTCGGCGAACACTACCCGGACTTCGAAATCGTCTGGTTCGGCCATATCGGCGACGGCAACCTGCACCTGAACATCCTCAAGCCAGAAAACCTGAGCAAGGATGAGTTCTTCGCCAAGTGCGCCACCGTGAACAAGTGGGTGTTCGAGACCGTCCAGAAGTACAACGGCTCAATCTCCGCCGAACACGGCGTGGGTATGACCAAGCGCGATTACCTGACCTACAGCCGTTCCCCGGTTGAAATCGAATACATGAAAGCAGTGAAAGCGGTGTTCGACCCGAACGGGATCATGAACCCTGGCAAGATCTTCGCTGTTTAACCGCCCTGAAGGAGTCGTTTCATGAGCTACCAGCACAAGTATGTCGACGGCACCAACATCCACTTTCCCCTGGGCAAAGTGGTGTGCATCGGGCGTAACTACGCCGAACACGCCAAGGAACTGGACAATCCGGTGCCGACCGAGCCGTTGCTGTTCATCAAGCCGGGCAGTTGCGTGGTCGCGCTGGAAGGCGGTTTCGCCATTCCGACCGAGCGCGGTTCGGTGCACTACGAAGCGGAAATTGCGGTGTTGATCGGCAAACCGTTGTCGACCAAGCCCAGCCGTGAAGAAGTGCTGGATGCCATCTCCGGCTTCGCTCCGGCCCTGGATTTGACCCTGCGCGATAAGCAAGCCGAGCTGAAAGCCAAGGGCTTGCCGTGGGAAATCGCCAAGTCTTTTGACGGCGCCGCCGTGATTGCCCCCTTTGTGGTCAGCAGCACCTTTGCCGACGTGACCGACATCGGCATTCGCCTGACCATCAACGGCGAAGTGCGCCAGGACGGCAATAGCTCGCAGATGCTCAACCCGATCGTCCCGATGATCCAGCACATGGCCGGCTGCTTCTCGCTGCAGGCGGGTGATGTGATCCTTACCGGCACTCCAGCCGGTGTAGGCCCGTTGAATGTGGGCGATGAGCTGGTGCTGGAATTGGGTGGCGGTAGCCGTTTCGAAAGCGTCGTTCGCTAAGAACCAGGCAAAACGGTCAAAAATGTGGGGGCGGGCTCGTGTGGGAGCTGGCTTGCCTGCGATAGCCTCGCCTCGATCTAAATGAAAGACCGAGTCGTCTGCATCGCAGGCAAGCCAGCTCCCACACAAATCAGTTCCCACACTGGTTTACGCGCGCTTGGTTTTGCATTTTTTTCACACGCCATCCGGATAATCCCCAGCCTCCTGCGCGCGGGCCTGTTGATCCTGTGCTATCACCTAAAGCTGACTCTGCGGAAAAGCGCTCAATGGCCGTGTCCCTGCCTACCCTCACTTCCAAGCCCCGTTCACGTTTTGCCCTGCGCTGGTATTCCTGGCTGTTTCTGGTCGGGGCCATTGTGTATGGCGTTGCCTGGGCGATGCATTGGGACGACCGTGGGGTGCTGTGGATCGCTGAGCGGTTCGAAACCCCGGCCGAACGCCAGGCCAGCGTCTGGCTGCCGGATTACCACGCGGTGATCGATGGCAAATTGCTGCCCGGCATGGAAAAGGACGAGGCTTCGGACCTGTCCTACAACCCGCAGACCAAAACCCTGTTTTCCGTGATGGGCAAAAACCCTTTCCTGGTTGAGCTGAACCTGCAAGGCGATGTGTTGCGCAAGATGCCGCTCAACGGCTGGAACAACCCGGAAGGCGTGACAGTGATGGAAAACGGCCTGATGGCCATTGTCGACGAGCGCATGCACACCTTGAGCGTGGTGAACGTCGACGCCAGCACCCAGCAACTGAACTATGCCGACTTCAAGCACTATGACCTTGGCCCGTCCAAGGACCAGAACAAGGCATTTGAAGGTGTGACCTGGGACAAGCGCAACCAGCAGATCGTGCTCGGGGAAGAGCGCCCACCGGCGTTGTTCACCTGGAAAAGCGATGGCGCCACGCTGACCGGCGATAAGCAGAAGATCGCCAGCACTGAGCTGGACATGCGTAACCTCTCGGCCCTGGCCGTCGACCCGCGCACCGGGCATTTGCTGGTGCTGTCGGCCGATTCCCATCTGCTGCTGGAGCTGGACGCGCAGGGCGAGCAAGTCAGCTTCATGACCCTGCTCGGCGGCTTCAATGGCCTCAAACACACCATCCCGCGTGCCGAAGGCGTCACCATGGACGAAGCCGGCACCTTGTACATGGTCAGCGAATCCAACCTGTTCTATCGTTTCGAGAAGCAGAAATAGCCGACGATTACGTCGGATACTTCGCTATCAGCGGCATTCGCCAGACAGTCGACTGCGTTTAAGTTTAAATTCAGACGGGCGTGATACTTATTCGCCACTTTTTGACTTTGAGCTTGCCTGATGCGTCGACTCGCCCGCCCCAAACCCGCGTTTTTTATCCTGTTGCTGCTCGCCCTGGTGATTGCCGGGGCGGTCGCGCAGAACTTTCGCTTGTTCGAGCGGGCCTGGTTCAACCTTCAACACTGGCGCCATCCTGCCGATGAACGCTCCATTGGCCTGAATGATTACCGGGTAAGCCTGGAAGCCAAGGTCATCGAAGGGCTCGACGATGATGTCTCGGCCCTCACTTACGACCCGATACGCAAAAGCCTGTTTACGGTCACCAATAAAAACGCCGAGCTGATCGAGTTGTCCCTGGACGGCAGGATCCTGCGGCGTATCCCGTTGGTGGGCTTTGGCGATGCCGAGGCGGTGGAGTTCATCAGTGACAACATTTATGTGATCAGCGATGAAGCCCAGCAGCGGCTGATCAAGGTGCACGTGAATGACGACACCCAATTTCTCGACGCCGCCGACGCGGAGCAGATGACCCTGGGCGTACACCTTGGTGGCAATAAAGGTTTCGAAGGGCTGGCCTATGACTCGGTGGGCAAGCGCCTGTTCGTGGCCAAGGAGCGCGACCCGATGCTGATTTACGAGGTGCACGGGTTTCCCCATTTCAAACCGGAAAAAACCTACTCGGTGCATGTGATCAACAACCCCAAGCGCGATGCCGGGCTGTTTGTGCGCGACCTGTCGAGCCTGCAATACGACGAGCGCAGCGGGCATTTGCTGGCGCTGTCGGATGAGTCGTTCCTGGTGTTGGAACTGGACATCGATGGTCGCCCGTTGAGCAGTCTTTCCCTGCTCAACGGGCGCCATGGCCTGAAAAAACGCGTGCCTCAGGCCGAAGGGATCGCCATGGATGACGAGGGCTCGCTGTACCTGGTCAGCGAGCCGAACCTGTTTTACGTGTTCAAGAAGCCCTGATCAAAACATCCATTGCACGCCCAGGGAGTAGCCGGTCTGGCTGCCCTCGGCGTGCCCAAGGCGGCTGTTGACCTCGGCGTAAACGCCCAGCTGCGGGGTGATCGCCAGCTGGCTGCCGATTTGCGCGCGGCCAAAGCTTTTGTCCACTGAACCCAGCTTGGCGGTGCGCGCCTGGCCATCGGCGCGGGCGGTCAATTGCAGGTCATCGAGACGGCCATCGGCCAGCTCCTTGACCCAGGCGATGTCGCCGTAAGGCATCAGGCTCAGGCCATAGGGCAGGGCGACGGCACCGCGCACGCGCCAGCCGAGGCTGGCTTCCAGGGAGTCGAAAGACTGTTCTTCGTACTCCAGCGCGGTGCGCAGGTTCTGTTTCTCGTGGAACTTGTCGATACGCGAATGGCTGTAGTCCAGGCCGGCAAACGGCCCGCTTTTGATTGCGCCGAAGTCGAAGTCATAACCGCCGAGTACGCGTGCGCCCAGGGACAGTGCGTCGGTGTTGCCGCTCAGTTGTTGATTGAGCAGCACCGGGCCGCCATTGGCTTGGATCAGCAGGTTGCGCTTGGCCTCAAAACGCGTATGGCCAATGCTCAAATCGCCCGCCAGCCAGCTTGGGCCGCCATCGTTGAGCAAGGCATAGACCGCGGCCTGCCAGGTGTCGCTGTCGAGTTTTCCGCGCTGCTGCAGCTTGTCACGACCATTGAGGTAGCTGAGGCTGGCGCCGATATTCAGGCTGGAGGTGAGCTGATAGTCGCCCAAGGCGTGTACGCCCAGGCGTCGGGCATCGCGGTTGAGCGGGCTGTCGAAGCCGCTGTCGGGGGTGTATTCGCCGTCCATGCCGATTTCGCCATCGAAGCTTCCGACCTCACGGCTGGCCGCTTGCAAGGTCAACCAACGGCGATCATGCAGGCGCACCATGGCCTGATGCTGGCGTTGCAGGTTGTCCTGCATGTTGCGCGCAACGGCGCCACCCGAGGCGGTCGAGGCCAGCAGGTCGGCGTTGGTCAGTTCCAACACCAGGCGGCTGAGCAGGCGCGAGTAATCGCGCAGGCGCTGGTCGATGCGTTCCTGGCCGAAGGCATTGGTCAGCACGGTTTTGTTGTCTTCTGCTGGGTCGTGCCAGGTGGAGCCGCCGGGGATTTTCGGGTTGTTGGTCTGGGTGTAGCCGTCCAGATCGCCCAGCTCCCAGTTGGTGGCTTCGATATACAGAATCGGGATCTTCAGCGGTTCGAACGGCTCGCCATCACTGCAGCAGCCGGTGCCCTTGGGGTATTGCGGGTCCAGGCCGGGGTTGGTGAACAACGGGATGTTCAATTCCCTGGCGATCTGGAAGGTGTGTTCGCGCAGCGATGCCAGCGCGGGGTTGGCGGTGCTGTTCTGGCCTGCGTGGGCGTACATCATGTCGCCGGTGATCAGGCTGTCGAGGTTGATCATCGCCAGCATATTCGCGCGTTGGCTGGCGCTGAGTGAATCGACAAAGGCTTTGGAGCCCCGCAGGCCTTCCTCTTCGGCGCCGAAGGCGACCACTTGCAGGCCGTTTTCCAGCTGCAAGCCGCCGAGGTTCTTCGCCACTTCGGTCAGCACGCTGGCGCCGGAGCCGTTGTCGTCCAGGCCTTGCAAGGTGGGGCGGCCAAAGTAGGTGTCGAAGTGCGCGCCAATCACCACGTATTGCGGTTTAGTGCCCGCAGCATAGGCCACCACGTTTTGCGCAGCGCGAGTGCCGTTGTTCCAGGTGAAGTTCTGTCGACTGAGGCTGTAGGCCGAACCCATCTGGCTTTGCATCCAATCTGCCGCGCCGGCGAAATTGGCCGTCCCGCGATACCGGCCGGGGTAATCGTTGATCAGCTTTTCCAGGGTGGTATTGGCGTGCTGGCCGTAATCGTAGGCCTGGGTTTGCGCCGACAGCAGGCTGCCGACCACGCTGATCGCGAGGGCGAGGGGCTTTATCACAAGGTCTTCCTTGAGGTGATTGAAGTTTTCCAGCCCAGACCCTTTGCACAATGCGCGCCTCATTCCCTGGGCGAGCGCGAAGTGGCGCATTGTTAAACGCTTGGGTCGCCTGGCTGTCATTTGTAACGGATTTGATACCAATAAAGGCGTGGGATGCCGTGACATGGCGCACGGTTTTGGGCGGGGGTGCTGCGAAAAGTAGCGGTTTTGTTACACGGATCTTCTAAACGATGAGGCCTCCTGTGGGAGCTGACTTGTGTGGGAGCCGGGCTTGCCCGCGATGCAGACGCCTCGGTCTTTAAGTCAGACCGAGGTGATGCTATTGCAGGCAAGCCAGCTCCCACATAAAGCCAGGCCGTGAGTTTTAGGCCTTGAGGGTTTTCACGCCTTCGGAAGTACCCAGCAGCAACACATCCGCCGGGCGCGCCGCGAACAGGCCATTGGTCACCACGCCAACGATCGCATTGATCTGCGTCTCCAGCTCCACCGGGTTGGTGATCTGCATGTTGAACACATCAATGATGATATTGCCGTTGTCGGTCAGCACGCCTTCGCGGTACACCGGGTCGCCGCCCAGTTTCACCAGCTCGCGGGCCACGTGGCTGCGGGCCATGGGGATAACTTCCACCGGCAGCGGGAAGGCGCCGAGCACCGGCACCAGCTTGCTGGCGTCGGCGATGCAGATAAAGGTCTTGGCCACGGCCGCAACGATCTTCTCGCGGGTCAGGGCTGCGCCGCCGCCTTTGATCAGGTTCAGGTGCTCGTCGCTTTCATCGGCGCCGTCGACGTAGAACTCCAGGTCGCTCACGGTGTTGAGCTCATACACTGGAATGCCATGGCCCTTGAGGCGCGCGGCGGTGGCTTCGGAGCTGGCTACGGCGCCGTCGAAAGCACCCTTGTGCTGGGCCAGTGCATCGATAAAGCAGTTGGCGGTGGAGCCGGTGCCGACACCGACGATGCTTTTGTCGTCGAGTTTAGGAAGGATTAAATCGACGGCGGCCTGGGCCACTGCCTGTTTGAGTTGATCCTGGGTCATGCGGGCTCCGGAACGGGCGGGGAATTATCGAGGGCGGCGAGTATAACCCAACAAAACCTCGGGATTCGTGTGGTCGCCCGGCTAAACGCTGGGTTAGACTCCTTGGCCCTGCCCAACCCGCCCAGTGATGCTTTCCGATGCTTGAACAGTACGTCAAAAAGATCCTCACCTCGCGCGTTTACGACGTTGCCGTAGAAACCCCCTTGCAGACCGCGCGCCAGCTCTCCGAGCGGCTGGGCAACAAGGTCTGGCTCAAGCGTGAAGACTTGCAGCCGGTGTTCTCGTTCAAGATTCGCGGTGCCTACAACAAGCTGACCCAACTGAGCGCCGAAGAACGCGCGCGCGGCGTGGTCACCGCTTCTGCGGGCAACCACGCCCAGGGCCTGGCCCTGGCGGCCAAGGTGCTGGGGGTGAAAGCCACCATCGTGATGCCCAAGACCACGCCGGAGATCAAGGTCGAAGGCGTGCGCTCGCGTGGCGGCAAAGTGGTGCTGCACGGTGATTCCTTCCCGGAAGCCCTGGCCTACTCGCTGAAACTGGTCGACGAAAAAGGCTACGTTTACATTCACCCTTACGATGATCCACACACCATTGCCGGGCAGGGCACCGTGGCGATGGAGATTCTGCGCCAGCACCCTGGGCCTTTGGACGCGATTTTTGTACCCGTGGGCGGCGGCGGGCTGATCGCCGGGATTGCGGCGTATGTGAAATACCTGCGCCCGGAAATCAAGATCATCGGCGTCGAGCCGGATGACTCCAACTGCCTGCAAGCCGCCATGGCCGCAGGCGAGCGCGTGGTGCTGCCAACGGTCGGCATCTTTGCTGATGGCGTGGCGGTGGCGCAGATCGGCCAGCACACCTTTGATATCTGCAAAGACTATGTAGACGAAGTGATCACCGTCAGCACCGACGAAATCTGCGCGGCCATCAAGGACATCTACGACGACACCCGCTCCATCACCGAGC
The DNA here is from genome assembly GCF_044218855.1 of Pseudomonas sp. B19125. Lineage (NCBI taxonomy): Bacteria > Pseudomonadati > Pseudomonadota > Gammaproteobacteria > Pseudomonadales > Pseudomonadaceae > Pseudomonas > Pseudomonas sp. B19125. Next base: position 790,028 of record NZ_CP162589.1, read on the forward strand.
CTGCGGGTGCGCTGGGCGTGGCGGGTATCAAGAAATACGTGGAAACCCGTGGCGTGACCGGGCAGACCCTGGTGGCCATCGACTCCGGCGCCAACGTCAACTTCGACCGCCTGCGCCATGTGGCCGAGCGCGCCGAGCTGGGTGAAGGCCGCGAAGCCATCATCGCCGTGACCATCCCCGAGCAACCGGGCAGCTTCAAGGCGTTCTGCGAGGCCGTGGGCAAGCGCCAGATCACCGAATTCAACTACCGCTACCACTCCGGCCGCGAGGCGCACATCTTCGTGGGGGTGCAGACTCACCCGGAAAACGACCCGCGCAGCGCGTTGATCACCAGCCTCACAAGCCAGGGTTTCCCGGTGCTGGACCTGACCGAAAACGAGCTGGCCAAGTTGCACATTCGCCATATGGTGGGTGGCCATGCAGCCAAAGTCAGCGACGAGCTGGTGTTTCGCTTCGAATTCCCCGAGCGTCCGGGCGCGCTGTTCAACTTTCTTAACAAATTAGGCGGGCGCTGGAACATCTCGATGTTCCACTATCGCAACCACGGCGCAGCCGACGGCCGTGTGGTCGCAGGCCTGCAAGTGCCGACAGACGAGCGCCACCTGGTGCCGGCCGCGTTGGCAGAAATCGGCTACCCGTATTGGGATGAAAGCGAAAACCCGGCTTACCAGCTGTTCCTCGGTTGAGCGACTACGCTGACTGGGCGGCCTTTAAGGAATCAAGACCATGGAAACGCTGACCACCCTCAAGGTTATTCACATCACCGCCACCGTGTTGCTGTTGCTCAGCGGCCTCGGGCTGGCGGTACTGGCCTGGCGCAAACGCAGCGCCGGCCCGGCGGTTACCGTGCAACGCCCGTGGGCGTTCGTGTGGTTGCTGATGGGCGTTTGCGTGGTCAGCATGCCGTTCACCGGCTGGTGGCTGGTGCATCTGCTCGGCTGGCCGCTGGGGCAAACCTGGATTTTGGGTTCCAGCATTCTCTACACCGTGGCGGCACTGGCGTGGTTCTGGCTGGTGGCGCGGCTTAATCGCCTGCGTAAGGGCGAGGGCGGTAGCCTGAATTTCACCCTGGTGCTGGCGGTGGTCAGCCTGGTGGGGTTTGTAGCGATTGCCGGGTTGATGGGCGCCAAGCCGGTTTAACCGCATGAATATTCTGCTTGTCGGCGCCACCGGCTTTGTCGGTGGCCACTTGCTGCGTGCCCTGCAGCAGGCTGGGCACAGTGTGATCGCGACGTGTCGCAAGCCTCGAAGTCAGGGCTGGCCAGGGGTGCAATGGCAGGCGCTGGATTTGGGCCGGTTGGCTGCCGACCCAGGTTGCTGGGTGTTTCCTGAGTCGGTCGATTTAGTCATCAATGCGGCGGGGTTGCTGAGCGTGGATGCGGCCGAGCTGAGCCGCGTCCAGGATCAGGGCGCCCGCGCGCTGTTTGATCTGGCCGCCCATCACGGTGTGCGAGTGTTGCAGATCTCAGCCCTCGGCGTCTCAGCGCAATCGGATGTGCCATTTCTGGCCAGCAAAGGCGCTGCTGACGACTATCTGCTGAGCCTTGGCGTATCCGCCGTGGTGCTGCGGCCTTCGCTGGTGGTGGGCGAGGGGGGCGCCAGCAGTGCCTGGTTGGCGGGGCTGTCGCCCTGGCCGCTGATTCCATTGCTGGACCTCAACGCTCAACTGCAGCCGGTGCATATCGACGACCTGGTCGGCGCGGTGTTGGCCGTGTTGCGCCAGTGGCCTGCCGAATCATTGGTACTGCCGTTGGTGGGGCCAGCACCGATGCGGCTCGCTCAAGTCATTGATCACCTGCGCGTCGCTCAAGGCTGGCGCGCAGGCCGATACCTGCAAGCGCCATTGCTGGGGTTGGGCGGCTGGCTGGGTGATCGCCTGGGCTGGCGCGCCTTGAACTCACAGAGCATTGCCCTGGCTCAGCGGGATAACGTCGCTGACCCCGAGGTGCTGGCGTCGGTCTGCGGCTACACCGCCGCGCCGTTAGCCTCACGCCTGCAAGGCTGGCCCACGGCGGCCCAAAGCAGCCAGCGCACCATTCGCCCGCTGATGCTGGCGGTATTGGTGCTGATCTGGCTGGGGACGGCGGCGGTTTGCGTTGGGCCGGGTTACGCCTGGGGCCTGCGCATCATGGCCGAGGCCGGTGTGCAGGGCACTTGGGCGACAGTGGCCGTGATCGCCGGGGCGGTGTGTGATGGCCTGTTGGGCCTGGGGTTGCTGGTTGCGCGCTGGCGCAGGTCGGCGCTGATCCTGCAATTACTGTTGATGGGCGGCTATACCGTGATTATCAGCATAGTCCTGCCCCATTACTGGTTTGATCCTTACGCGGCGGTCGCCAAAAATCTGGTACTCATGGTGGCGACCCTTTGGCTCCTCTGGACTGAACCTTCTCTGGACTGAACTTTTTTCGACCGAGCCCCGCCGATGAACGCTTACCTGCTGTTGAAAACCTTGCATATCCTGTCCTCGACCATCCTGTTTGGCCTGGGTGCGGGCTCGGCGTATTACGCGTTGCGCGCCTGGCGCAGCGGCAAGGTGGAAGTGATCGCGGTCACCTTCAAACACCTGGTGTTCGCGGATTGGGCATTTACCACGACCACGGCGGTTTTTCAGCCGTTGAGTGGCATCGGCTTGATGTACTTGGCGGGCTGGTCGATGCAGCAGAGCTGGTTGCAGTGGACGTTCGCGTTGTATGTGCTGGCGGGTGTCTGCTGGCTGCCGGTGGTGTGGCTGCAGATTCGTGTGCACAAGATGGCGGAGCAGGCGCTGCGCGATGGCACGGCGATGCCGATCAAGGCCGCGACCTATATGCGCTGGTGGTTTGGCCTGGGCTGGCCGGCGTTTCTGGCGTTTCTGGTGATTTTCTATTTGATGGTGGCCAAGCCGATGTAGGGCTTGGGACCGAGCCGGCTTCATCGCAGGCAAGCCAGCTCCCACATTTTGATCTGTGAATACATCTAAAGTGTGGGAGCTGGCTTGCCTGCGATGGCGTCATCAGCCGCGCAGGGTAATCACCGGCCAGCCACGCTTCTCGGCTTCGGCACGCAAATTCGGGTCCGGGTCCACCGCCACCGCATGCGCTACCTGCTCCAGCAACGGCAAATCATTCATCGAATCGCTATAGAAGTAGCTGTCTTCCAGGCTGTACCCGGTTTCTTCCAGCCAACGATTCAAGCGCGTCACTTTGCCTTCACGGAAGCACGGGATATCCGTGCTGCGCCCGGTATATCGGCCGTTTTCCATCTCGCATTCAGTGGCGATCAGGGTTTCAACCCCCAGCAGCTCGGCGATCGGCGCGGTCACGAAGCGGTTGGTGGCGGTGATGATCACCAGCTTGTCGCCAGCGGCGCGGTGTTTGGCCAGCAGTTCCAGGGCGAGCGGCAGCATCAGTGGGGCGATGCAGTCGCGCATGAAGTCGCGGTGCCATTCGTCCAACTGGGCCATCTCGGTGCGGCCAAGGATTTCCAGGCTGAAGTTCAGGTAGGCGGCGTTATCCAGCTTGCCGGCCAGGTAATCCTGGTAAAACTCGTCGTTACGGGCTTTGTAGGCCACCGGGTCAAGAATCCCACGCTCACAGAGGTAATCGCCCCACGCGTGATCGCTGTCACCGCCGAGAAGCGTGTTGTCCAAGTCGAATAAAGCCAGGCGCATTGCAGTTACTCGCTGAAAAGTCTGTAAAAAGGCGTCCAGAATACGGTCTTTTCACAAGAGTGCACATAAGGTAAGAAGCCTCGTTGCCGCTGGAACAACCTTTGTGGAACAATGCGGCGACATGCGTTTGCGAGGTTGTTGCCGTGATCGACCCCGATGGTTTCCGTCCTAATGTCGGGATTATTCTTACGAATGATGCCGGACAGGTGCTATGGGCTCGCCGAATCAACCAAGATGCCTGGCAGTTTCCTCAAGGCGGAATCAACCCCGACGAGACCCCTGAAGACGCCTTGTACCGTGAGTTGAATGAAGAAGTCGGCCTTGAGCGCGAAGATGTGCAAATTCTGGCCTGTACCCGTGGCTGGTTGCGCTATCGTTTGCCGCAACGCCTGGTGCGTACCCACAGCCAACCGCTGTGCATCGGCCAGAAGCAGAAATGGTTTCTTTTGCGCCTGATCTCGAACGAGCAGCGGGTGCGAATGGATTTGACCGGTAAACCGGAGTTCGATGGCTGGCGCTGGGTCAGCTATTGGTACCCGTTGGGCCAGGTGGTGACATTCAAGCGCGAGGTTTATCGTCGCGCTCTCAAAGAGCTTGCCCCGCGCCTTTTAGCGCGCGACTGACGACGGAGTTCGACCCCGAGCCATGCTCAATACGCTGCGCAAGATCGTCCAGGAAGTTAACTCCGCCAAGGATCTCAAGGCGGCGTTGGGGATTATTGTGTTGCGCGTCAAGGAAGCCATGGGCAGCCAGGTCTGCTCGGTTTACCTGCTGGACCCAGAGACCAACCGTTTTGTGCTGATGGCCACCGAGGGCTTGAACAAGCGCTCGATCGGCAAGGTCAGCATGGCGCCCAATGAAGGTCTGGTGGGCCTGGTGGGGACGCGTGAAGAACCCCTGAACCTTGAAAACGCGGCCGATCACCCGCGTTATCGCTACTTTGCCGAAACCGGCGAAGAGCGCTACGCCTCGTTCCTCGGCGCACCGATCATTCACCACCGCCGCGTTGTCGGCGTGTTGGTCATCCAGCAAAAAGAACGCCGCCAGTTCGATGAAGGCGAAGAAGCCTTCCTCGTGACCATGAGCGCGCAGCTCGCCGGGGTTATTGCCCACGCTGAGGCGACGGGTTCGATTCGTGGTCTGGGCCGTCAGGGCAAGGGCATCCAGGAAGCCAAGTTCGTCGGCGTGCCAGGTTCGCCGGGCGCTGCGGTCGGTACGGCCGTGGTCATGCTGCCGCCAGCCGACCTGGATGTGGTGCCGGACAAAACCGTCGATGACATCGACGCTGAAATCAAACTGTTCAAGACTGCCCTGGAAGGCGTGCGCGCCGACATGCGCAACCTGTCGACCAAGCTGGCCACGCAACTGCGCCCCGAAGAGCGCGCGCTGTTCGACGTGTACCAGATGATGCTCGACGACGCGTCCCTGGGTAACGAAGTCAAAACCGTGATCAAGACCGGGCAGTGGGCCCAGGGCGCGTTGCGCCAGGTGGTCACCGATCACGTCAACCGTTTCGAACTGATGGACGATGCCTACCTGCGTGAACGCGCCTCGGATGTGCGCGACCTCGGCCGCCGTCTGCTGGCCTACTTGCAGGAAGACCGCACCACCAACCTGGTCTACCCCGACAACACCATCCTGATCAGTGAAGAACTGACCGCCACCATGCTCGGCGAAGTGCCAGAGGGCAAGTTGGTGGGTTTGGTGTCGGTACTGGGTTCGGGTAACTCCCACGTCGCGATCCTGGCTCGGGCCATGGGTATTCCGACGGTAATGGGCCTGGTGGACCTGCCGTATTCCAAGGTCGACGGCATCGACATGATCGTCGACGGCCATCGTGGTGAAGTCTTTACCAACCCCAGCGAGCTGCTGCGCAAGCAATACGCCGAGGTGGTGGAAGAAGAGAAACAACTGGCGCTGGGCCTCGATTCGCTGCGCGAGCTGCCGTGCGTCACCCTCGATGGCCACCGTGTGCCGCTGCTGGTCAACACCGGCTTGCTGGCCGATGTGGCCCGAGCGCAACAGCGCGGCGCTGAAGGTGTGGGGCTGTACCGCACCGAAGTGCCGTTCATGATCAACCAACGTTTCCCGAGTGAGAAGGAGCAGCTGGCGATTTATCGCGAGCAACTGTCCGCCTTCCACCCGTTGCCGGTGACGATGCGCAGCCTGGACATCGGCGGCGACAAGTCACTGTCGTATTTCCCGATCAAGGAAGACAACCCCTTCCTTGGCTGGCGCGGTATTCGTGTAACCCTCGACCACCCTGAAATTTTCCTCGTCCAGACCCGCGCTATGCTCAAGGCCAGCGAAGGCCTGAACAACCTGCGTATCCTGCTGCCGATGATCTCCGGCACGCATGAGCTGGAAGAAGCGCTGCACCTGATCCACCGCGCCTGGGGCGAAGTACGCGACGAAGGCGCCGACGTGCCGATGCCACCGATTGGCGTGATGATCGAAATTCCGGCGGCGGTGTACCAGGCCAAAGAACTGGCGCGGCAAGTGGACTTCCTCTCGGTCGGCTCCAACGACCTGACCCAGTACCTGCTGGCCGTGGACCGCAACAACCCACGGGTGGCCGACCTCTACGATTACCTGCACCCGGCAGTGCTGCAAGCCCTGCAGCATGTGGTGCGCGACGCCCATGCCGAAGGCAAGCCGGTGAGCATCTGCGGTGAAATGGCCGGCGACCCGGCGGCAGCGGTGCTGTTGATGGCAATGGGCTTTGATAGCCTGTCGATGAACGCCACCAACTTGCCGAAGGTGAAGTGGATGTTGCGTCAGGTTGAGCTGAGCATGGCCAAGGACCTGCTGGCCGAGTTGATGACCATCGACAACCCGCAAGTTATCCACAGCTCGCTGCAACTGGCGCTGAAGAACCTGGGGCTGACGCGAATGATCAACCCGGCTTCTGCAAAAACCCTCTAGACAGCTATCGCAGGCAAGCCAGCTCCCACATTTGACTGTGTTCACAGTTCAAAATGTGGGAGCTGGCTTGCCTGCGATGACGGCAGCCCAAGCGCCATCAAATGTTCAGTTCGACCTCACCCAACCGTCCCCCCAACGGCCCAAAACTACGCTCCACCATCTGCCGCGACCCATCGGCATTCACAATCAACGCCGTACTCGCCCGCGTTCCATAACTGGGGCTGGCAATAAACACGCTGGAGAGCAGGCTTTCGGTCGCCAAGCCCACGCCGGTGTCCGGCAAGTCGGCAAATGGCGCAGTCTGCGGGTCGCTCAAGATTTCCAGCAAGGCCTGCGGCTGTGGGTGCTCCAGCAATTCACTCAACGCCGCCCTGGCCTTGAGCAATTTGGGCCAGGGCGTATTCAGGCCTGCATTCGACAGGCCATAAACCCCAGCCTCCAACCGCGTCGGCTCGGTCTCATTGGCGTTGTAATGCCACAGCTCATCCCGCGTGCCTACCAGCAGGTTAAAACCGGAGTATTCAATCGAACGGCCGTTAACATCGGCCAAATATTCGTCAATTGGCAGCGATCCACTGAGAAATCGCGCCACCAACTCCCCTCGGGACTTACGTGCAGGCGGCTGGTGCGGGTCGCGAATATTGGTCAGGGCAGCAAACCGCCCCTCGGCGTTCACCCCAAGCCAGGTGCCACCGGCTTCCTGGTCGCGACCAGCGTAGACATGTGGCGCATCCGGCCACTGAGCCAGCGGCAGGCTGGGGCGGGCGTAGAACTCATCACGGTTGGCCGCGACGATCAGCGGCTGGGCGTGGCCCGGCCGCCAGGCGAAAACAATCAGGCACATAAGGCGTTCCCTTTGTGTTTTGTTCACTCTACCCATACAGCGGATGGCTATCCATCGTATCGAAGTTGGGCCGAGCGCCTTCCATCCGTTAACATGCCGGGCAATTGGGCGTGTCTAACCTTCTTAATTTGAAATTGCGGCTGTAACGCAGGCTTAATCCCACACCGGCATGGTCCGGTGCGCCATGACTAATGATTTAACGAGGAGTCGCAATGCTGCCTTACCCGCAGATCAACCCGGTGGCCGTGGCCATCGGTCCGCTGCAAATCCATTGGTACGGGTTGATGTACCTGATCGGCATCGGCGGTGCCTGGCTGCTGGCTTCCCGGCGCCTGAACCGTTTCGACCCGACCTGGACCAAGGAGAAGCTCTCCGACATGGTGTTCTGGATGTCGATGGGCGTGATCGTCGGCGGACGCCTGGGGTATGTGCTGTTCTACGATCTTCCGGCCTATATCGCCAACCCGACGCTGATTTTCGAAGTGTGGAAGGGCGGCATGGCGTTCCACGGTGGCTTTGTCGGCGTGATGATTGCCGCATGGTGGTTCGGCCGCCGCAACGGCAAGTCGTTCTTCCAACTGATGGACTTCGTCGCACCGTTCGTGCCGATTGGCCTGGGTGCCGGGCGTATCGGTAACTTCATCAATGCCGAGTTGTGGGGCAAGCCGACCGACGTGCCGTGGGCCATGGTGTTCCCACCCTTCAGCGACCCGGCGCAACTGCCACGCCACCCGTCGCAGCTCTACCAGTTCGCTCTGGAAGGTGTGGCACTGTTCCTGATTCTTTATATCTTCTCGCGCAAGCCACGCCCAACCATGGCGGTTTCCGGCATGTTTGCGTTGTTCTACGGGATCTTCCGCTTCATCGTCGAGTTCGTCCGCGTGCCGGATGCACAGCTGGGCTACCTGGCGTGGGGCTGGTTGACCATGGGGCAGATTCTCAGCATGCCGATGATCCTGGCGGGCCTGGGCCTGCTGTGGTGGGCGTACAATCGCCCGCAAGGCATCAAGAACGCCGCGCTTTAAATTCGAATACCGAGGCTTTTGCGAGCCTCGGCTTCTTTGATACGGGTAAAAACATGAAGCAATATCTCGAACTACTGAACGACGTCGTGACCAATGGATTGACCAAGGGCGATCGCACCGGCACCGGCACCAAAGCCGTGTTTGCCCGTCAGTATCGGCATAACTTGGCCGACGGCTTCCCGCTGCTGACCACCAAGAAGCTTCATTTCAAAAGCATCGCCAACGAATTGATCTGGATGTTGAGCGGCAATACCAACATCAAGTGGCTGAACGAAAACGGCGTGAAAATCTGGGACGAATGGGCCACCGAAGACGGCGACCTCGGCCCGGTGTACGGCGAGCAGTGGACCGCCTGGCCAACCAAGGACGGTGGCACCATCAACCAGATCGACTACATGGTCGACACGTTGAAAAACAACCCCAACAGCCGTCGCATCCTGTTCCACGGCTGGAACGTCGAATACCTGCCGGACGAAACCAAGAGCCCGCAGGAAAACGCGCGCAACGGCAAGCAAGCCCTGCCGCCGTGCCACCTGCTGTACCAGGCGTTTGTGCATGACGGCCATCTGTCGATGCAGTTGTACATCCGCAGCTCCGACGTATTCCTCGGCCTGCCGTACAACACCGCCGCGCTGGCGTTGCTGACCCATATGCTGGCCCAGCAATGCGACCTGATCCCGCACGAGATCATCGTCACCACCGGCGACACCCATGCCTATAGCAACCATATGGAACAGATCCGTACGCAGCTGGCGCGCACGCCGAAGAAGCTGCCGGAACTGGTAATCAAGCGTAAGCCGGCGTCGATTTACGACTACAAGTTCGAAGATTTCGAGATTGTGGGCTACGACGCCGATCCGAGCATCAAGGCTGACGTCGCCATCTAAAGACCGCCTCGGTCAAAAATGTGGCAACTGGCTTGCCTGCGATAGCGGAGTGTCAGGCGATACAAATGCCTCTGATCCACCGCTATCGCAGGCAAGCCAGCTCCCACATCTGTATGCACCTTAATGCCCGTGGCTCCTGCCCACATGCGAAGGCTCCGCCTCGCTGGCCGCCACACTGCCGCTGACCTCCAGCCGCTGCAAAATCCCGCACTGGTCCAGATCCGGCCCACCGCCGCAGCGTTGGCGCAGGTCGAGCAATTGCGCCTGCAACGCCAACAGCCCATCGATCCGCGCTTTCACATGGTGGATATGCTCGTCGATCAACGCATTCACACTCTCGCACTGGTCCTGCGGGCTGTCGCGTAGCCCAAGCAGGCTGCGGATTTCTTCAAGCGTCATGTCCAGGCTGCGGCAGTTGCGGATAAAGATCAGCCGCTCGGTGTGCGCCTGGGTGTACACGCGATAATTGGCATCGGTGCGCGCCGGGGGCGGCAGCAGGCCTTCTTTTTCGTAATAACGGATGGTTTCCACCTGACAATCGGTCAGTTTGGCCAATTCACCGATCTTCATCGCAGCAATCTCCAAATGGGTGCTTGACCCTATAGTGGCTACAGGGTCTTTACTTGGCAACAGGCACCTTTACGGACGCGACAGAATGAGCGATTCCATCCACACCCCGAAAAAACATGATCACAAGCACGACCATGATCATGACCATAGCCACGAACATAGCCCCGAACATAGCCACGACCACGGCGCCACGCTGACCCCGGTCAAAAAGCATGAGCATGGCAGCCATGGCGATTCCTGCTGTTCCAGCAAGGTAGCGCCTGCTGTGGTTACGCTCAGCGAAGCGCCGACGGCCGGCTCGCGCCTGAGCACTTTCCGCATCGAAGCCATGGACTGCCCCACCGAACAGACGCTGATCCAGAACAAACTGGGCAAGCTTGCCGGTGTGCAGCAGCTGGAATTCAACCTGATCAACCGCATCCTCGGCGTTACCCATGACCTGCCGAGCACTGCGCCGATCATCGCGGCGATCAAATCCATCGGCATGCAGGCCGACCCTATCGAAGAGGGGACACCTGCTGCCGCGCCGCCTGCCAAGAAACATTGGTGGCCGTTGGCGGTGTCGGGCGTAGGTGCATTGGGCGCCGAAGTGTTGCATTTCACGGGCGTGGCACCGACCTGGGTAATTGCCTTGGTGGCGCTGGTATCGATCCTCAGCGGCGGCCTCACCACCTATAAAAAGGGCTGGATCGCCCTGAAAAATCTCAACCTGAACATCAACGCGCTGATGAGTATCGCGGTAACTGGTGCGATCCTGATCGGCCAGTGGCCGGAAGCGGCCATGGTGATGTTCCTGTTTACGGTGGCCGAGTTGATCGAAGCCAAGTCTCTGGACCGTGCGCGTAATGCCATCAGCGGCCTGATGCAAATGACGCCGGAACAGGCCACGGTGCAGCAGGCCGATGGTTCGTGGCTTGAACAGGAGGTAAAAAGTATTGAATTGGGCGCGATCGTGCGGGTAAAACCCGGCGAACGCATAGGCCTGGACGGTGAAGTTACTGCCGGCCAATCCACCATCGATCAGGCGCCGATCACCGGCGAAAGCCTGCCGATTGAAAAAACCGTAGGCGATAAGGTCTTCGCCGGCACCATCAACCAGGCCGGTTCCCTTGAGTACAAGGTCACCGCAGCGGCGAACAATTCGACCCTGGCGCGCATCATTCACGCGGTGGAACAGGCCCAGGGCGCACGGGCGCCGACCCAGCGCTTTGTCGACAGCTTCTCGAAGGTCTACACCCCGGCAGTCTTCCTGTTTGCCTTGGGCGTGGCGATTATCCCACCGTTGTTCATGGCCGGCGTGTGGTTCGACTGGATCTACCGCGCCCTCGTATTGCTGGTGGTCGCGTGCCCATGCGCCCTGGTGATTTCCACCCCGGTGACCATCGTCAGCGGCCTGGCGGCTGCGGCGCGCAAAGGCATCCTGATCAAGGGCGGCGTGTACCTGGAGGGTGGTTACAAGCTCGACTACCTGGCCCTCGACAAGACCGGCACCATCACCCACGGTAAACCGGTGCAAACCGATTACCTGGCGCTGTTCCCCAACGTCGAAGACAGCGCACCCGCCTTGGCGGCCAGCCTGGCCGGGCGCTCCGACCACCCGGTGTCGCTGGCCATCGCCAAGGCTGCTGTGGATAAAAACTTGCCAAGCCACGTTGTGGATAACTTCGAGGCCTTGCCAGGTCGCGGTGTGCGTGGCGACATCAACGGCGAAACCTACCACTTGGGCAACCACCGTCTGGTGGAAGACCTGGGCCTGTGCTCGCCGGCGCTGGAAGAAAAGCTGTTCGCCCTGGAAAAACAAGGCAAGTCCGTGGTGTTGCTGCTCGACAAGTCCGGCCCGCTGGCGTTGTTCGCCGTGGCTGACACGGTAAAAGACAGCAGCCGCGAAGCCATCCAGCAACTGCACGCGCTGGGCATCAAGACCCTGATGCTCACCGGCGACAACACCCACACCGCCCAGGCGATTGCGGCGCAGGTTGGCATCGATCAGGCCCAGGGCGATCTGTTGCCCACCGACAAGCTGCAAGCCATTGAAACCCTCTACGGCCAAGGCCGCCGGGTAGGCATGGTCGGCGACGGCATCAACGACGCCCCGGCCCTGGCCCGCGCCGAAATCGGCTTTGCCATGGCCGCCGCCGGCACTGACACGGCAATCGAGACTGCCGACGTGGCGCTGATGGACGATGATCTGCGCAAGATTCCGGCATTCATTCGTCTGTCGCGGCAAACGTCGAGTATCCTCAAGCAGAACATCGCCCTGGCGTTGGTGATCAAGGCGATCTTCCTGGCAGTCACCTTCCTGGGCATGGCGACCATGTGGATGGCGGTGTTCGCGGACATGGGCGTGAGCCTGCTGGTGGTATTCAACGGTCTGCGCCTGTTGCGCAAATAGAGGATGAGAGGGCGGTGTGCTGAGTGCTGAGTTAAAGGCGTTTTTTATGGTCGCCCGCCTGGGCAGCATTACCCAGGCGGCGAAAAAACTCGGCTTGAGCCAGCCCACCGTCACCACCCAGATTCGCAACCTGGAAAGCCAATACGGCGTTGAACTGTTCTACCGCGGCGGGCGGCGCCTCACCGTCAGTGACGACGGCGCGCGCCTGCTGCCGATGGTCAAGGCGCTGTTGCAGCAAGAGGCCGATATCGAGTTTTTCCTGCGCAATACTGGCCAGGTCCAGGGCGCTTTGAGGATTGCCGCCACGGCGCCGTACTACATCCTCGATCTGGTCAAAGCCTTTCGCGAACGCCTGCCCCATGTGGACGTCTCGGTGGAAATCGGCAATTCCCAACAAGTGCTCGAAGCACTGGACGATTACCGCGTCGATGTCGCGGCCTCCTCGCAACTGCTCGAAGACCCACGCCTGATCCGCCGCGTGCTGGGCACCGACCCGCTGGTACTGGCGGTGCATCGCAATCATCCCCTGGCCAAGCTTGAACATGTGCCACTGAGTGCGCTGGCCGGGCATACGCTGCTGATGCGCGAAGCCGGCTCTACCACGCGGCGGCTGACTGAAGAGATGTTGCAGGGCGCCGGCGTGAGTTACGGGCCGTTACTGGAAATCGGCAGCCGTGAGTCGATTCGCGAGGCGGTGCTGCGCAACATCGGCATCAGCATCATTGCCCGCCAGGAAGTGCCCCATGACCCACAACTGCGGGTGCTGACTATCGAGAATGCACCGCAGATTCCCGAGTATTTGTACTGCCTCAAAGAGCGCAAAGGCGCGCGGTTGCCGGCGGCGTTTCTGGGGTTGGCGCAGGAAATGTCGCCGCTCTGATCGTTCCCACGCTCCGCGTGGGAATGCCGCCCTGGACGATCCGCGTCTGCGCTTGAATGTCGTGACGCGGAGCGTCACAAGATGCATTCCCACGCAGAGCGTGGGAACGATCGCCTTACACCCAAATCCACCAATACCACTATCACTGCCTTTTGCCTTTCTGCCACAAGAGGGACGCATTGCCCGCCTAGCATGACCTTCATCAGTTTGATGAGGTGCCTTGCATGAACACAGCCCTGACCCAACCCGGTGCGCCAATGAAGGTGCGCGGTATCCAGAAACGCTTCGGCGCATTCACCGCGCTGGACAACGTGTCCCTGGAGGTCGCGGCCGGCGAGCTGGTGTGCCTGCTAGGCCCGTCCGGCTGCGGCAAAACCACCTTGCTGCGCTGTATCGCCGGCCTGGAGCGCCAGGACAGCGGTGAGCTTTACCTGGGCAACCGCGATGTTTCCTTGCTACCGCCGCAGGCGCGGGACTACGGCATTCTGTTCCAGTCTTACGCGCTGTTTCCCAACCTGACCGTCGAAGCGAACATCGGCTACGGCCTCACCGGCAGTGGTCGCGACGAAGTGCGCAAGCGCGTCGGGCAGATGCTCGAACTGGTCGGCCTGGTCGGCAGTGAAAAAAAGTACCCCGGTCAACTCTCCGGCGGCCAACAACAGCGCGTGGCCCTGGCCCGTGCCCTGGCGCCGGCGCCGTCATTGCTGTTGCTGGACGAACCCATGTCGGCCCTCGACGCCCGCGTGCGTGAGCATCTGTGTACCGAGCTGCGCCAATTGCAACGGCGCCTGGGCATCACCACGCTGATGGTCACCCACAACCAGGACGAGGCCATGCTGATGGCCGACCGTATTGCCGTGATGAACAACGGCAAGGTCGAGCAATACGCCACGCCCCAGGAAATCTACGACCGCCCGGCCACGCCGTTTGTGGCGGAATTTGTCGGCCAGGGCAACTGGCTGCCGTTCAGCCGCAGCAGTGACAGCCATGCCCAGGTCGGCGGCTTGCACATGCGGCTGGATGACAGCGCCAGCAAGGCCAAGTCCGGCCGCTTGTTCTGCCGCCCGGAAGCCATCAGCGTCAACCCGCTGGTGCATGAAGAAAACCTGTTCCCGGCCAAGGTCCGCGAGATCACTTTCCTCGGCAACCGCTGCCGCATGAGCTTTGAGCTGGAGCAATTGCCTGGCCACCCGCTGTTGGCCGAACTGGCCCCCGAAGCCATGCCGCGCCTGGGCGCGCAGGATATCTGGGTGGCTCTGCCGCCGCGCAGCCTGCAGGTGTTTGCCTGAGATGGCTGCTGATATGAGTCTGCCGATACCCGACCACGTGGCTCGCCATGTTTCCCGCGCTGAGCTTGGCGACCGCATTTTTGTGGTCGGCGGCAAACTGCTTTGGTTACTCCTGTTGGGCATTGCGGTGTTGTTGCCGTTGCTGGCGATCTTCTGGCGCGGCTTCAGCAGCGAAGCCGGGCAGGGCGGCGGGCTGGTCGCGGCGCGGGAGCTGGTAACCAGCGCCAACTTTCATTGGTTGTTGGGCAATAGCCTGAAAGTGTCCCTCAGTGTGGCGGCCATCGTCGTACCGCTGGCCTACCTGTTTGCCTACGCACTGCAACGCACGCTGATTCCCGGCAAGCCGATCTGGCGCGGCCTGTCGCTGCTGCCATTGATGGCCCCGTCGATGTTGCCGGGTATTGCGCTGGTCTATCTGTTCGGCAACCAGGGCATGTTGCGTGGTTTGCTCTCGGACAATATCTACGGCTTCTGGGGCATTGTGCTGGGTGAAGTGATCTACACCTTCCCACATGCCCTGATGATTCTGCTGTCGGCGCTGTCCCTGGCGGATGCGCGCCTGTTCGATGCCGCCTCCAGCATGGGCGCCAGCCCGGCCCGGGCGTTTCGCAGCATTACCTGGCCGGCCACGCGTCAGGCGGTATTCGCGGCGTTTTGCCTGGTGTTCACCCTGACCATCACCGACTTCGGCGTGCCCGTGGTGGTGGGTGGCGATTATCAGGTGTTGGCGCTGGAAGCCTACAAGGCGGTGGTCGGCCAGCAACAGTTCGGTCGCGGCGCCTTGATCGGCATGGTGTTGCTGCTGCCGGCGCTGTTCAGCTTTGCTGTGGACGCCTGGCTGCGCCGCCGGCATGGTGACGCCATGAGCGGCCGCGCCCAGGTGTTCCAGCCGGCGCCATCGCGCTTGAGGGATGGCTGCTACCTGGCGATTGTGTTGTTGATCTGCGCCGTGTTACTGCTGGTGTTCGGCATGGCGGTGTACTCCTCGCTGGTGAAGTTCTGGCCCTACAACCTGTCTTTGTCGCTCAATCACTACCAGTTTGAAGACACCGCCGGCGGCGGCTGGCTGGCCTATCGCAACAGCCTGACCATGGCCCTGTGCACCGCGCTGATCGGCAGTGTGCTGATCTTCACCGGCGCCTACCTGATGGAGAAGACCAAGGGCCAGAAAGGCCTGAACCTGGCGCTGCGCATGCTCAGCTTTGTGCCGATGGCCGTGCCCGGTTTGGTGCTGGGCCTGGGTTACGTGTTCTTCTTCAACCTCAACGGCAACCCGCTGCATGTGTTCTACGGCACCATGACGTTGCTGGTGGTGTGCACCATTGCGCACTACCTGACCACCGCGCAAATGACTGCAACCACCGCGCTGCGCCAGTTGGATGCCGAGTTCGAAGCTGCCGCGCTGTCCCTCAAGGCGCCGCTGTACCGCCACTATCTGCGTGTCACCGTGCCGATCTGCCTGCCCGCGCTGCTGGACATCGTGCGCTACTTGTTCGTGTCGGCGATGACCACCGTGTCCGCCGCGATCTTCCTCTACAGCCCCGACACCATCCTCGCCGCCGTCGCCGTGTTGAACATGGACGACGCCGGCAATGTGGGCGGCGCTGCGGCCATGTCGACCCTGATCCTGTTCACGTCGGCCGGCGTCTCGCTGCTGCTGGCGTGGGCCTCACGTGGCGCTTTACGCCGCTCTCAAGCCTGGCGCCAAACCGCGCCCGGCCAATAAAAGTCCCTGAAGGAGGTGCTCCATGTTCAAGCCCTTGGCCCTGGCCGCTGCTCTACTCAGCGCATTCAGCCTGAATGCCTTTGCCGCCAAAACCGAGTTGACGGTGTACACGGCCCTCGAAGCCGAGCAGTTGAAGACCTACAAACAGGCCTTCGAAAAAGCCAACCCGGATATCGATATTAAATGGGTGCGAGACTCCACCGGCATCATCACTGCCAAACTGCTGGCCGAAAAAGCCCGCCCGCAGGCGGATGTGGTGTGGGGGCTGGCTGCCTCCAGCCTGGCGATTCTCGATCAGCAAGGCATGCTGGATAGCTACGCACCCAAGGACTTGGACAAGATCGGCAAAAACTACCGTGACGCCGCCAACCCACCGGCCTGGGTCGGCATGGACGTGTGGGCTGCGACCATCTGCTTCAACACTGTCGAAGCCGAGAAACAAGGCCTGACCAAGCCGGTGAGCTGGCAAGACCTGACCAAGCCTGAGTACAAGGGCAAGATCGTGATGCCGAACCCGGCGTCGTCCGGCACCGGTTTCCTGGATGTGAGCGCCTGGCTGCAGACCTTCGGCGAGAAGCAGGGCTGGCAGTACATGGACGACCTGCACCAGAACATCGGCCAGTACGTTCACTCCGGCTCCAAGCCGTGCAAGCTGGCGGCTTCCGGGGAATTCCCGATTGGTATTTCGTTTGAGTACCCGGCCGTGCAGCTCAAACGCCAAGGCGCGCCGCTGGACATTATCTTGCCCAAAGAAGGCTTGGGCTGGGACATCGAAGCGACTGCCGTGATCAAGGGCACTGCTCACGCCGATGCGGCCAAAAAACTTGCCGACTTCTCCGCCAGCCCCGCTGCGATGGAGCTGTACAAGGACAACTTCGCCGTCCTCGCCCAGCCGGGTATCGCCAAGCCGCAGACCGAATTGCCGGCTGATTACGAGCAGCGTCTGATCAAGAACGACTTCGCCTGGGCCTCGAAAAACCGTGACAGCATCCTGACCGAATGGCGCAAGCGCTATGACGGCAAGTCGGAGAAGCAGTAACTGATCATCGTTCCCACGCTCCGCGTGGGAATGCAGCCCTGGACGCTCCGCGTCCGCTCTTGGAAGTCGTGACGCAAAGCGTCACTGGATGCATTCCCACGCAGAGCGTGGGAACGAGAGGAACACATGAGTAGCGATCTGTTAATCATCGGTGCCGGCATCCTCGGCCTGTCCCACGCCTACGCCGCCGCCAAACGCGGCCTAAAGGTCAAGGTCTTCGAGCGCAGCGCCACACCGCTGGGGGCCTCCGTGCGCAACTTCGGCCAGGCACTGGTCACCGGCCAACCCCCCGGGCCGATGCTTGATCTGGCGCAGGAAAGCCGTGATATCTGGGCGCACTGGGCACAGGTGGCCGGTATCCAGCTCAAGCGCAACGGCTCTTACCTGTTCGCCCGCACCGAAGCCGAAGAGCATCTGCTGGAAGCCTTCTGCGCCGGCCGGGCGCAAGAACACGACTACAACGTCGAGCTGTTGCAAGGCGCGGCGATGAAAGACCTGTACGGCGGCCAGTTTCGTCATCACCGTGCCGCGCTGCATGGCAAGGATGATCAGCAACTGTATTCGCGCGAAGCGATCCCGGCGCTGATCAATTACCTGGCCCAGGAATTGAAGGTGCAGTTCTATTTCTCCACGCTGGTGCGCGACGTTGAGCCTGGTCAAGTACACACTACAGCGGGCAGCTTTCGCGGTGAGCAGGTCATCGTATGCTCCGGTCATGACTACCAAACCTTGTTGGCGGAGTCGATTGCCGGGCTCAACCCCAGCATCTGTCGCCTGCAAATGCTGCGCGCCCGGCCTGCGCTCAACCTGAACCTGCAACACGCATTACTCACGGGCCTTAGTTGCGTGCACTACGGCGCGTTTGCCGACCTGCCGGAAGCTGCGCCAGTGCAGGCGCAGATCCTGCGCGAAGCGCCGCATTTGCAAGAGCACGGCATTCACTTGCTGATCAGCCCGACGCCCCATGGCGAGCTGATCATCGGCGACTCCCACGATTACGGCAGCGATGCATCACCGTTCAATGCCGAGCAAGTTGATGACTGGCTGATCGAGCTGGCGGAGCAGACGCTGGGCTGCAAAATCCAGGTGGTGGAACGCTGGCAGGGTGTGTATGGCTCACGCGGCCCGGCGCCGTTTTCATTCCTGCGTGCGGCGCCGGGCGTGAGCGCGGCGTTGATGCACTCCGGCGTAGGCATGAGCGTTGGCCCGGCGATGGCCGAGCGAAATATCACAGCATTGTGGGGAGACGCATCATGAATCCGGAACAGGCAATCGCCGAAGTCTTCGGCTTATACGAACAGCACGGCGCGGCCGATTACATCGGTGAGCCGGTGTCGCAGATCGAACATATGTCCCAGGCTGCGCAGCTCGCTATGGCCGAAGGCTTCGACGATGAGGTGGTGCTGGCGGCGTTTTTCCACGACATAGGGCATCTCTGCGGCCAGGGCGGCGAGAACATGGGCGGTTATGGCGTGGTCAGCCACGAGCGCCTGGGCGCGGATTATCTACGCCGCGCAGGTTTCAGCGAGCGCATGGCCAAGCTGGTGGAGTATCACGTGCAGGCCAAGCGCTACCTGACCTTCAGTCAGCCGGACTACTACGCGCGCTTGAGTGAAGCCAGCCGCCGTACCCTGGGTTACCAGGGCGGTGTGATGACGGCCGAAGAGGCTCGGGCTTTTGAGCAAGATCCGCTTTGCGAGGTCAGCCTGCGCCTGCGTGATTGGGATGAGCAGGCCAAGCAAATGCACGTGCCTGTACTGGACTTGGAGGTATTAAAGTTCAAGGCTCGGCGGCTACTGACGTTGCCTTCATAAGAATGGCGTGATTCCGACCGATGACACGGACGCAGCGCATGGAGTCAATGTCCACGCACTCTGTAAGGTACGCCCTCTGATTAAGGGAGCGATTTAGATGCGTTATTTGAGAGTTGCCGTGAAGGATCAAAGTGCTAATGCTTTGGCGGATACCGTGGACCTTCTGTTTTTTCAACGCACGCCAAAGCTGCCGGATGAGCTGGTGCGCCAGGCCACAGCTGTCGACTTATCTGCGGATGGCCTGGTCGATTACCAGATCACCGGTGACATCGACGGCAATGGTGTCTCGGGGGAGAGGGACAGGGCGTTACTCAAGGATTTTGCCAATGCTGTATTGAAAGTGAATTGGCTCTGCCGTCCACCCATGCCCAACCGCTCGATCAACTTTTATGTGAGCCGTTTCACCGTCGCAGGCGACCCCGCCGAAGTTCGCTTGGATCTCTATCAGAACGAAAAACCCATGATTGAAAAACAGCGGCTGAAGTTCAGCGTCACCGCGTGCGATAGCCTCGGCATGGGCGTGATGCAACTGGATGACGAAGCGCTGCCTCTTGAGCTGTTCGACACCATGGATCTAAAGGCACTGCAATCAATGGCCAATCTGTATCTGAAGTTCAACTGGCGTTAAGGGGCGACACATGTCGAGCCTTCTTACAGCGGGCATCGACTGTGTGCGCTGGTGAGCGCACGAGGCATGAATTAGCTTTTCAGGAAACCTCCATGCGCTATTCACCCTTGCGATAACACCCCGGTGATATGGAACGCCGCCTATGACTTTGATAGTGACGGGGCGTTGGAGTGGAATATTCACTTCGATATTAACCGTGACGGCGTCACCAATGACGTCGACAAGGGCTTGGTGCAAGTGCTCGCCGATACGGTTTTGAAGTTCAATTGGTTTACTGACGACGAGGGATGTCCAGTATGAAACGAGAGTCTGTGATGCGTTACTTGAAAGCCACCGCTCAGGACAGAAGCGGTAATGGCAAACCCGACATGGCGGTGTTGCAGTTTTTTCAGCGGGCCGACAACGACCCTGACGAGCTGGTGCATGAAGCCGTGGCCGTGGATATTACGGCTGACGGTGCTGCCGATATCCTGCTACCCGGCGATATCAACGCTGATGGCTATAAATCAGCGGAAGACAAAGTGTTGCTCAAGGCCTTTGTCGATACCTTTTTGAAGCAAGGCTGGTTTAACCCCGGCGATACCTGGCGGCGTTACTTGACGATGCACGTCAGTCACTGGGCGAAAGATGGTGTGCCCAATGCGATCAAGCTGAATTTTTACCAGTGCTGTTCACTACAGGGTAAACGCGCGCTGGTGTACAGCGCGGCTGGTTATGACGGCGACAGTGATGGGGTTCTGGAGTCATTTACCAACAGTGACTTGGATCGGGATGATGTTGCTGACCACCGCGACAAACTTGCGATTAAGGTCTTGTGCAACGCTTTCCTCGCATTCGACTGGCATACACAACCCATCAAGACGGCTTAACCTCAGCCTCATTGAGTTTGGTCGCCAAGACTTCGACCTGCTCTTGGCGCTCGGCTTGGCTCAGCTTGGCGTGAGGGTTGAGCGACGACCATTGCGGATGGGCGCGCGCCTTATACAGCGCATCCGGCAACTTGCCTTCACGCCAGGTTTTGTCCTGCGGCGAGTCGACCTTGATGCTGTGCATCGCCGCATGGCCACGCAGGTTCAGGGCCCTGAGCAACTGGCGTTGGCGCAGGGCGAGCAGGCGCAGCACGCTGTCGTCGACGGTCAGCTCGCGCTGGCCCTTGAGCTTGCCCAGCAGGCGGCTGCCGTAACTGCGTGCAGTTTGCAGTGCGCCACCGGCAATGGCACCGGCGAGGGCGGCGGCGCCGAGGGTGAGACCGCCGACCAGCAGGTCCACACCCGCACCGGCTGCCGCGCCTGCGGCGATCCCGCCGCCGACCCGAACGCCGAGTTGTTTGAGGGTTTCGGGGTTGAACAGGTCATCGCCCCAGCGGCCATCCAGCAAGGGCAGGTCGCTGGCCGCGGCGTCCTGTGGGCGAAAACCGAATAGCTTGAGCAACGCCTCTACGCATTTCTGTTCGCGCTGGCGCACGGCTTTGCGCAAATCTGCGATGGCTTGCTGCTCATCTTCGGTGACCACACTGCGCCGGCATGCGGCGCAGTCGATCAGCAGCTCGGCGATCAAGCGCGCAGCGCTTTGTTGACGGGCCTGGCGTTGGGCTTGCTGATCGAGGATCAGGCGTTCCAATTGCGGCCGTGAGTTTTCCAGCAGCAGTGCCAGGCTTTCATACAAGCGGCGTTCGCCATCTTCGGGCGGCGCCACGCTGTCGAAGCGCACCAACGCATGCAGGCCGAGGCGGGCCAGGGCTTCGCGCCAGTCCGGCTCGCGGTGGTCGCTGCTGCTGACGAAGTTGAGCACCGGCAGCAATGGCTTGCCGCAACTGGCCAGCACTTGCAGCTCGTCGCGGTACTTGGCCAGCACCGGTTCGCGGGCGTCGATCACGTACAAACCGGCGTCCGAGGCCAGCAGTTGCCGCAGCACTTTGGCTTCTTGTTCAAAACGCTGGCGGGCTTCGCTGCCTTCCAGGAACCGCGCCAGGCGAGCCGGGCCATCGAGGCGTTCGCCGGGTCGGTCCAGGCGTTCCAGGTAATCAAGCAACGCGATGGCATCTTCCAGGCCGGGTGTGTCGTACAGCTCCAGCAAGGCTTCGCCGTCTACCGACAAGCGCGCGCCTTCGACATGCCGCGTGGTGCTGGGGCGATGGGAGACTTCGCCAAAGCCCACATCACGGGTCAACGTGCGCAGCAGCGAAGTTTTGCCGACGTTGGTGTGGCCGACCACGGCGAGCTTCAGTGGTTTAGTCATGACCGGTCTCCAGCCAGTTCAGCGGCGCACTGTCGGCGAACGGCAGCTCCAGCTGTTGCAGCGCGGCGTGCCAGTCGCCCAAGCGCTCGGCGTCCAGCGCCTGGCCGGGTGGCGCCTGCAACAGCCATACGCGGGTGGCGGTGGCGCTGCGGGCCAGCTCGGCGATCAACGCCAGGCTGCCGCGATCCGGCGAGCGGCGCGGGTCACAGGCAATGGCCAGGCGTGCGGGCGGGAAGCGCGTGAGTTGTTCCAGCAGTTTGTTGCGCGATTCGCGGCTGTCGAGGATGCCAGCATCCTTGACGCTGCTTGGCAGCTTGGGCGGCCACGGGTGCTGATCGTCGAGTTCGATTGCCACCAGCAGGGCGCCGTCGCTTTCCAGTTCGCTGATGCCGCCAGTGACGAGGTGCAGTTGTTCGGGCGCGGCGTCGTTGACGCCCAGCCGTTCACTGCTTGGCATCAGGCGTTCGCGCAGTTGGCTGTAGCCGGGCAGGTTGAGGTCCAGGCGCAACGCAGCGCGCCCGCGTTTCCAGCGCCACAGGCACAGCAGGGCGAGGAGCAATCTGGGCAGCAGGCCGTAAACCAGCAGTACGCCTACCAGCCACGCGGCCCAGGCCTGGCGGGCGCTTTCGATATTCAGGGCCGAGTCACCGCTGGCGCGGATCATCTCCACCGTCGGCACATTAAAACCCAGCAAGGCGGGCAAGCTGCCGAGGGCTTGGGTGACGGCAACAAAGGTATCGGCGCCGAGGATGGTGGTTTCCCACACAAAACCGTAGCGCCGCGTGGCCAGCAGTGTCAGCAGAATCACCAAGGCGCTGAGCAATGCCAACAACCACAGGCTGTTGACCAGCACACCCACGGCCCAACGATTGAGTTTCTGGCGCTGCAACAACAGCAGCAAGGCTGGCGCCAATTGCGCGGCTTTGGCATCCCGGGCAAGCTTTTCGCTGAGCCATAACCACAGCCGCCCGAGGCTGGCGCTGTGTTCACCGGCAAACAGCAAGCCCAAGGCCCAGCTGATTAACAGGATCAGGTTCAAGCCGAGCAGGCTGCCCAAGGCCCAGAACACGTTCACCGGCGTCAGGCCGTTGCCCAAGGCGGCAAAGGCCAGCCCGGCGCCACTGATAACCGCGACCACCGCCAGCAGCACCAACGCCAAACGAGCGCCTTGCAGCCAGCGGGTGAGGGCGGCGGTCAGCCCATCGCGCTCGGCCAGGTGCAGGGCGCGCTGTTGGATGCGCGTCGCCAGGTCGCCACCGGCCGTGCGCGCCAGGCGGTTGGCTTCCAGGTCTTCCAAGGGGCCTGCGTGTTCTTCGCGCAGGCGCACGGTTTCGGTCAGCCAAAGTGTATGCAGCGGGTTCAGAGCAGTCACGCGCCGTCCTGTTGAGCAAGTGAGCTTGGAGCATAACCGCAGACTCGTGGCTCTGGTATTCTCGTCGGCATGAAAAAAACTCTCCCTTTAAGCCTGATCGCAGCCCTTGGTGAAAACCGGGTGATCGGCGTCGACAACAGCATGCCCTGGCATTTGCCGGGGGATTTTAAATATTTCAAGGCCACCACGCTCGGCAAGCCGATCATCATGGGGCGCAAGACCTGGGATTCCCTGGGCCGACCGTTGCCGGGGCGCTTGAACATTGTGGTCAGCCGTCAGACCGGCTTGGCGCTCGAAGGTGCGGAAGTTTTTCCGTCACTGGACGCGGCGGTTGAGCGGGCTGAAGCCTGGGCGCTGGAACAGGGCGTGGATGAGCTGATGCTGATCGGCGGTGCGCAGCTGTATGCGCAGGGGCTGGAGCAGGCGGATCGCCTGTATTTGACGCGGGTGGCGTTGAGCCCGGAAGGCGATGCATGGTTTCCGGAGTTTGATTTGAACCAGTGGAAGTTGGT
Organism: Pseudomonas sp. B19125; assembly: GCF_044218855.1. Classification (NCBI taxonomy): domain Bacteria; kingdom Pseudomonadati; phylum Pseudomonadota; class Gammaproteobacteria; order Pseudomonadales; family Pseudomonadaceae; genus Pseudomonas; species Pseudomonas sp. B19125. The sequence goes on from NZ_CP162589.1 coordinate 813,818, forward strand.
GTCAAATCTGGAGAATCCAGCTGAAGGTGATAAGCCGGCGTACAACTTCGAAGTATGGGAAAAAGCTTAAAAGCATCGCAGGCAAGCCAGCTCCCACAGTTGACCGATTTCTCCTGAGGAAACCGATTCAAGTGTGGGAGCTGGCTTGCCTGCGATAGCGGTCTATCAGACCTGCGCTAATTCAGCATGCTCATCGGCATCCAGCAGCGCTTTATCCGTCTGCCCCATGATCTGGCTGGTAATCGCCCCGGCTGTCATCGAGCCATTCACGTTCAACGCCGTGCGGCCCATGTCGATCAGCGGCTCCACGGAAATCAGCAGCGCCACCAGTGACACCGGCAAGCCCATCGCCGGCAGCACGATCAGCGCGGCAAAGGTTGCACCGCCGCCCACGCCTGCCACACCGGCCGAACTCAAGGTCACAATCGCCACCAATGTTGCGATCCACAGTGGGTCCAGCGGGTTGATGCCCACGGTCGGTGCAACCATCACCGCCAGCATGGCCGGATAGAGACCGGCGCAACCGTTCTGGCCAATGGTGGCGCCAAACGAGGCGGCGAACCCGGCGATGGATTGCGGAATGCCCAGGCGACGGGTCTGCGCTTCAATGCTCAGCGGAATGGCTGCCGCACTGGAACGACTGGTGAAGGCAAACGTCAGTACCGGCCACACCTTGCGGAAGAACCGCAGCGGGTTGATCCCGGCCAGCGACAGCAATAGGCCGTGAACCACAAACATCAGCCCCAGCGCCAGGTAAGACACCACCACAAAACTGCCGAGCTTGATGATGTCTTGCAGGTTGGAGCCGGCGACAACCTTGGTCATCAGCGCCAATACGCCGTAGGGCGTCAGCTTCATCACCAGGCGCACCAGGCGCATCACCCAGGCTTGCAGGGTGTCGATGGCGTTAAGCACTTTCTGGCCTTTTTCCACGTCATCCTTGAGCAGTTGCAGCGCGGCAACCCCCAGGAATGCAGCGAAAATCACCACGCTGATGATCGACGTCGGCTTGGCGCGCGCCAGGTCGGCAAACGGGTTGGCCGGCACAAATGACAGCAGCAACTGCGGGATATTCAGGTCGGCAACCTTGCCTGCGTAATCACTCTGGATCACTTGCAGGCGTGCCATCTCCTGGGTGCCCGCCACCAGACCTTCGGCGGTCAAGCCGAACAGATTGGTCAGGCCGATACCGATCAGCGCCGCAATCGCGGTGGTGAACAGCAGCGTGCCGATGGTCAAAAAGCTGATCTTGCCCAGGGACGAGGCGTTATGCAGGCGCGCCACAGCACTGAGGATCGAGGCGAACACCAGCGGGATCACGATCATTTGCAGCAGTTGCACGTAGCCATTGCCGACCAGATCAAACCAACTGATCGAGGCCTTCAGCACCGGGTTGCCGTCGCCGTAAATGGTGTGCAACACCGTGCCGAACACCACGCCCAATACGAGGGCAAACAGCACCTTCTTGGCGAGGCTCCAGTTCGTGCGACGGGTTTGTGCCAGGCCCAGCAACAGGGCCACGAACACCAGTAAGTTGAGAATCAGGGGCAGATTCATTGAAGCTCCGTTGAGAAGGCAGCCAATCGCGTGAGCCTGCGATTGCGAACCGGGAAGCCTAACAGTTTGAAATATATTGATTTAATACCAATATGGAATGGCGACTGTCGTTTTTGGAATAAGCATTTGACGCTCAGGCACATGGCATTGACGTTATCGCGACGTCAGCGGTCGTGCTCGGGCGATAACTGTCATACAGATTTGTTAGCGTCGGTGTCTTTCACTCAGGGAGAAAACGCTTATGAAGCTCGCGCCAAAACTACTTGCCGCCGCCTTCTGCCTCGGCCTCGTCAGCCAGGCATTTGCCGCCACAGAGTTGAAACACTGGCCGGCGCCGGCCGCCGAGCAACTGAACAAGATGATCGCCGCCAACGCCAACAAGGGTAACTTCGCGGTGTTCGACATGGACAACACCAGTTACCGCTACGACCTCGAAGAGTCCTTGCTGCCCTACATGGAAAACAAGGGCCTGATCACCCGCGAGAGCATGGACCCATCGCTGAAGCTGATGCCGTTCAAGGACACCGCCGACCACAAGGAAAGCCTGTTCAGCTACTACTACCGCCTTTGCGAAGTCGACGACATGGTCTGCTACCCATGGGTTGCGCAGATTTTCTCGGGCTTCACCCTCAAGGAACTCAAGGTCCAGGTGGACGAGCTGATGGCTTCCGGCAAGCCGGTGCCGGTCACCTACTTTGAAGGCGATGTGGTGAAGAAGTCTGAGGTGCAGCCGCCAAAAGTCTTCACCGGCCAGGCCGAGCTGTACAACAAGCTGATGGAAAACGGCATCGAGGTGTATGTGATGACCGCCGCCTCCGAGGAGTTGGTACGTATGGTCGCCGCCGATCCGAAGTACGGCTACAACGTCAAACCCGAGAACGTCATCGGCGTGAGCACCTTGCTCAAGGATCGCAAGACCGGCGAACTGACCACTGCGCGTAAGCAGATCACCGCGGGCAAGTATGACGAGAAGGCCAACCTTGGCCTGGAACTGACGCCGTACTTATGGACTCCGGCGACCTGGATGGCCGGCAAGCACGCTGCGATCCTGACCTACATCGACGAGTGGAAGAAACCAGTGATCGTCGGCGGTGACACACCGACCAGCGACGGTTACATGCTGTTCCACGATGTGGACGTGGCCAAGGGTGGCATTCACTTGTGGATCAACCGCAAGGACAAATACATGACCCAGCTCAACGGCATGATGGCCAAGCACGCGGCTGCTCAGGCCAAGGAAGGCTTGCCGGTGACGGCGGACAAGAACTGGGTGATCGTCAAGCCGGACGAAATCCAGTAACGCGGTCAGTGTGGGAGCTGGCTTGCCTGCGATAGCGATCGGTCAGGCTCAGAGAGGCAAGCTGACACGCCGCCATCGCAGGCAAGCCAGCTCCCACAGTTGATCTCTGTTGTCTGGGGAGTTTTATTCAGGCAAAAAAATGCCCCGCACGTGGCGGGGCTTTTTTATGGGCGGGCTTACAGGCCGTCGAGCATCGCCTTGTTACGCACAGCACCTTTGTCGGCACTGGTGGCCAACAGGGCATATGCCTTCAGCGCGGTAGTGACTTTGCGCGGACGCTTCTCCACCGGTTTCCAGCCTTTCTTGTCCTGCTCAACCCGGCGTGCCGCCAGTTCTTCGTCGCTGATCAACAGGTTGATCGAGCGGTTCGGAATGTCGATCAGCACCTTGTCGCCGTCCTGCACCAGACCAATCGCGCCACCGGCAGCGGCTTCTGGCGAAGCGTGGCCGATCGAGAGGCCCGAGGTGCCGCCAGAGAAGCGGCCGTCGGTCAGCAAGGCGCAAGCTTTGCCCAGGCCTTTGGATTTCAGGTAAGACGTCGGGTAGAGCATCTCCTGCATGCCCGGGCCGCCTTTCGGGCCTTCGTAGCGGATGATCACGATGTCGCCTTCTTTCACTTCGTCGGCGAGGATGCCGCGCACCGAGCTGTCCTGGCTTTCGTAGATCTTGGCGCGGCCTTCGAACACGTGGATGGATTCATCCACACCGGCGGTTTTCACCACGCAGCCATCCAGGGCAATGTTGCCGTACAGCACGGCCAGGCCGCCTTCTTGCGAGTAGGCGTGCTCGACACTGCGGATGCAGCCGTTTTCACGGTCGTCATCCAGGGTTTCCCAACGGGTCGACTGGCTGAACGCGGTCTGGGTCGGGATACCCGCCGGGCCAGCCTTGAAGAAGTGATGCACCGCTTCGTCGTCAGTCTGGGTGATGTCCCACTTGGCGATGCCTTCGGCCAGGGATTTGCTGTGCACAGTCGGCAGGTCGGTGTGCAACAGGCCGCCACGGGCCAGCGAGCCAAGAATCGAGAAGATCCCGCCGGCGCGGTGCACGTCTTCCATGTGGTACTTCTGAATATTCGGCGCGACTTTGCACAGTTGCGGCACATGACGGGACAGACGGTCGATGTCGCGCAGGTCGAAGTCGATCTCGGCTTCTTGCGCTGCGGCCAGCAAGTGCAGGATGGTGTTGGTGGAACCGCCCATGGCGATGTCCAGGGTCATGGCGTTCTCGAACGCCTTGAAGTTGGCGATATTGCGCGGCAACACCGACTCATCGTTCTCGGTGTAGTAACGCTTGCACAGCTCGACGATGGTGCGGCCAGCCTGCAGGAACAGCTGTTCGCGGTCGCTGTGGGTGGCCAGGGTGGAACCGTTGCCCGGCAAGGCCAGGCCCAGGGCTTCGACCAGGCAGTTCATCGAGTTGGCGGTGAACATGCCGGAGCACGAACCGCAGGTCGGGCAGGCGCTGCGTTCGTATTCCGCGACCTTCTCGTCAGAAGCGCTGGAATCGGCGGCGATGACCATGGCGTCGACCAGGTCGAGGCCGTGGGAGGCGAGCTTGGTCTTGCCGGCTTCCATCGGGCCGCCGGAGACGAAGATCACCGGGATGTTCAGGCGCAGGGCGGCCATCAGCATGCCGGGGGTGATCTTGTCGCAGTTCGAGATGCAGACGATGGCGTCGGCGCAGTGGGCGTTGACCATGTATTCCACGGAGTCGGCAATGATCTCGCGGCTCGGCAGCGAATACAGCATGCCGTCATGGCCCATGGCGATGCCGTCATCCACGGCGATGGTGTTGAATTCCTTGGCGACGCCACCGGCGCGTTCGATCTCGCGGGCGACCAGTTGGCCCAGGTCCTTGAGGTGGACGTGGCCCGGTACGAACTGGGTAAAGGAGTTGGCAATCGCGATGATCGGCTTCTTGAAGTCGTCATCTTTCATCCCCGTGGCACGCCACAGTGCGCGCGCGCCGGCCATATTGCGGCCGTGGGTGGATGTTTTCGAGCGGTAATCTGGCATGGAGCACTCCGGGCGGCTAATCAAGTACTAAAGGGAAGTGAGCTTCTATTGACGTATGGAGCACTCAGAAAATGGCCGTGTGTCCAAACGTTGCCACTCGCGTCGCGGGATCGCCGCGTGCCTGGGCCTCGAGCTCATAAACCCGCCGGGGGATGACTGGCGATGAATAAGGCCGATTCTACACCGCTGGCGGCTGGAGGGAATGACCGTCTGTGGCGAGGGCGCTTGCTAGCGACCCACACGTGCATTCGCCACCCAACCCCACAGGCTGAAAACGATGAAGCTTACGGCGATGGTCATCAGCAAATGGTTGCCGGTCTGCGCGAGGGCGGCGCTGCTGATGGCCGCGGTAAGGAACATGATGCTGTTGCCCGCCGACGCTGCCGTGCCCGCGCTGCTGGAAAACAGCAGCATCGCCGCCGAAATCGCGGCAGGCCGCACAAGAGTGACGGCCAGGGCACTGATCAGCATCGGGATCAGCAGAGTCAGGGAGGTGATGGCCTCAACGCTGATAATCAGCGTTAACAAAATGCCGGCCACCAGCAGCAATCCCAGCCCGATATTGATTTGCCGGGACAGCGAGATGCGCTTCTGCAAGTACGATGCCGCGACGCCACCGAGCAGGTAGGCCACGCCGTACACCATCAACACCAGTGCGTATTGGTATTCGGACAGTTTCAACGCATCCATGAAAATCAGCGGTGTCACGCTGATCAAGGCGAAATAGCAGGCGAACACCAGCGCGGCGATCCACCAGTAACGCAGGAAGTCGCGGTTGCCAGCGACGGCTTTGAGCGTACCGATGATTGATACCGGCGCGCGGTGCGGGCTGGCGGCCTTGGACGGCAGGATGCAGAGCGCATGGATCAACATGCCCAGTGCCATCAGCGCAAAGCCGTAGAAGCTGCCTTGCCAGTCGAAGGTGGTTTGCAGCCAGGAGCCGATCAGCGGCGAGAGCGCCACAAACGAACCGCTAAGGGTCATGTAATACAGGCGTACGCGGGCGCGGTCCTGTTCTTCGAACAGGTCTTCGACCAGCGCATGGCCCAGTACGAAAAACCCGCAGCCCATGGCCTGCACGCAGCGAAACAGCAGGAAGGTCAGGTAGTCGGACGCGAACGCGCAACCCATCGCGCCGAGGATCGACAGCGTAATGCAGCCGATCAACACTTCCTTGCGGCCCCATTTATCCGACAGCGGGCCTGCAATCAATTGGGAAATTGAAAACACCAGCGTGAACAGACTGATCGACAGTGCGATTTCTGCGGTAGGTGTGTCGAACCTGGCAGCCAGCGCGGGAAAAGAGGGCAGCAGAATGTTAATCGGGAAGAAACTGATCAGGGAAATGCAGGTGATGAGGATGAAGCGGGAGAGGTAGGGCCCAGACATTGTTTTTGTTTTCCGGAGTAATTCCAGAAACCGATACTAGTCTGCGAAATGTGGAATTCAATCAAAACCGTTGAAGGACGGTTTGTGTCGGAAAAATGTGGGAGCGGGCTTGTCCGCGATGGCTGAGTGTCAGTCAACAAACTCGTCAACAGGTCCACCGCTATCGCAGGCAAGCCAGCTCCCACATTTGATCTGCGTGTTACTTAGCTATTAGGCAGCAACCGGCAGGTAATGCTCTTGATGTAGCGCGTTTCGGCAATCGCCGGGTGCACCGGGTGATCCGGGCCCTGGCCGCCGCGTTCGAGCATCTGGATGTTGCGGTCCAGGTGACGGGCGCTGGTCAGCAGGATGTTCTGCAGGTCGTCTTCCGGCAGGTGCATGGAGCACGATGCGCTGACCAGAATGCCGTCCTTGCTGAGCAGGCGCATGGCTTGCTCGTTCAGGCGGCGGTAGGCGCCTTCGCCGTTTTTCATGTCTTTTTTGCGTTTGATGAAGGCCGGTGGGTCGGCGACGATCACGTCGAAACGTTCTTCGCTGGCTTTCAGCTCTTTGAGGGCTTCGAACACGTCGCCTTCAATGCAGGTCATCTTCTCGGCAACACCGTTCAGTGCGGCGTTGCGCTCTACGCCGTCGAGGGCGAAGGCGGAGGCGTCGACGCAGAACACTTCACTGGCGCCGAACGCTGCAGCTTGCACGCCCCAGCCGCCGATGTAGCTGTACAGGTCGAGTACGCGTTTGCCTTTGGCGTACGGGGCCAGGCGGGCGCGGTTCATGCGGTGGTCGTAGAACCAGCCGGTTTTCTGGCCCTGGATCACCGGGGCTTCGAATTTCACGCCGTTTTCTTCCAGCGCGACCCACTCCGGCACCAGGCCGAAAACGGTTTCGACGTAGCGGTTGAGGCCTTCGGCGTCACGCGCGGCGGAGTCGTTCTTGAACAGGATGCCGCTTGGCTTGAGCACTTGGGTCAGGGCAGCGATCACGTCTTCTTTGTGCGCTTCCATGGTCGCCGAGGCGATCTGTACTACAAGGATGTCGCCGAAACGGTCGACGACCAGGCCCGGCAACAGGTCGGAATCACCGTAGACCAGGCGGTAGAACGGCTTGTCGAACAGGCGGTCACGCAGGGACAGGGCGACGTTGATGCGGTGCACCAGCAGCGATTTGTCCAGCGGCAACTTGATGTCGCGTGACAGCAGGCGGGCGCAGATCAGGTTGTTCGGGCTCATGGCCACGATGCCCAGGGTCTTGCCGCCAGCCGCTTCCAGGATAGCCTGGTCGCCTGCCTGGAAGCCGTGAAGAGGTGTGGCGGCCACATCGATTTCGTTGCTGTAGACCCACAGGTGGCCGTTGCGCAAACGACGATCGGCGTTGGCTTTGAGACGCAGGCTAGGCAGGGACATGACGTCGCTCCGGAAAAAAGAGCGGGAGTATACCCTGTTGCGCCGTTATTCATGTGGGAGCTGGCTTGCCTGCGATGCAGGCGATTCGGTGTATCTGACGTACGGTGGTGATGCAATCGCAGGCAAGCCAGCTCCCACACAAGCCCAGAGCCCACATTCAATCCGGTTTTTGAGGTGTCGGTCAGCTTCCCATAGAGGTTAGAATTCGCGCCTAGTCCAGAGTGTGTATTTATGTCCCCAGAGCTTTCCGCCGAGCAGATCCAGCAGGCCCTGCAAGGCATCAGCGTGCCGCCTCAACCGCAAATCATGGTGGATTTGCAGATGGAGCAGTACATGCCCGACCCGGACCTGGAAGTGATCGCGCGGCTGATCTCCCAGGATCCAGGCCTGTCTGGTGCGCTGCTGAAGATCGTCAACTCGCCGTATTACGGCCTGAGCAACAAGATCGCCTCGATCCAGCGCGCGGTGAACCTGCTGGGCAGCCGCTCGATCATCAACCTGATCAACGCGCAGTCGATCAAGGGCGAGATGAGCGACGACACCATCGTCACCCTCAACCGCTTCTGGGACACCGCCCAGGACGTGGCCATGACCTGCCTGACCCTGGCCAAGCGCACCGGCTCGCAAACGGTCGACGAGGCCTATGCCTTGGGCCTGTTCCACGACTGCGGCGTGCCGCTGATGCTCAAGCGCTTCCCCAATTACATGGCGGTGCTGGAGCAGGCTTACGCCAATGCCGGCCCGGATTGCCGGGTGGTCGACACCGAGAACAACGCGTTCAACACCAACCATGCCGTGGTGGGTTACTACACCGCCAAATCCTGGCGCCTGCCGGAGCATGTGACCGACGCCATCGCCAACCACCACAACGCCCTGGCGATTTTCAGCGATGAGTCGTCGCGCAACCCGCAACTTAAAAACCTGTTGGCGATCCTCAAGATGGCCGAGCACATCTGCTCGTCCCACCGCGTGCTGGGCAACCAATCGGCGGACCATGAGTGGGATGCCATCGGGCATCTGGTGCTGGATTACGTGGGCCTGTCGGACTACGACTTTGAAAGCCTGAAGCTATCGATCCGCGAACTGGGCGCGCACTGACCCTTTAATCAAGAGGTACACATGCCCGAGTTACCCGAAGTCGAAACCACCCGGCGCGGGATTGCGCCGCATTTGGAAGGCCAACGCGTCAGCCGTGTGGTAGTGCGTGAACGGCGCCTGCGCTGGCCGATCCCGGAAGACCTGGATGTGCGCCTGTCCGGGCAGCGCATCGTGCTGGTGGAGCGGCGGGCCAAGTACCTGTTGATCAATGCCGAAGTGGGCACGTTGATCAGCCATTTGGGTATGTCGGGCAATTTGCGCCTGGTGGAAGTCGGCTTGCCAGCGCTCAAGCATGAGCATGTGGACATCGAGCTGGAGTCGGGCCTGGCGCTGCGCTATACCGACCCTCGGCGTTTTGGCGCGATGCTCTGGAGCCAGGACCCGCACAACCACGAACTGTTGCTGCGCCTGGGGCCGGAGCCGTTGACCGACCTGTTTGATGGCGAGCGTCTGTTCCAGCTGTCGCGTGGCAAGTCGATAGCGGTGAAGCCGTTCATCATGGACAACGCGGTGGTGGTGGGCGTGGGCAATATCTACGCGACCGAAGCGTTGTTTGCGGCAGGGATAGATCCGCGCCGGGCTGCGGGTGGTATCTCACGCGGGCGTTATTTGAAGCTGGCGATCGAGATCAAGCGCGTGCTGGCGGCAGCTATCGAGCGTGGTGGCACCACGTTGCGGGACTTTATCGGCGGTGATGGGCAACCGGGGTATTTCCAGCAGGAGCTGTACGTCTACGGCCGGGGCGGTGAGGCGTGCAAGGTCTGCGGGAGCGAGTTGCGCAATGTGGTGCTGGGGCAGCGGGCGAGTGTGTTTTGCCCCAAGTGCCAGAGCTGAGTGTCGGGTGATGGCTGATGTCGCCATCGCAGGCAAGCCAGCTCCCACATTTGGATGTATTCACCACTCTAAATGTGGGAGCTGGCTTGCCTGCGATGAGGCCTTTACAGGCAATAAATAACTTCAGGCCTTGCCGGTAATCAACCGGTACTTGGCCATCAACTGCTCTTCCGTTTCCGGATGGGCTTCATCCAGCGGAATGCAATCCACCGGGCACACTTGCTGGCACTGAGGCTCGTCGTAGTGACCGACGCACTGGGTGCACAGGTTGGGGTCGATCACGTAGATCTCTTCGCCTTGGGAAATCGCAGCGTTCGGGCACTCGGGTTCGCAGACGTCGCAGTTGATGCAATCGTCGGTGATGATCAGGGACATGGAAACTCCTGCCAGGGCTGTCAGCCAGGGCATCTGAAAACTAATGCGTGCAATTGTGCCGCATTGGCGCCCGCAGTGCGAGCGTGTGGCAAGCCCGAATGTGGGTCGTTGCCTCTGTGGCGAGGGAGCTTGCTCCCGTTGGGGCGAGGAGCGGCCCCGCTTTGCTCGAAACCATTGGGACTGCTGCGCAGTCCAGCGGGAGCAAGCTCCCTCGCCACAAAGAGCCTTACTTCTTGAAGCGCAGGGTCAGCGCATCGGCTACGGCCGGATGCACGAACTTGGTGATATCTCCGCCCAAAGCGGCAATTTCACGCACCAACGTCGAGGAAATGAACGAGTAACGTTCCGACGGCGTAAGAAACAGGCTTTCCACGTCCGGCGCCAGTTGGCGGTTCATGTTGGCCAGCTGGAATTCGTATTCGAAGTCCGACACCGCGCGCAGGCCACGCAGGAACACATTGGCGTTCTGCTCTTTGGCAAAGTGCGCCAGCAACGTCGAAAAGCCCACCACTTCCACGTTGGGCAGGTGCTTGGTGACCTCACGCGCCAGCTCTACGCGCTGTTCCAAGGGGAACAGTGGGTTTTTCTTGGGGCTGGCGGCGACCGCGATTATCACATGGTCGAACAAGCGAGACGCACGTTCGACCAGATCGCCATGGCCTTTGGTAATCGGGTCGAAGGTACCTGGGTACAACACTCGGTTCATCGCGTCGTCCTGGCGGAGTCCGTTGGGGAACCGGATGGTATCGCAGCATTCCCGGTGGGCCAAGTCGACTTATGTAGATAGATACCGTGAATACCCGGTTTTTTCATGCTGTTTTCAGACGTTCGGCCAATGCTGTCGCCAGTTGCGCGGTCAACCCGTACACCGATAATTGTGGGTTGGCGCCAATGCTGGTGGGGAACAGCGAGCCGTCGTGGATCGACAGGTTACGCAATTGATGATGACGGCCGAGGCTGTCGGCCACCGCGTTTTTCGGGTCCTCGCCCATGGCGCAACCGCCCATCACATGGGCGCTGCCCAGCGTGGTGCGGTGCAGTTCCAGGCTCAGGCCATCGATCAGGCTGCGTGCCTCGGCCAGGGTATTCACGTAGCGTGCATCGTGATGCAGCGGCTTGACCGACTTGGCGCCCGCCGCGAACTGAATCTCGGCCATGGTATGAAACGCACGGCGCAGGCCGTCCCAGGCGTAGTCCGAGACCTGATAGTCGAGCACCGGTGTGCCGTCGCCACGTAATTCCACCGTGCCGCCGGGGCTGTCGGGGTGAAAGCCGTCGCGCAGCAGGGCGAGCATGGCGTGGGTGTGGGGCAACTGACTCATGTCCAGCGCGTTCCCGGTGCCGTAGCCGCCGAACAGCGTGCTGGCCAGGCCTGGATGCAGCGGCGGCGCCTCCAATTTGTAAGACATTTTGCCGGTGGTGCCGTCCTGCCACTGGAAGTGGTCGGAATAGATCGACTGCGGAGCGCCATAGAACGGATTGATCACCTCGTCGAACTGCCCCGCGGAGAAATTCACCAGATGCAGGAAGGTACGCTTGCCCAGCCGCGAATGCGGGTCGGGCGCGTCCGAACGCATCAACAGCGCCGGGCTGTTGATGCCACCGCCCGCGAGCACGTAATGCTTGGCCTTGACCGTGATCTTGCGCCCGGTAGGCGCCACGCAACGCTCATCCATGGCCACGCATTCAAGGCTGCTGATGGTGTCGCCGCTGTATTTCAGGTGTTCGGCGCGGGCCAGGTAGAGCAGTTCGCCGCCCTTTTCCAGGGTGGAGGGAATGGTGGTCACCAACATCGATTGCTTGGCGTTGACCGGGCACCCCATGCCGCAGTAACCCAGGTTGAAGCAGCCGCGCACGTTGCGCGGGATCACGTGCCAGCTATAGCCGAGCTTTTCGCAGCCTTTGCGGATCACATCATTGTTGGCATTCGGTGGAATGGCCCAAGGGGCGATGCCCAGGCGCTGTTCCATTTTTTCGAACCACGGCGCCATTTCTGCGCTGCTGTGGCCCTTGACTGCATATTCACTGGCCCAGTGGGCGAGGGTGGCATCGGGTGTGCGAAAGCTCGAGGTCCAGTTGATCAGCGTGGTGCCACCGACGGCACGGCCCTGCAGGATAGTAATCGCGCCGTCCTTGCTCATGCGGCCGATGCCTTCCTGGTAGAGGCTGGCGTAGGCTTCGTCTTCGAGCAGCTTGAAGTCGCTGCTGGTCTTGAGCGGGCCTTCTTCGATCAGCAGCACTTTGTAGCCCGCAGCACTGAGGATCTCGGCAGTGGTGCCGCCACCCGCGCCACTGCCGATAATGGCCACATCGGCTTCCAGGGTCAGGTCATTGCTGAGGGCGGCGCCATTGTGGGTTTTCCAGCCACGGGCCAGGCCATCGCGGAACAGATCGGGTACGGGCATAGAAGTGCACTCTTATTTTTATACGAAGTTGCATTCAGTGTGGGAGCTGGCTTGCCTGCGATGGCGGTCTGCCTGCCTTTCATTTCTGGCTGATACACCGCTATCGCAGGCGAGCCAGCTCCCACATGTTTGATTGGGTTGCCAGGGCTAGATCTTCGGTGGGCCGGGGTAGCTGCAATGCGCCCAGGATTGTGGCCGGAAGTACCAGGCCATGATCACCAGCTTGAGCAGCGAGCCCTGGCCCATGCGCAGCAGGTTCAGGTAGCTGTTCTCCCAGCGGTGCAGGAAGTTGCGGATCTGATCGCTGCTGGCGTTTTCCCAACTGCCCCAAATGCCGGTCAACGGGCCACGGGTGATGCCCATGCTCAGCACGTCGAACAGTTGCTGGGTGAGCTTGAACATCTCCGGCGACAGGTTTTGCAGGCTGTAGTCGAGTTTTTTCAGGGTGTCTTCGATGCCGGCGACCACGTCCTGGGCGCTGGCCGCGCCTTCGAGTAACACCGGGATGATTGCGCGCAAAAACGGCAGGTCGCTGCTGCGCAGCATGGCAAAGCCACTGGCCGGGGTGCTGCTGGAGCAGCCGCTGAGGCTGGCCCCCAAGCCGGCGGTGGCCAGGAATGCGCTGGCGCACAGGCCGATTTTCAGAACGCCGCGCCGTGACAGCGCGGGTGTTTCAGTCAGGCTAGGGTTCATTGTTATTGTTATCCCGAGGGTGGCGGAATCAGCGGATAAACAGCTTCTGGATCAACTTCTGGATGGCTTTGCCGTAAGGCGGGTAGATCAGTTTCGCCGCGTTCAGGCGCTGTTTGACCAGCACCCCTTTGGCCTTGCTGAACGTGAGGAAGCCTTCATGGCCGTGGTAATGGCCCATGCCCGACGGGCCGATGCCGCCAAAGGGCATATCGTCCTGGGCCACATGCAGCAGCGTGTCGTTGAGGCAAACACCGCCGGAATGGGTTTCGTGGAGCACGCGGTTCTGTTCGCCTTTGTTGTAGCCGAAGTAATACAGGGCCAGTGGGCGAGGGCGCTGGTTGATGTAGGCAAACGCTTGGTCGAGGCCGCGATAAGGCACGATCGGCAGCACCGGGCCGAAGATTTCGTCCTGCATCACCGTCATCTCGTCGCTGACATTCAGCAACAGGCTATGGGCCATACGCCGTGCCTGGCCCTGGTCATACAGCGGTATCAGGGTGGCGCCCTTGTCGGTGGCGTCTTTGACGTAGGCATTGAGCCGGGCCTGTTGCCGCTCATTGATGATGGCGGTGTAGTCCGGGTTGTCGGCCAGGGTCGGATAAAACCCGCGAACGGCGTTGCTGTAGGCCTCGACGAAACCTTCAACGCGGTCTTCCGGCACCAACACGTAATCCGGTGCCACGCAGGTTTGCCCGGCATTCAGGCATTTACCGAAGGCAATGCGCTCGGCGGCGTCTTTGAGTGGCACGTCCGCGGAAACAATGGCTGGCGACTTGCCACCGAGCTCCAGGGTAACCGGTGTCAGGTGCTCGGCCGCTGCGCGCATCACGTGTTTGCCGATGCTGGTGGCGCCGGTGAACAGCAGGTGATCGAAGCGCAATTTGGAAAATGCCATGCCCACTTCGGCCTCGCCCAGCACCACGCACACCAGGTCTTCGGGGAAGATTTTGGCCAGCAGCGCCTTCAGCAGTTCGCCCGTGGCGGGCGTGGATTCGCTGAGTTTGAGCATCACCCGGTTTCCCGCCGCCAAAGCCCCGACCAGCGGCCCAATGGCCAGGTACAACGGGTAGTTCCAGGGGACAATCACCCCGACCACACCCAGCGGCTGGTAGATGACTTTGGCTGACGCTGGTTGGAAGGCAATGCCTACCGCACGCCGGGAAGGTTTCATCCAGCCTTTGAGGTGTTTGCTGGCGTAGTGAATGCCATGCAGGCTGGGCATCAACTCGGCGAACAGGGTTTCGTCTGCGCTGCGGTGGCTGAAGTCCTGGCTGATCGCGGTGATCAGGGCCTGGCGTTCGTCGCTGAGCACGTCGCGTAAAGCCTTTAGCCACTGCTTGCGCTGTGCAGCTGGCGGCATCGGGTTGGCCGCATAGGCGCGACGTTGGGCGTCGAACAGGTCCTGGAGTTGATCCAGCGCCTGGGAATCTTGCAGGTAGGCAACGTTGGCAGACATGGCGCAGTTCCCGATTGTTATAGGTCTGCCTGGATTTTTAGAGTCATTGCTCTAAATTGTCAAATGTCATTGCAGCAACATGCGGATTTATCCTGACAAGGATAGGCCGTAAGATGCCCCATCCCGTGTTCAGAAGCTGATCCCCTATGGCACCACGAGTAAAGACCAGCGAGCGCATTGTGCAAACCAGCCTGGAGCTTTTTAACCAGCAGGGTGAGCGCAGCGTCAGTACCAACCATATCGCCGCCCATATGGAAATTTCCCCGGGCAACCTGTACTACCACTTCCCCAACAAGCAGGCGATCATCGCCGTGCTGTTTCGTGAGTACGAAGCGCTGGTGGACAGTTTCCTGCGCCCGCCACAGGGCCGCGCGGTGACTGTCGAAGACAAGCGCTTTTACCTGCAGGCCGTGCTGGCCGGCATGTGGCGCTACCGCTTCCTGCACCGAGACCTCGAACACCTGCTGGAAAGCGACCCGGAACTGGCCACCGGCTACCGGCGGTTTTCCCAGCGCTGCCTGATCCAGGGCGGGGCCATTTACCAAGGGTTTGTCGACGCTGGCATCCTCAGTATGGACCCGGTGCAAACCGAGGCACTGACCCTTAATGCCTGGATCATCCTCACCTCGTGGGTGCGGTTCCTGTGCACCACCAATGAGAACTCCGCGCACTTGAGCGCCGAAGCGATCAAGCGCGGTGTGTATCAGGTGCTGGTGCTGGAGGCGGGGTTTGTCACGCCCCAGGCGAAAGAGGCGGTGGATGCCTTGTTCAAAGAGTTTTACGTGCCGTTGAACCAGGCACTGGAAGAAGTGAAGTAGGACCTTTCCCGAATCTGTTCACAGGAGCCCGTCATGTCGCTTGCCCAACTGATCAGCCCCCAGCAATTGGCCGAACGCCAAAAGGCCGCGGGGCTGGTGATCCTGGATTGTCGTTTTGCCCTCGAAGACCCGGACTACGGGCTGTGCAGCTATGCCGAAGGGCATATCGAAGGCGCGCAATATGCCGACTTGGAGCGTCATCTCAGTGGGCCGGTGACCAAAGGCGTGACCGGCCGCCACCCGTTACCGGCGGCGGACACTTTGGTTGCGCAACTGCGGGCCTGGGGCATCCATGCCAACACCGACATCGTCCTGTACGACGACGGCCCTGGCGCCTATGCCGCCCGCGCGTGGTGGTTGCTGGCCTGGCTGGGCAAGCGTGACGGGGTGTTTATCCTGGACGGTGGTCTCAAGGCCTGGCACGCCGCCGGTTTCCCGTTGAGCCTCGATGCACCGGTGGTGGAGCCGGGAGCGTTCGCCGGTAAGCCGGACAACCGCCTGCTGCTGGACGCCGAGCATTTGCAAAAGCGCTTGGGTGAGCCGGGCCTCACCTTGATCGACGCCCGTGCAGCGGCGCGTTTTCGCGGCGAGGTAGAGCCGATTGATCCGATTGCCGGGCACATTCCCGGTGCGCAATGTGCAGCGTTCACCGAAAACCTGGGCAGTGATGGCCGCTTTCTACCGGCCGATCAGCTCAAGCAGCGCTTCGCCGCACAGTTGCAGGGCCGGTCACCGGATGAACTGGTGGCGTACTGCGGTTCGGGCGTGACGGCGTGCCACAACTTGTTTGCCTTGAGTTTGGCCGGTTACCCGTTGGGCAAGTTGTATGCGGGGTCGTGGAGTGAGTGGATTACCGACCCCACGCGGCAGATTGCAACCGGCGACTGATTGAATAGCCATGTAAACCCAATAAAACTGTGGGAACTGGTTTGTGTGGGAGCAGGCAAGCCAGCTCCCACACAAACCAGCTCCCACATTTTTTAACCGTGTTGTGTCAGTAACCACTGCGGAATACGGCGCTCCAGGTAGTAACTGGGGCGTTTCAACGTCCCATCCACAAACCCCACATGCCCACCCTTGGCCAACAACTCAAACTCGGTGCAATCCGACAGTTCACTGGCCTCGGGCAGGCTGTGAGCAAACACGAACGGGTCATCGGCGGCCTGGATAATCAGGGTTGGCGTGCGGATTTCGCCCAAGTAGTAACGGCTCGAGGCGCGACGATAATAGTCCTCGGCACTGAGGAACCCGTGCAACGGTGCGGTCACCCGGCCGTCGAAGTCCCAGAACGTGCGCATTTTCTCCAATGAGCCCAGGGCTTCCAGGGTTTTCAGCCCTTCGGCCCGGCCATCCTTCACAAAGCGGCTTTGCTTGACGCGGATATACGCCAACATCTCGCGCATGAAGTGCTTCTGGTACACCCGCGAAAAGCCCAGCCCGATACGGTCAGCGCACTGGTCCAGTCGAAACGGCACCGACACCGCCGCTGCGCCTTGCAGCCCGGACGTCTCGCCGGTTTCGCCCAGGTGCTTGAGCAGCACATTTGCGCCCAACGAATAACCCACCGCATACAGCGGCGCCAAGGGTCGTTTGGCATGCAGATGTGCAATCGCCGCCGCCAGGTCTTCACTGGCACCGGAGTGATAGCTGCGTGCCAACAGGTTTGGCTCGCCCGAGCACCCACGCCAATTCAAGGCGGCGCTGGCCCAGCCTTGAGCTGCGAGGGCTTTTTGCAGCCCGGCCACATAAGGCGAGTTGGACGAGCCGGTCAGCCCGTGCAGCACCAGCACCAATGGCGCTTGCGCGTCATGGGGCCCATGCCAGTCGAGGTCGAGAAAGTCGCCGTCGTCCAGCCACAGGCGTTCGCGTTGGCGTTCGATATGGGTGGTAGGGCGCCACAGCGGGCCCCACAGGGTTTGCAAGTGGGGGTTGCCGAGGCCGAAGGCGGGTTTGAACAGCTCAGAGGACGGGATCATTAAACTCTCGGTAGCAAGCGAGCTTACTGTGGCATGCGAGCTTGTTGTGGCGAGCAGGCTTGCCCTGCGTTGGGCTGCGAAGCGGCCCCAGTAAAGTCGCCGCATTCTATTTGTAGGATCGCGGTGCCTTTAAAAGGGGCTGCTTCGCAGCCCAACGCAGGGCAAGCCTGCTCGCCACAACCATCCTGGCCGCCACAAAAAGCCCGCTCACTACAACATTTACCTAAGGTTAAGCGGCGCTTTCAACCAACCGATGCCACAACGCGTAATACACGCGACCGGACTTCTGCTCTCGGTGCAGGCGCCAGCTGCCCGGCAGGCCGAGGGTAGACGGCGCGGTCTCGCTTTCAGTGTAGATCCACGCATCGGGTGCCAGCCACTGGCGCTCTTCCAGCAGCGCACACACCGTCGGCAACAGGTTCTGGTTGAACGGCGGGTCGAGGAACACCACGTCGTATTCGCTGGCCGCCTGGGTTTCCAGGTAGCGCAGCGCATCGGCTGTCTGCACCTGGCCGGTGGTGCAGCGCAGTGTGCCCAGGTGTTCCTTGAGGCTGGACACCGCCACATTGCTGGCATCCAGCGCCTGGCCCTGGGCGGCGCCACGGGACAGCGCTTCGAGGAACAGCGCGCCGCTGCCGGCGAACGGGTCCAGTACCTTGGCGCCGCCGATATACGGCGCGAGCCAGTTGAACAGGGTTTCACGCACGCGATCCGGCGTTGGGCGCAGGCCCACGACGTCAGGGAAACTCAGCTTGCGGCTGCCCCATTCACCGCCAATGATGCGCAGTTGGCCCACGCCGTTATGCACGTTGTGGACAGGTTTTTTCGGGCGAGATGAACTGGCCATTAATGCTCCGGAACCCCGAGCGGCTGCTCGGCGGGTTTATCAGTGTGGGGCGGTAGTGGCTTTTGCGCAATCGTCGGGCCGGCGGTCACGATGACCATCTTGTCGGCGCTCAAGTGTTTATTCATTGCAGCCTTGACCTGCTCTACGGTCAGGGCCTGGGATTGTTTCATGAAATCCTCAAGATAGCTCAGCGGCAGGTTATAGAAACCCATGGCGCCCAGCTGCCCGACGATATCGGCGTTGCTTGCGGTAGACAGCGGGAAGCTACCGGCCAGCTCACGCTTGGCGTCGTCCAGTTCCTTTTGCGTCGGGCCGGTCTTGAGGTAGTCGGCCAGCACGTCTTCAACCAGGCGCAGGGTGCCGCCGCTCATTTCGGCGCGGGTCTGCAGGTTGATCATGAACGGACCACGTACCTGCATCGGCGAGAAACCGGAGTAAACGCCGTAGGTCAGGCCGCGCTTCTCACGCACTTCGCTCATCAAGCGGGTGCCGAAACCACCACCGCCGAGGATCTGGTTGCCCAGGGACAAGGCGGCGTAGTCCGGGTCGGCGCGGTCGATGCCCAGTTGCGCGAACAGTAAATGGGTTTGCTTGGACGGGAACTCGATATGGCTCAGGCCAGCTTTCGGCTCGGTCGGCTGGGCGATCTTGGCCAGGGCCGGGCCTTTGGGCAGCGATGCGGAGACCTTGGCCGTCATGGCCTCAGCGTCGGCGCGAGTCAGATCGCCCACCACGGCAATCACCGCATTGCCCGCTGCATATGCTTTGGCGTGGAACGCCTGCAACTGCGCCAGGGTAATCGCCGGAATGCTCTCAGGCGTGCCTTCGCTCGGGTGCGCGTAAGGGTGGTCGCCGTACAACCGCTTGAACAACTCAAGGCTGGCCAGCTTGCCTGGGTTCTGTTTCTGGTACTCAAAACCGGCAAGAATCTGGTTTTTGATGCGCGCCAGGGAGTCGGCCGGGAAAGTCGGCTTGCCGATCACTTGGTCAAACAGCGTCAGGGCCGCGTCGCGCTTGTCGCTGTCGCTCAGGCTGCGCAGGGACACCAACGCCATGTCGCGATAAGCGCCGTTGCCGAAGTCGGCACCCAGGCCTTCAAAGCCGCTGGCGATCTGGCTGACATCCTTGCCCGGTATGCCTTCGTTGAGCATGGCGTTGGTCAGCAACGCAACGCCTGGGGTATTGCCGTCCTGGCTGCTGCCGGCGGCGAACAGGATGCGCATGTCGAACATTGGCAGTTCGTGGGCTTCGACGAACAGCACCTTGGCGCCCTCGGCGGTGGTCCAGGTTTGCACGTCGAGCTTGCGGTTGGTCGGCGCCTTGCCGTCCAGTTCTGCCAAAGATTGCAGTTTGTTGGCCGATTGCGCCTTGTCCAGCGCCTGGCTGGCCACCGATTCACTCGGGCGCAGGAAGTACACGGCGCTGGCGGCGATCAGGGTGACGACGACCAGGCCGGGGAAGATCAGGCGGCTGCTTTTGCGA
Source organism: Pseudomonas sp. B19125 (assembly GCF_044218855.1). Taxonomy (NCBI): domain Bacteria; kingdom Pseudomonadati; phylum Pseudomonadota; class Gammaproteobacteria; order Pseudomonadales; family Pseudomonadaceae; genus Pseudomonas; species Pseudomonas sp. B19125. Next base: position 833,466 of record NZ_CP162589.1, read on the forward strand.
TTACTCATGAGCGGTCTCCTCGGGCAAAACATGGGCGACGCTCAAACGTTCGCGGGTGAAGTAGGTGCGCGCGGCTTTCTGGATATCTTCCGGGGTCACGCTTTGCAGGTCGGCAAGCTCGGTGTCCATGAGTTTCCAGGACAGGCCAACGGTTTCCAGCGAGCCGATGGCCGTGGCCTGGCTGGTGATGGAATCACGTTGGTAAACCACGCCGGCAATTACTTGGGCGCGGATACGCTCCAGTTCTTCGGTGGTCGGCGGCTTGGCTTTCAACTCGTCCAGCAGGCGCCACAGGCCGGCTTCGGCCTGGGCAATGGTCTTTTTCTTCTGCTGATTCGGCGTGGCGCTCAATGTGAACAGGCTGTCACCACGGGTATAGGCGTCGTAGCTGGTGGACGCGCCGGAGACCAGTTCTTCACCGCGCTCCAGCTGTTCCGAGATACGCGCGCTGTAGCCGCCATCGAGCAGGGCCGAGAGCAGGCGCAGGGCTTGCACCGAGCGCTTGTCTTCGGCAGTCGCCAGGCCCGGCACGTTGAAACCGAGGATCACGCTCGGCAGTTGGGTCTGCACGTGCAGGGTCAGTAAGCGCTCGCCAGGTTCGGCCAGTTCCAGTGGGATCTTGGCGGGTGGCACATCACGCTTGGGGATTGGGCCGAAGTAACGTTCGGCGAGTTTCTTGACCTCGTCCGGCGTCACGTCGCCGACCACCACCAGTGTGGCGTTGTTCGGCACATACCAGGACTGGTACCAGTGGCGCAGTTCTTCAACCTTCATGCGCTCAAGGTCGGCCATCCAGCCGATGGTCGGCGTGTGATAGCCGCTGGCCGGGTAGGCCATCGCCTTGAAGCGCTCGTAGGCCTTGGACATCGGGTTGTCGTCGGTGCGCAGGCGGCGTTCTTCCTTGATCACCTCGATTTCGCGGCTGAACTCATCGGCCGGCAGGCGCAGGCTGGCCATGCGGTCGGCCTCCAGTTCGAAAGCGACACCCAGGCGGTCACGCGCCAGTACCTGGTAATACGCGGTGTAGTCGTCGCTGGTGAAGGCGTTTTCTTCAGCGCCCAGGTCACGCAGGATCAGCGAGGCTTCGCCGGGACCGACTTTGGCGCTGCCCTTGAACATCATGTGTTCCAGGGCATGGGACAAACCGGTCTGGCCCGGGGTTTCGTAGCTCGAACCGACCTTGTACCAGACCTGGGAAACCACCACCGGCGCGCGATGGTCTTCGCGCACGACCACTTTAAGGCCGTTATCGAGGGTGAATTCATGGGTGGGTTGTGGGTCGGCAGCCAAGGCTGAAAGAGGCAGACAAACTGTGCTGAGCAGCAGGCCTGCGGCGCGGCGGGCTAGAGCAATCATTCGTGTTTTAACCTGTTGGGCTACCCGCTTGGTCTTAGCGTCGGCGGGCGAGGAGGTGCTAGGATACTGATCCGGTTTGGACAGGGCCACTGTGGCAGTCATCTTGTCCCGGTTTCAGTCGTAGGAATGTAGGAATTGGCGCTGGATTTCCCCGACGATCTTCTACTTTTCGCCGATTTTGTCGCTTCAGTCCTTTATTGAAACGATTTGTTGAGGCCTTTATTTACGCCTTACAAAATGTTGCGCATGAACAAGCGAGCGTTAAAGCAGTCTGTTCTGCATCGAATTTATTTACCGAGGCGCCCTGGCGCATCGCTACTTTGAGATAGCCGTCCTCCATGTTTGGTTCCAACGACGACAAGAAGAGTCCAGCTGCGGCTGGCGAGAAAAAAGGCCTGTTCGGATGGCTGCGCAAAAAGCCGCAGGAAACCGTCGTCGAACAGCCACAGGTTCAGCCTGAGCCGATTCCAGAGCCTGTATTAGAAGCCGAACCGGTCGCTGAAACCCCGGCGCCGGTGGTGTTGCCGATGGCTGAGCCCGTATTGCAGCCAGCGGCACAGGTTGAGCCAGAGCCAGAGCACAAGTCGTGGCTGGAACTGCCGGTGGCCGAAGAGCCTGTGGCGCTGGTTGAAGACGTGCAGGCTGAGCACGTGACGCCGCCGATTCCGGTCGTGGTTGAGCCGGTGGCGGTTGTGGTCGAAGCGCCGCCAGTGATCGAAACGCCTGCGCCGGTGGTTGTGGAGCCAGCGCCGGCACCTGTGGTGGTTGCCGCCCCCGCCATTATCGAGCCGCCGGTCGCCCCGGAGCCCGTTGTTGCTCCCGCTGAAACCAGCAAAACCGGCTTCTTCGCCCGCCTCAAGCAAGGCCTGAGCAAAACCAGCGCCAGTATCGGCGAAGGCATGGCCAGCCTGTTCCTGGGCAAGAAGGTTATTGATGACGAGCTGCTGGAAGACATCGAAACCCGTCTGTTGACCGCCGACGTGGGCGTCGAAGCCACTGCCGTGATCATCCAGAGCCTGACCCAGAAGGTTGCGCGCAAGCAGTTGACCGACGCCGATGCGCTCTACAAATCCCTTCAGGCCGAACTGGCTGCGATGCTCAAGCCGGTGGAAGCGCCGCTGGTGATCACGCCGAACAAGCCGTTCGTGATCCTGGTCGTCGGCGTCAACGGCGCCGGCAAAACCACCACCATCGGCAAGTTGGCCAAGAAGCTGCAGTCGGAAGGCAAAAAAGTCATGCTCGCCGCCGGTGACACCTTCCGCGCCGCTGCCGTGGAGCAGTTGCAGGTCTGGGGTGAGCGCAACAAGATCCCGGTCATCGCCCAGCACACCGGCGCCGATTCCGCCTCGGTGATTTTCGATGCCGTGCAGGCTGCCAAGGCCCGTAACATCGATGTGTTGATCGCTGATACCGCCGGTCGCCTGCACACCAAAGACAACCTGATGGAAGAGCTGAAGAAAGTGCGCCGCGTAATTGGCAAGCTCGACGCCGACGCCCCGCACGAAGTGCTGCTGGTGCTCGACGCCGGCACTGGCCAGAACGCCATCAGCCAGGCCAAACAATTCAACCAGACGGTGCAACTGACTGGCCTGGCATTGACTAAGCTCGACGGCACGGCCAAGGGTGGTGTGATCTTCGCCCTGGCCAAACAGTTCGGGTTGCCGATTCGTTATATCGGTGTCGGTGAAGGTATCGACGACCTGCGCACCTTTGAAGCCGAACCCTTTGTACAGGCACTTTTCGCCGAGCGGGAGCGTTCATGATTCGATTCGAACAGGTCGGTAAACGCTACGCCAACGGGCATGTGGGCTTGCATGAGCTGAGCTTTCGAGTGCGGCGTGGCGAGTTTCTATTTGTAACCGGCCATTCGGGCGCCGGTAAAAGTACGCTGTTGCGGCTGTTGCTGGCGATGGAACGCCCGACCACCGGCAAGCTGCTGCTGGCCGGCCAGGATCTGGCCACCATCAGCAATGCACAGATCCCGTTCCTGCGCCGCCAGATCGGCGTGGTGTTCCAGAACCACCAGTTGCTGTTCGATCGTACGGTGTTCAACAACATTGCTTTGCCGCTGCAGATTCTCGGCTTGTCCAAGGCTGAAATCGTCAAGCGTGTGGATTCGGCCCTGGAGCGCGTGGCACTGTCGGACAAGACCGACCTGTACCCGGGCGACCTGTCCACCGGCCAACAACAGCGCGTCGGCATCGCCCGCGCCATTGTCCACCGCCCGGCCTTGCTGCTGGCGGACGAACCTACCGGTAACCTCGACCCGCGTCTGGCGGCTGAGATCATGGGCGTGTTCGAAGACATCAACCGCCTGGGCACCAGCGTATTGATCGCCAGTCACGACCTGGCACTGATCGCCCGTATGCGCCACCGCATGCTGACCCTGCAACGCGGCCGCCTGATCGGCGACGGGGAGGCTGGCGTATGAGTGCGACTCGCAGCCCCAAGGTTTCCGAGCGTGTGGCGCCAAAAGCCGCCGACCCGCAACCGCCGAAGAAAAAACGCGACGAAGATGATGGCCCGGATTTCGCCACGCTGCTGCGCGCCTGGATCGAAAGCCATCGTGCCAGCTTGGTCGACAGCCTGCGCCGCCTGGGCAAGCAGCCGATCGGCAGCTTTTTCACCTGCCTGGTAATGGCCGTGGCACTGAGCCTGCCGATGGGTTTGTCGCTGCTGCTTAATAATGTAGAGCGCCTGGGCGGTTCCTGGCAGCGCGCGGCGCAGATTTCGCTGTACCTGGACCTCGACACCAGCGCCAAAGATGGCGAGAGCCTGCGCGACGACATCAAGAACCTGCCGGGTGTGGCGGATGCCGAATACATCAGCCGCGATCAGGCCCTTGAAGAGTTCCAGCAGCAGTCCGGCCTGGGTGAGGCGCTTAAAGAGCTGCCGCAGAACCCGCTGCCGGGCGTGGTGCTGGTGACGCCGAACGAAGTCGACAAGCCAGCGCTTGAGGCCCTGCGACAAAAACTCGCAGAGATGCCCAAGGTACAACAGGCACAACTTGATCTAGTCTGGGTAGAGCGTCTGGCGGCCATTCTCAAGCTGGGCGACCGCTTTGTGTTCGGTCTCACGGTGTTGTTGGTGTCTGCATTACTTTTGGTGATAGGTAATACCATTCGTCTTCATATTGAAAACCGCCGCACCGAGATAGAAGTGATTAAACTGGTCGGCGGCACAGACAGCTATGTGCGTAGGCCTTTTCTGTACATGGGCGCGCTTTATGGCTTCGGTGCCGGGATTTTGTCCTGGGGCGTTTTGGCTTTTGGCTTGAACTGGCTCAACGACGCGGTAGTAGGGCTGGCCGGTTTGTACGGCAGCGATTTTGCCCTGGCCGGCGTGCCGGTCGCCGATGGCTTGAGTCTCTTGCTTGGTGCCGTCTTGTTGGGGTATATCGGTGCCTGGATTGCGGTCGCTCGTCATTTACGTGAGCTGGCACCGAAGTAGTTAATGTCAGATTAATGTGGTTTCGTTTGTATTGACCGTATTGGTGGTTTAGGGAACTTGTCCTACGGTTCCCGGTCAATTTTCGCAGTGCTGAACTGCACGAGTTATGTGAGTCGGAGGTTTTTTCGTATGACCACTTCTTTGCAACCTGCTTATGCTCTGGTCCCGGGTGCGAACCTGGAGGCCTATGTGCACACGGTCAACAGCATTCCATTGCTGACGCCCGAGCAGGAGCGTGAACTGGCCGAGAGTCTCTACTATGAGCAGGATTTGGGGGCGGCTCGGCAGATGGTGCTCGCCCACCTGCGTTTTGTCGTACATATCGCCCGTAGCTATAGCGGCTACGGGTTGGCCCAGGCTGACCTGATCCAGGAAGGCAACGTCGGCCTGATGAAGGCTGTAAAGCGCTTCAACCCTGAGATGGGCGTGCGCCTGGTATCGTTTGCCGTGCACTGGATCAAGGCGGAAATCCACGAGTTCATCCTGCGCAACTGGCGCATCGTGAAAGTCGCGACCACCAAGGCCCAGCGCAAGCTGTTCTTCAACCTGCGCAGTCAGAAAAAACGCCTGGCGTGGCTGAACAACGAGGAAGTCCACCGCGTGGCCGAAAGCCTCGGCGTGGAGCCGCGTGAAGTGCGCGAGATGGAAAGTCGCCTGACCGGCCATGATATGGCCTTCGACCCGGCCGCTGAAGCGGACGACGACAGCGCCTTCCAATCGCCGGCCAACTACCTGGAAGACCACCGGTACGACCCGGCGCGTCAACTGGAAGACGCCGACTGGAGCGACAACTCCAACCAGAACCTGCACGAAGCGCTGGAAGTGCTGGACGACCGTAGCCGTGACATCCTCTATCAGCGCTGGCTGGCTGAAGAAAAAGCCACGCTGCACGACCTGGCACAGAAGTACAACGTGTCGGCCGAGCGGATTCGTCAGCTTGAGAAAAGCGCGATGAACAAGCTGAAGTTGTCGATCGCCGCTTAAAACGCTGCGATAAGACAAAAAAATGCCCCGATCGAAAGATTGGGGCATTTTTGTTTGCAGTCGAAAATCTCAAGCTCAACTCGGTCCACTGTGGGAGCTGGCTTGCCTGCGATGAGGCAGTATCTGCTAACACATGGGTAGTTTGACCCACCGCTATCGCAGGCAAGCCAGCTCCCACATGGGTAGTGCAGTGTGTCAATCGGACCAGGGGGCTTTGCGGGAGTTATTCAATTCCACCAAGTAACCATCCCCACCCAACTGGCTCATCTGCTGCCGAATCCATGCCGCTCGCCTTGCCACATAGGCTGTTGGATGGCTGGCACTCCACACTCGAGGGTTGGGCAAAACCGCCGCCAGATAGCTGGCCTGCTGACGGGAAAGCGCTTTGGCACTCACGCCAAAGTGATGCCGCGCGGCGGCCTCTGCGCCAAACACGCCTTCATCCCACTCCACGCTATTGAGGTACACCTCAAGAATCCGCTGCTTGGGCCACAACACTTCGATCAGTGCGGTAAACCAGGCTTCCAGGCCTTTGCGCAGATAACTGCGACCGGTCCACAAAAACAGGTTCTTTGACACTTGCTGGCTCAGAGTGCTGGCGCCGCGAATCGAACCGCCGCGCTCGTTGTGCAGCAGCGCCGCCTGGATCGCGCCGAAGTCAAAACCCCAATGCTGCGGGAAACGCTGGTCTTCACCCGCCATTACCGCCACTTTCAGTTCGTCGGATATCTCATCCCACGGCACCCAGGTGCGCTGCACATCGATCGGCTCGCCGTCGATCCAGGATTCGATCTTGCGCTCCACCATCAACGCGGTGAACGGCGGCGGCACCACACGAAACAGCAGCACCAGCAGCACACTGCCGATGGCAAACCATTTAATGACTTTAAGAAAGCGCTTGAAGAGGAGACGCAGCATAGAGATGGCTTGGCCGAACCCGTTGAGCGGGCCATTATACAGACCCTGCCCCTCGAGTCTGACTGGAGTTCCTCATGCTGCGTAGCTTTCTGATGCTGGCTGCCTTTTTCGGCTTTACCGGCGTCGCCCTGGGCGCCTTTGCCGCCCACGGCCTGAAAAACCGCCTGAGCGCCGAGTACCTGGCGATCTTCCATACGGGCGTCACCTACCAGTTGGTGCACGCCCTGGCGCTGTTCGGCGTGGCGTTGCTGGCCGCGCATATTCCTGGCCGATTGGTCAGCTGGGCGGGCATCTCCTTTACCGTCGGCATCCTGCTGTTCTCGGGCAGTCTGTATGCGCTGACCCTGACCGGCATCAGCAAGCTCGGCATCATCACGCCGTTTGGTGGTCTGGCCTTCTTGCTCGGCTGGTTCTTCCTCGGTTTGACTGCGTGGCGTCTACAGGTAGCCTGACCAAGGGACTTGGGTCAGCCACGCTGATCGGGCTAGAATGCTGGCCCCTAAAAACGATGGCGGCCCGTGGCATGCGCATTCAGTTGAACGGCGAATCCTTTGAACTGCCCGACGGTGAAACCGTTGCGGCCCTGCTGACCCGTCTGGACCTGACCGGACGCCGAGTCGCAGTGGAGCTCAACCTGGATATCGTCCCGCGTAGCCAGCATGCCGAAACCGCGCTCACCGAAGGTGATCAGGTCGAAGTGGTCCACGCCATCGGCGGCGGCTAGCCGCCCGGCGCTCAAGGGCGTCAACCCGCATTCTGCAGAACCTCACCCCAATTCGAGGATTTCCCATGAGCATCGTTCGTAGCGACAAGCCCTTCGTCCTGGCCGGTCGTACCTACCAGTCCCGCCTGCTGGTTGGCACCGGCAAGTACCGCGACATGGAAGAAACCCGTCTGGCCATCGAAGCCTCGGGTGCCGAGATCGTGACGTTTGCCGTGCGCCGCACCAACCTCGGCCAGATCGAAGGCGAACCGAACCTGCTCGAAGTGTTGTCGCCGGATCGCTACACCTTCCTGCCGAACACTGCCGGTTGCTACGATGCCATCGAAGCCGTGCGCACCTGCCGCCTGGCCCGTGAGCTGCTTGACGGCCACAACCTGGTGAAACTGGAAGTGCTGGCCGATCAGAAAACCCTGTTCCCCAACGTGATCGAAACCCTCAAGGCCGCCGAAACCCTGGTCAAGGAAGGCTTCGACGTGATGGTCTACACCAGTGATGACCCGATCATCGCTCGCCAATTGGCCGAAATCGGCTGCATCGCCGTGATGCCGCTGGCCGGCCTGATCGGTTCTGGCCTGGGCATCTGCAACCCGTACAACCTGCAAATCATCCTCGAAGAAGCCAGGATTCCGGTGCTGGTGGACGCGGGCGTGGGCACTGCCTCCGACGCTACCATCGCCATGGAGCTGGGTTGCGACGCGGTGCTGATGAACTCGGCCATCGCCCATGCCCAGCAGCCGGTCATGATGGCCCAAGCCATGCAACACGCAATCGTCGCGGGCCGCTTGGCCTACCTCGCCGGTCGCATGCCGAAAAAACTGTACGCCAGCGCCTCCTCGCCGCTGGATGGTCTGATCAAGTAAGAGCCATTGATGACTGAATCAAACGAAACGCCGAACACCGTGGAAGAAGGCGACGAGTCCAAGCACCGCCGCATCAAGAGTTTTGTGATGCGCGCCGGCCGCATGACCGAAGGCCAGCAAAAGGGCCTGGAGCAAGGTACGCCGCTGTTCGTGTTGCCATTGGCCGACGCGCCGGTGGACTACGACCAGGTGTTCGGCCGTTCGGCCCCGCGTTCCCTGGAAATCGGTTTCGGCATGGGCCACTCCCTGCTGGAAATGGCCGCGGCCGCGCCGGACCAGGACTTTATCGGGGTGGAAGTGCACCGCCCAGGTGTCGGCGCGCTGCTTAACGGCGTACTGACCCAAGGCCTGACCAACCTGCGAGTCTACGACTGCGACGCGATTGAAGTACTCAACCGCTGCATCGCCGACAACAGCCTCGACCGCCTGATGCTGTTCTTCCCGGACCCATGGCACAAATCGCGTCACCACAAACGCCGTATCGTCCAGGCTTCCTTCGCGGAGCTGGTGCGCAGCAAGCTGAAAGTGGGTGGCATTCTGCACATGGCCACAGACTGGGAGCCGTATGCCGAATACATGCTGGAAGTGATGGACGTAGCGCCTGGCTACCGCAACCTGGCCGAAGACGGCAAATGCGTGCCGCGCCCGGCCGAGCGCCCGATCACCAAGTTCGAACGCCGCGGCGAGCGACTGGGGCATGGGGTTTGGGATTTGAAGTTCGAGAAGGTTGACTGACAAGCCAATAGCCGGCTTGGAGTGCAATCAACTGTGGGAGCTGGCTTGCCTGCGATAGCATCACCTCAGTATCACAGATACACCGAGGTGCCTGCATCGCAGGCAAGCCAGCTCCCACAGTTGTTTTGTGTTGGGCTTTGGAATCAGCGGCGGTCGGCGACTACGCCAATCAACACCAGCACCACCACCAACACTGGCGCCAAACTGTAGTTATTAAACTGGCTCAGCCCCCGCACAATCCAAGGCGTGGCATACAGCAAGGCTGCGCCGCTGCCGATCATGCATACCAGCGCCATCAACGGTACGCGCAATGCTCCGGCGATGCTGCCCAAGCGGCCTTCGATCCAGCCTTTGATATCCGCGCCAAACAACACCAGCAAACAACCGACAAGGGCCAGGGAGATTTCCGACAGGTTGCTACGGCTCCAGCGGGACACGGTGGCGAGCAGGTCGAGTACCAAATCCATGTGATTTCCTTAGAGCGTCAGCTCAAAAACTTCTGCAACAGGTCATTGAGAAAGAGTTGCCCACGGTCGGTGGCCGCCAGGCGTGACGGTTCGACCTGCATTAAGCCACTTTGTTCTGCCTCCTGGCGGCCTTCGTCGAGGCTGGCCAGGTCGAGGCCGGTGCGTTCGGCGTACAGCTTGGATTCAACGCCTTCGGTGAGGCGCAAAGCGTTCATCAGGAACTCGAACGGCAGCTCCTCATTGGTCAGTTCTTTCGCCCCGGCCTGGAAACTTTTTGCCGGGTTGAGGTAGTCCTTTGGCGCCCGGGTTTTCCAGGTGCGCACGATGCGCCCGTCCGGATGGCTGAGCTTGCCGTGGGCGCCCGCGCCGATGCCGATAAAGTCGCCGAAGCTCCAGTAATTCAGGTTGTGCCGTGCCGGGCGGCCCGGTTGGGCATAGGCCGACACTTCATATTGCGCGTAACCGTGTTCGGCCAGCAGTGCCTGGCCAGCTTCCTGAATATCCCACAGCGTGTCGTCTTCCGGCAGCGCGGGCGGCTGGTTCCAAAATACGGTGTTGGGTTCCAGCGTCAGCTGATACCAGGACAAGTGCGTTGGCTTCAATGCGATGGCCTGGCGCAAGTCGCTCAGGGCATCGTCCAGTGACTGATCGGGCAAGCCGTGCATCAGGTCCAGGTTGAAGTTATCGAACCCGGCCTGGCGTGCCATGCCGGCGGCGCGCACAGCTTCATCGCCGTTATGGATGCGGCCCAGCGCCTCAAGCTTTTGCTGCTGGAAGCTCTGGATGCCGATGGACAGGCGATTGATCCCCAACTTGCGGTACGCCACGAACTTCTCTTGCTCGAAGGTGCCAGGGTTGGCTTCCAGGGTGATTTCGATGTCGTTGGCAAACGGGATACGGGCTTGCACGCCTTTGAGCAGGCGCCCCAGCGCGGCGGCGCTGAACAGGCTGGGCGTGCCGCCACCGAAGAAAATCGAGCTTAGTTCACGGCCGTAAACCGCATGCAGGTCTTGATCAAGGTCGGCCAGCAATGCGTCTACGTACTCTTCTTCCGGCAGCACTTTGCTGGCGGTGTGGGAGTTGAAGTCGCAATACGGGCATTTGCGCACGCACCACGGGATGTGGATGTACAGCGCCAGGGGCGGCAGCACCGACAAGGCCGCCCGAGGCGTTTGCGCGCCGCCGTGGATCAGCGGCTGCGCAGAGGTGTTCTGGGTCATTTCAGGCTCAGGCGTTGGCGCAGCAAATCCATTGCGCGGGCGCGGTGGCTGATCTGGTTCTTGTCGGCCGGGCTCAGTTCGGCGCTGGAGACATTGCGCTCCGGCACCCAGAACAGCGGGTCATAGCCAAAGCCATGCTCGCCACTGGCGGCATGCAGGATGCGCCCGTGCCACAGGCCTTCGCACAGAATCGGCAACGGGTCATCAGCGTGGCGAACCAGCGCCAGCACGCAGACAAACTGTGCGCCGCGCATCGCGTCCGGCACGTCCTTGAGGGCGTCCAGCAGTTTGGCGTTGTTGGCCGCGTCGCCTTTGCCATCGGCATACCGCGCCGAGTAGATCCCAGGCGCGCCGCCAAGGAAATCCACGGCCAGGCCCGAGTCATCCGCCAGCGCCGGCAGGCCGGAGATGCGTGCGGCATTGCGGGCCTTGAGGATGGCGTTTTCGACAAACGACAGGCCGGTCTCTTCCGGTTCGACCTGGCTGAACTCGCCGATCGAGCGCAGCTGCACGGAGTCGCCGAGCATGGCCTGGAGTTCTTTGAGTTTGCCGGCGTTATGGCTGGCGAGTACGAGCTGTGTCAGGTTCATTTGGTGCCCGGAAAAAGTTCTTGGACGAAGCTGAAACCGTGGGCCTTGCCACCGGTTTCAACGTTGATGGTAAACGTCCGGTATTCCTGCTGTGTGACCGAGTAGGGCGCCAGGTACGAGATGCCGCCCTTTTCAGTAATCTGCTTGAACGTCAGCACTTCGCTCTTGCCGCTCAAGTCCTTGATCGTGCCGGTCACCTGCGCGGCCACTGGCGTCACGCCCTTGATCACCGACACATTGATCAGGCCCTTCTCGTTGCTGCGCACGATACCGGCTGCCTGGGCGGTTTCCGGTTGCAGGAAACTCGAGGTGAAGGTGTTGTAGTGCACAGTGATATCGCCAAATTCTTTCTGGCGGTTACCGTCGACGGCGTCTGCTGCCACGGCGCTGGCGCCCAGGAAGGCGGTCAATAGAAAAACAGCCAAACGACTCATGATCGTGCCTCTTGATAATGATTAGACGGCAATCTTGTGGTCGGTCAGGCCAGGGCTGCTGACCCGGTAGATACCAATTTCGCCCAACAGATTAGGCCATAGCTTACTCGCCCACCCATGGCGGTGCTGTTGATCGACGGCAAGGCGGTTGATCACCTTGGCTTCACGCTCGCCGCACAGGGCTTCGAAGTCTTCAAACGTACAGAAGTGGATGTTCGGTGTGTTGTACCAGGTGTATGGCAGGAAGTCCGAGACCGGCATGCGGCCCTTGGTCGCCAGGTACCAACGGCAGCGCCAGTGGCCGAAGTTGGGGAAGGTAATGATGCACTGACGGCCCACGCGCAGCATCTCGTCGAGGATGCGGTCCGGGTAATGCACCGCTTGCAGGGCCTGGGTCATCACCACGATATCGAAACTGTTGCTGGCAAAGTTGCCCAGGCCCTTGTCCAGGTCCTGCTCGATCACGTTGATGCCCTTGGCCACGCACTGGGCGATGTTGTCCGGGTCGTTTTCCAGGCCATACCCGGTGACTTGCTTGTTGTCGCGCAGCCAGCTGAGCAGTTCGCCATCACCGCAGCCCAGGTCGAGCACGCGGCTGCCGGCGGGGATCCAGTCTTGGATGATTTCCAGGTCGGCTCTCATGGCGTTCTCACAAAGTAATGCGGTTCATGTAGTTGCTGAAAGCCTGCAGGTAGCGTGGGATCGGAATCAGGAAGGCGTCATGGCCTTGCGGAGCATCGATCTCGAGGTAGCAGACGTCTTTGCGTGCGGCCATCAAGGCGTCCACCAGTTCACGCGAACGCGCTGGCGAGAAGCGCCAATCGGTGGTGAATGACATCACGCAGAACTTGGCCGTGGCGTGCTCGAAGGTTTTCGCCAGGTCGTCGTCGTGGTTGGCGGCCGGGTCGAAGTAGTCCAGCGCCTTGGTCATCAGCAAGTAAGTGTTGGCGTCGAAGCGCCCCGAGAACTCCTCGCCCTGGTAACGCAGGTAGCTTTCGACCTGGAACTCGACACTGTGGAAGTCGTAGTTGAGCTTTTCGCTCTTGAGCCCACGGCCGAATTTTTCGCCCATGGAGTCATCGGACAGGTAGGTGATATGCCCGACCATCCGCGCCAGCATCAAGCCGCGCTTGGGGATCACACCGGCTTCCTGGAACGAACCGCCGTGGAACTCGGGGTCGGTGAGGATGGCCTGGCGTGCCACTTCGTTGAACGCGATGTTCTGCGCCGACAGTTTTGGGGCCGAGGCGATGGCCAGGCAATGGCGCACGCGATCCGGATAGGAGATGGTCCATTGCAGCGCCTGCATGCCGCCCAGGCTGCCGCCGATCACAGCGGCCCATTGGTAGATGCCCAGCAAGTCGGCAAGGCGCGCCTGGCTGTGCACCCAGTCTTCCACGGTCAGCACCGGGAAGTCGGCGCCGAACGGCTTGCCGGTTTCCGGGTTGAGGCTGCTCGGGCCGGTGGAACCATTGCAGCCGCCGAGGTTGTTCAGGCTGACCACAAAGAATTTGTTGGTGTCGATGGGCTTGCCGGGGCCGATGCAGCTGTCCCACCAGCCGGGCTTGCGCTCGTCGGCACTGTGAAAGCCAGCGGCGTGATGATGGCCGGACAGGGCGTGGCAGATCAGCACGGCGTTGCTCGCCGTGGCGTTCAACTGGCCGTAGGTTTCATAGATCAGGTCGTAGGCAGGCAGCGAACGGCCGCAGGCCAGGGCCAGCGGTTCGCTGAAGTGCGCCACTTGGGGCACGACCAGTCCAACAGAATCGGGGGGGAAGGCAGCTGGCATCGACCCTGCTCTCGTTTAAATGAGGCGTAAGTCTAAAGAGCGGTGACCCCAGCGGCAAGCAAAGGCCTGCACCAGTACGCAGATACAGATATCAGCACTGGCTTGTGTGGGAGCTGGCTTGCCTGCGATTGCATCACCAAGGTGAGACTGACACACCGAGGAGCCTGCATCGCAGGCAAGCCAGCTCCCACCTATCAGATCAGGCCGAACAGCTCTTTAGGCATGAACGCATAGTAGGCCAAGCGCGGAATCACCCAGCTTTGCAGCAGCTGGATCGCGATAAACGCGAAGATTGGCGAGATATCCAGGCCGCCCAGGTTCGGGATCAGGCGACGGAACGGTGCCAGCACCGGTTCGGTGATCTGGGCTACCAACTCAGCACCCGGGCTGCGGCTGCCGGGTGCGACCCACGACAGAATCACGCTGATGATCATCGACCAGAAAATGATCTTCAAAAACAGCGAGAAGATTCCGATCAAGCCCCATGGCAACAGCAGCACGGTGAACGCCTGGTAGCCGTTGAGCATCAGGATCACCACAAACAACAGGATTTGCAGCAGCAGTGCCAGCACCAGCGAGGACATGTCCAGGCCGAACATGCTCGGCACTACCCGGCGCAGTGGCTTGAGCAGCGGTTGGGTGGCCTTGACCACGAATTGGCACAGCGGGTTGTAGAAGTTCGCCCGCACCAGTTGCAGGATAAAACGCATCAGCACGATCAGCAGGTACAGGCTGCCCAGGGTCTGGATGATGAAAATGGCAGCGTCATTGATTCCGAGCATGTTTGATTACCTTGGTAAGGGATGACTATTTGCCCAGTTGCTCAGCCATCTCGGCTGAACGGTGTGCGGCGGCACCCAGTGCTTTTTCCACCAGGGCTTCAAAGCCCCCGGCCTGGAAGGATTCGATGGCGGCCTGCGTGGTACCGCCTGGCGAGGTCACGCGACGGCGCAACTCGGCAGCGTCTACATCACTGTCGACCGCCATGTTCGCGGCGCCCAAAGCAGTTTGCTCGGCCAGTTGTTCAGCGACTTCATGTGACAGGCCGAGTTTGACGCCGGCGGCGGTCATGGCTTCGATCAGCAGGAAGAAGTAAGCCGGGCCGCTGCCGGACACGGCGGTGACCGCGTCCAACTGCTGCTCCTGTTCCAGCCACACGGCCAGGCCCACGGCAGACAGCAGTTCCTGAGCCTGGTCGCGCTGCTCGGCAGTCACCTCGGAGGTGGCGTACAAGCCGCTGACGCCCTTGCGCAGCAGTGCCGGAGTGTTGGGCATGCAACGCACGATCGGCTGGGCACCGAGCCAGGTGTTCATGCTGGCGCAGGTGATGCCGGCGGCGATCGATACCACCAGTTGGTGCGGTTGCAGGCTCGGGCGCAGGCTTTCGCACACGGCCTTCATGGCTTGCGGTTTTACCGCCAGCACGATCACGTCGACGCCGTGGATGGCCTCGGCGTTATCGGCAAAGGTTTCGATACCGTGCTCGGCGCTGACGCGGGTGCGGGTCTCGGCGCCGGGGTCGCTGGCGCGGATCTGCGTGGTTTCCAGGCCCTTGGCCCGCAGGCCGCCGATCAGGCTGGCCGCCATGTTGCCGGCGCCGATAAAGGCTATACGCGTGTTGCTCATGACAGGTCCTTACTTAGAGGGATGTCAGCCATTTTACGGCTGGCCGTAGTCGCGGGCGCCAAACAGGGCGGTACCGATCCGCACCCAGGTGGCCCCTTGGGCGATGGCCGACTCAAGGTCGTGGCTCATGCCCATGGAAAGTGTGTCCAGCGGCAGGTTCAGGCTGGCTTGCAGGTCTTTTACCGCAGCGAAGGCTGCATCTTGTGCAGCGCGATCTTCAGTCGGCTCGGGGATCGCCATCAAACCACGCAGCTTCAAACGCGGCAGGGCGCTGATTGCAGCAGCCAGGGCCGGCAGGTCGGCGGGTGTACAGCCGGACTTGCTGGCTTCGCCACTCACGTTGACCTGAATGCAGATATTCAGCGGCGGCAGGTCAGCCGGGCGTTGTTCAGACAGGCGTTGCGCGATTTTCAGGCGGTCCACGGAATGCACCCAGGCGAAGTGCTCGGCGATCGCACGAGTCTTGTTCGATTGAATGGGGCCGATGAAGTGCCAACTCAAGGGCAGGTCGGTTAATTCAGCCTGTTTGCCCAGGGCTTCCTGCAGGTAGTTCTCGCCAAAGTCGCGCATGCCGGCGGCATAGGCTTCGCGCACGGCCTGGGCCGGTTTGGTCTTGCTCACGGCCAGCAGGTGGATGCTGCTTTCGTCACGTTGCACGGCGTGGGCCGCGGCGCGGATGCGCTGGCTAACCTGGCCAATGTTGTCTGCTATCGTCGACATTCAAGATGCACCCGTGGATATGGAGTCCGCGGCATTCTACTGGAAATGGAAAGCCCTATGGATATCACTGAACTGCTGACGGCCAGCGTGCGCCGTGGCGCCTCCGACCTGCATTTGTCGGCTGGCCTGGCGCCGATGCTGCGTGTCGATGGCGAAATCTGGCCATTGGAGGGGCCGGTGCTTTCGCCTACGCAAGTTGCGGACTTATTAAGCCCTTTGCTCAACCAGCACCAACAAAAGGATTTCGAAACATCTCTTGAAACGGATTTTGCGTTCGCACTGCCGGGCCTGGCGCGGTTCCGCGCGAATGTGTTCCGCCAGGATCGCGGAATGGGCGCGGTGTTTCGCACCATCCCGACCGAAGTGCAAAGCCTGGAGAGCCTCGGGTTAGGTGAGGTATTCCGCCGTATCGCACAGCTGCCGCGTGGCCTGGTACTGGTGACCGGGGCGACCGGCTCCGGCAAGTCGACGACCCTGGCGGCGATGATCGACCACCTCAACCAGCACCGGCGCCAGCACATCCTCACGCTGGAAGACCCGATCGAATTTATCCACAGGCCGAAAATGGCCCTGATCAACCAGCGCCAGGTACACCGCGACACTCATAGTTTTTCGGCGGCGCTGCGCTCGGCCCTGCGTGAAGACCCGGATGTGATTCTGGTGGGCGAGCTGCGTGACCTGGAAACCATCCGCCTGGCGTTGACGGCCGCAGAGACCGGGCACTTGGTATTGGGCACGCTGCACACCACCTCAGCGGCAAAGAGCGTGGATCGGCTGGTGGACGTGTTCCCGGCGGGGGAAAAAGCCATGGTGCGCGCCATGCTGTCGGAGTCGCTGCAGGCGGTGGTGTCCCAGGTGCTGGTCAAGAAGCTCGGCGGCGGCCGGGTGGCGGCGCACGAGATCATGCTGGGCACGCCAGCCATCCGTAACCTGATCCGCGAGGACAAAGTGGCGCAGATGGTCTCGGCGATTCAAACCGGCGGGGCGTTGGGGATGAAAACGCTGGATATGAGCTTGAAGGCGTTGGTCAGCGCAGGGCTGATCAGCCGGGAGGATGCGCGGGGGCTGGCGCGGGTGCCGACAGATATCTGAACGCCGATGAAATCAGTGTGGGAGCTGGCTTGCCTGCGATGACGGTGTGCCAGTCGACAGAGATGTCGCCTGGCAGTTCGCTATCGCAGGCAAGCCAGCTCCCACATTTTGTAGTGCATTCAGCCTGGGATCAGCGCTGAACAACCCGCAGGTTATTCTGCTCTTTAGGCAGAACACGCTTGGCAATCACGTAGTTCTTGTCCCAGAACGGCTTTTTCAGTGTGTCGATGCTCACCGACTTGCCACGGCGCGGTGCGTGGATAAAGCGGTCGTTGCCCAGGTAGATGGCAACGTGGTTGACCTGGCGGCTCTTGAGTTTGAAGAACAACAGGTCGCCCGGTTTTAAATCCTTGCGATCAACCTTCAAGCCGTGGCCGGCAGCCATGGCGTTGGAGGTGCGGGGCAAATCCACCGCTTTTACATCATTAAACGCATATTTCACCAAACCGCTGCAGTCGAACCCTTTACTTGGGCTGCTGCCGCCCCAACGATAAGGAGTACCGAGCACGTTAACGGCACGGCTGAGGACATTGCTGCTTTGTTTGGTGTTGACGGCCAGTTGGGTGTGGATCGCTTTACCGTGGGCCTTGCTCACTTGAGTCGGGCGGTTGACGGTCAGCTTTACCGACTTGGCAGTGCTGGGTGTGCTGTGAACTTTAGGGGTGAAACCGTTAACGTTAGGAAGACGTTGCTCACGATTGGTGGCGTGGGCGGCCAGTGGCATTAATAGGCAAATGGTTAGCCATGTCTTGAAAAATGGTCGCATTAGGCGTGGCTCTTTTAGGTTTGCGCGCAACTTTATAACAGCTTTTTGTGTCGTTCTCAGGCCGTTTGTCGACTGAACTCTGGGGTCAAACTCAGGAAAAACGCGACGAATTGCCGCTATTGTCCTACAGAAGTCAGGTGGCATAAGGCTTTGCGGGAGGGAAGATACCATTTGCCGTGCGTCGGGCGCCCGTAAAAAAGTCACAAAGAAAATGAAAAAATTTATCTATCGAGGCAAAAGAGGTACTCCATGAACACCTATCGACAGGATGTTACGCAGCAAGACACCCACAGCAAGGTGATCGGTTACCTGCTTTGGATTTTTGGTTTTACCGGGGCACATCGCTTCTATTACGGCAAACCCGTGACCGGGACGATCTGGTTTTTCACCTTCGGCCTGTTCGGTATCGGTTGGCTGATCGACTTGTTCCTGATCCCGGCCATGGACCGTGAAGCAGACCTGCGTTTTACCGCTGGCCCGATCGAATACAACGTGGCCTGGATTCTGTTGGCGTTCCTGGGTGTATTCGGTTTGCACCGCATGTACCAGGGCAAATGGATCACCGGCCTGATCTACCTGCTGACCGGCGGTTTGTTCCTGATCGGGGTGCTGTATGACTTCTGGACGTTGAATACGCAGATTTCGATCCGCAATGCCGAGCGCAGTGCTGGACGATAAAGCACTTAAGTCATGTAGAGATGCAAATGTGGGAGCTGGCTTGCCTGCGATAGCATCACCTCGGTAGGGATGAAAGACCGAGGTGTCCGCATCGCAGGCAAGCCAGCTCCCACATTGACCGTGCCTACACTAGCTGTGTGATCTATCAGGCCTGGTAAGTAATCCGCCCATCCACCAAGGTGTAGCGCACCGTCGCCGGCAGGCTATGGCCGATGAACGGGCAGTTCTCGCCCTTGGACAGCCAGTGTTCCCCGGCAACCGTGGAACTGGCCGGGTCAAACAGCACCAGATCCGCCGCCGAACCCACCGCCAACTTGCCCGCTGGAAGGCGTAGGGCCTCGGCAGGGCCAGCGCTCAGGCGGGCGAGCAGTGTCGGCAAGTCCAGCAAGCCGTCTTCCACCAGCGTCATCGCCAGTGGCAACAACAGCTCTACGCTGCTGATGCCCGGCTCTGTTGCGCCAAACGGTGCCAGCTTGGCATCCCGTTCGTGGGGCTGGTGATGGCTGGAAATCGCCGAAACCACACCCGACTTCACCGCCGCCCGCAAACCTTCACGGTCGGCCAGCGTGCGCAGCGGTGGCTGCACGTGATACAGGCTGGAGAAGTCGATCAGCGCCTCATCGGTCAAAATCAGCTGATACAACGCCACATCCGCCGTCACCGGCAGGCCACGTGCCTGGGCCTGAGCGATCAAGGCCACACCGCGTGCGCTGGTGAGCTGACTGAAGTGCGCGCGCACGCCGCTTTGTTCCACCAACAACAGGTCACGGGCCAGGGCCACGGTCTCGGCAGTTTCCGGAATGCCCGGCAGGCCGAGGAAGCTGGCCACGGCGCCTTCATGAGCCAGGCCACCTTCGGCCAGGTCGCGGTCCTGGGAGTGGAAGATCACGGTCAGATCGAACGTGGCCGCATATTCCAGCGCACGGCACAGCGTGCGGGTGCTGCGAAAACTCTCCAGGCCATTGCCGAACGCCACGCAACCGGCGTCACGCAGGGCGATCAGCTCGGCAAGTTGTTCGCCTTCCAGGCCTTTGCTCAGGGCGCCGATGGGGAACACCTTGCAATTACCGGCTTCACGGGCGCGGTCGAGGATCAACTCGGTCACCGCCGAAGTGTCCAGGATCGGCTTGGTGTGTGGCGGGCAGCACAGGCTGGTGACGCCACCGGCCGCAGCGGCACGGGTTTCGCTGGCGATGCTGCCTTTGCGGCTGTAACCCGGCTCGCGCAGGGCGACGTTCAGGTCCACCAGGCCAGGCGCGGCCACCAGGCCGTTGGCATCGATACTCTGGCTGGCGCTGAAGCCGGCGGGCGCGGCGCCAATGGCGATGAGCTTGCCGGCTTCCAGGTGAAGGTCGGTGACTTGATCCAGCCCGCTGGCTGGATCGATAACGCGAGCGCCTAGAATGCTGAGCTTCACTGGGCGTTCTCCTGCTCGAATTGACGTTGCGCGGTTTGCCCGCTCATGGCCATGGACAACACGGCCATGCGGATGGCGATGCCATAAGTCACCTGGTTGAGGATCACCGACTGCGGGCCATCGGCCACCGCCGATTCAATCTCCACGCCACGGTTGATCGGGCCTGGGTGCATCACGATGGCATCCGGCTTGGCGCCGGCCAAACGCGCGGTAGTCAGCCCGAACAGGCGGTAGAACTCGCCTTCGCTCGGCAGCAGGCCACCGGACATGCGCTCACGTTGCAGGCGCAGCATGATCACCACGTCCACATCCTTGAGGCCTTCGGTCATGTCGGTGTAGACCTTCACGCCGTATTGCTCGATGCCGATCGGCAGCAGGGTTTTCGGCGCGATCACGCGAATGTCCGGGCAGCCGAGGGTTTTCAGGGCCAGCATGTTCGAGCGCGCCACCCTCGAGTGCAGGATGTCGCCGACGATGGCCACCGAGAGGTTTTCAAAGCTGCCCTTGTGCCGACGAATAGTGAGCATGTCCAGCATGCCCTGGGTCGGGTGGGCGTGGCGGCCGTCGCCGCCGTTGATGATTGCCACCTGCGGGCACACATGTTCGGCGATGAAATGCGCGGCGCCGGAGTCGCCGTGGCGTACCACGAACATGTCGGCGGCCATGGCTTCCAGGTTGCGCAGGGTGTCGAGCAGGGTTTCGCCCTTGCTAGCCGACGAGGTGGACACGTTCAGTGTGATCACGTCGGCCGACAGCCGCTGGGCCGCCAGTTCAAAGGTGGTGCGGGTGCGCGTGGAGTTCTCGAAGAACACATTGCAGATGGTTTTGCCACGCAGCAGCGGGACTTTCTTCACCGCCCGGCCACCGACTTCGAGGAACGAGTCGGCGGTGTCGAGGATTTCGGTGAGCAGTTCGCGGGGCAAACCGTCGAGGGACAAGAAGTGTTGCAACTGGCCCTGAGCATTGAGCTGCAGCGGGCGCTTGGCATCTAGAGGCGTCATCGCGGGGACTCTGTACAAGGCGGTTTAAAGGGCAAGGTCTTGCAGTTCGAGTTCGAGCGGCGTGGGACCGGACAATTTTACCCGTTGATGGGCTTGCAGCGACAGCGTTGCACCAACCACGTCCGGGCTGATCGGCAATTCGCCGGCGTCCAGGTCCAGCAGGCATACGAGGGTCACGCTGGCCGGGCGGCCGTAGTCGAACAGCTCGTTAAGGGCGGCGCGGATGGTGCGGCCGCTCATCAGCACGTCGTCGATCAGCACCAGATGCTGGCCTTCGACCTCAAACGGCAGCGCCGAGGGCTGCACTTGCGGGTGCAGGCCATTCTGGCTGAAGTCGTCGCGGTAAAAGGACACGTCCAGGGTGCCCAGCGGCGAATCGCTGCCCAGCTCTTCCAGTAGCGCCTGGGCCACCCACACACCACCAGTGCGGATGCCGATAAAACGCGGCTCGCTGATGGCGCGGTGTTCCAAGTGGGCCTTAAGGCGAATCGCCATCTGGCTGATCAGTTCGGCGGGATTGGGCAGGCTCATGGTGGCTCCTTCAAGGGCTTGCGCGGCGTGGGCGCAGCAAGGTCCGGACTCAAACGTAAAAAGACGCGGCAAGCCGCGTCAGTCAGGATTCAAATAAAGCGGTGTTTTCATCCAGCCAGCCCTGCAGCAACAGGGCGGCGGCAATGGCGTCCACGGGGTTGTCGCGGTAGCTGCCTTTTTGCCCGCCACGGTCGCGGCGTTCACCCTTGGCTTCAAAGGTGGTCAGGCGTTCATCGTGGGTATAGAAGGGCAGGTTGTAGCGGCCATTGAGGCGGCGGGCGAATTTTTCCGCGCGCAGGCACATGTCGCTGGGGGTGCCGTCCATGTTCAACGGCAGGCCGACCACCACAGCATCGGGCTTCCACTCTTTAATGAGGGCTTCGACCTGGTTCCAGTCCGGCACGCCGTTCTGGGCTTTCAAGGTACACAGCTCGCGGGCCTGGCCGGTAATCACCTGGCCGACCGCTACGCCGATCTGTTTGGTGCCGTAGTCAAAACCGAGGATCAAGCGCAAAGCCATCAGGCGTGCCCCGCCTGGCTGGTCAGCAGGCTGAGGTTGACCCGAAGCTTGGCGGCAGCTGCTTCCAGGCGCAGCTCACTGGCGGTGTTGAACAGGATGTCGGCGTCAAACGGGCAGGTCAGCCAGGCATTGCTGGCCAGTTCGGCTTCCAGTTGCCCGGCTTCCCAACCGGCATAGCCGAGGGTGATCACGCTTTGCTCGGGGCCGACGCCGTCGGCGATGGCAAACAACACGTCCTGGGAGGTCGACAGCGACACGCCTTCAAGGTCTACCGTGGCCTGAAACTTCGGTCCGGTGGGGTGCAGCACAAAGCCACGATCGGTCTGCACCGGCCCGCCGATGTAGATCGGCACGCCCTGGCAACGCGCCGGTGGGTCGATCTCGGGGCGCAGTTGCTCAAGGATATCGGCCAGGTTCAGCTCTTGCGGGCGGTTGACCACCAACCCCATTGCACCATTGGCCGTGTGCTCGACGATGTAGGTCAAGGTCTGCGCAAAGTTCGGGTCGGCCATATGGGGCATGGCGATCAGGAATTGGTGCTTGAGGTAGGTCGGGCTGACATTTTTCATGCCCACTAGTGTGGCGTTGGAGGGGCGAACTGACAAGCTGGAGTTAGTGATCGCTCCGCGTCGCGCTCTTAAAAGTGGACGCGGAGCGTCCTGAGATGCATTCCCACGCAGAGCGTGGGAACGATCCTTATCCATCATTAAAGGATGTACTTCGTACCTGTGGCGAGGGGGAACGATCCTCAGTTGCTCGACAGCCGATCGCCCCTGGCAAACTTCCAGGTGCGGATGATTTCCAGGCGGTCGATGTCGTTCAAGTCACCGGTAAACGGCGCGAAAGGCGCAGCCAGGCGCACGATGCGCTGGGCGGCCTGGTCCAGCAGCGGCTGGCCGGACGACTCCAGCACCTGCACTTCATAAAGCGAGCCGTCGCGGTTGATCGACACCAGAAGACGCAAATTGCCGTAAATCTGCTGACGCCGCGCTTCATCCGGGTAGTTGAGGTTACCGATGCGCTCGACCTTCTTGCGCCACTCGTCCTTATACCAGGCGCCTTTGTCGCGCATGGTTGACGCGGCATTCAGGCGGTAGATGCGCGGGCGCTTGGCATACAGCTGTTGCTCATTGGCCAGTTCCGCTTCGAGGCTGGAGATCTGGTCAGAGAGCTGCGAACTGTCGAACGTCGGCGCAGGCTTCACCGGCTCAGGCGTAGGTTCGGTCTTGGCTTTCTCGCGCTGGGTCGCAGCTTTTTGCGGTTTGGGCGCAACGGTGGTCACGGCGGCCTTGGGCGCGGCCTGCTTGACCTCGGGCTTGGGGGCGGGTGGGGGCGTGACTTTATTGACCTTGTTGTCCTGGAAGGGCGCCACTTCGGTGGTCTTGGGCACGGCTTTCTTGTCGAGGGTGCCGCTGCCTTGCTGGTTGTCCTGGGCAAGAAAATCGGCCTTTTCGGGCTTCTTTTCGCTCTTGAACGTGGCGAGGGTGATTTCCAGGGTTTTGGTGATCTGCTTGGGTTCGACGTAGGTGAAGCCCAGGCCGAGCAGTAGGGCAAGGTGGATCAAGGCGGCCAGGAACAGGGTAAATCCGAGCCGATCAGCCGGGCGCACGCCGCTATGGGAGAGTTCGTAGGGCAGATCGGACGGGAGTGTCATGACAAAAAAACCAACATCGCGCGTTTCACAGGTGGCGCATGATAACGCAATGTTGGTTTATGTCCGGCTGTTCTATGTCACTTGGCTTGTAGCTTGCGCTCAATGGCCGCCATCAGCATTTCGCCGATGTTCGTGCCAAATGCATTGTCGATCTCGCGAATACAGGTCGGGCTGGTGACGTTGATTTCGGTGAGGTTCTCACCAATTACGTCTAGTCCTACAAATAGCAGGCCTTTTTCCCGCAGGGTTGGGCCAACCTGAGAGGCGATCCAACGGTCTTTGTCCGACAACGGGCGTGCTTCACCGCGACCACCGGCCGCCAGGTTGCCACGGGTCTCGCCGGCTGCCGGAATACGCGCCAGGCAGTAATCCACCGGTTCGCCGTCGATCATCAGGATGCGCTTGTCGCCATCCTTGATCGCCGGAATATAAGCCTGGCCCATGATCTGCTGGGTGCCCAGCGCGGTCAGGGTTTCCAGGATCACCGACAGGTTCGGGTCACCGGCGCGGTGACGGAAGATCGACGTGCCGCCCATGCCGTCCAGCGGTTTGAGGATCACATCACCGTGTTTGGCGGCGAATTCACGCAGCACGTCGGCGCGGCGGCTGACCACGGTCGGCGGCGTGCACTGCGGAAACAGCGTGGCGAACAGCTTTTCATTGCAGTCGCGCAGGCTCTGCGGCTTGTTGACGATCAGCACGCCGGCGCGCTCAGCCTGCTCCAGCAGATAGGTGGAGTAGACGAATTCCATGTCGAACGGCGGGTCTTTGCGCATCAGGATCACGTCCAGATCGCTCAACGGGCTGTCGATCTCGTCCGCCAGCTCAAACCACTTCTCAGGGTTGGCAAACACCTGCAGCGGGCGCATGCGCGCGCGGGCCTCGCCGTCGCCCTGGTAAAGATCGCGCTGCTCCATATAGAACAGGGTCCAGCCGCGGGCCTGGGCGGCCAGGAGCATGGCCAGCGAGCTGTCCTTTTTATAGGAAATGCTGGCGATAGGGTCCATGACAATGCCGACGCGAACGCTCATGGGGGATTTCCTCTAGCAAATTAGGGCGCATAAAAGTGGCGTCAGAGTGGCGCTGCGGCTGTTGTGGGTCAAGGAAAAACCACCTGGCCGGTTGCTCGATAGATTGCGCCCGGAGACTGTGCTAAAAAGACTGCCACGGCGCAGCAGCCCTTGAATTCCAAGGCTTGCGGCGCTCATCCTGTGCAACATCAGGCAGTACACACCGAAAACCGATTCGCTGTGGCGATGGTAGAGCAGATATGGAACAGCATTCCAACGCCTTGAGAGTGATGGTGATCGATGATTCAAAAACGATCCGCCGCACCGCCGAGACGCTGTTGAAGAACGTGGGCTGCGATGTGATCACGGCTATCGACGGTTTCGATGCCCTGGCCCGGATTGTTGATCATCACCCGCACATTATCTTTGTCGACATCATGATGCCGCGCCTGGATGGCTATCAGACCTGCGCCCTGGTGAAGAACAACCCGGCGTTCAAGTCGATCCCGGTGATCATGCTGTCTTCTAAAGACGGCCTGTTCGACAAGGCCAAGGGGCGCATCGTTGGTGTCGATCAGTTTTTGACCAAGCCTTTCAGCAAGGAAGAACTGCTGGGCGCAATCAAGGCTTACGTGCCTGGGTTTGCCGCAGTAGAACAAGCACACTGACGCCGCCTCACAAGGGCCGGCGCCGACCAATGTAGTGGGGAAAACCATGGCACGCGTTCTGATCGTCGACGATTCGCCGACTGAAATGTACAAACTCACCGGCATGCTGGAAAAGCACGGCCACGTGGTGCTCAAGGCCGAAAACGGCGCGGACGGCGTGGCCCTGGCCCGCCAGGAAAAACCCGACGCCGTGCTGATGGACATCGTGATGCCGGGCCTCAACGGCTTCCAGGCTACCCGCCAACTGTCCAAGGAGCCGGAAACCAACGGCATTCCGATCATCATCATCACCACCAAGGATCAGGAAACCGACAAAATCTGGGGCGCGCGCCAGGGTGCCAAGGATTACCTGACCAAGCCTGTGGACGAAGACACCCTGATCGCCACCTTGAACAAGGTGCTGGCCGGCTAAAGGCTCGCGATCATGACCGAGTCGCAAACCGCCTTCGAGCTGCTGCTGGACATCGACCGCCGCTGCCGCCTGCTGGCCGCCGACCTGCCGTCCCAGGAAGCTCGCCTGCAACGCTGGAGCGGGATCGGCTTTCGCCTGGGGCCACACTGGTACGTGGCGCCGATGGGCGAAGTCGCCGAAGTGCTGCATGAGCCGCGTTGCACCTTGATGCCCGGCGTCAAGCCGTGGGTCAAGGGCGTGGCCAACCTGCGTGGGCGTTTGCTGCCGGTGATGGACTTGGGCGGCTTTCTTGGCCTTGAATTGTCCAAGGCACGCAAGCAACGGCGGGTGCTGGTGGTCGAGTACAACGACCTGTTTGTCGGGCTGCTGGTAGACGAGGTGGTGGGCATGCAGCATTTCGCACAAGACGCTTTGTTGACCAGCGCCGCACCCGGCGCGCCGTTTATCCTCGGCCAGTTCGACGGCGACCCGCTGTGGCAGGTCTTCAGCCCCTTCGCTCTGGCCCAGGCCCCAGGCTTCATGGATGTTGCCGCATGACCACCGTCACCACGCCCAAACCCCAGGCCGCATCGCGCAGCCGCTCACAGATCATCGTGCTGTTTATTGCGCTGATCGTGTTCATCATGCTGTTGTTCGCCAACTTCGCGTACCTCAACACTCAGTCCACCTATGACAAGCAGTACATCGGCCACGCCGGTGAGCTGCGTGTGCTGTCCCAACGCATCGCCAAAAACGCCACCGAGGCCGCTGCCGGCAAGGCCGCCGCGTTCAAATTGCTGGGCGATGCGCGCAACGACTTTGCCCAGCGCTGGGGCTACCTGAAAAAAGGTGATACCGAAACCGGCCTGCCCGCCGCGCCCAGTGCGGTTCGTGCGGAAATGCGCGCGGTGCAGACCGACTGGGAAGCGCTGCTGAAAAACACCGACGCGATTCTCGCCAGCGAACAAACCGTGTTGTCCCTGCATCAAGTGGCCGCGACCCTCGCCGAAACCGTGCCGCAATTGCAGATGGAATCGGAAAAGGTCGTCGATATCCTGCTGCAACGTGGCGCACCGGCCAGCCAGGTAGCGTTGGCTCAACGCCAATCGCTGTTGGCCGAACGTATTCTCGGCGCGGTCAACACCGTGCTGGCGGGCGACGAAACCGCCGTGCAAGCCGCCGATGCCTTTGGCCGCGATGCCAGCCGCTTCGGTGTGGTGCTCAACGGCATGCTCAATGGCAACCCGGGCTTGCGCATTACCCAGGTCGAAGACCATGACGCGCGCGCGCGGCTGGCGGAAATTTCGGAGCTGTTCGAGTTTGTCTCCGGCTCCGTGGATGAAATCCTCGAAACCTCGCCGCAGCTGTTCCAGGTACGGGCCTCGGCGAGCAATATCTTCAACCTGTCGCAAACCCTGCTCGATGAGGCCTCGCACCTGGCCACCGGTTTTGAAAACCTCGCCAGCGGGCGAAGTTTCGACACCATTGGTGGCTACGTGCTGGGTTTGCTGGCACTGGCCTCGATCATTCTGATCGGCCTGGTGATGGTGCGCGAAACCAACCGCCAACTGCATGAAACCGCCGAGAAGAACGAGCGCAATCAGAACGCGATCATGCGCCTGCTCGATGAAATCGAAGACCTGGCCGATGGCGACCTCACCGTGACCGCCTCGGTCACCGAGGACTTCACCGGCACCATCGCCGACTCCATCAACTACTCCGTCGACCAACTGCGCGATCTGGTCGCGACCATCAACCTCACCGCCGGGCAAGTGGCCGGTGCGGTGCAGGACACCCAGGCCACCGCCATGCACCTGGCCCAGGCTTCGGAGCATCAAGCCCAGCAGATCGCCGAAGCCTCCACGGCGATCAACCAGATGGCCCAGTCCATCGATCAAGTGTCGGCCAACGCCGCCGAATCTTCGGCCGTGGCGGAGCGCTCGGTGGAAATCGCCAACAAGGGCAACGAGGTGGTGCACAACACCATCCATGGCATGGACAACATCCGCGAACAGATCCAGGACACCGCCAAGCGCATCAAACGCCTGGGCGAATCTTCCCAGGAGATTGGCGATATCGTCAGCCTGATCGACGACATTGCCGACCAGACCAACATCCTCGCCCTCAACGCCGCCATCCAGGCGAGCATGGCCGGTGACGCCGGGCGCGGTTTTGCGGTGGTGGCCGACGAAGTACAGCGGCTGGCCGAGCGCTCATCCGCCGCCACCCGGCAAATCGAAACCCTGGTGCGGGCGATTCAGGCCGACACCAACGAAGCGGTTATCTCCATGGAACAAACCACCACCGAAGTGGTGCGTGGCGCACGGCTGGCCCAGGACGCCGGGGTGGCGTTGGAAGAGATCGAAGGCGTGTCGAAAACCCTGGCGGCGTTGATTCAGAGCATCTCCAATGCGGCGCAGCAACAGACCTCATCGGCGGGGCAGATTTCGCTGACGATGAATGTGATTCAGCAGATCACCACGCAGACGTCGTCGGGTTCTACGGCCACGGCGGAGAGCATCGGCAATTTGGCAAAAATGGCCAGCCAGTTGCGCCGGTCGGTGTCGGGTTTCACCCTGCCGCCGCCTAAACAGGCCGATGATTGAAATGCTATCTGATGTGGGAGCTGGCTTGCCTGCGATAGCGGTGGGTCAGTTGCACAGGTATCACCTGACAGTCCGCCATCGCAGGCAAGCCAGCTCCCACAGGTGATCTCGATTGTTCTTGGCAACACCAGCAACTCATAAATTTTAAGCGGAGCAGTTATGGTTGATCGGCACGACTACGTGGCCCTTGAATGGGTCAAGGGCGACATTGCCGAAACCCTGAAGCAGGCCCGTTCGGCGCTGGATGCGTTTGTCGAAACCCATGACAGCGACGCCATCGCCGAGTGCCTGGCCGCCATCCACCAAGTGCATGGCGCGCTGCAAATGGTCGAGTTCTACGGTGCGGCGTTGCTCGCCGAAGAAATCGAAGAATTGACCCTGGCCCTGCAAGCCGAGCGCGTCGGCCAGCGCGATGAAAGCATCCGCCTGCTGCAACAAGCCCTCAGCCAATTGCCCTTGTATCTGGACCGCGTACACAGCGCCCGCCGCGACCTGCCGCTGGTGGTGTTGCCGCTGCTCAACGACCTGCGCAGCGCCCGCGGCGAAAGCCTGTTGTCGGAAACCAGTCTGTTCAGCCCACAGCTCTTGTCGATTGCACCGCTGCCCGACGAAGCCCTGGCCCAGCGCGCAGTGCCAGAACTGCACGAACAATTGCACCAGTGGCACAAATTGCTCCAACAAGCCTTGGCTGGCCTGCTGCGCGAAGACCATGGCCCGAGCAACCTGGAAGACATGGCGCGGGTGTTTGCGCGCCTCGAAGCGCTGTGCCAGGGCGCGCCGCTGTTGCCGTTGTGGCAAGTCACCTCGGCGCTGGTCGAAGGCATGCTCACCGGCGTGATCGCCAACAGCCCGGCGCTGCGCAGCCTGCTCAAGGCCAGCGACAAGCAACTCAAGCGCCTGCTGGCCCAGGGCATCGGCGGTATCAACCAGCCGGCGCCCGACGAACTGCTCAAGAGCCTGCTGTTTTATGTGGCCAAGGTCACTCGTCCGACGCCGCGCATGCAAAGTCTCAAGGAACGCTACGGCCTGGATGAGGCCTTGCCCGACAGTGCCGTGGTCGATGCCGAACGGGCGCGGCTGGCGGGACCGGATCGCAATGCCATGGGGTCGGTGCTTGGCGCATTGTGTGAGGAACTGGTGCGGGTCAAGGAGCGCCTCGACTTGTTCGTGCGCAGCGACCGCCAACACACCGACGACCTGGATGCGCTGCTGGCGCCATTGCGGCAGATCGCCGATACCTTGGCCGTGCTGGGTTTCGGCCAGCCGCGCAAGGTGATCATCGACCAGCTCGCCGTGGTGTTGAGCCTGGTGCAAGGTCACCGCGAACCCAACGACGCCGTACTGATGGACGTCGCCGGCGCCTTGCTCTATGTCGAGGCCACGCTGGCCGGCATGGTCGGCACCGTCGAACCGGAAAGCCGCGAAGAAAGCCGCCTGCCCACCACCGACCTGACGCAGATTCATCAACTGGTGATCCGCGAGTCCTGCCAATGCCTGCGCCAAGCCAAAGAGTTGGTGATCGACTGCATTGAAGCCGACTGGGACCGCCAACGCCTGGAATCCCTGCCGGAGCTGCTCAGCCAGGTGCGCGGCGCCTTGGCGATGATTCCACTGCCCCGCGCAGCGAGCCTTATGCGGGGTTGCACCGATTACGTCGACGAACAGTTGATGGTCAACGACGCGCCGCCGACCCAGGCGCAGTTGGCGCATTTCGCCGACGTGATCAGCAGCCTTGAGTATTACCTGGAACGCATGCTCCAGGACCCTGACGCCGCTGGCGAACGCGTGCTGGAACTGGCCACCCAAGGCTTGGCCGCGCTCGGTTACCTGCCCGCCGAAAAGCCCTGGCGTCAGGCGCTGGTTGCGCCGGATGGCGCATTGTCGGCCGACAGCACGCCGAGCCAGTCCCAGTTCGATGCCTTGGCCAGCCCGATCACGCGCCTGAATCCGCCGGCGCTGCATCGCCCCGGCAGTTTGCTGCCGCCGCCGGCCGATGAAGAACCCATCGACGATGAGCTGCGCGAAGTCTTCCTCGAAGAAACCGACGAAGTCCTCGACGTGCTACACCGCCATCTGCCCAACAGCGCCGACAAAACTGCTCAAGGCGAAATGCGCCGGGCTTTTCACACGCTCAAAGGCAGCGGCCGCATGGTCCGTGCCCTGGTGCTGGCCGAACTGGCCTGGGCGGTGGAAAACCTGCTCAATCGCGTGCTCGAGCGCAGCGTGGCCCTCAGCTCCGATGTGCAACACGTACTGGATGAAGCGGTGGCCCTGCTGCCCGAATTGATCGCCGACTTCGCCACCGACGACCAACACCAGCGCGATGAAGTCGACGCCCTGGCCGCCCGTGCCCATGCCCTGGCCAGTGGCACTGCAACAGCCACCGCCGAGCCGCACGACCCAATGCTGCTGGAGATCTTCCGCAACGAAGCCCAGAGCCACCTGGAGAGCATCAACCGCTTCCTGCAACAGGCCGCCGAGCATGTGCCGCTGCAAGTCAGCGATGAGCTGCAACGTGCCCTGCACACCCTCAAAGGCAGTGCCTACATGGCCGGTGTGCTGCCGATTGCCGAACTGGCGCGGCCGCTGGATCACCTGACCCGCGAATACAAGGCCCACCGCCTGCCGCTGGACCTGGACGAAGTGGAGCTGTTGCTGGAAGCCGAAGGCTTGTTCCAGCGCGGCCTGCACCAACTGGACAGTGACCCGCTGGTGCCAATCAAGGGCGCGCCGGACCTGATCAGCCGCACTCAAAGCCTGCTCGACCAACAACTGCAAGCCTTGCTCGACGCGCCGAACACGGGCCTGCGTATCAAACGCGACCCGCAGTTGATCGCCAACTTCCTGGCCCAAGGCATGGACATTCTGCTCGACGCCGAAAGCCTGTTGCGCCGCTGGCAGCAGCACCCCGGTGAGCGTCAGGAACTCACCGCACTGCTGGACGAGTTGACCACCTTGGGCGAGGGCGCGCATATCGCCGACCTGCACAGCATCGACGAACTCTGTGAAGCTTTGCTTGACCTGTACGGGGCGGTGGAGGAGAGCAGCCTGGCGGTCAGCGAGCGGTTTTTCCAAGAAGCCGAACAGGCCCATGACGCGCTGATCAACATGCTCGACCAGTTGGCTGCGGGGCAGGAAATCAGCCCGGCGCCGGCGCGGGTGCAGGCCCTGCGCGAATTGCTCGATGAAGCCCTCGACCCGTCGGCCACCGGTCTGATCAAAAGCGACGGCAGTCGTGCCCTCAGCATCGCTGAATTGGGCGCGGCCACGGCGCAGTTGAACCAGGACACGGCAATGGACGATGAGATCGTCGAGATTTTCCTCGAAGAAGCCGTGGACATCCTCGACAGCGCCGGCCAGTCGCTCAAACGTTGGCTGCTGGAGCCCGGCAGCGCAGCGCCGTTGTCTTCGTTGCAGCGCGACTTGCACACCCTCAAGGGTGGCGCGCGCATGGCCGAAATCGGCCCGATTGGCGACCTGGCCCATGAGCTGGAAGGCCTCTACGAAGGCCTGGTAGACCGCCGTTACAGCTACTCCACCGAGTTGTCCCAAGTGTTGATGGCCAGTCACGAGCGGCTGGCCTTGCAACTGGATCAACTGCAAGACCAGCAACCGCTGAGTGACTCCAGCGACTTGATCGCGCAACTGCGCGAGTTGCGCCACAGCAGCACGCCCGCAGCCGCGGCCACAGCACCCGAAGTGGCGACCGCCGACCCCGAGTTGCTGGAAATTTTCCTCGAAGAAGCCGCCGATATTCTCGACAGCTCCGGCAGCGCGCTGGTGCGTTGGCAGGCCGAGCCGAACAATCGCCAGGAAGTGGAAACCCTGCTGCGCGACCTGCACACCCTCAAGGGCGGTGCACGCATGGTCGAGATCGGGCCGATTGGCGATCTGGCCCATGAGCTGGAGTTTCTCTACGAAGGGCTGTCCGCTGGTTTGCTCGCGCCGTCGCCGGAACTGTTTTCGCTGCTGCAAGGTTGCCACGACCGCTTGGCGCAGATGATCGACGCGGTGGCAGACGGTTTACCGGTGGGCTCGGTGGACAAGCTGATCGAGCGGATCAAGAGCCTGGTACACCCGAGCGATGAGCCGCTGGCGCCGGTTGCACTGCCCGCCGGTAAGGCCGAAGCGGCTATGGACCCGGCTGCGGACATGGTGAAAATCTCCGCCGACTTGCTCGATGACCTGGTCAACCTGGCCGGTGAAACCTCGATTTTCCGGGGGCGCATCGAGCAGCAGGTCAACGATGCGCGCACGGCCCTCAGCGAGGTCGAAACCACTATCGAGCGCATGCGCGACCAACTGCGCCGCCTCGACAGCGAAACCCAGGGTCGTATCCTCAGCCGCCAGCAAGCCGAGGCCGAGCGCCTGGGTTATGAAGAGTTTGACCCGCTGGAAATGGACCGCCATTCGCAGTTGCAGCAACTGTCCCGTGCGCTGTCCGAGTCCGCTTCCGACCTGCTGGACCTCAAGGAAACCCTCGACCGCCGCAACCAGGATGCGCACAACCTGTTGCAGCAACAGGCGCGCATCAACACCGAGTTGCAAGAAGGCCTGATGCGCACGCGCATGGTGCCGTTTGAGCGCATGCTGCCGCGCCTCAAGCGCATCGTGCGGCAGGTGGCAGAGGAATTGGGCAAGGACGTGGAGTTCGTGGTTGGCAATGCCGAAGGCGAGATGGACCGCAACGTGCTCGAACGCATGGTCGCGCCGCTGGAACACATGCTGCGCAACGCCGTCGACCATGGCCTGGAGTCGCGCGAAGCACGTGTGCTGGCGGGCAAACCGGAAAAGGGTCGTATCACCCTGGACCTGACCCACGAAGGCGGCGATATCGTGTTCGATATGCGCGACGACGGCGCCGGCGTGCCGCTGGACGCAGTGCGGCGCAAGGCGATCAAGCGCGGCCTGCTCGACCCCCATCAAGAGATCAGCGACCGCGACGTGTTGCAGTTTATCCTGCAGCCGGGTTTTTCGACGGCGGAAAAGATCACCCAGATATCCGGACGCGGCGTGGGCATGGACGTGGTGCACGAAGAAGTGCGCCAGCTTGGCGGCTCGATGGTGATTGACTCCACGCCCGGTGCGGGCGTGCACTTTCGCATTCGCCTGCCGTTTACCGTGTCGGTTAACCGGGCGCTGATGGTGCAGTGCGCGGACGATCAATATGCGATCCCGCTCAACACCATTGAAGGCGTGGTGCGTGTGCTGCCCCACGAGTTGGCTGGGCACTATCAGCAAGACCCGCCGCGCTATGAATATGGCGGCCAGCGTTATGAGTTGTTCTACCTTGGCGACCTGCTGCATACCGTCAGCCGCCCGAAATTGCTCGGCCAATACCAGCCCGTGCCGGTGCTGCTGGTGCAATGCAACGAGCGGCGCGTGGCGGTGCATGTGGATGCCATGGCCGGTACTCGGGAGATTGTAGTGAAGGGCCTGGGGCCGCAGTTCGCGGGCGTGCAGGGGCTGTCCGGCGCGACCATCCTGGGTGATGGCCGCGTGGTGCTGATCATCGATCTGCTTGCGCACATCCGGGCACGTCAACCCGTGTCGCCGGCCCAGGCGGTTGACGCGCCGCTGATCCTCAACGACCCGCTGAAAAAACGCCCGCTGCTGGTGCTGGTGGTGGACGATTCGGTCACCGTGCGCAAAGTTACCAGCCGCCTGTTGGAGCGCAACGGCATGAACGTGCTCACCGCCAAAGACGGCATCGACGCCATCGCCGTACTCGAAGAGCACACCCCGGACCTGATGCTGCTCGACATCGAAATGCCGCGCATGGACGGCTTCGAGGTGGCGATTCAGGTGCGTAACGACCCACGGCTGATGCGGCTGCCGATCATCATGATCACCTCGCGCACCGGCCAGAAACACCGCGACCGTGCCATGGCCATCGGCGTCAACGACTACCTCGGCAAGCCGTACCAGGAGTCGGTGCTGCTGGAAAGCATCGCCTACTGGAGCAAGTCCCATGCTTGACCACCGCACCAGCCAACTCACTGGCCTGTTGTTGCCCTTGGCTGACCGCCATCTGCTGCTGCCCAATGTGGCCGTGGCCGAGCTGATCGACTTCCAGCGCGGCGAACCAGCCAGCGATGCGCCGCCGTGGTACCTGCGGCAAGTGACCTGGCGTGACCGGCAAATACCCCTGATCAGCTTTGAAGCGGTGTGCGGCGAGGCGATCTTGACCGCCGAGCGCTCGCGCATCGTGGTGCTGAATGCGCTGGGCGGGCGGCCGACGTTGAAGTTTATTGCGCTGGTGATCCAGGGCATTCCCCGCTCGTACAAGCTCGACAGCGAATTGAGCTACGTGGACGTGCCACTCTGCCCGCTGGAACTCGCGGCCGTGCAGGTGGGCGAGCACGTGGCGAAGGTGCCGGATTTGATGGGGTTGGAAGCGTTGTTGGTCGAGTCCGGCCTGGCCTGACGGCGATGATCGTTCCCACGCTCCGCGTGGGCATGCATCCCGTGACGCTGGTCTTGAGTCTTGTGCTGCCTGGCGGGACGCGGAGCGTCCCAGGCGGCATTCCCACGCGGAGCGTGGGAACGATCCAAATGGCAGAGCTGAGTCAGCTGTTGGTCGACAGAGCACTGGAACACGTCAGCCCTGCCTGAGTAGTCCCAAAAGGGGACTGCTATCTAACTAGCATCACCGAACACATGTGGGAGCTGGCTTGCCTGCGATAGCAGACTGTCAGCCGACACCTTCGTAGCTGACCCACCGCCATCGCAGGCAAGCCAGCTCCCACAGGGGCTCTGTGCGGCAGCCTGAAAGTAGCCGCAGGTCGCGGATTACTTGAGATGATCGTTCCCACGCTCCGCGTGGGCATGCATCCCGTGACGCTCCGCGTCACCCTTGCGCTGGTCTTGAGTCTTGTGCTGCCTGGCGGGACGCGGAGCGTCCCAGGCGGCATTCCCACGCAGAGCGTGGGAACGATCCAAATGGCAGAGCTGAGTCAGCTGTTGGTCGACAGAGCACTGGAACACGTCAGCCCTGCCTGAGTAGTCCCAAAAGGGGACTGCTATCTAACTAGCATCACCGAACACATGTGGGAGCTGGCTTGCCTGCGATAGCAGACTGTCAGCCGACACCTTCGTAGCTGACCCACCGCCATCGCAGGCAAGCCAGCTCCCACAGGGGCTCTGTGCGGCAGCCTGAAAGTAGCCGCAGGTCGGGGATGACTTGATCGTTCCCAAAAAGGGACCTATCGTTCCCTTTTTGGGACTCTTTGGCCGCTGCCATGCAAACCTTGCCGCTTAGCACCGCACTCTTCACCAACACCCAGCAAAAAGTGCTGGGCCTGCTGTTCGGCAAGCCTGGTCAAAGTTTCTACACCAATGAAATCGCACGCTCGGCTCAAGTGGGCAAAGGCAGCCTCACCCGCGAGCTGGAGCGTTTGCAGTTGGCGGGCATCTTGAGCATGACGCGCCAAGGCAATCAGACCCACTACCAGGCTAATCCCCAATGCCCGATTTACTCGGAGTTGTTGGCCATCGTGCGCAAGACCCTCAGTCTGGACGAACCCTTGCGCAATGCATTGGCACCGTTCGCGGAGCAGATAACCTGGGCCTTTATCTACGGCTCCATCGCCAAGGGCGAGGCGCACTCATCCAGTGACATAGATCTGATGCTGATCGGCCAAAGCCTCAACTACAGTGAAGTCATGGAACAGCTCATGCCGCTGGAAGAGCAACTGGGCCGCACCATCAACCCGACGCTTTACACCCCTGACGACTGGACCAGCAAATGGAATGCCGGGAACAGTTTTGTGCAGCGGGTCGTGCAGCAGGACAAGATCAATCTGATGGGGGGCAACCCTCAGGAGTCCATGGATGGACAGCAAGGCAAACCTGGAGAACCTGCAACGTAGCGGTGGCTTGAAGGCTGAGCCGCCGGATCGCAAAGAGTGTGATGGGCTGATGCGCTCGGCGCGAGATCGGTTGAGGGATGCAGGTAACCCGCAATTAGCCTTCGCCAGTCGTTTCGACTTGGCATACAACGCCGCCCACGCTATCTCGCTCACAGCTCTGCGCCTGCGCGGTTATCGCTCGGACAAACGCTATTTGGTTTTTCAATGCCTGATCCACACCGTCGACGCGAACAAGGTGCAGGTGAGGTTATTGGCGCTGTGTCATGAGCGCCGCAACCTGGCGGAATATGAAGGATATATGGATGAGGATGAGGCGTTGCTTGGACAGTTGATGGACGGCGCGACGATGCTGCTGGGCAAAGTGGAAGAAGTGTTGGCTATTCATCGGTGGGAATGACGCGAGTCCTCGCAGCACCGTCAATCCAATGTGGGAGCTGGCTTGACTAAAAATTGTTTTTGATGACCGTATCTTTTCGCCGTTTCGGATCTGCTAATGATGCGGATTGACCGCTCACATGTCGGAATGGGATGGAGTTGCTGTAGGTCAGTTCTGCATTTGGATTAAGCGGGTTTTCAGGCCTGAGGGGAGTGGCTAGTTTCTGAGCTCCTCACTGCCTGCAAGGATCCGCAAATGGCTGTTCCGCTAATGCCGCCGGATGTTTCAATTTTTGAAAACATGGCGATTTCTCGATGTAAACGCACCCACCTCAAACCCGGCTCGGCATTCGCCTATTCCTGGTTTTACTCCCAGGTTCGGGCAGCCGGACCTTGGAACTACAAGAAGAGAGGGAGCGAGTACGAAGCGTTTGGTAACTTCAATTACGGCGCTACGGGGACAGTGTTGGGCATTCCCGAGCACGTATTACTGCGAGCTGCCGGCGTGGCGCAAACTGTTGCAAAAACGACACTCCCGGATTTCGGTACATGGTGGGGCGGTGAGCCTTTTGGTGATGATCCACGGGACCAATATTGGATAAGAAGAGGGATTGAATATGCAATTTCCCAAGGCCACTAAACGCCTCGGACCGTTATTGCGCAATTGCCTGCTCATCGTCTGCCTTCTCTATATCGGCGCCAGTTGGATCATGTCTGCCGGAGCACCGGATCTGGATGAAGTGGTGTTGAAGCATTCCTTGGGCAACGGCACCTCCATCTACGGTGCTCGAGACGGTCAGGGTGGAGCGACGGTGGGTTTTTCCTATAGGTACTACGTCCATGAGGATTTGGGGAGTGATCAGGAAATACTCGCCGCATTGGTGTCTGCTCATCCTTTTCTGAAAACAAAAAAACCTGAAGTTCAGGTGAGTGATGAGGGAAGCGCTCTACTTCTTCATATTCAAGGAGAGGTCTACGAGTACCACAGCTTTGCACTGGAAGGCTTGGGGTCGGTTAAGGTGGTGATGGCGCTTTGATGGGCCAGCCTTCGGAATTTTCCTGCAAGATTTCGAGCTGTGCGTGAACTTGTTGTGGGTAGTCATGGCGGCTAGTCTTCGTCTCGTCATCGAAAAACGATGACACGGACGTGCAAGTCCGACGAAACTGTTTAGGCGTACAAACGCCCAGCCAACCACGGGCGTTTTTTGTGCTCGCTGCTTTATGGCGGCTGCGCGCAGGAGGTCTTCGGACCTGCTGGGTGTCCTAAACAGGCCCGGTCTTGCACACCTGCGCACGGTCGCCACCCTCATTCGCGTGCAAGCGAACGGTGGCGCTCCTTACTAACTGTTTAGGAGCTTCATCATGATCAAACCTACCCCTAATCCGCCCCTCTTCACCGTAAACCCCCACCAAAACACCGAAGCTCTACTGGCCAATGCCAGCGAAACCCTGTGCTCCCTCAACGCACTGACCTGCCACTTGGCCTTCGACCTGGACCCCGCCCAGCGCGCGAGCATGTTGGCGATTCAGCAAATGGCAGAGCTGAGTCAACTGTTGGTCGATAGAGCACTGGAACAAGTCAGCCCTGCCTAATCGGTCTCTGATTGGAACCGCTATCTAACACACACCACCGAACACATGTGGGAGCTGGCTTGCCTGCGATAGCGGACTGTCAGTCGACACCTTCACAGCTGACCCACCGCCATCGCAGGCAAGCCAGCTCCCACCTTTGATTTTCATTTGGCTTGAATCCAGCATTCACTGATGTTCCGTTACTCCAACCGTAACGATCCACCGCCGGGCTTGATTGATGCCCCCCACATTCACTCCTAAGGTACAGCCCACGACAGCAAACCCCGTGGAGCGACCATGACAACAACCATCACCCCCGATTCGCGCTGGACGCGGCGGCGCGACGAGAAGCAGCGGCGGCTCGGGCTGGTCAAGCAGTACGCAGACGGGGCGGTGTTGCCCAGTGACAAAATCGTCGAAGCGCTGGAAGCGCTGATCCTCCCCGGCGACCGGGTGGTGCTGGAGGGCAATAACCAGAAGCAAGCCGATTTTCTCTCGCGCTCACTGGCCAAGGCCGACCCGACCAAGCTCCACGATTTGCACATGATCATGCCCAGTGTCGGCCGTTCCGAGCACCTGGACCTGTTTGAAAAGGGCATCGCGCGCAAGCTGGATTTCTCTTTTGCCGGCACCCAGTCCCTGCGCATCAGCCAGTTGCTCGAAGATGGCCTGCTGGAAATCGGCGCGATCCACACCTACATCGAACTCTACGCACGGCTGGTGGTTGACCTGATCCCCAACGTGGTGCTTTCGGCCGGTTTCATGGCCGACCGCGCCGGCAATATCTACACCGGCGCCAGTACCGAAGACACTCCGGCGCTGATCGAACCCGCTGCGTTCAGCGATGGCATCGTCATCGTGCAGGTCAACCAGTTGGTCGACGACGTCACTGACTTGCCCCGCGTCGACATCCCGGCGAGCTGGGTGGATTTTGTGGTGGTGGCCGACAAGCCGTTCTACATCGAACCGCTGTTTACCCGCGACCCGCGTCATATCAAGCCGGTGCATGTGCTGATGGCGATGATGGCGATCCGTGGCATCTACGAAAAACACAATGTGCAGTCGCTCAACCACGGCATTGGTTTCAACACCGCCGCCATTGAGTTGATCCTGCCGACCTACGGCGAGTCCCTGGGCCTCAAGGGCAAAATCTGCCGCAACTGGACCCTCAACCCGCACCCAACCCTGATCCCCGCGATTGAAAGCGGCTGGGTGGAAAGCGTGCATTGCTTCGGCACCGAACTGGGCATGGAGAACTACATCGCCGCCCGCCCGGATGTGTTCTTCACCGGCCGCGACGGCTCGATGCGCTCCAACCGGATGTTCTGCCAACTGGCCGGCCAATACGCGGTGGACCTGTTTATCGGCGCCACGCTGCAAGTGGATGGCGACGGGCATTCCAGCACCGTGACCCGTGGCCGTCTTGCCGGTTTTGGTGGTGCGCCGAATATGGGCCACGACCCACGCGGCCGCCGTCACGGTACGCCGGCCTGGCTCGATATGCGCCACGACGACGCGCCGGAGGCCTTGCTGGAACGCGGCAAAAAGCTCGTGGTGCAAATGGTCGAGACCTTCCAGGAAGGCGGCAAACCCACCTTCGTCGAAACCCTCGACGCCGTGGAAGTCGCGCGCAAAAGCGGCATGCCGCTGGCGCCGATCATGATCTACGGCGACGACGTCACTCACCTGCTCACCGAAGAAGGCATCGCCTATCTGTATAAGGCGCGCTCGCTTGAGGAGCGCCAGGCGATGATCGCCGCCGTTGCAGGCGTCACCGCCATCGGCATGCGCCACAACCCCAAGGACACTGCGCGCATGCGCCGCGAAGGCTTGATCGCCTTGCCCGAAGACTTGGGGATTCGCCGCACCGACGCCACCCGCGAGCTGTTGGCAGCGAAGAGCGTGGCCGACCTGGTGGACTGGTCCGGTGGCCTGTATAACCCGCCCGCCAAGTTCAGGAGCTGGTAAATGCGCGCCCTCAAACTGCATGAACTGAGCCTCGCCGATCGCCTGGCGGATATGGCTGTGGATGCCTTGATTGATGAGGCTGACCTGTCACCCAAACCCGCATTGGTAGACCGTCGCGGCAATGGCGCCCATAGCGATTTGCACCTGGGCCTGATGCACGCCTCGGCGCTGTCGTTGTGGCCGATGTTCAAGGAAATGGCCGAAGCGGCGCTTGAGTTCGGTGAAGTGGGTTTGCCCTTGCGCGAAGCCCTCGGGCGTATCGGGCGCGAAGGTGAGCAAGCCATGCTCGACACCACCCAAGGCGTGAATACCCATCGCGGCGCGATCTGGGCCCTCGGTTTGCTCACTGCCGCAGCGGCTCTGGAGCCACGCGCCGTCACGCTCACCGCCGCCAAACTGGCCTTGCTCAACGACCGTTTCGCCCCGCAACCGCTGAGCCATGGCGCGCAAGTCGCGCAACGCTACGGCGCACGCGGTGCCCGTGAAGAAGCGCAATTGGGCTTCCCTGCCGTGGTGCAACGCGGCCTGCCGCAGTTGCACAAAAGCCGCCGGCAAAACGCCGGTGAACAGAATGCGCGCCTGGACGCCTTGCTCGCGATCATGACCGACCTGGCCGACACCTGCGTGCTCTACCGAGCCGGCACCGAAGGCCTGCGCGCCATGCAACGCGGCGCCCAGGCGGTGCTGGACGCTGGCGGTAGCGCAAGCCTCGCCGGGCGCCGCCAACTGCACGACCTTGACCAGCAACTCCTGGCCCTGAATGCCTCCCCCGGCGGCGCCGCCGACCTGTTGGCCGCCTGCCTGTTTATCGACCGCCTCGACGGAGCGTTGTGATGGAAACCTTATCCTTTGAATTCCCCGCCGGGCAGCCGCCCAAAGGCCGTGCGCTGGTGGGTTGCGTCGGCTCCGGCGACCTGGAAGTGTTGCTGGAACCGGGCACGCCCGGCACGCTGACCATTCAAGTGCAGACTTCGGTGAATGGCGCCGAGCAACGCTGGCAGCATCTGTTCGAACGGATCTTCCAGGAGCAGACGCCACCGGCTTTGAAGATTGATATTCACGACTTCGGCGCCACCCCCGGCGTGGTGCGTTTGCGCCTGGAACAGGGTTTCGAGGAGATCGGCCATGACTGATTTACTCAACAAGCACAGCTTCGTCGAACTCGGTGCGCGGCAGCGAGCCAAGGCGTTGCTGGACAGCGGCACTTACCGCGAACTGATCGACCCGTTCCAACGCGTGATGTCGCCCTGGCTCAGCCGCCAAGGCGTGGTGCCGCAAGCGGATGACGGCGTGGTGATCGCTAAAGGCAGCATCGCCGGGTTGCCGGTGGTGATTGCTGCCATTGAAGGCAATTTCCAGGGCGGCAGCCTCGGTGAAGTGGGCGGCGCAAAAATCGCCGGTGCCCTCGAACTGGCGGCTGAAGACAACCGCAACGGTGTTCCGACCCGTGCCGTGCTGCTGCTGGAAACCGGCGGCGTGCGCTTGCAGGAAGCCAACCTCGGTTTGGCTGCGATTGCCGATATCCATGCGGCGATTGTCGACCTGCGCCAGTACCAGCCGGTAGTCGGCGTGGTGGCGGGTAGTGTTGGTTGTTTTGGTGGCATGTCCATCGCCGCCGGGTTGTGCAGTTATCTGGTGGTCACCCGCGAAGCACGCCTGGGCTTGAATGGCCCACAAGTGATCGAGCAGGAAGCGGGGCTGGAAGAGTACGACTCCCGCGACCGGCCGTTTATCTGGAGCCTTACCGGCGGCGAGCAGCGTTTTAACAGCGGCCTGGCCGACCGTTATGTGGCCGACGATGTGGCGCAGATCCAACAGACCGTCAGCGCCTTGCTGCAACAGGGTTTGCCCGAGCAACAGCGTAGCCGTCAGATCGATTTCTACCTGGCGCGCCTCACTGAACTGGACGCAACGCCGCAAATAGACCCCGCGACGGTGCGCGACCTGTATCAAGGAGAACGTCCATGAGAGGCTTGCAGTGGTTCAACGCATTGAGCGTCGGCGCAACGCCTGTCGAAGGGTTGCCCGACTCATTGAAGGTTGCAGACGGCGTAGTGGGTGAACAGGCCGTGCGCTTTATTGCCGTGGTCACCGATGCGCAAAATCGTTTCCCGCGTGCGCGCAACGGCGAAGTCGGTTTACTGGAGGGCTGGGGTCTTGCCAAGGCTGTCGACGAAGCCATCGAGAAGGGCGACAAACGCCCCATCATCGCTATCGTCGATGTACCCAGCCAAGCCTACGGCCGTCGCGAAGAAGCCCTCGGCATCCATCAGGCCCTGGCCGCCGCCGCCGACAGCTATGCCCGTGCTCGCTTGGCCGGGCACCCGGTGATTGCGCTGCTGGTGGGCAAAGCCATGTCCGGTGCATTCCTTGCTCACGGTTATCAGGCTAACCGCATGATCGCCCTGCGTGACCCTGGCGTGATGGTGCACGCAATGGGCAAGGCCTCGGCGGCGCGGGTGACCTTGCGCAGTGTTGAAGAACTCGAGGCCCTGGCCGCCAGCGTGCCGCCCATGGCCTATGACATTGACAGCTATGCCAGCCTGGGTTTGCTCTGGGAAACCCTGTCGGTCAGCCAGATTGAACAGCCCACCGCGGACGACGTGACGCGGGTCAGCGATTGCCTGCTGCACGCCATTGAAGATATCCACAGCCCGGATCTGAAAGGGCGCCTCGGTGCGAGCAATCGCGCCGCCTCAAGCCACGTACGCCAACTGCTGCGGGAGCAATGGTGAACGCCCACGACTTGCTCTGGGGCATGACCCCGGCGCATCTGCCCGCTGACGCGCCGGCCTGGGTGCTGGAGGTGATCAGCGCCGGTCACCCGGTGGTGGTGCGTCGCGCCACGGTCGAGCCGGGTGACGTGGCTGTGGGTGTGCGCGGGCGCTTGCGTGAGCAGCGCTTTGCGGCGCTGATGCCCCTTGTGGCAGTGCAACGACGCGTGACGCCGCAAGATTTGCGCGGTGTGGTCTCGTCGCGGGATCTACCGGCATTGCGCGCGCTTGATCAACTGCGCCCAGTGCTGGCGCAGCAGGACTGG
This sequence comes from Pseudomonas sp. B19125, assembly GCF_044218855.1. Classification (NCBI taxonomy): domain Bacteria; kingdom Pseudomonadati; phylum Pseudomonadota; class Gammaproteobacteria; order Pseudomonadales; family Pseudomonadaceae; genus Pseudomonas; species Pseudomonas sp. B19125. The sequence continues at coordinate 876,499 of NZ_CP162589.1, forward strand.
GGCGTCACCGGCAGCGCGGGCTTTGAGCTGGCCAGCGGCATTGAAGCACTGCATGCCCAAAGCGATCTGGATTTGATGCTGTGCACACCCGAGCCATTTGAGCGCAATGCCGCACGCAATCTGTTGGCGTTGTTGGACTCGGCCGAATGCGCTGTCGACCTGCAACTGCAAACCCCGTTTGGCGCTGTCGCCTTGCGTGAATGGGCTGGCGAATCACGCCGGGTGCTGCTTAAAACAACCCACGGCGCGCACCTGGTACTTGACCCTTGGCAGGCCGTGGCATGAGCAGCCTTCTGGTATTTCCGGGGCAGGGTGCCCAACGCGCGGGCATGCTTCAAGCGTTGCCTGCTCACGTCCTGGAAGAAGCCAGTGATGCATTGGGCGAAGACGTAAGCCAGCTCGATTCAGTCCAAGCCCTGGCCAACACTCGCGCCGTGCAACTCTGCCTGTTGATCACCGGTGTGGCCCACGCCCGCCAATTGCAACGCACGCCTGATTACGTGGCGGGCCTGTCCATCGGCGCCTACCCGGCAGCCGTCATCGCTGGTGCGCTGGAGTTTGCTGACGCGGTAAAGCTGGTGAGCCTGCGCGGCGAACTGATGCAAAACGCTTATCCACAAGGCTTTGGCATGACCGCGATCATCGGCCCGCAGTTATCCACAGTCGAAACGCTGCTGGCTGAAATCCACAGCCCGCAAACCCCGGTGTACCTGGCCAACATCAACGCCGACAACCAGACCGTCATCGCCGGCAGTGACGAAGCCATGCAGCGTGTCGCGCAACGCATCAAAGGCAACGGCGTGGCCAAGCGCCTGGCCGTGAGCGTGCCATCCCATTGCGTGCTGCTGAACGAACCCGCCGAGGCATTGGCGCAGGCGTTTGTAACGCTCAAGGCGCCGCGCATTACCTACCTGAGCAGCACCCGCGCGCGGCCGATCCACAACCCCGAGCAACTGCGCGACGACCTGGCTTTCAACATGTGCCGCATCGTCGACTGGCGCGGCACCGTGCAAAGCGCCTACGAGCGTGGTGTGCGCCTGCAAATCGAATTGCCGCCTGGCGCGGTACTCACTGGCCTGTCCCTCCGTGTCTTCGAGCAAGGCAGCGTAATCGCCTATGAAGGCGCACGCCTGGACACCTTGCAGGCCCTGCTGCAAGAGGAGGAGCGCCGCCACCGATAAAGCACCACCCAAGGCTTTCGAAGCACAAAAACAACAATTTCGATGAAGCACTTCGAGGACAACAACAATGATTATTTACGGTGTGGCGTTTCTGGCGCTGTGTACGTTGATCGGCCTGTTTATCGGTGAGTTGCTGGGCAAGTGGATGGGTATTCCGGCCAACGTCGGCGGGGTGGGTATCGCCATGTTGCTGTTGATCGGCCTGGGCAGTTACCTCAGTAAACGTGGGCTGTTTACCGGCAAGTCGGAGCAGGGCGTGAGCTTCTGGGCGGCGGTGTATATCCCTATTGTGGTAGCGATGGCGGCCCAACAAAACGTGTACGGCGCAATCAAGGGCGGGCCGATGGCGATTCTGGCCGGCACGCTCGCTGTAGTGCTGGGTTTTGCCCTGGTACCGGTGTTAGTGCGCATCGGCAACCGCAAGCCTGTTGCGGTTGTTCCCACTAAAGAAGCCGGGTGATCGCCATGTACGAATCCATGATGAAAGTGATCACCGGCTACGGCCTGATCAGTGGTTTTGCCGTGATCGGCTTGACCATGTGGGTGTCCTATTGGATCTCCGACACCTTCACCAAAGGCCGGCTGCACGGTTCGGCCATCGCCATTTTGCTCGGGCTGGTGCTGTCGTATGTGGGCGGCGCGTTTACCGGCGGCGCCAAGGGTGTTGTGGATATTCCGTTGCTGTCGGGCATCGGCTTGCTGGGCGGCGCGATGCTGCGGGACTTTGCCATTGTTGCCACGGCGTTTGGCGTGAGTGTGGACGAACTCAAGCGCGCCGGTTATGTGGGCGTGCTGGCGCTGTTTGTCGGCGTGGGTTCCTCGTTCGTGGCTGGCGTTGGAGTGGCGCTGGCGTTTGGTTATACCGATGCCGTAAGCCTCACCACTATTGGCGCGGGCGCCGTGACCTACATCGTTGGCCCGGTGACGGGCGCGGCGATTGGTGCCAGCTCCGAGGTCATGGCGCTGTCGATTGCCGCCGGGTTGATCAAGGCCATTCTGGTGATGGTGATGACGCCGTTTGTAGCGCCGTTGATCGGGCTGAATAACCCACGCAGTGCGGTGATTTTCGGCGGACTGATGGGCACGTCCAGCGGCGTGGCCGGTGGTTTGGCAGCGACCGATCCGAAGCTGGTGCCATATGGTTGCCTAACGGCGGCGTTTTACACGGCGCTGGGCTGTCTGCTGGGACCGTCGTTGCTGTTTTTGCTGATGCGCGGGTTGGTGGGCTGACCTGAGCCGGCCTCATCAATGATCGTTCCCACGCTCCGCGTGGGAATGCCTCATGTGACGCTCCGCGTCACGCCTTTAAGAGCAGACGCGGAGCGTCCAGGGCTGCATTCCCACGCAGAGCGTGGGAACGATCGGTGTCAGGTTTGGCGGTTGGCATACATCCGACACTCCGCCAGCAACGCCAGCAAGTTCGGATCACGCTCCTTGGCCTTCAAAAACACCACGCCAATATGCTGCTGCAACCGATACCGCGGTTGCAGCGGTATGAGCTTCACGCGGTTCTCATACACCGCTGCAATCCGCCCTGGCAGCAACGCATAACCCACGCCTGAACTGACCATGCTCAGCAGCGTGAAAATGTCGTTCACCTGCATCGCCACCTTCGGCTCAAAGCCCGCCTGCTTGAACACCCGATTGCCGTCCTGATGGGTGGCGAAGCCTTGGGTGAGGGTAATGAAAGTAGCGTCGCGCACATCCGCCAAGTCGATTTGCTGCTCACGGTCGAAGGGTGAATCGGCTGGAGTGGCGAGGAAGATGTCGTCGGAAAACAGCGCGATCTGTTCGCAGTCGGGGTCGTTGGCGTGGTCATCGAGGGAGATGAGGATCGCGTCGACTTCCATGTTCTTGAGTTTGTAGAGCAAGTCAAAGTTGGAACCCAGGATCAGGTCGATATTGAGTTCGCTGCGCCTGATTTTAAGGCCCATGATCAATTGCGGCACGGTTTTGACCGTCAGCGAATACAGCGAGCCCAGCTTGAAGCGCTCGGCGGAAAACCCGGCGGCTTCGCGGGTCAGGCGCACGCTGTCGACCACATCGGCGACCAGTTTCTGCGCGCGTTCTTCGAGCACGTAGGCACTTTCCAGCGGCGTGAGGTTGCGCCCTTCGTGTTTGAACAACGGGCAGCGCAGCGCATTTTCCAGCGAGTGAATAGCGCGGTGCACGCTGACGTTGCTGGTTTGCAGCTCGGCAGCGGCGCGGGCCAGGTTGCCGGTGCGCATGAACGCCAGGAAGATTTCCAGTTTCTTGAGGGTGAATTCTTCGTCGATCAGCATGGCCGTGGCTCGGGTTCGAATGCTGTCGATTGTGCCCCTAAAACCCGTTCACTCCCAGCGATGCGCTGCACAGGCCCAGCACCAGGCGGGTGTACCGAAGGGAACAGGTACAGCCCGCGCACGGTCACAATCGCACCCGGCAAGCCATGCAGGTGGCGATATTGGGGCCGGGCCATGGAGATTGCCGTATGTGGGAGCTGGCTTGCCTGCGATGAGGTCTGTCAATTATTGAATGATGGGCTGACACACCGCTATCGCAGGCAAGCCAGCTCCCACAGGACTCAGTGAGTGATCCATCGGCACGGGGTCGTTGGGCAAAGGCAGAAATGCGTGTTACCTGTAACAGTGCCGGTAGCGTCAGAATGGTCCTGGCACAACCATGTGGTAACGGTTATTCGAGGTGAGTGACACATGTATCACGGGGAACGATTCAACGCCTGGAGCCATTTGGCCGGGGCGGTCGCCGCGTTTGTCGGCGCAGTGTGGATGTTGGTGGTGGCGAGCCTGGACGGCAGCCCCTGGAAGATCGTCAGCGTGGCGATTTATGGTTTTACCCTGCTGGTGCTGTACAGCGCGTCCACCGTGTACCACAGCGTGCAGGGGCGGCGAAAAGAGATCATGCAGAAGGTTGATCACTTTTCGATCTACCTGCTGATTGCCGGCAGCTACACCCCCTTTTGCCTGGTGACGCTGCGCGGGCCGTGGGGCTGGACGCTGTTTGGAATCGTGTGGGGGCTGGCGGTGATCGGCATTTTGCAGGAGATCAAGCCAAGGTCTGAGGCGCGGATTCTGTCGATTGTGATCTACGCGGTGATGGGCTGGATTGTGCTGGTGGCGGTCAAGCCACTGATTGCCGCGCTGGGCACGGCGGGGTTTATCTGGCTGGCGTCGGGCGGGGTGTTGTACACCGTCGGCATCATCTTTTTTGCCCTGGAGGATCGCCTGCGGCATTCCCATGGGATCTGGCATTTGTTTGTGATCGGCGGCAGTTTGCTGCACTTTGTGGCGATCATGCACTACGTGCTCTGACCTGTGGGAGCTGGCTTGTGTGGGAGCTGGCTTGCCTGCGATAGCGTCGGCACATTCAATACCGCTATCGCAGGCAAGCCAGCTCCCACATTACAAGCGTTCCAGCAGCTCTCGCGCTCGGTTGCCGAAAATGTCCAACAGGTTCGCCAACATATGCGGCGGCGGCTCATTCGCGCGGGTCAGGGCGTACAGCGTGATCGGCAACGGCGGCGTGAGCGGGCGAATGCAGGTGGTCGCCGTTGACGCGCCGAGGGCGGTAAACGGGTCGATCACCGTCAACCCGGCACCTGACTCCACCATCGCCCGGGCCAGGGAATAGGTCTGTACGGCAATGCTCACCCGTGGCGGTGGGTCGACGTTTTCCAGGTAGCTGTCGAGCTTGGCGGCCAACGGGTCGGCACTCGACAGGCCAATCAACGGCGCACCCGCCAGGTCCGCCAACGGCAGGGGCTTGCTCAGCTCGGCATCCGACCAATAACCCTTGGACGCCAACGCCACCAACACGCCATTGGCCAGCACTTGCGTGGTCAGCCCAGGATGGCCGGAGAAGTTCAGCGTCAGCGCCAGGTCAATCTCACGCATCAACAGCTTCTGCACCAGCTCGCGGCTGTGGTCGCTGGACAGCTCACAGGCAATGTCCGGGTAGTCGCGCTTCCATTCCAGAATCGCCGGCGGCAGCAGCGACAGGGCCAGTGCCGGAATCGCACCAATACGCACACTTTGGCCCGGCTCACGGCGCAGGCTCTTGGCCAGGCGCCGCACGCCTTGCAGGCTTTCGGTGACTTTCTCGACTTCGCTTTCCAGCGCCAGCGCTTCCGGTGTGGGCTGCAGTTTGCCGCGCACCCGTAAAAACAGCGCAAAGCCCAACTGCAACTCGGCGTGCTGCAGCACCTTGGTCACCGCCGGTTGCGAGACGTGCAACAGCTGCGCGGCGGCGCTGACGGAGCCGGTCTGGCGGATGGCCTGGAAGATTTCGATATGACGCAGGCGCATGGCAAGTCCATAACCTTTGTTTATAGATGACCCATCTTTATTCATTGTCGGCGACCTGTCACCTGGCCCTAGGCTTGGTGCCAGTCAATTCAATAGCGGGTGGCGGCAATGGCCAAGCGGGTTTGCATCATCGGTGGTGGCGTTATTGGCTTGGCAAGCACCTATGCCCTGGTGCGTGCAGGCCATGAGGTGACAGTGATCGACACGCGGGACAGCCTCGGCAGCGAGACCAGTTTCGCCAATGGCGGGCAACTGTCCTACCGCTATGTCGCGCCGTTGGCCGACAAAGGTGTGCCGCTGCAAGCCATCGGCTGGTTGCTGCGCGGTGATTCGCCGCTGAAGCTGCGCCCGCGTCTCGACCCGCAGCAATGGCGCTGGATGGCAGCCTTTATCGGCGCCTGCCGTGGCTCGGTGAACACGCGCAATGCCGCGCACCTGCTGCGCCTGGCGTCCTTGAGCCAGGCCACGCTGGAGCAATGGCGCGAAGGCGATCGCCTGGAGGGCTTCGATTGGCGCCGCAACGGCAAACTGGTGACGTTTCGTAACGCCGCCTCCTTTGAGCATGCGCGCAGCAAGGTCAGCAATAACGTGCAGCAGCAAGTGTTGTCCGTGGCCGATTGTGCGCACTTGGAGCCAGCGTTAATGGGCGCCGACTTTCTCGGTGGCATCTACACGCCGAACGAGGAGGTGGCTGACTGTCACGCCTTCTGCCAACGGCTGGCGGCCCGGCTCGAAGCCTCGGGGCGCTGCAGGTTTTTGCTGGGCCGCAAGGTCACTCGCATACGCCACGCCGACGGCGCGGTGCAGGCCATCGAGTTGGGTGACGAGGTGATGGCGGTGGATCAACTGGTGCTGGCGGCCGGGCATCGCAGCGCGCAATTGGGTTTGCCAGGGTTGTCATTGCCACTGTATCCGCTCAAGGGCTACAGCCTGAACGTGCCGATTGGCGCGCATCACCAGGCGCCGAACGTGAGTGTCACCGACTATGACCGCAAGATCGTGTATGCGCGCATCGGCGAGCAACTGCGGGTCGCGGCCATGGTGGATATCGTCGGCTTTGATGCAGGCCTTGAGCCCAAGCGTCTGGCGCTGATGAAACGCCAGGCCATGGAGACATTCCCAACGGCCGGCGATTACACCCACGCGGTCGAATGGGCCGGCATGCGCCCGGCAACGCCCACCGGCGTGCCGCTGATCGGCGCCAGCGCCTATCGAAACCTGTGGTTGAACCTGGGCCACGGTGCCCTGGGTTTTACCCTGGCCTGCGGCAGCGGGCAATTGCTGGCCGAACTGATCAGCGAGCACGCGCCTTCCATTGATATGCAGGGCCTCACGCCCCGCGCTGCATAATTGGATTCATCACCAGCAACGGAGAATAACAATGAAAAAAATCCTGTTGACCGGCTGCACCCTGGGGCTGTTGTTTGGCGCACAGGTTCAGGCCAATGAAGCCCCGCTGGACGGCACCTTGAGCAAAATCGCGAATGCCAAGTCGATCACCTTGGGGTATCGCGATGCCTCGGTGCCGTTTTCCTACGTGAGCGACAACAGTGGCAAGCCCATGGGCTATTCGGTGGAGTTGGCGAGCAAGATCGTTGAGCGCATCCAGCAGAAAACCGGTTTGGCGGACCTCAGCGTCAAATACAACCTGGTGACCTCCCAAACCCGTATTCCGCTGGTGCAAAACGGCACCGTCGACCTGGAGTGCGGCTCCACTGGCGTGACGGCCGAGCGGCAGAAGCAGGTGGCGTTTTCCTACGGGTTTATCTATGTGAAGGGCCAACTGCTGACCGCCAAGGACAGTGGCATCCAGGGTTTTGAAGACCTCAAGGGCAAGAATGTGGTGACCACGGCCGGCACCACCAATGAACGCTTTCTCAAGCGCTACAACGCCGACCACAAAGCCAATATGTTTGTGATCAGCGCCAAGGACCATGGCGAAGCGTTCAAAATGCTCGAGACCGGCCGCGCAGTGGCGTTCTACATGGATGATGCGTTGCTCTACGGTGAGCGCGCCAAGGCCCGTGACCCGCACCACTGGGTGGTGGTGGGCAAGGAGCAGTCGCGGGAGATCTACAGCTGCATGCTGCGCAAGGACGACCCGCAGTTTCTAGCGGTGGTCAACGAAACGCTCGCCGATCTGTACCGCTCCGGGGAGATCAACGGGATTTACCAGCGTTGGTTTGAACAGCCGATTCCGCCCAAGGGCCTGAACCTGGAGTTTCCGATGACCAGCGAGTTGAAGGCGATTATTGCCAAGCCGGTGAGTGACCCGGTGGAGTGATAGCCGCAATGATCGTTCCCACGCTCCGCGTGGGAATGCAGCCTTGGACGCTCTGCGTCCCAATTTGAGGTCGTGACGCAGAGCGTCACAGGAGGCTTTCCCACGCAGAGCGTGGGAACGATCGGGCGAGGTTAGAAGTCGCCCCAGAGTTGCTGGGCCACGCTCAATGCCACGACTGGCGCGGTTTCGGTGCGCAGCACCCGCGGGCCGAGGCGGGCGGCGTGGAAGCCGGCAGCTTGGGCGGTTGCGACTTCTGCGTCGGTCAACCCACCTTCAGGCCCGATCAGGAACGCCAGGCTCGATGGCTTGGCGTGGCTGACCATCGGCTCGGCCACCGGGTGCAGCACCAGCTTCAAATCCGCCTCGGCTTGCTTCAACCAGTCGGCCAGTAACAGCGGCGGGTGAATCACCGGCACTGTCGAACGCCCGCATTGCTCGCAGGCGCTGATCGCCACTTGGCGCCAGTGCAGCAGGCGTTTGTCGGCGCGTTCGTCCTTGAGGCGTACTTCGCAGCGGTCGCTGAAAATCGGCGTGATTTCATTCACACCCAATTCGGTGGCTTTCTGGATCGCCCAATCCATGCGCTCGCCCCGGGACAGGCCTTGGCCGAGGTGGATGTGCAGCGGTGATTCGGTCTGGCCCGCAAAGCGTTCCGTGAGTTGCACGGTAACGCGTTTTTTCCCGACTTCCAGCAAGGTGCCGAGGAATTCCTGGCCGGAGCCGTCGAACAGTTGTACGGCGTCGCCTTCACCCATGCGCAATACGCGGCTGATGTAATGCGCCTGGGCTTCGGGCAATTCATGGTCGCCGATGCTGAGCGGGGTGTCGGTGAAAAAGCGGGACAGTCTCATTTCTGTTCTCTGGAAGTGGTGTGCAGAGCGGACGCGGAGCGTCCAGGGCTGCATTCCCACGCGGAGCGTGGGAACGATCATTGGCTAGCCGGGATCACGAAAGCCTGGGTGGAAGTCTTTCGGCACGGCAACACTGACTGTGCAGTTGGTGGCGATATCAATCCCTTCGCTGGCGACTTCAGCCAAAAAGTCGATCTGCTCCGGCGTAATCACATACGGCGGCAGGAAATACACCACGCTGCCCAGCGGCCGCAGCAGCGCACCGCGCTCCAGGGCATGCTCGAACACCTTCAAGCCACGGCGTTCCTGCCACGGGTAGGCGGTTTTGGTGGCTTTGTCCTGAACCATCTCGATGGCCAGCACCATGCCGGTCTGGCGCACTTCCGACACGTGCGGGTGGTCCACCAGGTGCGCGGTGGCGGTGGCCATGCGCTGGGCCAGGGCCTTGTTGTTTTCGATGACGTTGTCTTCTTCGAAAATATCCAAAGTCGCCAAGGCCGCCGCGCACGCCAGCGGGTTGCCGGTGTAGCTGTGGGAATGCAGGAAGGCGCGCAACGTCGGGTAGTCGTCGTAGAAGGCGTCGTACACATCGTCGGTGGTGACGACCGCCGCCAATGGCAGGTAACCGCCGGTGAGGGCTTTGGACAAGCATAAAAAGTCCGGGCGGATGCCGGCTTGCTCGCAAGCGAACATGCTGCCGGTGCGGCCGAAGCCGACGGCGATTTCGTCGTGAATCAGGTGCACGCCATATTTGTCGCAGGCTTCACGCAGCAGCTTGAGGTACACCGGGTGGTACATGCGCATGCCGCCGGCGCCCTGGATCAGCGGCTCGACGATCACGGCGGCGACGCTGTCGTGGTTTTCGGCCAGGGTCTGTTCCATGGCCAGGAACATGTTGCGTGAGTGTTCTTCCCAGCTCATGCCCTCGGGGCGCAGGTAGCAATCCGGGCTTGGCACCTTGATGGTGTCGAGCAGCAAGGCTTTATAGGTTTCGGTAAACAACGGCACATCGCCCACGGACATCGCGGCAATAGTTTCGCCGTGGTAGCTGTTGGTCAGGGTGACGAAGCGCTTCTTGTTCGGCAGGCCACGGTTGAGCCAGTAGTGAAAGCTCATCTTCAGCGCGACTTCGATGCACGACGAGCCGTTGTCGGCATAGAAGCAGCGGGTCAAACCTTCAGGCGTCATCGCCACCAGGCGTTCGGACAATTCGATCACCGGCTGGTGGCTGAAACCGGCGAGGATCACGTGTTCCAGCTGATCCACCTGGTCCTTGATGCGCTGGTTGATGCGCGGGTTGGCGTGGCCGAACACATTGACCCACCAGGAACTGACGGCATCGAGGTAGCGCTTGCCTTCGAAGTCTTCCAGCCATACGCCTTCGCCACGTTTGATCGGGATCAGCGGCAGTTGCTGGTGGTCTTTCATCTGGGTGCAGGGATGCCACAGCACCGCGAGGTCGCGTTGCATCCACTGGTTATTCAAGCCCATCGGTTATCTCCTCGAAGCGGCCCTGCGCCCGGCGCAGGCGAAACAATCGCGCAAGCCTATGCAATGCCAGGCGGCGTCACAACCCATTACGGATGAATTGGCAGTAAAGGCAGGACGATCTGTCACGTTTATCAGGAATAGTCCTTAATCCATTGTTAACGTACTGTGCATACTCTCTTGATCGTATTTCTCGATATTTCAAAGCGAAATTTTCCGCTTTAATTCGATAGGTAAATCGCTAGTCTTGGGCACAGTTCTTACGGGATTTGGGACATGCAGCTACGTAATTCATCGGCCCGTTATGGCTGGGTCAGCATTGTTTTGCACTGGGGCGTAGCCCTGGTGGTGTTCGGTTTGTTCGCGCTGGGCCTGTGGATGGTCGGCCTCGACTACTACAGCGCCTGGCGCAAAGACGCGCCCGACCTGCACAAGAGCATTGGCATCACGCTGTTCGCCATCATGCTGGTGCGTATCGTCTGGCGCATTGTCAGCCCGCCACCGCCACCTTTGGCCAGCTACAGCCGCTTGACGCGTATTGGCGCTGCGTTTGGCCACGCGTTCCTGTATCTCGGGCTGTTTGCCGTGATGATCGCCGGTTACCTGATTTCCACCGCAGACGGTGTCGGTATCCCGGTGTTTGGCCTGTTTGAGATTCCTGCTGTGGTTTCCGGGCTACCGGACCAGGCAGACAACGCCGGCTTGGTGCATTTGTACCTGGCCTGGGTGTTGGTGGTCTTCGCCGGTTTGCATGGCGTGGCCGCGTTTAAACACCACTTTATCGATCGTGATGCGACCCTGACACGAATGCTGGGACGCAAAGCCTGATGTTCAACCTCGACTCACAAGGAATAGAAAGCATGTTGAAAAAGACTCTCGCCGCTCTGGCAATCGGTTCCGCACTGCTGTCCGCAGGTTCGGCGATGGCCGCTGATTATGTTGTCGACAAGGAAGGCCAGCACGCCTTCGTTGACTTCAAGATCAGCCACTTGGGCTATAGCTTCATCACCGGTACTTTCAAGGATCTGGACGGCAAGTTCAGCTTTGACGCCGCCAAGCCTGAAGACAGCAAAATCGAGTTCAACGTCCGTACCGCCAGCGTGTTCACTAACCACGCCGAACGTGACAAGCACATTGCCAGCAAAGACTTCCTGGACGTTGGCAAGTTTGCCGATGCCAAGTTCGTCTCCACCAGTGTCAAAACCACCGGTAAAAATGCTGCAGGCCAAGTTACTGCCGACGTGACTGGCGACCTGACCTTTCATGGCGTGACCAAGCCGATCGTGGTCAAAGCCACTTTCCTGGGCGAAGGCAAGGATCCATGGGGCGGCTACCGTGCCGGCTTTGAAGGCACTACCAGCTTCAACCGTCAGGACTTCGGCAAGCAGATGGACCTGGGCCCAGCGTCCAACACTGTTGAGCTGTACGTGACTTTTGAAGGTGTGAAAGCGAAGTAATTATTTCGCTGTTTCAAACGCCAAGCGCCGACCTCAGGGTCGGCGTTTTGCTGTGCGCTGTTCAAAGGCTTTCTTGATACATCGTCACTTGGCCCTTGAGCCAAGTGTGCAACAAGGTCAACTGCGCCGACGGTTTGCTGCCCGCAGGCCAGACTATGTAATAGCGTGAGGTGTGCGCCGGTTCAATGTCGGTGAGCCGGACCAGCTCCCCGCGTTGAATCAGTGCATGGGCAATCGAGCGGCGTGTCAGCGCGACGCCGTGCCCGAGCCGCACGGCTTCGAGCATCAACGTGGAATCGGTGAACTCCAGCGGCGCTTGCGGACGTTGCCCCTCGATACCTGCGGCGCCCAGCCAGATCGGCCAGCTCTCGCTGGCGTGCAGCAATGGCTGCTCAAGGACGGCTTGCGCCGTGTCCGGCAGCACGCCGTGGTTGAAGTCGCGCGCGGCGACCACCAGCAATGAGTCACCCATCAGCGTTTCGCAATGCACATCCGGCCACTGGCCATGACCGAAGCGAATCGCGCAATCAAGCGGGCCTTGCTCGAAGCTGGCGAACTCCATGCTCGACTCCAGCCGCAAGTGCAGCTCGGGGTGAGCCGCCCTGAAATCATGCAGGCGCGGCAACAACCAATGCATGGCGTAGGAAGGCAGCACCGAAGCGGTCAGCTGTGGGTGCCTGGTTTTTGCCATCAGTTTTTCGGTGATCCCGGCGATTTCGCCCAGCCCCTGCCTGATCTGGTAGGCATACACGCGGCCTTCATCCGTCAGCATCAGCGTGCGCTTGTTGCGCATGACCAAAGCGAGGCCCAGGTACTCTTCAAGGGCGCGAATCTGATGGCTGACGGCACTGTGGGTCACGTGCAGTTCGAGGGCGGCCAGGTTCACTTTGCCCAGTCGGGCCAAGGCCTCGAAAGCACGCAGCGCGGCAAGGGGAGGCAGTTTCAAAGTGTGAATTCCTTTCACAGAAAAGCCTAATAATAGCCGCTATACGTGAAATGAGTGGGCTATCAATAATGGCGGCAAGTTATTTATTCAAATAACACCGTGTTGAAACTGTCGGGAGTTGTGCGCCATGATTGATGAGATTCAAGCGTTTCTGAACGATTACTTTAGTGTGTTGCAAACTCAGGATTTGAATACGTTCGATCAAGTCTTTCATCGTGGCTGCGTGTTATACAGCGCACAGAACTCGACCGTGGTCGTGCGGCCGTTCGATGAGTACCGGACCATGGTTCAAGGCCGAAAGTCGCCGCAGGAAGGCGGTTTTCCGCAGCTTGATGAGGTATTGATGATTGACGTGATGTCGCCGGAAATGGCCATCGTCAAAGTGCGCTTGCGCTTGTTCAATAACGTGATGGTTGATTATTTGAACCTGATGAAAGTTGACGGTCGCTGGATGATCTTTGCCAAGCTTTTTCATAAGGCCGGTGAAGTGGCTGATCAATAAGCTAACGCCTGGATGCAAAAACGCCCCGATTAATCGGGGCGTTTTTGTTAGCGTCGAAAACTCAGCGGTTGCGGGTCAGCAGCGCTGGTTTTTCACCACGAGGGCGGCCTGGCAGTTGATCCAGCTGCTCAGGTGTCGGGAAGCGATCCGCTTTCGACTCCTTGTGGATGATCTTCGGCGCCGGACCACCGCGCGGGTTCTGCACGGCGGGTTCCGACAAGCGTGGCTGGTCGTCACGAGCCGGACGGCGGTTGTTGCTGCGCGAGTCTTCACGACGGGCCTGGCCGTCACGGGGGGCGCCATTACGCGGGCCGTTGCGCTTGGCAGGTGGCGTACCGGTGGTACCGCCGCTGCTGTTGCGCGGGCCATTTTGACGACCGCCCTGTGGCTGGCCGCCACGTGGAGCACCCGTGCCTGCGCCCGCACCTTGTGCCGGGGCACCTGGACGGCGGCCACGGCCCTGGGCCGGCTTGGCCTGAGGCACGTAGTCAACGCGGTTACCGAAGTTATCCACATCGTCGTCGAGGAACTCGTCCGGGGCGCGGTCGGCAGCGGCACGTGGCGGCTGGCTCGGCTGGCGCTGTTCGCGGGCCGGGGTGCCTTCACGGGGCTTCTGCTCACGGGCTGGGCGTTCGCCACGGCCGTTGGTAGGCGCTTTTTCCTTGCCGCCTTTGTCTTTGCCCTTGTCGCGGCGGCCACCGCCACCACCGCCGCCGTTCGGGCCATCGCCCTTCGGACCGCGTGGGTTGCGTGGGTTACGCACGTCCGGACGCTCGCGCGCTTCAGGCTTTTCGGCCTCCACGGCGCTGGAGTCGAAGCCCATCAGGTCGCCGTCGGCGATTTTCTGCTTGGTCATGCGCTCGATGCTTTTCAGCAGCTTTTCTTCGTCCGGAGCGACCAGGGAAATGGCCTCGCCCGAACGACCGGCACGGCCGGTACGGCCGATACGGTGCACGTAATCTTCATCGACGTTCGGCAGCTCGAAGTTGACCACGTGTGGCAATTGGTCGATATCCAGGCCGCGCGCGGCGATATCGGTGGCGACCAGGATGCGCACAGTGCCGGCCTTGAAATCGGCCAGCGCTTTGGTGCGCGCGTTCTGGCTCTTGTTACCGTGAATGGCGACGGCGGTGAGGCCGTGCTTGTCCAGGTACTCGGCCAGGCGGTTGGCGCCGTGCTTGGTGCGGGTAAACACCAGCACCTGCTCCCACGCGCCGTGGGTGATCAGGTGCGCCAGCAGGGAACGCTTGTGGCTGGCGGCCAGGCGGAATACGCGTTGCTCGATACGCTCGACCGTGGTGTTCGGCGGCGTGACTTCGATGCGTTCCGGGTTGTGCAGCAGCTTGCCGGCCAGGGCGGTGATGTCTTGGGAGAACGTTGCCGAGAACAGCAGGTTCTGACGTTTGGCCGGCAGGCGGGCGAGGACCTTTTTCACGTCATGGACAAAGCCCATGTCGAGCATGCGGTCGGCTTCATCCAGCACGAGGATTTCCACGTGGGACAAATCGACGCTGCCTTGGCCGCACAGGTCGAGCAAACGACCCGGGCAGGCTACCAGCACGTCAACACCACGAGACATGGCCTGAACCTGTGGGTTCATGCCGACGCCGCCGAAGATGCAGGCGCTGACGAACTTCAAGTCGCGGGCGTACAGCTTGAAGCTGTCGTGCACTTGGGCGGCGAGTTCGCGGGTTGGGGTCAGGACCAGTACGCGCGGTTGGCGCGGGCCGTGACGCTGGGATTTGTCCGGGTGACCGTTGGGGAACAACCGCTCCAGAATCGGGAGGGCGAAACCACCGGTTTTACCAGTACCTGTCTGCGCCGCAACCATCAGGTCGCGACCTTGCAACACGGCGGGAATGGCCCGCTGTTGCACCGGAGTAGGCTCGGTATAGCCCGCTGCCTCGATGGCGCGGACTAAAGCCTCGGAGAGACCGAGGGAAGCAAAGGACATGAGTAATCCTGTTTTAGTTAGGGCTTGGCCCAAAGGGATAATCTTGCCGGGCGTGAATGGCGCTTAGGGGAGCGCAACCCCGTCCGGTCCTGCTGCGTCTGGCGGGCACTCCACCGGCTCGCGCGGGCTGAAAGCTGCGCAGTAGCTGGGTTAGGTGCCTTTTTCAAGACCTCAGCGGCCGGGCGTGAGCCTGGCGGAAAGGCCGGAGTATAACAGAGCAATCACGGCGCGCCGCTTTCCTGCTGCTCAACGGTGTGTTCAGGGGCTGTATTGGCTTGGATTCCGCCATATTTGGCGCTTAAGGCTGCGTAGGCAGGCTCTTGCTTGAAGCGCTTGAGCTCGGCGGCGAAGCGTTGCACCAGCAGGTCCATGCCGGCGCCACGGCGCACGGCTAAAAATTGCGGCTGGCGGCTGACCACCAGCGGCGCCTGGCTGACCTTGCCTTCCAGGCCCATGGCCTTGATCACATGCTGGCCGACTCGACGGTCCGTAATCACCAGGTCAATGCGGCCCAGCGACAGTTTGCCGAAGTTGGCCTCATGGCTGGGCGCCGGCTCGCGGTCGAACAGGCTGGATTCGCTGAAGGCCTCGCCATACAGATAGCCTGGTGACGTGCCGACCGTCAGCCCGCGCAGGTCATCCAGGGTCTGGGCCGGATGAGGGCGGTCGTTGGCATAGAACAGCACGAACTCGACAGCCGACAACGGTTCGCTGGGGTAAAGCAGCAAAGCATCGCGCTCATGGCTGTGGAAAATATCCAGTGCGCCATCGGCGTGGCCCTGGTCCAGCATGGCCAGGCAACGTTTCCAGGGCAGGAATTGCCACTCCACCTCCACCCCCAGGCGTTGGAACACGATCATCGTGGTTTCGTAATCCAGGCCGCGCATGCTGCCGTTGTCGTCGTACACATAAGGTGCCCAAGGCTCGGTGACAACGCGCAATTTCTCGCCGTAAGCGGTGAAGCTCAGGCAAGCAAAAAGCACAGCGGTCAACAGCTTGAGAATGACGGGCATCCCCTGAGGTTACGATGCTCCTGCGCTAAAGAGAAGCTCTGGCACACGCATTCGCGGGCAAGTTGATGTGGCGCATTAAAAGCAAAAGGCCCTCGTATAAACGAGGGCCTTGGCATTACCAAACAAGCCTTAGCGTGGCAGCTTGAGGTTGTTCCAGATGGCCAGGCTGGGTTCAGTCTGGTTCAGGGTGTAGAAGTGCAACCCTGGTGCGCCACCTTGCAGCAATTGTTCACACATCTGTGTGATCACCTGCTCGCCGAACGCCTGGATGCTCTTGACGTCATCGCCATAAGCTTCCAGTTGCTTGCGCACCCAGCGTGGGATTTCAGCACCGCAGGCGTCGGAGAAACGCGCCAGCTTGCTGTAGTTGGTGATCGGCATGATGCCCGGCACGATAGGGATATTCACACCCATGGCCCGTACGCGCTCGACAAAGTAGAAGTAGCTGTCGGCGTTGAAGAAGTACTGGGTGATCGCACTGTCGGCGCCGGCATTGGCCTTGCGCACGAAGTTCTGCAAATCGTCTTCGAAATTACGCGCCTGTGGGTGCATCTCCGGGTAAGCCGCCACTTCGATATGGAAGTGATCGCCGCTTTCTTCGCGGATGAAACTCACCAGGTCATTGGCGTAGCGCAGCTCGCCGCTGGCCATGCCCATGCCGGACGGCAGGTCGCCACGCAGGGCGACGATGCGCTTGATGCCGGCTTGTTTGTATTGGGTCAGCAGGCTGCGCAGGTCGGCCTTGCTGTCGCCCACGCACGACAAGTGCGGAGCGGCGGGAACTTTGACTTCGCTTTCGAGCTGCAACACGGTGTTGATCGTGCGGTCACGGGTCGAGCCACCGGCGCCGTAGGTGCAGGAGAAGAAGTCGGGGTTGTAGCTGGCCAACTGCTTGGCAGTCGCCATCAGTTTTTCATGCCCAGCATCGGTCTTGGTCGGGAAAAACTCGAAGCTGTAGCGACGGTCTTGGGACATGGTTGATACCCTTGGAAACTCATAAAACCGCAAGTCATGCACCGATTTAATGTGGGAGCGGGCTTGCTCGCGAATGCGGCGTGTCAGTCAATATATTCGGTGACTGGCCCACCGCATTCGCGAGCAAGCCCGCTCCCACAAAAGCCCGCTCTCGCAGAGAGAGCAGGCAGCAGGCATATCAGTAACGGTAAGCGTGCGGCTTGAACGGACCTTCGACGGTCACGCCGATGTAGTCGGCCTGGGTCTTGGTCAGTTGAGTCACTACGCCGCCGAAGCCGCGGACCATTTCCAGGGCCACTTCTTCGTCGAGTTTCTTCGGCAGTACTTCCACGGTCAGACGCTCGGCTTTCTGGGCCGGCGACAGGTCGGCGTACTTCTGGCCGAACAGGAAGATCTGCGCCAGGACCTGGTTGGCGAACGAGCCATCCATGATGCGGCTTGGGTGGCCGGTGGCGTTGCCCAGGTTAACCAGACGGCCTTCAGCCAGCAGGATCAGGTAGTCGTCGTTCTGCGGGTCGAAATCGCCAGCGCCGGTACGGTGAACCTTGTGTACCTGCGGCTTCACTTCTTCCCATGCCCAGTTCTTGCGCATGAAAGCGGTGTCGATTTCGTTGTCGAAGTGGCCGATGTTGCAAACTACAGCGCGCTTCTTCAGGGCTTTGAGCATGTTTGCGTCGCAAACATTCACGTTACCGGTGGTGGTCACGATCAGGTCGATCTTGCCCAGCAGGGCTTTGTCGATGCTCGCTTCGGTGCCGTCGTTCTGGCCGTTGATGAACGGCGAAACCACTTCGAAACCGTCCATGCACGCTTGCATGGCGCAGATCGGGTCAACTTCGGAGACTTTAACGATCATGCCTTCCTGACGCAGAGACTGGGACGAACCCTTGCCCACGTCGCCGTAGCCGATTACCAGGGCTTGCTTGCCCGACAGCAGGTGGTCGGTGCCGCGCTTGATGGCATCGTTGAGGCTGTGACGGCAGCCGTACTTGTTGTCGTTCTTGCTCTTGGTCACCGAGTCATTGACGTTGATGGCCGGGATTTTCAGCTCGCCCTTGGCCAGCATGTCCAGCAGGCGGTGTACGCCAGTGGTGGTTTCTTCGGTCACACCGTGAACGCGGTCCAGAATCTGCGGGTATTTCTTGTGCAGCAGCTCGGTCAGGTCACCGCCGTCGTCGAGGATCATGTTGGCATCCCATGGCGCGCCATCTTTGAGGATGGTTTGCTCCAGGCACCACTCGTACTCTTCTTCGGTCTCGCCTTTCCAGGCGTAAACCGCGATACCGGCAGCAGCGATAGCAGCAGCGGCCTGGTCCTGAGTCGAGAAAATGTTGCAGGACGACCAGCGTACTTCGGCGCCCAGGGCAACCAGGGTTTCGATCAGCACAGCAGTCTGAATGGTCATGTGGATGCAGCCGAGGATCTTCGCGCCTTTGAGCGGCTGCTCAGCGGCGTACTTGCGGCGCAGGCCCATCAGGGCTGGCATTTCGGATTCGGCGATAAAGGTTTCGCGACGGCCCCAGGCAGCGAGGGACATGTCGGCGACTTTGTAGTCGGTAAAACCTGCAGGCGTGATTACAGCGCTCATGAAGAGCCTCCATTCGTAGTGTGCGAATGGGCGCCGTTGTGCGTTTAGTATCCAGCTGGCTAACCAGGCCGAACAACGCCCCATCCGAGCCTGACAGGTTGAACCTGCTGCAGCGCCCCTCGGACAGGTGGCGGGAGAACGGTATCAATCGAAGATGACCGTTTTGAAGCGGTGGCGATTATAGCCGTGTGCGCGGCACTTCCCAAGCCTTTCTGTCGGCCACATGCAGATCGTGCATGGGCATGATAGGCAATGGTGCATAGAGCTTGGGCGCGGGCTCTGCCATGATGTTGCCCATCATTCGGCAAGACGCTTTGGAGTGACCATGAACTTCCACACCCGCAAATGGGTAAAACCCGAAGACCTCAACCCCAACGGCACCCTGTTCGGCGGCAGCCTGCTGCGCTGGATCGACGAAGAAGCGGCGATCTACGCGATTGTTCAACTGGGCAACCAACGCGTGGTGACCAAGTACATCTCCGAAATCAACTTCGTCAGTGCCTCGCGCCAGGGTGACATCATCGAACTGGGCATCACCGCCACCGAGTTCGGCCGCACCTCGATCACCCTGACCTGTGAAGTGCGCAACAAGATCACCCGCAAAAGTATCCTCACCGTAGAGAAAATGGTGTTCGTCAACCTGGGCGAAGATGGTTTGCCGGCACCGCACGGGCGTACAGAAATCAGGTACGTCAAAGACCAGTTCAAAGACGAAACCGAGTAACTGCGAACCCAGCGGCGGCGGGCATTGAACGCTGGCGGCTGGCGACAGGTCGTACCTGAACAACACCCACCTGTTCAGGTACACCCATGGCGACTCAAGCAGACGGCAAAACCCCCAACCTGTCGCAGGAAGAGCAACAGGACGTCGACAACAACCAGCCGCCCCGCGCGGCGGTGCTGCACGAAATCATCCGCACCCAGGGCGATCAGGAACTGGAACGCAATGTGGCTGCGTTGTGGTGGTCGGCGTTGGCGGCCGGCCTGACCATGGGCCTGTCGCTGATGGGCATGGGGTTGCTCAACTCGCGCCTGCCGAATGGCGAAGCTTTCAAGGTGATCGCCAGCTTTGGCTATTGCGCGGGCTTTCTCGCGGTCATCCTCGCGCGCCAGCAACTGTTCACCGAAAACACCCTGACCGCCGTGCTGCCGGTGATGAGCAAGCCGACGCTGGCCAATGCCGGCCGCCTGTTGCGGTTGTGGACGGTGGTGCTGGTGGGCAACCTGTGCGGCACCTTGCTGGTGGCCTACGTGATGCTGCACCTGCCGATCTTCGACACCAAGACCGACATGGCCTTTCTCGAAATCGGCCGCAAGGTCATGGAAAACGACCCCGGCCAGATGTTCGCCAAGGGCATTATTTCCGGCTGGATGATCGCCACCATGGTGTGGATGATCCCGTCCATGGAAAGCGCGAAGATGTTCATCATCATCCTGATCACTTACCTGATGGCGCTGGGGGACTTCACCCACATCGTCGTCGGTTCGGCGGAAGTGTCGTACCTGGTGTTTGCCGGCGAACTGCCGTGGAAGGACTTCTGGCTGGTGTTCGCCGGGCCGACCCTGGCAGGCAATATCATCGGCGGCAGTTTTATTTTTGCGCTGATCAGCCATGCGCAGATTCGCAGTGAGAGCAGCTTGCCGGGCAAGCCCGCAGACCCGCGCCATCCCCAGCGGGTGAACAAGGACGAGTAAGCTGATTCGTCATAAATGAATGGCAAAGTCGCTGCGCGGTTTTCCATTCATGAAAGAAGGATCTTTATGCGGACTTTCCCTTTTTTGCGGGGGCGCAGTTGGTGCACGCTGGTATTGGCGGTGGGCGTTTTCGGCGTGGCACAGGCCAAGGATGATGCTGCGGATCGCTCCGTGACCATCGAAAAGCAAACTCAGCGCTACGTGATCAATGCCGACGGCAGCTATGTGGTGGATGCCGATAAGGTCGTGCTGATCAACGAAGAGCGGGCCATCAGGTCCAGTGCCCAGCAAGCGGTCAGTTATAACCGCTCATTGGATAGCCTGGAGATTATCGAGGCGTTCACGCTCAAGCCCGATGGGCGCAGGGTAATGGTCACCGCGCCGCAGATCAGGGAGCAACAGGAGCAGGCCTCGGCCAATGCTCCGATGTTTCAGGATTCGCGGGTCAAGGTGGTGATTTTTCCTGAGGTGGCAGTGGGGGATCGTCTGAGCTTGCGTTACAAGCGAATACGCCACACGGCGCTGTTTCCTGGCGAGTTTACCGACTTCTCCACGGCGAGCTTGAGCCCCACGCTGGATTACTCCCTGATCTACGACTTGCCGGCCGACAAGCCTTTGTACGCCGAGGCCCGGGGTTTCAACGCCTCCACTTCGGCCGCAGCGGTTGGGCGTAAGGTGTACCGATGGGACTACGTGCCGGCCGACAAAACCCGGCCCGAACAAGGCGCGGTGGCCTACACCGACTATGGCCAACTCCTCGCTGTTTCGACCTTTGCAACCTACAAAGACCTGGCCAGGGCTTACGAGGCACGTGCCAAGGTTGAGGTCACACCGCAAATCACCGAATTGGCGCACAGGCTCACCGCCGACCAGCCAACGCCTCGGGCCAAGGCCCTGGTGCTCAGCGATTGGGTGCGCAAGAACATCCGTTATGTGGCGGTGTACATCGACGCCGGCGGCGTGGTGCCGCACCCGGCGCAATCGGTGCTGGACAACCGTTACGGCGACTGCAAGGACCATGTGGCCCTGCTGGAAGCCATGCTCAAGGCCGTTGGCATCGACAGCTCACCGGTGTTGATCAACGCCGGCAATGCCTATGTCTTGCCCAAGGTGGCGGCGTTACGCGTGCTCAACCATGCGATCACCTATGTGCCAATCCTGGACCTGTATCTGGACTCCACCGCCAGTTTCATCGCTGCCGGTTACTTGCCACTGCAGGACTTGGACAAGCCGGTGTTGTTGACGCGTACTGGCGAGTTGGCACGTACCCCGGCCACTCAACCGAGCAAGCTATCGAGTGAATTGGTGTTCAAGGTCGATGACAAGGGCGCGGCAGACTTTACGCAAACGTCCCTCGCCGAGGGGTGGCGTACCGAAGCGACGCGTTTTTGGATCAGGTCTCAGCAGCCGGCGGAGCGTGATCAGATGATCCAGAAAATGCTGCGCAGCTCAGGCCAGGCGGGCAACGGCACCCTGCAAACAGATGCGCTGGACGGTGATGCGTCCGGCTTCAACACCACGTTGGCCGGGCGCACGGAAAACTTCGTCAACGTGCCTGGGCCGATCGGTGTACCGGCACTCAGTCGCCTGGGAAGCTATATCGCCCAGGATGTGCAGGCCCTGTCGGTAGAAAAGAAGCGGGTGCAGAACTTCACCTGCTTTGCCGGCGAGAGCGTTGAAAAGGCCCGCTTCGAGTTCCCCGCGTCGTTGACTATTCTGGCGCTGCCCAAGACCGTTTCGCTCAAGGGCGCGGATGTAACCTACGACGCCAGTTATGAGCGCAGCGGCAATACCGTGCTGGTTTCCCGCACGCTTGCCTTTAACCACCCCGAAGCGGTGTGCAGCCCTGAGTGGTTCAAGAGTATGCAGCCGATGATCGAGGCGATGTTCAATGACCTCAAGAGCCAGATCATCGTGCAGGCCCATTGATCGCAGGCGCCGGCGGCGAAATGAATCCGCCGCCGGCCTCAATCAGTGAGCCTCGGTTGGCGGTGCAGGCTCATCTTTGGTCACATGCTTGACCAGCTTGCCGATGCTCAAACCCTGCAACAGGATCGACGACAGCACCACGATGTAGGTGATGCTCAGCAGCAAGTCGCGTTCCGGGCCAAGCGGCAGGGCCAGCGCCAGTGCTACCGAGACGCCACCGCGCAAACCACCCCAGGTGAGAATGCGGATAGTGCCGCGTGGCACCGTGCGCCAGCGGCGCAGCAACAGGATCGCCGGGGCCACGGTCAGCAGGCGTGAGGCCAGGATCGCCACGGCCAGCAAGCTGGCGGCCAGTACGTGCAGCCAGTTGAACGGCAACAGCAGCAGCTCCATGCCGATCAGTGCAAACAGCAGGGCGTTGAGCATGTCATCGAGCAATTCCCAGAAGCCGTCGAGGTAGCGGCGGGTCATGTCGTTCATGGCCAGCTTGCGCCCCAGGTTGCCGATGATCAGCCCGGCCACCACCATGGCAATCGGCGCCGAAACGTGCAGTTCGGTCGCCATTGCCGAACCGCCGATCACCAGCGCGAGAGTCAGCATCACTTCGATCTGATGCTGCTCGATGCTCTTGATCATCAGGTACACCAGGTAGCCGATCAGCCCGCCGAACACCACGCCGCCAATCGCTTCATGGGCGAACAGCATGGCCGTGGCGCCGACGGTCGGTGTTTCGCCCAGCTGTGCGATGCCCAGCAGTACGGTAAACACCACCACTGCGGTGCCGTCGTTGAACAGCGATTCGCCGACGATGGTGGTTTTCAGTGGTTTGGAGGCGTTGGCGGTTCGCAGCACGCCCAACACCGCAATCGGGTCGGTGGGCGAAATCAGTGCACCGAAAAGCAGGCAGTAGAGGAAGCTGACGTGCCAGCCGAACAGGGCAAAGATGTAGTACGCCAGGCTGCCGATGACCACGGTGGCGATCAATACGCCGAAGGTCGCCAGCAGGCCGATGGGCCAGCGATAGCTGCGCAGGTCGTTGAGGTTGACGTGCAAGGCGCCGGCGAACAGCAGGAACGACAGCATCCAGTTCATCAGCAAGTCGCCGAAGTCGATCTGGCCGATTAACTGCTGGATACGTTCTTCGAGGCCTGGGTAGCCGATAAGGCTCAGGCCTTGCAAAATCAGGGAGAACACCAGGGCCGTGACCATCACACCGATAGTGGGCGGCAGCCCGATAAATCGGTAGTTCACATAGGTGAGCAGGGTGGTAAGGCAAATAAAGGCGGCGACAAGTTCAAGCATCCGAGGTCCTTGGAAGTGAGGGAAGGTCGTTATTGCTGGGATGGACCGCACCAGCTGCGGGATGTTTCAAGGCACCGGCTAAAAGCCTGATAGAACCTTTCGGCGCGCCTCGGTTCATAGCCGGTGAGTGCGATATTGCAGTTATAGTGCTAAAACTCTAATTTCTATTTAAAACAAAAAAAGGAATCCATCATGACGGCCGCTTTCTGGTGTGTGTTGATCGCAATATTCCTGCCTTACCTGTGCACGGGGGTGGCCAAGTTCAGCGGTGGCAAGTTCGGCCCGCGGCAGAACCACGACCCGCGTGCCTTCCTGGATACCGTCGAAGGCGTCGCCAAGCGCGCCCACAATGCCCAGCTCAACAGCTTTGAAGTGACGCCTGCGTTTGCAGCGGCGGTAATCATCGCGCACCTGGCCGGTACGGCGTCGCTGGTGACCATCAATGTACTGGCGGTGCTGTTTATCACCAGTCGGCTGCTGTACATCATTTGCTACCTGGCCGACTGGGCGATGCTGCGTTCGCTGGTGTGGGCGGTGGGGATGGCGTTGATTGCGAGTTTCTTTTTTGTGTCGATCTAGAGGTTTGACGTAATCCCCTGTGGGAGCGGGCTTGTGTGGGAGCTGGCTTGCCTGCGATTCGGGCACCTCGGTATGTCAGTTACACCGCGGTGATGCTATCGCAGGCAAGCCAGCTCCCACACAGGCCCGCACACATGGGTTCTTCAGCGTTATTCAGGTGCCGGCAGGCGCATCCGGCACGTGGGGCAACGCCGCGCCCTTGGGCCACAGCATCCAGATCTGCCCCTGCTGCTTCATATTCCCCGCCAGCTCACCCGCCGCGTCACCGGTGCCCCAGAACAAGTCTGCGCGCACTTCGCCGGTGATCGCGCCGCCGGTGTCCTGCGCGGCGACGGGCCGTGCGATGGGCGAGCCATCGGGTTTGGTGGTCGACAGCCACAACAGGCTGCCCAGCGGAATCACCTTGCGGTCCACCGCCACGCTGTAACCCGCCGTCAGCGGCACATTCAGTGAGCCGCGCGGGCCTTCGTTGCTGTCCGGGCGGGCGCTGAAAAACACGTAGCTGGGGTTGCTCGCCAACAATTGCGGAATGCGCTGCGGGTTGGCCTTGGCCCAGGCGCTGATGGCGCCCATGGTCACGTCTTCTTTTTTCAGTTCGCCTTGCTCCACCAGCCAGCGGCCGATCGGGCGGTACGGGTAACCATTCTGGTCGCCATAGCCCACGCGCAATTGGCGCCCACCGGCCAGTTGAATACGCCCCGAGCCTTGAATCTGCAGGAATTGCAGGTCCATCGGGTTGGTCAGCCAGGCAATCGGCTTGGCAGTGGAGCCTTGGCCGTTGATGGTGCTGGCGTCGTCATACGGCTTGAGTACACGGCCCTCGAGGCGGCCGCGCAGGCGCTTGCCCTTGAGTTCCGGGTAGATGCTTTCCAGGTTGACGATGATCAGGTCGTCCGGCACGCCGTACACCGGCACATGGGCGGTGGCGGTTTCGGTCAGGCTGCCGGGGTAGACCGGCTCGTAGTAGCCGGTGATCAGGCCATTGGGTGTGTTGTCGGCCGAGCGCAGGCCGAACACATCCAGGCGCTCCTTGAGAAAACCGCGCACGGCTACGGCATCGCCCGGTACGGTGGCGGCGGCGGCACAGGTTGCGCCCCACACCGGATCAGCCTTGAGGCGCTGGCAGGCACTGCGCCAGGATTCAAACCCGGCCAGCAGGTCGCTGTCGGAAACCGCCGGCAGCGCTTCCCACGGTGCACTGACATAGGTGGCGACGGCATGGGGCTTGGCCGCTTCATCTTTTTTGCCGGTGTCTTTGCCGCCATCGCAACCGGCCAGCAGCGCAACCATCGGCAGAGCCCACACCATTCGGCGGCTCCAGCGTTTCAAGGTGACATTCATACACGTAATTCCTGAAGCGGTTGCCTGCGCCGCAGCGCATTCAGGCAACCCTTATTATTAATAGGGCTATTGGTCTTTGCGGGCGGGGCGAGGATACTGGCCGCCGTTTCCCGTGACCCTGAAGCCATCATGACTTTTAAAAAACTGACCGTGGTATTGCTGGCCTGCCTGACCTTGTCCGCCTGCGGCGGTGTCGATCCTAATTCGCCGCTGGGCCAACGCAAGGCCATCTTCAAGCAGATGCTCAAGACCGGCGAAGACCTGGGCGGCATGCTGCGTGGGCGTATCCCGTTCGACGGCGCGAAGTTCGCCGAAGGCGCGGTCAAGCTCGATGCGTTGTCCCACGAACCGTGGAAGCATTTCCCGAGTGTGCGTGAGGAAGATCACACCAGCGCCAAGGATACTGTGTGGCAACAGCAGGCACGCTTCCAGGAGCTGGCCCGAAACCTTGAAACGGCTACCGGTGAATTGGTAATCGCAAGCCAGGTGCAGCCCTACAAGGCCAGCAACCTGGGGCCTGCGGTGCAGAAAGTCGAAGATGCCTGCACGGCCTGCCATAAACAGTTTCGCGACCACTGACCGGTTTTATTTGTCGAGTTCGTCGACAGCCTCCTGCAGTTCTTTGCGCGACTGAGCCAGCTTGTCTTTGCGTTTGTTGATCTTGTCGGCATCGCCTTTTTTCATCGCCTTGTCGAGGTCGGCCTGACGGCGGGTGACTTCGTGCTTGGCGTCGAGCACTTTGTTCTCGCGTTCTTTGCGCAAGGACGCATCGGTGCAGTGGGCGGTGACTTCGCTCAGGGCTTTTTCCAGGCCGGCTTGTTGTTCGCTGTTGCCATGGGTCTTGGCTTGTTCGATTTGTGCGCTGATGGCCTGGCGCTTGGCGGCGCAGCCGGTGAGTTCTGGCACTTCTTCGGCGGCCAGCAGCGGCATGCTCGCCAGGCTTACGGTGGCCAACAAGGCAAGTGGGGCTAGAAATTTCATGTGAGGCTCCAAGGTCGCAATCGGATGGCAGGGTGAATTCTGCCGGGAGTAAAAGTGGCCGGGTTGGGCTTAAAACCCGTCAATTCCAGCCACGCGTAATGTTTCAGCTAACGCTTGTACTTGCGGGTCGCGAAAAAAAGCGCTCAATTGCGCCGCGCGGCCCGGGCCAATGCCGTCGGTGGCCAGCCAGGCTTGCGTGTCTTTGGCGGCCAGGGCCTGCCAGCCACCCTCCAGATCGTTGCGCGCCGAAGGCGGTACGCCCAGGGCTTTTAGCCATTGTGCAAAGGGCCGTTGCCGCGCGCTTTGCAGGCTGTCGAGCACCCGGGCACGGCGGCGATCACCGAAGCCGTCAATGTTAGCAAGCTCTGCCGCATCCAGGGTTAACCAATCGAGAATGCCTGCGATTAGACCGGCCTGGATCAATGCGTTCCAGGTCTCGCGGCCCATATAAGGCAGGGCCAGTCCCTGGTTGCTGCTCAGCCAGGTCAGGCGCGCGAGCAATTGCTCTTCGCAGCCAGGGTCCAGTTGCCAACAACTCAAGGCGTGGAAGTTGCGCGCATCCGGTACTTGCACCGCCACCCTGGTCTCGTTGCGCAGGATCACTTGCTCCAACCGAGGAATCACTTGGCCGGCAAGGCTGATGGAGACCTGATCGCCGGGGCGGATATCCAGTGCATGCCAGTGTTTCAAGGAGCCGACGCTGACGCGGCGGATTTGCCGGTCGTCCAGTCGCACCGACTCCAGTTCCAGAATGGGCGTGATACGCCCCGTGCGGCCGATCTTGAACTGCACCTTGCGTACCAGCGCCAAAGCCCTGGTTATCGGGTATTTCCAGGCGACCGCCCAATACGGCGCGCTGACCTGCCAGCGCTTGGCAGGTGCGTGCCGGGCCTGGTGCAGCACCACGCCATCGCTGGCAAAGGGCAGCGGATGGTTGTACCAGTACCTGCGCCAATGCGCGGCTTCAGTGAGGTTTTGCACGGGATGGCTGTAGCGGCGGCTATCGGTGAACCCCCAGCGCGCCAGGGTGGCCAGGCGCGTGCTGAAGTCTGTCGGGCCGTCGGGCCAGGCCCAGACGAATAGCCCGATCCTGGAGGTCTCGGCATCGCTTAACTGTCGGCGATTCATCAGCCCCGCCACTTTGCTGCGGGCACTGAGCCCGCCGTGTTCGGACTGCACATGATCGTCAAGACGCCAATAGAGTTCGCCTTGCAGCACCAGGTCGATGGGCTCTGGCAGTTGCTGGACAATGCCCTGGATCTTGCGCGCGGCGGCTGTCCAGTCCTGACCGAGCAGGCCGTCGCCACGGCTGATGAGCTGGCTCAGGCGGCCTTTGCGATACACCAGCGTCACCGCAACGCCGTCGACCTTGGGCTGGATCCAGACGTCCTGGCGTGTCTTGAGCCACTCACCCACGGCCCCTTCATCCACCAGCTTTTCCAGGCCGGTATGAGCGACTGGATGAGGCTGCGTACCGCGTGCACCTGCCAGCGGGTTATCAGCCGTCGACTGCGTTTGCGCAAAACAGGCCTGCCACCGCGCCAGGCGCTGTCGGGCCTGGTCGTACAGCTCGTCGCTGACCGGGGACTGACCGAGCCGGTGGTAACTGTCATCCCAGAGCTTGAGCTGTTCAGCCAGGGTGCCGACCTGTGAGCGTGCCTCTTCGGGGCAGTCTTCGGCCCAGGCTGGAAACGCCAGGGCGCTGAGTAGAAGGGCAATCAGTAAATGCATCATGAGCATCCTTGCTCGGAAGGGACGCTCAGCCTAAGTGATCCAGGCAGCCACAAAAAAGCCCCGGCAGTGCGGGGCTTTTTACCGGGTGTTACCAGTTACTTGAACAGGCCGCCCAACGCCTTCACGGCATCGTTCTTTTCCATCTTGGCTTCCTGTGTTTGTTGCTTGGCATCGACCTTGGCCTGGGATTCTGCCAGTTTGTTACAACCTTTGTTGAGCTGCTCCTGAGCCGCTTTAAACGCCTGGACGCTCAGCAGGTCGTTCTTGGCTTGCGCCGCATCGATCTTGGCTTGCAGGTCTTTGGCTTGCTGCTGACAGTCGCCGGTTTTGCCGCCTAGCTGAGTGCTCAAGGCGCCACCCAATGCACTCAGGTCGGCGGCATGGGCCGGCAGGGCGAACAGGCAGAACAGCAGGGCGGCAGGAGCGAGCGTGGAAATGCGCATGAAAAACCTCAATGTTCGATTGCTTGCGCGCTGGTCTATCCCGGGCTGGCGCAAGGCAATATCCAAATAAGGTGAGAGGCCCGAGAGGGCGCGGATTCTAGAGGGCCATTATTTGGCCTGCAAGCATTGGATCCAAAAAATACGAAAGTCATCGCGCAGACAATAAAAAGCCCCGCCGGGCGAACCCGGCGGGGCTTTTGGTGCAACGCGTGCTTACAGGCCGGCGGCAGTGCGCAGGTCGTTGGCGCGGTCGGTTTTTTCCCAGGTGAAGGTGGTGAAGGTGTCGTCGCCGACAGTCTTCTGCGCAGGGGTACGGCCGAAGTGGCCATAGGCTGCAGTGTCCTGGTACATCGGGTGCAGCAGGTCGAGCATGGTGGTGATTGCGTAAGGGCGCAGGTCGAAGATCTCACGCACCAGCTTGACGATCTTGTCATCGCTGATCTTGCCGGTGCCGAAGGTGTTCAGCGAGATCGACGTAGGCTGGGCCACACCGATCGCGTAGGAAACCTGGATTTCGCAACGCTCGGCCAGGCCGGCCGCGACGATGTTCTTGGCCACGTAACGACCGGCGTAGGCCGCCGAGCGGTCAACCTTGGAGGGGTCTTTACCCGAGAACGCACCACCGCCATGACGGGCCATGCCGCCGTAGCTGTCGACGATGATCTTGCGACCGGTCAGGCCGCAGTCACCCACTGGGCCGCCGATGATGAACTGGCCGGTCGGGTTGATGTGGAACTGGGTGTCTTTGGTCAGCAGTTCGGCAGGCAGCACGTGCTTGACGATCAGCTCCATCACGCCTTCACGCAGGTCGGCGTAGGACACGTCCGGGTTGTGTTGGGTCGACAGTACAACGGCGTCGATGCCCACCACTTTGCCGCCTTCGTAACGGCAGGTGACCTGGGACTTGGCGTCTGGACGCAGCCATGGCAGCACACCGGATTTACGTGCTTGCGCCTGGCGCTGTACCAGCTGGTGCGAGAAGGTGATTGGTGCCGGCATCAGCACGTCGGTTTCGTTGCTGGCGTAGCCGAACATCAGGCCCTGGTCGCCGGCGCCCTGATCTTCAGGCTTGGCGCGGTCCACACCCTGGTTGATGTCGGGGGACTGCTTGCCGATGATGTTCATCACGCCGCAGGTCGCGCCGTCGAAGCCGACGTCGGAGCTGTTGTAGCCAATGTCGGTGATCACGTCACGAACGATCTGCTCCAGGTCGACCCAGGCCGTGGTGGTGACTTCACCGGCGATGATCGCCACGCCCGTTTTCACCAGAGTCTCGCACGCCACACGGGCGAACTTGTCTTCAGCAATGATGGCGTCCAGCACCGCGTCAGAAATCTGGTCGGCGATTTTGTCCGGATGCCCTTCAGACACGGACTCGGAGGTGAAAAGGGAGTATTCGCTCATCTCGATGTTTTCCTGATATTTACCGATGGTGAGTGTCGCCAGTCGGTCGCTGAAAGTGGCGGACCTGGATCTGGAAACCATTACGTAAACCTACATAGAGGCTTTCCCCGGGAACGAGTCCCGCAGCGGTGGCCCAACGGGCCAGATCGTCCTGTTCAAAACCCAACCAGAGATCACCGCAGGCCTCCTTGGCCCAATTCTGGTTGTGGCTGCATAAATCTGTGACCAGCAGGCTGCCGCCCGGTTGCAGCAAATTCGCCATCTGCTTGAGGGCTTCGGCGGGGGCCGCAAAATGGTGCAAGACCATGTTCAGCACCACGCAATCGGCCAGCAGGCTGGTGTCATTCAACGCGTCGGCCAACTGCAGGCTGACGTTGCCCAGCGCTTCGCGCTCGCACAGCTGGCGCGCCAGTTCAAGCATCGCCGGGCTGTTGTCGAGCGCGGTCACCTGCTTGAAGCGACGTGCCAGTTCCGGCAGGAAGCCACCGTCGCCGGGGCCAACTTCCAACGCCGTCGCCTCATCACTGAAGCTCAGCTTGTCCAACAGCGCCAGTACGCTTTCGCGGTATTGGGGCAAACCGGCGATCAAGTCCTGTTGGGCGCGAAACTTCTCGGCTACCCGTGAGAAAAAGTCCTGGCTGGCGGCGGCGCGTTGCCCGTGGACCTGGCTGATGCGCGACTGCACGTCGCTGGGCAGGCCCAAACTGTCTACCTCTTCGAGCAGGGCAGCGTGCAGCTTGCCGCCGAGCAGCTCGGTGTGGGGCAGGGCGCGGCGATAGAAAATCGCATTGCCTTCGCGGCGCGTAGCCACCAGCTCGGCCTGGGCCAGCACCTTGAGGTGGTGGCTCATGCCGGATTGGCCGATGGCGAAGATCTGCGCCAGCTCCAGCACCCCAAAAGAGTCGTTGGCCAGTGCGCGCAACACGTTCAGGCGCAACGGATCACCAGCGGCCTTGCATAAGGCAGCCAGCTCATCGCCGTCGTCGGGACGCAGGGAGGGCACGGGTAGGTTCATAAGGCCAGCAGTCTAGTGACGGGTGGAAATCCCCGCAAGGCCAATATCAAAAAGTTTTGATATTGGTCGATAATCGGTAGTTATAAGCAGCCGCTATAACCTTTAGACGAACCGGTGGGCTGTTTCTGCAAGCCAATGCCGGGTAAACCGCAGGAAAAACACCTACAAGTGACTATCTGTCATTGCCCGCAGGCGGTGGCTGAGGGAAAATGCCGGTCCTTTTTTCCGTTTCTTCTACTCAAACTCCAGGAGATCAGCGATGCCCAGCCGTCGTGAGCGTGCCAACGCCATTCGTGCCCTCAGCATGGATGCCGTGCAAAAAGCCAACAGCGGCCATCCCGGTGCCCCGATGGGCATGGCGGATATCGCCGAGGTACTTTGGCGTGACTACCTGAAGCACAACCCGAGCAACCCGTCGTTCGCTGACCGTGACCGGTTCGTGCTGTCCAACGGCCACGGCTCGATGCTGATCTACTCGCTGCTGCACCTGACCGGCTACGACGTCACCATCGATGACCTCAAGAGCTTCCGCCAGCTGCACAGCCGCACCCCGGGCCACCCGGAATTCGGCTACACCCCAGGCGTCGAGACCACCACTGGCCCGCTGGGCCAGGGCCTGGCCAACGCCGTGGGTTTTGCGCTGGCGGAAAAAGTATTGGGCGCGCAGTTCAACCGCCCTGGCCACAACATTGTCGACCACCACACCTACGTGTTCCTGGGTGATGGCTGCATGATGGAAGGTATTTCCCACGAAGTCGCTTCCCTGGCCGGCACCCTGGGCCTGGGCAAGCTGATTGCCTTCTACGATGACAACGGCATCTCCATCGACGGCGAAGTCGAAGGCTGGTTCACCGACGACACGCCAAAGCGTTTCGAAGCCTACAACTGGCAGGTGATCCGCAACGTTGACGGTCACGATCCGGAAGAGATCAAGACCGCCATCGACACCGCGCGCAAGAGCGAGCAGCCGACCCTGATCTGCTGCAAGACCATCATCGGTTTCGGCTCGCCGAACAAGCAAGGTAAAGAAGACTGCCACGGCGCCCCACTGGGTGACGCGGAAATCGCCTTGGCTCGTGAAGCGCTGAAGTGGAACCATGGCCCGTTCGAAATCCCGGCTGACATCTACGCCGAGTGGAGCGCCAAGGAAAAAGGCCTGGCCGCCGAAGCCGAGTGGGACCAGCGTTTTGCTGCCTACTCCGCCGAATTCCCGGAATTGGCCAACGAGCTGGTGCGCCGCCTGGCCGGTGACCTGCCTGCCGACTTCTCGGAAAAAGCCTCGGCCTACATCGCCGAAGTCGCGGCCAAGGGCGAGACCATCGCCAGCCGTAAAGCCAGCCAGAACACCCTGAACGCCTTTGGCCCATTGCTGCCTGAGATCCTCGGCGGTTCGGCTGACCTGGCCGGTTCCAACCTGACCCTGTGGAAAGGTTGCAAAGGTGTCTCGGCCGAAGACGCCAGCGGCAACTACATGTACTACGGCGTGCGCGAGTTCGGCATGAGCGCCATCATGAACGGCGTGTCCCTGCACGGCGGCCTGGTGCCTTACGGCGCGACCTTCCTGATGTTCATGGAATACGCGCGTAATGCGGTACGTATGGCCGCGCTGATGAAGAAGCGGGTGATCCATGTGTACACCCACGACTCCATCGGCCTGGGCGAAGACGGCCCGACGCACCAGCCGGTCGAGCAACTGACCAGCCTGCGTACCACGCCGAACCTGGATTGCTGGCGCCCAGCCGACGCCGTGGAATCGGCCGTGGCCTGGAAGCACGCGATCGAGCGTAAGGACGGCCCTTCGGCGCTGATCTTCTCGCGTCAGAACCTGCAACACCAAGTGCGTACCGACGCGCAGATCGCCAACATTAGCCGTGGCGGTTATGTGCTCAAAGACTGCATCGGCGAGCCGGAGTTGATCCTGATCTCCACCGGTTCCGAAGTCGGCCTGACTGTTCAAGCCTACGACAAGCTGACCGCCCAGGGCCGCAATGTTCGCGTTGTGTCCATGCCGTGCACCAGCCTGTTCGAAGCCCAGGATGCCGACTACAAGCAATCGGTATTGCCGTTGCAGGTCAGCGCACGTATCGCCATCGAAGCGGCTCACGCCGACTACTGGTACAAGTACGTGGGCCTGGAAGGCCGCGTGATCGGCATGACCACCTACGGTGAGTCGGCGCCGGCGCCAGCGTTGTTCGAAGAATTCGGTTTCACCCTGGAAAACATCCTGGGTCAGGCTGAAGAGCTGCTGGAAGACTAAGTCAGTCTGCGTTGTCTGTACTGGCGCCATCGCGGGCAAGCCCGCTCCCACATTTGGATCACGGTCTAATGTGGGAGCGGGCTTGCCCGCGATGGCGTCAGAACATTCAGCACCGAACTCACCTTGATCGAGAACCCCATGCCTCAACCGCGTCCCTACAAAGTTGCACTCAACGGCTACGGCCGCATTGGTCGTTGCGTCTTGCGTGCTCTGTTCGAGCGAGGGGCGGCGGCCGGGTTTGAAATTGTGGCGATCAACGATTTGGCTGACATGGCCAGCATCGAATACCTGACACGCTTTGACTCCACCCACGGCCGCTTCCCCGGCGAAGTGCGGGTCGAGGGCGATTGTCTGCATATTAATGGCACCTGCGTGAAGGTCTTGCGCAGTGCCACCCCCGAAGGCATCGACTGGAAAGCACTGGGCGTTGACCTGGTGCTGGAATGTTCCGGTGTCTACCACACCCGTGCCGACGGTCAGCGTTTTCTCGACGCCGGCGCACCGCGTGTGCTGTTTTCCCAGCCGATGGCCAGCGAGGCGGATGTGGACGCCACCATCGTCTACGGTATCAACCAGGATTGCCTGACCGGCGATGAACTGCTGGTGTCCAACGCCTCCTGCACCACCAACTGCAGCGTGCCGCTGTTGCGCCTGCTGGATCAGGCGATCGGCATCGATTATGTGTCGATCACCACGATTCACTCGGCGATGAACGACCAGCCGGTGATCGACGCCTATCATCATGAAGACCTGCGCCGCACGCGCTCGGCGTTCCAGTCGGTGATTCCGGTGTCTACCGGCCTGGCCCGTGGCATCGAGCGACTGTTGCCGGAACTTGCCGGGCGAATCCAGGCCAAAGCCGTACGGGTGCCGACGGTGAATGTGTCCTGTCTGGACATCACCATGCAAACCGTCAGCGACACTGACGCGACGGAGGTCAACCGGATCTTGCGCGACGCCGCCACCAGCGGCCCGCTCAAAGGCCTGCTGGCCTACACCGAGTTGCCGCACGCCAGTTGTGATTTCAACCATGACCCGCATTCGGCGATTGTCGATGCCAGCCAGACCCGTGTTTCCGGCCCCAGGCTGGTGAACATCCTGGCGTGGTTCGACAACGAATGGGGTTTTGCCAACCGCATGTTGGATGTTGCAGGGCACTATCTGCACATCGCCACTAAACAACCTCAACAGTAATTCAGGAACTGCGACCCATGACCGTGTTGAAGATGACCGACCTCGATCTGCAAGGTAAGCGCGTACTGATTCGCGAAGACCTCAACGTCCCAGTCAAGGACGGTGTTGTCACCAGCGATGCGCGAATCCTGGCCTCGCTGCCGACCATCAAGCTGGCCCTGGAAAAAGGTGCGGCCGTGATGGTCTGCTCCCACCTGGGTCGCCCGACCGAAGGTGAGTTCAGCGCCGAAAACAGCCTCAAGCCTGTAGCCGACTACCTGAGCAAGGCCCTGGGCCGCGACGTGCCGCTGGTAGCCGACTACCTGGGCGGCGTTTCTGTTGCGCCTGGCGATATCGTGCTGTTCGAAAACGTGCGCTTTAACAAAGGCGAGAAAAAGAACAGCGACGAACTGGCCCAGCAATACGCGGCCCTGTGCGACGTGTTTGTGATGGACGCTTTCGGCACCGCGCACCGCGCCGAAGGCTCGACCCACGGCGTGGCCAAGTTCGCTAAAGTTGCCGCGGCTGGCCCATTGCTGGCTGCTGAGCTGGATGCATTGGGCAAGGCGCTGGGTGCTCCGGCACAACCGATGGCTGCCATCGTGGCCGGCTCCAAAGTGTCGACCAAGCTGGACGTGCTCAACAGCCTCAGCCAGATCTGCAACCAGCTGATCGTCGGCGGCGGCATCGCCAACACCTTCCTGGCCGCAGCCGGGCATCCGGTGGGCAAGTCGCTGTACGAGCCAGACCTGCTCGACACTGCCCGCGCCATCGCCGCCAAAGTCAGCGTGCCGCTGCCGGTGGACGTGGTGGTTGCCAAGGAATTCGCTGAAAGCGCCGAAGCCACCGTCAAGCTGATTGCTGACGTGGCGGCTGACGACATGATCCTGGATATCGGCCCACAAACGGCGGCTAACTTTGCGCAACTGCTGAAAGCCTCCCAGACCATTCTGTGGAACGGCCCGGTCGGTGTGTTTGAGTTCGACCAGTTCGGCAACGGCACCAAAGTGCTGGCCAAGGCGATTGCCGAAAGCTCGGCATTCTCCATCGCCGGTGGTGGTGACACCCTGGCAGCCATCGATAAATATGGCGTTGCTGACCAGATCTCCTACATTTCTACCGGTGGCGGCGCATTCCTCGAGTTCGTCGAAGGCAAAGTGTTGCCGGCCGTTGAAGTGCTGGAAACCCGAGCCAAAGGTTAAGGCTCGTGATCCGGAAAAGGAGCATTCCCATGATCAAGTCGTTGGCACTGGTGATCGCAGCGGGCCTGTTGGCCGGCTGCGGCAGCACGCCAAGCGCTGCGCCCGAGGCGCAAGCGCCTGGGGCTGCGCCGAAAAAAAGCTGCTACCAGGCCGACTGGCAGGCCGAAACCATGCCGGTGATCAACAAACGCATCGGCAATGAACGGCTGGAACAATACGACGCCGCGCCCAACGGTCAGGAACAGGGTTGCCCATGACGGGTCTGATCAACTAACCGACAGCAGTGGCGGCCCTTGGGGTCGTCGTTCGAGGAGTGGCAATGAAAGGCGTTTTCGCCCTCGCAGCCCTGGCCTTGTTGGCCGGTTGCAGCAGCATGAACATGTTCAACAAGGCGCCAGAGCTGGCAGACAAATGGACCACCTGGACCTGCGACAGCAAGGCCGAGGTCAACTGGCACTTTACCAATGCGGCACGTTCCGAAGTGGATGTACGCCTCGGTGGTTCGGACCAGGTTTATCGCCTTAAACAAGAGGTTGCCGCCTCGGGCGTGCTGTACAGCGACGGCCAGCTGGCGTTTCACACAAAAGGTGAGGAAGGCCTGGTTTACTGGGTCGCCACCGATGATTTGATTGGGCGCGGCTGTAAGGCCCAGTAAGAAGATCGAATGGGAGAGCAGATTGTGTGGCGAGGGAGCTTGCTCCCGCTGGAGTGCGAAGCGCTCCTGAAAACTTGGGGCCGCTGCGCAGCCCAGCGGGAGCAAGCTCCCTCGCCACATCAAGCCAGCTCCCACATTGATCCGGTTCCAAAGTCACTTATGTGTAAACCGGACACTGCAATAACGATTCAGCAGCTCAAGCTTAACCCCTTGATCTGCAATAACTTGAATAGCAGCCGCCGCTACGGCAGGCTTGCACGATTAACGACCCTCGACCGGGAGAGACAACACAATGGCACTTATCAGCATGCGTCAAATGCTGGACCACGCAGCCGAGTTCGGCTACGGCGTCCCAGCCTTTAACGTCAACAACCTTGAGCAGATGCGCGCCATCATGGAAGCCGCTGACAAGACCGACTCCCCCGTGATCGTCCAGGCTTCGGCCGGTGCGCGCAAATACGCCGGCGCCCCGTTCCTGCGTCACCTGATCCTCGCCGCTATCGAAGAATTCCCGCACATCCCGGTGTGCATGCACCAGGACCACGGCACCAGCCCTGACGTGTGCCAGCGCTCAATCCAACTGGGTTTCAGCTCGGTAATGATGGACGGCTCCCTGGGCGAAGACGGCAAGACCCCAACCGACTACGAGTACAACGTGCGCGTAACCCAGCAAACCGTGGCCATGGCTCACGCCTGTGGGGTGTCGGTTGAGGGCGAGCTGGGCTGCCTGGGTTCCCTGGAAACCGGTATGGCCGGCGAAGAAGACGGCATCGGCGCCGAAGGCGTGCTGGATCACAGCCAGATGCTGACCGACCCGGAAGAAGCCGCTGACTTCGTGAAGAAAACCCAAGTTGATGCCCTGGCCATCGCCATCGGCACCAGCCACGGCGCCTACAAGTTCACCAAGCCACCTACTGGTGACGTGCTGGCTATCGACCGCATCAAGGAAATCCACAAACGCATCCCTAACACCCACCTGGTGATGCACGGCTCTTCCTCGGTCCCGCAAGAATGGTTGGCGATCATCAACCAGTACGGCGGCGACATCAAAGAAACCTACGGCGTGCCGGTTGAAGAAATCGTCGAAGGCATCAAGTACGGCGTGCGCAAGGTCAACATCGACACCGACCTGCGCCTGGCGTCCACCGGCGCAATGCGTCGCCTGATGGCTACCAACCCGAGCGAATTTGACCCACGTAAATTCTTCGGCGCTACCGTAACGGCCATGCGTGATGTATGTATCGCTCGCTACGAAGCGTTTGGTACTGCCGGTAATGCTTCGAAGATCAAGCCGATCTCGTTGGAAGCGATGTACCAGCGTTACCTGAAAGGTGAGTTGAACGCCAAGGTGAACTGAGCCTTAAGCGTTTAAAAAGAAGCCCGCAGCGATGCGGGCTTTTTTGTGGCCGGGATTTGATCAGGCAGCGGTATCGAAACCTCGGTGCTCAATGACGCGGAACACGTCGCTCACGTCCTGCACCAGAATACGTGCGGTATTGGCCACGTTATTCAGGTCGCGCTCGGCGAAGTCCGGGAGGCTGGAGCAGGCCATCAGGTTGAGGTGTTCGAGGGCGGCGTTGAGGCGTTCGCGCAGGCAGGCGTGGAGGTCGGGCAGTGGGGCGGCGCTGTCGATCAAGAGCACCGGTGAATCGGTGGCGGATTCGGTGCAGGGGTAGAAGCGGCGGGGCGGTAATGGGTCGGTCATGGTGAATCCTTAACTCAAAAGAAGAATGACCACCGTTTGCTGCGAAACAAATTAGGTGGCAGCTGTACGCGGGTTCGCAGACCGAGGAGTTAAGACCCGGCAGACCCGAAGGTCTCCCACGCACAGCCGCCATAACAAGGACGGCCGTCGGCGGAGCGCCGGGGCCGTTTGTGACGGGTGCAGTATTAACTCGGTAGGGCTGCGAAACCCTATCGCTGTTCTCAGCGACGGGGCGAACTATAAGCGGCGATCTGTCCGCCCGCAACGGTCGTGTAGGACCAACCTCGATCCCCGAACCGATGGAGATCCAATGTGGGAGCCGGGCTTGCCCGCGATGGCGGTGTGTCAGGCACTGCTGATGGTGGCTGATACACCGCCATCGCGGGCAAGCCCGGCTCCCACAGGGTTCGGTGGTGTGTTTAAGAGGTCGGAGTAATCAGGGAATAGTCTTGGTGATTGTCGGAGTTTGCCTACGAATAGTGGCGACTCAACAGTTGTTTACGATCGGAAGCATCCTAAAGCCGGTCAGTAGAACGCACAGTGTCTTGATGGTTTTTCTGTTTTATTTGTACACCATTGAAAGTGCGCTTTTATCGCCTTCGAATCATTTAAGGTTGGGCTTTGAAATGTATTCGATGAGAGAGAAGTGATAATGAACTTTATTAAAGTTGCTGGCATTTTCATAGCGTTGATGGCAGTGGGCTCTGCTGCGTCGGTCTATGGGAAAGGCAGTGTATATACAGCGTCTGTTGACGATAAGGGAACGGTCTATGCGCAATCGCCCACGTGGATTAAAGAAGTAAAATTGACTGCGCAACCTGACTACTTTTCAGAGTATAAAGTTAGATTCGTGCCCGGTGTTTTTAAAGAGGTGCCGAGCTTCTGTACGGTGTCGGTGACGGATGTGTACTCTAATGAACGTATCTTCTATGGTCACGCCAAGTTGGGTGGGCTGCCGGCGATCAATTACATTAATGTATTGACACTCATGGTGGGCGATAACAAACCCGCCGGCGATTCTTCAATGGGCTTTATGCTGATGTGCGTTGATTAAACCCACTAAGAGGCCCCGTTACTAACGGGGCTTCTTCCACGCTCTACTCGTGATCAATATCCAACTTGGCAAACGTCACCCGTGCGCCTTCCTTGCTGTCGCCGCTGTTGTCCTGCACATACACCCCTGCCTTGAAGTACAGCGGTTTCGCACCCCACGCGGCGCCTATGCGCTCGTTCCATTCGCCATCTGCGGCATACACATTGAGCAGCCCGGCTTTATTGAGGTTGATCACGTAGGTAAAGCTCTTGTTGAGTGGCACATTGGAGGCGACGGTGACCACGCGCCCCTCACCATCATCCGGGCGCATGCGCACCTTGGCGACGATGTTGCCGGTCTGGGTTTTTTCCTTGAATTGATACTCCAGTTTGATCAGCGGTTTCTGGCTGTCATACGCGTGGATCTGGCCGATGACCACTTTGCCGCTGGAGGGCACCTGGTTGACGGCCACGGTGGCGCGCAGGAAGTTGTTGGCTTCGTTGTAAGTCCAGTTGCGCAGGCGCCCATCGGCGTAGGTTTCGCGTAACTCGCTGCGTGGGTAGATGGCGTTTTCGGTGCGGGTGCCGGTCACGGGTGTCCAGAATTGCACGTTGCTGCCTTCGGCCTGGAAGTACTGGTCCTTGAAGCCGCTCAGCAGCTTGGGGGTGTCGATGGTCGTGGGCGGGGAGCCGACCGGGATGCTGAGGTTCCAGGTGGAAAGGTCGATCATGGTGTTGGCCTTTTACAGAGGGTGAAGGCTTTAGCCCGAGGGCTGTACAGGTTCTTTATAGGCGGTGGTTGTCCGGTTGTTAAACAGTTTGTGGCAAATTATTGGCGTCAGCTAAATGCCAAAAAGCCATGTTTCCCACAGGCCGTGGGCTGTAGGGCTTGACCGTTAGTCGGCTTCCTGAGCTTTGGCGCAATGATGGCATCCACGTCACTTCTGCTTTTTTTAAAGCGGGGCTAGAGTGAGCCCTCAGTGTTTGTCCGGTTTTTGTAGCAGAAGTGACCGGTGCAGCCCCTCAAGGAAGAGACGTAGCATGGATTGCGCTCCACACCCCGGCGATGGCAGTTCGGTTCTTTTGGTCGTCGATGACTACCCGGAAAACCTCATCAGCATGCGTGCGCTTTTGCAGCGTGAAGACTGGCACGTGATCACGGCCGCTTCCGGGCTGGAAGCCTTGGAGTTGCTGCTTGCCCACGAGGTCGACCTGGTCTTGCTGGATGTACGCATGCCCGGCATGGATGGCTTTGAAGTCGCACGCCTGATGCGTGGCAGCCAGCGCACACGCATGACGCCGATTATCTTTCTCACGGCCCACGCCCAATCGTCCGCCGCTGTGCAGGAAGGCTATGCCAGCGGCGCGATCGACTATCTGTTCAAACCCTTTGACCCGCAGGTGCTCAAGCCCAAGGTCCAGGCCCTGCTGGAGCAGCAGCGCAACCGCCGCGCCTTGCAGCGCCTGAGCCACGACCTGGAGTTGGCGCGTGCCTTCAACGCCTCGGTGCTCGACAACGCCGCCGAAGGCCTGTTGGTGGTGGGCGAGGGCAGTGTGATCGAGTACGCCAACCCGGCTATTTCACGCTTGCTGAACGCCACCATGGCCGAGTTGCAGGGCGAGAGCTTCTTGAGTTTCCTGCAAAAGCCCCATGTGCCCGCGTGGTTGAGTTTCCCGATGTACGAGGCATACCGCCGGGGTGAAACGTGGCGTCAGCACGACGCGATTTTGCGCACCGGCCGTGGTCAGCAGGTGCCCGTGGCGTTGTCCTGTGCACCGCTGCCCGCCGAGCAGAAGGCCATGGTGGTGACCGTGCTGGACATGTCCGAGGTACGCCATCTGCACCAGCAGTTGGAGTTCCAGGCCGTGACCGATCCGTTGACGGGGCTGTTGAACCGGCGCGGCTTTCACCAGGCGGTGGAGAACATCTTGCTGCGCAGTGAGCGTAACGAGCAGTCGCTGGTGTTGCTGTATCTGGACCTGGACGGTTTCAAACGGGTCAATGACTCGTTGGGCCACGACGCGGGTGACCGCGTGCTGCGCTGGGTCTCGGAGCAGATGCAGGCCTGCTTGCGCTCCTGCGACATTCTCGGGCGTATGGGCGGGGATGAGTTCACCGCATTGCTGGAGTTGGAGTGCCCGGAGCAGGCCGCCAAGATTTCGGAAAAACTGATCGAAAGAGTGTCTGTGTGCCAGCAAGTGGACGGTTTGGAGGTGATGCTCGGCGTCAGCATCGGCATCGCGACGTTCCCGGACTGCGGCTCCGACCTGAGCGGCCTGTTGCGTGCGGCGGATATCGCCATGTACGAAGCCAAGCGCGCGGGCCGTCAGCAATATCGCTATTACGATCAGGAAATGAACGGCCGCGCCCGTTCGCGGTTGATGCTGGAAGACAGCGTGCGCACCGCGATTCACAACAAGGACTTCACCCTGGTCTACCAGCCCCAGGTCTCGTTGGAAGACGGGCGCTTGCGCGGTGTCGAGGCGCTGCTGCGCTGGCAGCACCCCAGCGTCGGCGATGTGCCGCCGGGCTTATTCTTGCCGCTGCTTGAAGAGGCGCGGCTGATCAGCCAGTTGAGCGCCTGGATCTACCAGCAAGTCGCTGCCCAGCGCCAAGCCTGGCAAGCCACCTTCGATCAAGAGTTGGTGCTGAGCGTGAGCTTGAGTGCCAGCCAGTTCAATATGCCCAACCTCGCCAGCCAACTGCAGCAGGTACTCGAGCGGCATGGCTTACAGGGTCGCCAGCTGGAGGTGGAAATCAGCGAAGACAGCCTGATGAGTAACCTGGAAGAGACCCACAAGCAGCTCAAGTTATTGCGCCAGATCGATGTGCGCATTGCCTTGGATGACTTCGGCCTGGGCCAATGCTCCCTGGCCCACCTTCGGGACCTGGAGTTCGATACGCTCAAGCTCGACCCGCAACTGGTGGCGCGCCTGCCAGGCTCGGTAAGGGACGCGGCAATGGCGCGCAGTATCATCCAGTTATGCGCACATTTTGAGGTGTTGGTGATCGCCGAGGGTGTGGAAACCCTCGAGCAGTCAACGTGGCTCAAGGCCAATGGCTGCGCATTTATTCAGGGGCCGTTGGCTGCCCAACCGTTGGTGGCGGAGGAAGTGGCTGCCTGGTCCCACCCTCGTCTGCTGTGAATTCGCTACACTGGCGGCCTTCAAACCCTGTTGCAGAACCCCATGACCGCGCTGAAATACCTCCAGGCCTACCCCGCAGCGCTCCAGGAGCAAGTGCGCCAATTGATCGCCAAGGACCAATTGGGCGCCTACCTGGAGCAACGCTACCCC
Organism: Pseudomonas sp. B19125; assembly: GCF_044218855.1. NCBI lineage: Bacteria > Pseudomonadati > Pseudomonadota > Gammaproteobacteria > Pseudomonadales > Pseudomonadaceae > Pseudomonas > Pseudomonas sp. B19125. The sequence goes on from NZ_CP162589.1 coordinate 918,786, forward strand.
GAGCGCCACGGCGTGCAGAGCGACAAGGCGTTATACAGCTATGCCCTGGCGTTGAAGCAGGAACACCTGCGCAACGCGCCGGCCATCGACAAAGTGCTGTTCGACAACCGCCTGGACCTCACCCACCGCGCCCTGGGCCTGCACACCACGATTTCACGGGTGCAGGGCGGCAACCTCAAAGCCAAGAAAGAAATCCGCATTGCGGCGCTGTTCAAGGAAGCCGCACCGGAGTTTCTGCGCATGATCGTGGTGCACGAGCTGGCGCACTTCAAGGAATCGGACCACAACAAGGCGTTTTATAAACTCTGTGAGTACATGATGCCGGGCTACCATCAGGTGGAGTTCGACCTGCGGGTGTACCTCACGTATCGCGACTTGCAGGGCAAGCCCTAACTTCAAAAGGCGTCGAGCATGGATGTGAGCAAGACCAAAAGCAGTTTCTACCGCCGCCTGTATGTGGCCTACCTGATCGACAGCGGCCAGGCCAGCAGCGTGCCGGCACTCACCGACGCCACCGGGATGCCACGGCGCACGGCGCAGGACACGATTGCGGCGTTGGCTGATCTGGATATTGTGTGTGAGTTTGAGCAGGAGGATGGCGCGCGCAATCATGCCGGGCGTTATCGGATTCGTAGCTGGGGCGCGATTGATCGGCGCTGGATCGAGGCGAACCTTGCGGCGGTCAAGCAGGTGCTGGGTTATCCCTGAACCGGGTGCTTGCAGCTCTGGCCTCATCGCAGGCAAGCCAGCTCCCACACTTGAAGTATTCGCAATTCAACGTGTGGGAGTTGGCTTGCCTGCGATGGCGTCCTTACTGGCGCCGCATACCAATATGGGGAATGTCATCCTCCAGGTATTCCTCACCCGCCACTTCAAACCCATACTTGCCGTAATACCCCTGCAAATGCGCCTGGGCTGACAGATAGATCGGCGTCTGCGGCCAGATGTCTTCAATGCGCTTGAGGGCTTCTTCCATCATCTGGTGCCCCAGGCCGGTACCGCGTGCCACCGGCGCGACGATCACCCGGCCAATCACCACATCACCGCCCTGGGATTCCGGGTCCAGCAGGCGCAGGTAGGCCACCAGCACGTCATCTTGCCAGGCCATCAAGTGGTGGGTATCGCCCGAAAGATCCTGCCCGTCGAGGTCTTGATAAACGCATTTTTGCTCGACGACAAACACCTCATTGCGCAGACGCATAATGGTGTACAGCTGCTCTTTGCCGAGGTCTTCGTGATGTTTGCAGACCCATTCAACCGTCATGGCGTTTTCCCTTATTAATGTCTGTGGCCGATAGTAAGCGCCGCCGCCCGTCCTGTCTAAATTGAGCATTTTTGTGAATAGCGTCAATTTGCCATCATTCAGTCCGATCGCCACAGGCTTCTTTGTGTAATCTGCAATACAGGCTCATTGATGAGCTACTGTTATCAGGCCAATGCCTGCCCGCCAAGGACTTTGAGCATGCCGCGATTTTCTCGTGCCGTTGCTTTAATAGGAGTGTTGCTGCTGGCTCAGCCGGCGGTGGCGCAGCGCCTGCGACTGGTAGCGGATGTATGGCCACCGTTTACCGATTCGACCTTGATCAACGGCGGCCTGGCCACTGATATTGTCAGTACGGCGCTGGCCCGAGCAGGCTATGCCAGTGATTTCGAACAAGTGCCATGGGCGCGGGCGCTGATGGGCGTGGGCGATGGCCGTTATGACGTGTTGATCAACGCCTGGTACGACGATGCCCGCACCAAGCTGGGCCAGTTTTCCGGCGAATACCTGATGAATCGCGTGCGGTTTATCAAGCGCCGCGACGACCCCATCGATTATCAGAACCTGGAGCAACTGCACGACGATCCCATCGCCGTGGTGCGCGGCTACGCCTACTCGGCGGCGTTCGACCAGGATGCGCAGTTGCAGAAAGTGCCGGTGCATAACTTCGCCATGGCGGTGCGTATGCTCGCGGCCAAACGCGTCAAGCTGACGCTGGAAGATGAGTTTGTGGCCCGCTATTACCTGGCGCGGGAGTCGCCACGGGTGCGCAACGCGGTGGAGTTTTTACCCAAGCCGTTGAGCGAGAACAGCCTGCATATTCTGGTGAGCCTGAAGAACCCGGAGCATGAACAGATCGTGGCCAGCTTTGATCGGGAGATTGCTCGGATGAAGGCAGATGGCAGTTATGCGCAGTTGATGAAGGAGCATGGGATGTAGTGTTTCTGCTGGCCCTATCGCAGGCAAGCCAGCTCCCACATTTTGAATGGCGAACACCTTCAAAGGTGGGAGTTGGCTTGCCTGCGATGGCGGTTTACGCTGCGCTGGTATCTTTGATCAAATGCGCCGCCAACGTGCGCAACGGCCCCAACTGCCGGCAAATCAACGCCAGTTGCGTCTGCACCAACCGCTGCCCTTCATCAATCTCATCGGGCATCTGCTCCAGGTCCGCCGCCAACGCTTCCTCGGCATCACTCTGAATCGCGATGGGCTGCTTGTTGGCCAGCCCCGTGGCGATTTCGTCGATACTTGCCGCCAGGCTGTTGCCGGCGCCGTCGATCAGATGTTCACGCACGTCGGCCGGTAATTGAGTCTCCCGATGCGCACCCAGCCCGGAAAGGTAACTGAGCAAGGTGTGCGACAGCACCAGAAAGCGGAAGCCCACATCGGCTTCCTTACGGAAATGCCCAGGTTCCATGAGCATATTCGCCAGCGTGGTCGACAGCGCCGCATCGGCGTTGTGCGCATTGCGCCGCGCCAGCCGGTAGGCCAGGTCGTCGCGCTTGCCGGCGGCGTATTGCTGCATGATCTGGCGCAGGTAAATGCTGTTGCAGGTCAGGGTGTTGGCCAGCACTTTGTTCAGGCGCCGGCCTTGCCAGTCCGGCAGGAACAGGAACACCGCCAGGCCTGCAATCAAGCTGCCCAGCAAGGTATCGAACAGGCGTGGCAGGAACAGCCCGTAACCGTCGCCCACCTGGTTGAAGCAGAACAGCACCATCAGGGTGATCGCCGCGGTGGCCAACGTGTAGCGGGTGGTGCGGTTGATAAAGAACACCAGGCCTGCGGCGATGGCGAACATCGACTGCACCAAAGGGTTTGGGAACAGGTCGAACAGCGCCCAGGCCACGGTCAGGCCGATGGCGGTGCCGATGATCCGCTGGCCCAGCTTGCGCCGCGTGGCGCCGTAGTTGGGTTGGCACACGAACAGGGTGGTGAGGATGATCCAGTAGCCTTGGGACGGGTGGATCAAGTGCACCATCCAATAGCCGATACTCAGTGCCAGCGGCAGGCGCAGGGCGTGACGGAACAGCAGTGACGTCGGCGTCAGTTGCGTGCGCAGGCGTGTCCACATTTCCTTGAGGTTGCGCGGGGCACGGTCCAGCAGGCTGCTGTCGGTGGCGTCGGCCAGGGAGTCGGGGTTGCTGGCATCGCCGAGCAGGCGGTCGAGGGTGGACAGGTTGGCGGCCAACGCACGCAACGAGCGCAACAGGCCACGCCAGGCCGGGTTGCTCTGGATGCGCAGGTGTTCCAGGGAGGCGTTCAGGTCGCCCAGGGCTTCAGCGAAGCTGTCGTCATAAATGAACGGCTGGCGCAGCTGGATCGATTCGGCCAGGGCCTGGCAGGCCTTGCCTTGCTGGCGCAACAGGCGCTGGCAGCGGAACAGCACGTCGCTGTGGAAGAAGGCTTCAGCCAGGGCGTTGTAAGGGTAGTGGGACGAGCTGGCGCGTTCGTGGATATCCTGGGCCAGAAAGTACAGCTTCAGGTAACGGCTGACTTTTGAGCCGGGGCGGCCATTGCCTACGCGGTGCAGGATGATTTCTTTCGCGGCATTCAGCGCCGCCACCACCCGGCCGTTTTGCTGGGCCAGTTCCAGGCGGCGCGCTTCCACATCCAGTTGGCGGATCGGCTCGAACAGCGACGATTTAAGCTTGAGGTAACGCCCCAGCTCCCGAAACAACCGCGCCAGGCTTTGCTGCACCGGCTGGTTGGAAAACAGCGCCTGCCACAGCACCGACAGCGCGCCATACCACGCGGCGCCGGCCACCAGCAGCAACGGCTCGTGCCAGAAGTCGGTGACGGCGCCACCGCGCTGGTCCACGCCGATCATGGTGTACACCGACAGAATCAACGTCGCTGAAGCAATCGCGCCATACCGTTCGCCCAACGCGCCGAGCATGGTCAGGCAGAAGCTGGCCAGGGCCAGGGCGATGGCGAAGATCCACGGATAAGGGAACAGCAGTTCAACCGACAGCGCGGCAACACTGAAACACACCAGCGTTACCGCCAGCGCATTCAGGCGGCCCTGCCAACTGTCATCGGTCTCGGCCAGGGCGCTGGCGATAATCCCCAGGAATAGCGGGATCAGCAGGGTCATTTCGTTTTGATACCAGCACAGCGCCATGCTGCCGGTGAGGGCGATGAATACCCGAACGCTGTAACTGAATTTATCCAGCGCCCACAGGCGCCGCATGGACTGCTTGAACGAGGTCGATGACATGAAGTCTGGAGTCTTCCGGGACGATGCCGCTAAATTGAGCCAGTAATGACGCCACGGCAAGCGTGGCGATCACATGTAACAGCAAAATTTATTCCAGCCAACATCCTAAGAACACCACGAAACTACTGTGGGAGCTGGCTTGCCTGCGATAGCGGCGGTGAATCCAACACCGCTATCGCAGCGGTGCGACGATTCGACGAGCCAGCTCCCACCTGTTGACCGCGTACAACCTTCAGGCGTATTGGGCGGCTGCGTAACCGGAAGCCCATGCCCACTGGAAGTTGAACCCACCCAGGTGACCGGTCACATCCAGCACTTCACCGATAAAGTACAAGCCCGGGCTCTTCAGCGACTCCATGGTCTTGGACGACACTTCCCGCGTGTCCACGCCACCCAGCGTCACCTCGGCCGTGCGATAGCCTTCGGTGCCCGCCGGTACCAACTGCCAGCTCGACAGCTTTTGCGCGATGTCGGCCACTTCGGCGTGGGTGTATTGCTTCATCGGCTTGGACACAAACCAGATCTGCGCCAACAGGTTGGCCATCTTCTTGGTGAAGATCTCACCCAGCAGGGTTTTCAGCTCGCTGTTGGGGTGCTCGACCTGTTGCTGTTGCAGCCAGGTGTGGGCGTCGTGGTCGGGCAGCAGGTTGATTTCAACCGTGTCACCGGTCTCCCAGTAGGAAGAGATCTGCAAAATCGCCGGGCCACTGAGGCCACGGTGGGTAAACAAGATGTTCTCGCGAAAGCTCTGGTCGTTGCAGCTCACCAGGCAATCCACGGACGTACCGGACAACTCGCCGCACAACTCCTTGAGCTGGTCGGTGATGGTGAACGGCACCAAGCCTGCGCGGGTCGGCAGCAGTTCGTGGCCAAACTGCTTGGCCACCTGGTAACCAAAACCGGTGGCGCCCAGGGTCGGAATCGACAGGCCGCCGGTGGCGATCACCAGGGATTCGCAGCGCAGTTCGCCCAAGGTGGTTTGCAGTTGATAGCCGCCGTCGACTTTGGCAATTTCCTCGATGGAGGTGTCCAGGTGCAGGCTCACGCCGGTCTGGATGCATTCATCGAGCAGCATGCCGAGGATGTCGCTGGACTTGTTATCGCAGAACAGCTGGCCGAGCTTTTTCTCGTGGTACGGCACGCCGTGCTTGGCCACCAGCCCGATGAAATCCCACTGGGTGTAGCGGGCCAGGGCCGACTTGCAGAAATGCGCGTTGTGCGAGAGGAAGTTGGCCGGCTCGGTGTACATGTTGGTGAAATTACAGCGGCCACCGCCGGACATCAGGATCTTTTTGCCGGCCTTGTTGGCGTGGTCGATCAGCATCACCTTGCGCCCACGCCCGGCGGCGGTCAGCGCGCACATCAAGCCTGCGGCGCCGGCGCCAATGATCACAACTTCGGTCGAGCGCAAAACAGTTTCCTCATGTTCATCAGATCAGATCGTTCCCACGCTCTGCGTGGGAACGCATCCCGTGACGCTCTGCGTCACAAAGCGGACGCAGAGCGTCCATGGCGGCATTCCCACGCGGAGCGTGGGAACGATCAGGTCAGAGGATCCGCACGCGCAACGAGCGGCCTTTGATCTTGCCGTCATTCAAACGCTGCAACGCTTGCTTGGCGATCCCGCGCTCAACAGCCACGAACGCCTGAAAATCAAAGATCGCGATCTTGCCGACCTGGGCTCCCGGAATCCCGGCGTCACCGGTCAGTGCGCCAAGGATGTCGCCTGGGCGCACCTTGTCTTTACGGCCGGCGGCGATGCACAACGTGCTCATCTGTGGCAGCAACGGGCCACCGCTTTGCGGCTTGAGGTTGTCCAGTTGGTCCCAGTTCAGCGGCGACTTTTGCAGTTGCTCGATGGCCTGGGCACGGTGGGCTTCGGACGGCGCCACCAGGCTGATCGCAATACCGGTCTCACCGGCGCGACCGGTACGGCCTACGCGGTGGATGTGGATTTCCGAGTCGCGGGCCAGTTCGACGTTGATCACCATGTCCAGGGAGTCAATGTCCAGGCCACGGGCGGCGACGTCGGTCGCCACCAGCACCGAAGTGCTGCGGTTGGCGAACATCGCCAGTACCTGGTCACGGTCGCGCTGCTCCAGGTCGCCATGCAGGCCGACGGCGGAGATACCTTTGGCGGTCAGGTGATCCACAGTTTCCTGCACTTGCTGCTTGGTAAAGCAGAACGCCACGCAAGACGCCGGGCGGAAGTGCGCCAGTACCTTGGTCACCGCGTCCATGCGCTCTTCCGGCGAGATCTCGTAGAAACGCTGTTCGATCTGGTCGTCGGAGTGGAAGGCTTCGGCCTTCACCTGCTGCGGCGCACGCATGAATTTGGAGGCTAGCTGCTTGATGCTCACCGGGTAGGTGGCCGAGAACAGCAGGGTTTGGCGGCGTGGCGGGGTCTTGCTGATGATGTCTTCGATGGCGTCGTAGAAGCCCATGTCGAGCATGCGGTCGGCTTCGTCGAGGATCAGCGTGTTCAAGCCGTCCAGCACCAGCGAACCTTTGCGCAGGTGCTGCTGGATACGGCCCGGTGTGCCGACGATGACGTGGGCGCCGTGTTCCAGCGAGGCGATCTGCGGGCCGAGGGACACGCCGCCGCACAGGGTCAGTACCTTGATGTTGTCTTCGGCACGCGCCAGGCGACGGATTTCCTTGGCGACCTGGTCGGCCAGCTCACGCGTCGGGCACATCACCAGTGCCTGGCAGCCGAAGTAACGCGGGTTGATCGGGTTCAACAGGCCGATGCCGAAGGCGGCGGTCTTGCCGCTGCCGGTCTTGGCTTGGGCGATCAGGTCCAGCCCCTTGAGGATCACCGGCAAGCTTTGCGCCTGGATCTGCGTCATCTCGACGTAACCCAGCGAGTCGAGGTTAGCCAGCATGGCGGCGGACAGGGGCAAAGTATTAAAAGCGGTGGCGATGGTAGTCACGGGACTGGCTCTGCAAAACAAAATGTCGCGCAGTGTACCAGCCCTGTGGGATTTTCCCTGCAAGTTCTAGACGAGAAGCCTGTTAATGCTCAAGGTCGTGCTCGCGGCTGACCACCCGTTTGCCGTCTTTTGGCGACAGTTGCAGGAAGATCGCCGCCGCCAGCATGGCCATGATGCCCACGGTGAGGAAGGTCAGTTGGAACGCGCCCAGCACGCTTTCCACGCCGTCATTGCCCGCTTCGGCAGTAAAGCCGCCGAGCAGGGCACCGGCACAGGCTACGCCCAGGCTCAAGGACAATTGCGCCACCACCGAGAGCAAACTGTTGCCGCTGCTGGCCTGGGCGTCGTCGAGGTCGATCAGGGTGACGGTGTTCATCGCGGTAAATTGCAGCGAGTTGATCGCGCCCAGCACCGCCAGCATGCACAGCAGCAGCGGGTAGGGCGTGTGTTCGCTGACCAGGCCCATACTGGCCAGCATGATGCCCAGCGCCAGGGTGTTGCCGGTGAGCACAATGCGATAGCCCAGCCGCTCGATCAGTGGCCGGGCGATGGACTTGGCAAACATCGCCGCCGCCGCCAGGGGCAGCATGCTCATACCGGCTTCGGAGGGCGAATAACCCAGTGCCACCTGCAGCAGCAACGGCACCAGAAACGGCAGTGCGCCGCTGCCCAGCCGGGCGAACAGGTTGCCGAGGATGCCCACGGCAAAGGTGCGGGTCTTGAACAGTACCGGCGAGAACAGTGGGTTGTCGATATGCCCGGCACGCAGCCAGTACGCGGCCAGGCAGGCGAGCCCGCCGAACAGCAGCAACATCACCCGCAGGTGCGGCAGGTGCAGTTCGCCCAGGCCTTCCATGGCGATGGTAATCAGCACCATCGCCGCGCCAAACAGCACAAACCCTACACTGTCAAAGCGCGTGCGTTCGCTGCCGCGCAAGTCGGGGATGAGTTTCCACACGGCGTAGCAACCGACCATGCCCACAGGCAGGTTGATCAGGAAGATCCAGTGCCAGGTCAGGTATTGCACCATCCAGCCGCCCATGGTCGGGCCGAGCAAGGGGCCGAGCAGGCCGGGAATGGTGATGAAGCCCATGATGCGTACGAGTTCGGAGCGCGGATAAGCACGCAAGACCACCAGCCGCCCGACCGGCAGCATCAGCGCGCCGCCCAAACCCTGGATGACCCGCGCGCCCACCAGCATGGTCAAGGTGCTCGACAAGGCGCACAGCAAGGAGCCAATGCTGAACAGCATGATCGCGCCGAAGAAGATTTTTTTGGTACCGAAGCGGTCGGCCACCCAGCCCGAAGCCGGGATCAGCAAGGCGACGGTGAGCATGTAGGCGATCACCACCCCTTGCATGCGCAGCGGGTTTTCCGCCAAGTCCCGCGCCATGGCCGGCAGGGCGGTGTTGAGAATCGTCCCGTCCAGCGACTGCATGAAGAAGGCAATCGCTACCACCCAGGGTAGCCAGCGGGCGGTCTTGGCATCGAGAGGGGCGCGATTCGGCATGTGAACCCTTTTATTAGCAGGCTATGTGTTGGCGATTATGCGCCATCCGTCGCCCCTTTTCCCACTGGCGGTTCGTCTAATTCCGACAGTGTTGCGTGCTCTCCCACCAGGAAATCCAACAGCGCACGGTGCACCGACATGGCCGCTTCGCGCGACTCCAGGTCGAGCAGATGGCCGGTGTGTTCGGCGACCGCAAAGCTGCTGCGGCCGACATAGCGCTTGAACAACCGGGCCTCGGCCGCCGGCGTGTATTCATCCAGTGCGCCATTGAGGAAGTGCACCGGGGTTTCGATCCGGGTCAGCGCCGGCAGGTAATTACCATCGCCCAAGGCCAGCACCTGATGGATATGGAAACGCGCCTGGCGGTACTCGGTGGTGGCCATGCTCGACAGGTGCCGATGGTTGTTGCGCTTGAGGCGCGGCGACAGGTATTTGCCGACGGTCTCATTGAGCAAGTGGCCGACGGCGGATTTGTCATCGGCTTCGATCAACACGCGCACGCGCTCCACGTAGTCGAGCATCGCCTGGTTGAGGTTGGGCGCCAGGGCCATCACCACCGAGCTTTCGATGGAAGGCGGGTTGTGGGCCAGGGTCAGCAAGGTGGAGATACCGCCCCAGGAGGCCGACACCAGATGGTTGACCTCGAAGCGCTCCACCAGGGCGCGCAGGATTTGCACCTCGTCGTCCTTGGTCACAAGCTCGAGGTCGGTGTTGTGCTCGCGCGAATAGCCGGAGAACGGCAGGTCGAACAGCAGCACATTGAAATGCTCCGCCAGGCATTTACTGGTTCGCGCGAAAGAGCGTGTGGTGGACAGCGCGCCGTTGACCATCAAGACAGTCTTTTTTTCCGAATCGTTTCCTAGCTGCTCAACATGAACGTTGTAGTGCTTGAACAGCTTTTCTATGACAAAACTTCCATGGTTCATGTCAACGCTCCAGCTTGCCCTTCCCGGGCAAGGTCATGCTCTCGTGGGGTGGGTGGCGGGATGCCACTAACCGTTATAACGAGGTTTTTTGCGGGCGACAACAGGCCGCACGGGGAGAAGTGTTAGATGGGATTTTGCGGTAGGAAGGGATGAAACGAGGTGTCTGAAATCAATACAAGCCTATGTGGGAGCTGGCTTGTCTGGTAGCTGGCCTATGTGGGAGCTGGCTTGCCTGCGATGGCATCACTGCGGTGTGACTGACACACCGAGGTGACTGCATCGCAGGCAAGCCAGCTCCCACACAAGCCCGCTCCCACAGGGGCGTTGTATTTACAGCGTTAGCGTCAGGCGCTTGACCAGCGCCCCCGGCAGCAGGTTGGAGGAGGTATTGCGCTGGCTGTACGTACTCGCCGACAGCAGCAGTTCCCGTTCCGAGGTCAGCGCTTCAAGCTGCGAACCGAGCAGGCTGTAGACACTATCATCAAACCGCATGGTGCTCACCGGCGCCATGATCTCACCGTCTTCGACCCAGAACGTGGCAAAGCGCGTCATGCCGGTCAGGCGTGCCGCCGGCAAGTCCGAGTAGTTCAGATACCACAGGTTGCTGATGTACAAGCCAGTGCCCAATTGCTTGAGGATATCGGCCTGGGGCAGGTTGCCTGCAGCCATCTGCAAGGCGCTGGGCGACTCGTCGCTGCTGGCGCCGTTGGTGCTCAGGCCATATTCGGCCGCGCTGCGCGAGTTGATCAGTTGGCCTTCGGCTTTGCCGGCGTTGATCAGGGTGACGTCGCCGCGTGGGTAACCTTCGGTGGAAAACGCCTGGCTCAGGGAGCCGCTGATCTGCTCATCGACCTTCACCAGTGGGCTCAGCGACTGCTCACCCGTGTAGAGCTTTTGCAAGCAACTGCCTTTGCTGGCGATGGCCTGGGCGGAAAACCCGCCCCACGTGACAATGCTGAAGATTTCTTCCAACGCCGCCGGGGCCAGGTAGGCGCGGTACTGGCCGGGAGGCAGCTTGTGCAACGGGCGGCCGAGGAACTCCAGCTGCTCACGCGCCCGCTGGAAACGCTCAGTGAACTCGGCGCTGTCCCAGGTGTGCCCGGCGTAGCTGGCTTTCACCGCTTCGCCGTTGGCGTGGAACAGGCTGAAATCGAAGTTGAAGCTATTGGCCTGATGCCAGCCGAACGCGCCGTCGGAACTGGCAAAGCCACGGCTGATGGGGCCGGCAGCGTAGAAGCCCACCAGGTCCACACCTTCGGCGGCCTGGCTGATATCTGCCAGCACCTGGGCCAGTTCCGGCAGCGGTCGCAGTTGTTCGTTGTGGTTTTGCCAGGCGTTGTGGTTCAGCAGCAGGTACGGATCCTGCGGCAACAATGGCAAGGTTTTGCGCAGTTGTTGCAGGCCGTCGGCCAGGCGCTGGCGATCCAGCGCCGGCTCACCGGCAAGGGTGATACCGAGGTCGGCGTGACGGCCATCGTTGATCAGCTTGAGGTTGAGGCTGGCCTGTTGCACCTGGCCCGCTTGACGCACCTTGGCGTGGTTGAAGCGCACGAACTCGGACGACTCGTCAGCGTAGCCCAGGTGAAACTGTTCCTTGTCGGTGACGGCTTGCTTGAGCCAACCCACCAGTGCCTTGAAGTTATTCATCAGGCATCTCCCCCGAACACGTCGATATCACTGAACACACACGCCGGTGAAGCGTGGCCCACGCGGATCACCTGGTTGGGTTCGCCTTTGCCGCAGTTGGGCGTGCCCAACACCTGGAAGGTGCTGGCGTCGCCGACGGCGCTGAGGTTGCGCCAGAACTGCGCGGAGATGGCGCGGTAGTTGGGGTTTTTGACCACGCCCTTGAGTTCGCCGTTTTCGATCAGCTGGCCCCACTCGCAACCGAACTGGAATTTATTGCGTGCGTCATCGATGGACCAGGAGCGGTTGGTGCTCATCAGAATGCCGTGCTCGATGCCGCTGACCAGCTCAGCCTGGGTCTTGTCGCCGGCCTCGATATTGAGGTTGGCCATGCGGTCGATGGGCGGCCGATTCCAGCCGCACGCGCGGCTGTTGGCCACGCCTGGCAGGTTCGCGCGAAATTGCGACAGCGCGCCACCCAAGGGCTTGAGCAGCAGGCCATCGCGTATCAGGAATTGCTTGCTGGCGGCCGTGCCGTCGTCGTCATGCCCATAGCTGGCGAGCTGTTCGGGGATGTCCGGGTCGAAGGTCACGTTGAGCAAGGGCGAGCCGTATTGCAGGTGGCCGAAGTCGCTGGCCTTCACAAAACTGGTGCCGGCGTAGTTACGCTCATCGCCCAGGATGCGGTCCAGTTCCAGCGGGTGGCCGATGGACTCGTGGATCTGCAGGATCATCTGGTCGGGCATCAGCAGCAGGTCACGCGGGCCGTGGGGCGTGTTCGGCGCGAGCAGCAGTTGCAGGGCTTCATCGGCGACTGTGCGGGCGGCGCCGGCCAGGCCGAAGCGGCGAATCACGTTCGCACTGCCTTGCTGGCCGAAGTTGGTGCCGCCCAGGGTGCGGGTCTGGCTGTCGTTGCCGTCGAAGGCGGTGACGCTCAGGCCCGGAAAGACGAAACGCTGAGCCTGGCGCAGCTCGGCACCGGCGCTGTTGAGGTAGATCTGTTCAACCCGCGTGGTGCCCAGGCTGACTTCCCAACTGACCAGGCGCTCATCCTTGGGCACGCTGGCGGATTCATCGCCGAGCAGTTGGTAGCAGTCGCTCAGGGATGGGAAGGGCTGGTCGAGGTCGGGCGACAGGTAGTCGGCCACGTCACTGGAGACCTGTTGTGTGTGCAAGTCGAGCAGGGCATGGGGCGAAATCTGCCGGGCTTGCTGTTCGGCGCGCTCAAGGGCTGCTTGCAGGCCGGCGAGGGAAATGTCGTTGGTTGCTGCATAAGCTTCCACGCCGTTGAGGCGCACGGTGAGCATGGCGCCCTCGTCGTGGCTAAGGTGTGGCGGCTCGGCGACGTTCTTGCGTACCGACAGGTACTGGCCGGATTCGCGCACATAACGCAACGAGAAGAATTCGGCGCGGGTGCGCAGGGCACTGAAGTGTTGTTTGAGGGTGGGGTGGGCGTCGAACATCGGGACCTCCTTGAGGGCAGCGCAGTCCCAGAGGCTAGCATAGGTGATCGTTCCCACGCTCTGCGTGGGAATGCCGCCTTGGACGCTCTGCGTCCGCTTTTGAAGGTCGTGACGCAGAGCGTCACAGGATGCATTCCCACGCAGAGCGTGGGAACGATCAACGGGTTACTGCGCAGTAGGGCCGACTTCACGCATCGGCTTGCCACGCACCGGCGCATCGCCTGCCACGTAGTAGTCGGCAGTGCTGCGCGGCAGTGGCTTGCGGCCACGGATCTTGTCGGCGATTTTCTCGGCGATCATGATCGTCGGCGCGTTGAGGTTGCCGGTGGTGATGATCGGCATGATCGACGCATCCACAACACGCAGACCCTGCATGCCATGCACGCGGCCTTCGGCATCCACTACAGCCATCTCGTCGGTGCCCATTTTGCACGAGCAGGACGGGTGGAACGCAGTTTCGGCGTGCTCGCGGATGAACTTGTCCAACTGCTCATCGGTTTGCACGTCAATGCCCGGGCTGATTTCACGGCCACGGTATTGGTCGAGTGCCGGCTGCTGCATGATTTCGCGGGTCAGGCGGATGCCGTCACGGAATTCCTGCCAGTCCTGCTCGGTGGCCATGTAGTTGAAGAGGATGCTCGGGTAGTCCCGTGGGTTCTTCGACTTCAATTGCACGCGGCCACGGCTCGGCGAACGCATGGAACCCATGTGCGCCTGGAAACCGTGCTCTTTCACACCGTTGCTGCCGTTGTAGTTAATCGCGACCGGCAGGAAGTGGTACTGGATGTTCGGCCAATCGAAGTCTTCACGGGTACGGATAAAACCGCCCGCTTCGAACTGGTTGCTGGCGCCGATACCGGTGCCGTTGAACAGCCATTCGGCACCAATGGCCGGCTGGTTGTACCAGAGCAGCGATGGGTACAGCGACACTGGCTGAGTGCAGGCGTATTGCAGGTACAGCTCAAGGTGGTCCTGCAGGTTTTCGCCGACGCCGGGCAGGTCGTGGACCACCGGGATGTCGAGGCTTTCCAGCAGTTTGGCCGGGCCCACACCGGAGCGTTGCAGCAGTTGCGGCGAAGCGATTGCACCGCTGCACACCAGTACTTCTTTACGCGCACGGGCTTCAACACGTTCTTCAGCCGCGCCGATCAGGTAACGCACGCCTACGGCACGCTTGCCTTCAAACAATACTTTGTCGGTGAGGGCGTGGGTGACGATGGTCAGCGTCGAGCGCTTCTTGGCCGTGTCCAGGTAACCGCGTGCGGTGCTGGCGCGACGGCCTTTAGGCGTGACGGTACGGTCCATCGGGCCGAAGCCTTCTTGCTGGTAGCCGTTCAGGTCGTCGGTACGCGGGTAACCGGCCTGTACGCCGGCTTCAACCATCGCGTGGAACAGCGGGTTGTTGCCGGCTTTAGGCGTGGTCACGCTGACCGGGCCGTCGCCACCGTGGTAGTCGTTGGGGCCGATGTCGCGGGTTTCGGCTTTACGGAAGTACGGCAGGCAGTCGAGGTAGGTCCAGTTTTCCAGACCTGGCAGTTTTGCCCAGTTGTCGTAGTCCATGGCGTTGCCACGGATGTAGCACATGCCGTTGATCAGCGAAGAACCGCCCAGGCCCTTGCCGCGACCGCATTCCATCCGGCGGCCGTCCATGTGTGGCTCAGGGTCGGTTTCGTAGGCCCAGTTGTAGCGACGGCCTTGAAGCGGGAACGCCAGCGCGGCAGGCATTTGGGTACGGAAGTCAAAACGGTAGTCCGGGCCGCCGGCTTCCAGCAGCAGGACGGTGACGCCTTCGTCTTCGGTCAGACGGGTCGCCAGGGTGTTACCGGCGGAGCCGGCACCCACAATGATGTAATCGTATTCTTGGGACATAAATGCACCCTCATATAAGTGGTTCAAGCTGCTTTTGTGGCGAGGGAGCTTGCTCCCGCTCGACTGCGCAGCAGTCGCAAAACCAGCGAACGAGTTCGGTCTGGAGAACTGCGGGGCCTGGGATGGGGCTGCTGCGCAGCCCAACGGGAGCAAGCTCCCTCGCCACAAAGGCGACTCCCAGGCGCCTGTGGTTTAGAACACCGAGGCGTAGTCGCCCAGCTCAACCTGTACCGATTTGATGCGGGTGAAGTTGTTCAGCGAGCTGATACCGTTCTCACGGCCAACGCCCGACTGCTTGTAGCCGCCAACCGGCATCTTGGCGTCGGACTCGCCCCAGGCGTTGATCCAGCAGATACCCGCTTCCAGCTGATGAATCACGCGGTGGGCGCGGTTCAGGTCCTTGGTCACCAAACCTGCGGCCAGGCCGAAATCGGTGTCGTTGGCGCGGCGGATCACTTCTTCTTCGGTCTCGTAAGTGAGGATGCTCATTACTGGGCCGAAGATTTCTTCACGGACGATGGTCATTTCGTCGGTGCAGTCGGTGAACACAGTCGGGGCCACATAGGCGCCTTTGGCGAATTCGCCGTCGGTCAGGCGGTCGCCGCCGCACAGTACGCGGGCGCCTTCTTCCTTGCCTTTGGCGATGTAGCCGAGCACGCTTTCCATGTGGGCGAAGCTGACCAGCGGGCCGAAGTTGGTGTTTTCCTCTTGTGGGTTGCCAACACGAATGCGCGCAACACGCTCAACGATCTTGGCTTCGAACGCCGCTTGCAGGTGTTTCGGCACGAACACGCGAGTGCCGTTGGTGCAGACCTGACCGGAGCTGTAGAAGTTGGCCATCATGGCGATGTCGGCGGCGCGATCCAGGTCGGCATCTTCGAACACGATCAGCGGCGACTTGCCGCCCAGTTCCATGGTCACTTCTTTGAGCGAGGAGCTCGAAGCGCTGGCCATGACTTTTTTGCCGGTGTCGGTGCCGCCGGTGAACGAGACTTTCTCGATGCGCGGGTGCTCGGTCAGCCAAGTGCCGACTTCACGGCCGCTGCCGGTCAGCACGTTGAACACACCGGCTGGAACGCCAGCTTCGGTGTAGATCTCGGCCAGTTTCAGGGTGGTCAGCGAAGTGACTTCGCTTGGCTTGAAGATCATCGCGTTACCCGCCGCCAGGGCCGGTGCGGATTTCCACAGGGCGATCTGGATCGGGTAGTTCCACGCGCCGATACCGGCTACTACGCCCAGCGGCTCGCGGCGGGTGTAGACGAACGAAGTGTCGCGCAACGGGATCTGCTCGCCTTCGATGGCTGGCACCAGGCCTGCGTAGTATTCCAGCACGTCGGCGCCGGTGACGATGTCGACGTATTGGGTTTCGGAGAAGGCTTTACCGGTGTCCAGGGTTTCCAGGGCGGCCAGCTCATCGTTGCGCTCGCGCAGGATGTCGACGGCACGGCGCAGGATGCGCGAACGCTCCATGGCGGTCATGGCGGCCCAGATTTTCTGGCCTTTTTCAGCGCTGACCACGGCACGTTCCACGTCTTCCTTGGTGGCGCGTTGCACTTGGGCGAGAACTTCACCGTTAGCCGGGTTGATGGCTTCGAAGGTGGCATCGCTGCCAGCGTCGCTGTAGCCGCCGTCAATGTAGAGTTTTTGCAGTTCGAAACGGGCCATAAAGTCCTCGCAAGTGCATAAGTGGTTGGCGTTACCCGCCGAAAGTGGGCCATGGGGTTGTGGCAACACTGAGCGGCAGACGTTCAGGGGTTGAGCGTTTATGTGTGCTCTAACTCACCTGCTTGGCCAATTGGAAATCCATGTATTCGTAAGCGATCCGTTGCGCCTGCTCCGTGTCGAAAGCGTCTCCCGACAGGGCGCCGCGCAACCACAAACCGTCGATCAGGGCCGCCAGGCCTCTGGCTGCTTTGCGTGCGTGCGGCAGCGGTAGCACTCGGCGGAACTGGCAGCACAGGTTGGAATACAGACGTTGATCGTTGATCCGCTGCAACCTGTGCAATGACGGGTGGTGCATGCTGGTGGCCCAGAAGGCCAGCCAGGTTTTCATTGCCGGTCCGTTGACCTGGCTGGCGTCGAAGTTGCCCTCGATGATCACCCGAAGGTGCGCCCGTGGGCTGTCGTCCTTCAGCGCAAGCCTGCGTTCGTGGACGTTCTCGATCAGCACATTCATCAAGTACCGCATCGTTGCGGCGATCAGGCCGTTCTTGTCCTGAAAGTAGTGACTGATGATGCCGTTCGAGACGCCGGCCAAACGGGCGATCAGCGCAATGCTGGCATCTCCCATTCCAACCTGATCGATGGCCGTCAAGGTGGCTTCGATCAACTGCTGGCGGCGTATGGGTTGCATACCGACCTTGGGCATGTAGCACCTCTCCTTAGGCCTGCCGTTGGGCGTTAAACGTCCGTCGGCTTGATGGCCAGTCTATTTTGTTTTGATTGAACGTTCAATCAACAAAGAATAAGATCTGCGACAAATGGTCGCTGCCTACAGATTTTTCCTACCTGTGAGCAACGTCCTCTGACACCTGCAAAAACCCTTGAAACAGGCCGTATCAGGGCCTGGCCACTGCCTAGGCGCGGCTCAAGAATTTTCGGGGTGTCTTTATAACACCCGTCCGTCGACTGCCGAAAAATCGATGTCCCGGGATAACCGTTGCCTTGTGTTTCTCTCTCGCACTGCCCGGAGCATCTGCGCCATGAGTTCTGCCTCTCTTATAAAGACCCCGCCGGAAAAGGTCAGGGTCAACGGTTGGGTGTTCTACACCTCCACCGCGCTCATTCTGTTGTTGACCGCCATTCTGATCATCGCCCCGCAGGAGGCCGGGCGCATGCTCGGCGTAGCCCAGGCGTGGCTGTCGAAAAGCTTCGGTTGGTACTACATGGTGGTCATCGCGGCCTACCTGGTGTTTGTGGTCGGCCTGGCGTTTTCGTCCTACGGTAAATTGAAACTGGGCAGCAAGGACGACACCCCGGACTTCAGCTACGGCGCCTGGGCCGGCATGTTGTTCTCGTCGGGCATCGGCATCTCGCTGCTGTATTTCGGGGCTTCCGAGCCGTTGGATCACTACTTCAACCCGCCCGAAGGCGCCGCCGCCAGCAATGGCGCAGCCCGCCAGGCGTTGCAGTTGACGTTCCTGCACTGGGGCCTGCACGGCTGGGCGATTTATGCGCTGGTCGGCCTGGCCGTGGCGTACTTCGCGTACCGTCATAACCAGCCGTTGGCCTTGCGTTCGGCGCTGTACCCGCTGGTGGGCGAGCGTTGGGTCAAAGGCGCGGCCGGCCACGCGGTGGACGGCTTCGGCATGTTCGTGACCCTGCTGGGCCTGGTGACGAACCTGGGGATTGGTTCGATGCAAGTGTCGTCGGGGCTTGAAAACCTGTTCGGCATGCAGCACAGCAACACTAACCTGCTGATCGTGATCATCGTGATGAGCACCGTGGCGACCATCGCTGCCGTGTCGGGTGTGGAAAACGGCATTCGCCGCCTGTCCAACCTCAACATTGTGCTGTTCAGCGGCTTGCTGATCTTTGTGCTGTTGTTTGGCCCGACCTTGCACCTGCTCAATGGCCTGGTGCAGAACACCGGTGACTACCTCAACGGTATCGTGCTGAAAACCTTCGACCTGTATGTGTACGAAGGCGACGCCGACAAGACTGAGCGCTGGATGGGCCTGTGGACCCTGTTCTACTGGGCCTGGTGGATTTCCTGGGCGCCATTTGTAGGCATGTTCATCGCGCGTATTTCCCGTGGTCGTACGGTGCGTGAGCTGGTGGCCGGCGTGCTGCTGATCCCGCTGGGCTTCACCCTGGCGTGGTTGTCGATCTTCGGTAACTCGGCGCTGGACCTGGTGCTGAACCACGGCGCAGTGGAGTTGGGCAAGACGGCGCTGGAGCAACCGTCGATGGCCATCTACCAGCTGCTTGAGCATTACCCGGCGTCGAAAATCGTGATCGGCGTGTCGATCTTCGTGGGCTTTGTGCTGTTCCTGACCCCGGCGGATTCCGGCGCGGTGATGATGGCCAACCTTTCGTGCAAGGGCGGCAATGTCGATGAAGATGCGCCGCACTGGCTGCGGATCTTCTGGTCGGCGGTGATCACCCTGGTGACCATCGGCCTGCTGTTCGCGGGTAACTTCGAAGCCATGCAAACCATGGTGGTGCTGGCGGGGCTGCCGTTCTCGGTGGTGCTGATTCTGTTTATGTTCGGTTTGCACAAGGCGATGCGCCAGGATGTGGCCATCGAACAGGAGCAGGCGCAATTGGCCGAACGTGGTCGTCGTGGTTTCAGCGAGCGTTTGACCGCCTTGGACCTGCAACCGAGCCAGGGCACGGTACAGCGCTTTATGGACAAACACGTTACGCCTGCGTTGGAAGAAGCGGCGAGTGTGCTGCGTGACCAAGGGCTGGAAGTGCAGACGCTGCTGGGTAAATCCAAGCGCTGCATCGGTGTGCGTATCGAGATGGAAGAGGGCAACCCGTTTGTCTATGAAGTGAGCCTGGATGCTTACTCCTCGGCACCGAGCGACCTGCCCGAAGAAGAGCGCACCCGTTACTACCGGGCCGAGGTCTACCTGCACAACGGACCTCAGGAGTATGACCTGATGGGCTTCGCCCAGGAACAGATCACCCGGGACGTGCTCGATCAGTTTGAAAGCCATCGGCAGCTCCTTGGCCGTGTCTATAGCTGATTGTTGAGCCGAGCGGCGCCGTCACTGGCGCCGCTGTTCCAGGCTTGGAATGAGGTCAAATGTGGGAGCTGGCTTGCCTGCGATAGCTGTGGTGAATTCACTAAAGCTATCGCAGGCAAGCCAGCTCCCACATTGACCCAGTTTCTTCAGTTGGTTTTGCGGTACCGACTAGCCCAGGTTCTTGCCCAGCAGGGCATGGTACAGCTCGCTATCCCCCAGAATCCCCACCACCTGGTTGTTGTTATGCAACACCAGCTTGTTCCCCGTGTGATACCGGATCTGCAACGCATCGCGCATGCCGATATTGGAATCCACCAGCGTCGGTACCCGGCCCAAACCTTCCACCGGTTGCCCCGGCGCCCAGTTCTGCAGGTTCAACGGCGTGCCGTTCTGGCGTGCGCCCTTGATCACATTGCCTTCGGCCAGGTCCAGCCACGAATCGCCGCCCGGGTCCAGGCTGATGGAGCCGTTGACGTGGGTGCAGTTCTCTACGGTACGCATCAGGCTGCGCCCGCACAGCACGTTCAGCGGGTTGGTATGGGCGACGAAGGTGCGCACATAGTCGTCCGCCGGGTTCAGCACAATCTCTTCCGGCACGCTGTACTGGATGATCTTGCCGTCTTTCATGATCGCGATGCGGCTGCCGAGTTTCAGCGCCTCATCCAGGTCGTGGCTCACGAACACGATGGTCTTGCTCAGCTTGCGTTGCAGTTCCAGCAGTTCATCTTGCAGGCCTTGGCGGATCAGCGGGTCGAGGGCCGAGAAGGGTTCGTCCATCAGCAGGATATCGGCATCCATCGCCAAGGCGCGGGCCAGGCCGACGCGCTGCTGCATGCCGCCGGACAGCTCGTCGGGCTTCTTGTTACGCCACTGGGCCAGGCCCACCAGTTCGAGTTTTTCATCCACCAGCGCGCGCCGTTCTTTCTCCGGGCGGCCCTGCATCTCCAAGCCAAAGCTGATGTTCTCGCGCACCGTCAGCCACGGCATCAGCGCGAACTTCTGGAACACCATGGCGATGCGCTTGGTGCGCATCATTTTCAGCTCGGCGGGCGTGCAGGACGCAATGTCGATCTGGCGGCCTTCGTGCTCCACAAACAGCTGGCCGCGGCTTACGGTGTTGAGGCCGTTGATGCAGCGCAGCAGGCTCGACTTGCCGGAGCCGGACAGGCCCATCAGCACGCAGATCTCGCCCTTCTCAATGTCCAGGCTGGCTTTTTCAACGCCGACGATCTGCCCGGTCTTTTTCAGAATCTCGTTACGGCTCATGCCCTGGTCCAGCAGCTTGAGCGCTTCGCGTGGGTCTTTGGAGAAGATCACGTCGACATTGTCGAATCGGATAATGCTCATGCATCACCCCCTACTTTGGCGTCGGGTTGTTTGCAGATGCGGTCGAGCATGATGGCCAGCAATACGATTGCCAGGCCGGCTTCAAAGCCCAGGGCAATGTCGGCGGTGTTGAGTGCGTTGACCACCGGCTTGCCGAGGCCGTCGGCGCCCACCAGGGCCGCGATCACCACCATCGACAACGACAGCATGATGCATTGGGTAATACCGGCGGCAATGCTCGGCATGGCGTGGGGCAGTTCAATGCGTGAGAGCAACTGACGGCGCGAGCAGCCAAAGGCCTTGCCGGCGTCCATCAACTCTTGCGGTACATCGCGGATACCCAGGTAGGTCAGGCGGATAGGCGCGGCAATCGCGAACACCACCGTGGAGATCAAGCCAGGCACCACACCCAGCCCGAAGAGGGTCAGGGTAGGGATGAGGTAGACGAAGGTCGGTACGGTCTGCATCAGATCGAGCACCGGCCGCATCATGGTGTAGAACAGCGGTTTGTGTGCGGCAACAATGCCCAGCGGCACACCGATGACCACGCAGACCAGGGTGGCGAACAACACCTGCGCGAGGGTTTCCATGGTTTCCTGCCAGTACCCCAGGTTGAGGATCAGCAGGAAGGAGGCGATGACAAAAACGGTCAGGCCCCATTTACGTTGAATAAAGTGAGCCAGCAGCGCAATCAGACCGATCAATGCCAGCGGATTGAACCAGGTCAGCGCGAACGTCACGCCGTGGATCATCGTTTCCAGGGTCGATGCGATGGCGTCGAAGTAGTTGGCACCATGTTTGGTCAACCATTCGACGAAGGCAGCGATGTACTGGCCTAGTGGGATTTTCTGTTCAGTCAGCATGGTAGTGAATGTCCACATGCGAAGGGGAAAACATCCCGGGGCAGCGCACCGCCCCGGGGTCAGCACTTACTTGGCGAGGTATTCCTTGACGGCCTCCAGACCGGGTTTGCCATCAACCGTGGTCACACCGGCGAGCCAGGTGTCGAGCACTTGCGGGTTCTTCTTCAGCCAGGCTTTGGCTGCGGCGTCGGGCTTCATCTTGTCGTCGAGGACGTTACCCATCAGGGTGCTTTCCATGTTCAAGGTGAACGACAGGTTTTTCAGCAACTGGCCGACGTTGCTGCATTCCTGGGTGTAGCCCTTGCGAACGTTGGTGTAGATGGTGGCCTGGCCGTAGTTGGGGCCGAACGAGTCGTCTCCGCCGGTCAGGTACTTCATCTTGAAGCGGGTGTTCATCGGGTGCGGTTCCCAGCCCAGGAACACGATGGCCTGGTCACGCTTGGAGGCGCGTTCCACCTGCGAGAGCATCCCGGCTTCGCTGGACTCAACCACTTTGAAACCCGCGGTTTTCAGGCCGAAGGCGTCTTTGTCGATGAGGGTCTGGATAGTGCGGTTGCCGTCGTTACCCGGCTCGATGCCGTAGATCTTGCCGCCCAGTTCATCCTTGAATTTGGCGATGTCGGCGAAGTCTTTGAGGCCCTTGTTGTACAGCGCCTCCGGGACCGCCAGGGTGTACTTGGCGTTTTCCAGGTTGGCGCGCACGGTTTCCACGGTGCCGGCATCACGGTATTGCTTGATGTCGTTTTCCATGGTCGGCATCCAGTTGCCGAGGAAGATGTCCATGTTCTTGCCGTCGGCCAGGGACTTGTAGGTCACCGGTACCGAAATCATCGTGGTGCGCGGTTTATAGCCAAGGCCCTTGAGGACTTCGCTGGTGGTCGCGGTGGTGACAGTGATGTCGGTCCAGCCGACATCGGAGAAGTTAACGGTCTTGCACTGTTCCGGTTCTGCAGCGTGTGCCAGGACTGGCAGACTCAGCATGGCGGCCAACAACAACGAGGGTGAACCTTTCATCGGGGTAGACTCCTGTGTCTTTTCTGGCGGCATTCGCCGCGCTTTATAAGTGTTGCGGTTGGGGCGTGCATCGAGGCGACGGCACGGTGCCTTGCAAACGAGTCGAGACTGATCATGTACCAGTGAAAATCTGACGCCTACAGGGGGCGTCGTATCCAGTACAGGGATGGTCGTATCCAGTGTCGGTGACGTCGCTTACAGATTTTTCCAATGGCAAAACCGCAGTTTTTACCGATCTGAACCGCTAAAAACGGCCAAAATGCCCGATCGCACGAGAGCGGCGTTGTTGAGCATGGTTACGTCGGTGTGAGACGCCGTGAAGGCAAGCAAAAGCTTGATGATGCCGCCATCTGGGCGATCTGAGCGTAGCACCTCGTTCAAGCCTGGCCGTGCTTATCGAGGAGTTCTACCGCAATGGCTATCAGTGTTTTCGACCTGTTCAAGATCGGCATCGGGCCTTCTAGTTCTCACACCGTCGGCCCCATGCGCGCCGCAGCGTTGTTCGTTCAGCACTTGCGTGAACGTGGAGTGTTGGAACAAGTACGTCGCGTTGAAGTTCAGCTATATGGCTCGTTGTCGGCCACCGGCATCGGCCATGGCAGCGACACGGCGACCATCATGGGCCTGATGGGCGAGTGGCCGGACGCAATCGACCCGGCGCAAATCGGCCTGCGTATTCACACCCTGCGCGAGACCGACACGCTCTTGCTCGACGGCCGCCTGCCGGTGCCCTTCGTCTGGGCACGCGACATGCGCCTGCTCGACGAAAACCTGCCGTTCCACCCCAACGCCATGACCCTGGTGGTGTTCGATGATGACGGCGAGCTGCACCGCGGCACCTACTATTCAGTCGGTGGTGGTTTTGTGGTGGACGAGGCCCAGGCGCAGAGCGGCGTGGCCGATATGGACCGTACCGAACTGCCGTATGATTTTTCCAGTGCTGTGGAGCTGTTGCAGTTGTGCAAGACCCACAACCTGCGCGTCGCCGAACTAATGTTGGCCAACGAAAAAACCTGGCGCAGCGAAGACGAAATCCGCAGTGGCCTGATGAAGCTCTGGCGCGCCATGCAAGACTGCGTGGAGCAGGGCCTCAAGCACGAAGGCATCCTGCCCGGTGGCCTGAATGTGCGTCGCCGCGCCGCCAAGTTGCACCGCAGTTTGCAGGAGCTGGGCAAACCGAACGTGATTGGCTCGACCTTGAGCGCCATGGAGTGGGTCAACCTCTTCGCCCTGGCGGTCAATGAAGAAAACGCCGCCGGTGGGCGCATGGTCACCGCCCCCACCAATGGCGCGGCGGGGATTATTCCTGCGGTGCTGCACTACTTTATGAAGTTCAGCGAAGAAGTCACCGAAGCCAACGTGGTCGACTATTTGCTGAGCGCTGCGGCCGTCGGGATTCTGTGCAAGAAAAACGCCTCGATTTCCGGCGCCGAAGTCGGCTGCCAGGGTGAAGTCGGTTCAGCCTGTGCCATGGCCGCTGCGGGACTTGCCGAGATCCTCGGCGCCACGCCGGAGCAACTGTGCAACGCCGCCGAAATTGGCCTGGAACATAACCTCGGCCTGACCTGCGACCCGGTCGGCGGGCTGGTGCAAGTGCCGTGCATCGAGCGCAACGCGATTGCGGCGGTGAAGGCGATCAACGCCGCGCAGATGGCGCTGCGCGGTGATGGTCAGCACTTCATTTCCCTTGACCGGGTGATCCGCACCATGCGCGATACCGGCGCGGATATGCATGACAAGTACAAAGAGACTTCGCGGGGTGGTTTGGCCGTCAGCGCAGTAGAGTGTTGATTCACTAATGCCGCCATCGCAGGCAAGCCAGCTCCCACATTTGGAATGCATTCCCCTGTGGGAGCTGGCTTGCCTGCGATGGCGGTAGTTGCAGCACCACTGCTCATAAAGTGAACACCGGAACCCAAAAGCGCCACCTTTTAGCGCGTCGCAAATAGATAAGTAGCTTGCGAACGATTCCGTGCCTCACCACTCGTCACCCGTGCGTGCGGTGACAGACTTTTCCCACGCCCGCAAAGCGCCTTCCCACAAGTGCTACCGATCTGCTCACACCCCAGAGCAGGGCCGGTCTGACGTCCATTTCTGGCCATATTCCGCGCTCCCCGCGCGGGCTTATATAGACGCGTCATCAGGTCGTTTTTAGGAGTTATTGGATGGCCATTCAATTTTAGGCATGGCATTTGCTCTACCCATTCAAAGCCTCGCTCCTTGCTGGAGACGAACGCAATAACAAGAGCCTCGCCTGAGGCCATCACCCGCTTTGTGTGAGGAGATACCGCGATGACGTCGTTCAACTCCGGGGCCCAACCCCAGAACCGTGCGCCTCAATCCATCGGCTTTTTGCTGCTGGACAATTTCACGCTGATTTCCCTGGCTTCGGCAGTGGAACCGCTGCGCATGGCCAACCAGCTGTCCGGCCGCGAGCTGTATCGCTGGACAACCCTGAGTGTCGACGGCAACCAAGTGTGGGCCAGCGACGGTCTGCAAATCACCCCCGATGCCTCCATGCACAAAGCCCCGGCCCTGGACACTGTGATTGTGTGCGGTGGCGTGGGAATCCAGCGTACCGTTACCCGTGAGCACGTGTCGTGGCTGCAAAGCCAGGCGCGCCAGTCGCGTCGCCTCGGCGCCGTGTGCACAGGCAGTTGGGCCCTGGCCTGCGCCGGTTTGCTCGACGGTTTCGATTGCAGCGTGCACTGGGAATGCCTGGCGTCGATGCAGGAAGCCTTCCCGCGCGTGGCCATGAGCACGCGCCTGTTCACCCTCGACCGTAACCGCTTTACCAGCTCGGGCGGCACCGCGCCGCTGGACATGATGCTGCACCTGATCAGCCGCGACCACGGCCGTGAATTGTCGGCCGCCATCTCCGAGATGTTTGTGTACGAGCGCATCCGCAATGAACAGGATCACCAGCGCGTGCCGCTCAAGCACATGCTCGGCACCAACCAGCCGAAACTGCAGGAAATCGTCGCGCTGATGGAAGCCAACCTTGAAGAGCCGATCGACCTGGACGAACTGGCGGTGTACGTCGCCGTGTCGCGCCGCCAACTGGAGCGGTTGTTCCAGAAATACCTGCACTGCTCGCCATCGCGCTACTACCTCAAATTGCGCCTGATCCGTGCACGGCAGTTGCTCAAGCAAACGCCGATGTCGATCATCGAAGTGGCCTCGGTGTGCGGGTTTGTGTCCACGCCGCACTTCTCCAAGTGCTACCGCGAATACTTCGGCATTCCGCCACGGGACGAGCGCGTAGGTTCCAACACCACCCAGCAAGTGGCGATGATGCCGATTCCGCAGGCGTTGGTGCTGTCACCGTTGTCGGGGCCGATGTCGGCGTTGAGCCAGGCGCGTAATGAGTCGACGTTTGCCAGTGTAAGGCTTTAGACCGAGGTGGCTTTATCGCAGCGATGCGGCGACCCGACAAGCCAGCTCCCACATTTGAATTGTGAACCCAGTCAAATGTGGGAGGTGGCTTGCCTGCGATAGCGGTCTATCAGGCGCCCGAGCTCTGCTTGAACTGCACCAAAGCCGGCAACAACTGCTTGTCGATCGCCTGGCGCACCGCCGGCAAAATCGTCGCGCTGCCGGTGTACATCTGCTCCACCATGCCCTTGAGTGCCTTGGCCCGTGCGGCACTCAAACCGCGCACCGCACACTCGCAAGCCTGCTCGGCGCTGGCGCCGCTGGATACCTCAAAACCCAGCGAGCGCAGCTGGCTCAGCAGGTCATCCTGGTCAATCAAGTCCGCGTGCATCATGACGTTTATCCTGGTGTAGGGAACGGGATTGAATGGGATTCTGGTAGGCCCTCGGCCGGTCGGCAAGGGCAGAATCGGCGAATGGCTCAGATGGCTATGAACAGGTCGTTTTCGGGTCATTTACCGATAGCAACAATAGGCACACTGGAGGCCAGGCACGCACCTTGAAGGTTTGGTCACCCTCGAGATGTCACGCTCACACCAAGCACTCTGCCCCGATCCAGTCACGGCTGGCCCGGGGCTTTTTTTGCCGGGGTTTGTGGGAGCTGGCTTGCCTGCGATGGCCGCACCCCGGTCTACCTCTGCAACACCAATATCCGGGACAACAACTCATCCCGATCAATGTAACAACCCTGAAAATGCCGCGCTCCCGAAGCCGGGTCAAACGCATTGCGCGCATGCAAGGTGCGGCGGTTATCAAAGCACCACAACTCACCCGGATTCAGGCGTTTGACCAGTCGAAAACGGTCTTCCCGCGTCATCGCAATAAAGCGCCGATACGCCCGATACAACAACGGCATCTGCTCCACCGGTGCCTCAAACGGCCCGCGCAAAAAGTTGGCCATGCGGATCTCCGCCACATCGCCCAAGGCATCCAGCGCAATGATCGGGGCCAGGCGGCGGTAGTCGCTGTGCCGGTCTTTATTGCGAAACTCCACCGGGATTTCACACAGGGCGCGAAACGCCTCGGGGTCTTCCGTGCGCAGCGCCTGGGCGATGGCAAACCCATCGACAAAAATGCTCTCGCCACCGTCAGCGTCGTTCACCAGGCAATGCAAAAATTGCAGCCCCGGTTGCAGCTCCCGTGTCGGCAAATCACTGTGCAGCGGCAGGTTGAAAGCGGTGTAAGCATTGCTGTCGGCATCGGCCTTGGACTGCACGTTGAACAGCACGCCGAAGTTGCTCTCGCGGATAAACGAAATACGCTTGGCGATCAGTGCCAGCGAGCCTGGTTCGGTGGGCACGCCACGGATTTGCGTAAGGCCGCCGTCACGCAAGGCCAGCAGCCATTGCAACAGGGCGTTGGGGTCTTCCATCACCGCTGAGTATTCAAATATGGGCAGTTCGAAGGTGCTGCCCCACAGTTGCGACTGGGGTTTGGCAGCGCGGCGTTCGGCGCGTGATTGATCGTCATAGGCATGGGCGCGCAACCAGCCTGGATCGTACTGGCTGCGATGGCCGCCGTACCATTCCACGCACAGAAAACCTTGATCGATGCGCGCGCTGACTGCGCGCAGATGCTCGTCCACATCGACAATTTCCAGCACCTGCTCGCGGGTCACGCTGTACACGCATTGGGCACAGGGGCAGTTGTCCCGCAGCCACTGATGATGGAACGGGCTGACCCGCCCATCGGCCCACTGCACGCGAATCTGGTTGTCCAGTACCTGCGCCTCGGCAAGGTCGCAGATCTTCGGGTAAGTACGGAAATCGGCAACAGCGGCGGCGGTTTGCATGGTGATTCCTTATTGTTTTTTGGGTGGTAATCCGATCACTCGGCCCAGCAAGGCAGGGCGCGGCAGATCGGCCTGTTCGGCACTGATGGTTGCCAGTTTCTCCAGCGTGGCCTCGGTAAACGGCGCTGAATGCGGCCCCGCCAGATCGACGTGCAGCAGCATCTGCTCGTTGCCGGCCAACTCCTTCGCGTCGCCCACAAGGTGCAGGCTGTGATAGAGGTGCAGGCGCTTGGCGTCGTGGGCGATCAGTTGGGTGTGCACTTCGACCTCGGCGCCGAGTTTTACTTCGTGCAGGTAGTTCAGGTGCAGTTCCAGGGTGAACAGCGAGTGGCCGCTGGCTTCGCGGTTTTCGCTGTCCAGCCCGAGGGTGTCCATCAGCGCGTCGGTGGCGTAGCTGAAGATCAGCAGGTAAAACGCATCACGCAGGTGGCCGTTGTAATCCACCCAGTCGGGCTGGATGTGGGTGGTGTAGGTGGTCAGTGCAGGCATCACATATATTCCAGAATGTATGCAGTCAAAATGTGGGAGCTGGCTTGCCTGCGATGGCGATGGTGAATTTTGCATCGCTATCGCAGGCAAGCCAGCTCCCACACAGATCAACAGCGGTTATTCAGCGAAGCTCATGCCGTGTTTGGCTTTGGTGGTTTTCACCGCTTCCAATACCGCCAGCAAGCAATCATCACGATAGCGCTCCAGCGCCGAAATGCTGTGTTTACCCAACTGATCGCTGGTGCCGTCGACCACATCGTCAATCAACTTGTCGGTCAGCTCCGGCGCCGGCAAATACGTCCACGGCAACTGCAACGCCGGGCCGAACTGGGCCATGAAGTGGCGCATTCCGGCATCACCGCCCGCGAGGGTGTAAGTCAGGAATGTGCCCATGAACGACCAGCGCAAACCGGCGCCAAATCGGATCGCATCGTCGATTTCACCGGTGGTCGCCACGCCGTCATTCACCAGGTGCAACGCCTCACGCCACAGCGCTTCGAGCAAGCGGTCAGCGATAAACCCCGGCACTTCCTTACGCACATGCAGCGGGCGCATGCCGAGGGATTCATACACCTTGATCGCCGCCTGAATTGCCTGCGGCGCGGTGTTCTTTCCGCCCACCACTTCCACCAGCGGCAACAGGTAAACCGGGTTGAAGGGGTGGCCGACCACACAGCGTTCCGGGTGGGTGGAACCTTCGTAGAACTCGCTCGGCAACAGACCTGAAGTGCTCGAGCCAATCAGCGCATTCGGCTTGGCCGCTGCGCTGATCTTGCTGTGCAGTTCGAGTTTCAGCTCCAGGCGTTCCGGGGCGCTTTCCTGGATGAAGTCGGCGTCTTTTACGCATTCCTCAATGGTGGTTACAAAGCGCAGGCGATCCTGAGAGGCGCCCGGCGCCAGGCCTTGTTTCTCCAAGGCGCCCCAGGCGTTGGCAACGCGCTTGCGCAGGGCCGCTTCGGCGCCAGGCGCCGGGTCCCAGGCGACCACATCCAGGCCGTGGGCCAGGGCGCGGGACACCCAGCCGCTGCCGATAACACCGCTGCCGAGGGCGGCGAAGGTTTTGATTTCAGTGATAAAGCTCATGTCGACAATCCCTGAGTAATTCGGTGATCAAGGTGGGAGCTGGCTTGTCGAATCGTCGCACCGCTGCGATATCGGTGTATCAGTTGGTGCATTCGGTGCAGGTGTACCGCTATCGCGGGCAAGCCCGGCTCCCACAGGGTTTTGTGGTGTCTGAGTTAGCCGCGCTTGGTCAGGCCCATCTTGATTCGGCCCTCCGCCGGGGTCATAACCCGCGCGCCCAGGCGGCTGAGGATTTCACTCGCGCGTTCCACAAGCTGGCCATTGGTGGCGAGCACGCCTTTGTCCAGCCACAGGTTGTCTTCCAGGCCGACCCGCACGTTGCCGCCCAGCAGCACCGCTTGCGCCGCCATGGGCATTTGCATGCGGCCGATACCGAAGCCGGCCCACACGGCGTCGGCAGGCAGGTTGTCGACCATGGCTTTCATGGTGGTGGTGTCGGCCGGTGCGCCCCATGGGATGCCCAGGCACAGCTGGAACAGCGGGTTGTCGAGCAAACCTTCCTTGATCATCTGCTTGGCAAACCACAGGTGGCCGGTGTCGAAAATTTCCAACTCGGCCTTAACGCCCAGCTCTTGAATACGCTTGGCGCCCGCCCGCAGTTGCGCCGGGGTAGAGACGTAAATGGTGTCGCCATCGCCGAAGTTGAGCGTGCCGCAGTCCAGGGTGCAGATCTCCGGCAGCAACTCCTCAACATGGGCCAGGCGCGTCAGCGGGCCGACCAGGTCGGTGTTGGGGCCGAACTCCATCGGGTTCTCGCCGCCGCCGATTTCCAGGTCGCCGCCCATACCGGCGGTGAGGTTGACGATGATGTCGATGTCGGCCTCGCGGATGCGCTCCATCACTTCGCGATACAGCGCCACGTCGCGGCTGAACTTGCCGGTTTGCGGGTCGCGCACATGGCAGTGCACCACGGTGGCGCCGGCCTTGGCGGCTTCCACCGCGGCTGCGGCGATTTGTTTGGGAGTGACCGGCACGTGCGGGCTGCGGCTGGTCGTGTCGCCAGCACCGGTGAGTGCGCAGGTGATGATGACGTCGTGGTTCATGAGGCGGTTCCTTACAGGCGGGCGTAGTGATGCCGTTCGCAGCCAACAGCGGCTGCGATACGGTGATGCGAATCAGGTTATTTGCTGGTCAGTTGCAGGTTGGCCGCAGCCGGTTTGCCGTCGAAGGTGGTCACGCCTTCGAGCCAGCGCTGCTGGTCTTGCGGGTGGTCCTTGAGCCACTGCTTGGCCGACTCGAGGGCATCTTTGTGATCCAGCAACGGCTGCATCATTCGGCTCTCGTCGGCGGCGGTGAACGTCAGGTTGGTCAGCAGTTTGTGCACGTTGGGGCACTGCTCGGCGTAGGTCGGCGAAGTGACGCTCCACACCGTGGCCATGCCTTCGTTCGGGCCAAGGGCGTCGTCGCTGCCGGTGAGGTAAGTCATGGCGACGTTGACGTTCATCGGGTGCGGCGCCCAGCCGAAGAACACCACGGCCTCCTTGCGGCGCACGGCGCGGTCGACGGCGGCGAGCATCCCCGCTTCGCTGGACTCCACCAACTGGAACTTGCCGAGGCCGAACTGGTTCTTGGCGATCATCGCCTTGATCTGGGTATTGGCGCCCGAGCCTGGCTCGATGCCGTAGATCTTGCCGCCCAGTTCTTTTTCAAACTTGGCGATATCGGCGAAGGTTTTCAGGCCTTTATCCGCCAGATAAGTCGGCACCGCGAGGGTGGCGCGCGCATCTTCCAGGCTGGGTTTGTCGAGGACTTTGACTTGCTTGGCGTCCACAAACGGCGTGATGGTCTGGGTCATCAGCGGGTTCCAGTAGCCCAGGAACATATCCAGGCGCTGGTCGCGGATACCGGCGAAGATGATTTGCTGGGAAGCGCTGGTTTGTTTGGTCTTGTAGCCGAGGCCGTCGAGCAACACTTGGGTCATGGCGCTGGTGGCGATTACGTCGGTCCAGTTCACCACGCCCATGCGCACGTTCCGGCAAGACTCTGCGTCGGCCGCGAATACGCTGGTGCTTAAGATGGCGCTGGCGCTGAGTGCAAGCACGCAGCGGCTGATCAGTCGGTTCATGGTGGATCCCTCGGCAGGTCGTTATTGTGGGTGCCGGCGTCTTTGTGCGCCGTGGGATCAAGTTACGCAGCTTGAGGGGAGGCAAAGCGCACGGCGGCGACCAGCTCTTGCACTGCAGCGACCTGTGCTCTTGAATGGCCCGTTGAACTGGCGTATCACAGTGAGCACGCTGCCCGTCCTACGAGAGCGCCACCATGTCCCAGGATTTCTACTTTCTGCTGATGCCGGGTTTCTCGGCCATCGGCTTTATCTCCGCGCTGGAACCGCTGCGCGTGGCCAACCGCTTTCGCGGCGAGTTGTACCGTTGGCACGTGTTGAGTGCCGATGGCGGCGCGGTGTTGGCGAGCAATGGCATGTCGGTGAACGCCGACGCCGCATTGGAGCCGCTGAAAAAAGGCGCGACGCTGATGGTGGTCGCAGGCTTCGAACCCTTGAAGTTCACCACGCCCGCACTTGAACACTGGCTGCGCCGCCTCGACCTCGACGGCGTCACCCTCGGCGCCATCGACACCGGCGCCTGCGTGCTCGCCGAAGCAGGCTTGCTCGACGGCCACCGCTTGACCTTGCACTGGGAAGCCATCGACGCGTTCAAGGAATCTTATCCACAGCTCACCGTGACCCAGGAACTGTTCGAGATTGACCGCCGGCGCATCACCTGCGCCGGTGGCACCGCCTCCATCGACCTGATGCTCGACCTGATCGCCCAGGCCCACGGCCCGGACCTGGCCATCCAGGTGTCCGAGCAATTCGTACTCGGGCGCATCCGCCCGCGCAAGGACCACCAGCGCATGCAGATCGCCACGCGCTATGGCATCAACAACAAGAAGTTGGTGCAGGTGATCGGTGAAATGGAGCAACACACCGAGCCGCCGCTGAGCACCTTGGCGTTGGCCGATGCAATTAAAGTCACCCGGCGTCAGCTGGAACGGCTATTCCGCCTGCACCTGAACGACACGCCAAGTAACTTCTACCTCGGCCTGCGCCTGGAAAAAGCCCGGCAGTTGTTGCGCCAGAGCGACATGAGCGTGCTGGAAGTGAGCATTGCGTGCGGGTTTGAGTCGCCGTCGTACTTCACCCGCAGCTACAGGGCGCGGTTTGCCAAGTGCCCGAGAGAGGATCGGCGACGGGAGGTGGTTTGACCGGCAATTATAGTCAATTATACTCGCGACTATAATTTATAGTGCTTCCAATAATTGAGTATAAAACCATGTCCAAGCACAGCGGCTTTGTGTTTCGCCGCCCGACGCTGGCTCGCAGCATTGCTGATGGCTTGGTGGGCGCCGGGATTCAGGATTTCACTTCAGGCCTGTTCCTCGCAGCACCTCGACGCACCGGCAAAAGCACCTTTTTGCGCGAAGACTTGATCCCGGAGTGCCAGTTGCGGGGTTGGCTGACGGTGTATGTCGATCTCTGGGCTGACAAAGAAAAAGACCCCGCGGAGTTGATTGCCAGCGCGATTGCTGCGGCTCTGGTGCCCTATGAAAAGGGCATTCGCAAGCTGGCCAAGAACATTGGAATCGAGAAACTAAGCTTCCTGCGTACCCTTTCCTGGGACTTCAGCAAGCCACAATTGCCGGTTGGCGCGACGCTGACCCAAGCCTTGGAGTTGCTCCACAGCGCAGCCGAAAAGCCCGTCGTGCTGGTGATTGATGAAGCGCAGCACGCACTGACCACCGAGCCTGGTATCAACGCGATGTTCGCGTTGAAAGCTGCCCGAGATCAGCTCAACCAGGGCCGTGACGAGGAGGGCAGTGGCTTGCGCCTGGTGTTCACCGGCTCCAATCGCGACAAGCTTGCGCATTTGGTCCTCGGTAAAAGCCAGCCATTCTTCGGCTCCAGCATTACCCCGTTCCCTTTGCTCGGCAAAGAGTTTACCCAGGCCTACACCCTGCACCTCAACGCGCATTTGGCCAAAACCAATCAGTTCAACGCGGCGGACATCGACGAAGCCTTTGAACTGGTCGGCCGGCGCCCGGAGATGCTGCGTACCATCATCGGCGAAGTGGCGCTGGAGTTGGGCGAGGCGAGCAACCTGGGCCAACTGCTGCACAGCCGC
Organism: Pseudomonas sp. B19125; assembly: GCF_044218855.1. Lineage (NCBI taxonomy): Bacteria > Pseudomonadati > Pseudomonadota > Gammaproteobacteria > Pseudomonadales > Pseudomonadaceae > Pseudomonas > Pseudomonas sp. B19125. Next base: position 952,407 of record NZ_CP162589.1, read on the forward strand.
GCCGAACTGTTGCGTGCCGGCGTGTGGACCGAATTTGAAAGCGCGTGGAACAACCTCACCATTCCCCAGCGTGCTGTGTTGGAGGTGATGGTGGTGCGTTCGCAGAACAACGAGCCTTTTGCGCCGTTTACCGACAGTACACTCACGGCGGTCAGCAAGGCACTGGAGGACATGGGCAGCGACGTGGTGCCGGGCACCCAGACCATTCAGGCCTGTATCGATGCCTTGCGTGACAAAGAGCTAGTGTGGAAGTCGAGTCGCGGCGGGTATGCCCTGGAAGACAAATCCTTTGGCGATTGGCTGCTGCACAGAAGCCGTACAGCGAATTCAAAGACACCATAAATCAAATGTGGGAGCTGGCTTGCCTGCGATAGCGGTAGATCAGGCAGTACAGCGTTATCTGACAAACCGCCATCGCAGGCAAGCCAGCTCCCACAGGGGATTGGTGGTGTGGCTTACTTTTTTACCAGCGCCGAACACGCCGCCTTGAAGGCCTCATGCTGATACTTGTTCAGCGAGGCCGGCAGGGCAAAATCGTGCTTTTTGTTCTGCGCATTGATGGTCTGCGGCGACAGCAATGCCACCTCAACACCGTCGAGCAACTGAAACACCCCTTCAATCTTGAACGTGGTCGGGCCACCGGCGAATTCGCCTTTCTTGCTGCGCTTCTTGATCGCGATGCGGGTGATGGCGTTTTCTTGCACAAAGGCCTTCACCTGGGCGGCGAAGGCTTTGACGTTGGCTGCCTCATCGTCGTCATCGAGGGCGATTTTCTTGATGGCCAGCGCCACGTGGGTCAGCGCCTGGTTGTCCAGGGAGGCGACGGCGATGATGGCTTCGCTGCCTTTGATTTCGATGCCGCAGATAGTCATGGATAGCCTGGTTTCAGAGAAAAAGTGACGGGATTGTCGCTTATTCCTGCCCGATCGACTCCAAAAACTCCGACCGCTCATCACTCATTCGCGCCAGGCAGTCATTCTGTTGAATCGCGTAGTCCTTGCTGCCATTCACCGCCGGGAAGGTGTCCACCGCGCAATCGGCATCGCGCAGCTTTTCCCATTTCTGCTGGGCATCCTTCAGACGAGCGGTAATGTCGGCCAGTTGCGATTTGTTGCTGCCATAGGTCGAACCCATGCGTTCCAGCAAGCCCTGGTAGTTATCCTTGAGCAATTGCTCGGCGGTGGTTTTGTTATAGGTGGCGCATTCCAGGGTTTGTTTGTCGTTTTCGATGCCATCGCAGGGCGTGCTGTCGGTGTCTTCAGCGGCGTGTACGCCGGTTGCGATGAGTGCCAAAGCCAGGAAAATCGATTTCATTGCGCCGTCTCATATCAGGTGATGAGCAAATTCTGGCTCAAGCGTGGGACAAAGAACAGCCACCTGTCAGCTATGTCATGTAGGCCTTTGTCGCTGATTGACGCTTTCGGCAATTCCCCTGTCGTTTTTGCACCCGGCTCCGTCGGCCCCTGAGCATATGCTGGCCCCAAAGCGCCGGCAGACGATTCGGCGCATGAATCGCCAATAAGGGGACGCCTGATGAGCCCAGCCGAGTTGCACGCCGACAGCATCGTTATCGACGGTCTGATTATTGCCAAGTGGAACCGCGACCTGTTCGAAGACATGCGCAAAGGTGGCCTCACCGCCGCTAATTGCACGGTGTCGGTGTGGGAAGGCTTCCAGGCCACGATCAACAACATCGTTGCCAGCCAGACCCTGATCCGTGAAAACAGCGACCTGGTGATCCCGGTGAAAACTACCGCCGACATTCGCCGTGCAAAAGAGCAGGGCAAGACCGGCATCATCTTCGGCTTCCAGAACGCCCATGCGTTTGAGGACCAACTCGGCTACGTCGAGATCTTCAAGCAGCTCGGCGTGGGTGTGGTGCAGATGTGCTACAACACCCAGAACCTGGTCGGCACCGGTTGCTACGAGCGTGACGGCGGGCTGTCGGGCTTTGGTCGTGAGATCGTCGGTGAGATGAACCGTGTCGGCATCATGTGCGACCTGTCCCACGTCGGTTCCAAAACCAGCGAAGAAGTCATCCTCGAATCGAAAAAGCCAGTGTGCTACTCCCACTGCCTGCCGTCGGGCCTTAAAGAGCACCCGCGCAACAAGTCCGATGAAGAGCTCAAGTTCATCGCCGACCATGGCGGTTTTGTCGGCGTGACCATGTTCGCGCCGTTCCTGGCCAAGGGCATCGATTCGACCATCGACGACTACGCCGAAGCCATCGAATACACCATGAACATCGTCGGTGAAGACGCCATTGGCATTGGCACCGACTTCACCCAGGGCCATGGCCAAGATTTCTTTGAAATGCTGACTCATGACAAAGGCTACGCCCGCCGCCTGACCAGCTTCGGCAAGATCATCAACCCGCTGGGCATCCGCACCGTGGGCGAGTTCCCCAACCTCACCGAGACCTTGCTCAAACGCGGCCACAGCGAGCGCGTGGTGCGCAAGATCATGGGCGAGAACTGGGTCAATGTCTTGAAAGACGTCTGGGGCGAATAAGCCACCGCATTTCTCCCCGACCGTTCGCGTCGGGGCATACCTGAGAATTTTCTGGAGTTAAGTTTCCATGGCCAAAATCGCCCCGCAATTGCCTATCGAAGTCGACAGCGAAACCGGTGTCTGGACCTCCGACGCCCTGCCGATGCTATATGTGCCACGGCATTTCTTCGTCAACAACCACATGGGCATCGAAGAAGTGCTGGGCGCCGACGCCTACGCCGAAATCCTCTACAAGGCCGGCTACAAATCTGCCTGGCACTGGTGTGAAAAAGAAGCTGAGTGCCACGGCCTGGAAGGCGTTGCGGTGTTCGAGCACTACATGAAGCGCCTGTCGCAACGCGGCTGGGGCCTGTTCAAGATCCAGGACATCGACCTCGATAAAGGCACCGCCAGCGTCAAGTTGGAACACTCGGCGTTTGTCTACGTGTACGGCAAGGTCGGGCGCAAAGTGGACTACATGTTCACCGGTTGGTTTGCCGGTGCCATGGACCAGATTCTGCAGGCGCGTGGCAGCAAGATTCGCACCGTAGCCGAGCAAGTTTACGGAGGCTCCGAAGAGGGCCATGACGACGGCCTGTTCACCGTCAAGCCGTTGTAAGTCGAGGAACCGTGCCATGGCTTTCGAAGCAATGTTTGCGCCGATCCAGATCGGCAAACTGACCATCCGCAACCGCGTGCTCAGTACCGCCCACGCCGAGGTGTATGCCACCGACGGCGGCATGACCACCGACCGCTATGTGAAGTACTACGAAGAGAAAGCCAAGGGCGGTATCGGCCTGGCGATCTGTGGCGGCTCCTCGGTGGTGGCCATCGACAGCCCGCAGGAATGGTGGAGTTCGGTGAACCTGTCCACCGACCGCATCATCCCGCACTTCCAGAACCTGGCCGACGCCATGCACAAGCATGGCGCCAAGATCATGATCCAGATTACCCACATGGGCCGTCGCTCGCGCTGGGACGGCTTTAACTGGCCAACCCTGATGTCGCCGTCCGGCGTGCGCGAGCCGGTGCACCGTGCTACCTGCAAGACCATCGAGCCGGAAGAAATCTGGCGCGTGATCGGCAACTACGCCAGCGCCGCCAAGCGCGCCAAGGCCGGTGGCCTGGACGGTGTGGAACTGTCCGCGGTGCACCAGCACATGATCGACCAGTTCTGGAGCCCGCGGGTCAACAAGCGTACCGACGAATGGGGCGGCACCTTCGAGGGTCGCATGAAGTTCGGCCTGGAAGTACTCAAGGCCGTGCGCGCCGAGGTCGGTGACGACTTCTGCGTGGGCATGCGCCTGTGTGGCGACGAGTTCCACCCGGACGGCTTGTCCCACGAGGACATGAAGCAAATCGCCAAGTATTACGACGACACCGGCATGCTCGATTTTATCGGCGTGGTGGGCTCGGGTTGTGACACCCACAACACCCTGGCCAACGTGATCCCCAACATGAGCTACCCGCCGGAGCCGTTCCTGCACCTGGCAGCCGGTATCAAGGAAGTGGTCAAGGTTCCAGTGCTGCACGCGCAGAACATCAAGGACCCGAACCAGGCCACGCGCATTCTGGAAGGCGGCTATGTGGACATGGTCGGCATGACCCGTGCGCACATCGCCGACCCGCACCTGATCGCCAAGATCAAGATGGGCCAGATCGACCAGATCAAACAATGCGTCGGCGCCAACTACTGCATCGACCGCCAATACCAGGGCCTGGATGTGCTGTGCATCCAGAACGCCGCGACCTCCCGTGAATACATGGGTGTGCCGCACATCATCGAGAAATCCACCGGGGCCAAACGCAAAGTCGTGGTGGTCGGTGCCGGTCCGGCCGGGATGGAAGCGGCGCGGGTCGCGGCCGAACGTGGCCACGACGTAACCCTGTTGGAGAAGAAAGAGTTTATCGGCGGGCAAATCACCACCGCCTCCAAAGCCCCGCAGCGTGACCAGATTGCTGGTATCACCCGCTGGTTCCAGCTGGAATTGGCGCGCTTGAAAGTCGACCTGCGCCTGGGTGTGGCGGCGGATGCCGAGACCATCCTCGACCTGCGCCCTGACATCGTGGTGCTGGCCGTCGGCGGGCATCCGTTTATCGAGCAGAACGAACATTGGGGCGCCGCTGAAGGCCTGGTGGTGAGTAGTTGGGACGTGCTCGACGGCAAAGTCGCGCCGGGCAAGAACGTGCTGGTGTACGACACCATCTGCGAGTTCACCGGCATGTCGGTGGCCGACTTCCTGGCCGACAAAGGCAGCCAGGTGGAAATCGTCACCGACGACATCAAGCCAGGCGTGGCGATTGGCGGTACGTCGTTCCCGACTTACTACCGCAGCATGTACCCCAAAGAAGTGATCATGACCGGCGACATGATGCTGGAAAAGGTTTACCGCGAGGGCGACAAGTTGGTGGCGGTGCTGGAGAACGAATACACCGGCGCCAAGGAAGAACGCGTGGTTGACCAGGTGGTGGTCGAGAACGGCGTGCGCCCGGACGAAGCTATCTACTACGGGCTCAAGGAAGGTTCGCGCAACAAGGGCCAGATTGACGTCGAAGCCTTGTTCGCGATCAAGCCGCAGCCGTGCTTGAGCGAAGCGGGTGACGGCTACTTGCTGTTCCGCATTGGTGACTGTGTGGCGCAGCGTAATACCCACGCCGCTATCTATGACGCCCTGCGCTTGTGCAAGGATTTCTAGGCAACCACCGAACCACTGTGGGAACCGGTCAATGTGGGAGCCGGGCTTGCCCGCGATGCAGGCGACTCGGTCTTGAGTGACACCGAGGCGATGCCATCGCAGGCAAGCCAGCTCCCACCTTTATCCGGTTCCCATGCAAGACCTGTGTGGTCTTTGGGAGCTTCACCATGTTGAACACCTTGCTTCCTATTCTCTTGTTTGCAGCCATCGGCCTCGCCGCCCTAGGCGCCCTGCGCCGGGTGAACATGTGGCGCCGTGGGCGTGCTTCCAAGGTTGACTTGCTGGGCGGCCTGCTGGCCATGCCCAAGCGCTACATGGTCGACCTGCACCACGTGGTCGCCCGCGACAAATACATCGCCAACACCCACGTCGCCACCGCCCTGGGCTTTGTGCTGTCGGCGTTGCTGGCCATTTTGGTGCACGGTTTTGGCCTGCATAACCGTATCCTCGGCTATGCCTTGCTGCTGGCCTCGGTGCTGATGTTTGTCGGCGCCACCTTCGTCTATTTACGTCGGCGCAACCCGCCATCACGCCTGTCGAAAGGCCCGTGGATGCGCCTGCCGAAAAGCCTGATGGCGTTCTCGGTCAGCTTCTTCCTGGTGACCTTGCCGGTGGCCGGGATTCTGCCCGCCGACTTCGGCGGCTGGCTGCTCGCCGCGCTCTTGAGCCTGGGCGTGCTGTGGGGCGTAAGCGAAATGTTCTTCGGCATGACCTGGGGCGGGCCGATGAAGCACGCCTTCGCCGGTGCCCTGCACTTGGCCTGGCACCGCCGCGCCGAGCGTTTTGGTGGCGGCCGCTCTACAGGTTTGAAGCCGCTCGACCTCAGCGATAAAACCGCGCCATTGGGCGTGGAAAAACCCAAGGATTTCACCTGGAACCAACTGCTCGGCTTCGACGCCTGCGTGCAGTGCGGCAAGTGCGAAGCGGCGTGCCCGGCGTTCGCCGCCGGCCAGCCGCTGAACCCGAAAAAACTCATTCAGGACATGGTCGTCGGCCTGGCCGGTGGCACCGATGCCAAGTTCGCCGGCAGCCCTTATCCAGGTAAACCGATTGGCGAGCACGGCGGCAACCCGCACCAGCCGATCGTCAACGGCTTGGTTGATGCCGAAACCCTGTGGTCGTGCACCACCTGCCGCGCCTGCGTGGAAGAGTGCCCGATGATGATCGAGCACGTCGACGCCATCGTCGACATGCGCCGCCACCTCACCCTGGAAAAAGGTGCCACGCCGAACAAGGGCGCCGAAGTCCTGGAAAACCTGATCGCCACCGACAACCCCGGCGGCTTCGCACCGGGCGGTCGCCTCAACTGGGCAGCGGACCTGAACTTGCCGTTGCTCAGCGAAAAAGGCAGCAGCGACGTGCTGTTCTGGGTCGGCGACGGCGCTTTCGACATGCGCAACCAACGCACCTTGCGCGCCTTCGTCAAAGTGCTGAAAGCGGCCAAGGTCGATTTTGCAGTACTGGGCCTGGAGGAGCGCGACAGCGGTGACGTCGCTCGCCGCCTGGGTGATGAGGCCACGTTCCAATTGCTCGCCACACGCAACATCCAGACCCTGGCCAAGTACAGCTTCAAGCGTATCGTCACCTGCGACCCGCACAGCTTTCACGTGCTGAAAAACGAATACGGCGCCTTCAACGGTAATTATGTCGTGCAGCACCACAGCACTTTCATGGCCGAGCTGATCGGTGAAGGCGCGCTGAACCTGGGCCAGCACAAGGGCAACAGCGTGACCTACCACGACCCTTGTTACCTGGGCCGTTACAACGGCGAATACGAGGCGCCTCGCCAAGTGCTGCGGGCGTTGGGCATTGAGGTCAAGGAGATGCAACGCTCGGGTTTCCGTTCGCGCTGCTGCGGCGGCGGCGGCGGCGCGCCGATCACCGATATTCCCGGCAAGCAGCGGATCCCGGATATGCGCATGGATGACATCCGCGAAACCGGCGCCGAGCTGGTGGCCGTGGGTTGTCCACAATGCACCGCGATGCTTGAGGGCGTGGTCGAGCCACGCCCCCTGATCAAGGACATCGCTGAACTGGTCGCCGACGCGTTGCTTGAAGAAGCCGCACCTGGCAAGGCACCTATCAAGCGTCAACCTGCGGAGGTGCACTGATGAGCGACATTATACGCCGCGACCCACGGGCCGAATGGATCGCCCGCAACCGCCTGCACCCGTTGCACGCCGCCATGCAGCCGCTGCAACACAGTTGGATGGGGCCGAACGGCGTCATCCGCAAAAATGTACATGGCTTGGGTTTTATCGGCCCCAACGGTATCAAACGTATCGACCGCAGCGGCGCCCAGCAGGGCGGCGCGGCCAAGCGCACGGCGGCGGTGCAAGTGCAGTTGCCGTTGCACCAGGTGCCAGCGCCGGCGTTCTACATCAACGTGGTGCCGGACATGGTTGGTGGCCGCCTGAGCAGCCACGACCGCGATTTGCTCGGCCTGGCCCGGCAACTGGCCGGCAGCGACGGTGCAGTGCTGGCGGTGGTGTTTGGCGAACATAAAGAGAGTGCTTTTGCCACGGCGGGCGTCGATCGCCTGCTGGTGCTGGAAGGCCACGAATTCGAGGGTTATTCACCGGAGCAACGCGTCCAGGGCCTGCGGGCTGTGGATAACCAGTTCAACCCACGCCATTGGTTGCTGCCCGACAGCCGCAGTGGCGGCGGTGAATTGGGCCGGCGTTTTGCCGCGAGCCTCAAGGAGCGCCCGGCCACACGCGTCTGGCAGATCAAGGGCGACGAGTGCATCGGTCGCGCCGGTGCGGGCCAGGAGGATTTGGCCCGGCCACTGCCACGCCTGATTCTGGCAGCGGTGGAATGCGCCGAGCCGGTCAGCGAAACCCGTCACGAGGTCTTGCCCGTGGAGTTATCCACAGCCTTGGCGCGCAGCCTGCCGCGCATCGAGGATCTCGGCGCAGTGGCGGTGGACCCAGGGGCGATTCCGATGGCCGAGGCGGAGTTTATTTTCTCTGGCGGCAATGGCGTAAAAGATTGGGCACTGTTCCACCAGACCGCCGCCGCCTTGGGCGCCACCGAAGGCGCGTCACGGGTGGCAGTGGATGATGGCTTTATGGCGCGTGATCGTCAGGTCGGTGCCAGCGGCACTTGGGTGACGGCACGGGTGTATGTGGCTGTGGGTATTTCCGGGGCGATCCAGCACCTGCAAGGCATCGGTGCCTGCGACAAGGTGGTGGCAATCAACCTCGACCCTGGCTGCGACATGATCAAGCGTGCCGACTTGTCGGTGATCGGCGAAAGCGCCGCGATTCTGCAAGCCTTGATCGAGGCGGTGCAGGTGTACCGCAACGGCGCCAAGCGCGACGCAGCCTAGGGACATGACCATGACCACGAATGTAATCAGCCTGGTGTCAATCGGCGCCCACCCGACCTCCGGCCGCCCACGCCGTGCGGAGCAGGATGCACGCGCCGTCGAGCTGGGCCTGCAGCTGGCTGGGGATAAGTTGCAAGTGTTGCATGCCGGTGACGTTAACGAGCCGACGTTGCGCAGCTACCTGGGCATGGGCCTGCCGCAATTGCATGTGCTGGAACAACCGGCGGGCAGCGACGCCTTGCCGGTGCTCAGTGATTATCTGCGCGAGACTGGCGCCCACGTAGTGCTCACCGGCAGCCAGGCGGAAACCGGCGAAGGCTCAGGCATGTTGCCGTTTCTTTTGGCCGAGCAATTGGGTTGGCCATTGATAGTCGGGCTGGCGCAAGTGGAATCTATCGATGGCGGCATTGCCCATGTGCTGCAAGCCTTGCCGCGCGGGCAGCGGCGGCGCCTGAAGGTGCGCCTGCCGTTTCTGGCGACTGTGGATAACGCCGCGCCCAAACCACGGCAAAGCGCCTATGGCCCGGCGCAACGCGGTGAACTGGCGGCCCATGAGGTCGAAATCGAGACGGACGAGTTACTCGCAGACGCAGTGTTGCAACCGGCCAAGCCCCGGCCCAAGCGCCTCAAGGTGATTAAGGCCAAGAGCGGCGCGGACCGGATGAAGGCGGCGACCGCCAAGGCCAGCGGCGGCGGTGGGCAAGTGCTCAAAGGTCTTAGCCCCGAGGCGGGCGCGGAAGCGATTCTGAAGCTACTCATTGAAGAAGGCGTGGTGCGCTGATTACCTGTGGGAGCTGGCTTGTGTGGGAGCTGGCTTGCCTGCGATAGCATCACCTCGGTCTGGCTGATGGACCGAGGTGCCTGTATCGCAGGCAAGCCAGCTCCCACAGAAAAACTCGCCCTCACACTGTTTTTGCAGTGCATCGTCCGGATTACCCACAATCCCTGTTGATCCGCCTGTGGATAACCTGTTCGCGGTTGTCCACACCCCCGGCTAATCAAGCCCTGCAGCCCTCTGTACGAAAAACAACCAGGCTAACTGACGGTTTTGCTTGGGTTTTTTCCTGGATAAGTTTGAAACCCTGCACAAACTTGCCCCCAAAGTCTGTTGGCGCTTCTGTGGATAAGATGTTCGCTACTGGCTGTGAGCCTTATAAATAAAGGCTTTCAGTGGTGTGGTCAAAATATGATCAATTTGGCTTATTGGCTCGCTGAAACCCCTGGATGCCCCGATTTGTGAAGGGGTGACGCGGTTTTCCACAACGCCGGCGAAGTTGCCCCCAAAGTCTGTTGGTGCTTCTGTGGATAAGGTGTTCGCGTACTGCTGCAGGCCACGTATTAAGAGGCTTTCAAGGGGTTGATCAATAAGTGATCAGGTGTGGCTAAAACCGCACGACTTGAATAAGTCACGGATTTTCTTCAGTTAATTTAGAGGGCCGGGCACACTTGCCCACAATTGCTGTGGGTGGCTTTGTGGATAAGTTGTTGGGCGAAGGCTGGAGGGTAGATCGGCAAAGGGCTGTAAGGGGGGTGATCATTATTTGAACAGTGATCAATACATGTGGGAGCAGGCAAGCCAGCTCCCACAGTTTGATCTTTGGTGTGTCAGCTATTCGTGCGCCGCTACACCCTTAAGGTAAGGCGCTGGCGCCGCGCCCAGATTGTTCAACAAACGCTCGCTGTACCAATCGACAAAGTTCACCACACCAAACTCATAGGTCTTGGAGTACGGCCCTGGCTGGTACGCGGTGGAGTTGATCCCGCGCTGGTTTTCTTCGGCGAGGCGGCGGTCCTGGTCATTGGTGGCGTCCCAGACCTGGCGCATACGCTCCACGTCGTAGTCCACACCTTCGACGGCGTCCTTGTGCACGATCCACTTGGTGGTGACCATGGTTTCCTGGGCGCTGATCGGCCACACGGTGAACACAATGATGTGATCGCCCATGCAGTGGTTCCACGAATGCGGCAGGTGCAGGATGCGCATCGAGCCCAGGTCCGGGTTCTTGATGCGGCCCATGAGCTTGGCGCAGCCTTGCTTGCCGTCCAGGGTCATCGACACGGTGCCTTTGAGCAACGGCATGCGTACGATGCGGTTGCGCAGGCCGAAGCTGGCGTGAGCGTAAGGGATCTTTTCGGCGTCCCACGCAGCGGCGGAGGCGGCAACGTGGTCCTTGAAGGCCTGGTCGGCACGCGGGTCGGTGACGTCGTCCCATTCCAGCAGGGTTTTCAGCAGTTCCGGGTGCGACGCGTTGCAGTGGTAGCACTCGCGGTTGTTTTCCAGCACCAGCTTCCAGTTGGCCTTTTCGAACAAGGTGGTTTGAATCGCCACCTTGGTGTTCTCCATGTCGTAGGGTTCCATGTAGTGGTTCAGCGTCGACAGGAAGTCATCGATGGCCGGCGGGTTTTCGGCCAGGCTGATGAAGATGTAGCCGCCAGCCGTTTTCACGTTCACAGGCTTCAGGCCGTACTGCTTCATGTCGAAGTCGGCGCCCATCTCGGTGCCGGCGAACAACAGGCGGCCGTCCAGTTCGTAGGTCCACTGGTGGTAGTGGCAAACGAGCTTGGCGACCTTGCCCTTGTCGCTGGTGCACAGGCGCGAGCCCCGGTGGCGGCACACGTTATGGAAGGCATGCACCACGCCGTCGGCACCACGGATCACGATGATCGGGTTCTTGCCTATTTGCAGGGTGATGTAGTTGCCCTTGGTGGGGATCTCGCAGGTCATGCCGGCGATCAACCACTCTTTCTGGAAGATCTCCTGCATGTCGATATCAAACAACCGCTCATCAGAGTAGAACGGCTGCGGCAGCGAAAAAGTGCGCTCGCGCTCTTGCAGCATTTGCGCGGTGGCCTTGCGTGCGGGTTCCAGCGGATCGCCCAAGCTTAAGGTTGCGGTGACGTCCATCGTGTGTGTCCTCATGGCCATTCTGTGTGGCCGGCGAAAGTGGCTGATCAGGTTTTGCAGCAAGGCGTAAAGAAAGCGTAGTTGTTGGCAGCGAGTGTGGGGCCGCCGATGCGCCGAACCTTGTCCATTAACGACATGGCCCACTCTGATCCCGACGCGCAAGCCCCGTGGTATGGGGGCTGGTCGCGATAAGTATGTGAATGTCGCAGATAGGTAAATGGGCGGTTGCGGCGTTACGCAGAATCGCCACCATAAAGCCGAGCATCGGCAGTGGAGAGCAAGCATGTCCAACAATTTCCTGAACCCGGTAACCACCCAGACCTGGGCCAATGGTCGGCACATCGTCCGTTGCGTCAAAGTCATCCAGGAAACCTGGGACGTGCGCACCTTTTGCTTCATGGCCGACCAGCCGATCCTGTTCTTTTTCAAGCCGGGGCAGTTTGTGACCCTGGAGCTTGAGATCGAAGGCCAGCCGATCATGCGCTCGTACACCATTTCCAGTTCGCCGTCGGTGCCGTACAGCTTCTCGGTGACCATCAAGCGCGTGCCGGGGGGGCGGGTTTCCAACTGGCTGCACGACACCCTGCATGAAGGGCAAGAGCTGGCGGTGCACGGGCCGGTCGGGCTGTTCAATGCCATCGACTTCCCAAGCCCCAAAGTGCTGTACCTCAGTGGCGGTGTCGGCATCACGCCGGTGATGTCCATGGCGCGCTGGTTCTACGACACCAACGCGAATGTCGACATGACGTTTGTCCACAGCGCCCGTTCGCCCAAAGACATCATTTACCACCGCGAGCTGGAGCACATGGCGTCGCGGATCGACAACTTCAGCCTGCACCTGATCTGCGAAAAACACGGGCTGGGCGAGCCTTGGGCGGGTTATCGCGGTTACTTGAACCACAAGATGCTGGAATTGATGGTGCCGGACTTCCTTGAGCGCGAAGTGTTCTGCTGCGGCCCTACGCCGTACATGAGCGCAGTGAAACGCCTGCTGGAGGCCGCCGGCTTCGACATGACGCGCTATCACGAGGAGTCCTTCGGCGCCACGCCGCCGGAAGCCCGCGCCGATGCGGTGGAACAAGCCGAGCAAGCAGCGGACGCGCCAGAGATCGACCTGGCAGACCTGCATCAAGTGGAATTTATCGCCTCCGGCAAAAGCATCCGCGTGGCACCGGGCGAAACCGTGCACGCAGCCGCGGCCAAGCTTGGCCTGCTGATCCCTAAAGCGTGCGGCATGGGCATTTGTGGAACATGCAAGGTGATGAAGCTGGGCGGGGAGGTCGAGATGGACCACAACGGCGGGATCACCGAGGAAGACGAAGCCGAAGGCTACATCCTGTCGTGCTGCAGCGTGCCGAAGGGCGACGTGCGCATCGAGTTCTAATAGGGCGGGACGCGGAGCGTCCCTGGAGGCATTCCCACGCAGAGCGTGGGAACGAGCTGGTTGAGTGTCCCCGATCATTCCCACGCTCCGCGTGGGAATGCAGCCCGTGACGCTCCGCGTCACACAGTGCCCAGTATTCAAGTCATGCGCATAGAGCGGGACGCGGAGCGCCCCAGGAGGCATTCCCACGCAGAGCGTGGGAACGAGCTGTTTGAGTGTCCCCGATCGTTCCCACGCTCCGCGTGGGAATGCAGCCCGTGACGCTCCGCGTCACAAAGTGCCCAGTATTCAAGTCATGCGCATAGAGCGGGACGCGGAGCGCCCCAGGAGGCATTCCCACGCAGAGCGTGGGAACGAGCTGGTTGAGTGTCCCGGATCGTTCCCACGCTCCGCGTGGGAATGCAGCCCGTGAAGCTCCGCGTCACAAAGTGCCCAGTATTCAAGCCATGCACATAGGGCGGGACGCGGAGCGTCCCTGGAGACATTCCCACGCAGAGCGTGGGAACGAGCTGGTTGAGTGTCCCGGATCGTTCCCACGCTCCGCGTGGGAATGCAGCCCGTGAAGCTCCGCGTCACAAAGTGCCCAGTATTCAAGCCATGCGCATAGAGCGGGACGCGGAGCGTCACTGGAGGCATTCCCACGCAGAGCGTGGGAACGAGCTGGTTGAGTGTCCCCGATCGTTCCCACGCTCCGCGTGGGAATGCAGCCCGTGACGCTCCGCGTCACAAAGTGCCCAGTATTCAAGCCATGCACATAGGGCGGGACGCGGAGCGCCCCAGGAGGCGTTCTCACGCAGAGAGGGGGGACGGGCACTAGTGCCACTGTTGAATTTCGATGAGCCCTTCCTGCCCTGCGTAATTGCGCGCACTGGAATACCGCCAGTGTTCGGCTAGGTCCACATATCCTCGTTTCACCGGGTTGTGGTGAATGTAATCAAGTTTCTGGTGCATCACCCCCTCGCTGTACACCAACTCAGCGTGTGCGCCTTCCTGCCAAAGTTGATAAGCCCGGTCTACCTTGTGCGCCCGTTTGCTGAACCGCAGGCGTTGTAATAAACGCTCTGCGCCTCGGCGCTGCAAATCATCAATGATGGTACGGGCGGTAAAGGATTTGAATTGGCTCACGCATTTGCCAAGGTCGGGAGCCTGAGCGACGAAGTGCAAGTGGTTTTCGAGAACGACGTAGCCGAAGAGATTCAGGGCGTGGTGGTTTTGTTGATATCGCCAGCAGTCCAAAAGATGACCAACGATGTAGTCACGGGTGAACAGCGGTAGCCACTCCATGACGGTGCAGGTGAGGAAGTGCGGCTTTTCGGGTTCGGTGATGACGTAGCGGCTTCTGCCCATGGATTCGTCCTTGAATCTGGGTGCGGCTTGGACGCAGAGCGTCCGGGGATGCATTCCCACGCAGAGCGTGGGAACGATCATGTACATTCAGTTAATCGTGCCCGCGCGAGCGTGGGAGCGATCGGGTCAGCTTGGTTAGCGTGCGTATATCTGTATGGCGAACTGCTCACCTGATGCTGTCAGTTCAAAGGTTTTTTCGGTGATGACCAGGGTTCTTGAAGGCTCCCTGATGGTGTCACCGACTTTCGCCAGTTTCCTGAACTCATCCCAGCTCACAAACGTGGTGCTGAGACTGCCTTCCTGCAACGCTTTAGTGTTGTAGCATTGAACTTCCATGGTCTAACCCTCTGCTGGATTTCCGTTTCCGACCGATTATTCGGCAGGCAGTTGTGCCCGAAAGGTGGCCGCTGCAGCGGCGTTTTCCTTTCGGGTTCCAAGAGGCTAGACGATGAAAGTGGACTGTGATGCTGTCGGAAATACCAAATAACAGTCTCGGCAATGCGCCAGTATTCGTGAGGCTTAAGCGTTCATCACTTCCCTAATGTCTGCGGCTAATTCTCTTACGCGTTCTTCTTCGGTATCCCACGCACACATGAACCGTGCGCCACCTTTGCCAATGAATGTGTAGAAGCGCCAGCCCTTGGCCGTCAGCGCTGCGATGGCCGGTTCCGAGAGTTGCAGGAACACGCCGTTGGCCTGTACCGGGAACATCAGTTCCACGCCGGGAATGTCCGCCACCAGGCTGCTGAGCAATTGTGCGCATTGGTTGGCGTGGCGGGCGTGTTTGAGCCAGGCATCGTTTTCCAGCAGGCCCACCCATGGGGCGGAGAGGAAGCGCATTTTCGAGGCCAACTGGCCGGCCTGTTTGCAGCGGTAATCGAAGTCTTCAGCCAGTTTGTGGTTGAAGAACAGGATGGCTTCGCCTACTGCCATGCCGTTTTTGGTGCCGCCGAAACACAGTACATCCACACCGGCTTTCCAGGTCAGGTCGGCCGGCGAGCAGCCCAGGAACGCGCAGGCGTTGGAGAAGCGCGCGCCGTCCATGTGCAGGTTCAGGCCCAGCTCTTTGCAGGTGACGCTGATGGCGCGGATTTCTTCCGGGGTATACACGCTGCCCACTTCCGTGGCTTGGGTGAGGGTGACCACGCGCGGTTTGGGGTAGTGGATGTCCTGGCGCTTGAGGGCGATCTCGCGGATCGATTCGGGCGTCAGCTTGCCGTTTTCGGTGCGGGCGGTGAGCAGCTTGGAGCCGTTGGAGAAGAACTCCGGCGCACCACATTCGTCGGTTTCGACGTGGGCGGTTTCCGAGCAAATCACGCTATGGTAGCTCTGGCACAGCGAAGACAGCGCCAGGGAGTTGGCCGCGGTGCCGTTGAAGGCGAAGAACACTTCACAGTCGGTTTCGAACAAATTGCGGAAACCGTCGGCGGCACGGTGGGTCCACTCATCGTCGCCGTAGGCGCGTTGATGGCCCTGGTTGGCTTGTTCCATGGCGGCCCAGGCTTCCGGGCAGATGCCGGAATAGTTGTCGCTGGCGAATTGTTGGCTATTGTCGGTCATGGCCCATTCCTGTGGTCGATGTTGGTGCGCACTGTAACCAAGATTGTCGCGGGTGCGCACGCACTGTAAATGCAAAGTCACTGGGGAATTATGCACGGTACACACACGTTGGCTGTCGGACGCGTCCGCGATGGCGCACTGGATCTGCTCAAGTGGCTGGCGCTGCTGAGCATGGTGCTCGACCACTTGCGTTATGTCGGTTTGAGCCTGGACGGCCTGTACGTGCCGGGGCGCCTGGCGTTTCCGTGGTTTTGCCTGGCGATTGCAGCCAATTTGCACCGGGTCGCCAATGCTCCCGTCACGGGCCAGTGGCGCTACCTGGGCTGGCTGTTGCTGTTCAGTGTGATCAGTGAAGTGCCCTACCGGATGTTTATCGAGGATGCCGATACATTGAACGTCTTGCCGACGTTGGCGCTGGGGTTGCTGGTTGCCCGAGGATGGCAGCAGAAGGTGCTTTTTGATCGAGGATTGGCGCTGATTGCCCTAGTCATCGCGGCGCTGTTTTCTGCCCAGCTGATGTTCGGGTTTTTCGGTGTGTTACTGCCGCTGGCGATGCTGCTGGTGTTTAACCGGCCATGGTATTTCAGCGTGTTGCCGGGTTTGGTCTGCGTGGCCGCCAATCAATGGCAGATTCTGCTCAATAGCGGCACGCCTGTGGCGCTTATGGGGTTGGCCGCTTGCCTGATTGCGCCCTTGGCGGGTTTGGTCTTGTTGCGACACGCCAAAAACGTCTCGCCACCGGCGATGCGCCGCTGGGCTTACGCGCTGTATCCGTTACATTTTTTACTTTTGTTGGGGGTTCGAAAGGCCATTGGCTGACATCGACTCGAGCCAACAAGGTGGGAACGGATGAGCCGCGTAGAAATCGCGCATTTTTTGTACGTCGCGCTCGAACCAATCTCGCAGCCACTGGCAATATTGAAGTGAAATAGCCTGCCTGTGCGTTGGGTTGAGGCTTTCGTCGGCAATACATTGCGCAGCCATCATTCCTGACATCAGCGCCTTGAGTACGCCATGAGAGGCGCCCGGGTCCAACCTGCTGGCTGCGTCTCCGATGATGAAATAGCCGTTACCCGCTGCCTGATCACAGATTGACCAAGTGACATCTGCCCCCCGGATCGTTCCTTCACAGGGTAAGTGTTCAAAACAGGCCGGAACAGCCGCCATCTTCGGTGATTTATCTTGCATAAAGCGCAGTCTCGTCCAGTGATAAAGCTGCTGGCCGATATGAGCGGTCCAATACCAGCCCGATGGGTCTGCGAAGATGCCGAGCGTATTTTCCTGGACTGTTCCTCGCTTATAGCCATACACGGCGGTCAGCGGGGGCGAGCAGCGACGCGATGTCAGCCTTAATTGGCGAGCCAGCCAACCGTGAGCGCCACTGGCATCAATAAGGTGCCTGCAAAACAGTTGCCCGGCCTGGGTCTGGAGGCCCACCACTCGATCCCTTATCTGCAACACGGTCTTTGCCTGGCAGGGTTGCAGGACGTGGACACCTGACGCGGCTGCTCGATCCAGCAGCAACCCGTCCAGCATTGCTCGGGGAATCTGAAACCCCCGCCAAGGTCCGTTTTGGTCTTGCCCGAAAGGCACAAAGTGTCGTTCAGTGTCCCACCTCACCCAAGTACCCGCAGGCCGGACGAAGGCGTCGCCGCGGATTTTTTCAGCCACACCCAGTTGCTGAAGCAGAGGCTCTAAGCCGGGGTGCAGGGTTTCGCCCGGGCGGTGGCGCGGAAAAGACAGGCGCTCAATCAGTGCCACTTTCAAGCCCTGTTGAGCGCAGCAAATGGCCGCCGAGCAACCCGCCGGGCCGGCACCTATTATGATCACGTCATAGCGGCCTGCGCTGTCGGGCGTTGCCATGCTGAATGTGTCGATAAACCAATTTCCAGGTGTGGTGCTCAATGAAAGTTTGACGCGCCGGAAAGCATCGATTCGCCGTTGATATTCCTGCGAGTCGACTTTGCCTGTGAGTGCCAATGAGAACTTCCCGTTCAGCGCGTTCTCTGTGTAGTCGGTATAGAAGTAAGTTTCGTACGCTCTATGGGGCGCGTAATTGGCGACGTATTTTTTTGGAGCGGGTACGCCATCCCACGGGAAACCGGCACTTTTGCCGATCTCCTGATCCAGCATTGGTTTTACGGTCGGACCCGCCCCGACGTTTGGTGGATAGGCTTGTGCTGAGTCTGATGCAACTGCAGGCCAGAATGAACTCAACGCTGCGCAGAGCTTGGCATCCTCGGGGAATGGGCTGCCCAGCCTGTAGGCTTCCAGGTGCGCCACGCTGCCCAATTCGGGGTCAGTCGTCACAAGGCCAACATCCCAGCCTGGCGCGAATATCCCTGCGCTCGCATCGGGAAGGCACCACGCGCACCGTGCAGGTGTAACGCTTTGCGTCAGCGGCGTAGCCAGGTTGGGCGAAGAGTCGAGCGCCATGCCCGCGTTCCTCAACGGTGTAGGGCGTTCAATCTGTTGGACTGAACAGTGAAAGCGTCGAATACATGAGCTGGCGCTGTTTGAGTGGCAAGCGTAGCCAAGTTTTCAGGCGTGTGAGGCTTAAAGTGTCAGGTTTCTGTTTCTAAATCTTCAGGCGGCCCGAGCCATCTGCGTGTTTTATCGCCCACCCGCGAAGCCATGTCGTAAACGCACCTTTGCGTGGCGTGCGTAGGCATTTGACCTCGCTGCGCCAGCCCTACCATCGCATCAAAGGGCCCTGCGAGGGCCTCAACAATACGAAAGGCTGGGAGAGACGCGATGTTCAGCAAAAAAGACCAGATCCAAGGGTATGACGACGCATTGCTGGCGGCGATGAATGCCGAGGAGCAGCGTCAGGAAGACCATATCGAGCTGATCGCGTCAGAGAACTACACCAGCAAACGCGTCATGGAAGCCCAGGGCAGCGGCCTCACCAACAAATACGCCGAAGGCTACCCAGGCAAGCGCTACTACGGCGGCTGCGAGCATGTGGACAAGGTTGAAGCCCTGGCCATCGAGCGCGCCAAACAACTGTTCGGCGCTGATTACGCCAACGTGCAGCCACACTCCGGTTCGTCCGCCAACAGCGCGGTGTACCTGGCGCTGATCAATGCCGGTGACACCATCCTGGGCATGAGCCTGGCCCACGGCGGCCACTTGACCCACGGCGCCAAAGTGTCGTCCTCGGGCAAGCTGTACAACGCCGTGCAGTACGGCATCAACACCGATACCGGTTTGATCGACTATGACGAAGTTGAGCGCCTGGCCGTCGAATGCCAGCCGAAAATGATCGTGGCCGGTTTCTCCGCTTACTCCAAGACCCTCGATTTCCCGCGCTTCCGTCAGATCGCCGACAAGGTTGGCGCACTGCTGTTCGTCGACATGGCCCACGTCGCCGGCCTGGTTGCCGCGGGCCTGTACCCGAACCCGCTGCCTTACGCCGATGTGGTCACCACCACCACCCACAAAACCCTGCGCGGCCCACGTGGCGGTTTGATCCTGGCCAAGGCCAACGAAGCCATCGAGAAGAAACTCAACGCTGCCGTGTTCCCCGGCGCCCAGGGCGGCCCGCTGATGCACGTTATCGCCGGCAAGGCCGTGTGCTTCAAGGAAGCGCTGGAGCCCGGTTTCAAGGCTTACCAACAACAGGTGATCGACAACGCCCAGGCCATGGCAGACGTGTTTATCAAGCGCGGCTACGACGTGGTGTCCGGCGGCACCGATAACCACCTGTTCCTGGTTAGCCTGATCCGCCAGGGCCTCACCGGCAAAGACGCGGACGCTGCCCTCGGCCGCGCCCACATCACCGTCAACAAGAACGCCGTGCCGAATGACCCGCAGTCGCCGTTCGTGACCTCGGGCCTGCGCATCGGTACCCCGGCGGTGACCACGCGGGGTTTCAAGGTGCCGCAATGCATCGAGCTGGCCGGCTGGATCTGCGACATCCTCGACAACCTCGGCGACGCCGATGTCGAGGCCAACGTGGCCAAGCACGTGTCTGCCCTGTGCGCTGATTTCCCGGTTTATCGCTGAGCGCGGTTTTGGAGTAATGACTATGCAACGCTACTCGGGCTTCGGCCTCTTCAAGCACTCACTCAGCCACCACGAAAACTGGCAGAAGATGTGGCGCACGCCCACACCGAAAAAGGTCTACGACGTGGTTATTGTCGGCGGCGGCGGGCATGGTCTGGCGACGGCTTACTATTTGGCCAAAGAGCACGGCATCACCAACGTGGCCGTGGTCGAGAAAGGCTGGCTGGGCGGCGGTAACACCGCGCGCAACACCACCATCGTGCGTTCCAACTACCTGTGGGACGAGTCGGCGCACCTGTACGAACACGCGATGAAACTGTGGGAAGGCCTGTCCCAGGACCTGAACTACAACGTGATGTTCTCCCAGCGTGGCGTCTACAACCTGTGCCACACCCTGCAAGACATCCGGGACTCCGAGCGTCGCGTGAGCGCCAACCGCCTCAACGGCGTGGACGGCGAGTTGCTCAACGCCAAACAAGTGGCCGACGAGATCCCGTACCTCGACTGCTCAAAAAACACCCGCTACCCGGTACTCGGCGCCACCGTGCAACGGCGCGGCGGCGTAGCCCGCCACGATGCCGTGGCCTGGGGCTTCGCGCGCGCCGCTGACGCACTCGGCGTGGACCTGATCCAGCAGACCGAAGTGATCGGCTTTCGCAAGGAAAACGGCGTGTGCATTGGCGTCGAAACCAACAAGGGTTTCATCGGCGCCAAGCGCGTCGGTGTGGTCACTGCCGGTAACTCCGGGCACATGGCCTCGCTCGCCGGCTTCCGCCTGCCAATCGAATCCCACCCGCTGCAAGCGCTGGTGTCCGAGCCGATCAAGCCGATTATCGACAGCGTGATCATGTCCAACGCCGTGCACGGTTACATCAGCCAGTCCGACAAGGGCGACCTGGTGATCGGCGCCGGTATCGACGGCTACAACGGCTACGGCCAGCGCGGCTCGTACCCGGTAATCGAACACACCATCCAGGCCATCGTCGAGATGTTCCCGGTGCTGTCGCGGGTGCGCATGAACCGCCAGTGGGGCGGCATCGTCGACACCACGCCGGACGCCTGCCCGATCATCTCCAAAACCCCGGTGCCGAACATGTTCTTCAACTGCGGCTGGGGCACCGGCGGTTTTAAAGCCACTCCAGGCTCAGGCAACGTGTTTGCCGCCAGCCTCGCCAAGGGTGAAATGCACCCATTGGCAGCGCCATTCTCCATCGACCGTTTCCACAACGGTGCGTTGATCGACGAACACGGCGCTGCGGCCGTCGCCCACTAACAGGAGAAATTCCCTATGTTGCATATCTTCTGTCCTCACTGTGGCGAACTGCGCTCCGAAGAGGAATTCCACGCGTCCGGCCAAGCGCACATCCCGCGCCCGCTGGACCCGAACGCCTGCACCGATGAAGAGTGGGGCGACTACATGTTCTTCCGTGACAACCCACGCGGGCTGCATCACGAGCTGTGGATCCATGCCGCCGGTTGCCGTCAGTACTTCAACGCCACCCGCGACACCCTGACCTACGAAATTCTTGAAACCTACAAGATCGGCACCAAGCCGCAATTCACCGCCAAGGCTACTGGAGAGAAGGTATGAGCCAGATCAATCGCCTGTCCAACGGTGGCCGCATCGACCGCAACAAAGCCCTGACGTTTACCTTCAACGGCCAGAGCTACAAGGGCTTTGAGGGCGATACCCTGGCCGCAGCCCTGCTGGCCAACGGCGTCGACATCATCGGCCGCAGCTTCAAGTACTCGCGCCCGCGCGGCATCTTTGCAGCGGGCGCCGAAGAGCCGAACGCGGTGCTGCAGATCGGCGCCACTGAAGCCACCCAGATTCCCAACGTGCGCGCCACGCAACAGGCGCTGTACCAGGGTTTGGTCGCCACCAGCACTAACGGCTGGCCGAACGTTAACAATGACGTGATGGGCATTCTTGGCAAAGTCGGCGGCAAGCTGATGCCGCCGGGTTTCTACTACAAAACCTTCATGTACCCGCAATCGTTCTGGATGACTTACGAGAAGTACATTCGTAAGGCTGCGGGCCTTGGCCGCTCGCCGACCGAGAATGACCCGGACACCTACGACAACTTCAACCGTCATTGCGACGTGCTGATTGTGGGTGCCGGCCCTGCTGGCCTGGCCGCGGCATTGGCCGCTGCGCGCAGCGGTGCCCGCGTGATTATTGCTGACGAACAGGAAGAATTCGGCGGCTCCTTGCTGGACTCACGCGAAAGCCTCGACGGCAAGCCGGCGACCGAATGGGTTGCCAGCGTGATCGCGGAACTCAAAGCCCTGCCGGACGTGGTGTTGCTGCCGCGTGCCACCGTCAATGGCTACCACGACCACAACTTCCTGACCATTCACGAACGCCTCACCGACCACCTCGGTGACCGTGCGCCGATTGGCCAGGTGCGCCAGCGCATCCACCGTGTGCGTGCCAAGCGCGTGGTGCTGGCGACCGGTGCGTGCGAGCGTCCGTTGGTGTACGGCAACAACGACGTGCCGGGCAATATGCTCGCCGGTGCAGTCTCTACCTACGTGCGCCGCTACGGCGTGGCACCCGGCAAAAAACTGGTGCTGTCGACCAACAACGACCACGCCTACCGCGTCGCGCTGGACTGGCTTGATGCGGGCCTGCAAGTGGTCGCCGTGGCTGATGTGCGTCACAACCCACGCGGCGCCCTGGTGGAAGAAGCCCGCGCCAAAGGTATTCGCATCCTCACCGGCAGCGCCGTGATCGAAGCCCGTGGCAGCAAGCACGTGACCGCTGCACGCGTGGCGGCGATTGACGTCAAAGCACACAAAGTCACCAGCCCCGGCGAGTGGCTGGACTGCGACCTGGTGGCCAGCTCCGGCGGCTACAGCCCAGTGGTTCACCTGGCTTCGCACCTGGGCGGCAAGCCGACCTGGCGTGAAGACATCCTCGGTTTTGTGCCAGGCGAAGCCCCGCAAAAACGTGTGTGCGTCGGCGGTATCAATGGCGTCTACGGCCTCGGCGATTCCCTGGCCGATGGTTTTGAAGGCGGCGTGCGCGCAGCCAGCGAAGCCGGGTTTGCACCGGTGGAAGGCACGCTGCCAAAAGCCTTGAGCCGTCTGGAAGAGCCAACCCTGGGCATTTACCAGGTGCCCCATGACAAGCCGACCGCACGGGCGCCGAAGCAATTTGTCGACCTGCAAAACGACGTCACCGCTGCCGCCATTGAGCTGGCGACCCGCGAAGGGTTCGAGTCGGTCGAGCACGTCAAGCGCTACACCGCGCTGGGCTTCGGCACCGATCAGGGCAAGCTCGGCAACGTCAACGGCCTGGCCATTGCGGCCCGCTCGCTGAACGTGACCATCCCGCAGATGGGCACCACGATGTTCCGCCCCAACTACACGCCGGTGACCTTCGGCGCCGTGGCGGGCCGTCACTGTGGGCACATTTTTGAGCCGGTGCGCTACACCGCGCTGCAAGCCTGGCACGTTAAAAACGGCGCCGAGTTTGAAGATGTCGGCCAATGGAAACGCCCTTGGTACTTCCCGCGTAACGGTGAAGACCTGCACGCCGCCGTGAAGCGCGAATGCCTGGCGGTACGCGACAGCGTCGGCCTGCTGGATGCGTCCACCCTCGGCAAGATCGATATTCAAGGCCCGGATGCCCGCGAGTTCCTCAACCGCATCTACAGCAACGCCTGGACCAAGCTCGACGTGGGCAAGGCCCGCTACGGCCTGATGTGCAAGGAAGACGGCATGGTCTTCGACGACGGCGTCACCGCCTGTCTCGCCGACAACCACTTCCTGATGACCACCACCACCGGCGGCGCCGCCCGCGTGCTGCAGTGGCTGGAAATCTACCAGCAGACCGAGTGGCCAGACCTCAAGGTGTACTTCACCTCGGTCACCGACCACTGGGCGACCATGACCTTGTCCGGCCCCAACAGCCGCAAACTGCTGGCCGAAGTCACCGACATCGACCTGGATAAGGACGGTTTCCCGTTCATGACCTGGAAGGAAGGCCTGGTTGGCGGCGTACCGGCGCGGGTGTTCCGTATCTCGTTTACCGGCGAGCTGTCGTACGAAGTCAACGTGCAGGCCGACTACGCCATGGGCGTGCTCGAACAGATCGTTGCGGCCGGCAAGAAGTACAACCTGACGCCTTACGGCACCGAGACCATGCACGTACTGCGCGCCGAGAAGGGTTTCATCATCGTCGGGCAAGACACCGACGGCTCGATGACCCCGGACGACCTGAACATGGGCTGGTGCGTAGGCCGTACCAAACCGTTCTCGTGGATCGGCTGGCGCGGGATGAACCGTGAAGACTGCGTGCGTGAAGAACGTAAGCAGTTGGTGGGCTTGAAGCCGATTGACCCGAATGTATGGCTGCCGGAAGGCGCGCAGTTGGTGTTCGACCCTAAACAGTCGATCCCGATGAAGATGGTCGGCCATGTGACCTCAAGCTATGCGCACAACTCGCTGGGTTATTCATTTGCGATGGCGGTGGTCAAGGGCGGCTTGAAGCGTATGGGTGAGCGAGTGTTCTCACCGCAGGCGGATGGCAGCGTGATCGAGGCAGAGATTGTGTCCTCGGTGTTCTTCGACCCGAAAGGCGAGCGGCAGAACATCTGATAGACCGAGTCGCCTGCATCGCAGGCAAGCCAGCTCCCACATTTGGAATGCGTTCCCCTGTGGGAGCCGGGCTTGCCCGCGATGAGGCCAGAGCAGTCACCACAGAATTCAGAACAGGTGCTTTATGACAGCAGCCAATGTTTACCAACAACGCCCCACCACCGGCGCCAAGGCCGAGTCGTCGCTGCACCATGCCGACCTCGCCAGCCTGGTCGGCAAGCGCCGCAAGAACGCCGGCGTGACCGTGCGTGAAAAGAAACTCCTCGGCCACCTGACCATCCGTGGCGATGGCCATGACGCCGCGTTCGCCGCCGGTGTGCACAAAGCCCTCGGCATCGAACTGCCTGGCGCCTTGCAAGTGATCGTCAAAGGCGAAACCAGCCTGCAATGGCTCGGCCCGGATGAGTGGCTGTTGATCGTGCCAAGCGGTGAAGAGTTTGCCGCCGAACAAAACCTGCGCGCTGCCCTGGGTGAGCTGCATATCCAGATCGTCAACGTCAGCGGCGGCCAGCAGATCCTCGAACTCAGCGGCCCGAACGTGCGCGACGTGCTGATGAAGTCCACCAGCTACGACGTGCACCCTAATAACTTCCCGGTGGGCAAGGCGGTGGGCACGGTGTTCGCCAAGTCGCAGCTGGTGATCCGCCACACGGCTGAAGACACCTGGGAGCTGCTGATTCGTCGCAGCTTCTCGGATTACTGGTGGCTGTGGCTGCAGGATGCGTCCGCCGAATTTGGCCTGAATGTCGTTGCATAACGATCGTTCCCACGCTCTGCGTGGGAATGCATCCCGGGACGCTCCGCGTCCCAAGAGGGGACGCAGAGCGTCCATGGCGGCATTCCCACGCAGAGCGTGGGAACGATCAAGGAGTCACGCACAATGAGCCGCGCACCCGACACATGGATTTTGACCGCCGACTGCCCAAGCGTGCTCGGCACGGTGGACGCGGTCACCCGCTACCTGTTTGAGCAGGGCTGCTACGTCACCGAGCACCATTCGTTCGATGACCGTCTCTCGGGCCGGTTTTTTATCCGCGTGGAATTTCGTCAACCTGAGGGTTTTGACGAGCAAGCCTTCCGCGATGGCTTGGCCACGCGCGGTGAAGCCTTTGGCATGATCTTCGAGCTGACGGCGCCGAACTATCGGCCAAAAGTAGTGATCATGGTGTCCAAGGCCGATCACTGCCTGAACGATTTGCTCTACCGCCAACGCATCGGCCAACTGTCGATGGACGTGGTCGCGGTGGTGTCCAACCACCCTGATTTAAAACCTTTGGCCGACTGGCACCAGATTCCCTACTACCATTTCCCCCTCGACCCCAACGACAAACCGTCCCAGGAGCGTCAGGTGTGGCAAGTGATTGAAGAGACCGGCGCCGAACTGGTGATTCTTGCGCGCTATATGCAAGTGCTGTCGCCGGAGCTGTGCCGCAAGCTCGATGGCAAGGCCATCAACATTCACCACTCGTTGCTGCCCGGTTTCAAAGGCGCCAAGCCGTATCACCAGGCCTACAACAAGGGCGTGAAACTGGTGGGCGCCACGGCGCATTACATCAACAACGATTTGGATGAAGGCCCGATCATCGCCCAGGGCGTGGAGGTGGTGGATCACAGCCACTATCCCGAGGACTTGATTGCCAAGGGGCGTGATATTGAAGGGCTGACGTTGGCGCGTGCAGTGGGGTATCACATTGAGCGGCGGGTGTTTTTGAACGCCAATCGAACTGTCGTTCTTTAGATTGCTATCGCGGGCAAGCCCGCTCCCACATTTGATGTGTGAATACTTTTGAATGTGGGAGCTGGCTTGCCTGCGATGAGGCCATCAGCACCAACACAAGGAAACAGCATCTGTACCCGAGCACTTAAACGCGCCGCCTGCCTGGGCGACGCGGTTCCATAAAAACAACAGCGAGGTGAAAGCATGTCTGGTAATCGTGGTGTCGTGTATCTCGGCAACGGCAAGGTCGAAGTACAGAAAATCGACTATCCCAAAATGCAGGACCCCCGTGGCAGGAAGATTGAGCACGGCGTCATCCTGCGCGTGGTCTCCACCAACATCTGCGGCTCCGACCAACACATGGTGCGCGGCCGCACCACTGCCCAGACCGGCCTGGTACTGGGGCATGAAATCACCGGCGAAGTGATCGAGAAGGGCAGCGACGTCGAGAACCTGAAGATCGGTGACCTGGTGTCGGTGCCATTCAACGTGGCGTGCGGCCGCTGCCGCTCGTGCAAAGAACAACACACCGGCGTGTGCCTCACCGTCAACCCGGCCCGTGCCGGTGGCGCTTACGGCTACGTCGACATGGGCGACTGGACCGGCGGCCAGGCCGAATACGTGCTGGTGCCGTATGCCGACTTCAACCTGCTGAAACTGCCGGACCGCGACAAGGCCATGGAGAAAATCCGTGACCTGACCTGCCTCTCCGACATCCTGCCGACCGGCTACCACGGCGCCGTCACTGCCGGCGTTGGCCCAGGCAGCACCGTCTACATCGCAGGCGCCGGCCCTGTTGGCCTGGCCGCTGCCGCCTCCGCCCGCCTGCTCGGCGCAGCGGTAGTGATCATCGGAGACGTCAACCCGATCCGCCTGGCCCACGCCAAGGCCCAGGGTTTTGAAATTGCCGACCTGTCCAAAGACACCCCACTGCACGAACAAATCGCCGCCTTGCTGGGCGAGCCGGAAGTGGACTGCGCGGTAGACGCCGTAGGCTTCGAAGCCCGTGGCCACGGCCATGAAGGCGCCAAGGCCGAAGCACCGGCCACCGTGCTCAACTCGCTGATGGGCGTGGTGCGTGTGGCGGGCAAAATCGGTATCCCTGGGCTGTACGTTACCGAAGACCCAGGTGCTGTTGATGCTGCCGCGAAAATGGGCAGCCTGAGCATTCGCTTTGGGCTGGGCTGGGCCAAATCCCACAGCTTCCACACCGGGCAAACGCCGGTGATGAAGTACAACCGCGCACTGATGCAGGCGATCATGTGGGATCGCATCAACATTGCTGAGATCGTCGGTGTACAGGTGATCAGCCTGGATGACGCGCCGCGTGGGTACGGCGAATTTGATGCGGGCGTGCCGAAGAAGTTTGTGATTGATCCGCATAAGATGTTTAGCGCGGCGTAAGGCTTGGGGCAAATAAAAGGGCGACCTGTGGGTCGCCCTTTTTGTATCTGGTGTTTAGGCCTGTAGGCGTCGGCTGATGACATCCAGCAAATCACAGCCATCGCGCAATGGAATGGCGCAGAGCAGGGCGAAGTCCTGGAGGACGAGGTTGTCGGTGTTCAGGCCTTCGCGAAACGCCAGGTTTTCCATGACTTGGGTGACGGCGCGGATGCGGTAGACGGCGGCGTCGTGGAGCACGTCGAGCGGCACTTGGGTGTCGATGAGCAGGGAGGGCGTGGTGGCGTCGTGGCCGGTGAGCGGCATGTATCGGTTCATGTTTTAACCTTTATTTCAGAGAGTGAGGCTACCACTCACACGTCGCCAAACGAATGGGTGGCAGCTGTACGCAGGTTGGCGAACCGGTGAAATAAAGCAAAGGCCGGCAGACCCGAAGGTCTCCCGCGCACAGCCGCCATAAAGCAGCCTTACGCGTGCAAAAGCACCAGCAAAGGAGCAGGTGCTTTTGCATGCATTATTTCAATCGAGTCGCCAAACCCGTGTCGCCATATGGACGACCGCCGAACTATAAGCGCCATCCTCCGCCGGGAGCAAGTCGCTCGGCCAATGAAGCTCAAATGTGGGAGCTGGCTTGCCTGCGATAGCGGCGGGCCAGTCAACTTATCCTTGGCTGAGCCACCGCCATCGCAGGCAAGCCAGCTCCCACATTGATTGAGTTGTGTCAGCGAGTGGCCAGGGCACCTTGGTACAGCACGGGGCCGGTGGGTTGTCCGGTGGGTGAGCCGCCTTGTGGCTCCAGGCTGACGGCGAGGGTCGCGGGTGCAGTCAACAGCGCCTGCTGTTCCTTGCTCAGCTGGATTCGGCCTTTACCCGAGCTCGGCACCAGGCCCAGGGAGACGGGTTTGCCACCGGCCGCAATGACCCACAGTTCCAGGGCACGCGTCGGCTCTACGGCGGCCAATGTGAGTGGCTCGACTTGCAGGTGATCGCCAAACGCCTGGACCTGCAACGCCGGTTGCTGGTTGGCAGCCACCAACGTGGCGTTGTATTCGGCGCCGATATCACGCTGATACAGCACGCCCACCAGCACTGCGACAACTACCGCACAGGCAGCGGCCAGCAGTCGGAAACTCATCCAGAATGGTTTCTTCGCCGGCACGTGCAGCACTTGCGGCTCAATGCGTGCCTTGATGCCTGCCCACACATGATCCGGCACCGGCCGCTCGGGCACGGCGCCAGTCAGGCTGGCGAGGGCATCCTGCCAATGGCCGAGTTCGACGCGCAGCGCGGCATCGTCCAGCAGCAGGTTTTCAAAGCGCCGACGGGCAGTGGCGGGCATCAGCCCGATGGCGTAATCGGCAGCGAGGGCGCGGCGCAGGGTGGTGGTTTGGTAGTTCATGATTCAAGGCACCTGCGCAGGCGCTCCATGCCGCGGCGAATCCAGGATTTGACCGAGCCCAGGGGCGCCGCCAAGTGGTCGGCCAGTTCCGAGCACGACAGGCCCTGGAAGTAAGCCACGGTAATCGATTGGCGTTGCATGCCGTCGAGGGTGTCGAGGCAGCGGTTGAGGGCGCGGGCTTCGCGCTCACTGTCGAGCTGTTCGTAGGCGCTGGGGCTGTCGTCGAGCATGGCGTCTTGCTGGCCCTCAGCTAATGGCTGTTCGCGGTGTTTGCGCAATTGGTCGATGGCCAGGTTGCGGGTGATGTTGACCATCCAGGTCATCGGCGCGGCCAAATGGGCCTCGTAGCGCGAAGCGTTGTACCAGATACGCACAAAGGCCTCCTGCAGCACTTCTTCGGCCAGGTCTGCGCGCCCCATGAAACGAAACGCGACACCGTGCAGCCGTGGCGAAACACTGCGGTAAAGGGTCTCGAACGCCTGTCGGTTGCCCAGGGCACATTGGGCCAGCAAGGGCTGCAACGGGTCAGCATCATGAATGGAAATAGGGCTTCTCCAGGCTCTCGTTCGAGGGCGACGGGACTGCGCACGGTAGGCAGAGGGTAGTCCAGCTTGAGCATTCATTCCATCCGACTCCGGGCGGCGCTTGTGGGATATACGCGCGCGGGGAACATTTGGATGCAGATTTTTCTGAACTAATCTGCAGGTGGGAACATTCCTTCGGGACTGTCAGTCAAACGCCTGCTTTTAGCTCCTACATTCAGAGGTTGTCTTGATGAAGATTTCACGCGGTTTTGCCCTGTCCTGCCTGTTGACCGTGGCCGCCAGCCCGGTGTTTGCCGCAGGTTTCAGCCTCGGTGACGTGGCCAATGCCGTCTCCGGTGCCCAGGGCAGCAACAACAAGGCGGCGGCTGCGGCGCCTAGCTCTGAGACCGCCGGCCTGCTGAGCGCCTTGACCTCGCAACTGAACATCACCCCCGAACAAGCCGTGGGCGGTACCGGCGCCATGCTGGGCCTGGCCAAGAACAAACTGAGCGGTACCGACTACTCGCAACTGGGCAAGAGTGTGCCGGGCCTGGATCAACTCTCGGGCAGCAACTCCCTGGGCAGCCTCGGCGCGTTGAGCGGGATGCTCGGCCAGAGCGGCGGCAGCAAGACCAGCGGCCTGGACGGGTTGTTGGGTAACGTGAAGAGCACCAACGACCTGAACACCGCCTTCAGCGCGTTGGGCATGGACAGCGGCATGGTCAGCCAATTTGCCCCGGTGATCCTCAAGTACCTGGGCGGCCAGGGCGCCAGCGAATCGGTGCTGGGCAAGCTGGCCTCGGCCTGGGGTACTGGCAGCTAAAGCGACTCTGCGCGCAGTTGTGCGATGCGCGCATCCTTCTCCATCCAGAGCTGGTTCACCCAGTTCTGGACGGTCTGGCGAAACGCCGGGTCATTCTCGTAATCCCCTTGCCACAACGCCGGGTCCAGCTCACGGGTGCGGATATCAATGATCACCTTGGGCACTGTGCCGCAGATCAAGTCCCAGAACCCCGGGATCTTCTGCTGCGGGTAGACCACCGTCACGTCGAGGACCGCGTCCAATTGCTCACCCATGGCCGCCAGCACAAACGCCACGCCACCCGCTTTGGGCTTGAGTAAGCGGGCAAATGGCGAATCCTGCTGCTTGCGCTTGGCCTCGCTGAACCGTGTGCCCTCCAGATAATTGACCACCGTCACCGGTTGGCGCTTGAACAGCTCGCACGCCTGCTTGGTGATCTTCAAATCCTGGCCCGCCAGTTCCGGGTGTTTGGCCAGAAAGGCCTTGGTGTAGCGCTTCATGAACGGGTAATCCAGCGCCCACCAGGCCAGGCCCAGGAAGGGCACCCAGATCAGCTCTTTTTTCAGGAAGAATTTGAAGAACGGCGTACGCCGGTTGAGTGCCTGGATCAGTGCGGGAATATCGACCCAGGATTGGTGATTGCTGATCACCAGGTAAGACGTATCGCCGCGCAGTTCGTCGCCGCCACGAATGTCCCATTGGGTGGGGATGCACAGCGCGAAAATCAGTTTGTCGATCTCGGCCCAGGTCTCGGCGATCCACATCACGGCCCAAGAGGCGTAGTCGCGAAAGCGGCCGGGCGCTACCAGCTTGAGCAGGGCAAACACCATCAACGGGCCGAACAGCACCAGGGTGTTGAGCAATAACAGCAGTGTGACAAAACAGCCGGTGAGCAGGCGGCGCATAAGTAACTCTTGGAATCGGGTGGGCGGGTCATGATAAGCAAGCTGAGTCTAGAGGCCAAATCGCAAATTGCTGCACGAATGTGAGCTGACGCGGAGCGTCCAGAGCTGCATTGCCACGCAGAGCGTGGGAACGATCTAACTAAACAACGCTTTTGCGGTCTAGAATCCGCCTACTTCTTTCCAAGGAAATCACTTCGTGAAACTGCTCCTTGCCTTACTCGCCCTGGCTGCCGTGCCTGTCATGGCCGCCGAACCGACCCTCTACGGTCGCTACGAATACATCCAACTGCCGGAGATCGGCCAAACCTTCAAGGCCAAGATGGACACCGGCGCGCTGACCGCTTCGCTGTCGGCCCGCGATATCGAAACCTTCCAGCGCGATGGCGACGACTGGGTGCGCTTCCGCCTCGGCGGCAAGGACGCCAGCGACAAGGTCTACGAACACAAAGTCTCGCGCATCAGCAAAATCAAAAGCCGCGCCGATGAAGACGAGGACAAGGACGAAGCCACCGTGGCCAAGCGCCCGGTGATCGACCTGGAAATGTGCCTGGGCAACGTCAAGCGCACCGTCGAGGTCAACCTCACTGACCGCAGCAGTTTCAACTACCCGTTGCTGATCGGCGCCAAGGCCCTGCGTGAGTTCGGCGCGGCGGTTAACCCGGCCCGTCGTTACACTGCCGACAAACCGGACTGCTGATCGAGCCTATGCCGCACATCCTGATTGTCGAAGACGAAGCGGCGATAGCCGACACGCTGATCTTTGCCCTGCAAGGCGAGGGGTTCACCACTACCTGGCTGAGCCTTGGCCAGGAGGCGCTGGCGCATCAACGCCAGACGCCTGCCGACCTGATCATCCTCGACATCGGCCTGCCGGACATCACCGGCTTTGAGACGTGCAAGCAACTTCGCCGCTTCAGTGAAGTGCCGGTGATGTTCCTCAGTGCGCGCGACGGCGAGATTGACCGGGTGGTGGGCCTGGAGATCGGCGCCGACGATTATGTGGTCAAGCCGTTCAGCCCACGGGAAGTGGCGGCGCGGGTTCGGGCGATTCTCAAACGCGTCAGCCCAGGTGCCGCGCCGGCCGTGTTTCAGGTCGACCTGGAGCGCATGCAGATCAGTTATCGCGGCCAGGCTTTGAGCCTTACGCGGCATGAATTCCGCCTGCTGCAAAGCTTGCTGGAGCAGCCCGAGCGGGTGTTCAGCCGCGAGCAATTGCTCGACGCGGTGGGCGTGCCGGCCGATGCCGGCTACGAGCGCAATATCGACAGCCATATCAAAAGCCTGCGCAGCAAACTGCGGGGCATTGCGGCGGATGCCGAGCCGATCCAGACCCATCGTGGCCTCGGCTACAGCTACAGCCCGAGCCACAGCTGATGCGCCTGGGGCTGCGGATCTTCCTGGTGTATGCGCTGTTTATCGGCCTCACCGGTTACTTTGTGCTCAACACGGTGATGAAGGAAATCCGCCCCGGCGTGCGCCAGTCCACCGAAGAAACTTTGGTGGACACGGCGAACCTGCTGGCTGAGATCCTGCGCGATGACGTAAAAAATCATACCCTCGGCCAAAGCCACTGGCCTGAGTTGCTCAAGGCCTACGGCAATCGCCAGCCCGGCGCGACCATCTGGGGCCTGCCGAAAAACCAGGTTAACCACCGCATCTACGTGACCGACGCCAACGGCATCGTGCTGCTCGATTCCACGGGCGAAGCGGTGGGGCAGGACTATTCACGGTGGAACGACGTGTACCTCACCTTGCGGGGTGAGTACGGCGCCCGTTCCACCCGCAGCGAGCTGGACGATCCCACTTCGTCGGTGATGCACGTGGGCGCGCCGATCCGCGACAACGGCCAGATCATCGGTGTGGTCACGGTGGCCAAACCCAATAGCTCGTTACAGCCCTATGTGGATCGCACCGAGAACCGCTTGCTGTGGTACGGCGCCGGGTTGGTGGTGTTGGGCCTGCTGCTGGGCGCATTGCTGTCGTGGTGGCTGAGCGTGGCGCTGCATCGGCTTACGGCGTATGCACAGGCGGTGAGCGAAGGGCGCCGGGCCGAGTTGCCGCATTACCGGGGCGGCGAACTCAAGCAATTGTCCACCGCTGTGGAGCACATGCGCACGCAGCTGGAGGGCAAGGCCTACGTCGAACATTATGTGCACACCCTGACCCACGAATTGAAAAGCCCCTTGGCCGCCATTCGCGGCGCGGCGGAGTTGTTGCAGGGCGATATGAGCCGTGAGCAGCAGCAGCGTTTTATCGGCAATATCGACAGCGAAAGCGCGCGCTTGCAGCAGTTGATCGAGCGGTTGCTCAATCTTGCCCAGGTGGAGCAGCGCCAGGGTTTGGAAGAACAGACCCGCATGCCGTTGGCGGCCCTGGTCGAGGAAGTAATCAAGGCTCAATGTGCGCGAATCGAAGGCGCTGACCTGCACGTTGAACAGACGATAGCGCCCGATGTGAAGGTCTTCGGTGAACCTTTCCTGCTGCGCCAGGCGCTGGGCAACCTGCTGGATAACGCCTTGGACTTCACACCGCCGGGCGGCACCTTGCGCTTCAGCGCACAGACGCACCATAACGACGTGCAGGTCAGCCTGTTCAATCAGGCCGCGCCGATTCCCGACTATGCCTTGCCGCGCCTGAGCGAGCGTTTCTACTCATTGCCGCGCCCGGTCAGTGGGCGCAAAAGCACGGGCCTGGGCCTCAACTTTGTCGAGGAAGTGATGAAGCTGCACGGCGGCGCGTTGCAGATCGGCAATGTGCAAGGCGGCGTGCAGGTGGTGCTGCATCTCCACACAGTCTCCACAGTGCCCACATAAATCTCCCACAGGCGCGGTTCACGCTCTGCCCATCCAAACAGGGAGAGCCCCATGAACCGAAGCCTGCTGTTCAAACTTGGCGCCATTGCGCTGCTGATGCTGCTGTTGCTGATTCCGCTGCTGATGATCAACGGCATCATCAGCGACCGCCAGCAACTGCGCGACGGCGTATTGATGGACATCGCCCGCAGCTCCAGCTACAGCCAGCGCATTACCGGCCCGGTCATGGTGGTGCCGTATCGCAAGACCGTGCGCGAGTGGAAACTCAATGAAAAGCTCAACAAACGCTACGAGGAAACCCGTGAAGAGCGCGGCCGTCTATATTTTTTGCCGGACCGCTTTGAACTCGACGGCAAGGTGCAAACCGAACTGCGATCGCGTGGCATCTACCAGGCGCGACTGTTCCATGCAGACAACCGCATCAGTGGGCGTTTCGAGTTGCCAGCGCAGTTGGGCATTACAGAAAACTTTGCCGATTACCGTTTCGAGCCTGCGTTTCTGGCGGTGGGTATCAGCGATATTCGTGGCATCGAAAACGCCCTGAAGCTTGAGCTGGGCAGCCAGCGCCTGGCGTTCTCGCCAGGCTCGCAAGTGGACTGGTTGGGCGAGGGCGTGCATGTGACGCTGCCCGCGCAGGACAGCAAACAACCGAGCGTGGTGGACTTCGCTTTTGACCTGCGCCTGCAGGGCACCGAACAGTTGCAAGTGGTGCCGGTGGGCAAGACCAGCCAGGTGTCACTCGCGTCCAACTGGCCGCACCCCAGTTTTATCGGCAACTTCCTGCCGGCGCAGCGAGAGGTCACTGACAAGGGCTTCAGCGCCAATTGGCAGACTTCGTTTTTCTCCACCAACCTCGAACAAGCCCTGCAAACCTGCCTGGACCGCCAGGGCTGTGAAGACTTCACCAACCGCAGCTTTGGCGTGAACTTCATCGACCCGGTGGACCAGTACCTCAAGAGCGACCGCGCGATCAAATACGCGCTGCTGTTTATCGCCCTGACGTTTGCCGGTTTCTTCCTCTTCGAAGTACTGAAGAACCTCGCGGTACACCCGATTCAGTACGCGTTGGTGGGCTTCGCGTTGGCGTTCTTTTACCTGCTGCTGTTGTCGTTGTCCGAACACTTGGGTTTTGCGTTGGCCTACCTGATCTCGGCGAGTGCCTGTGTATTGTTGATCGGTTTTTACGTGTGCCATGTGCTGCGCAGTGTTGTGCATGGCCTGGGCTTTTCGGCGGGGTTGGCGGCGTTGTATGGCTTGTTGTACGGGCTGCTGAGCGCTGAAGATTACGCGCTGCTGATGGGCTCGCTGCTGCTGTTCGGGCTGCTGGGTACGGTGATGGTGCTGACGCGCAAACTGGATTGGTATGGCGTGGGCAAGCGCAAAGGTGGGGAGGTGGCGCAATGATTGGGTTGCGTGAAGATCAGCAGGTGCGCGCGCAATTGGTCGGAAAAATCAATGCGTTATTTTATGCGGCAAATGGGCTTTGTGTGGCGAGCGGGCTTGCCCCGCGTTGGGCTGCGCAGCAGCCCCAAAACCTGCCACAGGGGCGTTTCTGGTACACCGCGTTTTGCTTGACTGGGGCCGCTTCGCGGCCCAACGCGGGGCAAGCCCGCTCGCCACAAGGGATCGTGTTTCATCCCGTTAGAGCGGTGGCTGAGTCTCCAGCATCGAAGGCCGTTGGCTGACCTCGGCATACCAGTCGGCAAGCTTGGGGTTGCTGGCGCGCCATTGCAGGTCGGGGTGGCGAAAGTCCAGGTAACCCAGGGCGCAGGCCACGCTGATGGCGGCGATGTCGAAGTGGCTGGCCAGTTCGGCAATCGCATCGCTTTCCAGCTCGGCGAGGGTGCGGTGGATCTTGTTGCGCTGCTCCTCCAGCCATTGGTCCCAGTGTTTTTCTGCCGGGCGCATGGCGGTCTCGTAACGCACCAGCACGGCGGCATCCATGATGCCGTCGGCCATCGAGGCGAGGGTGAGGCGGCGCCAGCGGGCCGAGCCGTCACGCGGGATCAGCGGGTTGCCGACGTGCTGGTGGTCGAAGTAATCGAGGATCACCCGGCTGTCGTGCAGCACCGAACCATCGGCCAGGCGCAGGGCCGGGATCTTGCCCACGGGGTTGTCCTGCACCACCTGTGCGTCGGGGTTGACCGGCGTCGGCATGCAGCCATGCAAGGCCACGCGGTGCTGCTGGCCGGTCTCGATCAGCAGCACGCGGACTTTGCGAACAAAGGGTGAAGCGGGGTTGTGAAACAAGGTCATGCTGGGCGCGGACATGGGCATTCCTCGGAAATGGCAGGGCTAGCCTAGTAGGATTGTGGTTGTTTTTGAAGGCCCTATCGCAGCGGTGCGACGACTCGACAAGCCAGCTCCCACACTTGACTACGTACACACATCAACCTGTGGGAGCTGGCTTGCCTGCGATGAGGCCTTCAGCCACGCCGCTTGAGCAAGGCCCAAGCCCCAATGGCAGCAGGAACACCCAACCCCACCCAACTCAACGAATCCCACAGCCCGTCACCCAACAGCGCCGCAAACAACCCGGCAGCGCTGAGCAGGCCAATCCCCAGCGGAATGCCAAACACCTTCCAGAAACTCGATTGGCGCGGCTTCATGACTTGGCCGCCTTGCGCCGCACAATCCACAGGTAAACACCGCTGCCCAACACGATGATGGTCAGTACATCCAGCACCGCCCAGAGGATCTTCATCGGCAGGCCGCCATAGTCGCCAAAGTGCAGCGGCTGGGACATGCCCATGGCGTCCATGTACCACGGCCGTTCGGCGATGGCGGTGACGGCCAGGGTGCTGGCGTCGATCAGCACCGGCGTGAGCAGGTGTGAGGTCAGATGCGTGCTGCCCTTCATGAACACCGCGTAGTGGTGTTCGCTGGAAAAGCGCGTACCGGGGAAGGCGATAAAGTCCGGCTCCATGCCGGGCGCGGCCTTGGCGGCGATGCTCAGCAGTTCGGTGGCCGGTGCGCGTTGGGTCAGCGGCGGCGCGTTTTTGTACGGCTCGATCATGGCGCTGAGGCTGTCCTGGCGCCAGGCGGCGATGATCAAATCGGCGCAGGCGCTGATCACGCCGGTGACACCCACCACCAGCGCCCAGGTCAGCGTGACCACGCCGATCAGGTTGTGCAGGTCGAGCCAGCGCAGACGGGTGGATTTGTCTTTACGCACGGTGGCGAACTTCAATCGGCGCATAAACGGCAGGTACAGCACCGTACCCGAGACAATTGCCACCACAAACAGAATGCCCATGAACGCCAGCAGCAACTTGCCTGGCAGCCCGGCGAACATATCCACGTGCAAGCGCAGCAGGAACAGGGTCAACCCGCCATTGGCCGCCGGGGTTTCCACGGCCTCACCGGTGCGCGCATCCAGCATGAAGGTGTGGGACGAGTTGGGCTCGGTGCCGGCCGTGGCAGCCATGATCGCGATCACACCGTTTTTGTCGTCTTCGTCCCACGCCAGGTACTGCATGGCCTCGCCGGGGCGATGGGCCTGGGCTTTGGCCACCAACTGCTCAAGGTTCAGCTGCGGCGTGTCGGCGGGCATCTGTGCCAGTTCCGGCTCGTTGCCCAGCAGGTGGTCGATCTCGTGGTGAAACACCAACGGCAGGCCGGTGAGGGCGAGCAGCAGCAGAAATACCGTGCAGATCAGGCTGGTCCAGGTGTGGATGAAGGACCAGCGGCGGATGGTTTTGCTTTTCATTTTCTAGCCTTCAGACACACCGAAGCCGCCCACAGGGGCGGCCCGGTTGTTAACTCAGCCGATTACCACTGATAGGTGGCGCTGGCGACGACGCTACGTTGGTCGCCGAAGTAGCAGTAGGACCCGTCACACGTGGAGATGTAGTCCTTGTTGAACAGGTTGGTGGCGTTGAGTTTCACCGAGGCGCCTTTGAGGCTGTTATCAAGCCGGCCAAGGTCGTAATGCACAGCGCCGTCGAACACGGTGTAGGCGTTGGCCTTGCCCAGCCACGTGTTGCCTTGGTCACCGTAGGTGTTGCCGGTGTAGCGGGCGCCAAAGCCAATGCCAAAACCATCGAGCACGCCGTTGTGCCAGGTGTAGTCAGTCCACAGCGAGGCTTGCTGGTTGGGCATCAACTGCAGGCGGTTGCCTTCGAAGTTGCCTTTTTGCACTTCGGATTTGGCCAGGGTGTACGCGGCGATCACCTTAAGGTTTTCGGTCACGTCAGACACCGCTTCCAGCTCCAGGCCTTTGACTTTGACTTCGCCGGTCTGGTCGGTGACCGACTGGCCGCCTGCGCCGGTGCTGGTGACGAGCACGTTTTTCTGGGTCAGGTCATACACTGCCGCACTCAGCAAGGTGTTGGAGCCGGGCGGTTGGTATTTGATACCCAGTTCCCATTGCTTGCCTTCGGTGGGCTTGTACGACTGGAGTGGGTCGACGCTGGCGTTGCTGGCTGGTTGGAATGACTCGGCGTAGGACAGGTAGGGCACAAAGCCTGAGTCGAACACATAGCTCAGTGCTGCATTGCCACTGAAGTTCTTGCTACGGTCGGTATTGGTCACATCGTTCTTATTGAAGTAGGTTGTGCCTTGATGCACCCAGTCCTCACGCCCGCCCACGGTCAGGCGCCATTTGTCCAAAGCCATCTGGTCTTGTGCATAGAGGCCGGTCTGCACGGTTTTCTGGTTGTAGTCGTAGTACGCGGTGGAGCGGGCCGGACGCACGACCGGCGTGGTGTTGACAGGGTTGAAGATGTTCACGCGCCCCGCGCTATCGTAGATCGACAGGTATGAGGTATCGGTGCTCTGGTGGTCCAGGCCCAGCAGCAAGGTGTGGGTGACGTCACCGGTAGCGAAGTCGGCCTGGAAGTTGTTGTCGACCGCGAATTGGCCAATGTTCTCGTCAACGTTGGTGGAGGTGCGGTCGATATTGCCGGCAGCGTCAACCGGATAGTAGGCATAGGCGCCGACTGTCAATTGCTGGAATGACAACTCCGACTTGGTGTAGCGCAGATTCTGCTTGAACTGCCAGGTATCGTTGAAACGATGCTCGAAGGCATAGCCCAACGCGTAGTAGGTGCGGTCGTAGTACTCGTAATCCGGGTCGCCCAGGTTTTTGTGGTGGGAGACTTTGCCCAGTGGAGAGTCGATTTTGGTGCCAACAATCGGCAAAAACTGGCTGGTGGCGCCAGTATCGTCGCGGGTGAACTGCGACAGGAAAGTCAGCTTGGTATCCGGGTCGATATTCCAGGTCAGGCTCGGCGCAATGTTGTAGCGCTTGTTGTCGATGTGATCGATCTGAGTGCCGGCATCGCGCACCACGCCACTGAGGCCATACAGAAACTGCCCTTCATCATCGATCTTGCCGGTGCTGGCGAAGTTGATCTGGCGGTAGTTGTCACTGCCGTATTGCACCTGGATGGCGCTGCTTTGTTCTGCGCTGGGACGGCGGCTGACCATGTCCAGCAGGCCGCCCGGCGGCGTTTGGCCGTAGACCGACGAGGCCGGGCCACGCAGCAGGGCGAGGCGGTCGAGGTTCCAGGTTTCGGCTTTGGGGTTGGCGTACACGCCGCGTGGCAGTGGCAGTCCGTCGAGGAATTGCGTGGGTTCGAAGCCGCGCACGCGCATCCAGTCATAGCGGGTGTCGCTGCCGTAGCTGGCGGACACGATGCCGGGCATGTATTTAACCGCGTCATCCAGGTTCTGGACGTTGCGGTCCTGCATCTGCTCACGGGTGGCGATGGAGATCGAGCGCGGGGCTTCGACCAGCGCGGTGTCGGTCTTGGTGCCGGCGGCGGTGCGCTTGGCCAGGTAGCCGTCGACTGGCCCCCAGGCGCTTTCATCGCTGCCCTGGGCAATGATGCTGGTCTCTGGCAACGCCACGACACCTTCCGGGACAGGCACCAGCGTAAACGTCCCGGCACTGCTTTGCTCCAATTGCAACCCGGTGCCACGCAACGCCTCGCGCAACGCGGCCTGGGCATCGAATTGGCCTTTGACCGGTGCTGAGGTCTTGCCCGCTGCCAGCGAAGGGTTCAGCGTCAGGGCCAGGCCCGACTGGCTGGCGATCTGGTTCAGGGTGCTCGCCAATGGCGCAGCCGGCAGGTTGTAGGCGCGCACGTTGCTAGCCTGTTCGGCGGCGATCAGCGCGGTGCTCGTCAGCGGGGCGCTGAGGGCAATGGCCATGGCTAACAGGCTGGGGCGCAACAAGGTGTCTAGCGTGCGGGACATGGGGCGGCTCCTGAATGAAAATATTTCTCAATTGCCTAGGTGCCGGATGAGAATCAGAAAGTGATAGGGCTGGGTGAAAATATTTTTCTGAGGTGGCTTTGAGGGCCTCATCGCAGGCAAGCCACCTCCCACCTTTAACGGTGTTCACAATTCCAAAGGTGGGAGCTCGCGTGCCTGCGAAGGCGATCGGCCAGGCACTGAAAAACCTAAGGCTTAGCCTTCACGGTCACCCACCACGGCGTGTGCTGCTCGATCTGCACCGGCAAGGTCGGCAGCAGGGCATTCAGCGCCAGGGTGGTGTCGTGCAGCGGGAAGCTGCCGGTGATGCGCAGGTCGGCCACGGCTTTATCCACGCCCAGGTAGCCGGTGCGGTAACGACTCAGCTCGGCAACCACATCGCCCAGGCGCGCGTTGTCGACCACCAGCATGCCGCGTGTCCAGGCGTCTGCGGCGGGTTCGACCACCCGCGCAGGGCCGAGGCCGTCGCTGCGCATCAGCACTTGTTGGCCTTGCTTGAAAATCTGCTCCTGATGCAGCGCCTCAGGCTGGGCGGCCACGGCAGACTGCAGCACGCTCAGGCGCGTGGCGTCGTCTTCGCGCTTGACGATAAACCGCGTACCCAGGGCTCGCAGGCTGCCATCACGGGTTTTCACATAGAACGGTCGGGCATCGTTGTGGCCGGTTTCGACCAGGATTTCGCCTTCCTGCAACACGATCAGCCGGCGTTTTTCATCGAAGCGCACGTCAATGGCGCTGTGGGTGTTGAGGTTGATCAGCGTGCCGTCGGCCAGCTTAAGCGTGCGTTGCTCGCCGGTAGCGGTGCGCTGGTCGGCCAGCCAATAGTGGATTGGCACGTAACGCTCACCGGCAAACAGCGCCAGGCCGATCACCAGCGCGATGCTGGCCAAACCGCCGCCCAACTTGCGCACGCGCTGGCGAATGCCTTGGCGTGACTGCAACAGCGCCGCGCGCGCCGGGCCAGAAGCTACGCTGAAGCGCTGGTCGAGCATGCCCAGCTGACGCCAGGCGCGTGCGTGTTCTTCATCACTGGCCAGCCATTTGGCGAACTCTTCCTGTGCAACCAGGCTGCCGTCGCCTGAGCCCAGCGAGAGTTGCCAGGCAATCGCCGCATCCAGCACGCGGGCGGTGACCGGTTTGGAGCCTGTCACAGCGGCTCGCCATACAGTGCGATGTAGCACTGGCGAATGCCTTGGGCCAGGTACTGGCGCACACGTGGCACCGACACACCCAGGCGCTGGGCGATTTCGGCGTGGCCCAGGCCGTCGAGGCGGTTATAGAGGAAGGCAGCGCGTGCCTTGCTCGACAGTTTGCCGAGCAGGCGGTCGATGGCCTTGAGGTCTTCGAGGATCAGTTGCTGTGCTTCGGGCGAGGGGTGTTCGCTTTCCGGGATCAGCATCAGCTCGCTGAGGTACGCCTGCTCCAGCGCCGCGCGGCGGAAGTAGTCGAACAGCAAGCCTTTGGCGATGGCCACCAGGAACGCACGTGGCTCGCGCGGTTCGCGCAGCTCGTCCCGGCCCAGCAGGCGTATGAAGGTGTCCTGGCTCAAGTCTTCGGCGCGGCTCGGGCAGGCCACATTGCGTCGCAGCCACGCCAACAGCCAGCCACGATGGTCGCGATACAACGCGCCAACAAGCTCACTGTGTGGGGTTTGGACCGACGACAAGGCATCACCGAATAAACAAGGGGTTTAAACTAACGAGAATTATTCGCGATTGTGTCAGAGGCAGGGAGTGGGCGCAATTGGCGTCTGTCGGGCGATCGTTCCCACGCTCTGCGTGGTAATGCCTCCTGGGACGCTCAGCGTCCCCTAGAAAGAGGGCGCTTGTTTGCGACGTGTCCATTGGCTCAAGCGCTCTTGCAGCACCTGTGGGCTGTCGATTCCCTGTTGGCGCGCACGGCTGAATAGGATGAGCATCAGCTCTGCCGTGGCCAACGCATCGGCGCTGGCGTGATGGCGTTCGCCCACGTGCAACTTGAAGTGGTTGATCCAGTCGTCGAGCCCGGCCTCGCGAATATTCGCGTCGGGGCACAACAGCGGGGCGATGTCGGCTACATCGAGGAACGGATGGGCCAGCCGATAGCCCAGGCTGCTCTTAAGCTCCCGGCACAGCATGTGTTGGTCGAACGGCGCATGGAACGCCAGCAACGGGCTGTCGCCGACAAAGGCCATAAAATCCAGCAAGGCTTGCGCCGGGTCGCTGCCGGCGGCAATTGCACTGGGGCCGAGGCCATGGATCAGCACGCTGGGGCTGAGCTTGGTGTTGGGCTGTTGCAGGGTGCGTTCGAACATCTGCGAAAAATCCACCGCGCCATCCTCGATCACCACCGCGCCGATGGACAGCACTTGGTCGCGGTTGAGGTTCAGGCCGCTGGTTTCCAGGTCGACCACCACCCAACGCTGGCTGCGTAACGACCCGTCGCCCAGCAATGCGGGCTTGGGCAATTGTGCCAGTCGCTGCTGCTGAGCCGCGTCGAGCCCGGGCTTGTTCTTGCGCAGCCAACTGAACAGGCTCACAGCTGATACCGCAGCGTCAGGCTGCTTTGCAGGCGTTGGGCCTGGCGCAGGGATTCACGCAGGATGCGCCGGTCCAGGTGGTTGAGGCTGTCGGGGTCGACACGGTTGGAATACGGCAGGTTCTCACGGGTTTGCAGCTGATGCTGCTGCATGCGGGTTTGCTGGATAAAGTGATACGCCTCCTCGTAGGCGGCGCCATCCAGCGGTTCGATGACCTCCTTGACCACCAGTTGGCGCAGGCGCTCCAAGGTATTGTTGGCGTGGATACCGTTGGCCAGGGCCAACAGGCGCGCGCCATCGACAAAGGGCGTAAGGCCCTGCACCTTGAGGTCGAGCGTGGCCTTTTCGGTGCCTTTGCGCGTCAGCACAAAGTCGCGGAAACGCCCGACCGGCGGGCGCTGGCGCAAGGCGTTCTCGGCCAGCATGCGTTGGAATAAGCGGTTATCGGCCACCTGATCCAGAATGCCCTGGCGCAGTTGCTCGCAACCGCGCTCGTCACCCCACACCACGCGCATATCGAAATAGATGCTCGACCCGAGCAGGTTCTCCGGCGTGGCTTCGCGGATAAAGGCACCAAAGCGCCGCGCCCATTCGGCCCGTGACAGGCACAGCTCGGGGTTGCCGGCCATGATATTGCCCTTGCACAGGCTGAAGCCGCACAACGCCAGGCTTTGGTTGATCTGCTGCGCCAGGGGCAGCAGGCGGCCGCGGATCTCGGCGGCTTCGGCGGCGTCCTTGGCTTCAAACAGGATGCCGTTGTCCTGGTCGGTAAACAGTGTTTGCTCGCGGCGCCCTTCGCTGCCGAAACACAGCCAGCTGAAGGGCACGTCAGGGTCACCTTTCTCGGCCAGAGTCAGCTCGATCACTCGGCACACAGTGTGGTCGTTGAGCAGGGTAATAATGTGGGTGATCTGAGTCGAGGAGGCACCATGGGCCAGCATGCGTTCGACCAGTTGGCCGATTTCACCACGAATCGTCACCAGGTTTTCCACCCGGGGTGCGTTTCGAATGGTGCGGGCCAAGTGCACCAGGTCGACCCGTTGCAGGGAAAACAGGTCGCGCTCGGACACCACGCCACACAGGCGCTGGTCTTTGACCAGGCACACATGGGCGATGTGTCGCTCGGTCATGGCGATGGCGGCATCGAAAGCGCTGTGGTCCGGGCTTAAAAAGAACGGCGCCTGGGTCATATGGCCGGCGATGGCTTGATTGAAATCGCCGGTGCCGTCGGCGACCACCTGGCGCAGGTCGCGCAAGGTGAAAATCCCCAGCGGCGCCTTGTGCTCGTCGACGATCACGATGCTGCCCACTTGTTGCTCATGCATCAGCGTCACCGCTTCGCGCAGCGGCGTGGTCGGGCTGCAGGTGACCGGGTGGCGCATGGCCAATTCACCCAGGCGGGTGTTCAGCGAATACTGGGTGCCGAGGGTTTCCACGGCCTTTTGCTGCACCTGCTGGTTGACCTGATCCAACAGGCTGCTGACTCCGCGCAGGGCAAAATCGCGAAACGGGCTGGAAAGGGCGAACAGCTTGATAAACGCCGGCTTGTTCAGTTGCAGGCAGAAGGTGTCTTCGGCGGCTTTGTGCTCGGTGCGTGTCGCACGCTCACCCAGCAACGCGGCAAGAGGGAAGCACTCGCCGGTGGTGATCTCGAAGGTGGCTTGCGTCGAGTCCGGCCGCTCGCCGACTACGCGGCCCTGCTTGACGATATAGAAGTGCTCCACCGGCCCGCCGGACGGTTTGAGAATGCTGTCGCCGGGGCCGTAGAAACGCAGCTGGCACTGTTCGACCAAGAACGCCAGGTGGGCGTTTTCCATCTGGTTGAACGGTGGGAAGCGTTGCAGGAATTGCAGGGTGCCGTGGATGTTCTGCAACACGGCGGTTTTTCCCGCGTGCGTGAAAGCATCAGCTTTACTCATAACAGTGACCGCAGTTTTTTTGTCGTTATCGTCCTGCATGGTCGACTCCCGCGCGGCGGGTGCCCATTGGACGTAAGTCTAGGTCTCGGCAAAACCCACCACGACTAGGGAAAAACCTTACATGACTATCGTCCAAACCCCGTAGAACGCCCACTAGGCAAACTTTCCGACGAAGTGCACATTGTTCGCCCTTCCGCAGATGTCTGACGAGTGTGCTGGGAGATTGAATAGAACTGCTGAGAAACGTATGTCCGACCACGATATTTTGAGTGATGCCGAGCGCGAGGCGCTGAGCGCCGTGATGCTGGAGCCCGATTTGCCGCCACAGCGGGTGTTGATTGT
This sequence comes from Pseudomonas sp. B19125, assembly GCF_044218855.1. Lineage (NCBI taxonomy): Bacteria > Pseudomonadati > Pseudomonadota > Gammaproteobacteria > Pseudomonadales > Pseudomonadaceae > Pseudomonas > Pseudomonas sp. B19125. Next base: position 997,292 of record NZ_CP162589.1, read on the forward strand.
CGACGACGACAAGGACGCTCGTGAATTGCTTGCGGAGATCCTGGGTCTGGACGGCATTCGCTGCATGACCGCCGACAGTGGCGAGACAGCGTGGGATTTGTTGAGCTCCAGCAGTTCCATCGGTTTGCTGATCACCGATTTGCGCATGGCGCCGAGCAACGGCCTGCAATTGATTCGCAAAGTGCGCGAGTCAACCCGTGCGGCGTTGCCGATCATCATCATGTCGGGGGACGCGGAAGCGCCGGATGTGATTGATGCGATGCATTTGAGCGTGGTGGATTTTTTGCTCAAGCCGATCGATAGCGTGAAGTTGGCGAAGATGGTCAAGCGGGAATTGGGGATGGCGCAGTAGCTACCGCTGGTCGGTCCGCTCCCATACCTGTCAACTCTGACAGTAGTTAAATAAATCTAAAACCTGTGTACTGAGTCGAGGCGTACTGGAGTTGATCCAGTACTTCTCATCCTACGAACAGGAATTTATCATGCCTGCAATCACGGGTTCCGCTGACATTACGGTTTCCATTGACGGTGAAACGAGTGCTTTTCCCGCAACGGAATTTTTAGGGTATCTCTCTTGGACCCGGTTAAATGGTCCTGACGTTGCAAGTATCTATCTATCGTATGGTCATGATGTGCCAGCCGGCGATGATCAATCCTTCGATCTTGCAGGAAGCGCGGCAACTTACCGCGATGCCAGTGGCAATGACTGCTATATGCCAACGTCGGGAGAGTTGAAGCTGACCGTAGTGCGTCCGGAGTTCGGTACTTCTTTCAAGCACAGCGGCACGCTGGATAATTTGACTTTCGGTGGGCAAACTCCGGTGGTGGTACTTAACGGTACGTACATTATCGAATCCAAATAGTTCGCCATCGGTATAAAGCACGATGACGTGCTCGGCTGCCAACACGTTTGCAGAAACAGTTAGTTCTGGTTGGGAAAAGATCGCTAGGGCTATTGTTTGCTGCGGGTAAAGTGCAGGTTAAACAGTATTTATTTAATCATTTATAGAGTGAGGGTTTAATATGCTTACGCCAACTTCCTTTGCCGGTAAAGCCGAGTTTAAAATCACTTTTCGTAACAAGCCGCACGACGAGATTACTGCGGATAGCTTTATTTTTCATGAGAAGTTTTTTAATGTTCTTGACGATCGTGGAAGTCCTGTATTGGATATAATTTATCCTGAGTCTGTCGTCGATGGGAACTATGAGTTTAAGTATGAGGAGGGTATGCCCGATTCTGTGAGGGTACTATTTAATTACAAGGGTAATAGTCACAAGCTGATCGGCACGGTCAAAGTGACTGTTTCGGACGAAGGAGACCATCAAACGCTAACGTTCGATACGACCTACAAATTTCAAGATCGCCCTTACGGACTTACCGGCACGGCTGACGCCAAATTTATACCATGATGAATTGAATGCGTGAAACGTACCTGTGGGTCCAAACTCCCTGATCTTGAGATCAGGGAGTTTTATCTAATTAAAGTCAGTTTTTAGCCTTGAACTCCCGACGCCGACGATGCAACACCGGCTCCGTATACCCATTCGGCTGTTTAGTCCCTTCAATCACCAACTCCACCGCCGCCTGGAACGCGATGTTGCTGTCGAAATCCGGTGCCAGCGGGCGATACAGCGCATCCCCGGCATTCTGACGGTCCACCACCGGCGCCATGCGCTTGAGGCTTTCCATCACCTGGGCTTCGTTGACGATGCCGTGGCGCAGCCAGTTGGCGATGTGCTGGCTGGAGATGCGCAGGGTGGCGCGGTCTTCCATCAGGCCCACATCGTTGATGTCCGGCACTTTCGAGCAGCCGACGCCCTGGTCGATCCAACGGACCACATAGCCGAGGATGCCCTGGGCGTTGTTATCCAGTTCGTTGCGGATTTCTTCGTCAGACCAATCGGTGTTGCTGGCCAGAGGAATGGTCAGGATATCGTCTACCGAAGCGCGCTCGCGCTTGGCCAGTTCGGCCTGGCGGGCGAACACATCAACCTTGTGGTAGTGCAGCGCATGCAGCGCAGCCGCCGTCGGCGATGGCACCCAGGCGGTGTTGGCGCCGGCCAGTGGGTGAGCGATTTTCTGTTCGAGCATCGCCGCCATCAGGTCGGGCATGGCCCACATGCCTTTACCGATCTGTGCACGACCTTGCAGGCCGGTGCTCAAGCCGATATCGACGTTCCAGTTTTCGTAGGCACCGATCCATTTTTCCGCCTTCATGGCGGCCTTGCGCACCATCGCGCCAGCTTCCATGGAGGTGTGGATTTCATCGCCGGTGCGGTCGAGGAAGCCAGTGTTGATAAACACCACGCGCTCGCTGGCCGCCTTGATGCAGGCCTTGAGGTTGACCGTGGTGCGGCGCTCCTCGTCCATGATCCCGACTTTGAGGGTGTTGCCTGGCAAGTTCAGCACGTCTTCGATGCGGCCAAACAGCTCATTGGTGAACGCGGCTTCTTCGGGGCCGTGCATCTTCGGTTTAACGATGTACACAGAACCGGTGCGGCTGTTCTTGCGGCTGCTGTTGCCGTTGAGGCTGTGGATCGCCGCCAGGCTGGTGAGCAGACCGTCGAGAATACCTTCCGGTACTTCGTTGCCGTCTTTATCCAGGATCGCGTCGATGGTCATCAAGTGGCCAACGTTACGCACGAACAGCAGCGAACGGCCGTGCAGGGTCACGTCCTGGCCATCCACGCCGGTGTAGACGCGGTCGGCGTTCATGGTGCGGGTGAAGGTCTTGCCGCCCTTGGCCACTTCTTCGGCCAGGTCGCCTTTCATCAGGCCGAGCCAGTTGCGGTAGATCACCACTTTGTCATCGGCATCCACGGCGGCGACGGAGTCTTCGCAGTCCATGATGGTGGTCAGCGCGGCTTCCATCAGCACGTCTTTGACGCCGGCGGCGTCGGTCTGGCCGACCGGGGTGCTGGCGTCGATCTGGATTTCGAAGTGCAGGCCGTTGTGTTTAAGCAGGATCGCAATCGGCTCGGCCGCAGGGCCCTGGAAACCGATCAGTTGTGCGTCGTCGCGCAGGCCACTGTTGCTGCCACCCTTGAGGCTGACGATGAGCTTGCCATCCACCATCTTGTAACCGGTGGAATCGACGTGGCTGCCGGCGGTGAGCGGCGCGGCTTCGTCGAGGAAAGCACGGGCGAAGGCAATTACCTTGTCGCCACGCACTTTGTTGTAACCCTTGCCCTTCTCGGCGCCGTCGGCTTCGCTGATGGCATCGGTGCCATACAGCGCGTCGTACAGCGAGCCCCAGCGTGCATTGGAGGCGTTGAGGGCGAAGCGGGCATTCATGACCGGCACCACCAGCTGCGGGCCGGCCATGCGGGCAATTTCGTCATCGACATTTTGGGTCGAGGCCTGGAAATCTGCAGCTTCTGGCAGCAGGTAACCGATATCTTGCAGGAAGGCTTTGTAGGCCACTGGGTCGTGGGCTTTACCTGCGTGGGTCTGGTGCCAGGTGTCGATCCGCGCCTGGAAATCATCGCGTTTGGCGAGTAGGGCTTTGTTCTTCGGTGCCAGGTCGTGGATGACCTTGTCGGCGCCGGCCCAGAACTGGTCGGCAGTGATGCCGGTGCCGGGAATGGCTTCGTTGTTCACGAAGTCGAACAGGACTTTGGCGACCTGCAGGCCACCGACTTGAACGTGTTCAGTCATTGCTTGCCTCACTCTGCGGAGCTTATGCGCTGTTTCAGATTTTCATTATGTAGTGCACGGTTGGGCATACTACATGATGACTTGCGGTTGTGAAAATTAGACTAAATACGTCGTTTAGCGACTCATTTTGGTCGTACGGTCACAGCGGAGAATCGGATGTTCTCAAAAAACTATTGGATTGTTCCAGATAAATATAAAAATGGTACACGATTTGTTTTTGACCACTTCTGTAGGAATTGGCTTTGTGTGGGAGCGGGCTTGCCCGCGATAGCAATACATCGCCCACGGATGTGTAACTGACACGCCCCCCATCGCGGGCAAGCCCGCTCCCACAGGGTGTGTGCCTATAATCGATGATCAACCCACCGAGGGCTTCGCCATGGACCATCTTGTACTCACTATTATCGCCGCCGACAAACCCGGCCTGGTTGAACGCATTGCGCAGAACATTGCCGCCCACGGCGGTAACTGGCTGGAAAGCCGCATGGCGCACATGGCCGGGCAGTTTGCCGGGATTTTGCGGGTCAGTGTGCCGACAGAACAGCGTCAAGCCCTGGTCGGCGCGCTGGAGGACTTATCCACACATGGCATTCGTGTGTTGGTGGGCGAGGGCAGCAGCGGGCAGGCCTCGGCGTCCAAATCGATCATGATGACGTTGGTGGGCAATGACCGCGCAGGCATCGTGCGCGAAATCACGGCGCTATTGAGCAAACAAGGCGTGAACCTGGCGAGCCTGAGCACGGATGTGCGTCCGGCGCCCATGAGCGGTGATCCCTTGTTTAGCGCCGAAGCGTTGTTGCAGGTGCCGGCCGCGTTGTCCCTGGATACCTTGCAGCTGTCCCTGGAAACCTTGGCCGATGATTTGATGGTGGAACTGCACCACGAGGAATAATCGGTCCACAAGGTTATGCATGGAAATCTTGCATGGGCCTGTGGATAACCTGTAGAGACCCGGCGCCAGGCCATGCCGGCCGGGCTTCTTCGTCGATTGAGCAAAAAACGAGCAGTTTCAATGGCTTGTGCACAAATGGCGGGGATCAGGGTGTGGATAACCTTGGGGTGAATGCCTGCAAGCCACGTGCACTGTGGCTTGCAGAGGTTTGTACGTTATTTGATCAGCGTTTGCGCACCGTCAGCCATGCATCCAGGCTGTAGACCACTAGGCCCGCCCAGATAAATGCGAAAGCAATCAGCGTGCTGGTCGCCAGGTGTTCACCGAACAGCAGCACCGCTTCCAACAGCACCAGCGTCGGCGCCACGTATTGCAAAAAGCCCAGTGCGGTGTAGGGCAAATGCCGTGCGGCGGCGTTGAAACACACCAGCGGAATCAGCGTAACCGGGCCTGCGGCCACCAGCCACCAGGCTTCGGAGGTGCTCCAAAATTCAAGCTGCGCACTATGGGCCGACGGGTTGAACAACAACCAGGCGACGGCGATCGGCACCAGCATCCAGGTTTCCACCACCAGCCCTGGCAGCGCCTTGACCGGCGCCTGTTTGCGGATCAAACCGTAAAAGCCGAAGGTCAACGCCAGCACCAGCGACACCCACGGCAGACTGCCGACTTGCCACACTTGCTGCGCCACACCCACCGCCGCCAGCCCGACGGCGATCCATTGCAGGCGGCGCAGGCGCTCGCCCAGGATCAGCATGCCCAGCAGTACATTCACCAACGGGTTGATGTAGTAACCCAGGCTCGCTTCCAGCATGCGCCCGCTGTTCACCGACCACACATAGGTCAGCCAGTTGGCCGCAATCAACGAACCGCTGAGTGCCAGAATCGCCAGGCGCTTGGGGTTGTCGCGCAGTTCACGGAACCAGCCGGGGTGCTTCCACACCATCAACAGCAAACCGCCGAACAGCGCCGACCACAAGACGCGGTGCACGATGATTTCGGCGGCGGGAACACTGGCGATGGCTTTGAAATAAAGTGGGAAAAGACCCCAGATGACATAGGCACTCAGGCCCAGGATGTACCCTTTGCGGGGGTTGGCGGCGTGCATTGCAGAATCCTTGCTCAGGCAGCTTACAAAGCGCGATTGTAAGGATTTTTGTCAGGCAAGGCAGGGGCTTTTCTGTGGGAGCTGGCTTGCCTGCGATGAAATCACCTTAGTACCACTGATACACCGAGTTGTCTGAATCGCAGGCAAGCCAGCTCCCACACCGGTGGTGTACTGCTCTTTAGAAGAGTTTGAGGGGTTCTTCATTGAGCGCCGACAGTTGCTCACGCAACGCCAACACCTGGTCGCCCCAATACCGCTCGCTGCCAAACCACGGAAAGCTGTGGGGGAATGCCGGGTCATCCCAGCGCCGGGCCAGCCAGGCGCTGTAGTGCATCAGGCGCAAGGCGCGCAGGGGTTCGATCAAGGCCAGTTCGCGTGGGTCGAAGTCGTGGAACTCCTGGTAGCCGTCCATCAATTCCGACAGCTGGCCCAGGCATTCCTGACGGTCGCCCGCGAGCATCATCCACAGGTCCTGCACGGCCGGGCCCATGCGGCAGTCGTCCAGGTCGACGATGTGGAACATCTCGTCGCGGCACATCATGTTGCCGGGGTGGCAGTCACCGTGCATGCGGATGTTCTTGTGCGGTGTGGCCTTGTACACCTCTTCCACGCGCTTGAGCAGGTCGCGCGCGACAGACTCGTAAGCGGGCAGCAGGCTCTTGGGAATGAAATTGCCTTCAAGCAAGGTGTTGAGGGAATCGTGACCGAAGTTCTTCACCCCCAAGGCTTCGCGGTGTTCAAACGGGCGGGTGGAACCCACCGCGTGCAAACGACCAAGCAATTGCCCGAGGCGATACAGCTGATCCAGGTTGCCCGGCTCCGGCGCCCGGCCGCCACGGCGTGGGAACAGGGTGAAGCGAAAGCCCGCGTGTTCGAACAGGCTTTCGCCGTTATGCACCAGCGGTGCAACCACCGGCACTTCGCACTCGGCCAGTTCGAAGGTGAAGCGGTGTTCTTCCAGGATCGCTTCGTTGGTCCAGCGCTGGGGGCGGTAGAATTTGGCGATCAGCGGCTCGGAGTCTTCGATGCCCACCTGATACACACGGTTTTCGTAGCTGTTAAGCGCCAACACGCGCGCGTCGCTGAGAAAGCCGATGCTTTCGACGGCGTCGAGTACTAAATCGGGGGTGAGTGTTTCAAACGGGTGGGCCATGCGAACTCCTGCGCGCAGCAGGGCGCCGCGTCCGGCCGGGTATGGTAACGCACCAACGCTGAGATAGGTGGCGACTGTGCCATTGCCATCGCAGGCAAGCCAGCTCCCACGCTTGAGCGTGGAATGCGCTCAAAGGTGGGAGCTGGCTTGCCTGCGATGAGGCCCTGTCAGGCGCCGACTATCCCACCATCATCCCGCCGAATCGCCATCACCGACGAGCGCGGCTTGCCGTTTGGCAGATGCTCCGGCCAGGTCGAACCCCCGGTTTCCCCCGGATGCTGAATCCCCACAAACAGGGTCTTCTGGTCCGGCGAAAAGCTGATACCCGTGACCTCGCACGCCACCGGCCCGACCATGAAGCGGCGGATTTCCCCGGTGTTGGGGTCGGCGCACAGCATCTGGTTATTGCCCATGCCGGCGAAGTCGCCCTTGTTGCTGTAGTCGCCGTCGGTGAGGATCCACAGGCGCCCTGCCTTGTCGAACCCCAGGCCGTCGGGGCTGTTGAACATGTTTTGCGGGTTGATGTTGGACGAGCCGCCTTTTGGCGTGCCGGCATGCACACCTGGGTTGCCGGCCACCACAAACAAATCCCAGGTGAAGGTGTTGGCGCCGTGGTTATCCGCGTCGGCTTTCCAGCGCAGGATCTGGCCATACACGTTTTTCTCACGCGGATTCGGCCCGCCCACCGGCTGGCCGTCTTCACCGCGCTTGGCGTTGTTGGTGAGCGTGCAATACACCTGGCCGTCGGTGGGGCTGACCACGATCCATTCCGGGCGGTCCATGCGTGTGGCTTTCACCACACTGGCGGCCAGGCGCGCGTGGATCAGCACTTCGGCCTGGCTGGCAAACCCCGAGCTGGCGTCGATGCCGTTTTTGCCGTGGGTGAGTTCGACCCATTCGCCTTTGCCCTTGGGGTGGTCGGCATTGCCGTCGCCGGCATCGAAAATCGCCACGTACAGGGTGCCGTGGTCGAGCAGGTTCTTGTTGGCTTTGGGGTTGTGGTGGTTGATCGGATCGCGGCTGACGAACTTGTAGATGAACTCGCCACGCTCGTCGTCGCCCATGTACACCACGGCGCGGCCATCACGGGTTTCTGCCAGTGCGGCGTTTTCGTGTTTGAAGCGGCCCAGGGCAGTGCGCTTGACCGGTGTGGATTGCGGGTCGAACGGGTCGATTTCCACCACCCAACCGTGGCGATTGAGTTCGTTGGGGTTCTTGGCCATGTCGAAGCGCGGGTCGTGCAGGTGCCAATTGATCTCGCGGCTGGCGGCCACCACGCCGTAGCGTTTTTGCCCGGCGTCGAAGCTTTGTTGCGGGTTGCTGCTGCCAAAGCAGTCGGTGAAGTTCTCTTCGCAGGTCAGGTAAGTGCCCCATGGCGTCTTGCCGTTGGCGCAGTTCTGGAAGGTGCCAAGGGCTTTTTTGCCGGTTTTGTCGGCGCTGGTTTTCAGCCAGGCATGGCCGGCAGCGGGGCCACCCAGGCGGATCGGCGAGTTACCGTGGATGCGGCGGTTGTAGCGCGAGTCCTGCACGAACTGCCAGGTGTCGCCCTTGCGCCGTACCTCAATCACCGATACACCTTCGCTGGCCTGGGCCTTGCGCACGTCTTCAGCCGATTGCGGCGCGCCGCCATGGGCGTAGAGGTAGCGGTAGTTGGTGTATTCGTTGTTGATCGCCATCAGCGCACGGTTGTTGTCACCGGGGAAGGCGAACAGGCTCATGCCGTCGTTGTTGTCACCGAACTGCTGTTCCTGAGCCTTGGCAGTACCATTGCCGGACGGGTCGAAGGCTGGCGCGTTCTTGTGCAGCGGCTGGCCCCAACTGATCAGTACCGAGGCGGAGTAACCCGGCGGCAAGGTGATGGCGTCGCTGGTGGCCGCAGCGATGCTGGCAAAGCCCAGCAAGGGGCTGGCGGTGGCAGCGTTCACGGCCATTGCGCTGCGCGTGAGCAGGTTGCCACCCAGGAACATCGCGGCACCGCACAGGGCGCCGGCGCCGATAAAACGGCGGCGGGTGAGGCCGACCATCTGTTCAAGGTCGGTGGCTTGGTTTTCTTCTAATAGGCTCATTTCAGGCTCCCTGCGGTTTTTGCAGACACCTTAAGGAGCGCTCGTGACGAATTTGTTGCAGCTTAAAGATGGCGGGCGCCTAAACCGGTGTGCCGAGCAGCACATTGTTGGGTGAGAATTGCACCTGGACTTGGCCGCCTTCGACGACACCCAGTGCCTGGAGCGCGGCGGGCTGCGCCAGGGCGCATAAAACCTGGCCGTTGGGCAGGGTGATGCGCACTTCGCTGGGGCCGTCATCGGCGTCGAGAATCGTCTCGATCACACCGCTTACGCAATTGTGTCCAGGTGTTGCAGCCTGCCCGATGGCGAGCAATTCCAGCCATCCGGCCTTGATCAAGGCGACCACTTCAACGCCGGTTTCCAGCTCCAGCCGCTGCGTGCTGTCGTGAGTGATCTGCGCACTCAGGCTCAAGCCGCCCGAGAGTTGCAGGCGAATCAAGTCATTGCGGCCCTGGTGTTCGATGGCGCTGACCTGGCCGTGCAGTTGGTTGCGCGCGCTGGTGCGCAACATCAGGCGACCGAGCAGGTTGAAGTCGCTCGCGTCCTCATCCGAACCCAGCACCTCGGCCTGCAACACTTGCAGGCGTTGGTACAGGCGCAGCACGCGCTCACCTTCGGCCGTCAGCTTGGCGCCGCCGCCGCCTTTGCCGCCGACGCTGCGCTCCACCAGCGGCTTTTGCGCCAGGTTGTTCAACTCGTCGATCGCATCCCACGCGGCCTTGTAACTCAGGCCAGCGCTCTTGGCCGCGCGGGTAATCGAGCCCTGCTCGGCAATATGCGCCAACAGGGCGATGCGCTGGGGGCGGCGGATGATGTGTTGGCTGAGGGAGGTCGGCAGAGACATGTGGATACGCTTCGATAAGGTCAGCGGACGTTGCAGGCGCGGCGCACGCGAGTCAAGTCATGAGCCTGGTTTTGGCGTGCGGGCCAGACAGTACACATCGACCTGACGAGCGCCAGCGTCCATCAATAGGCGGGCCAGGCTGTGGGCGGTGGCGCCGGTGGTGAGTACGTCGTCCACCAGCGCAAAGTGGCGGCCCTGCACCTGGGCGCCGGGTGCCAGCGCAAACGCGGTGAGCAGGTTGCGTTGGCGGGTCTTGGCGTCGAGGGCTTGTTGCGCGACGGTTTCATGGGGGCGTAACAACAGGTGTTCATCGTGTGGGAGGTCGAGGTCTTCGCTGAGCCAGCGGGCCAACATCAACGATTGGTTGAAGCCGCGCTCACGCAGACGCTTGCGCGCCATGGGCACCGGCAGCAGGCAGTCGGGGCGGGTGAGTGCGGTGTTGTCGAAACGGTGTTGCAGATACTGGCCCAGCAAGTGTGCGAGCAGATGACCCAGCGGCCAGCGCGACTGGTGTTTGAAGCGGCTGATAAGGGTGTCGACGGGGAAACCGTAGGTCCAGGGTGCGATCACCTGTTTATAGGCAGGCGGCTTTTTTTGACAGGGGCCGCAAATCAAACCCTCCATCGGCAGGGGCAGGGCGCACACCTCGCAATGCTCCAGCAGCCAGGGCAGCTCGGTTTCGCAGGCGTTGCACACAGTGTGGTTGGAGTTTGTTGCTTCATCGCAAATTAAACAGGTCTGGTTGTTTTCTAACCAGATGTAAACCTGATGTTTGTATCTGAGTTGACAGTGCATGAATCTTCCTTAAATATGCCGAGCATCCGTGTCGTGACTGACTGTGGGTATTGCGGGTATTGCCGGTATTGCCCTTCCCACAGCGTAAGCCCAAGCATAATCAAGGAATCGCCCATGAGCGCCAGCACCTCTGCCACCCTGCGTCACGATTGGTCTTTAGCCGAAGTCAAAGCGCTGTTTGTGCAACCCTTCAACGACCTGTTGTTCCAGGCGCAGACCGTGCACCGCGCGCATTTCGACGCCAACCGCGTGCAGGTCTCGACCTTGCTGTCGATCAAAACCGGCGCCTGCCCGGAAGATTGCAAATATTGTCCGCAGTCGGGCCACTACAACACCGGTCTGGAAAAAGAAAAGCTGATGGAGGTGCAGAAGGTCCTCGAAGAGGCCGCTCGCGCCAAAGCCATCGGTTCGACGCGCTTCTGCATGGGCGCCGCCTGGAAGCACCCGTCGGCCAAAGACATGCCCTACGTGCTGCAGATGGTCAAAGGCGTGAAGGCCATGGGCCTGGAAACCTGCATGACCCTCGGCCGTCTCGACCAGGACCAGACCGAAGCCCTGGCCCAGGCCGGCCTGGACTACTACAACCACAACCTCGACACCTCGCCTGAGTTCTACGGCAGCATCATCACCACCCGCACTTACGGCGAGCGCCTGCAAACCCTGGCGTACGTGCGTGATTCGGGGATGAAGATCTGCTCGGGCGGCATCCTCGGCATGGGCGAGTCCCTCGACGACCGCGCCAACCTGCTGATCCAACTGGCCAACCTGCCGGAGCATCCGGAGTCGGTGCCGATCAACATGCTGGTGAAAGTCGCCGGTACGCCGCTGGAAAACGCCGAAGACATCGACCCGTTTGACTTTATCCGCATGCTCGCCGTGGCGCGCATCCTGATGCCGCAATCCCATGTGCGCTTGTCGGCCGGCCGTGAAGCGATGAACGAGCAGATGCAGGCCCTGGCGTTTTTCGCCGGTGCCAACTCGATCTTCTACGGCGACAAGTTGCTGACCACCGCCAACCCGCAGGCCGACAAGGACATGCAACTGTTCTCGCGCCTGGGAATCTTGCCGGAGGCGCGTGAAGAGCACGCCGATGAAGTGCATCAGGCAGCGATTGAGCAGGCGTTGGTGGAGCAGAAGAGCAGCGAGCAGTTCTATAACGCGGTGGTTTAACGCCTCTCTCCACATTTGAAACGCAATCCAACTGTGGGAGCTGGCTTGCCTGCGATAGCGGTCTTCCAGACATATTGATACTGAATGTGCTGCCGTCATCGCAGGCAAGCCAGCTCCCACATTGGATCGGGTTCAACCTGAACTGCCGAGGCCTGCATGTCTTTTGATCTCGCCGCGCGCCTCGCTGCCCGCCGGGCCGAACACCTTTATCGCCAACGCCCTTTGCTTGAGAGCCCGCAAGGCCCGCAAGTGGTGGTGGATGGCCAGCCGCTGCTGGCATTCTGCAACAACGACTACCTGGGCCTGGCCAATCACCCGCAAGTGATCGAAGCCTGGCGCGCCGGGGCCTCCCGATGGGGCGTGGGCGGTGGCGCTTCGCACCTGGTGATCGGCCATGCCACGCCGCACCATGAGCTGGAAGAAGCACTGGCCGACCTCACCGGACGCCCGCGTGCACTGCTGTTTACCACCGGCTATATGGCCAACCTGGGCGCGGTCACCGCGTTGGTGGGGCAGGGCGATACGGTGCTGGAGGACCGGCTCAACCACGCCTCGCTGCTGGACGCCGGCCTGTTGTCCGGGGCGCGTTTCAACCGCTATCTGCATAACGACGCCAGCAGCCTGGCCAAACGCCTGGAGAAGGCGACCGGCAATACGTTGGTGGTCACCGATGGTGTGTTCAGCATGGACGGCAATCTGGCCGACCTGCCTGCGCTGGCCCGTGAGGCACGCGCCAAAGGCGCCTGGTTGATGGTCGATGACGCCCATGGCTTCGGACCGTTAGGTGCTACGGGCGGCGGAATTGTCGAGCATTTCGGCTTGAGCCAGGAAGACGTGCCGGTATTGGTCGGCACCCTTGGCAAAGCGTTCGGTACCGCCGGGGCGTTTGTGGCAGGCAGTGAGGAGCTGATCGAAAGCCTGATCCAGTTCGCCCGGCCCTACATCTACACCACCAGCCAGCCACCGGCATTGGCCTGCGCCACTTTGAAAAGCCTGGAGCTGCTGCGCACCGAGCACTGGCGGCGTGAGCACCTCAATGGCCTGATCCGCCAGTTCCGCCAGGGCGCCGAGCAGCTTGGCCTGCGGTTGATGGACAGCTTCACGCCGATCCAGCCGATCCTGATTGGCGACAGCGCCACCGCCATGCGCCTGTCGCAGATGCTGCGCGAGCGCGGCCTGATGGTGACAGCCATCCGCCCACCGACTGTGCCGGCCGGCAGTGCGCGTTTGCGCGTGACACTGACAGCGGCCCACAGCGCGGCCCAGGTGCAGCTATTGTTAAGCGCATTGGAAGCGTGTTTCCGGTTGTTAAGTATTACGGAGCCCGACCATGCGTGATCGATTGGTATTACTGCCCGGTTGGGGGCTCGGCGTTTCACCGCTGGAGCCTTTGGCTGGCGCCTTGCAGGGTTTGGACGAACACCTGCAAGTGCATATCGAACCGTTGCCGGTGCTGGCTTCCAGCGATCTGGATGAATGGCTCGACGAACTCGACGCCACACTGCCGGACAACGCCTGGTTGGGCGGCTGGTCCCTGGGCGGCATGCTCGCTTCCGAGTTGGCGGCGCGGCGCGGCGAGCGCTGCTGCGGGCTGCTGACATTGGCGAGCAACCCGTGTTTTGTCGCCCATCAAGGCTGGCCCAGTGCGATGCCTGCCGAGACGTTCGATGCGTTCCTCGCGGGTTGCCATGCCGATTCTCAGGTCACGCTCAAACGCTTTGGCCTGCTGTGTGCCAAGGGCGCTGCCGACCCGCGCGGGCTGTCGCGCCTGTTGGTCAGCGGGGCGCCGAATACGTTGTCGAGTGTGTTGATGCCGGGCCTGGAACTGCTTGCTCAACTGGATACCCGCGCCGCTTTGCAAGCGTTTCGTGGCCCGCAACTGCACCTGTTTGCGGGGTTGGACGGTTTAGTGCCCGCTGAAGCCGCGGGTGATCTATTGGCCCTGCTGCCCGATGTAGAAATCGGCCTGATTGAACAGGCCGGTCACGCTTTTCTTCTGGAAGACCCTCACGGTGTAGCGGGGGCCATCCAGGCTTTTTTGCATGAGTGTGTTGATGACTGATTTATCCCAGCCCCCACTGCCGGGCGGTTTGCCGGACAAGCGCCAGGTGGCGGCCTCGTTTTCCCGCGCAGCAGCCAGCTACGACAGCGTCGCCGAGTTGCAGCGCGCAGTCGGGCATGCGCTGATGTCCCGCTTGCCGGCGGCCCTCGCGCCCCGGCGCTGGCTGGATGTAGGCTGCGGCACGGGTTATTTCAGCCGTGCACTGGGCGAACTGTTGCCTGCAAGCCAAGGCGTAGCGCTGGATATTGCCGAGGGCATGCTCAACCATGCGCGGCCTTTAGGGGGCGCGCAGCACTTTATTGCGGGGGATGCAGAACGCTTGCCGCTTGCAACTGAGAGCTTCCAGCTGCTGTTCTCCAGCCTGGCGGTGCAGTGGTGCGCGAATTTCGACGCGGTGCTCAGTGAGGCCTGTCGTGTGCTGCAACCCGGGGGCGTCTTCGCATTTGCGAGCCTGTGCGTGGGCACCCTGGACGAGTTGCGCCAAAGCTGGCGTGCGGCGGATGGCCTGGTTCACGTCAACCGCTTCCGCACCTTCGAGGCTTACCAACAGCTGTGTGCTGCCAGCGGTTTGCGGGTGCTGAGCCTGGAGCGCCAGCCTCACGTGTTGCACTACCCGGATGTGCGCAGCCTGACCCACGAACTCAAGGCGTTGGGCGCGCATAACCTCAACCCCGGTCGCCCGGGAGGGTTGACGGGGCGCGCGCGGATTGTTGCACTGGTGCACGCTTACGAGCAGTTCCGCCAGGCCCAGGGCCTGCCCGCCACGTACCAAGTGGTGTATGCCGTACTGGAGAAACCGTTATGAGCGCCGCTTATTTCATCACCGGCACCGATACCGATGTGGGCAAAACCACCATCGCCGCCGGGCTGCTGCATGCCGCGCGGCTGGCGGGTAAAAGCACCGCCGCCGGAAAACCGGTGGCCTCAGGCTGCCAGCTCACCCCAAAAGGTTTGCGCAACGCCGACGCCTTGGCACTGCTGGCCGAATGTTCGCTGCCGTTGACCTATGCCGAGGTCAACCCGGTGGCCTTTGAACCCGCGATTGCGCCGCACCTGGCCGCGCGGGAGGCGGGTGTGGCGCTCACGGTGCAATCACTGTTGAAGCCGATGCAGCACATACTCGCGCAGCACGCGGATTTCACCTTGATCGAAGGCGCAGGCGGCTGGCGGGTGCCGTTGGCCGATCAGGACAACCTGTCGGACCTGGCCATGGCGCTCAAGCTGCCGGTGATCCTGGTGGTGGGCGTGCGTCTGGGCTGTATCAGCCATGCGCTGCTCACCGCCGAAGCCATCGCGCGGGACGGTTTGCCGTTGGCGGGTTGGGTGGCAAATATCATCGACCCCAAGACCTCTCGTCTGGAAGAGAACCTCGCCACCCTGGCTGAGCGGTTGCCTGCGCCGTGCCTGGGGCGGGTGCCAAAGCTCAAGCAGGCCAGCGCGAAAGTGGTGGCCGAGTACCTGGAATTGGACCTGCTTGACTGATTTTGGCTATCGCTAAGGCATTATGCCATTAGTGTTTTTGACGGGCGTTTTGCCAGGATGTCTGCTTCAATTCAAGTTCACGATTCTCTAAAGGCAGGCTTACGCCATGGAAATCTCTGGAAGCAGCGCGTTTTATTCGGGGCTGAGCACTATTCAGGCCGGGCAGAACCGCGTCGACCAGGCCGCCGGCAAAATTGCCGGCGCCGCGACGACCCAGCCCTCGGATGCACAAAGTGATCGTCTACAAGCCAACGATCGCGCCCAGCCGTCCAACTCGGCGAGCAACATGGTCGAAATGGCCCAAGGCAAGTTTCAAGTGGAGCTGGGCGCGAAAGTTGCCAAGGCTTCGGATGAAATGCTTGGCACGTTGATCGACACCTACGCTTAACTTTCTATCGGCACACGCCGGCTCTTCTGTGGGAGCTGGCTTGCCTGCGATAGCATCGACTCAATCTTCCTGATATACCGCGGCGCCTGTATCGCAGGCAAGCCAGCTCCCACACAAGCCAGCTCCCACATTGTCCTGTGTCATCTCGTTGAACTTCTAAACTCCTTTTAAGCGTGGCATCCCGCCGCAGGCCTTGCCGTGCGTGGCATTGATGCGCGTCATGACAAACGGCTTCGGCGCGATGCTTGACAACCCCAGGTCGTAAACGTATGTTTCAAACACCTGTTTGACCGCCATAACAAATCCACGCGGTTGTTCATCCCAGATACATCAGCAGAGGTTTATCGCTATGCCTGACTACAAGGCCCCCTTGCGTGATATTCGCTTCGTTCGTGACGAACTGCTCGGTTATGAAGCGCACTATCAGAGCCTGCCGGCTTGCCAGGACGCTACCCCGGACATGGTTGACGCCATTCTTGAGGAAGGCGCCAAGTTCTGTGAGCAAGTGCTGGCACCGTTGAACCGCGTGGGTGACATCGAAGGGTGTACCTGGAGCGAGTCAGGCGTAAAAACCCCTACTGGTTTCAAAGAAGCCTACAAGCAGTTCGTCGAAGGCGGCTGGCCAAGCCTGGCCCACGACGTGGAGCACGGTGGCCAAGGCCTGCCGGAATCCCTGGGCCTGGCCGTGAGCGAGATGGTCGGCGCCGCCAACTGGTCGTGGGGCATGTACCCTGGCCTGTCCCACGGTGCGATGAACACCATCTCCGAGCACGGCACCCCGCAACAGCAAGACGCTTACCTGACCAAGCTGGTTTCGGGTGAGTGGACCGGCACCATGTGCCTGACCGAGCCGCACTGCGGCACCGACCTGGGCATGCTGCGCACCAAGGCCGAACCTCAGGCTGATGGTTCCTACAAAGTCTCCGGCACCAAGATCTTCATCTCGGCCGGTGAACACGACATGGCCGACAACATCGTCCATATCGTACTGGCCCGCCTGCCGGACGCACCGGCCGGCACCAAGGGTATTTCGCTGTTCATCGTGCCTAAATTCCTGCCGAACGCAGACGGCTCGATCGGCGAGCGCAACGCGGTGACCTGTGGTTCCCTGGAACACAAGATGGGCATCCACGGTAACGCCACCTGCGTGATGAACTTCGACGCGGCCACCGGTTTCCTGATCGGCCCGGCGAACAAAGGCCTGAACTGCATGTTCACCTTTATGAACACCGCTCGCCTGGGCACCGCGCTGCAAGGCTTGTCCCACGCCGAGATCGGCTTCCAGGGCGGCCTGAAATACGCTCGCGACCGCCTGCAAATGCGCTCGCTGACTGGCCCGAAAGCGCCGGACAAAGCCGCTGACCCAATCATCGTGCACCCTGACGTGCGCCGCATGCTGCTGACCATGAAAGCCTTCGCTGAAGGCAACCGTGCGATGGTGTACTTCACCGCCAAGCAAGTGGACATCGTCAAGTACGGCACCGACGACGAAGCCAAGAAACAAGCCGACGGCCTGTTGGCGTTCATGACCCCAATCGCCAAGGCGTTCATGACCGAAGTCGGTTTTGAATCGGCCAACCACGGCGTGCAGATCTACGGCGGCCACGGCTTTATCGCCGAGTGGGGCATGGAGCAGAACGTTCGCGACAGCCGCATTTCGATGCTGTACGAAGGCACCACCGGCATCCAGGCACTCGACTTGCTGGGCCGTAAAGTGCTGATGACTCAAGGCGAAGCGCTCAAGGGCTTCACCAAGATCGTGCACAAGTTCTGCCAGGCCAACGAAGGCAACGAAGCCGTCAAAGAATTCGTTGCACCGCTGGCGGCACTGAACAAAGAGTGGGGCGAGTTGACCATGAAGGTCGGTATGGCCGCGATGAAAGACCGTGAAGAAGTCGGTGCCGCCTCGGTGGACTACCTGATGTACTCCGGCTACGCGTGCCTGGCTTACTTCTGGGCCGACATGGCACGCCTGGCTGCTGAAAAACTGGCTGCCGGCACCACCGAAGAGGCGTTCTACACCGCCAAACTGCAGACGGCGCGCTTCTACTTCCAGCGCATCCTGCCGCGTACCCAGACCCATAAGGTCACCATGCTGTCGGGCGCCAACAACCTGATGGACATGAAAGAAGAAGACTTCGGCCTGGCTTACTAAGCCCTGCCGGTCTCCTGAAAACCGCCGCTTCTTTTGGAAGCGGCGGTTTTTTTATGTGCGGCGATAAAAAACACAGCACAGCACTCAGGGATTGCGCCTGGCTGCCGTTACAGTGATGGCAATGTGATACAGGTCACATTGAATGTGCTTAACTGTGCTCAGTGAAGGCACTGTGCCATCTTTCTGGGCGGGTCGGAGCTTTACCCTTGTCGCGCGTGTCCGCTGTACGGTTCAGTCATTTTCTTCCTTCGTTACTGCTATTGATGGCCGGGCTCTCGGCTGCGTATGTCAAAGACCTCAGCGTGTTCTTCACCTCGCTGTTCAATGTGCTGCCGACCTTGGTGCTGTTGCTCGGCGGCGCGTACTGCGCGGTGTATCGGCGCCAGCGTGAGCTGTTTCTGATGATCACGGTGTACGTCGTTTACTTCCTGCTCGACACCCAGACCGATTATTACCGCGATAACGGCCGCGTCCGTGAAGACGCCGCGGTGGTGTTCCATCTGTGTTGCTTGCTGTTGCCGTTGCTGTTCAGCATTTACGCGCTGTGGCAGGAGAAAACCCACCTGTTCCGCGACTTTGTGGCGCGCTGCGCCGTGCTCTTTGCGTTTGGCAGCGTAGCCCTGGCGCTTGAGCAGAGTTTCCCCCAAGCCTTGCTGAACTGGCTGGCGGAGATTCGCTGGCCGGCGCTGCATGGCAGTTGGATGAGCCTGATCCAGCTGTCGTACCCGATGTTCCTGATTGGTTTTGTCACCCTGGCGGCGCAGTACTGGTATCAGCCGCGGCCCTTGCACGCGGCGCAACTGGTGGGTTTGCTGGGGCTGTTCTGGATGTTGCCGCAAACCTTTATCCTGCCGTTCACGCTGAACATCATGTGCAGCCAGGTAATGCTGATGATTGCCGCCGGCGTGGCGCACGAGGCTTATCAGATGGCCTTTCGCGATGAACTCACCGGCTTGCCGGGGCGGCGCGCGCTCAATGAGCGCATGCAACGGCTGGGGCGCAATTATGTGTTGGCGATGAGCGACGTCGATCACTTCAAGCGCTTTAACGACACCCACGGCCACGATGTCGGTGACCAAGTGCTGCGGCTGGTGGCCAGCAAGCTGTCGAAGGTCAATGGCGGCGGGCGTGCCTATCGCTATGGCGGGGAAGAGTTTGCCGTGGTGTTCGCTGGCAAGACGTTGGACGAGTGCATGCCGCACCTGGAAGAAATCCGCGAGATCATCGCCAACTACGCCATCAAGCTGCGCAACCCGGACCGTCCCCACGACGACCAGCAGGGCCGCCAACGCCGGGTGGGCAGTGGCGCCTCGAGTGTGTCGGTGACGGTCAGCATCGGCGTGGCCGAGCGCCAGGTCGAGCAGCGCACGCCTGAAGAAGTGCTCAAGTCCGCCGATCAGGCGCTCTACGCGGCCAAGGGCGCGGGGCGTAACTGCGTGGTCGCTGCCGGGCAAACCCGGCGCGGCGCGGTGCGCATGGAGAGCGCTGCCGGTTGAGTGATGGCGGTGTATTCAGCGGTTCTACAGTGATTGTTCGAGGCGATGACCGGCAGTAGGTTGAAAGTATCTGCTGCCGGAGACATTGCCATGCCTGAGTACAAAGCTCCCCTGCGCGACATGCGCTTTCTGATCGACAACGTGTTTGATTTTCACGGCCACTACGCCGCCTTGGGCGCCACCGACGCGAGCCCGGATATGGTCAGCGCGATTCTCGAAGAAGGCGCCAAATTCTGCGAAAACGTGCTGTCGCCGCTCAATCGCAGTGGCGATGAAGAAGGCTGCCACTTCGACAATGGCGTGGTCACCACGCCCAAGGGCTTCAAGGAAGCTTTCGCCCACTATGTGGAAGGCGGCTGGCATGGCGTGGCGGCGGACCCGGCTTACGGGGGCCAGGGCTTGCCGCTGTCCCTGGGCCTGGTGCTCAGCGAAATGATCGGCTCCAGCAACACCTCCTGGGGCATGTACCCGGGTCTCACCCACGGTGCAATGTCGGCGATTCACGCCCACGGCACTGAAGAACAGAAAGCCACCTACCTGACCAAACTCACCGCCGGCGAATGGACCGGCACCATGTGCCTCACCGAAGCCCATTGCGGCACTGACCTGGGTTTGATCAAGACCCGCGCCGTGCCCCAGGCGGACGGCAGTTACGCGGTCACCGGCAGCAAGATCTTTATCTCGGCCGGCGAGCACGACATGAGCGCCAATATCATTCACTTGGTGCTGGCCAAACTGCCGGACGCACCGGCGGGCACCAAAGGTATCTCGTTGTTTATCGTGCCCAAGTTCCACGCCGATTCAGGCGAGCGCAACGCGGTGCACTGTGGTTCCATCGAGCACAAGATGGGCATCAAGGCCTCGGCCACCTGCGTGCTGAACTTTGACGGCGCCAAGGGCTTTTTGATTGGCGAGGCGAACAAGGGCCTCAATTGCATGTTCACCATGATGAACCACGCGCGCCTGGGCACTGGCATGCAGGGTTTGTGCAATGGTGAGGCGAGTTTCCAGGGCGCGATCAAATACGCCAACGACCGCCTGCAAATGCGCTCGCTGACCGGCGCCAAGGCCCCGGATAAAGCCGCCGACCCGATCATCGTGCACGCCGACGTGCGGCGCATGTTGCTGACCATGAAGGCCTTCAACGAAGGCAATCGGGCGCTGACCTACTTCACTGCCCAACTGCTCGACACCGCGCACTTGAGCAGTGACGCCGCCCAACGCCAGGAGGCCGAAGACCTGTTGGCGTTCCTCACGCCTATCTGCAAAGCCTTTATGACCGAAACCGGGCTGGAGGTGACCAACCACGGTATGCAGGTGTTCGGCGGCCATGGCTACATTCGCGAATGGGGCATGGAGCAACTGGCGCGTGATGCGCGGATTGCGCCGATCTATGAAGGCACTAATGGCATCCAGGCGCTCGACTTGCTGGGCCGTAAGGTCCTGGGCAGCCAGGGCAAGTTGCTGCGCGGGTTTACCAAACTTGTGCATAAGTTCTGCGCAGCGAATGCCGAGCACCCGCAGCTCAAGGCCCATGTTGAGCAGCTCAACCAACTGAACCAGCAATGGGGCGAGCTGACGATGAAGGTCGGCATGGCGGCCATGAAAAACCCGGATGAAGTGGGCGCGGCGGCGGTGGATTACTTGATGTACAGCGGTTACATCATTCTGGCGTACCTGTGGTTGCGCATGGCCATTGCGGCCCAGTCGCATGACGACGCAGCGTTCGCCCAAGCCAAATTGGCCACCTGCGATTTCTACTTCAAGCGCTTGTTGCCGCGTACTGCAACGCACCGCGCCGCTGTGGAGGCGGGCAGTGAGTGCTTGATGAGCTTGCCTGCGCAGTTGTTTGCGCTTTAGGCGCGATTGATTCACTGCGGTCAAAATGTGGGGCTGGCTTGCCTGCGATGGCATCAACTCGGTGTAACTGATAAACCGAGGTGCCCGCATCGCAGGCAAGCCAGCTCCCACAGAAGTCCATATTGGATTCGTGATGTGACCATTAAATACCTAATGGTCACTAACGGACCCTATGTGTCTCAAATGTTGTTCGGTTACACTCGAAGCCTGTAAAACCGATCCTATCGAATCACTTTTCCTGTTCTCACGAGGTTTGCCATGGCTGATTACAAAGCGCCGCTGCGTGATATGCGCTTCGTCCTCAACGAAGTTTTTGAGGTCGCCAACACTTGGGCCCAATTGCCGGCATTGGCAGACACCGTAGATGCCGAAACCGTTGAGGCAATCCTTGAAGAAGCCGGCAAGGTCACGGCCAAATCCATCGCGCCGCTCAGCCGTAATGGCGACGAGCAAGGTTGCCGTTGGGCGGACACTGCCGTCAGCACGCCGGATGGTTTCCCACAGGCTTATAAGACCTACGCCGAAGGTGGCTGGGTGGGCGTCGGCGGCGACCCGATCTTCGGCGGCATGGGCATGCCCAAGGCCGTCTCGGCGCAGGTTGAAGAGATGATCAACTCATCGAGCCTGGCGTTTGGCCTTTACCCGATGCTGACCTCCGGCGCCTGCGTCTCCATCAACACCCACGCCAGCGAAGCGCTCAAGGCTACCTACCTGCCGAAAATGTATTCGGGTGAGTGGGCAGGTTCCATGTGCCTGACGGAAGCGCACGCCGGGACTGACCTGGGCATTATCCGCACCAAGGCTGAGCCTCAGGCGGACGGGTCCTACACCATCAGTGGCACCAAGATCTTTATCACCGGCGGCGAGCATGACCTCACCGACAACATCATCCACCTGGTGCTGGCCAAACTGCCGGATGCACCGGCCGGACCAAAGGGCATTTCGCTGTTTCTGGTGCCGAAGTTCATGGTCAATGCCGACGGCAGCCTGGGCGCGCGCAACCCGGTGAGCTGCGGCTCCATCGAACACAAGATGGGCATCCAGGCATCCGCGACCTGCGTGATGAACTTCGATGAAGCCGTGGGTTACCTGGTGGGCGAGCCGAACCGTGGGTTGGCGGCGATGTTCACCATGATGAACTACGAGCGTTTGGGTGTGGGTATCCAGGGCCTGGCGTCGGGTGAGCGCTCTTATCAAAACGCGATTGAATACGCGCGCGACCGTCTGCAAAGCCGCTCGCCGACCGGCGCCCAGGCCAAGGACAAAGTGGCCGACCCGATCATCGTGCACCCGGATGTGCGCCGCATGTTGCTGACCATGAAAGCCTCGAACGAAGGCGGTCGTGCGTTCTCCACCTATGTGGCCACGCAATTGGACATCGCCAAGTTCAGTGAAGATGCCGCCGCTCGCGAACGTGCAGACAACCTGGTGGCGCTGCTGACACCTGTTGCCAAGGCCTTCCTCAGCGACCTTGGCCTGGAAACCACCGTGCTCGGCCAGCAGATCTTTGGCGGCCACGGCTACATCCGCGAGTGGGGCCAGGAGCAGTTGGTGCGGGATGTGCGCATCACGCAGATCTACGAAGGCACCAACGGCATTCAAGCGCTGGACTTGATGGGGCGCAAGATCGTTGGCAGTGGCGGGGCGTTCTACACCCTGTTCGCTGACGAGATCCGCCAGTTCATCGCGGCTTCAGGCGCCGAGTTGAGCGAGTTCACCCAACCGCTCAGCGCTGCCGTGGATAACCTGGATGAGTTGACCGCCTGGGTGCTGGACCGCGCCAAGACCAACCCGAATGAAATCGGCGCGGCTTCGGTTGAGTACCTGCACGCCTTTGGCTACATGGCCTATGCCTATATGTGGGCGCGCATGGCCAAGGCCGCGCTGGGCAAAGAGGCTGAGGAAGACTTCTACGCCAGCAAGCTGGGTACCGCGCGCTTCTACTTTGCCCGCCTGCTGCCGCGCATTCATTCACTGAGTGCGTCGGTAAAAGCCGGTAGTGAATCATTGTTTTTGCTGGATGAAGCACTGTTCTAAGGGCTTGGAGGGCGTGTAAGCATTCTCTTACATGACGTGCTGCTATTCGTCCTCTATCGCCAAATTGGATCCACGGATAATCTACTTCACATGGACGTCGCGCAGGAAGCGCAAAGCAACAACACGGACACGTAGGATTCTGCCAGGATGGCGGAGTGAAATGGATGTCAGGGAAACAGTCTGCAAAGCCCCGCTTCGGCGGGGTTTTCTTTTGCCCGCGAAAAAGTCAGGCGCCTGCCTGTGGGGCATTCATTACGTCTTCGAGCAGGGTGCGCAACAACGCCACCGTCGCTTGTTGGCGCTGCACATCGCGGCATACCAACCCCACTTTCAGCGGCACCCTGGGTTCACTCAAGGGCTTCCACAGCAGTGCCTTGCTGTTGTGTTCATCCTGGGAGCGCCCCGGCAATACGGTGACGAGCTGGGTATGAGGCAGGCTATCGAGAATCCCTGCCATCGTATTCAACTCCGCCTGCACTTGTGGCCGTCGTCCTAAATTGGATAACTGGCCTTGCCAGATCTGGCGCACCTGAAACTCTTCCCCCAACAGCAGCATCGGCAACTCCGCCGCCTGTTTCAGCGAGACTTTCTTGAATTCCCGCAATGGATGGTCTTCGGGGATGACGACCTTCAGTTCATCTTCGTACAGCAACACGCCGGTTAACCCCGGCTGACGGGGGGGCAAGTAGCTGATGCCGATATCCAGCGAACCGTTGAGCAAACGCCGCTCAATTTCAATCCCGGTCAACTCATAGATCTGCACCACCAGATGCGGTTGGGCTTTGCGCACGCGCTCGAGCATCTGCGGGACCAGGCTGGTGTGCACGGTTTGCAGCACGCCAATGGCCAAGGTGCGCATCGCCTGGCCCTTGAAGTTGCGCAAGGCCTCGACGGCTTGCTGCATGCCGTCGATCAGCGGCAAGGCGTGGTTGTACAAGGTGTGTGCCGCCAGTGTCGGCAACAGGCGCTTGCTGCTGCGCTCGAACAGGCTGACATCCAGGTTCTGCTCCAGCTGGCGAATCTGTTGCGACAAGGCCGGTTGCGAGATCGACAAACGCTCGGCGGCACGGCCCACGTGGCCTTCCTCATACACCGCGACGAAATAACGCAGTTGCTTGAAATCCATAAGACTTACTTATCGAAAAAGCTGGAAAATCGAAATGGCCGATGGCCCCTCGGACGCCTAGTCTAGCGCCTATTCGCAGGGCTTACAGGGCCGGATCGGGCAATGAACAGCGTTTATGTTGATAGCATTTACATAGGCAAGGCAAAAAACCTCAAGGGTGTGTTTGTACGGGGCGTCGACCAAGGCCCGGTTGCTATTGGGGGTGAGCTGTGAATCTGTTTCGTCGCCCTGCGCCGAGCCTGGACGATTTGATCGTGAACGCGCGCCATGACGGCTTCAGTAAATCCCTGATGCCGACTGTGGCAAGGCCCGCGCAGGTGTTTGTGCGTGGCCAGGGCTCCTGGCTCTGGGACAGCGACGAGCGCGCCTATCTGGATTTCAGCCAGGGCAGCGCCGCCAACAGCCTCGGTCATAGCCCGCAGGTATTGATCAAAGCCCTGGCCGATCAGACTCATATGCTGATCAACCCTGGCAACGGCCTGCACAACCGCGCCCAACTGAACCTCGTCGATCGGCTGTGCGATCACACCGGCAGCGACCAGGGTTACCTGCTCAACAGCGGCTCGGAAGCCTGTGAAGCCGCGATCAAACTGGCGCGTAAATGGGGTCAGCTGCATCGCGGTGGTGCCTATCACATCATCAGCGCCAGCAGCGGTTGTCATGGTCGAAGCTTTGCGGCATTGGCAGCCTCGGCTAATGCTGGCGGCAACCGTTTTGAGCCGCAACTATCGGGCTTCAGCCATGTGCCCTTCAACGATTTGCCGGCGCTGCATGCAGCCGTCGATGCCCAAACAGTTGCCATCATGTTGGAGCCGATCCAGGGTGAAGCTGGCGTCATTCCCGCTACCGAGCACTATTTGAAGGGCGTCGAGCGCCTGTGCCGCGAACTGGGGATCCTGCTGATCCTCGATGAAGTGCAAACCGGCATTGGCCGTTGCGGCAGCCTGCTGGCTGAACAACAGTACGGCGTGCGTGCTGACATCATCACCCTCGGCAAAGGCTTGGGCGGCGGTGTGCCGTTGGCGGCGTTGCTGGCGCGCGGCAAGGCTTGTTGTTTCGAAGCGGGGGAACTGGAGGGTACGCATCACGGCAATGCTTTGATGGCGTCTGCCGGTACAGCCGTACTCGACGTCGTGTTGGAAAGCGGTTTTCTTGAACAGGTACGCGAATCCGGCCTGTACCTGGGAGAAGGCCTTGCCCGGCTGGCCTATCGATACGGCCATGGGCAACTACGCGGCAACGGACTCCTGTGGGGCCTGACGCTGTCAGATGATTCTGCGGATGCGGTGGTAAAGGCTGCATTGCACGAACACTTGCTCCTGACCGCGCCGAAACCCGACTGTTTGCGTTTTACTCCAGCCTTGAACATCAGCAAAAGCCACATCGACGAAATGCTCCTGCGCCTGGCGCGCGCGTTCTCCCGCGTGCGTACCGCCCAACTGCAATGTCGCAAGGGCATCGCCGTTTAACCTCTTATTCCTGAACCGTCTCGCGGCATACGCGGCGCCTCCAGCCTGATTCTTTTGGCTGGGGGCGTTTTTTTGTTCGTGAAATTTTTGGATTGAAAACGTTGATTGAGCATCCGTGAAAACAATGGCTTTATCAGTCAAAAAGATTTGATTTGGTTTCGGGCGATGGCAAAAACTTATGAAAGCTTAAACGACACACAAGTCCAGCAATTACTGGATTTAAGGGAGTTTGTGGATATTCATCATGATCAAAAAATATGAAAGTGAAGCGCTGGAGTCGATTCATAAATCTGCCGTAGCACTTCATTCAATTGGAGCAATCAGCAAAACCACCCTCCGAGAATATGACGAAGCGTGCTTATCGGCCGTCCCTGAACAAATTCCGGCCGAGCAGATCAAGCAGCTGCGTGAAAGCAGTCATGTCAGTCAGCCCGTTTTCGCTCGCTACCTCAACACCAGCGCCTCCACCGTGAAAAAGTGGGAGTCCGGCGAAAAACAACCCAGCGGCATGGCGCTCAAGTTACTGAGCATCGTACAGAAACACGGCCTGGAGATTCTGGCCTGAAGATGGCCCAATGCCAGATTCCACTGAACCCTCACGAACACCCAAGGTCGATTAGCTACACGGCTCACACGAGCCGATTTTTTGGAGCTGACCCATGGACATTATTCGTATCATCATCGCCATTCTGCTGCCGCCACTGGGTGTGTTCCTGCAAGTGGGTTTCGGCGGGGCGTTCTGGCTGAACATCCTGCTGACCCTGTGCGGTTACTTCCCCGGCATCATCCACGCGGTGTACATCATCGCCAAGCGCTGAGGCCGTCAGCCTTTTGCAATGAGCCGTGAGTTGCGCTCGTTGCGAAAGGCCAACTGCTCGATGGTCTGGGTGGCATGCTCGGCTTCTTCCCGCGCCTTGAGGATGATGCCGTGCTGCTCGGACTTGCTGCACACCGGGTCGGCATTGCTCGCGTCGCCCGTGAGCATGAACGCCTGGCAACGGCAGCCGCCGAAGTCCTTTTCCTTTTCATCGCATGAACGGCACGGCTCGGGCATCCAGTCGTAGCCGCGAAAGCGGTTGAAGCCAAACGAGTCGTACCAGATGTGCTGCATGCTGTGGTCGCGCACATTGGGAAATTGCACCGGCATCTGTCGGGCGCCGTGGCAAGGCAGGGCGGTGCCGTCCGGAGTCACTGTCAGAAAGATGCTGCCCCAGCCGTTCATGCAGGCTTTCGGGCGTTCCTCGTAGTAATCCGGTGTCACGAATATCAGCTTGCACGGGTGGCCTTCGGCT
Source organism: Pseudomonas sp. B19125 (assembly GCF_044218855.1). Lineage (NCBI taxonomy): Bacteria > Pseudomonadati > Pseudomonadota > Gammaproteobacteria > Pseudomonadales > Pseudomonadaceae > Pseudomonas > Pseudomonas sp. B19125. The sequence goes on from NZ_CP162589.1 coordinate 1,024,345, forward strand.
TCGAGCTTGGCGCGGTATTCGTTGGTGATGCGTTCGGCGCGTACCAGTTGTTCCTGGGTCGGCAGCAAGCCCACACGGTTGAGTTGCGCCCAGCCGTAGAACTGGCAAGTGGCGAGTTCGACGAAGTCTGCCTCCAGTGCGATGCACAGTTCGATAATGCGGTCGATCTTGTCGATATTGTGCCGATGGGTAACGAAATTCAGCACCATCGGATAGCCGTGGGCCTTCACCGCGCGGGCCATTTCCAGCTTTTGCGCGAAGGCTTTTTTCGAGCCGGCGAGCAGGTTGTTCACCTGTTCATCGCTGGCCTGGAAGCTGATCTGGATGTGGTCCAGGCCCGCCTTCTTGAAGTCGCTGATCTTCTGCTCGGTGAGACCGATGCCCGAGGTGATCAGGTTAGTGTAGAAACCCAGCTTGCGCGCCTCGGCGATCAGTTCGGCAAGGTCCTGGCGCACCAGCGGTTCACCGCCGGAAAACCCCAGTTGCGCAGCGCCCATTTCCCGCGCTTCGCGAAACACCTTGATCCACTGCTCGGTGCTCAGCTCTTTACCCTGCTCGGCAAAATCCAGCGGATTGGAGCAATACGGGCACTGCAACGGGCAGCGGTAAGTCAGCTCGGCAAGCAACCACAGTGGCAGGCCAATCGGTGGCTTTTCAGGCAAGTTCGATCCAGTGCTCAGCACGGGCGACCTCCATGAATTGCTCGATGTCTTGACCGAGCTCAGGTACGCCGGGGAATTGCTTATCCAGCTCGGCGATGATCGTCGCTACGTCGCGCTCGCCGTCGATCAAGCCACCAATCAATGCGGCGCTGTCGTTGAGCTTGATCATGCCTTCGGGGTAGAGCAACACGTGGCCTTTTTGCGCGGGCTCGTACTGGAAACGATAGCCCTGGCGCCAGGTTGGTGTTTTGCTGCGATCAAAGCTCATAGGGTGATCCCTTTATGCCAGACCCGCTGCTCGGTCACGCTGTGATACGGCGGGCGTTTGAGTTCGTAGGCCATGCTCATGGCATCCAGCATGCTCCACAGAATGTCGAGTTTGAACTGCAGGATTTCCAGCATGCGTTCCTGGCCTTCGCGAGTGGTGTAGTGCTGCAGCGTGATCGCCAAACCATGCTCTACGTCGCGACGGGCCTGGCCGAGGCGGGTGCGGAAATACTCATAACCGGCCGGGTCGATCCACGGATAGTGCTGCGGCCAGCTGTCGAGGCGCGACTGGTGGATCTGCGGCGCAAACAGTTCGGTCAGCGAGCTGCTGGCAGCTTCTTGCCAGCTGGCGCGGCGGGCAAAGTTGACATAGGCATCCACCGCAAACCGTACGCCGGGCAGCACCAGCTCCTGGGAGCGCAACTGTTCGGGGTCGAGGCCAACCGCCTGGCCCAGGCGCAACCAGGCTTCGATACCGCCGTCTTCACCGGGCGCGCCGTCGTGGTCGAGCAGACGCTGGATCCACTCACGGCGGATCTCGCGGTCCGGGCAGTTGGCCAGGATCGCGGCGTCTTTGAGCGGGATGTTCACCTGATAGTAGAAACGGTTGGCGACCCAGCCCTGGATCTGCTCGCGGGTGGCGCGGCCTTCATACATCGCCACGTGGTACGGGTGATGGATATGGTAGAAGGCGCCTTTGGCCCGCAGGGCGGCTTCGAACTCGGCGGTGGTCAACGGTGTGTCAGTCACTTCGTCTGCTCCTACAATTCAATGCTCATGCCGTCGTAAGCCACTTCGACATTGCGCCGCACCAGCTCGGCGCGCTCGGGGGAGTCTTCGTCGAGGATCGGGTTGGTGTTGTTGATGTGGATAAGCACTTTGCGCTGCTTGGGTAGCTGCTCCAGTACTTCGAGCATGCCGCCGGGGCCGCTCTGCGCCAGGTGGCCCATCTCGCGGCCGGTGCGCGTGCCGACGCCACGGCGCTGCATTTCATCGTCGTCCCACATCGTGCCGTCCACCAACAGGCAGTCGCTGCCCGCCATGATTTCCAGCAGCGGCGCGTCGACTTTGCCCAGGCCCGGCGCATAGAACAGCTTGCCGCCGGTGCGCAGGTCCTCGACGATCAGGCCGATGTTATCGCCTGGGTGCGGGTCAAAGCGGTGCGGCGAGTAGGGCGGCGCGGCGCTACGCAAGGGCAGCGGGGTGAAGCGCAAATTCGGGCAGGCCGGGATCGTGAAGCTGGCGTCCAACTCGATACGGTTCCAAGCCAGGCCGCCGTTCCAGTGGGTCAACATGGTGAACAGCGGGAAACCGGTGCTCAGGTCTTCATGGACCATGTCAGTGCACCACACCTGATGCGGGCAACCTTCGCGCAAGCTCAACAGGCCGGTGGTGTGGTCGATCTGGCTGTCCATCAGGATAATTGCGCTGATGCCGGTATCGCGCAGCGCGCGGCCGGGTTGCATCGGCGCAAAGCCTTGCAGTTGCGCACGGATATCCGGCGAAGCATTGCACAGCACCCAGTTCACGCCATCGTCGGAGATCGCGATGGACGACTGGGTACGCGCCTGGGCGCGCAGGCTGCCGTCGCGAAAGCCTGCGCAGTTCACGCAGTTGCAGTTCCACTGCGGGAAGCCACCGCCGGCGGCGGAACCTAGAATCTGGACAAACATGATTGCTCCATCACGCAAAGCTCAAAACAAAAACGCCCCGGGCGAACCGAGGCGTTGTATTACTCAGCCAATCAACGGCTGGCGAAGTACATGGTGACTTCGAAACCGATACGCAGATCAGTGTAAGCGGGTTTGGACCAGGTCATATTCATACTCCTACCAAGGGATGGGACGTTCACTACCAAGTAATACATATAGTCCACCTCCTATTGGAGATGTTCAGATATTGCGTATGAATATTACGCAATTCTTTTCAAGTTAGCGCTGTCTTGACGGAAAAAGCCTGTTGCAGGGTTGGCAATGATCAGCCTGCCGGTTGCCAGGAGTCGTTGATTCGCGGGCCGTTGGCCACGCAACGCCAGCCGCCTGAGGCATCGTTGAGTTGCTGAGCGGCGCGCTGCAGATCCTCGCGTGTGCGGTTTTGTATCAACTGTTGTAGCAGGTCCAGGTAACCCGACGGATGGCCCGCCAAGTAAGCCTGCCACAGCAGTTCGGCGGCTTGGTTGAGCGGCAGTTGCTGGGCACTGAATTGCTGCGCCAGGGTCTGGTTGCCCAGGTCTGGGCTGCTGTCGATTAACGACGGTAATTGCTTCAGAAAGGTCTGCAGGTGATCGACGATCACGCTCAGTGAAACGCTGGGGGACTGCACACCAAACAGCAGCCCGGTTTGCCCGTTGACCTGTCGGATGCCGCTGAAGACCGCGTAGCCGATTTGCAGATCAACCCGCAGGCGCTGGTAAAACGGCCCGTGCAGCAGATGCCCAAGCAGTCGCCAGGCGGCTTCGTCGGCCAAGGCTGGCGTCGGTGCTGGGCAAAACAGTAGTAAAGCGGCTTCATTGGAGTCTGTATTTATCGCCTGCCAGAGCTTCCGGCCGTCGAGGGTTGGCGGTGTGTGTTCAATGCTTGCCGCCTGCCCAGGCAGCCGCGCTGCGGCAATTTTGATCGCGGCTTCACAAGCGGCCGGCAATCCAAAGCCGAGCCCATGCCATCGAGCCGTCGCCCATGAAGCTGGCCCGGAGTGAGTGTCGGTGCAGCAAACGGGCAGCGCCTTGAGCAACTCTCGGATGGCGATCATCGGTGTCGCGGCGGGTGCGGCGTCTTGTGGCAGGCTTAAGCTTTGCGCCAATACGTCCAGAACAGCCGGCATGGGCTGATGAAGACCGACCATTTTCACCAGGAAATCATTGCCGATCGTTTCGAAAGACAACTCAACTCCGGCCTGCCGGGCATTCTCGCGCAATGGCTGTAATGTATTTTCCAACCCCACGGGCGCGGCGTTATCAAACTGCCATTGCAGATACAGCGCGCCTTCATCGGTGTCATCCGCCAATGCCTGGCTGAATGTCAGCGCCGACACCTCACGACGGCCCCGGGAGCGGTCTTGCGCGAAGGTGCGCAAACCACGATGGGCGCTGGTCTGGCCGCGGATCAGTCCGGCGCGTTGTTCTTTGGTGGGCGGGCGCAGGAATGGGTTGTTCGGCGGTAACTGCCAAGCCTGTCTGGCCGGTTTGAGGTGCAGTGAATCCAACAGTTTTTTGAGTGCGACGACGCCCTGTTCCGACAGGTCTTCACTTTCGTTTCGCACCCATGCCAAGGCACTTTGGGTCTGCTGCTGGCGAGCGTTCAGCAAGGCGAACTCTTCGCGTAAAGGTGTCCAATCGCTGTGTGCGAAAAAGCTCAGCCAGTCGTGCAGCAACGCTTCGATTTGCGTAGCCGAATCGTCTTGAGTATCGAGGGTAACGTCGATATCCAATACGGCTTGCCCGGCAAACGCATAAAGCACGGTCGCCTGCATGGCATTGGCCAGTTTTCGCGCTTTCAGCTCAGCCAGTAAACCACCCGGCGCCGTAGCATTGAGCCAGGTGCAGAGAAACGCCAGCGCTTGGCGAGGCGCGTCACAGGTGATGACGTGGTGCAGGTGGTCATCGGCGATGTGTTGAAAGCCCTGGGCGTGGCCGAGCATCAGCGCAGGCGGCGCAGCCTGTGGGTACTGAGGGCCAGTGGCCAATTCGTCGCTGAAACGCTGGGCCAACGCTTGCAGTTCTTCCAATGGTTGCGGGCCGGCAAGGTGTAACGTCATCTGCCCGCTCTGATAGAACCTGGTATGGAATTCCTTCAATGCCTGCTGAAACGCCTCACGCTCAACCGGCAGGCTATCCCGATTACCGGCATGAAAACCGCGCAGCGGATGGTCCGCCGCCAAGCCTTCCAGCAGCGCAACCTGCTGCTGCGCCTTGGCATCCTGGGACCAGGCCACAAACTCCGCTTGCAGCACTTCGCGCTCACGCAGTTGGTCTTCAATCGTCAGGCGCGGATGGGTGAGCATATCCGCCAGCCGCTCCAGCCCATCGGCAAAGGTTGGCACCGGCAATTCAAAGAAAAAGTCCGTGGTGCGCTCGCGGGTGCTGGCGTTGACCTGCCCACCCTGGCGCTGCACGTAGGCCATCAAGCCTTCGCTTGTGGGAAAACGCGCAGTGCCGAGAAACAGCAAATGCTCAAGAAAATGCGCCAAGCCCGGCCACGCGAGTGGCACGTCATGGCTGCCGGCGGCCACGCGCAACATCGCGGCGCAACGCTTCAAGCGTGGCGCATGGCGCAAGGAAACCCGCAGGCCGTTGGCCAGGGTCAAGTCAAGGTGATGAGGGTGGGCCGGCGCAGGCATGGGCACTTCCGAAACGTAGGATGTGCCTATGCTAACAAACCGTCTGGCTCAGGGCTTGTGCAGCGCGCCGTACAGCTCTGGGCGACGGTCTTGCAGGTAGTGATTGGCAGCGCGGGCATCCAGGATCGACTGGCGATCCAGCGTACCGACGATCAACGATTCATCCAGCCCCGCCTGGGCGATTCGCTGGCCATTGGGCGCAGCAATACTGCTTTGCCCGCAGTACTGAATCTCGCCTTCGTGCCCGCAGTAGTTGGCGTAGGCCACATAGCACTGGTTTTCAAAGGCCCGCGCCCGCACGGTCACGTCGGCAACAAAGTCGAACGGCACCATATTGGCCGTCGGCACCAGGATTACCTCGGCGCCGGCCAGGGCCAGGCGTCGGGTGTTTTCCGGGAACTCCAGGTCGTAGCAGATCAAAAACCCGAGCTTCCAGCCGTTAAGCTCCACCAGCGGGAAATCATCTTCCCCGGCGCTGAACATCGAGTGGTCCAGGTCGCCAAACAGATGAGTCTTGCGGTAGTTGCACAGGCGCTGGCCGTGGGCATCGATCAACTGCACGGCGTTGTAGATCTGCCCGTCCTCAGCCCGCTCCGGGTAACCGTAGAGAATGGCCAGGCCGGCGCTTTTGGCCAGCTCGGCAATCGCCTGAGCCGACGGCCCATCCTGGGCTTCGGCCAGTGCACCCACCGCTTCGGCACCGATGTTGTAGCCGCTGAGGAACATCTCCGGCAGCACCAGCACATCAGCACCGGTGGCTTCATGCGCCAATTGGTGCAGGCGCTTGAGGTTGCCGGCCACATCCAGCGGCAGCGGTGGGCATTGGTACAGGGCGACACGCATGCTCAACTCCTTAATCGGCCAGGGCGATCGGGCCGATTTCGTCAAAGACATCACCTGGGCCCGGGTTTTCGGGGTGAGTGCTGCCGCCGAAGTGGGTCATGATGCCCCATACCGCATTCAGCGAGGTTTGCACCGCGCCCTCGACCCACGCAGGCGTCCAGGATACGTCGTCACCGGCGATAAAAATCCCACGCTGTTCGGCGGGCATGTCCTTCTGCATAAAGTGCGCATACATGCGCTGGTTGTAGCGATAGTGGCCGGGCAACGCGCCTTTGAAGGCGCCGAGGAAATGCGGGTCGGCTTCCCAGGACACGGTGATCGGGTCGCCGATGATGCGCGCCTTGATATCGACTTTCGGGTAGATCTTTTTCAGCGCGTCGAGGGCCAGTTTCACCCGCTTGTCGATGGGCTGCGGGAGCATTTTCAGCGCGTCGCTCATCCACGAATACGACAGGCAAATCACGCCTGGCTTGTCGTCACCGTTGTCGAACAGATAGGTGCCACGGGTGAGGCGATCGGTGAGGGTCATGCTCATCAGGTCGCGGCCGGTCTCCGGGTCCTTGTCTTTCCAGAACGGGCGGTCGACCATCACGAAGGTTTTCGACGACTGCATGTAGCGCGTGCGGTCCAGAGCCATCCACATTTTTTGCGAAAACAGGGTTTCGTCGCATTCGATCTGGGTGGTCAGCAGCCAGCTTTGACAGGTGGTCAACACGGCGGCGTATTCGCGGGTGTCACCGTAGTTGTCGGTGACCGCAAAGCGGCCATCGGCAGCGTGGGCAATGCGTTTTACCCCCGCCCGTGGCGCGCCGCGATGCAGCGAGCTGAGGCTGGTGCCGGCGGGCCAATGGGCGCAACGCTCCGGCACATGGCGCCATATGCCCATGGGCACTTGCGCTACGCCGCCAACCACCAGGTGTTGGTGATCGTCGCAGTTGGTCATCACCACGCGGAAGATTTCCAGCATCGAGTTGGGGAAATCCGAGTCCCAGCCGCCAGTGCCGAAACCCACCTGGCCAAACACTTCGCGGTGCGCGAACGACAGTTTGGCGAACGCCTTGGAAGTGGCGACGAAGTCATAGAAGGTGCGGTCGTCCCACAGCGGTACCAGCTTGTTCCACAGCGCCTTGAGGCGTGGCACGTCGCGATCGCGAATGGCTTGCTGGATATCACCGAACTGCGAGCCGGCCTCCAGCGCATCCGCCCAGGCATCGGCAACTTCCTGGAACAGCACCGGCAGGTCCGAGAGTTTTTGTGCGTAGTGGGTCTGGCCTTCGAGGTCGACCACGGTGCTGCCGGAAGCCGGTGTCAGTGGGTTGGGAAAAGGTTTGGTCTCCAGGCCCAGCTTGTCCACATAGTGGTAGAACGCAGTGGACGATACCGGAAAACGCATGCCGCCCAGCTCGGCGATGATGCCTTCGGCGCCTTCAAAGGCCTGGGAGCGCAAACGCCCGCCCATCTTCGAGGCCTCGTATACCACCGGCTTGAGGCCCAGCTTCATCAGCTCGTAAGCCGCCACCAGCCCTGCGATCCCGGCTCCCACAATCGCCACTTCCGCGCCATGGTTGGCCGCGGGAATACTGCCCAGGCCAGCCGGGTGTTCGATCCAGTCATCAAAGGCAAACGGAAAATCCGGGCCAAAGATGGTGATAGGTTTTTTACCGTCGGCGGGATGGCGATTGGTCTTGCTGATGGTGCTGGACGGAATGCTCATGGCTGACCTTACTGACGACTCGGCGGGATTCGGCCCGTTGAGTATAGGAAAAGATGGCAGCCAGTTTAGGGAGCGTAGCGTTCGTTATTAAGACGCAATGTGTCGTCGGATTGAATTGTTTTTAGTCAGAATGACGAAGTGGCTGGTCAAACTGGCTGACCACGGTCCAATTTGTTACTGAGGATGATCGACGTGGTGGTTTTTTCCACGCCCTCGACGCTGCCGATCTGGTCCAGCAACTGGTCCAGCTGTTCCGGCGAATCAGTGCGCAGCCAGGCCACGTAATCAAACTCGCCACTCACCGCACACAATTGCTGCACCTGCGCCATGGCGCTCAACCGGCGCAGCACTTCCTTGCCCGAGCGCGCTTGAACGGTGATGCCGACATACGCCTGCAAACCCCCGTCGACCACACGCTGCCCGAGGCGCACGCCATAACCGGTGATCACCTGGGTTTTCTCCAGGCGCGCCAGGCGCGAGGTCACCGTGGTGCGCGCAATGCCCAACTGCCGGGCAAGCATGGCCACGCTTTCGCGGGCGTTAATCTGCAAGGCGGCGATCAGTTGGCGATCGATTTCGTCGAGGGCGGGCAAGGGTGGGGCTCCGGTGTGTAGGGGCAGTGCGCGGATATATTACAGGCTTGTGTTGGCAAGGAGGTGAACGGTGCTGCGATGAGTGTGATTGGGAGTGGGCACAAAAACTGACAGAAGTTCGCTGGTTAAAAGGGCTAATACGTCGCCATCATCTCATCACACAGGTCTGCTTTAAGGGTGAGAAGACTTTTTTATAGGTGTGTCTTGTGTGTATACAAACACCCTGAAAAGCGAGGACGTGTAACCGTGCCTCATCCCAAGTCAGAGATTGCCAAGGGCACCTTGCACAGTATTTTCAAATCAGCAGGCCTCAACTGTAGAGCTTGACTGAGGAATTGGATGGGCTCGGTGGAGTTCGTTCAGAGGATGACCAATGAAATTCCCAGTGGTAGTACACAAAGACGCCGACTCGGACTACAGCGTGACCGTTCCGGACGTACCAGGCTGCTTCTCGGCAGGCGCTTCGTTTTCCGAGGCGTTGGATAATGTTCGGGAAGCGCTGGCGCTGCATCTCGAAGGGTTGGTCGCCGACGAAGAAAAACTTCCTCAGGCCCAAGAGGTGGATGTTCATCTGGACAATCCGGATTACGCCGGTGGCGTATGGGCGATTGTCGACTTTGACTTGACTCCGTACTTGGGTAAGTCGGTGCGGTTCAACGCTTCTTTGCCGGAGCAGTTGTTGCACCGCATTGATGAGCGAGTGCAGAAGGATCATCGCTATGCATCGCGGTCAGGGTTTTTGGCGACAGCAGCGCTGCGTGAACTGGCCGTTTGAGTCGAATGCCAGACACGAAAAAGCCGCGCAGTGCGCGGCTTTCTTGTTTGGTGGGCCCAGTAGGACTCGAACCTACGACCAAAGGATTATGAGTCCTCTGCTCTAACCAACTGAGCTATAGGCCCTCAGTAGGACGCGGATTATAGCGACGGTTTCCGTGCTGTGCCATCCGAAAAGTCTGAAACCCGCATATGAAGAAAAGTCTCGGCAAAAAGCTCCGGCGGCAGCGGCAGGCTGACGATGTAGCCTTGCATCTGTTCGCAGCCTTCGGCGGCCAGGAAGGCTTGTTGTGCGGGGTTTTCCACGCCTTCGGCAATGATGGTGAATTGCATGCTGTGGCCCAGGGCGATGATGGCGCGCACGATGGCGGCGTCGTGGGGGTCGTCGGGCAGGCCGCGCACGAAAGACTGGTCGATCTTGAGGAAGTCCAGTGGCAGGCGCTTGAGGTAACTGAGTGAAGAATAGCCGGTGCCGAAGTCATCGATGGCCAGTTGCACGCCCAGGTGCTTGAGTTGGTGCAGCACTTCGAGGGCTTCTTCGGCCTGGCTCATGATGAAGTTTTCGGTGATCTCCAGTTGCAGGCAACCGGGCTCCAAGTGGTAGTCGTGCAACAGTTGTTCGATGCGCGCGAGCAGGTTGGGGTGACGCAGTTGTGCGCCGGCGAGGTTGACTGACAGCGGGCCGAAATCGTTGAAGGCGCGTTTCCAGGTGTGCATCTGACGGCAGGCCTGTTCCAGTACCCAGTCGCCAATCTGCAGGATCGTGCCGTTCTCCTCGGCCAGGGCGATGAAGTGTTCCGGCGGCACGTCGCCAAAGGTCGGGTGGTGCCAGCGAATCAATGCTTCGGCGCCGATCAGTTCCTGGGTGACCAGGCTGAGCTTCGGTTGGTAGTACAGAAACAGCTCTTCACGCTCGATGGCACGGCGCAGTTCGTGCTCGAGGGCCACGCGTTCGTTGGCCTGGGCGGTGAGGTCGCGAGTGTAGCTCTCGACACGGTTGCGGCCTTTGGCCTTGGAGCGGTACATCGCGGCATCGGCGTTTTTGACCAAGGTAGCGACGTCGGCACCGTCCTGTGGATAGAGGCTGGTGCCGATGCTGGCGCTGATAAAGAACTCATGCTCGCCGGCCTGGAACGGCGGGGTGAAGCAGGCGAGCAGTTTATTGGCCAGGTGTTCGGCATCGCTGGCTTGTTGCAGGCCGGGCAGCAGGATGATGAATTCGTCGCCGCCCAGGCGTGCCACGGTGTCGATGTCGCGCAGTTGCTCCTTGAGGCGCACGGCGATGTCCTTGAGCAGCAGGTCGCCGACGGGGTGGCCGAGGCTGTCGTTGATATGCTTGAACCGGTCCAGGTCGAGGAACAGCACGGCGCCTTGGTGACCGGTTTCTTCCTGGCTGGTGAGGGCGGCTTGCAGTCTGCTTTCAAACAGGGTGCGGTTGGGCAGACCGGTCAGTGGGTCGTGGTGTGCCTGATAATCGAGGCGAGCCTGGGCGTGCTTGAGACTGGAGATATCGGCAAACACGGCAACAAAGTGTGTGATCAACTGGTCGCGGTTACGCACGGCGCTGATGGTCAGCCAGCTGGGGTATAGCTCGCCGTTTTTGCGGCGGTTGGAAATCTCGCCCTGCCAGTGGCCGTGGGCCGTCAATTGATGCCACATCGCCGCATAGAACGCGCTGTCATGCAGGCCGGAGGCGAGCAGGCGCGGCGTGCTGCCAAGGGCTTCGGCTTCGCTGTAGCCGGTGATCTCGCTGAAAGCGCGGTTGACGGCGCTGATGTTCTGCCGGGTGTCGGTGATCAATACCCCTTCGGCCGTGCTCTCGAACACCGTGGCGGCCTGTTGCAGTTTTTCCTGCATCACTTGGCGTTCGGTGATGTCACGGGCGATGGTCAGCATGCAGTCATCCTCGCCGATGGGCAGCGGCCGGCTGGAGACTTCGCACAGGCGAATCAAACCGTCGGCGCGGCGGATATGGCAGACGAAGTCACGCACAAAACCGTCGCGTTGCATCAGTTCCAGCATGTGCTTGCGTTCGTTGAGGTCGACCCAGATGCCCAGGTCCAGGGTCGACTGGTCGAGCGAGTTCGCACTGCTAAATCCCGTCAGGCGGGTGAAGCCTTCGTTCACTTCAATCAAAAGCCCATCGCGTTGGCGGCTGAGCAGCAAACCGTCGGGTGAGGCGTGGAAGGCCTTGGCGAATTTCTCTTCGGAGGTTTGCAGCAGTTGCTGGGTTTCCTTGAGTTGGGTGATGTCACGCACCACCACCACCAAGGCTTCTGTGGTGTCGAGTTGGAACGGTTCGGCGGAGATCAGCCCGGTAAACGCCTGGCCATTGCTGCGCAGAAATGGCATTTCCAGGTTGCGGATGCTGGTGGTCTGCACACGTTGCAGCAGGTCGGGGCCGACGCCTTGAATGCCCCAGATGTTCAGCTCGGTGGCGGTTTTGCCCACGACTTGTTCGGCGCTTAGCCCAATCTGGTCCTCGAATGCCTTGTTCACCTCCAGCAGGCAGCCATCAGAGAGGCGGGCGATGACCAGGATGTCCGGGCATTGCTGAAACACCGAGGCAAACTTCTCTTCGGAAAGCTGCAAAGCCTCCTCTGTGCGCTTGGCTTCGCTGATATCGATCATCAAACCGCGCAACACCGGCTCATGGCCGTGCTCGATCAGGCTGACGATATCGCGCACCCACAAGCAACGGCCGTCGGCGGTAATCACTCGATAATCGAGGCTGTGATCGCGGTTGGCGCGGGTTTCCTGGAAGCAGAATGCCTCCGCTCGGGTCAGGTCGGCAGGGTGGATGATGTTGCGCCAGAAGCCTGGAATCAGCCAATGGGCGCGGGGATAGCCCAGCAAGTCTTCGGCGTGGGGCGAAACGTAGCTGTAGGTGAAGTCGGTGATGCTGGCTTCCCAGGCAATCGCGGACAGGCTCTCGACCAGGCCGCGATAGTGGTATTCGCTGCTGCGCAACTCTTGCTCAAGGGCGACTCGCCGGGCAATTTCCGAGCTGAGCCGGCGGTTGATGCGAATCACGATGGCCAACACGGTGCTCAGCAGCAGCACCGTCGGCAGGCCGTACATCAGCAAGTCGGCCCAGAAGGTGCGGTGATCGGTGAAGCTGCCGACCCAGTGTTGCTGGATCGCGTCGGTTTCGTCGGAGCTGAGGTCAGCGAGGACTTTGTCCAGGATGCCCACCAGTATTTTCTGGTCGCGCGGCACGCCCATCGCCAACTGGTACCGATAGGGCGTTTCGCCGCTGACGTATAAACCATCCAGCTTGAGCTGGCGCAGGCTCCAGACGCTGGAGGCGAGGTCGCCGACAACCGCATCCACTTCATCGGTGGCCAGGGCTTGCAGCGTCGAGCTGACGTTCGGCATGGCCACCAGGTTGAGGTCGGGATGGTGGGTGCGCAGTAATTCGTGCGGCGCGTAGTTTTCCACCACGGCGATCTTCAGGCCGTACAGGTCTTTAAGGTTGCGAGGTTTCGCGCCGCCCTCATGGGCGAGGATGACGATCGGGAAATCCAGGTACGGACGTGTAAAGGCCAGGTAATTCTGGCGTTCGGGCGTCGACATGATGCCGGGCAACAGGTCGAGCTGGTTGTTTTTCGCCTGTTCGAGCACGGCGGTCCAGTTTTCCGGCTCGATGAGCTTGATCCGCACGCCCAGGCGGTCCTGGATCAGGCGTACATAGTCGGCTGCGAGGCCTTGATAACGGCCATTTTCATCACGGTATTCGAAGGGCGGCCAAGAAGCGTCCACCCCCAGGCGCAGCTCCTGATGGTCCGCCAGCCAGCCACGCTCATCATCAGTAAGAGTCAACGCGCCAGCCGTTGCGGTCCAGGCGAGCAGCGACAGCAGTATCACGGTCGGCAGTCTGGGCATAACGGTCTCGTTATGGCACGGGGAATGTTTCGAGTGTAGACGGGCATTGCGGGGGAGGGGGTGTTGCGGGGGAAGTTAATCCATAGAAAGTAATCTATGGAAAACAAAACCCCCGGCCTGGGCCGGGGGTTCTGGTATCACTCGTCGAGGAAGGAGCGCAGATGCTCGCTTCGCGTCGGGTGGCGCAACTTGCGCAGCGCCTTGGCTTCGATCTGACGGATCCGCTCGCGGGTCACGTCAAACTGCTTACCGACTTCCTCAAGGGTGTGGTCGGTATTCATGTCGATGCCGAAACGCATGCGCAGTACCTTGGCTTCACGGGCAGTGAGGCCGGACAGTACGTCGCGAGTCGCTTCTTTAAGGCTCTCAACAGTGGCGACATCGATTGGCGACTGCATGGTCGAGTCTTCGATGAAGTCACCCAGGTGGGAGTCTTCGTCATCACCAATCGGCGTTTCCATGGAGATCGGCTCTTTAGCGATCTTCAATACCTTGCGGATTTTATCCTCAGGCATTTCCATGCGTTCGCCCAGCTCTTCCGGGGTCGGTTCGCGACCCATTTCCTGCAACATCTGCCGGGAAATACGGTTGAGCTTGTTGATCGTCTCGATCATATGCACCGGAATACGGATGGTGCGAGCCTGGTCGGCGATCGAGCGAGTGATCGCCTGACGGATCCACCAGGTGGCATAAGTCGAGAACTTGTAGCCGCGACGGTATTCGAACTTGTCCACCGCCTTCATCAAGCCGATGTTGCCTTCCTGGATCAGATCGAGGAATTGCAGACCACGGTTGGTGTACTTCTTGGCGATCGAGATCACCAGACGCAAGTTCGCTTCAACCATCTCTTTCTTCGCGCGGCGGGCCTTGGCCTCACCGATCGACATGCGACGGTTGATGTCTTTGATTTCAGCAATCGTCAGACCGGTTTCGGTCTCAAGCGCGGTCAGCTTCTGCTGGCAACGGATGATGTCCGGCTGCAGGCGACCAATGGCTTCGGCGTATTTCGCCTTGCCTTTGGCCAGTGCGTCGGTCCAGCTTTCGTCTACTTCGTTGCCCGGGAACTGGCGCAGGAAGTCAGCCCGCGGCATACGTGCATCACGTACACATAGCTGCATGATTGCGCGTTCTTGCGCACGCAGACGTTCAAGGGCACTGCGAACACGCTCAACCAGGCCTTCGAATTGCTTCGGTACCAGCTTGATCGGCATGAACAGCTCAGCCAGGGCCACGAGCTCGGCAATCGCCAGCTTGTTGGAGCGACCGTGCTTTTTCAGGGCCTTGCGGGTGATTTCCATTTGATCGGAAACCGCACCGAAACGCTGGGCCGCGATGATCGGGTCCGGGCCGCTTTCAACTTCATCTTCGTCGTCGCTGCTGGCTTCAGCATCGTCGTCTTCGGTGTCGTCGTCAGCCTTCGCGGCTTTCGCATCGACGGGCGGCGGTACTTCGGCGGCAGGCGGCGCAATGCCGTCGTCCGGGTCGATGTAGCCGCTCAGAACGTCAGACAGGCGGCCACCTTCGGTGGTGACGCGAGTGTACTCGGAGAGAATGTGGTCAACCGTGCCAGGGAAGTGCGCGATTGCGCCCATCACTTCACGGATACCCTCTTCAATACGTTTGGCGATTTCGATTTCGCCTTCACGTGTCAGCAGCTCGACGGTACCCATTTCACGCATATACATGCGCACAGGGTCAGTCGTACGACCGATGTCGGTCTCCACCGCTGCCAGCGCAGCAGCCGCTTCTTCAGCAGCTGCCTCGTCGGTATCGGAGTCGGCCAACATAAGGGCGTCCGCATCCGGAGCACTCTCGTGTACGGGGATCCCCATGTCATTAATCATGCGGATGATGTCTTCCACCTGCTCAGGATCTGAAATATCCTCAGGCAGGTGATCGTTGACCTCTGCGTAAGTCAGATATTTCTGCTCACGACCAAGGGTGATCAACTCTTTAATACGAGACTGTTGTTGCGCTTTTCCGGACATAACACCCTATCCACTGAAGGTCTTGGCGGGCAAAAAACAAGCCGAGGATTATACCCGAGCTATGACCTCACACGCCAGCTGAGGTCGGGTTAGATGTACAAACATTCTGTTTTAAGAGGTCGCGCATCTGTTTTGCTATCTGAATTTGCTCTTCAGCCGACAATCCCGGCTGCCTTGCACGCTTGATCAGCTCATCCAGGGTCTGCGTGTGCTGACCTGCGGATAACCTAGTAATGGTGTCTAAAAACTGTTGTTCAAGGTTGTCGCCGTCAATTAGCCACTCCTTTTCCGCCAGTGCTTTAAGCAAGCGTCCTTGTTCGGTGCCGTGCCAACGAGCCATCAATTGAATTGAGTTTAGCTTAGGATTTTTCTGTACCGCCTCAATCAAGGCGATCAGTACCTGAGCATACGTGTTGCTCTCGTTGGCAAAGTGATCGGCGCTCTCAACTTTTTTTGCCAATTGCGGGTGGTGAATAAGTGTTCGCAGCGCAATGAGCGTTGGAGCTTCGACGGCGACAGGAGTTCGCGGCGCGTATGCCTCGTCGCGGTCACCGCGTTTGCCGTTCTTGTTCCAGGGTTTCTTGTCCCATTTTTTACCGCCGGCGCCGGGTTTCTTCGGTGTCCACTCCTGCTGGGGCGCATAGGCCTCCTGCGGTTGGTGGAAGTCGGAATAGTCCGGCATGGCGTCGTAATCCATGCCTGGGTCGTAGGCCGGTGGGGCTTCCTGCGGTGCGCTATGCACCAGCTGGCTGACGGCCTCGCCACTCAGGCCGGTGATTTCCAGCAGGCGCATGCGCATCAGTGACTTCAGGTTGGCGCCTGGCACTTTGTCGATCAGCGGCGCTGCGAGGGTGGCCATGTGGGCCTTGCCTTCGAGGGAGCGCGGGTCGGCTTCTTCGGTTAACTGCTGGAAGAAATAGTCCGCCAGCGGCTGTGCGTGTTGATTGATGCGGGCGCGGAAGGCGTCGGTGCCTTCGGAGCGCACCAGGGTGTCCGGGTCTTCGCCTTCGGGCAGGAACAGAAAGCGCGCGCGGCGCCCGTCCTGCAGGCTCGACAGCGTGGCTTCGAGAGCACGCCAGGCGGCGTTACGGCCGGCCTGGTCGCCGTCAAAACAGAACAGCACGCTGGGCACCACGCGAAAGAGGCGCTTCATGTGCTCTTCGCTGGTGGCGGTGCCCAGGGTAGCGACGGCATTGCGCAGGCCTTGCTGCGCCAGGGCAATGACGTCCATGTAGCCTTCCACCACGATGATTTCATCGAGGTTGCGATTGTTTTTGCGCGCTTCAAACAGGCCGTAGAGTTCCTGGCCCTTGTGAAATACCGGGGTTTCCGGGGAGTTCAGGTATTTAGGCTTGTCGTCCCCGAGCACCCGGCCACCAAAAGCGATGATGCGGCCACGGCTGTCGCGGATCGGAAACATCACGCGGTCGCGGAAGCGGTCATAGCGCTTGCCGGTCTCGGCGTTTTCCACGAGTAGACCGGCATCGATCATGGCCTTCTGCTGCAGCGTATCGCTGCTCAGATGCTTGTACAGGTTGTCCCAGCCCGGCGGGGCGAAGCCCAGGCCAAAATCCCGGGCGATCTCACCGGTGAGGCCGCGACCCTTGAGGTACTCGACGGCGGCCTTGCGCTGCGGATGGCTTTTAAGCGCCTGACGGTAGAAGTCGGCAGCGGCCGTCAGCAGCGGGTACAGCGGCGAATCAGTGGGTTGACGCGGTTTGTGCGAGCGGCCACTTTCTTCGCGGGGGATTTCCATGCCGGCGGCTTTGGCCAGTTCCTCGACAGCCTGGGGGAAGTCCAGGTTGTCGTGGTCCATGATAAAGCCGAGGGCATTGCCGCCCGCGCCGCAACCGAAGCAGTAGTAGAACTGCTTGTCGGGGCTGACGCTGAATGACGGGGTTTTTTCTTTGTGGAACGGGCAGCAGGCGGTGTAGTTCTTGCCGGCCTTCTTCATTTGCACGCGCGAGCTGACAACATCGACGATGTCGGTGCGGTTAAGAAGGTCGTCAATAAAACTCTGGGGAATCAGCCCGGCCATGGCGTTCTCGTCATCACTGCGTGTAAATGAGGGCCCGTGAAGTGATCAAGCGCACGTATCGAGTGCTCGAACATCTATCGTTTGCATGGGGAGTGTATCTGCCGAGCATTCACTGACGTTAGTTTGTATCAGTCTTCGGCTTGGAAATGTTGCCCTGGCGTCCGGTGTTGGCCAATAGCAGCCTCGGAAAAGCCTTGATGGGCACAGCCGACACAGTTGATCGTCTGTTTGTAGAATCTGTGTTGCAAGAAAAAGGGGTGTGCTCGTCAGTAGCCTTGTTAGGCTCGTCAGAAGAGACGCGCACCGCTGGCAGAAGAGCCAGTCCTGACGTGTGAAGCAGTGTCTCGGTCGCGTGTGCGGCGTCGACGGTGAAGCATCAAGCGATATCCGCAAATGCCAACAGCCCGGCTGAGGGCCGGGCTTGGCAGAAGCTTGCTACGTAAGTCTGTGTATTAGTACAGACGAACGGCGCGGCGCTGTTCGCGCTGAACTTTCTTGGCGTGACGCTTAACAGCGGCTGCTGCTTTACGCTTACGCTCAGAAGTTGGCTTCTCATAAAATTCGCGGCTACGAACTTCAGCCAGAACACCGGCTTTTTCGCAGGAGCGCTTGAAACGACGCAGAGCTACGTCGAAGGGTTCGTTCTCTTTTACTTTGACGGCTGGCATCCAGAGCTACCTTCTTTCATTACCGGGAATCAACGTTCTCGTCGCAAAAAATTCGCGGCTGAGGTCGTCGGTTTTTAAGGGTTGCGGATGTTAACCCCTCATTGACCGGAATGCAAAGCCTCTGATCGAAAACCGCTAGTCGGGAGGGGGAGTGGCGACTATTATGCGCGCCTTCGAATTCAGCCTCTACAAGGCGCAAACCCATGCTAGTACTGGGACTTGAAACCTCCTGCGACGAAACCGGTGTCGCACTTTACGACAGTGAACGCGGGCTTTTGGCCGATGCACTGTTCAGTCAGATCGACCTGCACCGCGCCTATGGCGGGGTGGTGCCGGAGCTGGCCAGCCGAGATCACGTCAAGCGCATGCTGCCCTTGATTCGCCAGGTATTGGACGAGGCCGGCTGCGTGCCGACCGAGATCGACGCGATCGCTTATACCGCAGGCCCCGGATTGGTTGGAGCCCTTCTGGTTGGGGCCTCTTGCGCCCAGGCGCTGGCATTTGCCTGGGGTATTCCAGCCCTCGGCGTGCACCATATGGAAGGCCATTTACTGGCACCGATGCTGGAAAAAACACCGCCGCAGTTCCCGTTCGTCGCTTTGTTGGTTTCCGGTGGTCACACGCAGTTGGTTCAGGTGGATGGAATCGGCCAATACACGCTTTTGGGTGAGTCGCTGGACGACGCCGCCGGCGAAGCTTTCGACAAAACTGCGAAGATGATGGGCCTCAATTATCCCGGTGGCCCGGAAATCGCGCGGCTGGCCGAAAAAGGTGTGCCGGGCCGCTACACCTTCCCGCGCCCGATGTGCGACCGCCCAGGCCTGATGTTCAGTTTCAGCGGCTTGAAAACCTCCGCACTGAACACCTGGCAGCAAAGCGTCAGCGCCGGGGACGACAGTGAACAAGCCCGTTGCGACATCGCGCTGGCGTTCCAGCAGGCCGTGGTGGAGACTTTGACCATCAAGTGCAAGCGCGCCCTGAAACAGGCGGGCATGCAGCGTCTGGTGATCGCAGGCGGCGTCAGCGCCAACAAGGCGCTGCGTACCTCGCTGGAAAAAATGCTCGGCGACATGAAGGGTGACGTGTTCTACGCGCGCCCTGAGTTTTGCACCGACAACGGCGCAATGATTGCCTACGCCGGTTGCCAGCGCTTGCAGGCCGGGCAGCACGAAAGCCTGGCGATCAGCGTGCAGGCACGCTGGCCGATGGAGCAGCTTTCACCGCTTTAAGTGGCTTGGCTTGCGCGGGGCTCATCAACGGTATTTAAAAATGCCGTTCGCGCCCGGCAAACAGGTCGCGTAAATTGCCGCGGTGGCGCCACACGATCAGCAGTGTCAGTACGCTCATCGGCAGCAACGCCGCCGGTGCCTGCCAGGCGAGCAGCGGCAGGGTGAGTGGCGTGGCGATCAGTGCGGCCAGCGAGCTGGTGCGGGTCAGGTAGAACGTCAGCAGCCAGGCCAGCACGGCCAGCAGCGCTGCCGGAGGGTAAACCCCCAGCAGCATGCCGGCCGCGGTCGCGACGCCTTTGCCGCCGCGAAAACGGAAGTACAGCGGAAACAGATGGCCCAGGACGGCGCACACGCCCACCCAGGCCTGCTGTTGCAAGGTAAGACCGGCGAAGCCGGCGATCAGTACGGGCAACAAGCCCTTGCAGAGGTCACCCAGCAGCGTCAGTACGGCGAGTTTCTTGCCGGCCAGGCGCAACATATTGGTGGCGCCGGCATTGCCTGAGCCACTCATTCGCGGGTCGGGATTTCCCGTCAGGCGGCTGAGCAAAATGGCGAAGGACAGCGAGCCGAGCAGGTAGGCGAGAATCGCCAGTAACCAAAACATGCTAACTATTCCGGGCGAGGACGCCCTGATTCTAACCGGGGCAATGCGCCCTTGTCGTGCTGCGGAGAAGAGCTTGGACAGAGTGTTTATCGAAGGCCTGGAAGTCGACACCGTAATCGGGGCCTACGACTGGGAGCGCGGCATCAAGCAATGCCTGCGCCTGGACCTTAGCTTCGCCTGGGACAATCGCCCGGCGGCTGCCGGTGACGACCTGACCCTGGCGCTGGATTACGCCAGTGTGTCCACGCGTATCCAGGCCTTTGCCGAGCAATCCCAATACCAGTTGGTGGAAACCTTTGCCGAGCGGTTGGCCGAAGTGCTGATGAACGAATTCCAGATTCCCTGGCTGCACCTCAAATTGACCAAGCCCGGCGCCGTACCGGCTGCCAAAGGCGTGGGCGTGGAGATCGAGCGCGGATGTCGCTAACTCAGGTTTACCTTGGCCTTGGCAGCAATATCGAGCGCGAGCCGCACCTGTGTGCCGGCTTGGACGCGTTGGCGAGTTTCTTGACCGATGTACGCTGCTCCGCGGTGTTTGAAAGCCAGCCGGTGGGCATCAAGAGCGGGCCATTCTTCAACCTTGTTGTGTCGGCGTATACCGACCTGCCGTTGATGGAGCTGGATCGTCGGTTGAAATTCATCGAGGCTGACAATGGTCGTTATGCCCCGGACCGCAAAGGGCTGCCGTTGGATATCGACGTGCTGCTGTACGGTGACCTGGTGGGGAATTTCGATGGTTTGATCCTGCCCCGCGCAGAGATCCTGAAGAATGCTTTTGTGCTGTGGCCGTTGTCGTTGATGGCGCCCGATCGTGTCCACCCTGAAGTCGATAAGACCATGGCCGAGTTATGGCGCGATGCGCAGATCGACCAGGTGCTGGCGCCAGTTGCGTTTGAATGGCGGGGCCAGCAGTTGACCCCGGCGGATCTACTGTAGCCGCCGATGCGCCTGGCTTGACCGGATTCAACTGTGGGAGCGGGCTTGCCCGCGAAAGCGGTGGGTCAGTCAGCATCAATGTTTACTGTGCCGACGTCTTCGCGGGCGAGCCCGCTCCCACACGTTTTGCGCTTAACTGAATGGCATTGATGCAAACCCGTCTGCCACAAAGAGTAACGACTACAGGTTGTATTGCTCTTTGTAGGCCTTGAGCACCTTAAGCCGCTCACGCTTGAGCGCCTCGCCCAGCTCCGGGCCTTTGAAACCTTTCTCCAGCAAGGGCGCCACCGGTACTTCGCGAGCGGCCTTGGCTGCGCCGCGTAAATAATCCGCCTGTGGATAACTTCTCTGCTCCAGGCCCTTGCGGCCCCGGGCGTCCATTTCGCAACTCACTACAAACTCTTCAAAGCGCTGCGGCCGGCGATACACGTCAAAACTTTGCAGCAACTCCAGCAGCGTCGAGGCTTTCAGCTCCAGCGCACGGTGGCCGTGGGTGTGGTATTGGCCGACCAGCAGGGCCAGTTCCTGGCAATCCTTCGGCACCTTGAAGCGTTCATTGACCGCCTTGATCAGCTTCAAGCCCGTGTGTTCGTGGGTAATATGCTGCGGCAACTTATCCACAGGCGTCAGGCCTTTGCCCAGGTCGTGCAGCAGGCAGGCCCAGCGCACGGTCAGCGGCTGCTGATGCAAGGCGGCTTGCTCGAGCACGCTAAGGGTATGGATGCCGGTGTCGATTTCCGGGTGATGGGCCTCGGGTTGTGGCACGCCAAACAGTGCATTCACTTCGGGCATCAGGGTTTTCAGCGCGTTGCAGTCGCGCAGTACCTGAATAAACACCTGCGGCTGATCCTCCATCAGCGCCCTGGAAATTTCTTTCCAACTGCGTTCCGGGGTCAAGGCTTGCAGTTCGCCGGACTCGCTGAGTTGGCGCATCAGTTCCAGGGTTTGCGGGGCGACGGTAAAGCCCAAGTGAGCGTAACGCGCAGCAAAGCGTGCAACACGCAGCACTCGCAGGGGATCTTCGGCGAACGCGGGAGAAACGTGACGCAGAATCCGTGCTTCAAGGTCGCTCTGGCCGCCATAGGGATCGGTCAGGTTGCCGTCATCATCCTCGGCCATGGCGTTGATGGTCAGGTCACGGCGAATCAGGTCTTCTTCCAGCGTGACCTCGGGGCTTGCGTGAAACACAAAGCCGCCATAACCCCGGCCACTCTTGCGTTCGGTGCGGGCGAGGGCGTATTCGTCGCCGTTCTTTGGGTCCAGGAATACCGGGAAGTCAGCACCGACTGGCTTGTAGCCTTTAGCGAGCATTTCTTCAGTGGTCGCACCGACCACGACGCGGTCGATATCGGTGACCTTGAGGCCGAGCAGGCGATCACGCACCGCACCGCCGACTGTGTAGATTTTCATGAAAAAGCCTCCATTAGCGGCACAGGATACCGCCTGAGCCGGACCAATGGAGGCTTTGCTGTTTCAGAGATGTACGACGGCCAGGTCCAGGCGGCCGTAGTCGTTATCGTTGTGGTCGGTGCGTGGCGGCACGTGGTGGGTTTTCATCACCTGATCGCCCTGCAGGGTTTCCAGGTGAATGTCGAAGCCCCACAGCCGGTGCAGGTGTTTGAGCACTTCCTCGGTGGACTCGCCCAAAGGTTTGCGGTCGTGCTGCTGGTGACGCAAGGTCAGCGAACGGTCGCCGCGCACATCAATGCTGTAGATCTGCACGTTTGGCTCACGGTTGCCCAGGTTGTACTGCGCTGCCAGGGTTTCACGGATGGTGCGGTAGCCGGGCTCATCGTGGATGGCAGGCACCACCAGATCATCCTTGAGGTCGTCATCGAGAATGCTGAACAGCTTGAGGTCGCGAATCACCTGGGGTGACAGGTACTGCAGGATGAAACTCTCATCCTTGAAGCTGCTCATGGCGAACTTGATGGTCGACAACCAGTCGCTGCCGGCGATTTCCGGGAACCAGCGGCGGTCTTCTTCGGTGGGGTGTTCACACATGCGCCGGATGTCGCGGTACATGGCAAAGCCCAGCGCGTAGGGGTTGATGCCGCTGTAATACGGGCTGTCAAAACCGGGCTGGAACACCACGCTGGTATGGGAGGTGAGGAACTCCATCATGAAACCGTCGGTGACCAGGCCTTCGTCGTACAGGTCATTCATCAAGGTGTAGTGCCAGAACGTTGCCCAGCCTTCGTTCATCACCTGGGTTTGGCGCTGTGGATAAAAATACTGGGCGATCTTGCGCACAATGCGCACGATTTCTCGCTGCCACGGCTCCAGCAACGGCGCGTGTTTTTCCAGGAAATACAGGATGTTTTCCTGAGGTTCGGCGGGGAAGCGAGCATTGTCCTTGTCGCTGTTTTTGCCGGCCTTTTTAGGAATCGTGCGCCACAGGTCGTTGATCTGCTTTTGCAGGTGCTCCTCACGCTCCTTCTGGCGCAGGCGTTCTTCCTCGGCGGAAATCGGATACGGGCGTTTGTAACGGTCGACGCCGTAGTTCATCAGCGCGTGGCAAGAGTCGAGCAAGTCCTCTACCGCATCGATGCCATGGCGTTCCTCGCATTGCATGATGTACTGCTTGGCGAACACCAGGTAATCGATGATCGAGCTGGCATCGGTCCAGGTGCGGAACAGGTAGTTGCCCTTGAAAAAACTGTTATGCCCGTAGCACGCGTGGGCCACCACCAGCGCCTGCATGCAGATGGTGTTTTCTTCCATCAGGTAGGCGATGCACGGGTCGGAGTTGATCACGATCTCGTAGGCCAGGCCCATCTGCCCACGGGTGTAGGACTTCTCGGTGCTGAGGAAGTGTTTGCCATAGGACCAATGGTGGTAGCCCAAGGGCATGCCGACCGAGGCGTAGGCATCCATCATCTGCTCGGCGGTGATCACTTCGATCTGGTTGGGGTAGGTGTCCAGGGCATAACCCGCCGCGATGCGGCTGATTTCCCGGTCATAGGCCTGGATCAGTTCAAAGGTCCACTCGGAGCCGGTGGAAATGGGTTGGCGCTTATGCTCTTTTTTGGCGGTCATGTCACTAACCTGCGCTGGAAGAGTTCACGGAAGACCGGGTAGATATCGCCGGCCGAGACCAGTTGCTGCTGGGCGAACGTATCGGCAAAGGCTTCGCCGATGCGCTCGTATTCGAACCACAGTGCCTGGTGCTCACGAGGGGTAATTTCAACGTAGGTGTAGTACTGCACGAACGGCATGATCTGGTTGATCAGGATATCGCGGCAGATCGGCGAGTCATCGTTCCAGTTATCGCCGTCGGAGGCTTGCGCGGCGTAGATGTTCCACTCATTGGCAGGGTAGCGCTCGGCCATGATCTCCTGCATCAGCTTCAAGGCGCTGGACACAATGGTGCCGCCGGTTTCCCGCGAGTAGAAGAACTCTTCTTCGTCCACTTCCCGGGCGCTGGTGTGATGGCGGATGAACACCACGTCGATCTTGTCGTAGTTACGCTTCAGGAACAGGTACAGCAGGATGAAAAAGCGCTTGGCAATGTCCTTGGTGGCCTGGGTCATGGAGCCGGACACGTCCATCAGGCAGAACATCACCGCCTTGGAGCTGGGGTTGGGTTGTTTCACCAGCAAGTTGTATTTGAGGTCGAAGGTGTCGAGGAACGGCACGCGGTGAATGCGCGCACTGAGTTTCTCGATTTCGGCCTCTATTTGCTGGATATCACCGAAGTTATCCGGCTCTTCGCGCTTTAAGCGCGCCAGTTCTTCCTTGGCCTCCTTCAGTTTGGCGCGGCTGCTACCGGACAGTGCGATACGGCGTGCATGGGCCGAGCGCAGCGTGCGAATGATATTGATGCGGGACGGGTTGCCCTCGTTACTGATCCCTGCGCGCACGGTCTTGAAGGTGTCGGTGCCGGTCAGGTTGCGTTTGACCAGGTTGGGCAATTCCAGGTCTTCAAACATGAATTCCAGGAATTCTTCCTGGGTGATCTGGAACACGAACTCGTCCATGCCCTCGCCGGAGTTGCCGGCTTTGCCGGGGCCTTTACCGCCACCACCGCCTTGGGGGCGCTGGATATGCTCGCCGGTGGTGAATTCCTTGTTGCCGGGGTGCACGACGGTCTGTTTGCCGCCCCGGCCGTGGTGCAGCACCGGTTCGTCGATGTCGCGTCCGGGAATGCTGATTTGCTCGCCATGCTCCATGTCAGTAATGGAGCGGCGGCTGACGGCCTCTTCAACGGCCTTTTTGATGTGGTCACGGTAACGCCGCAGGAAACGCTGACGGTTTACCGTGCTCTTGTTCTTGCCATTGAGGCGTCGGTCGATCACATAGCTCATGGGGAGCCCTCCGGGCAGCTTCACGTTACAAGCTTCAAGCCGCGAGCTGGAAGCTTAGAGACAAGCGGTCGGCTGCCGGGCCAGAAGCCCGGCAGCACGCGCCTGTCGCTGCCTTACTGTGATTTACGCACCCGCAGGTACCACTCGGAAAGCAGGCGTACCTGTTTGTCGGTGTAGCCGCGTTCGACCATGCGCGTAACAAAGTCGTTGTGTTTTTGCTGGTCCTCCTTGCTGGCCTTGGCGTTGAAGCTGATAACCGGCAGCAGGTCCTCGGTGTTGGAGAACATTTTTTTCTCGATGACCACCCGCAGCTTCTCGTAGCTGAGCCAGGTAGGGTTCTTGCCGTTGTTGTTGGCACGGGCGCGCAGCACGAAGTTGACGATTTCGTTGCGGAAATCCTTCGGATTGCTGATGCCGGCCGGTTTTTCGATCTTCTCCAGTTCCTCGTTGAGGGCCACGCGGTTGAGGATCTCGCCGGTTTCCGGGTCGCGGTATTCCTGGTCCTGAATCCAGAAGTCGGCGTACAGCACGTAGCGGTCAAAGATGTTCTGGCCGTACTCGCTGTAGGACTCCAGGTATGCAGTCTGGATTTCCTTGCCGATGAACTCGATGTAGCGCGGCGCCAGGTATTCCTTGAGGAAGCGCAGGTAACGTTCGCGGGTTTCGGCCTGGAATTGCTCCTGTTCGATCTGCTGTTCCAGCACATAGAGCAGATGCACCGGGTTGGCGGCGATCTCGTGCGGGTCGAAGTTAAAGACCTTGGAGAGGATCTTGAACGCGAAACGGGTGGAAAGGCCGTTCATGCCCTCATCCACGCCCGCCGTGTCGCGATATTCCTGGATCGACTTGGCTTTGGGGTCGGTGTCCTTGAGGTTTTCGCCGTCGTACACGCGCATTTTCGAGTAGATGTTCGAGTTTTCCGGCTCCTTGAGGCGCGAGAGCACGGTGAATTGCGCAAGCATCTTCAGGGTGTCAGGCGCGCAATGGGCCTTGGCCAGGGAGCTGTTGAACAGCAGCTTGTCGTAAATCTTGATTTCATCACTGACCCGCAGGCAGTACGGCACCTTGACGATGTAGATCCGGTCGATGAAGGCTTCGTTGTTCTTGTTGTTGCGGAAGGTATGCCATTCCGATTCGTTGGAGTGAGCCAGCAGGATCCCGGTGAACGGAATCGCGCCCAGGCCTTCGGTACTGTTGTAGTTGCCTTCCTGGGTGGCGGTAAGCAGTGGGTGCAGCACCTTGATCGGCGCCTTGAACATTTCCACGAACTCCATCAGGCCCTGGTTGGCCCGGCACAGTGCGCCCGAGTAGCTGTAGGCGTCGGCGTCGTTCTGTGGGAATTCCTCGAGTTTGCGGATATCGACCTTGCCCACCAGCGCCGAGATGTCCTGGTTGTTCTCGTCACCTGGCTCGGTCTTGGCCACGCCGATCTGGTTGAGGATCGACGGGTAGAGTTTCACCACGCGGAACTGGCTGATGTCGCCGCCAAACTCCGACAGCCGTTTGGTGGCCCACGGCGACATGATGGTATTGAGGTAGCGGCGTGGGATGCCGAAGTCTTCTTCGAGGATCGCGCCATCTTCCGTGGCGTTGAACAACCCCAAAGGCGACTCGAACACCGGCGAGCCCTTGATGGCGTAGAAGGGCACCTTCTCGATCAGTTGTTTGAGCTTTTCCGCCAGGGACGACTTACCGCCGCCGACCGGGCCGAGCAGGTAGAGGATCTGTTTCTTCTCTTCCAGGCCTTGGGCGGCGTGGCGGAAGTAGGAGACGATCTGGTCGATGCATTCTTCCATGCCGTGGAAGTCTTCAAAGGCCGGGTAGCGGCGGATCACCTTGTTGGAGAATATTCGCGACAGGCGCGAATTGTTCGAGGTGTCTACCAGCTCCGGCTCACCAATCGCCAGCAGCAGGCGTTCGGCGGCAGATGCGTAGGTGCTGCGGTCCTTTTTGCACAGCTCGAGATACTCCTGCAGGGTGAGTTCTTCCTGCTGGGTGGACTCGAAGCGTTGTTGGAAGTGGCTAAAGATACTCATGACGTCGTCACCTCGCTCGATACGTGGAGCCGACGCCGGATCAATCAGTCGATGCTGGCAGCCATTGGCGATCGCCACTGGCTGTTTTCCCCCCAGAACACCCTGAAACGCTACCGATGACCCGCACGCCGGTGTACCGGCTCTCCCCTGATTCGGATGGCCTGCGCTTAAGGATAGTTCGGAATCCGGGAGGTCAAGGCGCGATGCGCAATTAGTTTGGCTGCGCCGTTCGTCAGAAACGGCGCAAGCCCAAGCGTCACGCGGGGTGGCGGGGTGTGAAAAAAATTATTGCGAATTGTCGGAGGCAATTTCTGCAGGATAGGTCGTACGCCACAGCTCGAAGCCACCGTCCAGGCTATAGACGTCGGAGAAGCCCTGGCTGATCAGATAGGCCGCTGCGCTCTGGCTGGAGTTGCCGTGGTAGCAGGCCACGATCACCGGTGCATCGAGGTCGGCGGCACGGATGAAGTCTTGGATGTTGTGGTTGTCCAGATGCTGCGCGCCGCTGATGTGGCCTGCTGCATAGGTCGGCTGGTCGCGGATGTCGACCACCACGGCGCCTTGCTCGCGCAGGGCCTGGGCTTGTTCGGGAGGGATACGTTTGAATTCGCTCATGGCGGGCTCCTAGGGCTTGGCGCCCGGCAGTGTTACAGAAGGGGGAGGTTCACACTGGCAGCTCAGGCGCTCGCCGGTGTCGATGTTCATCAGGGTCATGGCGCCGCCCCACACGCAACCGGTGTCGAGGGCGAACACGCCAGGTTCTTCGCATTTGCCTTCCAGGGCCGCCCAGTGACCGAAGATGATCTTCATGTCACGGGTCTTGCGTTCCTTGTGGGCAAACCATGGCTTATAACCGGGCAGCGCAGTGTCGGCGCCTTCCTTGCTCTTGAGGTCCAGCTTGCCTTCGGCGGTGCAGAAGCGCATGCGTGTGAAGTAGTTGGTGATCACGCGCAGGCGGGCCACGCCGGTGAGGTCATTGTCCCACTTGACCGGCTCGTTGCCGTACATGCCGTCGAGGTAGGCGGTGTACAGGTTGTCATCGGCCAGGGCGCTTTCGACTTCGGCGGCGCCCTTGAGGGCTTTCTTCAGCGTCCATTGGGGCGGGATGCCGGCATGCACCAAGGCCATGTTGCGGCCTTCGTCGTAATGCATGAGCTTTTGGCGGCGCAGCCAGTCCAGTAATTCAGTTCTGTCCGGCGCTTCCAGGATCTCGCGCAGGGTGTCGCCTTTTTTCAGGCGTTCGATGTTATTGCCGGCCGCCAGCAGGTGCAGGTCATGGTTGCCCAGCACGCACACCAATGAATCGCGCATCTTATAAAGAAAGCGCAGGGTCTCCAGGGACTCGGGGCCGCGATTGACCAGGTCGCCGACCAGCCACAAGCGGTCGCTCGCCGGGTTGAAGGCTACGCGCTCCAGCAGGCATTTGAGGGGTTCCAGGCAGCCTTGCAGGTCACCGACTGCGTACGTCGTCATCAGTGCAGGGCTCCGGGCACTGCGAGGCGAAACGGCGCGATGATGGCGTCGAACAGTTTTCCGTCGGTGGCTTTCATCTGATACGAGCCCTGCATGGTGCCGACTTTGGAGGTCATCACCGTGCCGCTGCTGTAAGTATGGCTGGCGCCGATGTCGATCAACGGCTGCTGGCCAACCACGCCGGCACCACGCACTTCCTCGACCTGGCCGTCGCCATCGGTAATTACCCAGTGGCGCGACAGCAGTTTGGCCGGCACCTGCCCGTTGTTCTTCACCGTGATGGTGTAGGCGAAGGCATAACGGTCGTGTTCAGGTTGCGATTGGTCCGCGAGGAAGCGGGTGACGACGCTGACGTCGATCTGGTAGCGAGGATCGGACATGCAAGAGGCCTTAAGAGCAAAAGCGGAGGACAGCAGATGCGGATCAGTCTAGGCCATGAGCGGGGCACTAGGCCAGACATGTGTCGGGCAGGCGGCAAGCGCTATCGGTATAACGCGGAGCAACTGTGGGGGCGGGCTTACTCGCGAATGCAGTGTGTCAGTCACTGAATGTGTCACTGATGCACCGCCATCGCGGGCAAGCCCGCTCCCACAGTTGTATCGAGTTACAGCTTATTCCACGGTCGGCGCAGGCTGGATCGCAAGCTGATCAGCCAGGCGCACGAATGCGGCCAGGTCCAGTTGCTCGGGGCGCAGGCCACCGTCGACACCGGCGGCTTCGATCTCGGCGTTGCTCAGCAGCGCCTTGAGCGTGTTGCGTAGGGTCTTGCGGCGTTGGTTGAACGCTTCGCGTACCACGCGCTCCAGCAACTTGTGGTCCTTGGCCGGATGCGGCAGCACCGCGTGCGGCACCAGGCGCACGATGGCCGAGTCGACCTTCGGCGGCGGGTTGAAGGCGCCAGGGCCGACGTTGAACAGGTGCTCTACGCGGCAATGGTACTGAACCATGATCGACAGACGGCCCCAATCACCACCGCCTGGGCCTGCGGCCAAACGCTCAACCACTTCTTTTTGCAGCATGAAGTGCATGTCGCGGATGATCCCGGCATTGTTCAGCAGGTGAAAAATCAGCGGCGTAGAGATGTTGTACGGCAGGTTGCCGACCACCCGCAGGCTGTTGGGCGCGGCGTTGAGGCTGTTGAAGTCAAACTTCAGCGCATCGCCCTGGTGCAGGTTGAAGTTGGGCATACCGGCGAACTGCTGGTTGAGGATCGGGATCAGGTCCTTGTCCAACTCCACCACGTCCAACTGGCCGCCACTGTTGAGCAGGCCTTGGGTCAATGCGCCCTGGCCCGGGCCGATTTCCAGCAAGCGGTCTTCTGGCTTGGCATGGATGGAACGCAGAATTCGGTCGATCACGCCAGCGTCGTGCAGGAAGTTTTGCCCGAAGCGCTTGCGCGCCCGGTGTTGGTAATGCTCAGTCATATACGGGTCTCGGCCATCTGATAGGCGGTTTCCAGGGCCACGTGCAGGCTGCCGGTATCGATCTTGCCGCTGCCCGCCAGGTCCAGGGCAGTGCCATGGTCGACGGAGGTGCGGATGATCGGCAGGCCCAGTGTCACGTTGACTGCGGCGCCGAAGCCTTTGTACTTCAGCACGGGCAGCCCCTGGTCATGGTACATCGCCAGCACTGCGTCGCAGTGCTCCAGATATTTGGGGGTAAACAGAGTGTCTGCAGGCAATGGGCCGCGCAGGTCCATGCCTTCTTGGCGCAGACGCTCTAATGTCGGTTCAATGATGTCGATTTCTTCATGGCCCAAATGACCGCCTTCACCGGCATGCGGATTGAGCCCACAAACCAGGATGCGTGGTTGGGCAATGCCGAATTTCTGTTGCAGGTCGGCGTGCAGGATGCGTGTAACGCGCTCCACGCGCTCGGCAGTGATAGCGTCGGCGATATCGCGCAACGGCAAGTGCGTGGTCACCAGCGCTACCCGAAGGCCGCGAGTGGCCAGCATCATCACCACTTGTCCGGTATGGGTCAGTTCGGCGAGGAATTCGGTATGGCCGGAAAAGGCAATGCCGGACTCGTTGATCACGCCCTTGTGCACCGGGGCGGTGATCATACCGGCGAAGTCGCCGTCGATGCAGCCTTGGCCTGCGCGTGTCAGGGTTTCCAGCACAAACGCGGCATTGGCCTTGTTCAGTCGCCCGGCAACCACCTTGGCTGCCAGCGGGGTGTCCCACACATACAGGCTGCCGGCCGGGGCGGGCAGGTCGGGCCAGTTGCCCGGCGCCACGTCCAGCAAGGTGACAGCCACACCCAGCTGCGCGGCCCGCTCAAGGAGCAGGTCGCGACTGGTAATGGCAATCAGGGGGTGTGGCTGAGGGTGCGAGGCGAGCAGCAGACACAGGTCTGGACCAATGCCGGCCGGCTCGCCGGGTGTTACCGCGAAACGCTGGGGTTTCACTGTGCTGCCTGGTCGGTGCCTGTTTGCTCGGCGCCTGGCAGCTTGTTCTCTACGTAGGCTTCGTCACGGATCTGACGCAACCAGGTTTGCAGCTCTTCGTCGTACTTGCGGTTACGCAGCACGGTCAGGGCTTGTTGTTCGCGGGCCTGGGTGGTGTTGTCGGTGGCGCGGCGGCCAAGGACTTCCAGGACGTGCCAGCCATATTGGGTCTTGAACGGCTTGGACAGAACGCCTTGCGGGGTCTTGGCCATGACGTCCTGGAACTCCGGCACCAGCGCTTTCGGGTCGATCCAGTTCAGGTCGCCACCGTTGAGGGCGGAACCCGGGTCTTCCGAGAAGCTCTTGGCCAGGGTGGCGAAGTCTTCACCGCCTTCGATGCGGTCATAGATCTTCTGGGCCAGCTCCTTGGTTTGCGCCTCGGTACGGATTTCGCTTGGTTTGACCAGGATGTGACGAACATGCACTTCGTCTTTCAGCGAGGTCTCGCCGCCGCGTTTGCCGAGCAACTTGAGGATGATGAAGCCGCCTGGCGTACGCGCTGGCTGGGTGATTTCACCCACATTCATGGCGCTCAGCTCACGGTCGAACGGAGGTGGCAATTGCGCGGCTTTACGCCAGCCCATGTCACCGCCGTCCAGGGCGTTGTCGCTGCCGGACATGGCGATGGCCGTCTGGGCAAAGTCAGCACCGGCTTTCAGGCGATCATAGATAGCCTGGGTTTTCGCCGCAGCGGCATTGAGCTGCTCGGAGCTGGCGCTGTCTGGGGTTGGAACCAGGATATTGGCCAGGTGCAGTTCTTCGGAGAGCTGCATCTTGCCGAGGTCCGAGGCCAGGAAGTTCTTCACTTCCTGCTCAGACACCTGAACGCGCTCCGCTACACGGCGCTGACGCACACGGCTGATGATCATTTCACGCTTGATCTGGTCACGGGCGTCTTCATAAGACAAACCATCGTGGGCCAGGGCAGCCTTGAACTGGTCAATGCTCATGTTATTGCGCTGAGCGATGGTGCCGACGGCCTGGTTCAGTTCTTCGTCCGAAATACGGATGCCGGAGCGCTCGCCGATCTGCAGTTGCAGGTTTTCGACGATCAGGCGCTCAAGTACCTGTGGGTCCAGCACGCTGGTAGGCGGTACGCCGCCGCCACGCTTGGCGATGGTTTGCTGAACTTCCTTGACCCGTTGGTCGAGTTGGCTCTGCATGATCACGTCGTTATCGACGATGGCCACTACCTTGTCCAGCTGTTGAACCGCAGCGTGTGCCGATGCGGCCCCCAGGAACAGCGCGCCCAGCACTAGTGGGCGCAAGCAATCAGAAAGCTTGGTCTTCACGTTCACGATAACCTTCAATGCCTTTGTCGAGGAAGCTCTCTACCTTGGCGCCGGTCAGGCCGCCGAGTCCTTTGAGGACGATCTGGAAGAAGAGCCCGTGGTCACCCTTTTCGTTAAGCGGGGCGATCTGGCTGTATTCGTCGTTGGAAACCCAGTAACGGTTGATGACGCGCAGTTTCCAGCAGCAGTTGTCGTACTCGAAACCACCGAAGGCTTCCAGGGTACGGTTGCGGGCATAGTCATACTGCCAGCGGGTGATCAGGTTCCACTGCGGAATGATCGGCCACATCATCGAGAAGTCGTGTTGCTGGATTTTGTAGTAATCCTTGATGAAGTTAGGTTGGCCTTCGGTACCGTAGTCACCACCAAACTGCCATTTGCCAGTCAGTTGGTTGTAGACCACCTGGTCGTTACGATAGCGATAGCCAACGTTGATGATTTTGTTTGGGTTGTCTTCCGGCTGGTAGTGGAGCATCGCGCTGCCGGAGCGAGGGGTGTGCTCCTCGGTGTCCCAGTTGTAGTCAGCGGTGGCTCGCCAGTCGCGGTTGAAGCGGAACTCGTATTCCAAGGCAACAGGCGACACGTCAGACTGTGCGTCGGCACGGTCGGCAGCCAGGATGCCCGGCAACTGAACTTCACGATCCTTGAAGTACACCGCCTGGCCGATGGACGCGCGCTGACGTTCGAAGCCATTCTCCTCGATCCAGCGACTGGTCAAGCCCAGGGACAGTTTGTTCTCGTCGCCGATCCTGTCGGTGCCGCTGAAGCGGTTGTCGCGGAATAGAGAGGCATAGCTGAACGAGTATTCGCTGGTGTCGAATACCGGAATATCGCTCTGGTCCTTATTCGGGACATAAAGGTAATAGGCGCGCGGTTCCAGGGTTTGGCGATAGTCTTTGCCGAACCAGTTGGTATTGCGGTCGAAGTACAGGCCGCTGTCGATGCTGGCGATTGGAATCGCGCGGTCCTGGGAACTTTTGAAATTGCCACCGGCGTATTGAGTGCCCGCTGCTGCCGCTGCCGCCTGTTGCGCGACGATGTCGTTCTTGCCCTTGGCATCAAGATCAAGATCGTACTTGGTGTATACGTACTTGAGCTTCGGTGTAATGAAGCCGTAGGTCCAGTTCATCGGGTATTCGACGGCCGGAGCGACGTTCAGGCGAGTGCCGTTGGCGCGGGTTAAGCCGGTTACGTATTCGTCAAGGCGTTTCTCACCTAAAGTGCCGTCTGCATTAATTGGGCCGCCATTCTCATCAAGAACGTTGCCGCTCCGGAGATCCCGGTCAAACCGAACAGCCTCAGTCTCATAAGTAAAGTTCACACCGCCTGGATGGAACGGCAGCGTGCCGTTGAAGGTGATCTGCGGCAGCCGGTTATACGGGGTGATTTGTGAAATCGTTGCCAACTGGTAGGCCTGCAGGTTCAGGCGAGCCTGATAGCTGTCACCGCGATAGGTTACGGAGCCTTGCTGGTTAACGTAGTCCTGAGTCTGGATACCTTCCTGATAGGATTTCAGGTCTTGGTAGTAGAACGGATCGCTGATCTTGGTGTAGTCAACCTGGGTCGACAGGCGTGAGTCCAGCCCGCCCTTATGCTGCCAATTGAGCATATACCGAGTTTTTTCGTAATCGGTCTGCTTTTTCCGCTCGTCGCTGTCGTCATTCAAGTACGCGCCACCGAACTGGCCCTCGCTGGATTTGGTGAGGTAGCGGAATTCGCCTTCCATCAACAAACCGCGCTTGGTCATGTATTGCGGGTACAACGTGGCGTCGTAGTTTGGCGCCAGGTTGAAGTAGTACGGCGTGACCAGTGTGAAGCCGGTTTCGCTGCCGGTGCTGAAGCTTGGCGGCAGGAAGCCGGATTGACGACGGTCGTCGATCGGGAAGTAGATGTACGGGGTGTAGAGGATCGGGATGTTCTTGATCCGCAACGTCGCGTTGGTGGCCGTACCGAAACCGGTGGCCGGGTTCAACGTGATGTTGTTGCCCTTGAGCTGCCAGGCGTTGCTGTCCGGCTCGCAGGTGGTGTACGTACCGTCCTTGAGACGGATGATCGCGTTTTCGGCACGCTTGGCGTACAGGGCGTTACCGCGAATGCGCGACTTGTGCAGCACGTATTCGGCATTGTCGATCTGGGCCGCGCCGGTATCGAGCTGGACCTCGGCGTGGTCGCCGACGATCAGGGCGCCGTTGTCGCGCAGACGCACATCGCCGTTCAGCTCGCCACGGTTCTCGGCCTGGTACAGGCTGGCTTCCTGAGCCTCCATCTGCATGCTGCCCTGGCGCATGACGACGTCACCGGCCAGGGTCGCAACCTGCTGTTCCTGCTCGTAACGAGACACCTTGGCACCGATGAAGGTCGGCGAATCGCTTTTGTCCGTCTTGTCGTTCATGCCAGGACGGGTCGGCTCGATGTACGCGCCGGAGCAATACGGGCCGGTCTCAGCCAGTTGGGCTGCGGTCAGCTTGTCGCGAGGCACCCAGTCCAAGTGGCTGTAGTCGGCACTGCGCGAACGCAGGCCACGGCCCTTGGACTCGGTGACCAGGGTGGTCTTCGGCTCGGCCGCAGCGGTGCCGCCAGCATCGGCTTGCGCCGTGCTGCCAGCGGCGCTGACGGCTGCACCGTCGTGCACCGGGCGCGGTGGTAACGGGGCTGCGGCGGTCTTCGGCGCGCAATCCCAGGCACCCGAAGCAGAGACTGAGCAGTCATACTGTTCCGCGGCGACCACGAATGAGGTGGCGAAAGGTTGCATGGCCAGCAGACTGCCGGTTACCAGCAACGGAAATTTTCTACGAAACGCGGGGGATTTCAATGCCATCTTATTAGTCCGGGCTTCCTGCGTGCCATCTGCCCGCGGTTTGGGCCGCACGCCTCTCGATGGTCTGAAAAAGATGCGTGATAATAAAGCATGACCCGCTTGACGGCTAGCGCCGTCGGAGACCCTTGTAATGCCCGAGCAAGATCTACGTTTACAACAGCTGAAAGTTTGGCTGGATGAGCAGTTGCCGATCCTTTTCAACGCTCAGGACTGGGGTGTCGTACCTCCGGCCACATTGACCGCGGCCAGCAGCGACGCGAGTTTCAGGCGTTATTTCCGGTGGGAGGGCGGCGGTCGCACGTTCGTCGTCATGGACGCTCCACCGCCCCAGGAAAACTGCAAACCTTTCGTCGATATCGCTGATTTACTCGCGAAATCGGGAATAAATGTGCCAAAAATTTATGCAGAAGATTTGCCGCGCGGCTTTCTTTTGCTCAATGACCTGGGCAGAAAAACCTATCTGGACGTGATTGACGCGCAAAACGCCGATCAATTGTTTGCCGATGCCATCGACGCGTTGCTGGCTTTTCAGCAATTGCCGATGGACGCGCCGCTGCCCAGCTATGACGTGGCCTTGTTGCGCCGTGAGCTGGAATTGTTTCCGGAGTGGTACGTGCGCCGGCATTTGGGTATCGAATTCGACACCCGGCAGCAGGCCTTATGGCAACGCGTCAGCGATCACCTGATCGACAGTGCCCTGGCCCAGCCCAAAGTGCTGGTGCATCGCGACTATATGCCGCGCAACCTGATGATCAGCGCGCCGAACCCCGGCGTGCTGGACTTCCAGGACGCGGTCTACGGCCCGGTCACCTATGACATCACCTGCCTGTTCAAGGATGCGTTTCTCAGCTGGCCCAAGGCGCGTGTGCAGGCGTGGCAACGCGGCTACTGGGAACGTGCTGGCGCTTTGGGCATCCCGGTGCAGGCGGATTTCAACGAGTTCCTGCGGGCCAGTGACCTGATGGGCGTGCAGCGTCACCTCAAGGTCATCGGCATTTTTGCACGCATCTGCCATCGCGATGGCAAGCCACGCTACCTGGCCGATGTGCCGCGTTTCTTTGCTTATATAGAAGCGGTACTGGCCGACCGGCCGGAGCTGGACGAGTTGGGCGAGCTGCTCGCCAGCCTGCGTGAACCAACCGAGGCGCGCGTATGAAGGCGATGATCCTGGCAGCAGGCAAAGGTGAGCGGATGCGCCCGCTCACGTTGCACACGCCCAAACCACTGGTGCAGGCGGGTGGCAAGCGTTTGATCGAGTATCACCTTGAAGCGCTGGCCAAGGCCGGCTTCACCGATATCGTGATCAACCATGCCTGGCTCGGCCAGCAGATTGAAAGCTACCTGGGTGATGGTGCGCAGTTTGGCTTGCGCATTCAGTACTCGCCCGAGGGCGAGCCGCTGGAAACCGGTGGCGGAATTTTCCAGGCGCTGCCGTTGTTGGGCGACGAGCCTTTTCTGGTGGTCAATGGTGATATCTGGACCGACTACGACTTCAATCTCCTCAAGCAACCGCTCAAGGGCCTGGCTCACCTGGTGATGGTCGATAACCCGGCGCATCACCCTTCTGGCGGCGATTTCTACCTGGACGAAGGTCTGCTTCATGATGCCGCGCCCGGTGCCGATAACCTGACCTTCAGTGGCATTTCAGTTCTCGACCCGAAGTTGTTCGCGGGTTGCAGCGCCGGTGCCTTCAAACTGGCGCCGCTGTTGCGGCAGGCCATGGCCAAAGGTCTGGTAACGGGAGAGCACATGACAGGACGCTGGATTGATGTCGGCACGCTGGAGCGTCTGGCGCAGGTTGAAACCCTGCTGACTGCGGGGCAATAAGATGTTGTGGCCAGGGACACTGATCGGTGCCGGGGCTGGCTTTGCCATTGCCAGTATTCCGGGGGCCTTGTTGGGCGCATTGCTGGGGCAGGCACTGGATCGCCGCCTGCAGTTGCACAGCTGGGCGCAATTGCGCGAGCGCCTGGGCGGGCGCCCGGCGTTGCGCAACGACGAATTGCTGTTTGTTTTGTTGGGGCGCCTGGCCAAGAGTAATGGCCGGGTGGTGGATGGGCATATTCAGCAGGCGCGCCAGGAGATGCGCTCGCTGGACATGAGCGAGCCGGCCCAGCGCCGGGCGATTACCGCGTTCAATCGTGGCAAGTCGGGATCCGACCGAGTGCGCAATTACCTGCGCGTACTCAAAGCCCAACCCCATGCGGCAGAAGGTGTATTGCGTGCATGCTGGCGCATGGCCTGGGCGGACGGCAGGGCCGATGACGCCGAGCGCGACCTGATTGACCTATGGGGCAAGTGGCTGGGGTGGACGCCGCAACAGCTGCAGG
The DNA here is from genome assembly GCF_044218855.1 of Pseudomonas sp. B19125. Classification (NCBI taxonomy): domain Bacteria; kingdom Pseudomonadati; phylum Pseudomonadota; class Gammaproteobacteria; order Pseudomonadales; family Pseudomonadaceae; genus Pseudomonas; species Pseudomonas sp. B19125. The sequence goes on from NZ_CP162589.1 coordinate 1,061,586, forward strand.
CGCTGGCGTCTGATTACGCCCCCGAACGCAAGCCATTGGCCAGTCGTGGCGGGGCGTATCAGGAGGCGTTGCGGATTCTGGGGGTGACGTCCACCAGCGAACCGGCGGCGATCAAACGTGCCTATCGCCGACTGCTCAGCCGCCATCACCCGGACAAGATCGCCGGCAGTGGCGCGAGCCTGGCGCAAGTGCGTGAGGCCACCGAGCGCACCCGCGAGCTGCACAATGCTTATGCGTTGATTCGCGAACGGCGGGATTTCAGGTAGCCACCACCATTTGGAAGTGACAACCCAATCAGTGTGGGAGCTGGCTTGCCAGGCTGGATTAGTTGGAGGTCGGCTCCGGGCTCAACCACCCGCGAACCCGCCGATACAGCTGCTCTTGCTCAGCCGCACTGTTGCCCGGCAAGGTCTTGAGTGACACCTGTTTATAGCTGTCATTCTTCGCCCGCTTGGCGGCCTGCATGCGTTCCCGGGCGTTTTTGCGCTCTTGGGCGCCGTCCTGGTAATACACATCCGCCGTCGGCACCTTCAGCGCCGGTGCCAGTTTTTGCAGGTCCGGCTGCCTGGCCGCTGGCGTCTTGCCATCCACCATCACCAACTTCTGCACTTGGGACGGCTGTTTCTCGCTCAGGTAGCGCGCAGCCCACCAGGCGCCGGTGCCGTGGCCGAGCAGTACCACACTGCGGGCGCTCTGGGTTTGGGCAAAGGCAACGGCGGCGTCAATGCGATCAAAGATGCGCTTGGCGTCGGTCTTGTCTTGTTCATCAGCACCAGGCACCACCGCCGGGTCAGTGCCTTCGGCTTCGGCGCTGGCGGCTTGTTCGATCGGTTTGGCGGCCGTGCTGCCGTCTTTGCTGCTGGTGTCGACGGCGGCTTTAGGTGGCTCCATGACCCGTGGCGGCAAGGTGTCGAGGTTCACATCCGGCAGCGACAGACTGAGGGTGCCCCAATTGGCATCGGGCAGCTTGCGCCGTAAGGGCGCGATTGCTTGCGGCCAGTCAGCACTTTCCCCTGCGCCCGGTACGATAATCACCACCCCTTCGGGCTCGGCGCTGTTGGCAGGTTTCCACAGCGCCAGGAATGAGTCGGTGCCGGCCTGCAACTGTTGTTGTTCCTGGCGTGGAAGTTGTCGCTCAAGGGCGTTGGCTTCTTCCTGGCTGCGCTCGGGCAGGGCTTGGCGTTCAGCCGGTTTTTCGGCGGTGGGCGCAGGCGCGTCGGCGGCGTGAACAGAAAAGGCGCTGGTAAATAGCAGCGATAGGCACAATGCTGGCAGTGCCGAACGGTGGGTAAAGGGCATCGTTAATTCCCGGCCAGAAGTGATTCCAGCAGCCTAATGGGTTGGTCAGTGTTTGTCAGTGATGTGAGACGTGGATCATGGGTTTTCGCTGTCTGCTGGTTATCGGCTGTGTGTGCTTTGCCTTGATGGCGAATGCCGCGCCTGCGCCTATCGCGCCGCAGGCGCAGCTCAATGCTCAGCAGCGTGAATGGCTGGCGCAGCACCCGCAGTTGCGCGTGGGCCTGGTATTGCAGGCACCGTACGCCCAATACGATCGGCGCCTGCAGCGCCTGTCCGGGGCGAATGTCGAATTGATGCAATGGCTGGCCAAAGCGCTGAATATCGACCTGACCTGGCGCAATTTCCCCAGCCAGGAGCAATTGGAAGCCGCCGTGCGCGATGGCGAGGTGGATATCGCCCCGGGCCTGCAGCAAACCCCGGCGGGCTTGCGTCTGTGGTTATTCAGCGACCCTTACATGCGCGTGCCTCAGCATATCGTCGGCATTCGCGAGGGCGGCGGCGCGGTGGAGCTGGAAAAGCTTGACGAGCTGTCCCGCGTCGCCGTGCGCATGCCCAGCGCTGTCGCCGATTACCTGCGCAGCAATTATCCCAACCTCAACCTGCAAGGCGTCCCTTTGGAGCGTCAGGCCTTGCAATTGTTGGTGAGCCAGCAGGCGCGTTATGCCGTGGTGGATGAGGCGCAATTGAGCCGATTGTCCGGCGAGGCGGAGTTTGCCGGGCTGGCGGTGGTTGGCGATATCGGCCTGCCGCAATTGCTGCGTGTGGCCACGCGCCGTGAGTGGCCGGAGCTGGCGAGCATCATGCAAAGTGCCTTGCGCGCGATACCCGCCCGCGACCTCGACCAATTGCACAGCCGCTGGCTGCAACCCAAATACCCACGGCTGACGGAATCGCCGGGCCTGTGGCAAAACCTCAGCCTGCTCTTGGCGATGTTCCTGCTCGCCAGCCTCGCCGTGGTGGTTTGGCAGCGCCGCCACCAGCGAGTGCTGGAACACAGCTTACTGGCCGCCCGAGAAGAAAGCGCCGCGCGTGCGGCGGGTGCCGAAGCGTTGCGGCTGACGCAGTTCTCCATCGATCAAAGTACGGTCGGCATTCTTTGGGTCAATTGGGACAGCCATGTGCGTTACGCCAACCGCGCCGCCGAAACCATGCTGGGCTACGCCGCGGGCGCGCTGATCGAGCGACCGCTGATCGATTTTGACCCGACCTTGAACATGGACCGCTGGCTCGACGTATGGAAGCGTGCGCGTGCCAGCGAAGAAGGCCCGCAGACCTTCGCCGCCGATTGCGTGCGCGCTGACGGCAGCATCCTGCCGGCGGATGTGTCGTTGAGCTTCCTGCGCTTTGCCGAGGGCGAATACCTGGTGGTTTATCTCAACGACGTCACCGAGCGCCGTCGTTACGTGGCCGCCTTGCAGCAAAGCGAAACACAGCTGCGCGAGCTTTCTGCCCACCTCGAAACCGTGCGCGAAGAGGAAAAGGCGCGTATCGCCCGTGAAGTGCATGACGAGTTGGGTCAAATGCTCACGGTGCTCAAGCTGGAGACCTCGATGTGCGAGCTGGCCTATGCGCAATTGGACCCGGGCTTGACCGAGCGCCTGAACAGCATGAAACGCCTGATCGCCCAGCTGTTCCAGCTTGTCCGGGATGTGGCGACCGCGCTACGCCCGCCGATTCTCGACGCTGGCATCGCCTCGGCGATTGAATGGCAAGCCCGCCGCTTCGAAGCGCGCACGCACATTCCCTGTCTGGTACAAGTCCCGGATAACCTGCCGGCCCTCAGCGATGCCAAGGCAATTGGCCTGTTCCGCATCCTGCAGGAGGCGCTGACCAATGTGATGCGTCATGCCCAGGCGCATACTGTTGAACTGACCCTGACAGTGGAAAACGCCGACTTGCGGCTGACCATCAGCGATGACGGCGTCGGTTTCGTCGAGAACCCCGGCCGCCCGGTATCCTTTGGCGTAGTCGGCATGCGTGAGCGGGTGCTGATGATGGGCGGGCAATTGAGCCTGCACAGCGAACTGGGGGAGGGCACCACCTTGAGTGTCACGGTGCCGTTGGATGCATAACGATAGGAGCAAGCCCCTGTGATTCGCGTATTGGTAGCCGAAGACCACACCATTGTTCGTGAAGGCATCAAGCAATTGATTGGCCTGGCCAAAGACCTGCTGGTGGTCGGCGAGGCCAGCAATGGCGAGCAGTTGCTGGAGACCTTGCGCCATATCGCCTGTGAGGTGGTGTTGCTGGATATCTCGATGCCGGGCGTAAATGGCCTGGAAGCGATTGCGCGCATCCGTGCATTGAGTAACCCGCCCGCGATTCTGGTGCTGTCGATGCACGATGAAGCGCAAATGGCTGCCCGCGCCCTGAAAGTCGGGGCGGCGGGGTATGCCACCAAGGACAGTGACCCGGCGCTGTTGCTGACGGCGATTCGCAAGGTGGCGGCGGGCGGGCGTTACATCGACCCGGACCTGGCGGACCGCATGGTCTTTGAGGTCGGCCTCACCGATACGCGGCCGTTGCACTCGTTACTGTCGGAGCGCGAGTTCTCAGTGTTCGAGCGCCTGGCCCAGGGCGCCAACGTCAATGATATCGCCCAGCAACTGGCGCTGAGCAGCAAGACCATCAGCACCCACAAGGCGCGGTTGATGCAAAAGCTCCATATCACCTCCCTGGCCGAACTGGTGAAGTACGCCATGGAACACAAACTCTTGTAACCCCCTCGATCGTTCCCACGCTCCGCGTGGTAACACCTCTTATGACGCTCTGCGTCACGCTTTAGGACGCAGAGCGTCCTGGGCTGCATTCCCACGCGGAGCGAGGGAACGATCAAGCCGGGCTCCTCCAGGTGCGCGTATCTGTTTACGACATAGGCTTTGCCGGCAGACGCTGACGATTGCCGCCGCACTGTTCTCTGCCCGCCATCCGTGTAGGGCAATCCCTACCCCCAATCTTCCATCCTGCTGATGTGATTCTCTCCTCGTCCCCGATTTCCGGGGGCTCGCGCCTGGACTACGCTTTGTGCCACAGCAGTCCAAAACAAAAGGTGCGGGTATGAGCGAGGTGGATTCAAATGATGTGCTGGTCAGCTTTCGTGGCGTGCAGAAGAGCTACGACGGCGAGAACCTGATCGTCAAAGACCTCAACCTGGAAATTCGCAAGGGCGAGTTCCTCACCCTGCTCGGGCCGTCCGGTTCGGGCAAGACCACCAGCCTGATGATGCTCGCCGGTTTCGAGACGCCGACCGCCGGGGAAATCCTGCTCGCCGGGCGCGCTATCAACAACGTGCCGCCGCACAAGCGCGACATCGGCATGGTGTTCCAGAACTACGCGCTGTTCCCGCACATGACGGTGGCAGAGAACCTGGCCTTCCCGTTGTCGGTGCGCGGCTTGAGCAAGACCGATATCAGCGAGCGGGTCAAACGGGTGCTGAGCATGGTCCAGCTGGATGCCTTCGCCCAGCGTTACCCGGCGCAACTCTCCGGCGGTCAGCAACAGCGCGTGGCCTTGGCCCGCGCGCTGGTGTTCGAACCGCAGCTGGTGTTGATGGACGAACCCCTCGGCGCCCTCGATAAACAACTGCGCGAACACATGCAGATGGAGATCAAGCACCTGCACCAGCGCCTCGGCGTGACCGTGGTGTACGTGACCCACGACCAGGGCGAAGCCTTGACCATGTCCGACCGCGTGGCGGTGTTCCACCAGGGCGAGATCCAGCAGATCGCCGCGCCGCGCACGTTGTACGAAGAGCCAAAAAACACGTTCGTCGCCAACTTCATCGGTGAGAACAACCGACTCAATGGCCGCTTGCACAGCCACACCGGCGAACGCTGTGTGGTGGAGTTGGCGCGCGGTGAAAAGGTTGAGGCGCTGGCAGTGAATGTCGGCCAGCTCGGCGGCCCGGTGACCCTGTCAGTACGCCCGGAGCGCGTCAGCCTCAACGGCTCCAGTGAATCCTGCGTCAACCGCTTCTCTGGGCGGGTGGCGGAATTTATCTACCTGGGCGACCACGTGCGTGTGCGCCTGGAAGTCTGCGGCAAGGCCGATTTTTTTGTGAAACAACCGATCGCTGAGCTGGACCCAGCGCTTGCGGTCGGCGACGTGGTACCGATTGGCTGGCAAGTCGAGCACGTTCGCGCACTCGACCCACTTCTAGAGGCGAATTAATCGCCCCATGGCTTCACCAACCCTGCACGTGGAGAGAACAACAATGTTGAGATCCCTTAAATATTCCGCCTTGGCCATCGGTTTGATGGGCGCGACACAGGCCATGGCAGGCCCGGACCTGACGGTCGTATCCTTCGGCGGCGCGAACAAGGCGGCTCAGGTCAAAGCCTTTTACGCACCGTGGGAAAGCGCGGGTAATGGCAAGATCGTCGCCGGTGAGTACAACGGTGAAATGGCCAAGGTCAAAGCCATGGTCGATACCAAGAGCGTGTCATGGGACTTGGTGGAAGTGGAGTCGCCGGAACTGTCCCGTGGCTGTGACGAAGACATGTTCGAACCGCTCGACCCGAAACTGTTCGGCAATAGCGCCGATTACGTGAAAGGCGCGATTCAGCCCTGCGGCGTGGGCTTCTTTGTGTGGTCCACCGTGCTGGCGTACAACGCCGACAAGCTGACCACTGCACCGACCAGTTGGGCGGATTTTTGGGATACCAAGAAGTTCCCAGGCAAGCGCGGCCTGCGCAAAGGCGCCAAGTACACCCTGGAATTCGCCTTGATGGCGGACGGCGTGGCCCCCAAAGACGTGTACAAAGTGCTGGCTGGCAAAGACGGCCAGGATCGCGCGTTCAAGAAACTCGACGAACTCAAACCGTCGATCCAGTGGTGGGAAGCCGGCGCACAACCGCCGCAGTACCTGGCCTCGGGTGATGTGGTCATGAGCTCGGCCTACAACGGCCGCATCGCTGCCGTGCAAAAAGAAAGCAACCTGAAAGTGGTGTGGAACGGCGGCATCTACGACTTTGACGCCTGGGCCATCCCTAAAGGCCTGGCCAAGGACCGTGCCGAAGCGGCGAAGAAATTCATCGCCTTCTCGGTGCAGCCGCAACAGCAGAAGACCTACTCGGAAAACATCGCCTACGGCCCGGCCAATACCCAGGCTGTACCGTTGCTGGCCAAGGATGTGCTGAAAGACATGCCGACCACCCCGGAAAACATCGCCAACCAGGTGCAGATCGATGTGAGCTTCTGGGCGGATAACGGCGAGCAGCTCGAGCAGCGCTTCAATTCCTGGGCGGCGAAGTAACACCGCATATTCCTCTGTGAAAGCAGGCTGGTGTGGGAGCAGGCAAGCCAGCTCCCACAAAAAAGCACCGCTCACAGGGAACTCTTAGAAGATTTCCGGAGTTTGCCATGGTTATCGCCATTCCCAGCCCCACCCTCAAGCAGCGCCTGGCGCGTGCCGAGCGGCTCAACCGCTGGAAGGCCCAGGCCTTGATTGCGCCGCTGGTGCTGTTTTTGCTGCTGGTGTTCCTGGTGCCGATTGTTGCGCTGCTTTACAAAAGCGTCGGCAACCCGGAAGTGGTGGGCGGTTTGCCGCGTACCGTGGTAGCGGTCAAGACCTGGGACGGTCGCGGCCTGCCGGGTGAGCCGGTGTATCAGGCGCTCAGCGAAGACCTGGGTGAAGCGCGTAAAAACCAGACGCTGGGCGACTTGTCCAAACGCTTGAACATGGAACTGGCCGGCTACCGCAGCCTGTTGACCAAAACCGCGCGGGCGCTGCCGTTTACCGAAGCGCCCGCCTCTTATAAGGAAGCGTTGGAAAACCTCGACGAACGCTGGGGCGACCCGGCGTACTGGCAGGCGATCCGGCGTAATACCAGCAGCCTCACGCCGTACTACCTGCTGGCGGCTGTCGATCACCGTATCAATGACCTTGGCGAAGTGGCCCCGGCCACGCCTGACCAGGCCATCTACCTGGACATCTTCGCCCGCACGTTCTGGATGGGCTTGGTAATAACCTTCATCTGCCTGCTGCTGGCCTACCCGTTGGCCTATTTGCTGGCCAACCTGCCGGCACGCAAAAGTAACCTGCTGATGATTCTGGTATTGCTGCCGTTCTGGACCTCAATCCTGGTAAGGGTGGCGGCGTGGATTGTACTGCTGCAGTCCGGTGGGTTGATCAACAGCGCATTGATGGGCATGGGGCTGATCGATAAACCCATGGAGCTGGTGTTTAACCGCACCGGGGTTTACATCTCGATGGTGCACATCCTGTTGCCCTTCATGATTTTGCCGATTTACAGCGTGATGAAAGGCATCTCGCCCACGTATATGCGTGCAGCGATTTCCCTGGGTTGCCACCCGTTTGCCAGTTTCTGGCGTGTGTACTTCCCGCAGACTTATGCCGGTGTCGGCGCCGGTTGCCTGCTGGTGTTTATCCTGGCGATTGGTTACTACATCACCCCGGCGCTGCTCGGCAGCCCGAACGACCAGATGGTCAGCTATTTCGTCGCGTTCTACACCAACACCAGCATCAATTGGGGTATGGCCACGGCGCTGGGCGGCTTGCTGCTGCTGGCGACCGTCGTGCTGTACCTGATCTACAACCGTCTGGTCGGCGCCAGTCGCCTGCGCCTGAGCTGAGGAGAGTTGGCGATGCTGAGCCCTTATATGTCACCCGTGGAGCGGGTGTGGTTCTACAGCTTGCGGATCCTGTGTGGCTTGATCCTGCTGTTCCTGATCTTGCCGGTGCTGGTGATTATCCCGCTGTCGTTCAACAGCGGCAGTTTCCTGGTGTACCCGCTGCAAGGCTTCTCGTTGCACTGGTATCAGGACTTCTTCGCCTCGGCCGAGTGGATGCGTGCATTGAAGAACAGCATCATTGTGGCCCCGGCGGCCACGGTGCTGGCGATGGTGTTCGGTACGCTGGCGGCGATTGGCCTGACGCGCGGCAACTTCCCCGGCAAGGCGTTGGTCATGGCCTTGGTGATTTCGCCGATGGTGGTGCCTGTGGTGATCATTGGCGTGGCCAGCTATCTGTTCTTTGCGCCACTGGGGCTGGGCAACAGCTTCCTCTCGCTGATCGTGGTACATGCCGTGCTGGGTGTGCCGTTTGTGATCATCACCGTGTCGGCGACGTTGCAGGGCTTCAACCACAACCTGGTGCGGGCAGCGGCCAGCCTGGGCGCCTCGCCGCTGACCGCGTTTCGCCGTGTGACCTTGCCGTTGATCGCGCCTGGGGTGATTTCCGGGGCATTGTTTGCCTTCTCGACGTCCTTTGATGAAGTGGTAGTGACGCTGTTTCTCGCCGGCCCCGAGCAAGCGACTTTGCCGCGCCAGATGTTCAGCGGCATCCGCGAAAATTTAAGCCCGACAATCGCTGCAGCGGCAACCTTGCTGATTGCGTTCTCGGTGCTGCTGTTGCTGACCCTTGAGTGGCTGCGAGGCCGCAGCGAGAAACTGCGCACCGCGCAAGTCTAAAGGCCGAAACCGGATCAAATGTGGGAGCTGGCTTGCCTGCGATAGCATCAACTCGGTATGTCAGGAAAACCGAGGCGGTCGCATCGCAGGCAAGCCAGCTCCCACACCGACCGAGCCATTCAGTGCGTGAATGCTGGGCAACCTGAAATACCCGGCTATTCTTGTGCCAGCCCATCATTAATAAGAGGCCGCGCACATGAGTACTTCCTCATTCAAGATCGCCCACAAACTGCTGACCGGCGCTGGCGCCATCGAACAACTGGCCGCCGAGCTCACGCGTCTTGATGTGGATAACCCGTTGATCGTTACCGATGCCGCGCTGGTCAAGTCCGGCACCGTGGCGCTGGCGCTCGAGCACCTGGGCGAGCGCACTTATGAGATTTTCGACCGTGTGCTGCCCGACCCGGAAATCGCCATCGTCGAGGACTGCATGCGCGTGTACCGCGAGGGCGGGCATGACGGCCTGATCGGCGTGGGCGGTGGCAGTGCCATCGACATCGCCAAGAGTGTCGCGGCCTATGCCGGTTACCACGGCGCGCTGGCGGACTTGTTCGGCGTCGACCAGGTGCCGCGCAAAGGCCCGCCGCTGATCGCCATCCCGACCACGGCCGGCACCGGTTCGGAGGTGACCAATGTGGCGATTCTCTCCGACAAGGCCGCACAACTGAAAAAAGGCATCGTAAGCGATTACTTATTGCCGGATGTTGCGCTGATCAGCCCGCAAATGACCCTCACGTGCCCGCGCAGTGTCACCGCCGCCAGTGGCGTGGATGCGCTGGTGCATGCCATCGAGTCCTACCTGTCGCTGAATGCCTCGCCGATCACTGACGCGCTGGCCATCGGCGCGATCAAACTGATTGCCAATGCGCTGCCCAAGGCCTACGCCAACCCTGCCAACCTGCAGGCCCGCGATGATATGGCCACCGCCAGCCTGATGGCCGGCATGGCGTTCGGCAATGCTGGCGTCGGCGCAGTGCATGCCTTGGCGTACCCGCTGGGCGGGCGATTCAATATTGCTCACGGCGTGAGCAATGCGCTGTTGCTGCCCTACGTGATGCACTGGAACAAACTGGCCTGCGTGGAGCGCATGCAGGACATTGCCCAAGCCATGGGCGTGAATACCGCCGGGCTCAGCGTCAACGACGCCGCCGATCAGGCGGTCGAGGCGATGACGCGGCTATGTGCCGCCGTGGAAATCCCGGCAGGGCTGCGCAGCTTTGGTGTGCCGGAAGACGCGATCCCCGCCATGGCGACGGAAGCGGCGGGTATCGAGCGCCTGATGCGCAACAACCCGCGCAAGCTCAGCGCAGCGGATATCGAGAAAATCTACCGGGCGGCTTACTGACCATTGAGTTAGGTCACGGTGTGCTGGGTAAAGCATGAGGTATACAATGCGCGCCATCGTGATTTAGCTCAAAAAGGTGCGTCATGCAGCCCTTCGTTATCGCTCCATCGATTCTCTCCGCCGACTTCGCCCGCCTGGGTGAGGAAGTGGACAAGGTATTGGCCGCCGGTGCCGACTTCGTGCACTTCGATGTCATGGACAACCACTATGTGCCCAACCTGACCATCGGCCCGATGGTCTGCGCGGCACTGCGCAAGTACGGCATTACTGCGCCGATCGATGCGCACCTGATGGTCAGCCCGGTGGATCGCATCGTCGGTGACTTCATCGAGGCCGGCGCCACCTACATTACCTTCCATCCGGAAGCCACGCTGCACGTCGACCGCACCCTGCAACTGATCCGTGAAGGCGGTTGCAAGGCCGGCCTGGTGTTCAACCCGGCCACGCCGTTGAGCGTGCTGGAGTACGTGATGGACAAGGTCGACATGGTCTTGCTGATGAGCGTCAACCCGGGCTTCGGCGGGCAGAAGTTCATCCCCGGCACGCTGAACAAGCTGCGCGAAGCCCGTGCGCTGATCGATGCGTCGGGCCGTGATATCCGCCTGGAAATCGACGGTGGGGTCAACGTCAACAATATTCGCGAAATCGCCGCCGCTGGCGCTGACACCTTTGTGGCTGGCTCGGCGATCTTCAACGCCCCCAACTACCAGGAAGTCATCGACAAGATGCGGGCCGAACTGGCGCTGGCGCGTCCATGAGCGGTTTTGAGCAGTTGTTCCCCGGCAAACTGCCACGACTGGTGATGTTCGATCTGGACGGTACGTTGATCGATTCGGTGCCAGACCTGGCGGCGGCGGTGGACGAGATGCTGCTCAAGCTGGGGCGTAAGCCGGCGGGCATCGAGGCGGTGCGTGAGTGGGTCGGCAACGGCGCGCAGATGCTGGTGCGTCGGGCCTTGGCCAACCATATTGATGCCGAAGGTGTGGATGAGGTTGAGGCCGAGCACGCCCTGGAACTCTTCAATGTTGCCTATGAAAGCAGCCATGAGCTCACCGTGGTTTACCCCGGCGTGCGCGACACGCTCAAGTGGCTGCACAAGCAAGGCGTGGAGATGGCGCTGATCACCAACAAGCCGGAGCGCTTTGTCGCGCCGCTGTTGGACCAGATGAAAATCGGCCGGTATTTCCGCTGGATCATCGGCGGCGACACCTTGCCGCAGAAAAAGCCTGACCCGGCGGCGCTGTTCTTTGTGATGAAAATGGCCAATATTCCGGCCTCGCAATCGTTGTTTGTCGGCGATTCGCGCAGTGATGTGCAAGCCGCCAAAGCCGCTGGCGTGCAGTGTGTGGCGCTGAGCTACGGCTACAACCACGGCCGACCGATCGCCGAGGAGTCGCCGGCGCTGGTCATTGATGATCTGCGACTGCTAATCCCCGGTTGCTTGGGAGCGGGCGCTGAGATAACGTTGCCCGACATCGAATCAACCCCTTCTGGAAATTCCATCGTGGTGGTCACTCGCAAACTCTGGATGAAAGTCATCAAGGCCCTGGCCCGCTGGCGTTGGCGCGCCTGACTGATCCTGGCCGCGTTGCGGCACGTTTGCACACCTGACCGTTTGACCCTCAAGCCACGAGGCACCTCATGATCCGCGAAGAATTCCTGCGTTTGGCCACTGCCGGCTATAACCGTATCCCCATGGCCTGCGAAACCCTGGCTGACTTCGATACGCCGCTGTCGATCTACCTCAAACTGGCCGACAAGCCCAATTCCTACCTGCTTGAATCGGTGCAGGGCGGCGAGAAGTGGGGCCGTTACTCGATCATCGGCCTGCCGTGCCGCACCGTGCTGCGTGTGCATGACCACCATGTGAGCATCACCCATGATGGCGTCGAGATCGAAAGCCATGACGTGGAAGACCCGCTGGCGTTCGTCGAAACCTTCAAGGCGCGCTACAACGTGCCGACCATTCCCGGTCTGCCGCGTTTCAACGGTGGCCTGGTGGGGTATTTCGGCTACGACTGCGTGCGCTACGTAGAAAAACGCCTGGGCAAATGCCCGAACCCGGACCCGCTGGGCGTGCCGGACATTCTGCTGATGGTCTCCGACGCGGTGGTGGTGTTCGACAACCTCGCCGGCAAGATGCACGCGATTGTCCTCGCCGACCCGTCCCAGGCCGATGCCTTCGAGCAAGGCCAGGCTAGCCTTGAGGCATTGCTGGAGAAACTGCGTCAGCCGATCACCCCACGCCGTGGCCTGGACCTCAGCCGTCCGCCGGCCGCCGACCCGATCTTTCGTTCAAGCTTTACCCAGGATGACTACGAGCGCGCGGTCGACACCATCAAGGAATACATCCTTGCCGGTGACTGCATGCAGGTGGTGCCGTCGCAACGCATGTCCATCGACTTCAAGGCGGCGCCAATTGATCTGTACCGCGCGCTGCGGTGCTTCAACCCGACGCCGTATATGTACTTCTTCAACTTCGGCGACTTCCACGTGGTGGGCAGTTCGCCGGAAGTGCTGGTGCGGGTCGAAGACAACCTCATCACCGTGCGCCCGATAGCCGGCACACGCCCGCGTGGCGCGACCGAAGAGGCCGACCTGGCGCTGGAAGAAGACCTGCTGAGTGACGACAAGGAAATTGCCGAACACTTGATGCTGATCGACCTGGGCCGCAACGACACCGGGCGGGTTTCGGAAATCGGTTCGGTGAAGCTCACCGAGAAGATGGTCATCGAGCGGTATTCCAACGTGATGCACATTGTGTCCAACGTCACCGGCGAGCTGAAAGCCGGGTTGACCGCGATGGACGCACTGCGGGCGATTCTGCCGGCGGGCACTTTGTCGGGCGCGCCGAAGATTCGCGCGATGGAGATCATCGACGAACTGGAGCCGGTCAAGCGTGGTGTGTATGGCGGCGCCGTGGGATATTTCGCCTGGAACGGCAATATGGACACCGCGATTGCGATCCGCACCGCCGTGATCAAGGACGGCGAGCTGCATGTGCAGGCGGGTGGCGGGATTGTGGCTGACTCGGTGCCGGCCCTGGAATGGGAAGAAACCCTGAATAAACGCCGCGCGATGTTCCGGGCTGTGGCGTTGGCCGAGCAAACGCCGCAAAGCTAAAGTCAGACATTGGACAACCTGTGGGAGCAGGCAAGCCAGCTCCCACAGTTGTTTTGTGGGGCGTTTAAGATCCGCTTAGAAATCCAGACTCACCCCCACACTGACGCCTTGCTGGGTAAAGCTGTCATCCTTCCTCACGTTATACGCCGCCCGTAGCGCCAGCTCCTGAGTCAGCTTGTGGCTGACGCCCAGACTCAATCGGTCCGAATTGCTGCGCGGCGTGTAGCCGTCCAGCTTGAAGTCGATCCCGGGCACGCTGTTGAGCGAAATCTTTACCTTCTGGGTGTCGTTTTCGAACTCATGCTCGTGGGCCACTTCGCCAAACACTTGGGTTTGCGGCGTAATCCGGTAGCTGCCCTGCAGGCCGACGCCCAGGCGTTTGGAGTCGCGTTGCTGGTCATCGAAGGTCAGCGCGGTGGAGCGGTTGCCCTTTTCCGAATAACCATCGACTTCGACCCGCGAATAGTCCGCGCTGATGAACGGTGACAAATGCCAATCGCTGCCGGCGCCGGCAATGTCATAGCCCAAGCGGCCGCTCAAGGCCCAGAGCCAGCCGTCGGTGTCGCCTTTTTCGGCGCCTTCGCTGACGCCCAGGGCGAACTTGCGCTTGAGGCTGTCGAAGTCCAGCTTGCCGCCGGTCAGCGCCGCATCGGCCCACCAGTGGTTTTGCTGATATTGCGCGAAGGCAGTGCCCATGTAGCTGTTGAGCTTGTAGTCCGAATCGCGGGCGCCGGCTTCGAGTGTCTGGCGATACAAGCCGGCGGCCACGCCGACGCGCCAGTTTTCGTCGAGGCGATAGCTGCCGCCGACGTTCACGTTGTAGCCACTGCCGTCGCCGCTGGCCGAACTGCGTTGATCATCAAAGTCCAAATGCTGGCCACCACCGGCGACAATCGCGCGCCATTGGCCGACGGCCTGCCAGTTGCCATTGTCGGCTTGCCACTGGTTGCGCAGCTCATCCTGATGGGCGCGCAACGTGCCTTGGGCCATCTCCGGCAGCAAGGTCACTTCCCACGGCGCGGCGAGCAGCGAGTAGGCGTAGTCGGCGATCAACTGTTGCCCGGCGATGGTGGGGTGAACCGAGTCGTTATAGATCAGCTTGGTCGGGTCCGGGGTGGCGCCGCCAATGCCATACACCGGGTTGGCGGTGCAGCCGTTGCCGCTGAAGCAGGTGCCGGTGAGGTTTTGCCCGGAGGCCAGGCCAAAGCGCGCAGGGTTGGCGAAGGTTTCATTGAGCAGTAACGGGATGTTCAGCGGGATGACCTGGGCGTCGATCTGCGACAGGCGCTGCACCAGCGCCTGGTTGAAAATGCTGCTCAGGGCCGAGCTGGCGCCTTGCGCGGGCGTGCCGTTGATGGCGGGTGTCAAGCCCAGGTCGGGCAGCATCCACACCATGATGTAGCGCGCGCCGGCCTGTTGCAGGGCTTGGGCGCTGTCGGCCAGGCGCCCGCCGGCGGCCACGGCCTGGCCTGGGCTGAGGACGCGTCCTTGCAGAAAGTCATTGCCGCCACCGGATAGGAAATACAACGCGTTCGGGTCAGCCCGCCCGCCGTTGGCCGGCAGATAACCCTGACGGCTGCGCAGTACGGTGCCACCACCGGCATTGCCGGGCGGGATCGCCGCATTGGAGACCGAGGTGATGGAATCGAGGATATTGTCGGTACGGTAGCCGCCGACCGCCCAGTTATTACCATCCGGCAAACCTTGGGCGGCACGTACCGGCGAGGTGGAGGCGTTCAGGTCGTTGGGTGCCACGCCCAGCTTGCCCCCCAAAAGCGTAGATGACACCAGGCCATAATCGCCCTGGAATGTCGGCCCGGTGCGGTTGGTAAAGCGCAATGTGGCGCCGGCCGAGCCATCGGGGAACTGGCCGGCGTCGGCCAGGCTGTCGCCAAAAACGACCATGGTTGAATAGGGTGACGGGGCTGCAAACGCTTGCGCGCAGGCCAGTGACAGGAGGCAGCCGGCGAGGGGGGCGAAAAACGGTGGTCTGAGCATGCGAAATTCCATTTAGTTGTTTTTGTATCGGACGCGAAACACTAGCAATGTAGTGAGGGTTTTCGTCGAAGAAAACTGTTTTTTCCTGTAAAGACACCGTAGTGATTCCCCCGTATTCGCTGCTCCATATTGCACCGCTGGCGAGGCTACGTTACTGTGCCTGAACGTATGAATGAGACCCTCCCCGTGTTGATCATCAGCAAACTCTTGATGCGAGTAGTCAAGGCACACGCCCGTTGGCGTTGGCGCGCCTGACATTTTTCTCTGCCGGCTCGGCCGGACCTGTACCGATTTGCCTTCTTCACCCTTTGTTTGACGCCCCTTGCCGGCTCACCCTGGCAACCGGAACGTGCGTCTGGCAGCGGGACACTCTCTTGGAAGGCGGTCATTCGAAATCAGTGAATTCAAGAGGTTTGAACCCACATGTTGCTGATGATTGATAACTACGATTCCTTTACCTACAACGTTGTGCAGTACCTGGGCGAACTCGGCGCCGAGGTCAAGGTGGTGCGCAACGACGAACTGACGGTCGCCGAAATCGCCGCCCTGAACCCGGAGCGCATCGTGGTTTCGCCTGGCCCGTGCACGCCGACCGAAGCGGGCATTTCCCTCGAAGCGATCAAATATTTCGCCGGTAAATTGCCGATCCTGGGCGTGTGTCTGGGCCATCAGTCCATCGGCCAGGCGTTTGGGGGTGACGTGGTACGTGCGCGCCAAGTGATGCATGGCAAAACCAGCCCGGTGTTCCATAAAGACCTCGGCGTATTCCACGGCCTCAACCTGCCGGTGACAGTCACTCGCTACCACTCGTTGGTGGTCAAGCGTGAAACCCTGCCCGAGTGCCTGGAGCTGACCGCCTGGACTCAGCTGGAAGACGGCTCGGTCGACGAGATCATGGGCCTGCGTCACAAGACACTGAATATCGAAGGGGTGCAATTTCACCCCGAATCAATCCTGACCGAGCAGGGCTACGAGCTGTTCGCCAACTTTCTCAAGCAGAGCGGCGGCACGCGCTAAGGACTTTCCATGGATATCAAGACTGCCCTGAGCCGTATCGTCGGCCATCTGGACCTGAGCACCGCTGAAATGAGCGATGTGATGCGCGAGATCATGACTGGCCAATGCACTGACGCGCAGATCGGCGCGTTCATGATGGCGATGCGCATGAAGAGCGAGAGCATCGACGAAATCGTCGGCGCCGTGTCAGTGATGCGTGAGCTGGCCGACAAGGTTGAGCTCAAGACCCTCGACGGCGTGGTCGATGTGGTCGGCACCGGAGGCGACGGTGCGAATATTTTCAACGTGTCGACGGCTTCCTCCTTTGTGGTGGCGGCAGCCGGTTGCACCGTGGCCAAGCACGGTAACCGTGCGGTGTCGGGCAAAAGCGGCAGCGCCGACTTGCTGGAGGCGGCTGGTATTTATCTGAACCTGACGCCGGTGCAAGTGGCGCGCTGCATCGACAGCGTGGGCATTGGCTTCATGTTTGCCCAGTCCCACCACGGCGCCATGAAACACGCCGCCGGCCCGCGCAAGGACCTTGGCCTGCGCACCCTGTTCAACATGCTCGGCCCGCTTACGAATCCGGCTGGCGTGAAACATCAGGTGGTCGGTGTGTTCAGCCAGGCGCTGTGCCGGCCGTTGGCCGAAGTGTTGCAGCGTCTGGGCAGCAAGCACGTGCTGGTGGTGCATTCCAAGGATGGCCTGGACGAATTCAGCCTGGCGGCACCGACCTTCGTGGCGGAGCTGAAGAATGACCAGGTCAGCGAATATTGGGTCGAGCCCGAAGACCTCGGCATGAGAAGCCAAAGCTTGCATGGCCTGTCGGTGGAAAGCCCGGCGGCCTCGCTGGAGTTGATCCGTGATGCCTTGGGGCGCCGTAAGACAGAAAACGGCCAGAAAGCCGCAGAAATGATTGTTCTGAATGCTGGCGCGGCACTTTACGCGGCGGACCACGCCTATAGTCTTAAGGAAGGTGTCGCCTTGGCCCACGATGCGTTGCACACCGGTCTGGCTCGCGAAAAGCTCGAAGAACTGGGAGCCTTTACCGCTGTGTTCAAAATGGAGAATGAAGGATGAGTGTCCCGACCGTTCTGGAAAAAATCCTCGCGCGCAAGGCTGAAGAGGTGGCCGAGCGCCGTGCCCGTGTGAGCCTGGCTGAGCTGGAGGGCTTGGCAAAAAGCGCCGACGCGCCGCGTGGTTTTGCCGCTGCGCTGATCAAGCAGGCGAAGGAAAAACAGCCTGCCGTGATTGCCGAGATCAAAAAAGCTTCGCCCAGCAAAGGCGTGATTCGCGAAGTTTTCATTCCTGAAGACATTGCCAAGAGCTATGAGAAGGGCGGCGCAACCTGCCTGTCCGTGTTGACCGATATCGACTTCTTCCAGGGTTCCGACCTGTTCCTGCAACAGGCCCGCGCCGCGTGCAAGTTGCCGGTGATCCGCAAGGACTTCATGGTTGACCCGTACCAGATCGTCGAAGCCCGCGCCTTGGGCGCCGATTGCGTGCTGCTGATCGTCTCCGCGCTGGACGACGTGAAGATGGCCGAGCTGGCGGCCGTGGCCAAAAGCGTAGGCCTGGACGTACTGGTAGAAGTGCACGATGGCGATGAGCTGGAGCGCGCGCTGAAAACCCTCGACACGCCGTTGGTGGGGGTTAATAACCGTAACCTGCACACCTTTGAAGTCAGCCTGGAAAATACCCTCGACCTGTTGCCGCGTATTCCGCGTGATCGGTTGGTGATTACCGAGAGCGGCATCGTCAACCGCGCCGACGTAGAGCTGATGGAAATCAGCGGTGTGTTTTCGTTCCTGGTGGGTGAGACATTTATGCGCGCCGAGAACCCAGGTGCGGAATTGCAGCGTCTGTTCTTCCCGGAGCGTGGCGTGGCGGTGAGTGGTTCCACCCTCGACTGATTTGAAACACTGTCAAAAATGTGGGAGCTGGCTTGTGTGGGAGCTGGCTTGCCTGCGATAGCATCACCTCGGTGTTTCTGGAAGACCGCGGTGCCTTTATCGCAGGCAAGCCAGCTCCCACATTTGGTTTTGTGTTTGTTCAGATGATAGGTGTCCGATGATCGAGCCGGTGTCGATGACAGTTGAAGCAGGGCTTGCCGCCGAGCAAGACTTGCTCGCGGCCGTTTGCGCCGGTGAACAGGCATTCGGGCTACTGTTCTGGCAGCCAAATGACCAGGCTTTGGTGATGCCGCGCCGTTTGAGCCGCTTGCCGGCTTTTGACGCGGCCAGCCAGGTTTCGGCTGCTGCCGGTTGGCCGGTGCTACTGCGCGAGACCGGCGGAGAGCCGGTGCCGCAGTCGGCCGCCACGGTCAATATCGCGCTGGTTTACGCGCCGCCACGCAGCGAAGGTGATCAAGGCCGCATCGAAACCGGTTATCAGCGTTTGTGCCAGCCGATCTGTGATTTGCTGATTGAGTTGGGCGGTGACGCTTCTGTTGGCGAAATCGACGGCGCCTTCTGCGACGGTCGCTATAACGTCAACCTCAACGGCCGCAAGATGGTCGGCACTGCCCAGCGCTGGCGACAAAGTGGCGGCCGCCCAGTAGGTTTGGTGCACGGTGCATTGTTGCTGGATAACGACCGCGATGAGCTGATTGCGGCGGTCAATCGTTTCAATGAGGCCTGCGGCCTCGACCAGCGGGTGCGTGCCGACAGCCATATCGCGTTGCACGAAGCCTTTCCCGCACCGGATGCCATCACCCGACTGGACGTGTTGTACCGTCAGATGCTGGCCGGATTCCTGCCGGCTTAACGCGTACCGAACACCACCATCGTCTTGCCTTTGACGTGTACCAGGTTGCGCTCTTCCAAGTCCTTGAGCACACGACCGACCATTTCCCGTGAACACCCGACAATGCGTCCGATCTCCTGGCGCGTGACTTTGATCTGCATGCCGTCAGGGTGGGTCATGGCGTCGGGCTGTTTGCACAGTTCCAGCAGGCAACGGGCTACGCGGCCGGTGACATCAAAGAACGCCAGGTCACCCACTTTGCGCGTGGTGTCGCGCAAGCGCTGGGCAATCTGACCGCTTAAGGCGTAGAGAATGTCGGGATCATGTTGGGCCAGTTCGCGAAACTTGGCATAGCTGATCTCGGCGACTTCACACTCAACCTTGGCCCTCACCCAGGCACTGCGCTCCTGCTCTTTGCCCGCTTGTTCAAACAGCCCCAGCTCACCGAAGAAATCCCCGGTATTGAGGTACGCGATGATCATCTCGCGGCCGTCTTCATCTTCAATCAGGATGGTGACCGAGCCCTTGATAATGAAGAACAGCGTCTCGGAGCGTTCGCCAGCGCAAATGATGTTGTGCTTGGCCGGGTAACGCCGGCGCTGGCAATGCATCAACAATTTGTCGAGGTTCTTGATCTTGGGTGTGGGAGCAAGAGCAACCATGGTTGTATCCCGAAAAGACTGCACGGTGTGGTTGGAATTATTTTTATCCAGCGGTAATGGCATTGATACACGCTGTACAAAGGATGGCAATGCGCCATTGAATTGGCGCCAGCTTAACAGACACATTCTGCCTCGATTAAGGAATTTAGCGGGCAAACGTTGTCATTGATCGTTTTCATACCGGGCGCTGCGGGTTCAAGACCCTGTGCTAAGCTGGCGACCCTTTTTTAGCAGTGGAGTCTGGGCGATGAAGGCACGCATCCAATGGGCGGGCGAGGCCATGTTCCTCGGTGAGTCGGGCAGTGGCCATGTGGTAGTTATGGACGGCCCGCCGGACGCCGGTGGCCGTAACCTGGGTGTACGCCCGATGGAAATGCTCCTGCTCGGTGTTGGCGGTTGCAGCAATTTCGACGTGGTCAGCATCTTGAAGAAGTCCCGCCAGGCCGTCGAAAGCTGCGAAGCCTTCCTGGAAGCGGAGCGGGCCACTGAAGACCCCAAGGTGTTTACCAAGATCCACATGCATTTCGTGGTCAAGGGCCGGGCGTTGAAGGAAGCTCAGGTCAAGCGTGCCATCGAGCTGTCGGCCGAGAAGTATTGCTCTGCATCGATCATGCTTGGCGCGGCCGGCGTGGCCATCACCCATGATTACGAGATTATCGAGCTGGGTTGATTGCCAGTCGACAATAGAAAAGGGCGCCTGTTGAGGGCGCCCTTTTTTGTGCGGCATTGTTTAAATTCGATAGGTGCTTTTGGTCATGACCTTGGCCAGTACGCTCATGCCAAACCTCACGGGCGCCGGGAAGCGGAAGCCGCCTGCATCCAGTGCGCTTTCTGCGTGGTGTTCTTCATCAATGCGCATCTGTTCAAGAATCGCCCGCGACTTTTCGTCTTCGGCCGGCAGTTGTTCCAGGTGTTCATCCAGGTGTTTGCACACCTGATGCTCGGTCGCAGCCACAAAACCGAGGCTGACCTTGTCGCTGATCAGGCCGGCAGCGGCGCCGATACCGAACGACAAACCATAAAACAGTGGGTTGAGCACGCTGGGATGGCTACCGAGCTGGCGAATGCGCTGCTCGCACCAGGCCAGGTGGTCGATTTCTTCTTCGGCCGCATGTTCCATCGCTGCGCGTACTTGCGGCAGCTTGGCGGTCAGCGCCTGGCCTTGATACAGCGCCTGGGCACAGACTTCACCGGTGTGGTTGATGCGCATCAGGCCGGCGACGTGGCGGGTGTCGGTCTCGCTCATCTGCGCGTCGGGCTGCACGATGGCGGGCGAAGGCCGGTACGGTTGGCCGCTGAAGGGCAGCAGTGTGCGCATGGCCATGTCGGCTTGCAGCAACAGACGGTCAATCGGCGAGTAGTGACGTTGGGTAGTCATGCTGACCTCCGGGAAGAATCTCGGCGGCCAGTTTACCGCAAGAGAAGGCGATGCGTTTGCGCTGTGTCAATTTGCCCCTGTGGCGAGGGAGCTTGCTCCCGCCCGACGGCGTAGCCGTCGCAAACTCCCCGCAACAATCAGCCCGGCGGCCAGTTCATCTGGCGCTGACCCAGCACGTGCATATGGATGTGATAAACAGTCTGCCCGCCATCCTCGTTGCAGTTCATCACCACGCGAAAGCCCTTCTCGCAGCCTTGCTCTACGGCCAGCCGTTGAGCGGTGAACAGAATATGGCCAGCGAGGGCTTTGTCTTCTTCGGTGAGGTCGTTGAGGGTACGGATCGGCTTTTTCGGAATGACCAGAAAATGCACGGGTGCCATTGGGGCAATATCGTGGAAGGCGAGGACTTGGTCATCCTCATAGATGATCTTCGCAGGTATTTCTCTGTTGATGATCTTGGTGAACAGAGTATCCACAGCTGTTTCTCCATTATGAAAGTGCAGAACGAGTGTACCGAGGCCGTCAGCGCGGGCAATAGGCCTTGTTGATGGCGCCGGCAATCTTGCGGGTCAGCCAGCGTGGGCTCAAGCGCGGGCTGAAGGCCAGCCAGCGGTTGCGTCGCCCGGGAATAATGATGGCTTTGTTCTTTTCCAGCGCGCGCACGGTGTAGAGCGCCACTTCTTCCGGGCTCATCAGTTGACCGCTGCGGTCGAGCTTGGCGGTGTCCATGTGTGCAGTACCGAAGAATGGCGTGCGCGTGGGGCCGGGGCACAGCACCGAGACCTTGATACCGCAGGTCTTCAACTCTTCGCGCAAGCCTTCGGAGAAGTGCAGCACATACGCCTTGCTGGCGTAATAGCTGCTCATCCAGGGGCCGGGCTGGAAGGCTGCGACCGAGGCCACGTTGAGAATCTGCCCGCCGCCATGCAGCGCCATGGCGTTGCCAAGGGCGTGGCACATGCGGGTGAGGGCCAGGATGTTGACTTCGATCAGGTCCTGCTCGGTCATCCAGTCCTGGGCGAGGAACGGCCCGCTGGTGCCCATGCCGGCGCAGTTGACCAGCAGGTCGATCTGCCGCTCGCCTTCTTCAAGTTCCAGCAGGAACCCGGACAAACGCAGGGGTTCGCCCAGGTCGCAGGCACGAAACAGCACCTCGACGCCGAAGCGCTGAGTCAATTCAATTGCAATGCTTTCCAACTGATCACGCTGGCGGGCCACCAGAATCAAGCTACGGCCGCGACGGGCCAGTGCTTCGGCCAAAGCCAGGCCGATGCCACTGGAGGCGCCGGTGATCAGAGCGTAACGGGTCATGCCTTTCTCCATCGCAACGCCGCCGAGCCTGTGACAGAGGCATCACAGGCGGCGGGGCGTTTCTTCACTGTTCTGGAGAGTCTACAGGTTCGGCTGCGTCCTCAGCACTTTGCACGCTTTCTTCTTCATCTACGGTGACGCTTTGATCGGTGGCGTCATCGGCGGTGATGGAGCTGCTTTCGTAGCTGCTGTCCATATTGGCTTCGAGTTGGTTCAGGTAGCCGTTCATGCCCAGCGTCACCACAATGGCGAGCATCACCGGAATAAACGCCAGCCACAGGGTCGCCAACACTTTGACTGCCGTGGAGTTGCGCGGCGGCGGTGGGCCATATTGGTTGGCGCCTGCATTGCCCGGCAATACCAGCAGCAAGATTGGGAAGATGCTGTTGACCACTGGCACAAGGTTGAGGAAGTACAGCCAGCCGGACCAGCCCAGGTCGTGCAGGCGTTGCACACCGATTTGCACGCTCACCCACACCAGTGCAACAAACAAGGCCAAGCCCAGCAGCACCCCGAGGATGGTGCCGGCAGTCGGCGAGGCGGTTGCGACGGCGAAGCTCGCGGTACTGATGATGCCACCGGCCACCAACAGCGCCAGGGTCAATACCAGTGTCCAGGCCAGATAACGCAAGCGGCCGATGCGACCGTGGATGGTGAACACTTTAAGGGTTGAGTATTCCTCGGTGTACTCACCCACGGCAGCACGCGGTGGTGCATAGGGCGAAGCCGCAGGGCGCGAGAAGTCTGCAGTGCTGGCGTCGGTTTCGTGGGTTTCGGCCAGGTTGAAGGTTACCGGCTGCTCGGCTTCGATACGGGCATCGACGCCGGCGTTTTTCAGCGTTGTAAGGTAGGTTTCGGCATCAGCACGGGAAAGGTCGCGCTTGAGTGCGACCGGGCGGCCGGTGAAAAGCTTTTCGATGGCTGCCACATCACTTTTGAACAGCTCGGCGAGGTTCAGCTTGGCGGTGGTGCTTTCGACACCCGGGAGCAGGGCTCCGTCAAACACAATCTTGAAACGGCTGTCGCTCATGCGGGCATCCTTGTCACTTGTTCAGGGAGGGGGTTTGCAGGCCTGCACACATGGGCAGGCCTGCTATTGAGTTTAACGGGGCCAGCGCAACTGCGCTGCCTTCTCGTGTGCCTTGCGGTATTCGGCATCCAGGCGGGCAATCAGTTCATCGACGCTGGGCAAATCATCAATCTGGCCGACACCTTGGCCGGCTGACCATACGGTTTTCCAGGCCTTGGCCTCATCGCTTAACGGCTTGAGCTTGGAGCCGAAGTTGACTTCGCCTTTGCCCTGCAGGGCGGCGAGGTCGAAACCGGCGTTTTCCAAACTCTGGCGCATGAAGCTTGCGGGTACGCCGGACACCGCAGGAGTGTGCACGATGTCGGCGGCGCGCGATGTGAGCAGCATCTCTTTATAAGCGTCCGGGGCGTGGCTTTCGGTGGTGCCGATAAAGCGCGTGCCGAAATACGCCAGGTCTGCGCCCAGCAGTTGGGCTGCGAGTATCTCATGCCCATGGTTGAGGCAGCCGGCCAACAGCAGGGTTTTATCAAAGAACTGGCGAATCTCGGCGATCAGCGCGAACGGGCTCCAGGTACCGGCATGGCCACCGGCGCCCGCTGCCACGGCGATCAGGCCGTCAACACCGGCTTCTGCGGCTTTCTCGGCATGCCGGCGGGTGGTGACGTCGTGAAACACCAGGCCACCGTAGCTGTGGACCGCATCCACCAGCTCCTTGACCGCGCCCAGGCTGGTGATGACGATCGGCACCTTGTGCTCGACGCAGATCGCCAGGTCGGCCTCAAGCCTTGGGTTGCTGTTATGCACGATCAGGTTGACGGCATAGGGCGCGGGGTTGTCCAGCTGTGCCAGGCCCGCTTCGATTTCCTCCAGCCAGGCCTTGAAACCGCTGCTTTCGCGCTGGTTAAGTGCCGGGAAACTCCCAACCACGCCATTGCGACAGCACGCCAGCACGAGTTGCGGGTTGGAAATCAGAAACATCGGCGCAGCCACCACGGGTAGGCGCAGACGTTGTTCGAGCGAAGCGGGCAGTGACATTGGAGGTTCCCCGAGTAATTGAAATTAGAACGGTTTGACCACGACCAAAATTACGATAGCCAGCAATATCAGAACCGGCACTTCATTGAACCAGCGATAAAAGACATGGCTGCGGGTATTTTCGCCACGGGCGAAACGTTTTACTTGGGCGCCGCACATATGGTGGTAGCCGATCAGCAGCACCACCAGGGTAAGTTTGGCGTGGATCCAGGCGCCGGATTGAAAAATGGCCGGGTTCAGGTAGATCAGCCAGCCGCCGAATATCAGGGTAGCGATCATTGCCGGACCCATGATGCCGCGGTACAGCTTGCGCTCCATGACGCTGAAGCGTTCTTTGCTGACGGTGTCCTCACTTTGCGCGTGGTAGACGAACAGGCGTGGCAGGTAAAACAGCCCGGCAAACCAGCAGACGATACTGACGATATGGAAGGCTTTGATCCATAGATAGAGCATTTCTAGTTATTCCCAGGTTCACGGTAACTGAAGATAGTAGTGGCTCATGCGCCTGTACGTCACGTTGACGGTTGTCGCAGGACGATACGGCCCCTATTATCGACGGCTTTCCAGTGGGTTCGTTGAGGGCAGGTTTATGGTCAAGGTCGGTATCGTCGGCGGCACGGGTTACACCGGTGTCGAATTGCTGCGTCTGTTGGCTCAGCATCCGCAAGCTGAGGTGGTGGTCATCACTTCCCGATCCGAGGCCGGGTTGGCCGTGGCCGATATGTACCCGAACCTGCGAGGCCACTATGACGGCCTGGCGTTCAGCGTGCCGGACATCAAGACCCTGGGCGCGTGCGATGTGGTGTTCTTCGCCACGCCTCACGGGGTTGCGCATGCACTGGCCGGCGAATTGCTGGCGGCGGGTACCAAGGTCATCGACCTGTCAGCCGACTTCCGCTTGCAGGACGCCGATGAGTGGGCCAAGTGGTACGGCCAGCCACACGGCGCGCCTGAGTTGCTGGAGGAGGCGGTGTACGGTCTGCCGGAAGTCAATCGTGAGCAAATCAAGCAAGCACGCCTGATTGCTGTGCCAGGTTGCTATCCGACCGCAACGCAGCTGGGGTTCCTGCCGTTGCTGGAAGCGGGTCTGGCCGACACTTCGCGCTTGATCGCCGACTGCAAGTCGGGTGTGAGTGGCGCCGGCCGTGGTGCAGCTGTAGGTTCGCTGTACTCCGAGACGTCGGAAAGCATGAAGGCCTACGCGGTTAAAGGGCATCGTCACTTGCCGGAAATTCGCCAGGGGCTGCGCCGCGCGGCCGGTAAAGACGTGGGCCTGACCTTCGTGCCGCACCTGACGCCGATGATTCGTGGCATTCACTCCACGCTCTACGCCACTGTTGTCGACCGTTCGGTAGACCTGCAGGCGCTGTTCGAAAAGCGTTATGCCAATGAACCGTTCGTCGATGTGATGCCGGCCGGCAGCCACCCGGAAACCCGTAGCGTGCGCGGTGCGAACGTATGTCGCATTGCCGTGCACCGTCCACAGGATGGCGATTTGGTGGTGGTGTTGTCGGTAATCGATAACCTGGTCAAGGGCGCGTCGGGCCAGGCGGTGCAGAACCTGAACATCCTCTTCGGCCTGGACGAGAAGCTGGGCCTGTCCCACGCGGGCATGCTGCCTTAAGGCGGTTTAGCGGTTAAGCAAAAGGCCCGTTGATCGGGCCTTTTGTGTTTTTAATGGCGGCAGCGCAGATTGATATACCGTAACAATAGTTGACCGCTTTTCTAGGAGAAGCGGATAATGCCCGCCATTACGCATATGGCGGCGCTACGCCGGGAGATTATCAGCATGAGCGTTGAATCCTTCACCCCCACGGCTTTGCAATTCACCCACGGTGCTGCGCACAAGGTGAAGAGCCTGGTCGATGAAGAGGGTAATGATCGCTTGAAGCTGCGCGTATTCGTTACGGGCGGCGGTTGTTCAGGGTTTCAGTACGGTTTTACCTTCGATGAAGATGTGGCCGACGATGACACCATCGTCGAGCGCGAGGGCGTCAGCCTGGTCGTGGACCCGATGAGCTTCCAATACCTGGCGGGTGCCGAGGTGGATTATCAGGAAGGTCTGGAAGGGTCGCGTTTCGTGATCAAGAACCCTAATGCCACCACGACCTGTGGTTGCGGGTCTTCGTTCTCGATCTGATCAGCAGCCTGATCTTCAGCAAATAAAAAAACGCCGCTTGGCTTTGATAGGCCAAGCGGCGTTTTGCTGCCTGCAGGTTTAGGCTGGGTAGATCGCGCCTAATACCCGAAGCCCACGCGCGCCAGTGACACTTGGGCGGTTGGCGGCGATGCCCTCAAGGCAGCAATGGGCCAGCCAGGCGAAGGCCATGGCTTCAACCCAATCGGGGTCCACGCCGTAAGTGGCGGTGCTGCTGACCTGAGTGGACGGCAACAACGCTGCCAAGCGCTTCATCAGCGTGGCGTTATGCGCGCCGCCGCCACAGACCAGCAGGGTTTCGGTGTCGGTTTGTGCGGATTGCAGGGACTCGACGATGGTCAGCGCGGTCAGTTCAAGCAGGGTCGCTTGCACATTCTCTGCCTGAAACGCTGGCAATCTGGCCAGGTGGTGTTGCAGCCATCCCAGGTTGAATACTTCGCGGCCAGTGCTTTTCGGGCCTTTGGTCAGGAAGAACGGGTCGCTGAGCAGAGCGTTGAGTAGTGCAGGCTCGACCTGGCCACCGGCCGCCCATTGGCCATCGCGATCAAAGTGCTCGCCACGCTGATTGTGGATCCACGCATCCAGCAGCACGTTGCCCGGGCCGCAATCGAAGCCAGCTACGGGCTTGTCGGTCTCGATCAGGCTGAGATTGCTGAAGCCGCCGACATTCAGCACGGCGCGGTTGCCGGCACGTTCGCCGAACAAGGCTTCATGAAAGGCGGGCACCAAGGGGGCGCCTTGACCGCCGGCGGCCACATCGCGGCTGCGGAAATCACTGACGACGTTAATGCTCGTCAGCTCTGTGAGCAGGGCAGGGTTGCCGATTTGAACGGTAAAGCCTCGAGCGGGTTCATGGCGGATCGTCTGGCCGTGGCTGCCGATCGCGCGTATGTCCTGAGGCTTGAGGGCGTGTTGTTCCAGTAAGGCATGGATGCCTTTGGCCGCCAGTGTCACCCAGTGTTGCTGGGCGAGCGCCGAACGGGCGATCTCATCCGGGCCGCTGGCGCACAGGCTTAACAGCTCAGTGCGCAGATCGTCCGGCATGGGGATGTAGTGCGTGCCGATCAAGTTGATCGCCGGGTTCTGTTCGATCAGGGCGATATCCAGGCCATCAAGACTGGTCCCGGACATCACACCTATATAGAGCGGCATACCTTAGCGCTTCGCCGAGGCCAGCAGGGTGGAGCGCTCCTGGTCCATGCGTGCCATCAATGGCTGGCTTTGTTGCAGGAAGCGCGCGCGCTCGGCTTTGGCTATCGGGTCGGCCATTGGCAGCTTTTGGCCCAGTGGGTCGACGTGGACGCCGTTCACCTGGAACTCATAGTGCAAATGCGGGCCGGTGGACAGGCCGGTGGTGCCGATATAGCCGATAACCTGGCCCTGCTTCACGTTGCTGCCGGTCGAAACGCCTTTGGCGAACCCCTGCATGTGGCCATAGAGGGTACGGTAGGTATTGCCGTGCTGGATGATCACGGTATTGCCGTAGCCACCGCGGCGGCCGGCGAGCAACACTTTGCCATCACCGGCGGCCTTGATGGGCGTACCGCGAGGAGCGGCATAGTCGACGCCTTTGTGGGCGCGGATCTTGTTGAGGATCGGGTGCTTGCGGCCCATGGAGAAGCGCGAACTGATGCGGGCAAAGTCCACCGGCGTGCGGATGAAGGCTTTGCGCATGCTGTTGCCATCGGCGGTGTAGTAGCTGGTGTTGCCTTGTTTGTTGGTGTAGCGCACTGCGGTGTAGGTCTTGCCACGGTTGGTAAACCGCGCAGATAGAATCGCACCGGTCCCGACGACTTTGCCGTTGGCGACTTTCTGCTCGTAAATCACGTCAAATTCGTCACCCTGACGGATGTCCTGAGCGAAGTCGATGTCGTAGCCAAACACGCTGGCCATGTCCATGGTCATGCTGTGGGACAAGCCGGCACGCGCAGCCGACTGTGACAGCGAACTGTTGATGACGCCATGCACGTAGGCGGAGCGCGTCACCGGCTTGGTGGTGATGCGGTTGAACGCAAAGCCTTTGGTGCCTTTAGTCAGGGCAATGCTTTCTAGGTCGCTGACAGTGCTATGCAGGCTTTTGAGCTGACCGTCGGCAGCCAATTCGAATTCAAGCTTCTGGCCATGTTTGAGCTGGGTGAATTGTTTGGCTTGTTTATCGCTGGCCAACACCTCATTAACCGTAGCAGCGGGCAGACCAACCTTTTCAAACAGCGTTGAAAGGGTGTCGCCTTTGGCGACGGTCACTTCGCGGTGCAGCGGATTTTTTGGAGTGACTGGCGCAGGCGGCTCCTGAGTCGCTTGCCGGGTGTCTTCCGGGGTGGTTTCTATCTGTGCAAATGGAGATTGTGTCGGTGCGTTTGTGGCTTGTTGTGCGTCGGAAGCGTCTTGATCTTGTGTCAGTTGTTCAACTGGACTTTCCAAGTCAAGGCTCAGGGATGTTCGTTTGGCTTCTACGTCACTGGAAGGGAATACCAGGAGTGCCAGGCTGAGAAGGGCGGCGATACCACTTGCGGCGAGCAGGTGGGTCTTCGGGTAAAGCGGCGGCGCTTTAGACGGTTCTGTGGTCATAGGTAATTTTGACTTTGAAGATGAAATGGAAAAGATGAATGACATGATGAAGATGAAATAACTGTATAAAATATAACCAAATCATCTGTGGCGCAAGCTCGCGAACGCTGGGCTTGCTGAACGGTGTCCGTGCGCGGGACAAAACTTGTAATTAGTCCCTGATCTTGTATGGTTGGTTCCCTTTTGAATCTGAGCCTTGCGGGTCTGTTATGAAGTCGGTTGAAGAGCAGCTAGCGCTGATAAAACGTGGTGCGGAAGAACTGTTGGTCGAGGCCGAGCTGATCGAAAAGCTCAAGCGTGGCCAACCCCTGCGTATTAAGGCTGGCTTCGATCCGACCGCGCCGGATCTGCACCTGGGTCATACCGTGCTTATTAATAAGCTGCGCCAGTTCCAGGAGCTGGGGCATCAAGTCATCTTCCTTATAGGTGACTTCACCGGGATGATCGGTGATCCGAGCGGCAAAAGCGCAACGCGTCCGCCGCTGACCCGTGAGCAGGTTCTCGATAATGCCGAGACCTACAAGACTCAAGTGTTCAAGATTCTTGATCCGGCCAAGACCGAGGTGGCGTTCAACTCCACCTGGATGGATCAGATGGGGCCGGCCGACTTCATTCGCCTGACTTCCCAATACACCGTGGCACGCATGCTTGAGCGTGATGACTTCGATAAGCGTTATTCCACCAATCAGCCGATCGCGATTCACGAGTTCCTCTACCCGCTGGTGCAGGGCTATGACTCGGTGGCATTGCGCGCGGACGTCGAGCTGGGCGGCACTGACCAGAAGTTCAACCTGCTGATGGGGCGCGAGCTGCAGCGTGCGTATGGGCAAGAAGCTCAGTGC
Source organism: Pseudomonas sp. B19125 (assembly GCF_044218855.1). NCBI lineage: Bacteria > Pseudomonadati > Pseudomonadota > Gammaproteobacteria > Pseudomonadales > Pseudomonadaceae > Pseudomonas > Pseudomonas sp. B19125. The sequence goes on from NZ_CP162589.1 coordinate 1,091,507, forward strand.
ATTCTGACCATGCCGTTGCTGGAAGGGTTGGATGGCGTCAAGAAGATGTCCAAGTCCCTGGGTAACTACGTCGGTATCCAGGAGGCGCCGGGTGTGATGTACGGCAAGCTTGTGTCGATTCCTGATGCGCTGATGTGGCGTTATTTCGAGCTGTTGAGCTTCCGCTCGATGGATGAGATCAATGCGTTGCGCGCTGAAGTCGAGGCGGGTGCGAACCCTCGTGACGTGAAGATCAAGTTGGCGGAAGAAATCGTCGCGCGCTTCCATGGTGAAGAGGCTGCGGCCAGTGCTCACCGCGCGGCCGGTAACCGCATGAAGGATGGCGAGCTGCCGGATGATCTGCCAGAGATCGAATTGGCTGCGTCTGAGGCGATGCCGATTGCTGCTGTACTTAATAAGGCGGGCCTGGTTAAGAACTCCGCGGTCGCGCGCGACCTGTTGAGTTCCGGTGGTGTGCGTATAGATGGTGAGGTTGTCGATCGCACCTTTATCTACGAGCTGGGCGCTACCCACGTTTGTCAGGCTGGAAAGAAGGCATTTGCGCGTATTACGCTCAAAGCCGAATAAAACTGAAATGAGGGATTGACGGCGTTTTATATCTGTCTATAATTCGCCCCACTTCCGGCGCAGTCGAAACGGAAAACTCCTTGTTAAACAACGAGTTACGAAGTTTTCGGCAGCAAGTTGCTTCAGTTCATCGAAGCCAAAAGGAAGTTGAAAAAGAGGTGTTGACAGCAGCGTGTAACGCTGTAGAATTCGCCTCCCGCTAACGAGAGATCGTAAGCGCAAGTGGTTGAAGTTGTTGAAGAATTCTTCGAAAGCTTCTGAAAATAATCACTTGACAGCAAGTGAGGCTGCTGTAGAATGCGCGCCTCGGTTGAGACGAAAGATCTTAACCAACCGCTCTTTAACAACTGAATCAAGCAATTCGTGTGGGTGCTTGTGGAGTCAGACTGATAGTCAACAAGATTATCAGCATCACAAGTTACTCCGCGAGAAATCAAAGATGTAACCAACGATTGCTGAGCCAAGTTTAGGGTTTCTTAAAAACCCAAAGATGTTTGAACTGAAGAGTTTGATCATGGCTCAGATTGAACGCTGGCGGCAGGCCTAACACATGCAAGTCGAGCGGTAGAGAGGAGCTTGCTCCTCTTGAGAGCGGCGGACGGGTGAGTAATGCCTAGGAATCTGCCTGGTAGTGGGGGATAACGTTCGGAAACGGACGCTAATACCGCATACGTCCTACGGGAGAAAGCAGGGGACCTTCGGGCCTTGCGCTATCAGATGAGCCTAGGTCGGATTAGCTAGTTGGTGAGGTAATGGCTCACCAAGGCGACGATCCGTAACTGGTCTGAGAGGATGATCAGTCACACTGGAACTGAGACACGGTCCAGACTCCTACGGGAGGCAGCAGTGGGGAATATTGGACAATGGGCGAAAGCCTGATCCAGCCATGCCGCGTGTGTGAAGAAGGTCTTCGGATTGTAAAGCACTTTAAGTTGGGAGGAAGGGCAGTAAATTAATACTTTGCTGTTTTGACGTTACCGACAGAATAAGCACCGGCTAACTCTGTGCCAGCAGCCGCGGTAATACAGAGGGTGCAAGCGTTAATCGGAATTACTGGGCGTAAAGCGCGCGTAGGTGGTTTGTTAAGTTGGATGTGAAATCCCCGGGCTCAACCTGGGAACTGCATTCAAAACTGACTGACTAGAGTATGGTAGAGGGTGGTGGAATTTCCTGTGTAGCGGTGAAATGCGTAGATATAGGAAGGAACACCAGTGGCGAAGGCGACCACCTGGACTAATACTGACACTGAGGTGCGAAAGCGTGGGGAGCAAACAGGATTAGATACCCTGGTAGTCCACGCCGTAAACGATGTCAACTAGCCGTTGGAAGCCTTGAGCTTTTAGTGGCGCAGCTAACGCATTAAGTTGACCGCCTGGGGAGTACGGCCGCAAGGTTAAAACTCAAATGAATTGACGGGGGCCCGCACAAGCGGTGGAGCATGTGGTTTAATTCGAAGCAACGCGAAGAACCTTACCAGGCCTTGACATCCAATGAACTTTCTAGAGATAGATTGGTGCCTTCGGGAACATTGAGACAGGTGCTGCATGGCTGTCGTCAGCTCGTGTCGTGAGATGTTGGGTTAAGTCCCGTAACGAGCGCAACCCTTGTCCTTAGTTACCAGCACGTCATGGTGGGCACTCTAAGGAGACTGCCGGTGACAAACCGGAGGAAGGTGGGGATGACGTCAAGTCATCATGGCCCTTACGGCCTGGGCTACACACGTGCTACAATGGTCGGTACAGAGGGTTGCCAAGCCGCGAGGTGGAGCTAATCCCACAAAACCGATCGTAGTCCGGATCGCAGTCTGCAACTCGACTGCGTGAAGTCGGAATCGCTAGTAATCGCGAATCAGAATGTCGCGGTGAATACGTTCCCGGGCCTTGTACACACCGCCCGTCACACCATGGGAGTGGGTTGCACCAGAAGTAGCTAGTCTAACCTTCGGGAGGACGGTTACCACGGTGTGATTCATGACTGGGGTGAAGTCGTAACAAGGTAGCCGTAGGGGAACCTGCGGCTGGATCACCTCCTTAATCGACGACATCAGCTGCTCCATAAGTTCCCACACGAATTGCTTGATTCATTGAAGAAGACGATAAGAAGCAGCCCGAAATTGGGTCTGTAGCTCAGTTGGTTAGAGCGCACCCCTGATAAGGGTGAGGTCGGCAGTTCGAATCTGCCCAGACCCACCAATTTTGTGTGGGAAACGCCTGTAGAAATACGGGGCCATAGCTCAGCTGGGAGAGCGCCTGCCTTGCACGCAGGAGGTCAACGGTTCGATCCCGTTTGGCTCCACCACTACTGCTTCTACGTTAAGAAAGCTTAGAAATGAGCATTCCATCAGGTTGATGATGAATGTTGATTTCTAGTCTTTGATTAGATCGTTCTTTAAAAATTTGGGTATGTGATAGAAAGATAGACTGAACGTTACTTTCACTGGTAACGGATCAGGCTAAGGTAAAATTTGTGAGTTCTCTTAGTTGAGAAATTCGAATTTTCGGCGAATGTTGTCTTCACAGTATAACCAGATTGCTTGGGGTTATATGGTCAAGTGAAGAAGCGCATACGGTGGATGCCTTGGCAGTCAGAGGCGATGAAAGACGTGGTAGCCTGCGAAAAGCTTCGGGGAGTCGGCAAACAGACTTTGATCCGGAGATGTCTGAATGGGGGAACCCAGCCATCATAAGATGGTTATCTTACGCTGAATACATAGGCGTAAGAGGCGAACCAGGGGAACTGAAACATCTAAGTACCCTGAGGAAAAGAAATCAACCGAGATTCCCTTAGTAGTGGCGAGCGAACGGGGACTAGCCCTTAAGTGGCTTTGAGATTAGCGGAACGCTCTGGAAAGTGCGGCCATAGTGGGTGATAGCCCTGTACGCGAAAATCTCTTAGTCATGAAATCGAGTAGGACGGAGCACGAGAAACTTTGTCTGAATATGGGGGGACCATCCTCCAAGGCTAAATACTACTGACTGACCGATAGTGAACTAGTACCGTGAGGGAAAGGCGAAAAGAACCCCGGAGAGGGGAGTGAAATAGATCCTGAAACCGTATGCGTACAAGCAGTGGGAGCCCACTTTGTTGGGTGACTGCGTACCTTTTGTATAATGGGTCAGCGACTTATTTTCAGTGGCGAGCTTAACCGAATAGGGGAGGCGTAGCGAAAGCGAGTCTTAATAGGGCGTCTAGTCGCTGGGAATAGACCCGAAACCGGGCGATCTATCCATGGGCAGGTTGAAGGTTGGGTAACACTAACTGGAGGACCGAACCGACTACCGTTGAAAAGTTAGCGGATGACCTGTGGATCGGAGTGAAAGGCTAATCAAGCTCGGAGATAGCTGGTTCTCCTCGAAAGCTATTTAGGTAGCGCCTCATGTATCACTGTAGGGGGTAGAGCACTGTTTCGGCTAGGGGGTCATCCCGACTTACCAAACCGATGCAAACTCCGAATACCTACAAGTGCCGAGCATGGGAGACACACGGCGGGTGCTAACGTCCGTCGTGAAAAGGGAAACAACCCAGACCGTCAGCTAAGGTCCCAAAGTTATGGTTAAGTGGGAAACGATGTGGGAAGGCTTAGACAGCTAGGAGGTTGGCTTAGAAGCAGCCACCCTTTAAAGAAAGCGTAATAGCTCACTAGTCGAGTCGGCCTGCGCGGAAGATGTAACGGGGCTCAAACCATACACCGAAGCTACGGGTATCACGTAAGTGATGCGGTAGAGGAGCGTTCTGTAAGCCTGTGAAGGTGAGTTGAGAAGCTTGCTGGAGGTATCAGAAGTGCGAATGCTGACATGAGTAACGACAATGGGTGTGAAAAACACCCACGCCGAAAGACCAAGGTTTCCTGCGCAACGTTAATCGACGCAGGGTTAGTCGGTCCCTAAGGCGAGGCTGAAAAGCGTAGTCGATGGAAAACAGGTTAATATTCCTGTACTTCTGGTTATTGCGATGGAGGGACGGAGAAGGCTAGGCCAGCTTGGCGTTGGTTGTCCAAGTTTAAGGTGGTAGGCTGGAATCTTAGGTAAATCCGGGATTCTAAGGCCGAGAGCTGATGACGAGTTAACTTTTAGTTAACGAAGTGGTTGATGCCATGCTTCCAAGAAAAGCTTCTAAGCTTCAGGTAACCAGGAACCGTACCCCAAACCGACACAGGTGGTTGGGTAGAGAATACCAAGGCGCTTGAGAGAACTCGGGTGAAGGAACTAGGCAAAATGGCACCGTAACTTCGGGAGAAGGTGCGCCGGTGAGGGTGAAGGACTTGCTCCGTAAGCTCATGCCGGTCGAAGATACCAGGCCGCTGCGACTGTTTATTAAAAACACAGCACTCTGCAAACACGAAAGTGGACGTATAGGGTGTGACGCCTGCCCGGTGCCGGAAGGTTAATTGATGGGGTTAGCTAACGCGAAGCTCTTGATCGAAGCCCCGGTAAACGGCGGCCGTAACTATAACGGTCCTAAGGTAGCGAAATTCCTTGTCGGGTAAGTTCCGACCTGCACGAATGGCGTAACGATGGCGGCGCTGTCTCCACCCGAGACTCAGTGAAATTGAAATCGCTGTGAAGATGCAGTGTATCCGCGGCTAGACGGAAAGACCCCGTGAACCTTTACTATAGCTTTGCACTGGACTTTGAATTTGCTTGTGTAGGATAGGTGGGAGGCTTTGAAGCGTGGACGCCAGTCTGCGTGGAGCCAACCTTGAAATACCACCCTGGCAACTTTGAGGTTCTAACTCAGGTCCGTTATCCGGATCGAGGACAGTGTATGGTGGGTAGTTTGACTGGGGCGGTCTCCTCCTAAAGAGTAACGGAGGAGTACGAAGGTGCGCTCAGACCGGTCGGAAATCGGTCGTAGAGTATAAAGGCAAAAGCGCGCTTGACTGCGAGACAGACACGTCGAGCAGGTACGAAAGTAGGTCTTAGTGATCCGGTGGTTCTGTATGGAAGGGCCATCGCTCAACGGATAAAAGGTACTCCGGGGATAACAGGCTGATACCGCCCAAGAGTTCATATCGACGGCGGTGTTTGGCACCTCGATGTCGGCTCATCACATCCTGGGGCTGAAGCCGGTCCCAAGGGTATGGCTGTTCGCCATTTAAAGTGGTACGCGAGCTGGGTTTAGAACGTCGTGAGACAGTTCGGTCCCTATCTGCCGTGGACGTTTGAGATTTGAGAGGGGCTGCTCCTAGTACGAGAGGACCGGAGTGGACGAACCTCTGGTGTTCCGGTTGTCACGCCAGTGGCATTGCCGGGTAGCTATGTTCGGAATAGATAACCGCTGAAAGCATCTAAGCGGGAAACTAGCCTCAAGATGAGATCTCACTGGAACCTTGAGTTCCCTGAAGGGCCGTCGAAGACTACGACGTTGATAGGTTGGGTGTGTAAGCGCTGTGAGGCGTTGAGCTAACCAATACTAATTGCCCGTGAGGCTTGACCATATAACACCCAAGCAATTTGAGTCGAAAGGCCAGATTGCGGTGTGTGAAGACGCAATGAACCGAAAGTTCGACGCTCACAAAACACCGAAAGCTGTCACATACCCAATTTGCTGAAGCGAAGCCATATGGCTACGACTCAGTACCCGAATTTCTTGACGACCATAGAGCATTGGAACCACCTGATCCCATCCCGAACTCAGTAGTGAAACGATGCATCGCCGATGGTAGTGTGGGGTTTCCCCATGTGAGAGTAGGTCATCGTCAAGATTAAATTCCAAAACCCCTGATTGCTAACGCAATCAGGGGTTTTGTTTTTGGCGCTCGTTTAGGCGTAAATCTCGCTCACGAGTGGCGTTAATCACAACGCGTCCAGGCTGAGATGCCACGTAAGCCTGCTTTGCAGCCGCCTCCAGTGCTAAATCCTGTCCTTTCTATGCAATGACCTTGCGCATGGCTATCATGCGTGCCTCATTGTGAGGCGATGCTTGCATGCTGACGTTGTTAACACTTCTCAAAGATGGTCGATTCCACTCCGGAGAGGCGCTCGGTGCTGCCCTGGGTGTCAGCCGCAGTGCTGTTTGGAAGCAGCTCCAGCATCTGGAGTCTGAATTGAACCTGCCCATTCATAAAATTCGCGGCAGGGGGTACCAGCTAGCATCTCCATTGGTGTTCTTGAGTGCTGAAGAAATTCAAGAGCGCGCTCCTGCTTTGGCGTGGCCTGTTTACATCTCTGACTCCATAGACTCCACCAATGCCGAGGCTTTGCGCCTCGTCGGCACAGGTTGCGCGGCGCCATTTCTGGTGCTTGCGGAGCAGCAAACGGCGGGAAGAGGGAGGCGGGGCCGCAAGTGGGTCAGTCCGTTTGCTCAAAACCTGTATTACAGCCTCGTATTGCGCATTGACGGCGGGCTGAGGCAGTTGGAAGGGCTTAGCCTTGTCGTCGGATTGGCAGTCATGCAGGCCCTGCGTGAGTTGGGTGTCCAGGGCGCCGCCTTGAAATGGCCGAATGACGTCCTGGTTGGGCAGAAAAAAATTGCCGGTATCTTGCTGGAGTTGGTTGGAGATCCCGCTGATGTTTGCCATGTTGTGCTCGGTATAGGGATCAACGTAAATATGCAGAAGGCGGCAGAGGTCGATCAGCAGTGGACGTCGGCGCAGTTGGAGACGGGCTCCCCTGTCGACCGAAATCACTTGGTCGCACGCCTTGGACTGCAGTTGCAAAGTCACCTGGAGCGACATAAGGCTTTCGGTTTTGCTGCGCTTCAGGAAGAGTGGGAGCGAAATCATTTGTGGCAGGGTAAGGCCGTATCTCTTATCGCGGGTGTTAACCAGATTGATGGTGTGGTGCTGGGTGTTGATCACCAGGGCGCGCTGCGGCTGAGTGTCGAGGGTGTCGAGAAAATATACAGCGGCGGTGAGTTAAGCCTGAGGTTGCGTGATGATTCTTGAGCTCGACTGTGGGAATAGCTTTATCAAGTGGCGTGTGCTCGATTCGCCTATGGCCAGGGCGTCCGCTGAGGGTGTTGTCGGCTCGGACCTTGAGTTGATCGAGGGCCTGAAGGCAATCCCGGGGTTGTCATTGACGCGCTGCCGCCTGGTAAGTGTTCGGGCCTCCGAAGAGACCGGGCAGTTGGTTGAGGCATTGCAGGGGGCATTTGGGGTTGTTGTGTCTTGTGCTGTCTCAGCGAGGGAGGCGGCGGGTGTACGTAACGGCTACGAAGAGTTTGAGCGTCTTGGGCTGGATCGTTGGTTGGCAATGCTCGGTGGTTTCAAGCTGGCATCAGGTGCCTGCCTGGTACTCGATTTCGGTACCGCAGCCACTGCAGACTTTATTGCTGCCGATGGTGAGCACCTTGGCGGCTTCATTTGCCCGGGAATGCCCCTCATGCGCAGCCAGTTGCGAACGCACACGCGCAAAATCCGCTACGACGATATTGCGGCAGAGCAGGCCCTGGCACGCCTCTCGCCGGGGCGGACGACTGTGGAAGCCGTTGAGCGGGGTTGTACGCTGATGCTCAGAGGGTTTGTTTTGACACAGCTTGAGTTGGCTCGGAGCTATTGGGGGAATGACTTCACGGTTTTTCTGACTGGCGGGGATGCTGACCTGGTCTCCGATGCCGTGCCTCACGCTCGTTTTGTTCCTGATCTGGTTTTTGTTGGTCTGGCGATGGCGTGCCCTTTGTCCTGAGGTATTTATGCGTTGGCTGTTTTTGCTTTTGCTCGTTCTCAATGCCTTCTATTACATCTGGCATCAACAGGAAGCCCCATTGCGTGCTAAAGATGTAACGCCACTGAGTCTCTATAAGGGCTCTCAGCAGGATATTCGCCTATTGAGTGAATCCTCTGACCCCATGGTTCGGCGCGACCGGGCAAAAGCGCCTGACGCACAAAGTACGTGTCTATACATCGGTGGTTTCGCTGATCAGCGCCAGGCCCAGTCGGTAGAGCAGCGCCTCATAAGCCTGGATATAAAGGTCAAAGTGCTTCTCCTCAATACGCCTGATGCCTCCGGCTATTGGCTTCGTGTCGCCCCTGAAAGCAGGAGGTTGGCTGAGGATCTGCCGTTTGAAAACCTTGCTAAGGAATTCAATGAGTTAAAACATAAAATAATGTTGTGCGAAGGCGTTGCAACTGTCGAATAGTTTGCATAGAATGGCGCCCGCTTCGCAGTGAAGACCTTTACGGTCTACAGCGTGAAGCGAAGGTCAACGCAGCTAACCTCATATTTTTAATGAGAAAATGCTTGACAGAAGGCCGGCGTGATGTAGAATGCCGGCTCGCTTAGGAGGGGTTCCCGAGCGGCCAAAGGGATCAGACTGTAAATCTGACGTCTACGACTTCGAAGGTTCGAATCCTTCCCCCTCCACCATTTTTAGCGTGAGCTGCAAGCTCCGCGGGTATAGTTTAGTGGTAGAACCTCAGCCTTCCAAGCTGATGATGCGGGTTCGATTCCCGCTACCCGCTCCAAGTTTGCAGGTTGTGCAATGTGTTTTGCTCTTGTAGCTCAGTTGGTAGAGCACACCCTTGGTAAGGGTGAGGTCAGCGGTTCAAATCCGCTCAAGAGCTCCATATAACAAGGCAGATATGAAAATATCTGCCTTTGTTTTAACAGCTGCCTCGGCTTGTTGGTGTTGCATTTGGCTTTGTTGCCAGGTGATTTCAAGTCTAGTGGGGTTGGTTGTTGTAAAGTCTTTTTCAGGCCTGCATAATGGTCGGCCTGATTTTGTTTTAGGTCAGTAGCTCAATTGGCAGAGCGACGGTCTCCAAAACCGTAGGTTGGGGGTTCGATTCCCTCCTGACCTGCCAGATTCACGTGGTGTGTCTGGCTTTCTTTTCACAGGATCTTCATAGATGACTCCTAAGGCTGAAGCTCAAAGCTCTCGTTTCGATCTCGTCAAGTGGCTCGCTGTGGTCGCGTTGGTGGTCGTAGGCGTTGTTGGCAATCAGTACTACTCTGCTTCGCCGATCCTGTACCGCGTACTCGCTTTGCTCGCTCTTGCTGCTGTAGCTGCCTTTGTAGGCCTGCAGACTGCCAAAGGCAAGTCTTTCGCGGTCCTGGTAAAGGAAGCTCGCACCGAAATTCGTAAAGTCGTTTGGCCGACTCGCCAAGAAACCACGCAGACCACATTGATTGTTGTGGCTGTTGTTCTGGTTATGGCGTTGCTGTTGTGGGGGCTTGATTCCCTGCTCGGCTGGCTTGTTTCCTTGATTGTTGGCTAAGGGTGTCCCGTGGCTAAGCGTTGGTACGTTGTGCATGCTTACTCGGGTTACGAGAAGCATGTTATGCGCTCTTTGCTAGAGCGCGTAAAGCTTGCAGGCATGGAAGATGGCTTCGGCGAAATTCTGGTTCCCACTGAAGAAGTGGTTGAAATGCGGAATGGTCAGAAGCGCAAAAGCGAACGCAAGTTCTTCCCTGGCTACGTGCTGGTTCAGATGGACATGAATGAAGGTACTTGGCACTTGGTCAAGGACACTCCTCGTGTCATGGGTTTCATCGGCGGTACTGCTGATAAGCCTGCTCCGATCACCGACAAAGAGGCGGAAGCAATTCTGCGTCGCGTTGCTGACGGTAGCGACAAGCCTAAGCCGAAGACGTTGTTCGAGCCGGGTGAGGTTGTTCGTGTCACAGATGGTCCGTTTGCTGATTTCAACGGCACCGTCGAAGAAGTTAACTACGAAAAGAGCCGGATCCAAGTGGCAGTGCTCATTTTCGGTCGCTCTACTCCGGTAGAGTTGGAGTTCAGCCAGGTCGAGAAGGTCTAGCTGAGCAAGCATCCCAACCCCGCAGCCTTAGGCTGTGGGGTTTTGTCGTCACTGGGATAAACGCGCAAGTAACCGGGGAGCCTTTCGAGGCGCTTGAACCCGTAATTGGAGTGCCTCATGGCCAAGAAGATTACCGCTTACATCAAGCTGCAAGTGAAGGCCGCTCAGGCCAACCCAAGTCCACCTGTCGGCCCGGCTCTGGGTCAGCACGGCGTGAACATCATGGAATTCTGCAAGGCCTTCAACGCCCGTACTCAGGGTCTTGAGCCAGGTCTGCCGACTCCAGTGATCATCACTGTATACAGCGACCGTAGCTTCACTTTCGAAACCAAGTCGACCCCGGCTTCGGTTTTGCTGAAGAAAGCTGCTGGTCTGACTAGCGGTTCCGCTCGTCCTAACACCGTTAAGGTTGGCACCGTAACTCGTGCTCAGCTGGAAGAAATCGCGAAAACCAAAAACGCGGATCTGACTGCAGCTGATATGGATGCAGCCGTGCGTACCATCGCCGGTTCTGCTCGTAGCATGGGCCTTAACGTGGAGGGTGTGTAATGGCTAAGCTGACCAAGCGCCAAAAGGCTATCGCCGGCAAAATCGAAGCAGGCAAGGCCTACAACTTTGTAGACGCCGCTGCCCTGCTGACCGAGCTGTCGACTGTCAAGTTCAGCGAGTCCGTTGACGTTGCTGTAAACCTGGGTGTTGACCCACGTAAATCCGACCAGGTCGTTCGTAGCGCTACTGTGCTGCCACACGGTACTGGCAAGACTGTACGTGTTGCTGTCTTCACCCAAGGCCCGGCAGCTGAAGCTGCTCTGGCCGCCGGCGCTGATCGCGTTGGCATGGACGACCTGGCTGCCGAAATGAAAGGCGGCGACCTGAACTACGACGTAGTTATTGCTTCCCCGGATGCAATGCGCGTTGTAGGTCAGTTGGGTCAGATCCTCGGTCCACGTGGTCTGATGCCTAACCCTAAAGTCGGCACCGTAACGCCAGACGTAGCTACCGCGGTTAAAAACGCCAAGGCTGGTCAGGTTCGTTATCGCACCGACAAAAACGGCATCATTCACACCTCCGTTGGCAAAGTCGGCTTCGATGCCGTCAAGCTGAAGGAAAACGTTGAAGCCCTGATCGCTGATCTGAAGCGTATCAAGCCAGCTTCTTCGAAAGGTATCTACGTCAAGCGCGTTACCCTGAGCACCACTATGGGCCCAGGTCTGGTCATCGACCAAGGCTCGCTGGACGTATAAGAAATACGTTGGTGCGAGAGATCGCGCCAATTGAAAAAATTGGGGTCCCTGCCTGGCGGGGGCTATCCAAGACCGTAGGCGGCGCAAGCCTTAAACCTCAAGCCTACGCAGATGGTGCTCCCGGTTCCTTACCGAATCAGACACCAAAACGACATCCGGCTTCGGCCAGATGAAACGGTAACAAGCAGGAGTTAAACCCGTGGCAATTAATCTCGAAGACAAGAAGGCCATCGTCGCTGAAGTCAACGAGGCTGCCAAAGCTGCTCTGTCCGCTGTCGTGGCTGATGCCCGTGGTGTGACAGTAGGCGCTATGACCGGACTCCGTAAAGAGGCTCGTGAAGCTGGCGTATACGTACGTGTTGTACGTAATACCCTGCTCAAGCGCGCTGTTGCTGACACTGAATACAGTGTTCTCAATGACGTGTTCACCGGCCCGACTCTGATCGCGTTCTCCAAAGATCACCCGGGTGCTGCTGCCCGTTTGTTCAAGGAATTCGCCAAGAGTCAGGATAAGTTCGAGATCAAGGCAGCTGCGTTCGAGGGCAAGTTCCTCGCAGCTAACCAAATCGACGTACTGGCAACACTGCCGACCCGTAACGAAGCTATTTCTCAGCTGATGAGCGTGATTCAAGGCGCTACCAGCAAGTTGGCTCGTACTCTGGCCGCAGTTCGCGAGCAAAAAGAAGCTGCCGCAGCCTAAGGCTGAGCACCTCCTTTCGCGTATTTTTGTTTATTTCGATGGCCGCGTAGGCCGTCCCCCAATTCAGGAAATACAGTAATGTCTATCTCCCAAGAAGATATCCTCAACGCCGTAGCTGAAATGTCGGTTCTGCAGGTTGTTGAGCTGATCAAAGCTTTCGAAGAAAAATTCGGCGTTTCCGCTGCCGCTGCTTCCGCTGGCCCAGCTGTTGCTGCTGTTGCTGCTGAAGAGCAAACCGAATTCAACGTCATGCTGCTGGAAGCTGGCGAGAAGAAAGTAAACGTGATCAAGGCAGTTCGTGAACTGACCGGTCTGGGCCTGAAAGAAGCCAAGGCTGTAGTTGACGGCGCTCCTGCCCAGGTTCTGGAAGCAGTGTCGAAAGACGCCGCTGACAAAGCTAAAGCAGTGCTGGAAGAAGCAGGCGCTAAAGTCGAGCTGAAGTAAGCATCGACCTTGCGTCTCCAGCCCAAGCGTTAAGCTGAAGGCTGATGGCTGGTGGCTCTTGCCACCGGCCTTTTTCCGTTCTTGGCTGTCGACTCGGTCGCCGCCAATTACGCGCTGTAACCACCCGATGCGGTGGTGCAAACCATGGGGTTTGCAAGATTTTCTGGCTGCTCCCGTCGGAGGGGCCAAACAAGCAGGTGACCAAGCTGGGGAACGCTGATGGCTTACTCATATACTGAGAAAAAACGTATCCGCAAGGACTTTAGCAAGTTGCCGGACGTCATGGATGTCCCGTACCTTCTGGCTATCCAGCTGGATTCGTATCGTGAATTCTTGCAGGCGGGAGCGACCAAAGATCAGTTCCGCGACGTGGGCCTGCATGCGGCCTTCAAATCCGTTTTCCCGATCATCAGCTACTCCGGCAATGCTGCGCTGGAGTACGTGGGTTATCGCCTGGGCGAACCGGCATTTGATGTCAAAGAATGCGTGTTGCGCGGTGTTACGTACGCCGTACCTTTGCGGGTAAAAGTCCGCCTGATCATTTTCGACAAAGAATCGTCGAACAAAGCGATCAAGGACATCAAAGAGCAAGAAGTCTACATGGGCGAAATCCCACTGATGACTGAAAACGGTACCTTCGTAATCAACGGTACCGAGCGTGTTATTGTTTCCCAGCTGCACCGTTCCCCGGGCGTGTTCTTCGACCACGACCGCGGCAAGACGCACAGCTCCGGTAAACTCCTGTACTCCGCGCGGATCATTCCGTACCGCGGTTCGTGGTTGGACTTCGAGTTCGACCCGAAAGACTGCGTGTTCGTGCGTATCGACCGTCGTCGCAAGCTGCCGGCCTCGGTACTGCTGCGCGCGCTCGGTTACACCACTGAGCAGGTGCTGGACGCTTTCTATACCACCAACGTATTCAGCCTGAAGGATGAAACCCTCAGCCTGGAGCTGATTGCTTCGCGTCTGCGTGGTGAAATTGCCGTTCTGGACATTCAGGACGAAAACGGCAAAGTGATCGTTGAAGCGGGTCGTCGTATTACTGCGCGCCACATCAACCAGATCGAAAAAGCCGGCATCAAGTCGCTGGAAGTGCCTCTGGACTACGTCCTGGGTCGCACCACCGCCAAGGTTATCGTTCACCCGGCTACAGGCGAAATCCTGGCTGAGTGCAACACCGAGCTGAACACCGAAATCCTGGCAAAAATCGCCAAGGCCCAGGTTGTTCGCATCGAGACCCTGTACACCAACGACATCGACTGCGGTCCGTTCATCTCCGACACACTGAAGATCGACTCCACCAGCAACCAATTGGAAGCGCTGGTCGAGATCTATCGCATGATGCGTCCTGGTGAGCCACCGACCAAAGACGCTGCCGAGACCCTGTTCAACAACCTGTTCTTCAGCCCTGAGCGTTATGACCTGTCTGCGGTCGGCCGGATGAAGTTCAACCGTCGTATCGGTCGTACCGAGATCGAAGGTTCGGGCGTGCTGTGCAAGGAAGATATCGTCGCGGTACTGAAGACTCTGGTCGACATCCGTAACGGTAAAGGCATCGTCGATGACATCGACCACCTGGGTAACCGTCGTGTTCGCTGCGTAGGCGAAATGGCCGAAAACCAGTTCCGCGTTGGCCTTGTGCGTGTTGAGCGTGCGGTCAAAGAGCGTCTGTCGATGGCTGAAAGCGAAGGCCTGATGCCGCAAGACCTGATCAACGCCAAGCCAGTGGCTGCGGCAGTGAAAGAGTTCTTCGGTTCCAGCCAGCTTTCCCAGTTCATGGACCAGAACAACCCGCTCTCCGAGATCACCCACAAGCGCCGTGTTTCTGCACTGGGCCCGGGCGGTCTGACCCGTGAGCGTGCTGGCTTTGAAGTTCGTGACGTACACCCGACGCACTACGGTCGTGTTTGCCCGATCGAAACGCCGGAAGGTCCGAACATCGGTCTGATCAACTCCCTGGCCGCTTATGCGCGCACCAACCAGTACGGCTTCCTCGAGAGCCCGTACCGCGTGGTGAAAGACGCTCTGGTCACCGACGAGATCGTATTCCTGTCCGCCATCGAAGAAGCTGATCACGTGATCGCTCAGGCTTCGGCCACGATGAACGACAAGAAAGTCCTGATCGACGAGCTGGTAGCTGTTCGTCACTTGAACGAGTTCACCGTCAAGGCGCCGGAAGACGTCACCTTGATGGACGTTTCGCCGAAGCAGGTAGTTTCGGTTGCAGCGTCGCTGATCCCGTTCCTGGAACACGATGACGCCAACCGTGCGTTGATGGGTTCCAACATGCAGCGTCAAGCTGTACCAACCCTGCGCGCTGACAAGCCGCTGGTAGGTACCGGCATGGAGCGTAACGTAGCCCGTGACTCCGGCGTTTGCGTCGTAGCCCGTCGTGGCGGCGTGATCGACTCAGTTGATGCCAGCCGTATCGTGGTTCGTGTTGCCGATGATGAAGTTGAAACTGGCGAAGCCGGTGTCGACATCTACAACCTGACCAAATACACCCGCTCGAACCAGAACACCTGCATCAACCAGCGTCCGCTGGTGAGCAAGGGTGACCGCGTTCAGCGTAGCGACATCATGGCCGACGGCCCGTCCACCGACATGGGTGAACTGGCTCTGGGTCAGAACATGCGCATCGCGTTCATGGCATGGAACGGCTTCAACTTCGAAGACTCCATCTGCCTGTCCGAGCGTGTTGTTCAAGAAGACCGTTTCACCACGATCCACATTCAGGAACTGACCTGTGTGGCACGTGATACCAAGCTTGGGCCAGAGGAAATCACTGCAGACATCCCGAACGTGGGTGAAGCTGCACTGAACAAGCTGGACGAAGCCGGTATCGTTTACGTAGGTGCTGAAGTTGGCGCAGGCGACATCCTGGTAGGTAAGGTCACTCCGAAAGGCGAGACCCAACTGACTCCGGAAGAGAAGCTGCTGCGTGCCATCTTCGGTGAAAAAGCCAGCGACGTTAAAGACACCTCCCTGCGTGTACCTACCGGTACCAAGGGTACTGTCATCGACGTACAGGTCTTCACCCGTGACGGCGTTGAGCGTGATGCTCGTGCACTGTCCATCGAGAAGACTCAACTCGACGAGATCCGCAAGGACCTGAACGAAGAGTTCCGTATCGTTGAAGGCGCGACCTTCGAACGTCTGCGTTCCGCTCTGGTAGGCCACAAGGCTGAAGGCGGCGCAGGTCTGAAGAAAGGTCAGGACATCACCGACGAAGTACTCGACGGTCTTGAGCACGGCCAGTGGTTCAAACTGCGCATGGCTGAAGATGCTCTGAACGAGCAGCTCGAGAAGGCCCAGGCCTACATCGTTGATCGCCGCCGTCTGCTGGACGACAAGTTCGAAGACAAGAAGCGCAAACTGCAGCAGGGCGATGACCTGGCTCCAGGCGTGCTGAAAATCGTCAAGGTTTACCTGGCAATCCGTCGCCGCATCCAGCCGGGCGACAAGATGGCCGGTCGTCACGGTAACAAAGGTGTGGTCTCCGTGATCATGCCGGTTGAAGACATGCCGCACGATGCCAATGGCACCCCGGTCGACGTCGTCCTCAACCCGTTGGGCGTACCTTCGCGTATGAACGTTGGTCAGATCCTCGAAACCCACCTGGGCCTCGCGGCCAAAGGTCTGGGCGAGAAGATCAACCGTATGATCGAAGAGCAGCGCAAGGTTGCTGACCTGCGTAAGTTCCTGCACGAGATCTACAACGAGATCGGCGGTCGCAACGAAGAGCTGGACACCTTCTCCGACCAGGAAATCCTGGACCTGGCGAAGAACCTGCGCGGCGGCGTTCCAATGGCTACCCCGGTGTTCGACGGTGCCAAGGAAAGCGAAATCAAGGCCATGCTGAAACTGGCAGACCTGCCGGAAAGCGGCCAGATGCAGCTGTTCGACGGCCGTACCGGCAACAAGTTTGAGCGCCCGGTTACTGTTGGCTACATGTACATGCTGAAGCTGAACCACTTGGTAGACGACAAGATGCACGCTCGTTCTACCGGTTCGTACAGCCTGGTTACCCAGCAGCCGCTGGGTGGTAAGGCTCAGTTCGGTGGTCAGCGTTTCGGGGAGATGGAGGTCTGGGCACTGGAAGCATACGGTGCTGCATACACTCTGCAAGAAATGCTCACAGTGAAGTCGGACGATGTGAACGGTCGGACCAAGATGTACAAAAACATCGTGGACGGCGATCACCGTATGGAGCCGGGCATGCCCGAGTCCTTCAACGTGTTGATCAAAGAAATTCGTTCCCTCGGCATCGATATCGATCTGGAAACCGAATAACACGTGACGCGAATCGAGAGCGGGGTTGTTTAGCCCGCTCTCTGCTCCGCCAGGAGGAAAGGCCTTGAAAGACCTACTGAATTTGCTGAAAAACCAGGGTCAAGTCGAAGAGTTCGACGCCATCCGTATTGGGTTGGCATCGCCTGAGATGATCCGTTCGTGGTCGTTCGGTGAAGTTAAAAAGCCGGAAACCATCAACTACCGTACGTTCAAACCTGAGCGTGACGGCCTGTTCTGCGCCAAGATCTTTGGCCCGGTAAAGGATTACGAGTGCCTGTGCGGTAAGTACAAGCGCTTGAAGCACCGTGGTGTGATCTGCGAGAAGTGCGGCGTTGAAGTTGCACTGGCCAAGGTTCGTCGTGAGCGCATGGCGCACATCGAACTGGCTTCGCCGGTTGCCCACATCTGGTTCCTGAAATCGCTGCCGTCCCGTATCGGCTTGCTGATGGACATGACCCTGCGTGATATCGAACGCGTTCTCTACTTCGAGAGCTATGTCGTTATCGATCCAGGCATGACCACCCTTGAAAAAGGTCAGCTGCTGAACGACGAGCAGTACTTCGAAGCGCTGGAAGAATTCGGCGACGACTTTGATGCCCGTATGGGTGCCGAGGCTGTCCGCGAGCTGCTGCACGCTATCGACCTGGAGCACGAGATTGGCCGTCTGCGCGAAGAAATTCCGCAAACCAACTCCGAAACCAAGATCAAGAAACTGTCCAAGCGTCTGAAGTTGATGGAAGCCTTCCAGGGTTCCGGCAACTTGCCAGAGTGGATGGTGCTGACCGTTCTGCCGGTTCTGCCGCCAGACCTGCGTCCGCTGGTACCGTTGGACGGTGGTCGTTTCGCGACGTCCGACCTCAACGACCTGTACCGCCGCGTGATCAACCGTAACAACCGCTTGAAGCGCCTGCTCGATCTGTCCGCTCCGGACATCATCGTGCGCAACGAAAAGCGTATGTTGCAAGAAGCTGTCGATGCCTTGCTCGACAACGGCCGTCGTGGCCGCGCTATCACCGGTTCGAACAAGCGTCCTCTGAAATCCTTGGCTGACATGATCAAGGGTAAGCAAGGTCGTTTCCGTCAGAACTTGCTCGGTAAGCGTGTTGACTACTCCGGTCGTTCGGTAATTACCGTAGGCCCGACCCTGCGTCTGCACCAGTGCGGTCTGCCCAAGAAGATGGCACTTGAGCTGTTCAAGCCATTCATCTTCGGCAAGCTGGAAATGCGCGGTCTCGCGACCACCATCAAAGCGGCCAAGAAAATGGTCGAGCGCGAACTGCCAGAGGTTTGGGACGTTCTCGCTGAAGTGATTCGCGAACACCCGGTTCTCCTCAACCGTGCACCGACCCTTCACCGTCTGGGTATCCAGGCGTTTGAACCAGTACTGATCGAAGGTAAGGCTATCCAGCTGCACCCTCTGGTCTGTGCTGCGTACAACGCCGACTTCGACGGCGACCAAATGGCCGTGCACGTACCGCTGACACTGGAAGCCCAGTTGGAAGCGCGCGCGTTGATGATGTCGACCAACAACATTCTGTCGCCAGCCAACGGTGAGCCAATCATCGTTCCGTCGCAGGACGTTGTATTGGGTCTGTACTACATGACTCGTGAAGCGATCAACGCCAAAGGTGAAGGTCGTGTGTTCGCTGACCTGCAAGAAGTTGACCGTGTGTTCCGTGCCGGCGAAGCCGCACTGCACGCCAAGGTCAAAGTGCGGATCAACGAAACCGTCAACGACCGTGATGGCGGCAGCGTGAGCGGCACCCGTATTGTCGACACCACTGTCGGCCGTGCCTTGCTGTATCAAGTTGTGCCAAAAGGCCTGTCGTACGACGTCGTCAACTTGCCGATGAAGAAAAAGGCGATCTCCAAGCTGATCAACCAGTGCTACCGCGTGGTTGGTTTGAAAGAGACCGTGATCTTCGCTGACCAGCTGATGTACACCGGCTTTGCTTATTCGACCATTTCCGGCGTTTCCATCGGTGTTAACGACTTCGTTATCCCGGATGAAAAAGCCCAGATCATCAATGCTGCAACTGATGAAGTGAAAGAAATCGAAAGCCAGTACGCCTCCGGCCTGGTAACCCAGGGCGAGAAGTACAACAAAGTGATCGACCTTTGGTCCAAGGCCAACGACGAAGTGTCGAAGGCGATGATGGCTAACCTCTCGAAAGAGAAGGTTATCGACCGTCATGGCGTAGAAGTCGATCAAGAGTCGTTCAACTCGATGTACATGATGGCCGACTCGGGCGCACGGGGTTCTGCTGCGCAGATCCGTCAGCTCGCCGGTATGCGTGGCCTGATGGCCAAGCCGGACGGCTCCATCATCGAAACGCCGATTACTGCGAACTTCCGTGAAGGTTTGAGCGTACTTCAGTACTTCATCTCCACTCACGGTGCTCGTAAGGGTCTTGCGGATACCGCGTTGAAAACGGCTAACTCCGGTTACCTGACTCGTCGTCTGGTAGACGTTGCGCAAGACTTGGTTGTGACTGAAGTTGACTGCGGCACCGAACACGGTCTGCTGATGACTCCGCACATCGAAGGCGGCGACGTTGTAGAGCCGTTGGGTGAGCGCGTACTGGGTCGAGTAATTGCCCGTGACGTATTCAAGCCAGGTACCGAGGAAGTTATCGTTCCTGCTGGCACCCTGGTGGATGAAAAGTGGGTCGAGTTCATCGAACTCAACAGCATCGACGAAGTGATTGTTCGCTCGCCGATCAGCTGCGAAACCCGCTACGGCATTTGCGCCAAGTGCTACGGCCGTGACTTGGCTCGTGGTCACCAGGTGAACATCGGTGAAGCGGTTGGCGTAATTGCTGCCCAGTCCATCGGTGAGCCGGGTACCCAGCTGACCATGCGTACGTTCCACATCGGTGGTGCGGCAAGCCGGACCTCCGCAGCTGACAGCGTTCAGGTGAAGAACGGCGGTACTGTCCGTCTGCACAACCTGAAACACGTTGAGCGAGTGGATGGTTGCCTGGTTGCTGTGTCCCGTTCCGGTGAGCTGGCAATCGCTGATGACTACGGTCGTGAGCGCGAGCGTTACAAGCTGCCGTACGGTGCTGTGATCTCGGTTAAAGAAGGTGACAAGGTCGACGCTGGCGCAATCGTGGCCAAGTGGGATCCGCACACTCACCCAATCGTTACCGAAATGAAAGGTACCGTGACCTACGTGGGCATGGAAGAAGGCATCACGATCAAGCGTCAGACTGACGAATTGACCGGTATGACCAACATTGAAGTACTCGACGCGAAAGATCGTCCAGCTGCCGGTAAAGACATCCGTCCTGCCGTTAAGATGGTTGACGACAACGGCAAGGACTTGTTGCTGCCAGGCACTGACGTAATCGCTCAGTACTTCCTGCCAGCCAACGCCCTGGTCGGTGTAGCGGATGGTGCGAAGATCGCGATCGGTGATGTTATCGCGCGTATCCCGCAAGAAACTTCGAAGACTCGCGACATCACCGGTGGTCTGCCGCGTGTTGCCGACTTGTTCGAAGCTCGTCGTCCGAAAGAAGCGTCGATTCTGGCTGAAGTCAGCGGCACCATCGCGTTCGGTAAAGAGACCAAAGGCAAGCGCCGTCTGGTCATTACCCCGAACGATGGTACTGATCCGTACGAAGAGCTGATTCCGAAGTGGCGTCACCTGAACGTCTTCGAAGGCGAACAGGTAAACCGCGGCGAAGTTATCTCCGACGGCCCGAGCGATCCACACGACATCCTGCGTCTGCTGGGTGTGAGTGCGCTGGCCAAGTACATCGTTAACGAGATCCAGGACGTTTACCGTCTGCAAGGCGTGAAGATCAACGATAAGCACATCGAGACCATCCTGCGTCAGATGCTGCGTAAAGTTGAAATCGCTGAATCCGGCGATTCCAGTTTCATCAAGGGCGACCAGATGGAACTGACTCACGTACTGGTAGAAAACGAACGTCTGGGCGCGGAAGACAAATTTGTCTCCAAGTTCACTCGTGTGTTGCTGGGTATCACCAAGGCGTCGTTGTCCACTGAGTCGTTCATCTCGGCGGCCTCCTTCCAGGAGACCACTCGCGTACTGACCGAAGCAGCGGTAACCGGCAAGCGCGATTACCTGCGCGGCCTGAAAGAAAACGTAGTCGTGGGTCGTTTGATCCCGGCAGGTACCGGTTTGGCTTACCACAGCGAGCGCAAGCGCCGCCGTGATGCTGACAAGCCGCTGCGCGTAAGCGCCAGTGAAGTGGAAGCTGCACTGACCGAAGCGCTGAACTCAAGCGGTAACTGAGTTCTGCGATAAATAAGTCTGGGCCCTGGCAGCCCCCATTCGTCGGATCGAGGCATTTTTGTCCCGGTTCGATGAGAGGGGAGGTCGGGGCCTTGCCTTGACTGGGGGCAAGATCCTCTTTAGACTCTTGTACCCCTAAATTTGGCGGGAATTCGTTCCTGCCATTTTGCTTTTCTTGCAAGACAATAGCGTCGCAAGACAACAGTGGAGCTAGTAGATGGCAACTATCAACCAGCTGGTACGTCAGCCGCGTAAGCGTATCGTCGAGAAATCCGACGTACCTGCGCTGCAGAACTGCCCGCAACGTCGTGGCGTATGCACTCGTGTGTATACCACCACGCCGAAAAAACCTAACTCGGCACTGCGTAAAGTATGCCGTGTGCGTCTGACCAACGGTTTCGAGGTTTCCTCGTACATCGGCGGTGAAGGCCACAACCTGCAAGAGCACAGCGTGGTACTGATCCGCGGCGGTCGTGTAAAAGACTTGCCAGGTGTTCGTTACCACACCGTACGCGGCTCCTTGGATACTTCCGGCGTTAAAGGTCGTAACCAGGGTCGTTCGAAGTACGGTACCAAGAAGCCTAAGTAGTAGCGGCTTTTTGTAAAACTGAATCATCTTATTTTCTGAGTCGATAAGAGTAAGGTCGGAGGCGTCCCGAAAGGGCACCGATTCCGAGCGAACCTGAAGACCGTTTGAGGGCTTATCCATGCCAAGAAGACGCGTAGCAGCCAAGCGCGAAGTGCTTGACGATCCAAAATACGGAAGCCAAATTCTGGCCAAGTTCATGAACCACGTGATGGAAAGCGGCAAGAAAGCCGTTGCCGAGCGTATCGTTTATGGCGCGCTGGAAAAGGTTAAAGAACGCAAGAACAGCGACCCCCTGGAAATCTTCGAGAAAGCTCTCGACGCCATCGCTCCGCTGGTCGAAGTGAAGTCGCGCCGTGTAGGCGGTGCTACTTACCAGGTTCCGGTCGAAGTTCGTCCGTCCCGTCGTAACGCTCTGGCAATGCGCTGGTTGGTAGACTTCGCCCGTAAGCGCGGCGAGAAGTCTATGGCTCTGCGTTTGGCCGGCGAGCTGTTGGACGCCGCTGAAGGTAAAGGTGCTGCTGTTAAGAAGCGTGAAGACGTGCACCGTATGGCTGAAGCTAACAAAGCTTTCTCGCACTACCGCTTCTAATCTTAGCTTCACTAATTTTGCGAGGGCTTTATGGCTCGTACTACTCCGATTAGCCGCTACCGTAACATCGGTATCGTTGCTCACGTGGATGCTGGTAAAACCACCACCACCGAGCGCGTACTGTTTTACACCGGCAAAAGTCACAAAATGGGCGAGGTGCATGACGGCGCCGCGACCACAGACTGGATGGTTCAGGAGCAGGAGCGTGGTATTACCATTACTTCTGCTGCTATTACCGCCTTCTGGAAGGGTTCCGAGAAGCAGTACAAAGACGAGCATCGCTTCAACGTAATCGATACACCAGGCCACGTAGACTTCACCATTGAAGTTGAGCGTTCCCTGCGCGTACTCGACGGCGCTGTCGTTGTGTTCTGCGGTACCTCGGGTGTTGAGCCTCAGTCGGAAACCGTATGGCGTCAAGCCAACAAGTACGGCGTTCCACGTCTTGTTTACGTAAACAAGATGGACCGTGCTGGTGCCAACTTCCTGCGCGTGATCGGTCAGATCAAACAGCGCCTGGGTCACACTCCGGTGCCAATTCAATTGGCAATCGGCTCCGAAGACAACTTCCAGGGTCAGATCGATCTGATCAACATGGAAGCTGTTTACTGGAATGACTCCGACAAAGGTATGGTTCCTGTTCGTAAGCCTATCCCTGCAGAACTGCAGGAACTGGCTGACGAGTGGCGCAACAACATGGTTGAGGCTGCGGCCGAAGCCAGCGAAGAGCTGATGAACAAGTACCTCGAGGGTGAAGAACTCACCAACGTGGAAATCAAGGCCGCTCTGCGTCAGCGTACTATCGCTGGTGAGATCGTCTTGGCTGTTTGCGGTTCCTCGTTCAAGAACAAGGGCGTTCCCCTGGTTCTCGATGCTGTGATCGACTACCTGCCTGCTCCAACCGATATTCCTGCTATCAAGGGTACCAACCCTGATAACGAGGAAGAAGAAATGGAGCGTCATGCAGACGACAGCGAGCCGTTCTCGGCCCTGGCGTTCAAGATCGCTACCGACCCATTCGTGGGTACTTTGACCTTCGTCCGTGTTTACTCGGGCGTGTTGGCATCCGGCGACGGCGTGATCAACTCGGTTAAAGGCAAGAAAGAGCGCGTGGGTCGTATGGTGCAAATGCACGCAAACGCCCGTGAAGAGATCAAGGAAGTACGCGCTGGTGACATCGCGGCCCTGATCGGCATGAAGGACGTCACCACTGGTGAGACTTTGTGCGACGCTGCCAAGCCAATCATCCTGGTTCGCATGGACTTCCCGGAGCCGGTTATTTCGGTTGCCGTAGAGCCTAAGACCAAGGATGACCAGGAAAAAATGGGTATCGCTTTGGGCAAACTTGCTCAGGAAGATCCATCTTTCCGCGTCAAGACTGATGAAGAGACTGGTCAAACGATCATCTCCGGCATGGGCGAGCTGCACCTGGACATCCTGGTTGACCGGATGCGCCGTGAGTTCAACGTCGAAGCCAACATCGGTAAGCCTCAGGTTTCCTATCGTGAGCGCATCACGAAGAACTGTGAAATCGAAGGCAAGTTCGTTCGTCAGTCCGGCGGTCGTGGTCAGTTCGGTCACTGCTGGATCCGTTTTGCTCCTGCTGACGAAGGTCAGGAAGGTCTGCAATTCGTGAACGAAGTAGTGGGTGGTGTTGTTCCTAAGGAATACATCCCTGCTATCCAGAAGGGTATCGAAGAGCAGATGAAGAACGGTGTTGTTGCCGGCTATCCGCTGATCGGCCTGAAAGCAACCGTTTTTGACGGTTCTTACCACGACGTCGACTCCAACGAGATGGCGTTTAAGGTGGCTGCTTCCATGGCAACCAAGCAACTGGCTCAGAAGGGCGGTGGTGAGTTGCTTGAGCCAATCATGGCGGTAGAAGTTGTTACACCTGAAGACTATATGGGTGATGTCATGGGCGACCTTAACCGTCGTCGCGGCATGATCTTGGGTATGGAAGACACGGTTTCCGGCAAAGTGATTCGCGCCGAGGTTCCGTTGGGTGAGATGTTCGGTTATGCGACCGACGTTCGCTCCATGTCCCAGGGTCGCGCAAGCTACTCTATGGAATTCAAAAAATACAACACAGCTCCGGCGCACATCGCTGAAACTGTATCCAAAAAACAAGGCTGATTCAGTCCTTTAGGCAAGGAGTTAATTGTCGTGGCTAAAGAAAAATTTGATCGTTCCCTACCGCACGTCAACGTTGGCACCATCGGTCACGTTGACCACGGTAAAACCACTCTGACTGCTGCTCTGACTCGCGTTTGCTCCGAAGTATTCGGTTCCGCAATCGTTGATTTCGATAAAATCGACAGCGCGCCAGAAGAAAAAGCTCGTGGTATCACCATCAACACCGCGCACGTTGAATACAACTCGCTGATCCGTCACTACGCTCACGTTGACTGCCCAGGTCACGCTGACTATGTGAAGAACATGATCACCGGTGCTGCCCAGATGGACGGCGCGATCCTGGTTTGCTCGGCCGCTGATGGTCCGATGCCACAAACCCGTGAGCACATCCTGCTGTCCCGTCAGGTAGGCGTTCCGTACATCGTGGTTTACCTGAACAAGGCCGACCTGGTAGACGACGCTGAGCTGCTGGAACTGGTTGAGATGGAAGTGCGCGATCTGCTGAGCACTTACGACTTCCCAGGCGACGACACTCCGATCATCATCGGTTCTGCTCGTATGGCTCTGGAAGGCAAAGACGACAACGAAATGGGCACCACGTCCGTTCGTAAGCTGGTTGAGACTCTGGACAGCTACATCCCAGATCCAGTTCGTGTTATCGACAAGCCGTTCCTGATGCCAATCGAAGACGTATTCTCGATCTCCGGTCGCGGTACTGTTGTAACTGGTCGTATCGAGCGCGGTATCGTCAAGGTTCAAGATCCACTGGAAATCGTTGGTCTGCGTGACACTACCGTCACCACCTGCACCGGTGTTGAAATGTTCCGTAAACTGCTCGACGAAGGTCGTGCTGGCGAGAACTGCGGCGTTCTGCTGCGTGGTACCAAGCGTGACGACGTTGAGCGTGGCCAGGTTCTGGTTAAGCCAGGTTCGGTTAAGCCGCACACCAAGTTCGAAGCTGAAGTGTACGTGCTGAGCAAAGAAGAAGGCGGCCGTCACACTCCGTTCTTCAAAGGCTACCGTCCACAGTTCTACTTCCGTACTACCGACGTAACCGGTAACTGCGAACTGCCGGAAGGCGTAGAAATGGTAATGCCAGGCGACAACATCAAAATGGTTGTCACCCTGATCAAAACCATCGCTATGGAAGACGGCCTGCGTTTCGCAATCCGTGAAGGCGGCCGTACCGTTGGTGCTGGCGTTGTAGCTAAAATCATCGAGTAATTATCTCTTCTGAGATAGCTCTGATGTTTTGAAAAGGCCCCCGCTCAGCGGGGGCCTTTTTTATTGGGTTGACACCTATCAGGGCCGTCTATAGAATTGCGCCTCCTTTTAACGGGCGTATTGCGCTCGCTGGGAATAGCAGCCGGAGTCTGAAATCCAATGCAAAATCAGCAAATCCGTATCAGGTTGAAGGCTTTTGACCATCGCCTGATCGACCAATCCACCCAGGAAATCGTGGAAACCGCGAAACGTACTGGTGCTCAAGTGCGTGGTCCAATTCCACTGCCTACCCGTAAAGAGCGGTTCACCGTTCTGGTCTCCCCGCACGTCAACAAAGACGCGCGTGACCAGTACGAGATCCGTACTCATAAGCGCGTACTGGACATCGTCCAGCCAACGGATAAAACCGTTGATGCACTTATGAAGCTTGATCTGGCGGCCGGTGTGGAAGTACAGATCAGCCTCGGCTAAGACTTGGGTCTTAGTCGTGTAACGCTCTGAAATGGGCGGCCATAGCGGGTGAAAGCCCCGTACACTCATGAGGTTTACAACATGACTATTGGTGTAGTCGGTCGTAAATGCGGTATGACCCGTATTTTCACCGAAGAAGGTGTCTCCATTCCGGTCACGGTCATTGAGATCGAGCCGAATCGCGTCACCCAGTTCAAAACTGAAGAAACCGATGGCTATCGTGCAGTGCAAGTCACTGTCGGCGAGCGTCGTGCTTCGCGCGTGACTGCTGCTCAAGCAGGTCACTTCGCTAAAGCAAACGTTGCAGCTGGTCGCACTGTTATGGAGTTCCGTCTCGAAGACGGCGACTACCAGGCTGGCGATCTGATCAACGCTGAAATCTTCGCCGCTGGTCAACTGGTTGATGTAACCGGTCAGTCCAAGGGTAAAGGCTTCCAGGGTACGATCAAGCGTTGGAATTTCCGTGGCCAAGACAACACTCACGGTAACTCCGTTTCCCACCGCGTCCCGGGCTCTATTGGCCAGTGCCAGACTCCTGGTCGTGTATTCAAGGGCAAAAAAATGTCCGGTCATATGGGCGCTGAGCGCGTGACCGTGCAGTCCCTCGAAGTAGTGCGCGTCGACGCTGAACGCAATCTGTTGTTGGTCAAGGGTGCTGTTCCTGGCGCTACTGGCGGCAACCTGGTTGTACGTCCAGCGGCCAAGGCTCGCGGTTAAGGGGAAGCTGACATGCAATTAAATGTAAATGACGCTCAAGCGATCGAAGTTTCCGAACTGACATTTGGCGGCGAATTCAACGAGACGCTGGTTCACCAAGCAGTCGTGGCCTACATGGCCGGCGGCCGTCAAGGTAGCAAGCAGCAAAAGACCCGTTCCGACGTACGTGGTGGCGGTAAGCGCCCTTGGCGTCAGAAAGGTACTGGCCGTGCTCGTGCCGGTACTATCCGTAGCCCAATCTGGCGTGGCGGCGGTACCACTTTCGCAGCTCGTCCACAGGATCACACTCAGAAGCTCAACAAGAAGATGTATCGCGCAGCACTGCGCTCCATCCTTGCTGAACTCGTGCGTACTGATCGTCTGGTCGTGGTTCAAGACTTCGCTGTTGAAAGTCCAAAAACCAAAGATCTGCTGGGCAAACTGAACAACATGAGCCTGACCGACGTTTTGATCGTGTCGGAAGCTGTTGATCAGAACCTGTACCTGGCTGCTCGCAACCTGCCACACGTTGATGTACGTGACGTGCAAGGTTCCGATCCAGTTAGTCTGATCGCATACGACAAGGTGTTGATCACCGTGTCGGCCGTGAAGAAATTCGAGGAGCTGCTGGGATGAACCAGGAACGCGTATTTAAAGTTCTGCTTGGCCCGCACGTTTCCGAAAAGGCTACGGTTCTGGCTGACAAGAAAGGCCAGTTCGTTTTCAAGGTTGCAACTGACGCAACCAAGCTGGAAATCAAGAAGGCCGTCGAAAGCCTGTTCAGCGTGAAAGTAGAGCGTGTTACTACCCTGAATGTTCTGGGTAAGAGCAAGCGCACTGCTCGCGGTCTGGGCAAGCGTAATGACTGGAAGAAGGCAGTTATCTCCCTTCAGCCAGGCCAAGATCTCGATTTCAGCAGCAGTGCTGAGTAAGGAAGGGGTGCATCATGGCAATCGTTAAATGCAAACCGACTTCCCCTGGCCGCCGTTTTGTGGTCAAGGTGGTCAACCAGGAGCTGCATAAAGGCGCTCCTCACGCACCGCTGCTCGAGAAAAAATCGAAGACTGGTGGTCGTAACAACAATGGTCGTATTACCACTCGTCACATCGGTGGTGGCCATAAGCAGCATTATCGTCTGGTCGATTTCCGTCGCAACGACAAAGATGGCATCTCTGCCACTGTCGAGCGTATCGAATACGATCCAAACCGTACTGCTCACATCGCTCTGCTGCTGTACGCAGATGGCGAGCGTCGCTACATCATCGCCCCTAAAGGCGTGAGTGCTGGTGACCAGCTGATCGCAGGTGCTTTGGCACCGATCAAGCCGGGCAACGCTCTGCAACTGCGTAACATTCCAGTTGGTAGCACCGTACACGGCATCGAATTGAAGCCAGGTAAAGGCGCGCAAATCGCTCGTTCCGCTGGTGCTTCGGCTCAGCTGATCGCTCGTGAAGGTGTCTACGTGACCCTGCGTCTGCGTTCTGGTGAGATGCGTAAAGTGCTGGCTGAATGCCGCGCGACCTTGGGCGAAGTCTCGAACTCCGAGCACAGCCTGCGTTCGCTGGGTAAAGCTGGTGCCAAACGCTGGCGTGGCGTTCGCCCAACCGTTCGTGGTGTTGCCATGAACCCGGTTGACCACCCACACGGTGGTGGTGAAGGTCGTACCTCTGGTGGTCGTCATCCGGTATCGCCATGGGGCTTCCCGACTAAGGGCGCGAAGACTCGTGGTAATAAGCGTACCGACAAAATGATCGTCCGTCGTCGCAAGTAAATAGAGGGATACGACAGTGCCACGTTCTCTGAAAAAAGGTCCTTTTATTGATCTTCACCTACTGAAGAAGATCGAAGTGGCGGCGGAAAAGAACGATCGCAAACCAGTTAAGACCTGGTCGCGTCGTTCGATGATCCTGCCACAAATGGTCGGTCTGACCATCGCAGTACACAACGGTCGCCAACACGTCCCAGTTCTCGTTAACGAAGACATGGTCGGCCACAAACTGGGCGAGTTTGCCGGTACCCGCACTTATCGTGGGCACGTGGCAGACAAGAAAGCCAAGCGTTAAGGGGTTAGGAAATGGAAGTAGCCGCTAAGTTGTCGGGCGCTCGAATCTCCGCCCAGAAAGCCCGCTTGGTCGCCGACCAGATCCGCGGGAAGAAGGTGGGCGAAGCGCTCAACCTGTTGGCTTTCAGCAGTAAGAAAGCCGCCGAGATCATGAAGAAAGTGCTGGAGTCGGCCGTAGCCAACGCCGAGCATAACGAAGGCGCAGACGTTGATGACCTGAAGGTCAGCACCGTTTTCGTCAACGAAGGGCGTTCGCTGAAGCGCATCATGCCACGTGCCAAAGGCCGTGCTGATCGCATCGTCAAGCGGTCTTGCCATATCACTGTCAAGGTTGCTGACAAGTAACGGAGTCGAAGAGATGGGTCAGAAAGTACATCCCATTGGCATTCGCCTGGGAATCGTCAAGGAGCACACCTCCGTCTGGTACGCAGACGGTCGGACTTATGCGGACTATTTGTTCGCTGATCTGAAGGTGCGTGAGTATCTCCAAGACAAACTAAAAAGCGCGTCCGTAAGCCGTATCGATATCCATCGTCCGGCACAAACTGCACGTATCACCATCCACACCGCTCGTCCAGGTATCGTTATCGGGAAGAAAGGTGAAGATGTTGAGAAACTGCGTCAGGACCTGACCAAGCAAATGGGTGTGCCTGTGCACATCAATATCGAAGAGATCCGTAAGCCGGAGCTCGACGGTATGCTGGTTGCGCAGAGCGTAGCTCAGCAGCTGGAGCGTCGTGTAATGTTCCGTCGCGCTATGAAGCGCGCTGTACAGAACGCCATGCGCATTGGTGCCAAAGGCATCAAAATCCAAGTGAGCGGTCGTCTCGGCGGTGCTGAAATCGCACGTACTGAATGGTATCGCGAAGGTCGTGTGCCACTGCACACCCTGCGTGCCGACATCGACTATGCCAACTACGAAGCTCACACCACTTACGGTGTGATCGGTGTAAAGGTTTGGATCTTCAAGGGCGAAGTAATTGGTGGTCGCCAAGAAGAACTGAAACCACAAGCACCAGCGCCTCGTAAAAAAGCTGCTAAGTAAGGGGTACGCCAAATGTTGCAACCTAAGCGTACGAAGTTCCGCAAGCAGATGACAGGCCACAACCGTGGTCTGGCTCAGCGCGGTAGCAAAGTCAGCTTCGGCGAGTTCGCGCTGAAGTCTGTAGCTCGTGGTCGTCTCACCGCTCGTCAGATCGAGTCAGCGCGTCGTGCACTGACCCGTCACGTAAAACGTGGCGGCAAGATCTGGATCCGTGTATTCCCGGACAAGCCGATCTCCAAAAAGCCTCTCGAGGTTCGGATGGGTAAAGGTAAGGGTAACGTGGAATACTGGGTAGCCCAGATTCAGCCAGGCAAAGTCCTGTATGAAATCGAGGGTGTAACTGAAGAGCTGGCGCGTGAGGCTTTTGCCCTGGCTGCTGCAAAGCTGCCGCTCGCCACCGCCTTTGTTAAACGGACGGTGATGTGATGAAAGCGAATGAACTTCGTGAAAAATCCGCACAGCAGCTGAACGAGCAACTGCTCGGCCTGCTGCGCGACCAGTTCAATCTGCGTATGCAGAAAGCAACTGGCCAGTTGGGGCAGTCTCATCTGCTCTCGCAAGTTAAGCGTGACATCGCTCGCGTGAAGACTGTGCTCAACCAGCAGGCAGGTAAGTGATCATGGCTGAAGCCGAAAAGACTGTCCGTACGCTGACTGGCCGTGTTGTCAGCGACAAGATGGACAAAACCATCACCGTACTGATCGAGCGTCGCGTTAAGCACCCGATCTACGGTAAATATGTTAAGCGTTCGACTAAGCTGCACGCGCACGACGAAACCAACCAGTGCCACATCGGCGACAAAGTCACTATTCGTGAAACTCGTCCGCTGGCCAAGACCAAGTCTTGGGCACTGGTTGATGTTCTCGAACGCGCTGTGGAAGTCTAAGGACTAGGGGTCGGAGAAATTATATGATTCAGACTCAATCCATGCTCGATGTGGCCGATAACAGCGGCGCTCGCCGTGTTATGTGCATCAAGGTGCTGGGTGGCTCCCATCGTCGTTACGCTGGTATCGGTGACATCATCAAAGTTACCGTGAAGGAAGCAATTCCTCGCGGTAAAGTGAAAAAAGGCCAAGTGATGACTGCTGTTGTAGTCCGCACTCGTCACGGCGTACGCCGTGCTGATGGCTCCATTATCCGCTTTGATGGCAACGCTGCTGTTCTTCTGAACAACAAGCAAGAGCCGATCGGCACCCGTATCTTTGGGCCAGTGACCCGTGAACTTCGTACTGAGAAGTTCATGAAGATCGTCTCGCTCGCCCCAGAAGTGCTGTAAGGAGATCCGACATGCAAAAGATTCGTCGTGACGACGAGATCATCGTGATCGCCGGCAAAGACAAAGGTAAGCGCGGTAAGGTGCTTAAGGTTCTCGCTAATAACCGTCTGGTTATCGGCGGTCTGAACCTGGTTAAGCGTCATACCAAGCCTAACCCGATGTCGGGCGTACAAGGCGGTATCGTCGAAAAAGAAGCTCCACTGGACGCTTCTAACGTCGCCATTTTCAACGGCGAAACCAACAAGGCTGACCGCGTTGGTTTCAAAGTAGAAGACGGCAAGAAAATTCGTGTCTTCAAGTCGACCCAAAAAGCGGTTGATGCTTGAACACTGCTAGGTAGAAGACCATGGCACGACTAAAAGAGATTTACTGGAAAGAAATCGCACCGAAACTTAAGGAAGAACTTAAGCTTTCGAACGTGATGGAAGTTCCACGCGTTACCAAAATCACCCTGAACATGGGTCTGGGCGAAGCGGTCGGTGACAAAAAAGTCATCGAGCACGCTGTTGCTGACCTGGAAAAGATCACCGGTCAAAAAGTCGTTGTGACTTACGCTCGGAAATCCATCGCTGGCTTTAAAGTCCGTGAAGGTTGGCCGATCGGCGTCAAAGTGACTCTGCGCCGTGAGCGTATGTATGAATTCCTGGATCGTCTGCTGTCGATCTCCCTGCCTCGGGTTCGCGACTTCCGCGGCCTGAATGCCAAGTCCTTCGATGGTCGTGGTAACTACAGCATGGGCGTGAAAGAGCAGATCATCTTCCCGGAAATCGACTACGACAAGATCGATGCTCTCCGCGGTCTGGACATCACCCTGACCACCACTGCCAAGAACGATGATGAAGGTCGCGCCCTGTTGCGTGCTTTCAAATTCCCGTTCCGCAACTGATTGGAGTAGGACCATGGCCAAGATGAGCATGAAAAACCGCGAGCTGAAGCGTCAGCTCACGGTTGCCAAGTACGCCAAGAAGCGTGCAGCACTGAAAGCAATCATCGTTGATCTGAACGCAAGTCCAGAAGCACGCTGGGAAGCTACAGTTGCTCTGCAGAAGCAGCCACGTGACGCAAGCGCTTCGCGCATGCGTAACCGCTGCCGCCTGACCGGTCGTCCGCACGGCGTTTACCGCAAGTTCGGCCTCGGCCGTAACAAACTGCGTGAAGCGGCAATGCGTGGTGACGTACCAGGTCTGGTTAAAGCCAGCTGGTAAGTACTTTCAACGTCCAGGTGGGCAGAATCGCAAGATACTGACCGCCGGTGACCTTGAATCTGGATCAAGCCCCTTTTGGGGCTTGTTTCATTTCCGGAGTATGTCTAAAATACGCGGCTCGCCTGAGCCCGTGTTTTTTATGGCCGGAGATTCTCGGCGACATATGTAGCCGCAAGGCTAATTTTTTTGTATTAGGAGCGTCTAGCCCATGAGTATGCAGGACCCGTTAGCGGACATGCTAACTCGTATCCGTAATGCCCAGATGGCTGAAAAGTCCGTCGTAAGCATGCCATCTTCCAAGTTGAAGGTAGCTGTTGCCAAAGTCCTGAAAGACGAAGGCTACATTGCGGGTTATCAGATCAGCAGCGAAACCAAGCCACTGCTGTCCATCGAGCTGAAGTACTTCGAAGGCCGTTCGGTCATTGAAGAAGTGAAGCGCGTTAGCCGTCCAGGCCTGCGTCAGTACAAGTCCGCTGAAGATCTGCCGAAAGTTCGTGGCGGTCTGGGCGTGTCTATCGTCTCCACCAACAAAGGTGTGATGACGGATCGTGCTGCGCGCGCTGCCGGTGTCGGCGGCGAAGTTCTTTGCACTGTGTTCTAAGGGGGGATAAGCATGTCTCGCGTCGCTAAGAACCCCGTTAAGCTGCCAGCCGGTGTCGAAGTAAAATTCGCAGGCCAACAGCTTTCGGTGAAGGGTGCCAAGGGCACTCTTGAACTGAACATCCATTCGTCCGTTGAGATCGTTGAAGAAGCTGGTGAGCTGCGTTTCGCTGCTCGCAATGGCGATCAACAAACTCGCGCAATGGCCGGTACCACGCGTGCGTTGGTAAACAACATGGTCCAAGGCGTAAGCCAAGGCTTCGAGCGTAAGCTCCAGCTGGTCGGTGTTGGTTACAAAGCGCAAGCAAAAGGCACGGTTTTGAACCTGGCCCTTGGCTTCTCGCACCCAGTGGATTACGAACTGCCGGAAGGCATCACCGCTGAGACCCCTAGCCAAACCGATATCCTGATCAAGGGTATTGATAAGCAGCTGGTAGGTCAGGTGGCCGCTGAGATCCGCGACTTCCGTCCACCAGAGCCGTACAAAGGCAAAGGTGTGCGCTACGCGGACGAAGTCGTCCGTCGTAAAGAAGCCAAGAAGAAGTAGGGCATAGCAAATGACCGACAAAAAAGTTACTCGACTGCGTCGCGCTCGCAAAGCACGCCTGAAAATGCACGAACTCGAAGTCGTGCGTCTCTGCGTGTACCGCTCGTCGCAGCACATCTACGCCCAGGTCATCTCGGCCGACGGCAACAAAGTCCTGGCCAGCGCCTCGACTTTGGATAAAGAACTGCGTGATGGTGCCACCGGCAACATCGACGCGGCCACAAAGGTTGGCCAGCTGGTCGCTACACGTGCTAAGGCCGTGGGCGTCTCGCAAGTGGCTTTCGACCGCTCTGGCTTCAAGTACCACGGTCGCGTGAAAGCGCTGGCTGATGCTGCTCGTGAAGCTGGGCTGGAGTTCTAAGTTATGTCAAATAACGACCAAAAGCGCGACGAAGGCTACATTGAGAAGCTGGTTCAAGTTAACCGCGTAGCCAAAACCGTTAAAGGCGGCCGTATCTTCACTTTCACCGCGTTGACCGTGGTAGGTGATGGTAAAGGGCGTGTTGGCTTCGGCCGTGGCAAGTCACGTGAAGTGCCTGCCGCGATCCAGAAGGCAATGGAAGCTGCTCGTCGCAACATGATCCAAGTTGATCTGAACGGCACCACGCTGCAGTACGCAATGAAGTCCGCTCACGGCGCTTCGAAGGTGTACATGCAGCCTGCTTCTGAAGGTACCGGTATCATCGCTGGCGGCGCTATGCGTGCTGTCCTCGAGGTTGCTGGCGTTCAGAACGTTCTGGCCAAGTGCTACGGCTCGACTAACCCGGTAAACGTGGTTCACGCCACTTTCAAGGGTTTGAAAGCTATGCAATCTCCTGAGTCCATCGCTGCCAAGCGTGGTCTGACTGTCAAGGAGATCTTCTGATCATGGCTACCGTTAAAGTAACGCTGATCAAAAGCATGACCGGCCGCATCCCTAACCACAAACTGTGTGTTAAAGGTTTGGGTCTGCGTCGCATCGGTCACACTGTAGAAGTCCAGGATACTCCCGAGAATCGCGGGATGATCAACAAGGCTTACTACATGCTGCGTGTAGAGGGTTAATCGATGAAACTCAATGATCTGAGTCCAGCGCCGGGTTCCCGTCGCGAAAAGCATCGTCCGGGCCGTGGTATCGGTAGCGGTTTGGGTAAGACTGGTGGCCGTGGCCACAAAGGTCAAACCTCCCGCTCCGGTGGCACCATTGCTCCTGGCTTTGAAGGCGGTCAACAGCCGCTGCATCGTCGCCTGCCTAAGTTCGGTTTCGTATCCCTGAAAGCCATGGATCGCGCAGAAGTGCGTCTGTCCGAGCTGGCTAAAGTGGAAGGCGACATCGTTACTGTGCAGACCCTGAAAGATGCCAACGTGATCAACGTCAACGTACAACGTGTGAAAATCATGTTGTCCGGTGAAGTGACTCGCGCTGTCACTATCGGCAAGGGAATCGGCGCCACCAAAGGTGCGCGTTCGGCTATCGAAGCA
This sequence comes from Pseudomonas sp. B19125, assembly GCF_044218855.1. Taxonomy (NCBI): domain Bacteria; kingdom Pseudomonadati; phylum Pseudomonadota; class Gammaproteobacteria; order Pseudomonadales; family Pseudomonadaceae; genus Pseudomonas; species Pseudomonas sp. B19125. Next base: position 1,126,622 of record NZ_CP162589.1, read on the forward strand.
GCTGGCGGCAAGTTCGAGGAATAAATGGCTAAGCAAGGTGCTCTCTCAGCGCTCGGCAAAGGCGGTATGTCTGAACTTTGGGCTCGTCTGCGTTTTCTGTTCCTGGCGATTATCGTCTACCGAATAGGCGCACACATCCCGGTTCCAGGTATCAACCCGGACCGACTCGCAGACCTGTTTCGACAGAATGAGGGGACCATTCTTAGCTTGTTCAACATGTTTTCCGGCGGCGCGCTGGAACGGATGAGCATCTTTGCATTGGGGATCATGCCGTACATTTCGGCATCGATCATCATGCAGTTGATGACCGCCGTGAGCCCGCAGCTGGAGCAGTTGAAGAAGGAAGGTGAAGCTGGCCGTCGCAAGATTAGCCAGTACACCCGCTACGGCACTGTCGTTCTCGCCCTGGTTCAAGCTATCGGCATGTCCGTTGGCCTGGCGGGGCAGGGCGTTGCGTTCACTGGTGACTTTGGCTTCTATTTCGTCGCGGTATCCACGTTTGTGGCTGGCGCGATGTTCATGATGTGGCTGGGTGAGCAGATTACTGAGCGTGGTGTTGGCAACGGTATCTCGATGTTGATTTTCGCAGGTATCGTCGCCGGTCTTCCGAGAGCAATCGGGCAGTCTTTCGAGTCTGCACGTCAGGGTGATATCAATATCTTCGCCCTGGTTGCCATCGGTGTGCTGGCAGTAGCGATTATCGGTTTTGTGGTGTTCATTGAGCGTGGCCAGCGTCGTATTGCTGTTCACTACGCCAAGCGTCAGCAGGGCCGTAAGGTCTTTGCTGCGCAGACCAGCCACTTGCCGCTGAAAGTGAATATGGCCGGTGTTATTCCGGCAATTTTCGCGAGCAGCATTTTGCTGTTTCCGGCTTCGTTGGGTACCTGGTTTGGTCAGTCTGAAAATATGGGCTGGCTGCAGGACCTCTCTCAGTCGATCGCTCCTGGTCAGCCGTTGAATATTCTGCTGTTTAGTGCAGGGATTATTTTCTTCTGCTTCTTCTATACGGCGTTGATGTTCAATCCGAAAGACGTAGCGGAAAACCTGAAGAAGTCCGGTGCCTTTATTCCGGGTATCCGTCCAGGTGAGCAGTCGGCACGCTACATTGATGGCGTTCTGACTCGTTTGACCCTGTTCGGTGCTCTATATATGACGGCCGTGTGCTTGCTTCCCCAGTTCCTGGTGGTTGCAGCAAACGTTCCGTTCTACCTTGGCGGGACCTCGTTGCTGATCGTGGTCGTGGTTGTGATGGACTTCATGTCCCAAGTACAATCGCACCTCGTTTCGCACCAGTACGAATCCCTGATGAAGAAAGCCAACCTGAAGGGCTACGGCAGCGGCATGTTGCGCTGAGTACCCCATAAGGTTCGAGGAGTTGGTGATGAAAGTTCGTGCATCGGTGAAAAAGCTGTGCCGTAACTGCAAGATTATTCGCCGCGAAGGTGTTGTTCGAGTAATTTGCAGCGCGGAACCGCGTCACAAACAGCGCCAAGGCTGAGTGTGATCCGCTTGAAGCCCGGCAGCTAGTGCGCTGCCGGGTTGATTATTTGTTATTACAGCGATATTATCTCGCGCCCTATTTCTTGGCTTCCGGGGCGTAGGTAGCTGTCAATTGGAGTCCCACTGAATGGCCCGTATTGCAGGCGTTAACATTCCAGATAACAAGCACACTGTTATCTCGCTGACCTACATCTATGGTGTTGGTCGCACTACTGCGCAGAAAATTTGCGCAGACACTGGGGTAAACCCAGCCGCAAAGATCAAAGATCTGAGCGACGAGCAGATTGAGCTGTTGCGTGGCGAAGTGGCGAAGTTCACCACTGAAGGTGACCTGCGTCGCGAAATCAACATGAAAATCAAGCGTTTGATGGACCTCGGTTGCTACCGTGGTCTGCGTCATCGTCGTGGTCTTCCAGTACGCGGTCAGCGTACCAAGACTAACGCGCGTACCCGTAAAGGTCCGCGTAAGCCGATCCGCAAGTAATCGCCCACGCGAATCGACAGGAAAATTATCATGGCAAAACCTGCTGCTCGTCCTCGTAAAAAAGTTAAAAAGACAGTGGTTGATGGCATCGCCCACATCCATGCATCTTTTAACAACACCATCGTGACCATCACCGACCGTCAAGGTAACGCGCTGTCTTGGGCTACCTCTGGTGGTTCGGGTTTCCGCGGTTCCCGCAAGTCCACCCCGTTTGCTGCTCAAGTAGCTGCTGAACGTGCTGGTCAAGCTGCGCTGGAATACGGCCTGAAAAACCTCGACGTTAACGTCAAAGGTCCAGGTCCAGGTCGTGAGTCTGCTGTCCGTGCTTTGAACGGCTGTGGCTATAAGATCGCCAGCATCACCGACGTGACGCCAATCCCGCACAACGGGTGCCGTCCGCCGAAGAAGCGCCGCGTGTAATCCAGGAGATTGTAAAGAATGGCTCGTTACATTGGTCCAAAATGCAAACTCGCTCGTCGCGAAGGCACCGATCTCTTCTTGAAGAGCGGCGTGCGCGCGATCGAATCGAAGTGCAACATTGAAGCAGCACCTGGTATCCACGGCCAACGCCGCGGTCGCCAGTCCGATTACGGCACCCAACTGCGTGAAAAGCAGAAGGTCCGTCGTATTTACGGCGTTCTCGAGCGTCAGTTCAGCGGCTACTACAAAGAAGCTGCTGGCAAGAAAGGTGCAACCGGTGAAAACCTGCTGCAACTGCTCGAATGCCGTCTGGACAACGTTGTATACCGTATGGGCTTTGGTTCGACTCGTGCCGAATCCCGTCAGCTGGTATCGCACAAATCCGTCAGCGTAAACGGCCAAACCGTTAACGTTCCGTCCTACCAGGTTCGTGCTGGTGACGTGGTCGCGATTCGCGAGAAAGCAAAAAACCAACTTCGCATTGTCCAAGCTCTCGATCTGTGTGCCCAACGTGGCCGCGTAGAATGGGTAGAAGTAGACACTGAGAAGAAGTCGGGCGTTTTCAAGAACGTTCCTGCTCGCAGTGATCTGTCCGCCGACATCAACGAAAGCCTGATTGTCGAGCTCTACTCCAAGTAAGGGCTAGAAAATAGGTGCATCCATGCAGATTTCGGTAAATGAGTTCCTGACACCCCGCCACATTGATGTGCAGGTTGTCAGTCCAACCCGCGCCAAGATCACTCTCGAGCCTCTCGAGCGTGGTTTTGGCCACACCCTGGGCAACGCGCTGCGCCGCATCCTGTTGTCCTCAATGCCCGGCTGTGCAGTAGTCGAGGCCGAGATTGACGGTGTGCTCCACGAGTACAGCGCCATCGAAGGTGTACAGGAAGACGTAATTGAAATCCTGTTGAACCTTAAAGGTCTGGCTATCAAGCTGCACGGCCGTGACGAAGTTACGCTGACCTTGTCGAAGAAGGGTTCGGGGGTGGTTACCGCTGCCGATATTCAGCTGGATCATGATGTCGAGATCGTTAATCCCGATCACGTAATCGCTAACCTGGCGTCTAACGGCGCCCTGAACATGAAGCTCACTGTAGCTCGTGGTCGTGGTTATGAACCGGCCGACTCGCGTCAGAGCGATGAAGACGAAAGCCGCAGCATTGGTCGCTTGCAGCTTGACTCTTCGTTCAGCCCGGTTCGCCGTATCGCATACGTGGTGGAAAACGCCCGTGTCGAACAGCGTACTAACCTGGACAAGCTGGTTATTGATCTGGAAACCAACGGTACTCTGGATCCTGAAGAGGCTATCCGCCGCGCTGCAACCATTCTGCAACAGCAGTTGGCTGCGTTCGTCGACCTCAAAGGTGACAGCGAACCAGTGGTAATCGAGCAGGAAGACGAGATCGATCCGATCCTGCTTCGCCCGGTTGACGATCTGGAACTGACTGTACGTTCGGCTAACTGCCTTAAGGCGGAAAACATTTACTACATCGGCGACCTGATTCAGCGTACCGAAGTAGAACTGTTGAAGACTCCGAACCTGGGCAAGAAATCCTTGACTGAAATCAAGGACGTTCTGGCCTCCCGCGGTCTGTCCCTCGGCATGCGCCTCGACAACTGGCCGCCTGCAAGTCTTAAGAAGGACGACAAGGCGACTGCCTGATCGTCGTAATCACCGAACGTGAGTTTGGTAAGGAATGAACCATGCGTCATCGTAAAAGTGGTCGTCACCTGAGCCGTACCAGCTCGCACCGCAAGGCCATGTTTCAAAACATGGCGGTGTCGCTGTTCGAGCACGAGCTGATCAAAACTACCCTGCCGAAAGCTAAAGAACTGCGTCGCGTTGCTGAGCCGCTGATCACTTTGGCCAAGACAGACAGCCTGGCTAACCGCCGTTTGGTTTTCGACCGTACTCGTTCGAAAGCTATCGTTGGTAAGCTCTTCAACGACCTGGGCAAGCGTTACGCTACCCGTGAGGGTGGCTACCTGCGCATCCTCAAGTGCGGCTTCCGCACTGGCGACAACGCGCCTATGGCGTATGTCGAGTTGGTTGATCGTGCTACTGCCGGCGAAGCTGTAAGCGCCGAGTAAGACGACACGCTGCAACGAAGAACCGGGCCTAGTGCCCGGTTTTTTGTGGGCGATAGGAAAGTCGTCTATATTCCTCAAGTCGCTGCCGGTTCCCTTATTAATCCAAACTCTATTCGCCCTGACGGGTTATTAGTTATTTTCTATCAAAGTCCATGATTTAATGCATTTGATGGTGTCATCTTGATGGTCAATACTCCCTCCAGCCGATTAGCCGGCAGTTCTAAGCCTGACCTGAGGAAGATTGAGCATGAGTACAATTCTGACCACCGCCAGCGGCGCTCCCGTCGCAGATAACCAGAACTCCCGCACTGCCGGCTCGCATGGGCCACTGCTCCTCGATGATTTTCATCTCATCGAGAAGCTTGCGCACTTCAACCGTGAGAACATTCCTGAGCGTCGTGTGCACGCCAAAGGCTCAGGTGCACACGGTACGTTTACAGTGACTCGGGATATTACCCAATACACCCGCGCCAAGCTGTTTGAGTCCGTAGGCAAGCAGACTCCAACGTTTCTGCGTTTTTCCACGGTGGGTGGTGAGCGTGGCTCGGCAGATACTGCGCGTGACCCGCGCGGCTTTGCCTTGAAGTTTTACACCGAGGAAGGTAACTGGGACATCGTTGGTAACAACACCCCGGTGTTCTTCATTCGCGACCCGCTCAAGTTTCCAGATTTTATCCACACCCAGAAACGGTTGCCGCAAACCAACCTCAAAAGTGCACAGATGGTCTGGGACTTCTGGTCATTGTCCCCAGAGGCGCTGCACCAGATCACCATTCTGTTCTCGGATCGTGGCACTCCAGACGGCTATCGTCACATGCACGGCTTCGGGAGCCATACCTACAGCCTTATCAACGCTAAAGGCGAGCGCCATTGGGTCAAATGGCACTATAAAACCAAGCAAGGGATCAAAAACCTGACTCCCGAGGAGGCGACACGTATCGCCGGTACCGATCCTGATTACGCGCAGCGTGACCTGTTTGATGCGATTGAGCGCGGTGACTTTCCGAAGTGGAGCGTCAACATCCAGATCATGACCGAGGCTCAGGCCGCTGCTCACTATGAAAACCCGTTCGACGTGACTAAGACCTGGTCGCAGCAGGAGTTTCCGTTGATCGAGGTGGGTGAGCTGGAGCTGAACCGTAATCCAGTGAATTACTTTGCTGAAGTCGAGCAGGCATGCTTCGGCCCAAGCAATATGGTTCCGGGTGTTGGTCTGTCGCCAGACCGTATGCTTCAAGGCCGTGTTTTCGCTTATGCGGACGCCCACCGCTATCGCGTTGGCACCAACCATCAGCAGTTGCCGATCAACTCCCCATTGAGTCCGGTCAATAACAACCAGCGCGATGGTTCCATGTCCTTTGGTTACGGTGGTGCGTCTCCTAACTATGAGCCCAACAGCGTGGCGGATACACCAAAGCAGGCGCCACAGTACGCTGAGCCGCCTCTGGCGCTGAACGGTGCTGCTGACCGTTATGATCAACGTGAAGACACGGACTACTACAGCCATGCCGGTGCGTTGTTCCGCCTGCAGGACGACGCTCAGAAAGCGCTGCTGATTAACAACATCGCCGGCGCGATGGCCGGCGTCAGCAGTGATGTGGTTCAGCGCCAGCTTCAGCACTTTTTCAAGGCTGACCCAGCTTACGGCCAGGGCATTGCAGCTGCATTGGGCGTAACGCTTAGCTGACTCTAAACGAGAAGCAGAACCGCCCTCATTCGGGCGGTTTTTGCGTTATTTTCGCTACTTTTCTCTGAATATCTTCGTTTTTCTGCCGTTTGTCCCGTGACCTTCGAGTCAGCATGGTTCAAACTACAGACTTTCAAGCAGGGAGATGTAGGGCGATGCAAGGTCACCCCGACGTAATCGATTACCTCAACACGTTGCTGACGGGCGAACTGGCAGCTCGTGACCAATATTTCATCCATTCGCGTATGTACGAAGACTGGGGCTTTACCGAGCTCTACGAGCGTATCAACCACGAAATGGAAGAAGAGGCACAGCACGCCGACGCGCTGATGCGCCGTATCCTGATGCTCGAAGGCACGCCGCGCATGCGTCCCGACGACCTGGACGTGGGCACCACGGTACCTGACATGCTCGCTGCCGACCTTCGTCTCGAGTACAAGGTGCGTGCCGCGCTCTGCAAGGGCATCGAGCTCTGTGAGCAGCACAACGACTATGTCACTCGCGAAATTCTGCGCGTGCAGTTGAATGACACCGAAGAAGATCACACCTACTGGCTTGAAAAGCAGTTGGGGCTGATCAAGTTGGTCGGTCTGGAAAATTACCTGCAATCGCAGTTCTGATTTGCGGCTGCAAAAAAGCCCCTGTCACCGCAAAGTGACAGGGGCTTTTTCATGAGCCCGATAAATCAGGCTCTGTCGCGTGCCAGCAGTGGCTTCAAGTAGTAACCAGTATGCGACTGTGGCATCTCGGAGACCTGCTCCGGCGTGCCCACCGCAATGATCTGGCCACCCTTGGAACCGCCTTCCGGTCCGAGGTCCACCAGCCAGTCGGCCGTTTTGATCACATCCAGGTTGTGTTCGATGACTACCACCGTGTTGCCGTGGTCGCGCAAGCGGTGCAAAACGTCGAGCAATTGCTGAATGTCCGCGAAGTGCAGGCCCGTGGTTGGCTCATCGAGGATATACAGGGTCTTGCCCGTGTCGCGTTTGGACAGCTCACGAGACAACTTCACCCGTTGCGCCTCGCCACCCGACAGCGTGGTCGCTGACTGCCCCAGCTTGATGTACGACAGGCCCACATCCATCAACGTCTGCAGCTTGCGCGCCAATGCTGGAACTGCGTCGAAGAACACCCGCGCTTCCTCGATGGTCATCTCGAGGGTTTCGTGGATGCTCTTGCCCTTATACTTGATCTCCAGGGTTTCGCGGTTGTAGCGCTTGCTCTTGCACACATCGCACGGCACGTAGATGTCCGGCAGGAAGTGCATTTCCACTTTGATCAGGCCATCGCCCTGGCAAGCTTCGCAGCGGCCACCCTTGACGTTGAACGAGAACCGGCCAGGCCCATAGCCCCGTGAGCGCGACTCTGGCACGCCGGCAAACAGTTCGCGTATCGGCGTGAACAACCCGGTATAGGTCGCAGGGTTCGAGCGGGGTGTGCGGCCAATCGGGCTTTGGTCGATATCGACCACCTTGTCCAAGTGCTCCAGGCCCTTGATGCTGTCGTGTGCAGCTGCTTCCAGGGTAGTCGCGCCGTTCAGGGCGGTGGCGCTCAGTGGGAACAGCGTGTTGTTGATCAGCGTCGATTTGCCCGAGCCGGAAACACCGGTCACGCAGGTCAGCAAGCCCAGCGGAATCTCCAGGTCGACATTGCGCAGGTTATTTCCGCGCGCGCCCTTGAGGTGCAGCGCCATTTTTTTGTTACGCGGCGTGCGCTTGGCTGGCACTTCGATTTTCACGCGACCGGACAGGTACTTGCCGGTCAACGAGTCCGGGTGAGCCATCACTTCGGCAGGCGTGCCCTCGGCGACAATATGCCCGCCATGCACACCCGCACCAGGACCAATGTCGACCACATAATCGGCCAGGCGAATCGCGTCTTCGTCGTGCTCAACCACGATCACCGTGTTGCCGATATCGCGCAGGTGTTTCAGCGTACCCAGCAGGCGATCATTGTCACGTTGGTGCAGGCCGATCGACGGCTCGTCAAGGATGTACAGAACGCCCACCAGGCCGGCACCAATCTGGCTGGCCAGGCGAATCCGCTGAGCTTCGCCACCGGACAAGGTATCCGCGCTGCGATCCAGCGACAGGTAGTCCAGGCCGACGTTGACCAGGAACTGCAAGCGCTCGCGAATTTCCTTGAGAATCTTGTCGGCAATTTCCCCACGGCGGCCGGTCAGCTTGAGTACACCGAAGTATTCACAGGCATCGCCGATCGGCAGGTTGGTTACTGCCGGCAACGTCTTCTCGCCTACCCATACGTGCCGCGCCTCACGACGCAGGCGCGTGCCGCGGCAGTCGGGGCACGGTTGGGTGCTGAGGAATTTCGCCAGCTCTTCGCGTACGCTCGCCGATTCGGTCTCGCGGTAGCGCCGCTCCAGGTTGGGTACGATGCCCTCAAACGGGTGCGAGCGTTTGACGATATCGCCGCGGTCGTTCAGGTATTTGAAATCGACATTCTGCGAGCCGCTACCGTGCAGGATGACTTTCTGCTGCTCGGCTGGCAGTTGGTTGAACGGCACTTCCAGGCTGAATTTATAGTGCGACGCCAGCGACCCCAGCATCTGGAAGTAATAGACGTTGCGCCTGTCCCAGCCGCGTATGGCACCTTCCGCCAAGGTCAGGTCACCGTTGACCAGGCGCTTGATGTCGAAGAACTGCTTCACCCCCAGGCCATCGCACGTCGGGCAGGCCCCGGCCGGGTTGTTGAAGGAAAACAGCTTGGGTTCCAGCTCGCTGATCGCATGGCCGCAGATCGGGCAGGCAAAACGTGCGGAGAAGATGATCTCTTCGCCCGGTTCGTCATCCATCGGTGCGACCAGGGCAATACCATCGGCCAGCTTCAGCGCGGTCTCGAACGATTCCGCCAAACGCTGCTGCAAGTCGGCGCGTACCTTGAAGCGGTCGACCACCACATCAATCGAATGCTTCTTCTGCTTGTCGAGCTTCGGCGCTTCGTCCAGCTCATACAGCTTGCCGTTGATGCGCGCCCGCACAAAGCCCTGGGCACGCAGCTCTTCGAACACCGACAGGTGCTCACCCTTGCGCTCGCGAATCACCGGCGCCAGCAGCATCAGCTTGGCGCCTTCCGGTTGGGCCAGCACCAGGTCGACCATCTGGCTGACGGTCTGGGCTTCCAGCGGAATGTCGTGGTCCGGGCAGCGTGGAATACCTACGCGCGCATACAGCAGGCGCAGGTAGTCGTAGATTTCAGTGATGGTGCCCACGGTGGAACGCGGGTTATGGGAGGTCGACTTCTGTTCGATGGAAATCGCCGGCGACAGGCCTTCAATGGTGTCGACGTCGGGTTTTTCCATCATTGACAGGAACTGTCGCGCATAGGCCGACAGCGATTCCACATAGCGGCGCTGGCCCTCGGCATACAGCGTGTCAAACGCCAGTGACGATTTGCCCGAGCCGGACAAGCCGGTGATGACGATCAGTTTGTCCCGGGGCAGGGTCAGGTCGATGTTCTTCAGGTTGTGGGTTCTAGCCCCACGAATCAGGATCTTGTCCAAGATGGCCTCGCACGGCGGGCGTAAATAATGCAGGAGTATACGGCTAAAGACTGGATGAATATACACTGTCAAAGTGCCGGGTGCAGCCTTACATGAAAGCTGCGCGGCAAAGCGCCGCATATACCCTCTCAATCGATGGGACTGGTAGAATTGCCGCCGGTTCACACGAGGTTTTTCCATGCACGATCCCCACAGCGAACGCATGAGTAGCGGCGAGACCCGAGCAGCAAGCGGTCTGGCCCTGGTGTTCGCGTTCCGTATGCTAGGCATGTTTATGGTGTTGCCGGTGCTGGCGACCTATGGAATGGATCTCGCAGGAGCGACCCCCGCACTGATCGGCCTGGCGATTGGCGCCTATGGCCTGACCCAGGCGCTTTTTCAGATCCCGTTCGGGATCATTTCCGACCGTATCGGCCGTCGTCCCATCATCTACCTGGGGCTGATCGTGTTCGCCCTCGGCAGTGTGGTCGCGGCCCAATCCGATTCTATTTGGGGTGTGATTGCCGGGCGCGTCCTACAGGGCGCCGGGGCGATTTCCGCAGCGGTGATGGCGCTGCTCTCGGACCTGACCCGCGAACAACACCGCACCAAGGCCATGGCCATGATCGGCATGACCATCGGCCTTTCATTCGCCGTTGCGATGGTCGTCGGCCCCTTGCTGACCCGTGCCTTCGGTTTGCACGGGCTGTTCCTCGCCACCGGCGGCATGGCGTTGTTCGGCATCGTGATCGTGGCCTTCATGGTGCCGCGCTCCACCGGCACCTTGCAGCACCGTGAGTCCGGCGTCGCACGCAAGGCATTGTTGCCGACGCTCAAGCACCCGGACCTGCTGCGCCTGGATTTAGGTATCTTCGTGTTGCACGCAATGCTGATGTGCAGCTTCATCGCGCTGCCCCTGGCACTGGTGCAAAAAGCCGGTTTGCCCAAGGAACAGCACTGGTGGGTGTACCTCACCGCACTGCTGATTTCGTTCTTCGCCATGATCCCGTTCATCATCTACGGCGAGAAGAAACGCAAAATGAAACGAGTTTTGCTCGGCGCCGTCGCGACGCTGATGCTCACTGAGCTATTCTTCTGGAAGTTCGGCGACAGCCTGCGGGCGCTGGTATTCGGCACGGTGGTGTTCTTCACCGCGTTCAACCTGCTGGAGGCTTCGCTGCCTTCGCTGATCAGTAAAGTTTCACCGGCCGGTGGCAAGGGCACGGCGATGGGGGTGTATTCCACCAGCCAGTTCCTCGGCTCCGCGCTTGGCGGCATCATGGGCGGCTGGATGTTCCAGCATGGCGGTTTGTCGGTTGTGTTCCTCGGATGCGCCGGGCTGGCTGCACTTTGGTTGGCCTTTGCTGTTACCATGCGCGAACCTCCCTATGTGACGAGCCTGCGTTTGCCGTTATCGCCAGAAGCGATCCGCGAAGCCGGTCTGGTTGAGCGCCTCAAGGCCGTTACCGGGGTTACAGATGCCGTGGTTATTGCAGAAGAAGCCGCCATCTACATCAAATTAGACACCGAATTATTGGATCGCGCGACGCTCGAGCAACTGGTCAACCCAGTGCCGACAGCGCGCCCAGCCTAGGAGAACGTTATGGCCCGTGGGGTTAACAAAGTCATATTGGTCGGTACATGCGGCCAGGATCCCGAAGTTCGCTACTTGCCTAACGGTAACGCCGTGACCAACTTGAGTCTGGCGACCAGCGAACAGTGGACCGACAAGCAGACTGGCCAGAAGGTCGAGAAAACCGAATGGCACCGTGTGTCGATGTTCGGCAAGGTGGCAGAAATCGCCGGTGAATACCTGCGCAAAGGTTCGCAGGTCTACATCGAAGGCAAACTGCAAACCCGCGAGTGGGAAAAAGACGGCATCAAGCGTTACACCACCGAAATCGTGGTGGACATGCAAGGCACCATGCAACTGCTGGGCGGCCGTCCACAGCAGGGCGACCAACAGGGCGGGGGCAATAACTACCAGCAGTCCGCTCCGACCCCACGCCAGCAGGCTCCGCGCCCGCAGCAGTCGGCTCCGCAACAGTCGCGCCAGGCACCGCCTCCACAGCAGGCCGCGCCACAGCCGGCTCCGGATTTCGACAGCTTTGATGACGATATCCCGTTCTAAGGTCCCAGGCCCGGAACGAGCAAAACCCCCGCAGGCGAAAGTCTCGGGGGTTTTTTAATGCCTGTGATCAAGCCTCTGTCGCGGCCGCTGTGACCACCATCTCCTTGAACCTGCGCAATACCGCTGAGCTGTCGCCAATACGCGTGGCCAAATGCAACGGCGCCACCAGGCTCTGGCACTCGATCAGCTCGCGATAAATAATGCCATCGCCGCGCAGCCGCTGCATGGAGGCGGGCACGATAGAGACCCCAAGCCCTGCAGCCACAAGACTCAAGGTCGCCGTCATGCGTGGCGCCTCCTGCACCACTTGCGGGCTGAACCCCGCTTCACGGCAGGCCACCAGAATGGCGTCATACAAAACCAGCCCCACGCGCCGGCGATAGAGCACAAAAGCCTCATCAGCCAATGCTGCCAAGGGTAACGGCTGCCCCGCATCGAGTGCCAAGGGATGATCGGTCGGCAGCGCCAGCAGCATCGGCTCCACCAGGATCGGTTCGTCCTGCAACTGTTGCGTGCCACTGAGCGGTGAGCGGATAAACGCGGCATCCAGTTTTTCCTGCACCAGCGCGTCCAGCAGTTCGCCGGTTCCCGCTTCCTCCAGTACCACCGAGACCCCCACAAAGGCCTCGCGAAACCGCCGCAGCACGCTGGGCACAAACGGGTGCAACGCCGCCGAGCTGGTAAAGCCGATAGCGAGTCGGCCCCGTTCACCCCGGGCGGCACGGCGCACCACGTCGGCCACACCCTCGGCCCGCGCCAGGATGTCACGCGCCTCGTCCAGCAACGCGAGGCCGGCAGTGGTTGGGCGCACGCCGCGGGGCAGGCGCTCCATCAACACCACACCCAATTGCGTTTCAAGACTCTGCAGCAAGCGCGTCAAGGGTGGTTGTTGCATGCCCAGGCGTTCCGCAGCGCGAGTGATGTAGCCTTCCTCGGCAATAGCCACGAAGGCTTTAAGCTGGCGAAGCTCCAACATAAGGATACTTTCAAGGTATGGGAGTTTGCCAATCCTGGCATTTGTTCTCATGGCTCACAAGACTTAGGCTGTGGTCACCGCTAACAAAGAAGGAAAGCCGCGATGACCTGGTCTGCCAAGCAATACACGATGTTTGAACAGCAACGCACCCGCCCGGTCCGTGACTTGGTCGCGGCCATTCCCAATACCGATGTGCGTAGCGCCGTCGACCTGGGGTGCGGCCCTGGCAATTCCACTGAAGTGTTGGCCGAGCGTTTCCCGCAGGCGCACGTTACGGGCATGGACAGCTCCGACGACATGCTGGTCGACGCCCGCAAGCGCCTGCCGCAACTGAATTTCGAGCTGGCAGACATCGCCGCCTGGAACCCAGGCCAGAAGTTCGATGTGATCCTCGCCAACGCGTCCCTGCAATGGCTACCTGACCACGCCACGCTTTATCCGCATCTGCTCGACCAGCTGACACCTGGCGGCACCCTCGCCGTACAAACCCCGGACAACCTCGACGAACCTGCCCACCGGCTGGCCCGCGAAGTGGCGGCAGATGGCCCGTGGGCGGCCAAGATTGGTGCGGTCAAACACAATGAGCGGCACACCGCGAGTTACTACTACGAGCTGCTGAGCAAACATTGCAGCACCGTCGACGTGTGGCGCACCACCTATCAACACCCGCTGGCCGATCACGGGGCGGTGGTGGAGTGGTTCAAGGCTTCTGCGTTGCGGCCGTTTCTTGCACCGTTGACCGATAGCGAAAAAGCCGCATTCCTACAGCAATACCAGACGCGTATTACCCAGGCTTACCCGGCCCTGGCTGACGGCACTGTATTACTGCCTTTTCCGCGTCTGTTCATCATCGCAACCCGCTGAGGGCCGCAAACAAGCGGTGGTCATTGCGCCGCCGCTTGCTCCTTCAAGTATTCATCCGTCGACACCACGCTGGCGTACCCAAAGGCCAGCGATGCCATATAAGCGCCATGCACCTGCGCCGCCGCAATCACCTGGCCATTGAATACCTGGTCGCGGGTCGCGCAGGCGTCATGAATCAGCGTGACCTGGTAGCCCAGGTCTGCCGCAGCCCGCACCACGGCGTCGATGCACATATGGCTCATGTTGCCGACCACCACCACGTCAGTGATGGCGCGTTGTTCCAGCACGGTGCGCAGGTTTGTCCCGCGAAACGCGTTCACAAAGTGTTTGAGCACCACCGGCTCATTACCCTCGTTGAGTACCTTGGCATGCAGGTGCGCGCCCTCGGAGCCTGTCGTGAAGAAGGGTGCGTCTTCGCTGGTGAACTCATGGCGCACATGGACAACGGCGTTGCCCGCCTGGCGAAACGCCTGCAGCACCTGCGCGGCCTTGTCCGCCGCGGCTTCCACGCCATCGAGCGGCCACTTGCCCTCGGGGAAGTAATCGTTCTGGATATCGATGAGGATGAGCGCTTGCTTGGCCATGGGTGTCCTTATGATGGTTGGCAGTGCCTTGCATCTTAGCTGGCCCGTCGCCATCCACGCAGCTGCTTTGATGGAGGCGTCGTGCAGAACACCGTCCGTTTAAACCCCTGTCGTGCAGAATAAAACAGGCCTAGTGCCATCGCTGTGTCAGTAACTGTTTGATTTAACGGCCATCCTCCCCAGCCTTGCCTTGGCGTGATCCATGCAACCTTCCTCGCACACACATGGCAGGATCGCCAAGGGGGACGCATGACCCCGATTCAACGCAAAAAACGCGTAGTCGCCCACTCCACAAGAGAAGGGGCGCCGCAGCATGAAGTCGAAACCAATCGCGCCCTCGCGCGCTGGCTGGCGCAGATCCTTGGGCTTAAATTCGGCGGCAGCTATGACCCGCAGTTACACGCCGGTCTCGACTTGTATGTGTTACCCACCCAAACCCTGGTCGGCCCCGCTCAAGCGCGACCGCTTAATATCAAAGGGCCGGAAGATCTGTGGGGCGGTTATGTCGATCACGCATTCATCTGTACCAAAGCGCTCACCCACGGCCTGCTAAGTCCTGACGCCACGGCGCCTGAAGGCTGGTCGCCAGCGTTCTGTGAGCGTGTGCGCACGGTTGTTCTCGACGGGCTCAGCGTGTTTGCTCTTGAAGACGCATTGCCTGCCGCCACGCGCTTGCTCTACAGCGGGCCGATTCGCATGAAACCGGTGCATGCCTGTGCCGGACGCGGCCAGGAAGTTATCCACAGCCTCGACGCATTCGAGGCTTTACTGGCGCGACCCGAAGCGGCGCAGCTGTTCAACGACGGCGTAGTGCTGGAGCAGGATCTGCACGACGTCACCACCCATAGCGTAGGCCAGAGCTTTATCGGCGATCACGTGATCAGCTACTGCGGCGAGCAATACCTCACCCAGGACGGGCACGGTGAAGAGGTTTACGGCGGCTCGACCTTGCTGGTGGTGCCCGGTGGTTATGAAGACCTGCTTGAGCTCGATTTGCCCGACGATGTGCGCGAAGCCATCCAACAAGCCCAGGTCTTCGACAGTGCCGCCGATGAGGCCTACCCTGGTTTCTATGCCTCGCGGCGCAATTACGACATTGCCCAAGGCCTGGACAGTGACGGCCAACGCCGTAGTGGCGTGCTCGAACAATCCTGGCGCATGGGTGGGGCCAGCAGCGCGGAAGTCGCGGCGCTGCAAAGCTTTATCAATAACCCCGGCCTGCGGGCGATTCATGTGTCCTCGGTAGAGACCTATGTGGACCAACCGCTGCCGGCGCACGCTATTGAGGTGTATCGCGGCCCGGCCGAAAACAGCGACTTTCTTCTCAAGTATGTGACGGTTAAATCTTATGACGGCTAGAAGCGAAAGCATTGCGATCGATATCGACGACGAACAGATGAGCGGCACCTTCCTGAGTCCAAAATCCAAAGTCCCCGGCGTGTTGTTTGTGCACGGCTGGGGCGGTAGCCAGGAACGCGACCTGGAGCGCGCCAAAGGCATCGCGGGCTTAGGCTGCGTGTGCCTGACCTTCGACCTGCGCGGCCACGCCGGCACCGGCATTCCCTTGTCCCGCGTCACCCGTGAAGACAACCTGCGCGATTTGCTGGCGGCCTATGATCGGCTGCTCTCACACCCCGCCATCGACACCTCGGCGGTGGCCGTGGTGGGCACCAGTTATGGCGGCTATCTGGCGGCGATTCTCACCTCATTGCGCCCGGTACGCTGGTTGGCGCTGCGCGTGCCGGCGTTGTATCGCGACCAGGAGTGGCTCAAGCCCAAGCGCGACCTGGATAAGGCCGACCTGATGGATTACCGCAGCACCCTGGTGCACGCCGAGACCAATCGCGCCCTGCATGCCTGCGCCAAGTTCAGCGGCGATGTGCTGATCGTCGAGTCGGAAACCGACGACCACGTACCCCATGCCACCATCATGAGTTACCGCGCGGCCTGCCAGAACACCCATTCGCTGACCCATCGGATCATCGATGGCGCCGATCATTCGTTGAGCGACCCGGTGTCGCAGCAGGCCTACACCTCGATCCTGGTGGACTGGATTACCGAGATGGTGGTGGGGGAGCGGTTGAGCATTATTCAGTCACGATAGTGGGGTGCCCTTTAGGGCCTCATCGCGGGCAAGCCCGGCTCCCACACTTGGAATGTATTGCAACCTGTGGGAGCGGGCTTGCCCGCGATGGCGATCGAACTGCCGACACCGTTCACGCCGGTGTTTTCTTGACCCGCAACGCCTTGGCCTTGGCCTCCACCGCCAGGTACATCACCACCGCCACCAACAGCGGCAAAATAAAATAGATCGCCCGGTAGGCAATCAGCCCTGCAAGCAAACTGCCCCGCGACGCCTCATGCTGCATCAGCCCGATAAACACTGCTTCCAGCACACCGAGCCCGGCCGGGATATGGGTGATCACCCCGGCAATCGCGCTGATAAGCAGCACGCCCAATACCAGCGGGTAGTCCAGCTTGGCGGGCAGCAACGTAAAGATCACCGCCGCCATCAACGACCAATTCAACGCACCGAGTGCCAGTTGCAAACAGGCCATGCGCAACGACGGCAAGTTGATCTCGATGCCCTTGATCGACCACGCGCGTTTCTTTGCAAACTGGCACGCCGCCAAGTAACCCAGGCTGGCCAGCACCAGCAGCACGCCAATGCCTTGCAACGCGTCGCTGCTGACCTTCCAGCCCGGCGGCATTGTCACCAGCCCACTGCTGAATACCCCTCCGGCCACGGCCATATAGCCAAACCAGTTGGTGGCCAGGCTCAGCCCAAGAATCTTGGCGATATTGCTGGTGCTCACCCCGAGCCGCGAATACAGCCGATAGCGCATGGCAATGCCGCCGACCCACGCGCTCAAGTTGAGGTTGAAGGCGTAGCTGATGATCCCGACCGGCAGGATCTGCTTCCAACGCAAATCCTGGCGAATGTAGGTGCGGCCGATCAGGTCGAAGCTGGCGTAGACAAGAAAGCTGCAGAGCGTCAGCCCACCGGCGATCAGCAGCGTGCGCAGCTTGAAGGCCGCCAGCGTTTGCAGCACTTCGCTCCAGTCGATGCGCCGCGCGAGCAAGGTGAACAGCACAATCAGCAGTACAAAAAACGCGATCGTCAGCGGTTTCTTCCAGCGCTTGAACCGCGAGCCGCCGCTTTCAGTGCTCATGGGTGTGGCTCTCGAATGGCTTGAGGCGCGGTTTGTGTGCTGGCAGCCAGCCCGTCAGCGCGGGGAAGTGCCGCATGACATGGAACACTAAAAAGCCCACGGTCAATCGCCATAACCACAGACGCGGCTTGCGCTTTTCCGGCATGGTCCGGCAATGATTGCGCGCCAGTGTTTCCAGGCTTTCGTACAGCTGTTGATTGAACGCGCGATCACGAATCAGCACGTTGGCTTCCAGGTTCAGCGACAGGCTCAATGGGTCCAGGTTGCTCGAACCCACAGTGCTCCAGTCGTCATCCACCAAGGCCACTTTGCCATGCAACGGGCGCTGGCAATACTCGTGAATCACTACGCCATCCTTGAGCAAATAGTCATACAGCATGCGCGCGGCGAGCTTGGCCAGCAGCACATCGGGTTGGCCCTGCATGATCAGTTGCACCTGTACGCCACGTCGCGCGGCATTGCGGATTTCACGCAGCAGGCGATAGCCTGGGAAGAAGTAGGCGTTGGCAATCACCACGCGTTTTTGCGCCTTGCTCAAGGCGTGTATATAGGCCTCTTCGATATCATCGCGATGTTGCAGGTTATCGCGATAAATCAGGCGCACCAGGCCGTCGTCGGTGTGCGTCGGCCACAGCGATGGCCGTTGCTGGCGCCGTCGCCAGCCGCGTCGCGTGCGCACCTGGCGGCCACTTTGGGCGAGGGCGAAATGATGCAGGTCCGCCACGGCCGGGCCGCTTACCTGCACGGCATAATCCTGCTTGGCTTCGGGGCCGAAATCACCCAAGTGGTCGGCAGAAAAATTGATCCCGCCGATAAACGCCACGGCGGCGTCCACCACCACAATCTTGCGGTGCAGGCGACGGAACCAGTTGGTGCGAATGCCCACTATCTTCGCTGCCGGGTCAAACATTTGCACCGTCACCCCGGCCTCGGCCAGCTCACTGAGAAAGGCAGGGCTCAGTTCGCCGCAGCCAAAGCCATCGAGGCTGACGATCACCTTTACGCCACGCTGCGCCGCCTCAATCAGGATGCCTTGCAGCTCATTGCCAACCTTGTCTTCGAACAGAATAAAGGTCTCCAGCAAGATCTCCCGCTGCGCCCGGCGCATGGCCTCGAAGACGGCGGGAAAGTACGCCTCGCCGTTCTCCAGCAGCTCAATGCGGTTGCCCGGTTGCCAGCCGTAATCCAGGTCGCGGGCCTTGGCATCATCCGGTGGCTGGTCGGTGGCAATGTGTTCCACGGCGACATTCATAGTTCGATCTCCACCGACAGCGGCACGTGGTCTGACAGGTGAGACCAGGGCCGCGTCGTCAGCGCCCTGGGGTTATGCACCTTCAGGTTACGCACATAGATGCGATCCAAAGGCAGCAATGGCAGGCGCGCCGGAAAGGTGCGCGCCGGTTTGCCATGGGCTTCGATAAACACTTCCCTGAGCCCGCTTTGGCTCAGGTCGGCCTTGTGGCGCCAGTCATTGAAATCACCGGCGACGATCAGCGCCGCGTCAGCCGGAATCTCGGCGATGCGCTGCTCCAGCAAACGCAATTGCTGCTGGCGATGCACCTCGCGCAGGCCCAGGTGCATGCAGATCGCATGCACCTCTTGGCCGCTGCCCGGCAAGCGCAGCACGCAATGCAGCAGGCCACGGCTTTCATGCCCGCTCTGGGAGATGTCGAGGTTGTCGTAGCGGATGATCTGGAATTTGGACAGCAGCGCGTTGCCGTGGTCGCCATGCGGGTAGACCGCGTTGCGGCCGTAGGCGAACTGCGGCCAGATGCTGTCGGCGAGGAACTCATACTGCGGCATCTTCGGCCAGTCGCTGTAACGCTGCGGGTGCCGCTCATGGGTGCCGTGGATTTCCTGCAGGAACACCATGTCGGCGCCCACGCTGCGCACCGCCTCACGCAACTCGGGCAGGATGAAGCGTCGGTTCAACGCGGTGAAACCCTTGTGGATATTGACCGTCAGCACGGTGAAGCGGGTGATGGCGGTGCTGGGCGTAACGGGCACCCAGTCGGCAATCGCAGCCATGATCGCTCCTGTGGATAAGTAAAGGGTGAAGCCTGTGTTATTGGCTGATGTTATTGGCTGACTGCGGGTGTTGACGGAAAGTTTCGAGTGACCTACAGGCGGTGCTGTTAACCGATCGTTCCCACGCTCCGCGTGGTAACGCAGCCCGGGACGCTCCGCGTCCTATGGACGCAGAGCGTGGGAACGATCAGCGCTCAAACCCGTCAGTTCCTTACAGACCCTGCTGAAGGAGCCCGGCGTTTTGCTGAATCTAAAGACTGCATTACTGCTCGTCGCGTTGTTGGTGTGTGGCAATGGCGCGCTGCAAGCCGCGGCCGCGGCGCCTGCGGCAGCTGAGGCTCCCGCCAAGCCGGAGTTGTTGGTCGAAGGTGGCTTGCTCGGCGCCATCAGCTCCAGCATTGACGATGTGCAAGACAAACTCGACCTCAACCAGAACCTCATCGACGCCTGGCGCCTGCGCGCCGACCGTGCGGCGGATGAAGTCGGGCGGCTGGTCGATCAAACCGCCCAACGCTCGCCGTGGAGCGTGGCCGGTGACTTCCTGCTGCTGTCCGGGGTGTGGGTCGGCGCCTTTGCGGCACTCACGCTGCTCGGGCGCTTTAGCGTGCAACGCCTCGGTCGGCGGCGTTTCGTTGCACAGCGCGAGCGTCTGCAGGGCGTTCTTGGCTACGTGGTGCCCTACACGATTCCAGCCCTGATCTGCCTGCCGCTGACGCTTTACGTCAGCCACTTTTTACCCAGCTCCGTAGGCCGTGCGCTGGCGCTGTGTTTTGCCTATGCCACCAGCAGCGGCATCTTCTCGACGTCGATGCTGTTGTGCGTCATCGTCATGTTCAACGTCGGCCATAAACGCCCGGCCGTGCAGATTATTCGCAACTATTGCCCCAAGCCGCTGTTCCTGATCGGCTTTCTCGCCGCCCTCAGCGATGCCCTGACCAGCCCGCAGATCGCGCGCCAGTTGGGCGGCAATATCACCAGCAGCATCGCAGTGTTTACCGGCCTGTTTGCAGCGGTGATTTTCGGCGTGCTGGTGGTGCGCCTGCGCCGTCCGGTCGCGCACCTGATCCGCAATCGGCCGCTGGCCCAGCGCCTCAAACACCCGGCGCTGCAGCAATCGCTGCGAGTGTTTTCCGGGCTGTGGTATTGGCCGATTCTGTTGATGGTGCTGGTCTCGGCGATCAACCTGATCGGCGCCGGCGACGATAACCAGAAAGCTTTGCGTTGCGCGCTGTTCACCACGATTCTGTTGATCGGCACAGTGTTTCTCAGCACGGTGTTGCAACACCTGTTCAAGTCCCGCAGCCAGGTGGCGATCCAGCGCAGCAGCGCCTACAAAGAGCGCTTCCTCAGCCTGCTGCACGCAATACTGCGCATCGCCATGGCCATCGCGTTTATCGAAGTCCTTGGGCGTATCTGGGGGGTGTCGCTGTTCGAATTTGCCCAGCGTAACTCGGTAGGCCGGGCGATCAGCGATTCTCTCAGTAGCATCGGCCTGATCCTACTGGTGACCTGGCTGTTCTGGGTGGTGCTCGATACAGCAATCCAGGAGGCGTTGAAGCCGCCGGTCAACAAGCGCTCCAGTCGCCAGCCCAGCACGCGGGTCAAGACCATCCTGCCGTTGTTGCGCAATGCGGTGAAGATCGTGCTGGTGGTGATCTGCGCGATCACCACCATGGCTAACCTGGGCATCAATGTCGCACCTCTGCTGGCCGGTGCCGGTGTGGTCGGTCTGGCCATCGGTTTTGGCTCCCAGCAGTTGGTGCAGGACGTGATCACCGGCCTGTTCATCATCATTGAAGACACGCTGTCGATCGGCGATTGGGTAGTGCTCGACTCCGGCCATGCCGGCACCGTGGAAGGCCTGACCATCCGCACCCTGCGCCTGCGAGACGGCAAGGGGTTTGTGCACTCGGTGCCGTTCGGGCAGATCAAGGCGGTCACCAACCAGTCGCGGCAGTTTGCCTATGCGTTCTTCTCGGTGCAGTTCACCTACGACACCGACGTGGACAAGGCGGTGGAGCTGATCCGTGAGGCGGGGCAGTCGATCCGCGATGACGTGTTCCTCAAGTACAACCTGCAAGGTCCGCTGGAAGTGTTTGGGGTCGACAAGATGGACCTCAACGGCGTGGTGCTGACGGCGCAGTTCCGTACCGTGTCGGGTGGGCAATATGCTGTGAGCCGGGCATTTAACCAGCGCCTGAAAAAACTTGTGGATAACTGTGATGAGGTGCACTTCGCGCAAACTTATCCACAGCAGGTTTGGTTGCCCAAGCGTTCGGCGCATGTGGATGAGGCGGGTGAGGAGGTGCCGGGTGCGGTGGTGGTGACCGAGCAGCACAGGCCTCAATGATGTAATGACTGTCAGGGCCTCATCGCAGGCAAGCCAGCTCCCACCGTTGGAATGCATTCCCCTGTGGGAGCCGGGCTTGCCCGCGATGAGGCCGGCAAGGTCCATACAGGGTTCAGCGCCTGATTAACTTCTCCTGCACCGCCTGCAAGTCCTCCTCCAGCAACACCTGCTGCTTACCCGCGACCATCACCGCCGCCGGCAAGCCATCGCGATACACAATCCGGTTACCACTCACCGCCGGCACTTTATCGCCCGGCAGCAAGGTGCCCACCAGGTTCAACGGGTCCGCTCCGCACACCGCGATCAAACTGCCGTCATGTGGGCGACGGCGTACCTCGCGTAACAGTGGAATCGCTTCCGGCAGCGCAAACTGTTCCCCGGCCAAACCACTCACAAACCGCCCGCCGCGAATCTCACCCCGCGCTTCCAGGCGATGGAAGGTGCGCAGCAATTCGTGCCAGCTTGGCAGCCAGTCGGGCTCCCGCTCCAGCAACCGCCAGAACACCACGCCATAACGGCGCAGCAGGGTCATCGCCACATGCTCCAGGGTCTCGGCCGAATGCGGGCCGGCGGCGCTGGGCGAGCGGCGCAACAAGGCCCAGCGCCCGGCGTCGTCCATGCCGCCAATAAACGCCCCGCGCCCACGCCGGCTGCTGCGTGCCTGGCGTTTGCTGGCGGGCGTGGTCAAGGCCCGCAGCCCGGCAAAGCTGTCGGCATTCACCAGCCCCGCGCCCACCAGTTCCTGCAAGGCGGTTTCCAGTTCGCTGCGCAGCAGGTGGGCTTCATGCACCAGTTCGTCGAAAAACAGCGCGCCGTGTTCACGCAGCGCCAGGTGGACTTTTTGCGCCTTGGGCGACAGCGTGGTGCTGTCGGTCGGTTCGGTCAGCCCGCTCCACAACGGCACTTGGCTGCGCGGCAGCAACACCACCGGCGTACTGCGCAGTGCCAGGGCGCCGGCCTTGTGGCTCAGGCGCGTCCATACCAGTTTGCCGCTGCGGCACAGCTCGTCGAGCCAGGTGGAGGAATAGTCCTTGAGCCGCGCACTGAGCAAGTCGCTGTCCCAGGCCGAGGTGGCGGCGGCGTAACCTTCGAACTGCCCGACAATCTGCGGCAACATTGCGCTGCCCTGGCCGCGAGTGCCGTCGGACAGGTGCTGCCAATCGAACAGAAAGCGCATGAAGTCCTGCAGCGCCACCGGCTCGATTTCCCGGCGCAGACGCTTGACTGTGTAGCGATGGATACGCGCGAGCAAATGCCGCTCGCACCATTGTTCCTGGGTGGCGCCGGGGCTGAAATGGCCGCGCAGCACATAGCCTTCCTGCTCCAGACGCGCGAGTGCCTGGCTGATATCCGCGACCGGCAGCGCCAACGGCGTGGCGATCTCGACCAGGCTCAATGGGCCGAAAGCGCCGAGGCGCGCGCGCAGCACTTCGGCCAGTGCATCGTCAAAGGTCCAGGGCTCATCGAAGCCCGGCAACAACGGCAAGTCATTCGGATAGATCGCTTGCACGCAACTCAAGCGCTCTACCGCTACCCACAGGCCATTGTCCAGTTGATAGGCGCGCCCGCCCTTGGCCAAGGCGTGCAACCACTCGGCCCATTGCGGCGTGACTTCGTTGCCGGCGATACACGCCAGGCTCATCAGCGCTTCATGCATTTCATCCAGGCCATTGGGCGCGGGCCAGGCTTCTTCACGCACGCCGGCAATGGCCTCGGCGTCCAGCGCGCCGAGGTCGTCGGTACTGTGCGGGTCGCTCCAGCGACGGTTGAGCACGGCCTGGGTACGGCGCTCTTCCAATGGCGCGTCGTCGAGAAAGGTGTAGGGCCGCGCGCTGAGAATTTCGGCGGCCATGGGCGAGGGCGCAGGCAGGTCGCGGCTGATCAGGCGCACTTCGCCGCGCTCCATGCGCCGCAACAGTGTCAGCCAACCCTCGCTGTCCATGGCTTCGTGCAGGCAGTCGTCGAGGGTTTGCTCAACCAGCGGGTGTTCGGGTACTTCGCGTTCACCGGCGAGGTTTTCCAGGCAGGCAATCTGGTCGGGAAACACGCTGGCGATCAGGTCTTCGCTTTTCATGCGCTGGATCTGCGGCGCCACCTTGCGCCCGCCGGTGTAGCGCGGCAACGCCAGGGCCACACCGGCATTCCAGCGCCAGCGCACGCCAAACAGCGGTGCATCCAATACGGCCTGAATCAGCAGGTGTTCGGCGCTGTTGCTGTTCACATAGCGCCACACTTCATCCAGCTCAAAACTGTGGCTGGTGGACAGCGACAGCACGATTGCATTCTCACTGGCGGCTGCCTGCAATTCAAAGTTGAACGTGCGGCAAAAACGCTTGCGCAGCGCCAGGCCCCACGCACGGTTGATGCGGCTGCCGAACGGCGTGTGGATGATCAACTGAGTGCCGCCGGACTCATCGAAAAACCGTTCCATGATCAATGTGTCCTGGGACGGTAATGCGCTCAGCGCCAGGCGCGCACGGGCCAGGTAATCAAGGATCTGCTCGGCGCTGGCGCGGTTCAGGCCAAGGCTGGCGGTGAGCCAGTCTTGCGCGGGTTGCAGGTCACCGGGCGTGGTGCTGAGCAGAGCGTCCAACTGCCCCTGAAAACGTGCGACTGCCGACGACAACTCGTTGCTGCGCCCCGGTGCTTCACCCAGCCAGAAGGGGATGGTCGGCGGCTGGCCGTGGGCATCTTCGACGCGCACCTTGCCGCTTTCTACCCGCAGGATTCTGTAGGACGTATTACCGAGCTGGAAGATATCCCCGGCGATGCTCTCCACCGCGAAGTCTTCGTTGACGCTGCCGATGTTCAGGCTCTGAGGCTCCAGCAATACGCTGTAGTCGGCGTTGTCGGGGATGGTGCCGCCGCTGGTCACGGCGGTCAGTTTGGCGCCACGGCGGGCGCGCAGGGTGTGGGTCACGGCGTCACGGTGCAGGTAGGCACTGCGGATGCCCTGGCGGCCGTTATAGCCGTCGGCGAGCATGTGCAGCAGTGCCTGGTAGTGGCGTTCATCGAGTGCGGCGTAGGGCGAGGCGCGACGGATGAGGTCCAGCAATGCCTGTTCCGGCCATTCGCGGGCGCTGACTTCGGCGATGATTTGTTGGGCCAGCACGTCCAGCGGGGCGATGGGGATGTGCAAGGTGTCCAGTTCGCCGCGCCGCACGCAGTCGAGCAGGGCGGCGCATTCGATCAAATCATCACGGGTGGTGGCGAACAGTCGCCCCTTGGGCGTGCCGCCGACCTGGTGACCGGAACGCCCGACCCTTTGCAGAAAACCGTTGATGGAGCCGGGCGAGCCGATCTGGCACACCAGGTCGACCTCACCGATATCAATCCCCAACTCCAGCGACGCGGTGGCGATCAGCACTTGCAGTTCACCGGCCTTGAGCCGTTGCTCGGCGTCCAGGCGCAGCTCTTTGGCCAGGCTGCCGTGGTGCGCGGCCACAGCGGTCTTGCCCAAACGCTCGCTCAAGTGCCGGGCCAAGCGTTCGGCCAGGCGCCGGGTGTTGACGAACACCAGCGTAGTGCGGTGCTTGCGGGCCAGCGTGGCGAGGCGGTCGTAGACCAATTCCCACACATCGTTGGCCATCACCGCCGAGAGCGGCACTGGTGGTACTTCGATATCCAGGTCGCGGGGGCGCGCGTGGCCGATATCGACGATGGCGCACTCACGCCCGCTGCCGACCAAAAATCGCGACACCGCCTCGATAGGCTTTTGCGTGGCCGACAGGCCGACGCGGGTCAATGGCTCGCTGCATAACCCTTGCAGGCGCTCCAGGCTCAGAGCCAGGTGGCTGCCGCGCTTGCCGGCGGCGATGGCGTGGATTTCGTCGACGATCACCGTGCGCGTGCTGGCCAGCATCTGCCGACCGGAGTCCGAGCCCAGCAGCACGTAGAGCGATTCCGGTGTGGTGACGAGGATATGCGGCGGCCGTTTGCGCATGAGTGCGCGGTCTTTTTGCGGGGTGTCGCCGGTACGCACGGCGGTGCGGATAGTCAGCGGTGGCAAACCCAGCGCCTGCAATTGCGCGGTGATGCCGGCCAGCGGGTTTTGCAGGTTGATCTGGATATCGTTGGACAGCGCCTTGAGCGGCGACACGTACACCACCAGCGTTTCGTCCGGCAGTTGACCGCCGTTGGCCAGGCCTTGGTGGACCAGGTCATCGAGCACCGCCAGGAACGCAGTCAGGGTCTTGCCGGAGCCTGTGGGCGCGGCGATCAAGGTTGAGCGGCGTTGGCGGATCAGCGGCCACGCCTGGGCCTGGGCGCCGGTCACCGAGGGGAAGGTGTTGCCAAACCAGGCACTGACGGCGGGGTGGAAGCCGTCCAATACCGTGTCGGTTGATTCAGGAAGGTTCATCTATTGATTGATACTGCCCATGCCAACAAGTTGCAATCAGGTACTTTGTCCGTGACGGTTGCGCTACAAACCCGCAAAATGCAACGATTCTGGCAACAACCTACGGCAAGGCGCACACGCCTGCCGATAATAACCATCGTTCCAAACAGACCGGGCCTGCTCAATCTATGCGAATGCGCCTTATGTTACTGGGCGGCGGGAATGCCCTCGGGCAGGCGCTGATTCGCCTCGGTGCAGAGGAAGACATCGGTTTCCTCGCACCTAAACCGCCCCAAGACGGCTGGGATGCCGCGAGCCTCACCCAATTGCTCGACGACACCCGTCCCGATGCGCTGATCAACCTCGCCTACTATTTCGACTGGTTCCAGGCCGAAGCGGTCAGCGAAACACGTTTGGCCGCGCAGGAGTTCGCCATCGAACGCCTGGCCGAACTGTGCCAGCACCACAACATCACCTTGCTGCAACCGTCCAGCTACCGCGTGTTCGATGGCTCTCGTGCCACCGCCTACAGCGAAAAAGACGAGCCGATGCCCCTGGGCTTGCGCGGCCAGGCGTTATGGCGGATCGAGCAGAGCGTGCGCGCCACCTGCCCGCAACATGTGCTGCTGCGCTTTGGCTGGCTGCTGGATGACAGTGTCGATGGCACTCTCGGGCGCTTCCTGGCCCGTGCCGAGAAGCCGGATGAATTGCTGATGGCCGATGACCGGCGCGGCAACCCGACGCCGGTGGACGACGCGGCGCGGGTGATCATTTCAGTGCTTAAACAGCTCGATTGCGCGGCGCCGCTGTGGGGCACCTATCATTACGCCGGCCACGAAGCGACCACGCCGTTGGCGCTGGGGCAGGCGATCCTTACTGAAGCGCGCAATTTCCATCCGCTGGCGATCGAATCTCCCACCGCCCAGGCCCACGCGGCCCGGCCGGATGCGGCGGACGAGCCGCAGCACGCGGTGCTGGCCTGCAAGAAAATCCTCCACACCTTCGGCATCAAGCCACGGGCGTGGCGGGCGGGGTTGCCGGCGTTGCTGGATCGGTTCTACCGACATAGCTGAAGGCAACACAAAAAAATGTGGGAGCTGGGCTTGTGTGGGAGCTGGCTTGCCTGCGATAGCATCACCCCGGTATCACTGATACACCGAGGTGCCTGTATCGCGGGCAAGCCCGACTCCTACACAAGCCCAGCTCCCACATTGGGTTATGCCGTGTTGTTTAGAACTTGTAACCAATACCCACCATGTAAACCATCGGGTCAACATCCACATTGACCTTGGCGCGTGTGCCTTGGCCCAGCGCATTGTTATCCACAGTCGCCTTGGTGCTGATGTCGATGTAGCGCGCCTGGGCGTTGATCATCCACTTGTCGTTGATCATGTAGTCGGCGCCGATCTGCGCGGCCCAGCCCCAGGAGTTTTCAGCCTTGAAGTTGCTGAAGCCAGCTTGTTCGGCGCGGCTGCCAACGTGCTCGTCGTAGATCCAGGTGTAGTTGATACCGGCGCCTACATACGGCTGGAACGCGGACTTGTTGTCCAGCGGGTAGTACACGACGCTCAAGGTCGGCGGCAGGTGCTTGAGCGTACCGAGCTTGCCGTTGGCGGCGCCCAGGGCGGTGTTCTTGATCTTCACGTCATGCTCGAACGGCGTGGCGGCCAGCAGTTCGATACCGATGTGGTTGGTGATCATGTAGGCGAAGTTGAGGCCCAGTTGGGTGTCGCTGCTCATGGTCGCCTTGCCGCCCAGGTTGGTGCCGGCCAATGGCCCCTGGTCAACCTTCACATGGCCGCTGTCTGCTTTCGGGTTCACGGTGATTGCACCGGCGCGAATCAGAATATCGCCGGCTTCGTGAGCGTGTGCGACAGGGGCGGCGAGGGCGAGCGCGAAGAGGGACGCGCCGAGCAGAGACTTGTTCATGGGAGCTCCAAAAGGACGTTTAAAAGTTGTACGTCCAATGGTAAAGATCGTTCCGTCCGATCTTTTGACTCAGCTCAATGAAAGCTCGATCAGCGTTACTCCTGCAGTTCGTAGACGTAAATCTTCTCGGCATCCATCTGGTAACCGGCGTCGGCCAGCTCACTGGAAGACGGCTTGACCTGCATCGCACCTTCGATCCAATACGGCTGATACAGCTCATCAAGCTTCACGCCGACTTCGCTTTTTACATGCACGATCTGGTTCGACGGCGGCGGCGGTACGTGGATGCACGCGCCGAAATACGGCACCAGCAAAAACTCGGTGGTGCGGCCTTCTTCGCTGACTTCCAGCGGCACGATATAGCCCGGCAAACGGATGTGCTTGCCGTTAAGGCTCTGCACCACCGGCGCGTTGGGCAGTTCCTGTTTGGCCGCAGGCGCGGCCTCGACCGACAGCGCATCGGCCATGTTCGACAGGTCGTGCAGCGGTTTCATGTTGGGGACTTCCGGCGGCGCGTCCGGCGGGATCATTTCCTGCCACGACAGGTCCTTGGGCTGCTCGTCGGCCCAGGCGGGCACCACCACCAGCAGCAACAGCGCAAACAGGGCACGATGCATCGACAGCTTCCTCATAAACGTATGGACAGGCCATCGGCCAACGATTGCCGATAGGCGCGCCACGCGGGCACGCTGCCCATCAACAGCGCGGCGGCCAGGATACCGGCGAGCAAGGTCCATTCATATTCACTCGGCCACGACATCGGCAGGTCCAGGCCGTAGTTGGCCTGCAAATACCCGCGCGATGCGGCGATGCACACGTACAGCAGAGCCACGCCCGCCACGACGCCCGACAAAGCCAGCGCGAAGGCTTCGAAGATCAGCAGTGTCGCAATGTGCCACGGCCGTGCGCCCACCGAACGCAAAATTGCCATCTCGCGGCGGCGTTCATTGAGGCTGGTGAGGATTGCGGTGAGCATGCCGATCAAACCGGTCAGCACCACGAACAGCGAGATCACGAACAGCGCTTTTTCGGCGGTGCCCATCATGCTCCACAGCTCTTGCAGCGCCACGCCCGGCAGGATCGCCAGCATCGGCTCGCCACGGAATTCATTGATCTCGCGTTGCAGCGCGAAGGTGGAAATCTTGTTGTTCAGGCCGAGCATAAACGCAGTGATCGCTTGCGGCGTGAGGTCCATATTGCGTGCCTGGTCGGCACTGATACGGCCTTTGCCCTGGGCCGGCACGCCGTTGTGCCAGTCGATATGAATCGCCTCCATGCCGCCGAGGCTGATGTGCAGCGTGCGGTCCACCGGCGTGCCGGTGCGCTTGAGAATGCCGACCACGGTAAACGGTTTATCGTCGTGCTTGACCAGGCTAACCACTGCTACGCCGTGGGCCAGCACCAGCTTGTCGCCGAGCTTGTAGTGCAGCGCATCCGCCACTTCGGCGCCGAGCACCACTTCAAATGGGTCAGTGGCGAAAGCACGGCCGCTGGCCAGTTCGAGGTTCTGCTTGCGGCCATATTGGTAATGCTCGAAGTAGGACGCGTTGGTGCCCATCACGCGATAGCCACGGTGCGAGTCGCCGAGGGAAATCGGGATCGCCCATTTCACCTGCGGGCTGGCGGCGAAGTGTTCGAAGCTGTCCCAACGGATGTTATTGGTGGCGTTGCCGATGCGGAACACCGAATACAGCAGCAAGTTGACCGAGCCGGAGCGGGCGCCGACGATCAGGTCAGTGCCGCTGATAGTGCTGGCGAAACTGTTGCGCGCCTCTACGCGCACGCGTTCCACGGCGAGCAACAGGCATACCGAAAGGGCGATGGCGAAGGCAGTGAGAATCGCGGTAAAGCGGCGGTTAGCCAGGCTGGCCATGGCTAGACGGAACAGATACATCTCAAACCTCTGCGGGCGTGGCGGCGCGATTGAGTTCGGCCAGCGACAGGTGGCGGTCGAACAGCGGCGCGAGGCTCTGGTCATGGCTGACGAATAACAGACTGGCGCCTGCTTCGCGGCATTCGGCGAACAGCAGCTGAATGAACGCTTCGCGGGCGTCGTAATCGAGGGCCGAGGTGGGTTCGTCGGCGATCACCAGTTCCGGTTGGCCGATCAAGGCGCGGGCGGCGGCAACGCGTTGTTGCTGGCCGATGGACAGCGAGTCGGCACGGCGTTCCAGCAGGTCTTTGTCCTTCAAGCCCAAATGCGCCAGCAAGGTCGCGGCGGCCTGGTCGACGCTGCCGTGACGCTGAGTTGCCCGCTGCGCACGCAGTTTGGAAAAGTGACACGGCAGTTCGACGTTCTCGCGCACTGAGAGAAACGGCAGCAGGTTGAATTGCTGAAAAATATAGCCGGTGTGATCGACGCGGAAGCGGTCGCGGGCACCGGCCGAGAGTTCGGTCAGCTCCTGGCCGAGCAGGCGAATGCTGCCACGGCTGGGTTTCTGTACGCCGCCCAACAGCCCGAGCAAGGTGGTTTTGCCACTGCCGCTCGGGCCTTTGAGAAACAAAGTTTCCCCCGCTTCCAGGCGGAACGCGGGGATATCCAGCAACTGCGGGTGGCCGGGCCAGTTGAAGCCCAGGTCAGACAGTTCGATCAGTGCTTGGGTCATAGGGCATCAGTGGTCTGGTTTGATTTGGATGATGGCACCGATCCCATGTGGGAGCTGGCTTGCCTGCGATGACGGCGGCACATTCAATATCGATGTGTCTGTTATACCGCTATCGCAGGCAAGCCAGCTCCCACATTGACCGTGTTTCAAATCAGAATTTCAGGGTGGCTGCGGCGGCCGTCGCTTCAACACCTTGCTGGCCGCTTGGGCCGATCAGTTGTACCTGAATCTTCTGGGTGGCAGGGAAGGTCTTGAACACTTGGGTCAGGTCGAGGTTGCTCAGCGCGGTCGGCGTGGCGCAGGTGAACTGGTAGTGCGCGTGGATTTCGCTGTGGTCGTGATGATGTTCGTGGGCGGCAGCGCCTTTGCCGTCGGTGGCGTGGTCGTCATCGTCCTCATCATGGTCGGCTTCAGGCTTATCGCCAAACAACGGGCTGTTGAGTTCCTGGGTGCTGATCACACAACCGGCAGATTTGGGCAGCTTGAACAGCGCCTGTGGGTTTTCCAGCTGCTTGCGTGCGGCGGCGACCTTGGCTTTGTCGGCAGGCGTGGTGGCCTTGTGTTCAAAGCCCACAAGGTTCATGGCCGGGCTGTCGAATTCCAGCTCAAGCGCCTGGCCGTCGAGTACCGCATTGAGGCGGCCGACACCATGTTCGTGGGCACCGAGGCTGCCGTGTTCATGCTCATGATCGTGTTCATCGGCGGCGTGGGCGATGGCCAGGGGCAGCAGGGCAAACGGCAAGGCAAGCAGCAGACGGCGCATGAGAAGGCTCCATAAGATGAAAGTTTTGTTATGTGATCTTATAACAATATTCGCGCCAGTTTGAACGCCCGCTTGGCGTTGCGCAAGTCGCGTGGGAGCATGCGGGTCGGAAAACTGCGGGAGTAAGAGCGATGTTGCGAATTCGTGGAACCGTCGGTGACTTGCCGGTGGATTTGACCCTGGAACTCGATGACGGCGATTGGGCGCGCCTGGGCGAGCACTTGCAGGCAACACCGGCGCCGAGCGCGCCGGCTGTTGCGCCGGTCAAACACAACGATGATTTGTGGCAGAACGCCCAGGATCTGTTGCGCAAGGCCGGGCAACTTAATGGGCTTGAGTTGCTTGATCAGCTTGAAGGCTTGGCCGGTGATGCAGCCTCAGGCAAACGCCTGCTGGTACGGCTGCGCCACAGTGCCAGTGTGAAAGTGGCCAGCGGCGGGGATACGCCGCTGTACAGCTGGATCGGCGATTAATACAGCGCGGCGAACAACTTGCGACGGTACACCGTGACCAGCGGGTGGTCATTGCCCAGCAGTTCGAACACCTGCAGCAACGTCTTGTGCGGCAGGCCTTCGCTGTAGCTGCGGTTGCGGATAAACAGCTTGAGCAGGCCTTCCAGCGCGGCGTCGTATTGCTGGCGCGCCAGTTGCTGAATCGCCAGTTGATAGGCTGCTTCATCGTCCTGCGGGTCTTGCGCCAGGCGGCTTTTCAAGTCGGCGGCATCCGGCAGGTCGGCGGCCTGGCGCAGGAAGGTGATTTGCGCCTTGGCGCCGGCGAGGGCGGCTTTGTGATCGTCGCTTTTCACCGCGTCGAGTACAGCCTGAGCTTCGCCCAATTCACCGCGTTCGGCCAGGCAACGTGCATACAGAATCAGCGCGGCGGCGTTGGTGTTGTCCTCGCCCAGCAGCGCCATCAGCACGGCCTCTGCATCGCTGATACGGCCTTCGGCAAACAACGCCTGGGCCTGTTCCAGCGGGTCAGCGGCCTTCGGTGGCGGCATCTTCACGTGGGGCTCGAGCATCGCTCGCACGGCCGACTCCGGCTGCGCCCCGGCAAATCCATCCACCGGCTGGCCGTCCTTGAACAGCACCACCGTGGGCAGGCTTTGAATGCCAAAACGCGCGACGATGTCCTGCTCGGCCTCGCAATCGACCTTGGCCAGCAGCAACTCGCCCTGATAACTCTCGGCAATTTTCGCCAGCATCGGCATCAATGCCTTGCACGGCGCGCACCACTCGGCCCAGAAATCCACCAGCACGGGTTTTTCGAATGAGTTCTGAATCACTGCCTGGTCGAACGTAGCAGTGGTGGCGTCGAAGATGTACGGCGTGGGCTCACTCATGGGGCGTCTCGAATAAAGCGGGAATGGGGCAACTATAAGGGCTGGCGAGGTTGGCTGAAAGCATGATGAGTTCAAGCCAGCCCCTACTGGAGAATGCGCTCAACTGTGGCGAGCAGGCTTGCCCGC
Source organism: Pseudomonas sp. B19125 (assembly GCF_044218855.1). Lineage (NCBI taxonomy): Bacteria > Pseudomonadati > Pseudomonadota > Gammaproteobacteria > Pseudomonadales > Pseudomonadaceae > Pseudomonas > Pseudomonas sp. B19125. The sequence continues at coordinate 1,159,514 of NZ_CP162589.1, forward strand.
AATGGCCTCAAGCGCGCCGCGAATGGTACAGGCTCACTTTGCGAAACTCCCAAGGCTCGGCCAGGTCCGGCAGCGTCAGCGCATCGAGGATGTCCAGGCGCTGATACGCCGGGTGCTGGAAGTCGCGCACCCGGGAGTCGGCCACCAGCGCTTCATGGCCACGCGTCAGGAAGTGGTCGAGCAGCGGCAGGTTGGAACGGTCGTAGAGCACGTCGGCCACCAGGATCAGGTCGAAGCGGTCGGCCTCGGCAAAAAAGTCGGCTGAATAACTCAGCGCTACACCATTGAGTTCGGCGTTTGCCCGGCAAGCGGCCAAAGCCAGCGGGTCGAGGTCGCAGGCCACCACTTCCAGCGCGCCCGCTTTAACCGCAGCAATCGCAGCCACACCGGAACCTGCGCCAAAATCCAGCACGCGTTTGCCCGCCACCCACTCGGGATTCGCTGCCAGGTAGCGCGCCAGTGCCAAACCGCTGGCCCAGCAAAAACTCCAGTACGGCGGTTCATGCAGGATGCGCCGGGTCTCTTCCTGGCTGAAGGCACGGTCCATGTTGCCTGCGTCCAGCAGCCACAACGACAGCTCGGTGCCCGGCAGCGGGCAGGGCACCAGTTGTGCGTCGCCGATCAGTTCGCTCAGGGCACGTTGCAGGCCCAGCGGTGGCGTCATGGTGCCCGGACGAGTTGCAGAGGGCCGGTGGTCTGGGTGATCGCCTGGGTGATACGCACCGCAGGCAGGTGCAGGATCAACTGGCCGGACTGGCTGGCGCGACCGCGCAGTTCAACCCGTGCACCGGCTGGGAAAGCCTCTGGGTTAAAACGCAGGCGGAAGGCCAGTGGCTTGCCGTTGCCGGTGAGTACGCTGCTGGCGAGCAGTTGTTGCGGGCGGTTGCGCTCATCGATTACCAGCAGGGCCAGTTCGACTTCGGCATTGGCTGGCACGCCATTCAGGCTGCCGTTGATTTCCCGCTGGTAAGCCGGCAAGGGGCCGAGGTCTTCAATGCCGGGGACTTTTTTCTCTTGGGCAGGCGCGGGTTGTGGTGTCGACGGTTTTGGGGCTTCGCTGCTACAGGCGACCAGAAAACTGAACAGGGCGAGTAAAACAAGTGGTCGTAACTGCATGTACGGCTCCAGAAAGGACAAAATCCGTGGCTTAAAAAATATGAAACATAATAGTCAGCCTATATACCGTAAAGGCTATGGCTTGTCTTGCCACGGGGATGCGCTACCATGGCCCTCCCATTTTTTGTTGCCTGCCAACCATGCACTGTCCCTTCTGCGGTGCCAACGACACCAAGGTCATTGACTCGCGTCTGGTCGCCGAGGGCGATCAAGTACGCCGCCGGCGCGAATGCCTGGCCTCTGGCTGCGGTGAACGTTTCACCACCTTCGAAACCGCCGAACTGGTGTTGCCACGTCTGATCAAGTCCGACGGCAGCCGCCAGCCTTTCGACGAAGAAAAACTGCGCGCCGGTATGCAGCGCGCCCTGGAAAAACGCCCGGTGAGTGTCGAGCGACTGGAGGCGGCGCTGGTGCATATCAAGCACAAGCTGCGCGCCACCGGCGAGCGCGAGGTCAAGAGCCTGGTGGTTGGAGAACTGGTGATGGGCGAGCTGCAAAAGCTCGACGAAGTCGCCTATATCCGTTTCGCCTCCGTGTATCGACGCTTCCAGGACCTCAATGAGTTCCGCGAAGAGATCGACCGCCTGGCCCGTGAGCCTGCCAAAGAATGAACCCACCGTCTGCCGAACAAGCCGTCCTCGACGCCCATTACATGGCCCGCGCCCTCGAATTGGCGCGCAAAGGCCTGTACACCACCCACCCCAACCCACGAGTGGGCTGCGTGATTGTGCGGGATGGGCAGATTGTCGGCGAAGGCTGGCATGAGCGCACCGGCGAGCCCCATGCCGAGCCGAACGCCCTGCGCGCCGCCGGCGACAAGGCCCGTGGCGCCACGGTGTACGTGACCCTCGAGCCGTGCAGCCACCATGGGCGCACGCCGCCTTGCGCCGATGCGCTGGTGACCGCCGGTGTGGCACGCGTAGTGGCCGGGATGCAGGACCCGAATCCGGAAGTGGCCGGGCGCGGGCTGCAGCGCTTGGCTCAAGCCGGCATCGAAACCCACAGCGGCGTACTCGAACAACAAGCGCGCGCGCTGAACCCCGGCTTCCTCAAGCGTATGGAACACGGCCTGCCGTTTGTGCGGGTCAAGCTGGCGATGAGCCTGGACGGCCGTACCGCGATGGCCAGCGGCGAAAGCCAATGGATTACCGGGCCGGCTGCCCGCGCCGCCGTGCAGCGCCTGCGCGCCGAGGCCAGTGTAGTGCTGACCGGCGCCGATACGGTGCTGGCCGACGGTGCGCGCCTTACTGTGCGCGCCGCTGAGCTTGGTCTGGACGAAGAAACCACCGCTCTGGCCATGTCGCGCCCGCCATTGCGCGTGTTGATCGACGGTCGCCTGCGGGTGCCGCTCAACGCGCCGTTCTTCAAGGCCGGCCCGGCGCTGGTCATCACCTGCGTCACCCCGGAAAACCAGTTCCCGCGTGGCCCGGAATGCCTGGTGGTGCCGGGCGTTGAAGGCCAGGTCGACCTGCGTTCGGCGCTGCTGGCGCTGGCAGCCCGTGGCGTCAACGAAGTGCTAGTGGAAGCCGGCCCAAGCCTGGCGGGCGCGTTTGCCCAGCAAGGCCTGGTCGACGAATACGTGATTTTCGTCGCCGGCAAGTTCCTGGGCTCCGCCGCCCGGCCTTTGCTCGACTGGCCGCTTGAGAAACTGGCCGACGCCCCCCAACTCAAGATCACTGAAATGCGCGCTGTAGGCGACGACTGGCGAGTCACTGCCATCCCGCTACCACCAGCGAGCGTATAATTCCGACCGGGCGCTCCAGCGCCCGTCCCGTTTTCCAGGAGAAGGCCATGTTCACCGGCATTATCGAATCCATCGGCAGCATCCGCGCCATGACCCCAAAGGGCGGCGACGTACGCCTGCTGGTTGAAACCGGCAAGCTCGACCTCGGCGACGTCAAGCTGGGCGACAGCATCGCTGTCAGCGGCGTGTGCCTGACCGTCATCGAGTTGCCGGGTAACGGCTTTGCCGCCGACGTCAGCCGGGAAACCCTGGACTGCACCGCGATGAATGACCTCAAAGCCGGCAGCCCGGTCAACCTGGAAAAAGCCCTGACCCCGACCACCCGTTTGGGCGGCCACCTGGTCAGCGGCCACGTCGACGGCGTCGGCGAGGTGGTTGCACGCAGCGAAAACGCGCGCGCCGTGGAATTCCGTATCCGCGCGCCGAAAGAGCTGGCCAAGTACATCGCCCACAAAGGCTCGATCACCGTCGACGGCACCAGCCTGACCGTGAACGCCGTGAATGGCGCCGAATTCGAACTGACCATCATCCCGCACACCCTGAGCGAAACCATCATGGCGTCGTACCAGCCAGGTCGCCGGGTGAACCTGGAAGTCGACTTGCTTGCCCGTTACCTGGAGCGCCTGCTGATGGGCGATAAGGCCGCAGAGCCAGCATCCGGGAACATCACTGAAAGTTTTCTGGCCGCTAACGGCTACCTGAAATCCTGACCAAGGGGGTGCCGCGTGGCGCTCAATAGCATCGAAGAACTGGTTGAAGACATCCGCCAAGGCAAGATGGTCATCCTGATGGATGACGAAGATCGCGAGAACGAAGGCGATATCATCATGGCCGCCGAGGCGTGCAAGCCCGAGCACATCAACTTTATGGCCAAGCACGCCCGTGGGCTGATCTGCATGCCCATGAGTCGCGAGCGCTGCGAGCTGCTCAAGCTGCCGTTGATGGCGCCGCGCAATGGCTCGGGTTTTGGTACCAAGTTCACCGTATCGATTGAAGCGACCACCGGCGTCACCACCGGCATTTCCGCCGCCGACCGCGCCCGCACGGTGCAAGCCGCTGCGGCCAAAGACGCCAAGGCCGAAGACATCGTCAGCCCCGGCCACATTTTCCCGCTGATGGCCCAACCGGGCGGCACCCTCGCTCGCGCCGGCCACACCGAGGCGGCCTGTGACCTGGCGCGCATGGCCGGTTTCGAGCCAAGCGGCGTGATCTGCGAAGTGATGAACGACGACGGCACTATGGCCCGTCGCGCCGAACTCGAGGCGTTTGCTGCCGAACACGGCATCAAGATCGGCACCATTGCCGACCTGATTCACTACCGCATGATCCACGAACGTACCGTTCAGCGGATTGCCGAGCAGCCGCTGGACAGCGAACTGGGCCAGTTCAACCTGGTGACCTACCGTGATTCAGTCGAAGGCGATGTGCACATGGCCCTCACCTTGGGGAGCATTTGCGCTGAAGAACCGACCCTGGTGCGCGTGCATAACATGGACCCGCTGCGCGACCTGCTGATGGTCAAGCAGCCGGGCCGCTGGAGCCTGCGCGCCGCCATGGCCGCGGTTTCCGAGGCCGGCAGCGGTGTGGTGTTGCTGCTGGGCAACCCGGTGGATGGCGACGTATTGCTCGCGCATATTCGTGAAACCGCCGAGCACACCCAGGTCAAAACACCGACCACCTACAGCATCGTCGGTGCCGGTTCGCAGATTCTGCGTGACCTCGGTGTGCGCAAAATGCGCCTGATGAGCGCACCGATGAAATTTAATGCGATATCCGGATTCGACCTGGAAGTTGTAGAATACGTGCCCTCCGAATAAAGGCTGGCGTTTTCTGCCCCTTGTTCGCGGTTAAATCATCACTGAGGGACGCACTTTTCGCGTCCCGGCTCTTTAAGAGATTTGTCGAATGACCCTGAAGACCATCGAAGGTACCTTCATCGCCCCCAAAGGCCGCTATGCCCTGGTGGTTGGCCGCTTCAACAGCTTCGTGGTTGAAAGCCTGGTAAGCGGTGCCGTGGATGCCCTGGTTCGCCACGGTGTGAGCGAGAGCGACATCACTATCATCCGCGCCCCTGGCGCCTTCGAAATTCCACTGGTTGCGCAAAAAGTTGCACAGCAGGGTGAATACGCGGCGATCATCGCCCTGGGCGCGGTCATTCGGGGCGGTACTCCGCACTTCGAATACGTGGCTGGCGAATGCACCAAGGGCCTGGCCCAGGTGTCCATGGAGTTCGGCGTGCCAGTCGCTTTCGGCGTACTGACCGTAGATTCCATCGAGCAAGCCATCGAGCGCTCCGGCACCAAGGCCGGTAACAAGGGCGCAGAAGCTGCCTTGTCCGCACTGGAAATGGTTAGCCTGCTGTCGCAGTTGGAGGCCAAGTGATTTCCGACGAGAGCGATCAGTTCAACCCACAGGATCCGCGTCCAGCCGATGCCGGCAAGCCATCCAAAAGCGAGAAGCGCCGTAAGGCGCGTCAACTCGCGACCCAGGCGCTGTACCAGCGCCTGATGGCCGGAGCCTCGCTGAACGAAATCGAAGCGCAGTTTCGCGTCGACAACGACTTCACGTTTGCCGACCAGAGCTACTTCCACGATATCCTGCACGGTGTGCATGCCAACCTGACCGAGATCGACACGGCTCTGGCGCCATGCCTGGACCTGACCATTGAAGAACTCGACCCGGTTGAACTGTGCGTGATGCGCCTGTCCACCTGGGAGTTGCTCAAGCGCGTCGACGTGCCTTACCGCGTGGTGATCAACGAAGGTATCGAGCTGGCGAAAGTCTACGGCTCGACCGACGGCCACAAGTTCGTCAACGGCGTGCTCGACAAGCTGGCCCCGCGCCTGCGCGAAGCTGAAGTGAAGGAACACAAGCGCTAAGTCGCTTGAGTCCTGAATGGGTGAGTTCGAGCTGATCCGCAATTACTTCGCTGCCGCGCCTTGTGCGCAGGGCGGTGAAGGCATTGCCTTGGGGATCGGCGACGACTGCGCCCTGCTGGCGCTCCCTGCCGGGGAGCAGTTGGCAATCTCCACCGATACGCTGGTGGCTGGCGTGCACTTCGCCGACCCCTGTGACCCGTTCCTGCTCGGCCAGCGCTCGTTGGCCGTGGCAGTCAGCGACCTGGCCGCCATGGGCGCCCATCCTCTGGCCTTCACCCTCGCTCTCACCACACCCACCGTCGATGCCGATTGGCTGCAACGCTACGCCCAGGGTTTGAACGCCATGGCGCAAAGCTGCGGCGTGGGGTTGGTGGGCGGCGATACCACGCGCGGGCCGCTGAGCCTGACCCTGACCGTGTTTGGCCGTGTGCCGGCCGGGCAGGCGTTGGTTCGCAGCGGTGCGCAGCCGGGTGATTTGCTGTGTGTGGGTGGTGAACTGGGTAACGCTGCCGGCGCTTTGCCGCTGGTATTGGGGCAACGCACGGCGGACGCAGCTATCGCTGATCCGCTGCTCGCCCATTACTGGTCGCCGCAACCGCAGTTGGCGCTGGGCCTCGCGCTTCGGGGTAAGGCCACGTCTGCGATGGACATCTCCGACGGCCTGCTGGCCGATTGTGGGCATATCGCCAAGGCATCGGCTGTCAGGCTGGTCATTGAGCGTGAGAAACTGCCGTTATCCCAGGCGTTGCTGGCGTTTGTTGGCGATGACGATGCCCGTGTGGCCGCGTTGAGCGGGGGCGACGACTATGTGTTGGCGTTCACCCTGCCACCGGCCGAGCTGGCGCCGCTGTTGGCGGACGGCTGGCCGATTCACGTGATCGGCCGGGTCGCGGCGGGGCAGGGTGTGACGCTGATTGACGCCGCCGGGCAAGACATCACGCCAGCCGTGCGCGGCTATCAGCATTTTCGCGACACGCCGTAAGCGACAGACCTGCGCTACCCTCTATACGGTTATCCCTGTACAGGAGGTAGTCACCATGGGTGTGCGCCGTTGGCTGCTGATAGTGTTGTGCGCTCTCGCAACCCAGATTCTCGCCGATGAAGCACCTGTCCCTGGCAAGATCATGCTGGCCAGTGAGCAGTGGAACGACTACACCAACAAAGATGGCAGCGGCCTGGCCTGGGATGTGTTGCGAAAGATCTTCGAGCCGGTGGGCATTACCGTGCAAACCCGCAGCGTGCCCTATACCCGTTCGGTCGGCCTGGCCCAGCGTGGCGAGGTGGATGGCTGGGTCGGTTCTTATCGCGACGAAGCCAGTGGCGTGTTGTACCCGCACTGGAATTTCGACTCCGACCACATCTACGCCCTAGGGCTGGCAGCCACACCTGCACCGAGCATCGCCACGCTGGGCAATTATCGTTTGGCCTGGGTGCGCGGCTACAAGTACGACGAATACCTGCCGAATGTGCGCCGCTTCAACCCGATAGAACGTCGGAGTGGCATCCTGCCGATGCTGCAACACGGCCGCGCCGACTTCTATATTGATGCCCTCACTGAAGCCAAATACGTGCTCAGCCAGTCGGATGACCCGGCGCAATTCAAGCTCACTCATATAGCCGAACTGCCGCTCTACATAGGCTTTGCCGACACCGAGCGTGGGCGGGAATTGATGGGGGTTTATGAGCAACGCATGGCCACGTTGGTGAAGAGCGGCGAGTTGAAAGCGATTTTCGAGCACTGGAAACAACCGTACCCGTTCTGACCTGCATAGAACCAGGACGAAGGCCAATCGAACCTATTGATCTTTATCAGCGATAATTCAGCTTAAGCGTCTGTAGGAACCTGCTGTTACAATGACGCCCTCTGTGAAATCTGAAATCAGGAGCACACGGTGCCCGTCGTTTTCGTCGCCGCTTCCAAGCTGCCTACCCCTTTTGCCACGTTCACCATGAACGGCTTTCTCGAAGAGGCCACTGGCCGCGAGCACGTTGTGCTCAGCCTGGGTGATATCGCCGACGGCGCGCCGGTGCTCGGCCGCGTGCATTCCGAATGCCTGACCGGCGACGCCTTGTTCAGCCAGCGCTGCGACTGCGGCTCGCAACTGGAAGCGGCGATGCGCGCCATTGCCCGTGAAGGCCGTGGTGTGCTGCTGTACTTGCGTCAGGAAGGCCGTGGCATTGGCCTGATGAACAAGATTCGCGCCTACGAGCTGCAAGATGGTGGCGCCGATACCGTCGAAGCCAACGAGCGCCTGGGTTTTGCCGCCGACCAGCGCGACTACGCGATCTGCCTGCCGATGCTGGAGCATTTGGGCGTCAAATCCCTGCGCCTGATGACCAACAACCCGCGCAAAGTCAAAGCCTTGACCGAGATGGGCATCACCGTGGCCGAGCGCGTGCCGCTGCACACCGGGCAAAACCCGCACAACAAGCTCTACCTGGCCACCAAAGCCAGCAAGCTCGACCACATGATGGGTAACGAGCATCAGGGCGAGGTCGACCGCGCGTGACCCGTGGCCAGGTAAAACGGCGACTGTCCTTCAACTGGTGGCAGTACCTGGCCCTGGCATTGCTCCCGCTGTTCGTGCTTAACCTGGTGTTCGGGCAAGCCCAATCCCTGCTTCCTGTGTTGGCCATGCCGCTCTTTATTGCCGGCGTGGCCTCGATGTTTCTGAGCCTGCGTTATTTTCATGGCTATAAACACGCACTGATCGCCACTTCCAAAGCTCTCGATACGCCCGAAGAACCGGCTGCGTGGATTACCCTCGCGGCCCGTCGGCGTGCGGCTTTGTTGGTAGCCGCACTGCCGGCCTGGATCGGCGCGTTGGCCGTGTTCGTCGGCCTGGAAGCGGTGCCGCTGTGCCTGCTGGCGCTGTCGACACTGGTGCTGTTCTATCTCTATCGCATCCCGCGTCAGCTGGGATGATGCGTGTTTGGCTGTCGCTTCTGGTGCTGGCATTCAGTGCCCAGGCGATTGCGGTTGAACGCGTCGTCAGCCTGGCGCCGTCTCTCTCCGAAATCGTGGTCGAACTGGGCGCCGCCGACTTGCTGGTGGGCGTGCTCGATGGCGGCGAGCGCCCGGCGGCATTGGCGCAGGTACCGTCGGTTGGGCAATACGGCCAACTGAATATGGAGCGCTTGCTCAGCCTCAAGCCCGACCTCATTCTGCTCTGGCCCGGCAGTGTTGGCCCGGCCCAGCGCGAGCAATTGCAGCGCCTGAATATCCCGGTTTATGTGGCTGAACCCCATAGCCTTGAACAGCTGACGGCCCAGGTACAAGCCATCGCTCAACAATTGGGCCGCGAAGCGGCGGGGCGCACGCTGGCCGCGCAGTTACGCCAACGCTTGGCCGAACTGCGCCAACGCTATCAGCGCGCCGAACCGTTACGTGTGTTTTATCAGGTATGGAACCAGCCGCTGTACACCGTGGGCGGCGGGCAGATCATCAGTGATGCCTTGGAGGTATGTGGTGCACGCAACGTGTTTGCCGACCTCAAGCTGCCCGCGCCGCAGGTCAGCGTCGAGTCAGTGTTGCAGCGCAATCCCCAGCTGATCCTGGCGGGTGATCAGGCGCAACTCGACGAGTGGAAGGCCTGGCCTCAGATCGCGGCGGTGGCTGAAGGTCGTTTGCAGGTCGTGCCCGACAAGGGGCTGGAGCGGCCCAGCGGGCAGATGGTTGAGGCCATCGCGAAGCTCTGTCAGGCAATGGCTGCCCAGCGCTGAGAGTCGCTGTGTTTTCGTCTGCTGCGGTGCGATTAGTCTGTCAAAACCATCGGATTTTGCCTGGCGATCTACCCGCCTAGGAGTGCTAGTTTCGCGGCTCTCCCATTCGAGCTGATCAAGGACACATCATGCGTTATCTATTGGCGATGGCCGGCGCCGCTTTCGCATTGGCGCTTATAAGCGGGTGCGATATTTCCCAAAGACTTTCCGAACTGAGGACCTTTGGTAATCATCCGGTGGTGGACAGGACCGCAACGGTGGACAGCACCCAGCAAGACCTCCTCACTATCCAGAAGCCTGCGAAAATCACCTCGATCCGTGGCGGCACCTCCCAGTGCTTTGATTACGCGTTGGAGCGCGATGGTAAAAGAGCCGATTATTTCGTCTCGTTCACCTCCCACGGTTGGGCAAATGCCTGGGGCTACTCAACGTGCAGCAAGCAGGTGGCAGCAGGCGGCCTGACGTCTAACGAGCGGATCAAGAGGCAGTACTGACCATTGATAGTGCGCGCTGGCGTTACAGTTCCGGCGTCCAGGTCACTCCAAACAACAGCGCCCGGCCTTCTTCCCGGTAGCCGTATTGTTGGCCTTGATACTGATACAGCGCCCGGCTGTAGTCTTTGTTCAGCAGGTTATCGACCTTCATGTTCAATGTTACTTCACGGTTCACCGCCCAACTGGCGCGAAGCCCCAGCAACCCGTAACCACCCAACCGTTGCTGGTTTTTCGGGTCATCGTAGCTGCTGCTTACCGCTTGCCAGCTGGCGCCGACGCCAAACTGATCGAATTGGCGATCCAGATCCAGGCTCACCGTGCGTCTGGCGCGGCGGGCCAATGTGCGGCCAGTGTCGCGGTCGCGTGGGTCAATCATCGCCAGCCCAAGGCTGCCTTGCCAACCGAACAATTCTTGCTTGAGCGCTGCTTCGAAGCCATTGATGCGGGCCGAGCTGACGTTTTGTGGGCCGTCGCTGCCGAACACGATGGCGTCCTGAATATCGGTGCGGTACAGCGATGCCTCCAGGCGACTGGTGTCGCTGAGCTGGCTGCGCCATTGCAGTTCATAGCTTTTGGAGGTTTCGGGTTTCAGGTTTGGGTTGGCGTTTTTGAAGCCGTATTCGTCCGGGTAATAAAGGTCGTTGAAGGTCGGTGCGCGGAAGCCTTCGCTGTAACTGAACAACAGATCGTTATCCGGGTTTACCGGCAGGGTCAGGGTGCCGCTCCAGCTGTTGTGACCGCCGAATTGTTGGTTCTGGTCGCGGCGCAGGCCCAGCTCGGTGGAAAAATACTGTGCTTCAAAGCGGTGCTGGATAAACGCGGCGCGGTTCCAGCGGCTGTCTTCGGCGAGCACCGTACTGCTGTTGACCCGGTCTTCGTACCAGTCGCCGCCCAGGATCAGGCTGTTCTGATCATTGAGGGTCAAGTCGTTCTGCCAGGTCAGCGAGTCGCGGTAGGTGTTGAACACACTGCGGTCGTCGCTGAGTTTATCCAGGGTTTTTTCGCGGTTTTCGCTGTGACCCAGCTCCAGGCGAGACTTCCACGCATCGTTGAGGCGCGCGTCGACATAGCTGCTGACGCTGCTGACGGTGAAGTCTGTATAGGGTTTTTGCTGGAAGCTCTGGTAGGTGAGCGAATCATAGCGACCAAAAGGGTTGTCGAATTCGCTTTTGCCACGGTTATCCAGCACATTCACGCCAGCGTCGATGTCATCGGTGAAAGCATGGCTCAGGCTGAAACTGATGGCTTGGTTGCGATAGGCATCGTGGTCGCCATCGCTCGGGTACGACGTGCGTGTGCGGTTGATCCCCGCCGTGTCATCCAGACTGGCGCCAAGGCTGAAGCGGGTTTGCTGGTCGCCGCCGGACAGTCCCAGGCTGCGCTCCCACGTCTGATTGCTGCCAAAGCCCACGTGCAGGCGCGGTTGCAGGCCCGAGTCGGTGTTGCGCCGGGTGAAGATCTGAATCACCCCGCCAATCGCATCGCTGCCGTAGATCGCCGAGCGCGAACCGCGCAACACTTCTACGCGCTCGATCTGGTCGATGTTGAGGTATTGCAGGTTGCTGGTGCCGGTGGTGGAGCTGCTGATGCGCTGACCATCCACCAACACCAGGCTCTGGGCGGTGGACGTGCCGCGCACATACACGTTGGTCACGCTGCCACGGCCACCACTTTGCGCCACCTGCACACCGGGCACACGGCTGAGCAAGTCGCTCACGCTGGAGGGCTGCAAGCGGTCGATGTCGTCGCGGGTAAACACGCTGTTGGCGGCGCTGCTGTCGTTACGCGCCTGCACCTGGCGGTTGGCACTGATCACCACGTCGGAGAGTTTGAGGGCGTCGTCGCGCTCGAAGCTGTCGGCCAGCACGGCAGTGGCGGGGAGCAGCAGCAGGGGCAGGGCAAAGCGAAGGCGATTCATGGGCTGTCCATAGCATTGAGCAGCAATACAAAAACAATGTGGGAGCTGGCTTGCCTGCGATGCGGTCACCTCGGTTTTTCAGTAAGACCGAGGTGATGCTATCGCAGGCAAGCCAGCTCCCACATGTTATGAGTGTTTTACAGGCCGAGCAGCGCCATGCGCGCGCGCACCGAAGCCTCGATCCCGGCCTCATCCAGGCCACATTCGGCCAGCATCTGCGCCGGTTTGGCGTGTTCCACATACACATCCGGCAAGCCCAGGTGCAGCACCGACTTGAGGATGTTCTCCCGCGCCAGGAACTCACTGACTGCCGCACCTGCGCCACCCATAATGGCGTTTTCTTCGACGGTCACCAGCAGCTCGTGGCTGGCGGCGATTTCACGCACTAAGGTCTCATCCAGCGGTTTGACGAAGCGCATGTCGACCACGGTAGCGTCGATTTTCTCGGCGACCTTCAGGGCTTCGGCCACTTGCACGCCGAACACCAGAAACGCGACCTTGCTGCCCTGGCGGCGCACGATGCCTTTGCCAATCTCGATCGGCTCGAGGTTTTTCTCGATTACTGCATTTGGGCCGTTGCCGCGCGGGTAGCGCACGGCAGCCGGGCCGTTGTACAGGTGGCCGGTGCTGAGCATCTTGCGCAGCTCGTTTTCGTCGCTCGGGGTCATCACCAGCATGCCGGGGATGCAGCGCAGGTAGGACAAATCGAAGCTGCCGGCGTGAGTCGGGCCGTCTTCGCCGACCAAACCTGCGCGGTCGATGGCGAACAGCACGTCGAGGTTCTGCACCGCCACATCGTGAACAAGCTGGTCATAGCCGCGTTGCAGGAAGGTGGAGTAAATCGCGACCACCGGCTTGGCGCCTTCACAGGCCATGCCGGCGGCGAAGGTCACCGCGTGTTGCTCGGCAATTGCCACGTCGAAGTAGCGCAGTGGGAAACGCTCGCTGAACGCCACCAGGTCGGAGCCTTCCTTCATCGCCGGGGTGATACCCACCAGGCGCGGGTCGGCGGCGGCCATGTCGCACAGCCATTCGCCAAACACGCCGGAATACTTCGGCCCGCTGGCTTTTTTCGGCGCAGCGGCGGGCGCATCCACGGGTTCGAGCTTGGTGATGGCGTGGTAACCAATCGGGTCGACTTCTGCCGGAGCGAAGCCTTTGCCTTTTTTGGTGACGATATGCAGGAACTGCGGGCCCTTGAGGTCACGCATATTGCGCAGCGTGGCGATCAGGGTCGGCAGGTCATGGCCGTCGATCGGGCCGATGTAATTCCAGCCCAGCTCTTCAAACAGGGTGCCGGGCACCAGCATGCCCTTGGCATATTCTTCGGTACGCCGGGCAATTTCCCACGCGCCGGGCAGGCGCGAGAGCACCTTCTTGCTGCCTTCGCGCATGCTGGCGTAGGTGCGGCTTGAAAGGATTTTTGCCAGGTAATTGGACAGGCCACCCACATTGCGCGAAATCGACATGTCGTTGTCGTTGAGGATCACCAACATGTTGGCGTCCACTTCCGGCGCGTGGTTCAGTGCTTCAAAGGCCATGCCGGCGGTCAGCGCACCATCACCAATCACCGCAATCGCCTTGCGGTCGCTGCCTTGCAGGCGGGCGGCAATTGCCATGCCCAGCGCGGCGCTGATGGAGGTGCTGGAGTGGCCGACGCCAAAGGTGTCGTACTCGCTCTCGGAGCGGCGCGGGAAGGCGGCCAGGCCGTCCTTCTGGCGCAGGCTGCCCATGCGCTCGCGGCGGCCCGTGAGGATTTTATGCGGATACGCCTGATGGCCCACGTCCCACACCAGCCGGTCGTCCGGGGTGTCGAACACGTAGTGCAAGGCGATGGTCAGCTCGATGACGCCCAGCCCGGCACCGAAATGCCCACCGGTCTGGCCGACCGTGTAGAGCAATTCCAGGCGCAACTCATCGGCCAGGGTTTCCAGCTCGGCTTCACCCAGTCGACGCAGGCCAACCGGCGTGACAGCACGGTCGAGCAGGGGCGTGGACGGGCGCTTGCGGGGAATCTCTTGAAACGTCGTGGGCATCAGGCGAATCGTTATAGGTATAGAAGAGGCGGCAGTTTACCTCAAGCGGTGCAAACTGCCCACGCAGGGCGCCGAACTTGGCCGATATGCGGCGCGAAAGGCCGCGGTTATCAGTGGCGGCGTTCGACGATATACCGCGCCAGGTCGCGCAGTGGCTCGGCCGCCGCGTCGAAAGGTCGCAGGGCGTCCAGGGCCTGGTCGCGCAGTTCCAGGGCGTAAGCCTTGGCGGCATCAAGGCCCAGCAATGCTGGATAAGTCGGTTTGTCCCGGGCGATATCCGCGCCTTGGCGTTTGCCCAGGGTGGCAGTGTCACTTTCCACGTCGAGAATGTCGTCCTGCACCTGAAACGCCAGGCCGATGGCCCGGGAGTAAGTCTGCAGGGCCGCCAATTGCGCAGCTTCGGCGCGGCCACTGGCCAGGGCGCCCAAGTGTACGGCGGCTTCGATCAGCGCGCCGGTCTTGTGACGGTGCATATGTTCGAGGGCTTTTTGGTCGAGCTTGAGGCTGACCGAACCCATGTCGATGGCCTGCCCGCCGACCATACCGGCCGGGCCTGCGGCCAAGGCCAGGGCCGTGACCATGCGCAGGCTGATCTCGGCATTCACGCTGTTCAGGCGTGGGTCCAGCAAGGCGCTGAACGCCAGGCTCTGCAAGCCGTCACCGGCGAGGATCGCGTAGGCTTCGTCAAAGGCTTTATGGGTGGTGGGCTGGCCGCGACGCAGATCGTCATCGTCCATGGCCGGTAAATCGTCATGCACCAGGGAATAGGCATGAATCAGCTCAACCGCACACGCCGCGCCATTGGCGTGCTCGGCCGGCGCACCCAGGGCTTCACAGGCCGCATACGCCAGCAGCGGGCGCACACGCTTGCCGCCATTCATCACGCTGTAGCGCATGGCTTCATACAAGCGCTTCATCTCCGGGCCTGGCGCTACGAACAAAGGTTCGAGTGCCGCATTGACCCGGGCCTGGCTGCTGGCCTGATACGCATCGATCATTCGGGCTGTTCCGCATCGAAAGGTTCTTCGGCCAACTCCCCGTCGCGCTCCAGCAACACCTGCACCTTCTGCTCTGCCTGCGCCAACGCGCTCTGGCAGTCGCGCGTCAGGCCGATGCCTTGCTCAAACGCCGTCAACGAGTCTTCCAGCGACAACTCGCCGTTCTCCAGACGCTCAACCAGGGTTTGCAGGTCGGCGAGGGATTGTTCGAAATCGAGTGCAACTTTTTTGCGGGCCATGGCGGCTAATCCGGTAGACGGTAAACCGGCGCGACACTAGCAGACATGGGGATTCTGGGCAAATGAGCGGGGCTGTCACTGGTCTGCCGTTGAGCCGAATAAAATGCTTATTCGGCTCATTTCGTGAGCCGATTAGGCATTTTATTCGGCTCAGCGCATACCGCAGTATTGCCCCTGTGCGTCCTTGAGCTGCGCTTCAAATGCCATCAACCCGGCCTGCATTTTCTGCAGCCCGGCAATCTGCCCGGCCAGTTCGCACTTCTTGCTGGCGATGGCCTGGTCTGCCCTTTCCCAAGGCAACGCATCGCCCTCGTGCCCGTGCAAAATACCCTGCAACTCCTTGAGCTTGAACCCCAATTGCTGCGCGCATTTGATCAGCGTCAGCAACTCGACACTCTGCGCCGAGTAAACTCGATAACGCCCCGCACGCTGTGGCGCTGGCAGCAGGCCAATCGCTTCATAATGACGAATCGCCTTGATGGTCGTGCCCGACAACTGCGCGGCTTTGCCGATGTACATGAAAACTCCTTTTTTCAAATAGTGCGCCGACCTGTTTCAGCCACGTGTCGCGCTGCGTTGCGGTTGATCCCAGTACAGGTCCGAACATCAGCGTCTTGGTCGGCTTGATGCCGCAAAAGGCCAGGGTCGTGCTGCGCATCTGATGAATCCCCGGCATGCGATAGACCCAGCGGTAATACCACGTCGGCGTGTCCAGGGTCACCAACAAATGGGCGGTGCGGCCCTGCAGCAGCTTATCCGGGAAAGCCTTGCCCTTACGGTATTTGAAGGCAAAGCCGGGTAGGAAAATACGGTCGATGAAGCCTTTCATCAATGCCGGGATGCCGCCCCACCAGATCGGGAAAACCCACGCCAGATGAGTCGCCCAGAGGATATCGGCTTGGGCGCTGAGCAAATCGGGTTCCAAGGCTTGGGGCAGGGCATAGCCGTTATGCAGGACCGGGTCGAAAGCCAGTTCGCCTAGCCGCAGGACGCGTACCTCGTGGCCGGCGATTGTAGCCGCGTGGATGTAGGTATCAGCGACGGCTGAGCAAAAACTGGTGCTGGAGGGGTGGCCGAGAATGAGCAGGATGCGCTGAGTCATGGTGCCGAAGCCTGAAAGTGGGCCTTTCAGGGTAGGGTGTGCTGTATAGGGGAGAGTCAAGGCACGGCCCAGCAATGTGTCGATTTGCAAAGGCCAGCAGGACGTTTCTGTGATCTGTGCAAGGCCCTTCCTGAAGCGCTCGCGGCCCCTTGTGACGGTAAAAACCACTGACTAGCCTGTGCCTCTCCAGTCAAGAGTGAAGCGGGCATGAGCGAAACCTCCATCGGCTTGATCACGCCTCCTGTGGGCTACAGCGACTGGTTGAGCGACCTTAAACTGCGCATCCATACGGCCCAGCAGCGAGCAACGCTGGCGGTGAACCGCGAACTGGTGCTGCTTTACTGGCAGATCGGCCACGATATTCTGACCCGCCAGGCCGCGCAGGGTTGGGGCAGCAAGGTGGTTGATCGCCTTGCCCAAGACTTGCGCGCGGCCTTCCCCAAGATGAAGGGCTTTTCGCCGCGCAACCTCAAATATATGCGCGCTTTTGCCGAGGCGTGGCCGAATGCCGAATTTGTGCAACAGGCTGCTGCACAATTGCCGTGGGGCCACAATGTGGTGCTTCTAGACAAACTCCCCGGCCCCGAAACGCGCCGGTGGTACATCGCCCAGGCAATTGAACACAACTGGTCACGTAGCACGCTCGTGATGCAAATCGAGCATCGCCTGCTGGAGCGCAGTGGCAAGGCCGTCAGCAATTTTGAACACCATTTGCCCAAGCCCCAATCCGACCTGGCGCGCGAATCGCTCAAGGATCCTTATCGCTTCGACTTCCTCAGCCTGGCTTTGGATGCGCAGGAGCGCGATATAGAAAACGCGTTAATCAAGCACGTCACCGACTTCCTGCTTGAGCTGGGCGCCGGTTTCGCCTTTGTCGGCCAGCAGGTATTACTGGATGTAGGCGGTGATGAGTTTTTCGTCGACCTGTTGTTCTATCACCTGAAGCTGCGCTGCTACGTGGTGATCGAACTCAAGACAGGCAAATTCAAGCCCGAACACCTCGGCAAGCTGAGTTTTTACCTGTCGGCAGTGGATGCCCAGCTTAAACACCCACAGGACGGGCCCACCATCGGCCTGTTGTTGTGCAAGAGCAAAAATGAAGTGGTGGCTGAATACGCATTGCGCGACAACAACCGGCCGATCGGCGTGGCGGAGTATCAGTTGGTGGAGTCATTACCGGCAGAGCTACAAACCAGTTTGCCAAGCATTGAGCAGATTGAGCGGGAGCTGGCGGGTTAGGTGCGTTTAACCGTTACAGCCTGCCGTTCAGGCAGGCTGCAACCGTTGAGTGGATAAAATCATGCCCTTTCCTGCTTGCCCGCATCCATGTCCGTGCTGCCCCAGGGCCGCCAGTCATCGGTATGCCGTTCACTGCCATGGGGGCCGCTGGAGCTGGTGCCGCCGGCCAGGAATTTTTCCCATAGGTTCTTGCTGTCGGGGTCGCTGTCCTTGTGCAGGTAGGGTGCCAGCCGCGTCAGGGAGCTGCCTTTTTTGTCTTCGGTTTCCTTGAAGTGTTTCCATTCGTCCGACTGGTACTCGAACATCGATTTGTCGTCCGGCGTGTCGCGACCGCCGTACATATAGGTGGCATAACGCGCGTATTCGAGCTTGTCGCCCCAGTCGTCCTTGGTCACGCCGGCAGCGGCGAGGTCTTTGAAGAACTTGCCTTGGGAGTCGGTGAGCTTTTGCATTTTGGCATGCTCGACCGCCTCTGCGATCAAGGTGCCTGCCACCCCGAAGATCACACCGGCCACGGCGAAAACCGGGCCAGCAATACGGGCGCCGATGGCGAGCCCGCGTACCACGGTGGCGGCAACATCACCGGCCAGTTTGCCAGCCAGGTGAGCGCCTTTGGGGGCGAACATCGCGATGGTATTGGCAATGGCCATACCGGTACCGGATGCACCCCCGCCCAGGGTGAAGGCTGCGTCGGTTTTTTCCAGTGCGGTCTTGGCATTTTTGAGTTTGCGTGCGCCGGAAACGATGTCCATCACCCCGCCGGTCAAATCCAGGCCGGCACCGCCCATAAAGCGCAGGAACGAGCGCCCGGAGGCGATCGCAATCTCGGATTTTGACGCCGGAGAACCTTTGCCGGGAATGTCCTTGACGCCCATGTGTTCGCCAAGGGACTTGGCGGCGTTGTCGTACTCCTTGACCTCATCGGCCGACAGGTTGCCCACGTCGAGTTTCTTGAGGGTTTCGGACGACTCTTTAACCTGGGTGCTGATGGAGGCAGCCAGTGCGTCGGATTTTTCGGTGGCTTTCTTGCCCCAGATATCCGGCAGGTTCTCGTCGATCAGCCCCAGCCATTCAGTAGCTTTGATTTTTGCCGGGCCTTTGCCGTCTTTATCCACGTCAGGTTCATAGGGTTTAGTGCCTCCCAGGGTTTCCACAATGTTCGAACCGAACTTGAGGAAGTCGTTAGTAAAGCTCAAGCCGGCGACCAAGTCTTTGGCTGCGGCGATTTTCTGGTCGTCGGTCATGTTGCCGCCGCCATTGGCAAGCTGCAGGGCGCCGCTGACCAGGTTCATGGTGCCCGCCATGGCACTCAGCCCGCCGGTGGAACTGGCGGTGTGCAACACCGTCTTCAGGGAGCCGGCGGCCGCCTCGCGTTTGTCGCCCAAGCCCTTCAACTGGGTGTCGACCACCTTGTCGATGGCTTTCGGGTCGCCGCTGGCGGCTGCGAGACGAATGGCCGCTGCGATCTGTTTGTTTTCGGCCGGCGTCAGCCCTTTGATATGGCCGTCGAGGATGTCGATCTCATCCTTCATCTTTTTGTACATGTCGTAGGTTTTGTCGCCCTTGTCCAGGCCACCGAGGACGGCGTTGATACCGCCCTTGATCATCGTGAACGAGGCTTTCAACCCACTTTCGGCATTTTCCGGCGAAACCTTGTCGGGGTTCTCCATGTAGGTGTTGAGCTGGTGCGTCATCATGTTCTGGTCAAATGTCTGACGGCGTGCGGTGTAACTGTCCGGTTCGAGGATGCGCAGCGATTCAAAATAACGGTCTACGTCTAACTCGGCCATTTCGGATTTCTTTGGGTCGCCAGAGTCATTCATGGCAATTACATAGTCTTCGAAGTTCAAGTTGGCATCACGCGTGCCGTCTTTGAACAATGCCGGGAACACTTGCTCGCGAACTTCATTCAAGCGATCTTGCGACAAGCTGCCGACACTGTTCTTAAGTTCTACGTCGTAACGGTCTTTAATGCCTTCTTTGCCCATGAGTGTGGAAATTTCTTTGGCGAGTTTGTCCTCGTCGACCATCTCCTTGACGTCCTTGCCGTTCAACTTGGTCGGGCTCTTATCCGTTTCACGGTAAGTGCCGCTGCCCAGGTTGATACTCTCGGCGTAGCCGTACAGGTCATAGCCACTGTCGAGTGCGGCCTGGGCGTCCATCAGCTTGACGATCTTGGCTTCATCCGAGTCCTCGGTCAGCTTGCCGCTCTTGATGTCATCGCGGATGCCCTGCACAAAGTTCTCGGCCGTCTGGCCGCCCACGGTTTTGTCGTTGGGCAGCTCCATGTCCATCAGCCCTTCGGCGCCGAAGGTGGGGATGTTGTATTTGTCGCGCAGGGCCTGCACGTCCTGTGGCTCATCGGGTGGCGCGGCCTTGTCGGTGTGCGTCGCGTCCTTGACGTGCATCAGGTCGCCCTTGAGGCTTGAGTAGCCGTACTTGCCGAAATCCTGCAAGCGGCCGGCCTCGGTGCCGTGCCGGGCTTCTTTGTCTTTGGTGAAGCCATCAATGCTGTCGTTGTCTTTGTTACGCGCGTCATAACCGGTCAGCAACTTGCCGTTTTCATCGATGCTCACTACATGTTCCAACACCTGGGTGGCGCGGTACGCGGCGTCGGCGTCGGTCTCGAAGTCGCCCACTTGCTTCTTGAGGTTGTCCTTCACATCGCTCTGGTTTCCGAGGTTTTTCAGCAGGGGCGTGGCGTCGATAATCTCCTGGGCCGAACGCGTGTCACCGTCGGGGCGTTTCTGCTTGTCGCCCAGGTCCGACTTGACCACTTCGCCGCGCAGGCTCGAATACCCGTACTTGCCAAAGTCCTGCAAACGGCCCGCCTCGGTGCCATGCCGGGCTTCGCCGTCCTTGGTGAAACCGTCGATGCTGTGGTTGCCGACCTCCTTGCCATCGGTGAGCTTGCCGTCTTCGTCGATGTATTCCACGTGCTCCAGCACCTTGGACGCGCGATAGGCGGCATCCGCATCTTTATCAAAATCACCGACCTGCTTTTTAAGGTTGTCCTTCACCCCGCTTTGATTGCCCAGTTGGGCAAGCAGGGGCGTGTCATCGATGATTTGCTGTGCCGAGCGGTTGTCACCTTCGGGGCGTTTCTGGCCTTTGCCCAACTCATCTTTGGGCGCGACGGCGGCTTTTTTTACGGACTTTTCCCAGGCAGCGACAGAGCTCTTATTAGTGACCGCGGCGTCCTTTGGGGTCGTTTCTACCTTCGCTACCATGGTTACTCTCCTGATGTAAGTGTGGCCCGGCTATTTTTAAAGCGCGCGGGGCCGTACAACTTCCTGGTTAACTACCCGAGGCTGTTTATTTGATAACAAGAGGGCGGCCTTAGTTGGGTGGCCGCTGTGTATGAGTGCTGTGAATCGCAACGTCACGGAACTACGTCACGGAACTACGTTACGGAACTACGTTACGGAACTTAGCACGGAGTTTTGGCTGATTCGTAACGCCTTCACAACAATTCACAACGCCAAGGTGATTTCGGAACATTTATGCAGTAAGGCCGGTGCCCGAAAAAAAGCCCGGTGGGCACGGTGCGCTTGCGCTAGAGCGTGGCGAGGCAAGTGTGGGCGCGCCAACAACGGCATTTAACCGTTCATCAGGTTGGAACAATCGAGCCTCAGCCTTGAGCGATGGGCGCTGCTGGGTGGTGCGGGAAAAAGTGAGACAAAAAATCTCACGCGTGAGCTATTGAGCCTGGCGGAAATTGCCTGTAGATTTTCTCACGCGTGAGATTTTCACAACGAGGCCAGTACCATGAAAAGCAGCTCTCCATCGAGCCCGCCCGCAGAGCCCGATACCGATTCAGCAAGCCGCAAGGGAGAGCGCTTGAAACCGCCGGTTAAAAAGCCGTCGAGCTTTTACATGAAGCAGATGCGCGCGGGGCTGGCGGCCGCCGGTTATGTGAAACACGAGACTTGGGTGCTTCCCGAAAACCGAAGCCTGCTCAAGCAAATGGAGAAACAGCTTCGCCAACCGATTCTGGCTGGCTCATTCATGTCGGAGAATTTCATGAGCGCAGGTACCAACTGGAACATCGACCGCCTCTTCAGCGCGCTGCAAGCCCTGGACGAAGTGGTCGCCAAAGACATTACGCTTTCTCTGGTTCAAGGTTCCGAGTCCAGCATCAAACTGGAAATGAACGACTTCGGGGGCTTGCCGATTTACATCGCGGTGGTGGGCGAGCAGATCATCGTCGATACCGTGCTGGTCGACGTCGAGTCCATCAACGACGTAACCGCCTTCAATGACGCCGTGCTGCGCAGCCGGGAGATGTTCCCGCTGTCGTCGATCGGTATCGAGTCCATGCCGAACGGGCAGGTTGTTTACAACATGTTTGGTGCGCTGAGTTCCGACTCCAGCCTGACCAACATCGTGACCGAGGTGAAAACCCTGGTCGATAACGTGCAGCGCGCCAGCGAAGCCTTCGAACGTTTCTTCAATTAAGTATTCGGGAGTATCCAATGACTCAGTCCATCTGGAGCAAATTGTTCACCGCGCTGCGTGGCGGTGCCAGCGAAGTCGGCGAATCGATCGTCGACCAACAGGCCCTGCGCATCCTTGATCAAGAAATTCGCGACGCCGACACAGCATTGGCCAACGCCAAGCGTGAGCTGGTGAGCATCATGGCCAAGCACAAGCTGGCAGCGGATCGCGTAGGCGAGTACGACGCCAAGATCAAAGACCTGGAATCCAAGGCGATGGCCGCTATCCAGGCCAACCGTGAAGACCTGGCCCTGGAAGTGGCCGAAGCCATTTCGACCCTGACCAACGAGCGCGACGCCGAGCAAAAGCAGACCGCCGAGTTCGGTGGCTACGCCGACAGCATGCGCAAGGACATCACCAAGGCCGAAAGCCGGATCAAAAGCCTGCGCCAGCAAGTGGACATGGCCAAGGCCCGCGAAAGCGTGCAAAAGGCCCAGGTCAGCGCGTCCGTCGCCAGCGGCGGCGCCAACGGCAAGCTGGAAACCGCCGTCGGTACACTTAACCGCCTGCAAGCCAAGCAGCAGCAACGTGCCGCTGAGCTGCAAGCCCAGGATGAACTGGCCGAGGCATCGACCGGTACTGACCTGGAACGCAAACTGCGCGAAGCCGGCATCACCCCGGACACCGGCAGCGCTAATGCGATTCTGGAGCGTCTGAAGCAAAAGTCGGCCGAGTAGCGCTTCCACTGCCCGACCCGTGGCGAGGGAGCTTGCTCCCGCTGGACTGCGTAGCAGTCCCATTTTTAGGGCCGCTGCGCAGCCCAGCGGGAGCAAGCTCCCTCGCCACAGTGAGCGTGTTCTTTCTTAGCGGGCGGGCATTGACTGTGCCCTTTTTACGTCGAGGTCAGGATGGACGCCCTGAAGGGTTTCAAGACAATCGCAGGCCTGGCCGTGTTCATGGTCGCGCTGCAACTGCTCAATGTCGCCACCGGTTACAGCCTCATGGCATTCGGGCTGATCCCGAGGACCGTGCAGGGCCTGTTCGGCATCCTCACCTCACCGTTTCTGCACGCCTCCTTTGCCCACCTGAGCGCAAACCTGATTGCGTTTGTGGTGCTGGGCACCCTGGTCATGGCCGAAGGGCTCAACCGTTTCATAACCGTCAGCGCGATTATTATCCTGCTGGGCGGTTCGCTGGTCTGGCTGTTCGGGTTTACCGGCGTACACGTCGGTGCCAGCGGCTGGGTCTTTGGGCTATGGGCCTACCTCTTGTCGCGCGCCTGGTTCCACAGGAGCTGGAGCAACCTGTTAATCGCCGGTGTGGTGGCGGTGTTTTATGGCGGGTTGATCATGGGGTTTGTGCCGCGCCAGGGGATTTCCTTCGAAGGGCATCTGTTTGGTGCGCTCGCCGGCTTTATTGCTGCCAAGGTACTTCTCTCAACACCGCGCAGCAGGTTTAATGCCGGGTGAACGCACTTGCGCCTACCGACGCTGAGGCGATGGCGTCAGGAATCAAATACCCAGGGAGTCAGGGGCGACATGTCGAATTTTCTTGTGTGGCGCTCGGGCGTCATCTTCCGCTTTTATTGTTTCTCATCTATTCCCTTCTCTATCGCTTCCACCCACCTCAAGGAACTCTCCAATGGGATGGTTTAAACAGTTGATGGGGCTTGAGGCCCCACAAACGAATGCCGAGTCAATATCGCCGCTGCCGACCACCGGCCCGCTAGGCCTGGCGCCCGGCAAAGGCGTGATGTTCGACACCACCCTGAAATTGTTGCTCGATGGGAAAACCTCGGTGGTGATCCCCGGCTCCCAGGAAGTCTGGGCCAACGGCACCGTTGACCTCGGGCAATCGACCTGGCTGTCGCGCTACTACATGAACGACGAAGATTACTGGCTGCAGGTGCACACCACCGGCGAAGTCGCCGGGCAGGTCGAGTCGGTGATCCTGTTCAATTACTTGAGCTACGTCACCCTCAGCAGCGAAGCGGAACTGCGTCGGCTGGCAGGCCCACAAAGCCTGATCGGGCTACCGACTTACACCCACAACGGCGTCGAATACACCCGTGTTTGGGGCAGCGAAGCCGGCCAGACCGAACTGGTGGCGATGAGCGAGCGCGTAATAAACCCGGAAGACGCCTACAACGTCGAGCACCGTTCGATGCTGTACGCCCGCGACACCGGGCTGACCGATCGCCGCGAGTTCCTGCTGTTTTCCGTCGAAGAAGATGCCGAGGGTGGCATCAGCCTGAGCACGTCGCTGGGCATTTCGCTGTACACAACCGACCTGACTGCGCTCTAAAAAAGGAAGCCATCCATGCTAGAAGCTCTCTCCATCTCCCTGAACAAAGCGGCTGTGCTCGGCTTTGTCATCTACATCCTGGGGGCTGCGGTGCTGTTCGCGCTGTTCCAGTTCATCTACACCCGCATCACTCCGCACAAGGAGTTCGAACTGATCCGCGCCGGCAACGTTTCGGCGTCGGTCGCCCTGGGCGGCGCGATCATTGGCTTCGCTATTCCGGCCAGCAATGTGATTGCCTACTCCATCAGCCTGCTGGATTTTGTCGTCTGGTCGGTGATCGCCGCCGTCGTCCAGTTGCTGGCGTTTCTGCTGACCAGCCTGGTGCTCAAAGGCACGTCCGAGCGCATCAAGAATGGCGAAGTTGCGGCCGGCATCTACGTGGCCGCCGTGGCTATCAGCGTCGGCATGCTGAACGCCGCGTGCATGACGCCCACCCAGTACTGATTGCGCACGGAGCTCTCGATGAAACGAAGCAAGTACGTCCAGCTGTCGCTGGCAGCGTCGGTCGCCATGGCGATATCCGGCTGCGGGCCGACCGAAAAAACCTACGATTTGCAGAAGAAGTACAACTTCCAGTCGGTACAGCAGTGCGCCGATGAAAAGCTGCCGGTCGACGTCTGCTCCGACGCCTACATGACCGCTATGGCCGAGCACCGCCGCATCGCGCCGGTGTACGACAGCCAGACCGATTGCGATGCCGACTTTGTCGCCGACTGGTGCCAGCAAGACTCCTCCGGCAAGTTCATCCCAAGGCTGGGCGGTTTCGAACTGACCGCCGAAGGCCAGGTGACCCAATCCCAGGTCGATGCGGCCAATGCCCAAGTCGCCGGTTCGCAAGCCAACAGCGGTGGCTCAGGTTTCTCCACCAGCAGCCTGCTGACCGGCCTGTTGATCGGCAACATGCTCAGCAACAATCGCAACAGCTACCGCTCCGAGCCGGTGTACCGCTACCGCGATGATCGTGGCAATTACGGCAACTCGACGCTCAACCAGCGTGTCTCCAACGGGGCGACCTTTGGCCGTTCCAACCAGGCCCGATACGGCAGCAGCAACTACTCCAACACGCTGCGCTCCTCCAGCAAGCCGGTGAACGTCGCGTCGTCCACCTCCCGTGGCGGCTTCGGCAGCAAAGCCAGCGCCCGTAGCGGCTGGGGCGGCGGCGGGTCGAGCAGTTAAGGAAGCCAGTTCATGAAGAAGATCCACTGCGCAGAACGCCATGACTGGAAACAAACCGCCGACAGCCTCGGCTTCCTGTTCCACACCATCGACGGCGAACCCTACTGGGACGAAAGCGCGTACTACCAGTTCACGCTCCAGCAAATCGAGCGCGACCTCGAAGACCCGACCACCGAGATCCATGACATGTGCATGGACCTCGTGGCCCGCGTGGTGCAGAACGAGGAACTGCTGGAACGCCTGAGCATTCCCGCGCCGTTCTTCGACATGATCCGCACTTCATGGCTCGAAGGCCACCCGCACCTGTACGGGCGCATGGACTTCTCCTACAACGGCAGCGGGCCAGCCAAACTGCTCGAGCTCAACTACGACACACCCACCAGCCTCTATGAAGCGGCGGCGTTTCAATGGGGCTGGCTGGAGCAATGCATCGAACGCGGCCTGCTGCCCAAGCACGCCGACCAGTTCAACAGCATCGACACCAAGCTGCATCAAGCCTTCGCCCAATTGCAGCTCAACCAGCCGTTCTACTTCGCCTCGATGAAAGACTCGATCGAAGACAAAGGCACCACCGACTACCTGCGCCTGGTCGCCGAAAAAGTTGGTATCGAATCCCGCCACATCGACATCGAAGACATCGGCCTCACCAGCGAAGGCCGCTTCGTCGACCTTGAGGATCGCTGGATTCCCCACCTGTTCAAACTGCACGCCTGGGAGTTCATCTTCCACGAACCCTTCGGCGCCGCGATTGCCCAGAGCGACACCCAGTTCTTCGAGCCCGCGTGGAAAGCCATCCTCTCCAACAAAGGCATCCTGCCGCTGCTGTGGGAGTTCAATAAAGGCCACCCGAACCTGCTTGCCTCCCACCTGGACCCCGACCCCGGCAAAGCCGTGCCAAAGGGCTGGGTGCGCAAACCGTTCTTCTCCCGCGAAGGCGCCAACATCGAACTGCAAACCGACGACGGCCTGATCGTAAAAGAAGACGGCCCCTACACGGACGCGCCGTTTATTCTTCAGGAATTTGCGCCGCTGCCGAGGTTTGGCGACAGCTACACACTGATCGGCTCCTGGGTCATCGCTGACCAAGCCGCAGGCATCGGCGTGCGCGAAGACAACAGCCTGATCACCAAGGACTCAAGCCGGTTTCTACCGCACCTGATTCTCGACTGAGCCACCCCAATTGCAACGCAGCAAAGCCCAAATGTGGGAGCGGGCTTGCCCGCGATGACGGTATGTCAGCCACCGAATGTAGTGACTGATTCACCGCCATCGCGGGCAAGCCCGCTCCCACAGGTTAAAGCCGCTCAACCTCACCCCTGACGCGCTGCCAGCACCGAATAGCTGTTCATCAAGTTCCGATAGTTAGGAATCCGCTGCGACAACAAATTCCCCAGCCCCTCGATATCGTTGCGCCAGTCACCCTGCAACTCACACGCCACCGAAAACCAATTCATCATCTGCGCCCCCGCTTGCACCATCCGGCTCCACGCCGCCTGCTGCACCGTCGTATTAAACGTGCCCGACGCATCCGTCACCACAAACACCTCAAACCCCTCCGCCAGCGCCGACAACGTCGGGAACGTCACACACACATCCGTCACCACACCCGCAATGACAATCTGCTTACGCCCAGTCGCCTTGACCGCCTTGACGAAATCCTCGTTGTCCCACGCATTGATCTGACCAGGGCGAGCGATGTACGGCGCCTGCGGGAACATCTCCTTCAACTCCGGCACCAACGGGCCGTTAGGGCCTTGCTCGAAACTGGTGGTGAGAATGGTCGGCAAGTTGAAGAACTTGGCGACGTCCGCCAGGGCCAGCACGTTGTTCTTGAACTCGTTGGGGGAGAAGTCCTGTACCAGCGAGATCAGGCCGGTTTGGTGGTCGATCAGCAGAACAATGGCGTCGTCTTTGTTCAAGCGGCTGAGGGTTGGCGTGCTCATGGTTGAAGTCCTTTTTTGGTTGGGTTGGTTTGGCGTTGCGTTCAACATGGGCACAGATTAATGGGTGTGTTGGACGTGATAAATCGGCTGGCATGTGTTTTACCGTCAACTTAAAAAGGACAATCAAACTGACGGAACAAACACGGGGACTTTTTGGCCGCTCGGCGTGGGCGCAAACGCCACCTTGAGCCGTTGCCCGATGCGCAAGCGGTGCGCAGCCTCACACTGGATGACCGACAACATCGTTGGCCCTTCGTCGAGCGTCACGTAGGCAATGCAATGCACGTCGTCTGCGCGCCCGCTATAGCTGAAGCTGTACAAGGTGGCGCCACCGCTGGCGACGATCCAATCGGTTGCGGTGCTGCCGGTGAACGGGCTGTGATCGCGAGGGTAGTAGTAGGCCTTGCCGGTGTCCAGGCAACGGCGTAGCAACAGTTGGTCTTGATTGGCGGCAGCCCAGAAGGGCGCACTTTCCGCGGTGATGTGCGGTGAGGTCAGTGGCATATCAAAGGCGCTCCAGTATGAGTGTGGCGCTGCCGTGGCGTGAACCCAGCAGGCCGCCGGTGCCATGGGCCAGAGCCAGTGCGCAATGAGGCCGTTGAACGGCCGGGTGTGCTTCGCCGCGCAACTGGCGCACAGCCTCGATCAGCCTGGCCATGCCGCCGCGATGGCCGGGGTGGTTATTGCACAGGCCGCCGCCGTCAGTGTTTACCGCCAAGGGGCCGACACCGCTGATCAACTTGCCGTCGCTGACAAAGGCGCCGCCCTGGCCAGGGGCGCAAAAACCGAGGTTTTCCAGCTGGATCAATACGGTGATGGTGAAGCTGTCGTACAGCGAGGCGTAGTCAATATCGCCAGGTGTGAGGCGCGCCTCACCGAATGCATCGGCGCCGGATTGCGCGCCACCTGAGGTCAGCAGGTCGAAGTAACCGCCGTTCAGATGGTTAATCGCATAGCCCGAACCGATAGGCGTAATCAGCGGCCGTTTGAGCGAGCGCGCAATGGCTGGATGCACCAGCACCAGGGCGCCGCCGCCGTCGCTGATCACGCAGCAGTCCAAGCGCCGCAAAGGGGCGGCGACCCAGGGTGAACTCAGTACGTCTTCCACCGTCACCACATTGCGCAACATGGCCTGCGGGTTGTGCTGGGCATGGTGCGATGCCGCGACTTTTATCCAGGCCAATTGCTCGGCCGTGGTGCCGTGTTCGTACTGATGGCGCATGGCGCACATCGCGTAGCGGTTGACCACGGCAGCGCCATAGGGCGTTTCAAACGGTGCTTCACAGGCGCTGTACGCTGGGTCTAATGCGCTGCTTTGCGGACGTTGGCGCTCGGCACGCGGGCGCCCGGCCTGGGTGATCAAGGCGACACGGCAGCGCCCATCGGCGATGGCGCGTGTAGCCTGGGCGACTTGATGCATGTAGGACGAGCCCCAACTTTCCGTCGTATCCAGGTGCCGTGGCTGGATACCCAGGTACTCGACCATGGAGAACGGCCCTACGCCTGGCGCTCCCCAGCCCGGTACATCACTGGCGCAGAAATAGCCGTCGACATCACTGAGGCTCAGCCCCGCATCCTCCAGTGCGCCGCGTGCCACATCGGCATGCAACTGCGCCAGGGAGCGGTCCGTGGCGTGGCGGGTAGGGTGTTCATAGGCACCCACGATATAAGCTTTACCCCTCATGGCTGGCGGCTCCGGGCGGCGTATTCGATAAAGAACTCAAGCGCCTGCGGGTCACGCATGGCGCTGCGGTTGGCGACTTTCTGCGGGTCGTGTCCCATCAGGATCCGGCGTACCGGCACTTCCATTTTTTTCCCGGTGAGGGTGGTGGGAATCAGCGGTACAGCCAGGATGCAGTCCGGCACATGCCGAGGTGTGCACGCCAGGCGCAGGCAGTCGTTCACGCGTTGCTGCAAAGGCTCATCCAACACCGCGTCGGCACGCAGCTGTACAAACAGCGGCATAAAGAAACCGCCCTCGGGCAAATCAAGGTTAACGATCAGTGCATCCTCGATTTCTGCGATGTGCTCCAGCGCCCGGTAAATCTCTGCCGTGCCGATCCGCACGCCAAAGCGGTTCAGCGTCGCATCGGAACGCCCCAGCACCTGGCAGCCGCCGCGAGCATTGAGCAAAAAGAAATCCCCATGGCGCCACACGCCCGGCCACGGCTGAAAGTAGCTGTCGCGATAGCGCTCTCCCGTGGGGTCATTCCAGAAATACACCGGCATCGACGGCATGGGCGACCTCACCACCAGCTCGCCGACTTGATCGATCACCGGTTGGCCGTGCGCATCAAACGCATGGGCATCCACCCCCAGGGCGCGCGCCTGGATCTCGCCGGCATACACCGGCAAGGTCGGTACGCCACTGACCAAACCGGTGCAGATATCCGTACCGCCGCTGCCCGTGTTGACCCACACCGCCGTGCTCAGGTTGCGGTAAAACCATGCATTACACTGCGGTGAAACCGGCGACCCCACCGGCATTACCGTGCGCAGTGCGTGCAGGTCAAAACGCTCGCCGGGCACCACCCCCTCGCGTTGCATCAGTTCAATGTAGGTGGGGCTGGTGCCGAAAAAACTCGCGCGGCTGTCTTGCAGGATTTGCCACAGCGCATCGGTGCCTGGCCAGGTGGGATGGCCGTCGTAAAGCACCGGGCGTACACCGCAGAGCAAGGCACTGAACAAGGTGTTCCACATCATCCAGCCGGTGGTGGTGAAAATGAAGGCGGTGTCACCCGCACGAAAATCCAGGTGCAGATGCAGTGCTTTGAGCTGCTCCAGCAGAACCCCGCCATGGCTGTGAACGATGGCTTTGGGCACCCCCGTGGTGCCGGACGAGAACAGTACCCATAACGGATGATCGAAGGGGACTTGCTCGCACTGGAAATCGGCGGCGGGCACGCTGGGGCGCAGGCGCAAGCTGTGCCAGTCGATGGCGTTAGGCAGCGTCAATGGCTCATCAGCAAACAGCGCCGGCAGCACAATCACCTGTTGGATACTGCCCAACTCGCCGACGATCTGCCGGACCTGGTCGCGCCGGTCAAACACCTTGCCGCCATACCGGTAACCGTCCACCGCCAACAGCACTTTCGGCGCTAATTGCCGCACCCGATCCAGCACACCCTCGCTGCCGAAATCCGGCGAGCAACTGGCCCAGATCGCACCGATGGCTGCGCAGGCACATAGCGCAGTCATCGCCTCGGGAATGTTTGGCAGGTAAGCCACCACGCGATCACCGGGCACTACGCCGAGCTCTCGCAGATAGCTGGCGAGCGTGCGCACCTGGTCGCAGAACTCGACCCATGGCAAGCCCTGCAACGCAGCGGATTCGCTCAGGTAGAGCAGCGCATCGCCTTGCCGTTCGTTGCGCAAAAGGTGTTCGGCAAAATTCAGCTGCGCGCCGGGAAACCACTCAGTACCCGGCATCCTACGATCACCCAGCACCGCGTGGTAGGGGCTACTGGTCTGCACCTTGAAGTGGTCCCAGATAGATTGCCAGAAAGCGTCCAGATCATCGACCGACCACTGCCATAGCCCGTGGTAGTCGACAAAACTCAGCCCGCGCTCGCGTTTGAGCCAAGCCAGGTAATGCGTGAGGCGGGTATGTTGGATATGTTCAGGGGAGGGCTGCCAAAGCCGTTGGCCCTGGACCACTTCGTTGAATGCAGTCGCCACGATTAAAGACCTCTGACGTTTTTGTTTTTAGGGTCATGGGGTATTCATGCGTGACGGACTGTAGCGATAAATTGTACGACGTACAATTGATGGGCTTTCTGATTATGTTGTGCGATTTTTCAGCGACGCGATGCCAGGGTTTCCAGGCCGCAGAGGAAGGTGTCGACATAAAACGCAAAGCTCTCATGCAGCGGCGCGTGCACACCATTTTGCCAGCGCAGGCTGAAACCTCGGTTGCTGAGCTGGTCCATGTTCTGCGCAAGGGTCGGGTGCTGCTCGGCGTCAACGGCCTGCAGGCTTTCCTGTACTTGCTTCTGCCACGCCTCGGTGTTCTCCGGCAGCGGGGCGAACTCCAAGGTGGTGAAACCGGCAAGGGCGGCGATAAATGTGTTGTAGGCGCCAGCCAATGAAGGCCCGCTGAAACCCGCTTGCTGCAACGCTGCCAATACGCCTTCCACCAACTTGAAGTCGGTGCGGGTGTTGGAGACCAGTTGCGCACCGAGTAACGGCGCCACATTCGGGTGCTGGTGCACAGCGTTATGGCAATTAACCAGAGTGGCGCGAAGGTAGTCCTGCCAGCGCTCCTGAGGCCGCGGTGCCACCTGTTCGAGGACTTTGGCCAACACTTCGCTCAACAGCAATTCACGTGACGAGACGTACCAGTAAATGGCCGTGGGGTACACGGCCAGGCTATTTGCCAAGTTGCGCAGGCTGCATTTTTCCAGGCCTTCGCGGTCGATCAATGCCAATGCGGCGGCGATAATCGTGTCTTTATTCAGTTGGTTTTGCGGGTCTTCGCCAACGGTTTTTTTACGCCTGCCTCGTGGGTTTGCGGTTTTGCTGGTCATGGACGTTGTTCCGGTTGAGCGACGGCGAAAGGATAGCCGGTCGTCGATTCGCTGTCGCTCTTCCAGGCGCGGCGTCAGTCTCTGGTCAACATGCCTCCATAGCGTTCTACAAAAGCCTGTGTAGCGTTAACCAGCCGATTCATTTCGTGCTCGGTCAGCGGCAGGCTCAACGCAAACAGCCCGCGCCGTGCACTGTAGATCCCACATTCAAGCAGGTGAAAAAAGAACAGGTCCCGTAGGCGGTTTCGGTCCGTTGGGATATCCGTGGGCCGAAGAATCGGCAAGCCTGTGGGATGCAGGTTCATCACTGAACCCTGCCCGGTAAACTGCATCGGCATGCAGGCGAGCACCTCGTTCAGTTGCTCGCGCAACCGGTCGCCCCTTGCATTCAACGCAAGGGCTTGCTCACGGGTATACACCTGCTCCAATCCAGCGATACCCGCCGCCATGGTCAGTACGTTGTTGTTAAAGGTGCCTGCGTGAGAGAGGCTGCCATGGCGCGGATCGAACTGCGCCATGATGTCTCGTCGGCCACCCAGCATTCCACAGGGCATCCCGCCGCCGAGGTATTTGCCCAGGGTCATCAGGTCAGGCGTTATGCCGAGTTTTTCCTGTAAACCGCCTGGGCCAAGGCGTGAAGTCATCACCTCATCGAACACCAGCAGTACCCCATGCGCACGGCTCAACGCGCGCAAACCCTCGAGAAAGCCCGGTGCGGCGCAGATACAGCCACCGGCGCCCAACATCGGCTCCACGAGGATCGCCGCACACGCGCCAGGGTGCTCAAACAGCAAACGCTCGACACTGCGTAGATCGTTGTAATCCGCCAGGTACACGCGGTGGGGCACATTCATCGGCGTGCCTGGCCCGGCAAAACTCAACACGCCGCCGTGATAACCGCCGTTAAACGCGATGACGCCATCGCGCCCGGTGTAGGCCCGTGCCGCCGCCAGCGCGAGCAGATTCGCCTCGGTACCGGAATTGGTAAAGCGTACCTGTTCGATACAACCAAAGCGCTCCACGATCAGCGTTGCCAACCGCGCTTCCAGTTGCGTAGGGGCGCTGAGGTTCAGCCCGTTTGCCATCGCCGTCGTCAGTGCCTGGGTGATCACCGGGTGGGAGTGCCCATACAGCGCTGCGGTGTATTCGGCGAGAAAGTCGACATAACGATGCCCGTCCAGGTCATCCAGAAAACAGCCCGTCCCGCCCGACATCACCAACGGAAACGGTTCATAAAACAGCACTGAGCGCGTATTGCCACCCGGCATTACCCGCGCGGCCACGTCCAGTTGCCGGGCGCTGTTGGGGTTGGCGTGGGTATAGCGTGTGATGCAGCCTTGCAACGCGGACCTATCAGGCGCTGTGAACATCGCTCAGCTCCTTGGGTGCGTTGCGCTTCGGATACACCAGCAGCAACAGCGCAAACCAGGCCGCCGCCACGTAAAACGCCGTGCGCGTCTCCGGGTCGCGAATCACCAGCACCGTCAACCCAGCCAAAAACAACAGTACCAACACGCTGCTGCCCCGAGCCCATGGCAAGCGATACGCCATCAGCGGCAACTCACCGCGCTGCACCTTGCACCGATACGCCATATGCGTGGTGATGATCACCGCCCATACCCAAATCAACAGGCCCAGAATGCCGGTGATCAATAGGTTGAAAATACGTTCCGGCATCAAATAGTTCAGCAAGACCCCCACCAGCAAAATCGCGGTCGACACCATCAAGCAACGCGCCGGCACCTGGCGCGGGCTTAACACCTGCAATTGACGGGGTGCCTGCTGAATATGCGACAGCGCAAACAACATCCGGCTGGTGGCAAACAACCCGGTATTGCACGACGACGCCAGCGCACTGATCACCACAAAGTTGATCAGCCCGGCCGCAATCCCCAGGCCAATGCTGTCGAACACCCTCACAAACGGGCTTTGTGAGGTATCGATCTGGTTCCAGGGATAAAGGGCCATGATCACCGCGATCGACCCGATATAAAAAATAGCCATCCGCCAGATGATGCTATTGATCGCTCGCGGCAATGTGCGCTCCGGGTTGGCCGTTTCCGCCGCCACCAAGCCAATCACCTCGACCCCGGCAAAGGTAAACGCCGCCAACGGTATCGCGTACCAAAAGCCACTCCAGCCATTCGGGAAAAACCCACCGTGCCGCCACAGGTTGGTGATTGAAGGGGTGGTTTGCGACGATGTATCCAGCCCGAATATCAGAATCGCCAAGCCTGCAGCAATCAGCCCGACAATCGTCACCACCTTGATCAACGCCAGCCAGAACTCCACCTCGCCAAACGTCTTCACCGCAAACAAGTTGATCACCATCAACACCACCGTGGTGACCAACGCTGGAATCCACTGTGCCAATTCCGGGAACCAATATTTCATCAACAAGCCGATCCCCGTAACCTCCAGCACCCCCACCAGAATCCAGATCAACCAATACGACCACCCCGTGATAAACGCCACCCGCGGCCCCAAAAACTCCTCCGCATACGTCGCAAACGACCCGCTACCGGGCCGATACAACGACAACTCACCCAGCGCCCGCGCAATCAAATAAACCATCCCCCCACACAACGCATACGCCAGCAACAACGCCGGCCCCGCCGTGGCAATTGCCTTGCCTGACCCCAGAAACAAACCGGCCCCAATAATGCCGCCGATAGCAATCAACATCACATGCCGCTCCTTGAGCGACCGCGCCAAGCCATGGTTGGAAGAGTGAAGCGGTGGTGTGGACATCAGCATTCCCCAAGCTGTATTGCACAGCAGTAGTGAGGTGGCCCGGCTCAGACCGGATTTTATTGTACGGTGTGCAATAAGCAGGTTTTGGGCCAAATGCTAAACGCGGCGGCAAGCGGTTTTTAAACGGGCTGTTTAGATATGTTTGTAGGAAGCTTCGTTGTGGCGATGTTGACTGGGGGGAGGGCGCACGCGTGTCACCCGGGGAAACAGATGGGTGGGGGGGGTACGGTCGAGAATTAGGGGTGATTTCCAAGGGCCAGCAGGGCGGATCCCTTTCATTTGAAGGACGTTTCCTAGAGAATTCCAGGCGCTTGCGCCAGCTAAACTCCGCGACTAGGCTGCGTTCCGTCACTGTTTTTTCAGTGATCGGGTTTAGTCGCCCGGACTTCGCTAGGCGCACGCGCCATCCCAAAGCCAGGTGTTTCCTCACCTGCACTTTATGGTGGCTGTGCGCAGGGCACCTTCGGGTGCGCCGGTGCCTAGCGGCCGGTCGACTAACCTGCGTACAGCCGCCACCTCTGCTCGTTTAGTCGCGAAAGGACGGTGGTAACCACTTACTGCTAGAGGTTTTCTATGGATAACGTTGTTTCGGATTTGCCGTCATCGGCTGCGACTAAGCCATTTACTGTTAACGAAGAGCTGAGCTTCGAGGATGCCTGGGTGCGAGTGGCTGAGTTGCTGCAATGTGCGGTGGCAACGTCGCAGGCGCTTGGTGAACCGCTGGGAGCGCCGTATCGGGCGGTAATGCATTTGGTGGAGATGGCGAAGATGGTGGCAGATCGGGCTGTGGATTGTTTGCAGCCCAAATGATGCGGCTTGAGAGACGGGCCGGGCTGTAGGTAGTCTGCCTTTGCTTATCCAATTGTCCAACAGGTGCTGGACAATTGGTTCGTAGTTTTTAAGGGCATTAAAAGCCGGCTTGTGGGCGGCGTTATTATTGCTGTTGTGCCTTGTTTTACTAGGTGTCGTTTAGCTTTTTGTTCTTGTCCCCCCATTTGTCCCCCCATGCGCGCGTTGCGTAGCTTGACGGTTAGACGCAATGGGCGGTTTTTGCAGTTCGGAACGAATTGAGCTCTGTCGGGAATCTTCCGAAGCTAGTGTTACGGGTGACCGTGCAGATCGAGTGACTAGCTACTGATAGTGGTTTATTTCCAGAGTATCTGAATCACTGGCGACCATCTGGTTTCGCTCAGTTCGCAGATTACCCACGCGGTGTATCTACTCGTTGTGGACACATTTCGCAAATTTCGAGCGTGGTGAATACGCAATCGAGTTCAGGGCCACCTCTCTACACAACTGTAGAGCGCTTAGCATTAGCTTGTGATAATCCATATAGAAAGGCATCATGTCATCATATTGATGACATTACCTGTTTAACAATGAACAATCAAAAATCCAATTCCGGTCTTATTGTCGTTTTTCGTGGATGAGGGGCGTCTGACCATGCATTCCCAGCTTGTTGAGAGCCTGAGCTACGCCCAGCGGGAGCGGCTCGCCTACATCGACTTTCGGCTCTATTTCATGGGAGAGATCGGTCGTCCCGATTTGGCAGGCCGCTTTGGGGTGGCTCCAGCGGGCGCAACCCGGGATCTGGCCCTCTATCGAGAGATAGCCCCGCAAAACATCGAGTTCGACGGCAGTAGCAAGATTTATCGGATCGGCAGGGGCTTCGTACCGATCTTTGAGCACGCCCCTCAGCGTGTGCTGTCGTCGATCTCTTGGGGGGGTGGTGGTTTGAGCGGCGAATTACAGTCGATGCTACCGTGTGAATCACCCACTGTCTTGGGCAACCCGCGATTGGACGTCTTAGCTCCAATCTGTCGGGCTATTCATGCCAAGCGACCTGTAGCTATCCGGTATCACTCAATGAGCAGTGGAGAGTCCGAGCGGGTGATCGTGCCCTTTGCGCTTGTAGACACCGGAGTGCGCTTGCACATTCGCGCCTTTGACCGCAAGAGCGGTGAGTTCCGTGACTTTTTCGTGACGCGGATTGAAGCCCCCAAGCTGCTCAACGAAGAACCTAAAGCGAACGAACGCCCGGACAACGATATCCAGTGGACTCGGATCGTGGAGCTGGATTTGGTACCTCACCCGCGCTTGAGCTGTCCCGAGATCATCCGGATGGACTACGGGATGCAGGAAGGTTCGATACGAATACGCGTTCGCGCTGCAATCGCTGGTTACATGCTGCTGCGTTGGAGTGTCGATGCCTCGCCTGACCACAGCTTGCAAGGCGATGAGTACAGGCTTTGGCTGAAGGACTACCTGGCGTTGTATGGCGTCAAGAATGCCGTACTAGCACCCGGCTACGCTCCCCACGGGAAGGACAATATCAATGAATAACGTATTTGGCTTTCGCGATCAGCTCATCAGCGAATACAGCTCGTTTTCACGAAGCTTTTCCCGAATCGCTGCGCAAGACATCAGGGATGAGGTGGAGCGGCAGTATGCGGATGGGCGTTACTGGCCAGAGCCCCTCGTACAGATCAATCCGAACTATCAGCGCAAAGGTTCAGTGCAGCAGCTTGTGGCAGAGGGGATACTTCACGATGCCTGTGCCAATCTTTTTCAGGTTGGAAAAGCGGAAGGGAATCCCCAGCCATTGCATCTCTATGCCCATCAGTTGCAAGCACTCGCCAAGGGCCAGGCCAAGCAAAGCTATGTCGTTACAACCGGCACTGGTTCCGGCAAATCGCTGTCTTTCTTCATTCCGGTCATTGATCGAATTTTGAAAGCCAAAGACCAGGAAAAAGCTGCACGCACCCGCGCCATCGTTATCTACCCGATGAATGCCTTGGCGAACAGCCAGCTCGAAGAGCTCGACAAATTTCTTCATGGCTATCCGGATGGACAACAACCCTTCACGGTTGCCCGTTATACAGGGCAAGAATCAAAAGCAGCGCGTGACGCTATTGCAGGTAATCCGCCAGATATACTACTTACCAACTTCATGATGCTGGAACTGATCCTTACACGCTTCGACGCGGTAGATCGGCGGGTGGTCGATCACTGTCAGGGGCTGGAATTTTTGATCCTAGACGAGCTTCACACCTACCGTGGGCGCCAGGGGGCTGATGTGGCCTTACTGGTGCGCCGTTTGCGTGAGCGCCTGCAGGCGGATGAACTTGTTTGCATCGGCACATCCGCCACGATGTCTAGCACTGGAAGCTTGGCGGATCGAAACAAAACTGTGTCCGAGGTTGCCAGCAAGATTTTTGGAGCGCGCATAAGCGAGCAGGACATTATCGGAGAAACGTTGGAGCGCGTGACCGATCCGCTAAAAGATGTCGCGGCTGTGAAGTCTGATTTAGCGGATATGGTAGCTCGCTCTGAGTTTTCTTGGAAAAACTTTGACGCGTTTCGGGTTGATCCGCTGTCGATCTGGGTCGAATTACGTCTCGGCATTGAACTGCCTGACAACGAGCCGCCGCGTCGGGCAAAGCCGATGACAATCCAAGCAGCCAGTGAACAACTGGCGAACGATGCGGGTTGTGCGATCGATGTGGCGCGCAATGGTTTGCAGCGCTTTCTGTTGGCGGCACATGAAGTTAAAACCCCGCAGGGGCGGCCGCCATTCGCGTTCAAACTTCACCAGTTCATCAGCGGTCCTGGAAAGGTACTTGCTACTCTTGAAGCACAAAGTGTTCGTCATATCACTTTAGATGCGCAGCGTTTCGCGCCAGGTCGTCAGGAGGAAGGCGCTCAACTCTATCCTGTGCACTTTTGCCGGGATTGCGGTCAAGAGTATCTGCCGGTTTGGCAGTCTAAGCGGGCACCCACGAGCTACACCCCGCGCGAAATCGATGATATTACGGCAGACGATAACGAAGACGTCTTTTACGGATTTCTATGCCCTGCAACTTCCAATATGCCCTATCGAGGTGATATTGAAGACCTGCCTGAGACCTGGCTGGATTTGAGCCGCGATACACCCAAGATCAAACAAAATTACAAAAGGGCCGTACCTTATAGTGTCAGCATTGATGTACAAGGAAACGAGGGCTATGGCGAATCGTTCTGGTATATCCCAGGAAAGTTTCGCTTCTGTCTGAAATGTGGTCAATTGCATGAAGCACATGGCAAAGACATCAACCGTTTGGCCAGTCTTTCAGGTGAAGGGCGATCCTCTGCCACAACGATTCTGACTCTGACTGCACTACGCCAACTCTTCACCGATACAGAGCCTGCAAGCGGCCAACCTGATCCGCGCAAATTGCTTGGCTTTACTGACAACCGCCAGGACGCAGCGTTACAGGCCGGCCACTTCAATGACTTCGTTTTTTTGCTGACCTTGCGCGCAGGTCTTATTGGCGCTCTGCAGAACAGTAACGGGGAGCTAAGTGAAGAGCAGTTGGCTGATGCAGTGTTCAAGGCGCTCGGCTTTGATCGGTTGGACGAAGCTACGCTGGTCGAATATCTACGCACCCCCAAGCTCATGGGCCTTGCTCGACAGGAAGCTCAGCGCAGCCTGCGCTACATCATCGGTTACCGTTTGCTACGCGATCTGCGGCGTGGCTGGCGATTCAATAACCCAAACCTGGATCAACTGGGTTTGCTGATGATTAGTTATCGCGGTCTGGATGAATTTTGTTCCGATACTGCTGCGTTTGGTAAAAGTGGTGCGTTGGGGCAATTGAATGCCGCACACCGGGCAAGTTTGTGTCGGCTTGTTTTTGACACGATGCGTCGCGGGTTGTGCCTGGAGACTCGCTATCTCGATCCGGTCGAGCAAGACAAGGCCCGAACCAGCGCCTTCGCTTATCTCAATGAGCGTTGGGCTTTTGCGCCTGACGAGTTGTTGGAAACCGCCAAATACCTGATTCTCGGTAAGCGGCCGGAATACCGGGGCAAACCTAGAACAGATCTAGTGACAGGCGGGCCTCGTTCACGCCTGCTTCGCGACATCAAAACCGCTTCCTTCTGGAAAGAAACTGCCTTCGCCGGTCAAGTCACAAGCTGGAAAGACCCAGAGTGGGTCGAACTGGTGGAGGCGCTCCTACAAGCGGCTGCGCTCTACGGCTATGTCCAGAAGCATTCGATTGATCAAAAGCTAATAGGTTGGCGCCTAAATGCCGCGGCGTTGGATTGGTGTTTGCCAGAAGATTTTTTGCAGGCGGGGGACTCGCGCTCCAATCAGTTCTTCCGTGCGCTGTATCTGAACATCGCGGATTTGTTGCGCCAAACGAGCCATCCGCTGTTCGATTTTGAAGCGCAGGAACACACCGCTCAGGTGGATGCTGGACGCCGTCAATTACTGGAGCAACGTTTCCGCTACACGGACAAGGACCGCAAGGACTGGGCCGACAACCCAGCGCACGAAGCTCCGCTGGAGCGTCTGCCAATCATGTTCTGCTCGCCCACCATGGAGCTGGGTGTCGACATTTCATCACTGAATACCGTGTATCTGCGCAATGTTCCGCCAACCCCAGCCAATTATGCCCAGCGCAGTGGGCGCGCCGGTCGATCTGGTCAACAAGCCCTGGTGATCACCTATTGCGCCTCGTTGAGCCCGCATGATCAGTGGTTTTTCCATCATGCCAATGAAATGGTGCATGGCATCGTCCGCGCACCTACGCTAGATCTGGCCAATCGAGATCTGGTCGAGAGCCATTTGCAGGCGGTCTGGCTGGCAAACGCCCACATTGCACTCGATGTCAGCATCGCTCCGATGCTCGACCTTGACCGACCGGGAAAACCGCTGATCAAGTCCTACCACGATGCACTAAATGATCCGGCAGTCACACAGCGTGCCCAGGCCAGTGCAGCTCGCGTTATTGCGCAGTTGCAGCAGGAGCTCTCGGGCAGCGACTGGTTTTCAGCGGACTATGTGCAGAAGGTGATTGAGGGGGCGCCTCAGGCATTCTCCAATGCCCTTGAACGCTGGCGCGTCTTGTTCGATGCCACGCGAACACAAATGAACATGGCCGACCAGATCGTCAAAAGCCATACCGCGTCGCACAGTGAGCGCCAGAATGCACAGCGCCGCTATGGTGATGCGGCTCGACAATATGCCGTGTTGCTCAAGAACGGTAACACCCAGAACTCGGACTTCTACACTTACCGTTATCTGGCCAGCCAGGGTTTCCTGCCGGGCTACAACTTCCCACGCCTACCTTTGATGGCATGGATTCCCGCGCGCGGGGGGGGCGCCGGAAACGGTAAAGATGACGAGGGCAGCATGGTCAGTCGTCCGCGTTTTCTGGCCTTGTCGGAATTTGGCCCGCGTAGCCTAATCTATCACCAGGGGCGCATGTATCGTGTGGTACGCGCCAAGCTTAATGTGGGATCTGCCGATCATATCTCCGGCAACAGCCAGCTTGCTACTATCTCTTCGCTGGTCTGCAGCCAATGTGGTTATGGTCATTTGGGTGACATCAACGGCGCGCAGCCCTTGGTCAATCGCTGTGAAAACTGCGACGCTCTGTTGACTGAACATGACTGGGTGCGCGAGCTGTACCGCATTGAAACCGTAGAAACGGTCGCTGTCGAACGAATCTCCATCAATGATGAAGATCGTCAGCGCCAAGGTTTTGAGTTGCAAACCACCTACCGATTCTTGCCTGGGCCGGATGGAGTCATCCAGCAGCGTAAAGTCGAGGTCAGGCGCGGCGAGGAGGCTCTGGCCGAGTTAACCTATGCGCCAGCCGCTCGCTTGTGGCGCATCAATCGTGGCTGGCGCAGGCGCAA
The DNA here is from genome assembly GCF_044218855.1 of Pseudomonas sp. B19125. NCBI lineage: Bacteria > Pseudomonadati > Pseudomonadota > Gammaproteobacteria > Pseudomonadales > Pseudomonadaceae > Pseudomonas > Pseudomonas sp. B19125. Next base: position 1,200,829 of record NZ_CP162589.1, read on the forward strand.
GAACAAAGAGCAACTGGGCTTTTACATAAACCCCATCACCGGCACCTGGAGCAAGCAGGACGAACCAGGCGGCAATGAAGAAGACGGTAAGGATGAGGCGCTGCTCGACAAAGCACCTAACCAGCGCATCGTTCCCTTCGTCGAGGACCATCGCAACCTGCTGATTCTCGCGCCCGCGCATGCCTTGTCAATCGAGGCCATGGCTACCTTACAGGCGGCACTCAAACGCGGCATCGAGATGACCTTCCAGATTGAAGAGTCCGAGCTCGTGGCCGAACCTTTGCCCAGAGCTGATGAACGTCGTGCGTTGATGTTTTATGAAGCAGCTGAAGGCGGCGCTGGGGTGCTAACCCGCATTGCCAGCGACCCAGCCAGCCTGGCACAGGTCGCCAGTAATGCACTCAAATTACTGCATCACAATACGCCGGAAGGGCCGTGGAAACTTGAAGACCTGCCCGCGCTGGAGCAAACCAATACGCTTGGTAATCGTATCTGCGAAGCAGGATGCTACCAATGCCTGCTGTCCTATTTTAATCAGCCCGACCACGAAAACATCAACCGCCGCAATGATGATGCGCTCAAGGTGCTGGTGGCGCTAGCCAATGCCGAAGTCAAACCCAGACAACACCAATCGCCAGTATCTCCAAGCGTGCCAATCGATGATCGCTTCAACCAATGGCGGCAAGCCTTGGCCGCCGCAGACCTGCGTCAACCAGATGCCGTGCAAGTGTCCGTCAATCAGGGAGCTGTGGTAGCCGCAGGCCAATACAAATCGGCCCGCGCTTTGGTGTTCCTTGATGACATTGATGCTGCCACTGCAGCCTTATTGGCCGACAAAGGCTGGCAAGTACTGAACTTCTCCGACCCATCGCAATGGAACGCGCAGTTTGCTGCTCATCCCGATGTGTTCGGCAAATATGAGAGAACACAATGACCCAGCTTGAACACGATTTCATGCCCGGGAACCTGGTTCGTGCCCGTGGGCGCGAATGGGTTGTGCAAAGCGAATCCCGCCGTGAATGGCTGCGCTTGCGCCCGCTCGGTGGCTCGGACGACGATACTATCGCACTTATTCCCGAGCTTGAACTTCAGCCAGTTGAGCCTGCCATCTTCCCATGGCCACAAGCAGAGCAAGCTGGCAACCACGCGGCAGCACTGTTGCTGCGAGATGCCTTGCGCCTAAAGTTGCGTGCTGGCGGCGGCCCGTTTCGCTCGTTCGGAAATATCGCCGTTGAGCCACGTGGCTATCAACTAGTGCCATTGTTGATGGCTCTTCGCCTGACAACGGTGCGCCTGTTGATTGCCGATGACGTCGGTGTAGGTAAAACCATCGAGGCCGGTTTGATTGCCCGTGAGCTAATGGATCGTGGTGAGATTGCCCGCCTGGCGGTGCTGTGTCCGCCGCACTTGGTGGAACAATGGCAAAGCGAGCTGGAAACACGCTTCAATTTGCATGCTGTCGCGCTGACCTCGGCATCGGCCGCGCGTATCGAGCGCGATATACCCCATGGTGTCAGTTTGTTCGATCATTACCCCGTGGTGGTGGTAAGCCTGGATTACATTAAGAGCGAGCGCCATCGCGATCACTTTCTAGCGATTGCACCCGAGTGCGTGATTGTTGACGAAGCACATACCTGCGCCAGCAGCGGAGTGGGCAAGCAATTGCGCTTTGAGCTGTTGCAGCGCTTGGTGAAAGACGAAGATCGACACCTGATTATGCTCTCTGCCACACCTCATTCGGGTGACGAAACCGCGTTTTACAACCTTCTATCATTGCTCGATCCGCGCTTTATCGCCTTGCAGAATCGCTCGTCGGCCAGCGACCCTTTACGTCAGGAGTTGGCACGGCATTTCGTCCAACGCCGCCGCAAGGACATCGCCGAATGGCAAATGGAGACCGGCGATGGCCGTGGCTTTCCGCGTCGCATGAAAACCGAAGTCACCTACCAACTCAGTGGGGATTGGGGCGCGTTTTTTGATTCGGTTCAGGACTATTGCCGCGAGTTGGCCGAAACTATCGAGCAGCAGGGCGAAGGCCGTGGCCGACTGATCTGGTATGCCACGCTCGCGTTGTTGCGTTGCGTCGCCTCATCACCCGCCGCCGCTGTCAAAGCACTCACCACCCGCCTGGAGGGTAGTGTTGAAGTGGATAGCCTGTTAACCGACGAACGCCTGCATGATGGAAAGGCCGATAACCTCGACAGCAGCGACCTGGAACCGCCCGCGCAGCTGGAAGAGGCAAGCCGCCTGCAAGGCTTGATCCAAGAGGCCGAACGTCTCTCCGGGAAGGCAGGTGACCCTAAGTTGGCCGCACTCATCCGGCATGTCGAGGAACTGGTGAAAGACGGCTACCACACCGTGGTGTTCTGCCGTTATATAGCCACGGCCCACTACGTAGCGGAACACCTGAGCAAAGCCTTTCCCAAGGCCACGGTCGAGTCCGTCACCGGTGAATACACACCGGAAGAGCGGCGTGAGCGCGTTGACGCCATGGAAGAAGGCGAACCGCGCATTCTGGTTGCCACGGACTGCCTGTCCGAAGGTATCAATCTTCAGCACCTGTTCACGGCGGTGGTTCATTATGATTTGGCCTGGAACCCCACCCGTCACGAGCAGCGCGAAGGCCGCGTTGATCGTTTTGGCCAGCAGGCCGCAGAGGTGCGCTGCACTATGCTGTGGGGCCAAGACAACCCCGTTGATGGCTTTGTGCTGAACGTGATTCTACGCAAAGGCGAAACCATCCAGAAAGAGCTAGGTGTGCTGGTACCCATGCCAGAAGACGAAGCTCGCATCAATCAGGCGCTGGTCAAAGCTGCGTTGATGCGCCGATCAGATGCGTCAGTACCCTACACTCCAGACATGTTTGCAGAGGCCAACGTAGAACTACAGCCACTCCAAGCCCAGTGGCAGGACGCACTGGAAAAAGCCAAGGCAAACCGTACTGTATTTGCCCAGCGCCGTATCCGCCCTGATGAAGTGCTACCTGAATGGCTAAAGCAACAAGAAGCGCTCGGTACCCAAGCCGATGTGCAACGGTTTGTACACAGCGCCTGCACCCGTCTCAATGCCCCTCTGGAGCCAGCGCGCAAACAGCAGTTTCGCTTTCTGCCGCAGCATCTGCCCGAAGCGTTGCGCCAGCGCCTGGCCGATGAAGGAATCATCAAACCCCTGGTGCTGAACTTCAACGAACTGCATCGCAGCCACCCCCTCGTCAGTGTGTTGGCTGAATACCTACTAGAGACCAGTCTTGCCGGTGAATCAGGCATTGCTGCACGCTGCTCCGCGACGGTCACCGATGCCGTAGAGGTGGTTACTACTGTTTACCTACTGCGTTTGCGCCATCAATTGGGCTATGTGCGTCGCCGTGAGCCGTTCCAGATGATGGCCGAAGAAACCATGGCCGTGGCCGTGGCGGGCCGCAGCAATCCGGAATGGTTACAAGACGACAGTGTGGCGCGGCTGCTGGAATGCACGCCTACCGGCAACCTACCGGTGGACGCCATGCAGCGTGAAATCCGCACTGCGCTGGACTTTATCGCCGCACATCCGCAGAAACTGCAAACGCTGGCCGAGCAACGCGCCCAAATATTGCTGGCCGACCACCAGCGCGTGCGTGAGGCTGCCCGTGATGTCGGCCAATACAGCGTCAGCGCCTGCCTACCGGTAGATGTGATGGGCGTGTATGTGCTGCTGCCTGATGCACTGTAACGGGCAGCAACCAGAGATAAAAATATGAGAAAACTGCATAAAACCCAAACCGTGCTAAACCTGCCCGCGCTTACGTTGGAAGGCAGCTTGTTTCTGCCGGATCAATTGGAAAAGGCCGCACTCGGCAGCGCCAACTGGCAAACTGAAGCAGACTACGGCACCCCAAAGGGTCTCAAGCTCCAAGACGACTACAGTCGTGCTTTCCAGATCGCCAGTGCCCAATGGAAGCACTTTGCCACGCAGCTCGAACGGTCCGATGTGGATGCCGCCGCGCTCACCCACACTTTTGTACAAGAGCTGTTGCGCGATGTATTCGGTTACCCCGTACAGGCTTGCTCTGGCATCTCGCTGGGCGAGCGGCGCTACCCCGTCAGCTTGTTGGCAGGTCATGTGCCAGTGGTGGTAGCGCCACACACGCGAGCCCTGCATGAGCCCGATGCACAATTTGCCATTGCAGGTTCTGGCGCCCGTAAAAAATCGGCCTTCATGCTGGCGCAAGAACTGCTTAACGCCAGCCCTGACCACTTGTGGGCGATAGTTTGCAATGGCAAACAACTCCGCCTGCTGCGCGATGCGGCCACGCTCACGCGCCCCAGTTTCCTTGAAGTCGACTTGCAAGACTTGCTCGGTGGCCAGCGTTACGCTGAGTTCGCCAACGTCTGGCGACTACTGCATTCCAGCCGTGCGACTGGCGAACCCGTCGACTACATCTGGGAACGCTGGCGCGCCGCCGGGCAGGAGGAAGGCACCCGCGTGCGCAATGGCCTACGCCTGGGCGTGACTGATGCATTGCTGATCTTAGGGGAAGGCTTCGTGCAACACCCAGCAAATAGCGCCTTGCGTAACGCCTTGTATAACGGCGAGCTCAGCAAGGATGCCTATTTCCAGCAACTGCTTCGACTGATCTACCGGCTGATTTTCCTGTTTAGCGTCGAAGAGCGCGGCCTACTGCACGACAAGGACGACAGCAAAACCGCCCAGGCCGCCCGCCGCGCCTACGCCGAAGGGTATTCAGTGGCTCGCCTGCGCGAGCGGTGCCTCAAACGCCGCGCTCGCAACCGTTTTGATGACCACTGGCAAGCGTTACGCATTGTCTTCAACGGCTTGAGCGAGGGCGAGCCACGCCTGGCATTACCGGCCCTCGGTGGCTTATTTGCCGTCAACCAATGCCCGGCGCTGGATGCCGCCAGCCTGGATAATGCGCATCTACTCGCTGCCATGCAAAACCTTCGTTGGGCCAGCCACAAGGGCGTACTCGCCCCGGTGGACTACCGCAACATGGGCCCAGAAGAGCTAGGCAGCGTCTACGAAAGCCTACTCGAACTGGTGCCGGAGATCGACGTGCCGGCGCGCAAATTCGGATTTGTCGGCTTAACCAGTGAGGGAAGTACTGCCGGCAATGCCCGCAAAATTAGTGGTAGCTACTACACGCCAGACTCACTGGTTCAGGAGCTGATCACGTCTGCCCTTGATCCAGTCATCGAGCAGCGTCTGGCCGCGCAGCCCGAATCTCCTATTGAAGCGCTGCTGGCCATCCGTGTAATCGACCCGGCCTGCGGCAGCGGTCACTTTCTGCTGGCCGCCGCTCGCCGTTTAGCCGAAAAGCTCGCCCAACTGCGCGCCACCGATGGCGAGCAAACTGAACAGGATTTTCGCCACGCCCTGCGTGAGGTAGTGAGCCGTTGTATTTTCGGTGTGGACCGCAACCCCATGGCCATTGAGTTGGCCCGTACTGCCTTGTGGCTGGAAGGCTTTGAACAAGGCAGGCCTCTGGGCTTTCTCGACCACCACATGCAAGTGGGCGATGCACTGCTGGGGCTTACCGACCTCAAGGTGCTGGAGCTGGGCATTGCCAAAGACGCTTTCAAGCCGCTCTCAGGCGATGATAAAGAGGTGTGCAAGCAACTCGCTAAGACCAACGCCGCCGCGCTCAAAGACCTTGATAAGAAACGCAATGCCAGCGCCTTCGGCCAGCTCGATGTCTCCGCCGCCACTGGCAGCGGACTGAGCCAATTGCAAGCGCTTGAAGCCCTGCCGGAAAACACCACTCGGCAGATCGCCGCCAAGGAGGCCGCCTACCGGGCGTTCCTGGAACAAGCCAAAACCAGCCGCCTGGCGCTCGCTGCCGATTTGCTGGTGGGTGCCTTTCTGCTACCCAAGCTCGCCGCATCGCAAGACGATATTCCCACCAGTGCCACGCTCTACCTCACCTTGCTGGGCGATACACTGCCAACGCAACAATCGGGCGCACTGGCCGCAGCCCAGGCTGCCTGTGTGGAAGCCCATGTGCTGCACTGGCCTTTGGCTTTTCCGCAAGTGTTCGCTGGTGGTGGTTTTGATTGCGTACTGGGTAACCCGCCGTGGGAGCGCATCAAGCTGCAAGAGGAAGAATTCTTCGCTACCCGCCACCGTGATGTGGCGCAAGCCAAAAACAAGGCTGAACGGAGTCAGCGCATCCAGTGGCTGGCCGAGGGCATGCTGGCAAAACACCTATTTTCGCAAATTGAGCATGCGCCGCAGGTATGCGAGGCTGAACAGCGCCTATACGCTGAATTCATCAGCGCTCGCCGCACGGCAGAAGCCGCAAGCGTTTTTGCGCATGTGAAGGGGAACGATGGCGGGCGTTATCCACTTACGGGCGTGGGCGATGTAAATACCTACGCGCTATTTGCCGAGACTATCAGCCAGATCACCCACATAACGGGTCGCGCTGGTTTCATCGTGCCCACTGGTATTGCCACCGACGACAGTACCAAAGCTTATTTTTCATACCTGACACAGAATGCACTGTTGGTGAAACTGCAGGCGTTCGAGAATGAGGAATTCATATTTCCTTCTGTTCACCATTCGTTCCGCTTTTGCATGCTGACCCTCGGCAAATCAGATCAAGCCGAATTTGTCTTTTTTGCACGTCAGCCAAGCCAGATTCATGACCCACGCCGCCGTTTTACTCTAACTCCCGACGAATTCCGGCTGATCAACCCCAATACGCTCACCTGTCCGGTGTTCCGCAGTGAACGCGATGCAGTGCTCACCCAAAAGCTCTACCGCGCAACCCCGGTATTGATTGATGACAATCGGCCTGACGGCAACCCATGGGGCATCAAATTCATGTGCATCTTGCACATGGCAAATGACAGTCATCTGTTTTCCGACGCGCCTGGCAACGGACTGCTTCCGTTATACGAAGCTAAAATGATCAAGCAGTTTGATCATCGAGCTGGTTCTTACGAGTCGAGAGTTGATGACAGAGGTTTTCGAGTCCTTCCTGAAACCCCTATTTCTGCATATCAAAACCCTGATTTTTCAGTGGCGCCTTATTATTATGTTCGGCGTGAAGATGTAAGAGCGCGAGTGGATGACAGCTGGGGAAAAAAGTGGTTTATCGGATTTAAGGATATTACGTCAGCAATCAGCGAACGGACGGTTATATCGACTGTGCTGCCATATTCGGGTGTGGGGCACACGATGCCTGTTTTGTTTAGCAATTGTAGTGATCAATTAATTGCTGCGTTGTTGGCAAACTTAAACTCGATAGTACTCGACTACGTTGCGCGTCAGAAAGTGGGGGGGCTGCATCTTACATACGGTTATTTGAAGCAGTTTCCGATATTAGCTCCAAAGAGTTACGAGAATGCTGATTTGAGCTTTATAAGTAAGCGGGTTTTAGAGCTCACCTACACTGCTCACGACCTCGAATATTGGGCAAAAGACTTGGGCTATGAAGGTCCAACCTTCACATTCAATCTCGAACGCCGCGCCATCCTGCGTGCCGAGTTGGACGCTTACTACGCCAAACTTTATGGCCTCACCCGCGACGAGCTACGCTACATCCTCGCCCCAGCCGACATCATGGGTGAGGACTACCCCTCGGAAACCTTCCGCGTGCTTAAGAATAGGGAGCAGAAAGAGTTTGGCGAGTACCGCACCAAGCGGTTGGTGCTGGAAGCATGGGATCGACTTGAATCAGGGGAGTTACACTGATGCTGACGCACCTGAAACTGGAAAATTTCAAGATCTGGCGCAGCACGGGGCCCATCCGCCTTGCACCAATTACTTTGCTGCTCGGCACCAACTCTTCCGGCAAATCTAGCCTCATTCAGAGCCTGCTGCTGATCCGGCAAACGGTAAAGGGCGACGATCCTAATCTGGACCTCAATCTGGGCAATCCCGATGCCGACGATTCGGTCACGCTAGGGCAGTTCAAGGACGTGCTCTGCCATCATGGCGCCGCCAATGAAAGCACTTCCGGAACGCAGGTGGGTATTGAGTTTCGCTGGAGCGAGCATGGCCAGGCAGAGAACTCGAGCCTGTTTTCTGCGCGTTACAAAAAAGGGCCGGCCGGTAGTGCCGAACTGGAGTTTCTGCGTTTGGGGAAAGACGGGCAAGGCTTTAGCGTGCAGCGTCGCAAGCCAGGCATATACCGCCTGAGCTTGGCTACGCAGGCTAAGGCTTTGGGCCAAAGTGCAGATTTTCGGCCGGAGCGTTCATTTGCTTTTTCAGCGGCAACGCTTAACAAGCTGGGTGCGCAGGCGGACTTGATCAAGCCGATTGGTCCAGCCCTGCTGGATGAGCTGGGCCGCATCATTTACCTAGGCCCGGTACGACGCTTGGCGCAACGCGACTATGTGTGGGCTGGCCGTATGCCTGCACACATCGGCGACGATGGGGCCAAGGCGGTTGATGTCTTGATCGCTAGCGGCGTAGCGCGCCAGTCTGCCCTCAAGCGCAAACAAGCATTGCCTGCCGACGCGCAACTATTCGAGAAAACGATTTATTGGCTGAAAGAGATGAATTTGGCTGATGGTCTTGCCATCCGCACATTGGGCGGTTCTGCACGCTATGAGTTGATAATCGAAAACGAGGGCCAGGCCAGCAACCTCAGAGACGTTGGCGTGGGTGTTTCGCAGGTCATCCCCGTCATCGTCGCGGCCCTGTTTGCTCAGCCTGGGCATATCGTCATAGTCGAAGAGCCAGAAAGCCATTTGCATCCGCTGGCGCAACGCAAGTTGGCCGAGTTGCTGGCACAGGTGAGCAAAGAGAGAAATGTTCAGTTCATCGTCGAGACTCACTCAGAGCATCTATTCCGACGCATGCAAACGCTGATCGCCAAACAGCAGATAACGCCCAAGGACGCGGCGATGTATTTCGTTGAACGGCAGGGTAAATCGGCGCGCATGCGGCCACTGGAGCTGGACGAATTCGGCCGCGTGAAAAACTGGCCAGACGCCTTCTTTGGCGATGCATTGGGCGAGACCCGTGAGCAAACTGCATTGGCCATTCAGCACGCAAAGGAATTGAGGGCGAGGATTGCCAATGTATCTGGTTGATACCAATGTGATGCTGGCAGCGAGCGCAGTGCACGAACTCTCGAATCATGCTGTGCGTGCCATGCCGCAGGAGATTGAGCTGCGCGAAATGATTTACGAGTGGCTTGCTGGCTTTGACCAGTCGGATCGCCGCATTGTTCTCGATGAAGAGGGATTAGTGCGGGACGAGTACGAACGAAACATGCCTTTCAACATGCACGGTCAGGAATACGGCATGCAGGTTTTACAAAATAAGCTGGATAAAAATCTGGTGGAGTATGTGCCCATCAATTCGCTTGAGGCCAACGGTGAGCACATTGCCGTGCTTGAGCATGCCCACGAAGTGTTGGTTACAGATCGAGAAGATCGCAAATGGGTCGCGTGCGCGTTAGCCGCGCAGGTTCTTTTCGACCAGGTACCACCCATTGCTTATGGTGCAGAAACAGACTGGTTCATTGCTGAGGCACAGCTGATGGGTATTGGTCTTCGTTTTCAGCGTCTGTTACCTGATGACTGGTACAACGCGCGAGTAGCCGCCGGATGACTGCCGATTTCTTCCGCTTCCCCCATACCCCGCACATCGCTTGGCTGGGCCAAAGCACTCCACGCGACGACAAGGTTCTGTCATCCAATGAGGTGACGGCAATGCTAGCGGGCGAGGTAATGGTGGAAGAAAAGCTCGATGGCGCGAACCTGGGCCTATCGCTTGCTCCCGACGGGCAACTGCGCGCGCAGAACCGGGGTCAGTATCTAGCAGAACCCCACGCTGGCCAATTTGCTCGTTTGCCAGCTTGGTTGGCCAAGCACAGCGCGACCCTGAGCACCGCAATGACATCGGATTTAATACTGTTTGGAGAATGGTGCGCAGCCCGACACTCACTGGACTATGTGGCGCTGCCGGATTGGTTCCTCTTGTTTGATGTGTATGACCGTGCAGCAGGCCGCTTTTGGAGTACGCCGCGCCGCAATGCACTGGCACGAGTGGCCGGTTTGGTCACGGTGCCGTCGGTGCTTTATGGCAAGATCACTGTTCCCTCCCTGATACAGCTTGTAGCCACCACACCCAGCCGTTATCGGTCAGGTGCGTTGGAAGGGGTGGTGATTCGCCGTGAATCGCCGGACTGGTGTGAAGCTCGCGCCAAGCTGGTCCGGCCCGACTTCACCCAGGCCATCGATACACACTGGCGTAAGCGGGCAATTGAATGGAACCGTATTGATTATTCATCAGGAATTCCAGAATGAACCCGCTGCAACGGACCCTCATCGAAAAAACCGGCAACGACTATGGTTTCGAGCATGTCCTGGTCTCGGACGGGGATGGTGTGACCTTGGCTTCGGCATGCCATCCCACTCGTGTGTTGGTTATCTTGGAGAATGGTGTTTATCAGGTGAGTTTTCAGGCGATGTCTCCAACATTGCTACCGGAATTGCAGCGCAGCTTTCCTCTGGCAGGTGTGGAGTCTGGTAGGTTTATGTTAGCCACCGAGGCCGCACTGGCAGCCTTATTGCGCCGCGCGGCCAGCCTCTCCCGAGCGCTGCCCAGTCAGGCCGCTACCGACTACCAACAGGCGGTGGCTGCTGAGCTGGCGGAGTTACCTCCAGGCATTGCCGGCACTGAAGTCGAGCGTTTGGTGCGCCAACGCGTTGGGCAAAATAAGTTTCGTGATGCAATGCTGAACTACTGGGGCGGCGCGTGTGCGGTGACAGGTGTTGCCATCCTTGAGGTGTTGCGTGCCAGTCACGCGAAGCCTTGGGCAGAATGTGTATCGGATGCCGAGCGATTGGATGTATTCAACGGCTTTCTGCTCAGCGCCAATTTGGATGCCTTGTTTGACCGCTTTTTGATCAGCTTTGATGATCAGGGTGTGCTGGTGATCGCGCCTGCATTGGCGGGACTGGATCTGCTACGTCTTGGAGTTGTATCTGGAATGAAGCTGCGTTGGGTCAATTCACTGCACCTACCGTACTTAGCATTGCACCGCACCCGACTGCGGCAATGAGAATTTCCAGGTGTAAGTCGTTTGATCTGAACAGCACGATGTGAAGAATAAAGGAATAGTATGGCCCGTATAGAGAACCACAAATACAGTATCGAGGAAGCCTTCCGGGAGTGCTTCTACATTGTCCCAGACTACCAGCGTGAATATGTCTGGACGGACAAGGAAGTGCACCAGCTTCTTGAAGATATCAACGAGCAGATCGATGCGGGTTCGACGCGGGAATACTTCATCGGAACGGTCCTGGTTTCGCCGACTGATCAGAAAAATCACTACGAGGTGATCGACGGCCAGCAGCGTTTGACCACATTCTTCTTGCTGCTCTGTGCCCTGAAGCATGTGTTTCAGGGTGAGCCTCAGCGACAGACGGTCAGTGGTTTGATCTCTACCAGCTACACCGACAGCGACGGCGAGACGAGAACCAGTTTGAAGCTAGAGCCACGCTACGAAAATGCTGGTGAAGTTATGGCAAAACTGGTGGAGCTCGACACCGACCCGCAGGCTGTCCGTACTGGCATCCAAGCTGCTGGCATCGCCAGTTTTGGCTCGCTGGAAAATCTCATCAATGCATACGGAACGCTCTACCGGTATTTGATGGACAACTATGATGGCGCTATTAAGCTGAAGAAGTATTGGGGGTACCTAGCCAACAACGTGGTGTTTATCCAGATATCGACGGACGTGAGCAGTGCGCTGAAGATTTTCGAGACCATCAACGAACGTGGCGTTGGCCTGAACCCGATGGATTTGCTAAAGAACCTGCTGTTCACGCAGGTTAAACAGACTCAGTTCACTCAACTAAAAGACGAGTGGAAGAAGATCACCAAGCCGCTGGAAAAAGGAAAAGAGAAGCCACTGCGGTTCCTGCGCTATTTCTTGATGGCCAACTATGTCATCAAGAACGACCGTGGCGATGCTGTGGTACGGGAGGATGAGATCTACGACTGGTTCGTGGCCAAGGACAACGCTGCGTTGTGCGACTATGCCAACAAGCCTTTCGAGTTCGTACGCAAAGTTATTCGGAGCGTCGAACACTACCTGGCGTTCGCGAATGGGCTGGGCAACGACGGCAAGCCTAGTCTTATGATGGACAGCCTCAAACGGCTGGCAGGTGGTGCGTTCAGCTTGCACTACGTATTACTGCTGGCGGCGGCTGCCTTGCCAAAGCAGCTGTTCGAGCACTTTATCACTCAGCTAGAAAGTTTCCTGTTCTATTACATCTTCACCAAGACGCCGACCAAGGATCTAGAGCGGAGTTTCTCGTTGTGGGCGGACGAGTTGAGGACGATTGCGGGAGTTGTCGATCCGGCCAAGCAGCGAGTAGCGCTTAACGCGTTCGTAGCTGACCGCTTTGAGAACAATATGGCAGCAAAATCGCAGGAACTGTCCGATGCGCTGAAGCGCTTCTCTATGTACACGATGCAGCAATACCGGACGCGCTATCTGCTGGCTCGGTTGACCCAGCATGTCGACATGGCTTTCAGCGGTATCAAAACACCCGGCAGCCTGGAACCGTACACTAGACTCGAAATCGAGCACATTTTGCCGGGTACTCCAACCGCAGAGCTGCGGGAAAAATGGGCTACGGAAAACCCGAATGCTGTCTATGAGGACTATAAGAACCGGCTGGGCAATTTGGCCCTGCTGGAGAAGCCAATCAATATCGTGGCCGGGAATGACTTCTACACGGCGAAGCAGGCTGAGTATCGCAAGAGCAGCAATTATCTTACGCGAAGTCTGGTCGAGCTTACGAATGTCGGACAGAACACGTCCATCTCCAGGATCAATGAGAAATTGCAGGCGTTCCCCGCATGGGATGTAGCATCGATCGAGGCGCGGCACGGAATGCTCATGGCGTTGGCTCGAGATGTTTGGAAAACGGCTCCTATGGAGGTCTGATTAGGGAGTGCAATCACGGCGTGGAGTCCAAATACACATCGCGCCGATGAGCGCCGATTGCAAATTTGTCGGTGTGCGACTCGCGCAGCAATAAGTCCGAGTGATACTCGAGTAGAAGTCTTCCCAGGCGACAAAAGAAAGAAAAGAAAAAAAGCCAAAGCAGACAGAGCTCCCCAAAGGCTCTGTCTGCTTTATGCCGTTGACCTAATTCTGGGAGGCACGTGAGCACCCAGTGAAAGATAAGGCAGGCAATGCCTACTGCGATCAATATCGGCGGGAATCGCAAGAACACGATTATAGTCAGCGCTGGGGCTGAAGCGCTTACTTACTAGTACGCCGCTGAATGCGAGAAGTGTGTTCAGGAAACTATAAATGCCATGAGAAACTCCTTGAATTAAGGTGATTTTGTTTTCGGTCGGAGTCGTAGTTGCTACTTGGTAGATAAGCATGCCAAGTGTAAGACGTCCTTACAGATGTCCTCGTTCTGCTAGTGATACGCAGCCTTTATAACCAACTATCACATGATCCAAAATTCGAGTGCCAACCATGTTGAGGGCGTTTTTAAGCGGCGTGGTCAATGTGCGATCGGTCTGGCTGGGCTCTGGGTAGCTGGAGGGATTGTTATGTACCAGGATCACAGCCGCAGCGTTGTGTTCTAGTGCTATCTTAACCACTTCCCGTGGATGCACGCTGGCACTTTCCAGAGTGCCTCTGTAAAGCTCTCTGAAACCGATAACCCGGTGCTCGATATCGAGTAGTAACAAAGCAAAGACTTCGTAATCATGGAATTGCAGCAGCGTTTCTAGGTGGCTGAACACGAGCCTACGCTCGGTCAACGCCCGTCCTTTAGACAGACGATACATCCCGAGTTGTTGAGCCATCTGCAGGATGTCGGCTTCGGTGATCGGCGATTCCATGACATGGGTGTTGGGCGTTTCACCGACTTTGAGCTTGGGATATTTCATGCTGGTATTCCTATCCGAACGCGTAGAAGCACTGGAGGATGGGTGGCACAATTACTAGATGGGCGGGCGGGATTAAATGATTCCGAGCACCCTGCAGGCGAGAGCGCTCGGTAGTGATTTGGCTCGATGGTTCACGCAACGAGTTGTAAGGCTGCATCGAGTGCCTTCTGTTTGATAACTGCGCCTTGACCAAACCATGCCGAATCCATTCGATACTCAGAGCTCCTTGCGCGTCTTTCATGATCCACGTATTCAGTCACGGCGTTCAGCAAGCCCCATGCTGTTCCTCGAGCTGACGCCATATCAGATCCTCGACCTTTACCTTCGTATAGGCTTTGTACCTTCTCCATAGCTCGTTTGTTGGGCAGTACATTGGGAAAGGGGTCATGCGCGCTGGTGTCGCACAGCACCTCCATGAAGAAGCTTATGGCCTCAGTCCACTGAACCTTGCGTTCCGCGAGGGCTCGCATCTGATACATGAATTCGTCCCACTGCGAGACGGCGATACCTAGTTGTTTTTTTACTGCATGCGAATCAAAGCGCGTTCTGTGTGGAACCTTGATTGCGTGGGGGGCTTCGTTCAGTGAGATGGTCAGGGTGTTGTTGCACACCACGCGCACAGTAGTCGGAGTTGCGGTGGTGGCCAGTGTGCCGTCACAGGAGGTGGCTAACAGCAGATAGCCATTGACCTGATCGTTACCTTTCAAGGCAGTACCTTGCCCGGTACGGGCGAGAGCCCAGAACTTGCGACCGCCTTTAAGCACTCCAGCGGTTTCCAGCTCGTAACCGGAGACCTCGGTGAGATCCCGGTAGAACTCCAGCACCTCACGCGGCTGCACCACTTGATAGCGATTAGATACCACCGATAACGGTGCTTTGGTGTCGGAGCGGTACAGCACCTTCTGTTCCGGAAAGGAGTGGATCGAGCCCAGGGTGCCGATAGTGTCTGATTTGAAATGTACTGGGCTGTCCTGGATTTGCCAGTTCATGCCGGCTTCACGTTGCCAGACTTCGAGCGGTTGTTTTTGCGTCAGGCGGTTGCCCAGACCATGCCAAGGGGTAGTGCCAACGTAGGCCATTTGTTCGACAAGATGAGCCATGGGAATAATTCCTTTTCATAGACGCACGACGAGACCGCTGAGCGTTCAGCAGGGATCAGTCGGCGTGCGGGATGGTATTGGATAGGGGTAGTGATGGATCAGCTGGGGCCAGCAGTTGCGTTTAGTGGGAGATGTGCAGCTCAAGCGGAATGACGGCTGCTAAATGACAGTCCACAGTTGAGACAACCGTAGTTGTCCAAAACCCGCTCATCGAAGACTTCGCCGAGTTTGGCGCCCGCGATGCAGCCGGTCGCCGCTCCGGCTAATCCGCCGAGAA
This sequence comes from Pseudomonas sp. B19125, assembly GCF_044218855.1. Classification (NCBI taxonomy): domain Bacteria; kingdom Pseudomonadati; phylum Pseudomonadota; class Gammaproteobacteria; order Pseudomonadales; family Pseudomonadaceae; genus Pseudomonas; species Pseudomonas sp. B19125. The sequence goes on from NZ_CP162589.1 coordinate 1,216,084, forward strand.
TGGTCCCGGCCATACTGCCAGCAACGACACCTGCGGGACCGGCTACGACGCCGATGGCAGCGCCAAGCTCGGCACCGCCCAGAGCGGCTGTGACACCTTGGGCGGTGCCACCGACGGTGCCGATAAGGGCGCCGACTTTCCTGGCGAAATCCTTGGTGATGACAGCGCTGGAGTGACAGCGTGGGCATTGAGTGGTCATGTGCAGGGTTCCTGTCGAGAGTCGCGATGAAGGCATTACACGGGCATAGAGCTCATCAAGCAGGTCGCCTAGGCGATCCGCTTGAATGTTGAGCTGTCGAGTGTTGAGGGATGCTTGATGCACAGAGGTACAGGGTTGTGATGTATGACTGAAACTTTGTTGAATGGGTATTTTGATGAATTTTCAATCTCGGTTATGGCTCGAATTATGCTTGTGAGTGACGCTCTGGAATCTGTTCGGATCTTGCAGGACTGGCTCAGATCGGGTCGGACAAGATGAGGGAAAGACATTTTCTGCTGGTAATTGACATAAGAACTAAGTCGCTTGTCTGAGAACTAACTCTAGGACGGGCCAATGCGCGCACGCATGCACGTGCCTCCACACGCACGCACGCGCGAGGTAAACAGCAGTGGGCCCCCTTCTGGTGTGTTGACGCGTTTCTGTAAAACTTCTACGAAAGCACAGGTAATTTTCTGGGCGAGGGAATCCCTTTAGAGTAGTCCCGTCGCGTACCAACGTAGTCTGGAGCTTACGAAATGGCAGAAATCAGCACTACCCATCCCCGAGTTCTACGCCTCAAGCAGGTGCTCGATCGTGTGGGTTTGTCGCGTTCAACGATTTATGACCGGATGAACCCTGCGTCACCGCGCTACGACGACTCATTCCCCAAACCGATGAAAATTGGTAGTTCAGCGGTAGGCTGGTTGGAATCGAGCATTAACAAGTGGATTGAATCACTGGTTGATAATACTTTGAGAGGGAAGTGAGCTTAGAAGAAAAATTCAGGATAAGCCCGTCTAGAGGTAAGTTCTTCGCGTACTAACTTAAGAAAATGGTTGGGTTTGTTATGGCTCAATCTAGGCGGTGTGTTGAGTTTTATTTGTGGTATCTCTGGTCTGAAGCGGGTGTGTAGATATTGGTTTATATGTTATTAGATAATAACTAGAGGATATTGAGTGGTTGTAGTTGTTTGGTGGTGTGTAAGGTGTTGAGTGATCAGTCTGGATGGCAGGTCGTAAATGTGATTAAAGTTTTATATTGATTATGGGTGTGGTGGGGCTATGAGTTTTAATGAGTTGGAGTTTATCGATGCTTATAAGGAAAAGGCCATTGAGGAATTTTATGATCCAATAAAGGAGACGGGGTTCTCGTGTTTTAGTGGGGACGGTATGCTGTTTGATTCTGTTAGTAGGATCATGAGGGCTGTAAGCGTGATGGAGAAGGCGACAGGAGATATATTTAGTTTGCCGTCGCTCAAGCATCGAGGTGAGATGGTGTTAAGTAAGGAAGAAAAGAGTATTGTATTGGCGGTTACAATTAACTATGTTGAGCTTGAAAGAGGAATGGTCCTCTTCAAGGTGAATCCTTACGTTAGTGTCTTTTATGAGTGCTATAGAAAAATAAATCCTACAAGTCCATACAGGTTGGAGAAGTCAGAGTTGCCTGAATGTTTTCATGGGCTAAATCGGTTTGTTGATGCGGTGAGAGAGTGTGTTTCTGGCGGGGCATTCAAGCGGGAAATGTCCGCGCATTTGCGGGCAGCTAATAAGAACTATTCGGGTCTGTTGAGTTACATAGATTCTTTGTTTGCGCGTTATTCTAGACTGTTGGTTTTAAGAGTTGATTTCTCATACGGAAAGGGGAAGCTTGAAGTTGAAGATTATAGCCGGTCGAGTGATAGGTTGGACGCTCTAGGTATTGTTACGAAGCAAATTGTTCAGCATCGAATAGAGCTTATCGACTATCTGAAAAATAAGTGCCCTGATCTGGGGGTGGTGGGATACGTATGGAAACTTGAGTACGGTAAGGAGAAAGGCCATCATTACCACATGATGTTCTTTTTAGATGGGGCGAAGGTGCGGCAGGATATTGTCATTGCAAAGCTGATAGGTGAGTACTGGAATAATGTGATTACTCAGGGGAAGGGCGTTTATTATAACTGCAATGGAAACAAAGCTAGGTACAGGCACTGCGGTGTGGGGATGATTCACTACAGTGAGGCGGAAAAGCTGAGAAGTCTTAAAGAGATGGCGGCAATCTATCTTACGAAAGCGGATCGATATGTAAGTGCTTGCATGCCTGGGAACAATAGAACATTTGGTAAAGGGAACTCGCCAAAGGTGGGCGAGCGAACAGTGGGAAGGCCGCGAGAGTATTAATATCAATCAGTCAAGCTATTAAGAGCTGGAAAATGGGCGATCTTAACGGCAGCGGAAACGATAGGATCATTTTTTATCCAGCGTCTCAATGTTTTTTCGATGCTGGTCAGGGCAGGACGCCTTATGTTGTTTTTCGTTATGTGTTTTTTTATCTCGGGTAATATTGCTTTATATGCGTCTAGCTCTTGGCTCCAGCCTTCTTGCGGAGCTAGTGTGTTAAGAAGCTCGCAAGCTTTTTGTTTAATGGCGAAGTAGTGCTCGTTACGAGCAATGCCTCCTTCTGCGGCGACTTCTGAGCGTGTTTTTATTTTTTCATTGAAGAATCGTTGATCGCCTAGGTAAAGTGTGTATAAGCCGCCGAATAATATTTTTATTGCTGTATTGGCTCCTAAAATTTGGTGGTTTGCTATTGCGAGAGATATGCACGAATAAGCATTTTTTATATGTTGGAAGGCAGCGATTTTTTCTTTTCCTAAAAATCTGGTTAGTTTGTTTTTGAGTTTTTCCTTGTCTTCCTTGCAGTGTGGGGGTGTCTCTATATACTCTTTTAATATTTTATCAAGATTGATTTTGTTTTCGTGTGAGAGAGTTATGCGAAGCAGCATGTATCGTTTGATTACTAATTCAAGCACCTCATTTGCTGCATTCTCTATGTTGAGACGGATTAAGTGCTTGTATTCGGGATAGTCCTCTAGGATTGGTAGGAAAGGTTTTTCTGTAGAGGTGGATTGTTCGATGATCAGCTCTAGTTGGGATTTAGGGGTTGCAACCCAATTATCGAAATCTAGAGAGATGTTTATGGTGGTGTGATTGGGTGCTTCGATGTCATTAGTTGTTCGTGTGGTGAATTTTATTTTGTTACGTTGAATCTGCAAGATTTCGTCGTCCTTGAGTGGTCGTTGAGGCAGCTCCTTCGAAGGAGCTGCTTTTCTTTTTAAACTGGATTAGTGGTTCTTACATTATCAACCGTCGGCTTGCAGATAAAGTCAGCCCAATCTTTCATGAGCGCGCGTCGCTTGTCGAGGAAATCGGAGCGAGAGTAAGCTCCCTCAGTTTGGTCGCGTTCGTCATGTGCGAGTGCCATTTCACAAACTTCTCGTGGGTAGTGAGTGCTCTCACCCGCCCAGTCACGAAATGAAGAGCGAAAACCGTGTCGAGTGATGTGTTCGTACTCCATGCTGTGCAGAAGCGTGCGTATGGCATTTGTATGCATCACTCCTGACTTACCCTGGCCTGGGAACAGATAGGGGCTTCCTTCAGTTCGTGGAATGCTTCGCATCAGCTTTATCACCTCCTCGGCAAGAGGGACGACAAATGCCACACGCATTTTCATGCGCTCGTCCGGAAGAGACCAAGTGCAAGCTTCCAAATCAAACTCATCCCAACGAGCGAACCTGACCATGTGGGCGCGTGCGCTGGTCATGATCAGCAGTTGAGCGGCCCAAGACGGAGGTGTGGAGTTTGCCCTGAGCTTTATCATCAGCTCCGGCACATCCTGCCAACGCAAAGCTTCAAAGTGCTCACGCTTCCGAGCCTTCTTCTTTTCAGCACGGCTCAACAGATTGTCTAAATGGCCGCGCCAGCGAGCAGGGTTCTCACCTTGTCGTAGATTGCGTGCCTTGGCGGCATCCAGAACCTGCTCAATTTGCCCACGCACCTCGTCAGCGGTTCTGGTCTTGGTGGCCCAGATGGGTTGCAACACCTTAAGCACTTCGGGAGTGCCGATGTCTTCGGCGGACAGCTTGCCTATGTGATCAAACGCATACAGTTCTAGTTTTCGCAGCCAGCCTTTACGCCATTTCTCCGACCACGCCGCGCCGTGAGCATCACGGTATTCCGTTGCGAGCATCTCGAACTTCAACTGCTTGGCTTCGCTTGCACGTTGGGCTTCCCGTTGAGCTGCGCGCTCTATGTCTCTGGCTGCAAGGGGATCAATGCCATCGCTCAATTGGGTGCGTTTGGTGCTGGCATCTTGTCTGGCTTTCTTAAGGCTGACTTCAGGAAAGGAGCCCAAGCCCATCTCTCTGCGGCGGCCTGCCAGTTGGAAGCGAAGTAGCCAGGATTTGCGCCCGGTAGGTTTGACGACCAAGCGAAGCCCGTCACCATCTTCGTAGGTGCCAGGTTCGGTCAGGTTTTCGACTTGTTTCGGATTCAGCTTACCCATTGAATATCCCCTGTCGTCCCTTTTGTCCCCCCACTTGTCCCCCCACTTGTCCCCCCACTTCGTCGTCGGATGAGGTCAAATGGCGTTGAACGCCATTGGACAGGGACGAGCCTGAAACGCCCGTGATAGCTAAGCTATCGGCAGGATTCTCGGATGGGATAGGATTATTTCGGACAATTAAAAAGCCGGCTTGTGGCCGGCTTCTCGGGGACTGCCTCAGCTTGTTTTTGACAAACCTCACCAGCCTTCAAATCGCTCAGCCCACATCACGTCGGGCTGAATAGTAGGGGCATCTGCGGGAACTCCTCCGCATCGCCAGGCAGAATAGATAGCGCAAAGCCACCCCCTGCCAAATGTGGGCGGCATGATACCCATATTCACCTCATATGCCTACCTCCGGGTCCGATTTAGAGCCTTCCCAGCCCAGCAGGTGTTCGTCCAGCGGCACCGGCCTGCGGTTGTTGAGGGTGGACCACCAGAACACCCAGCCGACGATCCCGAAGTTCTGTTCAAAGCGTTGTTCGTGGGTGAGGTATTCGTCCGGGTGTTCGCTTGCGTTGTGGCTGCGCATGCGCAGGCCGCCGCCGGGGCGGTTGTAGAGGTATTTGATGCGGAGCATGCCGTCGTGTTCGACGGCGTAGATTTCGCCGTCGGTGATTTGGCTGCGGCCGCGGTCGATGGCGAGGGTGGCGCCTTGTTGGATGATGTCGGTCATGCTGTTGTCGACCATGTAGGCGCCTACCGCGCGGTCGGGGTGTACGTTGAGGGTTTTGAGGGTGTGCAGGGAGACGCGGATGCGTTCGCTTGAGGTGAATGTGGGGTGGAGGGCGATCTCCACGTCGATTTTTTCTGGGAGACGGGCGGGGCCCGTGAGGTACTTGCCGCTGTCTTCGCGGGTGGCGATGCCCTTGCTTGGGTCCGGGCCTTCCAGCAGGAAGTTGGCCGGTGGGTGTTTGAGGCCTTCGCCGGTGCGCAGCCAACGGCTGGAGACGCAGAGCAGTTCTGCGATCTCGTTGAGTCGGCCCATGGGCACGCCGCGCTTGAACCAGTTGTTCACGTGTTGAGGCGTGACACCACGGTTCTTGGCGAAGTCGGAGGCGGAAAGATGAACTTCCCGCAGTAACGCTTTTAGTCGATCACCTGATGTATTCATAAACGCAGAGTTTACTGGCCGGAAAAATACATCAAATAAACTATGCGTTGAGTTTCGCGTGTAGGGATTTGCTTAATTGTAGTCTGATATGTCAGTTATCTAATCTTATTAAACGTTGCGAATTAAACATTGAACTTGGCGTTTAATTTTTCCCACAAAAAAGCCCCGAATCGTCGGGGCTTTTTTGATTGCCGGGGCAATGAGGAGCGGGTATCAGCCTTTGTAGGCAGCGACCGACTTCATGATCTCGGCGCGGGCGGCGTCTGCGTTGCCCCAACCGTCGATCTTCACCCATTTGCCTTTTTCGAGGTCTTTGTAGTTCTCGAAGAAGTGCTTGATCTGTTCCAGCAGCAGTGGCGGCAGGTCGGTGTATTCCTTCACGTCCACGTACAGCTGGGACAGCTTGTCGTGTGGCACCGCGATAACTTTGGCATCACCACCGCCGTCGTCGGTCATGTTCAGGATGCCGACTGGGCGCGCGCGAATCACCGAGCCTGGGGTAACCGGGTAAGGGGTTACTACCAGCACGTCGAGGGGATCACCGTCATCAGCCAGGGTGTTAGGGATAAAACCGTAGTTGGCCGGGTAGAACATCGGGGTGGCCATGAAACGGTCAACGAACAGGCAGTCGCTGTCTTTGTCGATTTCGTATTTGATCGGCGCGTGGTTGGCCGGAATTTCGATGGCGACGTAGATGTCGTTCGGCAGGTCTTTGCCAGCCGGAATCTTGCTGTAGCTCATTGGGCGGTGCCCCCGTAGTTGGCCATGAAACATGGCCGGATTGGCCTAAAAGTGGCGGCGATTATAGGCATATTCTGACGCCGATGCCATGCGTCAGACGTCGTGTGGCGCCAGCGGTTCAGTCTGGTAGCGGGCATCGCCGGTTTGCAGTTGGTGCAGGCGGGCCAGCGGGTCCTGGCGATAGAAGCGGCTCAGTTGCGCGTACACCTGGGGGTAAGTGCCGACCAGTAAATCCGGGGCACTGAAGAAATACTCACTGGTGACGGCAAAGAACTCCGCCGGGTTTTCGGCGGCGTAGGGGTCGATGTCGGTCTCGGCGTCCGGGTTGGCATCCAGTTGGCGGTTGAGGTTGTCAAAGGCGCTTTGCATCACGCTGGCCCATTCCTGCACGCGCATGTCGTGGTGCAGCGGCGGCAGGCCGTTGGCGTCGCCGTTGAGCATGTCCAGCTTGTGCGCCAGCTCGTGGATCACCAGGTTGTAGCCTTCCCACTGGCCGCTGGCCAGTACGCCGGGCCAGGCGAGGATCACCGGGCCTTGCTGCCAGGCTTCGCCGCTGTGCTCACCGTCCCACTCGTGCTCGACGCCGCTGGCATCGCGATGGCGCTGGGGGCTGAGGAAGTCGTCGGGGTACAGCACGATTTCGTGAAAGCCCTGATACCAGTCGAGGTCGCCCAGGTTCATCAACGGCAATTGTGCCTGGGCGGCGAGCAGCAGGCGCTGTTCCTGATGCAGCTCGACGCCGGGCAGGGCGGTGAGGTGCTTTTCATTCAGGAACACCACGCAGGCTTCGCGCAGCCACTGGTCCTGCTCGGCGCTGATGCCGTCGAGGAAGGTCAGGTGGTGGCGCACCCGCTGCCAGGTGTCATCGGCAATCGGGTGCTTGGCCAGCAGGCGCCGGCGACGCCAGGCGCTGAGGGACCACATCGCGGGTTACTGCGGCTTGGCTTCGGAACTGCGGCCGAAACGGCTGCGGACCACGCCGATGATCATTGGCACCAGCGACAGCAGGATGATGAACACCACCAGCAGCGAGAGGTTCTTTTTGATAAACGGCACGTTGCCGAAGAAGTAACCCAGGGTGACCAGGCCGCCAACCCACAGGACGGTGCCGAACACGCTGAACCCAAAGAAGCGCGGGTAAGGCATTTTGGCGATACCGGCCACGAATGGCGCAAAGGTGCGCAGGATCGGCAGGAAGCGCGCCAGGGTCACGGTTTTACCGCCGTGCTTGTCGTAGAAGTCGTGGGTTTTTTGCAGGTAGTCGCGGCGGAAGATTTTCGAATTCGGGTTGCTGAACAAGCGTTCCCCGGCCGTTCGTCCGATCACGTAGTTGGTACTGTCGCCGAGGATGGCTGCCAGCATTAGCAGGCCGCCCAGCAGGACCGGGTCCATGCCGCCGCCTGCGGCGACGGCGCCGGCGATAAACAGCAAGGAGTCACCGGGCAGGAAGGGCATGACCACCAAACCGGTTTCGCAAAAGATAACCAGGAACAGAATGGCGTATATCCACACTCCGTAGTTTCTTACCAGCATGTCGAGGTACACGTCGAGATGCAGAATAAGGTCGAGCGGGTTGAAATCCATGGATGGCACCTGTGTGAATGGCCCGACTCAGCGGGCCTGTGCGGAAGCTACGGGTAAGTTAGGCTACAAGGTTATGTCGCGATTCTTACAACTCTGAGAGGTCCGCATTATACGGATTAAGAGGTGAAAAGCGTGTTGGTTTTGTAGCGGGGAGTGTCGCTGGTAGCAAGGCCCCACACCGACCTAAATGTTGCTCAGATGTAAATGTGGGAGCTGGCTTGCCTGCGATAGCGGTGGGCCAGCAAATGATGCATCCGCTGATAATTCGCTTTCGCAGGCAAGCCAGCTCCCACAGTGGAGCGCTGGTGTTTTCTCAGTCCTCACTGATCGGCAGCACGTAGTTCTTGAACTCCGTATCTTCCCGAAAGCCGATCGACTCATAGGTCTTCTGCGCCACTTCATTGTCACTGCTGGTCGACACCCGCAGCCGCACGGCCTGGGTCTCCTTGGCCATCTTCTTCGCGGTGCGTATGAGGTTGTCGGCCACCAACTGCCGGCGGGCATCTTCGGCCACGTAGATGTCGTTGAGGATCCACACGCGTTTAAGCGACAGCGACGAAAAGCTCGGGTACAGCTGGCAGAATCCCAGCAACCTTTTGTCGTCATCATCCGCCAGGGCCAGGTAGATCACCGACTCCTTGCGGCGCAGGCGCTTTTCCAGAAAGGCCCGCGACGAATCCGGGAAGGGCAGCGCGCCATAAAACTCACGGTACTTGACGAACAACGGGGTCAGCAGGTCCAGGTGTTCCAGGGTCGCTTGAGTAATCCGCATGCCAGGCCTCAACTTCCAAATGGGGTATGACCACACAAGCGGCCGTGACTCGATGCTGCCTAATGACGCAAAAAAGCGCAATCGTGCAGCTATCAGTCATTGGGTGGGCTGAGCAGGAAATTGCCTTTCATCAGGTCTGGATCATCTGATTCAATGGTCTGAACCTGCGCCTCGTCCTTGAGGTTGACCCCCGACAGCTGCCGACGACACGCCTCTTTCATCAAATAAAGCAGGCGATGGGCGGCCATGCCGTAACTCAGGCCCTCCAGTCGTACGTTGGAGATGCAGTTGCGGTAGGCATCGGTGAGTCCGACCTTGGGGTTGTAGGTGAAATACAGCCCCAGGCTGTCCGGCGAGCTGAGCCCCGGTCGTTCGCCGATCAGAATCACCACCATCTTGGCCCCGAGCAATTGGCCGACTTCATCGGCCACCGCCACGCGGCCTTGCTCCACCAGAATCACTGGCGATAAAGACCAGCCTTCAGCCTGGGTCTGTTCCTCCATGCGTGTAAGAAACGGCAGCGTATGTTTATGCACCGCCAGCGCCGACAGGCCATCGGCCACCACCACGGCCAAATCCACGCCACCTGGGTTGGCGGCGGCATAGTCGCGCAGGCTCTGGGCTGACTCATCACTCAGGCGTCGGCCCAAATCCGGGCGTTGCAGGTACATGTGCCGGTCCACCGCAGCGCTGTGCAGCAACAGGCTGTCACGCCCGCGCTCGGCCATTTGGCTGCTCAGGCCCGCATGGTCGAAGGGCAGGTGTACCGCATCGCGTGCCTGGGCGTGGGCGAATTGAAAATCCAGCTGCGCGTTGGTGGGGATGCTGGTGCCGGTGCGGCCCAGGGCAATGCGCGCAGGCGTGAGGCGGCGCAGTTCCAGCCACGGGTTGTCAGGCAGGTCGAGTTGCACAGGCGGCTCCTTCATCCTAATTGCTTCAAGGCGTGGCGAAACGCCGGTGGCAGGCTGTTGCCGAAATGCACCTTGCCGTCGGCTTGGGTGAAGATGCCCATTTTCGCCAGCCACTGCTCAAACTCCGGCGCCGGCTTTAAACCCAATGTTTGCCGAGCGTACAGGGCGTCATGGAACGAGGTGGTCTGGTAGTTGAGCATGATGTCGTCGGAGCCGGGGATGCCCATGATGAAGTTGATCCCGGCCACGCCCAGCAGGGTCAGCAGCGTGTCCATATCATCCTGGTCGGCCTCGGCGTGGTTGGTGTAGCAGATATCACAGCCCATCGGCACGCCGAGCAGCTTGCCGCAGAAGTGGTCTTCGAGGCCGGCGCGGATGATCTGCTTGCCGTTGTACAGGTACTCCGGGCCGATAAAGCCTACAACCGTGTTGACCAAAAACGGCTTGAAATGCCGCGCCACGGCGTAGGCGCGGGTTTCACAGGTTTGCTGGTCGACGCCAAAGTGCGCGTTGGCCGACAAGGCACTGCCCTGGCCGGTTTCGAAGTACATCAGGTTCTGGCCCAAGGTGCCGCGATTCAGGCTCAAACCCGCTTCGTAGCCTTCTTGCAGCACGCTCAGGCTGATGCCGAAACTGGCGTTGGCCGCCTCGGTGCCGGCAATTGACTGAAACACCAGGTCCAGCGGCACGCCACGGTTGATGGCCTCGATGGAGGTGGTCACGTGGGTCAGCACGCAGGCTTGGGTGGGGATTTCGTAGCGCTGGATGATCGCGTCAAGCATCTCCAGCATGGCGCAGATCGAGGCGATGCTGTCGGTGGCCGGGTTGATGCCGATCATGGCGTCGCCGTTGCCGTAGAGCAGGCCGTCGAGAATGCTGGCGGCGATGCCCGCCGGTTCATCCGTCGGGTGGTTGGGTTGCAGGCGGGTCGACAACCGCCCGCGCAGGCCCATGGTGCCGCGAAACTGGGTGACCACGCGAATCTTCTGCGCCACCAGCACCAGGTCCTGCACACGCATGATTTTGGAGACGGCGGCGGCCATCTCCGGGGTCAGCCCGGGCGCCAAGGCACGCAGGGAATGTTCGTCGGCCGCATCGCTGAGCAACCAGTCGCGCAGGCCACCGACGGTCAGGTGGCTGACGGCGCTGAACGCCTGTTTATCGTGGGTGTCGATGATCAGCCGGGTGACTTCGTCGCTTTCGTAGGGGATCAGCACTTCTTCGAGGAAGTGTTTCAACGGGATATTGGCCAGCGCCATTTGCGCCGCGACGCGCTCGCCGTCGTTTTGCGCCGCCACACCGGCCAGGAAGTCGCCGGAACGCGCCGGGCTGGCCTTGGCCATCACGTCCTTGAGGCTGTCGAAGCGGTAGGTCTGAGTACCTACCGCGTGGGTAAAGCTTGCCATACAGTGTCTCCTTGGCGACGCGGGCTGCCCGTGAGTAAGGCGTCCGCATCGAGGTTTACGGCAGTTAGTGTAAGGCGGCCTCTGCGGCCTGGATCGCCGCGAATTCCTCTTCGGGCGTGCCTGCTACCAAGTGATGCCGGCTGTAGAAAGCAAAGTAAGCAATTAATACTCCATAGATGATCGCAGCGCCAATCACCACCCGTGGGTCCACCAGAAAGCCCGCTACCACGGCCACGCAGGCCAGTATCAGGGCGATGCCGGAAGTGAAAATGCCACCCGGCGTGCGGTACGGGCGGTCCATTTTGGGGCGGCGGATGCGCAAGGTGATGTGCGCGGCCATCATCAGTACGTAGGAAATGGTCGCGCCGAACACCGCCACCAGAATCAGCAAATCACCCTGGCCCGTCAGCGACAGGCCAAAACCGATGATGCCGGGGATTACCAACGCCAGCACCGGCGCTTTGCTTTTGTTGGTCTGCGACAGCTTGCGCGGCAGGTAGCCGGCACGGGACAAGGCAAAGATCTGCCGCGAATAGGCGTAGATAATCGAGAAAAAGCTCGCGATCAGCCCGGCCAGGCCAACCAGATTGACGAAGCTGCCCATCCAGGTCGAGCCGCCGTACGACAACGCCAGTGCTTCAACCAGCGGGTTACCCGATTTGATCAGCGCGTAGGTGCCGGCGCCGCCGGGCGCAATCACCAGAATCAACAGGGCAAAACTGGTCAGCACCACAATGGCGCCGATCAATCCGCGGGGCAGGTCGCGCTTGGGGTTCTTGGTTTCTTCGGCGGCCAGGGGCACGCCTTCGACGGCGAGGAAAAACCAGATCGCGTAGGGAATCGCCGCCCACACGCCAACATAGCCAAACGGCAGGAAGGTGCTGGCGCCCTTGGCCTCGGTCACCGGCATGTCGAGCAAGTTGGCGACGTTGAAGTGCGGCACCATCGACACCAGGAACACACCCAAGGCAATCGCAGCGACGGCGGTGATCACAAACATCAGCTTCAAGGCTTCACCCACGCCAAAGATGTGGATGCCGATAAAGATGATGTAGAACGCCAGGTAAATCATCCAGCCGCCGATGCCGAACAACGACTCGCAATAGGCGCCGATAAACACCGCGATGGCGGCGGGCGCGATGGCATATTCGATCAGGATGGCGGTGCCCGTGAGGAACCCGCCCCAAGGGCCGAAGGCGCTGCGGGCAAAGCCGTAGCCACCGCCGGCGGTAGGAATCATGGAAGACAGTTCGGCCAGGGAGAAACACATGCACAGGTACATGGTGGCCATGAGCAAGGTGGCGAGGAACATGCCGCCCCAGCCGCCCTGGGCCAGGCCGAAGTTCCAACCGGCGTAGTCGCCGGAGATCACATAGGCAACGCCAAGGCCGACCAGCAGCACCCAGCCGGCGGCGCCTTTTTTCAGTTCGCGTTGTTGGAAATAGTCGGTGCCGACTTTTTCGAAGTCGACGGAAGAGCCAGTGGGTTCGCTAGGCATGGGGAAGTACCGTCCGTTGTTATTATTGTGTGTAGCAAGCGAGATCGTTCCCACGCTCTGCGTGGGAATGCATCCCGTGACGCTCTGCGTCACCTTGCACCCGGCTTGAGCCTTGTGCAGACATCGGGACGCGGAGCGTCCCAGGCGGCATTCCCACGCAGAGCGTGGGAACGATCGGGGAGGGTTAGAAAAAGCCCAACGGATTAATGTCGTAGCTCACCAGCAGGTTCTTGGTCTGCTGGTAGTGATCCAACATCATCTTGTGGGTCTCACGGCCCACGCCGGACTTCTTGTAGCCACCAAACGCGGCATGCGCCGGGTACAGGTGGTAGCAGTTGGTCCACACGCGGCCCGCCTTGATCGCGCGGCCCATGCGGTAGGCGCGGTTGATGTCGCGGGTCCACACGCCGGCGCCGAGGCCGAACTCGGTGTCGTTGGCAATCGCCAGGGCTTCGGCTTCGTCCTTGAAGGTGGTGATGCTCACCACCGGGCCGAAGATTTCTTCCTGGAACACGCGCATCTCATTGGTGCCCTTGAGCAGCGTCGGCTGGATGTAATAACCACCGGCCATGTCGCCGGTCAGTTGCTCAACCTTGCCGCCGGTGAGCAGTTGCGCGCCTTCGCCCTTGGCGATTTCCAGGTAGGACAGGATCTTGTCGAACTGCTGCTCGGACGCCTGGGCGCCGACCATGGTGTCGGTGTCCAGCGGGTCGCCGCGTTTGATCTGCTCGACCTTCTTCATCACTACTTTCATGAAGTCGTCGTAGATTGACTCTTCAACCAGCGCACGGGATGGGCAGGTGCACACTTCGCCTTGGTTAAAGAACGCCAGCACCAGGCCTTCGGCGGCTTTTTCGATAAACGAAGGTTCGGCTTTCATGATGTCGGCAAAGAAGATGTTCGGCGACTTGCCGCCCAGCTCGACGGTGGACGGAATAATGTTCTCGGCCGCCGCGTGCATGATGTGCGAGCCCACCGGCGTGGAGCCGGTGAAGGCGATCTTGGCGATGCGCTTGCTGGTGGCCAGGGCTTCGCCCGCTTCTTTACCGAAGCCGTGCACCACGTTCAGCACGCCAGGCGGCAGCAGGTCGCCGATCAGCTCCATCAGCACGTTGATGCCCAGCGGGGTTTGCTCGGCCGGTTTAAGCACCACGCAGTTACCGGCGGCCAGGGCCGGTGCGAGTTTCCACGCGGCCATCAGCAGCGGGAAGTTCCACGGGATGATCTGGCCGACCACACCCAGCGGCTCGTGGAAGTGGTAGGACGCGGTAAGTTCGTTGATCTCGGCGCTGGTGCCTTCCTGGGCGCGGATGCAACCGGCGAAATAGCGGAAGTGGTCAGCGGCCAGCGGGATGTCGGCGTTGAGGGTTTCACGCACGGCCTTGCCGTTGTCCCAGGTCTCGGTGATGGCCAGCAGTTCGAGGTTCTGTTCGATGCGGTCGGCGATTTTCAGCAGCACCAGCGAGCGGTCCTGGGCCGAGGTCTTGCCCCAGGCGTCAGCGGCGGCGTGGGCGGCATCCAGTGCCTTGTCGATGTCTTTGGCAGTGGAGCGCGGGAATTCGGCGATGGGCTTGCCGTTGACCGGCGAGGTGTTAGTGAAATAGTTGCCGTCCACCGGCGCAACGAACTCGCCGCCGATGAAGTTGCCGTACTTGGCCTTGAAGGAAACGATCGAGCCTTCGGTGCCGGGATGTGCGTAACGCATGGTGGGTATCTCCTGCTTTTATGTTTATTGGAGTACAGCGGTGTTGCGCGTGATAAAGCGTAGAGCAAAGGTTGGGCCATCGCTTTACACACCTGTTAAATCAAGGGTTTGAGCTTTGTTGCGAGGTGTTGCGGTGACAAGGCTGGCACAGTCGGTGTGACAGTTTGTGCCATAAGCGATACACCCTGTGACCGGTGGGTCGGCGCGGGATTGCAATGGCCGGATGGCTGGGGGATGCTGGCTGCTCTCACGCAGGGAGAATAATAAGAACATGCACAACGATCATTTCAGTCGCCATGCTCAACAGGTCCTCACCGTCACCCGCGGGCAAGACCTCGCCCACGGCCCCGGCAGCGACCCGTCCATCGCCCGGTCCTGGTTGCGGTGCCTTGAGGACTATCACCTCGACCCCGCGCTGACCATGGCGCCCACCGTGCTGGAACACGGGCGCCTGCTGGAAAGTCGCGAGCGCTTGCAGCAAGTGCTGCGCATTGCCGGCAGTGAGATGAACAGCCTGCATCAACAACTTTCCGGCGCCGGCCATGCGGTGCTGCTCACCGATGCGCGTGGGGTGATCCTCAACTGCGTTACCGCGCCGGCCGAGCGCAAGGTGTTCGAGCGTGCGGGGCTATGGCTGGGGGCCGACTGGAGCGAGGCGTGCGAGGGCACCAATGGCATCGGCACCTGCCTGGTGGAGCGCCAGTCGCTGACCATTCACCGCGATGAGCATTTTCGTGGCCGCCACACCGGTCTGACCTGCTCAGCGAGCCCGGTGTTCGATCCCCATGGAGAACTGCTGGCCGTGCTGGATGTGTCTTCTGCACGTGAGGCGGTGTCGCGCCAAAGCCAGTTCCACACCATGGCGCTGGTGAACTTGTCGGCCAAGATGATCGAAAGTTGTTACTTCCTGCGCCATTTTGAAAAGCACTGGCTGCTGCGCTTTCACTTGCAGGCGGAATCTGTGGGGTTGTTCAGCGAAGGGCTGCTGGCCTTCGACGGTGACGGACGTATCTGTGCGGTCAACCAGAGCGCCCTGAACCTGCTGGGCCAGGCGCGGGGCGGTTTGCTGGGGCAGCCGGTGGAAGCGTTTTTCGAATGCTCGCTGGACCAGTTGCTCGGCCGCGCCAGTGCCAATGCCACCGCCAGCTGGCCGTTGCGTACGCGCGATGGCCGGCATTTGTTCGCTGCGTTGCGTGGTCAGGCACGGAGTACACCGCCGGCGCCGATGGCCAAGCCCGAGGCACCGCGCCTGCCGGGCATCTGCCTCGGCGACCCGGTGTTACAGAGTGATTTTCGCAAGGCCCTCAGGGTATTCGAGCGCGACGTGCCCCTGTTGATCAACGGCGAAACCGGCTGTGGTAAAGAAGCCTTCGCCAAGGCGGTGCATCAAGCCAGCCAGCGCGCCGACAAGGCTTTCGTTGCGCTTAATTGCGCCGCCATCCCGGAAAACCTGATTGAAAGCGAGTTGTTCGGTTATCGCGGCGGCAGCTTTACCGGCGCGCTGAAAGAAGGCATGCGCGGTAAATTACAGCAGGCCGATGGCGGCACCCTGTTTCTCGATGAGATAGGCGACATGCCTTTCGCGTTGCAAACCCGTCTTTTAAGGGTGCTGGAAGACCGCGTGGTGGTGCCCATCGGGGGCGCGCCGCAGGCGGTGGACGTCAGAATCATCAGCGCGACCCACCGCGACCTGTTAGCGCGTGTTGCCGACGGTAGCTTCCGCGAAGACCTTTACTATCGCCTCAACGGCCTTGAGATTGCCGTGCCGCCCTTGCGCGACCGTAGCGACAAAGCGCAATTACTGGCGTTTTTGCTGGCGGAGGAAGCCGCAGGGCAAGCGGTGGTGCTTGATGAGCCAGCGCGCCGCGCTCTGCTGGACTACGCCTGGCCGGGAAACATTCGGCAATTGCGCAACGTGTTGCGTACTTTGGCGGCGTTGTGCGAGGACGGGAAAATCAGCGTTGAAGACCTGCCGCCCATCATTCGCCAACCGCGCCCCGTGAGGGCTTTAGATCCCCGTCAGGGGGGCGTTCTGGACGATGCAGAGCGCGTAGCGTTACTCAATGCACTCAAACAGCAACATTGGCACATGTCCCGCACGGCAGAAAGTTTAGGCGTTAGCCGGAATACGCTTTACAGGAAGTTACGCCGGCACGGAATTGAACGTTGTTCACACGCGTGATCTGCGCGTTGTTACTGCAGCCCTCATAGTGCCCGCTTTTAGTCGCCCATGAGAGAAGTGGGTTGAAACGTTTGGATAAACCTTGCCTGATGTTTTTTGTGTGATTTGTATAGTTGTGAGCCACTCAGTCTCTGAATAGTTACTTGTTTTTATTCGGGTTCGGGTGTGGAAATGACAAATATTGAAGCAGTAAAAGTATCACCCATCTTATCCAGTACAGGGGCCGATGAGCCTCCTGCGGCTGGCGCCAGGGTTAGCACCGATAAAGCACATGATGAACGCAACACGGATGCTCAGGTGCCTGACACCCCCGAAACCCGGGCGGTGGCTGACGCTCAGTTGGCGAGGCCCTACGCGTTAGCATTAGCGACGCGCTCCTTTCACACCTCAATGGGGCCAATGGATGTTCAAGTGCCTGCGCAGTCCACACTCGGTCGTTGGCGGACCCAATTGGACGACGCCTTTAAAAGCCGGGGGTTTTTATCGTGGGCGAAAGAACAGGGCCTTGATAGCAAAAGCCTCAAAGTGGATCCGTTCGCCGGGGAATTGACGGGAATTGTAAATGGCAAGATCCACACTTTTTCCTTAGAAGACAATTCGGGTTGGTCGGACATCTCCAGGGTGCTGTTGTCGATTGCCAGGGTGATCGCTCCAAAGCCTGGGCAGGCGTTCAGTTATCCTTGGCCGGACGGTAAGGTGCCGCTGTACACGGTGGGTCGATTTTACGCAGAACCTATCGATCTCTCCCCTTCGCAAGCCGCCGCGCATCGAGAGAAACTGAGGGCCGGGTCAGCGTTTGAGTTCGCACCTGTGGGTCATGCGTCCCAGCGATCTGTCGAGGCGTTAGTGGAGCAGGGCAAGGCGCTGGGTGATGACGCTAATCGTCATGCACTTATCGCGGCGCTGAACGCCCAGGTAGACGATGCTGAAGGGAAAATAGATCTGAATAACGTTATGGTCCCGATTGACCGACGTTCAAGTTTATTTATCGAGGAGCAGCGCCGGGAGATAAGTGTTGCTCAGATGCTCGAAAATAAGGGGCATAAGCTACCTGGCAACCGTGCGCAGGCGCTTGGCTTGGCGAACGCACTCTCCTTTGACCTTGCCCATCGGATGCCTGGGGCCGACGGTGGGGGCGTCAGGCATATTGCGGGACTGCTGAATAAAACCGCGTTGCGCAAGATGAAGGCGGTAGTGGATCCGTGGAAGTTGAAACATGCAAGCCCGGCTCCTGATTCTCACGCAGGAGCCGGCAGTTTTATACGTAGCCTGATGAACAGGCCTGGGGCGCCTGCCCAGAAGATGATTCTGGACAATCCCTCATTGGCATTGGACCAGCTCATTCGGACGACCGATGCACAGACGTTGGGACTGGACATACAAAAAAGAATCAGCTCAGCAGAGTCGCCGACCGGTGCGATTGAGGCATTGACTGCGGCACTCTTGCAGGACCTTGATCCTAACCCGGATAAGTCATGCTTCAACGTGGCGGGTTATAACCTCTATCAACGCGACAATATGGGGGCTAGCGCTTCTGAGATTGTTAAACGTTTTACGACTTATCTTGAAACTAAGCTGGGCGCGGATGTGGCCCCTCTTGCTGCGCAGCTATTACTGTCCGCCGTCGCCCCTGAACTCAAAGTAAAAAATATTCCTCCCGAACTTGTTTTTGGGTCTTATACGTGGGCGGAATTTTCAATAGCGGTTGCACTGGTAGAGCAGGAAGATCGCGGCGGCGCATCGGGAAACATGACGTTTCGTCAAATAGTGGACTATGCCGATGTGCAACTTAATATCCTTGAGGATGAGGACGCGTTAGCAAGCATGTCGATCAATCCGCTTAGGGCGTGGGGGGTCGCTAACAAGGTGATAAAATACAGCCCCGACGGTCAATATACGCCTGAGGAAGTTGAGCAATCACAGCGCGTGTTAAAAAAGCAGAAAAGGGAGCTGGAATGGGCACGCACTGAGTTATTGAAGCCGCCACCGACGCGGGAGTCGGAGGCGCTGTCTGAGTTCAAACGGGTGTACCCGGATGTTGATCCGACGAAGACAACCTTATGCAGTGTCATGGATAGCCGTTATATCGTATCGCCACTTGATGTCTATATGACGAAGCCTTTTGAGCCAGACAGGTGGAAGTCACGTGATGAAAAAGAGTTGCCTTGGACGCAGATGAAGTCTCGCTTTTCTGAGCTTGATAACAATATCGGCCAAACGTTTGCTGAGAAGTTTGAAGGCTATAAAAAGACTCAGGCTGCGGGGTGGGCTATTCAGTTCAAATATCAGGCGTCTTTGCTGTCTATGGCTGAACAGGAGCGTATAAGTCAATCAACTGTAACGTTCATGCGAGTGTCTCGTCCTTTTTTGGGCACAGAGGAAACGAACAACCTACAGCTTTACCCCGGGCGCCAACCCCGAAAGCCCACTCCACACGAACTCAAAGAGTTCGAAGGGGGGCAAGGCTTGCTTATGAAAGTTGAGGACGGGGAGGGGGCGGTTGAGTACTTTAGTTATTTTCCAGCCCTGGGAAAAATTGTTAAGGAAAAGGGAGTGCCGGCAGAGCAGCCAAATTTTGACGATCGCAGGTATTTTTCTCCGGGTTACGAGGCACGAGTCCCTGGCACGTACAATGTGTTTACAGAATTTGCCACCAATAATGAGCGTGATTCGCCTGATGTAATCGGTGAAGCAAGAACGCCGTATTTTTCTCAACGGAACGGTTCGCTGGGTGCCGCGGTGGGTGATTTTTTTACCAAGGATTATGATTATTTAAAAACAAAGCTTTTCGGTGAAACGAGGATTGAAAAGAACACCAGGGCTAATCAAGCTGTCAACAATTTTCTCCTTTCGCTTATTCCCTTCTATGATGGTATTAAAGATGCGATCGACGGCAATGTTGCCGGAGCAGCTTTTAATATCGGGTTCGATTTTTTAGGGTTTTTTCTCCCTGGGGCAAGTGCCGCGAATAGGGCCTTGAAGCTTGGTAAGTCAGCAGGCAAGGTGCTCAAGCGGTCTTTTTTTGCAGGGGTCGGTGCTTCTGTGGGGGTTACCGATATCGTTGATCTGCCGAAAAACTTTAAACGGGGGATAGTCGCCTTAGGTAAGGATTTAAAGACGGTACGCAAACATTCAGATGAGGTGCTTGCTCGACTGAAAGGGAATTACAGATTTTATGAGGTGACAGGAAATTACAAGGAGGGTGATATTGTCAAGGGCTTCTATCAGGTGGAGTCGGACGGTGTAAGCAGGCCAGTAGTTGCGCTATTTAAAAAGGGCGCTTGGTATGCATACAGTACTGTTACCAATACACCCTTTGGCCCTCAGTTAGCACAGTTTGGAGTGCTGAATGCACTGACGCCTTCGGATAAACCATAATGGTTTTAACGGGCGCGGCTTAGCGAAAAAGTCGCCGCGCCCGTCTGAGTTGTTAATAAGTTCGCGTTTGGTTGAGTCGTCGGGCTGCGATTTTTAGTATCCGTGCGGCTGACGCACTGTGCCTGTGTGCCTGGATCGTTTTTGCCGACGTTGTTGTAGGTCAGTGGCGGGTGCGTATTTTTTTACAGCCTGGAACTGTATGAGGTATTTGTGTCACCTAATGGCTGAAGGAAATGGATGGCTTTCTAATTAAAACTAATTATTAGGCAGAACGTTATGATATTTGCAAATGCAGTTGAACGGCCATTGGTATGCTCAAAGATTTCGAATTTTTTCAGTGGCGGATGGACCAGAAGCGAGCCGCCTAGCCCTGTAAGAACACCTGATGCTCCCAAGATAGAGGGCGCGGCAGCGGCCAAACCCGCAGACGGTAGCAATAACGGTTTTGATCAGGGGTTCATTGATAAACAAGTGACATCCCTCGAAGGTCCGGGGCACGCCAGTGGCCAACGACAGCCGGGGGAGGCCCCTGATACAAATGCCACTGCTTCGCAAGTGGCTGACTATAGAGAAGCGAACAGGAAAAAGTGGCAAACGCAAAAAGATGCTGAAGCCCGTGACAAGTTGTTCGGTCAGCCCACACCGGGTCGAGTCGATGGGCAAGAGGTTCCACCGTTCTCTTCTCGAGCGCTTGAGGAAAATGCAGCGGATTTAAGCAAAGCCTCAGGGGCGGAGTCCAAGTTTGAGCTGGGTAAGGCGTATAAAAATGCACTGGTGACTTCATCGATTACTTTGCCAGTTACGATAGTTGCTTTTGTGACCATCGGAACTATCAATGAAACTATTAAGCCTCACCTCAGTGCAACCCCCGTTGCTGAGGGTGCCACCGCTGCTGAGGGTGTCACCATTGCTGAGGGCGCCCCCGTTGATGAAGGAAAGCTCGTCGATCGTAAGCAGACAAGTGTATTTCAAGTGGCCAATACCTTAGCCAATCTGCGGGGCGAAGGGCATGTTGGGCCATCGGACAAATGGGCAGCGCAAACCGATGAGGAACGTTTGGATTCTCTCGATGCAATACTTGACTATTGCGAGCCCGAACTGGTTAAGGATGCACAAAAGTACGGCGTTAAGTTTCAACCTGCTACCTCGGGCGGTGATAGCGACGATATAAAGACCCGCACAGCTGTCATCGATTCCAGGCTGGCGGCCCTGACGGCACTGTTCGGTGTCTTAAAGGGGAAAGTATCGGGCAGTGCCAACTAGTAGGCCGGCGCGTGTCACGGGTCAGGCGATTGGCGGGAACGAGGTCGACGCTGCGCTGAACGCCTGCACTCTGATTGACCTGCACTCTGATTGAAGAGTGCGGGCTTTTCTTGCGGGTGAAGTAATTTTTTATGACGTGCTTATGTAAGTGCTTCCGGTTTCTGCTGATCTTGCGCATAGCGCTATCGGCGCTGATTGATTGGCATAGAGAAGTGCTGGGCCGGGATGAACACGTTCATCGCGTACGAAAGTGCGCTGCAGCGCCGGCCTGAGCGGCTGTGCAGGTCTAAAAAGATAGCTCGAACAGCAAGGTAGGTGGGAACGCTTAAAGTGTCGAGTTTAACGCTGTGCTTCATCCGTGAGACGGCTTTGTCTTACAGGGCGTGTTGGCAGGCTCTGGCTGGAACTGTACTGGGTGGGGTGCCCACTCATTCAGGGCAACTGCTTAGAGTGTTTTCATACAATAACAATCACGCTGGTGAACACTATGAACATTATTCCTTCAATGGCCACTTTCATTGCTTCACACCCTGTATCCGTCGACCAGCCTGCTGCGCAGCTCGAGTCGTATAAAGCTGATCCTGCTGATTGGCCTTTGTCGCAAACCAAGGGGGCCATCGAGAGCAAAAACCTCAAGTGGGGAGGTGGAAGGGGGCCGAGACCTCCATCTCCACCACCTGCTCCTGCTCCTGCTCCTGGGCCGCCGCCGCTACCACCGCGCCCACGTCCGCCAGTGCCGCCCAAGCCGAAACCAGATCCTAAACCCGCGCCGCCGAGCAAGCCCGGGCCCGCACCCAAGCCCCAGGGCGGTGGGTTCAAGGACGCGGGGAGCACTGTCATGCAGATCAATAAAATCAAGGCCAATGACGAGTTGATGATGGCCAATTTGCGCAAGCAGGCGCCTATCAGTGTGGCGGAGGCTGCCAAGCGAGTTTTTGATGCCGACAAACTGGTCAAGGCCGGTGTGATTGATACCGGGCCAAGCGCCCTGCGCGTTGCTCGTGATGCGGCTATCAGTGCCGGTATCACCGGGATGGTCAGCGCGCCGATCAACGTAGCAGCCTATGCAGGCTCCGTGGCCGCCGGAGAGCGGATCAAGTCTTCTTACGCCCCTGGTGTATTGCCGCCACCGTTTTTGCCCGGCGCCAGCAGCCCGCCCAAAAAGGGTGACGCTGCCGAGCACGTTGATTCGACGCCCGATTCGACAGCCGATTCGTCAGGCACGATTGACCAGCGCCTGGATGATTTCGAGATAAAGCTGTTGGGCATGGGCTCCACCGTCATGATTCTGTTGGGCGAGAACAACCGTGTATTTACCAAGAGTGAACGTTGGCCAACCGATAACGACGCACGCTTAAGCAACCTGGAAAAGATACTCAGGTTCTCTGAGCAGCAATTGAAGAAGATCACCCGGCAGAACGGAATTATTTTTAAACCATATAAACCCGGCGAACCCATACCTGCCGATGCAGAAGGGCGTCTTGACCTGATCGACAAGAAGTTCAAGCGCATGGACGAGGCCTATGAAAACCTGCGTTTGCTCGCTGCTTTGAAAGCCAGTCAGCGCAAAACTCAAGCACCCGCCATCGCTTGAGGATGGCACTATCGAGCGAAATGCCAGACGCATTTCGCTCGCCCGCTGACCGTTTAAAAGGTGCGATTTCCTACTCCCTGCGCTAACCTGCCTCGATGTTTACGAGGTCAACTATGCACATTCATATTCTGGGTATCTGCGGCACATTCATGGGTTCGATGGCGGTCCTGGCCAAAGAGTTGGGCCATCACGTTACTGGCTCCGACGCCAACGTTTATCCGCCCATGAGCACGCAGCTTCAGGCCCAGGGTATTGAGCTGACCCAAGGTTACGACCCCTCACAGTTCGACCCGGTCCCGGATCTGGTGGTGATCGGTAACGCCATGTCACGTGGTAACCCGGCGGTCGAATATGTACTCAACAAGGGCTTGCCCTATGTCTCCGGCCCGCAATGGCTGGCCGACCATGTGCTGCAAGGCCGCTGGGTTCTTGCTGTGGCGGGCACCCATGGCAAGACCACCACCAGCAGCATGCTGGCCTGGGTGCTTGAGCATGCGGGCATGAGTCCGGGTTTCCTGATCGGCGGTGTGCCGCAGAACTTCTCGGTGTCGGCGCGTTTGGGCGATACGCCGTTTTTTGTGATTGAGGCCGATGAATACGACAGCGCCTTCTTCGACAAGCGCTCCAAGTTCGTCCATTACCGCCCGCGTACCGCGATCCTCAACAATCTTGAGTTCGACCACGCGGACATTTTCCCTGATCTGGCCGCCATTGAGCGCCAGTTCCACCATTTGGTGCGCACCATCCCCAGCGAAGGCCTGGTGATCCACCCGACCACCGAGCCGGCCCTGCAGCGCGTGATCGACATGGGCTGCTGGACGCCGGTGCAAACCACCGGCGCGGGCGGGCAGTGGCAGGTCAAGTTGCTCAGCGAAGACGGCTCGCGCTTTGAAGTGCTGTTCGAGGGTGAGGCCCAAGGCGTCGTCGAATGGGACATGACCGGTCAACATAACGTCGCCAATGCCTTGGTCACCCTGGCGGCCGCACGGCATGTGGGCGTGGTGCCTTCCATGGGCATCGCCGCCTTGAGCGCGTTCAAGAGCGTGAAACGCCGTATGGAAAAAGTCGCAGATGTGAACGGGATTACCATCTACGACGACTTTGCCCACCACCCAACAGCCATTGCGACCACGCTGGATGGCCTGCGCAAGCGCGTCGGTGATGCCAATATCATTGCCATTATTGAGCCGCGCTCCAATTCCATGAAACTCGGCGCGCACCGCGATGGTTTGCCGGAAAGCGTCATCGACGCCGACCAGGTGGTTTGGTACGCCCCGACTAACCTCGGCTGGGACCTGCCGGCGATTGCGGCGCTGTGCACGGTGCCTTCCATCGTGTGCGACTCCATTGAAGCGATCATCGAACACGTCAAACATCAAGCCAAGCCCGGCACCCATGTGGTGGTCATGAGCAACGGCGGTTTCGGTGGCCTGCACGGCAAGCTGGCCGAGGCGCTCAAATGAGTGGCCCGGAACGCATTACCCTGGCGATGACCGGCGCGTCCGGTGCGCCTTACGGCCTGCGCTTGCTGGACTGCCTGGTGCGCGAAGACCGCGAGGTGCACTTCCTGATTTCCAAGGCCGCGCAACTGGTGCTGGCCACCGAGACGGATGTGCAACTGCCGGCCAAGGTGCAGATGATGCAAGCCTTCCTCACCGAGTACACCGGCGCGGCTGCCGGGCAGATCAAGGTGTACGGTAAAGAAGACTGGATGTCGCCGGTAGCGTCCGGCTCCGGTGCGCCGGCGGCGATGGTGGTAGTGCCGTGCTCCACCGGCACCTTGTCGGCGATTGCCACGGGCGCCTGCAACAATCTGATCGAGCGGGCGGCTGACGTTACCCTGAAGGAGCGCCGCCAGTTGATCCTGGTGCCGCGCGAGGCGCCGTACTCGAGCATTCACCTGGAGCACATGCTCAAGCTGTCGAACATGGGCGTGACCATCTTGCCGGCCTCGCCAGGGTTTTATCACCAGCCGCAAACCATCGATGACCTGGTGGACTTTGTAGTGGCGCGCATTCTCAACCTGCTGAACATTCCCCAGGACATGCTGCCACGTTGGGGCGAGCACCATTTGAGCAGCGATGAATAAGGCGCTGCTGGTAATGTTGGCGCTGCAACTGACAGGCTGCGCCACGGCGCGCACGCTGGATGCCGCGCAACCTGGGGCGCCGGTGGTGTATGCCGGCACGCGGCTGGATGTGTATGCGATCAATGGCGGCTGTTGCGCCAAGGATCGATTTGGCGCTGAGGCGCCGAGCTATCCGCATGTGGATCTGCCGGCCAGCGCGTTGCTCGACACCTTGCTGTTGCCGCTGTCGTTATTGACGGTGTTGGGTGTGGGGTTTAACGCAACGGGCGGGCTTTAGTGTTGCGTTGAGTGTGCGGGCCCCATCGCGGGCAAGCCCGGCTCCCACAGGGGAATGCCTTCCAAAGGTGGGAGCTGGCTTGCCTGCGATGGGGCCCGCACAGGCGCTGCTAGATCATTTGCCGAGCTTGCGCAACTCATCCGACTCCACCACCCGCACGCCATCCTGCTCTTCCAGCGCCAGGCGCCACATGGCGCGGGCCAGTTCGCAGACTTCGATACCGTGGTATTTGCCCGGAATCAACCGCGATAACGGCCCGGCGATTTTCTCGGCCAGGCGCGATTCCAAGCGTTCCCCCAGCAGCAACGAAGGCCGTACGATGGTCAGTTGCGGCCAGTCCTGAGCCTTGAGCGCTTGCTCCATTTCGCCTTTGACGCGGTTGTAGAAAATCGAGGACTTCGGGTCGGCGCCAATCGCGCTGATCACGATCAGGTGCCGCGCGCCCATCTCCCGTGCGCGCTTGGCGAAGGCCACCACCATGTCCAGGTCGACCGCACGGAAGGCTTCTTCTGAACCGGCTTTTTTAATCGTGGTGCCCAGGCAGCAGAAGGCGATATCAACCTGGCCGCTCAGTTGCGGCAGGAACACCGCCGGGTCACCCACCGGGTTTTCCAGGTGTGGGTGTTCGGCCAACGGCTTGCGGCTAGGTGCCAGTACGCGGGTCACCGTGGGTTCGTTGAGCAGGCGGTCGAGCAGGTGTTCGCCGGTCAGGCCGGAGGCGCCGGCGAGCAGGATATGCTGAGGTGTCAGGTACATGGTGTTTCCCCCTTGTTACACGTTACAGCTTAGTTGCCTTTGGCTTCCTTGCTATTCATTGAGACGCTTTCGAGCGCCTTTCGTGCCTGCTGTTTACGTAACAATTGCCAGTGGGCGATCACGCCTTTGGGCGCCCAGATCTGCGGTTCAGAGGCTTCGAAGTTGTCCGCCTGTTCACGCTCGGCCACGTGCAGCTGCGCCAGTTTGAAGGCTTGTTGCAAATCGTCGGTCTGGTTGAAGGCCTGGGCGAACAGGGCGTCGCCGAAGTAGGTGAAGTCCGCTTCCTCGGAGCAACCGAAAGACACGCGATCCGCGCGCGAGGCGGTCATGATCAGCGTGTGCTCGTCCTTCAGGGCCGGGATAAACCCACCGGAGTAGCAGGCGGAAATCACGATGATCTTGTCGCGGTCCTTGAGCGGCGCAAGCACGGCGGCCAGCTCGTCGGCGGGCAGGTCGGCCAGCTCCATGCGCGGCTGGTCGAGCACCAGTTCATGTTCGTGGGTGCCGTGGCTGGTCATGTAGATAAACACCAGGTCTTGCGGCCCGGTGCGTTCGGCCAGGGTTTGTACAGCGCGGCGCAGGCTTTCGCGGGTGGCCAGCGGGCGGTCGGCGATGTGGTCGCGGTGGTTGACCAGACGAATCTGCCCGCGCGCACCGAAGCGCGTGGCGAGCATGTTGCTGACGTAATCGGCTTCGCGCAGGAACACGCTTTGTTTGCCATCGCCGGCCAATACCAGGGTGTACAGCTCGACGGCAGGCGTGGAGGGTGGCACGGCGGCAAGGGCGGCATCGAGCAAGCGGCCTTGGGCCAGTATGCCGACCTCCAGTGGGTCGGGCAGCAACTTGCCGTCGGCATCGCGCACGCGCATGCCGTTGACCCAAGTGCCGGCCTGCACGGTGCCGTCGGTGAGTACCAGGGTGCCTTTGCCCTGGTAGCTGTCGCTGTCGAAACCGCCGACATAGAAACTGCCGTCGGTGAGGTTCAGACGGCCTTCGCCGCTGAAGCGCCATTCGCTGAACTGGCCCACGTAGTGGCTGCCGTCCACACCGATCAACTCGCCTTTGCCGCTGAGCGCGCCTTCCTTGAACTGGCCGATCCACACGTCGCCGTCGGCGTTTTCATAACGGCCCTTGCCGTTGAGCTGGTTCTGTTTGAACTGGCCGACATAGATATCGCCGTCGGCACTGTTGAAGGTGCCATTGCCTTCAAGCTGGCCATCGACAAAACGACCACTGAACTGGTTGCCACTGTCGTCGTTGCGCTGGCCTTCGCCATTGGGTTTGCCGTGCACGAACTGGCCCTGGTACTGGCTGCCGTCGGCCAATTCCAGGCGGCCAAGGCCGGAATATTGATCGTTTTTGAATTCGCCGCGATAGGTCATCTGCCCCTCTTTGAGGGTGCCTTCGCCGTTGCGTCGCCCATTCTTGAAACCGCCGACGTAGCTGCTGCCCGCCGTGGTCAGGCTGCCTTGGCCATCGAACAGGCCTTGCTGGAACTGGCCTTTATAGACCTCGCCGTTGCTGCCATGCCATTCGCCCTGGCCGTGCCACTGGCCTTTGTCGAACTGGCCGGCGTACCAACTGCCATTGGGGTAGTCCACGCGGCCCTGGCCTTGCAGCAAACCGTTGACCACATCACCCCGGTAACGGCCGCCGTCGGGCAGGCGCGCATCGGGCGGCAACAGCGATTCGCCGTCTCCGCAAGCGGTGAGCAACAGGGCAAGGGCAAGGGGAGCGAGTGGGCGCATAGCGGGATCCGGATAATTGAGCGCCGAGTATGCCGCAGCTGCGAGATTCATACATAAATTTACATACACTGTGGCAAGGTTTATTGCCTCGCCACAGGCCCGGCCTTACACGAAGCAGAGTGACAGCGACTCGGCGATGTAAGCAGGTTTTTCCTGGCCTTCGATTTCCAGGGTGGCGGTGGCCTTAAATAGCCATTGGCCAGGTTTTTTCTCGGTCACGTCGGTGAGGGTGACGTTCAGGCGGACTTTGGAATTAACCTTTACCGGCTGGATAAAACGCACGCTGTCCAGCCCATAGTTGACCGCCATCTTCAGGCCTTCGGGCATGATCAGGATGTCTTCCATGAGCTTGGGCATCAACGACAGCGACAGGAAACCGTGGGCGATGGTGCTGCCGAACGGGGTCTTGGCGGCCTTGATCGGGTCAACGTGGATGAACTGATGATCGCCGGTGGCTTCTGCGAACAGGTTGATACGCGCCTGGTCGATGGTGAGCCATTCGGAACGTCCCAGTTCCTTGCCGACATAATCTTTGAGCTGCGCTACAGGTACATAGGGCATTGCGACTCTCCTTGGTTCATCGATTCTGTTTTTTATGAGTTACAGAGAACCAATGTAGATCATCATGGGCAACCCACCCGGTCAACCCACCATGCTTTTGGCGAATGCCGAAGCATATGGCGGGCGTGCTTATAATGCGTCCCAGCTTTAGAGGGGGGAGAGAGCGATGCTGTTACGGGGCCTGACCTGGCTGGTGCTGTTTCAATTGATCGGCACCGCGATCAACCATTTGCTGTTGCCGGTGCTGCCGGGGCCGATTATTGGCTTGCTGCTGATGCTGGGTTTTTTGATCTGGCGCGGTGAAGTCGGCGAGCCCCTGAGCCTGGCTGCCAGCAGCCTGTTACGTTACTTGCCGTTGCTGCTGGTGCCGCCGGCGGTGGGCGTGATGGTCTACGCCAAGGACATTGCCGCCGATTTCTGGGCCATCATCGGCGCGCTCGTTTTGTCGCTGGTGATCGCCATGGGTTTTGTCGGCGTGCTGATGCAGCGCATGGTCAAGCGCAAGGAGCGCGATCAATGATCGGCGACTGGCAGGGCGCGTGGGCTGCGGTTATTCATCATCCGTTGTTCGGCATCGGCATCACCCTCGGCGCCTATCAACTGGTGCTGGCGGCATTCGAGAAAACCCGCTGGGTCTTCCTGCAGCCGGTGCTGGTGTCGATGCTGCTGGTGATCGGCGTGCTGCTCAGTTGCGGCCTGACCTACGTCGAGTACCGCAAGAGCACCGAGATCATGGGCATCCTGCTCGGCCCGGCGACGGTGGCTTTGGCGGTGCCGCTGTTCTTGAACCTGCGACGGATTCGTCAATTGTTCTGGCCGATTTTTACTACGCTGGTGATAGGCGGCGTGGTGGCCACCGGCTTGTGTGTGCTGCTGGGCTGGTGGTTCGGCGCCGAACATATGATGCTGATGACCATGGCGCCCAAGTCGGTGACCT
Source organism: Pseudomonas sp. B19125 (assembly GCF_044218855.1). NCBI lineage: Bacteria > Pseudomonadati > Pseudomonadota > Gammaproteobacteria > Pseudomonadales > Pseudomonadaceae > Pseudomonas > Pseudomonas sp. B19125. The sequence continues at coordinate 1,245,161 of NZ_CP162589.1, forward strand.
CGCCGATTGCCATGCTGGTGGCTGAGCAGATCGGTGGTGTGGCTGCGCTGGCGGCGGTGTTTGTGCTGATCACCGGGGTGATCGGCGCGATGATCGGCCCGGCGTACCTGTCGCGCCTCGGTGTGCACAGCCCCGAGGCGCGTGGCATGGCGCTGGGCATGACCGCCCACGCCGTCGGCACCTCGGTGGCCTTGCAGGAAAGTGAAGAGTGCGGCGCCTTCGCGGCGTTGGCCATGAGTCTGATGGGCGTGGGCACGGCGGTTTTCCTGCCGTTGGCCGTGTCGGTGATCGTTTAAACCAGGTTTAAGGAAACCTTTATGAGTCTGGCGCTGTTCCCGCTCAATACCGTGCTGTTCCCTGGCTGCACCCTCGACTTGCAACTGTTCGAGGCACGCTACCTGGACATGATCAGCCGCTGCATGAAAAAGGGCGAAAGCTTTGGTGTGGTGTGCATCCTCGACGGCAAGGAAGTCGGCATGGCCCCGGACGGCTACGCGCTGATCGGTTGTGAAGCGTTGATCCGCGATTTCAAGCAGCAGGACAACGGCCTGCTGGGGATTCGCGTCGAAGGTGGCCGCCGCTTCCGCGTGCGCGACGCCGGCGTGCAGAAGGATCAGTTGCTGGTGGCCGAGGTGCAATGGCTCGAGGAGCTGCCCGACCAGCCTTTGGAAGAAGAGGACGCCGACCTGCTGGCGTTGCTCCAGGCCCTGGCCGAGCACCCGATGGTGGCTTCGCTGGATATGGACGCGCATGCCGAGGGCCAGCAAGCCTTGGGCAATCAGCTGGCGTATCTGCTGCCGTTCACCGAGGCCGACAAGATCGACCTGCTGCAACTCGATGACCCACAGCAGCGCCTGGATGCGATCCAGATGCTGCTCGACGAGTTGCAGGGCGAACTGTTCACTCAGTAGGCGTAGCGCAACAGGGCGTGGGGTGTGCCGGTGAGGGCGATAAAGCTCAGCACCGCCACCAGCACCGGGAGCAGCAGCCACCAGGTTTTCTGCGGCATGGCCGGCAGCGGGCTTCGATACTGGATGACGGCCAGGCTGAAGGCGCACACCGTCATCGCCAGCAGCGTGCCGGCCAGTATGTCCGTGGGCCAATGCGCGCCCAGGTAAACCCGTGACAGCGCAATAAAAGCGGCGGGAATACAGCCCAGCAACATCCAGGTCAGGCGCAGGCGCGTGGGTTGCCCGCGCCCGGCCAGCACCGCCAGTGCGAGAAAGAACGCAAAGGCGCCGGAGGCGTGGCCGCTGGGCATGCTGAAACTGGTCAGTGGTTCTGTGAGGATTTCCGGGCGGCCACGGGCGAAAAACAGCTTGGTGCCCGTGTTGATCACCGCCGCCCCCGCCAACGTAGCACCGACGAACACGGCATGCCGCCATTGCCGCGCCACCAGCAGCAGGCCAGTGAAAATCGCGCTGGCGATAAACATCTTCCTGAATTCACCCAGTTGGGTAATCCGCACCATCACCTCGTCCAGCCACGGGCTGCGATGCTCCTGGACCAAAGCACTGAGGCCCTGGTCGAAGTGGTTAAGGTGGGGATAGCCAATAAACAGGGCGATCAACAGCGTCAGGCTGGCGCCACCGACCCACACAGTGGCGCGACGATGGCCGCGCAGGCTGCTGTTCAAGCTCAGCCCCAGCAATACCGCGATACACCCGGCGACAATCCCGGCTTCCAGCCAGAAACCTTCCGGCAGCGGCAGGCGGAAGGCGGCGCCAGTGGCCCAGCCCGGCAGCAGGTAGGCCACCGACCAGCCGGCGGCGGCCACAATACTTACGGCGGCAAAACGCGGGAACGGCATGTCGCACATGCCCGCCACCATCGGCAGCATGGGGCGCAGCGGGCCGATGAAACGCCCGACCAGCAGGCTGGCGATGCCGTACTTGTGGAAGTAGGTTTCGGCGCCGTTCATCCATTCCGGATGGTGGCGTAAACCGGGTAGGCGGCGGATGTTCTGATGGAAGTGTCGGCCCAGGTAGTAGGAAACGCCGTCGCCCAGCAAGCCGCCGAGAAAGCCCAGCAGCAAGGTTTCACTCAACGACAGCGCACCGCTGCCGGCCAGGGCCGCAATGGCAAACAGCAAGACGGTGCCTGGCACGATCAGACCGGCGATGGCCAGGCATTCAACGCACGCGACGATAAATACCGCCACCGCCAGCCATTCGGGGTTCAGTGTGAGCCAGCCGGTAATGCTATCGAGCCATTGGCCCATAAAACTTCACTCCATTTATGTCGGCAGTGGCGATCAACTGTGGGAGCAGGCAAGCCAGCTCCCACATTCGATCTGCCGGGCTGCTTCTGTCTGTTCAAATCAAAAAATAATCACGGCCTTCGACCTGGCCCCGGCGCAGCGGGTTCCGGGTGCAATACGGTGCATAACCCGCATCCACGAAGCGGTACATCAGGTGTTCATCGCGCCCGCTGGGGATGCCCAGGCGGGTGGTCTGGATGATTTGCGTCGGGGTTTGGCCCACGTCTTCAACAAACAGCAGTTCCTGATCGAAGCGCTTGGCGTCCCACATCGGCACTTTCAGGCCCAGGGCTTTGCACAGCAGCGTTTGGCCGGCGCAGAGTTTTTGCGAGGGGCGTGGGTGGCCATTGGCGTCCGGGTTGTTGAGCAGCATCTGCGCCAGGCTCGCCGGGCCGGACAGCTCATCGACCCACGGATAAGCCGATTTGATCAGCACCGCATTGCCGGGGCCGTGAGCGCTGAAGTTCAGTGAATCGCCGCCACGGGCGTAGTACATGTAGATGTGGCCACCATCCAGAAACAAAGCCTTACGCTTTTCTGTGTAACCGAGTGAGGCATGGCTGCCTTTTTCGGCCACGTAATAGGCTTCGGTTTCGATAATTCGCGCCGAAAGCCAGGTTTCACCGACGCGGTGGCGGATGACTTTGCCGAGCAATTCGCGCGCAAGAATTTGCGCGTCACGGTCGAAGAAGCTATCGGGCAGGGCGCTGGCGGGCAGTTGGGGGGCAAAACTGGACATGGCGGTAGGGTTAATACGGCTAAATGTGACCGAATAATAACAACTCCCACCTTAATTACCGCTGAACCCCAAGTTTTTACAGTTCATTTCGACCATCCGCCCCTCACCGCTGTCAGTCGGGCGGCGTCACAGCTATAATCTGCCGCTTTCCTCTTTGCCAAGACTCCCTGACCATGACTGAGTCCGTTCTTGACTACATGACCCGCCTGGGTCGCGCTGCCCGGCAGGCCTCGCGGTTGATCGCCCGTGCGAGCACTGCGCAGAAGAACCGCGCCTTGCTGGCCGCCGCCGATGCTCTGGATGCTTCGCGCTCCGAGCTGGCCGCCGCCAACGAACTGGACCTGGCCAACGGCCGCGCCAATGGCCTGGAACCGGCCCTGCTGGACCGTCTGGCGCTGACCCCGGCACGTATCGACGACATGATCGAAGGCCTGCGTCAGGTGGCCAAGCTGCCTGACCCCATCGGTGAAATCCGCGATATGCGCTACCTGCCCTCCGGCATTCAGGTCGGCAAGATGCGCGTGCCGCTGGGCGTGATCGGCATCATCTATGAGTCGCGCCCGAACGTGACCATCGACGCCGCGAGCCTGTGCCTCAAGTCGGGCAACGCCACCATCCTGCGTGGCGGTTCCGAGGCCATTCATTCCAACCGCGCCATTGCTGTGTGCATCCAGCAAGGCCTGGCCGTGGCCGAGCTGCCGGCTGAAGTGGTGCAGGTGGTGGAAACCACCGACCGCGCCGCCGTAGGCGCGTTGATCACCATGCCGGAATTCGTCGACGTGATCGTGCCGCGTGGTGGCAAGAGCCTGATCGAACGCGTCAGCCGTGATGCCAAGGTGCCGGTAATCAAGCACCTGGACGGCGTGTGCCATGTGTACATCGACATCGCGGCCGACCTCGACAAGGCGATCCGCATCGCCGACAACGCCAAGACCCACCGCTACGCGCCATGCAATACCATGGAAACCCTGCTGGTACACGCTGGCATTGCCGAGCGCGTGCTGCCGCCGCTGGCTGCCATCTACCGTGACAAGGGCGTGGAACTGCGTGGCTGCGAACGTACCCGTGCACTGCTGGGCGCGGACGTGATCGAAGCGACTGAAGACGACTGGTACACCGAGTACACGGCGCCGATCCTGTCGATCCGCATCGTTGATGGCCTGGACCAGGCCATCGAACACATCAATAAATACGGCTCCAAGCACACCGACGCTATTGTTTCCGAGCATTTCAGCGATGCCCGGCGTTTCCTCACCGAAGTGGATTCCGCCTCGGTGATGATCAACGCCTCGACGCGTTTTGCCGACGGCTTCGAGTATGGCCTGGGGGCGGAGATCGGCATTTCCACCGACAAGCTCCACGCACGCGGCCCGGTTGGCCTGGAAGGCCTGACCAGCGAGAAGTACGTGGTGTTCGGCGACGGTCATGTGCGCACTTGATGGGTAAACGCATCGGGCTGCTCGGTGGCACCTTCGACCCCGTGCACATTGGCCATTTGCGCAGTGCCCTGGAAGTCGCGGATGCCCTCGCGCTGGATGAGTTACGCGTGATGCCTAACGCGCGGCCACCCCATCGCGATATGCCGCAGGTGTCTGCGCAGCAACGCCTGGAGATGGTGCGCCTGGCTGTAGAAGGTATACCGCCGCTGGTGGTGGACGACCGCGAACTCAAACGCGATAAACCGTCCTACACTGTCGACACCCTGGAACTGATGCGCGCCGAGTTGGCCGCAGATGACCAGTTGTTTCTGCTTTTGGGCTGGGACGCATTTTGCGGCCTGCCCTCTTGGCATCGCTGGGAGGAACTCCTCCAGCATTGCCACATCCTGGTTTTGCAACGCCCGGATGCCGACAGCGAACCGCCGGATGCCTTGCGCAACCTGCTGGCCGCGCGGTCGGTAAGTGACCCCTTGGCCCTGACCGGGCCGAACGGGAATATTGCATTCGTCTGGCAGACCCCGCTTGCGGTGTCCGCCACCCAGATCCGTCAACTGCTGGCCAGCGGGAAGTCGGTACGTTTCCTGGTGCCTGACGCGGTCCTGGCCTACATCGATGCGCACGGGCTTTACCGTGCGTCGAACTAAAAGGCGCGCTTGATCGCACGAACATTCGTGCAGCGGGCGCCCGAACATACGAGCAAAACGAGTTTTATATGACGAACAAAGACGTAAGCAAAGTTAAGCGCAAAGGCACTTTCAAAAGCGCCCCGCTGCCAGTAGAAGCGCACACCGGCCCTGAGCTGGCTGGCGAAGAGCTGGTAAAAGTCGCCGTGGCTGCCCTGGAAGACGTTAAAGCCCAGGACATCCAGGTGCTGGACGTGCGCGACAAGCAAAGCATCACCGACTTCATGATCATTGCTACCGGTACTTCCAACCGCCAGATCGGCGCGATGCTCGACAAGGTTCGCGAAGCCGTCAAAGCCCAAGGCGTCAAGCCACTGGGTGAAGAAGGCAAGGGCGACAGCGACTGGGTACTGCTGGACATGGACGACGTGATCGTTCACATGATGACCAGCAACGCCCGCCAGTTCTACGACCTGGAGCGTCTGTGGAAAGGCGCCGAGCAGAGCCGTGCGGCTGATGGCAAGCACCACAGCCCGGAAGTGGGCCATGCGCACTTCGACAAGCTCAACAAAGACCAGGAATAAGGAACGGCTGTGCGCCTGCGTCTGATCGCTGTCGGTTCACGCATGCCCAAGTGGGTGGAAGAAGGCTGGCACGAGTATGCCAAGCGTCTGCCCGCTGAGCTGTCGCTGGAGCTGGTGGAAATACCGCTCAACACCCGGGGCAAGAATGCCGATGTGGCGCGCTTTATCCGTCAGGAAGGCGAAGCCATGCTGGCCAAGGTCGGCCCCAACGAGCGCATCGTCACCCTCGAGGTGCACGGCAAGCCCTGGAGCACCGAGCAGTTGGCGGTGGAACTGGACCGCTGGCGCCTGGACTCGCGTACCGTCAACTTCATGGTCGGCGGCCCGGAAGGGCTGGCGCCGGAAGTCTGCGCGCGGGCGGACCAGCGCTGGTCGCTGTCGGCACTCACGTTGCCGCACCCGTTGGTAAGGATTCTGATCGGTGAACAGCTGTATCGCGCCTGGACAGTTCTGTCCGGGCACCCTTACCACAAATAATCTGCGCCATTGCCGATGACCCAGCCGATCCGCATCAAGGACCACGAGAAAGACGCACGTCTGGTACGTTCGCGCGTGGTGTTTGGCGCTTTTTTGGTGGTGGGCTTGATTGCGGTGCTGATTGCGCGCCTGTATTACCTGCAGGTGATCCAGTACGACTATCACTCCACGTTGTCGGAAAACAACCGGGTGCATGTGCAGCCGATCCCGCCGACCCGCGGGCTGATTTTCGACCGCAATGGCGTGGTGGTGGCGGACAACCGGCCCAGCTTCAGCCTGAGCATGACCCGCGAGCGTTCCGGCGACTGGCAGCAGGTCCTCGACGTAATCGTCGAGGTACTGCAACTGACGCCGGAAGACCGCGTGATCTTCGAAAAACGCATGAAGCAGGGGCGTCGGCCGTTCGAGCCGGTGCCGATCCTGTTCGAGCTCAACGAAGAGCAGATCGCGCGCATTGCGGTGAACCAGTTCCGTTTGCCAGGTGTGGAAGTGGTGGCGCAGTTGGTGCGGCATTACCCGCAAGGGGCACACTTTGCGCACTCCGTCGGCTACATGGGGCGCATCAACGAGAAAGAGCTGAAAAGCCTCGATCCGGTGAATTACAGCGGCACCCACCATATTGGCAAAACCGGCATCGAGCGCTTCTACGAGCCGGAGCTGCACGGCCAGGTGGGTTACGAAGAAGTTGAGACCAACGCCCGTGGCCGCGTGCTGCGTGTGCTCAAGCGCACCGACCCGATCCCTGGCAAAGACATTGTGCTGAGCCTGGACATCAAATTGCAGGAAGCGGCGGAGATGGCCCTGGGCGGTCGTCGTGGCGCCGTCGTCGCGCTCAACCCGGCCACCGGCGAAGTGCTGGCGATGGTCAGCCAGCCGAGTTTCGACCCGAACCTGTTTGTGACCGGTATCAGCTTCAAGGCCTATGCCGAGTTGCGTGATTCCATCGACCGGCCGTTGTTCAACCGTGTGCTGCGCGGGCTGTACCCGCCGGGTTCGACCATCAAGCCGGCGGTGGCGATTGCCGGTCTGGATTCGGGTGTGGTCACGGCATCGAGCCGCGTGTACGACCCTGGCTACTACATGCTGCCCAACTACGATCACAAATACCGTAACTGGAACCGCACCGGTGACGGCTATGTCGACCTGGACACCGCAATCATGCGCTCCAACGACACCTATTTTTATGACCTGGCCCACAAGCTGGGGATTGATCGGCTGTCTGCCTACATGGGCAAGTTCGGCCTCGGTCAGAAAGTCTCCCTGGATATGTTCGAAGAATCCCCTGGCTTGATGCCGTCGCGGGAGTGGAAACGCGCGACCCGTCGTCAGGCATGGTTCCCGGGCGAAACCCTGATCCTCGGCATCGGTCAGGGCTACATGCAGGCCACACCGCTGCAACTGGCCCAGGCCACCGCGCTGGTGGCCAACAAAGGCGTGTGGAACCGCCCGCACTTGGCCAAGACCATCGAAGGCCAGAAGCCTGTGGATGAAAACCCGATTCCGGACATCGTGCTGCGCGACCCGTCCGACTGGGCCAAGGTCAACCACGGCATGCAGCAAGTGATGCACGGTGCCCGTGGCACGGCGCGCAAGGCCGCGGCGGGCGCGCAATACCGCATTGCCGGCAAAAGCGGTACGGCCCAGGTGGTCGCGATCAAGCAGGGTGAGAAATACGACCGCTCCAAGGTTCAGGAGCGTCACCGCGACCACGCCTTGTTTGTCGGCTTTGCGCCGGCCGACGACCCGAAAATCGTGGTGGCGGTGATGGTCGAGAACGGCGAGTCCGGCTCTGGCGTCGCGGCGCCTGTGGTGCGTCAGATCATGGACGCTTGGCTGTTGGCCGACGACGGCAGACTCAAATCCGAATATGGTGGCCCCCCTTCAAGCACCGAGGTTACGGCCCGTGAAGAGTAATTTTGACCGCATCCTCTCCAGTGAGGATGTGATGCGTCGGCGTGCGACGTTGCTGCAGCGCCTGCACATTGATGGCCCGTTGCTGATCCTGCTGTTGACCTTGGCGGCCGGCAGCCTGTTCGTGCTGTATTCGGCCAGCGGCAAGAACTGGGACTTACTGATCAAACAGGCGTCGTCGTTCGGCCTGGGTCTGTTGTCGATGGTGGTTATCGCCCAGCTGGAGCCACGCTTCATGGCGCGCTGGGTGCCGCTGGGGTATGTCGCCGGTGTTTTGCTGCTGGTGGTGGTGGACGTAATGGGCCACAACGCCATGGGCGCGACCCGCTGGATCAACATTCCCGGGGTAATTCGCTTCCAGCCGTCGGAATTCATGAAGATCCTGATGCCGGCGACCATCGCCTGGTATTTGTCCAAGCGCACCTTGCCGCCGCAGCTCAAGCACGTGGGCATCAGCCTGATATTGATCGGCGTGCCGTTCATTTTGATTGTGCGCCAGCCCGACCTCGGCACCTCGCTGCTGATCCTGGCGGGCGGGGCGTTCGTGTTGTTCATGGGCGGCCTGCGCTGGCGCTGGATCCTCAGCGTGCTGGCGGCGGCGATCCCGGTGGCGGTGGCCATGTGGTTCTTCTTTATGCATGACTACCAGAAGCAGCGGATCCTGACCTTCCTGGATCCGGAAAGTGACCCGCTGGGCACTGGCTGGAACATTATCCAGTCCAAGGCGGCGATTGGTTCCGGCGGCGTATTTGGCAAAGGTTGGTTGCTGGGCACCCAGTCACACCTGGACTTTTTGCCCGAAAGCCACACCGACTTCATTATTGCGGTAATGGGCGAAGAATTCGGCCTGGTGGGTATTTGCGCGCTGTTGCTGATCTATTTGCTGCTGATTGGTCGCGGCCTGGTGATTACCGCCCAGGCGCAGACGCTGTTTGGCAAATTGCTCGCCGGCAGCCTGACCATGACTTTTTTTGTTTACGTTTTCGTCAACATCGGTATGGTCAGTGGCCTGTTGCCGGTGGTTGGGGTGCCGTTGCCGTTCATTAGCTACGGCGGAACTTCGCTGGTGACATTGATGTCAGCGTTTGGGGTTTTGATGTCGATTCACACGCATCGCAAGTGGATCGCGCAGGTTTGAATAAGGTGAAGATGTCAATGCAAGTAATGCGCGGCTGGGCGACTCGGCACGCGTCCTGGATGGGCCTGATTGGGCTGCTGGGCGCGACGCAAGAGGTGCAGGCCGGTGACTACGATGGTTCACCCCAGGTCGCCGAATTTGTCGGTGAAATGACCCGCGACTACGGTTTTGCCGGTGAACAACTGATGGGCGTGTTCCGTGAAGCCCAGCGCAAGCAGGCGATCCTCGACGCGATCTCGCGTCCCGCCGAGCGCGTTAAACAGTGGAAAGACTACCGCCCGATGTTCCTCACCGACGCCCGTGTGGCGCGGGGCGTGGACTTCTGGCGCCAGCACGAAGCGGTGCTGGCCCGCGCCGAGCAGGAATACGGCGTGCCGGCCCAGGTGATCGTCGCCATCATCGGCATCGAAACCTTCTACGGGCGCAACACCGGCAGTTACCGGGTGATCGACGCCTTGTCGACCCTGGGCTTCGATTACCCGCCACGTGCCGAGTTTTTCCGCAAGGAGCTGCGTGAGTTCCTGCTGTTGGCCCGTGAAGAGCAGGTCGACCCGTTGACCCTCAAGGGCTCCTACGCTGGTGCGATGGGCCTGCCGCAGTTCATGCCGAGCAGTTTCCGGGCGTATGCGGTGGATTTCGACGGCGACGGCCACATCAATATCTGGAGCAACCCGGACGATGCCATCGGCAGCGTGGCCAGCTACTTCAAGCGCCATGGCTGGGTGGCCGGCGAACCGGTGGTGATCCGCGCCGATGTCACCGGCGAGCGCGTCGACGAAGGTTTGACCCAAGGTATTGAGCCGGTCAAGACCGTCGGGGAGTTGCGAGCGCTGGGCTGGTCGAGTCAGAATGCGCCACGCGATGATATGCCGGTGACGGCGTTCCGCCTCGAAGGCGCAAACGGCCCGGAATACTGGATGGGCCTGAAGAATTTTTACGCAATCACGCGTTATAACCGCAGTGTGATGTACGCCATGGCCGTGCATCAACTGTCAGACATGCTGGTCCAAGCACGGGGCAACAAGTAATGCGGGTATCGCCGTTCCAAAAACCGCTCAAGCTGGTGGCGTTCGCCGCGTTGTCCTTGCTGGTTGTCAGTTGCTCCTCCACCACCAGCCGTGCTCCGGCGCCGAAGGGCGGCGCTGTCGTTCGCGCCCAGCCGGGCCTGGACATCAACCGCGCGCACAAAGACGGCGCGCCGTGGTGGGATGTCGACGTATCGAAGATCCCGGATGCCACGCCGACCCTGCACACCGGGCCTTACAAAGCCAACCCGTATACCGTGCTGGGCAAGAATTACTTCCCGTTGCAGGAATCCAAGACCTACTCGCAAACGGGCACGGCGTCCTGGTACGGCACCAAATTCCATGGCCAGAACACCGCCAACGGCGAAGTGTATGACCTGTACGGCATGAGCGCGGCCCACAAGACTTTGCCGCTGCCCAGCTATGTACGCGTGACCAACCTGGACAACCACCGCACGGTGATCCTGCGGGTCAACGACCGTGGGCCGTTCTATTCGGACCGGATCATCGACTTGTCCTACGCCGCCGCGAAGAAACTCGGTTATGCCGAAACTGGCACCGCGCGTGTGAAAGTCGAAGGTATCGACCCGGCGCAGTATTGGGCTCAGCGTGGCAAACCGGCGCCATTGATGCTCAACGAGCCGCAAACCCCGCAACCGCAAGTGACCGCCTCGGCGGGCAAGATCGAGCAGTGGACACCGCCACCGGCGCAGCACGCACCCGATACGGTCGTGGTGCCCCATGCAGCGCCAGGCGCATCTACAGTCGGCGGCCAGTACCTGCAGGTCGGCGCTTTCGCCAACCCGGATGCGGCAGAACTGTTAAGGTCCAAGCTCAGCGGCATGGTCAGCGCGCCAGTGTTTATCAGCTCCATCGTGCGTAACCAGCAAACCCTGCACCGTGTGCGCATGGGCCCGATTGGTTCGCCAAGTGAAGTGGCGCACGTGCAGAACAGTGTGCGCCTGGCCAACCTGGGGCAACCCAGCGTCGTCACGGCTGAATAAGTAAAAGGATTGATGGTTCAGGTTCGCCTGAACCGAGGTTGTTGGCTCGTTGAACAATAAAAACCCAGGGGCAAGGGGTGAGCGGGCAACCGAACACGCGACAGTCTGGCAGCGGGCTGTCTGAATAGTTTTGCCCGCGAGGGCAAGTTTCCATAAGCAATTTCGAGAGACGGATGAACATCACCACCTTAGCCAAACGCACGTGCCTGCTACTTTCGCTGATCATTACCCCGGCCGCCTGGGCGGTTGAAATGGTGCCAGCTTCCCCGCAATTGGCCGCCAAGGCCTGGGTCCTCATGGATGCCGCCAGCGGCAACGTGCTGGTCGAGAACAACGGTGACCAGCGCCTGCCCCCGGCCAGCCTGACCAAGCTGATGACAGCCTACATCGCGACCCTGGAAATCCGTCGCGGCCAGATCGGCGAGAATGACCCGGTTACCGTCAGCGAAAACGCATGGCGCACCGGCGGTTCGCGGATGTTCATCAAGGTCGGTTCGCAGGTTACCGTCAGCGACCTGCTGCACGGCATCATCATCCAGTCCGGTAACGACGCCAGCGTGGCCCTGTCCGAGCACATCGCCGGCAGCGAAGACGCGTTCGCCGATTTGATGAACAAGACCGCCGGCGACCTGGGCATGACCAACAGCCACTTCATGAACCCGACCGGCCTGCCGAACCCGGAGCACTACTCGTCGGCTCACGACATGGCCGTGCTGGCTCGCGCGATCATCCGTGTCGACCCGGTGCACTACGCGATCTACTCCCAGAAGGAATTCTTCTGGAACAACATCAAGCAGCCTAACCGTAACCTGCTGCTGTGGCGTGACAAGACCGTCGACGGTCTGAAAACCGGCCACACCGACGAAGCCGGCTACTGCATGGTGTCGTCCGCCGTACGTGATGGCCAGCGCCTGATCGCCGTGGTATTCGGCACCAACAGCGAGCAGGCCCGTGCGGCCGAGACGCAAAAACTGCTGACTTACGGCTTCCGCTTCTTCGAAACCCAGACCTTCTACCAGAAGGGTGCCGAGCTGGCCCAAGCCCCGGTATGGAAAGGCGCGACCCACCAAGTCAAGGCCGGCCTGGCCGATGACCTGACCCTGACCATGCCTAAAGGCCAGCTGAAAAAGCTCGCGGCCAGCATGACCATGAACCCGCAATTGGTCGCTCCAATCGCCAAGGGCGACGTGATCGGTAAAGTCGAAGTGAAGCTCGATGACAAGGTGGTGCATAGCGCCGACCTGATCGCACTGGACGCCGTTGACGAAGGTGGTATCTTCCGCCGCGTGTGGGATAGCATCCGTCTATTCTTCTACGGCTTGTTCAACTGATTGTGCGCACCTGCAAAGCCCCGCGTTGATCCAGCGCGGGGCTTTGCCCGTCGCCACGGCTTAGCGCTTACGAGGCTGTTCTGCCATGACCGATAAAGAAGTAGAAGTAAAGGCGCCAAAGATCGAATTCCCCAACGTGGACTATCCCGTCAAGGTGATCAGCGATACCGGTGTGGGCAACAAAGACAAGATTCTCGAGATCGTGCGTAAACACGCGACGATCAACGACAACCGGGTGGACGAGCGTTTGAGTTCCAACGGTAAGTACACCACGATCCAGTTGCACATCGTGGCAACCGGTCAAGACCAGCTCTACGACATCAACAGTGAACTGCGGGCCACCGGCTTCGTGCACATGGTGTTGTGATGTCACAGGTTTTGGGCTTTCGCGAGCTCGGCCAGATGGCCTATGAGCCGGTCTGGCATGCCATGCAGCGCTTCACCAACGAGCGCGGCACCTCGGCCCCGGATGAAATCTGGCTGGTAGAACACCCGCCGGTCTTTACCCAGGGCCAGGCCGGCAAGGCTGAGCATCTGCTGCTGCCGGGTGATATTCCGGTGGTGCAGGTCGACCGAGGTGGCCAAGTGACTTACCATGGCCCTGGTCAGCTGGTGGCCTATTTGCTGCTGGACGTACGCAAGCTGGGTTTTGGCGTGCGTGACCTGGTAAGCCGCATGGAGGCTTGCCTGATCGAGCTGTTGGCCAGTTACGGCGTGACTGCCGCGGCCAAGCCCGATGCACCCGGTGTATACGTGGACGGCGCGAAAATCGCCTCCCTCGGTTTGCGCATTCGCCATGGTTGTTCCTTTCATGGCCTGGCCCTGAATGTGGACATGGACCTGGCGCCGTTTCGGCGCATCAACCCGTGCGGTTACGCCGGGCTGGCGATGACTCAACTGAGCGACCACGCCACACCGATTAAATTTGCCGAGGTAAGTGCCCGGCTGCGTGCGCAGCTCGTCAAACACCTCGACTATGCTGAGCAGACGACCCTTACGGGCGGAATCGACTGATTATGACTACTGATGCAGTGCAAACCATGATCCCGACGCTGGACATCACCGAGCGTCCGGCCCCGGCCCCGCGTGCCAAGGTCGAAGCCGGCGTCAAGCTGCGCGGCGCCGAGAAGGTTGCACGCATCCCGGTGAAAATCATCCCGACCACCGAACTGCCGAAGAAGCCTGACTGGATCCGCGTGCGCATCCCGGTTTCGCCGGAAGTCGACCGTATCAAGGCCCTGCTGCGCAAGCACAAACTGCACAGCGTGTGCGAAGAAGCTTCCTGCCCGAACCTGGGCGAATGCTTCTCCGGCGGCACCGCCACCTTCATGATCATGGGTGACATCTGCACCCGTCGTTGCCCGTTCTGCGACGTTGGCCACGGCCGGCCGAAGCCATTGGACGTCAACGAGCCGGAAAGCCTGGCCATCGCCATTGCCGACCTGAAACTCAAATACGTGGTCATCACTTCCGTAGACCGCGACGACCTGCGTGACGGCGGTGCCCAGCACTTTGCCGACTGCATCCGCGAGATCCGCAAGCTGTCGCCGAACGTGATGCTCGAAACCCTGGTGCCGGACTACCGTGGCCGCATGGACGTCGCGCTGGAAATCACCGCGGCCGAGCCACCGGATGTGTTCAACCACAACCTGGAAACCGTGCCACGTCTGTACAAAGCTGCGCGCCCAGGTTCGGACTACCAGTGGTCGCTGACCCTGCTGCAAAAATTCAAGCAGATGATGCCGCACATCCCGACCAAATCCGGGCTGATGCTGGGCCTGGGCGAAACCGACGAAGAAGTCATCGAAGTCATGAAGCGCATGCGCGAACACGACATCGACATGCTGACCCTGGGCCAGTACCTGCAGCCGTCGCGCAGCCACTTGCCGGTGCAGCGTTTTGTGCACCCCGACACCTTCGCCTGGTTCGCCGAGGAAGGTTACAAGATGGGCTTCAAGAACGTGGCTTCGGGCCCGCTGGTACGTTCCTCGTACCACGCCGATGAGCAAGCCAAGCTGGTCAAGGCGAGCCTGGTTTCGTAAGCGTTTCCCCTCTGTAGGAGCAGCCGAACTGCTCCTACAGAGTTTCCCTCCTTTTCTCCCTTCTGTTTGCAACCATCACTGGCTAGAGTGCCTGGGTATCCAACCACGGAGAACCATGGATGACGACTCAACTCGCGGCTGCCGTGCCTGCCCTGCGCACCGAAGGCGTAATTGGCCTGATTGCCCCCGCCGGCCCTGCCGCACTGGATGTTGAAAAAGCCGGCCAGTGGATGCGCGCCCGTGGCCATGAGCTGCGCATATTCCCCGGTGTGTATGAGCGCGACGGCTACCTGGCCGGCAGCGACGAGGTGCGTCTGCGCGATTTGCATGCGGCGTTTGCCGATCCCGAAATCGATGCCATCTTCTGCCTGCGTGGCGGCTATGGCACCCCGCGATTATTGGATCGGCTCGATTTTGACCTGATTAGAGCCAACCCCAAGCCATTTGTGGGGTACAGCGACATCACCGCGTTGCACCTGGCCATCAACCGCTACGCGGGTTTTGTGACCTTTCACGGGCCGATGCTCAATGCCGATCTGCTCGGTGGCAAGCAGCAGCCCACCGAGTCGTCGTTGTTCAGCATGTTGCGTGGGCAACTGAGCGAGTGCAGCGTGCTGGCACACCCGGTTGCTTACCCACTGACCACGATTGAGCCGGGTGTCGCCTGCGGGCGTTTGCTCGGCGGCAACCTGTCGATGATTGCCGCGGTAATGGGCACGGCGTTTGAGATCGACTCCGAAGGCATCATTCTGTTTATCGAAGACGTCAACGAGCCACTCTACCGAATTGACCGGCTGCTGACGCACTTGCGCCTGGCGGGCAAACTGGCTCAGGTGGCCGGCGTGTTGGTCGGGGATGTATCGGGGGTGGATAAGGCGGCGTTGGAGCGGCTGCTCAAGCAGACCTTCGAGCCGCTGTGCATTCCTGTGTTGTCCGGCTGGCGCAGCGGGCACTGCGATCCAAACCTGACGCTGCCGATGGGCGCCTTGGTGCGGTTGGATGCGGGGGAGCAGCAGTTGGTGTTGGAGCAGGATGTAGTGTTCAAGCCCTGAGAGTGCTATCGCAGGCAAGCCAGCTCCCACAGGAAAATGCATTCCAAAGGTGGGAGCTGGCTTGCCTGCGATGGCGGCAGTCGCCATAGGCCGATTTAACGGCTCTGCAACGACTCCAGCAGCTTCACTGTCGCAAACCCATCCGCCGGCCAACCCAACGACTGCTGCGCCGCCCGGATCGCCTTGCGCGTGTTGGCGCCGATAATCCCGTCCGGGTTGCCCGCGTCATAGCCCTTGGCACTCAGCACCGTCTGCAAGTCGATACGCTGGGAGCGACTCAGCGGCAGCTCATCCTTGGGCCAATCGCCACGAATCACTCCGCCGCCAGCAAACCGCTCCGACAACAGGCCTACGGCCAGCGCGTAGGACGACGAGTTGTTGTACTTGAGGATCGCGCGGAAGTTATCCAGCACCAGGAACGCTGGGCCACGGTAGCCGGCCGGCAGCAGCAGGGCAGCTGACAGGTGCTCGACGTTCGGTGGCATGCTCGCGCCAGGTGGCAGCTGGATACCGAGTCTCATCCACTCGCCAACGGTCTTGCGTATGCCGCCGTCGGCCAGGGCGTAATCGAAGTTCGTCGGCAGTTGTTTCACCTCAAAGCCCCACGGCTGGCCGCGTTGCCAGCCGGAGCTTTGCAGGTAGTGCGCAGTGGAGGCCAGGGCGTCGCCCGGGCTGTTCCAGATATCGCGGCGACCGTCGCCATCGAAATCCACGGCATGGGTGTTGTAGGTGGTCGGGATGAACTGGGTCTGGCCCATGGCCCCGGCCCACGAACCTTTCATCTGGTCGGCAGAGATATCGCCATGCTGGATGATCTGCAGCGCCGCCAGCAGTTGCGCCTGGGCGAACGCCGGGCGGCGGCCTTCATAGGCCAGGGTCGCGAGCGAACGGATCACCGAGTTATTGCCCTGGAACTGGCCAAAGTTGCTTTCCATGCCCCACACCGAAACCAGCGCCTGGCGATCAACGCCATAACGCTCTTCGATGCGCTGCAGGATATCGGCGTATTTGATCAGCAACGCTTGGCCATTACGCACGCGTACTGGCGACAGGGCACCGTCGAGGTATTCCCACACCGGGCGGGAAAATTCCGGTTGGCTGCGATCGGCGCGAATCACCGCCATGTCGGGCGTCACGCCAGCAAAGGCGTTATCGAAGACGGCGGGTGTGATCCCCGCGCTCAGGGCTTGCGCACGAAAGCCAGCCTGCCATTCGGCAAAGGTCTGGGTCGGCTGGATATCAAGATTGTCCACGGCCAAAGGGGGGACCACGGCAGGCGCGACGGCAGGCACGGTCTGGAGCTTTGGCAGGGGTTGCGCGTCCGCGGCGGTGGGTTTCTCGGCGCAGGCGACAAGCAGAATGAGGCTGGAGGCAGCAATCAATTGGCGAAGGTGCCAACGACGGGAAAGGCTAGAGGGCATGCACAGGTCCAGGGATTACAAATCAAGTACAGACCTTATCATGCCGGAGGGGCGCTTGCCTTCAGGCAGCCAGAAAGTAAGAAGCCTCCCAGCTATTAGACTGGAAGGCTTCGCGGCGGTAGCTGCCTTTGCCCTTGCCGGCGCGTTCCTGACGGCTGCGGAACAGTGGCTGGGCGATGATGGATTTGGCCTTGTTGGGGCCATGCTTGGATGGCTTTTTGCTCATGGTCGGTACTCTCTCGAGGTGGGGGGCTTGAGGTGGGGTGAAGCGGTGCAAATCATCTGCCGAAGTGGCGCGGCTGTAAAGCCCGGCGATGTGTAGGCGGTTTCGTATTTTCAAGTGGGCACGGCCAATGTGGGAGCTGGCTTGCCTGCGATAGCGGTCCATCAGCAAAAATGTAGTGGCTGACACACCGCTATCGCAGGCAAGCCAGCTCCCACAGGGGACAGCGGGGTTATTCAGCGGGGAGTGTCAGGCGTTGGCCAGACATCAACAGTGACAAACTGCTCAGGCTCATCCACGGCGAGCCTGCCGCCTGGCCTTTGATCTGCGCGTCGATGCGTTGCGCTTCCAACAACAGCTGCGCCCAGCGTTGCGCCGAGTGGCGTTGCAGGGCTTTGCTCATCAGGGGTTTGCGCTTGTCCCACACCGGAGGCCTGGCCTGGCTGAAGCATTTGTCCAGCGGCGTGCCTTGGCTGTATTGCAGGGCAATATTGGCCAGCACTCGCAACTCTCGAGCCAGCGCCCACAGAATCACCGGCGGTTCCACACCTTCACCGCGCAAGCCTTCGAGCATGCGCAGGGCGTGGGCGGGTTCGCCATTGAGAATCGCGTCCACCAACCCGAACACATCAAAGCGCGCGCTATCAGCGACTGCGCCCTGGACGGTTTCGACGGTGATCTGCCCGTCTTCGGCCATCAGCTTGAGCTTTTCGATCTCCTGGGCGGCGGCAAGCAGGTTGCCCTCGACCCTGGCGGCGATGAGCTCGACGGCATCTTGCGTTGCCGACAGCCCTGATTGCGACAGGCGCTGACGTATCCATTGCGGCAACTGGTTGCTGTCCACTGGCCAGATCTGGATGAACTGGGTTTGCGGACCTTCTACCAGCGCCTTGCCCCACTTGGTTTTCTGCGCACTGCCATCAAGCTTGGGCAAGCTGATGAGCAGTACCGTGTCCTCAGCGGGGCGTGAGCAGTATTCCATCAACGCCGCCGCGCCCTTGTCACCCGGCTTGCCTGAAGGCAGGCGCAGTTCCAGCAGGCGTTTCTCGGCGAACAACGACATGCTCGCACCGGCTTGCAGCAGCGTGCCCCAGTCGAAACTGGCGTCGGCGCTGAACACCTGGCGTTCATCGAAGCCTTGCTGGCGTGCGGCGGTGCGAATCGCGTCGGCCGCTTCCTGGCACAGCAGCGGGTCATCACCGCTGACGATATAGACAGGCGCAAGGCCACCTTGCAGGTGCTTGGCGAGTTGGGCGGGGGCAAGTTTCATAGGCGGGGCGAACGGGGCGCCAGGGGCGCCCCGTCTGGCTTACTCGACAGGGACTTCGGCAGGCGATTGTTTCGGCGTGTTGTCTTCGTATTCTTGCGCAGCTTTCAGGGCATCGGCGTCAGCCTTGGCCTTGTTGTCGGCGGTCAGTTGCAAGGCGGCCAGTTTCTCTGGCGTCAGCTGTTGCAGACGAATCATCAGACGCTGGATCACCTCACGGCGCATTTCCTTGCGAACCTGGATGATCTCCGAGTCCGAGCCCACCAGGTTGTTACCGTCGTGGCTCACGACTTTCTGCACTTCAACCTTGTCACCCATCAATGGCAGGTGGTCGCGGCCTTGCAGTTCATAGACGACCAGGGTGCTCAGCTCAATGTCCGACGCACGGCCTGCACTGGCGTAGCTGAGGTTACGCTGGGTTTCTTTCTCGTCCACCAGATTCAGTTTGTAAGTCGCGCCGGAACCGACGCGTACACCGCTGCTTTCCAGGGCCTGGCGCAGCTGGGTCACGGTCTCGCCGTAGGCGTTGCGTGCGCTGACGTCCAGTTCCTTGATGCTCAGTTCATTGGTGGCGGTGCCACGCAGCTGGAAGCCGCAAGCGCTCAGCAGCACAGCGAGGCCCATCACCAGCAAATTGCGTTTGATCATTTTGTTGCTCCCCTTGAAACCATGTGGGCCTTATCGAGGCCTTAAAGGTTTAGTTCGGCGCAGGGCTCAAGCCCTGCGCCCGATCCGATTAGCTGGCGACGATGTTGACCAGTTTGCCCGGCACTACGATCACTTTGCGGATCGTCAGGCCTTCGGTAAAGCGCAGCACATTTTCGTTGATGCGCGCTGCGGCTTCCACGTCTTCACGGCTGGCGCTGGCAGGCATGTCGATCTGGCCGCGCAGTTTACCGTTAACCTGAATAACCAGTTGCAATGTGTCCTGTACCAGCGCGCTGTCATCCTGCACCGGCCAGCGCGCATCGATGACCGCGTCGCTGTGACCCAGGCGGCTCCACAGTTCATGGCTGATGTGCGGCGTGATTGGTGCCAGCAGCAGCACCACAGCTTCCAGGCCTTCCTGTACCAGCGCGCGGTCCTGTTCGGTGGCTTGCGGGGCTTTTTCCAGCACGTTCATCAGTGTCATCACCTGAGCGATGGCGGTGTTGAACTTGTGGTTCTGGCCCACGTCCTGGCTGGCCTGGCGGATGGCCAGGTGGGTGCTGCGGCGAATGGCTTTTTGCTCATCGCTCAACGACGCCACGTCCAGTTTGCCCGGTAAACCCTGGCTGACATGGGCGTGCGCCAGGCGCCAGACGCGCTTGAGGAAGCGGTGCGAGCCTTCAACGCCGGAGTCGGACCATTCGGCGCTCATGTCGGGCGGCGAGGCGAACATCATGAACAGGCGGCAGGTATCGGCGCCGAACTGATCGATCATCGACTGTGGGTCGACGCCGTTGTTCTTGGACTTGGCCATCTTCTCGGTGCCACCGATTTCCACCGGCAGGCCGTCGGATTTCAGCGTGGCGCTGATGACCTTGGCTTTGCTGTCACGCTCAAGCTCGACGTCCGCCGGGTTGAACCAGGTGTAGGCGCCATTGGCTTCGCGGCGATAGTAAGTCTCGGCGATCACCATGCCTTGGGTCAGCAGGTTCTTGAACGGCTCATCGGAACTCACCAGGCCTTCGTCGCGCATCAGCTTGTGGAAGAAGCGCGCGTAGAGCAGGTGAAGAATCGCGTGTTCGATGCCGCCGATGTATTGATCCACCGGCAACCAGTGGTCGGCTGCGGATTTTTCTACCAGGCCGCCTTCATAGTGTGGCGAGGCGTAGCGGGCGTAGTACCACGAGGACTCGACGAAGGTGTCCATGGTGTCGGTTTCACGCTTGGCAGGTGCACCGCATTTAGGGCACGTGCACTCGTAGAACTCAGGCATGCGCGCCAATGGCGAACCGGCGCCATCCGGCACCACGTCTTCGGGCAGTACCACCGGCAACTGGTCTTCCGGCACCGGCACGTCACCGCAGGTTTCGCAGTGGATGATCGGGATCGGGCAGCCCCAGTAGCGCTGGCGGCTGATGCCCCAGTCGCGCAGGCGGAACTGGGTGCGCGAGGCACCGAGGTTCTTTTTGATCAAGGCAACTTCGATGGCGTCGAAGGCACCCTGGAAGTCCAGGCCATCGAACTCACCGGAGTTGATCAGCGTACCGTGTTCGCCGTAGGCGTCTTGCCACGGGGCCGGGTTGGTATCACCCGAGCTGGTACGCACGACCGACTTGATCGGCAGGCTGTACTTGGTGGCGAACTCGAAATCGCGCTCGTCGTGGGCCGGCACAGCCATGACTGCGCCATCGCCGTAGTGCATCAGCACGTAGTTGGCGACCCACACCGGCAGTTTTTCGCCCGTCAGTGGGTGCTCGACGAACAGGCCGGTTGGCAGGCCTTTTTTCTCTTGGGTGGCAACGTCGGCTTCGGCCACGCTGCCGCCTTTGCATTCAGCGATGAACGCCGAAAGCTCTGGGTTGTTCTGTGCAGCCTGGGTGGCCAGCGGGTGCTCGGCGGCCACGGCGACGTAAGTCGCGCCCATCAGGGTATCGGGGCGGGTGGTGAAGACTTTGAGTGCGCCCGTTTCGCCGATCGAGTCGACGTTGTACGGGAACTGCACTTCCATGCCTTTGGATTTGCCGATCCAGTTACGCTGCATGGTCTTGACCTGCTCAGGCCAGCCCGGCATGTCATCGAGGCTCGACAAGAGTTCATCGGCGTAGGCTGTGATCTTGAAGTAGTACATCGGGATCTGGCGCTTTTCGATCACCGCGCCGGAACGCCAGCCGCGACCGTCGATGACCTGCTCGTTGGCCAGTACGGTCTGGTCGATCGGGTCCCAGTTCACGGTGCCGTTTTTACGGTAGATCACGCCTTTTTCGAACAGGCGCGTGAACAGCCACTGTTCCCAGCGGTAGTAATCGGGCTTGCAGGTGGTCACTTCGCGGGACCAGTCCACCGCCAGGCCCAGGCTGCGCAGCTGGGTTTTCATGTAGGCGATGTTTTCGTAGGTCCACTTGGCGGGCGCCACGTTATTTTTCATCGCGGCGTTTTCCGCCGGCATGCCGAAGGCGTCCCAACCCATAGGTTGCAGGACGTTTTTGCCGAGCATGCGCTGGTAGCGGGAAATTACGTCGCCGATGGTGTAGTTACGCACGTGCCCCATGTGTAGCTTGCCGCTGGGGTAAGGGAACATCGATAGGCAGTAGTAAGTCTCCTTGCCTGGCTGTTCACTGACTTCAAAGGACTTTTGCTCGTCCCAGAAGGTTTGGGCGGCATTTTCTATTTCACGGGGCTGATATTGTTCGTGCATGGCTACTTTTGAACTGAATAGGGGTGGCCTAATCCTCTTCGGTACAACATTCAGGTTGATCGACACCAAAAAGCGGCGCGTCCGTGCCCAAACCCTGCGGGAAGTGGAGTTACAGGAAGCGCCGTAGCATACATGACCCCACTCTATCGAGGGAAACCCTGATTGCGCGGCGAGGGCCGTCTGTCGCGGCGCGAGGCAGGCGCAGCCATGGGGACTACGCTGTTTATTGGGGAGTGAGTCTTATCTTCAATGAGGTGAGGGGATGGTTGAATCGCAGCGAACTTTAATGAAACCGCAATTGTATGAAGGACTGATCGACCGTTTGGGTCGGGCATTGGATGCCGCAAGAACCGCAGGCCGATTGCTTGATGAGCGGCCTCTGGAGCTGGAGTTGCGAGGCTTGAGCCAGGCTGAACTTGAATTGATCAAGTGCTACCTGGAATTGAATCACCACCGTGCCTCTCAGGAACGGGCTGCCCCGCCCGCCCAAGAGCCTTTGCGTTCGGCCAAGGTGATCTGGCTGAAAGATGTGTCTGCTGGTCGCGGTCCCGATAAGCGTCGGGTCGCACGGTAAACGCGGAGCACCGCGTTATCCTTTGAGTCGTTCTCGAAACAGGTTGGTAAAGATTGTCGCTGAACCCCGTTGCATCTAGGCTTCGGGCATCTTTGGAGATGCCCGATGCCTTTTCGTTATTTCATTAAACAATTGCTCTTGCCGCCCGGCCTTTTTTTGCTGCTGCTGGCGCTTGCCTGGTGGTTGCGTAAAAGTCGCCCGCGCCTGGCCGGATGCTGCTTTGCCGTGGGGTTCGGGGGGCTGTGGTTGATCAGCCTGCCGGTGATGGTGCAGTGGGGCGCGCATGCCCTGGAGACCGAGCCGCCGTTGGCCCGTGAAGAATGGGCGACGCTGGCCCAGCGCGCTGACGCGATTGTGGTGCTGGGGTCGGGGCGTGAGCGCGGTGACCCCGCGTGGGGTTCCGATCAACCCACCGGTACTGGGCTTGAGCGCCAGCGTTATGCTGCGCGTCTGGCCAAGGCCTCCGGCTTGCCGGTGCTGACCAGCGGCGGCTTGCACTACGGCACGCCACCCAGTGAGGCTGAGCTGATGGCGGTGTCGATGCAGGATGACTTTGGCGTCACCGTGCGTTGGAAAGAAGAGCGCAGCCGCACCACCTGGGAAAACGCGCAGATGAGCGCCGAAATCCTGTTGCCGCAAGGCATCAAGCGCGTGGTGGTGGTGACCCAGGCCTGGCATATGCCGCGTGCGGTATGGAGCTTCGAGAAGGCCGGTTTTACGGTAGTGCCAGGGCCGGTGGGCTTTTTGGGCGTAGACAATGCGCGACCGCTGGGCGGCTGGATGCCCGAGTTTGTGTCAGTGTGGCGCAGCGGGCAGTTGATCAATGAGGCGGTGGGGCAGGTGGGGTATCGGGTGTTTTACCGATAACGCCGCAATTTCAAATGTGGAAAGCGGTTCATGTGGGAGCGGGCTTGCTCGCGAAAGCGGTGTGTCAGTTGACGATATGTTGACTGACACACCGCTTTCGCGAGCAAGCCCGCTCCCACACAAGCCAGCTCCCACATTGGTTTTATGCCGTTCGTTAGACGGTTTTAGACATCCGGGCCGCCAGCAGCGCCCAGCCGAACAAGCCCAGGCACACAATGATCAACGGCCACGAGCGCCATTGCAGGTACGGCGTCAGGTTATGCATCGGCACCACTTCGCCGTAGAGAATCCCACGCTCGAACTGCGGGATCTGCGCGGTAATCTGCCCAAATGGGTTGATCAAACCTGTCACCCCATTGTTAGTGGCGCGGATCATCCAACGGCCAGCCTCCAATGCACGCATCTGCGCCATTTGCAGGTGTTGCAGCGGGCCGATGGAGCGGCCGAACCAGGTGTCGTTGCTGATGGTCAGCAGCAAATCGCTCTGGGCCGACAGGCCTGCGGCGAATTCCGGGTACACCACTTCATAGCAAATGAACGGCGCAATCTGATAGCCCTTGGCCTGCAGCATCGCCTGATCGGACGGGCCGCGGGCGAAGTCCGACATTGGCAAATCGAAGAAGGCGATCAGCCCGCGCAGCATGTCTTGCAACGGCACGTATTCACCAAAAGGCACCAGTTTTTGCTTGAGGTAAGTGCCATCACCTTCACCCACCACCGTGATGCCGTTGAAGTAGCGCTTCTGGTGGTGCACTTCCTGGCGAATCGGTACGCCGGTGATCAGCGCGGAGTGCCGGTCGGCGGCAAACTTGCCCATCATGCCCAGGTAGCCTTCGACTGACTCTTTGAGCACCGGCACCGCGGTTTCCGGCCATACCAGCAGGTCTACCGGCTTGGAGCTGAAACTCATGTCGCGGTACAGCGCCAACTGCGCATCGATCTGCGCGGGGTCCCATTTCATGCTCTGTTCGACATTACCCTGGATCGCCGCCACCGTCAGTGGGGCGCCCGAGGGCGAGGTCCAGGCATGATGCTTGAGCGCCAGGCCGATGGCCCAGGGTGCAACCAACAACACCAAGCCTGCGCCGATGAAGCCGTTGCGCTTGCTTGCCAGCAGGCGCGGCAGGTTGCACAGCACGGCCGCCGTCAGCGCCAGGGCAAAGGAGATCAGCCACATGCCGCCCAGTGGCGCAAGGCCGGTGAGCGGGCCATCGAGTTGGCTGTAACCGGAGTACAACCAAGGGAAACCGGTCAGGAACCAACCACGAAACGCTTCCTGGCCAACCCACAGCGCCGCAAAGGTCAGCGCATCGGCCAGCGGCGCCTCATTGCGACGCAGCCAGCGTGCCCACAGCCAAGCGGGCAGGGCGAAGAACCAGGCAATCGCGGCGGTAAACAACAGCATCAAAAAGCCAGCCAGCAACACCGAAGCGCCGCCGAAGTGGTGGATGCTGTAGTAGATCCAACTGGTGCCGGCGCCAAACAGGCCAAAACCGAAACACCAGCCACGGCCCAGGGCCTGACGTGGCGTCAGCTCGCGCAGGCCCACATAGAACAGCCCGACGGCCAGTAGCGCAAATGGCCACAGATCGAAGGGCGCCAGCGCCAGAGTAGTGATGGCGCCGGCCACCACGGCCAGCAGGTTACCGGGCCAGCCGGGTGCAATCAGACGGCGCATGTAGGGGTGGGTCATCAGCTATTTCCTGTGTCGCGCCGGGCCTGCTGCGGCACAGGGCAAGGCGCGAGGAGTGTGGTTTGGTTTTTCCAAATGAACGACGAGTAACGCAGCCCTGTGCCGCAGCAGGCCCGGCCCTTCGGGTTGCCCCTGAGAGCGGGCCATGCTGCGTTGCAGGCCTTGAAAAGGGAACGCCATTCCCTGCGGCCTGCGCCTTGCCTGGCCCGCTCTCAGGGGCAACGCGACACAGGAAATAGCTGATGCCCCACCCCTTCCTTAGCGGGCAATCGGAGTCAGGCGGATCAAGTGGATACGACGGCTATCCGCATTCAGAATGCGAAAGCGATAAGCGCCAATCTCGGTGGTTTCGTTACGTTTTGGCAGGTGCCCGAACGCACTCATCACCAAGCCGCCCACGGTGTCGAATTCATCGTCGGAGAATTCGCTGTCGAAGAACTCGTTGAAGTTCTCGATCGGCGTGAGCGCCTTGATCAGGAAATCACCGCTGGGCAGCGGCTTGATGTAGCTGTCTTCTTCGACGTCGTGCTCGTCTTCGATGTCGCCGACGATTTGCTCGAGCACGTCTTCGATGGTCACAAGACCAGCCACGCCGCCGTATTCGTCGATCACAATGGCCATGTGATTGTGGTTGGCGCGGAACTCGCGCAGCAGCACATTCAGGCGCTTGGATTCAGGCACGAAGGTGGCCGGGCGCAGCAGGTCCTTGATGTTGAAGCTGTCGCCGTTCTCCTTGAGGATCAGCGGCAGCAGGTCCTTGGCCAGCAGGACGCCCATGACGTCGTCATGGCTTTCACCGATCACCGGGTAGCGCGAGTGCGCCGAGTCGATCACGGCCGGGAGGAATTCCCGTGGGGTCTGGGTCGCCTTGATGCTGATCATCTGCGAACGCGGGACCATGATGTCCCGAACCTGCAGGTCAGCCACCTGGATGGCGCCTTCGACGATGGCCAGCGCTTCGCTGTCCAGCAACTTGTTCTGATGGGCCTCGCGCAGCAGCTCCAGCAGCTCCTGGCGGTTTTTCGGCTCGTGGGCAAAAGCCTGGGTCAGTTTACCCAGCCATGACTTCTGCCCGTTGCTCGATCGGTCTTCGCTCATAGCGATTACTCTAAATCCTTTGTTGTGTCAGTTATGTGTAGTTTCAGTTTTCGTCGTCTGCATACGGATCAGGGTGACCCAGTTCAGCAAGCAACGTTTGTTCCAGTGTTTCCATTTCGCAGGCTTCGTCATCGTCTATATGGTCGTAACCCAAGAGATGCAAGCAGCCGTGGATGACTAGATGGGCCCAGTGGGCCTCAAGTTCCTTGCCTTGTTCCTTCGCCTCGCGCTCCACCACTTCGACGCAGATCACCAGGTCGCCCAGTAACGGGATATCCAGTAACTCATCCGGCACGTCGGCGGGAAAGGACAGCACGTTGGTCGCGTAATCCTTTTGGCGCCAGGTGTGATTCAGTTCACGGCCTTCGGGCTCGTCCACCAGGCGGATGGTCAGTTCCGAGTCGGCGGTGCGCTGGCGCAGGGCCAAAGCGCACCATTGACGGAACTGTTCTTCGCTGGGGGCGGGCGCGTCGGTGGCCAGCTGCAGGTCTAGCTCAAGCATCGCGGCGCACGTCCTTGGCGGGTGCGTCATCGCGGTGCTCAAAGCGCTCGTAGGCCTCGACAATGCGCTGCACCAGCGGGTGGCGAACCACGTCTTTGGGCATGAAATGCGTGAAGCTGATACCTGGCACGTCCTTGAGCACGTCGATCACCTGGGCCAGGCCGGACTTGGTGCCCTTGGGCAGGTCGACCTGGGTGACGTCGCCGGTGATCACGGCGGTGGAGCCGAAACCGATACGGGTGAGGAACATTTTCATCTGTTCGACCGTGGTGTTCTGGCTTTCGTCGAGGATGATGAAGCTGTTGTTCAAGGTGCGACCACGCATGTAGGCCAGCGGGGCGATCTCGATCACCTGGCGCTCAATCAACTTGGCCACGTATTCAAAGCCGAGCATCTCGTACAGCGCGTCGTAGAGCGGGCGCAGGTACGGGTCGATCTTCTGGGCCAGGTCGCCGGGCAGGAAGCCAAGCTTCTCGCCAGCCTCGACCGCCGGGCGCACCAGCAGGATGCGCCGCACTTGCTCGCGCTCCAGGGCGTCGACCGCACAGGCCACGGCCAGGTAGGTCTTGCCGGTACCGGCGGGGCCGATGCCGAAGTTGATATCGTTACCGAGGATTTCCTTGACGTAGCGCTGCTGATTCAAGCCGCGTGGGCGAATCATGCCTTTTTTGGTGCGCAGGGCCACGCTGGCTTCGGCCACCGGGTTGTTGGCCAAGTCTTCCACGGCGGATTCCTGCAGGTACAGGTGCACGGTCTCCGGCGACAGCTCGCTACCCTTGGTTTCACGGTAGAGGCGGCGCAGCAGGTTTTCTGCAGACGTGGTGTGCTGGGGTTCACCAATAAGCTCGAACTGATTGCCGCGGTTGCGGATCTCGATGCTCAGGCGTTGTTCGATCAGGCGCAGGTGCTCGTCGAACTGTCCGCACAGGTTGGCGAAACGGCGAGCCTCAAACGGCTCGAGGAGAAAACGATGGGGTTCTGCTATGGGTGCGTTCAAGGTTGCTTTTAGCCGCCCTTTGGCTGTTTAGGTGAAAGAGAGGATAACGCCAGCGCTCGGCGTGCGAAAGCACTTATATAGGCTGGCTCAATCTCAAGAACCATGAAGATCCACTGTGGGAGCTGGTAAGCCAGCTCCCACATTTGATCCTCCTATGTCTTGAGGTCAGTTGATCAGCGACCCACGCAGCGAGTGCGGTTGCGCCGCATCGATGTGCACATCGGCAAACTGGCCGATCAGAGTCGGGTTGTCGCAGCGGAAGTTGACGATCCGGTTGTTCTCGGTACGCCCTTGCAATTCGCCCGGGTCTTTTTTCGAGTAGTCGGTGACCAGGATGCGCTGGATCGAACCGACCATTTGTCGGCTGATCTCGAAGCCTTGCTGGTTCAGGCGATGTTGCAGCGCGTTCAAGCGCTCTTTTTTCAGCGATTCCGGCGTGTCATCCGCCAAGTCCGCCGCCGGCGTGCCTGGACGCTGGCTGTAGACGAACGAATACGAGAAGTCGAAGCCGACGTCTTCGATCAGCTTCATGGTCTGCTCGAAATCTTTCTCGGTCTCGCCAGGGAAGCCGACGATGAAGTCCGAACTGATGCAGATGCCCGGCACGGCGGCGCGCAATTTACGCAGCTTGGATTTGTACTCCAGGGCGGTGTGGTTGCGCTTCATGGCCGCCAGAATGCGGTCCGAACCCGACTGCACCGGCAAATGCAGGTGCTTGACCAGCTCCGGCACCTCGGCGTGCGCCTGGATCAGGCTGTCGGAGAACTCCAGCGGGTGCGAGGTGGTGTAGCGAATACGCTCGATGCCGTCCACCGCTGCCACCACGCGGATCAACTCCGCGAGGTCGGCCAGGCGCCCGTCGTGGGTCTGGCCGCGATAGCCGTTGACGTTCTGGCCCAGCAAGGTCACTTCGCGCACGCCGTTTTCGGCCAAGTGGATAATTTCCGACAGCACGTCGTCAAACGGCCGGCTGACTTCTTCGCCACGGGTGTAGGGCACCACGCAGAAGGTGCAGTACTTGCTGCAGCCTTCCATGACCGACACATAGGCACTCGGCCCGTCGATGCGCGGTTCGGGCAAATGGTCGAATTTTTCGATTTCGGGGAACGACACGTCCACCTGCGGCAGCTTGGTGATGCGTGCGGCGTCGATCATTTCCGGCAGGCGGTGCAGGGTTTGCGGGCCGAACACCACGTCGACATAGGGGGCGCGGTCGCGGATCGCGGCGCCTTCCTGGCTGGCCACGCAGCCGCCGACGGCGATCACCATCTCCGGGTTGGCCAGTTTCAATTCACGCCAGCGGCCCAGCTGGGAGTACACACGGTCCTGGGCACGCTCGCGGATCGAGCAGGTATTGAGCAGGATTACGTCGGCATCTTCGGCGCGGGCGGTGACTTCCAGGGCCTGGTGTTCGCCCAGCAGATCGACCATGCGCGAGCTGTCGTACTCGTTCATCTGGCAACCGTGGGTTTCGATGTAAAGCTTCTTGGCCATGGGAATCGTCAACTGGTGGTAAAGAACCGCGCATTATAGGGGGCATGCCCATTGGTTCCTAGCGCTGTGCATCGGGTGCCATGCTATAGTTCGCGCCCTCTTTTATATCCCCGATGTGTTGTTCGCCCACCATGACCAAACGTGAAGCTCCAATCTACAAGGTGATTTTCCTCAACCAGGGCCAGGTGTTCGAAATGTACGCCAAGCAGATCTATCAAAGTGATCTGTGGGGCTTCCTGGAAGTGGAAGAGTTCGTCTTTGGCGAGCGCACCCAATTGGTCGTCGACCCGGGCGAAGAAAAACTCAAGGCGCAGTTTGAAGGCGTGGTGCGCAGCTTTGTGCCGATGCATTCGATTGTGCGCATTGATGAAGTCGAGCGCCTGGGCACGCCGAAGATCAGCGAAGCGCGTGGCACCAGCAATGTGATGCCGTTTCCGATGCCGATGCCTGAGAAGTAAGGCGTTAGACCGAGTCAAGCTATCGCAGGCAAGCCAGCTCCCACATTTGGAATGCATTTCCTTGTGGGAGCTGGCTTGCCTGCGATAGCGGTAGGGGGGCTTAGCTGAAATCAGGGCAGGGGCGAGAAGGGTGAACGCCCATCGGCACTCTGCAATTCCTGCAGGTAATTGCGGAAGATCTGGCCCAGTACCTGGGTGGCCACTTCCAGTTCATCACGCTGCATGTGCTCGGCGACTTCGTCGGCCGTGTCCAGTGCGTCTTCGGCGCCGTTGACCGCCGCCATTTTCAGCACGATGTACGCCTGAACGTTATTGGCCGGCACGCCTTCGCCTTTGAAGAACATGTTTCCCAGCTGGAATTGCGCCTGGGCATGGCCCTGCAACGAAGCCTTCTCGAAGTAGCTCAGGGCTTTGTTGAGGTCGCGGGCAGGGTTTTTGTCGTCGTGGAAGTACTCGCCCAACTCGTATTGCGCCTGCGCATCCCCACCGTCGGCCTGTTTCTGGCACGCGCTCAGGGCTTCGGCCTGGCTGTCTGGCTGGGTATTGAGGGTGCAACGACCCATCGCTGGGATTAACAACGAGTTGCCGCCTGCCTGGGCATGTGCCAGCAGCGGCTGAAGGAGCAACAGGCAGCCCAGAACCAGGGTGCGGCCGGTGCGTTTCATGGGAATCGACTTACCTCTGACGGGGCACGCGGACTCTCGGGGGAGTCCAATAAGCGCGCATTATGAAATAAGCAGGCCCCTGCTTACAAAGTCTTTACTCGTTTTTCTGCTGCGTAGGCAAGTTATCTGCCGGATTGCAGGTGATTTCTCGAAAAATGCAGGAAATCTCTGTAGGCAAAGTAGCAAATCTGACGCTGCGAGGGGCAACGTCAGATGTGTGTGTCCCTTATATCAGGGCTTACTTCAGGGCTGCGAAAGCGCGCTCGGCAGCATCCAGGGTCAGTTTCAACTCCGCTTCGCCATGGGCGATCGAGGTGAACCCGGCTTCGAAAGCGCTCGGTGCCAGGTAAACGCCGCCTTCGAGCATCAAGTGGAAGAAGCGCTTGAACAGGTCGGCATCGCTGCCCATCACGTCATCAAAGGTAACGATATCGTCGGCGCCGCTGAAATACAGGCCGAACATGCCACCTGCTTGTGTGGTCACGAACGGGATACCCGCCGCATCGGCGCGCTGTTGCAGGCCATCGAGCAGGCGTGTGGTGTAGTCGGTCAGCTCGGCGTGGAAACCCGGGCGGCTGATCAGGCGCAGGGTGGTCAGGCCGGCCGCCATGGCCAATGGGTTACCTGACAAGGTGCCCGCCTGATACACCGGGCCAAGCGGCGCGATGTGCTGCATGATTTCGCGCTTGCCGCCGAAGCAGCCCACGGGCATGCCGCCACCGATGATCTTGCCGAAGGTGCTCAGGTCCGGCGTGACGCCGTAGTAAGCCTGGGCGCCGCCGAGGGCTACGCGGAAGCCGGTCATCACTTCGTCGAAAATCAGCACCACGCCGTGCTTGTCGCACTGCTCGCGCAAACCTTCCAGAAAACCCGGTGCCGGTGGCACGCAGTTCATGTTGCCGGCTACCGGCTCGACGATGATGCACGCCACGTCCTGGCCGACTTCGCTGAGCATCTGCTCAACGGCAGCGATGTCGTTGAACGGCAGGGTCAGGGTGTGTTTGGCAAACGCGGCCGGCACACCCGCCGAGCTTGGCACGCCTTGGGTCAGCAGGCCGGAACCGGCTTTTACCAGCAGGCTGTCGGAGTGGCCGTGGTAGCAGCCTTCGAACTTGATGATGCTGTCGCGGCCGGTGAAACCACGGGCCAGGCGGATTGCGCTCATGGTGGCTTCGGTGCCGGAGCTGACCATGCGCACCATTTCCATCGATGGCACGATTGAGCACACCAGGTCCGCCATCTCGGTTTCCATGGCGGTCGGCGCGCCATAGGACAGGCCGTGTTGCAGCTGCTGACGCACCGCGTCGAGCACGTCCGGGTGGCTGTGGCCGAGGATCATCGGCCCCCAGGAACCTACGTAGTCAACGTAGCGCTTGTCATCTTCGTCGGTGACGTAGGCGCCTTCGGCATGCTTGAAGAACAACGGTGTGCCGCCGACGCTCTTGAACGCACGCACGGGGGAGTTCACACCGCCGGGGATGTGTTTCTGGGCATTGGCAAACAGGGTTTCGGAACGGGACATGATCGGGCTCTCTACACTTAAACTTTAAGAAGGTCGTTGAAGGCGCGGGCGCGGCGCGTGACTTCCTGGGTGCTGTCGGCACCGAACAGGCCGTGTACCACGGCGAGCAGGTCGGCACCGTGGGCCACCAGGGGGGCGGCGTTCTCCAGGGTGACGCCACCGATCACGCAGATCGGCAACTGCAGACGCGTGCGGGCCTGGGCCAGCATGTCGAGCGTGGCGGCCGGCGCGCCGGGCTTGGTGGTGGAATTGAAAAAGCGGCCGAAGGCGACGTAGCTCGCGCCTTCCTTGGCGGCCTGCTCGGCCAGTTCGATCTGGCTGTGGCAGGTGGCGCCGATGATGGCTTTGGAGCCGAGCAGTGCACGGGCCGGGGTCAGTGGGCCGTCGGTTTGGCCCAGGTGTACGCCGACGCCCAGGCGCGCGGCCAATTCGGCGTCATCGTTGATGATCAACTGGGTCTTGTAGCGTGAGCACAGCTCGCGCAGTTTCTCGGCCTCACGCAGGCGCCGGGCTTCGTCGCTGCTTTTGTCGCGGTACTGCAACAGGGTTACGCCACCGTCCAGTGCTGCTTCGACGTAGGCGAGGAATTTGCCGGCCAACAGTTGGCTGTCGGTAATGGCGTAAAGGCCACGTAGTTTCATCGAGCAGGCCTCTTGTGCGGTTAAGAGCAGAAATCCAGCGGCAGACGGCGCGGCACAAACTGGCCCTGGCCGAGTTGTTCGGCGTCACGCAGGGTGCGCCAAGTGTAGTTGAGCGCCGATTGCACCGCGCTGGCCAAGCCTTCGCCCTGGGCGATCCGGCCGGCCAAGGCGCTGGCAAGCGTGCACCCCGAGCCGTGATAGCTGCCGGGCAGGCGCTGGCAGGTAAAGGTCTGGCGCGTGCCGTCGCGGCTGTACAGGCGGTTGTGCACTTCATGCTCGTCGCCGTGGCCGCCGGTGATCAGCAGATGCTTTACAAACGGCAGCAGCTTCTCGGCGCATTCGTCCGCCGTGCCCTCGGGCAATTCGGCGAGGATGCGCGCTTCCGGCAAGTTCGGCGTAGCGATCAGCGACAGTGGCAACAGCCGCTCACGCATGGCATAACCGACTTCGTCCTTGCCCAGGCTGCCGCCGCCACCGGCGCGCAGCACCGGGTCGCAGACCACCGGCAGGTGCGGGTGCGCCTGCAGCAGTTCGACCACGGTGTCGACCATCGCGGTGGAACCGAGCATGCCGAGCTTCACCGCCGTCACTTCGGAGTCGCTCAGCACGGCATTGGCCTGGGCCAGTACCCACTCGCGGTCGAGCACGCGAAAATCGCTGACATTGACAGTGTTCTGCACGGTCAAGGCAGTGACGGCCGGGGCCGCATGACAGCCTTGTGCAAGCAGGGCTTCGATATCTGCCTGCAAGCCGGCGCCACCACTGGGGTCGTGGCCGGAGAGACAGAGGACAACGGGGCGAGAGCTGTAGATATTCATGGTGCGCGAGCTTACCACCAAACGCTTTTGGCGTGGCTGTTGGGCGAGAGGCGAATTTCCCGCTTATGTTTATGGTTTGGCTTGGCTGGTTTTTTATTCGGAAAGCGCTTGAGATGCCCGTTCTAGAGCCTTTCAAAAAATTATTTCAATGGTGTCCAATGGCCTCTAGCGGCTATGCTAGAGTGGATCCAAACAACTTAATGTATCGCCGGTATACGTCTACTCAAAAGGAATGGGGGACTTTTGACATAACCGGACAGGCCACGCTGGGGCTCTATGCGCTATTTGCTGATCTTTTTATTGTGCGGGCTGCCGATGCTCGCCAGCGCCATCGAGTTCAACCCGGATACTCGAAGCCTGCCGCTGGGCCGCGTCATGCAAGTGTTCGAAGACCCAACCGACGCCCTCACCATCGCCGATGTCAGCACTCCCGCCTTCGCCGCCCAGTTCAAACCCCATGACAAAGCCACCCTCAACGCCGGCTATTCACGCTCGGTGTTCTGGCTCAAGGTCGACCTGCATTACACCGCCACTGATCCTCGCGCCCCGCGCACCTGGTTTCTGGAGTTGGCGTACCCGCCGCTTAACCAACTGGACCTGTACCAGCGCGACAGCACCGGCAATTACCGCCTGACTACCCGCACGGGCAGCACCCTGGCGTTTTCCAGCCGTGAAGTGCGCCAGGCCAACTACCTGTTCAAGCTCAATTTCGTGCCTGACCAGCAGCAAACCGTGTACCTGCGCCTGCAAAGCCAAGGCTCGATCCAGGCACCGCTGACGCTATGGTCTGCCACCGCCTACCTAGAGCAACAGCCACTGCGCCTGTATGTATTGGGGGCTATCTATGGCGTGTTACTGGGGATGCTGGTCTACAACCTGTTCATCTACTTGAGCGTGCGCGACACCAGCTACCTCTTTTACATCCTCTATATCGCTTCGTTCGGCCTCTACCAGCTCTCGGTCAACGGCGTGGCGGTGGAATATTTCTGGCCGAACAATCCATGGTGGGCGAATGCGGCGGTACCTTTCCTGATCGGTTCGGCGGCGTTGTTCGGGAGCTTGTTCGCGCGCAGTTTCCTGCACACCGCGCAGCACAGCCGCTGGCTTGACCGGGTTTTGCTGGCATTGGCAGCGGCTGGCGCGTTGGTCATGGTGCTGGCGCTGCTGACCAGCTACGCCGTGGCCCTGCGTTTGGCCACAGGTTTGGCGCTGGTGTTTACCGTGACCATCTTTGTGGCCGCCATCAAGGCCTGGTATTGCGGCCAGCGCATGGCGCGTTACTTCATCATCGCCTGGTCGGCGTTCCTGCTGGGCGGGGTGGTCAACACCCTGATGGTGTTGGGCTACCTGCCCAATATGTTCCTCACCATGTACGCCAGCCAGCTCGGCTCGGCCATCGAAGTGGCGCTGTTGTCCCTGGCCCTGGCGGACCGCATCAACGGCATGCGTGAGCAGCAGGCGCAGATCCTGTTCGACGCCAGCCAGAAGCTTGAAGTGCTCAACCAGCAATTGGCGCGCAGTAACCGCCTCAAAGATGAATTCCTCGCCACGCTGACCCACGAACTTCGTACCCCAATGAATGGCGTGATCGGCTCGTTGGAGCTGATGCAGACCGTGCCGCTGGATGACGACCTTACCCAGTACCAGCAAACCGCCGCCGGTTCTGCGCGGGACATGATGCGCATGGTCAACGGCATTCTCACCCTTACCGAATTGCAGGCCGGGCGCCTCACCGCCCATCCCCAGGTCTTCAGCCTGCGGGGCACGCTCGACACCTTGCGCCAGCAATTCACCGCCAGCGCGCACAGCAAAGGCCTGGAGTTTTCTATCGACGTGGCCGATGAACTGCCGGACCGGGTGATTGGCGATGCCGGCAAACTCACCCAATGCCTGGATTGCCTGCTCGACAATGCCTTCAAGTTCACCCACGAAGGTGCGGTGCGCTTGCGCGTGGTGGGTGTGCCGCACAGTGACGGCGAACTGCGCCTGAGCTTCATCGTGACCGACAGCGGCATCGGCTTCGCTTTCCTCGATGAGGCCACGCTGTATCAGCGCTTCTTCCAGGTCGACGGTTCGATGACGCGCGAATACGGCGGCCTGGGCATCGGCCTGGCGATTTGTCGGCAGTTGATCGAACTGCTCGGCGGGCGCCTGACCCATCATTCCGAGCCCCGCAAGGGCAGCCGCTTCCAGTTGGACATGAGCGTCAACCCGGTGCCGCCCGAGCCAAAGCCGGCAACGCACAAACCCCACGCGCAACGAGCGCCCCAGGAATGTACGGTGCTGTTGGTGGACGACAACAGTGTCGGCCAATTGGCGGTACGCGGCATGTTGCTCAAGCTGGGTTATCGGGTGAAAACCGTGGATAACGGCCCGGCCGCCTTGGCGCTTTTTCAGGACCAAACCTTTGATGCGGTGCTGCTGGATATACCCGAGGGCGGCTTCTCGTTGTGCTGTCAGATTCGTGCGCTACCCGGCTGCGGCGAGCTGCCGGTAATTGCCCTGAGCACCTCGCTGCACGCCCCGGATCGAGAGCGTTGCCATGGGGTCGGCATCACCGAACGCCTCAGCAAACCCGTACGTTTCGAGGCGTTGCAAACGGTGCTGGAGCGGCACCTGTTGTGCCCGTTAGAGGGCGAAAGCGCCGAACAATAGGCGGGTATGCCACTTTTTTAAGCCCGATGACGGTGCTTAACTGAAATTCAGGCCTCAACCGCACGTGGCCTATTTTCCAGGAGGCCCGTCATGAACCTGCATCAATTTGCCGAAACCCACGACGTCACCAACCAGCCGCCGTCCCTGGACGGCACCAACCTTTATCGTATCGACCTGCCCCTGCAAGAATGGTCGCGACGCTTTGGCGCCGGCTGGGCGCAGGCGCGTATTGATGCGTACGGCGCGCTGGCCGGTGGGCCGCTGATGGCGGCCGGGTTCCTGGCGAATCAGAACAAGCCGGTGTTCAACAGCCATGACCGCTACGGCCATCGCATCGACCTGGTGGAATTTCATCCGGCCTATCATGAACTGATGCGCACCGCTGTCGAGCATGGCCTGCCATCGCTGCCGTGGGCGCATCCGCAGCCCGGTGCCCATGTGGCCCGCGCCGCCATGACCTACCTGCACAGCCAGGCCGAAGCCGGCAGCGGTTGCCCGTTGACCATGACCTTCGCCTGCGTCCCGGCCCTGCGCCTGCAACCGGACCTGGCGAAGACCTGGTTACCGAAAGTCCTCAACACCGAATACGACCCACGCAACGTCGGCATCGCCCACAAAGCCGGCGCCACCATCGGCATGGCCATGACCGAAAAGCAAGGCGGCACCGACGTGCGCGCCAACACCACCCGTGCCTATCCCGTGGGCGCCGGCGGCCCCGGCCAAGCCTATGAGCTGGTAGGGCACAAGTGGTTCTGCTCGGCGCCAATGTGCGATGCGTTCCTCACCTTGGCGCAGACTGACAAAGGCCTGACGTGTTTCCTGCTGCCAAGGCATCGCCCGGATGACACACGCAACCAGTTCTACATCCAGCGCCTGAAAAACAAACTCGGCAATTGCTCCAACGCCTCCAGCGAAGTGGAGTTTCGTGGCGCCCTGGCCTGGATGGTTGGCGAAGAAGGCCGGGGCGTGCCGACCATTATCGAAATGGTCGCCATGACCCGTTTCGACTGCATGGTCGGCTCCAGCGCCTTGATGCGCCAGGCGTTGACCCAGGCCAGCCACCATTGCGCCCATCGCTCAGTCGGCGGCCGCGTGCTCAGTGAACAACCGTTGATGCAAAACGTGCTGGCCGACCTGGCGCTGGAGAGCGAAGCCTCCCTGGCCTTGAGCATGCGCATGGGGCGGGCGCTGGACCATCTGGATAACGAACAGGAAGCCAAATTTGCCCGGCTGGTGACGGCGGTGGGCAAGTATTGGATCTGCAAGCGCGCACCGGCCATGATCAATGAGGCCGCCGAATGCATGGGCGGCGCCGGGTACGTGGAGGACAGCATCCTGCCGCGTCTTTACCGTGAGGCGCCGGTGAATTCGACGTGGGAAGGTTCCGGCAATGTGCAGTGCTTGGACGTGCTGCGGGCATTGTCCAAAGAACCGGGCGTGCTGGAGGCATTGTTTGTCGAACTGGGCGATGGGCATGGTGACAAGCAGCTGGCGCGGCATATCGAGCAATTGAAGTCGGCGTTTATGGACACTCAGGACATCCAGTACCGCGCGCGGCAGTTGACCGAGGACATTGCCGTGGCGTTGCAGGCCAAGCTGTTGCTGGAGGCCGGGAATGCACTGGTCAGTGACGGGTTTATCGCCAGCCGCCTGGGGGCGTCGTCCGGCCGTGTGTACGGCACCTTGCCGCGCGGGGTGGACGTGGCGGCGATCGTTACGCGCTCGACCCCAACCCCCTGACAACACAGGGTCAAACTGTGGGAGCTGGCTTGCCTGCGATGGCGGTGTGTCAGTCCTGCATTTGCTGGCTGGTACACCGCCATCGCAGGCAAGCCAGCTCCCACCTTTTAAAGCATTCCAAACCCGGTGTTTCAGTGAGGCCGGGATACAGGCAAGATAAAGGCCTGCAAGTCAGAACACAGGATGCTTACCGTGACCGAAGCTTTTGTTGTCGTTCAAACCGCTGAAGAAGCCGTGGACCGGCTGGCGGCTCTGCATGAGCGTGCTACTGGCGCGCTTAACCAAGCCCTCAAGCAATACCTCAAGGACCGCGTCGAGCCTGACGCCGAACAACGTGCGCAGTTCCGCTACCCGGAACTGCGCCTGACCTACCACTGCCACGGCGAAGTCCCACAGACCACCCGCGCATACGCCAAGGTGCAATTGCCGGGAACCTACAGTGTCACCGTCACCCATCCGGCGGCGTTCCGTAAGTACCTGCTGGAGCAACTGGTGCCGTTGATGCACGACTTCACCGTGACGGTGGAAGTCGGCGTCAGCCAGCAGAATATTCCCTACCCGTATGTGGTGGAGCAGGGTGATGAACTGGCTGGCTCAGGTGTCACCGCCGCGACCCTCGCCCGTGTGTTCCCCAGCACCGACTTGTCTGCCGCCACCGACGGCATTGCCGATGGCCTCTACGACTGGGAAAACACCGACCCGCTGCCGCTGGCGTTGTTCGATGCGGCGCGCGTGGACTTTTCCCTGCGCCGGCTGG
The DNA here is from genome assembly GCF_044218855.1 of Pseudomonas sp. B19125. Taxonomy (NCBI): domain Bacteria; kingdom Pseudomonadati; phylum Pseudomonadota; class Gammaproteobacteria; order Pseudomonadales; family Pseudomonadaceae; genus Pseudomonas; species Pseudomonas sp. B19125. The sequence continues at coordinate 1,283,521 of NZ_CP162589.1, forward strand.
TGCACTACACCGGCAGCGACTGGCGCCATGTGCAGCCATGGATCCTGCTGACCAACTACCACCGCTATGTTGACCAGTTCATCCTGCATGGCCTGGAGCAACTGCGCAGCGACCCGCGGTTTATTCGCATGGTGCTGCCGGGTAACGTGATCATCGACAAGAGCATGGACCACGGTGAAGCGTCGGCCATTGCCGCAGGCGTGGTCTGGCATCGCTACCAGATGCCGGCCTATCACTTGCAGGCCGCCGACGGCCACGGTGTGACGCTGGTGAACATCGGCGTTGGCCCGTCCAACGCCAAAAACATCACCGACCACCTGGCCGTGCTGCGCCCGCATTGCTGGCTGATGATCGGCCACTGCGGCGGCCTGCGCCAATCCCAGACCATCGGCGACTACGTATTGGCTCACGCCTATATGCGCCGCGACGGGATTCTCGACCGCGTAGTCCCGCCAAACATCCCGATCCCGGCCCTGGCCGAAGTGCAGATGGCCTTGCAGCAAGCCGCTGCCAACGTCACCGGCGAAAAAGGCGAAGAGCTGAAAAAACGCCTGCGCACCGGCACCGTGCTGACCTACGACGACCGCAACTGGGAACTGCGCTGGGCGCAAGAGCGGCCACTGATCAACCTGTCCCGCGCTGTGGCGGTGGACATGGAAAGCGGCACCATCGCGGCCCAAGGCTACCGTTTGCGGGTTCCGTACGGCACTTTGCTGTGCGTGTCGGACAAACCGCTGCACAGCGAGATCAAGCTGCCGGGCTCGGCCAACGCGTTTTATGAGCGTGCGGTCAGCCAGCACTTGAAAATCGGCATCGAGGCGGTGGATTTGTTGCGCACCGAACTCAACTCGCTGCACTCGCGCAAACTGCGCAGTTTCGACGAGCCGCCGTTCCGCTAAGCGGTTGGGATGGTCATTTAGCGGTCAGGCCACTAGCATTGTCGGTCCTGACCGTTAGATGTTCCTTTGCCATGTCCCGTCCTGCCCGCCCCGATTCGCGCCGCCCTGGCGTGAAACCCCCGTACTCCGCAACGCGGCGTGTCGCCAAGGCGCCACCGGCCGAGCCGAAGTTGATCCTGTTCAACAAGCCCTTCGATGTGCTGACCCAGTTCAGCGACGAAGGCGGGCGCGCGACCCTCAAGGATTTTATCGATATCCCCGGCATCTACCCGGCCGGTCGCCTGGACCGTGACAGTGAGGGGCTGTTGCTGCTGACCAACGATGGCCAGTTACAGGCGCGCATTGCCGACCCCAAGCACAAGCTGGCGAAAACCTACTGGGTGCAAGTTGAAGGCGAGCCCACCGAAGAGCAGTTGCAACGCCTGCGTGACGGTGTAGAGCTTAATGACGGCATGACCTTGCCCGCCGAAGCGCGGCAGTTGGACGAGCCCGAACTGTGGCCGCGCAATCCGCCGGTGCGCTTTCGCAAAAGCGTGCCGACGCACTGGCTGGAGCTGGTCATTCGTGAGGGGCGTAACCGCCAGGTGCGGCGCATGACCGCTGCGGTGGGCTTGCCCACCTTGCGCCTGGTGCGCGTGCGTATTGGTGACTGGTCGATTGATGGCCTGGACCAGGGCCAATGGAAGGCAGTGCCGGCGCGTTTATAAAGCGCCGGACTCGATCAGGCCGATCACCACGCTCTTGATGATGAACGCGGCCACGCCCAGGCCCAGCACAAAAAACAGGATGAACGACCCAAAGCGTCCGGCCTTGGATTTTTTCGCCAGGTCCCAGACGATAAAGCCCATGAAGATGATCAGGATGGTGACCAGGCCGGTCATCATCCATTCTTCAAAGAGGGCGGGGTCGATGTTGTTCATGGGGATTTTTTCCGACAGGGCAGGCGGGAAGTATAAAGCAGGGCTTCAGGCACAACATTGACCTGCGTCGTAACGCGGTCGATGTGGGAGCTGGCTTGCCTGCGATAGCGGTGTGTCAGCTAAGGATATGCCACTGATCCACCGCTATCGCAGGCAAGCCAGCTCCCACAGGGGATCACCAGTGTGCTTGAGGTCAGGTACGCAGGTGCGTCAACGGCAGCTCGGTGCTGTTGAGCACCTGGTTGAGCACAAAGCTCGACCTTACGCTGGTTACGCCTTCAATCCGGGTCAAATGCCCCAGCAGCAATTTCTGGTAGTGGTCCATGTCCGGCACCACCACTTTCAACTGATAGTCCGCATCCATCCCGGTGACTAAACTGCATTCCAGCACTTGCGGCAGGGTGCGGATCGCTGCTTCGAAATTCTCGAAACGCTCCGGCGTGTGACGGTCCATGCCGATCAGCACATAGGCTGTAAGGCTCAGGCCCAGCATCTTGCGGTCGAGCAGTGCAACCTGGCGTGAGATGTAGCCGTCGTCTTCCAACTGCTTGACCCGGCGTGAGCACGGCGACGGCGACAGGCCGATGCGTTCGGCCAACTCCTGGTTGGAGATCCTCGCGTCGCGCTGCAATTCAGCCAAAATACTCAGGTCGTATCGGTCAAGCTTGCTCATTGGGTTGGCCTTTGTCGTAACTATTGCGGTGAATTATCTATGAAGGGTTAAAAATTGCGCAAGCACTGTTTATTGACGCAATCTTCGCAATCATCTGTCGGACGTTGGCCTGTATCTTTATCAACAGAATCACCGCCTGGACAAAAGTCCACTGCAGCTGGCCCAATCAGGCCCGCTGCGGCCGCCGCCCCAGCAGGGTTGAGCCGGCCTCCAGGCTGCACACTGTCCACAAGACGGCGTGAGGTGAGCCAACGTCAAAAGCGTTGAGCCAGGACGAAATTCTCAAGGGGCGGCCGACGGGTCGCCCCTTTTTCTTTGTCTGCGCTTTTAGCTCAAAAAATACTTCTCGTGACTGATAACCTGTCTCAGAACCGGGTGAGGCTTTTCCAGTCTCATGCAGTAAGGCCGGACATTCCAGGCCCTAATCCGCAGTGAGGAATAGCATGAAGCGCATCTGGCGTATGGCAGGTGTAGGTTTGCTGATGGTGAGCGTCGGCACACAAGTAATGGCCGATGACCCGCGCTATGAAGGCGGTGGTCAGCATGAAGGACGCCCGGAAGGCGGGCGCGGCAATGAACAGGCGCGACCGCAAAATAATCAACCGCGCCCACAGAACACTCAACCGCGTCCGGAAAACAACCAGCCGCGCCCACAGAACCCGCATGTTGATCGCGCCGAGCAACAGCAGCACGGCGGTGGGCAGTGGCAAGGCCGCCCGCAAAATGCCGAGCAACCGCGGCCGGCACCGCAGCCTGCGAACAACCTGCCGATCCAGGGCCGCCCGGACACCGTGCGCCAAACCCAGGAACCCCGCCAGGGCTACTATCAGGACATCCCGCGCCGTAACGATGGCAACCAGCACTGGCAGACCGGCAATGGCCCAGGCCCGCGTCCGGGCGGCGGCTTCAATAATGGTCACCCGAACGACAACCGCTGGCCGGGTCGCCCCAATGGGCATGGCAACGGCTGGGGGCCAGGCCCGCAATATCGTCCCGGTTACACCGTCGACCGCTTCCCGGACCGCAATTACCGTGTGCCTTACCGTGGCCAGGATTACTTCTTCTCCGGCGGCTACTGGTATCGCCCGCAAGGCCCGCGCTATGTGGTGGTGACGCCGCCCTACGGGATCCGTGTGCAATACCTGCCGGACTACGCCCGTGAAGTGTGGGTGGGCAGCGCGCTGTTCTTCCTCGCGGCGGGTTCCTACTACACCTATGAAAACGCTACCCAGCAATACGTCGTGGTGCAGCCGCCTACCGAAGTACCGGCGCCGCAACCCGCGCCGCAGGGCAACGGTTATGACGTAGTGGCCTACCCGGCCAACGGCCAGTCACCGGCCCAGGTACAGCAGGACGGCTACGACTGTTATCGCTGGGCAGTGCAGCAAAGCGGTTTCGACCCACGCACCGTCACCTACGCCCCGGACCCGGCGGTGGTGCAAACCTACCGCCAGGCCCAGGGCAACTGCCTGACCAGTCGCGGCTATCAGGTGCAGTACTAGGCCTTGTTACCCGTGACCACTTCCCGCGGGTCAGCGTGCACCAGCACTTCGGCGCGTGGGTAAGCCTTGTGAATGGCATCGGCGGCCTGGTCGCTGATGCCGTGGGCCACTGACAGGGTCAATTCCCCCGGCAACTCCAGGTGCAACTGCACAAACCAGTGGCTGCCGGAAATGCGCGTGCGCAAATCATGCGCGCCCAGCACGCCCGGCACACTGCGCGCCAATTCCAGCATGTGCTGGCTGACATCCGGCGGCAGTTCTTCATCCATCAACACGGCAAAGCTCTCGCGGGCGATCTGGATCGCGCTCCACAGGATATACGCGGCAATGCCGAGGCCGAACCACGCATCCACCTGATGAAAGCCGAACCCTGCCAACACCAGTGCCACCAGAATGCTGCCGTTGAGCATCAAGTCGGAGCGATAGTGCAGTGAGTCGGCGCGCACGGCATTGGAGCCGGTTTCGCGGATCACCCGGTGTTGCAGCATCAGCAGCGCCACGGTCATCACCAGCGAAAAAACGATGACGCCAATGCTCAGCCACGGCGCACCGACCGGCTCCGGGTGCAGCAAGCGCTGGTACGCCTGGAATGCAATCAACACTGCACTGCCGGCGATAAACAACGCCTGGGCCATGCCCGACAGCGATTCGGCCTTGCCATGCCCATAACGGTGATCGTCATCGGCCGGGCGCAGTGCGTAATGCACCGCCAGCAAGTTCAGCAGCGACGTAATGCCATCGAGCAGCGAGTCGGTCAACCCGGCGAGCATGCTCACCGAGCCACTGAACCACCAGGCGATGGCCTTGGTGATAATCAGCGCACAGGCCACGCCCACCGAGGCGCGGGTGGCCAGGCGCAGGAGCCTGGCGTGTTCGGGGCTGCTGGTCATACGAATCCTTAAGCGGCGGGTTGCAGGCCCAGGGACGCGAGCTGTTGCACGCTGCCCTTGAACTGGATCATGCGCGGATCGTCCAGCGGCAGCTTGCGGCCGGTTTCTTTCTCAATGATGGATTGCAGCTTGGCGTTGTCGACTTTGCCGTCGGCGCCGATGGCTTCATGCAGCTTCTCGGGTGCGACTTGGGCGGTCTTGCCCGGCTCGAAGTAGATGGCGCCGGTGGCGAAGTCCACGCCAAAGGCGATCAGGCCCGGGATTACATAAAACAGCAGGCCCACGGCGTCGAGCACGGCAATGGCCGGGTCGATCTTGCCGTCGATCTGGCCACGACGGTCCGGGTAGAAAATCGAGCCGCAGGCCGTCAGCTGGCTGAGCAGGGTTGCGGCGAGGACACCGCCGATAACACGGGAAGCGATACGCATAAAATGCTCCTGAACACGGTTGATACGAAACTATATGACAATTCTGTCGAGCCACGCCGCTCTAATGTGGGAGCTGGCTTGCCTGCGATAGCGGTGTATCAGTGCCACATTGGCGGGCTGACCCACCGCTATCGCAGGCAAGCCAGCTCCCACATTTGCCTGCATTCCAATTAAGGACGAACGTTCGCCGTTATACTCGCCGCTCTGCTTTGGAGCCAGTATGAATTCGTTGCCGATTGATGATGTTTTACCCGCCCTGCGTGACGCCTTGGCGAATCGCCATGAGGCCGTGCTGGAAGCGCCGCCCGGTGCCGGTAAAACCACCCGCGTGCCGTTGGCTTTATTGAATGAGCCTTGGCTGGCCGGGCAAACCATCCTGATGCTCGAACCTCGGCGCCTTGCTGCGCGTGCGGCAGCCGAACGCCTGGCCAGTGAGCTGGGTGAAAAAGTCGGTGAAACCGTCGGCTACCGCATCCGCCTGGACAGCAAAATCGGCCCCAACACCCGCATCGAAGTGGTCACCGAAGGCATTCTCACGCGCCGCCTGCAAGACGACCCGGCACTGGACGGCGTGGGTTTGCTGATTTTTGACGAGTTCCACGAACGCAGCCTCGACGCCGATCTGGCACTGGCCCTGAGCCTCAACGGCCGCGAGTTGTTTCGCGACGAACAGCCGCTGAAAATCCTGCTGATGTCCGCCACCCTCGAAGGCGAGCGCCTGGCCGGCTTGCTGAACGATGCGCCGATCCTGCGCAGCGAAGGGCGCATGTTCCCGGTGCAGATGCGCTGGGGGCGGCCGTACCAGGCCGGTGAATTTATCGAGCCGCGCGTGGTGCAGACCGTCCTCGACGCGGTGCAGGACCAAACGGGCAGTATTCTGGTGTTTCTGCCGGGGCAGGCCGAGATTCGCCGGGTCAATCAACAGCTGGCCGACGCCTTGGGTGATCGCCCTGATGTGCTGCTGTGCCCGCTGCATGGCGAACTCGACCTCAACGCCCAGCGCGCCGCCATCGACCCGGCACCGGTCGGCAAGCGCAAAGTGGTGCTGGCCACCAACATTGCCGAGACCAGCCTGACCATCAATGGCGTGCGCGTGGTGATCGACGCCGGGCTGGCGCGGGTGCCGCGTTTCGACCCCGGCAGCGGCATGACCCGCCTCGACACCCAACGCATCTCCCGCGCCAGTGCCACCCAGCGTGCCGGCCGGGCAGGGCGCCTGGAGCCGGGCGTGTGTTATCGCCTGTGGTCTGAAGATCAGCACGAAGGTTTGGCCGCCTATGGCAGCGCGGAAATTCTCGCCGCCGACCTGGCGGGCCTCGCCTTGCAACTGGCGCGCTGGGGCGTGACGCCCACGCAACTGGTGTGGCTGGATGTGCCGCCGACCGCCGCATATGCCCAGGCCCAGGATTTGCTGGTGCGCCTCGGCGCGTTAAACGACGACACACTCACTGCCCATGGCCAGAAAATGGCGGAGTTGCCCGCTCACCCGCGCATCGCCCACTTGTTGCTGCGCGGCCAGGACCTGGGGCTGGCCGCGACCGCTTGTGATGTGGCGGCCTTATTGGGGGAGCGCGATATCTTGCGCGGCGGCGGCGCGGATTTGCACAGCCGCCTGGCATTGATGTCGGGCGAAGAACGCGCGCGTGGCACCCAGGGCGGCGTGCAGCGGGCCAAGCAACTGGCCCGTCAGTACCGGGGCTATTTGCGCGGCCAGCCGACTCAAGCTGTGGCCGACCCTGACCACCCGCGTTGGCTCGGCGCCTTGTTGGCGTTGGCTTATCCGGACCGCGTCGCTCAGCAACGCCGCCCCGGTGGCGCCGAATATCGCCTGGCCAATGGCCGCGCCGCGCTGTTCGCCGAGGCCGACAGCCTGATGAAACAACCTTGGCTGGTGATCGCCGACCTTGGCAGCCGCCAGGGCCAGCGCGAAGAGCGCATCTACCTCGCGGCGGATTTTGACCCGGCGCTGTTCGACAGCGTGCTGGCCGAGCAAGTGCGCAACGTCGACCAACTGGACTGGGATGAACGCGAAGGCGTATTGCGGGCCGAACGCCAGCGCAAAGTCGGTGAGCTGGTACTAAGCCGTGAACCGCTGACCGGCCTGGATGAGTCCGCGCGCAGCCAGGCACTCGTCAACCTGGTGCGCCGCAAAGGCCTGGAGCTGCTGCCGTGGACGCCCGAACTGCGCCAGTGGCAGGCGCGCGTCATGCTGCTGCGCCAGCTGGATGCGGGTAAAACCAGCGAATGGCCGGATATCAGCGACAAAGCCTTGCTGGCCGATTTGGAACATTGGCTGATGCCTTATCTGGGCAAAGTCTCGCGCCTGAGCCATTTTTCTAATTTGGATATTTCCAGCTTCCTGCACAACCTGCTGCCCTGGCCGCTGCCCCAGCGCCTGGACGAGCTGGCGCCACAGCATGTGAAAGTGCCATCGGGTTCGTCGGTGCGCTTGGACTACAGCGAACAGCCGCCGATTCTGGCGGTGCGCCTGCAGGAATTGTTCGGGCTGGCGGACACACCGCGCATTGCCGGTGGGCGCCAAGTGGTCAAGCTGCACCTGCTGTCCCCGGCACGCCGGCCGGTGCAGGTGACGCAGGATCTGGCGAACTTCTGGCGCAGTACGTATGCGGAGGTGAAGAAGGATTTGAAGGGAAGATACCCCAAGCATTACTGGCCGGATGACCCCTTGGTGGCCGAACCCACCGCCCGGATCAAACCCCGAAAGTAGGTGATGTGAAGATCCAATGTGGGAGCTGGCTTGCCTGCGATACAGACGACTCGGTCTGTCCCTTTCACCGAGGCGATGCTATCGCAGGCAAGCCAGCTCCCACAAAAGCCCGCTCCCGCATGGGTGTTGTGGTGTGGGTTATTGCGCGGCCGGCAGCAGGAACCGGGCGATCACGGGTAGGTGGTTGGAGATACGCAGTGTGTCGTCTTGGCGCACCTTGGCCTCCACCCGCTTGATCCTTGGGCTGTAGAACAAATAATCCAAGGTCCTATCCGGCCCATCCACACTCGGGTCATTGGGGAAGTGCGTCAGCCACTTCGCCCGGTCAATCCCACTGGATTCGCTGTTACTCGGGATCATCGGGTACTTATCCCACAACAAATGCAGCTCACTGTCCGGCGAATACTGCCCGCGCTTGCCCGCATCCAGGCGCAGGAATTGCCCCAGCGGCAGCAGGTTGAAATCCCCGCCAATCAACCATGGCGTGCCACGGCCTTCGAACTTGTCCAGCAGTTTTACCGTGGCTTTTACCTGCTCCTGCACGGCGGAACGCCCAGGCTTATCGCCATCCAAGCGCGTATTCAGCACGGCCAGTTGGCCACCATCGCTCAGCGGCAGGTAGGTGAGCAGCAACGCCGGTTTAGGCTGGAACTGGCGGCTGATGAAGTTGGCCGGGGACACCGGCAATTGCAGGCGTTCGGCGTGTTCGATCTGGTAGCGGCTCAGCGTGACGAGCTTGCGGCCGACGCTGCCGAAGATGTGCAGGTTGGGCACAAAGTCGGCTTTCCAGTCGAACGCCTGGGCGCTGCAGGGGTAAAGGTCGACCAGGCGCTCCTGGAGCAACGCCACCTGGTCCTGATAGTGAGAGGACTTGGCGCCTTCATCGAGTTCCTGCAGCAACAGGATGTCGGGCTGTTCGTCGCGAATCACGCGAGCCACTTCGTCCAGGCTGAAGGCCATGTCTTCCACAGTGGGTCGATCGTCCGGGCCTTTGCCGTCGGGGCTGTCGTACCAGAACACATAGTTCTTGCCGGCCAGGTATTGCACGTTCCAGGTCATGACCTTGAGCGCCTGCCCCGGCAGCAGGGTCGGCGCACGTGGCGCCACGCAGCTGACGGGCAGGGTCTGCTTGTCGACGGGGCGCCAGGTCAGGCTATAGATCAGGGCCGCGAGCAGGCCCGCGATGATCAACAGGCTCAACAGGGTGATGCGCAATAAACGGGTCATTGGCTCGGCTTATAGCGTTATCAGAGGTGGCACGGAGCATATCACCGCGCGTCGGCATCGCCACCGATCAGCATAAACAAACGGAAAAGTACCACGCTGGTAAACAGTTGCAGGAAGCTGTGGGCGCTGTCGATCAACAAGCCCAGCAGCGGCGCGGGGTTGGGGTACACCGCCACGCTCGCGCCCTTTAGCAGCCACAACGGCGTCATTACGCACAGCAGGCACACCAGGATTCGCCAGAAATGCCCACGGGTCAGGCGGAAACTTTCCTTCATCGCCTCCAGCGCCGACATGCCGCGCAACACCAGCAGGTACTCGGCAAACGCCAGCACCACCATCAGCCACAGGCCCGGCAGGAAGTACAGCGACAGCCCCAGCAGAATCAACAAGGTACTGACCGCCGTCAGCAGGGCGAAACGCGGCCACATGGCCAGGGCCATGGCCCACACATCTTTAGTGCTGGGCGACTCACCACGGGTGCGCGCATCCAGAAACAGGATCAAGGCGCCGGTGTACAGCGGGTACACCAACAACCCGACGACCACGCTGTAACCGGGAAACGCATCCGGGCCCAGTGTGTGGTCGAGCACCTGTTGCAGCAGGGCTTCGAGGATCACCAACGGCAGGCACAGCTGGACGATGGCGCCCAGGTTGCGTTGGGTGAAACGGAGGGAGTCGCGCAATACGTCTAACGGATTCATCAGGTTCATCACAGCCCTAAAAGCAAGGCCAACACTTTAACCGATCATGACGAGAGGTAAGCAAACGTAAACCTTGCGTAAAGATCATTGAAACGTCTGGTAACACCCCCATAACTAAGCTGTAGCTCACCTGATCACAGGCGGGCCCATGATTTCTACCGGCAATCTAACGAGGTCGCCATGAACAGCGAAGAGCAAACCCTGATCGATGGACTGTTTTCACGGTTGCAACAAGCCGAAACGGACTCAGCCCCCCGCGACGCCCTGGCCGAAGCGCGGATCAAGGAGCACATGACTCGCCAACCGGCCGCCGGGTACTACATGACCCAGTCGATCCTGGTGCAAGAGCACGCGATCAAGAGTCTCGACGCGCAGAACAAGCAACAGGCGCAGCAGATCCAGCAATTGCAGGATGAGCTGCAACAGGCCCGCGCGCAGTCGGCGCAACCGGCACCGAGCAGTGGTGGCTTCCTGTCGAGTATCTTCGGCGGTGGCGCCTCCCGTGACACGCAGCCTGCACAGAGCGCACCGCCTTCTTCCGGCGGCGGCTGGCGTGAACCGGCGCGGCCATCGTTCGGCCAGCCTGCACCGCAACAGAACTACGGTGCCCCGCAGCAAAACTATCAACAGCCACAGCAAGCACCGGCCGCGCCTATCGGCAGTGGTTTCCTCGGTGGCGCGTTGAAAACCGCCGCCGGTGTGGCCGGTGGTGTGATGTTGGCCGAAGGCATCAGCAGCCTGTTCAGCCACAACTCGCAGCAGCCGCAGGTGGTGGAAGAAATCATCCGCGAAGAACCGGCACCGGCCAGCGACAACGGCAACTGGGGCAATGACGACCAGAAGTTTGCCGGCAATGACAGCTGGGGCAATGACAACTCATCCGACAGCTTCGCAGACAGCGACTACTCCGACGATTCCTCCTCCTTCGGCGACGACGACTCCTTCGTCTGACCCACCTTCAACCGGGGCGCTTCGTCGCCCCGGGCTGATTTTTCGCTGAAACTTTCCCATGGCTGTCATACTGGCAGCCTTTCCGGGCCTTGGCGCCTGGCTGTCATGAGGAAGTGCGGTGAAAAAAATTGCAGTGTTCGCCGATGTACAAAACCTCTACTACACCGTGCGCCAGGCGTATGGCTGCCACTTCAACTATGCGGCGCTGTGGGCGGACATCAGCTCGCGCGGGCAGATCGTCGAGGCGTATGCCTATGCCATCGACCGTGGCGACAGCAAGCAGCAGCAATTCCAGCAGATCCTGCGCAACCTGGGCTTTACGGTAAAACTCAAACCCTACATCCAGCGCGCCGACGGTTCGGCCAAAGGCGACTGGGACGTGGGTATCACCCTCGATATCATGGACGCCGCCGACCACGTTGACGAAGTGGTACTGGCTTCCGGCGACGGTGATTTCGACATGCTGCTCGAACGCATCATCCAAAAGCACGGCGTTGAAGCCGTGGCCTACGGCGTGCCGGGGCTGACGGCCAACTCGCTGATACGCGCCGCCAGCCGCTACGTGCCCATCGAAGGCGCGCTGCTGCTTAAGTAAGCGCTCAGGCTTAATCAATAGTTAGACGGAGTTGGAACAGGTTTGGAACGTATAGCGGTCATCGACTTTGAAACCACCGGCATCACCCCGAGCAGCCACTGCCGGGCCACGGAAATCGCGGTGGTTATCCTCGAGCGCGGCCAAATCGTGGATCGCTACCAGAGCCTGATGAATGCCGGCGTACGCGTGCCGGGTTTTATCGAGCAACTCACCGGCATCAGCAACGCCATGCTGCGCAGCGCGCCACCGGCTGAGCGGGTGATGAATGAAGTGAATGAATTTGTCGGTACCACGCCACTGCTGGCGCACAACGCCGCGTTCGACCAGAGGTTCTGGGACTTTGAACTGGGCCTGATCCGTCGCACCCGCCTGCAAAAATTCGCCTGCTCGCTGCTGCTGGCCCGCCGCCTGATGCCGACTGCGCCCAACCACAAGCTCGGCACGCTGAACGCGCTCGCCCAACTGCCCCACACCGGCAAGGCTCACCGAGCGATGGCGGATGCGGAGATGGCCGCCAACCTCACCGCGCACCTGGCCCAGGAACTGCGCGGCACCCACGGCTTGCGCGAACTGTCCCACGATTTGCTGTGTACCCTGCAAAAAGTGCCGGCGGCGAAGATCAACGAACACCTGAAGAAACACCGCGGGTTCTAACTCAAGCGCAGATCAAAATGTGGGAGCAGGCAAGCCAGCTCCCACAGGGGTTATGCGGTGCTCATCGAGGCTGCACACACTCCAACGCCCGATCCACCACACCTTTGGCCATCCCCACCAAATGCATCACCGCCCGCTGCTGGGTGCTGAGCGTTTCACCCGACACATTCACCGTCTCCACCGCGCAATGCAGCAAGTCGGCCGCATGGGCGAGGGCGTCTTCGAAGCTCAGGTTGTCATTGAGTACAAAATTGGGCGCGTCCGGGGCGGATGCTTTGAGGTAGTAGTCGATGGCTCGGCGGTTGAGGAGGGCGTCTTCGCTGAGGAAGTCTGGCTTGGAGCTGGGTGGATCGGGGGTTACTTTGACCATGATGTAGCTTCTCCGTCAGTTAAGAAGCTGCAACCGTTCGCTCGCACACGAATTAGGGTGGCAGCAGTACGCGGGTGTGCAAGACCGTGACGGAGTCCGGTAGATCCGAAGATCTCCCGCGTACAACTGCCATAACGAATCAATGCCTGAAATACAGACGTTGAGAGTTAAGGCTGATGCGTATTACCGTCGTCGGACTTGCACGTCCAGTCACCGAACATTCGATGACAGAGCGAGACTAGCTACCTGAACCGACGGAAACAAGGCCGTGGAATTCTCTAGGAAACGTCCCGCAAATGAAAGGGATCGGTCCTGCTGGCCACCAAAACATCAGCTGTTTTTAGGGCTTTCTTCATTCTTTCTGAATGGTAAGTAGGGGAAGCCCTATTGCGTCGTCGGACCTTTCTGGTTTTTCCCTTCGCCCGCCAATCGCTCCGGTTTGCGACTTAACATCTCGCCTGCTATTTACGTAAAGGGACTACGTCATGCAGGAAAGCGACCTCTACACAGCAATCATGCGAAGCCAGTCTGAACTCCAGCGCAATGGCGTCGATTTCGGCTCGACGTCCAGCATGACGTTTCATTTGGGAAACATGATGACAAGCTGCCCGGCAGTCATGGTTTTACCTAACTCGCCAGGATGGACTCATGGTGCCAGTTACACGTTGCTCCGGCCCATTCAGGCGGAATCAACGGCGCCTGACACCACTGTTGACGACCTGTGGAAATGCACGCAGCAACACTACGGCCTGACGGCGGCAACGGTTCTCACTGGCGCGGCAGGCATACCGATCAGCAAAATCGCCGTGGGGACTTGGGTCCACGTCGGCTCAAGCAAAACGACAAATTTGGCTAGCCTCATTGGAATGCGCTTTTTCCCTCGAACATTGATCCGGCAACCGACAGCGGCCAAGATGGCAAAAGCAACGTTCGGCACCGTTCGAGTATTTGGCATTATTGGGCGGGGCATTCCCTTCGTTGCTGCAGGGTTGGCTATTTTTGACCTGATCAGTATTGGTAAGTGTGCCTATGAGGCGAGAAATGGAAGGTAGTCTGACCCGAACCGAGATAAGCGAAAAAGTGATTCAGCTGTTCGTCGATATCATCGGCTTTATCGACCGAAGCCAGGTGACCGAGCAAACGGATTTCATCCATGACTTCAAGATCATTGATGACGACCTGACCTGCTTCGTTATGCAGATTAAGTGGCAATTCAACCTGCAAGCGACTCAGGAAGACTGGGATCACATTACGACCATTAAGCAGATTGTCGATCTGATTGTTCAGCGCTCAAGCCTTCGGTGAAGCAACTGACGCCATCGCAGGCAAGCCAGCTCCCACAGTAGATCGCATCCAGCCCTGGCGACTCGGTCAAATGTGGGAGCTGGCTTGCCTGCGATGGCGGTATATCAGCCACCACTTTTTGCTCGTTCCCACGCTCCGCGTGGGAATGCCTCCGGTGACGCTCTGCGTCACGACTTCAAGAGCGGACGCAGAGCGTCCTGGGCTGCATTTCCACGCAGAGCGTGGGAGCGATCGGTGTCAGGTGGTTTTTCCCTCCAACTGCCCCAACGGCACCCGCCGTTCTATCGCACTCGACAAAATAATCGAGGTCTTGCTGAACCCGAACTTCGCCACGCGGTTAATCAAATTCTCCAGCTCCGGCATCGAACCCACCGCCGCTTGCATGATCACGCATGGGTCGCCCGTGACCCGATGGCATTCAGTCAGTTCGGGGATTTCAGCGAGGGCGTCGTAGACCTTCTGGCTGCCGTTGTTGGTCAAGCGCAATTCGATCGTGCATTGGATGGGTAAGCCGATTTTGGACAGGTCTACCTTGGCCTGATACCCGGTGATCACGCCGCTGGCCTCAAGTTTGGCCACGCGCTCGGCCACGGCGGGCGCGGAGAGGTTAACTGTGCGGGCCAATTGCGCGTAGGACGCGCGGCCGTCTTCGAGCAGGGCGCTGAGGAGCATGCGGTCGTATTTGTCCATGATAAGGCTCCAGTAACGCGTGGCTTTCGAAAGCACGGTTTATAGCCTTCACAACCATGCTTTGAAAAGTGTATGGGCGCTTTAAACAGGTTTTGTAACTTATGTTTAGCGTGCTGCCTTTTTAGAATAAGCCTCCCCTCTCCTGCCATAGAGCCGCCCAATGCCTGGCCCACGTCGCTTTCCGTTACCGCTGATCGCCGCTTTTTTTGCGCTGTATGTGATTTGGGGTTCTACCTACCTGGTGATTCGAATCGGCGTTGAATACTGGCCGCCGCTGATGCTCGGCGGGATTCGCTTTTTGGTGGCGGGTTTGGTGATGTATGGCTTTTTGCGCTGGCGCGGGGCACCTGCGCCGACGTGGGTGCAGTGGAAGGCTGCGGCCAAGATCGGCATTTTGCTGCTGACCTTCGGCAATGGCGCGGTGTCGGTGGCTGAGCACACGGGGGTTACTTCAGGTGTGGCTGCATTGGCGGTGGCGACGGTGCCATTGTTCACGTTGCTGTGCGGCTATTTCTGGGGCGCGCGTAATACCCGCCTGGAATGGGCCGGGGTGGTGCTGGGGATTATCGGCATTGCCATGCTCAATATGGGTTCCAACCTGCAGTCGAGCCCGACCGGGGCGATGTTGTTGCTGTTCGCCGCTGCCTCCTGGGCTTTTGGCTCGGTGTGGAGCAGGCACTTGCCGTTACCTGCCGGCGCGATGGCCAGTGCGGCGGAAATGATCGTCGCCGGTGCCTTGCTGTTGGTGGGCAGTGCGCTCTCCGGCGAACGGCTGCAGGCTGTGCCGCCGATTGAAGGCTGGCTGGCGTTGGCGTACTTGGCCGTGTTCGGCTCGATCATCGCCTTCAATGCCTATATGTACCTGCTCAAGCACGTGCGCCCGGCGGCGGCGACCAGCTATGCCTATGTGAACCCGGCCGTCGCAGTGTTACTGGGCATTGTGTTCGTCGGTGAGACCATCGGCATGGAAGAAGCCCTGGCGATGCTGGTGATCATCAGCGCGGTGCTATTGATCAGCCTGCCCCAGTGGCGCAAGCCCAGGCCGGAAATAAGGTAAACTGCGGCGCATTACGGCTTTTTTTACCCGCTTATGGCGCTGAACTTTCCCTACGGTAAACACATGACTTTCGCCACACTTGGCCTGATCGAACCCTTGCTGCGCGCCCTTGAGACGCTTGGCTACCAGACCCCGACGCCGGTGCAGGCGCAAGCCATTCCGGCGGTGTTGGCCGGTCGCGACCTGATGGCCGCGGCCCAGACCGGCACCGGCAAAACCGCGGGTTTCGCCCTGCCGCTCCTGCAATTGCTGACCATGGAAGGGCCGAAAGTCGCCGCCAACTCGGCGCGTGCGCTGATCCTGTGCCCGACCCGTGAGCTGGCCGAGCAGGTTCACGCCAGCGTCGCCGAGTACGCGCAGCACCTGCCGCTGACCACTTACGCGGTGTACGGCGGCGTGAGCATCAACCCGCAGATGATGAAACTGCGCAAGGGCGTCGACATCCTGGTGGCCACGCCTGGCCGCCTGATCGACCTGTTCCGCCAGAACGCGCTGAAGCTCAACCAGCTGCAAACCCTGGTATTGGATGAAGCCGACCGCATGCTCGACCTGGGCTTCTCCGAAGAGCTGGCGAACATCTACCGCATGTTGCCAAAAAAGCGCCAGACCTTGCTGTTCTCCGCGACCTTCTCCGATGAGATCCGCCTGCTGGCCGGGCAGATGCTCAATGACCCGCTGAGCATTGAAGTGAGCCCGCGCAACGTCGCCGCCAGCACCGTGAAGCAGTGGGTGGTGCCGGTGGACAAGAAGCGCAAGCCGGAGCTGTTTGTGCACCTGATGCGCAAAGGCCGTTGGAAGCAGGTGCTGGTGTTTGCCAAGACTCGTAACGGCGTGGATGCGCTGGTGGACAAGTTGCAGGGCCTGGGCATCAATGCCGACGGTATCCATGGCGACAAACCCCAAGCCACCCGCCAACGCGCGCTGGACCGGTTCAAGTCCAGCGATGTGCAAATTCTGGTAGCCACCGACGTGGCGGCCCGTGGTCTGGACATTGAAGACCTGCCGCTGGTGGTCAACTTTGACCTGCCGATCGTGGCTGAAGACTACATCCACCGTATCGGCCGTACTGGCCGGGCGGGCAACACCGGTGAGGCGATTTCGCTGGTGTGTGCCGATGAAGTGAACATGCTGTCGGCCATCGAGATGCTCACACGTCAGACCCTGACCCGCAAGATGGAGCCGGATTTCGAACCGGAGCACCGCGTGCCGGACACCGATGCTAGCGGGCAGGTGGTGAAGAAGCCGAAAAAGCCGAAGAAACCTAAGACTTCGGGCGGCGGTGGCGGCAAGCGTAATTTGGGTAAGTGGGTGGACAGTGGTGATGTGGCGCCGGCTGAGCCGTCGATCAAGCCAGTGCGTAAAGTGCCGGTGTTCAACACTGGGCCGCGCAAGAAGAAGTAAGTCTGTCAGGGCCTCATCGCAGGCAAGCCAGCTCCCACATTTGACGGTGTTCACCGCTCAAAATGTGGGAGCTGGCTTGCCTGCGATAGCGACTTGAACTCAGCGCTTAAGCCACTCCAGCACACCACGCCCAGCCGCTCGCCCACTGGCAAAACACCCCGTCAGCAAATACCCGCCGGTCGGCGCTTCCCAATCCAGCATCTCCCCCGCACAGAACACGCCTGGCAATTGCTTGAGCATCAGCCGCTCATCCAGCGCTTCAAACGGCACGCCGCCCGCCGTGCTGATCGCCTCATCCATCGGCCGTGTCTTTACCAGTGTCAGTGGCAACGCCTTGATATCCACCGCCAATTGCGCCGGATCATGGAAGTGCTCAGCTGGCGCCAGTTCACGCAACAGCGCCGCCTTCACGCCATCAAGCCCCAACTGACTGTGCAAATGCTTGCTCATCGAGCGCGAGCCACGGGGCTTGGCCAAGGCGGCTTGCACCTTGTCCAGCGGCTTGCTCGGCAACAGATCAATATGCACAGTGGCTGAGCCGTCACGGTTGATCGCTTCGCGAATCGGCGCCGACAGCGCGTAGATCAAACTGCCCTCGATGCCCATGGCGGTGACGACGCATTCGCCCAGTCGAGGCTTGTCCTCCCCAAGGCCGATGGCGACGTTCTTCAGCGGCGCGCCCGCGAATTTGCTGACCATCAACTCGCTCCAGCCCGACACTTCGAAGCCGCAATTGCTCGGTTGTAGCGCGGCGTAGGGCACGCCTTTATCTTCCAGCAACTTGAGCCAGGCACCGTCGGAGCCCAAACGCGACCAGCTGCCGCCACCCAAGGCCAGCAACACCGCGTCGCTGTGGACAGTTTTATCGCCGTCCGGGCTGTGGATAAGTAAACCGCCGTCGTCGGTCCAGCCCAGCCAGCGATGCCGGGTGTGGATAACCACGCCCTGGTCGCGCAGGCGCTTGAGCCAGGCGCGCAGCAGTGGGGCGGCTTTCATGTCGGTGGGGAATACACGGCCGGAGGTGCCGACAAAGGTCTCGATACCCAGGCCATGAATCCACTCGCACAAAGCCTCTGCGCCAAACGCGCGCAACAACGGCGCCATGTGCGGCGCGTGTTCGGCGTAACGCGACAGGAACGCCGGGTACGCCTCGGAGTGGGTGATGTTCATGCCGCCCACGCCGGCCAGCAGGAACTTGCGCCCCACTGAAGGCATGCCGTCGTACACGTCTACCCGCACGCCCGCCTGGCTCAAGACTTCCGCGGCCATCAACCCGGCAGGGCCGCCGCCGATAATAGTGACGTGTTGGGAAGGGGTCTGGGGCATGGGCAGGGCTACGGTCGCTTGAATAGGCCGAGCATTCTACCCGACGACGGCGTAGCTGCCTGATCAAAAAACGTACACTTTCCTACACGCCATACGGCTGCCGGCTTTCAGACCCTTACGCTCAAGTTATCCACAGGCCGTTCCACAGGCATTGTGGGTAACGCCCACAACTCAATGACAACCTGATGACGCCCACACCCGTTGTGCGCTGTGGTGCAGGATGCCGTGGCGGCGGGCCAGGGCCGGGCGGTCTTTGCTGTAGCCGCCGCCGATCACGCCCATCACTGGAATGTCGCGGCCCAGGCAATGGCGCATCACGCTTTCATCGCGGGCGGCCACGCCTGCGTCTGTCAGTTTGAGGTAACCGAGGGCGTCGTCCTTGTGCACGTCCACCCCGGCGTCGTACAGCACCAGGTCGGGCTGGTACAGCGGCAACAGGTAGTTGAGCGCGTCGTCGACCACCTTGAGGTAGTCGGCATCGCCCATGCCCATGGGCAGCGGGATGTCCCAGTCGCTCTGGGCCTTGCGCGCCGGGAAGTTCTTTTCGCAGTGCAGCGACACGGTGATGGCGTCCGGTGTGTCATGGAGGATGCGCGCAGTGCCGTCGCCCTGATGCACGTCGCAGTCGAAGATCAGCACGCGGTTGACCCGCCCGCTGGCCAGCAGGTAATGGCTGATCACCGCCAGGTCATTGAAGATGCAAAAGCCCGCCGGGTAGTCGTAATGGGCGTGGTGCGTGCCGCCCGCCAGGTGGCAGGCCAGGCCGTGTTCCAGGGCTTTTTCTGCTGCGAGAATTGAGCCGCCAACTGCACGCACGGTGCGCCGCGCCAGGGCTTCGTTCCAGGGCAGGCCGAGGCGGCGTTGGTCTTCGCGGGACAGCTCACCGCTCATGTAGCGCTCGATATACCCAGGTTCATGGGCCAGGGCCAGAATCTCGGCGGGGCAGACCTCGGGTCGCAGCAAGTGGCTGTCCTGGGTCAGGCCGCTGCTCACCAGGTGGTCACGCAACAGGCGGAACTTGTCCATGGGGAACCGGTGGTCCGCCGGGAACTCAGGGCTGTAGTCATCGTGGTAGATCAATGGCAAAGGCATGGGATTTTCTGACGGGAACCTGCGACGGATCTTACCAGCGCTGTACACTCACGCACATGGCAAGGGAGGGGGACCCATGGAGCCGATACTGGAATTGGAAAGCGCACGGCTGGTGCTGCGCCAATGGCGTGACAGCGACCTGACGGAATTTGCACGCATGTGCGCCGACCCGCAGGTAATGCGCTATTTCCCGGCCAAGCTGAGCCACCTGGAAAGCGCCGCGCTGATCGGCCGTATTCGCGGGCATTTTGCCGAATATGGCTTTGGCCTTTGGGCCTTGCAGCGTAAGGATACCGGCGAATTTATCGGCCTGACCGGGCTGCTAAACGTCAACTTCGAGGCCAACTTTACCCCAGCGGTAGAAATTGGCTGGCGCCTGGCCCACGAGCATTGGGGCCTGGGTTATGCCAGTGAAGCGGCGTGGACCGCGCTGCGCTGTGGTTTCGACCGGCTGCAGCTGGACGAAATCCTCGCCTTCACCACCGAATCCAATCTGCCATCACAAAAAGTCATGCAGGCCATCGGTATGCATTACGATCCGCAGGCAGATTTTGAACACCCCAAGGTCGCAGCCGATGACCCGCTGCGCCATCATGTGTTGTACCGCATCACCCGCGCCCAATGGTTGGACACGCTGCACGGATAAGCAGCCCGGAATGCCCTATTGATTGTAGGAGTTGCTCTATGAGCCAAGTATTGGAAGATCTGGTGGACTTGCTGACCCTGGAACCGATCGAGGAAAATCTCTTTCGCGGCCGCAGCCAGGACCTGGGCTTTCGCCAACTGTTCGGCGGCCAAGTGCTGGGCCAGTCGCTGTCGGCCG
Source organism: Pseudomonas sp. B19125 (assembly GCF_044218855.1). Taxonomy (NCBI): domain Bacteria; kingdom Pseudomonadati; phylum Pseudomonadota; class Gammaproteobacteria; order Pseudomonadales; family Pseudomonadaceae; genus Pseudomonas; species Pseudomonas sp. B19125. Next base: position 1,303,753 of record NZ_CP162589.1, read on the forward strand.
CCAGCCAGACCGTAGAAGAAGCGCGTCACGTGCATTCCCTGCATGGCTATTTCCTGCGCCCTGGCGATGCTGCACTGCCAGTGGTGTATTCGGTGGACCGCGTGCGCGATGGCGGCAGTTTCAGCACGCGCCGCGTCACGGCGATCCAGAAGGGCAACCCGATTTTCACCTGCACCACCTCGTTCCAGTATGACGAAGAAGGCTTCGAGCACCAGACCACCATGCCCGTGGTCGTCGGCCCGGAAAACCTGCCGTCGGAGCTGGAGCTGACCAAGCAACGCGCGCACCTGATCCCCGAACACATGCGCGACAAGCTGCTGTGCCCCAAGCCGATCGAAGTGCGCCCGGTGACCGAAAAAGACCCGTTCAACCCGCAGCCGTCCGACCCGGTCAAGTACGTGTGGTTTCGTGCGGACGGCGCATTGGCCGATTCGCCGGCGCTGCATAAATACCTGCTGGCCTATGCTTCGGATTTCGGCTTGCTGACGACCTCGCTGCTGCCCCACGGCAAGACGGTTTGGCAGAAAGACATGCAGGTCGCCAGCCTTGACCATGCGCTGTGGTTCCACGCCGACCTGCGCGCCGATGACTGGCTTTTGTATGCGATGGACAGCCCGTGGGCCGGTAACTCACGGGGTTTCTCCCGTGGCAGCGTGTACAACCGCGCCGGGCAACTGGTGGCTTCGGTGACCCAGGAAGGGCTGATTCGCCATCGCAAGGATTGGGCATGAGCCTGTCGGACGTTAAGCACTGGGTTTTTGACATGGACGGCACCCTCACGGTGGCCGTGCATGATTTTGTGGCGATTCGCGTGGCGCTCGATATTCCACCTGAAGACGACATTCTCACGCACCTGGCGGCATTGCCTGCGGATGTGGCGGCGGCCAAGCATGCCTGGTTGCTTGAGCACGAGCGCGAGCTGGCTGTGGGGTCGGTTGCTGCTGTTGGCGCGGTGCAGCTGGTGCGCGAGCTGGCCGGGCGGGGTTATCGCCTGGGCATCCTGACGCGCAATGCGCGCGAGTTGGCGCATATCACCCTTGAAGCGATTGGCCTGGCGGACTGCTTTGCCGTCGAGGATGTGCTGGGGCGTGATGATGCGCCGCCCAAGCCGGATCCGGGTGGGTTGCTGAAACTGGCGACTGCCTGGAAGGTAGCGCCGAGCGCGATGGTGATGGTTGGGGATTACCGCTTTGACCTGGTTTGTGGCCGGGCGGCGGGGACCAGGACGGTATTGGTTAATCTGCCCGAGAACCCGTGGCCGGAATTGGCGGATTGGCATGCTGAGGATTGCGCGGCGTTGCGCCGAATGCTCTAACCCAGGCACCTTGGTCGGGCTTGTGTGGCAGTTGAGCTTGTGTGGGAGCTGGCTTGCCTGCGATAGCATCACCTCGCTATGCCTGTTAGACCGAGGTGTCTGCATCGCAGGCAAGCCAGCTCCCACACAAGCCAGCTCCCACATGTTTGATCCGGTTTTGTCAGTTACTTACCGAACAGCACCTGCTCACCCTCAGGCGACGTAAACATCTTATCGCCGTCGTGCCCAACCCCTGGCACTTCCACCAGCTTCTGCGTCAGTTGCGGATGGCGCTGCTTGAGGTAGTCGAAATAGTTGTGCCCGCGAATCAGGCGATACGCGCCCTGGGTTTCGGCTTCGCAGCTTTTATCCAGCGCCGGGTGGTTGGGGTCGGTGTCTTGCTGGCCCAGCAGGTAGGTGATGTTGCGTGATACGTAAACCTGCTCCAACTGCTGCGCGCTCTGGCCCTTGGCGTAATCCGGCAGATTTTGCATGCCGTACTTCCAGTCGTTGAAGCCTGGGCAACTGGCCACATCAAACTTCACCGGGCGTTGCGGGCTGAAGTAGGCGTAGGACGACGGGTTAGCCACCACATAACGCAGGCTGATGCCTTCGGTTTGCAACATCGGGTGGTCGTGGTCGGTGAGGGCGAAACGCTGCACCACCTGGCCGCCGCCGGAATGGCCGGCTACCACGATTTCTTTCAAGGCCGGGAACAGCTTGCGGTTGCCCAGGTGCTTGATGATCTGGTCGAGGGCGCCGTAGGAGCTGATGTGGCCTGGGCCGGTCGACGGGTCGCCGGCCATCCAGCCGTTGTGGTTCCAGCGCAGCACCTGATTGTCGAGGTGGTTGCGCTGGGTATCCAACTCATTCAAAAACTGCGGCGCGATCACCAGGGTATTGGCGGCAAGGCCTGCGTGTTGGGCGGCATCTTCGCCGCTTTGCAGGTAGGTCTGCGCATTGCGCAGGCGACCGTGCACGATGATCAATGCGCGAGTGACGTTGGGCAGCGGCTGGCGCCAGTCCTGGCTCAAGCCCAGGCTCAAGGCGCCGGCTTCCAGTTGGAAACGATCGGGGCTGACCACCTTGACGCCATGTTCTTTCTCGGCGGCCCAGGTGGTGGTGGAACACATCGCTAATGCGCTAAGCAGCAACCCCAATCGTTTGTTCATTTAAAGACTCTTGGCTGTAAAGGTGTCGCATTGAGAGATCTGGCCCTCTGCGAAGCCGGTCTTGAACCAGCGAACCCGCTGTGCCGAGGTGCCGTGGGTAAACGAGTCCGGCACTACGCGCCCTTGACCCTGTTGCTGCAAACGGTCATCGCCGATGGCGTTGGCCGCATTCAGTGCGGCTTCAATATCGCCGGGCTCCAGCCAGTTCAGGCGTTTTTGCGCGCGGTTGGCCCACACGCCGGCGAAACAGTCGGCTTGCAGTTCCTGGCGTACCAGTAAACCGCCGTCACCTTCCATCTGCCGGCCTTGCTGGCGTGCGGCCTGGATCTTGGCCGAGATGCCCAGCAGCGTTTGCACGTGGTGCCCGACTTCGTGGGCGATCACATATGCCTGGGCGAACTCGCCCGAAGCCTTGAAGCGTTGCGACATCTCCCGGAAGAAATCCAGGTCCAGATACACTTGCTGGTCGGCCGGGCAGTAGAACGGGCCGCTGGCCGAGGTGGCGCCACCGCAGGCGGAGTTGACCCGGCCACGGAACAGAATCAGTTTCGGGTTCTTGTAGGCCAACCCGTTTTCCTTGAACACCTGGCCCCAGGTGTCTTCCGTGTCGCCCAGCACGGCGCGCACGAAATCGGCCTGTTGATCATTGGCCGGCGGCGCCTGGCGCGCCTGCGTACTCGCCGGGGGCGCTTGCTCCATTTGGCCGCTTAGCTGGCCGAGGATCTGCATCGGGTCCTGGCCGGTCAGCCAGCCGATGCCGACGATCAGCACGATCGCCGTGAGGCTCAGGCCTTTGCCGCCGCCAAAGCGCATGCCGCCACCGCCGCCGCCACCACTGTCATCGCGGGCGTCCACCACGTTGTCGCTGCGTCGGCCTTTTTTCCATAGCATGGGTGCAGTCCTCTCGTTAAGCCTGCGCTCTTTATTTTAAGAGCAGTGTTGTTGGTGCAGGGGCATGGCGCCAGCCCGGCTGTCTGACAAGCAACGAGAGCTGCCTAGTATCGCTGCTGTCAGGCCGTGTCGGCAGGGGCGCCAGATGAAAGTTATGTCAGGTTTGCCGCCTCAGTCGCGGCAGTAGCCTTCGCCGGTGTCGACGATCAGGCAGTCTTTTTTATCTGCCAGCCATTTAAGGCCCGTGGCTTCACCGTCGCCGGCGCTCAGCTGTTGCGGGCCGTCCGGGCGGGTGAAACTGATGCCGTCTTCATTGGCTTCGCCTTTGAAGGTGCCGGCGTCGTCGGCATCAAGGCCGTATTTCATGGTCAGCAGGTAGTGCCCACGGCCGATGCTGTCGTCCTTGGCGATGGTCAGGTTCAGGCCTTCGACGCCGATCCATTTGCCGACCCATTTATCGGTCGGTGGGTTTGCCGGTACCAGCGTGGCTTGCACGGAAGCGGGGGCGGGTTTTGGGGCTTCCTTGGGTTCCTTGTTGCACGCGGTGAGCAGGGCAAGGGCAGAAAGAACAAAGAGTGTTTTTTTCATAGCGACATGGCCTTGGTTGAAAAATGTGCAACACGACGGTGAACGTGCAGCGTTGGACTCGAAACCCGTGATTTAGTGCGCTGTTCGCACGGTGTTTGGTTATGCTCTTGGGGCAGACGCAAGCCCGGCTGCTAGATTACCGGGTTAAGTGCAAATGCGTTCAGCCCGCCATGCAAGAGAATTCAATGACTGTCAGCACACCGCTTTCCGGCGTCAACCATCCTTTCAAAGGCATCCTGCTGATTGTGCTGGCGACGTTTCTGTTCTCCAGCCACGACGCCTTGTCCAAATACCTGGCCGGGTTCTACCCGATTGTGATGGTGGTGTGGGCGCGTTACTTGGTGCACACCTTGCTGATGGCCGGGATTTTCCTGCCGCAATCCGGCTTGCGGGTGCTGCGCAGCAAGCGGCCGGGCATGCAGGTGGTGAGGGCGTTGTGCCTGCTGGGCACGAGTCTGTTTTTTACCGCGGCGCTGCATTATATCCCGTTGGCGGAAGCCACGGCGGTGAACTTCCTGGCGCCGATCCTGGTGACGGCGCTGTCGGTGCCCTTGCTCGGCGAGCACGTCACGCGTGGCCAATGGCTGGCGGTGATCTGCGGGTTTGTCGGTGTGCTGATCATCATCCACCCCGGTGGCGAGTTGTTCACGCCTGCGGTGTTGCTGCCGCTGTGTTCGGCGATGTTCTTCTGTTTCTACCAATTGCTCACGCGCATCCTCAGCCAATACGACACACCGACCACCAGCAACTTCTTCGCCGGGCTGTGCAATACCTTGGTGATGAGCGCGCTGGTGCCGTTCTTCTGGCAGGTCCCGACGTTGTGGCATGCCTGTTTGATGCTGGCGCTGGGCACTTGCGGCATGACCGCGCACTTGATGCTGACCCAGGCGTTCCGCTTCGCGGCGCCAGCCTTGCTGGCACCGTTTGGCTATTGCCAGATCGTGTTTGCGGGATTGTTGGGTTGGTTGGTGTTCAGCCATACCCCCGACGTGACCACGGTGGTCGGCATCGGGGTGATCTGCATGAGCGGGCTGGCCGCTGCCTGGCAGCAGCGGCGGCGGTGAGTTACACGTCGACTGTGGGAATCTTGCGCGGCGCCATGAAGTACATCCAGGTCAGCGCAATGAAATACATCGCCGGGATCAGGGTGAACAACACGGTGTAGTTGTTGTTGGTCACGGTAAGGATGTGCCCGACGACCTGGGTCATGAACATGCCGCCGATGGCCGCGCACATGCCGCCGAAACCGAACACCGTGCTCATCATGTGCTTGGGCGTGTAGTCCATCACCAGGCTCCAGATATTGGCAGTCCAGGCCTGATGCGCGCCGATCGCCAGGGAAATGGCGAACACTGCAACCCACAGCTGGCTGGAACCGGCAGCCATGATCACGCCAACGATGCAGCAGGCAAACAGCAGCATCGACAACAGCCGCGCCTTGATCGCATTCATCCCGCGGCCGATCAGGAATGACGACAGGATCCCGCCACCCACACTGCCGAAGTCGGCGGTGAGGTAAATGATGATCAGCGGGATGCCCATCTGGGTCACGTTGATGCCCAGGTTGTATTGCTGGTTCAGGAACGGCGGCAGCCAATACAGGTAGAACCAGAACACCGGCGCGGTCATGGCGTAGGCGAGGGCGAAGGCCCAGGTGCCGCGCATGCGCAGGATGCGGCTGAACGGAACGCTTGGCTGCTCCGGTTCGGCTTCCTGTTGCACGTAGTCCAATTCGGATTGTTTGGCGGTCGGATGGTCTTCCGGGTTGTAGTACTTCAACCCCCAGAACACCAGCCAGATCGCGCCGAGTGCCGACATGCACAGGAACGCCGCCTGCCAGCCCCACACGTGCAGGATCAGCGGCAGCAGCATTGGGGTCATCATCGCGCCGACGTTGGTGCCGGCGTTGAAGATGCCGGTGGCCACTGCGCGCTCACCGGCCGGGAACCACAAACGCGTGGTCTTGACGCACGCCGGGTAGTTGGCGGCTTCGGTCAGGCCGAGGATAAAGCGGCAGACCATAAAGCCCACCGCCGAGGTGGCCAGGCCGTGGGCGCCGGTGGCCAGGCTCCACAGCAGCACGGCGCAGAAGAACACGCGCTTCACGCCCACACGGTCAATCAGCCGGCCTTGCAGCACAAAACCGATGGCATAACCGACCTGGAACCAGAAGTTGATGTTGGCGTAGTCCATCGCCGTCCAGCTCATCTCTTTGGCCAGGATCGGTTGCATCACGCCCAGGGCGGCGCGGTCGATGTAGTTCAGGGTGGTGGCGAAGAACACCAGGGCCAGCATGCCCCAGCGCGTTTTACCCACGGCCATGGCGCCACGGATCTTGTCGCCGATGCCGGCGTGCGGGTTGCCCGGGCGCGCGGCCAGAGCGGAGTTTTGCGAAGGCATGAGGTCGTACCCGTTTTTGAAATTTTTATGGTGTGTTCTGGGTCTTGGTGCAGGTTCGATGGTGCGCAGTGGTTAAAAAGTCGTCAATTCGCCAACAGGGCATAGTGTTCGGTAATCGCACGAAAAACTAACCGGTTCGTACATTTTAATTGCTGGGTGTAGGCTAGGGGCCAATAATTTGCTGCAAATAAAAACTGCCGGGAGTCGCCCATGCAACGTTCCATTGCCACTGTTTCCTTGAGCGGCACCCTGCCGGAGAAGCTCGAAGCCATCGCCGCTGCCGGGTTCGACGGGGTGGAGATCTTCGAGAACGACCTGTTGTATTACGACGGCAGCCCGCGGGAAGTTAGGCAGATGTGCGCCGACCTGGGCATTGCCATCACCTTGTTCCAGCCGTTCCGCGACTTTGAAGGATGCCGCCGCGACCGCCTGGCGCGCAACCTGGAGCGCGCCGAACGCAAATTCGATTTGATGCAGGAGCTGGGCACCGACCTGGTGCTGGTGTGCAGCAATGCTTCGGCAGATTGCGTGGGCGATGAACGCATTTTGCTCGATGACCTCAGCTTGCTGGCCGAGCACGCCGGTCGCCGTGGTTTGCGTATCGGCTATGAAGCGCTGGCCTGGGGCAAACATGTGAACACCTGGCAGCAGGTGTGGAACCTGGTGCGCCAGGTCGATCATCCAAACCTGGGCGTGTTGCTCGACAGCTTCCACACGCTGTCGCTCAAGGGCGATCCTAGCGGCATCGCCGACATTCCCGGCGACAAGATCTTCTTTGTGCAAATGGCCGACGCGCCGGTCCTGGCCATGGATGTGCTCGAGTGGAGCCGGCATTTCCGCTGTTTCCCGGGGCAGGGCGAATTTGACCTGGCAGGTTTTCTCGCGCCGATCATCAAAAGTGGCTACACCGGGCCGTTGTCCCTGGAGATTTTCAACGACGGTTTCCGCGCCGCACCCACCCGCGCGAATGCGGCGGATGGCTTGCGTTCGCTGCTGTACCTGGAAGAGAAAACCCGTGAACGCCTCAAGCAGGAGGCGCCGGCTCAGCCCGTCGAGATTCTGTTTGATACCCCGGCAGCCAGCGAATACAACGGCATCGAATTCCTCGAGTTTGCCGTGGACGAAAGCCTCGGCGCCAAGCTGACCCACTGGCTGGAGCGCCTGGGGTTCGTCAAGGCGGGCCAGCACCGCTCCAAGAGCGTGAGCCTGCTGCGTCAGGGTGATATCAACCTGATCCTCAACTGTGAACCCTATTCGTTTGCCCACAACTTTTTCGAAGCCCACGGCCCGTCGTTGTGCGCCACGGCGATTCGGGTCAAGGACAGCGCCAAGGCGCTGGAGCGGGCCGTGGCCTACAAAGGCCAGCCGTATCGCGGGCTGGTCGGGCCTAACGAGCTGGAGCTGGCGGCGGTACGTGCGCCAGATGGCAGCCTGATTTATCTGGTCGACCCTGCCGAGGGTGCGCTGTACGACACCGACTTCAACTTGCAGGCGGCAACGGCGTCCAGCGGCGGTTTGCTGCGTATCGACCATATGGCCATGGCCTTGCCGGCCGACAGCCTCGACAGTTGGGTGCTGTTCTACAAGAGCCTGCTGGATTTTGAAGCCGATGACGAAGTGGTGCTGCCCGACCCTTATGGCCTGGTGAAAAGCCGAGCGTTGCGCAGCCGTTGCAGCTCGATCCGCTTGCCGCTGAATATTTCCGAGAACCGCAACACGGCAATTTCCCACGCGCTGTCGAGTTATCGTGGTTCGGGCGTGCACCACATTGCTTTTGACTGCGCGGATATTTTCGCAGAGGTCAGTCGCGCCAAAGCGGCCGGCGTGCCGTTACTGGATATCCCGCTCAACTACTACGACGACCTGGCCGCACGGTTTGATTTCGACGATGAGTTCCTCAGCGAACTGGCGTACTACAACGTGTTGTACGACCGTGACGCCCAGGGCGGTGAGTTGTTTCATGTGTACACCGAGGCTTTTGAGGGGCGGTTTTTCTTCGAGATTATCCAGCGCAAAAACGGCTATGCCGGGTATGGCGCGGCCAACGTGGCGGTGCGCCTGGCGGCGATGGCCAAATCGCGCAGCGGCGCGGCACGTCAGGCGCGTTTATAACGGCCGGGCCAGGTGCTTCCTTCGGGAAGCGCCTCGGCCCATAATCGCCGCCTGCACAACAAAAATGGCCGTGAGCGCACCATGACCCTGACCCCCGACCTCTCCGCCGTGCCAGACACACCGCGCAAGAGTCGCAAGAACAACCCGGAAAAGACCCGCGAAAACATCCTGCAGGAAGCCATCGTCGAGTTTGTTCAGCAGGGCCTGTCCGGCGCGCGCGTGGATGCGATCGCCGAGCGTATCCACACCTCCAAACGCATGATCTATTACTACTTCGGCAGCAAGGAGCAGTTGTACGTCGAGGTGCTGGAAAAACTCTACGGCGATATCCGCAACACCGAAACCCGCATGAACCTCACGGCCCTGGAGCCGCGTGAGGCGATCCGTCGTCTGGTGGAATTCACCTTTGATCACCACGACCAGAACGTGGATTTCGTGCGCATCGTCAGCATCGAAAATATTCACAACGCGGAATACGTGAAGCGCTCGGATTCGATCAAGGCGATGAACAGCAACATCCTCGAAGCACTGGGCGCCACATTGCGGCGGGGTGCCGAGATGGGGGTGTTTCGCGAAGGGCTGGAGCCGCTGGATGTGCACCTGCTGATCAACTCATTCAGCTTTTACCGGGTGTCCAACCGCCATACGTTCAGTGAGATTTTTCAGATCGAGCTGTCGGACGAAGCGATTAAACAGCGGCATCGGGAGATGATTTGTGAGTCGGTGATGCGGTACTTGCAGGCTTGAATTCACTCGATTCCCAATCTGGAATGCAACCAGTGTGGGAGCTGGCTTGTTGTGGCGAGGGAGCTTGCTCCCGCTGACTGCGCAGCAGTCTCCGGCTTTTTTGGGGGCGCTTCGCACCCCAGCGCAAGCAAGCTTGCTCGCCACAACAAGCCAGCTCCCACATTTTTTGATTCAGTTTCGGCAGTCAGCTATTCATATTCTGAAAGTGCGCCAGCATTCGCTGCGCATCCGGCGTTTGGCCACTGAACAACTCAAACGCCTTCACCGCCTGAAACACCGCCATATTGCCGCCGTCCAGCGTTCGGCAACCCAGGGCGCGGGCGTTGCGCAGCAGTTCGGTTTCCAGCGGGAAATACACGATTTCCGCGACCCACAATTGGGCTCGCAACAGCGCAGGCGGTACCGGCGTGCCGGGCAGCTTGGCCATGCCCATGGGCGTGGTGTTCACCAAGCCATCCGCTTCGGCCATGGCGTTTTCCAGGTGGTTACCGACCTGGGCGCGACCGGCACCAAAGCGTTGCGCAAGGTTATCCACCAGGTCGCGGGCGCGGGCCATGTCCACGTCAAAAATACTCAAGTGCTGCACGCCTTCGGCCAACAAGGCATGGGCCACAGCTGCGCCCGCACCGCCGGCGCCCATCTGTACGACTCGCTCGCGCGCGACGTCATGCAAGTTGCGCCGGAAACCTTCGGCAAACCCCAGGCAATCCGTGTTGTGGCCAATGCGCTTGCCGTCCTTGAACACCACGGTGTTGACGGCGCCAATGCCTCGTGCCTCGTCAGACAATTCATCGAGCAATGCCAGCACTGCCTGCTTGCATGGGTAGGTAATGTTCAAGCCGGTAAAACGCATCAATTCAGCGGCGTCCAGCAGGTCGGGCAGGGCGTTGATGTTCAGTTGCAGCGCGTCCAGATCGATCAACTGATACAGGTAGCGCAAGCCTTGGGCGTCGCCTTCCTGTTCATGCAGGGCGGGCGTGCGGGAGGCTTGGATGCCGGCGCCGATCAGGCCGGCGAGGATGCGCGGTTTCATCGGGCGGATCCTTTGAGGGTGTGGCTGAAGTGTTCCAGCGCCAGGTGATAACCATGACTGCCGAAGCCTGCGAGCACCGCCTTGGCAATGGGCGACACAAACGAGTGATGCCTGAACGCCTCGCGCGCATGCACGTTGGATAAATGCACTTCGATCACTGGCACTTCACTGGCCACCAGTGCGTCGCGAATCGCTACGGAGGTGTGGGTCCAGGCCGCCGGGTTGATCACGATACCGGCGCAACGGGCGCGGGCACCGTGGATCCAGTCGAGCAGTTCACCTTCGTGGTTGGTCTGGCGAAATTCGATTTTCAACCCCAGGTTTTCCGCGCTGCGACCGCACAGTGCGGCGATGTCGGCCAGGGTTTCATGCCCGTAGGTAGCAGGCTCGCGGGTGCCGAGCAGGTTGAGGTTGGGGCCGTTGAGCACCAGCACGATGGGCGGCATAAAGGTCTCTCCACACTTATTATTGGTTGTGCGGATAAAATGTACTGGATGGTTAATTTGGTCAATTGAAGGCGGCTGATGTGTTCGATTATCGAACGCTTATTCTGAGGCATACCGGCACAGCATCAGATTAGATATCAATTGAAAATCAACCTCGACGCCGGACTGGGCGAGCGCACGGCATGCGTATTTGCTGGCGCGGATTCAGTTGAAGTATTACGCGGGGTTGCTGAGCGAGCAGGACTTGCGGGCGTTGGCAGGGTATTCCCAACCCTCGGCATGAGTGGTTACAACCCCGCATTCGCGGGGTTGTTCGTCGTTACTAATCTGTGAAACAGCTTCGCAAGGATGGAGCCGGTTGTCGGGTGCCACGGAAAAATTGTTACCTGACGGAAAATAACCTAACGGATGGGTTACGATGAAAGTAGGTGCTTACAAGGGATATGTGATTTCAGTGCTTCTGCGGGATGAACACTGCCCGCCCCACGTTCATGTCAGGGGCAAGGCATGGGATGCGCGTTTTCGTTTCAGCTTCCTGGATGGGGATGTGGAGTTGTGGGATGTAGAGCCGGATCGCAGGCGGCCGCCTACTGCGCTCTTGAAGGAATTACGCGAGGCGATCATGCAGCGGCACTACCTGGCGCGTGCACGCCGGATCTGGTGGGAGAAACTGCAAACGGTTTGCCTGGAGAACCATTCCTGGGATTGGGACGCTGGTGAATTGGTTCAAGGGTTGGTTATTCGACGTGGTGTCTATGTCATCGCAAGCGCCCGGCACGATGTCGTAGAGCAAAGAACAATTTTGAATCTGGTCAGAGCGCCAGATTGCGTGGGGATTAATTTATGAAAATCGTAAAAGCCAAAGTCGTACCCTATAAGCCGCTCACTGACGCCGATGTCGACAAGGCCATCGCCCGTGGGCGCAAGCTCAAACGTCTGTACGCCAATGCCAGCAATGTGCGCTATGAACACGAGTGCATTTCCATCGGTTTCAGCGACGGCAGCCGCGTCATGTTGCCTGTAGCCGGGTTGCCGGAGTTCGAAGGGTTTTCCCTGGAGGACTTTCAGCAACTGGAGGTCGGCTTTGGCGGCAAGGCGCTGTGCTGTGAGGCGCAGGATCTGGACGTTTCGATCACCGGGCTCATCGCCACCAGCCAGCCCTTGATGGACCTGGCGACAAGCCTGGTAGCGTCGCGCAACGGTCGCAAGAGCAGCGCCGCCAAAACCGCCGCCGCTCGAGCCAATGGCAAGAAGGGCGGTCGGCCACGCAAGGAGCCGTTGGATAACGGTGATTCAACAGATGCATGAAAACCCAGTGTGGGAGCTGGCTTGCCTGCGATAGCGGTGTATCAGTTGACCGATGCAGGGCAGGCCTACCGCCATCGCAGGCAAGCCAGCTCCCACAGTTTACCGCCGGGTCAATAACACCCCGGATTCCATATGGTGCGTCCATGGGAACTGGTCAAACATCGCACACTGGGTAATCCGATGCGTGTCATGCAGTTGCGCAATGTTCGCCGCCAACGTCTCCGGGTTGCAGGAGATGTACAGGATGTTGTCGAAGCGACGGGTCAGTTCGCAGGTGTCCGGGTCCATGCCGGCGCGCGGTGGGTCGACGAAGACGCTACCGAATTCGTAGCTCTTCAGGTCGATGCCGTGCAGACGGCGAAACGGTCGAACCTCGTTGAGCGCCTCGGTGAGCTCTTCGGCAGACAGGCGCACCAGCGTGACGTTATCCACTGTATTTTCATCGAGGTTGCTTAAGGCAGCATTCACCGAGGTCTTGCTGATTTCGGTGGCCAGTACCTTACGCACGCGGGTCGCCAGTGGCAGGGTGAAGTTGCCGTTGCCGCAGTACAACTCCAGTAAATCATCCGGGCGATCGCCCAGGGCTTCATAGGCCCAGTTGAGCATCTTCTGGTTCACGGTGCCGTTGGGCTGGGTGAACGCGCCCTCGGGTTGACGGTAGCTGAAGGTGCGCCCGCCGACGTCGAGTTTTTCCACCACGTAGTCGTGGCCGATCACATCGCGCTTGCCCTTGGAGCGGCCGATGATGCTGACATTCAAGTCCGCCGCCAGCTTGTTCGCAGCCGTGTGCCAATGTTCGTCCAGCGGGCGGTGATAGCACAGGGTAATCATCGCGTCGCCGGCCAGTGTGGTCAGGAACTCCACCTGGAACAGCTTGTGGCTGAGGGCCGCGCTGGCTTGCCAGGCGGCTTTGAGTTGCGGCATCAGCTGGTTGATGCGCTGGCTTGCGATGGGGAACTCTTCGATCAGGATCGGCGTGCGCTTGTCGTCCTGGGAGAACATTGCGTAGTGGCGCTCACCGCCCTCGCGCCACAGGCGGAACTCCGCGCGCAGGCGGAAGTTCTGCAGCGGCGAATCGAAGACCTGCGGTTCGGGGGCGTCGAACGGTGCCAACAGGTCACGCAGGCGCGTGACCTTGTCTTGCAGTTGAACGGTGTAGCTTGCGGCGTCAAAAGTCATGCGTTGAACCAGCCCAGCTTGATCACAAACAGAATCGACAGGATCACCAGTGCCGGGTTCAGCTCACGGTAGCGGCCCGAAAGCAGCTTGATGGCGGTCCAGGCGATGAAACCGAAGGCGATGCCGTTGGCAATGGAGTAAGTGAAAGGCATCGCCAGGGCGGTGACCACCACGGGCGCTGCAACGGTAATGTCATCCCAGTCGATTTCGGCCAGGCCCTGGGTCATCAGCACGGCCACGAACAGCAGCGCCGGCGCGGTGGCAAACGCTGGAACACTGGCGGCCAGTGGCGAGAAGAACAGCGCCAGCAGGAACAGGATGGCGACCACGATGGCGGTCAAACCGGTACGGCCACCGGCACTCACACCCGCAGCCGACTCGATGTAGCTGGTGGTGGTCGACGTACCCAGCAGCGAACCGGCCATGGCGGCGGTACTGTCGGCGATCAGTGCACGGCCCATTTTCGGCATGTGGCCGTCTTTGCCCATCAGGCCGGCGCGCTTGGCCACGCCGATCAGGGTGCCAGAGTTGTCGAACAGGTCAACGAACAAGAAGGCGAAGATCACGCTGACCAGGCCGATATCCAGCGCACCTTTGATATCCAGTTGCAGGAAGGTCGGGGCCAGGGACGGTGGCATCGAGGTTACGCCGCCGAACGGGGTGAACCCCATCGCGATAGACACGATGGTCACCGCCAGGATGCCGATCAGCACCGCACCGCGCACCGCCAGGGCTTCCAGCGCCACGATCAGCGCGAAACCCAAGGTAGCGAGGATCGGCGCCGGTTGTTTCAGGTCGCCCAGGCCGACCATGGTGGCCGGGTTGCTGACCACGATGCCGGCGTTGTGCAGGGCGATCAGTGCCAGGAACAGGCCGATACCGGCGGCAATCGCCGAGCGCAGCGGCAGCGGGATGCTGTTGATGATCCACTCACGGATGCGGAAGATCGACAGCAGGAAGAACAACACCGCCGAAATGAATACCGCGCCCAACGCGACTTGCCAGGTGTGGCCCATGTGCAGGACCACGGTGTAGGTGAAGAAGGCGTTGAGGCCCATGCCCGGTGCCAGCGCGATCGGGTAGTTGGCGATCAGGCCCATCACGGTCGAACCGATGGCGGCGGCCAGGCAGGTGGCGACAAACACCGCGCCCTTGTCCATGCCGGTCTCGCCGAGGATGCTCGGGTTCACGAACAGAATGTAGGCCATGGCCAGAAAGGTCGTGATACCCGCGAGAATCTCGGTGCGCACGTTGGTGTTGTGTGCTTTGAGTTGAAACAGCTTTTCCAGCATGCCGGCTCCCTGTGACGCTATTTTGCGTCGTTATTTGTTGACCTCTAAGTCAAAGCACAAACTGCGCCAAGCGCCTGTGGTTTCAGAGAGGATCGGAAAAAGCGGCGCATGATACCAGCAGCCGACGCGATGTGGCGGATAGGCTGCGTATTCTCGAATCTGGCCTTGAGGCATACTGCGCCGACGTTAAATACAGGGTCGTTCTCAGCATGAAAAAAGCCAACGCCAGCAGTCTAGCTCTGTTCGCCGCAATCGGCCTGGGGCTTGTGGCACCGGTGTGGGGCGCGGCTGCACCGCCGTTGAGCGAGGTGCGGGTGTTCAAGGTCGAGTCGGCGCGTTGCACGGAAACCATCCCCACAGATGTGACGACCACCCAGATGTGTACTCATCGTGGGCCGACCAAGGTCTCGGTGATGGAGGTCGGCCTGGGCAAAAGCCCGATGGGGCGCTTCAATGGCGCCGAATTGAATGGGCAACGCACGCCGGTCTGTCAGGTGGGCAACATCAGCGAAGTCTGTAACGGCGCAGGCACTGTGATGGGCTACATCTATGTATTTGACTTGAATGTCCAGGCCCAAGGCTGGTTTGAATTCAGCAATATCTCGATCAATGGCCCGCAAAATACGTTGAAGCTCTTGTTCAACATCCTCTGATCAATCCCCTTGAACGCTCACTACCTCGGGAAGTCGTAGCCCTTAGACGGCGACTTTCCTGAACGCCGCGGATGTGCACCAACCCGTGAGGTGTTTATGAGCGCGACCCCCAATGGCGCGACGACCAAACCGTTCGTCAGCCACCCGATACGCCTGACCCTGAATGGCCAAGACCGCCAGCTGCAGGTGTTGCCCTGGACCACCTTGCTGGACCTGCTGCGCGAACAGCTGGATCTGGTGGGTAGCAAAAAAGGCTGCGACCACGGCCAGTGCGGCGCCTGCACGGTGTTGCGCGATGGCAAACGCATCAACGCCTGCCTGACCCTGGCGGTGATGTGCGACGGTGCCGAGGTGACCACCATCGAAGGCCTGGCCGACGGCGACCAGTTGCACCCGATGCAGCAGGCTTTTATCCAGCGTGACGCGTTCCAGTGCGGCTACTGCACGCCGGGGCAGATTTGCTCCGCCGTCGGCCTGGCCAATGAAGGCCGCGCCCACAACACCGCGCAAATTCAGGAACTGATGAGCGGCAACCTGTGCCGCTGCGGGGCCTACAGCAATATTCGCGATGCCATTGAAGACGTTGTGCTGGGAGGTGACCAATGAACCCCTTCCAGTACAGCAAGCTGGCCGATGTGCAGGAAGCCGTGCACCTGAGCAGCGCGACGTCGCGGTTTATCGCCGGCGGCACCAACCTGTTGGACCTGATGAAAGAAAACATCAGCCGCCCCGAACACCTGATCGACATTACTGGCTTGGCGCTGCATGGCGTAGAAGCGACTGCCGACGGCGGGGTGATGATCGGCGCGTTGGTCAGCAATGCCGACCTGGCCTGGCACCCGCTGATCGAGACACGCTACCCATTGCTGTCCCAGGCCATTCTGGCGGGCGCCTCGCCGCAACTGCGCAATATGGCCAGTACCGGCGGTAACTTGTTGCAACGTACCCGTTGCTACTATTTCTACGATGCCAGCGTGCCATGCAACAAGCGTGAACCCGGCAGCGGCTGCCCGGCGCGCACCGGGTTGAACCGCATTCATGCGATCCTCGGTGCCAGCGAACATTGTGTGGCTACCCATCCCTCGGATATGTGCGTCGCCCTCGCAGCGCTGCAGGCGCGGGTGCATGTAGAAGGGCGTGGCGGCGCGCGGGTGATCGAGTTTGCCGACTTTCATCGATTGCCCGGCGATACGCCTGAGCGCGACAATCTGCTGGCCGACGATGAGCTGATCACCGCCATCGAACTGCCGCCTGATCATCTCGCCAGCCATAGCCACTACCTGAAGATTCGTGACCGTGCGTCCTACGCCTTCGCGCTGGTCTCCGTTGCCGCCGCGCTGGAGCTTGCGGGCGACACCATCGTCGATGCGCGCCTGGCCCTTGGCGGTGTGGCCCACAAACCTTGGCGCGATCGCGCGGTGGAAGCCGCGCTGATCGGGCAAGCGGTCAGCCGCGAAACCTTCAGCCAGGCCGCTGACGCCTTGCTGCAAGACGCTGAACCCTTGGAACACAACAGCTTCAAAATCAAGCTGGCACGCCGCGCAATCATCCGTGCCCTGAGCGACGCCGCTGTCGCAGGAGAACGCTCATGACCGCCGTCGGCAAACCCCTGGACCGCGTTGACGGTCTGCTCAAGGTCACCGGCCAGGCGCGTTATGCCGGTGAGTTTCCAGGCAACGACCTGCTGCATGGCAGTGTCGTCTCAAGCACGATTGCCAAGGGCCGGGTAATCAGGATCGACGCGTCCAAAGCCCTGGCGCTGCCGGGCGTGGTCTGGGTGCTTGATCATCTGAACCGGCCCAAACTCGCCAGCTACGATGAGGCTTTCGCCGATGCCGATGCAGCCGACGGCTCGCCGTTTCGCCCGCTGTATAACGACCGCGTGCTTTATAACGGCCAACCCCTGGCCCTGGTGATCGCCGACAACCTTGAGCTGGCGCGACACGCTGCCTCGCTGGTCGAGATCGAATACGCGAGCGAGGCTTTTGCCACTGACCTCGCGGCCCTGCAGGAACAGGCGCACCCATCGCCGCAAACGCCGCCCAAGCCACGCGGTAACTTCCAGGCCGAGTGGGCTGCTGCCGCTGTCAGCCTGGATATGCACTACAGCACGCCCATCGAGCACCACAACCCGATGGAACCCCACGCCAGCACCGTGCTGTATCAGCCGGACGGCACCCTGCATATCCACGACAAGACCCAAGGCCCGCAGAACTGCCAGGCGTATGTGCAAAAAGTCTTCGGCCTGGATAAAAGCCAGGTAAGGATCTTCGCTGCGTTCGTCGGCGGTGCCTTTGGCTCGGGCCTGCGCCCGCAGTATCAACTGCCTCTGTCGGTGATGGCAGCGCTGGCGCTCAAGCGTTCGGTGCGCGTCACCCTGACCCGGCAACAGATGTTCACGTTCGGCTACCGCCCGCGCACCCTGCAGCGTTTGCAACTGGGCGCTGCTGCCAATGGCCGCCTGTTGGCGTTGGGCCACACAGCGATTGGCCAGACCTCGCGTTTCGAGGATTTCAGCGAACATGTGGTGGAGTGGAGCGGCATGCTCTACCACTGCGACAACGTGCAATTGACCTACAAACTGGTTCCCCTGGACGTGTCCACGCCGATGGACATGCGCGCGCCGGGCGCCGCGCTGGGCGTGATCGGCCTGGAATGTGCGATGGATGAACTGGCCTGCGCCCTGGGGATGGACCCTGTGCAACTGCGCCTGATCAACTACGCCGAGCGCAACCAGAACGAAGACAAACCCTGGTCGAGCAAAGCCCTGCGCGAGTGTTACCGCGAAGGTGCCGAGCGCTTCGGCTGGAGCCAGCGCAACCCCGAGCCGCGCAGCATGCGTGATGGCAACCAGTTGATCGGTTGGGGTATGGCCGGTGGTGTATGGGAGGCCCTGCAGATGAAGGCCAGCGCCAAGGCGCAGTTGGATGCCCAAGGCCAATTGACCGTCAGCAGCGCCACCACCGATATCGGCACGGGCACGTATACGGTAATGACGCAGATTGCCGCGCAAACCAGCGGTGTGGCGATGGCCGATGTGCGTTTTCTGCTCGGCGATTCGTCGTTACCCACGGCGCCGTTGCAGGGCGGCTCGTTTACCGTGTCGTCTGTCGGCACTGCCGTGCAGCAGGCCTGCGAAGCGCTGAACGCCAAGCTGCTGGCGGTTGCCCGGCAGACTTACCCGGTGTTCAAAGAGGCTGAATCGGTGCGCTTTGAAGACGGCCAGTTGCACACCGGTGATGTGAGTGTGTCCTTGGCACAACTGGTCAAGGACAGTGGCGAAGAAGTGCTCGCTGTTCAGGTTGACAGCCAACCGGACAAAAAGCGTGAAGGCTATGCGACGGCGACCCATTCGGCAGTGTTTGTCGAAGTTCAGGTCGATGAAGACCTGGGCACGATCAAGGTGCGTCGAGTGGTCAGCGCCATTGCCGCCGGGCGGGTAGTCAACCCGAAAATGGCCCGCAGCCAGATACTCGGCGGCGTGGTCTGGGGCATCGGCATGGCACTGCATGAAGAAACCCAGGTCGACCATCAACTGGGGCGCTACATGAACCACAGCCTGGCCGAGTACCACATCCCGGTGAATGCCGATATCGGCGACATAGAGGTGATTTTTGTCGACGAACACGACGAAATCGTCAACGCCCTGGGCTCCAAGGGTGTGGGCGAAATCGGTATTGTCGGGGTGGCGGCAGCGGTGGCGAATGCGATCTACCATGCCACTGGCAAGCGGGTGCGGGAGTTTCCTGTCACGTTGGATAAGGTGCTGTAACCCGGTCTTCGAACCACAGAAGATCAAAATGTGGGAGCTGGCTTGCCTGCGATAGCTATCTGTCAGCCAATCATATGTTGGCTGAGACACCGCCATCGCAGGCAAGCCAGCTCCCACATTGCCTGTTTTTCAACCGGCTTATAGCTTGGCTTCCTCCACCGGCACATGCATCCGATCGCGGTTGGCCAGGGTCGGAAACAGCTTTATCCACACCCCCGTCACCAACAGCGTACCAATCCCGCCCATGACCACGGCGGGCACGGTGCCGAACCAGTGGGCGGTAATCCCCGATTCAAATTCGCCCAGTTGATTGGATGCGCCAATAAACAGACCGTTGACCGCACTGACCCGCCCGCGCATTTCATCCGGGGTCTCCAACTGCACGAACGAAGCGCGGATCACCATGCTGATCATGTCCGCCGCGCCCAGCACCACCAGTACCGCCAGGGAGAACCAGAACGACGTCGACAGGCCGAACGCAATGGTTGCCACGCCAAACACACCGACGGCGGTAAACATCACGCGCCCGACATGCCGGTCTACCGAGAACCTCGCCAGCCACAGCGACATCAACAACGCGCCCACCGCTGGCGCCGAACGTAACAGACCCAGGCCCCAGGCGCCGGTCAGCAGGATGTCCTTGGCGAACACCGGCAGCAACGCTGTGGCGCCGCCCAGCAGTACGGCAAACAGGTCCAGCGAAATGGCGCCGAGAATGTCCGGGCGGCTGCGAATAAAGCGGATCCCGGCCAGCAGCGAATCCATCGTGGCCTTGGCTTTATTGATCGGTGTCTGGCGCGCGGGCAGGTTGAGGGTCAGCCCGCAGGCGATCAGGTACAGCACCACGGTTGGGCCATACACCCACACGCTGCCAAACGCATAGAGCAAGCCGCCCAACGCTGGCGCGACGATGGTGGCCAGTTGCTGCGCCGATTGCGACGAGGCCACGGCACGCGGGAACAGCGCGCTCGGCACGATGCTCGGCAGCAGCGCCTGGGTGGTGGGCATCTCAAACGAGCGTGCGGCGCCGAGCAGGAACGCGAGGATAAAGATCATCTCGCGGGTCACATTGCCGGTCAGGCCGCCGATGGCCAGGGACAAGGCAATCAATGCCTGCACGGTCTGGCAGATGGCGGCGACTTTGCGCCGCTCATAGCGATCGGCCACGTGGCCTGTGTGCAACATGAACAGAACGCGCGGAATGAACTCCACCAGGCCTACCAGGCCCAGGTCCAGCACATTGCCAGTCAGTTGATAGAGGTTCCAGCCGATGGCCACGGTAAGCATCTGGAAACCGCTGGCGGTAAAGATCCGGGCCAGCCAGAACGCGATGAAAGGGCGGTGGTGGCGCAACAGCAATGCGGGTTCACTGGGCATCGGGAAGTCAGGTCTGGAGCAGAGGGTGCAGGCAGATTAGCATCAAGCTGTAACAAATAGTTGCAAGAACTGAGCTGAGACAACCTGTCACGCGTCAATGAACCACACGGCTTTCGTCCGAAAATGGGACTACTCTTTGAGCAATGCTTGATCCAGATCAAAACCGGCCCCGGGATTGATCTGGCGGCCGCAAGGCCAGGATCCCTACGTGATGGGTAAAAAAAGAAACGAATTGAAATTCGCCACACTCCATATCCGTGGGGGCAGTGGGTGCAGGCTCCCGCCAGCAGCCGGTATTACCTGACAGAGGAAGACTTATGTTCGGTTTGGAGGCGCTAGATCTCGCCCGAATTCAATTCGCGTTCACCATCTCGTTTCACATCCTGTTCCCGGCGATCACCATCGGCCTGGCCAGTTATCTTGCGGTGCTGGAAGGCTTGTGGCTCAAGACTCACAACGACACCTACCGTGACCTCTACCATTTCTGGTCGAAGATCTTTGCCGTCAACTTCGGCATGGGGGTGGTTTCGGGCTTGGTCATGGCTTACCAGTTTGGTACCAACTGGAGCCGTTTCTCGGACTTCGCCGGCGCCGTCACCGGACCGCTTCTGACCTACGAAGTGCTCACGGCCTTCTTCCTTGAGGCGGGTTTCCTCGGGGTGATGCTGTTCGGCTGGAACAAAGTGGGGCGCAAGCTGCACTTCTTTGCCACGGTGATGGTGGCCGTCGGTACGCTGATCTCGACCTTCTGGATTCTGGCCTCCAACAGCTGGATGCAGACACCACAAGGCTTTGAAATCATCGACGGCCGTGTGATTCCCACCGACTGGCTGGCGGTGATCTTCAACCCCTCGTTCCCCTATCGCCTGATGCACATGGCCACGGCAGCCTTTGTGGCCACGGCGTTCTTCGTCGGCTCTTCGGCGGCCTGGCACTTGTTGCGCGGCAAGGACAACCCGGCGATCCGCACCATGCTGTCGATGGCGATGTGGATGGCCCTGATTGTGGCGCCTATCCAGGCGGTGATCGGTGACTTCCATGGCCTCAACACCTTGAAGCACCAACCGGCGAAAATTGCCGCGATTGAAGGCCACTGGGAAAATATCGGCAATGAGCCGACGCCGCTGATCCTGTTCGGCTGGCCCGACATGAAGGCCGAGAAAACCAAATACGCGGTCGAAATTCCGTACCTCGGCAGCCTGATCCTGACCCACTCCCTGGACAAGCAGGTGCCGGCGCTCAAGGAGTTCCCGCCTGAAGATCGCCCCAATTCGACCATTGTGTTCTGGTCGTTCCGGGTCATGGTCGGCCTGGGCTTCCTGATGATCTTCACCGGTCTGTTCAGCCTGTGGCTGCGCCGGGGCGACAAGATGTACACGTCCAAGCCGTTCCTGTACCTGGCGTTGTGGATGGGCCCGTCCGGCCTGATCGCGATTCTTGCCGGTTGGTTTACCACCGAAATCGGCCGACAGCCGTGGGTGGTCTACGGGTTGATGCGCACGGCGGATGCTTCCTCCGGGCATAGCCTGGCGCAGATGACCATCACGCTGGTGCTGTTTGTGGTGGTGTACTTCGCGCTGTTCGGCGCCGGGTTGGGCTACATGATGCGCCTGGTGCGCAAAGGCCCGCAGACCCACGAGGGCAGCGAGCCAACCCATGGTGGCCCTGGCCAGAAACGTACACCGGCCCGTCCGTTGTCCGCCGCCGATGATGGCAGCGACGACGACCACACCCACATCCAGCACAAGGGGAATTGAGATGGGTATTGATCTTCCGCTGATCTGGGCCGTGATCATCATCTTCGGCATCATGATGTACGTGGTGATGGACGGTTTCGACCTGGGCATCGGCATCCTCTTTCCGTTTATCCCCGGCAAAGTCGACCGCGATGTGATGATGAACACCGTCGCGCCGGTATGGGACGGCAACGAAACCTGGCTGGTACTCGGCGGCGCGGCGCTGTTCGGCGCGTTCCCGCTGGCCTATTCGGTGGTGTTGTCGGCGTTGTACCTGCCACTGATCCTGATGCTGATCGGGCTGATCTTCCGGGGCGTGGCCTTCGAGTTCCGCTTCAAGGCCAAGGACGACAAGCGTCACCTCTGGGACAAGGCGTTTATCGGTGGCTCCATCGCCGCGACGTTCTTCCAGGGGGTGGCACTGGGGGCGTTTATCGATGGCATTCCGGTGGTGAATCGCCAGTTTGCCGGCGGCTCGCTGGATTGGCTTACGCCATTCACCCTGTTCTGTGGCGTTGCATTGGTGGTCGCCTATGCCTTGCTCGGCTGCACCTGGCTGATCATGAAAACCGAAGGCAAGTTGCAGGAGCAGATGCACAACCTGGCGCGGCCATTGGCGTTTGTGGTGCTGGCAGTGATCGGTATCGTCAGTGTGTGGACGCCGCTGGCGCATCCGGAAATCGCTTCACGCTGGTTCACCCTGCCGAACCTGTTCTGGTTCCTGCCGGTGCCGATTCTGGTGCTGGTGACCATGTACGGGTTGATCCGCGCCGTGGCGCGTAATGCCCACTACACGCCGTTCCTGCTGACGCTGGTGCTGATCTTCCTCGGCTACAGCGGCTTGGGCATCAGCCTGTGGCCGAACATCATTCCGCCTTCCGTGTCGATCTGGGACGCCGCTGCTCCACCGCAGAGCCAGGGCTTCATGCTGGTGGGCACGTTGTTCATCATCCCGTTTATCCTGGGCTACACCTTCTGGAGCTACTACGTGTTCCGCGGCAAGGTCACCCACGAAGACGGCTACCACTAGGAGGGTCGTTGTATGTCCGGCAAACCTTCGTTACACGAGATTGAACAGGCCGAGAAACAGCCGTTATGGCGGCGCCTGGGGTGGCTGGCGATGATCTGGACCGGCAGCGTGCTGGCCCTGTTCGTCGTGGCCAGCCTGATGCGCATGTTCATGAATGCCGCCGGCCTGACCACTCACTGATATCCCGATCCGGGCTTTGCGGCCCGGTTTTCCAGCCCTCGCTACGAGGGCTTTTTTATTTGCGGGCTTTGAGAATGACGAACTTCGGCGTGGCGGCTACTTGTTCAACGCCACGGAACAAACGCGCCAATTTGCTGTGATAACCCAGGTGGCGGTTGCCGACGATATAAAGGGCACCGCCCACTACCAGGGCTTCGCGCGCCTGCTGGAACATGCGCCAGGCCAGTAAGTCGCCGACCACCTGCTGCTGGTGGAACGGCGGGTTACACAGCACCACGTCCAGTGACTGGGCTTCCTGGCCGGCGAGGCCATCGGCGGCGCGTACGCTTACATCGCGCGTACCGAAGGCAGCCTGCCAGTTTTCGACCGCCGACTGCACGGCCATGTAGGACTCATCCACCAGGGTGTACTGCGCGTCGGGGTTTTGCAGGGCACTGGCGATCGCCAACACGCCGTTTCCGCAGCCCAGGTCCGCCACGCGGGCGCTGCCGAGATTGTTTGGCAGGTGCGGGAGGAAGGCACGGGTGCCGATGTCCAGGCCTTCGCGGCAGAACACGTTGGCGTGGTTCAACAGCTCGATGGCCGGTGCGTCCAGGGTGTAGCGGGTAGGGTAGGGCGAGACGGCGGCCGGGCGGGCGTCCACCGTGGCGATCAGCAAACGGGCTTTTTTCAGGGCAAGGGACGCGTGCATCGGGCCGATATAGCGCTCCAGCAACTCGCCCGCCGCCCGTGGCAGGTGCTTGACCATCGCGCCGGCAATCACCTGGGCGCCTGGCGCCAGTTGCCCTTGCAGGCGGATCAACTGCTCCTCCAAAAGGGCCAGGGTCTTTGGCACGCGGATCAGCACGCGGTCGAACGGCCCGGTCGGGACCTGGCTGGCGGGGACGAATGCTACGGCATCAAAAGCTTTGCCATTGCGCACCAGGTTTTTCTCCAGACCCTGGGCTGCCAGAAACGAGTCACCGCTGGACGTCACGTGCACCCGGCCTTCGAGGCTGGCCGCCAAGGCGCCGAAGCTGTCGTTGAGCACCAGCACGCAGGTAGCGGCGCCGGGCTGCTGCTCGGCCAGGTAGCTGAGCAGGTACTCATCGGCAGCATCAAAGGCCTGCAACGGGTCATTGTGTTGCTCAGGCTGGCGAATCAGGTCGAGCTGGGCGAAGGGGCTGTCAAGCAGGGGCATGGCGGGGAAGCTCTGGGTCATCGATGGGGCGGCAGCGGGCATGGGCAACCGGCGCAACCATCTGAGTGAACAACGAAGCGGCATCAATGCGCCGTATCAACACTCAGAATTGGCCGTAAATGTTACTTTTTTTTCGATGGGATTACATGCGGTGTTTCTTCAGCGGTTAAAACAACCCTGCTTTGGAAGCACACAGTACGGCGGCAATCTTGTTATTGACCCCCAGTTTTCTCAAGCAACTGCTGATATGAAAGCCCACGGTGCGCTCCGACAGGCACAGGATCGTGGCAATGTCCGAAGCCGTCTTGCCCAGGGCCGACCACCTGAGGATTTCCGTTTCTCGTGGGGTCAATTTGCAAGGCGCTGTGACGCTCGGCTTTTCGGCATAATTTTGTGCCACCGCGGCATGCATCACATGACAAAGCCAGAGCACCTGGCCGGCTTTCTCGTAAAGCTCCTGTGGGCTGACTTCGCCGTTGCTTCTGCCCAGGGTCAGCATGCTGAACACACCCTGGAAATCGTGCACGGCTTGGGTCCATCCAAAATGCACACCAAACGACTGGGCCAACGACCAGAGGTGGGGTGCGGCGCTGAAGGTTTTTTCATCCCACACGATAGGCAGCACGCTACGTTTGCAGTGGGCGACTACCGGATCGATGTCAAAAAAATGCGCTTGTTTGTAAACGGCATTCCATTCATTGGGGTAGTTATTAAAGTGAATCGGTTTAGTTTGGGTAGCTTGTTGTTGCGAACTCATCGTAAATGAGCAGTATTCGAATCCTAGCTCATAGGTGTGATTGACGACCATCTCATAAATAGTGGTGATCTTGTTCTCACCTTCCAGTTTGGGGAGTCGTGTATTGCGCCAGTTGACCATTTGTAACTCTCCATGGGTGTTGTTGCCTGGGCACGTCCCGGATCCCAGCGAGGTACGGAAATCAGTGTAGGACAAAGCCTACACATCGTAATGTGAAAAAATTTTACTGAATGCCCGTATTTTGTTTGTTTATTACTTATACAATGAGTGATCGTTTGTACATATAGTGCTTTATGTTCGGGTTATTCCTATAAGTTCAATGGGTTGGTGGTGATATTAAATTGGCATTTGTTTAGTTGCACTGCGACATCTAATGGCCTGTTAGAAGGGGAGAAATAGCTAAATAATTAGTTGGGACTGGATAGCTCCGATCCGAGCGCTTGCGCTGTAACAGCATAGCTGTTGCTCGCACTGGCAATGCCAGTACAAACCACTGGTGTTTCCCTGCGCGACTTTGAGAGACACTAGGGCACCTGTTCAACGGAGCCCCCCATGACGGCCAGCGCTGAGAAATTTACCCGCCAGACCCTGCTCGAAGTGCAATCGCTGACGCCCAGCCTGTTTACCCTGCGCACCAGCCGTGACCCGGGCTTTCGGTTTACCGCCGGCCAGTTTGTGCGCTTGGGCGTGACCAAGGCGGACGGCAGCACGGTGTGGCGCGCCTATTCCATTGTGTCCTCGCCATTTGATGAACACTTGGACTTCTTCTCTATCGTCGTTCCGGGGGGCGAGTTCACCAGTGAATTAAGCCGTCTGCAGGTGGGCGATACCTTGATGGTTGAGCGTCAGGCCACAGGCTATCTGACCTTGAATCGTTTTGTGGACGGGCGTGATCTGTGGCTGCTGGGCACCGGCACGGGGGTGGCACCGTTTCTGTCGATCCTGCAGGACTTCGAGGTCTGGGAAAAATTCGAGCGCATCGTACTGGTGTACAGCGCCCGAGAGGCCAAGGAACTGGCGTATCAGTCGCTGATTAACACGCTCGGCGAGCGTGAGTACCTGGCCGAGTACGCGCATAAACTCACCTACATTCCCATCGTCACCCGTGAGCAGCACCCTGGGGCACTGAACGGGCGCATCACCACGCTGATCGAGAATGGCGAGTTGGAGCGCACTGCCGGTGTAGAACTGACCCCGGAGCACTCCCGCGTGCTGATCTGCGGCAACCCGCAGATGGTCGATGACACGCGCCAATTGCTCAAGCAGCGCGACCTGCAACTGAGCCTGAGCCGGCGCCCAGGGCAAGTGGCGGTGGAAAATTACTGGTAATAAAAAAGGCGCCTGAAACAGGCGCCTTTTCCAGGCAAACGCGGGTTAAAGCGGTTTGTCGTTTTGTGCTTTGAGCAGATCACGAATCTCACCCAGCAGCAGCTCTTCCTTGGTCGGCGTCGGCGGCAGGCTTGGGGCCACAGCTTCTTCGCGCTTCAGGCGGTTGATGGCTTTCACGCCCATAAAGATGGCGAAGGCGACGATCACGAAGTCGATGATGCTCTGGATGAACTTGCCATAGGCCAGGACCACAGCGGGCACATCACCCTGCGCGGCCTTGAGGGTTATCGCCAGGTCAGCGAAGTCCACACCACCGATCAACAGACCAATAGGTGGCATCACCACGTCGCCTACAAACGAGGAAACGATTTTACCGAAGGCGGCGCCGATGATGATACCGACGGCCATATCGACCACATTACCTTTGACCGCGAAGGCCTTGAACTCACTGATCACGCCCATAGGTTATTCCTTGTTACAGTTGAGGAGGGTGGAGGTCAGTGTAAGTCAGTCGTAGCCCGCTTGCTCGACACAACCGTTAACACTGTCAATTTTTATCGACCCATTAAATCGTAAATAGTTTGCAAAGTGCCACCAATCGCGCGCGAAATACGCGCTACTTCAGGGGCTTGCCACACTTTTTTCTTAATCAGCCCGGTGGTGTTTTTCTATTTATCTTCTGACTCGCAGGTCACTAGCCTCTGGCAAGCACAACTGAATGTGCACTAAAAAAGCCAGAGGAAACCCCGATGAACACGTCAATGAGCCGCAGGCCTGTTTCCGCGCGATATGCGCTGGGATTGGTCACTGCCAGTCTGCTGTCCCTTTCCGTACAAGCCGCCAACCTGACCCGCGATAACGGCGCCGCCGTGGGGGACAATCAGAATTCACAAACCGCCGGGGCCAATGGCCCGGTGCTGCTGCAGGACGTGCAGCTCATTCAAAAACTGCAGCGCTTTGACCGTGAACGCATCCCGGAGCGCGTGGTTCACGCCCGTGGCACCGGCGCCCATGGCACCTTTACCGTCACCGATAACCTCAGCGACCTGACCAAAGCCAAAGTCTTCGCAGCCGGTGAAGCCACCCCTGTATTCGTGCGTTTCTCTGCCGTGGTGCACGGCAACCATTCCCCGGAAACCCTGCGTGACCCACGCGGTTTCGCCACCAAGTTCTACACCAGCGAAGGTAACTGGGACCTGGTGGGCAATAACTTCCCGACGTTCTTTATCCGCGACGCCATCAAGTTTCCGGACATGGTCCATGCGTTCAAACCGGACCCGCGTACTAACCTTGACGACGACTCGCGTCGTTTTGACTTCTTCTCCCATGTTCCAGAGTCCACCCGCACGCTCACCGAGTTGTATTCCGACTCCGGCACGCCAGCCAGTTATCGCGAAATGGACGGCAACGGCGTACATGCCTACAAGTTGATCAACGCCAAGGGCGAAGTGCATTACGTCAAGTTCCACTGGAAGAGCCTGCAGGGCATCAAGAACCTTGACCCCAAGCAAGTTACCGACGTGCAGGGGCGTGACTACAGTCATATGACTAACGACTTGGTCACTCACATCAACAAGGGCGATTTCCCCAAGTGGGACCTTTACGTGCAAGTGCTCAAACCTGAGGATTTGGCCAAGTTTGATTTCGACCCGCTGGACGCCACCAAAATCTGGCCGAATGTACCGGAACGCAAAGTCGGGCAAATGGTGTTGAACCGCAACCCGGCCAACGTCTTCCAGGAAACCGAGCAAGTGGCCATGGCCCCGGCCAACCTGGTGCCGGGCATCGAGCCGTCGGAAGACCGCCTGCTGCAAGGTCGAGTGTTCTCCTACGCCGACACGCAGATGTACCGCCTGGGGCCGAACGCCCTGCAACTGCCGATCAACGCACCGCGTGTCACCGTCAACAACGGTAACCAGGATGGCGCAATGAACGCCGGCAAGACCACCACGGGCGTGAACTACCAACCAAGCCGCCTGCTGCCACGTGACGAACCACAAGCCGCGCGTTACAGCCAGTCGGCGCTGTCGGGCAGCACCCAGCAGGCGAAGATCCAGCGCGAGCAGAACTTCAAGCAGGCCGGTGACTTGTACCGCTCCTATAGCCAGAAAGAGCGTCAGGACTTGATCGAAAACTTCGGCGGCTCCCTGGCCACCACCGATGACGAGAGCAAGCACATCATCCTGTCGTTCCTCTATAAGGCTGACCCTGAGTACGGCACTGGCGTGACCAAGGTTGCCAAAGGCGACCTGGCGCGCGTCAAGGCGCTGGCAGAAAAACTGACTGACTGACGTTGGTTACGGTCGGCGCCCGCTGATAGGCGTCGACCCCGAGCTGGAGAAAACTCATGCGAATTTCTATCGGTTTACTGATGGCCATGCTGGCCTTTGTCGCCCATGCCGAGTCACCCGACCCGGTCGCGCTCAAGGCTCAGTTGCAGGACTACTATTTCGATGCTGCCCGTCGTGGCGATATCGAGATGCTCAACACCTTCATAGAATCTGGCTACAGCCTCAACACCCAGGACGACAAGGGTTACACCGCGCTGATCCTTGCCGCCTACCACGGCCAGGCTCCATTCGTGGAACGCCTGCTCAACGCCGGCGCCGACGCCTGTGTGCAGGACAAGCGCGGTAACACCGCATTAATGGGCGCGATCTTCAAAGGCGAGTTGAAAATCGCCCAGCGCCTGCTCGCCACCGACTGCAACCCCGACCAGCGCAACGGCGCCGGGCAGACCGCCGCCATGTACGCCGGGCTGTTCAAGCGCGTTGAATTGCTGGATGAGTTAAAGGCCAAAGGCGCCGACCTAAACGCCGAAGACCCGATCGGCAACAGCGCTTCACGTTTGGCCAGTGGTGAAATCCGGACCCCGGCGCCGCGCTGAGCTATCATCGCGGTTTTTCGGTTGGAGGTTCTCAAATGGCAAAGGCCAAGCGCATGTACGGCTGCACCGAGTGCGGCGCGACCTTTCCCAAGTGGGCCGGCCAGTGCACCGAGTGCGGCGCGTGGAACACCCTGACGGAAACCATGATCGAAAGCGGCGGCGCCGCAGCCCCCACCGGCCGCGCCGGCTGGACCGGGCAACAGGCGCAGATCAAGACGTTGGCTGAAGTCAGCGTCGAGGAAATCCCACGTTTCTCCACGGCGTCCGGCGAGCTGGACCGCGTGCTCGGCGGCGGGCTGGTGGACGGTTCGGTGGTGCTGATCGGCGGCGACCCCGGCATCGGCAAATCGACCATCCTGCTGCAAACCCTGTGCAGCATTGCCAGCCGCATGCCGGCGCTGTACGTCACGGGTGAGGAGTCCCAGCAGCAAGTGGCCATGCGCGCCCGTCGCCTGGGCTTGCCCCAGGATCAACTGCGGGTCATGACCGAAACCTGCATCGAAAGCATCATCGCCACGGCCCGTATCGAAAAACCCAAGGTCATGGTGATCGACTCGATCCAGACGATTTTCACCGAGCAGCTGCAATCGGCACCCGGCGGCGTGTCCCAGGTGCGCGAAAGTGCGGCGCTGCTGGTGCGGTATGCCAAGCAGAGCGGTACGGCGATTTTTCTGGTGGGCCACGTGACCAAAGAGGGCGCCTTGGCCGGGCCGCGAGTGCTTGAGCATATGGTCGACACCGTACTGTATTTCGAAGGCGAATCCGATGGCCGTTTGCGTTTGCTGCGGGCGGTGAAGAACCGTTTCGGCGCGGTCAACGAATTGGGCGTGTTCGCCATGACCGACCGGGGGTTGAAAGAAGTCTCCAACCCCTCGGCGATTTTTCTCACCCGCGCCCAGGAAGAAGTGCCTGGCAGTGTGGTGATGGCGACGTGGGAAGGTACCCGGCCAATGTTGGTGGAAGTGCAGGCGCTGGTGGATGACAGCCACTTGGCCAACCCGCGCCGGGTCACCCTCGGCCTGGATCAGAACCGCCTGGCGATGTTGCTCGCTGTGCTGCACCGTCACGGCGGTATTCCCACCCATGACCAGGACGTATTCCTCAACGTGGTCGGCGGGGTCAAGGTGCTGGAAACCGCCTCCGACCTGGCGTTGATGGCGGCGGTGATGTCGAGCCTGCGCAATCGCCCGCTGCCCCATGACTTGCTGGTATTCGGCGAAGTCGGCCTGTCGGGCGAGGTACGCCCGGTGCCGAGTGGCCAGGAGCGCCTGAAAGAAGCGGCCAAGCACGGTTTCAAACGCGCGATCGTGCCCAAAGGCAATATGCCGAAGGAATCGCCGCCGGGAATCAAGATTATTGGCGTCACGCGCCTGGAACAGGCGCTGGATGCACTGTTCGAATAACCGTGAAGCAATCAGGGATGAACGCAATGCAACAGACCAATCGTTGGGGGGTATGTGCCCTGTTCGTGGCCTTGCTCGGGTTGTCGGGCATTGCCTTGGCTGAGTCGGCCCCACTGCCGGCCGGTTACCGCCTGGCCCAGGAACTGGCGACAGCAGACGGCAGCGTGCTGCAGGTGCTGGAAGACCAGCGCATCAGCGCGCAGTTGCACAAAGACAGCTGGGGCAATGGCCTGGATGAGGACTCATTTGACGAGCCCGGCGATCTGGTGGAAAACCCGTTGCTCAACGCCCAGGTACGTTTGCTGTCGGCGTCCGGCGCTGTACTGGCGCACGACGATCTTGGCTACCCCTTGGCCAAGGTCAAGAAGGCCCCGCTTAAAGGCCTGCCGGACACGGTGTACTTTTTGAGCGTCGACCAGACGGCGCCGATGGGCAGTTACAGCGGCCCGGCGACTCAGTTGCTGATGCCGGCCAAACAGCAACTCAAACCAATGCGCTATAAGGGCGCGGCCGGCAAGGTCGAGCCGCTGACCCTGGCCCAGACCGGCAAAGCCGCCTGGCAGATCGCCACGCCAGCCGCCGGCGGTACGGATGAGTTACTGCAGGTCTCGTCCTTTATGGACGGTGACGGCGACGATGATTTCGCAACCCGCTACACGACCTATCGTTTTATCGATGGGCAATGGCAGGCCGTGTCGCGTCAGAAGGCGGGTTATTGGGACACGGAAAGCGAATTCCCCCCGAGTGCCGCGTTTCCCTGAGTGTCGCTTTTCCGTGAGAGCGTCACTACCAGAAGATCATTTTCAACGCCAAGGCAATCACGACTACGTTGAAAGCGCTTTCCATCCACTTATCGCCTTTCTGAAGAGCAAACTTGGCGCCCGCATTGGCGCCAAATAGCGTGCCTATGATCAGGCAACACCCGTACTGCCAATTAATAATTCCGCTGACACCGAATATTATTAACGAGCCGACTGAGAGGATGAGGCCACCCACCTTACGTGTGCCAATTGACTCACTGATCGTTTTTTTAAAAAATATAATATACAAATAAGTTGATAGCTTGGCCTGCCCGCCGAACAGGCCGCCGATCATGCCGACGGGAATAAACAGGATATACCCGCAAAAGCGCCTGAGCGAAGAAGGGGCCGTCTTCGGCGAGTGAGGCTTCCTGATGAGTGAAAGCCCCACCAGTAGCAGTGTCAGACCGCCAATGATTTTATGCAGCAGCGCCGGATCTATTTGCACGAGCAGACTTGCACCGACCAAGGCGCCAGCCAACCCAAGTGCGGCTGCGGGGGCCGCTAACCTGTAATCCACTTTTCCATTGTTATGAAAGTGTCTTAATCCGGCAAACATCGTCCCTACCGATGCCAGGCGGGCTGTCGCTATCGACGCCTGTGGGGATATTCCGAGCCAGATCATCACCGGCACTGTTAGAAATACACTGCCGCCGGTATTGGTGCCGATAAAACCCGTCATAACACCCAGTACGACCAACCCTGCGCCTATCAGCCACTCATGCTCAATCATATTGAAAGACCTGCATCCCTGATGACGTGCATTAATTGTTATTCGTTCAAGTAGAGGGGGTCTACCCAATGGTAGCAATTGCGGTCCCTACTATTAGCGGTTAGGTGCAGTTTTGCGGTGTGCACAAAGCTATATTCACCAATGATCGGACGACGGCGATCAAAGGTGTCGCCCATCGCTTTTGAAACAAGACTACTGAGTTTTAATACCTTTTGGCTTTTGCCGCTGCACAATATTGAATTGAAATGAAGATTTTTAATCAGTAGACATGTCTCAGTGATACCGCAGCGCCCGTCGCTACATTACGCTTTACTTGCGCTATGGCGGAGGCAAATGGCAAACTTCGACTGACGGTATAGCTGAGGTTGTATGCACCGCCCAACAAGTTGCAGACTGGAATGTTAAGCACTTTGCCCGCGAGGTCTAACAGAGCATGATCAATCGCACACTTGGCAAATAGATGCCCTTTGATCAGCGTGTCGAGTTGGCTCATGATAACTTCGAATGCGCAAGGGTCTTTTCCAATGATTGCCGGGCATAGATAACTTTCAAGGACGGCCAACATGGTTTCGGGAGTATCACCTTGAGCAGGATAGCGTCTTGAGATAGTTCCGGACTCTCCCCAACCTACCAAGCCAGTATCGGTGGTTAACTTTAATACTATATGCCGCCCCTTCGGGGTTATGTTGGTAGCGGTTTGGTAGGGGTTTTTATAGGGGATTTCGGTCAAGAAGATTTCGGCTTTGGCAATAAGCATGCTTTAACATCCTGTTAGAGGGCCGGGCTGGAAGGGCAGGTGAAATGTAGTTTATTAACTGTGTTTTTATCAAGCGCGCGAACCGTATCGTCTTAATGATCGATCATGAAAATAATTTCATTATTGGAAGTGTTGCTTTTTAAAGAAAGGAGCGGCGTTGCTTATTTTTCCCACCGAATTCAATGTGGATTGAGTTGTTACAGTTTTAATTAAAATGACGTATGTCGTTTTTGTGAAGGGTTTATATGTTTCCAGGTGGTCGTGCAGGCGGGGTTGTTATGATGATTTGATCTAAAGGTATGACTTTTATTGATGAGGATGTAGCGGAGGCTGGCGGGTGAGTGGATCTATTCAGACACCCGTAGCCTCTGCGGTTTAGAGGGTTTTCAAATCTCTAACAAGGCGCCCAGCTCACGCTCCAGTTCTTCATGATCGCCCACATTCAGCTCAATCAACCGCCGCAAATGGCCGATCGACTCCAGGTCTATGTGCTCACACACAAACCCCAACTGCCCATGATCATCGTGGGCCAGTCTGACCTGCATCTTTATATGCGCCTGCGGATCCAGACGGATATCCACATCAAACGGCTGAGCGCGATTGCCCTGCCAGTCATCAGGGCGCTGCACCAACAAACCTTTGAGCGAGAGGTCCACCAATTGCACCGGCCAATTCCAGCGGTCTTGCGCAATGGTCGTTCGGGCATCAAAGGCAATACGCCGAAAACGGCGCCGATCTGACGGTTGCTCGCTCATGGTCAAACCCTCTGGAGATAAGGGGATTGTAGCCCTGCGCCATCATCGGGCCTTTATTTCTGCTTTTTTTACGGTTGCAAGGCTCTAGACCAACGTAGGGGGGTGGCCTTTAAGGCCAACAGCGCTAAACTCGGGCTGGCTGTCTTTCTGTCCACCCTGGCTGGAATATAAAAATGAAAAATAATAATAGCCTGCTACGCCACCTACCCTGGCTGGTGCTGGCAATCGTAGGAGCGTGCGCCCTGGGCGTAGTGGCCTTGCGCCGCGGCGAGGCGATCAACGCCTTGTGGATTGTGGTTGCTGCTGTCGCCATCTACCTGGTTGCGTACCGTTACTACAGTCTGTTCATCGCTAACAATGTGATGCAGCTCGATCCACGGCGGGCCACCCCCGCAGTGCTCAACAATGACGGCCTGGACTATGTGCCGACCAACAAACACATCCTCTTTGGGCACCACTTTGCGGCGATTGCCGGCGCAGGTCCGCTGGTCGGCCCAGTATTGGCGGCGCAAATGGGCTACCTGCCCGGCACGCTTTGGCTGATTGCCGGTGTGGTGCTGGCCGGTGCGGTGCAGGACTTCATGGTGCTGTTCCTGTCCACTCGTCGCAACGGCCGTTCCCTGGGGGACATGGTTCGCGAAGAGATGGGCCGCATTCCGGGGACCATCGCGCTGTTCGGCTGCTTCCTGATCATGATCATCATCCTCGCGGTGCTGGCGCTGATCGTGGTCAAGGCCCTGGCCGAGAGCCCGTGGGGCATCTTCACGGTGATGGCGACCATCCCGATCGCGATGTTCATGGGCGTGTACATGCGCTACATCCGTCCGGGCCGCATTGGCGAAATTTCGGTCATCGGCGTGCTGTTGCTGCTGGGTTCGATCTGGCTGGGCGGGCAGATTGCCGCTGACCCGGTGTGGGCCAAGGCTTTCTCGTTCACCGGTATCCAGATCACCTGGATGCTGATCGGCTACGGTTTCGTGGCGGCGGTATTGCCGGTGTGGCTGATTTTGGCACCGCGTGACTACCTCTCCACCTTCCTCAAAATCGGCACCATCATCGCCCTGGCGATCGGCATTCTGGTCACCATGCCAGAGCTGAAAATGCCGGCCCTCACCCAATTCATCGACGGCACTGGCCCGGTGTGGAAGGGCGGCCTGTTCCCGTTCCTGTTCATTACCATTGCCTGTGGCGCGGTCTCGGGTTTCCACGCGCTGATTTCCTCGGGCACCACGCCCAAGCTGCTGGATAACGAAGTCAACTCGCGCTACATCGGTTACGGCGCGATGCTGATGGAGTCGTTCGTGGCCATCATGGCCATGGTCGCCGCCTCGGTGATCGAGCCCGGCGTGTATTTCGCCATGAACAGCCCGGCTGCGGTGGTCGGTGGTGATGTGGTGACTGTGGCGCAAACCGTCAGCAGCTGGGGCTTTGCAATTACCCCGGAAGCCTTGACGGCCGTGGCCCATGACATCGGCGAAACCACCATCCTGGCGCGTGCCGGCGGTGCGCCGACCCTGGCGGTGGGTATCGCGCAGATCCTGCACAGTGTGCTGCCGGGTGAAAACACCATGGCGTTCTGGTACCACTTTGCGATCCTGTTCGAAGCATTGTTCATCCTGACCGCAGTCGACGCCGGCACCCGTGCGGGGCGCTTCATGCTCCAGGATTTGCTCGGCTCCTTCGTACCGTCGCTCAAGCGTACCGAGTCCTGGACCGCTAACTTGATTGCTACGGCAGGTTGCGTGGCGATGTGGGGTTACCTGCTGTACCAAGGCGTGATCGACCCGCTGGGCGGCATCAATACCTTGTGGCCGCTGTTCGGTATCTCCAACCAGATGCTCGCCGGTATCGCGCTGATGCTCGCCACCGTTGTGCTGATCAAAATGAAGCGCCAGCGCTACATTTGGGTGACCATGCTGCCGGCAGTCTGGCTGCTGATCTGCACCACCACCGCAGGCTTCATCAAGCTGTTCGACGCTAACCCGGCGATTGGCTTCCTGTCGCTGGCCAAGAAGTACAGCGATGCCCTGGCCAACGGCCAGATCCTCGCACCGGCCAAGAACATCGACCAGATGCAGCACGTGATCTGGAACGCTTACACCAACGCAACGCTGACGGCGCTGTTCCTGTTCGTGGTCTTCAGCATCCTGTTCTATGCGCTCAAGGTCGGCGTTGCCGCCTGGGGCAACAAAGAGCGCACGGACAAAGAAGCCCCGTTCCAGGCTGTACCGGACGCGTAAACGAGGATTGCAACCATGTTCAATGACATCAGTCGCCTCGGTAAATACCTCGGTCAGGCCGCGCGCCTGATGGTCGGCATGCCCGACTACGACACCTACGTCGAGCATATGCAAACCAAGCACCCGGACAAACCGGTGATGGACTACAAGGCGTTCTTCCGCGAACGCCAGGAAGCCCGTTACGGTGGCAAGGGTGGGCCTAAGTGCTGCTGACCCGGTATTCGGGTTAGCGCTTCTCCCTGTGGGAGCAAGGCTTTATGTGGGAGCTGGCTTGCCTGCGATAGCATCACCTCGGTCTGCCTGATAGACCGAGTTGCTTGCATCGCAGGCAAGCCAGCTCCCACATGGGTCTGCTCCCACATTTGTTTCTGTGTTTCTTCAAGGAGAATTTTTTGTCCTCTCCCATCCCTGTCACCATCCTCAGCGGCTTCCTCGGCGCCGGCAAAACCACCTTGCTGCGCCACCTGCTCAAAGCCGAGCATGGCCTCAAAATCGCCGTGATCGAAAACGAATTCAGTGATGCCGGTATCGACACCCAACTGTTGGGTGCCGAACCGGTGCAAGTCATGACCCTGTCCAACGGTTGCGTGTGCTGCACTATCCACACCGACCTGACCAAAGCCCTGTACCTGCTGCTCGAGCGCCTGGACAGCGGCGAGATCGCCTTCGACCGGCTGGTGATCGAGTGCACCGGCCTGGCCGACCCTGCGCCTGTGGCCCAGACCTTTTTCATCGACGAGGAGCTGCGCGAGCGCTACATCCTCGACGGCATCATCACCTTGGTGGACGCGGCCCATGCTGAGCACCACCTGACCCAGACCATCGCCCAGGCTCAGATCGGTTTTGCCGACCGCCTGCTGGTGAGCAAGCGTGATCTGGTGGATGAGGCATCCTTCGACGCCCTCAGCCAGCGCTTGACCCGCATCAACCGCCGTGCGCCGATTCGCGTGGTCGACCACGGCAAAATCGACCTGGCCGAACTGCTCGACGTGCGCGGCTTTAATCTCAACGCGGGCATGACCCTGCGCCCGGTCAGTGCCGCGCCGTCCATCGACCGTATTTCCAGCCTGGTGCTGCGCACCGACCAGCCGCTGGATATCGACCGGCTCAGCGAGTTTATGAACGAACTGCTGGAGGACCATGGCAAACAACTGCTGCGCTACAAAGGCGTACTGAATATTGCCGGGGAAGACCGGCGCATGGTGTTCCAGGGCGTGCTCAAGCTTTACGGTTTCGATTGGGACACCGAATGGGCCGAGGGTGAGGCGCGCGAAAGTGTGATTGTGTTTATTGCTGATGAGTTGCCGGAAGCCAAAATTCGCGAGGGCTTTGCCCGGGTCTACCAACCCTGACTCGAAATGCATTCAAAATGTGGGAGCTGGCTTGCCTGCGATGGCGGTGGGTCAGCTAATGATGTGCCAACTGACAGGCCGCTATCGCAGGCAAGCCAGCTCCCACATTGAACCGTATTTCAATTTGAGAACGGCCATAAAAAAGCCCGGCTCAAGAGCCGGGCTTTTTATTCAAGCAACTGCAATCAAGCGCCGTACACCGGCAGTTTTTTGCAGATGGCCTTGACCTTCTCACGGACCGCGTCAATCACGGCTTCGTTGTTCAGGTCAGCCAGGATGTCGCAGATCCAGCCGGCCAGTTCCTTGCACTCTGCTTCTTTAAAGCCACGAGTGGTCACAGCCGGGGTGCCGAAGCGCAGGCCGGAGGTGACGAACGGCGAACGTGGGTCGTTCGGCACGGAGTTTTTGTTCACGGTGATGAAGGCTTTGCCCAGTGCGGCGTCAGCGTCTTTACCGGAGATGTCCTGCTTGATCAGCGACAGCAGGAACAGGTGGTTTTCAGTACCGCCGGACACCACGTCAAAGCCGCGCTCGATAAACACGCTGGCCATGGTCTGGGCGTTCTTCACCACTTGTTGCTGGTAAGTCTTGAACTCAGGCTGCAGGGCTTCTTTGAAGCAGATCGCTTTAGCGGCGATCACGTGCTCCAGCGGGCCGCCTTGGGCGCCAGGGAATACGGCAGAGTTCAGCTTCTTCTCGATCTCGGCGTTGGCGCGAGCCAGGATCAGGCCGCCACGTGGACCGCGCAGGGTCTTGTGCGTGGTGGTGGTCACGACGTCAGCGAAAGGCACCGGGTTCGGGTAGACGCCAGCGGCGACCAGACCGGCTACGTGAGCCATATCAACGAAGAGATAAGCGCCGACTTTGTCAGCGATAGCGCGGAAACGTGGGAAATCCAGGATCTGCGAGTAGGCAGAGAAACCGGCCACGATCATTTTTGGCTTGTGCTCAACGGCCAGGCGCTCGACTTCGTCGTAGTCGATCAGGCCGTTGGCATCGATACCGTATTGAACGGCGTTGTACAGCTTGCCGGAGGAAGAAACGCTGGCGCCGTGGGTCAGGTGACCGCCGTGGGCCAGGCTCATGCCCAGGATGGTGTCGCCGCCTTGCAGCAGGGCCAGGTACACGGCGCTGTTGGCTTGGGAACCGGCGTGTGGCTGAACGTTGGCGTAATCGGCGCCGAACAGTTCCTTGGCACGGTCGATTGCCAGTTGCTCAACCACGTCGACGTACTCGCAACCACCGTAGTAGCGCTTGCCTGGGTAGCCTTCGGCGTATTTGTTGGTCAGAACCGAACCTTGAGCCTCCATCACCGCAGGGCTGGTGTAGTTTTCCGAAGCGATCAGCTCAATGTGCTCTTCCTGGCGCACGGCTTCTTGCTCCATGGCGGCGAAGAGATCGGCGTCGTACTTGGCAATAGTCAAATCACGGCTGAACATGGCGGTCCTCAAGGATCGGGGGCAGAAAAGGAAGGCATTCTAACCCAATGGGTTTTAGATGGCATATGAAAGGACATAATGTCGCGGACAAGTGGGGCTCATCCAGGGATGGGCGGTGCCTGTACTGGCCCTATCGCAGGCAAGCCAGCTCCCACACCTGAAGGTATTCACAATTCA
This sequence comes from Pseudomonas sp. B19125, assembly GCF_044218855.1. Classification (NCBI taxonomy): domain Bacteria; kingdom Pseudomonadati; phylum Pseudomonadota; class Gammaproteobacteria; order Pseudomonadales; family Pseudomonadaceae; genus Pseudomonas; species Pseudomonas sp. B19125. Next base: position 1,342,772 of record NZ_CP162589.1, read on the forward strand.
AAATGTGGGAGCTGGCTTGCCTGCGATAGGGCCATCAGCCCCACCACAAGGCTTCAGTCGAACATGAACAGCGCATCATTGCTGAACTGCGCCTCAAACCGATTTGCCGGCATTGGCCGCCCAAACAGATAACCCTGCACCTCATCACAGCCATGTTCACGCAGGAAATCCAGCTGCTCATGGGTTTCCACGCCCTCGGCGATCACCGCCAGGTTGAGGCTGTGGGCCATGGCGATAATCGCGCGGGCAATTTGCGCGTCCTGCTCGCCGGACGGCAGGCCGTCGACGAAAGTTCGGTCGATCTTCAACACATCGATGGGGAATTGCTTGAGGTAGTTGAGCGACGAATAACCGGTGCCGAAGTCGTCCACCGCAATGCTCAGGCCCAGGTTTTTCAGGCTGGCGAGGATCTGCATGGCCTCGTTGACTTCGCGCATCAGGATACTTTCGGTCAGCTCCAGCTCCAGGCACGCCGGCGGCAGGCCGGTGTCCTTGAGAATAGTGGCGATGCGTTCGCCCAACTGCCCATCGGAGAATTGACGCGCCGAGATGTTCACCGAGACTTTCGGCACGCGCACCTTGTTCTGGTGCCAGGTCTTGAGCTGGCGGCAGGCTTCCGCGATCACCCAGTCGCCCACGTCTACCACCAGCCCCAATTCCTCCAGTACCGGGATGAAATCCCCCGGCGGCACCAGCCCTCGGCGTGGGTGACGCCAGCGCAGCAGGGCTTCGGCGCCGGTCAGGCGTTTGCCGTCGCCGCTGAACTGCGGTTGGTAATACAGCACGAATTCGTTCTGGTCCAAGGCATGGCGCAGGTCGCTCTCCAGCTCCAGGCGCTCCAGGGCGCTGGCATTCATGTCCGCCTGGTAGAACTGGAAGTTGTTCTTGCCGCGCTCTTTGGCGTGGTACATCGCCGTGTCGGCGTTTTTCATCAGTTGGCTCAGTTCGTTGCCGTCCTGCGGGCTTAAGGCGATGCCGATACTGGCGGTCACAAAGAACTCGCGGCCCTCCAGCACAAATGGCTTCACCAGGCTTGCCAGGATCTGCTCGGCCACGGTAATTGCGCGGTTCAACGCCATCTCGCGGCTGACCCGCGGTTGCAGCAGCAAGGTGAACTCGTCGCCGCCCATACGTGCCACTGTGTCGTCTTCGGCCACGCAGCCCAGCAGGCGGGTGGCCATTTCCTTGAGCATGCGGTCGCCGGCGGCGTGGCCCAGGGAGTCGTTGATCGGTTTGAAACGGTCGAGGTCGAGGAACATCAGTACCACCCACGACTTTTGCCGTTCGGCCGACTGCAGCGCGGTGTGCAGGCGGTCCTGGAACAGTGTGCGGTTGGGCAGGTGGGTCAGGGCGTCGTAATACGCCAGGCGGTGGATGCGCTGCTCGCTGGCCTTGCGCTCGCTGATATCACTGAAGAAACACACGTAGCTGGCCAGGTCGCCTTCATCGTCGAATACGGCGGTAATGCCGACCCAGGCCGGGTAATGCTCGCCATTGCGACGCTTGAGCCACACTTCACCTTCCCAGGTGCTGTGCTGATGCAACTGCTTGAGCACGTAACGCAGGTGCGCCTCCTGCTGTTCATCCACCGTGAGCATGTTCGGCAATTGATCCAGCACGTCTGCCACTGCATAGCCGCTGACCCGGCTGAACGCCTCGTTGGCCTGCACGATATAACCGGCCGGGTCGGTGATCAGGATCGCCGAGGTTGAGTGCTCGAATACCGTGGCCGCCATGCGCAGGTCTTTTTCGGCGCGGCGTTGCTGGCTGATATCGCGGCCCACACCCAGGATGCCTTCAAACGCGCCGTGTTCGTCCCAAACCAGCACCAGGCGCAACTCGATCGGCACCTTGCGGCCGTCGGCGCGCAGGCAGTCGAACAGGAACAGTTGGGTGTGGATATCATCACGCAGTCTGTTCAGCGCCTCGGGGTCGCCGAGCGCACGGCTGACCTGTTCCACCAAACTGTAGATACCGGTCAGTTGCTGCGGGTTGGCGATGATCGACTGCCAGCCGTTCTTGAACACCCAGTCCACGTCATAACCCAGCACGGCGTTGACTGATGGGCTGATGTAATTGAGCGCAAGCTGGCTGTCGGTGGAGCAGATCACGTCGCTGATGCTTTCGGCCAGCATGCGGTAGCGCTGCTCGCTGTCACGCAGGGATTCACTGGCTTCGATCTGGTCGGTGATGTCCTTGGCCACGCCGATGATCCGCGTGACCACAGCGGTTTTATCCCGCGCCAGCGCTTGCTCACGGATATCAAAGCGCCGCCACTGGTTATTGCGATGGCGAAAGCGCAGCTGGCATTGCAGTTGGGTGGTGTAGCCGACCTCGCGCTGTTGCAGGCGCAAGTCGTGGTAATACTCGGCATCCTCGGGGTGCAGCAGGATTTCCCAGAAGTACTCGCCCATTTGCTGCAGTTCGGCCTTGTTGTAGCCGAGGGTATGGCCCAAATGGTGGTTGCTGAAAATCATGCGCTGGCTGATCACGTCCTGCACATACAGGTGATCAGGCACGGTGCGCACCACGTCCGACCAGAAACTCTCACGCTCCACCAGCGACAGTTCGATCAGCTTGCGGCTGGTGATATCGCTGATGCTGAGAATCACGGCCTTGAAGTCGTCCTGCTGCTCCGGCAGGCGCATCACCAGCCACAGATATTGGTCATTGCCGGCCACGTCATTGAGCTGGATTTCCAGCTCCAGCTGTTTTTGCTGGGTCAGAACGGCTTCGAGCACTTGATAGCCGATGGCGGTGGCATTGCTTGGGCAATCATCGATCAAGCGTTCCCAGGCTTGCTCGCATGAACCGACATTCAGCAGGCGCACGGCCACCTGGTTGACCTCGGTAATGCGCAGTTCCTTGAGCAGTTGCTGGCGCCCGGCGGTGTTGTTGAGCAACCAGACCTGCAATTGCTCACGGGTCTGCACGTGGGTCTTGTCAAAAAACGCCTTGAGCCCCGACAGATCCAACACGCACAGGGCCACGCCGGTGCCTTCGAAAATATCCTGATAACGCCGGCGGCCTTCATGCACCTGGCGCTGGCGGCGGCGCATGTTCAGCAGCACGATCAGCGGGATCAGCGAGAACGCCAGGCCCAGCAGGCATTTGCCGATAAACGCCGGCAGCAGTTGCTCCAGCACCGCGCTGCGGTCAAACAGGCCGCGCAATTGCCAATCGCTTTTACTCAGGGGCGTAACCAGCACGCTTTTGTTCAATTCATCCGGCGTCAGCGCCGCGGCCCATTGCGCAGGCATGCCACTGTCGCGGCTGACCACGCGGTGGTTCAGGCGGTTCTCGATGGCCCACATCGGGCGCTGGCCCTGGCCGTCCTGGCGGGTGAGGTTGCTCAGGTAGCTGGGCGCCAGGCGCAAGGCCCAGTACATTTTCGAGCCGCCGCTGGGCTGCTGAAGCAACAGATAGATCAGGGTGCCGTCGGGGCTGTTGCTCAAGTAATAAGGTTGCGAGTGGCTGCGCTGCACCAGCTCTTCAAGCCAGGCGCGGTCCTGGCTGCCTTTGGCGCTGTCGCTGATCAGCGCGCCGCTGGGGGCGAGCAGGGCGAAACTGCGCAGCTCCGGCAACGAGCGTTGCAAGGTGCGCATCAGCGCCTGTTGTTGCTCGTCGTTGCGCGGCGGCTCGACCATCGGCAGCAGGTTCAAGGCGATTTTCGCGCTCAGGGCCATGTTCAGGCTGATCTGTTCAGCCAGGTCGGCGCTGTAATCGATGGTGTATTGCTGTTGGTTTTTCTGGTTTTGCTGCAGTTGGTCCAACAGCTGCCAGAACAATAACGCCAGCAGCACCAGCACCAGCATCGCCAGTGCGCCTTTTAAAGTGCCGTGCAGGGGCGCGCCCGGCGCTATATGAGCGGCGCGCAAGGGCGTGAGCGGCGTGACTTTGGACAAGCTGTGATCCTGCGGTTTGGCTGGACTGGCGCGCGACGTGCACTATAAGCCGGACGCCCGGAGGGCGGCTAGCATGCCTTGCCTTGTGGCAAAGTGCCAGCCCCGCTTGGCTGGACTGCCCAAGCGCATTCAGGTAGCTTTGCCGGTTACGCGGGGGCGTTCCAGCCCCAGACATTCAGGCTTTTTCCGCTCGCAGGCATTGATGATAGTCAACGGCCCGCGCGGCGCATGGCCTGCACGGGCTTCGCCCGCTTAATTCATCAGTCACTGACGCTAGGTTCACCATGGCTCAATACGTCTTCACCATGCATCGGCTGGGAAAAGTTGTTCCGCCGAAGCGGGAAATCCTGAAAAATATTTCGCTGTCCTTCTTCCCCGGCGCCAAGATCGGCGTGCTCGGCCTCAACGGTTCGGGTAAGTCCACGCTGCTGAAAATCATGGCCGGCGTCGACACCGAGTTCGAAGGCGAAGCGCGCCCGATGCCCGAACTGAACATCGGCTACCTGCCGCAAGAGCCGATCCTGGACCCGACCAAGACCGTGCGTGAAGTGGTCGAAGAAGCGGTGGCCGTGATCAAGAACGCCCAGGCCCGCCTGGACGAGGTCTACGCCGCCTACGCCGAAGAAGATGCCGACTTCGACAAGCTGGCCGCTGAACAGGCCAAGCTCGAAGCCATCCTGCAGGCTGGCGACGGCCACAACCTGGAGCGCCAGCTGGAAGTCGCCGCCGACGCGCTGCGTTTGCCAGCGTGGGATGCCAAGGTCGAATTCCTCTCCGGCGGTGAAAAACGCCGTGTGGCCCTGTGCCGCCTGCTGCTGTCGGCTCCCGACATGCTGCTGCTCGACGAACCGACCAACCACTTGGACGCCGATTCCGTCGCCTGGCTGGAGCACTTCCTGCACGATTTCCCGGGCACCGTGGTAGCGATCACGCACGACCGCTACTTCCTGGACAACGTCGCCGGCTGGATCCTCGAGCTCGACCGTGGCGCCGGTATCCCTTACGAGGGCAACTACTCCGGTTGGCTGGAAGCCAAGTCCGACCGTCTGGCCGCCGAATCCAAGCAGCAATCGGCCCACGAAAAAGCCATGAAGGAAGAACTGGAGTGGGTGCGCAAAGGCGCCAAGGCCCGCCAGTCCAAATCCAAGGCACGTCTGCAACGCTTTGAAGAAATGCAGTCGCAGGAATTCCAGAAGCGCAGCGAAACCAACGAGATCTACATCCCGGCCGGCCCGCGCCTGGGTGACAAGGTCATCGAATTCAAGAACGTCTGCAAAGGCTATGGCGACCGCGTGTTGATCGACAACCTGTCGTTCTCCATGCCAAAAGGCGCGATCGTCGGCGTTATCGGTGGTAACGGTGCGGGTAAATCCACACTGTTCCGCATGCTGATGGGCAAGGAAACCCCGGATTCGGGCAGCATCGAAATCGGTGAAACCGTGCAACTGGCCTGCGTGGATCAAAGCCGCGAAGACCTGGACGGCAGCAAAACGGTATTCCAGCAAGTCTCTGAGGGGTCCGACCAGATCCGCATCGGCAACTATGAGATTCCGTCGCGCACTTACGTCGGCCGTTTCAACTTCAAGGGCGGCGATCAACAGAAGTTCGTCAAGGACCTGTCCGGTGGTGAGCGCGGTCGCTTGCACCTGGCACTGACCCTGAAAGAAGGCGGCAACGTGTTGCTGCTCGACGAACCGTCCAACGACCTCGACGTTGAAACCCTGCGCTCCCTGGAAGAGGCCCTGCTGGACTTCCCGGGCGCCGCCATTGTGATCTCTCACGATCGGTGGTTCCTTGACCGCGTCGCGACGCACATCCTGGCGTACGAAGATGACTCCCAAGCGGTGTTCTTCGAAGGTAACTACACCGAGTACGAAGCGGACCGTAAGAAGCGTTTGGGTGATGCTGCTGCCCAGCCGCACCGTGTACGGCACAAAAAACTGGCCTGAGTTGGGTTGGTTTGAAAAAGCGGAGCCTTCGGGCTCCGCTTTTTTTTGCGTGTGTTTCAGGAGGACCGAGGTGGATTTATCGCAGGCAAGCCAGCTCCCACCTTCGGCCGCATTTCAAATTGGCAACCCGATCAAATGTGGGAGCTGGTTTGCCTGCGATAGCGGTTTATCTGTTGGTGCATTTACTGATTTGAAATCCTCTTAATGGTGCAAAAAATCATAGTAATTTATATATAAAGCACCATTTAAATTCACAAAGGCGACATTTTGCGCTTTTCAGGTGCAACATGAATTGCTAAGGTCCGGCTCAATCTCATTTAAAAACAATCAATTTGCCGAGACTTCTCCATGATCGAATCTGTCGAATCCTTCCTTTCCCGCCTCAAGAAACGCGACCCCGACCAGCCGGAATTTCACCAGGCCGTAGAAGAAGTCCTGCGCAGCCTGTGGCCGTTTCTTGAAGCCAACCCCCACTACCTGACGTCGGGCATTCTGGAGCGCATCTGCGAGCCGGAACGCGCGATTACCTTCCGGGTATCGTGGGTGGATGATCACGGCAAGGTGCAGGTCAATCGCGGGTTTCGCATCCAGATGAACAGCGCCATCGGCCCCTACAAAGGCGGCCTGCGTTTTCACCCGTCGGTGAACCTGGGCGTGCTGAAATTCCTCGCCTTCGAACAGACCTTCAAAAACTCCCTGACCTCGCTGCCCATGGGCGGCGGCAAAGGCGGCGCGGACTTCGACCCCAAGGGCAAGAGCGACGCCGAAGTGATGCGCTTCTGCCAGGCGTTCATGAGCGAGTTGTACCGCCATATCGGCGCAGATGTGGATGTGCCGGCTGGCGATATCGGCGTGGGTGCGCGTGAAATCGGCTTCCTGTTTGGCCAGTACAAACGCCTGAGCAACCAGTTCACCTCAGTGCTGACCGGCAAAGGCATGGCCTACGGTGGCAGCCTGATCCGCCCTGAAGCCACCGGCTTTGGTTGCGTGTACTTCGCTGAAGAAATGCTCAAGCGCAACGGCCAGCGGGTTGAGGGCAAGCGCGTGGCCGTCTCCGGTTCCGGCAACGTCGCGCAATACGCAGCGCGCAAAGTCATGGACCTGGGCGGCAAGGTGGTTTCCCTCTCCGACTCCGAAGGCACCTTGTACGCTGAAAGCGGTTTGACCGAGGAGCAATGGTCGGCGCTGCTGGAGCTGAAAAACGTGCAGCGCGGCCGCATCAGCGAACTGGCCGGGCGTTTCGGCCTGGAGTTCCGCCAAGGCAAAACGCCTTGGGAGTTGGCCTGCGATATCGCGCTGCCCTGCGCGACCCAGAACGAACTCGACGCCGACGCCGCCCGCACGCTGCTGCGCAATGGCTGTATCTGCGTGGCCGAAGGCGCCAATATGCCAACCACGCTTGAGGCTGTGGATATCTTTATCGAGGCGGGCATTCTGTTCGCACCGGGCAAAGCCTCCAACGCCGGTGGCGTGGCCGTGAGTGGCCTGGAAATGTCGCAGAACGCCATGCGCCTGCTGTGGACCGCGGGCGAAGTCGACAGCAAATTGCACAACATCATGCAGTCGATCCACCATGCCTGCGTGCATTACGGCGAAGAAAACGGTCGGGTCAACTACGTGAAGGGCGCGAACATCGCGGGCTTTGTGAAAGTCGCTGATGCGATGCTGGCCCAAGGCATCGTCTAGGCCTCGGGTTCGACCCGCAGCACTTCGATCAACTGATCGCCGACGGGGCGCTTCCACAGTACTTCGTCGCCGACCTGGGCGCCCAGCAATGCGCGGCCCAGCGGTGAGCCCCAGTTGATCAGGCGGGCGTGGGCGTCGGCCTGGTCTTCGCCGACCAGTTGAATGCGCTGCTGCTCGTCCTGCTCGTTGGCGAAGGTGACCCAACTGCCGATTTGCACCTTGTCGGTAGACGTCGCTGGTGGCATCACCTGGGCGCTTTGCACACGCTGGTTGAAGTAGCGCAAATCGCGCTCAAGGTCCGCCAGCCGCTGCTTATTGTCCCGGGCGGATTCGAGGCTGTATTCCTGCTGCAACTGCGCAACCTTGGCCTGCAACTGCGCTAACCCTTGCGCGGTGAGACGATTGGGCTGTTCACTCACCAGGCGCTCCACCGGCTGGTCGGCCTGGGCGGCGGCGTTGTCCTCATTTACAAAAGCTCGGCTCATGGAGTTCTCCCTCTATGGAGTTTGGGCCATGATCGCCGCGTGATCGTTCCCACGCTCTGCGTGGGCATGCAGCCCTGGACGCTCTGCGTCCGCTTTTCAGAAAAACCACCTACTACTGGCGATAGACGCGGGCAGCGTCGCGATCCTTCTCCTGTTGCCAGGCGCGTTCACGGTCATCCCAGTGGTTGTCCTTGTAGTCGCGCAACTCCTCGTTCTCGCGCATGGCCTTGCACTGGCGAAAGCCATCTTCCCAGCCTTCGGCGTATTGACGGTCTTTGAGATAGCGCGGCACATTCTTGCGAAACTCCCCACTGATGACCCCAGCGGCCTGGCGACCACTGCTGCAACCGTCGTCAAAGCCATCGGCAAAGGCCGGAGGATAACCCTTGGCGATCAAATCCTGATGGGTGGACTGGCAACCCGACAACCACACTAGCGCACACAGCATTACCGCAGACCGCCACATGGCGTACTCCCTGGCCGCTTTACGGCTGATAGGGGAAGTCTAGTCAGGGATTTGTCGGGGAGGCGTGAAAGGGCGGTGAGAAAAGTGTTGAGTTAAAGGGCCAGGCCACGCTCTGCGCGGGAACGATCTAAAGACAGGCGCTGTCCTGTGGCGAGGGAGCTTGCTCCCGCTGGGGCGCGGAGCGGCCCCAAAAGATCGGGTCTGCTGCGCAGCCCAACGCAGGGCAAGCCTGCTCGCCACAAAGGGGGTTATGTCGTCTGGTCGGTCGTCAATGCGGCATGTTCAGCCAGCTCTTGCTGAATAAACGCCGCAATCATTGCGCGATACACCTGCTCAGTGACCTCAGGGTTGGCGCCCACCGCCTCGGATAAACCCCGCACTTTGGCGATCACCTGTTCAACCCGTTGTGGCGCCTTGACGCCATCGGCGTCTTTCTTAAAGCGCGCAGCCTGGGAAACGTAGTGGCCGCGCTCGGCCAGCAGGGTGACGATTTGTTGGTCGAGGCGGTCGATGTTTTCGCGGACTTGTTCAAGGGAGGTGCAGTTAACAGCCATGTTGATGGAACTCCTGATTGCGATGTGTCGGGATATGCACGGACCAAATGTGGGAGCGGGCTTGCTCGCGAAAGCGGTGGGTCAGTCAATGCATCATTACCTGGACGACCGCCATCGCGGGCAAGCCCGGCTCCCACCTTTGAACTGTGAACGGCGCAGAGCTCAAGTCAGGCGCAAAAAAGTGTGGGAGCTGGCTTGCCTGTGATGGCGGTATGTCAGCCAAAAATCAACAACTGACACTCCGCCATTGATCGTTCCCACGCTCTGCGTGGGAGCGATCCGGGGTGGTTAGTAGTGATACCACTTCACTTCAAGCATCACTTCATTCACTGGCGTCGACAAATGGCTGTACTCACGCTGGGCACTCAACCGCAGGCCCAGGTTGCGCGACAACTCCCACTGCTGGTTCAGGCTGATACTGCGCCGCACTTCGCCATTGGTGAAGAAATCACCCTTGGCCTCAAGGCTCAGATTCCCCAGCGGGTTTTTCCACAGCACGCCGGTGTTGAACCCGGCAGCCGGTGAGATGGCTTCGCTGAAGTCGTTGTTATGTTCCACACGCACGGTGCCGAGGGCAAAACCCAGCATGTCGTCGGTGAGTTGCCAGGTACCGCCGGCGCCGCCGTTGACGTGGGCGACGAGGGTTTCGTCGTCGTGCTTGCCCGGCACGCGCTCCAGGCCGCCGGTCACTTGCCATGACCACGGCTGCAACAGCGCATTACGCGGGGTCAGGGAGCGGATGGTGGCCAGGTCCAGCTGTTGCAGTTGCCAGTGGTTGCCTTCGTATTGGCGCAGTTTCATCTGCAAAATTTCAATCTGCGCGCCCAGCGGGAAGCCTTCGGCGTTGTCGTTGAGGTCGTGGTAGGCCATGCGCAGGCCGTATTCGCCGAAGGTTTTGCTGCCGCGGGTGCCGATGCCGGCTTGCCAGGTGCGCGACTCGTGGCCGTCTTCGGGCAGGCCAGGGCGTTCGATTTTAAGGTCGGGCGCCGGGTTCTGGTTGATTGCGCGCAACAGTTCGAAGCTGCGTTGCGAGCGTTCGGTGTCGCGCTCCAGGCCATTGGCGCGGTAGCGGCCGAGGCGATAGGCGGCGTCGATAATCAACGCCTGACGCTCGCGGGGCAGGGCCTTGAAGGCCGGTTCCTGCAACTGCTTCTGGTCGTCGCTGATTTTCAGCACCCATTGCTGCTCGTCGCCATTCAGCGGTTTGGCGCGTTCGAGCAGTTCACGTTCGCGGGACGGGCGATAGTCGATTTTCTCCACCAAACCCGCTTCTTTTACCGCTTTGACGGTGTCGGTGGGGATCGCCGTGAGCGGGAATTGCTCGGTCAGGCGCAGGCTCGGGCGCGCCACTTGCAGCAGTTCCAGCAGGCGATAGGAGCAGTTTTCATCAAAGAAGAAGTAGTCGAACTGGATCTGCTTGAGCTCCCACACGTGCTCGACCATGCGCTTGGTCTCGACTTCGGTGAGGTTCAGGCGGTATTCCCACAGGTCGCGGTTTTCGAGGCTGCGGTACTCCGAGAGCTTTTCCTGGTACGGCACCAGCGCGAACAGGCCGGGGTAGCCGCCCATCAGGCCTTTCCAGGCGTAGAGGATGCTGTTGTCGGAGCCTTCGATATAGGCGCCGAAGTTGATCGCGTAGCTCAGCAGCGCGGTGTTGTTGCTCTGCACGTCAGCCTGGTCGATACGCAGCAGGGTGTGACCGAACATCGACGACGGGCTGTTGAGGTAGGCCGCCGGGAAGATCATCACCGCGCTGTGGGGCGCGACGTCTTTGAACCATTGGGTGAATTCTTTGCACTCCAGCGCGGGCAAGTCGGTGAGGTTCAACTGACTCTTGAGCCAGCGGGTACGTGCGGGGTAAACGCATTGGGCGTGCTTTTCGCCGAGGCTGGCCGGGGCGTACAGCGCCTCCACGGTGGCCTGCAGTTCCTGGTCCGGGTGGTGGGCGCCATCGGGGGCGAGGAAGAACTTTTTGTCGCTGACATAGCTGCGCCAGCCCTTGAGCTTGCCGGCTTCGTAATGGCCCAAAGACAGCCAGAACGGATCGTTGGCCAGTTGCTGCAAACGTTGATCATCAATATGCGGCGCCGCGTACAGCGGGGCGCAGGCGAAGAGTGCCAGCCAGGCAAAGCGTTTGAGCATAAGGGCAACTTAAGTCGGAAGTAGTGAGACCCAAAGGGGAGGCGGGCCCAAAAATAGAACCAAAAATAAAACCAGAAATAAAACCCGCGCCTCGAAAGGCGCGGGCCAGTCGAGCTTAAGCCTGGGTGGCGTATTTGGCCAGGCGGGTATCGCTTTTCAGTACAGCCAGGGTGTTGTTGTGCACGTCGTCAGCGGTCACGTCAGCTTTGCTGAAGATCTGCTGGAAGTGCTCGTGGGTCACGGCCGCGAAGTGCTCGCGATCTTCCGGTGCAACGCCCAGTACCACCGCGTAGGTGGTCAGCGCTTCGCCGTTGCCTTTGGCCATGTCTTCGGACAGCTCGTTCATCATGCCATTCATGGCAATCCAGGACTTGCCGCCGTAGGTCAGGGCGCTGTTGGTGCTGCAACCGTTGGTGCCCGAGGTCATGCCGAAGGTGGCGTTACCCGAGGTGCCGTTGGTGGTGGAAGCAAGGAAGTGAGCCGGAGTACCGCGCTGGCCTTCGAACAGCATGTTGCCCCAACCGCAGTTCGGGCCACCTGGCGATTCAGCCATTGCATTGAGGGAGACAACGGTGAAGAGAGTACCAAGAAGGATCCGTTTCATAGCTTTGTTCTCTTTGTGTGCAAACCAATGGACAAGGGTTCAGGCGCGTCGCAGCGCCCTAGGGGCCAGTTATTAGTCCAACCCGCGCAGTTTGGAGTTTAGGCACGTTCCTAGGGTTCCGTTATTTTTTATAAAACAATCGGTGTGGTTGTCGAGCGTGGCAGCGATTTTTTTGTAAGACGCATGCCCTGTCTATGCTTTCCCACAGCCTCGCCTTGCCAGAGCGCGTCAGCGAGAGCCAGAATGCCGTCATCTGCCCCGCCTGATGTAAGGAAGCCCGATGCCTGATCCTGTTGCTGCCAGCTTGCGTCTAGCGCCCGAAGCGCTGACTCGCCCTTTCTCCGCTGAACAGTTCAGCTTCTCGACCACCAATGATTTGGAGCCCTTTCGCGGTGTGCTTGGCCAGGAACGCGCAGTAGAAGCGTTGCAGTTCGGTGTGGCGATGCCACGCCCCGGTTACAACGTGTTTGTCATGGGCGAGCCCGGTACAGGCCGCTTTTCGTTCGTCAAACGCTACCTGAAAGCCGAAGGCAAACGCCTGCAGACCCCGGCGGACTGGGTCTACGTCAACAATTTTGACGAGCCGCGCGAACCGCGTGCCCTGGAATTGCCGGGCGGCGCTGCGGCGGCGTTCATCGCCGATATCAACGGCTTGGTCGACAACCTTGTCGCCACGTTCCCGGCCGTGTTCGAACACCCGACCTATCAACAGCGCAAAAGCGCCATCGACCGCGCCTTCAACCAGCGTTACGACAAGGCGTTGGACGTGATCGAGCGCCTGGCGCTGGAAAAAGACGTGGCGCTGTACCGCGACAGCTCCAACATCGCCTTCACGCCGATGCTCGACGGCAAGGCGCTGGACGAAGCCGAGTTCTCGCAACTGCCGGAAGTCGATCGCGAGCGCTTCCACACGGATATTTCCGAGCTGGAAGAGCGCCTCAACGAAGAACTGGCCAGCCTGCCGCAGTGGAAGCGTGAGTCCAACAACCAACTGCGCCAATTCAACGAAGAAACCATCACCCTGGCCCTGCAACCTTTGCTGGCGCCTCTGTCGGAAAAATACGCAGAGAACGCAGGCGTTTGCGGTTACCTGCAAGCCATGCAGGTCTACCTGCTGAAAACCGTGGTTGAGCAATTGGTCGACGACGCCAAGACCGACGCCCAGGCGCGCAAGCTGCTCGAAGAGCAATATTGCCCAAGCCTGGTGGTGGGCCATTCGGTCAATGGCGGCGCGCCGGTGGTGTTTGAACCGCACCCTACCTACGACAACCTGTTCGGCCGTATCGAATACAGCACCGACCAAGGCGCGCTCTACACCACCTATCGCCAGTTGCGTCCGGGCGCGTTGCACCGTGCCAATGGCGGTTTCCTGATCCTGGAAGCCGAGAAAATGCTCAGCGAGCCGTTTGTGTGGGACGCGCTCAAGCGCTCCTTGCAGTCGCGCAAGCTGAAGATGGAGTCGCCGCTGGGCGAGCTGGGCCGCTTGGCCACCGTGACCCTCAACCCGCAGATGATCCCGTTGCAGGTCAAGGTCATCATCATCGGCTCGCGCCAGCTGTACTACGCGTTGCAGGACGCCGACCCGGACTTCCAGGAGATGTTCCGCGTGCTGGTGGACTTCGACGAAGACATCCCGATGGTCGACGAAAGCCTGGAACAGTTCGCCCAGTTGCTCAAAACCCGCACCTCGGAAGAAGGCATGGCGCCGTTGACCTCGGACGCGGTGGCGCGGTTGGCCACTTACAGCGCACGGTTGGCGGAACACCAAGGGCGTCTGTCGGCGCGCATTGGCGACTTGTTCCAACTGGTCAGCGAGGCGGACTTTATCCGCCACCTGGCGGGCGACGAGATGACTGATGCCGGCCATATCGAACGGGCGCTCAAGGCCAAGGCCACGCGCACCGGGCGTGTATCGGCGCGGATTCTCGACGACATGCTCGCCGGGGTCATCCTGATCGACACCGCCGGTGCGGCGGTCGGCAAGTGCAACGGGCTGACCGTGCTGGAAGTCGGTGATTCGGCGTTCGGCGTGCCGGCGCGGATTTCCGCCACGGTGTACCCGGGCGGCAGCGGCATTGTCGACATCGAGCGCGAAGTTAACCTCGGCCAGCCGATCCACTCCAAGGGCGTGATGATCCTCACCGGTTACCTGGGCAGTCGTTATGCCCAGGAATTCCCGCTGGCGATTTCGGCCAGTATCGCGTTGGAGCAGTCCTACGGTTACGTGGACGGTGACAGTGCGTCGTTGGGCGAGGCGTGTACCTTGATTTCGGCCTTGTCGAAAACGCCGCTCAAGCAGTGTTTTGCCATCACCGGCTCAATCAACCAGTTTGGTGAAGTGCAGGCGGTGGGTGGGGTCAACGAGAAGATCGAAGGCTTCTTCCGCCTCTGCGAAGCCCGCGGCTTGACTGGCGAGCAGGGCGCAATCATCCCGCAGGCCAACGTGGCCACGCTGATGCTCGACGAGAAGGTGCTGCAAGCCGTGCGCGACGGGCAGTTCCATATCTATGCCGTGCGTCAGGCCGACGAGGCGCTGAGCCTGTTGGTGGGCGAGCCTGCCGGTGAGCCGGACGAAGAAGGGCAATTCCCCGAAGGCACAGTGAATGCGCGCGTGGTTGAGCGGTTGCGTGCGATCGCCGAGATGATCAGTGAGGATGATTTGAAGGAGGCGGAGAAGGAGCTGGCGCAGCAGGCGTTGGCGCAAACCCAGCCAACCTGATCTGCAGTTCGGAACGCGGTAAATGTGGGAGCTGGCTTGCCTGCGATAGCGGTGGGTCAGCCAGCAGAAGTGTCGGCTATGAGTCAGTCATCGCAGGCAAGCCAGCTCCCACATTGGATCGGTGGTGTTTCGTCACAAAATTGACTCCCATTTCTGGGACCAACGCCCGTTGGTCCCTACAACCTTGGTTTGTACTGGTTTTCTTCTATTCTGACTTTTAGGGATATCCACAGGAGTCGCAGGACAGAGACAGCCTCCCCGCGTGATTGAGGCTGAACACCGATCTACCGAGGGTCGCCGCCATGTCGCGCAACCTTTGCCTTACCCGCCAATGCCTGGGCCTGGTCACCCGTATCGAATGCTCCATTCGCCCGCTCGCGGGGGATAACGGCATGTGGACCTTATTGTTTGCTGCCGGCATGACCGGCGAGCAGCCGTCCACCATCAAGTCCCAAGGCCCGTTCCATGGGCCATTCGTGGCGGAAACCATTCTGGAGTCGATTGTGCAAAGCCTGACCTTGCACGGCTATGCGCTGGCCGATGACCCGCAGATCTGGTGCCTGCACCTGCAGGCCCATCTGCGACAACTTAACGGCGGGCGCTCGCACCCGGTCAGCGATACCCACCACTGATCGTTCCCACGCTCCGCGTCACTAGTGTCCGGTAAAAACCAAAGGGGGAGCTTGCTCCCCCTTGTTGTTCGCGACTGTCAGTCATAATCGGATTTTTCAGACTCGATTTTGACCCATGTTTACCAGTACCCGTTTAGCCCACCTACTCAGTGCGATCCCGCGCCAGTTCTTTCGGCAATCCACCGAAAAGCACCAGGCTGATCGCTACGTCAAACGCTGCACGAGCTGGCAATTGCTGGTGACACTGGTCAGCGGCCATATAACCCAAGCTTTAAGCCTGCGGTCCTTGGCCACTTTTTCCGAAACGCTAAGTCCGCATAGTTACCATCTTAAAGCGGGGCCCGTCGCCCGATCGACCCTGTCAGATGCCTTGAACAAGCGAAACTACCGGCCATTCCAGGATCTTTGCCAATTGCTGTTGAGCGGCATCAGCCGCCAGCAGCGCAAAGAAGTCGGTGCCATGATTAGCCTGCTTGATTCCACGTCAATCACTTTGCGCGGACCTCACTTTGATGACTGGACAGCCTCCACGAAAACCCGCATCACGCAGGGCCTGAAAGTACATGTCGGACTAGATTTGGCGCAGTTGGCCCCGGTGTACGTCAACATCACTCCTGCCAACGTCAACGACCTGAGCGATGCGCTGGAAATGCCGATTCAGGTCGGCATGACGTATGTCTTTGACAAGGGATATTGCGATTACAACTGGTGGCACCAGTTGCAGACCAAAGGAGCCTTTTTCGTCACCCGCCTGAAAAAAAACGCCAATATCAAAGTGCTGCACAAGCACTCGATCGCAGCCGAGCAAAGCCCCGTCATGACCGACGAAGTCATCCTGTTCGGAAAAAAGCATCTAGGCGGCAAGCGTCTTAATGACTACCGAGAAACGCCGGCAAGACGCGTGGTGGTAGAACGCGAGGGACACGCCACGCCGTTAATTCTGGTGACCAATGACTTCGTAAGATCAGCCGAAGAAATCGCGGGATTGTATAAAGATCGCTGGAAGATCGAGCTGTTTTTCAAGTGGGTCAAGCAACATCTGAAACTCAAACGCTTCTACGCATTCTCTGAAAACGCCGTGCGTCTGCAGATTTACAGTGCCTTGATCAGCTACTTGTTATTGCACCTTTACCATCGTCGCTCAGAATTTACCGGTTCGTTGTTTGAGCTGACGGTTCGCATATCTCATGTCCTGCACGAACGGCCCGCGACGCCAGAATTGAGGGATCGACGAAGGCAGGAGCGAGAAAAGCTGAAGGCTGCCCAAGGCAGCCTTCAGCTATGAAACATGTTTACCGGACACTAGTGACGCTCCGCGTGGGAATGCCGCCCCGGACGCTCCGCGTCCCGCAGCCAGCGCAGGTTCAAGCCGTGGGCAGGTGACGCGGAGCGTCACGGGATGCATTCCCACGCGGAGCGTGGGGACGATCGGCGGGGTTACTTGCTCTCGGGCTTATCCAGCTTGACCTCAAAACCGTATTGCACGGTGTTCAGTTCGGTGCGCTGGTAGCTTTCCAGGCTGGTGGGCTGGCCGTAGAAGTAATGCACATCAAACAGCGCCGTGCCGTATTCCTCGGCGCGGTGGCTCACGCCGAGGATTTCCTTGAGGTACTTGCCCGTGGCGTCCTTGGCGTAGAAGCGCCAGCTGTCGGCGGGGAATTCCTTTTGGTCGACGATCAGCGCGTTGTCCTTGAGCGACAGGCCTTTAGGCAGCTTGGCCACGTCTATCGTGTTTTTTTCGATGGTGGCCAAAAACAGCGGCACCGAGCCCACCACAAAGGCCGGGTTTTCCGGGAACAGGTTGAGGTCATAGGTGAGTGTGCCGCTGCCGGCGTTCAGCTCGAAGGCCTCGGTGGGCAGTTCAATCGGCTCGCCGCGCTCGCCTTTGTCGTCCGCCGTGAAGAAGGTGATGGGCGCGTCGCTGTTGTTGCGATCAGCACCGACCAGGTCGTCATTGAACGTGAACGGGTGGTCAAACACGATCTTTGCCGCGCTGGCGTCTTCGGTCGACTGGGTGATGGTCACGCTTTTTTTCAGCTGGTCCTCGGTCATGGCGGCGTCTTTAAGCCAACTGGCGGCGCTGTCGTCGTACACGGTGACCGGCATCGGCAGCGCTTGCACGCTGCTTTGCAGGCTGTTCTTGTCGAAGCGCTGCACCGGCAGGTCCAGGTCTTTGCGGGTGAGGGTGGCTTTGGAGAAGTCCAGTACATCGACCTGCAGGGTGTCGATCAGGCCATTGAAATACACCTTGGCGTAGTGGCTGCTCTGTTTGTGCTCGAAGGCTTTTTGTTCGTCGGTGAGTTGTTTTTCAAAGGCATCCGACCAGGCCTTCTGCTTTTGCATCTCGGCCAGTTGTTTCTCGTAGAACGCCACTTGCGCGGCATTTTCGTTGATTGAACCCGAGCGGGTCAGGTACTGCCCGGTGCTGTCGCGGGCCTGCACCAGCAATGGGTTGGGCGATTCATCGCCGACTTCCGGCGCCAGCGGTTCGCTGTTGGTCAGTTCAATCTCGGCGTAGTTTTTTTCAAGCAACAGCAGGTTGAGGGTGATATTGCCTTCGGTGCGCTTGTGGCCTACGTCTTTTTTCGACAGGTCGAAGGTCAGCACCTTGCCCGGCGCGACCACTTCAACCGAGCCTTTGAGGCTGACGGGCTGCGGCTGGCTCTTGTTGTCGGTCTCGACGCCTTCGATAAACGGGTAGGTCACGGTCAAGTCATCGGGGTTGGTCAGGTTGGAGCTGCTGGGGCTCAACTGGATACCCGGGTCGGTTTCCGACCATTCCGGCTGGAAGGGGATGACTTTATTGTTGCTCAAGGTCACCGACTGCCATTCCAGGCCGTGGGGGAAGGGGAACTGGTCGGGGCTGTTGAAGCTGAACGGGAATACCGGCTGCAAATCGGTCAGGTAGTCGGAGTGCGAGGCTTTGCGCAGCACGAACAGGCCGTTGATGTAGGTGTCGACCAAGGCTTGGGGCGTGGGGTAGTGCGTGAGCAGGGCCAGGGTATCTTCACCGTATTCGGCTTCGATGGGCTTGTTGGCGAGCTTGACGCGCGCCCGTTCCAGCAACAGCAGGGAGCCGCCGAGGTCGGCGATGGCGTCTCTGAGTTTGGGGTCTTGAATGCTGTCCAGCGATTGTTCGAACTTTGCTGTTTTCTCTTCGAGGGTGGCCTGCTTCTGCTCTTCTTTCGGGGAGCAGCCACCAGCCATCAGCAACACCGCACACAGGCCAAGGGTGGCCAAAGGGGATCGCACATCCGTCATCTGAATCTTCCTGTCCGACATCATCGAGCCGAGTGAGAGGACTCGACACTAGCAGAAAAATTCTCTTACAGATGCCGTACAGATCAGTTTTCTCGTGGTTCCAGCTGTTTGGAGGCGGCTGGTATACTCGCGGCCATTTTTAGCCTGGCTGTGTGAGATCTGATGGAACGCTTTATCGAAAATACGATGTACGCCTCGCGCTGGCTGCTGGCGCCGATTTACCTGGGGCTTTCCCTGGGTCTGCTGATCCTGGCGCTGAAGTTTTTCCAGGAAATCATCCACGTCCTGCCCAACATCTTCACCATGTTGGAATCGGAAGTGATCCTGTTGCTGCTGTCGTTGATCGACATGGCGCTGGTCGGCGGTTTGCTGGTGATGGTGATGATTTCCGGCTACGAGAACTTCGTCTCGCAGCTGGATATCGATGAGAACAAAGAAAAGCTCAACTGGCTGGGCACCATGGACTCTTCGTCGCTGAAGATGAAAGTGGCGGCTTCCATCGTGGCGATTTCGTCCATCCACTTGCTGCGGATCTTCATGGACGCCAAGAACGTCGATCCGCAGCATTTGATGTGGTACGTGATCATCCACATGACCTTCGTGGTCTCCGCGTTTGCCATGGGTTACCTGGACAAGCTCACCAAGCACTGATGCCCCGCGTTAGCCTTACTGCGTCACAAAGTAGTAAGGCTGGCGGCCGATCTTCATTTCCTTGATCACGTTGACCTTCTCGCTCAACTGTTCGGTGCGGTCCAGCAACGCAATGTTGCCGGGCTTGGCGGTGAGGAAGCTGCGCAACTCGGCTTCGGTCTGCAGGATCGGCAAGTACGCCTGCAGATAGAACACGCTGGCCCCGGCGATACGCTCGTTAGGCTGGAACAGCACCACGTCCTTGCCTTCGGTTTGAAAGGCTTTGGCCTGGCTGATCACCGGCACGAACGACTCGCGTTTGTCGGCCTTTGGCGCGAACCAGAACGCGGCGCTCATATAGCTGAGGATGGCCAGGGTAAAAGCACCGACGATCACACGCCGGTGGTAGCGGTAAATCGCAGGTTTGTGGGCTTTAAGCCATTCCAGCAACACCCCGGCATATTCCGCGGCCAGCACGGCGGCGGCTGGCGTGAGGGCCATCAAATAAACCGTGCGTTTACTCGACGCCAGGGTCAGCAGGGTGAACTGCGCCACCAGCCACACGCTGAAAAACAGGCGGTAGCGGTTGCGCACCAGGCTTTTGCGAAAGTGCCACAGGCCCAGGTACACCAGGATATTCCACGGCAAAAAGGCTTCGGGCAGCTTGGCGATGTAGTAGTAGATCGGTTCGTAATGCCCGGCCTCGACGAAGGAGCCGCTGAAGCGTCCTACGCTGTTGGTCCACAGCACTTCAGCCACCGCCTGCATACCGCCGCGCTGGAACAGGAAGCCCAGCCAGATCAACAGCGGCACCAGCGCCAGCAGCGTGAACAACGCCGGCTTGAGCCAGTCGCCGATGCGCAGGCGTTTATCCATCAGGCTGGTGCTGAGCAAATACACAAAAATCACAATGCCCGGCATCGCCAGGCCCAGCACGCCTTTGCTCAACGTGGCGATGACCATGCCGACGGTAAACATCGCCCAGGCCCAACCACTTGAGCCTTCGCGATCAGTCCGCACGGCCTGGTAGAACCCCAGCAGCGCTGTGGTCACGCCGAGGCTGAGCAATGAGTCCTCACCCACGCCGCGCACATTGCCCCAGTAACTGGCCATGGTCGCCAGGATCAGCGCGGCGCAGAACGCCAGGGTTTGCGGCCGCCCGAACTTGCGCAGCATCGCGTAAAACAGCATCACACTGAACAACCCGGCGAACGCCGACGCCAGGCGCACCGCCCAACTGGTGCCGCCAAACAGGCGAATGGCGCCAGCATCCAGCCACAGGCTCAGGGGTGGTTTTTCCAGGAAGGGTTCACGGAACAGGCGCGGGATCACCCAGTCATTGTCCAGGTGCATGGCCATGGCGATCCCGGCGACGCGGGCTTCGGTGGAGCCTTGCAGCTCATGGCTGCCAAGGGCGAAGAAGAACAACACAGCAACGAGAAGGAGCAGCAGAGGAACGGGACGCGTCATGGTTCTGGCTACCGAAGCAGGGGACCGCTCGGGGGAGCGGCCATGTTAATCGGTCAGTATATGTATCCGTTTCTTAACATTTCGTGAACGAGTGTGGGGTTTTTGTACGGCTCGCTCAGCCCCGTATTCAAGGCAGTTTCAAGCTGGTCAGCGCCGCTTTGCCTGGCTCGGTGAGTACCGGTTCCAATTGCGCCCAGGTGAAGCTCAACTCATTGTCGCAGCCGTCGCCCGTGGCGCGCGTGGAGAGTTGCAGGCCTTGAGTGTTGAAGCTCAGTTCGAAACTGTCGTAACTGGTGATTGCCGGGCAGCCCTCGTCAGTGGTGGTTTGTTTGGCCAGCCAGGCGCTGAAGGTGGCAGGCAACTTCACGTGCCCGGAGTAGACGTCATACCATTGTTGTTGGCCACCGAGCCAGGTCCACGGGTCAACACGTTCGCCGGTTTGCAGGTTCCAGGAGTGCAGCCCCCAACTGATGCCTCGCGCGCCGGTACCCGCCGCCCAGCGATAGAACTTTACGGTGATGAATTGCGATGACCAATACGTAGGCTCGACGTCGATTTCGCTGGTGTAGCCCGAGCCGTTTCGTGCGAGGTAGTCACGGCGCTCCTGGAAGTAATCCGCCTGCGCCTCATCGCTGACGGCCAGAGCCGCGAGTTGCTGGTTGATCTTCTGAATCGCCGGGCTGTCGCCTTCGAGCTTGATCGTGACCTGTGCGCCTTGGGCCTTGAGCAAATAAGCGTGGTTTTCGAAGCCTTTTTTCTCGGTCTTCACCGGCAGCGGCGCGGCTTCCATGGGCGCGTTGTAGGCGTCGCTGCCGCAGCCGTCGGTGCTGATGCGTTTCAAGGCCAGTGGCAGCGATTTGGCGTCTTTGGTTTTGCTCCAGGCGCCCGCGAGCGTATCGCCCTGAGGTTTGTCCAGCTTCCACAGCCCGGTATTGCCGGCTTCCACCCACGGTGCGTTGTCGTTGGCCTGGGTCAGTTGGATCGGCGTGAGAATGCGCTGGTAGTAGTAACTGCCCTGTTCGCCGTCGGCGCCGTTGAAACAGGCGGTGATGGCGGATTTACCCAGCGTGCCCTGCCACACGCCCGCGAGGTCGGCGGCGTTGGCGAGAAAGGGCGTGAAGGCGAGGGCGATGACGGCGAGGGGCTTGAGCACGGGTATCTGACTTCCGGTTGTCTGATAAAGGTCGTCAGGGTAATGGGAAAGAGGTGCCTACGAAACCTGGGGCGATTCAAACACCTTCTTTTTAGATAAGGTAACTCTCGGTTTTTATATCCTTAGTCATTAAGAATATTGGTGCCTGGCAGCTTGGCAGGGTACTAATCGCTACTTTGCCCCTTGGCAGTTCGGGCGTTCTACTGCTGCCTAACCAAGGCCTGTCACCCATGGAAAGCCCGAGCATCGAATACACCGACAAACAGCGCTGGTTTGCCTTAACCAAGATCAATACCCTCTCGGCACTCTCGCAGATCGTGCAGATCGGCACCGTTACGCCACTGCTTTCGCTGTCGCTGGAACAGCAAGGCGTGGAGCCGGCCAAGATCGGCGTGATTGTCAGCGCCTCGTGGCTGGCGATCCTGCTGCTGTACAAATGGGTGCCGCGTTTGCTCGCCCACCTGGGGCTGGTCAAGACCAACATCCTCAGTGCGGTGCTCACCGTTGGCGCATTGATCGGCATGACCTTGACTCACCACCTGGTGCTGATTTTTGCGCTGAATTTTGTCCTCGGTATCGGCCTGATCCTGCGCTGGATCGCCTGCGACACCTGGATCGTCGCCGTCGCCTCCAAAGATGAACGCGGCCGCGCGATTGGCGTACACGAAACCCTCATGGGCCTGGGCATCGCCGTCGGCCCGCTGCTGCTGGTGGTCTTCGGCGTCGGCAGCGCCGCGCCTTACTACGCCTGCGCCGTCATCGTCCTGCTCTCCGGCCTACTGGCACTCACCCTCAAACCCTACGACACCCAACCACAAACCCCGGCAGAAAAACGCCACGGCAAATTATTCAGCGTCATCCCCACCGCCCTCTGCGGCGCGTTTATCGCCGGCTTCGCCGAAACCTCATCCGTATCATTCCTGGCCGGCTACAGCCTCTCGGCCGGCTACCTCCTCACCGCCGCAACCCTGCTGATCTCCGTCTTCGGCATCGGCGGCACCCTGCTGCAACTGCCCATCGGCTGGATCGCCGACCGCAGCTCCTACAAAATCGGCCAACTGGTCTGCGGATTGATCCTGCTGCTAGGCACCCTCGCCATCCCATTCAGCCAGCCGCTTCCCTGGTTGGCGACGCTCATCGTATTCCTCTGGGGCGGCGCGATTGGCGGCATGAACACCCTGGCCGTGATCGAAGCGGGAGATAGGGTGGGGGAGCATCAGGTGTCTACGGCGATGACGGCGATTGCGATGTTTTATACGTTGGGGAGTGTGTTGGGGCCGATTGCTACGGGGGCGATGGTTTCTTATGTGAGTGGGGATGGGTTGATGATTGCGGTGGGGGTGGTGGGGGTGGTTTTTGTGGGGATGTTGGTGGTGCGTAGAGATCCGGCGCGGGGGTGATTGGGGGCGAATTTCAGGTACAAAAAAAGACGTCCGTGGACGTCTTTTTTGTTGAAGGGCCTTCGGCGTAAATGCCGTTGAGCTGTAGGTATGGTGGTTTACTAAAATTGGATGTTTCATTTGGCGAAAATTCTCGCCACAAAGAAGGGGTGAAATCAAGCAGTGTTCATTCTGCTGGGGGCGCTCCAAGAATAGACGGATCGACTCGGAACCTCTTTTTTGACGCTCTCGTCGAGTGGCGTTCAGCAGGTCTATTGCTGAAGCAGAGGGGCGTCAATTGACCCGATGAGTGAATGATTTCGCTATGTGAAGGGTTTTTTTGCTTTCCTTAATAAGTAAGGTTGTTTTTTATTTATGCCTTAAAAATATATATAAACTTGTCAAAAATAGTTGAATATTTAATTCATCTGCGCGCGTTCAGCATCTAATCTATAAACTCAATTACGGAGGGGGATTTATGTTGATCTTTATGAAGTCGATGATTATCGGACTGTGCATAGCAGCCCCCGTCGGCCCAATAGGCCTTTTATGTATACAGCGCAGCCTTATGCGAGGCTGGAGGTCAGGTTTTGCAACAGGGTTAGGGGCAGCAACCGCCGACGCAATGTATGGCTTTATAGGCGCGTTAGGGATCACCGCGATTATCACAACACTGATTATGTTCAAACCCTGGCTGTGCATTTTCGGCGGGCTTTTTCTGGCGTACATCGGCTACCAGACGATAAAGTCAAAGGAGCCTGCAACCGCCTTGTCGGGCGAACGGGCCGGCATGATGAAAGCCTATTCGACGACATTGCTTTTGACCTTATCGAACCCGATGACCATCTTGTCGTTCATCGCCATATTCGCGTCAATGAGCGATGGCATGGTCGGCGACCAAGGCCAGCCTTCAGTGTGGCCAATGGTGACCGGTATATTTCTAGGTTCCGCGGTTTGGTGGCTTGGATTAAGCGGTTTTTCCTCCGCATTCAAAACCAGAATATCCAAGTCAAAACTCAAATTGATTAACTACTTTTCCGGATCGACCATCACCGTCCTTGGTGCGTATCAAGTGGTCACCGGTGTCATGCTTGCCGCTGCTGCATAAGGGCCACAGGGAGCGTGCAGCGGCCCCTATTAAAGCGTTAGGGGCTGCATTTTTAACTCGATATAGGCTATCAAACGTCCTATCGCGAGATAGATGTCTGATACGGTTGCACTGCTAAAAGTAAGCGTCTGCCCAACACATCTTGCTCAATGTTCAGCGTTTGTCTGGGAGAAGGAAATCTACCTCGTAGATACCCCGTGCCGCACGGATGGTCACAGGGGGTGTGACTGGCCTTATCTCACTCAACTCCCATGCGAGCCAGCCATCCTCAAAATAGCTTGCACAGGCCGCTTGCATATCAGCGAGGATGAAGGGACGCACGGCTTTCACGCGCACAATTGCCACGGCAATACCGTTATCGTCTTCGTCCCCATCGTTATGGAGAAATCGCTCGTTTTCCACAATCAGGAGATCCTCGCAAGGATCTAAGTCTGGAAGCCAACGACGGACTTCGAGGATTTTCTCGCCAGAAGCGATTCGGCCGCCACTGGGCCGTACAATTGATAAAGCCTTTATGGCTTTCTCCTAAAAATTAGACGCTTGGAAAATAGTCGCTTCGACAGGATTCCACTTATGCGGCAGAAGCTCGGTAATCTTCACTCTGTTGGGCAGCGCTTCAAAAGTGAAGCAGTTCGTCGTTTGTTTTTTGTAGAGTTTTCATGGGCTGAAAATAGGCTAGCACTTACTACTTTTTTGATGGATTATTTTTTAATGGAAATTGTATGAGCTTCATTAAAATTTTCACCTTTTTTCACGGAAGACCTTCATGGATCGTATAGACATCAAAATCTTGAGCGTGGTGCAAGATTTGGGGCGCATTTCCATTACCGAATTGTCAAAGCACGCGGGCCTTTCCATTCCTGCCACAACTGACCGTCTGCGAAAGCTCGAGGATGGGGGAATCATTTCTGGCTATTGTGCTCAGGTTGATCCAGCGAAGCTGGGGTTTGGCATATCAGCCGTTGTCGGCATGACGACCTTCAAACCATCAAAATCCAAGTTGATCGCGACGCTCAACGACATCCCAGAGGTCGTTGAATGCCTGCACGTTACGGGTAATGACTCTTACCTTATTAGAATCTATGCCAAGTCGATGGCAGACATTGAGAGCGTTATCGCGAAGATTAATAATTATGGCGAAACGCGCACCAGCATCGTTTTATCGGTACCAATCGAGAGAAGGAAACTGGTCCTCGTCGACAGATAGAAGCTGGTTACAAAGGGGGGACCCTCCTGCATGCCAAGATGAGTGCCAGGCCAGTGCCGCCAGATCCTTAGTCGGGTGCGATGTTTATGTGGTGGCAGGAGAATGACTGGCCGTCAGCCATGTGCAGTCCATACCTCGAGCTCTGCCCAGCGGGTCAACGGCCGCCGATAGCCTGCTTGTTTTGAACCAAGGTGCGCCGAGGATTGAAGGTTCTTAAGGCCGAGTTGCTGCGTAGCAAATCGGCCTTTTGATTTTTACTACTGCGGGGAAGGTGATGTGGCGGTTGTGGGGTGCAGTACGGACAGCACCCGCTCGATCAATAACTCACCCAGCACGATTAATTGTTGGCTGCCCAAAAGCTTTTGACGGTTTTCGCCTTCGAGTTCGAAGGCTAGGTCAGTGGTGATAGCGTTCAGCGAGGCCAGGGTTTCGCTGGCTTGAATCAAGAGGGTTTCTGGGTCGATGTCTTGAGCGACCGTGAAAAGGTTCGCTGGGGGATTTGGGGTGATTTTTTTCATGATGAAGCTCCCACACTGTTTAAGGAGCTGCCGCCCCCTGCTGTCAAACAGGATTGGGTGGCAGCTGTACGCGGGTTGACAGGCCGGAAGTGTAGGAACCCGGCGCACCCGAAGATGCCCCACGCACAGCCGCCATGAACGAGACGGGATGCGTGAAGCATGCCGTTAAATCATGGGGTGTGAAAGGTTACACTTTTCGGCCTGTCAAAGCCGGTCGCTGATGAGCAGCGACGGGGGAACGTTAGCGTTGTGGTGGGTGCTGCGCCAGTTCACCAACGGCGCGACATCTTGAAGGAAAAATCCGAAGGCCCGCCGGCTGGGCTTTCCAGCCTCCAGAAACAACAAAACCCGCACTAGGCGGGTTTTGTCGATGCTTCGAATTGGTGGAGCCGGGGGGATTTGAACCCCCGTCCGCCAGTACTCCGCTGTCGGTACTACATGCGTAGCCGTTTCTATTAAGTTAACCCTCAGCGACCCGAAGGGCAGGGTGCTTTGGGCGAGTTGTGTAAGTTTTAGCCGCTTCGTCCACAACGTACTGCACGGCGATTCTGTTCTATATGACAATCACTTTGGGTTTACAGACATCCCCTGGTGATTGCTGGACCCGAAGGTACCAGAAGCTCAGGGCTAAGGCTGCTTACGCAGCGAGAGCGAATTCCTGGCCGTAGTTTTCGTCATTGGCAACTATAAGAAGTTGCAACAGTGGATTTACGAGTTCTGTTACCAACTCGGCATGCACCTAAAGTTTCGCGACCGGCGTCGAATCCTAAACGGCCCCGTGCTTGTAACTCGTTGTTTCTTAGTGAGTGACAAGCCTGTGCAGTGTACGCCAAACCGTCACGGAAGGCCAACCCGAAGGTTGGCCCTCAGCGAGTGAACCGCTTATTGGCCGCCTTTGTCGCCGTTCTGCAGATCTTGCAGGGCCTTGGAGGTGATCTCGATGCATTTTTTGTCATCGCCAGCGGCGTGCGCGGCTTTGGCCTGGGACACGGCGGTGTCAATTTCGCCCTTTTTGCCACTGGTGTCGGTGGCGAGCAGGGCTTGGCCGTTGTTGATTTTGTCCAGGTTGATTTTGCACAGGTCCGGCTCGCCGGCAGCAAAAACAGGCGAGGCCAACATTGCGGCGGTGATGAACACGCCAGCAAGAGCAGTACGCTTCATGGGGTATCTCCTTGAGCAAATAAGGCTCGATGCTGCGCCGAGGCGGGGCAGCCAGCGAGGTCACGGATGAGCCTCGTTCGCCGAGGCCTATTCAAGTGACTGCGCCGGCACGCAGGGGTTCTGTTTTATTTGCAGGTTTCATGGGCGCGGGCCTGGGTGACGCGGTCTACGAGGTAGACCAGGCCGTGGTAATCGATACCGCCATGCTGGCTCAGGCCGATCTCGCAGGTGCGGCTGGTGGAAATGCCTTCGCTGCAATGTTGCACCGCGTCCTTGAGCGAGCGCAGTGAGTGGGCGTTGAGTTCCGGGGTGGTGAAGCCTTTATCGCCAGCGAAGCCACAGCAGTGAATGCCTTCCGGGATCACCACGGTGGTGGCGCAGCGCCGCACAAGGTCGATCAAGGCCTGGCTTTCGCCCAGGTGCTGGGTGCTACAGGTGACATGCACGGCGATGGGGGCTTGCTGTGGCGTGAAGTCGAGGCGGTCCATCAGGTGGGTGCGGATAAAACGCACCGGGTCGTAGAGGTCCAGGCGGGTTTCGCCGAGGTCTTGCACCAGCCGCAGGGTGCAGGGGCTGGTGTCGCAGTAGATCGGGTCGAGGCCGCCACGGCTGGCGTGGAGCAGGGCGCCGATCAGCTCCTGGCGCTTGTGCTCGGCTTGTTCGGCGTAGCCTTTGGAGGCAAATGGCTGGCCGCAGCACAGGCTGTCCTGGTTGTCGGGAAACACGACTTGGTAACCGGCTTTTTCCAGCAGGCCGCGGGTTTTGTCGTACAGCGACATCTGCTCTTTATCGTCGGCTGATGGGCCCATGGCGCGTGAGACGCAGGCGGCCAGGTAAACCACGCGCGGGCGCTCGTCTTCAACTGCCGGGCTGAAGCGGATGGCTTTTTCCGGCTGTGGCATGGCATTGCTCCACTGCGGGATCTGCCCCTTGGACAGCTGTGTGATTTTTGCCGAGAGCTTCGCCAGGCGAGGCGCGCCCAGCAGCATGCGCGCGCCATTGGCGACATGCAGGGTAAAGCGCGCACCTTGCATGGCCGTGGAGAAATGGCCGGCCAGCCAGTCGGCGGTTTTCGTACGGTCGGCGTCGCGAGCACGCAGCTTTTTCACCAGGTCGCCGGTATTGATGCCGACCGGGCAGCGTTGCGCACACAACCCGGTGGCGGCGCAGGTGTCGATGCCTTGGTAATGGTAGGCCGCTTCCAGTTCGGTGGTGTCGACGCCTGCGCGTCTCTTTGCCTGGATATCGCGCCAGATCACGATGCGCTGGCGCGGGCTGAGCGTCAGGCCTTTGGAGGGACACACTGGCTCACAAAAACCACACTCGATGCACTTATCCACAAGCTCGTCGGCCGCAGGCAGCGGTTTAAGGTGCTTAAGGTGGATTTGCGGGTCTTCGCTCAGCACCACGTCGGGGTTAAGGATGCCGTTGGGGTCGAGCAGGCGTTTAAGCTGCCACATCAACTGGTAGGCATCGCTGCCCCATTCCAGCTCGACGAAGGGCGCCATATTACGGCCGGTGCCGTGTTCGGCTTTCAGCGAACCTCCGAACTCCACGGCTACCAACTGCGCCACATCGTCCATGAACGCCTGGTAGCGTGCGACTTCTTCACTGCTGTTGAAGCCTTGGGTGAACACGAAATGCAGATTGCCTTCCAGGGCGTGTCCGAAAAGGATTGCTTCGTCGTAGTGATGTTTGTCGAACAGCTCGATCAAGCGGTTTACGCCGATGGCCAGTTGCTCGACCGGGAAGGTCACGTCTTCGATGATCACCGTGGTGCCGGTTTTACGCACGGCGCCGACGGCCGGGAACGTGTCTTTGCGGATGGCCCACAGGCGGGCGTTTTCCAGCGGGTCTTGGGTGAAGTCGACCTGTTTTTCTACCGGGAAGGCGGCCAGGGACGCCATGATCAGCGCCAGTTGTTCCTGGAGTAATGAAGGTGATGCGGCACGGGATTCGATCAGCAGCGCGCAGGCGTTTTCCGATAGCTGCTGTACGAAAGCCGGCATGCCGGGTTTGTCCTGCACCGAGCGCATGCTGCGCCGGTCCAGCAACTCAACGGCGGAGACGGGTTGGGTTTTGAGCACCGTCACGGCATTGCAGCAGGTTTCCACGTCCGGGAACACAATCAGCGCCGAGGCCTTGTTCGGGTGGTCGATCACCGTGTCGTAGGTCACTGCGCTGATAAAACCGAGGGTGCCTTCGGAACCCACCAGTAGGTGGCTGAGGATATCCAGGGGTTCATCGAAATCCACCAAGGCGTTGAGTGACAGGCCGGTGGTGTTTTTCAGACGGTATTTGTGGCGGATTTTTGCAGCCAGTTCGGCATTTGCCCGCGTCTCCCGGCCCAGCGTGGCCAGGCGCTCCAGCAGCTCGCCATGCTGTTGGCGAAAGGCGCTGACACTGGCCGCGTCCTCGGTATCCAGGCGGCTGCCATCAGCCAGTACCAGGCGGATGCCGGCCAGGGTGTGATACGTGTTTTGCGCGGTGCCACAGCACATGCCGCTGGCATTGTTGGCGACGATGCCGCCGATCTTGCAGGCGTTGATCGAGGCCGGGTCGGGGCCGATCTTGCGCCCGAACGGCGCCAGCCACGCATTGGCCTGGGCGCCGATCACGCCGGGTTGCAGGCGGATCTGCGTGCCTTGGCCACGAATTTCGCGGCCATTCCAATTGTCGCCCAGCACGATCAGCACCGAGTCGCTGATGGCCTGACCGGACAAGCTGGTGCCGGCTGCGCGGAAGGTCACGGGTACGCGGTCGCGCTGGGCCAGGTGCAGCAGCGCCACGACTTCGTCTTCTGACTCCACGCGAACCACCAGCTGTGGGATCAGTCGGTAAAAGCTGGCGTCAGTGCCGAAGGCGAGGGTGGAAAGAGGGTCGTCGAAGCGACGATCTTTCGGGATCAGTTGTGCGACGTCGCTCAGGAAAGCAGCAGGCAGGCTCATCGGTCCTCCAGAAATAGCTGACGCCGGCATCGTTGTCCGGCGTCGATTCTTACCCTGTTACGCGCAGGTTTTAGTGCACCAGCATACCGGTGAACCAGTAGGCCTGCGCCAGCGTGATCAGCCCGACGATGGTGGCAAAAAACAGGCTGTGCTTGAGGGTAAAGCGGAACAGGTCGGACTCTTTGCCCACCAGGCCGGTGGCGGCGCAGGCCACCGCGATTGATTGTGGCGAGATCATCTTGCCGGTCACACCGCCGCTGGTATTGGCTGCTACCAGCAAGGTGTCGTTGACGCCGATCTGATGCGCCGTGGTGGCTTGCAGCGAGCTGAACAGGGCGTTGGACGAAGTGTCGGAGCCTGTCAGGAAAACCCCCAGCCAGCCGAGGAACGGCGAGAAGAACGGGAAGGCAGCGCCGGTGCCGGCCAATACCAGGGCCATGGTCGAGGACATGCCGGAGTAGTTGGTGACGAAGGCAAACGCCAACACCATGCCAATGGACAGGATCGGCCAGCGCAGTTCGTAGAAGGTCTCTTTTAAAGTGGTAAGACCAGTCTTGAGGTTGATTTTCAACACCAGCATCGAAATCAGTGCAGAGAAGAAAATCGCGGTGCCGGTGGCTGAAATCGGGTCCAGCTTGAACACGGCCGGAATCGCCGTGGGGTTGGTGACGATCGGGGCGACCTTGATCACCAGTTGATCCAGGTGCGGGATCGCGAAGTTGAACACCCAGCTGTACATCGAACCGCCGGCGGCGAACATCGCTTTGAACGGCTTGAGCGTCCAGATAGTGACCAGCACGGTGAGGATCAGGAACGGCGACCAGGCTTTGAAAATCTGCCCCAGGCTGTAAGGCGAGGCGACGGTTTGGCGTGGCTGGCCGAAGCCACCTGCGCTGGCGGTGACCGCTGCGGCGGAGGTGGCGCCGGCAATTTGTGCGCCGGCGCTGCGTTTGGGCTGCCAGACTTTCAGGAACAGCGTCAGCGCTACCAGGCTGGCCAGGGCCGAGGTGATGTCCGGCAGTTCCGGGCCGATGAAGTTGGAGGTGAAGTATTGGGTGACGGCAAAGCTCAGGCCCGCTACCAGTGCGGCTGGCCAGGTTTCGCGAACGCCGCGCAGGCCGTCCATCATGAACACCAGCCAGAACGGCACGAACAACGACAGCAGCGGTAACTGGCGGCCGGCCATGGCGCCGATCTTGAACGAATCGATACCGGTCACTTGCCCGGCGACGATGATCGGGATGCCCAGCGCGCCGAACGCTACAGGCGCGGTGTTGGCGATCAGGCACAGGCCGGCGGCGTACAGCGGGTTGAAACCCAGGCCCACCAGCAGTGCGGCAGTAATTGCCACAGGGGCCCCAAAACCGGCTGCGCCTTCAAGGAAGGCGCCAAAGCAGAAGCCAATCAACAGCACCTGCAAGCGCTGGTCATCGGTAATCGACAGGACCGAGCTGCGGATGATTTCAAACTGCCCGCTCTTGACCGTCAGTTTGTAGAGGAATACGGCAGCGACGATGATCCAGGCGATGGGCCACAGGCCATAGGCAAACCCGTAACCGGCGGCGGCCAGCGCCATGTCTACCGGCATCTGGAACGCGAAAATCGCCACCAGGATCGACAGCGCCAGGGTGATACTGCCTGCCACGTGGCCTTTTAGGCGGAACACGGCCAGTGCCAGGAAGAAAAATACGATCGGGATAACGGCGGCCAGTGCGGACAGGCCAAGGCTGCCGAGTGGGCTGTAGAGCTGTTGCCAGGTTTGCATGATGGGGTGGCCCCTGATTGTTGTTGTTTGGTCAGCTTGGATAATTGGTAATACCAATTTACAGTCGCTGTTGGCTAGAGTAAAAGCCTTGGCAGGGGTGTGTCAATTTGCCGCCCACGAAACTTTGGTCGTAGCGGTGTAGGTGAGGTGTTCTGGTTGGGTCAATCGAAGGCGTTCTGATAGGTGCCGCAAGCGCGGCGATAGGCGAGAATAGAGGGCCTGGCGAGTGGTCGGGTTTGTGGAGAGTGAGTTATGGGGTTTGATCAGGTGCGTCAGCGCCGTTTGTCTGACGATATTGTCGAGCAGCTTGAGGGCATGATCCTTGAGGGCACGCTCAAGTCGGGCGAACGCTTGCCAGCCGAACGCGCTTTGGCTGAACAGTTTGGCGTGTCGCGCCCTTCGCTGCGGGAGGCGATCCAGAAACTCGCGGCCAAGGGGTTGTTGGTCAGTCGTCAGGGCGGCGGTAACTATGTGGCGGATTCTCTGGGCTCGACC
This sequence comes from Pseudomonas sp. B19125, assembly GCF_044218855.1. Lineage (NCBI taxonomy): Bacteria > Pseudomonadati > Pseudomonadota > Gammaproteobacteria > Pseudomonadales > Pseudomonadaceae > Pseudomonas > Pseudomonas sp. B19125. The sequence continues at coordinate 1,375,009 of NZ_CP162589.1, forward strand.
TTCAGTGATCCGTTGCTGCACCTGCTGGAAAATAACCCGGAGGCTCAGCGGGATTTGCTGGAGTTTCGTCAGACCCTGGAAGCGTCCTGTGCTTACTACGCCGCATTGCGTGCTACTGAGGTCGACCGCGAGCGGCTGACCGCAGCGTTTGAGGCGCTGCAGGATTGCTACACCCGCGCCGATGAAGTTAGCCGGCTGGAAGAGGGCGCAGCGGATGCGCGCTTTCACCTGGCCATCGCTGAGGCCAGCCATAACGCCGTGTTGCTGCACACCATTCGTGGGCTGTTCGATTTGCTCAAGCGTAACGTGGTGACCAATATCGGCGGCATGTACCAGCAGCGTACAGAAACCCGCGACATGCTCATCAGTCAGCATCGGGATTTGTATTTGGCGATTATCGAAGGGCGCGCCGAGCAGGCGCGGGAAGTCTCAACACGTCACCTGCTCTATGTGCAGGAAGTGTTGGAGGAGGTGCGTCAGGAAGTTCAGCGCGTGGCCCGGGCGGAGCGACGTAAAGGGATGTAGCCCGCGTGGGCTACACCGTCACAAGGATTACTCTTCCTTGCCCTTGTTGCGCACGGCGCGATGCAACTCACGGTTGGAGTCGCGCTCACGCTCGGTATCGCGCTTGTCGTATTCCTTCTTGCCCTTGCCCAGCGCGATCTCGCACTTGACCAGGTGCTTGCTCCAGTACCAGGACAGGCAGATACAGGCATAGCCTTTCTGCTGTACGGCGGCAGCGAGCTTTTCCAATTCGCGGGCGTTGAGCAACAGCTTGCGCGTGCGCACCGGGTCGGCAATCACGTGGGTGCTCGCGGTGGTCAGCGGGGTGATATGACTGCCCAGCAGCCATGCCTCGCCATCTTTGAGCAATACGTAGCTGTCGACCAGTTGCAGCTTGCTGGCGCGCAGACTTTTTACTTCCCAGCCGGCCAGGACCAGACCAGCCTCGAACCGATGTTCGATGAAGTAATCGTGTCGCGCCTTTTTATTTTGCGCGATGGTCCCTGTGGGGTGTTTCTTTTGTTTAGCCATAGGGGCGGCATTATAGGGAGTTGCGAGCGTGTCGGCTACGGTCAACCTGCGTGCTTGAGCGTGTTGGACGAATCCCGGACAATACCGGCAGTTCTCTGGTTTTTTTCTCTCGCGGATCGGGCTGTTCTTTCGCGATGTTTGCCTCAAGCAGTGGAAGTAACGCTCACATGACGACGCATATTCAACGTTCGGCTTTATTGCCTTATCCGGCTCAGGCGCTCTATGACCTGGTCAATGACGTAGCGCGTTACCCGGAATTCCTGCCTTGGTGCTCAACCGCCGAAGTGCTGGAAAGCAGTGATGAGCATATGGTCGCCAGTGTCGGGGTAGCCAAGGGTGGGCTTAGCCAGCATTTTGTTACGCGCAATGTGCTGGTGCCGGGCAAATCCATTGAGATGAACCTGCAGGAAGGGCCGTTCACCCAGTTGCATGGGGTATGGGTATTCAAGGCGCTGACCGACAAGGCCTGCAAGATCAGCCTGGACCTGTCCTTTGATTACGCCGGCCCGATTGTGCGGGCGACCTTGGGGCCTTTGTTCAACCAGGCGGCCAACACCCTGGTGGATGCATTCTGTCAGCGGGCCAAACAACTGCATGGTTGAGATTGAAGTGGTGTACGCCGCTGAGGACCGCCAGGTCTTGCTGGCGGTGACGGTGCCTGCGGGCACCAGCCTGAGGGCTGCGGTGCTGGCGTCGGGGATTGCTGAGCAATTTCCAGGCTTGGTATTGGCGGATTGCCAACTGGGCATATTCGGCAAAGTGGTCGCCGATGCGCACGTGCGTGTTGCGCAGCCAGGTGATCGAATTGAGATTTATCGGCCCTTGCTGGCAGACCCCAAGGAAGTGCGCAGGCTGCGTGCGGCCAAGGCGGCCTTGGCGCGGCAGCAGAACCCATAAGGCTGCCAATCGGCAGGCAACAAAAAGCCCGGCATGCCGGGCTTTTTATCGAGCGCCGCAAAATTACTGCGGGCTGGTGTCCAGAGGCTGTGGCGTCGGGACAGGAACGGTCTGCACGCCGTCGACGTCCTTCTGGATCTGATCCAGCAAGGAGCCAGGCTTGGCCGGTACTTCGGACTTAGGCTTCTCTGCTTCCTGCGCTGGCGCAGTCACATTGGTGCCGTTGTCCTTGCCGAGCAAGGCTTCATCACGGCTTACGCCGGGCATGAAGTCACCGGACAGGCTCACAAGCTGGTCATTGCCATTGAAGATGACACTGACGCGCTCCTGCTGGCGCTCACCGCCACCTGGCTGGATGCTGTAGAGATAATCCCAGCGATCGGCATGAAAAGTGTCGGTCAGCAGGGGGTTACCCATAATAAACCGTACTTGCCGTCGGGTCATTCCCGGGCGTAACTGGTCTATCATGTCCTGCGTGACGACATTGCCCTGCTGGATGTCGATTTTGTAAACCCCGGGGAATGAACAACCGGCGAGTGCGAGCAGTCCCACAAGGGTGAAACTGGTTAGCAAGAGCTTGGTGTTTTGCATCGGTGGGCGACTTCCACTATCTTGGCTGGGACAACGTAAACGCCGATCATACCCGTATTAAGAGAAGCTGCGAAGCAGCATCCGCGAGAAAGCTAACCATGGTTGAAAATAGCGAACTACGCAAAGCCGGTCTTAAAGTGACTCTGCCACGAGTCAAGATTCTACAAATGCTCGATTCTGCTGAGCAGCGCCACATGAGTGCCGAGGATGTTTACAAGGCGCTGATGGAGTCTAACGAGGACGTTGGCCTGGCCACGGTTTACCGTGTGCTGACCCAGTTTGAAGCCGCAGGGCTGGTGGTTCGTCATAATTTCGACGGCGGTCATGCAGTGTTCGAATTGGCTGACGGTGGTCATCACGATCACATGGTTGACCTGGATACCAATGAGGTTATCGAGTTCACCAGCCCGGAAATCGAGAAGCTCCAGCACCAGATCGCTGAGCAGCATGGATTCGATTTGGTGGACCATAATCTGGTCCTGTACATCCGTAAGAAAAAGTAAAAATCGACACAGATTTGCTCTGTGAAACGATAGAAGGCGACCCTAGGGTCGCCTTCGTGCTTTCTATAAGAGAGAAAATAGAGCGAAAAAAGCTCGGTTCAAGCCTTGGCTGCCACTACCATCTTCTTCGCGTGGGCCAGGGACTCTTTCGTCAGGTCGATGCCGCCCAACATCCGCGCCACTTCTTCTACCCGCTCCGATTTGTTCAGCTTGGACACGGCCGTATGCGTCGCATCGCTGCCGCGCACTTTGTGTACAAATAAATGCTGATGCCCTTGGGCGGCCACTTGCGGCAAGTGAGTCACGGTGAGCACCTGGCCACGCTCCCCAAGGCGGCGCAGCAGTTGGCCGACAATCTCCGCCGTCGGCCCGCCAATCCCCACGTCCACTTCGTCGAATACCAGCGTGGGTACCCGCGAGGTCTGGGCGGTAATGACCTGAATCGCCAGGCTGATCCGCGACAGCTCACCGCCGGACGCCACTTTCGCCAGTGCCTTGAGCGGCTGGCCAGGGTTGGCGCTCACCAGCAGCTCCACCTGTTCCAGGCCATGGGGTTGCAGCTCGTTGCTGGTGTTGGCGTGCAGCTCAATGGTGAAGCGCCCGCCAGGCATGCCCAGGCGTTGAATTTCCTGCTCCACGGCACTGGCCAGGCTGGTAGCGGCTTGCTGGCGCAGGTCGCTGAGCTCGCGGGCCTTTTCCTGGTAATGGCGGGCGAAGGAGGCGAGTTCATCGCCCAGCCGTTCAATGGATTCATCATTGGCGTTGAGGGTTTCGATCTCATCCAGCAGCTTTTGCTGCATCGTCGCCACTTCGGTCGGCTGGATGCGGTGTTTGCGCGCCAGGGTATAGATAGTGTCCAGACGCTCTTCGATTTCTTGCAGGCGCGCGGGGTCGGCGTCGAAGTGGTCCAGGAAGCGATTCAGTTCCCCAACGGCTTCTTCTACCTGGATCTGCGCACTGGTCAGCAGGGTGGTGGCTTCGCTCAAGGAGCCCGACCCGCTGTTCACGCTCGATAGGCGATTGAGGCTGGCGGTCAGTGCGTTCAGTACATTGCCCGAATCACTTTCGCTGCATTGCTCCACCACTTGCCGGCAGATACCCAGCAGGGTTTCGGCGTTGGTCAGGTTTTTGTGTTCCTGCTCAAGTTGCTCCAGCTCGGTTTCGCCAAGGCCCAGGCTCTCCAGCTCTTCAAGCTGATAGCTGAGCAGTTGATGGCGAGCGCGTTGTTCGTCGCCGGAATTGGAAAGTCGCTCCAGCTCCTGGCGGGTTTGCCTCCAGCGCTGGGCGGCAAGCTGCACCTGGCGCGCCAGGTCGGTGGCGCCGGCGTATTCGTCGAGCAGGCGGCGATGAGTGTCGGTTTTCAGCAAGGATTGGTGTTCGTGCTGGCTGTGGATATCGATCAGCAACTCGCCCAGTGCCTTTAAATCGCCAAGCGGGCAGGGCGTGCCATTGATGTAGCCGCGTGAACGACCTTCCGCCGTAATGACGCGGCGCAGGATGCACGGGCCTTCATTATTAAGGTCGCGCTCAGCCAGCCAGGCCTCGGCTTCGGGAATATCGGCCAGGTCGAACGTGGCCAGAATGTCGGCCTTGTCTGCGCCGGGGCGTACCACGCCACTGTCGGCGCGGTCGCCCAGGGTCAGGCCCAGGGCGTCGAGCATGATCGATTTGCCGGCGCCGGTTTCGCCTGTGATTACGCTCATCCCGCGATCCAGTTCGAGATCCAGGTGTTCAACGATGGCGTAGTTATGTACGGACAGGTGCACCAGCATGACGGCCGCTCCCAGGCTTTAGGTCTGGTTATTTATACAGTGTTTTATTCAGGGCTGGCAATCCTGGTGCTTAGCTCAATTTGCTTGAGTGCGCGGATTTTTTAGCGCAAAGCGCAATGACGCTGCCGGAATTGATCCAGAGCAAGCGAAAGACTTTTGGTAACGCCTGCGCCCTTGAACCTGAAAATTGTGGCCCCATATACCGGAACAGAAGCGCGAGTTGAGTTCGCGCATGATTTTGAAAGGAGAAATCTATGGCTGACGAACAGACGCAGGATACGCAAACTCCAGACGCCAATTCGGCTGCCGGTGATGAACTGGCAACTCGTGTGCAAGTGCTCGAAGAGCAATTGGCCGCTGCGCAGGATCAATCTTTGCGTGTTGCCGCCGATCTGCAGAACGTCCGCCGCCGTGCCGAGCAGGATGTCGAGAAAGCTCACAAATTCGCGCTGGAAAAATTCGCCAACGACCTGCTGCCGATTATCGACAGCCTGGAGCGTGGCCTTGAGTTGTCCAACCCGGATGACGAAAACATCCGTCCGATGCGCGAAGGGATCGAGCTGACCCTGAAAATGTTCCAGGACGCCCTGAAGCGTTATCAGTTGGAAGCCATCGATCCGCAAGGCGGTGAGCCGTTCAATGCTGAGCATCACCAAGCCATGGCCATGCAGGAAAGCCATGACCTGGAGCCCAACAGTGTACTGAAAGTGTTCCAGAAGGGTTATCAGCTCAACGGTCGCTTGCTGCGCCCGGCGATGGTAGTGGTGAGCAAGGCTCCTGCACCCGTTGCACCTTCTATTGATGAGCAGGCTTGAAATCAGTCGTAACGGCCCCATCTATAAGTCAAGCGTTTAAGTGCTACCGCAGTTAGCCACCACTGCTGCGGCAACCTAATTAAAGTTTCGGGAGAGTAAATCATGGGCAAAATTATCGGTATCGACCTGGGGACTACCAACTCCTGCGTCTCCGTGCTGGAAAACGGCGTTGCTAAAGTTATCGAAAACGCCGAAGGCGCGCGTACCACGCCGTCGATCATTGCTTACGCCAACGACGGTGAAATCCTCGTAGGTCAGTCGGCCAAGCGTCAGGCTGTGACCAACCCGCACAACACCCTGTACGCGGTTAAGCGTCTGATCGGTCGTAAGTTCGACGAAGAAGTCGTACAGAAAGACATCAAGATGGTCCCTTACAAAATCGCCAAGGCTGACAACGGTGACGCCTGGGTTGAAGTAAACGGCCAGAAAATGTCGCCGCCGCAAATCTCGGCTGAAATCTTGAAAAAGATGAAGAAAACCGCCGAAGACTACCTCGGTGAAGCCGTGACTGAAGCGGTGATCACCGTTCCGGCCTACTTCAACGACAGCCAGCGTCAGGCGACCAAAGACGCCGGCCGCATCGCTGGCCTGGACGTAAAACGTATCATCAACGAACCCACCGCAGCCGCTCTGGCCTACGGTATGGACAAGGCCAAGGGCGACCACACCGTGATCGTTTATGACCTGGGTGGTGGTACTTTCGACGTCTCCGTCATCGAGATCGCTGAAGTTGACGGCGAGCACCAGTTCGAAGTGTTGGCCACCAACGGCGACACCTTCCTGGGTGGTGAAGACTTTGATATTCGTCTGATCGACTACCTCGTTGACGAATTCAAGAAAGAAAGCGGCATGAACCTTAAGGGTGACCCGCTGGCGATGCAGCGCCTGAAAGAAGCCGCTGAAAAAGCCAAGATCGAGCTGTCTTCGGCTCAGTCGACCGACGTGAACCTGCCTTACATCACTGCAGACGCCACTGGTCCTAAGCACTTGAACGTGAAAATCTCCCGTTCCAAGCTCGAAGCGCTGGTTGAAGACCTGGTACAACGCACCATCGAGCCTTGCCGCATTGCGCTGAAAGACTCCGGTATCGATGTTGGCTCGATCAACGACGTGATCCTGGTTGGCGGTCAGACCCGTATGCCACTGGTTCAGAAGCTGGTCACCGAGTTCTTCGGTAAAGAAGCACGTAAAGACGTGAACCCGGACGAAGCGGTTGCCATGGGTGCTGCGATCCAGGGTGCGGTATTGGCCGGCGACGTGAAAGACGTTCTGCTGTTGGACGTCAGCCCGCTGACCCTGGGTATCGAAACCATGGGTGGCGTGATGACCGCGCTGATCGAGAAAAACACCACGATTCCTACCAAGAAATCGCAAGTGTTCTCGACTGCCGACGACAACCAGGGCGCTGTGACCATTCACGTGCTGCAAGGTGAGCGTAAGCAAGCCGCTCAGAACAAGTCCCTGGGCAAGTTCGACCTGGCTGAGATTCCACCAGCACCACGTGGCGTGCCGCAAATTGAAGTGACCTTCGACATCGATGCCAACGGTATCCTGCACGTAGGTGCCAAAGACAAGGCGACCGGCAAAGAGCAGAAGATCACCATCAAGGCCAACTCCGGTCTGTCTGATGAAGAAATTCAACAGATGATTCGTGATGCTGAAGCCAACGCTGATGCGGATGCCAAGTTTGCTGAGCTGGCCGGTGCACGTAACCAAGGCGATGCCCTGGTTCACTCGACGCGTAAAATGGTCTCCGAAGCAGGCGACAAAGTGACCGCCGAAGAGAAGACCGCGATCGAAGCAGCTGTGGTTGCCCTGGAAGCCGCCATTAAAGGCGACGACAAGGCTGCCATCGAAGCCAAGGTTGAGGAGCTGTCGAAAGTCTCCGCACCGGTTGCCCAGAAAATGTACGCCGAGCAAGGCCAGCCGGCAGAAGGCGCTGCACAGCACGCAGAGCCTGAAGCCAAGCACGATGATGTTGTCGATGCCGAGTTCGAAGAAGTCAAAGAGCAGAAGTAAGTTGGTTGCCCGGTTGACCGCTATCAAGCGGTGACTGGTAGGATGTCGCCGCGCGGGAGCTTGCTCCCGCGTTGGCGTGTCTGGGGTATGTGAATTTTTACAGCATGCGACAAGGTTCGGGTGCTGGCGGTGTGATCGGGAATGCTCCTGCTTTCCGAGCAGTAAATACCGCATTTTTGGCCGGGTCCCTGGCTAAAAAGTAGTTATGACCAGGATCGTTGAATTGACGTGAGTTGGGTCCGGGCCTGTATTGGGGCTCAACGAGTTCGGCAAGGCTCAGGAGGGCCGGGCTGAACGTCCTTAAGAGTGCAAAGACTTATGGCAAAGCGTGACTATTACGAAGTGTTGGGTGTGGAGCGCGGCTCCAGCGAGGCGGACCTGAAAAAGGCTTACCGTCGCCTGGCGATGAAGCACCACCCGGACCGTAATCCGGATAGCAAAGAATCCGAAGAGATGTTCAAAGAGGCCAATGAGGCCTACGAATGCTTGTCTGATTCCAGTAAACGCGCGGCCTACGACCAGTATGGCCATGCCGGTGTCGACCCGAGTATGGGTGGCGGCGGTGCCGGTTTTGGTGGTCAGAACTTCTCCGATATTTTCGGCGACGTGTTCAGCGACTTCTTTGGTGGCGGCCGTGGCGGTCAGCGCGGCGGTGCCCAGCGTGGCAGTGACTTGCGTTACACGCTGGAGCTGAACCTGGAAGAGGCTGTGCGCGGTACCACGGTCAATATCCGTGTGCCGACACTGGTCAATTGCAAGCCGTGCGACGGTTCGGGGGCCAAGAAGGGGTCCTCGCCGATTACCTGTCCGACCTGTGGCGGTATTGGCCAGGTGCGCATGCAGCAGGGCTTCTTCTCGGTGCAGCAGACCTGCCCGCGCTGCCATGGCCAGGGCAAGATCATTTCCGATCCGTGCGACTCCTGCCACGGCGAAGGTCGTGTCGAAGAGTACAAGACCCTTTCGGTGAAAGTGCCGGCGGGTGTTGATACCGGTGACCGTATTCGCCTGTCTGGCGAAGGCGAGGCGGGCACTCAAGGTGGCCCGACGGGCGACCTGTACGTGGTGATCAATGTGCGTGAGCACTCGATCTTCCAGCGTGATGGCAAACACCTGTTCTGCGAGGTGCCGATCAGCTTTGTCGACGCGGCATTGGGCGGCGAGCTGGAAATTCCAACCCTTGATGGTCGGGTCAAGCTCAAGATCCCGGAAGGCACACAGACCGGCAAGCAGTTCCGTATCCGTGGCAAAGGCGTTGCGCCGGTGCGCGGTGGCGGTGCTGGCGACTTGATGTGCCGTGTGGCGGTGGAAACGCCGGTCAATCTGGGTCGCCGTCAACGCGAACTGCTTGAAGAGTTCCGCAGCTCGTTGGAAGGCGATGACTCCCATTCGCCGAAAACCACCGGCTTCTTCGATGGCGTTAAGCGCTTCTTCGGCGACTTGTAAGGACGTGAATATGCGACGTATAGCCGTAATGGGCGCTGCTGGGCGCATGGGCAAGACCTTGGTCGAGGCGGTGCAGCAGCGCTCGCCGGCCTCCGGGCTGACGGCGGCGATTGTTCGCCCTGGCAGCACGCTGATCGGTGCGGACGCCGGTGAGCTGGCTTCGCTGGGTCGCATCGGCGTTTCGTTGTCGGGCAACCTGGAGCAGGTGGCTGACGAGTTTGATGTGCTGATCGACTTCACCTTGCCGGAAGTGATGCTGAAAAACCTGGCGTTCTGCCGCAAGACGGGCAAGGCCATGGTCATCGGCACCACAGGCTTGAATGCCGAGCAGAAGCAGTTGCTGGTGGAGGCGGGCAAGGATATTCCGATCGTCTTCGCCGCCAACTTCAGCGTCGGCGTGAACCTGTCGCTCAAGTTGCTGGACCTGGCCGCGCGCGTGTTGGGTGATGAGGCGGATATCGAGATCATCGAGACCCACCATCGCCACAAGATCGATGCACCGTCGGGTACTGCGCTGCGCATGGGTGAGGCGATTGCCGATGCCCTGGGGCGCGACCTGTCTAAAGTCGCTGTTTACGGGCGTGAAGGCCATACCGGTGCGCGTGCCCATGACACCATCGGCTTTGCCACTGTGCGCGGTGGTGATGTGGTGGGTGATCACACCGTGCTGTTTGCAAGTGAAGGCGAGCGCCTGGAGATCACGCACAAAGCCTCCAGCCGCATGACATTTGCCAAGGGTGCGGTGCGTGCGGCGCTCTGGCTGGAAGGTCGTGAGCCTGGTCTGTATGACATGCGCGACGTGCTGGATCTGCACTAAGAGTAGCCAAAACCGGGCCTCAAGCTTATGCTTAGGCCCCGTTTTTACCCGCTAGGCGACGTCCTGTCGCATTCCCCTGCCTTTAAGGCTCATTAGCGGTGGACCAAAAAAGCCTTTTTCTGTAAGCTACAGCTTTAGTGTGTCCACTAAAAGCGCGCAGAATAATTCAGTGAAGAAGCGGGGTGACGTGTCCATACGTCACTCCGCTTTTTTACAACCTGCGATCGCCCTTTCAGGCTTTATTTACGGGAGGTCTTCTTGACTAAGCCAGCCATACTCGCCCTTGCTGATGGCAGCATTTTTCGCGGCGAAGCCATTGGAGCCGACGGTCAAACCGTTGGAGAGGTAGTGTTTAACACTGCCATGACCGGCTATCAGGAAATCCTTACCGATCCTTCCTACGCCCAGCAAATCGTTACCCTGACCTATCCGCACATCGGCAACACCGGTACAACGCCGGAAGACGTTGAGTCTGATCGTGTCTGGTCGGCCGGTCTGGTCATTCGTGATCTGCCACTGGTTGCGAGCAACTGGCGTAACACGATGTCGCTGTCCGATTACTTGAAAGCCAACAATGTTGTGGCGATCGCCGGTATCGATACGCGTCGCCTTACACGCATCCTGCGTGAAAAAGGCTCGCAGAACGGCTGCATCATGGTCGGTGACAATATCTCCGAAGAGGCGGCGATTGCCGCTGCCCAAGGCTTCCCTGGCCTGAAGGGCATGGACCTGGCGAAAGTTGTCAGCGTCAAAGAGAAGTACGAGTGGCGCTCCACTGTCTGGGACTTGAAGACCGACAGTCACGCGACCATCGACGCCAGCGAGCTGCCATACCATGTTGTGGCCTACGACTACGGCGTGAAGTACAACATCCTGCGCATGCTGGTTGAGCGCGGCTGCCGCGTGACCGTGGTGCCGGCGCAAACGCCTGCGAGCGATGTGCTGGCCCTGCAACCGGACGGCGTGTTCCTGTCCAACGGCCCGGGTGACCCTGAGCCATGCGACTACGCCATCCAGGCCATCAAGGACGTGCTGGAAACCGAGATTCCGGTATTCGGTATCTGCCTCGGTCACCAGCTGCTGGCCCTGGCGTCCGGCGCCAAGACCCTGAAAATGGGCCACGGCCACCACGGTGCCAACCACCCGGTACAAGACCTGGACACCGGCGTTGTGATGATCACCAGCCAGAACCACGGTTTTGCGGTGGATGAAGCAACCTTGCCGAGCAACGTTCGCGCCATTCACAAGTCGCTGTTCGACGGCTCCTTGCAAGGCATCGAGCGCACCGACAAGAGCGCGTTCAGCTTCCAGGGCCACCCTGAAGCCAGCCCTGGCCCGAACGACGTAGCGCCGCTGTTCGACCGTTTCATCAATGAGATGGCCAAGCGACGCTGACTGAGAGGCCTGCGGGCGGCCCCGAACCTCGGTGGCCCCCGCAGGCTCTTCAACGATTGTTCAAGACGGCTTGCCGACTGACCTGCGGATTTGAGTGACAAACCCATGCCAAAACGTACAGACATAAAAAGCATCCTGATTCTCGGCGCTGGCCCGATCGTGATCGGCCAGGCTTGCGAATTCGACTACTCCGGCGCCCAGGCCTGTAAAGCCCTGCGCGAAGAGGGTTACCGCGTCATCCTGGTGAACTCCAACCCGGCCACCATCATGACCGACCCGGACATGGCCGACGCCACTTACATCGAACCGATCAAGTGGCAGACCGTTGCCAAGATCATCGAAAAAGAGCGTCCCGACGCGCTGCTGCCGACCATGGGTGGCCAGACCGCACTCAACTGCGCCCTGGACCTGGAGCGCGAAGGCGTTCTGGAGAAGTTCGGCGTAGAGATGATTGGCGCCAACGCCGACACCATCGACAAGGCTGAAGACCGTTCGCGTTTCGACAAGGCCATGAAGTCCATCGGCCTTGACTGTCCGCGCTCCGGTATTGCCCACAGCATGGAAGAGGCCAACGCGGTTCTCGAAAAGCTGGGCTTCCCGTGCATCATTCGTCCGTCCTTCACCATGGGCGGCACCGGTGGCGGTATTGCTTACAACCGTGAAGAGTTCGAAGAAATCTGCGCCCGTGGCCTGGACCTGTCGCCGACCAAAGAGCTGCTGATCGACGAATCCCTGATCGGCTGGAAAGAGTACGAGATGGAGGTTGTCCGCGACAAAAAGGACAACTGCATCATCGTCTGCTCCATCGAAAACTTCGACCCGATGGGCGTGCACACCGGCGACTCGATCACCGTTGCTCCGGCGCAGACCCTGACGGACAAGGAATACCAGATCATGCGTAACGCCTCGTTGGCGGTACTGCGTGAGATCGGCGTTGAAACCGGCGGTTCCAACGTTCAGTTCGGTATCTGCCCGGACACCGGTCGTATGGTCGTGATCGAGATGAACCCGCGTGTGTCGCGTTCTTCGGCACTGGCTTCGAAAGCGACCGGCTTCCCGATTGCGCGCATCGCCGCCAAGTTGGCGATCGGTTACACCTTGGACGAGCTGCAAAACGAAATCACGGGCGGCGCTACGCCGGCGTCTTTCGAGCCGTCCATCGACTACGTCGTGACCAAGCTGCCGCGCTTTGCCTTCGAGAAGTTCGCCAAGGCCGACGCACGCCTGACCACTCAGATGAAGTCGGTTGGCGAAGTAATGGCCATCGGCCGGACCTTCCAGGAATCCCTGCAGAAAGCCCTGCGCGGCCTGGAAGTGGGTGTTTGCGGCCTGGATGAAAAGCTCGACCTGAGCAACCCGGAAAGCATGAGCGTGCTCAAGCGCGAGCTGACCGTGCCGGGCGCCGAGCGTATCTGGTACGTGGCCGATGCTTTCCGCGCGGGTATGACCGTCGAACAGATCTTCGGCATGAACATGATCGATCCGTGGTTCCTGGTGCAGATCGAAGATCTGATCAAGGAAGAAGAGAAGGTCAAGACCCTCGGTCTGTCCTCTATCGACCGCGACCTGATGTTCCGCCTCAAGCGCAAAGGTTTCTCCGATCAGCGTCTGGCCAAGCTGCTGGGTGTGACCGAGAAGAACCTGCGCACCCACCGCCACAAGCTGGAAATCTTCCCGGTCTACAAGCGCGTTGATACCTGCGCGGCCGAGTTCGCCACCGACACCGCGTACCTGTACTCCACTTACGAGGAAGAGTGCGAGGCCGCGCCGTCGGGCCGCGACAAGATCATTATCCTGGGCGGCGGTCCGAACCGTATTGGCCAGGGTATCGAGTTCGACTACTGCTGCGTACACGCCGCCCTCGCGCTGCGCGAAGACGGGTACGAGACCATCATGGTCAACTGCAACCCGGAAACTGTTTCGACTGACTACGACACTTCCGACCGTCTGTACTTTGAGCCGGTAACCCTGGAAGACGTGCTGGAAATCTGCCGCGTCGAGAAGCCGAAAGGCGTGATCGTGCAGTACGGCGGCCAAACCCCGCTGAAGCTGGCGCGTGCCCTGGAAGCGGCCGGCGTGCCGATCATCGGCACCAGCCCTGACGCCATCGACCGTGCCGAAGACCGTGAGCGCTTCCAGCAAATGGTCGAGCGCCTGAACCTGCGTCAGCCGCCAAACGCCACCGTGCGCAGCGAAGACGAAGCCATCCGCGCCGCCAGCAAGATTGGCTACCCGCTGGTGGTGCGTCCGTCCTACGTATTGGGCGGCCGGGCGATGGAAATCGTCTACGAAGAAGAAGAACTCAAGCGCTACCTGCGTGATGCGGTGAAAGTGTCGAACGACAGCCCGGTGCTGCTGGACCACTTCCTCAACTGCGCCATCGAAATGGACGTGGATGCGGTGTGCGACGGTACCGACGTAGTCATCGGCGCGATCATGCAGCACATCGAACAGGCTGGCGTTCACTCCGGTGACTCCGCTTGCTCGCTGCCGCCGTACTCGCTGCCAGCGCACATCCAGGACGAGATGCGCGAACAGGTCAAGAAAATGGCCTTGGAACTGGGCGTGGTCGGCCTGATGAACGTTCAGTTGGCGCTGCAAGGCGAAGACATCTACGTCATCGAAGTGAACCCGCGTGCTTCGCGTACCGTGCCATTTGTTTCCAAGTGCATCGGTGTGTCCCTGGCCATGATCGCTGCCCGCGTGATGGCGGGTAAGACCCTGAAGGAAATCGGCTTCACCAAGGAAATCATTCCTAACTTCTACAGCGTGAAAGAGGCGGTGTTCCCATTCGCCAAATTCCCTGGTGTGGACCCGATCCTGGGCCCAGAGATGAAGTCCACCGGTGAAGTGATGGGTGTGGGTGACACTTTCGGTGAAGCATTCGCCAAGGCCCAGATGGGCGCCAGCGAAGTGCTGCCGACCGGCGGTACTGCGTTTATCAGCGTGCGTGATGATGACAAACCACTGGTTGCAGGCGTGGCCCGTGATCTGATCAACTTGGGCTTTGAAGTCGTGGCAACTGCCGGGACCGCCAAGCTGATCGAAGCTGCCGGCCTGAAAGTACGTCGCGTGAACAAGGTGACGGAAGGCCGTCCGCACGTGGTCGACATGATCAAGAATGACGAAGTCACGCTGATCATCAACACCACCGAAGGTCGCCAGTCGATCGCGGACTCCTATTCCATTCGTCGTAATGCCTTGCAGCACAAGATCTACTGCACCACCACCATTGCTGCTGGCGAAGCCATCTGCGAAGCGCTCAAGTTCGGTCCGGAAAAGACCGTGCGTCGCTTGCAGGATCTACACGCAGGATTGAAGGCATGACCAAATACCCAATGACCGTCCAGGGCTTCAAGGCCCTGGAAGAGGAGCACGCCCATCTGACCAAGGTCGTCCGTCCAAAGCTGAGCCAGGACATCGGTACGGCCCGCGAGCTGGGTGACTTGAAGGAAAACGCCGAATACCACGCTGCTCGAGAGCAGCAGGGTATGGTTGAGGCGCGGATCCGTGATATCGAAGGCCGCCTGCAGAACTCGGTGGTGATCGACGTAACGACCATTCCTAAAACCGGCAAGGTGATTTTCGGCACCACCGTGGAAATCGCCAACGTCGAAACGGACGAAAGCGTGGTTTACCACATCGTCGGTGAGGACGAGGCTGACTTCAAGCTCGGCAAGATCTCCGTCGGTTCGCCACTGGCCCGCGCCTTGATTGCCAAGGAAGAGGGTGATGTGGTGACCGTTAAGACGCCAGGTGGCGTTACCGAGTACGAGATTGTTGAAGTTCGTCACCTCTGAAAGGCGGCGCCCGCTTCGTGCGGGCGCCATGCTTTGGCAGCTCGCCCAGATGCTTTGGGTGGGTGGCCTATGGTTGTTGCACATCGGTGTGCTGCCGGTGTTGGGCCTGATTGGCCTGGCACCGCTGCTGATCGATGAGCTCAACGGAATGCTGAGTGCGCTGCTGGTGGGTTTTTCAGCGGCGTGCGTGACGCTCCAGGCATTGGTGCTGGTCAAGACCGAGGGTTTGAGGAGCTTGTGGCGGGATATTCGCGGCCAACTGCTGTTGATGGCGCTGTATGCGTGCGCAATGTTTTGCGTGGTGCATGTGTGGCTGCCGCAAGCGTTGCGCTGGCAGCTATTCAGCTATCTTGTGCTAGGGTTCTCCGGCCTGGTGCTGGTTATACAGCCGGCACCGGGATGGAGCGGCGGGGCGCGCGAAGCACGCCCGTGACCCTTGTATTACTTGAAGCGGTGTACGTTCGACAGCTGCTTGTTGACGCTGAAGTTCTTGCGATACAGCAGTGCCATCTTGCCGATGACCTGTACCAGGTCCGCTTTGCCGACCTTGCACAGTTCTGCAATGGCGGCCAAACGCGCTTCGCGGTCAAGGATGTTGACCTTGATCTTGATCAGTTCATGATCGCCCAATGCGCGTTCCAGTTCGGCTAACACACCTTCAGTCAAACCGTTGTCTGCCACAATCAGAACTGGTTTCAGATGGTGGCCAATGGATTTGTACTGTTTCTTCTGCTCTTGAGTGAGCGGCATAATCTGACCCCTGCGTCTGATCTTGTAAAAAGCGGCGGCCAGTTTACCCGAGCGAGTCCGGGACCGCCCAGTTAATCACGACCCGTTTTATTTTCGAGGTGGCCCGTGGCCCGTTCCAAAACCAGCCTTAAGTGGCTACAAGAACATTTCAACGATCCTTACGTCAAAAAGGCGCAAAAGGACGGCTACCGTTCCCGGGCCAGCTACAAACTGCTGGAGATCCAGGACAAGGATAAATTGATTCGTCCAGGCATGAGCGTTATCGACCTTGGCGCAGCCCCTGGTGGCTGGTCCCAAGTGACCAGTCGTCTGATTGGTGGGCAAGGTCGATTGATCGCTTCAGACATCCTTGAGATGGACAGCATCCCGGATGTGACCTTTGTACACGGCGACTTCACCCAGGATACGGTGTTGGCCGAGATCCTTGAGGCTGTGGGAAATTCGCAGGTAGACCTTGTGATTTCCGACATGGCCCCCAATATGAGTGGATTACCGGCCGTTGATATGCCGCGAGCCATGTTCCTGTGCGAGTTGGCACTGGATCTGGCGGGTCGGGTTTTGCGTCCCGGTGGTGATTTCCTGGTGAAAGTCTTCCAGGGCGAAGGTTTTGACGAGTACCACAAGAACATTCGCAAATTGTTCGACAAGGTACAGACGCGCAAACCAGACTCTTCGCGAGACCGGTCACGCGAGCAATACCTGCTGTGCCGCGGCTTCCGTGGTGTCGAAGGGGCGGAGAGCGAAGAGCGTTTTTGAGGAATTCGAGGAGGGCGATAGGTTTTTTTATATCGCTTTCGTCACGAAGCTTTACGAATATTGTGTAGTCAAAGTTTCACAAAGGGTTACAGACGGCGCCTGCCAGAGTTGTAGGTAATGTAGTAAGTTAGGACGGTGAATATCATGCGAAGCGCGCGCCAGTAGCGGAGCTTGCTTCAGAGGGTAGTTAATTGAACGATATGGCAAAGAATCTGATCCTGTGGTTGATCATCGCGGCTGTCCTGGTGACGGTGATGAACAACTTCTCCAGCCCTAACGAGCCGCAGACCCTCAACTATTCCGACTTCATCCAGCAAGTTAAGGATGGCAAGGTCGAGCGCGTAGCGGTTGATGGCTACGTGATCACCGGCAAGCGCAACGATGGCGACAGCTTCAAGACCATTCGTCCGGCAATCCAGGACAACGGTCTGATCGGCGACTTGGTGGATAACCATGTAGTGGTTGAAGGCAAGCAGCCTGAACAGCAGAGCATCTGGACTCAGCTATTGGTAGCGAGCTTCCCGATCCTGGTGATTATCGCCGTGTTCATGTTCTTCATGCGCCAGATGCAAGGTGGTGCGGGAGGCAAGGGCGGGCCGATGAGCTTCGGCAAGAGCAAGGCGCGCCTGCTCTCTGAAGATCAGGTGAAAACCACCCTGGCTGACGTCGCAGGTTGTGATGAAGCCAAGGAAGAAGTCGGTGAGCTGGTTGAGTTCCTGCGTGATCCGGGCAAGTTCCAGCGCCTGGGCGGCCGCATTCCTCGCGGCGTGCTGATGGTCGGTCCTCCGGGTACCGGTAAAACCTTGCTGGCCAAGGCGATTGCCGGTGAAGCCAAGGTGCCGTTCTTCACCATTTCCGGTTCTGACTTCGTCGAGATGTTCGTCGGTGTTGGTGCCAGCCGTGTTCGCGATATGTTCGAACAGGCCAAAAAGCACGCACCGTGCATCATCTTCATCGACGAAATCGACGCCGTGGGTCGCCATCGTGGCGCCGGCATGGGTGGCGGTCACGATGAGCGTGAGCAGACCCTCAACCAATTGCTGGTTGAGATGGACGGCTTTGAAATGAATGACGGCATCATCGTCATCGCCGCGACTAACCGTCCCGACGTGCTCGACCCAGCGTTGCTGCGTCCAGGCCGTTTCGACCGTCAGGTTGTGGTGGGGCTGCCGGATATTCGTGGTCGCGAACAGATCCTGAAAGTACACATGCGCAAAGTGCCAATGGGTGACGACGTGGCTCCGGCCGTGATTGCCCGTGGTACGCCAGGCTTCTCCGGTGCCGACCTGGCCAACCTGGTCAACGAGGCTTCGTTGTTCGCTGCCCGTACCGGCAAGCGCATTGTGGAAATGAAAGAGTTCGAACTGGCCAAAGACAAGATCATGATGGGTGCCGAGCGCAAATCCATGGTCATGTCCGAGAAAGAGAAGCAGAACACCGCTTATCACGAAGCCGGTCACGCCATTGTTGGTCGCGTTGTGCCTGAGCACGACCCGGTCTACAAAGTGTCGATCATTCCTCGTGGCCGTGCGCTGGGTGTGACCATGTTCCTGCCGGAAGAGGATCGTTACAGTCTCTCCAAGCGTGCGCTGATCAGCCAGATCTGTTCTCTGTATGGCGGCCGGATTGCTGAAGAGATGACGCTTGGCTTCGACGGTGTGACCACCGGTGCTTCAAACGACATCATGCGTGCCAGCCAGATTGCGCGGAACATGGTGACCAAGTGGGGGTTGTCGGAAAAACTCGGTCCTTTGATGTATGCCGAGGAAGAAGGCGAAGTGTTCCTGGGTCGTGGTGGCGGCGGTCAAGCTGCCAGCTTCTCGGGTGAGACGGCCAAGCTGATCGACTCCGAAGTGCGCAGCATCATTGACCAGTGCTACGGCACGGCCAAGCAGATCCTGACGGATAACCGCGACAAGCTCGATGCAATGGCTGATGCGCTGATGAAGTACGAAACCATTGATGCCGATCAGATTGACGACATCATGGCGGGCCGCGCACCGCGTGAGCCTCGTGATTGGGAAGGTGGTTCGGGTACCTCGGGCACCCCGCCTGTGGTACAGAACGAACGTCCTGAAGCCCCAATCGGCGGCCCCGCAGCTGACCACTAAGGTTTGAAATGACTTCTGCGCTGTCCTCCACCCGGTTGCCTTGCGGCAACCGGGTTCTTGATTTGGCCCATACGCATGTCATGGGCATTCTTAATGTAACCCCCGATTCTTTTTCTGACGGCGGCCGCTTCAATCAGCAGGATGCCGCGTTGCGTCATGCCGAGGCGATGGTGGCGGCTGGCGCGACCTTGATTGATGTCGGTGGTGAGTCAACTCGACCGGGCGCTCGCGTGGTTTCTCCCTTGGAGGAGCTGGAGCGGGTCGCGCCAATCGTCGAGCGGATTGCCCGTGAGCTGGATGTGATTATCTCGGTGGACACCTCGACTCCCGCAGTAATGCGCGAGACAGCGCGCCTCGGTGCGGGGCTGATCAACGATGTGCGCTCCCTTCAGCGTGATGGCGCGCTGGATGCGGCGGCGGCAACCGGACTGCCGGTGTGCCTTATGCATATGTTGGGAGAACCCGGCAATATGCAGGACAGCCCGCATTACGATGATCTGGTTGGTGAGGTGAGTGGGTTTCTTGCGCAAAGAATGACTCAATGCGCCAAGGTGGGCATCGCAGCCGAAAAGATTATCCTGGATCCCGGGTTTGGCTTCGCCAAGACCCTGCAACACAACTTGAGCCTGTTCAAGCATATGGAAGCTTTGCACGCCCTTGGTCGACCCTTGTTGGTCGGCGTGTCGCGCAAGAGCATGATAGGGCTGGCCCTGAATCGCCCTGTGGGTGAGCGGTTGTACGGTGGCCTGGCGTTGGCGGCACTTGCCGTGACCAAGGGCGCGCGTATTTTGCGGGTGCATGATGTCGCCGAGACGGTTGATGTGGTGCGCATGCTGGCCGCGGTAGAATCAGCCGAATAGAACGATGGAGCACTTATGACTAAAAAATATTTTGGCACCGACGGTATTCGTGGTCGGGTCGGCGAATTCCCGATTACTCCTGACTTTATGCTTAAGCTGGGCTGGGCCGCAGGTATGGCGTTCCGCAGCATGGGCGCTTGCCGCATCCTGGTGGGCAAAGACACTCGCATCTCGGGTTACATGTTCGAATCTGCGCTGGAGGCGGGGCTGTCTGCCGCAGGCGCCGATGTCATGCTGCTGGGGCCCATGCCGACGCCGGCAATCGCTTACCTGACACGTACCTTCCACGCTGAAGCCGGTATCGTGATCAGTGCCTCGCACAATCCCCATGATGACAACGGCATCAAGTTCTTCTCGGGCCAGGGCACCAAGCTGCCGGACGAGATCGAGCTGATGATCGAAGAGTTGCTGGACGCGCCGATGACCGTGGTTGAGTCCAGCAAGCTGGGCAAGGTCTCGCGTATCAATGACGCCTCAGGCCGTTACATCGAGTTCTGCAAGAGCAGTGTGCCGACCAGCACCAACTTTGCCGGCCTCAAAATTGTTGTCGACTGTGCTCACGGTGCAACCTACAAAGTGGCGCCCAGCGTATTCAAGGAGCTGGGTGCCGATGTGACGGTGCTGTCGGCCCAGCCAAATGGTTTGAACATCAACGATAACTGCGGCTCGACGCATATGGAGCAGCTGCAGGCTGCTGTCCTGGCCGAGCACGCTGACCTCGGTATTGCCTTCGATGGCGACGGTGACCGCGTATTGATGGTGGATCACACCGGTGCGGTGGTTGATGGCGATGAGCTATTGTTCATCATTGCCCGCGACCTGCATGAGCGTGACAAGCTGCAAGGCGGTGTGGTTGGCACGCTGATGAGCAATCTCGGGCTTGAGTTGGCCTTGGCCGAGCTTGGGATTCCGTTTGTACGCGCCAATGTCGGTGACCGCTATGTCATCGCCGAGCTGCTGGAGCGTAACTGGCTGGTGGGCGGAGAGAACTCGGGGCATGTGGTTTGCTTCCAGCACACCACCACGGGCGATGCCATTATTGCTGCGCTGCAGGTATTGCTGTCCTTGCGTCGTCGCAAAGAGAGTCTGGCTCAAGCGCGCCAGGCGCTGCGCAAGTGCCCGCAGGTTCTACTGAATGTGCGCTTTGCCGGTGGCGAAAACCCTATCGAGCACCCTGCTGTCAAAGACGCCTGCGAGCGTGTGACCCTTGCAATGGCTGGGCGTGGCCGCGTGTTGTTGCGCAAGTCCGGCACGGAGCCGCTGGTGCGTGTCATGGTCGAAGGCGAGGACGAAACACAGGTTCGCGGCCACGCCGAAGACCTGGCAAAACTGGTAACTGAAATTTGCGCCTGAATTCGGCTTGCCAGTGATGGTGTGGTTGGGTAACATCTGCGCCCACTTTGACCGACGAGGTACAGCATGCGTCGCACTATGGTAGCTGGTAACTGGAAGATGCACGGTACCCGCGCCAGTGTCGCTGAGCTGATCAATGGCCTTCGTCACTTGGCCTTGCCTAGCGGTGTTGATGTTGCGGTTTTCCCGCCTTGCTTGCATATCAACCAGGTGGTTGATGGTTTGAAAGGCAAGTCGATTCAGGTCGGCGCGCAGAACTCTGCGGTGGAACCCATGCAAGGTGCGTTGACCGGTGAGATTTCACCGAGTCAGCTGGTTGATGCGGGTTGTTCCTATGTGCTTGTCGGGCACTCCGAGCGCCGTCAGATGATGGGCGAGCGTGATGGGACACTCAATCGCAAGTTCGCAGCGGCACAGGCTTGTGGCTTGATTCCAGTGTTGTGCATAGGGGAGACCCTGGAGCAGCGTGAATCGGGCAAGACTCTTGAAGTTGTCTCGCGTCAGCTGGGCAGCATCATCGAGGAGCTGGGTGTTGGTGCATTTGCAAAGGCAGTAATTGCTTACGAGCCGGTCTGGGCCATTGGCACCGGGCTGACTGCTACACCGCAACAAGCGCAGGATGTGCATGCAGCCATCCGCGCGCAGTTAGCGGCAGAGAATTCTGAAGTCGCGCAAGGTGTGCGGCTTCTATACGGCGGCAGCGTGAAGGCGGCCAATGCGGTCGAACTGTTCGGCATGCCGGATATCGATGGGGGGCTCATTGGTGGAGCTTCCCTGAATGCAGATGAGTTCGGTGCGATCTGTCGCGCCGCGGGAAACTGAAAAAATGCTGGAAACAGTCGTGGTCGTTTTTCATCTGTTGGCTGCCCTGGGCGTAGTTGCCCTGGTTTTGTTGCAACAGGGTAAAGGTGCGGATGCTGGTGCGTCTTTCGGTGCAGGTGCTTCAAATACTGTGTTCGGAAGCCAAGGTTCCTCTACCTTTCTTAGTAAGTTTACTGCTATACTTGCCGCCGGTTTCTTCATAACCAGCTTGGGGTTAGGTTACTTTGCTAAAGAGAAAGCTCATGTGCTGACTCAGGTAGGTCTCCCAAACCCAGCAGTTTTGGAAGTACCAAAAGCAAAACCGGCTTCTGATGATGTCCCGGTGCTTCAAGAGCAAAAGTCGGCTACTCCAGCGACTGACGTACCTCCAGCTCAAGAGCAGAAGTAAGAAGGGTTGTAAACGCTGTATTGCCGAGGTGGTGGAATTGGTAGACACGCAACCTTGAGGTGGTTGTGCCCATAGGGTGTAGGGGTTCGAGTCCCCTTCTCGGTACCAATTATCAGGAGAGCCCGCTGTTGCGGGCTTTCTTGTAGGTGGAAGGTTACATTGACCCTGTAAGGGATCGGTCGTATACTTCCGCCCCAGCTTTGTCGCGGGGTGGAGCAGTCTGGTAGCTCGTCGGGCTCATAACCCGAAGGTCGTCGGTTCAAATCCGGCCCCCGCAACCAGTTTTAGCGGAGCCCCTTTTAAGGGGCTTTTTGTTAGCTGGACACTTTCAACGCCGCTGTTCGACGGCGTTTCAAGGATGGGCGTTTCGCCCATTTTTTTATTTTGCACAGCATGCACATACATGCACGAGGGGGTTCAGGTGTCGAGCAAGCTAGAAGAGTTGCAGGCCTTGCTGGCCCCGGTGGTCGTGGCCCTAGGCTATGAATGCTGGGGTATTGAGTTTTCGGCTCAAGGTCGCCACTCAATGTTGCGCGTTTATATCGATAAAGAGGGCGGCGTGCTGGTGGACGATTGTGCCATTGTCAGCCGTCAGATCAGCGGTGTGCTGGATGTTGAAGATCCAATCGCCGTTGAATACACCCTCGAAGTTTCCTCGCCAGGCATGGAACGCCCACTGTTCACTATTGATCAGTTTGCAAAATTTGCCGGTGAACAAGTGAAGATCAAGCTGCGCTCACCCTTTGAAGGGCGACGCAACTTTCAGGGCCTTCTGCGCGGTGTAGAAGAACAGGATGTCGTGGTGCAGGTAGAAGACCATGAGTTCCTGTTGCCGATCGATATGATCGACAAGGCCAACATTATTCCCAGTTTTGACTGAGACGCGGATCCCGCGGATCCAATGGCTTGCGAAAGGCGAGGCGTACGATGAGCAAAGAAGTACTGCTGGTTGTTGAGTCGGTATCCAATGAAAAGGGCGTACCGGCAAACGTGATTTTTGAAGCGCTGGAGCTGGCCCTGGCCACTGCTACCAAAAAGCGTTTTGAAGACGAAGTTGATCTGCGTGTGGAAATCAACCGCCACACCGGTGCCTATGAGACTTTCCGTCGCTGGACGGTCGTCGAAGAAGCCGATCTTGATGATCCGGCCATCGAAACCTGGCCGAGCAAGGTTGCGCAAACGCATCCGGGCGCCCAGGTCGGTGATGTCGTCGAAGAAAAGATCGAGTCGATCGAATTCGGCCGTATTGCTGCACAGACTGCCAAGCAAGTCATCGTGCAGAAGGTTCGCGAAGCTGAGCGCGCTCAAGTCGTTGACGCTTATCGCGAGCGCCTGGGTGAAATCATCTCCGGCACCGTGAAAAAAGTTACTCGTGACAATGTGATCGTTGACCTGGGCAACAACGCTGAAGCGTTGCTGGCCCGCGAAGACATCATCTCTCGCGAAACCTTCCGTGTCGGCGTGCGTCTGCGTGCGCTGCTCAAGGAAATCCGCACCGAGAACCGCGGCCCTCAGTTGATCCTGTCGCGTACCGCGCCGGAAATGCTGATCGAACTGTTCCGCATCGAAGTGCCGGAAATCGCCGAAGGCCTGATCGAAGTCATGGCTGCGTCTCGCGACCCGGGTTCGCGCGCCAAGATCGCGGTCCGCTCCAAGGACAAACGCATCGACCCGCAGGGCGCTTGCATTGGTATGCGCGGTTCGCGCGTCCAGGCAGTGTCGGGCGAGTTGGGCGGTGAGCGTGTGGATATCGTGCTGTGGGACGATAACCCGGCGCAGTTCGTGATCAACGCCATGTCGCCAGCTGAAGTGGCGGCAATTATCGTTGACGAAGATGCCCATGCAATGGACATCGCCGTTGGCGCAGACAATCTGGCTCAGGCCATTGGTCGTGGTGGTCAGAACGTGCGTCTGGCCAGCCAACTGACCGGCTGGACCCTGAACGTGATGACCGAATCGGACATCCAGGCTAAGCAGCAAGCTGAAACCGGTGACATCCTGCGCAACTTCATCGACGAGCTGGAAGTCGACGAAGACCTGGCGCAGGTGCTGGTAGATGAAGGCTTCACCAGCCTGGAAGAGATTGCCTACGTACCGTTGGAAGAAATGCTCAACATCGACGGCTTTGACGAAGACACCGTCAACGAGCTTCGCGCTCGAGCCAAGGATCGCTTGTTGACTAAAGCCATCGCTACTGAGGAAAAGCTGGCAGACGCCCATCCGGCCGAAGACCTGCTCTCGCTTGAGGGTATGGACAAGGATTTGGCGATGGAACTGGCGGTGCGCGGCGTAATTACCCGCGAAGACCTGGCCGAGCAGTCTATTGACGATCTGCTCGACATCGACGGCATTGACGAAGATCGTGCCGGCAAGTTGATCATGGCCGCCCGAGCCCATTGGTTCGAGTAACTAGGCGCGGCCTGAGGAGAGAAGTGCATGACGCAAGTCACGGTGAAACAACTGGCCGATGAGGTCAAAACACCGGTAGAGCGCCTGTTGCAGCAGATGCGTGAGGCAGGTCTGCCGCACACCGCCGCCGATGAAGGTGTGAGCGATAGTGAGAAGCAGTCTTTGCTGACTCACTTGAAGAGCAGCCACAAGGCGAAAGTGGAAGAACCGCGCAAGATTACATTGCAGCGCAAAACCACCAGCACCCTGCGTGTTGCTGGTAGCAAAAGCATCAGCGTTGAAGTGCGCAAGAAGAAAGTCTTCGTACAGCGCAGCCCGGAAGAAATCGAAGCCGAGCGCAAGCGCGAGCTGGAAGAACGTCGCGCAGTAGAAAATGCTGCTCGTCAGAAGGCTGAAGAAGAAGCCAAGCGTCGCGCCGAAGAAGAAGCGCGTCGCCAGCCTGCTGCTGCGCAACCTGCTGCCACTGAAGCAGCCGCTGCGCCTAGCGCGCCAGTTGAAGCTGTGCGTGAGGCCGCCCCGGTTGCCGCAGCTCCTGCAGCTGACGCTCGCAAGCGCGACGAACCTCGTCGTCCGGACAAACCACGTGCCGACGATAACAATCGTCGCGGTGGTGGTGGCGATGGTGAGCGTAAAAACGCTCCGCATCGTGCTTCGGTCAAAGAGAAAGCGCCTGCTCCACGCGTTGCCCCACGTACTACCGACGAAGAAAGCGATGGCTTCCGTCGTGGTGGTCGCGGCAAGGCCAAGCTGAAAAAACGCAACGCCCACGGTTTCCAGAGCCCAACCGGCCCTGTCGTGCGTGAAGTGAAGATCGGCGAGACCATCACTGTTGGCGATCTCGCCCAGCAGATGTCGGTCAAGGCAGCTGAAATCATCAAGTTCATGTTCAAGCTGGGCACTCCAGCCACCATCAACCAGGTACTGGACCAGGAAACTGCCCAGTTGGTTGCTGAAGAGCTGGGCCACAAAGTGACCCTGGTCAGCGACACCGCCCTGGAAGATTCCCTGGCTGAGTCCCTGAAGTTTGAAGGTGAGGCTGTTTCCCGTGCACCGGTTGTGACCGTAATGGGCCACGTTGACCACGGTAAAACTTCCCTGCTCGACTACATCCGTCGTGCCAAGGTTGCTGCAGGCGAAGCCGGCGGCATTACCCAGCACATCGGCGCGTACCACGTTGAAACCGAGCGTGGCATGGTGACTTTCCTCGACACCCCTGGTCACGCTGCGTTTACCGCAATGCGTGCCCGTGGTGCCAAGGCTACCGACATCGTGATCCTGGTAGTTGCAGCGGACGACGGCGTGATGCCGCAAACCATCGAAGCCGTTCAGCACGCGAAAGCGGCTGGCGTACCGCTGGTGGTTGCAGTGAACAAAATCGACAAGCCGGGCGCTGATCTCGATCGCATCCGTAGCGAACTGTCGGTTCACGGCGTGACTTCTGAAGAGTGGGGTGGCGAGACGCCATTCGTGTCGGTATCCGCAAAAATGGGTACTGGCGTTGACGAACTGCTCGAAGCTGTTCTGTTGCAAGCCGAAGTACTCGAGTTGACCGCTACTCCATCGGCCCCTGGTCGTGGTGTTGTGGTTGAATCGCGTCTGGACAAGGGCCGTGGCCCGGTTGCGACCGTTCTGGTTCAAGACGGTACGCTGCGCCAAGGCGACATGGTGCTCGTTGGTTCGAACTACGGCCGTGTACGTGCCATGCTCGACGAGAACGGCAAGCCAATCAAGGAAGCCGGCCCGGCTATCCCGGTCGAGATCCTCGGCCTGGACGGTACCCCGGACGCTGGCGACGAGATGAGCGTAGTTGCCGACGAGAAGAAAGCCCGTGAAGTGGCTCTGTTCCGTCAAGGCAAGTTCCGCGAAGTCAAGCTGGCCCGTGCTCACGCCGGCAAGCTGGAAAACATCTTCGAGAACATGGGCCAGGAAGAGAAGAAGACGCTTAACATCGTCCTCAAATCTGACGTTCGTGGCTCCCTCGAAGCGTTGAACGGCGCCTTGAACGGCCTCGGTAACGACGAAGTGCAAGTGCG
This sequence comes from Pseudomonas sp. B19125, assembly GCF_044218855.1. Classification (NCBI taxonomy): domain Bacteria; kingdom Pseudomonadati; phylum Pseudomonadota; class Gammaproteobacteria; order Pseudomonadales; family Pseudomonadaceae; genus Pseudomonas; species Pseudomonas sp. B19125. The sequence continues at coordinate 1,401,578 of NZ_CP162589.1, forward strand.
CGTTGTGGGTGGCGGTGTCGGTGGTATCACCGAATCCGACGCCAACCTGGCACTGGCTTCCAACGCTGTACTGTTCGGCTTCAACGTGCGTGCCGATGCTGGCGCTCGCAAGATCGTCGAGCAGGAAGGCCTGGACATGCGTTACTACAACGTCATCTACGACATCATCGAAGACGTCAAGAAAGCCCTTACCGGCATGCTTGGCAGCGATGTCCGGGAGAACATCCTGGGTGTTGCCGAGGTGCGTGACGTGTTCCGCTCGCCGAAATTCGGTGCGATCGCCGGTTGCATGGTTATCGAAGGTACTGTGTACCGTAACCGTCCGATCCGTGTACTGCGTGAAGACATCGTTATCTTCGAAGGCGAGCTGGAATCCCTGCGCCGCTTCAAGGATGACGCTTCCGAAGTACGTGCCGGCATGGAATGCGGTATCGGCGTCAAGAGCTACAACGACGTCAAGGCTGGCGACAAGATCGAAGTCTACGAGAAGGTCCAGGTTGCTCGCAGCCTCTAACTCGCGCACTTCCGGAGCCACGCCGCGTGTGGGCATGCAAATGCCCCGCGCAGCGTACGGACTCTAAACGCAACGCCCGGTCTGGCTTTTGTCAGGCCGGGCGTTTGCCGCTTTCAGACCCCACGGGTTTCACCGTGTGGCAGTAACAGGTAACAAGACATGGCAAAAGAATACAGCCGTACCCAACGTATCGGCGATCAGATGCAGCGTGAGCTGGCCCAACTGATCCGTCGCGAAGTCAAAGACCCGCGCGTTGGCCTAGTCACCATCACCGCCGTTGAAGTGAGCCGTGACGTGGGTCACGCCAAGATCTTCATCACCGTGATGGGGCAGGACAACAGCGAAGAAATCGCGCAAAGCATCAAGGTGCTCAACTCGGCTGCAGGCTTCCTGCGCATGCAGTTGGCCCGTGAAATGAAGCTGCGCAGTGTTCCCCAGTTGCACTTCCACTACGACGAAAGCGTCGTGCGTGGTGCGCACCTGTCGGCATTGATCGAGCGCGCTGTGGCTGAAGACAGCCAGCACCCGTCCACACCTGAAGACGCCAAGGAGTAAGCGGTGGCTCAGGTCAAACGTATCCGTCGCAACGTCAGCGGCATCATTCTGCTCGACAAGCCCATTGGCTTTACCTCCAATGCCGCGCTGCAGAAGGTTCGCTGGCTGCTCAATGCCGAGAAGGCCGGGCACACCGGCAGCCTCGACCCATTGGCCACCGGTGTACTGCCGTTGTGCTTTGGCGAGGCCACCAAGTTCTCGCAATACCTGCTCGATTCCGACAAGGGTTACGAAACCCTCATGCAACTGGGCAAGACCACCACCACGGCCGATGCCGAAGGTGATGTTCTGCAGGTTCGCGACGTGACCGTTGGTCGTGCTGATATCGAGGCCGTTTTACCCGCTTTTCGTGGGCAAATCAGTCAGATACCGCCGATGTACTCGGCGCTCAAGCGTGATGGCCAGCCTCTTTACAAGCTGGCACGTGCGGGCGAAGTAGTGGAGCGTGAACCGCGTTCTGTTACTATTGCGCGGCTTGAATTGCTCGCCAGTGAAGGCGACACCGCACGATTGTCGGTGGACTGCAGCAAAGGCACCTATATTCGTACACTGGTGGAAGATATCGGTGAGCAACTGGGCTGTGGTGCATACGTTGCAGAGCTGCGACGTACTCAAGCCGGACCTTTCACCCTGGCCCAGACGGTCACGCTGGAAGAGTTGGAAGCGGTACATGCCGAAGGCGGCAATGAAGCGGTTGATCGCTTCCTGATGCCCTCGGACAGCGGTTTGCTGGATTGGCCATTGCTGCACTTCTCGGAGCACAGCGCGTTCTACTGGCTAAACGGTCAGCCGGTACGTGCCCCGGACGCTCCGAAGTTCGGTATGGTGCGGGTACAGGATCATAACGGTCGCTTTATCGGTATCGGTGAAGTGAGCGAAGACGGGCGTATAGCGCCGCGTCGACTGATTCGGTCAGAATGACCGAACGAGTGTGGCTGTTAACAGGCACGGTCAACACTCATTTTTAGATACAGGGATTTGTCCCTGGCCTGTTGAAACTGCCCTTTGGGTGGTTTCCTGAAAAAAGGATTGCCTCATGGCTCTCGACGTTCAAGAAAAAGCACAAATCGTTGCTGACTATCAGCAAGCTGTTGGTGACACTGGTTCGCCAGAAGTGCAAGTTGCACTGCTGACCCACAACATCAACAAGCTGCAAGGTCACTTCAAGGCCAACGGTAAAGACCACCACTCCCGTCGTGGTCTGATCCGCATGGTAAACCAGCGCCGTAAGCTGCTGGACTACCTGAAAGGCAAGGATCTGGGTCGTTATCAGACTCTGATCGGTCGCCTGGGTCTGCGTCGCTAATAAGCGATTGCGCTAGAGGTTGGTTGTCTGCCGTGTGTCAGTGGGATTTCCGCTGGCCCATGGCAGGCTCCCAGCCTCAAGTTTTATCTGGATACACGTTTTACCCTGGACGAGCGTCGGGCCGATTCCCGGCATTGCCCAAGAATTTCGCAAGAAGACAAGTTCCCCCAAGAGCCACAAAGAAGGTAGGACACCGTGAACCCGGTTATCAAAAAATTCCAGTTCGGTCAGTCGACCGTTACCCTCGAGACAGGCCGTATCGCCCGTCAAGCCTCCGGCGCAGTGCTGGTTACCGTTGACGACGACGTTACCGTATTGGTGACCGTTGTTGGCGCAAAGACCGCAGACCCGAGCAAAGGCTTTTTCCCTCTGTCCGTTCACTACCAGGAAAAGACTTACGCTGCCGGTAAGATCCCTGGCGGTTTCTTCAAGCGTGAAGGCCGTCCTTCCGAGAAAGAAACCCTGACTTCCCGACTGATCGACCGTCCGATCCGTCCGCTGTTCCCAGAAGGCTTCATGAACGAAGTGCAGGTTGTCTGCACCGTCGTTTCCACCAGCAAGAAGACCGATCCGGACATCGCTGCGATGATCGGTACCTCGGCTGCCCTGGCCATCTCCGGCATTCCTTTCGATGGCCCGATTGGCGCTGCGCGCGTTGCTTTCCATGAAAGCACCGGCTACCTGCTGAACCCGACTTACGAGCAACAGAAAGCTTCGAGCCTGGACATGGTCGTTGCCGGTACCTCTGAAGCCGTATTGATGGTTGAATCGGAAGCCAAAGAGCTGACCGAAGACCAGATGCTGGGCGCTGTACTGTTTGCTCACGACGAATTCCAGTCCGTGATCAAGGCCGTTAAAGAACTGGCTGCCGAAGCTGCCAAGCCAACGTGGGCCTGGGCTCCACAGGCTGAAGCGACTGAACTGCTGGGCGCTATCCGCTCCGAGTTCGGTGCTGCCATCTCCGACGCCTACACCATCACCGTCAAGGCCGACCGTTACGCGCGCCTGGGCGAGCTGAAGGATCAGGTTGTAGCCAAGCTGTCCGGTGAAGAAGGCCAGCCTTCTTCCAGCGAAGTCAAAGCGGCCTTCGGTGAAATCGAATACCGCACCGTTCGCGAAAACATCGTTAACGGCAAGCCACGTATCGACGGTCGCGACACTCGCACCGTGCGCCCACTGAACATCGAAGTCGGCGTTCTGCCGAAGACTCACGGTTCGGCGCTGTTCACCCGTGGCGAAACCCAGGCTCTGGTCGTTGCAACACTGGGTACTGCCCGTGATGCACAGCTGCTGGACACCCTGGAAGGCGAGAAAAAAGACCCGTTCATGCTGCACTACAACTTCCCTCCGTTCTCGGTGGGCGAGTGTGGTCGCATGGGGGGCGCTGGTCGTCGCGAAATCGGTCACGGCCGCCTGGCTCGTCGTTCGATCTCCGCGATGCTGCCTGCTGCTGACGTGTTCCCGTACACCATCCGTGTTGTGTCGGAAATCACCGAGTCCAACGGTTCCAGCTCCATGGCTTCCGTTTGCGGTGCTTCCCTGGCACTGATGGACGCTGGTGTACCGATGAAGGCACCGGTTGCCGGTATCGCCATGGGCTTGGTTAAAGAAGGCGAGAAGTTCGCCATCCTGACCGACATCCTGGGCGACGAAGACCACCTGGGCGACATGGACTTCAAAGTAGCCGGTACCGCCAAAGGTGTTACCGCGCTGCAGATGGACATCAAGATCAAAGGCATCACCGAAGAAATCATGGAAATCGCCCTGGGCCAAGCCCTGGAAGCGCGCCTGAACATCCTCGGTCAGATGAACCAGATCATTGGTCAGTCGCGCACCGAACTGTCGGAAAATGCTCCGACCATGATCGCGATGAAAATCGACACCGACAAAATCCGTGATGTTATCGGTAAAGGCGGCGCGACCATCCGTGCGATCTGTGAAGAAACCAAGGCTTCGATCGATATCGAAGACGACGGCTCGATCAAGATCTTCGGCGAAACCAAGGAAGCTGCTGAAGCTGCACGTCAGCGCGTTCTGGGCATCACCGCTGAAGCCGAGATCGGCAAGATCTACGTGGGTAAGGTTGAGCGCATCGTCGACTTCGGCGCATTCGTCAACATCCTGCCGGGCAAAGACGGTCTGGTGCACATCTCCATGCTGAGTGACGCTCGCGTTGAGAAAGTGACCGACATTCTCAAAGAAGGCCAGGAAGTGGAAGTGCTGGTACTGGACGTGGACAACCGCGGCCGTATCAAGCTGTCCATCAAGGACGTAGCAGCAGCCAAGGCTTCGGGCGTTTAATCACCCGCAGGCTTTACGCTGAAAAAGAGGACTCTTCGGAGTCCTTTTTTTATGCCCACAGGAAAGTAGCGGGAAATCAGTCGCTTAGTAAACTCTAAAAGCCGCAACTTGCATGCAGGCACGATCGACTTCATGCAAGTTGCACGATTTCGAAAATTGCCTGTTTTTATAAGTTGTTGTTTATAAAGGGGTTATTCCGATTTCGCGACTTGGCACACTGCCTGCAATAACCCTGTTAACGCTGCAGCATCAAGGTTTACACGCTGCAGACTTTTAATAAAACAGGAGTTACTCGTATGAAGAAGTTCGCTCTCGCTACTGCTACCGCTCTGACTCTGGCCATGGGTGCTAACGTAGCCTTTGCTCAGACTTCCCAAGCCCCAATGACCCTGGCGGCCGGTGAAATGACCAAGGCTAAAGAGTCCACTTCGGACACTTGGATCACCACCAAAGTAAAAGCTGATCTGCTGACCGAGAAAGGCATTCCTGGTTCGGACATCAAGGTTGAAACCAACAAAGGCGTGGTTTCCCTGTCCTCCACCGTCGCTATCTCTGATTCCCAGAAAGCCACGGCTGTAGCGATCACCAAGAAAATCAAAGGTGTTACCGCTGTTTCTGCTGACGGCCTGATGGCTGGCGGCGTAGCTAAAGCCGACAACGTCGACAAAGCCAAGACCAGCACTTCGGACACCTGGATCACCACTAAAGTGAAATCCGATCTGGTTACTGAGAAAGGCATTCCTGGTACCGACATCAAAGTCGAAACCAACCACGGTGTAGTGTCGCTGTCGTCGACTGCTGCTGTGACCCAGTCTCAGAAAGACACCGCAGTTGCGATCACCAAGAAAATCAAAGGCGTTAAATCTGTATCGGCTGATGGTCTGACCGTTCAGTAACGCTAAAAGAATCGTCTGAGCTAGACGGCGGCGGCTTAGGGTGAGTTAGTTATCCACCCGATGCACCTCTAAAGTTCATGCGACCGACCACACGGATGTGGTCATTACAGGCCCCGGCACTTGTGTCGGGGCCTGTTCTATTGTGTGGGGAATAGGATTGCGCAGGGCAGCTGACGTTCAACTGTGGGAGCTGGCTTGTGTGGGAGCTGGCTTGCCTGCGATGCAAACACCTCGGTTATTCAGTTAAACCCGGGTGATGCTATCGCAGGCAAGCCAGCTCCCACACAATCTATCTCCCACACAAGCCAGCTCCCACATTTTGATAGGGCCTTAGGGGTTACTCGGCATCCAGATGCATCGGCGTTACCACTCTGCCATCCTTCTCCGCCTGCCCCAGGCTGGCGTCAATGAAGTACACCCGGTCATCTTCCAACTGGCCTTTGTCCACCAGGTAGTCCTTGATAGTGCTGGCACGGTCCTGCCCCAGTTGGCGCAGCAGTACATCACTGGCGCCCCAGAACTTGATCAAGCCATCACGCAGCTTCGCAGTGCGGTCATCGCTGCTCAGGTCTTTCCATTCGGCCGGTGGTTGTTGCTTAAGACGGGTGCGGTAGATGCCTTCGAGCAATGGCGCTTTTTCCTTCTCCGGCACCACCAGCAATGACGCCTGGGCTGGCACCTTGTCGCCGCGACGCTGGAGGATTTTGTAGTAGTTGTATTGGTATTCACGCTCCAGGCGATCTGCGGCGATGAACGGACCATCGCTGCTGGCCGCTGCCGTGCCTTCAATCTCAAGGCGCAGGGTAGGGCGCTCTTTCAGTGCCTTGGCCAAGGTATTCAGAGCACCCTCGGCCTCTTTGTTCAGTTCGCTGGAGCCTGCGGCAAACGACACGTTACCCAGGTCTTCCGAGCCGCCACCGCTGACCAGCCCGCCGATAAACTTGAACGGCGCCGTGGCTGCGCGCACCACCAGGTTGCGCAGGGTCTGCCACACAATCGGCATGACGCTGAACTGCGGGTTATTCAAGTCGCCGGTCACGGGGAGTTCGATGGAGATCTTGCCGTCAGTGTCCTTGAGCAGCGCAATGGCCAGGCGAATCGGCAAATCGACGGCATCGGCACTGTCGACCTTCTCACCCAGTTGCAATTGCTCAACCACCACCTTGTTTTCAGCCTTCAACTGACCTTTGGTGATCATGTAGTGCAAATCGAGGTTGAGACGGCCTTTGCGAATGCGGAAACCCGCGAACTTGCCGGAATATGGCGTCAACGTGGTCAGTTCGACACGCTTGAAGCTGGTGGCGATATCCAGCGCCGCCATCGGGTCAAACGGGTTGACGCTGCCCTTGATAGTGACCGGCGCGTAGCGATCCACCTTGCCCTTGATGTCGACGCTGGCCGGTTTGGCCTGGCGACTGTCGATAGTGCCAATCTGCCCGTTGAGTTGCTGGATAGCCGTGGCGAAGTTGGGCGTGAGGCTGAAGTCGGCGAAGTTGGCCGAGCCGTCATTGATCGCAATCTGCCCGATATGAATACCCAACGGTTTGTCTTTGCTCGCCGCCGGTTTGGCTGCCGACTTGGCGCCATTGTCGGCCGGTTGCGGGATCAGCAAGTCATCGATGTTGGTGGTGCGGTCATCGTTGATCATAAAGCGCGCATACGGCTGCAGCAGGTTGACCTTGTCGATCGACAGGCTGTCGCCGTGCTGGTAGTTCACACCTTCAAGTACCAGACGCTGCCACTTGAGGAAGTCGCGGGTCTTGAGGGTGTCCAGGGTGTGCAACTGGTCGACCTGAGCGCGGCCGGTGACCTGCAGGGCCAAAGGCTCGGTGCTTTTGAGGTTCACATCGAGGTTGCTGCCCAGCATACCGCTGCGCAGCTCCAGGCGAATAAACGGACTGATATAGGATTGCGCGACGCGCAGGTCGATGTCCTGGGTGTTCACTTTCAACTTGGCGCTGACCGGGTTGAGGTTGACCTCGCCGGTTGCGCTGACCTTGCCTTGCTTGCCCAGGCCGGAGTCGACCTTCAGGGTAAAGGGGCTGCGGTTGAGGCTGTCGAAGTTCTGCATATCGACATTCAGCGGGCCTAGCTCCAATGCAACTGCCGGTTTGGCAGCTCGGTCCGCCAGGTGTACTTGATAGTTGCGCAGTTGCACGTCCTTGAGCAGCACTTGCCAGGGTTTGCTCGGTGCGGCAGGTTGGGCGTTTGGCGTATCGGCGGTTGCAGGCGCGCTGGCAGGCTTGAGTTCCTTGGCCGGTTTGCTCGGTTGGCTGGCAAGCAGTTTCTGCCAGTCCAGTTGCCCATCGGCTTCGCGGGCCGCCCAGGTTTCCAGTTTGTTGCTGCGGATCTTGCCGACCACCACTTGCTGCTTGGCCAGGTCCACCGTGGTGTCGCTGACGTCCAGGCGCTCCAGGCGCACCAGTGGCCGGCCATCCGGCGCCTTGATCGCAAAGGGCGCGATGCTGGCGGCGGTGTTGGTCAGGTTCAGTTCGGTTTCTTTGGCCAGGCTGAATTTATAGTCGGTGCTGAAGTTCAGCACGCCGTCTTCAAGCACCAGCGGCAGGGCATCCCGCACATAGGGCCACCAGGCTTTCATCTTGCCATCAGTGACTTTCAAGGTGCCTTCGGAAGTGATCGGCACCAGGCTGAAATTGCCTTTCCAATCGATCTGACCGCCCTCGGGGCCGGCCGCCACCAGGGTCATGTCGGCATTGTCTTCGGGCAACGTGCTGAGGTTTTTCAGCTCGAAGTCGAGTTTGTCGTAGAGAAATTCGATTGGCTCGCTGGGGCGCAGGTCGCGAAAGTACACATAGCCGCCGGCCAGCTTGATGCTGTCGATGCGCAGCGGGAACGGCTTGGCATTCGGGTCAGCCGGGGTCGGCTCACTCGGCGGCAGCTTGAACAGCTGCGCCAGGTTCAACTGGCCGGTTTTGTCGAACAGCACTTCGGTCTTCGGCTGGTCCAGTTGTACGTCTGCCAGGTGCAGCGCGCGCGTCCACAGGCTGTTGATCTGCAGGTTGGCGTACAGGCGCTCGAAACCGACTTGCTCCTTACCCGGCTCGCCGAGCTTCAGGCCCCACACCGTCAGTTCCAGGCTGAACGGGTTGAGCTCGATACGCTCGATACGGGCCGGCACCGTGGCGTAATTGGCCAGTTGTTGGTTGGCAATGCGAAGGGCAATGCCCGGCAGAATCAGAAAGCCCAGCAAGCTGTACAGAGCCAGGGCGGTCAACAAGGCGCCAGCGGCGCGGATCAATCCTTTGGGCATGAGTGACGCCATCTATGTAGAACGAGAGTGCCTTGGAGTATGGCACGGGTTTTCGGTTCCGAAGTACTGGACTCCTTGGGAAAAGTACTACAACTGCAGGATCAGTGTTTTTAACGGTGGCTGCTGATCCAGGGACGGGAAGTCAGCCCCAGGCGTCATGATTTGCCACTCGCGTACCGGGCGGCCGGCTTTTTCGGCGCAACGCAGCACCTGCTCACGCCAGTCATCCATGCTGACTTTTGCCAGGTTGTTGCAGCAGATCAACACGCCATTGTCGGCGGTGGTCAGCAGTGCGGGCTTGAGCAGGCTCTGATAATCGCGCAACAGGTCGACGGTGCCGAAAGCACTCTTGGCCCAGGCCGGTGGGTCGAGCAGCACCAGGTCGAACTGGCGCTGCTCAAGGCGTGGATAACTCGGCAGCTTCTGGCCACGACGCTGGGTGATCGGCAAACCGGCCAGTTGGCGAATCGCCGGGAAGTAGTCGGACTGCACGAATTCCATGGTCGGCAAGTGCGGGTTGAGCAGGCCGTTTTCGCGCCCGACCGCCAGGTTGCCTTCGGCGAAGTCCAGGTTGCACACCTCGCTTGCGCCCCCGGCTGCGGCGCTCAAGCCTACGCCACAGGTGTAGGCGAACAGGTTCAGCACGCTTTTGCCGGCGCTGTGGTCCTTGACCCAGCCACGGGTGTTGCGCAGGTCCAGGAACAGCAGCGGGTCTTGCCCGGCATGGCGGCCGCGTACACGGTAGTTGAGGCCCCATTCGTGGCCGACCTGATCTGCCAATGCCGCAGGCTCGGCGCGGTACACCGTGTCTTCACGGTCGATGCGCGAGTTGCCACGGGAGCGGTCGTTGTACACCAGCTGCAATTCCAGCCCCATGAACTGGTTGACCTGTTGATGCAGGTCCAGCAGCTCCTCGGTTTGCAGCGACTGGTGGAAGCTTTGCACCAGCAATTGCGGGCCGTAACGGTCAATGGTCAAGCCGCCGGCGCCTTCCTGGCTGCCATGGAACAGCCGGTAGCAGTCGGTGCCTTGGGCGTGCAACTCGTTGATCAGGTCTTGGCGATGGTTGAGAGCGGCGCGCAGCGCCTGATTCAAGGGAGTCATGGAGCGCGCCTTGCGGGTAAAAGAGGGCGCGAAGTTTAACAGCTATGGGCCGCCGTCTACATCAACCCCATCCGCCGCTGGGCGCGTTGCACCGAACCGTTGCGCATCGCCCAGCGCAGCAAGGGCGCGCTGCGCTTCACACCCGCGCGGATCACCAAGCGTTGCATCGAGCTTTGGTGTTGCCCGAGCATAGCGCTGGCCCAGTCCGGCAACAGGTCGATGCCGGCCTGCATCATCAAGCTGCCAAAGGGTTTGGCCAAGGTGCTGGGCGCAGGTGCATTGACCAGCAGGCGCAGCACTTCGCGGCTGCGATCGTCGCACAGCAGTTGTGGACGAATGCGCGCCAGATAATCGGAAATTTCCTGGCGTGAACGCGGCACGTGCCGTGCGCCCAGTCGCTCGGCAACCAAGGCAATTTCACTGTAGTAGCGGTCCTGGTCGCGCCCAGACAGATGCGGGTTGCGATAACGCAGGTGTGCCGCCAGAAAGTTGCTGACCTCCGCCACGTGTACCCACGTCAGCAGCTCCGGGTCACTGGCCGCATAGGCTCGCCCATCCGGCGCATGCCCGACCACTTGCAGGTGGATGGTGCGCACCTTCTCAATCAGCCATTCGGCGTCCTGGCGCGAGCCGAACGTGGTGCCGGAAATAAACTGCGAAGTGCGGCGCAGGCGCCCGAGCATGTCCTGGCGAAAGTTGGAATGGTCCCACACGCCGGCCAGGGCCAGCGGGTGCAAGGCTTGCAGCATCAACGCGCTGATGCCGCCGATCAGCATGCTGCTGAAGTCGCCATGCACCTGCCAGCTCACAGAGTCCGGCCCGAACAGGCCGGGGTCGCCCTTGGGGTTTTCCAGGTCCAGTTGGCCGAGTGACAAGCCGGTGAGGCTCATCAACTGGGTTTCGATACGGCTGCGGATAAATTCCATGGCGACTCTGGGTGGCTCCTATCGGTTCAGGCGTTTATCGATCAGGCCGTCCACCACGCTCGGGTCGGCCAGGGTCGAGGTGTCGCCGAGGCTGTCGAGTTCGTTGCAGGCGATTTTGCGCAAAATGCGTCGCATGATCTTGCCCGAGCGGGTTTTCGGCAAGGCCGGCGCCCATTGGATCAGTTCCGGCTTGGCAAAGCTGCCGATTTCCTTGCTGACCAGCGCCAGCAAGTGTTTTTTCAGCTCATCGCTGGGCTCGACGCCATTCATTGGGGTGACAAACGCATAGATGCCCTGGCCTTTGACGTCGTGGGGGTAACCGACCACAGCGGCTTCGGCCACTTGATCATGCAGCACCAGCGCGCTTTCCACTTCGGCGGTGCCGATGCGGTGGCCGGACACGTTGATCACGTCATCGATGCGGCCGGTGATCCAGTAGTCGCCATCCTCATCGCGGCGCGCACCGTCGCCGGTGAAGTAGTAGCCGGGATAGGGTTTGAAATAGGTGTCGAGCATGCGCTGCGGGTCACCGTAGACGCTGCGGATTTGCCCCGGCCAACTGGCCTTGATAGCGAGCACGCCACTGCCGGCACCGCTGAGTTCCTTGCCATGTTCATCCAGCAGCACAGGTTGTACGCCAAACATCGGTTGGGTCGCGCAGCCAGGTTTGATCCGTTGCGCGCTGACCAGCGGGCTGAGCATGATGCCGCCGGTTTCGGTCTGCCACCAGGTATCGACAATCGGGCAGCGCTGCTCGCCCACAGCGTTAAAGTACCAATCCCAGGCCTCCGGGTTGATCGGCTCGCCGACGCTGCCCAGCAGGCGCAGGCTGGCGCGCGAGGTGTTCTGCAGTGGCCCGTGGCCCTCACGCATGAGCGCGCGCAATGCGGTGGGCGCGGTGTAGAAGATATTCACCTGGTGTTTATCGATGACCTGCCAGAAACGCGAGCTGTCCGGGTAGCTCGGCACGCCTTCGAACATCAGTGACGTCGCACCGTTGGCCAGCGGGCCGTACACGATATAGCTGTGGCCGGTGACCCAGCCCACGTCGGCGGTGCACCAGAACACTTCGCCGTCACGGTAGTCGAGCACGTACTTGAAGGTCATCGCCGCTTGCAGCAGGTAGCCGCCGGTGGTGTGCAGCACGCCTTTGGGTTTGCCGGTGCTGCCGGAGGTGTAGAGGATAAACAACGGGTCTTCGGCGTCCATCGGCTCGGGCGGGCAATCAGCGCTGGCGGCGTCCAGGGCGGCTTGATACTTGAGGTCGCGGCCTTCTACCCAGTCAAGTTTCGCCCCCGTGCGCTCCACCACCAGTACCGTGCTGACGTTCGGGCAACTGGCCAGGGCTTTGTCGACATTCTTTTTCAAGGCCACCGGCTTGCCGCCGCGCACGCCTTCATCGGCGGTGATCACGGTGCGACAGTCGGCATCGAGGATGCGGTCGCGCAGGGCATCCGGAGAGAAGCCGCCGAACACCACCGAGTGCACCGCGCCAATCCGGGTGCAGGCCAGCATCGCGTAGGCGGCTTCCGGGATCATCGGCATGTAGATGCACACCCGGTCGCCTTTTTTCACCCCACGGCTTTTCAGCACATTGGCCAGGCGGCTGACGTTTTGATGAAGTTGGCGGTAGGAAATTTTGGAGGACTTTGCAGGATCATCGCCTTCCCAGATAAAGGCCGGCTGGTCGGCGCGTTGTGCCAGGTGACGGTCGATGCAGTTGTAGCTGACGTTCAGTTGGCCGCCGGCAAACCACTGGGCTGCGCCGGTAGTGATGTCCGAGTGCTGCACGGTGTGCCAGGGTTTGATCCAGTCGAGGAAACCCTTGGCCTGTTCGGCCCAGAACGTATCGGGTTGCTCAATGGATTGGCGGTAGAGGCGCTGGTACTCGTCTTGACTGAGCTGCGCGGCCTGGCGGACGTCATCGGCGCGGGGGAATGTGCGGATATCGAACATGAGCGGTCCTTATTCTTGTTTTAGCGACAAGGCATAAAGATGCACGCTGTGGGGAGAGGGTTCAAGGCCAACGTCCAAACGGACGTTGGCCTTGGTGTACCGGCCTCAGCCGCGGTGACGACCGCGGAAGTAGTTGATCAGGCCCTGGGTCGACGCATCGTCAGCCAGGGTTTCTTCGGCGCCGGTCAGGCGGTTGTAGACACCTTTGCCCAGCTCTTTGCCCAGCTCCACGCCCCATTGGTCGAAGGCGTTGATGCCCCAGACCACGCTTTGTACAAACACTTTGTGTTCATACATGGCGACCAGTGCGCCCAAGCGACGTGGGCTGATGCGCTCGACCACGATGGTGTTGCTCGGACGGTTGCCCGGGATCACCTTGTGAGGCGCCAGTTTCTGCACTTCGGCTTCCGGCAGGCCTTTTTCGCGCAACTCAGCCTCGGCTTCACTGCGGGTCTTGCCGAGCATCAGTGCCTGGCTCTGGGACAGGCAGTTGGCGTACAGCCACTGGTGATGGTCGGACACCGGGTTGAAGCTGACGATCGGCACAATGAAGTCGGCCGGGATCAGTTGAGTCCCCTGGTGCAGTAACTGGTGGTAAGCATGCTGACCGTTGCAACCTACGCCACCCCAGATCACCGGGCCCGTATCGGTGGACACCGGTGTGCCGTCCTGGCGCACGCTTTTGCCGTTGGACTCCATGTCCAGCTGTTGCAAGTGTTTGGTGATGTTACGCAGGTAGTGGTCATACGGCAGGATCGCATGGCTCTGCGCACCCCAGAAGTTGCCGTACCACACGCCCAGCAGGCCCAGCAGCACCGGCATGTTTTGCTCGAACGGCGCGTTCTGGAAGTGCTGGTCCATGGTGTAGGCACCGGACAACAGCTCTTTGAAGTTGGACATGCCGATGGCCAGAGCGATTGGCAAGCCAATGGCCGACCACAGCGAGTAACGGCCGCCGACCCAGTCCCACATCGGGAAGATGTTTTCTTCACGGATACCGAACGCCACGGCCGCCGCGTTGTTGCTCGATACGGCGATAAAGTGACGGTACAGTTCGGCTTCCGAGCCACCCTGGGCCAGGTACCAGGCGCGGGCGGCCTGGGCGTTTTTCAGGGTTTCGAGGGTGTTGAAGGATTTGGACGAAACGATAAACAGCGTGGTCTCGGCGCGCAGCTTCTGGGTCAGTTCGTGGAACTCGCTGCCGTCGATGTTTGCCAGGTAGTGGCAGCGCACGCCTTTGTGAGCGTAGGACAGCAATGCCTCGGAGACCAGCTCCGGGCCGAGGAACGAACCACCGATGCCGATATTCACTACGTCAGTGATCGGCTTCTCGGTGTAACCACGCCACAGGCCGTCGTGGATGCGGCCGACCAGGTCAGTGATCTGGTTCAGCACCTTGTGCACGTCCGGCATGATGTTTACGCCGTTGACCGACAGCTTGTCGCCCACTGGGCGGCGCAGCGCGGTGTGCAGGGCGGGGCGACCTTCGGAAGAGTTGACCGGCTCGCCTGCGTACAGCGCGTCAATCGCGGCTTTAAGGTTGACTTCTTTGGCCAGGCCCACCAGCAGGTCACGGGTTTCGCTGGTGATCAGGTTTTTCGAGTAATCGAGGAAAAGCCCGCAGCTGCTCAAGGTGAACTGGGAAAAGCGCTGGGGATCGGCATTGAACGCGTCGCGCATGCTGAAATCCTGCATGGCTTGGCGATGTTGATTGAGCGCTTGCCAAGCGGGCAGAGCGGTAACGTCATGAGGAGTGCGGTAGTACGCCATCGCTGCGGGTTTCCTTTTATTACGGGGACTTGCCTTTAGGACACTTCTAAATCCGGAACGTTGAGTCTTTCATCAGGCGTTTGAGTCCGGTCAGCGCCAACAATGGCGCAGGGCGATTACATTAAACCTAGCGTGTCGATATGTCTTGGCTTTGTCTGCGCTGTTGCCGGTACTTTTTTATACCGGCACAGCGATCAGGGCAACAGGCGAAGTGCCTGGCGGGGTCAGTTGAGGGTCAAATGCAGGTTGTCGATCAGGCGTGTCGCACCCAGATAGGCCGCCACGAGGATGACGATATCCCGATCCTCAGGCGTGGCCGCACGCAGGTGCACGCCTTGGCGCACTTCCAGGTAATCCATGCGCAGCCCGGCAGCTTCAATCTGCGCGATCTGCTCGGCACGCAGCTTGGCGAAATCCTGCTCGCCGCCTTTTATAGCCGCCGCAATCTGGCTGAGGCTGCGGTAGAGCACCGGCGCAATCGCGCGCTGTTCTTCGTTGAGGTAGCCGTTGCGTGACGACAGCGCCAGGCCGTCGGCGGCACGCACGGTGGGCTCGCCGATGATCTGGATGGGCATGTTCAAGTCATGCACCATGGCGCGGATGACCGCCAGTTGCTGGTAGTCCTTCTGGCCAAATACGGCCATGTCCGGCTGGACCATGTTGAACAGCTTGCTCACCACCGTCGCCACACCTTCGAAGTGCCCGGGTCGGCTGGCACCGCACAGGCCCTCGGACAGTTGCGGAACGCTGACGCGGGTTTGGCCGGTCATGCCGCCGGGGTACATTTCGTCAACGGTGGGCGCAAACAACAGATTGCAACCGGCTTGCAGCAGCTTTTCCTGGTCGGCCGCCAGCGTGCGCGGGTACTTGTCCAGGTCTTCGCCAGCGCCGAACTGCAACGGGTTGACGAAAATGCTCGCCACCACAAAGTCCGATTGCTGTGCGGCCTTGGTCACCAAGGTGGCGTGGCCGCTGTGCAGGTTGCCCATGGTGGGCACAAAGCCAATGCGTTTGCCGGCACTGCGCGCGTGGGCGACGGCGGCGCGTAGTTCTCTTACGGTTTTAACGGTGTTCATGCAGAGAACCCATGTTCTTCGCCAGGGAACGTCACGGCTTTGACTTCACTCACGTAGGCGGCCAGGGCTGCCTGGATGCTGTCCTGGCCTGCCATGAAGTTTTTCACGAATTTGGGCGCACGGCCGGTCAGCGACAGGCCGAGCATGTCGTGTACCACCAGCACTTGGCCGTCGGTGGCCGAGCCTGCGCCAATGCCGATCACCGGCACTTTGACTGCCTGGGTAATTTCTGCCGCCAGTTCGCTGGGCACGCATTCGAGCAGGATCATCGCGGCGCCGGCTTGCTCCAGGGCAATGGCATCCGCACGCATCTGGCGCGCCTGGGCTTCATTGCGGCCTTGCACCTTGTAGCCGCCGAAGATGTTCACCGACTGCGGTGTCAGGCCCATGTGCACGCACACTGGAACGCCGCGCTCAGCCAGCAGCCGGATCGACTCCGCCAGCCATACCGCGCCTTCGACTTTGATCATGTGTGCACCGGCTTGCATCAGCTTGCCGGCGTTCTGGAAGGTTTGTTCAAGGGTGGCGTAACCCATGAACGGCAGGTCAGCGATGATGAAGGCGCCGTTGTTACCGCGTTTGACGCTGGCCGTGTGGTACGCAAGTTCGTCAGTGGTGACCGGCAGGGTGCTGTCATTCCCTTGAAGAACCATGCCCAGTGAATCGCCAATCAACAGCACTTCAACCCCGGCCTCACAGCTGGCGTGGGCGAAGGTGGCGTCATAGCAGGTCAGCATGGTGATTTTTTCACCTTTGAGCTTCAGGCTCTGCAAGGTGGTCAGGGTAATGTCTGGCATGGAAAGGGTCCTCGTTCAGGCGCTTGGAAACAGCGAGTAACGCGCGTGAGTCTTCGTTTATACAGGCGCACTGTCTTGAGAGCAGTGCTTATAAGGCCTGGATTGCGCCCTTCAGCGCCGGGTTGGCGGCAGCGGGACGCCTATAGTCGTGATGAGGACACGGGAAGTCAATTGGATGTGTTACCGCATTGTTACGAGTGGGGTGTTACCCCTGTTACGGGTGGGAGCTGGCGTGCCTGCGATGGCATCATCGCGCAATAGCGGGTGTACCGAGTTGCCCGCATCGCAGGCAAGCCGGGTCCCACATTGACCGAGTCAGTCTCGGGGCACGCGCTCCAGGCCAACAAACGGGCAGGCGGCCAGCAAGTCGCTAAGTGTTTGGCCATTGGGCAGTTGCAGGTCGGCGGGTGCCAGCTCTGCCAGCGGGTACAGCACAAACGCGCGCAAATGCATCTGATAGTGCGGCACCTTCAGCCGCGGCGTGTCGATCAGGCGATCGCCAAACAACAGGATATCCAGGTCCAGGGTGCGCGGGCCCCAGCGTTCAAGGCGCTCGCGGCCCTGGTCGTTCTCGATGGTTTGCAGGGCATCGAGTAAATCCAGTGGCGCAAGATCGCTGTCCAGGGCGGCGACCGCATTGGTGTAGCGCGGTTGGCCCGGGAGCAGGGAGTCACTTTGATAGAACGCCGACACGCCAACGAGGGCCGTGCCGGGCAATTGCGCCAGGGCTTCGACAGCGCTGCGCAATTGCTGGTCTGGGGCAGCCAGGTTGCTGCCCATGCCAATGTAGACACGTTTCACGTTTATTCGCCCGCAGCGCCCGAGGCGTCGGCCGCGCTGCGTTTGCGCTTGGTGCCGCTGCGACGACGTTTTTTCGGGCCAGTGCCTTCGCCATCGCCTTTGCTGCCGAGGTCGCGAATCATCTCGCGGCGCTGGCTGTCATTGGCATCCTGGTAGTCGGTCCACCATTCGCCCAGGCCGTCGGTCTGCTCGCCGGCGCTTTCGCGCAGCAGCAGGAAGTCGTAGCCGGCACGGAAGCGCGGGTTATCCAGCAACAGGTCGGCGCGTTTGCCACTGCGGCGCGGCAGGCGCTCCTGCATGTCCCAGATCTCGCGGATCGGCATGGTGAAGCGTTTGGGAATGGCGATGCGCTGGCACTGCTCGGCGATCAGCTCGTGGGCGGCTTCCTGCATGGCCGGGATCGGCGGCATGCCACGGTCTTGCAGGCGCAATACGCGTTTAGGCAGGGCAGGCCACAGCAGGGCGGCAAACAGGAACGCCGGCGTTACCGGTTTGTTCTGCTTGATGCGCAGGTCGGTGTTGATCAACGCTTCGCTGATCAGCGTGTGGGTGTACGTGGGGTTGTATTCCAGTGCCTCGGCGCTGGCCGGGAACAGCGGGTCGAACAGTTGCAGGTCGACCAGCATTTCGAACGTATCGGCGGCATAACCCGAGAGGAACAACTTCAGCACTTCTTCGAACAGGCGTGCCGAAGGAATTTCCCGCAGCATCGGCGCCAGCTCGCGAATCGGCGCGGCGGTGTGTTTCTCGATGCCGAAGTTCAGCTTGGCGGCAAAGCGCACGGCGCGCAGCATGCGTACCGGGTCTTCCTGGTAACGCTGCGTCGGGTCGCCGATCAGGCGGATCAGGTTGTTGCGAATGTCGTGTACGCCGTTGGCGTAATCGAGAATGCGCTCGCTGACCGGGTCGTAATACAGGGCGTTGATGGTGAAGTCGCGGCGCTGCGCGTCTTCTTCCAAGGTGCCGTACACGTTGTCACGCAGGATGCGGCCGCTCTCGTTGCGGGAAGACTGATTGGTGTCTTCCTCATCATCGTTTTGCGGATGGCCTGCGCGGAACGTCGCGACCTCGATGATTTCGCGACCAAAGTGGATGTGCACCAACTTGAAGCGGCGACCGATGATTCGCGCATTGCGAAACTCGGCACGCACCTGCTCCGGCGTGGCGCTGGTGGCGACGTCGAAATCCTTGGGCGTGATATTGAGCAGCATGTCACGTACGCAGCCGCCCACCAGATAAGCCTGGTAGCCGGCGTTCTGCAAACGTTCGACGATGTTCACTGCATAGCGGCTGAATTGAGCGCGCTGCAATGAATGCTGATTGCTGTTAAGCACTTCAGGCGTGCTGCGAATGTGTTGCGTACGACGCAAGGGGGAACGGAATGACTGGAACAACTTCTTCAGCATGGGATGCACTGTTTGAAGGAATGTTCGGCCATAACGAAGAATGACCGCATGATGGGCCGGGATTCTAGCATTTAGTCGAGGGATGGTGTAGGAACAAGCTGCAAGGCTTGAGCCAGAAGCTTAAAGAAGGGTGTGAGCGGGTCAAATGCCGGAAACTACAAGGGGAGCCGAAGCTCCCCCAGAAGTAGTTGCGTGCTCTATTTTTATTATGGTTGCGGGCTTTTTGTTTTTGTTGATCGCCCTCGCCATGAAGTTTCACCTTCATGACACTCCCAATCGGGAGCCAAGAGCAAACGGATTGCTTTGGTCGCTGTGTTGCTGATCTACGATCCAACCAGTTCAGGCTCTGCCTTAGGGCAGTTTTTGTTGTTCTCGGCCTGGTTGCGGGGCAAGCCCCAAATGCAACGCCTCTCCAAAAGAATCAGTTAGCTGCGCCTCCGCCGTGTTGTTTTTGTTATGCGTGAGTCGATTCGTCTTATTTTTATTGTCTTGTACAAAGCTTGTTATTGTTTTTGTACTAAGCATATAGCAGGGTGCGTGCCAACTTTTGTGCCGCCCAGCAAAACCGGGGGGGTGAGCTGGTTCTGGCTTTTGGAAGGGCGAAAAAAAGCCGGGGCTTCGTTACCGTAAGCCCCGGCTTCTGTTACGTGAAAAGGCTGCGGTAACAGTTTTTTCACATCTGAGGGTGTTACCTGTGGGGGCGCGCCCTCAGCTTTCGCTGGCTACCCCGGTCTTGCGCCGTGGAATGCCCAGGCGTTGGCGGCGTTCCCACAGGCACTTGCGGCTCACGCCCAGCTTGCGCGCCAGTTCGGTCTCGGTCATATGGTCCTGATGCTCAAGCACGAAGTGCTGGAAGTAGTCTTCCAGTGACAGGTCTTCGGTCGGCTCATGGCTGGTATTGCTGCCACCGCCCTGTTGCGGGGCCAGGCCGATGAAGTCGTCGTCTTCCAGGTCGCTCAGCTCGATATCGATACCCAGCAGCTCGGCAGAAATTTCCGGGCTCTCCGACAGAATCACCGCGCGCTCGACCGCGTTCTCCAGTTCGCGGACGTTACCCGGCCACGAGTAATGCCGAATCGCCTGCTCGGCGTCGGCGGCAAACTTGAGGTCGGTACGGTTGATGCGCGCGCTCTGGCGCAGCAGAAACGCGCTGGCGATCTCATTCACGTCGGCGCCACGCTCGCGCAAGGCCGGCAGCTTGAGGGCGATGACATGCAGGCGGTAATACAAGTCTTCCCGGAACTGGCCGATCTTGGCCAGGCTCTTGAGGTCACGGTGGGTCGCGGCGATCAGGCGCACATCGACCTTCTGTGATTGCACCGAACCGACACGGCGAATCTCGCCTTCCTGCAACACGCGCAGCAAGCGCGCCTGGGCTTCCAGGGGCAGTTCGCCAATTTCGTCGAGGAACAAGGTGCCGCCGTCCGCCGCTTCGACCAACCCAGCACGCCCGGCGCTGGCGCCGGTAAATGCGCCTTTCTCGTGCCCGAACAGTTCGGACTCGATCAGGGATTCGGGAATCGCCGCGCAGTTCACCGAAATCATCGGCGCTTTGGCACGTTTGGACAGATTGTGCAGGGCGCGGGCCACCAGCTCTTTACCGGTGCCCGACTCGCCCTGGATCAATACATTGGAGTCGGTCGGCGCCACTTTGCGGATCTTGCTGTACAGATCCTGCATCGGTGGGCAAGAGCCGATGATGCCGATCTCGCCGTTGCTGTTGTCGGCCCCCGGCTTCTCGGCAGCCTTGCCGGCAGGACGCTGTTCGGCCGGCGTACTGCCAGCCGACTGACGGTCACGCAGAATGCGCGCCACGGCCTGGAGCATTTCGTCGTGATCGAAAGGCTTGGCGATGTAGTCCACCGCGCCCATCTTCATCGAGTCCACCGCCGAGCGCAGGCTGGCGTAGCTGGTCATGATCAGCACGGGCGTGCCCTGGCCAAGCTTGATCAGCTCGGTCCCCGGCGCGCCCGGCAGGCGCAGGTCGCTGACAATCAGGTCGAACGTGGGAATGCTGAAACGCTCTTGGGCTTCCTGCACCGAGCCGGCTTCGCTGACCTGGTACTGATTACGTTCAAGCAGGCGACGCAAGGCAGAGCGGATAATGGTTTCGTCTTCGACGATCAAAATGTGCGGCATTGATTCAATTCTCTCGACGGTCTCAGTTCACAGCGGACGTCGCTTCGACATGACGCGGCAAGGTCACCCGAATACGGGTGCCGCGTTGGCTTTCGGTGTCAGCCGGGCTGTCGATGGTGATTTGTCCATAATGCTCTTCAACGATGGAATAGACCAGTGCAAGGCCCAGACCGGTACCTTCACCCGGGTCCTTGGTGGTGAAGAAAGGTTCGAACAATCGATCCATGATGTTCTGTGGAATACCGCTGCCTTCGTCCTCCACGATCAGGTCGACCGTGTGCTCGAAAGCCTCGCTCTTGACGCGTACCGCACTGCCGGCGGGCGTTGCGTCACGGGCGTTTGAAAGCAGGTTGATCAGCACCTGCGCCAAGCGTTGGGAGTCGCCGTCAACCCAGTGGTCCGGGTCGCACAGGTTAAAAAACTGTACTTCGAAATTGCGCCGGTTCAAGGCCAGCAGCCCAATGGCATCCTGCGCCACTTCCGCCAGGCACACCGCTTCGTCATGGTTCTGATGGGCGCCGGCGTGGGCGAAGCTCATCAGCGACTGCACGATGCGTGACACGCGCTTGGTCTGCTCGAGGATCTGCCCGCTGATTTCGGTGATTTCAGCGTCTTCTTCGCGCTCTTCCCGCAGGTTTTGCGCCAGGCACGCGATACCGGTGATCGGGTTGCCGATTTCATGGGCCACACCCGCGGCCAGGCGACCGATGCTGGCCAGGCGTTCGGAGTGCACCAGCTTGTCTTCGAGCATCTGGGTTTCGGTCAGGTCCTCCACCAGCAGCACCAGGCCACTGTTGCCCGGCGCCAGCGGCTCGTCGATCGCCGCTTTGTGCAGATTGAGCCAGCGGGTCTGGCCGTCCAGCGCCAGGTGCTGTTTGTGCAAGTGCTCGTCGGGCAGGTTGATAAAGCCTTGCAACAGTTCTTTCCAAGGGTCGCCCAAGGTATTCAGGCGCGAACCCACAACACGTTGTGCGGCGATGCCGGTGAGTTCTTCCATCGCCTTGTTCCACATCAGGATCTCTTGATCCTTGGCCAGGGAACACACGCCCATCGGCAGTTCCTGAAGGGTTTGACGGTGATAGCGGCGCAGGGCATCGAGTTCGGCGGCAAGGCCGGTGAGACGTGAGTGGTAATCCTCCAGCCGGCTCTCGATGAAATGGATGTCTTCGGTGACGTAGTTTTCGCCGCCGGCCTTGTAGGGCAAGAAGGTTTCCACCATGTCCTGGGACACGCTCGGTCCCATCAGGCCGGACAGGTTGGCCTCAATGCGGTCGCGCAAACGGCGCAGGGCGTAGGGCCGGCGCTCATCAAACGGCAGGTAAAGGTCGCGCAGCGCCTGCTCGACTTCCTTTTGCGCAGCCTTGGCGCCCAGCGGCTTGGCCAGTTGGGTGGCGAACTCTTGCGGTGAGGCGGCGTGCAGCTCGCGGCGTTGCGGGCGGCGCACGTTGTCCACCGCGCAGGCTTCGGCGGCGCTGGTTTCTTCGGGGCTGGCGTTGGTGAACAGCGAGATCAGGGTAAACATCAGCACGTTGGCGGCCAACGAGGCGATCGCTGCCATGTGCCAGCTGGTGTCATCCAGCACGTAGATCATGTTCAGCAGCGGAATGTAGAAACCCTGCAGGTTGCCGACCAGCGGCAGCAGCATGGTCACCATCCACACCAGAATACCTGCCAGCAGCCCGGCGATAAAGCCGCGACGGTTGGCGGTTGGCCAGTACAGCA
The DNA here is from genome assembly GCF_044218855.1 of Pseudomonas sp. B19125. Taxonomy (NCBI): domain Bacteria; kingdom Pseudomonadati; phylum Pseudomonadota; class Gammaproteobacteria; order Pseudomonadales; family Pseudomonadaceae; genus Pseudomonas; species Pseudomonas sp. B19125. The sequence continues at coordinate 1,424,118 of NZ_CP162589.1, forward strand.
CCGACAACACACCCGGCAAGAACTGCAAGGTCGCTACAAACGCGACGATGCCGAGGTTGGCCAGATCTTGCCCAGCGCCCAGCAGCAGGTAGAAGCCATAGCCGGCCATGATGATGGCGACGATCAGCGCGCGGCGCGTCCATTTCAGCCAGCGGTAGATATTACCTTCGGCTGGCGGCTGATACAGCGGCAGCACCAGGTGATTGAGCGCCATGCCGGAGAGTGCCAGCGTGGTGACGATGATCAAGCCACTGGCCGCCGACAAACCGCCTACGTAAGCCAGCAATGCCAGGGATTTGCTGTTGGCGGCAATACCGACGCCAAGGGTGAAGTATTCGGGGTTGGTGGTGGCGCCGAGCTTGAGGCCGGCCCACAGGATCAGCGGCACCGCCAGGCTCATCAGCAGCAGGAATAACGGCAAACCCCAGCTGGCGCTGACCAATGAGCGCGGGTTGAGGTTCTCGGTGAAGGTCATGTGGTACATGTGCGGCATCACGATGGCCGAGGCAAAGAACACCAGCAGCAGCGTGCGCCATGGGCCTTCCTGCAACGGCGTGTGCAAAGCGGCGAGGGCGGTCTGGTTTTGCAGCAACCACAACTCCAACTGTTGCGGCCCGTCGAATACGCCATACAGCGCATACAGGCCGACACCGCCGATGGCGATCAGCTTGATCACCGACTCAAAGGCAATCGCAAACACCAGGCCTTCGTGTTTTTCGCGGGTGGCGATATGGCGTGAACCGAAGAAAATCGTGAACAGCGTGATCAGTGCGCAGAAGGCCAGGGCAACGCGGTGCTGCACCGGTTCGCGGGTGAGGATGCTGATGGAGTCCGCCACCGCCTGGATCTGCAGGGCCAGCAACGGCAGCACGCCGATCAGCATAAAGATCGTGGTCAGCGCGCCGGCCCAGGTGCTGCGAAAGCGGAAGGCAAACAAGTCCGCCAGGGACGACAGCTGATAGGTGCGGGTGATTTTCAGGATCGGGTACAGCAATACCGGCGCCAGCAGGAACGCGCCGGACACGCCCAGGTAGCTGGACAGAAAGCCGTAGCCATACTGATAGGCCAGCCCCACCGTGCCATAAAATGCCCAGGCGCTGGCGTAGACGCCCAGGGACAAGGTGTAGGTCAACGGATGGCGAATGATCGCCCGCGGAATCATTCCGCGCTCACTGATCCAGGCAACCCCGAACAACGCGGCCAGGTAGGCGGCGCTGATCAGCAGCATCTGGGTGAGGCTAAAGCTCATCGGCATCTTTTTGGCTCTGCAGGATGAAGGTCACGACGATCAGGATCAACCACAGCAGATAAGGGCGATACCAGGCGCCCGTGGCGTCGATCCACCAATCCATGATGGCCGGGGAAAACAGGTAGATCCCGACGACCAGCAGCAGGACCAATCGATAGATGTACATGTTGGCCTCTGATTAAAAAACTGCCGCGATGGTAACGGATGCTTGGCAAGCTGCAAGCGCCTTCAGCTCAATTGCGCTTCGGCCAGCGTGAGTGTGCGCGGAATCTGGCTGGCGTCCCAGTGTGCAATGCCCCAATCCAGCAGTTCCCGTGGGCTGGCGTGCAGCATTTCGCTGCCGGGTTGCTGGCCGAGGGCGCGCAACGCTCTCAATAGCAAAGGTGTGGCCTGGTCGGGTGTCAACGGCGGCGAGCGGTAGGATTTGCCCAGCTTGTTGCCGTCCGGCTGGGTGATCAGCGGCACGTGCAGGTAGCGCGGCTGGCGCAGACCCAGCAGTTCCTGCAGGTAAAGCTGGCGCGGCGTGGAATCGAGCAGGTCGGCGCCGCGCACGATGTCGGTGACACCTTGCCAGGCATCGTCGAGTACCACTGCCAGTTGGTAGGCATACAGGCCATCGCGACGGCGGATGATGAAATCGCCCACATCACGGCCCAGGTGCTGTCGGAATTCGCCTTGCACGCGGTCGGTAAAGTGATACTCCAGCTCCGGAACGCGCAGGCGGATCGCCGCGTCTTGCTGATCGTGCCCGAGGTTTCGGCACAGGCCTGGATAGATCCCGTGGTAGGGCTCCAATTGTTTACGCGAGCAGGTACAGGCGTAAGCCAGGCCGTGGTTGAACATGTCGTTCAAGACTTTGGCGTAGGCATCATGCCGCTCGCTTTGCCGGACCAGTTCCCCATCCCACTCAAAGCCATAGCTTTCCAGGGCGTGCAGGATCGCCGCCTGGGCGCCGGGTTCTTCACGGGGTGGGTCGAGGTCTTCCATGCGCATCAGCCAGCGGCCGTGATTGGCGCGGGCATCGAGGTAGGAGGCGAGGGCGGCAACCAGCGAACCGAAGTGCAGGTGGCCGCTGGGCGTGGGGGCGAAACGCCCGATATAGGTAGAGGCTGTCATGGGCCGGATACTACTGGAAAACCGCTGAACGCCAGAAACAAAAATGGAGCGTTTGCACGCCCCATTTTTTGTTTGTCGCGTTCAGCCCGGCAGGGTTACTTGCCGACCTGTTTTTCCTTGATTTCAGCCAAGGTCTTGCAGTCTACGCACAGGTCCGCGGTTGGGCGGGCTTCCAGGCGGCGAATACCAATCTCGACGCCGCAGGATTCGCACCAGCCGTATTCCTCGTCCTTGATCAGTTGCAGGGTCTTGTCGATCTTCTTGATCAGCTTGCGCTCTCGATCACGCGCTCGCAGTTCAAGGGCGAACTCTTCTTCCTGGCTCGCACGGTCGGCCGGATCAGGAAAGTTGGCTGCTTCGTCCTTCATGTGGTCAACGGTACGATCAACCTCCTGCATCAAGTCCTGTTTCCACTTGTTCAGGATCTTGGTGAAGTGCTCGCGCATGGGCTCGCCCATGTACTCCTCGCCCTTTTTTTCCACATAGGGGTCGAAGCCGCCGAGGCCTTGAGTCTGCTGTTGCTTTGCTTGGGTGGACATGAATAGACCGCCTCTCACTCTTCTAATCCATTGCGCAGGATTGCAACGTCACCGACACCTGCCGGCCCTGCGGCTGCAAGCGGGCGAACTTACCAGATAGATTCGGGGTGCGCCACTCCCGGTTGTCGAGGCCCAACGTGGCAGGCTTGCAAACTGTCATGGCCCGCCATGGCTGGGTATAGCGTGTCTCGAATGTTGATTTTAGTCGTTTTGCAGGCGCTTGCCCGGTTCAGCACGGAGGACCGAGCAGGCAATAGAGCATGTTTTACCGCGCGGGTTCGGTAGAATCCGAATTTTGTCCTCACCGTTTAAGGAAGGCTAATGGCTCAGCCCTACAGTGCGCGCAGTCGCGCCATCGAACCTTTTCACGTTATGGCGTTACTGGCGCGAGCCAATGAGCTGCAGGCGGCTGGCCATGATGTTATCCACCTGGAGATCGGCGAGCCGGATTTCACCACGGCCGAGCCGATTATCCAGGCTGGCCAGGCCGCGCTGGCCAACGGCAAGACGCGCTATACCGCGGCCCGTGGGCTGCCCGAACTGCGCCAGGCCATCAGTGGTTTTTACCAGCAGCGCTACGGCCTGAGCGTCGACCCCGAGCGCATTCTGATCACGCCCGGTGGCTCTGGCGCGTTGCTGCTGGCCAGCAGCCTGCTGGTCGATCCGGGCAAGCACTGGCTGTTGGCCGACCCAGGCTACCCGTGTAACCGACATTTCCTGCGGCTGGTGGAAGGCGCGGCGCAGTTGGTGCCGGTTGGCCCGGACGTGCGCTACCAATTGACCGCTGAGCTGGTGGCCAAACACTGGAATGCAGACAGCGTTGGCGCGCTGGTGGCCTCACCAGCCAACCCGACCGGCACCATTCTGACCCGCGACGAACTGGCGGGGTTGTCGAGTGCAATCAAGGCGCGTAACGGCCATTTGGTGGTGGACGAGATCTATCACGGCCTCACCTACGGCACCGATGCCGCCAGCGTGCTGGAAGTCGACGACGATGCCTTCGTCTTAAATAGTTTTTCGAAGTATTTCGGCATGACCGGCTGGCGCCTCGGCTGGCTGGTGGCGCCCCCGGCGGCAGTGGGCGAATTGGAGAAGTTGGCGCAGAACCTCTACATCAGCGCGCCGAGCATGGCCCAATACGCGGCGCTGGCGTGTTTCACCGAGCAAACCCTGAGTATTCTGGAAGAGCGCCGCGCCGAGTTCGGGCGCCGCCGGGATTTCCTGCTGCCAGCCTTGCGCGAGTTGGGTTTCGGCATCGCCGTAGAGCCCGAAGGCGCGTTCTACTTGTACGCCGATATCAGCGCGTTCGGCGGTGATGCCTTCGCGTTTTGCCGTCATTTCCTTGAAACCGAGCATGTGGCGTTTACGCCGGGCCTGGATTTTGGTCGTTATCAGGCCGGCCATCATGTGCGTTTTGCCTACACGCAAAACCTCGATCGGCTACAGGAAGCGGTGGAACGCATCGCCCGTGGCTTGCGGAGCTGGCAAGGCTGATGCGCTTTCATCCTCCCCTCGAAGAAGGGCGGCTGATCCGCCGCTACAAGCGCTTTCTCACCGATATCGAAACGCTGACCGGCGAGTTGCTGACCATTCACTGCCCCAACACCGGCTCTATGCTCAATTGCATGGTGGAGGGCGGCCAGGTCTGGTTCAGTCGCTCCACAGACCCCAAGCGCAAGTTGCCGGGCACCTGGGAAATTGCCGAAACCCCCCAAGGCCGGCTGGCATGCGTCAACACCGCGCGTGCCAACCAACTGGTGGAGGAGGCGTTGCGTGCCGGGGTGATCACTGAACTCAACGGTTTTATCGCCTTGAAGCGCGAAGTGCCTTACGGCCAGGAAAAAAGCCGTATCGATTTTCGCCTGGAGTACCCACACGGCGCGGCGTATGTGGAGGTCAAGAGCGTCACCTTGGGCTTTGATGGCTCGCCGGTGGCAGCGTTTCCCGACGCGGTGACCCAACGTGGCGCCAAGCATTTGCGCGAGTTGGCACACCTGGCGCGTGAGGGCGTGCGTGCGGTGCAGTTGTATTGCGTGAACCTGTCGGGGATCGACGCTGTACGCCCGGCGGTGGAAATCGATGCGGGCTACGCCGCTGCGCTGCGCGAGGCCAAGGCGGCCGGCGTGGAGGTGTTGGCCTATGGTGCGCGGGTCACGCCGCAGGAAATTATCATCGACCGGCGCCTGGACGTGATGATCGGCGACTAGAGTTGCACCCACAGGCCTTGCGCGTCTTCACGGCCGGGCAGGGCTTTAAGGCTTTGGCCCGCGCACGGCCCGGCGATGCACTCGCCGCTTTCGATCAGGAACAAGGCGCCGTGGGTGGCGCACTGGATCAGGCTGGCGCTGCTGTCCAGGAACTGGTCGGGCTGCCATTCCAGCGGGATGCCGCGATGGGGGCAGCGGTTGAGGTAGAAGTACGCCACGCCGTCACGGCGCACGGCCAACACTTTGCAACCGTCTATTTCAAAACCACGGCTGCTGTTGGGCGCCAGGGCATCTGAGGGGCAGAGAAGCTTCATAACAATCCTTAAGTGCCTTGACGTTCAAATGCAAACAATTATCAAATGCCGGCTTCGCCCGTTAGCTGATTGGGTGCTCTGTACGATGCCAGACAGGGTTTATCTGTCACATCCATGAGTGCTTGAGTGGCCCCGCCCTTGGAAGGAAACCCTGTTATGCGCCTGAGTACCAGCGCTATTGCGCTTGTTGCCTCACTGCTGGTCAACCACGGGGCGCAAGCCTCTGAACTGCCGCAACGCTGGGTCAGCGCCGGTGGGGCGCTATCGGAATGGGTCACGGCGCTGGGCGGGGAGTCAAAGCTGGTGGGGGTGGATACCACCAGCCAGCATCCAGCATCGCTCAAGGCGTTGCCGAGCATCGGTTATCAGCGGCAACTGTCGGCGGAAGGGATTTTAAGCCTGCGTCCGCAGGTTCTGGTCGGGACTGAAGAGATGGGCCCACCGCCGGTGCTGGCGCAAATTCGCGGCGCGGGCGTGCAGGTGGAGATGTTCTCGGCAGAGCCGGATTTGCCGACCTTGAAAGGCAACCTTCAGCACTTGGGCAAGCTGTTGGGTGATGAAGCCAAGGCCAACGAATTGTTTACCGGATATGAACAAAAGCTGGATCAGCAGCAAGCCTGGGTCGCCAAGGCCCAGGCCACGCAAAAGGCGCCGGGTGTGCTTTTGTTGCTAGGGCATGCAGGTGGCAAACCGCTGATTGCAGGCAAGGACACGGCCGCCGATTGGATGTTGCAGCAGGCGGGCGGGCATAACCTGGCGACCCACACGGGCTATAAGCCGTTTTCGGTGGAGTCGCTGGCCGGGCTGAGCCCTGATGTGCTGGTGTTTGCTGATCGCGCCCTCACTGGCGATGCGGCGCGGGCGGCCTTGTTCAAGGAAAACCCGATTCTGGCGTCGACCCCGGCCGCCAAAAACGGCCGCGTGTTTGAGCTGGACCCGACCCTGCTGGTCGGCGGGCTCGGGCCGCGTCTGCCGCAAAGCCTGGTGCAATTGTCTGCCGGGTTTTATCCGTCCCAGGCTAAACCTGCCCCATGACGACTCTGGTTAAACCGAAAACGCTGTTTATCGGGCTGGCGCTGTTATGCCTTCTGGCAATCTGGCTTTCACTGGCCCTGGGGCCGGTCAGCCTGCCGTTGCTGGATACGCTCAAGGCCGCCTTGCGCCTGATGGGCGTACCGATTGAAGCCCAGGGCCTGGAGCAGGCCGAATTGATCCTGGGGCAGATTCGTTTGCCGCGAACCTTGCTGGGTTTGGCGGTAGGTGGTGTGCTGGCATTGTCGGGTGTGGCGATGCAGGGCTTGTTTCGCAACCCGCTGGCCGATCCGGGGTTGGTCGGTGTGTCCAGCGGCGCGGCGCTCGGGGCGGCGATTGCTATCGTCGGCGGTTCTTTTTTTGGTGGCCTGCCGGATGCGTTCGGGCCTTATCTGCTGTCGTTGTGCGCGTTTCTTGGCGGTTTGGGCGTCACTGCCCTGGTCTATCGCCTGGGGCGCCGCAACGGCCAGACCAACGTTGCAACGATGCTGCTTGCCGGTATCGCGCTTACCGCCCTGGCCAGTTCGGCGGTGGGGTTGTTTACCTATCTGGCCGATGACGCCACCTTGCGCACGCTGACGTTCTGGAATCTTGGCAGCCTCAATGGCGCCAGCTATTCGCGGTTGTGGCCATTGCTGTTGGTGAGCGCCGGTGTGGCGCTGTGGTTGCCGCGCCGTGCAAAAGCCTTGAATGCATTGTTGCTCGGCGAGTCCGAAGCCAATCACCTTGGCATTGATGTTGAAGGGCTCAAGCGTGAACTGGTGTTTTGCACGGCCCTTGGTGTGGGCGCGGCGGTAGCGGCGGCGGGCATGATCGGGTTTGTCGGGCTGGTGGTGCCGCATCTGGTGCGCTTGTTGGCCGGGCCGGATCATCGGGTGTTGTTGCCGGCGTCTGTGCTCGCGGGCGCGAGCCTGTTGCTGTTTGCTGACCTGGTGGCACGCCTGGCGCTGGCGCCGGCTGAACTGCCGATCGGCATCGTGACGGCCTTTATCGGCGCACCGTTTTTTCTTTATTTGTTGCTGCGAGGGCGCGCCTGATGCTGCGAGTAGAAGCGTTGCAGGTTCGGCGTGGCGATAAAACCGTGCTGGCGGATGTCACCCTGGACTTGCTGCCGGGTGAAGTGCTCGGTGTGCTCGGCCCTAACGGAGCAGGCAAGAGCACGCTGCTCGGTGCGTTGTGCGGCGAGCTGAAGCCGGATCAGGGCAAGGTGTGGCTGGATCAGCAAGCCTTGACGGACTGGAGCGGGCCGCAACGTGCCCAACGTTTGGCAGTGTTGCCGCAGACTTCCACGCTGGATTTCGCATTTCGTGTCGAGGAGGTTGTAGGCATGGGCCGCTTGCCCCATCAGACTGGACGCGTGCGTGATGACGAAATCATCGAGGCGGCGCTGCACGCGGCAGACGTGGGCCATTTAAGCGGACGCAGCTACCTGGCGCTGTCGGGTGGTGAACGCCAGCGTGTGCATCTGGCGCGAGTGTTGGCGCAGTTATGGCCGGGGGAAGCCGGGCAGACCCTGCTGTTGGATGAGCCGACCTCGATGCTTGACCCCTTGCACCAACACACGACCCTGCAAGCTATACGTACATTCGCGGATCGCGGCGCTGCGGTGCTGGTGATTCTCCATGACCTGAACCTGGCGGCGCGTTATTGCGACCGAATTCTGTTGCTGGAGCAGGGGCGCCCACACGCGTTGGATACGCCGGCGCAGGTGATGCGGCCCGAGCCACTTAAGGCGGTGTTTGGTTTGGAGGTGCTGGTACAGCCGCACCCGGAGCGTGGGCATCCGTTGATCATTGCGCGCTGAATCGGCTTTTTTACAGGTAAAAAAAGACCCGGCAAGAGCCGGGTCAAATAACCGTGATTAGCCTGATGAGGAGATAATCTGAGAGTCCGAACCAATGGTCTTTCAGTTATCGGCTGATCTCGCGACCAGTTGTGATAATCATAACGATTCTCATTTGAGAGTCAACATCTGTTTTTCAACGATCTGCCGTTTTTCTCAAACACGTGTTCGAACTGCCCATGAACATTGGGGATTCTTGCAGACCTAAATTTTCTGACGCGCTGAAATCGCTTCCAACTGACGGTTCAATGCCTCCTTGCGTTCCGTCGGGATGTCGTTCCAATGCACGTCCATCAAGGCTCCCTCGATTGCATACAGCAGCACTTTCGAGGCCCGAAACCCGCGAGTGCGCACGGCTCGGTAGGCATCGACAGCTCCCAGGCGACGTAAGTCGGACGCGCTGTGGATGCCCACCGCATGCAGCCACTGCGCCGACGTCTTGCCCAGGTTTTTCAGGTGTTGCAGCTCATCGTTCATCAAGCCTCCTTGCGACGGCCGAATGGTGCGGTGGGTATCGTGACCAGGCAAGCCTGAAAAGGAGTGTAGCGCTCAGTAGGAAAAGCGTGGTTCTTTGGTCAGGAACGGCTGAAAAGCTTATAAGAATTTTTAAGGATATTGCCGACAAGCAGGCAGGAGGCGCCGCTACGCGTGAGGCGTAGCTGGGGCCCGAAAGATGAAGTTACTTGGTGCGGTAGCGCAAACGAGTGCCGAAATTGACCGACATGAGGATTTCGTCAGCCGTCAGTTCGGGGGAGAAGTAGGTGCCGGAAATCTGCGCATGGGCCAGGCTGGCGCCTTCCAGCGAGCACTCGCGCAGGTCCAGGCCGCGCAGGTCGGCAGAGCGGAAGTAGGCGTCGGTGAAATCCACGCCCGTGGCGTTCAGGTCACGCAGGTCCAACCCCCGGAAGTCGCCACCACGCATGTCGATGGGGCCGTCTTTGGGGCGTTCCTGGTTGAAGCCGCGGATGTCGTCTTTATGCAGGAGTGCGTAGAGCGGAGTATCAAGAAGCTTGGGCTGACTCATGACGGCGACTCCTGTTGGAATTATGACGCCATTATAGTGCCACTATTGCTCGGTCGTGCACCGAAGATCGGTGACACGACCAAGAAATATTTCTTACAGACCGGGCAGGCGCTGGCGAATGTGTGCCACCAGAGCGTCGAGTGTGCCGCTTTCGTTGGTTTCCACGCGTTTGCTCAGCAGCAGCTCTTCGGCGGTCAGCGGGTCACGGTTGGCCTGCTGTTCTTCGATAATGGTGAGCGTCGCGTCGGAAGGATCGTTTTTATCCGCCTGACGTTGCGCCAGCCAGCTGGCGATAACGGCTTGCGGTGCGTTGCAATCAAGGATCAGGAAGGGCGCACCGGTTGCCTCGGCAATCTTGGCGGCGGCATTGCGTTGTGCGCTTTTCAGGAAGGTCGCGTCCAGCACTACCGGGTAGCCGGCACGCAAGACGGTATCGGCGATTTCGTTGAGCCGAGCGTAGGTGGCAGAGCTGGCTTCGGCGGCGTAGATACCGGCTTGCGGGGTGTTCTCGACCTTTTGTTCGCCAAACAGGCGCTTGCGTTCCACATCCGAACGCAGGCGCACGGCACCCAAGGCTTCCACCAGACGCATGGCCACGTGGCTTTTACCGACGGCCGAAACACCGTGGGTTATCGCCAGGAAGCGCGATGGAATAGTGCTGTAGCTTTCCGCCAGGTTCGCATAGTTGCGGTATTGGCGCAGGGTGGTGGCGCGTTGCACCGGGCTGGCCTCGCTCGGCATGCTGAACAACGCCACCTTGGCGCGCACCAGTGCACGGTAGGCTTTATAGAAGTTCAGCACTTCCAGGCCCTGATAGTCGCCGGTCAGCTCCAGGTACTGGCTGATAAAACGGCGCGCCAGGGATTTGAGGCCGCGGTCTTCCAGGTCCATCGCCAGAAAGGCCGTGTCGGCATACACATCGGTGAAGCGGAACGGCTCGTTGAACTCGATGCAGTCGAAGATCACCACCTGGCCATCGATCAGGGTGGCGTTGCCCAAGTGGATATCACCGTGACACTCACGGGTGAAACCTTCGAGTTTGCGTTGGGCCAGCAGTGGCTTGAGGCGTTCGAAGCTGGCTTCGGCCCAGGCTTGCAGGGCTTCGAGTTGAGCCAGGTCGGCTTTGTCGCTGAGGAACGGGCGGATCTGGTCGAAGTTCTGGCGAACCGGTGCCATCACCTCATCCGGCGTGCCGGCGGGGTGGTCTTGCGGCACTTTCGGGGCGCTGAGGTGGAAGTGCGCAATCTGCTTGGCCATATCATCAATGTGCGCGCTGGTGACCTCGCCATTGGCTTGCAGTGTGCTGAGCAGCTGGCTCTGCGGGAATTGGCGCATTTTCAGCGCGTATTCGATGACCGGGCCATCACCGCCCAATTGCGGGGCTTCGGCGCTGCCGGTGATTGGCAACACGTCAAGATACAAATCTTCGGTCAGGCGCTGATTGAGGCGCAGCTCTTCGCGGCAGAAGTGGCCGCGATCATCCAGTTGGGTGAAATCCAGAAAGCCGAAGTTCATCGGCTTCTTCAGCTTATAAGCATAGGGGCCGGTCAGTATGACCCAGGAAATATGGGTCTCAATGACTTGAAACGCTTCAACCGGATGGGGATACAAAGCCGGGTTTTGCAGGGCAGCGATCAGGGACTGGCTCACGGGCGATCCTTCAAAGTCTGGGGGAAATCATGGCCGGCATTATGGCGGTTACGGTCGGTCGTGCAAACCGCTGTCCGGCTCATGTTGATCGTCAATAAAGTGCGTATAATCCGCCGCCATGACTCGAACCCGATCTCCCCGTTCCCGTAAAAAACCTCCTTCACGCGGCCTGCGCCCGTGGCTGGGCTGGGCCATCAAGCTGAGCCTGGTAGGCCTTGTGGTGCTCGCAGGCTTCGCGGTGTACCTCGACGCCGTGGTGCAGGAGAAATTCTCCGGCAAGCGCTGGACCATCCCGGCCAAGGTATACGCACGCCCGTTGGAATTGTTCACCGGCCAAAAGCTGAGCAAGGAAGACTTCCTTACCGAACTCGACGCCTTGGGCTATCGCCGCGAACCCGTGAGCAATGGCCCCGGCGCCGCTGCTGTCAGCGGCAATACCGTCGATTTGAATACCCGTGGCTTCCAGTTCTATGAAGGCCTGGAGAAAGCCCAGCCGGTGCGCGTGCGCTTCTCCGGCGATTACGTTGCCGAACTGTCGTCGCTCAATGGCTCCAAGTTGCCCGTGGTGCGCCTGGAACCGCTGTTGATCGGCGGTATTTACCCCAAGAACCTTGAAGATCGCATCCTGATCAAGCTTGATCAGGTGCCGCCGTACCTGCTCGATACGCTGATCGCCGTGGAAGACCGCGATTTCTACAGCCACTGGGGTGTGTCGCCCAAGTCGATTGCCCGCGCCATCTGGGTTAACACTTCCGGTGGCAAGATGACCCAGGGCGGCAGTACGCTCACGCAACAATTGGTCAAGAACTTCTACCTGACCAACGAGCGCAGCCTCACCCGTAAACTCACCGAAGCCATGATGGCCATGCTGCTGGAGCTGCATTACAGCAAGCAGGAGATTCTTGAGGCGTACCTCAACGAAGTGTTCGTCGGCCAGGACGGCCAGCGCGCGGTGCACGGTTTCGGCTTGGCCAGCCAGTTCTTCTTTGGCCAGCCCTTGTCCGAATTGAAATTGCATCAAGTCGCGTTGCTGGTGGGGATGGTCAAGGGGCCGTCTTACTACAACCCGCGTCGCAACCCGGAGCGCGCGCTTGAGCGTCGTAACCTGGTGCTGGATGTACTCGAACAGCAGGGCGTGGCCACCGCTGAACAAGTCGCGGCGGCGAAAAAAATGCCACTGGGTGTTACCACTCGCGGCAAGCTGGCCGACAGTTCGTTCCCGGGCTTTATTGATCTGGTCAAACGCCAGCTACGTGAAGACTATCGCGACGAAGACTTGACCGAAGAAGGCCTGCGGATCTTTACCAGTTTCGACCCGATCCTGCAGATGAAAGCCGAAGCGTCGGTCAACGATACCTTCAAACGCCTGACCGGCCGTAAAGGTTCGGATGAAGTCGAAGCAGCCATGGTCGTGACCAACCCGGAAACCGGTGAAGTGCAGGCCATGATCGGCAGCCGCCAGGCCAGTTTTGCCGGTTTCAACCGTGCCCTGGATGCGGTGCGGCCAATCGGTTCGCTGGTCAAGCCAGCGGTCTACCTCACGGCCCTGGAAAAACCAAGCAAATACACGCTGACCAGTTGGCTGTCGGATGACCCGCTGTCGGTCAAAGGGGCGGATGGCCAGGTATGGACGCCGCAGAACTTTGATCGTCGCTCCCACGGCACTGTGTTCCTGTACCAAGGCCTGGCGCATTCCTACAACATCTCCACCTCGCGCCTTGGGCTTGAAGTGGGCGTGCCGAATGTGCTGAAAACCCTGGGGCGACTGGGCATCACCCGTGAGTTCCCGGCGTTCCCCTCGATGCTGCTGGGCGCTGGCGCCATGACCCCGATGGAAGTGGCGACGATGTACCAGACCCTCGCCAACGGTGGCTTCAATACCCCGATGCGCGGCATTCGCAGTGTGCTGACCGCCGAGGGCGAACCGCTCAAGCGTTACCCGTTCCAGATCCAGCAGCGCTTTGACGCAGGTTCCATCTATCTGATCCAGAACGCCATGCAGCGCGTGATGCGTGAAGGTACCGGGCGTTCTGTCTATAGCGTGCTGCCGTCGAACCTGACGCTGGCGGGCAAGACCGGCACCAGTAACGATTCGCGCGACAGCTGGTTCGCAGGCTTCGGCCAGGATGTGCTGGCCGTGGTCTGGCTGGGTCGCGACGATAACGGCAAAACCCCGTTCACTGGTGCGACCGGTGCGCTGCAGGTGTGGACCAGTTTCATGCGCAAGGCCGATCCGTTGCCGCTTAACATGCCGCAGCCGGACAACATCGTGCAGGCCTGGATTGATCCGCATACCGGGCAGGGTTCCGATGCCAACTGTCCGGGCGCGGTACAGATGCCGTATATTCGCGGCAGCGAGCCACCCGCCGGTGCTGCGTGCGGTGGCAGTGCCCCCGCTGACGCGGATTCGGTGATGGATTGGGTCAAGGGCTGGATGCATTAAGCAAAGAGGGTTTCAAGTGAACAAGTTGTGGATTCCAGCTATTACCGCCTTGGTTATGCTCGGCGGTTGCTCCAGCGTGCAGCGCGGTTCGATTCCCGTGGTGGACTCAAGCACGAACGTTTCCAATAACGACCGTATCTCGGCCACTGGCGGTTTCCGTCAGACCGTGGTCAAGCGTCCCGCCCAAGCCACGCCTCAGGCCATACCGCAGGATTCGGGCGTGGTGGTGATGGTGCCGGGCGGCGGTGCTGCGACGTCGGCGCCGATCAGTGCCGAGCCTTGGACGCCAGGGCCAAGCACTTCGGGGCCGGCCAACTCCGCGCCGATCCAGACGGCGCCGATCAACCAGGGCACTTACAACATGCCGCCGTCCACGCCGAGCGGTATTCCGTCGTCGTCTAACGCGGGTGGCCTGTCGGCTGACGAGCAACTGGACGGGCCGGTGCTGGCTTTGCTGACCACCGCCCAGCAGCAACAGGCCGGTGGTGACCTGAACGGGGCATCGTCGAGCCTTGAGCGTGCCCAGCGTGTGGCGCCGCGTGAGCCGCAAGTGCTGTATCGCCTGGCCCAGGTGCGCATGGCCCAGGGCGACGCGCCGCAAGCCGAGCAGTTCGCCCGTCGCGGCCTGACCCTGGCCAACGGTCGCCCCGACCTGCAAGCCAACCTGTGGGCTTTGATTGGTGACGCGCGTGCGGCACAAGGCGACGCCGCCGGTGCTGCCCAGGCGCGGCAAAAAGCCAAGGTCAGCCTCTGATGGATGCACGGTTTCCGGCAATTGCCGAACAGCTGTTGCTGATTGAGCGTGAGTTACGTGTGCAGGGTTGGTGGGACGAAGTGCCCCCCAGCGCTGAAGCGCTTAGCAGCGTCGAGCCGTTTTCGGTGGACACCCTGGACTTTCACCAGTGGCTGCAATGGATCTTCCTGGTGCGCATGAAGCAGATCCTCGAGCAGGACCTGCCATTGCCCAATGCTTCGGGGATCCTCGAGATGGCGGAGATGGTTTACGCCGATCGCCCGCTTGAAAGCATAGGCTTACGCAATGCGCTGAAAAAGTTCGACCAATTGATCGTCGACGCTCGTTAATTGCCTGACTGCCGGGTTTTTCGGCAGTCTTGCGCACATTTCTACCGCTTGACGACATTCAGGCGAGTTTTATCCCTCCTCAAACCCCTTTAATCTTCGTTCTCATGCGCTTAGTTGGAAAAAAGCGCAATTATTGCTTGACTTGAAGGGGCTGAAACAGAAGAATCCAAAGTCCGCTGTATCGGGACTGCCAGAAGCAGGCCCGCTCAGCAGATCATGAGGCGCATATCCGCGCCGACCTGTAACACCCGCAACGCGTTACCTCGCGCTGGGTGGGAAAAGCCCGCAACACTTGGGACGATCCCAATACTTGCTCAGTCAGTGCTGACGTAGTCGGCGACCACCGTCGCTCATGCTCTGTTGAGAAGTAAACCTATTAAGACCCGTCGGTTTTTAACGGACGGTATTCTGGCGTTTTAGAGGTGAACAACGTGGAGCTTTTATCTGGCGGTGAGATGCTCGTCCGCTTTTTGCGTGACGAAGGCGTCGACTATATCTACGGGTACCCAGGTGGTGCTCTGCTGCATGTTTACGACGCACTGTTCAAGGAACCGGCTGTTACCCACATCCTGGTTCGCCACGAACAGGCCGCGACCCATATGGCTGACGGCTATGCCCGTGCCACCGGTAAAGCCGGTGTGGTACTGGTAACGTCCGGCCCAGGCGCAACCAATGCCATTACCGGCATCGCGACTGCCTATATGGACTCCATTCCGATGGTGATCATTTCTGGCCAGGTGCCCAGCACCATGGTCGGCACCGATGCATTCCAGGAAACCGACATGATCGGTATTTCCCGGCCGATCGTGAAACACAGTTTCATGATCAAGCACGCGTCGGAAATCCCGGAAGTCATGAAAAAGGCCTTCTACCTTGCACAGTCCGGTCGTCCGGGCCCTGTGGTGGTCGATATCCCGAAAGACATGACCAACCCGGCGGAAAAGTTCGAATACGTCTTCCCGAAAAAAGCCAAACTGCGTTCCTACAGCCCGGCCGTTCGTGGGCACTCGGGTCAAATCCGCAAGGCGGCAGAAATGCTCTTGGCGGCCAAGCGCCCAGTGCTGTACTCCGGCGGTGGCGTGATTCTGGGCGGCGGTTCTGCACCTCTGACCGAATTGGCCAAGCTGCTTAACCTGCCAGTAACCAACACCTTGATGGGCCTCGGCGCATTCCCGGGTACGGACCGTCAGTTCGTCGGCATGCTTGGCATGCACGGCAGCTACACCGCCAACCTGGCCATGCACCACGCCGACGTGATCCTGGCGGTGGGCGCGCGGTTTGATGACCGTGTGATCAACGGACCGAGCAAGTTTTGCCCGAATGCCAAGATCATCCACATCGACATCGACCCGGCGTCCATCTCCAAGACCATCAAGGCCGACGTGCCGATCGTAGGTCCGGTAGAAAGCGTGCTGACCGAAATGGTTGCGGCGCTCAAGGACATCGGCGAAACGCCGAACAAGGAATCGGTTGCCAGCTGGTGGAAGCAGATCGACGAATGGCGCGGCGACCGCGGCCTGTTCCCTTACGACAAGGGCGACGGCAGCATCATCAAGCCACAAACCGTGATCGAAACCCTGTGCGAAGTGACCAAGGGCGACGCCTTTGTGACCTCCGACGTGGGCCAGCACCAGATGTTCGCTGCGCAGTACTACAAGTTCGACAAGCCTAACCGCTGGATCAACTCCGGTGGCCTGGGCACGATGGGCTTTGGTTTCCCGGCGGCCATGGGTGTGAAACTGAGCTTCCCGGACACCGACGTCGCCTGCGTGACGGGTGAGGGCAGCATCCAGATGAACATCCAGGAACTGTCGACGTGCCTGCAGTACGGTCTTCCGGTGAAGATCGTGTGCTTGAACAACGGCGTGCTGGGCATGGTTCGTCAGTGGCAGGACATGAGCTACAACAGCCGTCACTCCCATTCCTACATGGAATCGCTGCCGGATTTCATCAAGTTGGTTGAAGCCTACGGCCACGTCGGCATGCGCATCACCGATTTGAAAGATCTGAAGCCGAAGATGGAAGAGGCGTTCGCCATGAAGGACCGCCTGGTGTTCCTCGATATTCAAGTGGACACCAGCGAGCACGTCTACCCGATGCAGATCAAAGACGGCTCTATGCGCGACATGTGGCTGAACAAGACGGAGCGTACCTAATCATGCGGCACATTATCTCCCTGCTTCTGGAGAACGAACCCGGCGCTCTGTCTCGTGTTGTCGGCCTGTTTTCGCAACGCAACTACAACATCGAAAGCCTGACCGTGGCGCCGACCGAAGACCCGACCCTGTCGCGCCTGACGTTGACTACTGTTGGTCACGATGAGGTGATCGAGCAGATCACCAAGAACCTCAACAAGCTGATCGAAGTGGTCAAGCTGGTCGACTTGTCGGAAAGTGCCCACATCGAGCGCGAGCTGATGCTGGTCAAGGTCAAGGCCACGGGTGCCCAACGTGCCGAGATCAAACGCACCACCGACATTTATCGCGGGCAGATCGTCGATGTGAGCGCCAGCGTTTATACCGTTCAACTGACCGGTACAAGCGACAAGCTGGACAGCTTCATCCAGTCGATCGGGACGGCCTCGATTCTGGAAACCGTACGCAGTGGTGTCACCGGGATTGCCCGTGGCGACAAAGTACTCAGCATCTAACCCAAATTAGCGAATGGCCTTACGGCCTGGATATATAGAGGAACCTCATGAAAGTTTATTACGATAAAGATTGTGACCTGTCGATCATCCAGGGCAAGAAAGTCGCCATCATCGGCTACGGTTCCCAGGGCCACGCCCAAGCGTGCAACCTGAAAGATTCCGGCGTTGACGTGACTGTTGGCCTGCGCAAAGGCTCGGCCACTGTTGCCAAGGCTGAAGCCCACGGCCTGAAAGTGACTGACGTTGCTTCCGCCGTTGCCGCTGCCGACCTGGTCATGATCCTGACCCCGGACGAATTCCAGTCCGCGCTCTACAAGAACGAAATCGAGCCAAACATCAAGAAAGGCGCCACCCTGGCCTTCTCCCACGGCTTCGCGATTCACTACAACCAGGTTGTGCCACGCGCTGACCTCGACGTGATCATGATCGCGCCGAAAGCGCCGGGCCACACCGTGCGCTCCGAGTTCGTCAAAGGCGGCGGCATCCCTGACCTGATCGCGATCTACCAGGACGCATCCGGCAACGCCAAGAACGTGGCACTGTCCTACGCTGCTGGCGTTGGTGGCGGTCGTACCGGCATCATCGAAACCACCTTCAAGGACGAGACCGAAACCGACCTGTTCGGCGAGCAAGCCGTACTGTGCGGCGGTACCGTTGAGCTGGTCAAAGCCGGTTTCGAAACCCTGGTTGAAGCTGGCTACGCGCCAGAAATGGCCTACTTCGAATGCCTGCACGAACTGAAGCTGATCGTTGACCTCATGTACGAAGGCGGTATCGCCAACATGAACTACTCGATCTCTAACAACGCCGAATACGGCGAGTATGTGACCGGCCCGGAAGTCATCAACGCCGAGTCCCGTCAGGCTATGCGCAACGCCCTGAAACGTATTCAGGACGGCGAATACGCCAAAATGTTCATCAGCGAAGGCGCTACCGGCTACCCTTCGATGACCGCCAAGCGTCGTAACAACGCCGCTCACGGTATCGAAGTGATCGGCGAGCAACTGCGCTCCATGATGCCGTGGATCGGTGCCAACAAGATCGTCGACAAAGCCAAAAACTAAGTCGTACGTATCCAGAAAAAACGCGGCTTAGGCCGCGTTTTTTCGTTTGGAGGCGGGTTCTGGTATAAAGCTGCATCGTTTGCGGGCGAACACGCGCTGCAAGTATTTGTCGAATTCTTTTCACACCGTTGCAAGGTAAAGTCCATGACCGAACGTCCCGAAGAGCCAAACCAGGCCTCTGACGCCGAAAGCCTGCTACCGATCGATGAGCATGTCGAAGAAGGGCATGATGCGGAAGGTCGCAAGGTCCGGCATCGTGGTATCTATCTTCTGCCCAATCTGTTCACCACGGCGAACCTGTTTGCCGGGTTCTACTCCATCATCAACTCCATGAGTGCGCAAAGCGCATTGGCGGCGGGTGATGCGGCGAGTGCCAGCAAGTATTTCGGCTTTGCGGCTATCGCCATCTTCGTGGCCATGGTGCTCGACGGCCTGGATGGCCGGGTGGCGCGCATGACCAATACCCAAAGCGCTTTCGGTGCCGAGTACGACTCGCTGTCGGACATGGTGGCTTTCGGCGTTGCGCCGGCATTGCTGGCATTTGCCTGGGCGCTGGGTGATATGGGCAAGGTCGGCTGGATGGTTGCCTTCATCTATGTCGCCGGCGCGGCGTTGCGTCTGGCGCGCTTTAACACCCAAGTGGGTACTGCTGACAAGCGTTACTTCATCGGCCTGGCCAGCCCGGCGGCGGCAGGTGTGGTGGCAGGTATCGTCTGGGCGTTCAGTGACTACGGCATCCAGGGTTCGAAGATGTCGTTCCTGGTGGCCTTGATGGTTGCAGCCGCCGGCATGCTGATGGTCAGCAATATCAAGTACAACAGCTTCAAGGAGTTTGACCTCAAGGGGCGCGTGCCTTTCGTGGCTATCCTGGTGGTGGTGCTGGTGTTTGCGGTCGTGTTCAGTGATCCGCCACGTATTCTGCTGCTGGCGTTCCTGGTGTATGCCGCGTCGGGGCCGGTTCAATACCTGCTGCACCTGCGCCGCGACAAAACATTGCCTTAATGTAATTTCCCCCATACTCCGCAGTCTATTGGTGCATCAGTTCTCCAATGCTGCGGAGTTGCCATGTTAATCAAGATCCCCAAAGCGTCCGATTGTCATGAATCGGATGTCACGCCTGAATCCTTCTATCTTTCGCGTCGCAGCTTGCTCGGTGGTGCGCTGGCCGGTGTTGCGGCCACTGCGTTGCCGCGTTGGGCGAGTGCCGAAGATGCCGCGCGTTATGCCGATGTCGAGCCGGGCAATGCCCCAGGCTGGTTTGCAGATAAGCTGCCCAGCACCCAATGGCAGGCGGTTACGGTAAAAGACGAAGCCATCACCCCGTTCAAGGACGCCACCCACTACAACAACTTCTATGAGTTCGGTACGGACAAGGGCGACCCGGCGAAGAACGCCGGTTCACTCAAGACCGAACCCTGGAGTGTGGTGATCGATGGGGAAGTCGGTAAACCTGGGCGCTATGCCCTGGAAGACTTCATGAAGCCTTATCAATTGGAAGAGCGTATCTACCGACTGCGTTGTGTCGAGGCGTGGTCGATGGTGATTCCGTGGATGGGCTTTCCTATTTCAGCCTTGCTCAAGCAGGTTGAACCAACCGCTAAAGCCAAGTACATCCGCTTTGAAACGCTGCAGGACCCCAAAAGCATGCCGGGACAGCGCTCCAGCTTCGGCTTGATCGACTGGCCCTATGTAGAAGGGCTGCGTCTGGATGAAGCAATGAATCCGTTGGCGATCCTGGCTGTGGGTATGTATGGGCGGGAGTTGCCGAACCAGAACGGTGCACCACTGCGTCTGGTAGTGCCGTGGAAGTACGGCTTCAAGAGCGTGAAGTCGATTGTGCGGATCAGCCTGGTCAGCGAGCAGCCAAAGACGACTTGGCAAAGCATTGCGGCCAATGAGTATGGGTTCTACGCGAATGTGAACCCGACCGTCGACCATCCTCGCTGGACCCAGGCGCGTGAGCGTCGTTTGCCGAGCGGTCTGTTCAGCCCGAATGTGCGAGAGACGCAGATGTTCAACGGCTATTCGGATGAGGTCGCTTCTCTCTATACGGGCCTCGACCTGCGGAAGAACTACTGATGCGTTATCCGATCTGGCGCATTGGCGTCTTTATAGCCGCGGCGATCTGGCCATTTTTCTGGCTGTATGAGGCGTGGAGCTCTGTGCTCGGGCCTGATCCAGGCAAAGTGTTGATGGATCGGTTGGGGCTTGGGACCCTGATCCTGTTGCTGGTAACGCTAGGTATGACGCCGTTGCAGAAACTCAGCGGGTGGGCAGGGTGGATTGCCGTGCGTCGGCAGCTGGGATTGTGGTGTTTTGCGTATGTGGCACTGCACCTGGCTGCGTACTGCGTATTCATCCTCGGGCTGGATTGGTCGCAGTTCGGCGTCGAGCTGCGTAAGCGGCCCTACATTATTGTCGGTGCGCTGGGGTTCCTTGGCTTATTGGTGCTGGCAGTAACGTCCAATCGTTATAGCCAGCGCCGGTTGGGTAGCCGTTGGAAGAAGCTGCATCGCCTGGTGTACGTGATTCTTGGGCTTGGTTTGTTGCACATGTTGTGGATTGTGCGGGCCGACCTGAAGGAATGGGCGATCTATGCATCTATAGGCGCGCTGCTGCTAGTGCTGCGCATCCCGCCAGTGATGCGCCGGATTCCCCGTCTTATTGCG
>NZ_CP162589.1:1450000-6182500 GCF_044218855.1 Pseudomonas sp. B19125
GGATAACAGGCTGATACCGCCCAAGAGTTCATATCGACGGCGGTGTTTGGCACCTCGATGTCGGCTCATCACATCCTGGGGCTGAAGCCGGTCCCAAGGGTATGGCTGTTCGCCATTTAAAGTGGTACGCGAGCTGGGTTTAGAACGTCGTGAGACAGTTCGGTCCCTATCTGCCGTGGACGTTTGAGATTTGAGAGGGGCTGCTCCTAGTACGAGAGGACCGGAGTGGACGAACCTCTGGTGTTCCGGTTGTCACGCCAGTGGCATTGCCGGGTAGCTATGTTCGGAATAGATAACCGCTGAAAGCATCTAAGCGGGAAACTAGCCTCAAGATGAGATCTCACTGGAACCTTGAGTTCCCTGAAGGGCCGTCGAAGACTACGACGTTGATAGGTTGGGTGTGTAAGCGCTGTGAGGCGTTGAGCTAACCAATACTAATTGCCCGTGAGGCTTGACCATATAACACCCAAGCAATTTGAGTCGAAAGGCCAGATTGGGTGTGTGAAGACGAGATGAACCGAAAGTTCGACGCTCACAAAACACCGAAAGCTGTCACATACCCAATTTGCTGAAGCGAAGCCATTTGGCTACGACTCAGTACCCGAATTTCTTGACGACCATAGAGCATTGGAACCACCTGATCCCATCCCGAACTCAGTAGTGAAACGATGCATCGCCGATGGTAGTGTGGGGTTTCCCCATGTGAGAGTAGGTCATCGTCAAGATTAAATTCCAAAACCCCTGATTGCTAACGCAATCAGGGGTTTTGTTTTGGGCGGTCGAAAAGTGTGGGCACGCAATGTATCAAGCGTTTCCCTGTTGCAGCCTGCCACCGCCTTCAATGCTAAAGTCCATGCCTCGATTTTGCTTTTCCCAAGGAAGCCGTTATGCCGGATGCGACGTCCCTCAGCGCTGGATTCATGGTGGTTCACGGCAACCGCCTGGACGAACTGCGCAGTCTGGTAGTCAGCTGGATGCGCCGTTATCCCCTGGCTCCTCTGGAAAACGAAATTGCCTTGGTCCAGAGCAACGGCATTGCCCAATGGCTCAAGTTGGCCTTGGCAGAGGATCCGGAAGAAGATGATATGGGCGGCTGTGGCATCGCTGCGGCTATCGACGTGCAACTCCCCGGCAGCTTCATGTGGCAGCTCTATCGCATGGTCTTGGGGAAGGATGAAATCCCGCCCAAATCCCTGCTCGATAAGGCCCCGCTGACCTGGCGCTTGATGCGCTTGCTCCCGGAGCTCATCGATCAACCGCACTTCGAGCCCCTGCAGCGCTTTCTCACCGACGACACCGACCTGCGCAAACGCTATCAACTGGCCGAACGCCTGGCCGACTTGTTCGACCAATACCAGGTCTACCGCGCCGACTGGCTGGAAGATTGGGCCGCCGGTCGCCATCAACTGCGCAATGGCCGAGGCGAAGCAAAGCCCCTGAACCCGGCAAATTGTTGGCAGGCCGAACTATGGCGTGCACTGCTATTGGACGTTGGCGAAGAGGGCATGGCCGAAAGCCGTGCCGGTGTTCACCAGCGTTTTATCGAGCGGATCAACACCCTCGAAAAAGCCCCTCAGGGGCTGCCGTCCCGAGTCATCGTTTTCGGCATTTCATCCTTGCCCGCCCAAGCGCTGGAAGCACTCGCCGGCCTGGCACGCTTCAGCCAAGTCCTGCTGTGCGTACACAACCCTTGCCGCCACCACTGGTCCGACATCGTCGCCGACAAAGACCTGCTGCGTAACGAGTACAAACGCCAGGCGCGCAAAGCCGGCATGCCAGTCACCATCGACCCGCAAACCCTGCACCAACATGCGCACCCGTTGCTGGCCGCTTGGGGCAAACAGGGCCGCGACTACATTAGCCTGCTGGACAGCTACGACGACCCCAACAGCTACCGCGCCGCCTTCCGTGATGGCCGCATCGACCTGTTCAGCGACAACGAACCCACCACGTTGCTCAACCAATTGCAGGACGACATCCTCGAACTGCGCCCACTCAATGAAACCCGCGAACTGTGGCCGGGTGTCGATCTAAATCACGACAGCTCCATCCGCTTCCACGTCGCCCACAGCGCCCAACGCGAAGTGGAAATCCTCCATGACCAATTGCTCCAACGCTTCAGCGCCGACCCCACACTGCGCCCGCGTGACATCATCGTCATGGTCCCCGACGTCGACAGCTACGCGCCGCACATCCGCGCCGTCTTCGGCCAGCTTGAGCGAAACGACCCACGCTTCATCCCGTTCACCCTCACCGACCAAGGCCAACGCGGCCGCGATCCGCTGCTGATCGCCGTCGAACACCTGCTAAAACTTCCAGATAGCCGCTTCCCCGTCAGCGAAATCCTCGACCTGCTCGACGTCCCCGCCTTGCGCGAACGTTTTGCCATCAAGGAACGTGATCTGCCCACGCTGCACCGCTGGATCGAAGGCGCCGGCATTCGCTGGGGCCTCAACGCCGAACAGCGCGCCGGCCTCGGCCTCCCCCAGGAGCTTGAGCAAAACAGCTGGCGATTCGGCCTGCGCCGTATGTTGCTGGGTTATGCCGTGGGCACTGGAATCGCCTGTGACGGTATTGAGCCCTACGATGAAATCGGCGGGCTGGACGCCGCGTTGATCGGCCCACTGGTCGCCTTGCTCGATGCGCTAAACCACGCTCATCAAGCCTTGTCACAACCGGCAAGCCCCCCAGAATGGGGCGAGCGCCTGCAACGCCTGATGCAGCTGTTCTTCCTGCCCAGCAGCGAGCACGACGACTATCTACTCGGCCAACTCGAACAACTGCGAGAAGACTGGCTGGAAACCTGCGAGTCCGTCGGCCTGCAGGACGAGTTACCCCTTACCGTCGTCCGCGAAGCCTGGCTCGCCGGCCTCGACCAAGGCCGCCTGTCCCAGCGCTTCCTTGCTGGGGCTGTCAATTTCTGCACCCTGATGCCCATGCGCGCCATCCCGTTCAAGCTGGTCTGCCTGCTCGGCATGAACGACGGCGACTACCCGCGAGCCCAACCGCCGCTGGACTTCGACCTGATGGGCAGCGACTACCGCCCCGGCGACCGTTCACGCCGCGAAGACGATCGTTACCTGCTGCTCGAAGCGCTGCTGTCCGCCCGCGATCAGCTCTATATCAGCTGGGTAGGCCGCAGCATCCGCGACAACAGCGACCGCCCTGCCTCGGTATTGATCGGCCAATTGCGTGACCACCTCGCCAGCGGCTGGCATAACGCAGACACACAAGAACCGTTGCTGGAAGCCATGACCCAGGAGCACCCACTCCAACCCTTCAGCGCCCGCTATTTCCACGAAGGTGATGCGCTGTTCAGCTACGCCCGCGAATGGCAATTGCTCCATCAAGCACCCGTGGCCACGGCTACAGAAGAACACTTGGCAGAGCACCACCAGGAAGAACCTCTGAGCCTCGGTCAGTTGCAAGACTTTGTGCGCAACCCCGTCAAACACTTCTTCAGCCAGCGTCTGAAAGTGTTCTTCGAAGCCGCTGAAGTCCCGCTGGCCGATGAAGAACCTTTCGTTCTCGATGCCTTGCAACGCTACAGCCTCAGCGACAGCCTGCTCAATGCAGCCTTGGCCCAGCCCGATCACATAGACCAGGCCCTGAATGCCCAAGCCCTGCGCCTGCAAGGCAGTGGCCTGCTGCCCATGGTCGGTTTCGGCGAATGCCTGCGTAATGAATTGGTCGAGCCATTGCCCGATCTACTGCAGCGTTATCAACACTTACTGGCGCTCTGGCCTACGCCACAAACCGCTGCCGAACCGATCAGTTTTGAGCATCAAGGCATTGAACTCGAAGGCTGGATCAGTGGCCTGCATCGGCGCAGTGATGGCGGATTGTTAAGCGTCACCACCATCCCCAACAGCATTGGCTCGATCAAGACCCGCAAGTGGCATCGACTGATCCGCCCGTGGGTCAATCATGTGGTGGCCTGCGCCTGCGGCTTGCCACTCAGTACCGGGCTGGTCGCCAGTGACGACACCCTGCTGCTGGCCCCGCTGGAAAAAACCGTCGCCCAGGAACTACTCGGCAACCTTTTACTGGCCTGGCACACCGGCATGCGCAAACCACTGCCCGTCGCCGTGAAAACCGCCTTCGCCTGGCTTGGCCAAACCGACCCCGACAAGGCCCAGGCGGCAGCCAGCAAAGCCTATGAAGGTGACGGCCTGACCACCGACGGCGAACGCCGCGAAACCCCGGCGCTCACTCGCCAATTCCCGGATTACGCCACGCTCATCGCCAGCGAAGAATTCGAAGGTTGGGCCGAAACCCTGTATCGGCCCTTGATCAACGCCCCATGGCGATCACTCAGCAGCGAGGAGGCCAGCGCATGATCAGTAAACCTTTGGCCCTGGCCTTCCCACTCAAAGGCAGCCAGCTGATTGAAGCCAGCGCCGGCACTGGCAAGACCTTCACCATTTCCGCCCTGTACCTGCGCCTGGTGCTTGGTCACGGTGGCGACGAATCCGGCTTTGGCCGCGAACTGCTGCCACCGCAAATCCTGGTGGTGACCTTCACCGACGCCGCCACCAAAGAGCTGCGCGAACGCATCCGCATCCGCCTCGCCGAAGCCGCGCGGTTCTTCCGCGACGAAATTGAGCAACCGGACGCCCTGATCGCCGACCTGCGTGACCAATACCTGCCCGAGCAATGGCCTGCCTGTGCCAACCGCCTGGACATCGCCGCCCAATGGATGGACGAAGCTGCGGTTTCGACCATCCACAGTTGGTGCCAGCGCATGCTGCGCGAACACGCGTTCGACAGCGGCAGCCTGTTCACCCAAACCCTGGAAACCGACCACAGCGACCTGCTCGGCGAAGTGCTGCGCGATTACTGGCGGCTGTTCTGCTACCCAATGCACGACGATGCGCTCAACTGGGTGCGCAAAAACTGGAGCGGCCCCGCCGCGCTGATGCCACGCGTGCGCGCGCTGTTCGGCAGCGAACGGCCCACCGATGAAACCCGTGAGCCGGCCGAATTGATCAACGCTTGCTTGCAAGAGCGCCGCCAAGCGCTGGTTGCGCTCAAGGCGCCCTGGCAACAATGGGCCATCGAGCTGCGCGATATCTGCCTGCAAGCCGTCGCCGTCAAAGCCGTCGACGGCCGCAAGATGCAGGCGCGTTACTTCGAGCCCTGGTTCGAAAAGATCAGCGCCTGGGCCACTGACGAAACCCTCGAACAACTCGACATCGGCACCGGCTTCACCCGCCTTACGCCCGTTGGCATGGCCGAAGCCTGGAAGGGTGAGCCGCCGCGCCACCCTGGCATCGACGCCATGGCCAGCCTCAAGGCCAGCCTCGACGCGCTGCCAACCCCCGATGCCGCCGTGTTGCAACACGCCGCCGGTTGGGTCGGTAAACGCTTCGAAGAAGAAAAACGCCGCCGCTCCGAAATGGGCTTCGACGACATGCTCATCCGCCTCAACGCCGCCCTGCAAGCCGACGGCGGCGAGCGCTTGGCCAATGTGATCCGCGAGCAATTCCCGGTCGCCCTGATCGACGAATTCCAGGACACCGACCCGGTGCAATACAGCATCTTCGACAGCATCTACCGCATCGAAGAAAACCACCTAGACAGTGGCCTGTTCCTGATCGGCGACCCCAAACAGGCCATCTACGCCTTCCGTGGCGCCGACATCTACACCTACCTGCGCGCCCGCCAGTCCACCACCGGCCGCCATCACACCCTGGGCACCAACTTCCGTTCCAGCCACGCGATGGTCGAGGCGGTCAACCATGTGTTCCAGAGTGCCGAGACCGGCCGTGGCGCGTTCCTGTTCCGTGAGCGAAATGGCGACAACCCGGTGCCGTTCCACTCGGTGTTGTCCCAAGGCCGCAAAGAGCAGTTGCAAGTCGATGGCCAAACCTTGCCGGCGATGAACCTCTGGCACCTGCCCACCGATCAGCCGATTTCCAACGCGGTCTATCGCCAACAACTCGCGGCCGCCTGTGCTACGCAAATTGTTGAGTTGCTCAATGGCGGGCAGCAGGGCCGCGCGGGTTTCCTACAACCGGATGGCAGCTTAAAAGGCGTACTCCCGTCAGACATCGCCATCCTGGTGCGCGACGGCAAGGAAGCCCAAGCCGTGCGCGCCGAACTGGCCGCCCGTGGTGTACGCAGCGTTTATCTGTCTGACAAGGATTCGGTGTTCGCCGCCCAGGAAGCCCACGACCTGCTGGCCTGGCTCAAGGCCTGCGCCGAGCCGGACGTCGAGCGCCCACTGCGCGCCGCCCTGGCCTGCGTCACCCTGAACCTGTCACTGGCGGAACTGGAGCGTCTGAACCAGGACGAACTGGCGTGGGAAACCCGCGTGATGCAGTTCCGTGGTTATCGCGCGATCTGGCGTACCCAAGGCGTGCTGCCGATGCTGCGACGCCTGCTGCATGATTTCAAACTGCCGCAAACCCTGATCGCCCGCAGTGACGGCGAACGCGTATTGACCAACCTGTTGCACCTGAGCGAACTGCTGCAACAGGCCGCGTCAGAGCTGGATGGCGAGCAAGCATTGATTCGCCACCTGGCCGAACACCTGGCACTGTCGGGCCAGGCCGGTGAAGAACAGATTCTGCGCCTGGAAAGCGACGAACAACTGGTCAAGGTGGTGACCATCCACAAATCCAAGGGCCTGGAATACGACCTGGTCTTCCTGCCGTTTATCTGCTCGGCCAAGCCGGTGGATGGCAGCCGTTTGCCGCTGCATTACCACGACGAACAGGGCAAATCCCAAGTCAGCCTGCGGCCGACCGCCGAGTTGATTACCCAAGCCGACGACGAGCGCCTGGCCGAAGACCTGCGGTTATTCTACGTCGCCCTCACGCGTGCCAAACACGCGTGCTGGTTGGGCATTGCCGACCTCAAACGTGGCAATAACAGCAGCTCGGTCTTGCACCTGTCCGCGCTGGGTTATCTGCTCGGTGGCGGTGCCTCGTTGGGCGAATCCGCTGGTCTGGCGCGCTGGCTGCTGGACTTGCAGGAGGGCTGCGCTGCCATCCTCTACACCCACGTGCCCGACGCGCAAGACAGCCTGTTCCACCCGCCGCGTAACGAGGCTACCTTGCTGGCACCGCTACTGCCCACGCGCAAAGCCGCTGAAAACTGGTGGATCGCTTCTTACAGTGCGCTAAGAATTGGCGACAGCATGAGCGCCGCTAATCTAGAAGCACCAGAAAGCCCACAAGCCCAGAAGCTGTTCGACGACGAACGCCTCGACCCCGACGCACCGCGTGAAGTGGCAGCGTCTGGCGGCGACATTCACCGTTTCCCACGTGGCCCTAACCCCGGCACCTTTCTCCATGGTCTGTTGGAATGGGCGGGCGAGGAAGGCTTCAACGTGACGCCCGAGGCCATCGAAAAAGCCGTGGGCGCCCGCTGTAATCGGCGCAACTGGGAAGGCTGGATCGTCACCCTCAGCGGCTGGCTCGGCCATTTGCTGCAAACGCCGCTGCCGGTAGATAACGATCTAGTCGCCCTCAGCAGCCTGCAGTACTACCAGATCGAAATGGAGTTCTGGTTCGCCAGCCACAAAGTCGACGTGCTGGCCCTCGACAAGCTAGTGTGCCAGCACACCCACAACGGCGTGTCCCGAGTGGCCGCCGAACCGGTGCTGCTCAACGGTATGTTCAAGGGTTTTATCGACCTGACGTTCGAACACGATGGCCGTTATTACGTGGCCGACTACAAATCCAACTGGCTCGGCCCTGACGATTCGGCCTACACGCAGGACGCCATGGAACAGTCGATCCTTGAGCATCGGTACGACCTGCAATACGTACTTTACCTGCTGGCCCTGCACCGCCAGCTGAAGGCACGCCTGCCGGACTACGACTACGACCGCCATGTCGGCGGCGCGCTGTACCTGTTCCTGCGGGGCACCCAGGCCACCAGCCAGGGCGCGTATTTCACCCGGCCGCCACGTGAGCTGATCGAAGGCTTGGACCTGCTGTTCCAGGGCAAACCCATACCGCCCAAGGTTGAGCCCGCCTGGGAACAAGGAGTGCTGCTATGAGCCTGTCGCCCTTACCGCTTGAGGAGTTGATGCCACTCAGTCGCGCCGCCGACCTGTTGCAGTTGTTGGAACGCTGGGTTGAGCGTGGCTGGCTGCGCGCATTGGACAAAGCCTTCGTCGGTTTCCTCCACGAACTCGACCCGCAGGCCGACCCACTGGTATTGCTGGCCGCCGCATTGACCAGCCACCAATTGGGCCATGGCCACGTCTGCCTGGACTTGTTCGAAACCCTTAAAGCGCCAGACTTTGCCCTGTCATTGCCCCCCGAAGGCGACCTGCAAACCGGCGCCATGTTGCTGCCCTCGCAATTGCTCGACGGCCTTGATGGCGCCCACTGGTGCCAGGCGCTGGCCGCCAGCCACTTGGTCGCGCTGGCTGTTGATGGCACTGAATCGGCCCAAAGCCGCCCGCTGGTGCTGTCCGGCAAACGCCTGTATTTGCGCCGCTACTGGACCTACGAACGGCGCATCGACATGGCATTACGCCTGCGCCTGGCCACCCTGGAAACCGTCGCCACTGATTTGCCGCAACGCCTGAACACCTTGTTCGATCAAGCGCCGCCGGACGGCGTGATCGACTGGCAAAAACTTGCCTGCGCCCTGGCCACACGCGGTGCCTTCAGCATCGTTACCGGCGGCCCCGGCACCGGCAAAACCACCACTGTAGTGCGCTTGCTTGCGCTGCTGCAGGCCCCGGCGGTAGAGGCCAACAGCCCATTGCGCATCCGCCTCGCCGCGCCCACGGGCAAAGCCGCCGCACGCCTCACCGAATCCATCAGCCAGCAAGTACTCTCGCTGAATGTGCCGGACAGCGTGCGGGAAAAAATCCCCACCCAGGTCACCACGGTTCACCGCCTGCTTGGCAGCCGCCCCGGCACGCGACATTTTCGGCATCACCTCGGCAACCCGTTGCCATTGGATGTGCTGGTGGTGGACGAAGCCTCGATGATCGACCTGGAAATGATGGCCAACCTGCTGGACGCGTTGCCGCCCCACGCACGCCTGGTATTGCTCGGGGACAAAGACCAACTCGCTTCGGTCGAAGCCGGCGCCGTGCTCGGCGACTTATGCCGTGATGCCGAAGCCGGCTGGTACAGCCCCGACACGCGCCAATGGCTGCAAGCGGTCAGCGGCGAAGACCTCAGCGCCAGCGGCCTGCAGGAAGATCTCGATGGCAGTCATCCGCTCGCCCAGCAAGTGGTCATGCTGCGCTATTCGCGACGCTTCGGCGAAGGCAGTGGCATCGGCCAACTGGCGCGTTGGGTTAACCAGCAAAATGCCGAAGAGGCGCGCAGACTGCTTGCCGCGCGCAGCCATAACGACCTGTTCTGCCTCAGCCTCAAGGGCGAACACGATCACGCGCTTGAGCGCCTGGTGCTGGACGGGCAGGGCGACGACGCCCAGGGTTATCGCTATTACCTCAACCTGCTGCACAGCGCGCGCCCGGCCCTCGACACAGCGCGCGAAGACGCCGCCTGGACCCACTGGGCGCAACAACTATTGCAAGCCTTCGACGCCTTCCAACTGCTCTGCGCCGTGCGCAAAGGCCCATGGGGCGTGGAAGGTTTAAACCAGCGCATCACCGCCGCCTTGCGCAAAGTGCGGCTGATCGAAGGCGATGACCAATGGTACGAAGGCCGCCCGGTGTTGATGACGCGCAACGACTACGGCCTGGGCTTGATGAACGGCGACATCGGCATCGCCCTCAAACTGCCCGAAAGCGACGGCGGCCCACAGGTGTTGCGTGTGGCTTTCCCACGCAACGATGGCCAGGGCGGCGTGCGTTTTGTACTGCCCAGCCGTCTGAATGATGTGGAAACCGTGTACGCCATGACCGTGCACAAATCCCAGGGCTCCGAATTCACTCACACGGCGCTGATCCTGCCCGATGCGCTGAACCCGGTGCTGACCAAAGAGCTGATCTACACCGGCATCACCCGCGCCAAACGCTGGTTCAGTTTGATCGAACCGCGAGGCGGGGTGTTTGAAGAAGCGGTGCGGCGCAAGGTCAAACGCCTGAGCGGGTTGATGCTGGAGTTGGATGCCGCCCTCGATAAAACTGACTGATTGGTCATTAAATATTTCTGGTTTAGTTGTCTGATTTTTCTGAAAATATAGCGGGCTTTGATAAACCCCCAGTTCGTGGGGTTTTCCGCCGCTGTGCTATCGTTGCGGCATCACCCTGTAAAATATTTGAGAGAATTGCTGCATGAACGTGGCTGTCTCGCCCACAGAGCGCAGTTTGAGCTGGAGACGCATGTTACTGGTGGCGGTGCTATGCCTGCTCGCCCCGCGTGTATTTGCGCAGACGCCCAGCCTGGCGGATCACCGCGCCCAGGCGGTCACCCAAGTGGTACTCGGCATCCTCAGTTATGCCCGTTGGCCGGTGGAGCCTGCACAACTGCGCTTGTGCATCGTCGGCCCCACCCAATACACCGACGACCTTGTCAAAGGCACCACCCAGGCCACTGGCCGCCCGGTGGTGGTGCAGCGCCTGCTGGCCGATAATCCCGATATCGTCAGTGCCTGCGACGCCATTTACATCGGCAAACTCACCGCCGATGAACGCAGCCGCCTGTTCACCTCATTGATCGGCCACCCGGTGCTCAGCATCAGCGAAGGCGGCGACCAATGCACCGTGGGCAGCCTGTTCTGCCTGCGCGTGGGCGATGAGCAAGTGTCGTTCGAGGTCAACCTGGATTCCGTCGCCCGTAGCGGCGTGCGCATC
This sequence comes from Pseudomonas sp. B19125, assembly GCF_044218855.1. NCBI lineage: Bacteria > Pseudomonadati > Pseudomonadota > Gammaproteobacteria > Pseudomonadales > Pseudomonadaceae > Pseudomonas > Pseudomonas sp. B19125. Next base: position 1,460,739 of record NZ_CP162589.1, read on the forward strand.
CACCCCAGTGTGTTGCAACTGTCCCGACGTCGAGCGCCAGCGCCATGAGAACCGCTAAAGCGCGGCCGACCTTGCGTTCGGTCATTGGCCGTGGGCATTTGATCCTGGCACTGGTGGCCGTGACCCTGGCCAGTGTGTCGCTGACCCTGCTCGGCGTGCTGGCGCTGCGGGTGTATGCCGAGCACAACCTGCACCTGATCGCGCGCTCCATCAACTACACCGTGGAAGCTGCGGTGGTGTTCGATGACAGTGCCGCCGCCACCGAAGCGCTGAGCCTGATTGCATCGACTGAAGAAGTGGCCCAGGCCGAAGTCTTCGACGCCAACGGCAAGCTGCTGGCGCAATGGGTACGGCCCGAAACCGGCATGCTCTCCAAGGTCGAGCTGGCGGTGGCGCACACCCTGCTCGAACAGCCTATCAGCCAGCCGGTCCTGCACCAGGGCCAGCCCGTCGGCAGCATTCACTTGGTCGGCCATGGCGGCAGCCTGCTGCGCTTTTTGCTCAGTGGCCTGGCCGGGATTCTGATTTGTACCGCGCTCAGCGCCTGGGTTGCGTTGTACCTGGCGCGGCGTCTGTTGCAAGGCATCACCCAACCGCTGCAAAGCCTTGCCGCCGTGGCCCACGCCGCCCGCAGCGAGCGCGATTTTGACCGCCGTGTGCCACCGGCGCAGATCGCCGAACTCGATAGCCTCGGCAGCGACTTCAACGCCTTGCTCGGTGAGATGGAAGCCTGGCAAAGCCACCTGCAAAGTGAAAATGAAACCCTCGCCCACCAAGCCAGCCACGACAGCCTCACCGGCTTGCCCAACCGCGCGTTCTTCGAAGGCCGCCTGATTCGCGCACTGCGCAGCGCCGCCAAGATCAATGAGAAAGTGGCGGTGTTGTTCCTCGACAGCGACCGCTTCAAAGACATCAACGACAACTTTGGCCACGCCGCCGGCGATGCCGTGCTGGTCGCCGTCGCCGAACGCGTGCGTGCGCAGCTGCGTGAGGATGACCTGGTGGCGCGCCTGGGCGGTGATGAATTCGCGATCCTGCTGGCGCCGCTGCACAAGGCCGAGGATGCCCAGCGCATTGCCGACAAGATCATTGCCAGCATGGACAAACCAATCCCGTTGCCCGGCAATACCCAGGTGCTGACCTCCCTCAGTATCGGCATCGCCATCTACCCCGATCATGGCGCCACTCCCGGTACCCTGCTTAATGCCGCCGACGCGGCCATGTACCAAGCCAAGCGGCTGTCTCAAGGCGGCCAGCAAACGGCGGAGGCGGAGCCTACCGCTGCCAACGTTCAACACAGGAGTTGATCCCTTGTTCTCGAAAACGCGTGTTCTGTTTATCACTTTACTGGTGGCCTTCCTGGCCCTCGGCGGCTGCCAGACGCCGCCGCCCAAAGGCCTGACCCCGGCGCAAGTCGCGGTCCTCAAACAACAAGGCTTTGAACTCACCGACGAAGGCTGGGCCTTCGGGTTATCCGGCAAAGTGCTGTTCGGCAGCGACGTCGAAAGCCTCAACAAAGCCAGCACCGACATCGTCGAACGCATCGGCAAAGCCCTGACGGGCGCCGGTATCGACCGCGTGCGCGTAGACGGCCACACCGACGCCTCGGGCAAAGAAACCTACAACCAGCAGTTATCCCTGCGCCGCGCCAAAAGCGTGGGCAAGGTGCTGACCAGCGTGGGCATGAAAGAAGAAAACATCCAACTGCGCGGCCTGGGCAGCAGCGAACCGGTGGCGTCAAACACCACCGTGGCAGGCCGCACCGAGAACCGGCGCGTGTCGATCGTCGTGATTGCCGACTAAGCACCTCACTCAATCCCAACGTGGCAATGCGGTCAACTGTGGGAGCAGGCAAGCCAGCTCCCACACTTATTTGTGCCAGACCTGAATCCTGTGCCCACCACCCTTCAACTGTGGGAGCGGGCTTGCTCGCGAATGCGGTGTATCAGCAGTAGATAAGCTGCCTGACCCACCGCCATCGCAGGCAAGCCAGCTCCCACACTTATTTGTGCCAGACCTGAATCCCGTGCCCGCCACCCTTCAACTGTGGGAGCGGGCTTGCCCGCGAATGCGGTGTATCAGCAGCAGATAACCTGCCTGACCCACCGCCATCGCAGGCAAGCCAGCTCCCACACTTATTTGTGCCAGACCTGAATCCTGTGCCCACCACCCTTCAACTGTGGGAGCGGGCTTGCTCGCGAATGCGGTGTATCAGCAGTAGATAAGCTACCTGACCCACCGCCATCGCAGGCAAGCCAGCTCCCACACTTATTTGTGCCAGACCTGAATCTTGTGCTCGCCACCATTCAACTGTGGGAGCGGGCTTGCCCGCGAATGCGGTGTATCAGCAGCAGATAACCTGCCTGACCCACCGCCATTCGCAGGCAAGCCAGCTCCCACACTTGTTTGTGGCAGACCTGAATCCTGTGCCCGCCACCCTTCAACTGTGGGAGCCGGGCTTGCCCGCGATGGCGGTGGGTCAGCTGAGGATTTACTCACTGACCCACCGCTTTCGCGAGCAAGCCCGCTCCCATATTTTGTTTTGAAGTGTGCTTGCTGGCGTGTTCGCTTAGCTGCTCGGCGTCATTGCTTGCGTCAGGTCATCCACCACGGCTTTGCCCATCTCACACAGGTAATGCGCGGCCCATGCGTATTGCTCTACACCCACACTCATGACGAATCTTGATGGCTAAGCTGATGAGGTTTCGCTTTTTCGCAAGTGGTGGGCTTAGTTAAATGGGCGCTCTAACTAACCACCTTAAAGAATCTCGATGATCATAAAAGGCAGTAATTTCAGCCAAGAGGTGTGCAGCCATGCAACAGCCTTGGTTGATGAACTACAAGGCACACCCACTCAACTTCCGGACAAGAAGCCGATGTCTATCAGTAATGCTGAGGTACTCGCTCTGATTTATTCCGGGGCGGACGTAACAGTTGATTCGTCTATGTTCTCGGCGTTGCAGCGTGACAGTCAGGCAATAGCGGCTCGAGATTCGAAGCGCCACGTAACGTTCCGGAATGCAGCGATGATTGATCAGTCAGAACGGTTAGCGCTGTCGAAAAATGCACCCATGGCTGTGCATTTAGATTTTTCTTGAGTGTTGTCTCGATACCTAGAATGAGCAAGTTATCAGACATGGCCTGCTAGACATTTGAAGTGTTCTTATCTCAAAAAGAAAAAGCCGAGCCCCATGGACAACTCCGATATCGCGATCACGCTGGTCTTGATCTCTGCCTTCATGCACGCCACCTGGAACGCTGTAGTCCGCGCCGGTAGCAGTCGCTTCATGACCTTGGCCATGGTTGATGGTACCGCGCTAGTGATATGCCTGCTGGCCTTGCCATTTGTCAGAGTGCCGAGCCTGGAGGTTGGGGGCTATATCCTCGTCTCCGTGATGCTCAATACGGTCTATCGGCTATTCCTTATCAAGGCGTATGAAACGGGTGACTTCGGCCAGGTTTACCCCGTGATGCGTGGGGTACCGCCCGTATTGGTCGCGCTGTTTTCCTTCTTTCTGCTGCATGAGCAGTTGTCACTCCAGGCTTTGACCGGAGTGTTGCTGATTTGTGTGGGGATTATCAGCCTGACCTTTGTGCGCAGGATGACGGCGCAGATGTTCAAACCGATCCTGATGGCGGTGTGCGCCGGTGTGTTTATTGCGTCTTACACGGTGGTGGATGCCAAAGGTGTAAGAGCGAGTGAGACGGTAATGCAGTACATCATCTACCTGACAGTGTTCCAGAGTATTCCGATCCCTGTGCTGGCGTATTCCAAAGAGCGTTCAGCCTTGGCTCAAGCAATACGTGGGCATTGGCGAGTAGGCCTGTTAGGCGGTGTTTTTTACCTGGCGTCTTACGGATTGGTGTTGTTTGCGTTATCGCTGGATGCGGTCGCCAAGGTCTCAGCGCTGCGGGAAACCAGTGTTATTATCGGCGCCATTATTGCCGCGCTGTTCTTTCATGAACGGTTCGGTTGGCGACGGATGCTGTCGGCATTCGTCATTGTTTGCGGGATCATCTTGATCAAAGTGAGCACCTGATGGCCCAGCGTCCGCCTCCCACACCCATGCTTCAAGCGTTCGTCAGCGCAGCGCAAACGGGTAGTTTTGCGCGTGCTGCCTCTGAGCTCAACCTCACCGCCAGTGCCATCAGTCATCAAATTGCGGGCCTTGAGGAGTGGTGGGGCGTGCTGTTGTTTGAGTGGCACTCGCGCGGTGTGAAGCTGACGGCAGCGGGGCAGGCCTTATTGCCGGTAACCGACGGATTTTTCAAGGCGCTGGACGGGGTGCTGCATTCGCTCAACCCCGGTAAATCCCCGCCGTTGTACCTCTCATGCACCTCTTCCCTCTGTTCGACGTGGCTGATTCCCAGAATGCACGGCTCTCACACTGAGGCCTCGTTCAACATTGACCTGGTGTTGACCAGCGCTGACATGAGCGGCGCCAGCCTGGAGGCTCATCAATACGATGTCGCGGTGGTGATGGGGTACGGCGACTACCCGGATCATCATGTTGAACTGCTGATGCGCGACGCGGTGTTCCCCGTTTGTTCGCCGGAGTTTCTGCGGTTGAAGGGTGATATTGCACAGGAAGATGTCGCCCGGTACCCGCTGATCCATCGGGTGGACGATCAGGTGTGTCCGGGGTGGGAAAGCTGGTTTGCATTTCAGGGGCTGGCGGCGCCGCCTTATCACCATGGGCCGCGATTTCCGGATTCGAGCCAGGCGATCAGTCTGGCGGTGAAGGGCACAGGGATTGCGCTGGGCAGAACTGCGTTGGTGTACGACCAATTGGAAGGCGGCACATTGGTTGCGCTGAATAGCCCAGTGATGATGTCGCCAGCGGCCTATTACATAATTTGCCGAAACGGACGACAGTCGGAGCCCGATATCGCTCGGTTAATTGTTTGGCTCAAGAGCACCGCGGGTGAGTTTTTGCGGGAAGTGCGGGCTCGGCATCCGCAAATAGCTGGGGCTGGTGCGGTTTAGAAGTGGAAGGAGCAAGCTTCCTCCCACATTCCGATCGTTCCCACGCTCCGCGTGGGAATGCATCCTGTGACGCTCCGCGTCACGACTTCAAGAGCAGACGCAGAGCGTCCAGGGCGGCATTCCCACGCAGAGCGTCACTAGTGTCCGGTAAAAACCAAAGGGGGAGCTTGCTCCCCCTTGTTGTTCGCGACTGTCAGTCATAATCGGATTTTTCAGACTCGATTTTGACCCATGTTTACCAGTACCCGTTTAGCCCACCTACTCAGTGCGATCCCGCGCCAGTTCTTTCGGCAATCCACCGAAAAGCACCAGGCTGATCGCTACGTCAAACGCTGCACGAGCTGGCAATTGCTGGTGACACTGGTCAGCGGCCATATAACCCAAGCCTTAAGCCTGCGGTCCTTGGCCACTTTTTCCGAAACGCTAAGTCCGCATAGTTACCATCTTAAAGCGGGGCCCGTCGCCCGATCGACCCTGTCAGATGCTTTGAACAAGCGAAACTACCGGCCATTCCAGGATCTTTGCCAATTGCTGTTGAGCGGCATCAGCCGCCAACAGCGCAAAGAAGTCGGTGCCATGATTAGCCTGCTTGATTCCACGTCAATCACTTTGCGCGGACCTCACTTTGATGACTGGACAGCCTCCACGAAAACCCGCATCACGCAGGGCCTGAAAGTACATGTCGGACTAGATTTGGCGCAGTTGGCCCCGGTGTACGTCAACATCACTCCTGCCAACGTCAACGACCTGAGCGATGCGCTGGAAATGCCGATTCAGGTCGGCATGACGTATGTCTTTGACAAGGGATATTGCGATTACAACTGGTGGCACCAGTTGCAGACCAAAGGAGCCTTTTTCGTCACCCGCCTGAAAAAAAACGCCAATATCAAAGTGCTGCACAAGCACTCGATCGCAGCCGAGCAAAGCCCCGTCATGACCGACGAAGTCATCCTGTTCGGAAAAAAGCATCTAGGCGGCAAGCGTCTTAATGACTACCGAGAAACGCCGGCAAGACGCGTGGTGGTAGAACGCGAGGGACATGCCACGCCGTTAATCCTGGTGACCAATGACTTCGTAAGATCAGCCGAAGAAATCGCGGGATTGTATAAAGATCGCTGGAAGATCGAGCTGTTTTTCAAGTGGGTCAAGCAACATCTGAAACTCAAACGCTTCTACGCATTCTCTGAAAACGCCGTGCGTCTGCAGATTTACAGTGCCTTGATCAGCTACTTGTTATTGCACCTTTACCATCGTCGCTCAGAATTTACCGGTTCGTTGTTTGAGCTGACGGTTCGCATATCTCATGTCCTGCACGAACGGCCCGCGACGCCAGAATTGAGGGATCGACGAAGGCAGGAGCGAGAAAAGCTGAAGGCTGCCCAAGGCAGCCTTCAGCTATGAAACATGTTTACCGGACACTAGTGACGCAGAGCGTGGGAACGATCTGCGATCTAGCCTTTAGCTCGTAGGCGTCATCGCTTGCGTCAGGTCATCCACCACGGCTTTGCCCATCTCACACAGGTAGTGTGCGGCCCAGGCGTATTGTTCGCCGCGTACATCCATGGCGGCTTCCATGGCGAGTTTCTTGGAATAAAACAGCAGGGTGGAGGCGTGTTCCAGGGCTTGCTCGATGGGCATGCCGGAGTTGACGCGGAACAGCGGTTTTTGGTTTTCGCCGTAGTCGCCGAAGGTGACGACGCCGAGGGTGGTGATGGATGAAAGGGGTGGATCGGGGACGATTTTGCTCATGATGATTGCTCTCTGCTGAAGTAGAGCTGCCACATCACATCGCTAAACATGAAGAGGGTGGCAGCTGTGTGCAGGTTAGCGATCCGGGCCAGAGCGCATCCCGGGTAGACTCGAAAGTCTCCCGCACACAGCCGCCATAAAACGCTAAAAGCTGACGAGAGCCAGCTGATACTGTTGGGGGCAGTGTCACGCCTGAAACCCGGATCGCTAAACCCGATCGCTGATGAGCAGCGAAGTCAGGAGGCTAGTGACCCAAACGGTAAGGCGCAATAGGGTAGAGAGTCTCTAGGAAACGTCCTGCAAATTAAAGCGAATCGTCGCTGATGGCCCTTTAATCCGCGAACCTCATCTCCCGCGTTTCCCCCATCAACAACCCCGCGTTCTGCTCCGTCACTTCCCTGATGTAATCCCACAACAGCGTAATCCGCTTCAGCTTCCGCAAATCCTCCCGGCAATACATCCAAAACTGCCGCGTTATCGCAATCTGCTCGCCCAGCACCGGCAACAACCGTGGGTCCTGCGCCGCCAGGAAGCACGGCAATATCGCCATCGACCGGCCCTGCTGCGCCGCCACGTACTGCGCGATCACGCTGGTACTGCGCAAACTCGCGCTGGCGCCGGGCACTACGTTGGCCAGGTACAACAGCTCCGAGCTGAACGCCAGGTCATCCACATAGCTGATAAACGGATGCTCGGCCAAATCCGCCGGTTTGCGGATCGGCGGGTGTTGGTCGAGGTAGTCCTGGGTCGCGTACAGCTGCAATTTGTAGTCGCACAGTTTGCAGCACACATACGGCCCGTGTTCCGGGCGTTCCAGGGCGATCACTATGTCGGCTTCGCGCTTGGACAGGCTGATGAAGTGGGGCAGGGGCAAAATATCCACCGAGATTGCCGGGTAAGTGTCGACAAAGTGGCTGAGCTGCGGCGTGACAAAAAAGCTGCCGAAACCTTCGGTGCAGCCCATGCGCACATGCCCGGACAGCGCCACGCCAGAGCCGGACACCTGCTCGCAGGCCATGTGCAGCGTGCTTTCGATGGACTCCGCATACCCCAGCAAACGCTGGCCTTCGGTGGTGAGCACGAAGCCGTTGGTCCGGGATTTTTCGAACAGCAATGTGCCGAGCGACACTTCCAACGAACTGATGCGCCGCGACACGGTGGTGTAGTCCACCGCCAGGCGCTTGGCGGCGACGCTGGCCTTACGGGTGCGGGCCACTTCGAGGAAAAACTTCAGGTCATCCCAGTTCAGGGAGCCCAATGACGTGATGTTTTTTTGCATATTGGACCGGCTTTTATGTGCGTTCTTATTAGAGATTTGCACATCTATACTCCAAAAACAGTCCGAACGCCTCATTCTTCAAGGCGATAGGGGTGTGCTCTCAATAGATGGCGGATCGCGTTGGAGCTGTGATTGTGTCAGGCAAGGCGCGGGACGAAGAGGATGCTTCTGCCTCTTCAAGTCCCGCAACGCAGACTGGCGCGATCACAGCTCCAACCCGCAGGGCCAAGTCCCAAATGAAAGTGTTAGGGATGAACCGGATTTACGCTGGGACGCAGGCGCGACCGTCAGCTATTGAGAGCACACCCCTGGCCTTGGTTCTCTGCACAAATATAAGATTTGGAGACCACATGAACGCTTCTGCCGATATTTCCGTGCAACAGGTCAAGTTGCTGATCAAGGGTGAATGGGTCGAATCCAAGACCACCCACTGGCAAGACATCGTCAACCCGGCCACTCAAGAGGTGCTGGCCAAAGTCCCTTTCGCCACCGCCGATGAAGTCAACGCCGCCATCGACGCTGCCCATCAAGCTTTTCAAACCTGGAAGCTCACGCCGATCGGCGCACGCATGCGCATCATGCTCAAGCTGCAAGCCTTGATCCGCGAACATTCCAAGCGCATCGCCGTAGTCCTGAGCGCCGAGCAGGGTAAGACCATTGCCGACGCCGAAGGCGATATTTTCCGTGGCCTGGAAGTGGTCGAACACGCGTGTTCTATCGGCACCTTGCAGATGGGCGAGTTCGCTGAAAACGTCGCCGGTGGCGTCGACACCTACACCCTGCGCCAGCCGATCGGCGTGTGCGCAGGCATCACTCCGTTCAACTTCCCGGCGATGATTCCACTGTGGATGTTCCCGATGGCGATTGCCTGCGGTAACACTTTCGTGCTCAAACCGTCCGAACAAGACCCTCTGTCGACGATGCTGCTGGTAGAGCTGGCGCTGGAAGCCGGTGTGCCGGCCGGCGTGCTCAACGTGGTGCACGGCGGCAAGGATGTGGTGGATGCGCTGTGCACCCATAAAGATATCAAGGCAGTTTCTTTCGTCGGTTCGACCGCCGTTGGTACCCACGTGTACGACCTGGCCGGCAAACACGGTAAGCGCGTGCAGTCGATGATGGGCGCCAAGAACCACGCCGTGGTGCTGCCGGACGCCAACCGCGAACACACCTTGAATGCGCTGGTCGGTGCCGGTTTCGGCGCGGCAGGCCAGCGTTGCATGGCCACCTCGGTGGTGGTGCTGGTGGGCGCGGCCAAGCAGTGGCTGCCGGATTTGAAAGCGCTGGCGCAAAAACTCAAGGTTAACGCTGGCAGTGAAGCGGGCACGGATGTCGGCCCGGTGATCTCCAAACGCGCCAAGGCGCGCATTCTGGAACTGATCGAAAGCGGCGTGAAAGAAGGCGCCAAGCTGGAGCTGGACGGCCGCGACATCAAGGTGCCGGGCTTCGAACACGGCAACTTCGTCGGCCCGACCCTGTTCTCGGGCGTGACCACTGATATGCAGATCTACACCCAGGAAATCTTCGGCCCGGTGCTGGTGGTGCTGGAAGTCGCCACGCTGGATGAGGCCATCGCGCTGGTCAACGCCAACCCGTTCGGCAACGGCACCGGCTTGTTCACCCAAAGCGGTGCGGCAGCGCGTAAGTTCCAGAGCGAAATCGATGTAGGCCAGGTCGGTATCAACATCCCGATTCCGGTGCCAGTGCCGTTCTTCAGCTTCACCGGTTCGCGCGGTTCCAAGCTCGGCGACCTCGGCCCGTATGGCAAGCAAGTGGTGCAGTTCTACACCCAGACCAAAACCGTCACCAGCCGCTGGTTCGATGACGACACGGTCAACGATGGCGTCAACACCACCATCAACCTGCGCTGATTTGGGGAGACGACCATGAAGATTGCATTTATCGGCTTGGGCAACATGGGCGCGCCCATGGCCCGCAACCTGATCAAGGCTGGCCATGCGCTGAACCTGTTTGATTTGAACCAGACAGTGCTCAAAGAGTTGGCCGAACTGGGCGGCACCATCAGCGACTCGCCGCGTGATGCGGCCAGCGGCGCGGAGCTTGTGATTACCATGCTGCCGGCCGCTGCCCATGTGCGCAGCGTGTGGCTGAATGAAGATGGCGTGCTTGCTGGCATCGGCAAAGGCGTGCCGGCGGTGGATTGCAGCACCATCGACCCGCAAACCATTCGCGATGTGTCTGCCGCGGCGGCAAAACAAGGCGTGGTGGTGGCCGACGCACCCGTCTCCGGCGGCACGGGTGGCGCGCAAGCCGGGACGCTGACCTTCATGGTCGGCGCCACCCCGGAACTGTTCGCCACCCTGCAACCGGTGCTGGCGCAGATGGGCCGCAATATCGTGCATTGTGGCGATGTCGGCACCGGCCAGATCGCCAAGATCTGCAACAACCTGTTGCTCGGCATCAGCATGGTCGGCGTCAGCGAGGCCATGGCCCTGGGCGATGCGCTGGGCATCGACACGCAAGTGCTGGCCGGGATTATCAACAGCTCCACCGGGCGCTGCTGGAGTTCCGACACTTACAACCCATGGCCGGGCGTGATTGAAACTGCGCCGTCGTCCCGTGGCTATACCGGTGGTTTCGGCGCCGACCTGATGCTCAAGGACCTGGGGCTGGCCACCGAAGCCGCACGCCAGGCCAAGCAACCGGTAATCCTCGGCGCCGTGGCCCAGCAGTTGTATCAATCGATGAGTCAGCGTGGGGAAGGGGGTAAAGACTTCTCGGCGATCATCAACAGCTATCGCAAACCCAAGTAGGGGCGTTTCCGAGAGCCCGCGTCGGGCGGGCTCTCGGGTTTTTGCCGGTTACCACAGTGGCTTTTCGTAGCTGACGATCAAGCGTGTTTCGTCTATATCGCTTTCAAAGTTGGAGCGCATCATTGCGTTGCGTAAGCGGACTTTGACGTTTTTCAGGGTCGGATTCTGGAAGGCATAGCTCACATCGATATCCCGTTCCCACTCACGCCCGTCCGAACGGCCCGGCCCTCGGTCGACGTTGCTGCCCGATGCATAGCGCGTGAACATGGAAAGGCCGGGAACGCCCAGCGCGGTGAAGTCGTAGTCGTAGCGTACTTGCCAGGATTTTTCATCCTTATTGGCGAAGTCGCTGTACTGCAGAAAATTCACCAGTGTGGGATAGCTTCCTCTTACAGCTGCGTGGCCTGTGTTGCCTGACATGGTTTGGTAGGCCCCACCCAATTTATGCGCCCCCCATGCGTAGGTCAGCATCGCACCCACTGCGGTGTTGTCGATGTTGGTTTGGCCGTTATCGAGAGAGCGCGTGTAACGCAATTCACTTTTCAGGCTTTGGTCCTCGGCAACTGGATAGGTATGTTGAAGGCTGCCCGCGTGCTGGGTGTAGAGGTTGTCCAGCGTGCTGTAGTAGTAGCTGGCGGTGAGTTGTTTGTTGACGGCGTAACTACCGCCTGCAAAGTCGAATGCATTCGATTGATTCTTCCCACGAACCACGATATTCCTGCGTGCGCCGGTGGCGACCGCCAACGCTTCATAGTTGGTTGAGTCGACCTGGTTGACGTGGGTAATTCTGCCCACGTCCAGCGTCAGGTCTTTGAGTTCCTGGGAGCGCAGGTGCGCGCCCTTGAAAAGCTGCGGCTGCAAGCGGCCGACGTTTTTTTCCAGTATCGGTAGCGCTGGTGGGGCCAGCGCACCGATTTTCAGCGTCGTTTGGGAAGCCCTGAATTTTGCCGTAAAAGCGGCTTCGCCATAGCTGTCTTCGGCTTTGCCGGATTGACGCACCGGCAATAAGCCGGAGCGGGTTCGGTCTGCACTTGAATCAAGCTTGAAGCCCGCCATGGCGAGGACATCGACGCCAACACCCACGGTGCCTTCGGTGTACCCGGACTCAATTTGCAACGCGAAACCTTGTGCCCATTCTTCGCGCTTGGACTGCGTGGCATTGGGCTCACGGTAGTCACGGTTGAAGTAAAAGTTCTTCAGCTCAAGCTTGCCGGTGCTGTCACTGATGAAGTCAGCGAGGGCAGAGGGTGCGAGAAAAACACAGATGTTTAACACACATACTTTGGTCAGGACGTTCAATTGGGCAGCCTGCGTGAGTGGGAAGACTCATCGCAGGGTGCTTTAAAGGGGCCGGACTCACGCTAGGGAAAAACTGAAGCAGGCCAAGGATTTATCTGATGCTGCTTATGCAAACACAAAATACTTACGCACGGTCTCGACCACTTCCCACGTGCCCTTCATACCGGGTTCCACCACAAAGATATCCCCAGCCCGCAAGTGAATCGGCTCCATGCCTTCTGGTGTGATCACGCAGTAGCCTTCCTGGAAGTGGCAATATTCCCACTTTACGTATTCCACGTACCACTTGCCCGGCGTGCAGATCCAGGTGCCCATGATCTTGCTGCCGTCTTCGCTGGTGTAGGCGTTGAGGTTGACGGTGTGCGGGTCGCCCTCGAGCTTTTCCCATTTGCAGGCATCCAGGACAGGTAGCGGGTGGGTGTCACGCAGTACGGTGATGGGCTTGGACATGATGGCTCCGAGGCAGGGAAGGGAAAGATGAACCCTAAGGCCTTGGGCGTTGTGTCAGTGGTCTGAACTCGACATCGGGATGCCCAGAAGCGCAGCCGAATGCGATCTCTCAGACACTGTGCAGTCCATGTGGGAGCGGGCTTGCCCGCGATAGCGGAGTGTCAGGTACTGGAGATGCAGCTGTGCCGCCGTCATCGCGGGCAAGCCCGGCTCCCACAGGGAAAGGAGGCGCTCTTGAGTGATAGGTTTGTGCGGTAAAGCGCTATTTCCCCGCAGTAACTGCGAAAAATTTCCCGTGTTGCGCAGGAATTAGCAAGAAAATGCACGGCTGGCCCTCGTATCATTCACCCAAGAACGAGTGAGAGCCTTGCAATGAACCCAATAAAAACGTGGTGGGATATCAGCCCGCCCTTGAGCACGGCGACGCCGACCTGGCCGGGCGATACGCCGTTCCAGGAAGAGCGCGTGTGGCAGTTTGGCCCGGAGTGCCCGGTGAATGTGGGCCGCGTGACGTTTTCGCCGCACACTGGCGCCCATGTGGACGCGCCGCTGCATTACAGCGCCGACGGTGCGCCGATCGGCGAGGTGTCGCTGGATGTGTACATGGGCCCGTGCCGGGTGTTGCATTGCCTGGGCAGCGGCGCGCTGGTGCAGCCGCATCAGTTGCAAGGGCGTGTGGATAACTTGCCTGAGCGTGTGCTACTGCGCACTTATCCACAAGCACCGCTGACCGAGTGGGACTCGAACTTCACCGCCATCGCACCACAAACCATTGAGCTGCTCGCCAGCCTGGGCGTGCGTCTGATCGGTATCGACACACCGTCCCTGGACCCGCAACAGTCCAAGACCATGGATTCGCACAACGCCGTGGCCCGCCATGGCATGGCGATTCTCGAAGGCATCGTGCTTGATGATGTACCGGAGGGCGACTATGAGTTGATCGCGCTGCCGTTGCGTTTTGCCAACCTGGACGCCAGCCCCGTCCGTGCCATTCTCCGCCCGCTCAAGGAGCCCACGCGATGAGCCAGTGTCCCTTTTCACCTGATTACCAGCCGCCGGAAGAATGGCATAACGCCGAACTGAATTTTTCCGAGTCCATGAGCTACGGCGACTACCTGGACCTGGGCAAAGTCCTCAGCGCCCAGCACCCGCTGTCGCCCGATCACAACGAAATGCTCTTTATCATCCAGCACCAGACTTCAGAGCTGTGGATGAAACTGATGCTCCACGAACTCAAGGCCGCCCGCGAGCACGTGCGCCTGGGCGAGTTGCCGCCGGCATTCAAGATGCTGGCGCGAGTGTCACGGATCTTCGATCAACTGGTGCATGCCTGGGCCGTGCTGGCGACCATGACGCCGTCGGAGTACAAGGCGATTCGCCCGTTTCTGGGGCAGTCGTCGGGGTTCCAGTCGTTCCAGTACCGTGAGATCGAATTTATCCTTGGCAATAAAAGCGCAGCGCTGTTGCGGCCGCACGCGCATCGGCCAGAATTGTTGAACGAGTTGAAAGTGGCGATTGCCACGCCGTCGCTGTACGACGAGGCGATTAATCTGATGGTTAAAGCCGGGTTGGCGATTGACCCCAAGCGCGCCGAACGCGACCCGACGGCGGCCACGGTTCACGATGAGTCCGTGGAGGCGGCGTGGCGCGAGGTGTATCGCGACCCGAGTCGGTATTGGGATTTGTATCAGTTGGCCGAGAAGTTTATCGACCTGGAAGACTCATTCCGCCAGTGGCGCTTTCGGCATGTGACCACGGTGGAGCGCATCATTGGCTTCCAGCCCGGCACCGGTGGCACCGAAGGCGTGGGTTACCTGCGCAAGATGCTCGACACGGTGCTGTTCCCCGAACTGTGGCGAGTGCGTTCCACGCTATAAAAAAAGCCCCGGAATTCCGGGGCTTTCTACATCTGGAATGCAATCAAATGTGGGAGCTGGCTTGCCTGCGATAGCGGTCTGTCAGCCAGCTCATCCACTGACTGACCCACCGCCATCGCGGGCAAGCCCGGCTCCCACAGGGATCACCGTGCGTTCACTACCGCGTTGCTTTTTCTAATCCGCAACCGGTAGGCAATGTAGATAATCCCCACCCAAACCGGCATCGCATACACCGAGTTGTTAATCCCCGGAATCGCCAGCATCACGCTGATGATCATCACCATGAACGCCAGGCACAGGTAGTTGCTGAACGGGAACCAGAAGGTCTTGAACGACGGCGTCACGCCTTGCTCGCCCATGGCCTTGCGGAACTTGATGTGGGTGAGGCTGATCAGTGCCCAGTTGATCATCAGCGAGGCAACCACCAGCGCAAACAGCAGTTCCAGCGCACTGTGCGGCGCGACGTAGTTGACCACCACGCACAGCATCGTCACCAGCGCCGAAATGGCCAGGGCGCGAATCGGCACGCCTTGTTTGTTGAGTTTCATCAGCGCTTTGGGCGCATCGCCTTGCTCGGCCAGGCCGAACAGCATGCGGCTGTTGCAGTACACGCCGCTGTTGTACACCGACAGCGCCGCGGTCAGCACCACGAAGTTGAGAATGTGCGCGGCGGTGTCGTTACCGATCAGCGAGAAGATCTGTACAAACGGGCTGCCGCCGTAGGCATCGCCCGACGCGCCGAGGGTTTGCAGCAGTTGGTCCCACGGGTACAGCGACAGCAGCACGGTCAGCGCGCCGACGTAGAAAATCAGGATGCGGTAGACCACCTGGTTGATGGCTTTGGGGATCACTTTGCGCGGCTCGCTGGCCTCGGCTGCGGTGATACCCACCAGCTCCAGGCCGCCGAACGAGAACATGATGAAGGCCATGGACATCAACAGCCCCATGCCGCCATTGGGGAAGAACCCGCCGTGGCTCCACAGGTTGCTCACCGAGGCTTGCGGGCCACCGGTGCCGCTGAACAGCAGGTAACAGCCGAGCACGATCATGCCGACAATCGCCACCACCTTGATGATCGCGAACCAGAACTCGGCTTCACCGAAGAACTTCACGTTGAGGGTGTTGATCAGGTTGACCGCGACAAAGAACACCAGCGCGCTGACCCAGGTCGGAATCTCCGGCCACCAGAACTGGATGTATTTGCCCACGGCTGTCAGTTCGGCCATGCCCACCAGCACGTAGAGCACCCAGTAGTTCCAGCCGGCCAGAAAGCCTGCGTAGCCGCCCCAGTATTTGTGGGCGAAGTGGCTGAAGGAGCCGGCCACCGGCTCTTCGACGATCATCTCGCCAAGCTGGCGCATGATCAGGAACGCGATGAAACCGGCAATCGCGTAGCCCAGGATCATCGACGGCCCCGCCGACTTGAGCACCCCGGCCGAGCCAAGGAACAACCCTGTGCCAATCGCCCCTCCCAAGGCGATCAGCTGAATGTGCCGGTTCTTCAGGCCACGCTTGAGGCCCACCGGGTTAACCATGTCATCCGCCATTAACATTCCCTTCTACTTGTTTTTCTTGAGGGTGAGTGCACGCCGCATCAGCCCCTCAGAACTGCTGAGGGTCAGATATTACTCTGCGTAAACTTTTCGTAATACAGCTGAACGCCATCAAGTGCCTGATCCGCCAGCCATTGTTGGATGGATTCGACCATTGGAGGGGGGCCGCATACGTACATATCGGCCGAACTGTCCCGCAATTCGGCCAGGTCGAAATGTTCGGTGAGGTAACCGCGTTTGCCAGGCCACTCGGGTGACGGGTCGCTGAGCACTTCGGTGTAGCGAAAGTCGGGGATTGTCGAGGTGTAGGCTTCGATGCGTTGTGCTTCGCACAAGTCCTCGGCCCCGCGCACGCCGTAATACAAGTGGACCGGCTGGTTGCAGCCGTTGGCAGCCAGCTCATCGAGCATGCCCAGCAAGGCCGACAAGCCAGTGCCGCCGGCCACCAGTATCAGCGGCCGGGTGACATGCCTGAGGTAGAAGGCACCCAATGGCGCCTCCATCAGCACTTGATCACCGACCTGGCAGCGCTCGCGCAGGTAGTTGCTCATGACGCCATCGGGCAGCAGGCGCACCAGAAACTGCAGTTGATTGCCCGATCGGTTGGCGAAGGAGTACGAACGCCAACTGTCGGTGCCGGGCACCGCCAGGCGGGCGTATTGGCCGGGCAGGAAGTCCAGCGGGTTGTCCAGGGTCACCTGCAAAATCGCCGTGCTGGCCGACACCTGCTGCACTTCGCTGACCTTGCCGCGCACGTGTACCGGCCCCGGCGCGTTGCACAGGCTCGAATCAAAATCGAAGTAGAACGTAGCGTCGGACTGCACCCGCGTCTGGCAACTGAGCATCTTGCGTTGCTTGAGGTCGAGGCTGGAGAGGGCTTCGTCGTCGACATAATCCTGGGTGTAATCGCCGGACTCGCAACGACCCTGGCAGGTGCCGCACACGCCTTCGCGGCAATCGAGCGGGATCTTGATGCCGTTGCGCAATGCCGCATCCAGCAGGATTTCATTCGCGCCTACCGGGAAAAACAGGGTCTTGCCGTCGGCAAAACTGAAGGCCACTTTGTGATTCATCCGCATAACTCCGCGTATCTGATTTTTGTGCCTGACCCGTGAGCTTTTGTGGCGAGCGGGCTCGTTGTGGTGACCGGGCTTGTTGTGGCGAGCGGGCTTGCCCCGCGTTGGGCTGCGAAGCAGCCCCAATAAAGTCACCGCATTTATCCAGTCAAACCGCAGTGCCTGAATTAGGGCCGCTTCGCGCCCCAACGCGGGGCAAGCCCGCTCGCCACAGGACGGTGCTTGTCACAAAAGTTCTCTGCTACAAGTGATAGAAATCCAGCACCGAGTTGATGGTGTCGTTGAGCAACAGTGCGTGCTTGCGGGTGATCAGCCAGCTGTCGCCATCCGGCTTGAGGTGGTAAGTGGCAGGCCCGTAAAACTGCTCTGAGGTGGCCAGGCGATAGAACAGCGTGTGCCAGTTCAGCTTCACCTCCAGCGTGCCGTCTGCCTGCTCGGCGATCCGCACGTTATTGATCAAGTGCAAGGTGCGCGGCATCGGCGTGGCCGACGCGGCCTTGCCGGTGCGCAAACGGAACACGCGGTCTTCCAGGCCCGAACGGTTGGCGTAGTAGATCAGCGACATTTCGCGTTTGGGGTCGCGGGTGTACACGTGCTCCGAGTCCCATTGCGGCAAGTGAAACTCGCTCTGCGGGTCGAACAGCTGCACATAGGCGTCCCAGTCCTGGGCGTCGCACAGCTCGGATTTGCGGTAGAAGAATTGCTCGATCCGGCACTGCAATTGGGCATCCATCACTTCACCTCCCGCAGTGTCAGCGCTTGCTGGTCCAGGCCTTTGAGCAGAAATTGCTGCCAGTTGCGATGCTGGTTCACATACAGGCCTTCGTGGGTGAATTCGGTGCCGGTCATGGCCGGTTGAATGCCGATGGCTTCGCTGTTCGGTGTCGGCCCGGTTTCCCAGCGATGGCTGCCCCGTGAGATATCGCTCCAGCGCTCCAGGCGGCCCTGGAAACCGCGCTGGGCTTCGCGAAACTCCACCAGATCATCCGGCGTGCCCATGCCCGATACGTTGAAGAAATCCTCAAACTGGCGAATGCGGTTTTCGCGGTCGGCATCCGACTCGTTTTTCACGCCCAGGCACTGGCTGATGATCTCGGTCTTGTTCCACGCCACCGGGCGGATGATGCGCAGCTGCGAGCTGATCTGGTCGAGAAAGAACAGGCTCGGGTAGATGTTCAGGTTGCGCAGGCGGTGCATCATCCACTCGGCTTTCTGCTGGCCGTGTTCTTCCACCAGGCGCGGCATGATGGTGGCGTAGCCCGAGCGCACGCTGGGGTTGGGCATGTCGCTGAACAGCACGCTGTGGCCGTTGTTGAAGGCGAACCAGCCGTCATCGGTATTCGCGTCGCCGGCGCCGAGTTTGCTGTAGTCCAGTGTGCTGGCGGACGCGCTGCCGTTTTCGGTATTCACCTGCTGGCGATGCTGCACCGTGGCCACGTAGTTGTAGTGCACGGTGCTGACGTGATAACCGTCCAGGCCGTTTTCGTTTTGCAGTTTCCAGTTGCCGTCGTAGGTGTAGGCGGATTTGCCCGGCAACACTTCCAGCTCACCGGTGGCCGACTGCGCGACCATCATGTCGAAGAACACTTTGGCGTCACCGAGGAAGTCTTCCAGGCTGTCGGTGCCTTGCACGTTGAGGCTGATGAACACAAAGCCCTTGTAGCTTTCGATACGGGCTTTTTTCAGGCCGCGTGTGGCTTTGTCGAAACCTTCCGGGTACTCGCCCGGCGCCTTGACCTTCACCAGCCGGCCGTCGCTCTTGTAGCACCAGGCGTGGAACGGGCAGGTAAAGGTCGATTGGTTGCCCTTGCCGACGCGGGTCAGTGTGGTGCCACGATGCTGGCAGGCGTTGATCAGCGCATTGAGTTGGCCTTCGCCGTCGCGGGTGATGATCATCGGCTGGCGCCCGGCGCGCATGGTCACGAAGTCGTGGTTATTGGCCAGTTCGCTTTCGTGGCAGGCGTAGATCCAGTTTTTTTCGAAGATCAGTTCCATCTCCAGGTCGAACAGTTCGGGCTCGGTGAACATGTCGCGGGCGATGCGAAACACTTCATCCACCGGCCGAAAGTCCAGGCAACCTTCGATAAACGTTTTCCACTGCTCGACGCTTCTTGCACCACTCATGGGAGGCACCTTTTTAGATAGGGGCTAATCGGTGGGTTATTAGAGGCAGTGGGGCAGGGCGCGGGCTATCCGCTTAATGGGTGAAGGCAGGCCGCAAAATTGGGCAGCAAATACCCAGTTCAGTGCGCCCAGGTGACGCCATGCGCTACTGTCATACCAAAGGAAGGTCGCAAATGCCTGCGGCTTATCCACATAGTCGACGCTTGCTATCCACCCGGTTGCATTCAGGCGGGCGTGGCGTAGAACTTGCTGTCGATTGCCAACGACGCGCCGCCAGAGCGCGCAACCGCCTAACCGCCGTGGGTGCACCCTGATGAGTAGCCATACACGCGAGATCCATATTCAACGCTTCGACCTGGAGGGCGCCTGCAGCTGGATGTCCGGCATCTGCGGGCCGCACCGCCTGGCGACAAGCACGCCCGAGCGCCTGCGTTTTCACCACAGCGCCAATGTGTTCAAGTCCCGCGCCACTACCTTGGGCGTGATCGAGTACGGCACCGATGTGACCATTGATATCGAAGACGCCGAGCACTTCAGCAGCTACAGCCTGAGCCTGCCGTTGGTGGGCGAGCAGGAATTGAGCAAGAACGGCGAGCGCCTGAGTTCCAACCGTGACCAAGGCGTGATTTTGTCGCCTAACGAGCATCAGGTGCTGGCGATTTCCGGTGATTGTCGCAAGTTGCAGGTGGTGATTACGCGGGCGGCGATGAGTGAGTCGCTGGAAGGGTTGCTGCAACGGCCGATTGAAGCGCCACTGCGGTTTGAGTCGGTGATGGATGCGGTGGACGGTGCTTCGGCATCGTGGTGGCGCATGGCGCGCTACTTTATTGCGGAGCTTGAGTGCAGCAGCGAGTTGTATGAGCAGGCGGCGTTTACGCGGGATCTGGAAAGCTCGTTGATCAAGGGTTTGATCCTGGCCCAGCCGAACAACTATTCAGAAGAATTGCGCGACGTGCTCGGCGTGAAGCTGCCGCATTACCTGATTCGGGCGCGGCAATACATCCACGACAACGCCCGCGAGGCGATCCATTTGGAAGACCTGGAAGCGGCTGCGGGTGTGTCGCGGTTCAAGCTGTTCGATGCGTTTCGTAAATACTTTGCGCTGTCGCCGATGGCGTATTTGAAGAAGTACCGACTGGGTGTCGTGCGCCAGGAAATCCTCGAGCATGGTTCAATCCGCACCATCTCCGAGATCGCGCTGGGCTGGGGCTTTACCCACTTGGGACGGTTTTCGGCGGAGTACCGCAAACTCTTCGATGAATCCCCCAGCCAGACCCTGCAGCGCAAACGCCTGCGCAGTCTCTGAACTGTATGAAGATCAAACTGTGGGAGCTGGCTTGCCTGCGATAGCGGTGGACCCGTTGGCATCCTGGTTAACTGACCCACCGCTATCGCAGGCAAGCCAGCTCCCACAGGGGAATTGCGGTGTTTGGAGGGTTTCAGATCAACTCCTCAACCAACTGCAAACAATGACTCAGCCCTGGCGACTGATCATTCACTCGCCTGCTCAGGATAATCGGCGAGGTCGCAGTGGCTTCCACAATCGGCGTGTAGCCGATATCCGCCCGGTGCAACACCTGCACCGAGGCCGGCACCAGCGTCACGCCCATTCCCGCGCCCACCAGCCCGATGGCCGTCTGCAACTCGTTGGTCCACTGCACCACCTTGAGGCTCAAGCCATGGGCGTCGAACAGCGCGATCACATGGTCGGCATAGCTGGGGCGCGGGTTGCCGGGGTAGAGCACAAACGGCTCTGCGGCCAATTGCGCGAGGGTGGCGGGCGCGCCCAGCAGCGAGTGGCCGGCGGGCAATACGGCCACCAGTCGATCTTCCACCAGCACGCGCTGGACGATGGCCGGGTCGTCGATGCGAATGCGCCCGAAACCCACATCAATGCGCCCGGCCTTGAGCGCCTCGACTTGCTGCAGGGTGGTCATCTCCGACAAGCCCAATTCCAGCTCCAGCGCCTCATGGTTGCGCAGCCGCCGTATCAACTCCGGCAGCACGCCATACAGGGTCGATGGCGCAAAGCCGATGCCCAGCCAGGTCTTTTCGCCCTGGCCGATGCGCCGCGTGGTATCGCAAACCTTGGCCAGTTGTTCCAGCAGCACATTGGCGTGCTCATAGAAAAATCGCCCGGCTTCGGTCAGCCGCAACGGGCGGCCGCGTTCCAGCAACATCACGCCCAGTTCATCTTCCAGTTGCTGGATCTGCCGGCTCAATGGCGGCTGGGCGATGTGCAGGCGTTCGGCTGCGCGGGTGAAGTTGAGGGTTTCACCCAGCACCTGGAAATAGCGAAGATGACGCAGTTCCATGACGGTTCCTTTTATACCTTGAGGGTATCGTGCGAGACCCATTCTATATTGGAAGCCTTTAAAAATACGGTACAGAATCGGCTCAAATCTATAAAGAACCCAACGGGTATAGCCATGCCGATTTGCGCCATCGAGTCGATCGAGACCATCATCGTCGACCTTCCCACCATTCGCCCGCACAAGTTGGCGATGCACACCATGCAAAACCAGACGTTGGTGATCATCCGCCTGCGCTGCGCCGACGGCATTGAAGGCATCGGTGAGTCCACCACCATCGGCGGTTTGAGCTACGGCAACGAAAGCCCGGACAGCATCAAGGTCAACATTGACCGTCACTTCGCGCCGCTGCTGATCGGCCAGGACGCGAGCAATATCAACGCGGCCATGTTGCGCCTGGAGCGCAGCATTCGCGGCAATACCTTTGCCAAATCCGGCATCGAAAGCGCCTTGCTCGACGCACTGGGCAAACGCCTGAACCTGCCGGTGAGCGAACTGCTCGGCGGGCGTGTACGTGACGCCTTGCCGGTGGCCTGGACCTTGGCGAGCGGCAACACCGAACAGGACATCGCCGAGGCTGAAAAGATGCTCGACCTGCGCCGTCATCGCCTCTTCAAGTTGAAGATCGGCGCTGGAGAGGTCGATCGCGACCTGGCCCATGTGATCGCGATCAAAAAAGCCCTGGGCGAGCGTGCCAGTGTGCGTGTCGACGTCAACCAGGCCTGGGACGAAGCCGTGGCCCTGCGCGCCTGCAAGGTGCTGGGCGATAACGGCATTGACCTGATCGAGCAGCCGATTTCGCGCAATAACCGTGGCGGCATGGCCCGGCTCAACCTGTCGAGCCCGGCGCCGATCATGGCCGATGAATCCATTGAATGTGTCGAAGACGCCTTCAACCTGGCCCGCGAAGGCGCGGCTTCGGTGTTCGCGCTCAAGATAGCCAAAAACGGCGGCCCACGGGCGGTGTTGCGCACCGCCGCGATTGCCGAGGCGGCGGGCATCGGCTTGTACGGCGGCACCATGCTCGAAGGCGGCATCGGCACATTGGCGTCGGCGCATGCCTTTCTCACGCTGAACACGCTGGCGTGGGGCACCGAACTGTTCGGCCCACTGCTGCTCACCGAAGACATCCTCACCGAACCGCCGGTGTACCGCGATTTCGAGCTGCATGTCTCCACCGCACCGGGCCTGGGCCTGGCCATTGATGAAGAACGCTTGGCGTTCTTGCGTCGTGACAAACACTAAGAGGCGCCTGCCATGTTGTTCCACGTAAAAATGACCGTGAACCTGCCGCTGGACATGAACCCCGAGCGCGCCGCCAGCCTCAAGGCCGAGGAGAAAGCCCTGGCACAGCGCCTGCAACAAGAAGGCCAATGGCGCCACCTGTGGCGCATCGCCGGGCACTACGCCAACTACAGCGTGTTCGATGTCGACAGCGTACAAGACCTGCACGACCTGCTGATGCAACTGCCGCTTTTCCCCTACATGGCCATCGAAGTGAACGCCCTGTGCCGCCACCCTTCGTCGATCCATGAGGACGACCGTTGAGCCTGCTTTGCACCCAATAATTACAAGATGAGGATTGCACCATGTCCATCCGACTGTCCCAGACTGCCCATGCCCAGGCGTTTCTCGAAGAAGCCAGTGGCAACCATAACGACGGCGGCAACCCGCGCGCCAAGGCGCTGATCTACCGGATCCTGCGCGATACGGTAAACATCATCGAAGACCTGGAAGTGACCCCGGAAGAGTTCTGGAAGGCGGTCAATTACCTCAATGAATTGGGTAAAAGTCAGGAAGCGGGTTTGCTGGCTGCCGGCTTGGGCCTGGAGCATTACCTGGACTTGCTGATGGACGCTGCGGACGAAGAGGCCGGTAAATCCGGCGGTACGCCCCGCACCATCGAAGGCCCGCTGTACGTGGCCGGCGCGCCGCTGAGCCAATACGAAGCGCGGCTGGACGATGGCAAGGACGACGCAGTGCCGCTGTTTATGCGCGGGCAAGTGCGCGACACCGACGGCAAGCCGTTGGCGGGTGCGATTGTGGATGTGTGGCAGGCCAACACGGGTGGCACCTATTCGTGGTTTGACCCAACGCAATCGGAGTTCAACCTGCGTCGGCGCATTGAGACCGATGCCCAGGGCAACTATCGTTTTCGTAGCATCGTGCCGTCCGGTTATGGCTGCCCGCCGACCGGGCCGACTCAACAACTGCTCGACCAGTTGGGTCGCCACGGACAGCGGCCGGCGCATATTCACTTCTTCATCTCGGCGCCGGGGCACCGGCACCTGACCACGCAGATCAACCTGTCGGACGACCCGTACCTGCATGATGATTTTGCCTACGCGACGCGCGATGAGTTGATCGCCGAGATTCGCTTTAGTGACGATCAGCAATTGGCGCGCGAGTTTGGGGTGCAAGGGCGGTTTGCGCAGATTGATTTTGACTTTGAGTTGCAACTGGCAGACGCGCCGGTAGAGCAAAAACGCATGCAGCGCGTTCGCGCCCTCGAAGACTGATTAAACGCGGTCAAAAAAATGTGGGAGCTGGCTTGTTGTGGCGAGCAAGCTTGCTTGCGCTGGGGTGCGAAGCGCCCCCAAAAAGCCGGCTCCAGCTGCGCTGTCGTACGGGAGCAAGCTCCCTCGCCACAACAAGCCAGCTCCCACAGGTTTTGTAGTGTTGCGGTTATTTGCGCACCACCAGATCCAACACCTCATCCCGGTCCTTGATCTTCTGCAACACAATCTCCGAACGAATATCCATCACCCCCGCCGTGCGGTTCAGGTGGTTCACGATAAAGTCGGAAAAGTGCTTGAGGTTGCGCGCCTGCACACGCAACACATAGTTGCTTGCACCCGTAATCACATAGGCACTGGCCACCTCCGGCCACCCCTGCACCTTCTTGATAAACGTCTCGTGCCAGTCCTCCACATCCTGGCGCAACGACAGGTGCACGATGGCCTCAAGCTCAATCCCCAGCTGCTCGGCATTCAACACGGCGCGGTAGCCGCTGATGATTCCTTCGCTCTCCAGCAGGCGCAAACGGCGCAGGCAGGCGGAGGGCGAGAGGGCGACTTTTTCCGCCAGTTCCTGGTTGCTGATGCGGCCATCCTGTTGCAAAAAATGCAGGAGGCGCAGGTCGGTGGCGTCGAGAATCATGGTTAGAATAAATCCGCGTATTTGGGGGTTAAATTCGAATTTCCTACAGCTTAATTAGCCTGTTACCCACCACTTTGCACGAAAATTCTCTAAAACTTCGTTCATTATTTGGTTCATATTCACTTATAAAAAATCAGGACAACCCATGACCAACCGAAGCCACTGCCAAGCCCTCGATGCCCAGGACCCGCTGGCGCCACTGCGTCAGCAGTTTGCCTTGCCTGCGGGCGTGATCTACCTCGATGGCAACTCTCTGGGCGCCCGCCCGGTGGCGGCGATGGCGCGCGCCCAGCAGGTGATTGCCGAGGAGTGGGGCAATGGCTTGATTCGCAGCTGGAACAGCGCCGGTTGGGCGGATTTGTCCCAACGCCTGGGCAACCGCCTGGCGCCGCTGATCGGCGCGCGTGACGGTGAAGTGGTGATTACCGATACCACCTCGATCAACCTGTTCAAGGTGCTCAGCGCTGCCTTGAGCGTGCAGCGCCAACGCGAGCCTGCGCGCAAGGTGATTGTCAGCGAAGCGAGTAACTTTCCCACCGATTTGTACATCGCCGAAGGCCTGACCGAGTTGTTGCAACAGGGCTATTCCCTGCGGTTGGTCAACAGCCCGGACGAGCTGCCCCAAGCCATCGAACAGGACGTAGCGGTGGTGATGCTTACCCACGTCAATTACAAGACCGGCTACATGTACGACATGCAGGCGCTCACCGCCTTGAGCCACGAATGTGGCGCGCTGAGCATCTGGGACTTGGCGCATTCGGCGGGCGCGGTGCCCATCGACCTGAACAAGGCCGGTGCCGATTATGCGATTGGCTGCACCTACAAATACCTGAATGGCGGGCCGGGCTCGCAGGCGTTTGTGTGGGTCAACCCGGCCTTGGTGGATGTGGTGCGCCAGCCGCTATCGGGTTGGTTTGGCCACACGCGTCAGTTCGCCATGGAAGCTCAGTACGCGCCAAGCGCCGGTATCGCGCGCTACCTGTGCGGCACACAACCGATCACGTCGTTGGCAATGGTCGAATGCGGCCTGGAGATTTTTGCCCAGACCGACATGGCCAGCCTGCGCAGCAAATCCCTGGCCTTGACCGACCTGTTTATCGCGCTGGTCGAAGCCCGTTGCGCCGCCCACGGCCTGGAGCTGATTACGCCGCGTGAGCATGCCCGGCGCGGAAGCCACGTGAGTTTCGAACACCCTGAAGGTTATGCGGTGATCCAGGCCTTGATCGCCCGTGGCGTGATCGGCGATTACCGCGAGCCGCGCATCATGCGCTTTGGGTTTACGCCGTTGTACACAAGCTTTACCGAGGTATTTGATGCTGTAGAGATTCTGGGCGAAATCCTCGACAACCGCACCTGGGACCAACCGCAATTCAAAGTGCGCAACAGCGTTACCTAAGTACAACACGAATCAAAATGTGGGAGCTGGCTTGTTGTGGCGAGCAAGCTTGCTTGCGCTGGGGTGCGAAGCGCCCCCAAAAAGCCGGCTCCAGCTGCGCTGTCGAACGGGAGCAAGCTCCCTCGCCACAGCAAGCCAGCTCCCACAAGGTTCAGCGCCAGCCATAACAATCACAATAATAAAGGGGCACACCACGTGACCACGCCAGACAACGGCTTTGCAGAGATCACCCATCGCGAACTGGGCCTGAGGCGCCAGCTCACTTCCGGCCAGATGAGCATGATCGCCATCGGTGGCGCCATCGGCACCGGGCTGTTCATGGGCAGCGCCTACGCCATCGGTTATGCCGGGCCGAGTGTGCTGGTGAGTTACGCCATCGGTGCGTTGATCACCTTGCTGTTGATGGGCTGCCTGGCGGAGATGACCGTGGCGCACTCCACCTCGGGCTCGTTCGGTGCCTACGCCGAGTTCTACATCAGCCCGCTGGCCGGCTTTCTGGTGCGCTATGCCTACTGGGCGGCGATTGTGCTGGCAGTGGGCGCCGAGGTCACGGCGGTGGCGATGTACATGAAGTACTGGTTCGCCAACGTGCCGGAGTGGGTGTGGATCGTGTCGTTTTCCAGTGTGCTGATCCTGCTCAATGCCATCAGCGTAAAGACCTTCGGCAACTTCGAATACTGGTTCTCGACCATCAAGATCACCGCAATCGTCGGCTTCATCATCCTCGCGGTGTACGTGGTGTTCGGCTCCGGTAATCCTGATTATGGCGTGCAGAACTACACGGCCCACGACGGGTTTTTCCCCCATGGGCTGAGCGGCATGTGGATCGCAGTGATCGTGTCGATCTTCAGCTATCTGAGCGTAGAAATGATCGCCGTGGCCGCCGGTGAAGCCGCCGACCCGGAGCATGCGGTGAAGAAGGCCTTTCGCGCCACCATCGTGCGGTTGGTGGTGTTCTACCTGCTGACCCTGGCATTGATGCTCGCCATCGTGCCGTGGAACCAGGCCGGCCAGACCCAGAGCCCGTTTGTTACGGTAATGCAGACCATTGGTATTCCCGGTGCCACCGGGGTGATGAATTTCGTGATCCTGATCGCCGCGTTGTCGGCGATGAACAGCCAGCTCTATATCACCACACGCATGATGTTCAGCCTGTCGCGTGCAGGTTTTGCGCCCAAGTCCATGGGCGCCTTGAGCAAGAGCGGCATTCCGCTGAACGCGTTGCTGCTGTCCAGCTCCGGCATTGCCCTGGCGACCTTGTTGAACGTGGTGTACCCGGAAAGCTCGTTCACCTTGATGATGGCGATTTCGATGTTTGGCGCGATCTTCACCTGGTTCATGATCTTCCTCACGCACCTGTTTTTTCGCCGTTATCGCAAGCGTCATGGCGGGCCGAAGCTGTCGTTCCAGCTGCGCCTGTTTCCCTACAGCACACTGCTGGGCCTGGTGCTGATGGGGGCGGTGATGATCACCACGTACTTCACCGAGGCCTTCAAGATGACGCTGGTGTTTGGCGTGCCATTCCTGATGATCCTGTCGGCGGTGTATTACGGGTTTTTCCGCAAGGGCAGGGCTAGGGCGTCGAACAAGGCTTTGGCGTAACCGGGCAATTGCTCGAAGGAGCGGGCGCATAACAGTAGTTTGCGACAGGCCCAGTCTTCGCTTAATGGCTGGGCTTTAATGCGCTTTTCTGTCGGCCAACGTTCCAGTGCGGCCTGGGGCACGATGCCCAGGCCGGCGCCGCCGGCGACCATGCGGATCAACCCATCAAAACCCTCGGCGCGAATGCGTGTTTGCAGGCGAAAGCCTGCGTGCAATGCCTGTTCTTCCAGGTATACCGAAAGCGCGCTGCTGGCGGTCAGGCCTACATAATCGTATTGCAGGCTGTCGATGAAATTCGCCGTCGCCAACGGATGATCGAGGGGCATGATCAGCACCAGTGGGTCATCGCGAAACGGCAGGGTCTGCAAGCCGTGGGTGTCCACCGCATCAGAGATAATCCCCAGGTCTGCTGTGCCCTGGCGCAAGGCTTGGGTAATGCGCAGGCTTGGCAACTCCTGCAAGTCGATATCGAGGTTGGGGTGCTGGCGCAAAAAATCCGCCAGCAGTTCCGGCAGGTATTCGCTCAGGGCGGTGGTGTTGCACAGCAGGCGCACCTGGCCTTTGATGCCCTGGGCGTATTCGGCCAGGTCCTGTTGCAGGTGCTCGGCCTGTTGCAACAGCAGGCGGGCGTGGCGGGCCAGGGCTTTGCCGGCGGGTGTTGGCGTGACGCCACGGCGGCCGCGTTCAAGAAACTCGATGCCCAATGACGCTTCCATCGCACGGATACGCGCGCTGGCGGCGGCCAGGGACAAATGGCTTCGGGCGGCGCCGCCAGTGATGTTGCCGGTGTCGAGGGTGTGCAGGTAGAGGCGCAGGTCGATCAGGTCAAAGTGCATGGCTGAGGTTTCTCGAGTGACTTCACTGGCCTTATCGCAGACAAGCCAGCTCCCACATTTTGCTTTGTGAACACAGTCCAATGTGGGAGCTGGCTTGCCTGCGATAGCTATTTAAGCCTCACGCAAAACAAGAGGCTACCTCAGTATATGGCGAATTTTCGACCTCAACGAAATCCTGCAAAATCGCCCCATGACTACCTTCCTCGCGTTCTACCAAAACCTCGGCCCGGCCTTGACCCTGCTGGTGATCGGAACCTTCCTGCTGGCCGGCACCGTCAAGGGCGTGATCGGCCTGGGCCTGCCCACCGTCGCCATGGGTATGCTCGGCCTGGCTATGCTCCCGGCGCAGGCTGCGGCATTGCTGATCATCCCTTCAACAGTCACCAACCTTTGGCAACTGGCGTTCGGTGGCCACTTGAGCGCCTTGCTCAAGCGCCTGTGGCCAATGCTGCTGCTGATTTTTCTCGGCACCGGGCTTGGCACGTTGTGGCTGGGCACGGACGGCGGGCATTGGGTGGTTCGCGCGCTGGGTGGCGCCTTGCTGGTGTATGCGTTAAGTGGCTTGTTTTTGCCGACCTTCAAGGTGAAACCTAAAACCGAGCGCTGGCTTGGCCCGTTGTGCGGTCTGGTCACCGGCCTTATCACTTCGGCGACGGGGGTGTTCGTGATTCCGGCCGTGCCCTATCTGCAAGCCCTGGGTTTGAACCGCGATCAATTGGTGCAGGCGCTGGGGCTGGCGTTCACCGCTTCCACGTTGGCGTTGGCCGCAGCGCTGACCTGGCGTGGCACCCTGGGCGGTGGCGAAGTCAGCGCCTCGCTGTTGGCGCTGATACCC
The DNA here is from genome assembly GCF_044218855.1 of Pseudomonas sp. B19125. Taxonomy (NCBI): domain Bacteria; kingdom Pseudomonadati; phylum Pseudomonadota; class Gammaproteobacteria; order Pseudomonadales; family Pseudomonadaceae; genus Pseudomonas; species Pseudomonas sp. B19125. The sequence goes on from NZ_CP162589.1 coordinate 1,490,044, forward strand.
GCGTTGCTGGGGATGTGGCTGGGCCAGGTGTTGCGCCAGCGCATCAGCGCGGTGCTGTTCAAGCGGGTGTTTTTCGTCGGCATGGCGCTGTTGGGGGGCCATCTACTGATCAGCGGCTGAGTGGCTGTTCACGGTGTAAGCTGTCGCGAACCGATTGAGAGGACACCCCGTGAAAGCCCGATCCGATGAGCTACAGATCTTCGTCAGCGTGATTGAGTGCGGCTCGATTTCGGCAGCCGCGGAGCAGGTCGGGCAGACGCCGTCGGCCGTCAGCCGTACCTTGTCGCGCCTGGAAGCCAAGCTCGACACCACGCTGATCAACCGCACCACGCGGCGCATGGACCTGACCGAGGAGGGCAAGTACTTTTTCGAGCAGGCCAAGCTGATCCTGGCGCAGATGGACGAGCTGGAAGAGCGCCTGTCGTCGCGCCAGAAGAACCCCGCCGGGCGTCTGCGCATCAATGCGGCCGTGCCGTTCATGCTGCATGGGATCGTGCCGTACATTGCCGAGTTTCGCAGCCTCTACCCGGATATCCAGCTGGAGCTGAACAGTGACGACCTGATCATCGACCTGCTGGAGCAGAGCACCGACATTGCCATCCGCATCGGTGCCCTGGCCGACTCGACCCTGCATGCGCGCTCGTTGGGTTGTACGCCGCTGCATATCCTCGCCAGCCCCGACTACCTCAAGCAGTTCGGCACGCCGAAGACGGTGGCCGAGTTGGTCGACCATACGCTGCTGGGCTTCACCCAGACCGAAACCCTCAACCACTGGCCGCTGCGCCACGTGGAAGGCGACCGCTGGCTGATCCAGCCAAGCATTGCCGCCTCCAGCGGCGAAACCGTGCGCCAACTGGCGCTGGAAGGCCAGGGCATTTGCTGCCTGTCGAACTTCATGACCAACGCCGACATCGATGCCGGGCGCCTGGTACCGGTGCTGGAAGCCTTCAACAGCGGCTATCGCCAGCCGATCCACGCGGTGTTCTACCGTAACTCGCAGTTGGCGCTGCGCATCCAGTGCTTCCTGGACTTCATTCAAACCAAGCTTGCGCGGTATGCCTGCTGATTCGTGACCTGTGCGCAAGATTGAATTGGGCAGCATGGGCTTATTCGGCAGGAATGAGTCCTTGATACTGGGCCTATCACTTACCCAGTCAGGAGCAACCTCCATGAACGTATTCGTCACCGGCGCAGCAGGGTTTATCGGCGGCTCCATCGCCACCGGCCTGGTCAAGGCCGGCCACACTGTCACCGGCCTGGTGCGCAGCGCCGAGCAAGCGGCTGAAATGACCGCCCTGGGCATCACGCCCGTGATCGGCACGCTGGATGACGCCGCCGTGTTGACCGCACAGGCTTCTAAAGCTGATGCGGTGATCAATGCCGCCAGCAGCGACCATCGCGCTGCCGTCGAAACCTTGCTGGCCGCCTTGAAAGGTTCGAACAAGCCGTTCCTGCACACCAGCGGTTCGAGCATTGTTGGCGATGCTTCGGGCGGTAAATCCAGCGATGTCATCTACGTTGAAGACAACCTGCCGGAGCCGACCGTCGACAAGGCCGCGCGCGTGGCCATCGACAACCTGATCCTGGCGGCGGCCAAAGAGGGCGTGAACTCGGCGGTGATCTGCAACACCCTGATCTACGGCCACAGCCTGGGCGTGAAGCGTGACAGCGTGCAATTGCCACGACTGCTCAAGCAAGCGCGCAAAAGTGGTGTGGTGCGCCATGTGGGCACTGGCCAGAACATTTGGTCCAACGTACACATTGAAGACGTGGTGGCCCTGTATCTGCTGGCGCTGACCAAAAACGTTCCGGGCACGTTCTACTTTGTGGAAAGCAGCGAAGCGGCGTTTGTCGACATGACCACCGCAATTGCCCAAGCCCTGAACCTGGGCGAGCCGCAGGATTGGCCATTGGCTGAGGCTGAGGCTGAGTGGGGCTATGAAATGGCCAACTATGGCCTGGGTTCCAACAGCCGGGTGCGTGGCAAACATGCGCGTGAGTTGCTGGGCTGGGCGCCGACGCGCACGTCGGTGGTGGAGTGGATTCGCAACGAGATGGTGTGATGTTCGCTTAGTACCGTGGCGTTGCCATCGCAGGCAAGCCAGCTCCCACTCTTGAACGTATTCGCAATTCAAAATGTGGGAGCTGGCTTGCCTGCGATGAAGGCGACTCGGTTCATGTGTTGTTACACATTACTGGCCCCACCGACCGCAATTCCGTACCATCCCCCGCCATATCCCTCGCTACTCCCTGGTACCTCATGAACCTCACCCGTCTGCGCGCCGATGCCCTGGCCGGCCTCACCACGTCTTTCGCACTGCTGCCCGAATGCATCGCCTTTGCCCTGGTGGCTCACCTCAACCCGCTGATGGGCCTCTACGGCGCCTTTATTATCTGCACGCTCACGGCCTTGTTTGGCGGCCGGCCGGGCATGGTCTCGGGCGCGGCGGGTTCGATGGCGGTGGTGATCGTGGCGCTGGTGGTGCAACACGGCGTGGAGTATTTGCTCGCGACGGTGCTGCTGGGCGGTCTGATCATGGTCGCGTTTGGCCTGTTACGGCTGGGCAAACTGGTGCGCATGGTGCCGCATTCGGTGATGCTCGGGTTCGTCAACGGCCTGGCGATCATCATTGCGCTGGCACAGCTGGAGCATTTCAAAAGCGGTGAAACCTGGCTGAGCGGCACGCCGTTGTATGTGATGAGCGGGCTGGTGGTGGCAACCATGGCGATTGTTTACCTGCTGCCACGCCTGACCCGCGCCGTGCCGCCCGCGCTGGTGGCGATTTTGGGCGTCGGCCTGGCTGTTTACCTGCTTGGTCTGCCAACCCGCACGTTGGGCGACATGGCCCACATCGCCGGCGGCCTGCCAACCTTCGCGTTGCCGCAAATCCCGTGGACCCTGGAAACCCTCGGCATCATTGCGCCCTACGCGTTCCTGATGGCGATGGTCGGCCTGCTGGAAACCCTGCTGACCCTGAACCTCACCGACGAAATCACCGAAACCCGTGGCTACCCCGACCGCGAAAGCGTGGCCCTGGGCGCGGCGAATATGGTCTCGGGCCTGTTTGGCGGCATGGGCGGTTGCGCGATGATCGGGCAAACCGTGATCAACTTAAGCTCTGGCGGGCGCGGGCGTTTCTCCGGGGTGTTCGCCGGGGTGATGATCCTGTTGTTTATTCTGTTTTTGTCGCCGCTGATTGAGCGTATTCCGCTCGCGGCTTTGGTCGGCGTGATGTTCGTGGTGTCCCAGCAGACCTTTGCCTGGGCGTCGCTGCGGGTGATCAACAAGGTGCCGGTCAACGACGTGTTGGTGATTATTGCGGTAACGGTGATTACCGTGTTCACCGACCTGGCCACCGCCGTGCTCTGCGGCATCGTGATTGCGGCGCTGAACTTCGCCTGGCAACAGGCCCGTGAGTTGTATGCCGATGAGCATCTGGAAGCTGACGGCAGCAAGCTGTATCGCCTGCACGGCACGCTGTTCTTTGCCTCGACCACGCCGTTTTTGAACCAGTTCGACCCGGCCAACGACCCGGCCCAGGTGACGCTCGATTGTCGTCACCTGAGCTTTGTCGACTACTCAGCGATTGCTGCGCTGATGACCCTGCGCGAGCGCTACACCAAGGCCGGCAAGCATTTGCGCGTGCTGCATTTGTCGGAGCGCTGCAAGAAGCTGCTCAAGCGCGCCCGCGTGCATCACGACTGATTACAGCGGCAGCATATTTTCCAGTTCCTGGGCGCGGGTGCGGGTCATGTCCAGCATGCAGCCGATGCCATTGACCTGATCGATGGTGCCACCAGTCGCTGAGCCGATGAAGCCGCAGTTGGCGTCCCGGTACTTGATCCACAGGCGCTGTACGTCCTGCAGTTGCTGCTTCTGTTTGCCTTCCTGAAGCGCAAGGACGTCTTTGTACGCCTTGTTCAGGCGCGCGTCCTGGATCTTGGCTTCGGTGGCGTTGCAGCTGACCATGTCCGCCGTGGTGTTGGCGCCATCCAGGCATTTTTTCAACGCCGGGCTGCCATCGGCCCAAGCGCTGCCGCAAAAGGCCAGCAGCAGTGCGCTGGCGGCGAAAGGAACAAGCAGGGTCTTGCGCTTCATTGTTGGTTTTCCTGGTTGTGGGTAGGCCTGTCATCTGAGACTCGGCCCTGGCAACTGAGTTTCCGCACGCAAAAAACTTCATGTAAGAACACCCCCCGGATTTTCATCGGCTGGCGTTGGGCATGTCCCAAAGCGACAGCGCTTATCTGTGGGCGAAAATTACTTTCATAAAAATTGAAAATTACACCCGGTAATGATTTATGAGTTTCACAACCAATTCGACGTGACCCTTTCCAAGGAGTACCGCATGGCCGCACCACTGGGCTTTGGGCTGTTGGCATACGCTGCCATCGCCATCATTGCATTGATCGTGCTGATTGCACGCTACCGACTCAACCCGTTTATCGTCATCACGTTGGTGTCTATCGGCCTGGCCTTGATGGCCGGCATGCCGGCCGACACGATCATGGGCTCGTACGAGGCGGGCGTCGGCAAGACCCTTGGGCATATCGCCCTGGTGGTGGCGTTGGGCACCATGCTTGGCAAGATGATGGCCGAATCCGGCGGTGCCGAGCAGGTGGCGCGCACGCTGATCAACCGTTTCGGCGAGCGCAACGCGCATTGGGCGATGGTGTGTATTGCGTTTCTGGTGGGGCTGCCGCTGTTTTTCGAGGTCGGTTTTGTGTTGCTGGTGCCGATCGCCTTTACCGTGGCGCGGCGTGTGGGCGTGTCGATCCTGATGGTCGGCTTGCCGATGGTCGCCGGTCTGTCGGTGGTACACGCGCTGGTGCCGCCACACCCGGCGGCGATGATGGCGGTGCTGGCCTATAACGCGTCGGTGGGGCAGACCGTGCTGTACGCGATTCTGATCGGCATTCCCACGGCGATCATCGCCGGCCCCGTGTATGCCAAGTTCATCGTGCCGCGCATCCACTTGCCGGCGGAAAACCCGTTGGAACGCCAGTTTATCGAGCGCGAGCCGCGTACACGTTTGCCAAGTTTCGCCCTGACCATGGGCACCATCTTGCTTCCGGTGGTGCTGATGATGATCGGCGGTTGGGCCAACGTGATTTCCACTCCGGGCACTGGTTTCAATCAATTCCTGCTGTTTATCGGCAACTCGGTGATTGCGCTGCTGGTCGCCACGCTGGTGAGCTTCTGGACCTTGGGCCTGGCCCAGGGCTTCAACCGCGAATCGATCCTCAAGTTCACCAATGAATGCCTGGCGCCGACCGCCAGCATCACCTTGCTGGTGGGCGCAGGCGGCGGTTTGAACCGCATCCTGGTGGACGCGGGCGTGACCAATGAGATTCTTGGTCTGGCGCATGCCTTCCACCTGTCGCCGCTGGTGATGGGCTGGTTGTTTGCCGCATTGATGCGCATCGCTACCGGCTCGGCCACCGTGGCCATGACCACGGCCTCCGGTGTGGTCGCGCCCGTCGCCATGGGCCTGGGTTATCCACACCCTGAATTGTTGGTGCTGGCGACCGGTGCGGGTTCGGTGATCTTTTCCCACGTCAACGACGGCGGCTTCTGGCTGATCAAGGAATACTTCAATATGACGGTGATCCAGACCTTCAAGACCTGGACCGTGCTGGAGACTTTGATTTCGGTGGTTGCATTCGGTCTCACCTATGGCCTGTCTCTTGTTTTATAAGCCTCATTTTGTAAGCCGGAGCCGTCATGGACATCCTCTACCAGATCCGCGCCCGCCAGGATTCGTTCAGCGCCGGCGAGGGCCGTATCGCCAAGCTGATGCTCGATGATGTGGGCTTTGCCGCGTCGGCCAGCCTGGAAGCGTTGTCGCAACGGGCCGAGGTCAGCACGGCAACTTTGTCGCGTTTTGCTCGCAGTGTCGGTTGCCGCGATTTACGTGATTTGCGCCTGCAATTGGCCCAGGCCAGTGGCGTGGGCAGTCGTTTTCTGGACCCGGCCGGGTTGCCGGAGCAGTCGGCCTTTCACCGGCAGATTCTGGGGGATATCGAAGCGACGTTGCGTCAGCACCTGTCGGGGTTTAACCAGGCCAGTTTTGTTGATGCGGTCAGCCTGTTGGGCAAGGCGCGGATGATTCACGCGTTTGGCATGGGCGGCCCATCGAGCCTGTGCAGTGACGAATTGCAGGTGCGCCTGGTACGCCTGGGCTACCCGATTGCCGCCAGCCATGACCCGGTGATGATGCGGGTCACGGCGGCCACTTTAGGCCCGGAGCAGGCGCTGATCGTGTGCTCGCTCACCGGGCTGACGCCAGAACTGTTGGACGTCGTGAAGCTTGCGCGTAGCTACGATGCCCCCATCATCGCCATCACCCTGGCCGACTCACCCCTGGCCGAATTGGCGGATGTATTACTGCCGCTGCAACCGGCCGAAACCAGTTTTATCTACAAGCCCACCGCGGCGCGCTACGGCATGCTGTTGGCCATCGACCTGCTCGCCACCGAACTGGCGCTGGCCCTGCCGGACGACAACCAGGAACGCCTGCGCCGGATCAAGCTGGCCCTCGACGATTATCGCGGCGGCCCCGACAGCCTGCCGCTTGGAGACTGATATGAAGTACGACACGTTGATCCGCCAGGCGCTGATCATTGATGGCAGCAACACGCCGGGCTATGTCGCCGATGTGGGGCTGCGCGCCGGGCGCATCGAGACGATCGGCGACTTGTCGAGCGCAACCGGCGAGCATGAAGTCGACGCCAGTGGCCGCGTGTTGGCGCCGGGTTTTATCGACGTGCACACCCACGATGACACGGTGGTGATCCGCCACCCGCAGATGCTGCCCAAGCTCAGCCAGGGCGTGACCACAGTGATTGTCGGCAACTGCGGCATCAGCGCATCGCCGGTGAGTTTACGTAGCGACCCACCGGACCCGATGAACCTGCTGGGGGCGCGTGAGGCATTCGCTTATCCACGTTTTGCCGACTATCGTGCTGCCGTGGAAAGTGCTCATCCGGCAGTCAACGTTGCCGCTTTGATCGGCCACACCGCCTTGCGCAGCAACCATATGGACGACCTGCACCGCACCGCCACGCCCAGTGAAATTGCCGCCATGCGTGTGCAGTTGCAGGAGAGTCTGCAGGCGGGTGCCCTCGGTTTATCCACAGGCCTGGCCTACGCCAGCGCGTTCAATGCCGAGACCGATGAAGTGCTGCAGCTCAGTGAAGAACTCACGGCGTTTGGTGCGGTGTACACCACGCATTTGCGCAGCGAATTCGAACCGGTACTGGAGGCGATGGACGAGGCGTTTGTGATTGGCCGACATGCGCAGGCACCGGTGATCATTTCCCACCTCAAGTGCGCCGGTGCGGGCAATTGGGGGCGCAGTCCGCAACTGTTGGCATCGTTGGAATTGGCAGCGCAAACCCATCCGGTCGGGTGTGATTGCTATCCCTATGCCGCCAGCTCGTCGACGCTGGATTTGAAGCAGGTCACCGACGCGTTTCGTATCACTATTACCTGGTCAACACCGCACCCGGAGGTCGGCGGGCGCGACTTGCAGGACATCGCGGCGCAGTGGGAGGTTTCGCTGATGGATGCGGCACGTCGCCTGCAACCGGCAGGGGCCGTGTACTACGGGATGGATGAGGCGGATGTACGGCGTATTCTTGCGCATCCGTTGTCGATGGTGGGTTCGGATGGTTTGCCGGAAGACCCGTTTCCCCATCCACGTTTGTGGGGCGCGTTTCCACGGGTGCTGGGGCACTTCAGCCGGGATGTGGGGTTGTTTCCACTGCACACGGCGGTGCACAAGATGACCGGGTTGTCGGCGGCGCGTTTTGGGCTGGCCGAGCGTGGAGAAATTCGTGAAGGGCACTGGGCCGACCTGGTGTTGTTCGACCCGTTGCGCGTGCGTGATGTGGCGGATTTCAAAGAACCGCAACGCGCTGCCGAGGGGATTGATGGCGTGTGGGTCAATGGCGTGCTGAGTTATAGCGATGGGCAGGCCAATGGTCATCGGCCGGGGCGATTCCTTGCGCGCAATGGGGATTTGCGTGGCGGGTTTTCGTCCCTATAGTGGGTGCCTTCATACACGGAGCGGTTGCCATGCACTTAGGAAAAGTCACCCCGATTTTGCGGATCCTCGACGAGGCCAAGGCGTTGGAGTTCTACGTCGACTTCCTGGGGTTCAAGGTTGACTGGCAGCACCGTTTCGAGGCGAATTTCCCGTTGTATCTGCAAGTGTCGCTGGGCGAGTGCGTGCTGCATTTGTCCGAGCACCATGGCGATGCTTCGCCGGGCTCGGCGGTGCGGATTCAGGCGCAAGGCGTGGACGGCTACCAGCAGCAGTTGCTGGCCAAGGACTACCGGTATGCCAAGCCTGGGGTTGAAGAAACGCCTTGGGGCTCGCGGGAGATGAGCATCAAGGACCCGTTTGGGAATCGACTGGTGTTTGTTGAGGAAGGCGAGGGCTGAGGGCCAAGGGACTCAAGGCAAGCCGAGTATGTCTAAGTTTGCCTGTGGCGAGGGAGCTTGCTCCCTCGCCACAGAGTTTGTGCGTAGTCAGCGTTGGGTTTTTACACCCGGAAATGACTGACCATCTGCTGCAACTGGCTGCCCAAACGCGCCAGTTCCACGCTCGACTTGGCCGTCTCGTCACTCGCAGTAGCCGTTTGCTCCGACACATCGCGCACGTTCACAATGCTGCGGCTGATCTCTTCAGCCACGGCGCTCTGCTGCTCGGCGGCCGCTGCAATCTGCTGGTTCATCGACTGGATATTCGACACGGTACGCGTGATGTTCTCCAGCGACACACCGGCCTTGCGCGTCAGCTCGACGCTGCTGTCGGTAAGGCTGCGGCTGTTGTTCATCACCGTGGCCACTTGCTGGGTGCCGTTTTGCAAACCGGCGACCAGGCCTTCGATTTCTTCGGTGGATTTTTGTGTGCGCTGGGCCAGGCCGCGCACTTCGTCAGCCACCACGGCAAAACCACGACCGGCTTCACCGGCACGCGCCGCTTCAATCGCCGCGTTGAGCGCCAACAGGTTGGTCTGCTCGGCCACGGCCTTGATCACGTCCATCACGCTGCCGATCTTGTTGCTCTCTTGTTGCAGGTGCGTCATTGCGTCAGTAGAGCGCGCCACTTCGGCGGCCAGGCGTTCGATCTGGGCGATGGCCTCGGCCACCACTTTGTCGCCGGCGCGGGCTTGGCCATCGGCATCGGCGGCGGCCAGCGACGCTTGCTCGGCGTTGCGCGCGACTTCCTGCACGGTGGCAGTCATTTCATGCATCGCGGTGGCGACTTGATCGGTTTCGATTTTCTGGCTGTTCACGCCGGCACTGGTCTGCTCGGTCACGGCCGAGAGTTCTTCGGCGGCGCTGGCGATCTGGGTTACGCCGTCACGAATGCCGCTGATCAGCTCGCGCAGGGTGGTGCCCATGCGCTGGATACCTTGCTGCAATACGCCGAGCTCATCGCGGCGGGTCACCTGGATGTTGTGGCTCAGGTCACCGGAAGCGATGCGTTCCACCACGGCCAGGGTGTCCTGGATCGGGCGAGTGATCTGGCGGGTAATGACCAGCGCCGCGATGATGCCGACCAGCAACGCCAGCAAGGTGCTGATCAATTGCAGGCTGCGGGCCTGGGTGCTTTCGGCGTCGCGGCGATCGAGCTGGATGTCGTACAGCTTGTCGCTGATGGTGACGATGTCGGCGCCCTGGGTGGTCATTTCGGCACGGGCGCTGACGATGTTGGCGTTGGCGGCCTTGTAGCTCTGTACGGCGCTGCGATAGGCACCGAGTGCGGTTTCCAGCGACGTCAGTGCGCTTTGTTGGCTGGTGCCAAACGCGGCGCTGAGGCTTTTCAAACCGGCGATGGCTTTTTCGATTTGTGCAGCGGCGCGGGCTTCGGTTTCTGCGCTGGGGGAGTTGGTGTAGCCGCGTACTTCATAGCGCGCCAGGTGGAACTCTTCCTTGGCGTGCGTCACGGCCTGGTACTGGGTGAAGCGCTCCGGGCTGTCGGGCGCTTGCTGCACGCTGGCTTCCAGTGCGTCGATCTGCCCGTTGGCGATATCGGCCTTGTCGCCCATCACTTGGCGCGCGGCATTGCCGTTACGGTAGGCCTCACGCATTTTGTTCAGCGACTGCTGGTAAGCCGTGATGACGGCTTTCTGCTCGGTGAGCAGCTTGCGGTTTTCCGGGCTCTTGAAGCTGTCCAGCAGTTTCTGTTGCTGGGCGGCGAAGGCGTCGAGGCTGGTCTGGACGTTCTGTGCCACGGCTTCGTCGCCATTGGCGAGCATGTATTGCAGGCGCACGATGCGCAGCTTGGTCAGGGACGCGTTGAGCTGGGTGATGTCGCTCATCCAGTTGCTACGGTCAATCAAGCCGCCCAGGCTGGTCCAGCCGGTCAGGGCCAGGATCGAGGTGAGGACCAGCACCAGGCCAAAGCCCAGGCCGAGTTTGAGGTTGACGCTGATGTTGCCGAACCAGCTATTCATCGAATGCTCCGCAAGAATGATGTGTGTCTGCTGGACGGTGTTGTTGTTTGAGCCAGCCAAAGTTTGTACGGGGGTATCGGCGGCAGGCGATGATTCTGAAATACATTTCTTACGGGTGCGACGAAGGGTCGCTGTTGCAAGGTTGGATCCTCTGAAGGTGGCAGCCAGGGGGCTGATCAGAGGCGGGTCTTGTGTGCTAGTCTGCGGGCCCTTTTAGTTTTGGATGGCGCGGGAAACCGTGCTGTCCTACAGCGGAGCCTCTTCATGTCCGAAGTTAATCTGTCCACCGACGAAACCCGCGTCAGCTACGGTATCGGCCGTCAGTTGGGCGACCAACTGCGCGACAACCCGCCACCGGGCGTGAGCATCGACGCCATCCTGGCCGGCCTGACCGACGCGTTCGACGGCAAAGCAAGCCGCGTTGACCAAGAGCAAATGGCGGCGAGCTTCAAAGTGATCCGTGAAATCATGCAAGCCGAAGCGGCTGCCAAGGCAGAAGCAGCTGCTGGCGCTGGCCTGGCGTTCCTGGCTGAAAACGCCAAGCGTGATGGCATCACCACCCTGGCTTCCGGCCTGCAATTTGAAGTGCTGACTGCAGGTGACGGCGCCAAGCCGACCCGTGAAGACCAAGTGCGTACTCACTACCACGGCACCCTGATCGACGGCACTGTGTTCGACAGCTCCTACGAGCGCGGCCAGCCTGCAGAATTCCCGGTTGGCGGCGTGATCGCCGGCTGGACCGAAGCCCTGCAACTGATGAATGCCGGCAGCAAATGGCGTCTGTACGTGCCGAGCGAACTGGCTTACGGCGCTCAAGGCGTTGGCAGCATTCCGCCGCACAGCGTTCTGGTGTTCGACGTTGAGTTGCTCGACGTTCTGTAAGACCTGTTGATGGTTGCGCCGGGTCCTATGTGGGAGCCGGGATTGATGTGGCGAGCAAGCTTGCTTGCGCTGGGGTGCGAAGCGCCCCTAAAGGCCTGCGACTGCTGCGCAGCCGAGCGGGAGCAAGCTCCCTCGCCACAACAAATCCAGTTCCCACATAGAGCCGGTGCATTCAGGTTTTGCGCGGTGGTTCATGGATGGAACTTGCCATTGAGCTCTGTCGCCGGGCGCAACGCTCGGGCATAGCAGAACAGAAACAGATTACGCACCACCTCCTTCAGCACCCCAGGCTCACTGGAACTCAGGCCGTTGACGTCCAGGTCGCCTTGATCCTGCAGTTCATTCAGCGCTTCTTCTTCCAACACCGCACAGACTTCGCCGGTTTCCCGATGCAGGATCCGCAGGTATGGGTGTGGGCGGTCCAGCCAGGCATCTATCAAATAAGTCATGGTCGTTCTCCTTGATGAGTTTCAATGAGAATAATTCTTATTCGTGGAATAGCAAGTGCCTATTGGCGGTTTCCTGGTTTTTCTGTGTGGATGTTGAGGCAGGTCAGCGCAGAGGGCAAAACGCCATCCCGCGGCTGGCGCGGGATGGATGCAGCAGGTTCAGACTTTGCGCACGAACTCGGACTTGAGTTTCATCGGGCCGATACCGTCGATCTTGCAATCGATATCGTGATCGCCGTCGCACAGGCGGATGTTCTTGACCTTGGTGCCGACCTTGACCACCAGGGACGTGCCCTTGACCTTGAGGTCCTTGATCACGGTGATGGTGTCGCCGTCTTGCAGGACATTGCCCACAGAGTCTTTCTTCACGGTTTCGTCGCCCGCCACTTCGGCCTCGCCATTGGCGGACCACTCATGGGCGCATTCCGGGCAGATCAGCTGGGCGCCGTCTTCGTAGGTGTACTCGGAATTGCATTTCGGGCAGGGTGGCAACGTGCTCACTAAAGCTCCTTGAAAGTCAGGATGGCTAAAAGTCGCACATTATATAGGGTTTATTGCAGGTTGGGGTGGGCGCCTCGGAACCTTGTGGGAGCCGGGCTTTCCCGCGATGCAGGCACCGTGGTGTGTCAGCTATACCGAGGTGATGCTATCGCAGGCAAGCCAGCTCCCACACAAGCCAGCTCCCACACAAGCCTGCGCTCGCAGATATTGCTCAGTGCGTGCGGGCTACCGCAAACTCACTCAGCTCAACCAGGGCATCCCGGTACTCGCTGGGTGGCAGGGCTTCCAGGCACTGGATGGCACGGGCCGCATAGTCACGCGCCAACTGCGCGGTGTACTCCAGGGAACCCGAGGCTTCTACCGCTGCACGGATAGCTTCGAGGTCTTCAATCCCGCCTTTCTGGATCGCCTTGCGCACCAGAGCGGCCTGTTCCGGCGTGCCTTCGCGCATGGTGTAGATCAACGGCAAGGTCGGCTTGCCCTCGGCCAGGTCGTCACCGACGTTCTTGCCCAGGGTTTCGGCGTCGCCACGGTAGTCGAGCAGGTCGTCCACCAGTTGGAACGCCACGCCCAGGTGATCACCAAAGGTGCGCAGGGCTTCGGCCTGTTCGGTCGTTGCGCCACACAGGACGGCGGCGCTGTGGGTCGAGGCTTCGAAGAGCATCGCGGTTTTGCCGCGAATCACTTCCATGTAGGTTTCTTCAGTGGTGCTGGCGTCGCGGACCTTGGACAGCTGCAGTACTTCGCCTTCGGCGATGATGCGCGTGGCTTGTGAAAGAATCTTCATCACCGGCATCGAGCCCAGTTCGACCATCATTTCGAACGAGCGCGAATACAGGAAGTCGCCCACCAATACGCTGGGGGCATTGCCCCACATCGCATTGGCCGTCTCGCGGCCACGGCGCATGCCGGACATGTCGACCACGTCGTCATGCAGCAGGGTCGCGGTGTGCAGGAATTCGATGGTCGCGGCCAGCAGGCGCAGGTCATCGCCTTCGCGGCCCAGAGCCTTGCCACACAGCAACACTAATAAAGGTCGCAGGCGTTTACCGCCCGCCGACGTAATGTAGTCGCCAATTTTGGAGACCAGCGGCACTTTAGACGTGAGCTGCTGCTTGATGATGCCGTCGACGGCGCTAAAATCGTCCGCGACCGCGCGGTAGAAAGCTTGGGGTTGCATCAGCGACAGTCGCTCCAGAAGGGTTGCGCGGCATGCTAGGACCCTGACCCGGCAGTGTCAAGGCGCGATAGACGGCCCCTTGCATCACCCATTTACCTTGCGTACAATCGCGCACCCTGAACTTCCTGGGCAGCACCTGCCTTACGCAATTGCATTCGGGACGTCCATCCCATGCAGCCATGCCAGCCAATACCTTTTCTTATAAAGCGCTGGGTGAGCAGGATTATCGGAGAAATACCATGTCGTACGCAGTAATTGTTACTGGTGGCAAGCAATACAAGGTCGCCCCAGGTGAATACCTGAAGATCGAAAAACTGGAAGTCGCTACTGGCGAATCCGTTACCTTTGATCGCGTTCTGTTGGTCGCTAATGGCGATGACGTGAACATCGGCGCTCCAGTTGTTGCTGGCGCTACCGTTGTGGCTGAAGTGATCTCCCAAGGTCGTCACGATAAAGTCCGCATCATCAAGTTCCGTCGTCGTAAGCACCACATGAAGCGTATGGGCCACCGCCAGTGGTACACCGAGATCAAAATCACCGGTATTCAGGCTTAATTTCAGCCTAATTCCTCACTAGGAGAATTGACTCATGGCACACAAAAAAGCTGGTGGTAGTACCCGTAACGGTCGCGACTCAGAAGCCAAACGCCTTGGCGTTAAGATGTATGGCGGCCAGAAAATCATTCCGGGCAACATCATCGTGCGTCAGCGCGGCACCCAATTCCACGCCGGTTACGGTGTTGGCATGGGTAAAGATCACACCCTCTTCGCTAAAATCGAAGGCGTGATCAAGTTTGAAGTAAAAGGCGCGTTCAACCGCCGTTACGTGAGCGTTGTCGCCGCTTAATTGCGCGATCGCTGGAAAAGCCCTGTCTCGCGACGGGGCTTTTTCGTTTGTGGAGTGAGTCTCTTGCAAAGCTGTTTGTGATGGGCTCAGGCGCTGGATGTGCGGTCGTTTTCTGAGGTCGCTGCGCTCATTTTTGCAAGAGTCTTATGTCTTGGTTTCTTAAGCTCGTCCGTGCGACGAGAGGCGTTTTGTTATGAAGTTCGTTGATGAAGTTTCCATCCGAGTAAAAGCAGGCGACGGCGGTAACGGTTGCATGAGTTTCCGTCGCGAAAAATTCATCGAAAACGGTGGTCCAAACGGCGGTGACGGCGGTGACGGCGGTTCCATCTACATGATGGCCGACGAAAACCTCAACACCCTGGTCGACTACCGTTACACCCGGCACTTCGATGCCGAGCGTGGCTCCAACGGCGGCAGCACCGACTGCACCGGTAAAAAAGGCGAAGACCTGGTACTGCGCGTACCGGTCGGCACCACGATCATCGATTCCGCGACCCAGGAAGTGATTGGCGACCTGACCAAGGCCGGCCAGAAGCTGATGGTTGTGCAGGGCGGCTGGCACGGTCTGGGTAACACCCGATTCAAGTCCAGTACCAACCGCGCGCCACGCCAGACCACGCCGGGCAAGCCGGGCGAGCAGCGTGACCTGAAGCTGGAGATGAAAGTACTGGCAGACGTGGGCCTGTTGGGCTTGCCGAACGCCGGTAAAAGTACCTTCATCCGCTCGGTCTCGGCCGCCAAGCCGAAAGTCGCCGACTACCCGTTCACCACCCTGGTGCCAAACCTGGGCGTGGTCAGCGTAGACCGCTGGAAAAGCTTCGTGATCGCCGACATTCCTGGCTTGATCGAAGGTGCTTCCGACGGTGCAGGCCTTGGGATTCGCTTCCTCAAGCACTTGTCGCGCACCCGTTTGCTGCTGCACCTCGTCGACATGGCGCCGCTGGATGACACCAGCGCACCAGACGCCGCCGAAGTGATCGTCAGCGAGCTGACCAAGTTCAGCCCGGCCCTGGCCGAGCGTGACCGCTGGCTGGTACTGAACAAGTGCGACCAGATCCTCGAAGAAGAGCACGAAGAACGCGTCAAGGAGATCGTTGATCGCCTGGAGTGGGAAGGCCCGGTCTACGTGATCTCGGCCATCGCCAAAGAAGGCACCGAGCGCCTGACCCGCGACATCATGCGCTACCTCGAAGACCGTGCCGACCGCCTGGCGGCCGACCCGGTATTCAAGGCAGAACTGGCAGAACTCGACCAGCAGATCGAAGACGAAGCCCGCGCCCAGTTGCAAGCTCTGGACGACCAGCGTGCCCTGCGCCGCAGCGGCGTGAAGTCGGTCCATGACATCGGCGACGACGATTGGGACGAAGAAGACGTGGATGATGAAGACGGTCCGGAAATCATTTACGTGCGCGACTGATAGGTTGCGATAAACTCAAACGCCGCTCCCAGGAGCGGCGTTTTGGTATCCGGGTATAACGTTATGGGCCGCGCTGGGTCGCGGGGCCCTCAATCTAAGGTTGAAGATGATGCGGAGCAAAGTGACAGGTGCGCAGCGCTGGGTCGTAAAGATCGGAAGTGCGCTGCTGACGGCGGATGGCAAAGGTCTGGATCGCGCAGCGATGAGCGTCTGGGTCGAGCAGATGGTGGCCTTGCATGAGGCCGGTGTCGAGTTGGTGTTGGTCTCGTCCGGGGCCGTTGCCGCCGGGATGAGCCGCCTCGGCTGGACCGCGCGACCCAGCGCGATGCACGAACTGCAAGCCGCCGCCGCCATCGGCCAGATGGGCCTGGTGCAAGCCTGGGAATCCAGCTTTGCCGAGCATGGCCGCCACACGGCGCAGATCCTGCTGACCCACGACGACCTGTCCGACCGCAAACGTTACCTCAACGCTCGCAGCACCCTGCGCGCACTGGTTGAGCTCAAGGTCATCCCGGTGATCAACGAGAACGACACGGTGGTCACCGACGAAATCCGCTTCGGTGATAACGACACCCTGGCCGCGCTGGTCGCCAACCTGGTAGAAGCCGACCTGCTGGTGATCCTCACCGACCGCGACGGCATGTTTGACGCCGACCCGCGTAACAACCCCGACGCCCAGCTTATCTACGAAGCCCGCGCCGATGACCCGGCGCTCGACGCCGTGGCCGGCAGTGTCGGCGGTGCATTGGGCCGTGGCGGCATGCAGACCAAGCTGCGTGCGGCGCGTCTGGCCGCACGTTCCGGCGCGCACACCATCATCGTCGGTGGGCGTCTGGAGCGTGTGCTGGATCGCCTCAAGGCCGGTGAGCGCATCGGTACGCTGCTGTCGCCGGAACGCGGCATGCTGGCGGCGCGCAAACAATGGCTGGCCGGTCATCTGCAAACCCGTGGCACGCTGGTTCTGGACGACGGTGCTGTGTCAGCCTTGTCCCAGGGCAACAAGAGCCTGCTGCCGGTCGGCGTCAAGTTGGTGCAGGGCAGCTTCCGCCGTGGCGAGATGGTGGTGTGTGTGGCGCCCGATGGTCGCGAGATCGCCCGTGGCCTGGCCAACTACAGCGCCCTTGAAGCACAGAAGATTATTGGACAATCGTCCGACGCGATTGTCGGACTCTTGGGTTACATGGCCGAACCGGAACTGGTTCACCGCGATAACCTGATCCTGGTCTGAATAAAGGAAATACACGATGCGTGTCATGAAAGGATTACTCGGCCTGCTGCTGGCCATGCCGTTGCTGGCCTCGGCCGAAGAAATCGGCCAGGTGTCGACGGTGTTCAAGTTTGTCGGCCCCAACGACCGTATTGTGGTCGAGGCGTTTGATGACCCGAAGGTCGACGGCGTGACCTGCTACCTGTCGCGTGCCAAGACCGGCGGCGTCAAAGGCGGCCTGGGCCTGGCCGAAGACCGCGCTGAAGCGTCGATTGCCTGCCGTCAGGTTGGCCCGATTCACTTCAAGGGCGAGCTCAAGGATGGCGACGAAGTGTTCAAGGAGCGCACCTCGCTGGTGTTCAAGACCATGCAGGTGGTGCGCTTCCTCGACAAGAAGCGCAATACCTTGGTGTACCTGGTCTACAGCGACCGTCTGATCGAAGGCAGCCCGCAGAATGCGGTCACCGCGATTCCGATTTTGCCCTGGCCGACCGCGCAGTAACCGGCGGGCGAGTTTTTCAATCGGCGTCTATGATTGCAGGCTTGTGGTCTGTAATCTCGAACAGCCGCAACGCGAAGAACATGGGATATCTGGAGTTCGTCATGAGTGCTTTCCACGACCTGAAACTCAAAGCTTTGGACGGACAAGAGCTGCCGCTGGCGCCTTTCAAGGGGCAAGTGGTGCTGGTGGTCAACGTGGCCTCCAAATGTGGTTTGACCCCGCAATACGCCGCCCTGGAAAACCTTTACCAGCAGTATAAGGGCCAGGGATTTACCGTGCTCGGCCTGCCGTGCAACCAGTTTGCAGGCCAGGAACCGGGCTCCGAGGAAGAAATCCAGGCGTTCTGCAGCCTGAACTACGGCGTGACCTTTCCGTTGGGCAGCAAGCTTGACGTCAATGGTCACGATCGCCATCAGCTGTATCGCTTGTTGGCGGGCGAGGGCGCTGAGTTTCCTGGGGATATCACCTGGAATTTCGAGAAGTTCCTGCTCGGCAAGGATGGGCGAGTACTGGCGCGATTCTCGCCGCGCACGGCGCCGGATGATCCGACGATCGTACAGGCCATCGAAAAAGCCTTGAGCTGAATCGTTCCTGCACTGTGGCGAGGGAGCTTGCTCCCGCTGGGCTGCGCAGCAGCCCTAAACCCTCATCACTTTTACCCCTTAATCACCCAGATCAATAGTGCTACCCAGCACGCGGCACGGCCCATATTATCCACATCATAAATCCCTCTTATGTGGAGTGCTCCCATGCCCGTCCAGGCTTTGTTCAAACCTTTCCAGCTCGGTGCACTGCAACTGTCCACCCGTGTTGTCATGGCGCCGATGACGCGTTCGTTCTCGCCGGGTGGCGTACCCAATTCCAAAGTCATCGAGTACTACCGCCGCCGCGCCGCTGCGGGCGTGGGCCTGATCATCACCGAAGGCACGGTGGTCGGCCATCAGGCCTCCAATGGCTACCCGAACGTCCCGCACTTTTATGGTGAGGCCGCGTTGGCCGGCTGGAAGAAGGTGGTGGACGCGGTACACGCCGAAGGCGGCAAGATCGTCCCGCAGCTGTGGCACGTGGGCAGCGTGCGCCGTATCGGCACCGAGCCTGACGCCAGCGTGCCGGCCTACGGCCCGATGGAGAAACTCAAGGACGGCAACGTCGTCGTCCATGGCATGACCCAACAAGACATCAAGGACGTGATCAACGCCTTCGCCCAGGCCGCCAAGGATGCCCAGCGCATCGGCATGGATGGCGTGGAGATCCACGGCGCCCACGGCTATCTGGTCGATCAGTTCTTCTGGGAGGGCAGCAACCAGCGCACTGACGAATACGGCGGCAGCCTGGCCAACCGTTCGCGTTTTGCCATTGAATTGATCCAGGCCACCCGCGCCGCCGTCGGCCCGGACTTCCCGATCATCTTGCGCTTCTCTCAATGGAAGCAGCAGGACTACACCGCACGCCTGGTGCAAACCCCCGAGGCGCTGGGTGAGTTTCTTAAGCCGTTATCCGACGCCGGTGTGGACATTTTCCACTGCTCCACGCGTCGGTTCTGGGAACCGGAATTCGAAGGCTCCGACCTCAACCTGGCCGGCTGGACCCGCCAGCTCACCGGCAAGCCGACCATCACTGTCGGTAGTGTGGGTCTGGACGGCGAGTTCCTGCAGTTCATGGTCAACACCGACAAGGTCGCCCAACCGGCCAGCCTGGAAAAGCTGCTGGAACGTCTGAACAACGACGAGTTTGATCTGGTCGCGGTGGGCCGTGCCCTGCTGGTGGACCCGGATTGGGCCGTGAAGGTGCGCGAAGGTCGTGAGGGCGACATTCTGCCGTTCAGTCGTGAGGCGTTAACCAGCCTGGTGTAGCGTCTGCTCCGACGCCATCGCGGGCAAGCCCGGCTCCCACAGGAAAATGCGTTCCAATGTGGGAGCCGGGCTTGCCCGCGATAGCGATCTAACGGCCAACACAGGCATCAGATCAACCGCGACTGCCCTGCAATCACTGTCCGCTCGCCGCACACCCCGCGCAATTGGCGCTCAAACTGTTCGATAATCGCCGGCCAGCCCTGGCGGCTCGCATGCTGACGAGCATTCAAGCGCATGCGGCGCAAACTCTCCGCATCTTCCAGCAGCCAATTGGCAGCGTCACAAAACGCGCCCTCATCCCCTGGCATCGCCAGCACGCCATTGTAGCCATGGCGAATATGCTGGGTGGCGGCCGCCTGGTCGTAAGCCACCACACCCAGGCCGGAGGCCATGGCTTCCAGCACCACATTGCCGAAAGTTTCGGTCAGGCTGGGGAACAGGAACACATCGCCGGACGCGTAATGCCGTGCCAGTTCTTCGCCGCGCAAGGTGCCGCAGAACACTGCCTCGGGCAGTTCCTTTTCCAGCGTCGCCCGTTGCGGGCCGTCGCCGACGATGATCAGTTTCATCTGGCGCAGTGGGTAGGTGTCCTGCAAGGTTTCAAAGCAGCGCTTGAGCAGCCCCAGGTTTTTTTCCTGTGCCAGTCGGCCTACATGCAGTACGGCGATTTGATCGTTATTCAGCGCCCAGCTTTCACGCAACGCGTTATCGCGTTTGGCGGGGTGGAACAACTGGCTGTCGACGCCGCGTGACAACATGCCCAGGCGCTCGAAGTGGCGACGTTCCAACTCCAGGCGCTGGCTCGCGCTGGGCACCAGGGTCAGGGTCGAGCGGTTGTGAAACCAGCGCAAGTAATGGGTCACCATGCGGCTGAGCAGGCTCAAGCCATATTGATTGGAGTACTGCTGGAAGTTGGTGTGAAACCCGCTGACCACGCTGATCCCCAGGCGCCGCGCCGCACGTAGCGCCGACAGCCCCAGCGGCCCCTCAGTGGCGATGTACAGCACGTCCGGGCGCTGGCGTGTCCAGCGCCGCAGCAACTTGTGCATCGACGACTGGCCCCATTGCAGCCCCGGGTACCCCGGCAGTGGCCAGCCGCGACACAGCAGCAACCCATCGTCGCTGGGCCGGCTTTGATCGGTGCCCTGGCGGGGGCGCACCAACTCGACCTGATGGCCGCGCGCGCGCAAACCCTCGCACAGGCGGCCAAGAGTATTGGCCACCCCATTGATCTCCGGCGGGAAGGTTTCGGTAATCAGGGTGATGTGGAGCGAGGCTGTCGTCATGACCCACAGTGTCACCGTGGGCCATGTCGTCATTGTGACTCTAGGATGATGGATTTATGACTTGGCTATCGCCTGCCGCGCCATCGCCTCTGCCCCTTGCTCACGCACCCAGAACAGCGTAGCCCCGGCCACGGCCGCCGGCATCATCAGCAGGTTGACCACCGGCACCAGCAGCACCAGATAAACAATGCCGCCAAAGCTCATGCTCTGCCAACGCTTCTGACGCAGCCAGGCGAGCATTTCGTTCCAGCCCAGCTTGTGGTTATCCGCCGGGTAGTCGATGTACTGGATCGCCATCATCCACACACCGAACAGCAGCCACAGCGGCGCGGCGATCAGGTTGACCACCGGAATGAACGACAGGATAAACAGGCCGATGGCCCGTGGCAGGAAGTAACCCAGTTTGCGCATTTCCCGCGCCAGGGTGCGCGGGACCATGGCCATCAACTCGCCCCAGCTGAAGGCCGGGAAGTCATCGGTGCCGCGCACCACCACCTCCACTTTCTCCGAGAGAAAACCGTTAAACGGCGCAGCAATGATATTGGCGAGCATGGTGAAGGTGAAAAACACCATCAACACCACCAGCACCACAAACAAGGGCCACAGGATGTAGCTGAGGAAACTCAGCCAGCCAGGCAGCGTCGGCATCAAGGTGTCGACCCACAGGCTGAACTGATGGCCGGCGAAATAGATCAAGCCGACGAACAGCACCAGGTTGATCGCCAACGGCAGCAGCACAAACAGGCGCAGGCCAGGGCTCAACACCAGTTTGAGGCCTTCACGCAGGTATTGCGGGCCAGAAAGAGCAGGGGCAGGCATGGAGAACTCCGAGCAAGAAGACGAACGCGCCGACCTTACCGGCTTTGCTTCTTCGGCGAAAGCGGCGACATCAGCGGTAACATCTAGGCAACAAGGGTGTCGATTAATCGCGGCGACTGCATAGAGACCACCTATGAGCTGGATTGTTATTCCGTATTTCCTTAATCTTGCCCCCCTCTATACGCTGCACCCATTATTTTCAGGGCCTGCGAGTTCAAGCCTTCCCCAAGTGCTTCGCGGTCCTTTTTTATTCCAGCTGCCTTGTGGTCCGGGCGGTCGATAGGAGTGAGTCATGTCTGATACCCGTCATTCGCGAGTGATTATTCTCGGTTCCGGCCCTGCCGGTTACAGCGCTGCCGTCTACGCTGCCCGGGCCAACCTCAAGCCGCTGCTGATTACCGGCATGCAGGCAGGCGGTCAGTTGACCACCACCACGGAAGTCGACAACTGGCCGGGCGACGTCCACGGCCTGACCGGCCCGGTGCTGATGGAGCGTATGAAAGAGCACGCCGAGCGCTTTGAAACCGAGATCGTGTTCGACCACATCAACCAAGTCGACTTCTCGAAAAAGCCTTACAGCCTGACCGGCGACAGCGGTGTCTATACCTGTGACGCGCTGATCATCGCTACCGGTGCCAGCGCCCGTTACCTGGGCCTGCCATCGGAAGAAGCGTTCATGGGCAAAGGCGTCTCCGCCTGCGCGACCTGCGACGGTTTCTTCTACCGCAACAAGCCGGTCGCTGTGGTCGGTGGCGGCAACACCGCCGTGGAAGAAGCGCTGTACCTGGCCAACATTGCCAGCACCGTGACCCTGGTTCACCGCCGCGAGACCTTCCGCGCCGAGAAGATCCTGATCGACAAACTGCACGCCCGTGTGGCTGAAGGCAAGATCATCCTCAAGCTCAACGCCACCCTGGATGAAGTTCTGGGCGACAACATGGGCGTGACCGGTGCTCGCCTGAAAAACAACGACGGCAGCTTCGACGAGCTGAAAGTCGACGGCGTGTTCATCGCCATCGGCCACACCCCGAACACCTCGCTGTTCGAAGGCGTGCTTGAAGCCAAAGATGGCTACCTGGTTGTGCAAGGCGGCCGTGAAGGCAACGCCACTGCGACCAACATCGAAGGCATCTTTGCCGCCGGTGACGTGGCTGACCACGTGTACCGCCAGGCCATCACCTCGGCCGGCGCCGGTTGCATGGCGGCCTTGGACGCTGAGCGTTACCTCGACGGTTTGAAGGACGCTGCGTTCTAAACCCGTTGAAATGAAAAAACCGGCTGAGAGGCCGGTTTTTTTATGCGCACGATTCAAGCCGCACCACAGTGCTGATGTGCCAACCCGATTCAATGTGGGAGCTGGCTTGCCTGCGATAGCGGTGGTGGCTGACACACCGCTATCGCAGGCAAGCCAGCTCCCACCTTAAACCGGGTTATCAGATTGAATCAGCGGCGGGTCAGGGGTGGTGCGGTGAACTTCACACCGGCCAAACCATGCGCAATCAACGCGCGGATATTGCCGTGATCACTGCCCTCCGGCGTTGCCACCACCGAACGGTAATGCTCACCAAACGCCAGCAGCGCTTCCTGGTCGCTCAAGCCTTCCAGCAGCGCCAAGCCCAAGGTCTTGCATGAACCTTCGTTCTGACCAGCAGCATTTTCTACGCCGCCATTGGTAAAAGCCTGCGGCTGGTAGTCGTAACCGGCAGCTACAAAAGCCAGGGTGTCGGCAAAAACGTGTTCGCCGCTGTTGAGGCTGGCGCGCAGGGTGTTCAGATCAGTCATGGGGTTTTCCTTTGGCGAACGCCGCCTGTTGGTCGGCGCTGGCTTCTTGCTGGTATTGGGCTTTCCACTCGGCATACGGCATGCCGTACACCACTTCGCGGGCATCATCGAGGCTCAGCTCGATGTGGCGCTCGTCGGCCTCGGCCTTGTACCACTTGGATAAGCAGTTGCGGCAAAAGCCCGAGAGGTTCATCAGGTCGATGTTCTGCACATCCTTGCGGCTGTCCAGGTGGGCCACCAACCGGCGGAAGGCGGCGGCTTCGAGTTCGAGGCGTTGTTGATCGTTCATAAGGCTCACTTAACTATCAGCGGCTGGCTGCGAGGGTTATCGACACCGACTCGGCAAAGCGCAGCGCATGGGGCTTGTCCACTTCGACTTCGGCGTACAGCACGGACTCATTGCTCATCACCAGGTCCAGCAACTCTTGCGTCAGGCGTTCGAGCAGCGCAAAGCGATTACCTTCGACGTGGGCAATAATCGCCTTGGTAATGGTGCGGTAATTCAGCGCGTGGTCGATGTCATTGTCGCGCACGGCTTCCTGGGCGGCATACAGGATAGTCAGGTTGATCAGCACGTCCTGCTTGTTGTTGATCTCATCTTCATTGATGCCAATAAAGGTGCGCAGGCACAGGTCCTTGACCCGGATGCGCGCCATGCCTGGTTGAAGTTGTGGCATTGCTACTTGCTCCGTCCGATCAGTTGCAGGAACTCCATACGCGTGGTGTTCGACTCGCGGAACGCGCCGAGCATCACTGAGGTGTTCATGGTTGAATTCTGTTTTTCCACGCCGCGCATCATCATGCACATGTGCTTGGCTTCAATTACCACCGCCACGCCTGCGGCTTGGGTGACCTGCTGGATAGCGTCGGCGATCTGCCGCGTGAGGTTTTCCTGGATCTGCAGGCGCCGCGCGTACATGTCGACAATGCGCGCCAGCTTCGACAGGCCCAGCACCTTGCCGGTCGGTATATAGGCCACATGGGCCTTGCCGATAAAGGGCAGCAAATGGTGTTCGCACAGCGAATACAACTCGATGTCCTTGAGGATCACCATCTCGTCGTTATCGGAGGCGAACAATGCGCCGTTGACGATGGTTTCCAGGTCCTGCTCATAGCCATGACACAGGTACTGCATGGCCTTGGCGGCGCGCTTGGGGGTGTCGAGCAAGCCTTCGCGCTCCGGGTCTTCGCCCAGGCCTTTGAGGATCTCGCGGTAGTGTTGGGGCAGGGACAAGGTCATACAACATCCTCACAAACGGCTTACTTGATATGCCGCCCGCCGTTGACGGTCAGGGTGGTTCCGGTGACATACGGGTTGTCCAGCAGGTAACGCACACTCTGGTAGATCACCGCAGGCCCAGGCTCGATGCCCAGCGCTGACTTGGCCAGCACCTTGGCGCGGTACGCCGCATCATCGCCCGCGTTGAACATCACCATCGCCGGCGCGATGCCGTTGACCTTGATCAGCGGCGCAAACTGCGCAGCGAACGAAAGTGTAAGGCTGTCGAGACCGGCTTTTGTGGCGCAGTAGGCGATGTGCTGGCGGCTGCCCTTGCGCACCACGTCATCGCTGATGTGCACGATATCGGCGGGTGTCGAGCGTTGCAGCAAAGGTGAACAATGCAGGTTGATCAGATACGGCGCAAGCATGTGCACGCTGAACATGTCGGTAAAGGCGCGGCTTTCGTCGCCAGGTGTTTCGGCAACCCACGCCGACGCGTTGTGAATGATCGCACGCAGGCTGTCGGTATGGGTTTTCAGTTCGGCGATAAAGGCCAGAATCCCGGCCTCAGTGGAGAAGTCGGCAAACACGCCGAGCGCGCCACGCGCGCGCAAGGCCTCAACGCCTGGGCGTTCGCTGCGGTAGCTGAAAATCACCGCGTGGCCTTCGTCGAGCAGGCGCTCGGCACAATAAAGGCCGACACGCTGGCCGGCACCGGTGATCAGGATCGGGGCGTTGGTTACCGTCATGGGAGGCTCGAGTCGCTGGCAGGTTGAAACTATACCAGCGACCGGCCACGCCTGTACTCAAGCAGCGGCTTGGGTAGCCTTGGGCGTTGGTGTTGGATGCAACCAGCTCGCGAGCAGATGGGTCGATAGAGGAATAAAGAAGTAAACCATCAGCGGCGTGAGTGCCAGGGTACTGACCAGCACACGCGGGAACATGTCCAACTCGCTGAGCAGCGGCCCCAGGCCGAAGTTGAACAGCAGCGACACCGGGAAAAATGCCAGCCAGATCGCCACCGCCTGTTTCCAGCGCGGTGGTCGTGCACCCACGGCACCGAACCAGCCATCGATGCCACTGACGCGATGCTCGGACGGGTCGGCAAACAGTTCGCTGCCACGGCTTAGCCAGGCGCTGCGCGAGGCGGAGAACTCCCAGGCATGCAGGGTTTTTTCATCGGCGAAGCGGAAGATGATCTGAAACTCATCATCATTGGGCGGCGGCGCAAGCACGCCGGAACCCAGGTAGCCGGGGAAGTCAGTGGCCAATTGCTCGCCTTCGCGCAGCCAGGCCATCAATTCTTCATAGCGCCCTTTGGCCACGCGGCGCGCAACCATCAAGGTGACGGGAGAGGTAGACATTGTGTATCTCCAAGTAATCAGGTGCGCCAAGCCGGGTAGGTGGCGCACTAAGGTGGCGGTCGGGTAAGACCATCACCAAAAAGCAGGCAAGGATTATTCCTGTTTTGAAGAAATACGCCAGCGGCAGTGGTCCGAAAAGTAACGGCCTTGAAAAGGACAGGTAGAAAGGCGTTAAATGGGACCCCAAATAACGTTGGCTTTTTGGCTCAAAATGCCCGTGATTAATGTGCCCATTGATAGCATTTCGCAACTGGAATCAACCGTCTCAGATGAGCTGTTTCCGATCCGTGAAGTGTCAAGACTGACAGGTGTGAACCCGGTCACACTGCGAGCCTGGGAGCGGCGGTATGGCCTGATCCAGCCAACGCGCACCGAAAGCGGGCATCGGCTCTACTCCAGCGCCGATATTGTGACCGTCAATCGTATTCTCGACTGGATTGAACGCGGCGTGGCCGTGAGCAAGGTCGGTAAGATCCTCGCCCGTGACGATCAGCAGGCTGAGACCATTCGTGCCGAGGGCGATAAGGTCGACGAGAGTGAGTGGTCACAGTGGCGGCTGCGGTTGCTGCAGGCGGTCAAAGCCTTTGACGATCGCCAATTGGAAAGCCTGTACGGTCAGGTTTTCGCGACTTACCCGCTGAACGTTGCGTTCCAGGACATCCTGATGCCCCTCTGGAGCGATCTGATGCGCCACCAGGGGCATTTTGGCCAGGCCAGTGAATGGCTTTTTTACGACACCTTCCTGCGCATGCGTACCTTTGAGCGCTTGCAGCTTGCCAGTGCCCCACTCGCGCCGCGGGTGTTGCTGGCGGCCATGCCTGGCGAATGCCGTAAATTGGAACTGCTGGTAGCGGCGCTGATGCTCAGTCACGAAGACACGCCGGTGAAAGTGCTGGGCATGGGCCAGCCCTTTGATGAACTGACATTGGTGTGTGAAAAGATCCGGCCCAAGGCGCTGGTGATTTTCTCCAACCATTCGCATAACCATGATCTGGCAGCGCGCCTGAACCGTCTGGCGTTGACCCTGGATTGCCCACTGTTCCTGGCCGGTGCCGCTGCGGACCTGGCCGAGGGTGATCTGGCCGGTTCGTCTATCGGCTGCCTGGGCAGCGAAGGGCGCCAGATGCAGAGCCGTTTGCAGCAGTTTCTTGCAGGCCAGTTGGATAGTTGATTTCAGGCGTGTACGTGCGGATGGACCAACCGGTGCTGATGCAGGATGAACTGGCGTAACCGTTCGATCTCATTCGCGTCACTCTGGCTCAGGCGATAAGCGAACAGACCCCGCGCGGTTTCCCGTTCCAGCGTGCCGCGCAAGGCAATACGCTCGTAACCGGACGGGCTGAACCACAGGGAAAAGGTTTTCGGCGGTTTGACCCGTCCGCGAATTTCCACCAGTACGCCCTTGAATGACACCTCATGCACCCATAGCGCGGCAGGGTTGCCCCGGACGTTTTCCATCGCTACGGGGGCTTCAAGCGCCAGGCGCCATGGACGGATCATCGGCCCATCTTCAAAAATGCTCGGCACGCCCAAGCGCAGATGCACCGCATGAAACTCGTCTTCCACCAAATGCAGCGGGAAGGTCAGTTGCTGGTTGTCGAACTGTGCCTGGATGGTGACGTGGTCGTGAGCGGCCAGGCGCGTGAGCAAATCGCGAATCTGCGCACCGCCATTAACGGTCAGGCTCGACCAGGCATCCCGCAGGTTGAGTTGCGGGTTGTGCTGCATGTCCTGGATAAAATCCAGCTCGTCCTGCGTCAATAGCGCGTCGCGTTGCATTGATGTAGCTCAAGGGTGAGGCATTAAAAAGCCATTATCGCTCTAAAGACCGCATTTTTTACACTTTGTTAATTCCGCTCGTCGCCTTGAGTGCCGCCAGCTCATCTTTAAGCTCGGCCACTTGGGCTTCCAACTGAGCGATGCGTTGCTGCGCTTTCACCTGAACCGTAACGTCTTTTTGCACACCGACAAAATACGTTTGCTTGTCGGCCTTGTTGTAAACCGTGGAAAGCGACAGCTCATTCCAGAAGTGCGTGCCGTCCTTGCGGTAATTGCGCAGTATCTCCCGGCAGGCGCCACCGCTGTCGAGGGCTTCACGAATGGCCATCAGCGCCGGTTGGTCACGGTCACCCGCCTGCAGGAAGCGGCAATCCTGATACAGGATGTCGTCCAGGGTGTAACCGGTCAAACGCTCGAACGCCGGGTTCACGTAGATCAGCGGCTTGTCCTGGCCTTCACGTTCGGCGACGACGATACCGTCGTTAGAAGCGTTGATCACCAGTTGCATCAGGTTGGCGTTGATCATTGAGCAATCCATCGCATGTTTTTAAAGCCTGAATTCTATGGCAACTTTTGAATGTTGCACGGTGTGCACTGAAATATTTGTGTCAGCTGCTAATATCCCACGCTTTCGCTCAACTACAGGATCAGATTGATGAAAGTCGCCATCCTTTCCGGCTCGGTCTACGGCACAGCTGAAGAAGTCGCCCGCCACGCCGCCGGTATCCTCAACGCCGCCGGTTTTGAAGCCTGGCACAACCCACGCGCCACCTTGGCCGACGTGCAAGCCTTTGCCCCCGAGGCATTCCTGGCGGTCACATCGACCACCGGCATGGGTGAACTTCCCGACAACCTGCAACCGCTGTATTCGAACATTCGTGACCAACTGCCAGCCGCCTGGCGCGGCCTGCCCGGTGCGGTGATCGGCCTGGGCGACGCCAGCTATGGCGACACGTTCTGCGGTGGCGGCGAGCAAATGCGCGAACTGTTCGCCGAACTGGGCGTACGCGAAGTGCTGCCGATGCTGCGCCTGGACGCCAGCGAAAGCGTGACCCCGGAAGCCGACGCCGAGCCTTGGCTGGCCGAATTGGTCACGGCACTGCGCGCTTGACCGGGAATTCACGCAGCAAGGCCCGCCACGCCAGATAAAGGCAATGCCCCAGCGCAAGCTGATGCCGGTGTTCTGGCTCGTGCTGACGGGCTTGCTCAACCTGTTCGCCGTGCCTTTATTGGCGGCACTTCTCTGACACCGTTTGTACTATTCTCATGACTGACTCGCTCAGTCATCAAGCTGGCTGCCAAGGCAACTCCTTGCGTCATCGCGCCTGACTAGACTGGCTCCTCATCCAGAAAAATAATAAGAACGCGAACCAAGGAGGTTGTTGCCGTGAGCCTAGCCCCTGTTCTATCGCCACAGAATGTCAAAGACCAGGTCAGCGCTGCCGAATGGCAGACCCGCGTCGACCTCGCGGCCTGCTATCGCCTGGTGGCGCTGCATGGCTGGGATGACCTGATCTTCACGCATATTTCCGCCAAGGTGCCGGGTACCGATGATTTCCTGATCAACCCCTATGGGTTGATGTTTCATGAAATTACGGCGTCGAGCCTGGTCAAGGTTGATCAGGCCGGCAACAAGCTGATGGACAGCCCTTACGAGATCAACCCCGCCGGCTACACCATCCACAGTGCCATCCATGAAGTGCGCCACGACGTGGTCTGCGTGCTGCACACCCACACCGCCGCGGGGGTTGCGGTGTCGGCGCAGAAGCAGGGCGTGCTGCCGATCAGCCAGCAATCCACCTTTGTGTTGTCCAGCCTGGCCTATCACGCCTATGAAGGCGTGGCGCTCAACCCTGAAGAAAAAGCCCGCTTACAGGCGGACCTGGGCGACAACAATTTCCTCATGCTGCACAACCACGGTCTGTTGACCTGCGCTGGTTCGATCGCCGACACGTTTTTAATGATGTTCACCTTCCAGCGCGCTTGCGACATCCAGGTGCTGGCGCAAAACGGCGGCGCCGAATTAATTGCCATTGAGCCGCAGATTCTGGCGGGTGCCAAGGCGATGGTGGCGGTTGTCACAAAGAGCGCGCAAGGTATGGGTGGTGCACTGGCGTGGCCGGCGCTGTTGCGTAAATTGGACCTGCAAGATCCCGGGTATAAAAGCTGATGCCACTCGCCGAGATACCGCTCAGAGCCTGGCGCAAACGTGGCCAGGAATTTCTCTTTCGTGGCCACATGATCCGTTACTGGGTAGCGGGGCAGGGCGAGCCGTTGCTATTGATTCATGGCTTTCCCACCGCCAGTTGGGACTGGCACTACCTGTGGCAGCCCCTGGCCCAGCGTAACTTGGTGATCGCCTGCGACATGCTCGGGTTTGGCGATTCGGCCAAGCCGCTGAACCACGATTACTGCCTGCTGGAGCAGGCCGACCTGCAACAGGCGCTGCTCGAACACCTGCGTGTGGAGCGGCCGGTGCATGTGTTGGCCCATGACTATGGCGACAGCGTGGCCCAGGAATTACTGGCGCGCCATTACGACGGCCGCTTCCTGATGGCCAGCTGCGTGTTCCTCAATGGTGGGCTGTTTCCCGAGACCCATCGCCCGGCATTGGTGCAGAAACTCTTGCTCAGCCCACTCGGCTGGATGATCGGCCGTGCCTTTGGGCGCAACGCTTTGTCGAACAGTTTCAGCCAGATTTTCGGCCCGAACACGCGGCCCAGTGAAAGTGCACTGGATGACTTCTGGAGCTTGATCAACTGCAATGACGGCCCGCGTATCCTGCATAAGTTGATTGCCTACATTCCCCAGCGCCGCCGTCTGCGTGAACGCTGGGTGGTGGCGATGCAACGCAATGAAGTGCCGCTGCGGGTAATCGATGGAGAAGTCGATCCCATTTCCGGTGCGCATATGGTGGAGCGTTATCGCCAGTTGGTGCCCAATGCCGACTCGGTATTACTGACCAATATCGGCCACTACCCGCAGATCGAAGCGCCGGTGCTGGTGCTCAAGCATTATTTGGCGTTTCGTGAACGCATCGCTCAGCCGGCGCCGCGAGTGGCCTACTCCTGAGGCCAATCCCGGGCTGCTGCGCAGCCCAGCGGGAGCAAGCTCCCTCGCCACAACAGCCGGTTGATCATCGCGCTGTCTTATTGAGCACCATTCAGCCTCGGCCGTGTTTATTGTGACCAAAGGCTGCGTGCGTGACACTCAACCCATTGCCAATGTCGCCAACGGAGTTCGGTATGAGTGAGTCAGTGCAGTTCCAGGATAAGGTCGTGATCGTCACCGGTGCCGGCGGCGGGCTGGGCCGTGCCCATGCGCTGCTGTTTGCCAGGCACGGGGCCAAAGTGCTGGTCAACGACCTCGGCGGCTCGACCCAGGGCGAAGGCGCGAATGCCTCGGCCGCCGACCGTGTAGTGGCGGAGATTCGCGAGGCGGGCGGTACTGCCGAGGCCAACCATGACTCCGTAACCGAGGGGGACAAGATCGTCCAGCACGCTCTCGACGTGTTCGGCCGTGTCGACGTGGTGGTCAACAACGCCGGCATCCTGCGCGACAAGACCTTCCACAAAATGGACGACAGTGACTGGGACCTGGTGTACCGCGTGCATGTCGAAGGTGCCTACAAAGTTACCCGCGCCGCCTGGCCGCACATGCGCGAGCAGGGTTATGGCCGCGTGATCTTTACCGCGTCCACCTCGGGCATCTATGGCAACTTCGGCCAGTCCAACTACGGCATGGCCAAGCTGGGCCTCTACGGTTTGACCCGCACCCTGGCGCTGGAAGGGCGCAAGAACAACATCCTGGTCAATGCCATCGCCCCCACCGGCGGCACGCGCATGACCGAAGGCCTGATCCCGCCGCAGGTGTTCGAACGCCTCAAGCCGGAACTGGTCAGCCCGTTGGTGGTGTACCTGGGCAGCGAGGCGTGCCAGGACACCTCGGGCTTGTTTGAAGTCGGCGGCGGCTGGATCGGCAAAACCCGCTGGGAGCGCAGCCTGGGCGTGGGGTTTGACCCTGAGGCCGGGTTCTCACCCGACGATGTGGCGGCGCACTGGGCGCAGATCTGCGACTTCGAAGGCGCTGCGCACCCCAAGGACAACATCGAAGCGTTGAAAGAGATGATGGCCAATTTGCAGAAGTTCAGCCTCTGATCGTTGCTTGAACACAGTTGAATAATACGGGGCGCTAAAGGCGCCCCGTTTTA
Source organism: Pseudomonas sp. B19125 (assembly GCF_044218855.1). Lineage (NCBI taxonomy): Bacteria > Pseudomonadati > Pseudomonadota > Gammaproteobacteria > Pseudomonadales > Pseudomonadaceae > Pseudomonas > Pseudomonas sp. B19125. The sequence continues at coordinate 1,521,810 of NZ_CP162589.1, forward strand.
TTTTGGGTATAAAAAAGGCCGCTGCAAACGCAGCGGCCGAAGTAAGACGTTGGATCAAGGAGCGACAAATCAACGTCAGTGAACAGCGGTAATAGATTGAAACATTAGGCCAATCTATTGGAATCAGACTTTTCCTGGATTTACCCAAGCGGGCCATCTGCCCTGAAAGTGCGTTAAGAATAGTCGGTTGTAACAAAATGAGTAATAGCAGTTCAGGACAAGGACTGTTGCAATTTCAGTAATGATCGCCGGTGCGCTATCCATCCTCCTGATAATCCGCCATCTGCCTAATCCATGGTGGCGCCCAAACCGCGGCCAGAGCGCCTGTTCATCCTTTCGAGCGACACCACGAATACCCCTTTGGTGCGCTTATCGCTCCCGAGGGGCGGCAGTAGGGTGGGGCCTTCTGTCACTCACCGGGGAAGACGCATGACAAAAACAACAATGCGCGCCATCTTCACGCCACAGGCGCTGGCCACGGCGGTTGCGCTGGGTTTCTGCGCCCAGGCGCAGGCTGTTTCATTCAACATCGGCGAGATCGAAGGGCAATTCGATTCCTCGCTGTCGGTCGGCGCCAGTTGGGGCATGCGCGATGCTGACAAGAAGCTGGTGGGCATTCCCAACGGCGGCACGGGGCAGGCGTCCACCGGTGATGACGGGCGGCTGAACTTCAAGAAGGGTGAGACCTTCTCCAAGATCTTCAAGGGCATTCACGACCTGGAGCTTAAGTACGGCGACAGCGGCATCTTTGTGCGCGGCAAGTACTGGTATGACTTCGAACTGCAGGACGAAAACCGCGAGTTCAAGCAAATCAGCAACAACCACCGCGACGAAGGCGCGCGCTCGTCCGGCTACGAGCTGCTGGATGCTTTTGTGTATCACAACTATTCCATCGGCGATTTGCCGGGCGCCGTGCGGGTCGGCAAACAGGTGGTGAGCTGGGGTGAAAGTACGTTTATCGGTAACTCGATCAACAGCATCAACCCCATCGACGTCTCGGCGTTCCGCCGCCCAGGCGCCGAGATCAAGGAAGGCCTGATCCCGGTCAACATGCTGTTCGCGTCCCAAAGCCTGACTAACCAGCTGTCGGTGGAAGGCTTCTACCAGCTCAACTGGGAAAACACCGTGGTGGATAACTGCGGCACCTTCTTCGGTAACGATGTAGTGGCTCACGGCTGCAATGGCAACTACACGGTCGGCAGCCCGGCGATTGCGCCGTTGCAACCGGTGGCCGCAGCATTTGGCCAGGGCTTTCAGGTGACGCGCGAAGGCGTGGTGGTGCAGCGCGCCAACGACCGCGAAGCGCGCGATGGCGGCCAGTTCGGTGCGGCCTTGCGCTGGCTGGGCGATGACACCGAGTACGGCCTCTACTTCATGAACTACCACAGCCGCACGCCAACGGTGGGCACGATTACCGCCAACACCAACCTGGCCACCATCGGCCGCATCGTCAGCACTGCCAACGCCATCGCGCCCGGCAGTGGTTCGGGCCTGGCCCAGAGCACCATGCTCGGGCGTGGCCAGTATTACCTCGATTACCCGGAAGACATCCGCCTGTACGGCGCGAGTTTCTCCACCACCTTGCCCACCGGCACGGCCTGGACCGGCGAAATCAGCTATCGGCCGAATGCGCCGGTGCAACTCAACACCACCGACCTGACCCTGGCGCTGGTCAACCCGATTGCCGGCCAAACCGCCTCGCCGATCCGCAGTTCGTTCGGCTCGGACAACTCAGGTTACCGCCGCAAGGAAATCACCCAGATCCAGAGCACCATGACCCAATTCTTCGACCAGGTGCTGGGTGCCGAACGCCTGACGCTGGTGGGCGAGGCGGCCTATGTGCACGTCGGCGGGCTGGAAGCCAAGACCAAACTGCGTTATGGCCGCGATTCGGTGTATGGCGCCTATGGTTTCGGCGGCGACACCGACGGCTTCGTCACCGCGAACTCCTGGGGTTACCGCGCCCGCGCGATCCTCGACTACAACAACGTGTTCGCCGGGGTGAACCTCAAGCCCAACCTGTCCTGGTCCCATGACGTCAGCGGCTACGGCCCCAACGGCATTTTCAACGAAGGCGCCAAGGCGATCAGCGTCGGCGTGGATGCGGACTACCGCAACACCTACACCGCGAGCCTGAGCTACACCGACTTTTTCGGCGGTGACTACAACACCCTCACCGACCGCGACTTTATCGCCCTCAGCTTCGGCGTGAACTTCTGACTTGGTTTAAGGAAGGACAACAACCTATGCGTAAGCTATTTGCAGTGATGGCCCTGAGTGTACTGGCCGCCCACGTCATGGCCGCCGTCTCGCCCGAAGAGGCCGCCAAGCTCGGCACCACCCTGACGCCGGTCGGCGCCGAAAAAGCCGGCAACGCCGACGGTTCGATCCCGGCCTGGACCGGCGGCATCCCGAAAAACGCTGGCGCGGTGGACAGCAAAGGCTTTCTGGCCGACCCGTTCGCCAATGAAAAACCGCTGTTCGTGATCACTGCCGCCACGGTCGACAAGTACAAAGACAAGCTCTCCGACGGCCAGGTGGCGATGTTCAAGCGTTACCCCGAGACCTACAAGATCCCGGTGTACCCGACCCATCGCACGGTCAACCTGCCGCCGGATATCTACGAGTCGATCAAGCGCAGCGCGCTGAACGTGCACGCGATTAACGACGGTAATGGCCTGGAAAACTTCACCGGCAACCGTTACTACGCGTTCCCGATCCCGAAAAATGGCGTGGAAGTGTTGTGGAACCACATCACCCGTTATCACGGCGGTAACCTCAAGCGCATCATCACCCAGGCCACCCCGCAAACGAATGGCAGCTACACGCCGATTCGCTTCGAAGAAGAAGTGGCGGTGCCGCAAGCCATCCCGGACATCGACCAGGCCAAGGCGGCCAACGTGCTGAGCTTCTTCAAGCAATCGGTCACGGCGCCCGCACGCCTGGCGGGCAACGTGCTGCTGGTGCATGAAACCCTCGACCAGGTGAAGGAGCCGCGTCTGGCCTGGATCTACAATGCCGGCCAACGCCGCGTGCGCCGTGCACCGCAAGTCTCGTATGACGGCCCGGGCACCGCCTCCGATGGCCTGCGCACCACCGACAATTTCGACATGTTCTCCGGCGCGCCTGACCGCTACGACTGGAAACTGGTCGGCAAAAAAGAGATGTACATCCCCTACAACAGCTACAAGCTCGATTCGCCGACCCTCAAGTACGACGACATCATCAAGGCCGGGCACATCAACCAGGACCTCACCCGCTACGAGCTGCACCGCGTGTGGGAAGTGGTCGGCACGGTCAAGCCGAGCGAGCGGCACATCTACGCCAAGCGCCACATGTACATTGACGAAGACAGCTGGCAGGTCGCGCTGGTGGACCACTACGACGGGCGAGGCCAACTGTGGCGCGTTGCTGAAGGCCATGCGCAGTTCTATTACGACCACCAAGTGCCGGCCTACACCGTGGAAACCCTGTACGACATCATTGCCGGGCGCTACATCGCGCTCGGCATGAAGAATGAGGAAAAGCGCAGTTTCGTGTTCGGCTTCGCGGCCAAGGCGGCGGATTACACGCCAGCAGCGCTGCGGTCCGAGGGCGTTCGCTGACTCAGATATAAAATATGGGAGCGAGCTTGTGTGGGAGCTGGCTTGCCTGCGATAGCATCACCTCGGTATGCCTGTCAGACCGAGGTGTCTGCATCGCAGGCAAGCCAGCTCCCACATAAGCCAGCTCCCACAGTTGTCTGCATTCTGCCTTTAATTAATGCCCTTCAATCACCCTGCTGAATACTTCTTCAACAACCGCCAACCACAGGACTAGGGTGGCGTCAGGTTGCATAACAATAAAAACGCAGGATGCAGCAATGACCGCCATGACCCGCTGCCTGGACCGTCCTGGATTCATGCCACGGCTGTCCGCCCATCACCTGTTACGCCCGCAATTGACCGAGCCGTTGCTCGCAGCAACCGTGAGGGTGAAGTTGCTGTGCGCGCCGGGTGGCAGTGGCAAAAGCGCGTTACTGGCCGAGTGTGCCTTGCAGGCGCCCAAGGGTTGCCAGGTCTATTGGCTGCCACTCAATGGTGCGGCTTTGAGCCCCGATGAGTTGTGCCAACGCTTGGCGCACAACCTGGGGCTGGCGTTTGTCGATGAAGCTACCTTGTTGCTTGACCTCAGCCGCTGGCAGCCCACGGCGTGGTTGTTCCTGGATGATTACTGCCGCCTGCCCGCGCCCGAGCTGGATGCTTTGCTCGACCGCCTGCTCAGTGTCGCCAGCCCGGCGCTGACCTGGTGGCTGGGCGCGCGGCGGCGACCGGCATGCAACTGGCCGCGGTTGTTGCTCGACGATGAACTGTTGGTGTGCAGCGAGCTGAACTTCAGCCCGGCGCAAGTCCAGCAACTGCTCGGCGGCGGGCAAAGCTTCGACAGCGTGATGCAGTTCAGCGGCGGTTGGTGCGCCGGTGTACGCATTGCCTTGCTCGGTGATGGTCACCCGGACAAAACCTTGCTCGACTACCTGCAACACGAACTGCTGCGCACCTTGCCGGTCGAGTTGGCTGAGGCCTGGCGGGTATTGGCGCACCTGCCGCGCTTCAACCCGGGCCTGTGTGAGCACCTGTTCGGCGCTGGCGACGGCGCCCACTACCTGCGGGAGTTGCAGGCATTGGGCGCCTTTATCCAGCCCTGGGAAGACACCACCGATTGGCTGCAGGTCTTTGCGCCGCTCGCACGCTTGCTGCGCGATGAGCCCTGGCCGGCCAAGCGCGCCTGGCATCGGCGTGCCTGCCAATGGTTTACCGCCGAGTGCGATTGGCAAGCCGCGTTTGAACAGGCCTTGCTGGCCGAAGCGTTTGAGATGGCGGTGAGCCTGTTGCAACACTTCAGTTTTGAAGACTTGTTCCGTCAGCAGAATGCGCAGCTGTTGCTGCGTCTGCATGAGCAACATGGCGATGAATTGATGCTTGGCTCCGCACAACTGGTGGGGCTGGTGACGGCCGCATTGTTGTTCGCCGGGCGCTTTGAGCAAGCCGGTGTGTGCATCGACCAGCTTGCCCGGTTTGCACCACAGCCGACGGCGGCGAAACAGCGGCATTTACTGGCGCGCTGGCAGGCGCAATGGGGCTGGTTGTTGCACCTCAATGGAGATGCCGAGCGCTCCCGCGAGCATTTTCTGGAGGCTTTGCAAGCGTTGCCCGACAGCGCCTGGACTTCCCGGCTGATGTGCCTTTCGGGCCTGACCCAGCAAGCCTTGCTGCGCGGCGAGCTGGACGTGGGCCAAGCCTTGAACCGCGAAGCGCTGTGCCTGGCGCGTGCCCATGGTTCATTGGTGCTGGAAGCGCTGCTGGAACTGGATCATGCGCAATTGCTGGAGCAACGCGGTGCACCGTATCGGGCGCAAAGCCTGCTGGAAAATGTGCAGGCGATGCTGGCGCGCCAGCGCCTCAAGGCGGGGCCACTGGTAGGGCGCATCGCCCTGCGGCGCGGGCATCTGGCGTTGCGCCAAGGCCAGGACACGCTCGCCGGTGAATGTTTCGAGAGCGGTTTGAGCCTGTGCCTGCACAGTCAGGACAAGCGCGTGCTCTATGGGTTTCTCGGCCTGGCGTTGCTGGCGGCCAACCATGGCGATTACGCCCAGGCGTTTGCCCAGCTGCGCGAAGCGGAGCGCTTGATGCAGCAACGCCATGTGCCGGACTCGGTATACCGCGCGGTGCTGCTGTTGGTCAGTGGGCACTTCTGGTTGCAACAGGGCCGTGCCGAACTGACCGTGGAAGCAGTGCGCCGGGTGCTGCGCCACTTCCGTGGGCCACAGGCCCGGCAAGCACCGCCGGCTACGCTGGAACTGATTCCACGGCTGGAGTACTTGCTGGTGCTGGCCGAGGTGAAGCTGGGTGTGGCCGTTCAGCCCATGGAGCGCCTGTATGCCTTGCTCGACACCACCCAACAACGCGGCATGCTCTGCCTGGAAACCGAGCTGCACCTGGTGCTGGGAGAAGTGGCCTGGCAGTTGGGCGACTCAGCCGTGGCCCGGCGCGCCCTGCAAACCGGGCTGGAGCTGGCGCAACGCTGCCAGGTGCAGCAGGCGATTCGCGAGCTGCGTTTGCGTGCGCCGGGGCTATTGATTGAGCTGGGTCTGGAAACCCCGGCGGCGCCCAGTGGCGTGGTGGAAAACCCGCTGAGCCAACGCGAACTGGAAGTGCTGCAGCTGATCGCCCAAGGCAACTCCAACCTGGAAATCGCCGACCGGCTGTTTATCTCGCTGCACACCGTCAAGACTCACGCGCGGCGTATCCACAGCAAGCTCGGCGTGGAGCGACGCACCCAAGCGGTGGCCAAGGCCAAGACATTGGGCTTGATGGTCTAGGCGCAGAACGCCTGGCGGTATTCCCCGGGCGTGGCGCCCATGGCCTGGCGAAAACGGTGGGTAAAGTGGCTGGCGCTGGAGAAGCCACACCGCCACGCAATCTCGCCAAGGGGCAGGGCGCCGCCACGCAACAGGGCTTGCGCACGCGCCAGGCGACGTGCCAACAGGTACTGGTGGGGCGGCAGGCCGAAGCTTTGGCGGAACATTCGCGCAAAATGGTATTCCGACAGCGCGCACAGGCCGGCCAGTTGCCCGAGGCTGATCGGGTCTTCCAGGTGGTGGTCGATAAACTCCACCAACAGCCGCCGCTGATGCGCCGCCAACCCGCCCTTCAAACGCAGGCCATCGCGTGCGCCGACTTGGCTGAGCAAGGTGTGGCTGAGCATTTCATGGGCCAGACTGCTGGTCAGCAGGCGCTCGGCGGGCTCCTGCCAGTTGAGGGCGATCAGTTGGTGAAAGCGTTGGGCCTGGCTGGCGTCTTCGAGGAAGGTGCTTTCGCGCAGTTGCAGTTCCCGCGGTTCGCGATCGAGCAACGTGACGCAGCCGAGGGCAAATTGCTCGGGACTGAAATACACGTGGGCCAGGCGGATCTCACCGTTGATCACCCAAGCCGACTGGTGCTCGGCGGGCAGTATGCAGAGTTTATCCGGGCCGCCCTTGGTGCCAGGCTGATCGCGCCGAAACGTGCCGGTGCCGCCGCCGATGTAGCAGGACAAGGTGTGATGGGTCGGCGCCTGGTAGTCCTGCGAGTCGTGATGGTTGCTCCACAAGGCCGCAGACAAGCCGTCACCGAGCTCGGCGCAGGCTTCCAGGCGTGCGTTGGGCGAGCGGTTAAGGGCTTGAAAGACTTGCAGGGATTCCAGATCTGGCATGGTTGTGCTCTCCGACGCCTTGCATCCTACTCCCGCCGGCGATGGCTGTGATCCCTGCGCCCGACAAAAGCGCAAGAATGTGCAAGAGCGCCGGCCGGCTGCCAAGGGACACTGTGCCTCAATCGACGGAGCCCGCTATGAACCTTTTCCTGTATTTACTCACCGTGCTGATCTGGGGCACCACCTGGATCGCCCTCAAATGGCAATTGGGCGTCGTGGCGATTCCCGTGTCGATCGTCTACCGCTTCGGCCTGGCGGCGCTGGTGCTGTTTGCGCTGTTGCTGCTCAGCCGCAAGTTGCAGGTGATGAACCGGCGCGGGCATTTGATCTGCCTGGCGCAGGGGCTGTGCCTGTTCTGCGTCAACTTCATGTGCTTCCTGACCGCCAGCCAATGGATCCCGAGCGGTCTGGTGGCAGTGGTGTTTTCTACCGCCACGTTGTGGAACGCCCTCAATGCCCGGGTGTTTTTTGGCCAGCGCGTAGCACGTAACGTGTTGATGGGCGGCGCGCTGGGGTTGCTGGGGCTGGGCTTTCTTTTCTGGCCGGAACTGGCAGGGCATACCGCCAGCCCGCAGACCTTGCTCGGCCTGGGGTTGGCATTGTTGGGGACGATGTGTTTCTCGGCGGGCAATATGCTCTCGAGCCTGCAACAGAAGGCCGGGCTCAAGCCGCTGACCACCAATGCATGGGGCATGGCCTATGGCGCTTTGATGCTGGCGACTTACTGTGCGGTGCGCGGCATTCCTTTCGACATGGACTGGAGTGCGCGGTATATCGGCGCGCTCTGGTATTTGGTGATTCCGGGTTCGGTGATCGGCTTTACCGCCTACCTCACCCTGGTTGGGCGCATGGGGCCGGAGCGGGCGGCGTATTGCACGGTGCTGTTTCCGGTGGTGGCGCTGAACGTGTCGGCGTTTGCCGAGGGATACCAGTGGACCGCCCCGGCGCTGATGGGGCTGGTGTTGGTGATGTTGGGGAATGTGTTGGTGTTCAGAAAGCCTCGGTCGGTTCACCCAATCTTAAAGGCGAAGGCAATCTAATGTGGGAGCTGGCTTGCCTGCGATGGCGGTGGATCAGTCAAAGTTGAGTTAGCTGACCCACCGCCATCGCAGGCAAGCCAGCTCCCACAGTTGCCCGAGTTGCCTGGGCTATTTGAGGCCCAGGCGCTTGGCCATGCGGCCGAGGTTGGCGCGGTCCAGGCCGAGTTCGCGGGCGGTGCTGGCCCAGTTGTGCTGATGGCGTTCCAGGCAAGCGCTGATGATTTGGCGCTGGTAGTGCTCGGTGGCCTGGCGCAGGTCGCCGGTCGCGGCCAGCGGCGCTTGCAGCGGTGCTTCGATAGCCGGCGCGCTGACGTCCGGCAGGTCCAGGTCCTGGGCGCTCAGGCTCAGAATCTTCGGCCGCTCGCGGCAGTTACCCAGGGCTTTGAGCGCGCTGCGCCCGATCAAATGTTCCAGCTCCCGCACATTGCCTGGCCAGTTATAGGCCAGCAGCGCGGCCTGGGCGTCGCTGGTCAGGCGCAGGCTGCCCAGGCCCATGCGCGAACGGTTCTGCTCCAGGAAGTACCCCGCCAGCAGCAACACATCCCGCCCGCGCTCGCGCAGCGCCGGCACTTGCAGCGGGTACACGCTCAGGCGGTGGTAGAAGTCGGCGCGGTAGCTGCCATTGCGCACTTCTTCGGCGAGGTCGCGGTTGGTGGCGGCAATCAGGCGTACATCCACCTGGTGTTCCTTGTCCGAACCCAAGCGCTGCAACTGGCCGCTTTGCAGCACGCGCAGTAATTTGGCCTGCACGGTCAGCGACAACTCGCCCACTTCATCCAGGAATAGGGTGCCGCCATTGGCCAGCTCGAACTTGCCACGGCGTTCATTCAACGCGCCGGTAAAGGCGCCGCGCACGTGGCCGAACAGTTCGCTTTCCACCAGGGTTTCCGGGAGCGCGGCGCAGTTGAGGCTGATCATCGGCTTGTCCGCACGCGGGGACGCGGCGTGGATGGCTTGGGCGACCAGCTCCTTGCCGACCCCGGTTTCGCCGGTAATCAGCACGGTCAGGTCGCTGCCGCCCACCAGCTTGATCTCCTCGACCAGACGCTTGTGCGCCTTGCTCTGGCCGATCATTTCCTTGTGCTGTTGGCCGCTGGCCTGGCGGTAGATCTCGGCGCGCTGATGTTCGTCTTCGGCGCGTATTGCCAGGCGCTCGATGCGTTCGGCGACATTGACCGTGGCCGCCGCCAGGCTGGCAAAGGCTTGCAAAGCATCCAGCTCAACGCGTTCGAAACGCTCGGTGTCCAGCGCGTCGAGGGTCAGCAGGCCCCAGGGCTGGTCGTCGATAAACAGCGGGCAACCCATGCAGTCGTGCACTTCCAGGTGCCCGTGCAGGCCGTCGACCAAGCCGTCGTAGGGGTCGGGCAGTTCGCTGTCGCTGTCAAACCGGGTAGGGCCAGCGCTGCTCAGCAACACTTCAAAGCGCGGGTGTTCGCTGACCTTGAAGCGACGGCCAAGGGTATCGGCGCTCAAACCATCCACAGCCAGCGGCACCAGCCACTCACCGTCCAGGCGTAACAACGCGGCGGCATCGCACGGCAACAGTGCGCGCATGGCTTGCAACAGGCGTCGATAGCGCTCGCCCTCGGGCAGTTCGCGGGACAGGTCGGCGACCAGGGGCAGCAGGGTGGTGAGCAGCGATTGTGCAGTCATAATGACTCCTTGTAGTCCTTGTGACTATAAAGTGTAGGGAGTCATACTGACTACATTATATTTAACTTATTGAACTATAACGATTAATTAGTTGGCACGAATGCTGAGTAGGTAAAGGTAATCAGTAAAGAGACCCAGGAGTCTGCCATGCTTAGTGCCCAAGACCGTGCCATCGTCAAATCCACTGTGCCCCTGCTGGAGAGCGGCGGCGAAGCGCTGATCACGCATTTTTACCGCATGATGCTCAGCGAATACCCAGAAGTTCGCCCGCTGTTCAACCAGGCCCACCAGGCCAGCGGTGACCAGCCCCGTGCGCTGGCCAATGGCGTGCTGATGTATGCGCGGCACATCGATCAGCTGGACCAACTGGGTGACCTGGTGGCCAAGATCATCAACAAGCATGTGGCCTTGCAGATCCTGCCGGAACACTACCCGATTGTGGGCGCCTGCCTGCTGCGCGCCATCTCTGAAGTGCTCGGCAGCGAGATCGCCACGCCTGAGGTGATGAATGCCTGGGGCGCGGCCTACGGCCAGTTGGCCGACATCCTGATTGGCGCCGAAGCGGCCATCTACGATGAAAAAGCCCAGGCGCCGGGCGGCTGGCGCGGTGCGCGGCCATTCCTGTTGGTCAAGCGTGTGGAGGAGAGCGACGAGATCATCTCCTTCTACTTTGCCCCTGTGGACAACGGCCCGATCCTGCAAGCCGCACCGGGCCAGTACATCGGCATGAAGCTGGTGCTGGACGGCGAAGAAGTGCGCCGCAACTATTCCCTGTCGGCCCTGAGCGATGCGGGCCTGTACCGCATCAGCGTCAAACGCGAGGCCGGTGGGCGGGTGTCCAACTACCTGCATGACCAGATGCATGTCGGTGCAACCATCGACCTATTCCCGCCATCGGGTGAGTTCACGCTGGCGGCCAGCGATAAACCGCTGGTGCTGATCAGCGGCGGGGTAGGCATCACCCCCACATTGCCCATGCTTGAAGCGGCCCTGGCAACCGAGCGCCCGGTGCACTTTATCCACTGCGCCCGCAACGGCGGCGTGCATGCGTTCCGTGATTGGGTCGATGCCCTGGCGGCCAGGCACCCGCAGCTCAAACGCTTTTACTGCTATGCCGAGGACGACGGCGTGAGCCCGGCGGCGGACAAGGTGGGGCTGTTGAGCCAGGAGCAATTGGCGGCGTGGTTGCCCAAGGAGCGTGACCTGGATGCGTACTTCCTGGGGCCTAAAGGCTTTATGGCGGCGATCAAACGCCATCTGAAGGCGTTGGGTGTGCCGGAGCAGCAGGCGCGCTACGAGTTCTTCGGCCCGGCGGCGGCGCTGGAATAAGTACATCTACCCTCTCCACAACAAGCCCGGCTCCCACATTGGAATGCGATTCCCTGTGGGAGCCGGGCTTGCCCGCGATGGCGTCCGCTCAGCCACAACATTTATCCCGATTAATCCGCAGTTAACCCCTCTCTGTTTTAACCATGCTCTGTGTGTAAACTTGCCGGCATTGGCACAACGACAAAGGGAAAACGGGGATGAGTGACGAATTGCGTTTAGGCAGGGAGCGGCGCTTTCTGGTGTTGCTGGGCATCATCTGCCTGGCGCTGATTGGCGGTGCGCTGTATATGCAAGTGGTGTTGGGCGAGGCGCCGTGCCCGCTATGTATCCTGCAGCGTTACGCTTTGCTGTTGATTGCGATATTTGCCTTCATCGGCGCCGCCATGCGCCGCAAAGGTGCGGTGACTGTGTTTGAAGGGCTGGTAGTCCTCAGTGCCGTGGGCGGCGTCGCAGTTGCAGGCCACCACGTCTACACCCAGTTCTTCCCGGAGGTCAGTTGCGGCGTCGATGTGCTGCAGCCGATTGTCGATGAACTGCCACTGGCCAAGGTGTTCCCACTGGGCTTCCAGGTCGACGGCTTCTGCAGCACGCCGTACCCGCCCATCCTTGGCTTGTCCCTGGCGCAATGGGCGCTGGTGGCGTTCGTGCTAACGGTGATTCTGGTGCCGCTGGGCATCTATCGCAATCGCCAACGCCAGGCCTGAGTCTGCTCGCCAAAACGCCCCGGTCTTCCTTGAAGGAAGTCCGGGGCGTTTTTGGTTGTAGGGATTTGTGAAAGGGCCGTGACGAGGGGCAACAATAGGTGTGCGCAGCGTGCGACATGTTGTCACACGGACGTTGCCGCAGGACGTTTCTGACCCATCAAACCGCCGCCTGAATTTGCACCCGATGGCTAAATTGTGCTGTCAGTTCATCGTTTGGGCGATGCCGCGAATGTCACGCCGTGCGAGCCATTGGGTGATGTCCGAATGCCTTGTTTTATGGGGGCTTGGATCCGTTTTGCAAGCCCTTACAAGGTGTAAGGGAAGTGGCGTTGTGCCCAATAACACGGCAATTTTTGTGGTTTTTGTTGGGAATCGAACACGATAAGATCGCGAACCTTTGCAGGATTAGTGAAGGATTGTTGCTGTAATCGATAAAAATTATTTCTTTATAAGACATGGTTTATACATCGCTAGCTAACTACAATCGCCCGCACTGAATGTCCGGTGCTGTTCAATATTTGAGCACTGGAGCGGTCGAGGGGCAGATGGACGGCTCTGTGCGACCCCAAGGTTCCGGCAGCCTTTCAACTATCCGCACCAAATGGAATTGGTCTGTAACAAGGCCTTTAACCACGAAATCGAATAAGAACTCACCGCAGGTCCGTGAAACGTACAGTTATGGCGTGACGGGCAGGCTCTTATTCAATCGAAGAGAAATGCCAACCCTTGGCAGGGTGAAGTGTTGGCGATCAAAACCCAACTGCATTGCGCAAGCTGCTTTAGAGGTCGTGAGATGAGTAAAAACAGGTACCCCCGATTACTAGGCTTTTTGCCGCTGATTGGCATGCTGTTAATGCTGGGAGGCTGCAAGTGGACCTTGATGGACCCAAAAGGACAGATCGGTCTGGATCAACGAAACCTGATCATCACCGCTACCCTGCTGATGCTGCTGGTCGTGGTCCCTGTGATCATCATGACCTTCGCCTTCGCCTGGAAATACCGCGCGTCGAACACCAGCGCTACCTACGCGCCTAAGTGGTCGCACTCCACCAAGATCGAAATCGCCGTGTGGCTGGTGCCGGTCCTCATCATCATCGCCCTGGGTTACATCACCTATAAGTCGACCCACGAGCTGGACCCTTACCGTCCGCTGGAATCCAACGTCAAGCCGATCAATATCGAAGTGGTCGCGCTGGACTGGAAGTGGCTGTTCATCTACCCGGACCTGGGTATCGCCACGGTCAACGAGATCCAGTTCCCGGAGAACACTCCGCTTAATTTCCGGATCACCTCCGATGCCGTGATGAACTCGTTTTTCATCCCTGCACTGGGCGGCCAGATCTACGCGATGGCGGGCATGCAGACTCGCCTGCACCTGATCGCCAACGAAAAAGCTGAAATGGAAGGCATCTCCGCGAACTACAGCGGCGCTGGCTTCACCGGCATGAAATTCAAAGCGATCTCGACGAGCCAGGAAGACTTCAACGCCTGGGTAGCCGCAGTCAAGGCCGCACCTAAACAGCTTGATCAAGCTGAATACGACGCCCTGACCAAACCAAGCCAGAACAACCCAGTCGCTCTGTACTCCGCGTTTGAGCCGGACCTGTTTCAGAAAATCGTCGACAAGTACGAAGGTATGAAGCCAGGCAAGCCGGTCAAGCACGAGAAGAAAGAAGTGGCCGTGGTTGAAGGTTCTGACACGGGCTCGCATTCAACTGCTGGGGCAGAGGAGTAAACGATGTTTGGTAAATTAAGTTGGGATGCGGTCCCGTTCCACGAGCCGATCGTGATGGTGACCATCGCCATGATCGCGCTGGGTGGTCTGGCACTGTTTGCTGCAATCACGTATTTCAAGAAGTGGACCTACCTGTGGACCGAGTGGCTGACGTCTGTCGACCACAAGAAAATCGGTGTCATGTACGTCATCGTTGCCATGGTCATGCTGCTGCGTGGTTTTGCCGACGCCATCATGATGCGTACCCAGTTGGCCATGGCCACCGAGGGTTCGCCTGGCTACCTGCCGCCTGAACACTATGACCAGATCTTCACCGCTCACGGTGTGATCATGATCATCTTCATGGCGATGCCATTCTTCACCGGCTTGATGAACCTGGCCTTGCCGCTGCAGATCGGTGCGCGTGACGTTGCCTACCCGTTCCTGAACTCCCTGAGCTTCTGGCTGCTGGTTTCCGGCGTGGTGCTGATCAACCTGTCCCTGGGCGTCGGCGAATTCGCCAAGACCGGTTGGGTTGCGTATCCGCCGTTGTCGGGTATTCAGTACAGTCCGGGCGTGGGTGTGGACTACTACATCTGGGCGCTACAGTTATCAGGACTCGGGACGACACTGACGGGGGTCAACTTCCTGGCCACCGTCCTGAAAATGCGCGCCCCTGGCATGAAACTGATGGACATGCCGATCTTCACCTGGACCTGCACCTGGGCCAACGTCCTGATCGTGGCTTCGTTCCCGATCCTGGCCGCTACCATGGCGCTGCTGTCGCTTGACCGTTACCTGGATTTCCACATTTTCACCAATGAACTTGGTGGCAATCCAATGATGTACGTGAACCTGTTCTGGGCATGGGGTCACCCTGAGGTGTACATCCTGATCCTGCCAGCGTTCGGTATCTTCTCTGAAGTGATCTCGACCTTTACCGGCAAGCGCCTGTTCGGTCACCACTCGATGGTTTATGCATCGGGCGCAATCTCTGTACTGGGCTTCATGGTGTGGCTGCACCACTTCTTCACCATGGGTTCGGGGGCCAGCGTCAACGCCTTCTTCGGCCTGGCGACGATGTTGATTTCGATCCCGACGGGGGTGAAGCTATTCAACTGGCTATTCACCATCTACCACGGCCGTCTGCGTATCACCAGCCAGGTTCTGTGGACCCTGGGCTTCATGGTGACCTTCGCCATCGGCGGCATGACCGGCGTACTGCTGGCCATTCCGGGTGCTGACTTCGTACTGCACAACAGCCTGTTCGTGATCGCGCACTTCCACAACGTGATCATCGGTGGTGCTGTATTCGGCTACATCGCAGGTTTCAGCTTCTACTTCCCGAAAGCGTTCGGCTTCAAGCTGCACGAAGGTTGGGGCAAGGCTGCATTCTGGTTCTGGATCTCGGGCTTCTTCGTCGCGTTCATGCCGCTCTACGCGCTGGGCTTCATGGGCATGACCCGTCGTCTGAACGCCACTACCAACCCTGAGTGGGTGCCGTACCTGTACGTCGCCATGTTCGGTGCGTTGATGATTGCTGCCGGTATTGCCTGCCAGCTGATCCAGCTGTACGTGAGCATCCGTGACCGTAAGCAGAACGCTTGCGACTCCGGTGACCCATGGAATGGCCACACCCTGGAATGGTCGACCTCGTCGCCACCGCCGTTCTACAACTTCGCTGTGATCCCTACTGCGAACACCATTGATGCGTTCACCGAAGCCAAGGAAGACGGTACTGCGTACCAGCGTCCTAAGCACTACGAGCCGATCCACATGCCGAACAACACCGCCACTGGCGTGGTGATGGGCGCGCTGTTGACCGTGTTCGGTTTCGCGATGATCTGGCACATCTGGTGGCTGGCAATCGTGGGCCTGGTAGGCACTATCGGTTACTTCATCATTCACGCTGCCCGTGATGATCAAGGCTACATGGTGCCGGTCGAGACGATCGAACGCATCGAAGCCGAGCAGCACGCTCGCCTGGTAGCCGAGAAGAAAATCCCGGCCAACCGTGTAGAAACCTCGTTGGAACAGGCTTAAACCATGTCGAACTTAGTGACCAATGCTGGACACGCCCATGTCGATGACCATGGGCACGATGACCATCACCACGACTCGGGGCCAATGACCGTATTCGGTTTCTGGCTCTACCTGATGACCGACTGCATCTTGTTTGCGTCGATCTTCGCGGTGTACGCGGTACTGGTAAACAACGTAGCGGGTGGCCCGTCGGGCCACGACATCTTCGAACTGCCTTACGTGCTCGGCGAAACCGCCTTGCTGTTGTTCAGTTCGATCACCTACGGTTTCGCCATGTTGGCCTTCTACAAGGGCAACAAGAAAGGCGTACTGAGCTGGTTGGCACTGACCTTCCTGTTCGGCCTGGGCTTCATCGGCATGGAGATCAACGAGTTCCACCTGCTGATCTCCGAAGGCTACGGCCCGCACCGTTCCGGCTTCCTGTCCGCGTTCTTCACGCTGGTAGGCACCCACGGTCTGCACGTAACTGCCGGCCTGCTGTGGATGGCGGTGATGATGTATCAGGTCAATAAGCACGGCCTGACCAACACCAACAAGACTCGCCTGAGCTGCCTGAGCCTGTTCTGGCACTTCCTGGACGTGGTCTGGATCTGCGTATTCACCGTCGTTTACTTGATGGGGACTCTGTAATGGCTAATGCACACTCCCATGACCATGACAGCCATGATGCGAGCCACGGCAGCGTAAAGTCTTACGCTATCGGCTTCATCCTGTCGGTCATCCTGACCCTGATCCCGTTCGGCCTGGTGATGTACCCAACCTTGCCGAAGTCGATCACCTTGATGATCGTCCTGGCGTTCGCGGTGATTCAGGTTCTGGTTCACCTGGTGTACTTCCTGCACCTGGATCGCTCGAAAGAGCAGCGCGATAACGTGATTGCGTTCGTGTTCGCAGGTCTTGTGATCCTGCTGCTGGTTGGCCTGTCGATATGGATCATGTTCAGCATCCATACGTTCATGATGGCGAAGTGAGGTAAGACCCGATGTCGCTTAAGCACTTTATCCAAATCACCAAACCGGGGATCATTTTCGGTAACGTGCTTTCTGTGGCAGGCGGTTTCTTCCTGGCCTCCAAGGGGCATGTCGATCTGGCCATTTTCTTGGCTGCGATGATCGGCACGTCCCTGGTGGTAGCTTCCGGTTGTGTGTTCAACAACTGCATCGACCGTGACATCGACTTGAAGATGGAACGCACCAAGAATCGTGTGCTGGTGCAGGGCCTTATCTCCCTGAAACTGGCACTGATCTACGCGACCGTCCTGGGTGTTGCCGGTGTAGCCCTGTTGTACAAGGTGGCCAACCCGTTGGCGGCGCTGTTTGCCGTGATCGGTTTTGTTATCTACGTCGGCCTTTACAGCCTGTACCTCAAGCGCAAGTCGGTTCACGGCACGCTGGTGGGCAGTCTGTCGGGGGCGATGCCGCCGGTGATTGGTTATGTGGCTGTAACCAATAGCTTCGACATGGCTGCGCTGGTGCTGCTGGTGATGTTCAGCCTGTGGCAGATGCCGCACTCCTATGCCATCGCGATCTTCCGCTTCAATGACTACCTGGCTGCGTCGATTCCGGTTCTGCCGGTTAAGCGTGGCATTCAGGTGGCCAAGAAACACATCCTGCTCTACATCCTGGCCTTCCTCGTGGCGACCTTGATGTTGACCTTCAGTGGCTATGCCGGCATGAGCTACCTCGCCGTCGCCGCCGCCATGGGCATGTACTGGTTGTACATGGCCTGGACCGGCTACAAGGCGGTGGATGACACCGTCTGGGCGCGCAAGCTGTTCGTGTTCTCGATCTTCACCATCACCGCGCTCAGCGTGATGATGTCCCTGGATTTCCAAGTGCCGAAAGAGCTGTTGCTGACCTACGCACACTGAGTCACCGAGCAACAAAAAGCCCCGCCTTCGCAAGAAGCGCGGGGCTTTTTATTGAGTGGCCTTTAAACTATTCCCACATTCTACAAATGCAGGAAGCAACGTGATGACTAAAAAAGCCGTGATGGTATTCAGTGGCGGGCAGGACTCGACCACCTGCCTGATCCAGGCGCTGGGGCAGTATGACGAAGTGCACTGCATTACCTTCGATTATGGCCAGCGCCATGTGGCCGAAGTTGAAGTCGCGCAGAAGTTGGCCAAGCAGTTGGGCGCCACCGTTCACAAAGTGATGGACGTGTCGCTGCTCAACGAGCTGGCAATCAGCAGCCTGACCCGCGACAACATTCCGGTGCCGACCGTGAACAGCTCGGGCGAAAGCCTGCCGAGTACTTTTGTGCCGGGGCGCAATATTCTGTTTCTGACCCTGGCGGCGATCTACGCCTATCAGGTCAAAGCTGAAAGCGTGATTACCGGTGTCTGCGAGACCGACTTCTCGGGTTACCCCGATTGCCGCGATGATTTTGTCAAAGCGCTGAACACGGCGCTTGAACTGGGCATGGACTACAAGCTGCGCCTGGACACGCCGTTGATGTGGCTGAACAAGGCTGAGACCTGGGCTTTGGCAGATTACCACCAGCAACTGGACCTGGTTCAGCACCAGACCCTGACTTGCTACAACGGCATCATTGGCACCGGCTGCGGTAATTGCGATGCATGCAACCTGCGGGCTCGGGGCTTGAATGAGTATTTGCAGGACAAGGCGGGTGTGATGAGCAGCCTGAAGCAGAAGTTGCAACTGAGCTAGGGGTTAGGGACCGTACTCGGTCTACAGTGGGAGCTGGCTTGCCTGCGATAGCATCAACTGAATGTCACTGACATACCGAGTTGTCTGCATCGCAGGCAAGCCAGCTCCCACATTTAGAGCGCATTACATCAGGCAGCGCTACCGGTAATCCAGCGTTTGAACAACGCACGCGCGCCATAGGCCGGCAGGATATTAAAAAACGCAAAGCCGACTTTGATCGCGATCTGCACGTAGATCATGCTCAAGATGTCGCTGGTCTGCATCGCGCCATAGAACGCAATAAAGCAGAACAGGAAACTGTCGATAATCACCGCAAAGAACGTACTGAGGAAAATCCGCAGGTACAGGTATTTGGAGTTGGTCAGTTCCTTGATCTTGCACAGCAAGTAGGAGTTTATGTTCTCCGACACCAGGAACGAGACCGAGGACGCGACCAGTACCGAGGACACCTGAATGATCACATCGTTGTAAGGGCCATCGAGTTTCCAGCCTGGCAGCCCTGGCAGAAACGTCGAGCCGTAGAGCAGGATGATGATCATCGCGTTACTGGCGAACGCAAACAAAATGGCACGTCTGGCCAGCCGCAGGCCGAATTGCTCGTTGAGCAAATCCACGATCAAAAACGTCAGCGGGTACAGAAACGTGCCTGGCGTGACGATGATGCCCATCGACTCCAGGTAAATAGGCTTGGTCGCGGCAATGCTGGTGAAGATATAAAACGTGAACAGCAACAGGTTCAGGATGATGTAGATCATCCAGGAGTTTTCGTTGCGGTCGTTTATATCGTAGGCCGTCAGCGTCCCTCCCTGTGAATAAAACTTCTTGTACATGTTCTTAACTTCCATTTTATTGAGGTTGTCCATTATTTCGCTGTTGATGACTTCGCTCAGCTTCATCTTGATGACCTTGCCGGTGGCGATCACCATGATCACCGCCAGGCGCTTGTCATTCTCAAAGCCCAGCAGCTTGTATTTGCTGTTTTCGATGCCCGCTTCATACGTTGTCATTGAAGCGCTCCTCAATGATGTCGCCGATTACACACAGGCGCTCTGAGCCAGCGCAGGCTTCAAGGGTGATAAACATCTTTTGGATGGCCCGGTCGTACACCAGCTTTTCTTTGCCCAGCGTTGACGTGCCTTTTTGCACGATGAGCAAATCGCCCGGCTCGTTGATACCGGGAATGCCACGTTCCAGGCGCACACCGATCAGGTTGTAGGAAGAGCCGAAGTAGTAGGTCAGCGGATACAGGGTGGCCAACTCGCCAATGCGCTTGTCCAGGTTCTGGATCACCAGGCTTTCCTTGAGCACCGGCACGGCGGCCGGGTTCATGTTGCCCTGTGGGGAAACACTGCTCTCGATGATTTCCTTGGCTTCAAAATCAAGGGTCTCGATTTCATCGTAGGAAACACCGAAGAAGTCCGAGATCTTGCGGACAGTGGACTGCTGCACGTTGACGACCTTGCCTTCCAGGATGTTGTAGATGGTGGTCCTGGTCAGGCCGGCGGCATTCGATAGCGACAGCTGCGTCTCGCCGCGGCTTTTGATCAAGTACTTGATGTTGCTCTTCAAGTGCTCGGTTTTTTCGCGTCTGTGTATCACGTGCTCACCACTTCCTTTTAGTCGTTAACGTCCGTTGTTTGCGCAACCACAGCAGGGAGTGCCCGTTCCGGGGGCGCTTGTGGTTTTGCGGCGGCGGGAGTGTTGCATGCGTCGGCCCTAACAATAAAGTCCGGATGCGCTGCGGGCGTGCTTTTGATGGGGCTGGAGTCTGGAAAATGAACATTTGATTTGGAAAATGTTTAATTTCCTGTTTAATTGATCCTCTCGGTTCAGGACGGACCGGCACGCAACGCCCAGGAAGGGACCCGCACTGATGGCATTCAATACCGTACCTCTGAAAGACCAGGCCGACCTGCTGCGTCGTGGCCTGGCGGATCTGCGCGCAGAAGACTTCGAACTCGCCAGCCTGCTGGATGCTGAAGTCACTCGCCAGCATCGCACCCTCTCATTGGTGGCTTCTTCCTGCGCGGTCAAGCCCCGCACTCTGGTGGCCTGCGCCTCAGCACTGGTCAACGTGAGCGCCGAAGGCACGCCCGGCAAACGCTATCGCACCGGCTGCGAAAATGTCGATTTAGTGGAGTCCCTGGCCATCCGCAGGGCTCGGGAGTTGTTCGATGCACATTACGCCGGCGTGCAGCCTCATTCGGCGTCCAATGCCATATCCCAAGTGCTTTCGGCGCTGCTTGAGCCGGGCGATACGCTACTGGGCATGGCCCACGACCATGGCGGCGAACTCACCCATGGCAGCCCGGCGGTGTTCACCGGGGCCTATTACAAGGCTATCCGCTACGGCACCACCGACGATGGCCTTATCGATTATGAGCAAGTGCGCAGCCTGGCCCTGGCCCATCGCCCACGCATCATTATTTGCGGTGCGGGTGCGTACTCAAGGGTGGTGGATTTTGAGCGGTTTCGCGCAATTGC
This sequence comes from Pseudomonas sp. B19125, assembly GCF_044218855.1. NCBI lineage: Bacteria > Pseudomonadati > Pseudomonadota > Gammaproteobacteria > Pseudomonadales > Pseudomonadaceae > Pseudomonas > Pseudomonas sp. B19125. Next base: position 1,542,679 of record NZ_CP162589.1, read on the forward strand.
CGACGAGGCGGGCGCCATCCTCTTGGCGGATATTTCCGCTATCGCCGGGTTGGTGGTGACGGGGCGCCACCCGAGCCCGATCAACGCCGCCCACGTCACCATCACCTGCACGCACAAGCAATTGGGCGGCCCACGGGGCGGGTTGATCCTGTGCGGCCGCGACGCCGAAGCCAAGGTGCCTGGCCTGCGGTCGACGTTCAGCCGTGTGTTGGATCAAGCCGTGTTCCCGCGTATGCAAGGGGCGCCGGCGGTGAATATGATCGCGGCAAAAGCGGCTGCCTTCGGGTACGCGAAGTCAGCAGAGTTTGATGCCTGTATGGGGCGTGGCCGTGCGCTTGCCGATGAGGTGGCCAGTGCGTTTGCGGCCCAGGGTTACGACGTGGTGGGCGGGCGCAGTGACAACCATACGGTACTGATCCGGTTGCCGGGCGCCATGACCGGCGCCATCGCCGAGGCGGCCCTGGAGTCTTGCGCCATTGTGGTAAGCAAGCACCGCGTACCGGGCGAGACACGCTCGAAGTTGGTCACCAGCGGTTTGTGTATTGGCACCGGCTGCATGGCGCAACGCGAACTCGACGCCGAGGGTTGCCGCCAGGTGATTGCGCTGGTGTGCCGGGTGTTGGAAAACGTCACCCCGCTGGGCGAACAGGACTATCGGCTTGAGCCTGAGGTGCGCGAGCAGGTGCGCACAGCGGTAGAGGCCCTGTGCATGAACTACCCGATCGCCGACTACCTGGAGGGTTGATCACGGCGCAGGTGGCTAAATCAGCTGAGCGCCTTCTCGTCATACTTCTTTGTACGAACCGTGAGAAACCATCACCCGTCTACAAGGAGTCGCGCCATGTTCAGCGTAAGTCGTCGGTCTCTTCTCGCCTTTGGCGCGGCCCTGCCGGTGCTGGGCCGCCTGGACTGGGCGGTCGCCAGCCCGCCACCGGCCCCGGCGGACACGGTGCGCCTCAATTACAACGAAAGCCCCTACGGCCCATCAGCCTCCGCCCGCGAGGCGATGCAGCGTGGCATCGGCCTCTCCGGGCTGTACCCCTATGGTTACATGTACGGCTTGGCCGAACAGTTCGCCAAATCGCAGGGGCTTGTCGAAGAACAGGTCGCTGTATTTGCCGGCTCCATGGCCGCCCTGCGCTACGCGGTGCTGGCGTTTACCAGTCAGGCCCGTGGTCTGGTGATGGCCACGCCGTCCTATGAAGTACCGCGTCAGGCCGCCGAGTCATGGAAGGCGCCGGTGTACGAAGTGAGCCTCAATGCCGACCACGCCCATGACGTGCCGGCCATGCTTGCCGCCGACCCTCAGGCGGGCATGCTGTACCTGTGCAACCCCAACAACCCGACCGGCACCCTGACACCCACCGAAGCGATCCGCCAGGCGCTGGCGAACAAACCCAAAGGCTGCGTGCTGGTGGTGGACGAGGCCTACATCGACTTCTGCGACGCACAAAGCTGCGTGAGTTGGGTCAAGGATCACGACGACTTACTGGTGCTGCGCACCTTCTCGAAAATCTACGGCATGGCCGGTGCGCGCCTGGGCCTGGCGATCGGCCACCCGGTGTTGCTGGAACGGCTGGCGGTGTTTGGTGGCGATAATGTGCCGGCGGCGTCCACGTTACTCGGTGCTCGGGCGAGCCTGGAAGACCTCAAGCTGGTGCCGCAACGCAAGGCGCTCAATGCCCAACTGCGTGACGAAACCGTGGCCTGGCTCAAGGCGCGGGGTTTTACCTGCACCGCGTCGCAAAGCAATTGCTTCATGATTAACGTGAAACAACCTGCAGAACAGGTGATCGAGAAGCTGGCTGCACAGGGCGTATTGGTCGGGCGGGTGTGGAAGGATTGGCCGCAGTGGGTGCGGGTGACGGTGGGCAACAAACAGGAGATGGCGCGGTTTCGCGAGGTGTTCGCGAGTCTTTAAAGCAACACAAAACCCATGTGGGAGCTGGCTTGCCTGCGATAGCAGCACCTCGGTCTATCAGGCAAACCGAGGTGATGCTATCGCAGGCAAGCCAGCTCCCACCTTTTGAGCAATGCGTTACTGCTGCTGCGCGATGCTGTACCCATCAAACGCCGTCTGCTGCTGCAGCGCAGTAATCACACTCTTGCGGCTCAACGGCTGCTCGGCGCCGGCGTTATCCACAAAGCTCTCGGTTTCAAGCTCAGCCTCATCACCTTCACCCACAAAGCTGAAGCCTAAAAACTCGAATGCCTCACGGTCAACGTTGAGCTTGGAGCGCGGCGTGCGCAGCGGCAGGGTGACGCTGATGCCATCCTTGCTGATCACAAACACTTCGGCTTCTTTCTTGGCCCGTGCAGCCTTGCCCTTACCGGCGCTTGGGTTGCTGATGGCCTGGTGAGACTGGTTCAGCACCTTGAGGGCCAGGCCGTAGACCAGCTCCTGGAACTCGGGGTCGTCCTTGAAACTGGAGAGGATGCGGCTGATCGAGAACTTACTGCTCAAGTCTTCCAGGGCGATGTTGTCGGCCGCTTCGGCATCCTTGAGTTGCTTGAGCTGGCCCATCAGGTCGTAGGCCTTGTCGTCGTCGAAAGCGTCATGGGCCTGGCGAATGGCCACGCGCAGTTCACGGATCTGGTCGCTTTCCTTGGAGGTGTGGAACGCGTCCAGCACCATCTCGCTGATGATCTTGGCCGCAGGCACATGCTGTGAAAGATTGATGGCGTTTTCGTATTCGGCCTTCGAGTGCAGGGCGACTACGGATTCTTCGGCGGCGTGTTCGGTGTAAGAATCAGGCATTGAAATTTCACTACTTCAGTAAACGGGGGACAAAAAAGCGTCGCGCATTTTCGGCGGCCACGCAGGTCAGGTCAAGGCAGCACACTGCCCTTATCGCGGCGCAAGGCGCTCAGCGCCCGCTGCAATCGATCGGCCCGCCCGCAGAACAGACCAACGGTAAACCCCGACACACCGCCTACGGCCAGCAACATCTCAGGCGTGCTCAACAGCAACGGATGCACGGCCTGCTGATAGCCGAAGTAGTATTTCACCGCAAAGAACAGCTGCGAGATCAACAGGGTTTTCCAGGTACCCGCCAGCACCAGCGTTTCGCCATTGGCATCGAGCCGGGCGCCGTCGGCGTTGAACAGCAACATCCCCAGCAGGCTGCCCGCGAGCGCACCCGCGACCCAGGCGCCGCTCGACAGGATCGAGGGCGCCAGCGACATCAGCGACCACACCACCAGCACCACCGGCAAAATCAGCAGCGAGCGGCGATTCTCACGCCCGCCCATGCAGGCCTTGATGCCGTAATAACAAATCCACAGGTAGATGGCGTATACCCACAGGGGCGTGCCTTGGAGGATATCGAGCATGGGTGCGTCCTTGCGGGGGCGGGAAGCGCTGATAGTCGTTGAGCCATCATCGTTTTGTCCATCGATTTGGCGCTGACTCACATCAACACCCTCCACGGCAAAACCCGTTACAACACAAAGGCCTGATGAACCCATAAAAACAACCGCTGGCCTGCGCCGAGGGGGCTACTCCACGCCAGGTTATTAAAGGATTAATGCAATGGCCTTTTCATTGTCCCGCCTGGCCTTGCTGGGGGCGACGCTGTGTCTTGCGCTACCTCTGCACGCCGCCCCAACCCAAATCGAGCAGGGTCAATACGTGGCCCAACTGGGCGACTGCATCGCTTGCCATACCGCCAGGCAAGGCCAGGTGATGGCCGGCGGGCTGGAGTTGAGCACGCCGATGGGCATGATCTATTCGAGCAACATCACGCCGGACCGCGACACTGGTATCGGTAATTACAGCTTCGAGCAGTTCGACAAGGTGATGCGTGAAGGCGTGACGCCGGCGGGCATCAACCTTTACCCGGCGATGCCGTATCCGTCCTACGCGAAGATGAGCGCAGAGGACATGCGCGCCCTGTACGCCTACCTGATGCAAGGCGTGGAGCCGGTGCAACAGGCCAACCTTGAGGCGGACATGGGCTTCCCGTTCAATCAGCGCTGGGGCCTGGCGCTGTGGAATGTTGCCTTTCTCGACAAGCAACCGTTCCAACCTGACCCGCAGCGTAGCGGGGTGCTCAACCGTGGTGCCTACCTGGTCCAGGGCCTGGGGCATTGCGGCTCGTGCCACACGCCACGGGGCATCGCCTTCCAGGAAAAAGCCATGAGCGATGCGGGCCGCAGCGGCCGGCATTACCTGGCCGGTGAAACCGTCGAGCACTGGCGCGCCCTGAGCCTGCGCAACCTGTGGACGGTGCCAGACACCGTGCAACTGCTCAAGACCGGGCAGAACCGCTTTGCCACGGTCGCTGGCAACATGGCCGATGTGATCCACCACAGCACCCAGCACTTCAGTGTTGACGACCTCACGGCCATCGCCAGTTACCTCAAATCCCTGCCGCCCGGTAAAGATGATCTGCCAATGCCAGCGGTCGCCCAAGCACCGGCCGCACCGCCAGCCGACCTGTTCACCAGCCGTGGCGGCCTGGGCTATATGCAGTTTTGCAGTGATTGCCACCGCAGTGACGGCGCTGGCGTAAAAGGCCTGTTTCCACCTTTGGCCGGTAACCCGAGCATTGCCTCGAACAACCCGACGTCGCTGTTGCATATCACCCTGACCGGCTGGGAAACCGCGCAAACCGCCGCCCACCCAAGGGTCTACACCATGCCCGGTTTCAGCCGGCTGGCCGATCAGGAAATCGCCGAGATCCTGACCTTCGTGCGCACCAGTTGGGGCAACGCTGGCACGCCAATCAGCGCCGCCCAGGTGAAAACCCAGCGCGATCAGCTCAACCCCGCCACCACCGATTCGTCAGCCTTCGAAACCCCAAGGCTGGCGAATTTGCTCGCCGCACCCAACGCCGACCAGGTTATTCGCGGCATGCGCCTGCACCTGCAAACCAAGGCGCTGCTGCCGGATAACGTCGGCAATTCGCTCAACTGCGCTAGTTGCCATCTCAACGCCGGCACCGTGGCGGATGGTTCGCCGTTTGTGGGTGTGTCGGCGTTCTTCCCCAGTTACGCGCCGCGTGCGGGCAAGGTGGTGACGCTGGAGGAGCGCATCAATGGCTGTTTCCGCCGTTCCATGAACGGCAAGCCGCTGGCGCCGCAGTCGGCGGATATGCAGGCGATGGTCGCCTACTTTGACTGGATGAAAAACAACACCCGCCCTGAAGATAAAGTCGCCGGGCGTGGCGTGGGCAAGATCGACCCGGCGATCAAGCCGGACCTGGACAACGGCAAGCAGGTGTATGCCAAGCAATGCGCGGTGTGCCATGGCGATAACGGCCAAGGCCTGGCGCGTGCCGACGGCGAGCTGGTGTACCCGCCATTGTGGGGCGAGCAGTCGTTCAACATCGGCGCCGGTATGGCACGGCCTTACACCGCGGCGGCGTTTGTGAAACGCAACATGCCGATCGGCTTCCACGAAAAATTCCCGCTGGGGCAGGGCGGTTTGTCGGACCAGGAAGCGGTGGATGTGGCGGCGTATTTCTCTGGCCAACCGCGCCCGGATTTTCCGGACAAGGTCAGAGACTGGCCCAACGGCGGCAAGCCCGTGGATGCGCGCTACTAGTTCAACTGCTTAAGGCAGGCCTCGAGAATATCCAGGCCTTGCTCCAGCACCGCAGGCTCGGTGGTCAGCGGTGCCAGCAGGCGGATGATATGCCGCGACTTGCCGCTGGGCATCAGCAGCAAGCCGGCATCGCGTGCCAGGCTGAGCAGTTGGGTCAGTTGCTGGGGAGCGGGCGTGCCGTCGGCATGGGCCAGCTCGATGCCGCGCATGGCACCCACGCCGGTCAGGCGGCCCAGATAGGGCGACAGCTGTTGCTCGCGCCAGGCGGCATAACGGCGAACGATGGCGGCTTCCTGCTGTGACCCCCAGGTTTTCAATTGCGCGTCGGTCATCGCATCCAATGTTGCCAAAGCAGCCGCGCAGGCAATTGGGTTTCCGGAATAGGTGCCACCGAGGCCGCCTTTGGGCAAGTTGTCGAGCAGCGCCTTGCGCCCGACCACCGCGCCCAATGGCACGCCACCGGCGATGCTTTTGCCGAGCAGGATCAGATCCGGCTCGATGCCCAGGCGCGAGAAGGCAAAACGCTGGCCGGTACGCCCGAAGCCGGACTGGATTTCATCGGCAATCAGCAGGATGTTCTTCTCATCACAGAAGCGGCGCAGGGCCTGGGCGAACTCGATGTCCAGGGCCAGAAAGCCGCCTTCGCCCTGCACCGGCTCGATGATGAAACAGGCCACATCGTTGACGTCGATTTCCACGCTGAACAGACGGTCCATGGCCTTCAGGGCTTCGGCGCAGGTCACACCGTTATCGGCGCTGGGGTAGGGCAGGTGATACACCGGGCCGGGTAGCACGCCGACCTTTTGCTTGTAGGGCGCCACCTTGCCATTGAGGTTGAGGGTGGCCAGGGTGCGGCCGTGGAAGGCGCCGTCAAAGGCGATCACCGCCGTGCGGCCGGTGGCGCCGCGCACGATTTTCAAGGCGTTTTCCGCCGCTTCCGCGCCGCTGTTGGTGAGCATGCCGCTTACCGCGTAATCCACCGGGATAAACGCACAAAGGCGATCCATCAGCTCGATGTAGGGCGCATGCGGCGCGGCGTTGAAGGCATAGTGGGTGAGCCGGGTGGCTTGTTCGCGAATCGCTTCCACCACGCCTGGGTGACAGTGCCCGAGGTTGAGCACGCCAATGCCACCGACAAAATCGATATAGCGCTTGCCCGTGGTGTCCCAGACTTCGGCATTTTTACCGTGACTGAGGCTGATGGGGTGAACGATGGAAATCGACTGGCTGATGCTTTCGCGGCTCATGAATCGGGGACTCGGCAATGGCGGGCGTGTATTTATCTAAGCTGCGCAGCCGGCCTTGCCGCAAACGAAATAAAGTCGCCGGGTCATTCCAAATCGGAAGGAGCTGTTGCCTAAAGGTCGTTTGTGGCCACGCTGCAAACCTGACAATACTGCCGGGCAACCTCAGAAACCGGCGCGGGCAGTGCGGCGCCGAATAATAAAAGACTCACAGGGAGTGCCTCGCATGAACCACCTCAAAACCCTTATCGCTGCCACGGCCGTGGCGCTTGCCGGCAGTGCCCACGCGGGCGTGACCCTGGACGCTATCCAGAAAAAAGGCTTTATCCAGTGCGGCGTTAGTGACGGCCTGCCGGGCTTCGGCGTGCCCGACAGCCAGGGCAAGATGACCGGCATCGATGTTGATGTGTGCCACGCCGTCGCCGCCGCCGTGTTCGGTGATGCGTCAAAAGTGAAGTTCACCCAGTTGACCGCCAAGGAGCGATTCACCGCGCTGCAATCGGGCGAAATCGATTTGATTTCGCGCAACACCACCTGGACCAGTTCCCGCGATTCCGGCATGGGCCTGGTGTTTACCGGCGTGACCTATTACGACGGCATCGGCTTTCTGGTCAACAACAAGTTGGGCGTGACCGCCGCCAAGCAACTCGATGGCGCGACCGTCTGCATCCAGGCCGGCACCACCACCGAACTCAACGTTTCCGATTATTTTCGTACCCACGGCATGAAGTACACGCCGATCACCTTCGACACCGCCGACGAGAGCGCCAAGGGCCTGGAAGCCGGGCGTTGCGACGTGCTCACCACCGACCAGTCGGGCCTGTATGCCCAGCGCATCAAGATGGCCCACCCGGATGAGTTCGTGGTGCTGCCCGAGGTGATCTCCAAAGAGCCGTTGGGGCCGCTGGTGCGCAAGGGCGACGATGAGTGGTTCAGCATCGTCAAGTGGACCCTGTTTGCCATGCTCAATGCCGAAGAAATGGGCATCACCTCGCAGAATGTCGAGGCGCAGGCCAAGTCCACTCAGAACCCCGACGTTGCGCGGCTGCTCGGGGCCGACGGCGATTACGGCAAAGACCTGAAGCTGCGCAAGGATTGGGTGGTGCAGATCGTCAAGCAAGTAGGCAACTACGATGAGGTGTTCGAACGCAATATCGGCCAGGGCAGCGTGCTGAAGATCAAGCGCGGGCTCAATGCGTTGTGGAGCAATGGCGGCATCCAGTACGCACCGCCGGTGCGTTGACTCAGCACTACGATAGGTGGGAGCAGGCACGCCAGCTCCCACATCATTCCGAGACCGCATCCTTGCCCGCCGCTTTGGACCGGTACAGTGCTTGATCGGCACGTGCCATCAAGGCGGCGGGCGTTTCGCCCATTCGCCGCTCCACCACGCCCAGGCTCAGGGTGACTTTGAAGTCGCCCACGGCGGGCATCTCGGCGATGGCCTGACGGATACGTTCGGCCAATTGCCTGGCGGTGTCCAAGCTGCTTTTGGGCAGGATCACCATAAACTCATCGCCACCCCATCGTGCGAGCAAGTCGCCTTGGCGCATACAGGTTTCCAGGCTGTCTACCACGCTCACCAGGGTCTGGTCGCCGACGCCATGACCATGTTTGTCGTTGATCGGCTTGAAGTCGTCGATATCCATGGCCACCAAGGCCAGCGGTACGCGGAAGCGCTCGGCACGGTCGCACTCCTCCAGCAGCACCTTTTCCAGGCGATAACGGTTGGCGATGCGTGTCAGGGCATCCTGTTCGGCCAGGGAGCGGTTCTCGTCCAACTGCATTTGCAGTTGCTGATTGACCCGTGACAACTCAAGGGTGCGTTCGGCCACCAGCGCTTCCAGCGACTGGTTGCGCTTTTGCAGCTGTTCGATGGAGATTTTGCGTGTATGGATATCGCGGTGTGCGCCGACCATGCGTGCCACTGAATTGTCGGGGTTACGTGCAATGACGTAGCCACGGTCTTCGATCCACAAGTAAGTGCCGTCAGCCTTGCGGCAACGATACTCGGCCTGGTAATGGGGCGCGCGTTGGCTGATGTAGTCATCAAATACGGCCATGACGCGTGGATAATCTTCGGAGTGGATCACGTTCTCCCAGGTGAACACGCTGTTCTCCAGGGAGTGGCGGGGGTAGCCAAGCATCATGTACCAGCCGGGGCTGCGGTACACGAAACCCGTGTTGGCATTCCAGTCCCAGATGCCGTCGCTGACCAGTTCCATCACCGCATGCAACATGTCGGCGTTGAGTTCGGAAAAGTTATTGCGCAGCGGTTTATTGCCGGATGTCTCGTTCATCTGTGCACTTCCCTGCCTGTGCTGGCTTCCAAGGCCAGTCTTCATTGACGCCGGTACACCGTGGCTGAGGTTACTCTACATCGCGGCTTGCACGCTTTGAATAGGATGAGTGTGCTGCTTTAGTGGTGTGGCGATAGGCCATTAATCAGCAGGTGGGGCGACATACGTTGTGCTCGCCTGGCACGAGCTTTCACGCCCTGGCGGGCCTTGCTTGCGTGTTCGATACGAGGCGTATTTCGACATGTTGACCCAGAGCCCTTGCCGCACTGGCCAGGGTGGACAGCGTCATGCCCGCGTCGTTTTGGTCCAGCGCTCGATCGACGGCGGTGCGGCTGGTATGCATACGTTCGGCCAGCGCTTTCTTGCTGACCTTCTGCACCTTCATCGCCTCTGCCAATTGCCAGGCAATAACACGCTTCAACGCTCCGGCAGAGACTTCTTCTATGAGCCCATCATCGCTGAGAAAATCATCAAAGTTGGAGCCGATATGCTTATTCATGGAATGTTCCTCAGAGCTTGTTTTTGCGATGCCTGGCGGTGTTCAGGTCGACTGAAGGCGTTTTCTGACTCTTTTTAATAAAGCCGTGCAGCAAAATCATCTGGCTGGCGACCAAGGTAAAAATGACGCGTGCAGCATTTTCACCAAGATCGGTTCGGACCTCCCAAAGGCGATGCTCCAGCTTCCTAACCAACGGCATCCCTTGCGGCCATCCGAGTTGGACCGATTTTATGTCAGTGCCTATAAGCTTTTTTGATTCCCTGGGCAGTTCCATCAGCCATTCACGCACGGGCTCGTTGCCAGCCTCGGTTCGGTAAAATGCGACGTTCAACACGAGAGGTAGGTCGTTCACAGAGAGTGCACCAAAATAGGTTCATAAGGCAATCAGCGATTGAAGGGTCTTTTCGCGAAGATTGGTCAGAGCCTGGCACTTATTTTGTGAGTGGCTGAGGTTGAAGCGTTTCAAAAAAAATCAGTAAAAATAAAGAGTTGTGAGTTTTCTGAATGGTATGTGCGAGATTGGTTTGCCAGGCGTAAGAAAACTCACTTCGGCGCCACCATGCGCGTTCGCGGCTTGCCATCCGCGTTGTGCTGGTAAATCCCCTCCGGCTGGCCCTGCTCATTGAAAAACACTTGGCCTATGCCCGCCGAATTCCACAGCCGTTCACCCGCCTCGGCGTGTTCCGGGATATGCGGCACTACCTGCATGGTGCGCCGGCGCGTGAAACCGTTGAGGGGCGAGCGCGGTGAGTAGAGCCAGCGGTTGAGGCGGTCGAACCATTCCAGCAAGCGCGCCGGGAATTGGTTCTTGATGCCGCTGCTGGTGATCTGCCAGATTTTTGGGCCGGCGCTGCGGTGGCGAATCAGCACTTCATAGACGAACGAGTAGTGCACATCGCCCGACAGGATCACGTAGTTACCTGGCGTGCGCGAGTGGCGGAAGATATTCAGGATCACCTGGGCGGCGCCGCGATGGGCCATCCAGTTTTCGGCGTCTACCAGCAGTGTGTAGCCACACCAGCTGAAGACCTTCTGCACGGTCTCGATCAGCTTGACGCCGAAGATCGGCGCGGGCGACACGATGATGGCCGACGGGTGGTCCAGCAGGGCCTGCTGCAGTTCGCTCAACGCTTCCCAGTCCAGCAGGCCGGAAGGTTGCTTGAGCGCAAACTCACTGCGCCAGCGCCGGGTGCGAGTGTCGAGCACCACCAGTGCGGGCGTGGTGGGCAGCACGTAATGCCAGTGCTGGAATTTCAGCAGGGTTTGCACTAATTCATCGTGGGCACTGGCGTGCAAGTGGTTGTCTTGAACGTTGGCGGTCAGCGCCTGGGTGTGTTCCAACAGTTTGCCAAACACATCTGGCTGGTTGCCCCAGCCCTGGCACAGCATATAAGCGAGCAGGGCATTGTCGATGATGCGTTTGGAGAATGGATGGCCGTAGGCGGTGGCCTCCCATTGCGCGCTGAGGTTCCAGTCGTCGGTGATGTCGTGATCGTCAAAAATCATCAGCGTCGACAGGTGCGCGAAGACCCGCGCAACGCCGGGCAAGCCATCACGGAACCGATCGACCTGCACTTGTTCGTGGTCGTAGCGCAGGTGTTCCGGCGTGCTTAATGATGGCGGCTGTGGCGTGATCAACGTCCAGGGCGTGGGCGACCATACCAACAGGTACATCGCCAGTACTTCGGCAAAGGTCACCAGGTGGTTGTCGGCGGTGCTGCTGGTAAAGATCGGTTTTTTCACACCGCCGAAAAACCGTTCGCGCAGGGTCTCGTTGCTGTCCAGTGCGGGCAGCAGATCTGCGCGGTGGTAATAGCTGGCGCGATGCCCGTAGAGGCTGGCGCTGTCATCCACCACGGCGCCTTCCAGGTATTCGTCGAACAACGCCAGGCGTGCGATAAGCGCATGAATCGCGCGCAGCATGGGGCCGGCCACATCATCGGCGTAGACCTGGTCACCGCTCATCATCAGCAGCGCCGGGCGCTCGGCCGGTGTGCGCGCGTCAGCCAGCAGGCGGTCGACGCACAGCAAACCGTCATCGGCGTGGTGATGGGGTTTGCGGCAGGAACCATGCACCAACTGGTGGATGCGGCTATGCACTACGAAATTCGCCGATGGAGCATCGGCATACAGCAGGTGCGGCGCCCATTGCGCAATGCCACAGCCGTCGACCAGCAGGTCGTAGTCGATGCTCACGTCCAGCGGCAGGGCTTCGCTCAGGGAAACGTCGATCAGGTGGATAAAGGCGTGGCGCCCAACGGGCACGACTTGGCACTGCTGGGTGTCCAGATCGATCGTCAGCGTTTGGCCTTGAGGCACTTGCAGCTTTAAGCACAATGGCAGGACACGGCTGCCCACCAGCCAGATCACCAGACGCTGGGGTTCCAGGCGCCTGAGCAGTGGGCCGGCAATGACGGCGGGCAGTGTGTCGGATGGCGGCATGAAGCAAGCAGCTCATACAAGGTAGGACTTAAAAGGGTAACGCAGAGGATGTCAGCGTTTTGTTAAAGGCGTGCCGCAGATACCTTGCAGCCGATTACCCTTGTTGTGTTAGAGCAGATGGCCTTGTCCCAGGGATTCCAGGGACGTTCGATAAGGCTTGGGCTTGGGCGGTGCGTTTTGCATCATGGGGTTACTGTCAGGACGTGAGGGCTTTTCAGCGGACCGGGTGGCGATTTCAGCCATTTGGTTGGCCAGTTGGAAAGCTATGTTGAACTGAAAGCCGGGCAGCATGTGGACGATACTCATGGGAAAAACCTCTTGCTCAATTGGAGGGATGTTCTCGCATCAATACTCCCTTTGACTGCGCACCCACTCAGTGGCACTGGCCGGGTTAACGTTCCCGGCCATGGGTTTCTGCATGTTTAATATCCGTAGGACTGAATGCGTTTCAGACAGACTTGGGTACCGTAAACCTGAACTCACTGCCACGCCCCAACTCACTCTCAGCCTCAATCCGCCCGCCGTGGGCCTGCACGATACCTTGGGTGATATACAGCCCCAAGCCGCTGCCGGTGGGGTTGTTTTCGGTCTGGGTCCAGTAGCGATCAAACACATGGGGCAACTGCTCAGGCGCAATGCCTTCGCCGGAGTCGCGCACCGAAAACACGATATCTTCACCATTGCTCATGGCGCTGATGCCGATATTGCCCTGGCGCGGGGTGAACTTGATGGCATTGCCGATCAGGTTCGACAGCACCTGGAACAGGCGCTCCGGGTCGGCATGGATCAGCAGGCCGGGCTCGGCGTTGAACGACAAGTCGATGCCTTTCTCCATCGCCAACGGTGCGAGCAGCGAATAGGCCTCTTCGAACATCTGGCTGACGTCCAACGACACCGGCTTGACCACATAACGCCCGGCCTCGATTTTCGAGGTGTCGAGCAGGTCTTCCAGCAGCACATTCATACGCCCGGCGGCCTGTTGCATGGTGTCGATGGCCGAGGAAATTCGCCGTGAGGTATGTGGGCCGTCGGAGCTGAAGGCTTTCTGCATCATGCCGCAGAGCATCGAGATGACCGTCATCGGGTTGCGCAGGTCGTGGGACACCACCGCCACCAGTTCATCACGGGCGCGCACGGCTTGCTGCTCGCGCAACACTTGGCGGGCCAGGTCATTTTCCAGGGCGGAACGGCGCAGGTCGTTGGCGGCAAACCGGTCGCCGTGGCTCCACTTGGTGGAGATACCGGCCATCTCGACTTTCCAGATTTCAAACGAGGTGCGTGGGCGCAGGCGCAAACCGGCGTCGGAGGTTTCCAGGTTCAGCGGCTTGTTCGGGTCACCGCTCCAGTTGATGTTCTCTTTGACTTCCGGGCGAAACCACAACACGCCGTTATCCACAGGCTTGGGCAGGCTCATGGCCAGAACGCCACTGGCCACTTGCTGGAACTCGGCGGCAGGCGGGTATACCGAGGCCAGGTTGTGACTGGAAAACACCGGCTCGTCGCTTTCTTGCAGCCATTTGTGCAGCGCACGGATCTGCGCAGGCTCGGGGCAATTGCCGTAACGGTGCAGTTGTTTGTCTTCGATGATCGCCACGCCGCCCGACAGGGTCAGGTCCATCAGCACCTGCGGCTGCTGGGCCAGGCCATCGAAGACGTTTTGCTCCGAGGCTTTCATCGCGCGGTCCAGCAATGCCAGGGCCTCGACTTTTTCTTCGCGCTGGCGGCTCAAGTCCAGGGCTTCCATGGCGCTGATCTGCAGCGACAGCACCTGGCCGATGGTCTGGCAAGCAACACGCAGGTCGTTGGGCACCAGCAAGGGCTCGCGGTTGCCGCAACTGATCAAGCCCCATAGCTTGTCGCCGGCCATCAACGAGATGCTCATGGACGACAGCACGCCCATGTTCTGCATGTATTGGCAGTGAATCGGCGACACGCTGCGCAAGGTGGCAAAGCTCAAGTCCAGCGGCTGGTCAGTGCCCGGACGCAGCTTGGGCAGCAGCGGCACCGGCTCGTAGGCAGCGTTCGGGATGATGCGCAGCCAGTTGGTGCGGTACAGCTCGCGGGCCTGCTCGGGAATGTCGGACGCGGGGAAGAACAGCCCGTTGAACAGCTCCATGGACGGCGCCGACGCTTCGGCAATCACCTGGCCGTGGCCTTCTTCTTCGAAGCGATAGATCAGCACCCGGTCGTAACCGGTCATGGCCTGGATTTCAGTCACGCTGATCTCGTACAGCGCTTGCAGGGTTTTCGCCGACTGCAAGCGTTGCAGCATCTTGCCCAGGTCACTGGTGCGACCATTCAGGGCGCGAGGTTTGAAATCTTCAAGGCGCGGCTCAAATTCCAGCACCAGCACGTTTTGATGGCGATGCAGCAAGCCTTCAAATGGCGCACCATTGAGCGTGACGTGCAGCGCCGGCGCGTCGAGAAACGCGTTGTTTTCGGCGATCGATTGCACGGCTTGGGCAGGTTCAACGCCAATTAACTGGTGCAGCGGTTGGCCCAACAGCGCTTCGGGTGCGTGGCCGAACAGGCTGGCCACGTTGGCGCTGACCTGAGTGATGCGCAGCTCAGGCTCCGACAACGTCAACAGCACACCGTGGGGCTGGATCGCGCCCGGGAAGCGAATCGGTTCGTCGGCACAGTTGGCAAGCAGCTCTTCAAAATCGTCGGGTTTCATAGCAGTACCTCCTGGCGGGCGAGCCAATGCTCGAAGCCACTGAATGTGGAGCGGGCCGCATCGACCGCGCGCTGTTTTGCGTCAGCATCCAGCGGCAGGCGGCCCAGGTAATCGAGAAAGTCTTTCCAGCGTCGACCGGTTTCGGCGCCGTATACATCAAGGAACGCTCCGCCGTTATCGGCGTGTATGTCCAGGCGCCGGGCCATTTCCCGGCGCAGCACTTGGCCGCCCAGGGTGGCGCCTTCCAGTACATACAGGGCACCGAGGCAGGCCGCGGGGGTGTCGAAGGTCGGGTGTTCGGTGCAGCGGGGCAAGGCGTTGATGGCGTTATCATTCAAGCCAAGGGCGCGCAAATCGCCCAGCAGTGTGGGGGTTTTCACACGCAGTACAGCGTCATACCCGTCGGGGATCAAGCCACTGGCGTACAGCGCTGCTTCCATCGGCCCATAAAACCCGTAGTACGCCTGGAGCAAGCGCCGATACCCGCCAGCATCCAACTGATCGGAGAAAAACGGCAAGCGCTTTTCCAACGCCACATGCAGCAAACCCGTGCCTGTGCGCAACGCTTCCAGCAATGAGGGCGCACTAACGTCATGGGCCTGTGAATGCATTCAATAAGCTCGAACTGTGGGCCTTAAGGCCATGAATGACGCGTGAAATGGGCGACGATTCTACACAAGTCATTGCCGTCAACTGTACGCACAAGGCGAAAAGCCTGACCGGCGGATCAGAAAAGTCGCTCCTTGCGTAATAAATGACCACAGGGCACTGCAGCAAGTTCGGTTTAAGTGATGTCGCGACGCTATTAGTGCATGGAGGCGCCTTGCTGGGTCAGTGCGGTTTGCACGCACTCAACCAAGTGCTCTGCACTCCAGGGCTTGGGTAAAAAACGTACAGAGCCGCCGAGTTGCGCCGCCAGCTTGGTATTGCCCGAGGTCAGCACCACCGGCACCGACGGCCAGCGATGCGCGACCACTTTGCTCAAGTCATAGCCATTGAGTAACCCCGGCATCTGGATATCACTGACGATCAGGTCTACCGGATCATCGCCGCGCTCCAGGTAAATCATGCCTTCATCCGCCGAAGGAAACGACGTCACATGAGCCCCGAAGTCCTCCAATACATCCACCATTAACGCACGAATGATTTCGTCGTCTTCCAATACCAAAATCGATGGCTGAGCCATGATCCTTACTCCACCATCAGGGTTCAGTAGGATGGAGTAGGCGCTGGCTGAATAGGTTCGATTGGATGTTTTTTAAACGATGGGTGGTCGTTTTAGAGCGGTCGCGTGGGGTTGTCCGCAGCGGCACGGCAAGGTGGATACAGGCATAATTGGCGCACCGTTGCCTGCTGTGGAGACTTGCATGAAGTACACCTTACTGACCCTCGCCCTGGTCCTCAACACCACCCCGGCCTTGGCGGCCGGCGATGCCGAGGCGGGCGGCAAACTGTTCAGTAAAACCTGCGGCGGCTGCCACAGCATCGGTGAAGGCGCACGCGGTGGCTTCGGGCCTGAGCTTAACGGCATCATCGGTCGACCTGCCGGCACCACCACGGACTATCAGTACTCCGACGCAATGAAAAACTCCGGCGTGGTCTGGACCCGCGACAAACTCGCGGCCTATATCGAAGCGCCGAAGAAGGTGGTGAGCGGTACGCGCATGATCTTCTGGGGTATCAGCGACCCGGAAAAGATCGAAAACATCCTGGCCTACCTGGAAACCTTCCAACCCAAGTAATCATTCGCGTACGTTCCTGAACAGCATCAACCGCGCACTTTCATGCAGCCCACGGGTCAGCCCCTGCAGGCGCTGAAACTCTTCGGGATGCTGCTCGGCTACATCTTCGCGCGGTGTTTGCGAAGCCAGGTCGTGCAGGGTTGGTGAGCCGCCGTCGTGCTGCATTTGCAACAGGAAGTGCTGGGTTACACCGCCGATAATCGGGAAGGTGCCTTCGTGTAGCACCAGTGGCACCACACGTTCGCCTTCCGGCGCCGGCTGCTGGATATCGCGGCCCATCGCGCCGTTGCGAAACGGCACGCCCGCCATGCCGGCCACGGTTGGCAGTAAGTCCGCCAACCCCACGGCCTCGTCAATAACGCGTGGCTCAAGCCCCGGCGCGTGGATCAGCAGTGGCACGTTGTTGCTTTCCAGGCCCAGTTGCTCAAAAGCTGGCGCCATGTGCGGGATCTGGCTGATGCGTGTGTTGTGGTCGCCGAAGAACACAAAAATGCTGTTGTCGTACCAGCCACCGGCCTTGGCGATGTCCATCAGGCGGCCGATGTTGTAATCCAGCAGGCGCACTGCGTTGTATTGCTCGACACTGCGCGAACCGGCAGCCTGGACTTGTTCCAGAGTTACGTTGTTGAGTTGGAAACCATCATTTTGCTTGGGAATGGTGAACGGCCGATGGTTGCCGGAAGTTTGCAGGTAGGCAAAGAACGGCTGGCCGTTGGGCACGGCGCGCAGCAGTTGGTCGCCTTCCTTGAACAGGTCCAGGTCAGAGATGCCCCACACGTCCACGCGGGGCGAACGCCAGTGGCTTTCGTCAAACAGCTGCACGCCGTCGATGCTCTGGCGGATCAGCGCGTTGATATTCGCCCAGCCAGCGTTGCCGCCGATCATGTAGAACTTCTGGTAACCCTCGAAGGCGTTGATCAACGTGTGTTGCCGCGTGATCAGCGGGTTGCGCGTGGCGGTCTCCTGGCGGGTCACGTCGGGCACGCCGGTGATGCTCGCCCACACGGTTTTGGCGGTACCGGTGACGGGCACATAGAAGTGTTTGAAGAACCAGCTTTGCGTCGCCAGCTTGTCCAGGTTTGGCGTGGGGTTCAGCGGGTTGCCATAGGCGCCGACCGCACTGGTGCCCAGGGATTCGAGCATGACGAAGACCACGTTGGGCGGGCGCTGGCCTGCCAGCTTGTAGGGCTGCACGCCTTGTTCGCGGATGAAGTTCAGCTGTTGCGCGTCAGGCTGGTCAACGCCCAGGTACTCGGCCACTTGTGGGTAATGCGTGCGCACCTGGGTTTCATCGAATTGCGACTGGCCAACCTTGAGCGTGTCGTACAAAAACAGCACCGGGTTCAGGCCCACGGCGGCGACCTGGCTGTTGCCGGAGAAGAACGCATCGCTCCAGCGCAACGGCACCGGGTTTTCCAGGTTGAGATTAGCCACGCGGCCGAGCAAGGCCAGCAGCACGGCGATCACGCCAATCACGGACACTAAAGCCGCTGTGGGTGTGCCGATGCTTTTGGGGGCGCGATCCAGAGTCAATCGCTCCAGGCACACCAGTGCCCACACCCACACAACCACCGCCGCCAACCAACAGGCAGTTATCCACAGCACCGGGTAGGTTTCCCACACCATCTGTTGAGAAATCTGCGCGTCTTGCAGATAGCGCAGCACCGTCGCGTTGATGCGCACACCGAGGTAGGCGTAGTGGCCGAAGTCGATGATGTAGATGAGACCCACCACCGCCAGTGCAATCACCAGATAGCCGCGTGCCAGCCAGCGCAGGGCGGGCAGGGTGATAAGGTTCCAGCGCGGTAGCCAGGCGAGCACGGCCACGGGTAGCAGGAGCAACACCGCCAGGCGCAGGTCGAAACGCAGGCCGATGCCGAGGGTTTCCAGCAAGCCCTCGGTGTTTAAATCCAGGCCGGAAAAGCTGATTAAAAACACCAGCCGCAACGCCGCCAGCAGCACAAACACCAACCCGATCGCGCCCACGCCGTAGCGCAGGCGGCGTGATTGCAACGCAGTCATCGTTAACCTTCCCCATTTCAAAAAACGACGCAGACCCACTGTGGGAGCTGGCTTGCCTGCGATAGCGGTGTGTCAGTGGCTGATGTACTGCCTGAGGCGGCGCATTCGCAGGCAAGCCAGCTCCCACAGTTTGAGTTGCATTAATCCAGCTACCAGGCAGTAGCCCATCAACAGCGGGTCGACCAGGTAATCCCAATAGTTCTCCGATGCCTTGAGCCGCAGCGCAAACGCCAACGTGCCCACCGCCAGCATCCACACGGCCAACCTGTTGCGCAGCGCCAACATCAACAGTGCCAGCGCACCTACCAATACAATCATCGGCCGAGGGTTAAACCCCCAGCGGTACGGGTCGAAATACGTCAGCCCCATCGCCGCCGGGTACAACAGCAGGCACAGCCCGCCAAACAGAACCAGCAGTTGCACCTGATGTGGCCGGCCAAGCGGCTGCACCAGCCCCAACCGGCACACCGCCACCCACGCCAACAACACCAAGGTGCTGATCGCCAGGTCATCGGTAAAGCTGCGCACATACGCCGCCAACGGCAGCTCATTCACCGGGATAAAGCTCAACGCCACCAACACCGGCAACAACCATGGCCGCCACGGCGCGGTAAATCGGAACGTGCTGAGCAGCACAAACCCCAGCAATACAAAACTCAAATGGGCTTGCCACAACGCCATCATCACAAGCGCTCCGCCAGCCAGGCTTCGTTGAAGCTGACATGTTTGATAAAGGTGTTATTCCACGAGTACACCAAGTGGTACATGCCGTCCGGGCTGCGACTGAAGTACGGGTATTCGTATTCGAAATCACAGCCACGGGGTTTGCACACGCGGTAATCCAGGTTGCTCAGAAAGCGCTGCTCCAACGGCAGACGCTTGGCACCGCTGGAGGTACGGAAGCCTTCGCCGATGATTTCTTTATAAGCCTGGGGGGAGAACGGTTGACCGAGCGGGTCCGGCGACTGGTCCAATTGCACTACCGTGCGCCATTGCGTCATCTGCGCGTCGGTGCCGTAGAGGCTGAGCTTGAAGCGGCCGTCTTGCAGGTCGTTAAGGGCGACGAGTAGACCGTCGTCTTCAGTACCCACAGCCGCCAGCGATGAATTGGGGTTGGCCGGCGCCAGCGGGAACGGCTCGCTCCAGGTTTGCCCGGCATCCTCGGTGCGGCTGGCGAGCACGCGGTGATGGGTTTCACCGGCGTAGCGCAGCATCGCCACGGCTCGCTGGCCGTCCTGCGCCACGATGGTCGGCTGCAGCGAATGTTTGCCGCGGCTGATGCGGAATTTGTCGATCACCGCGCCGTCGGCACTCAAGTACAGGTACTCGGCAAACTTGCCCATGAACTCGTGATACACCGGCAACCCGATGGAGCCATCGGCATGGAACACCGGTGCGGCGCGCACCAAGGTGCTGATATTAAAAAACGGCGACGTCACCAATTGCCGAGGCGCCGACCAGTTCGCGCCGAGGTCATCGGAGACCATCACGTTGATCGCACTGGTGGCCCAGCCGCCGACTGACACTGACACGTAAAACATCCACAGGCGTTTATCCGGCCCCAGGGCAATCACTGGGTTGCCCAGCTTGCGAATGTAACGCTGGGTGCCGTCGCGTGTGCTTTCCCGCGTGGCCAACACCTGCTCGCCGCCCCATTCGCCACTGCGTGCATCAAACCGCGCCGTGCGCACCTGCACATCGGCGGCGCCTTCGCGGGAGCCGGCAAACCACACAGCCATCAAGTCGCCGCCGGGCAGGGCGGTCACGGAGGAGGAGTGCACAAAGTCGGTGAGCTGTGAGGACACAAAACGGCTGTTGTATTGCGGGGCTGCCGCCACCTTCGCCGGGCTCGGGTTCGCCTGGGCAAACGGTGCCAGCACGTGGGGCGGATGGCTCAGCCAGGCGGCGATAAAGACGCCTAGCAGGCTGAAGATCAGTAGGGCACAGCGCATAGGGAACCTGTGAGAAGAAAGGATGACGGCGCACGTTCACCCGGCAGGCGCTTCCTGCGGCCGGTGAGCGTGCATAACGACAGGTGGTCCCGTACCTGCCGGCACAGTGCAAAACCAACCTTAGCGCAACCTTAGTTGGCAACGAGCCGTAACATCTTTGCCCGAATAGCCCTGCGTAGAACCGGCATGATTTCGCCGTTTCCTACAGAGATTTCGCTATGCGCCTACTCCTCGTCGAAGATGATCGCGCCCTCGGCCAAGGCATTCGCGTGGCATTGGGCGCCGAAGGCTACACCCTGGATTGGCTGCAAGACGGCCTCAGCGCCTTGCACGCCCTGCGCACCGAAAGTTTTGATCTGCTGCTGCTCGACCTCGGCCTGCCGCGCCTCGATGGTCTCGACCTGTTGCAGCAACTGCGCGCCGGGCAGCATGACCTGCCGGTGCTGATCCTCACCGCCCGCGATGGCACCGCCGAACGCATCGCCGGCCTGGATGCCGGCGCCGACGACTACCTGATCAAACCCTTCGATGTCGAGGAACTCAAAGCCCGCGTGCGCGCGCTGTTGCGCCGCAGCCAGGGCCGCGCCCAACCCATGCTCGAACACGCCGGCGTCAGCCTCGACCCGGCCACCCAGCAAGTGCGCTACCAGGGCGATGAGATCATCGTCACCCCGATGGAATACCAACTGCTGCACCAACTGATGGTGCGCCCCGGTAAAGTTGTGACCCGCGAGCGGCTGTCTCGCGCCCTGTATGGCTGGCAGGACCGGGTGGAAAGCAATACGTTGGAGGTGTTGATCCATAACCTGCGCAAGAAGTTATCCACAGAGCTGATCCGCACTGTGCGCGGCGTGGGCTATGTGCTGGCGCTCAAACCATGAGTTCGGTACGCGCACGCATCATTATTCCGGTGCTGGTCCTGATCCTGCTCGGCGACGCCCTGATCAGCTGGCTGGTGCTGCGCGACAGCCACCACGAAATCGAAGAAGTCTACGACGCCCAACTTGCCCAAAGTGCCCGCCTGCTGCAAGGCGTACTGCGCCAGCGCGAACCTGGCGACGCAGACTGGGGCCGCTTGTACGAGGCGTTCGACCAGGCCATGAGCCGCGTGGGCGAGGAGGGCGTGGCCCATCCTTATGAGACCCGGCTGACCTTCCAGGTCTGGCGCAGCGACGGGCAACTGCTCATGCGTTCTGCCGAAGCACCTGTCCTCACAGAACCGCCCACTACACTCGGCGCCCATGACCTGATGGACAGCGGCAACGACTGGTGCGCCTTCCTCCTCGCCGACCCGCAACAAGGCCTGCTGATTTGGGTGGGCGAGCGTGACGACGTTCGCCAGAGTGTGATCGAGCGTATCGTGCGCCACACCCTCTGGCCTACCGTGATAGGCGTGCCGCTGCTGACCGTACTGATCTGGTTGGCCATTGGCTGGGGGCTGACGCCCTTGCGCACCATGGCCCGCAAGCTGCGCGGGCGTAACACCAACGCCTTGCAACCGCTGCACGTGAACCCACTGCCGAGCGAGCTGGAGCCGATGCAAACCGCACTCAACCGGTTGCTGGTGCAGATGGACGACCTGCTGGAACGCGAACGCCGCTTCATCGCCGACGCCGCCCACGAGTTGCGCACACCGTTGGCGATCCTGCGCATCCACGCGCAAAACGCCCAAAGCGCTGCCACCGAAGAACAACGGCGCGAAGCCCTGGACTTTCTGGTAAACGGCGTCGACCGCGCCACACGCATTGGCAGCCAACTGTTGACCATGGCCCGCATCGAGCCACAACTGAGCAACCCCGTGCGCAAGCCCGTGCAACTGACGGAACTGGTGCGTGAAGAACTCGCCGAGCTGACGCCCCTGGCCATGGAGAAAGGCGTGGAGCTGGTGCTGGAAGGCGATGAAGAATGTTGGGTGCAAACCGAGCCGGTGGCGTTGGCGATTGCGTTGCAAAACTTGGTGACCAATGCGCTTAACTTTTCGCCGGTGGGTGGCGAGGTACGGGTGGTGATCGGCGTTAATGGTTTGCGCGTGGAGGACCAAGGGCCGGGGATTGATGAGGCGCAGATGGGGCGCTTGTTTGAGCGGTTTTACAGCCGGGATAACGCCAATGGCGCCGGGTTGGGGTTGGCGATTGTGGAGATGATTGTGGGGAAGATTGGCAGTACGTTGAGCCTGCGAAATTTGGAGCAGGGCGGCTTGTGCGCGCAGTTGGTCTTTGACCAGAAAGTGCCGCGTAACATAACCGATTAATGATCCCCACCTGTTACGAGCCAACGGCCTCGTTGTGGCGAGCAGGCTTGCCCTGCGTTGGGCTGCGAAGCAGCCCCAAAGATAGAACTGCTGCACGTCCATCTCGACCGTGAGTACCCTCAGGTATTCAGAGACGGGCGGAGTTTCTTGTTTATCAGCGAACCACTGCGCATGGGATCTAGTTTTTCCGAGTGAGCTCACATTTGTGCAGCTTCGTAATCGAGAGCAATGAAATAGTCGCTTTTCGAAAGAACGATTTCATGAACGAAGAATGGTTGCACATGCGTTAGCCAATCCCGGCGTAGTTCAAACATACCGTTATTCACGGCCTCTCCCTTCGAGAGCCCAAGCTTTGTAACGACGGAGTAGTCCTCGCCCAAGTCCTTTGAGTCTTCCGTGCCACACGCGTATTCCGTGGTTTTGTCGAACCATTCCAATCTCACTTTAAGTCCCATGCGGCCTCACAAGTATTTTTTGATGTTTCGCTTTTTCTTTGCCGGCTTTAGCTGTTCGCCGGTTATATGACTGAAAGCCCCGAGGTGGCTTCCGTCACTTGCCAGATAGGCTTCCAGCTCGCCGTGTTGTGAGTCCCATTCATAAATCGTTCGTCCTTTTTCATCAATCCAGCGCTCTCTTAACCCGCCACCACCCTGTTTTGGAGTTTTAGGCTTTGTTTTTATCAGGTTTAGAAAGCCGCTTATTTGCTCCTCTTTAGGCGCCTTGTGGTATTTGTGATCCCCAGCCCGAACACTCACCACTACATACAGCGGCCGAACCCCCGACTCCACCGGGAACACCAGAATAAAATCCCGATACTGCGGTGGGTAAATCGGGTTCACCAGAATCTGCGCCGCCTTCTCCGTCGGCGGATAAATCCAGATCACCGGCGCTTGCGGCGCAGCCTCCAAGGCGGGAATCCCCAGCGTGTCGCGCGGATCAACCGCTGGCGTCCAGATCAGCTCCACGCCCTCACCCAAATCCGCCACAAACTGATCGCCACGGCTTTGGAACTGCACCACATCGATCATCTGCCAATCGGGGTTGTTGCCCGTGTAAAACCCATATCCCTTGAGTGTGCCGTCCTCACGCTGCTCGACATGCAAACGCATCTGCGACCGTGCCCGTTGCAGCGAGCGTAATTGCTCCTCGCTGTAGAGCGCGCTATCGCCCAGCGCCGATGGCCATAACAACGCGACCAACCCACTCAACAGCCCACCGGCGACAGTACCAACAGCAGTCGCTGCCGACTCCACTGCCGCCGATCGCAACGCCAATTGCCCCAAGCCGACAGGCAGGGCACTGCCGCTGATCTTGCGCAAGGCAACCGCGCCACGGCTGTCTACCTCGTGGCCACCCAACAGGCTGAAATGGCCGTAGTCCTTGATCAACTCCAGCGGTACGTAACCGGTGGGGTCGTTGTAGCGAATGATGCCGTTGGGCAGTTGGCAGGGTTTTGTGAAGACGCAGCCTGGCGGTTTGGCGGGTGTTGGCGCTGGGGTGGGAGGCGGCTCAAATAAATCAATCGGCGGTGAATAAGGCGCGCGCTTCGGCTGCGGCGTCAGGATCCGCCGTTTGAGTTGTTCTTCTTCGGTAATGGGGTACGAGCGTTCTGACATGACTGGCTCACTTCCTTGTGTGGGAGTGAGCCTATGAGGTGGGAGCGGAGGCTTATGTCGGCTTCGTTCGATGGTTGGTGTGGGAAAAGGAGACTGGCGTATGGTTAGCCAGGACTGTTTCGATTATTGCGATTTTCGTTTGTTTCGTTTAGCTTTGATTCAACCGAATTGCGTAACACCGGAGCTGCATCATGATCACCAATCAACTCCCCAAAACGATCCTGCCGCTGGAAAAGGAAGTCGAAGCCGCCGTGCAAGGCCAGCGAGAACTGGCATCTTTGCTTTCGACCAAATTTGAAACCCAGCGCATCGACATCTTCGACAAAGAAGACAAACCCCACACACTTGTACTCCCGACCTCAGCCCTGCGCCTGTTGGTCGACATCCTGGGCGAATTGGCTATCGGTAACGCCGTCAAGGTCGTGCCGGTGCATGCCGAATTGACCTCTCAGGAGGCCGCCGACCTGCTCAACGTTTCGCGCCCGCACCTGGTCAAGATGCTGGAGGAGGGCGCCATTCCTTTTACAAAAACGGGCCGGCATCGGCGAATCCGGTTTTCGGATCTGATGGCGTTCAAGCAGCGCCGTGATGAAGAAAGCCAAGAGGCAATGGAAGCGCTGGCGCAACAAGCTCAGGCGTTGGGAATGGGGTATGACGGATGAGGTGTTCGCCGTTTACTGCGGTATACGATGCGTGTGTTCTCTACCCGGCGGCACTCCGGGATTTGCTGATGTGGCTTGGTTTGTCGGGACTGTATCGAGCTCGATGGACGAGCCAGATCCATGAGGAGTGGAAGCGCAACGTTCTCAAAAACCGACCGGATCTTACGGCTGAGCAAGTCAATTGCACGTCGGCGCTGATGGATAAGGCGATACCCGATGCATTGGTGACGGGGTACGAGGATCTGTGTTCGAGTTTGGATTTGCCTGATCCTGATGACCGTCATGTGCTGGCGGCGGCGATTCGAAGCAAGGCTGAAGTTATCGTGACCTTCAATTTGAAAGATTTCCCGGCGCATATCCTGGCTGCCTATGACATTGAGCCTATGCATCCGGATGACTTTATTTCGGATCTGTGGGATTTGGATCAGGCGGCGGTGTTGGGGGCGGCGCAGAAGCAAAGGCGGACGTTGAAGCGGCCGCCGATGGAGGCTGGGAGTTATCTTGAGATGTTGATGCGCCAGGGGTTGGTGCAGACGAGTAAGGTGCTTGGGCCATATGGGGTGATGTTGTAGGTTCGAATGAGCGGGCCTATTTGCTGGGCATCACTCTGGTTGGCTTGCTTATCTTTGGCCTCCTCGAAAGAACAGGCATTTACCCCCGTACCAGCCTCATGACATTTTTCGTCACAAGGCTCGGCTTTGATCATCTGTTTTTTAAAGCTAAGTTCTCGCTCGTCGCTGCGAATCAGCGACCGGGCCTGGAAACCCGTGGGTATAGGCGCATAGGCGCCACCATTTATCACGACCGCTGGTGCCATTTTTGTGCCAGCATATGCGTGTTATGGCGGCTGTGCGTGGGAGACTTTCGAGTCTGCCGGGTTTGCCTATTCCCCCGGTTTCCAGCCTGCGCACAGCTGCCACCCATTCGCCTGGAAACGAATGGGGCAGCTCTCTATAAAGAATGGGAGCTATACCAATGATCATTTCTGAAAGGTTTTATCCTTGTAATACTGCAACCCACACCACCGCCCAGCCCGAAGGTGCCCAATGATCAACCCACCTCTCAACAAAACCCTCGGCATCATCACCTTCTCCACCTGCGGCAAACAGCCCAACCTGCACCGTCTATTTCGCGTCAATGCCGGCGTGCCCATTCGTGATGCCCTGGAGCATGCTTCCGAGTTGCTGCACTGTTCCAAAATGCTCGCATTGGATGCGGCCATGGACAAAGGCGCGGACCGTTATGCCTGGGCGGCGCATTATTTGGGGGAGATGGCGAAGGCGGTGGTGGATGATTTGGCGAATGGGATGTTGCCCAATGGGGTGATGGAGGAGGGGGACGCTGTTTCGGTGTAAGTGGGTGGTTTGAGGGTGTGGCGGCTGGCGTCATCGCAGCATAGGTATCTACACAACTTTTGAAGGCCGCCACTTTCTCCTGTGGCGAGCAGGCTTGTCCTGCGTTGGGCCGCGAAGCGGCCCCAAACCCTGACACTGAGTACTTTCAGGAAAATTGCAGTGCCTTTACTGGGGCCGCTTCGCAGCCCAACGCAGGACAAGCCTGCTCGCCACAACAGCCCACCTACCACAGACTTTGTGTTAACCGGCTGTGTAGATACCTATGGTCATCGCAGGCAAGCCAGCTCCCACATCGGTCGGTGTACATCTGTTGAAGCAGCGTTAGCAGTAAAAAAGACCTTGGGACGCCAGGGTATTTTTTTGCCTGCAGAATCCAGATCAAACGTGCGCAATGTTTGTGTACGGCAGCGAGGCGAAGTCGATCATGTGCCTTACCGTGAGCGGTGTATGACGTTTTGCTCGCGGATCTGTATCTAACGCCCTGCTTTTCAACGCCCTACCATGGCACCCAGCACAATACTGCAGGAGCGACACCATGCCCGAACTGTCCAGCTGGCTTGCTTATGGCCTGATCTCCCTCGGCATGGTGCTGACGCCCGGGCCGAACATGATTTACCTCATTTCCCGCTCGATCTGCCAGGGGCGCACGGCCGGGATGATTTCCCTCGGTGGCGTTGCTTTGGGTTTCCTTGT
Organism: Pseudomonas sp. B19125; assembly: GCF_044218855.1. Taxonomy (NCBI): domain Bacteria; kingdom Pseudomonadati; phylum Pseudomonadota; class Gammaproteobacteria; order Pseudomonadales; family Pseudomonadaceae; genus Pseudomonas; species Pseudomonas sp. B19125. The sequence goes on from NZ_CP162589.1 coordinate 1,569,682, forward strand.
TTATATGTTCTGCGCGGCGCTGGGGATTACCGCATTGGTGATGGCGGTGCCGTTTGCCTACGACGCGTTGCGGCTCGGTGGCGCGTTGTACCTGGTGTACCTGGCCTGGCAGGCGGTGAAGCCGGGTGGCCGGTCGCCGTTTCAAGTGCGGGACTTGCCCCAGGACAGCCCACGCAAGTTGTTCATGATGGGCTTGGTGACCAACCTGCTGAACCCCAAAGTGGCGGTGATGTATTTGTCGTTGTTGCCGCAGTTTATTGACCCGAATGGGCATGGCAGTGTGCTGATGCAATCACTGATCCTGGGTTTTACGCAGATTGCCATCAGCGTGAGCGTCAATGCGGTGATTGCAATGATGGCGGGTTCCATCGCCGTGTTCTTCGTCACCCGTCCAGGCTGGCAGGCGGTTCAGCGTTGGGTGATGGGTTCGGTGCTGATGGGCTTGGCTGTGCGGATGGCGGTTGAAGGGCGGCGGTAAGAGGGTGGTTGCAACGTTGTAGTTAGGGGTGGTTAACAGGAGGTTGCATGCTTGAAGTGTGGGGGCGACGTTCGTCATTCAATGTTCAGAAGGTCATGTGGCTTATAGGTGAGTTAGGTCTGGCCCACCGCCATATTTCCGCGGGCGGCCAATACGGCCTCAAGGATTCGCCAGCGTTTCTGCGCATGAACCCCCATGGGCGCGTGCCTGTCATAAAAGATGACGACGGGACAGTGGTGTGGGAGTCGCACAGTATTCTCAGATACCTTGCCGCGCGTCATGGGGCATCTGGTTTCTGGAGTGAGGACCCAGCTCAGCGCTCTCAAGTTGACCGTTGGATGGATTGGTCTCAAACCAGCTTGCAGCCGACGTTTTTAAATGGTGTGTTTTGGGGCTTTTACCGAACCCCTGAGGCGTTGCGGGATCCGCAAGCTATCGAAAAAAGCATCAGCCTCTGCGATCAATATTTTGAGTTACTTGACCAGGTCTTGAGCGAGCAGCCCTTTCTGGGTGGGGAACGTTTGTCGTTGGCAGACATTACTGTTGGCACACATCTGTACCGTTACTTCTCTTTAGCTATTTCCCGCCCACTCATTCCTCACGTTGAGGCGTGGTATCAAAGACTCCGGGAGCGTGAAGCTTATCGCGAGCACGTCATGATCCCTTTCGAAGAGCTTTTCGGTCGGTTGGATTATTAGCCGAGGGGATCAGAAGGGGCGTTGAAACTTCTGGTCTTGAAAAGCTGTTGCTCAGCGAGTCCTGCCGGCGCCGTTAATCTGGTTGGCGCTGGGATGTCAGCAGCTGGCGTGGCTGTTTCGCACGCCCGTGGTCTGGCGATGCCTGGACGCTGGCGTAGCCGTATTGATGGTGTACCTGGCCGGTATGTTGATCACCGACTCACTGGATATCTTTCAGATAGTCTTTGAGGGTAATCAGCGGGGTACTTAGCTCATCAAGGCTGCTGGCCTGTTGCACATCTGTAAACAGTTTGAGCAGTTCACGGCCCAGCACCGTGTCGGCGCCGCCTAGTGCATTCAAGGCCTGGGCAATGCACTCATTGAGCTTGCGTTGAATCGTCGCCAAATCCCCCTGGCGCACCAACAACCCAAACACTTCGCGCTCATACCCATCCATCACCAGGTCATCGCGCAGCAACGGGCTCGCGCCGTCCGTCTCATGCACCAGCTTGAGAGCAAAAAGCGCAACAGCTTCCAGCGTCAATTCCATGGTTCCGATTCCTCATGTCTGCGTTCGCCCGCACATACTCACGTTTCTGCAGGCGAAAAAAAAGCCCTTGAATTTCAATGGCTTTCTTTCGGACCTGTGTAAAAGTGGGTGAGAGCCGGTTTGATAGTCAGGGGCTGAAGGGGCATTGCGCGCCTACGCAAATGTCAGGTCTGCTGATTCGCCGGCTTTTCCTCGCCGCCGATTGCAAACCGTAACGCCTGGGCGAGGTCGCGCGTTTGCCATGAGCCGCGCTGTCAGGCGATCGAACACTCTATATAGCTGCAACCGTGGCACTGTGGATTAATCGAAAAGAATTTCAGGAAGGGGGTTGACCACATATTTGAATGCTGTACTATTCGCCTCCCGCTGACGAGCAGCTTGAAGCCGGTTCTGGTTCAAGTAGTTGATTTTGATAAAGAAATCACTTGACAGCAAATGAGGCTGCTGTAGAATGCGCGCCTCGGTTGAGACGAAAGATCTTAACCAACCGCTCTTTAACAACTGAATCAAGCAATTCGTGTGGGTGCTTGTGGAGTCAGACTGATAGTCAACAAGATTATCAGCATCACAAGTTACTCCGCGAGAAATCAAAGATGTAACCAACGATTGCTGAGCCAAGTTTAGGGTTTCTTAAAAACCCAAAGATGTTTGAACTGAAGAGTTTGATCATGGCTCAGATTGAACGCTGGCGGCAGGCCTAACACATGCAAGTCGAGCGGTAGAGAGGAGCTTGCTCCTCTTGAGAGCGGCGGACGGGTGAGTAATGCCTAGGAATCTGCCTGGTAGTGGGGGATAACGTTCGGAAACGGACGCTAATACCGCATACGTCCTACGGGAGAAAGCAGGGGACCTTCGGGCCTTGCGCTATCAGATGAGCCTAGGTCGGATTAGCTAGTTGGTGAGGTAATGGCTCACCAAGGCGACGATCCGTAACTGGTCTGAGAGGATGATCAGTCACACTGGAACTGAGACACGGTCCAGACTCCTACGGGAGGCAGCAGTGGGGAATATTGGACAATGGGCGAAAGCCTGATCCAGCCATGCCGCGTGTGTGAAGAAGGTCTTCGGATTGTAAAGCACTTTAAGTTGGGAGGAAGGGCAGTAAATTAATACTTTGCTGTTTTGACGTTACCGACAGAATAAGCACCGGCTAACTCTGTGCCAGCAGCCGCGGTAATACAGAGGGTGCAAGCGTTAATCGGAATTACTGGGCGTAAAGCGCGCGTAGGTGGTTTGTTAAGTTGGATGTGAAATCCCCGGGCTCAACCTGGGAACTGCATTCAAAACTGACTGACTAGAGTATGGTAGAGGGTGGTGGAATTTCCTGTGTAGCGGTGAAATGCGTAGATATAGGAAGGAACACCAGTGGCGAAGGCGACCACCTGGACTAATACTGACACTGAGGTGCGAAAGCGTGGGGAGCAAACAGGATTAGATACCCTGGTAGTCCACGCCGTAAACGATGTCAACTAGCCGTTGGAAGCCTTGAGCTTTTAGTGGCGCAGCTAACGCATTAAGTTGACCGCCTGGGGAGTACGGCCGCAAGGTTAAAACTCAAATGAATTGACGGGGGCCCGCACAAGCGGTGGAGCATGTGGTTTAATTCGAAGCAACGCGAAGAACCTTACCAGGCCTTGACATCCAATGAACTTTCTAGAGATAGATTGGTGCCTTCGGGAACATTGAGACAGGTGCTGCATGGCTGTCGTCAGCTCGTGTCGTGAGATGTTGGGTTAAGTCCCGTAACGAGCGCAACCCTTGTCCTTAGTTACCAGCACGTCATGGTGGGCACTCTAAGGAGACTGCCGGTGACAAACCGGAGGAAGGTGGGGATGACGTCAAGTCATCATGGCCCTTACGGCCTGGGCTACACACGTGCTACAATGGTCGGTACAGAGGGTTGCCAAGCCGCGAGGTGGAGCTAATCCCACAAAACCGATCGTAGTCCGGATCGCAGTCTGCAACTCGACTGCGTGAAGTCGGAATCGCTAGTAATCGCGAATCAGAATGTCGCGGTGAATACGTTCCCGGGCCTTGTACACACCGCCCGTCACACCATGGGAGTGGGTTGCACCAGAAGTAGCTAGTCTAACCTTCGGGAGGACGGTTACCACGGTGTGATTCATGACTGGGGTGAAGTCGTAACAAGGTAGCCGTAGGGGAACCTGCGGCTGGATCACCTCCTTAATCGACGACATCAGCTGCTCCATAAGTTCCCACACGAATTGCTTGATTCATGCGTTTGTAAAAGTGCAGAGCTAACTATTCGAATCGAATAATTAGCTCTGATCTTTTTCAGAACCGTTCTTTAAAAATTTGGGTATGTGATAGAAAGATAGACTGAACGTTACTTTCACTGGTAACGGATCAGGCTAAGGTAAAATTTGTGAGTTCTCTTAGTTGAGAAATTCGAATTTTCGGCGAATGTTGTCTTCACAGTATAACCAGATTGCTTGGGGTTATATGGTCAAGTGAAGAAGCGCATACGGTGGATGCCTTGGCAGTCAGAGGCGATGAAAGACGTGGTAGCCTGCGAAAAGCTTCGGGGAGTCGGCAAACAGACTTTGATCCGGAGATGTCTGAATGGGGGAACCCAGCCATCATAAGATGGTTATCTTACGCTGAATACATAGGCGTAAGAGGCGAACCAGGGGAACTGAAACATCTAAGTACCCTGAGGAAAAGAAATCAACCGAGATTCCCTTAGTAGTGGCGAGCGAACGGGGACTAGCCCTTAAGTGGCTTTGAGATTAGCGGAACGCTCTGGAAAGTGCGGCCATAGTGGGTGATAGCCCTGTACGCGAAAATCTCTTAGTCATGAAATCGAGTAGGACGGAGCACGAGAAACTTTGTCTGAATATGGGGGGACCATCCTCCAAGGCTAAATACTACTGACTGACCGATAGTGAACTAGTACCGTGAGGGAAAGGCGAAAAGAACCCCGGAGAGGGGAGTGAAATAGATCCTGAAACCGTATGCGTACAAGCAGTGGGAGCAGACTTTGTTCTGTGACTGCGTACCTTTTGTATAATGGGTCAGCGACTTATTTTCAGTGGCGAGCTTAACCGAATAGGGGAGGCGTAGCGAAAGCGAGTCTTAATAGGGCGTCTAGTCGCTGGGAATAGACCCGAAACCGGGCGATCTATCCATGGGCAGGTTGAAGGTTGGGTAACACTAACTGGAGGACCGAACCGACTACCGTTGAAAAGTTAGCGGATGACCTGTGGATCGGAGTGAAAGGCTAATCAAGCTCGGAGATAGCTGGTTCTCCTCGAAAGCTATTTAGGTAGCGCCTCATGTATCACTGTAGGGGGTAGAGCACTGTTTCGGCTAGGGGGTCATCCCGACTTACCAAACCGATGCAAACTCCGAATACCTACAAGTGCCGAGCATGGGAGACACACGGCGGGTGCTAACGTCCGTCGTGAAAAGGGAAACAACCCAGACCGTCAGCTAAGGTCCCAAAGTTATGGTTAAGTGGGAAACGATGTGGGAAGGCTTAGACAGCTAGGAGGTTGGCTTAGAAGCAGCCACCCTTTAAAGAAAGCGTAATAGCTCACTAGTCGAGTCGGCCTGCGCGGAAGATGTAACGGGGCTCAAACCATACACCGAAGCTACGGGTATCACGTAAGTGATGCGGTAGAGGAGCGTTCTGTAAGCCTGTGAAGGTGAGTTGAGAAGCTTGCTGGAGGTATCAGAAGTGCGAATGCTGACATGAGTAACGACAATGGGTGTGAAAAACACCCACGCCGAAAGACCAAGGTTTCCTGCGCAACGTTAATCGACGCAGGGTTAGTCGGTCCCTAAGGCGAGGCTGAAAAGCGTAGTCGATGGAAAACAGGTTAATATTCCTGTACTTCTGGTTATTGCGATGGAGGGACGGAGAAGGCTAGGCCAGCTTGGCGTTGGTTGTCCAAGTTTAAGGTGGTAGGCTGGAATCTTAGGTAAATCCGGGATTCTAAGGCCGAGAGCTGATGACGAGTTAACTTTTAGTTAACGAAGTGGTTGATGCCATGCTTCCAAGAAAAGCTTCTAAGCTTCAGGTAACCAGGAACCGTACCCCAAACCGACACAGGTGGTTGGGTAGAGAATACCAAGGCGCTTGAGAGAACTCGGGTGAAGGAACTAGGCAAAATGGCACCGTAACTTCGGGAGAAGGTGCGCCGGTGAGGGTGAAGGACTTGCTCCGTAAGCTCATGCCGGTCGAAGATACCAGGCCGCTGCGACTGTTTATTAAAAACACAGCACTCTGCAAACACGAAAGTGGACGTATAGGGTGTGACGCCTGCCCGGTGCCGGAAGGTTAATTGATGGGGTTAGCTAACGCGAAGCTCTTGATCGAAGCCCCGGTAAACGGCGGCCGTAACTATAACGGTCCTAAGGTAGCGAAATTCCTTGTCGGGTAAGTTCCGACCTGCACGAATGGCGTAACGATGGCGGCGCTGTCTCCACCCGAGACTCAGTGAAATTGAAATCGCTGTGAAGATGCAGTGTATCCGCGGCTAGACGGAAAGACCCCGTGAACCTTTACTATAGCTTTGCACTGGACTTTGAATTTGCTTGTGTAGGATAGGTGGGAGGCTTTGAAGCGTGGACGCCAGTCTGCGTGGAGCCAACCTTGAAATACCACCCTGGCAACTTTGAGGTTCTAACTCAGGTCCGTTATCCGGATCGAGGACAGTGTATGGTGGGTAGTTTGACTGGGGCGGTCTCCTCCTAAAGAGTAACGGAGGAGTACGAAGGTGCGCTCAGACCGGTCGGAAATCGGTCGTAGAGTATAAAGGCAAAAGCGCGCTTGACTGCGAGACAGACACGTCGAGCAGGTACGAAAGTAGGTCTTAGTGATCCGGTGGTTCTGTATGGAAGGGCCATCGCTCAACGGATAAAAGGTACTCCGGGGATAACAGGCTGATACCGCCCAAGAGTTCATATCGACGGCGGTGTTTGGCACCTCGATGTCGGCTCATCACATCCTGGGGCTGAAGCCGGTCCCAAGGGTATGGCTGTTCGCCATTTAAAGTGGTACGCGAGCTGGGTTTAGAACGTCGTGAGACAGTTCGGTCCCTATCTGCCGTGGACGTTTGAGATTTGAGAGGGGCTGCTCCTAGTACGAGAGGACCGGAGTGGACGAACCTCTGGTGTTCCGGTTGTCACGCCAGTGGCATTGCCGGGTAGCTATGTTCGGAATAGATAACCGCTGAAAGCATCTAAGCGGGAAACTAGCCTCAAGATGAGATCTCACTGGAACCTTGAGTTCCCTGAAGGGCCGTCGAAGACTACGACGTTGATAGGTTGGGTGTGTAAGCGCTGTGAGGCGTTGAGCTAACCAATACTAATTGCCCGTGAGGCTTGACCATATAACACCCAAGCAATTTGAGTCGAAAGGCCAGATTGCGGTGTGTGAAGACGAGATGAACCGAAAGTTCGACGCTCACAAAACACCGAAAGCTGTCACATACCCAATTTGCTGAAGCGAAGCCAACTGGCTACGACTCAGTACCCGAATTTCTTGACGACCATAGAGCATTGGAACCACCTGATCCCATCCCGAACTCAGTAGTGAAACGATGCATCGCCGATGGTAGTGTGGGGTTTCCCCATGTGAGAGTAGGTCATCGTCAAGATTAAATTCCGAAACCCCATTTGCGAAAGCAGATGGGGTTTTGTTTTGCGCGCTCGAAAAGAGTCCCGCAAGCTATTCCGCGAAAAAGCCACCATCAATGCGCACTAACGGGTGCACAGCACGCGTCAGGACGCCTCCAGAAGCTCGCCTCCTTGCCATTCCAGAAGACTGGCTCGATGCTCGTATCGACATGGGTGCCGACGCTCTGCTGCATCCCAGGTTCATCAGATCGTGCAAGGTCGTTATTCAGGTCGAGGGCGGTAGGATAATCGCAACGCTCCGACGGCCTCTGAAGGCGCTCACGAGGTTTTGAAAGGGCTTATGGTCATAGGGCTTGTTCTGTCATGATTTTGCCTTCTGGGCGCCATTGCGGCGGCCAGCGCTGGAATCTCACTTTTCTACAGACGAAAAAAAAGACCTTGAAATTCAAGGTCTTTCTTTAAGATGGTGCCCCGAGGGAGACTCGAACTCCCACTCCTTTCGAAAACGGATTTTGAATCCGCCGCGTCTACCAATTCCGCCATCAGGGCTCAATGGCGGCGAAGTATAGAGATGAGATTACCGTTGGTCAATCACGTTTCATGGTCTATTTTCACTATTTCCGCTAGACTCCCCGGCCCTGCTAGACGAACCCTATCATGCGCGTTGCTGACTTTACTTTTGAGCTCCCTGATTCGCTGATCGCTCGCCACCCTTTGGCCGAGCGTCGCGCCAGTCGACTGCTGACCCTGGACGGGGTGAGTGGTGCCCTCGCACACCGCCAATTCACTGATTTGCTTGAGCATTTGCGCCCAGGCGATTTGATGGTGTTTAACAATACCCGGGTGATTCCGGCACGGCTGTTTGGCCAGAAAGCGTCCGGCGGCAAGCTGGAAATTCTGGTGGAGCGGGTGCTGGACAGCCATCGCGTGCTGGCCCATGTGCGCTCCAGCAAGTCGCCGAAACCCGGCTCGAGCATCCTCATTGATGGCGGTGGCGAAGCCGAGATGGTTGCGCGCCATGACGCGTTGTTCGAACTCAAGTTTGCCGAGGAAGTGTTGCCACTGTTGGAACGCGTCGGCCATATGCCGCTGCCTCCCTATATCGACCGCCCCGACGAAGACTCGGACCGCGAGCGCTACCAGACGGTGTACTCGCAGCGCCTCGGTGCTGTCGCCGCACCTACAGCCGGGCTGCATTTTGACCAGCTGCTGCTGGACGCGATTGCCGCCAAAGGTGTCGAAAGCGCTTATGTGACCCTGCACGTGGGGGCCGGCACGTTTCAGCCGGTGCGTGTGGATAATATTGAAGACCACCATATGCACAGCGAATGGCTGGAAGTCAGCCAGGAAGTCGTGGATGCGGTGGCGGCGTGCAAGGCGCGCGGCGGTCGTGTTGTGGCGGTGGGCACCACCAGCGTGCGCTCGCTGGAGAGTGCCGCGCGCGATGGCGTGCTCAAGCCCTTCAGTGGCGACACCGATATCTTTATTTTCCCGGGCCGGCCGTTCCATGTGGTCGATTGCCTGGTGACCAATTTCCATTTGCCGGAATCCACGCTGTTGATGCTGGTGTCGGCCTTCGCGGGTTATCCCGAAACAATGGCGGCGTATAAAGCTGCCATCGATAATGGATACCGTTTTTTCAGCTACGGTGATGCGATGTTTATCACCCGTAACCCTGCGCCGACTGCTCCTAAAGAAGCGGGCCTTGAGGAGCAACTATGAGTCGTATGTCGTTTGAATTGTTGGCCACGGATGGCAAGGCTCGTCGTGGTCGCCTCACGTTCCCGCGTGGCACCGTCGAAACCCCGGCGTTCATGCCAGTGGGCACTTACGGCACTGTAAAAGGCATGCTGCCGCGTGACATCGTCGCGACCGGCGCCGAGATCATCCTGGGCAACACCTTCCACCTGTGGCTGCGCCCGGGCACGGAGGTGATCAAGAAGCATGGCGACCTGCATGACTTCATGAAGTGGCAAGGCCCGATCCTCACCGACTCCGGTGGTTTCCAGGTATTCAGCCTGGGTGCCATGCGCAAGATCAAGGAAGAGGGCGTGACTTTCGCCTCGCCGGTGGACGGTTCCAAAGTGTTCATGGGCCCTGAAGAGTCGATGCAGGTGCAGCGCGACCTGGGCTCCGACATCGTGATGATTTTTGACGAGTGCACGCCTTATCCCGCGGATGAAGATGTCGCGCGTATCTCCATGGAACTGTCGTTGCGTTGGGCTCAGCGCTCGAAAAACGCCCACGGCGATAACACTGCTGCGCTGTTCGGTATCGTCCAGGGCGGCATGCACGAAAGCCTGCGCAAGCGCTCGCTCGAAGGCCTCGACAAAATCGGCTTTGACGGCCTGGCTATCGGCGGTTTGTCAGTAGGTGAGCCCAAGCACGAGATGATCAAGGTGCTGGATTACCTGCCGGGCCTGATGCCCGCTGACAAACCTCGTTACCTTATGGGCGTTGGCAAACCGGAAGATCTCGTAGAGGGTGTGCGCCGCGGTGTGGACATGTTCGATTGCGTGATGCCAACCCGTAATGCCCGCAATGGGCATCTGTTCATCGATACAGGCGTGCTGAAGATCCGTAACGCGTTCCATCGCCATGATGATTCGCCGCTGGATCCCACCTGTGACTGCTACACCTGCCAGAACTTCTCGCGTGCTTATCTGCACCATCTGGACAAGTGCGGGGAAATGCTGGGTAGTATGTTGAATACCATCCACAATTTGCGTCACTACCAAGTCCTGATGGCTGGTTTGCGTGAGGCTATTCAACAGGGTACATTGGCCGCCTTCGTCGATGCCTTCTATGCCAAGCGCGGGCTCCCTGTGCCGCCCTTGGACTGAGTTTTCCGACCCTAAGATTCACTATTTGCAACTGGAGTGCTAAATGAGCTTTTTTATCTCTAATGCCATGGCTGACGCCGCTGCGCCTGCCGCCGCCGGCCCTATGGGTGGTGGTTTCGAGTGGATTTTCCTGGTCGGCTTCCTGGTCATCTTCTACCTGATGATCTGGCGTCCACAGGCCAAGCGCGCCAAAGAGCAGAAAAACCTGCTGGGCAGCCTGCAGAAAGGCGACGAAGTTGTGACTACTGGCGGCATCGCCGGCAAGATCACCAAGGTTTCCGATGCTTTCGTGGTTCTGGAAGTCTCCGACACCGTAGAAATGAAGTTCCAGAAGGGCGCCATCGCCGCCACGCTGCCAAAAGGCACGCTCAAAGCGATCTGAGTAACAACCTTTACCAATCGACGGGGCGCGCAAGGCGCCCCGCGTTATAAGCGGGCGGCGTGATGCTGAACAAATACCCTCTGTGGAAATACGTACTGATCCTGGCGGTGCTGGCGATCGGTTTTATTTATTCCGCTCCCAATCTTTATCCTGATGACCCTGCGATCCAGATCACTGGTGCCAGCACTACGCTGCAGGTCAATCAGGCTGACCTGGACCGTGCGAGCAAAGCGCTCACCGACGCCGGTATCCAGGTAAAAGCGGCAACCTTGGCGTCTGATGCGAAAGGCGGTTTGTTGCGCCTGACCAAGGCCGAAGACCAGTTGCCGGCCAAAGACGTCGTGCGCAAGGCTATGGGTGATGACTACGTTGTCGCGCTCAACCTCGCACAGACCACGCCAAAATGGCTGCGCAGCATTGGCGCGCACCCGATGAAGCTGGGTCTGGACTTGTCCGGTGGTGTGCACTTCCTGCTGGAAGTCGACATGGACAAAGCCCTCGACGCGCGTCTGAAAGTTTACGAAGGCGACGTGAAGAGCCTGCTGCGCAAAGAGAAGGTGCGTTATCGCAGCCTGCCGCAGCTCAACGGTGCCATCCAGCTGGGCTTCTCTGATGAAGCGACCCGCGAACAGGCCCGTGCCCTGGTGCGCAAGAACTTCAATGATTTCGACATCGTACCGGCTGACCTGAATGGTCAGGCTGTGCTGCGTCTGGCGATGACCCCGGCCAAGATCGCGGAAATCCGCGAATACTCCATCAAGCAGAACTTGACCACGGTACGTAACCGCGTCAACGAGCTGGGTGTGGCTGAGCCGATCGTGCAGCGTCAAGGCGCCAACCGCATCGTGGTTGAACTGCCAGGCGTACAAGATACCGCTGAAGCCAAGCGTATCCTGGGTAAAACCGCCAACCTGGAATTCCGTCTGGCGGCTGAGCCGGGTGCGACTCGCGCGACTGCCGAAGAATTCGAGTTCCGTGAAGGCAACCGTCCTCCAGCGCTGATCGAGCGTGGCTTGATCATCACCGGTGATCAGGTGACTGACGCCAAGGCGGGTTTCGATTCGCAGCACGGTACTCCGGAAGTGAACATCCGTCTGGATGGCCATGGCGGTGACCTGATGAGCCGCGCCACGCGCAGTAACGTCGGTCGCAGCATGGCGGTGATCTTCATCGAGCAACGCCCGGTCACCACCTACACCAAACAAATGGTCGACGGTGTCGAGAAAGACGTGCCGGTGCAGACCTTCAAGGAAGAGAAGAAAATCATCAGCCTGGCGACCATCCAGTCGCCGCTGGGTGCTCAATTCCGCATTACCGGCCTGAATGGCCAGGGCGAATCTTCCGAGCTGGCACTGCTGCTGCGTGCGGGTGGCCTGGCGGCGCCGATGTACTTCGCTGAAGAGCGCACCATTGGCCCGAGCCTGGGTGCCGACAACATCACCAAGGGTATCGATGCGGCCTTGTGGGGCATGCTGTTTGTGTCCTTGTTCATCATCGCCATCTACCGCTTCTTCGGCGTCATCGCCACCGTGGCCCTGGCGGGCAACATGGTGATGCTGCTGGCACTGATGTCGCTGCTGGGCGCAACACTGACCCTGCCAGGTATCGCCGGTATCGTACTCACCATGGGTATGGCCGTAGATGCCAACGTACTGATCTTCTCGCGTATTCGTGAAGAGATCGCGGCGGGCATGACCGTACAACGTGCAATCAACGAAGGCTTCGGCCGGGCATTTACCGCGATTCTCGACTCCAACCTGACCACTCTGCTGGTCGGCGGGATTCTCTTTGCCATGGGCACCGGCCCGGTCAAAGGTTTTGCGGTGACCATGTCCCTCGGTATCTTTACCTCGATGTTCACGGCCATCATGGTGACCCGCGCAATGGTCAACCTGATCTTTGGCGGACGTGACTTCAAGAAGTTGTGGATTTAAGGGGCTGCCATGTTACGTACAATCAACTTCATGGGCGTTCGCAACATTGCGTTCGGCGCCACAGTGCTCCTTACCGTTCTGGCGTTGTTCAGCTGGTTCCATAAGGGCCTGAACTACGGTCTGGACTTTACCGGCGGTACGCTCATCGAGCTGACCTACGAGAAGCCGGCCGACGTCACCCTGGTGCGCAGCGAGCTGGTCAAGGCCGGCTATCACGAAGCCATCGTGCAGAGCTTTGGTGCTACCACCGACCTGCTGGTGCGTATGCCGGGCGAAGATCCGCAGTTGGGTCATCAGGTAGCCGAAGCCTTGCAGAAGGTCGGCGGTGACAACCCGGCGTCGGTCAAGCGCGTCGAGTTCGTAGGCCCGCAAGTGGGTGAAGAGCTGCGCGACCAGGGCGGTCTCGGCATGCTGATGGCGCTGGCCGGCATCATGGTCTACCTGGCGTTCCGCTTTCAGTGGAAATTCGGCGTCGGCGCCATTGTGTCGCTGATCCACGACGTAATCGTCACCGTGGGTATCCTGGCGTACTTCCAGATCACCTTCGACCTGACGGTGCTGGCGGCGGTGTTGGCGATCATTGGTTACTCGCTCAACGACACCATCGTGGTATTCGACCGGGTTCGTGAGAACTTCCGCGTACTGCGCAAGGCTACGCTGGTCGAGAACATCAACATCTCCACCACTCAGACCCTGCTGCGGACCATGGCGACGTCGATCTCCACCTTGCTGGCGATTGCTGCACTGATGATCTTCGGTGGCGACAATCTGTGGGGCTTCTCCCTGGCACTGTTCATCGGCGTTCTGGCGGGTACCTACTCGTCGATCTACATCGCTAACGTGGTGCTGATCTGGCTGAACCTCAACAGCGAAGATTTGATCCCGCCTGCCGCTACCGGCAAGGAGGTCGACGACCGTCCTTGATGGGCGTTCGTTGATACGCTGTTACAAAGAAGGCACGAGTATTGAACTCGTGCCTTTTTTTTTGCTCCAAGGCTGGGTATAGCGCGGACGTTTCGGTCCGCTTGTGATGGTCAGGAGGTTCACGTGAACAAGTCGTTACTGGTTGGTGCGGTATTGGGTGCTGTCGGTGTGACTGCCGGGGGTGCTGTTGCCACCTACAGCCTGGTAAAAAGCGGCCCTGAGTATGCGCAAGTGCTGGCAGTGCAGCCGGTGAAAACCCAGATCAAAACCCCTCGTGAGGTCTGCAAGGACGTCACCGTGACCCGGCAGAAGCCGGTGCAGGATCAACACCAAATCGTCGGCACCGTGGTTGGCGCGCTGGCCGGTGGCTTGTTGGGCAACCAGGTCGGTGGCGGTAATGGCAAGAAGCTGGCTACTGTAGCCGGTGCTGTCGGTGGCGGTTACGCCGGTAACAAGGTGCAGGAAGGTATGCAGAACCGCGATACCTACACCACCACGCAGCAGCGTTGCAGCACGGTCAACGATATCAGTGACAAGGTTGTGGGTTATGACGTGCGCTACAACCTGGACGGTAAGGAAGGTTCGGTACGTATGGACCGTGATCCGGGCGGCCAGATTCCAGTGGATAAGGAAGGTCGTCTGATCCTGGGTCAGAACCAGCAATAAGTCTGACATCAATCCAAGTGTGGGAGCTGGCTTGCCTGCGATAGCGGTGGGTCAGTAACCCATTAGCTAGCTGGTAGACCGCTATCGCAGGCAAGCCGGCTCCCACATTGGATTGTGTTGGCTGCTGGGATAGCAAATCCCAGGCACAAAAAAAGCACCCCTCGGGGTGCTTTTTTTGTGCTCGCTCGCTTAGCGCTTCAGCGAAGCCGGCAGGTGCGGCTGGATCGCCGTCAGTACTGCCTTGAAGCATTTGGTGTTGCCGGCGACCACATGGCCTTTCTCAAGGAAATCGTGACCACCGGTAAAGTCGCTCACCAGGCCACCAGCTTCCTGGATCAGCAGGGCGCCTGCAGCCATGTCCCATTCGGACAGGCCTGACTCCCAGAACGCATCAAAACGACCGGCGGCAACATACGCCAGGTCCAGGCTGGCAGCACCGGCGCGGCGGATGCCGGCGGTCTGGCCAACCAGGGCGCGGAACATGCCCAGGTAGTTTTCCAGGTTGTCCATCTGGTCGTCACGGAACGGGAAGCCAGTGCCCAGCAGGGCGCCGTCCAGGCTGGTACGGCCGCTGACGCGCAGGCGACGACCGTTCAGCTGGGCGCCACGGCCACGGCTGGCGGTGAATTCTTCCTGGCGAACCGGGTCGAGTACGACGGCGTGTTCCAAGCGGCCACGGTATTTGCAGGCAATGCTGACTGCAAAGTGTGGGATGCCGCGCAGGAAGTTGGTGGTGCCATCCAGTGGGTCGATGATCCACAGGTAGTCTTCGCCTTCGCCGCTGCCTTTGTGCAAGCCGGTTTCTTCACCGAGGATGCCGTGGGTAGGGTAGGCCTTGCGCAGCGCGTCGATGATTTTTTGCTCAGCGGCGCGATCCACCTCGGATACATAATCCTTGGCGTCTTTTTCGTCGACCTTGATGGTATCCAGGCGCTCGATGGAGCGGAAGATCAATTCACTGGCGCTGCGGGCGGCGCGCAGCGCGATATTCAGCATGGGCTGCATGGATGTGTCACCTAAGGTTGTTAAAGAAAGCCGGGCATTCTAGCAGAAACTTTCTTCAGGTGAAGGACGACGTTAGCTTTCATGGCATAACCTTAGGCTGTTCTGTAAGATTTGCTCCCCTTTCCTGTGTCCGAGAGCGCCTCCCTTGCTGCAAAACATCCGTGTCGTCCTCGTCAATACCAGTCATCCCGGCAACATCGGCGGGGTGGCGCGAGCCATGAAAAACATGGGGCTGACGCGCCTGGTGCTGGTCGAGCCGCGTGTGTTCCCGCACCACGAGGCCGATGCCCGTGCATCCGGCGCCAATGACATCCTTGAAAAAGCCCAGGTCGTCGCCACTTTGGAAGACGCTTTGGTCGGCTGCAACCTGGTGCTTGGCACCAGTGCTCGCGACCGTCGAATCCCCTGGCCACTGCTGGATCCGCGCGAATGCGGCACCAAGGTGGTGGAAGAGGCAGCAGGTGGCGCTGAAATCGCTTTGGTGTTTGGCCGTGAAGACTCCGGCCTGACCAATGAAGAGCTGCAGCGATGTCATTACCACGTGCACATCCCATCAGACCCTGA
Source organism: Pseudomonas sp. B19125 (assembly GCF_044218855.1). Taxonomy (NCBI): domain Bacteria; kingdom Pseudomonadati; phylum Pseudomonadota; class Gammaproteobacteria; order Pseudomonadales; family Pseudomonadaceae; genus Pseudomonas; species Pseudomonas sp. B19125. The sequence continues at coordinate 1,585,309 of NZ_CP162589.1, forward strand.
GTTCAGTTCGCTGAACCTCGGGGCAGCGGTGCAGGTGTTGAGTTACGAAGTGCGCATGGCCTGGCTGGCTGCAGAAGGCCAGCCGAGCAAGGTCGAGAAGGATGAGGTCGCATCGACCAAGAGTGGCGAGTTGGCCACCATGGACGAGTTGGAGCGATTCTATGAGCACCTGGAGCAAACCCTGGTGGCCATCGAGTTTCTCGATCCGGAAAAACCACGGCACTTGATGGCACGCCTGCGTCGCTTGTACGGCCGTAGCTCGGTAAGCCGGGCAGAAATGAACATATTGCGTGGCATCCTCACGGAAACCCAGAAAGCGGCCCGTGGTGAGCTTCTTAAGCGGAAGGATTAAAAATGTTCGAGCGTTTGCGAGAAGATATCCAAAGTGTTTTCCACCGTGACCCGGCGGCGCGCAACGCCTTTGAAGTGCTGACCTGCTACCCAGGCATGCACGCGATCTGGATTCACCGCCTGTCCGCAGTCTTGTGGGGCATGGGCTGGAAATGGCTGGCACGGCTGGTGTCGAACTTTGGGCGCTGGTTGACCGGAATCGAGATTCATCCAGGCGCCAAGGTGGGTCGTCGCTTCTTTATCGACCATGGCATGGGCATCGTGATTGGCGAAACCGCCGAAATCGGTGATGACGTGACGCTGTATCAGGGCGTGACCCTGGGTGGCACAACGTGGAATAAAGGCAAGCGCCACCCGACATTGGGCGATGGCGTAGTGGTGGGGGCGGGTGCCAAGGTGCTTGGCCCGTTCACTGTCGGCGCGGGTGCCAAGGTGGGCTCCAATGCGGTGGTGACCAAGGCTGTGCCGCCTGGCGCGACGGTGGTGGGCATTCCCGGCCGCATTATCGTCAAGCCGGAGCTCGGCGACGAGCAGGAAGCCAAGCGCAAAGCGATGGCTGAGAAGATCGGTTTCGATGCCTACGGTGTCAGCGAAGACATGCCCGACCCGGTGGCGCGTGCCATTGGCCAGTTGCTCGACCACCTGCAGGCCGTGGATGGCAAGCTGGACGGTATGTGCGGCGCATTGAAGGAGTTGGGCAGTAGCTACTGCGCAAAAGATCTGCCTGAGCTGCGCGAAGAAGACTTCGCCGAGATCAAGGTTGAAGCTGCCACCACCAAGGCTGGTTAAATCTTAAGCGCGATAAAACCTTCTGTGGGAGCTGGCTTGCCTGCGATAGCGGTCTGCCAGCTCATTTAGGGGGTGCTGACCCACCGCTATCGCAGGCAAGCCAGCTCCCACATTTGGCTTCCATTGGTCTTGAGATTGAGTCGTGGCCCGGTTCCCGCTGTTCGTCCCCACCCCACCCTGCTATTATTCGCGCGCCCTTTTTACGGGTAATCCTGACTAAAGTACTAGGTCTTATAGTTGACTTAAATACTCGGGAATCGCATACTTGCTCCCATTCTGAAACACCTTGGTACTTGTCCATGAGACTGACTACAAAAGGCCGATACGCGGTGACCGCCATGCTTGACCTGGCCTTGCACGCGCAAACTGGGCCGGTGTCCCTGGCCGATATCTCCGAGCGCCAAGGCATTTCCCTGTCCTACCTCGAGCAGCTGTTCGCCAAATTGCGCCGTAGCAACTTGGTTTCCAGCGTGCGTGGGCCGGGCGGCGGTTATCAATTGTCCCGCGATATGCAGGGCATTCAGGTAGCTCAGGTGATCGACGCGGTGAACGAATCCGTCGATGCCACCAAATGCCAGGGTTTGGGTGACTGCCATGCCGGCGACACCTGCCTGACCCACCACTTGTGGTGTGACTTGAGCCTGCAGATCCATGAGTTTTTGAGTGGTATCAGCTTGGCTGATCTTGTGACTCGCCGTGAGGTGCAAGAAGTAGCCCAGCGTCAGGACCAGCGCCGTTGCAACACCAAGGCGCCGCGTCTGGACAAGATTGAAGCGTCCGCCGTCGAGTGACAGCCGAAGAGCTAACGGCACGCCAGCCAGCCTGATTTAGGAGAAAGTCCATGAAATTGCCGATTTACCTTGATTACTCAGCGACCACCCCGGTTGATCCGCGTGTCGCGCAAAAGATGAGCGAATGCCTGCTGGTTGACGGAAACTTCGGTAACCCAGCCTCCCGTTCCCACGTATTCGGCTGGAAAGCCGAGGAAGCGGTCGAGAACGCTCGTCGCCAAGTCGCCGACCTGGTGGGCGCCGACCCACGGGAAATCGTCTGGACCTCCGGTGCTACCGAATCCGACAACCTGGCAATCAAGGGCGCGGCGCATTTCTACGCGACCAAGGGCAAGCACCTGATCACCACCAAGATTGAGCACAAGGCTGTCCTCGACACCATGCGCCAACTGGAGCGTGAAGGTTTCGAGGTTACCTACCTTGAACCAACCACCGACGGTATCGTCACGCCGGCCATGATCGAAGCGGCCCTGCGTGAAGACACCATCCTGGTTTCCGTGATTCACGTGAATAACGAAATCGGCACCATCAACGACATCGCAGCCATTGGCGAGCTGACTCGCTCCAAAGGCATCCTGCTGCACGTCGACGCTGCTCAGTCCACCGGCAAGGTCGACATCGACCTGTCCAAGCTGAAAGTCGACCTGATGTCGTTCTCTGCCCACAAGACTTACGGCCCTAAAGGCATCGGCGCGCTGTACGTGAGCCGCAAGCCTCGGGTGCGCATCGAAGCCACCATGCACGGCGGCGGTCACGAGCGCGGCATGCGTTCCGGCACCCTGGCGACTCACCAGATCGTCGGCATGGGCGAAGCCTTCCGTGTAGCCAAAGAAGACATGGCTGCCGAAAACATCCGTATCAAGGCGCTGAGCGATCGCTTCTACAAGCAGGTCGAGAACCTTGAAGAGCTGTACATCAATGGCAGCATGACCGCCCGTGTACCGCACAACCTGAATTTGAGCTTCAACTACGTCGAAGGCGAGTCGCTGATCATGGCGCTCAAGGACCTGGCGGTTTCGTCCGGTTCGGCCTGCACCTCGGCTTCCCTTGAGCCTTCGTACGTTCTGCGCGCCCTGGGCCGCAACGACGAACTGGCACACAGCTCGATCCGCTTTACGTTCGGCCGTTTCACCACCGAAGAGCAAGTCGACTACGCCGCGCAGAAAGTCTGCGAAGCCGTCAACAAGCTGCGCGTTCTGTCGCCGCTGTGGGACATGTACAAAGACGGTGTCGATATCTCCAAGATCGAGTGGGCGGCACACTAACTATAGAAGCCGCCACCCAAGCTCTGTAAGAACGTGGCGGAAAACGCAGGCGTTTTTACAGGGTTCCAGAGCGGCCCTGATGAGTGAGGATTCAGTACCATGGCTTACAGCGAAAAGGTCATCGACCACTACGAAAACCCGCGCAACGTCGGCAAGATGAACGCGGAAGACCCTGATGTCGGCACTGGCATGGTCGGCGCTCCGGCGTGCGGCGATGTGATGCGCCTGCAGATCAAGGTCAACGACGCTGGCGTTATCGAAGACGCCAAGTTCAAGACTTACGGCTGCGGTTCCGCCATTGCCTCAAGCTCCCTCGCTACCGAGTGGATGAAAGGCAAGACCCTGGATGAGGCTGTCACCATCAGCAACACCCAGCTGGCTGAAGAACTGGCCCTGCCGCCAGTGAAAATTCACTGCTCCGTACTCGCCGAAGACGCCATCAAGGCGGCCGTTCGCGACTACAAGCAGAAGAAAGGCTTGATCTAAGCATTTGGCGACGAGTAAGGAGTCAACGATGGCTATCAGCATGACAGAAGCGGCTGCGCAGCACATTCGCCGCTCCCTGAATGGGCGCGGTAAAGGTGAGGGGATTCGTCTGGGTGTTCGCACCACGGGCTGTTCCGGCCTTGCCTACGTGCTGGAGTTTGTCGACGAGGTGGTTGAAGAGGACCAGGTGTTCGAAAGTCACGGCGAGAAAGTGATCATCGACCCTAAAAGCCTGACCTACCTGGACGGCACCGAACTCGATTTCGTCAAGGAAGGGTTGAACGAAGGCTTCAAGTTCAACAACCCCAACGTGCGCGGTGAATGTGGCTGCGGCGAAAGCTTCAACATCTGAGGCTATTCGTGGGTACTCCTTGTCATTTCGCTTTATTCGAGCTGCAGCCGAGCTTTCGGCTGGACCTTGAGCAGCTTGCCACGCGCTACCGAGAGTTGGCGCGTGGGGTGCATCCGGACCGCTTTGCTGACGCTTCCGAGCGTGAGCAGCGCCTGGCGCTGGAGCAATCGGCCAGCCTCAACGAAGCCTATCAGACGCTGAAAAACCCGCCCAAACGCGCGCGCTACCTGCTCGCGTTGAACGGTGGTGAGTTGCCGATCGAAGTGACGGTGCACGACCCGGACTTCCTGATGCAGCAGATGCAGTGGCGCGAAGAACTCGAAGACTTGCAGGACGAGGCTGATATAGCCGGTGTCGCGGTCTTCAAGCGTCGTCTGAAAACGGCCCAGGATGAGCTCAATGAAAGCTTCGCAGCCTGTTGGGATGATGCAGCGCAACGTGAACAGGCCGAACGCCTGATGCGGCGCATGCAGTTCCTCGACAAGCTCACCTACGAAGTGCGCCAGCTAGAAGAGCGCCTCGACGATTAACCCAGTGCTGCCCGTGATGCACGCCTGATAGACAGATAAGACCTGATTACCATGGCCCTACTGCAAATCGCCGAACCCGGCCAAAGCCCTCAACCACACCAGCGTCGCCTGGCGGTCGGGATTGACCTGGGCACCACCAATTCCCTGGTTGCTGCCTTGCGCAGCGGCCTGTCCGAGCCATTGCCCGACGCTAATGGCCAGGTGATCCTGCCCTCCGCTGTGCGTTATCACGCTGATCGCACTGAAGTCGGTGAGTCGGCCAAGCTGGCAGCGTCCAGTGACCCGTTGAATACCGTGCTGTCGGTTAAACGCTTGATGGGTCGCGGTCTTTCCGACGTCAAGCAATTGGGCGACCAGCTGCCGTACCGCTTTGTTGGCGGCGAATCCCATATGCCGTTCATCGACACCGTCCAAGGCCCGAAAAGCCCGGTTGAAGTGTCGGCCGATATCCTCAAGGTGCTGCGTCAGCGCGCAGAAAATACCTTGGGCGGCGAACTGGTCGGCGCAGTGATCACCGTTCCTGCCTATTTCGATGACGCACAGCGTCAAGCCACCAAGGACGCCGCGAAGCTTGCGGGCCTGAACGTGTTGCGCTTGCTCAACGAGCCGACCGCAGCGGCGGTGGCCTATGGCCTGGATCAGCACGCTGAAGGCCTGGTGGCTATTTATGACCTGGGCGGTGGTACTTTTGATATTTCGATTCTGCGCCTGACCGGCGGTGTGTTTGAAGTACTGGCCACCGGGGGCGACAGCGCCTTGGGCGGCGATGACTTTGACCATGCCATTGCAGGCTGGATCATCACCAGCGCTGGCTTGTCGGCTGATCTGGACCCGGGCGCGCAGCGTAATCTGCTGCAAACTGCCTGTGCGGCCAAGGAAGCACTGACTGACGCTGATTCTGTTGAAGTTTCCTACGGTAACTGGTCGGCTCAACTGACTCGCGAAGCCTTTGATGCGCTGATCGAACCGATGGTCGCTCGCAGCCTCAAGGCGTGCCGTAGGGCTGTACGTGATTCCGGTATCGAGCTGGAAGACGTGGCCGCAGTGGTCATGGTCGGCGGTTCGACGCGCGTCCCACGCGTTCGCGAAGCGGTTGCCGAAGCTTTCGGTCGCCAGCCACTGACAGAAATCGACCCGGACCAAGTAGTCGCCATCGGCGCTGCTATCCAGGCCGACACGCTTGCCGGTAACAAGCGCGAGGGTGGCGAACTGCTGCTGCTCGACGTGATCCCGCTTTCTTTGGGGTTGGAAACCATGGGCGGCCTGATGGAGAAGGTGATTCCACGCAACACCACCATCCCCGTCGCACGCGCCCAGGATTTCACCACGTACAAAGATGGCCAGACGGCCATGATGATTCATGTGCTGCAAGGCGAGCGCGAACTGATCAGCGACTGCCGCTCCCTGGCGCGCTTTGAATTGCGCGGCATCCCGGCGATGGTGGCCGGTGCGGCGAAAATTCGCGTGACCTTTCAGGTCGACGCCGATGGCCTGCTCAGCGTAGCAGCGCGTGAATTGGCCTCGGGCGTTGAAGCCAGCATTCAGGTCAAGCCGTCCTACGGCCTCACCGACGGCGAAATCGCCAAGATGCTCAAGGATTCGTTCCAATATGCCGGTGACGACAAGGTCGCCCGCGTGCTGCGCGAGCAGCAAGTCGATGCCCAGCGCCTGCTCGAAGCTGTGCAGGGCGCCCTGGAAGCCGACGGCGAGCGTCTGCTGGATGCTGAAGAGCGCATGGTTATCGACCTGCAAATGCAGGAACTGGCCGAACTGATGAAAGGCAACGATGGTTACGCCATCGAGCAGCAGACCAAGCGCCTGTCGCAAGTGACTGATGCTTTTGCCGCCCGCCGCATGGATCAGACGGTGAAAGCCGCACTGGCCGGGCGCAACCTGAATGAAATCGAGGAATAATTAATGCCGCAGGTCATTTTTCTGCCACACGCCGAGCATTGCCCGGACGGTATGGTTGTGGAGGCTGAGACCGGCAAGTCCATCCTCGAGGTTGCCCATGACAACCACATCGAGATCGAAAGCGCCTGCGGCGGTGTCTGCGCCTGCACGACCTGCCACTGCGTGATTCGCGAAGGTTTCAACTCTCTCGAAGAAGCGGACGAGCTGGAAGAGGACTTTCTGGATCGCGCCTGGGGCCTTGAGGCGACTTCTCGCCTAAGCTGTCAGGCAAAGGTCGGCACGGAAGACATTACCGTCGAAATTCCGAAATATTCCCTCAACCATGCAGCCGAAGCGCCGCATTGATTCAAGGAAATGTCATGAGCCTGAAATGGGTTGATGTACAAGAAATCGCTATACAACTTGCTGAAGCTCATCCTGAGGTCAATCCTCTTACCGTGAACTTCGTCAAATTGCGCGACCTCGTAATGGCGCTGCCGGAATTCGACGACATTCCTGACCGGGGTGGCGAAAAGGTCCTGGAGGCGATTCAGGGTCTGTGGATCGAAGAAGCAGACGACTGAGCCGACTTTTTACGCAGTTAGGCAATACCTAATAACCCGCGTATAATTCGCGGGTTTAATTTTTCGTAAATTACCGTTTCTGGAGTTACACCATGGCTGTTCAACGTACTTTCTCCATCATCAAGCCTGACGCTGTTGCAAAAAACGTCATCGGCGAGATCACCACTCGTTTCGAAAAAGCCGGCCTGAAGGTTGTAGCTTCGAAACTCAAGCAACTGTCCAAAGCTGAAGCTGAAGGCTTCTACGCTGAGCACAGCGCTCGTGGCTTCTTCGGCGACCTGGTTGCCTTCATGATCTCCGGCCCTGTTGTTGTTCAGGTTCTGGAAGGCGAAAACGCTATCGCTCTGAACCGCGAGCTGATGGGCGCTACCAACCCTAAAGAAGCCGCTGCCGGCACTATCCGTGCTGACTTCGCTGAGTCCATCGACGCCAACGCTGTTCACGGTTCGGACTCCGAAGCCGCTGCTGCTCGCGAAATCTCGTACTTTTTCGCTGCTACTGAAGTAACCGCTCGCTAAGCATCGGCTTAAAGAGTGAGGGTGAATCCATGACTACATCGACTGTTAAAACCAACCTGCTGGGTCTGACTCAACAGGAAATGGAAAAATTCTTCGACTCAATCGGGGAGAAGCGTTTCCGTGCCGGTCAGGTAATGAAGTGGATTCACCACTTTGGTGTCGACGATTTCGACGCCATGACGAACGTCAGCAAGGCCCTGCGCGACAAGCTCAAGGCCATTGCTGAGGTCCGTGGTCCCGAGGTTGTCAGCGAGGACATCTCCACCGACGGCACCCGTAAGTGGGTGGTGCGCGTGGCGTCCGGCAGCTGCGTCGAGACCGTCTACATTCCCCAGGGCAAGCGCGGCACTTTGTGCGTTTCGTCCCAGGCAGGCTGTGCCCTGGACTGCAGTTTCTGCTCCACCGGCAAGCAAGGCTTCAATAGCAACCTCACCGCCGCCGAAGTCATCGGCCAGGTGTGGATTGCCAACAAATCCTTTGGCAGCGTCCCGGCAACCGTCGACCGTGCCATCACCAACGTGGTGATGATGGGCATGGGTGAGCCGCTGCTGAACTTCGACAACGTCGTTGCCGCCATGCATTTGATGATGGACGACCTCGGCTACGGCATCTCCAAGCGCCGTGTGACTCTGTCGACTTCCGGCGTGGTGCCGATGATCGATGAGCTGGCCAAGCACATCGACGTCTCCCTGGCGCTGTCGTTGCACGCACCGAATGACGCATTGCGTAACCAATTGGTGCCGATCAACAAGAAGTATCCGCTTAAGATGCTGCTCGAATCTTGCCAGCGTTACATGGCGACCCTGGGCGAAAAGCGTGTGTTGACCATTGAGTACACCATGCTCAAGGACATCAACGACAAAGTTGAGCACGCGGTCGAGATGATCGAACTGCTCAAGAACACCCCGTGCAAGATCAACCTGATTCCGTTTAACCCGTTTCCCCATTCTGGCTACGAGCGGCCGAGCAACAACGCCATCCGTCGTTTCCAGGATCAACTGCACCAGGCCGGCTACAACGTTACTGTGCGCACCACCCGTGGTGAAGACATCGACGCCGCCTGTGGCCAACTGGTCGGGCAAGTGATGGATCGCACCCGCCGCAGTGAGCGTTATATCGCCGTGCGCGAACTTAACGCCGCCGAAGATTTGCCGCAAATTGCTGTGAATCGAATCTGAGAGAGGACCTCTATGCCCTTGCGCCTCGCGCTGCTGTTGCTTTTCACCGGTCTCGCGGCCGGTTGTGTTTCATCGGGCCATGACAGCCCCATGCAAACCGGCAAAGGCCGTGACGAGGCGCGAATTGCCTATGTGCAATTGGGCTTGGGTTATCTGCGCCAGGGCATGAGCGAACAGGCCAAGGTGCCGTTGAAAAAAGCCCTTGAGCTGGACGGCGACGACGCCGATGCCAATGCCGCACTGGCGCTGGTATTCCAGGCCCAGGCCGAGCCTGAACTGGCCGACGCGTATTTTCACAAGGCCCTGGCCGCACGTCCTGCCGACCCGCGGCTGCTGAACAACTACGGCAGTTTTCTGTTTGCGCAGCAACGTTACGACCAGGCGTCCCGCTATTTCCAGCAAGCCAGTACCGATACCCTTTATCCTGAGCGTTCGCGAGTATTCGAAAACCTTGGGGTGACCTCGATACGCCTTGGCCTGCGCGACAGCGGTCGTCAGCAACTGGAAAAAGCCCTGCACCTGAACAATCGCCAGCCACGGGCTTTACTCGAAATGGCTGAGTTGTCTTACGAAGACAGGCATTATGTGCCGGCACGTGACTTTTACGAGCGTTTTAGCCTGCTCAGCGGGCAAAATGCACGTAGTCTATTGCTCGGTGTGCGCCTGGCGACGGTTCATGAAGAACGCGACACGGCCGCACAGTTTGGCCAGCAACTCGAACGACTCTATCCCGGTACGCCGGAATATCAGCAATACCTGTCGGAGCAATGATGAAAGCGGCGCACCCGGAAGTTGTAGCAGCTAATCGCGTAAACCCAGGCGAGACCTTGCGTCAGGCCCGCGAAAGCAATGGTTGGTCGCTGGCAGAAGTGGCCCTCAAGCTCAATTTGACCGCCACATCCCTGGGCAACCTGGAAGCCGGCGCGTTCGACAAGCTGCCTGGGCATACTTTTGCCCGCGGCTATATCCGCGCCTATGCAAAGTTGCTGGGCATCGACCAGGCGGTACTGGTCCAGGAATTTGACCAGTTCACCGGCACCGATTCCCAGGGCAGCAATGTGCATGGCCTGGGCCGCATCGAGGAGCCGGTACGGGTTTCCCACACTATTTTGCGGATTGTCAGCCTGTTGCTGCTGATTGCCGTAGTGGGTGGCGGTTTCGTCTGGTGGCAAGACCAGGCCTCCCAACGCACCAAAGACCTTACCAGCAACGCCATGGAGCACGTCGAAGTCGAAAGCGCCGACGGCACCACCCAGATTCACCCGCTGGATGAGCCGGAAGACCAGGCGGTTGCCCAAGGGCAGGCCGCCTCGGAAGCGCCGGCTACCACCGAGCAACCGACTCCGGAAGCGGGCACTGCACCTGCAGCCACCGCTGCTGTGCCGGCTCCAACCGTACCGGCTGCCCCGGTTGCCCAGGCGCATACGCCAGCTGCTCCGGCTGCTCCGGCGCAGGCCCCAGCGACTAACGCACCAGTGGCCCCGGCCCCGGCCGCGATTTCGCCTCCCACCACCCCGGCATTGATCGCCGGCGACGGGCATATCCAGATTACCTTCATCGCTGACTGCTGGACGCAAGTCACCGATGGCAATGGCAAAGTGCTGTTTAGCGGTCTGAAGCGTAAGGGAGATACGCTTGACCAAGGCGGCAAGCCTCCTTTGACGCTGCGTCTGGGCTTTGCCCGTGGCGCGCAAGTGGCCTACAACGGCCAGCCTGTGGACGTGGCGCCGTTCACCAGTGGCGAGACTGCTCGCCTCAAGTTGGGACAATAGTCATGCACGGCGAATCTCCAATCAAACGTCGCGTATCGCGCAAGATCTGGGTCGGCTCCGTACCGGTAGGTGGCGATGCCCCTATCGCAGTGCAGAGCATGACCAACAGCGACACCAATGATGTGGCCGCCACAGTCGCCCAGATCAACCGTCTGGAAGCCGCCGGTGTGGACATCGTGCGCGTATCCGTACCGGACATGGACGCTGCCGAGGCCTTTGGCCGCATCAAGCAACTGGTCAAGGTTCCGCTGGTCGCCGACATTCACTTCGACTACAAAATCGCTCTGCGTGTGGCCGAGCTGGGTGTGGACTGCCTGCGCATCAACCCGGGCAACATCGGTCGCGAAGACCGTGTGCGCGCCGTGGTGGACGCGGCACGTGACCGTGGCATTCCCATCCGTATCGGCGTCAACGCCGGTTCGCTGGAAAAAGACCTGCAGAAAAAGTACGGCGAACCAACCCCAGCCGCGCTGGTTGAGTCGGCATTGCGCCACGTCGAGCACCTTGAACGCCTGAATTTTCAGGACTTCAAGGTCAGCGTAAAGGCCTCCGACGTGTTCATGGCGGTAGAAGCCTACCGCCTATTGGCCAAGGAAATCGTGCAGCCGCTGCACCTGGGTATCACTGAAGCGGGCGGTTTGCGCTCAGGCACAGTGAAATCTGCGGTGGGTCTCGGTATGCTGCTCGCCGAAGGGATTGGCGATACTATCCGCATCTCCCTGGCGGCAGACCCCGTAGAGGAAGTGAAAGTCGGCTACGACATTCTCAAATCCCTGCGTTTGCGTTCCCGTGGCATCAACTTCATTGCCTGCCCGAGCTGCTCGCGGCAGAACTTCGACGTGGTGAAAACCATGAACGACCTGGAGCTGCGCCTCGAAGACCTGCTGGTGCCGCTGGATGTGGCGGTGATCGGGTGTGTGGTCAATGGGCCGGGTGAAGCCAAGGAAGCTCATGTGGGCCTGACTGGCGGTACACCGAACCTGATTTACATCGACGGCAAGCCGTCGCAGAAACTGACGAATGAGAATCTCGTGGATCATCTGGAAAAGCTGATCCGCGAGAAAGCAGCTGAAAAGGTTGCGGCTGACGCAGCGCTGATCGCGCGCGGCTAAGAACGAATTTAAGGATTAGATGTGAGCAAGTCTCTGCAAGCCATTCGTGGCATGAACGACATCCTGCCGGAGCAGACGCCACTGTGGCGCTACTTCGAGAGCACGGTCGCGCGCCTGTTGGATAACTACGGTTACAAACAGATCCGCATGCCGATCGTCGAGTTCACCGAGCTGTTCAAGCGCTCCATCGGTGAAGTGACCGACATCGTCGAAAAAGAGATGTACACCTTTGAAGATCGCAACGGTGACTCCCTGACCCTGCGTCCGGAAGGTACAGCCGCCTGCGTGCGTGCCGTGCTCGAGCATGGTCTCACCGGTGGTGGCCAGCCGCAGAAGTTGTGGTACATCGGCCCGATGTTCCGCCACGAGCGCCCGCAGAAAGGCCGTTATCGCCAGTTCCACCAGATCGGCCTCGAGGTGTTCAACCTCGATGGTCCGGACATCGACGCCGAGCTGATCGTGCTGACCTGGCGCCTGTGGGGCCTGCTCGGCATCCGCGACGCGGTCAAGCTTGAGCTCAACAGCCTGGGCACCAGCGAATCCCGGGGTCGCTATCGCGTTGCCCTGGTCGAGTATCTGTCTGCTCACTTGGACAAATTGGATGAAGACAGCCAGCGCCGTCTGAAAACCAACCCGTTGCGCGTCCTCGATACCAAGAACGCCGACACCCAAGCCGTACTGGTCGACGCGCCGAAAATGGCCGACTACCTGGACGACGAATCCCGCGTGCACTTCGAGGGCCTCAAGGCTCGCCTGGATGCGGCCGGTATTCCCTACGTCATCAACCCTAAACTGGTGCGTGGCCTCGATTACTACAGCAAGACCGTGTTCGAGTGGGTCACCGACAAACTCGGCGCCCAGGGCACCGTGTGTGCCGGTGGTCGCTACGACGGCCTGGTTGAGCAAATGGGCGGCAAGCCGACCACCGGCGTAGGTTTCGCCATGGGCATCGAGCGGCTGATCCTGCTGCTGGAAACCCTGGAGCAGGTCCCGGAAGAAATCTCCCGTCAGGTGGACGTGTACCTATGCGCCTTTGGCGAGGCCGCCGAACTGGCAGCCCTGGCCCTGAGCGAAAAAGTGCGTGACCAACTGCCGAACCTGCGCCTGCAGATCAATGCCGGCGCCGGCAGCTTCAAGAGCCAGTTCAAGAAGGCCGACAAGAGCGGCGCGCTGTATGCGCTGATCCTCGGCGATGACGAACTGGCCCAGCAAGTGATAGGTTTCAAACCCCTGCGTGGCCAGGGCGAGCAACAGAACATTGCCTTTGATGCGCTCGCCGCGCACTTGGCCACCTGCGTCGTGCAGGGTTGAAGCTGTCGAACAGCCGAATTTAGCGATTAAGGAGTATTGGGGTGTCGAGTACTGATGATGAGCAACTGGCCGAGTTCAAGGACTGGTGGCAGCGTAACGGCAAGCCCCTGGTTACTGGCGGTCTGCTGGCTTTAGTGGTGGTGTTCGGCTGGCAAGCCTGGCACAAGTATCAGGCCAACCAGTCCCAAGGCGCCTCGATCCTCTATCAGCAATTGCTGGAAACCACGCTGACGCCGGACGGCAAGCCTGATCCAGCCCAAGTGGCGGACCTTGCCGGCAAGCTGAAAAACGAATTTGGCGGTAGCACCTACGCCCAGTACGGCAGCCTGTTCGTCGCGAAAGTTGCGGTCGACACCGGCAAGCTGGATGACGCAGCCACCGAGCTGAAGGCCATCGCCGACAAACCGACCAACCCGACCCTGGGTGAAATCGCACGTCAGCGCCTGGCGCAGGTATTGGCGGCACAGAACAAGGCTGACGAAGCACTCAAACTGCTCGACGGCGATGCTGACAAGGCATTTGTGGCCACTCGTGAAGAGCTCAAGGGCGACCTGTTGGTCCAATTGGGTCGTACCGACGAAGCCCATGCTGCGTACCAAAAAGCCAAGGCGGCGCTGTCTGATGAAGCAGCGGTCGGTGGCTTACAAATCAAGCTGGACGACTTGGCCAAAGGGGATGCGTGACGTGATCCGTTGGAAACATGCAGCATTGCTGGCTCTGGCCGTTCTGGCCGCGGGTTGCAGCAGCAACAGTAAAAAAGAACTGCCTCCTGCCGAGCTGACCAGCTTCAAGGAAGAAGTGGTCCTGCAAAAGCAGTGGAGCCGCTCCGTCGGTGACGGCCAGGGCGACCTGTACAACTTGTTGCAGCCGGCAATCGACGGCGACAACATCGTGGCCACTGACTCCACTGGCGTTGTCATGGCCATGGATCGTATGAATGGCGACGTGAAGTGGAAGAAAGACCTCGAGCTGCCGGTTTCCGGTGGTGTGGGCGTCGGCTACGGCATGGTGCTGATCGGTACGCTTAAAGGCGACGTGGTGGCTCTGGACTCGGCAACGGGTGAAGAGAAATGGCGCGCTCGGGTGACCAGTGAAGTGCTCTCCGCGCCTGCCACCAACGGCGATATCGTCGTGGTGCAAACCCAGGATGACCGTGTGATCGGCCTGGATGCCGCCACCGGTAACCAGCGCTGGTTGTATGACAGCACCCCGGCGGTGTTGACCCTGCGCGGTACCAGTGGTCCGATTGTGACGAACAACCTGGCCGTTGCTGGCCTGTCGACCGGTAAAGTGGTCGCCCTGGATACTCAGAACGGCGTGCCGGCCTGGGAAACCCGTGTGGCCATCCCGCAAGGTCGCTCCGAGCTGGACCGCGTAGTGGACATCGACGGCGGCCTGCTGCTGTCGGGTGAAACCATTTACGTGGCCACTTACCAGGGCCGTGTTGCGGCGCTGGACCTGCAAAGCGGCCGCATCAACTGGCAGCGTGATGCTTCCAGCTACGCCGGTGTCGCCCAAGGGTTCGGCAGCGTCTACGTAAGCCTCGCTTCCGGCACCGTTGAAAGTGTCGACGAGCGTTCCACCACTGCGCTGTGGAGCAACGACTCCCTGGCTCGCCGTCAACTGTCGGCACCGGAAGTGTTCTCCAGCTACGTAGCGGTAGGTGACTTCGAAGGTTACCTGCACCTGCTGAGCCAGGTAGACGGTCGTTTTGTCGGCCGCGAGCGTATCGACAGCGACGGTCTGCGTGCGCGTCCGCTGGTTGTGGGTAACATGCTTTACGTGTTTGGCAACAGCGGCAAGCTGGAAGCCCTGACCATCAAGTAAGCAACTATGCTTGGGGTAAAACCCAGGCGGCCCCGCTTCGGCGGGGCATGCGGCATTTGACTATGCTGCCCCGAGCACCAGCCGCTGCCTTGCAGCGGCTTTTGTATTTTCTGAAATAACGAAGTGGAGAGCCGCATGGTTCCCGTAATCGCCCTGGTGGGCCGACCTAACGTCGGCAAGTCCACCTTGTTCAACCGCCTGACCAGGACTCGTGACGCCATCGTTGGCGACTTGTCCGGTCTGACCCGTGATCGCCAATACGGTGAGGCAAAGTGGCAAGGGCGCTCCTACATTATTGTCGACACCGGTGGTATCTCCGGTGACGAGCATGGCATGGACGAAAAGATGGCCGAGCAGTCGCTGCTTGCTATCGAAGAAGCCGATGTCGTGTTGTTCCTGGTGGACGCCCGTGCGGGCTACACCGCTGCCGACCAAATGATTGGCGAGCACCTGCGCAAGCGCAACAAGCGTTCCTATCTGGTCGCCAACAAGATCGATAACATCGATCCTGAAGCGGCCCGTGCCGAATTCAGCCCGATGGGCCTGGGCGATGCGATCCCGGTCGCCGGTGCCCACGGTCGCGGCATCACCCAGATGCTGGAAATCGCCCTGCGCGACTTCCCCAAGGATGACGCTGAGGAAGAAGAGGGCGAGGAAGAGATCGTTGCCGAAGGTGAGGAAGCCAAGCGCATTCCTGGCCCGAGCGAAAAAGACGGTATCAAGATCGCCATCATCGGCCGTCCGAACGTCGGCAAGTCGACCCTGGTTAACCGCATGCTCGGTGAAGACCGGGTCATCGTGTATGACCAGCCGGGTACTACCCGCGACAGTATCTACATCCCGTTTGAACGTAACGACGAGAAGTACACGCTGATCGACACCGCCGGTGTGCGCAAGCGCGGCAAGATCCACGAGGAAGTTGAAAAGTTCTCGGTGGTCAAAACCCTGCAGGCGATCAAAGACGCCAACGTGGTGATCTTCGTGATGGACGCCCGCGAAGGCGTGGTGGACCACGACCTCAACTTGCTGGGCTTTGCTCTGGAAGCCGGTCGTGCCCTCGTAATCGCGATCAACAAGTGGGACGGCATGACGCCGAGCGAGCGCGATTTCGTCAAGATCGAGCTGCAACGTCGGCTGTTCTTCGTCGAGTTCGCCGATATCCACTTTATCTCGGCACTGCACGGCACCGGCGTGGGCAACCTCTACGCGTCCGTGCAGAACTCGTTCAAGTCTGCGGTTACTCGCTGGCCGACCAACCGCCTGACCCAGATCCTGGAAGATGCGGTCGGTGAGCACGCGCCACCGATGGTCAACAACCGTCGGATCAAACTGCGTTACGCCCACTTGGGTGGTGCCAACCCGCCGATTATCGTGATCCACGGTAACCAGATCGAGAAGGTGCCCAAGTCCTACGTGCGTTACCTGGAAAACACCTACCGCCGTGTCTTGAAACTGGTCGGTACGCCGATCCGTATCGAGTTCAAGGGTGGCGAGAACCCATACGAAGGCAACAAGAACACACTGACTGACCGTCAGGTGAACAAGAAGCGTCGTTTGATGACTCACCACAAGAAGGCCGACAAGAAGCGCCGCGACAAGAAATAAGCGCCGCTTTGAGTTGTGAGCGACACGCTGCAAAAAGGGCTCCTTTGGAGCCCTTTTTTGTGCGCGGTGGTTTGTGCCTTGACCCGATGCTTAGGGCAGCTTAAAACTTGGGGCTCACCTGCAGGGGCCTCCGATGATCACCAGCAAGCTGCCGAATGTCGGCACCACCATTTTTACTACAATGTCGCAATTGGCTGCCGAAACCGGCGCGCTTAACCTGTCCCAGGGCTTTCCCGATTTTAATGGCCCTCAAGGGTTGCTCGATGCCGTGGGCAAGCATATCGCCCTCGGCCATAACCAATATGCACCGATGACCGGCCTGCCCGTGTTGCGCCAACAAGTGGCGGCCAAGATCGCCCGCAGTTATGGCGCTACAGTGGATGTCGACAGCGAAGTGACCATCACCCCAGGCGCGACCGAGGCGATCTTTTGCGCGATCCAGGCGGTCATCCGCAACGGCGATGAAGTCATCGTGTTCGACCCCAGCTACGACAGCTACGAGCCGTCGGTCGAGCTGGCCGGTGGCCGCTGCGTGCATGTGCAATTGAGCCTGCAAGGCTTCGCGCTCGACTTTGACAAGATCAAGGCTGCGCTCTCGCCGCGCACGCGCATGATCATCCTCAACTCGCCGCACAACCCCACCGGCGCGTTGATCAGCCGGGCCGACCTGGACCAGTTGGCTGAACTGATCCGCGACCGTGATATCTACCTGGTCAGTGATGAGGTGTATGAGCATTTGGTGTTCGATGGCGTGCCCCATGTCAGCGTGCTGGCCCACGAAGAGTTGTATCAGCGGGCGTTTGTGGTCAGCTCCTTCGGCAAGACCTACCACGTCACCGGCTGGAAAACCGGCTACGTGGTCGCACCACCGGCCCTGACCGCCGAGCTGCGCAAGGTGCATCAATATGTCAACTTTTGCGGCGTGACCCCTTTGCAGTACGCTTTGGCTGACTTCATGGCCGAACACCCGGAACACGTCGAGCAATTGCCGGCCTTTTATCAAGCCAAGCGCGACCTGTTCTGCGACCTGCTGGCGCCGTCGCGTTTCAGCTTTACGCGGGTGGCCGGCACTTACTTCCAACTGGTGGATTACTCGCAGATTCGCCCCGACCTGGATGACGTCGCCATGTCACTGTGGATGACCCGCGAACACGGCGTGGCGACCATCCCCGTCTCGGTGTTCTATCAGAGCCCGCCGCAAGGCCAGCGCCTGGTGCGCCTGTGCTTTGCCAAACGCGAGGAGACGCTGCAACACGCGGCGGAGAAACTATGCGTGATTTGACTGCATTGCCCGACCTGAATATCGCCTTGGTCCAGACCAGCCTGGTATGGCATGACCGTCAGGCCAACCTCGAACATTTCGAACTGTTGCTGGAGCAGGCCAAAGGCGCCGACCTGATTGTACTGCCGGAGATGTTCACCACCGGTTTCTCCATGGAGTCGCAAACCCTTGCCGAGCCGCAACATGGCCCGACTCATCATTGGCTGCAAGCCCAGGCGGCGAAGTACAACGCGGTGATCACCGGCAGCGTGATCATCCAGGCAGCCGACGGCAGCCACCGTAACCGTCTGCTATGGGCACGCCCGGACGGGGAAGTGTTGCACTATGACAAGCGTCACCTGTTCCGTATGGCTGGCGAGCACGACCATTACACGCCCGGCGAGCGCCAGGTACAGTTCGAGTTGAAGGGTTGGCGTATACGCCCGTTGATTTGCTACGACTTGCGCTTCCCGGTGTGGAGCCGTGATGCCCAGGACACTGACCTGCTGCTGTACACCGCGAACTGGCCGGGAGCGCGGCGTCAGCACTGGAACCGCTTGCTGCCGGCACGGGCTATCGAGAACCTGTGTTACGTGGCGGCAGTCAATCGGGTGGGTACCGATGGCAAGGGCTTTGCCTACACCGGGGACAGCCAGGTGCTGGACTTCCAGGGTGAGACCTTGCTGAGTGCGGGGGAGGCGGACGGGGTGTTTCAGGTGTGCCTGAATGCGGCAGAGTTGGCAGCGTATCGCACCAGGTTTCCGGCAAATCTGGATGCCGATGACTTTCAGTTTGTCTGACAGACCGCTATCGCGGGCAAGCCCGCTCCCACAGGTGAATGCATTCCAAATGTGGGAGCCGGGCTTGCCCGCGATGGGGCCCTACAGATCGTTCCCACGCTCCGCGTGGGAATGCAGCCCCGGACGCTCTGCGTCCGCTTTCAGAGTTGTGACGCAGAGCGTCACCGCAGGCATTCCCACGCAGAGCGTGGGAACGATCAGGCCCCTGGATTCTCACCCAGGGGCCTTTTGCATTACCGCGACAGTGCTTACGCCGCCTTCGCTTCCAACTGGCTCAACGAGCGGTTCAGCGCACTGAACACCGCCTTGAAGCTCGCCGTGGTGATGTTTTCATCGATCCCCACACCATGCACCGGACGCTCGCCGTTCACGCGCAGCTCGATGTAAGCCGCCGCCTTGGCATGGGTACCGGCGCCGATCGCGTGTTCGTTGTAGTCCATGATCTCAACCTTGATCGGCAGCGCCGCCACCAGCGCTTCCAAAGTGCCGTAGCCCTTGCCGTTCCAGCGCAGGTTGGTTTCGCCCTGGCCCTTGCCCGAGACTTCCACTTCCACGGTGCTATTGCCGTTTTCTTCCTGCAGGCGATGGCTGACCAGCGCGTACGGGGTGTTGGCTTGCAGGTATTCACGCTGCAACAAGGCGTAGATCTGTGGTGCAGTCATCTCCAGGCCCACGCGGTCGGTTTCGGCCTGTACCACTTGGCTGAACTCGATCTGCATGCGGCGTGGCAAGCTGATGTCGTACTCCTGCTCCAGCAGGTAGGCGATGCCGCCTTTGCCCGACTGGCTGTTTACGCGGATCACCGCCTCGTAGCTGCGGCCGATATCCGCCGGGTCGATCGGCAAGTACGGCACTTCCCACAGCGCGTCGGCTTTCTGCTGGGTAAAGCCCTTGCGGATTGCGTCCTGGTGGGAGCCGGAGAATGCGGTGTGCACCAGGTCGCCGACGTACGGGTGACGTGGGTGCACCTGAATCTGGTTGCACTCCTCGACGACTTTGCGCACGCCGTCGATATCGGAAAAGTCCAGCTGCGGGTCGAGGCCTTGGGTGTACATGTTCAAGGCTACGGTCACGAGATCGACGTTACCGGTACGCTCGCCGTTGCCGAACAGGCAGCCTTCGACACGGTCAGCGCCGGCCATCAGGCCCAGCTCGGTAGCGGCCACGCCGGTGCCGCGGTCGTTGTGGGTGTGCAGGCTGATGATCACGCTGTCACGACGGTTGATATGGCGGCCGAACCACTCGATCTGGTCGGCATAGATGTTGGGTGTCGCGCATTCAACCGTGGCCGGCAGGTTGAGGATCATCTTGTGCTCTGGCGTCGGGTTCCATACCTCGATCACCGCATCACACACTTCCTTGGCGAACTCCAGCTCCGTGGCGCTGAAGGTCTCTGGGGAGTACTCGAAAGTCCACTGGGTTTCCGGCTGCTGGGCGGCGTATTTGACGAACAGCTTTGCCGCGTTGACCGCGATGGCCTTGATGCCATCTTTGTCCTGGTTGAACACGATGCGGCGGAACGACGGCGATGTGGCGTTGTACAAGTGCACGATGGCCTTTTTAGCGCCGCGCAGGGATTCGAAAGTACGTGCGATCAGGTCTTCACGGCCCTGGGTCAGCACCTGGATGGTGGTGTCCTCGGGGATGTGGTTGTCTTCGATCAAGGTGCGCACGAAGTCGAAGTCGGTTTGCGACGCGGCCGGGAACGAGGCTTCGATTTCCTTCACGCCTACAGACACCAGGGTCTTCCAGAAACGCAGCTTTTTCGCGGCGTCCATCGGCTCGATCAGCGACTGGTTGCCATCACGCAGGTCGGAGCTGCACCAGATCGGCGCTTCGGTGATGGTCTTTGACGGCCAGGTACGGTCCGGGATATCGATGGTCGGGAACGCGCGGTACTTCGAAGACGGGTCTTTGAGCATGCTCATCGGGAAATCCTTTGTAGTAGGGGCCGAGAAAAGGCGGCCTGCCGTAAAACTGTTATTGGGGGCGAAGCTTGGGACGAGGCAGATCGATTCAGCCTGGCAGTCGTGCGCTGACGAGGCACAGGCTGCGGTGCTGGCGGAGCTGAATGAGGGTGTGAGAGGTTTTCATAAGCTCAACCCTAACCGCAGGGGTGAAAGATGGCAAGCAGTCGGGAAAAATTGAGATAAGTTCTGATATTTGGCTGGGATTCGATATTTTGTGTCGGTTATTGAGTGTGGGGTTTCTTTTTATTGCGCGGTACTTATCGGGCGCGCAATTGGGCTGGCAGGCCTGGCGTCATCGCGGGCAAGCCCGGCTCCCACAGGGAATCGCGTTCACCTGTGGGAGCCAGGCTTGCCCGCGATGAGCATAGGTATCTACACAACCGGTTAACACGAAGTCTGTGGCAGGTGGGCTGTTGTGGCGAGCAGGCTTGTCCTGCGTTGGGCTGCGAAGCGGCCCCAGTACAGGCACGGCAATTTTGCTGAAAGTACTCAGCGTCTGTTTTTGGGGCCGCTTCGCAGCCCAACGCAGGACAAGCCTGCTCGCCACAGGAGAAATAGGCTGCTTTTAAAAGTTGCGTAGATACCTATGCCGCGATGAGGCCGGTAGGTTGAATATTTTTATCAGGGCTGGAACGCGCCAATAAAGATCGCCGGGTCAACCCGCGCATCGTTAAGGCTGATGTTCCAATGCATATGCGGCCCGGTTGCACGGCCAGTGGAACCGACCTTGCCCACCACTGCGCCGCGTGCCAGTTGGTCGCCGACTTTGACGTCGATCTTCGACATATGGCAGAACATGCTGATAAAGCCCTGGCCATGGTCGACGAACACGGTGTTGCCGTTGAAGAAGTAATTGCCGGTGAGGATCACCTTGCCCGCCGCCGGCGTCTTGATCGGCGTGCCCGCGCCCACGGCAAAGTCCAGGCCCGAATGCGGGTTGCGTTCCTCGCCATTAAAGAAGCGGCGCACGCCGAATTTGCTCGACAGTGGCCCGTTGACCGGTTTGTCCAGCAGCAGGTTGCTCGGTGTGTTCGGGCTGAAGCTGCGGTAAGCCTTGAGCTGCACGGCCAGTTCGCCCTCGATGCGCTTGAGTTGCGCCGGGGCCGGGTTCACCTGGCTTTTGTTCTTCAAGGTGATGTGCTGTTCGGGGTATTTCTTGAAGCCCACCACAAACGGCAAGTTCTGCCCGCCGCTGGTGATGCGCTCGGTACCGGGTTTGACGGTCAGCGGGATCCCGACAATCGCCAGCCAGTTGTTCTGTTCCTTGACCACAAGCACCGGCCGGTTCAGGTAGGTGGCTTTGGGCGCGCTGGCCGAAGTGCCGAGGTCGACCACCGCCACGCCACCCGGCACCGGCTTGTTCAGCAACCGCGTGATGTAGCTGTCGGCGTGGGCGTTGAAGGTCAGGCACAAGAGCATCAGCAGGCTAAATAAACGTGGCATCAATCAATCCAGTAACGAAAGGGTGACGGGCGTCAGGTGGTTATCTTCCACCCGCACCTGCAATCGGCCTTCGCCGAGCCGCGCGGTCAGGCGTTGGCCGGTGTGGGTTTGCGCGGCGTTGCGGATCGCCTGGCCGCGCTCGTCCAGCAGGATGCTGTAGCCACGGCCCAGAGTCGCAAGCGGACTGACCACCTGCAACGTCTGCACCTGGCTTTGCAGTTGCAGGCGGCGTGCCTTAAGGCCTTCGCGCATGGCGCGGGGCAGGCGTTCTGCGAGGCTATCGAGGCGCTGGCGCAGCAACGCCAGTTGACGGCCGGGGTGTTGGCCTGCGAGGCGGGTTTCGAGGCGGATCAGGCGTTCGCGACGGGTATTGAGGCTGCGCTCGAAGGCGCGGCGCAGGCGCATGTCCAGGTCGTCCAAACGCTGGGCTTGCTGGCGCAGACGTTCGCCAGGGTGACGCAGGCGGCGGGCCATGCCTTCCAGGCGCAGGCGATCATGGCTCAGGCGGTTGCGCATCAGCATCACCAGGCGGCGGTGCAGGTTTTCGACTTGGCGCACCAAGTGGCTGGCATCTGGCGCGAGCAATTCGGCGGCGGCGGAGGGCGTGGGGGCGCGCACGTCGGCCACAAAGTCGCAGATCGACACGTCGGTTTCATGGCCGACGGCGCTGACGATGGGCGTCACGCAGGCATCCACCGCGCGGGCCACGGCTTCTTCGTTGAAGCACCACAGGTCTTCGAGCGAACCGCCGCCTCGGGCCAGGATCAACGCGTCGAAACCGCGCGCATCCGCCATTTTCAGCGCGCGCACAATCTGCGGGATGGCTTCGCGGCCCTGTACGGCGGTGGGGATCAGTGTCAGTTCAACGTTCGGCGCACGACGACGGAACACGCTGATGATGTCGCGAATCACCGCGCCCGTCGGCGAGCTGATAATCCCAATGCGCCGAGGGTGCGCCGGCAGCGGCACCTTGCGCTCGGCGCTGAACAGGCCTTCGGCGCTGAGCTTTTCCTTCAACGCGTCAAAGGCCAAACGCAGCGCGCCATCGCCAGCAGGTTCCACGGTGTCGAGGATCAGTTGGTAGTCGCCCCGGCCTTCGAACAGCGAGACCTTGCCGCGCACCTTCACCGCCAGGCCGTCCTTCAACGCCTGGCGCACCCGTGCGGCGTTGTTGCGAAACAGCGCGCAACGCACTTGGGCGCCGCTGTCCTTGAGGGTGAAATACACATGGCCGGAAGCCGGGCGGGCGAGGTTGGAGATCTCGCCTTCGACCCAGATATTGGTGAACACGTCTTCCAGCAACACCCGCGCGCGGCCGTTGAGCTGGCTGACAGTCAGGACTTCGCGGTCCAGGCCCAAGCGGGCAAACGGATCTTTAATCATGAGGAGCGATCTTTAATCATGGGCGGCAGTTTATAGGCATTCGTGCAAGGTTTGGCAGAATTGCTCCACCAGTGCGCTCGGCGCCTGCGTGCAGGCAAGGGCCACGGTACTCAAGCAGTCCGGGTCCGCCAGGGACAAAAAGTGCAGGTTGGCCGGCGCTATGTCCTGCATGGATTTTGGTAACAAGGCAATTCCGAAGCCGGCCTGGATCAGCTGCAATTGCGTGGTTTTGCGCGACATCACCCGCGCTGCCTTGGGGAAAAATCCTGCGCGCATGCACAGTTCGGCTGACAGATAACTCAAGCCGCCACGTTGGGGGTGCGGAACTGAAATAAACGCTTCGTCCTTGAGCTGTGCCAGTTCGACAGGTGTATCACTGCCTGCCAGCGGGTGATTGGGCGGCACCGCCAACACCAGTTGTTCGCTATATAAAGGCACCACGCGCACGCCTTCGCGCTGTCGCAGCACCGGTAACCGTAAAAGGCCGACTTCCAGGCGCCCGTCGGCAATTTCTTCAAGTTGCGCCTCGGAAGACAGTTTGACGATATCCATCGATACGCCGGGGCAACGCTGCAGCCAGGTGCTGATGCCGTGCAGCAATGGCCCGCTCATCGGCACGGTGCTCGAATGGCTCAGGCGCAGGGTGCCAAGCTGACCCTTGCCAACCAGGGTGGCCATCTCGCTGGCCTTGAGCAGCTCGCTCAGCAGGTTGCGCGCCCTCGGGTAAAAGGCTTCGCCCGCCGCCGTCAGCCGGGGCTGGCGCGCGGTGCGTTCGAACAGTGAAGTTTGCAGCTGGGTTTCCAGCGCCTTGATCTGGCGGCTCAGGGCCGATTGCGCCACGAACAAACGCTCGGCGGCGGCGCTGAAGCTGCCGCTGTCGGCGATCTCTACGAAGTAGCGCAGTTGGCGGGTCGAGATCACTTGTCATGCCTTTTCAAGATAAGTGGAGGGCTTTGAAGATATTAGTCGCAACACTCGGCGATGGCTAAAGTGTTGGTTATCTCTTTCAAGGAATACGACATGAGCCCGGTTGAGCTGATGAGCCAGTGGTCGTTCAGTGGTGTCGATTGGCTGGTCATCGGCCTGGGTGTGGTGCTGGCCTATATCGTCTTCGGTATTGCAGGCTTTGGCACGGCGCTGGTGGCGGGGCCGATCCTGATTGTGTTTATGCCGCTGTCGAAGATCATCCCGCTGCTGGTGCTGCTGGATTTTGTCGCGGCCTTTGGCAATCTGCTGCAATCGCGGCGAGACGTGAACAAGCCCGAGCTGCTGCGGTTGCTGCCATGCATGGCCATCGGTTGTACGCTGGGTGTGATCTTTCTGCTCAACCTGCATTCGGATCTGCTGTTGCTGCTGATGGGGGTGTTTATCAGCGCCTATGCGATCTACAGCTTGTCGGTGAAGGCGCGGCCCACTCAGCTTTCCAAAGGTTGGTCGATTCCAATGGGCACCGTCGGCGGCCTGTTTGGTGCGCTGTTCGGCAGCGGCGGCTTTTTATATGCGATCTACCTCAACAGCCGTTTGCCCAAGGATGCGGCGCGGGCCACGCAAAGTGCGTTGATCAGTTGCAGCACGGTGGTGCGCTTGAGTCTGTTCCTGATTGCCGGGGTGTATGCGGACTTGCCGTTGCTGTTGTTGGCGCTGTGCCTGTTGCCGGCGATGGCCCTGGGGCTGTGGTGTGGGCGCAGGTTGACGATGCGGATGTCCCGCGAAGCCTTTGTGCGCTTGGTGACTTGGTTGGTGTTGGCCAGTGGGATTGCATTGATTGGGCGGTATTTGAGCGCTTGACCTGTGTGGGGCAGGGATTAAGCTGCCAGGCTTCAAGGCCTCATCGCAGGCAAGCCAGCTCCCACAGGTGAATGCATTCCAAATGTGGGAGCCGGGCTTGCCCGCGATGTCGGCAGTCGCCACACCGCAGGGCTCCCAAGCACCATGAACTCCCAAAGCATCCTTGTCCCCAAAATCTCCACCTTGCCCGTCCACGAACCCCGCGCCCGGGCCATCGTGCGTTGGCTGGTGCGCAAGAACATCATCAAGGAAGAGCTGACCACCTGCGGGCGCACCGGCAACCGCATGGCCTACGCCCTGGCCGACGGCGCCCGCGCCGTGGTGCTGCACCCCGAAGCGCTGCCGTTCAACGAGCCGATCAATGGCCTGGAGATCATCTACAAGCGCTGCATCTACACGCCGGCCAAGGGCTTTCTCGAAGAGGCCGGCTGCCCGGAGTGCCTTAAAGAAGTCGGCGAGGCGCTGTTCGAAAGCCTGGAAGACTGGATGCCCGGCCACACCGATAACTTCACTTGCCCGTTGTGTGGGCATGAAGATGACATCAATGGGTTTCTGTTCCTGCAGGAATGCGGCTTCTCCAACCTGGGTTTCATCTTCAACAACTGGGCGGAAGCGGGGTTCAAGCAGAGCTTTATCGACGAATTTGCCGACTGGTTGGACCAGAAGATGAGTTGGGTCAGAGTCGAGCTTTAATCCGATCATTCCCACGCTCCCGCGTGGGAATGTATCCCGTGACGCTCCGCGTCACCATTGCGCAAGGTTGAAGCCTTGCGCTGACCCCGGACGCGGAGCGTCCAACGAGGCATTCCCACGCGGAGCGTAGGAACGATCAAGCCGTGAGTTTTATCCATCTATCAGTATTACCAAGTTTGTCAGAGTTTTACATTGAGCCCGACAGGGTGCATGTATATAATGGCGCGCTTCCATTTTCCCGCTCGGGAGCCCCCGCGATGCTGCGTATCAGCCAAGAAGCTCTGACATTCGACGACATTCTCCTAGTGCCCGGTTATTCCGAGGTGCTTCCTAACGAAGTCAGTCTCAAGACCCGCCTAACCCGTGGCATCGAGCTGAATATTCCTCTGGTTTCCGCTGCCATGGACACCGTCACTGAAGCCCGTTTGGCAATCGCCATGGCTCAGGAAGGCGGCATTGGCATCATCCACAAGAACATGACCATCGAGCAGCAAGCTGCCGAAGTGCGCAAGGTCAAGCGTTACGAAGCCGGTGTGGTGAAAGATCCAATCACCATCGAAGCCGACGCCACCGTGCGTGATCTGTTCGACCTGACCCGCCTGCACAACATCTCCGGCGTTCCGGTACTGCACGATGGCGACCTGGTCGGCATCGTCACTTCCCGTGACGTGCGTTTCGAGAACCGTCTTGAAGTCACCGTCCGTGAAGTGATGACGCCTAAAGAGCGCCTCGTTACTGTCAAGGAAGGCGCCGACAAGAACGATGTGCGCGAATTGCTGCACAAGCACCGCATCGAGCGCGTGCTGATCGTCGACGACAAATTCGCCCTCAAAGGCATGATGACCGTCAACGACATCGAAAAAGCCAAGGCTTACCCGCTGGCCAGCAAGGATGACCAAGGTCGTCTGCGCGTCGGCGCTGCGGTCGGCACCGGTAAAGACACCGGTGATCGCGTTTCGGCCCTCGTGGCAGCCGGTGTTGACGTGGTGGTGGTCGACACTGCCCACGGCCACTCCAAAGGCGTGATCGACCGCGTTCGCTGGGTCAAACAGAATTTCCCTGACGTACAGGTTATCGGCGGCAACATCGCCACCGGCGCAGCCGCCAAGGCCCTGGCCGAAGCCGGCGCCGATGCGGTCAAGGTCGGTATCGGCCCTGGCTCCATCTGCACCACGCGTATCGTCGCCGGTGTAGGCGTGCCGCAAATCAGCGCCATCGCCAACGTTGCTGCTGCCCTTGAAGGCACGGGCGTTCCGTTGATCGCCGACGGCGGCATCCGTTTCTCCGGTGACCTGTCCAAGGCCATCGTTGCCGGTGCTTCCTGCGTGATGATGGGCTCGATGTTCGCCGGTACCGAAGAAGCACCAGGCGAAATCGAACTGTTCCAGGGCCGTTCGTACAAGGCTTACCGCGGCATGGGTTCGCTGGGCGCCATGTCCCAGGCGCAGGGCTCTTCCGACCGTTACTTCCAGGACTCCTCGGCAGGCGCCGAGAAGCTCGTACCGGAAGGCATCGAAGGCCGTGTGCCGTACAAAGGCACCCTGAGCGCGATCATCCATCAATTGATGGGCGGCCTGCGTTCCTCGATGGGCTACACCGGCAGCGCCGACATCGAAGAAATGCGCACCAAGCCAGAGTTCGTACGGATCACCGGCGCCGGCATGGCTGAATCCCATGTCCACGACGTGCAGATCACCAAGGAAGCGCCGAACTACCGCGTAGGTTGAGGCTTCCAGCAAAACGTTAAGTAACCGGGGCTGTTCTTTCAGCCCCGAGTTGTTTCTGATTCATTAGACGAGACTGACTTCATGGCCCTCGACATTCACGCCCACCGCATCCTGATCCTCGACTTCGGTTCCCAGTACACCCAACTGATCGCCCGCCGCGTGCGTGAAATCGGCGTGTACTGCGAACTGCACCCGTTCGACATGGACGACGAAGCGATCCGCGAATTCGCACCGAAAGGCGTCATCCTTGCCGGTGGCCCCGAGTCCGTGCACGAAGCCAACAGCCCGCGTTGCCCGCAAGCCGTATTCGACCTGGGCGTGCCCGTCTTCGGTATCTGCTACGGCATGCAGACCATGGCCGAGCAACTGGGCGGCAAGGTTGAAGGTTCCGAACTGCGTGAATTCGGTTATGCCCGTGTCGACGTGGTCGGCAAGAGCCGCCTGCTGGACGGCATCGAAGACCACATCGACGCCGACGGCCTGTTCGGCCTCGACGTGTGGATGAGCCACGGTGACAAGGTCACCAAGATGCCGGAAGACTTCCACATCCTGGCCAGCACCCCGAGCTGCCCGATTGCCGGCATGTTCAACGACGAGCGCGGCTATTACGGCGTGCAGTTCCACCCGGAAGTGACCCACACCAAGCAAGGCGGCCGTATTCTGTCGCGCTTCATCCTCGACATCTGCCAGTGCGAAGCCCTGTGGACCCCGTCGAAAATCGCTGAAGACGCCATCGCCAACGTGCGTGCCCAGGTCGGTACCGACAACGTATTGCTCGGCCTGTCCGGCGGCGTTGACTCCTCCGTGGTTGCCGCGCTGCTGCACAAAGCCATCGGCGACCAGCTGACGTGCGTGTTCGTCGACAATGGCCTGCTGCGCCTGCACGAAGGCGAGCAAGTGATGGCCATGTTCGCTGAGAACATGGGCGTCAAGGTGATCCGCGCCAACGCCGAGGACCAGTTCCTCAACAACCTGGCGGGCGAAAGCGACCCAGAGAAGAAGCGCAAGATCATCGGCCGCACCTTCATCGACGTGTTTGATGCCCAGTCCAACAAACTGGACAACATCAAGTACCTCGCCCAGGGCACCATCTACCCTGACGTGATCGAGTCGGCTGGCGCCAAGAGCGGCAAGGCCCACGTGATCAAGTCCCACCACAACGTGGGTGGCCTGCCGGAGGAGATGAACCTCAAGCTGGTAGAACCACTGCGCGAACTGTTCAAAGACGAAGTCCGCCGCCTGGGCCTGGAACTCGGCCTGCCGTACGACATGGTCTACCGCCACCCATTCCCAGGCCCGGGCCTGGGCGTGCGCATCCTGGGTGAAGTGAAAAAGGAATACGCCGACCTGCTGCGTCGCGCCGACCACATCTTCATCGAAGAACTGCGCAAAGCCGACTGGTACCACAAGGTCAGCCAGGCATTCGTGGTGTTCCAGCCGGTGAAATCGGTGGGTGTTGTGGGCGATGGCCGTCGTTATGCGTGGGTTGTTGCGCTGCGTGCCGTCGAGACCATCGACTTCATGACCGCGCGTTGGGCACACCTGCCGTACGAGCTGCTGGAGACTGTCAGCGGCCGTATCATCAATGAAATCGAAGGTATTTCGCGCGTGACGTATGACGTGTCGAGCAAGCCGCCGGCGACGATTGAGTGGGAGTGATCCTGCGCTAGCAGGTGAATGCTGAATAACAAAACCCCGGCCATGTGCCGGGGTTTTGTGTTTCTGGAATACGCCAGATCAAACAACACTGATCGAAGTGTGGGAGCGGGCTTGCCCGCGATGAGGGCCTATCAGGCAACACATCGATAACTGACAGGACGCCATCGCGGGCAAGCCCGCTCCCACATTTGATCTTCTTTCGGCTTTAGCGCCGCGCAATATCCGAAAAATAAAACTTATCCAACGTATGCCGCGACTCGGTGTACTCGAACTGCCTGCCATCCTGCAAAAACGTCTGGTTGCTCACCACAATCACATGGCTTTGCCCATCCAGATCCAGATGCGCCTGGTCGTCCTTGCTGCGCGGCAGGGCTTCGATGGTGCGCTGCGCATAACTGATCTGCAGCTCCAGCGTCTGTTCGATAAACGCATAGATCGACTGCTCGGCGATGTCGCGGTCCAGGCCGGGGATCAGGTCAGCCACAAAGTGGTTGATGTCCAGGATCACGCGTTTGCCGCCGATGCGCCGTACCCGTTTGATGCGGGTAATCAGAGCGCCGGGCGCGGCTTCGATGTGTTGCAGCAGCGAGCCTTCCAGCGGGAACTGGCTGAATTCGACCACCTCGGTGCGTACGTCGTCACCCAGGTCGGCGTGGGTTTCGTGGAAGCTGACGATGCCGCCCAGTTGGAACTCAATGGGGTTGGGCGACAACACAAACGTGCCCTTGCCGTGGATTTTTTGCGCAAAACCGCGCTCCTGCAACTGCTCGATGGCGCGGCGCACCGTGCCACGGCTGGCCTGGTAGGCGTCCATCAGTTCGGTTTCAGAGGGAAGGCGCGTACCGCGTTGCAGGCGTTCAGTGGTGATGCTGGCAAGCAGATCCGTATAGATCTGGTTGTATTTGCTCATGGGGATGGCTCTGTGCCGGCTTGATGAAAGTGAACGGCGGGTTCAAGGCAGGAACCTTAGTGGCAGAGGTGGGCTTTGTCCATTGGACCTGCGTGGAATTAGGGAAATGTCTGACTTCAAATTCAGAAATTTAAACTTTATGTAACTCGTACAGACGAGTTATTGATTTAACTCGTACATACGAGTACTTTTGCCCACGGCGTGCTGCCAATGACTGCCCCCAAATAAAAAAACCAAAGTGGAAACCAAGCATGAGCCACGACTATTCCAATATTGCCCGCGAGATTCTCGAGAACCTCGGGGGCAGCGACAACCTTGAGCAAGCCGCCCACTGCGTGACCCGCCTGCGCCTGGCGCTCAAGGACCCGAGCCTGGTCAACAGCAGCGCGTTGAACCAGGTCGATCTGGTCAAGGGCTCGTTCTTCACCGGCGGCCTGTTCCAAGTGGTGATCGGCCCCGGCGAAGTGGAAAAGGTCTATGCCGCCCTGCGTGAGCAGACGGGTCTTGCGGCTTCGACCATCGCTGACGTCAAGCAGAAGGGCGCCGACAAGACCAACGCCATGCAGCGTCTGGTGCGTGTGTTCTCCGACGTGTTCATGCCGATCCTGCCCGCGCTGATCATCGCCGGCCTGCTGATGGGCGTGAACAACCTGATGGGCGCCAAGGGCATGTTCATTGAGGGCCAGACGCTGCTGGAGGCGTATCCGAACCTGGATGGCCTGTGGAGCCTGATCAACCTTATGGCCAACACCTCGTTTGTGTTCCTGCCGGCGCTGGTGGGCTGGTCGGCGGCCAAGCGCTTCGGCGGCAGCGAAATCCTCGGCATCGTGCTCGGCCTGATGCTGGTGCACCCGGACTTGCTCAACGCCTGGAACTACGGCAAGGCGGTGGCCGGGCTCGATGGCCAGAGCTTGCCGTACTTCGATATTTTCGGTTGGTTCAAGATTGAGAAGGTGGGTTATCAGGGCCAGATCCTGCCGATCCTGATGGCGGCCTATGTGATGAGCGTGATTGAAAAGTGGCTGCGGGCACGCGTGCCAAACGCCATCCAACTGCTCGTGGTGCCGATCACCACCATCGTCGTCACCGGCGTGCTGGCGCTGGCCATCATCGGCCCGGTGACCCGTCACCTCGGCATCCTGATTACCGAAGGCGTGGTCACCCTGTTTGACCTGGCGCCGATGGTTGGCGGGGCGATTTTCGGCCTGTTGTACGCGCCGCTGGTGATCACCGGCATGCACCACATGTTCCTCGCCGTGGACCTGCAACTTATCTCCACCCAGGGCGGCACCTTTATCTGGCCGATGATCGTGATGTCCAACCTGGCCCAGGGCAGCGCCGCACTGGGCGTGTTCTACATGACCCGCAACGCGCGGGACAAAAGCATGGCCTCGACCTCGGCGATTTCCGCTTACTTCGGCATTACGGAACCGGCGATGTTCGGCGTGAACCTGCGCTTCAAATTTCCGTTCTATGCCGCGCTGCTGGGCTCGGCGCTGGGCAGCATTTTCCTGTCACTTAACAAGGTGACGGCCTCGGCCATCGGCGTGGGTGGCTTGCCTGGGTTTATTTCGATCATTCCGCAGTTCATCCCCAGTTTTGTGATCGGAATGGTCATCGCCATGGTCGTGCCGTTTGTTCTGACCTGTGCGTTGAGCATGAAGATTGTGCGGCCGGGGTATCGCGTCGCTTGATCGATCGCTATCGCAGGCAAGCCAGCTCCCACATTTGAATGTGTTCACACATCAAAGTGGGAGCCGGGCTTGCCCGCGATGAGGCTCTCAAAGCCAGCACACAACTCAATTGAAGGAACCCACCATGCAAGACTGGCAAGACTCGGTGATCTACCAGATCTACCCCAAAAGCTTCCACAGCCACGCGGGTAACGCCACCGGTGACCTGCTGGGCATCGTGGACAAACTCGATTACCTCAAGTGGCTGGGCGTGGATTGCCTGTGGATCACCCCGTTCCTGCGCTCGCCGCAACGCGACAACGGCTACGACATCAGCGACTACTACGCCATCGACCCCAGCTACGGGACCATGGCCGATTGCGACCTGCTGATCAGCGAAGCGGCCAAGCGCGGCATCAAGCTGATGCTCGACATTGTGGTCAACCACACCTCCATCGAGCATGAGTGGTTCCAGCAGGCGCGCAGCAGCCTCAACAACCCGTACCGCGACTTTTACATCTGGCGCGACCAGCCGAACAACTGGCAATCCAAGTTCGGCGGCTCGGCCTGGGAATACGAGGCGCAAACCGGCCAGTACTTCCTGCACCTGTTCGACCATACCCAGGCCGACCTCAATTGGGACAACCCCAACGTGCGCGCCGAGGTGTACCAGTTGATGCGCTTCTGGCGTGACAAAGGCGTGGGTGGCTTCCGCCTGGACGTGATCAACCTGATCTCCAAGCCTGCCGATTTCCCCGAAGACAACACCGATGGCCGCCGCTTCTACACCGACGGCCCGAACGTGCATGAGTACCTGCAGGAAATGCACCGTGAAGTCTTCGAAGGGCACGACCTGATCAACGTCGGCGAGATGTCGTCCACCAGCCTTGAGCACTGCATTCGTTATTCGAATCCGGCGTCCAAAGAGCTGTCGATGACCTTCAACTTTCATCACTTGAAAGTCGATTACCCGAACCTGCAAAAGTGGGTGAAGGCCGACTTCGACTTCCTGCAGCTCAAGCAGATTTTTTCCGACTGGCAACTGGGCATGCAGGCCGGTGGCGGCTGGAACGCGCTGTTCTGGTGTAACCACGATCAGCCGCGAGTGGTCTCGCGTTTTGGTAACGACGGCGAGTACCGCGTGGTCTCGGCCAAGATGCTCGCCACTGCGCTGCACTTCCTCCAGGGCACGCCGTATGTGTACCAGGGCGAAGAGCTGGGCATGACCAACCCGGGTTTCGACAAGATTGAGCAGTACCGCGATGTCGAGACCCTGAACATCTTCCGCCTCAAGCGTGATGCCGGTGAGTCCGAGGCGTCGAGCATGGCGGCGATCATGCAGAAGTCGCGCGACAACAGCCGCACGCCAATGCAATGGAACACCCAGGCCAATGCCGGTTTCAGCAGCGGTGAACCGTGGATCGGCATCCCGGCCAACGCGGCGCAGATCAACGTCGAAAGCCAGCTGGATGACCCCGATTCGGTGCTGCATCACTACCGCGCGCTGATTGCGTTGCGTCGTCACGAGCCGCTGATCCAGGAGGGCGTTTATCGCCAACTGCTGCAAGACCATCTCCAGGTCTGGGCGTATCTGCGCGAAGGCGATGGCGAGCGCTTGTTGGTACTCAACAACTTCTACGGCACACCCTGCGAAATCCAACTGCCGGAAGGCGTCATCAGTGCGGCGAACGAGCAACGCCTGCTGATCAGCAACTACCCCGACTGCCCGTTGCGTTCGAGCACGGTGGTGTTGCGCCCGTATGAATCGTTTGTGCTGCACCTCAAGGACTGAGACCCGCTGCATCCCCCGTATGGGAGTGCGGGGGCGCTTCACCAAAAAACATAATAAAAATATCGGAGTGCTTCATGAAAACAACAATAAAGCTGGGCCTCATTGCTTCATGTCTTACCGCACCTTTTGCCGTTCAAGCCCTGGAGTTTGCCGGCTACTTGCGCAGCGGCGCGGGGACTTCAACAGGCAGTGGCAAGCAACA
The DNA here is from genome assembly GCF_044218855.1 of Pseudomonas sp. B19125. Lineage (NCBI taxonomy): Bacteria > Pseudomonadati > Pseudomonadota > Gammaproteobacteria > Pseudomonadales > Pseudomonadaceae > Pseudomonas > Pseudomonas sp. B19125. Next base: position 1,618,974 of record NZ_CP162589.1, read on the forward strand.
GTGTTTCCAACTGCCGGGGGCGCAATCCAAATACCGCCTGGGCAACGAATGCGAGCAGTACGCCGAACTCGAGTTGCGCCAGGACCTGCTGACCCTCGACGACGGCTCGGTGCTGAGCGTCGATGCCATGGCATCGCTGTACAACAAATACGACCGAGCCCTGAAGTTCCAGGGTGAGGACAACGGCTCGGCGCGCATGCCGCAGATGTACGCGCAGTGGTCCAACCTGCCCAGCCTCAATGGCGGCTCGGTGTGGGCGGGGCGCCGTTACTACAAGCGTAACGACATCCATATCTCTGACTTCTACTACTGGAACCAGAGCGCCACGGGCGGCGGTGTCGAGGACGTCAAAATCGGCGACCTCAAATACAGCTACGCGCTGTCGCGCAAGGACAACCTCTACCAGAAGGAATACGCCACCCGTCACGACTTCAACGTGGCAGGCTTCAAAACCAACCCCGGCGGTGAGTTGGAGTTTGGCTTGAGCTATATAGAAAAAGCCGGCGGGCGTGAGGCCAACAGCGGTTGGGCGATCACCGCGCAGCATGTGCAAAAACCGTTTCTTGGCGGCAAGAACAAATTCGCCTTGCAGTACGGCGAAGGCCCCGGCACGGGTTTGGGCTATACCGGCGATACCGCCTTGGACAAGAGCAGCAAAAGCTACCGCGCCGTGGAGTTTTTCGACTGGCAGGTGACGCCGCGTTTCGGTGGGCAGGTCGAGGCGGTGTATCAAAAGGATATTCGCCCCGGCAGCCAGGACCAGACCTGGATGTCCATCGGTGTGCGCCCGGCATATGCCATCAGCGAACAGTTCAAACTGGTCACCGAGCTTGGGCATGATCAAGTCGAGGCCGCCGGCGGTACGCGCAAGCTGAGTAAATTCACCTTCGCCCCGACCTGGTCGCCCAACGGCCCGGATTTCTGGGCACGGCCGGAAGTGCGGTTGTACTACACCTATGCAACCTGGAACGAAGCGGCCAAGCGTGCGGCGAACGAACTGGCGGCGGGCTCGGCGTTGTCCGACACCGGCGCCTACGGCACGGCGCGGCATGGCTCGAATGTGGGTGTGCAAGTCGAATACTGGTGGAAATAGCTCGGTTTTAAGTGAACGCTTTTTAGGTGGGAGCTGGCTTGCCTGCGATAGCAACCCCTCGGTCTTACTGAGACACCGAGTCGCCGGCATCGCAGGCAAGCCAGCTCCCACAGTGGATCGTCGTTCGCCCTATGATTTTTACAGAACAAAACAGCAGGTGAAGTCATGACCACAACTCAACCCCTGGAACTGCTGGCGCCCTTGTCCGGGGTGCTGCTGGCGCTGGACCAGGTGCCTGACCCGGTGTTCGCCAGCCGCATGATCGGCGACGGCCTGTGCATCGATCCCACCTCGCAGACCCTGTGCGCGCCGTTGGCCGGGGTGATCAGCAATATCCAGGACACCGGGCATGCGGTCAGCGTCACCGGCGACAACGGCGTGCAGGTGCTGATGCATATTGGCCTGGACACGGTGCACCTGGCCGGCAAGGGTTTCACCCGTCTGGTCGAGGACGGCCAGCGGGTCGAGGTCGGGCAGCCGTTGATCGAGTTCGATGCCGACTACGTGGCGCTCAATGCGCGCAGTTTGCTGACTTTGATGCTGGTGGTCAGCGGCGAGCCGTTTGTGTGGCTGGCATCGGGCAGTGGCGCGGTGGAGGTGGGCCAGCCGCTGTTGCACGTCTCACCCGGCCAGGCCGCTGAAACCGTGGGCGAGGAGGAGGGCGATGTACTGTTCTCCAAACCGCTGACGTTGCCCAATGCCAACGGTTTGCACGCACGCCCGGCCGCCGTGCTGGCGCAGACGGCCAAAGGTTTCAACGCCAGCATTTACCTGCACAAGCAAACCCAGAGCGCCAACGCCAAGTCATTGGTGGCGATCATGGCGCTGCAAACCGTGCAGGGCGATACCTTGCAAGTGAGTGCGGCGGGAGAGGATGCCGATGCGGCCATCAAGGCATTGGTAACCCTGCTGGCGCAAGGTTGCGGGGAGGCAGTCGAAGAGTCTGTTGCGCCTGTTGAAACGCAGTCACCCGAGTCATCGGCGACCTTGTTGCGCGGCGTGTGTGCTTCGCCCGGCTCCGCGTTTGGCCAGGTGTTTCAAGTGGCGGAACCCGAGTTGCACATCGAGGAACAGGGCGCGGGTGAATCCGTTGAACACGCTGCGCTGAGCCGCGCCTTACTGGTAGCCACCGAAGCGCTGCAAGTGTTGCAAGACAAAGCGGTTGGCAGCGCCCAGGCGGAAATCTTCCGCGCCCATCAGGAACTGCTTGAAGACCCGACCCTGTTGGAGCAAGCCCATCGCCTGCTCACCGAAGGCAAGAGTGCTGCCTTTGCCTGGAACAGCGCCACGGCCGCAACCGCCAAGCTATTTCTCGGCCTGGGCAGTGCGTTGCTGGCTGAGCGCGCAGCGGATTTGGCCGATGTTGGCCAGCGTGTGCTGAAGTTGATCCTCGGTATTGAGGACAGCGCCTGGGTGTTGCCGGATCGTGCGATCGTGATTGCCGAGCAACTGACCCCCTCGCAAACCGCTGGCCTCGATACGCGCAAAGTGTTGGGGTTCGTCACCGTCGGCGGCGGCGCCACCAGCCATGTGGCGATCCTGGCGCGTGCCCTTGGTTTGCCGTCGTTGTGCGGCGTTCCGGCACAGGCATTGGCGCTGGCCAACGGCAAGCAGGTGCTGCTCGATGCCGACAAAGGCGAGCTGCACCTGGAGCCTGACCTGGCCGCTGTCGAGCAACTGGCCGCTACCCGCAAGCAACACATACTGAGACGTGAGCGTGAGGTGGCGCAGGCCGCCTTGCCCGGTATCACGCGCGATGGTCATCATGTCGAGATCACGGCCAATGTCGCCTCGTTGCAGGAGGTCGAGCAATCCCTGGCCTTGGGCGGTGAAGGCGTTGGCCTGTTGCGTTCGGAGTTTCTCTACCTGGACCGCAATCGCGCGCCCAGCCCCGAGGAGCAAGCCGGCACCTACAGCGCCATCGCCCGAGCTCTGGGCAGCGAACGCAATCTGGTGGTGCGCACTTTGGATGTGGGCGGCGATAAACCTTTGGCCTATGTGCCGATGGAGCGCGAGACCAACCCGTTCCTCGGCCTGCGTGGTATTCGCCTGTGCCTGGAGCGCCCTGAATTGCTGCGCGAGCAGTTCCGCGCGATCCTGGCGAGTGCCGGATTTGCGCGGCTGCATATCATGCTACCGATGGTCAGCCTGCTGTCGGAGCTGCATCTGGCGCGCAAGATCCTTGAAGAGGAAGCGCTGGCGCTGAGCCTGACCGAGCTGCCAAAGCTGGGCATCATGATCGAGGTGCCGTCTGCGGCCTTGATGGCAGATGTCTTCGCGCCGCATGTGGATTTCTTCTCCATCGGCACCAATGACCTCACCCAATACACCCTGGCCATGGACCGCGACCACCCGCGCCTGGCAAGCCAGGCCGACAGCTTCCATCCGTCGGTATTGCGCCTGATTGCCACCACGGTCAAGGCCGCCCACGCCCATGGCAAGTGGGTCGGCGTGTGCGGCGCGTTGGCGTCTGAAGCACTGGCGGTGCCGGTGTTGATCGGGCTGGGGGTGGATGAACTGTCGGTCAGCGTACCGCTGATCCCGACCATCAAGGCCACCGTGCGCGAGCTGGACATGGCCGACTGCCAGATCATCGCCCGCCAGGTGCTTGGCCTGGAAGAAGCCGCCCAAGTACGCGAGGCCCTGCGCCTGTACCACGCGGCCACTGTTGAAACCTCACCTGTCGTGGAGCACTGAGCATGTTCGAGAAATTACAGCACGCATTCTGGAAGGCCCTCACCCCGGACTTGATTGCCGAAACCGTGGTGGCGCCTGCGCAGGGTCTGTTGTCGGCCGAGGTACTGAGCGCATTGGGCGGTGTGGATAACCTCAAGTCGCAACAGCGCGTGGCACTGACGCGGGTGCGGGTGCAGTTGCAGGATGCAGGGCGGCTGGATGCGCAGGCGCTGAAGGCGGCGGGTGTTGAGGGTGTGATGGTGTTAACGGGCGGGGTCGTGCATCTGCTCACTGGCCTATAAAACGACGAGGATCAACTGTGGAAGCCGGGCTTGCCCGCGATAGCGGTGTGTCAGGAAACGAATATGTTGACTGGCTAGCCGCCATCGCGGGCAAGCCCGGCTCCCACAGGGTTATGGGTCGTTTGGGCGATTGGGTTTACAGCTGCGGGTTATCTTCCGGCGGCTTGGTCTTGTCGATACCCGGCACGTGCAAGTTGCCTTCCACCACTTGGTTGCCTTCCAACTGCGGCTGGGTCACCCAGGTGAGAATGTCGTAATACCGGCGGATGTTCGCGACAAAATGCACCGGCTCGCCACCGCGGGCATAACCGTAGCGGGTCTTGCTGTACCACTGCTTCTGCGACAGGCGCGGCAGCATCTTCTTCACGTCCAGCCACTTGTTCGGGTTCAGGCCGTCTTTCTTGGCCAGCGTGCGCGCATCTTCCAGGTGGCCGGTGCCGACGTTATAGGCGGCGAGGGCGAACCAGGTGCGGTCCGGCTCGGCAATGCTGTCGTCCAACTCATCCTTGATCTTGGCCAGGTACTTGGCACCGCCCATGATGCTTTGCTTGGCGTCCAGGCGGTTGGACACGCCCATGGCCTGGGCGGTGTTCTGGGTCAGCATCATCAGGCCGCGCACGCCGGTCTTGGAGGTGACGGCCGGTTGCCACAGCGATTCCTGATAGCCGATGGCCGCCAGTAGGCGCCAGTCGACCTTTTCTTCCTTGGCGTAGGCGCGAAAGTGTTTCTCGTACTTGGGCAGGCGTTGTTGCAAATGCTGGGCGAAGGTGTAGGCGCCGACATAGCCGAGTACATCGACATGCCCGTAGTAACGGTCTTTCAGTCGCTGCAGGGTGCCGTTTTTCTCAACCTTGTCCAGGTAGCTGTTGATCTCGTTGAGCAGGCTATTGTCTTCCCCCGGCGCCACGGCCCAGCTCTGGTTGCTGGCATTGCCGAGGTCGAAGGCCACGCGCACGTTGGGGAAGTACACCTGGTTCATCGCCACTTCGTTGGAGTCCACCAGGGTCAGGTCGATCTGGCCCTCGTCCACCATGCGCAGCAGGTCCACCACCTCCACGGCGTCGGACTCTTCGTATTCAATCGCTGGGTTCTGCTTTTTAAGTGCCGCCAATTGCTCGGCGTGGGTGCTGCCTTTGAGCACCATGATCTTCTTGCCCACCAGGTCTGCCGGGCCGGTGGGGCGCGACTGGCCGTTGCGGTAGATGATCTGCGGCGTGACTTCCAGGTACGGATGGGAGAAACGCACCTGTTGCGCGCGCTGCTCGCTGCTGACCAGGCCGGCGGCCGCAAGAACCGGACCGTTGGGTTTGCCCAGCTGGCCGAACAGGTCATCGAGATTATCCGCGGTCTCGATCTCCAGCTTCACGCCCAGGTCATCGGCAAAGCGCTTGACCAGTTCGTACTCGAAACCGGTTTCACCGTTGCGGTCCTGGAAATACGTGGCCGGGCTGTTCCGGGTAATCACCCGCAATACGCCATCCTCCTTGATTCGCTCGAGCGTGCTGGGCTTATCAACACAGGCGCTGAGCATCAGGAAGAGTCCGGTTGCGATCAGCCATTTGGCGCATCGCGGGCGTAAAGCAGTAGGGGAGAACATCTGCGCAGTATACGCAAACGGCCCTCGGCGCCATATCTCGACAGCAGCGGACTTGTCTGCTAGCACCCGCAAAACCGGGCTGCAGCCCGCAGAAACGTGGGTTGGCGAGGGTTTGTGACGGTTAAAATAACTGCGCGCCAACCCCAGGATTTCGCCCCGAAAGCATGCAATCGCTGCCAACTGACGTTCGGCAGCGGCCAGCCGTGCCGTTTCGAGTGCCGTTGGCGCAGGTTTACGCTAGAATGCACGGCCTCAAAGCACACCCCCTTCCCGAGGCTGTCCCGAAGATGTTGATCCTGCGCGGCGCTCCTGCCCTTTCTGCCTTTCGCCACAGCAAACTCCTTGAGCAACTGAGCCAAAAGGTTCCAGCTGTTACAGGCTTGTATGCTGAATTTGCTCACTTCGCCGACGTAACCGGCGTCTTGACCGCCGACGAACAGCAAGTGCTCGCACGCCTTCTGAAGTACGGCCCCAGCGTTCCCGTTCAAGAGCCGACCGGCCGCTTGTTCCTGGTTCTGCCGCGGTTCGGCACCATCTCGCCCTGGTCGAGCAAGGCCAGTGATATCGCGCGTAATTGCGGCCTGGAAAAAATCCAGCGCCTGGAACGCGGTATCGCTTTCTACGTCGCCGGCCAGTTCAGCGATGCCGAAGCCGAGCTGATTGCCAGCAGCCTGCACGACCGCATGACCCAGATCATCGTCAGCCAGCTGGAACAGGCTGCCGGCCTGTTCAGCCACGCCGAGCCCAAGCCGCTCACTGCGATTGACGTGCTCGGCGGTGGCCGCGCCGCCCTCGAGAAGGCCAACACCGAACTGGGCCTGGCGCTCGCCGAAGATGAGATCGACTATCTGGTCGACGCCTTCAATGGCTTGAAGCGCAACCCGCACGACATCGAACTGATGATGTTCGCCCAGGCCAACTCCGAGCACTGCCGTCACAAGATCTTCAACGCCAGTTGGGATATCGACGGCGAAAGCCAGGAAAAAAGCCTGTTCGGCATGATCAAGAACACCTACGTGATGCACAGCGAAGGCGTTCTTTCTGCTTATAAGGACAACGCCTCGGTGATCGTCGGCTCCGTCGCCGGCCGTTTCTTCCCGGACCCTGAAACCCGCCAGTACGGCGCGGTGCAGGAGCCGGTGCACATCCTGATGAAGGTTGAGACTCACAACCACCCGACCGCGATTGCCCCGTTCCCGGGCGCAGCGACAGGTTCGGGCGGCGAAATCCGTGACGAAGGCGCCACCGGCCGTGGCGCCAAGCCCAAGGCTGGCCTTACCGGTTTCACCGTGTCCAACCTGCAGATCCCGGGCTTCGAACAGCCGTGGGAAGTGCCGTACGGCAAGCCTGAGCGCATCGTCACCGCACTCGACATCATGATCGAAGGCCCGCTGGGCGGCGCCGCGTTCAACAACGAGTTCGGGCGCCCGGCGCTGACCGGTTACTTCCGTACCTTCGAACAGTCCATCACCACCCCGCGTGGCGATGAAGTGCGCGGTTACCACAAGCCGATCATGTTGGCCGGCGGCATGGGCAACATCCGTGAAGAACACGTCAAGAAGGGCGAGATCCTGGTCGGCTCCAAGCTGATCGTGCTCGGCGGCCCGGCGATGCTGATCGGCCTGGGCGGCGGTGCAGCCTCCTCCATGGCCACCGGCACCAGCTCGGCAGACCTGGACTTTGCTTCCGTACAGCGCGAAAACCCGGAAATGGAACGCCGCTGCCAGGAAGTCATCGACCGTTGCTGGCAGTTGGGTGACAAGAACCCGATCAGCTTCATCCACGACGTCGGCGCCGGCGGTTTGTCCAACGCCTTCCCCGAGCTGGTCAACGATGGCGACCGTGGTGGCCGTTTCGAACTGCGCAACATTCCAAACGACGAGCCGGGCATGGCCCCGCACGAAATCTGGAGTAACGAATCCCAGGAACGCTACGTACTGGCCGTTGGCCCTGAAGACTTCGCGCGCTTCCAGGCCATCTGCGAACGTGAGCGTTGCCCGTTTGCCGTGGTCGGCGAAGCCACTGCCGAACCACAGCTGACGGTCACCGACAGCCACTTCGGCAACAGCCCGGTCGACATGCCGCTGGAAGTACTGCTGGGCAAAGCCCCGCGCATGCACCGTTCGGCCGTGCGTGAAGCCGAGCTGGGCGATGACTTCGACCCAAGCACGCTGGAACTGGCCGACAGCATCGAGCGCGTGCTGCACCACCCGGCCGTGGCGAGCAAAAGCTTCCTGATCACCATTGGCGACCGCACCATCACCGGCCTGGTGGCCCGTGACCAAATGGTTGGCCCATGGCAAGTGCCGGTGGCCGACGTTGCCGTCACCGCCACCAGCTTTGACGTGTACACCGGTGAAGCCATGGCCATGGGCGAGCGCACGCCGCTGGCCCTGCTGGACGCCCCGGCGTCGGGCCGTATGGCGATTGGTGAAACCCTCACCAACATCGCCGCTTCGCGCATTGGCAAGCTGTCCGACATCAAACTGTCGGCCAACTGGATGTCCGCTGCCGGTCACCCGGGTGAAGATGCGCGCCTGTACGACACCGTCAAGGCTGTCGGCATGGAGCTGTGCCCGGAACTGGGTATCACCATTCCGGTGGGCAAGGACTCCATGTCCATGGCCACCCGTTGGAACGAAGACGGCACCGACAAGAGCGTGACCTCGCCGCTGTCGCTGATCGTGACCGGTTTTGCACCGGTCACCGACATCCGCCAGACCCTGACCCCGCAACTGCGCATGGACAAGGGCACCACTGATCTGATCCTGATCGACCTGGGCCGTGGCCAGAACCGCATGGGCGCCTCGATCCTCGCGCAAACCCACGGCAAGCTCGGCAAGCACGCGCCGGACGTGGATGACGCCGAAGACCTCAAAGCCTTCTTCGCCGTGATCCAGGGCCTGAACGCCGACGGCCACCTGCTGGCTTACCACGACCGTTCCGACGGCGGTTTGCTGACCAGCGTTGTCGAAATGGCATTTGCCGGTCACTGCGGCCTGAACATTGTGCTCGACAGCGTTGCCGAGGATGCTGCCGAAATCAACGGCATCCTGTTCAATGAAGAGTTGGGCGCCGTGATCCAGGTTCGCCAGGACGCCACTCCGGACGTACTCGCACAATTCAGCGCCGCTGGCCTGGACGACTGTGTGGCGGTGATCGGTCAGCCGATCAATAACGGTGAAATCAATATCTCCTTCAATGGCGATACCGTGTTTGCCGGCCAGCGCCGCTTGCTGCAACGCCAGTGGGCCGAGACCAGCTACCAGATCCAACGCCTGCGTGATAACGCCGACTGCGCCGAGCAGGAATTCGACGTGATCCTGGAAGAAGACAACCCGGGCCTGAGCACCAAGCTCAGCTTCGACGTCAACCAGGACATCGCCGCGCCTTACATCAAGAAAGGCATTCGCCCACAAGTTGCCGTACTGCGAGAGCAGGGCGTCAACGGCCAGGTGGAAATGGCGGCCGCGTTCGACCGCGCCGGCTTTAATGCGATCGACGTGCACATGAGCGACATCCTCGCCGGTCGCGTTGACCTCAACGAGTTCAAAGGCCTGGTCGCTTGCGGTGGTTTCTCCTACGGTGACGTGTTGGGTGCCGGTGAAGGCTGGGCCAAATCGGCCCTGTTCAACAGCCGTGCGCGCGATGCGTTCCAGGGCTTCTTCGAGCGTAACGACAGCTTCACCCTGGGTGTGTGCAACGGTTGCCAGATGATGTCCAACCTGCACGAGTTGATCCCGGGCAGCGAGTTCTGGCCGCACTTTGTGCGTAACCGTTCCGAGCAGTTCGAAGCCCGTGTCGCCATGGTGCAGGTGCAGGAATCCAACTCGATCTTCCTGCAAGGCATGGCCGGTTCGCGCATGCCAATCGCCATCGCCCACGGTGAAGGCCACGCTGAATTCTCCAGCGAAGAAGCCCTGCTCGAAGCCGACCTGTCCGGTTGTGTGGCGATGCGTTTCGTCGACAACCACGGCAAGGTCACAGAGAGCTACCCGGCCAACCCGAACGGCTCGCCGCGCGGGATCACCGGCCTTACCAGCCGCGACGGTCGCGTGACCATCATGATGCCGCACCCGGAGCGTGTATTCCGCGCCGTGCAAAACTCGTGGCGCCCTGAAGAGTGGAACGAAGACGGCGCGTGGATGCGCATGTTCCGCAACGCTCGCGTGTGGGTGAACTAAGGCGGTGTACAAGCTTGCCTTCTTTGTGCCCGCCAGCCATGTGGAGACGGTGAAAACCGCCGTCTTCGCCGCCGGCGGCGGGCGCATCGGCAACTACGACAGCTGTGCCTGGCAAGTGCTGGGCCAGGGCCAATTCCGCGCGTTGGACGGCAGCCAGCCGTTTCTTGGGCAGGTGGGCCAGGTTGAAGTGGTTGAAGAATGGAAGGTTGAGCTGGTGGTGGCGGATGAGTTGATCGTGGCGGTTGTAGCCGCGTTGAAACTCAGCCATCCCTATGAGACACCGGCGTATGAGGTGTGGCAGTTGGCGGATTTTTGATTCGCAGATTGCAGAAACAAGAAACCCGCTGGGCCAGTTTGGTCAGCGGGTTTTTTGTTGGTTGTAAGGGCCAATCGCAGGCAAGCCAGCTCCCACAGTTTGATCTGTGAATACGTTCAAAATGTGGGAGCTGGCTTGCCTGCGATGGGGCCGGGACAGGCGCCCCAGATCTTTCCCACAGGCTTTTCAGGTTGTCCCTAGGAACTCGCCTCAATAGCCTTCCTCGGTCACTGACCAATCAGTGATCGGGATTTGAACTCAAGACCCGTTCGGCAATGCTGCACCGGCTTGAGATTAATAATGGATTTTCCAGATACCGTCGCTCCTCGCCTCAATAAGAGTACCCCACTGGGCCAGGCTTTGATTTCAATGTTCAAGTCCATCGAGGTGGAGTTGATGGTTGAGGGCGCCAAGCCCGGCGCGGTGAAGGTTATTGTCTTTGGTGGCTGTGCTGTCCATTTGTATACGCACCATCGAGTTTCCACTGATGTGGATGCAGAGATTTACTGCGCGAATACTCGAGACACATTGCGTCTGCGGACATTGCTGGCGGAGTTTCCAGAAGCATTTTTCGATGAGCAATCCGGCCGCGTCATGGAGCTGAACTACGATCTTCAATACAACACTGCATTTGGCCCGCTTCACGAAGACTACTGGGAACGAAGTATTCCCCTTGAGGAATTTCCTCACGAGTCTGCACTGCATCTGCACATAGCTGCGCCTATCGATATTGCGATCTCCAAATTGGGCAGAGCTACGGATCAGGATGTAAGCGACATCATGGCGTTGCTCAGGGCAGGCTTCATCCTTGGCACTGAGTTCCGTCGATTGGCATTGCAGGCGATTGATATGTATGTTGGCAACAAAGAATCACCTAGATCCATTCTGAACAATATTCTGCACGACTACCTGGAGACTGAAGTTGACGAAGCCTTTTAACGCGCCCGTCCTCTCATCCGCCTTGGATACGCTGGTCAAAAGCCCTTTGAATCAGGCTGATGACGCGGCGCTTGTCTGTGCAGCAAAAGCGGTTTGGTACTCGGACGCGAACCTTGTGGGTGAGGTGAGGGCTTTTCTGAAGGCGCATTCCAGTGAGGTGGAGCTTCGTCGCGCAGGTTACTTGCTTGAGCGCTTCACGCGCTTTTCATGTGCGACGGATTCCCGGGTAATGGAAGCGTTGAAGGCGCTTGAATTGTTTTCGGCTTCTGCTGCCAAACAAAACGTGCAACCACAAGGCGCTGTTGCGCTGCGCAGCCGTCGTGATGAATTGGCGGTGTCTTGGGGGCTGAGTGAGGGGCTGGGGTTGAAGGCTCAAGCGCTGATGCCTTTCCAGACTCGCCATTACGAAGCCGAGCAGCGTGGGGCATCTGCTTAGGCGTAGATTGCAAACAAAAAACCCGGCTTGGACCGGGTTTTTTATTGTCTGCGATATCTTCAAGTCTCGGAGATTTCCCACAGGGCTTTCAGGTTGTCCCTAGGAACTGGCGGCACTAGTCTTCTCGGGTCGCTGCCAATGTGGCGACCGGGACTGCAAGCCCGCCGATAGTTTGTTAGTGGCCAACAGTGCACCTATAATCGTGCCGCTTTGATGAAGCGATCATTGATTTATGGTGGCTGTGTGCGGGAGATCTCTGGGTCTGCCGGGTTTCCTAACAACTCGGTCTTGCAGACCCGTACACAGCTGCCACCCATCATCTGCAAGTGATGTCGGTAGCTCCCATTTTTTGTTAGGAGTTTTATCATGATCAAAGACAGTCCAAATCCCCCATCTGATTCTCAGCCCACCGATCAAATCTTCTCCGTACTCCCCAACCTGAACAGCGAAACCCTGCTCGCCAATGCCTCCCAAGACCTGGCATCACTTCAAGCGCTGGCAGGCAACTTGGCTTTTGACATCGACGGCCCACAGCGTGATGCAGTGCTGGGGATTCATCGGATGCTGGAAGGTATTCAGTTGATGGTGGACCGGGTGTTGGATCTATTTGAGGTGTCTGAACAGAAGTAATCAGGCGCCTGTAAGGGCCAATCGCAGGCAAGCCAGCTCCCACATTGATCGTTCCCACGCTCCGCGTGGGAATGCATCCTGTGACGCTCCGCGTCACCCTTGTGCAGGGCTTGAGTCATGCGCGACGGCTTGGACGCGGAGCGTCCGGGGCGGCATTCCCACGCAGAGCGTGGGAACGATCGGTCAGGCGTTGATTGGTCGGGTAACCAGCCGCTCCAGTGCCTCGCCCAATCCAGTGGCCTTGTCACCAATCAACAAATGCCAAACCCCGCTGTCCAGCTGGCTCACACCCTGGCAACCCAGCGCAGTCAGGTCCGCTTCAGACAGCACCGAATCATCCCCCAGTTCCACCCGCAATCGGGTCATCGCCACCGCTTCCAGCTGGCGCACATTCGTGCGGCCGCCTAAAGCATTCAGCCACTTCTCGGCCTCTTGCACATTCACCGCGACCGGTTTATCCACAGGCTGGGCGGCCACCGGCGCACTGGCAACAAACGACGGCATCGCCAGGCGGATCTCATCCGCAATGCTGTCGGCCATCGGCCCTACGACCACCTGCAAACTCCCGCCGTTACCCGGCCGAACCACGGCCATCGCGCCCAGTGCTTTCAACTGCGCATCCACCGCCTTGTTACGATCCACCATGTCCAGGCGCAGACGAGTCGTGCACGCGCCGACACTCAGCAAATTCTCTGCACCGCCGAGTGCACTGATGTAGGCACTGGCCCGCTGGTTATCGGTCATCACCTCAGCCTGCACCACCTGGATGTCTTCACGCCCCGGTGTCTTCAGGTTGAACCGACGAATGCAATAGTTGAACACGCTGTAGTAGATCACCGCGTAAGCCAACCCGACCGGGAATACCAGCCAGCCGTTGGTGGACTTGCCCCAACCGAGCACCATGTCGATAAAGCCACCGGAGAAGGTAAAACCGAGGTGGATATTCAGCATATTGGTCACGGCCATCGACAGGCCGGTGAGCACCGCGTGGATCAGGTACAAAAATGGCGCAAGGAACATGAATGCGAACTCGATCGGCTCGGTCACGCCGGTGAGGAACGAGGTCAGCGCCATCGACAGGAAAATCCCGCCCATGACCTTGCGGCGTTCCGGCAGTGCATTGCGGTACATCGCCAAACACGCGGCGGGCAGGCCGAACAACATCACCGGGAACATGCCGGTCATGAACTGGCCGCCTTTCGGGTCGCCGGCAAAATACCGGGTCAGGTCGCCGGTGACGATGGCGCCGGTGGTTGGGTCGGTAAAGCTGCCAAACACAAACCACGCCATGTTGTTGAGGATATGGTGCAAGCCGGTGACGATCAGCAGGCGGTTGAACACGCCAAACACGAATGCGCCAAAGCTGCCGCTTTCCATCAGCAGCACGCCGAAACTGTTGATGCCGTGCTGGATCGGCGGCCAGATCAGGCCAAAGATCACGCCCAGGGCGACCGCCGAAAACCCGGTGACAATCGGCACAAACCGTCGCCCACCAAAGAAGGCCAGGTACTCCGGCAGCTTGATGTCCTTGAAGCGGTTATACAGCCCACCGGCCATCAAGCCGCTGGCGATACCGGCGAGCATGCCCATGTTGATGGTGGTGTCCATCACCTTGAGCGTGGAAATCATCACCAGGTAACCAATCGCCCCGGCCAAACCCGCCGTGCCGTTATTGTCGCGGGCAAAACCGACGGCAATACCGATGGCGAAGATCAGCGCCAGGTTGGCGAAGATTGCTTGCCCGGCATCGTGCATCACCGCGATGTTCAAAAGGTCGGTGTCGCCCAGACGCAGCAAGAGGCCGGCGATCGGCAGAATCGCGATTGGCAGCATCAGTGCGCGGCCGAGGCGTTGCAGGCCTTCGATGAAATGTTGGTACATGGCGTGTCTCCCTATTCTTGTTGTTTTCAGCTCAGCGGCCAGTGGTGTTGACAGGCTTGGCGAACGGCCTTGGCGCTGCTCAGGTCGAGCAGGCCTTGGCTCAATTGCCGGCATTGCGCCGCGTCCAGGTGGCGAACGCGGTCCTTGATTTCTCCGATTTGCGGCGGGCTTACCGACAGTTCACTCACACCCAGGCCAACCAGCACCGGCGTGGCCAGCGGGTCGGACGCCAGGGCGCCGCACACACCCACCCAACGCCCATGCTTGGCGGCGCCGGCGCAGGTTTGCGCGATCAAGCGCAGCAGAGCCGGGTGCAAGGCATCCACCCGTGCGGCGAGGCCCGCGTGGTCGCGGTCCATGGCCAGGGTGTACTGGGACAGGTCATTGGTGCCGATGGATAAAAAGTCCGCGTGTTTGGCGAGTTGCTCAGCCATCAGCGCGGCGGCGGGCACTTCGATCATCACGCCCAGTTCCGGGCGCTGGGTCAGTTCCAGCTCCGCGCAGAGTTCATCCAGGCGCTGGTGGATCTGCAGCAGTTCATCCACCTCGCTGACCATCGGCAGCAGGATGCGGCAACGCGCCACCGGAGACACTTGCAGCAGCGCGCGCAGTTGCTGGTCGAGCACGTCCGGGCGCACCTGCGCCAGGCGAATGCCGCGCAGGCCCAGCACCGGGTTGGCCTCAACCGGCAACGGCAGGTAGTCGAGCTGTTTGTCGCCGCCCACGTCGATGGTGCGGATGATCACCGACTTGTCGCCCATGGCATCCAGCACGGCCTGGTAGGCCTGGCGTTGCTCCTGCTCATCCGGCGCGGTGCGGCGGTCGACAAACAGGAATTCGGTGCGCAGCAAGCCCACACCATCGGCACCGTTCTCAAACGCCACTTTAGCCTCGGCGCTGGAGGCAACATTCGCCGCCACTTCAATGCTCACGCCATCGCGGGTTTGCGCCGCTTGTTGGGCTTGGGCCTGTTGTTGCTGACGGCGCAACTTTTGCGCATCACGAATCTGGTGCACTTCGGCGTGGCGCGCCTCGCTGGGTGCCAGTTCCAGGCGACCGTTGGCCGCGTCCAGCACCACGCGTTGGCCTTGGGGCACGTCGAGCACTTCGGCGCCCAGCGCGACCACGCACGGCAAGCCTTTGCCTCGGGCCAAAATCGCGACGTGAGACGTAGCGCCGCCTTCGGCCATGCAGATACCCACGGCGTTTTGTGCGCTCAGTTGCAGCAGGTCGGAGGGGGTCAGTTCATGGGCGCTGACAATCGCGCCGGCCGGCAATTCGAAGTGCCAGACTTCCCCCAACAGCGCACGCAGTACTCGCTGTTGCAGATCGCGCAGGTCGTTGGCGCGCTCGGCAAACAGCGGTTTACCCAAGGCCAGCAACACCGCGCATTGCGCCTGGATCGCATCGCGCCAGGCGTGGGTAGCGGCGCTGCCTTGCTCGATGGCACGGGTGGCGGCATCCAGCAGCGTGGGGTCTTCCAACAGCGCAAGGTGGGCGGCGAAGATGTCTTCTTCTTCGACGTTCTTGCGTTGGCGTGCCTGTGCCAGGGTGCTGCGGATTTCTCCGCGCACGTGCTCCAGCGCGGTGTCCAGGCGTTGCAGTTGTTCGTCGGCGATGTGGTTGCCCGTGTCTTGCGGCAGTTCGATACCGGTGAGGCGAAACAGCGGCCCGCAGACCAGGCCGGGCGCGGCGCACACGCCTTGCAACACACCGGCTTCGGTGTTCGCCCGACGCGGTGTCACGACTACCGGCGCGTGGTGTTCTTCACTCACAGCAACCGACAGTGCGGCCACCAGCGCCTGCAACGCCGCCTCGCAATCCTTGCCGCGACAGGTGATGCGCACTTCATCACCTTCACCAATGCCCAACCCCATCAAGCCAATCAGGCTATCGCACGGCGCCGACTTACCGGCGAAGTGCAACTCTGCATGGCTGCTGAAACCTTGCGCGGTCTTACGCACCAGCGCGGCGGGGCGTGCATGCAAACCGCCACGGTGGGTAATGCGCACGCTGGCGCGCACTTCGGTGACAGAGTTATCCACAGCCGCCTGCAACGGCGCTACCGAACGCGCGGCAATGTGCAGCAACGGCTCACCCACCTTGACGGTTTTTCCTGCAACCGGCCGTAGCTCAAAACCCTCGCCATTAGTCAGGATAATCAGGCTGACCAGGCTTTTGCACTGGCGCGCAATGCGATCCAGATCAAACTGCACCAGTGCCTGGCCCTGGCTCACCCGTGCGCCTTCCTTCACCAGCAGGGCAAAGCCTTCGCCGTTCAATTCCACGGTGTCGATGCCCACATGCATCAACACTTCGGCGCCGTTGTCGGCACGAATCGTCAGTGCGTGCCCGGTGCGGGCGACGTGGATGATCACGCCATCACAGGGGGCGTGCAGGCAATCGTTCAGTGGGTCGATGGCAATACCGTCGCCCATGGCGCCACTGGCGAACACTTCATCGGGAACATTGCCCAGGCTCAGCACCGGGCCACTGAGTGGGGCGCTTAGGGTCAATTCATTATTGTTGTAGGACATGGGCACGGTACTCATCAGGAAAACGCGACTCAGTGAGTGCGGGTAACTTTGCTCAGGTGGCGCGGCTGGTCCGGGTCCATGCCCCGGGCCTCCGCCAGGCCTGCGGCCATCACGTAGAAGCTTTGGATCGCCAGGATCGGGTCCAGGCTCGGGTGTTCGGCGCGGCTCAGGGTCAGGTCGCGCTCGCTGATATCGTCCGGCGCGGCCAGCAGCACGCGGGCGCCGCGTTGGCGCATGTCAGCGGCCAGGCTCAACAAGCCGGCCTGCTCTGCACCGCGTGGGGCGAACACCAGCAACGGGTAGCCTTGGTCGATCAAAGCCATCGGTCCGTGACGCACTTCGGCGCTGCTGAAGGCTTCGGCCTGGATCGCCGACGTCTCCTTGAGCTTGAGTGCGGCTTCCTGGGCGATGGCAAAACCGGCGCCGCGGCCGATGACAATCAGCCGCTGACTGGCGCACAAGGCCTCGACCGCTGCGCGCCAATCCTGGGTGGCGGCTTCACGCAGGCCGGCGGGCAACGCCTGGCAGGCTTGCAGCAGCAACAGGTCCTGGTTCCAGTGGCCGATCAACTGCGCGCTGGCGCTTAAAGTGGCGATAAAGCTTTTGGTCGCGGCGACACTCTGCTCCGGCCCGGCACACAGTGGCACATGGAATTCACACGCGGCTTCCAGTGGTGAGTCTTCGGCGTTGACCATCGAAATGCTCAAAACCCCGCGTTTGCGCAGCAGGCGCAGGCTGTTGACCAAATCCGGGCTTTGCCCCGACTGGGAGAAACCGAACGCCACCTGGCCGCTGACCTTTAACGGCGCTTGCAGCAAGGTCACCACCGACATCGGCAACGACGCCACCGGAATGCCCACATGCTGCATGGCCAGGTAGGCGAAGTAACTGGCGGCATGGTCTGAACTGCCACGGGCGATGGTCATCGCCACTTGCGGTGGCTGGCGGCGCAGGCGCCCGGCAACTTCCTCCAGCATCGGGTTGAGGCGCTGCAGTTGGGCCTCCACGGCGTCACAGGAGGCCAGGGCCTCTTCAAGCATTTTTGAAGTCAATGGTTTCTCCTTCGACCATTACGTCGGTGAGTGTCAGGGAGCGGTCCATGCGCACGCAGTCGGCAAAGCTGCCCGGTTGCAGGCGCCCGCGTTCTTCCAGGCCCAAATAGTCCGCAGGAAATTGCGACAGCCGTTGTGAGGCTTCGCTGATCGGCAGGCCGATTTTCACCAGGTTGCGCAGCGCCTGGTCCATGGTCAGGGTGCTGCCGGCCAAGGTGCCGTCTGCCAGGCGCACGCCGCCCAGGCATTTGGTGACGGTGTGGCTGCCCAGCTTGTATTCGCCGTCGGGCATGCCGGCGGCGGCGGTGGAATCGGTGACGCAGTACAGGCACGGGATTGAGCGCAGCGCCACGCGCATGGCGCCGGGGTGTACATGCAGCAAATCCGGGATCAATTCGGCGTACTTGGCGTGGGCCAACGCGGCGCCGACGATGCCGGGTTCGCGGTGATGCAGCGGGCTCATGGCGTTATACAAATGCGTGAAGCTGGTGGCGCCGGCGGCGAGGGCAGCAACCCCTTCTTCGTAGCTGCCCAGGGTGTGGCCGATTTGCATGCGCACGCCGCGTTCGCTGAGGGCGCGGATCAAGGCATCGTGGCCGGCAATTTCCGGGGCAATGGTGATCACCCGGATCGGCGCCAGGCGCAGGTAGGCTTCGACTTCGGCCATCAATGCGGTGTGGGCAAAGTTGGGCTGCGCGCCGAGTTTTCCCGGATTGATGTAGGGGCCTTCCAGGTGTACGCCGAGAACCCGTGCGCTGCCTGTAGGGCGTTGCTCGCAGAACGTGCCGAGTTCGCCGAGCACGCGGGAGATTTCATCCACCGGTGCGGTCATGGTGGTAGCCAGCAGCGAGGTCGTACCAAAGCGCACGTGGGTGCGGGTGATGGTCTCGAAGGCGCGGGTGCCTTCCATGATGTCTTTGCCGCCACCGCCGTGAACGTGCAGGTCAATAAAGCCTGGCAGCAGGTAGGGCAGGTCATTGTCGTTCGGGTCGCACGGCGTGCCGTCGATGGCGACCACCTTGCCGTGTTCGTGCACCAGGCGGCCGCGAATCCAGCCGCCGGGCGTGAGGATGTTGTCTTCGGACATGGGCAGTTCTCTAAACTCGCGGTTCAGCGGAGTAGTCATTGCGGCGCAGCTCTGCGACGAAGTCGTAGTAGTCGTTGCGGCAGTAGGTGTCGGTGATTTCAATCGGCGTGTTGTCGGCGGTGTAGCCGACTCGGGTCATCAGCAGCATGGCGGTGCCGGGGGCGATGCCGACCAGCTTGGCGAACTCATCGGAGGCATTGATCGCCTGGATATGTTGCAGCGCGCGCACTACAGGTTTGCCAATGCTTTCCAGGTATTCGTACAGCGAGTTGCCGATGGCTTGCGGGTTTGGCAGCACGGAGGCGGGCATGGCGGTCATTTCAATTGCCATTACGGTGTCGTCAGCCTTACGCAGGCGTTTGAGCCGCGCCACTTTGTCGGTCGGCGACAGGCCCAGGCGGATCAGTTCTTCGTGGGTCGGCGGGGTGATGTCGCGCTCAAGCCACTGGGACGTGGGCACAAAGCCCTTGAGGCGCAACATCTCGCTGAACCCCGACAGGCGCGACAGCGGCTGCTCCAGACGCGGGGTGATAAAGGTCCCCGAGCCTTGGCTACGGCGAATCAAGCCTTGGGCAAACAGCACTTCCAGGGCTTTGCGCGCGGTGACGCGGGAAATGCTCAGTTGCTCACTCAGGACCCGTTCCGACGGCAACGCCTGTTCGGATTTCCACTCGCCGGCATGGATCGCCGCTTCGAGCTTGCGGGCCAATTGCAGGTACAGCGGCGTGGACTGTTTGTCGTCGGGGCGCAGCGCCAGTATGGGATTCATCTGTCAGGTTTCCGATGCGTTATTGGAATGTTGTCGCCCGGTATTGGCCGGAAATTAATACCACTTAAATACCATGTCAATGCAGCGAAAACAGTGCGGTAGCCTGTTTCAGCGCACATTAAGGGTGCCTGATATCAAGTGGTATTAGAGAGGTCTTGAGTGCGCGCAGAATTGCGCAGCCCGCGCAGTGAACTGGTATTCACCGGCAGGCGCTGCCATGGGCAGGGATTTTTTTAATTATTTTTGAGTTATTTTACAAACGGTAGGCGATTACGGACGAATCTCGATCAGGGTGCCGTCTTTGACCAGGTTCCAGACTTCGCGCATGTCCACGTTGCGCATGCCGATGCAACCGTCGGTCCAGTCCAGGGTGTGAAACCACTGTTCCGGGTATTCCTCGGTGTCGGGCGTGCCGTGGATCATGATCATGCTGCCCGGTTTCACGCCTTCGCGGCGTGCGCGGGCCGAGTCACTGATATTGGGGTAGGAGATGTGCATGGCCAGGTTGAAGCGGTCGCTGGTCTTGCGCCAGTCGATCCAGTAGAAGCCCTCTGGCGTGCGGCGGTCGCCTTCCATCAGTTTGGTGCCCTTGGGGTTTTTACCGAGCGAGATGCGGTAGGTCTTGAGCGGTTTGCCGTCGTTGATCAATTGCAACTGATGGGCGGACTTGAGCACCAGGATTTTCTCGACCGGTTTGCCGCCGAGGGTTTCCACCGTGGAGGCCGAAGACAGGCTAGCGAACGACAGGCAGATCAGAGCGAGCAACCAACGCATTAAAACGGTTTCCCTTGTAAAAGGTGCTGCCTGGAGTTATTTGGCCGGCCGCGTCATCGGCGGCACCGACTCGCTGCGCACCGGGAACAGCTGTTGCCTGCGGTCAGCGAAGAAGCATTCTAAGGTACGCCCGACCGTGCGGAAAGCCAGCTCGGACCAAGGGATGTCGGCCTCATCAAACAGCTTCACTTCAAGGCTCTCGGGGCCTGCGGCGAAGTCCAGGTCGACCAGTTCGGCGCGGTAGAAGATATGCACCTGGCTGATGTGCGGTACATCGATCAGGGTATAGATGCTCAGGTTGCGCACGCGGGCGCAGGCTTCTTCCAGGGTTTCGCGGGCGGCGGCCTGTTCGACGGTTTCGCCGTTTTCCATAAAGCCTGCGGGCAGGGTCCAGTAACCCAGGCGCGGTTCGATGGCGCGACGGCACAGCAGCACTTTGTCGCCCCACACCGGCACGGTGCCGGCGACGATATTGGGGTTCTGGTAATGAATGGTCGAGCAGTGATCACACACGTAGCGCAGGCGGCCGTCGCCTTCGGGAATGCGTTGGGTAACCGGTTTACCGCACTGGCTGCAGAAATTCATGCTGGGGTTCCTGGAAAGTGCGTCTATCTTGGCGTGGCGGGCAGGGCGCTGCAAGTTGTCGTTTAGCGACACGCCGGTGGTTTTGGGGTTGGGCGCCTGCCTGCTTTGGTGCATGATACAAGGTAGCCAACAGACCGAGATGACTCATGCTGGACGAGCTACTTCGCCGGGTAACCAATCACACCCCCCACACCTTGGAAACTGACGGGCGTTTCCCCGAGGCCGCCGTGTTGGTGCCGATCACCCGCAGCGACGAACCCGAGCTGATCCTGACCCTGCGCGCCAGCGGTCTGTCGACCCACGGTGGCGAAGTGGCGTTTCCTGGCGGGCGGCGCGACCCCGAAGACCCGGACCTGATTTTTACCGCACTGCGCGAAGCCGAAGAGGAAATCGGTCTGCCGCCCGGTCTGGTGGAAGTGGTCGGCCCGTTAAGCCCGTTGATTTCCCTGCATGGCATTCGTGTAACGCCCTACGTCGGTGTGATCCCCGATTACGTCGAATACCTGGCCAACGATGCCGAGATCGCCGCCGTGTTCAGCGTGCCGCTGGAATTTTTCCGCCAGGACCCGCGCGAACACACCCACCGCATCGATTACCAGGGCCGCAGTTGGTATGTGCCCAGCTACCGATTTGGCGAATACAAGATTTGGGGGTTGACGGCAATCATGATCGTCGAGCTGATCAATCTGCTCTATGACGACGCCCAGATCAGCCTGCACCAGCCGCCTAAAAGCTTTATCAATATCTAAGCCATCGCTTGAATGGCCTGCCGTGAGGACACACCATGAAATACCGCCTGGGCGACGCCCGCGTCGAGACGCACCCGCACAGCTGGGTGGCGCCGAATGCCACGCTGGTCGGCAAGGTCAAGCTGGAAGAGGGCGCCAACGTCTGGTTCAACGCGGTATTGCGTGGCGATAACGAGCTGATCCTGATCGGCAAGAACAGCAATGTGCAGGACGGCAGCGTGATGCACACCGACATGGGCTACCCGCTGACCCTGGGCACCGGCGTGACCATCGGCCATAACGCCATGCTGCACGGCTGCACCGTCGACGACTACAGCCTGATCGGCATCAACGCGGTGATCCTCAACGGTGCCAGGATCGGCAAGCATTGCATCATCGGCGCCAACTCGCTGATTGGCGAAGGCAAGGAAATCCCCGATGGCTCGCTGGTGATGGGGTCGCCGGGCAAGGTGGTACGTGAGCTGACCGAGGCGCAAAAGCGCATGCTCGAAGCCAGCGCCGCGCACTATGTGCATAACGCGCAGCGGTATGCGCGTGACCTGGTTGAGCAGGAACAATGAACCCTGTAGAACGCCCTGTTGCCTCGCCGTGCGTAAGTATTTGTGCGCTGGACGATGACGATATTTGCACCGGCTGCCAGCGCACCGTGGATGAGATTACGCGCTGGAGCCGCATGGACAATGCCGAGCGCCGGGTGGTGCTGGGGTTGTGCCATGAGCGGGCGATGGCGAGTGGGTTGGTGTGGATGATGCCGGGTAAATCTGGGGCCTGACCTGTTGGAATGCTTCTTTTTGTGGCGAGGGAGCTTGCTCCCGCTGGGCTGCGAAGCAGCCCCACATCAGGCGACTGCATTTCGTCAGTTATACCGCAAACACCTGTTTTAGGGCCGCTTCGCGCCCCAGCGGGAGCAAGCTCCCTCGCCACAGTGATTGTTTGTGCATTAACCTGTGCGGCATTACCCACAGGTCCTCCCCCATGCTCTTCCTGATCGCCTACATCAGCAGCGTCGTGCTGATCAACTTCGCTTTCTCCACCGCCCCGCACCTGGATGTCATCTGGTCCGCCTGGGGTGGCCTCGTGTTTATCCTGCGTGACATGGTGCAAACCCGCTTCGGCCATGGCGCAATCATCGCCATGCTGGCAGCGCTGGTGCTGTCGTATATCACCTCTGACCCGTCCATCGCGCTGGCCAGCGCCACGGCGTTTGCGGTGTCCGAGTGCATCGACTGGCTGGTGTTCAGCATCACCAAGCGCCCGCTGCACGACCGCCTGTGGATAAGTTCGGCGCTGAGCATTCCCCTCGATACCTTTATCTTCTTCGGCTTGATCGGCGCGCTCACACCGGCAGTGGCCGGCACCGCGCTGGTGTCCAAATTTGCCGGGGTCACGGTGGTGTGGCTGATCATGGCCTGGCGTATGCGCAAACGGGCTGTCGCCAACTGAGGCCAATTTTTACAGTTCATGTAAAATGCCGGCCTTTCTCCCCATGATCCGCTCCCCTGAGGACCTGAGATGACCCGAATCGGAACTCCATTGTCGCCAACCGCGACCCGCGTTTTGCTGTGTGGCTGCGGTGAGCTGGGCAAGGAAGTGGTAATCGAACTGCAACGCCTGGGCGTTGAAGTGATTGCCGTGGATCGCTACGCCAACGCGCCGGCCATGCAGGTGGCGCACCGCAGCCACGTGATCAACATGCTCGACGGCGCCGCCCTGCGTGCCGTGATCGAGGCCGAAAAGCCGCACTTCATCGTGCCGGAAATCGAAGCCATCGCCACTGCAACGCTGGTGGAACTGGAAGCCGAAGGCTTTACCGTGATCCCGACCGCGCGTGCCACGTCGCTGACCATGAACCGTGAAGGCATCCGTCGTCTGGCCGCTGAAGAGCTGGACCTGCCGACTTCGCCGTACCACTTCGCCGACACCTTCGAAGACTACAGCACGGCCGTGCAAGACCTGGGCTTCCCGTGTGTGGTCAAACCGGTGATGAGTTCGTCGGGCAAGGGCCAGAGCCTGCTGCGCAGCGCCGATGATGTACAAAAAGCCTGGGATTACGCCCAGGAAGGCGGGCGTGCCGGCAAAGGCCGCGTGATCATCGAAGGTTTTATCGACTTCGACTACGAAATCACCCTGCTGACCGTGCGTCACATCGGTGGCACCACCTTCTGCGCGCCTGTAGGGCACCGTCAGGAGAAGGGCGATTATCAGGAATCCTGGCAGCCGCAAGCCATGAGCCCGATTGCCCTGGCTGAATCCGAGCGTGTAGCCAAAGCCGTGACCGAGGCGCTGGGTGGCCGTGGTCTGTTTGGCGTTGAGTTGTTCATCAAGGGCGATCAGGTGTGGTTCAGCGAAGTGTCGCCACGCCCGCATGACACCGGTCTGGTGACCCTGATTTCCCAGGACCTGTCGCAGTTTGCGCTGCACGCGCGCGCCATCCTGGGCTTGCCGATTCCGTTGATCCGCCAGTTCGGGCCTTCGGCTTCGGCGGTGATCCTGGTGGAAGGGCAGTCGACTCAGACAGCGTTCGCCAACCTCGGTGCTGCCTTGAGCGAACCGGACACGGCGTTGCGTCTGTTTGGCAAGCCGCAAGTGAACGGCCAGCGCCGCATGGGTGTGGCGTTGGCGCGGGATGAGTCGATTGAGGCTGCCCGAGCTAAAGCGACCCGTGCTTCGAAGGCTGTTGTTGTAGAGCTGTAAACCCAACCCGATCGTTCCCACGCTCTGCGTGGGAATGCAGCCCGGGACGCTCTGCGTCCCCAAGCGGGACGCGGAGCGTCACAAGAGGCATTCCCACGCGGAGCGTGGGAACGATCGGCTTCAGGCGACCTTGTTCAAATCATTATCCCGCGTCTCTTTCAGGCACAGCACAGCAATCAAGCTGAGCAACGCTGCCGCCGACACATACCCGCCGACATAACTCAGCCCACCCATCGCCACCAGCTTGGTTGCAAAAAACGGTGCGGCCGACGCGCCGACAATCCCACCGAGGTTATACGCCGCCGAAGCGCCGGTATAACGCACGCGGGTCGGGAACAGTTCCGGCAGCATCGCGCCCATCGGGGCAAACGTGATGCCCATCAGGAACAGTTCCAGCGCCAGGAACAACGCCACCGCCCAAGTTGAACCGTGGGTCAGCAGCGGCTCCATGGTGAAACCCGACAAAATCGCCAGCACCGCGCCGACGATCAGCACCGGCTTGCGCCCGTAGCGATCACTGGCCAAGGCTGCCAGCGGCGTGGCCAACCCCATGAACAGCACCGCAAAGCACAGCAAACCGAGGAACATCTCACGGCTGTAGCCCAGGGTCGAAACCCCGTAGCTCAAAGAAAATGCGGTGGTGATGTAAAACAGCGCATAGCACACCACCATCGACGCGGCGCCCAGCAGCACCGGCAGCCAATGCTGGCTGAACAGCTCTACCAGCGGCACTTTCACCGGCGCCTCTTTGGCCACGGCATTGGCGAATACCGGCGTTTCGTGCAGCTTGAGCCGCGCATACAGGCCGACCATCACCAGCGCTGCGCTGAGGATGAACGGGATGCGCCAGCCCCAGCTGCGGAACTGCTCGTCGTTGAGGCTCATGGCCAGGATCAGGAACAGGCCATTGGCTGCCAGAAAACCAATTGACGGACCCAGTTGCGGGAACATGCCGAACCAGGCGCGCTTGCCCTTGGGGGCGTTCTCGGTGGCCAGCAGCGCCGCGCCGCCCCATTCGCCGCCAAGGCCCAGGCCCTGGCCGAAGCGCAGCACACACAGCAGGATCGGCGCCCAGGCACCGATGCTGTCATACCCCGGCAGCAAGCCGATCAGGGTGGTACACACGCCCATCAGCAGCAGCGAGGCGACGAGGGTAGATTTGCGCCCGATACGGTCGCCGAAGTGGCCGAACAGCGCCGAGCCCAGCGGGCGGGCAATAAAGGCGATACCGAAGGTCAGGAACGACGCCAGCATCTGCGCGGTGCCGGAGGTCTGTGGGAAGAACACCGGGCCAATCACCAGTGCCGCAGCGGTGGCGTAGATATAGAAATCGTAGAACTCGATGGCAGTGCCGACGATGCTTGCAGTGGCAACCCGTGCGGTCGAGTTGAGCGGGGCGGCGGGTGCGGCCTCGTTGTAGGTGGTGCTCATGGCAGTATCCCTGACGGTCATTGCGCGTTTGGACGCGGATTATTATTGGTCGAACACCCATGGATCAGGGTTGTAAGCGGGGCGGCTCGGGATGGGAGCAAACACCGGTCAGACACGGTAAGGCGGTGCCTGGACGCGCTGAGTGCGGGTAGCACGCGGTCGGGCGGGGCTTGGGTAAGCCGAGCCGATTATAGGAAGGGGTTTGTAGATCCAACAAGGGGGGCGTTGGCACGCTGATAATGCTGGCTTTGGTGTGGGCTGGCTTGTGTGGGAGCTGGCTTGCCTGCGATGGCATCACCTCGGTTCAACTGAATGACCGAGGTGCCTGCATCGCAGGCAAGCCAGCTCCCACATTGGATCGAGTGGTGTCAGGGGAAGTTATGCAGCTACCGGCACGCGGCTGGTATGCCAGATCAGCACCTTGCTCACGCGGTTGTCCTCGGTCTCGAGGATTTCCAGGCGGTAGCGGCCAATTTTCAGGCACACCGCGCAGTCGGGAATAGTCTCGAGCGCCTCGGTAACCAGGCCATTGAGGGTCTTGGGGCCGTCACTGGGCAAGTGCCAGCCCAGGCTTTTGTTCAGTTCGCGGATCGAGGCGGCGCCGTCGATGATGTAGCGGCCATCAGGTTGGGCTTCGATGTGCGGGTTATCCACAGCCTGGTCGCTTTCGAATTCGCCGACGATTTCTTCGAGGATATCTTCCAGGGTGACGATGCCCAGCACTTCGCCGTATTCGTCCACCACCATGCCCAGGCGCCGTTGCTGTTTATGGAAGTTCAGCAACTGCAATTGCAGCGGCGTGCTTTCCGGCACGAAGTAGGGTTCGTGGCAGGCGGCCAGCAAGGCTTCTTTGGTCAGGCTGGCGTCGGGCAGCAAGTGCTGGATCTGGCGAGTGTTGAGCACCGCTTGCACCTGGTTGATGTCGCTGTGAAACACCGGCAGGCGCGTGCGCTGGGACGTGCGCAGTTGCTCGATGATGGCTTCGACCGAGTCATCCAGGTTGATGCCATCCACTTCACTGCGCGGCACCAGGATGTCGTTGACCGTGATGTTGTCCAGGGCGTGGATGCCTGGCAGGCCGGGCGTGCGATTGTCGTTGGCCTCGGGCTCCGGTTCATCGTCATGCTCGGGCAGCGGCTCGTCGCTCTTTTTTACCACGCCGGATTTGCGCGCGAAGGGGCGTAACAGCAACAGGCTGATGCCGTTGAGCAGCCAGGCCAGTGGATAAAGGATTTTCAGCGGGACGCCCAGCAGCGTATTACCGAAACCCAGCACGGCTTGGGGGTGACGAACGGCCAGCGCACGGGGCAGATAGTCGGCAAGTATCAGCAGGATGGCGCAGGAGATCAGCCAGCCGAGCCACGGGCCGTTTTGCGCCCAGGCATAAATCGCCAGTAACGTGCACAGGATCACCACGGCCGCCCGACACAGGCTGTTGCACAGGATCAGGCTGTTACGTGGGAAGTTCAGGCGGGCGGCGGCCTTGTCGCCTTGGCGTGTGCCAGGGCGTATGGCCAGCAGGTGTTGTTGTGCGGCTTCGATGGCGGTAAACAGCGCCGCCCATAAGATCAGCAGGGCGATTACCGCGAGCATCGGCCCAAGGGGCAAGTTGTCCATTATTGCTGCCCGTCAGATATGCAGGATGTATTCGCGAACCAGCTTGCTGCCGAAGTAGGCCAGCATCAGCAGGCAGAAACCGGCCAGGGTCCAGCGGATCGCCTTGTGCCCGCGCCAGCCGAGACGGTTACGCCCCCACAACAGCACGCTGAACACCACCCAGGCCAGGCACGCCAGCAGGGTTTTGTGCACCAGGTGCTGGGCGAACAGGTTCTCGACGAACAGCCAGCCGGAGATCAGCGACAGCGACAGCAGCGTCCAGCCGGCCCAGAGGAAACCAAACAGCAGGCTTTCCATGGTTTGCAGCGGCGGGAAGTTCTTGATCAGCCCGGACGGGTGCTTGTTTTTAAGTTGGTGATCTTGCAGCAACAGTAGCAAGGCCTGGAACACCGCGATGGTGAACATGCCGTAGGCCAGAATCGACAACAGGATATGCGCCAGGATGCCCGGCTCTTCGTCGATGACCTGCACGGTGCCTGTTGGCGTGAATTGCGCCAGCAGCACGGTCAGCATTCCCAGCGGGAATAGCAGCACCAACAGGTTTTCGACCGGGATGCGGTAGCAGGCCAGCAAAGTCAGCGCGATAACGGCAGCGGCGATCAGGCTGGCGGCGCTGAAAAAGTCCAGGCCCAAGCCGACCGGCGTCATCAGGTGGGTGAACAGGCTCGCGGCGTGAGCCAGCAGGGCGACGACGCCCAGGCCCACCAGCAGACGTTTGTCCGCTTTAGTGCCTTGGGCCAGACGAGTGCCCTGATAGAGAGTCGCAGCGGCATACAAAAGGGCGGCGGCGAGGCTGGGTAGCAAACTGGGTGACAAGGGGACCATAAATCCTGATAGACAAGCCCGAAAGGCGCTGAGTTTGGCACACACCTGCGCTGCACGAAAGACTCCCGGGCCAGACAGCGCGTGTGCAGCGGCGCAGTCTTCGCTATAATCCGCGACCTGCCCACGCCGCAGGCTTGCTGAGCGCTGTTTTTAATAGCGATTTACCACAGCCTGGGCCGCCATTACCTCGGTCACCACTGCATTTCGATGAATAGGGCCTGAAAGGATCGCGCATGTTTGAAAACTTGACTGACCGTCTCTCGCAGACGCTGCGCCATGTCACCGGCAAGGCCAAGCTGACCGAGGACAATATTAAAGACACCCTGCGTGAAGTGCGCATGGCGTTGCTGGAAGCCGACGTGGCCTTGCCTGTGGTCAAGGACTTCGTCAACTCGGTCAAAGAGCGCGCAGTGGGCACCGAAGTGTCCCGCAGCCTGACGCCGGGCCAGGCATTTGTGAAGGTCGTCCAGGCCGAACTCGAAAGCCTGATGGGCGCAGCCAACGAAGACTTGAACCTCAGCGCCGTGCCACCGGCCGTTGTGCTGATGGCCGGTCTGCAGGGCGCGGGTAAAACCACCACCGCCGGCAAGCTGGCGCGCTTCCTTAAAGAGCGCAAGAAGAAGTCGGTCATGGTGGTATCGGCTGACGTCTACCGTCCGGCCGCGATCAAGCAGCTGGAAATGCTCGCAGGCGAAGTCGGTGTGACCTTCTTCCCGTCCGACCTGAGCCAGAAGCCGGTCGACATTGCCAACGCGGCTATTAAAGAAGCCAAGCTCAAATTCATCGACGTGGTCATCGTCGATACCGCCGGTCGCCTGCACATCGACGAAGAGATGATGGGCGAGATCAAGGCGTTGCATGCCGCGATCAACCCGGTCGAGACGCTGTTCGTGGTCGACGCCATGACCGGCCAGGATGCGGCCAACACCGCCAAGGCTTTCGGCGATGCACTGCCGCTCACCGGCGTGATCCTGACCAAGGTCGACGGTGACGCCCGTGGCGGTGCCGCGCTGTCGGTACGCGCCATCACCGGCAAGCCGATCAAATTCATCGGTATGGGCGAGAAGAGCGATGCGCTCGAGCCGTTCCACCCTGAACGTATCGCCTCGCGCATCCTCGGCATGGGCGACGTGCTCAGCCTGATCGAGCAGGCCGAAGCCACGCTCGACAAAGACAAAGCCGACAAGCTTGCTAAAAAGCTGAAGAAGGGCAAGGGCTTCGACCTCGAAGACTTCCGTGACCAGCTGCAACAAATGAAGAACATGGGCGGCCTTGGCGGCCTGATGGACAAGCTGCCGAACATCGGCGGTGTGAACCTGGCGCAAATGGGCAATGCCCAGGGCGCGGCAGAGAAGCAGTTCAAGCAGATGGAAGCCATCATCAACTCCATGACCCCGGCCGAGCGCCGCGACCCTGAGCTGATCAGTGGTTCGCGCAAACGTCGGATCGCCATGGGCTCCGGCACCCAGGTGCAGGACATCGGTCGCTTGATCAAGCAGCACAAGCAGATGCAGAAGATGATGAAGAAATTCTCCGCCAAAGGCGGGATGGCCAAGATGATGCGCGGCATGGGCGGTATGTTGCCCGGCGGCGGCATGCCGAAAATGTAAAAAGTATTCGAGCGCAAGCTTGCTTGCGCTCCGACCCACAGGGACGTGGGATCTCCAGCAAACCCGCGGTTAGCGGGAGCTGACTCGCCGTTTTAACCGACGGCTCTATAGCAGATCTGAGTGGCACGCTGATAGGCGCCAGAAAAAGACATTTGCAAAAGTCCGGATATTCCTTAGAATATGCGGCCTTTCGGGCACCTATGCCCGCTGTGCATTTAGATTTGCAGCACCGACTACAGGAACGATGTTCACATGCTAACAATCCGTCTTGCCCTTGGCGGCTCCAAAAAGCGCCCGTTTTACCACTTGACCGTAACCGACAGCCGCAACCCGCGCGACGGTTCGCACAAGGAACAGGTTGGTTTCTTCAACCCTGTTGCTCGTGGTCAAGAAGTTCGTCTGTCCGTGAACCAAGAGCGCGTAGCCTACTGGCTGAGCGTTGGCGCACAGCCATCCGAGCGCGTTGCAAAACTGTTGAAGGACTCGGCTAAGGCCGCAGCCTGAGCAATATGAACGCGACGCCAGCTGTTGCTGATGATTTGATCGTTATCGGCAAGATTTACTCTGTTCATGGCGTTCGCGGCGAAGTGAAGGTGTATTCCTTTACTGATCCGACTGAAAACCTGTTGCAGTACAAAACCTGGACGCTCAAGCGCGAAGGTAGTGTGAAACAGGTCGAGCTGGTCAGTGGACGCGGGAGCGATAAGTTCCTGGTCGCAAAGCTCAAGGGTCTTGATGACCGTGAAGAAGCTCGTCTTCTGGCCGGTTATGAGATCTGCGTGCCGCGCAACCTGTTCCCTGAATTGACCGACGGCGAGTACTACTGGTACCAGCTGGAAGGTCTGAAGGTTATTGATCAACTGGGGCAATTGCTCGGGAAAATCGATCATCTTCTGGAAACCGGCGCCAATGATGTAATGGTGGTCAAGCCTTGCGCTGGCAGCCTGGATGATCGCGAACGCCTGTTGCCCTATACCGAGCAATGCGTGTTGGCCGTCGACCTGGCCGCGGGCGAGATGAAGGTGGAATGGGACGCGGACTTCTAAGCGTGGCTAATTTGCGCATTGAAGTGATCAGTTTGTTTCCCGAGATGTTTTCCGCCATCAGCGAGTACGGCATCACCAGTCGGGCGGTGAAACAGGGGCTGTTGCAGCTCACCTGTTGGAACCCGCGAGACTACACGACAGATCGACATCACACTGTGGACGATCGCCCATTTGGCGGTGGCCCGGGCATGGTGATGAAGATCAAGCCCCTGGAAGATGCGTTGGTCGAGGCCAAGGCAGCAGCCGGGGAGAAGGCGAAGGTAATTTACCTGTCCCCTCAAGGCCGTCAGCTGAAACAGGCTGGCGTGCGCGAACTGGCGAATGAGGAGGCCTTAATCCTGATTGCCGGTCGCTATGAAGGCATTGACGAGCGTTTTATTGAAGCGCATGTCGATGAAGAGTGGTCGATTGGGGACTATGTCCTGTCTGGCGGCGAGCTGCCGGCGATGGTCCTGATAGATGCGGTTACACGACTGCTGCCTGGAGCTTTAGGGCATGCGGACTCCGCGGAGGAAGATTCCTTCACGGATGGTTTGCTGGATTGCCCGCACTACACCCGACCGGAGGTGTATGCGGATCAGCGTGTTCCCGACGTATTGCTAAGTGGCAATCACGCACACATCCGGCGTTGGCGTTTACAGCAGTCCCTTGGTCGGACCTATGAACGACGCGCCGATCTTCTGGAAAGCCGCTCGCTTTCTGGAGAAGAGAAGAAGCTGCTCGAGGAATACATCCTCGCGCGGGACGATAGTTAACAACGTATCGATGGTAGGTCCATTGACTTACCTTAGGAGCACAGCATGACTAACAAAATCATCCTTGCACTCGAAGCAGAGCAGATGACCAAAGAGATCCCTACCTTTGCCCCGGGCGACACTATTGTCGTTCAGGTGAAAGTGAAGGAAGGCGACCGTTCGCGTCTGCAAGCGTTCGAAGGCGTGGTAATCGCCAAGCGTAACCGTGGTGTGAACAGTGCTTTCACTGTTCGTAAAATCTCCAACGGTGTTGGCGTAGAGCGTACTTTCCAGACCTACAGCCCGCAAATCGACAGCATGGCCGTTAAGCGTCGCGGTGACGTACGTAAAGCCAAGCTGTACTACCTGCGTGACCTGTCCGGTAAAGCAGCTCGCATCAAGGAAAAACTGGCTTAAGTCCAGCTTCCCGATGCAGAAAAAAGCAGCCTACGGGCTGCTTTTTTGTGCCTGAAATTTGTCTGTTTACCGGTATTTGCCCATGACCACCCGCCTCGAAGAAATCCAGCGCCGCACCGACCTGTCCGTCACCCACGTGACCAAAGCCGTGTTCCCGCCGACCACCAACCACCACAACACCCTGTTCGGCGGCACTGCGCTGGCGTGGATGGATGAAGTGTCGTTCATCACCGCCACGCGCTTTTGCCGCTTGCCACTGGTGACCGTGTCCACCGACCGTATCGACTTCAACCACGCGATCCCGGCCGGCTCCATCGTCGAGTTGATCGGCCGCGTAATCAAAGTGGGTAACACCAGCCTCAAGGTCGAGGTTGAAGTATTCGTCGAGAGCATGAGTGCCGATGGCCGTGAAAAGGCGATCCAGGGCGTGTTCAGTTTTGTCGCGATTGATGCTGACAAACGCCCTGTGCCGGTATTGCCTGGTTTTGCCGACTGACTTATTCGGCTGTGTTGTTTTCTGGTTGAATCACGGCCAGCAAGGTCCAGCCAGCTACGGGTTTCAAGCTGCTGTCCGGGGTCACCACGTGTACCCAGCCTGCGGTATCGCGGGCAAACAGCAGCGTCGCGCGGTCACCATGCAGCGCCTGGTACTGTTCCCAGCTGAAGCCTTCGGTCAGGTTGGTGCTATACAGCTCTGCACCTTGGCCCAGCAGGCTCGCAAGTTTGGTGTAGCTCAGGGGTTGGCTGCCCAGCAAATGGCCACGGTGCTCGTGGCTGGCCCGGTGCTTATCGGTGCGACGGCTTTCCTGGCTGCTGGCCAGGGCGAACAGACGATGCCCAAAATCGTGGCGAAAGCGCATGGCGGCCAAAGTGTTCAGTTCGCCCGAAGGTGAGAGCGCCAGCAAATGCCCGAGGCCGACCAGATCCAGATGCGATTCGGCATGCTGTGATGCCGGGTTGCCGAAGTAAGTGGGTAGCCCTTCCATTCGGCTGGCGCGGATGTTTTCCCAGCTGGAGTCGGTCAGCAGCACTCGGCTGCCCAGTTGTTGCAAGGCTTTGCCCAGGATGCGCGCCGGGCCGTTCGCGCCGACGATCAGGAAGCCGCTGGGCGCAGGCTCGGCGACTTTCAGCAGGCGTGCCAGCGGGCGGGCCGTGGCGCTTTGCAGGACAACGGTGCCGATAATCACCGCGAATGTCAGTGGCACCAATAACAGTGCGCCTTCATGACCGGCCTCATCCAGGCGAATGGCGAAAATCGCCGACACGGCTGCGGCCACGATCCCGCGTGGTGCAATCCAGGACAGCAGGGCACGTTCACGCCAGTTCAGGCCGGAACCAAAGGTCGAAAGCGCGACGTTCAAAGGTCGTGCAATAAATTGAATGATCAGTAACAGGATCAGTACGAACGGCCCCAAGGCAATCAGGGCGTTCAGGTCCAGGCGCGCGGCCAGCAGAATGAATAACCCGGAAATCAGCAGGACGCTGAGGTTTTCCTTGAAATGCAGGATGTGGCGTACGTCAACGCCCTTCATATTGGCCATCCACATGCCCATCAACGTCACGGCCAGCAGGCCGGACTCATGCATCACCGCGTTGGAGGCGATGAAAATTCCCAGAACGCCAGCCAGCGTAGCTAGGTTATGCAGGTATTCCGGCAGCCATTGCCGGCGCATGATCTGCCCCAACACCCAACCACCGGCGACTCCGAACAGGCTGCCGCACAGGATCACGCCGCCAAAGGTCAGCAGGCTGTGACTCAAGCCGTCGCCTGACGCGCGAGCGATAATAAAGCTGTAGACCACCACGGCGAGCAGCGCACCAATCGGGTCAATGACAATGCCTTCCCAGCGTAAGATATTGGCGATCGAGGCTTTTGGCCGCACGACACGTAACATGGGCACAATCACGGTAGGCCCGGTCACCAGTGTCAAAGTGCCGAAAAGCAGGGCGAGCATCCAGTCAAAACCCAGCAGCCAGTGGGTAGCCAGGGTAATGACGGCCCATGTCGACAGGGCGCCGACCGTGACGAGGCGATGCACGACGCTGCCGATCTCCTTCCATTCCGAAAGGTGCAGCGTGAGGCTGCCTTCAAACAGGATCAGTGCCACGGCCAGGGATACCAATGGCATCAGCAACGGACCGAACATTTCCTGAGGGTTCAGCCAGCCCAGCACCGGCCCTGCCAGGATTCCGCTGACCAGCAGAAACAGAATGGCGGGAAGTTTCAGGCGCCATGCCAGCCATTGGCAGGCCAACGCGGCCACGCCAATGCCACCAAATGCCAGCAGAATCTGTTGTTCGCTCATTGAAGCTTCCTGTTCCTTGAAATAGCGGGCTATGAAAGACTAGTGCCCGTTGTAACAGTTCACTAAATAATTTGCGCAAAGCCCTGTGCTGCGCTGCTTGAGTGCCCATGCCCGCCATTGACCATCCCCTGATCGACCGCTTCCTCGACGCCCTGTGGCTGGAAAAAGGCCTGTCGGACAACACCCGCCAGGCTTATCGCAGCGACTTGGCTTTGTTCAATGGCTGGTTGCAGGACAAAAACCTTGAACTGATCAATGCCGGTCGTGAGTTGATCCTCGATCACCTGGCCTGGCGTCTGGAGCAGAATTACAAGCCGCGTTCCACGGCGCGATTTCTCTCGGGCGTACGTGGGTTTTATCGCTATTTGCTGCGGGAAAAGCTGATTGCTGTCGACCCGACCCTACAAATCGACATGCCCCAGCTCGGTAGGCCATTGCCTAAATCCTTGTCGGAAGCTGACGTCGATGCCTTGCTCGCCGCCCCCGATCTGAGCGAAGCCATCGGCCAGCGCGACCGCGCCATGCTTGAGGTCTTGTATGCCTGCGGTTTGCGCGTGACCGAGCTGATCAGCCTGACCCTGGAGCAAGTCAACCTGCGCCAGGGCGTGTTGCGCGTGATGGGCAAAGGCAGCAAGGAGCGGCTGGTGCCGATGGGCGAGGAGGCGATTGTGTGGGTGGAGCGCTATATGCGTGACGCCCGCAATGAGCTGCTTGGTGGGCGACCCAGCGATGTGCTGTTCCCCAGCCTGCGCGGCGAGCAGATGACTCGCCAGACCTTCTGGCACCGTATCAAGCACCAGGCCAAGGTCGCCGGGATCGGCAAGGCGCTGTCGCCGCATACCTTGCGCCATGCATTCGCCACGCATTTGCTCAACCACGGCGCGGATTTGCGCGTGGTGCAAATGCTGCTGGGCCACAGCGACTTGTCCACAACTCAGATCTACACCCATGTGGCACGCGCACGCTTGCAGGAGATGCACGCCAAGCACCACCCACGCGGTTGAAAGCCGCCAATTTATGCCGCCACGGGCTGCCCTGGCGCCCAACTGTGGTAGGCTTTGCCGGTTAGCAAAGGGGACGGCCACTGCCCGCGTTTCCAAGCGGTGTTCCACTGCCGTCCCTGCATCTGCCTTCAGGAGTTCCCATGCGCTTGACCCAGATTATTGCCGCCGCAGCGATTGCGTTGGTTTCCACCTTTGTTGTCGCCGATGACGCCGCCGAACAAACCATTCGCAAGAGTTTGGCGGACCTGAAGCTCGACACCCCGATCGAAAGCATCAGCGCCAGCCCCATGGCCGGCCTGTATGAAGTCAAGCTCAAGGGCAGCCGTGTGCTGTACGCCAGTGCCGATGGCCAGTACATCGTCCAGGGCTACCTGTTCCAGCTTAAAGACGGCAAGCCGGTCAACCTGACCGAGAAGGCCGAGCGCCTGGGCGTGTCCAAGCTGATCAACGGCATTCCGGTGGCTGAGACCGTGGTTTACCCAGCCATTGGCGAGACCAAGACCCACATTACCGTGTTCACCGACACCACGTGCCCGTACTGCCACAAGCTGCACGCCGAAGTGCCTGCGCTGAACAAGGCCGGTATCGAAGTGCGCTACGTCGCGTTCCCGCGCCAGGGCCTGGGTTCGCCGGGTGACGAGCAACTGCAAGCCGTATGGTGTTCGGCCGACAAGAAATCGGCCATGGACAAAATGGTCGATGGCAAGGAAATCAAGGCGGCCAAATGTGCCAACCCGGTTTCCAAGCAGTTCGCCCTCGGCCAGTCGATTGGCGTGAACGGTACACCGGCCATCGTTTTGGCTGACGGCCAAGTGATTCCGGGCTACCAGCCGGCGCCACAAGTTGCCAAACTGGCACTGGGTGCGAAGTAAGCAGTCATCGTCGAGCCTTTGACGATCATGCCCCGTCGAACAGTCGACGGGGCATTAATTGAGAGCCGCAGTTGTGCGGCTGTTTACCACGGCCGACCTTGAGTCGGCCGTTTCATGGGGAGTTCTTCAGTGAAACCGGTCAAAGTAGGCATCTGTGGGTTAGGGACCGTCGGTGGCGGCACCTTGAACGTACTTCAGCGTAATGCTGAAGAAATTTCCCGCCGTGCAGGGCGTGGGATTGAAGTGGCGCAAATTGCCACGCGTACGCCAAAGCCTCAGTTCCAAACGACCGGTATTGCGATTACCAACGATGTCTTCGCCGTGGCCACCAACCCTGAAATCGATATCGTCATCGAGCTGGTTGGCGGTTATACCGTGGCCCGCGAGCTGGTGCTGCTGGCCATCGAAAACGGCAAGCACGTGGTCACCGCCAACAAGGCGCTGATCGCCGTACACGGCAACGAGATCTTCGCCAAGGCGCGTGAAAAGGGTGTGATTGTCGCGTTCGAAGCCGCCGTGGCCGGTGGCATCCCGGTGATCAAGGCGATCCGTGAAGGCCTGTCTGCCAACCGTATCAACTGGGTGGCCGGTATCATCAACGGCACCGGTAACTTCATCCTCACCGAAATGCGCGAGAAGGGCCGCACCTTCGAAGACGTGCTGGCCGAAGCTCAAGCCTTGGGTTACGCCGAAGCCGACCCGACCTTCGACGTAGAAGGCATCGACGCGGCGCACAAGCTGACCATTTTGGCGTCCATCGCCTTTGGTATCCCGCTGCAGTTCGACAAGGCCTACACCGAAGGCATCACTAAGCTGACCACTGCCGACGTGAACTACGCCGAAGCCCTGGGCTACCGCATCAAGCACCTTGGTGTGGCGCGCAGCACCCCGGCTGGTATCGAGTTGCGTGTACACCCGACGCTGATCCCGGCTGACCGCCTGATCGCTAACGTCAATGGCGTGATGAACGCCGTGATGGTCAACGGTGACGCCGCCGGCTCCACCCTGTTCTACGGCGCGGGCGCCGGCATGGAGCCGACCGCTTCGTCGGTGATCGCCGACCTGGTTGACGTGGTTCGCGCCATGACCAGCGACCCGGAAAACCGCGTGCCGCACCTGGCCTTCCAGCCGGATTCGCTGTCGGCCCACCCGATCCTGCCGATCGAAGCCTGCGAAAGCGCTTACTACCTGCGTATCCAGGCCAAGGACCATCCAGGCGTGTTGGCCCAAGTGGCCAGCATCCTCTCGGAGCGCGGCATCAACATCGAGTCGATCATGCAGAAGGAAGTCGAGGAACAAGACGGCCTGGTGCCGATGATCCTGCTGACCCACCGCGTGCTCGAGCAGCACATCAACGATGCCATTGCCGCGCTTGAAGCGTTGCAGGGCGTGGTTGGGCCGGTGGTGCGCATCCGTGTTGAACACCTGAACTAATCGTTTAGCGGCAAGGGCCCCACACGTTCGGCGGCCCTTGTTCAGAATGCTCTAGAGGAGCCAGTCATGCGTTATATCAGCACCCGCGGCCAGGCACCGGCCCTGAACTTCGAAGACGTTTTGCTCGCCGGCCTTGCCACTGACGGCGGCCTGTACGTGCCGGAAAACCTGCCACGTTTCACTCAGGAAGAGATCGCCTCGTGGGCCGGCCTGCCGTACCACGAACTGGCGTTCCGGGTGATGCGCCCGTTTGTTACCGGCAGCATCCCCGATGCGGATTTCAAAAAGATTCTGGAAGAAACGTATGGCGTGTTTTCCCACAACGCCATCGCACCCCTGCGTCAACTGAACGGCAATGAGTGGGTACTGGAGCTGTTCCACGGCCCGACCCTGGCGTTCAAGGACTTCGCCCTGCAACTGCTCGGTCGCCTGCTCGATTACGTGCTGCAAAAGCGCGGCGAGCGCGTGGTGATCATCGGTGCCACTTCCGGTGATACCGGCTCGGCGGCCATCGAAGGTTGCAAGCACTGCGAGAACGTCGACATCTTCATCCTGCACCCGCACAAGCGCGTGTCGGAGGTGCAGCGTCGCCAGATGACCACCATCTTCGGTGAGAACATCCACAACATCGCCATCGAAGGCAACTTCGATGACTGCCAGGAAATGGTCAAGAACAGCTTCGCTGACCAGAGCTTCCTCAAAGGTACGCGTTTGGTGGCGGTGAACTCGATCAACTGGGCGCGGATCATGGCCCAGATCGTCTACTACTTCCACGCCTCCCTGCAGTTGGGCGGCCCGGCGCGTTCGGTGTCGTTCTCGGTGCCGACCGGCAACTTTGGCGACATCTTCGCCGGTTACCTGGCGCGCAACATGGGCCTGCCGATCAACCAGTTGATCGTCGCCACCAACCGCAACGACATCCTGCACCGCTTCATGAGCGGCAACCAGTACGTCAAGGAAACCCTGCACGCCACGCTGTCGCCATCGATGGACATCATGGTCTCGTCGAACTTCGAACGCCTGCTGTTCGACATGCATGGTCGCAACGGCGCAGCCATTGCCGGCTTGATGGACACCTTCAAAAGCGGTGGCGGTTTCAGCGTTGACGAAGAGCGCTGGACCGAAACCCGCAAGCTGTTCGACTCCCTGGCCGTGGACGATGCGCAAACCTGCGAAACCATCGCCGAAGTCTATGCGCAGACCGGCGAGCTGCTCGACCCGCACACCGCTATCGGTGTGAAGGCCGCACGCGAATGCCGTCGCAGCCTGGACATCCCGATGGTGATTCTGGGCACCGCCCACCCGGTAAAATTCCCGGAAGCGGTGGAGAAGGCCGGCGTTGGCAAGGCGCTGGAGTTACCGCAGCACCTGGCTGACCTGTTCGAGCGCGAAGAGCGCTGCACCGTGCTGGCCAATGACCTGAAAGCTGTGCAGGCGTTTGTCAGCCAGCATGGCAATCGCGGCAAGCCACTCTGATTCATCAGTGGCTGCGCGGCAGATCAAGCCCGTCTTCGTGACGGGCTTTTTCATTCTGGCGGGCCATACTTGCGCAGGCGCTTAACCCGAACACTCAAGGAAACCCAATCGGTGCATGCAGTAATCCAATGGACGGTGCGTTTGGCGTGTGTGCTCTTGCTTGGCCAAGTGCCAGTGGGCCTGGCCGCCGTCAGCCTGCCTTTCAAACTGGTGCCGGCGTTTATCCCGCTGGAGCCGTTGCCGCTGGCGCCGGCGCAGCAGCAGTGGCTGGCAGCCCATCGGACCTTGAAGGTGGGGATTTCCATTGATGACTATCAGCCGATTGATATCACCCGCGACCGCAATCGCTACCAGGGCATCAGTGCCGATTACCTGAGCCTGGTCGGTGCGCGCCTGGGTGTGTCGATGCAGGTGCTCGGTTTTGCCGAACGCGCCCAGGCGGTCGAGGCGTTGCGCAACGGTGCCATTGACATTCTCACCAGCGCCAATGGCTATGAGCGTGATGTACCCGGTTTGCAGTTTACCCGCGACTACATGCCCGACCGGTCGGTAGTAGTACTGTGTCGCGACGATAGCCAGGGCGACGATCTGACGGGCAAGAAGCTGGTGTTGCTCGATGGCTATGCCAACGTCAAGAACGTGCATGCCGCCTACCCCGGCAGCCACATCATGCTTGCGCCCAACCTCTACAGTGGGCTGGAGGCGCTCAATCAGGGCGACGCCGATGCGTTTATCGGCAACGAAGTCATCGTGCGCGCCTACAAGTCGCTGCGGCCTTACCTGAGGTTGCAGATCAAAGAAGAAAGTCGCTTGCCCCCGATCGGCTTCGCGTTTGCCACTCGCCAGGCCGACCCGTTGCTCGGTGCCATGATGGACAGCGCGCTGGCGAGCATCGATGAGTCGGTGCAGCGCGAAATTCTCGCGCGCTGGACCACCGGACTGGGTGTCGGTTTTGGTGTTGAGCGCATTGCGCTGTCGGCCTCGGAGCGGGCGTGGGTGTTGCAGCACCCGCATGTGGTGGTGGCGGCCCAGCAAATGTCGCCTTACGTGTTCAGGGACAAGGACGACCGCTGGGTGGGCTTGAACGTTGACCTGCTCAACCGGATTTCGCGCATGACCGGTTTACAGTTTGTCTTCGAGGAGGCGCATTCCACTGCGCAAACCCTGAGCTGGCTGGAAACGGGCAGGGCGGACATGAACACCACCTTGGCCGAGAATCAGGAGCGCCAGGCGCTGCTCAACTTCAGCCACAGTTTCGGTGGCTCTGGCTGGGTGTTTGTCGAGCCTGCTGATGCGGCGCCGCTGACCGGCCTGGATCAGTTGGCCGGCAAGGTGCTGGTGCTGCCGGCACGGCATGTACTTGAGCCCTACATTCGCCAGGCGTACCCGCAGATCAACCTGCGCTTGGTCACTGATTACACCCAGGCCCGTGACTGGGTAAGACGCGGCGAAGCGGCTGCCACGCTGCAAACAGAAGTGGAAGTGCAGAGTTACCCACAGGATGGCCTGCGCATTGGCCGCAGCGTCGATGGCAAGTGGTCGGCCAACAGCCTGTCGGTGCGCAAGGACCAGCCTGAACTGTTGAGCATTCTGAACAAGGCGCTGGAAGCCTTGTCGGTCGCCGAGCTGAGCGCCTTGCGCCTGCGCTGGATCGGCGCGGTGGCGATTCCGGTGCCGGCCTGGCAGCGTGTCCCTGCCTGGGCTTACTGGACGGTGGCCATGGCGATCCTGTTTGTGCTGGTGTCGCTGGTGTGGAACAGCCGGCTCAAGCGCCAGATCCACCAGCGGCTGGAGGCTGAACGTCGGCTCAATGACCAATTGGCCTTCAAGCGCGCCTTGCTCGACGGCATGCCCAACCCGCTATTCGTGCGCGACCTGGCCGGGCGCCTGGTGACCTGCAACAAAAGTTATGAACAGCAATTGGCAACTCGCCTTGAAAAGATCCAGGGCCTGACCTTGATGGAAAGCGCGGTGATGCCCGAACTCACCGCCGCGCGCCTGCATGCAGGCCATATGGTGCAACTGGCCACGCAACAACCACTGTTTGTCGACCGGGAGCTGGAACTCAACGGCGGCAGCGTTCACGTGTACCAATGGACTGTGCCGTTCTTTGACGCCGAGAACCGTTTGCAGGGGTTGCTGGGTGGCTGGATCGACATCAACGAGCGCAAAGTCCTGGAGCATCAATTAATGGACGCGCGTCAGGCCGCCGACGAAGCGAACTACGCCAAAAGTGCGTTTCTCTCAACCCTGAGCCACGAGATTCGTACACCGATGAACGCCATCATCGGCTTGCTCGAACTGGAGCAGGAACGCTGCCTGGCAGCCGGCCAGCCTGTGTCCGACGCCTTGCAGGTAGCCCATCGCTCGGCACGTGAGCTGATTGCGTTGATGGGCGACAGCCTGGACCTTGCCAAGATTGAGTCGGGCCATATGCAACTGGCACCGCAATCGACTGAGCTGAAGGGCTTTTTCGAAGGTATCCAGCGCTTGTTCGAGGCCACGGCGCAAAAAAAAGGCCTGCACCTGACCCTGGCGTTTGACCCGGCAGCCCAGGGTTATTACTGGTTCGACCCGCTGCGCTTGCGCCAAGTGATGCACAACCTTTTGGGCAATGCGCTCAAGTTTACTCAGCACGGCGGGGTGCGTATCAGTGTCGATTGCCGGCACGATGAGGCCGGCGCCGAATACCTGCACCTGTGCGTGGAAGACAGCGGTCCGGGGATTGGGGCCGATCAGCAAGCGAGGATGTTCAAGCCGTTTGTGCAGATGAGCGCTTCGACCGCGGCCGAGCATGGCGGCACCGGCCTGGGTTTGAGTATCTGCCAGCAGTTGGTGGAGTTGATGGGCGGTAGCATTCACCTCAACAGTGTCGTGGGCGCAGGTACGGTGGTGTGCATCGACCTGCACCTGGCGCGGATCAGCACTGACGACGTACCGGCCCCCGTCGGTGCTTCATTGCCGCCTGCCGGTCGCAGCCTGTCGGTGCTGGTGGTCGATGATCTGGCGGCCAACCGTCTGGTACTGGTGCAGCAGTTGGAGTTCCTCGGCCATCAAGTGGTTGCCGTCGATTCAGCGCAGGGCGCGTTGCAGGCATGGTCGCAGCAACGCTTTGACGTGCTGGTCACCGATTGCCAGATGCCGGGCATGTCCGGCTATGAGCTGAGCCAGGCGATCCGATGGATTGAAGCCACTGAGCAGTTACCGCGTTGCGCAGTGATCGGTTGCACCGCGAATGCCATGCAGGATGAACAACAGCGTGGCAACGAAGTCGGCATGGATGAGCTGTTGGTCAAGCCGATCACGTTGCAGCGCTGGGCTCAGGTGCTGGCAGAACGGGCGGCGCCACGCTCTTTTGATATCCAGACCCTGCGCACCATGACCCAGGCTGAAGGGCCGGTGCTGCACAGCATGCTGCAAGAGTTGGCCAGGAGCCTGGACCGTGAGCATGAAGTGATGGAGATGGCCTTGGTCGAGCAAGACATGGCGCGCTTGAATGCTGCGTTGCATCGGCTCAAGGGCATTTGCTCTCTGGTCGATGCGCTGCCGCTGGCCAAGGCGTGCATGGCCCTGGAGAGCTGCGCACGTGAGGCGCGCGGCAGCGAACTTGAGGCGCCGTGGTCAAGGTTGTCCCAGGCGTTGATGGTGTTCCGTCGCGACCTGCAACCTTACCTGGACGCTCGTATTTAGGGTCATGGCTTTCAGCTGTTTGGCTAATCCCCTTCATTCGAGGACGAACCCTTTCACTGTGGCGAGCAGGCTTGCCCTGCGTTGGGCTGCGCAGCAGCCCCAGCCCGCTACGACTGACGCACCGGATAGCCTGAATGGGGGCGGCTTCACCACCCAACGCAGGGCAAGCCTGCTCGCCACAGGTTGCCTTTTGCCGGTTCCATTTCTCAATTGCCTTACTTGACTGCGTCAGCCCAAAGACCTTGAACGGCATAACGTTTAGGACACGTCCTATGGGGCGCCCTGCAGCTTTTGGTTACTGTGCCGGTCTTTGCCCGCTGCCGACAGAGTTGCCCATGCGTTCCCTCAAAGTGCTGATCCTTGAAGACAACCCGTTTCAACTGATGGCGCTGCACCAGATGCTCAATGCCAACGGCGTGTTCAACGTACTCACCGCCGAAACGGTCGACGCCGCGCGCCAGTCACTGGACAGTGCCGGCCCGGTGGACATTGCTATTTGCGATCTGTACCTGGAGCAGGGCGATGGCCTGGAGTTGATCCGCGAACTGGCCGAGCGCAGCCTGGCCCAGGTGCTGATCCTGCTCAGCAATGCCGAACCGGACGTGCTCGAAGGCGTGGCCAATATGGCGCGGCAACAGGGGCTGAATGTGCTGGCGTGCTTGCCCAAGCCCGCGTCGG
The DNA here is from genome assembly GCF_044218855.1 of Pseudomonas sp. B19125. Taxonomy (NCBI): domain Bacteria; kingdom Pseudomonadati; phylum Pseudomonadota; class Gammaproteobacteria; order Pseudomonadales; family Pseudomonadaceae; genus Pseudomonas; species Pseudomonas sp. B19125. The sequence continues at coordinate 1,662,415 of NZ_CP162589.1, forward strand.
CCAAGCTGGTCGGGCAAGTGTTGATGGACTGCCAGGCGCGCTTGCGTGCGGGGCCGCCGGTGACCTCATGGGCGCGGGTGCGTCATCTGCTCGACCTGAGCGAGCGCGAGCCGTTGCCACCCTCGGCGGACACAAGCCAGGCCAGCATCGCGCGCTGTGGCCGGGTTTGGTATCAGCCTATCGTCAGCCAGGCCGGCGTGCTGCAACGGGTCGAGGCCCTGGCCCGTTGGCAATCTAATGAAAATGAGCTGCTGTTGCCTGACGACTTTTTGCCGGTGCTGGAGTTTGCCGGCATGGAAGAGGCCTTCACTTGGCACGTACTGGAGCAGGCACTGGGCCTGGCTGGCCAGGTCATGGGCCAGACCGGGCAACTGCTGCCTGTAGCGGTGAATATTCCCGGGCGCATGCTGGAGCGACCGCACTTTCCCCAAGTACTGCAAGGCCTGCTGCAACTGCACGGCGTGCCGGCCCATGGGCTGACCCTGGAGTTGGTGGAGACCTCACGGTTAAAAACCGACAGTGCCCACCTCACCGGGCTGCTGCGCTTGCGGATGATGGGGTGCAAGTTGTCCATTGGTGATTTCGGCGTCGGTGGCACCAGCCTGCAGAGCCTGCTGGCGTTGCCCTTCACTGAGCTGAAGATCCCTCCGGTGTTTGCTAGTGGCATGGCCGAGGATGATCGCAAGGCTGCCGTGGTGGCGGGTGCCATGAGCATGGCTGCGCACTTGGGCATTGGCGTGGTGGTGACCGGGGTGGAAAGCGCCGCCGATTACCATGCCGTCGGAGAATTGGGCGCGGCCTGGTTGCAAGGCTGTTTTATCGCGCGGCCAATGGAGGTCGAGGCGCTCAAGCAATGGATCGCGTTTCAGGCTATGCCAGTCCGTGTTCCTGCACATAGATAAACAGCGCGGCATCGTTGCCCAGGCCCAGCTTGCGCATGGCGCTGACCTTGTGCGCGCTGACCGTCTGCTTGCTGCGATGCAGTTGCGCGGCGATCTCGCCCACCGCCAACCCGGCAGCCAACAGGCGGATCACCTCCAGTTCCCGAGGTGACAGCTGTTGCTGCGACTGCAGGTGGTCGGTGCCGACTTCGCCGGCAAGGCTCAGTGCCTGGCGAATGGCGTGGGCCACATAAGGACGCCCTTGCCGCACGTGGTGAATTGCTTGCGGCAGCTCATCGGCCAAGCTGGCCTTGCTCAGCAAGCCCATGACCCCCAGTTTCAGAATGGAATGAAACAAGCCGGCGTTATTGAGCATGGTCACCACCACAATCGGCAGCTCGGGATGGTACCGACGCAACTGTTCTATCAGGCGCAGCCCGTCGGCCTGAGGCTCGGCGGGCATCATGAAATCGGTCACCAGCACATCACAGGCACAGGTGTTCAGCTGTTCAATCAGGGCTTGGGGCGAATTGGCCTCGGCGACGATGCGTACCCGTTCGTCACGCTCCAACACGGCGCGCAAACCAATCAGAAAAATCGGGTGGTCGTCGGCGAGGACGATGCGCAGTGGCGCTTCAGACGCGGCTTTCACGGCAGGCTCCCAGGATAATCCAGGGATTCTAGCCTGTTGGAGGTTGTTTTCTCTCTGTCATCTTTGCCGTGCATGCTCGGTTGACTCGGGCAGACGACGATACAAAAGGTCGAACTTTCTGCTGCGGGCACGGGTCACTTGAATGTCAGCACCTTGGTGACATTTTTGTTTTTCGAACTTTATTCGAATGATTGAGTGGTGATCGAGATGGAAAGTATCAGCCTATTGCTCGAAGAAGCACTGAGCCCTTATCAGGTTACGTTGACCACCTCGGGTGTGCAGGGCGAGTGCCTGGTGACCGTGAAGAACCCGGCTGGCGCTATTGTCGTCGAGCGGGAAGTCGATCGCGCGCAATTGACCGATAAGCGCGTGCTGGTGGATGTGGTCGATTGCCTGCTGCGCGACCTTAAAATCGCCGAAGGGCGCCTGGAACCCTCGGTTATTGCCGCCTTGCGCAACGCCGCACAGACTCGCGGCAGCGTGATCGCATGAAGAATTGTTTAATTGGCGAAACTTCCTACGCCATGCCCGGTCAGATTTTTTAACGGCAAGAGCAAACATTGTGCTCCGGTGTTTGTGGCTTGTTGTACTGGTCTTTGTAGGCCACGTTTAACCCCGAAGTGTCTCCCCACTCTTCGGGGTTTCTTTTTGCCTGGGATTTGCCTCGCTGAGGGTCAGGTCTCGGTGCTCAGGGCTCGGGAGAGTCGAGGAAGAAACTCGGGTTGTGCGACAAATACTGTTCACGCATCACTGGGTCCAGCCACGAGGCGTAGGACTGTTGCACCTGCTCCAGTGGAATCTCGCCCAATGCCTGATCGATTCGCTGCATGGCCTGGCGACCTTGCGGCGTGTTGGAGCAAGCGATATGCGTGCGTTGGTAAGGCGCTGAGCCCTTGATGGGAAAGAACAGCAGGTCGTGGGCCGCAATTCCCTGTTGCTGGGCGTGATAGCGGATTTCCGGCGGGTAACCCAGCACCGCCTCCAGCCGCCCCAGGCGCTGCATCTGCAACAGGCTGCCAAGGGCGTCATTGCCGTAATGCAGGGCCAGGGTGTGCGGGTCGGCGTGCTTTAGCTGTTCATCGACGGCGGGGCCGTAACTGCGTTCGGCCGTGGCGCCAATGCGCGCCGTATGGGATTTGAGAAAGGCTTGCAGGTCAAACTGACCCTCGACGATATAGGGCGCCATGGCCGCCTGGTGGCTGCGCTGGATCGTCACCCCATTGCTGACCGTCACGAATGCCTGGGCGGAAAACACCACGTACTGGGCGCGCTCCGGCGTCCACAGCAGCGATGGGTCACAGGTCAGGGATTGAGCACGCAACATTTGAATGCCGCGCGCGCGGTTGACGTGCATCACTTGATGACGATACTCCGGCAGGTGCTCCATGAGCATCGGCAACAGTTGGTCGAGTGCGCCCTGGTTTTTTTGCGGGCCTTCGAAGATGGTCATTGGCGGCAGGTCGCGCAGCAGCCAGGTCAGTGTGTCCTCGGCCTGAGCCGAGAGCGACCAGCCGCCGAGCAGCGTGCTTACAAGGAGCAGGCGGACGTACGGGCGAACCATCAGATCGCGCCATCCTCACGCAAACGGGTGATGGCGGCGGCGTCGTAACCCAGCTCATTGAGCACCGTGCTGTTGTGCTCCCCTAACTGCGGCCCAACCCATTCGCAACTGCCCGGCGTCTCGGAGAGCTTGGGCACGATGCCTGGCATCTTGAAGTCCTTGCCACCTGGCAACTGCGCCTTGAGGAACATTTCCCGGGCCAGAAACTGCGGGTCGCCGAGCATGTCTTCGGCGCTGTAGATACGGCTGGCGGGTACTTCGGCCTTGTTCAGTTGCTCGACCACTTGCTCCAGCGGCATCGAGTTGACCCACCGATCAATCACCCCGTAAAGCTCGTCACGGCGGCTGTCGCGCCCGTCATTGCTGGCCAGGGCCGGGTCATTGGCCAAATCGTCGCGGCCGATGGCGCTCATGAAGCGCTTGAAGATGGCATCGCCATTGGCGCCGATCTGCACATGCTTGCCGTCAGCACTGGTATGAATCGAGGACGGCGTGATGCCGGGCATGATGTTGCCGGTGCGCTCGCGGATAAACCCGAACACGTCGAACTCCGGGATCATGCTTTCCATCATCGCGAAGATGGCTTCGTACAGCGCCACATCCACCACTTGGCCGAGCCCGCCGTTGACCTCACGGTGACGCAACGCCATCAGCGCGCCGATCACCGCCCACAGAGCCGCGATGGAGTCGCCGATGGAAATCCCGGTGCGCACCGGCGGGCGATCTTCAAAGCCTGTGATGTAGCGCAGACCGCCCATGGACTCGCCCACCGCGCCAAAGCCCGGCTGGTCTTTCATCGGGCCGGTCTGGCCGAAACCGGAGAGGCGCACCATCACCAGCTTGGGGTTCAGCGCGTGCAGGGTTTCCCAGCTCAAACCGAGTTTTTCCAGCACGCCGGGGCGGAAGTTTTCGATCAGGATGTCGGCGTCCGCCAGCAGCTGTTTAAGAATCGCCAGGCCATCCGGGTGCTTGAGGTTCAGGGTCAGCGACTTTTTATTGCGCGCCTGCACAAACCACCACAGCGACGTGCCTTCGTACAGCTTGCGCCACTTGCGCAGCGGGTCGCCGCCATCGGGGGATTCGACCTTGATCACCTCGGCACCGAATTCGGCGCAGATACGTGAGGCAAACGGTCCGGCGATCAGGGTGCCCAGTTCGATGACTTTCAGGCCGGCGAGCGGTTTGGCATTAAACGACATGAGGATCCTTAGCAAGCAGGGGCGGTGGTGTCATGCCTTTTAACATAGGCGAGCGGCCCAGGGATAAGCATGATGCAGCGCAGTATTCGTTCAATGGCTGCCCCATCGGTTAGACTGGCGACCTTTCCCTGTCTTTAGAAGCCCGTTCATGGCCCAGCCGTCCACGACCTACAAATTTGAACTGAACCTCACCGACCTCGATCGTTCGGTGTACGAGAGCGTCAAGCAGACCATCGCCCGCCACCCTTCGGAAACCGAAGAACGTATGACCGTGCGGCTGCTGGCCTACGCCCTTTGGTACAACGAGCAGTTGGCGTTCGGGCGTGGCCTGTCAGATGTAGACGAGCCAGCCCTGTGGGAAAAAAGCCTGGATGATCGGGTTCTGCACTGGATTGAAGTCGGCCAGCCCGACGCCGACCGCTTGACCTGGTGCTCACGCCGTACCGAGCGCACCAGCCTGCTGGCCTATGGCAGCCTGCGCGTATGGGAAGGCAAAGTGGTGCCGGTGGCCAAGAACCTCAAGAACGTCCACATCGCCGCCGTGCCGCAGGAAGTCCTCGAGACCCTGGCCAAGGACATGCCGCGCGTGATCAAGTGGGACGTGATGATCAGCGAAGGCACTATTTTCGTGACTGACGACCGTGGCCAGCATGAAGTGCAGCTGGAGTGGCTGGTCGGCGAACGCGGCTAAAAAGTAAAACTGTGAAAAGCTGGCTTCTGTGGGAGCTGGCTACACAAACAGGTTCCAGCGTTGATCTGTGTTGATTGCTCAATTGTCGTTTAACCGTTGTATCTGAAGAGAAGCTTCCGTTACCCCATGCGTATCGATCCTCGCCCGTTGCCCGCTGTCCTGCCGTTTCTCGGTGAATTGCCACCGCTGTTGACCCGTCTCTACGCCGCACGCGGGGTGCAGTCGGAGGCTGAGCTGGACAAGAGCCTGGCGCGGTTGATTCCCTACCAGCAACTCAAGGGCATCGACGCGGCGGTATACCTGCTGGTGACGGCTCTGGAGCAGCGCCAGCGTATCCTCATCGTCGGTGACTTCGACGCCGATGGCGCCACGGCCAGTACCGTGGGCACGCTGGGCCTGCGTTTGCTCGGCGCGGCGCATGTCGATTACCTGGTGCCCAACCGCTTCGAATACGGCTACGGGCTTACCCCGGAAATCGTCGCTGTGGCGCTGCAGCGCGAGCCGCAGCTGCTGATCACCGTGGATAACGGCATCTCCAGCGTTGAAGGCGTGGCGGCGGCGAAGGCCGCCGGGTTGCAAGTATTGGTCACTGACCACCACTTGCCGGGTGATGAATTGCCGGCGGCGGATGCCATTGTCAACCCGAACCAGCCTGGCTGCGAGTTCCCCAGCAAGGCGTTGGCCGGCGTGGGTGTGATCTTTTACGTGCTGATGGCCCTGCGCGCGCGGTTGCGCAGCCTGGGCTGGTACGACAACAAACCCCAGCCAAATATTGGCGAACTGCTTGATCTGGTCGCCTTGGGCAGCGTCGCTGACGTGGTGCCGCTGGATGCCAACAACCGCATTCTGGTGCATCAGGGCCTGGAGCGTATTCGTGCCGGGCGTGCGCGGCCGGGGATCAAGGCGATTCTCGAAGTGGCCAAGCGCGATGCGGCGCGTATCACCTCCACCGACCTCGGTTTTATCCTCGGGCCACGCCTCAATGCAGCCGGGCGCCTGGATGATATGAGCCTGGGCATCGAATGCCTGCTCACCAGCGACGTGGCGGCGGCGCGGGAAATGGCCGCGCAGTTGGACGGCATGAACCAGGACCGCAAATCCATCGAACAAGGCATGCAGCGCGAGGCCCTGGCCCAGCTCAAGGACTTGCCGGTGGAGTCGATGCCTTACGGCTTGTGCCTGTTCGACCCTGAATGGCACCAAGGTGTGATCGGTATTCTGGCGTCACGCATGAAAGAGCGGTATTTCCGTCCGACCATCGCCTTCGCCGACGCTGGTGATGGCCTGCTCAAGGGCTCAGGGCGTTCTGTGCAGGGTTTTCACATCCGTGATGCCCTGGCGGTGGTCGCCAGCCAGCATCCCAACCTGATCGCCAAATACGGCGGCCACGCCATGGCCGCCGGCCTGACCTTGCCCGAGGAAAACTTCCCGCTGTTTGCCGAAGCCTTTGATGCCGAAGTGCGCCGGCAGCTGTGTGAAGAAGACCTCACCGGTCGCCTGCTGACTGACGGCACGTTGGCGGTGGAAGAGTTTCACCTCGAGTTGGCGCGCGCACTGCGCCATGCCGGGCCATGGGGCCAGCACTTTCCCGAGCCGTTGTTTCACGGTGTGTTTCAGTTGGTTGAACAGCGTGTGGTTGGCGAGCGGCACCTTAAAGTGGTGCTCAAGAGCGAATGCGGGTCAGTGAAGCTCGACGGCATTGCGTTTGGTGTGGACCGTGAGGTGTGGCCGAACCCGACGGTGCGTTGGGTGGAATTGGCCTACAAGCTGGATGTGAACGAGTTTCGTGGCAATGAGACTGTGCAGTTGATGATTGCGCATATCGAACCGCGCTGAGTCTGGGCCACACCACAAAACAACTGTGGGAGCGGGCTTGTTGTGGGAGCTGGCTTGCCTGCGATGCGGACGCCTCGGTCTATCAGACAGACCGAGGTGATGCTATCGCAGGCAAGCCAGCTCCCACAGAGGTGCCCACGTTCAGCTTTGTGGGCAGCCTTGGATTACTCAGCTTTGTCTTTAGCCTGGTGCTTCACAATGATATCCACCAAGCGCTGAGCCAGCGCCGGGTAGTTCTCATCAAAGTGATGCCCGCCCGGCAGCTTCACAGCCTCGCCTACGGCAGTGGTGTCGGTGCAACCACTCTCGTTGACTTCTTCAGCTCCGTAGATGCACACCACTTTATCGGCTGGCAGCTTGGCCATTTCCGGGCCAGTGGCGGCCTCTTTGCCGGCATTGCCCAGCCAGCCTTCCACTTCGATTTCAAAGCTGCCAGTGCGTGCGAATGCGAGCAGGATAATGGCGTCGACACGCTGCTGTTCGCTTTCCGGCATGCGGTTGTAGATCGCTGGCAGTACGTCGGCGCCGAACGAATAGCCGGTCAGTACGAAGCGCTTGGTGCCCCACTTCTGGCGGTAGTGCTGCATCAGCTCGGTGAGGTCTTTGGCGCTTTGTTCCGGGGTCTTGTGCTGCCAGTAGTAGCGCAGGGTGTCGATGCCGACCACCGGGTAGCCGATCTTGGCCATTTCACCGGCCACATCGCGGTCCAGGTCACGCCAGCCGCCATCACCGGAGAGGAACAAGGTAACGGTGTCCTTGGCTTGGCCAGCCGGTACTTCGACCACCGGAATCGCCAGGCCGCCGTTGTCCGAACCGACCAATTGCTTGCGCAGTTCGTTGTTCAGTACTTGTGGGTAGTGAATGTCGTAGTCGCTGATGCTGGTCGTCGCGCGCGGTGTATCGCGTACGAAACTGGCGCTTTCATCGTCAGGGTTATCGTTCCACGCCACCAGCCAATTGCCATGGGCAGAGGTCTTCGGCAGTGGGTCCTTGCAACCTTCCTGAACCAGGGCGAAGCCGACGGAGATGGCGTTGGCCTTGTCGTCGTTCTGTGTGGCCAGCCAGCGCCAGGCGAGTGCGGCGCCAGGGCCGATGCCGCTGACCAGCGTCGCCGGGCCTTTAAGCTGGGCCAGGGCGCTTTGCAGGGCTTGTTCCTGCAACTTGCAGTCATCTTTTGGCAGGATCACTTGAACGATTTGCGCCGAGCCGCCCTGGCTCAGGGCAATCAGTTGGCTGTCGCTCAAGGTCTCATCGGCCATTACAGCCACGGCCACGCGGGCCTTGGCCGAGCCGTTAGGCGTCACACGGGTCATCACCGAACCGTCGGCCTGGGGCAGTTGTTCCAGGATCGGTTGCGGGGCAGGGCGGTTCCAGTACCAAAAGCCACCCGCCGCGATCAGCGCGAGCAGCACTACTAAGGCCAATACATACCGCCAGGAGCGTCGAATCATCAGCGTTTCACCAATCCAGTCAAGCCGCCCGCAATCAGGGCGGCGGTATCGGCCAGTGCCACCAGCGGATCAAGTCCTGCGGGCACGGCCATATAACGGGGTTCCCAGTCAGGCTGGAACTTGTCTTTGAAGCGGCGCAAACCTTGGAAGTTATACAGTTGCTCGCCGCGGCGGAACACCATCGAGCCCAGGCGTTGGGTCAGCGGCGCACCACGGCGCGGTTGCAGGCCCGACAACGGCACCATGCCGAGGCTGAAGCGGGCGTAGTCATGGTTCTTATAATGTTGAATCAGGCCAACCATCATGAATTCCATGGTCAGCTTCGGCGCGTCCGGGTGCGCACGCATCAGGTCGAGACTGGCCAGGTCATGGTTGTAGGTCTCGAGCAGGTTGGCGAAGGCTACCGGGCGCCCTTCGAAGCGAATGATCGCGATGCGAAAGTGCTTGAGGTAGTCGTCACTGAAACGTCCGAGGGAGAAGCCCTTTTCCCGCACGTTCTTGCCGGTCAGCCACGCATCGGAAATGACTTTGAGCTCATCCATCGGCGCCTGGCCCGGGTCGCAGATCTCCAGGGACAGGCCGTCCCGGGTGCCACGGTTCCAGGTGTAGCGCAGGTCCTTCATCTCTTTGCCCTTGGCTTCCAGGTCAAAGCGTTTGAGGTCGACGCGGGCTTCTTCGCCCAGCTTGATCGCGGTGAGGCCAATGTCCATGTAGTACGGCAGGTTCTCGGCGCGTACTTGATAGAACACTGGGCGCGCGTGATGGATATCGCACAGGTCGCGGAACTGCCAGATCATCTCCGCGCGGGGCTGAGTCGGGCCGATCGGGTCGTACAGGGCCACCAGGCTGCGCCCGCGACGGGCGTACATCAGGAAGGCTTCATCGTTGGGGTGGAACAGCAACGCCTTGTCGCCGGTCAGCGCCAGGCCGCCGTCGGGTTGCGAGGAGGCCATCAGGATCTTGGTGGCACGCTCCAGCTCATCCGGTGTCGGCAAGTGAATGACCGGGCGCGCAGTGCGCAACAGCCAGGTCAACGACACGATCACCAGCAACACCGCCGCACCCAGCAATGAACGCAGGCCCCGTGGGGCGTTGGCGTCCAGGGTGAACTGCCACCACAGCTGATGGCTGTACGGCACGTCTTGATAGGCAAACAGCAGCAGCCAGATCGAGGCGCCCAGCACACAGACACTGGCCACCAGGTACAGCGGCGAGAACGGCAGCTCAGTCAGGCGGCTGGCGCGGTAAAACGAGCGACGGAAGATCGCCAGCAGCACCGCCGTCATGATCATCAGGCTGGCTTCTTCCCAGTCGAAGCCTTTGAGCAGCGAGAGCAGGGCGCCGGTCAGCAGCAGCACCATGGTCAGCATCCAGGCCGCCGACAAACGTCGACGCAGGCCTTGGGCGAGCAGCAGGCACAACACGCCGATCAGGCTGGCACCGAAGTGCGAGGCATCAATCAGGCGGTGGGGAATCAGGAAGCCGATGTTTTCCAGGCGTGAGTCGATTTCCGGCGTGGCGCCGGAAAACAGCAGGACCACGCCGGACAAAAAAACCAGTACGGCCAGCACCGGCGCCGCCAGGCCCGAAGCAACCCGCAGGCTTTGCTGGGTCTGGAACAGACGCTGGGCTTCGTTGACCAACAGGAAGATACAGGCGATCAGCAGCGGCAGAACCACGTAGATCATCCGGTACAACAGCAGGGCGGCGGCCAATGGCGCGGCGCCGAGTTTATCGGCAAACGCGGCCAGCAGAATTGCCTCGAACACGCCCACGCCACCCGGCACATGGCTGAGTACACCGGCAGCCAGGGCCAGCAAATACACCAGCAGGAACGGGCCGAACGGCGGCGCTTCCGGCAGCAACATATAAAGGACGGTGGCGGCAGCGGCCACATCCAGCGCGGTGATGATCAGTTGCAGGAAGGTCAGGCGGCGGCCCGGCAGGCGCAGCGTGCGACGCCCGGCCTTGACCAGCAGGTTGTCCGGGTAAGGTTGTTCCGGCAGGCGCCGGCGATAAATACCGATGCACAGTGCGACTGACAGCAGCAATACCGCGCCGGCGATGCCACCGAGCAAACCTTGGGACAAATGCAGGTAGGTCGAGGCCGCGGGCAAGTTGCTCAAGGTGGCCAGTGCGGCCAACGGCGGCAGGGCGGTACCCAAGGCCAGGCTGGCAAACACGGTCATGTGCGCCACTTCCGAGGCACCGATGCCATGGCGTGCATATAAACGGTAGCGTACTGAACCGCCCGAAAGCATCGACAACCCAATGGCATTGCCGATGGCAAAGGCGGTGAAGCCACCCATGGCCAGGGTCTTGGCCGGCAGCTTCACGCCGGCATAACGTGCGCCGGAGAATTCGTAGCCCAATAGAATGATGAAACCTGCGACCGCGGCGGCAAATGCGCCGAGCAAGGCAGGCTTGGGCACTTCCAGGATCGAGTCGTGGAGCGCGTAAAGGTCCAGTTCCAGCAGCAAGTGTCGGCAGGCGATCAGGGCGATAGCGAACAGCAACAGGGTGACGGCCAGCCCAATGGGTTGACGGTATTTGCTCAACAGATCCAGCCATCGCAAACGGGTGGGAGTGATCGGTTGTTCCGCTGTGACGGTGTCTTGTGGTTCAGACGAGTTGGCGCGCATCAATCACCTCGTGGATTGTGCGCGACAGGATGGAGGTATCCAGCCAAGTTACCAATCCCTATGGACAAAATAATTACAAATATTAACGCTTATCGTCGGGGGCGGCGACAGCGGCCAATTGGTCGTAGAGGGTCGAGCTTGAGCACTGAGCATAGCTTGCAATGACATGGACTCTGCAAACCGAATACGGTTTCATGAAAGATGCCATACCATTGTTTCAGAAGAACTTTTTCACCGGATACAAAAAAGGCCACTCTTTCGAGTAGCCTTTTTTGATGTTTGGTTGCGGGAGCCGGATTTGAACCGACGACCTTCGGGTTATGAGCCCGACGAGCTACCAGACTGCTCCATCCCGCGTCTGTGGGCGGCATTCTACAGCCCAACGGCGAGGTGTCAACCGTTAATAGTCTGATGGGTCAAATAAGTGGAAATTAGTCACTCCACAGCCACCTTGTGCGGTAAGTGCAGGGTGGGCAACGTTTTTTCTGTCTTACAATTTTCATACAGGGCTAAAACAGGCACGCACAAAAAAGGCCACTCTTTCGAGTAGCCTTTTTTGATGTTTGGTTGCGGGAGCCGGATTTGAACCGACGACCTTCGGGTTATGAGCCCGACGAGCTACCAGACTGCTCCATCCCGCGTCTGTGTGTCGGCATTCTACAGAGGAACGCAGGTGTGTCAACCTGTGAATTGAAGAAAAGCGCTTGTGGTTCAAGCGGTTAGCTCTCCAAAGTGGGCTTCAAACGGCCTCGGGGCCAGTCTGGCCAAGGGTTTTGGCTCTATTGGTGGGTAGATTTCGATTGAGAAAATAAATTCATCTGGGAAATTTCCTACCGCTCAAACGGCAGATTCAAACTACTGGTGCTATATACAGGAGTGAGTGCGATACTGGCCGCCCGTTGGATTACACCCTCTGTTTATATGACGCAGCGCAAAATCATCCACGTCGACTGTGATTGCTTCTACGCCGCCATCGAGATGCGCGACGACCCGAGCCTGGCGCAAAAGCCACTGGCGGTCGGCGGCTCGGCAGACAGGCGAGGGGTGATTGCAACCTGTAACTATGAGGCGCGGGCCTATGGCGTGCGCTCGGCCATGTCATCGCGCCACGCCTTGAAGCTGTGCCCGGACCTGACCATCGTCAAGCCGCGCATGGATGCTTATAAAGAAGCGTCGAAGGAAATCCAGACGATCTTTCGCGACTACACCGACCTGATCGAGCCGTTGTCGCTGGACGAAGCTTACCTGGATGTCTCCGACAGCCCGCATTTTGGCGGCAGTGCCACGCGCATCGCCCAGGACATCCGCCGGCGCGTCTCCAACCAGTTGCACATCACCGTGTCGGCCGGCGTGGCGCCGAACAAGTTTCTGGCCAAGATCGCCAGCGACTGGAAAAAACCCAACGGCCTGTTTGTGATCACCCCGGATCAGGTTGAAGACTTTGTGTCGCAGTTGCCAGTGAAAAAGCTGCACGGTGTCGGCAAGGTCACCGCCGACAAGCTGGCGCGCCTGGGCATCGAAGACTGCCTGCAACTGCGCGAGTGGAACAAGCTGGCGCTGGTGCGTGAATTCGGCAGTTTTGGCGAGCGGCTCTGGGGCCTGGCTCGTGGGATTGATGACCGTGTGGTGCAGAACGACAGCCGCCGACAATCGATCAGTGTGGAAAATACCTACGACGTGGACCTGCCGGATCTCTCAAGTTGCCTGGCGAAACTGCCTGAGCTGATGGAAACCCTGGCAGGGCGCATGGCGCGTATAGACAGTAGCTACCGCGCGGGCAAGCCGTTCGTTAAGGTGAAGTTTCATGACTTTACCCAGACGACGCTGGAGCAGGCCGGGGCAGGGCGGGATCTGGAGAGTTATCAACAGCTGTTGACCCAGGCGTTTAACCGGGGCGGGAAGCCGGTGCGGTTGTTGGGGATTGGGGTGCGGTTGCTGGACCTGAGCAGCGGTAACGAGCAGCTTCAATTTCCCTGGTAGAAACCGGATCAAAAAAATGTGGGAGCTGGCTTGCCTGCGATAGCGCAGTGTCAGTCACTGATGTTGTGACTAATACACCGCTATCGCAGGCAAGCCAGCTCCCACATTTTGATTTTTATCCAGCCTGAAGTCTCAGCGTGCCCCAGGATCTGCGACGAGTCTTCCCGCATCCTTGGTCAGCGCCTGCAGAAACTCCTGCTGCAACTCCGGATCATTGCGCGTCAATTCGATCAGGCTTTGTTCCAGCTCGCTGGCTTCTTCCTCCAGGCCCAGCTCCGACAGGCGCTTGACCCGGTGCACCCATTGGTTCACTTCGTCATCTTCCAAGTCGTCGTAGATCAGGCCATGGGCTTCGAGCAACTTGCCGCGCAGGGTGTTGCTGATCGCCAGGGTCGAGTCGGAATGCACATCGTCCTGGCCATCTTCCACGCTGATCTTCAAGGTGCTGACGCGGTTCAGGTCCTGCTCGGCAAATGGGCTGTCCAAAAGGTTCAGGCGCAGTACGCCATCGCGGTCGGTGGTCAGCTCATGGGTCTGCTTGCCGGCGGTAACTTGCACCGGGCGCTCGCTCCAGGGCAGGCTCGAATACTCCGTGCGCTTGTCGCGCTGCACTTCATCGATACCCGCCAGGTTCTGTTGCGCACGGCCGTGGGATTGCACGTTCATGAACGGGTTGATGCCGTCCACGCCGTAGCTCAGCCAGTCACGCGTCATGCTGGTGGGCAGGTTGCCGAGGGCGAAGATATTCACCACGTTGGCGCCCGCGCCCGCTACCAGTGCAACGGCACCCAAAGGCATCTCATAGAGTTTGCGCCAGGGCTGGTAGGGGGTGTAGCGATCGTAACGGCGGGTGACTTCGAACTCGGTGACCTCAAAGGTCTTCTGCTCGTGAATGCGAACCCGGCGTTGCGGTAGTTCCAGCACTTTGGGTTCGCCTACATCGATTTGCAGGCTGTGATCGAGCAACTTTCGCTCGACCCGCTCCTCGTGCTCGCTGCGTTGCGACATTTGATTGGCGCAGCCGCTGACCAGCAGGGCGCCGCACAAGGCGGCGCCCCCCAGGGCTCTGGTGTTTCGCTTGAACATGACTTCTCTTGATCTGGTTTTCAGCGACGAATACGCGCCTGAAGGAAAGACAGCACGTCAGCCACCGGCAACGGTTGGGCTTCGGCTTCGGTCCGGCTCTTGTATTCCAGATTGCCATCCGCCAGGCCGCGGTCACTGACCACGATACGGTGCGGGATGCCAATCAGTTCCATGTCGGCGAACTTGATGCCCGGGCTGGTTTTCTTGTCCCGGTCATCGAGCAGCACTTCAAAACCGGCAGCCGTCAGTTCGGCATACAGTTTGTCGGTGGCTTCGCGTACTTGCTCGTTGTCGTAGCGCAGCGGTACCAGGGCGATCTGGAACGGTGCCAGGGCGTCGCTCCAGATGATGCCTTTCTCGTCGTTGTTCTGCTCGATGGCAGCGGCAACCACGCGTGATACGCCAATGCCGTAGCAGCCCATGTCCAGGGTGATCGGCTTGCCGTTCTCGCCCAGCACTTCGCACTTCATCGCCTTGCTGTACTTGTTGCCCAGCTGGAAGATGTGCCCGACTTCGATGCCGCGCTTGATTTCCAGGGTGCCCTTGCCATCCGGGCTTGGGTCACCGGCCACCACGTTACGCAGGTCGGCCACGGTCGGAACCGGCAAGTCACGCTCCCAGTTCACGCCGAAGTAGTGCTTGTCATCAATGTTGGCGCCGATACCGAAGTCGCTCATCAGCTCGACCGAACGGTCGATGATGATCGGCAACGGCAGGTTCAGCGGGCCCAGCGAACCAGCACCGGCGCCAATGGCGTCGCGCAGTTCGGCATCGGTGGCCATGACCAGCGGGCTGGCCACGCCAGGTTGCTGGGCAGCCTTGATTTCGTTGAGTTCGTGGTCGCCACGGATCACCAGGGCGATCAGCTTGCCTTCTTCTTCGGCGCGCACGATCAGGGTCTTGATGGTCTTTTCAATCGGCAGATTGAATTTTTCCACCAGGGCCGCGATGGTCTTGGTCTCTGGCGTGTCCACCAGGCGCAGTTCTTCAGCCGGTGCGGCGCGGGACGTTTCCCGTGGCACGGCTTCGGCTTTCTCGATGTTCGCCGCGTAGTCGGAACCGTTGCTGAACACGATATCGTCTTCGCCGGACTCGGCCAGCACGTGGAACTCGTGGGAGCCGGCGCCGCCGATGGAGCCGTTGTCCGCTTCAACCGGACGGAACTTCAGACCCAGGCGCGTGAACACGTTGCAGTAGGCGGTGTGCATGCGGTCGTAGGTGGCCTGCAGGGACGCCTGGTCGGCGTGGAACGAGTAGGCATCCTTCATGATGAATTCGCGGCCGCGCATCAAACCGAAGCGTGGGCGAATTTCGTCACGGAACTTGGTCTGAATCTGATACAGGTTCAACGGCAGCTGCTTGTAGCTGCTCAACTCGTTGCGCATCAGGTCAGTGATCACTTCTTCATGGGTCGGGCCGGCGCAGAAATCGCGGCCATGACGGTCCTTGAAGCGCAGCAACTCAGGACCGTACTCTTCCCAGCGCCCGGATTCCTGCCACAGCTCAGCCGGTTGGGTGCTCGGCATCAACACTTCCAGAGAGCCGGCGGCGTTCATTTCTTCGCGAACGATGGCTTCGACCTTGCGCATCACCTTCAAGCCCATGGGCAGCCAGGTGTACAGGCCGGAGGCCAGTTTGCGGATCATGCCGGCGCGCAGCATCAGCTGATGGCTGATCACAACCGCGTCGGAAGGCGTTTCTTTCTGTGTGGCGAGCAAATATTGACTGGTACGCATGGTAGGCCGTTGTCGGTTGCTTGGACTTGAAATGACTTGGGATTGTACGGGCGGTTGTCGCTGGAGTACAGGCGTGAGGTCGTGGCGGTGTTTCTGGTGGAGTAGAGCGTGTGTGGGAGCTGGCTTGCTATGGAGAGGGCGCTTGCTGTGGCGAGGGAGCTTGCTCCCGTTTGACTGCGCAGCAGTCACCGGCTTTTTGGGGGCGCTTCGCACCCCAGCGCAAGCAAGCTTGCTCGCCACAACAAGCCAGCTCCCACATTGGCTGAGGTGGGTCAGTCTTCTGCGGGAGGATTCAACCGCGCCCGTCGGCTTTCCTGAAACCAGTGCAGCGCAATCAGGAACAGCGTCGGCACACCCAGCAGGCAAGTGATGATGAAGAAGTTGTGATAACCGAACTTCTCTACCATCACGCCCGAGTAGCCACCAATCAGGCGCGGCAGCAACAGCATGATCGAGCTGAGCAGCGCGTATTGGGTGGCGGAGAACTTGAGGTTGGTCAGGCTCGACAGGTAGGCGACAAACGCCGAGGTGGCCAGCCCCGAACTGAAGTTATCCAGGGAGATGGTGAAGATCAGCATCTGCAGGTCCGGGCCCATGTCGGCAAGCATCACGAACAGCAGGTTGGTGGCCGCCGAGGCAATGCCGCCGATAAACAGGATCGGCAAGATGCCGAAGCGCACAATCAACAGGCCGCCCATACCGGCGCCGAGCAGGGTCATGATCAGGCCGAAGATCTTGCTGACCCCGGCGATCTGGTCCTTGGTAAAGCCCTGGTCGATGTAGAACACGTTGGCCATCACGCCCATTACCGTGTCGGACATGCGATAGGTCGCAATCAGCCCGAGCAGCAGCAGCGCCTGCCAGCGATACCGCAGGATAAAGTCGTTAACCGGCGTGAGGACGGGTGCCAGGCCTCGTCGACCCATGGCCGAGAGGCACAGGGTGGTGAGGATGATGTACAGGATGGCGCGCAGGAACGCGCGATCTTCCATCAGCAGCTCCCACAGGCTCACGCCGTGGAACAGCACGCTGGCGAAATCGGTGTTGTACAACTGGGTGAACATCGCCGGGACCGACACCAACAGCACGATCAGCACAAAGACCGAGACAAGCTGATGCGCAAAGCTGTAGCGCCCGGCCTGCAATTGGGTGCGCAGTGGCACATCGGGTTCACGCATGAAGAAGGTGGTCAGCAGTGCCGGGATCATCAGCACGCCGAACAGCACGTAAGTACCGGTCCAGGCCGAGTGTTTATAGTTGAAGCCGGTGGAACCGAAACCTTCGGCAAAGAACAGCGCGCCGGCGGTGGCCAGCAGTGCGGCGATGCGATAGCCGGACATGTAGCTGGCAGCCAGCGCGGCCTGGCGGCTGTCGTCGGCTATTTCCAGGCGATAGGCGTCTACCGCAATGTCTTGGGTGGCGGAGGCAAAGGCTACGATAACGGCAATGGCGATCAGCCAGGACAAGTGCTTTTGCGGGTCGCAGAAACCCATGCCGATCAACCCGAGGATCACCAGCGTCTGGGCAAGTACCAGCCAGGAGCGACGTCGTCCCAGTTTGCCGAGCAGCGGCAGGCGCCATTGGTCGAGCAGCGGCGACCAGACCCATTTAAACGCATAGGCTAGGCCGATCAGGCTCGCATAGCCGATGGTCTCGCGGGCCACACCGGCCTCGCGCAACCACACAGATAGCGTCGAAAACACCAACATGTAAGGCAAGCCGGCGGCGAAGCCGAGCAACAACAGGACTAACGTCGAAGGGCTGGCATAGGCGGCGAGCGCGGCGCGCCAGGTTTTACGGGGCATGGGCTGGAGTCTGCCTCAGATTTGCGGAAACAAAGCGCGCACTCTAACCGCTGTGCTCTACCGGGCGCCAGCCATGACGCTGAATATCAACGCGATTGTTCAGGATACTGACGCCTTCACTGCGCAAACGCGCACGTTGTTCGTCGCCTGAAGCGCTGCCCACCGGCAGACTTATCCGACCACCGGCACCCAATACCCGATGCCAGGGCAGACGGGTGTCCTCCGGCAGTTGGCTGAGCGTGCGCCCGACCCAGCGGGCAGCGCGGCCCAGGCCGGCCAGGTGCGCCAACTCGCCGTAACTCACCACGCAACCTTCGGGCACTTGCGCCAGGGTCAGGTACAGGGCCGTTCGGCGCATGTCTGCGGGGCTTTGGGGGGCGTCTTCGGGTGTGTGGGGTGTGGGCATCGCCGCGTCTTTATAAAGAGGTGTTTTTGTAAGAAACGTCTGTAATCATGCCGTTGAGAATTGAACTCAATATAAATCCTTGAGTCAGTCCAAGCTATCTAACACGATAACGCCCCTTTTTCGCCATTTTCGAGCCTCGAATTCGCTTATGTTGTCCAGAACCCTGCTCTGCCTTGCTGTTCTCAGCGCCTCCACGCCCCTGCTCGCCGACACCATCTGGTTGAAGAACGGTGACCGCCTGACCGGCAAGATCAAAGTCTTCGACGGTGGCAAATTGCTGATTCAGACCAACTACGCAGGGGCCATCCCGGTGGATTGGAAGCAGGTCAAGACCCTGGAAAGCGACCAGGAACTGCTGGTCAAGCAGGACGCTTACACCGGTGAAAAGGCCAAATCCCTGAAAGCGGCGGAGGATGGCAAGGTCACCCTGACCAATGGCGAAGCGCCGAAAACCGTGGACTTGGCCAGCATCCAGCAGATCATCAAGCCAAAGCCTGTGATCGAAGACCTGGTGTGGAAGGGCAATGTCGACCTGGCGCTGGACTACAAACGCGCCGACAAGGACACCAACGACTACGACATCGACTTCAAGACCACCGCGCGTCACGGCCAGTGGCGGCATACCGCCCAGGGCGAATACAACCGCGAGTTCCAGGATGACGTGACCACCACCGACAACTGGTCGCTCGAATATGACCTGGACCGCTTCATCACCGAGCATTGGTACTGGCAGGGCCGCCTGACCTACAAGCGTGACAAGGTTGAAGACCTGTCCCGCCAGCGCACCGTGGGTACTGGCCCTGGCTACCAGTTCTGGGACGATGAGCTGGGCGCGTTCTCCCTCGGCTCGCTGGTCAACCGCACCGATTACCAGTATTCGGACGATCGCAAGAGCAACTTCTATTCCCTGGCCATGAAGTGGAGCTACAACCGCTACCTGGTGGGCAAGACTGTGGAATTCTTCACTAACGGCGAAGTGGGCAAGCCGCTGGCCGGGCCGTCCGATTACTCCCTGGATGCGGAAATGGGCCTGCGCTACAAAGTCACTGAATGGGCCTCGCTCAACCTCAAGGCCGAGCGCGACATCATTAATGGCGAATCGCAAAGCAGCTTGGACAAGACCCGTTACACCGCAGGCTTCGGCGTCGCCTGGTAAAGCAGCCCGGTAAAACCAGCAACGGACACTCTGGCAACCCGCGCCGATATTGATTACCTTGTGTTGAGATTCATTCCCATAGACGCCATAGGCTGTGGGCGGCTGAACACCCGAGGAGTCATACCGTGAGCACGCAGGTTGCCAAGAACGCCCGAGAGCTGTTGCTCAAGGAATACCGTGGAGCGCTCTCCACATTGTCCAAAGCCATGCCGGGTTTTCCCTTCGGCTCAGTGGTGCCGTACTGCCTCGACGCGCAGGGCCAGCCGATCATCCTGATCAGCCGCATCGCCCAGCACACCCACAACCTGCAGAAAGACCCCAAGTGCTCGCTGCTGGTGGGTGAGCGCGAGGCGGATGACGTGCAAGCGGTAGGGCGCCTGACCTACCTGGCCGAAGCCGAAAAGCTTGAGGATGAGGCTGCGATTGAAGCCGCCGCCGAGCGCTATTACCGCTACTTCCCGGATTCGGCCAACTACCACAAGGCCCACGATTTCGACTTCTGGGTGCTCAAACCGGTGCGTCACCGTTACATCGGCGGCTTTGGCGCGATTCACTGGGTCGACCAGCTCACCCTGGCCAACCCGTTTGCGGGCAAAGCCGAGCGCAGCATGATCGAGCACATGAACAGCGATCACACCAAGGCCATCGCCCACTATGTGGAGCTGACCGGCCTGCCGACCACCGAACCTGCGCAATTGGCCGGTATCGACGGCGAGGGCATGCACCTGCGCATCGGCCAGTCCTTGTATTGGCTGCCGTTTGCCGAGCCTTGCAACACGCCGACACAAGTGCGCGAAGCCCTGGTTTCATTGGCTCACGCTGAGGTCTGGCCGAAAAAAGAAGCCGTCAGCGCTTGAATTCACGAAACGGCGACGTCATTTAAGGTGGACTGGCAAGGCATTCTTGCGTTGAGGAACCATTTGATGCGCCCTTTTTTATTGCTCTTTCTGCTGTTCCCGGTGTTGGAGCTGTTCGTATTTGTTCAAGTCAGCAGTGCCATCGGGTTTTTCCCGGCACTGTTGCTGATTATTCTCGGCTCGATGCTCGGCGTCCTGGTGCTGCGCGTCGCCGGCCTGGCCACGGCGCTGCGTGCGCGTGAAAGCCTGAACCGCGGCGAACTGCCTGCTCAGACCATGCTTGAAGGCCTGATGATGGCCTTGGCCGGTGGCCTGTTGATCCTGCCAGGCTTTATCAGCGACGTGGTCGGCCTGGTCATGCTGCTGCCGTTCACCCGCAAGCTGCTGGCCGGCAAGATGCGCCAGCGAGCTGAAGAAGCGGCGATCCGCCAGCGCGCCTTCGCCGATGACCTGCAACCCCGTGGCGGCCCGGCGCCACGCCAGCCGTTGGGGCGTGAAGGGGATGTGATCGAAGGCGAGTTCGAACACCGCGACAGCAAATAACCGCATGACCTGCACGGCGCCTTTGGGTGCCGTGTTGCTTTTGCCGCCCGGCATTCGTAAAAAATTTCCGTCGCGGCCTCTTGTAATAAGCTTATACGCCCTTATGTAACGGTCACCGCAAGGTTTCTGGTGGCGACACCAGACAGACTTCCGCGTCTTGCTTGGCGAGGCGCGACCGGCACCGCCGGAATACAACTTGCCGGTATCGATACCGGCCGATGAAAAACACAATTAGGAGAGATCGACAATGAGCAAGCTTCGTCCTCTGCACGACCGCGTCGTAATCCGTCGCAGCGAAGAAGAAAAGAAAACCGCTGGCGGTATCGTTCTGCCAGGTTCGGCTGCTGAAAAAGCCAACCACGGTGTGATTCTCGCTGCAGGCCCGGGCAAGACGCTGGAAAACGGTCAAGTACGTGAGCTGGCCGTAAAAGTGGGTGACAAGGTTGTTTTCGGCCCTTACTCCGGCAGCAACACTGTGAAAGTCGACGGCGAAGACCTGCTGGTCATGGCTGAGAACGAGATTCTCGCCGTTCTGGAAGACTGATTCCCCGCTCATTTTCCCGTTACTACAAAGTATTTAAGGAATATCGATCATGGCTGCTAAAGAAGTTAAATTCGGCGATTCCGCCCGCAAGAAAATGCTCACCGGTATCAACATCCTGGCTGACGCGGTAAAAGCGACCCTGGGTCCTAAAGGCCGTAACGTGGTTATCGAGAAGAGCTTCGGCGCTCCGACCATCACCAAGGACGGCGTTTCGGTAGCCAAAGAAATCGAACTGGAAGACCGTTTCGAAAACATGGGCGCGCAGCTGGTCAAAGACGTTGCCTCCCGTGCCAACGATGACGCAGGCGACGGCACCACCACCGCTACCGTACTGGCTCAGGCCATCGTCAACGAAGGCTACAAGGCCGTCGCTGCCGGCATGAACCCGATGGACCTCAAGCGCGGCATCGACAAGGCGACCATCGCCATCGTTGCTGAGCTGAAAAAGCTGTCCAAGCCATGCGCCGACACCAAGGCTATCGCTCAGGTAGGCACCATCTCCGCCAACTCCGACAACTCCATCGGCGACATCATTGCCGAAGCCATGGAAAAAGTCGGTAAAGAAGGCGTGATCACCGTTGAAGAAGGCACTGGCCTGGAAAACGAACTGTCGGTTGTAGAAGGCATGCAGTTCGACCGTGGCTACCTGTCCCCGTACTTCGTCAACAAGCCTGAGACCATGGTTGCCGAGCTGGACAGCCCGCTGATCCTGCTGGTCGACAAAAAGATCTCGAACATCCGCGAAATGCTGCCAGTGCTGGAAGCCGTTGCCAAAGCCGGCCGCCCACTGCTGATCGTTTCCGAAGACGTTGAAGGCGAAGCCCTGGCGACTCTGGTTGTGAACAACATGCGTGGCATCGTTAAAGTCGCCGCCGTCAAGGCGCCAGGCTTCGGCGACCGTCGCAAGGCCATGCTGCAGGACATCGCCGTTCTGACCGGCGGTACCGTTATCTCCGAAGAGATCGGCCTGAGCCTGGAAAGCGCCACCCTGGAAAACCTGGGTAGCGCCAAGCGCGTGACCATCTCCAAAGAAAACACCATCATCGTTGACGGTGCTGGCGTTGAGCAGGATATCCAGGCTCGCATCACTCAGATCCGTGCCCAGGTTGCCGAGACTTCGTCCGACTACGACCGTGAAAAACTGCAAGAGCGTCTGGCCAAGCTGTCCGGCGGCGTTGCAGTGATCAAGGTTGGCGCCGGTTCTGAAGTTGAAATGAAAGAGAAGAAAGCCCGCGTTGAAGACGCCCTGCACGCAACCCGTGCAGCCGTTGAAGAAGGCGTGGTACCTGGCGGTGGCGTTGCGCTGATCCGCGCTCTGGAAGCACTGGCTGATCTGACCGGCGACAACGCTGACCAGAACGTCGGTATCGCTGTTCTGCGTCGCGCCGTTGAAGCGCCGCTGCGTCAGATCGCTGCCAACTCCGGCGACGAGCCAAGCGTTGTGGTCAACGAAGTCAAGAACGGCAAAGGTAACTACGGTTACAACGCTGCGACTGGCGAATACGGCGACATGATCGAAATGGGCATCCTGGACCCTACCAAGGTGACTCGTTCCGCGCTGCAAGCAGCAGCCTCGATCGGTAGCCTGATCCTGACTACCGAAGCTGCAATCGCTGACAAGCCAAAGGCTGAAGGCGCAGCTGGCGGCGGTATGCCAGACATGGGCGGCATGGGTGGCATGGGCGGCATGATGTAAGCCAGCCTTACCCAGCTATTAAAAAGCCCCGCTTGCAGTGATGCAGGCGGGGCTTTTTTGTGCAGTATTCAAAATGCAGGAGCTCCCATGTGGGAGCTGGCTTGCCTGCGATGGCATCACCTCGGTGCACCAGACATACCGAGTCGCCTGCATCGCGGGCAAGCCCGGCTCCCACATGGCTGCCTGTGTTGATCTCAACCCAATGTACGACGTCGCAACAGCTTCCTGAAGGTCATGCCCCTTGCCAGGGTTACTTGGGCAGCCGGCATAAGTGCCACGGGTTGCGGTGCAGCAGCTTGGTTGAGTGGGCCAGGGACAGGCAGGTGCGTGAGTTTCTCAACGCCGGCGGCTCGGGGCCACCTCCGAGGTGGCGGGGTGAGGAGCGCATCCTGCGCCGTTGGCCGACGTGCCGTATTGGCGGTGTGATCGCCAGCGTGTTTGTCTTCCATCCGTGGTGATGGCTTGTCCGTAACCGCCAGGCGCGAGGCCGACGCATTACCGGGCACGAACACGCCAGCAACGATGCACAGCGACAGCATCAAGGTGGGCAAATGCTTCTTACGGGGATGCATGACAGGGCTCTCCAACCGGGATTCAGTTGGCGAGGTTACGGGCGATGGGATGGCTGCGCTGTCACAGGCTGTAACAGCGCTGCAACCGGCGATACCCTTCAATAAGGACGAACACTGTCACTGTGGCGAGCAGGCTTGCCCTGCGTTGGGTGGCGAAGCCGCCCCAAATCAGGCGACTCGGTGAGCCAGTTATAACGGACTGGGGCTGCTGCGCAGCCCAACGCAGGGCAAGCCTGCTCGCCACGGGTTACTTTTCTCCAGTGCGATTTCTGACTCGACTTACTTGAACGCATCAGCCCAAAGACCTTGAAAGGCATGGCTCTAAAGAGGGCGCAACGGCAGTATCAGGCTCATGCGTGCGCCGCCCAGCGGGCTGCGGGTTACCGACAACTCACCGTGATGCCACTGGGTTGCGCGCTTGGCCAGCGCCAGGCCGAGGCCGAAGCCACTGGGTTCGTCGCCGCCCATGGCAAGCCGCACAAAAGGCTCGAAAATCTTTTCACGGTTCTCCGCCAATATACCGGGGCCATCATCGTCGACATGCAGCACCAAGTGCTGCTCACCCTGATAGGTGGCGCTCACGCACACTCGATCACGTGCATAGGTGATGGCGTTGCTCAAGAGGTTGCGCACGATCAAGTGCAGCAGGGCACGGTCGCCGATCAGTTCAAGCTGTGCAGGCTCGGTTTCCAGGCTTAATTGACGGTGGTGCCCATCCAGTAAGGCGAACTCCTGGTGCAGCCAATCACGCAGGTTGATGGGTTCGTGCTGCAAATCGGTCGGCGCGCCGGCCATTCGCGCAAAGGCCAAGCTGGCGCGAACCAGGGCTTCGAGTTCTTCGACATCGGTTTGCAAGCGCTCCTGAAGGCGTGCGCGGGTCGGCGGGTCTTCGCTCTTGCTCAGCAACGTAAGGGCGAAACGCATGCGCGCCAGCGGTGTGCGCAGTTCGTGGGAGACGGCTTGAGAGACTTCGCGATGGCGTTCGCTCATGGCGCTGATGTCCCGCGCATGCTGTTGCAAAGTCAGCAGCAACGGCGTCCATTCCTTGCCCAGGGCGGGCAGCATCACGTTTGGCGTGCGTGCCAGCGTGCCCAGGCACGTGTTGAGTGTGGCCAGGTCTTTGTTATGCCGTCGGTACGCACGCAAACCGAGGCCGAGCAACAGCAAAACCGGCAAGCCGGCGACGCAGGCGGTCATCCAGAAAATCGGAAATTTCAGCAGGTCCTTGACCTCGGCACTGCCCCACATAGGGCCGAATCGGATCACGGTTTCGTCGTCCAGCGGGAAGTAGCTGATGTCTTCGTCGCTGTTCAGTGCCGGCTGCTGGTGTTCGAGCATGACCATGGCTTCGGGCGGCAATTCGACGTCGTCATACGGGATCAGCTCTACCGGGTACTGGAAGTGCGCGCGCAGGATGTCCATGCGCGCTTCACGTTTCTCGGCAGGCAAGCCTTTGAGCTGCTCGGCCACCAAATAGCCTGGGCCGGCCATCAAACGCAAAAAACTGTCCTCGCCGACAAACACCGAGGCGTTGGTGCACAGCCACAACAGATAAAGGGTCAAGCTCGTCCAGCCCGCGCCCGCCACGGCCACCATCCAGGGGCGCAGTTTAAACATGCTGGGCCGCCTGGGGGATTTCGACAAACAGGTAGCCTTGGGCCGTGATGGTCTGGATGGTCACCGGGCAGGCCAGGGTCATCAGCTTTTTGCGCAGGCGCGACACACGCATATCAATGGAGCGGTTAAGCCCGTCGTATTCCAGGCCGCGTAAGCTTTGCAGGAGTTTCTCGCGGGTCAGTAACACGCCGCTATGGCGGGCGAAAATCGCCAGCAGTTCGAACTCGGCCACCGAGAATTGCAATGGCGTACCGTCGAGCCAGGCGAAATGGCTATTAAGGTCCAACCGAAACGCGCCCCACTGATAAGACGCATTGGGCGCCTGGCGATGACGACGCAGCAACGAGCGCACCCTGGCCAGCAATAGCAGCGGGTCGACGGGTTTGACCACGTAGTCG
This sequence comes from Pseudomonas sp. B19125, assembly GCF_044218855.1. Lineage (NCBI taxonomy): Bacteria > Pseudomonadati > Pseudomonadota > Gammaproteobacteria > Pseudomonadales > Pseudomonadaceae > Pseudomonas > Pseudomonas sp. B19125. Next base: position 1,687,724 of record NZ_CP162589.1, read on the forward strand.
TCGGCGCCCACGTCGAATCCGGTTAATTGCTCGGCGTTTTCATCCAGCGCGGTCATCATCAGGATCAGCCCGGGGTAGCTGTCGCGAATCTGGCGGCACAGGGTAAAACCGTCGATGCCCGGCAACATGACATCGAGGATCAACAGTGCCGGTTTTTCATCAAGAATGCGCTGTGCGGCGCGATCACCACGGTGCTCCACGGCGACGGTAAAACCCTCCGCGCGCAGGAACTCGGCCGTCAGCGCGGCCAATGGGCGGTCATCTTCAATCAGCAACAGGGAGTCGGACATGCAAAGGCGCCATCGCCGGAGGATGGCGCAAGTGTCACGCCCTTGCCCTGTGGTAGGCAAGGGCCAGAACGCAGCTGTCAGCGTACGCTGATTGCGGGGGGCACTTCCTTCGGCCCCTTCCAGCTCAGCAATTGTTGGGTGTAGCCATAGCTGGCCGCTTGGTAGTAGGTGATTGCGCGTTGGATCAACGGATCATCACTGCCTACACGCAGCTCCTGGCTTTCACCCAGGGCTTGATCGTGGCGACGCAGGCCCTGGCGTGGGCTTAGAATGGCCAGGTCCTTGCCGTCAAACAGCCCCAGATACTGGTAGTTGCCGACCACCACGCGCGGTGGCAACGGGTTGTCCTGCAACAGGTTGCGGCCGAAGAAGGTCGACTCGTAACTCAGGTTGATCAGGCCCAGCAAGGTCGGCGCAAGGTCGATCTGGCTGGCCAGTTGTGCGCTTTCCCGGGCTTCGATCAGTTTGGGGGCATAGATGAACAGCGGGATCTGGTAGTTGGTGATCGGCAAGTCTTCCTTGCCTGCGCTGCCGGCGGTGTGGTCGGCGACGAACACGAAAATCGTGTTATCAAACCAGGGTTTCTGGCGTGCCGCGTCGAGGAACTCGCCAATAGCGTGGTCGGTGTATTTGACGGCGCCGTCACGGCCTTTACCGGACTTGATATCAATGCGCCCATCCGGGTAGGTATAGGGACGGTGGTTGGACGTGGTCATCAGTTGCAGCAGGAAGGGCTGCTGCTTGGCGTAGTCGGCGTCGGCGAGTTTCAGGGTTTGCCGGTAGAGGTCTTCATCAGCCATGCCCCAGGCGTTCTTAAACGAAATTTCCGCTTCAGGCACACTGCTCTGGTCGACGACCCGATAACCGTTGCCGCTGAAAAACGCGTTCATATTGTCGAAGTAACCGCGCCCGCCGTAGACGAACACGCTGTCGTAACCGACGGCACCGAGTTGTTGGCCAAGGCTTGCGAAACCGCTTTCACGGCCAATGCGCTTGACGATCGAGCGGCCGGGCGTGGGTGGAATCGCCAAGGTGATCGCTTCCAGCCCACGGTCAGTGCGGGTGCCGGTGGCATAGAAGTTATTGAAGTACAGGCTTTGTTTACGCAGCGCATCGAGGTTGGGCGTCAGGTTGTTCTCATCGCCATTGCTGCCCATGTATTTGGCGCTGAAGCTTTCGATGGTCACCAGCACGATGTTGGGTTTACGCAATGTGCCTGGGTTGTCGATAGTGCGGCGGATATCCAGCGGGTCTGTGCCGATAAAGTGCGCATTGGGTTCACTGAGTTCTGCGCGCAACTGTTTGGCGACAACATCGGTTGGCAGGCTTTTGTAGAACTGCGTGTAATCGAGTTCGTTATTGCGAAAGGCGGCAAAAAATTGGTACGGGCCGTTGCTCGCCAATTCGTTCATGTAGGCATTGCCGCCTTGGGCACGCGGGCTGTTCTGGCTGATCAATTGCACACTCAGACCGGCAGCTACCAACAGGCACAGGGCATTCAGCAAGCGGCCGCGCATGGCTGGGAGCGGGGCGTTCATCGCCGCATTGAACGGCTTGCGCAGGGCAAGGCTCACGACTATCGCCAGCATCGCCAACAAACTGAGCAGCTTGCCGATCGGGTAGGACTCCAGCAGGTTGTTCAACACCTCCTTGGAATACACCAGGTAGTCGACGGCAATGAAGTTGAAGCGCACACCGAATTCATCCCAGAACAACCATTCAGCGACCGCAGTGAACAGCATGGCGAACACGCTTGCGGTGAGCACCGCTTGCAGGAACCAGCGATGGCCGCGGCGGCGCCACAACGCGGGCGGGCACAGCAGCAGGTACAGGCCCAGCGGCAAGGCGGCATACACCAGGAAGCTCAGGTCATAGAGCAAACCCACGCCAAACACCGGCAGCAAATTGCCACCGACTTCATCCAGATGGGTGATCAGCAGCACGCTGCGGGTCAGCAGGAAAATCACCAGCCAGGTGGCGGTGACGAGCAGCAGAAAGCGCATAGGCGCTGTTTTGAAAAACCCCATGTCCATATTCCTTATATCGATGGGCGCGATGTTCGACCTGACACTGTAATCAGTTTGTGAAGCTATAGTGAAAAACTTGTTGGAATATGTAATTGGTTGAAAACCTTTATCGACGTGACCTCAAGGTCTATCCCTGAGCCACACTTGGCCTTAAGCTGCGCGAGCCAACAAGGCCGTTACCGCGTACGGAGACACTGCCCATGCGAATTCTATTGGTTGAAGACAACCGCGATATTCTGGCCAACCTGGCCGATTACCTGGGGCTAAAAGGCTACACCGTGGACTGCGCGCAGGACGGTTTGTCGGGCCTGCACCTGGCCGCCACCGAGCATTACGACCTGATCGTGCTCGACATCATGCTGCCCGGTATCGATGGCTACACGCTGTGCAAACGTCTGCGTGAAGACGCCCGCCGCGATACGCCGGTGATCATGCTCACCGCCCGCGACCAATTGGATGACCGGCTGCAGGGCTTCAAGTCCGGCGCCGATGACTACCTGCTCAAACCCTTTGCCTTGTCCGAGCTGGCCGCGCGCATCGAAGCCGTTTTGCGCCGTGCCCAGGGCGGCGGGCGCCGTGCCCTGCAAGTCGGTGACTTGAGCTACGACCTTGATACCCTGGAAGTCACCCGCGAAGGGCGCCTGCTCAAGCTCAACCCGGTGGGCCTGAAACTGCTCGCCGTGTTGATGCAAAAAAGCCCGCACGTACTGCGCCGCGAAATCCTCGAAGAAGCCCTGTGGGGCGATGATTGCCCGGACAGCGACAGCCTGCGCAGCCACGTTCACCAATTGCGTCAGGTGATCGATAAGCCGTTCGCCAAGCCGTTGCTGCAAACGGTACACGGTGTGGGTTATCGCCTGGCCGAGGGCCGTGATGGAGTTTAAGCAAAGCCTTGCCCAGCGGATCATCATCGCCTTTGCCTTGATGAGTGCGTTGGTGGCGGGGGCCTTCGCCATGGGCATCATTGCGACCGTGCACCTGGTGGAAGAAAAACTGATTTCGGCCGGCCTGGGCGGCGACCTGCAGCGCCTGTTGCTGATGGACAGTGTCGAGGACTGGAGCCACCGGCCCGAGCCCGACCAGCTGTTTTACTTCAGCGGCGGCCCTGGGGATTTCGAGCTGCCCAAAGACCTTCGGCACCTGGAGCCGGGCTTTCACGAAGTATTCCGCGAATCGCTGTCGTACCACGCCATGGTTGAAGTGGTGGATGGCCGACGGTATGTGTTGCTGCAAGACCAAAGCGATTTCGAAGAGCGCGAGCGCGTGCTGTTTGCCGTGGTGCTGGTGGGCTTTGTGCTCAGCCTCGCACTGGCGGTTTTCCTTGGTTGGGTGCTGGCCCGCAAGGTGATGGCGCCGGTGGTGCGTCTGGCCCGCCAGGTGCGCCATCGTGACCAATTGCTTGGCTTGGCGCCGCCGCTGGCGCCGGACTACGCCGCCGATGAAGTCGGCGAGTTGGCCGTGGCTTTCGACGCCACCCTGGGCCGCCTGCGCGCGGCCTTGTCCCGTGAGCAGCTGTTCACCAGCGATGTCAGCCACGAACTGCGCACGCCGTTGATGGTACTGGCCAGTTCCTGCGAGTTGCTGTTGGAAAACCCGGCTATTGACCCGCGTGGCCGCAACCAAGTGCTGCGAATCGCCCGTGCGTGCGAAGAAATGCGCGAGCTGGTGCAAACCTTCCTCATGCTGGCGCGTGCCAAACACGATGATGCCGCCATGTCGCCGCAGGTCAACGTCACGCAGGTGGCGGAGGACTTACTCGGCATCTGGCGAGGGCCTATCGAGCAAAAGGGCCTTGAGTTGATCTATAACCCGGGCAATCCCCTGGATACCCGCTACAACACCACCTTCTTGCACGCGGTGATGGGCAACTTGCTGCGCAACGCGTTGCACTACACCGAGCAGGGCTTTATCCGCCTCACGCTGGAACCGAGTGGCTTTATCGTCGAAGACTCTGGGGTGGGCATTCCCGAGGACAAGCGTGAAGCGATGTTCGAGCCCTTTGTGCGCGGCAGCGAGAAGCGCGGAGAAGGCCTCGGCCTGGGCTTGTCGCTGGTGCAACGCATCTGCGAGAGCCAGGGCTGGAGCGTCAGCCTGAGTACTATGGAGCCCAATGGCTGCCGTTTCCATGTCGAGTTGAGCCAGGTCAAACCCTGAGTACTTTCCCTGCCGCTATCCTGCGGCAGATACCCCGCTTTTCGGCGAAGATGGCCCCATGCCACTGCTTGTATCTGTAAAGTCTTGAAATGTATGGGGTTGGACAGGACAAGTTTTTCACAACGGGTTGACCTGTTGATCACAGTTTGCTGCTTAAGGTTGTAAGCATCAGCTACTGGAGATCCGTTGATGTCTACCCCAATCAAGCTCGATTTTTCCGAAAAGTACGACGATCAGCACGCGCAGAATTATTTGCTCAAGCATCAGGACAATCTGGCTCGCCGGCTGTCCCACAAACGCGACGAGCAATTGGCGCGCGGTGCGTTGGCCCTGGCGGGTGAGCCGGGCCTGGTGCTGGACCTGCCTTGCGGTGCCGGGCGGTTCTGGCCATTGTTGGCGGAGAAGCCCAACCGTGTGATTATCGGCGCTGACAATTCGGAGTCGATGTTGAAAGTTGCCACCGTCGCCCAGCCGGCGGAGGTGGTGAAGCGGGTACGGCCTTTGCAAACGTCTGCCTTTGATATCGATTTGCCCGATAACTCGGTCGACAGTATTTTTTGCATGCGCTTGATGCACCACATTGGTGATCCGGTGCACAGGCTGGCAATACTGAAAGAATTTCAGCGGGTTACCCGCGACAGCGTGATTATTTCGTTGTGGGTGGATGGCAATTTCAAGGCGTGGAAACGCAAGCGCGCCGAAGCCAAGCGTCGCAAGAAAGGTGAGCAGGAAGGTTACCAAAACCGGTTTGTGTTACCGGCTGCTACTGTCGAGGCAGAATTTGAGCAGGCCGGTTTCCGGGTCCAGGAATCCCTGGACTTCATGCCGCTCTACGCCATGTGGCGAGTCTATGTATTGCGTAAGAGGTAACAGGATGGCAGTTGAGTGCGTATCAGGCAGTCACGTAGCTCCCGAAGAACGATTTGATTTTTTCTGGCGTCAGCAGGGCGAGTGGGTCGAGGAACCCAACCGCCGACGCGGTGGTGAAAGCGGTGTGCAGCGGGTGGTCAGCCCAAATGGCCGCTTGCTCTACAGCAAGCGTCAGACCGGTCATATCTACCGCAGTTGGCTTCACCCGTTCGGACGCCCGACCGTGTTGCGCGAACGTGACGCCCTCAAAGGCCTGCGTTCGCTGGATGTACGCGTACCGGAACTGGTGTTCTGCGGCGCACGCCGTGACCCCGAGCACCAATGGAAAGCCTTGTTGGTCACGGCGTCCCTGGACGGTTTCGACGAGATCGAAAACTGGTACGCCGCCGGCGGCCGTGAGCAGTACGGCGAGTTGCTCCATGAGCGCATGCTCAAGGAATTGGCGGGCACCCTGGCGCGCATGCACAAGGGCCGCTGGCAACATGGTTGCCTGTACATCAAGCACATTTTTGTACGAGTGACCGGCGAAGGCGACTCGGCCAACGTGGAAGTGGCGCTGCTGGATTTTGAAAAGTGCCGCCAGCGTTTGACCGCTTATCGGGCCGCTTCCCATGACATGCTGCAACTGCGTCGCCATTCGTCGTGGAACAGTACCGACTGGGAAAAACTCAGCTACTTTTACGAGACGGCGTTTGGCAGCGCTATCAAGGGCTTAACTGGATGAAGCTAGAAATAGCACGAGGTGTGTTCTTGGTCGGCGCGTTGGGCATTGCAGCCCTGGCGCTGGCTGTGTGGGAACAACCTCGCACACAGGTGCTCAGTGCGGCGCAGGGTAGCGGGCAATGCCTGCTGCCACGTGTTGCCAAGACGAGTGTGGCGGCCAAGCCGGATCATGACTTGCTGTTGTTCATGTTCGGGATGTCCCAAGGGATGAGGCCGCAGAGTTGAAAGATTCCACCCCCGACAAAAGGGCCTTGCGATGCGAGGCCCTTTTTTTGTCTCAAATTATCAGGTGCAAGTGGTTGTCCCAAAGCCCCGAGGGCAGCTCCAGCGGCTTGGCCACCAACTGCGGCTGGCGGCAATCGTAGAAGCGACAACGGCCCTGGCCTGAGGTGACGACAAAGCCATCCGCCACAGCGCCTACACCGGCGCAGTCGGGCAACGGCCCGTCCAGGCGCAGCGCACCGCTGTCCATGTCCCAGATAAAAAACCTGTTACCCCGCGGCGCTGTGAGTGCGACCAGACGCAGTTCGCTGTGCACGGCGACGCTGGCGGTGTAATGCCCCATGGCTTGCAGTTGCTCATCGGCCACCGGGAACGCCACGAACGGCTGCCCTGGGCGCTTGATCGCGAGCAACTCGGAGCGTTCCTGGGACGGCCCCATGAACTGCTGCCCGGTGAGGATTGTGCCATCGCTGGCAATCCCCATATGCCGCACGCTGTTCATCTGTTGGTCCAGGGTTTCCTTGCTGATCAGGCTGCCGTCGCGGTGCATCAGCACCAGGCTCGGTTCCATGGCGTTGAGGTTCATCTCCACACGACTTTCGGCTTCGGTGCGAATGCCGCCGTTGGCCACCACCAGGGTTTCGCCGTCGGGCATCCATGACACTTGATGCGGGCCGATGCCATGGGTGGAGATTTCGCCACTGTGCACCAGCCGCTCGCCCTCGAACCTGTACACACCGAGCAGGCCACGGCCGGGGTCGGAGGTGTCGTTCTCGGTGGCGTACAGCCAGTCGCCGCTGTTGTGGATCACCGCGTGGCCATAGAAATGGCGATTGGCATTGGAGGTGATGGTTTGCAGCAGCGTGCCAGTACGCAGGTCGATCAGGTAACTCTCGGTGCCCGGGCGACGGGCGACGAACAGCGCAATCGGCAGTATCGGGTGGTTGATGATGTCATGGCAGCGCTGGCCGACCTGGGTGGCAAACACTTGCGTGCCGTCCAGGCGAAAACCCACGGCATAGTGCTTGCCGTCCGCATCATCGCGTGCCGACAGCAGCAGCGGTGCCTGCTTCTTTTGTTTGAACAGCGTCCAGCCACCCAAAGTGAGTGCACTGAGCAGCACACTGCCAACCGCCAAAGCCTGTCGCCTGAGCATCATCAGTCACCGTCGTTGGCGTTAAAGCCCAGTTGAATGCCCAGCGCCTTGGCCAAATCACCTTCGTGCAGGCGGTGGACCACGTTGAGGCTGTCATAGATGTCATTGAGCTGTTGGCGCCCGGCATCGTCGGCCAGCAATTCGTTGAGCGTGCGCTGGTTGCTGGCGAACAGCTTGAGCGAGGCTGCATAAGCGGCGTCGATCTTGTCGGCCAATGGCTTCTGCTCGGACGGCAGCAGGCCGCGCAGGCCCTTGTTGTCGACGCCGACCCACACGGTCTGCGCCGCCGCCAGGCTGGCTTGCAGGCTTTGCAGGGACGACTGGCTGCGCCAGGCATCGGCCTGGAAGGGTTGCGGGATGCCCTTGGTCTGGCGGCCCATCGGCGTGCCGAGTTTTTTCTTCAAGGTATCCAGTGCGGTGACTTGCACGCGCAGCAGGTCAGCGATGGCTTCGTGGGAATCGGCGTAGCGCTGGTTCGGGAACTTGGTCATCTGCGCGAGCATGCCATCGGTGCTGTTCCAGCTTGCCAGGATCTCTTCGGCCAGGGTTTTCTGACGCTCACCAATGGCCACGAGCAGTGGGCAGTAACGGGCTTTCTGGGCTTCGTCGGCGACGTCGGTCTTGGCGTCGTAGAGGATGTATTCGTAGGCCGACAGGCCTTGCACCACCACGCTGGACTTGGCCAGGGCCGCGCCGTCGATCTGCGGCTGGGCGCTGACCAGTTGTTCGACTTGTCGGCCCACAAGGTTTTTCTTGTCCGGCCAGAACTGCACTTGCCACGAACGGTTGCCCTCGGCCAGCGGGCCGATCAGCAGCGGCTGCAGCTCAGCCCAGGCTTTTTGCGCATGCAGGAAGTCGGCGCGGGCGGTCTCCAGGCTTTCCTTGCCCTGGCAGTAGGCGAGGGCGCTGACGGCCAGTTGGCGGTCGGCTTCAACCCAGCGGCTGTAGGTGGGCAGGATCACTTGCTTGGCGATGGCCGCCGAGGTCACCGCTTGCGGGTCCTGGGGCGAGCAGGCGCCGAGGGCGAGGGCGGCAAGGCTGGTGAATAGCAACTTGGGACGGAACATGTCGAGCTCCCTACTGTAATTGTGGCAATGCTTATAAAGAGTTCAGGAACGCCATCAACGCAGCACGCTGCTCGGCATTAAAGGACAACACATGCTGCTGCGCCGCTTGTGCTTCACCGCCATGCCAGAGCACGGCTTCGAGCAGGTTACGGGCGCGGCCATCATGCAAAAACTGGGTGTGACCACTTACGGCCTGCGTCAGGCCAATGCCCCACAACGGCGGCGTACGCCAGTCGCGGCCGCCGGCCTTGAACTCGCTGCGGTGGTCGGCCAGGCCTTCGCCCATGTCGTGCAACAGCAGGTCGCTGTAAGGGCGAATCACCTGGTTGGCCAATTCAGGTTCGGCGGCTGTGGCCGCCGTGGTGAACGTCGGCTTATGGCAACCCTGGCAACCGGCCTGGTAGAACAGGTTTTTGCCGGCGAGCACCTGCGGCGTGTTGACGCCGCGGCGTGCCGGCACGGCGAGGTTGCGGGTGTAGAACAGCACCAGGCGCAGGATGTTATCGCTGACTTCCGGCTCGCCCTCGGGGCCATTGCCATTGGGCGCCTGTTTGCAGGCGACTTGGGCGTCGGTGCAGTCATCAAAGGGTCTCAGGGACGTGGTGAGGCCCATATCACCAGAAAACGCGTGAACATTTTGTTGATTGAGGTTGGGTTGCCCGGCTTTCCAGCCAAAACGCCCGAGTACGGTTTGGTGCTGCGCGTCATCCCAGACCCAATTGGCGCGACCGACGAGGGCTTCCTTGTCGGCGGTTTTCGCGTCGGTGTTGCGCAGAATGTCGGCATCGCTGATGGCTTCGAGCAGGCCCAGGCCGATCATCGGCGGCGCAATCCGCGCCGAGAAAAGTGTTTCGGGGTGCATCGGGCCGTAGCCCAACTGGGTGATTTGCAGGTTTGGCTTGCGCAACTCGACCACACTGCCGTCCTTGAAGGTCACGTTGACGGGCGTGTAGTCGACCCGCACTTTGCCTTCAGGTGCCACGCCCGGCACGGCCATGTCCTGCAGTTGCCCACCGTAAACCGGTTCAGGCACCACACCGATCTGCTCGATGAGCCGGGCATCGACAGGTGCAGCCGGAATCGACAGGCGCACCAGCATCGACACCGCATTCGGCGCGTCGGGCAGCGGCGGATGGCCACGGCCGTCCTTGATGTGGCAGTTCTGGCAAGCATTGGTGTTGAACAGCGGGCCCAGGCCATCACGCGCGGTGGTGGTGGACGGCGCAATCACCCAGGGGCTGCGAAAGAAGCTGTTGCCGACGCTGAAATCCAGGCGACGGGTGGGTGCCAGGTTGGCCGAAGGCAGGGAAAACGCGTTCTGATCGCGCTTGTTCACCGTCGTCGCGCCGCCCGCCCGTGATTCACCCGGCTCTGCCTTGGTGAACCTGGGCGCGTCATCGCAGGCAGTCAGGCTCAAGGCCAGCAATGCTGCACACACACGAAGAGGCGAACGGACCATCGGGTTTCCTGCGGCTAAGGCGAAAAATAAGGCCGCAAAGTCTAACAGGGCAGGGCGGATTGAATAAGAGCAATTATCGTTTGGTGGTATTTGATTCATTCCCGCTAGAATGACCGCACATTTTTTCTGGAGGTGGCCAATGCAGGCTCTCGACGCTTTGCTCAACCGTGTTTCCGTGCCGCGTTTGCTGGAGCCGGCGCCGACCCAGGAGCAGCGCGATGTGCTGTTCGCCGCCGCCATGCGCGCGCCCGACCATGGTCAACTGCGCCCATGGCGCTTTCTCACCGTAGAAGGCGCCGCCCGTGAGCAGATGGGCACGCTGCTGGCCGAAGCCGCACGCCTGCAGGACGCCGACGCGCCGCAAGCCGCTATCGACAAGGCCCAGAACGGCCCGCTGCGTGCGCCGTTGGTGGTGGTGGTGATTGCGCGTCTGCAAGAGCACTTTAAAGTGCCTAAATCCGAGCAACTGCTGGCGGCTGCGTGTGCGGCACACGGTATTTTGCTGGCGGCTTATGCGCAGGGGATCGGGGCGGTGTGGCGCACCGGTGAGTTGTCGTACTCGGCCCATGTGGCTAAAGGCTTGGGGCTGACGGCGGATGAGGAAGTGATTGGCTTCCTCTATTTGGGCACGCCGCAGAACCCGCCGCGTACAGCGGCTAAAGAAGATTTAGCGGCGTTTGTTCAGGCCTGGACTGGCGTCTAATTGTGGGAGCTTCATTGTTTTGAAGATCGGGTTTATACCTTGAACTGATCCATTAACTTCATCTGCTGGGTTGCCAGCGCATTCAGTTGGCTGCTGATGGCCGCTGACTCGGTGGCCTGGCCGGTGAGGGTTTCGGTCACGGTGCGGATCGCCGAAACGTTGCGGTTGACCTCTTCGGCCACGGCGCTCTGTTGTTCGGCGGCGCTGGCGATCTGCAGGTTCATGTCGCTGATCACTGTTACCGCGTCACTGATCTTGCCCAGCGCCTGCACCGCTTGATGGATCTGCCCGGCATTGCTCTGGGCCTGGTGCTGGCTGGAATGCATGGTCGCCACCACGCCACGGGTGCCGCTCTGGATGCGCTCGATCACCAGGCGAATTTCCTCTACTGAGTCCTGGGTACGTTTGGCCAGGTTGCGCACCTCGTCGGCCACTACCGCAAACCCACGCCCGCTTTCCCCTGCGCGTGCGGCTTCGATGGCGGCGTTCAGCGCCAGCAGGTTGGTTTGCTCGGCAATGCTGCGGATCACTTCGAGCACCGAACCAATCTGCTCGCTGTTGACCGCCAACGCTTCCACTTCGGTCACGGCCTTGCTGACTTCTTCGGCCAGGGTAGTGATGTCGCGGGTGCTCTGCTCGATGATCGACATGCCGTCGCGCGCCGACTGGTCTGCGCCACGGGCGGCGCTGGCAGCGTTGGAGGCGCTGTTGGCCACATCATGGGCGGTGGCGCTCATTTCATTGGAGGCAGTGGCCACCTGATCGATTTCGCGGAACTGCACCTGCATGCCTTCGCTGGTCTGGCGGGCAATGGCTGAGGACTGGTCCGCCGTGCCACGCGCTTCAGTGATGCTCTGCTTGATCTGTGCAATGGTCGGTTGCAGCTTGTCGAGGAAGCGGTTGAACCAGTTTGCCAACTCGCCCAGTTCGTCCTTCTTGGCGTAGGTCAGGCGCTGCGTGAGGTCGCCTTCGCCGCTGGCGATGTTCTTGAGCATGGCCGCAACGGTGTTGATCGGGCGGGTCACGCCGGTGGCGGTCAGCCAGATCAGCAGCAGGCCGAGCAGGGCCGCGGCGGCGCCGACCAGCAAGGCTTTGAGCGTGCCCGAGGCTTGGGCTTTGTCGAGCACGTCTTGCAGTTTCAAGGTGTCGGCCAGCATCACGTTCTTGGGCAGTTTGATCACAACGCCCCAGGCCTTGGCGTCGGCAATCGGCTTGACCGGGTACACGGCGCGGATCGTGTCATCTTGCTCACGGATCGTGCGTGTATCGTTGGCCAGCAGTTGCACGATTTCCTTGCCTTCCGCGCCGATGGTGTCGATCAGGTTTTTGCCGACTTTGTCCGGCTGGCCGCTGTAGGCCGCAATCAAACCGGTGCTGGACAGAATCTCCAGGTGCGCCGCGCCGTCGAACAGTTCTTTTTGCGCCGCGTCCGTCATCGCCTGCAGCGTATTGAGCGCCAGGTCGATACCGACCACACCAATGACTTTGCCGTCGACGATCAGCGGCAGCGAAATAGTGGTCATCAGCACCTGCTTGCCAGCCACTTCATCGGAATACGGGTCGAGCAGGCACACCGTGCGCGTGTCCCGTGGGCAGGTGTACCAGATGTTGTAGGGCGTGCCGCTGAGGTTGAGGGTCGTTTTGGTCAGGTCATCCTCGACCATCACGGTGTTCAGGCCTTCGCCGCCAGCGCGGCTCCAGTAGCTGGAGAAACGGCCTTTTTCATTGGAGACGCGGGTTTTGTCGTTGACGAAGTCGCTGTCTTTGCCATCCAGGCCATTGGGTTCGAATGACAGCCAGATGCCCAGTACCTTGCTGTTGCGCTCAAAGGCGGTTTTGACACTCTGGTTGAGCTCTTCTCGCAATGCGCCGGGCTCCAGCGCTCGTTTGTTGGCGAGGGCACGCAGGTCTTTGACGTGATCGGCCAGCGCGGTGACCACCACGAGGTTTTCGCCAAAGGTTTTCTGTAACTGCACTGCTTGTTCGGCGGCCTTGGCTTGCAGCAGGTGTTGAACGCTTTGGGTGAGCATTCGCGAGCTTGAATCGCTGATCAAATGGTCATTCTGACCGGTCTCGTACAGGTTGATACTGATGATCAGCGCTATCACCCCCAGCAGACAAAGGCCGGACAACAGCACGATTTTCAAGCGGATGGAGAGGGTGTCGAACATAGGTTCACTCGCGATTGGACTCGTTGAAAGGCAAGCAGGGCGAGCCAAGTCCATTCGGCGCTATGTCCGGAACATCGGCGTAACGGGATGTTTCATGAGGGAAAGGCGATGAGCGGTAGGAAAAGGACTACGCGCTGCGTTATACGGGGGCTGCAAGCCGTTCCGGGCGTGACCAGATCCACAGGTTGCCCAGGCTCATGCCGGCAATCGCCAGGTAGATCGGCCAGCCGTGATCGAGCATCACCAACATCAACACGGCGCACAGCAGCATGCTCACGGTGGCGCTGACTTTGGCGCGGCGCGCGATGATCTTGCCATTGCGCCAGTTGAACAGAATCGGTCCGAACAGCCGGTGGTTTTCCAGCCAGGCGCTCAGGCGCGGCGAGCTTTTAGTCGCCGCCCAGGCGGCCAGCAGGATGAATTCGGTGGTGGGCAAACCCGGTATGACAATCGCCACCAACCCAATGCCCAGGCTGACGTAGGCCAGCAGGCCGAAGAGCAGCTGGGCGATTTTTGAGGTGGATTGGGTTTTGCCGGTCATGCTGAAGTTTATCTGTTGAGGGGTTACACATTATTCGAACTGAAATCCGCTCAAATGTGGGAGCTGGCTTGTGTGGGAGCTGGCTTGCCTGCGATAGCATCGACTCGGTCTGACAGGTAGGCCGAGGTGAGCGCATCGCAGGCAAGCCAGCTCCCACACAAGCCAGCGCCCATCGTGGCCTGTTACGCCAGTTCAGGGGCGCTAGCGTACGCCTGTTCCAGCAGCACGGTGAAGCGCACAAACGCATCGATTGCACCTTTCTCCACTGCCGCTTCTTCTTCGGCGCTGAACGCCAGGCCGTCGAGGGTGCGGGTGAAGCGCTTCCAGCCTTCAGCGCGGCCACCGGCCGGCTCGCCCAAGTGACGGGCACCGAAGGTTTCGCTCAGGCCCAGGCCCACGGCGCGCTTGATCAAGAATGCAGCGCCCAGCTTGGAGCCTTCGGACACGAACAACCAGCCCAGGGCTTCGGCTTTGCTCGGGTTTTTCACGGCGCCGGCAACCGGTGCTGGCACGTCGGTTTCCAGGTCGGCCAGGTCGAGTTTGGCGGCGTCGGCGCGGCAGCGCTCAGCCAGGTCCGGGACGATCTTGATCAGCTCGGGGTCGTTGTACAGCGCCACCAGTTCTGACTGGAACAGGTACTGCGCCACCACAAAACGGGCGAAGTTGGCTGGGGTTTCAAACGGCGCGTGGGCTTTGACCAGCGCGTCGAGCTTGGTGTGTGGCGCGTGGGTGATCTGGTTCAGGCGCTGGGAGCGCAGGTTTGGGCGTTCTGCGGTAGGAGAAGCGGTCATCGAAAAAATCCTTGAGAAGGGGAGCGCCTGGGTGCTCTAAAGAGAGCTGTTATCAACTAGACGAACAAGAAGACGCGGCACAGTAAAAAAACCTCACCTCACCGCTGATAAAGGGCGGCAAGGTGAGGGCGGCTGTCAGATGTCCCAGATCAGGTTGATCGCGAAGTTGCGACCCGGCTGGGTCAGGCGGTCGAGGTTGGCCGGCGCGGTCACGCCGGCTTCGCCGACGCCGTCGTAGCTGCGCACGTCATCCCAGTTCCAGTACTTCTTGTCGGTGAGGTTGTAGAGGCCGCCGTTGATGGTCACGTCGTTGGTGACTTTGTAGAAACCGGTGAGGTCGACGATGCCAAAACCTGGGGTCTTGAACGGAGCGCTGGTGCTGCCATCCGGCGCGTGGAAGGTGGTGCTGTCGACACGGTTCTGTTTTTTCACCAGCGTCCAGCTGACCAGCGCGCCGTATTGCTCCTGCTCGTAGCCCAGGCCGAATACGCCTTTAAGCGGGTTGACGCTGTTGAGCGGCTCGCCGTTGTCGTCGTTGCGGCCGTAGGTGTAGCCCACCGAGCCCTGTGTGTAGAGACCTTGTGGCGCTCCGAACGCGTCGAGGTTCAGGCGGCCTTTGGCCTCAATCCCCTTGATGGTGGCGTGCTTGATGTTGTTGGCTTCGAAAGTTTGGATGTCGCCGCCGGCGACCGAGGCGTCTTCGTCGATAAAGTCGCGGTACTTGTTGTAGAACACCGCGATGTCGAAGGAGCCCTCATCGAACTGGCCGCGAATTCCGGTCTCGATACCCTTGCTGGTTTCCGGCTTGAGGTTCGGGTTTGGCTCGACGGTGTAGCCCAGGTTGAGGTTTTCAAAGCGGCCATACAGCGCCTTGGCCGACGGGGTGCGGAAGCCCTCGGCGTACTGGCCGAACCAGGTGTACTGATCGGTTAGCGCGTAGGTCAGGCCGAATTTTGGCGTGACGCGGTGCCAGGTTTTTTCTTTGTCGCTGACCGGGTAGGCGCCGGTCGGGTTGACGGTGTTGAGGAATTCCTGGGTCAGCTTGGGCTTGAGCCGGGTGTAGTCGTAACGTACGGCGGGCAGGAAGGTCCATTTGTCCCAGGTGATCTGGTCCTGGGCGAACAGCGAGTAAGTGTTGATGGTCGGGTCCGGGAAGTCGCTGGACTTTTTCACGCTGTCGCCGGCAGACGGGCTGGGCGCGCCGATCGCCGTGCAACCTGAGCCGACGGCGAGGCAGTAGGCCGAGCCTTCGCGCGAGCCGCTGACTTTCTGCTGCTTGAGGGTGGTGCCGTAAGTCACTTGGTGATCGGTTTCACCGAGGTTGAACGCCTTGTCCAGCTGTGCGTCGAAGACCCACTGTTTTTCTTCGTACAGGGTGTCGCGGGTGCGCATGACGCGGCGCGATGGCTGGTAGATTTCAGCGGTGCTCTGGTCAGTCTTGGCGATCTGGTAGTTGAGGCTGGTCTTGATCTGATCGGCTATCGGCGAGTCGAGGGCAAAGCGGTTTTCGATGCCGAAGCGTTCACGGGTGATGGTGTCGTTACCCGAACGCCCACGGTAGAAATTGAAGCCACGCCCGCCGACGAAGGGGCCGCCCACGGCGTTCTTCAGATTGACATCGCGATCATCCTTGAACTTCTCGTAGGTCAATCCCAGCCGATTGTCATCGCCATAATTCCAGCCCATTTTCGCCAGGATATTGGTGGTACGTGCATCTTCCGGGTTAGCGCCGGTACGGGCCAGGCCGGTGGCGTTGTTGCCGTCGTAGGACTCCATTTCATGGCCATTGCGCTGGCTCAGGTGCAGCAAACCGTCGAAGTCCTGCACGCGGCCGGCGACGGTGCCGGAGGTCAGCCAGCTGTCGTCGGCGGAGCTGTAGCCGGTTTTGAGGCGGGCGCCGACGTCCTGGCCGGGCTTGATGATGTCGTCCGGGTCGAGGGTGAAGTAGCTCACTGCGCCGCCGATGGCGCTGCTGCCGTACAGGGCTGAAGCGGGACCGCGCAGGATCTCGACACGCTTGACGATTTCCGGATCGACGTAGTTACGGCGGGTTTTGGCGTACGGGCCGTTGAAGAAGTTGTCCGGCACTTCCACGCCGTCCACTTGAGTGAGGATGCGGTCGCCGTCGATGCCGCGAATGTTGTAGCCGGCGTTGCTGGCGCGGGTGCCTGCGCCGCCGACCGACACGTTGGGCTCGTAACGCACCAGTTCACGGATGGTGTTCACGTTCTGGCGGTCCAGCTCCTCACGCGCATGCACAGTAACGGTGCTTGGCACGCTGTTGACGTCCTGCTCACTGCGGGTGGCGCTGATGGTCACCTGTTGCAGGTTGAGCGTGCTGCCGGCCGGGCGCTTTTCCAGCACGATGTTGTTATTGCCCAGTTTGCGGTAGCTCAGGTTGGTGCCCAGCAACAACCGGTCCAGGGCTTTTTCCGGCGAGAGTGCGCCGCGCACGCCGGGGGACGACACACCCTGGCCAAGCTCTGCCGGCAGGCCGACTTGCCAGCCGGTAACGCTGGTAAAGGCATTCAACGCCGACACCAAGGGCTGCTGTTCGATACTGAAACTGTAGTTGCCGTGGCTGCGCGCGGCCGGTTCGGCGGCAGTGGCGGCCATCACCGGCGCGCTGGCCAGCAGGATGGCGGCGGTGAGCAAGGACAGGACGGGCGAAGAGGACCGGCGGTTGAAACGAGGGGACATCGAGAGCGCTCCGGGGATACGAATCTTATAGTTGCGAGCTGATCAAATAGGAATCAGTTGCATTGGCTATAACGAGACGAACCGCCGGTTACTATCGAGTAAAAATAATTCTCATTTAGTTCAAGATGACCAGCGCCGGGTACTCCGAGAGCTTGGCCGAGGTGATGTGCGCCAGGGAGCGCACCACATCCAGCGGTTGGTCGAGGCGGTAATTGCCGGTGACGGCCACGCTTGCGAGCTTGTCGTTGGTGTTGACGATCCAGCCGGGGTAATAGCGGCGCAACTCGGCGAGCACTTCGCTCATCGGGCAGTTTTCGAATACCAGGCGGCCCTGGACCCACGCCAGGTCTTTACTCGCATCCAGTTTGGCCGGTTGGCCGAAGCCTTTGGGGCCGATGCGGATACTCTCTCCGGCGCTCAAGCGCACGCGGGCATCGTCAAAGGTGTTGCTCAAGTCCACATCGCCGCGCTGCACCTGCACCTGGGCTTCGCCATTGAGGTAGCGCACGGCGAAGTCGGTGTCGCGCACGCTGGCGCGCACGGGCCCGGCGTCAATTTCAAGCGGCAGGCCACGGCTGGGCGCCACCTCAAAGAAAGCTTCGCCCTGGAACAGTCGGGCGACGCGCTGGTGGTCCTTGATGCTGCTGGAAAACGCCGAATTGGTGTTCAGTAACACTTTGGAGCCGTCATCCAATTGCAGGCGCTGGCGTTCACCGACCACGGTGAGGTGGTCGGCCTGCAGGCGCACGGGCAGGTTGCTGAAGCTGAACAGACCGATCAGCAGCACAGCGGCGGTGGCCAGGGGTTTCCAATGCGGCTTGATACGCCGCCACGTGCTGGGTTTGCGCGGCACTGCCAGGGCCACGGCGGCGCTGTGAACCGGCGCGCCGCCCCAGGCGGCCTGGGCCTTGCTGAAGGCGAGCAGGTGCGCCGGGTCGCTGGCCAGCCAGGCATCAAACTCGGCTTGCTGCCCGGGTTGCGGGCATTGCAAGGCAATCAGCCAATCGAGGGCTTGGTCCATGGCCGTGTCTTGCAGCACCTCATGAGCCAGCTCATGGGGGCGCAGCTTATTCGGGTCCGTCACGGTGTTCCTCGGGTCTTCGCCACGTTCTATTCATCGTTCCTACAGCCTGGGTCGACACCTCTGTAGGGTGAAGCTTAAGGCTGATCCAGCCGTTCGGCCACTCCTACACAGATAGCCATGATCAATTTCAGTTCCTTTTGCACCGTGCTCAAGGACACTTGCAACTGATCGGCAATCTCCTGGTAGCTGCAACCGTGCAGGCGGCTGAGGATGAAAATCTGCTGTTGGCGGGCGCTCAACTGGCCGAGGCTGACGCTCAGGTGTTCGAGCAATTGCTCGGCTTGGGTGGCGTCCTCGGGCGTGCTGATCGGCGCGGCGACGCTCTGCAGTACGTCCAGCGGCACATCTTCTTGCAGTGTGCGGGCCTGGATGCGGCGCGAGCGCAGATGGTCCAGCGCCAGGTTGCGCGCGGTTTGATAGACGAAGGGTTCAAGGTGATCGATCGGCCGCTCGCTGAGCGCCCGCGTGACGCGCAGGTAGGTTTCCTGCAACAGGTCTTCGGCGGTGCTGTGGTTATTCACCATCCGCTGCAGAGTGCGTAGCAGAATCACCCGTTGGGTGAGAAAGACTTGGTTGAAGCGAGATTGGCTCACAGTGATACCAGACCGGTTTGCAGTTAATGATAATGCTTATCATCAACTCAAATGGCAAGTGGCACTTTGAGATGCTGCGTCGACTCCTGTGGGAGCTGGCTTGTGTGGGAGCTGGCTTGCCTGCGATGCAGGCGCCCTGGTCTTTCAGACAGACCGCGGTGATGCTATCGCAGGCAAGCCAGCTCCCACACAAGCCAGTCCACACAATGGAACAACCGGGTCGGTTTACTCGGCGTTGCAGAGCGCCAGGCAGTTATCCAGCATACGGTTGGAGAAGCCCCATTCGTTGTCATACCACGCCAGCACTTTGAGCAACTTGCCACTGACCTTGGTGTGATTGGCATCGAAAATCGACGACAGCGGGTTATGGTTGAAGTCACTGGAAACCAGCGGCAGGGTGTTGTAGCCGAGGATCTTCGAATGCTGGCTGGCTTCTTTCAGCAGTGCGTTGACTTGCTCGGCGGTGGCTTCTTTTTTCAGCGTCACGGTGAGGTCCACCAGCGACACGTTGATCACCGGCACACGCACGGCCATGCCGGTCAGCTTGCCTGCCAGTTCCGGCAGTACCAGGCCGACCGCTTCAGCGGCGCCGGTCTTGCTCGGGATCATGTTCTGGGTGGCCGAACGCGCGCGGTACGGGTCGGTGTGGTACACGTCGGTCAGGTTCTGGTCATTGGTGTAAGCGTGAATGGTGGTCATCAGGCCGCTTTCGATGCCCAGCTCGCGGTGCAGCACCTGAGCCACAGGCGCCAGGCAGTTGGTGGTGCACGAAGCGTTGGAGATGATCTGGTGCGATTGACGCAAAATGTCATGGTTTACCCCGTAAACCACGGTGGCGTCCGCGCCTTTGGCCGGGGCCGAGATGATCACCTTGCGGGCGCCGGCGGTAATATGAGCGGCAGCCTTGTCGCGGTCGGTGAACAGACCGGTGCATTCGAACACTACGTCGATCTTGTGCGCAGCCCACGGCAGGTCGGCCGGGTTGCGAATGGCACTGACGGCAATCCGGTCACCATTGACGGTCAGGCTTTCCTGATCGTGGGCGACCTCTGCGTCGAAAGTGCCGTGCACGGTGTCGTATTTGAGCAGGTGGGCATTGATCGAGCTGTCGCCCAGATCATTGATGGCGACGATCTGCAAATCCTGGCGGTAGCCTTGGGTATACAGTGCGCGCAGGACATTACGGCCGATACGGCCAAAACCATTGATTGCGATACGAAGAGTCATTGGAAAGTGCCTGTCGTCGATTTGTTGTAAGAATTACAAGATTATTCGCATAAAAATAGAAAACAAGCCTTTTTAGTGGCAATATTTTGTTCAATCTACAACGAGTGACCTGAATCAACTGGTCCGATGATTCAAACGACACCCTGCCATCCCATGAGCTGCGGGCGTTTGATCAGCATAGACTCTCAGGTCGCCACATCCGTTAGCCTGGAGTTCTATACATGCATCCCCGCGTTCTTGAGGTCACCGAACGGCTTATCGCCCGCAGTCGTGCAACCCGCGAGGCTTACCTTGCGCTCATTCGTGGCGCGGCCAGCGACGGCCCGATGCGCGGCAAGCTGCAATGCGCCAACTTTGCCCACGGCGTGGCGGGTTGCGGCACTGAAGATAAAAATAGTCTGCGCATGATGAATGCCGCCAACGTGGCAATTGTTTCGTCATATAACGACATGCTCTCGGCGCACCAGCCGTACGAACATTTCCCGGAACAGATCAAGAAAGCCCTGCGCGAAGTCGGCTCGGTCGGCCAGTTCGCCGGTGGCACGCCCGCCATGTGCGACGGCGTGACCCAAGGCGAGCCTGGCATGGAGCTAAGCTTGCTCAGCCGCGAAGTCATCGCCATGTCGACGGCGGTAGCGCTGTCCCACAACATGTTCGATGCCGCGCTGATGCTGGGCATCTGCGACAAGATTGTGCCGGGCCTGATGATGGGTGCGCTGCGCTACGGCCACCTGCCGATGATCTTCGTGCCGGGCGGCCCTATGCCATCGGGCATCTCCAACAAGCAGAAAGCCGACGTGCGCCAGCGTTATGCCGAAGGCAAGGCTACCCGTGAGGAACTGCTGGAATCGGAGATGAAGTCCTACCACAGCCCCGGCACCTGCACCTTCTACGGCACCGCCAACACCAACCAGTTGCTGATGGAAGTGATGGGCCTGCACCTGCCGGGCGCTTCGTTCGTCAACCCGTACACGCCGCTGCGTGACGCGCTGACCCGCGAAGCCGCGCACCAGGTCACGCGCCTGACCAAAGCCAGTGGCGACTTCACGCCGATTGGCGAGATCGTCGACGAGAAGTCCATCGTCAACTCCATCGTCGCCCTAAACGCTACGGGCGGTTCTACCAACCACACCCTGCACATGCCGGCTATCGCCATGTCGGCGGGCATCATCCTCACATGGCAGGACATGGCCGACCTCTCCGAAGTGGTGCCGACCCTGTCCCACGTTTATCCAAACGGCAAGGCCGACATCAACCACTTCCAGGCAGCGGGCGGCATGTCGTTCCTGATCCGCGAACTGCTCGAAGCCGGCTTGCTCCATGAGGATGTGAACACCGTGGCGGGCAAGGGCTTGAGCCGTTACACCCAGGAACCGTTCCTGGTCGACGGCGAGCTGATCTGGCGCGACGGCCCGATCGAAAGCCTCGACGAAACCATCCTGCGCCCCGTAGCCCGTGCGTTCTCGCCGGAAGGCGGCTTGCGCGTGATGGAAGGCAACCTCGGCCGTGGCGTGATGAAGGTCTCGGCCGTGGCGCCGGAGCATCAGATCGTCGAAGCACCGGCCGTGGTGTTCCAGGATCAGCAGGATCTGGCCGATGCATTCAAGGCCGGCCAGCTGGAAAAAGACTTTGTCGCGGTGATGCGCTTCCAGGGGCCGCGCTCCAACGGTATGCCGGAACTGCACAAGATGACACCGTTCCTCGGTGTGTTGCAGGACCGTGGCTTCAAAGTTGCGTTGGTAACAGACGGGCGTATGTCTGGCGCGTCGGGTAAGATCCCCGCCGCGATTCACGTCAACCCCGAAGCCCAGAGCGGCGGGCCGCTGGCGCGAGTCAAGGATGGCGATATCATTCGCGTCGATGGCGTGAAGGGCACCCTGGAGCTTAAGGTGAACGCCGAAGAATTTGCAGCGCGCACGCCTGCCACGGGCCTGTTGGGCAACAACGTGGGGGCCGGTCGCGAGCTGTTTGCATTTATGCGCTTGGCCGCAAGCTCCGCAGAGCAGGGCGCCAGCGCCTTTACCTCTGCCTTGGAGACGCTTAAGTGAAGCTTGCGCTGGTCGGTGACATTGGTGGTACCAACGCCCGTTTTGCGTTGTGGCGGGATCAGGAGCTGCATTCGATCCGCGTGCATGCCACGGCGGACCACCACAGCCCTGAGGAAGCCATCAAGGTTTACCTCAAGGAGGAAGGCCTGGAAATCGGGGACATCGGCGCGGTGTGCCTGTCAGTCGCGGGGCCGGTGAGTGGCGATGAATTTAAATTCACCAACAATCACTGGCGGCTGAGCAAAACTGCGTTTTGCAAAACCCTGCAGGTCGATGAGCTGCTGCTGGTCAATGACTTCACGGCCATGGCCCTGGGCATGACGCGGCTCAAACCCGATGAATTCCGTGTGGTCTGCCAAGGCACGCCGGAGCCGTTACGCCCAGCCGTGGTGATCGGCCCGGGCACTGGCCTGGGTGTGGGCACCTTGCTGGATTTGGGCGAAGGCCGTTACGCGGCGTTGCCAGGGGAGGGTGGCCATGTCGACCTGCCGCTGAGCAGCCCGCGTGAAACCCAGTTGTGGCAGCACATTCACAGCGAGATCGGGCATGTGAGCGCCGAGACCGCGCTGAGCGGCGGCGGCCTGCCCCGTGTGTACCGCGCCATTTGTGCGGTCGACGGGCACACGCCGGTGCTGGACACGCCCGAAGCCATCACGGCAGCGGGCCTGGCCGGCGACCCGGTGGCCATGGAAGTGTTGAACCAGTTCAGCATCTGGCTGGGCCGTGTGGCCGGTAACAACGTGCTGACCACCGGTGGGCGTGGTGGTGTGTACATCGTGGGTGGGGTGATTCCGAGGTTTGCCGACTTCTTTATCAACAGCGGTTTTGCCAAGAGTTTCAGCGACAAGGGCTGCATGAGCGACTACTTCAAAGGCATTCCGGTGTGGTTGGTGACGGCGCCGTATTCCGGGTTGACCGGGGCCGGTGTTGCGCTTGAACAGGCTTTTGCGTAGGGGCTGATGGCCTCATCGCAGGCAAGCCAGCTCCCACAGTTGACCGGGTTCCAACCTTGGAATGCAGTCAACTGTGGGAGCTGGCTTGCCTGCGATAGGGCCTCAAGCGCAACAAATGATTTAAGCTTGGCCATAACAACAAGGAGGACCCCGTGAGCGTAATCAGTAAATCGATTCTCCTCGTCGACGACGACCAGGAAATCCGCGAATTGCTGCAGACCTACCTCAGTCGCGCCGGCTTCCAGGTACGTGGCGTACCGGATGGCGCGGGGTTCCGCCAGGCGATGAACGAGGCGCCGTGCGACCTGGTCATCCTCGATGTGATGTTGCCGGACGAAGACGGTTTCAGCCTTTGCCGCTGGATTCGCCAGCACCCGCGCCAGGCGCAGGTGCCGATCATCATGCTGACCGCCAGTTCCGACGAAGCCGACCGTGTGATCGGCCTGGAGCTGGGGGCCGACGACTACATCGGCAAACCCTTCAGCCCGCGCGAGCTGCAAGCGCGGATCAAAGCCTTGTTGCGTCGCGCCCAGTTTGGCCAGGAGCGCACGGGTGGCGGCGACGTTCTGGTGTTCGATGAGTGGCGCCTGGACATGATCAGCCATCGCCTGTTTCACGTGGACGGCGAAGAGGTAATCCTCTCCGGCGCCGACTTTGCCTTGCTCAAGTTGTTTCTTGATCACCCCCAACAGATTCTCGACCGCGACACCATTGGCAACGCCACCCGTGGCCGCGACCTGATGCCGTTGGACCGTATCGTCGACATGGCCGTCAGCCGCCTGCGCCAACGCCTGCGCGATACCGAAAAACCTCCAAGGCTGATCCGCACCGTGCGTGGCAGCGGTTATCAACTGGCAGCCAGCGTGGTTGCCGGCAATGCCCACTGAGCCGCTGACCGAGCGCCGCCGGCGTTTTCCGGTGCCGCGTTCGCTGCTTGGGCGCATGTTGCTGCTGACCTTGCTTGTGGTGCTGTTTGCCCAGGCGCTGTCCAGCGTGATCTGGGTTTCGCAACTGCGCGCCACCCAGCTCGAAGGCCTGGTGACCAGCGCGCGCAGCCTGGCGCATTCGATGACGGCCAGCGTGAGTTACTTCCGCTCGCTGCCGGTTGCCTACCGCCCGTTGGTGCTCGACCAACTGCGCAGCATGGGTGGCACGCGGTTTGTGGTGACCCTCAACGACCGCCCATTGGACATGCAGATTCTGCCGCAGACCCCGCGCAAGCAGGCGGTGCTGCAAGCCGTGGACGAGGTGCTGCGCCAGACCCTGGGCAGCGACGTGCATATTTCGGTGGAGTTCGTCAGCGCCGAGGACCTGCGTATTTTCAACGCGGGCCTCAAACTCGATGAACTGCCGCGTTCCTGGGCGCATTATGCCCTGACCCTGGAGCCGGTGAACCCGCCGGTGCTGGTCACGCAAATCCAGCTGGCACCGGGCGAATGGCTGTACATCGCCTCGCTGCTGCCCGAGCCCTACACCAGTTTGGAAGAACAAGGCCTGCCGTCGCAGCAAGTGTGGTTTATCGTGCTGACCAGCGGTTTCCTGTTGCTGTTTATCGGCCTGCTGGTGCACTGGCAAAGCCGGCCGCTCAAGCGCCTGGCCCGTGCAGCGCGGGACATGTCCCTGGGCGCCGATGTGGAACCGGTGGCCGAAGGCGGTGGCAGCGAAGTGGTGGAAGTGGGCCGTGCGTTTAACGCCATGCGCGAGCGCATCAGCCGTTACCTCACCGAGCGCAGCCAACTGTTCAGCGCGATTTCCCACGATTTGCGCACGCCGATCACGCGCCTGCGCCTGCGCGTGGAGTTGCTGGAAGACGAAAACCTGCAAGCCAAATTCGGCCGCGACCTGGATGAGCTGGAGCTGCTGGTCAAGGGCGCGTTGCAGTGCGTCAAAGACACCGACATCCACGAAAACATCGAGCCGGTCGACCTTAATCACGTTCTCGATTGCCTGGTGGAACCGTACCTGGCACCGAACGGTAATGGTCGCATCACCCAGCACGGCCGGGCGCTGACCCCTTATCCGGGCAAACCGCTGGCGCTCAAGCGCTGCATCGGCAACCTGATCGACAATGCCTTGAAGTACGGGCAGAACGCGCATTTGCATATCGAGGACGATGGCGTGGAGTTCATCCTGCATGTGGATGACGAAGGCCCGGGCGTGCCGGAGCAGCGTTTGGAACAGGTCTTCGAACCGCACTTTCGCCTGGCCGGCCAGCAGCAGGGGTATGGCTTGGGCCTGGGCATCGCGCGCAACATTGCCCACAGCCATGGTGGGGAAGTGAGTTTGCAGAATTTGCGCGAAGGCGGGTTGCGGGTGACCTTACAACTGCCGCGAACCCTGGACTAATGTGGGAGCTGGCTTGCCTGCGATGCAGGCACCCTGTTCTTTCAGTCAGACCGCGGTGATGCTATCGCAGGCAAGCCAGCTCCCACACAAGCCCGCACACACATTTTGATCCCGGTTGAGTCAGATACTTTGGCGCAGCCGGGCCAAATCCCGCAGCGGCGGTGCCCCGAACAACCGGCTGTATTCCCGGCTGAACTGCGACGGGCTCTCATACCCTACCCGATACCCCGCTGCCGACGCCTCCAGCCCTTCGGCAATCATCAATCGCCGCGCTTCCTGCAACCGTAACTGCTTCTGGTATTGCAGCGGACTCATCGCCGTAATCGCCTTGAAGCGATGGTGCAAGGTCGAAACACTGAGGTTCACTTCCCTGGCCAGGTCATCAATGCGCAGCGGTTGTTCGAAGTTACCGTTCAACCATTTGATGGCCTGACTCACGCGATGGCTCTGACTGTTGGCCACGGCGATTTCATACAGTCGATAACCCTGCGGGCCACGTAACAACCGATAGAGAATCTCGCGGTTGATGAGTGGCGCGAGCATGGCGATGTCTTTCGGTGTGTCCAGCAGGCGCGCCAGGCGCAACACGGCGTCGAGCAGTTGGTTGTCGATGCGGTCAACGTACATGCCACGCGATGTCGGCCTGGAGGGCACGCCCATTGGTCCCGCCTCGGCGATCAATGCGGTGAGCTGGGCCGGGTCGATATTGATGCGCACCGACAGGTTGGGGTCTTGCGGTGTGGCGTCGATGATCCGCCCGGCGACGGGCATCGCCACCGAAAACACCAGATAATTGAGCGGGTCGTAGGCAAAGATCTCGTCGGCCAGGCGCACTTCCTTGCTGCCGCTGGCCAGAATGCACAGGGCGGGTTCGACCAGCACCGGCATGAAATCGCGCGGGGTGTTGTGGCGGTTCAGATACAGCGAGGTAATTGCCGTGCCGTAGGAGCCATCTTCCCAGGTATGACGGTGAACAATGCTGGCCAGCTCGGCGCGTTGTTTTTCCATCTCGGCATCGAGGGGCATTGGCTTGGTTTCGGGCGACGACATGGAGCGTCCTCTACTGACTGCTTTGATGGGCTCAGCTTAGCGGCGGCTTTTCAAAAGGTGTTACTTCGATTCTGCACAATCCTTGCCTGATCCTGCGATAAGGCGTGAATCAGGCAAGTGCAGGGCCTGTCATGTGCCTGAAACACTGAGTGTGCGGTTGGAATAAATCCCTGGGGCCAGACGTCTTATCTACGCTTCTCGCAGGATTGTGCAATAAGCCTGCAGGAATCGACTAACTGCGCCCATCTTCGCGCCGCTATCTTTGATCCTGTGGCAACACGCCCTCACAGTGCTTGCCGAGCATCACTTCTCAACGGGAGAGTCGAACATGTCCACCCCCATTCCCGCGAGCCATATGGCCTTTATCCGTGCCCGTACCGGGTGCAGCACCGAACTCGGTGCACGCTTGAGCAGTTTGATCGAACCGGGCCGTCAGGCTCAGGGTTGCCTGCAATTCTCGTTGCAGCATTCCCAGGTCGATCCCGATGTATGGCTGGTCTCGGGCTTCTGGAGCAGCGAGCAGGCGATGAGTGCCTACTTCAGTTCCCCTGCCTTGATGCTCTTTACTGAGCTGTTGAACGACATGGTAGTGCGCAGCATGGACTTCCAGACCTTCACCGACGCATCCGCCGCCCATGCTTACGGTGAGTACCTGCAATTGGCCGGTTAGCGGTTAGAATGGCCGACTTTTCATTGGCCAGGACCTGCAACATGGCACGTAAACAATTTGCCCATCACGAAGCCGTTTCTGCATTAGTGCGTGAAGAAGAGGGTGGCTACAGCGCCGCCGTCGCCGTCAAGGCACTCGATGGCATGGGCGCCCCGCAGTTTCACAAGATCCTGGCTGGCCAGACCTTCAAGACCGCCTCCGACGCCGACGATGCAGCGACGCTGCAACTTGAATGTCTGGTTGATGTGGACGAAGACGGTCAACTGACTTGGGCAACGGCCGCAAGCTGAAGCCGAACACTTTATATTGCTCAACAGAAATCAAATGTGGGAGCCGGGCTTGCCCGCGATAGCGGTTTGCCAGCCAACTCATCAGGTGGCTGACAAACCGCTATCGCGGGCAAGCCCGGCTCCCACAGGGTTCTGTTGTGTTTGTTGGGCAGTATCGGGTCAGCGCGGGCGATACATCTTGAACAACGCCTCCGGTCCCAACTGGAAATAATCCGCCGGGCCACCGCCGCGCAAAATCGGCTCAGCGGCCGCCGTGTCGTAAACCCCATCCTTGAGCAGCCACTTGGCAATGTGCACGGCAACCACCTCACCGAGCACCAGCCAGCTAGGCACCAACCCCTTGTCGGCACGCTGCAGTTGAATGATCTGCGTCACCTTGCATTCAAACGACACCGGGCTTTCGCCCACCCTTGGCACCGCGACGATTTTCGAGGCCACCGGCGTCAGGCCGGATAACTCGAATTCATTCACGTCCGGCGATACGGCCGCGCAGCTCTGGTTCATCTGCTCGGCCAGCGGGCGGGTGGCCAGGTTCCACACGAACTCGCCGGTCTGTTCGATGTTGTTCAAGCTGTCTTTGCGCCCGACACTGGAAAACCCAATGATCGGCGGGATGTAGTTGAACGCGTTGAAGAAACTGTAGGGCGCCAGGTTCAGGCGGCCCTCGCCATCGTGTGACGAGATCCAGCCAATCGGCCGTGGCCCGACGATGGCATTGAACGGATCATGGGGCAGGCCGTGGCCGTTGGCGGGTTCGTAGAAATGGATATCGTCGGACATGGGCCAGGGTTCCTGCTGCGCGTTGGAGGAGGCCGTCATAGTGCAATCCAGAGCGATGAATTTCCATCGCGCGTATGGAATTTTCATTGATTGCCCACCTATTTTTCACAGCCCCGCGTTCAGTCTGCGCGCCAGGTCGGCACCCCTTTAAGTCGGCTGATTGAAAGACTGAGCTTCGGAGCCTTCTCGCACATGAACAAACTTCCTCAGATCACCCTGGCGTTCTGGGTCATGAAAATCTGCGCAACGACCCTGGGCGAAACCGCCGGGGATTTGCTCTCGATGACCCTTAACGTCGGCTACGCCATCAGCTCGATGATCCTGATCAGCGTGTTTCTCGTCACGCTGCTGACACAGCTCTGGTCGAAAACCTACAACCCGGTGCTGTACTGGATCGTGATCCTGTCCACCAGCACGGCCGGCACCACCATGTCGGACTTTATGGACCGCACGTTGGGCCTGGGCTATGCGGCAGGGTCGATGATCCTGATCGTGATCCTGATGATCATCTTTGCACTGTGGCGCTTGAGCGGCGACTCGCTGAACGTGAACAAGGTCCAGACCTTTCGCGGCGAGCTGTTTTACTGGATGGCGATTCTGTTTTCCAACACCTTGGGCACCGCGTTGGGCGACTTCCTGGCGGACGATTCGGGGTTGGGCTTTGCCGGTGGCGCCTTGCTGATCGGCTCGGCGATTGCGCTGGTGGTCGCACTCAAATACTTCACACAGATATCGTCAGTGCTGCTGTTCTGGGTGGCATTTGTGCTGACCCGCCCGTTTGGTGCGACCCTGGGCGATTTTCTGACCAAACCCTCTGAAAAGGGCGGGCTGGATTTCGGCACCGTTGGCTCATCGGCGGTGCTGGCGGCAGTGCTGGTGGTGATGATTGCCGGGGCGGCATATGCGCAGCGTCGGTATGGGCGTAGCGCAATAGCGGACGTTTCCTGAAACCAAATGTGGGAGCGGGCAAGCCAGCTCCCACATTTTTTACCGCGCTAAACCCTTAGTCGGTGGTGATGCGCGAGTGTTTACGGGTGTCTTTCATGGTCACGTAAACCACCAGCGACACCGCGATACACGCGGTCACATACCAGTAGTAACCCGTCTCCATGCCGATGTTCTTGAACCACAGCGCAATCACTTCAGCCGTACCGCCGAAGATCGACACGGTCAGCGCATACGGCAGGCCCACGCCCAGCGCACGGATCTCGGTTGGGAACAGTTCAGCTTTCACCACCGCGTTGATCGAGGTATAGCCGCTGACGATGATCAGCGCCGCCATGATCAGGAAGAACGCACCCCACCAGCTTTGGATAGTGTGCAGGGTGGTGAGGATCGGCACGGTGAACAGCGTGCCGAGGATGCCGAAGGCGATCAGGATCGGCCGGCGGCCAACCTTGTCCGACAGCCCGCCAACCAGCGGTTGCAGGCACATGAACAGGAACAGTGTGGCGGCCGAAATGGTGGTGGAGTCGGAGATGCTCATGCCCACCGTGTTCACCAGGTATTTCTGCATGTAGGTGGTGTAGGTGTAGAAGGCCAGGGTGCCGCCCATGGTCAGGCCGACCACGGTCATCACTTCCTTGGGGTGACGCATCAAGGTGCGCATTGCGCTTTCCTTGGCTTTTTCCTTTTTGGTGAACGACTCGGTTTCTTCCATGCCACGACGCAGGAACAACGCGACCACTGCGCACAGCGCGCCGATGGCGAACGGGATGCGCCAGCCCCAGGCATACAGCTGCTCGGTGGTCAGGGTTTGTTGCAACACGATCAACACGGCAAGGGCGATGAGCTGGCCGGAGATCAGGGTCACGTACTGGAAGCTGGAGAAGAAACCGCGACGCTCCTTGGTCGCCATCTCACTCAGGTAAGTGGCCGAGGTGCCGTACTCGCCACCGACCGACAGGCCCTGAAGCAAACGTGCAAACACCAGCAGGATCGGCGCGCCGATACCGATGGTGTCGTAGCCCGGCGTCAGCGCGATCAGCAGCGAGCCGAAGCACATCAGCAATACCGAGAACATCAGCGCAGCCTTGCGCCCTTTGTAGTCGGCATACAGGCCCATCAGCCAGCCACCGATCGGGCGCATGATAAAGCCCACGGCAAAGATGGCAGCGGTGTTCATCAACTGAGCGGTGGAGTCACCGGCGGGGAAGAAGGTCTTTGCGAAGTACAGCGAGAAAGCGGCGTAGACGTACCAGTCGTACCATTCGACCATATTGCCGACGGAGCCACTGAAGATCGATTTGATACGGCTGGTAGTGGTGCGCTCTTTAGCCGGCGCAGCCGCCGACCCCAGAGGCAGGGCGTTGGAGTTATCCATTGAAGGATCCTTCATCTAGTTGTTTTTATGGAGCCGCACGAACGCAGCCTGGTTTGGGCTATAGCAGGAGCTGTGCCAAACAGATGAAGGCCCGGAATAGAAGGGTTACAAGATTTTTTTGAGCGGAAAGTCGCTGATGATTATTGGGTGGTGAGCGGAAATCCGCTTATGGCTGCTGGCCTCATCGCAGGCAAGCCAGCTCCCACAGGAATGCGCATTCCAACTGTGGGAGCTGGCTTGCCTGCGATAGCGTCTTCGAAAACGCCATCGAAAATAGCTAAAGAAACATCTCCCGCACCAACCCATGCCGCTGCATCTTTTCATTCAAGGTACGGCGCGGCAGTTGCAGCTCGGCCAACACCGCCTTGATATCGCCTTTGTGCCGCGTCAACGCAGCCTTGAGGCAATGCGCTTCGAACGCTTCCTGTTGCGCCGCCAGGGATTGCCCGGCCTCGACGCCTTCCGGCTCAGGTTCACCCAGGCCCAGCACTTGGCGTTCGGCGACGTTGGCCAGCTCGCGCACATTGCCCGGCCAGTCGTGGCTGAGCAGGCGCCCCAGTTGCGCGCCGCTCAACGGCTCGACGTTGCGGCCCAGGCGCTCGGCGGCGCTTTGGGCGAAGTGGTCGAACAACAGCGGGATATCTTCGCGGCGCTCACGCAACGGCGGCAGGCGCAGTTGTGCGACGTTCAAACGGTACGCCAGGTCTTCGCGAAACCGCCCGGCGCGGGCCTCTTCGAGCAAGTCGGGCTTGGTGGCGGCAATGATGCGCAAGTCCACATGGATACTTTGGTTGGAGCCCAGCCGCTCCAGTTTTTGCTCTTGCAGCACCCGCAACAATTTGACCTGCTGGGCCAGCGGCATGCTTTCGATTTCATCCAGGAACAGCGTGCCGCCGTGGGCATATTCCAGCTTGCCGATGCGCTTGCCCTGGGCGCCGGTGAACGCGCCGCTTTCGTGGCCGAACAGCTCGGCTTCAAACAGCTGCTCGGGGATGGCCGCGCAGTTGAGCGCGACAAACGGCTTTTTTGCCCGTGGGCCAAAATCATGCAGGCAACGGGCGACCAGTTCCTTGCCGCTGCCGGTTTCGCCACGGATCAGCACATTGACCGGCAAGCTGGCCAGGTCCAGCACTTGCCGGCGCAGGGTCTGCAAACCGCGAGACACGCCGAGCAGGCTCGATTCCAGCTGCGCCCGATGGTCGGCCTGTTGATGCAGGCGACGGTTCTCCAGGATCAACCCGCGTTTATCCAAGGCGCGGCGCAGGCTGTTGAGCAGTGCGTCCGGGCTGAAGGGTTTTTCTAGAAAGTCGTAGGCACCGTCGCGCATGGCTTCCACGGCCATCGGTACATCGCCATGGCCGGTGAGCAAAATCACCGGTAAGTCGGCGTCACGCCGCTGCACTTCGGCCAGCAGCTCCAGGCCGCTGAGGCCGGGCATGCGCACGTCGCTCAAAATGACGCCAGGAAAGTCTTTGGGCAGCTGTGCCAGGCATTCTTCGGCGCGACTGAACAACTGCACTTCGAATCCCGACAGGCTCAACCACTGCTCGACGGCGGTGCGAATACTCGCCTCGTCATCCACCACAATCACTGCGTTCAACATAGGTCGGGTGTCTCCAGCGCGATAGGCAAGGTCAGGGTAAATACCGCGCCGTCGCCACGGTTACCGGCGAGCAGGCGCCCACCCAGTTCATGCACGATGGCATAGGACACGGCCAACCCCAAGCCAAGGCCGTCGCCCACGGGTTTGGTGGTGAAAAATGGATCGAACACGCTGTTCAAATGGGCTTCGGCAATCCCGCCGCCGCTGTCGCTGACGGTCAGTTGCCACAGCTGTTGGTCGGCGTGCAGGCGGATTTCCAGGCGTTTGCGCGGTTTGTCGGCCATGGCGTCCAGCGCATTGCGTAGCAAGTTGATCAGCACTTGCTCCAGGCGGATTGCGTCACCGCGCACCCAGGCGGGGCGGCTCAGGTCCAGCACCACACCAATGCTTTCATCGCGCAGGCGGGCGTCGAGCAGGTGCAAGGATTGGTCGACCACCGTGGCCAAATCCAGCCGTTCGCGCAGGCCGCTGGGGCTCTTGCGGGCGAAGGTCTTAAGGTGGCTGGTGAGCGCCGCCATGCGCGTGAGCATGTCGTCCAGCGGGGTGAGCGCCTTATAGGCATCGTCCACGCGGCCGTGATCGAGCAGCAGGCGCAAGGTCGCCAATTGCATGCGCTGGGTGGTCAGCGGCTGATTGATCTCATGGGCGAGGGCAGCGGACATTTGCCCCAAGGCCGCCAGCTTGGCCGACTGCACCAGGCCATCCTGCGCAGTGCGCAACGCCTGGGTGCGTTCTTCGACAAGCTGTTCAAGCTCCTCGCGGCTGCGTTGGCGCAAACGGGCCAGGCGCCAGCGTTGGTTCAGGAACAGCAGCAGGAACACCAGCGCCAGCCATGAACCGGCGGCGGCAAGGCCAGCGTTGCGTTGGTCTTCAAAGGCGAATTGCGGTTTGCGCAGCAAGTGCAAGGTCCAGCCTTCGGCTTTCAGCGGCAGGGATTCCCAGATGTAATTGGCGTTGCCGTCGGGGCCGTTGACACGCATCAGATGGCTGTTTTCGTCAAAACGCTGCAATGTCTGGGTGTCCAGCGGCTGCAGCTGTTTTTTGTCGTATTGGCGAGTTGCCTTGAGTTCGGCAAGGTCGCTCGCCGACAACGGACGCAAGTTGCGGAAACGCCAGCCCGGCTGATTGGCGATAAACACGATGCCACGCGCATCGCTGACCAGCAGCAGGTCATTACCTTGGGCCCATTCGCGCTCAAGTTCGGGGAACTCCAGCTTCACCACCATGGCGCCGAGGAACTGTTCGTGCTCATCGACCACGGCGCTGGAGAGGAAATAACCCGGAATGCCGGTGGTCACCCCCACCGCATAAAAACGCCCGGTTCCCTGGCTCAAGGTCTGGCTGAAATACGGGCGAAACGCGTAGTTGTGCCCGACATAACTGCTGGGCAGGTTCCAGTTGCTGGCGGCCACGGCCAGACCGTTACGGTCCATCAATTCCAGAGTGGAAGACTGCGCGGCACCGTTGATGCGTTCCAGCTTGCGGTTGAGCAAGTCCTGGGTGGCGGTGTCCAGCGGGGCTTTAAGGGCGCTGATCATTTCCGAATCCAGCGCCAGTACGGCGGGCAGGGCACGGTAACGTTCAATCAGGGTATGCAGTGAGTTGGCATAGAGCGCCAGTTGTTGATTGGCGCGAGCGGCGTCATCCACCAAGGCCTGGCGTTCGGCATGGCGGGTGGCCAAGGCGGCGGCCAGCACGGCGCCGGCGATGATCAACAGCGAGTAGAAAGTCAGTCGCAGGGGGCGAGGGATCACGATCATACGGTGATGAACAGGCGCGGTAAGGGGCAAGCACCATAGCATGAGCCGCCGCAAACTTGTGGCACGTGGAATTTCTGTGGGAGCAGGCAAGCCAGCTCCCACATGACCGAGTTCGCCATAAAAAAGGCGACTGGGCCGTGGGGCCGCAGTCGCCTTTTTCCTTGCGGGGAAGTGCTTACTGCACTTCGACCGCCAGGCTTTCACTGATCTTCTTCTGCCAGATGGCAGGACCGGTGATGTGTACGGATTCGCCCTTGCTGTCCACCGCAACGGTGACCGGCATGTCTTTGACGTCGAACTCGTAGATCGCTTCCATGCCCAGTTCGGCAAATGCGACAACGCGCGACTTCTTGATGGCTTGCGCCACCAGGTAAGCAGCGCCGCCCACGGCCATCAGGTACACGGCCTTGTGGTCCTTGATCGCTTCGATCGCAGTCGGGCCGCGCTCGGATTTGCCGATCATGCCCAACAGGCCGGTTTGCTCGAGGATCTGACGGGTGAACTTGTCCATCCGCGTGGCCGTGGTCGGGCCAGCCGGGCCAACCACTTCTTCGCGCACCGGATCAACCGGGCCGACGTAGTAGATGAAGCGACCCTTGAGGTCCACCGGCAGGGTTTCGCCCTTGTTGAGCATCTCGACCATACGCTTGTGAGCTGCGTCGCGGCCGGTGAGCATCTTGCCGTTGAGCAACACGGTTTCGCCCGGCTTCCAGCTTTGTACTTCTTCCGGGGTCAGGGTGTCGAGGTTGACGCGGCGGGCCGACGGGCCGGCTTCCCAGACGATTTCCGGGTAGGCGTCCAGCGGTGGTGCTTCCAGCGATGCCGGGCCTGAACCATCGAGCACAAAGTGTGCATGACGGGTGGCGGCGCAGTTGGGGATCATGCACACCGGCAGCGAGGCTGCGTGGGTCGGGTAGTCCATGATTTTCACGTCGAGCACGGTGGTCAGGCCACCCAGGCCCTGGGCGCCGATGCCCAGTTGGTTGACCTTCTCGAACAACTCCAGGCGCATCTCTTCGATACGGTTCTGCGGGCCGCGCTTTTTCAGCTCGTGAATGTCGATGGACTCCATCAACACTTCCTTGGCCATTACCGCAGCTTTCTCGGCGGTGCCGCCGATGCCGATGCCGAGCATGCCCGGTGGGCACCAGCCGGCGCCCATGGTCGGAACGGTCTTGAGCACCCAGTCGACGATCGAGTCGGACGGGTTGAGCATGGCCATTTTCGACTTGTTCTCGGAACCGCCGCCCTTGGCTGCCACGTCCACTTCCACGGTGTTACCCGGGACGATGGAGTAGTGGATTACGGCCGGAGTGTTGTCCTTGGTGTTTTTACGCGCACCGGCCGGGTCGGCCAGGATGGAAGCACGCAGGACGTTCTCCGGCAGGTTGTAGGCGCGACGCACGCCTTCGTTGATCATGTCGTCCAGGCCCATGGTGGCGCCGTCCCAACGCACGTCCATGCCCACGCGCACGAACACGGTAACAATACCGGTGTCCTGGCAGATCGGGCGATGGCCGGTGGCGCACATGCGCGAGTTGATCAGGATCTGGGCGATGGAGTCACGGGCTGCCGGCGATTCTTCACGCAGGTAGGCTTCGTGCATGGCCTGGATGAAGTCAACGGGGTGGTAGTAGGAAATGAATTGCAGGGCGTCGGCAACGCTCTGAATCAGGTCGTCTTGCTTGATCACGGTCATGAGTCGCGCTCCTCTATAAGGGAACATTCAATAAAGGTGGCTTCAGTGTTGCATCGGTCGGCTGAAACCACCTTTCCAAGGCACGCCACAGTGGTGCAAGGCGCGACGCTAAAAAGGCGCGGCAGTATAACCCGACGCGGTGGCCGATACACCCGACTATGGTCAAACTGTCGCAGGCATGATTCCCTGTGCCGGTCCCTTCTGATTGAGCCTTTATATGCCTGAACTGCACGTCGGCGAACGCCACTGGTCGGTAGCCACCGGCAGCAACCTGCTGGATGCCTTGAATCTGGCGGGTGTGGCTGTGCCCTACAGTTGCCGGGCGGGCAGTTGCCATGCGTGCCTGGTGCGTTGCCGGGGTGAGGTCGATGATAAGCAACCCGATGCCCTGAGCCCGGCGCAGCGCCAGGACGGTTGGCGTTTGGCTTGCCAGTGTGAAGTTGTCGCAGATTTACAGGTTGAAGCATTTGACCCACTGCACGATGGTTTGCCCGCGCAAGTGGTGGGCGTCGACTGGTTGAGCCCCGAGGTACTGCGCCTGCGCCTGCAACCCGAACGTGGCTTGCGTTATCGGGCCGGGCAACATCTGGTGCTGTGGGCGGGGCAGGTGGCGCGCCCGTATTCGTTGGCCAGCTTGCCGCAGGAAGACCCGTTTTTGGAGTTTCACCTCGATTGCCGCCTGCCCGGCGAATTCAGCGATATTGCTCGGCAATTACAGGTGGGCGACAGCCTGCGCCTCGGCGAATTACGTGGCGGGGCACTGCAATACGATCCTGACTGGCAATCGCGGCCGCTGTGGCTGCTGGCATCCGGCACGGGGCTTGGGCCGTTATGGGGCGTGCTGCGCGAGGCACTGCGCCAGGATCACCAAGGCGCCATTCGCCTGATTCACCTGGCCCATGATGCCGATGGGCATTATCTGGCCGAACCCTTGGCGCAATTGGCCGCGCTGCACGCGAACCTGACTGTGGAGCTGTGGACGGCGGCTGAGTCGGCCCAGGCATTGGCGCAACTGCGGCTTGTTTCGCGGCAAACTCTGGCCTTACTCTGCGGGCACCCCGCCAATGTCGAAGCGTTTTCCAAACGCCTGTTCCTGGCGGGCTTGCCGCGCAATCAACTGCTGGCTGATATGTTCCTGCCGCGTGGTTGAGCGCTGACTTTTCCAGCCGCGAGATTCGCCATGACCGACGCCATCCTGCTGCAACGCGAAGGCGGGCTGCTGACCCTGCAGCTCAATCGCCCCGACAAGAAAAACGCCCTGACCCGCGCCATGTACACCCAACTGGCCAAGGCGTTGGAGCAGGCTGATGCGGACTCAGGTATCCGTGCGGTGCTGATCCAGGGCAGCAATGAGTGTTTTACCGCCGGCAACGACATAGCCGACTTCCTCGAACAGCCGCCCAGTGATCTGGACAGCCCGCCGTTTCACTTCATGAAAAGCCTGCTCAACTGCCGCAAGCCGGTGATCGCGGCGGTGGCGGGTGCGGCGGTCGGCATCGGTACGACCCTGTTGCTGCATTGCGATCTCGTCTATATCAGTCGCGATGCGCGCTTGCGCATGCCTTTCGTCAACCTGGGGCTGTGCCCGGAGTTTGGCTCCAGCCTGATCCTGCCTCGGCTGCTGGGGCATGCTAAAGCGGCTGAACTGTTGCTGTTGGGCGAAGGCTTTACCGGCGAGCAGGCGGCGGCGTGGGGCATTGCTACTGAGGCGATGGGTAGCGGTGAAGCGGCGCTGGTCAAGGCGCGGGAAGTTGCGCAGCGCTTTGAAACCCTGGCGCCGGGAGCAGTGCAGGTCAGCAAACAGTTGATGAAAAGTGTCGACCGTGAACAGTTGCGGCAGGTGATTGAGGTCGAGGGGGCGTTGTTTGTGCAGTGTTTGAAGTCACCGGAGGCGATTGCGGCGTTGTCGGGGTTTATTGCCCGGCGTTGATGACGCCATCGCAGGCAAGCCAGCTCCCACAGTTGACCGCATTCCAATGTGGGAGCTGGCTTGCCTGCGATGAGGCCCTTTGATTCAACAGGTTCCCAGGCCTTTAAATACAAAAAAACCCGCCATTCACATGGCGGGGCTTTTGTTTTTCAGCGTGTCACTCAGAACTGCGGGTCGCCCACGTGCAGGATCTTCATGCCATTGGTGCCACCGGTGGTGTGGTAGCTGTCGCCCTTGGTCAGGATGACCCAGTCACCTTTCTCTACGACGCCACGCTTGACCAGTTCGTCGATTGCCTTCTGGCTCACTTCGTTAGGGGCCAACGAAGCTGGATCGAACGGAATGGTGTACACGCCACGGAACAATGCCGCACGGGCCTGGGCTTCGCGGTGTGGGGTGAACGCGTAGATCGGTACCGACGAACGGATACGCGACATGATCAGCGGGGTGTAGCCACTTTCGGTCAGGGCAATGATCGCCTTGACGCCCGGGAAGTGGTTGGCGGTGTACATGGCAGCCAGGGCGATGCTCTGGTCGCAGCTTTCGAACACTTTGCCGATGCGGTGGCTGGAGGTCTTGCTGGTCGGGTGCTTTTCGGCACCGACGCAGATACGCGCCATGGCCTGTACGGCTTCCAGCGGGTAAGGGCCGGCAGCACTTTCAGCCGAGAGCATCACGGCGTCGGTGTAGTCGAGCACGGCGTTGGCCACGTCGGACACTTCGGCACGGGTTGGCATCGGGTTCTGGATCATCGACTCCATCATCTGGGTCGCTACGATCACGGCCTTGTTGTGACGGCGTGCGTGCAGGATGATCTTCTTCTGGATACCGATCAGCTCGGCGTCACCGATTTCCACGCCCAGGTCGCCACGGGCAACCATCACAGCGTCGGATGCATTGATCAGGGCATCGAGGGTTTCGTCATCGGCCACGGCTTCGGCACGTTCGATCTTCGCCACCAGCCAGGCAGTACCGCCGGCTTCGTCGCGCAGCTTACGGGCATATTCCATGTCGGCAGCGTCGCGTGGGAAGGACACGGCGAGGTAGTCCACTTCCATTTCGGCGGCGAGCTTGATGTCGGCCTTGTCTTTCTCAGTCAGGGCCGGCGCCGTCAGGCCACCGCCGCGACGGTTGATGCCTTTGTGATCGGACAACGGGCCACCGATGATCACGGTGCAGTTCAGCTCCGTCGAGGTGGCCGTGTCGACGCGCATCACCACGCGGCCGTCGTCCAGCAGCAGTTCGTCGCCGACGCCACAGTCCTTGACCAGATCCGGGTAGTCGATACCGACGACTTCCTGGTTGCCTTCGGTCAGCGAATGGCTGGTGGAGAAGGTGAACTTGTCACCGATCTTCAGCTCAATGCGCTTGTTGGCGAATTTGGCGATACGAATTTTCGGGCCTTGCAGGTCACCCAGCAGTGCCACAAAGCGGCCGTGCTTGGCGGCCAGGTCACGCACCAGCTTGGCGCGAGCCTTGTGCTCGTCCGGGGTGCCGTGGGAGAAGTTCAGACGGGCAACGTCCAAACCAGCCAGAATCAGCTGTTCGAGGACTTCCGGCGAGTTACTGGCCGGGCCAAGGGTGGCGACGATTTTGGTACGACGGACGGACATGCACAGACTCCTGAGTTCAAGCGCTGGGGAAGGCTACTATGCTCTTTGGTTGTAGTCATTGTTCGTTTGCACTACTTATCGAAGATTCGCTTGTTTTCGCTCCAATTGAATAGATGAACATCCTTGAAGATTTTCGACGCGGGGTCGATACACTGCTCAAGACAGGAGAACCCCCATGCGAATTTTGCTCATTGCTGCCCTGGCCGTCAGTGTTGTCGGCTGTACCCGCTGGTCGATGGACCATCATTTGAACAACGCTTACCGCGCCTATGGGGTGGGTGACTGCGAGCGTGTCACCCTGGAGTTGTCCCAGGTAGACCGCGAGAGCCGTACCCGTCGGTATGTGCAACCGGAAGTTTCGATGCTGCGCGGGCAATGCCTGGAGCGCCAGAAGCTGTTCGTCGATGCGGTGCAAACCTACCAGTTCATCATCAATCAGTACCCGTCCAGCGAGTACGCCTATCGTGCCCGTGCTCGGCTCGACACCCTGCAGCAACTGGGCCATTACTCCGGCGCGAGTGTCGCGCAGCCACGGCCCGCATCACTTTGATGATATTTGTCATTCCATAGCTGGCCCGTCGCCAGTCTTAAGCTATTCTTTGAATGTCTGTTTGTACAAGTTTATGTTCAATCGGATGGATTGCTTGGGATTGGCAGTTGTAAGGCGATCAAGCGCACGCTGGATTCGCACCAATTTCCAGGGAGAGCGAACATTCAGTGTTCGTTCCGAATAACTGGCGCGGCCACTGATCTGGCCAATGGATGGCGATTTCATCATGTTTACCGACCGAAGGATTGAGCGGCATCAGCTGTCTGGTTTCTTGAAAGTGTTCAACCGGCTGACGGATAAGCCTATTGGCTACTTGGGGAACGTGTCCGAAGATGGGCTGATGTTGATCAGCCAATTACCCATGATGGTTGACGTGGCGTTTGAACTGCGTTTGAAAATCCCTCTGGCAGACGGTGATTTCCAGGCAATTGACCTCACAGCGATGTGCTTGTGGAGCCACGAAGATGTTAACCCGCAGCACTATGACTCAGGGTTTCGCGTGGTCGAAGCGCCTGAGGCATACGGGCACTTGATAAGTGCCTTGTATCATTACTTCACCTTTGATCCTCTGCAGGCTTCCGCCTAGACGTTGCGCGCTGTCGACCCGGCTCGGACGTGGTTAGCCGAGCTTGTGGTCGTGTGCTTGAGTCATAAAACACCGGCCTTTTTCCAGCCCAGATAGCGCGTCACCAGTGCAGCCCCCAGCCCCGAAGGTGGCGTATCCAGCACCGACAAACCGTGGGCACTCAAGCGCTCATGCAGATCGTTTCTCTTGTTGAGATAGTCGACAGTCCCGCAGTAGGCCAGCGCTTCAGGCAAGGTTTGAACCGGGGCCTGGCGCAGTTGGTCGAGTGTGTCTTCGCGCAGGCTGGCGACCAGCACCCGATGTTGCCGGCTGATGCGCTTAACGGCTGCGAGTAACTCCTCATCATCTTCATCGCGAAGATTGGTCACCACGATCACTAATGCCCGACGTTTCTGTCGGGCCAGTAATTGGCTGGCGGCGGCTGCATAATCGGCAGTGCGTCGGGTGGTGTCGAGGTCGTAAACGGCATTGAGTAATACGTTCAGTTGGCCGCTGCCTTTGACGGGTGCCAGGTAGCGTGGCTGGTCACAGGCAAAGGTGCACAGACCCACCGCATCGCCTTGGCGCAAGGCGACGTAACTGAGTAAAAGGCAGGCATTGAGGGCGTGGTCGAAGTGAGCGAGCTCCGCGTCCTGGCTGCGCATGCGTCGGCCGCAATCGAGCATGAGCACTATCTGCTGGTCGCGTTCGTCCTGATATTCCCGGGCGATGGGCGTGCGCTGGCGCGCGGTGGCCTTCCAGTCGATCTGTCGCAGGCTGTCGCCTTCGCGAAACTCGCGCAACTGATGAAACTCCAGCCCCAACCCGCGTCGTGGGTGCTGGCGAACCCCTAATTGGCTCAACCAACTGTCCACGCCCAGCAGTTGTGCGCCGTACAAACGGGCAAAGTCAGGGTAGACCCGCGTTGTATCCCGGGCTGCAACAAA
This sequence comes from Pseudomonas sp. B19125, assembly GCF_044218855.1. Classification (NCBI taxonomy): domain Bacteria; kingdom Pseudomonadati; phylum Pseudomonadota; class Gammaproteobacteria; order Pseudomonadales; family Pseudomonadaceae; genus Pseudomonas; species Pseudomonas sp. B19125. The sequence goes on from NZ_CP162589.1 coordinate 1,728,629, forward strand.
ACGCCTCGCAGACCACAACCCGAAAGGGCTGGGCAGGTGAATCTCACTGCGACTGAAACTGAAGTGGCCGCGCCGCAAGGGCCGCACTCGATAGCCCAGTTCGCTTCGCTGGCCCGGGAGAAGCTCGATGGACTGCGGCATATTCTCCACGCTCAGGCCGTCAGGTGCGTGGTCAAATACTTGCACGGTCAGCGGCTGCGGGTAGTCATGTTCAAGGGTCAGGCGTACCTCACCCCAGCGGCCCAGGGCCAGGCTGCCGGGCATCTGCCGTTGCACCCGTGGGCAGGGAAGGCGCCGCAGGCGCAGGGCGTCCAGCAGTGCCAATAGAAACAGCGCCAGCAGCAGGCCCCACGCCACTGAATGCAGCGTGTCGGGCACTTTGAGCTGGAGCGCCGTAGCCGCGCCCAAGAGGATGTTCAAACCCGAGAGGACGCCGAGCCAGATCAGCAGCAGACGAGTTGGCTTCATGGTCGGGTCATTGCCGAGGTGCCGAAATCTGGTCCAGCAGTTGCTTGAGCACCTGATCCACTTCCAGCCCGTCAATGTCCAATTCGGGGGCAATACGCACGCGATGGCGCAGCACCGCCAAGGCGCAGCCCTTGATATCGTCCGGGGTAACAAACTCGCCGCCGCGTAGCAAGGCCCGGGCGCGGGCGCCGCGAACCAGGGCGATGGAGGCACGCGGGCCTGCACCGATGGTCAGCCCCGGCCAACTGCGAGTGGCGCGGGCCAGGCGCACGGCGTAGTCGAGTACTTGCTCATCCAGCGGCAGTTCGCTGGCAATTTGCTGCAACTGCAACACGTCCTCTGCCTGCAGCACCGTGCGCAATGGCTGCACATCCAGCATGTCGGCCCTGGAGGAGCGGGTGACTTCGCGGACCATCTCCAGCTCCTGCTGCGCATCGGGGTAGTCCATGCGTACTTTGAGCATGAACCGGTCCAGCTCGGCCTCGGGCAGGGGGTACGTGCCTTCCTGTTCGATGGGGTTCTGGGTCGCGAGCACCATGAACGGTTGGCCAATGGGCAGCGCTTCGCCCTCGAGGGTGACTTGGCGTTCCTGCATGGCCTCAAGCAGGGCGGCCTGGGTCTTGGCGGGGGCGCGATTGATTTCATCGGCCAGCAACAGGTGGGTGAACAGCGGCCCCTTGCGCAGCTTGAACTGCTCACTGTGCAGGTCGTACACCGCGTGGCCGGTGACATCGCTGGGCATCAGGTCCGGGGTGAACTGAATACGTGCAAAGTTGCCACCAAAACAGCGTGCCAACGCGCGAACCAACAGGGTTTTGCCTAGGCCCGGTACACCTTCGAGCAGTATGTGGCCACCTGCGATCAATGCGGTCAGCACGTCGTCGATCACCTGGTCCTGGCCAATCACCGCCTTACGCAGTTCAACACGCAGAGCCTGTGCCTGCTGGCTGGCCTTTTGAAGGCTTTCGGCAGTCGGGGCGGTGGCTGATGGAAATTCGCTCATAGGGCATTCCTGAGGGTTTGCAGGCTCGCCACCTGACGGCTGAAATCGGCGCTGGTGAGCCGTTTTGCCGGGAGTGGGTCGAGGGCCTGGCGGATGACGTGGGAGGGTTGGCGCGTCAGGCGTTCGAGGACCTGCCATTGTTCGTCGCTGTCGAGGTGTTCAAAGCCTGGGTGGCGTCGTCGTGCAGCCCGCTGGATATCACGCTGCAAGGCGTGCAGCAGCGTGCCTTGGCCACTGCGGCGCAGCAGGAAGTCGGCACTGGCCTTCAAATGTTCCTGTAACTGGCGACGTGCCTTTGGCGCGGGCGCCTGGGTCGGCCCCTGGCGCATGCCGGCGTGCCAGAGTGCCAGGGCAATCAGTGCGCAGAGCGCCACTAACGCCTGGGGGAAGTTGCGCATTAGCAGGGTGAGCAGATCGTCTACGTCGCTGTTGAACAGCAGTGTTACATCCGTCCCCCGGTTGAGATACCACAACAGCCAGGCGTTATCGTGTTTGCCGATGCCTGGGGTTTTCCACAAGTCGCTGTCGGTTACAACCGTTACGGTGCCTTGACCGAAGTTGCGTTGCATCAAATGGCTGGACTTGCCGCTGTTGGCGGAGAACTGCGCCAGGTGTCTGGGGTCGGTGAGGTTGAAGTCGGTATCGAAGCTGAAATAGGTCGGGGCGGTCTCATTGTCGACGTAGAGCTTGGTCAGGTCCGGTACTTTCTTTTTGCGTGGGGAAGCAGGCTCGTCAAGGCCCTCGCTGAGTGTCTGGTGGAAGCCCAGCTGATCCAGCAGCAGGTCGCCGCTTTTACCGGTTTCCTCATCCCAAAGCGCTTCGGCAACCAGCAGCAAATGGCCACCGGATTTTGCCCAGTCCAGCAGTTGCTCAGCCTGGCGCGGGGTCATGTTGCTGCGCTCGCCCAGCAATACCAGGCTATGCCCCTTGGCTGGCTGGTCGGCCAGGTGCTCAAGGCTGTTGGCGTGTTCCACGGCCAGGCCCTGCTGGCGCAGGAAGTATTCAGCCGCCAGGTAGGGGTTGGCGATGGCTTGTGGCGATGGGCCGCGATCGACTATTTCGTCGTAGGGGATCGCCTTGTGCCAAACATAAAGCCCACCTGCTCCAAGCACACAGGCCAGCAGCAGGCCGACCCACAGCATGGGGCGGTTCATTGGGCGGCTCCCGTACTGAACAGGGCGCGCCAATCGCGGCACAGTTGCTGTTGTACCAAAGCCGGCGGCAGGCGGTGGCCATAGGCGAGGTTTTGCCAGTGGTGTGTCAGTGCATCACTGAAGGCCAGCAGTTGTGGCTGTTGCAGTTGGTGGATGCGCTCCAGGACCTGGCCTTCGGTATCGGCGCTTTTCAGGGGCAGGTTGAAGTCGTGCAGCAGTCGGTTGAGCAGGCCGCGATACAGCAGGCCGAGAGCTTCCCTGGGGTGGGTGGACCACAGCTGTTCGGCGGTGCTGGCAATGTCGTCAGGCAAGGTCTCGCTGCCCAACGCCAGGCCGAACAATTGTGCAGGGGCCGCTTTGGCGGTTTTGGCTTTGGCTGGCCCGCGTCGACTGACGAAGGTGTGCAGCCACTCCCGATAGCGCCAGACAACTAGCGCGAGGCCAGTCGCCAGCAGGCCCCAGAGCAGTACCTCCAGGCCGAGGGCGGCGTTTTTGAAGGTATTGCTGTTGAATCTGTCCAGTAGCGCCTGAAGCCAGGCCGGAAGTTTACCGTCACCCTTTACCTTGTGTTGCGCGGCGTTTTTTTCGTCGCCAAAACGGTAGCGAGTGACGGTTTCCGGGTGCTTGAACGGGGGGCTGTCCAGCAGCGCCTTGATCGATTGGCTGGCGGCCTGGGTGGTGACTTGTTTGGCCGGTCCGGGCTCGTCCGCCATGACGGGGCGGCTGAATGGCACGAGCATCAGCCCAGCCACCAGCAGCAACGTTGCGACGCTGCTCAGGCGTTGGCGTAACCGGCGGAACACCAGTTCAAGGTCCCAGGCTTCCAGCACGGTGCGGCGGTTGAGGTACAGGCTGAAGCCGCAAGCGACATAAATGGGCTCCCAGAACACCAGAATCAGTGCGTAGAAGGCGTTACTCAAATGCTCCAGCCACAACCCTTCCGAGCCGCTTGCCAGTGCCAGCCGTTGCCAGTCCCAATCGAGTTCCAGTTGCTGCGGGATGAACAGGTAAAACAGTGCCATGCAACCGAACCACAGGCCGATTTCCATATGCACGCCAAGGGTGGTCAGCCAGCGTGCGGCGCCGGCGTTGCGTTGCAGCAGCACCCCCAGGCGTATTTGACGGGCATTGCCATCCAGGCCTTCAAGCTGGCTCACCGGCATCACAAAGCTGCGGCTCAGGCTCAGTCGCCTCCAGGTCAGGCTGGCCAGCAGTTGGCCTTTGAGCAGGCGCGGCCACTGGCGCACAGCCTGCTTGAGGCTGGGTGTCTCGCCAAACAAGGCCTTGGAGAGGATGTACAGTGGCAAGCGGTCAAAGGCCGGTTTTAACCACCAGAACACAAACATGGCCATGGACGGGTATCGCCACAGCAGCACGGTCAGCAAAATGAATATCGGCAACGTCACCATTGCCCAACTGCTCATTAACAGCAGTCGATGTTCCTGGGCCATCAGTACGCCCAGGTCCATGGCTTCCCAGGAGGTGCGGGGCCGAATTACCACGCTGGCCTCACTCAGGCGCATGGTTAGTACGTCCAGCAAGCGTGAGGTAGGCGGCAACCAGCAGCCACAGCCCGGCGCCCGTTGAGTATTTGATCCAGGGCGTGATCGTGGTGGAGGAAGACCAATAGGCTTCAATAAACGCCGCGATCAGCAGCAATAGCATGACGCCGCAAAGCATCCGCACGCTTGTGCGTGCCGCCAGCCGCAGGGATTCGCCGCGAGTCAGGTGCCCGGGAGCAATCACCGCCCAGCCCAATTGCAAGCCTGCCGCCCCGGCCAGGGCGATGGCCGTGAGTTCGAAAGCACCGTGGCCGATGACAAACGACCAGAAGGTCTGGCCATAGCCGATCTCGGTGAGGTGGCCGGAGATGGCGCCGATGATCAGGCCATTGAAAATCAGAAAGAACACGCTGCCCAGGCCGAACAGCAAACCGGCGGCAAAGGTCTGGAAGGCAATCCCGATGTTGTGCATCACGTAGTAGCCAAACATCATCCAGTCCTCACTGGACGCGCGGTCGGCAGCACGCCCCAGGTGGCCAGCATCCGGGTCATACATGCTGTGCATTTCGGCGACCTGCGCGGGGCTCACGATGCTGTAGATAAGGTCTGGAAACAGGTAGACCAGCAACGCAACGCCCACCAGGCTGCCGAAGAACAGCACGCCGGCGATTAACACGAAACGCCATTGTTCGCGCACCAGGCGCGGGAAGCCCGCCAGGATGAAACCCAGTACATTCGCGCCCAATTGGCTGCGGTGGCGATACAACTGCTGGTGGCCCCGCAGCGCCAGTTGTTGCAGGGGATCTATCAGATAGCTGCTGTAGCCACGCTCCTGGGCCAGGGCGAGGTGCTGGCACAGGCGTCGATAATGGTGGGGGAAGTCAGACATATCGCTGGCCTTGGCCTTGCCTTGCTCCAACTGTATGAGTTGTGCGGTGAAGGCTTGCCACTGCGGCTGATGGCGGCTCTCGAACAGGCTCTGCTTCATGCTGGCCCCACTAAGCCGCGCGCCACGCCATTGAGTTGTTCTACCGCGCGAGCCGGCGATACGTGTAACGGCGTTGCCAGGATGGACGCCAGTTCGTGCACCCGATCGGCGGACAACTCACTTTGGCGTTCAGCGAAACCCAGTATGGCGCGTTGTTCGCTCAGCTCCAGCGTGAAGGGCAGGCGCAGGGCGGCGGCTTGAGGCACCTTGGGGCGCGCCAGTGGCTGTTCGCGGTAGACCACCAGGGTGCCCGCAGCGAGGTCGCCGAGCCGTTTGAAGTGAGGGTGTTGCAGGCAACTGATGGCGCCGAGGAAGTAGCCCAAAGGCAGCATGTCGACAAAGCGCAGCAGGTTGCGGATGAGTGAAGCTGGCCAGCCAATGGGTGTGCCGTCGTCCTGAATGACGCGCAAGCCCATGACCTGCTTGCCCGGAGAGCAGCCCTGGTTAAGGACTTCGAACAGCACCATGTACCACCAACTAATCAGGAACAGCAGCAGCGAGCCCAAGCCAATACCGATATTGCCAAGCAACGCCAGCGGCACGAGCAGGATACCCATGATCAGGCCGCGCAGTCCCAGGTCGAAAGCAAAAGCCAGTGCGCGTGGCATCAGGCCGGCCGGGCGCAAGGGCAAGTCTATGCCCTCGGGGGTCTCGATCGGGTAGTGGGTATCCAATGGAACTGATGGCATCGCGATCCTTGGCAGTGCGGGCGGCTTGAAGACACGGATGCTAGCAGTGTCGACGGTGGAAGCAACCTTTCAAGGTTTTGCTGGATGTTTGTACAGTAATCTATCGCTGGCCCCGAGTGCCTTGCAGCGCCTAGACTTTGTCGATCTTCAGCACAGGAACAGCCCGTGACTACCATTTTCTGGTACGACTATGAAACTACCGGCATCAACCCCCGCAGCGATCGCCCGTTGCAGGTTGCCGGTATTCGTACCGACCTCGAGCTCAACGAGGTCGGCCCGCCGGTCAACCTTTATTGCCAGCCAAGCGACGATATCCTGCCGCACCCGGCTGCCTGCGCCATAACCGGTATCACCCCTGGCATTCTGGCGGAAAAAGGCCTGGCCGAAGCCGACTTCATGACCCGCGTGCACGCCGAGCTGGCCGTGCCTGGAACCTGTGGTGCCGGTTACAACACGTTGCGCTTTGACGATGAAATGACGCGCTACAGCCTGTACCGCAACTTTTTTGACCCGTATGCCCGTGAGTGGCAGGGGGGCAATAGTCGTTGGGACTTGATCGATGTGGTTCGTACGGCTTACGCACTGCGCCCCGAAGGCATTGAGTGGCCGCAGCAGGACGGGCGTGTCACCCTCAAGCTGGAGCGTTTGACCCAAGCCAATGGCATCGACCATGGCCATGCTCACGATGCCCTGTCGGACGTGCGAGCCACCATAGCCCTGGCGCGGCTGATCCGCGACAAGCAGCCAAAGTTGTATGACTGGCTGTTTCAACTGCGCAGCAAGCAGCGGGTGATGGATCAGATCCGCCTGTTGCAGCCCATGGTGCATATTTCCGGGCGTTTCTCCGCCGAGCGTCATTACCTGGGTGTGGTACTGCCCCTGGCCTGGCACCCGCGCAATCGCAATGCGTTGATTGTCTGTGACCTTGGTCTCGACCCGCAGGGTTTGCTCGACCTGGACGCCGAAACCTTACGCCAGCGGCTTTACACGCGCCGTGATGAGTTGGCGCAAGGTGAGTTGCCAGTGCCGCTCAAGTTGTTGCATATCAACCGCTGCCCGGTGGTCGCGCCATTGAATGTGCTGCGCGCACAGGATCGCGAACGCCTGAACTTCGATATGGACGTGTGCCAGGCGCGGGCGCTGCGACTAACTGACGCACAGGAAGTTTGGCGCGACAAGTTGGCAGCCATTTATGCCGAGGAAGACTTTGCACCGAGCACAGACCCGGAGCAGCAGCTCTATGACGGTTTTATCGGTGACCGCGACCGACGGTTATGCGAACAAGTCCGTGTGGCTGAACCGTCACAGTTGGCACGTCAGCAGTGGCCTTTCGATGATCATCGATTGCCGGAATTATTATTCCGTTACCGTGCGCGTAACTTTCCTGACACCTTGGACAACGATGAGCAACAACGCTGGAAACTTTTCTGTCAGCAACGTTTGTCGAGCCCGGAGTGGGGCGCACCCAATACCCTGTTGGCATTTAAGCAGGCACGTGAGGAGTTGGCTGTTAGTGCTACAGCGTTTCAGCGCCAGGTGCTCGATGAATGGCAAGAGTATGCCGACTCTTTAGCCGCTCGCCTGGGCTTGTAGTCAGGCACTTGCAAAATATTCGGACAATAAAAAACGCCAGCAAGCTGGCGTTTTTATTGTGTTGCATATCAGGCAGAAGCCCGATCAGGCTTAGCCCAGCAGGGTAGCCCAACCTTCTACCACGTCGCCGCCCCACTTGGCTTTCCACTCTTTCAGAGTCTTGTGGTTGCCACCTTTGGTTTCAATCACTTCGCCGTTGTGCGGGTTTTTGTACTGCTTGACCTTGCGAGCACGCTTGGTGCCGGTAGTTTTCACAGCGCCACGTGGTGCTTTAACTTTGGATTCCGGATCCAGCAGCGCGATGATGTCACGCAGGGATTTGGAGTACTCACCCATCAGGGTGCGCAGTTTGCCTTCGAATTCCAGCTCGGTTTGCAGCTTGTCGTCTTGTGACAGGTTCTTCAAACGGGCTTGCAGTTCTTTGATAGCTTCTTCGGTGGCGCGGTATTCGTTGATCAGGGACATGTGGACTACCTTATGTAGAGCGCTGATTGACAGTGAGTGGCCTAATAATAGTCAGGCAATTTCCCCAAGTAAACATTTAAGAAGGCATTTATGTGAATTACGTTGAATGTTTGTGGCAATGCTATGCAATCGAGTTAATTAATAGGTGGTAGGTGTAAAAATAATTCTGTTTATTTTGCATAACTGTCTGAGCCTCGGAAGGGCGTTCATATAGCGGCGGTAAAACCTTACGCTATTAAGGGGTGTCGCCAGGACCGGGCGACAGAATAAGGTGCAAGGAGTACTGCAGTTTTTCTGCGTAATCGCTAGAATGGCGGCCTTTGCGAAGTTCTGGAGTTTCCCCCTAATGCGCACTTTTCGGCTGGTGATTGCTTGCCCGGACCGGGTTGGTATCGTTGCCAAAGTCAGTAACTTTCTGGCCTCCCACAACGGCTGGATCACCGAGGCGAGCCATCACTCGGACGATCTCAGTGGTTGGTTTTTCATGCGTCATGAGATACGTGCCGACACGCTGCCCTTCGGCCTCGAAGCGTTTCGCGAGGCGTTTGCGCCGATCGCTGAAGAGTTTTCGATGACCTGGCATATCACCGACACCGAGCAGAAAAAACGTGTCGTGCTGATGGCCAGCCGTGAATCCCACTGCCTGGCCGACTTGCTGCACCGTTGGCACAGCGATGAGCTGGACTGTGAGATCGCCTGTGTAATTTCCAACCATGATGACCTGCGCAGCATGGTCGAATGGCATGGCATCCCGTACTACCACGTGCCGGTCAACCCACAGGACAAGGAACCGGCATTCGCCGAAGTCTCCCGCCTGGTCAAGCAGCACGAAGCCGATGTAGTCGTGCTGGCGCGTTACATGCAAATCCTGCCGCCGGAACTGTGCAGCGAATATGCCGGTCGAGTGATCAACATTCACCACAGCTTCCTGCCATCGTTTGTGGGTGCCAAGCCGTATCACCAGGCCTCCCTGCGCGGTGTGAAGTTGATTGGCGCAACGTGCCACTATGTCACCGAGGAGCTCGACGCCGGCCCGATCATCGAGCAGGACGTAGTGCGCGTCAGCCACAGCGACAGCATTGAAGACATGGTGCGTTTCGGCCGTGACGTCGAGAAGATGGTGCTGGCCCGTGGCCTGCGTTACCACTTGGAAGATCGCGTGCTGGTACACGGCAACAAGACTGTGGTGTTCTGACAGCCGCGTTTAAGTTGAAGAAAAAAGGGCCTGGGCGTTAAATCGTCCCAGGCCCTTTTTTTGTCCGCCATGAAGGATTAAGCGATGAGCGATCCACTCGATAAAGCCACCTCCAAGGCCCCAGCGACGCTGGGCGAAGGGTGTTTGAGCCGTTTTGACCCGGATGACCTGGACGCGGAGGACGGCACCGAGTTTCCCGGTGCCGCCGAGCTGTGGCGGCAGGAACACACTAAAACCGATCCCGAGCAAGCCTAGCGGTCCGCCGCCTTAACGCTCGGCGGGCGCAGGGATCAGATCCGGAAGCTGCCCACCAGCTGTTTCAAGCGTGCGGCCTGTTGTTCCAGGTCGGTACAGGCGCGCAGGGTTGATTGCAGGTTTTCCACACCTTCCTGGTTGAGGGTGTTGATCTCGGTGATGTCCATGTTGATCGACTCCACCACCGAAGTCTGTTCCTCGGTGGCGGTGGCCACGGACTGGTTCATCCCGTCGATCTCGCCAATGCGTTGGGTCACGCTGTTGAGACGCTCGCCGGCCAGGTTGGCGATCTCGACGCTCTCCAGGCTATGGCGTTGGCTTTCACTCATGGTGCTGACCGAATCCCGGGCGCCGACCTGCAACTCTTCAATCATCTTTTGCACTTGTTGCGCCGATTCCTGAGTGCGATGTGCCAGGTTGCGCACCTCATCGGCCACCACCGCAAACCCGCGACCAGCTTCACCTGCACGTGCCGCTTCGATGGCGGCGTTCAGCGCCAGCAGGTTGGTTTGCTGGGAGATGCTGGTGATCACTTCCAGAATCTGCCCGATGTTCACGGTCTTGCTGTTGAGCGCTTCGATATTGCTGCTGGAGGCGCTGATCATCTCGGACAGTTGGTTCATTGCCTTGATATTACGCTCGACCACTTGCTGGCCGTCCTCGGCCAAGTGCCGGGCATCGCTGGCCTGATGGGAAGCCTGCGCGGCGTTACGTGCAATTTCTTGCGCAGCAGCGCCCAGTTCGTTGATGGCGGCGGCCACGCTGTTGGTGCGGTTGGCCTGCTCGTCAGAGTTGACCATCGACGAGTTGGAAGCGCTGACCACTCGCAGGGCCACTTCATTGACCTGCTCGGTGGCCGAGGACACTTCGCGAATCGAGGTGTGAATGCGCTCCACGAAGCGATTGAAAGCATTACCCAGCGTGCCGAACTCGTCGTGATTCTGGATGTTCAGGCGGCGGGTCAGGTCACCTTCGCCATCGGCGATGTCCTGCATGGCGCGGGTCATCACGTGCAGGGGTTGCAGCAGCACTCGGATCAGCATGCCGAGCAGCGCGATGATGATCACAACCGCAATGATCGTGGCGATAACGGCCGAGGTGCGAAATTTGCTGAGCATGGCGAAGGATTTATCTTTATCCACCGAAATACCCAGGTACCAGTTCACCGACGGCAGGCCTTTGATGGGGGTGAAGGTCACGATGTTGTCTTTGCCATTGGCTTCGACTTCGCTGAAATCACCACTGATCTTCGGGGTGTTTTTCGGGTACATGTCGGCCAGCGTCTTCATCACCAGGTTCTTGTCCGGGTGCACCAGCACTTTGCCGTCAGCGCTGACCAGGAACGCGTAGCCCATGCCGCCGAAGTTCAGCGCGCCGATGTTATCCACCAGCGTTTGCAGGCTCAGGTCGCCGCCGACCACGCCGATGCTTTGCCCCGCCTTGGCGCTGGGGGTAGCGACGGAAATGATCAACTGGCCGGTCGCTGCGTCGATGTAAGGTTCGGTCAGGGTTGAGCCGTTACTGCTTTGGGCGCCTTTGTACCAAGGGCGCACCCGTGGGTCGAAACCGTCCGGCATCTTGGTGTCGGGGCGGATGGTGAAGGCGCCTTTGCTGTCGCCCACGTAGGTGGCCATGAACGAGGATGTCAGGGTTTTCTGCTCGAGCAGGCCAGCAACTACGGCGGGTTCAGGGTTGATCGCGATGTTCTGTGCAGCGTTTTCGACCAGGGCAATACGTCCGGTGAGCCAGGTTTGAATGTTGCTGGCGGTGACATCGCCCATTTCATGCAGGTAATTATTGAGGTCGTCGCGAATCGCGTTGCGTTGCAGGTAGTCGTTGTAGAGGGTAAACAGTGCAAAAGCGGCGATGACGATAAGGGAGGCTGCAAGCAGGATTTTGTGGCTGAAGCGCAGGTTTTTATTCATGGCTTGTAGGGTCCGCTAAGGTCTTAATATCCGAAGCGCGTCCTTGTAGGATGCGCAAAATGACAGCGTCAAAAAAGGTGTGATACTGCTTGTGATAATTCCGGTGGTCCCTGTGAGAACTATCTGACCTATTTTTAGACTTTGTGGGTCTTACCTCTGTCTGTATCGACCTGACGGCACTAAAGATTAACCAAAGGTGACGAAATGCCTGATTCCTCGCAACTCCTTATCGGCGCCGGCCTGGACGGCCAGCCCATCGCCCAGGCCATGCGCTTGGCCAACCGTCACGGGTTGATTGCCGGCGCGACCGGCACAGGTAAAACCGTCACGTTGCAGCGCTTGGCGGAAGCCTTCAGCGATGCGGGTGTGGCCGTGTTTGCCGCTGATATCAAGGGTGACTTGTGCGGCCTTGGCGCTGCGGCCAATCCTCAAGGCAAGGTGGCCGAGCGCATTGCGGGCATGCCCTTCCTCAATTACAGCGCGAAGGCGTATCCGGTAACACTGTGGGATATCCACGGGCAGTCCGGTCATCCGCTTCGCACCACCATCAGCGAAATGGGGCCGTTGCTGCTTGGCAGCCTGCTGGAACTCACTGACAGCCAGCAATCGGCGCTCTATGCGACTTTCAAGGTGGCCGACCGCGAAGGCCTGTTGCTGCTGGACCTCAAAGACCTCAAGGCCTTGCTCAACCACTTGCGTTATCACCCGGAACTGCTGGGCGACGACGCGGCGCTGATGACCACCGGTTCCAGCCAGGCGCTGTTGCGGCGTTTGGCGGTGCTGGAGCAGCAGGGCGCCGAAGCCTTGTTTGGCGAGCCTGCCCTGCAGCTTGAAGATATCTTGCAGCCTGCCGGCGATGGTCGTGGGCGCATTCACCTGCTGGACGCGAGCCGCTTGGTGCACGAGGCGCCCAAGGTCTATGCGACCTTCCTGCTGTGGCTGTTGGCCGAGTTGTTCGAACAACTGCCGGAGCGTGGCGATGCCGATAAACCGTTGCTGGCGCTGTTTTTCGACGAGGCGCATTTATTGTTCGCCGATACGCCCAAGGCATTGCAGGATCGCCTGGAACAAGTGGTGCGTTTGATCCGTTCCAAGGGCGTGGGTGTGTACTTTGTCACTCAATCCCCAGGGGATTTGCCTGACACGGTATTGGCGCAACTGGGCTTGCGTATCCAGCATGGCTTGCGGGCGTTCACCACCAAAGAGCAGAAATCCCTGCGTGCGGTGGCGGACGGTTTTCGCCCCAACCCGGCGTTCGATACCTTGTCGGTACTGACTGAGTTGGGCACCGGTGAGGCATTGGTGGGGGCGTTGCAGGAAAAGGGCACGCCGGAAGTGGTCCAGCGCGTGCTGGTGGCGCCGCCGCAATCGCGGATCGGGCCGCTCAGCGAAGCCGAGCGTGCTGCGATCATCGCCAGTTCGCCTTTATTGGGGCGCTACGACAAGCCAATTGACCGTGAGTCGGCCTATGAGGTGCTGATGGCGCGCAAGGAGCTTGGCCCGACCGAGGAGGCCAAACCGGCCGCCGAAGAGCCGAGCTTTACCGACAAGGCCGGAGCGTTCCTGGGGACTACAGCAGGTAAGGCGCTCAAATCCGCCATGCAACAGGCGGCCAATCAAATGGGACGGCAGTTGGTGCGCGGGTTGTTGGGCTCGTTGCTGGGCGGCAGTAAACGCAAGTAGCGGTTCAGGGCTTGGGCCTGGCGTGGGCGGCCAACCGCTCCAACGCTGCGCGCAGGCCCGGATCGCTGATGCCGTCGGCCGTGGCTTGAATGGTTTCGGCCGCGTTCTGCGACAGGTCCATGGTGTGGCCCACTGCACCTTGCTGCACGGTGGGCGGCTGCACCTTGAACTGGATGCGGGTCAGGCTGGCAAACTCTTCAAATGCCATTAATTGCCGCTGCAAGCGTTTTTGCTGGTAGCGCAGGCGGGTGGCCCAATGCCCGTCGGTGACAATTAACAGTAAATTGCCTTCGCGCCACGACGCCACATGACAATGTTCGCGGGCGGCAGGTTGCAGTTGGCTTTCTACAAGGCGTTGCAAATGGCCCAAGCGTTGCGCGTGGCCGAAGATGGCTTTCAACGGTTTGGCTTCGCGGAGCAACACGCTGGGCGCGCGGGCTGTAAGTGGGCGAAACGCCATGTTTAGACACCTTAAGTAACAGAGCCGCCATCTTAGCAGAAAGCGCCTGTGCGGCCCCAGGCAAAGCGATAGCAGGGCAATGCGAGTGAAATCAATAGGTAACTTCTGCGCTTGATGGGTTGAAGTTCCAGCAAAAGCCCTTATTTTAAACAGGCCCTCTCACAGCGCCATGCCAGCATCGGGGAATAACGCCACTTTCCTCACCCACGATTCCGGGTAGAATGCGCGTTCGCATGCGGCCGTGAGGGCTGCTCGGGCCACTCACGGTGCGCCCTCCATCCCTATGTGTGGAAGAACCTGCCGATATGTTTGCGCCTTTGTTAAAGAAACTTTTTGGAAGCAAGAATGAGCGCGAAGTCAAACGCATGCTCAAGACGGTGCAGCTGGTCAATGCCTTCGAAGAGCAGATGGTTGCCCTGTCGGACGAGCAATTGCGCGCCAAGACCCAAGAGTTCAAGGCCCGCATAGCCAAAGGTGAAACCCTCGACAAGCTGTTGCCTGAAGCCTTTGCGGTCGCCCGTGAAGCCGGTAAGCGTGTCATGGGCATGCGCCACTTCGACGTGCAGTTGATCGGCGGCATGACCTTGCATGAAGGCATGATTGCCGAGATGCGTACCGGTGAAGGCAAGACCCTGGTGGCAACCCTGGGCGTTTACCTCAACGCACTGTCCGGCAAGGGCGTGCACGTTGTGACGGTGAACGACTATCTGGCCCGCCGGGACGCCAACTGGATGCGCCCGCTGTATGAATACCTCGGCCTGACCGTCGGCGTAGTCACGCCGTTCCAGCCGCCGGAAGAAAAGCGCGCCGCCTATGCGTGTGACATTACCTACGGCACCAACAACGAATTCGGTTTCGATTACCTGCGCGACAACATGGCGTTCAGCATGGAAGAAAAATTCCAGCGCGAACTCAACTTTGCCGTGATCGACGAAGTCGACTCCATCCTCATCGACGAAGCGCGTACCCCGCTGATCATCTCCGGCCAGGCCGAAGACAGCTCGCGCCTGTACACCGAGATCAACAAGTTGATCCCGCGCCTGGTGCAGCACGTTGAGGAAGTGGAAGGCGTGGTGACCAAAGAAGGTCACTTCACCATCGACGAGAAGACCCGCCAGGTTGAACTCAACGAAGCCGGTCACCAGTTTGTCGAAGAGATGCTGACCCAGATCGGCGAGCTGGCCGAGGGCGAAAGCCTCTACTCGGCGCACAACCTGGGCCTGTTGACCCACGTGTACGCCGGCCTGCGCGCCCACAAGCTGTTCCATCGCAACGTCGAATACATCGTCCAGGACGGCCAGGTCGTACTGGTTGACGAACACACCGGCCGTACCATGCCGGGTCGCCGTCTGTCCGAAGGCCTGCACCAGGCCATCGAAGCCAAGGAAATGCTCAACATCCAGGCCGAAAGCCAGACGTTGGCCTCCACCACCTTCCAGAACTACTTCCGTCTGTACAACAAACTGTCCGGCATGACCGGTACAGCTGACACCGAAGCGTTCGAATTCCATCAGATCTACAACCTGGCTGTGATGGTGATTCCACCGAACAAGCCGCTGGCGCGTAAAGACTTCAACGACCTGGTGTTCCTGACGGCCGAAGAGAAATACGCGGCAATCATCAACGACATCAAGGACGGCATGGCCCAGGGGCGTCCGATCCTGGTGGGTACTGCCACCATCGAGACTTCCGAGCACGTGTCCAACCTGCTCAACAAGGAAGGCATCGAGCACAAGGTTCTAAACGCCAAGTTCCACGAAAAAGAAGCCGAGATCATTGCCCAGGCCGGTCGCCCAGGCGCGCTGACCATCGCTACCAACATGGCCGGTCGTGGTACCGACATCCTGTTGGGCGGCAACTGGGAAGTGGAAGTTGCGGCACTGGAAAACCCAAGCCCTGAGCAAATCGCCCAGATCAAGGCCGACTGGCAGAAACGCCACCAGGCTGTGCTGGAATCCGGTGGTTTGCAGGTAATCGCCTCCGAGCGTCATGAATCGCGCCGTATCGACAACCAGCTGCGTGGTCGTGCCGGCCGTCAGGGTGACGCCGGTTCCAGCCGCTTCTACCTGTCGCTGGAAGACAGCCTGATGCGTATCTTCGCCTCGGATCGGGTGAAGAACTTCATGAAAGCCCTGGGCATGCAGTCCGGTGAAGCGATCGAGCACCGCATGGTGACCAACGCCATCGAGAAGGCCCAACGCAAGGTAGAAGGCCGTAACTTCGACATTCGTAAGCAACTGCTCGAGTTCGATGACGTTAACAACGAACAGCGTAAAGTGATTTATCACATGCGTAACACGTTGCTGGCCGCCGACAACATTGGCGAGACGATTGCCGATTTCCGTCAGGACGTGCTCAACGCTACCGTCAGCGCACACATCCCGCCACAGTCCCTGCCTGAGCAGTGGGATGTTGCCGGCCTGGAAGCCGCGTTGAAGAGCGACTTCGGTGTGGACTTGCCGGTTCAGCAGTGGCTGGACGAAGACGACCACCTGTACGAAGAAACCCTGCGCGAGAAGCTGATGACCGAGCTTTTGGCCGCATACAACGAGAAAGAAGAGCAGGCGAGTGCCGAAGCACTGCGCACCTTCGAGAAACAAATCGTACTGCGCGTGCTGGACGACCTGTGGAAAGACCACCTGTCGACCATGGACCACCTGCGTCACGGTATCCACCTGCGTGGCTACGCCCAGAAGAACCCGAAGCAGGAGTACAAGCGCGAGTCGTTCACGCTGTTCTCCGAGCTGCTGGATTCGATCAAGCGCGATTCGATCC
The DNA here is from genome assembly GCF_044218855.1 of Pseudomonas sp. B19125. Lineage (NCBI taxonomy): Bacteria > Pseudomonadati > Pseudomonadota > Gammaproteobacteria > Pseudomonadales > Pseudomonadaceae > Pseudomonas > Pseudomonas sp. B19125. The sequence continues at coordinate 1,744,784 of NZ_CP162589.1, forward strand.
GTGTGCTCTCCCACGTTCAGGTGCGTCGCGAAGACCCGATCGAGGAAGAAGCCCGCCTGCGTCAGGAAGCCGAGGCACTCGCTGCGCGCATGCAGTTCCAGCATGACGAAGCACCGGGTCTGGAAGCGCCGGAAGCCTTGGGCGAAGAGGTCGATGTGGCCTTGGCTCAAGCCCCGGTCCGCAATGACCAGAAGCTGGGCCGCAACGAGCTGTGCTGGTGCGGTTCGGGCAAGAAGTTCAAACACTGCCACGGCGAAATCAACTAAGATTTTTGCCTGACGCTGCAACACCCTGCGCCGCGACCGGCCTTTGCCGTCGCGGCGTTTTGCCATTAATTTCACCGTTGATCGCGACGGTACAGACATCACCTATTCTTTAAGGAGCGCATTCATGGCTGTTGGTCTTGGTCCTTTGCCCACTTTGTACCCGGTCGCCGGTTTTGAACTCGGTATCGCTTCGGCCGGCATCAAGCGCCCGGGGCGCAAAGATGTAGTGGTGATGCGCTGTGCCGAAGGCTCGACGGTTGCGGGCGTGTTCACGCTCAACGCGTTTTGCGCCGCACCGGTCATCCTGGCCAAGCAACGCGTGGCAGGTTCGATCCGTTACCTGCTGACCAACACCGGCAATGCCAACGCCGGTACCGGCGAGCCAGGCCTGGTTGCCGCTGCGCGCACCTGCGCCAAGCTGGCCCAGTTGACCGGCGTGGATGCCAGCCAAGTGCTGCCGTACTCCACCGGCGTGATCGGTGAGCCGCTGCCGGTGGAAAAAATCGAAGGCGCGCTGCAAGCCGCACTGGATGACCTGTCTGTGGATAACTGGGCGGCTGCGGCCACCGGCATCATGACCACCGACACCCTGCCCAAAGGCGCTAGCCGCCAGTTTGTACACGATGGCGTGACCGTTACCGTGACCGGCATCAGCAAGGGCGCGGGCATGATCCGCCCGAACATGGCCACCATGCTCGGCTACATTGCCACCGACGCCAAAGTCTCCCGCGACGTGCTGCAGCGCCTGATGCTCGACGGCGCCAACAAGTCGTTCAACCGCATCACCATCGATGGCGACACCTCGACCAACGACTGCTGCATGCTGATCGCCACCGGCCAGGCCAACCTGCCGGAAATCACCTCCACCGAGGGCGCGCTGTTCGCCGCATTGAAGCAGGCGGTGTTCGAAGTGTGCATGGACGTGGCCCAGGCCATCGTGCGTGACGGTGAGGGCGCAACCAAGTTCGTCACTGTTGAAGTGAACGGCGGCGCTAACCACCAGGAATGCCTGGATGTCGGTTACACCGTGGCCCACTCGCCCCTGATCAAGACTGCACTGTTTGCTTCCGACCCGAACTGGGGCCGCATCCTCGCTGCCGTCGGCCGTGCCGGTGTGCCGGACCTGGACGTCAGCAAGATCGACGTATTCCTTGGTGACGTGTGCATTGCCAGCCGTGGCGCTCGCGCTGAAACCTACACCGAAGCCCAGGGCTCGGCGGTGATGCAGCAAGAAGAAATCACTATCCGCATCGAGTTGGGTCGCGGCGAGTGCAGCGAAACCATCTGGACCACCGACCTGTCCCACGAGTACGTGAAGATCAACGCGGAATACCGCACCTGACAGCCAAGAGGAAAGCGTGGTGAAACGAGTGCATGTAGCAGCAGCGGTGATCCGTGGCGTCGACGGCAGGATCCTGCTGGCACGCCGTGCCGATACCCAGCACCAAGGCGGCCTCTGGGAGTTTCCCGGCGGCAAGGTGGAGGCTGATGAGTCGGTCGCAAGCGCTTTGTCCCGCGAGTTGCAGGAAGAACTGGGCATCCAGGTCACCACGGCGCGCCCGCTGATCAAGGTGCAGCATGACTACCCGGACAAGCAGGTGTTGCTGGATGTCTGGGAAGTCTCGGCCTTTACCGGCGAGCCCCATGGTGCCGAAGGGCAGCCGTTGGAATGGGTGACGCCGCGGGACTTGCTCAACTATGAGTTCCCGGCGGCGAATGCACCGATTGTTGCGGCTGCCCGTTTGCCCGCTGAATACTTGATCACACCAGGCGAACTGGAAGCCCCCACCTTGTTGCGAGGTGTCCAGAAAGCCATTGCCGGTGGCATCAAGCTGGTTCAACTGCGCGCGCCCAACGGTTACGACCCTAAATACCGTGACTTGGCGGTGGACGCGGTGGGCCTGTGTGCCGGCAAGGCGCAACTGATGCTTAAAGGGCCGTTCGAATGGCTGGGGGATTTCCCTGCCGCCGGCTGGCACATGACCTCGGCGCAGTTGCGTAAATACGCGAGCAAAGGCCGCCCGCTGCCGAAGGATCGCTGGTTGGCGGCTTCTTGCCACAACGCCGAAGAGCTGGCACTGGCAGAGATGATGGACGTGGATTTTGTCACGCTGTCGCCGGTGCAGCCGACCCAGACTCATCCCGATGCCCAGCCGTTGGGTTGGGAGCAGGCGGTAGAGTTGATCCGTGGGTTCAGTAAGCCGGTGTTTCTGCTGGGCGGGCTTGGGCCGGCTGAGCGGGAACAGGCTTGGGAAGCCGGGGCTCAGGGTGTGGCAGGCATTCGCGCGTTCTGGCCTGAGGCATGATGATCGTTCCCACGCTCTGCGTGGGAATGCCTCTTGTGACGCTCCGCGTCACGCTTTGGGGCGCGGAGCGTCCAGGGCTGCATTCCCACGCAGAGCGTCACTAGTGTCCGGTAAACATGTTTCATAGCTGAAGGCTGCCTTGGGCAGCCTTCAGCTTTTCTCGCTCCTGCCTTCGTCGATCCCTCAATTCTGGCGTCGCGGGCCGTTCGTGCAGGACATGAGATATGCGAACCGTCAGCTCAAACAACGAACCGGTAAATTCTGAGCGACGATGGTAAAGGTGCAATAACAAGTAGCTGATCAAGGCACTGTAAATCTGCAGACGCACGGCGTTTTCAGAGAATGCGTAGAAGCGTTTGAGTTTCAGATGTTGCTTGACCCACTTGAAAAACAGCTCGATCTTCCAGCGATCTTTATACAATCCCGCGATTTCTTCGGCTGATCTTACGAAGTCATTGGTCACCAGAATTAACGGCGTGGCGTGTCCCTCGCGTTCTACCACCACGCGTCTTGCCGGCGTTTCTCGGTAGTCATTAAGACGCTTGCCGCCTAGATGCTTTTTTCCGAACAGGATGACTTCGTCGGTCATGACGGGGCTTTGCTCGGCTGCGATCGAGTGCTTGTGCAGCACTTTGATATTGGCGTTTTTTTTCAGGCGGGTGACGAAAAAGGCTCCTTTGGTCTGCAACTGGTGCCACCAGTTGTAATCGCAATATCCCTTGTCAAAGACATACGTCATGCCGACCTGAATCGGCATTTCCAGCGCATCGCTCAGGTCGTTGACGTTGGCAGGAGTGATGTTGACGTACACCGGGGCCAACTGCGCCAAATCTAGTCCGACATGTACTTTCAGGCCCTGCGTGATGCGGGTTTTCGTGGAGGCTGTCCAGTCATCAAAGTGAGGTCCGCGCAAAGTGATTGACGTGGAATCAAGCAGGCTAATCATGGCACCGACTTCTTTGCGCTGCTGGCGGCTGATGCCGCTCAACAGCAATTGGCAAAGATCCTGGAATGGCCGGTAGTTTCGCTTGTTCAAGGCATCTGACAGGGTCGATCGGGCGACGGGCCCCGCTTTAAGATGGTAACTATGCGGACTTAGCGTTTCGGAAAAAGTGGCCAAGGACCGCAGGCTTAAAGCTTGGGTTATATGGCCGCTGACCAGTGTCACCAGCAATTGCCAGCTCGTGCAGCGTTTGACGTAGCGATCAGCCTGGTGCTTTTCGGTGGATTGCCGAAAGAACTGGCGCGGGATCGCACTGAGTAGGTGGGCTAAACGGGTACTGGTAAACATGGGTCAAAATCGAGTCTGAAAAATCCGATTATGACTGACAGTCGCGAACAACAAGGGGGAGCAAGCTCCCCCTTTGGTTTTTACCGGACACTAGTGACGCAGAGCGTGGGAACGATCTTAGTGAGGCTTGGCCGCCGCCTGCCACAACACTTCCACTACACCCTGACGCTTGGCAATCACCCGCGCCGCCACAAACAGCACATCCGACAACCGATTGATATACGCAAGCCCCACGCCTTCCAACGGCTCAATCGCATTCAACTGCTGACACCGCCGCTCCGCACTGCGCGCCAGGCTGCGGCACACATGGGCCTGGGCAATCAGCGCTGAACCGCCGGGCAAGATGAAGTTTTCCAGCGGCCCGACTTCCTCATTCCAACGGTCAATCGCCGCTTCCAGCCGGTCGACTTCTGCGGCATTCAACGCTTTGTACACGGGCATCGCCAACTCACCGCCCAAGTCGAACAAGCGGTGCTGGCACGGCGTAAGCACCTCGATCACCTCCTTGAGTTGCGGGTGCTGGCCGCTCTGTTCTTCAAGGTTGGCCAGCAGCAAACCCAACTGGCTGTTCAGCGTATCCACCTCGCCAATGGCTTCCACGCGAGGGTGGTCCTTGGGCACGCGACGGCCATCACCCAGGCCCGTCTCGCCCTTGTCGCCGGTGCGGGTGTAGATCTTCGACAGGCGAAAGCCCATGGTCATTGCTCCAGTTGAGTCAGTTCATAGGGTGGCATCTGGCTGCCGGCCAACGGCAGGCGCAGGGTAAAACAGGTGCCTTGGCCGAGGGTGGAATGCACTTCCATCTGGCCTTTATGGTTGTTGGTGATGATGAAGTACGACACCGACAGCCCAAGCCCGGTGCCTTGGCCGATTTCCTTGGTGGTAAAGAACGGCTCGAACGTGCGTTTGCGCACGTTCTCGCTCATGCCGATGCCATTGTCTTCCACCTGGATCTCCGCCCACGGCGGGTTGAGGCGGGTGCGCAAGATGATGCGCCCCGGCTCGCTGTCGTCTTCACGCAGGTGAATGGCTTGCGCAGCGTTTTTCAGCAGATTGAGCAGCACCTGTTCCAGCTCGTTGGCGGTACCGGGCACCGGGCCCAGTTGCGGGTCGAACTGGCGGATGATCGCCTGGCCCTTGAAGTCGAAGCCGATGGTCAGGTCGAAGTCGTTACCGGCAATTTCCACGGCCTGGTCGATCAGTGCCGGTAAGTCGCACGGCGCCATCTGGCGGTTACTGCGGCGGCTGAAGCTGAGCATATGGGTGACGATTTTCGCCGCCCGCGCGCCGGCTTGCTGGATGCCATCGAGCAATTGCGGGACTTCGCGGCTTTGCAGGTAGTGGTTGACCGTCTCCAGCTCGATACCGGCCTGTTCGGCGTGTTCCAGGTTCTTCGGCAGGTCGGGGGACAGGCGCCGGCGGATGTTCTGCACGTTATGCAGGATCGCCCCCAGCGGGTTGTTGATTTCATGGGCCATGCCCGCAGCCAGGCCGCCCACGGAGAGCATTTTTTCCGACTGCACCATCATTTCTTCCAGGGACAAACGCTGGGTGATGTCGTCGATACGGATCACCACGCCGCGCCCGGCACCGCCCATCAACGGGTAGAAGGTCAGGGCATAATGCTTGGGTTCGTCATCCTTGATCCAGGTGACACGCTCAATGCGCTCCACCGTGTGCTGCTCCACCGTGGCTTTTATCTGCGGCAGGTACGGTTTGAGCGGCTGGAAGGCGAGGAAGATCGGCTGGTTCAGCGCTTCATCCAGGCGCGTGCCGGAAAGCGCCGTGGCTTCCTGGTTCCATTGGGTGACGTAAAGCTGTTCATCCAGGGCGATCAGCGCCGACGGCATCGAGTCGATGATGCTGTTGAGGTAGTTCTGGAAGCCGGTGAGCTTTTTCTCGATCTTGCTGCGCACCTGCACTTCCAGTTCGAGCTTGCGGTTGGTGTGGCGTGTTTCTTCGGCCAGGCCCTGGGCTTGGTCGTAGGCGGCCTGAGAGTCGTCTCGCGCACGTTTGAGCTGCTGCTCGCGGGCTTCGATGCGCGACAACATGGTGTTGAAGGCTTCGGCCAGGCTGCCGATTTCATCATGGTTGCCGCGCCCGGCGCGCAGGGCGTAGTTCTCTTCGCGCGTCACCTGGCGTGAGAGTTCTTCCAGCTCATGGATCGGGCGGGTGATCAGGCGTTTGATCTGGCGGGCGATGATCAGCCACAGCAATACGCTGAAAATCAGGATGCCGAGGCTGGCGGTCAATGTGCCGGTATAGAACGCCATAGGCAGCTCACTGCTGGCCACCAACAGCAAATGCCCGGACGGCTGGCCGGCGCGGGGCAGGGTGATGACCTGGTTGCTGCGAAACTCAGTGAGGCGCCAGGCTTCGATATGCCGGTAGTTTTCCGGCAGGTGCAGGCGGTTGCCATGCTGCATCTGCGCGAGCAAGGTGCCGTCGCCGTCGTACAGCGCGGCGGCGCGTAATGGCGAATAGCTAGTCAGCTCATTGAGCAGGGCGTCGGCCTTGGCCGGGGATTCAAGGGCTTCGGCGGCCAGCGACGGGTTGGACACCAATCGACCGATGGCCTGCAACGCCTGGGGCGCCATGCTTTCCTGGGAGATCCAATAGGCGGCACTGATAAACGTCAGGTTGGCCACCAGTAATACCGTGGTCAACAGCACCAGCAGGGCGGCCAGCAGTTTCTGCCCTACCGGTAGATTTTCTAGACGCTGGCGCAGTGGCATCAGGTTTTTTCCAGGTGATAGACAGGTAGGCAGGGTAGCGCGTGCCTCAGTCGCTGGCCAATCCGCGTGTGTGCAAGTAGTCGACCAGGCGCGCCCGCAACTGTTGCAGATGCGGCAGCACCAATTGATGGCGCTCTGCCGCCTGGCACGCATAACCGAGCAGGTAGCTGATTTCGGTGCGACGGCTGGAGGCCACGTCCTGATACATGGACGAATAATTGGCCGCGGTGGCCTGGATCACCCGTTGCACTTCGCTGTGCAGGTCCTGGGCGGCGGCGGGTTGGCCGCAGCATTCGAGCAACTCGCTGAGTTCGGCGCACAAGGTCGCGACTTCGCATTGGTGGGCTTGCAGGCCGCCGTTGCGGCACTGGTAAAGCACGGTCAATGGGTTAATGGCGCAATTGAGCGCCAGCTTGCGCCATAAACGCGTCAGGATGTCGGTGCTCCACTCATGGGGAATGCCGGCGGCGTGCAGGTCGTCCAGCCACAGCGGGGGAGTGGGGTGCCGCGCGTCTCCCAGCCAGGTGTAGCCGTGGCCGGCGAAGACCACGCGCCAATCGCCGTCGCGAAACGCGCCTTCGGTGCTGGAGGCAAAGATACAGCGGGCCTGGGGCAGTTGCGCGGCCACCGCATCCTGGCTGCCAAGGCCGTTTTGCAGCAGGATCAGCTCAGCGTCCGGTACCAATCGGTGTTGCAGCTGTGCGATGGCGCTTTGGGCGTCGTAGGCTTTGCACGCCACCAGCAGGCGATGAATCGGCCCGGGGCTGTCAGGTGTTTCGCCGATCACCAGGTAAGTATTTTCTACGCCGTGTTCCACCAGGGTCAGGCCGCCCGCCTGGTGATAGCTGGCCAGGCGCGCGGCATCCCGCACTATCAGCCGCACGGGCAGGCCCGCGCGCGACAATCGTGTGGCCCAGAGGGTGCCCAGGCTGCCGGCGCCGAGAATATGCCAGGTGGTCGACATCAGTTTGTGCTCCGTAGGGTCGCCTGCGATGAATGGTGCGAAAGAACCGCTATAATGCCTCGGCATTTTAGCTTGGGCGCGCTCCATCTCTACTGAGCCCGCCCCTTATATTGGAGAAATGACATGCCTTCGTTCGACGTGGTATCCGAACTGGACAAACACGAAGTCACCAACGCCGTCGAAAACGCCGTCAAGGAACTGGACCGTCGCTATGACTTGAAGGGCAAGGGCAGCTTCGAGTTCAAGGAAAAGGAACTGACCGTCAACCTGACCGCTGAAGCCGATTTCCAGCTGGAAGCGATGATCGAGATCCTCAAGCTGTCGTTGGTCAAGCGCAAGATCGACGCGCAATGCCTAGAAATCAAGGACGCCTACGCCTCCGGCAAACTGATGAAGCAGGAAGCCGTGCTGAAGGAAGGCATCGACAAGGAGCTGGCGAAGAAGATCGTCGCTCACGTCAAAGATGCCAAGCTAAAGGTCCAGGCCGCCATCCAGGGCGAGCAGGTACGTATCACCGGCAAGAAGCGTGACGACCTGCAGGAAGCCATTGCTGCCCTGCGCGCCAAGACCTTTGACATGCCGCTGCAGTTCAATAACTTCCGCGACTGATGGCACATTGGGGAACCTGTGGGCGTTTTTGACGTCCCACGCCCCAGAAACAGTGCCTACACTTGAGCCCTTCGGGGCTCATTTGCGTTTTAAGGCAGTCAATTAAGCCGCACATCCGCGCAACAGGAGAAGATAGATGGATTTAAACGTTGAAATGGATCACCTGATCAAGACCTCTGAGTCTTGGCTCCCGATGATTATGGAATACGGCAGCCGGTTTTTGCTGGCCGTGGTCACCCTGGCCATCGGTTGGTGGCTGATTAACGTGTTGACCCACCGCGTGGGGCGTTTGCTGGCGCTGCGTAATGCCGACCTGGCGCTGCAACATTTCATCACTAACCTTGCCAACATCGCGCTCAAAGTCATGCTGGTGGTCAACGTGGCCTCGATGATCGGCGTGGCCACGACCTCGTTCGTGGCCGCGATTGGTGCCGCTACTCTGGCCATCGGCCTGGCATTGCAAGGCAGCCTGGCGAACTTCGCCGGTGGCGTACTGATCCTGTTGTTCCGTCCGTTTCGCATTGGTGACTGGATCGAAGCACAAGGCACTTCCGGTACCGTCGACAGCATCCAGATCTTCCACACCGTGTTGCGCACCGGCGACAACAAAACCGTGATCATCCCTAACGGTAGCCTGTCCAACGGTCTCATCACCAACACCAACCGTCAGCCGACCCGCAAGGTGGTGTTTGATGTGGGGGTCGACTACGAAGCCGATTTGCAGAAAGCCCGTGAAGTGCTGTTGGAGCTGGCCAAAGACCCACGCGTGCTGGCTGACCCTGCGCCTGTGGCAGTGGTGTCGACCTTGGGAGACAGTTCGATCACTGTCTCCCTGCGTTGCTGGACCAATACCCCGGATTATTGGGATGTGGTGTTTATGCTCAATGAACTGGCGCGTGATCGTTTGAAAGGGGCGGGTATTGATATTCCGTTTCCACAGCGAGTTATTCGTGTGATGCAAGAACCGCTTGCCAAATAACTAAGCGCGGGTTGTCGAACTTGGCCGATAGGTCAAGTTTGATGCGTAAGGCCAATGTAGTTACTTAGCTTGCTAGTTATTTTTTTTGTGTAATAAAACTGAAATAAAAAAGCCGCTCCCTTGCAAAGCAGGGTAGCGGCTTTTTAGTTAAGGCTTACGCCTTAAGTCATCATTGTAATTAAACAGCTAATTACAAGATGTTCAGCGGGTATTGCGCGATCAGACGCAGTTCGTCGATCGACGCCGAACCGTAGTACACGCCATCAGACGAACGATAGGTCGCTTGACGAACGCGCAGGCTCAGGTCTTTTGCCGGGCCGCTCTGAACCACGTACTTGGCTTCGATGTCGCGTTCCCACTCTTTGCCGTTCGAAGTGGTGCCAGTGTTGGCGCCGCTACCGCTGACATAACGAGTCATGAAGCTCAGGCCTGGCACGCCGAAAGTGGCCATGTTCAGGTCGTAGCGAGCTTGCCAGGATTTTTCGTCTTCAGCGTTGAAGTCGGAACGGGCGATGGAGTTGGCCAGGAAAATCGTGCCGCCGCCGTCTACGCCGTAGCCGTAGTCACCGTCACCGCTGACTTTCTGGTAGGCCAGGGTGAACGTGTGAGCCTGGATGGTGTACGCGCCTTGCAAGCTGTACGCACGGTTATCCAGTTTGGTGGTGTTGTCTTTTTCTGCGCGCTGCAGGCCGGCGCCATCGCTTTTGGTGCTGTAGATGTTGAAGTCAACGGCCAGGGACTGTTCGTTGCTCAGCGCGTGAGTCCAGTTCAGGTTGGCGTAGGTCTTCTTCCAGTAGTCTTCGGTCTTCGCGTAGTAGAGGCTGGCGCTGACTTCCGGCGTCAGGGCATAGACACCACCGATAAAGTCGGTTTTGGTCAGACCCAGGCTGTCACGGTATGTCTGTGCTTGTGCCACGCTCGAGGTGAAGTGACCGCCTTCGAGTTTCAGGCCCTTGATCTCGTTGCTGGTGATCGAGATACCTTGCGGCAGCTCTGGCAGCAAGCGGCTGTCGTCGGACGCGAACACAGGCGCGGTGGTGTACTGGTCGCCGACTTTAAGCACGGTGTCGGAGATGCGGAACTTAACGGCGCCGCCGCCTTTGGAGTAGTCGTCTTGCGAGCGACCGTCGGCACCGGTAGGGAACAGGCCAGTGCCCGAGCGACCCTTGCCGCTGTCCAGTTTCACGCCCAGCAGGCCGATCACGTCAACGCCGACACCGATAGTGCCCTGGGTGAAACCCGATTGGTACAGTGCGTTGAAGCCCAGGCCAGTTTCTTCGACACGGCTTTGAGCCTTGCCATTGATGATTTTGTAGCCGCCAGCCGGCTCATTACGGAAATCACGGCTGAAATACAACATACGAGTATTGATGCCGAAAGTGCTGTCTTCAACAAAGCCTTTGGAATCGTCCTGGGCGGACGCCATTGCGTACTGCGAAACGCCGGCTGAAACAGCCAGGGCGATCATGCTCCACTTCATCACGCGCATCGTGATTTGCTCCTTTGGTTTTAGGAAGAGTACTGCCGTCCCACCTGTATTTTTATCTGGGCGGCTCTTTCTTTTTTGTGTCGGCGCAAAGTTATATCACGCAGACCCTATTGACGATACTTACTCATCTATCCTTTCAGCTTCTTTACGAGGCTGTCGTAAATTGCTATTTCCCTGTCGCAAATTCACAGCCCGAGTGTGACCAGGCTGACAACTAAAGTGCAGTATTCATACCCCTTGCGAAGTTTGAACTCATCCTTGAAATGCACCTGAACGCTACTGTTTCTTATCGCGTAACACCTGTATCCATACGGGTGCCGTTGCCGACGATACGGGTGTGAATGCAACAAGCGTGCACAAAACGGTAACCGAATGTCATTTTTTCGTGAAAAACGTTACGGCCGTGTAAAAACCGCATAAGCACGGGCTTTTTACGTCGTTTGGTTTGGGCTTGACGCCCCGCTGAAACACCTGTTGGGAGGTACAAAAATCCTGTGCCAGGGCAAAGCGTTACCGGTTCACCCCTTGAGTGGGTAATTGGCGGATCCCTTTGAGGCACGGGTGGGTCATTTTGGTGCATCCCGCTGAGGCCCGATTTAGCGTAGCTCAAATATTTGCCTGCCTCGAAAGGGTGCGTGCTTTTTTGCCCGGTTGCCTGAACGCTCCCGCATTCGCCGTGAAGCCTCGGGCATTCGAAGGTATGCTGGGCACCTGAAATTGACCTGCCGAACGGAGTGCCGCGTGTTCGCCTTAGACCAACGCCTGCAACAAGACACACTGGCCATTGGGGACTTCCCGCTCTGCCGCCTGCTGCTGTCCAACGACGCCAATTACCCCTGGTTCATCCTGGTGCCGCGCATCAACGGTATCAGCGAAGTGTTTCAACTGGATGTCGCAGATCAACAGATACTGTGGCAAGAAACGACAGTCTTGGCGCAACAGCTCAACACGGGCTTTGCCGCCGACAAAATGAACATCGGCGCGCTGGGGAATGTCGTCAGTCAGTTGCATGTGCATGTGATCGTGCGCAAACGTGACGATGCGGCCTGGCCGGCACCGGTCTGGGGCAAGCACCCGGCCCGGCCTTATACCGAAGAGCAAGTGGCGGCGATTCGCAGCCAATTGCGCGGGCTATTGCCTGCCGACTTCATCTTTAGCCAGGACTGAATCATGGACCTGCAAGACCGCGTTACCGATCTGGAAAGCCGCCTGGCCTTCCAGGACGACACCATCGAGACCCTCAATGACATCCTGGTCACTCAGCAGCGTGCGGTTGAACGCCTGCAAATGCAGATGACGGCGCTGCTCAAGCGCCAGGAGGAAATGGGCGGGCAGTTCGAGACCTCCGAAGAAGAAGCACCGCCGCCACATTATTAATCGGTCCTTCGTTAAACAGCCGCGCATAAAAAACCGCGATCCAGCTCAGCCGGATCGCGGTTTTTTTATGCGCTGCGGGTAGGAATCAGCGACGCGGCAAGGCCGCAATCACGTCTTCGGCTTGCAGGCCTTTGTCGCGGTTCATGACGGAGAACTCCACGCGCTGGCCTTCGACCAGGACGCGATGGCCTTCGCCACGGATGGCCCGGAAGTGGACGAAGATATCGTCGCCCGAATCGCGGGAAATAAAGCCGAAGCCTTTGGAGGTGTTGAACCACTTGACGGTCCCGGTATCCCGGTTGGTCATGTCGTAGTTTTGCGACGCCGCGGCAGGCGACGAACGGTAGAAGCTGATGGCCAGGTGAAGAACGATGGCGACCACAGCAATCACCAGGCTGAGCAGGATGGCCGGGTGGCCGCCCACTTCAGGCATAGGTGCCAGGAGGGTGAGGGTTTGCACGACAACGGTCAGTACCAACAGCGCGCTGACCAGGTTTTGCAGTTGATGACGCGTGCCTTTGTTCCAGTAAGGGATTACCGGTGCGAGCGTCAGGTTAAGAAGGCCGAACAAGGCCAGGTACAGGGCGTCGTGTTGTTCCAGGTACGGCAGGCTTTCAGGCTGCAGACTCGGAATAAAGGACAGCAGCAACGCTGCAACGCCCGTCAGGAGGTGGACGATTTTCAACATTTTGATTAACTCACGTTAAGACGGATCACAAGGAAGAGCTGACTGGCACGGTTCGCTTCTGAACAATGGGAGGCGTTGAGCACGTGCGCGGGTATCAGCCTATGTGGCGTACCGCAGAAATGAACGGTAACCACACGCCGCCTATTTAACAGCAAAGGCTGTGCCTACTCAAATCAAGCATTTCGGGGCGTTGCAAGGGCAAAGGCATTTCTGCGTCAAACCCTTGTCCTAGACAGTGGCAGGGTTTGCGAGCGGTAATTTTAAAGTTTTCCGACTCGTCACAAAGGTTGGCCCGTCGCTCATAGGCACAGCCGTGGAGAGGGGCGATATGTCGCACGCTGTCTGCCTGTGTCGGGCTGCACACCGCCGGCACTCTTGCTAGAGTGGTCCTGCACCTGATCAATGAATGTTCGTCAATTGAAGGGGAAAAACATGGCAATCGATATTGGTATCAGTGAAGAAGATCGTAAATCCATCGTCGATGGGCTTTCACGGCTGCTGTCCGATACCTATGTACTGTATTTGAAAACCCACAACTTCCACTGGAACGTCACGGGTCCCATGTTTCGTACGCTGCACTTGATGTTCGAGGAGCAGTACAACGAACTCGCGCTGGCGGTGGACTCCATTGCCGAGCGTATCCGCGCCCTGGGCTTCCCGGCGCCGGGTGCCTATTCGATCTATGCCCGGCTGTCTTCGATCAAGGAAGAAGAGGGCGTGCCCAGCGCCGAAGAGATGATCAAGCAACTGGTGGCCGGCCAGGAAGCCGTCACCCGCACCGCGCGCGGTATTTTCCCACTGCTCGACAAGGTGAGCGATGAGCCGACCGCCGACCTGTTGACCCAGCGCATGCAGGTTCACGAGAAAACCGCGTGGATGCTGCGTTCGTTGCTTGAAAACCAGTAAAGCCCTCCCTGAGCGGCGCCTTCCCGGCGCCGCTCGCTTGTTTCTCCGCATTTCCTGCCGTTGTCCTACAACTTTCCAATCCGCGTCTTCTGGCTGCCCCTCTCGCCCTGCTGTTTTATAGGCCCACTGCCCAATGGGAGAAACCCATGGGCTGCTGTTTGGCAATGGAGTGTCAGGTGTATGTCACGCGGAGTGGGTAATGGAGTGATGGAAACCGCCGGTTTTCACAAGATAAAGGTCGACCCCTTTGCCAAAGGGTTCGACATGGGACTGGCCAAGCCATTGTCCCGGTCGGTCAGGCTCAATGGGTTTTCCACCTGCCTGCGTCTTGAGCAGATCTACTGGAATATCCTCACGGAGATAGCCAGGATCAATGCCTGTTCAGTCAGCGCGTTGCTGTCGTATGTCGATCGGGAAGTGCATTTGCGTTACGGGGGAGTGAAGAACTTCAGCGGGTTGGTGCGGGTGGTGTGCGTGGTCCACGTATTAAAAGATCGTGCCAGCGCCACGGGCCTGGATTAAACCGCCGGTTGCGAAGCAGGCCCACCGTCAAGGCGGGCCAGGCTTCGGGCAGAAAGCCGGCTGCGCTGTGTCGATTTACCAGATATAATCCCGCGCTTTGCTGCGCGCCCCTGGCTTATCCACAGGGTGGGCGTGGCGCAGTTACGATCTGATCGCCGAGACATCTCCATGCCCATGTACGATTATCAATGTGCTTCCTGTGGTCATCAGTTGGAAGCCATTCAGAAGATCAGCGCCGCGCCGCTGGTCGATTGCCCTGCCTGCCAGGCACCTGAGCTGAAGAAGATGTTGTCCATGCCGGGCTTCCGCCTGAGCGGCGGCGGCTGGTATGAGACCGACTTCAAGACCGGCGCCAAGAAGAATCTGGCGGGCGGCGACAAAGCAGACTGAGTTGAACTCTACGCGCAGGCTCCTGCATTATCCGTCCCCTGCTTAACTGTACGGTGACAAGGCGAGCCTCCACCGAATTTCGAATTACGAGAAGTGAAACCACTACCATGATGCGCAGCCACTATTGCGGCCAACTGAACGAGACCCTGGATGGTCAGGAAATCACCCTTTGCGGATGGGTTCACCGTCGCCGCGACCACGGCGGGGTGATCTTCCTCGATATCCGTGATCGTGATGGTCTGGCCCAAGTGGTGTTCGACCCGGACCGCGCCGAGAGCTTCGCCGCCGCCGACCGCGTGCGCAGCGAATACGTCGTGAAGATCACCGGCAAGGTGCGTCTACGCCCGGCCGGTGCTGTAAACGCCAACATGGCCTCCGGCGCCATCGAAGTGCTGGGCTATGAGCTGGAAGTGCTGAACGAGTCGGAAACCCCGCCGTTCCCACTCAACGAATACTCCGACGTGGGCGAAGAAACCCGCCTGCGCTACCGTTTCCTGGACCTGCGTCGTCCGGAAATGGCCGAGAAGCTGCGCCTGCGTTCGCGCATGACCACCAGCATCCGCCGCTTCCTCGACGAAAACGGCTTCCTCGACGTCGAAACGCCGATCCTGACCCGGGCCACCCCGGAAGGTGCGCGTGACTACCTGGTGCCGAGCCGTACCCACGCCGGTTCCTTCTTCGCATTGCCGCAATCGCCGCAGCTGTTCAAGCAACTGCTGATGGTCGCCGGCTTTGACCGCTACTACCAGATCGCCAAGTGCTTCCGCGACGAAGACCTGCGCGCTGACCGTCAGCCGGAATTCACCCAGATCGACATCGAGACCAGCTTCCTCGATGAAAAAGAGATCATGGGCCTGACCGAGCAAATGATCCGCA
Organism: Pseudomonas sp. B19125; assembly: GCF_044218855.1. Classification (NCBI taxonomy): domain Bacteria; kingdom Pseudomonadati; phylum Pseudomonadota; class Gammaproteobacteria; order Pseudomonadales; family Pseudomonadaceae; genus Pseudomonas; species Pseudomonas sp. B19125. The sequence goes on from NZ_CP162589.1 coordinate 1,760,182, forward strand.
ACCTGTTCAAGGAAGTGCTGGACCTGGAATTCGGCGAATTCCCGCACATGACCTTCGAAGAAGCCATGCGCCGCTACGGTTCCGACAAGCCAGACCTGCGTAACCCGCTGGAACTGGTGGACGTGGCCGACCAGCTCAAGGAAGTCGACTTCAAGGTGTTCAGCGGCCCGGCCAACGACCCGAAATGCCGTATCGCCGCCTTGCGCGTGCCTGGCGGCGCGAGCATGCCGCGCAAGCAGATCGACGACTACACCAAGTTCGTCGGCATCTACGGTGCCAAAGGCCTGGCGTACATCAAGGTCAACGAGCGTGCCAATGGCGTTGACGGCCTGCAATCGCCGATCGTGAAAAACATTCCGCTGGACAACCTGAACGCGATCCTCGACCGCGTCGGTGCAGTCGATGGCGACATCGTGTTCTTCGGTGCCGACAAGGCCAAGATCGTCAGCGAGGCCTTGGGCGCGCTGCGCATCAAGCTCGGTCACGACCTGGACCTGCTGACCTGCAAGTGGGCGCCGATGTGGGTCGTCGACTTCCCGATGTTCGAAGAAAACGAAGACGGCAGCTTCAGCGCCTTGCACCACCCGTTCACCGCGCCGAAGTGCTCGCCTGAAGAGCTGGAAGCCAACCCGGCGGGTGCTCTGTCGCGCGCCTACGACATGGTGCTCAACGGCACCGAGCTGGGTGGCGGTTCGATCCGTATCCACCGCAAAGAGATGCAACAAGCGGTGTTCCGCCTGTTGGGCATCAACGAAGCGGAACAGGAAGAGAAGTTCGGCTTCCTGCTCGACGCCCTTAAGTACGGCGCACCGCCGCACGGTGGCTTGGCGTTTGGCCTGGACCGTCTGGTGATGCTGATGACCGGCGCCCAGTCGATCCGCGAAGTGATCGCCTTCCCGAAAACCCAGAGTGCTGCGGACGTCATGACCCAGGCTCCGGGCGTGGTCGATGCCAAGGCGCTGCGCGAACTGCACATCCGTCTGCGCGAGACGCCGAAGGCTGAGTAAGGCTGCGGCGTGAAAGCGCAATAAGGTTTTACGCAGTCAAAAAGGCGCATCTTCGGATGCGCCTTTGCGTTTAAAAGAGGGAATTCCTGCCTGGGGCGGGATTGATAAGGTTTCTAGAGAATTTCGGAGTTGTGTTATGGCTGGCCATTCCAAGTGGGCGAACATCAAGCACCGCAAAGAGCGTCAGGATGCCAAGAAAGGCAAGATCTTCACCAAGTGGATTCGCGAACTGACCGTCGCCGCCCGTCAAGGCGGTGGTGACCCAGGTTCCAACCCGCGTCTGCGCCTGGCGCTGGACAAGGCCTTGGGCGCGAACATGAGCCGCGACATCATTGATCGCGCGGTGGCCCGTGGTGCCGGCGCTGCCGATACCGACGACATGGTCGAGCTGAGCTACGAAGGCTACGGCCCAGGCGGCGTGGCGGTGATGGTTGAGTGCATGACCGACAACCGCAACCGCACCGCGGCTGCTGTGCGCCATGCCTTCAGCAAGTGCGGCGGCAACCTGGGTACTGATGGCTCGGTGGCTTACCTGTTCGAGCGCAAGGGGCAGATCACGTTCGCCCCCGGCACCGATGAAGACGCCCTGATGGAAGCGGCCATGGAGGCAGACGCCGACGATGTGGTGACCAACGAAGACGGCTCCATCGACGTATTCACCTCGTTTGCCGGCTTCTACGCCGTGCGTAACGCGCTGGAAGCGGCGGGTTTCAAAGGCACCGACGCAGAAATCGTGATGTTGCCGACCACCAGCGCCGAGCTGGACCTGGACGGCGCGCAGAAAGTGCTGAAGATGCTGGATATGCTCGAAGACCTGGATGATGTGCAGAACGTCTACTCGAATGCCGACATCCCGGAATCCGTAGCCGAACAACTCACCTGAGCACCATGAAAATCGCCTGTGGGAGCTGGCTTGCCTGCGATAGCATCACCTCGGTTTGACGGAAATACCGAAGTGTCTGCATCGCAGGCAAGCCAGCTCCCACATTTGATTGTTGTTGGCCGCAAGAATCATGTTTTTCCCAACCCGCAGGCGTTATGACTTTAATCCTTGGTATCGACCCCGGTTCGCGCATCACCGGTTTTGGCGTGGTGCAACACACCCCGCGTGGCTGCGTCTATGTCGCTTCGGGCTGCATCCGTACCGGCGCGGGCGAGTTGGCTGAGCGCCTGCAGATTGTGTACCGCGGCGTGCGTGAAGTGATCCAGACCTACGGGCCGGTCACCATGGGCATCGAAAAGGTCTTCATGGCCAAAAACGCCGATTCTGCCTTAAAGCTCGGCCAGGCCCGTGGCGCTGCTATTGTGGCCGGTGCGGAGGAGGGCATGGAAATCGCCGAATACACCGCGACCCAGGTCAAACAGGCCGTGGTCGGCACCGGCGCGGCGAATAAAGAGCAGGTGCAGATGATGGTCATGCACATGCTCAAGCTCACCTCAAAGCCGCAAATCGACGCCTCCGACGCCCTGGCCATTGCCATTTGCCATGCACACACGCGTTCCAGCCTCTTGCCGCATGGCCTGGGCACCGCACGCAGTCGTGGCGGGCGGCTGCGTCTCTGATAGCATCAGCGCAATCGTTATTTCCGGTCAGGCCGTGCTCTGACCCCAAGCTTTAAGGATCTGAACCGTGATTGGACGCTTGCGCGGCACCCTGGCTGAGAAACAGCCGCCGCACCTGATTCTGGATGTAAATGGGTTGGGGTATGAGCTGGAAGTGCCCATGACCACCTTGTATCGCTTGCCGTCGATCGGTGAGCCGATAACATTGCACACGCATTTGGTGGTGCGCGAAGACGCGCAATTGCTCTATGGTTTCATTGGCAAGCGCGACCGCGACTTCTTCCGTGAGCTGATTCGCCTCAATGGCGTGGGGCCAAAGCTGGCGCTGGCGTTGATGTCGAGCCTGGAAGTGGACGAGTTGGTACGCGCAGTTTCGGCCCAGGACACGTCAGCGTTAACCAAGGTGCCTGGTGTCGGCAAGAAAACCGCCGAGCGCCTGCTGGTCGAACTCAAGGACCGTTTCAAGGCCTGGGAAGTGGTGCCGAACATGTTCGCGCTGGTACCGAATCAGCCGGACATGCCGGCCGGCCAGGTCGCCAGTGCCGAAAGCGATGCCGTGAGCGCGCTGATCTCCCTGGGCTACAAGCCCCAGGAGGCGAGCAAAGCCGTGTCGGCCATCAAGGACAAGAACCTGAGCAGCGAAGACATGATCCGCCGAGCCTTGAAGGGAATGATTTAAGTGATTGAAGCTGATCGTCTGATCGCGGCCACCGGCCCGCGCGACCGTGAAGAAGTCCAGGACCGCGCCATCCGCCCCGTCAGCCTTGCCGACTATATCGGCCAGCCGACCGTGCGCGAGCAGATGGAGCTGTTTATCCAGGCTGCGCGTGGGCGCAATGAGTCCCTCGATCACACGTTGATCTTCGGCCCGCCAGGCCTGGGCAAGACCACCCTGGCCATGATCATCGCCCAGGAGATGGGCGTGTCGATCAAGTCCACCTCCGGCCCGGTGCTGGAGCGTCCGGGTGACCTGGCCGCGCTGTTGACCAACCTTGAACCGCACGACGTGCTGTTTATCGACGAGATTCACCGGCTGTCGCCGATCGTCGAGGAAGTGCTGTACCCGGCCATGGAAGACTTCCAGCTCGACATCATGATCGGTGAAGGCCCGGCAGCCCGCTCGATCAAGCTCGACCTGCCGCCGTTCACGCTGGTCGGCGCCACCACGCGCGCCGGGATGCTGACCAATCCGCTGCGAGACCGTTTCGGCATTGTTCAACGTCTAGAGTTCTATAGCACTGCCGATCTTGCGACGATTGTCAGCCGTTCGGCGGGCATCCTGGGGTTGCCACTGGACCCGGAAGGCGCGTTCGAAATCGCCCGCCGCGCCCGTGGTACGCCGCGTATCGCCAATCGCTTGCTGCGTCGTGTGCGCGATTTTGCCGAAGTGCGGGCCAAGGGGCATATCACCAAGGCCGTGGCGGATTTGGCCTTGAACCTGCTGGATGTGGACGAGCACGGCTTCGACCACCAGGATCGACGTCTACTCTTGACCATGATCGAGAAGTTCGACGGCGGCCCGGTCGGTGTGGACAGCCTGGCCGCGGCGATCAGTGAGGAGCGCCATACCATTGAGGATGTGCTGGAGCCGTACCTGATCCAACAGGGTTACATCATGCGTACGCCAAGGGGCCGCGTGGTCACGCGCCACGCCTATTTGCACTTCGGGTTAAACATTCCGTCACGATTGGGCGAGATGCCTGTAGTAGACGAATTCCTCGATGCAGTGGACGATTAAAAACACCACGCCAGACGATTTATCTGAAGTTTGTGCTGTCCTAGTGGCTGGTGTCGTCATTCAGTCGTTAGAAATGCTGAATAGAATGCAAAAACAGTTGCCCAGCCGGATTGGCAACCTGAGGAGTAAGCACTAGAGTATGCGCGCGCAAAACGGGGATCAGTCGTTCGCACATCGCTGTCGCGTTTATTACGAGGACACCGATGCCGGCGGCATCGTTTATTACGTTAACTACCTCAAGTTCATGGAGCGGGCTCGAACCGAGCGGCTACGGGAGCTGGGCTTTGCCCAATCCCAGCTGGCAGGGGAGGACCTGTTATTCGTCGTGCATTCCAGCGAGGCGCGCTACCACGCACCGGCGCGACTGGACGACGAATTGCTGGTCAGCGCTGAAGTTATCGAATTGAACCGTGTCAGCCTGCGCTTTAAACAGCAGGTCAGGCGGGCAACGGATGCAACGCTGCTCTGTGAGGGGCAGTTCCTGGTGGCCTGTGTGCGCACCAATAGTTTGAAACCCCGGGCCATTCCCGAAGCTCTACGTGCGGCCTTTGCCGACGTAAGCGGCGCGGGTAAACAATCAAAGCAGGAGATTTAGCGTGGAACCTACCGTCGTCGACCATTCCTCCATGTGGAGCCTGGTCAGCAATGCCAGTGTTGTGGTTCAACTGGTGATGCTGGTCCTGGTAGCCGCATCGGTTACCTCTTGGGTCATGATTTTTCAGCGCAGCAACCTGCTGCGTGCCGGTCGACGTGCCCTGGAGAGCTTCGAGGAGCGCTTCTGGTCGGGTATCGACCTGTCCAAGCTGTACCGTCAGGCCGGTAGCAACCCGGACCCGGATTCGGGCGTAGAGCAGATCTTCCGCGCCGGTTTCAAGGAATTCTCGCGCCTGCGCCAGCAACCGGGTGTTGACCCGGAGGCGGTCATGGAAGGCGTGGCCCGTGCCATGCGCGTTGCCATCTCCCGCGAAGAAGAAAAGCTTGAACAAAGCTTGCCGTTCCTCGCCACCGTCGGTTCCGTGAGCCCGTACATCGGCCTGTTCGGTACCGTGTGGGGCATCATGAACTCCTTCCGTGGCCTGGCCCAGGCGCAACAAGCGACCCTGGCCACCGTGGCCCCGGGTATCGCCGAGGCGTTGATCGCCACCGCGATCGGCCTGTTCGCCGCTATTCCCGCAGTAATTGCTTACAACCGTTTTGCCGCTCGTGGCGAAACCTTGATCAGCCGTTACTACACCTTCGCCGATGAATTCCAGGCGATCCTGCACCGTAAAGTGCACACCAGCGAAGAATAAGCAGGTAATTTCCAATGGCTTTAATCGCTCGAGCTCGCAAAAAGCGCAAGCCGGTCGCCGAGATGAACGTAGTGCCTTACATCGACGTGATGCTGGTGCTGCTGGTTATCTTCATGGTGACCGCGCCGATGCTCAATCAGGGCGTGAAGGTTGATCTGCCCAAGGTTTCCAGCGAAGCCTTGCCGCAAGACAACAACACCCAGGTCCTGACCATTTCGATCAAGGCTGACAAGACCTATTACTGGAACCTTGGCAGCGAAGTCGACACCCAGAAACAGCAGGACAAGGCCATGACCTTGCCGCAGATGACGGACGCCGTGACCAAGATCATCCGGTCCGGCAACGAAGGCGGCAAGCACACGCAAGTGTTCATTCGCGGCGACAAAGTGGTCGACTATGGTTCCGTCATGGGCGCCATGGGCGGGCTGCAGAAGGCCGGCGTGGGTAACGTTGGCTTGATTACCGAGGCGCCCTGATGCAGCAACAGCGAGAGCCGTCCGCCTCGGAAAGCTACTTCTGGCCTAGCGTCTGGGCAATTGCCCTGCACGTCCTGGTGTTTGGCATGCTGTTCGTCAGCTTTGCCATGACCCCGGACCTGCCGCCAGCCAAGCCGATCGTGCAGGCGACCCTGTATCAGCTGAAATCGAAAAGTCAGGCCACCACCCAGACCAATCAAAAGATTGCGGGTGAGGCCCAGAAGTCGGCTGCGCGCCAGACCGAAGTCGAGCAGATGGAACAGAAGAAGGTCGAGCAGGAAGCGGTGAAGGCTGCTGCGGAACAAAAGAAAGAAGAGGCGGCTCAAAAGGCCGAGGAATCGAAAAAGGCTGACGAAGCCAAGAAAGCTGACGAGGCCAAAAAGGCTGATGAAGCCAAAAAAGCCGATAAAGCTGCCGAAGCTAAAAAGGCTGAAGAGAAACAATTGGCTGATATAGCCAAGAAGAAGTCTGAAGAAGAAGCCAAAAAAGCTGCCGAAGAAGAGGCCAAGAAAAAGGCCGCTGAAGACGCCAAGAAGAAGATAGTCGAAGACGCGAAGAAGAAAGCCGCCGAAGACGCCAAGAAAAAAGCTGAAGCAGACGAGGCGAAGAAGAAAGTCGCCGACGACGCGAAGAAGAAAGCTGCCGCCGACGCCAGCAAGAAAAAGGCCCAGGAAGCAGCGCGTAAATCCGCCGAAGAGAAAAAGGCCCAGGCCTTGGCAGATTTGCTCTCCGACACGCCGCAGCGTCAGCAAGCCTTGGCCGATGAGCGTGGCGATGAAGTCGCGGGCAGTTTCGACGACCTGATTCGGGCACGGGCAGCGGAGGGTTGGACACGTCCACCTTCGGCACGTAAAGGCATGACAGTAGTGCTGCAGATCGGCATGTTGCCGGACGGTACGGTGACTTCGGTCAGCGTGTCCAAGTCCAGTGGTGACGGTTCGTTCGACAGTTCGGCGGTTGCCGCGGTCAAGAACATTGGCCGGTTGACCGAGATGCAGGGAATGAAACCAAGCGACTTCGCTCCCTATCGTTCATTCAAGATGACATTCACACCTGAGGATCTAGCCTTGTGAGAAACCTTCTTCGAGGAATGCTTGTCGTTATTTGCTGTATGGCAGGGATAGCGGCGGCGGATGAAAAGAACATTCTGGTCACCAGCGGTAGCGATCGGGCCACCCCGATCGCGGTAGTGCCGTTCGGTTGGCAGGGCGGCAGCGTGCTGCCGGATGACATGGCCCAGATCGTCAGCGACGACCTGCGCAACTCCGGCTACTACGCGCCTATTCCAAAGGGCAACATGATCAGCCAGCCGACCCAGGCCAGCGAAGTCATTTTCCGTGACTGGAAAGCGGTAGGCGCCCAGTACCTGATGGTCGGCAGCATTACGCCGGCCGGTGGTCGCCTGCAAATCCAGTACACGTTGTTCAACGTGGCCACCGAGCAGCAGGTCTTGACCGGCAGCGTATCGGGCACCGCCGAACAACTGCGGGACATGGCGCACTACATCTCGGACCAGTCGTTTGAAAAACTCACCGGTATCAAGGGTGCGTTCTCGACACGTCTGCTTTATGTAACGGCTGAGCGTTTCTCCGTAGACAACACGCGTTACACCTTGCAGCGTTCGGACTACGACGGCGCCCGCGCCGTGACCTTGCTGCAGTCGCGTGAGCCAATCCTGTCGCCGCGCTTCGCGCCGGACGGCAAGCGTATTGCCTATGTGTCGTTCGAACAGCGCCGCCCGCGCATTTTCGTGCAGCACATCGATACGGGGCGTCGTGAGCAGATCACCAACTTTGAAGGCCTCAACGGTGCCCCTGCGTGGTCGCCGGATGGTTCGCGCCTGGCGTTCGTACTGTCCAAGGACGGCAACCCGGACATTTACGTGATGAACATGGCTTCGCGCCAGATCAGCCGTGTAACCAGTGGCCCGGGCATCAATACCGAACCTTTCTGGGGTAAGGATGGTTCGACCATCTACTTCACCTCCGACCGTGGCGGCAAGCCTCAAATCTACAAAACAAGCGTAGGTGGCGGTGGCGCGGAACGCGTGACCTTTATTGGTAACTACAATGCCAACCCTAAGCTTTCGGCCGATGAAAAGACGTTGGTGATGATTCACCGTCAGGATGGTTTCACTAATTTCCGGGTTGCGGCCCAGGATTTGCAGCGTGGAACGGTAAAAATCCTCACAGATACCAACCTTGATGAGTCAGCCACTGTTGCGCCCAACGGCACCATGGTAATCTACGCCACCCGCCAGCAGGGCCGGGGAGTCTTGATGCTCGTGTCCATTAATGGACGCGTAAGGCTCCCGCTTCCTACCGCACAAGGCGAAGTCAGAGAACCATCCTGGTCCCCTTACCTGAACTGACGCGGCGCTACAAAAAGAATTGCTTAACACACTGGGGTTCATTAGGAGTTTCACGATGGAAATGCTGAAGTTTGGTAAGTTTGCTGCTCTGGCTCTGGCTCTGTCCGTAGCCGTTGGTTGCTCGTCTAAAGGCGGCGACAATGCCGGTGAAGGCGCAGCTGTTGATCCAAACGCTGGTTACGGCGCTAACACTGGTGCAGTTGACGGCTCCCTGAGCGAAGAAGCTGCTCTGCGCGCTATCACCACTTTCTACTTCGAATACGACAGTTCTGACCTGAAGCCAGAAGCCATGCGCGCTCTGGACGTTCACGCGAAGGACCTGAAAGCTAACGGCGCTCGCGTTGTTCTGGAAGGTAACACTGACGCCCGTGGTACTCGTGAGTACAACATGGCACTGGGCGAGCGTCGTGCGAAAGCCGTTCAACGCTACCTGGTACTGCAAGGTGTTGCTCCAGGCCAACTGGAACTGGTTTCCTACGGTAAAGAGCGTCCAGTTGCAACTGGCAACGACGAACAGTCGTGGGCTCAAAACCGTCGCGTCGAACTGCGTAAGTAATTCGTCATGCGAACGTGCCGTCGTGCTCTAACTGTATTGGCTCTCAGCCTCGCACCGCTTGCGGTGTGGGCTGCGGTTCCTGTGGAAGATAGCAACTCTGGCTATAACAATAGCGGGAGCAGTTATCCGCCAGCGGGTTATGGCACGAACGGCGCCTATGCTGGGGGACCGGCAACTGCCGCTCCCTCGGCACAGGGCGAACTGTTCAACCAGCTGCAACGTATGCAGGATCAATTGTCGCAGCAACAAGGCACCATTGAGATCTTGCAGAACCAAGTGAACCAGCTGAAGCAAGAAGGCCTGGAGCGTTACCAGGATCTTGATCGACGCATTGGAGCCGGCGTAACACCTGCCGCAACTCCTGATAATTCTTCTGCCGGTGGCGCGCCAAGCGCTGCCGCCGGTGGTGCAGCAGCAGGCGCAGCGGCTAGCCAAGCGCCTGCTGCCAGCAGCGAACCGGGTGATCCGGCCAAGGAAAAGCTGTATTACGACGCAGCTTTTGACCTGATCAAAGCCAAGGATTTCGATAAGGCCAGCCAGGCCTTTACCGCATTCCTGCGCAAATACCCTAACAGCCAATACGCGGGCAATGCCCAGTACTGGCTGGGTGAGGTGAACCTGGCAAAGGGTGATTTGCAAGCGGCAGGCCAGGCATTTGCCAAGGTCAGCCAGCTGTACCCAAAGCATGCCAAGGTGCCTGACTCGCTGTATAAACTGGCTGATGTAGAACGCCGCCTGGGTCACACCGACAAGGTCAAAGGCATTTTGCAACAGGTGGTTGCCCAATATCCGGGTACCTCCGCAGCCCAGTTGGCCCAGCGGGATCTGCAGCGCTTGTAAGCGATGCAACCCGTTTAGAAGAAACCCGCGCCTGGCGCGGGTTTTTTCGTTAGAATCCACGCCCTTTTATGAAACACGCTTTTTGGGGCCTACGCGTTGGCGGGGTTCCTTGAAGTGCCTGACGGAGGCGGACAGCCTGTTTAGCTGTTACGCCCGTGGCGACTATGCAAGACACATTACGTATTACCGAAGTTTTTTACTCGTTACAGGGTGAAACGCGTACCGCTGGCCTGCCTACCGTATTTGTACGGTTGACCGGCTGCCCGTTGCGTTGCCAATACTGTGACAGCGCCTACGCCTTCAGCGGTGGCACCGTGCGCACCCTCGACGACATCATCGAGCAGGTTGCCGGCTTCAAGCCGCGCTACGTCTGTGTGACCGGTGGTGAGCCCCTGGCCCAGCCGAATGCCATCCCGTTGCTCAAGCGGCTGTGTGACGCTGGCTATGAGGTTTCACTGGAAACCAGCGGCGCCCTGGATATCTCCGCGGTTGACGCGCGCGTGAGCCGGGTGGTCGACCTCAAGACCCCGGGCTCCAAGGAAGCGCACCGCAACCTCTACGACAACATGGATTTGCTGACGGCCAACGATCAGGTCAAGTTCGTGATTTGTTCGCGGGATGACTATGACTGGGCGGCCTCCAAGCTGATCCAGTACAACCTCGACCGCCGTGCCGGCGAGGTGTTGTTCTCGCCGAGCCACCATGACCTCAACGCCCGCGACCTGGCCGATTGGGTCGTGGCGGACAACCTGCCGGTGCGCCTGCAATTGCAGTTGCACAAATACCTGTGGAACGACGAGCCGGGGCGCTGACATGACCGAGCAAAAGCGCGCGGTCATCCTGCTCTCTGGCGGTCTGGATTCCGCCACGCTGGTGGCCATGGTCCGCGCCCAAGGCTACAGCTGCTACACCCTGAGTTTCGACTACGGCCAACGCCACCGCGCCGAGCTGCACGCCGCCGAGCGTGTTGCCCGTGAGCTGGGCGTGGTCGAGCACAAGGTGATCGGCCTCAACCTCAACGGCATCGGCGGCTCGGCCCTGACGGACAGCAGCATCAATGTGCCTGAAGCGCCCAGCGAAGGCATTCCGTTGACCTACGTGCCGGCGCGCAACACCGTATTCCTGTCCCTCGCGCTTGGCTGGGCCGAAGTATTGAAAGCCCGCGACATCTTCATTGGCGTTAATGCCCTCGACTACAACGGCTACCCGGACTGCCGTCCGGAATACGTCGAGGCATTCGAACGCATGGCCAACCTGGCGACCAAGGCCGGAGTGGAAGGGCAGGGATTCCGCATTCAGGCGCCGCTGCAGAACATGAGCAAGGCAGACATCGTGAAGGCTGGCGTAGGACTGGGCGTCGATTACGCGCTGACAGTTTCCTGCTACCAGGCAGACGATTCCGGTCGTGCCTGTGGGAAATGTGACGCTTGCAGACTGAGAGCAGAAGGCTTCAAAAACGCCGCAATTGCGGACCCAACGCGTTATTTCTGATTTATTTAAAATAAGGTGTTGAATAATCCTTAGAAATCAGTATTATACGCGCCACCACACAGCGGGTCGTTAGCTCAGTTGGTAGAGCAGTTGGCTTTTAACCAATTGGTCGTAGGTTCGAATCCCACACGACCCACCATTTTTGGCGGTTTAGAAAATCCGGAAGGCCCACGCAAGTGAGGATTTCCGGGTTTTTTTTTGCCTGCAATTTGGCGCTGGTAAAAAACCGCCTCCAAGAGACGGCTCGTTGTCCGGCCTTAGCCAAACCGCCCCGTAATATAGTCCTCCGTCTGCTTCATCTTCGGCGTGGTAAAGATCTGATCGGTCTTGCCATGCTCAATCAATTCCCCCATGAACATAAACGCGGTGCTGTCCGACACCCGCGCGGCCTGCTGCATGTTGTGGGTCACGATGATCACCGTGTACTGCGCCTTCAATTCCGTAATCAACTGTTCGATACGCCCGGTGGAAATCGGGTCGAGGGCGGAGGTTGGTTCGTCCAGTAGCAGCACCTGCGGGCGCAGCGCGATGGTGCGGGCGATGCACAGCCGTTGTTGCTGGCCGCCGGAGAGGCTCTGGGCGCTCTGGTTGAGTTTGTCTTTGACTTCATCCCACAGCGCACCGCCGCGCAGGGCCTGTTCGACGCGGTCGTTCATTTCGCGGCGCGAGAGTTTTTCGTGGTGACGCACCGCGTAGGCGATGTTGTCGTAGATCGACATCGGAAACGGCACCGGCTTCTGGAACACCATGCCTACGTGGCTGCGCAGGCGGTTCATCGAGTAGCCGGGCGCGAGGATGTTTTCGCCGTTGAGCAGCACTTCGCCGCGCGCTTCCTGCTTGGGATACATCGAGTAGATGCGGTTGAACACCCGCAGCATGGTGGACTTGCCGCAGCCCGAAGGCCCGATGATGGCGGTAATGCGCTTTTCCGGAATATCCATGTTGATGGATTTGAGCGAGCGTTGGTTGTTGTAGAAGAACTCCAACCCACGCACCTGGATTTTGGTTTTGTCGGGAGCAATGCCGGTGGCGTCCATCAGTGAGACCTATTGCGTAAAAGAATCAGGCGGGATGCCAGGCTGAGTACCAGCACGAACAACGTCAGGACCAATGCGCCGGCCCAGGCAAGTGCATGCCAGTCGTCGAACGGGCTCATGGCGTATTGAAAAATAACCACGGGCACGCTGGCGATCGGCTTGAGCAGGTTGCTGCTCCAGAACTGATTGCCAAAGGCGGTGAACAGCAGCGGCGCGGTTTCCCCGGTGATGCGCGCCAGGGCAAGCAGGATGCCGGTGACTACGCCGGCCTTGGCCGCCCGCAGCACGATTTGCAGCGTCAGCTTCCACTGCGGTACACCGAGTGCCAGGGCCGCCTCGCGCATGGTGGAGGGTTGTAGCTGGAGCATTTCATCGGTGGTGCGCACCACCACCGGAATCACCAGCAGCGCCAGCGCCAGCGCACCGGCGATGGCAGAGAAGCCGACCTGATGATTGGTCAGCAGGTTCAGCGGCAGGATGACCCCGGTGTAGATGAACAAACCCAGCACAATCGAGGGGGCGGACAGCAGGATGTCATTGATGAAACGCACCGTAGTCCCCAGGCGCGAGTGGCGTGCGAACTCTGCCAGCCAGATGCCGGCCATCAGCCCGATGGGCGTACCGATCAGCAACGCGATACCCGACATCAACGCGCTGCCATAAAACGCATTGGCCAGGCCGCCCTCGGTGCCGGGCGGTGGGGTCATCTGGGTAAACAGGCGCAGGTTCAGGGCCTGGAACCCGTTGATAATGGTGGTCAGCAGAATCCACGTCAGCCACAGCAAGCCAAAGGCGGTGGCGCCGCAACTGAGGAACATGGCCACGCCATTTTTAAATGCGCGTTTGCGATACAGGCGTTCGTTGGCGTTCATAACCCTTCCTTGCGCGACAGGCGCATCAGCAGCAGTCGCGCGAGCGCGAGCACGACGAAGGTCACGATAAACAGCAGGAAACCCAAGGCAATCAGCGCAGAGCGATGCAGGTCGGTGTAGGCCTCGCTGAATTCGTTGGCGATGACCGAGGCGATGGAACTGCTGGGCATCAGCAACGAGGCGGAAAACTGTTGTGCGTTACCCAATACAAAGGTCACCGCCATGGTCTCGCCAAGGGCGCGGCCCAGGCCGAGGAAGATGCCGCCGACCACCGCCGAGCGGGTGTAAGGCAGAACAATGTCCCACACCACTTCCCACGTCGTGCTGCCCAAGGCGTAGGCGGATTCTTTCAACTGCGTGGGCACGCTGCGAAACACCTCATGCATCACCGAGGTGATAAACGGCATGATCATCACCGCCAGCACAATGCCGGCGGTGAGCATGCCGATTCCCAGTGGCGGCCCCTGGAACAGCGAGCCAACAAAGGGCAGGGCGCCCAGGTAGTCATTGATCAACGGCGACAGGTGTTCGGCCATGAAAGGCCCGAACACAAACAAACCCCACATGCCATAGATGATCGACGGGATACCGGCCAGCAGCTCAATCGCCGAGGCCACCGGCATTTTCAGCCAGGGCGGTGCAACTTCAGTCAGAAAAATCGCGATGCCGAAACTCACCGGAACGGCAATCAGCAAGGCGAGAAAGGAGGTGACCAAGGTGCCGTAAATCGGCACCACGGCACCAAAGTGGTTATTGACGGCATCCCACTCGGTGCTGGTGATGAAACCGAAACCAAACGTCTTGAACGCCAGCCCGCCGCCCCACAGGGTCGAGGCGGCAATGGCGCCCAGCAGCGCCAGTACCAGCATGGCGGCACCGAACATCGAGCGTTTGAACCACAGGTCGTGGCGTTGATCGCGGGCGGCGCGGCGGTCGCCCCCGGTGTCGCTCGCGTGAGTAGTCATAACCAGGGTGTGGACCGTGTCGTTCATATCAGAGGTGCTCAGCGCCTTCCTCAGTTATCGAGGAAGGCGGTCGTAGGGCGAATCAGTGGGCGAAGTCAGACTTCCAGTAATCTTCGATTCGCGACACCAGGGAGCCCGGCAATGCGACGTAGTCCAGGGCCGCAGCCTGTTCCTGGCCTTTTTCCAGCGACCACTTGAAGAAGTTGAACGCCGCCTGGCTTTGCTCGGCATTCTTGGGCTGCTTGTACATGATGATCCAGGTGGTGGCCGTGATCGGCCATGCGCCTTCACCTGGGGCGTTGGTCATGATCAGGTTGAAGTCTTTGGCACTGGCCCAGTCGGCGGTGTCGGCGGCGGCCTGGAACGCCTTGGCGTTAGGCTCGACGAACTTGCCGGACGCGTTCTTCAGTGAGGCAAAGGTCATTTTGTTCTGCAGGGCGTAGGCGTATTCCACAAAGCCGATCGAGTTCTTGATCTGCTTCACGTAGGCCGAAACGCCTTCGTTGCCCTTGCCGCCCACACCGACCGGCCACGGTACGGTGGTGCCGAAACCAATCCTGGTTTTCCAGCTGTCGCTGACTTTGGCCAGGTAGTTGGTGAAGTTATACGAGGTGCCGGAGCCGTCCGAACGGTGCACCACGGTGATGTTTGCGCTTGGCAACTTCACACCAGGGTTGAGCGCGGCGATGGCAGGGTCGTTCCAGGCCTTGATGTCACCGAGGAAGATCTTTGCCAGGGTGTCGCCGTCGAGTTTCAGCTGGCCTGCGGCCACGCCTTCGACGTTCATCACCGGCACGATGCCGCCGATCACGCTGGGAAACTGACCCAGGCCGCCGGCTTTGAGATCGTCGGCCGACAGTGGTGCGTCAGAGGCGCCGAAGTCAACGGTGGCTGCCTTGATCTGGGCGATGCCGCCGCCGGAGCCGATCGACTGATAGTTGATGCGGTTGCTGGAGTTCTTGCTGTAGTCCTGCGACCACTTGGACAGCACCGGGTAGACGAAGCTGGAGCCGGCACCGGTAACGTCGGTGGCGTGGGCCATGCCGCTCAGGCACAGGGCGCTCAACAATACAGACAGACTTTTTTTAGTCGGCAACATCACGACAACACCTCAAGGGAAGGGGTAAGTGGGTAGGCCCACCTGTCTAAGACGTGACGATTTAATTCCTGATATGTTGCTGTTTAATGACGGTTTGGCTTTATGAAGAAACATTTAGAAATGTTTGCCTGGGTGGCAGCGAGCATGGCTGCTGTCACCCAGGCGATGCTACTTAGCTGCCTTTCTGGTCAATCCCCGCCTGTAATTCCTGCTGGTCACTGTGCCCGCCGACCCGCAGCGGCCCAAGGTTGAAAGCCTGATCCTTGCGTGTGGCGTCGTCCTGTTTCTGGGTCAGTTCGTCCTTGGCGCCCAGCGCCAGGTTGACCGGCGATTTCGACAGGTTCAGCCCGACATCGGCGCGATAGTCGCTGCCTGCCAACGTCGTCGCCGTCACTTTGGAACCGCCCAACTCAACCTTGCCGCTTTCGGCGCTGATTCGCGCGCCAGTCAGCCGTGTGTCGCCAGCCACTTCAAGGTTTACGCCCTGAGCACCGCGAATGCCCGAGGCCTGATTAACGCTGTCTTTCACCACGTGGCTGACGTCCAGGTTCAGCGTCGGCGTGTAGCTGGTGTTGCCGCTCTTGTCACCGAACAGTACGTTTTGCGCGGTATCGGCCACCTTGCTGCCGGTGGTGTCCTTGCCGCTGACGGTGTAGCTGTCGCTGGTTTTTGGCCAGACTTTGTCCTTGAAGCTGGACAGGCGCGTGCCCAGTGCATCTTTCTTGTCCGCGAGGTAGGTCTTGGCCTGGTCCACGCGGGTGCCAAAGGCGCCACGGGGTTCAGGATTTACCTCGTAGCTGCCGCTGCGGCTGAGCTTTTCGCCCAGGCGCTCCTTGGCGTTGATCACGCTGTCCTTGGCCGAAGCGAGGTGCTCGGTGCCTTTGTCGACGGCGTTTTCCAACTTCTCCCGATGCTTGTCGAACGCGCCCTCGGCCTTGGCTTGCACCTTGTCCTTGAGCGGGCCGGTGGTCTTGGCGAGCTTGTTGACCACGCCGGGTTGGTTTTTTTCGACATCAAGCTTGGCGTCGACGTTGACCTTAGTGCTGCTGACGTGATCTTTGCGGCTCTCGACCACAAGATCCCCGCCGACGTTGCCGCTGACCTGATCCGCCTCGATCCGCGCACCCGCCAGATGGGTATCACCGGCACTGTTGATGGCTACGCTATCGGCCTTGATCAGGCTGTCGTGCTGGGTGGTGCCTTGCACGTGGTCCACATCGACCTTGGCGCGGGCATTGATGCCCAGCTGGGTCTTGGGTGTGTCGTGTTCACCGGCGTCGCCCCGTGTTGTTTTACCGCCGCTGCCACCCGCGCCGAGGGTCACGCCCCAGCTGTTGTGAGCCTGGGTGGATTGCGCCGACTCTTGCAGGATGCCGCCGTTTTGCGCATCGAGGGTGACCGTTTTGGCGGCAATCTGCGTACCTTGCAGATGGAGATCATCGGCGCTGGAGAGGCTCACGTTGCCCTTGCTGTGCAACTGCCCGACAACCACGCCCTGATCGTTTTCCGCCACCTTGCCGATATTGAAGTTGGCACTCAGGCTGCCAGTCTTGGCGCTGCTGTCGGCGCCACTGGTTTTTCCGGCACCGACGCTCAGGCCGCCGCCGAGGTTGCTGCCATTGCTGACATGCGTATTGGTGGCCGCTCGCAGGTCCAGCTTGCCGCCGGCATTCAGGCTGATATCACCGTTGCTGGCGATCTGCGTGCCTTGCAGGGTCATGTCGGCGCCGCTGCTGAGCTGGATCGGCCCGCTGCCTTGAAGCGTCGCGACCCGCGCCTGGCTGTCTTGGGTGGCCAGCTGCTTGTTATCCAGTTGCACACCAGCACCGAGGTTGACGTTGGTACCGTTGGTGCCCGGTGCGGTGCCCACGGTCAATGAACCATTACCGCGCAGGCTGTTGCTGGTTGTGCTTTGCGTGTCGCTGGCCTGATCAAGCGCCAACTCGCCACCGGCCTTGAGGTTGACGCCCGCCTGGCCACCGTTGAACTGGCTGCCCGCGTAACGCGCATCGGCCTTGGCCGTGATGTTCACGCCCTGAGTGCCCGCGTAGCTGCCGACCACCGCCGTGCTGCTGGCTTCGCGCACATCGCTGCTGCCGCCTGCGCCGCTGCCGCGCACGTTCACGTCTTCACCGGTGGTGGTGTAGACCCGCACGCCTGCCTTGGCGTCCACGCTTTGTTCGCTGCTGCTGTGGGTGTTGGCTGCGGCGCTGGCGATATGCTCGCCGGCATCGATCTTCAGCCCGCCATCGGTGGCGCGGTACTGAGTGCCTTCATCCTGCAACTTACCGGCGACATCCACCTGCACCGTGGCGCCACTGAACTGGCTGACCACCGCCGTGCTGTCCTGCTGGGTGCGGGTCTTGTTGGTGTGACCGACTTCCACGTCCAGCCCGACATTCGGCTGCTCGAAAGCATCGAGCAAACCGGGTTGATGGAATTTGGCCTGGGCCACACCTTCGACGGCTTTTTCGATTGGTCGGGTGATGCCTTTGTATTCGACATTGACGCCGACATCGGCGGTCCAACCGTTTTCCTTGTGGGTACTGGTCTGGCTGTTGTGCGCCGCCTGGTTATCGACGGTGCCGGCGTTGACCTGCAATTCGGAGCCTGCCTTGACCTGCGCGCCCTGGCTGGTGAGGGTGTTGCCGGCGTTGATGGTCAGTTTGCCAGCCGCTGCCACGTTGCTGGTTTGCGCGGTGGTGTTGCTGCTGTTGTCGTGGCTGCTTTGATGGCTGAACTGTGCGCCGTTGCCAGCCTTGTCCAGACCGCCGGTGTAGTACACGCCACCGCCGGTGGTGGTTTTGTCGGTGGTGTTGCGCGTGCTGTTATCGGTCGCCAGCAACTCGACGTTTTTGCCGCTCAAAATTGCATCGCCCTGGGTGGCTTGGACGCCGGAACCCTTGATGCTCACATTGCCATCGGCGGTGACCGCCACGCTGGCGCCGCTGAGGCTGGAAGCTTGTTGTTTTGTGGTGTCGGTCTTGCTGGTTTGCTGCTGGTCCTCAAAGCTCACGCCAGCGCGGTACTGGCGGGTGCCTTCGGCGTTTTCCTTGGCGTAGCCATCGAAACCACGGGTGTGAGTGGTGGTGGTGTCGTGTGTAGTGTTGTCAGCCGAAGCGATCTTGATATCGCCCTTGGCGTCCGCCTGTAATTTACCGGCGGCCGACACCTGAGAGCCACTGACTTGAATGTCCTTGGCGCTTTGCAGCTTGAGGTTGCTGTCCGAGCGCAGGTTGCTGGCCACGACAGTGCTGTCCTTGAGTTGCTTGCGGCTTTCATCCTTGGAAATGCCGAAGAACTTGCTGTCGTTGCTGTAGCTATTGTCGTGGGAGGTGTCTTTTACGCCGTCGATCACCAGCGAGCCTTTGTCGCTGATCACGCTGGCCTGCTTGCCGCCACGCGCCTGGCTGCCGCTGATGCGCACGTCGTCGGCCTTGACGAGCAGTTTGCCGTCGGCGTTGACCTTGCTGCCGGTGTTCAAGGTTTTGCCCTTGTCGCCGTCGCCGCTCTTGCCAAAGAAGCTGCCGCCGGTCAGGTCGCCGGAGTAAGCGTTGTCGCGGCTTACCTGGGTGCGGCTGGCGCTGCTGATCTCCACTTGGCGGCCGGCCAATTGAATATCGCCGGGTGTTTTCAGTTCGGCGCCTTGCAATTGCAGTTTCTGCTGGCTGGTCAGCTCCAGCGTTTTGCCGGCCTTGAGGCTGCTGGTGACGCTGCGTTGCTCGCTGGAAGATTTATCCCAGTTGGCTTTCCACAGATGTTTGCGATGGTTGCCCTGATCGCGGGTTTCATGGGTTTCAGTCGCGGCGTTCACCAGCAGGTCGGCGCCGCTGTTGACACGTAAGGCATTGCCCGCTTCGACTTGGCTGGCCTTGATCTCGGCCTTGGCGCCGGAAGACAGCGTTGCATCCTGCTGCGCTACGACCTTGTTACCGTGCTGGCGCGAGTCTTTATCAGTGGTGGTGCGGTCGTAGGTTTCGTAGGTGAACAGGAAGTTGCTGTTGTCCCACTGTTCACGTTTTTCCTGGAGTTTGCGGCTTTCCAGGCTACTGAGGGTCAGGTTGCGACCGGCGTCGAGCTTGACGTTGCGCCCACTGACGTCGGTGGCGGCCAGGTTCAAATCCTTGGCGCTGTGCAAGTCCACATCGCCATGCTGGCTTTGCACGCCGGCGCGGGTGGCGTCCAGGCTGTTGGCGTGGACTTGGCCGCTGATGTCGAGGTCGCCGGCCGAGCTGACGTTGACCCCGTCACGACCTTCCACTTGCACCGCGCCTACGCGCACGCCAGCACCTTCGGCCGTGCTGATGATGTTGATGCGTCCGGCCTGCATCGCCCCAAACAGGCTGGCGTCGATGCGCTGGTCCTGGGTCTTGCTGGCCGGGTCGACCTGGCGCACTTGGCCACTGGCGAAATCGACCTGGTTGCGGCCTGCGGTGAGGTTCAGTTGATCGCGGGCACTCAAGCGCCCGTCGCTGTCGATGCGCGGCGCGATCAGGTTGATCGAGCCCGCGCGGTTTTGCAGGCCTTGGCCGTGCACCGTCAGTTGGCCGCTTGCGTCGCGGGTGTCCAAGGCTTGCAGCTTGCCGTCATTGAGTTCGGGGCGGCCCACCACCAGGTTGGCGTTCGGGGTGTTGATGAAGCTCCCGCCATTCACCGAAATACCGTTGGGGTTGGCCAACACATAATCGGCCGCCTTACCGAAAATCTCTTGGGCGCCGTTTAAGGTCGAGGCGTTGCGGCTGATCACTTCGTTGAGGATCACGCTCGCCGCCTGGCCCTGGAACTGCGGGTTCGCCGCCAGTTGCCCGGCGAGTTGCGACTGGCCGGCCTGCAGGGCGTTGTTCAGCACCACGCCTTGACGGTCGACGTTGTAGTCCAGGAACTGGTTATGGGACAGGCCGCCGGCATTCGGTGCGACGATATTGACGATGGGCACGCCCTGCTGGTTTTGCAGTTGCGGTATCCCGCCAGGCCCTTCGACCACGGTGATGCCGGCGGCCAGTACCAGTTGCGGCAGCAGGAACAGGCTGGCGATGGCCCAGCGCAGTTTGCCCTGGGGTGAAAGGTGAAACGTGTGGGTGTCAGTCGGCATAAGTAAGTTCGCTCTATGTTGGCTGAGCCGCCTCGTGCGTTGTTCGTTGCAACGCTACTGGGGTGGTCAGGTACGGCGGTTGTTTCAGGCTAATCGGGTGTTGGTTTAAATCTGCACACTCATATCTGCACGCTCATATCTGCAAGCTAAGGCGCGTCAGCCAGACCTCCGGCTCCTGGCCAAAGCCTGTTGGCGTGTGCAAATTGCGTTGGTAATCGACGTCGAGCTGCACGTTCTTCCAGCTCAGGTTGAGCCCGGCACTCGCGCCGCTCAGGCGTTGGCCCGGGGCGCCGTGTTCGCGCTTGACCCAACCGTTGTCCAGGCCCAGGCGCGGGGTGATTTTTACCGGAAGGTCGCTGTTGAGCGGCAGGCGCAAGGTGTTGCGCCACACCGCACCGATGGCGCCCGAGGCACTGTTTTCGCGGTAGCCACGCACAGCCGAATCGTCGGTGCCCAGCAGTTGCTCAATGGCAGGCAAACGGTCCGGGCTGTATTGCGCAGACAGCTGGCTCTGCCACTGCCAGGGTTGCGTGCGCCATTGGCCGTTGCGCCATTGAGTGAGGTTGGCGCGGTATTTGTGAAACTGCGCCTGGGGCAGGTTTTTCTGCACTTGGTCAGCGTCGCGATCAGCGCCGAACCAGGTCAGGCCCTGGGCGTAATTGACGTCCAGGTTCCACACCGCGCTGTTGAGCCAGAACAGGTTCAAACCGGCCTCGGCCACGCTCAGCGTTGGGCTCTGGATGCCCAAGCGGACCTTTTGCAGGTAGCTGTCGACGTCCTTGTAGGCCAGTTGCAGGTTGGCGCTGAGTTGATGGCCCTGGTCGCGCCACAACACGCGGTCGGTGCGCAGGCTGATCTGATCGGTACGGCCGCTGTTGTACAGCATGGTGTTGCTGACCTTGAGCGGTGAGCGGTATTCGGCATGGCTGGCGAACAGGCTGTAGGTCCAGTAGCCGTAGGGGATCGAATAAAACAGGCTGTTGCTGCGGCTGTAACGCGGGCCGTGGTTGAGCGTGTCGCTGAAGCTCAGGTTGAGTGAATCGTTGAGCTGCAGCGGGCTGTCCAGGCTCAGGCTGATGGCGTTGCGATCACGCCCGGTGCCGGCGCTGCCAAGGTTATCCACTCCCAGGCCCAACCCCCAACGTGAGGCGCTACTGCGCGAACGCAGGATGATGCGCGAGGCACCAGGTTCACGGCCAGGGGCGATATCCGCGGTGAGGTCCACCGAGCGCAGGCGGTTGAGCTGGTCCAGGCCTTGCTCCAGGTCGCGCAGGTTCAGTGGCTTGCCGAGCAGCCCGGGGAAGGCGCCGGCCAGGGACACGGGCAAGCTTTGGTCGGCCAGTTCGATGGCTTCCAGGTAGCCTTCTTCGACATGGATATCCAGCGGTTGCCCGGCAGCCGGGGTGCTGATCAGGTACGGGCGGCTGGCGATATAACCGGCCTCGACGTACAGGCGAGTGATCTCGGCCAGCAGGCGGTTGATCTGGGTGACGCCCATGCACGGGGCGACATAGGGCTCGATGTGTTTATTCATCTCGGCCCTGCTGAACAGCGTGACACCGGCCAGGCGTGTGCCGCTCAGCGGCCAGCAGCGTTCATCTTTGACATTGTCTGCTGGCACAGTGGGGGCGGCCGTCGGTGTGCCGAAGCTGCCTTTCTGGAGCTGGCGCTGGCGTTGCTCCAGCTGTAATTGCTGCAGGTCGCGCTGCTGTTGTTGCTGCAAACGCAGGGCTTCCTGGCCTGGCTGCGGGCCGTCGGCGGCGGACGCGGGCAGCGCGCACACGCAGAGCAGGGCGATACCCAATGGGTGGAGATTGCACAAGCGTTTGAGTGAGGGCAGGTTCGGCACTCGACATCCTTAACGTAGAAATACACACGATTCATGCCCCGGAGCCAAACCGTGAGCTCGGGGGGCTTGCCGCTCTTGAGTCATGATTAAACGGATTGTTACATCGTCTGTAGGATTTATTACATAAAACGTGAGGAATGCCGCGTTATTCAGCAAATAAATGCACAAAATCAGTGCAAATTGACTGATGGGGGCTATCAGGTCCCTGAATTTACGGGGTGGGTATGTGGATCAGGCGATGTGGGAGGGTTTTGATTGTTGCAGCAAGATGACTTAATCGGCGTGTTTATAGAGATGCACGCATCCCATGTCGTCAACGTGGCTATCGAGGGGTATTTGCGTTCAAATTGACAGCTTTACGACGATGAAACCAGGCAGTCACGATCCGGTTAAAAAGTCATAAAAAGACACGGAAAATCAGGCGAAGTCTTTGAAAATACTGAGATTGTCCGACAATCAAAAGCATGAAAAACTCTTCATAAACGCCTCGCTCGAACGTTGGTAGTTTCCCCTGCGCTGCCCAATAATTCGAGTCCTAATAATGAATAACAAAACTCTTAAAAGCGCCTTGGCGCTCTCCATTTCGCTCGCCTCCACACACCTGTTCGCCGGTGGTTTTGCCCTCAATGAGCAAAGTGTCAGCTCAATGGGTACAGGCTACGCCGGGCGTTCTTCCTCGGCGGATGACGCCAGCACGGTGTTCGGTAACCCGGCCGGCATGTCGCGCATCAAGCACAATGAAGTCAGCATCGGCGCCACCTACCTCGATGCCAAATCCAACATCAAGGACGCCAGTTCCTCTCAAGGCGGTGTCGACAATCCTGGCACCAACAAAGGCGATATGGTCCCCGGCATTGCCGTGCCGATGGGTTACCTGGTGACGCCGATCGATGAACACTGGGCCTTTGGCCTGGGGGTCTACGCGCCGTTCGGTCTGGTGACCGACTATGAACACGGGTTCCAGGGCAATGGCTTTGGTAACAAAAGCAAGATTCAGGTCATCACCGTGCAGCCGACGGTCAGCTATGCGTTCAACGACAAGGTTTCGGTAGGTTTCGGCCCGACCTTCAACAAAATCAGCGGCGAGCTGGATTCCAAAGTCCCGGCGTTTGGCTTGGGCACCGAGACGGCCAAGATCAAGGGTGACGACACCGCGATGGGCTTCAACGCCGGTATCCTGGTGCAGGCCCTGGACAGCACCCGCGTCGGCGTCACCTACCACTCGCAAGTCGTCTATCACCTGAGCGGCCATACCAACGCCTCCGGCGTGCTCTCCGATGTGCTGGACGGCGGGGCGCAGAAGTATGACGCCAAGCTGAATGTCACCACGCCGTCGTCCGTGGACTTCTCGGTCACGCACCAACTGACCGACGCCTTGACCCTCTACGTGGGTAGCACCTACACGCGCTGGAGCCAGTTGAAGAAGATCACGGTCAACAACGCCGGCGTGTCGGACATTACCGCTGAGCTGGCCGGCCTGGGCTCCATCACCGAAGAGCAGCATTGGCACGACACCTGGTCCCACGCGATAGGCCTGTCGTACCAGCTCAACAAGCAGTTGGTGCTGCGTACCGGCTTCTCGGTGGACCAGACGCCAACCAACAACACCGACCGTTCGGTGCGTATTCCGACCGGCGACCGCACCGTCTTCAGCCTCGGTGCCGGCTGGACGCCTGTGGATAACCTGACCTTTGACGTGGCCTATTCCTACCTGAAGGAAGAGCCCATCAAGGTGCGCAACAACAATCCTCAGTTGGCGCTGACCTACGACGCCAAGTATGAAAACAGTGCCAATGGTTTTGGTGGTTCGGTGACTTACCGCTTCTGACCTGTGGATAACGGCAAAGGGCCGGTTTTTTGGCGTGGTCCTTTGCCGTAAGTTTTGACCTCAATGCTGTCAATCGCGGCGTGTCTTGGTTAGATTGAAGGCTAATCAGCTTTTAGGACACGGACTGTCATGACTACGCTAACGCCGATCATCGCGACCAATCCCCTCATTCTTCGCGCCGCCACGACCTCACCGCCGGCAGCGCTTGCGAACACCCTCGACGTCTCACCGGCCCGGCCGTCTTCCGTGGTCAGCCTCGGAAATCCCGTGGCCGACGTTATCGATCTCTATTCCAAAAACGGGCAGCTCCCCGGCCGCGAAACCGTGTGGGCCTGGGAAAACGATAATCAGGACGCAGTCACCCAGGCGATCAGCCAACGCTTCGGTTCAATCTCCACGGCCAGCCGTTACAGCGGTCTCGGTGCTGCGTTGGTGGATCAGTTCACCGGGGGCGGCGGGGCGGGGATTTCACAATCGGTGCTCAACACCACGGCAGAGCGTGCCGGTGATACGGGCGGGATCAAGGCCGACCAGGCGGTGTTGCACAGCAAGGCCGACAACCAAATCAGCCTCAGCATCAAGACCGCCAGCGGTAAGACTGTGACGTTCAGCCTGTTCAGTCAGAAAGACGGCTTGGGCGTGCAGGCCACCGTCGACGGCGGCGATTTGACCGCGGATGAACTCAAAGCCGTCGGCCAATTGGGGACGGCGTTCCAGGCTTCGGTCGATGGGTTGACCGCCGTACCGCCGAAACTCGACCTGAGCAAACTGACCCAGTTCGACACCAGCGTGTTGGCGTCGGTGGACCTCAACGCCAAAGTCAAAACCCAGGGGGGCGAGGACATGAGCCTGGCGTTCCACGCCGACAGCCAAAGCCGCACCACACGTATGAGTGGCCCGGCCGGCGACGTCGACCTGTCTGTGGACCTGAAAAACCGCGCAATCCTGGGTGACTCCAAACAGCAGGCCAATGCGATGAAAACCTACCTCGCCCAGTTCGACCGGGTGCAACAGCGCGGTAGTGCCAATGCTGATTTGATGGCGATATTCAAGGATGCGTTCAGCGCCATGAACAGCAACTATCCCCAAGGCGCTGGCGCAACGAATGCATTGAGCAACAACCCGACCGACAAAGGTTTGCTGACAGGGCTGGCGGACTTCAAGGTTTCGATCAAGCAGGCCGTAGGTGCGTCCAACGCAATGCGTCCTACGGAAGTCGACAGCTTCTCCTACACCGTGTCGCAGAAGACCCAGGTCAATGGCCGCAGCAGCGCGGACCGCAGCGTGACCCAGAACCAGCAGTCGGTGCTGTCGGCAAACTTCCACAAAAGCCTCAGCGGTGGCGAGCCACCGGTGTTGGATGGCACCCGCGAATCGCAGAACTACCTGTATGTGCAAGTGCAGGACAAGGCCAGCAGCACCGCGAGCTTCTCCTATAAGGATGGCCAACTGGCGAGTGCTTCTGTGTCGCAGTCGGCGGTGCAGAACACCCGGACCCAGAAGTACGAGATGGCCCAGTTGGTGTCAGACACGGTGGTGCCGAAAGATGGCTCGTCCAAACGCGACTACCTGGCGTTGCTGGAGCACGCAGCCCAGGAGGTTAAAAAGTCCAAGGACGCGCTGGAGCAATCAACCTTGAAGGACGCCCTGGCGGCCATGCAGGATTCGGTGCTGCTAAAGGACTATCCCGCTGTACTGATGCGCTGAGGTTGCGCGCCATGAAAGCGGGAAGGCTCATCACGGGGCCTTCCCGTTTTTTTTGCCCGACAGGCGTGCGCCTGGATGCCAGATTAGGCTTTTGAATCGATTCGATATTCTGTAGCCTTGCGCAGCTTCAACCGTGCTTGATGAACACAATCACTTCGTCCGGCGGCGCCCGAAGGGCTCCAGAGCCGGTGGTACACTCGACTTTCGCGCTTACTGCGCTTGCAGGTCTTGCGAACATGACGCAAATTTCCGAACGCCTACTGGTTCAAGCCCACCTCGACGCCAAGCAGCCCAAGGCCCTGAGCGCCGATGAAGAGGCGAGCCTGCGCAGCGCCATCGCCGCCGAGCTCAAGGCTCAGGACGCGGTGCTGGTTGCCCACTTCTATTGCGACCCGGTGATTCAGGCCCTGGCCGAAGAAACCGGAGGCTGTGTCTCCGACTCCCTGGAAATGGCCCGCTTTGGCGCTGCCCACCCGGCCAAGACTGTGTTGGTGGCCGGTGTACGTTTCATGGGCGAGACCGCCAAAATCCTCACCCCCGAAAAACGCATCCTCATGCCCACCCTGGAAGCCACCTGCTCCCTGGACCTGGGCTGCCCGGTGGAGGAATTTTCAGCGTTCTGCGACCAGCACCCCGAGCGCACGGTGGTGGTTTACGCCAACACTTCGGCGGCGGTCAAAGCCCGTGCCGACTGGGTTGTTACCTCCAGCTGCGCGCTGGAAATCGTCGAAAGCCTGATGGACAACGGCGAGACGATTATCTGGGGGCCGGACAAGCACCTGGGCACTTACATTCAGCGCCAGACCGGCGCAGACATGTTGCTCTGGGACGGCGCGTGCATTGTCCACGAAGAGTTCAAGTCCAAGCAGCTTGAAGACATGAAGGCGCTGTACCCGGACGCTGCGATCCTGGTGCACCCGGAGTCGCCGACGGCGGTGATTGAATTGGCTGACGCGGTGGGTTCCACCAGCCAACTGATTGCCGCAGCCCAGCGCTTGCCGAACAAGACCTTTATCGTCGCCACCGACCGCGGCATCTTCTACAAGATGCAGCAGTTGTGCCCGGATAAAGTCTTCGTTGAGGCACCGACCGCCGGCAACGGCGCGGCGTGCCGCAGTTGCGCGCACTGCCCGTGGATGGCGATGAATACGCTGGAGCGCACGCTGCAGTGTTTGCGTGAGGGCAGTAATGAGATCTTCGTCGAGCCGTCGGTGATCCCGCACGCCGTGCGCCCGCTCAAACGCATGTTGGACTTTACCCAGGCTGCGCGCCTCAAGCTGGCTGGCAACGCCTGACCTGAAGTTGAACACATAGACAAAATGTGGGAGCTGGCTTGCCTGCGATAGCGGTCTATCAGTCAATGCTGCTGTGACTGAACGATCGCCATCGCAGACAAGCCAGCTCCCACACTTGATCTCTAGTGTTCTTGGGTTACTTTGTCTGCTTTGGAATGTGCACCAGCTGCGTATCCGAGTAGATGTCATGCCAGCTGCGCTTGCGCTTATCAAACACCGACCAGACAAACCCCAGCCCCACGCACAACCACGATGCAATCGCCACCACAAAGCGCAGCAGCGCCTGCCACAGGCTGATGCGCGAGCCGTCGGCGTTCTGCACGCGCACGCCCCACACCTGCATGCCCAATGTCTGCCCCGAATGGGTCCAGAACTTGGCGAAGAAACCAAACAGCACAAAAAACAGGATCGTCGACAGCAGCGGGTCGCCGTCCAGCGCGCCGGACTCGGTGAGCGTGCGCATCCTGGCTTCGCCGATAAACGCCATCCACACCAGCTTGTAGATAAACGCGGTGACGATCAGCAGCGCGGTGCACAACAGGAAGTCATAGAACATCGCTGCCAGACGACGGCCCAGGCCAACGGCGGGGAATTCGCCTTGGGGGCTCAACAAAGGTTTGGGCATGGCCGTCTCTCTTGAGAAAAAAGCCATTTTACGAGCAAACGCACATAAAAAAGCCCCTGATGTCACCATCAGGGGCTTTTTGTCGCAGTAAGGATCAGCCTTCTGCTTGTACTTCGTCAGCCTGCATGCCTTTCTGGCCTTGCACGGCGATGAAAGACACTTTCTGGCCTTCTTTCAGGCTCTTGAAGCCATTGCCCTGAATAGCGCGGAAATGCACGAACAGATCCGGACCGCTTTCTGGAGTGATAAAACCAAACCCTTTCTCGTCGTTAAACCACTTGACGGTACCGCTCTGACGATTCGACATTTCTTATTTCCTTTGACGCTAAAAATTAATGACAGCCCCTTTCACATGAAAGAGTACTGGGCTGGGTTGCAGGAAAGTAAGAGACGTCGAACGGGTTGTAGCAAACTTATGGCTACTGCCCAGGTCCAGGTTCAAAGCGACCCATGCAAACACAGTGGCTAAACTCTACGTCAACTAATATGGAAAAAACAAGCCCCGGAGAATCCCCAGGTTTTGCTCGGCCATATGACACTTCGTTGACTAAAAGTGGATCCCACATATTCGATAGCGTTGCTCACTTGTTATAGGTTTGCGCCTATTAAAATGACTATCGTCAATGCACTCTTTTATGGCGGTTGCGTTACAAATTAGTGCGCGTTAACGCAACCGCGTTACTTATAGGAACAGTCAATCAGCCACGGTAGTAACGTTGCGGTACAAATGGCATTTTACTTACACGTAGTGGCACCTTTTTCCCACGTACCAACGCAGACACTTCGGTATCCAGTGCGACAAATGCGCTATCCAGGTAACCCATGGCCAGTGGGCCGCCCAGTGTCGGGCCAAAACCGCCGCTGCACACGCTGCCGATCACCGTGCCGTGTTCGTCGACGATTTCTGCGCCTTCACGCACCGGGGTCCGTTCCTGTGGCAGCAGGCCCACGCGCTTGCGGCTTACGCCGGCTTGTTGCTGGGTGAATATGCGGTCAGCGCCCGGGAAGCCGCCGGCACGTGCGCCATCGGCACGGCGGGCCTTGGAGATCGCCCAGAGCAGGCTGGCTTCAATTGGCGTGGTCTCGGTGTTCATGTCATGGCCGTAGAGGCACAGGCCGGCTTCCAGGCGCAGGGAATCGCGGGCGCCCAGGCCGATGGCTTGAACTTCGGTTTCGGCCAGCAGGCTGCGCGCCAGGCTCTCGGCATTGGCCGCCGGTACGGAAATCTCGAAACCGTCTTCACCGGTGTAGCCCGAGCGGCTCACGTAGCAGTCCACGCCCAGCAGGCGCAGGGTGGCGAACTGCATGAAAGTCATCTTGGTGACTTCCGGCGCCAGGCGCGCCAGCACTTTCACTGCCTCCGGGCCTTGCAAGGCCAGCAGGGCGCGCTCTTCGAACAGCGGTTCGATGCTGCACTGCTCGCCAATGTGTTTGCGCAGGTGGGCCAGGTCCTGGTCCTTGCAGGCTGCGTTGACCACCAGGAACAGCTCGTCGTTGCCCAGGTTGGCCACCATCAGGTCATCAAGGATGCCGCCCTGGTCGTTGGTGAACATGGCGTAGCGCTGCATGCCGACTGGCAGGTCGATGATGTCGACCGGCACCAGGGTTTCCAGGGCCTTGGCGGCGTTGGCGCCGGTCAGGCGGATCTGGCCCATGTGGGACACGTCGAACAACCCGGCTTGATCACGGGTGTGCAGGTGTTCCTTCATCACGCCCAGCGGGTATTGCACCGGCATGTCGTAGCCGGCGAAGGGCACCATGCGCGCGCCCAACTCGATGTGCAGCGCGTGCAATGGGGTTTTCAACAGGGTTTCGGTGGACATGTTCAGCTCCTGAAAAACGTGCGGACGCGCTCGTAGGCGTCAGCACTCGATAATGTTGACGGCCAAACCGCCACGGGCGGTTTCCTTGTATTTGCTTTTCATGTCGGCGCCAGTCTGACGCATGGTGCGGATGACCTTGTCGAGTGAGACAAAGTGCTGCCCGTCACCACGCAAGGCCATGCGCACGGCATTGATCGCCTTGACCGAGCCCATGGCGTTGCGCTCGATGCACGGTACCTGCACCAGCCCGCCAATCGGGTCGCAGGTCAGGCCGAGGTTGTGTTCCATGCCGATCTCGGCAGCGTTTTCCACTTGGGACACGCTGCCGCCCAACACTTCGCACAAAGCGCCTGCGGCCATGGAACAGGCCACGCCGACTTCGCCCTGGCAGCCAACTTCGGCGCCGGAAATCGAGGCGTTTTCCTTGTACAAAATCCCGATAGCGGCGGCGGTGAGCAGAAAGCGCACCACGCCGTCCTCGTTCGCGCCGGGGATAAAGCGCATGTAGTAATGCAGCACCGCCGGCACGATCCCGGCCGCACCGTTGGTGGGCGCGGTGACCACGCGCCCGCCGTTGGCGTTTTCTTCGTTGACCGCCAGCGCATACAGGTTGACCCAATCCAGCACCGACAACGGGTCGCGCAATGCCGATTCGGGGTTCTTGCACAGCTGCCGATGCAGCGCCGCTGCACGGCGCTTGACCTTCAAGCCGCCGGGCAAGATGCCTTCGTTGCGACAACCGGCATCCACGCAGTCCTGCATCACTTGCCAGATGTTCAGCAAGCCGGCGCGGGTTTCCGCCTCCGGGCGCCAGGCACTTTCATTGGTGAGCATCACCTGGCTGATGGACAGTCCGTAGGTGGCGCAATGGCCGAGCAAGTCCTTGGCGTGCTTGAAAGGGAAGGTCAGCGGCGTGGTGTCTTCGACAATCCGGTCAGCGCCGGCAGCGTCTTCATCCACCACAAACCCACCGCCGACCGAGTAATACTCGCGGCTGCGGATCTGGATCCCGGCGGTGTCGAAGGCGCGAAAAATCATGCCATTGGGGTGGTAGGCGAGAGGCTTGCGAATCATCGCCAGGTGTTCTTTCTCGTTGAACGCAATGCTGTGTTCACCGAGCAGGTTCAAGCGACCGTCACCGCGCATTTGCGCAAGGCGTGCGGCGACGGTTTCAGTATTCACGGTGTCTGGGTGTTCGCCTTCCAGGCCCAGCAACACGGCCTTGTCGCTGCCGTGACCTTTGCCGGTGGCGCCCAGCGAGCCATAGAGCTCCACCTTGATGCCGCTGGTGGCGCTCAGCAGGTTGTCGCGCTTGAGGCCTTCGACGAATCGAGCGGCGGCGCGCATCGGGCCGACGGTATGGGAGCTGGAGGGGCCGATGCCAATCTTGAACAGGTCGAACACGCTAAGGGACATGGTTGTTCTCCGGTTTCTTATTATTTTGGAAGACTTGCTCGCTCAGTGCAGAAACCGGGCTTGTGTGGGAGCTGGCTTGCCTGCGATAGCATCACCCTGGTCTACCTGATAGACCGAGGTGCCTGCATCGCAGGCAAGCCAGCTCCCACAAAAGCCAGCTCCCACATTGACCGAGTTCAGTCAGATCACGCGTAGCTCTCGATCGACGGGCACGCACACACCAGGTTACGGTCGCCAAACACGTTGTCGACCCGGCCAACCGGCGGCCAGTATTTGCCTTCGATCAACGACGCCACCGGGTACACCGCCTGTTCACGGCTGTACGGGTGGCTCCATTCACCGACGATTTCAGCCGCCGTGTGCGGGGCGTTTTTCAGTGGGTTGTCGTCCTTGTCCAAGGTGCCGTTTTCCACTGCGCGAATTTCCTCGCGGATGGCGATCATGGCGTCACAGAAACGGTCCAGTTCTTCCCTGGATTCGCTTTCGGTCGGCTCGATCATCAAGGTGCCCGCTACCGGGAACGACATGGTCGGCGCATGGAAGCCAAAGTCGATCAGGCGCTTGGCCACGTCATCCACGCTGATGCCGCTGCTGTCTTTCAAGGGGCGCAGGTCCAGGATGCACTCGTGTGCCACCAGGCCGTTGCTGCCGGTGTAGAGCACGGGGTAATGCTCTTCAAGGCGACGGGAAATGTAGTTGGCGTTCAGGATCGCCAGCTGCGAGGCGCGCTTGAGGCCCGCGCCGCCCATCATGCTGATGTACATCCAGGTGATCGGCAAAATGCTCGCGCTGCCAAATGGCGCCGCGCACACCGCGCCTTCCTTGCGCTCCATGGCCGCGTGGCCTGGCAGGAATGGCGTGAGGTGGGATTTAACCCCAATCGGGCCAACGCCCGGGCCGCCACCGCCGTGCGGAATGCAGAAGGTTTTGTGCAGGTTCAGGTGGGACACGTCGCCACCGAACTTGCCCGGTGCGCACAGGCCGACCATTGCGTTCATGTTGGCGCCGTCGATGTACACCTGGCCGCCGTTGTCATGAATGATCCCGCAGATTTCGCGGATGCCTTCTTCGAACACGCCGTGGGTGGACGGGTAGGTGATCATCAGCGCAGCGAGGTGCTCGCGGTGCTCGATGGCTTTGGCGCGCAGGTCTTCGATGTCGACGTTGCCGCGTGCGTCGCATGCGGTCACCACCACGCGCATACCGGCCATGTTGGCGGTCGCAGGGTTGGTGCCGTGGGCCGAAGACGGGATCAGGCAGATGTCGCGGCGTTCTTCGCCACGGCTCTGGTGGTAAGCACGAATGGCCAGCAGGCCTGCGTATTCACCTTGGGAACCGGCGTTCGGCTGCAGGGAGATCGCGTCGTAGCCGGTGGCCGCGCAGAGCATGGCTTCCAGGTCGGAAGTCAGCTCCAGGTAGCCGGCGCTTTGTGCGGCCGGGGCGAAGGGGTGCAGGGCACCGAATTCGGCCCAGGTTACCGGGATCATTTCGCTGGCGGCGTTGAGTTTCATGGTGCACGAACCCAGCGGGATCATGGTGCGGTCCAGCGCCAGGTCCTTGTCGGCCAGCTTGCGCAGGTAGCGCATCAGCTCGGTTTCGGAGTGGTAACGGTTGAACACCGGGTGGCTGAGGATCGGCGACTGGCGCAACAGCGCGGCGGGCAAGGTGCTTTCAGTCGCAGCAAAGGCGGGCAGCGCCTTGCCGTCGGCGAAGATCGACCACAGGGCTTCGATGTCAGCCTGGGTGGTGGTTTCGTCGACCGACAGGCCAACGCGTTCAGCATCGACCACACGCAGGTTGATGCGCTGGGCGCGGGCCTTGTCGTGCAGGGCGGCGGTGTTGGCGCCCGTGTTGAGGGTGATCGTGTCGAAGAAGTTTGCCTGCTCAACCTTAAGGCCCAGGGCGGTCAAGCCTTTGGCCAGGATCGCGGTCAGTTGGTGAATGCGCTGGGCGATCTGGGTCAGGCCTTTAGGGCCGTGGTACACGGCGTACATGCTGGCGATGTTAGCCAGTAGCACTTGCGCGGTGCAGATGTTGCTGGTGGCTTTCTCGCGACGGATATGTTGCTCGCGGGTCTGCATGGCCAGGCGCAGGGCCGGCTTGCCGAAACGGTCGACCGACACACCGACCAGACGGCCGGGCATGTCGCGCTTGAACGCATCCTTGGTGGAGAAGTACGCCGCGTGCGGGCCACCAAAGCCCAGCGGCACGCCGAAGCGTTGCGCGCTGCCGATGGCCACGTCGGCGCCGAACTCACCCGGCGGGGTCAGCAGGGTCAGGGCCAGCAGGTCGGCGGCGACCGCGACCAAGGCATTGGCAGCGTGGAAACGCTCGGTCAGTTCGCGGTAATCAAACACATCACCGTTGCTGGCCGGGTATTGCAGCAGGGCGCCGAAGAATGCGCTGACGTCGCTCAGCTCGCGTTCATCGCCCACCACCACGTCGATGCCCAACGGCTCGGCACGGGTGCGCAGTACGTCGAGGGTCTGTGGGTGGCTATGCACGGAGGCGAAGAAGGCATTGCTGCCCTTGTTCTTGCTCAGGCGCTTGCAGAAGGTCATGGCTTCGGCGGCGGCGGTGGCTTCGTCGAGCAAGGAGGCGTTGGCGATCGGCAGGCCGGTGAGGTCGCTGATCAGGGTCTGGAAGTTCAACAGCGCTTCCAGGCGGCCTTGGGAAATTTCAGGTTGATACGGGGTGTAGGCGGTGTACCAGGCCGGGTTTTCCAGCAGGTTGCGCAGGATCGGCGACGGCGTGTGGCAGTTGTAATAGCCCTGGCCGATGTAGGTCTTGAACAGTTGGTTCTTGCCGGCGATGGCCTTGATCTTGGCCAGGGCCTGGGCTTCGCTCAGGCCGTCTTCCAGGCCGAGCACGCTGGTGCCCTTGATGCTTTCCGGGATCACGCTGGCGCTGAGGGCTTCGAGGGAATCAAAGCCCAGGCTTGCGAGCATGTGCTGCTCATCTTCCTGGCGCGGGCCGATGTGGCGGGCGATGAATTCGTTGGCGGTGCTGAGATTGATGGTCATGGCGCGCTCCTCAGGCTTCAGCGTTGGCTTTGATCAGGCGGTCGTACGCATCCTGATCCAACAGCTTAGCCACTGCATCGGCATCGGCGGGTTTAAAGCGGAAGAACCAACCTTCGCCCATCGGGTCTTCGTTGACCAGTTCCGGGCTGTCGCTGAGTGCTTCGTTCACTTCGAGCACTTCACCGGTCAGCGGCATGTACACGCCGCTGGCTGCCTTGACCGATTCCACGGTGGAGGCTTCGGCGCCCTTGTCGTAAGCCTGCAACTCCGGCAGTTGCACGAAAACCACATCACCCAGTGCGTTTTGCGCGAAAGCGGTGATACCCACGGTGACGCTGCCATCGGCTTCGGCGCGCAGCCATTCGTGATCTTCAGTGAAACGCAACTCGCTCATGGAAACTCCTCAGGGCCAGATTCGTCTGGTGGACGGGATTGGAATAATGGGGAGTTACTTAGCAATATTGCGGCCAATGTTATTAAGTCGTTATAAATCAGATACTTAACGATTTTGGTTATGACGATATGATTTTCAGCTGTAGCGATTTCGCTACACTCGGGCACACCAAAAAAAGCCTATGCGGATCAAAGCCTTGCATGGCGCGCAAAAAACAGGGTTGTAGCGATATCGTTACGCTGTAGCGCTTTCAGTACAGCGGATGTCGTTCTCAGACCAAAACTTGGATGCCCTCCATGGGGGAGGGGGCTTGTGTGGGAGCTGGCTCCCACACAAGCCCCACATTTTGATCTCTACATTTTCAGGTTTTGTTTGGAATGCCGTACTTGCGCAAGCGATGGGCGATCGCCGTGTGGGACGTTTGCAAGCGGCTGGCCAGTTGGCGGGTCGAGGGATAACTGGTGTAAAGCGTTTCCAGCAGGTTGCGCTCGAAGTCTTCCACCGCTTGCTCCAGGCTGTCGACTTCACCGTCGCTCTGGCGCGCCACTGAGGTGCCGGCGATGTCGAGGTCACCGATGTCCACCAGGCTGCTTTCGCAGATGGCGGCGGCGCGGAAGATCACGTTCTGCAGCTGGCGCACATTACCCGGCCAGCGGTTGCCCAGCAGCGCCGGATAAGTGCCAGGCGCCAGGCGGCACACCGGGCGCTGGATCTGCGCACAGGCCTGCTGCATGAAGTAGCGCGCCAGCAGCAGAATGTCCTGGCCGCGCTCGCGCAGCGGCGGCACTTCGACGTTGAGCACATTAAGGCGGTAGAACAGGTCTTCGCGGAAGGTGCCCTCGCTGACCATCTTTTCCAGGTCGCGGTGAGTAGCGCTGAGAATACGCACATTGACCTTCACTTCGCGGTCGCCGCCCACCCGGCGAAAGCTGCCGTCGTTGAGAAACCGCAGCAGCTTGGCCTGCAAATACGGCGACATCTCACCGATCTCATCAAGGAACACCGTGCCCTGGTTGGCCAACTCCATCAGCCCCGGCTTGCCGCCACGCTGCGCGCCGGTAAAGGCGCCAGGCGCATAACCGAACAATTCACTTTCGGCGAGATTTTCCGGTAGCGCCGCGCAGTTCAACGCTAGAAACGGCGCACTGTGCCGCGCACTGATCGCATGGCAGGCGCGTGCGACCAGCTCTTTGCCGGTGCCGGTTTCGCCCTGGATCAACAGCGGTGCATCCAGCGCCGCCACCCGTTGCGCCCGCGCCTTGAGCGTGCGAATCACCGGCGACTCGCCCAGCAGCGCATCAAAACCTTCGGCATGGTCATGGTGCAGCGCCGACAGCTGTTCGCCGATGCGGTTGGGTTGGTACAGAGTGAGCAGGGCGCCGGCGTCAGTGATCGGCGTGGCGTCGAGCAAAAAGGTCTGGCCGTTGACGCTGATTTCGCGCAACGGCAAACGAAAGCCCTGTTCGAGCAAGGTTTCCAGCAACGCCGGGTCATTGAACAACGCGCTGATGCTTTCACCCGCCGGTTCGCGGCCATACAGCGCGATCAGCGCCGGGTTGGCCAGCAGGATCTTGCCCGCGCTGTCCAGGGCCAGCACCGGGTCGGTCATGGCCGCGAGCAACGCGTCGAGTTGCAGGTGGCGGCGTTGGCCGGGAAGGATATCCACCACGGTGACCGCCTGTACGCCGTGCACGCTGAACAGCGCATCGCGCAGCTCTTCGAGCACCTCGGCGCTCAGGGTCGGCGCGTCGATGTACACGTTGGGCGGCACCATCTCCACCGCATCCAGGTTGAGATTGCGCCCACCGAGCAGGGCCAGGACTTCCTGGGTAATGCCGACGCGGTCGATGAAGCTGACGTGGATACGCATGGGGCTGGCAATTCTGGGGAACTGGAGGCGGCAAGTATGCCTTGGAGCGCAGGGAGATCAAAATGTGGGAGCTGGCTTGCCTGCGATAGCATCACCTTGGTCTACCTGATACACCGAGGTGACCGCATCGCAGGCAAGCCAGCTCCCACACAAGCCAGCTCCCACATTGGACTTACTGTGTTGTTACTCCAGGTGTTCCGGTTTGACCGGATCGCCGGATTTCACATCCAACTGATGCCGCACATCCTCAAACATCAAGTCGTACTGCTTGTGCATCTGGCCGTTAAGCGTCGCAGCCTTCGGCATTCCATATTTCTGCGCGATGTTCATCGCATGCCGGGCAAAGTCGAAGGCCTGATCCTTGGGTAAAAAGAATTCCTCCTTGAGGTCCTTGCCCTGCACCGAGCCGTGCAGCTTGAAGAGCATTCCCTTGCCTTCCTTTGGATCCTGGCTGACCTCGTAGTCGATGCACAGGTTGTAGCTGTAGTCATCCTTGTTGAGCGCGTGACGTTCGATGTGCAGGTGACCGGGTTCAAAGGTGGCCATAGGCGTTTCTCCTCTACTTCACAGGTAGGTGATGCCAGGTTTAGCCGTGCTGATACGCGTGCCGGCGCTGCCCTGGACGATGGCTTCGATATCCGAGAGTGAACCGATGACGGCAGTTTTGCCAGTTTGGCGGGCGAACTCGCAGGCCGCTTGTACCTTCGGCCCCATGGAGCCGGCGGCGAAGCCGAGTTTCTCCATGTCATCGGGATGGGCCTGGCCGATGGCCTTTTGGGTCGGCTTGCCGAAGTCGATAAAAGCCGCATTGACGTCGGTGGCAATCACCAGCAAATCCGCGTCCAGTTGTGATGCCAGCAAGGATGAGCACAGGTCTTTGTCGATCACCGCTTCAATGCCGCGCAGCGTGCCGTCGTCGCCATACATGGTCGGGATGCCGCCACCACCGGCGCAGATCACAATGGCGCGTTTTTCCAGCAGCCACTTGATCGGGCGGATTTCGAAGATGCGTTTCGGGCGTGGGCTGGCCACCACACGGCGGTATTTATCGCCATCGGGCGCGATGGCCCAGCCTTTTTCGGCGGCGAGTTTTTCGGCTTCGGCTTTGGAGTACACCGGGCCGATGGGCTTGGTCGGGTTCTGGAAGGCCGGGTCTTTGGCGTCGACTTCCACTTGGGTGAGCAAGGTGGCGAACGGCACCTCGAAGTCCAGCAGGTTGCCCAACTCCTGTTCGATGATGTAGCCGATCATGCCTTCGGTCTCGGCACCGAGCACGTCCAGCGGGTACGGCGAAACCTGGGTGTAAGCCGCTGCCTGCAACGACAGCAGGCCGACTTGCGGGCCATTGCCGTGGGCGATCACCAATTCGTTGCTGGGGTGGATTTTGGCGATCTGTTCGGTGGCGATACGGATATTGGCGCGTTGGTTGTCCGCCGTCATGGGTTCACCACGGCGGAGCAGGGCGTTACCGCCCAGGGCTACGACGATGCGCATAATGCATTCCTTTTAGAAGGATCGTTCCCACGCTCTGCGTGGGAATGCCTCACTGGACGCTCTGCGTCCGCTCTTGTGACGCAGAGCGTCACTGGCTGCATTCCCACGCAGAGCGTGGGAACGATCAGAGTGGGGTTAGATATCCGCCAGCGCCGACACCAGAATTGCCTTGATGGTATGCATGCGGTTTTCCGCCTGCTCAAACGCGATGTTGGCTGGCGACTCGAACACTTCCTCAGTCACTTCCACACCATTGGCCAGGTTCGGATAGCGCGCGGCGATGTCCTTGCCCACCTTGGTCTCGCTGTTATGGAACGCCGGCAGGCAGTGCATGAACTTCACGCGTGGGTTGCCCGAGGCTTTCATCATCTTGGCGTTGACCTGGTACGGCAGCAGTTGCTCGATACGCTCGTCCCACGCTTCCACCGGCTCACCCATCGACACCCAGATATCGGTGTGGATGAAGTCGACGCCTTTGACCGCTTCTTTCGGGTCTTCGGTGATGGTGATGCGCGCGCCGCTTTCTTCGGCAAACGCCTGGCACTGCTTGATGAAGTCTTCGTGTGGCCACAGCGCTTTCGGCGCGCTGATGCGCACGTCCATGCCCAGTTTGGCGCCGATCATCAGCAACGAATTGCCCATGTTGTAGCGCGCGTCGCCCAGGTACGCGTAGCTGATGTCATGCAGCGGCTTGTCGCTGTGCTCGCGCATGGTCAGGGTGTCGGCGATCATTTGGGTCGGGTGGAATTCGGCGGTGAGGCCGTTGAATACCGGCACAC
This sequence comes from Pseudomonas sp. B19125, assembly GCF_044218855.1. Lineage (NCBI taxonomy): Bacteria > Pseudomonadati > Pseudomonadota > Gammaproteobacteria > Pseudomonadales > Pseudomonadaceae > Pseudomonas > Pseudomonas sp. B19125. The sequence continues at coordinate 1,798,684 of NZ_CP162589.1, forward strand.
CGGCGAACTTGGCCAGCTCTTCGACGATTTCCTGTTCAAAGCCACGGTACTCGATGGCATCGAACATGCGGCCCAGGACGCGGGCGGTGTCTTTCATGCTTTCTTTGTGGCCGATCTGCGACGACACCGGGTCAATGTAGGTGACGTGGGCGCCCTGGTCATGGGCCGCCACTTCGAACGCGCAACGGGTGCGAGTCGAGGTTTTTTCGAAGATCAGCGCGATGTTTTTGCCTTGCAGGTGCGGACGCTCGGTGCCGGTGTACTTGGCGCGTTTGAGGTCGCGGGACAGGTCCAGCAGGTAGTTCAGCTCGCGGGTAGTGTGGTGCATCAGCGAGAGCAGGCTGCGGTTGCGCATATTAAAAGCCATGATGGATCTCCTTAGGTTTCGGTTATCCCCCTGGCCGCTGCTGGATAAGCAGCGGCCAAGGCCAAAAAATCAATAGTCGATGGGGTCGCGGATGATCGGGCAGGTCATGCAGTGGCCACCGCCACGGCCTCGGCCCAGTTCACCGGCGCTGATGGTGATGACTTCCACACCGGCCTTGCGTAGCAAGGTGTTGGTGTAGGTGTTGCGGTCATAGCCGATCACCACGCCAGGCTCCACGGCCACCACGTTGTTGCCGTCATCCCATTGCTCGCGTTCGGCGGCGAAGCTGTTGCCGCCGGTCTCGACCACTCGCAGCGCCTTGAGGTTAAGGGCTGCGGCCACGGTTTCGAGGAAGTTGGTTTTCTCCCGCTGGATGTCGATGCCGTGTGGTTTGCTTTCATCCGGGCGCAGGGTGAAGGGCACGATCTGGTTGACCACTTCGGGGAAGATGGTCACCAGGTCGCGGTCGCAGAAGCTGAACACCGTATCCAGGTGCATCGCCGCGCGGGACTTCGGCAGGCCGGCAACGATCACGCGTTCCACGGCTTTGTTCTTGAACAGGTTGCGCGCCAGTTGGCCAATCGCCTGGTGCGAAGAACGCTCGCCCATGCCGATCAACACCACGCCATTGCCAATCGGCATCACGTCGCCGCCTTCCAGTGTGGCGGCCCCGTGTTCCTGGTCGGGGTCGCCGTACCAGATCTGGAAGTCGGCGTTGGTGAACTCGGGGTGGAATTTATAGATGGCGCTGGCCAACAGGGTTTCCTGACGTCGCGCCGGCCAGTACATCGGGTTGAGCGTCACACCGCCGTAGATCCAGCAGGTGGTGTCGCGGGTGAACTGAGTGTTGGGCAGCGGCGGCAGAATGAAGCTTGAGTGGCCGAGGAAGTCGCGGAACATCTCGATGGTCCGGCCGCCGAAGCTGCTCGGCAGGTCATCGGCCGACACGCCGCCAATCAGGAACTCGCTGATTTTGCGCGGCTCCAGGCTGCGCAGCCACGAGCCGACTTCATCGACCAGGCCCAGGCCCACCGTATTGGCGGTGATCTTGCGCTCCAGAATCCAGTCCAGCGCTTCGGGGATGGCGACGATATCGGTCAGCAGGTTGTGCATTTCCAGCACATCAATGTCCCGCTCGCGCATCTTGGTCACGAAGTCGAAGTGGTCGCGCTTGGCCTGGGCCACCCACAGCACGTCATCGAACAGCAGTTCATCGCAGTTGTTGGGGGTCAGCCGCTGGTGGGCCAAACCTGGGGAGCACACCATGACTTTGCGCAGTTTGCCGGCTTCGGAATGTACGCCGTACTTCACTTTTTCCGTGGTCATTACAGATCCTCCAGTGAACAAAAGTTACAGAGTCAGGAAGCCGGCGTAGAGGCCATAAGCAGCCACCAGGGCGCCAATGACTACCGCGGCGAAAATCAGCTTCTCGACGTTGGTGAAAATCGGTTTGCCCAGTTCATGCTTGGCCTTGGCGAACAGGATCACGCCGGGGGCATACAGCAGGGCGGAGAGCAGCAGGTACTTGGTGCCACCGGCGTAGAGCAGCCACACCGCGTAGATCAACGCGATGGCGCCGATGAACAGGTCTTTCTTGCGCTCGCGCAGGGCGTTTTCGTAGGTCTCGCCGCGCACCGCCAGCAGCAGTGCATAGGCCGCCGACCACAGGTAAGGCACCAGGATCATCGAGGTGGCGAGGTAGATCAGCGACAGGTAAGTGCTGGCCGAAAACAGCGTGATTACCAGGAAAACCTGGACCATCGCATTGGTCAGCCACAGGGCGTTGACCGGCACATGGTTGGCGTTTTCCTTACGCAGGAACTCCGGCATGGTGTGGTCCTTGGCGGCGGCGAACATGATCTCCGCACACAGCAGCACCCACGACAGCAGCGCACCCAACAGCGAGATGATCAAGCCGACGCTGATCAACACCGCGCCCCAGTGGCCCACCACATGCTCCAGCACGGCAGCCATCGAAGGGTTCTGCAGTTTGGCCAGTTCCGGTTGGGTCATGATGCCCAGGGACAGCACGTTCACCAGCATCAAAAACAGCAGCACGGTGATAAAACCGATTACGGTGGCCTTGCCGACGTCGCTACGTTTTTCCGCACGGGACGAGAAGATGCTCGCGCCTTCGATGCCGATAAACACCCACACGGTGACCAGCATCATGTTGCGCACCTGGTTCATCACGCTGCCCAGGTCGGGGTTTTTCAGGCCCCAGATGTCGGCGGTGAAAATGTCCAGCTTGAACGCGAACACAGCGATCAACACGAACAGCACCAGCGGCACCACTTTGGCGACGGTGGTCACCAGGTTGATGAACGCCGCTTCCTTGATGCCGCGCAGTACCAGGAAATGCACGGCCCACAGCAGCACCGAGGCGCCAATCACCGCAGCGGGTGTGTTGCCTTCGCCAAAGATCGGGAAGAAGTAACCGAGGGTGCTGAACAGCAACACGAAGTAACCGACGTTGCCCAGCCAGGCGCTGATCCAGTAGCCCCAGGCCGACGAGAAACCCATGTAGTCGCCGAAGCCGGCCTTGGCGTAGGCGTACACGCCGCCGTCGAGGTCAGGTTTGCGGTTGGCCAGGGTCTGGAACACGAAAGCCAGGGTGAGCATGCCGATGGCGGTAATGACCCAGCCGATCAACACCGCGCCGACATCGGCGCTGGCGGCCATGTTTTGCGGCAGTGAGAAGATCCCGCCGCCAATCATTGAGCCCACGACCAGCGCAACCAGGGCGCCGAGTCGAAGTTTTCCGGGAGTGTCAGACATTGCATGACTCCAATGCAGGAGAAGAGAGAGCACAGAATAATTCCGTGCGCTGATCAAACAGCTGACTCAGATCACTTCATTGGCACATTCCATTGTGAATTAATGACTTAAGGGTAAAATCCCGAGGTAATAGTTTCCCCCGCAAAGGCGCTGTCTAGAGCGGCTCCTGCGTGTTGATTAATCATTTAGTCCGAGGTATGGACGTTTGACGCTTGCCCGTTTTGCAGAATGTGCAAACTTTTCTCAATTAAGTGTCTAGGGCTGCGCAAACTGGCAAAGTGCCTGCTCTATTTAAATTCTAAATAAGCCTAAACTTTATAAATTGTCATGCCATTGCGTTATGAGCGTGGTGGTTTTATCGCGGTCTTTAATAAACGCTACACTCGCTGAGTTAATTAGTTGAGTGCGCGCGTGTTCTCTCAAACTATTTTATTTCAGGAGTTTTCATGTCCCAACCGGCCGAGAAACTACGCCTCAGCGCGTTGATTGCCCTGGTGGTGGGGTCGATGATCGGCGGCGGGATTTTCTCTTTGCCGCAGAACATGGCCGCACGCGCCGAAGTGGGCGCCGTGCTGATCGGCTGGGCCATCACCGCCGTCGGCATGCTCACCCTGGCGTTTGTGTTCCAGACCCTGGCCAATCGCAAACCCGAACTGGATTCCGGCGTGTACGCCTATGCCAAGGCCGGGTTCGGTGACTACATGGGGTTTTCGTCGGCCTGGGGTTATTGGATCAGTGCGTGGATGGGCAACGTCGGTTATTTCGTGTTGCTGTTCAGCACCCTCGGCTACTTTTTTCCGGTGTTCGGCCAGGGCAATACGCCGGTCGCCATCGGCTGCGCCTCACTGCTGCTGTGGGCCGTGCATTTTCTGGTGCTGCGCGGCATCAAGGAGGCGGCGTTCATCAACCAGATCACCACCGTGGCGAAGATCGTGCCGTTGCTGATGTTTATCGTGATCGCCGCCGTGGCGTTCAAGGCGGATATTTTCACCCGTGATATCTGGGGCCTGGGCAACCCGCAATTTGGCAGCGTGGTCGATCAGGTGCGCAACATGATGCTGGTTACCGTGTTCGTGTTTATCGGCATCGAGGGCGCCAGCGTGTATTCGGCGCGCGCCGAGAAGCGCTCGGACGTGGGCCGCGCCACCGTGATCGGCTTTCTCGGCGTGCTGGCACTGCTGGTGCTGGTGAATGTGCTGTCCCTGGGGATCATGAGCCAGCCGGAGCTGGCGCAATTGCAAAACCCGTCCCTGGCAGGTGTGCTGGAACATATCGTCGGGCCGTGGGGCGCGATGGCGATCAGCATCGGGTTGGCCGTGTCACTGCTCGGCGCCTTGCTCTCATGGGCGCTGCTGTGTGCGGAAATCCTCTACGCCACTGCCCATGACAAGACCATGCCGGCCTTCCTGAAAAAGGAAAACCCCAACCGGGTGCCGGTCAACGCGCTGTGGCTGACCAACCTGATGATCCAGGTGTTCCTGGTGATCACGCTGTTTTCCCACAGCACTTACACCACCCTGATTTACCTGGCCTCGTCGATGATCCTGGTGCCCTACCTGTGGTCGGCGGCCTACGCGGTGCTGTTGAGCGGGCGCGGTGAAACCTATGCCGGTGCCCAGCGCCAGCGCTATAAGGATTTGCTGGTCGGCCTGATCGCTCTTGGCTATGCCGTCTGGCTGCTGTACGCCGGCGGCTTGAAGTACCTGCTGCTCTCGGCGCTGTTGTATGCGCCCGGCGTGATCCTGTTTGCCCTGGCCAAGCGCGAGCAGGGCCAGCCCTTGTTTACGCACATGGAAAAGGGCATTTTCAGCTGCGTGATCGCGGGCGCGGGGCTGGCGGCTTATGGGCTGTATAGCGGGGTGTTGTCGTTGTGAGATTGGCATATCAGTCGCCCTATGACTGGGCGGCAATGCTGGGTTTTTTATCGGCGCGGGCCATCACCGGGCTGGAGACCGTTGAGGCCGGCGTGTATCGGCGCAGCATCAGCGTGAACGGGCAGCACGGCTGCATCAGCGTGGCACCGGGTGCGGGCGATTGGCTGGAAGTGGGTGTTGAGTTCCCCGACGCGGCGGCGCTGCCCGAGATCGAGCGGCGCCTGCGGGCCATGTTCGATCTGGACGCCCGGCCTGGGTTGATCAATGCGCAGCTGGCCGCCGACCCGTTGATGGCACAACTGGTGGCTGCCCGCCCTGGCCTGCGTGTACCGGGGACGTGGGACGGTTTGGAACTGGCGATTCGTGCGGTGCTGGGCCAGCAGATCACGGTGGTCGCGGCCATTCGCCTGGCGGGTAAATTGGTGGCGCAGTATGGCCAGCCGCTGCAAACGCCCTATGCCGGTATTACCCATGTGTTTCCTGTTGCCGAAGTCTTGGCGGCGGCGGACCTCGCGACCTTGGGCATGCCCAAGGCGCGGGGCCGTACTTTGTCAGGTGTGGCTCAGGCGTTGCTGGATGATCCGCAGTTATTTGCACCCAAGGCCAACCTCAAGGACGGCGTGGCGCGGCTGGTGGCCTTGCCGGGAATCGGCGACTGGACCGCGCAGTACATCGCCATGCGTCAGTTGCGTGAGCCGGATGCGTTTGCGTCGGGGGATATTGGCTTGATCAATGCGCTGGCGGCACTGGAAGGCGGGCCGGTGTCGGCGCGGCAGTTGTTGGCGCGTGCCGAGGCGTGGCGGCCTTTAAGGGCGTATGCGGCGCAGCATTTGTGGACGTCGTTGAGCCGGGTGGACTGAGGGTGGCTGTCAGGGCCTCATCGCAGGCAAGCCAGCTCCCACATTTGACTGTGGCCACACTTTCAATGTGTGAGAGCCAGCTCCCACATTTGACTGTGACCACACTCTCAATGTGTGAGAGCCAGCTTCCACATTTGACTGTGGCCACACTTTCAATGTGTGAGAGCCAGCTTGTGTCTTGATCTGGGAATAAACTCTGAGGTGAGAGGGGTGGATGGCAAGCTGTGAGTCCGCGGTGCTAGAAGCACGAGTGGGAGCAAAGCTGCCATCCACCTTTCCACTCTGGCCGACAAGCCCGAACAGTTGGACGAGCACCACTCGAATCACAAGCGTGGGCATAGCCAGAGCACTCTCACTCCTGAGTGTAAGAGGGTTTTGCCATGATTTCCTGGGTCGGCATCGATATCTCTAAATTAAACCTTGTTGTCTGGGTTCAACCTCAGAAAGAAGGCTTCGAGATTCCAAACACATCTGAAGGCTTTGTTGAGCTGATCAAACGATTGAGCTGCTATGAGGTTGGCCGGGTATTGCTGGAGGCCACGGGAGGCTACGAGCGCCAGGTCATGGCGGCACTGCAACAGACGAATTTCCAAGTGCTCCGAATCAATCCTCGTCGGGCCAGAGCCTTCGCGGTGGCCATGGGCAAAAATGCCAAGACCGACCCGATTGATGCGGCAGTTCTGGCTGATTTTGCCGAAGTGCTGCATGGGTCTCACGAAAAGGTCATTTCTCCTGAGCGCGAAGCTCTGCGCGAACTGATCCAATTACGTGAGCACTTCGTTCAGCAGCGCGACGACAATAAGCGTCGACTTCAGCAGGCTCAGTTGCCAACCGTTGTCAGCGCTACCAAAGATCATATTCGCTACCTGCAAGCGCAGATCAAAGCCCTGGAAAAACACCTCGTTCAGGGCATGTTTGATTTGGATGCAGAAAAGGCCAGGCGACTCATGTCTGTGAAGGGGATTGGCAAAGTCGCGGCCGCCAGTTTGCTGGTTTACTTGCCGGAGTTGGGCGAGTTGGATCGCAGAGAAGTGGCGGCGTTAGCGGGCATAGCCCCTTACAACGACGACAGCGGAAACCACAATGGAAAACGGCAGATATACGGAGGAAGAACCCGTGTCAGGCATGCGTTATACATGTCGAGTTGGGTTGTTATCCGCTTTCAAGCAGACTTTAAAACGCGCTACGAGGCTCTAAGGGAGCGAGGCAAGAGCGCGAAAGTCGCGCTCATCGCCTGCATGCGGATACTGCTGATCAGACTAAATGCCATGCTGCGAGACGGTACAGAATGGCGCTGACGGACGGTGGGTTAAGACAGTTGCTCCCACATTTGACTGTGGCCACACTTTCAATGTGTGAGAGCCAGCTCCCACATTTGACTGTGTTCACACATCCAATGTGGGAGCTGGCTTGCCTGCGATAGCGATCTCAAGTCACCACTGAGCCCGATGTGAGCCCAATTCGCCGGCGGGCAAATCCCACTGCAACGGCGTGCCACTGATGCTCACCGGCGCCAGCAAACGATGCGCCTGGCCCCACGCCGTCTGCTCCACCACCAAGCCCTGATCGCCCGGTTCTTCAGCCCGCAACGCCGGCTGCTCCGGCACGTGCCCGGCCTCCACCAGCAACTTCGCCGTGCGCGCCAATGACAACCGCGCCGAACCACCGCGCCCGGTTTTCAGCCGCTCACTCAACGCTTGAATCGCACTGGCCGCCATCAAATACCCGGTCGCATGATCCAGCGCCTGCAACGGCAGCGGCACCGGTTTATCTGCCTGTTTCCACGCCATGCCAGCGTCGGCAATCCCGCTGCTCATCTGTACCAAACTGTCGAAGCCGCGACGGTTACGCCACGGGCCGCTCCAGCCGTAGGCGTTGAGGCTCACGTCGATCAGGCCGGGGGCGAGGTTTTGCAGTTCAGTGGCGGTGTAGCCCAACTGCTCCAGTGCGTCGGCGCGGTAGCCGTGGAACAGGATGTCGGCGTCCTTGAGCAAGCTTTCGAACACCTGGCGGTCTTCAGCACTTTTAAGGTCCAGGCGTGCGCAGCGTTTGCCCAGGGTCATTTCCGGTACTACGCCGGGCTCGTTCCAGGTCGGCGAGTCGATGCGCAGTACATCTGCGCCCAAACCTGCGAGAAAACGGCTGGCCACGGGGCCGGCCAACACGCGGGTCAAATCCAGCACCTTGATGCCTGCCAGTGGGCGTGCCACCGAGCCGAGCCAAGGTTTGTCGCAGGGGGTGTCGAAGGCCTGGCGCTGCACCAATGCCTCGGCGTTCACCGCCAACCCTTGCGGATGGGTTTGCCAGGCCCGCCAAGTACGCATCTGCGCCGCGCAACCGCCGGCATCGACGATCGCCTGCTCCAGTTCGGCGGCGTTCCAGGTCGCGACTTTACTGGCCATCTCGGCGCGGTCCTTGACCTTGCCCAGCACGCGCTCGGCAGCGGCACGGTGGTGGGGCGCATTGGTATGCAAACGGATCCAGCCGTCGGCGCTGGCGTAGTCGCCGGCTACCGGGTCCCACAGCGGCGGTACTTGCCAGCCCACCGGGCGAATCGAGGAGGAGAACCAGAAGGAAGCGAGGCGCCGGTCCACGCTTACGCTGGGCAAGCGTCCGGTCTGTTGCTGGATAAGTTGAGCAACCGCCTGGCCGGCAGCGCCGAGGCTGGCGCTGGCCAGTTCGGTTACGGCAAAGGTCGAGGGCAGGGCGCCGGCCTCGGTAAACGTCAGCGGGGTTTGCGGTAGATCGAGTGCGGCTTGGATGGATGTCAGCAGGTCAGTCATCAAAGGCCCTCCGTTAGAGAAGGGCCACTATAGAAGATCCTCACACGGCTGTGACCACTCCCGGCTCCAACGGCAAGTCGATGCTGGCGATAAAACCGCCGTCCGGGTGATTGCCCAGGATCAGGCTGCCGCCATGGCGTTCGGCGGCGCGACGGGCAATCGCCAGGCCCAGCCCGTGGCCTTGTGCGGCCTGGCCAGGCGCGCGATAAAACGGCTCGCCCAACTGGCTCAGGTGTTCGGCTTCAACGCCGGGGCCGTGGTCGCGCACGCTGATCAGGATGCGCTCGCCCTGGTGCCGGGCGCTTAGCTCGATCGGCTGGCCCACGGGGTTAAAGCGCTGGGCGTTACGCAGCAGGTTGTCCACGGCGCGCTCGATCATGGTCGGCCAGCCCTTGAGGTGCAGCTCGGGTTCGGCGCTCATTTGCACCATCTGTTCCGGCGCACTGAGTTGGGCATCCTTTTGCAAGGTCCTGAGCAGTGGGGTGAGGTCGACGTCTTCGGCGCTGGCGTTGTCGGCATCCACGCGGGCCAGCACCAGAATCTCGCTGATCAGCGCTTCCAGGCGGTCGCACTCGCGGGTCAGGCGCGGCCACAGCCGTTCGCGTTCTTCCGGGCTGGCGCGTTCGGCCAGGGCCAGGGCAATACGCAGTCGGGCCAGCGGTGAGCGCAGTTCGTGGGACACATCGCGCAGCAACTGGCGCTGGCTGCCGATCAGGCTTTGCAGGCGCGCGCCCATGCGGTTGAAGTCGGTGGCGAGCACGCCGAACTCATCGCGGCGGTTGGCCAGTTGCGCCAGGCTGTTTTGCTGATAGGTGGTCTGGCCCAGGTCATGCACCGCACCGCGCAGGCGGCTGAGTGGGCGGGTGATGGACAAGGTCACCAGCAGGCTGAACAACGTCAGTACCACCAGGGCAATCGCCAGCGCGCTAAACGGCCACAGCAGGCTGCTGCGGTGCCAGGCGTCCAGTTCCGGGTTGGGGATGCGGTAGATCAGCAGGTACGTGTCCCCGGTTTTTTCACTGGTGTACTCGGCGGTCAGGCGGCGCCAGGGCAAGTGGCTGTCCTGGTTGTCATTCTGGCGGGCTTCGAAGGCGGCGGCGCGACGTGGGAACGTGCCGCGTACCACCGGGTCGCCGCTTTCGTTGAGTACCTGCACGTCGATGTGGTACTGGCGTTTGCGTTGTTGCAGCAAATCCTGGGCGGCGTCCTCACCTTGGGCTTCGTAGAGTTGCGTCCACTCTTGCGCCAGGTTGTTGAGGCCGGGATGGCGGCTGAGAATCCAGGCGTCCTGGTTGAGCATGTGCCCAAGCAGGATCGACAGCCCGGCAACCAAGGCGATGGCCAGCCAGAAACTGGCCAGGATGCGCCAGAACAATGAACGCACAGGAAACCCTCAAGCAGGAAAAGCCCAGCGGCGTGAGCCACTGGGCTGGGGAGGTAACGCTAGAGCATTATTGCGCTTTTTGCGGCTGTTGCGCTTTCCAGGCCTGGAATTCCTTCCACTCGGCGCGGCGCTCGGCTTGCTTCTTGACGATCTCGTCGAATTTCTTCTGTTGATCGGGTTTTAGCACGGCACGGATGTCAGCCTGGGTTTTCTGTTTGCCGGCGGCGATTTCATCCTGCATGGCTTTCTGGTCAGCAGCCGGCAGCTTGTCCAGGTACTTTTTGACCAGGTCTTTGCGGGCGTGCCATTGGTCACCCATCAATTTGCCGATTTGCTGGCGCTGTTCCTTGGTCAGGTCCAGCTGGCTGAAGGGGCCGCCTTTGCCACGCGGACCGTGTTCACCGCCGTGGCCCGGGCCACCCATCATGTGGCCTTCTGGGCCGCCCATCGGGCCTGGGCCTTCTGGCATTGCGGCCATGGCAACGGTCGGCAGGGCAGCGGCGAACATCAGAGCGATAAGGGTCTTGCGCATGGTGTTTCTCCTGTCTCTATTCCGGTGAGTCCGGATGTGAGTAGGTTACGCAGCGCAAGGTCAGCGGCGGTCAGGGGAGGGTAAAGCTTGGGTAAAGAGGGTTTTGATGTGAACTGACAAAACTGTCGGATTGATGCGATCAAGTGTGGGAGCTGGCTTGCCTGCGAATGCGGCGGGTCAGCTACATAGATGCAAGCTGACCCTACGCTATCGCAGGCAAGCCAGCTCCCACTGGGCAATTGATCGTTCCCACGCTCTGCGTGGGAATGCATACCGTGACGCTCTGCGTCACCGGCGTACACAGCGGGACGCAGAGCGTCCCCGGCGGCATTACCACGCGGAGCGTGGGAACGATCTTTAAACGATCTTTAAAGGCTGTAGTAGTAGCCGCGGCTGCGCAGCGCCACGATCCGTGGCCGACCATCCGGGTGTGGGCCGATCTTTTTGCGCAGGTTGCTCACGTGCATGTCCAGGCTGCGGTCGTACAGAGTGAGCTTGCGGCCCAGGGCGATCTGCGCCAGTTCCTGCTTGTCCAGCGGCTCGCCGGGCTGGCGCAGCAAGGCTTCGAGCAGGCGGCTTTCGGACACGGTGAGGGTGAATTCCTGCTCGTCGATGCTGACCACACCGCGCACCGGGCTGAAGCACAAATCGCCCAGTTCCATCTGCGTCGACACGGCGGCCGGGTGGCTGCGGCGCAGCACGGCGCGCAGGCGCGCAGTCAGCTCGCGCGGGTCACAGGGCTTGGCCAGGTAATCGTCGGCACCCAGTTCCAGGCCGAGGATACGGTCCAGCGGTTCGCCACGGGCCGAGAGCATCACCACCGGCAATTCCGGGTGGTCATTGCGCAATTGCTTGAGCAACTCCAGGCCGCTGCCATCCGGCAGCATCACGTCAAGCACGACGGCGGCGGGAGCGGCTTCGGCCAGGGCTTTGCGCGCGCTCACGCCATCGTGGCAGGCGCGCACCTGGAAACCCTCCTGGCTCAACCAACTGGTCAGCAGCTCACACAGCTCCTGGTCATCATCTATCAGTAACAGCTCGCTCATGACTCACTCAATTTAGCCATTGTCGACGGCGACGGTGCCCACCACTGGCGAAGATCCCGCACAGCAGGGCGATCAGTGCGACGGCCGCGCCCGTGACAAACCACTGTTGTTGCTCGGTCAGCCAGCGGGTCAAGGCGCCGCCTTGTGTCTCTTTGAGTTGCTGGACCAGGCGTTGGTTCTCCTGGCGCAAGCGACTCAGTTGGGCGCTTTCGCGAGCAGTATCTGCACTTTGCAGTTGTTTGCTCAGTTCTTCACGCAGCCGTTCGCTTTCTTTCAAGCGTTGCTGCAACTCGGTGATCTGGCTGCCGGCGGCCAGGGACAAGGGCGTGGAGCTGCCAGTGTTCGAGGTTTCTTCAGCGTGGGCGCTTGCCCCGATCATTAACACTGCCAACAGACACAACGGACGTAAGCGCATCGGAACTCCTGATTCCACACGAATATTCAGAACGTTGTCGGCAGGTTACCGAGAATAATGAGCAATTAGGAGCGCGCCGAACCGATTAGGTTCAGCGCAGCCGGGCTTAAGGCAGGACTTGCTTGAACGGCTTGATCACTACATCAGCGTAGACGCCTGCGGCGATGTACGGGTCGGCGTTGGCCCAGGCCTTTGCGTCGGCAAGGGAGGCGAACTCGGCAATGATCAGGCTGCCGGTGAAGCCGGCGGCGCCTGGGTCATTGCTGTCGACGGCCGGGTGCGGGCCTGCGATCACCAGGCGACCTTCGGCTTGCAGGGTTTTCAGGCGCTCAACGTGCGCCGGACGCACGCTCAGGCGTTTTTCCAGCGAATCGGCAACGTCGGTGGCAATGATGGCGTAGAGCATGTCAGTCCTCGGTTTTCGGCGTGGTAGGGGCGGTGTCATGCAGATGGCGCGACAGGTAGATACCTTGGCCGATCAGGAACAATACGGTCATGCCCAGGCTACCGAAGACTTTGAAGTCGACCCAGTAATCCTGGAAGGTAAAGGCCACGAACAGGTTGGCGGCGCCGCAGAACAGGAAAAACACGATCCAGGCCACGTTCAAACGCGTCCATACCGGCTCCGGCAGGGTCAGCGCGTGGCCCATGATGCGCTTGATCAACAAGCGGTCACCAATGAAGTGGCTGCCGATAAACACCAGCGCGAACAGCCAGTTCACTACCGGGGCTTTCCATTTAAGGAAGGTTTCGCTGTGAAAGGCCAGGGTCAGGCCGCCGAACACCAGGCAGGCAACCAGGGTGAGCCATTGGCTTTTTTCCAGTTTGCGCTGGGAAATGAAAATGGCGCCGTAGACTACGATAGAACTGACGATCAGCACGGCAGTGGCGCTGTAGATGCCCCCGAACGAGAGCGGATGACCGGCGATATCGATGACCCTGGGGTCGAGTTTGGTAACGATGAAAAACAGCAACAGCGGGATGAAGTCGATGAATTGTTTCACAGTAAGAGCCAGAAGCTGGATGTGGCGGCATAATAACAAACATCCTTGGTAGCGAAAGCGCCAGCTGACTTGAGGTTACACACTCCCGTGAATGTTGATTTGCACTGCCACAGCACGGCCTCCGATGGCGCCCTGGCGCCCGCGGTACTGGTTGCGCGTGCGTTTGAAAAAGGCGTGCGAGTCTTGTCGTTGACCGACCACGACACCCTCGAAGGCCTCGACGAGGCCCGCACGGCGGCGCATGCCTTGGGCATGCAACTGGTCAACGGCGTGGAATTGTCCTGTACCTGGGGCGGCGCCACCATTCATGTGCTCGGCTACGGCTTCGATCAAAACGCCGCGCCTTTGGTGGCGGCCATCGCCCAATTGCACGATGGCCGTTGGCTGAGGTCCGAAGAAATAAGCCGCAAGCTCAGCCTTAAAGGCATGCCCAATGCGCTCGACGGCGCCCGCGCCATCCAGCAAGAGCTGGGCGACAGCGGCAACGCACCGGCCCGCCCGCACTTTGCCGACTGGATGGTGCGTGAAGGTTTCGTCAAGGACCGCGCCGAAGCGTTTCGCAAATGGCTGGGCGCCGGCAAGTTGGGTGATGTGAAGCAACACTGGCCGACGCTGGAAGATACCGTCGGCACATTGCGTGCCTCCGGAGCCTGGGTGAGCCTGGCGCATCCCTGGCATTACGATTTCACCCGCAGCAAGCGCCGCAAGCTGATTGCCGACTATATTGGAGCGGGCGGCCACGCAATCGAAGTGGTCAACGGGCATCAACCCGCTGAGCAGGTGGGCAGCCTGGCGATTCTTGCTCGCGAATTTGGTCTGCTGGTCAGCGCCGGCAGTGATTTTCATGGCCCAGGCGGCTGGTCCGAGATTGGCGAGTACCGCCAGGTCCCGGAAGACTTGCCGCTGTTGTGGGGGCGATTCAAGCATGACCCCATTATTGCCACCGTCTGAACAGGTAGAACACGTGAGTCAATTCTTCCAGATTCATCCGGAAAACCCTCAAGCGCGCCTGATTAAACAGGCCGTGGAGATCATTCGCGCCGGTGGCGTGGTGATCTACCCAACGGATTCGTCCTATGCCATTGGTTGCCAGATCGGCGACAAGAGCGCAGTTGAACGGGTCAGACGCCTGCGTGACCTGGACAAAAACCACAACTTTGCGCTGATCTGCAGCGACTTGTCGCAACTGGGGCTGTTCGCCAAAGTCGACACCGGCACCTTCCGCCTGCTCAAGGCGCACACGCCGGGGCCGTACACCTTTATTCTGAATGCCACCCGCGAAGTGCCGCGCCTGTTGCTGCACCCCAAAAAGCGCACCATCGGCCTGCGTGTGCCCGAGCACCCGATTGCCCTGGCGTTGCTGGCAGAACTGGGTGAGCCGTTGATGAGCGTGTCGCTGATTTTGCCCGGTGAAGAAGAGCCGCTGTACGACCCTTACGAGATGCGCCGCCTGCTGGAAAAACACGTCGATCTGATCATTGACGGCGGCTACGGCGGCAACAAGGCGTCCACTGTGATCAACCTGGCCGACGGCGAGCCGGAAGTGGTACGCGTGGGCTGCGGCGACCCGACGCCGTTTATGGTCGAGGCCTGAATGTCGGCCGTGGAAACCGCTGATCCCCAGGCGGGCGCCCAGCAGGAACTGCCATTTGCCATGGTGTATGGCCAGGCGGTCATGGAAATGCCGCTGGACCTGTATATTCCGCCGGATGCGCTGGAGGTCTTTCTTGAGGCCTTCGAAGGCCCGCTGGATTTGCTGCTGTACCTGATTCGCAAGCAGAACATCAATATCCTCGACATCCCGGTGGCAGAAATCACTCGCCAGTACATGGGGTATGTCGAGTTGATGCAGTCGGTACGCCTGGAATTGGCCGCCGAGTACCTGGTGATGGCCGCCATGCTCGCCGAGATCAAGTCGCGCATGCTGTTGCCGCGTTCCGAGACCATTGAGGCCGAAGAAGACGACCCGCGGGCCGAGCTGATCCGCCGTCTGCAAGAATATGAACGCTTCAAGGCCGCCGCCGAAGGCATCGACGGCTTGAGCCGCGTGGGCCGTGATGTGGTGGTGCCCAAGCTCGATGCCCCGGAAGCCCGGGCGCGCAAGCTGTTGCCGGATGTGAGCCTGGAAGAATTGCTGATGTCCATGGCCGAGGTGCTGCGCCGGGGTGACATGTTTGAAAGCCACCAGGTCAGCCGCGAAGCGCTGTCGACCCGCGAGCGCATGAGCGATGTGCTGGAGCGCCTCAAGGGCGGCGGCTTTGTGCCGTTTGTCGAGCTGTTTACCAAAGAGGAAGGGCGCCTGGGGGTGGTGGTGACCTTTATGGCCATCCTCGAACTGGTCAAGGAATCCTTGGTCGAGCTGGTCCAGAATGAGCCTTTTGCGGCTATCCACGTGCGGGCGCGAGCCGAATAAAGAGCTGAATCGATGAATCTGACTGAACCCCGCGAACTGGCGCCCTTGCTGGAAGCCTTTCTCCTGGCCTCGGGTAAACCGCAATCCCTGGAACGCTTGTTCGAGTTGTTTGAAGAGGCCGAGCGCCCTGAACCACCGGTGTTCAAGAAGGCGCTGGAGATTCTGCGCAAGTCCTGCGACGGCCGCGCCTTTGAACTGCGCGAAGTGGCGTCAGGTTATCGCTTGCAGATCCGTGAGAAATTTTCCCCGTGGGTCGGCCGCTTGTGGGAAGAGCGCCCGCAGCGTTATTCCCGCGCGATGCTGGAGACCATGGCACTGATTGCCTACCGCCAGCCCATCACGCGGGGCGAGATTGAGGATGTGCGGGGTGTGGCGGTCAACAGCCATATCGTCAAGACACTGCTGGAGCGCGAGTGGATCCGCATCGTCGGCTACCGCGACGTGCCCGGCAAACCGGCGATGTTTGCCACCACCAAGGTGTTTCTCGACCACTTCAACCTGAAAAACCTCGACGACCTGCCGCCGCTTGCCGAACTGCGCGAGATGGAAGCCGAGCCGGTGCTCGACTTCGACGACGCGCCGGTGCCGGCCAGCCTGCAGGAGCTGGCCGACGCCACCGCCGAGCCGGAAGAGCCGAAGGACGAAACCAGTTTCCATACCTTGCTGCTTGAACTGGATGATATGGAGCAGGGCATCAAGACTGACTTTGATGACTTGCTGCGTGATGGCGCGGCTGAGCCTGAAACCCAGGTGAACGTTGAGGTTGAAGCTGAAGTCGAACCGGAACCGGAACCGGAACCGGAACCGGAACCGGAAGAAGATATCCTCGGCGTGGCTCAAGCCCGTGAAAAACTCTTGGCCGCCGTTGCCGCCCTTGAACAGCCGCCGCTGAGCGACGAGGAAGACGAAGCCCGGGCGCTGGCTGAAGCCATCGAAGCCGAACGGCGCCAGTTTGAGGACTGACCCGGTCTGCCAGACACATGGAAACCCTGTGGGAGCTGGCTTGCCTGCGATGCGGGCGCCCCGGTCTGTCGGTTGTACCGAGGTGATGCCATCGCAGGCAAGCCAGCTCCCACAGAAAAGCCAGCTTACTGGGAGGATTCAAATGAGTTCCACCAAAGACCCTTGCATCAGCATCTGCAAATTCGCCGATGACATCTGCGTCGGCTGTGGCCGCAGCAAGCGCGAAATCCGCGCCTGGAAGAAGCTCGACAAAACCGACAAACGCACCGTTCTGGCCGAAGCCGAGCTGCGCCTGCTGGCCCTGGGCGCCACCGGTCGGCGGAAAAGCAAATGACTTGGGCCTTATCGACTAGTCTGTGATGCGAAACCCGCGCCATGCGCGTATGATTCGCGACCCTTTGCCGATCTATTCGGCCAAAGCCCCGCTTTCAATACTCTTCAGGCCACGCCTGAATCGACCCACCGGGAGGTGCTTAAGATGAACGACCAAGACCAGAACGACAGCCAGGAAATCGGCCCAGCAGGCGAAAAACTGCAAAAGGTGCTGGCGCGTATCGGCGTGGGCTCACGCCGCGACGTCGAAGCCTGGATCACCCAGAAGCGCATCAAGGTCAATGGCGTCGAGGCTACCCTCGGCCAGCGCGTCGACCTGCACGATGCAATCACCATTGATGGCAAAGTCATCAAGCGTGAAGAGGCCGCCGAATCGGTGCGCCGCGTGATCATGTACAACAAGCCCGACGGCGAGATCTGCACCCGTGACGACCCGGAAGGCCGTCCGACCGTGTTCGACAAGATGCCCAAGCCCAAAGAAGGCCGCTGGATCAACATCGGCCGCCTGGACATCAACACCACTGGCTTGCTGATGTTCACCACCGACGGTGAGCTGGCCAACCGCTTGATGCACCCGTCCTACGAGATGGACCGTGAGTACGCTGTACGTGTACGCGGCGAAGTCGATGACGAGATGATCGAACGCCTGAAGGCTGGCGTGGTGCTGGAAGACGGCCCGGCCAAGTTCACCGACATCAAGCAGGCGCCCGGTGGCGAAGGTTTCAACCACTGGTACCACTGCGTGGTGATGGAAGGCCGTAACCGTGAAGTACGTCGCCTGTGGGAATCCCAGGGCCTGGTGGTCAGCCGCCTGAAGCGCGTGCGTTTCGGCCCGGTGTTCCTCAACTCCGACCTGCCGATGGGCCGCTGGCGCGAAATGAGCCAGTACGAAGTCGACATCCTCAGTGCCGAAGTCGGCCTGACGCCGGTGGCCATGCCGCAGATGAACGCCAAGAGCAAAGACAAGCTTGAGCGTATGCAGCGTAAATCTTCGCGTCCTGTGGCGCGTACCGAGCGTGTTGCACGCACCTTGCGCCCGGCGCTGAATGCACCGGCGACCGGTGGGCGTATCTCCCGTGAGCCGCACATCGAAGGCGAGCGTCGCCCAACCGCGCCATCGCGTCAGGAAGGCGAGCGTGCGCCACGCACCCCGCGTCCTGCCCGTGGTGAAGCGCCAAGCGGCGGCCGTAGCAACCGTGGTGAAGCGGACCGCCCAGCGGACAACGCCAGCACCAAGCGCCCAGCCAAGCCAGCGGCGAACAAGCGCCCCGGCCCGAAACTGGTCGCCGACGAGCCGTCGGGCAAGCGCCGTGGCGCGCCGGCCGGTTCCGGTCAGCGTCCGGGGTTTGGTCGCAAGAAGCCGCAGTGATTTAACCGCTGTATAAAAAAACGCCAACCTTAGGGTTGGCGTTTTTTTTGCTCTGAAAGTTGGTAACCCAATCAAGTGTGGGAGCTGGCTTGCCTGCGATGCGGGCACCTCGGTTTACCAGGCAAACCGCAGTGATGCTATCGCAGACAAGCCAGCTCCCACAGGGATCCGCTTTGTTTCAACGAGGTGTGTTTAGAACGCAAATCTGCCATCAAACACTGGCTTGTCATCCAGCGCCAACACCCCGCTGGCGAATATCAGATCCAAGTGATGGCTGCCTTTCTGCCCGCCACCCAAGCCCAGGTGCAGGCCGCAATGGCGCTCCTCGAAGCCGGCATTGCGTGCATACAAGTCTTTTACGCCCTCGTTGGTGCCAATCCCCAATTCCTCCACGCGGCGGTTGGACGGGTTGGCATTCAGGTATTTATTGAAGTCGTCCGCCAGCCCTGGCACCTCGCTGGCCACGCTGCAAACCGTCGAGTTTTCGATCCACAGCTCCAGCGGTGATTGCAGCACGCCGTATTTGCGCGCAAACGGGATGGTGCTGAGGAAGGTGCCAACAAACCGCACCTGGCCATTGATGGCTTCGCTGTGGGTGGCGATTTCGCCTGGTGCCAGGTCGTGGTTGCCGACCCCGTTGATATTGGTCCACTTCTTGATGCTGCTCAGTGGCGCTTCAAGGCGGGAGCCGTGTTTGTCGGTAAAGCTCAGCACGTTGGCCTGGGACATGCGCCGGATCAGCGTAGCGTTGAGGTCGGCGATGCGCTGCGGCTCGACGCTGAAGGTGTCGTAGAAATAGTCGCCATAATCCTTGAACAGCAGGGATTTCTTCCAGTGTTCGGCCATCACGCCTTGCAGGGCGCGAATAAAATCCGGGCCTTCGGCACGTGGGTTGGGCAGGGTCGAAGAGTCATACAGAAACAGGTACAGGTCGCAGGCTTCGATGGCGTGGGCCAGGGTGTCGCTGGGCGTGAGGTCCAGGCGCTGGCATTGGAAGTTGAAGCGTGCGGCGCTGCTGTGGGTGATTGCTTCGGCGATGGCGTCGTAGCGCTCGGTATGGCCCAGCAACACCGTCGGGCGGCTCAGGCCGTTGAGTGCCGGGTGGTGTGCGAGGTAGTAGAGGAAGTGTTCGACGGCGCGGGCCTTGTCCATGACGGGTGTCCTTCTGTGCCTTGGGTAAGGGGGCAGGTGCCGTGCACAGCACCTGCCGGATGCCTGCCGGGTGTTAGAAAGGCCACATCGCAGTGCCAAAGGGCACGACGGCATCGGCTTGCATCATTTCAACGGCGGCCTCATGGGTCGGCGCTTCAAACCAATCGTCGAGTTGCAGTTCGGTTTCCAGGTCGTTTTCCAGTGCTTGCATGGTATTTCTCCTAGAGGACGTTGTTTGAGAACGGCTTGCCAACGGGCTTCGCTGGCAAGTGAAAGAACCTAGGAGAGAGTGTTTGGAAATGCAAAATATTTATTGACACGGTCTCATTTGAATTTTTTCTTCTGTTTTTTCAGTGTGTTTTTTTATCCAGAAAAAACAGCAAATTGGCTGAACCGATTTTTCAAAAACTTCCCACTGACAGTTTTCCGTTAGCTGACGAAAAAGTCTGCCTGTAACGCTGATTTTCCGGGGTGTAACGTTTAATTTACGAGTTTGTCCGGGTGTTACTGAGTGCCGTCCAGCTGTAAGGATTAGCTTACAGTTTGGTGTGTGCACTCTGTTGGGGCGTGCTGAAGCTGTCGAGCGGTGTACAATGCGCCGCGTTTTACTGTGACTCCCTTGCGTATCCACGCAAAAGGCCAAGACCTCAGGGTTTACCCACCCTGATCACTCCGTGCGGCCACGAGTCGGACGGGTTCGATTTCGTCACAGATAAAAACAAACAGGTGACGCATGACCGTTAGAAAGACGCTGTACTCCTGGTGCCTGCGCTGGGGTTTGAGCGGCGCTGCTTGAGTCGGTAATTCAAGGCAGCAACCTGCATTCGACATTCTCAAACCTTGCGTGAGACCCTTTTCATGAGTGGACCCCAATCTTCTTCAGGCGAGCTGAAACGCGGCCTGAAAAATCGGCATATCCAGTTGATCGCCCTCGGTGGCGCCATCGGCACCGGCCTGTTCCTGGGCTCGGCCGGCGTGCTCAAATCCGCCGGCCCTTCGATGATCCTGGGTTATGCCATCTGCGGCTTCATCGCCTTCATGATCATGCGCCAGCTCGGCGAAATGATCGTCGAAGAGCCGGTCGCCGGTTCCTTCAGCCACTTTGCCCATAAGTACTGGGGCGGTTTCGCCGGCTTCCTGTCGGGCTGGAACTGCTGGATTTTGTACATCCTGGTAGGCATGTCGGAGCTGACTGCGGTCGGCAAGTATGTGCACTACTGGTGGCCAGAGATCCCGACCTGGGTCTCGGCGGCGGCGTTCTTCGTATTGATCAACCTGATCAACCTGGCCAACGTCAAAGTCTTCGGTGAGGCCGAATTCTGGTTCGCCATCATCAAAGTCGTGGCTATCGTCGGCATGATTGCCCTGGGCAGCTATTTGCTGGTCAGCGGCAGCGGCGGTCCGCAAGCGTCGGTGAGCAACCTGTGGGACCACGGTGGGTTCTTCCCCCATGGCGTCGGCGGTTTGGTGATGGCCATGGCGATCATCATGTTCTCGTTCGGTGGTCTGGAAATGCTCGGTTTTACCGCTGCTGAGGCCGATCAGCCACGTACGGTGATCCCCAAGGCGATCAATCAGGTGATCTACCGCATCCTGATTTTCTACATCGGCGCCCTGGTGGTGCTGTTGTCGCTGACGCCGTGGGACAGCCTGCTGGCGACCCTTAACGCGTCCGGCGATGCCTACAGCGGCAGCCCATTCGTGCAGGTGTTCTCGATGCTGGGCAGCAACACCGCCGCGCACATCCTCAACTTTGTGGTGCTGACGGCGGCATTGTCGGTGTACAACAGTGGCACCTACTGCAACAGCCGCATGCTGCTGGGCATGGCTGAGCAGGGCGACGCGCCCAAGGCATTGGCCAAAATCGACAAGCGCGGCGTGCCGGTGCGCTCGATCCTCGCCTCGGCAGCGGTCACTCTGGTGGCGGTGTTGATGAACTACTTCATCCCGCAACACGCGCTGGAGTTGTTGATGTCGCTGGTGGTTGCCACCCTGGTAATCAACTGGGCGATGATCAGCTTTTCGCACTTCAAGTTCCGCCAACACATGAACCGCACCGGCCAGGTGCCGCTGTTCAAGGCGCTGTGGTATCCGTATGGCAATTACATCTGCCTGGCGTTCGTGGTGTTTATCCTGGTGATCATGCTGATGATTCCGGGGATTCAGGTGTCGGTATACGCAATCCCGGTGTGGGTAGCGTTCATGGCGGTGTGTTACTGGATCAAGAACAAGCGCAGTGCTGAAGCCGCATTGACCACGGCAAATGCAGCGCTGAAGTAAGCGACGCTCCATCGGCGATTAATACCCCTCTATTGAGGGGTATTTTTTTGCGATGCGATTCATCGGCTGTTTGCAATAACGCCACTCATGTAGGCGTTCAAGTCGCGAAAATCCTTGACGCTCCAGGCATGCGGCGCAACCTTCACACCATTGTCTTGCAGGGTTTTTGGGATCAGGTTGCCATTCGGGCGAAGGATCACCGAAGACACAATAACGCCCGGATAATCTGCCAGCCGTTTTTTGAAAGCAGGCGTTGTGAGGTCGGGCGTGGGCGGGCTGCTTTTCCTGGCCAATGGCCCGGAGGCCTTGAGGTCCGGGCCGTGGCACATGGCGCATCGCTGTGAATACAGGTTTTTGCCGTTGGCAGTGTCCGCGACGGACAGTGGCGTTTGAATGAGTGATAAAGTGCCGAGCACAGTGATGAATAGCCTTTTCATATTGCTGCGTCCTTGTTGTTTATGTTGTTGTGGCCCGTTGCCTAAGGTTTTTGATTGATGCTGGTAATTTCCAACAACGTGCACTTGCCCGATGCCGAGATCGAGTTGACCGCCATTCGCGCCCAGGGCGCCGGTGGGCAGAACGTCAACAAGGTGTCGAGCGCGGTGCACCTGCGGTTTGATATCCCGGCTTCATCGTTGCCGGCGTTCTATAAGGAGCGTTTGCTGGCACTGCGTGACAGTCGTATCACCAGTGAAGGTGTGTTGGTGCTCAAGGCTCAGCAATACCGCACTCAGGAACAGAACCGTGCCGATGCGCTGGAGCGCCTGGTGGAGTTGATCCTCAGCGCCACCAAGGTCGAAAAAAAGCGCCGCCCGACCAAACCCACCCTGGGTTCGAAAAAGCGTCGCCTGGAATCCAAGACCAAGCGCGGCAGCATCAAGGCCGGGCGCGGCAAGGTCGACTTCTAGGCGCCTCTCGCCTCGCGGGCCTTGGGGGCTTGCCGGTACAGGTAAACACTCAGCAGCAGACCACCGACCGATGCGAGGGCGGCAAACAGGAATATCGACGCAAAGCCGAAGCCTGCCGCCACCGCCCCGGCCAGTGGGCCGGTGATACCCAATGACAAGTCGATAAACAGCGAATAAGCCCCCACCGCTGCGCCACGGCTGGAGGCCGGCACCAGGTTGACGGCTTCTACGCCCAGTGCTGGAAACACCAGCGAAAAGCCAAATCCGCTCAACGCCGCACCGGCCAGCGCCCATTGCGCGTCGGGTGCCAGCCATAGCAACAACAGGCCAAGGGCTTCTACCGACAGGCAGGCAATCGCCACACGAAAGCCGCCGATCCGGTTGATCAAATTGCCGAACAACAGGCGCGCGCCGATAAAACTGGCGCCGAACAGGCTCAATGCCCACACCGCGTTGTCCCAATGCTGGGTGGTGTAATACAGGGTGATAAAGGTGGCGATGGTGCCAAAACCAATCGAACCCAACGCCAGGGCACAGCCGTGTGGCAACACGCGGCCCAGCACATTCATGAAGGGCAGGCGCACGCCGGCCACAATTGGCGCGGCTTCCTTGTTCCAGGCCAACAGCACGCCGAGCACCGCCAGCAGGATGATGCTGACGCCCATGCTCCACAGCCCCAAGTGGCTGACCAGCAGCACGCCCAGCGGCGCACCGATGGCCAGCGCGCCGTAGCTGGCGATGCCATTCCACGAGATGACCTTGGCCGTGTTGGCGGCGCCGACCCGGCCGATGCCCCAGCCGATGGCGCCAGAGCCCACCAGGCTTTCCGCGCTGCCCAGCACCAGTCGGCCAATCAGCAGGCTGATCAGGCTGATGCCCGGCAGGCTGGAAAACCACGCCGCCAGCAACATGAACACGCCGCTCAGGCCGCAACCGACCAAGCCGATCAGCACCGCGCGCTTGCTGCCCAGGTTATCGATGATTTTGCCGGCATACGGACGGCTCAGCAGGGTGGCCAGGTATTGCACGCTGATTACCAAGCCCGCGATAACTGCGCCGTAGCCCAGTTGGCTGTGCACATAGCCCGGCAATACGGCCAGGGGAATACCGATGTTGAGGTAGCCGATAAAGGTAAACAGCACGATGGAAACGACTTGCAGCGTGACCGCCATGGGGCGCTGGGTATCTGGCATGGGGGAGGTCCACCGTCGCAGCAGGTAAAGATAGGCTGCTAATGATACCGATGCTTTGGCTTGTGCAGGGCGGTAAAAAGCAAAACGTCAGCTCAAAAAGACATCAGGCTTGAGGCGGGGCCAGCATTTGCGTGGTCACCAGGGCGGCCAAGGCGTTTTCCTGGGTGCCAAAACGCTTGAGCAGCAGGGCTTGTTTGTCGGCGCTGAGGCGGTTCCAGACTTCGATCATCTGCAAGGCAGCGTCCAGTACTGCGGCGTCGGGGGTGTCGGGGAGGGTGTCGGTCATGGCGGGGGTCTCGATGATTCAGGCAGTGTGGAAAGCGCTTGAAGTGCGCTTTCCACACGGTCTGGTACGGCGTCAGTCCTGGCGTTTGCTGTCGACTGGTTTTGCTTCTTTGGCTTCAGGCTGTTTGTCACTGGCCTGCTGCGGTGTTGGCTGCTCAGTTGGGTGCAGGCTTGGGAAGGGGAGATTAGGTATCTCGTGCATCGTCGTCGCTCCTCGCAAGATCTGTTTTATCAATCGCAGGTGATTCCGCGCTCTCAAAAAGCCTTGGCAGGATACAGCACTGAAAATGACAAAAAGAATTTTATGTCGGCGGATGTGCGAATTTTTATTTTTTTGCGCAAGTGGCATGGGGTCGCAGGCTGGGTGGCTGGGTGGCTGGGTGGGTGTTGGGTTTGGGGGCATATCCGTTATTTGGGTGATGGCTGAGTAGGGTTCCGCTCTTACAGCGGGTCACTTTTGGAAAGACCTCAAAAAGGCACCTTCCCCAAAATCATGTCGCGATACATCACAAAATCCCCCAGCAAACTGTAGAAGGGATGTTGAAACGTTGCAGGCCGGTTCTTTTCGAAGAAGAAGTGCCCGATCCAGGCAAAGGTGTAGCCGGCGACCGGTAATGCGAGCAGTAACCCCAACGAGCCACGGCCAATGGCATAAGCCAGAATCCCAATCACCAGGGTGGTGCCAATAAAGTGCAGGCGCCGGCAGGTGCTGTTGGCGTGCTCGCTCAGGTAATAAGGGTAGAACTCAGCGAAACTGTTGAATTGCTTGACGTTTTCCACAGTGATCGGCCCTGGGCTGGTGATGCCGCCCAACAGATGTTCGGCGGGGAGCTTATTTGAGTCTAGAGTGATCAGTGGTAACAGCCAGTGACAATAGATGCCACTTTAGTATCCTTGGCTTCCTGGCTGCCGTTTAAGCCTGCTTTTTTCAAGAAGACGCCATGAGCGAACGAACAACTTCTGCAAGCTGGGCAATGGGCATCGTCAAAGCGTTGGAAATGGACGGCCTGGATTGCCGCGTCCTGTTCAAGCAACTGGGCCTGGACTACGCCGCGCTCAGTGACCCTGATGCACGTTTTGCGCAAGACTCCATGACCCGGCTGTGGCAGCGCGCTGTCGAGCTGTCAGGCAACCCCGCGATCGGCTTGAACATGGGCAAGGTGGTGCGCCCGGCGTCGTTTCATGTGGCGGGTTACGCCTTGATGTCCAGCAACACCCTGGCCGAAGGTTTTATGCGCCTGGTGCGTTACCAACGCATCATCGCCGAAAGCGCCGACTTGAGTTTTCGCCTGTTACCTGAAGGCTATGCGCTGATTCTGACGGTACATGGCGATCACCTGCCGCCGACCCGGCAAAGCGCTGAAGCCTCGTTGGCCAGTGCCCTGGCATTATGTGGCTGGCTGACTGGCCGCACCCTGCAGCCACGCAAGGTAATGTTGCAAGGTGACCAACCGGCCGATCTGGCGCCCTATAAGCAAGCATTCCATGCGCCTATGGAGTTCAATGCGCCCTACGATGCGCTGATTTTCGAACAGGCCGACATGGATGCGCCGTTGCCCACCGCCAATGAGGCGATGGCGCTGCTGCATGATCGGTTTGCCGGTGAATACCTGGCGCGGTTTTCCGAGAGCCGCGTGACCCACAAGGCGCGCCAGGTGCTGTGCCGCTTGTTGCCCCAGGGTGAGCCCAAGCGCGAAGTGGTGGCACAGACCCTGCACTTGTCTCAGCGCACGTTACAGCGGCGTTTGCAGGAGGAGGGCACCAGTTTCCAGACGTTGCTCGACGATACGCGTCGCGAGCTTGCCGAACAGTACCTGGCGCAGCCGAGTATGACCTTGCTGGAAATCGCCTACCTGTTGGGCTTTGCCGACCCGAGTAATTTCTTCCGCGCGTTCCGCCGCTGGTTCGACGTCACGCCCGGCGAGTATCGGGTGCGGCTGCTGCAGGCATCGACGGTCAGTGGCGCCAAAACGCCGGAATGCACAGAACAAACACGGTAATAATCTCCAGCCTTCCCAGCAGCATGCCGAATGACAAGATCCACTTGGCCGCATCCGGCAGGCTGGCGAAGTTACCGGCCGGGCCGATGGTTTCGCCCAGGCCCGGGCCAACACCGGACACGGTGCTGGCGGCACCGGTCAGTGCGGTCATCCAGTCCAGACCCAGCAGTGACAGGGCCAGGGCGATGGCGCAGATGGTGATAGCGAAGAAAAACGAAAAGGTCAGGATCGAGCGCACGATCTCTTCGTCGAGACGGTGGCCGTTGTACTTCTGCTTGATCACTGCGCGTGGGTGGATCAGTTGGTTCAGGTTGGCCTTGAGCAGGATGTAGGCGACCTGGAAGCGGAAGATCTTGATCCCGCCCGCCGTCGAGCCCGAACAGCCGCCGATAAAACCCAGGTAGAAGAACAGCATCAGCGAGAAATTGCCCCACAGGCTGTAGTCCCCCAGCGCAAAGCCGGTCGTGGTCACCACCGACGTAACGTTCAGGGCGACATGGCGCAGGGCATCCAGCCAGTGCAGGTTGGTCGTCCACCAGTACCAGGTGCCGAGTACCAGCCACGTCACGATCAGCAAACCGAGCAAGCCTTGCACCTGCTGATCCTTGATCAGCGCCCGGCGGTTGCCGCGCAATGTGGCCACATACAGGGTGAACGGCAAGCTGCCGAGGATCATCACCACCACCGCTACCCAGTGCACCGCCGGTTGTTTCCAGTGGGCCAGGGATTCATCGGAGGTGGAAAACCCGCCGGTGGAAATTGCTGACATCGCGTGGTTGATCGCATCAAACAAGCCCATGCCGGCCCACCAGAACGCCAGGCTGCCCAGGATGGTGATGCCCACATACGCTGCCACGATCAGGCGCGCCACCATGTGCGAGCGCGGCATGACTTTTTCTGAGCGGTCCGAGGATTCGGTCTGGAACAGGCGCATGCCACCAATGCGCAGCAGCGGCAGGATCGCCACCGCCATGCCGATAAAGCCGATGCCGCCCAGCCAGTGCAACATTGAACGCCACATCAGGATGCCAGGGGACATGCTGTCCAAACCGCTCAGGACGGTGGAGCCGGTGGCGGTGATGCCCGACATGCTTTCAAAGAACGAATCGGTGTAGCTGATGTGCTGGGTCAGCAGAAACGGCAGCGCGGCGAAGATGCACACCACCAGCCAGCTGGTGACGGTCAGCAGGTACATGTCACGGGGGCGCAGGTGCACGTGTTCGGGGCGGCCGGGGATAACCAGGGCCAAACCCGCAAGGAAGGTGATCATGCTGGCCCACAGGAACGAGGGCAGGTCGCTGGTGCGTTCGAAGATCACCAGGGTGGCCATCGGGATGACCATGGCGATCGCGAGGGTGATCAGGAAGATGCCGATGATGAAACCGATGATACGCAGGGTCGGCAACGCCATGAAGAAAGCTCGGGTTTGAGAGAGTGGCGCCATTCTACCTGCGGTGCGGGTCTTGTAAACCGGGGTGTACGAGGCGAAGCAGTTCGACTGTGTGAGCTGGCTTGCCTGCGATGGCGACCTGTCAGCCACCCATCTGTAGCAGACCCATCGCTATCGCAGGCAAGCCAGCTCCCACAGTGGGTATGGGAAGGGGGGAACGCGCACAAAAAAGGCGACCCGAAGGTCGCCTTATTCAGCGCAGGATCAATCAGAACTCGTGATCAGCGTTATCCGGGTTCAAATCACTGATGCCCAGCTTGCCCGCGGCGGTTTCGATCGCGCCGGTCTGCTTGACCAGTGCCGCAATCGCGTCACGCACGATCTGGTTGCCCTTGTCGTTACCGGCCGCGATCAGTTGGTCGTAGTGCTCACCGGCGTTGGCCTGGTCAACCATGACCTGGATCTTCGCTTCGGTCGACGCCAGGTCGGCCTTGAGCGCCGAGTCGGCGGCTGGATCGGCCTTGGCCACCAGCGACGAGAGGCTTGCGCCGGTCATTTTGGTGCCGTCGGTGCGGGTGTACTCGCCCAGGTAGACGTTGCGGATGCCCTTGGCGTCGTAGAAGTGCGAGTTGTGGGTGTTGTCGCTGAAGCAATCCTGTTCGTCTTCCGGCGAGTTGGCTTCCAGGGAAACCTTCATGCGCTCACCGGCCAGTTCGCCCAGGGACAGGCTGCCCATGCCGAACAGCATTTTGCGCAGGCCGTCGGTGGCAGGTTCTGCTTCCAGGGTGGCGCGGTAGTTGTCGTCGACCTTGGGTTTCCAGTTGCCGACCATTTCTTCCAGGTCGCTGACCAGCAGTTGGGTCACAGCGCGCAGGTAAGTGCGACGGCGCTCGTTGTTACCGCCGGTGGCACCGTCGCCGGTCATGTAGTCGGATGCCGGGCGGTTGCCTGCGCCTGGGCCGGTGCCGTTGAGGTCCTGGCCCCAGAGCAGGAACTCGATGGCGTGGTAGCCGGTGGCGACGTTGGCTTCGGAACCGCCCAGTTCATTGAGGCTGGCGAGTTTTTCCGGGGTAATTTCCTTGACGTCGACCTTGTCTTCGCCCACCTGGATCTCGGTATTGGCGATGATGTTGGCGTTGGCGCCCGGGTTACCCAGCGCGTGCTCGTAGGATTTGTCTACGTAGTCGATCAGGCCTTCGTCCAAGGGCCAGGCGTTCACTTGGCCTTCCCAGTCGTCGATGATGGTGTTGCCGAAGCGGAACACTTCACTTTGCAAGTACGGCACACGGGCGGCGACCCAGGCGGTGCGGGCTGCTTTCAGGGTGTCGTCGCTCGGGTTGGCGAGGAAGGTGTCGATTGCGGTTTGCAGGGTCTTCGCGGTGGATTCGGCGTCGCTGTACACCGCGAACACCATGTCGGCGTAATGCGCGACAACGGCCTTGGCGGCTGCTTCGTCGACCTGGCCGGCAGGCGTGGCAGCCGCTGGAGCGGTGGTGCTGACTGCCGGGGTCGGCGCGGCGGCCTTGTCTTTACCTTCGCCGCAACCGGCGAGAGAAATGGCAATGGCCAGCAGACTGGCGGTGGCCAGGGGCATACGAATCATGGCGAACATCCTGCTTCGGTTGTTGATAGGGCGCGCGGGGAAGCGCAAAAACTGCGACATAATGCGAAAGATTTGCATTTTGTGTAAAGGTTTATGCGAGGGAAATATTTGGTATCGATTTGTCGGTTCAGAGAATCGCCGCGTTGTTGCGCTCGGACTGTTTCAAAAACGCCGCCAGCTCACGGGCCTGCAGCGGTTTGCTGTAGTGGTAGCCCTGGCCCTCATGGCACCCTTCGGAAATGATATAGGCCTCCTGCTCGGCGGTTTCCACGCCTTCGGCAATCACCTGCATGCCCAGGCTTTTGCCCAGTTGGATAATGGCGCGCACGATGGTTGCATCGTCGTCGTCATCCAGCAGGTCCTGGACGAAGCTCTTGTCGATCTTGATCTTGTCCAGTGGCAGGCTCTTGAGGTAGCTCAAGGATGAATAGCCGGTGCCGAAGTCATCAATCGCGATCAAGGCACCGGAGCGGCGCAGGCTCAGCAGGTGCTGGGCGGCGGTGCTGATGTCCTCCATCAGGCCGGTCTCGGTCACTTCCAGCTCCAGGCTGCGTGGCGGCAGGCGATAGATCTGCATCAGGTTGTTGACCACCCGTGGCAACTCGGTGTGGTGCAACTGCACGGTGGACAGGTTGACCGCCATGCGCAGTTCGGTGAAGCCCAGGTCATGCCATTCGCGCAACTGCCGGCAAGCCTGGTCCAGCACCCATTCACCAATCGGAATAATGGTGCCGTTCTGCTCCGCCAGCGGGATGAACAAGTCCGGCGGCACCAGGCCGTGTTCCGGGTGCTGCCAGCGAAGCAATGCCTCTACGCCCACCACGCGGTGGTCGAGGTAGCTGATCTGCGGTTGGTAGACCAAGTGGAACTGCTCGCGACCCAGGGCATCGCGCAGGTCTTTTTCCAGTTCGCGGCGCCGGCGCATTTCGCTGTCGACACTGGCGATATAGAACTGATAGCGGTTGCGCGAGCGGCTCTTGGCCAGGGTCATGGTCTGTTCGGCTTTTTGCAGCAGCTTCTCGGTGCTGTCGCCGTCCTCCGGGAACAGGGTGATGCCGATGGTGGCGCGCAGGCGAATCTGGTCCTGGTCGAGGGCGAATTCGGCTTCCAGGTCGTCGAGGATACTTTGCGCCAGCTCGGCGGCCTCGTAAGGCTGGTCGATATCGGCCTGCACCAGTGCAAACTGGTCGCCGCCCAAGCGGGCGAGGGCGCCGAGGCGGCCGCTGTGGGCGCGCAGGCGGTCGGCCAGGGCCAGCAGTAATTTGTCGCCGGCCTGGTAGGTGAACTGTTCGTTGACGCTTTTGAAGTCATCCAGCCCCACGCACAGCACCGCCACCCGGCGCTGTCGGCGGCCGGCATCGGTGAGGATCTTGTCCAACTGCTCCTGCAGCTTCTGACGGTTCGGCAGCCCGGTCAGGAAGTCGTACTGGGCCATGCGCAACAGGCTCGATTCCGCCTCATGCCGCAAGTGCGTATTGCGCTCGATGGACTCGAGCAACTGGTTGGCAGTGTTGATCCACAGCCCCAGCTCGTTGCGTTCATGGCCCTTGAGCTGGGGGATCTTGTGTTCGCTGGGGCGGTCGGGGTTGATTGAGGTCAAGTGCTCGATAATCCGCGACAACGGCTTGGTCAGCAGCCAGTGATACACCAGGTACAGCACCAGGCCCATGGCCAGGGCGCGCAGCACGCCGGAAATAAAGATGATCACCGAGCTGACAATAAAACCTTTGCCGTAGGTGGCTGTGTCGAGGGTAATGCTCAGGTCGCCGTAGTACTCGCTATAGGGGCCTTTGCCAACCAGTGCAGTCGTAAAGGTGCGTTCCTGGCCAAGAATCAGGTCGGTCAACCAGCGGGTGGGTGATTGCTGCAAGGCGCGGCTTTTTTCCGCCAGCATGGTTTCGTTGGGGTGGCCGATGGAGGCCATGCGCACGGCGTCGTCCTGAAACAGGCCCTCGATCACCTGCATGCCCATCTCGCGGTCCAGGCTGTAGACAGCCTGGGTCGAGGGGTCGCGAAACATGTCGAGGATCCGCTGCGCGTCACCGGCCACGGCCTGACGCGTCTTGTAGGCATCAAACACGATCTGCGCCACGCTCAGCGTCACGCCCACGATCAATGCCGAGAGCAGCACAACCCGTAGCAACTTCACCGACAAGCTGTTTTTGAGTTCCAGCTTCAAAGGGTCATTCCTTGTTCCGTGCGGGTAGCCTCAATATGCCATGAGTATTGGCAATCTCGGGATGGCAGTCAAAGGGACATTGCTGCTAAGGCTTCTGGAGGCTGTAAAGGGCGTGTCTGGAAGGAAGAGGGCGATGATATCCATCGCCCTCGGGTACCGCGCAGGAAAGGAAGGGAATGCCTTCGACATCCCGACATCGAGTGTTGCGGGCTTAAGATAATTTGATCGAGTTTTCGTTTACGTTGTTGAACGTGATCTGATGTTCGTTCTTCTGGTGGGCATCACCGCCGATTTTACCTTGCGCCCTGCCGGCGGCCTGACTGGCTGAATTGACCAGCGTGCCCAGCAAGTCCATGCCCTTGCTCACCAGGTCCATGCCTTTGCCTGCGAGTGGCAACACTGAAGACACAGCTGACATACCCATCGATAACGGATCCATTGCGGACTCTCCTACAGGATAAAATGAGAGAGTTATTTCTCTCGCATGCTGGGTGGCCTGTTCCTCTCGGTGAGTTCCACACATTCTGCATTACGTCCAGTTTTCGTCGGCCACAAAAAAGCCCGGCAATTGCCGGGCTCTTTCTACTGCAAACGTTGCTCAGGCAGTAAAGGTTTTGCCTTCGAACTGCTCAGCCACGAACTTCCAGTTGACCAGATTCCAGAACGCTTCCACATACTTTGGACGCACGTTGCGGTAGTCGATGTAGTAGGCGTGTTCCCACACGTCGCAGGTCAGCAGCGGGGTGTCGCCGCTGGTCAGCGGGTTGCCGGCGCCGATGGTGCTGGCCAGGGCCAGGGAACCGTCAGCTTTTTTCACCAGCCAGCCCCAACCGGAACCGAAGGTGCCGACGGACGTCTTGGTGAACTCTTCCTTGAACTTGTCGAACGAACCGAAGGCTGCGTTGATGGCTTCAGCCAGTGCGCCGGTCGGTTGGCCGCCGGCGTTTGGCGCCAGGCAGTTCCAGTAGAAAGTATGGTTCCAGACCTGAGCGGCGTTGTTGAAGATGCCGCCCGAAGAAGACTTGACGATTTCTTCCAGGGTCTTGCCTTCGAACTCGGTGCCAGGCACCAGGTTGTTCAGGTTCACGACATAGGTGTTGTGGTGCTTGTCGTGGTGGTACTCCAAGGTTTCCTTGGAGATGTGCGGCTGCAGGGCATCGTGTGCGTAGGGCAGCGGCGGCAATTCGAAAGCCATGATGATTCTCCTAATCAGGTCAGTTGCGGTGAGCGCAAGGCCGATCACGGGCGGCCAAACAAGCGCCGGGGAGTTTGTACTCTTTGCGGCGCAGGGTCCGGATCATAGCACCGGGGGTGCGGCAAAACCACGCAACAACTGTGTGGGATAGAGGTTCCAGAGCGTTTTGGAATATTCATCCGGCACTGATCAATTGGTAGGCCACGCTGAACATCATCACCGCGACCAGAAGGTCGAGCAGGCGCCAGGTCGCCGGGCGCGCCAGCCAAGGTGCCAACCACGCCGCGCCGAGTGCCAGGGTGGCGAACCACAGGAACGAGGCGCTGGCAGCGCCGGCCACATAGGCGCCGGGCTCGGTTTGTTGCGCGCCCAATGAGCCGATCAGCAGCACGGTGTCCAGGTACACATGGGGATTGAGCAGCGTTACTGCCAAGGCACTGAGCAACACGGCGCGCAATGAACGCACTTTGAGGTGTGCCCCCTGTTCCAGGCTTTGTCGGGAACACGCTCGACGCAACGCCAAGGTGCCGTACCACAACAGGAATGCCGCACCACCCCAGCGGGCAACGGCCAGCAGCAGCGGGTTTTGCGCCAGCACGGTAGCCAGGCCAAATACCCCGAGTGCGACCAGAATTGCATCACACACGATGCACAGCGCCGCCACCGGCAAGTGATGTTCACGGCGCAGGCTTTGCGCCAATACAAACGCGTTCTGGGTGCCGATCGCCATGATCAGGCCGAGAGCCACCAGCAGCCCGTTTACGTAGCTTTGCCACATAGCCATTACTCCGCGTTTGCTGCCAGTTGGCGCAATACATCCATGGCCCGCTCGGCATCGGCGCGGCCCACGAACAAGTGGTCGTGATAAAACCCGGCAATCACGTTGCAACTGATACCGGCGCTGCCCAGCGCGCTGGCAAACGCCGCCGTCAGGCCCACGGCTTCAAGGGCCGAATGCACATTCAGGGTGATCCAGGCGGCCACATAGTCGAAGGCCAGCCCGGCGTGTTCCGCCTGCTCACGCTCCACAATCAGGGTCAAACCTTCCTGCTCGCGAAAGCTGCCGATGATCTCGCAACCTGCCGGGATACGTGAGTCGGGCAGGGTGCAGAACACGTAGTCGCCTTCGTTTAGATGAGGGCTCATGCTGCGCAGCAGGGTTGCCAGGGCGGTTTCGCCAGCCATGTGTGGATTCCTTTAATAAAGAGAAGCAATGCTGGTCATTCTCCCGGCCCACGCTGTATAAGAAAAACCAATATTGCTGATCGCTCATTAGAGAAACTGATGTTCGACTATAAATTGCTTTCCGCCCTGGCGGCGGTGGTGGAGCAGGCCGGCTTCGAGCGTGGCGCGCAGGTACTGGGGCTTTCTCAGTCAGCGATTTCCCAGCGCATCAAGTTACTGGAGGCGCGTATTGGCCAACCGGTGCTGGTGCGGGCCACGCCACCTACACCCACCGACATCGGGCGACGTTTGCTCAACCATGTGCAACAGGTGCGCTTACTCGAGCGCGACCTGCAAAGCCAGGTGCCAGCGCTGGACGAGGAGGGCATGCCCGAGCGCCTGCGCATCGCCTTGAACGCCGACAGCCTCGCCACCTGGTGGGCCGAGGCCGTCAGCGACTTTTGCGCCGAGCAGCATTTGTTGCTGGACCTGGTGGTGGAAGACCAGACCGTGGGCCTCAAGCGCATGCGCGCCGGTGAAGTGGCGGCCTGTATCTGCGCCAGCGAACGCCCGGTGGCCGGGGCGCGCAGTCTGTTGCTCGGTGCCATGCGCTACCGTGCGTTGGCCAGCCCTGCATTTATAACGCGGCATTTTCCCGAGGGCGTGCGTGCCGATCAGTTGGCACGCACGCCGGCGCTGGTGTTCGGCCCGGACGATTTCCTGCAGCACCGCTACCTGGCATCGCTGGGCGTGGACGGCGGTTTCGAGCACCATTTGTGCCCGTCCTCCGAAGGTTTTATTCGCCTGACCGAAGCCGGACTGGGTTGGGGCCTGGTGCCGGAATTACAGGTGCGCGACCAGTTGCAAAGCGGCGCTTTAGTCGAGTTGTTGCCAGATAAGCCCATCGACGTGCCGTTGTACTGGCATCATTGGCGCAGTGGTGGGCAATTGTTGGGGCTGCTGACCGATCACTTGGCCCAGGCCTGTGGCCAATGGTTGGTGCCGTTGGACTGATGGCGTGCGTCAAGGCAACAGCGATGAAAAACGAAAGAGCATGGGGTAACAAATGAAAATTCTGGTCACCGGCGCAAGCGGCTTCATCGGCGGGCGTTTTGCGCGTTTCGCCCTGGAGCAGGGCCTGGACGTGCGGGTCAACGGGCGGCGTGCCGAAGGTGTGGAGCACCTGGTAAGGCGCGGCGCCGAGTTTATCCAGGGTGATCTCAATGATGCCGACCTGGTGCGCGAGCTGTGCCGCGATGTCGAAGCCGTGGTGCATTGCGCCGGCGCCGTCGGGTTGTGGGGCAAGTACCAGGACTTCCACCAGGGCAATGTGCTGGTCACCGAAAACGTCGTCGAGGCCTGCCTCAAGGAGCGTGTCGGGCGCCTGGTGCACTTGTCGTCGCCGTCGATCTACTTTGATGGCCGCGACCACCTGGGGCTGACCGAGGAGCAAGTGCCAAAGCGCTTCAAGCATCCCTACGCCGCCACCAAATACCTGGCGGAGCAGAAGGTGTTTGGCGCCCAGGAATTCGGCCTCGAAGTACTTGCGCTGCGCCCGCGTTTTGTCACCGGGGCCGGCGACATGAGCATCTTCCCGCGCCTGCTTAAAATGCAGCGCAAGAACCGCCTGGCTATCGTCGGTGATGGTTTGAACAAGGTCGACTTCACCAGTGTGCACAACCTCAATGAGGCACTGCTCAGCAGCTTGCTCGCCACCGGCTCGGCGTTGGGCAAGGCCTACAACATCAGTAATGGCGCGCCGGTGCCAGTGTGGGATGTGGTCAATTATGTAATGCGCCAGATGGACATGCCCCAGGTCACCCGGTATCGGTCGTACGGTTTGTCCTACAGCGTGGCGGCGTTGAACGAGGCATTCTGCGCAATGTGGCCGGGCCGCCCGGAGCCGTCGTTGTCGCGCCTGGGCATGCAGGTCATGAACAAAGATTTCACCCTGGACATCAGCCGTGCCAGGCATTATCTCGACTACGAGCCCAAGGTCAGCCTGTGGACGGCGCTCGATGAGTTCTGCAGTTGGTGGAAAGCTCAGGAGCCGGGGCTGAAATAAGCTCACAACCAGCAACACATCGGGAACCGAATTCAGGCTTCCGGGTCGATCAATGCGGCGCCAACGGGGTTTATACTCCGCTCGCTCGGCTTTTCCGGTCGCCATCTCACCGATTCAGGGTTGATTCATGCGTAACGATGCCAAAGACGATTTCGACAACGTTCCCAGCCTGCGGGCCGACATCGGGGACGATGATGATTTCGAGCCGACTCCCGCCACCTCCGTGCGCTCGCGCACAACCAAGGTGGTCAAGGTCAAGAGCGCCAGCACCGGCCCCCTGTGGGCCTTGGTCGGTGCGCTGCTGATCGCCTTCGCCGGGCTTGCCTGGTGGAGCTTCCAGCAGATTTCCCTGATGGGCCAGCAGTTGGTCGCCACCCAGGAAAGCTTTGCACGCATCAGCGAAGAAGCGGCGGGGCGCCTGCAAGACATTTCCGGCAAGGTGGTGGCCAGCGAGGCCAACGTCAACAACGGCAGCGAAGCCCTCAAGTTGCAGATCAAGCAGTTGGAAACCCAATTGCTGGAGCAAGGCAAGCAGCAAGTCGGCGTGGCCGGGCAGGCAACCGAACTCGACCAGCGCCTGGCACAGATGAGTGCCAGCACCACTGAACTGTCGAACGCGAATGCCAAGCTACAAGGCCAGGTGCAGGCGCTGACCGATGCCGTGGCCACACTTAAGGCGGCGCAGGGTGAGGTCAAGGATCTGTCCGCCGACGTGGCGGCCCTTAAAAAGCAAGGCAACCCGAGCGCGGCCATCGCCCGCCTGGAACAGGACCTGGTGGTGCTCAAAAGCGCGCAGGAGAACCAGCCCGCCAATAGTGATGCGCCAACCAATAAAGAGTTTGATGTGTTCCGCATCCAGACCACGCGCAACATCACCACGTTGCAGAGCCAGGTGCAGAACCTTAACCAACAGCTCAACGCGCCAGCGCGGGTCACCCCACTGGGCCAATAACCCAATGATCGTTCCCACGCTCTGCGTGGGAATGCCGCCATGGACGCTCCGCGTCCCGCTGTAGCGCAGAGCGCCACGGGCTGCATTCCCACGCGGAGCGTGGGAACGATTAATGTCACAGCCTTGTGACATTTCCCCTCCCCTTCGTTACTTGCCCTCGTCTCGCCCTTGTTTAGACTCCGGTCATCCCATAAAAAATAAAAAGGGCTACCCATGACCATGCAACCACTGCCTGCCAGCAGTTGGCTGAACGCACCTGCCCATCACGCCTGGCTCGCCAGCGAAGGCCAACGTCTGCTGGCGTTCGCCAAAGCCTCACGCCTGCCAGACGGCTTTGGCAACCTTGACGGCAACGGCCAACTGCCGGCCGACGCCCACGCCGAAACCATGAACACGGCGCGCATGACCCACAGCTTTGCCATGGCCCATGCCATGGGGGTGCCGGGTTATGCCGACCTGGTTGCCCATGGCGTTGCCGCCCTCAGTGGCCCCTTGCGCGATAGCGAACACGGCGGCTGGTTCGCCGCGCCCAACGCCTTGGATGGCAACCGTGGCAAAGCCGCTTACCTGCACGCGTTCGTTGCCCTGGCTGCCAGCTCTGCCGTAGTGGCCGGCGCACCCGGTGCGCAGAACCTGCTCCACGACGCCGTGCATATCATCGACCAGTTCTTCTGGAGCGAGGAGGAGGGCGTGATGCTCGAGTCCTTCGCCCAGGACTGGAGCGGCGTCGAAGCCTATCGCGGCGCCAACAGCAACATGCACGCCACCGAAGCCTTCCTGGCACTGGCCGATGTCACCGGTGAAACACGCTGGCTGGACCGCGCGCTGCGCATTGTCGAGCGCGTTATCCACACTCACGCTGCCGGCAACCAGTTCATGGTGATCGAGCATTTCGACACGCACTGGCAACCCTTGCTCGGCTACAACGAAGACAACCCTGCCGATGGCTTCCGCCCGTATGGCATCACCCCCGGCCACGGTTTCGAATGGGCACGTTTGGTGCTGCACCTGGAAGCCGCACGCCTGCAAGCCGGGCTGGCCACGCCGGACTGGCTGGTGAGCGACGCCCGCGGCCTGTTCGCCAGCGCCTGCGAATACGCCTGGGCCGTGGACGGCGCTCCCGGCATCGTCTACACCCTGGACTGGAAGCACCAGCCAGTGGTGCGCGAGCGCCTGCACTGGACCCACGCCGAAGCCAGCGCGGCGGCCCAGGCTTTGCTCAAACGCACCGGCGAGCTGCATTACGAAACCTGGTATCGGCGCTTTTGGGAGTTCTGCGAAAGCCACTTTATCGACCGTATCAACGGCAGCTGGCACCACGAACTCAGCCCGCACAACCAACCCAGCAGCAAGATCTGGGGTGGCAAGCCGGACCTGTACCATGCCTGGCAAGCGGTCGTACTGCCTGCACTACCCTTGTCACCGAGTATGACCAGCGCATTGGGCCAAGGATGTTATGTCACCAAGTGGTGACATTTGTGCGTCCCTTTGTTACCTGCGCGCTAAAAATCCATGTTTAAACTCCGTGCAGCGCAAGCTCTAGACTTGCATGCATAACAACAAGAAAAGGTATTCAGATGAACGCGATTAATCGCCTCGCCGTTGCTATTTCCATTGCCTCGTTGTTTCCCCTCAGTGCATTTGCCGCCGACTCGAAAGGGACGGTTGAAGTTGTGCATTGGTGGACCTCAGGCGGTGAAAAAGCAGCAGTAGACGTACTGAAGGCTCAAGTTGAGAAAGATGGCTTCGTCTGGAAAGACGGCGCCGTAGCCGGTGGCGGTGGCGCCACTGCAATGACTGTGCTGAAAAGCCGCGCAGTCGCTGGCAACCCGCCAGGCGTTGCCCAGATCAAAGGCCCGGACATTCAGGAATGGGCGTCCACTGGCTTGCTCGACACCGACGTGCTTAAAGACGTCGCCAAAGAAGAAAAGTGGGACTCGCTGCTCGACAAGAAAGTCTCCGATACCGTGAAGTACGAAGGTAACTACGTTGCCGTGCCGGTCAATATTCACCGCGTAAACTGGCTGTGGATCAACCCGGAAGTCTTCAAGAAAGCCGGTATCACCAAGAACCCGACCACCCTCGAAGAATTCTACGCAGCCGGCGACAAGCTCAAGGCCGCAGGCTTCATCCCGCTCGCCCACGGTGGCCAGCCTTGGCAGGACAGCACCGTATTTGAAGCGGTCGTACTGTCGGTGATGGGTGCCGACGGCTACAAGAAAGCCCTGGTTGACCTGGATAACGACGCGCTGACCGGCCCGCAAATGGTCAAGGCCCTGACTGAGCTTAAAAAGGTCGCGACCTATATGGACGTCGACGGCAAAGGCCAGGACTGGAACCTGGAAGCCGGCAAAGTCATCAACGGCAAGGCCGGCATGCAGATCATGGGTGACTGGGCCAAGTCCGAGTGGACTGCCGCCAAGAAAGTCGCCGGCAAAGACTACGAGTGCGTAGCTTTCCCAGGTACCGACAAAGCCTTTACCTACAACATCGACTCCCTGGCGGTGTTCAAAGTTAAAGACAAGGGCACTCAGGAAGGTCAGAAGGACATCGCCAAAGTGGTACTGGGTGAAAACTTCCAGAAAGTCTTCAGCATCAACAAAGGCTCGATCCCGGTTCGTACCGACATGCTCAATGAAATGGACAAGCTCGGTTTCGACTCCTGCGCCCAGACCGCTGCCAAAGACTTCCTGGCGGACGCCAAGACCGGTGGCCTGCAGCCAAGTATGGCCCACAACATGGCCACTACCCTGGCGGTACAAGGTGCGTTCTTTGATGTCGTGACCAACTACATCAACGACCCGAAAGCCGACCCGGCCGACACCGCCAAGAAACTCGGCGCTGCGATCAAGTCTGCCAAGTAACGGTTAGCACGGCTGGTCCTTGTGAGGGGAAACCCCCTGACCCCTCACAAGGCTTGCTCCTGTAGTCCTTTTTCCCTGTACTGGATTTTCCCATGA
This sequence comes from Pseudomonas sp. B19125, assembly GCF_044218855.1. Taxonomy (NCBI): domain Bacteria; kingdom Pseudomonadati; phylum Pseudomonadota; class Gammaproteobacteria; order Pseudomonadales; family Pseudomonadaceae; genus Pseudomonas; species Pseudomonas sp. B19125. Next base: position 1,838,131 of record NZ_CP162589.1, read on the forward strand.
GTTCTGTTGCTGTGTTCAGCAAGGCCTCGCCGTTCGATGCGCTGCAGCGCTGGCTCCCTAAGCTGGTGCTGGCGCCGAGCATGTTCATCGTGCTGGTGGGCTTCTACGGCTACATCCTGTGGACATTCGTGCTGTCGTTCACCACGTCCACGTTCCTGCCCAGCTACAAATGGGCTGGTCTTGCACAATACGCGCGGTTGTTCGACAACGACCGTTGGTGGGTGGCGAGCAAGAACCTGGCGCTGTTCGGCGGGATGTTTATCGGCATCACCTTGGTGATCGGCGTGACACTGGCGATTTTCCTCGACCAGAAAATCCGCCGCGAAGGCTTTATCCGCACCATTTACCTGTACCCGATGGCGCTCTCGATGATCGTGACCGGTACGGCCTGGAAATGGCTGCTCAACCCGGGCATGGGCCTGGACAAACTTCTGCGTGACTGGGGCTGGGAAGGCTTCCGTCTCGACTGGCTGATCGACCCCGACCGCGTGGTGTACTGCCTGGTGATTGCCGCCGTGTGGCAAGCCTCGGGCTTCATCATGGCGATGTTCCTGGCCGGCCTGCGTGGCGTTGATCAGTCGATCGTGCGCGCCGCGCAAATCGATGGCGCCAGCCTGCCGCGCATCTACTGGAGCGTGGTGCTGCCAAGCCTGCGCCCGGTGTTCTTCAGTGCGGTGATGATCCTCGCGCACATCGCGATCAAGAGCTTCGACCTGGTAGCGGCCATGACCGCCGGCGGCCCGGGCTACTCGTCCGACCTGCCTGCGATGTTCATGTACTCGTTCACCTTCAGCCGTGGCCAGATGGGCATGGGCTCGGCCAGTGCAATCCTGATGCTCGGCGCGATCCTCGCGATCATCGTGCCTTACCTGTATTCCGAGCTGAGGACCAAGCGCAATGACTAGTCTCGCCTCCAAACCTGCCATCAGCCTGAGTCGCATCGCGATCTACGCGGTGCTGATCCTCGCCGTGCTGCTGTACCTGGTGCCGCTGGTGGTGATGCTGCTGACCAGCTTCAAAACCCCCGAAGATATCAGCACCGGCAACCTGCTGAGCTGGCCGACCGTCGTGACCGGCATCGGCTGGGTCAAGGCCTGGGCCACCGTTGACGGTTACTTCTGGAACTCGATCAAGATCACCGTTCCGGCGGTACTGATCTCCACCGCCATCGGCGCGTTGAACGGCTATGTGCTGTCGTTCTGGCGCTTCAAAGGTTCGCAGCTGTTCTTCGGCTTGCTGCTGTTCGGCTGCTTCCTGCCGTTCCAGACCGTGCTGCTGCCGGCCTCGTTCACCCTCGGCAAGATGGGCCTGGCCAGTACCACCACGGGCCTGGTGTTTGTGCACGTGGTCTACGGGTTGGCGTTTACTACGCTGTTCTTCCGTAATTACTACGTGAGCATTCCAGATGCTCTGATCAAGGCGGCGCGACTGGACGGTGCAGGTTTCTTCACCATCTTCCGGCTGATCATTCTGCCGATGTCGACGCCGATCATCATGGTCTGCCTGATCTGGCAGTTCACCCAGATCTGGAACGACTTCCTGTTTGGCGTGGTGTTCTCCAGCGGCGACTCGCAGCCCATTACGGTGGCGCTGAACAACCTGGTCAACACCAGCACCGGGGCCAAGGAATATAACGTGGATATGGCGGCGGCGATGATCGCCGGGCTGCCGACCCTGCTGGTCTATGTGATCGCAGGCAAGTATTTCGTGCGCGGCCTCACGGCCGGCGCGGTCAAGGGGTAATCATGGCTACGCTCGAACTTCGCAATGTAAACAAGACCTATGGCGCCGGCCTGCCCGACACCTTGAAGAACATCGAACTGTCGATCAAAGAGGGTGAGTTCCTGATTCTGGTCGGCCCTTCCGGGTGCGGTAAATCCACGCTGATGAACTGCATCGCCGGCCTTGAGACCATCACCGGCGGCGCGATCATGATCGGCGACCAGGACGTGAGCGGCATGAGCCCCAAGGACCGTGACATCGCCATGGTGTTTCAGTCCTACGCGCTGTACCCGACCATGAGCGTGCGCGAGAACATCGAGTTCGGCCTCAAGATCCGCAAGATGCCCCAGGCGGATATCGACGCCGAAGTGGCGCGCGTGGCCAAGCTGCTGCAGATCGAGCACCTGCTTAACCGCAAGCCAGGTCAATTGTCCGGTGGCCAGCAACAGCGTGTGGCCATGGGCCGCGCCCTGGCACGTCGGCCGAAGATCTACCTGTTCGACGAACCGCTGTCCAACCTCGACGCCAAGCTGCGTGTCGAGATGCGCACCGAAATGAAACTGATGCACCAGCGCCTGAAAACCACCACCGTGTACGTCACCCACGACCAGATCGAAGCAATGACCCTGGGCGATAAAGTGGCGGTGATGAAGGACGGCATCATTCAACAATTTGGCACGCCGAAAGAAATCTATAACGACCCGGCCAACCTGTTTGTGGCAAGCTTTATCGGTTCACCTCCAATGAACTTCATACCTTTGCGCCTGCAACGCAAGGACGGTCGCCTGGTGGCACTGCTCGACAGCGGCCAGGCCCGTTGCGAGCTGCCGCTGGGTATGAGTGATGCTGGGCTTGAAGATCGCGATGTGATCCTGGGTCTGCGCCCGGAGCAAATTGTTCTGGCCACGGGTGAAGCGAATGGGTCGTCGAGCATTCGTGCCGAAGTCCAGGTCACTGAGCCGACCGGTCCGGACACGTTGGTGTTTGTGCAACTCAACGACACCAAAGTCTGCTGCCGCCTCGCGCCGGACGTTGCACCGCAGGTCGGTGAGACCCTGACCCTGCAATTCGACCCGGCCAAGGTATTGCTGTTCGACGCCAAAACCGGCGAACGCTTGGGCACTGCTGCCTCATTGCCTGCACACGGGCATGCCGACAACGTGGCCCAATTCAAAGGCCGCTGAAGCAGATAACTTGTTGTTTTGGTTAAAAAAAAGTAACCCGCGTTAGATAAAAACAGTTAAATAACAATAAAGACGAGGATGTAGGGATGAAAAAGCAACACAACAACACTCGGCTGATCTGCCAACTGTCAGCAGCAGCAGCCCTGGTATTGTCCGCCAATGCGATGGCGGCCGATGCATTCAGCGCCGACTCCAAATGGATGACCGGTGATTGGGGTGGCGAGCGTACCAAGCTGATCGAGCAAGGTATCGACATCAAGGCTGACTACGTAGGGGAAATGGGCGCCAACCTGCACGGCGGCTATAACGACGACAAGACCGGCCGTTACTCCGACCAGTTTGGGTTGGGCGTAGCGCTCGATCTGCAAAAGTTGTGGGGCTGGGACAACACCCAGGCCAAGATCCAGTTGACCAACCGTAATGGCCAAAACATCTCCAACGACCGTATCGGTGACCCGCGTGCCGGCACGCTGAGTTCGTCGATGGAAGTCTATGGTCGTGGCCACATGGTGCGTCTGACCCAGTTCTGGATTCAGCACCAGATGTTCGATAACAAGCTGGACGTGAAACTCGGTTACTTCGGTGAAGGCGAAGACTTCAACACCTTCCCATGCGACTTCCAGAACCTGTCGTTCTGCGGCTCGCAGGTGGGTAACTATGTAAACACCTGGTACAACTGGCCGGTCGCCCAGGCCGCTATCCGCGTGAAGTACAACATCACGCCTGAGCTGTATGCGCAGATCGGTGCGTACAACCAGAACCCGTCGCAGCTTGAGCACGGCAATGGCTTCAAACTCAGCGGCAGCGGCACCAAGGGCACCGTGATTCCGGTGGAGTTGGTCTGGTCGCCGAAGGTCAATGGCCTGCCGGGCGAATACCGCGTGGGTTACTACAAGAGCGCCGCGGATGCCAGCGACGTACGTGAAGACGTTAACGGCAACGATGCCGCCACCTCAGGCTTGGCTTACCGTACCCGTAGCAGCAAAAGCGGCTATTGGGGCGTTGTGCAGCAGCAACTTACCACCCATAACGGCGACGCGTCGCGCGGCCTGAACATCGCGGCCAACGCCACCTTCCACGACAAGGACACCAACCTCGTCGACAACTATCAGTCGTTGATGCTGGTCTACAAAGGCCCGTTCGATGCGCGTCCAAAAGATGACGTCGGTATCGGTTTCTCCCGCATCCATGTCAACCAGGACGTGAGGAAAAACGCAGAGTTGCTGAACGCAGCCGGTGGTTTCACCGACTACGATCAGGTGGGCTACGCGCCGCTGCGTGACACCGAGTACAACACTGAAATCAACTACGGCTTCCACGTCACCAACTGGCTGACCGTGCGTCCTAACCTGCAATACGTTACCCACCCAGGTGGCGTCGATAAAGTCGACAACGCGTTGGTAGCGGGCCTGAAAATTCAGTCTACGTTCTAACGCTGTTGCGATAAGCTCCTTCTCTCTGTGCGCATTTTGCGGGTAGCCATGGCTACCCGCTTTTTTTGGGGCGCGCTGCACTACCCATGTGGGAGCTGGCTTGCCTGCGATGCAAACGACGCGGTCTGCCTGGATGGCCGAGGCGATGCCATCGCAGGCAAGCCAGCTCCCACAGGGTAACCAAGCTTGAGCAACCATGAACTCCAGGACCGTGGCACATGCATGAGCATCCGCTGCAACGCTTTTTCAAATCCCTGCGTGAACAACCGGTGTTCGCCTGGGAGCGCTTTCAGATGCGCGATGTATTGGTGATCGACCATCCGCTGTGCCAGGCGGTGTTCAGCCGCCAGGGTGCGCAATTGCTGCACTTTCAGCCCACAGGCCAGAAACCCTGGCTGTGGTGCGCAGCCAAGTGGCCACAAGTCGGCGCCATCCGTGGTGGCGTGCCGGTGTGCTGGCCCTGGTATGGGCGCCATCCGAGCGAAAACGCCTGGCCGTCCCATGGCTGGGCGCGGCTGATCGACTGGAAACTGCTCGACAGCAGCACCGACGACGACGGCGTGCGCCTGCACTGGCAATTGCAGCTGTGCGACTGGCAGGTCGACCTGCACGCGCACCTGGGCGAAACCCTTGAGTTGCGCTTGAGCACCGAGCACCAGGACGAATTGCCGTGCCAGCTGAGCCATGCGTTGCACGCTTACTGGCGTATTGGTCACGTCGACGAGATAGCGCTGTCTGGGCTCGATGGCGCGCAAGGTTATGACCAGCTCAGTCGCCAGGTTTGCCAGCAGGAAGGCGAGCTAAGGGTGGATGGTGGATGCCAGCGGGTGTTCCAGCATGAGGGTGAACTGCAGCTCAAGGACCACGCCTGGCAACGTGAGCTGTGCATCGACACCGGCGACAGCGCTGACACCGTGGTGTGGCATCCAGGCAGCCGGCCGTTGTTGGGCGTGAGCTTTAACGAGGCGTCGGGGTTTGTGTGTGTGGAGTCGGCGATGGCGGCAGCCAGTCTGGCGCCGGGGGAGCGGGCGCACCTGAGTTTGCAGGCGCGGGCCGGGGTTTAGTGGTGGAGCTTATGGCGCTATCGCAGGCAAGCCAGCTCCCACAGGGGAATGCATTCCAAATGGGCAGCTCGGTCCACTGTGGGAGCTGGCTTGCCTGCGATAGGGTCGGTACTGCTGGTGGAGATTGCTGCTAGTTAAACTCATCCCCCACCGGATACCGGCTGTCATTCAAGCTCTCTTTGATCTTGCGCAGATGCGGCTGGAAATCCACCCCGCGGCGCAAGGTCATGCCGGTTGCCAGCACGTCCAGCACCGTTAACTGAATGATCCGCGACGTCATCGGCATGTAGATGTCAGTGTCTTCCGGCAATGGAATGTTCAAGCTCACCGTACTGGCCTTGGCCAAGGGCGAGTTCTCGGCAGTCACGCCCAGTACCGACGCACCGTTTTCCCGGGCGATACGCGCCACTTCCACCAGCTCCCGGGTACGCCCGGTGTAGGAAATGATCACAAACAGCTCGCCCGTATGCGCCACAGACGCGATCATGCGCTGCATCAGCACGTCGGCATGGGCGGTCACGGCCAGGTTGAAGCGGAAGAACTTGTGCAGCGCATCCATGGCCACCGGTGCCGAAGCGCCCAGGCCAAAGAAATGGATCTGCCGCGCCTGGATCAACAAATCCACGGCCTTGCTGATCAGCGCCGGGTCGAGGGCCTGGCACGCACTGTCCAGGGAGGCAATGGCGCTGCCAAAGATCTTCTGGGTGTAGGCCTCAGGGTTATCATCGGCCTCCACGGCGCGGCTCACATACGCCGCACCACTGGCCAGACTTTGCGCCAGCTGCAATTTAAGTTCAGGGTAACCGCTGACGCCGAACGAACGGCAGAAACGGTTGACCGTCGGTTCACTGACCGAGGCGGCTTGGGCGAGGGCGGCGATCGAGAAGCGGGTCGCCTGCTGTGGGTTTTGCAGGATGACCTCGGCGACTTTTTTCTCGGCCTTGTTCAATTCTTCGAGGCGGTTCCGGATCTGTTCCAGAAGATTTCGCACGCGGTCCATTCAGTCTTTCCTTCGGGCGACGATGCAAATAAAGGGCGGTAACCCATCGACGAGTGGCCCTTTGCGGTGGCCTATCCTACTGAGGGTAGCTGAACACCACCACTCGGAATGCGTATTTCGGGAAAATGTTGTGGTTATTACTACATTTTTCCTTGAGTGATGCCTTGAAAAAAGGTATTTGTAGCTTAACTTGATAAAAGAACAAACATCATGCCTTCGATAACCGTAGAACCCTGCACCTTTGCCCTGTTTGGCGCCTTGGGTGATCTGGCGCTGCGCAAGTTATTTCCTGCCCTCTACCAACTCGATGGCGCCGGGCTGCTGCACGACGATACGCGCATCCTGGGCCTGGCCCGTGAAGCCGGTTCCGAGCAGGAGCACCTGGCCCATATCGAAAAAGAACTGCGTAACTACGTCGGCAAGGAACTCGACGAAGCTGTGGCCGCGCGCTTCCTGGCGCGTCTGGCCTACGTGCACGTCGACTTCATGAAAGCCGATGACTACGTCGCTCTGGCCGAAAAAGTCGGCAGCGACCAACGCCTGATCGCCTATTTCGCCACCCCGGCGGCGGTGTATGGCGCGATCTGCGAGAACCTCGCCAAGGTCGGCCTGGCGGACAACACCCGCGTGGTGCTGGAAAAACCCATCGGTTCGGACCTGGAATCCTCGCGCAAGGTCAACGACGCCGTGGCGCAGTTTTTTCCGGAAAACCGCACCTACCGCATCGACCACTACCTGGGCAAAGAAACCGTACAGAACCTGATTGCGCTGCGTTTCGCCAACAGCCTGTTCGAAACCCAGTGGAACCAGCACTACATTTCCCACGTGGAAATCACCGTGGCCGAGCAGGTCGGTATCGAAGGCCGTTGGGGTTACTTCGACAAGGCCGGCCAACTGCGTGACATGATCCAGAATCACTTGCTGCAGCTGCTGTGCCTGATCGCCATGGACCCACCGGCCGACCTGTCCGCCGACAGCATCCGTGACGAGAAGGTCAAGGTGCTCAAGGCGCTGGCGCCGATCAGCCCGGAAGGCCTGACCACCCAAGTGGTGCGCGGCCAGTACATCGCCGGCTACAGCGCCGGCAAGCCGGTGCCGGGCTACCTGGAAGAAGAGAACTCCAACACCCAGAGCGACACCGAGACGTTCGTCGCCCTGCGTGCCGATATCCGCAACTGGCGTTGGGCTGGCGTGCCGTTCTACCTGCGTACTGGCAAACGCATGCCGCAAAAGCTGTCGCAGATCGTCATTCACTTCAAGGAACCGTCCCACTATATCTTCGCCCCCGAGCAGCGCCTGCAGATCAGCAACAAACTGATCATCCGCCTGCAGCCGGACGAAGGTATTTCCTTGCGCGTGATGACCAAAGAGCAAGGCCTGGACAAGGGCATGCAACTGCGCAGCGGCCCGCTGCAACTGAATTTTTCCGACACCTATCGCAGCGCACGGATTCCCGATGCCTACGAGCGGCTGTTGCTGGAAGTAATGCGCGGCAATCAGAACCTGTTTGTTCGCAAAGATGAAATCGAAGCCGCGTGGAAGTGGTGTGACCAGTTGATCGCCGGGTGGAAAAAATCCGGTGATGCACCCAAGCCGTATGCGGCGGGGTCCTGGGGGCCGATGAGCTCAATTGCACTGATCACGCGGGATGGGAGGTCGTGGTATGGCGATATCTGAATTGAAACTGCCTCAGGGCGTGACAGCCCATGAGTACCGCACGCCGGTGTTGCTGGCCGATGGCCTGGCCACTGACGTGGCCGAGCAACTGCGCGCGGCCATCAGTGCCCGTGGCGAAGCGACCCTGGTCGTGTCCGGTGGCCGCAGCCCCGTGGCGTTTTTTCAGAACCTGGCCAAACAAGGCCTGGACTGGTCCAAGGTCACCATCACCCTGGCCGACGAGCGCTGGGTGCCGGTGGAACATGCCGACAGCAATGCCGGCCTGTTGAAAAAGTATTTGCTCCAGGGCCCGGCGGCCAAGGCCAAGTTCCTCAGCCTGTACAACGTTGCCGCGAACCTGGAAGACGCCGCCGAACTGGCCGATCGCCAGTTGGCAGAGCTACCCGCGATCGATGTGCTGGTACTCGGCATGGGCGATGACGGCCACACCGCATCGCTGTTCCCCAACAGCCCCAACCTGGGCGAGGCGCTCAAGCCTGACGGCACGCGCCGTTGCTGGCCGATGCTGGCGCCGACTGTGCCGCACCAGCGCCTGACCATGAGTCGCGCGCTGCTGGCCACGGCCCATTACACCGTGCTGTCGATTTCCGGCAGTTCGAAATTGACCACCTTGAGCGCCGCGCTGGCCAGTGACGACGTTGCTGCCATGCCGATTCGCGCGTTTTTGCAACCTACTTTAGAGATTTACTGGTGCCCATGAGCCAAGGATCAGCCGCTATGAAAAGCCCTCAACCGACCGTGTCCATGGCGGACAAAGTTGCCCTGATCGACAGCCTCTGCGCCAAGGCGCGGATCCTGCCGGTGATCACCATCGCCCGCGAACAGGACATCCTGCCGCTGGCCGATGCCCTGGCAGCCGGCGGTTTGACCGCATTGGAAGTGACCCTGCGCTCCGAGTTCGGCCTCAAGGCCATTCAGGTACTGCGCGAGCAACGCCCTGAACTGTGCACCGGTGCCGGCACCGTACTCGACCGCCACATGCTCGAAGCGGCCGAGGTTGCCGGTTCGCAGTTTATCGTCACCCCCGGCATTACCCGTGACCTGCTGGAAGCCTCGGTGCACAGCCCGATTCCGCTGTTGCCTGGCATCAGCAATGCTTCCGGCATCATGGAAGGCTATGGCCTGGGTTATCGCCGCTTCAAGCTGTTCCCGGCCGAAGTCAGCGGCGGCGTGGCTGCAATCAAGGCCCTGGGCGGCCCGTTCGGCGAAGTTAAATTCTGCCCAACCGGCGGCGTTGGCCCGGCCAACATCAAAAACTACATGGCGTTGAAAAACGTGATGTGCGTGGGCGGTAGCTGGATGCTGGACCCTGAATGGGTCAAGAACGGCGACTGGGCCCGTATCCAGGAAGTCACCGCACAGGCGCTGGCACTGCTGGACTGATCTGATTTACCGAATCGTTGTTGCTGTGCTTAACGGCATTTTTGCGGTGCACTTGGTCGGTGTACCGCTTTTTTTTGCCTGCAAAAAACTCACATTCAACTCCGATCAACTGTGGGAGCTGGCTTGCCTGCGATAGCGGTGGGTCAGGTTAGGATGTTTCTACTGATACACCGCCATCGCAGGCAAGCCAGCTCCCACAGTTTTAGTCCGTGCTTAACTCAGTTATTGCGTTGACCAACACATCGATGTCTGCCGCCGACGTCACCAGCCCAGGCGTCACCCGAATACAGGTTCCAAACGCCGCACCCGTGCGCGTGGTGGTAAACAGGTCGTACTCCTTGAGCAACCGATCCGCCATCGCCGTCTGATCCCGCCCAGTAAACTTGAACGCCGTAATCGCGCAATACAGCCGCGGATCATCCGGTGTCAGCACCTCAAGCCCCGGCAACCCGCGCACCTGGCTGACCCAGCGATCACGCAGGTAATTGACGCGCGCGCCCTTGGCCGCCGAGCCGCCGAGGTTGCGATGTTCCTCCAGTACCAACGGCAAGGTCATCAACGCCGGAAAATTCGGCGTGCTGTAGGAGGTGCGCGCACGCACGTCGCTGGCGGGGTAGTGAAACTCACCCATGTCCGGGTCGATATCGGCCAGGCGCTCCGGGGCGATGTACAGGAAGCCCAGGGTCAGCGGCGCACCGATCCATTTATGCAGGTTGAACCCGGCGAACTGAATGCCCAGTTCGGCGAGGTTGAAGTCAATCTGGCCCAACGCATGGGCGCCATCAAGAATCACGTCCACGCCATGCCCACGGGCCGCTTTAGCGATGGCTGCGACCGGCATCACCAGGCCGGTGCGGTGGGTGACATGGGTCAGCGCCATCAGCTTGAGGCGCGGGTACTGCACGAACGCATTGCGATAGGTCTGCACCAGGCTGTCGAAACTGGCCGGGTGGGCGTGGGCAAGTTCGACTACCTCCACACCGCGAACACCAGCCAACCAACGCATGGCACCTTTGACCGTGTCGTACTCCAGATCACTGATCAGCACCTGATCGCCTGGTTGCAGGCCGTTGTAGTTGCGGATCAGCGATTGCAGAGCCTCGGTGGCGTTGCGGGTGAAAGCGATCGCCTCCGGGTCGGCATCGATCAGCCCGGCCAGTTGCTGACGGATCTCGACATTTTCACCTTGCTCGAAGCGCTGACGCACATACAGCGAGTTGCTGCGGTTAATAAAGGCCACATGCTCCAGATACTGCGCCTGCACAGCACGGCTCATGCGCCCGAAGTAGCCGTTTTCCAGATTGATCGGGCCAGGCTCCAGCTCATAGCGCTGGGCGATGGCGTGCCAGTGACATTCGTTGTCTGCATTCCTTGGCATAGCGTGGGCTCTTAATGGCGGGGGGCAGGTTTGCCGTGTTTTACGCGCAGCGGCTCCAGCAGTTCGGACAGGCCGTTGTGGTCGATTTCCTGCATCAAAGCGAGCAAACCGCCCAGCTCGCCGTGAGGAAAACCCTCACGGGCAAACCAGTTCAGGTAGGGGCCGGGCAGGTCGGCGATGATGCGTCCCTTGTACTTGCCGAAGGGCATTTCGCGGGTGATCAGCAATTCGAGTTTTTCGGGGTTCATGGGCTTCAAGGGTTGGCGTCGAGTCCTTGGAAAATACAGGCATTCTGCATGAAGGCCAAATGACAGATCATGCAAATAACGTACATACAGATGGTTCAATATTTTGTAAGTAGCTGATATATATCAATAAATTAATTTTTCAAAACCTGGCACGGGCGCTGCAATCATTAAGACAACCTTCTAACCTGCACAAGGAATTGAAAAATGACTGACATCAACAAAGAATCGATCTCCGTACTCAACGACCTGATCGAAACCAGCAAAGACGGCCAGAAAGGCTTCGCGACTTGTGCTGAAGACATCAAGCATCCTGAGCTCAAGGCGCTGTTCCAGAAACGCTCCGCCGATTGCGCCACTGCCGCAGCCGAGCTGCAAACCGCCGTGCGTGCCCTGGGTGGCGATCCGGAAGAATCCGGTTCGGTTGCCGGCGCTCTGCACCGTGGCTGGGTCGACGTGAAGTCGCTGGTCACCGGTAAAGATGAAGAGGCAGTACTGAACGAAGCCGAGCGCGGTGAAGACCACGCCCTGAAGGCTTACAAGGAAGCGATCGAGAAAATCAACAAGCACAACCTGCTGGGTATTCGTGACCTGGTTGAGCGTCAGTTCCACGGCGCACAACGTAACCACGACCAGGTGAAAGCCCTGCGTAACCAGGCTCGCGCTAACTCGTAAGCACATTGCTGTAATTGCTTATGCTGTAACTGCCTATGCTGTAACTGAATGTGGGAGCTGGCTTGCCTGCGATAGCATCACCCCGGTGTAACTGATACGCCGAGGTGTGTGTATCGCAGGCTAGCCAGCTCCCACATTTGCTTTGTATTGATTTCGAGATTTCTATCAGCCAATGCTGATCGGCGGCAGCTCAGTCAACGTAACAACCTGTTGCTTGCGCGGCGCAAGAATTTCAGCCTCACCGTCCACCACCAGCTCATCGCGCTGGTTGAAGACGCGCGTGGCGATGCGCACACGAAACTTGGGCAACTTCTCCAGGATCTCCAGGCGCACGGTCAAGGTGTCGCCGATTTTTACCGGCTTCTGGAAGCTCATCTGCTGGCCGATGTAGATAGTGCCCGGCCCAGGCAGCTCGCACGCTACCGCTGCACTGATCAACGCGCCGCTGAACATGCCGTGGGCGATACGCTCCTTGAACATGGTCGCCTTGGCGTACTCGGCATCCAGGTGCACCGGGTTGTGGTCGCCGGACATCGCCGCGAACAGCTGGATATCGCGCTCTTCGACGGTCTTGCTGTAGCTGGCGGTCTGGCCGACTTCGAGGGCTTCGTATGGGGTGTTGGTAACCTGGGTCATCTAAAGGTGCATCCTGTGGCTAATCGGTAATTTAATAGATTGATTTTAAAGGAAAAAGTTATTCGCAGCGCGCCGGCCTGCGTAACGTCAAGGCCTGGTCGAGCCACTTCAGAACATCCGCTGTCACGTCATCGCGGTTGGTTTCGTTGAACACTTCATGACGCGCCTGCGGGTAGATATTCAATTGCAGGTTCTGGCAACCAGCCTCACGCAGGGCATGGGCCAGGCTTTTGAGACGTTTGCCTTCACTTACCGGATCACATTCGCCGCCCATTATCATAATTGGCAGGCCCGGATCGATCTGTGCGAGGTTGGACGCTTTGCTGATTTGCTGCAAGCCGCCGAGCAAGTCGATCCACAACTGGTTGGTGCAGCGAAAGCCGCACAGCGGGTCATTGATGTACTTGTCCACCTCCAGCGGGTCGCGGCTTAGCCAGTCAAACGCGGTGCGGTTGGGCTTGAATGCCTTGTTGAATGAGCCGAACGACAAAAAGTCGATCAATGCACTGCGCCCGCGCAGGCCTTGGCGTGCGCGCTCCAGTCGGGCAATGACGCCGGCGGCGCGGTACAGCGCCACCGGCTGGTAATTCGAACCGCTGAGAATCGCCCCATTCAGGCTCGCGCTATGGTGCAGCAGGTACGCCTGGGCGATATAGCTGCCCATGCTGTGGCCCAGCAAGATGATCGGCAGGCCCGGCTGCTGCTGGCCGATGTGCTGGTTGAGGCTGGCGAGGTCGCCCACCACTTTATTCCAGCCATCCTTTTCGGCGTACAGGCCCAGCGTGCCTTCATCGGCGGTGCGGCCATGGCCACGCTGGTCCGGCGCGTACAGGCCGTAGCCGGCTGCGCACAGCGCTTCGGCCAGGCGTGCATAGCGCCCGCTGTGTTCGGCCATGCCGTGGGACAGCATGATCATGGCCTTGGCGGGCCCGTCCGGCAGCCATTGATTGACGTACAGGCGGCTGCGGTCATTCGCGGTCAGCCAGAAGGTGCTGTGATTCATAGCGCTTCCTTTGCTCAGGGTCGTTGCAGTGTATAGCTCATCTGGCCGGGGCTGGTGTATCTGCCTACACGTTAGGGGCAAGATTCATACAATAAATGACACAGTTGCGCGTATTTGCCTGTTTGGCCATAGCTGCTAACGTCCCCAAAGCTCCGCTTTTTATACCAATGAGAAAGCGGCCGGACACACTCAGGTACGAGGACAAGAATAATGCAACCTGATTTCTGGAATGACAAACGCGCGGCGGGCGTTCCCAATGATATCGACCTCACTACCTACAAATCGGTGATCGAAGTCTTTGAACGCTCCTGCAAGGCCTTTGCCGACCGTCCGGCGTTCAGCAACATGGGCATCACCCTGACCTACGCCGAGCTTGAGCGCCAGAGTGCCGCGTTCGCCGGCTACCTGCAAAACCACACCGACCTCAAGCCTGGCGAGCGCATCGCGGTGCAGATGCCCAACGTGCTGCATTACCCGATTGCGGTGTTCGGCGCGCTGCGCGCCGGGTTGATCGTGGTCAACACCAACCCGCTGTACACCCCGCGTGAGATGCGCCACCAGTTCAAGGATGCCGGCGTGCGTGCGCTGGTCTATCTCAATTTGTTCGGTTCGCGGGTGCAGGACGTGTGCACCGACACCGAGATCGACTACCTGATCGAAGCCAGGATGGGCGACTTCATGCCCGCCGCCAAAGGCTGGCTGGTCAACACCGTGGTCGACAAGGTCAAGAAAATGGTCCCGGCCTACAGCCTGCCACGTGCGGTGTCGTTCAAGCGCGCCTTGCGCATGGGCGCGGGCCAGGCGGTGGTTCGCCACCCGGTGACGCTGGATGATATCGCCGTGCTGCAATACACCGGCGGCACCACCGGCCTGGCCAAGGGCGCGATGCTCACCCACGGCAACCTGGTGGCGAATATGCAGCAGGCGCGGGCGTGCATGTCCCAGGTCACCGATGACGGCCAGCCGCTGGTGAAAGAAGGGCAGGAGGTGATGATTGCGCCGCTGCCGCTGTACCACATCTATGCTTTTACCGCGAACTGCATGTGCATGATGGTGACCGGCAACCACAACGTGCTGATCACCAACCCGCGTGACATCGGCGGGTTTATCAAGGAGCTGAAAAAGTGGCGGTTCTCCTGCTTGCTCGGGTTGAACACGCTGTTCGTGGCGCTCATGGATCACCCCGACTTCAAGACCCTGGATTTCTCCCATCTCAAGATCACCAATTCGGGTGGCACTGCGCTGGTCAAGGCCACCGCCGAGCGCTGGAAGGCTCTCACCGGTTGCTCCATCGGCGAAGGTTACGGCCTCACCGAAACCTCGCCGGTGGCCAGTACCAACCCCTACGGCAGCCAGTCGCGGCTGGGCACCGTGGGCATTCCGGTGCCGGGCACGGCGATGAAAGTGATTGATGATGAAGGCCGCGAGCTGCCCCTGGGCGAGCGCGGCGAGCTGTGCATCAAAGGCCCGCAGGTGATGAAGGGTTACTGGCAGCAACCCGTGGCCACCGCCGAGACCCTGGACGCCGAAGGTTGGCTCAAAACCGGTGATATTGCGGTGATCGACACCGATGGTTTTGTCAGCATCGTCGATCGCAAGAAAGACCTGATCATCGTCTCGGGCTTCAATGTGTACCCCAACGAGATCGAAGACGTGGTGATGGCGCATCCAGCAGTGGCCAACTGCGCGGTGATCGGCGTACCGGACGAACGCACCGGCGAGGCGGTGAAGCTGTTTGTGGTGGCGCGCGCCCAAGGTGTGAGCGTTGATGAGTTGAAGGCGTACTGCAAGACCAACTTCACCGGGTACAAGGTGCCCAAGCACATTGTGTTGCGTGAGTCGTTGCCGATGACGCCGGTGGGCAAGATTTTGCGCAGGGAGCTGCGCGACATCGCCTGATGTGAAATGCAATAAAAAATGTGGGAGCTGGCTTGCCTGCGATAGCCATGTATCAGTCACCCGATTTATCGACTGATTCACCGCTATCGCAGGCAAGCCAGCTCCCACATTGCTGTTTATCGCTCCGTAAAGCCCATTCCAGAGCGATTTCCTGGCTTATAGAATCTTTGCTCTAAAAATGACCATTAGATATTCTTGAGTCATGTTTATGACTGTAGGGCCTTCTTTTGGCTCTAGGCGGCCCTTGGCAAAGCTGCTACTCTCGGCGCGCTTTGTGACTTCTCGGCCTGCTTGAAAGCGCCAGATTCACCTAAAAAAACATACACCAATAATAATCGCATCAAATGCGATGATGAATTCGCGTCGCTGAGGAGTGGGCTTCCATGAACGAAGACTTTTGGAAGGATAAGTACCCCGCCGGGATTGCTGCAGACATCAATCCAGACGAGTATCAGAATATTCAGGCGGTACTGAAACAGTCCTGCCAGCGCTTCGCCGACAAACCGGCTTTCAGCAACCTGGGCAAGACCATCACCTACGGTGAACTCTACGAATTGTCCGGCGCCTTCGCCGCCTACCTGCAACAGCATACCGATTTGAAGCCCGGCGATCGAATCGCCGTGCAACTGCCCAACGTCCTGCAATACCCGGTGGCCGTGTTCGGTGCCATCCGTGCCGGGCTGATCGTGGTCAACACCAACCCGCTGTACACCGCGCGGGAAATGGAACACCAATTCAATGATTCCGGGGCCAAGGCCCTGGTCTGCCTGGCAAACATGGCGCACCTGGCTGAAAAAGTCGTGCCCAAGACTGCCGTCAAGCACGTGATCGTCACCGAAGTCGCTGACTTGCTGTCGCCGTTCAAGCGCCTGCTGATCAACAGCGTCATCAAGTACGTGAAGAAAATGGTCCCGGCCTATCACTTGCCCAAGGCGATCAAGTTCAACGACGTGCTGGCCAAGGGGCACGGCCAACCGGTTAACGACGCCAGCCCCGCCAGCGGCGATGTGGCTGTGCTGCAATACACCGGTGGCACCACCGGCGTGGCCAAGGGCGCGATGCTCACCCACCGCAACCTTGTCGCCAACATGTTGCAGTGCAAGGCGCTGATGGGCTCCAACCTCAACGAAGGCTGCGAGATCCTGATCACACCGCTGCCGCTGTACCACATCTATGCGTTCACCTTTCATTGCATGGCGATGATGCTGATCGGCAACCACAACATCCTGATCAGCAACCCGCGCGACCTGCCGGCGATGGTCAAGGAACTGTCGAAGTGGAAGTTCAGCGGCTTTGTCGGCTTGAACACGCTGTTCGTGGCGCTGTGCAATAACGAGGCGTTCCGCAAGCTGGACTTCTCCGCACTCAAAGTGACCTTGTCGGGCGGCATGGCCCTGCAACTGGCTGCGGCTGAGCGCTGGAAAGCCGTGACCGGCTGTGGCATCTGTGAAGGTTACGGCATGACCGAAACCAGCCCGGTGGCCACCGTCAACCCGATCCAGCATATTCAGATCGGCACCATCGGCATTCCGGTGCCTTCCACCCTGTGCAAAGTCATCGCCGACGATGGCACCGAGTTGGCGCTGGGCGAAACCGGCGAGCTGTGTGTGAAAGGCCCGCAGGTGATGAAGGGCTACTGGTTGCGCGACGACTCCACCGCCGAAATGCTCGACAACGAAGGCTGGTTGAAGACCGGTGACATCGCGATCATCCAGCAAGACGGCTACATCCGCATTGTCGACCGCAAGAAAGACATGATTCTGGTCTCCGGTTTCAACGTCTACCCCAACGAACTGGAAGACGTGCTGACAAGCCTGCCGGGCGTGCTGCAATGTGCGGCCATCGGTGTGCCGGATGAAAAATCCGGTGAGCACATCAAGATCTTTATTGTGGTCAAGCCAGGGGCGACCCTGACCAAGGACCAGGTGATGGAACACATGCGCGCCAACGTCACCGGCTATAAGGTGCCCAGGGCCGTGGAGTTCCGTGATGCATTGCCGACCACCAACGTGGGCAAGATCCTGCGCCGTGAGTTGCGCGATGAAGAGCTGAAGAAGCTGGGCCTTAAAAAGTAACCGATAAAAAACCCCGCTGATGCGGGGTTTTTTTTGGCCCGAACTGGAATGCAGTCCAATGTGGGAGCTGGCTTGCCTGCGATAGCGGTGGATCAGCTAGCCCAACTGTGACGGGTATACCGCCATCACAGGCAAGCCAGCTCCCACATTGTTTTACCGCGTTCTTACAAGGCGAACTGCGCGAAGCCCACGCCAGCACCTGCCGGGCGCACATCCTTCAAGAACGAATCCTTATCCGCGCTCAGCTCCAGGGTAATCTCCGGCTTGCGCTTGCCCGCGTTGCGCACCACCAACCCTTCGATGTGTTCGCGCAGGAACGCCGTCGGCACCTTCAGGTGCAGCAACTGGTCAGTCTCGGCGTTGTGCATCAACAAGTGAACCCACTCGTACTGGCCCACACCAATGCGCACCAGCGGCAGGTCGAACCACCAGATGTTGCGTTTGCTGTCCAGGTCGGTGAAGTGGCAGTTGTTGACGCCGAGTACTGCACCGCCCAGTTCCTGGTTTCTGCGGGCGATGGCCTGTGCTTTATTGAGTTTCATAACCTTCCTACGGGATCTGTTATTCAGCGTTATAGCCTGAATGTGCCGGGCATTCTCGTGGGTTGGCGGCAAAACATAAAGCCAAACCTGTCGCCGGCGATGAAATGCGCGCTGAAAATAATTGAAACTCTGCCGAACGGCCTCGGGTCAATCTTTAGGTAATGACCAAAACCCTTGATTGTTCTTTCGGAGAAATACCATGAGCAGCACATCGGATAAGGCAAAAGGTTTGAAAGATGAACTTGTCGGCAACATCAAGCAAGGTGTCGGCAAAGTCACCGGCAATGACAAGCTGCACGCTGAAGGCGTTTTGCAGGAGAAGAAAGGTCAGGTCGAAAAAGCCGTCGGCGACACCAAAGATGCGGTAAAAAAAGCCGTCAAGTAACACTGAATCGCCGGCTGGATTCATGCAGCCCGACGGCCATCTACGGATGGCCGTTTTTATGTGAAGCGTGCAACTAAAGTTTGGAAATTGTTTCAAAGTCGCCAAATGGGCTACTTTGATGTAGAAAACGGCCCCTGAGTCGCCCACGACCTCACCCTTTTGCGGCGAAAGGAGACGCTATGATTTTTCCGGTACTAGACGGCCTCAAGCTCCACAAAGTGCTGCTGCGCACCGTCAAGGAATTCGTCGATGACGAAATGCCCACCTACGCCTCGGCACTGGCCTACCAGATGCTGTTCTCGCTGTTTCCCTTCCTGCTGTTCCTCATTGCCCTGATCGGCTTCCTGCACCTGCCGGACTTTTTCACCTGGCTGCGCATGCAGTCGGAACTGGTGTTGCCGCCCCAGGCGCTGGAGCAGGTCAACCCGGTGATCGACCAGTTGCAGCAGTCCAAGGGCGGTTTGCTCTCGGTGGGTATCGTGATCGCGCTGTGGACCGCCTCGGCCGGCGTGCGCCTGATGATGAGCGCGATGAACGCCGCCTATGACGTGGTCGAAGGCCGGCCGATCTGGAAGCGCTTCCCGCTGTCGATTTTCTACACTGTCGGCATCGCCGGCATGTTGCTCGCTGCTGCCGCACTGATGGTGCTCGGCCCGCAAGTCATGGAATGGCTCGCCGGGCAGATCGGCATGCAGGAATTCGTGGTCACCTTATGGACCATCCTGCGCTGGCCCTTGATCGTGATTTTGCTGATGTTCGCCGTGGCCCTCATGTACTACGTGATGCCCGATGTTGAGCAAAAATTCCGCTTTATCACCCCAGGCTCAGTGCTGGCCGTGGTGGTGTGGATCATCGCCTCGCTGGGCTTTGGTTATTACGTCAAAACCTTTGCTGACTACAACGCGATGTATGGCAGTATCGGTGCGATCATCGTCCTGCTTCTGTACTTCTATATTTCCGCCGCTGTGTTGTTGCTCGGCGCGGAGATGAATGCCGTGATCGAGCACATGTCGGCCGAAGGCAAGGACCCAGGTGAAAAGGAATTTGATGAAGACAGCCACACGAATGAAAAACAGCACGTCTCAGGCCTGGGCCGGGACCACTCCAAGCCCACTACCGATGAAGTCTGATCGATGATCCGTGAAATCCTGAAAATGGGCGACGAGCGCCTGCTGCGCATCGCGCCACCGGTTCCGCCGGAAATGTTCGACAGCCCTGAGCTGTGGCAGTTGATTGATGACATGTTCCAGACCATGGAGCACGTCGGCGGTGTCGGCCTGGCCGCGCCGCAGATTGGTGTGGACCTGCAGCTTGTTATCTTTGGTTTCGAGGCCAGCGAACGCTACCCGGATGCGCCGCCGGTGCCGCAGACCATCCTGATCAACCCGCTGATCACGCCGCTCAGCCCGGTGCTCGAAGAAGGTTACGAAGGTTGCCTGTCGGTGCCCGGCCTGCGTGGCGCGGTGGATCGTTACCAGCAGATTCGCTACGAGGGTTTCGATCCCAAGGGCGAGCCGATCGTGCGCGTTGCCGACGGCTTCCATGCGCGGGTGGTGCAGCATGAATGCGATCACCTGATCGGCCGGTTATACCCCTCGCGGATTACCGACTTCAGCAAATTCGGGTTTATCGAAGTGATGTTCCCGGATATGGATCCAAACGCTGACGAGTAACCCTCAGGCACACTGAGATAAAAATGTGGGAGCTGAGCTTGTGTGGGAGCTGGCTTGCCTGCGATAGCATCGCCTCGGTGACACTGATAAACCGAGGTGCCTGCATCGCAGGCAAGCCAGCTCCCACACAAGCCAGCTCCCACATTTGGAATGCATTCCAAACAGAGTTATCGGGCGGGTTTAACGAACCGCAACGTCATCCGATCCGACTCGCCAATCGCCAGATACCTGGCCTTATCCTGCTCCCCATACCGCAACGACGGCGGCAATGTCCACACGCCGCCCGGGTAGTCCTTGGTGTCCTTGGGGTTGGCATTCACCTCGCTCTGCCCGGCCAGCTTGAACCCGGCGTCCGTCGCCAGCTTCACCACTTGCGCCGTGGTCAGGTAGCCGCTGTCCTTGATCGCTTCCAGGTCCGCGCCGTCTTTGGCCCGGTGATCTTCCACGCCCAGCACACCGCCTGGTTTGAGCACGGTGTAGAACGCGCTGAAGGTCGCTGGCGCGGTGCCTGCGTCTACCCAGTTATGCACATTGCGAAAGGTCAGCACGGCGTCCACCGAAGCTGGTTTGCCGAGCACCGGGGCCTTGGGGTTGAACTCGACGACTTCGGCCTTGGCATAGCGCGCAGGGTCGGCGGCGAATTTGTTTTTCAGGTTCTGTTCGGACGTCGCAGCATAAGCACTGCTGCTGGCAGCTTGCACGGCGGCGATGTAATGCCCGTGGTCCTTGAGCAGCGGCGCGAGAATTTCGCTGAACCAACCGCCACCCGGGGTGATTTCGATCACGCTCTGTGTGGCGCTCAGGCCGAAGAACTCCAGGGTTTGCTGCGGGTGGCGGTAACCGTCACGCGCGCTATTGGCCGGGTCGCGCCAACTGCCGGCCAGCACGCTGGCGTATTGCTCGGCGGTAATCGGCGCATTCGCTGCCTGGCTTAAAGCCGGAGCGAGGAGGGCGGTAAGAGACAGCGCTGCAAGCGTGGTTTTCATGATCATCCTGTAAGGGGCCACTGTGCTGTCGAGGCTAGCACGGGCCTTGCACGGGCCGATCACACATTATCCGCAGTGGACCTCACTAAAAGGTCTAAGCCCATGGCGATCATTGGCTTGTTGCGTTTGTAGCGCGCCAGGCGCTCACCCAG
The DNA here is from genome assembly GCF_044218855.1 of Pseudomonas sp. B19125. Lineage (NCBI taxonomy): Bacteria > Pseudomonadati > Pseudomonadota > Gammaproteobacteria > Pseudomonadales > Pseudomonadaceae > Pseudomonas > Pseudomonas sp. B19125. Next base: position 1,859,243 of record NZ_CP162589.1, read on the forward strand.
CGATTGGGGCAGGGTGGTTTCCTGGGTGAAACCCATACGTTGATAGAGCCCTTCCAGCTGCGGATGACACAGCAACCACACCGTGCCTTCCACATCGGCCACTGCCGCAGCAATCAACCGCGCCGCCAGCCCGTGGCCGCGATAGGCCGGGTCAACAAACACGCCGGTCAGCCATTGCCCTCCCACCACAGGCGTAAGGCACAACCCGGCGACAATCTCGCTGTCACGCGCCACCCACAAGCGGCCGCCCTTGAGGGCCTTCATCGGCGAATTATGGCGGCGGTAAAACTTGTTCAGCAGCGGCCACAGTGGCTCTGCCAGCAGTTGGATGTGCAGTTCGGGCATGGTGTTTGAGCAACGTAATCAAGGGCCGCCGATTATAAGCGCCTTCTGCCGGGCAATAGGTGGTATACCCAGTGTTACATCCCCTTCACGTGGAGCATGCATCATGGCCAAAGGTATGGATTCAAAGAAAGCCGCGAAGAAAAAGCCGGCAAAGACCGCCGATGAAAAACGCGCCGACAAAAAAGCCAAAAAGACTGAAACCGGCCTGTTCGGTCACTGAGTTACAAGCTTAGAACCAAACGATCTGCAAGATTTTTGCGCCTCACTGCACAGAGCAGGAAACACCTGCTCTGAGCTACCGATGGCCAACTACCTTGATCTGACCCAACGCCGGGAAATCGAAGCCCTGGCACGCAGTTTTACCGCAGTCACCGAATGGCCGACCTGGCTGTTGCTGATCGGCGTATATACCGGCTGGTTCGCCGTGATCCTCGCCAGCCACTGGCTGGGCCTGTGGCTGAGCACGGTGTTGCTGATCCCGTTGGTGACACTCTGGCTGTCGGTGCAACACGAATTGCTGCATGGCCATCCCACCCGTTCGCCCCTGATCAACAAACTGCTCGGCTACGCGCCGTTTGCCGTGTGGTATCCCTACACGCTGTACCGCGACAGTCACCTGTTGCACCATAACGACGAAGACCTGACCCTGCCGGGCATCGACCCGGAAAGCCGCTACCTCAATCAACACCAGTGGGATAACAGCTCGTTGCTCAAGCGCGGCGTTCACTGGCTGACCAAAACCCTACTGGGGCGTTTTCTGCTGGCATCGCCGCTGGCCATCGCCCGATTGGCGCGTCATCAACTCCGATGCCTGCCCCAGGTGTGGCCAATGTGGCTGGCCCACGGCGGCGTGACAATCCTGATGCTCGGCGTTATCGCCCACTCCAGCGCCATCCCGGTATGGCATTACCTGCTGCTGGTGACCGCGCCAGCCTTGTCCCTGGCGTCGATCCGTTCCTACTATGAACACCGCCCACACGCGCAGCCGGAACAGCGTACGGTGCTCAACGAAGCGTCATGGCCGTGGACCTGGCTGTTCCTCAATAACAACCTGCACCTGGTGCACCACGACTTGCCCAAGTTGCCCTGGTATCTGCTGCCCACGGTCTACCGGGCGCGACGTGAACAATGGGTCGCGCGCAGTGGCGGCTTTCTGGTGCAGGGTTATGGCCAGTTGATCAGCCGCCACGGCCTCAAGGCCATCGACAGCCCAAGGCACCCTTTTGCGTGAGAGACGACCATGAGTGACCACTACGCCGAGCTGCGGATGTACGTCGCGCCCGCAGCGGTGCAACAGGCCAACCAAGCGTGGCTGACGCGTATTTTTGAGCGCCTGAACCTGACGCGCCGTAACGCTGACCACCTCGACCTGCACGGCCTGTGGCTCGCGCCCGAGCTGCTGGTGACGCAAACCTGTGGCTACCCGCTGATGACCCAACTGCGCGGCAAAGTGCGCGTGATCGGCCGCCCGCGCTATGAGCTGGCCCACAGCAGCCAGGGCGAACATTGCAGCCTGCTGCTGACCCGCGAGGACAGCTCGCTTAACGAACTGGCGGACTTCTACGACAGTCGCGGCGTGATCAACGGCCACGACTCCAACAGCGGCATGAACCTGCTGCGTGAACGCCTGGCCCCGCTGCAACGCGACGGCCGTTTCTTCGCCAGCGTCGGCATCAGCGGCGCCCACCGCGAAAGCCTGCGCTGGCTGCGCGAAGGCCGCGCCGACCTTGCCGCCGTCGACAGCGTGACCTACGACTACCTCGCCCGTTTCGCCCCCGAAGAAGTGGCGGGGCTGCGCACCGTCACCCGCAGCGCACCGAGCCCGACCTTGCCCTTTATCGGCCCGCTGCACTTGAGCGATGAGCAAGCGGCGCACATTCGTGAGGTGATGAATCAGGCGTTGCAGGATTTACCGCACGTGGTCGCAACCCTGGGCATCCAGGCAGTTCTGCCTGCCAGCGAAGACGACTATCAAGTCCTGCTGAACTATCAACAAGCCGCCGCTACTGCCGGCTACCCGCACCTACGCTGATCGTGCGAACAATCGGTTATATAAGAATGAATTTTAAATATTATTAAAGAATAAGCGGCCTTGCTAGGATCGCTCCACCGGAACACCGGACATAACGCGCAACCTTCTCAGATGGAGCCACTATGTCCGGCGCCGACACTTCTCACAGCGATTACGTGGGCGGATTGTTCCGCAGTCATTACGACTGGCTGTGCAGCCGTTTGCACCGCCACCTCGATTCCCGCGCACACGCCGAAGACATCGCCGCCGACACCTTCGTCCAACTGCTGAGTTCGCCCGGCGTGCTGCCGATTCGTCAGCCCCGCGCCTTGCTCACCACCATCGCTCAGCGTTTGATGTACCAACTGTGGCGTCGCCGTGACCTGGAACGCGCTTATCTCGGCGCCCTGGACAACGACGAAACCTGCAACGCACCGTCGCCTGAAGACCTCGCGCAAATGCTCGAAGCCCTGCAGGCCCTCGACCAATTGCTCGACGGCTTGCCGGCCAAGGTCAGGGCGACCTTTTTGCTTTCGCAGCTCAATGGCCTGACGTATCCCGAGATCGCCGCCAAACTGGGGATTTCCCAACGCTCGGTCAGCGGCTACATGGCCCGCGCCCTCAACCGTTGCCTGCGCCAGACGCCCGGCCAGCCATACAGCTACACGCGGCTCAGTTATGACTTTTAAACAACTTGAGTGGCACACCGATCCAGTGTGGGAGCTGGCTTGCCTGCGATAGCGATGTTGAAGCCACCATTGCCATCGCAGGCAAGCCAGCTCCCACCGTTGATCTCCTGTGTTCCGGAAAATGAGGTTCTGCATGAAAACAATTAAAAACCTGCTCGGTGGCTCGCTGCTGGCTCTCGCTGTCCTGACGCAGCCAACCCAGGCCGCCGAGGCCATCAAACCCATCCACTTCGGCGACATCACCTGGGAAAGCGGCAGCCTGATCACCGAAGTGCTGCGCCTGATCGTCGAGAAAGGTTACGGCCTGCCCACCGACACCTTGCCAGGCAGCACCGTGAGCCTGGAAGCCGCCCTGGCCAAGGACGACATTCAGGTGATCGGCGAAGAATGGGCCGGGCGCAGTCCGGCGTGGGTCAAGGCCGAGGCCGAAGGCAAAGTGTTCGGCCTGGGCGACACGGTCAAAGGTGCCACCGAAGGCTGGTGGGTGCCTGAATACGTGATCAAGGGTGAGGCCGAACGCGGCATCAAACCGCTGGCGCCGCAGCTTAAGTCAGTGGCTGACCTGGCGCGCTACAAGGACGTATTTCGCGACCCTGAAGACCCGAGCAAAGGCCGCTTCCTCAACAGCCCCACCGGCTGGACCTCGGAAATCGTCAATAGCCAGAAGCTCAAGGCCTATGGCCTGACCGATACCTTCGTCAACTTCCGCACCGGTTCCGGCGCGGCGCTGGATGCTGAAGTGGCCTCCTCGATCCGCCGTGGCAAACCGGTGTTGTTCTACTACTGGTCGCCGACGCCACTGCTGGGCCGCTTCAAGCTGATCAAGCTCGAAGAACCGCCTTTCAACGGCGACGCCTGGAAAACCCTGGCCGACGCCAACAACCCGCACCCCATTGGCACCCGTTCGATGCCTGCACACTTGGCGATTGGTGTGTCGGCGCCGTTCAAGGCGCAGTACCCACAGTTAGTCACCTTCTTTGAAAAAGTCGACCTGCCGATCGACCTGCTCAACGGCATCCTTGCGCAAATGAGCGAGAAACGTGAACAGCCGCGCCAGGTCGCGCTGGCGTTCCTCAAAGAGCAGCCGCAAGTGTGGCAGCAATGGGTGCCTGCGGATGTCGCGGCCAAGGTCAAAGCTGGCCTGTAGCTGATCGTTCCCACGCTCCGCGTGGGAATGCATCCCGTGACGCTCTGCGTCACGATTTTAGAGCGGGGCGCGGAGCGTCCCTGGCGGCATTCCCACGCAGAGCGTGGGAACGATCGGAGGTAACAATGATGGTTAAGTTTTTCAGTGTGGTTCTGGCTTCACTTGTGTTTTCGGCAGCGGTGTCTGCGGCCGAACCGTCCACCTTGCGCATCGGCTACCAGAAAAGCTCGGTGAGCATGGTACTGGCCCGTGAGCACAAACTGTTCGAAGAGGCGCTGCCCGGCACCCAGGTGCAGTGGACTGAATTCCTCGGCGGCCCGCCACTGATCGAAGCGCTGAACGCCGGCAGCCTGGACATTGGCAATATCGGCGACATCCCGCCGATCTTCGCCCAGGCCGCCGGCATCGACTTGCAGTACTTCGCTGTCGAGCCCAATGAAGGCAAAACCGAAGCGGTGCTGGTGCCCACAGCCAGCAGCATCCAAAGCGTGGCCGAACTCAAGGGCAAGCGCGTGGCGCTGCTCAAGGGCTCCAGCGCACACAACCTGTTCCTCAAAAGCCTGCTGCGCGCGGGCTTGCAGTGGAAGGATGTGAATGTGGTGTACCTGTCGCCGTCCGACGGCCGCGCAGCGTTTGAACAAGGCAAAGTCGACGCCTGGGTGGTGTGGGACCCTTACTACTCGGCGGCCGTGGTCGATGGCTCCGCCCGCGTATTGGGCGACGGCCAGGGCCTTAACCCGGCGGGCAGTTTCTTTGTGGTCAACAGCCCGTTTGCCAAACAGTACCCGCACGCCGTCGCCACCATCATCAAGACGCTCGGCAAGGCCCAGCGCCTGTCCCTGGACCAGCCCGAAGAAAGCATCGCCTTGATGGCCAAGACCCTGGGCCTGCAACCGGCGGTGGTCAAAAGCTACTTCGAACACCGCTCGCCGGAGCCGATTCGCCCGTTGCAGGCCATCGACATCGCCAACCAGCAACGCACTGCCGACCTGTTCTTCGCCAACGGCCTGATCCCGAAAAAGGTCGATGTGCAGCAAATAGTCTTCAAGGCTCTAAACCAATGAACATCAACTGTGGGAGCTGGCTTGCCTGCGATAGCGCTGGCCCAGACAGCACATCATTGCCTGACACACAGTCATCGCAGGCAAGCCAGCTCCCACAGTGGATTGCATTTCAGGTCATGGATTTTCAGCGGCCAGTGCCGCAGTCACGGCAGGCCGTGCGCCAACGCGTTGCATAAACGCCGTCAACGCCGGCCACGGCTGCAGATCAATGTCATGAACCGCCGCCCAGCGCAGCAGCACAAACAAATACGCATCCGCTACCGAGTACTGCTCGCCCAGCAAATAATCCTGACGCTCCAGCGTCTGCACCAGAAACTCAAAGCGCTTGAACAACTTGGCCACAAACGTGGCTCGCACTTCGCCTTGGATCGCCGGGTTGAAGAAAATCCCCAGCCCGCCGTGAATCTCGCTGGCGATGAAATTCAGCCATTCCTGCAAACGCACACGCTCCCAACTGCCATTGGCCGGGGCCAACTGGGCGGCGGGTTTCAGGTCGGCCAGGTATTGCAGGATCGCACTGGCTTCGGTCAGCACCTGGCCGTTATCCAGTTGCAGCGCCGCCACATAGCCCTTGGGGTTTATTTGCAGGAAGTCTGCGCCATCGGCAGTGGTTTTGGCCTTGTTATCGACCCGTACCAAGTCGAACGGCAGCGCCAATTCGCGCAGCACGATATGGGGGGCGAGGGAACAGGCATTCGGGGAGAAATACAATTTCATGTGGGGCTACTCGGTTGAATTTGCGCCAGTCTCGCGGGCATGGCACCGTGGGTAAAATTAAACCTTCAGACCCCACCCATAAGGACAGCTACTGCCATGATGAACCTGATGCACTGGCGCTTGCTGGTGGCCGTGGCCGATCAAGGCAGCATTACGGCGGCTGCCGAGCAAGTGGGCATGACCCAGTCCGCCGCCAGCCAGGCCATGGCCAACATGGAGGCGACTTTGGGTGCGCAATTGTTCACGCGCGAGCCGCGCAAGACCTTGCCCACCGCGCTCGGGTTGAGTGTGATCGAACAAGCGCGCGTGATGATGGGGGCGTTGCAGGCGATTCGTACAACGGTCGACGACGCTCGGCCGCTGCTGCGTGGGAGTATTCGCATCGCCAGTTTCCCGATGGTGATGGCGACTTTTCTGACGCCGCTGCTGCAGCGTTTTCGTCAGATGAACCCCGGTATTGAAGTGACCACGCTGGATGTCACGGACAGCGAAGTGCTCACCTTGCTTGACGCCGGCCTGATCGACCTGGGCGTGGTGCTCAACCCCAGGCCCGAGCGCAACGCCAGCGTATTGGGGCGAGATTGCTGGATGGCCGTGTTGCCGACCGATCATCCCTTGGCGCAGCGCCCGGCCAACGCCAGCGTGTCGTTTGAGGCGCTGCTGGAGCAACCCTTTGTACTTGCCACCGGCGGTTGCACCGCCAGTGCCCGCAGCTTGGCGGGCGCTGCGGGGCTTACCCTGCGCGATATTCGCGTGGAAGTACGCGAGTGGAACAGCGCCTACAGCCTGGTACGCGAAGGCGTCGGCGTCACGCTGGTACCTGAAATGGCCTTGCCGGTAAAGCGCAATGGCTTGCGCGTGATGCCGCTGACCGTCCCGCTGTATCGCGAATTTGCCTTGGTCGGCTCGCCCGCCCGGCCGCCTTCAGCCGCGGCAAGCGCATTGTTAAAAATGCTGGCTGACTAGTGGCCTTGCATAGCGCCAAGCCCTGTCTATGCTCACCCAGAACCGTTGATGACGTTTGGCATATAAAGCGTTTCGGATGGTTATTTCCCCATGAAGGTTAGCCAGCACTATCCAAAAAATGAATGGAATGCGCCTTTCAGGCGCCGGGAATCAAGGGTGATCTGACCATGTTCAACCGCCATCACAAATCCGACCTGCAAGAAATCGAACGTTTCTCCTGTGCCCTCACCGAAGCCAACGCCAAACTCGCCGCCATCAGCCGTTCCATGGCAATGATCGAGTTCGACCGCAACGGCATCATCCTCGATGCCAACGACAACTTCTGCACAGCCATGGGCTACAAGGTGGAGGAAATTCGCGGCAAGCATCACCGCATTTTTTGCGAGGATGCCTACACCCACACCGAGGCCTACACCAAGCTATGGCGTGACCTGGCGCGGGGCGAAGCACTCAGCGGCACCTTTATGCGCCTGAACAAGCGTGGCGAAGAAGTGTGGCTCGAAGCCAGTTATATGCCGGTGCTCGACAGCAACAACCAGGTGCAGAGCGTGATCAAAGTGGCTTCGGATATTTCGGCGCGGGTCCACCATGAACATGAGAACCAGAGCCTGATCGACGCCATCAGCCGTTCAATGGCGGTGATCGAGTTCACGCCCCAGGGCCAGATTCTCAACGCCAACGACAATTTCCTGCGCACCGTGCAGTACTCACGCGAAGAAATCATCGGCCAGCACCACAGCATGTTCTGCCACCGTGCCGAGGTTGAATTGCCGGCCTACAAGGCGTTCTGGGCCTCGCTCAACCGTGGGGAATATCATTCCCATCGCTTCGAGCGTAAGAACAAATACGGCAAGACCCTGTTTCTGGAAGCGTCCTACAACCCGATTTTCGACACCAACGGGCGCCTGTACAAAGTGGTGAAATTCGCCAGTGACATCACCGACCAGGTCACCACCCTGCGCACCGCCGCCGATTCGGCGCATGCCACCTCGGTACAAAATGATGCCTGTGCGCGCAAAGGTTCGGAGGTGGTGCAGCAAACCGTGCAGATCATTGAAGAGATTTCCAACGACTTGAATCAGGCGGCCCAGAGTATCGATGCGGTGAGCAAGCAATCGGACATCATCGGCTCCATCGTGCAGACCATCCGCAGCATTGCCGAGCAGACCAATATGCTCGCGCTTAACGCAGCCATTGAAGCGGCGCGGGCGGGTGAGCATGGGCGTGGTTTTGCGGTGGTGGCCGATGAAGTGCGCAGCCTTGCCGCACGCACCAGTCAGGCGACAGTGGAGATTGTGGATGTAGTGCGCAAGAACCACGACCTGTCGCTGAGTGCGGTGTCGAGCATGCAGTCGAGCCTGAGCCGTACGGGGCTGGGTGTGGAATTGGCGAATGAAGCGGGGCAGGTGATCCTGGAGATTCAGGAAGGCTCGCGGCATGTGGTGGATGCGATCAGCCAGTTCAACTCAACGTTGCAACTGCAGTAAGGCTGGGGGCTCAAGATCGTTCCCACGCTCCGCGTGGGAATGCCTCACTGGACGCTCCGCGTCCGCTCTTGGGACGCGGAGCGTCCTTGGCTGCGGAGCGTGGGAACGATCATCACGATCATCAGCGGTGTCGGTCAGATCGCGGCCAGGGTTTCTTTAACCGCCTGCGCCGGATCAGTGGCCTTCGCCGCTACCTGCTGATCTTGCTGCTGCTTCACGCGTTCAGCCACTTGCTTGGCAATCGCGTCCTGTTTTTCCTGCGGCATTGCTTGCACTTGCGCCTCGGTCAAACCCTGTTCCTTGAGCAACTGCTCGCGGATGCGTTCGGCGGGGGATTTGTTCATGTAGTCGGTGAAGTCGGCGCGTGCGGTGCTGGTGCTCGAACCGGCTGCCGGCACATCCGTCGATGCGGTAGGGGCGGCGGTGGTGGCTTGCAGCTGCACTCGGGTCTTGGCGAAGGCTTCGTCGATGCGGTCGTTGGCTTTGTCCAGGTCCTTCTGCGCGGCCGGCACGGTCACACTTTGCTGCGCCGCTTGCAGGGCACCACTGTAAAGCGTGCTGGCGGCAGCGTTGGCCGGGTCCATGTCGGGACGCTTGAGCTGTTGCACGGTCGATACGGCTTGGGCGTTGTTATTAACCAGCATGATCGGTCACCTGTGGAAATGTTCGGTGCGACAGCTGGAGCAAATAGCATGCCGAGTGCACCACCCCCGGTTTTGTTGGGGATGGCGCGGGCGTCGCGGCAATCATTGTCCCGCAGGCGGCCAACTGTTGCCGTCAGTGCGCAATATTCTCCAACGCCAAATTGCGCGTGCGCGGCCCGAACCAACTGATGGTGATCATCACAATCAACATGCTGCTGGCAATAAACGCCAGCACGCCCGGCGTGCCCAGGTGCTCCAGGATAAAACCGATCAACAAGCTGCTGAACACTGTGGACAAGCGGCTGAACGAATAGCAGAACCCCACCGCCCGTGCGCGGATATTGGTCGGGAACAACTCGCTCTGGTACGAGTGATAACTGAAGCTCAGCCAGGCGTTGCAGAAGGTGATCATCACCCCGCAGATCACCAGCCCCACCGCCGTGGTTTGCAGGGCGAACAGGCTGCCGAAGATCATTGCGCCCATGGCTGAGCCGACAATCTGCCATTTGTTTTCAAAGCGATTGGCCACTTTTACAAACAGCAACGGCCCCAGCGGGTAGGCGAGGGTGATGATAAAGGCGTACATCAGGCTGTGGGTCACGCTCACGCCCTGGCCCGACAGCAACGCCGGCAACCAATTGCCGAAGCCGAAAAAGCCGATGGCCTGGAACACGTGAAACACAATCAGCATCAGTGCGCGACGCCGGTACGGCGGTTGCCAGATATCGGCAAAGCGGCCGCTGCCTTGCACGCCGACGGCCTGCGGTTCAGGTTCATCCAGCGGTTTGCCGTGATCCTTTTGGCAGCGCGCCTCCAGGTTGTCCATGATCTGCCCGGCTTCATCAAAGCGACCTTTTTGCGCCAGCCAGCGCGGTGATTCCGGCAGGCGCTTGCGCAGTTGCCAGATAAACAGCGCAAACACTGCACTGCTGAGCACCACCCAGCGCCAGCCGGACACCCCGAATGGCGCCTGGGGCACCAGCCACCACGACATCAATGCTACCGCCGGCACCGACAGAAACTGGATGAAAAACGCAAAGGCGAACGCTGAACTGCGCATGCGCTTGGGCACCAGTTCCGACAGGTAGGCGTCGATGGTTACCAGCTCGATCCCCAGGCCAATGCCCACCAGAAAACGCATGCCGATAATGCCCAGCGCCGAGGTTTGAATGCCCATCAACACCGTGGCGACCGTGTACCAGATCAACGCAAAGGTAAAGATCGCCCGGCGCCCGAAACGGTCGGCGATAGGGCTGAGCAGGCTGGCACCGAGGAACAGGCCCAGGAAGGTCGCCGAGGCGAACGCGGCCTGGTCCGAGAAGCCAAACACGCCCTCGCTGCCGGTGTGGAATATCCCATCGCTGATCAAACCGGGGCTGATATAGGCGGTCTGGAACAGGTCATACAGCTCAAAAAAACCACCGATCGACAGCAGCGCCACCAGGCGCCAGACGGTGGCGACGGCGGGCAGGCGGTCAATGCGCGCGCTGATGTGGGCAGCACGGATCGGGTCGATGCCGTCGGCGGTGGAGAGTGCAGGCATGGGCAGAACTCAATAAGTAATCGGGATTTCAAATGCTTGGAATGCATCATCGACCGGATGGTAACCCAACACCCGCGTGGTTTCGCTCAGGTCCAGGCGCTTGAAACGGTTATTGGAAATGCCATGGGCGATCAGGTGCTTCACGCCCTCGGCCTCCACCGAGCGTTGCAGCAATTGCACCGCGTCCCGTGGGCTGAGCCAGGCGCTGAGGTCGCGGGCGTTGTTGAGGTCGTGGGTTTCGGGGAACTCAAAGGCGCCGATGCGCAGGGCAATGGTCGACAGTGGCGTCTTGGCTGCGTAGTAGCCGCACAACGCCTCGCCGTAGCATTTGCTCACGCCATACAGGTTGGCGGGCATTACCTGCATGCCGGGCGTGATCTGCCGGTCTACCGGGTAGCCTTCGATGGTTTGTGCGCTGCTGGCGAATACCAAACGCTTCACGCCGGCGGCCACGGCGGCTTCGAACAGGTAAGTCGTAGCAAGGATATTGTTCGGTAGCAACTCGTCGAACGAAGCGCTGGCGTGGGGGATGCCCGACAGGTGCACGACCACGTCGATGCCATCAAGCAGCGCAGCCAGGCTGGCTTTGTCGCTGAGGTCGGCGTGGACGAATCGGTGCTCGCCCAGGTCGAACGCCGGCGCGATGCGGTCCGTGAGGGTGAAGCGGTAGCGGTCTTTCGAGGCTTCGAAAAATGTCTTGCCGATTCTGCCGCAGGCGCCGGTAAGCAGTACGTTGAGTCCTTTCACAGTGAGTCCTTGTTTTAGTGATGGCCGTCGAGGGCGAAGGTCTTGAAGCCCTGGCGTTGGCTCAGGCGTTGGTAATACGCCGCAATGGCAGGGTAGGGCGGGCGCTGCATGGGCGTGTTCTGCCAACGGTGCACCGAGAGGCCGATCAGGATATCGGCGAGGGTGAATTCATCTCCGGCCACATAGGCGCCGGTTTTGGCCAGCTGTTGTTCCAGCAGGCCCATCTTGTCATTCCACACCTGCACGGCGGCGGCAATCTGCGCCGCGTCGAGGTTGTCGGGGTTATTGCGCACCAGCGCGGTGAAGGCATCGCCCCAGGCGCGGTTGAGTTCCACGGCTTGCCAGTCCACCCATTGCTCGACCCGCGCACGTGGCGCGGGTTCGGCGGGTAGCAGGTCGGTGCGTTGGTAGAGGCCGATCAGGTAGCGGCAGATGGTATTGGACTCCCACAACACGCCGTGGTCGTCGATCAGCACCGGCACCTGGGCGTTGGGGTTCAGGGCCAGGAATTCGGCTGACTGGGTGGGCTTGAAGCCGATGCCCCAGTCTTCACGTACGTAGTCGATGCCCAGTTCCTGGCAGGTCCAGAGCACTTTGCGCACGTTGATGGAGGACGTGCGGCCGAGGATTTTCAGTGAGTGTCCCATGGTGCTTCCCTGACGATGGCGAGCGGTCAATCTAGCAGGGGCAGGACTTTACGGCGATATCTTAAGTGGGCACGGACAACATGTGGGAGCTGGCTTGCCTGCGATAGCGGTGTGTCAGGCAATGATGTGCCGACAGGTCTACCGCCATCGCAGGCAAGCCAGCTCACACAGGGTTAACCGAGTTAGGCTTTAGGTGCGTGGTGTTTGCTGGTCCATGGCTTTGCCGACCATCAAGACTGATAACTCGCTCAGTTGATGAATGGCGAGTGCCACGTCGCGGTGTTTGCCGGTGAGGTCATTGGACAGGTCGAGCAACAAGGTGCTGACGGAGCACACGGTTTCGTAGCTGTTGATCAGTAGGGATTCGATGGGTATGTCGGGTGTGAGAGTGAAGAGCGTAGTTGGGGGATTGACGCTTTGCATGGTTGAAGTACCTGGTTTGTGCCACACCCGCATCGCTACTAAACAAGTTGGGTGGCAGCTGTGCGCAGGTTAGTAGACCGGTAATCCCACACAAACCCGGCGCGCCCGAAGGCGCCCTACGCACAGCCGCCATAATTGGCTTGTGCATATTGTGTTGGGAAGTTCGGGCTACTAAACCCGATCACCGAGAAATTCAGTGACCGATCAACCTTAGAGACCACCCCCCAAGCGCACAAGCCGGCGGATTCTGACGTAAGCGTAGGCAACCGGGCAAGGCGCTTACGGCAATGTCAGCCGCGTCCTACAGCCTTCCTACATCTCAAGCGAGCACGGTAAAAAAATGTGGGAGCTGGCTTGCCTGCGATAGCGGTGTGTCAGGCAACGATGTGCCGACAGGTCTACCGCCATCGCAGGCAAGCCAGCTCCCACAGTTTGATTGTGTTTGGGCTTTGAAAGTTACGTGCTTTCGCGCACCTGCAACTCAAACCCCATGTCCACCACCGGCTTGGCAATCTTGTTGCCTGCCATGATCGTCAACAAATGCTCCGCCGAGCGCCGCCCGATCGCTTCCCGTGGCGTGCTGATGCTGCTCAAACGCGGCACCATAAAAGACGATGCCGGCAAGTCGTTGAAGCCCAGCACCGCCACGCGCTCCGGGACGTTGATGCCGTGTCGCATGGCCTCCAGCAGTGCACCCTGGGCCAGGTCGTCGTTACCGAAGAAAATCGCATCCACGTCCGGATGCGCCGCCAGCAGCTGCAAAAACAACTCACCACCCAAGCCCACGGAGGAGGGGCGTGGCGTCAGCAGTTCCAGCGCCGGGTCGTACATACCCGCCTGCTGCAGGGCACGGCGGAACCCTTCACCGCGCAGCAATGTGCGCTGGTCCAACTGCGCGCCGATATACGCCAGGCGCTTGCGCCCACGGGAGAGCAAATGCGCTGCGGCTGTTTCGCCTGCGCTCAATTGCGAAAACCCCACGCAATTCACGCCCGCGTTCGGGTCCAGATCCATCATGTACACACAGGGCACATTGCTGGCCTCGACCATCCGTCGTGCGCTTTCGGTGCGATCAAACCCGGTCAGCAGCAAACCGCGTGGCTGGTAGGCCATGTAGTTGCGCAGCAGGTTTTCTTCTTCATCACGCGAATAGTGCGAGTTGCCGATCAGTACTTCAAAGCCCTTGGGCCGCAGCACTGCGTGGATGGCTTCGAGGGTTTCGATAAACAACAGGTTGGACAGCGACGGCACGATGACCACCACCGAATGGCTTTGCGCCGAGGCCAGGGCGCGAGCGGCGGGGTTGACGACGTAGTTGAGTTCGGCAGCGGCCCGTTGCACTTTTTCCACCAGCTCGGTAGCAACCGTGCTGACGCCACGCAGTGCGCGGGAGGCGGTAATGGGGCTGACACCCGCCAGGCGGGCCACTTCATTGAGGGTCGGGCGACCGGTGGTGCGCAATTTTTTATCGTTCTTGGAGGTCATCAGGCTGTTGCCAAACAAAAATCGAGGCACTAAGGTAGCGCTGTCTCCAAATGGCTGCAAATTATTGAACGTTGGGTTGCCTGATCCTGTTCAAACAGTTGGAGAGGATGCACGCGTCACTCCATAAAAATGACAAGTCGGCGCGGGAAAAGCCTGTTTTTGCACTAGCCTTACAGCGTGCAAAGGTAGCGCTATCTGCGTCCTGAGGTGTTTCATGAGTCAACCTGTTACCGCCCTGGTCATCATGGGTGTTTCCGGCTGTGGCAAGTCCAGCGTCAGCGAAGCCCTGTGCCGCCTGAACGGCGCCACCGCCATTGAAGGCGACAGCTTTCACCCTGCCGCCAATATCGAAAAGATGAGCGCCGGCCACCCCCTCAACGACGACGACCGCGCCGGCTGGCTCGATATCCTCTGCGATGAACTGCGCCGCTCGCTCAAAGCGGGCGAGCATCCGGTGCTCACCTGCTCAGCCCTCAAAAAGAAATACCGTGACCACCTGCGCGAAGCCGCGCCGGGCCTGGGGTTTGTGTTCCTGGAGCTGACCCGCGCCGTGGCCGCTGACCGCGTGTCCCACCGCCCCGGCCATTTCATGCCGGCAAGCCTGATCGATAGCCAGTTCGCCACCCTCGAATCGCCCGTGGGCGAGCCGCTGACCCTGGCGCTCAATGCCAGCGAAGACAGCGTTGAGGACTTGGCCAAGCAAACCAATGCCTGGTGGCTGCAACACGGCTTTGAACCTACTCATTAATTTTTTGCCGGAAAAGGTAGCGCTACCCCCGGCGAAAGATTCAATACCCGCTTTAATAACAACAACAAACAGGAGAGACCCCCCATGTTTGGCATGTCCCACGAGTCCTACCTGCTGCTAGACGCAGTGGTCACAATCATCGGGTTGATCGTTCTGATCACCCAATTCAAGGTGCACCCGTTCATTGCACTGATCATCGCGGCCGGCTTTCTCGGCCTGACCTCGGGCATGCCTGTGGACAAGATCATCAAGGCATTCCAGGACGGTTTTGGCGGTGTGCTTGGTTTTGTCGGCATTATCCTCGCGCTGGGCACCATGCTCGGCAAGATGATGGCTGAGTCCGGCGGCGCCGATCAGATCGCACAGACACTGATCCGTGCCTTCGGCAAAGACAAAGTCCAGTGGGCGATGATGTTCGCTGCGTTCCTGGTGGGCATCCCGCTGTTCTTCGAGATCGGTTTTGTACTGCTGATCCCGCTGGTATTTATCGTCGCGCGCCGCACCGGCGTGTCGCTGATCAAGATCGGCATCCCGCTGCTCGCCGGCCTGTCGGCGGTACACGGCCTGGTGCCACCGCACCCTGGCCCGCTGCTGGCCATTGGCGTGTTTGGCGCAGACATCGGCAAGACCATCCTGTACGGCCTGATCGTCGCACTGCCGACCGCCATTATTGCCGGGCCGATTTTCGGCACGTTTATCGCCAAGTACATTCCGGGCAACCCGTCCCAGGAACTGGTCGACCAACTGGCCCGCGAGCCAGAGTCAAAAAGCCTGCCGAGCTTCAGCATCACCCTGATCACCGTGCTGCTGCCGGTGTTCCTGATGCTGCTCAAAACCTTCGCCGACGTCGCGCTGCCGGACGGCCATGCCATCCGCAACTGGATGGACATGATCGGTCACCCGATCACTGCGCTGCTGCTGGCGTTGCTGCTGTCGCTGTACACCTTTGGCCATCGCCAGGGCATTCACTCCAAGCAAATCCTCAAGCTGCTCGACGCCAGCCTCGCGCCGACCGCTGCGATCATCCTGATCATCGGCGCCGGTGGTGGTTTCAAGCAGATGCTGGTGACCAGCGGCGTGGGCGACGTGATCGGCCACATGGCGGTGAACGCGCAGATCAACCCGATTTTGCTGGCGTGGCTGGTGGCGGCGGTGATTCGTGTGGCCACAGGCTCCGCGACGGTCGCGACCATTACCGGCGCAGGCATTGTGGTGCCGGTGGTCGGGATGATTCCAGGCGTTAACCGTGAGCTGCTGGTGTTGGCGACGGGGGCGGGGTCGTTGGTGTTGTCTCACGTCAACGATGCGGGGTTCTGGCTGGTGAAGCAGTACTTCAATATGACCGTGGTCGAGACGTTCAAGACCTGGACGGCGATGGAGACCATTCTGTCGGTGGTGGCGCTGATCTTTATCATGTTGCTGTCGTTGGTGGTGTAACAGGCGCACCACAAAACCTATGTGGTAACCCAATCAAATGTGGGAGCTGGCTTGCCTGCGATGGCGGTGTTGGATTTACCATCGCCATCGCAGGCAAGCCAGCTCCCACATTGATTCGGTTTCTTCAGGTCGTTCAGGATCAGGCTTTATCCGCCCGGAACATCCCGCGAATCCCGCGTACCGCCTGGCGAATCCGGTCCTGGTTCTCGATCAGCGCAAAGCGCACATGATCATCCCCGTACTCACCAAAGCCGATACCCGGCGACACGCACACCTTCGCCTCCAGCAGCAGTTTCTTGGCAAATTCCAGCGAACCCATGGCGGCATACTGCTCGGGGATTTTTGCCCAGACGTACATCGACGCCTTCGGATTCTCGACCATCCAACCCAGCTCATGCAGGCCTTTGACCAGCACGTTACGGCGCTGGCGATACTGCTCGGCAATGTCCTTCACGCACTGCTGATCACCTTCCAGCGCCGCAATCGCGGCCACTTGCAGCGGGGTGAAGGTGCCGTAGTCGTGGTAGCTCTTGATCCGCGCCAGGGCGTTGACCAGTTCCGGGTTACCGACCATAAAGCCGATGCGCCAGCCGGCCATGTTGTAACTCTTGGACAGGGTGAAAAACTCCACCGCAATGTCCTTGGCGCCCGGCACTTGCATGATCGACGGCGCTTTCCAGCCGTCGTAGACGATGTCGGCGTAGGCCAGGTCGTGGACAACAAGCACGTCGTACTGCTTGGCCAGGGCGATCACACGTTCAAAGAAGTCCAGTTCCACGCACTGCGCGGTGGGGTTGGACGGGAAGCCCAGAATCATCATTTTCGGCTTGGGGATCGAGCCACGAATCGCCCGTTCCAGCTCGGCGAAGAAGTCCACGCCCGGCACCAGCGGCACCGAACGCACCTGGGCGCCGGCAATCACGGCACCGTAGATGTGAATCGGGTAGCTGGGGTTGGGCACCAGCACGGTGTCGCCCTGGTCGAGGGTGGCCAGCATCAAATGCGCCAGGCCTTCCTTGGAACCGATGGTCACGATGGCTTCGGTTTCCGGGTCGATATCCACTTCGTAGCGGTCTTTATACCAGCGCGAAATCGCCCGGCGCAGCCGCGGAATGCCTTTGGAAGTGGAGTAGCCGTGGGTATCTTCACGCTGGGCGACGGTGACCATTTTTTCCACGATGTGGGGAGGCGTGGCGCCGTCAGGGTTACCCATGCTCAAGTCGATGATGTCTTCGCCGCGCCGACGCGCAGCCATCTTCAGCTCGGCAGTGATATTAAAAACGTAAGGGGGGAGTCGATCTATGCGCGCAAAGCGGCGCGGCGAACCTTGGTCTGCCATTGTTGCCTCGAGGTACGTAAGCGCCCGGAACCGTCCGAGCGACGTCGGCCACTGCGGTGGCCTGCGGGGCAGACAATACGGTCGATGATGGCCAGTTGTCCAGATGTGTAGGAAAAATTTCTACTTGGAGTGAAGCCTGGATATGCCCCTATACTCGATGCGGGTTTGTTCCCTCATAAGAAGGAGACTGTTCGTATGGATCAGCAGACAAAACAACCGTTAGAGCCACGCATGGAAGCCGGTAAAGCCTTGGTAATCGCCGGGGTACAAGGGCGTTATTCAAAGGCCACAGTGGGTGATATCCCAAAGCTGTGGGAATTGTTCGACACTTGCATCAAAGACATTAAAAAGCGCGTCGGTGGCGTGACCTATGGTGTGTGCCATAACCCCCACCATGGCGAGTTCGACTACATGGCCGGGGTTGAAGTCCCGACTAAAAGCGACGTGCCGAGCAACTTCGAGTTCATCGAAATTGCGCCGCTCAACTATGCCGTGTTCCCACATTACGGGCCGGTGCAGGCACTTGAGCAAACCTACGAACGCATCATGTTCGAGTGGTTGCCGCACTCGGGCTACAAGGTGATGGGCGCGGATTTCGAACGCTACAGCGCCGATTTCGACGCGCGCAAGGGTACGGGGACGGTGGAGATCTGGCTGCCGGTTGGCGAAAAGGGCTGACGGCGGTGCTGTCAGCGCCGGCAAGCCGGCGCCGACAGACGTATCAATACAGCGTGTTTTTGACCCGCTCCGGCATCTCTCGGTCATAGGCCTCGGCATCAAACTGCCCAGCATTGAGCCGCTTGTGAAACGCTCCGGCCGACGGCAGTGCCGAGCGGTCCAAGTGCTTCTCGGGGTTCCAGCAATCCGAGCGCACAAAGGCTTTGGAGCAGTGGAAATACGCGGCCTCCACCTGCACCAGAATCACCGAACGCGCCGGTTTGCCATTCACCGCAAAACTCTCCAGCAGCTCGGGCTCGATGGAAATCTGTGCGCGGCCGTTCACGCGCAACGTTTCGCCAACCCCCGGGATGATGAACAGTAAGGCAATGCGTGGGTCTTGCAGCAGATTGCGCAGGGTGTCGAGCCGGTTATTGCCCGGCCGGTCCGGGATCGCCAAGGTGCGCTCATCCACAATCCGCACAAACCCCGGCACATCACCACGTGGCGAGCCATCAATGCCGTCCGGCCCGGATGAACTCACCACCACCAGGGGCGACGCCCGCACCATGGCCTGGTAGTCCTCGTTGAGAAACGCGATCTCCTTGCGCACCGCCCGCTCGTGGGGGAGGCCGTAGAGGGTTTCGAGTTGTTCGAGGGTTGTCAGCATGTTCACCACCTTGTCCTTGGATGAGTACAGAAGCGTTCAGCCACCGAAGCTCTGCTGGTAGCTCTGGGCGGATTGTCGAATGGCTTTTGCAACGTCAGGCGCTAACCGACAGTATTCGTCTTCGCGCTTGAGCACGACCTCAAGGGTTTGAAGCAGCGCCTGAATACGCGCCTGAGGTTCTGCAATTTCGCAGGTTCTTGCAAACTCAAGGATGCCCAAGCGTGAGGCAAACATTGATTTGTTGCCGGACAGATCCAGCGCAAGTGTGTCTTCAGGTATATAGGCGGTGGTATTCACGATGTCGTAAGCCGGGGCCAGGCGCGCGTCAAATTTAATCGGGTCACTGTAGAGCACACCGAAGTTTTTCAGGTGAGCATCGCCATTTCCCACGATGCAACTCAAAGCCACGCTATCGAACAATTGGTCCAACGAGCTGCGTTGGTTTTCTGGTGAGCAAAACGCGCGTACAGCCTTGGCGATGGCGGCATAGCTCTTGGTGTATTTCTGTTCGGCAGACAGGCCCATCAGTGTGGTCATGTCTTCGAAACCCAGCGGGTTGAGCTGCGCGTCGCGATCAAAGCGCCGCATGATGAATAGCTTATGGTTCTGCGACAGATAAAACGGCGGCACGGGCAGGCCTGCATCCCGCGCAATGGACATGCACAGGTATTCATTGATGGCCAAGCCCGGAAACTCATCGCGCCCGCTTTTGATAATCAGGTCGTTGGTTTTTGAGGTGAATTTTTGCTCGGGAGTTTGAGGTTTTTCTGGCACCAGCACTTTGGGCTGCACGCCAGAAATGCCCGCTCGCAGAATGTAACGGTCCACCAAGTCGGCGAACAGGTCTTCTGCTCCATCCCACGCGAGAATTTCTGCCAGGTTCTCTCCGTTTGCGGGCGGACCGTTGCGTTGGATCAATTCGTTTATCTGATCGGAAATCACGAAAACCCGGCCAATCGGTGCACTGCTACCTGATAAGGCCAGTAACAGCATCGGGTCCACTTTTACCGTTTTAGCCAGACGGTTACGCAATTGCTCCAGTACGTAGCCTTCGGGCAAATTCATTTGAAAGATTGGATGCAATTCGCGGCGGCGATATTCTTCTGCACGCACGGGCATGGTAAGGCTGATGGCGCTTTGGGCCTGTGCCTTAGCGTCGTAGCGAAACAGGTAATCATCAGCGCCCACCAAGACGCTGCCGCTGTCGCCCTGAGGCGTATGAACGCTAAGAGCGGGGCTATTCATTGAACAAGTCCTCTAACTCTTCAAGTGTCGGCAGAGTCACTGGCACTAATTTGACCTCACTGCCCAGGGCGGCAATCACGCGAGCATAGGCATTCATGGAAACAGAGAGGCTGCCCTTCTCGATTTCGATCAGTTTTTGCCGGGTAACGCCCGCAAGTTTCGCCAGGTCCGCTTGTGTATAGCCACGGTTGAGGCGCATGGAGCGAACTTGTTGGCCTAAGCGTTGGGTGATAATAGAAGTGTCCATGTCACGTATTCATTACTTTTGATTATTTAAGTCATATATACGTTACATTTTTAAGCTGTCAATGCCATCCCGACCAAACACCCAACTCAACCTGCGCTCATACCCAACCCGCCCCTTATACGCCTCCCCGCTGTCCACCCACCCAGCCGCCAGATACAACCCCATCGCCGCCACATTGTCGGTGTCCACCGACAACTCCAGCGCCCTGATCTGCGGCCACGCCTGCAGGGCCGCCGCCGGCAATGCCTGCAAACACGCTTTGCCAAACCCGCGCCCTTGCTGGTGCCGGTCCACCTGTAACGCGTGCAGCGTGGCGCTGTGTTCATCGGCCCAATGGGGCAGGCAGGGTGGGCGTTTGAGCAGCAGGAAGGCCACGGGCGTTTCGTCGGCCAGTAGCGCAAAGCCTTTGATTGCGCCGGGCTTGGGGTTGACCAGCAGGCTGTTGAGCGCGCAGTAGATATCGCCGGAATACGCCAGTTGCTCGGGGTGCACTTGCAGGGTGTCGAGGTGCTGTTTTTGCACAAGGCTCAGCGTCTCATAGGCGACGAGGCGGGTTTCCATCGGGGGCGCATCCGAAATCCTACAAAGAGGCGTGGATTCTAGCGGGTTTGGCGTAGGCGAAATTATTTTTCAGTGGCGTGTCGATTTCATTCAAGGCCATTCGACAAGGGGTGTCCTTTGTGATTTTCCAACCCCCAGGAGTATCGCCATGAGCACTGCAATCACCACCCTGATCGAGCAATGGAAACAAGCCGTACTTGATCGTGATATCGACAAAATTGTCAGCTATTACGCCGACGATATCGTCTCGTTCGACGCCGTCACTGCGCTGCAATTCAAGGGCAAGGCCGCCTACCGCGCCCATTGGGATGAATGCATGAAGCATTGCCCTGGGCCGGGCATTTTCGAATTTCATGAGCTGCATATCGTTGAGGCGCCCGACAGCGCGTTTGCCCACTGGCTGGCCCACTGCGGCGGCGCCGGGCCGGATGGCGTGGTGAAGGCGTGCTGGATGCGCGTGACTGCCGGCTACCAGCGCATCAACGGGCAGTGGAAGGTGGTGCATGAGCACTGGTCGGCGCCCTTCGACATGGAAAGCGGCACGGCATTGTTCGACCTGAAACCTTGACCGCCACGAACTATAGTCAGTAGTCCGAAAACGGAGACCGCCATGAAATACCTCTGCCTGATCTACAGCAACGAAGAGGTGTTGCACACCTCGCCCGACAGCCCGGCGGACCCGGAGTGTTTTGCCTACGCCGAGGCCATCCAGGCCAGCGGCCGAATGCTCGCCGCCGAGCCGTTGGAGTCGGTGAGCACCGCCACCACCGTGCGCATGCGCAATGGCAAGCTGTCGATCACCGACGGGCCGTTTGCCGAAACCAAGGAACAGCTCGCCGGGTTTTACCTGATCGAGGCCAAAGACCTGAACGAAGCGATCCAGGTGGCGGGCGGCATACCGGCAGCCCGGGTCGGCAGTGTGGAAGTGCGCCCCGTGCGTGAATTGAATCTCTGAACACAACAACCACAAGATTTTAAGGAGGTTTACCCCATGAATACCCAACCTGCTGAATTTGAACTGTCCATCAGCCGTTTGATCGACGCACCGCCAAGCAAGGTATTTCGCGCCTGGACCACGCCCGAGCTGTTACAGCAATGGTGGGGGCCACACGGCATGACCACGCCGGAGTGCGAAATGAACCTGTGGGTCGGTGGTCTGTTTCGTACCTTGATGCGCGCGCCGGATGGCGCCGAATACCCGACCTCCGGCGTATTCCTGGAAATCAAGGCGCCGAACCGGCTGGTGTTTACCGATGCCTTTGCGCCGGGCTGGGTACCGTCGGGCAAGCCGTTCATGACCGCCGAAGTGATCTTCGAAGAGGTCGACGGCAAGACCCAGTACACCGCCCGCGCCATGCATTGGAGCGAAGCTGACAAGCAGGCCCACGAAGCCATGGGTTTCCATGACGGCTGGGGCCAGAGCCTCGACCGCCTGGTGGCTTTGGTGACCCAGGGCATGCCCGATTGACCCCCCAGGTCGAGGCGATTTACCGCAGCGAATCACGCCGCGTACTGGCGACGCTGATTCGCCTGCTGGGTGATTTCGACTTGGCTGAAGAGGCGCTGCACGAGGCGTTTTTTATTGCGCTGCAGCGCTGGCCGCAAGACGGCGTTCCGGATAACCCACGGGCCTGGCTGGTCTCCACCGGCCGCTTCAAAGCCATCGACCGCCTGCGCCGACAGGCACGTTTTACCCCGTTACTGCAGGAGCAGGCCGACGCGCTGGAAGCGGCTGACTGGAGTGAGGAAGACGTGGAAGACGACCGCCTGCGCCTGATCTTCACCTGCTGCCACCCGGCGTTGGCACCCGACGCCCAGGCGGCGTTGACCTTGCGTGAGATCTGCGACCTCACCACCGAAGAAATCGCCCGCGCCTTTCTGGCCACGCCCACCACCATCGCCCAGCGCATCGTGCGCGCCAAGGGCAAGATCCGCGAAGCAAAAATCCCCTACCAGGTGCCTACCCTGGACGCGTTGCCCGAGCGTCTGGACAGCGTGCTGCGCGTGGTTTACCTGGTGTTCAACGAAGGCTATTCGGCGTCCATGGGCGCCGACCTCACCCGCGAAGACCTGACCCGCGAAGCCATTCGTTTGGGGCGTTTGCTGCTGGAGTTGCTGCCAGAGCCGGAGGTCATGGGCTTGCTGGCGCTGATGCTGCTGCATGAGTCGCGCCGAGCAACGCGCACCTCGGCCGACGGTGAGTTGGTGTTATTGCATGAACAGAACCGCGCAGTGTGGGACGCCTCCTTGATTGCTGAAGGCTGCGCACTGGTGGAGCAGGCGTTGAACACACGGCGTTTTGGCCCGTATTGCCTGCAGGCGGCGATCGCGGCGGTGCATGCCGAAGCGCCCCAGGCAGAGGACACGGACTGGCTGCAGATTGTCGGGCTTTACGATGTGTTGTTGCGCGAAGTGCCGTCGCCGGTGATCGAGCTGAACCGCGCTGTGGCGGTGGCGATGGGGCAGGGGCCATTGGCGGGGTTGCAGTTGGTGGAGGGCATCTTGCAGCGTGGGGAGTTGCGCGATTATCACCTGGCGCATTCGGCGCGCGGGGAGTTTTGTCGGCAGTTGGGGCGGGTGGAAGAGGCTCGGGAAGCCTATGAAAAAGCGCTCTCACTCACCCAGCAAACCCCAGAAAAACGCTTCCTCGAACGCCGCCTCGCCGAACTCAAACTTCCCTTACAATGAAAATCAAAACTGTGGGAGCTCAGTGTCTGGCCAGGATCACTCCAGCATCTTGCCCAGCAACCAACTCCCCGCCGGCCCCGGTGGGTGGTGCCTTGACCAGAGCGCATCCACCGCCACCGAGCGCGGCCAACTGCGCGCCTTGAGTTCGACCAAGTGGTCGCCACCAAAACGCTCCACCAACCAACGCGGAATCGGTGCCCAGCCAAACCCCAGCTGTGCCATCTCCATCAACATCAAGTAACTGGGCGCTGACCAAACCCGCCCGCTGGGGCGGGTTTCAGTCGGGTTGATGATGCTGGCCAGGCGCAATTCGCGGTGTTGCTGCAAGGTCTGCGCCGGGATGTTCTTCAGCTTGGCCAGCGGGTGCGTGGGCGCCGCGAACAGGGCAATTTCGGTACGTTCTTCGACCGGCGCGCCGGTCAGGTCGGGCGGGTAAGTGTCTTGTTTTTCGATAAACGCAATCTGCGCCCGGCCGCTTTGCACCAGTGCGATCAGGTCTTCGCATTCGGCGATCAGGCATTCCAGCTCAAGGTCCGGGTGGCGCTGTTCAAAGGCCTTGAGGGCGATTTCAAAGCGGTCGGACTGGTAAGTATCGGACATGGCGATGGTCAGCTTGGGTTCCAAACCCTGTGACAACTGGCTCGCTGCCAACTCCAGGCGGCTGCTGGCCTCCAGCACCTGCTCGGCGCGTTGCAATAACACATGGCCGGCTGGCGTAAGCGTCGGCTTGCGGCTGCTGCGATCAAACAGCACCACATCCAGATCAATCTCCAGGCTCGCCACCGCCGCGCTGACGGTGGACTGGCTTTTACCCAGCTTGCGCGCCGCCGCCGAAAACGAGCCTTGGGTAGCCGCCTGCACAAACGCCTGCAGCACTTCATTGGAGGCCATGACTATCGCCTTTATCGATGGTTATTAGTTATGAAGTATCGAGTCAAAGGGTAATCATGGCAACCATCGTCACTCAAGGAGCCGGGTCATGAACCCTACCAAGTCGATTACTGAACGTGTTTGCCAGGCCATTGGTTTTGAAGGGCTGGCCTTATTGATCTGTACGCCGCTGCTGGTCTGGATCACCGGCCGGCCGGCCCTGGAAATGGGCGCGGTGACCCTGGGCATCAGCCTGTTGGCACTGAGCTGGAACGTCATTTTCAACAGCCTGTTCGACCGTCTCAAAGCCCGCCTGCAACTGACCAGCGGCGGCTGGACCCGCGTGGTGCATGCGCTGTTGTTCGAAGGCGGCCTGATCATCCTGGCGGTGCCATTGATTGCCGCGTTGATGAAGATCAGCCTGCTGGAAGCCTTCATCCTCGACATCGGCGTGCTGTTGTTCTTCCTGCCGTACACCTACGTGTACCACTGGGGTTATGACGTGCTGCGGGAAAAAATCGTACAGTCCCGTGTACCTAGCCAAGCTTGAGCGAAGCGACAAACTCCAGAAATGCCCGCACCTTGGCGGCGGGCAAGTGCCGCGACGGGTAATAGGCGTACAACGGGAAACGCTCGTCCGGCCAGTCGGGGAACAGCTCCACCAGGCTGCCGGCCTGGATCGCCGAGTCCAGGCCGAGGTCGAGCATCTGCGCCACGGCATGCCCGTGTTCACACACGCTGTATAAGGTGCTGGCGTCGTTGACCACCAAGCGGCCGCTGGTGCGCACAATCACTTGCTCGCCGGGCCGGTGGAATTCCCAGGCAAACGGGCGACCGGTTTGCGAGTCGCGAAAATCCAGGCACATGTGCCCGGTTTCCAGGTCTTGCGGGATCGCTGGTCGGCCGTATTGTTCAAGGTAAGTGGGAGAGGCCACGGTGAGCACGCGCACTTCCATCAGTTTGCGGGCGATCAGCGAGGAGGACTGTGGGATGCCGAAGCGAATGGCCAAGTCAAAGCCGTCGGCCACCAGGTCGCCGAGTTGGTCACGGGTGTGCAGGTCGAGTTGCAGTTGCGGGTATTGGCGAATGAAGTCGCCGAGTACAGGGCCAAGTACCAGCCGCGAAAAATACGGGTCGATGTTCACCCGCAAACGCCCGCGCACGGTGAGGGCGCTGTCGGCCGCCGAATGGGCGGCCTCCTCCAGCCCGGCCAACAGCGGGGCGATTTGCTGGTAGAAACGTCGCCCTTCGTCGGTCAATTGCACCGAGCGGGTGGTGCGGTCGAACAGGCGAATGCCGAGGCGTTTTTCCAGGCGGGAAATCGCCCGGCTGACCCCCGAAGGCGTCATCTCCAGGCTGTTGGCGGCGCGGGCAAAGCTGCCGCTGTCGACTACGGCGGCCAATACGCCCATGCCGCCGGCCAAGCCTGGATCAAAACTCATCGGTGATTGCCCGTCAGTGATCTGAAGGCATTGATGCTAGCGCAGAATGCTTACAGAAACATGCCGCCCGACGCTTCGATACGCTGCCCGGTGATCCAGTTGCTGCCATCGGCCAGCAGGCTCGAAATTGCACCGCCAATATCGTCCGGCAAACCGGCACGGCCCAGGGCGGTGTTGTCGGCCACCATCGCATTCACCTGTGGGTTATCGCGCACTGCGCCGCCGCTGAAGTCGGTGGCAATCGCGCCGGGTGCCAGGGTGTTGACGGTGATGCCACGCGGGCCGAGTTCTTTGGCCTGATAACGCGACAGCACTTCCACGGCGCCTTTCATCGACGCATAGGCGGCGTAGCCCGGCAGGCTGAACCGCGCCAGGCCGCTGGAGATGTTGATGATGCGCCCGCCATCGCTGATCAGCGGCAGCAGTTTTTGGGTGAGGAAAAACGGCGCCTTGAAGTGAATGGCCACCAGTTTGTCGAACTGCTCTTCGGTGGTTTCGGCAAAGCTTGCGTGAGCGCCGATGCCCGCGTTGTTGATCAGGAAATTAAAATGTTGCTGGGCGAAAACGTCTTTGAGCACCGTAGCGATTTGCCCGACAAAAGCATCGAAGCTGCCGCTCTGGCTGACGTCCAGTTGCAGCATGGCGGCGCGGCCGCCCAGTGCTTCAACCTGTGCCACCACCGCTTGGGCCTCAGTGGCGGCGCTGTGGTAGGTGCCGATGATATCCACGCCTTGTGCGGCAAGGTGCAAAGCGGCGCTTTTGCCAAGGCCACGGCTGGCGCCGGTGATGAGTGCGATTTTACGAGTCATGCGGTAGTCCTCATGGGTGATCAGTGGGACTGAGTGTATTTGTCCGCCTATAACGTGATAAACAGGCTGATATCGGAATCACTGGCCGGATAAGGCGAACAATCCCATGAACAAACTTGAGCTGTTGCGCACCTTCGTGCGCGTCACCGAGCTGTCGAGTTTTACCCAGGCCGGCGAGAGCCTGGGCCTGCCACGCTCCACTGTGTCCGAGCATGTGCAGGCGCTGGAAGCATTGCTGGGTGCGCGTCTGTTGCAGCGCACCACGCGCACTGTGCAAGCCACCCAGGACGGCCGCGTGTTGTATGAGCGCAGCAAGGATTTGCTCGCGCACATGGAAGAGCTCGAAGGCCTGTTTCGCCAGGACGAAGCGCAATTGGCCGGGCGCATTCGGGTGGATATGCCCAACGCCATGGCGCGCGGCCTGGTGATGCCGCAGCTGCCGTCGTTCATGGCGCGCCACCCGTTGGTGGAGATGGAAATCAGCAGTTCGGATCGCCAGGTCGACGTGATTGCTGAAGGCTTTGATTGCGTGGTGCGCGTGGGCGCGCAGCCCGATCAAAGCGTGGTTGCGCGCAAGGTGTGCAGCATGCCGATGGTCAACTGCGTAAGCCCCGCCTACCTGCAACGTTATGGCGTGCCCGAAACCATTGCCGATCTGGCGCAGCATCAACTGGTGCATTACGTGCGCCCGCTCGGTGCGCGCTCGGCCGGGTTTGAATACCTGCTGGGTAACAAGGTGCAGCGCGTGGCCATGGCCGGGCGCGTGACCGTCAGCAGCACCGATGCCTACCAGGCGGCGTGTCTTGGCGGCTTGGGGATTATCCAGGTGCCGCTGCTCGGCATTCGCGATTTATTGGCCAGTGGCGAGTTGGTTTCGGTGTTGCCGGACTACCTCGCACCGCCGCTGGACGTCTCCATGCTCTACGCCGGCCAGCGGCATTTGCCGTTGCGGGTGCGGGTGTTCATGGAGTGGCTGGCGGCTACCTTGCAGGCGCGTATTTAACGCCGCGCCGACAACTGTTGCGGTGCCAGGAAGGCGTCGTGGAAGTAATCGCGGAACGCTTGCATCGCCGGGGTAAACGCGCGCTCGCGGTGCCAGGCCAGGCCGACGCTCATGGGCGTGACGGGGTCGGTGACGGTCAGGGTTTCGATGCGCTTGCCTTCCAGCGACCACGGCCGGTGCACCAGGTCTGACAGGATCGCCACGCCGCTGCCATTGGCGACCATGCTGCGCACTGCCTCCACCGAACTGGTGCGCAGCCGCACGTTGGGCGTTTGCCCGGCCTGTTCCCAGTAGCGCATGGCACTGTGCTCGGCTTCGTCGACGGTCAGCAGGATGTAAGGCTCTTGCGCCACATCCGCCAGGCTCACGGCACCGCGCTCGCACAACGGGTGATGGCTGGGCAGCCACAGGCGGCGTTCGGAGTTGAACAGGATTTCCGAGACGATATCCGCGTGAGTCAGGTTGGCGGTGAGCACCACGGCCATGTCGAACTGGCCGTCGAGCAGGCCGTGTTCAATAGCCTGGCGCTCCTGCTCGAAGACGTCGATGGTCACGTCCGGGTGCCAGTGTTGCATGCGTTGCAAGTGATGCGGCAGGAAGTAACCCAACACTGTGTAGCTGGCTGCTACCCGCAATACGCCGCTGGCGCGGTAGTCGGGCAGTGGGCTGTTGAGGGCGTCGTCCACGCTGCGCACGATCACATAGGCGCGGTTGAGAAAATGCCGCCCGGCGTCCGTGAGGTTCATGCCCTGGGCCGAGCGCACGAACAACTGCACGCCGAGCATCGCCTCCAGTTCCTTGATCGCGGTGGTCACCGCCGACTGGGAGATGTTCAGGTGAATGGCGGCCTGGGAAATCTGGCCGATTTCGGCGGTGGCGACGAAGTAGCGCACTTGGCGCAAGGTCAGGGACATGGCTTTCTCCGATCGTTCCCACGCTCTGCGTGGTAACGCCTCTTGTGACGCTTTGGGACGCGGAGCGTCCTGGGCTGCATTCCCACGCGGAGCGTGGGAACGATGTTTGGGGAACGATTTTTGGGCCTCCGATCGTTCCCACGCTCTGCGTGGTAACGCCTCTTGTGACGCTCTGCGTCACGCTTTGGGACGCGGAGCGTCCTGGGCTGCATTCCCACGCGGAGCGTGGGAACGATCTTTGGGTATCTGATTTTCAGAATATGGGTCATCTGATAATAGATCTTCCCAAGGGGTCAAGCCCCAGCCTACTTTCAGTCATCTTCTTTTGGCGGAGCGACCTCGATGCAGGCAGTGGATTTCAATTCGGACATGGGCGAAGGCTTCGGCCCCTGGACCATCGGCGATGGCGTCGACTTTGACCTGATGGCCTACATCAGCTCGGCCAATATCGCCACCGGCTTCCACGCCGGCGACCCCGGCACCATGCGCCGCACCGTCGAACGCGCCAAGCAACTGGGTGTGGGCATCGGCGCGCATCCGGGCTTTCGTGACTTGGTGGGGTTCGGCCGTCGGCACATCAACGCACCGGCCCAGGAACTGGTGGATGACATCCTCTACCAACTCGGCGCGCTGCGCGAAATCGCGCGTGCCCAAGGTTTGACATTGCAACATATCAAGCCCCACGGCGCGCTTTATATGCACCTGGCCCGCGACGAAGAAGCCGCTCGGCTGCTGGTGCAGAACCTGCAAATCATCGAGCCGACGCTGTTGCTGTATTGCATGCCCAACTCGGTGATCTGGCGCGTGGCCAAGGAACTGGGGCAACCGGTGGTGCGCGAGTTTTACGCCGACCGTGAGTACGACCTGAGCGGGTCCATTGTGTTTACCCGCAATGTGCGTGCACTGGACCCTGCAACCGTTGCGGCGCGCGTCCTGCGTGCTTGTCAGACTGGCCGGGTGCGAACCGTAGAAGGCGAAGACCTGTTGATCGAATTCGACTCCATCTGCCTGCACAGCGACACGCCTGGCGCGCTGGAACTGGTGGAAGCCACCCGCGAAGCCCTGGACCAGGCTGGGATTGAAGTCAGATCACCTCAATAAGCACCCCAATAAAAATATCGCAACAGCACTTTTTGCCTGCCTTTCTACAATGATTCCAAGAGGAACAGACATGGCTGAAACCACCCCCATCCGCTACAGCTTCGGCGGTGATGAACACCTGTTTGCCGAGGTCAGCGACAGCATGTCCCTGGAAGCCTTTTTCACAGGCATGGCCGTGACCCGCGCCGTGGAGCGCCTGGCGTTGGAGGGCGTGCTGGATGTGTGCCTGGCCAATGCATCGTTCCAGATTCGCTTCGACCCCGACCGTATCGCGCCGCATGTGCTGCTCGACGCGGTGCAAAGTGCCGAAGCCCAGGCGGTGGCCGAACGCACCTTGCACACGCGCATCATCGAAATCCCGGTGCTCTACAACGACCCCTGGACCCACGAAACCCTGATGCGCTTTCGCGACCGCCACCAAGACCCCAGCGGCACCGATCTGGAATACGCCGCACGCATCAACGGCCTGGCCGATGTGGACGCGTTTATCGCCGCCCACAGTGGCGCGCCGTGGTTTGTGTCGATGGTCGGGTTTGTTGCGGGCTTGCCGTTCATGTTCCAGATGGTCGAGCGCGAGCGGCAATTGCAGGTGCCCAAGTACCTGCGCCCGCGCACCGACACGCCCAAACTGACCCTCGGCCATGGCGGCTGTTTCGGTTGCATTTACTCAGTGCGCGGCGCGGGTGGTTACCAGATGTTTGGCGTAACCCCGGCGCCGATCTACGACCCGGCGCAGCAGTTGGCGTACCTCAAGGAACACATGGTGTTTTTCCGCCCGGGTGACATCGTGCAGTTCAAACCGATGGACCGCGACGCCTACGATTTGGCGGTGGCCGAAGTGGAGGCAGGGCGTTTTGATTTGCGTATCCGCCCGGTGGAATTTTCCCTCGATGCGTTTCTCGCCGACCCCATCGGCTACCCGAAAACCCTGCAGGAGGCGCTGGCATGATCAAGGTCCTCAAACCCGGCCTCGCCACTTCTGTGCAAGACCTTGGCCGTGAAGGTTATTACCACTTGGGCATTCCGCCTTCGGGCGCTCTGGACCAGTACGCATTGAGTGCGGCCAACCACTTGGTCGGCAACCCAGCCGGTGCGGCGGGCCTGGAGTGCACACTGATCGGCCCTGAACTGGAGTTTCGCCAGGACGCATTGGTGGCGCTCAGTGGTGCGCTGATGTCGCCGCGCCTGGATGGTGAAGTGGTGCATCAGGACACCGCCTTTCAGGTCCGCGCCGGGCAAGTGCTGCGCTTTGAGTTTCCCAAGGCCGGCGCGCGCACGTACCTGGCGGTGGCCGGTGGCATCAACGTGCCGCGGGTGCTCGGCAGCCGCTCGACGTACACCCTTGGTGCGCTCGGTGGGTTTGAAGGGCGGCGCTTGCAGGAAGGCGATGAGCTGCCGATCGGCGAGGCCAGTGGAACAGGCCGCGCGGGCAATAGCTTACCGATGGCCTTGCGCCGTTCGGTCGGTGGCGACGTGACCCTGCGCGTGGTGCCAGGGCTGTATTACGAGCGCCTGACGGATGCGGCAAAAAGCAGTTTTTTTGCTGAGCCGTGGACGGTGGGCTCCGAGGCGGATCGCATCGGCTATCGCTTCAAGGGCGGCAGCGCCTTGAGTTTTCAACCACGCGAACAACCGTTTGGTGCTGGCTCGGACCCCTCGAATATCGTCGACAGTTGCTACCCGATCGGTTCGATCCAGGTGCCGGCGGGGTTGGAGCCGATTGTGCTGCACCGCGATGCGGTGTCGGGTGGCGGCTACGCGATGATCGGCACAGTGATCAGTGCCGACCTGGACTTGATCGGGCAGATGCAGCCGAACCAGCGGGCGGGGTTTGTGGCGGTGACACTGGAGGAAGCACTGGAGGCGCGGCGAATCTACAAAAAGCGCTTGAAGGCCATGGCTGGATTGTTCAATCACTGACACACCCTAAAACCCATGTGGGAACAGGTTTGTGTGGGAGCTGGCTTGCCTGCGATGCAAGCGCCTCGGTCTGTCAGTTGAACCGAGGTGATGCCATCGCAGGCAAGCCAGCTCCCACCGAGGTCAGAACAGTTTGGTGAACAGCCAGTACAGGCTGCCCGACAGCAAAATCGCCGCCGGCAAGGTCAGCACCCAGGCCATCAGCAGATTGCGGATGGTCTTCATCTGCAAGCCACCGCCATTGGCCACCATGGTGCCTGCCACACCCGACGACAACACATGGGTCGTCGACACCGGTAGCCCGAACATATCCGCCGCACCGATGGTCAGCATGGCCACCGTCTCGGCCGAGGCGCCTTGGGCGTAAGTCAGGTGCGTCTTGCCGATTTTTTCGCCCACCGTGACCACGATGCGTTTCCAGCCGACCATGGTGCCCAGCCCGAGCGCGATGGCCACGGCGATCTTCACCCACAGCGGGATAAAGCGTGTGGACGCGTCGATCTGGTCTTTGAACAGTTTCAGCTTGCCTTGGGTGTCGGCGTCGAAGTTGCCGACCTTGCCCTTGTCCATCAAACGAATGGTTTCACTGGTCAGGTACATGTCGTTGCGCACGTTGCCGACGGCTTCAGCGGGGACTTTGGCCAGGGAGCCGTAGCCTTTTACTTCGTCACCAATCTGGCCGGCGAGGGCGGCGAGGGCCGGCACCAGTTCCGGGGTGGCTTCCTTGGTGCGCACATAGGTCGAGAGAATCGGCCGTGGGTCGCCCGGTAATACTTGCGGTGCGCTTTTCACCAGTGCCACTTGGGTCACTTCAGCCACCGCAGCAAACTGCAAGGACTGCTCGGCGGGCATGGTGCGGTTCAGCGCGTACGCCATCGGCAGCGTCCCCACCAGGATCAGCATGATCAGGCCCATGCCTTTTTGCCCGTCGTTGGAGCCGTGGGCGAACGACACACCAGTGCAGGTGGCGATCAACGCACCGCGAATCCACCATGGTGGCGGGGTGTCGCCCTTGGGGGCCTTGTACAGCGAGCGGTTTTTGACAAAGGCGCGCAGCGCCAGCAACAGCAGGGCGGCAAACGCAAAACCGATCAGCGGCGACAGCAGCAGGGCATAACCGATCTTGGTGGCTTGGCTCCAATCCACACCGCTGGTGCCATCACGCCCGTGCATCAGGGCGTTGGCGACGCCGACGCCGATGATCGAGCCGATCAGGGTGTGCGATGACGAGGCTGGCAAGCCCAGCCACCAAGTGCCGAGGTTCCACAGGATCGCCGCGATCAGCAGCGCAAAAATCATGGCGAAGCCAGCCGAGGAACCGACCTGCAAAATCAGCTCGACCGGCAGCAAGGCGATGATGCCGAACGCCACCGCACCGCTGGACAGCAGCACGCCGAGGAAGTTGAAAAAGCCCGACCATACCACCGCAAAGTGCGGCGGCAACGAGTTGGTGTAGATCACCGTCGCCACGGCGTTGGCGGTGTCGTGGAAACCATTGACGAACTCAAAGCCCAGGGCAATCAACAGCGCCACGCCCAGCAGCAGGAACGGCGTCCAGGTGGTGACCACGGTGCCCAGTTCGGTCATGTCGTGCATCAGGCTGTAGGCGGTAAACAACAAGCCCATGGCGAGCACGGCGAAGAAAATGATCACCGTGAGCAGGCCGGGTTTTGTATCCAGCCGGGGTTTGGGGTCTGCGTGTGTGGCGGTGTTGGAAGCGGTCAGGGAAGGGGTGGCCATGCCGGAGCATCCAGTGTGGGGAGGATGGTCTTGATGATCATTGCAGAATGTTACAGAGATGCTGCGGTAGGTCAGTGTTTAAGGAATTGAGCCTACCGTTGATCTATAAAACCGCGCCAAGCTAATGTCAGAGTGCAATCAATGTGGGAGCTGGCTTGCCTGCGATAGCCATAGGCATCTACACAACCGGTTAACACGAAGTCTGTGGCAGGTGGGTTGTTGTGGCGAGCAGGCTTGTCCTGCGTTGGGCTGCGGAGCGGCCCCAGTAAGGGCAGCGCAATTTTCCTGAAAGTACTCAGTGTTTGGGTTTGGGGCCGCTTCGCAGCCCAACGCAGGACAAGCCTGCTCGCCACAGGAGAATGTGGTGGCCTTCAAAAGGCTGCGATAGCGGTGCATCAGGCAATGAACAGTTGGCTGGTAGATAGCCATCGCAGGCAAGCCAGCTCCCACAATTTGACTGTATTGCAATTCAATAGTCTTTGCGCTTACGGAACGCCCAGCGCCCGGCAATCAAGGTAAACGTCGCCACCAGCGCCACCAGGATCCAGAACCCTTCCGGGTCGGTGGAAAGCGGCACGCCGCCCACGTTCATGCCAAAAAAACCGGCGATGATATTGATCGGCAGCGCCAGCACCGTCACCACGGTGAGGGTAAACAGCGTGCGGTTGCTTTGTTCGTTGAGGTTGGCGGCGATTTCTTCCTGCAACAGCTTGATGCGTTCGCCCAGGGCCGTGAGGTCGTTGATGATCAGCGCAAACTCCTCGGTGGATTTGCGCAACTCCTTCACGTCTTCCTTTTGCAGCCACTGCGGCGGGCGGTTGAGCAGGCGCAGGAGCGAGCCCGGCTCCAGTGCCAGCAGACGTTGCAGGCGCACCAGCACCCGGCGTGCGGCACCCAGTTCGGCGCGGTTGGTGGACAGGCGCGAGGACAGTAACTGGTCTTCGATATGGTCGACGCTGATACTGGTTTTACGCACGATCTGCGTGAGCACCTCACCCTGGTCGCGCAACAGATGCACCAGCAGTTCCAGGGGCGAACGAAAGCGTTCACCGGCCTTCACCGACGAGCGCAATTTATCCACCGAGTGCAGCGGTTGCAGGCGTGCACTCACCAGCAAACGGCTGCGGGCGCAGACCCACAGCGTGGAGATATCCGACGAAACCATGCTGCTGAAGTTGAACACCACGTCGTTGACCACTGCGAGCAAGGCCGAGTCGACGTGTTCGATACGCGTGGAGCGCGAGCCTTCGTGCAGGGCTTCGAAAAACTCGTCGGGCAATGACAGGTTGGCCTGCATCCAGCGCTCGCAGGCGGCGTGGGCCAGGTTCAGGTGCAGCCACAGGAATTCTTCCGGGTCTTGCGGCGCTTTTAGCGCGGCCAGCGCGGTCGCTGAATCAATTTGCTCGCCCTTTTCACCGGGCCGAAAACGAAAACCGTAAAGCAAGCCAAACAGATCGGGATCCTGGTGGCTGTGGTCGATGCTGTGGTTCATGGAGGCTCGCAGAGAAAGCGCCTGTAGGACGTTTCACAGGTTCGCGTGGGCGAATCATTGCAAGGCGGGATGACGATTTTGTGACAGTTTGAAAACTCGCTCAGCGGGTTTCCAGGCGCAGGCCTGCGCTTTGTCGGTGTAATTTGATCAACCCTCCGTGATGGCTGGCGAGCAGGCATAAAAAAACCGCGCCACTTTAAACGTGGCGCGGTTTTTTTAAACGATGACTCAGGTGTCCAGTTTGTCTTCCAGCACGGCGCCGGTCTTGGCGTCGAGCTTCACTTCAAACCGTTTGCCGGCGGTGTCGGTGAGGTCAACTTCGTAGACCAGTACACCATTTTTGTGGTCCAGCTCGGTGTCAGTGATGCTGGCACCGGCGTGTTTGGCCACGGCGGCGGCGTTGAGTTTTTCGAACGGCATCACGGCGCCGGACTTGAGCAAACCTTCAATGTGGTCCGGGCGAACATCCGCCTGGGCCAACCCGGCAGTCAGGGTCAAGGCGGTAGCGGCGAACAGGGCGGTCAGGGTTTTCATGGTGTGTGTCCTTCTTCGGTGAGCTGTTTAAGTGGCGCCAGATTAACCAGCGCAACTTAATTCATCCTTAATGGCGCAATGACACCCACCAATTACTCAGTAGCCGTTGTCCTTGAGCAGGTCCTGCACGCTCGACGAAGGCCAGCGCTTGTAGAACTTCAGCAGTTCGGCGGCGCGGTTGGTGAAGATGCCGTCAACGCCGGCTTTCATGACTTTTTCGAAGTCCACGGGCTCATCGACGGTGTAGACGTGCACCAGCAGGCCTTTGTCGTGGGTCAGCTTGTTCATCTCAGGCTTCACCAGGTCGGTGTAGCTCTGGTCGCCGTGGTTGGTCAGCTCGGCCGAAGGGCCGGTGCCGATGGCGCCGAGGCTCTTGGCTTCGTCCACCCACTTTTCGAACTCGGCGGCGTCTTTTGGCTCTTGCTTGGCGTAGTAGGCGGCCTTGGTGGTTTCGCCGGACTCAGCGAAGGTTTGTGCCGATTTAGGCTCGATGCTGCCTGGGCCAACCCACAACAGCAGGATTTTCGGGGTGTTGGGCATTTCTTTCTGCAGCTCTTTCAAGCTGTCTTTTTCAAACGTCTGCAGCACCACGCGGCCTTTGCCCTGGCCCACGCCGGTGTTGCTCTTGCCCAGCTTGGAACCGGCGGAGCTCAACCAGCCTTTATCCAGCAGCTTGTTTTTCAGGTCGGCTTCGATGCCCGGGAACTGCTTGGGCTCCTTGGTCTCGATGTACAGGCCTGGTTTGTGCTGCGGGTTGCCTTCGGCGATCTTGATGATCTCGTCCAGGCTCTGGATTTTCAGGCCAACAAACGCCGGGCGGGCACGGTCCGGGTAAGCGGCGTTGAACCAGCTGCCGGCGTCCAGGGTGCGCAGTTCGGCCCAGGTGAACTCGTTGGCCGGAGCGTCTTTGCGCTCGGGGAACTTGGTGGCCACGTCGGTGGTGCGTTGCAGGTTGTTGTCGTGCAGGGCGAACAGTACGCCGTCTTTACTGCGCTGCAGGTCCATTTCCAGGTAGTCGGCACCCAGGTCGCGGGCGAGCTTGTAGGACGCCGCGGTGGATTCGGGGGCGTCGTAGGATGCGCCACGGTGAGCAATGACAGCCGGGTACGGAATGCCTTCGTTTGTCGCCAATTCAGCCGGGCTGATCGGGTCGGCAGCCTGTGCCTGACCAAGGCCGAGCATCAGAGCGAGCAGCAGGGCGCTCTTGGTAAACGTGACAGGCATATGCGAAGTCCTTTCGTGGAGGTAACTTTGAGAAGGCGTCCTTTTTAACAATTGATTGCGAAAGGCGCTATCACCAAACCGACATTAAGGTACTCACGAGGCATTTTTGTGGGTTTTTTTGTGCTGTGTTGCAGTATTCTTGGCCAAAGCTGCCCCGTTAGAGGGCAGTAATTTCTGCCACGCGTGTAAACCATCTTTCCAGTCCCTGTGGGACTTTTCAGTGAGGTTTACCATGCGCATCACTTCCGAGCTTATCTGCCAGGCCGCCGACCAACTCCAGGGTTTTGTCGGCCTGAACCGTAAAACCGGCTACTACATCGTGCGTTTCAGCGAAGACGCC
Organism: Pseudomonas sp. B19125; assembly: GCF_044218855.1. Lineage (NCBI taxonomy): Bacteria > Pseudomonadati > Pseudomonadota > Gammaproteobacteria > Pseudomonadales > Pseudomonadaceae > Pseudomonas > Pseudomonas sp. B19125. The sequence goes on from NZ_CP162589.1 coordinate 1,896,139, forward strand.
TTCGGCATGGACGTGGCCGATGACGGCATCATCCCCACTGCCGAATTTGTCTGGCTGCCGGCCGCCGACCACACCATGACCCTGTCGCGCGAACGCCTGCAGTTGCTGCTGGACCAGAATATCGATGACCGTATCAACATCACCGAGCCGTTGCGCGTGTATATGCGCCGGGTGGAGATCCCGCAGATCAGTGCGTTGCGCAGTTTGGTGAGTCAGGTCCAGGCAAGTGGAGAGCAACCTGTGGGGCTTGCTCGCTAAGGCGGCCTCCTGCTCGATCACCATTGTCCTGAGACACTTCGGTCTAATTGTGGGAGCTGGCTTGCCTGCGATGCAGACACCTTGGTGTATCAGGCACACAGAGTTGATGCTATCGCAGGCAAGCCAGCTCCCACAGGTTTTTGCAGGGGGCTTGAGGCTGTGTTTCAACGCTCGAAGCTGTAAGCCCGCTCCACCTTGCACACGCGGGTGTGAAACGTCGAATACCAATTGGCGCGGCCTTGCTCGCGCACTTGGCTGTGTTCGGTTTGTTGCTTCCAGGCCAAAATCGCTGCTTCGCTTTCCCAGTAGGAAACGGTGATGCCCAAGCCGTCTTCCCGCGCCGACTCAACACCCAGAAACCCCGGTTGTTCGCGCGCCAGTTCCAACATACGGTTGGCGGCCTGGCTATAACCTTGATCGCCTTCGGTACGCAACGAGCTGAAAATCACGGCGTAATAGGGCGGGGCGTGTGTGGTGGCGATCATACCGATTGCGCCTGGCAGGCTTTGAGCAGGGCAACCGCCAGTGGCGGCGTAATTCCTTTAAGTGCCGCGCGTTCGGGCTGAAACAGGGTGGCGACGAAAAACGGATGGCCCAGCAGTTCGACGGCACGCAGATCGCCCGCCGAATCGTGGCCGCTGGGGATCAGGTCGCCCTCGAGTAATGCCTGGGCGAACTCGGGGTTGATGCCGTAGCTGCAACGGTAGCCTTCCTCCGTTTCCAGGCTGGCGTAAGCCTCGGCGATACGCGTGTAGGGCGCCAGGCGGATGCTGCCGGTGGCTTCGACCAAGGAACACGCAAGCGGCGTGATAACCGCGCGCCTGGCCTCGGGCGCCAGTTCGCCATGCTCCGCATCCGCCCAGCCCAGTACGTTGCGGGCATATTCAATGACCGCGTGTTGAAAACCACCGCAGGTGCCCAGGAATGGGCGTTTTTGCTCGCGGGCAAAACGAATCGCCCGCAGTGCGCCGTCGACATCACGGTAGGGGCTGGCGGGCACGCACCAGAAGCCGTCGAAAGCATGCAGTTCGGTGGCCGGGGTGATCGAGTCGGTCTCCAGCCAGTGCAACTGCACGTTCAGGCCCAAGGCGTCGGCAGCCTGTTGCAGCGCCACGGGGATGGCCTGGTGGGCCGTTACGTCGGGGTTGTAATCACCGATCAGGGCGAGGTGCAGAGGGGTGGTTTTCATTGTGTACTTCCCATGGCTTGTGGTGTCCTGAGGCGCACTATAGATTGGCGCTCACGCAATCAAAATTGGCGTTTGCCCACATGCTCCATGCAGCCACGCACTATCAGCTCGATTACCCGGACCTGTCGCTGATTCTCGCGCTGGTGCGTGGCGGCACCTTGGCGCGGGCGGCGGCGCTGCTGCGGGTGGATGTGTCCACGGTGTTCCGTGCCGTGCGACGGCTGGAGACGGCCCTGGGCCAGACCCTGTTCGAAAAAAGCCGTGCCGGCTACCTGCCCACCAGTTTGGCCAGCCACCTGGCGCAGCAGGCCGAACAGGCCGAGCAAGCGCTGGAAGCGGCGCGCATCGGGGTGGAGCAGGGTGGTGAAGTAATCAGCGGCACCGTGCGCCTGACCTGCACCGACTCGGTGCTACAGGGGTTGCTGCTACCGGCGCTGGCGCAGTTCATGCCGGCCTACCCGGCGTTGATCCTGGAGTTGAGCACGTCCAATGATTTTGCCAACCTCAGCCGCCGCGACGCGGACATTGCGCTGCGCCTGACCAAGACGCCGCCGGAGCATCTGGTTGGCCGCCGACTGGGCACCGTGGCCTATCAGGTGTGCGCGAGCGCGGGTTATGCCCGCCAAAACCAGGGGCGTGAGTTGGCCGAGCTGGCGTGGATCGCGCCGGATGACTTCTTGCCCGATCACTCCACCGTAGCCTGGCGGCGTGAACACTTGCCGGGTGTGCGTCCCAGTTATCGCTGTAACAGCATGTTATCCGTGGCCGAACTGGTACGCGCAGGGCTGGGCGTGGCGGCGCTGCCGGACTTTCTGTTGGAGGACGGTTTGCAACCACTCGGCCCCGCGCTGGCGGGGCGTGATACGGCGCTATGGCTGCTGACACGCCCGGACTGCCGGGCACTGCGCTCGGTGGTGACCTTGTTTGATGAGTTGGGGCGGCATATTCGGCTGCCTTGAGCATTGTGGCGAACGGGCTTGTTGTGGCGAGCGGGCTTGCCCCGCGTTGGGGCGCGCAGCGGCCCCAAAACCAGACGCCGCGGTTTTTGCTTTAAGTACCGCATCGACTTTACTGGGGCTGCTGCGCAGCCCAACGCGGGGCAAGCCCGCTCGCCACAACAAGCCCGCTTGCCAGCCCCAGGAGAGTTCCTCTGGGTAAACGTCTCAGGGTTTTCGCACAAACTGCTCATGCATTTCGCACGTCAACGTCTCGATACGCTCGGTCAGTTGCTTGGTCATTTCCGTCAGCCGGGTGTTCTGCTCCAGCAACTCCAGTAACTGTTTGGTGGTTTGCGCGGCCTGGGCCTGGCGTTCGGTATTGGCAATGGCCAGGGCTTCGCGGTGTTGCGCATCGGCGTCGGACTGGGCTTTGTCGCGGGCGGCCTGGCGTGTCTGGGCCAGCAGGATCAGCGGCGCGGCGTAAGCCGACTGCAGGCTGAACGCCAGGTTGAGCAGGATGAACGGGTACACGTCAAAATGCGTGACGCCGGTGATGTTCAGCACCACCCACACCACCACGATCGCGGTTTGCGCGCCGAGAAAGGTCGGCGTGCCAAAGAAGCGTGCGAAGGCTTCGGCCTTGAGGGCAAAGGTGTCGTTGCCAAAGGTCGGCGCCAGATGGGCGTGGCCGCGGTGGAAGCGCAGGTGATCGACAGGTACGGCGTCTGGCTTGTCGGGGGTCATGGCGGGCTCGAATCCTAAGCGTTAAGACAAGCTAGCACTATAGACCGCGCCCCCCGACACACACACATGAAGAACCGGTCAGGTGTTGCCGCGCTCGTTGGCGAACGCGCTCACCGCTTGCACCGCCTCGGTGGTGCCTTCGCGAATCTGCAGGATCACCGTGCCTGCGCGGTTGGCCAGGTCGACCCCCAGCGCCGCGCGGTCGCGGGTGCTGTCCATGCTCTCGATGGCTTGGCGGGTCTCGTCCTGGATCATCGCGATCATGCTGGAGATTTCCGCCGTCGAGCCGCTGGTGCGGGCTGCCAGTTGCCGCACTTCGTCAGCCACCACGGCAAAACCACGGCCTTGCTCACCCGCGCGTGCCGCCTCGATGGCGGCGTTGAGGGCCAGCAGGTTGGTCTGGTCGGCGATCCCGCGAATGGTGTTGACGATGGCGGTGATCTGCTGCGAACGCTCACCCAGCTTGGCGATCAGTTGCGAGGAGGTGTCGATGTCTGCAGCGATTTCGCGCATGCCGCTGGCGGTTTGCTGAATCACGTCGGCGCCTTTTTCGGCCACATCCCGGGTATTCAGGGAAATATGGTAAGCCTGGGCCGCGCTGGCGGCGTCGGCTGCGTGCTGTTGCACCCTGGCGGTGACGTCAGAGGCGAACTTGACCACTTTGCACAGGCGCCCGCTGGCGTCGTACACCGGGTTGTAGTTGGCTTCGAGCCACAGGGTCTGGCCGTGTTTATCAACGCGCTCGAACTGGCCGTTGAACAGTTCGCCCTGGTTCAAGCGTTTCCAGAACTCGGTATACGCCGCGCTGTTGGCCAGCTCCGGTGTGCAGAACATGCGGTGATGTTTGCCCTGGATCTGCGCCAGGCTGTAGCCCATGCGCTGCAGAAAATTGTCATTGGCGGTGATGATGGTGCCGTCGAGGTTGAATTCGATCACTGCCATGGCACGGTCGATGGCGCCCAGCTTGGCGTTGGCTTCGCTTTCGGCCTGCAGGCGCGGGGTGACATCCATGGCGTACTTCACCACTTTGATCACTTGGCCCGTGTCATCGCGCACCGGGTTATAGCTCGCTTCCAACCATACTGACTGGCCATTGCCGGCCAGCCGCTCAAAGGTGCCGGACTGGAATTGGCCATTGCGCAAGTGCGTCCACAACTGGTTGTACTCGGCGCTGCGGGCGAACGCGGGTGTGCAGAACATCCGGTGTGACTGGCCCAGGATCTGCTCGGCGCGGTAGCCCATGGTCTTGAGGAAGTTGTCATTGGCACGCAGCACGCTGCCTTGCAGGTCAAACTCGATAACGGCCATGGAGCGCTCAATCGCGTCGAGAAGGCTGGCCTGCTGGGCATTGGTGTATTGCAGGGTACTGATGGTTTTTTTATGGGCGTTAAATAGCATGTTCGAGAGCTCGGGGAAGCACGCGTCAGAGGTATCCATGAATAGGCGCCTGACCCCGTATGGCCCTGGGCCTTACGGTTGACTTGCTCATTGTCAGCTTCCTGGTGCTGACAGAGGGGGCGGAACAAGGGGTTCAGAGTGATCAGCCTGCCAAGAAGTTCGCCGTTAGGGCAGGACCATTTTTGGGCAGGCGACCAGTGGCGGCATTATGCTATCGCTGCGAGGCGCGGGCGGAAGATTCAGACGAGGTGTTATCGGACAACTCAAGCGGAATGGGCGACCACGTAATCGCTGACATTAACCCGGTTACGCCCGGTTTCCTTGGCTGTGTACAGTGCACGGTCCGCCGCGTTGAGCCACATCGCGGCATCGCTGAACAGTGGCTGGAAGTCGGCCAGGCCAATGCTCAGGCTCACGCGCAACTCCGGGATCTGGGCATTACGATAGTTGCCGAATGTTTCGCGCATGCGTTCCATGACTTTTGCGGCTTCTTCCAGCGGCATTTGCGGCAAAATCACACAGAACTCATCGCCGCCATAGCGGCCGGCCAAGTCGTTTTCCCGCAGGTGCAGGCGCAACTCTTGGCTGAGTTGGCGCAACACCGCATCACCGACGATATGGCCGTAGGTGTCATTGATCTGCTTGAAGTGGTCGATGTCGATCAGCGCGATAGTGGCGTGGCTGCTTTGCTGCTGGCACTTATGGAACTTGAGGTTCAACAGGTCTTTCCACGAGCCATGGTTGAGCAGGCCGGTGAGGCTGTCGATACGGCTCAGGGCGCTGAGGGCGCGTTTGTGTTCCGAGAGCTTGATCGCCAGTTGGTAGCAGACCATACCGATGGCCATCGGGTAGAGCGTCAGCATCGGCAGGCAGGTGTAGACCTGGCTGAGGCTGACATTGGGGTTGAACTTGACCCCGAACAAACCCCACGCCACCGCGGTACCTGCCGCTTGCGCCAGCAGCCCGCGCAGAAACAGGCGTTTGCCGCCGGCCGCGACATTGTTCATGGTCATCATCGACAGCACGGTCACGGCCGTCAGGGGCGTGAACTGGGTGGCGGCGGCCCAGAAACCACCGAACAACGAGTCATAGAGCAGGTTGCGCTGTTCAGCCTGATAGGGAAACTGCGAACGGGTCGAGAGTTGATACGCCACATGCGCCCAGGCATAGCCATTGAACAGCAGGAACGCCCACACCCAGCCCGGCATCGCCAGGGGGTAAAGGGCGCCGGCCACACTGATACAACCGATACCCAGGCCGATGATCCTTGGCTTGTAGATACGTCTGGCAAATGAAAGCCCTTTGCCTCGTCTGTTTTCCATAGTGTTCCGGGTCAGCTCTGTTTTGCGGGTACGACAACGTGCGTCAGCGGGTAGAACCGTTGATCGGATATTAACGGTGAATATTGTCAGTTATTCGCGTGGGAATAATCAGTGTCCTTCCAGGCCATTTGCGCAGCACAGCGTGGGAATACGCCAAAAGCGACCTGGAATGTCGCGTCTGTAACAGGGTTTACTGCGGCCTTGGTGTGCGCACTTCGTAACCGGCCAGGAACAGGTCGATGGCTGACTCGATCACGCTGGCCTGGCAGGCGGCGTCGAGCACAGGTTGGCCCAGGGTGATCTGCGGCCAGAACGCGAATGCCTTGAGCAGGCTTTGTATCTGGTGGGCGGCGAAGGCGGGGTCGGTGCAGGACAGCCGGCCGTCTTCCTGCGCGGCGCGCACCCACTGGGTGAAGCCTTCTTCGCGCTTGCTCAGGCGGTTGACCATGTCTTGTGCGCGTTCCGGCGAATGGATGGTGGCGGCAATCGCGACACGGGCCAGGTCGAGGAAGTTGGCGTCCGACATCATCAGCATCTTGGCCTCCAGTAGCCCGCGCAATTGCTCGCGCAGCGGGCGGTCGCTGGCGTAGCTCACGTCCAGTTGGGCAACGCTGCTGGCCCACAACTGGTGGAGGATTTCGGCAAACAACTCTTCCTTGCTGGGGAAGTGGTTGTACACCGTGCGCTTGGAAACGCCGGCGGTGGCGGCGATTTTGTCCATGCTGGTGACCTCGAACCCATTCGCGCGGAACTCGGTAATAGCGGCTGCCACAATGGCTTCGCGTTTACGATCGGTGAGGCGCAGAGGTGCAGTCATGGTCGGCTCTAAGGCTCTAAAAGGAAATTACACTCGGTAGTTTACTTGCTCAGGGTTTTGTTGCAATCTAGAAACTACACTGTGCAGTGTAGTTAGTCTTCGCAGTGTCTTTTATGAGCCGACCCCGGAGTCACTCTGCAATGGCCACGATTTCAACCCGTCTCGACCCCGCGCCGGCTGCGCCAAAGACCGCCGAGCAAGCGCCAGGGCAATTCAGCAACGATGCTCCAGTGCAGCACGGTGGTTTTGGCAAAACCTTGCGCATTTTCTGGAACATGCTGTTCAACAAACCACGCAGCACACGCCCGGTAGGCAAGATCCCGGTGCAACCGCTGACGCGTGAGCAGTTGTTGGCAGCACCCGATCACAGTGTGTTTCGCCTGGGGCATTCCACTGTGCTGCTGAAAATGCGCGGCAAGTTCTGGGTCACTGACCCGGTATTTGCCGAACGTGCCTCGCCTTTCAGTTGGGCTGGGCCAAAGCGCTTTCATCAGCCGCCGATCAGCCTTCAAGAGTTACCACCTCTGGAAGCGGTGATTCTTTCCCACAATCACTACGACCATCTTGACCGCAACGCGGTGATCCAACTGGCCGACAAGACCCGCTATTTTCTTGCGCCGCTGGGCGTGGGCGACACGCTGGTCAAGTGGGGTGTGGATGCCAGCAAAGTCCGGCAACTGGATTGGTGGGCAGGTACCGAAGTCGAGGGCATCCGGTTTATCGCAACTCCGGCCCAGCATTTTTCCGGGCGTGGCCTGTTTGATGGCAACCAGACCTTGTGGTGTTCCTGGGTGATGATCGACGGCGCGCGGCGGATCTTTTTCAGCGGCGACACCGGTTATTTCGACGGCTTCACACGCATCGGCGAACAATACGGCCCGTTTGATCTGACGCTGATGGAAACAGGTGCTTACAACGTCGACTGGCCCCATGTGCATATGCAGCCTGAGCAAACCCTGCAAGCACACATCGACCTCAAAGGCCGTTGGCTGCTACCGATCCACAACGGCACTTTCGACCTGGCCTTCCACGCCTGGCACGAACCGTTCGATCGCATCATGGCCCTGGCCTGGGAGCGCAACGTGGCGATTACCACGCCGGCGATGGGGCAGGCGTTCAGCCTTAGCCAGCCGGAGCGCGGGCATGCGTGGTGGCTGGAGGTGGAAACTCAAGGTGTAAAAGAACACGCAGCGGGTTGAAACGTTGCCGCCTGGAAAAAGGATTTTCAGGGTGTTTCAGGACTGCGACAAACGCCAGATGAGAGTGCGATGATCCCGCGCAATCAATTGTCGGAGGTCGGGTTTTGATGGAAAAAAACTGTAGGGAGCATTGGCGATCAGGGATGCCGTGTCGCCCAGGGCTTTCCTTGCCTGTGACGGAGGAGGCGGGCAGCGTGGAGCCCGCGGCCGAGTCCGTTCATGCTAAACCCGAGAATCTGAGCCGCGCAGGTATCGTCTTCGGCGCGGCGCAAGTGGTTGGCGCGGCGCCCATTCCTGGCTACAACGCGCCGGCCCTACCGGCAAGACCTGCGCGGGATCCCGCGTTATCACTCGCAGCTTTAAGCGGTATCGACCCTACTGGGCCGGTCATGGTGGAAGTCCCCCTGGTACTGAACAACACCAGCTTCACCGCTTCACAGATGCTATCGGGTTGGCGTATCGGGTTCGCTGACCGCTATGTGCAAGGCGGTCATCGCGAGGCCGTCGAACACAGCGAAGCCTTGTGTGCAGCCTTCGACCTTCTGCGCCAGGCCGGTGCGCACTTGGTGCCAGTGGACGCGCGTCGTGAAGACAGCAGCCTGCAATTTTCCCTGCAAAGCAATGAAATCGACGACCTCATGACCGCGCATCGCCTGGATGCGCTGGTTTCTGGCAGCGAGAGCGTCGCGTTTCATCGTGCCTGCATCAGCGGCTATCCGTCGCTTTGCGAACCGTTGGGAGATGGGGCGAAACTGTGGTTTTACGGCGCACAATGGTCGCGTGATGCATTGCCGCTGTTGTTGCATGCCTATCGCCAGGTCAGCGCCTGCGCGTCAAAGAACTCGTAACAACTACAGGAAGTGCTGAACCCTCCTACGATGTGAGCAGAGACTGCCTGAGGGTCTTTAACACCTGGGGTTTTTAGAATGGCGGACTTGATCCCGCATGAATTCTGAACTCAGGAGAGACCTTTATGACGGTTGCTTACGGCATCTATTCGATGATCCGCCAGGCTGCGCAAACCTTGCCGGCGCAGACCTCGCCTGTAGTAGAAACACCAATGGCTGCAAAGCCCGTGGCGCCAGAGACTGCATACGCAAGCGTTCGCGAGCTGGGCGAACAAATGGCTCGGCCGCACGGGCTTACGGCGGTTGATCTGGTGAACTTCCTGCAAGAGCGTATCCGCACGCTGGACCCTCAACTGTGCTCCGTCATCGAACTCAACCCTGAGGCACTCGAGGTCGCGCGCGAACTGGACCGTGAACGCGCCAGTGGCAAGGTGCGTGGCCCGTTGCATGGCGTACCCATTTTGCTCAAGGACACCATCGAAACGACTGGCATGCAAACCAGTGCAGGTGCGTTTGGTCTTGTGGGGGCGGCTGCCGGCAAGAATGCTGCTCTTGTCGATTACCTCATCCAGCAAGGGGTGGTGATCCTGGGTAAAACCAACATGAGCGAACTGGCTGGCTTTCGCGGTGGCCCCGATGGCTGGAGTAGCCGGGGAGGGCAAACCCTTAACCCTCACCGTGCGGGTGCCGACGTCGGTGGCTCCAGTTCGGGGTCTGCCGCAGCGATAGCGGCCGGGCTGGCACCCCTGGCGGTCGGTGCAGAAACCAATGGTTCGATCATCGTACCGGCGGCGCTCAATGGTGTGGTGGGGCTCAAACCCAGCGTTGGCTTGTTGGATCGCAACGGGATTATTCCCGCCAGCCGCCGACAAGACACACCCGGCCCCATGGCTCGCTCGGTGTATGACGTTGCGTTGATGCTCAATGCCATGTCCGGCAGTGACCCTGGCGATCCCGAAAGCCTGGGCGCCCCTCAAGGCATCGACTACACCAAACTGCTGGTGCCAGGCGCCTTGAAGGGCAAGCGTATCGGTTATCCCGCGACCTTTACGTTCAACGGTGAAAGTTTGCCGGTGGACAACAGCCCGCAATTTAGCAAGACACTGCAAGTACTTCGTGAGCAAGGCGCTACGTTGTTACCGATCAACCTGCGGCTGGCAGATGCTTCACGCTACGACGAACTGTTGCTCTCGGATGTAAGGGAAGAACTGAATGCCTACTTGGCCAAGCGTCCGGGCCTGCCGGTCACATCATTGGCCGAGTTGATAACATTCAATGAAACCCGTGATGGTACTGAGACGGATCACCAATCTGTACTCAAGAAGGTCAACGCAGCCACTCTCACACCGCAGCAACGCAAAACGCTGTGGGACGCGCTTATCCAGGATTTTCGCAGCAGCGTGGATGACCCGATCAAGGAGAAAAACCTGCATGCCATAGTGTCGGACTACGATACCAACAGTTACTTCGGGGTTGCCGCAGCAGGTTACCCAGGGGTCACCGTACCTTCTGGGACGAGTGAGGACGGCCTGCCTACCAGTGCCTACTTCTTCGGTACTCGCTGGTCGGAACCCACCTTGCTGGCAGTGGCTTATGGGTACGAGCAGGCGGCCCAAGCCGGTGTAAAACCCGAGCTTTAAATGACGCGCTGCGTGCTGCAAATCTCGCGTATTACACTCAAAGCCATGGAGAGCAAGCATGGCCTACAAAATACACATTATCGGCGCTGCAGGTGCCGGTACCTCGACCTTGGGCCAGGCTTTGGCCAAACGCTTGGGCGTCGCCTATTTCGACTCTGACTATTTCTACTGGCAACAAACGTCAGAGCCTTTCACGGTCGCCCGGCCCAAGGATGAACGCATCCGCCTGTTGCAGGAACAGAGTGCCGGCCTTGAGGGCTGGGTACTGTCCGGCTCACTGTGCGGTTGGGGCGATGCGATGATCCCGCAGTTCACCCATGTAGTCTTCCTGCGGTTGGACCCACATGTGCGCCTGCACCGCTTGCAACTGCGCGAAGTGCAACGCTACGGCGAACAGATCCTGGAGGGCGGCAGCCGCCACGCCAACAGCATCGCATTCCTGGCCTGGGCCGCCCGTTACGACGGCGGCAACCACAGCCTACGCAGCCTGCGTCGGCATGAAAGCTGGTTGAAACCGCTGACCTGCCCGGTGCTTCGGTTGGACTCTACGCACCATTCGGCTGAGGCGTTGGTGAGTCATTTGATGCCGCTGCTGAGCCCATCAACCGCGAGATGAGGCCAGGTGCCGCGAGCTCGGCAGGGGCGGCTGCAAACTTGCGTGCGCTCATCCCCCAGCCCGGGGCAAACCCTGGAAAAAACACCAGGCCTTCAGCCTCCAGCCGGAACGCGAGGGCTAACCGAGCTTCATCCTCCACCTCACCCAGGCTTTCAAAACGCTGAACCACCTCCACCGCCAGCCCGGCCTGGCGGGCCAGGTCTTCACGGCTCCAGCCCAGCATCACACGGGCCTGTGCGCTGTGTTTGGCGGTGAATTGGTGCAGGACGATCTGCTGTTCTACGAAAGAGCTCATTGCCAGAGAGGACATGGGGTTTCTCCAGGTTCGACGGGGGAAGGCAAACTATACTGTGTTTTTGTACAGTTGTTTGCGCCGTTCATCAACTGGATTTTTTATCGGGGGTTCACTTGCCCTATCCAGAAGGACAGTGGACGTTGCAAAGCTCGCACGCCGATAGCAAGATCTGCGGACCGATTGAGCTGACGAGAGAACGACGCTATGTCTATTTCCGAAAGTGATTGGAAGAAATTCAAAGGCTTGAGGGCATTGGCCCTTGATCGGTTTTGCCTCGGTGTCCTGGCGGATGCCAGGACTATCAGTGAGCACGGTGCCTTGTCCGCTCACGCCCGGTACGGAATGCTGTATGGCGTGATTCATGCCCGCAACAAGGATATGGCCGATATGTTCGACTATTACAGTCGCTCATCAACCTATCCGTGCTTGGCATTGATGGTGCACCATGACCTGTTGACCGACGCCGAGTTGGCAATACTCAGCGAAGAAACGCTTGATGCCATCAGCTATGCCGTCAGGCAGCCTTATGAACTTGAGTGGGTTGAGGAGCAATTGCCCGGCGAGTAAATAGGGCACACTTGGCGTTGATCACTTTGCGCAGGAACACAGTGTGCTGACATTTAATTGCTCACAAGCCGGCAGCGACTTTTTCAGCCGTATTCACAAGGGTAAGAAAATTACCCCAGTTGAAAAACCACCGATACCGAGCGCCGAGGGTCTTGCGCTGCACACAGACCCTAACCAGTGGCTGGTCCATGCGGCAATAGTTAAGCGTAAGCATGTGCTGGTGGCGACGCATTTGAAGACGCGCTATAGCATGCTGTTCTTCGATATGAAAAAGGCCGATGACGCGGGTTTTGTGAAGACATTTGCCCATCGCTGGATCGATGGCGTGATGAATGTAGCGCTGAAGTGTGGCGTGCTGGACATACTCTCGCCGTCCGTTTGTGATCCGCTGCTGAGCGGCTTGGGGAGCACTTATTGCTTGTACCAGCGCAGCGACCGCAGCAGCCAGGGCCAAATCAATGAAATCCTGCGCGTGTTTAAATGGGACGCTGAAGGTTTCGACTTTGTGAAGCAGCCGTGGAGTGCGAGACGCTATGACGAAGCCATCAATCGTACACCCAGAACCATTCCCGGGATAAAGGGCTATGGTTGGCCAGAGGAAGAAATGCTGATTCACTGGCTGACAGCATTTGGCGGGATAGACGCGGCCACCGCCCGAGCTGCACGCGAACAATACCGGCAAGCTCAGCGATCACGCGCCCTTGCCTAATGCTCCTGCATTCCCGGTGCCTCACGAATGATCAAGTGGTCCAGGTTCTCGATATTGGCGCTGAACACCCCGAATGTCTGCTCGGGGTTCTTCTTGCTCGGCACCTGTTTGAGCTCCGGCGTCACGCCGTAAAAGAAGCAATACAAGGCCCGTTCGCTACTCGCTGCCGCCTTGATCTGCTCCAGGAACGCCGTGCGCTTGCGGTAGTTCTCGATGAGTTTTTTGCTCAGGTAGACATTCACTGAATAAGGCTTTTTGTCGAGCCACACCTTTTTTTCGAAGTCGATGCGAAAGCTGCTGGTGTAATCCTTGATCGCTTTGATCTTGCCCCAGTAAATCAGGCCTTTGTTGTCTTGCAGGTATTCGATTTTCTTGAAAAACGTCCAGTAATTCGCGGAGTGTTCGCCAACCTTCAGCGGCATGGACTTGAGCTTGTCCTTGTCGTCGATATTGGACACATAGCACTCGACCGGGTGTGCGAAGACGCTGGTTTTGTCTGGGGTTGTGTCACTGGTGACGCGGGATGAGCGGGTACTTGTCGAAGGCGCCTTCGCTGAATCTTGTGGGACGCTTCCCTCGCTGCCGACAAGCGCAGTGTTGCGCGGGTACTGACGCCGGGTCAGTACAAATTCCGATGGGAAATTGTCTTCGCGCTCGTCGTCACTTTCACCGGTTGCCGTCTTATGCGTGCTGGCATAGCGACAGCCGTCGATATGCCGGGTGCTGGTCTTGTTCTTGAAGTGGGGCGTGCGCTGATAATTGACGTTTTTCGCGTTGAACGTGCTCAGCGTATTGCCCGTTTCGAATGCTGCGCGGCATTCATCGTTGGGGCACAGGAAGCTGTCCTTATCGGAGTCGAAGTCGGCGGTTTCGTCGAAATTCAGGTCTCGAACGTCGTAGATCGACAGCTTGTCGTCGAGACTCAGGCTGTAGGCCGTGTCGAATTTCATGGGGCTCGGGTCCGTGAGATGAATAGCTGGATACTACGCAAATACCAGAGATTACGGAGAGCAAAATGAGGGAGCTGGCTTGCCAGCTCCCACCTTAGATAAGCGGTGTGCCAGCTACACGGCGGCCGCTCAAGAAACACAAAGTGCCGCCCATCGCAGTCAATGCGCCCAACGCATAGAACATGCTGGTCGGCGCAGCGTTGATCAGCAAATAGCCGCAAATAACCGGGCTCATCGCTCCGCCAAACGCCGCCAGGTTTTGTGCGCCGTAATAACTGCCGCGCAATGCGTCGGGGGCGATGGTGTCGATAAACAGGAATTCCGACGGGTAAATGATCATCTCGCCCAAGGTAAACACGAACATTGCCAGGCACCACGTGAGCAGACTGTGAGCCTGGCTGAAACCGACCAGCCCGGCAATGAACAGCAACGTGCCCAGCACGATCCAGTAGCGCAACTGTTCGCGCTTGAGAAACCGGCCAATCTGGTACTGCATCACAATCACGGTGATGGCGTTGCAGGCCAGCACTGCCGACAGAATCTTCAGCGCCTCGGCGGGTTTGTAGGCCACCAGCAAAAACTGCGACAGATACAGGGTGTAGCGCCCGTGGACAATGGTGCTCAACAGGCTGCCACTGGTGAACAGGATCAGCGTGCGGTCGCTGCGCAACGTGCGCAGGGTGCTGAGGAAGCTCAAGGGTCTGTGGCTGTCATCGCGCTGGGTCGGTGGGATGCCGATCATCAGGAACAGGCTGCCAAACGCAATGGCGCTGGCGATCAAGAACGGCGCCAGTTGCATATGCCCGGCAATCACTACACCGATCATCGGCCCAGTGGCGTAGCCAACATTGGTCAGGGTGTAACGCAGGGAAAACACCTTGGCGCGATCACCCACCGGCAGGTTCTCGCTGATGATGGCTTTGGAGCCGATCAGGAACAGCGCCGAGGCGGCTTCGGTAATGACCAGGGTCAGGGTGGTGAGATAGAGGTTGCTGGCGAACGTCAGCAATAGAAAACCGATGGAGCTGGAGAGCATGGCCAGGATCAGCAGCTTGCGCTTTTCCAGGCGGTCGATGATGTAGCCGCCATACAGGCCCAGCAACGTGGCGATAAACACGGCAATGCCCATCAACAGGCCGATGTCCTGCTGGTTGAGGCCCAGTCGGGTACTCAAGAGCAAGGCCAGCAATGGGCTGGTCATGGCGCGGCTGACCACGATGGTCACCGAGCAGATCATCAGGCGGCGAATTACCAGGGAATAGGTGGCCACGGTGGGGGCGAGCGTCCTTGTTATTGCTTCAAGACAACACAGATCTACGGTGAAAACAGCTCAACAGTGAACACAGAGCCAATGTGAATACAGAGTTAATGTGGGAGCTGGCTTGCCTGCGATAGCGGTGGGTCAGCTTGAATATTTCTTACTGGCCCACCGCTATCGCAGGCAAGCCAGCTCCCACATTCTAGATCGTGTATTTACTGGCCCGCATTGATGGAGATTTTTTCCACCGCACCCTGCTCCAGATCCCACTTCTTGAGGATCTTGCCGTAGGTGCCATCATCCACCATGCCCTGCAGCGCTTCACTGATCGCCGTCACCAGCTCAGTGTTGCTCTTCTCAATCCCCAGCCCCGTGAACTGCTTGGAAATCGCCAGGCCCACCGGCTTGTACTTACCCTTGTCCAGCGCCATCAGATAAGGAATGGTCTCGCTGCCCTGCATCGCCGCATCCAGACGGTTCTGCTGCAACTGCGCGCGCGCATCTGCCGAGCCTTCGGTGCCGATCACCACAATGGCTGGCTTACCGGCCGCTTCGCAGTTTTCCTTGCTCCATGCGGCAATCTCCGACGGCCAGGTGGTACGGCGGCTGGTGCCGACTTTTTTACCGCACAGGTCAGTCAATGCCTGAAGGTCTTCACGCTTGGCCAGGGTGTACAGCTGCGGGCCACTGGTGAAGTAGTCGATGAAGGTCACGGCCTTTTGGCGTTCGGCGGTGTCGCTCATGCCCGACAGCACAATGTCGACGCGCTTGGTGGTCAGGCCGCTGAGCATCTGCTCGAAGCCGGTTTCCTGCCATTTGATCTTCACACCCAGGCGCTCAGCCAGGGCATTGCCCAGGTCAAAGTCCAGGCCGGTGAGTTTATTGGTGGCGGTGTCCTTGAAATCCATCGGCGGGTAGTTCGGCACGATGGCCGCGCTGATCTCGCCTTTTTCCTTGATTGCTGCCGGCAATGCCGCCAATACACAGGTGGAGGCCATCAGGCCTGCGAGCAACGTGGGGATAAACAATTTTTTCATGGGGGCGTTCTCGTTAGTTTTTTAGTTAAGTGCGAACGGCAGAAATAAAGCTTTGGGTACGCGGGTTTTGTGGGCTTATTAGAATTTCTTCGGGGCTGCCGGCTTCCACAATCTGGCCAGCATCCATAAACACCATGCGGTTGGAGACTTCGCGGGCGAAGCCCAACTCATGGGTGACCACGATCATGGTCATGCCGGTGGTGGCCAAATCACGCATCACCGACAGCACTTCTCCCACAAGCTCTGGGTCGAGGGCTGACGTGGGTTCGTCAAACAGCATCAACTTGGGGCGCATCGCCAAGGCGCGAGCAATAGCCACACGTTGTTGCTGACCGCCGGACAATTCCACCGGGTATGCATTGCGCTTGTCCGCCAGACCCACGCGTGCCAGCAATTCCAGCGCGTCTTCGATGGCTTCCTTGGGCGAGCGCTTGAGCACCTGCACCGGGCCTTCGATGATGTTCTGCAACACGGTCATATGCGGGAACAAATTGAAGCGCTGAAACACCATGCCGGTGGCCAGGCGCTGGCGGGCAATCTGCGATTCATTCATCTCATGCAGCTTGTTGCCGACCACCCGGTAACCGACCAACTCACCGTCGACCCACAGGCCGCCCTTGTCGATTTTTTCCAGCTGGTTGACGCAACGCAGCAGCGTACTTTTACCCGAGCCGGACGGGCCGATGATGCACATCACTTCGCCTTGCTCGACCTCGATATTGATGTCGCGCAGCGCGTGATACTGGTCGTAATACTTGTTCAGGTTGACGGCCTTGACGATGCTTCTCATGGGGCAAATCTCCTCAACCCAAACTTACGAACGCTTGCCGGCGCCGCGGGCAAAACGACGCTCGAGGCGGCTTTGACCAAATGAAAGAACAGTCACCACCGCCAGGTACCAGATACCGGCCACAATCAGCAGCTCCATGACCCGCGCGTTGGCGTAGTAGATGTTTTGCGCGTTGTGCAGCAGCTCCGAGTACTGGATCACGCTGGCCAGGCTGGTCATTTTCACCATGCTGATGAACTCGTTGCCCACAGGCGGAATGATCACCCGCATGGCCTGCGGCAGAATCACCCTACGCAATGCTTGCAGGCTCGGCATACCGATAGACTTGGCGGCTTCGTACTGGCCGGTGTCGACCGAGAGCAAACCGGCACGCACCACTTCGGCGGTGTAGGCGCCCTGGTTGATGCTCAGGCCGAGCAGGGCGGCCACGAACGGCGTCATCAGGTCGACGGTGTCGATGCTGAACACGCCGGGAATCGCGATCACCGGGAAAATCAGCGCCAGGTTGAACCACAGCAGCAGCTGCAAAATCAGCGGCGTACCGCGGAACAGCCAGGTGTAAGTGATGGCCACATAACGCAGGATCGGGTTGGCCGACATGCGCATGATCGCTGTGATCACCCCGATCACCACACCCAGCGCCATCGCCAAAATCGACATGACAATGGTATTCACCAGCCCCCAGAGGATGGCCTCAGACGTGAGGAACTGGCCGATGTAGGACCATTCGATCTGGCCATTGGCAAATGCGCGCAACAGCGCGGCCAGGGCGATCACGATCAACGTGGCAAAAAACATCCGCCCGTAATACCGCCGCGGCACATGCTCGTACTGGGTAATATCGAACTGGTTCTCGGACAACTTGCGCTCGGCTTCCAAGCGCTCCGCCGGGGTTTGGTTCATGGTGCTACTCCAAAAAATATAGGTGTTGCACGATCGTTCCCACGCTCTGCGTGGGAATGCATCCCGTGACGCTCCGCGTCACCATTGCGCGGAATTGGAGCCATGCAACGGGACGCGGAGCGTCCTGGGCGGCATTCCCACGCAGAGCGTGGGAACGATCAGATTCGGAATCCGGTGTAACTCTCAGCCCATTTTTGCTGAGCCGCCAACGCCAGCTTCAACCGCCCAATCTGCTCCCGAACCCGCTCCGGCGCCGTGCCACCCCAGCCACTGCGCGCCGCAATCGCGGCCTCCAGGGTCAGGCACTCACGCACTTCAGGCAGCAGCCGCGCATCCACCTGCGCCAACATCGCCGGCGAGGCTTCCCACAACTCAATCTCCTGTTGCTCACAGGCCTGCACCAACGCGCCGGTAATCTCATGCGCCTCTTTAAATGGCACGCCACGGGTGGCCAACCAATCCGCCACCTCGGTCGCCAAGGTGAAGCCCATCGGCGCTTGCCTGCGCAGCTCCTCGACCTGCACCTTCATGGTCGCCACCATCCCGGCCATCGCCGGCAGCACCAGCAGCAAGGTGTCGACGCTGTCCAACACACTGTGTTTGTCTTCACTCAAATCGCGGTTGTACGACAGCGGCAAGGATTTAAGCGTCGACATCAACCCGGTCAGGTTGCCAATCAAACGCCCAGCCTTGCCCCGCGCCAGTTCGGCAATGTCCGGGTTCTTTTTCTGCGGCATGATCGAGCTGCCGGTGGCGTAGGCATCGTCCAGCACCACCCAGTGAAACTGGCGCGACGACCACAGGCAAAACTCCTCCGACAGCCGCGAAATATTCACCCCGAGCATGCCCGCCACAAACAGAAACTCCGCCACATGGTCACGGCTGGCGACAGCATCAATGGAGTTTTCGCACGGCCCGGTGTAGCCCATTTCCTTGGCCGAATGCTCCGGCTGGCGTGCAATGGCAGAACCGGCCATCGCCGCCGCACCCAACGGCGACAACGCCGTACGCGCATCCCAATCCACCAACCGTTGCACATCACGCAACATCGACTGGGCGTGGGCCAACAAGTGATGGGCAAACACAATCGGTTGCGCCTGCTGCAAATGGGTGAACCCTGGGCAAATGCTTTCGATGTGTTGCTCGGCCTGCGCCACCAACGCCTGCTGCAAACTCAACACCTCGGTGGTGATGGTGCGCGCATGGTCGCGCAGGAAAAGGCGCAGGTCATTGGCGGTCTGATCGTTACGCGAACGCCCGGCGCGCAACTTGCCGCCCAAGGCGCCCAGGCGCTCGGTCAATACGCGTTCGATAAAGGTGTGTACGTCCTCGTCATCCAGGGTTGGATGCAGGCGCCCGGCGGCGAAATCGTCACCGATACGGTCCAGGGCTTCCAGCGTGCGCAGGGTTTCCGACTCATCCAGCAAACCGGCGCGCTGCAATTCACGGGCATGGGCACGGGAGCCGGCCAGGTCGTAGGGCGTCAGGCGGAAATAGCGCTCGGGGCAGCGGGACAACGCCGCCAAGGCAGCAGACGGACCGGTCTTGAAACGAGCGCCCCAAAGGCGATCGGTGGGCTGGGACATCGGTATTCCTCACGCTTGTTTTTAGAAGAGTCGGAGGCAGTAAAAAGAAGATTTCAACTAGACTGAACCAGCGTCTGACGCGCCGTATTCAAGGTTGCCAAAGGCGGATGTTTATGTTCATTATCGCCGCCTGGCTATGTTCAAGGATTGGGTTGAAGCCTGTTGAATATGGCACTTGAGGTCAACGCGTATTATGGAAACCCCACTTTCCACTTCTGGAAACATACCGCCCAAACCCGGTACACGACCGCCCCTGCAACTGAGCGGGCTGGACTTCAAATTGCTGCGCGTGTTCATGGCCGTGGTCGAAGCCGGTGGCTTCAGCGCCGCGCAAAACGAGCTGAATGTGGGCCTGGCGGCCATCAGCAAACAGATCTCCGACCTCGAAATTCGCATCGGCATGCGCCTGTGCACACGGGGCCGCGAAGGGTTCGGCCTGACCGAAGAAGGCAAGTTGGTGTATCAAGCGTCCATCGAGTTATTTACCTCGGTAGACAGTTTTCGCGACAAGCTTAGTTCGGCGCAAAACGAGCTGATTGGTGACCTTAGTGTCGGTGTAATTGATAACACCGTCTCCGACGTTAATTCGCCGCTAATTACCGCGTTAGGGAAACTACACAGCGAATCGCCAAAAATTAGATTGCGCCTACATGCCTCGCAACTCGACGAAGTTGAACGCGGCGTGGTGGAGGGGCGGCTGATCGTCGGTATCGTGCCGGTGTACCAGCGCCGTGAAGAATTCGACTACTTCCCCCTCTACGAAGAAAAAGCCCACGCCTACTGCGCCGTAGGACACCCGCTGTTCAACGCGAGCGACATCACCCCAGACGTGCTGCGCCAATACGAAGTGGTCAACCACCGGTACGCGATCCATCGCGACAAAGCCAACTTCGTCACCTACGACAGCCAGTCCGCCTCGGCCTCACAGGTGGAAGCCGTCGCCATCCTGATCCTCACCGGCCGCTTCTTAGGCTTCCTGCCGGAACACTACGCCGCGCCATTGGTCAGGGAGGGGCGCCTGCGCGCACTGTGCCCGGAACAGGTTTACCTGAGCACGGCATTCAACCTTATCCTGCGCCACAACGCGCCGAGAAGCCCGATGGTGAAAGCCTTTGCAACGGCGCTGGGCGTGGACCTGAAGACGCCGGCCTAAGCGTCAACAAAGCTCAAATGTGGGAGCTCTCGAGCCCCAGCGAGGCAGCGATGGGATCGCCTCGGTCAACCTGCCGACCCCACCTACCTGCATCACCTCTCAGTAAGCCATTAACGTTTTTGGCGCGAAGAGTGAATTTTTTATCAAATTCAAATGCTCTTTGGTGTTTTCGTGAATGCAGGGTATGACCAGCGGTTCGACCCGTAACGAAATGTATATCCCGTTGACATATCCAGGCTGTGGTGTAGCGTTGCGATATTAAACGATCACTAGAGGTAGGCCATCATGGACCAAGGTTCTGTATTCCAAAGCAACCGCAGCCAAGCGGTACGTTTGCCAAAAGCTGCTGCCATGCCGGACGATGTAAAGCGCGTAGATGTTATCTCTATCGGAAGAGCCAGAATCATCACCCCAGCCGGTGAGTCATGGGACAGCTGGTTTGATGGCGAGGGGGTCACGCCTGACTTCATGACCGACCGCGAGCAACCAGCGGAACAAGAGCGGGAATCTTTTTAATGCTCAAGTTCATGCTAGATACCAACATTTGCATCTTCACCATCAAAAACAAACCCCAACAGGTGCGTGAAACCTTCAAAAGGCACCATGGCCAACTGGGTATTAGTACAGTGACCCTGATGGAGTTGATTTACGGTGCTGAAAAATCAGCTAACCCGGAGCGAAACCTCGCCGACGTAGAAGGGTTTGCTGCGCGCCTGGAGGTTTTAAAATACGACCAAGACGCCGCGATACATACTGGGCAGCTTCGCGCAGAGCTGGCTAGAGCGGGTACTCCGATAGGTCCCTATGACCAGATGATCGCCGGGCATGCCCGTTCGCAGGGTCTGATTTTGGTCACGAATAATCGACGCGAGTTCGACCGCGTGCCAGGATTGCGGGTAGAAGATTGGGTGTGAGCTGACCTCTTGGCACCCATGCTAAGTGCGTCCAGCCTGACGCCGATCAATCTGTGGGAGCTCTCGAGCCCCAGCGAGGCAGCGATAGGATCGCCTCGGTCCACCCGCCGACCCCACCCACCCGCATCACCGCTGCAACTTGGCGCGCTTCTTCTTCGAATGAAAATGCCGAAAATGCGCATCCTGCGCCGCCGCCAACAACTCCCGATCCCCACGCGTATCGCCCCAGGCCCGTAGCCGATACTCGCCCAAATCCCCATACACCGCCTCAAGCCGCAGCACCTTGTTCTCACAGCGGCAATTATTCCCCGTGAGCTTGCCCGTCAACACGCCGTCGACCACCTCAAGTTCAGTGCCGATCAACTTGATCCCCAGCCGATTCGCAAACGGCTGCAACACCAACGCCGGCGACGCCGAACACAGCGTCACCACCGCCCCGGACTTCACCTCATCTTCCACCGACTGCAAGCCCTTGGGGCGCATCAGCTTGGTCCAATACCGCTGGCAATACGCCTCAGCCTGCTGCTGCACCCACGCCTTCTCCACGCCCGTCATAAAGGTGCGGATCAACTGCGCCTTCAACTCATCCCGGCTGATCTGCTGCAGCAAAAAGCGCAACCCAGGCACGGCGAGTTTGACCATCCGGCCGTAAAACTCGCCGGGGCCAAAGGCGAATTTGAGGAAGGGCACGAAACTGTCGTGGTGGGTGAGGGTGCCGTCGAAGTCAAAGACGGAGAGTACTTTGGCGTCGATGGGGCCGGCTTCGAGCATGTCTGGGTTCACGGGTTGGCCTCGGTCCTATCTAGTGTTTTTTGAGCGTTCATCAGGTGTGACCACTGGAGTTTACTCCCGTGCCAATCTTCCGACTTTGGAGTAAAGCTCCTCAGTGAAAGCCTCCCGGTCACTCGACCGGTGACAACGCTGATGGCAATTGGGGCACAAGGCTACAGCATTGGTCGTGCGATCCGAACCCTTCTGGGCGAGGTGCTTGACGTGATGTACTTCAAGAAATGGCTGGCCATCAATTCCGGCGAATGGCGCTGGCAAATCGCAGCCTTCGCAGACCCCATTCGCAAACTGTCGAACCAGCTTACGCACATGCTCGGCGCGTGCGTAAGAAAGACTGACAGTAAACAACTGCCGTGGATTCAGAATGCCTTGTGGCTCGATTACAAGGAAAGGCTTCGAAAAAATGGGGCGCTCGTCGGGCAGTGGCTTATCTACGGCTGCCAGACCAAGCTCAGCGTGCAGGCCAGGTTTTGTTGCTAGCACCTTGCGAATACGCTCACTCACTCCGGCACCGATGTTTTTCGCAGGCATATAGCCAGTGATACGTTGCAAACCCAGCTGTTCAAATACCGCAGAGATATTCTGCATGCGATATTCAATTGACGAAGCGCTGCGCAGGTTGAGTGGCCCCTCTCGCAGTAACCGGTTCTCATCTGATTTTTTAAAGGCTTGACCACTTCGTTCAAGGGTCCACATTTTCAGATAGGCATCGACGGACGCTTCAAGCTCCTGGTCGCTCCATCCGGTATTACTTTTTTTCGTATCCATACAGCCGCCGAGGGTAGAAAACCCTCGGACGATACTGAGTAGCCATTATTGCGTCTACGAAATTTCCTACGAGTCGGTGGGACTTGCCGTTCGTTTGCGTCAGTACATTCGCTGCTTTATTCGGAAAACTTGGGTGAGCTTTCGCCACCATGGAGTCTTTATGGTCTCCCTCCGGTACGTCCGGTTAACCAGTAGATACGGCATATCCCGAAGCCTTATCCAGCCTTCATCTTGCCAATGCAGCAGGTTCAACGACATCTCCGGCCAATCCAACATGCTCAACAACGGTCGTTCCACCGTTCGTGGCTGACGCTCGTCCCTCAACATTGGAACCACTTCATGAGTGAGCCAACTACGCAGCAGGCGGTTTCCGGGTGTGTAGTGATAGACCAACAGCGCGTAAGCACCGGATTCGCTGATCATCAGCATTTCTTCGGGCTGACCGTGGAACAGCAGTTTTAGAGTTCTTCGTTGGTCTTCATCGAGCTTGCGAGTCGTGCGCTCGTCTAAGAACCACCCCATCAAACGTCCAAGGTCACGCGCACAGAACCACGCTTGGTTTTCTAGAAGGAGGGCATGTAATTGAAGATTATGACGAGTAAAAACTAAGGCGATTGAAAGCTCGGATGTGAGCATACCTTCAGCGTTAGGCAAGTTGAGTAGATATTGGCTAGACACTTCCTATGACCTCTACGTGATTTACAGAAGGGTGGGAACCCAACGTAGAGAGCGGGTTTTAAAAAACTCCAACTTGCTTGGCCTCGATACAGTATTCATTCCGCATGATTAGCCATGCGATTTTTTGACTGTGTGAGTGAGGCTAGCAGCTACGTTGGGCGTTTCTTAGGCACCGGTAGACGAGACTATTCAGCATCGAAATTCGTATCAACCTTTCTATGGATGATTTTGGTGTAAGACGGCTCCTATACAGATCAAGGGGGCATAAAAAAGCCCTGAATAATTCAGGGCTTCTTAATGTTGCTTGGCTTAGGAATCAATCCCAGCTCAACGCGCCGCCGGTTTGATACTCGATCACGCGGGTTTCGAAGAAATTCTTCTCTTTCTTCAAGTCCATGATCTCACTCATCCACGGGAACGGGTTGGTGGTGCCTGGATACTCTTCTTTCAAGCCAATCTGCGACAGACGACGGTTAGCAATAAACTTCAGATAATCCTCCATCATCGCCGCATTCATCCCCAACACCCCACGCGGCATGGTATCTCGCGCATATTCAATCTCCAGCTGCGTCCCCTGCAAAATCATCTGGGTCGCTTCTTCCTTCATTTCAGAATCCCACAAATGCGGGTTTTCGATTTTGATCTGGTTGATCACATCGATACCGAAGTTTAGGTGCATCGACTCGTCACGCAGGATGTACTGGAACTGTTCTGCCACGCCGGTCATTTTGTTGCGGCGGCCCATGGACAGGATCTGGGTGAAGCCGCAGTAAAAGAAGATGCCTTCCAGGACGCAGTAGTAGGCGACCAGGTTGCGCAGCAGTTCTTTGTCGGTTTCGACGGTGCCGGTTTCGAACTTCGGATCGGAGATCGAACGGGTGTATTTGAGGCCCCAGGCGGCTTTTTTAGCGACCGATGGAATCTCGTGGTACATGTTGAAGATCTCGCCTTCATCCATGGCCAGGGATTCGATGCAGTACTGGTAGGCGTGGGTGTGGATCGCTTCTTCGAAGGCCTGGCGCAGGATGTACTGGCGGCACTCCGGGTTGGTGATCAGGCGGTACACGGCCAGTACCAGGTTGTTGGCGACCAACGAATCAGCAGTGGAGAAGAAGCCGAGGTTGCGCATGACGATGCGGCGCTCGTCGTCGGTGAGGCCTTCGGGGTTTTTCCACAGGGCGATGTCGGCGGTCATGTTGACCTCTTGCGGCATCCAGTGGTTGGCGCAGCCGT
Organism: Pseudomonas sp. B19125; assembly: GCF_044218855.1. Lineage (NCBI taxonomy): Bacteria > Pseudomonadati > Pseudomonadota > Gammaproteobacteria > Pseudomonadales > Pseudomonadaceae > Pseudomonas > Pseudomonas sp. B19125. The sequence goes on from NZ_CP162589.1 coordinate 1,920,738, forward strand.
CGAGGTACTTTTGCCAGGCCCAGTCGTACTTGAAGGGCACGAGTTGGTTGAGGTCGGCGCGGCAGTTGATCATGCGCTTTTCGTCAACGGCGACGCGGGCGGCGGAGCCTTCCAGCTCGGCGAGGCCTTCGGCGACGTCGAGTTTGTCCAGGGCGGCCTTGGCGCGCACGATGGCGGCGGAGTCGTTGGCGGTGACGGCGCGGGCTTCGATGGCGGCGGCGGCGCCGGCACCGTCGAGGCGGTCCATGTTGGCTTCGGTGGCGTGGCCGGCGTTGGCGCCTTTAGCGGCTACTTCGCCTTCTTCTTCTTTGTCGAATTCGTCCCAGCTCAGCATGACGTGTCGTCTCCTGCGTGAGGGCTCAAAGGTGCCCGTGTGAAACCGGATGGTTGGGTGTTCACACGGCCCAGAGGCCGCGGTGGATCTTAAGGAATCGTTTGTTGCAACAGCTCGCGCAGGCAATTAAACGGAATAAGGGTTACGGGTTCTGCTTGAGGCTTGAGGTGCGCAGCGACAGGTGCGTGCTTGCGCGAAGGCCTCAGGTCTGGCTCTTCATCCCGGTGTAAAGGGATATTGCAGGCCCGATTTACCCGCGCATTATAGGGAAAAAATCGGCTTTGTGTTGCGGCCGATGGTCACGATGGAGGGCCAAAATGCTGTGGTTTTCGGCCAGAGCGTGTGTTTGCAAGGCTTTGCTGGGGTAGGAATTTTTTGACGGGCGGTGGGATAGTTTTTGTAGGGCTGTGGGAGGGGGAATTGAGGAGGGCTGTAGGGGGGGTGTTTGGCTGAGATCGCCATCGCAGGCAAGCCAGCTCCCACATTGGGGTGGCGGTGGGCCAGAGGGCGGTTCTTGGCCGCAAGAACGATTTCTTGCGGCGACCAAGATCCGGGTTTAAATCTTACTGAAAAAGTTATTACCCGTTAGAGCAACCATTGCCCATCACTTGATAATTAAGAATATGACGCTGACCTTGCGAGTCTTCATATTCCATTTGTACCGGTACAACGTTGCAGACATCAGGGATGTTGCTCATGGACAATACTTTGGCCACATCCAAGTGTGTGCTGTAGGTGTAATCTTCAACAATCGGGGCGTTCTGGCCGGCCAGCTCGGTCGGGGCCTCATCGGCCAGGGCGGCGGTGGCGCACAAGCTGCTGAGGGCCATAACTACGAGAGCTTTCATTACTGTATTTACCTTCTTCAGGGCGAAAGGGGTCACGGGGCCCTTATGAGGCCGCGTGTGTAACTTAAGAGTTGGGAAGTTCGGATTAACGTTGCCTTCGTGGGGGCTGTTACGGTGTTAATCACGTTGCCTTGTTGGCGGAGTTGATTTTAGGCCTGTGGCTTATATTCATATACCCGTGCTTTTGATAAACACTATTGGCGGTTTTTGTAACAATCCCGTGGTAAAGGTTTTTTCATCAGGCGCCAAAGCCGCGCAGGCCGTGGGCCAGAGCCCTGAAAGGGCATAGCAGGGCATTTTGTAGGGGCTTGTTACTACCATCGTCGAATGGTTCTATGGGGGCGCCCCGGCTACAACAGGGCATACAAAAACAACTATTGTCACCGAGGTAAGAAAGATGAGTGCGGCTTCCCTGTACCCCGTTCGCCCCGAAGTAGCAGCCAACACGCTGACCGACGAGGCGACCTACAAGGCCATGTACCAGCAGTCGGTGGTCAACCCCGATGGCTTCTGGCGCGAGCAAGCCAAGCGCCTTGACTGGGTCAAGCCTTTTACTGCGGTCAAGCAGACCTCTTTCGACGACCACCATGTCGACATCAAATGGTTTGCCGACGGCACCCTCAACGTTTCCTACAACTGCCTGGACCGCCACCTCGCCGAGCGTGGTGATCAGGCTGCGATCATCTGGGAGGGCGATGACCCTTCCGAAAGCCGCACCATCACCTACCGCGAGCTGCATGAAGAAGTCTGCAAGTTCGCCAACGCCCTGCGCGGCCAGGATGTACACCGCGGCGACGTGGTGACTATCTATATGCCGATGATCCCCGAAGCCGTGGTCGCCATGTTGGCCTGTACCCGCATCGGTGCGATTCACTCCGTGGTGTTTGGCGGTTTTTCGCCGGAAGCCCTGGCCGGTCGCATTATCGACTGTAAGTCGAAGGTGGTGATCACTGCCGACGAAGGCATCCGCGCCGGTAAGAAAATTCCGCTGAAGGCCAACGTCGACGACGCGCTGACCAACCCGGAAACCAGCAGCATCCAGAAAGTCATCGTGTGCAAGCGCACCAATGGCAACATCAAGTGGAACCAGCATCGCGACATCTGGTACGAAGACCTGATGAAAGTGGCGGGCACTGTGTGTGCGCCTAAGGAGATGGGCGCCGAAGAAGCGCTGTTCATCCTTTACACCTCTGGCTCCACCGGCAAGCCTAAAGGCGTGCAGCACACCACTGGCGGCTACTTGCTGTACGCGGCCCTGACCCACGAGCGTGTGTTCGACTACCGCCCAGGCGAAATCTATTGGTGCACCGCCGACGTCGGTTGGGTCACCGGTCACACTTATATCGTCTATGGCCCGCTGGCCAATGGTGCGACCACGCTGTTGTTTGAAGGTGTGCCGAACTACCCGGATATCACGCGGGTCGGCAAGATCGTTGACAAGCACAAGGTCAATATCCTCTACACCGCGCCGACCGCGATCCGCGCGATGATGGCTTCAGGCACTGCTGCCTGCGAAGGTGTGGACGGCAGCAGCCTGCGTCTGCTCGGGTCGGTGGGTGAGCCGATCAACCCGGAAGCCTGGGATTGGTACTACAAGAATGTCGGCCAATCCCGTTGCCCGATTGTCGATACCTGGTGGCAGACCGAAACCGGCGCCACCTTGATGAGCCCGCTGCCGGGTGCCCACGCGCTCAAGCCGGGTTCGGCGGCGCGCCCGTTCTTTGGTGTGGTGCCGGCGCTGGTGGACAACCTCGGTAACATCATCGAGGGCGCTGCCGAAGGCAACCTGGTGATCCTCGATTCATGGCCGGGCCAGGCGCGCACGCTGTATGGCGACCATGACCGTTTTGTCGACACTTACTTCAAGACCTTCCGTGGCATGTACTTCACCGGCGACGGTGCGCGCCGCGATGAAGACGGCTACTGGTGGATCACCGGGCGGGTGGACGACGTGTTGAACGTCTCCGGCCACCGTATGGGCACCGCCGAGATTGAAAGCGCTATGGTTGCGCACCCGAAAGTTGCTGAAGCGGCGGTGGTGGGTGTACCGCATGACATCAAGGGGCAGGGCATCTATGTGTATGTCACGCTCAAGAATGGCGAAGAACCTAACGAAGCGCTGCGCCTGGAACTGAAAAACTGGGTGCGCAAAGAGATCGGACCGATTGCCTCGCCGGATGTGATCCAGTGGGCGCCGGGCTTGCCGAAGACGCGTTCGGGGAAAATCATGCGCCGGATTCTGCGCAAGATTGCTACGGCTGAGTATGACGGGTTGGGGGATATCTCCACCCTGGCTGACCCAGGTGTGGTGGCGCATTTGATTGAGACGCACAAGACCATGAACGTCGCGTAAGGCGGGCTGGGTAGGATAAAGCCCCATTCGGCGTGAGCCGGGTGGGGCTTTTTTGTGGGGTTTGATTTCGATAGCACTGGCGAAACCGGATCACTGTGGGAGCTGGCTTGCCCGCGATGAGGGCGTATCAGGCACAGGTGGGTTAGCTGACAGGCCGCTATCGCAGGCAAGCCAGCTCCCACATTTGGAATGTGTTTCATGGCCGGAGTCTGATCGTTCCCACGCTCCGCGTCTGCTCTTGAGGCGTGACGCAGAGCGTCACAGGATGCATCCCCACGCGGAGCGTGGGAACGATCTGTGTGTAGGCCAATAAATATCGGTTTCTTTCGTAGGAGGTTTCTGAATGTTACCGTCCAGCCTAAATGTGTAACCCCACGCCCAATCCTGAGGCAATGTGCTACGCCTGCGCCCCGAAAACCCGCGTTTTAGACACCCTCAGAAATAAGATTAAACGCCAGACTTGCCGTGCTAGAAGGGTTTGCGAATAATAGGCCCGCAATTTGCAGCATCAACAGGTTTAATATCTTTTGTCTCTGCATAAAATCCAGAGGCTGTCAATGTGCTGGAACCGCTTTCTCGGTGCTTCTGTAAATTGTTGTCGCATTGAGGAAATATCGGCTTCCGGCCTGTCGTTAGAATGCCGATCACTCGCTCGTCGTCTCCTGTATCAATTCAGGGTAGGACGCAGCACCGCTATTCGGTTTCACTTAAGTCGCATCGTGGGCCACGGCTCATTCTGCTTTTTGCCCTATACCGATGGAGTCCCAAGATGAAGAAACTTGTGCTGTTGGGCGCCCTGGCGCTGTCCGTGCTGTCCATGCAGGCCTTCGCTGATGAAAAGCCCCTGAAGATTGGTATCGAAGCGGCTTACCCTCCGTTTGCCTCGAAGGCGCCGGATGGCAGCATCGTTGGTTTTGACTACGACATCGGTAACGCGCTGTGCGCAGAGATGAAGGTCAAGTGCGTATGGGTCGAGCAAGAATTCGACGGCCTGATCCCTGCGCTCAAAGTGCGCAAGATCGATGCGATCCTGTCGTCCATGTCCATCACTGAAGACCGCAAGAAGTCTGTGGACTTCACCAACCGCTACTACCTGAGCCCAGCGCAGCTGGTGATGAAGGAAGGCACCACCGTCAGCGACAGCCTGGATGAACTCAAAGGCAAGAAAATCGGCGTGCAACGCGGTTCGATCCACGATCGTTTCGCCAAGGAAGTCCTGGCCCCTAAAGGCGTCACGGTTGTGCCTTACAGCTCGCAGAACGAAATCTACCTGGACGTGGAAGCCGGTCGCCTTGATGGCACCGTGGCTGACGCTACCCTGCTGCAAGACGGCTTCCTGAAAACCCCGGCCGGTAAAGGCTACGCGTTCGTGGGCCCACAGTTCACCGACGCCAAGTACTTCGGTGACGGCATCGGTATCGCTGTGCGTAAAGGCGACAAGGCCGACCTGGACAAGATCAACGCTGCGATTGCCGCGATCCGTGCCAACGGCGAATACAAGAAAATCCAGGACAAGTACTTCGACTTCGATATTTACGGCGCTGACCCTAAGTAACTCGTCGCAGCTGTCTGTCCTAAATGGCGCAAGCAACAGAAGATTCTGAAGTTTGCGCCATTTTTTCATCCCCCTTTTCGAGGACCTGAATCATGTTGAACGGCTACGGGGCTGTCATCCTCGATGGCGCATGGTTGACGCTTCAGCTCGCCTTGTCGTCCATGGCCTTGGCCATTGTTCTGGGTCTGATCGGGGTCGCGTTACGCCTGTCGCCGGTGCGCTGGTTGGCTTGGCTGGGTGACTTGTACTCCACGGTGATCCGCGGGATCCCCGACCTGGTGCTGATTCTGCTGATTTTCTACGGCGGCCAGGACTTGTTAAACCGCGTCGCGCCGATGCTCGGCTATGACGACTATATCGACTTGAACCCCTTGGCCGCCGGTATCGGCACCCTGGGTTTCATCTTTGGCGCCTACCTCTCGGAAACCTTCCGTGGCGCCTTCATGGCCATTCCCAAGGGCCAGGCCGAGGCCGGCCTTGCGTATGGCATGAGCAGTTTCCAGGTGTTTTTCCGGGTGATGGTGCCGCAGATGATCCGGCTGGCGATCCCTGGTTTCACCAACAACTGGCTGGTACTCACCAAGGCCACCGCGCTGATCTCGGTGGTGGGCCTGCAAGACATGATGTTCAAGGCCAAGCAGGCGGCAGACGCCACCCGTGAGCCTTTTACCTTCTTCCTCGCAGTGGCGGCGATGTACCTGGTGATCACCAGCGTGTCGTTGCTGGCCCTGCGTTATCTTGAGAAGCGCTACTCGGTAGGCGTAAGGGCGGCTGATCTATGATCTTCGACTACAACGTCATCTGGGAAGCCATGCCGCTGTACCTTGGCGGCCTGGTAACCACCCTGAAACTGTTGGCCATCTCGCTGTTCTTTGGCCTGCTCGCCGCCTTGCCGCTGGGCTTGATGCGCGTGTCCAAGCAGCCGGTCATCAACGGTGCGGCCTGGCTCTACACCTACGTGATCCGCGGCACGCCGATGCTGGTGCAGCTGTTTTTGATCTACTACGGCCTGGCGCAATTCGAAGCCGTGCGCGAAAGCTTCCTGTGGCCGCTGCTGTCGAGCGCCACGTTCTGCGCATGCCTGGCGTTTGCGATCAACACCAGCGCCTACACCGCCGAAATCATCGCCGGTAGCCTCAAGGCCACGCCGAACGGGGAGATCGAGGCGGCCAAGGCCATGGGCATGTCGCGCTACAAGCTGTACCGCCGCATCCTGCTGCCGTCGGCCCTGCGCCGCGCGCTGCCGCAGTACAGCAACGAAGTGATCATGATGCTGCAGACCACCAGTCTGGCGTCCATCGTCACCTTGATCGACATCACCGGTGCTGCACGCACCGTGAACGCCCAGTATTACTTGCCGTTCGAAGCTTATATCACCGCCGGCGTGTTCTACCTGTGCCTGACCTTTATCCTGGTGCGCCTGTTCAAGTTGGCCGAAGGCCGCTGGCTGAGCTACCTGGCTCCACGGAAGCATTGATATGGAACGTATCGATCACCTGTTGCCCTGGGGCCACCTGGGCTGCGAGCGCCAACTGAGCGTGTTTCGTTTTGGCAGTGGCGAGCGCAAGGCCTATATCCAGGCCAGCCTGCACGCCGACGAATTGCCGGGGATGCGCGCCGCGTGGGAGCTGAAAAAGCGCCTCACCGAACTGGAACAGCAAGGCGCCCTCAACGGGGTGATCGAGCTGGTGCCGGTGGCCAACCCGATGGGCTTGGGCCAATTGCTGCAAGGCAGCCACCAGGGGCGTTTCGAGGTGGGTAGCGGCAAGAATTTCAACCGTGATTTCGTCGAGCTGAGCGCGCCGGTTGCCGAGTTGCTCAAGGGCAAGCTAGGCGATGACCCGCACGCGAATGTGCGCATGATCCGCCAGGCGATGACCGACGCACTCAATGCATTGCCCGCGCCGAGCAGCCAGCTGCAAGGCATGCAGCGCATCTTGCTGAGCCACGCCTGCACCGCCGATATCGTCCTGGACCTGCATTGCGACGCCGAAGCCGCGTTGCACATGTATGCGTTGCCCCAGCACTGGCCGCAGTGGCGCTCGTTGTCGGCGCACCTGGGTGTGAAAGTCGGCCTGCTGGCGGAAGACTCCGGCGGCAGTTCGTTTGATGAAGCCTGCTCGCTGCCGTGGTTGCGTCTGTCACAGGCGTTCCCCGAAGCACAGGTTCCGCTGGCGTGCCTGGCGACTACCCTGGAATTGGGCGGCCAGGCCGACACCGGCCGTGATGAAGCGATTTTCCACGCCGAAGGCATCCTCGCGTTCCTCGCCGAGCAAGGCTTGATCACCGGCCAATGGCCGGCGCCGCAGTACGACGCGTGCGAAGGCTTGCCCTTCGAAGGTACCGAGTTGCTGTTTGCGCCCCATGCCGGTGTGATCAGTTACCTGCGTAAAGCCGGTGACCGGGTAGAGGCGGGCGATGAGATTTTTGAAGTGATTGACCCTCTGACCGACCGCGTCAGCATTGTTTGCGCGGGGACGTCCGGGGTGTTGTTTGCCGTTGAACGGCTACGTTATGCCCAAGCGGGTTTCTGGCTGGCCAAGGTGGCGGGGCGCGAAGCGCTGCGCCACGGGCGCTTGCTCAACGACTGACCACCTGTTTTTGTGAGAACCGACCGCATGTACAAACTTGAAGTCCAAGACCTGCATAAACGCTATGGCAGTCATGAAGTGCTCAAAGGCGTGTCCCTGGCCGCCGCGGCCGGTGATGTGATCAGCATCATCGGTTCCAGTGGTTCGGGCAAAAGTACCTTTTTGCGCTGCATCAACCTGCTGGAGCAACCCCACGCCGGCAAGATTCTGCTCAATAACGAAGAGCTGAAACTGGTGGCCAACAAGGACGGCGCCATGAAGGCCGCCGACCCGAAACAGCTGCAGCGCATGCGTTCGCGCCTGTCCATGGTGTTCCAGCATTTCAACCTGTGGTCGCACATGACTGCGCTTGAAAACGTGATGGAAGCGCCGGTGCACGTGCTGGGCATGTCGAAAAAAGACGCGCGTGAAAAGGCCGAGCACTACCTGGCCAAAGTTGGTGTGGGCCATCGTAAGGATGCGTTCCCCGGCCACATGTCCGGCGGCGAGCAGCAGCGCGTGGCGATTGCCCGTGCCCTGGCGATGGAGCCGGAGGTGATGCTGTTCGACGAACCGACCTCGGCCCTCGACCCGGAACTGGTCGGCGAAGTGCTCAAGGTGATGCAGGACCTGGCCCAGGAAGGCCGCACCATGGTGGTGGTGACCCACGAAATGGGCTTTGCCCGTGAAGTCTCGAACCAGTTGGTGTTTTTGCACAAAGGCATCGTCGAAGAACGTGGCAACCCGCGTGAAGTACTGGTGAACCCGCAGTCCGAGCGGTTGCAGCAGTTTCTTTCCGGTAGCTTGAAATAATCAAGACTGCTTTTGTGCACTCAAATAGTGCATATTTCGCAGCCTTGAGGTCGCCTCGTTCCCTGTGGGAGCTGGCTTGCCTGCGATAGCGATATATCAGTAACCAGTGTGGCAACTGACCCACCGCCATCGCAGGCAAGCCAGCTCCCACATTGGATCTCCATATGTTTTGAGATTTGTGTTCGTTTACCGGCTAGCATTGGCCCTTGTCTTCATTACTGTTACTCGCTTCGGATAGCCCCTAAATGACCGCCCATAAAATTGGTTTCCTGATTTGGCCCAGCACAAAAGCACTCACGCTTGCGCTGGCTGAGGAGGCTTTGCGCGTTGCTCAACGGGTGCATCCGGACGTGGTGTACGAACTGTCGTTCTTGCAGGCCGAGCCGCGCACCGAAGGTGCCTGGCAATTACCGGGCGAACCGTGGGCCGGCAAGCTTGAAGGCTTTCAGAAGCTGTTCCTGCTGGCGGACGAACCACCTACCGTCATTGCGTCCCAACTCAGTACTGCACTCAAGCAGTTGGTGCGCGCCGGGTGCGTGATCGGCGGGTTGTCGGCCGGTGTGTATCCCTTGGCTCAGTTGGGTCTGCTCGACGGCTACCGCGCCGCCGTGCACTGGCGCTGGCAGGACGACTTCGCCGAGCGCTTCCCCAAGGTGATCGCCACCAGCCATCTGTTTGACTGGGACCGCGACCGCCTGACCGCCTGCGGCGGCATGTCGGTACTCGACCTGTTGCTGGCGGTGTTGGCCCGTGATCACGGCGCCGAACTGGCCGGTGCGGTCTCCGAAGAACTGGTGGTGGAGCGCATTCGCGAAGGCGGCGAGCGCCAGCGCATCCCACTGCAAAACCGCCTGGGTTCCAGCCATCCGAAGCTGACCCAGGCCGTGCTGCTGATGGAAGCCAATATCGAAGAGCCGCTGACCACCGACGAAATCGCCCAGCATGTGTGCGTGTCACGACGACAACTCGAGCGGATCTTCAAGCAATACCTCAACCGCGTTCCCAGCCAGTATTACCTGGAACTGCGCCTGAACAAGGCCCGCCAGATGCTGATGCAAACCAGCAAGTCGATCATCCAGATCGGCCTGTCGTGCGGCTTCTCCTCGGGGCCGCACTTCTCCAGCGCTTACCGCAACTTCTTTGGCGCCACCCCGCGTGAAGACCGTAACCAGCGGCGTAGCAGCAGCCCGTTTGAATTGTCGTCGGTGCCGTCCGAGCGCGGTTGAGTGGCCTTTATTGTTCGGTTTCTTCTTCTGATACGTCGGTTGACGACGTTGGGCTTAGTTGCGCGCGCTGCCTGACCTCCGGGATGCCAAAGTCCACTCCGGTGCGATTGTAATACGGCACCAGCAGGGTGATCGTTTCAGGCGAGAGCGTGTTGCCGCCAAGAACGAAACCATCGGCCCTGTCCGGCGCCACCTCAAGCAGGTCAGTGGGAAGTTCGGTTATCCGGTTGTTTCTCAGGTCCAGTTGATCGAGGGATGGCAGGTTGAACGTCCCGTTGGGTACCTCGGTCAGGCCGGCATTTTCGATGATCAGGGTGGATAACCCGGACATCTTGCTGACGTCGGGCGTGATTCCCAGGGGGTTACCACTGAGGTCCAGGTACTCAAGGTTTTGCAGGTCGCTCAAGGCGTCGGCGCTGGTTGCGGTCAACCGCATACGGCTATGGGACAGGATCAGTGTCTTGAGCTTGGTCAGCTTGAACACATCGGCGGGAATGTCCGGCAGGGCATAACGATGAATATGCAGGGTTTCCAGGTTGGGAAAACGCACAAGAAAGCCTTCGGGAATTGAGGTGGCTTGCTCTGCGCTCAACTCCAGTTTCGACACATGTTTAAAGTCCATATTCAGCACCGGTAAATCGCCGAGTAAAGGCAGTTTCAGCGCCATTTCATGATCGGTGGTCGGCGGCTCCTGGCTTGAATCCAGACCGGTCTCCCGTCGCCAGCTTTCCTCCAGCAAGGCCTTGAGCTGGTGGCGAAGCAGTTGCTGTTGCGCTCGTACGCCTTCGTCCATGGGCGTGTCTATGAACGGGTACCGTTCAGGTATATCCAATGCCCACTCCTGCAAGTCTGTTTGCAGTCGCTCGTAGTCGGTTTTCAAGCGCAGGAGTGCGGGCATTGAGTCATTCAGCTCACCGGGCAACCTGAAGATAAAGTTATTCGCCTCGTCGTCAGTGAAGGTGGGGTAAAGCTCATGAACCAAGCGACGCTCGAATGGGTTGGCGTCTGCGCCGAAGTGTTCGCCGGTTCTCTGGCAGTAACGTTTGATCTTTTCCAGGGTGGCGCGTGAAAGGGGGTTGCCCGACAAATCAAACGCTCTAGCCCGTTCGGCGGGCAGGCTGAACAGCGCGTCGGGTAGCCTGCTCAGGTAGTTGCCGCTGAGGTCGGCGCTCGTGAGCTGAGGGCGATTGATCAGGTGTTCGGGGAATAGCGAAATATGCGTCTGGCTAAGGTTCAGCGTCTGCAACTCAGGCATTTGCCCAAGGTTGGGAGAAAGTGACAGCTGGTAGTTGCGGGAAAGGTCCAGGCTTCTCAATTGGCTCAAAGTGGCAAGCTGTGCACGGCTTTGTGTGGTCAGGTTAAGGTTGCAATTGCTCAGCGTCAGCCGATTGAGCTGGGTGCGCGCCATGACTTCGGGAGGCAGTATGTTGAGTGCTATGTCGCTGATATCCAGCGTGCGCAGGTTGGGGAAGTGGGCCAAAAAGGCGGGTACGCCTTGGGTGGTGGGATAACCCTTCAATCTCAGGTTGCAGATGTGGTCGAAGTTGGCACTGATGGTGGGCAGTTCGCTTTGCAAGGGGGCGTCGAGGTGCAATTGGCGGCCAAGAGAAAACTCGCTGTCCTCCGGGGTCTCGTGCCGCCAGGCACGGAGCAATTGGTGGGTCCAGATCCAGCGATTAAGTTTCTCTTCGGCAACGGTTGAGGAGAAAAGCGGTACTTCGGTGTTGAGGAAGGTTTGAGAGAGGTTGGAGCGCCAGGTCGCCAGGTCGGTTTCCAGTCGTGAAAATTCAGCCTTCAAATAATGAAGCGTCTGTAAGGGCGAGCCAGGGTGGCTTCGCATGGCGTTCAGTACATAGTCCACTTCTGCTGGGGCGAGGCGGGGATACAGTTCGTGTACTAACAGCGCCTCAAGGTTATTTGTGTTGCCAGGGGCACTCGCGTCGTAACCCTCCATGCCGCCGGGCAAGCGCATCAGCTTAGGGTCGTAAAAGGGCTTGCGCACCGGCGCAGTTGCCAGCAGCTCCCCCAGCGGCTCACGGGCCAGCGCGTACTGGCGCAAGGTCTGTTTCAGCAGTGGGCCTTGGCCAATGTGGATACCCAGCGCGTCGCGTTGCGCGTCGGGCAGTGCCTGGAGCACGGCGGTATAGAGGTCGGTTTCGCCGAACAGGGTGCCCTTGCCGTCTTCGGGAACGTAATCGCCATCAATGGCGCGCACCAAGGTGCGTTGGATCGGTGCCTGCAGCAGGCCGATGGTGTCCCGTACCGTACCGGTGCGGCTGAAGTCGCGCACTTCAAGGCGTACCTGCGGCGACCACCCCGGCAGCTTTTCCAGGGAATGCAGCGCGAGTTGTTCTGTGTCGTTGCTTTCCAGGGCATCCATGTACAACCCTTCATACGCTCGACTGATCCTGACCTGATGCGCAGCCCAGCGTGCGCGCTCCACCAGATGGGGTGGCAGACTACCGTGATCCATGGCCAGCAGGTCTTGGCCGCTGGCGCCGAACAGCACCTCGTGCGCCGCACTGGTGGGCAGGCCGGGCGCACTGTCGATGATTTTTTGCAGGCGCGGGTCATCGGTGGTTTCCAGCCCTCGGTAGCGGGAGTCAAACAATGAAGCGCGCTTGGCCTGGGCTTGGCGTGCCAGCTGTTTACGCAGTTTGGCCGCGCGCACGTGCAGTTGGGTGGCGGGGGTGCCGAATTCTTCCTCAAGCAGGATTTTGCGTTCTGATTCGTCCAGGGTTTCCAGCAGCGTTTTGAGAAAATCACCATTTTTCATCTGGGCTTCATGTATCTGAGCCACCGCCGAGTTTTCCTGGCCTTTATGCTCCCAGACGGTCTCACCTTTCGCGTTGAGAAAGCGCAAGGTCTTGGACTCGGGCCACAGGCCGGTCTGACTCAACAGCCAAAGCTGGGTTTGCGGGTCGGCTTTTTGATACTGCGCAGGGTCGTCACTGTTCATCTGGTCGATAAAGTCTTGCAGTTGCTGATCAATGGCGACGCGCTTGAGGGTGTCGGCCAATAGTGGAGGCGGTGGTTGGCGGTCCATATGCAGCTTGCGCAGGGCGGCATCGTCGGCGCCGCTGATGCGATGCGCCCATTCCAGGCGCGTCTCACTGAGTGTGTCAGCCGGTGGGCCGAGTCGACGCAGCAAGGTGCTGCGATCCCAGGTCAGCGGGCGATCTGTTGCTGTCAGCCAGGCGCCCTTGCCGTTGCTGATGATTTGCGGGCGGTAAGCGTGCGCGCGGGTAGAGTGGGCAAGGAAAGTGTTACCCAATTTCTTCTTGATGGAGAAGTGTTGTCCATTGAGTGTCAGGATCTGTTTATCCGCATGGGCATATAGCCCTTCGTGATTGGGGCGTGACTCGGGCGGTAGTTGAATGTCATGGGTGTAGGGCGCCAGGTCGGGCTTCCACAGGCGGGTCTTGCCGTCAGTTGTGACCGGGGTGAGCCGCTCAAAAAAGCGCCACAGTTCGTTGGGCAGTGCCTGTCGCAGCAAACCTTCGGCAATCGGTGCGCCGACTGCGAACATACCCAGTTGCACCATTTGCTCGAGGATCGACATCAGGTGCCCGAAGGCTTCACGCTTGAGGCCCTCAGCCCAATCGATGATGCCCTCGAATACGTCGTCGAGCAGTTGGTAAGCGGTGTAGCCCAGCATCAGCGCGCCCAGTGGTGGAAGGAAAGGGGTCACGATGAAGGCGGCGACTTCGAGAATGGCGTTAGCGACCTTCTGCACAATGTCCCAGCGTTGCCAGCGTGCCTTGCTGTCGGCGTCTGCGGTGGAGATGGCGGTTACCCGAGCGTCATTGAGCAGCTTGTCGAGCTTGGTCTCGTACAGGTGTTCGTAAAGATCACCGGTGATTTTCGTTGCATAGAACTGCAGGTTCGGGTTGACCACCGGTTCGTCGCGCCAGGCGGGGCGTGAGTCGCCGGGCTGCGGCGAGTGCCAGACGACTTTGGATAGCCGGCTGTTGAGGTCTGCAAAGAAGTAGCCGCGGTATTCTTGGTTGACGAAGCGGCTGAAAAACGCCTGGTAGTCGGCGTCGCGCAGCTTGTCGGCCAGGTCGCGCATGAATGCTGTGCCGTCGGGGTAATACTTGAGGGGCGCCAGTGGGTCGCCGGGAATGTACGCCACTATGGGGACTGCGCTTCGGTGCTGCTCCAGGTCGGCGGCGAACAGCACTATGCCGGTCAGCGGTGAGCCCATCAGGCTCAGGTCGTGGTTGAGCAGTACCTTGCCCTGGAGTGTCAAGCCTCTGAGGCCGTCGAGCTGCGCCTGGAGTGTGCGCAGCGTCGATTCGCTCGCGTCTTTTTTCAGGCGCGCCATGTGCACGCAGGTTTGCGCCTCGGCTTTGAGATTGGCGATTACCTTGCTGCGCAGCGATGCCTGCAGCGTGGCGTTCTGGAAGCCGAAAAAGCCTTTGAGGTAGCGTTGGTACTGCGCGCCGATGTCCAGCTCGCGGCACAGTCCGACGAATTGCGCGATGCTGATTTTTTCGGTCACAGCGGGCAGGGTGTCGAATTGCCCAGCGGCTGAGGGTTGGGTGATGAAGGTGGAGTCGGTGGTGTAAGCGGCTTTTTCGCCTTCGGCGGCGTCGAAATTGTGCAGCGCTGCGTCCACCAGCGACACGGTCCAGGCCTTGACGCCTCCCAAGTCCACAGGGAACAGCGGAACCGTCACGGGGGCGTAGAGGCGCAGGTAAGTGGCGGTGACATCCAGCTCAATGCCAAAGCGGGAAGTAAGACCCTGTTGCAGCAAGGGTGCCGCGAACGCTTGGGGCGCTTGCAGCGCTGCCAGGGCGGTGTCGAGCTGGTTTTGCGTGGCCCAGCTCTCGGCCATGGCTTGCTGGAGGGGGGCTTGTTGCTGGCGGCGGGTGTCGGCCTGCCAATCGGCAAACTCAAGCCGGGTGTTTTTCAAAGTCTCGCGCCGCGCGCTTGAGGCGTTGCCCAGCCATTGCGGCAGGCGGGTGTGAGCCCCGGCGGGCACCCTGCTGGCGGTGAGTGTCAGGTGTTGGGTGAGCGTGGTTTGAGTCAGGGGAGGCACGTGGCTGATCCTTCAGTGGGTTGAGTCACCGTCATCACAGCAAGTCTGATTGGCGTACAGGGGGCAGATAGTTAATACAACCTTCGAAATCAGCGGGCGATGCCCCTGCCTCTCAAACGATGCAACGTTTAAACTGCGCCATTGCGACGCTATTTGTCGCATTGGCGTAAACCCGCCAAAAACGCGGGTTGGCGCTATAAGAAGTTGTCGCTTGGCGGCAAGGCCGCGCTGAAAACTGTCCTTACAATCCCTGCATCGCCCGCCAGTTCCAGGCAGGCGTTCCTCTTCAGGAGACTCCGATGTCCGTTGAGCAAGCCCCGGTGCAACGTGCCGATTTCGACCAAGTGATGGTGCCCAACTACGCACCTGCCGCCTTCATTCCCGTGCGTGGCGCAGGTTCGCGCGTTTGGGACCAGGCCGGTCGCGAGCTGATCGACTTTGCCGGCGGCATCGCGGTTAACGTATTGGGCCATGCCCACCCGGCGCTGGTCGGTGCACTGACCGAACAGGCCAACAAGCTGTGGCACGTCTCCAACGTGTTCACCAATGAGCCGGCGTTGCGCCTGGCCCATAAGCTGATCGACGCCACCTTTGCCGAACGCGTGTTCTTCTGCAACTCCGGCGCCGAGGCCAACGAGGCCGCATTCAAGCTGGCCCGTCGCGTTGCGTTCGACCGTTTCGGCACCGAGAAGTACGAGATCATCGCCGCGTTGAACAGCTTCCACGGCCGTACTCTGTTCACCGTCAACGTCGGTGGCCAGTCCAAGTACTCCGATGGGTTCGGGCCTAAAATCACCGGCATTACCCACGTGCCTTATAACGACCTGGACGCGCTCAAAGCGGCCGTGTCGGATAAAACTTGCGCCGTGGTGCTGGAGCCGATCCAGGGCGAAGGCGGCGTATTGCCAGCCGAACTGGCTTACCTGCAAGGCGCCCGCGAACTGTGCGACGCCAATAATGCGCTGCTGGTGTTCGACGAAGTGCAAACCGGCATGGGCCGCAGCGGCCACCTGTTCGCCTACCAGCATTACGGCGTGACGCCGGACATCCTCACCAGCGCCAAGAGCCTGGGCGGTGGTTTCCCGATCGCAGCCATGCTGACCCGTGAAGACCTGGCCAAGCACCTGGTGGTCGGCACCCACGGCACTACTTACGGCGGCAACCCGCTGGCCTGTGCGGTCGCCGAGGCGGTGATCGACGTGATCAACACCCCAGAAGTACTGGCCGGTGTGAACGCCAAGCACGACCTGTTCAAGGCGCGTCTTACGCAGATCGGCAAGCAATACGGGATCTTCACCGAAGTGCGCGGCATGGGCCTGCTGATTGGTTGCGTGCTGAGCGACGCGTTCAAAGGCCGTGCCAAGGACGTGTTCAACGCGGCCGAAAAAGAAAACCTGATGATCCTGCAAGCCGGCCCGGACGTGGTGCGTTTCGCCCCAAGCCTGGTGGTGGAAGACGCGGATATCAACGAAGGCCTGGACCGCTTCGAACGTGCTGTGAAGACGTTGACGCAAGCTTGATGGACCGCTTGGCGCCTGGTGATCCGGGCGTCGAACAAAAATTCTAAAGGCCGGACCGGATCAAATGTGGGAGCCGCTTGTGTGGCGAGGGAGCTTGCTCCCGCTGGAGTGCGAAGCGCTCCCAAAATCTTGGGGCCGCTACGCAGCCCAGCGGGAGCAAGCTCCCTCGCCACACAAGCCCTCTCTGATTGAAAACCTGTCCGGCATTTTTCCCCCTATGAGTTTTTCGAGTTAAGGAGTGACACCATGCTGGTGATGCGCCCCGCGCAAATGGCTGATCTGGGCGAGGTACAGCGTCTGGCTGCGGACAGCCCGATTGGTGTCACCTCCTTGCCGGACGATGTGGAACGCCTGAGCGATAAAATCGCTGCCAGCGAAGCGTCTTTCGCGGCCGAGGTGAGTTTCAACGGTGAAGAAAGCTATTTCTTCGTGCTCGAAGACACTGAGACCGGCAAGCTCGCCGGCTGCTCGGCCATCGTCGCGTCGGCCGGTTACTCCGAACCGTTCTACAGCTTTCGTAACGAGACCTTCGTGCACGCTTCCCGCGAGCTGAAGATCCACAACAAGATCCACGTGCTTTCCCAGTGCCACGACCTCACCGGCAACAGCCTGCTCACCAGTTTCTACGTGCAGCCTGCGCTGGTTGGTTCGCCGTGGTCGGAACTCAATTCCCGTGGCCGCTTGCTGTTCGTCGCCAGCCACCCCGAGCGCTTTGCCGACTCGGTGGTGACCGAGATTGTCGGCTACAGCGACGAGAACGGTGATTCGCCGTTCTGGGACGCCATCGGTCGCAACTTCTTCGACCTCAACTATGCCGCCGCCGAGCGCCTGTGCGGGCTTAAAAGCCGCACCTTCCTCGCCGAGCTGATGCCGCATTACCCGATCTACGTGCCGCTGTTGCCGGACGAAGCCCAGGAAGCCATGGGCCAGGTGCACCCGCGTGCGCAAATCACCTTCGACATCCTCATGCGCGAAGGTTTTGAGACCGACCACTACATCGACATCTTCGACGGCGGCCCAACGTTGCACGCACGGGTTTCGGGCATTCGCTCGATCGCCCAGAGCCGCGTGGTGCCGGTAAAAATCGGCGAGATGGTCAAAGGTGTCGGCCGCCAGTACCTGGTGAGCAACGCGCAGTTGCAGGATTACCGCGCGGTGATGCTGGAACTGGACTACGCGCCCGGCAAGCCGGTGACCCTGGACCTGGAAGCGGCTGAAGCCCTGGGCGTTGGCGAAGGCGCAAGTGTGCGTCTGGTAGCGGTTTAAAAAGAGAGTTTCGCGGGTGGCTGCAAAGCGGCCCGTCTGAGGAGATAGCATGATCGTTCGTCCCGTACGCAGCAGCGATTTACCGGCCCTGATTGATCTGGCGCGCAGCACCGGCACCGGCCTCACCACCTTGCCGGCCAACGAGGAGCGCCTGACCCATCGAGTTGGCTGGGCGGAAAAAACCTTTCGCGGTGAAGCCGGGCGGGGTGATGCCGACTACCTGTTCGTGCTGGAAAACGACGAAGGCCGTGTGGTGGGCATTTCTGCCATTGCCGGTGCCGTCGGCCTGCGTGAGCCTTGGTACAACTTCCGGGTCGGCCTCACGGTCAGCGCTTCCCAGGAGCTGAACATTTACCGCGAGATTCCGACGCTGTTCCTGGCTAACGACCTTACCGGCAATTCCGAGTTGTGCTCGTTGTTCCTGCACGCCGATTACCGCACCGGCCTCAACGGCCGCATGCTGGCCAAGGCGCGCCTGCTGTTTATCGCCGAGTTCCCGCAGCTGTTCGGCAACAAGATCATTGCCGAGATGCGTGGCGTGTCCAACGACGCCGGGCGCTCACCGTTCTGGGAAAGCCTGGGCCGGCACTTCTTCAAGATGGAGTTCAGCCAGGCCGATTACCTCACCGGCGTGGGCAACAAGGCGTTTATCGCCGAGCTGATGCCGAAGTTTCCGCTGTACAGCTGCTTCTTGTCTGAAGACGCGCGTAATGTGATCGGCAAGGTCCACCCGGACACCGAGCCTGCATTGAGCATGCTCAAGAGTGAGGGCTTCAGCTACCAGGGTTATGTCGATATCTTCGACGCCGGCCCGGCGGTGGAATGTGAAACCAGCAAAATCCGTGCGGTGCGCGACAGCCAGTCGCTGGTGTTGGCCATCGGCACGCCGGGGGACGACGCTACGCCGTTCCTGATCCATAACCGCAAGCGCGAGGAGTGCCGCATTACTGCCGCTCCGGCCCGGCTGGCGGCAGGCACGTTGGTGGTCGATCCGCAAACCGCCAAACGCCTGCAACTGGTGGTGGGTGATCAAGTGCGCGCTGTTGCGCTGTCTGCTGCTCGGGAGTCGAAATAATGAATTCGCTGTATATCGCAGGTAGCTGGCTGGCCGGCCAGGGTGAGCTGTTTGAGTCGCGCAACCCGGTGACCCAGCAGGTGCTGTGGACTGGTAATGGCGCCACTGCCGAGCAGGTCGAGTCGGCCGTGCAGGCGGCGCGTCAGGCATTTCCAGGCTGGGCCCGCCGCCCGCTGGAAGAACGCATCAGCGTGCTGGAAACCTTTGCCGCTGCGCTGAAAACGCGCGCCGATGAAATCGCCCGTTGCATCGGCGAGGAAACCGGCAAGCCGCTGTGGGAATCGGCCACCGAAGTCACCAGCATGGCCAACAAGATTGCCATCTCGGTGCAAAGCTACCGCGAACGTACCGGCGAAAAGAGCGGCCCGTTGGGCGACGCCACGGCCGTATTGCGCCACAAGCCCCACGGTGTGGTGGCGGTGTTCGGCCCGTACAACTTCCCGGGCCATTTGCCGAACGGGCATATCGTCCCGGCATTGCTGGCGGGTAACACGGTGTTGTTCAAACCGAGCGAACTGACCCCCAAAGTCGCCGAGCTGACCGTGCAATGCTGGGTTGAAGCCGGTTTGCCGGCGGGCGTGTTGAACCTGCTGCAAGGTGCGCGGGAAACCGGTATCGCCCTGGCGGCCAACCCTGGCATTGACGGGTTGTTCTTCACTGGCTCCAGCCGCACCGGCAACCATCTGCACCAGCAGTTCTCCGGGCGCCCGGACAAGATCCTGGCCCTGGAAATGGGTGGCAACAACCCATTGGTGGTCGATGAAGTGGCCGATGTGGATGCGGCGGTCTACACCATTATTCAGTCGGCATTCATTTCGGCTGGCCAGCGCTGCACGTGCGCCCGGCGTTTGCTGGTGCCCGAAGGCGCCTGGGGCGATGCCTTGCTGGCGCGTCTGGTGGCGGTCAGTGCGACGATTGAAGTCGGTGCATTCGACCAGCAGCCGGCACCGTTCATGGGGTCGGTGATTTCCCTCGGCGCGGCCAAAGCCTTGATGGATGCCCAGGAGTGGATGCTGGCCAATGGCGCGGTGGCGCTGTTGGAAATGACTCAGCCGCAGGCTCAGGCCGCCTTGCTGACCCCAGGCATCATTGATGTAACCGGCGTGACCGAGCGTGAGGATGAAGAGCTGTTCGGCCCATTGCTGCAAGTGATCCGCTACGCTGATTTTGCCGGGGCGATTGCCGAGGCCAACAACACTCAATATGGTCTGGCTGCGGGTCTGTTGTCGGATTCCGAAGCGCGCTACCAGCAGTTCTGGCTGGAAAGCCGCGCCGGTATCGTCAACTGGAACAAACAGCTGACCGGCGCTGCCAGTACTGCGCCGTTCGGTGGTGTGGGCGCCTCGGGCAACCACCGCGCCAGTGCGTATTACGCGGCGGATTATTGCGCGTACCCGGTGGCGTCGCTGGAAACCCCGAGTTTGGTATTGCCAGCGACACTGACGCCAGGGGTAACGCTGATCTAAATGTGGGTGCGGGCTTGTGTGGGAGCTGGCTTGCCTGCGATGCAGGCGCCTCGGTTTTTCAGTAAAACCGAGGTGATGCCATCGCAGGCAAGCCAGCTCCCACACAAGGTCAGTGGTGTGTTCAAGTAACTTGATGCCTATAAAAACAGATGTTCGTGGAGCCTCGCCGATGAAATCCTGTGAAGTCAATTTTGACGGTCTAGTGGGGCCGACCCATAACTACGGCGGTTTGTCCTATGGCAACGTCGCGTCCCAGAGCAACAGCCAGCAGTCTTCGAACCCCAAGGTTGCGGCGTTGCAGGGCCTGCAGAAAATGAAAGCCCTGATGGACATGGGCTTTGTGCAAGGCGTGCTGGCGCCGCAAGAGCGCCCGGATGTGGCCGCCTTGCGCAGCCTCGGTTTCAGCGGCACTGACGCCCAAGTGATCCAGCAGGCCGCCAAGCAGGCGATGCCATTGCTGGTGGCCAGCTGCTCGGCGTCGAGCATGTGGGTGGCCAACGCCGCCACGGTCAGCCCGAGCGCCGATACGGCGGATGGCCGCGTGCACTTCACCGCCGCCAACCTCAACTGCAAATACCACCGCAGCATCGAGCACCCGACCACCAGCCGTGTGCTGGGGGCGATGTTTGCCGACCAGAAGCACTTCGCCCATCACGCCGCGTTGCCGGCGGTGGCGCAGTTCGGCGATGAGGGCGCCGCCAACCACACGCGTTTTTGCCGTGACTACGGCGAGGCCGGGGTTGAGTTTTTCGTGTTCGGGCGCAGTGCGTTCGACACCCGTTACCCGGCGCCGCAAAAATACCCGGCGCGCCAGACCCTCGAAGCCTCCCAGGCAGTTGCACGCCTGCACGGCTTGAAAGATGACGGCGTGGTGTACGGCCAGCAGAACCCGGCGGTAATCGATGCCGGTGTGTTCCACAATGACGTGATCGCGGTGGGCAACGGCGAGGTGTTGTTCTACCACGAGGACGCGTTCCTCAATACCGAGCAGATGCTCGCCGAACTGCAAGGCAAGTTGGGCAAGCTGGGTGGCAACTTCCAGTCGGTGTGTGTGCCACGCGCCGAGGTCAGCGTCGAGGACGCGGTGCGTTCCTACCTGTTCAACAGCCAGTTGCTGACCCGCGCCGACGGCTCGATGCTGCTGATCGTGCCGGAAGAATGCCGCGCCAACGAGCGCGTCTGGCAGTACCTGCAAGGCCTGACGGCCTCCGGTGGGCTGATCCGCGAAGTCAAGGTCTTCGACCTCAAGCAAAGCATGCAGAACGGCGGTGGCCCGGCGTGCCTGCGCTTGCGCGTGGCCTTGAATGAATCGGAACTGGCGGCGGTGAACCCAGGCGTTATCATGACCGCGCCGTTGTACGAAACGCTGACCCAATGGGTCGACAAGCACTACCGCGACAGCCTGCGTGAAAGCGACCTGGCTGACCCGCAATTGCTGCTTGAGTGCCGGACGGCACTGGATGAACTGACGCAAATCCTTAAACTGGGCTCGGTTTATCCTTTCCAGATCAATTAAATCTGCCTCTTTTTACACCCTATGCTGAGAACAATTTATGACCACCGACACCCTCAAACTGATCCTTGAAGACACCGACGGCACCCAGCTGGAAACCTCCTGCACCCGCGTCGCCGTGGTGTGGCAGGGCAAGGAAATCTGGATCCAGCACGACGGCCGTGGCCAACTGCTGATCGGCGTGGACGTGGAAGAAGGTGACGCTGAATACGCCAACCTGCTGATGCGCCCACTGGCCACCAACCTGATGAGCCTGCAATTGGAAATGGAACCGGCCGACGTTGAAGGTGATGACGACGATCACGTTCACGGTCCTGGCTGCAACCACTAAGGAAGCTGCTTATGCTCGCCCTCGGCAAACTGCTTGAACTGACCCTCGCCGGTCGCGAACCGGCGCAAAAAATTCAACTGACTGTCGACGGCGTGCAGATGCGCTGGCTCAGCGAAGGCGCGCTTGAAGTGCGCCCTCCGCAGGCCTTGGACAACGGCGGCGACCTGCTGTTGTCGTCCGGCATCCATGGCAACGAAACCGCGCCGATCGAATTGCTCGACCGCCTGTTGCATGGCATTGCCCGTGGGGAGATCAAACCCCGCAATCGTATTCTGTTCCTGTTCGGCAACCCCGAGGCCATGCGCCGCGGCGAGCGTTACCTTGAGCTGGACGTCAACCGGCTGTTCAACGGCCGTCACGAACAAAACATCGGCCCGGAGGCCATGCGCGCCGCCGAGCTTGAGCAACTGGCTCGCAGCTTCTTCAGCCTGCCGGGCCGTTCGCGCCTGCATTACGACCTGCACACGGCCATTCGCGGCTCGAAGATCGAGCAGTTCGCGCTGTACCCGTTCAAGAACGGGCGCCAGCATTCGCGCCATGAGCTGGCGCGCCTGAACGCTGCCGGTATGCAGGCGGTGTTGTTGCAGAACAAAACCTCGATCACGTTCACCGCGTTCACCTACGAGCAACTCGACGCCGAAGCCTTCACCCTGGAATTGGGCAAGGCCCGACCGTTCGGGCAGAACCAGGGCGTGGATGTGTCACGCCTGGAGACACGGTTGAAGCAGATCATCGAAGGTGATGAGCCCGAAACCGAGAGCCTCGATGGCCTGCAATTGTTTGCCGTCTCTCGCGAAGTGATCAAGCACAGTGATGCCTTCCTGCTGCACCTGCCGGCGGATGTAGAAAACTTTTCGCCATTGGCCAAGGGCTACCTGTTGGCCGAAGACGTGGCCAAGACCCGCTGGGTGATCGAGGAGGAGGGCGCGCGCATCATCTTCCCGAACCCGAAGGTCAAGAATGGTTTGCGGGCGGGGATATTGATCGTGCCGACCACGGATGCTGGCCTGATATAGGTCCCAAGACAGCCGCGATCAAATGTGGGAGCTGGCTCGCCTGCGATGGCGGCGGCACAGGCAACAGTGATGTTGACTGACCTGCCGCTATCGCAGGCAAGCCAGCTCCCACACAAGCAAGCGCCCACAAAAAACCCGGCTCTGAGGCCGGGTTTTTTGGTGTTGCTTAGACCGCTACAGCACGCGGCTCGCTGCGACGGATCGCACGCACCTTGTGCAGCGTGTCGGCGCACGTGCGCGCGGCTTCCTGGCCCTTGTGTACGAAGTGCTCGTAGAAGAAGGTGTGGTGCTCGCTGCCCGCGTGGAAGTGATGCGGGGTCAGGGATACGGAGAACACTGGCACTTCGGTTTCCAGCTGCACCTGCATCAGGCCACTGACCACCGATTGGGCGACGAATTCGTGGCGGTAGATGCCACCGTCCACCACCAATGCCGCGGCGACGATGCCGGCGTAACGGCCGGTCTTGGCCAGCAGCTTGGCGTGCAGGGGCATTTCGAAGGCGCCGCCGACTTCGAAGAAATCGATGTCCGATTCCTGGTAGCCCTGGGCGATCATTTCGGCGAGGAAGCCTTTGCGCGATTGGTCGACAATATCCTTGTGCCAGCAGGCCTGGATAAATGCGACGCGCTCGCCGTGGTGGTTTTTGCTTTTGCTGTCGATTGCGGTGGGTTGCATGTTCTGACTCCTGTTTAAGAAAAAAACAGGGCGTTATGAATCGAATGGGATTTCAAGGGTACGAACAGCGGCATCATGCAGGCATGAGTTCAGCGCGCGGCCCTTGGGTGCCAATCCCGTTCTCTCTTCATCCGGACTATGACCGTCGGCCCCGGGATCACACCGGGTCTGCTGACCTTGTCGCCGTCCTGCGTGAGCAGTTCGAGGCGCCAAGCGCTCGCGGGCTATGCACATTGCGTGCAATTACCGCCGGTGGGGAATTACACCCCGCCCTGAGAACGTTGCCGCCAGAACCCTGGCGGCGGAGAGTTTTTAACATGCTTTTTCAGAAACTGCACGATCGCCGTATCGATAACCTATATCGGTTTGTTTGGTTGGTATTCGATTGAATGCACGTGGGGCTTGATATTGCGTGGCTTTGCCCGCAGTAATCGTCAATACGACAACCCTATTCAGAGGCCCCCGGATGACCGTCATAGACCTGCGCAGCGACACCGTGACCCAACCCACCGCCGGCATGCTCAACGCGATGGCCACTGCCGTCAGCGGTGATGACGTCTACGGCGAAGACCCGAGCGTCAACCATCTGGAAGCCGAACTGGCCAAGCGCCTGGGCTTTGCCGCTGCGTTGTTTGTGCCGACGGGCACCATGAGCAACCTGCTTGCCTTGATGGCCCACTGTGAGCGTGGCGAGGAATACATCGTCGGCCAGCAGGCCCACACCTACAAATACGAAGGCGGTGGCGCGGCGGTGCTCGGCTCGATCCAGCCGCAGCCGCTGGAGGTGCAAGCCGACGGTTCGCTGGACCTGGACCACGTACTGGCGGCGATCAAGCCCGATGATTTCCACTTCGCCCGCACCCGCCTGTTGGCGTTGGAAAACACCATGCAGGGCAAAGTGCTGCCGCTGGCGTACCTGGCGAAAGCGCGGGCGTTTACCCGTGAACATGGCCTGGCCTTGCACTTGGACGGCGCGCGACTCTACAACGCGGCGGTGAAGCTCGGTGTGGATGCGCGGGAGATTGCCCAGCATTTCGACTCGGTGTCGGTGTGCCTGTCCAAAGGCCTCGGCGCGCCGATCGGCTCGGTGCTGTGCGGCTCCACCGCGCTGATCGCCAAGGCGCGGCGCCTGCGCAAGATGGTCGGTGGCGGCATGCGCCAGGCCGGCTCGCTGGCGGCGGCGGGCTTGTATGCCCTGGATCATCAGGTGCAGCGCTTGGCGGATGACCACGCCAACGCCCAATGGCTGGGCGATGCACTGCGCGACGCAGGCTTTGAAGTGGAGCCGGTGCAAACCAACATGGTGTACGTGCAGATTGGCGATCAGGCCCAGGCGCTGAAGGCCTTTGCCGCCGAACGCGGGATCAAGTTGAGCGCCGCGCCGCGTCTGCGCATGGTCACTCACCTGGATGTCAGCCGAGTGCAGATGGAGCAGGTGGTGCAGACATTTGTCGAGTTTTCCCGAAAATGATCGTGCAGACCGTCTAATTGACTGTTTCTATCGCATAAACACGCTGTACCACCGGCAAAGGGCCGATATAATGCGGCCCTTTGCCGTCGCTCCGTCTGATGATGTTGCGCACTGGCCTTTGGCCGCAGACTCCGTGGAAGAACCTAATGAAAAGCGCAGAAATCCGTGAAGCCTTCCTTCGCTTCTTCGAAGAGCAAGGCCACACCCGTGTAGCCTCCAGCTCCTTGATCCCAGGCAATGACCCAACCCTGCTGTTCACCAACGCGGGGATGAACCAGTTCAAGGACTGCTTCCTGGGCCAGGAAAAGCGCGCTTACACCCGCGCCACCAGCAGCCAGAAGTGCGTACGCGCCGGCGGCAAGAACAGCGACCTGGAAAACGTTGGCTATACCGCTCGCCACCACACCTTCTTCGAGATGCTGGGTAACTTCAGCTTCGGCGACTATTTCAAGAAAGATGCGATTACCTTCGCCTGGACCTTCCTGACCGGCGTGTTGAAGCTGCCCAAGGAAAAGCTCTGGGTCACGGTCTACGCGACCGACGACGAAGCCTATGACATCTGGACCCAGCAAATCGGTGTGCCCGTCGAGCGCATGATTCGCATCGGCGACAACAAGGGCGCGCCTTACGCGTCCGACAACTTCTGGACCATGGGCGATACCGGCCCGTGCGGCCCGTGCACCGAGATTTTCTATGATCACGGCGCCGACATCTGGGGCGGCCCACCGGGCTCGCCGGAAGAAGACGGCGACCGTTACATCGAGATCTGGAACAACGTCTTCATGCAGTTCAACCGCACCGCCGATGGCGTGTTGCATCCGCTGCCGGCGCCGTCGGTGGACACCGGCATGGGCCTGGAGCGGATCAGTGCGGTGATGCAGCACGTGCATTCCAACTACGAAATCGACCTGTTCACCAACCTGCTGAGCGCGTCGGCGGCCGCCATTGGCTGCGCCAATGACAACCAGTCTTCGCTCAAGGTGGTGTCGGACCACATCCGTTCGTGCGGCTTCCTGATCGCCGACGGTGTGCTGCCGTCCAACGAAGGCCGCGGCTATGTGCTGCGCCGCATCATCCGTCGCGCCTGCCGTCACGGTAACAAGCTGGGCGCCACCGGCAGCTTCTTCTACAAGATCGTGGCCGCGCTGGTCGCCGAGATGGGCGATGCCTTCCCGGAACTCAAGCAGCAGCAGGCCAACATCGAGCGCGTGCTCAAGGCTGAAGAAGAGCAGTTCTCCAAGACCCTGGAGCACGGCCTGAAGATCCTCGAGCAGGACCTGGCTGAACTCAAAGGCACCGTGGTGCCGGGCGATGTAGTGTTCAAGTTGTATGACACCTACGGTTTCCCGATGGACCTGACCGCCGACATCGCCCGTGAGCGCGAGCTGACCATCGATGAGGCGGGTTTTGAGCGTGAGATGGAAGCCCAGCGCGTGCGTGCCCGTTCCGCCAGCTCCTTTGGCCTGGACTACAACACCCTGGTCAAGGTTGACGTGCCCACCGAGTTCACCGGTTACGCGGCGACCGTTGGCGCGGCCAAGATCGTGGCCATCTACAAAGATGGCAAGTCGGTCGACGTATTGAGCGAAGGCGACGAAGCGGTGGTGGTCCTGGACCAGACACCGTTCTACGCCGAATCCGGTGGCCAGGTGGGTGACTGTGGTTTCCTGAGCTCGACCTCCGGGCGTTTTGAAGTGCGTGACACCACCAAGACCGGCGGCGCGTTCCTGCACCACGGTGTGCTGGTGTTGGGCAACCTGACGGTCGGTGCGCCGGTCGACACTCAAGTCGATGCCGACGTGCGGCATGCAACTGCTTTGAACCATTCTGCCACTCACTTGCTGCACGCTGCGTTGCGCCAAGTGCTGGGTGAGCATGTGCAGCAGAAGGGTTCGTTGGTCGATAGCCAGCGCCTGCGTTTCGACTTCAGCCACTTTGAAGCGATCAAGCCTGAGCAGATCAAGGCGCTGGAAGATATCGTCAACGCCGAGATTCGCAAGAATACCCCGGTTGAAACCGAAGAAACCGACATTGAAACCGCCAAGAAGAAAGGCGCCATGGCGCTGTTTGGCGAGAAGTACGGCGACGAAGTGCGCGTACTGAGCATGGGCGGCAGCTTCTCGGTGGAACTGTGTGGCGGTATCCACGCTAACCGTACGGGCGATATCGGCCTGTTGAAAATCATCAGCGAAGGCGGCGTGGCCTCTGGTGTACGGCGTATTGAAGCGGTCACCGGTGCTGCCGCCCTGGCTTACCTCAATGCGGCTGAAGAACAACTCAAGGAAGCGGCCGGCCTGGTCAAGGGCAGCCGCGACAACCTGATCGACAAGCTGTCGGCCGTGCTGGAGCGCAACCGCGCACTGGAAAAACAGCTGGAGCAGTTGCAAGCCAAGGCGGCGAGCGCAGCGGGCGACGATCTGTCGGCCTCCGCGCTGGACGTCAAGGGTGTGAAAGTACTGGCTGTGCGCCTGGACGGCCAGGACGGCAAGGCGCTGTTGGCCTTGGTCGATCAGTTGAAGAACAAGCTCGGCCGCGCAGTGATCCTGCTCGGCGGTGTCCATGAGGAAAAGGTCGTTCTGGTTGCCGGTGTAACCAAAGACCTGACTGGCCAACTCAAGGCCGGTGATTTGATGAAGCAAGCCGCTGCGGCAGTGGGCGGGAAGGGCGGTGGTCGTCCGGACATGGCGCAAGGCGGTGGTGTAGACGCAGGCTCCCTGGACGCGGCCCTGGCCCTGACCGTGCCGTTTGTCGAGGCCGGCATTTAAGGCACTGTTAATGAGCCCATGGTCTAGTCATGGGCTCGTTTGGGTGCTGGACGATTTGTTTATTGGGCGCCCCTTTACGGGCTGAGGCGGCTTAGAAATGGCTTTGATCGTACAGAAATTTGGAGGCACCTCGGTCGGCTCTGTCGAAAGAATCGAGCAGGTCGCCGACAAGGTTAAGAAATTCCGCGACGCCGGCGATGACCTAGTGGTGGTGCTGTCGGCCATGAGCGGCGAAACCAATCGCCTGATCGATCTGGCCAAGGCAATCAGTGGTGACCAACAGCCGCTGCCGCGTGAGCTGGATGTGATCGTGTCCACCGGTGAGCAGGTAACCATTGCCTTGCTGGCCATGGCACTGAACAAGCGTGGTGTGCCGGCTGTGTCCTACACGGGCAGCCAGGTGCGCATCCTCACCGACAGCGCGCATACCAAGGCCCGCATCCTGCAGATCGATGATCAGAAAATCCGCACAGATCTGAAAGCCGGCCGCGTGGTAGTTGTAGCTGGCTTCCAGGGTGTGGACGAGCAGGGCAACATCACGACCCTCGGGCGTGGCGGTTCGGATACCACCGGTGTGGCACTGGCAGCGGCGCTCAAGGCCGATGAATGCCAGATCTATACTGATGTGGACGGCGTGTACACCACCGACCCGCGTGTGGTGTCCGTGGCCCAGCGCTTGGACAAGATCACCTTTGAAGAGATGCTGGAAATGGCCAGCCTCGGTTCCAAGGTGTTGCAGATCCGCGCGGTGGAGTTCGCCGGCAAGTACAACGTTCCGCTGCGCGTATTGCACAGCTTCAAAGAGGGTCCGGGCACCCTCATTACTATTGATGAAGAGGAATCCATGGAACAGCCGATCATTTCCGGCATCGCTTTCAACCGCGATGAAGCCAAGCTGACGATCCGTGGCGTGCCAGACACCCCGGGCGTGGCGTTCAAGATCCTCGGCCCTATCAGTGGCGCGAACATTGAAGTCGACATGATCGTGCAGAACGTTTCGCACGATAACACCACCGATTTCACCTTCACTGTGCACCGCAACGAGTACGATGCTGCCGAGCGTATCCTGCAGAACACCGCGAGCGAGATTGGCGCCCGTGAAGTGGTCGGGGATACCAAGATTGCCAAGGTGTCGATCGTGGGCGTGGGCATGCGTTCCCATGCCGGCGTTGCCAGCCGCATGTTCGAGGCGTTGGCCAAGGAAAGCATCAACATCCAGATGATCTCCACCTCGGAAATCAAAGTCTCGGTGGTGATCGAAGAGAAGTACCTGGAGCTGGCAGTGCGCGCACTGCACACCGCTTTTGAGCTGGACGCTCCGGCCCGACCGGGCGAGTGATGCGATACCAGGAAGGCGCGGTATACCGCGCCTTTCATTTTTTGTGGAGCGCATGGTCTTTTGCGTGCGCTCGACAATACTTAGGTCGTTAGGGCTATGGCCATCAGGTTGTAGGTCGAACGCCTTTTTTTTGCAGACTGTTGTTCCTGAACTGAAATGCGTGAGGTGAAAGCTATGCTGATTCTGACTCGTCGGTGCGCAGAAAGCCTGATTATCGGTGATGGCGAAATCACCGTGACCGTGCTCGGCGTCAAAGGCAATCAAGTACGTATCGGGGTTAACGCTCCGAAAGAGGTAGCTGTCCACCGCGAGGAAATCTACCTGCGGATCAAGAAAGAGAAGGACGAAGAACCAAGCCTTTAATTTTTATCGTTTTTTATGTTTGCAAACGGGGATGAACGTGGTTAATATACGCCCCGTGTTGCGGAGAGCTGGCCGAGTGGCCGAAGGCGCTCCCCTGCTAAGGGAGTACACCTCAAAAGGGTGTCGGGGGTTCGAATCCCCCGTTCTCCGCCATTATTTGCTTAGTACGTTGCAATCTGGTTTTTTCGCTAAGTTGTTGAAATTAAACGAAAAAATAGCTTTACATAGAGATTGAACGGCCTATAATGCGCGGCAACAAATGCACTCGTAGCTCAGCTGGATAGAGTACTCGGCTACGAACCGAGCGGTCACAGGTTCGAATCCTGTCGAGTGCACCATTTAAGAGTCAGTTGCAGCAATGCAGGTGACTTGGCTTCAACCAGTTGTGATCTGGTCTAAAAACACAATCTGCACTCGTAGCTCAGCTGGATAGAGTACTCGGCTACGAACCGAGCGGTCACAGGTTCGAATCCTGTCGAGTGCACCATACAAACAAAAAGCCCGCCTAGTGCGGGCTTTTTGCCGTCTGGGGTTTGTGTAGGATTTCAACTCTTTCTCCTGTCTCATGTGTTTTCCTTTCGGGCTGTGTCGTCGCAGTTCATAGATGCAGCCAATGCTCAGCTTTGGCTCGCAAGCGCTTGTTCTTTCCAGTTTTTTAACGTTTAAAGCGCGCGCAGCGTGTATCATTGCGCCCGTCAGCCCCGCCGGGGCTTGTGGAATACCTCCATGGACTTACCCAGTAGTTGCTCAGTACCCCGTTTTACCAATCATGAATTGACTGATTGATCCTTCCGGCGTGCCCCGCTGCTGGGAGTGGAGTTCGCCTATGACCGAAGTAGAAGTAAAGAAAACACAAGACAGCCTGCAGGATCGCCTGGCTCAAGTCATCGAGCTGCTGCAGCGTCAGCGCGTGGTCGAAGACCTCACGCACCGCCAGGAAGGTCCGCACCACGACCGCGTCGAAAACCTGGTTCACCGGCAAAACCTCGTTGAGCTGCAACGCAAGCTCGATGATCTGCACTCCGCCGACGTCGCTTATATTCTTGAAGCCTTGCCACTCGATGATCGACTGACCCTGTGGCAGTTGGTCAAGGCTGACCGCGACGGCGACATCCTCCTTGAAGTATCCGACTCGGTCCGTGAAACCCTGATCGCCGACATGGACGATCACGAGCTCCTGGCCGCTGCCAAGGAGATGGACGCCGACGAACTGGCTGACCTGGCGCCTGAGCTGCCGCGTGATGTTGTCCATGAGTTGATGGAGGCCCTCGACAGCCAGCAGCGTGAGCGTGTGCGCTCCGCGTTGTCTTATGACGAGGATCAGGTCGGCGCATTGATGGACTTCGAGATGGTCACCATCCGCGAAGACGTCAGCCTGGAAGTGGTCTTGCGTTACCTGCGTCGGCTCAAAGAGCTGCCGGGCCATACTGACAAACTGTTCGTGGTCGACTACGAAGGCATTCTCAAGGGCGTGTTGCCGATCAAGCGCCTGCTGGTCAATGATCCGGAAAAGAAAGTAGCGGATCTGATGGCCAGCGATACGGTGAGTTTTCACCCGGATGAAGACGCCTACGAGGCTGCCCAGGCATTTGAGCGTTATGACTTGATCTCGGCGCCTGTGGTCGACAAGAACGGCAAGCTGATTGGCCGTTTGACCATCGATGAAATGGTCGACCTGATTCGTGAAGAGAGTGAAACCGAAGTCCTCAACATGGCGGGTCTGCGTGAAGAGGAAGATATTTTTGCGTCAGTCTGGCGCTCCCTGCATAACCGTTGGGCGTGGCTTGCGATCAACCTGATCACGGCGTTCATCGCTTCGCGCGTGATCGGGTTGTTCGAAGGTTCCATCGAGAAGCTTGTCGCCCTCGCGGCGCTGATGCCGATCGTGGCAGGTATTGGGGGTAACTCCGGTAACCAGACCATCACCATGATTGTGCGTGCCATGGCACTGGACCAGGTGAGTACGGCCAACTCCTCGCGCCTGTTGCGCAAAGAATTGGCTGTGGGCCTGATCAATGGCTTGGTGTGGGGCGGGGTCATCGGCGTGGTGGCTTACTTGCTGTATGGCAGTTGGTCGCTGGGCGTGGTGATGACGGCTGCCATGACCCTCAACCTGCTGTTGGCGGCGTTGATGGGCGTGTTGATCCCCATGACACTGGCACGCCTGGGGCGCGACCCGGCCATGGGTGCCAGTGTGATGATCACGGCCATGACCGACAGCGGTGGCTTCTTCATCTTCCTGGGCCTGGCGACGATCTTTCTGCTCTGATCCCCTGTGGGGGCGGGCTTGCTAGCAAATGCAAGCTCGCTCCCACACAAGCCCTCTGCGGTGCCCTCAAATTTCACGCAAAAAAAAGCCAGCATAGCGCTGGCTTCGGCTTTCAGTTGCAGATCAATTGGCTTCTGCGGCCGCCTCAACGTCGTGCGCGATAAGCGAGACGAGAGCATTTTGCTGGCGGTGGGAGAGCTGACGAAAACGCTGCAGCAGTTCGCGTTCGTGCAGTGACAGCTCAGGGCTGTCCAGGCGCATGCTCAACTCTTCGCCCAACGCACCTTCCTGAATAAGGCTCTGCTCCAGGCGCGCGATGATTTCGGAGTTCATGCTGCGGTGATGATTGCGAGCCACCTCGGCAATGCGTTCCCGCATTCCGTCTGGCAGACGTACGACGAACTTGTCAGCCGTACGGCTGGAATAAATTGCCTGTTTCAATGGGCGCATATATTTAACCGGTTAGTTCAGGGGAGCGGTTTTTGGAATTGGCCGCAAGATGAGTGTTAAGACAAGGCTCACGACCAAAGTTCAACCCGAATTGCAAAGAGGCCGCATCATGCCTCAGATTTGACATTTCCTTGGCGTCAATTCTGTGACAAATATTGAACTGACTAAAGGCTTAATGCCAGCACTCATTTGCATTTTTGCGGACTGGTTGGAAAACTTTTCAACGCGTCATTCCTCAGGGGAACTTCCCGTAAGTCCAGGCTCGCGCAGGGATTGAGGCCGCATATCCTAAAGCAAAGTGGCCTTTTGCCCTTATCTTTAAGACTAGTGGCAATTTGCCGATTTGCTAGGGTGGGGCGACATAAGGTCGAGGGAGGGAGGTGGCGCAGAGATTACCGCAAAACGGGGTCGAATTTGATTTTTCGGCCCATGAAAAGCGTCAGCACAAGCAGGCTCGTGAACACGCCGGCTGCGACCATTGCAGCAGTTTGTCCATCTTCAGAGGTGGCGCCCAGGCCCAGGAGGCCAGTGGCGACAGTCAGGCACAAAAACAGCCAGGCGGATTTGCTCATGAATGGCGTCCTTAGAAAACCCAATGTTCGGATGCCGGTGCAGTCTGGGTGCCTTGGGTCAGGCGTACCGGCGATTGCGCGTTGGGCGTCATCACCGCCAATTGCGGGCGTTGTTGCAGATGGTGCGGCACGGCCTGGCTAAGTTGCGCAGGATCATTACTGCCGGTGGATTGGAAATGAAACATCACCAGTGCAGCCAAGGCTATGGTGTTGAGGGCTAACAGAAGGGCACTGTTCATGGTCATGTTCTCCGCTAAACGCCGTGGCTGGATGGGTTTGTAGGAGAAGTATTGCAGGTCCCGTGCCAATCTATTATTTCATTAAAATCAATGACTTGAGTCTACTTTAAAGTGGCGTCGGGTTGCAATTTGCAATGATGGCATTTTGGGGTAGTGCATTTTGCACGACGGCATCCAGGCCCCGTGGCTGCGGGGCAACGCGGGCCTCGGTCGAAAAGGATCGGCCTACACTCAAAAAGCCCACGGACGACATGACAAAACCCACCTTGGCCGTTAACATGCACGCCGTCCGTCGCTGTGCCCCGTGCCCGATGGCTGTCATTTGTCCCAGTAGCTCAATTGGATAGAGCATCCCCCTCCTAAGGGGAAGGTTGGCCGTTCGAACCGGCCCTGGGACACCATATAATTCAATACCTCCAGCCAATGTATGTAGTTCTTGCACAGTCTCATGGGTGCATGATGGGTGCATACGCAATAATTTACACTGAAAAAGCCGCAACAAAATCAGTTGAGGGCTGGGTGTACGTGGAGGTATGAAGAGCGGGGTGATAATTCTGCCACCATGAAAAAGTCGACAACAGGGAAGCAGTGATGCGAATTCTATTTTTTGCGATGTGCTGTTTGTTGATCACCGCCTGTTCAAGTAACCCAACAGCACTCTTTGAAGAGCAAGTCAAAAACAGCACCACGCCGTTAGCACGGACCCCCTCTGAGGCCATGCACAACGCGCAAGCTGTGCCCATGCCGATCAACCCAGGATGGCGGCCACCCCAGTGGAAGATCACCGCTGCGGAACCGCGCATCCTGATTAGCGGGGTACCGTCGAACTATCGATTATTCAGCGTCGTGTTGACAAAGGACAAACCCTTTCATATTGACGTTAACTCCTGGTGCGTCAACGGGTGCCTGGGGTTCAGCAAGTACGCCCTGAACCCTTATTTGATCTTGATGGACGCCAAAGGCAACGTGCAGGCTGAAGGTTTTGGCAAGGCGACTGGCATAGTGGGAGTCATCAGCCAAGTGTTGAAGGGCACGGTGACAACCAGCGGCACTTACTACCTGATAGTCGCGGCGGATAACCGTGCGCCTGGGGAAACCATTGTCATCGACAACGTGCTGCTGATTGGGGCAGCGGCGAGCCCAATCACCCCGTTGCGGATTGGAATGGGTAGTTATCCGTTTGGGTCGGTTGGGCCGTTGTTGAATACGGAAGAGACGCCTTGAGGCTGTGAGGCAAGAGAGCGAACACGCCCGCTGCTAATACTGAAATAAAATCAGTGCTGGAAGAGGTGGAGAAAGTGCCGGGTTAAGCCCTATCTCTGATTCGTAATACTGTCGTAGTCGAGCAGTTAGCATGACGTGCTGTGGCACGTACACCAAGGCCGGCTCCGAGCAGTTCGGTCACCCGCTTATGCAGGTCAATGTCGACGGGGCGGCCTTGATACTTGCCGGCGGCCTTGGCCTTCTCGATGCCTTGAGCCTGGCGCTCGCGCCGCTGCTCGTAATCCTTGCGCGCGATCGCGGCCATCATCTCCACCAGCATTGAGTTGATTGCTCCCAGCATCCGCCCGGTGAACTCATCGCCCTTGGTGTCCTGCATTCCCTGGTGGCTGGTCGGCAGGTCAAGCGTGACGATGCGCAGGCCCTTGGAGTCGATCGCAGCCTTCAGCTTTTGCCAATCCTCCACCGGTAAGCGGGAGAGGCGGTCTATCGACTCCACCAGCAACACGTCACCCTTGCGGGCATCCTTGAGCAGGCGCATTAGCTCAGGCCGGTCGGCTGTGGCGCCGCTGGCGTTCTCCAGGTACACGCTTGCAATGACCTTGTTGTGGTCGCTGGCGAACTGCTCGAGCGAAGCCCGGGCACGGCCGGCGTCTTGTTCTTCGGTGGAGGCTCGGAGGTATGCGCGGATGAACATGATGGGTGCCTGTATCAGTTAGGGCGTTCTACTAATACTGTTGCACTATGGGTGTTACTTATCAAGCGAAAAGCCCGAAAAAGGCAAAATAAGCCTGTATCTGGATAGGCATACCCTGATGGCTATTTGCTTTTATCTGAGATTCCGGTAATTTAATTCAGGTCCGTTTTGCATAATTTCATGGAAGATTTTAATGATTATTAAAAGTTTCAAAGCTTCAAAAGTTCATGAATACTATGATTTTAATTTTGATTTTTCTAAAGAGCTTAACTTTCTGGTTGGTATTAACGGTACCGGAAAGACAAGTGCGTTGAAATTGATGCAGGCAGCTCTGTCTATCGACTTGTCTGTTCTTCTGTCGACGTCTTTCAAATATCTAGAAATCCAGGTTGTTGATGGGTTGAAAACGTTCAATCTCTCGATTTCGTCTTCTCTCGAAAAAATGACGTTTTTACTGAACGGGGTTGAGTTTGTTTTCGAGCGAATTGAGATGTTTCGTGTGAGCCAAGGAAGTGTTTCTGCAGCAATGCAGGAGTATATAGAAAACAACCGATTAGAGTTGATAAAGCGAGCTGGTCCAATATTGCAGCAGTTTATTTTTGCTGGAAGGCCTATGTTCTTGGGGCTGGAACGACGCATGGGGCGTTTTGATGATGATGATCGGCACCACGAAGTGTGGTCGAAGGACGGTCATCGTAGGATGATAAAGTTGCCTCCTAAGGAAACCTTAGAAGGGCTTGAGAACTGCCAGCGTCTAGTGGAAAAGGCATATATGAACTATCGGCGTGCAAGTGATGGGCGCGTTGATAGGCTTTCCAATGTGATTATTGAGTCAACTTTCGAATATATTGAGTTTGATCCTGCAATGATTGAGGATCCAAGTAAGAATCCTTATGTTGAACTTTACTCGTTGCAGCAAAGGAAAAGTGAGGTTGAGAAGTTTGTTAGAGATCTAGGCGGGTCTGATAAGGTAGTAGCTCAAATTGATAGTTTCTTTTCCAAGCTGTCAGGGATCGTAGGGGACAATAAAGGTCATAAAGATGCTTGGAGCTTTGAATGGTTTTTGAATATGGCTCAAATTCAAAGAATTAGGAAGATTCTTGCTGAAATGGATCGTCAGAAAAAATTTGCAGAGCGGTTCTACGCGCCTATTAAAGAGTTTTGCGAAACAATGAATAGTTTCTTGCGTAGCTCGAGAAAGGAACTAACAGTTGACTCGGTTGGCAAGATAAAAATTTTTCAGGGTGGGAAAACTGTCGATCTTCTCAGCCTCTCATCTGGAGAGAAACAGCTGTTAATTCTCATGGCGCACGCTAGGTTTGGTTCTGTAAGAGGGAGAACCTTCATCGTCGATGAACCCGAATTATCTCTTCATATGAGATGGCAAGAAATGCTAGTAGAAGCATTGATTGCAGGCAATCAGGATAATCAGTTTATTTTCGCTACTCACTCACCAGAAATAGTGGGTTATCACACTGATAAATGTATTAGCGTAGGTTGATGGAGTAACCCATGTTAGAACGTAGTTCTGCAGCAAAATTTGCCATCTCAATTTTCTATGAGAACTTCAATGATTTTGATGTGTACATTGAAGATACAGCGCCGGGATATGCAAAAATCTTTTCTTCTATTTTATCCCGTGCAATGGACGGCGGAGTCACACTTGAGAAGGTTTTCCCGTTAGGTGATAGAAATGTAGTCATATCCACAGCTCGGAAGCGACTACAAAGTCAAAGCAATCGGCGTGCAGTTTTTATTGTGGATGGCGACTTATATTTACTGGCCGGTGAGCGCGAAGAATTGCCCGAAAATTTGGTAGTCTTACCAAGGTACTGCATCGAAAATTTCTTATTTGATGAGGAGGTTTTGGTAAGCATTATGGATGAAGAACATTGCTCGCTCACTGCTGAAGTTTTGGCCCGGCAACTGGACTATTCGGGATGGTTAAGCAGGTCTCGAGAGGCGTTAACATTAATTTTTCGTGCGTTCGCTGTTGCGCATAAACTGCATGCCGAAATACCCACCGTATCCCGGGGATATAAATCAATATGTTTGAATGGTTCAGGTGAGTTGAGCCTTGATAAAGCCTTAGTAATTGAAAAAGAAATTATAGATGCGTTGATATCTGATAAGGGGTTGCTCGCAGTTAATGAGGCAATATCTTTCGTTGACTCAAAAATTAATCGCGACGAGTGTTTTGTGACAACCTACGTTTCCGCAAAAGATTTTGTACTTCCATTAATGTTGGTGCGTATGAGAGCTCTGCTTGATAGTAACTCCAAAAATGTAAGTTTAAAAATCAGAATGTCTAACAAATGTTCGATTGGCCCATTTGATGGCGTAGTGCAGTCAATGAAGAAGATATTAACCGCTCAAAAGCACCAAGTGGCAATATGAATTTTTGAGCGGCCTTGATATTAAATCTGGTCTTCGGCGTAGATCGCGGCACTGATGATCGCGCCACCCCAGCGGCGACGGCCGATGCAAAGAGGCACAGGCAAGCCCGACGCCACGGTATTTTTCGCACTACCAAAAGCATAACCAGGAGTGTTCTCGGGCGCGGCGCTGGACTTCAAACCCTGAGCTTGCGGGCTCAGCATCTGAATCACGCCGCCGGCGGCCAAAGCGATGCCCGGCGCAAGAGTTGCACCATTTGTGAAAGGGCTCATAACGATCAGTACAGCCCCAATGATCGTCTGCAAGATGCCAGCCCGCTTACTGCCTACGATTACGGGAGCGATGATGATGCCGCCCTCGCCTTGGTAGTTGAGCTCGCTCTCCCCGATATTTTTCTTGCCTCGAAAAACGGCGAACACCAGCCCGCGCGACCTGGCGTTTGAGATGAATCGCTCAAGACCTGGAATCTGCACGCACAGCGCTTTCAAGGCTTCCGCTGGCGTGCGCACGGCAAGGTCGTAGGACCTGCCGAACTGCCGGAGTTGTCCGTAGAGTTTGATGGTGGTCATAGGGGAGTTATCGAATGCGGTAGCGGCCATGTGGCCTCCTATACGGTGATCGAAGGGGCAGGTAGCCCAAGGCGAATGGCGAGCACTGCGCGCGACATACGCGCCTGATCGATGGTCAATTGCTCCTGGCGCGGGTCGTAGTTCCACACCCGGTTGTAGATCGCATCGCTGGCCCGGGCGCCTTGGAATGTACCCCTCAGCAGGTCGGCCGAAACCCTGGCCTCTTCCTCGGTGAAGAAGGGACCGTCGACTGTCACCTGTCGGCCACCACTGACGTGCTGGACCTCCCACACCGTGTAGCCGGCGTCCGGCCCCTGGATCAGTTCGTAGGGTTTGAATTTCTGCGTTTTGCACGCCTCGGTAAAGCGCTCTTGAAACGTCATGTCTTCTTACTCAAAGAATCAGCCGGCTGATCGGCGCTACCAATACTTGCGTAGCGCACGGATGATCAGTTAGGCCGCTTCGGATTGATCAGGGGTCGCTTTTGCAGAGGTGCGAGTGGGCATTTTCGCCAGCCATTCGCGAAGTGTTTCGGAGCCCTCACAGCCCGATCGCCACTTCTCAAATCGGCCGGTGTACCCATTCGAATTGGCAACCATGCCGCTCAGTGCGACACCGGCATTGGAGGCTGTGGCCAGCACGTCATCGTAGATCGCTAGCATCTGCTTGAGCCCTTCAATGTCTTCGGCGCGCGACGCGGCAATGCCTGCGCGCGAAAGGCTGTCAGCCGCCTCTGGCGATAACCCGGAGAGCATTGGGTTTGCCCTGAGCACCGCCTCTACAACGTCGGGGTGACTGCCTGCGCGCGCTTCAGCTACTAGGCGCTGACGCTCCTCCGGCTTGAGGCCTCGCACGATGGCTCGCAGCTCCTGATCAGCCAGGAAACCAACGACGTCCGAGCTAGCGCGCGGCGTGACCGCTGCGAAGCCGCTGGCCACTGTCTGGGCCAACGTGAGCATATCTTTTGCTGCCTTCTCCATCGCCGGCATCAGGGCGGGAATGATTCCATCAATCTGCTCCTTGCCCTTGCGCTCAATGGCAGCGGCGTTGAGGTCCTTGTTCTCGCGAATCGAGAGAATTTCTTCTCCGAGGTCCTTGAACGCCTCCAGGGACAATCCCTGCAAATGGCGGACAGACTTCAGCAGGCCACCGGCCTGCCAAGTGCCTTTGGTGCCATCGGGTCGTTGGATGTTGAATGTTCTTGCCTCTACCTGGGAGTGCTCGTATTCGGAGTAATGGAGGTTGGCCAAGCCAACTTTGAGGACGGATCGTTTGCCGATTTTCATGGAGTTACCTTTTGATTGTCTGGCCGTGGGGCGGCCGGTTTTTGGGCTGAGGATTCGCTCAGGATTTGGAGTAGGGAAACGTTTTCCCGGGCGCCACCGCCGGCTGCTGCTGCGTGCAACTCGTCCATAAGGGCGCTGATCTCTCGCACGTCACGATTGAACTGAGTGAGCCCGGATTGCTGACGCAACTTGGCAACCTGGCTACGAATGTTCATGGCTGGCCTCGATGATCAGTCGGTACTGTTCTGCGACGTGTTTTTTGATGTCCTGCCCGTCTGCCTTTGGCGGGAAAATCCAGGCTCCAGGACTTGGGAATGGCCGCATATCCATCACGCCTACTGGAGCAGGGCGGCGGAGGCTTTCGATTGCTCGGACGTGGAGAATGAACGCCTCTGCCAGATTGGCCGCGTCATAGCTGTTCATGGTGCGCAATGGGAAGTGCATGACCGTCTGTACGCCCTGGACTGGATAGTTGAACGAATGGCCCACTGTCTCGGGGTAATCCATCTCCCCCTCAACCGCGTCAACCCTGCAGTCCACCACCGTCAACATAACGAGCACTGTCTCTTCGTCTTCGGTGCCGATCTTCTCTGCAATTCGCTTGAGCTCGGCCCGCATCCACTTAATGCTCATTGCCGCATTCCCTCCATCTGTTCGCGGAGTTCTGCGACGGCCTTCTGTAGCTCGGCAACCTCGATGACTCGGGCAACAGCGCCTAGCCCCTCGATCAATGCCTTGCCCTGGTCGGGCGGTAGCTCGCCAGCGGCAACTGCGCGAAGGATTGATTTGGCTGCGCTGGGCAGGTCGGTGTCGTCCAGGTCGAAGCACACTGTCTCGGCAGTTGGCTTGATTGGCGGCACCAGGCGCTCAAGGATCAAACGGCAAGCCTGCATATCGCCCTTCTTGGCCGCTGTCAGAACCTTCTTTGTCACGGCGTCTGCACCTTCAGCGAGTCGGGCGCGCAGCTCCTGCGTTTGGCCAGAGCGACCACCGGGATTACCTGACTGCCCCGGCTTCCATTTGCCGGCTTTATCGCGATCAGTCATGCGCTGGGCGATTCCATGGCAATGACCGGTTTGTTTTCAGCGAGCGCTATCAGCAGGGCGGATGCTTGAACGCTTCCGTCGGCGGCGGCTTCGCGAAGGCGACCCCAAGCGGCAGCAACTTCAGAGCGAGTTGGTTTGTGCTGGCGTCCTCGGGCGGGCTTAGCTGTGTTCATAGATGCGGCCTCGAATGGGGTTTGAGTGGCTCAAAAACTCACATTAGGCATGATCTGATCATTTATCCAGTGCTTTTTAGGTGCACCTAAGATGCTACACGGAACGGGATTGAATGGGACTGAAATAGTTGGTTTTTGCAGGATTGGAGAGGAGGATTTTGTTGCATTAAGTCGGTGGTAGCCAAAATGATACAGAGCCGGGTTTCCGGCTCAGTCCGACCTCAGATTGAGGATGGCGCGGGGAGGGCTGACATCCCATTTCGGTAGGTCAAGTTCCCGCGCCACGTTTTGCGAGATATGAAAACGTGGCGCGGATTTGATACATCCATATCTGGATGATCCACCACTGGTGGAATACCCCTCATCGGTAGGATTTGCGAACCACAGAGAAATCCTCGGCAGTTCGTAGCCCAGGCAGAGTGAGAGAATTCCACTTCGGTATGAATGGTTTAACGGTAAGCAAGGATCACATTTGAGCGAAGGTGTTGCTGTCATCGCAACACCTGCTCCAGCCTGCTGTCA
Source organism: Pseudomonas sp. B19125 (assembly GCF_044218855.1). Classification (NCBI taxonomy): domain Bacteria; kingdom Pseudomonadati; phylum Pseudomonadota; class Gammaproteobacteria; order Pseudomonadales; family Pseudomonadaceae; genus Pseudomonas; species Pseudomonas sp. B19125. The sequence goes on from NZ_CP162589.1 coordinate 1,961,723, forward strand.
GGAGAAGCGGTAGCCAAGCAGACCAAACGGTCCGAGTCGGCTCATTTGGTCTGTCTCACCAGTGTGGATGCGACCGACTCGTCTCACTCGGCAACGCAGGAGTTCTTGCCCTAGCCCCATTTAGAATCTGGCTGCAAGACGATTTTTGTTGCGTGATGTCATATGGCCTGCATTATTATTACGGATCAATCTTGGACGATCGGATGCGGAATTAGATGAATACTGAGCAGGCAGGGGAAGTTGCGGCCGTTGGCGTAGGAGCCGCAACTGGTGCGGGTCTCGGCGCCGCATACGGCGTTGGTGTAATCGGTGTTGCGGCAGCGGAGGCAGCTGCGGCCACAGCGGTTGCTGCAGGAGCATCAGCAGCAGCAACAACGGCAACCATTGCGGCTGCCGGGGGAGGTGCCGTGGCTGCGGGCGGGACAGGTATGGCGGGAGGAGTTGTAGCCATCGCAGGCACAGCGGCGGGTACTGCGATACTTCCCATTGTCGCTTGCGCGGTTGGCGGTGCAGCGATTCTCGGGGGAATTGGCTGGGGCGCTTACAAGCTTGGGCAAAAGCTTCTTAAAGAGTAATCCCACTTCTTCCCGTAGGTGGCGATCCGGCACCAACTTCATACACCAAGCTGCTTAATGAGGTCTCCACCCACGGGGCACTGATTTTTGGCGATGTTTCCATCCTGCAGCGGTCGGCGATGATCCGCGAGATGTGAGCACAACTTAGATACCGGCAAATCTTCCGGCATTTAGTAACGCTCGCATCGTTACCTGAGCGTTGACCGGCCTCCTAAATCGGTCGAAAAGGGCGCACTTCAAACGGCTAAAGGTGAGCAACGATCACATCTGCATGAAGATGCTGCTGTCATCGCAACACCTGTTCCAGCCTGCTGTCAGGAGCGACGGCCGGCAAGCAGACCAAACGGTCCGAATCGGCTCATTTGGTCTGTCTCGACGGGGAGGCAGCGGCTCCATCCTGTGCCTTGCGGCGAAGGTATGGTGATGTTGACCACCCCACCGTCTGTTGTTCGCCACACTCTGTGGCGTTTCCGCCACGCTGAGTGAGACCAAATTGTCTCAGTGAGATCAATCCGTCTCACAGCGGGCGTCATGTTCAACTCTGAACGGATAGACGCTCAGGCGGTCCTATTTGTATAGGAAGGCCCGCTCGCACAATGTCTTGGCAATCAACCAGTAGTCGGGTCGTGGTATTCACCTGTTGACTTGATTCAAGATGAGTCGGAAGCTCCCGACTCCTGTGGGTGTGGTGAGCGAAAGCGGATTCACAACCAGCCTGACGAATGGCAAGTGCGAAATTCTACCTATCAGCTAGCATCCCATTGCTGGTCTCATTCCCCTAGGCGGGGTTGCATCATGGAAAACATGACACATACGAAGAGCTCCAAAGAAAACGTCTCATTAGACGTAGAGCGCATGAAAACAGCGCGCAATATGCCTCGTTATGTCATCCCTCAGGGCCTTACTGGGGAGCAGATTCGAGAACATATCTTGGCCGCAGCGAAGCGTGCTGAAGCCAACTTGGGTACTCATGAAGGATGATTGCCATTGCCTTACTCTGCCTCCTACAACGATCTGTTTGCTCTGGAATTCCAGAATTATCCTGAAGATCAACAGAACGCTGTAGTGAGCTTTGTTACGACGTTCATGTCTGTTGGCTTGAGAGATTTTCGCAATTATCCTGGAAAAATTTCTCATTCCTGGAAGGGGCTTGATCCGAAACATCCTGATTTTACCTACACAAGCTCAAATCATCTCTGGCATTATCATCTCGGTTTGCCAAACTATACTACTTCCATTAGTGGGCAATACCTGACTAGCGATATTGTTCTTCATTTTGAGTGGCCTCACAAAGGCGACTCTATCCATCTTGTGGATACTTGCTACCACTACTTGAAGAATAAGTTTTATATACCTGCCCCGAAATATCTAGTGAAGTCCCCATAATTAGCTTTATTTATTTAAGGCTTTCTGTTGCCCAGGCGGGGCGTTTTCTTGTAACTAACAACGGCTTTGGCTTGAGCTCATATGCTTGTAGGAGCCGCTTGGCTGATTTACGGGTTAAGTGTTTTAAGGTTATATCAGCTAAGACCTCTGCCGTTGTTGATGTGGATCGAAGCAAGAGCAAGGTAAATGCTTCAAGCTTGAAGTCATCACTGGCAATCTCAACCTCTTCAATTGTGAGGTAGGCTTTTGTGATGTGCTCCCAAATACAAAGCTCGCGTTCAGGTGTGCGGTCTCTCGTAAAATCTTCTACCCACTCGTGCAGTGCGGTAGGGTAGATGTTGGAAAGTAGCATTGCCACTACTTTTATCCGGTCCACTTGCTCGGGGGTTAACTTACTGACTCCTGGTGGGCTCTGTCTTAGTTTATGAAGCTCGATTTTTACTGATTTTAAACTGTCTTCAGGTAAAGTTATTTTACGCTCAATTTCTTCCGTTGCTTTTCTGTTGGTCTTGTTTTTAACTATTTTTAATATGTAAGGTTTTGGCGGTGTAAGTCCCAGCTTGCTGTTAATGTCTGCGCAAGTTTCATATGCTAATGAAGCTGCTACTGACGGTGCGGATCGAAAGAACTCTCGCCTTCCATTTATCCTAAAGGCCTTAAGGCGTTTGTGAATGGTTGTTTCTGCTAGTTCGCAGTCACCCACTGAGTAGGCAGTGACAATATCGAAAGGTGTTGGCACTCCTGAGGAGCCACTATAAAGCTGCAGTGCTCTCGAGTCGGGCTCTAAAGTGGTTAGTCCAATCTTTACCACGTATGGACCAAAGAGTTCGTTTTGTAGGATGTATATATAACCAGGTGTCGTCATGTGATCTCCGTATCGAACTATTGTTATTTGTCTGCCGTCTTCCGATGGTCCTTGAATTTGCGAAAGGACCGTAATTAAGGTGTCGGAGCACAGGCAAGTCCTATTGTCTTATTTGGGTTTGGGTGCGAGGGAAACTAGTGATTTGGTAACTTCAATAAACTGGTTTTTTTCTAGTTCGACTCTCTTTAGTTCGATAGTAGATTGACCTTTCTCAAGTATGTGGTTTCGTTCGGTTTCGGAAAGTTCTGAAATTACTTTGTGCGATGTATCGTCGCGGTCTAAGAAAAGTGCCGCGTTGAGAGATATGTATTTCAGTTCAAGGTTGGTTAGCTCGTTCTGATAGTATTTGGAGTCGACTAGATTGGATTTGTGAAGGCGTAAGAAAAAATACGCTAAAATCTCAATGGAAATTATTAGTGAGAATCTTGACGCGTAATGGATTGCGATTGCATAGTCGCTAGCTCCAGCTGCTGGTACGCTATCAAAAAATTTCGAGTAGGTTCCAAACGCGCCGGGAAAAACAAATCCAGCTAACCCTAAAATACCTAGGATAGCTAAACATACACCTGTCGTAAGGTAGACAACTCCGCGAAATCCCAGTTTACTGATTTCATACCTGATTCTATTTAAGTTGCTGTTTCTTGAATTGTTGATTATTGAATTGATCTGGTCTCGGCTATGATCTTTTTCAGCCATCTCTTGGAGGATTTCAAGTAACTTTGGATGAGCGTCCCTGATGGCCCTTTCAATCGCGGATGCGTTTGCGGTTTCAGTTTTTTTAGAGTTGATTTTTTGCAGGTTCTCGAATTTATTTTCTAGATCTGCAATTTTTTTATCTTGAGTTTTCCCTGTTTCTGCATGCTGTTTAATGAGGTTTGGATCTTGCTCGAAAAGTTTTCTATCTTTGAAGCCTGTTTGCAAATACCAAAAAAGTACGGAAATAAAGCTTGCTGCGAGAAGTATCGGATAAGTGTACCCAGCAGCTGTTATTTTGAAAGTCTCAACAGCGTGAAAAGGTATATCTACATATGCCTTCAGTATTAAACCCAAGGCTAGCGGTATGAACGTAAAGGAGTAGCGTACTCTTAGTATCTTATCTATCTGGATCTTCTTTTTTATTTCAGCTGAGCTATCGACAGTCATATTTAGCCATCCTTGATTTTTGAGGGCATTATGCCATCAAGAAGAATTTTATGCAGATCCCTTTAACCTTGGTTTCGCTATGAGCTTCTGATCGACCTTGATCACATCAAGCTCAAATCTGCATGGCACATCAGTGGCTTCGACCCAACGTTCTGCGATTATTTGATATCCTTGCCTTGCGTTACCGGTAATGGTGTGCCAGCATGAGTTTCTGTTACCGGTAACTTTGAGGGCCAGATGATAGACAAGACCGAAAGCCCCAACACGCTGCGTCAGCGCGCATTCAAAGAGCGGCAACGCGCAGCTGGCTACAGGAACACTACGATATGGATTCACACAGAGACAGAGGAGGAGGGTAAACAGGCTGCTCGAGACGGCAAGCCACTCAGGCCGATGGAGTCGAAAGACCCCTTAAGCTGGGCGGCAGGCTGGATCAGCGAGATGGGTAATCAGTAACCGGCGGAATATTTCGCCATTTGATCGGCTGAGAAATTAGCCGGTCAGGCCGATGGCTCAGATTTGGGCCATCTCAGAATAGGTGCCAAGCCGCTGCGCTAACAGCGGCCTGGCGATCACACGACGAAGCTTAGAGGCACACGTCATGCAACTTTACCAAAATATCAGTAACGCCCTGAAAGGCCAAGATAAGTCCGAATTTGAAGGGGAGGGCTCGGCACGCATTGAGGCGGAAGACTCTAGTGTTTTACACCTGCCACTCTTCACCGAGAAGCAACGAACCTTAGTGGTTGAGCTCATTTTCGCAGAGCGGCGTTACGCTACCCGGTGGTGGACGCACCTGAGCGAGATGCGGCGGCGTCAGGAGCTACCTGAGTGGGTTGCGGCGGGCATTGGCACTTATGATGAGCATGACCTTCTGCTTGAGAGTAGAAAGGCCGTCAATCAGGCTCTGTTCGGCTCGGATGACTTGGGCGGCGATCAGCAATACCGCGCGGTGGTGTTGGAGTAGGACTGATAGCAACGAAACCTTTGCAGCATCAAGGGCACTACCCCGAAACAGGGTGGTGCCCTTTTTTCATTTGTTGGCCGTTGGTGCCTTCTCGGCGAGATAGATAAGGTCTTTCCTCACTTCCTCGGCGCACGGTCTGCACATTCCGAGCATCGTCCAAGGTCGCCAGTCGAGAACAAGGAAAGTGAAGCCTCCGATGCGCTTACATTTCCCTGCATAACCATGAGTGCAGCGGGCCTGCTGGTAGGTCGTTGGTCCCATCTTAATAACCCCTGGTGGTGGTAATTTATAAAGGGTGGGATTTTTTCCGTTTACGTACTCCTCTGGAGGCCCCGGTTTCATTGAAAGGTACTGGGAAAAAATCCCAGTACTGCACAATTTCAGCAAAATAACCGGACGCAACCGGACAATGAGGGGGTGATGACTGGGAAAAATTCCCAGTACTAGGCGGAAAAATTCCCACCGAAAAACTCGAAATCAGATGAACTTGAAGCGCGGTGGCCCAGGGGAAATCTCGAGCTCCTTCCCTGGGCAGTCGTCAATCGCTGCCCACGTGACCGCATACAGCGCGCAACGGGCCATTCCCTGCTCTCTGCCGCCCTTACGGCTCTCCCTTGTGCGAACGATCAGTCCGGCTTCCATAAGCTCAGAGAGGGCTGAGGCAAGCGTCTTCGCATCCATAGGCTTACCCTTGGCCATCATTGAGGCAGTGCAGGACAGATCCCCGTTATTGCGGCCGTTGTAGTTCCTGGCCAACTTGATCAGCACCGTTACCGCCTTGGTCGACAGATTGTCGAAGGCGTCGCTGACCAAGAGCCGATAGGGAAGCGCCAAAACTCGGCCGCCGCCAAAATCGACTTTGTAGGATTTCTTTCTGGCCATTCAGCGGCTCACAGGCAGGTGCGAGCGCTTGCCCCACAACTGGGGAAAGCGCTGCATATCTGGTTTAGGACGCTTCGCGCATGAGGATGTACTTGGCCACACGATGTGGCGGGCGGCCTGGCTCGGTGGACTGATGCGTCCAATAGGTACGAATCTCGTTGCCTTTCTTTCTGAGGCGGCGGATCGTATTTGGAGGCTGGACTATATCCAGGTCCCTAGCGGCTTCGATGGTCGATACAGGGCCGTTTCTCAGCGCCTCAATCATCTTGCGGTCTTGCTCTGTCGAAGAATGGCGTGTCATAGTTTGGCCTTCACGTTGGTGCTATCCAGTGTGTTTTCGTTAAGGCGGTGCTCGAACACCGCCTTAACGCTCTCTCTATCATTCAGTTCTCTTGATTCACTCCTTTCCGGTCCTCTTTCCTGGGGCATCGCGCTAATCACCGGGCACCTTCCTTCGCTGCTCGTTCGATCCAAACCTTAAGTTCGGTCATCAGAATCAAGCGACGTCTACCAAGCTTGAAGGTTTTGATTTCTCCCTTTGCTATCAACTCATACACACCCGATCGCGAATATCCGACGATCCGAGCTGCGTCTTCGACGCTAACGGACAAGGCTGCTGGTTGTTCTGCTGCAAGCATTTTGGTTCTCCATCGGCCATTGGAATTAAGTGGCCGTGGACCAATCCTATTCCTTGAGAATACTGTACGTCAACTGGTGCTATATGATTTGTATGAACGTATGGACTCGCTCGGACGTACGGATTAGGATTGTCGCTCGATTTATGGCTCGGAGATTTTGAAATGGCCAAGAACAAACCTAACCAAGGATCGCGGAAGACCGAAACACTGACCCTCCGGTTAGATCCAAAGGTCAAATTCACGATCGATGTCATTTCTCGAGTAAAGCGGCAGTCAATTACTGGCGTGGTAGAAGCAGCAGTCGAAGCGTTAGTTTTCGATCTTGATGTTCCATTCCATGATGGTGGGAACACGGAGAATTGGTCGGTTGCTAATGCCGTAACAGAAGTGTGGTCGACTGATGAAAGTGAGCGCTTTGTAAATCTCTGCTATCACCTGCCTAATCTCCTCACATATGAGGAGCAGCGTATCTGGGAGACGATTAAGGCATCCCCTGTTTTCCTAGACAAAGGGCCCGCAAAAATTGGCACTCACTGGCAAGTCGAGGGGGTAGGTCGCCTTGATCGGGCGCAAATTCGAATATTCTGGAGCGACCTTCTCGAGCACGTGGAGGAAAACAAAGAAAGCCGCACCATCGTACCCTTTGAGCCGCCTCTCTAAATCAGCTCTACTGCGGCGGCCTTGGTGCCTGGCGCCAAGTGCGCGTAGCGCAGCGTCATTTTGATATCGGCGTGCCCCAGCAGATCCCGTACCGTGTTGAGCGGTACGCCGGCCATTACAAGGCGTGAAGCGAAGTCGTGACGCATATCGTGCCAGCGGAATCCGTCAATTTGCGCCCGTTCAAGTAACTTGAGCCAGGCGCTTTTGACGTCCTCAAAGCGACCGCCGCCCTGACCTGGGAACACATACGGCGACTTGCTCACCTGCTCCTTCCAGGCTTCCAGCACACCAATGGTCTCCTTGTTCATCGGGATGTGACGCGTATCGCTTGTTTTGGTGGTGGCCCCGGCGACTGTGATTGTCTTCGTGTCGAAGTTCACCGCTGACCATTTCAGGTCGAATAGCTCCCCGCGTCTCATGCCGGTATTCAACGATACCAACACCATTGGCTTCAGATGATCGGTGAAGGGTAGTTGCAGGAGGCTTGGCAGTGGTTCTCTGTGGCGGTCCGTCCGCCAGGTGTTCGCACTCTCGCGCTCGACTCTCATTTCATCCTGTCGAGCGTCCAGGGTGTCGCGTAGACGCTTGGTCTCGTCAGCAGCAAGGTAGCGAATCACCCCCTTTGAATCGACTTTGAGCTGTTTCAGCTTGGCCAGCGGGTGTGTATCGATGTACTCCCACTCAACGGCACGACTGAAAACACCACTGATTGAGCCCATTTTTCTATTCACCGTCGAGGCCTTGTTGCCGGCCTGCATCCATCCGGTGCGGATCTGCTCCAGATCTCGTCCGGTGATCGCGTCCAGGCGCTGGGCCATGATTGGGGCGAAGTTATTACTGAGGGTGTGCTGCGTCTTCTCGTGGCCTTTGTGATGAGCCTTGAACCACGGCATATAGGTGTCTTCAATGAAGTCGCGCAAGGAGGGCAGGGTGGCGCCCCTTCGGCCTTGAGTGACCGCCAGAGGTTCTCCATGTGCTCGGGCTTCTGCGAGGTACTGAGTGGCCTCTGTGCGCGCTAGATCAAGCGTGAGAATGCCGACACGGCCTAAAGTCTTCTTTCGGCCGCGGGCCCAGGTGACGACGTAAGACTTTGCACCTGCCGCAGTAACTCGCACGAATAGGCCGCCGACGGTGGTATCGTGAACTTCATATTCGTGGCCAGTGACCTGCAGTGATCCCAGCAGTTTGGCAGTTAGCTTCTCTTTCAATTTGTTCCCATGGGTGCATGGTGGGTGCAAAAAGAACTATACGGGGTCGTTTTTACGGACACAACCGGACGCTAGGGCCAATAAACGCTGGGCTTCCTCAGTGGTGGCTAGGCTATATATAACCCTCCTAAGGGGAAGGTTGGCCGTTCGAACCGGCCCTGGGACACCATCTTCAAAAGCCCTGCACAGGTTGTCCTGGCAGGGCTTTTTTGTGCGTGCCTGCAACACCGGTCGAACCTTGCCGCCTGTCAGGGTTCACAGCAGGTGCGCAGTGTGTTTCTCGTCGCTTTTGTACGTTGCATATGTACCTTGCATGCGGCCAGGCAGCGTCTGAACGATTAAGCAAAATATTCCCCGGAAAACGGCCCGCTGCGTCTGTCCGCTCCCGGCAACCCCGGACTATCATGCTGATAGCCCTGTCCCTCACTGCAAGGAGCCGCTCGGAACGCCGATGCGCCAGATCTGGAAATCTTTTCGAGCCCTTTATTTCGCCTCCTTGATGATGTTGATCGGGTCCGGCCTGCTCAGCACTTACCTTGCCTTGCGTCTGGCAGCCGACCACGTCGACAGCCTGTGGGTGGGTGCGCTGATGGCGGCCAACTACTTCGGCCTGGTGCTGGGCGGCAAGATCGGGCATCGCCTGATTGCCCGCGTCGGGCATATTCGCGCGTATGCCACCTGTGCCGGGATTGTCGGCGCGGCGGTGTTGGGCCACGGCCTCATCAACTGGCTGCCGGCCTGGATTGTGCTGCGGATGATCGTGGGCCTGGGGATGATGTGCCAGTACATGGTTATCGAAAGCTGGCTCAATGAGCAGGCGGACGCCAAGCAGCGCGGCGTGGTGTTCAGCGGCTACATGATCGCCTCCTATCTCGGGTTGGTATTGGGTCAGTTGATCCTGGTCATGCACCCGCAGCTTGGCCTCGAATTGCTCATGCTGGTGGCGCTGTGCTTTGCCTTGTGCCTGGTGCCGGTGGCCATGACCCGACGCATTCACCCGGCGCCGCTGCACCCTGCGCCTATGGAGCCGCGCTTCTTTATCAAGCGTGTGCCGCAGTCGCTGAGTACGGTGCTGGGCGCGGGGCTGATCGTTGGCTCGTTCTACGGCCTGGCGCCGTTGTATGCCTCGCAGCAAGGCTTGAGCACCGAGCAGGTCGGTCTGTTCATGGGTAGCTGCATCTTTGCCGGTCTGTTGGTGCAGTGGCCATTGGGTTGGTTGTCGGACCGCTATGATCGTGCCTTGCTGATTCGCTGTTTTGCCTTGTGCCTGGCGGTGGCGGCGTTGCCATTGGCCGTGATGACCCAAGTGCCGCTGGAAGTGCTGTTTGTGGCTGGCTTCCTGTGTTCGCTGGTGCAGTTCTGCCTGTATCCGTTGGCTGTGGCGTTCTCCAATGACCATGTGGAAGGTGATCGCCGCGTGTCGCTGACGGCCATGTTGCTGGTGACCTACGGCATCGGAGCGAGTGTCGGGCCGCTGTTGGCGGGTGTGGTGATGAAGCTGTTCGGCAGCCACATGCTGTACGCCTTTTTCAGCCTGTGTGCATTGGTCCTGGTGTGGCGGATCCGGCCGAAGGCGGTGACTAACCTGCATCAGGTGGACGATGCGCCGCTGCATCACGTGGCGATGCCCGACAGCATGTCCAGCTCGCCGCTGGTGGCCTGCCTTGACCCGCGGGTGGATGAAGCGGTGGTGCAGGAGCAAATGCAGAGCGTGGTGCCCGACCCGGAACCTGAAATCGAAACTGACCCGCAACAACCCGCGGATGAACCGGCTTTTGAAGGGCCGCCGGAGCCTCTGGGGCCGGACGAGCATCCCCACGACTTGAGCAGGGCACGCCCCTGAAAGCAAAAACGGGCAGATCCCATCAGGATCTGCCCGTTTTTATTGATACGGCCTTTAAGGCTTAAAGGTCGTCGTCTTTGTCAAAGCGCCGCGCTTCACGCTGCAACTGATACACAAAACGTTCAACCTGGCGCTGAACCAAGCCGCTCATGTTATGGAAGCGCACGCCGGCGAAGGTGGTGTTGATCTTGTCTTCGACGTGCAGGTAACGCAGCTCCACCGAGGTGGTCATGCTGCCAAAGGGCAGGGCGGCGATAAAGCGGTCATAGACCTGGCCCAGCTGCAGGCGATCGGAAATGTCGCCTTCAAAACGCAGCTTGCAGCCGGTGGCGGAGATGTCCAGCAGTTTGCCGCTGATCGGTGCCTTGAGCTTTTCGCCACCCAGCTCGATGCTTACCAGTTGGGCCAGTTTCAACGCTGCCCGAAAGGCATTGCGACGTTGATGGTAGACCACCTCGTCGGGCATGCTGCCGGTGTAGATGCGGTGGCCGCCTTTTTCACTGATGGTCAGTGTGCCGTTGCTTTCCCAGGCGACACGCACACCGTCATGGAAACCTTCAATGCGGAACGGTTCGCCGTTCTCAAGGTAGCGTTCACCGTCGCGGGGGATCATTTCGTCCAGGGCGAGCGTTTTGCTGTCCCGATCTATATCCACCAGATAGCTTTGGAACCGCTGGCTGCGTTCATGGAAAGTGATGATCAGCGGGTCATGGCTTTCTTGCAGCATTCGCAACGTGCTGGCGATTTCCAGAGGCGTGGTGAGCACCTTGGGTGGCTGCGGAGCATCTTCCGCATTAAGGGCGTTGAACACGGTTCTTCCATCTCCAGGCAAAATACGACTACACGCAAGAACCGGCATTTTGCCAGCATGTAGCGCGCCTTGGATAGGGCGCGCTGTAAACCGGTGTCAGGCTTGGCTGCGGGTGCTTGGCTTGACCAGGCGCGAGGTCGACCCTTGGGCGTTGTACAGCGCCGGAGGCTCTCCGCCGTGGAGTATGCGCAACTGGTTGGCGGTCGTAGCCTGCTGCAGCTGGATCGACTGGCCGTTGAGCAGGTTGGCTTCCTGGCACTGGGCCAGCAATTGATTGAGTGCGGTGCTCTGCGCCAGCAACTGATCGCCTACCGAGGAGTGGCTGGCCAGTTGTGCCAGGCCATCATGATCAGCCGGCAGGCCCAGGCTGATGAGAATTTCGCTGCGCTTCTTGCCATGCTGCTCCAGCAGCACGATCAGCGACTGTTTGCGCGCCAGGATTTCCTCCAGCAAGCGCATGTCCCGGCCATAGAGGGCCAGGGATTCTTCTTTGAGCAGCTCGAGCAGAAGTTGCGTCGGCGCCAGATCATCAATGATCAGTTCAAGCAAATGTTCGTCGTGGTGCATGGCTGGCCTTGGGTTTTAAGCGTCCACAAGCCCTGCGCAGGCCTTTGCCTAGCGCTCGGCTTCGAAGTTAAGCAGCTTGCTGGCTACACGGTTGCTGTCGACCTTATAGCTGCCATCAGCGATTGCCTGTTTCAATTCGGCCACGCGGGCTTTATTGACAACCGGTTGATCGCGCAGCGAGTCAGTGACCTTCTGCAACTGTTGAGCCTCATTGCTCAGGTGTACCGATTCCCCGCTCTGGCTGGCGCTGGCCTGTTCTGCCTTGGCGGCAGGTGCTGGCTGGGACTTGGCTTCTACGCCGTCCTTTGCCCCGCTGGTGCGCGTATTGCCCGGCAAAGCCTGGGTGTTATTTAAACGACTGAAATCAATGACCATGTTAAAAAAACCTCTGGGTATTTGGACGCTTGCCATGTTTTCGGCCATACCCGGACAAACTTTAGGCCCGATTGACAATAAACCTGTACAGGTCGACATCCCACGCACAGTGTAGGAAAACCTGGCGTTTCACACCAGTGATCTCACAGCGGTGATCTTCTATAGCGCCACCTCAACCTGGCCCGGCGCGGTCACCTGCGCCTTGATCACACGGTTGGAATTGAGGTTCTTGACCCGGATCTGCTCGCTCATCCCGCCGTTGGACAGCGCCTCCCCCGGCATTTTTACCATCAGCCCGCCGCTACTGGCGGAAATCACCACCTGGTCGCCCTTGCGAATCACCTCAGCCTGTTCCAGATGCACCAGCGTAATGACCTGGTCGGTGACCATTGGTCGGGTAAGTTTCTGCCCGATGGCTTGGTCCACAGCGGTGAGGTAACCCTGGTTGATCAGGCTGATGTCGCGTTCACGCAGGGCCACGTCTTCAAAACCAATGATTCCGGTACGTTTGAGCGGGCGCGTGACGACCACTACGTCGCGGAACAGTTTGACTTGTGCCGGCACAAACACGGTCCAGGGTGAGGCGCCCTCGCAGCGCACTTTTACCGTCACGCGGCCGATGGGCTGGGCCGGGCTTTCGAGGCTGGCCGTCAATTCCTTGTCGCACATAGGCATGCGCAGGCGCGGGTCCAGTTGGTTGACCTGGATTTCGTAACGCCCCGGCGTTTGGGTGGTCGCCAGATAATCTTCTACAGTGAACTCAAGAAAGCCTTGGGTGACGCCGATAAGGAGATCAGGCAAGGTGACATTATCTGCGCGAGCCGTGGTGCCCGAGCCCAAGGCAAGCAAAGCCATCGTTGCGCAGAGCAATCTGCGATACCGTGGGATGCGTCGGAAAACTGTCGTTTTAAGGTTCATAGACCAATAAATAGCAAAGCCCGTGCCGTTTAGTGTTGGGTGAGCGTCGTTGCCCTTGTAGGTATAGCCAAAGGTTTTAGCGTAGGAGTCAAGGCATGGCAGGAGTAATGGACTCAGTAAACCAGCGCACACAGCTGGTAGGGCAGAATCGCCTGGAACTGTTGCTTTTCCGCCTGGACGGCAAGCAGCTGTACGGCATCAATGTGTTTAAAGTGCGGGAAGTGCTGCAGTGCCCCAAGCTGACCATATTGCCTAAATCCAGCCCGGTGGTCTGCGGCGTAGCGAATATCCGAGGCGCGACCATCCCGATTCTCGACCTGGCCATGGCCACCGGTTCCTCGGGGTTGCAGGACCGCGAAAGCCCCTTTGTGATCATCACCGAATACAACACCAAGACCCAGGGTTTCCTGGTGCGCTCGGTGGAGCGCATCGTCAATATGAACTGGGAGGAGATCCATCCGCCGCCCAAGGGCACCGGGCGCGATCACTACCTCACGGCAGTGACGCGGGTCGACAACCAGTTGGTCGAAATCATCGACGTGGAAAAGATCCTCGCCGAAGTCGCACCCACCTCGGAAACCATTTCGGTTGGCGTGGTAGACGCCGAAACCGCACACAAGGCGGTGTCGCTGCGTGTGCTGACGGTGGATGACTCCTCGGTGGCGCGCAAGCAAGTCAGCCGCTGCCTGCAAACGGTCGGCGTGGAAGTGGTGGCCTTGAACGATGGTCGCCAAGCCCTGGATTACCTGCGCAAGCTGGTGGACGAAGGCAAGAAGCCGGAAGAAGAGTTCCTGATGATGATCTCCGACATTGAAATGCCGGAAATGGACGGCTATACCCTCACGGCCGAGATACGTAACGATCCACGCATGCAAAAATTGCATATCATCCTGCATACTTCATTGTCGGGCGTATTCAATCAGGCGATGGTCAAGAAGGTCGGTGCTGATGACTTCCTGGCCAAATTCCGCCCTGATGACCTGGCATCCCGGGTAGTCGACCGGATCAAGGCAGCAGATCACGGCTAGGGGGATTTCCTCCTGGCGGTCACACGATTTAAGAGGCGGTATCATTGTCTACGGGTAATTTGGATTTCGAACAGTTCCGGGTCTTCCTGGAAAAAGCCTGTGGCATATTGCTCGGTGAAAACAAGCAGTACCTGGTATCCAGCCGTCTCAATAAACTGATGGAGCAGCAGGGCATCAAGTCGCTGGGCGAGTTGGTGCAGCGCATCCAGGGCCAGCCGCGCAGTGGGCTTAAGGAAATGGTGGTTGATGCCATGACCACCAACGAAACCTTGTGGTTTCGTGATACTTACCCCTTTGAAGTGCTCAAGAACAAAGTGCTGCCGGAGGCCATCAAGGCCAGTCCCGGCCAGCGCTTGCGTATTTGGTCGGCCGCCTGTTCGTCGGGGCAGGAGCCGTACTCGATCTCGATGTCCATCGATGAGTTCGAGCGCACGAACATGGGCCAATTGAAGGCCGGCGCGCAAATTGTCGCCACCGATTTGTCCGGCACCATGCTCACCAACTGCAAGACCGGCGAGTACGACAGCCTGGCCCTGGGCCGCGGTTTGTCCCAGGAACGCTTGCAACGTTTCTTCGACCCCAAAGGGGCAGGACGCTGGGCGGTCAAGGCGCCGATCAAGAGCCGGGTGGAATTTCGCTCGTTCAACCTGCTCGACAGCTATGCCAGCCTGGGCAAGTTCGACATGGTGTTCTGCCGCAATGTGTTGATCTACTTCTCGGCAGAGGTGAAGAAAGACATCCTGTTGCGTATTCACGGTACGCTCAAGCGTGGTGGTTATTTGTTCCTGGGTGCATCCGAAGCACTCAACGGCCTGCCGGATCATTACCAGATGGTGCAGTGCAGCCCCGGGATCATTTATCAGGCCAAATAAAGGTGGCTTGAGCATAAAAAAAACGGGAAGCCCCGCAAAGGCTTCCCGTTTTTTATGCGCGCCAAGCGCCAGTTTTTACGGGCGGTGGTCAGGGTTTGGGTGTCATTCGGATATTGCCCAAGAATAGAAGATGGTTCCTGCTGGGGATGGTCTCGTTGAAAATACCCAAATGCACGGTGCCGGTACTGCTTGCGGTAAATGTCCCGGTTCCGGTTTGTGTTGATGCGTTGGTTATGTTTTGTACGTTGGCGCCGATTCGGCTGCCGTTAACCGTCAGGTACAGCGTCGAGCCATCTCCGGCGGCTGTACCACCCAGGACGTCAAAGCTGACATCGTAGATGCGCCCAGCGATGACCGATACGGGTTGGGTGATGATGTGAGCCTTGGTTACCTGGCTGCTGGGCAGGTCAACGACCACGCTGCCGTTGACGATGTGCAGCACCCTGCCTGCATAAACTGACTGAGGTACCCAGCCTTGGAAGGTGCCATCGGCGAAATCCCACACTGTGCCAGGAACAGGCACAACGATGCCGCCGGCATCGATGGACACGGTTGCGTTCGGCGCAAAGTACACGTCGCTGCCACGTCGAACGCGTAATATTAAAACAACATTGGTCCCTGACTTACCGACAATGATTGAACGGTGAGTCAGAAAGTTGAGCCCGGCCTCGTCTTTCTCCACCTCAAAGCTCAGGTTGTACGTTCTGCCTCTTTCGCCGATCAAATTTGCGTTGACGAAATCACCCTGCTTGACGGCAAAGGGGCAAAACAATTCAACAGCATTGCCGATCAGCAGTCTGGTCGAGAGGTTTGGAATGGGTAGCGCGTTGTCCTGCAGGACGAATCTGAGGGGGGGAATAGTCAGCATGGTGTGCCTCTGCTTTATGCATGTAGGGGGTCACCCGATGAGGCACGCAAAGACGTAGGCGCAACAACTGTCAGAAATGACAGTGCAGACGAGCGGTCAAGGTATCTGGCGCACTGGGGCAGCCTGTTGAAGGATTGCCACCGGGTGTAAAAGCGGCAACCGCCATTGCCGCTTTACTGGCGCCACGCGGAAGCCCATTGCCGCTTTTCTGGCATTGCCGCCGGCAAACCTTGCGCAAACCCTTGTAATACGGGCCTTCGGCGAATTGGCATGGGCCTTGCTATAACCCAGATACGAAAAGCAGGTCAGCCTAAAGGTTTCCGCCATGAGCATCAGCTTCGATAAAGCGCTCGGTATCCACGAACAAGCCCTGGGCTTTCGCGCCCAACGTGCCGAAGTCCTGGCCAACAACATTGCCAACGCCGACACCCCGAACTACAAGGCTCGGGATTTGGACTTCTCCGCCGTGCTCGCCGCACAGCAGGACAAGACCAAGAACGGCACCTTTGCCTTGAACATGACTAACAGCCGTCATATCGAAGCGCAAGGCCTGGGCAATGGTGACGAGTCGCTGCTGTATCGCACGCCGATGCAGCCGTCGATCGACCAGAACACCGTCGACGCCCAGCTGGAGCAATCGGCCTACGCCGAGAACTCGGTGAACTTTCAGGCCAGCTTCACCCTGCTTAACAGCAAATTCAAAGGGCTGATGTCAGCCCTGCGCGGAGAGTAAGCCATGTCCCTCGCCAGTGTTTTCAATATTGCCGGCAGTGGCATGAGCGCGCAGACCACGCGTTTGAACACCGTCGCCAGTAACATCGCCAACGCCGAGACCGTGTCTTCGAGCATTGACCAGACCTACCGCGCCCGTCACCCGGTGTTCGCCACCATGTTCCAGGGTGGCCAGGCCGGCCAGAGCGGCAGCGGTGATTCGCTGTTCCAGAACCAGGATGCGGCGGGCCAAGGCGTGCAGGTGCTCGGCGTGGTCGAAGACCAGAGCAACCTGGAAGCCCGCTACGAGCCTAACCATCCGGCCGCGAACGAAAAGGGTTACGTGTACTACCCCAACGTCAACGTGGTCGAGGAAATGGCCGACATGATTTCCGCCAGCCGCTCGTTCCAGACCAACGCGGAAATGATGAACACCGCCAAAACCATGATGCAGAAGGTCCTGACCCTGGGTCAGTGATAAGGGGCGCCAAATAATGGCCATTGTTGATACCACTTCTACACCCAACACGGCGGTTCAGGACCTGTTCAACTCCAAGGTCAAGACTGCCACAGACAACAGCGGCCTTGATGGTGCCGCCAAGGCGGCCACGGGCAACCAGGCGCTGGGCAAGGATGCGTTCCTGCAACTGCTGGTGACCCAGCTGAAAAACCAGAATCCGCTGTCGCCTCAGGACAACGGCGCGTTCGTGGCGCAGCTGGCGCAGTTCAGCAGCCTGGAAGGCATCAACACCCTGAACGACTCGGTGAATGCGATCTCCAGCAACTTCAGCTCTTCGCAAGCGTTGCAGGCCTCGTCACTGGTCGGGCGTTCGATCATCACCCAGACCGACAAGGCCATGGTTGATACCAGCAAGAGCATGACCGGCTCGGTGGCGGTGACGGCAGCGACAGGCAACGTCTCGGTAAAAATCACCGACAAAGACGGCAACGTGGTGCGCACTATCGACATGGGCGCCCAAAGCGCCGGCAATTCAAGCTTTATATGGGATGGCAAGAACGACAAAGGTGAAGTCGCCCCCGCCGGCACTTATACCTTCGCGGCCAGCACCAAGAATGACAAAGGCGACTCGGTTGCCCTGTTGACGTCGCTGCCGGCAACGGTCACCAGCGTGACGTTGAGCAAGACCGGCGGCGAAATGCTGCTCAACCTTGCAGGCGGCATGGGCAGCGTCAAGCTGTCGCAAATTCAGACTATCGGTACATAGAGCCGGCTAAATACGGCAGAAGGAGAGAAACATGTCTTTTAACATCGGCCTTAGCGGCCTCTATGCGGCCAACAAACAACTGGACGTGACGGGCAACAACATTGCCAACGTTGCGACCACCGGTTTCAAATCGTCCCGTGCGGAGTTTTCCGACATCTACGCGGCGTCCAAACTGGGCACTGGCCAGAACAGTGTCGGCAGCGGCGTGAACCTGGCGGCGGTGTCCCAGCAATTCACCCAAGGTGACGTCAACAACACCGGCGGCTTGCTGGACATGGCGATCCAGGGCGGTGGCTTCTTCGTGCAGAAGGGCAGTGACGGTTCGCTGGAATACACCCGTAGCGGCACCTTCCGTTCGGACAAAGACGGCTACATCACCAACAACACCGGCACCTCGCGCCTGCAAGGCTACGCCGCGGACGCCGATGGCAACATCATCAAGGGCGCGCTGACCGACCTGCAATTGAACCTGTCGAACCTGCCGCCCAAGGCGTCCACCAAAGTGGACTCCACCAGTAACCTGAACTCTTCCTCGCCGGTGATTGATCAGGCGGCGCACCCGTTCGATCCAACCGAGTCCAGCTCGTTCAGTACCCAGTACAACACTACGCTGTACGACACTCAGGGTAACGCGCACCCGATGGTGCAGTACCTGGTCAAAACGGATTCCAATACCTGGAAGTCCTACACCCTGATCGACGGCCGTAACCCAGACGGTTCGGCACCTACCGGCACAGGCTCGACGCCACCGGTGGCATCGACGTTGAGCTTTGACGGTGCTGGCAAACTCACCGGGATTGTCACCGGGGGCACCTCCAGTACTACCTTGCAGCTGACTGGCTGGGTGCCGGGTACAGTGACCAATGGCGTGTGGACCAAAAACGGCGCGAATGCCAACCCTGGCGGTATTGCCATCAACATGGGCAACATCACCCAGTACAACTCGGCCACCTACCGTAACCCACCGGTCACCGATGGCTATGCCACCGGCCAGATCACCGGTCTGAATATCGACGGTAACGGCGTGCTGTTCGCCACCTTCAGCAACCAGCAGAGCAAGGCCATCGGTCAGCTCTCCCTGGCCAGCTTCAACAACGAGCAGGGTCTGCAGCCGTCGGGTGGCACCACTTGGAAAGAGACCTTCGCCTCGGGCCAGCCGGGTTATGACGCCCCGCAATCCGGCACCTTGGGTTCGATCGTGTCCAAGTCCCTGGAAAACTCCAACGTCAACCTGACCAACGAGCTGGTGGACCTGATCAAGGCCCAGAGCAACTACCAGGCGAACGCCAAGACCATCTCCACCCAGAGCACCATCATGCAGACCATTATTCAGATGACCTGATGCGGTTGGCCTGACACTGCTGTGAATGAAAGCCCCTCTAGCGAGGGGCTTTTTTTTGCCTGCTATTTGGATCAGCAACCATTCCCACCCTTTGCTCAATTGCGAGCTGACAGGCCTTTGTGGAACCGACCTCGCCGTTCTTTCCACTTATCGGACTTAAAGGTGCTGGATCTTAGGGGGCGGGGTATGTGGAATTTGTCGGTGTCTGGCCCTGGGGCTGGAAGTGTGCGTTATGACGTTAGTGGCGCGGGGCAAAACCTGTGGGGCGCTAACCCTACAGAGGAAAAAAAGGATGACGTAGAGGCCGATAAAAAAACCGTCGCCCAGATGCTCAAACAGCTGGATGACGCCGAAAAGGGCAACAAGAACCAAACTGCCCAGGACTTGCGGGACAAGCTCAATGAAAAGCGCAAAGCGCTGGGGGAGGAGAAGTTCAAGGAGATCCTTGAGCAGTTGAAGAAGGACGCGTCCACCGATTTGCTCGCGTTGTTGAAGAGGCTGTTTCCGGATTTATTTGCGGATGAGCCGTCTCCAGCGCCAGCTCCTGGACCGTCACCAGGTGGTGGTGGTGGTGGTGGTGGTGGTGGTGGTGGTGGTGGTGGTGGTGGCAGGGTAAATCCGAAGAATTTCGGCGGTAGCGAACCCATGAGTAATCTACCGATTACCGACGGTTCCAAGCATTTCAACTACAAGCCAGATGCAAGCAACCCAGGTAAAAAGCCGGACAATATCTGGAGTGGTTTCAGCCAAGGCCCTGACGGCAATTGCGTCACCGTTTCCGCGATAAAGGGAGCGATGATGAAGTTTGGTCAAAAACCTACCGACGTCTTCAAGGATGTGAAGGAGACGGGAGGGGGTTACTACGTAAAAATGCGAGACGGTTTCGAGCTTACTTTATCTAAGGGTGAGTTAAGGCATGCAGCCGCTTACGCGCAGTTCAAGGGCGATAATCCGGGCATGATTACCGACGCAAACTTCATGTATGCCGCGAGCGCCAAGCGGGCTCAAATGGAGGGCAATGGCTACGATGACAACCCCAATGCTGCAAAACAGAGTTTCGCTCATGCGATGCAAAGTTTGAACAATGGCGAAATGGGTTGGGAAGCGCTGGACCGGCTTGGCCTGAAAGACCTCTATAGGCGGTCTTCGAGTTCCGAGCTGGCAAGTGGCAAGCTGGGTGTTGTGGATTATGGCCACCATTCAATGGCGGTGATTGGCGGGCGCATTGAATTGTGGGGTGGGCGCGGTGAAGGGCCTCAGGAAGGCAACGCCTACGCATTCGTGTAGCGCAAAAAAAACCGATAAACCCAAATGCATTCAGGTTTATCGGTTTTTTACATCCCGGGCGTTCAAGCCCGGGACTCACTCAGCTTATTGGCAAGCTTCGCAATCCGGCTCATCAATCGCGCAAGCCTTTGGCACGGGTGCCGGGCCGGCTGGAGCAGCCAGCACCGAATCATCACCGTGGTTGCCGCTGGAAACAGCGTTGAGCTTACCGGTGTTGATGGTCGACTTCTCGGTGCTGGTCGCGGCCAGGGCACGGAGGTAGTAAGTGGTTTTCAGGCCACGGTACCAGGCCATGCGGTAGGTCACGTCGAGCTTCTTGCCCGATGCACCGGCGATGTACAGGTTCAGCGACTGAGCCTGGTCAATCCACTTCTGGCGACGACTGGCGGCGTCGACGATCCACTTGGTGTCCACTTCGAAGGCCGTCGCGTAGAGCTCTTTGAGTTCTTGCGGGATGCGCTCGATCTGCTGCACCGAACCGTCGTAGTACTTCAGGTCGTTGATCATGACCGAGTCCCACAGGCCGCGGGCCTTGAGGTCACGAACCAGGTACGGGTTGATCACGGTGAATTCGCCCGACAGGTTCGATTTCACATACAGGTTCTGGTAGGTCGGTTCGATCGACTGCGACACGCCAGTGATGTTGGCGATGGTTGCGGTCGGTGCGATGGCCATGATGTTGGAGTTACGAATGCCTTTCTGCACACGGGCACGTACCGGCGCCCAGTCCAGGGTTTCGTTCAGGTCAACGTCGATGTACTTCTGGCCACGCTGCTCAATCAGGATCTGTTGCGAATCCAGCGGCAGGATGCCTTTGGACCACAGCGAGCCCTGGAACGTCTCGTAGGCGCCGCGCTCGTCGGCCAGGTCGCAGGAAGCCTGGATCGCGTAGTAGCTGACCGCTTCCATGGACTTGTCGGCGAACTCGACGGCAGCGTCCGAACCGTAAGGAATGTGCTGCAGGTACAGCGCGTCCTGGAAGCCCATGATGCCCAGGCCGACCGGACGGTGCTTGAAGTTGGAGTTCTGCGCTTGTGGCACCGAGTAGTAGTTGATGTCGATAACGTTATCGAGCATGCGAACGGCGGTGTTGACGGTGCGTTCCAGCTTGGCGGTGTCCAGCTTGCCGTTGACGATGTGGTTCGGCAGGTTGATCGAGCCCAGGTTGCAAACGGCGATCTCGTCCTTGTTGGTGTTCAAGGTGATCTCGGTGCACAGGTTCGAGCTGTGGACCACGCCCACGTGCTGCTGCGGGCTGCGCAGGTTGCACGGGTCTTTGAAGGTCAGCCATGGGTGACCGGTTTCAAACAGCATGGACAGCATTTTGCGCCACAGGTCTTTGGCCTGGATGGTCTTGAACAGCTTGATCTTGCCTGGGTACTGGGACAGGGCTTCGTAGTACTCGTAACGCTCTTCGAAGGCCTTGCCGGTCAGGTCGTGCAGGTCCGGCACTTCGGACGGCGAGAACAGGGTCCACGGGCCGTCATCGAAGACGCGCTTCATGAACAGGTCAGGGATCCAGTTGGCGGTGTTCATGTCGTGGGTACGACGACGGTCATCACCGGTGTTCTTGCGCAGCTCGATGAACTCTTCAATGTCCATGTGCCAGGTTTCCAGGTAGGCACATACAGCGCCTTTGCGCTTGCCACCCTGGTTCACGGCTACAGCGGTGTCGTTCACTACTTTGAGGAACGGTACAACGCCTTGGGACTTGCCGTTGGTGCCCTTGATGTACGAACCCAGTGCACGCACCGGCGTCCAGTCGTTACCCAGGCCGCCGGCGAATTTGGACAACATGGCGTTGTCGTGGATCGCGTGGTAGATGCCCGACAGGTCATCCGGCACGGTGGTCAGGTAGCAGCTCGACAGCTGTGGACGCAGGGTGCCGGCGTTGAACAGGGTTGGGGTCGACGACATGTAGTCGAAGGACGACAACAGGTTGTAGAACTCAATCGCGCGGTCTTCTTTTTGCTTCTCTTCAATCGCCAGGCCCATGGCCACACGCATGAAGAACACTTGCGGCAATTCGAAGCGGATACCGTCCTTGTGGATGAAGTAACGGTCGTACAGGGTTTGCAGGCCCAGGTAAGTGAACTGCTGGTCGCGTTCGTGGTTGATCGCCTTGCCGAGTTTTTCCAGGTCGAAGGTGGCCAGGATCGGGTTCAGCAATTCGAATTCGATACCCTTGGCGATGTAGGCCGGCAGGGCCTTGGCGTACAGGTCAGCCATTTCGTGGTGGGTGGCGCTGTCGGCCACGCCCAGGAAGCCCAGGCCTTCGGCACGCAGGGTGTCCATCAGCAGGCGCGCGGTCACGAACGAGTAGTTTGGCTCACGCTCAACCAGGGTACGGGCGGTCATCACCAGGGCGGTGTTGACGTCGGTCAGGGCCACGCCGTCGTACAGGTTCTTCAGGGTTTCGCGCTGGATCAGGTCACCGTCGACTTCTTCCAGGCCTTCGCAGGCCTCGGTGATGATGGTGTTCAGGCGGCCCAGGTCCAGCGGAGCAAAGCTGCCGTCGGCCAGGGTGATGCGGATCGATGGGTGAGCTTGCACGGCCGATTCTTCAGCCGGGGAGCGCACGGCACGTTCCTTGGAGCGGGCGTCACGGTAGATCACGTAGTCGCGTGCAACTTTCTGCTCGCCGGCACGCATCAGGGCCAGTTCGACCTGGTCCTGGATTTCTTCGATGTGGATGGTGCCGCCCGACGGCATGCGACGTTTGAAGGTCGCGGTAACCTGTTCGGTCAGGCGGGCAACGGTGTCGTGGATGCGCGACGAGGCAGCAGCGGTGCCGCCTTCAACTGCAAGAAACGCTTTGGTGATGGCGACGGTGATTTTGTCATCGGTATAAGGAACGACAGTGCCGTTACGCTTGATCACACGCAGTTGGCCAGGTGCAGTGGCGGACAGATCCAGGTTCGAATCAGCGGCCTGCGGCACGGAGCCTTGCGGGTTCTCGCGAGTTGTGTCGGTTTGCATGGGGGGTTGTCTCCACATTCTATATTTATTTGGGCACCATCACGGTGCCCACCGTTCCGTCCTGAAGCACTTACAACAGGCCTGGGCCTGGCATAACAACTTCGGGACAGGAGGAAGGGAGCTATTCGCGCCGCTTCCATGCCGAAGTCTTCGGTTCGGGGCTTGAAAGAGCCCTTGGCCGTATTCCTGCCGGGTGACAGTTGCTCGCTGCAAGCACTGCAACACCCGTACCGTTTTCTGCCAATCGGGCTGGAAAACGGTTGCCATCCGCGTGCGCGGTTTGGGCTTTTAAAAAATGCTTTGGTTCAACCAAACAGGAGCAAGAAAGCGCTTGAGTTTCTTGTCTGATTTGTGTTTGGTTTTTTGCTTAAAACCCTACATGTAGGGTTTTTTTAGCGCCGAGGTACAAGATAATGCGTTTTGGGGGGCTTAGCAACGCACTACCTGTGGATAACGCTGTGGGTAAAATGTGTATGAAACGTGGAACACCCGTGTAGGCCGCAGTACTGCTGGATTACGCCGTTTGTCACCGAATATTCCAAGGCAAAAACCGTCTGTTGGTTTTTTGAGGGCGCGAACCCTATCACAAAAAAACGCGATCACCGAATGGATTTCCCGGCTTGTGTTTAAGGGTTGGCCCATGGCTACAATCGGCCTTCATATAGAGGCAGCAGTGTGTTTGCTGCACATGACAATAATGAGAACCGAGGTAGCGCATGGAGCAAGAAGCCTGGCAGATATTGATCGTCGAGGACGACGAGCGACTGGCCGAGTTGACCCGTGATTACCTGGAGAGCAACGGCTTGCAGGTGTCGGTGGAAAGCGACGGCGCCCAGGCGGCGGCGCGCATTGTCGCCGAACAACCGGACCTCGTGATCCTCGACCTGATGCTGCCCGGCGAAGACGGCCTGAGCATCTGCCGCAAAGTCCGCGAGCGCTATGACGGCGTGATCCTGATGCTCACCGCCCGCACCGATGACATGGACCAGGTGCAGGGCCTGGACATGGGCGCCGACGACTACGTGTGCAAACCCGTGCGCCCGCGCTTGTTGCTGGCGCGTATCCAGGCATTGTTGCGGCGCAGCGAGCCGGCACTACCCGCCGCCGTGGAAAGCCAGCGGCGCCTGCAATTCGGCCCGCTGGTGGTGGACAACGCCCTGCGCGAAGCCTGGCTGCATGAGGGCGGCATCGAGCTGACCAGTGCCGAGTTCGACCTGCTGTGGCTGCTGGTGGCGAATGCCGGGCGTATCCTGTCCCGCGAAGAAATCTTTATTGCCTTGCGCGGGATTGGCTACGACGGCCAGGACCGCTCTATTGATGTGCGCATCTCGCGTATTCGACCCAAGATTGGCGACGACCCGATTCACCCGCGTCTGATCAAAACCATTCGCAGCAAAGGCTACTTGTTCGTCCCCGAAGCTGCCGCCGACATGCCGCTGTGAACTCGATCTTCCTGCGCATCTACGGCGGCATGTGCGCGGCGCTGATCCTGGTGGCGTTGCTTGGCGTGCTGGCCCTGCACCTGCTCAATGAAGTGCGCAGCGGCCAGTACCGTGAGCGCCTGGCCCACGGCACCTTTGCGCTGATGGGCGACAACCTGCAACCGATGAGCGCGATCGAGCGCCAGCGCGCCCTGGCGGTGTGGGAGCGCTTGCTCGGCATTCCCCTGGAACTGCGTCCGTTGGCGGACGCGCAGTTGGACCTGACCCAGCGCAACCGCCTGCAACGCGGCCAGGTGCTGGTGGAGCAGACCGGCCCGCATGCCGCGCGCGTGCTGCGCCTGGTCAGTGAACAGTCGCAGCTTGTGCTCACCGGTGAAGTGCAGCAGATCAGCGAGCAGCTGGCGCGTGCGACGATTTACCTGTTGGCTGACGAACTGGTGCGTTTCCCGGTGGCCGAGCAGCCGCAACGCCTGGCGGACATAAAAGAGGCCAAGGGCTTTGGTTTTGAGATGCACCTGATGACGCTGGATCAGGCGGATATGGATGATGACCAGCGCCGCCGGGTTGCGGAAGGCGACACGGTGATGGCCCTGGGCAAGGGCGGCGACTCCATCCGCGTATTCGCCGGCATGGTCGGCACGCCGTGGGTGCTGGAAATCGGCCCCTTGTATCAAATGAACCCGTACCCGCCGCAGTGGCTGATCCTGATCGCGTTGATCAGCCTCACGCTGATCGGTTTGATCGTCTATTTATTGGTGCGCCAGCTTGAGCGCCGCCTCAAAGGTCTGGAGGCGGCGGCCACGCGCATTGCCAAAGGCAACCTGGAAGTGCGCGTACCGGCCCGTGGCGCCGATTCGGTAGGGCGTTTGGCCGCCGCCTTTAATGGCATGGCCGAGCACTTGCAGCAATTGCTGGCGATCCAGCGCGAACTGGTGCGCGCCGTCTCCCACGAATTGCGCACCCCGGTGGCGCGCCTGCGTTTCGGCCTGGAGATGATCGGCGACGCCGCCACCCCAGAGGCGCGGCGTAAATATATGGACGGCATGGACAGCGATATCCAGGACCTCGACGGCCTGGTCGACGAAATGCTCACTTACGCCCGCCTGGAGCAAGGCGCGCCGGAACTGAATTTCCAGCGGGTAGACCTCAGCGCCTTGCTCGATCAGGTGATCGGCGAATTATCGCCACTGCGCCCGCAGGTCAGTGTTGCCCGTGGCATCTGCCTGTCTTCGGCACACTGGGACGATGCCTGGGTCGACGCCGAGCCGCGCTACTTGCACCGCGCCCTGCAAAATCTGGTGGGCAATGCCATGCGCCATGCCCAGGGCCGGGTGCTGATCAGCTATCAAGTGGGGCAGGTGCGTTGCCGCATCGATGTGGAAGATGACGGGCCGGGGGTGCCGGAAAGCGCCTGGGAGCGGATCTTTACGCCGTTCCTGCGTTTGGACGACAGCCGCACGCGAGCTTCAGGCGGACATGGTCTGGGTTTGTCGATTGTGCGGCGGATTATCTATTGGCACGGCGGGCGGGCGTTGATCAGCAAGAGCAACAACCTGGGCGGGGCGTGTTTCAGTTTGAGTTGGCCCAGGGATCAGGACAAGACTTAAGACCGCTATCGCAGGCAAGCCAGCTCCCACATTTTGGATGTATTCGCACATCAAAGGTGGGAGCCGGGCTTGCCCGCGATAGCGATCTATCAGGCGCCGACAGCCACCAGACTCAACAACTGCTCCCCCTCCACCGCAAACTGCCCCTCCAATTCAGTGCCATAACACCACTCAGCAGACAGCTCCGTCAGCAACCGCAACCGCACATGGCCTGCCTGGGACCACTCAAGCACCTCGGCGTGCTCAAAGTAGAAACGCTTGTGCACAATCGGATACAGCGCTTTGAACAGGCTCTCCTTGACCGAAAACGTCAGCGTCACCAGCAGGGCATTCTGCTCGCGCGGCCCCAGTGACATGCGCTGCAATTCGTCGGCGGTCAGAATCTCTCCCGCCAAACGTTCCGCTCGCTCCCGTGACAGCACATTTTCGAGGTCCATCCCCAGCCCGCGCCATTGCGCCTTGTGCCCGACAATGGCCGCTGCATGCCCGGTGCTATGGGTGATGGAGCCGCTGATATGCCCAGGCCACACCGGCGCACGGTCGTCACCGATGGCCGGTACGCA
This sequence comes from Pseudomonas sp. B19125, assembly GCF_044218855.1. NCBI lineage: Bacteria > Pseudomonadati > Pseudomonadota > Gammaproteobacteria > Pseudomonadales > Pseudomonadaceae > Pseudomonas > Pseudomonas sp. B19125. Next base: position 1,988,486 of record NZ_CP162589.1, read on the forward strand.
ATCGAGCTGATCAAGCTGTTGCAACGCCGCCCGTGCGCACAGGCGACCGGCAAGGAACTCCGCCTGGCGTTTGGCCACCGAGCGCTGGATGCTGGCCGGAGGCGGCACGGCGCTGCGCTGGAAGTCATCGGCGAGCAACAAGGCCGGGTCGAATCGCGTGCTCAAGAACACCGTGCCCGGCAGCGGGATGGGCAGTGGCCAATGGGCATCGAGCGGGGTGCAACAAGCGGGTAGAGGCGTCATGCGCGGTATTTTGCGTCAGTTGGCGCGCCGGTGGATAGTCCGTAACGGTTCAGGCCTGGTTCAGAGCCCGTTCAGGGGGAGTTCAGGGGCGCCTGCGTAGTCTGGCTTCAACAGCCAAAACGCGTAGAGGTAAGCCCCATGACTGCGATCAAAAAGCTGATTCTGGCCTTGAGCATGCTCGGCGCCACTGCCGGGGTTCAGGCTTCGGACGGTGCGTTTGCCGCTTTCGGCAGCGAGAAAACCAGGAAATCCAGCAACCTGATCCAGCGTGTGAGCTTCGAAGAGGTGGCTGGCCAGGCGGCGCCGTGGGGCCAGTCTTTGGGCATGACCACGCCGCAACCGGCCTACCGCCCCGGCTACGAACACCTGACGGGCCAATACAATGGCATTAAACTGCGCCCGCAAGACTTGCAGGGCCGCTATGATATCCCCCTGTCGGACAGTTGAATCGCCTTGGAGAGCCTTATGAAATTGCTGGTCGTGGAAGATGAGGCGCTGCTGCGTCATCACCTGTTCACCCGCCTGACCGACAGCGGCCACGTGGTCGAAGCCGTGGCCAATGCCGAGGAAGCCCTTTACCAGACCGGCCAATTCAACCATGACCTGGCGATTATCGACCTGGGCCTGCCCGGCATGGGCGGCCTGGACCTGATCCGCCAACTGCGCAGCCAGGCCAAGACTTTCCCGATCCTGATCCTCACCGCGCGCGGCAACTGGCAAGACAAGGTCGAAGGCCTGGCTGCCGGTGCCGACGATTACGTGGTCAAGCCGTTCCAGTTCGAAGAGCTGGAGGCGCGCATGAACGCCTTGCTGCGCCGCTCCAGCGGGTTCACCCAGTCGACCATCGTCGCCGGGCCTTTGCTGCTCGACCTCAATCGCAAGCAGGCGTCGCTGGATGAGCAACCGTTGGCGCTGACGGCCTACGAGTACCGGATTCTCGAATACCTGATGCGTCACCATCAGCAGGTGGTCGCCAAAGACCGCTTGATGGAACAGCTCTACCCTGATGACGACGAGCGGGATCCGAACGTGATCGAAGTGTTGGTGGGTCGCCTGCGCCGCAAGCTGGAAGGCCCGGCCGGGTTCAAACCGATCGACACCGTGCGTGGCCTGGGCTACCTGTTCAATGAGCGCTGCCGTTGATTCGCTCGCTACGTGTGCGCTTGATGCTCGCGGCCACCACCCTGGCCGTGCTGTTTATGCTGGGCTTGTTGCCCGCCATGCAAGGCGCGTTCAGCCTGGCGCTGCAGGATTCCATCGAGCAGCGCCTGGCCTCGGATGTCACCACGCTGATTTCCGCCGCGCGGGTCGAAAACAACCGCCTGCTGATGCCGGCGCAGTTGCCGGACGAACGCTTCAACCTCACTGACAGTCGCCTGCTCGGTTACATCTACGACCGTGAGGGGCATCTGGTGTGGCGCTCGCGGGCGACCCAGGAAGAAAACATCAACTACAAGCCGCGCTACGACGGGCGCGGTAATGAATTTGCGCGGATTCGCGAAGCCAATGGCCAGGAGTTTTTCGTGTACGACGTCGAGGTCAAGTTGCTGGGCGGCAAGAGCGCGGCGTTCAGTATCGTGGCGCTGCAACCGGTGCGTGAATACCAACTGACCCTCGAAGGCCTGCAGGAAAACCTCTACCTGGGCTTCGGCGCGGCCTTGCTCGTATTGTTGACGCTGTTGTGGCTGGGCCTGACCTGGGGCTTGCAAGCCTTGCGGCGCTTGAGCCAGGAGCTAGACCAGATCGAAGGCGGCACCCGCGAAAGCCTCACCGAGGAACACCCACGCGAACTGTTGCGCCTGACCGGCTCGCTCAACCGTTTGCTCCACAGCGAACGCGAGCAACGGGCGCGCTACCGCGATTCCCTCGACGACCTGGCCCACAGCCTGAAAACCCCGCTGGCGGTGTTGCAGGGCGTGAGCGAAGACATGGCCCAGCGCCCGGAAGAACGCGGCCAGGCCTGGGTGCTGCAATCGCAGATCGAACGCATGAGCCAGCAGATCGGCTACCAATTGCAGCGCGCCAGCCTGCGAAAAAGCGGCCTGGTGCGGCACCAGGTACGCCTGGAGCCGGTGTTGCAAAGCCTGTGCGACACGTTGGACAAGGTTTACCGCGACAAGCGCGTGACCGTGACTTTTGAATTGCCGCCCGAGTGCGATGTGCCGATCGAGAAGGGCGCCTTGCTGGAAATGCTTGGCAACCTGCTGGAAAACGCCTATCGCCTGTGCCTGAGTGAAGTGCGCATCAGCCTGACGGAGAACCTTGAAGGCACTGAGCTGTGCATCGAAGATGACGGCCCTGGCGTACCGCCCGATCAGCGTGCGCGGATTCTGCAAAGGGGCGAGCGGCTGGACCGCCAGCATCCGGGGCAGGGCATTGGCCTGGCGGTGGTCAAGGACATCATTGAAAGCTACAGCGCGCGGTTGACCCTTGGGGATTCGCCTTTGGGTGGCGCGGCGTTCAGGATTCACTTTCCGGCGGCGTGATCTTTATAGGCCGTGCCGGCCTCATCGCAGCATAGGTACCTACACAACCGGTTAACACGAAGTCTGTGGCAGGTGGGCTGTTGTGGCGAGCAGGCTTGTCGAATCGTCGCACCGCCTGCGTTGGGCTGCGAAGCAGACCCAAATCCAGACGCTGAGTTTTTTCAGGAAAATTGCAGTGTTTTTACTGGGGCCGCTTCGCAGCCCAACGCAGGGCAAGCCTGCTCGCCACAGGCGAAAGTAACTGCTTTTAAAAGTTGCGTAGATCGCAGGCAAGCCAGCTCTCACCTTTTTGATTGTGTGAACTCGATCAAACGTGGGAGCCGGGCTTGCCCGCGAGAGGCCCGCCCAAGCACTGCACCTCTAACTCTCCTGTGCCCGGTAAGCCCCCGGCGTCAATCCGGTCCATTTCTTGAACGCCCGATGAAACGCCGACGGCTCAGAAAACCCCAACTGCTCGGCAATTTCCTGTAACGACAAATCCGCCCGCCCCAAGTGGTAAATGGCGATGTCCCGCCGCAACTCATCCTTGAGCGCCTGAAAACTGGTGCCTTCCTCACGCAAATGCCGGCGCAGGGTTTGCGGGCTGATGTGCAGGTGCTGGGCGACGGCCTCCAGGTCCGGCCAGGGCGTGCGGTCGCGGCTGAGCAAGCGGCGCAGCTGGCTGCTTAAACTGTCGCCCTCATCCGGTCGCGACAACAGGTCAGCGGGCGAGCGCTCGAGAAAGTGCTTGAGGGTGCGCTCGTCCTGCAACAACGGCAGGCTCAGGTAACGGGCGGGAAACACCAGGCTGCTGTTCGGCGCGCCAAATACCTGAGGGCAGGGGAACAGCAGGTCATATTCGCCCGCATGGGCCGGCATCGGATAGCTGAACGTGGCTTGCTGTAGCCGGATGCGCTGGCCGATCAGCCAACTGCCCAGGCGATGCCAGATCACCAGCAGGCACTCGCTGAGAAAGTGGTCCGGGTCCCACAACTGTGAATCGTCCAGGCTCAAGCGGGCCAAATCGCCTTCTCTGGTCAGCAGCCAGCGCGGACCCTGCGGGAATAGGCTATAAAATAATAAGCCGCGTTCCAGAGCCTTCTCCAGGGTGCGGCAGTGAATCAGCGCGTGGCACATCATGGCGAAGGTGCCGCGCTTGCTCGGGCCTTCGGCAAACCCCAGGTATTCGTCGTCCAGCCCCAGCCACAGCATTTGCAACAGCCGGGTAAATTGCTCGGGGGCGATGCGGGCGCGGGGTTCGCTCAGCAGTTCCGGGGTGATGCCCACTTGCAGCAGCAGGCCCGAATAGTCGTAACCCGCGCGGCGCGCACCGCCCAGGGCGGCGCGGGCGTAGTGACTGGCGATGGTACGTTCACGCATGTGAGGGCCTCGTCCATGGAGTGGCGGATGTTAGCCATCACCGGGTGGGGCGACAAGGCGGATATCCGCCAAATTGTAGGACGAGAGGGGATGAGTGGGCGGAATTCCGCCACCTGGCCCCAGTGTCGATGGCGTATTGACTGATCTCGGCCCTGATGTCTAAAGGCCGTCAGCGGTTTTCAGCAAAGTGGCACGGCGTTTGCGATAAGGATTACAGCGCAGGTTTATTCCTACAGACCTCGCAAACAACAAATCCCTCCAGTGCAGGAGGGTTCGCAATTCAAGTGTCGTGGGCAATGGCGGATCTTTGTCACACGGTGCGATTGAGGAACTTTGCAATGACGACTCGTCAGCCAATCTACAAATCCCTGTATTTCCAGGTGATCGTCGCAATCGTTATCGGTATTTTGCTCGGTCACTTCTACCCGCAGACCGGTGTGGCCCTCAAGCCACTGGGTGACGGCTTTATCAAGCTGATCAAAATGGTCATTGCCCCGATCATCTTCTGCACCGTTGTCAGCGGCATCGCTGGCATGCAAAGCATGAAATCGGTGGGCAAAACCGGCGGCTACGCGCTGCTGTACTTCGAAGTTGTTTCCACCATTGCCCTGCTGATTGGCCTGATCGTCGTTAACGTTGTGCAACCGGGCGCCGGCATGCACATCGACGTGGCGACCCTGGACGCCTCTAAAGTCGCGGCCTACGTGACCGCTGGTGCAGACCAGAGCGTGGTTGGCTTTATCCTCAATGTGATCCCGAACACCATCGTCGGTGCCTTCGCCAACGGCGACATCCTGCAAGTGCTGATGTTCTCGGTGATCTTTGGTTTTGCCCTGCATCGCCTGGGTGCCTACGGCAAGCCGGTGCTGGACTTTATCGATCGCTTCGCCCACGTGATGTTCAACATCATCAACATGATCATGAAGCTCGCGCCAATCGGTGCCCTGGGCGCCATGGCGTTCACCATCGGTGCCTACGGCGTAGGTTCCCTGGTGCAGTTGGGCCAACTGATGATCTGCTTCTACATCACCTGCATCCTGTTCGTGGTCGTGGTGCTGGGCGCCATCTGCCGTGCGCACGGTTTCAGCGTGTTGAAGCTGGTTCGCTACATCCGTGAAGAGCTGCTGATCGTTCTGGGTACTTCCTCCTCCGAATCCGCACTGCCACGCATGCTGATCAAGATGGAGCGTCTGGGCGCGAAGAAATCCGTAGTAGGCCTGGTGATCCCGACCGGCTACTCCTTCAACCTCGACGGTACGTCGATCTACCTGACCATGGCTGCCGTGTTCATCGCCCAGGCGACTGACACCCACATGGACATCACCCACCAGATCACCTTGCTGCTGGTGCTGCTGCTGTCCTCCAAAGGCGCTGCAGGCGTGACCGGTTCGGGCTTCATCGTGCTGGCTGCGACCCTGTCGGCCGTAGGCCACCTGCCGGTTGCCGGCCTGGCGCTGATCCTGGGTATCGACCGCTTCATGTCCGAAGCCCGCGCACTGACCAACCTGGTCGGTAACGCCGTTGCCACCATCGTTGTGGCCAAGTGGGTTAAAGAGCTGGATACCGACAAGCTGCACAGCGAGCTGGCGTCCGGCGGCACCGGTATCTCCGACACCCGCCCGGAAGATGACCTGGGCGTGGCTGAAGGCCCTGCTCCTGCTATCAAGTAAAAAATTGCCCAAGGTGTGAACAACACCCAAAGCCTGCAAACGCCCCGACTGGTTCGGGGCGTTTGCGTTTCTGGCGTGGCGCTTTGGGTTTTGCTTGCTTTACAGTAAGTGAATACTTCATTCGCCGTAGGAGACCTGATGGACAGTGTGGATCTTAATGTCCTGCGCAGCGTGCTCGAATGGCGCCGTGCCGGGCACCGAGTAGTTTTGTACAGCGTGGTCCAGACCTGGGGCAGCGCCCCACGCCCGCCGGGGGCGATGTTGGCCTTGCGTGGCGATGGCGTGGTGATCGGCTCCGTGTCGGGTGGTTGCATCGAGGACGACTTGATCGCGCGCTTGCAGGATGGCCGCTTGCCGGAGGATGGCCCGCCGGTGCAGTTGGTGACCTATGGCGTCACCCGCGATGAGGCGGCGCGTTTCGGCCTGCCGTGCGGCGGCACGTTGCGCCTGACTGAGGAACGCGTGGATGAATTTGGCTGGGTCTCGCAGCTGCTGGCGCGCTGCGAAGACCATCAGATCGTCGCGCGTGAACTGGACCTGAGCAGTGGCACGGTGACCTTGAGCGGCGCGGCCAAGACCGACGTCGTGACCTTTGATGGCGAGCGCCTGCGGGCTATCTACGGCCCGCGTTGGCGTTTGTTGCTGATCGGCGCCGGGCAGTTGTCGCGCTACGTGGCTGAAATGGCGCGCCTGCTGGATTTCGAAGTGCTGATCTGCGACCCGCGCGAAGAATTCGTCTACGGCTGGGAAGAGCAGCATGGCCGCTTTGTGCCCGGCATGCCGGATGAGGCGGTGCTGAATATCCAGACGGATGAGCGCACGGCCATCGTCTGCCTGACGCACGACCCTCGATTGGACGATATGGCGCTGCTGACGGCGCTGAACTCATCGGCGTTCTACATTGGCGCCCTCGGTTCGCGGGTCAATACGCAGAAGCGCCGGGAAACCCTGGCGGCGCTGGGGTTGTCGGCGGAGGCGATCGCGCGTCTGCATGGGCCGATCGGACTGCATATCGGTAGTCATACGCCGGCCGAAATTGCTCTGTCATTGATGGCGGAAATTGTCGCGATCAAGAATGGCGTGGCACCGATGCAGAAGAAACCGTTGCCGGTGGAGGCTGAGTAATGGTGACGGCGATTGTGCTGGCGGCGGGGCAGGGCAGTCGCTTTCGCGCTGCGGCCGGTGCTGATCAAGACAAGCTGCTGGCTGATTGCATCGGGCTTGACGGCGTAACGCGGCCAGTGATTGAGCAGGTGTTGATGAATTTGCCAGGGCGCGTTGTAAGGCGTTGGCTGGTCACTTCGCCGGACCGCCTGGCCGTTATTCGCTTGGCCAAGGCGTATGGCTGTGAAGTCTTGCTGCTCGAATCGGCCGGTATGGGTGACAGCATCGCGGCGGCTGTCGCAGCCAGTGGTGAGACCGATGGCTGGTTGGTGGTGTTGGGGGATATGCCGTTTATTCAGCCGTCGACCATTGAGCGGGTGGTTGATGCGGTCCAGGACGATGGCATCAGTGTGCCGGTGCAGGCGGGTAAATACGGGCATCCGGTGGCTTTTGGCCGGGCGCTTGGGCCGCGAATGATGGCATTGAGCGGTGATCGTGGCGCAAAGCCGTTATTCGCCCAGGCGAGTGTGCAGGAGGTGCGAGTGGAAGATCCCGGTGTGCTGTGGGATGTGGACCTGCCGCAAGCATTGAGTTTCAGCGCGGACTAACTGTGGGAGCGGGCTTGCCCGCGATGCAGGCACCTCGGTGTGTCAGACACGCTGCGGTGATGCTATCGCAGGCAAGCCAGCTCCCACCGTTGATCTCCACAAGGCAAAAGTTGAACGCCCATAAAAAAGCCCCGCCTGATCACTCAGGCGGGGCTTTTTAGTGGCGGATGGAATCAGACGAGGGGTTTAGGCTCGTGCTCTGTTTCCAAGGCCTTGTGCTCAACCGGGGCTGGAGCCTCGATCGCTTCGGCAGCCGGTGCGGCAGCGGCTGCAGCAGCGGCGGCTTCAGCTTCCTTGCGGCGACGACGCACTTCACGTGGGTCGTTTGGCGCACGGCCGTTTTCGGTCAGGGCGCTGGCAGGCGCGGCTTCAACCACGGGCGCTGCGACTTCGGCAACCACTGGCGCTTCAATCACGGGTGCAGGCTCAACCACTGGGGCGGGCTCGGCAACCACTTCGGCAATCGGTGCAGGCGCTTCTTCCACCACAGGGGCAGGTGCTGGCGCTTCAACCGGTGCAGCTGGCTCGGCAGTCCACTGGAAAGCGGTCTGTTCTTCGCGAACTTCACGCACTGCCGGGGCGGCTTCCTCGACAACCGGCGCGTCAACGACGGCTTCAACCACTGGCTGAGGCTCGACTACCGGTGCAGGCTCGACAGCAGTCACTTCGACTTCTGGTTGAACGTCGCGCACTGGCGAGGCAACTTCCACTTCCGGAACCACTGGGGCTTCGATCGGGGCAGTGGCTTCGACGACTGGCGCTTCAACAACCGGCGCTTCAACCGCTGGCGTCTCGGCAACCGGTGCTTCTGCAGCAGCCGTTTCTTCAACAGCAGCGGTAGCGCGTTCAGCTTGCTCATGCGCCTGGGCTTCAGCCGGTGCACTGATCACGGTGCTGGCAACTGCGGCGGTCACAGCCAGGCCGGCAGCCAGTTCGGCGCCCGTCGGTTCTGCGGTTGCAGCTTCGCCGTTCTCGCCGGTCTCTTCCGAGCCTTCGATCACATTGCCGTTGGCATCACGCTGACGTTCACGGCGGTTGCTGCGGCGACGCTGGCCACGGGAGCGGCGGCGTGGACGATCGCCTTCGGCGTTGTCCTGACCGTCTTCCTGCAGTTGCTCTTCACCGGTCAGCACTTCTTCTTCGCTGGTGGCAGCGGCTTGCTCGGCACGTGGTTGACGCTCTTCACGCGGTGGGCGCGGCTGGCGCTCTTCACGTGGGGCGCGTTCTTCACGCGGCTGGCGAGCCGGGCGTTCTTCGCTGGCGGCTTCGGCAGCGACGGCAGCTACCGCTGGTGCGGCGTCCAGCGGCTCGCGCAGTTCACGCACACGTTCTTCACGCTCGCCACGTGGCTTGCGGTCTTCACGTGGGGCGCGTGGAGTACGTGGCGCGCGCTCTTCGCGCGGTGCACGTTCTTCACGGGCTACAGTCGGGGTCTCTTCACGGGCTTCGCGAGGTGCACGCTCTTCACGTGGTGCGCGTTCTTCACGCGGTGCACGTTCTTCGCGGGGCTTGCGCTCTTCGTCACGGCGACCGTTGCGGTTACGGCTCTGTTGACGGCCGTTGCGACGTTCTTCGTTGCGGGCCGGGCGCTCGGTGGCCGGTTTTTCAACCACAACCGGCGCAGCAGGCTCTTCTTTACTGGCGAACAGGCTGACCAGTGACTTCACCAGGCCTTTGAACAGGCTTGGCTCAGGCATGGCGGCCGGCGCGGCAACCGGTGCAGCCACTTCGGTCGGTACCGGAGCGTTGGCACGTGCCGGTGCGGTCTTAACGGCCGCTTCCTGGCGAACCAGGGTGCGGGTCGCGGCGGCTGGCTGGACTTCTTCCACTTCGGCAGCGGCAGCAGCGATTTCGTAGCTGGACTGGCCGCTGTGGGCTTCCGGGCTGTCATCACGCAGGCGTTGCACTTCGAAGTGCGGCGTCTCGAGGTGATCGTTCGGCAGGATGACGATGCGGGCACGGGTGCGCAGTTCGATCTTGGTGATCGAGTTGCGTTTTTCGTTAAGCAGGAAAGCGGCCACCGGGATCGGCACTTGCGCGCGAACTTCGGCGGTGCGGTCTTTCAGGGCTTCTTCTTCGATCAGGCGCAGGATCGCCAGCGACAGCGATTCAACGTCACGGATGATGCCGGTGCCGTTGCAACGCGGGCAGACGATGCCGCTGCTCTCGCCCAGGGAGGGACGCAGGCGCTGACGGGACATTTCCAGCAGGCCGAAGCGCGAGATACGGCCGACCTGTACGCGGGCACGGTCAGCTTCCAGGCATTCGCGGACTTTTTCTTCCACGGCGCGCTGGTTCTTGGCTGGGGTCATGTCGATGAAGTCGATCACGATCAGGCCGCCGATGTCACGCAGGCGCAACTGGCGGGCGATTTCTTCAGCCGCTTCCAGGTTGGTCTGCAGGGCGGTTTCTTCGATGTCGCTGCCTTTGGTGGCGCGCGCCGAGTTGATGTCGATGGACACCAGGGCTTCGGTCGGGTCGATCACGATGGAGCCGCCGGAAGGCAGTTCGACCACGCGCTGGAAGGCGGTCTCGATCTGGCTTTCGATCTGGAAACGGTTGAACAGCGGAACGCTGTCTTCGTACAGCTTGATCTTGCTGGCGTACTGCGGCATCACCTGGCGAATGAAGGTCAGGGCTTCGTCCTGGGCTTCAACGCTGTCGATCAGCACTTCGCCGATGTCCTGGCGCAGGTAATCGCGGATGGCGCGGATGATCACGTTGCTTTCCTGATAGATCAGGAACGGCGCGGAACGATCCAGGGAGGCTTCTTTGATGGCGGTCCAGAGTTGCAGCAGGTAGTCGAGGTCCCACTGCATTTCTTCGCTGCTGCGGCCCAGGCCTGCAGTGCGCACGATCAGGCCCATGTCGGCAGGAGCAATCAAGCCGTTCAGCGCTTCACGCAGTTCGTTGCGTTCTTCGCCTTCGATGCGACGGGAAATGCCGCCGGCACGTGGGTTGTTCGGCATCAGCACCAGGTAACGGCCGGCCAGGGAGATGAAGGTGGTCAGGGCAGCGCCCTTGTTGCCACGTTCTTCTTTTTCGACCTGAACGATGACTTCCTGGCCTTCGCTCAGGACGTCCTTGATGTTCACGCGGCCTTCGGGGGCTTTCTTGAAGTATTCGCGGGAGATTTCTTTGAGGGGCAGGAAGCCGTGGCGCTCGGAGCCGAAATCGACAAAGGCAGCCTCAAGGCTTGGTTCGATGCGAGTAATACGGCCTTTATAGATGTTGGCCTTCTTTTGCTCGCGTGCACCGGATTCGATGTCCAGGTCATAGAGGCGTTGGCCATCTACCAGTGCAACACGCAACTCTTCGGGTTGAGTTGCGTTAATCAGCATTCTTTTCATGTTGTACCGTCGGTTTCCGGGCTGCCGGAAACGGCGTTCGGCACACACGACTTCTCACGGTCGGTGTCAGGTGCGTCAAGAGTGGTTGGCCACTCCAGTGTCCAGCAATAACGAGCCAATTGGGCCGGTATCGCGACGGACGCGTCCTGCTTGTTAGCGGTGGTGACAAAGGCACCACTTCAACAAAAGCTAAGGTCAGGAGGAGGAATCAACCGGCGACTGTGGACGAGATGAAGCGTCTTATAAGCCTAATGCTACACGGTCCGACGGTTGTGCATCTCCACCCTACACGTATCCCTGATAATTCGGGTGCTGCCGCGCGCAGAATCCGCAGCGGGTTGGCATTTACCGTGTACTCCAATGGGGAGTCCACGCTCATGGCTAAACAAGACTAGGTGTGGGCGACTGCGCTCTCACTCAGCTCTTAACAGGCGTTGTTTCCGAAGCATTCGCCGTGGTCTGGCTCAAGACTGACTGCACTTTGTGAACTGGCCGTAAATATCGGCGCAGAACGCGAGTATTCACTCTGCTTTCTGCACTCGCTTCAGGCCTCATGTCACCTGCGCTTGTTACAATCCTGAGCCTTCCAGGGTGGCAAAAGCCCCGTAGGACGGCCTCGCGTCCTGATGAATTGCGATGGTCAGGGCCGGCAGTTTGCCGCAAGTCCTCTGTCCAGGCCGCTTTTGGCGGCGTTCGCGACTATAGCAGCAATGATTAAGTGCTTCAATTCCATAAAAAATTGTTATCATCGCCGCCATGACGACTACCGCCCCCCAGACCCCCAGCGTCCAGCTGCTCGAGGTCTCGCCGGAATATGCCGGCCAACGCATCGACAATTTTCTCCTGGCCAGGCTCAAAGGCGTGCCCAAGACCTTGATTTACCGCATCTTGCGTAAAGGTGAAGTGCGCGTGAACAAAGGCCGGATCAAGCCCGAGTACAAGCTGCAGGCGGGCGATATCGTCCGTGTGCCGCCGGTGCGCGTGCCTGAGCGTGACGAGCCGGTGCCATTGGCCCAGGGCCTGTTGCAGCGCCTGGAAGCGTCGATTGTCTTCGAAGACAACAAGCTGATCGTGATCAACAAGCCTTGCGGCATTGCGGTTCACGGCGGCAGTGGCCTGACGTTCGGGGTGATCGAAGCCTTTCGTCAGTTGCGACCCGATGCCAAGGAGCTGGAACTGGTCCACCGCCTGGACCGCGACACCTCCGGCCTGCTGATGATCGCCAAAAAACGCAGCATGTTGCGTCACCTGCACACCGCCTTGCGTGGCGATGGCGTGGACAAGCGCTACATGGCATTGGTGCGTGGTAACTGGGCCAGCTCCATCAAGAGCGTGCGTGCGCCGCTGCAGAAGAGCAACCTGCGCTCCGGCGAGCGCATGGTCGAAGTGGACGAGGAGGGCAAAGAAGCCCTGACCCTGTTCAAGGTGCTGCGCCGCTTCGGTGACTTCGCCACTATGGTCGAGGCCAAGCCGGTGACCGGGCGTACCCACCAGATTCGCGTGCACACCCTGCACGCGGGCCACTGCATCGCCGGTGACACCAAGTACGGCGATGAGGATTTCTCCAGGGAAATTCGTGACCTGGGCGGCAAGCGCCTGTTCCTGCACGCCTACATGCTCACCGTGCCGCTGCCCGATGGCGGCGAGCTGAAGTTGCAGGCGCCGGTCGATGAGATGTGGGCCAAGACCGTGGAGCGTTTGAGTGTCGCACCCTGACTACAAGCTGCTGATTTTTGATTGGGACGGCACGCTGTGCAATTCCATTGGGCGCATCGTCGACTCAATGCACGCGGCGTCGACCCGTTCGGGTTTCGAGTTATGCACTGATCTGGCGGTAAAAGGCATTATCGGCCTGGGCCTGCCCGAGGCGATCCGTACCTTGTACCCCCGGATCAGCGATGCGCAACTGGTGACCTTTCGTGATCATTACGCTGATCACTACATCGCGCTGGAGGCCACGCCTTCGCCGCTGTTTGACGGCGTAAGGCAATCCCTGGAAGCGTTTCGCGCCGAGGGTTATCACTTGGCCGTGGCCACCGGCAAGGCCCGTCGCGGGTTGGATCGGGTGCTCAAGGCTCACGGGTTTGAAGATTATTTCAGTATCACCCGTGCAGCGGATGAAACCGCCAGCAAACCTCACCCTCTGATGCTGGAGCAGATCCTGGCGCATTGCGGCGTAGCGCCGCGTCAGGCGTTGATGGTGGGTGACGCTTCCTTCGACCTGATGATGGCACGCAATGCTGGCATGGACAGCGTGGCGGTCAGCTACGGTGCTCAGGCAGCCGAAGCCTTGCAGGCATACGAGCCCAGGCTGACGATTGATCATTTTTCTGAACTGCAAGCCTGGCTCAGTCGGGCCTGATAAGTCTTTGCTGGGGTTAATGGCATGAGTGACGAGTGGAAAGCGCCCGAAAAGGCCGAAAGCGGTGATGATAAAAGCTGGAAGTTGTTGGAGAAGACCCTGCTGGCCAGTGTTCAGGAACAGCGCCGTGCACGGCGTTGGGGGATTTTCTTCAAGCTGCTGACGTTTATCTGGCTTATCGCCATGCTGGCGTTGTTCAGCCCGCTGGTGGACATGGAAAAAAGCGCCACCCGTGGCAACAACTACACCGCCTTAATCGACGTGAACGGGGTGATTGCCGATAAGGAGTCCGCCAGCGCCGATAATATCGTCGGCGGCCTGCGTGCAGCCTTCGAAGATCCCAAGGTCAAGGGCGTGATCCTGCGCATCAACAGCCCAGGCGGCAGCCCTGTGCAGTCTGGCTATGTGTATGACGAGATTCGCCGCCTGCGCGGGCTGCACCCGGATATCAAGCTGTACGCGGTGATTTCCGACCTGGGCGCCTCGGGTGCCTATTACATCGCCAGCGCTGCTGACCAGATCTATGCCGACAAGGCCAGCCTCGTCGGTTCCATTGGTGTGACAGCGGCCGGTTACGGCTTTGTCGGCACCATGGAGAAGTTGGGGGTGGAGCGTCGCACCTACACCTCGGGTGAGCACAAGTCTTTCCTGGACCCGTTCCAGCCACAAAAGGCCGATGAAACCCAGTTCTGGCAGGGCGTGCTCGACACCACCCATCGTCAGTTCATTGCCAGCGTGAAGCAGGGGCGCGGCGATCGTCTGAAAGACAAAGACCATCCGGAGCTGTTCTCCGGCCTGGTGTGGTCCGGTGAGCAAGCGTTGCCATTGGGTTTGATCGATGGCTTGGGCAGTGCCAGTTCGGTGGCGCGCGATGTGATTGGTGAGAAGGAGCTGGTGGACTTCACTGTTCAGGAATCGCCGTTTGATCGCTTCTCCAAGAAACTCGGCGCCAGTGTGGCGCAGAAGCTGGCCTACTACATGGGCTTCCAGGGCCCGACGCTGCGCTGAAATATCAGCTTTGTGGTAGTTCAAAATGTGGGAGCGGGCTTGCCCGCGATAGCGCCGGGTCAGTCGACATTGAAAGTGACTGGCCCACCGCTATCGCAGGCAAGCCAGCTCCCACAGTGGTTTTGGGGTGGGCCTAGGGGATTTGCACGCCTTCAGCCAGGAGCATGTCCACCAGTCGAATCAGTGGCAGGCCGATCAGGCTGGTCGCGTCCGGCCCTTCGGTACTCTGAAACAGGCTCACACCCAGCCCTTCGGCCTTGAAGCTGCCTGCGCAGTCATAAGGCTGTTCCACACGCAAATAACGCTCGATGCGTTCTACATCCAGTTCGCGCATCTGCACGGTAAACGGCACGCAATCTACCTGGCAGTGGCCCGTCTCACTGTTGAGCAGCGCCAGGCCAGTTAAAAAACTCACGCGTTTGCCGCTGGCTGCCAGCAATTGCTCGCGGGCGTTTTCAAAGGTATGAGGTTTGCCGATAATGCGGCCATCGAGCGCGGCCACCTGATCCGAGCCGATAATCAGGTGCCCTGGATGACTGGCGGCGAGGGCGCGGGCTTTCTCTTGCGCCAGGCGCTTGACCAGCTCAATGGCCGATTCATTTGCGCGATGGCTTTCGTCGATATCCGGCGAGCTGCAGATGAACGGTAGGTGCAGGCGGGCCAGCAATTCCCGGCGATAAACCGAGCTGGAAGCGAGTAATAAAGGCAGCATGGGTGTCTCCTCGAGGCAGCCGCCGATTCTAGCGGGGCGACCAGCTGACGCACAGGGCTGAATTTCCTTTGACATGGCTGGGTGCATCCCTATAATGCTGCGCCTATGTTGAATGACCCGATTCCACCTCACGTTGACCCGCGCAAATTGGCTGATCGTGGCACCACCCTTCAAGGTGAAGTGCTGCTGGCCGATTTGGAGAGACTCTGCGACCCGCTTTCCGACACTGTCGGTACGGTGCAGGCTAAATTCGTTTTTGAACGAGATGAACGTAAGTCTGTGGTAATCCACAGCTTTATCGACACCGAAGTCAAAATGGTTTGCCAGCGTTGTCTTGAGCTGGTCACCCTGCCGATCCACAGCGAATGCAGTTATGCTGTGGTGAAAGAGGGTGCGAATACCCAGTCGTTGCCGAAAGGTTATGACGTGCTGGAACTGGGCGAAGATCCTTTGGATCTGCATGCACTGATCGAGGAGGAGCTTTTGCTCGCCTTGCCCATTGTGCCTGCTCATCATCCGGAAGAATGCCAGCAGCCGGAGGGCCTTGATGACGAGGCCGAGCCGAGCGAGGACGAGGTAACGCGGTCCAACCCGTTCAGTGTATTGGCGCAGTTAAAGCGTGACCCAAACGTTTAGGAGTTAATCAATTATGGCTGTTCAGCAGAACAAAAAATCCCGCTCTGCCCGTGACATGCGTCGTTCGCACGATGCCCTGACGGCAAGCACTCTGTCCGTAGAAAAAACCACCGGTGAAGTTCACCTGCGTCACCACGTATCGCCAGAAGGCGTATACCGTGGCCGTAAAGTGATCGACAAGGGCGCTGACGAGTAATCACTTGTCTGCTCAAGTCATCGCGATTGACGCAATGGGCGGGGACTTCGGTCCCCGCAGCATTGTTCAGGCCTGCATTGCCAGCCTGTCCGCTACGCCCTCGCTGCACCTGACCCTCGTCGGTCAACATTCCCTACTTGAAGAACTGATTGCCAGCCATCCGGCGGTGGATCGCGCGCGCCTGACAGTTACTGCGGCCAGCGAAACCATCAGCATGGATGAAAAGCCCGCGGCGGCCTTGCGTGGCAAGCCCGACTCTTCAATGCGGGTGGCCCTTGGGTTGTTGCGTGATGGCAAGGTGCAAGCCTGTGTCAGTGCCGGCAATACCGGGGCGTTGATGGCGTTGTCGCGGCATGTGCTCAAGACGTTGCCGGGGATTGATCGGCCAGCGATGGTGGCGGCGATTCCGACGCAGAAAGGCTATTGCCAACTGCTGGACCTGGGTGCAAACGTCGATTGCAGTGCCGAGCACCTGCTCCAGTTCGCGGTGATGGGCTCGGTGGCCGCTGAGGCGTTGGGTGTGGTCCGGCCACGTGTGGCGTTACTCAATATCGGCACCGAGGACATCAAGGGTAATCAGCAGGTCAAGCTGGCTGCGACTTTGTTGCAGGGCGCACGGGGCTTGAACTACATCGGTTTTGTCGAAGGTGACGGCTTGTACCGAGGCGAGGCGGATGTAGTGGTGTGCGACGGTTTTGTCGGCAATATCCTGCTTAAGTCCAGCGAAGGCCTGGCGACTATGATTGCCACGCGTATCGAGGCCTTGTTCAAGCAGAACCTGGCCTCACGCATGGTCGGCGCGCTGGCGTTACCGTTGATGCGCCGCCTGCAGGCCGACCTGGCACCGGCACGGCATAATGGCGCGAGTTTTCTGGGGCTGCAGGGCATTGTGGTAAAAAGCCACGGCTCTGCAGGTGTGCAGGGCTTTCAAAGTGCGATTGCGCGGGCATTGATCGAGATCCAGGAAAACCTGCCGCAACGCTTGCAAGGGCGTCTTGAGGATCTGTTGCCTTAGGCGAATCGGCCCGGGAGTGCTTAAATGTGACCGGCCAGTTCAATTGACCATCCAATCTGTCAGTTTCGTTCGCGCCCACCTTCGGTGCGAGCATTTTTGACGACCAGATCATTAGGGGCTTGTTACATGTCTACATCCCTCGCATTCGTCTTTCCAGGGCAGGGTTCGCAGTCCCTCGGTATGTTGGCCGAGCTGGGCGCGCAACATCCACTGATCCTGGAAACTTTCAAGGAAGCTTCCGATGCCCTGGGTTACGACCTGTGGGCACTGACCCAGCAAGGGCCGGAAGAGCAACTCAATCAAACCGATAAAACCCAGCCGGCGATCCTGACCGCCTCGATCGCCCTGTGGCGCTTGTGGCTGGCCGAAGGCGGTGCGCGCCCGGCCTACGTCGCCGGTCACAGCCTGGGCGAGTACAGCGCCTTGGTGGCCGCCGGCAGCCTGACCCTCTCTGAAGCGGTCAAGCTGGTCGAGCGTCGTGGTCAGCTGATGCAAGAAGCTGTTCCGGCCGGGCAGGGCGGCATGGCCGCTATCCTCGGCCTGGACGACGCTGTGGTGATCGAAGCCTGTGCCGAAGCGGCCCAGGGCGAAGTGGTCAGCGCGGTGAACTTCAACTCCCCTGGCCAGGTGGTCATCGCTGGCGCCAAGGCCGCTGTCGAGCGCGCCATTGAAGGCTGCAAGGCCCGTGGTGCCAAGCGCGCCTTGCCGTTGCCGGTGAGCGTGCCGTCCCACTGCGAGCTGATGCGCCCGGCTGCCGAGCGTTTTGCCGAGTCCATCGCCGCCATCAATTGGCAAGCGCCGCAGATCCCGCTGGTGCAGAACGTCAGTGCGGCCGTTGCCGCCGACCTCGACACCCTCAAGCGCGACCTGCTGGAGCAGCTTTACAAGCCGGTACGCTGGGTTGAGTCGGTACAGACCCTGGCTGCCAATGGTGCCACTGAGTTGGTCGAGTGCGGCCCGGGCAAAGTCCTGGCCGGCCTGAACAAGCGCTGCGCCGATGGCGTGTCGACTGCCAACCTCAATACCCCGGATGCCTTCGCTGCCGCGCGCGCGGCACTGGCCTGAAACCCTTTAGGAGAAGCCTGCATGAGTCTGCAAGGTAAAGTTGCACTGGTTACTGGCGCAAGCCGTGGCATTGGCCAGGCGATCGCCCTGGAACTGGGCCGTCAAGGCGCCGTTGTGATCGGCACCGCCACTTCCGCTTCGGGCGCTGAGCGTATTGCTGCCACCTTGAAGGAAAACGGCGTACAGGGCACCGGTCTTGAGCTGAATGTGACCAGCGACGAGTCTGTTGCTGCTGTGCTGGCTGAAATTACTGCACAGTTCGGCGCACCGGCTATTCTGGTGAACAACGCCGGTATCACCCGTGACAACCTGATGATGCGCATGAAAGACGACGAGTGGTACGACGTGGTCGATACCAACTTGAACAGTCTGTTTCGCCTGTCCAAGGGCGTTTTGCGCGGCATGACCAAGGCGCGTTGGGGCCGAATTATCAATATTGGCTCCGTAGTGGGTGCCATGGGCAACGCAGGCCAAGTAAACTATGCC
The DNA here is from genome assembly GCF_044218855.1 of Pseudomonas sp. B19125. Lineage (NCBI taxonomy): Bacteria > Pseudomonadati > Pseudomonadota > Gammaproteobacteria > Pseudomonadales > Pseudomonadaceae > Pseudomonas > Pseudomonas sp. B19125. The sequence continues at coordinate 2,006,786 of NZ_CP162589.1, forward strand.
GCGGCCAAGGCCGGTCTGGAAGGTTTCAGCCGTGCATTGGCCCGTGAAGTCGGTTCGCGTTCGATTACGGTCAACTCGGTGGCCCCAGGGTTCATCGACACCGATATGACCCGCGAACTGCCGGAAGCTCAGCGTGAAGCTTTGCTGACCCAGATTCCGCTGGGCCGTCTGGGCCAGGCTCAAGAGATCGCAAATGTGGTCACTTTCCTGGCATCCGACGGTGCGGCATACGTGACTGGGGCTACAATCCCGGTGAACGGCGGGATGTACATGAGTTAAATTGTGACGGATCGCTTCAAAAAAATGTCATACGAGCTGTCTAAAATCCGTTATAAAGCTGCAACTTAATTTATAGGCAGGTGGTCGGTCGGGTACGAGGGTGAAGCTTTCAGTTGAAAAGCTGAAAAGGCTTTCTATACACTTACCCACTGGCCAGCTGCCTGAATTTGTCCATTAGGAGTTAAACAAGGTATGAGCACCATCGAAGAGCGCGTCAAGAAAATCGTTGCCGAGCAACTGGGCGTTAAAGAAGAAGAAGTGACCAACTCCGCTTCCTTCGTTGAAGACCTGGGTGCCGATTCCCTTGACACCGTTGAGCTGGTGATGGCTCTGGAAGAGGAATTCGAGACCGAAATCCCGGACGAAGAAGCTGAAAAAATCACTACTGTTCAAGCTGCTATCGACTACGTTACTGCCCACCAGGCGTAATAGTTTGTAGTCGTCGCTTGCTGTCAGGGAAAAACCGCACTGCTGTAACGGCGTGCGGTTTTTTCTTTAAGCGGTGATGAAAAGTAAGCTGCGAAGCAAAGTGTCGTCATTAGAAAAAGGAGAGTGCTGTGTCGCGTAGACGCGTCGTAGTCACCGGTATGGGTATGTTGTCGCCACTGGGTACGGATGTGCCGAGCAGTTGGCAGGGCATTCTGGCTGGCCACAGTGGTATCGGTCTGATCGAACACACGGACCTTTCAGCCTATTCCACCCGTTTTGGCGGCTCGGTAAAGGGCTTCAATGTCGAGGAATATCTCTCGATCAAAGAATCCCGCAAGCTCGACCTGTTCATTCAATACGGCCTGGCAGCCGGTTTTCAGGCGGTGCGTAATGCCGGCCTGGAAGTCACCGACGCCAACCGTGAGCGCATCGGCGTGGCCATGGGTTCGGGTATTGGCGGTTTGACCAATATCGAAGAAACCAGCCGCACGCTGCACGATTCCGGCCCCCGTCGAATTTCACCGTTCTTCGTGCCGGGCTCGATCATTAATATGATTTCCGGTTTCCTGTCCATCCACTTGGGTGCCCAGGGACCTAACTACGCCATTGCCACGGCGTGCACCACCGGCACGCACTGCATCGGCATGGCGGCGCGTAACATTGCCTATGACGAAGCCGACGTGATGATCGCCGGTGGCGCCGAAATGGCTGCCTGCGGCCTCGGCATGGGTGGCTTCGGCGCGTCCCGTGCGCTGTCGACGCGCAATGACGAGCCGACTCGCGCCAGCCGTCCGTGGGACAAGGGCCGTGATGGCTTCGTACTGTCCGACGGTGCCGGTGCGCTGGTACTCGAAGAGCTGGAGCACGCCAAGGCGCGCGGTGCCACCATCTACGCCGAGTTGATTGGCTTCGGCATGAGCGGTGACGCCTACCACATGACCTCGCCGCCGTCCGACGGTGCCGGTGCTGCGCGTTGCATCACCAACGCTTTGCGCGACGCGAAGGTCAACGCCAACCAGGTGCAGTACATCAATGCCCACGGCACTTCGACCCCGACGGGCGACCTGGCGGAAGCCGAAGCCATCAAGTCGGTGTTCGGTGAGCACGCCTACAAGCTGGCGGTCAGCTCCACCAAGTCCATGACCGGCCACCTGTTGGGTGCGGCGGGCGCGGTCGAGGCGATCTTCAGCGTCATGGCCATCAAGGATCAGGTCGCTCCGCCGACCATCAACCTCGATGAGCCGGACGAAGGCTGCGACCTCAACTTCGTGCCTCACGAAGCGCAGCCGATGCCGATCGATGTGGTGATCTCCAACTCGTTCGGTTTCGGTGGCACCAACGGTTCCCTGGTGTTCCGCCGGTTCGCCGAGTGATGCACAGCTGGGTCGACGGTCAGCCAGCGGACAACGTGCCCCTGAAAGACCGTGGCCTGGCGTATGGCGATGGCCTGTTCGAGACCATCGCCGTCAAGGCCGGGCAGCCGGTGCTGCTCGACCGCCACCTGCAACGCCTGGAGGCGGGTTGCAGGCGCCTGGCCCTGGTTGCGGACCAGACGCTGATCCGCAGCGAAGTGCTGGCCTATGCTGCAGCCATGGGTAATGGCGTACTCAAATTGATCCTCACCCGTGGCGACAGCCTGCGCGGCTATGGCATCAACCCTGGCGTCCCCGTGCGCCGTATCTTGCAGGGCAATCCGCCCGCTGCTTATCCTATGGCCCATGCAACCGATGGCATCCGCCTGTTTGCGTGCGCCACTCGCTTGGCCGAGCAGCCGTTGCTGGCCGGTCTCAAGCACCTTAATCGTCTTGAACAGGTGATCGCCCGCGCCGAATGGCAGGACGCCGAACATGCCGAGGGCTTGATGCTGGATATGTCCGGCCGCGTCATCGAAGGGGTGTTCAGCAATCTGTTTATGGTGCGCAATGGCTTGTTACTAACCGCTGATCTGAATCGTTGCGGGGTTGCCGGTGTCATGCGCGCGGAGATTCTGGCGCAGGCGCAAACCCTGGGCATCCCGGTGGCCGTGGCCGACATCAGCATGGACCAGTTGCAACAGGCCGACGAAGTTTTCGTGTGCAACAGCGTTTATGGCATTTGGCCCGTACGTGGTTGCGCCGGGATGAGCTGGTCGGTTGGGCCGCTCACCCGTAAACTGCAGGGCATTGTTCGCGCGCTATTGGAAATTTGAGTTGATACGAAAACTGGTTTTACTGCTGCAGATCAGCCTGGTCTCGGCAGGCTTGCTGCTGGGCTTCTCGGCCTGGAAGCTCGACTCTGCGCTGAAGCAGCCCCTGAATCTGACCCAGGAACAATTGCTGGATGTACCCGCCGGGGCAACCCCCACGGGCACCTTCAATCGCCTTGAAACCGAAGGCGTGCTGGATGGCGCCTTCTGGTTGCGCCTGTACTGGCGCTTCAACCTCGAGGGCCAGCCGCTGCACAGCGGCGAATACCGCATGACCCCAGGCCTGACTGCCGAAGGCCTGATCGGCTTGTGGCAGCGTGGTGAAGTGGTGCAATACAGCCTGACATTGGTGGAAGGCTGGAACTTCCGCCAGGTGCGTTCAGCGTTGGCCAAACACGAAAAGATCGTGCAGACCCTGTCGGGGCTGAGCGACAACGAAGTGATGGACAAGCTCGGCCACCCTGGCGTGTTTCCCGAAGGGCGATTCTTTCCTGACACCTACCGCTTCGTGCGCGGCATGACCGATGTCGAATTCCTGAAAAAAGCCTACAACCGCCTGGATGATGTACTGGCCCAGGAATGGAGCCAACGCGCCGCCGATGCACCGTATACCGACCCTTACCAGGCGCTGATCATGGCCTCCCTGGTAGAAAAGGAAACCGGTGTGCCGCAAGAGCGCGGCCAGATCGCCGGGGTGTTCGTGCGCCGCCTGAAAATCGGCATGCTGCTGCAGACCGACCCTACGGTGATCTACGGCCTGGGCGAGCGCTACACCGGCAAGCTGACCCGCGCGCACCTCAAGGAAGCCAACCCCTATAACACCTACATGATTGCCGGCCTGCCGCCGACGCCGATCGCCATGGTCGGCCGCGAGGCGATCCATGCCGCCTTGAACCCGGTGGCCGGCAGCAGCCTGTACTTCGTGGCCCGGGGCGATGGCAGCCATATTTTCTCCGATGACCTGGATGCGCATAATGCCGCCGTGCGTGAGTTCCAGCTCAAGCGCCGCGCCGATTATCGCTCCAGCCCGGCACCGGCGGTAAAACCGCCCGAAGACGCGACACCACCGGCCGATGCCGCGCCGGTTGAAAAAACCGCCGAGCCAGCGCCGGACGCCGCTGCGCCGCAAAGCCCGCAATGACTCTGACTAAGGACTGCCTGTGACTGGCTTGTTTATTACCCTGGAAGGCCCGGAAGGCGCCGGCAAAAGCACCAACCGCGATTACCTGGCCGAGCGTTTGCGCGCTGAAGGCATCGAGGTGCTGTTGACCCGTGAGCCCGGCGGTACGCCGCTGGCCGAGCGCATTCGTGAAGTGTTGCTGGCAACAGGTGAAGAACAGATGAACCCGGACACTGAGCTGCTGTTGGTGTTTGCCGCCCGCGCCCAGCATTTGGCCGAAGTGATTCGCCCGGCCCTGGCACGGGGTGCTGTGGTGATTTGCGACCGTTTTACCGACTCCACTTATGCTTACCAGGGCGGCGGGCGCGGCTTGTCCCTTGAGCGCATCGCCAGTCTGGAGGCTTTCGTCCAAGGCGACTTGCGCCCCGACCTGACCCTGCTGTTCGACCTGCCGATCGAAGTCGGCATGGCTCGCGCCAGTGCCCGTGGGCGCTTGGATCGGTTCGAGCTGGAAGGTTCGACATTCTTCAATGCGGTCCGTAGCGCGTTCCTGCAGCGCGCCAAGGCTGAGCCTGCGCGTTACTCCTTACTGGACGCAGCCCAGCCACTGGCGCAGGTACAGCAGGCCATCGATGCTCTGCTGCCCGAACTTCTGGAGCGCGCCCGTGGCTGAAGCCTACCCGTGGCAGGACAGCCTCTGGCAGCAATTGGCCGGGCGCGCCCAGCATGCCCATGCCTATTTGCTGCACGGCCCCATCGGCATCGGCAAGCGCGCCCTGGCCGAGCGCCTGATGGCCAGCCTGCTGTGCAAGCAACCGATCAACCTGGAAGCCTGCGGCGAGTGCAAATCCTGTCTGTTGCTCAAGGCCGGCAGCCACCCCGACAACTACCTGCTCGAACCTGAAGAGGCCGATAAGGCGATCAAGGTCGATCAGGTGCGTGACCTTGTCAGCTTTGTGGTGCAGACCGCACAAATGGGCGGGCGCAAAGTAGTACTGATCGAACCGGTGGAGGCGATGAACATCAACGCCGCCAACGCCTTGCTCAAGAGCCTGGAAGAACCGTCGGGCGACACCGTGCTGTTGCTGGTGAGCCACCAGTCCAGCCGCTTGTTGCCAACCATCCGCAGCCGTTGCGTGCAGCAGGCCTGCCCGCTGCCGAGCGAGGCCATGAGCCTGCAATGGCTGGCGCAGGCGCTGCCGGAATGTTCTGCCGACGAACGGGTCGAGTTGCTGACCCTGGCTGCCGGTTCACCCTTGGCGGCGGTTAAGCTGCAGGCCCAAGGCGTGCGTGAGCAACGCGCACTGGTGGTGGATGGCGTCAAGAAGCTGCTCAAGCAGGAACAGTCCGCCACGCAACTGGCCGAAGGCGCCTGGAAGGATATCCCGTTGCTGTTGCTGTTCGACTGGTTCTGTGACTGGTCGAGCCTGATCCTGCGCTACCAGTTAACCCAGGACGAAAATGGCCTCGGCCTGCCGGACATGCGCAAAGTGGTGCAGTACCTGGCGCAAAAAAGCGCCCAGGACAAGGTGCTGAACATCCAGGACTGGATTTTGGCCCAGCGCCAGAAAGTCCTCGGCAAAGCCAACCTCAACCGCGTGCTGTTGCTCGAAGCACTGCTGGTGCAGTGGGTGGGTTTGCTCGGCCGGCGTTAATTTCCGTGGCCGACGGGTGTATCGTTGGCCAGACACTTTCCATGAATTAAGTCGTACTTTCCTATGCTCGTAGATTCCCACTGCCACCTTGATCGCCTCGACCTCGCCCAACACGGCGGCTCCCTCGACGCCGCCCTGGAAGCGGCACGCCAGCGTGGGGTAGGGCACTTCCTGTGCATCGGCGTGAGCGCGGAGAATGCCGCCGACGTCAAAGCCTTGGCTGATCGATATGCCGATGTCGATTGTTCGGTCGGTATCCACCCGCTGGACCTCAAGCCGGGTGAAGCGCCGGCCCTGGATTGGCTCTTGAGCGAGCTCAACCACCCACGCGTGGTGGCGATTGGCGAAACCGGCCTGGATTACCACTACGAGCCTGAAGCCGCCGAGCTGCAGCAAGCCTCCTTCCGCCTGCACCTGCAAGCGGCCCGGCAGACTGGCAAACCCGTGATCGTCCACACCCGAGGCGCTCGCGCTGACACCCTCACGCTGTTGCGCGAAGCTGCCTTGCCCCAGGCCGGCGTGCTGCATTGCTTTACCGAAGACTGGGACATGGCCAAGGCCGCGCTGGACCTGGGTTTCTATATCTCCCTGTCGGGCATCGTCACCTTCCGCAACGCCGACGCCTTGCGTGACGTGGCGCGTCAGGTGCCGGCCGACCGCCTGCTGGTGGAAACGGATTCGCCTTATCTTGCGCCGATTCCCCATCGCGGCAAGCCAAACCTGCCGGAATACGTGCGTGATGTAGCCGATTACCTGGCGATGCTGCGCGGCGAATCCGTTGAGCGCTTTGCCGAGCAGACCACCGAGAACTTCAAGCGTCTGTTTCCGCTGGCGCACGTGGCCGGTTGAGGCGACCAAATCGCAGGCAAAAAAAACCCGGGTTCTGGGGGGTGAATCCGGGCTAAGACCATTAGGAGTAAAACAAGGGCACACAGTCCGTCGGTACCCAGGTCGACGCGTCACTTGGGGGAGATGTCACGCCGACAGTTCAAGTATTGATCAGTATCCGATTCAGTCCAGTCGCGATTGGTCGTTTTTTAAACAGATTTGGAATACGCGCGCTTCGCTTGAGTTCTCATTGAGCGGATGCACGGCTGTAGTTGTTGCGTATTATTTCTGACTGATACCCGGCCATTCGTTGGCGCGCTGAAACTAAAGTGCGCGGTGGGTTCACATAGGCGTTGCCCAACGACCGTTCAGTCGGGATAATCCCTCGCATCGGGTAAATCGTATCGCCACGTATCCGTGGCCCTGCGTAACCCTCCCTAATTCCGACCTCTGCAGACCTCTTCCTCATGCACAAAGAACCCCGTAAGGTCCGTGAGTTTCGCCGCCGTGAGCAGGAAATTCTCGACACCGCGCTCAAGTTGTTCCTCGAACAAGGTGAAGACAGCGTCACCGTCGAGATGATTGCGGATGCCGTGGGTATCGGCAAAGGCACGATCTACAAACACTTCAAATCCAAGGCCGAGATCTACCTGCGGCTGATGCTCGACTACGAGCGCGATTTGAACGAGCTGTTGCATTCGGCTGATGTGGACAAGGACAAGGAGGCGCTGTCACGCGCCTATTTCGAGTTCCGCATGCGTGACCCGCAGCGCTACCGCCTGTTTGACCGCCTGGAAGAAAAGGTGGTCAAGGGGCATCAGGTGCCGGAAATGGTCGAGGAGCTGCACAAGATCCGCGCCTCGAACTTCGAGCGCCTCACCCTGCTGATCAAGGGCCGCATCAGCGAAGGCAAGCTGGAAGACGTACCGCCGTATTTCCACTACTGCGCCGCCTGGGCATTGGTACATGGCGCCGTTGCGCTGTACCACTCGCCGTTCTGGAGCAATGTGCTGGAAGATCAGGAAGGTTTCTTCCAGTTCCTGATGGACATTGGCGTACGCATGGGCAACAAGCGCAAGCACAGCACTGAGCTGCCGAGCGCTGAGCCCAAGAGCGGCGACGCTCCCGCTGTTTAAGCTATTCCCGACAGTGATGGCGCAATGATTTGCTGCCGCTTGCAGTACCCCAGGAATATACTCAGGCAAGGACGCTTGCTAAAAGCTGATTTTTCAGTCAGCTTTTAGCGCGCCTGAACCATCCTCTGCCGGAGTGTTCCATGATCGTTGATCGTCAAGGCAGGCGATTTCGCAATTTGCGGATCAGCCTGACCTCAGCCTGCAATTACGCGTGTACCTACTGCGTGCCAAACGGCAAGCGGCTGGTGGCTGCCCAGGACGAACTCTCGGCCGAGGCCATGGCGCGTGGCGTTGCCTATCTGATCGAAGCTGCCGGCATCGAGCGTTTGCGCATCACCGGCGGTGAACCGCTGGTCAGCCCCAAGCTGGAAGCCTTCATGGGCGCCGTGGGCGGCATGGGCCTCAGTGATATCAGCCTGACCACTAACGGCCAACTGCTGGCGCGCAAGTTGCCACTGCTGGTCGACGCCGGTATTCGGCGCATCAACGTGTCCCTCGATACCCTGGATGCTGACGCTTTCCGCAGCATCGCCCGTGGCGGCGACCTGGCCACCGTGCTCGATGGCATGGACCAGGCCCGCGCCGCCGGCATCAAGATCAAAGTCAATATGGTGCCGCTGCGCGGGCAGAACCTCGACCAGGTGATGCCGCTGCTCGACTACTGCCTGGAGCGCGGCTACGAGCTGCGCTTTATCGAATTGATGCGCATGGGCCACCTGGCCAAGGATTCCAATGCGTTCCTGCAGCAGTTCGTCAGCTTGCAGCAACTGCTCAGCCTGATCGGCGAACATCACGAATACCTGCAAGCCAACGCGCCGATTGATGCCACGGCGGTGCGCTATGAAGTGCCGGGCAAGGGCTTCTTTGGCGTGATCGCAAATGAAAGCGTGCCGTTCTGCCGCACCTGCTCGCGCCTGCGCTTGTCGTCTACCGGTTGGTTGCATGGCTGTTTGTCGTCGAGTAACCGCCATTACGTGGGCGACCTGCTGGACCAGCCACGTCATCAGGCGCTGCCGGCATTGCAAGGGTTGCTGATGAAAGCGCTGGGCGACAAGCAGGAAGTGGCCTTCTCTGGCGGCGCGACGGTCATGAAGATCATCGGCGGCTAACACCGCACACAATCGAATGTAGGAGCAGGCTTTTTGTGGGAGCTGGCTTGCCTGCGATTGCATCACCTCGGTGTACTTGATGTACCTGGGTGTCTGCATCGCAGGCAAGCCAGCTCCCACATTTGGTTATGCATCGTTCTTGAATGGCGCGGATTCTGCATTAAGTGCCCATTCGCCGGTTTTCCGTCACCGGCTTCTGGAGGATTAGGATGCGTAGTCTGGTTTTGTTGCTGGCGTCAGTGGCGCTGAGTGGCTGCATGACCGTCAGCGATATGGCCGAAGGCACCCGCTATCAAATGAGCGACGCCGGGCTGCTGGACCACAGTGATACCCGCCGTACCGCGTCGGTGCGCATACAGCCGGACTCCTTTGTGTTTATTGCCCAAGGCGCTTTTGTACCGCCGGGCAGTGCCTATCCGCGACCTAACGTGGTGGCCGAAGAAGCCTTCAACGGCTTCGTCGAATATTTCCCGATGGTGCGCCGCGCCCGCAAGCCGGAAGGCCTCGAACAAGCCATGGCCGAAGCCCGTGCGGCAGGCGCTCACTACCTGCTCTATTGCCGCTTTGCGGCAGCCGATGACCGTATTGGCAATGCCGATGAGTGGACCGACCAGCAAGCGTTGGACCGTGTCGGCCTGGACAGCGGCGTGATCCAGATCATGTTGATCGAGACCAGCACCCAGTATTTGATTGATACTGCACGCATTCGCAGTCGTGGCGGTTTACTGACGTTCCACGACAACAAGCCAGAAGACTTGATTGCCCGCCCGCTGGCCCAATACGCCCGTGGCCTGTTGGGGATGGGTGATCAATAAAAATCCAGAGGAGAACCCTATGACCGATTCCGCCAAGGCCAATGATCTATTGGCCCAACTGCCCAAGGGCAAGGGGCCGGCGCCGGTACACCTGTGGAACCCGGATTTTTGCGGCAACATCGACATGCGCATCGTCCGTGACGGCACTTGGTTTTACCAAGGCACGCCGATCGGGCGTAAGCCGATGGTCAAGTTGTTCTCCAACATCATTCGCCGCGATGGCGATGAGTATTTCCTGGTCACTCCCGTGGAAAAGGTCGGTATCAGCGTCGATGATGCGCCCTTTGTCGCGGTAACGCTGGAAGTCGAAGGGCAGGGCGAAAGCCAGGTGCTGCGCTTCACCACCAATGTCGACGAGGACATTGAAGCGGGCCTTGAACACCCCTTGCGCGTGGTAATCGACCCGATCACCCAAGAACCCGCGCCCTACCTGCGAGTGCGCACCAACCTTGAAGCCCTTGTGCATCGCAACGTGTTTTACCAGTTGGTCGAACTGGCGGTCAGCCGTCCGATCAACGGTCAGAACTGGCTTGGTGTCTGGAGCGGCGGGGAATTTTTCCGCATTGGCCTCGAACCCTGAGACTGGCTTTTTCATCACCCTGAAATAATTCGCTTGCTGTTGTCGGGCGCTTTCGGTTATCAATTTGTACATGATTAGACATGTCCGATTTGATAAGAAAAAACGCGTCGTCGACGAACTCATCCGCCGTATCGAAGGTGGAGTGATGGCCGACGGTTTCCTGCTGCCGGGCGAGCATCAACTGGCCGAGGAGTTTGCGGTCAGCCGTGGCACCTTGCGCGAAGCCCTGGCTGAGCTCAAACGGCGCAACTACATCGCCACGCAAAGCGGCGTCGGCTCCATCGTCACCTTTGATGGCATGGTGCTCGACCAACGCAGTGGCTGGGCACAGGCGCTGGCCGATACCGGCGCACTGGTCACCACCGACATCCTGCGGCTGGAAGCCGTGACACGACCGGACCTGCTCAGCCGTTTTGGCAGCGACCAATTTATCGCCCTCGACCGCCGTCGGCGCACCACCGATGGCACCGCCGTTTCTCTGGAGCGTTCGTTGATGCCTGCTACCGGTGGCCTGGAAAGCCTGCCCCGTGTCGGCCTGATCGACAACTCCCTCACCATCACGCTGGCCGCTTACGGCTACGTGGGCGCCGAAGGGGACCAGTGGATCGGTGCCGAGCCCTTGAGCGATGAAGACGCCGAGTTGCTCGGTCGCCCAGCCGGTACGGTGTTTCTCAAAGCCTCGCGCACTACCTACGACCGCCGCGAGCGTCTCATGGAGTATGTCGAAAGCTTGCTCGACCCTATGCACTTTCGCCTGCACCTGCAGTTTGGAGCTTCGAAATGACCGCGCAAAATCGCGCCCTCGGTGCCTTCTACGGCCTGGCCCTGGGCGATGCATTGGGCATGCCCACCCAGTCATTGAGTCGCGAGCAGGTGCAACAGCGCTTCGGGGCCATCACCGCTCTGCAAGATGCTGGTGCCGACCAACCCATCGCGCCGAATATGCTTGCCGGCTCGATCACCGATGACACCGAGCAGGCGATTCTGGTCGGTGAATTGCTGGTGCAAGGGCAGGGCAAGATCGAGCCCACGGTACTCGCCCAACGCCTGATCGAGTGGGAGGCGGCGATGCGTGCCAAAGGTTCCCAGGACTTGCTCGGGCCGTCGACCAAACGCGCCATCGACATGATCCTGGCCGGCCACACCCCGGAAGAATCCGGGCGCTACGGCACCACCAATGGCGCCGCGATGCGCATCACGCCGGTCGGCATTGCCGCCGACGTCAGCGACCCGGCGCAGTTTATCCAGGCGGTGATCCAGGCCTGCCAGGTCACCCATAACACCAACCTGGGCATTTCCAGCGCGGCGGCGGTGGCGGCAGTGGTTTCGGCAGGTATCAACGGTGTGGATTTGGGTGAAGCCCTGAACATTGGCACCCAGCTCGCGCAGCAGGCCGAAGGCCATGGCCATTGGATTGCCGGTGGGCGGATTTCCACGCGCATCAGTTGGGCGCGCACCTTGAGCGTCGGCAGCGGCGACAAAGCCCTGTTTGCCGATCTGCTTTACGAACTGATTGGCACCTCGGTCGCTTCCCAGGAATCGGTGGTGGTGTCGTTTGCCCTCGCCCAGCAAGTGGCGGTGGGCGACATGAATGCCGTCGAGGCGCTGTGCCTGGCGGCCAGCCTTGGCGGCGATACCGACACCATTGCCGCCATGTTGGGCGCGATGTTGGGCGCGTGTCTTGGGATGCAGTGCTGGCCTGAGGCGATGATTGAGCAGGTCAAGCAGGTCAATGGTTTGGATTTGCAACCACTGGTGCAGAGGCTGCTGCAATTGCGCTGATCACCACCGATCAAAAAATGTGGGAGCTGGCTTGCCTGCGATAACGGTGTGCCAGCCACTGATGCACTCACTGAAAGACCGCTATCGCAGGCAAGCCAGCCCCCACCTTAAATCGTGTTTGAGTCAGGACGACCGCTTAAAGCTTTGACTATCTGCCACAACCACAACAATACAGGCACCAGGAGCACCCCTCATGAGCAGCACTTCTTCCGGCCAAAGTGCCGGGCAATTGGAAACACGCGGCATCGAACCGGTCCCCGAAGGCGAGTGCAATGGCCATCCGCTGCAACTGTTCTGGGTGTGGTTCGCGGCTAACATCAGCATCCTCGGCTTGCCGCTCGGCGCGACCCTGGTGGCGTTTCGTGGCCTGGCGATCTGGCAGGCGATCATTGTGGCGATTCTCGGCGCCGCCGGCTCCTTTGCCGTGGTGGGCATCATCTCGATTGCCGGCCGTCGCGGCCGCGCGCCGAGCCTGACGCTGTCGCGCGCCATCTTCGGTGTGCGCGGCAATATCGGTCCCACGCTGGTCTCGCTGATGTCGCGCCTGGGTTGGGAAACCGTCAACACCACCACGGCCGCCTTTGTGCTGCTGTCGTTGTGTTCGATCCTGTTCGGCTCGCCGGTCGAAGCCAAAAGCGCGCCGGTGCTCACGCTGATCTTCATCGCGATTTTCGTGCTGCTGACCCTGTCGGTATCCGGCCTCGGCCACGCCACCTTGCTGGTGATCCAGAAGTGGGCCACCTACGTGTTCGGCGCGTTGAATATCCTGGTGGGCGGCTTCCTCTGCGCCACCATCGACTGGAGCGCGGTGTTCAACGCCACCCCGGCGCCGCTGAGCGCCATGATCATTGGCGTCGGCACTATGGCCGCCGGTACCGGTATCGGCTGGGCCAACGCCGGTGCCGACATGTCGCGCTACCAGCACCGCAGCGTCAAGGCCGTGCGTCTGGTGGCGTCTGCCGCATTTGGTGCGGGCATTCCGCTGGTGCTGTTGATCACCCTCGGCGGCCTGCTGTCGGTGGGCAACAACGACCTTGCGTCGGCCACCGACCCGATCATCGCGATCCGCGACATGCTGCCGACCTGGATGGCCGTGCCGTACTTGATCACCGCGTTCGGCGGGCTGTTGCTCTCCAATAACCTCTCGGTGTACTCGGCCGGTCTCACCACCTTGACCTTGGGCCTCAAGGTCAAGCGCGTGCACGCGGTGATCGTCGATATCGTGGCGATCTTCGCCGGCTCCATTTACTTCATGCTGATCGCCGACAGTTTCTATGGCCCGTTCATCACCTTCATCTCGCTACTGGCCGTGCCCATCACCGCCTGGGTCGGGATCTTTGTGGTCGACCTGATTCACCGTCACTACTACAGCCCCAAAGACCTGCTGGACGTAAGCCCAAGCAGCGCCTACTGGTATCGCGGCGGCGTGGAATGGCGTGCATTCGGCGCCTGGGCTGTGGCGATTGTGCTGGGTTTCAGCTTCACCACCATCGGCACCACCGCCGAAAATATCTGGTTCGCCGGGCCTTTGTCCGACTCCTGGCTGGGCCACAACGGCCTGGGCTGGATCGTCACCTTCCTGGTGGCTGGTGGGATTTATGCAGTACTGGGCGGCGCAGCTGACCGTCGCCCGGCTTTGCTAGAGCGCGCTAATGTCTAGATTGCTGCACACCGGCCAGGTCATCGTCGACCTGGTCATGGCCCTCGACACACTGCCTGCAACCGGCGGCGATGTGCTGGCGCAATCGGCCAGTTTCGAAGCCGGCGGGGGCTTCAACGTGATGGCTGCCGCCCGGCGCAATGGTTTGCCGGTGGTTTACCTCGGCCGCCATGGCCACGGCCGCTTCGGCGACCTGGCGCGCGCCGCGATGCAGGCCGAGGGCGTGGAAATGGCCCAGCCGGCCAGCGAGGGCAAGGACACCGGGTTGTGCGTGTCGCTGACCGAGGCCAGTACCGAGCGCACGTTCATTTCGCATATCGGCGCTGAAGGGGATTTGCGCGCAGAGGACCTGGCGGGCGTGGTGCCGCGCGCGGACGACTATGTGTACGTCAGCGGCTACAGCCTGTTGCTCGAAGGCAAGGCCCAGGCATTGCTCGATTGGCTGCTGGTGCTGCCGCGTGAAATCACCGTGGTGTTCGACCCGGGGCCGTTGGTCAAGGCGCCGGACTCGGCCTTGATGGTTGCCTTGCTGCCGCGCATTGATATCTGGACCAGCAATGGCCCGGAAGCCCTGGCGTTTAGCGGCGCCAGTACGCTGGCCGAAGCGCTGCGCGAACTCAACCGTCACTTGCCCGCCGAAGCGCTGCTGGTGGTGCGCGACGGGCCGAATGGCTGCTGGGTGAGTCGCCACGGCAAGGCCGAGCATGTGCCGGGTTTCAAGGTGCAGGCGGTGGACAGCAACGGCGCGGGCGATGCCCATGCTGGTGTGTTTCTGGCGGGGCTGGCCAAGGGCTTGCAACCCTCGCAAGCAGCGCGTCGCGCGAATGCGGCAGCCGCTTTGGCGGTAACGCGTTGGGGGCCGGCGACTTCACCCGGTACTGACGAAGTGGATGCGTTGTTGGCAAAATAGGCGCTTACCCGCACGGAATAAGCCCATGACCCAGAATATCTACGACACCCCGGCCTTCTTCGAGGGCTACAGCAAGATGGGCCGCTCGGTCGAAGGCCTGGCCGGTGCGCCGGAGTGGCCTGCCTTGCAGGCTTTGCTACCGCCGATGCGTGGCTTGCAGGTGGTGGACCTGGGCTGTGGCTATGGCTGGTTCAGCCGCTGGGCCGAGGAACAGGGCGCTGCGCAGGTGCTGGGGTTGGACGTGTCGCAGAAGATGCTGGCGCGGGCCACTGAAATGACTTCGGCGGCGACCATCACCTATGCAATCGCCGACCTGGAACAGCTCGACCTGCCGGCGGGCGCATTCGACCTGGCCTACAGCTCCCTGGCGTTCCATTACATCGTCGACCTCCAGGGGCTATTTGCGCGCATCCACCAGGCCCTGGTACCGGGCGGGCGCCTGGTGTTTTCCATCGAGCACCCGATCTTCATGGCGCCGCGTAATCCGGGGTGGCTGGTTGATGACCAGGGGCGCAAAAGTTGGCCGGTGGACGGCTATCAATTGGAAGGGCCACGGGTGACCCATTGGCTGGCCGATGGCGTGATCAAGCAGCACCGCACCTTGGGCACGTTGCTCAATCTGCTGATACAGGCGGGGTTTACGCTCAACCACATTGAAGAATGGGGGCCGAGCAAAGCGGACCTGATGGCGAGGCCCGAACTGGCCGAAGAACAAGAGCGTCCAATGATGCTGCTAGTGTCGGCTCAGTGCTGATGTGCGCTGCGCACTGCACATCAAAGTGTGGGAGCGGACTTGCCCGCGATGACGGTAGATCAGCCACAAAAAGAGTGACTGATGCGACGCCATCGCGGGCAAGCCCGCTCCCACATTTGATCTTCGTCTAGTTCACACGGTGCCTTCGCCTTCCAGCTTGCGCGCCTCATCAACGCCCGAGGCGGTCAGCTTGATCGGCAGGTTCAACGAATATTCACCGGCGTCGTCGGTGGTCACATGCCCATCCTTGATAAACCCGCGGTCTTGCAGAAATGCCAGCACACTGGCCACCACCTTTTCGCCGCGGTAGTTATCCAGCACCTCCTTGCCCAGGCCGTTGGGGTGGGCGTGCAGCAGGCGGGTGAGGACTTCTTTTTCAAGGTTTCTATCGACGTTCATGCGTACCTCTTCACTGGGAAATGATCGGGTGTCGGTGTTGCTATCGATGCATCAAGGCGCAGGTTGTTTTGGCGCGCCCGGGATGTTGCTGTCATCGCCCTTGTTGATGGTGGGCTCTTTATTGACACCAGGGCCCATTTTGCCGTTACCGACTGCAGCCGGTGCCTGACGTTGGGTATCGGCGCCTTTGGTGCGAGGGTCTGCGCCGTTATCGATAATCGCGCCACCGTTGGTTTCCATCCCTGTGCCCATCGAATCCTGAGACTCCTTGGTAGCAGGGTTGGTGGTGCCGGTGGATGAGGTGGCGGCAACGGCACTCAATGAGGCGGCGGACAGCAGGCCGGTGAGGGCGAGGGCAGCAAATTTGGAATTCTTCATGAGGGGTGTCTCCATATGATTAATGTCCTTACCCCTTATTGGTCCGCCCCAGTTTGCGGTTCGTGCCTTGATGGCGACGAACGGTGCTAATTCACCTGTAAGATTTTGTTAGCCGAACGCTGGCGCCAGATCAGTCGCGCCACCGTGATCAACCAGTTGAACAAGGCCACGGCCAACACACTCGCCAGCAGCGTCGGCAGCCCAGAGTCGACAATGATTTTGCCCGCCAGCAGCGGAAAGCCGAACACCCCGACAAAGTACGCCAGGCTGAACAGCAGCAAGGCTTGTGACGTCGTTCCAGGCGGTGCTTCATTGGCCACCAGCCCATTGATCACCGAGTACGTCAGGCCGTAACCCACGCCCAGCGTGCCGGCTGCCAACAGGTAACTGAGGTTGCCACTCACGCCAAACGCAAACAGCGCGATCGAGCCGAGCATGATCCCGGACAGCACGCAGGCGGCCCAGTACGCATCGCGCTTGACCACGTGGCCGGCGATCAACAGCCGGCTGGTAATGGCGGCGCTCAGGAAGCCGCCAAAGAACAGCGAATAGTCCAACCCCTGCGCAGCCGCGTAGCTGGTTTGAAACGATGAAAGCCCATCAAACACACAGCCGCCCAGGCCGACCATCAGGATCGCAAACGCGGCTTTGGATGACAGCACGCGGCGGCTGGACGCCCAGGAAATCTTCGAGGTGGGCGCATTCGCGTGATGGTTGAGTTGTGCGCCCATTCGCCAGAACATCAGGACGCCGACCAGACTGGCCAGGCCGGCGATATAGAAGGCTGCTGTCAGCGGCAGGCCCAGCGCGTCGGCGGCACGGCCGAGCAAAGGGCCGGAGCCGATCCCGCTCAACATACTGCCCGACAGCAGCGCAAAATATTTGGCCCGCTGCGCCGATTGCACCAGCAGCGTCACGATGATCGGCCCCAAGGTGTAGAACACGCCCCAGCCCAACCCAAGCGACAGACCGAACAGCATCAAGCCCTGGCCAAACCCAGGTGTCAGGGCAAACCCCAGGCACGCCACCACCAGCAATACGCCCATGCCCGCAATCGCGCGCGCCGCACCGACCGCATCGGCCAAGTGCCCGCAGAACAGCACTGCCACGAACGTACTGAGCATCGCCATGGAGATCACGCTGCCGGCGTCGTGTTCATTGCCGCCGCGCGAGTGGATCAGCAGCGACAGCAAAAACGTCGAGCCATAGGACAGTGACAGCAAGAAGCTGGCGAGGCAGAAAAAGGCGAACAGTTTGGTATTCACGGCGGGTGTGGAAGGCATCGGGCGACCTTGCAGTTATCAGCATGCAGTTATTAGCGTTATGCCCGACTGTTTACCATGCCCGTGCATGGCGAATGTTGCGTGGTTGGTGGTACTTGCTTTACGCGTGGCCGGAGTAAACAAATTGCACTGCAATCAGTCATCAAAGCGTCTTAGTATGTGGCCTTTGACATTGCCCAAGGCCCGCCCATGACCATCGAGATTCGCCCTGCCGTGCCCAGCGATGCTGCGCAGATCCTGACTTTCATCACTGAACTTGCCGAGTACGAAAAGGCCCGGCACGAAGTGATCGCCAGTGTGGTGGATATCGAGCGCAGCCTGTTCAGCGAGGGCGCCACCGCCCATGGCCTGATCTGTTCGCGGGATGGCCTGCCGATTGGCTTTGCGGTGTTCTTCTTCAGTTACTCCACCTGGCTGGGCAGCAACTGCCTGTACCTCGAAGACCTCTACATCAACCCCGAGCAACGTGGCGGCGGGGCGGGCAAGAAGCTCTTGCGGCACCTGGCCAAGATCGCCTGCGACAACGGTTGCGGGCGTTTCGAGTGGAGCGTGCTGGACTGGAACGAGCCGGCGATTGCCTTCTACAAGTCCATCGGCGCCCAGCCGCAGGAGGAGTGGGTGCGCTATCGCATGGAGGGTAATGCACTGCGCGACTTTGCCCAGGGCTGAAACCCTTTTTCAAAAACACTGAAGGCCCACTGTGGGGGCGGGCTTGTGTGGGAGCTGGCTTGCCTGCGAAAGCATCACTTCGGTGTAACTGAAATACCGAGGTGCCCGTATCGCAGGCAAGCCAGCTCCCACAGAGATCGGCACCCACATTTTTTTGCGCCACGTCTCACTATATGGGATGCAAATTTATATATTGAGATATTTCAAAAGATGGGTTTATAGTCGGCGGCATCAGCACTCACTACCAAAAATAAAACAGGTGAAGCGATGCAGCCCCAACCGTTGTCATTACCCGCCGTGCCCGAACCCACCTATGGCGAGCGGCTGAAAAACAAAGTGGTGATCATCACCGGTGCAGCTCAAGGGATAGGCGAGGCGATCGTCGCCTGCTTCCAGGCCCAGCAGGCACGGCTGGTGATTGCGGATATCCAGGCCGAAAAGGTTGAGCAAGTCGCCGCCCACTGGCGCGAACGCGGCGCTGAGATTGTCGCGCAGGCCGTCGATATCACCTCCAAAGAGCAATGGCAGGCGCTGGTCAATGTGGCCATCGAGCGCTTTGGCCGTGTGGATGTGTTGATCAACTGCGCGGGCGTCAACGTGTTCCGTGACCCGCTGGAGATGACCGACGAAGACTGGCGCCGCTGCTTCGCCATCGACCTCGACGGTGCCTGGTTCGGCTGCCGCACCGTGTTGCCGCACATGATCGAGCAGGGCATCGGCAACATCATCAACATCGCCTCCACCCATTCCAGCCACATCATTCCCGGCTGCTTTCCCTATCCGGTTGCCAAGCATGGCCTGCTCGGTCTCACCCGCGCCCTCGGCATCGAATACGCGCCCAAAGGCATCCGCGTGAATGCCATCGCACCGGGCTACATCGAAACCCAGCTCAACGTCGATTACTGGAACGGGTTCCCTGACCCGCATGCCGAGCGCCAGCGCGCCTTCGATTTGCACCCGCCCAAGCGCATCGGCCAACCGGTCGAGGTGGCGATGACGGCGCTGTTTCTGGCCACCGACGAGGCGCCCTTTATCAACGCAACCTGCCTGATGATCGATGGCGGGCGTTCCGTGATGTACCACGACTAACAACAATCAAGAGAGGTGGTTCATGTTCAAGAAGACGTTAGGCGCCGTGGCGCTGGCGATGGCCTTCAGCGGTTTTGCCGCGGCCGAAGAAGTGAAGATCGGCTTCCTGGTCAAGCAGGCCGAAGAGCCTTGGTTCCAGACCGAATGGGCCTTTGCCGAAAAGGCCGGTAAGGACCAGGGCTTCACCGTGATCAAGATCGCCGTGCCTGACGGCGAGAAAACCTTGTCCGCCATCGACACCCTCGCCGCCAATGGCGCCAAGGGGTTTGTGATCTGCCCGCCGGACGTATCCCTCGGCCCTGCGATCATGGCCAAGGCCAAGCTCAACGGCTTGAAAGTGCTGGCGGTGGATGACCGCTTCGTCGATGCCAAGGGCAAGCCCATGGAAGACGTGCCTTATGTGGGCCTGGATGCCTACAAGATCGGCCAGAAGCAAGGCGAGGCCATGGCCGCCGAAGCCAAGCATCGTAACTGGGACTGGAAGGACACCTACGCCGTCATCAACACCTTTGACGAGCTGGAAACCGGCAAAAAACGCACCGACGGTTCGGTCGAAGGCCTCAAGGCCGCCGGCTTGCCCGCTGACCACATCCTGTTCAGCGCGCAGAAAACCCTCGACGTGCCAGGCAGCATGGATTCCACCAACTCGGCGCTGGTAAAGCTGCCGGGCACCGCGAAAAACCTGATCATCGGCGGCATGAACGACAGCACCGTGCTGGGCGGCGTGCGCGCCACCGAAAGCGCCGGTTTCAAGGCGGCCAATGTGATTGGCGTGGGCATCAATGGCACTGATGCGATTGAAGAGTTGAAGAAAACCGACACCGGCTTCTACGGCTCAATGCTGCTCAGCCCCGATGCATCCGGCTACAAAACCGCCACGGCGATGTTCGAGTGGGTCACCAAAGGCACCGAGCCTGCCAAGTTCACCGCCCTGGATAACGTAACCCTCATCACCCGCGCCAACTTCAAGGAAGAGTTGAGCAAAATCGGTCTGTGGAAATGACCGGCGCGGCCTTGCGTTTCAACGGCATCGGCAAGGAGTTTCCCGGGGTCAAGGCGCTGGCGCAAATCAGCTTTGAAGCGCGGCCGCACTCGGTGCATGCGCTGATGGGCGAGAACGGCGCGGGCAAGTCCACGCTGCTCAAGATTCTCGGCGGTGCCTACACGCCCAGCAGCGGCACGGTGCAGATCGGCGAGCAGGTCATGGCGTTCAAGAACGCCGCCGACAGCATCGCCAACGGCGTGGCGGTGATTCACCAGGAGCTGCATCTGGTGCCGGAAATGACCGTGGCCGAGAACCTGTTTCTCGGGCATTTGCCGTCGCGTTTCGGCGTGGTCAATGGCGGCCAGCTGCGCAAGCAGGCGTTGGCGTGCCTTAAAGGCCTGGCCGATGAAATCGATCCGCAAGAGAAGCTTGGGCGTTTGTCCCTCGGCCAGCGCCAACTGGTGGAAATCGCCAAGGCGTTGTCCCGTGGTGCCCATGTGATTGCTTTTGACGAACCCACCAGCAGCTTGTCGGCGCGGGAAATCGACCGCTTGATGGCGATCATCACGCGCCTGCGCGATGAGGGCAAAGTGGTGCTGTATGTGTCGCACCGCATGGAAGAAGTGTTCCGTATTTGTGATGCGGTGACGGTGTTCAAGGACGGCCGTTATGTGCGCACGTTTGACGACATGGCCACACTGACTCACGACCAGTTGGTGACCTGCATGGTCGGGCGCGATATCCAGGATATCTACGATTACCGCCCGCGCGAACGCGGTGAGGTGGCGCTCAAGGTCAACGGTTTGCTTGGGCCTGGCCTGCGCGAAGCGGTCAGCCTGCAGGTGCACAAGGGCGAGATTCTCGGCCTTTTCGGGCTGGTGGGCGCCGGGCGTACCGAGCTGTTTCGTTTGCTCAGTGGCCTGGAACGCGCAACGGCCGGGCAGTTGGAGTTGTTTGGGCAAGCCCTGCCATTACATTCACCACGCGATGCCATCGCCGCCGGTGTGCTGCTGTGCCCGGAGGACCGCAAAAAGGAAGGCATCATCCCGCTGTCCAGCGTGGCCGAGAACATCAACATCAGTGCGCGTGGCGCTCATTCGACCTTTGGCTGGCTGTTGCGTGAAGGCTGGGAGAAGGGCAACGCCGACAAGCAGATCAAGGCGATGAAAGTCAAAACGCCGAACGCCGAGCAGAAAATCATGTACCTGTCCGGCGGCAATCAACAGAAGGCCATTCTTGGCCGCTGGCTGTCGATGCCGATGAAAGTGTTGCTGTTGGATGAGCCTACACGCGGCATCGATATCGGCGCCAAGTCGGAGATCTACCAGATCATTCATAACCTTGCGGCCAGCGGCATTGCGGTGATTGTGGTGTCCAGCGACCTGATGGAAGTGATGGGCATCTCTGATCGCATCCTGGTGATGAGTGAAGGCGCGCTGACTGGCGAGTTGACCCGCGACCAGGCGGATGAAGCGAAGCTGTTGCAACTGGCTCTCCCGCGTTCGCGGGCTTGAAGAATTCGAGGGTATAGGTATGTCACAGGTAAAAACTGCAAAGGGCTTTTGGCCGGGTTTCAACCAACGTAAATTTCTCGATGATTGGGTGATGCTACTCGCGGCATTGAGCATCTTTGTGCTCAGCGCGCTGTTTATCGACAACTTCCTCTCGCCGCTGAATATGCGCGGGCTGGGCCTGGCGATTTCGACGGTGGGCATCGCTGCGTGCACCATGCTGTTCTGCCTGGCGTCGGGGCATTTCGACTTGTCAGTCGGCTCGGTGATCGCCTGTGCCGGTGTGGTCGCGGGGATTGTGATTCGTGACACCGACAGTGTGGTACTCGGCGTGTCCGCTGCGTTGGCCATGGGCCTGGTAGTGGGGCTGATCAACGGCATCGTGATCGCCAAGCTGCGCATCAACGCGTTGATCGCAACCTTGGCGACCATGCAGATCGTGCGCGGGCTGGCCTATATCTTTTCCAACGGCAAGGCGGTCGGCGTGATGGACGAACGCTTCTTTGTGTTCGGCAACGGCCAACTGATGGGCGTGCCGGTGCCGATCATCATCACCGTGTTGTGCTTTGTGTTCTTCGGCTGGCTGCTCAACTACACCACCTACGGGCGCAACACCATGGCCATCGGCGGCAACCAGGAAGCGGCGTTGCTGGCCGGGGTCAATGTCGACCGCACCAAGATCATCATCTTTGCCGTGCACGGCTTGATCGGCGCATTGGCCGGGGTGATCCTCGCCTCGCGCATGACCTCGGGCCAGCCAATGATCGGCCAGGGCTTCGAGCTGACGGTAATCTCGGCGTGTGTGTTGGGCGGTGTGTCGTTGAGCGGCGGTATCGGCATGATCCGCCATGTGATTGCCGGGGTGTTGATTCTGGCGATCATCGAGAACGCGATGAACCTGAAGAACATCGACACGTTTTACCAGTATGTGATCCGGGGCTCGATCCTGCTCTTGGCGGTCATCATCGACCGCATGAAGCAACGCTGAACTCTCGCCCTATGAAGATCCAAATGTGGGAGCTGGCTTGCCTGCGATAGCGGTGGGTCAGCTAATTATTTGTAGGCTGATGCACCGCCATCGCAGGCAAGCCAGCTCCCACAATGGATCTCCTCTGTTCAGCAGGGCTGCATTTGCCATAATGGCGCCGTTTTCGTACTTCCCAATAGGCCCGATATGCAGGAAAACGCCCACATCCCCGTCAAAGACGCCGCCCCCACCGGCACCCAGACCCTGCTGCGTGGCCTGGGCGTGGTGCAAGCGGTGGCGGCGGGTGCGCGCGATTTGAAAGAGATCGCCAGGCGCATCGGCACCACCCGCAGTACCACCCACCGGCTGGCCAGTTGCCTGGTTGAGGAGCGTTACCTGCGTGTGGTGCCGCAAGTAGGTTATTTGCTCGGGCCGAAACTGATCGAACTGGGTTTTCAGGCCCGTGACGAACTGCCGCTGGTGACCCTGGCGGTGCCGTACCTGGATGAACTGTCGGCGCTGACTGGCGACACCATCCACTTGGCGATTCGTGAATACGACGATGTGCTCTACCTGCACAAGAACCCCGGCCGCTACGGCCCGGAAATGCGCTCGCGAGTCGGCCATCGCATGCCGCTGGCGCGCACCGGTGTGGGCAAGGCAATGTTGCTGGATGACTCTGTGCAGGAGTGGCAGCGCCTGTATGAAGCCAGCCTGCCCGCCGAGGGCAAGAGCCAGCAATGGCCAGCGCACCCGGAGCAATCCTGGGCGCAGTTCGAGCAGCGCATGCGCGAATACGTGGAGGGTGGGTATGCGTTCGACCTGGAAGACAACGAACCGTCGATCCGTTGTGTGGCGGCACCGGTGCGCGATGCCAGCCGGCGAATCGTCGCCGGCATCAGCATCGCCAGTACCGTGCCCTACATGCCGCTGGAAAAGATGGCCGAGCTGATCCCCGTGATCAAACAGGTCGCAGCGCGGCTGTCAGCGGAGTTGGGCGCTAAGGCCTGATCAGGCCTTCAAGGTCGCCATGTCGATGACAAAGCGGTACTTCACATCGCCGGCGATCATGCGGGTGTAAGCCTCGTTGATCTGGCGGATATCGAGCATTTCGATATCGCAGGTGATGTTGTGCTCGGCGCAGAAATCCAGCACTTCCTGGGTTTCGGCAATGCCGCCGATCAACGAACCGGCCAGCACTTTACGGCCCAGCACCAGCTTGGCAGCGTTCACCGGTGGGTCGACCGGTTCGATCAAGCCAACCAGGATATGCACGCCGTCAAAGCGCAGCACGTCGAGGTAGGGGTTCAGGTCGTGTTGCACCGGAATGGTGTCCAGCAGGAAATCGAAGCTGCCGGCGGCGGCTTTCATCTGCTCGGCATCGGTGGACACGATGACATGGTCGGCACCCTGGCGACGGCCTTCTTCAGCCTTGCTCGCGGAGCGGGTGAACAGCGTCACTTCTGCGCCCATGGCCTTGGCGAACTTGATGCCCATGTGGCCCAGGCCGCCCATGCCCAGCACGCCGACTTTGTCGCCAGCCTTCACGCCGTAGTGCTTGAGTGGCGAGTAGGTGGTGATGCCCGCGCACAGAATCGGCGCGGCGCTGGCCAGGTCGAGCTTGGCCGGGATCTTCACCACGAAGTGCTCACTGACGACGATGCTGTCGGAGTAGCCGCCCATGGTGTTGCTGCCATCCACCCGGTCCGGGGTGGCGTAGGTCATGGTCGGGCCTTCGAGGCAGTACTGCTCAAGGTCCGCATGGCAAGCGTCGCAGTGGCGGCACGAATCAACCATGCAGCCCACGCCCACCAGGTCGCCGACTTTGTGCGCGGTCACGCTGGCGCCGACGGCGGTGACTTTGCCGACGATCTCGTGGCCCGGCATCAGCGGGTACACGGCGATGCCCCACTCGTTGCGTGCCTGGTGGATGTCGGAGTGGCATACGCCGCAGTACAGAATCTCGATGGCTACATCGTCGGCGCGCGGGCTGCGGCGTTCGAAGGACATGGGGGCGAGGGGAGTGGTGGCCGACTGGGCGGCATAACCGATGGCGGTGTACATACAGAAACCTCGCAAAAGGATTGACTAGGGAGGCGGCGTATTTTCCGCGCAGGGCCGGGATGCGGCCATGGCGATTGCTCCGAACCTCATGCCTATTCGTCCGGGAGTGCCCTGTGTTTGGATTCATGTGCGCTCAGACCTGCGATGATGGTCTCATCCCTTTTTTACGAAGTTTTTTGCCATGTTGTTGACCCGCCATCTCGATGCCAACGCCACGCTGGTTGCCTTGATTGAGGACCTGACGCCCTGTGACGGTTTCTCCCCGACGCACCTGCCCGGTGTGAAGGTATTGCGCGCCAGTTGCGACGTGGCACGCGGCCCGCAGATCTACGAACCGAGCCTGATGTTCGTGGCCCAAGGCAGCAAGGTCGCCTATTTAGGCCCACGCACACTGGAGTATGGCGCCGGGCACTACCTGATCCAGGCGATGCCGGTGCCGTTCGAATGCGAAACCTTTGCCCTGGCGCCCGACGCGCCGCTGTACGGGGTTACCGTGGGGATTGATCGCGTGGTGCTCGGCGAACTGGTCATGGCCATGGGCATGCAGGCCGGGCCGCCGCCGACGGCGCAGACATTGGAATCCATGAGCTCGGTGATGCTCGATGATGCAATGCGCGGCAGCGTCGAACGGCTATTGCAGTGCCTGCACGATCCGCTGGAAAGCCGGATCATGGGCCCGGCGCGGGTCCGGGAAGTGTTGTTTACCGCGTTACGCGGGCCACAGGCGGATGTGCTGCGTGCCTTGGTGGAACAACAGGGGCAGTTTTCGCGCATCGCCACCTCGTTGCATCACCTGCATGCCCATTACGCCGAGCCGCTGAACATTGAGACGTTGGCCGGGTATGCGCATATGAGTGCGTCGACTTTTCACGAGCACTTCAAGCGTTGCACGCTGTTATCGCCGGTGCAGTATTTGAAGCGCTTGCGGTTGTTGAAGGCTCAGCAGTTGCTGCTGGTGGAAGGCTTGGGCGTGGCGCAGGCGGCGCATAACGTGGGGTATCAGAGTACGTCGCAGTTCAGTCGCGAATATAAGCGTTACTTCTTGCGTAACCCGGGTGAAGAACGGGCGGCGTAGGTCAGGCAACACACTCTCTAAATGTGGGAGCTGGCTTGCCTGCGATAGCGGTGTGTCAGCCACCTATTCATTACTGACCCACCGCTATCGCAGGCAAGCCAGCTCCCACAGTTGATTTATGTTGGCCATAAAAAAGGCTCCCGTTTGGGAGCCTTTTTTGTTCAAGCAACTGCCTTACATATTCGGGTAAGTCGGCCCACCCGCGCCTTCCGGCGTAACCCACGTGATGTTCTGCGAAGGGTCCTTGATGTCACAGGTCTTGCAGTGCACGCAGTTCTGGGCGTTGATCTGGAAGCGCTTCTCACCGTCTTCCTTGGTGATCACTTCATACACGCCAGCCGGGCAGTAGCGCTGCGCCGGTTCATCGTAGAGCGGCAGGTTGGTGCCGATCGGGATGCTCGGGTCTTTTAGCTTCAAGTGGCACGGCTGCTCTTCTTCGTGGTTGGTACCGGAGATGAACACCGAGCTCAGCTTGTCGAAGCTCAGTTTGCCGTCGGGTTTTGGGTAGTCGATCTTCTTGCTGTCCTTGGCGAGCTTCAGGCAGGCGTAGTCCGGCTTGGTGTCGTGCAAGGTAAACGGCATTTTGCCGCCGAGGATGTTCTGGTCGAACCAGTTGAAGCCGGCGCCGATGATCGGGCCGAACTTGTGCATCGCCGGGCCGAAGTTGCGGCTGGCGAACAGCTCTTCGTAGAGCCAGCTGGCCTTGAAACCGTCGACGTAGTTGGTCAGTTCGTCACCGCCTTCGGAGTCCGCGAACAGGCGCTCGGCCACGGCGTCGGCAGCGAGCATGCCGGACTTCATCGCGGTGTGGCTGCCTTTGATCTTGGCCACGTTCATGGTGCCGAGGTCGCAGCCGATCAAGGCGCCGCCTTTGAAGACCATCTTCGGCAACGAGTTGATGCCGCCTTTGGCCAGGGCACGCGCGCCGTAGCTGACGCGTTTGCCGCCTTCCAGGTATTGCGCCAGCACCGGGTGGTGCTTGAGGCGCTGGAACTCATCGAACGGCGACAGGAAGGTGTTGCTG
Source organism: Pseudomonas sp. B19125 (assembly GCF_044218855.1). NCBI lineage: Bacteria > Pseudomonadati > Pseudomonadota > Gammaproteobacteria > Pseudomonadales > Pseudomonadaceae > Pseudomonas > Pseudomonas sp. B19125. The sequence goes on from NZ_CP162589.1 coordinate 2,033,472, forward strand.
TAGGACAGGTCGACGATCAGGCCGACAACCACCTGGTTGTTTTCCAGGTGATAAAGGAACGAGCCGCCGGTGTTCTCGTTGCTCATGATGTCCAGCGGCCAGCCGGCGGTATGAACCACCAGGCCAGGCTGATGCTTGGCCGGGTCGATTTCCCAGATTTCCTTGAGGCCGATGCCGTAGTGCTGGGCGTCGGCGTCGCTGTCCAGGTTAAAACGCTGGATCAGTTGCTTGCCGATGTGGCCACGGCAACCTTCGGCGAACAGCGTGTACTTGCCACGCAGCTCCATGCCTGGGGTGTACACGCCTTCTTTTGGATGGCCTTCGCGGTCGACGCCGAGGTCGCCGGTGATGATCCCGCGCACCACGCCGTTCTCGTCGAACAGCGCTTCCTGGGCGGCGAAGCCTGGGTAGACTTCTACGCCCAGGTTCTCGGCCTGCTGGGCCAGCCAGCGGCACAGGTTGCCCAGGGAGATAATGTAGTTGCCTTCGTTGTGCATGGTCTTGGGCACAAAGAAGTCAGGCACCTTGGTGGAAGCTTCAGGGCTGCGCAGTACATAGATGTCGTCGCGCACAACCGGGGTATTGAGCGGAGCGCCGAGTTCCTTCCAGTCCGGGAACAGTTCGTTCAGGGCGCGTGGTTCGAACACGGCACCGGAGAGGATGTGAGCGCCGACTTCGGAGCCTTTCTCGACCACGCAGACGCTGATTTCTTTACCGGCTTCGGCGGCCTTCTGCTTCAGTCGGCAGGCGGCAGACAGGCCTGCCGGGCCAGCGCCGACGATGACCACGTCGAATTCCATGTATTCGCGTTCCACAGGCTATCTCCTACTCAAGGCTCAACAGGCTTTTTTTTCTAATGGATGGAGGTTCGGTGTCGTCTTGCAACAACGGCAAGACCCACCTTTCTCTCTAGGTGGCGCATTATATCTACACCACTGGCAGCGTCCAATACAAACGTTTGTTTGAATTGCTCGCAGGCTAGGTAAATCAAAGCAACGCGGCTTATGACTGGCTATTTTGGCGTATTGACCAGAATAGGCGTTCCGGTCAATATACGGTCGGTTTTGCGCTTACCGTAGGCAGACAGCAGGTTTCAAGAGCACGTCCAAAAGCAAGACAGGTGACGCGTGCCTAAACAATGGTGCGCAGTTTACACACTGCGATAAAGAATGACCTCTCAGTCACCCCTGACGAACGGTCATCATTTCCCCATCGCTAAGTCATCCGCCGAAGTTTTTGGAGGTGCCCTTGTGTGCCGATGAGCATCAACCGCCAGGTTCGCCTAGGCGACTTTCTTTTCACCGGAGAGTAACGAGGAATCCATGAAGGTTCTTGTAGCTGTCAAACGCGTTGTCGATTACAACGTGAAAGTTCGCGTCAAGGCGGACAATTCCGGCGTCGACCTTGCTAACGTCAAAATGTCGATGAACCCTTTCTGCGAAATCGCTGTGGAAGAAGCTGTACGCCTGAAAGAGAAAGGCGTGGCGACTGAAATCGTGGTGGTTTCCATCGGCCCTACCACTGCTCAAGAGCAGCTGCGTACCGCCCTGGCCCTGGGCGCCGACCGCGCCATTCTGGTTGAGTCGGCTGAAGACCTGACCTCCCTGGCCGTGGCCAAGTTGCTCAAGGCCGTTGTCGACAAGGAACAGCCTCAGCTGGTGATCCTCGGCAAACAAGCCATCGACAGCGACAACAACCAGACTGGCCAGATGCTGGCTGCGCTGACCGGTTACGGCCAGGGCACCTTCGCTTCCAAAGTCGAAGTGAGCGGCGACAGCGTCGCTGTGACCCGTGAAATCGACGGCGGCGCACAGACCGTTTCGTTGAAACTGCCGGCCATCGTCACCACCGACCTGCGTTTGAACGAGCCGCGCTATGCGTCCCTGCCAAACATCATGAAAGCCAAGAAGAAGCCGCTTGAGTCGGTGACTCCAGAAGCTTTGGGCGTTTCCACCGCCTCTACCAACAAGACCGTCAAGGTTGAAGCACCGGCTGCACGCAGCGCGGGCATCAAGGTCAAGTCGGTGGCTGAATTGGTCGAGAAACTGAAAAACGAAGCGAAGGTGATCTGATCATGGCTATCCTCGTAATCGCCGAACACGACAACAAGGTGCTGGCCCCGGCCACGCTGAACACCGTGGCCGCTGCCGCTAAAATCGGCGGCGACATTCACGTGCTGGTAGCAGGTCAGGGCGCTGGCGCCGTGGCTGAAGCCGCTGCGAAAATCGCGGGCGTGAGCAAAGTCCTGAACGCTGATAACGCCGCCTACGCGCATCAGTTGCCAGAAAACGTTGCTCCGCTGGTAGCTGAGCTGGGCGCTGGCTACAGCCACATCCTGGCTGCTGCTACCTCCAACGGCAAAAACATCCTGCCACGCGTTGCTGCGCAGCTGGACGTTGACCAGATATCCGAGATCATCTCGGTCGAAAGCGCTGACACCTTCAAGCGCCCGATCTACGCCGGTAATGCTATCGCCACCGTACAGTCCAACGCTTCGGTCAAAGTCATCACCGTGCGTGCCACCGGTTTCGACCCGGTTGCCGCTGAAGGTGGTTCGGCTGCCATTGAAGCTGTGGCTGCTGCCCACGACGCTGGCACTTCCAGCTTTGTTGGCGAAGAGCTGGCCAAGTCGGATCGCCCTGAGCTGACCGCTGCCAAAATCGTCGTTTCCGGCGGCCGCGGCATGCAGAACGGTGACAACTTCAAACACCTGTACGCCCTGGCCGACAAGCTGGGCGCTGCGGTCGGCGCTTCCCGCGCGGCCGTCGACGCAGGTTTCGTACCCAACGACATGCAGGTCGGCCAGACCGGCAAAATCGTTGCGCCACAGTTGTACATCGCCGTCGGTATCTCCGGCGCGATCCAGCACTTGGCCGGTATGAAAGACTCCAAAGTGATCGTTGCGATCAACAAGGACGAAGAAGCGCCAATCTTCCAGGTGGCTGATTACGGCCTGGTTGCGGACTTGTTCGAAGCCGTACCAGAGCTTTCGAAGCTGGTCTAATCCAGTTGCTTCACTTATAAAGAGCCCGGTCTTGTGACCGGGCTTTTTTTTGCCCGGCTTTTTTGAACATCGGAGAAACCGCCATGGATCTGCGTCCCGTATTGCTGGCACTGACACTTGGATTGGCGCTACTGCCCGGCCTCGCGCTGGCTGCCGGCAAATGTGAGCGCCTGGTGATCACCGGCAGCCCGGACGCGCCGCCGTTGCTGTGGCGTGACCCTCAAGACCCAACGCACCTGATCGGCGCCACGGCTGATGTACTGCAACAAATCGGCAAGGACCTGGGCCTTAAAATCGACCTGCTTTACGGCGGCAAACGCTCCCTGGCCCTGGATGAAGTGCGCAGCGGGCGCATGGACATCCTCGCCGATGCGCCGCTGAACCTGGGCGAGCTGGAAATCCTCGACTACATCCATCCGGCACTGGTGCAGATCGACTATCTGGTGTGGACGCGTAAGGATTCGCCGCTGGTCTACACCAGCGCTGAAGACTTGCACGGGCATAAAGGCGCGGTCTCCGAGCGTGCGCGCTTGAGCGCTGGTTTCGACACCTTCGCCGGCCAGCAGCTCAGCTTGCAACGCCTGCCCAACTTGACCCCGGCGTTCCAGAAACTGCTGCTGGGTGAAGTCGACTACGTGCTGGCCGGGCGCTACTCGGGCATGGCCATGGCTCAGACGCTGGGCATGAGCAACGACCTTGTCGCCCGTGAAATACCCGTCGACCAGCCCGGCCTGTACCTGGCGATTTCCCACAACTCCGCCTGCAACGATCCGTGGCTGCGCGGACAGCTGGCGAAAAAGATGACAGAATTACCCGCGTCTGGTGTCGCGCAAGCCGCTTTGCAGCGCAACCTCGAACGCTGGAAAGCGCAATTGCAGCAACCCGTCGGCACCCCAGCAAAGTAAGGATTTTCAGTGACTCTTCGACCTCTTTTCGCGGCCCTCGCCGTTGTCGCTCTGGCGGGATGTGCAGCTGATCCTGCGCCGAACGAACAAATACGCCTCACCCAGCAGGCCTTGGAACAGGCCAACGCCGTGGGCGCCAGCACCGATGAATCGCCTGAACTGAAACTGGCTGAAGACAAGTTCGCCAAGGCCCGGGCCGACATGGCCGACCAATCCTACAAAGATGCGCGCATGCAGGCCGAACAGGCCGAGCTGGACGCGCGTCTGGCTGAAGCGCGGGTATTGACGCGTAAAAGCCAGGAACAACTGAACGTGCTCAACACTCGCATCGCCCGACTGCGCAAACAATTGCAGCTGGGAGAAGCCCAATGAGCCCGCTGATCCGTGGTTTGAGTTGTGTGTTGCTGCTGGGCAGCGCGGCGTTGGGCGGTTGCGCCAGCCAACCCAACAGCGAGCAGGCGTTGCAGCAGGCCGGCAGCGACTTCCAGAAGGTCAAGGAAGACGCGAATGTGCTGCGTTTTGCGCCCAAGGATGTGATTCGTGCCGGCGAATCCCTGGCCCGCGCCGATCGCTTGTCCAGCTACTGGGGCAGCGGCCCCGACGTGGTGCATTACGCCTACCTGAGCCAGCGCTACAGTGAGATCGCCCGCGAACACACCGAGCAGGGGCTCAACGCCGAGCGCGGCACCAAGCTGGAGCTGGAACGCCAGCGCCTGCAATTGGCCCTGCGTGAGAGCAAGTTGGCGAGCGTGCAGCAGCAAGGCAAGTGGCTCGAAGAGCAAATCGCCAGCCTGACCACCACCCAGACCAATCGCGGCCTGGTCATGACGTTGGGCGATGTGTTGTTCGACACCGGTGACGCCGAGCTGCAAAACTCGGCCAACCGCACCGTGCTGAAAATTGTGCAGTTCTTGCAGTTGAACCCCAAGCGCGTGGTGCGCATCGAGGGTTATACCGACAACACCGGTGGCGAGCAGGAAAACCTCAAGCTGTCGCGCGACCGTGCGCAATCGGTGGCTGATGTGCTGATGGACCTGGGGATTGATGAAAAACGTATCCAGGTCGAGGGCTACGGTGACCAGTACCCGGTAGAGGCCAACGCCTCAGAGCGCGGCCGCGCGCAGAACCGCCGGGTGGAAATTGTGTTCTCCGACGAAAAAGGCCAGCTGGGCGCCGCTCGCTAAAAACCTGCATCGATCAGTGTGGGAGCTGGCTTGCCTGCGATGCAGGCGCCTCGGTATGTCAGGCAAACCGAGGCGATACTATCGCAGGCAAGCCAGCTCCCCACAGGTTGCCGCGTACACACAGAACCGATCATTGATCGGTTTTTTTATGCACCTTGCCCCTACAGTTTTCTCTATCACTGCCGCCCGCGCTCGACTATTGTGGCAACTGTCCCCGTACACTTCTAAACTGTGCCGGTATGTTTCACACAAAAATAAAATACCCGTGAAATCGAGTGCTGCGTCATGACCAATCTGTTGCTTTACCAACGTATCGCCCAGCAACTGGCTGAGGACATCCGGCGCGGTGTCTATCAACCCGGCGAGCGCGTGCCTTCGGTGCGCAAGATGAGCTCACAGCTCAACGTCAGCCACGCCACGGTGTTGCAGGCGTATGCGAACCTGGAAGACCAGGGGCTGATCCGCGCGCGGCCGCAGTCGGGTTATTACGTGCACCAGACGCCTGCGCTCACGGCGCCGACGCCGGATATCGCCCGGGTTGAGCGTCCGGGGTTGGTCACGCGCAGCAGCATTATCCAGCAGGTATTGGTCGAGTCGCGCCGCGAAGGCGTGTTCCCGTTGGGTGCGGCCGTGCCGAGTGTCGATTATTTGCCGGTGCGCGCGTTGCACCAGCAACTGGCCAAGGTCACGCGCTTCCAAAGCCCACGGGCCTTCAGCTACATGTTCAGCCCGGGTTTTGAACCATTGCGCCGCCAGGTGGCGATTCGCATGCGCGATGCTGGCGTGGTAGTGGACCCCTCCGAAGTGGTGATCACCCACGGGTGCGTTGATGCGTTGCAGATGTCGTTGCGCGTACTGACCCGTCCGGGCGACCTCATCGCGGCTGAATCACCGACCTATTACGGCTTGCTGCAACTGGCCGACCTGCTGGGCCTCAAAGTCATCGAGATCCCCAGCGACCCGGCTACGGGCATGAGCCTTGAGGCGCTGCAACTGGCGGCCAACCAATGGTCGATCAAGGCCTTGGTGCTGACCACGCGCCTGAGCAATCCGCTGGGCGCGACCATGCCCGAGGAACGGCAGAAACAGTTGCTGCGCCTGGCCTCGGATTTCGATATCCAGATCGTCGAGGACGATATCTACGGCGAGCTGATGTTCGAACTGGGCCGCACCAAGGCGCTCAAAGCCTATGACCGCCTGGATCGGGTGATCTACTGCTCGAGTTTCTCCAAAACCCTGTCCCCCGGCGTGCGCATCGGCTGGATGATTGCCGGCAAGTACCAGCAGGAAATCCAGCGGCTGCAAATGTTCAGCACCCACTCGGCGTGCAGCGTCACCCAGATGGGTGTGGCGGCGTACCTGGAGAACGGTGGCTACGACCGGCACCTGCGCTACATCCGCCAGGAATACCGCAAGAACCTCAGCGCATTCCAGCTGGCGGTGCAGCAGTATTTCCCCGAAGGCACGCAGATGACCCGGCCGACCGGCGGCTTTATCCTGTGGGTCAGTTTGCCCGGCAGGGTCAATACCCAGGAACTGCACGTGCGTGCGCTGCAGCAGGGCATCAGCATTGCACCGGGAGTCATCTTCAGTAATACGGAACAGTTTAACCACTGTATTCGCCTTAACTGCGGCACGCCGTGGAACCGTGAGGCAGAGCGGGCGCTGATGACGCTGGGGATGTTGGCCAGCCAGTTGTGCCAGGAAACTGCGGCCGGGTTTTGAACCAGGGCTGAGGCGCGTAAAGGGGACACTCATGTTGACCGACTGATCAGCAGGCTTGTCATGCCGCGTTCAACAAGCGAGCATATGGCCCTCTGCCGTTAATGCTGTAGGCAATATGACCTCTATTTTTCGTGCTGTTGTGGTAATTGGCCTGTTAAGTCTGTGTAACGTCGGCACCGTCCTGGCGGCAGCCCCCGTGACTGAAAGCAAGCCCGCAGCCAATACCCAGCAGAAGACTTCGGCGAAGAAACCGGCGCCGGTTAAAAAAGCCCCGGCGGCCAAGAAAAAAACCGGCGTCGTGAAAAAACGTGCACCGGTGGCGAGTAAATCCAAATCTGCCCAAGAAGTAGCCCAGACCAAACTGCCACCGGCACAGTTGGACCTGTCCTTGCCAACCGAAATGGTCAGGCACTTGCAGCCCCTCGGCACTATGCCTAAACCCAAGAGCGTGCCGCTGTTGCCGCCGATGTTTGCGGAAAAACCCACCGACAACAGCGCGTTCCAGATCAATGGCCGCCTACTGAGCAACCAGATGCAGTTGCAGCTGCGTAACGAAGAGCGCCGCGACATTGAAGGCGCTGCGCTGGATTTCGAATTCAAGCAATAAAATTGCGCGCTTAGGTGACGCACGCCCTCGACCATCTGTCGCAGACTGGTCGGTCACTTTTGTTTTGTGCGAAAAACCCCTGTTAGACCATTTTAAAACGGCTGTTTAAGGGCGTACTCTAGCCCGGCCATCCATATTGAGTCGTCGAGGACCTGCCGGTCATGAAATGCCGTGAAGGCTGTGGCGCATGCTGCATTGCCCCCTCCATCAGTTCACCGTTACCGGGAATGCCCAATGGCAAACCTGCGGGAGAACGTTGCCTGCACCTGTCGGTCGAACAGCTATGCCAGCTGTTCGGGCAACCGGAGCGGCCGGCGGTGTGCAGTGATTTCAAGGCAGACCTTGAGGTGTGCGGCAATGATCAGGCCGATGCGATCCGTTTGATCGGCTGGTGGGAGCAGATGACGGCGGCTTGATGGGCTTTACTATCGGAACTTCAAAAATAAGGAATACAACAATGGGTTCGTTGAAACGATTGGCTGTGTTGTGCGGTTTTACGGTGTTGTTTGCTGCCACTGCCCAGGCTGAAGATTGGCAAGTCGCCAAGGACGAAGACGGTATCAAAGTGTCCTTGAGCGAAATTGCCGGCTCCAAGTACAAGGCTTATCGCGGTGTCACCCTGATCAAAGCCCCCGTCGCCAAGATCCAGGCCCTGCAGGAAGACGTGGCCGGTGCCTGCGCCTGGATCCACGAATGCAAATCGCAAAAACTGCTCAAGACCGAAGGTGACAAGAGCTGGACCTACACTCAGTTCAAGGCGCCGTTTCCGGTGACCGACCGCGACTCGATCCTGGAGATCACCACCTCCAAGGCCGCCGACGGCACCGTGACCCGCAAACTGCTGGAAGTGCCGACTTATCAGCCCGAAGTCAAAGGTTACGTGCGCGTAGCCCAAGTGGAAGGTTACTGGAAACTGGTGCCAAAGGGCGATAACCAGACCGAAGTCACTTACCAGGTGCACACCGAGCCAGGCGGCAGCGTGCCATCGTGGCTGGCCAACAAGTTCGTGGTGGACGCACCGTTTAACACCTTGAAAGCCTTGAAAGAACACGCTGAAAAATAAGCGCAGTTGATCCGGTGCCTCAGGCCTTGAGTGGAACGTTTGCCGACCGCTCAAGGTCCAGATAGATGTGAGCCCACACATGGGCTTTATCGAGGAGGAACCGATGCAAACGTGGCAGATTACCTTCGTAGATGATCACGGTGTAAAGACCGTGGAGCAGTTCGCCTGCGCGCAAAAGCCCAGCCTCGAAGATGCGGCGCACATGATCCGCAACAAGCTCGTGCCCGTGGCCGCCGAACTTGATCTCAATGACCTGGAGGGCCGCAAGCCCGAGCCGACGGTCAAGATCCTCAAAGATCAGAACAGCATTCAAATCCTCGACATCTCACCCGCCGCCTGAACATTTCCTGTAGGACCACGAAACCCCTCTGGTGGAGGTGATAGCTTCGCGCTACTCTGCAATTGAGATCAGCGAATGAATCGCTAAGGTCTGGTCTTGTCAGCTACAGGCTTGTTTTCCAACGGTGTTGTATTTGTCGTAGCTCCCGCGCCAGTAGGGCGCGGGCTTCGGGAAGCACGGAAAGTCTATCCATCGGTTTGAGGAGGACGTTTCATGAGCACAGCCTATCAAGAAGACATCAGCACCAACGTACTGCGCCGGATGAAAGAAGGCGGGTTCGACTTCTCGCGTTTTCACCCCATCGAGTTCTACGCCATTTTCCCGGATGAGGAACGTGCGCGCAGGGCTGCGGGTCGCTTTCGCGGGGAATCCCTGAATGCCCAGGTCAGCGCGCGCGACGATGGCGCCTGGTACCTGGAGTTGAGCAAAATCATGTTCGCAACCTACGACGGCATAGGAGACTTCGAGCAAGACTTTGAGGCGGTGGTGGAACCGCTGGGCGGCATCATCGAGGGATGGGGCGTCAAGCAGGAGGTGCGTGGGTTACCCATGTAGTGCGATTTGTATGAGTAAAGCAGCGTATCGGCTGACCTTAGGGTCGGCCGTTTTTGTGTGTGCTGTATGAAATCTCCTAACCGCCCACCTCACTTTTCTTGCACCAAAAAAAAGCCACCCCAACAGGGTGGCCCAAAGGGAAGAGCGGTTCGCTGAAACTGTAAGACGTGTCCTGTTCAGCCGATGGGGGTGATTATCCGCAAGCGTGGGCGGGCAGTGAAATCAACTCTGGCTATGCTGTTGATAGTCAAAACCCGCATTACGATGAAGCGCGGGGCGTGACGGCGGGCATTCTGCGCACCAGGAAGGTGCGAGTGGATTCCGTTATTTATTCAACTCACTGATTTTTAAGTGTTTATGCCGATGGCGCGGGCCTTGCAACACGGCTTGCGTCCGAGTGACAAGGAGTACGGCATGACCCGCACTTATTACGATGAAATGTACGACGGGGCAGGGCAGGTCCGGCCCCATTACCGCGAGTTCGCCCGCTGGTTGGCTGATACGCCCGCCGAACTGCTCGCGCAACGTCGGCGTGAAGCCGATTTGCTGTTCCACCGTGCCGGCATCACCTTCACCCTTTACGGGGACGAGCAGGGCACCGAGCGCCTGATCCCGTTTGACACCATCCCACGCAGCATTCCCGCCAGTGAATGGCGGATGGTCGAGCGTGGCTGCATTCAACGGGTCAAGGCGCTGAACCTGTTCCTGGCCGACCTGTACCACGGGCAACGCATCATCAAGGCCGGCATCATCCCCGCCGAACAAGTGCTGGCCAATGACCAATACCAACTGGCCATGCAGGGCTTGAACCTGCACCGTGATCTGTATTCCCACATCTCCGGCGTCGACCTCGTGCGCGACGGTGACGGCACGTACTACGTGCTGGAAGACAATTTGCGCACGCCAAGCGGTGTGAGCTACATGCTCGAAGACCGCAAGATGATGATGCGCCTGTTCCCGGAACTGTTTGCGGCCCAGCGCATTGCGCCCATCGACCACTATCCCAACCTGCTGCTCGACACCCTGAAAAGCTCAAGCCCACTGGATAACCCAAGCGTGGTAGTGCTGACACCGGGGCGTTTTAACAGTGCGTTTTTCGAGCATGCCTTTTTGGCTCGTGAGATGGGCGTGGAACTGGTGGAGGGCGCCGACCTGTTCGTGCGTGATGACCGTGTGTTCATGCGCACCACCGACGGTCCCAAGGCCGTGGACGTGATCTACCGTCGCCTCGACGATGCGTTCCTCGACCCGCTGGCCTTCAACCCCGACTCGATGCTCGGCGTGCCCGGCCTGCTGGCCGCATACCGCTCGGGCAATGTAGTGCTGGCCAATGCGATCGGCACCGGGGTGGCGGATGACAAATCGGTGTACCCGTTTGTCACCGAGATGATCCGGTTTTACCTGGATGAAGAGCCTATTCTGCAGAACGTGCCGACCTTTCAATGCCGCAAGCCTGATGAATTGTCCCACGTGCTGGCCAACCTGCCGGATCTGGTGGTCAAGGAAACCCAAGGCTCCGGCGGCTACGGCATGCTGGTCGGCCCAGCCTCCACTGCGGCGGAAATCGAAGCCTTCCGCGCCCGTATCAAGGCCAAACCCCACGCCTATATCGCCCAGCCGACCCTGTGTTTATCCACCTGCCCGACCTTTGTTGAAAACGGTATCGCGCCACGGCATATCGACCTGCGCCCGTTCGTCTTGTCCGGCAAGGAAACCCGCGTGGTCCCCGGCGGCCTGACCCGCGTGGCGCTGCGTGAAGGGTCGCTGGTGGTCAACTCGTCCCAGGGCGGCGGCACCAAAGACACCTGGGTGGTCGAGGATTGAACCATGTTGAGTAGAACTGCCTCGGATTTGTACTGGATGTCTCGCTACCTGGAGCGCGCGGAAAACCTCGCGCGCATGCTTGATGTCAGCTATTCGCTGTCGCTGATGCCCCAGGATGGACGCGGCGATGGCCTGCACGAACTGGCCATGCCGCTGCTGATCACCGGCACCCTCGATGATTACCACGCGCGTCACGGTGAGTTGCATGCCGAGCGCCTGCTGCACTTTTTCGCACTGGACGCGGCCAACCCGGCGAGCATCTACAGCTGCCTCGGCGCCGCGCGGGCCAGCGCCCATGCGGTGCGCGGGCGAATTACCGCTGACATGTGGGAAAACATCAACACCACCTGGCTGGATATTCGCGATATCGCCCGGCAAGGGCTTAGCCGTTATGGCATGAGCCGTTTTTGTGAATGGGTCAAGGAGCGCTCGCACCTGTTCCGGGGCGCCACCTACGGCACCATCATGCGTAACGATGCGTTTCGCTTTATTCGCCTGGGCACCTTTATCGAACGCGCCGACAACACCCTGCGGCTGCTTGACGCTCGCTACGAAATGGCCGGTGACCAAGCAGCCGTCGTCACCGACGGCACGGCCCACGCCTACTATCAGTGGAGCGCCCTGCTGCGCGCCTTGTCGTCGTTCGAGGCCTACACCGAGATCTACCGCGACGCGCCCGGCGCCCGGCAAGTGGCTGAATTACTGTTGCTACGCGCCGACGTCCCGCGCTCATTAAGGGCGTGCAGCGAAGAGATCGACCAGATCCTCGCCAGCCTGCCCGGCATCAACGGCCGTCCGGCCCAGCGCCTGGCCGCCGAGATGGACGCGCGCCTGCGCTTTACCGCCATTGACGAAATCATCGAGGAAGGCCTGCACGCCTGGCTGACCGACTTCATCCCCTTGGTGCGCCAGTTGGGCGACGCCATTTACAGTTCCTACCTGGAGGCCGCATGAGACTCTCCATCAGCCACGAAACCACCTACCACTACGAAGACCAGGTGCGCGCCAGCATTCAGTACCTGCGCCTTACGCCCCACGACAGCGAGCGCCAGCATGTGATCAGCTGGCAGCTGGATTTGCCGCGCCCGGTGCGCGCGCAAGTCGACCCGTTCGGCAATATCCTGCACGTGTTGACCCTGGATGAGCCCCACGATGCGATCATTATTGGCGCCCGAGGCCAGGTGGATATCGACGAGTTGCGTGAGGCGGAACACGAGAACCAGTCAGCGTTTCCGTTCCTGCGCAGCACGCGCCTGACAGAACCCGATGAAGCATTGCTGGGTTTTGCGCAACAGCACTGCCAGCAACGTCGCGATCGCAACGCGTTGATCGACCTGATGCACGCGCTCAACCAATCAATGGTCTACACGCCTGGCGCCACCGAAGTCGACACCTGCGCGGCCCAGGCCTTTGCCGGGCGTGCAGGCGTGTGTCAGGACCACACCCACGCGTTCCTGGCCTGCGCGCGCAGCCTGGGGATACCTGCGCGGTATGTGTCGGGGTATTTGTACACCGAAGACAGCACGCACCTGGCGAGCCACGCCTGGGCCGAAGCCTGGCTGGATGACGCCTGGTACAGCTTTGATGTGACCAACCAACTGGCCCGACCGGAGCGGCATTTGAAGCTGGCCGTAGGTTTGGATTACCTCGACGCCTGCCCGGTGCGCGGTATGCGCAGAGGCGGTGGGCATGAGCAAATGCATGCCAAGGTGTTCGTGGCGCCGACGCCGGTGATTTCGGTGCAGCAGCAATAGGCACAGCACTTTAAGTGTGGGAGCTGGCTTGCCTGCGATAGCAGTGGGTCAGCTACACCTGTGCGGGCTGGCAGGCCGCTATCGCAGGCAAGCCAGCTCCCACATTGGATTTGTGATGGGCTTAGGGTTGTTGCTTACGCCCCGCCATATGCTTCAAGTACCCCACCAGCAAATCCAACTCGCCATCGGGCAGCACACTGGCGTTAAACGCCGGCATCTTCGCCTGTGGCCAATGCCGCAAGCTCTGCGGGTCGCGGATGTAACGCTTGAGGAAATCCCCGCTGAAATACTCGGTGGGGTTGTAGGGAATATTCAAGTCCGGCCCCACCTGCGCATCGCCGGCGCCATTGAGCCGATGACACGCCAGGCAATTCTTCTGAAACAGCGCAAAGCCCTGGTTGACCGGGTCATTCGCCGCCAACTTCGGGTCAGGCAACAAGGCCGGAAAACGCTCAGCCACCGTCTTCAATTGCTTGATCTCGGACACCTGGAACGGCCACTGTTCAGGGCTGATATGCCCGGCTTGCGGGTCGGTCCATACCAGATAAAACGGCCCGGCACTCGGTTTACCGTCTGCCAGTGCAGGCCACGGCTGGGCCGGGTCTTCCACTGCCAGCCAGGCGCGGGCACCGTGTTTCTCCAGAAGCGGCGCGGCTGTCAGTTCTGCGGCGAACCCATCCAGGGCCACGGCTTGCAGATGGTTCGCAGGCGTGAGACCCGGTAGCAGAGAGGCCAGCGGCACGGCGCGATAGGTCATAGTGCGCTTGTAGGAAACGTCATCGACGATCTGCACCGTCTGCGCATCCGGGTGCTTGAGCAGCTCAGCGGTCTGCCAGGTCTTGCGGGTGTGGTCGAGTTCGATGGTCAATTGCGCGGCCGTTGCCGGCAGGGCCAACAGCAAAGCGAGGAAGGCAAGGATCGGTTTCAAGGGAGAGCCCGGTTCTAGGTGGCGGTGGCGCCCACAATACCGGAAAGCTGCGCGCAAAAAGACAGCCCCTGCAACAGGACCGCTATGCGCAATGTCCTGGCAGGTGCTGCCAAAAGCTGCAGTCCTGGTGCTGTGTGTGCACGGAATCTGGAGGCTGAATCGTCACCCGATAACCTTGGTTAAATTGGGCAGGATCAGAATCAGTGTGGTGGCGAACAGAATAAGTCCCGCCTGACGTACTTTCGAATGTTTAAACATGGCTGACTGCCTTTTGTTGTTATTCCTGAGCGTCAAATGCGTGCCGATAAATTTCAGTATCGCGATGTGACGTTGCACTTTTCTTACAACTGCCCCAGCAAAACCCGGCAGCAGCTTCCTACTGATTCAACCTTAGAGCCCTCGTTCTTCGCGGCTTAGATCCATTTCATATCAGCTAATCAGTATTAGCGCTAAAAACGGCATGAGGCTTAGTGCCATCTTGGCGCCAGCCCTAGGGCTAGACAGCTAAAACGATTAATCAGCGGTTTCCCATAGCTGCCTACCGTTCGTCCGAGCGAGGGGGTCAAAAGCAATGAGCGCATCGGTCATTGAAACCGTGTCAATCGGGCCTGAAGGTAGGCACACACGCACTGGCTGCTCGAGGATGTCATGACCCAAGCTTTGATCTTTGATGCGATACGTACGCCCCGTGGCAAAGGCAAGGCCGATGGTGCCCTGCACAGCGTCAAACCGGTCAACCTGGTGGTGGGCCTGCTGACGGCGCTGGCGCAACGCAGCGACCTCGACACGCGCCAGGTGGATGACATCGTCCTTGGCTGCGTCACCCCGGTGGGTGACCAGGGCGCCGACATTGCCAAGACCGCTGCACTGGTGGCCGACTGGGACGTCAGCGTTGCTGGCGTGCAGATCAACCGCTTTTGCGCCTCGGGCCTCGAAGCGGTGAACCTTGGCGCAATGAAAGTGCGCTCGGGCTTCGAAGACCTGGTGGTGGTCGGCGGTGTCGAGTCCATGTCCCGCGTGCCTATGGGCAGCGACGGCGGCGCCTGGGTGCTCGACCCGCAGACCAATCTGCACAGCCACTTCACGCCACAAGGCATTGGTGCGGACCTGATCGCTACACTCGAAGGCTTCACCCGCCAGGACGTCGACACCTTCGCCCTACAGTCCCAGCAGAAAGCGGCCAGGGCTCGTGCAGACGGTTCCTTCAACAAGTCGCTGATTGCGGTGCAGGATCAGAACGGCATCGTGCTGTTGGACCATGATGAATTTATCCGTGGTGACTCCACCCTCGAAGGCCTCGGCAAGCTCAAGCCAAGCTTCGAAATGATGGGGCAGATGGGGTTCGACGCCACCGCGCTGCGGGTCTACAGCCATGTGGAGCGTATCCACCATGTACACACGCCCGGCAACAGCTCCGGCATTGTCGACGGCGCTGCGTTGATGCTGATCGGCTCCGAGGCCAAGGGCCGTGAATTGGGCCTGCAACCACGGGCGCGCATCGTCGCCACGGCGGTCACCAGCACCGACCCGACCATCATGCTCACCGGCCCCGCACCGGCGACGCGCAAGGCGTTGGCCAAAGCCGGTCTGCGCGTTGAAGACATCGACCTGTTCGAAGTCAACGAAGCGTTTGCTTCCGTGGTTCTCAAGTTCATCAAAGACATGGGCATAGACGCCGCTCGAGTCAACGTCAACGGCGGCTCCATTGCCATGGGCCACCCGCTGGGCGCCACCGGCTGCGCGATCCTTGGCACCCTGCTCGACGAGCTGGAGGTGCGTCAGCAGCGCTACGGCCTGGCCACCCTGTGTGTCGGCGGTGGCATGGGCATCGCCACCATCATCGAACGCCTCTGAGCCCAAGGAATTTGTCATGACCGAAGCCATTCGTTACGAAAAAGGCCAGGACCAGATTGTGGTGCTGACCCTCGACATGCCCGGCCAGAGCGCCAACACCATGAACGGCGTGTACCGGGAGGCCATGGCGGCCATCGTCACACGCCTTGAGGCGGAAAAGGCCAACATCGCCGGCGTGGTTATCACCTCGGCGAAGAAGACTTTTTTCGCCGGTGGCGACCTCAATGAACTGATCAAAGTCGACAAAGCCCACGCCAAGGCTTTCTACGACAGCGTGCTGGTGTTGAAGGCGCAACTGCGGCGCCTGGAAACTCTCGGTAAACCGGTGGTGGCCGCGATCAATGGCGCAGCGCTGGGCGGCGGTTGGGAGATTTGCCTGGCGTGTCATTACCGCGTTGCGCTGGATGACAAATCTACCCAGCTTGGCCTGCCGGAAGTCACCCTGGGCCTATTACCGGGCGGCGGCGGGGTAGTGCGCATGGTGCGCATGCTGGGGCTGGAAAAGGCCTTGCCGTATTTGCTGGAAGGTAAAAAAGTGCGGCCGCAGCAGGCGTTGCAGGCGGGTTTGATCAATGAGCTGGCGGCGGATCGCGATGAGCTGCTGGCCAAGTCCCGCGCCTGGATTTTGGCCAATCCCGAGGCCAAACAACCGTGGGACAACAAGGGCTACCAGATCCCCGGCGGCACGCCGTCAAATCCAAAAGTTGCGCAGATGCTGGCCATCGCGCCGTCGATTTTGCGCAGTAAAACCAATGGCTGCTTCCCCGCGCCGGAGAAAATTCTCTGTGCGGCTGTAGAAGGCGCCCAAGTGGATTTCGACACTGCGCACCTGATCGAAACCCGCTACTTCACCGAGTTGGTCACCGGGCAAGTGGCGAAAAACATGATTGGCACCTTCTGGTTTCAGCTCAATGAGATCAACGCCGGCAGCTCACGGCCGAAAGGTTTTGCCCCTTATGTCACGCGTAAGGTGGGCGTGCTGGGCGCCGGGATGATGGGCGCGGGCATTGCGTATGTGAGTGCCTGTGCGGGCGTTGAGGTGGTGCTCAAGGACATCAACCTGGCGGCGGCCGAGAAGGGCAAGGCGCATTCTGCCGCGCTGCTGGACAAGAAAGTCAGTCGTGGGCAATCGACCGCCGAACAGCGGGAAAGCACCTTGGCGCGGATTCATCCTACGGCCTCCGATGCCGACCTGGCCGGCTGCGACCTGATCATCGAAGCGGTGTATGAGGACCGTGAACTCAAAGCCAAAGTCACGGCGGCGGCGCAAAGCGTGGTCGGCAGCGATGCCGTGATCGCTTCCAACACCTCCACCTTGCCCATCACTGGCCTGGCAACAGCGGTGCCCGATCAAGGCCAATTCATTGGCCTGCATTTCTTCAGCCCCGTCGACAAGATGCCGCTGGTAGAAATCATCAAGGGCGCACACACCCGCGACGAAACCCTGGCCCGAGGTTTTGATTTCGTACTGCAAATCAAGAAAACCCCGATAGTGGTCAACGACAGCCGCGGCTTCTTCACCTCGCGGGTGTTCGGCACCTTCACCAACGAAGGCATCGCCATGCTCGGCGAAGGCGTGGCAGCGCCGATGATCGAAACCGAAGCGCGCAAGGCCGGTATGCCGGTGGGGCCGTTGGCGGTGTCGGATGAAGTGTCCCTCAGCTTGATGAGCCATATCCGACAGCAGACGGCGAAGGATCTGCAAGCCGAAGGCAAGCAAGTGCCGGCTCACCCGGCGACGGCTGTGATCGATCTGTTGGTGAATGAATACAAACGCACGGGCAAGGCGGCAGGCGGCGGTTTTTACGACTACCCCGCAGGCGGGCACAAGCATCTGTGGCCCGAGCTGAAAACCCGCTTTGAACAACCCGGCAAACAGATCTCAGCGCAGGATGTGCGCGACCGTTTACTGTTTATTCAGGCGATTGAAACCGTGCGGTGCGTGGAGGAGGGCGTGTTGATGTCCACGGCGGATGCCAATGTGGGCTCTATCTTCGGCATTGGCTTTGCCGCGTGGAGTGGCGGTGCGCTGCAGTTTATCAACCAGTATGGCCTGAACGACTTCATTGCCCGGGCGCGTTACCTGGCCGAGCAATATGGCGAGCGGTTCTCACCGCCAGCGTTGTTGCTTGAGAAGGCTGCACGGGGTGAACTATTTGCCTGATCAAACCGCCCTGTTTTGAATGATGGAGAACCCCTGTGGGAGCGGGCTGGCCCGCGATAGCGTCATATCAGCCGATATTTGCAGTGGCTGACACACCACTATCGCGGGCAAGCCCGCTCCCACAGGTAGTCACTTGGCGGGACTTGCTTTGCTGGGGTGTTTCAAGGCAGGCTCTGGGCTGTGCATTATTCCCATCACTGTGTCAGGTATTTTTTATGTCGCTACGCGTCTGTATCCTGGAAACCGATATCCTGCGTCCAGGCTTGATCGATCAATACCAAGGGTACGGGCAGATGTTCAAGCGCCTGTTCTCCAAGCAACCGATTGCCGCCGAATTCGTCATCTACAACGTGGTGCAGGGCGAATACCCGCCAGCTGACGAGGTATTTGATGCCTACCTGATCACCGGCAGCAAGGCCGATTCCTTCGGCACCGACCCGTGGATCCAGACCCTCAAAACCTACGTGCTTGAGCGCTACGAGCGTGGCGACAAGTTGCTGGGCGTGTGTTTCGGTCACCAGTTACTCGCGCTGCTGCTGGGCGGCAAGACCGAACGCGCCAGCCAAGGCTGGGGCATGGGCATCCACGACTACAAGCTCAACGCCAAAGCGCCGTGGATGAGCCCGGTGGTGGAAGAATTGACCTTGCTGATCAGCCACCAGGACCAGGTCACCGCGCTGCCGGACAACGCCACGGTGATCGCCTCCAGCGATTTTTGCCCGTATGCCGCGTACCACATCGAAGACCAGGTGCTGTGCTTCCAGGGCCACCCGGAGTTTATCCACGACTATTCCCGCGAGTTACTGGAGATTCTTCAGACAACCCTGGGCGAAAAGGTCTACACCCACGGCGTGGCCAGCCTTGCGCGTGACCACCACGGTGCCACCGTGGCGGAATGGATGATGCGCTTTGTCGCCCACAAGCCAGAGGCTGCGGCTTAAAGCCAGCCCGACCGTTTAAAGCTGGCCCACAAACTGGTGCAGCCCACCGCAATAAACCCGAGCACCGCAAAATAGCCGTAGTGCCATTGCAGCTCGGGCATGTTCTGGAAGTTCATCCCATAAATCCCCGCCACCGCCGTGGGGAATGCCAGAATCGCCGCCCAGGCGGCGAACTTGCGCTGCACCACGCTTTGCCGCGAAGCCTCCAGTAACACACCGATTTCGATGGTCTGGCTGGCGATATCGCGCAGGGTAGTGAGGTCCTCCATCTGCCGCGTCACGTGGATCTGCACATCGCGAAAATACGGGCGCATATTCTTGTCGATAAATGGGAAGCTGAGCTTCTGCAGCTCCTGGCTGATCTCCACCATCGGCGCCACATACCGTTTGAGCCGCAGCACATCGCGGCGCAGGCCGTGCAGGTTTTGGATATCGTGCTCGCTCAGGGAACTGCACAGCACGTTGCGCTCCAACTCATCAATCTCGGCGTGGATCGCTTCGCTCACCGGCTGGTAGTTTTCGGTGACGAAATCCAGCAGCGCATAGAGTACGAAATCTTCCCCATGCTCCAGCAACAACGGCCGCGCCTCACAGCGCTGGCGCACAAAACCGTAGGACGCCGAGTGGCCGTTGCGGGCGGTGATGATGTAGCCGTTGCCGGCGAAGATATGGGTCTCGATAAACTCCAGCTTGCCGTTTTCGCGCACCGGTGAGTAGGTGACGATAAACAGCGCATCGCCGAAGGTTTCAAGCTTGGGGCGGCTGTGTTTTTCCAGGGCGTCTTCGATGGCCAGCTCATGCAGGTTGAACTGGCGTTGCAGGTTGGCCAGCTCCTGGGCGCTGGGTTCTTCCAGGCCGATCCACACAAAATGGTCGGGTTTGGCGGCCCAGGCGGCGCCTTCGTCGAGGGTGATATCCGTGACTTTCTTACCGGCGCTGTAAACGGCTGCCGCAACAACTCTACCCATGGTGCAGATCGCTTCTTATTAGGAGGACAGGTGTTGGGCAGCTTAGCCTGAATGGCGTTCCCTTGTTGCGGTGCAGAGGTCAGCTTTTTGTGGCGAGCAAGCTTGCTTGCGCTGGGGGCGAAGCCCCCCATCAATCACAAAGGCGCAGGTGCCCAAGCGGTTTGCAGCTCATGGTCCATCTCGGCAATGCATGCCTCCATCTGCGCCTGACACGTCTGCATCAACGCCGGGATGTCATCCGAAGTCAGCCCGACGGTAGGAATCGGCGGCAACGAGCGTATGAGCACCTCACCGCTGTTCCAGCGATTGAGCTGCATATGCTTGACGTAAGTGCTGGCGCACACCTGCACAATCGGTACGCCAGCCGCAATCGCCATATGGAACGCGCCCTTCTTGAACGGCAGCAAACCTTTGCCCAGGTTGCGTGTGCCTTCGGCGAACACCCAAATCGAGGTGTCCTCATGCTGCAAGGTCTGTGTGGTCGTAAGCATCGCCCGGCGCGCCTTGTGCGCATTGCCGCGGTCAATCAACACATTGCCCGCCAGCCAGAACAACTGGCCGAACAACGGCACCCACTTCAGACTCTTTTTAGCGATACACACCGTGCGATGGGGCACCACATTGCCGAATATAAACAGGTCATAGTTGGACTGATGGTTGGCGATGACCACACAGGTGCCGGGCTTGTTACGCAACGAGTCGACATCGGCCTTAAGGCGCAAGCCCAGGATACGCATGGCAGGCAACGCATAGAGACGAGCACACAGGCGGCTGTTGTCCGGGTTGAACGGCCGGCACACACCCAACAGCACGCCCAATACCCCGGCGACCATAAAGTGCAGGCCCATCAACAACATACGTAACAGAAAAAGCATCGACACAGCCCATCGGGACAAAAGGTGGCGCAGTGTACGGATGTGCACTGTATTCGGCAATTGCCCCTACAGACGTAGGAGATGGGCGATGTTTAAGCACATGTTTCAACGTATGCCGACATAGCCCGACTAGAGCGGCTAAAGACGTTTCGGATTTATTTGTAAGAAAAAGCCCGACTCAAGGTCGGGCTTTGGCACATCAGCTGTAGGTATCTAGACAATTATTGACGGTGGCCACCTATTCTGTGGCGAGCGGGCTTGCCCCGCGTTGGGCTGCGAAGCAGCCCCAAAACCAGGCCCCGCGTTCTTTCAGGCGAAACCTCAGTGCCTTTACTGGGGCCGCTGCGCAGCCCAACGCGGGGCAAGCCCGCTCGCCACAACAGCCCGCTCAGAACAGATGTTGCCTTTAGCTACTCAGCTATAGGGCATTAGCCCAGGTTGTGGCCCTGATCCTGAATGATTGCATCATCCAAGGCTTCCAACAGTGCCTTACGCACCTTCAACTTGGTGTGTTTGTGGGCGTTCATATTGATCTTCTTCAGCTGCCGCGCAGCCTCCAGGGCCGCTGCGTGCAACTCCTCCGGCGCCACCACCTTATCCAGGAAGCCAGCGCCCAACGCGCCCTGCGGATCAAACATCTCGGCATTGATCACCGAACGATGAAACGCCGATTTACGCAGACGATCCCGCGCCAACTCGATACCGGCGTGGTGCATGGTCATGCCGATCGCCACTTCGTTCAGGCCAATGCTGAACGGGCCTTCCACGCCAATCCGGTAATCCGCCGACAACAGCAGGAACGCACCCTTGGCCACCGCATGCCCAGGGCACGCCACAATCACCGGGAACGGGTGCGACAACAGGCGCCGCGCCAACGTCGAACCCGATGTCACCAGGCCAATGGCTTCTTTAGGCCCAGCGGTCATCACCTTCAAATCATAACCACCCGACAGAATCCCCGGCGTGCCGGTGATGATCACCACCGCCCGATCCTTCTCGGCCTGATCCAGCGCAGCGTTGAACTCAGCAACCACTGCCGGAGAAATGGCGTTTACCTTGCCGTTGCTCAAGGTCAGGGTCGCGATACCGTCTTCGAGGTGGTAGGCAATCAACTCACTCATGACGCGGTTCCTTGTAGGAATTGTTATAGATAGGCTGTTAATAGAAGCGCATGCGCAGACGTTACCCACCACGCCCGCCCCGGTAAAGCGCCGTGACTGACTACACAGTCAGACTTTTCCCGCATTCCCAAGGGTAGACGGCCCGCAGCAGGGCACAGCCGCCGCGCCAGACACCCGCAACCGATGCCCAAGAATGGCAGATTCACCACCCCTCACCGAGCGAGTCCCGGCATAACCGTCTAAGCGCATGAAAATTCTGAAAAAAACCTTTGCCATCAGAAAGGCTTTCGACTACATTAGCGCGCCTCGACAGACTGAACTGGTTTGACGAGATACGGTGAAGTGTCCGAGTGGCTTAAGGAGCACGCCTGGAAAGTGTGTATACAAGAAATTGTATCGAGAGTTCGAATCTCTCCTTCACCGCCACATTCTACAAACACAAACCCCTGATTTTCCTAGTGAAAGTCGGGGGTTTGTGGTTTTTGGCGTCCAAAAAATAGCCCCATGGGGCCGTCATGGGACTAGTGCGCATTTTTGGTGTGTTTTTTGTTCGCGAGATGCATTGCATCTCTGCGCCGTTGATTGGGTATGCGGTTGGCTAACTTTGGCAGGTAGCTGCAACTCAATGGTGTCAATCAAAGCAAAGGCGATTCATTGCCATACCTAATCTCCTCCCTTATTTGATTCTCTGTGCTGTGCATCCAGCGGAGGGATTGATCCGTATGTCCTCTTGAGGGCTCGAGTGCGATGAGTATCCGAGATCATCAAGCGATGCAGTGCGATGAGCGGTTCAGGCATTTCTTGATCCGAACCATCATTCCTGCCAAGGACAGCTACGATCATGATAGGACCACAGTCAGGTACTGCCATGAACGCCACGGATGACGCTCATTTTTTGGACCGCCTATTGCGCGGAGAACAAGACGCATATCGTGATTTGGTGTGCACGCATCAGGGCGCAATGAGGGCCATAGCTTATGGAATCGTGGGGCCGCGCCATGCGGACGATGTAGTGCAAGATGCATGGCTTGCGATTGTGAGAGGCATGGGGAAATTTCAGAGACGATCCAGCTTAAAAACCTGGATGCTAAGGATCACGTCGAATACGGCGAAATGTAGATACAAAGCTCGGCGCAGTGAATCGAACTGTATCCCATGTACCTCTTGGGTTGAAGGAAGAAGCGTTTTATTTGTAGATGATCTTTCCTACACTTCGCCTGGGGCGTTGCATGAAGATAGCCCCGAAGCACTTCTGAGCGAATCCGAGCTATATGCTCGAATTAACGTTGCTCTTGAGGCGCTACCGGATCTGCAAAGAAGCGTGTTGATACTGAGAGAGCGCTCTGGATTGGAGCTGGATGAAATTTCTACGCTCCTCGGAATATCGCTGACTAACGTAAGAGTGCTTTTGCACCGAGCGCGTTTAAAGGTTTTTTCGGCAATTGCGGAGTACCAGTCTGTTTTTGATATGTGAGCATCATGGTGATTTCCCAACTGCCTGGATGTTGGCACTCGAAAAATGGTACTGAGATTTCCACTGGAGGTCTGCCATGGCGACTGTAAAAACTGCACTCGTTCTCGCAGGTGGCGGTAGCCTCGGTGCGGTTCAGGTTGGAATGTTGCAAGCTCTTGTGGACGACGGCATTAGATTCGATCTGGTGGTCGGCGCATCTGTCGGGGCCATCAATGGTGCGTATTTCGCAGCCAGGCCGAATGCGCAGGGGATCGCTGAGCTCGCTGACTTCTGGCGGGGTTTGCGAAAGGCGGATGTGTTTCCATTTTCTGTAATCGACACCCTGACGGCAATATTGCGACGTCGTGGATATCTTCTACGCGCTTCAGCGTTACAACACCTGGTGCGCCGGTCGCTGCCGGTGAAATTGATCGAAGATACTGAGTTGCCTTTGTATATCGTCACCACCAATCTGCTCAGCGGTGCTGAAGAGTTACTTTCCAGTGGCAGTGCTGAACAGGCCTTACTCGCCAGTGCAGCAATCCCGCTGGTGTTTCCACCCGTCCGAATAAGTAACAAACTCTTAATTGACGGTGGCGTGGCTAGCAACACACCTATTGCCAGTGCAATCTCACTAGGGGCCACTCGTGTTGTTGTGGTACCAACTGGTTTCGGTTGTGCCTGCCCTAATCCGCCGATCGGGCTCGTTGCATTAGCCTTGCACACACTCAATTTAATGAGCATGCGTCAACTGGTACGTGATATTGAGTTGTACGCTCCGCGGGCGTCTATTCACGTTGTTGCGCCGTTGTGCCCATTAAATGCTTCGGTATTCGATTTCAGCCAAACAGATCAGCTCCTAAAGCGCGCTTACCAGTCGACCCAAACGTGGATTGAGGAAGGTGGGTTAATTCGCACTGGTGTGCCGGATTCGTTACAGGCTCACACCCACACCCAGATATAGGTAAATAGCCCGGGTTTCTAGAAGCGATCGGTCGGTTTCGATTGGCCGATTGCGACGGTTCACGAAAGTTAGATTGAAAGCGAAATTAGAATAACGCCACTTATATAAAACAGGCCCCCACATCGAAGCCAAGTGTGGGGGGCTTTTTTGTGAGGGTGGATACCAGATCCGGTATGGCTGGTATACCAATCCCACCTCAACTGGCTAACACTGAAAAACGGGACGGATTTATTCAATCGCTCACTTCTCTTGGTGGGCCAGTAAGAAAGTGCTTACACCGCTTCGTGGATCAACACAGGGGTGGCCTGCTCGCCACAATAAAGTGACCTCTTAACTGCCTGATATTAGCTGGACACGACCGGTTTATTTCGCAATAAATGTGCAGTTTTTGCACAGATATTGTTCATTCCTGTGTGTATTTCAAACATGAAAGCCCCCCTTAAACTCGACGCCACTCACCCCGTTACGGTTTAAGGAAACGCACAAATGATCAACCCCTCTCAGCAGACCATCCGCGCAATGTCTGGCGCAACACCCGTCACCCAGCTTGACCCAGCCACCACCGCACTGCTGGTCATCGATTTCCAGAACGAATATTTCAACGGCAAGATGCCGATCCCCGAAGGTGCGGCCGCGCTGCATAACGCCCAGTGCCTGGTCGAATTCGCCGACCAGCACAAGATCCCGGTCATTCACATCCAGCACATCGCGCCAGCCGGTTCTGCAGTGTTTGCCCAGGACGGCAACACCGTCGATTTCCACCCACTGATGCAGCCGCGCGCTCAAGACACACTGGTGCAGAAGACCAGCGTCAGCGTGTTCGCCAGCACTGACCTGCACAACCAACTTCAGCACCAGGGCATCCGTACCCTGATCATCTGCGGCCTGATGACTCACGCCTGTGTCGCGGGTGCGGCCCGTGATGGTGCGGCATTGGGCTACGCCATTGTGGTTGCTAGCGATGCTTCGGCGACCCGGGCAATCACCCGTGCCAACGGTGAGTCGGTGACCCAGGACCAACTGCACGCCTCGGCACTCGCTGAGATTGAAGACACTTTTGGTGACGTGCTGACCACGTCCCAGGTCGTCGGCTTGTCTGTGCGCTAACGGTCGGCCTTTCAGCACCCTAATTCAACTCGTCAAACAGGACTGCATCATGACTTGCACATTCGCCACTCCATCGAGCCGCCTTCTGCCCAAGTTGCTCAAGTCAGCCGTCATCGGCCTGGGCTTGATGATGGGCCTCGGCCAGTTTGCTGTCGCCGCCGCAGCACCGGCTAACCCACACCCGACCATTCGCGCCATGTTCGGTGCCAAGCCGGCTGACAAACTGGATGCCAAGACCACCGCACTGTTGGTGATCGACTTCCAGAATGAGTACTACACCGGCCGCATGCCGATCCCGGATGGCATGAAAGCCCTGGAAAACACTCAGCGCCTGATTGCCTTCGCAGACAAGGAGCACATCCAGGTGATCCACGTGCAGCACATCGCCCCAAATGGCGCCGCAGTGTTTGCCAAAGATGGCAAGACCGTGGATTTCCATCCGCTGATGAAGCCGCGCCCACAAGATAAGGTGATTCAGAAAACCACCGTCAGCGTGTTCGCCAGCACCGATATTGATGCCCAGCTGAAGAAAGCCGGGATCAAGACGCTGATCATTTCCGGCCTCATGACCCACGCCTGTGTCGCCGCTGCAGCCCGCGACGCCACGCCGTTGGGCTACGACGTTGTGGTAGCATCCGACGCTACGGCAACCCGCGCCATCACTCGCGCCAATGGGCGTTCGGTGACCAAAGACCAACTGCATGACTCGGCGCTGGCCGAGATCGAAGACACCTTCGGTTCAGTGCTGACCACCGCGCAAATCGTCGCCTTGCCGGTTCACTGATCAGCCTGATCACTCATTGGAGTAACGCCCGCTTCATGAATCAGCTATCTGCCATGCGCGCCTTTCGGTGCATTGTCGAGGCCAAGGGCTTCTCTGCTGCGGCAGAGCGGCTGAACACTACCCACTCGACGATTTCACGGCAGTTGCAGCAGCTGGAACTTGAACTGGGCGTTCAGTTGATCAACCGCAATACCCGACGTTTCAGCCTGACCGGGCCTGGGGAGCAGTACTTCGCAGCCTGTGTCGATATTCTTGACCGCCTCGATGCGGCTACCCAGGCCATGGCACAGGGGCATCAGCGCCCCGAAGGCCTGTTGCGGGTCAGTGTGCCGCTGGTGGTGGGCACGCTGGACTTGCCGCATTGGCTGCCGGGGTTCCAGAAGCGTTATCCCGATATCGAACTTGAACTGTGCTGCGACGACAGATTCGTTGACCTGGTGGCCGAGGGCTTTGATGTCGCCATCCGCATCGCCAGCGCGTTGGGTGATACCACGCTGATCGCCCGCACCTTGACTGTTTCAAAACGCGTGCTGGTGGCGTCGCCTGCCTACATCCACACCCACGGTTTACCGCGCACCGCCCAGGAACTCGACGAGCACCGCTTGCTGAGGTTTGTCGGGGAGGCGTCAGACTGGCAACTCACCTCGGCCCGTGGTGCAACCGTGAGCGTCACGCCCAAAGGCCAATTCAAGACCAACACCATCACTGCCTTGCACGCCGCCACACTGGCCGGCGCAGGCATCGGCTGCTTCACGCATGCGACGGTGCGCAACAACCTGGCGCAAGGGCAACTGGTGCCCATCCTGCCCAACTACTCGATGGGCGAGTGGCGTTATTACGCGCTGTACCCGCAATCCCGGCACTTGGCGCCCAAGGTCAGGGCGTTTGTGGATTACATGGCGGATTTTTACCAGGTGGATGCTAAAGCCGCCGTCTGAGAAAGGAAAAGGACAGATTTATTTGAGTCTTGTCACGGGCTCCATGCGAGGCAATTAAACCCCTGATTTCGGGAGAGACCAGGGGTTTTGTGATCTCTGGAGTTTGAAAGCTGCCGTTTCTAGATCACGCGCCGGGTACATCCATGCGTCGGCCTATGACGTCCAGCAAATCGCAGCCGTCGCGTAACGGGATTGAGCACAGCAGGGCAAAATCACTGAGAACAACGGCATCACTACTGATCTCGCTGCGCAGTGCAAGGTTCTCAAGGACTTGGGTGACGGCACGCAGCCGAAAACTCGCGGCGTCGAGGAGAATTTCCAGGGGGACGGTGGTATCGACAAAAAGGGCAGGGGTGGCGCTGTCGTTGCTGGTGAGGGCTATGTATTGGTTCATGCGTTAAGTCCGTTCACTTAGAGGAATATGAGCCACGCATTTGTCGCCAAACAAAAGGTGGCCGCTGTACGCAGGTTGGCGAACCGGTATAAGAACGGACAAAGACCGGCAGACCCGAAGGTCTCCCACGCACAGCAGCCGTTGAGCAGCTTATTGCGTGCAGGCGCATCCCGCAAATCTGCCGGGAGACTTCTGCCGTCTTAATAGTCGAGTCGCCAAACCCGTTCGCCCTGTGGGCGACCGAGTGACTATAGGCTTTGCAATTTTGAAGCGGCAGGCCGACGCTTCCGAATGAGCTGTAGGACGTTGCCCAAACCCATTTATATGGCTGCCAAAGACGCCATCCTCAATGCCGATGCCGATGATGCACATCCGGAAAATGCGCATGGCTATGCCGCATCACACTGTGAACATGCACATGACTGTGCGGCTGCGCCGGGTCCCACTCAAACCCGTGCTCATGCTGATGATGTTCATCATGCACATGCCGATGCCCATGTTCCGTCGCTTCATGCAGATGCTCATGGGCATGCCGCTCCGTCAGGTGCAACCACACGCCCACGGCCATCAACGCTGATGCAATCCAGAACGCCACCGTTACCGATTCCCCAAACATCAGCAGGGCAACAGCCGCGCCGAGGAACGGCGCCGTCGAGAAGTAAGCGCCCGTGCGTGCACTGCCCAACCCGCGTAACGCCAGCACAAACATGACGAGGCTGATGCCATACCCCAAAAACCCAACCAACAAGATCGGCGCCAGCTGTGCCACACCCGGTATCTGCGCGCCGAGGTAAAGCGCCAGGCTGCCATTCACCAGCCCGGCTATCAAGCCCTTGGCGCCGGCGATAAACAGCGCGTCCGAGGCCGAGACTTTGCGCGTCAGGTTGTTATCAATCCCCCAGCACACGCACGCCAGCGCCACGGCAAACGGCCCGGTCCAGTCGTTGCTGGCGCCGCCGCCGTCGGACCATGACAGCACCACGCCGCCCAGCACGATCGCGAGCATGCCGAGGACGATGCGGCGGTCGGCGTTTTCTCTGAACACCAGCCAGGCGATCACGGCGGTCAGTACCGATTCAAGGTTGAGCATCAGGGAGGCGGTCGCGCCGGCGGTGCGCGTGAGGCCGAACATCAAGGCAACCGGGCCGAGGATGCCACCGAAGGCGATGGCGCCGAGCAGCCAGGGCCATTCAGCACGGGTCAGCCCGCTGGGTTTCCAGCCGCGATCACGGATAAGGCGCACGCAGGCCAGGCCGAGACCGCTGCCGAGGTAGAGCAGGCCGGCGAGCAGTACGGGCGAAAGGTTCAGGCCGAGGCTTTTGGCGAGCGGGGTGCTGGCGCCGAACAGGGCGGCGGCGGCGAGTGCGTAAACGATGCTGAGGTTCATGGGCCATCCTCGAAAGGTTGACCCATGATACGTCGCTTGCCAGGGTCAGCGCCCTGACAACTTTATATTTACTGCGCGGTTTTCAGCTTGATCACATCACCCGAAATCTTGGTGGTGTAACCGTTCAGTACCCAGGCCCAGAACCATTTTTCCTGCACTTGAGTGTTGATCAGCGCGTCGCCGCCTTTGGCCTTGATGGCGGCATCCTGGGCGCGCACGAAGCGGTTGTTCTGGCCGATCGGGATGACGCCGAGCAACATGATGCCGGTGGCACTGCCTTCACTGTGGCCCAAAACGGTGTATTGGCTGCTGTCGTACTGCGGGGATTTGATGGCGGTGCCGGTGCAGCCTGCGAGGGTGAAACCGAGAACAGCTGCTGCAACTACTTTACTGACGTACTTCACTGTGAAACTCCATGGACTGACCCTCGGGATTCAATTCTCGAGGGGGCGCTACTTTAAATCCTACATTGGCAGATTGAAATCAATTACCCGGATGTTTCATTTTCAGGCCTGCACGTACACCCACGCTGTAAGACCCGAAGCCAGCGCGACGGACACACGCTTATAGTCCGACACCTCATACGTATCCGCTGCCGCCAGTTCCTGCTCATTAATCTGAAAGACCATGCCTTCAACGCTGGCAGCCTTTTCCTCGGTGGGCGCGACAATCGGGTGATGGGTCTTGCCGCTGGTGGCGAGCACTTGCGGGTCGGTAATTTCTACCCAGCTTTGCGCATAGCCGAGCATGGCGTCGTGCTGGCCGACCAGTTCCCGGCCGAAGTTGGCGAGTTGCACGGCTTTGTCCTGCAAGGTGCCGTAGGAAAACAGCAGCACGGGAAATTGGGTGGAGCCTTCCATGGATGTTCCTTAAGCGAGTAGGTCTTCGTAAAAAGCGCCGTAGGGCTTGCTCGGGTGGGCGATCTGGATTTCCAGAATCCACAGCCCGGCATTCGGGTAATGCTCGAAATCGCCCAGGTCGCCGCCGCGATGGATGGCATGGGGGAAGTCGCTGACGCGGTGGCCTTTGATGTCGAGGTTCAAGCGCCAGCCCATGGCTTGGGCTTGCTCTTGGGCGTAGCGGTAAAGCTCAAGGCCTGCCACGTGGTCATTGTTCCAGCGTGATTGTACGCGGTCGAACAGCGCCTTGGCGGCGTTGGCGCAGGCGATCATGTCCGCGTCGTTGCCAACGGTGAAGGTGGCTCCGGCGTCGCCTTCATGGCCTTGCCACACGGCGCCCATGTCGATGAGGAAGATATCGTTTTCAGCCAGCACCGGGTCGCCTTCGGAGCGTTGGTTGAAAGCCTTGAGGGTGTTGGCGCCGAAACGCACCAGCAGCGGGTGCCAGATGCGTTGCATGTCGAGCTCAGTGAGTACCTGTTTGCCCAGCTCGCGAGCCTCGGATTCAAGCATGCCGGGGCGGATGCGTTGGGCGAGGTGTTCGATGGCTTGCCAGGTCATGGCTTGGGCGTAGCGCATGGCGTCGATGCTGTAGGCGGCGCCCACGGCTTCTTTGGGTTGTGCAGTCACCGGTGTTCCCTCGCAGTCAGGCTGTGCTGGTCGTTATGCGTTTTACTATATAGCGATGCCGAGATGGAACCCAACCCTTAAAACACCACAGATCAAATGTGGGAGCAGGCAAGCCAGCTCCCACATGCTGTCAGAGGTGCAGCCAGGCCAGGCTACCCAGCACCATCGCCACTCCACCTGCGGTGTAGGACAGGCGCTTGAGCCACTCTTTACGCGTCAACAACGTAATCGCCGCCAACGAAATCGCGATCTGAATCGCGGTCATTGCCTGTGCCCAGCGGTGATGCTGGTGCAGTGCCTCTTCGGATTTCTGGTCCCATTCCTTGGATGTCGCCTCAAGCTTCTCGGCCTGTTTGCGCACCTCCTCCTTCTGGCCCTTGTAGCGCTCGATTTCGTCCTTGTAATGCGCGGCATCTACACCCGGAATATGCGTGGCCAGCTCCGCCAGGTTCTGGCGGCTGGATTTGGCCTGGTAGTAGTTCCACTGGTTGGCGGCTTCGGTCTTGATGATGGCGGCGTTGTTCTTGTCCATGGCCGCTTCGCTTTCGGTGGAGCCGGCCTGGTAGCTGAGCATGGCACCCAGGGTGGCCATCAACGCGGTCATTACGGCGATGCGGCTGGCGAAATTGTCACCGCGCCCGTGCGCATGTTCGGTGGTGTGTTCGATGTGTTTTTCGTGGGGGCTGGGGACTTCGAAGGCTTCGGACATGGGGGCGTCTATGAAGGGACTGAGGGAGACTGATTCTTTACCAGTGAAGCTGTCTCAATCCTGTACGTAACGCTGCAAACCTTGCACCAGCGCGTCGAATGTCACCCGGCAGCGCGGGCTGTTGCGCAGGTCTTCGTGCATGGTCACCCAGGTGTCCAATTTGAGCGCAAAGCCATCGGGCAGTACCCGGCGCAAACGCGGGTCGCGCTTGGCCAGTTGCACCTGGCAGCCGCCGATACCGGCACCGGCGCGGATCAGCGCCAATTGCGCCAGGTCGCTGTCGCTGCTGATGGCGAAGGCGCTGCGTTCAAAGCCCTTGATCGCCAGGCTGCGGATAAACGCGTTTTCCTGGTCGAAGCCGATCACTGAATGGCCAGCCAGGTCTTGCATCTGCAAAGGGGCGCCCTGCAGTTGCAGGTAATCGTCGCGGGCGTGCAGTCCCACTTCGATCAGGCCGACGCGCTGCGCCAGCAGTTGCTCCTGGCTGGGGCGGACCATCCGCACGGCGATGTCGGCCTCCAATTGCAGCAGGTCGCTGAGGCGGTTGGTCAGCACCAGTTCAACCCGCAAGTGCGGGTGCTCGCGGCGCAATTGGGTGATGATCGGCGGCAGTACTTCCACGCCGACCACCTCGCTGGCCGACACCCGCACCACCCCGCGCACTTCATCGCCGTGGGCAGACGCGGCGCGCTCCAGGGCGGCGGCGGTGCGTTCCATGGTTTCGGCATGGGCGCGCAAGGTGTGGGCCACCGCCGTCGGCAACAGCCCGGCAGGCGAACGGGTAAACAGCACCACGCCCAGTTCGGCTTCGAGCGCAGCGATGTGCCGGCCCACCGTAGGCTGTGTGATACCGAGCTGCCGCGCGGCACCCGATAACGATCCCTCCTTGAGTACGCCAAGGAACGACCGGTAAAGCTCCCATCCAATAGTCGATGCCATGCATAAATGTATAGCGGCAGGATGGTCTTCGGCAATTTATCTATAGCAAGGCTGCACACACAATGGCCTCACCAACTAATGTAGGAGAAGGTCATGAGCAAGGTTCTGGTGCTGGGGGCAACCGGCGGGATCGGCGGTGAAGTGGCGCGGCAACTGCACGCGGCAGGCTGGGAGGTGTGTGCACTGACGCGGGATGTGGGCAAGGCGCGCCGCGCGAATGCCGACTTTTCCTGGATCGAGGGCGACGCGCTCAACCGTGATGAGGTACGCGCCGCGGCCCGTGGTTGTGCGGTGATCGTACATGCCGTCAACCCACCGGGTTACCGCAATTGGGCTGAGCTGGTCATGCCGATGATCGACAACAGCATTGCGGCGGCCATCGCCGAGGGCGCTACGATTGTGTTGCCGGGCACGGTCTACAACTTCGGGCCGGATGTGTTTCCGGTGCTGTATGAAGATTCACCGCAGCACCCGCAAACGCGCAAGGGGGCTATCCGCGTACAACTCGAGCAGCGTCTGGAACAGGCGTCCCGCCGTGGCGCCCGTGTGTTGATTGTGCGCGCCGGGGATTTTTTCGGCGCTCGGGTGGCCAACAACTGGTTTGCCCAAGGCTTGATCAAACCCGGTAAACCGGTACACGCCATCAGTTATCCGGGCTCACCGGGTGTGGCGCATCAATGGGCTTATTTGCCGGATGTGGCGCGCACCATGGTCGAGTTGCTTGAACGCCGGTCAACCCTGGAGGCTTTTGCGCGCTTTCATATGGCCGGGCATATGGACACGGATGGCACGCAGATGACCCAGGCGATCCAGCAGGTGGTGTTGCGCAGGACGGGCCAGCAACCACGCGTAGGTCGTTTCCCATGGTGGTTGCTGAAAGTGGCCGCGCCCTTTGTCGTCACTCTTCGCGAAATGCAGGAGATGCGTTACCTGTGGCAAACCCCATTGCGTCTGGATAACCAGCGCTTGGTCGCGGCTTTGGGGCGCGAGCCGCACACGCCGCTGGAGCAGGCGGTGGAAGCTACGTTGCTCGGTCTGGGGTGTTTGCCTGACGCTGTCTGATCAAGCGTACATACACCGCACTGTTGATCAGCAACACCACGGCGCCCAGCCCCAGTTGAATCTGTGGGGTCAGCCCGGCCGGGTAGATCAGCGTAAGAATGTAATGCTCGATAAAACCGCCGCCATAACCGTCCTGCCCGGCGAGGTGGCGCAGCAGGTTCTCCCAGCGGGTCAGCGGGCAGGGCAGGTGGAACACTTCCACTGCCACGCCCCAGGCCGCGGCGGGCAGGTGCAGCCACATCACCGGCCGCCACTTGAGGGCCAGCAACCCGCCAAACAGCACGAACAGGATAAAACACAGGTGGAACAGCACCAGGCTGTCGGCGGCAATGCGATAGAGCATGAAGAGGTTCGCTTTTATCAAGGCTGGAGGTGAGTTTGCAGGTAGTCGATAAACACGCGCAGCTTTTTCGGTGTGTTGCTGCGGTTGAAGTCATACAAGTACAGCGCATTGTGGGCACCTTGAATAGCGCCGCAGGGTGGAGGGCCGCCAAGGTTGCTTACCTACGCTGTAGGCCGCTATTGTGCTGAAACCTTTTAGTCCTTCCCCAAGGTGCTGTTGCGATGAATGTACCGCGTACTCCAGTCGGTCCGATCAAGGCCGTGATTTTCGATATGGACGGGTTGTTGCTGGACACTGAAGGTATCTACACCGAAGTTACACAGATTATCGCCGAACGCTACGGCCGCACCTACGACTGGGGCATCAAGCAGCACATCATCGGCCGGGGCGCTCAGGACCTGGCTGAATATGTGGTGAAGGCGCTGGACTTGCCGATCACCCCGGCAGAGTTTCTGCTGATTCGCGAACCGCTGATGAGCGAGCGTTTCCCCAAGGCCTTGGGCATGCCGGGTGCCGAAGCGCTGGTGCGACATTTGAAGGCGCACAACATCCCGATTGCCGTGGGCACCAGTTCGTCGCGCAATTCGTTTGGCCACAAGACCACCTTGCACCGTGAGTGGTTTGGCTTGTTCGGCACGATCGTCACCGCCGATGACCCAGAAGTGGGTGCCGCCAAGCCCGCGCCGGATATCTTCCTCACTGCCGCCCGCCGCTTGGGTGTCGCGCCCGAGGATTGCCTGGTGTTCGAAGACTCGCCGTTCGGCGTGACCGCCGCCAAGGCCGCCCACATGACCGCCATCGCCGTGCCCGATGAAGCCATGGCCGACAGCAAGTACCAGCATGCCGACCAGATCATCCGCAAGCTGGCGGACTTCGACCTGGCGGCCTACGGCTTGCCACCAATGTCCTGACCCAACACGGTCAAAAAAATGTGGGAGCTGGCTTGCCTGCGATGGCGTCCTCAAGATCGCCATCGCAGGCAAGCCAGCTCCCACATTTGGTTATGCGCTGAAACCACCATCAATGGTCAAGCTCGCGCCCGTGATGTAACCCGCCTCCGGGCCAGCCAGATACGCCACGAAGCTGGCAATCTCCTCCACCTGCCCATACCGCCCAACCGCCATCAACCCCATCAAACTCGCCGCAAATTCACTGTCCGCCGGGTTCATATCGGTATCCACCGGCCCAGGCTGCACATTGTTAATGGTGATGCCACGCGGTCCCAGATCCCGTGCCAGGCCCTTGGTCAGCCCCACCAGCGCAGCCTTGCTCATCGCATACGGCCCGCCACCGCCAAAGGGCATGCGCTCGGCATTGGTGCTGCCGATA
Organism: Pseudomonas sp. B19125; assembly: GCF_044218855.1. Lineage (NCBI taxonomy): Bacteria > Pseudomonadati > Pseudomonadota > Gammaproteobacteria > Pseudomonadales > Pseudomonadaceae > Pseudomonas > Pseudomonas sp. B19125. The sequence goes on from NZ_CP162589.1 coordinate 2,068,222, forward strand.
TTGATCACGCGGCCGCCTTCACCCATGTGTTTGGCCGCTTCCTGAGTGGCGATAAATACACTGCGCACATTGATCGTCAGGGTCTGGTCGAAGTCTTCCAGCTTGAAATCTTCCAGTGGCGCGATGGCCAGCACACCGGCGTTGTTCACCAGGATATCCAGGCGCCCAAAGGCTTCGACGGTGGCGTTGACGGCGTTGCGAATCGCCGTGGCATCGGCACTGTCGGCCTGAATGGCCAAGGCTTTGCCGCCTGCGCTGATCACGCTGTTTTGCAGTGCCTCGGCCTTGGCGGCAGAGCTGACGTAGGTAAAAGCAACGGCTGCACCTTGCGCTGCCAGACGTTTGACGATGGCGGCGCCAATACCGCGGGAACCGCCCTGGATCAATGCAACTTTGCCGCTGAGATTGTGTGTGGTCATGTCGTTCTCCAAGTAGTTGATGGACCGAGTATCGGCCTCACCCACCCAAGCCGGTAGACCGTGATTGCTATAGTCTGTGTAAACCAAAAGTTTAGAGTGGTCGATATGGAGAGCTTTGGCAGTATCGAATGTTTTGTGCGCAGCGCCGAAGGTGGCAGCTTTGCCGAAGCCGCCCGGCATCTGAGTTTGACCCCGGCGGCAGTCGGTAAAAGCGTCGCGAAGCTGGAAGCACGCCTGGGTGTTCGGCTGTTTCAGCGTAGCACCCGGCGGCTGACGCTGACGGAAGCCGGCAAGCTGTTTCTCGAAGAAGTCAGCGCCAGCCTCACCACCATCCAGAATGCCGTGGCTAACTTGGCCAGCGCCGAAGGGCGGCCGGTGGGCACCTTGAAAGTCAGCATGGGCACGGTGGTGGGGTGTTTGTACATCGTGCCGTTGCTGGGCGAGTTTCTGAAGCGCTTCCCGGGTATCAGCCCCGACTGGCATTTTGATAACCGTCAGGTCGATCTGATTGGGCAGGGCTTTGACGCCGCACTGGGCGGTGGGTTTGAGCTGCCTCAGGGGGTGGTCGCACGCAAGCTCGCGCCGGCGCATCGAGTGCTGGTGGCCTCGCCCGATTACCTGACGGCACATGCGGAGGTTGTGCAGCCGGCAGACCTTGAGCACTGCGATGGCATCCTGATTCGTTCGCCACAAACCGGCCGTGTGCGTTCCTGGCAACTGACCGGTCGCCACGGCGAGCACGGCCCGTTGAACCTCAAGGCGCGCATGACCATGAGCGATTCCCAGGCGGCCTGCGTCGCGGCAGACCAGGGGTTGGGCATTGCGCTGGTGAGCATGCCGTTTGCCGTGCCTTGGCTGGCGAGCGGTAAATTGGTACGCGTACTGCCCGATTGGTATGTCGACGACGGCAACATCTCTATCTATTACGCCGAACACAAACTGCTGCCCGGCAAGACCCGAGCATTTGTGGATTTCATCATCGAGCAGTTTGCCGAGCAGAAACTGGGGCAAGTGTTCAGCGCGATTTGATCACTACCATCTACCGAGTCGCGGCCATCGTCTGTAGTAAGGCGCCCGTTGTGGCGAGCAGGCTTGCCCTGCGTTGGGCTGCGAAGCAGCCCCAAATCCAGGCGCTGAGTACTTTCAGAAGGAACTTCAGTGTGTTTACTGGGGCCGCTGCGCAGCCCAACGCAGGGCAAGCCTGCTCGCCACAGGAGAATATGGATGCCTTCAGCGGTGGCCTGGCCAGCCGATCACTTTCTTCGGCCGTGGTGTTGCGTAAGTCCTGATCTTCGACGTCGACAACCCCAGGCGCACCAGCGATTCGGCAATGGTTACCGCCGCCGTGACGCCGTCTACCACCGGCACGCCGGTACGCTGGCGAATCTGCTCATCCAGCCCGGCCATGCCGCCGCAGCCCAGGCAGATCACTTCGGCCTTGTCATCGCGAATGGCCAACTCCGCCTCGCGCACGATGGCTTCCATGGCGGCCAGCGGGTCTTCTTCCAGCTCCAGCACCGCCATGCCGCTGGCGCGCACCGAGGCGCAGCGTTGATAGAGACCTGCGAGTTTCAGGCGGTCTTCGATCAACGGCACGGTGCGGTCCAGGGTGGTGACCACCGAATAGGCATGGCCCAGAAACATCGCCGTGCTGGCCGCCGCTTCGGTGATGTCCACCACCGGCACGTTGAGCAATTCCTGCAAGCCTTCACGGCCATGTTCGCCGTAGCCGGCCTGGATCACCGCATCAAACGGTTGGTCGTAGGCCATCACCCGGTCCATCACGGCGATGGCGGCCAGGTAGCTTTCAAAGTTGCCTTCCACCGATTCGGCGCCAAAGTACGGGGTAAGCCCGACGATTTCGGTGCCTGGTGAAGCCACAGCCCGCGCCTGCTGGGCGATGGTGTCGGTGATTGACGCGGTGGTGTTGACGTTGACCACGAGGATGCGCATGGAATGTCCTTGATTAATGACTGGCGTTATCGACTGCAATGCTTTCGCCGCTGACATCGGCGTAGAACGTTTGGCGCTTGGCGATCAGCAAGTACAACAGCCCTGCAATACCGGCGCCAAACAGCCAGGAAAACGGTGCGACGCTGGCAAAACCGGGCAACAGTGCCAGCAGAATGGCGATGATTGCCGCAGGAATAAACGCCGCGACCGCGCGTAAATTGACCCCACGGCTGTAGTAATAAACGCCATTCGGGTCTTCGCTATACAGTTGCAGTACATCCACCTGGCTTTTACGGATCAGCCAATAATCGACCATGATCACCCCATACAACGGCCCCAGCAGCGCACCCAGCCCGGAGAGGAAATACACGATCACCAGCGGGCTGTTGTAGAGGTTCCACGGCAGGATCAGCACCGCCACGGTGGCGCTGATCAGCCCGGCCCGCCGGAAGTTCAGGTACTTGGGCGCCAGGTTGCTGAGCACAAAGGCTGGCGCGACAAAGTTGGCCATGATGTTCACCGCCACGGTAACGATCAGGAACGCCAGGCAGCCGAGCACGAGGAAGAAGGTATTGGGGATGGCCGCAATGATTTCGGTCGGGCTTTCGATCACCCGGCCATTGAGCTGGAATTGCCCGCCGCAGAGCAACACGGTGATCGCGGCAAACACCAGGATATTTACCGGCAAACCCCAGAAGTTACCGACCAGGATGGTCTTGCGGCACGGCGAGGAGCGCGCGAAATCGCAAAAATTGAGGATCAGCGTGCCATAGATGCTCAGCCACAGCGCGCCACCGGCAAAGATGTTGCGCCACATCTCACCACCGCTCAAAGGCTCGCGGATCGACCAGGCAATATTGCCGCCGACCTGGAAGTACATCCAACCGGCCAGCGAAGCCACGGTCACCAGAATCACCGGCCCGGCGAAGGCTTCATAGCGGCGCACCATTTCCATGCCGTACGCCAGGATCGCCAGTTGCACAAACCAGATCGTGATGAAACACGCCCAACCCAAGGTCGACAGGCCGAGAATGGAGTTGTGGTCATAGTCGGCAAATCCTGGATGAATTGCCGACAGCAACACACGGAAAACCACCGAGGCCAGGTAGGTCTGGATACCAAACCAGGCGATCGCAATCACCGCACGGATCAGCGCCGGGATCTGCGCACCATGTATGCCGAAACTGATACGGCTGATCACCGGAAACGGCACGCCGGTTTTCTGGCCCATAAACCCCGACAAGTTCATGAAGAAATACACCAGCGCTGCGCCGATCCCCAGGGACAGCAGAATCTGCCAGCCGCCGAGGCCCAGCGCATACAAGCCGATGGCAAACGAATAGTTGGCGATGTTGTGCACGTCGTTGGTCCACAACGCGAAGATGCTGTAGCGCCCCCAGCGTCGGCCTTCGGCTTTGGTGGGAGCCAGGTCCTTGTTATGCAGGCGCGGGCTGAGCACCAATGGGCCGGGGCTTGCGGCCTCGAGATTCAGGGCGGAGGAGGGCAGATCCAGTGCGATGTCATTCGAGAGGCTTGTACGCATTCCGGCAGGCTCCGGCGCATCTGCAGGAACGCTGCAGATGGCAAAGTGTATGTATGTTTTGTATTTATTGTATACAAAGAGCAATTCACCTTAAGCCACATGCGTGCCAGTTTTGGGTCTATGAAAATCAGGGTTAATTTCGTTTTTATAGGTCTGTTGAATAAATTGCTGAATTAAAAGCAATATAAATTGACCGATTGAACAGGTATTTATTTTTTGTGGGGAGGCGCTTTATTTAAGAGGGAAGCAGCGTTAGGAAATGAGTGTTACGTTTTGGTGCGGGAGAATACGGATTGCACACATAAATGGCACTTATGGTTACATTAGTGTGTACATTTTTATGGGCTGCCCAAAACAAAATGTGGGAGCGGGCTTGCCCGCGAAGGCGGCTTCTCAGCCGACTTATAAGTGACTGATCCACCGCAATCGCGGGCAAGCCCGCTCCCACATTTTACCGCGTCAGCCCTCAAGCCTTGCTGATGATATTCCCGGCATGCAGCCCGCATTCCTTCTGCGTGGCTTCTTCCCACCACCAGCGGCCTTCGCGCTCATGCTGGTTAGGCAATACCGGGCGGGTGCAGGGCTCGCAGCCGATGCTGATAAAACCGCGCTCATGCAGGCTGTTGTAGGGCAGCTCCAGCATGCGGATATAGCCCCAGACTTCCTCGCTGGTCATCTGCGCCAGCGGGTTGAATTTGTACAGGGTGCGCTCCGGGGTGGAGAACGCTGTATCGATCTCCAGCGCCGCCACCTGGCTGCGGGTGCCGGGGCTCTGGTCGCGCCGTTGGCCGGTGGCCCAGGCGTTTACGCCGGACAGTTTGCGCCGCAGCGGTTCGATCTTGCGCACGCCGCAGCATTCACCATGGCCGTCTTTATAGAAGCTGAAAAGGCCCTTTTCCTTGACGAAGGGTTCCAGCTTGCTCTGGTCCGGCGAGATCAGCTCGATGTCGATTTTGTAGAAGTCGCGCACCTGCTCGATAAACCGGTAGGTCTCCGGGTGCAGACGGCCGGTGTCGAGGCTGAACACCTTGACGTTCTTGCTCAGCTTCCAAGCCATATCGACCAGCACCACATCCTCGGCACCGCTGAAGGAAATCCACAGGTCATCACCAAACTGGCTGAATGCCAGCTTGAGAATGTCCTGAGCGGATTTGTTGGCATAAGTCGCGGCGAGTTCAGCGACGTCGAAGGCTTGGTTCATCAGGACGGTTCCTACAGGTCAGTGGCGCTGAGCGCTCTATAGGGGAGTGATGGTATCAAAATCCGCTCTGCGTTGCGGCGCCGCGCTTGAATCGCTAGAGTTCGGCAGTCCTTTTGCTCGCTCAACTAACAACATTTAATAGGAGTGTCTTGTGGAAATTGCCTGTCTCGACCTGGAAGGGGTGCTGGTTCCGGAAATCTGGATCGCCTTCGCCGAAAAAACCGGTATTGAATCCCTGCGGGCCACCACCCGTGACATTCCCGACTACGACGTGTTGATGAAGCAGCGTCTGCGCATTCTTGACGAGCATGGCCTCAAACTCGCCGATATCCAGGAAGTAATCGCGACCCTCGAGCCGCTGGACGGCGCCATCGAGTTCGTCAACTGGTTGCGCGAACGCTTCCAGGTGGTGATTCTGTCGGACACCTTCTACGAATTCTCCCAGCCGTTGATGCGCCAGCTGGGTTTCCCGACCTTGTTGTGCCACCGCCTGATCACTGATGAAAATGATCGAGTGGTGAGCTATCAACTGCGTCAGAAAGACCCTAAGCGCCAATCCGTACTGGCGTTCAAGACCCTTTACTACCGCGTGATCGCCGCTGGCGATTCCTACAACGACACCACGATGCTGGGTGAAGCTGACCGTGGGATTCTGTTCCATGCGCCAGAAAACGTGATTCGCGAGTTCCCGCAGTTCCCGGCGGTGCATACCTTTGAGGACTTGAAGAAAGCGTTCATCAAGGCGTCGAATCGGCAGTTGAGCCTGTAAGTGACTCAGTGCTGTTGATGGCCCCATCGCAGGCAAGCCAGCTCCCACACTGAATGCGGTCAACCTGTGGGAGTTGGCTTGCCTGCGATGAGGCCAGTGCGGCCACTGCCTAAACCCCGGCCAGTAACCGCTCATATGGAATGCTCAAGCCTTCATGCAGCCGCTTGATCATCGACAGGCTCAGCTTGCGCTTGTGGTTCAGCACCTCTGACACCCGCCCACTGGTGCCGATAAAGGGCTCCAGATCACGGGCAGTCATGCCTAATTGCTCCATGCGAAATCTGATCGCCTCCACTGGGTCCGAAGGCGGCATGGGAAAGTGTTCCGCCTCGTATTTCTCAATAAGCACGGCAAGAATTTCCAGCTCGTCACCCTCTGGCGAGCCAATGTCCGCGCCCCAAAGCTGCTCCACACGCGCAAGCGCAGCGGTCAGGTCTTCCTGGGAATGAATAGGTTTGATGTTCATCACACGGTCTCCGCGTTGATCTGGTCGTACTGCATATGGGTTCCCACGAAACGCACGAACCCCAGCTGTCGTTGATAGTCGATCGCCATGATCACTCGATACTTGTTGCCGCCCACGTTGAAAACAACTCTGCCGCCCTTGAGAATGCTCGCCGTTCCAAGCTCTGCCTTGAGCGCCTGTGGCGTTGTGTAAGTGGTCCTCTCCATATGGCGATACAGTTCGACCAGCGGTGTCTTGGCATCGGTATAAGCGCGATGGCTTTCCCAGAATGTCCTTAAGGTAGAGAGGGCGATTATCCGCATCGCTGCTCCCTCCCAATTTGGGAGATGTTAGGTGGGGTTCGTGTGAGATGCAATCCCGGAAATAATTTCTGACGAGTAGGCATTCGCTTCATGTGATCCTTCACAGGTGGCGGGTGGACGGTCTGAGCCGGACGCTATCCGCCCGCTCATACTGCGTCCACAGCCGTTCTGATTCAGGTTTTTTCTGTCACTGGGCGCCGCGTACGAGCGCCAGGAAAGGCGGGGTGCTACAGGTTTTCCAAAGTGTGTAACAAGACCCGCACCTTGGTCAGTGACTCTTGATACTCCGCCTCCCACTCCGAATCCGCCACGATCCCGCCACCGCCCCAGCAGTTCACGTGCCCATCCTTGACCAGCAAACTGCGGATGGCGATGGAGCTGTCCATCTCGCCGCGTACATCCAGATACACCAGCGAGCCGCAGTACAACCCGCGTCGGGTCGGCTCCAGCTCATCGATGATCTGCATCGCGCGAATCTTTGGCGCGCCGGTGATGGAGCCGCCAGGGAAGCTGCCGGCGATCAGGTCGAGGGCGTCTTTGTCGTCGGCCAGCACCCCCGTCACGCTGCTCACCAAATGGTGCACATTGGGATAACTTTCCAGGCTGAACAACTCCGGCACTTTCACCGAGCCGGTGCGGCAAGTGCGGCCGAGATCGTTGCGCAGCAGGTCGACGATCATCAGGTTTTCGGCGCGATCCTTGGCGCTGGCCAGAAGTTCGGCGGCGTTGGCGGCGTCTTCTTCAGGCGTCAAACCCCGCGGGCGGGTGCCTTTGATTGGGCGGGTTTCGACCTGGCGTTTGCTGATCTGCACGAAGCGTTCCGGCGACAGACTGAGTACCGCGCCGTCATCGGGCAGGCTCTGAAACCCGGAAAACGGGGTAGGGCAGGCCTCGCGCAACGCGCAATACGCCACCCAGGGATCGCCGCTGCAGGGCGCGCGAAAACGTTGCGCAAAGTTGACCTGGTAGCAGTCGCCCGCCTGGATGTAGTCCTGAATACGCGCGATGGCCTCTCGGTAGGCCTCGGGCGTGAGCTCCGGTGCCATGGGACCGTTGAGCTTGAAGGTGTCAGATGATTCAGCAGCAGGTTGCCCGAACAGGTTGACCAACCGCAGCCGTTCGCTGTCGGCCAGCGTGGGGTGAAAGACCAACTGGCTGGTCTGTGCCTGGTGATCGCTGATCAGCGCCCAGGCATACAGCCCGAAGCGCGCATCCGGCAGGTGCAGGTCATCCACAGCCCAATCAGGCATTTGCTCCAAGTGCCGGCCAAAGTCATAACTCAAGTAGCCAATCAGGCCGCCAGCAAACGGCAGCGCATAACCTGCAGGCAGATCCGCTTCGCCCAACTGCGTCAGGTTGGTCCGCAAGCGTTGCAGGAAATCACCGCCACTTTCGTCAGGCGCAACCGTCAATGTCGCTCGCGGCCAGGCGCTGAGCAAGTCATAACGCCCGCGTTCGGCAGCCGGGCGGCCACTGTCGAGCAGCACTGCGCCAGGGGCATGACGAATCGCCGCAAAGTAGTCGGCGGGGTTGGCCCGGTAGGGCATCGGGTGTACGGAGCAGGTCGACATTGCAGGGTGGATCAGCTGTTGGCGTGGGGGTGGCGATTGTAGTCCCCTGAAGGGTTTGGTCCTAGAGGGGATGTCGGTGATAGCTGGATAGAGGTGTTGCTTGTCAGAAAGCTATCGCAGGCAAGCCAGCGCCCACTGGTTGATCGCGTGTGGGAGCTGGCTTGCCTGCGATGAGGCCATCAGCCTTCTACCGCAGGAATATGCCCAAACATTTCCTGCACAAACTTCACCCGTTCTTCCGCAGTTTCGGTCACGCCAGCCGCTTTGAGTTCGTCCAGTCGCGCTTCAACCGCATGGGTACGCAACGTCAAACCGCAGTCGTTAGCGATCTGGATATTCAGCCCCGGTCGCGCATTCAGCTCCAGGATCAACGGACCTTTTTCCTGGTCCAGCACCATGTCCACGCCGATATAGCCCAGCCCGCACAGCTCATAGCAGCCGGCCGCGAGCTTCATGAACCCGTCCCAGTTGGGCAGCTGCACGCCATCCACCGCGTTGGTGGTGTCGGGGTGTTTGGTGATGATGTTGTTCAGCCAGGTGCCGCGCAGTGTCAGGCCGGTGGCGAGGTCCACACCCACGCCAATCGCGCCCTGGTGCAGGTTGGCCTTGCCGCCGGACTGGCGGGTCGGCAGACGCAGCATGGCCATCACCGGGTAGCCCATCAGCACGATAATGCGGATATCCGGCACGCCTTCGTAGCTGATGCTCTTGAAGATCTGGTCGGGCACCACGCGGTATTCGATCAGTGCGCGGTCGCGGTGGCCGCCCAGGGAGTACAAACCGGTGAGGATGCTGGAGATCTGGTGCTCGATTTCTTCATGGCTGATGATCTTGCCGGACACCGTGCGGTAGCGCCCTTCAAACCGGTCGGCTACCACCAGGATGCCATCACCGCCGGCACCCTGGGCCGGTTTGATCACGAAGTCGCTGCGCCCACCGATGATATCGTCGAGCTTGTCGATTTCCTTCTCGGTGGAAATGATCCCGTACATCTCGGGCACATGGATGCCCGCCGCAATCGCCCGTTCCTTGGTGATGATCTTGTCATCCACGATCGGGTACAGGCTGCGCTTGTTGTACTTGAGCACGTAGTCGGCGTTACGCCGGTTGATGCCCATGATCCCTCGTGCTTCGAGGGCCTTCCAGGTTTTCCAGAAGCCGAACATTACGAATCAGCCTTGAGGAAGGCCTTGAAACGCACCAGCTCGGTCAGGCGATAGCCGCGATAGCGACCCATGGCCAGCATGAAACCCACCAGGATCAACAGGATGGCCGGGAAGGTGAACACAAAGTAGACCAGCTCCGGCACGCTCATGATGATGTGCGCCAGGGCGGCGGCGAACAGTGTGCCCACGGCCACTTTCAACGCATGGTTGGCGCCACGTTCTTCCCAGGTGATCGACAGGCGCTCGATGGTCATGGTCAGAATCACCATCGGGAACAGTGCTACCGACAACCCGCGTTCCAGGCCCAGCTTGTGGCTGAACAGGCTGATGGCCGCAATCAGCACCACCACAAAGGTCAGCACCACCGAGAGCCTCGGCAGCATCTGCAGCTTCAAGTGTTCCAGGTACGATCTGAGCGACAGGCCCAGCGCGGTGATGATAGTAAACAGCGCAATGCCGAAGCCCAATTGCGTCTCGCGAAACGCCAGGGCGATCAGTACCGGGGTGAAGGTGCCCAGGGTTTGCAGGCCGATCAGGTTGCGCAGGATCAGAATCACCAGCACGCCGATGGGGATCATTACCATGATCATGAAGGTTTGCTGGGTTTGCAGCGGCAGGCCGTACAACGAGTATTCGAGGAAATTGGCGTCGGTGTTTTCGTCCGTCAGCTTGGCCAGGCGAATCGCGTTCATCTCGCTGTTGTTGAGGCTGAAGGTCACTGCGGCCTTCTTGCCGCCATCCACCGTGATCAGGTTTTCATCGCCGGTCCACCACAGCAGCCGGTCGGACGGCAGGCCTTGCTCGCCGGTTTCCGGGTTGAAGTACAGCCAGTCATTGCCGTTGAAGCTGCGCAACCACAGTTCCGGAGTTTGCGGCTGGTCGGCGACTAGCCGGATGGTGTGGACTTTTTCCACCGGCACATGGGCGATGGACAGCAACAGTTCGACGATCTTGGCTTTGTGTGGCGTGGACGGGTCGCCCGCCAGCAATAGCTTTACATTGTCGTCGTTGAGGTTGTTGGTGCGCTTGATCGCCTCGGTGATAAAGGTCTCGACGTCGGCCGAATGCTGGCGGATCGGCGCCAGCAGGGCTTCGGCGGCGATTTTTTCCGGGCCTTCCACAGCGATGCTGTCACGGAAGGTCGGGCCTTTGACCTTGACCTTTTCACCGCTGTAGCGCTTGGTCAGCACCAGGCGGTAATACAGGGTCTGCTTGCCTTTGGCCCGGCGCGCCGACCAGGTGACCTTGCGGTTGCCGTCGGTGCGGTTGACGCTCACGCCGTAGTTATTGGAAATAAAGCTTTCATTGAGACTGACGAAGTCGCGGCTCAGGGGCGGCACGAACATCGAGATCTTCACCGGGTCCTTGGGGTTGGCGACGAACTCGACCTTGGCGTCGATGTTCCACAGGTCGTCGGTGGCGTCTTCGGTGACGGGAATTCCCAGCACGAAAATCTGATAGGCGGTGACCGAAATACCCAACACCACCAGGATGGTGATCAGGATTCTCAGGTGCAGGGTCAGAGAGCGCATTCGGTTTACTCGGCGGTATGAGCGTCGGCGGCGCAGGCGGGTTTGCCCGCTGCGTATTTAAGACTGGGGTCGACCAGCGCATCAAAGCGTTTCAACGCTTCGGAGCCGATCAGCAGCGGGTATTGGAAGGCGCTGCGGTCAGTCAAGTTCACTTCGATGCTGCGTAAAGCGGTGCCCATGCAGATATCCAGGGAGATCACTGGGCGGGCGGTGTAGTTCTTGTCCTCATCGGGGTCGTAGTCACCGGCGCGGCGCTTGATCTTGCTGACGCGGGCCAGGGGGCGTTCGATGGGGTGGGAATGGGCGGTGTCGATGGCGAGATAAAAGCGTACCCAGGATTCGCCGTCGCGCTTGAAACGCTTGATATCGCGGGCGCTCAACGAGGCAGTCTTGGCGCCGGTGTCGAGTTTGGCGGCGACTTCCAGGTCGATGCCGGCCAATTTGGCGTATTCATTCAGGCCATACACGGTCTTCTCGGCGGCAACGCCAAGGCCAGGTATGCACAGTAGGCAAATAAGAAGGAAGGGCTTGAGTCTCATAGATCCTGACGCGGTGCAGTGCGATGTTTAATTCAAGGCGACTGGCATTGCTGCGCAAACTCCCTCGTGCGCCGTTTCATCAAGTGATGTCAGGCAAAAGCGGCGGGCATTCTAACATGATGCTTTTCTGGCGCCAGCGCTGGCAGGCGGCCATGCCCAGCGAAGGTGCGGCAAGGGTTATTAGATGATTGTCGACAATATGGATTTATTCTTTGACTAATAAGGCTTGATTGGCTAGTTTTTGCGACATTGCTTTTAAAGGTGTCGACAATATGCTGGATCAGCTGGAAACTCCGGTGGTGTCGCAAGACGATTCCCAGACCATGTCAGAGAACGTCTTCCGGCGTATCCAGGCCGCCATCGTCAAGGGTGAAATCGCTCCCGGCAGCAAGATCTCCGAACCGGAACTGGCGCGCACCTACGGCATCAGCCGTGGCCCGTTGCGTGAGGCTATCCACCGCCTCGAAGGCCAGCGCCTGCTGGTGCGTGTGCCTCATGTGGGCGCAAGAGTGGTGTCCTTGAGCCATGCCGAGCTGATCGAACTGTATGAAATCCGCGAGTCCCTGGAAGGCATGGCCTGCCGCCTGGCCGCCGAGCGCATGACCGACGCCGAAATCGAAGAGCTGCGCCAGGTGTTGCACACCCATGAGCGCGACGAAGCGTTCCAGGCGGGCCTGGGCTACTACCAGCAGGAGGGCGACTTCGATTTTCATTACCGGATAATTCAAGGCGCCGGTAACCGCACCCTTACCCAAATGCTCTGCGGCGAGCTGTACCAATTGGTGCGCATGTACCGCATCCAGTTCTCCGCCACCCCGAATCGTCCACGCCAGGCTTTTGCCGAGCATCACCGCATTCTTGACGCGATTGCCGATCGCGACGGTGAACTGGCCGAGTTGTTGATGCGCCGCCATATCGGCGCTTCCAAACGCAATATTGCCCGTCATTTCCCGGACGGCGCTCCTTCATCACGAGGTGAGTCATGAGTTCCAACAATAAAACCACTCCAGGCCAGCGTTTTCGTGACGCCGTTGCCAGCGAACAGCCCTTGCAGGTGGTTGGCGCAATCAATGCCAACCACGCGCTGCTGGCCAAGCGTGCCGGTTTCAAGGCGATTTATCTGTCAGGCGGCGGCGTAGCTGCCGGTTCCCTGGGCGTGCCGGACTTGGGCATCACCGGCCTGGACGACGTACTCACCGACGTACGCCGCATCACCGACGTGTGCGACCTGCCGCTGCTGGTCGACGTCGACACCGGTTTCGGCTCCTCGGCCTTTAACGTGGCGCGCACCGTCAAGTCGATGATCAAGTTCGGCGCCGCCGCCATCCATATCGAAGACCAGGTCGGCGCCAAGCGTTGCGGGCATCGCCCGAACAAAGAAATCGTGTCCCAGCAGGAAATGGTCGACCGCATCAAGGCCGCCGTAGACGCGCGCACCGATGACAGCTTCGTGATCATGGCGCGCACCGACGCGCTGGCGGTTGAAGGCTTGGAGTCGGCGCTGGAGCGTGCCGCCGCCTGCATCGAAGCCGGTGCCGACATGGTGTTCCCGGAAGCCATCACTGAGCTGGAGATGTACAAGCTCTTCGCCTCAAAGGTAAAGGCCCCGATCCTGGCCAACATCACCGAGTTCGGTGCAACCCCTCTCTACACAGTCGATCAACTGAAATCTGCCGATGTTTCCATCGTGCTGTACCCGCTCTCGGCTTTCCGCGCCATGAACAAGGCTGCCGAGAACGTCTACACCGCGATCCGTCGCGACGGTACGCAACAGAACGTCATCGACACCATGCAAACCCGCATAGAGCTTTACGATCGCATCGACTACCACACCTTCGAGCAGAAGCTCGACGCGCTGTTCGCCGCGAAAAAGTAACGAACGCGCCTCCCTGAATAACTACAAAATTGGAGAAGAACCATGGCTGAAGCAAAAGTACTGAGTGGTGCCGGCCTGCGTGGCCAGGTGGCCGGGCAGACCGCACTGTCTACCGTCGGCCAGGCCGGTGCCGGCTTGACCTATCGCGGCTATGACGTGCGTGAACTGGCCGCCGATGCGCAATTTGAAGAGGTCGCCTACCTGCTGCTCTACGGCGAGTTGCCGAGCAAAACCGAATTGGCTGCCTACAGCGCCAAACTCAGCAAACTGCGCGACCTGCCGCAAGCGCTTAAAGAAGTGCTGGAACGCATTCCTGCCGACGCCCACCCTATGGACGTGATGCGCACCGGTTGCTCGTTCCTGGGCAATATCGAACCCGAGAAAGACTTCAGCGCGCAGCACGATGTCACCGACCGCCTGCTCGCCGCTTTCCCGGCAATCATGTGCTACTGGTATCGCTTCAGCCACGACGGCAAAAAGATTGACTGCGTGACCGACGAGCCAAGCATCGGCGGCCACTTCCTGCACCTGCTGCATGGCAAGAAGCCCAGCGCGTTGCATGAAAAAGTCATGAACGTGTCGCTGATCCTCTACGCCGAGCACGAATTCAACGCCTCAACCTTCACCGCCCGCGTGTGTGCTTCAACCCTGTCCGACCTGTATTCCTGCGTGACTGCCGCCATCGGCTCGCTGCGCGGTCCGTTGCATGGCGGCGCCAACGAAGCCGCGATGGAGATGATCGAGCGTTTCGGTTCGGCCGAAGAAGCCGTCGAAGGCACCCTCGGCATGCTGGCGCGCAAAGACAAGATCATGGGCTTTGGCCACGCGATCTACAAAGACAGCGACCCGCGTAATGAAGTGATCAAGGGCTGGGCGAAACAACTCGCGGATGAGGTCGGCGACAAAGTGTTGTTCCCGGTCTCCGAAGCCATCGACAAGACCATGTGGGAACAGAAAAAGCTGTTCCCCAATGCTGACTTCTACCATGCCTCGGCGTACCACTTCATGGGCATCCCGACCAAGCTGTTCACGCCGATCTTCGTGTGCTCACGGCTGACCGGCTGGGCTGCGCATGTGTTCGAGCAGCGCGCCAACAACCGCATCATCCGTCCAAGCGCCGAGTACATCGGCGTTGAGCAGCGCAAGTTCGTGCCAATCGAACGTCGCTGAGTGGCATGAACCAGGCACATTGGCCTATGTGCTTTTCTGTGGGAGCTGGCTTGCCTGCGATCGCATCACCCTGGTGTACCTGTCACACCGCAGTGATGCCATCGCAGGCAAGCCAGCTCCCACAGAGAGCCAGGCCAGTGTCGACAGTTCGCCTTGTGAACCTACCGTGACCGAGTCCTGACGATGAACACTGAATTTCGCAAACCGCTGCCCGGCAGCCGCCTGGATTTCTTCGACGCCCGCGCGGCTGTCGAGGCAATCGCGCCCGGCGCCTATGCCACCTTGCCGTACACCTCGCGCGTGCTCGCCGAAAACCTGGTACGCCGCTGCGACCCGGCCACCCTCAACGCTTCCCTGAGCCAACTGATCGAACGCAAACGCGACCTCGACTTCCCTTGGTTCCCGGCACGTGTGGTGTGCCATGACATCCTCGGCCAGACCGCGTTGGTGGATCTTGCTGGCCTGCGCGATGCGATCGCCCTGCAAGGCGGTGACCCGGCGCAGGTCAACCCGGTGGTGCCGACCCAACTGATCGTCGACCACTCCCTGGCCGTGGAAGCCGGTGGTTTTGACCCGGACGCATTCGAGAAAAACCGCGCCATCGAAGACCGTCGCAACGAAGACCGTTTTCACTTTATCGAGTGGACCAAAAAGGCCTTCAAGAACGTCGACGTGATCCCGCCGGGCAACGGCATCATGCACCAGATCAACCTGGAGAAAATGTCCCCGGTGATTCAGGTGCGTGACGGTGTGGCCTTCCCCGATACCTGCGTCGGCACCGACAGCCACACCCCGCACGTGGATGCCCTGGGCGTGATCGCCATCGGCGTCGGTGGCCTTGAAGCCGAGAGCGTGATGCTCGGCCGCGCCTCGTGGATGCGCCTGCCGGAAAGTGTCGGCGTGGAGCTGACGGGCAAGCTGCAACCGGGTATCACCGCCACCGACATGGTGCTGGCGCTGACCGAGTTCCTGCGTAAACAGAAAGTCGTGGGTGCGTGGCTGGAGTTCTTCGGCGAGGGTGCTTCGGCACTCACACTGGGCGACCGCGCGACCATCTCCAACATGGCCCCGGAATACGGCGCTACCGCCGCGATGTTCTACATCGACCAGCAAACCATCGCCTACCTGAAACTCACTGGCCGCGAAGACGAACAAGTCACGTTGGTCGAGCAATACGCCCGCCACACCGGCCTGTGGGCCGATGACCTCAAGGGCGCGCAATACGAGCGCGGCTTGACCTTCGACCTGTCCAGCGTCGTGCGTAACATGGCCGGCCCGAGCAACCCGCATGCGCGTGTTGCCACCAGCGATCTGGCGTCCCAAGGCATCTCCGGTCAGTGGGATGATGTGCCGGGGCAAATGCCCGACGGCGCGGTGATCATCGCCGCCATTACCAGTTGCACCAACACCAGCAACCCGCGCAACGTGATTGCCGCAGGCTTGCTGGCACGTAACGCCAACCAGCTGGGGCTGACGCGCAAACCGTGGGTCAAATCCTCGCTGGCGCCGGGCTCGAAAACCGTGGCCATGTACCTGGAAGAAGCCGGCCTTGGCCATGAGCTGGAAAAACTCGGCTTCGGCGTGGTGGCCTTTGCCTGCACCACTTGCAATGGCATGTCCGGCGCACTCGACCCGGTGATCCAGCAAGAAATCATCGACCGCGACCTGTACGCCACTGCCGTGCTGTCGGGTAACCGCAACTTCGACGGACGTATTCACCCGTATGCCAAGCAAGCGTTCCTGGCTTCGCCGCCGTTGGTGGTGGCTTATGCGATTGCCGGTACCATCCGCTTCGACATCGAAAAGGATGTGCTGGGCCTGGATGCCGACGGCAAGGAAATCCGCCTGAAAGACATCTGGCCAAGCGACGAAGAAATCGACGCTGTGGTCAAGGCGTCGGTCAAACCGGAGCAGTTCCGCGCCGTCTACATCCCGATGTTCGCGATCCACGAAGACACTGGCCCCAAAGTCGCGCCGCTGTACGACTGGCGCCCGCAGAGTACCTATATCCGTCGCCCACCGTACTGGGAAGGTGCGCTGGCGGGTGCGCGGCCGCTCAAGGGCATGCGCCCGCTGGCGGTACTGCCGGACAACATCACCACCGACCACCTGTCGCCGTCCAATGCGATCATGCTCGACAGCGCCGCCGGCGAATACCTGGCGAAAATGGGCCTGCCGGAAGTCGACTTCAACTCTTACGCGACTCACCGTGGCGACCACTTGACCGCGCAGCGCGCGACCTTTGCCAACCCGAAACTGTTCAACGAAATGGTCGTGGAAAACGGCAAGGTCAAGCAGGGTTCCCTGGCGCGTATCGAGCCCGAAGGCCAGGTCACGCGGATGTGGGAAGCCATCGAAACCTACATGGAGCGCAAGCAGCCGCTGATCATTATCGCCGGCGCCGACTACGGCCAGGGCTCGTCCCGCGACTGGGCGGCCAAGGGCGTACGCCTGGCCGGTGTGGAGGCGATTGCCGCCGAAGGGTTCGAGCGCATCCACCGTACCAACCTGGTGGGCATGGGCGTGTTGCCGCTGGAATTTTTGCCGGGCACCGACCGCCACACACTGAAGATCGACGGCAGCGAAACCTATGACGTGGTCGGCCAACGCACCCCGCTTGCGCAACTGACGCTGGTGATCAACCGCAAGAATGGCGAACGTGTCGAAGTGCCGGTGACGTGCCGCCTGGACACCGCCGAAGAAGTGTCGATCTACGAGGCGGGCGGCGTGTTGCAACGTTTTGCCCAGGACTTCCTGGAATCGGCGGCGACGGCTTAAGGGGATAACCATGGCACACGCAGCGCAAATCAAGATCCCCGCCACCTACATGCGTGGCGGCACCAGCAAGGGCGTGTTTTTCAGCCTCAAGGACCTGCCCGAGTCGGCGCAGGTGCCGGGTGCTGCTCGCGATGCCTTGCTGTTGCGGGTCATCGGCAGCCCCGATCCCTACGACAAGCAAATCGACGGCATGGGCGGTGCAACCTCCAGCACCAGCAAAAGCGTGATCCTGGCCAAAAGTACCCGGGCCGATCACGACGTGGATTACCTGTTTGGCCAGGTCTCCATCGACAAGCCGTTTGTCGACTGGAGCGGCAACTGCGGCAACCTGTCGGCGGCGGTGGGTTCGTTTGCCATCAGCGCTGGCCTGGTTGACCCGGCCCGCGTGCCGCATAACGGTGTAGCGGTGGTGCGGGTGTGGCAGGCCAATATCGGCAAGACCATCATCGCTCACGTGCCGATCACCGACGGCGCGGTACAGGAAACCGGCGACTTTGAGCTCGACGGCGTGACCTTCCCGGCTGCCGAAGTGCAGCTGGAGTTCATGGACCCGGCAGCGGAAGAAGAGGGCGGCGGTGGCTCGATGTTTCCCACCGGCAACCTGATCGACGACCTGGAAGTACCGGGTGTCGGCACCTTCAAGGCGACGCTGATCAACGCCGGTATCCCGACGATTTTCATCAACGCCCAAGACCTCGGCTACACCGGCACCGAGCTGCAAGGCGCGATCAACAGCGACCCGAAGGCCCTGGCAATGTTCGAGACCGTGCGGGCCTATGGCGCGTTGCGCATGGGCCTGATCCAACATCTGGACGAAGCCGCCCAGCGCCAGCACACGCCGAAGGTCGCGTTTGTGGCAAAACCTTTGGATTACGTGGCCTCCAGTGGCAAGGCAATCAAGGCCGGTGATGTGGATTTGCTGGTGCGCGCACTGTCCATGGGCAAGTTGCACCACGCGATGATGGGCACGGCGGCGGTGGCGATTGGCACGGCGGCGGCGATTTCCGGCACCCTGGTCAACCTCGCGGCCGGTGGTGTCGAGCGCAACGCGGTGCGGTTCGGGCACCCGTCCGGCACCTTGCGCGTCGGTGCCGAAGCCACCCAGGTGAACGGCGAATGGGTGGTGAAAAAAGCCATCATGAGCCGCAGCGCACGGGTGTTGATGGAAGGCTTCGTGCGCGTGCCCGGCGACGCGTTCTAACCCTTGCGGGAGCTGGCTTGTGTGGGAGCTGGCTTGCCTGCGATGGCATCACCTCTGTGTTTCAGATGAACCGAGGTGATGCCATCGCGGGCAAGCCCGGCTCCCACAGGTGATTCTCTATTTCAAGGCAGACACCCAAGATCTGCTTTCCAATAACCGTAAGCCCGAGGACTAACCCCAACCCACTTTGGAGTACTGCCATGAGCGCCAACGTCGACCAGAATAACCGCCCCGACTACGACCAGGTCCTGCAGGACATTGCCGACTACGTCCTCAATTACCGCATCGATTCCCGCGACGCGTTGGACACTGCACGCAATTGCCTGATGGACACCCTCGGTTGCGGCCTGCTGGCCCTGCGCTTCCCCGAGTGCACCAAGCACCTGGGGCCGCTCGTCGAGGGCACCGTCGTGCCGTTCGGCGCGCGTGTGCCGGGCACTTCATTGCGTCTGGACCCGGTCAAAGCCGCCTGGGACATCGGCTGCATCGTGCGCTGGCTCGACTACAACGACACTTGGCTCGCCGCCGAATGGGGCCACCCTTCGGATAACCTCGGCGGCATCCTCGCCGTGGCCGATCACCTGTCGCAAAAACGCGTGGCCAACGGCGATGCGCCACTGACCGTGCGTGCGGTGCTGGAAGCGATGATCATGGCCCACGAAATCCAGGGCGTGATTGCCCTGGAAAATTCCTTCAACCGCGTCGGCCTCGACCATGTGTTACTGGTGAAAGTCGCCTCCACGGCGGTCACCGCCAAGCTGATGGGCGCCAACCGTGAACAGCTGCTGTCGGCGTTGTCCCACGCGTTTGTCGATGGACAGGCGCTGCGCACCTATCGCCATGCGCCGAATGCCGGCTCGCGCAAATCCTGGGCGGCCGGGGATGCATCGAGCCGTGGCGTACGCCTGGCGGATATCGCGCTGCGCGGCGAGATGGGCATCCCCGGTGTGCTGAGCGCGCCGCAATGGGGTTTTTATGACGTGCTGTTCAGCCACACCAATAAAGACCTGGCGCTTAAGCCTGAGGACAAGCGCGCGTTCAGCCTGTCCCAGCCTTATGGCACCTATGTGATGGAAAACGTGCTGTTCAAGATCAGCTTCCCGGCCGAGTTCCACGCGCAAACAGCCTGTGAAGCGGCCGTGACCTTGCACCCGTTGGTCAAGGATCGTCTGCATGAAATCGAACGCATTGTGATCACCACCCACGAGTCGGCGATTCGCATCATTTCCAAGGTCGGGAAACTGGCCAACGCTGCCGACCGCGACCACTGCCTGCAGTACATGACTGCGGTGCCGTTGGCGTTCGGTAATCTGGTGGCCGAGCAGTACGAGGATGAATTCCACGCGGCGCACCCGATCATCGATGAGCTGCGCGAAAAGATGGAGGTCGTTGAGGACTTGCGCTACAGCCGCGAATACCTGGAGGCCGACAAGCGCTCTATCGCCAATGCCGTGCAGGTGTTTTTCAAGGATGGCACCCACACTGAGCAGGTCGCGGTGGAATACCCGATTGGGCATCGCCGCCGTCGGGTGGATGGCATTCCATTGCTGGAGGACAAGTTTAAAGCCAACCTGGCCACGCGGTTTACCGCGCAGCGCAGTGGCGAGATTTTTGCGTTGTGCAAGGATCAGGCGCGGCTTGAGGCTACGCCGGCGAATCGGTTTGTGGACCTGTTTGTGATCTGACAAACACCAAAAAGCTAACGGGGGAGCTAGCTTGTGTGGGAGCTGGCTTGCCTGCGATAGCATCACCTCGGTACTTCAGAAACACCGAGTCGCCTGCATCGCAGGCAAGCCAGCTCCCACAAAAGCCAGCTCCCACAAAAAGCCCGCTCCCACTTGGTCCATTACATACTGCCTTCCACATCATCCAGGCTGAATGTCTCGGTATGGTCGTCATAGGAGAAAATCTCCGCATAACGCCCCCACGCCACCACGCTTTCCAGGGTTTTCTCCACAAAGGCTTCGGTCATCGAGTCTTCCAGCTCCTGCTCAAAACGCACCCGTGGCGCACGGTGCCCGCTGCGCTCAAGCAACACTTGATGAATCCGCGCGGCCAGGGGCACGTGTTTGATCAAGTGCTCGGCGAACAGGGTTTTGCGCTCTTGCGTGCCGTAGTCGGCGAACAGCTTGCCGGCCTCGGTGAGGGTGATGTCCGCGCCCTTGAGTTCAGCGAAACCCAAATGCTCGAGCATCTCGGCCACCGGGAACAGGTCATCGACTTCCAGCAAGCGCCGTTCGGCCACGGTCGGCAAGCCGGCGTGGCCGTTGTAAGGCTCGGCGGCCAGGGTTTCGATCAGGCCGGCCATCAGGTTGGTGGATACCTCCGGCAGCAGGCTGCCCATTTTCAGCTCGGGTATTCCACGGCTGGCATCGGCGCTGCGTCGGTCGGTCATCAGTGCGTAGATGTCGTCGACCATTTGCCGGAACGTCGGGTCCAGGCGGTTGCGCGGGTGCGCGAACGGCACCTTGATCTCGGCCACCACGCGGCCGGGGTTGGATGACAGCACCAGAATACGGTCGCACATCAGCACCGCTTCTTCGATGTTGTGGGTCACGATCAGGATCGACTTGATCGGCAGCTGTTTGCCGCTCCAAAGGTCGAGCAAGTCAGTGCGCAACGTCTCGGCGGTGAGCACGTCAAGGGCCGAGAAGGGCTCGTCCATCAGCAACAGCGTCGGGTTGACCACCAGGCCACGGGCAAACCCCACGCGCTGGCGCATGCCGCCGGAGAGTTCGCGCGGGTAAGCGTTTTCAAACCCGTCGAGGCCGATCAAGTCGATGGCGGCCAAGGCGCGCCGGCGGGTTTCCTTGCGCTCGACTTGCAAGGCTTGCAGGCCGGCTTCGACGTTTTCCAGCACGGTAAGCCAGGGGAACAGGGCAAAGGTCTGGAACACCATGGCCACACCTTCGGCCGGGCCGTTGAGCGGCGCGCCGTTGTAGCGGACTTCGCCGGAGGATGGCTGGATCAGCCCGGCGATGATGCGCAGCAAGGTGGATTTACCCGAGCCGGAACGGCCAAGCATGCCGACGATCTCACCTTCGTGCAGGCTCAGGTCGACGCCGCTGAGCACTTGCAGCTCGTCTTTACCTTTACCGAACACCCGGTTGACGTTTTTCAGCGAGTAGATTTGCGGGGTATCGGCAGTGTTTTCGGTGTAGGTAGTCATCACGGCGAATCCCATCAATTCAGACGAAGTTTGTTTTCAGCGATGGCGTACATCGGCCGCCAGACTGCGCGGTTGAACGCCACCACGAAGATCGACATCACCACCACGCCCAGGGCAATTTTCGGGAAGTCGCCGGCCGCGGTGGTTTGCGCGATGTAGGCGCCCAGCCCATGGGCGACCACATTGTCCTGGCCCCAGGACACGTACTCGGACACGATGCTGGCGTTCCAGGCACCGCCCGAGGCGGTAATGGCGCCGGTGACGTAATAGGGGAAGATCCCCGGCAGCATCACCTTGCGCCACCACAGCCAGCCACGGATGCGGAAGTTGGCGGCGGCTTCCTTGAAGTCATTGGGGAAGGCACTGGCGCCGGCAATCACGTTGAACAGGATGTACCACTGGGTGCCCAGCACGATCAGCGGGCTCAGCCAGATATCCGGGTTGAGGTTGTAGTGCAGGATCACGATCACAAACACCGGGAACAGCAGGTTCGCCGGGAAAGCCGCGAGAAACTGTGCCAGCGGCTGGATTTTTTCCGCCAGTGCAGGGCGCAAGCCGATCATTACGCCTAAAGGCACCCAGATCAGCGAGGCGATCAGAATCAGCCCGGCCACGCGTAGCAAGGTGATCAGGCCCAGTACAAACACGTGGCCGACTTCGGCGAAGGTCACTTCGGTGCCGACGTATTGCACGATGTGGTACAGCGCATACGCGGCCAGCAACGCAATCAACGTGCCCCACACCCAGTCGATCACTTTTGACGCCGCCGGTGTTTCTGCCGGCAACGCCTTGAGCGCACCGCCCGCCAGGCTGAAGCGTTTGTTGCCGATCCGGCTGAAGGTGCGGGTAATAGGGCGCAGACTGCGTTGCACGATGCGCGTGCGCTGGATCAGGTTCAGCAGCCAGGATTGTGGCGCAGCGCCCTGGGACGCAGTGGTTTCCATGCGGAACTTGTCAGCCCAGGCCACCAGCGGGCGGAACAGCAACTGGTCGTACAGCAGGATCACCACAATCATCGCCAAAATCACGTAACCCACGGCGTGCAGGTCTTTCTGGGCGATCGCCAAGGCCAGGTACGAACCTACGCCCGGCAGGGTGATGGTCTTGTCGCCGACGGTGATGGCTTCGGAGGCGACCACGAAGAACCAGCCGCCGGACATGCTCATCATCATGTTCCACACCAGCCCCGGCATGGCGAACGGCACATCGAGCTTCCAGAACTTCTGCCAGCCGGAAAGCCGCAGGTTGGTCGACACCTCTACCAAATCGTGGGGCAGCATGCGCAGCGACTGATAGAAGCTGAACGTCATGTTCCAGGCCTGGCTGGTGAAGATCGCAAAGATCGCCGCGAGCTCGGCGCCGAGCACGCGCCCAGGGAACAGCAGCAGAAAGAACGTCACCGTGAATGAGATGTAGCCGAGCACTGGCACCGATTGCAGGATATCGAGCACCGGCACCAGCAGCTTTTCAGCACGTCGGCTTTTGGCGGCCAGGGTGCCGTACAGCAGGGTAAAAACCAGCGCCGCGACCATGGCCGCGAGCATGCGCATCGTGGTGCGCATCGCGTATTCCGGCAGGTTGGCCGGGTCGAGGGAAATGACTTCACTTTGCAACGTGGCGATAGGCGCCCAGGTTTCCCGCGCGGTAAGGGAGAAAAACAGCAGAAAGCCGATCACCAGCGGCAGCGCGACCAGGTCCCAGCGGTTGGGCAGTAAGCGCAGGGTGGATGCCGGCAGGTAATCGCGGAACACTTTGTTCATAGGCATTCAGTCCTGCAGCGTTCAGGTTCAGGGGCGTAATGGGAGTGAGCTTAGCTGCTGCACGAATGACCCACCGAGGAGGACGGGCGCTGTTTTCGTGAGTCAGGGGCAACGATGCATTGCTGGCGGGATTGTACGTTTCTGAATGTTACAAGCACATAAATTTGCTGTCAGTTTCCTGTACGAACTGCGGCTTGGGCACCGGTTTTGCCTGCGTTGATCAACCTTCAGGAAAAGACTGATTGAGCTGCCGACATAATTAGCTACCCACACATCCTGTATCCCGGGAACCGCTTTCAGATAAATGCCAATCAATGGGTCAGATCACTTGCCGCAGCAAGTCTCTGCCAACCCACAACTCAGCACTGTCTGGATTTGAGAAAGCACCCTATGAATAGCGTAAATACCCGGCCACAAACGAACTACCCAACGGGCTACGAGGCGTCGCAATATTCGCAGCCCCTTCGTCAGAAAAACATGGCCGATACCTCAACGGGTGTCGACACACAGGGCGATGCTGCAGCTCCTCGGCCGCCCGTGACGGCAGAGCAACGCGGTCAGTTTTCGAGCCACAACACCCTCGTTAACCAGCCGCAATTGCATAAGGTCGGCCCACAGGCTGAGACCCTGGAGTTGTTGGGTAAAAATAACCAGCTCCTGATCGACTTCAAGGCGTTTATCACCGAGTGCCAGGAGAAAATCGTCAATCTTAAAAACGATATTGTCGAACTGCGTGAGCAACTGAGTGCTCCATGCAAAGACACCGACGAGGCCCCCGTAGAACTGCCTCAAACACCTCAAGAGTCGGTTAAGCAGGTTGTTCAAGACGCTCGGACAACTGAAGTTGCCCAGGATCAAGAGCTTGAGGAGGCGCTCAAGCTAAATACGCAGTTGCGCGATGATATCGGCGAGCTCATGCAGCGGATGAAAGAGGCCTTTGAAGCGTTGGGCAAGGAGCTTAAAAGTATGACTGAGCAGGTCAAGACGATGACCAAACCTGAAACCCAGGCGCCAACGGCGCCAGCGGATAAGTCCATTATGACCACCAGCGATGAGCCGGCAGATCCGACCAACGAGTCACCCACGCAGGCACTGCCCACCGCTGATCAATTCAGGGTGGACAACGCTAATATCGAAGCGGGTATTGCTGAGATGAAGTCCTACTACAGCACACAAATTTCATTGCTTGAGGAACAGGTTCAAGTGTTGAAAAAGCACCTTGATGAGGCGAAGCAGTAAGGCTTGGCTTCACTTCGGCAAGCGTGGGTCTCCAGCGCCCACGCTTGGCCGACTCGCGTACTTTAGCCCTCAAACCGCAGGATCACCCGGCGGTTATGCTTGCTCTTCTTCTCGATTTTTTCGCAGAACACCCGGCCGATTTCTTCGGTATTGATCACGTGGGTGCCACCGCACGGCTGGATATCGATCCCGGCGATTTCTATTACCCGCACCGAGCCCTGGATGACCGGTGGCGCCACCGCCTGGGTGCGGGTGATCTGCAGCAGGGTCGAGTATTCCGAGGCGGGCATCGACAGGGTCTTCACGGCATGGGCTTGTTCGATCAAGGCATTAAGGTCGCGGGTGATGCTGTCCTTGTCGAGGGTCATTTCCGGTAAATCGAAATCCAGGCGGCCTTTGTCTGCGCTGATGCTGCAGCCGGTGACGGGCGCATCAATGATCGAGCACAGCAGGTGCAGGCAGGTGTGCATCTTCATGTGCTGGTAGCGCCGTTCCCAATCCAGGCCGGCATCCACCTGCACGCCCGCCGTCAATTGCTCGGGGCAGTGTTCAACCTGGTGCCAGATGATCGAGCGCAACACCGGGTCGCGCACGGTGCCGGTCACGTTGACCCGCGTGCCGTCGGCCAGGGTCAGGTGCCCGGTGTCGCCCGGTTGCCCACCGCCGGTGGGGTAGAACAGCGTGTGTTCCAGGGCAATGCCTTGTTCACTGACGGCAATCACCCGGGCGCTGAAGGCGTTCTGGTAGGGCGCGCTGTCAAACAGCGCCAGGGTTTCCATGGTATGCACGGACATGTTCAACCTCCGACGATCAGTGGGCTGGCTTGCAGCAGGTGACGCACCATTGCGCTCAAGCCAGGCGGGGAGAGCAGGGTGATCTCAAATTCGGGGCCACAGACTTTCAGGTTCAGCGGCAAGCGTGGCAGATGGTCGCCGGTATCCAGGCGACGCAGACGAAACTGCAAATGATGGCGCTCCTTCACCGTGGGCTCCAGCAGCAGCCCCTGCAAAGGGTGAAAGTCGGCATCCAGCACCGTGACCTTGTGGCTGGCGCTGACTTCGCCGACCACGTGCAAACGCTCATCCAGCGCGAAAGCCCCCAGGTAATTGCTGTGATCCGATTCGGCATTCTTTTGTAATTGGATCTGGTTGACCACCTTGACCTTGGTGCCCGCCGGCACATCCTGGGTGATCACACACGAAGGGCTGATAAAAACGTTGTCGCCAATCAGCACATAGCCCAGCACACGGGCGCCGGAGCCTACCTCGACGTTATTGCCCAGGCGCGGGTGGCGTTTGCCGTCCGGGTTGTTGGCAATGCCTCGGGCCCCGAGGGTCACGCCGCAGAGGATGTAGCAATCATTACCGATCTCGCAGGTTTCGCCGATCACGGTGCCGAAGCCGTGATCCAGCACAAAGCGCCGGCCAATGCGGGCTGCGGGGTGGATTTCGGCGCCGGAGAGGATTTTGCCCTGGTTGCTGAGCTTGAGAGCCATGCGTGAAAACACACCGTTGGCCGGGTCGGGAAAATTCCACACCAAGTGTGCCAACCGGTAGAACAGCACCGCCTTGAACGACGCGTAGGATTCCAGGATCAGTTCGCCACGCCCACGGGACGCAGGGTCGCGATAGGCATAGGCAATCAAGTCCTCTGCCACGGCCTGGGCGGCATTCTGGATCAATGGCGCCAAATGCGGCTCCAACTGCTTCATCTGCGCAGGCGTCAGGGTCTGGATGAGGTGAGTGAGCAACTCATCGTGCAGCTGTTGCATGTCGATAAAGCCCCCCATGGAGGCACCCCCACAGTCTGGATGGTTGAAAAACCGATTATTCGAAATTGGGCAGGTAGCTATCGGCATTGTCGTAGACCATGGTCAACACCACCGTTTCAGGCGGGAGTTCGGGAGCGAGTTGGGCAATGGCAACCATGTTGGCGGCCGAAGACAAACCCAAGCTGATGGCGTCGGTGCGCATGATGCGTTTCATCATGTCGAGGCACGCCAGGCGTGAGACCTTGAGCATGCCGTCCAGTACACCCACGTTAAGAATGCTCGGGATCAAGCCGATCGACAGGCCCTGAATATGGTGCGGCGCGTGCTGGTCCTTGAGCAGGTCGCACTCCTCCGGTTCCACACCCATGATGCGCATCGCGGGCCAGGCTGCCTTGAGGGTTTCGCCGATGCCGGTGATATGGCCACCGGTGCCGATGCCGCTGACGAAGTAGTCCACCCGCTGCTCGCCGAACGCGCGGAGGATTTCCGGTGCGGTGGTGTCGCGGTGAGTCTGCGGGTTGGCGCCATTACGCTGCTGGTTGAGCATCACGAAGTTGGGGTTTTCCAACTGCAGTTCCATGCACTTTTCGCCGTGGGAGTTGTTGCCCAGACGGCTGTCCGACAGCACCACCTTGGCGCCGTATAAACGCAGCAGTTTCTGTTTTTCGGGGCTGTAGTTGTCAGGGATCACCAGCACCACTTTGTAGCCCAGCACATTGCCGGCCATCACCAGGCCAATGCCGGTATTGCCGCCGCTGGGCTCGATGATGGTTTGCCCGCAGTTGCGAATCAGCACGCCTCGGCGTTCTGCGTCGAGGATCATGCCCAGGGCAATACGCGCCTTGTGGCTGCCGCCAGGGTTGAGGGATTCGAGCTTGGCGTAGACCTCGATGCCGAGGTCTTCGGAAAACTGCGCCAGGCGCACGATCGGCGTATGGCCGATCACGTCGAGAATGGAGTTATGCAACATCGCTCAGCCCCCGGATCAGTACAAAGGCATGTCGGGTTCGACGTCGCGAACCCAATGTTTCATGCCGCCCTGCAGGACTTTGGTATTGGCGAAGCCGGCGGCCAGCAGGGTGCCGGCCGCTTGCTCGGCGCGGGTTCCGGCGTAGCAGATCAGGTAATGGGTATTGTCGCGGCTGAGGCTGTCCAACTGCCCATCCAGTTCGGCCAGGGGGATATGCACCACGCCCGGCAATTTGCACACCTCCAGCTCGCTGGCGTCGCGCACATCCAGCAGCACGTCGGCGCTGCGTGGGTGTTCGAGCAGTTGCTTGAGCACGCGTGGTTTGATGTAGCGCTCCTCGGCCAACGCGGGCTGGCTCGGGAGGGCGTCCGCGCAAACGGCTGGCGCGACGCTTTCGCTGTGGCGCAGGTCTGAGCAGCATGGGCAGTCGGCACGGCGTTTGAAGCGGATCTCGCTGAACTTCATGGCCAGCGCGTCGAAGCGCATCAGGCGGCCCGACAGCGGTTCGCCGATGCCGATGAGTAATTTAATCGCTTCGGTGGCCTGGATCATCCCGACCACACCCGGCAGCACACCGATCACGCCCCCGGCGCTGCAATTGGGTGCCAACTCGGCCGGCGGTGCTGAAGGAAACAGGCAGCGGTAGCACGGCCCGCCTTTGTAGTTGAGCACGCTGATCTGCCCATCGAAGCGGTAGATGGCGCCGTACACCAGTGGCTTGCCCAATTGCACGCAGGCATCGTTGACCAGGTAGCGGGTGTCGAAATTGTCAGTGCCGTCGATCACCAGGTCATAGGCGCCGACCAGCTCCAACGCATTGTCGGCGTTGAGTGCAGTGTCGTGGGCGTTGATCTGGATATGGCTGTTGAGGTCTTGCAGCCGCCGCTTGGCCGACTCGACCTTGGGCATGCCCAGGGTGCTGTTGCCGTGCACGATCTGGCGTTGCAGGTTGCTGCTCTCGACCACGTCGAAATCCACCAGGCCCAGGGTGCCGATGCCGGCTGCCGCGAGGTACAGGCTGATGGGCGAACCCAGGCCGCCGGTACCGATGATCAGTACCTTGGCTTTTTTCAGGTTCAACTGGCCTTCCCGGCCGACGCCGGGCAGGGTGATGTGGCGTACGTAGCGCTGCACTTCTTCGTTGCTCAGTTGGTCGACGTCCATGCCACCGGAGGTGGCCAGCAGCACTTCGATTTTGGCTTTTTCCGGCAACTGCTCATCGGCGCCGATCAGTTCTTCCTCGGCGGTGAACAGGAAGTGTTCCTTGAGCTGGTTGTTCTTTTCATGAAACAGGTGCGTGCGCAGCTGTGGGTGGCTGCTGCAGAGGCTTTCAATGACTTCGCGCAATGTCGATCCAGTGCCCTCAAGGGTCGATTCCGGCAGCTTGGCCACGCGAACCAGAATATCGGGGAAAGAGACAGCGTTCATGGACAACTCCGTGTGCAGGTCGTTGAAGGGTTTAAGGGCGAATTGCTTGCCATCCCAGGCAAACAGCTTTGAGCCCAGGGCCTGGCCCTGGCGCACGTCCACCACCAGGTAGCTGACGGGGTGGATCGGCTCACCCAGGAACAGTGCCTTGTCCTGGTCTTCATCACTGAAATAGGCGCCGACGTCCGGGTGGGAGTGGTAGATCACCACCACCGGGTTGTCGCTGCGAAACGCCTTGTTCATCAGCAGGGTGTCGGCCACCGAAAAGGTATAGCCATTGGCCGCGCTGCGCGGGTACATCTCGGGGTTCTTGTGGTGCAGCTCATTCTGGATATTGTTGCCCAGGTACACACTGCCATCGGCGAAGACAAAACCGCAGCATTCTTCCGGGTAGCTGCGGCTGGCATGGGCATAGATCTGTTCCAGAGCGGTGGGGCGGAGGACTTCCATGTTTCTCTCGCGTTGTTGTAGTTGTGGTTTAAGGGTCAATTTTTCTTGGCCAGGAGTTTTTCAACTGGCAACTTGGTGATCGCAAAGCCGGCCAGCAGGATGGCCGAGTACAGCATCAGGTCACGGGAAATTTCCACGCCCTCGTACCAGGCGCCGATGATCACCGCGAACACCGGGAAGATGATGAACACGAATGACAAAATGATCGGGCTCAAACGTTTGAGCAACATGAAGTACACGATAAACCCGCCCACCGACGCGACCAATCCCAAGTAGAACAAGGCACTCCATGAACGCAGGGTGATGTTTTCGAACGTCGGTGTTTCAAACCACAGGCCGGCCACGAACAGCATCAACCCGGCGATGCCGATGGGCAATGTGTTGTAGGTAATCACGCTGATGGCGCTGCCTTTTTGCTTGGTGATGACGTAGCACAAGGCATGCATGATCGCGGCGGTCAGAATTGCCAGCACGCCGAAGAATTCGGCGTGGTCCAGGTGCAGGCCCTGGCTCTTGATGATCATGTAGAGGCTGCCGAAACCGATGCCGATGCCGACCACCTGGGAAAAGTAGATGCGCTCGCGCAAAAACAGCGCGGAAAAAATCAGGATGAACACCGGCATGCAGCTGAACAGCAGCGCGGTGAGGCCGGACGACACGTGCATCTCGCCGTAGTTGAGCAAGTAATAGGGAACGCTGAAGTATGACAGGGTCACAAATACGAAGAACCAGCGGCTTTCGCGCGGGAACAGGATCGGCTCGCGGCGCACCAGGGCAAAACACAGGAACAGCGGGAATGCGATCAGAAAGCGCAGCCCGGCGGACGTCAGCGGCGGCACGCTTTCGACGGCGATCTTGATGCCCAGCCAGGTGGTGCCCCAACTCAGGCACACGATGAGAAACATCACGCTGGTGACCAGACCGGCCAACCACTGTTTCTGATTTTTTGTTTTTGTAGTGTTTTCAAGAACGGCGGACATTGGCATCGTTTATTGCTTCCCTGAGCCGGAATTGAACTCTATATTGACTGTGTATTAAGTTGTTTCATCCGGTGATTGAACCCGTAAAAGCACACTATTAGGGCGAATGATGGCTGTCAAAACAAATATTGACATGGTGTCAATTATGCGTGAGGGGTTGTCCAGCGGTCAGGGCGTCAAGTACAAACGCCTGTCCGATGTGATGGAGCGGGGCATCCTTGAAGGCTTGATTGAGCCGGGGCGCAAACTGCCGCCCCATCGGGTTCTTTCCGATAACCTTGGCGTGACCATCGGCACCATCAGCCGAGCCTACGGCGAGCTGGAACGCCTGGGGTTAGTGGTGGCGCGTGTCGGTGACGGCACCTTCGTGCGCAAGCGTGGGATGGAGCGCCAGCGTGATGAAGGCTTTCGTAACGTCAGCGAAGAGCCGCGCCAGTACTTCGACATGAGCCGCAACATGCACATTCCCGGGCAAGAAACGGTGTTTCTGGCCCAGAGCTTCCAAACCTTGTCGACCAACGCCAAATTCCTTCAGGACATCAGCGCCTATACGCCGGATGCCGGTTTGCCGCGCTACCGCGAGGCCGGTGCGCAATGGCTGGTGCAGCGCGATTTTCATCCGATTCCCGAGCAGGTCATCTGCGTCAACGGCGGCCAGCATGGCCTGCTCTGCGCCATGATGGCGTTGCTGCGGGCGGGGGATACGGTGGTCACTGAGCAACTGACTTACCCAGGGCTTATCACCGCCGCACGTATGCTCGGTGTACGGCTGATCGGCCTGGAGATGGATGACGAAGGCGTGCTGCCGGGTGCGCTGGATGAAGTCTGTCGTAATCACCGGGTTTCGGCGCTCTACTGCACCCCGACGATCCAGAACCCGACCACGGCCGTGCTGTCGGTCGCACGCCGGGAAGCGCTGGCCAAGGTGTGCCGCGAGCATAATCTGTTGATTCTGGAAGACGAAGCCCACGGCGTGTTAGTGGAAGATCGCCCGCCACCGCTGAGCTTTTTCGCGCCCGAGCGTACGATTTTGATCAGCAGCCTGAGCAAGGCGGTGTCTGCCGGGCTGCGGGTGGGGTATGTGCATGCGCCACCGGCATTGGTCAGCCGGATTTCGGCGGCCTTGCGCTCGACCTGCTGGATGGCTACGCCGGTGACGCTGGAGCTGGCGACGCAATGGATCGAAAACGGCACGGCGGAATACCTGCTGCGCCAGCAAATCAACGAAATCAGCCGGCGCAAGGCTCTGGTGCGTGATCTGCTGGTGGGGCTGGAATACCGCACTCACCTCAACAGCCCGCACTTCTGGATTGAAGTGCCGGAGCCCTGGCGTGCGTCGGAAATCGAGGCGGAGCTCAAGCAGAATAATTACCTGATCGCCACCGCTGAGGCATTTGCCGTAGGGCAGACGGCGGTGCCGCAGTTTATTCGGGCGAGTATTTGTAATACGTCAGGCGATGATCAGTTGCTGCGTGAGGGCTTTGATGCGCTGGCCACCGCGCTGGGGCAGGGCGGTGACAGGTTTCAGCTGTAGGCAGGTTTACCGCGTTATCGTTCATCGCAGGCAAGCCAGCTCCCACATTTGGAATGCATTCCCCTGTGGGAGCTGGCTTGCTGGGGCCAGTTCAGGTCTCCACCAGAATCTCCCCCATTTGGAATGCATTCCCTTGTGGGAGCTGGCTTGCCTGCGATGGCGCCCGTGCAGGCACCCACTATTTGAAGCGGCGCTCCACACCTTTTTCCACCAGAATCTTCGCCGAAATCTCTTCCACCGAAAAATGCGTGGAATTGATGTGCGCAATATTCTCGCGACGGAATAGATTTTCCACTTCGCGCACCTCGAACTCGCACTGGGCATAGCTGGAGTAGCGGCTGTTGGGCTTGCGCTCGTTGCGGATGGCGGTAAGACGGTCCGGGTCGATGGTGAGGCCGAACAGCTTGTGCGAATGCGCACGCAGGGCGGCAGGCAGCGTCAGGTGCTCCATGTCGTCTTCGGTGAGCGGGTAGTTGGCTGCGCGGATACCGAATTGCATGGCCATGTACAGGCAGGTCGGGGTCTTGCCGCAGCGAGACACGCCCACCAGGATCAGGTCAGCCTTGTCATAGTAGTGGGTGCGGGCGCCGTCATCGTTGTCGAGGGCGAAGTTCACCGCCTCGATACGCTCCATATAGTTGGAGTTGTGGCCAATGGAATGGGACTTGCCCACGGAGTAGGAGGAATGTTCACTCAGCTCCTGTTCCAATGGCGCCAGGAACGTAGAGAAGATGTCGATCATGAAACCATTGGAGGTTGCCAGGATCTCACGAATGTCTTGATTGACGATGGTGTCGAAAATGATCGGGCGAAAACCGTCTTTTTCAGCCGCCAGATTGATTTGTTGTACCATGGCCCGCGCTTTATCCACGCTGTCTATATAAGGCCGCGTGAATTTGGCGAAGGTAATGTTTTCGAACTGCGCGAGCAGGCTCTGACCCAATGTTTCGGCTGTGATGCCGGTGCCGTCGGAGATAAAGAAAGCAGATCGTTTCATTTGAGCCCTGGGCCTTAAGCTGATGGCGAATCTTGGATATGATAGGCGCGATTTTGCCGTCCCGCAGTGGGCCGCATTCTCACTTATTTTCCAGGTCCAGGCCACAAGCGCTGGCGTTTGCTCCTACTGAGCCGCCGGCGTCCTGAGCTTTTCCAACACAGAAAGTGGAGAGATCACCTTGGTAGAGTACGTAGTTTCCCTCGATAAGCTCGGCGTCCATGATGTAGAGCATGTGGGGGGCAAGAACGCATCCCTCGGCGAGATGATCAGTAATCTTGCAGGCGCTGGTGTGTCGGTGCCCGGTGGTTTCGCCACCACGGCCCAGGCTTACCGCGATTTCCTCGAGCTGAGCGGCCTCAACGCCCAGATCCACGCCGCGCTGGACGCCTTGGACGTCGATGACGTCAATGCCCTGGCGAAAACCGGCAGCCAGATCCGCCAATGGATCATGGACGCCGAGTTCCCCGAGAAGCTCAACGAAGAAATCCGTACCGCCTTCGCAGTACTGTCGGCCGGCAACCCGGACATGGCAGTTGCCGTGCGCTCCTCGGCCACCGCCGAAGACTTGCCGGACGCCTCTTTTGCTGGCCAGCAGGAAACTTTCCTGAACATCCGCGGCGTTGAAAACGTGATCCGCGCCGCCAAGGAAGTGTTTGCCTCGCTGTTCAATGACCGCGCTATTTCCTACCGCGTACACCAGGGTTTCGACCACAAGCTGGTGGCCTTGTCTGCCGGTGTGCAGCGCATGGTGCGTTCGGAAACCGGCACCGCCGGCGTGATGTTCACCCTGGACACCGAATCCGGTTTCCGTGACGTGGTGTTTATCACCGGCGCCTACGGCCTGGGCGAAACCGTCGTACAAGGCGCGGTTAACCCGGACGAGTTCTACGTCCACAAACACACCCTTGAGGCCGGCCGCCCGGCCATCTTGCGCCGCAACCTGGGCAGCAAGGCCATCAAGATGATCTACGGCGACGAGGCCAAGGCCGGTCGCTCGGTGAAAACCGTTGAAGTCGACAAGGCCGAGCGCGCGCGTTTCTGCCTGACCGACGCTGAAGTCAGCGAATTGGCCAAACAAGCGATGATCATCGAAAAGCACTACAAGTGCCCGATGGACATCGAGTGGGCCAAGGACGGTGATGACGGCAAGCTGTACA
Source organism: Pseudomonas sp. B19125 (assembly GCF_044218855.1). Lineage (NCBI taxonomy): Bacteria > Pseudomonadati > Pseudomonadota > Gammaproteobacteria > Pseudomonadales > Pseudomonadaceae > Pseudomonas > Pseudomonas sp. B19125. The sequence continues at coordinate 2,102,163 of NZ_CP162589.1, forward strand.
TCGTGCAAGCGCGTCCGGAAACCGTGAAGAGCCGCACTTCGGCCAATGTGATGGAACGCTACCTGTTGAAAGAAACCGGCACTGTGCTGGTGGAAGGCCGTGCCATTGGCCAGCGCATCGGCGCCGGCAAAGTGCGGATCATCAAGGACGTGTCTGAAATGGACAAAGTCCAGCCCGGTGACGTGCTGGTCTCCGACATGACCGACCCGGACTGGGAACCAGTGATGAAGCGCGCCAGCGCCATCGTCACCAACCGTGGCGGGCGTACCTGCCACGCGGCGATCATTGCCCGTGAGTTGGGGATTCCCGCAGTCGTCGGTTGCGGCAACGCCACCCAACTGTTGAAAGACGGCCAGGGTGTGACCGTGTCCTGTGCCGAAGGCGACACTGGCTTCATCTTTGAAGGTGAACTGGGCTTCGATATCAAGCAAAACTCCATCGATGCGATGCCGGACCTGCCGTTCAAGATCATGATGAACGTCGGCAACCCCGACCGTGCGTTCGATTTCGCGCAGTTGCCGAACGCCGGTGTGGGCTTGGCCCGCCTCGAGTTCATCATCAACCGCATGATCGGCGTACACCCTAAGGCGCTGTTGAATTACGACGGCCTGCCGCTGGAAATCAAGGAAAGCGTCGACAAGCGCATCGCCGGCTACAACGATCCAGTGGGTTTCTACGTCGAGAAGCTGGTGGAAGGCATCAGCACCCTGGCGGCGGCGTTCTACCCGAAAAAGGTCATCGTGCGCCTGTCGGACTTCAAGTCCAACGAGTACGCCAACCTGATCGGCGGCAAGCTCTACGAGCCCGAAGAAGAAAACCCGATGCTGGGCTTTCGTGGCGCTTCGCGTTACATCAGCGAAGCCTTCCGTGACTGCTTCGAACTCGAATGCCGTGCCCTCAAGCGCGTGCGCAACGAGATGGGCCTGACCAACGTCGAGATCATGGTGCCGTTTGTACGGACCCTGGGCGAAGCGAGCCAAGTCGTCGACCTGCTGGCTGAAAACGGCTTGTCCCGCGGCGAGAATGGCCTGCGCGTGATCATGATGTGCGAACTGCCGTCCAACGCCATCCTGGCCGAGGAGTTCCTGGAGTTCTTCGACGGCTTCTCCATCGGGTCCAACGACCTGACCCAGTTGACCCTGGGCCTGGACCGTGACTCGGGGATCATCGCGCACCTGTTTGATGAGCGTAACCCTGCGGTCAAGAAGCTGCTGGCCAACGCCATTCAGGCCTGCAACAAGGCCGGCAAGTACATCGGTATCTGCGGCCAAGGCCCTTCCGACCACCCGGACCTGGCCAAATGGCTGATGGAACAGGGTATCGAGAGCGTCTCGCTGAACCCCGACTCCGTGCTGGAAACCTGGTTCTTCCTGGCGGAAGGCCAAGCGTCCGCTTAAGGGCGTGACGTCAAAAGTGCCGGTCACCCAGCCTGGGTGACCGGCATTCTTATCTGTACAGGGCGGAATTCCATCCGGACGCCGCCCTTTTTTGTGCAAGAGCATTATGCAAAGCAGCAGCAACCTATTTCCCGTCGCCTTGATCAGCGCTGAACGTCGTGGCGACCTGAGTGAAGATGTGTACCGCCTCAAACCCGGCAACAGCCCCGACGGCACCGTTGAGCTGGCTGTGACCCGTTTGGGCCTGGCAGATGTCCCGGAAAACCGGGGCACGCCGGTAATTTTATTGCACGGCAGTTTTTCCAATCGGCGCTTCTGGTATTCGCCCAAAGGTATCGGCCTGGGCGCTTACCTGGCGCGCCAGGGGTTTGATGTGTGGATCCCGGAAATGCGCGGCCATGGCCTGTCCAAGCGCAATCAGGATTACGCCAGAAACCGCGTCGCCGATTATGCGCGTTACGATTTGCCGGCGATCGGCGCGTTTGTCCGTGAGCAAAGCGCACAAATCCCGCACTGGATCGGCCACTCCCTGGGCGGCACTGCCTTGGCAGCGGCTTTGGGCGGTCAGCACCTTGGCGCGCCAGCCGTGGCGTCGGTAGCCCTGTTTGGCTGCCAGGTCAGCCGCACCCACTGGCCGTTGAAGATTCCGCCGCTGGAGTGGACCGGCCGTTTGCTCTTGAAACGCTTTGGTGAAGTATCCGGTGTACGGCTCAAACGCGGCCCCGAGGACGAGCCGGCGGGCGTGATGATCGAAGCCATGCGCTGGAACGGCCTGTTCGGTCGTTTTGGCGATGGCAAGCAGGACTGGTGGAAAGGCCTGGCCGATGTCGACGTGCCGCTGCTGGCGGTCAGCGCTGCTGGCGATCAACAGGACCCGGACTGGGCTTGTCGCAAGTTGTTCGAACAAGTTGGCTCTGAACACCGCCAATACCTGTGCCTGGGGCGCAAGCAAGGCTTCAGCGGGGATTTCGGGCACGTCGAGATGCTGGTCAGCAAGGCCGCGCAGGCCGAAGTGTGGCCGTTGATGGCGCAATGGTTGAAAGATCCACTGACACCTTTATTCGCAGCAGAGCCCCAAGTAGCTGCAACGGTTTAGCATAACCGCTCTGCCAAGGGCGTTTCACTCCAGAGAGGTTGCGGCTAAGATATGACGCGTCAAACGCTTCTGGTCATATTCAGTCGCGCAGTCGCTATTGCGTTGCGATGGCGTGGGTCTGATCATGGCCGCCGCTGAGGGGTGAGCGCTTAAACTTCAGCCGTTGTGACGCGTTTTTCTGATGTACACCGTGGGATGTTCGACCTCTTCCTTGATGACAGGAGTTTCCCGATGATTCATTACGTGACGCCCGATCTGTGCGACGCCTACCCGGAGCTGGTGCAGGTAGTTGAGCCGATGTTCAGTAATTTCGGTGGCCGAGACTCCTTTGGCGGTGAAATCGTCACCATCAAGTGCTTCGAAGACAATTCGCTGGTCAAGGAACAGGCCGACCAACCAGGCGCCGGCAAAGTGCTGGTGGTCGATGGCGGCGGTTCCCTGCGTCGCGCGCTGCTGGGCGACATGATCGCCGAGAAAGCTGCAAAAAATGGTTGGGAAGGGTTGGTGATCTACGGTTGCGTGCGTGATGTCGACGTCCTCGCCCAGACAGACCTGGGTGTGCAGGCGTTGGCGCCTCACCCCATGAAGACCGACAAGCGCGGCATTGGCGACCTGAACGTGGTGGTGACGTTTGCCGGCGTGACATTCCGCCCTGGTGAGTACGTCTACGCCGACAATAATGGCGTGATCGTTTCGCCAAGCCCGCTGAAAATGCCTGAATAAACCGCAGTAGCCGAAAGGGGTGAGGATGTTCGAGGAAGAAAACGCGCAATGGGGGCTGGTGCATGCCCTGGTGCTGGACGGTAAAGGCGGTGCGCGTTCGATTGCCCGGACTGAGCTCGATGATTTGCAGCTGCAGCCTCAGGAAAGCCTGTGGCTGCATTGGGATCGCAGCCATCCACAAACCCAGACCTGGTTGCGTAAATCCAGCGGTTTGAGCGAATTTGCCTGCGACTTGTTGCTGGAGGAAAACACCCGACCGCGCCTGTTGCCGCTGCCGGACAGCGAATTGCTGTTGTTTCTGCGCGGAGTCAACCTCAACCCTGGCGCCGAGCCGGAAGACATGGTCTCGGTGCGTATTTTCGCGGCAGCCAGTCGCGTGATTTCCCTGCGCTTGCGCCCATTGCGGGCTACCGATGAGCTACTGGTGCAACTGGCTGAGGGCAAAGGGCCAAAAACCGCTTCTGAACTCATCCTTTATATGGCGCAGTACCTGACCCATAAAGTGCAGGATCTGGTCACCGACCTGTCCGAAGTCGTCGATTTAGAGGAAGAAAAACTCGATGCCGACGAACGGTATACCCCGGAGCACGGCAACGTCTTGCAGATCCGTCGACGGGCTGCCGGATTGAAGCGTTTCCTGGCGCCGCAGCGGGATATTTTTGCGCAGCTGACGCGGATCAAATTAGCGTGGTTTTGTGATGACGATGCTGACTACTGGAACGAATTGAACAACAGCCTGACCCGCTACCTGGAAGAGCTCGAACTGACCCGGGAGCGCGTGGGGCTGGTACTTGAGGCCGAAGACCGGCGCTTGAGCGTACGCATGAATCGCACCATGTACCGCTTCGGGATCATCACCGGGATCTTCCTGCCGATGAGTTTTCTGACCGGTTTGCTGGGTATAAATGTGGGCGGGATTCCGTTCTCTGCCAGCCCCTATGGATTCGTGATTGCCTGCTTGTTGATGGTCTCGGTAGCACTGGGGCAATGGTGGCTATTTCGACGATTGCGCTGGGTTTGACCTGAATATGACCTGAACACAGGCAGGGGCACATGTGACCCAAAGAATTTAACCCTCGTCTTTTAACTCACTTGCGAGAGGTCTTTATGCACGATCCGTTCGAACAGTCTTTGCGTGACATGCTCAATGCGTCGCCATCCAACCGTGATGACGATGCATGCCTGGGCCGCGTGTTGAAAACCGCCAACCGTCAGGTAGGGGCGGGTGACCTGTTCGGTCTGCTGGGTCGTTGGTTGCCGGCGTTGATGATGGCCCTGAACAATGGTTCGGCCCACGTATCGCCGGTTTCGCGTCGTAAACCTCTTGCTCGCACTGCTGATAAGGCTGATTGAATATGGAACTTGATCTCTGGACCCAGAGCCTGGTCACCGCGATGACCGCATTGTGGACCAAGGTGGCGAATTTCATTCCCAACCTGTTTGGTGCTCTGGTTTTGGTGTTGCTGGGCTTTGTCGTGGCCAAGTTGCTCGACACCCTGCTGTCCAAATTGCTCGCAAAGTTGGGGCTGGATCGCTTGATGGCGGGCACCGGCCTGACCAAGCTGCTGGGCCGTGCAGGGCTGCAAGTGCCGATCTCAACCCTCATCGGTAAGATCGTTTATTGGTTCGTTCTGCTTATTTTTCTGGTTTCTGCGGCTCAATCCCTTGGACTTGAGCGAGTTTCAGCTACGCTCGACATGCTGGCGCTGTATTTGCCGAAGGTTTTCGGCGGCGCGCTGGTGTTGCTGGTAGGTGTTTTACTGGCGCAACTGGCCAACGGGCTGGTGCGCGGTGCTGCTGAAGGCGTGGGGTTGGACTATGCTGCGGGCCTGGGGCGAATTGCCCAGGGGCTGGTGATCATCATCAGTATTTCCGTCGCGATCAGCCAGCTGGAGGTCAAAACTGACCTTCTAAACCACGTGATTGTGATTGTTTTGATTACCGTTGGTCTGGCAGTTGCGCTGGCCATGGGTTTGGGAAGCCGGGAAATTGCCGGTCAGATTCTTGCGGGAATCTATGTGCGTGAGCTGTATCAGGTTGGGCAACAGGTGCGTGTGGGCGAGGTCGAAGGGCAAATCGAGGAGATCGGCACGGTCAAGACGACGGTGCTGACCGATGACGGTGAGCTGGTATCGCTGTCCAATCGGATTCTCCTCGAGCAGCAGGTCAGTAGCCGCTAACCCGGCAAATCCTGCTAATGTACGCCGCCGCAAACCCGGGAGACCGGGCTGTAGCGGACATTGACCTGACTGTCGGCACGACTTGTTTTGAATAAAGCCCAAACGCTGTCCACGCGCTATGACCCCCGTGAGCTCTCTGATGAGGAGTTGGTCGCGCGCTCGCACACGGAGCTGTTTCACGTAACACGCGCGTACGAAGAATTGATGCGCAGGTATCAACGCACTCTGTTCAACGTTTGTTCAAGGTATTTAGGGAACGATAGAGATGCGGATGATGTCTGTCAGGAAGTGATGCTCAAGGTGCTGTACGGCCTGAAGAACTTCGAGGGCAAATCGAAGTTCAAGACATGGCTCTATAGCATCACGTACAACGAGTGCATCACGCAGTATCGTAAGGAACGGCGAAAGCGTCGCTTGATGGACGCTTTAAGTCTGGACCCCCTTGAGGAAGCGTCTGAAGAAAAGGCGCCGGTACCCGAGGAAAAGGCCGGACTTGATCGCTGGTTGGTGCATGTGAATCCGATTGACCGGGAAATTCTGGTGCTACGATTTGTCGCAGAGCTGGAGTTTCAGGAAATTGCTGACATCATGCACATGGGTTTGAGTGCTACAAAAATGCGTTACAAGCGTGCTCTTGATAAATTACGTGAGAAATTTGCGGGCGAGACTGAAACTTAGTGCGTGGCAAATATCTCTTACGTGTAGGCAAGTTCTGTTAGACTTGTCGCCGAGTTGTCCCCCGGTTTGTGGGACTGCTTTACAATCACCAGATGGGGATTTAACGGATGAAACTGAAAAACACCTTGGGCTTTGCCATTGGTTCTATTATTGCCGCTACTTCTTTCGGCGCACTGGCACAAGGCCAAGGCGCAGTTGAAGGCGAGCTGTTCTACAAGAAGCAGTACAACGATAGCGTTAAGCACATCGAAGACGGCTTCAACCCAGGCGCTCGCATTGGTTACTTCCTGACCGACGACCTGTCGTTGAACCTGTCCTACGACAAAACCAACCACACCCGTTCGAACGACGGTACTGGCAGCCAGAAGATCGGTGGCGACACTAGCAGCCTGACTGCTCAGTACCACTTCGGCCAGGCTGGCGTTGACAGCCTGCGTCCATACGTAGAAGGCGGTTTCGGCCACCAAAGCCGTGGCAACGTCAAAGCTGACGGCCACAGCGGTCGCGACCAGTCCACCCTGGCTATCGCCGGCGCTGGCGTGAAGTACTACTTCACCAACAACGTGTACGCTCGTGCCGGTGTTGAAGCTGACTACGCACTGGACAACGGCAAGTGGGACTACTCCGCACTGGTCGGCCTGGGTGTGAACTTCGGCGGTAACGCTGGCGCAGCTGCTCCAGCTCCTACCCCAGCACCAGCTCCAGAGCCAACTCCAGAGCCAGAAGCTCCAGTTGCTCAGGTTGTTCGTGTTGAGCTGGACGTTAAGTTCGACTTCGACAAGTCGGTTGTTAAGCCTAACAGCTACGGCGACGTGAAAAACCTGGCCGACTTCATGGCTCAGTACCCAGCTACCAACGTAGAAGTTGCTGGTCACACTGACTCCATCGGTCCAGACGCCTACAACCAGAAGCTGTCCCAGCGTCGTGCTGACGCTGTTAAGCAAGTCCTGGTTAAAGACGGCGTTGCTCCTAGCCGCATCACCGCGGTAGGTTACGGCGAATCCCGCCCAGTTGCTGACAACGCAACTGAAGCTGGTCGCGCTGTTAACCGTCGCGTAGAAGCGTCGGTTGAAGCTCAAGCTCAGTAATTACTGAGTGGTAGAAAAAAGCCCGGCTTAGGCCGGGCTTTTTTTTGCCTGAAATTTACCTCAGGCGCTGGCTGACACAGTAATAGAGGCGGCTTGCCCTGCGCCAGCAACACTGCCGATCACCAGGATTGCAGGGCTTTTCAGAGCAAATACCTGTGCATCGGTATGCATGTGCGCCAGAGTGCTGCGGCACTCGCGTTGCTGAGGCAATGATGCGTTCTCGATCATCGCCACCGGCGTATCCGCTGCCATTGCGCCCTCCAGCAATTGCTGACGAATCTCCTCCAGCTTCGCCACGCCCATATACACCACCAATGTCGTACCGCCCTCGGCCAAGGCACGCCAGTTCAGGCTGCTGTCGTCCTGGGTATGCGCCGTGACCAGCGTCACACCGCGGCTGACCCCGCGCAGCGTCAGGGGAATATCGCAGTTCGTTGCACCTGCCAGGCCCGCGGTAATCCCGTTGACCAATTCCACCTCAACCCCGCGTTCACGCAACCACAGCGCTTCTTCGCCGCCCCGGCCGAAAATACACGGGTCGCCGCCCTTAAGTCGCACCACGCATTTGCCTTGGCGCGCATAGCGCAGCATCAGGCGGTGGATAAAATCCTGGGGTGTCGAACGGCAGCCGCCGCGCTTGCCCACGGTTATCACCCGAGCGTCCGGGCAGTGCTCCAGCACCCTCGGGTTGACCAAATCATCGATCAGCACCACATCGGCTGCGTGCAGGGCGCGTACCGCCTTGAGGGTTAACAACTCCGGATCACCGGGGCCTGCGCCTACCAGCCAGACTTTTGCGCTCATGTTTATCCCCTCACACACTGATTGCGATTGGCAGCGACGTGCTGGCCAAAAGACGTTTGATTTCCGGTACACAAGAGCCGCACTGCGTGCCGCAGTCCAGTTCCTGCTTAAGCCCGTCCAGGTCCAGGCCACGGCCGATACCGGCGCATACCGCGCTTTCACTGACGTTCTTGCAGTTGCACAAAATTTTACTGCTGGCTGCCGCGCCGCCCGGTGGTGCACTGAGTGGCGCCAGCAGCCAGCGCCGTAGTTGATCGTCGGCACGGCCTTCCAGCCACAAACGCTGCAACCAATGCCGTGCCAGGGTTTCGCCGGCCAGGCGCAGCGCGGTGATGCGGCCTTTTTCGATTTTTACCCGCTTGCCAATCGAACGCCGCGGATCGTCATAGGCCATGACCGGACCGTCATTGAGGCCCAGCAGTTCGTCGATACGGGTTAACAGTTGCAAGTCGGGCGCCTCGGTATGGGCTGCGCGCACCAGAAGAGCCGGCCGTTCACGCCCGGTCAGGCTCAAGCTGACGTAGGCAAAGCCCTCACACAGCGGGCGTAGGGCGTCAAAGTGTTGCTGCACATTTCCCTCGATCAGCGCGAACAGCTGCCACGGCAGTTGCACTGGCTCCAGGCGCACGCCGCTGTGTTTGAGTTCGGGCTGTTTTGACAAGGGGTCGAACGCCGGCTGGGTAAGGGCATTAACACCGCCCTTGAGAAAGCGATCACCCCAATGCATCGGCAGGAATGCCTGGCCCGGGCGCACGCTGTCATCGCTGCTGACGGCGATAATCACGCTGCCACGACGGCTTTTCAGGCTGACCAGATCGCCCTCTTTGAAACGGTGCCGACGCAGCTCATCCGGGTGCAGGCTCAGCAGTGCTTCATTGACGTGCCCGAACAACTGCGCGGCTGTGCCGGTGCGGCTCATGCCGTGCCATTGATCGCGCAGGCGCCCGGTGATCAGGGTCAGTGGGAAGCGCGCGTCACGTTGTTCTTTGGCGGCGCGGTAAGGGTCGGCGATAAAGTGCGCGCGGCCGCTGTCTGTCGGGAACACACCCTCGGTGTACAGGCGCGGCGTGCCCGCTTGTGCGCCCACGGGAAATGGCCATTGCTGCGGGCCGAGCTGATCGAGCAGAGCATGGCTGATACCCGACAGGTCGAGGTCGCGGTTACGGGTCAACATCTTGTACTCATCAAAGATCTGCGCCGGTTGCTCGAAGGCGAACAAACTCGGCAACCCCGGACGCAAGCGTTGCTCAAGGCGCTGTGCGAAATCCACGGTAATCGCCCAGTCCGGCCGTGCTTCCCCGGGTGGGTCGATGGCGCGGCGTACGTGGGAAATCCGCCGTTCGGAATTGGTCACCGTGCCTTCTTTCTCGCCCCAACTGGCGGCGGGTAACAGCAGGTCGGCGTAGGTGGCGGTTTCAGTGGTGCGAAAAGCCTCCTGCAACACCACGAACGGGCAGGCCGCTAATGCCGCACGCACGCTGTTCTGGTCCGGCAAGGATTGCGCGGGGTTGGTACAGGCAATCCACACGGCCTTGATCTTGCCGGCCTGGATCTGTTCGAACAGTTCGATAGCCGTCAGCCCGGTAGGCGCCGGCAACGATTCAACGCCCCAATAGGCCGCGACTTCAGCCCTGTGCTCAGGGTTGGCCGCCTCGCGATGCCCCGGCAGCAGGTTCGACAAACTGCCGGTTTCGCGTCCGCCCATGGCATTTGGCTGGCCGGTCAGGGAAAACGGCCCGCAACCCGACCGACCGATAGTGCCGGTGGCCAGGTGCAGGTTGATCAGCGCACTGTTTTTGGCGCTGCCGGCGGTGGACTGGTTGAGCCCCATGCACCACAGCGAGAGAAAACTGCCGGAGGTGCCGACCCACTCTGCACACACGCGCAACTGCTCGACGCTGATGCCGCACAACTGCGTGACCATCTGCGGCGTGTAGTCATGCACCAGTCGTTTCAACTCGAGCAACCCATCGGTATGCGTCTGGATAAAGTCGCGGTCGATCCAGTCTTCCCACAGCAACAGGTGCAAGATCCCATGGAACAGCGCCACATCGGTGCCCGGCAGGATCGCCAGGTGCAGGTCGGCCAAATCGCAAGTGTCTGTGCGCCGTGGGTCGATCACCAGCACTTTCATCTGCGGGCGCCGCGCCTTGGCTTCCTCAAGACGTCGGAACAATACCGGATGGGCGTAGGCCATGTTGCTGCCGACGATCATCACGCAATCACTTGCCTCCAGGTCTTCATAGCTGCACGGCGGCGCATCGGCGCCCAGGCTGCGCTTGTAGCCGACCACTGCCGAAGACATGCACAGCCGCGAATTGCTATCGATATTGTTGGTGCCCACCAGCGCGCGGGCCAGCTTGTTGAAGCTGTAGTAGTCCTCGGTCAGCAACTGGCCAGAGATGTAAAACGCCACGCTGTCCGGCCCATGTTCGGCAATGGTGTCGGCGAACACATTGGCCGCGTGGTCCAGGGCGCTGTTCCAGTCGGTGCGGGCGCGGGACAGGCCTTTGCCCAGGCGCAGTTCCGGGTACAAGGCACGGGCGGTCAGGTCGCCGGTCAGGTGCAGGCTCGAACCCTTGCTGCACAACTTGCCGAAGTTGGCCGGGTGGTTCGGGTCGCCTTGCACCCCCAGGATCTGCACGCCGTCATGCTCGATCAGCACGCCGCAACCCACGCCGCAGTAACAGCAGGTGGACGCGGTGGTCTGGCGGTTCATCAACCGGCGTCCCGCAGGGCCAGCATCACCCGGCCGTTTTCTACGCGGGCGGGGTGATGATGGGCGCAGCCGATGTCCGGCGCCTGGGCTTCACCCGACGCCAGGTCGATCTGCCAATTGTGCAGCGGGCAGGCCACGCGCTTGCCGTAGATCAAGCCTTGGGACAGCGGCCCGCCTTTGTGTGGGCAGCGGTCATCAAGAGCGAAAACCTCATCGTCACTGGTACGAAAAATCGCAATATCGCCTTTTGGCCCATTGATGATGCGCGAGCCCAGGGCGTTGATTTCATCGAGGGCGCAGATATCCAGCCAGTTCATGCCGACACCTCCAGCTGTTTGACGGGGATGACCTCGAATTCCTTTTTCAGCAGCGGCTGTTCCAGGCGTTCTTTCCACGGGTCTTGTTCGAATGACAGCGAGAATTGCAGGCGCTCGTTGAGGGCCTGGCGCCGGGCCGGGTCTTCCAGAACGGCTTTCTTGATGTGCTCCATGCCTACCCGTTGCAGGTAATGCACGGTGCGCTCGAGGTAGAAAGCCTCTTCGCGATACAGCTGCAGGAACGCGCCGTTGTATTCACGCACCTCTTCGGCAGTTTTCAGCTTGACGAAAAACTCCGCGACTTCGGTCTTGATCCCACCGTTGCCGCCGATGTACATCTCCCAGCCGGAGTCGACGCCGATAATGCCGACGTCCTTGATGCCCGCTTCCGAGCAGTTGCGTGGGCAACCGGACACCGCCAGCTTGACCTTGTGCGGCGACCACATATTGAACAGGTCGTGCTCCAACTCGATACCCAACTGCGTGGAGTTCTGCGTGCCGAAGCGGCAGAACTCGCTGCCCACGCAAGTCTTCACGGTGCGGATGGATTTGCCATAGGCGTGGCCGGAGGGCATGTCGAGGTCCTTCCACACACCGGGCAAATCCTGTTTCTTGATGCCCAGCAGGTCGATGCGCTGGCCGCCGGTGACCTTGACCATCGGCACGTTGTACTTGTCGGCCACATCGGCAATGCGCCGCAGCTCCGACGGATTGGTCACACCGCCCCACATCCGTGGGACTACGGAGTAGGTGCCGTCTTTCTGAATGTTGGCGTGGGCGCGTTCGTTGATCAGGCGCGATTGCGGGTCGTCCTTGGCCTCGCCGGGCCAGGTGGAGATCAGGTAATAGTTCAGGGCCGGGCGGCAGGTCGCGCAGCCGTTGGGGGTGCGCCAGTTCAGGTAGCTCATGGTGCCGGCGATGGTCAGCAGGTGCTGGTCGCGGATCGCCTGGCGGATTTGCCCATGGTTGAGGTCGCTGCAGCCGCAGATGGCTTTTTCGCTTTTGGGTTTGACGTCGGCGGCGCCGCCCACGGTGTTGATCAGGATCTGTTCCACCAGCCCGGCGCAGGATCCGCAGGAGCTGGCGGCTTTGGTGTGCTTCTTCACATCGTCAACGCTGAACAGCCCGTGTTCCTGAATCGCCTTGACGATGGTGCCTTTGCACACGCCGTTGCAGCCGCATACTTCAGCGCTGTCGGCCATGCTCATGGCTTTGTCCTGGCCTTGGTGGCCGACATCGCCTAAAGCATTTTCGCCAAACATCAGGTGATCACGAATCTCGCCAATCGCGTGGTTCTCACGGATCTGGCGGAAATACCAACCACCGTCGGCGGTATCGCCGTACAGGCACGCGCCAACCAGGATGTCGTCCTTGATCACCAGCTTCTTGTACACGCCGCCAATCGGGTCGGAGAGGGTGATGGTCTCAGTGCCTTCGCCACCCATGAAATCCCCGGCGGAAAACAGGTCGATACCGGTGACCTTCAGCTTGGTCGAGGTCACCGAGCCTTTGTAAGTGGCAAAGCCCAACTGGGCCAGGTGATTGGCGCAGACCTTGGCCTGTTCGAACAGCGGCGCCACCAGGCCGTAGGCGATCCCACGGTGGCTGGCGCACTCGCCGATGGCATAGATGCGCGGGTCGTAGGTTTGCAGAGTGTCATTGACCAGAATCCCTCGGTTGCAGGGGATGCCGGATTTCTCTGCCAGTTCGGTGTTGGGGCGGATGCCGGCGGCCATCACCACCAAGTCGGCGGGGATGATGTCGCCATTCTTGAACTGCACCGAGCCGACACGACCATTGCCGGCGTCGTGCAGGGCTTGGGTTTGCTCGTACAGGCGAAACACCAGGCCACGGCTTTCCAGTTCGGTTTGCAGCAACTGGCCGCTGGTTTTGTCCAGCTGGCGCTCCAGCAGCCATTCGCCGATGTGCACCACGGTCACGTGCATGCCGCGCAACATCAGGCCGTTGGCGGCTTCCAGGCCGAGCAGGCCACCGCCGATGACCACCGCGTGCTTGTGGGTCCTGGCGGTGTCGATCATGGCCTGGGTGTCGGCGATGTCGCGGTAGCCGATCACACCCTGCAAGGTATTGCCGGGGATTGGCAGGATAAAAGGCGTCGAGCCGGTGGCAATCAACAGACGATCGTACTCGGCCTCGCTGCCGTCCTCAGCGATGACGATGCGTCTTACACGGTCGATCTGCACCACTTTGCGGTTGAGCAACAGCTTGATGTGGTTGTCCAGGTACCAGTCGAGGTCGTTGAGCACGATCTCTTCGAAGGTCTGCTCGCCGGCCAGCACCGGTGACAGCAGGATGCGGTTGTAGTTGGTGTGGGGCTCGGCGCCGAACACCGTGATGTCGTACAGGTCGCTGCTCAGCTTGAGCAATTCTTCAAGGGTGCGAACCCCGGCCATGCCGTTGCCGATCATCACCAGTTTGAGTTTTTTCATGTCGTTCTCCGCAATGGCTCGACAAATCGTGCGCAAACAAAAAAGGCGCCCCCACCAGTTACCTGGCGAGGACACCTTTGTCCGGTCCCGTTCTCTCGGGAAGCTCAACCCTTCGGCGTTGAAGGGGCGGCTATATGTGAGTTGTTGATGAAGCTAATGCAGCGGTTGTGCCAAGTCGCCGGACGCCCGTTTTATTGGGATTCCCATCGATATTGCGTGGAAATTCGCCCCCTAGTGGTGCAGCAGCCAGTACAGCAGCACCAAATTGACCAGCAGCGAGACGGTCGCCAGGGTTTGCCAGACCTTGAGCGGCTCGCGCTCCAGCAACGGTTTGGGTCGTACGCTCAATTCACGGCGGTCGGCCTGTTCCAGCACCAGCAACCATTCCTCGGCGGTTTCATAACGTTCTGCGGGCTGTGCGGCCACAGCGCGTTCCAGGCTCAACGGCAACCAGTCCGGTAAATCGGGGCGGTAACGACTGGCGCTGACGGGCTGGGTGAAACGTGGCCGCTGGAAAGCTTCGATTTCACCGTAGGGGTAATGCCCGGTCAGCAGGTAATAGAGCGTGACACCGATACTGTATAAATCCTGTTGCGGCGTAGGACGTTCGCCACTGAAGGCTTCGGGCGCGATAAAACTTGGGGTGCCGGGCAGCAAATGGGCGCGGTCCTCGGAAAGCCCCGGGCAGTAGGCCAGGCCGAAATCCAGCACGCGTAATTCGCCATCATCGCCCAGCAGCAGGTTTTCCGGCTTGATGTCACGGTGCAGGATCTGCCGTCGATGCAGAAGGCCCACTGCCCGCAGCAAACGCTCGGCAATGGACTGCCATTGCGCCAAGGGCAGCGGGCCTTGTTGCTGGAACAGCTGCGCGAGGGTCTGCCCCGAATATTCACGCATCACGTAGTACAAATGCTGACGCCCACTGGCCGCATGCACTTCAGGAAACGCGCGCCCGGCCACTCGTCGCAGAAACCATTCTTCCGACAGCAAGGCTTGGCCGGCGTCGTTGTCATCGTCGCGGTTGAGCGGCAAGGTTTTCAACAGCCAAGCTTGTTGCTGGGCATCGCGCACGCGGTACAGCAATGACTGTCGGCTTTGCGCCAGCAGGCTTTCAACCTGCCAGCCTTCAAAGCGTTGCCCGGCCTTCAGGGGCGGTGGCAGCGGCCATTGCTGCAACTGCACCAGCGCATCGCCCAGGGTCGCGGCGCCTAGCTGGTCGATACGCACCAGCAGCGCGCTGGCATTGTCCTGGCTGGCGGCCAGGTGTGCGGCACTGACGAGCGTGTTCACCGCCACATCGAGATTGGTTTGTTCGCGCAGGATCGCGCTGATGCTGTGGTCGCCCAACGTGGCCCACACGCCATCGCTGAGCAGCAGGAAGCACTCGCCTTCGCGCAGTTCACCGTCGAGAAAGTCCAGCACCATGTGCTGATCCAGGCCGAGGGCGCGCTTGAGCACATGCTGCATGCCCGGTTGTTCCCACACATGGTCTTGCGTGATGCGCTGCAACTCGCCGTCCAGCCAGCGATACACCCGGCAATCCCCCACATGCGCCAGGGTGAAGCGCTGGCCGCGAAATACCAGGGCGCTGAGGGTGGTCAGCAGCGGCTGGCCACCGCCGTTGGCCTGCAACCAGCGGTTCTGTGCCAGTAACAGTCGCTCCAGTGCCTGGGCCACGCCCCAGGTTTGCGGCGTGGCGTAGTAGTCCAGGGCCAGCGCCTGCAAGGTTGAACGGGCGGCCAGGCCACCGTCGGCGCATTGGCTGACGCCATCGGCGATGGCGCACAGGTAACCCTTGCTTGCGGCCAGTTCCGGCATGGGCGTGACCACCCGCAGGGCGTCCTGGTTTTCTGCCCGCGGGCCGATGGCGCTGGCCTGGGCGACGCTCAGTTGCAGGCTCATCAGACGCGTGCGGCGGTCACGGCGGCCGAGCCCCACGTGGTTCTCCAGCGACGCTTGACGCCGTGCAGGCCGAACCAGGCCAACACGCCAAGGCTGGCAAATAACCACAAGGCCAGCTGATAACTGCCGGTGCTCTGTTTGATCGCGCCCATGCCTGCCGCCAGGGCAAAGCCGCCAATGCCGCCCGCCATGCCGATCAGGCCGGTCATCACGCCTATTTCGCGGCGAAAACGCTGGGGCACCAGTTGGAACACCGCGCCATTACCTGCACCGAGGCCGAGCATGGTGCAGACGAAAAGCGCCAGTGCGGCGTAGGAACTTGGCAGGTTGAAACCCACGGCGGCGATGCAAATCGCTGCCACGCCGTACATGCCGAGCAGGGTGCGAATCCCACCGAAGCGGTCGGCCAGTGCACCGCCCAAGGGGCGCATCAAGCTGCCGCCAAACACACAGGCGGCGGTGTAGTAGCCGGCGGTCACCGGGCTCAGGCCGTACTGGTCGTTGAAGTAGCCGGGCAAAGCGCTGGCCAGCCCGATAAAGCCGCCGAACGTCACGCTGTAGAAGAACATGAACCACCAGCTGTCGCGGTCGCCCAAGGCTTTGAAATAGTCGGCCATGGACTTGGCTTTCGGGCGCTCGGGCGCATTGCGCGCGAGCCACGCGAACACGATCAGTGTCAGCACCAGCGGGATCAGCGCGAAGCCGAACACATTGCTCCAGCCAAATGCGGCGGCCAATACCGGCGCCAGCAAGGCGGCAAATACGGTGCCGGAGTTGCCGGCGCCGGCAATACCCATGGCCTTGCCTTGGTGCTCAGCCGGATACCACTGGGAAGCCAAGGGCAGGGCGACTGCAAAGGATGCACCGGCCATGCCCAGGAACACGCCCAGCAACAGCGCTTGCTCGTAGGTATGGATGCCGAGTTTCCAGGCGCCGAACAGGGCGGCGATCACAATCACCTGGCCGATCAGCCCGGCGGTCTTGGGTGACAGCTTGTCGGCCAGCATGCCCATCAAAAAGCGCAGCACCGCGCCTGCCAGGATTGGCGTGGCCACCACCAGGCCGCGTTGCTGGGTGGTCAGGTGCAGGTCGGCGGCAATCTGCACCGCCAGTGGCCCCAGCAGGTACCAGACCATGAAGCTCAGGTCGAAATACAGGAACGCGGCAAACAGGGTCGGGGTGTGCCCGGATTTCCAGAAGCTTGATTTCATCACGCACCTCAACGGTTGGGGGTCTTGTCAGAAGGCCTGTTGGCCCCAATCGCCGGGGCCAAAACGAAAAAAAACGCCGCCATCGAGTTCGCGAGTGCAAACCGGATGAGCGACGTCTTTGTCGTAGAAGGGGCAACCGCCGTTGGCTACCTGTAATAAGTGCTTAGCAAGAGCTGCGCCAGTTCAGCCGAGCAGCTCACTCATGGCGATGATCTGCTCGGCCACCTGGATCAATTTCTGCTGGCGGCTCATGGCCTGGCGGCGCATCAGGGTGTAGGCCTCTTCCTCATTGCAGTGCTTCATTTTCATCAGCATGCCCTTGGCCAACTCGATGCGCTTGCGCTCGGCCAACTGTTGGTCACGGGCCTGGAGCTGGGCGCGCAAGGCCTGGTCGCTTTCAAAGCGGGCCATGGCCACATCGAGAATCGGCTGCAGGCGCTGGGCCTGAATGCCTTCGACGATGTAGGCGCTGACCCCGGACTTGATCGCCTGGCGCATCACGTTCGGGTCGTGCTCATCGGTGAACATCACGATTGGTCGCGGCTGGTCGCGGCTGACCAGCACCACTTGCTCCATCACATCGCGTCCGGGTGACTCGGTATCGATCAGGATCACGTCCGGGCGCACCGTTTCGACGCGCGCCGGCAAGTCGATGGTCAAGCCGGACTCATCGATCACCTCGAAACCGGCCTCGGTCAAAGCGGCTTTGAGGCGCCCAACCTTGCGCGGGGTGTCGTTGATCAACAGGATTCGTAACATAGTCGTGGTCCTGTCAGCGCAGTGCCTGGCGGCTGGTAAGGTTCGCCAGGGCATGCAGTCGGAAGCTGCGGGCGTAGGCGGCGGGGTCGGAGCCGTCCCAGATCTTGCCGTCGATCAACAGGCTGCTGCGCATGTCTTGGGCGTTGGCCGGGACGCCAACGGCAGTCGCGGCCTGGCGATACAGGTCCAGTTGCTGCACCTGGCGAGCCACGCCCAGGTAGTCCGGGTCTTCGCGCAGCAGGCCCCAACGTCGAAACTGGGTCATGAACCACATGCCATCGCAGAGGTACGGCAGGTTCACCTCGCCATCAGCAAAAAAGCGCAGGGCGTGCGGGTCTTGCCACTGGTTGCCGAGGCCGTCGTCATAAGCCCCCAGCAAGCGGGGTTCGATGCAGTCGAGCGGGGCATCGAGGTACTCGCGAGCGCTGAGCAGTTGTGCGGTGGAGCGGCGGTTTTCCTGGCTTTGTTCGATAAAACGGCTGGCCTCGAGGATCGCCATAACCAGTACGCGGGCGGTGTTTGGGTAGTGATCGACGAACGCCTGGGTGCAGCCGAGCACTTTTTCTGGGTGGTTTGGCCAGATCGACTGGGTAGTGGCCAGGGTGAACCCCTGGTTTTGCTTGACCGCGCTGGCGCACCAAGGCTCACCGACACAAAAACCGTCGATGCGCCCGGCTTGCAGGTGCGCGATCATCTGCGGTGGCGGCACCACCACACTGTCTACATCTTGCAACGGGTGAATGCCTTGGCTCGCCAGCCAGTAATACAGCCACATGGCGTGGGTGCCTGTGGGAAATGTCTGGGCGAACGTCAGCTTTGTTCGGCTTTGGTGCACGTGGCGGTCGAGTGCCTCAGGAGTGGTCACGCCCTGCTGTTGCAGGCCGTGGGACAGGTTGATGCTCTGGCCGTTCTGGTTGAGCCCCATCAGTACCGCCATGTCGGTGGGCGCCACGCCGCCAATGCCCAGGTGTACGGCATAGATCAACCCGTACAGGCTGTGGGCGGCGTCCAGTTCACCGCTGACCAGTTTGTCGCGCAGGCTGGCCCAGGAGGATTGGCGCTTGAGGTTCAGCGTCAGGCCGTAGGGTTGGGCAAATCCCTGGGTGGCGGCGACCACCAATGAAGCGCAGTCGGTGAGTGCCATGAAACCCAGGTCCAGGCTGCTCTTTTCCGGGGCGTCACTGCCGTTGACCCACGCCAGTGGGGTGTTCACCGGGCTGTTGCCGACCGAGTCGTTCATCAACACCTACCTTTTCTGTCAAAAAAAAAGCATCGCTCCTTCGCATGGCAGTACAAGCCATTGCCGGGTAACGACGCCTTTGTCTGTAAGCCTGCTCCGACGTTGGCGCGGGCTTTGATGCAGAGTCCGTAGCAAGGCACATGCCACGGGGCGGCGGATGGAGCCTGCCGTCACCTTTCCATCAAGATTGAAACTCGAGTGCCTTTCAGTATGGCCGCTTCTTTGCGCCCGACTGCCAGGAACACCCAAGTTGCCTATCGATTCACCGACCCTGATGAGCTATCACCGATGAGCTCTCCCTGGCTATGCCGCTGGCTGCTGTGCGGTGCGTTGCTGTGGGCCAATGCCTGCGCCTGGGGCGCAAGCTACGAAGCCCGGGATGAAAGCCTGCATACCTTTTTCAGTGCGTTGTCGCATTCTTTGGGGGTGCCCGTCGTTGTCAGCCGCGAAGCGGCGCGTAAACGCATTTGCGGCACCTTCGATCTGGAGGCTGCGCAGCAGACCCTCGCAACCGTCGCCGAGCAGCAGGGCCTGATCTGGTACAGCGACGGTCAGGTGCTTTACCTGTATGACGCCAGCGAAGCAAAAAGCTCGGCGGTTGCGCTGCGGCACATTCCGGTCGACAGGTTGCGCGGGTTCATGCGCCGTTCGGGGCTTGATGAATCACGTTATCCGCTCAGAGAGAGCGGCGCGCGCACGTTCTATGTGTCCGGGCCACCTAATTATGTGAACCAGGTGTTGCACCTGGCCCAACTGATGGACAGGCCGCGCACCGAAGTGCGTGTCGGTAAACAGGCCTTCGGTGTGGTGCAGGTGTTCAACACCCATGTGGCAGACCGTCAGTACGTCATGGGTGACGACAAGGTCAATGTACCGGGCATGGCCACGATGATCGAGAACCTGCTGGCTATCGAGCAGAAGGATGCCAGGCAGCGCCCTCCGGGTTTGCTGGCTGACAAGAGCCTGTTGGTGATGGCCTACCCGGACTCCAACAGCTTGCTGATCAAGGGCAAGCCTGATCAGGTCAAGGTGATAGAGGAACTGGTGGCGGAGTTGGACAAGCCCAAGCGACCAATCGAAGTGTCGCTGTGGCAGATCGATGTAGACCGTAGAGAACTCGACAAGATGGGCGTGGCCTGGGCTCAGGAAACCGGCACCGGAGCCTCCGTGACGCGGGTGCTGGAGCCCTTGGATGACAGCCGTTTGATGGCACAGCTCGGTGTTCTTGAGCGGCGACGCAAAGCCAGGATCACCGCGTTCCCCGTGCTGCTTACCCAAGAGAATGTTCCAGCGGTTTTCCAGGACAACCATACTTTTTACCTGCCCAAGCCTGGTGCTGACAGCGGCAAGTGGAAGCCCGTTGGGTATGGCACCGAAGCCAGCGTGCTACCACGCTTTGCGGCAGCGAATCAGATTGAAATGCAGCTGACCCTTGAGGATGGCCGTCAACTGGACAGCAAACTCGAGCCAGGCTCGGTCGGGGCAGTAGGGCGGGTGGGAATCAACACGGTGGTGCGCGTGCCTCAGGGCAAGCGACTGTGGTTGGGCGCGTTTGAACGTGAGGGCGGCGTGGGTTCCGGTCGGCGCGCCGAGGTACGGCTGTTTGTGATCCAGGCCCGGGCGGTTGGTGCAGAGCCGCGGATGCTGGCGGGTGCTATCGGGCCGCCGCCGCTGACGCAAAGTCAATATGAGCGTGTGCAACGCGCATTTGTGCGCGAAAACCGCGAAGCCTCTGACATCCAATAACTTTCTGAACGCCTATCAACGCTTTCCTGAGTGTTTGTTGCCGGTAATGGCGAAAAGTCCTACGCGATACGCACACAAAGCTTCGATTACATGGGCTTTTCCCTAGCGTTGTTCAGGGGCCGACTTTCTATAGTCGCGGGGTTGGCGTATCGACCGTTTCTGGAAACAAGGTAATCAATGTCAGTAGATCAGGTACAGAGGTGAATATGACCCTCGCGAATGAAGAACTGGCAGCCTCGTGGTTTTTTGCCGGATGGACCTTGCATGTTGATGGCCGGTTAACGGGTGAGGGTGTGGATATTCAGCTGCCACCCAAGGAGTGGCAGGTGCTGCGGTTGCTGTTGGCATCCGGTGGTGTGCTGATGACCAAGGACCGTTTACTCGAGCAGGCCTGGTCCCGTGGCGAGGTTGCGGAAGAGTCGCTCACCCGTTGTATCTATGAATTGCGCAAGCACTTGAGAGAAGACAAAGGCTTTATCAAGACGATCTATGGCAGGGGGTATCGCTTTACCTGTGCTGTCACCGTTCGGCAACACACCCAACGGCTGCCCGGGCAGGCGTGTGTGCCTCGCATCTGTTCGGCCTGTGGCCAGGTGAACCATGATTAAGCGTTTGCGCAAAGGCTTGCTGCTGTGCCTGCTGATGGGCAGCTACCCGGCCTGGGCCAGTTGTTGGGAGGAAGTCGCCGGCCGGTATGACATTGAGCCGGAGCTGTTGAAAGCCATTGCTGTGGTGGAGTCGGGCGCACGCGCGGGCGCGATGAACCCGGGTAATAGCGATGGTTCGCGAGACATTGGCCTGATGCAGATCAACAGCATGCACTTGCCTCGTCTGGCCAAGCAGGGGATTACCGAGGAAAGGTTGCTGACTGAGCCGTGTTTATCGATCGAGGTGGGGGCTTCGATCCTGGCCGACTTCATCCAGCGCTTCGGTTACAACTGGACAGCCGTGGGGTCCTATAATGCCGGGCCGGCACCCGAGCGTGAGGCATTACGCCTGCGTTATGCAGAAAAAATCTGGGCGCAGTATGAAGCGTTGGTTGCACATCGCCAGTGACGAATGGACGGCACGCCTCGCACCCGGCGTGCCACCCCGGCTATAATCGCGCCACCTTTCGCCGCCATCCGAGTCTAGCCCGCCCATGTATACCCTGGCCCGCCAGCTGTTGTTCAAACTCTCCCCGGAAACCTCCCACGATCTGTCCCTGGACTTGATCGGTGCCGGTGGCCGCCTGGGGCTCAATGGTCTGGTATGCAAGGCACCGGCAAAAATGCCGGTTTCGGTGATGGGGCTCGATTTTCCCAACCCGGTCGGGCTGGCTGCGGGTCTGGACAAGAACGGCGCGGCCATCGACGGTTTTGCGCAACTGGGTTTCGGCTTTGTCGAGATCGGCACCGTCACGCCACGACCACAACCGGGTAACCCGAAGCCGCGTATCTTCCGTTTGCCCGAAGCCGAGGCAATCATCAACCGCATGGGCTTCAACAACCTGGGCGTTGATAACTTGCTGTCGCGGGTTCAAGCCGCGAAGTACAAAGGCATTCTCGGCATCAATATCGGCAAGAACTTCGACACGCCGGTCGAGCGCGCCGTGGATGATTACCTGACCTGCCTGGACAAGGTCTACGCCCACGCCAGCTACGTCACGGTCAACGTCAGTTCGCCCAACACGCCAGGCCTGCGCAGCCTGCAGTTTGGTGATTCCCTCAAGCAATTGCTCGAAGCCTTGCGCCAGCGCCAGGAAGACCTGGCCGTGCGCCATGGCAAGCGCGTGCCGTTGGCCATCAAGATTGCCCCGGACATGAGCGATGAAGAAACCGTGCTGGTCGCCCAGGCCCTGGTGGATTCGGGCATGGATGCGGTGATCGCTACCAACACCACCTTAAGCCGCGTCGGCGTTGAAGGGCTGGCGCATGGTGACGAAGCGGGCGGCCTGTCGGGCGCGCCGGTGCGGGACCAGAGCACCCATATCGTCAAGGTACTGGCCGCTGAACTGGCGGGGCGCTTGCCGATCATCGCCGTGGGCGGCATCACCGAAGGCAAGCACGCAGCCGAGAAGATCGCTGCCGGCGCCAGCCTGGTGCAACTCTATTCCGGCTTTATCTACAAAGGCCCGGCGTTGATTCGCGAGTCGGTGGATGCCATCGCGGCTTTGCGCTGATAGATCAGCCAATAGATCGTTCCCACGCTCTTTAGATCGTTCCCACGCTCTGCGTGGGAATGCATCAAGTGACGCTCTGCGTCACAACTTCAAAACGGGACGCGGAGCGTCCTGGGCGGCATTCCCACGCAGAGCGTGGGAACGATCAGTAGATCAGCCAATTCCTGAGCATTAAAAAGGGCTCCAAAAGGAGCCCCCTGGGCCGAAGCCCGCCGCCCGGATAGGACGTGCGTGGTTAAGTCGTTACAAAATCTTCAAGGTGGTTGTCGGATTAAGTGCCCCGTGTCAGCCGACGGCGTGAAGTTCGTTGAGTCTGTGGATTCCCGCAGTGCCAGTCATACCGTCCCAGTTGTCGCCGCGTCCTTCTCGCCAGCCGTTGATCCAGGCTTGGCGTACCGACGGTAGAGTAAATGGGCAAAGCTCACGGGATTTACCATGAACGCCATATTGATATCCGCGTAAAAATGCTCTTTCCAACGGATCACGCTTAAGTCTTCTCATAGGGTGTTTCCCTCACTTGTTGACTGTCTAGATATCCTTCGGCCCCGCGTGGGGCCGGGCAGGGTTTTCCTGCCGTTGGTGGGCTCGCTGCCGGCGTGGCGAGCCTATGTGTCGGCGTCGTTACGGCGCCAACCTGTGTTGAGTTCTAACCAATAGGTCACATGGATTCAATGATCGTTTTGTCATAAGCACGTAACGATAACGATGCTATAGCCATAAGCTGGGATGGCTTTTCGCCCCATTTAATAGGCAAACCCAGCTATGATGTGCCCTGCATAGAGGATGGGTTTAATCCTTTAGTGAGAATGCCCGCCTGTTGCAGTCGGTTATTATTCGACGAAGGGTCGGAATATTTCTTTTTGTTGCGATGATTTATTTATCTGCCCCGGCAATTCAGGCCCAAACGCCCGGTAGCCGGGGTGGAACGGCACATTCGTGCCACGCGAGCACTCTTCAAGAAAAGTGCTTGATTGAAAACCGAGCCGGCGATGCGTCGCCCGTTCATTTATTGCTGAAAAGCCTGGAATGCCCCATGTCGGACCGTTTTGAACTCTTCCTCACCTGCCCCAAGGGCCTCGAAGGCCTGCTGATCGAGGAAGCCGTCGGGCTTGGCCTTGAGGAAGCCCGCGAGCACACCTCGGCCGTGCGCGGCATGGCCGACATGGAAACCGCCTACCGCCTGTGTCTCTGGTCGCGCCTCGCCAACCGCGTGCTGCTGGTGCTCAAGCGCTTCCCGATGAAGGACGCCGAGGACCTCTACCACGGCGTGCTGGATATCGAATGGGCCGACCACATGGTCCCGGACGGCACCCTGGCCGTTGAATTCAGTGGCCACGGCTCGGGCATCGACAACACCCACTTCGGCGCGCTGAAGGTCAAGGATGCGATTGTCGACAAGCTGCGCACCCCGACCGGCGAACGCCCGTCCATCGACAAGATCAACCCGGACCTGCGCATTCACCTGCGCCTGGACCGTGGCGAAGCCATCCTTTCCCTGGACCTGTCCGGTCACAGCCTGCACCAGCGCGGTTATCGCCTGCAGCAGGGCGCCGCACCGTTGAAGGAAAACCTCGCAGCCGCGATCCTGATTCGCGCCGGCTGGCCGCGTATTGCGGCCGAAGGCGGCGCGCTGACGGACCCGATGTGTGGCGTGGGCACCTTCCTGGTGGAAGGCGCAATGATCGCCGCCGACATGGCGCCCAACCTCAATCGTGAGCTGTGGGGCTTCACCACCTGGCTCGGTCACGTACCGGCGCTGTGGAAGAAGCTGCACACCGAGGCCACCGAGCGTGCTGCCATTGGCATGAACAAGCCGCCATTGTGGGTGCGTGGCTATGAGGCTGACCCGCGTCTGATCCAGCCCGCCCGTAACAACATCGAACGCGCAGGCTTAAGCCACTGGATCAAGGTGTACCAGGGCGAAGTCGGCACGTTCGAGCCGCGCCCGGACCAGAACCAGAAAGGCCTGGTGATCTGCAACCCGCCCTACGGCGAGCGTCTCGGTGACGAAGCCAGCCTGTTGTACCTCTACCAGAACCTCGGCGAGCGCTTGCGCCAGGCCTGCATGGGCTGGGAAGCGGCGGTGTTCACCGGCGCGCCGGACCTGGGCAAGCGCATGGGCATCCGCAGCCACAAACAGTATTCGTTCTGGAACGGCGCGTTGCCGTGCAAGTTGCTGCTGATCAAGGTCAACCCGGACCAGTTCGTCACTGGCGAGCGCCGCACCCCGGAGCAGCGCCAGGCCGAGCGTGAGCAAGCCGCTTACGATCAAGCCCCGACCGAGCCGGTCGAGCGCCAGTACAACAAGAACGGCAACCCGATCAAGCCGGCTCCAGCCCCGGTGGTTGAGCAGGCGCGCCTGAGCGAAGGCGGGCAGATGTTCGCCAACCGCCTGCAAAAGAACCTCAAGCAGTTGGGCAAATGGGCCAAGCGCGAAGGTGTGGACTGCTACCGTGTGTACGACGCTGATATGCCGGAATACTCCATGGCCATCGACCTGTACCACGATTGGGTGCATGTGCAGGAATATGCCGCGCCTAAATCCATCGACCCGGAAAAAGCCTCTGCGCGTATGTTCGATGCGCTGGCCGCGATTCCCCAGGCGCTGAACGTCGACAAAAGCCGCGTGGTGGTCAAGCGTCGCGAACGTCAGAGCGGCACCAAGCAGTACGAACGTCAAAGCGCCCAAGGCAAGTTCACCGAAGTCAGCGAAGGCGGCGTGAAGCTGCTGGTCAACCTCACCGACTATCTGGATACCGGCCTGTTCCTCGACCATCGCCCGATGCGCATGCGCATCCAGAAGGAAGCGGCCGGCAAGCGTTTCCTCAACCTGTATTGCTACACCGCCACCGCGAGTGTGCACGCAGCCAAGGGCGGCGCGCGCAGCACCACCAGCGTCGACTTGTCCAAGACTTACCTGGACTGGGCGCGTCGCAACTTCTCCCTTAACGGTTTCTCTGACAAGAACCGCCTGGAGCAAGGTGATGTGATGGCCTGGCTGGAGGCGAGCCGTGATGAGTTCGACCTGATCTTCATCGACCCGCCGACCTTCTCCAACTCCAAGCGCATGGAAGGCATCTTCGACGTACAGCGTGACCACGTGCAGTTGCTCGACCTGGCCATGGCGCGCCTGGCGCCTGGCGGCGTGCTGTACTTCTCGAACAACTTCCGCAAGTTCGTGCTGGAGGACAACCTCAGCGAGCGCTACGCGGTCGAGGAAATCAGCGACAAAACCCTGGACCCGGACTTCGCACGTAACGCGAAGATTCACCGGGCCTGGAAAATCACCGCTCGCTGATCGCCACACTCAAGCTGCACCAAAAAGCCGCAAGCCCGGAATATTCCGGGCTTGCGGCTTTTTTGCACTGGTCAAACACCGGCCTCATGGTTATAACTTAACGCCTAGCCAAAGTGACACCCCCCGCACGCTGGCGTTGTGAGTGTTGCCTATGCCGATGCAAGCCGTTCGCCCGAAAATACTAGGCTTTATCAGTGAGCAGGCGTCGGCTTGGCTGGTGGCATTGGTGGTGTTATTGGCAGGTGGAGCGCTGACGGTCATCGTCGCCTGGGCGGCCGCCGACCTCTACAAACAGCAAGTGCGCCAGCGTTTCCAGTTATTGGTCAACGAGCGCTACACCCGCCTTCAGGAGCGGTTCGAAGACCAGGAGCAACGCCTGGCCAGCCTGCAGCGTTTCTTCGTCAATTCCAGTGACGTGTCCCGCGCCGAGTTCGATGGTTTCGCCAAGCCTTTGCTTCTGCGCGCCCGCGCCTATGCCTGGGCGCCGCGTATATTTCGCGAACAGCGCAACGCTTTTGAACAGGAAATCTCGCGTCAGCGTGGTACAACTTTCGCCATTAGAGAATTGAACACTTCGGGTGAACTGGCGCCGGCGCCCGAGCGCGACGAGTATGTGCCGGTGCTGTACAGCCAGACCCAAAGCTTGCTGGGTTCGCCCTTGGGGTTCGATCTGTTGGCCCAGCCACTGCGTCGTTCGGTGCTTGAGCGGGTGCAGAAAAGCGGCCGGCCTGCGGTGTCCCAGCCCATGCAGTTGGTGGGCGTAGAACCAGCTTATGCCGCCGGCGTCTTGTTGGTGGCGCCCGTGAGCAAACCCGTCGACACCGAGCCCCATGGTTATGTGATGGCAGTGATCAGCATGCGCCAACTGGTCGCCGATGGTTTGCCCAAGCCCAGCCGCGACAACCTGGTGATGCAGATCGTCGACACTTCCGACACGCAGCAGCGCGTGCTGTACGCGTCCAGCAACGCGGTGGGCGACAGCGGCCTTGTTGCCACGCGTCGTCTCACCCTCGGCGACCATGTGTATGCCTTGAGCGTTCGCGCCAGCCAGGTGTTCGACCAGGCCAATCACTCGTCGATGCACACCATACTGGCAATGGGCGTGCTCCTCAGCCTGCTGCTCAGTGCGTTGCTGTATGTGTTGGTCAGCCAGCGCCAGCGCGCGCTCAAGCTGGTGGAACAACGCACGCAGCAGTTGCACCTGCGTGAGCAGGAGCTTCGCGCAGCCCACGGGCAATTGCGCAGTGTGCTGAACGCCGCCACCCATGTTGCGATCATTGCCACTGACCTGCGGGGTGTGATCAACACCTTCAATGCCGGTGCCGAGAAAATGCTCGGGTTCAAATCCGAGGCGGTGGTGGGGCGACTGACCTTGGAAAGCCTGCATCTGGCCCTGGAACTCGAAGCGCGCGCGGCCAGTTTGAGCGTGGCCTTGGGCAAGCGTATTCCGGCGAGCCAGGCGATGCTGGTGGAAAGCCCGGACAATCTGCACGAGGCGCGCGAGTGGACATTATTGCGCGAGGATGGCCGCTACCTGACGGTGAATATGCTCACAACCGTATTGCTGGACGACTACGGCCTGTGGATCGGGCACCTGGCGATCTACATGGATGTGACCGAACAAAAACGCGCCTACGAGGCGTTGGCCGCGCGCGACCGACTACTCAAAAAGCTCAGTGCCCACGTGCCTGGCGGGATTTTTCAGTTCACCCTCGAACCCAAGGGGAAGGGGCGTTTCATCTATGCCAGCGATGGTATGCGCGATATCTATGAAATCGACACGGGCGTACTGCAGCAAGACGCGGACAAGGTGTTCGAACGCATTCATCCGCAAGACGTGGAGCGTGTGCGCCTGTCGATTCGTCTGTCAGCGCTGCAGTTGAGCCATTGGCGCGAAGAGTACCGGGTGGTGTTGCCGCAACGCGGCCTGCGCTGGATTCGCGGCGAAGCCACGCCGGAGGAGTTAACCGGCGGTGGCACGTTGTGGCATGGCTACGTGTCGGATATCTCCGATCTGAAGCGGGTCGAAGAGGAGCTGCGTGCGCTGTCGATTACCGACTCGCTGACGGGCATTCATAACCGCCGTTATTTTCAGGATCGCCTCAAGGCCGAGATGCTGCGGCTCAACCGAACCAAGGGCACATTGTCGTTGATCATGCTCGATATTGATCACTTCAAGCGCATCAATGACCAGCACGGGCATGCGGTGGGCGATGGGGTGTTGCAGGAAGTGTGCAAACGCATCGGCCGGCGCCTGCGCCGCACGGATGTGTTTTGTCGTTTGGGCGGCGAAGAGTTTGTGGTGCTGTGCCCGCATACCGATGCCGAGCAGGCTTATAGCCTGGCGATGGAGTTGTGGCAGTCGCTGCGCACCGAACCGATGGAGGTGGTGGGCGTGGTGACCGCCAGTTTCGGTGTGGCCAGTTGGCGGATCGATGAAGGGATTGACGGGCTGCTGCTGCGCGCGGACTCGGCGGTGTATGTGGCCAAGCAGGCGGGCCGCGACCGGGTGGAGGCCGAGCGCTTGCGCGCCTGATCGTTCCCACGCTCTGCGTGGGAATGCCTCTTGTGACGCTCTGCGTCACGCTTTGGGACGCAGAGCGTCCCAGGCTGCGTTCCCACGCGGAGTATGGGAACGATCAATTACAAAACGGGCGCTGCGGCTGTCAGCTTCGGCTGGCGATACAGGTCCAGCAGCACCTGATCGAGCACCGAAGAAGCCCCCCATGGCTTCGAATCGTTGAGTATCGCCACCACCACCCAGGTGTTGCCATTGTTGTCGCGGCTGAACCCGGCAATGGCGCGCACGGTGTTCAAGGTGCCGGTCTTGACGTGAGCCTCACCGCGCAGAGCCGTGGTTTTCAGGCGTTTGCGCATGGTGCCATCGGTGCCGGCAATCGGCAGCGAACTGATGTATTCCGCCGAGTACGGGCCTTTCCACGCCGCTTGCAGCATGGCCGCCATTTCGCGGGCGCTGACGCGTTCGGCGCGGGACAGGCCGGAGCCGTTCTCCATCACCAGGTGCGGCGCGGTGATGCCTTTTTTCGCCAGCCACTGACGCACCACGCGTTGCGCGGCCTTGGCGTCGTCGCCATCGGCGTCGTTGCGGAACTGCGCGCCCAGGCTCAGGAACAACTGCTGGGCCATGGTGTTGTTACTGTATTTGTTGATGTCACGGATGATTTCCGCCAGGTCCGGCGAGAACGCACGAGCCAGCACTTTAGCGTCCTTGGGCACTGGTGCCTGGATATCACGGCCCTGGATGGTACCGCCCAACTCCTGCCAGATCGCACGCACGGCGCCGGCGGTGTAGGTGGCGTGGTCGAGCAGCGACAGGTAGGTCTGCGAGCTGCACCCATCGCCCAACTGGCCGCTGACCGTCACGGTCACGCTGCCATCGGCGGCGGTCACCGGGCTGTAGCGCACATCGCCGGTGCATTGCTTGGCGTTGGAGACTTTGACCTGGTTGTCGATGCGGATGCTCGCAATCGGCGGCTCGACCGAGACGATCACCCGGCCCGAGTCATTGCGGGTGACAAAGCGCAGGGCCTTGAGGTTGACCAGCAGGGCGTCCGGCTTGACCAGGAACGGCTTGTTCTCGTCGTTGCCGTCGTCATTGAATTCAGGCAATTGCGGCTGATTGAAGAAACTGCGGTCCAGCACCAGGTCGCCGGTGACTTGCTGTACGCCATTGGCGCGCAGGTCACGCATCAACAGCCAGAGTTTTTCCATGTTCAGCTTGGGGTCGCCGCCGCCCTTGAGGTAGAGGTTGCCGCGCAACACGCCACCGCTGAGGGTGCCGTCGGTGTAGAACTCGGTCTTCCACTGGTGGTTGGGGCCGAGCATTTCCAGGGCCGCGTAGGTGGTGACCAGCTTCATGGTGGAGGCCGGGTTAACCGAAACATCAGCGTTGAACACGGTCGGCGTGCCGGGCCCGGTGAGGGGCAGCATCACCAACGACAGCGAAGTATTGGGTATTTTGGCTTTCTGCAGTGCCTGCTGAACATTTGGCGGCAGGCTGTTGTTGATCGGCGCGGCGGTGACGGAAAAAGCCAGAGGTAGAAGAAAACCGGCAAAGAGTACTGAACGAAAAGAGTTGATCATAAGGAATAAAACCCTACTGCTGAGAAGGGTGAAAAAGGTGAGGGGTATGGAAGAAAATCCCTCATTGGTCACGAAAGTGTCGGCATTATGCCCCAAGGTGGATCCAGTTGTAGCTGAACGATAGCGGGTATTTCGGGTTTTTTTGCAGACCAATGGCCGCCCGTCCCATAGAGTCGGGCAAAGGTCGGCTTAAACTGCTAAAGTGCCGGCCGTTATTACTTAAGAGGATTGTTCCAATGGCGACTAACCGTTCCCAGCGTCTGCGCAAAAAACTGTGCGTTGATGAATTTCAAGAGCTGGGTTTCGAACTGAACCTGGACTTCAAAGAAGACCTGAGTGAAGAAGCTACCGATGCTTTCCTCGAAGCATTCATCAAAGAAGCCATGGAAGCCAATGGTCTGGGCTATGTCGGCGGCGATGACTTCGGTCTGGTTTGCCTGCAGAAGCGTGGCTCGGTCAACGAAGAGCAACGCGCAGCTGTTGAAAGCTGGCTCAAAGGCCGCAGCGAGCTGAAAAGCGCTGAAGTCAGCCCACTGCTGGACGTGTGGTATCCGGAAAAGCCGATCAACGCGGCTAAGTGATACTAAAAAAACGGCGACCCTCGGGTCGCCGTTTTTTTATGCCTTGCGCCAATTCAGAATCAACAGCGTCAACACCCCCGCCACAATCCCCCAGAACGCCGAGCCGATGGAAAACAGCGTCAAGCCAGACGCGGTGACCATAAAGGTGATCAGCGCCGCTTCCCGCTCCTTGGGCTCATTCATGGCGATACTCAAACCATTGATGATCGAGCCAAACAACGCCAGGGCCGCAATCGACAGCACCAGTTCCTTGGGCAACGCTGCGAATAACGCCGCCAAGGTGGCGCCGAACACCCCGGCGATCCCGTAGAACACCCCGCACCAGACGGCCGCGGTGTAGCGCTTGTTGCGGTCTTCATGGGCATGTGGCCCGGTGCAGATGGCTGCACTGATGGCCGCCAAGTTGATGCCGTGGGAGCCAAAGGGCGCCAGCACCAGCGAGGCCAGCCCTGTTGCGGTGATCAACGGCGAGGCGGGTACGGTATAGCCGTCAGCGCGCAACACGGCGACGCCGGGCATGTTTTGTGAGGTCATTGCCACCACAAACAACGGGATACCGATGCTGATGGTCGCCGCCAGCGAGAAGTGCGGCGTGGTCCACACCGGTGTTGCCACTTCCAGGTGGAAACCGCTGAAGTCCAGCAAACCCATCAGCCCTGACAACAGGGTGCCGATTACCAGCGCGGCCAGTACTGCATAACGCGGCGACAGGCGCTTGATGATCAGATAGGTGAAAAACATCCCCAGCACCAGGCCAGTGCGATGTTGCGCGGCGACAAAAATCTCGCTGCCGATCTTGAACAGAATCCCCGCCAGCAAGGCGGCCGCCAATGAGGCGGGGATGCGCTTGACCAGTTTTTCAAAGCTGCCGGTCAGCCCGCAGAGCGTGACCAGCACCGCGCAGGTGATATAGGCGCCGATGGCCTCGCCGTAACTTACTCCACCCAGGCTTGTGATCAGCAGCGCGGCGCCGGGCGTGGACCAGGCAATGGTGATCGGCGTGCGATAGCGCAACGACAGGCCGATGCTGCACACCGCCATGCCGATAGAGATCGCCCAGATCCACGAAGAAATCTGCGCCGTGGTCAAACCGGCTGCCTGGCCGGCCTGGAACATCAGCACCAGGGAACTGGTGTAGCCGGTCATCATGGCAATGAAGCCGGCGACGACGGCCGACGCAGAAGTGTCGGCCAATGGGCGCAAGGGCGCTTGAGTGGCGTCGGTCATGGAGAGGTGTTCCTTTTACCTGGGAAAAAGCGAATTCAAGCCTAAACTCAAACGTAACCACTCATTGCAATACAGCCGCCACCGCAAATAGCCGTACAGTGTGTTGGCGCACTGGGTTGTGTACAATGTGCCCTGTTTTTAGGTGATACTTGCCAGCAACACGCTGTTGACGTATTACCGTTAATTCGCCGCCGTTCTCCAAACCCCGAGTGCCCATGAACGAACAGTTGCAACCTCTCAAGAAACAACCGCGAGCCGGCAAGGCTGGTCGCAGCGGAACCCAGGACGATATCGTCTATGCGCATATCTTCGAGGCGATCCTCGAACAACGCCTGGCGCCCGGTACCAAATTGAGTGAAGAAGCACTGGGCGAAATCTTCGGCGTCAGCCGCACCATCATCCGCCGCGCGCTCTCGCGCCTGGCCCATGAAGGCGTGGTGCTGCTGCGGCCCAATCGTGGTGCGGTGGTGGCAAGCCCGAGTGTAGAAGAGGCGCGCCAGGTATTTCTCGCCCGGCGGCTGGTGGAGCGGGCGATCACTGAATTGGCGGTGCAACACGCCACGGCTGAGCAACTGGCCGAGTTGCGCCAGATGGTCAACGACGAGCGCGACAGCTTCTCACGGGGTGATCGCGGTGCCGGTATCCGCCTCTCCGGCGAATTCCACTTGAAGCTCGCCGAAGCGGCGAAGAATGCACCGCTGATCAGCTTCCAGCGCAGCCTGGTGTCGCAGACCTCGTTGATCATCGCCCAGTACGAAAGCGGCAACCGCTCGCACTGTTCCTACGATGAGCACACCCAACTGATCGATGCGATCGAAGCACGCGACGCGACGCTGGCAGTGAATTTGATGATGCACCACATGGATCACATCGACAGCAAGCTCAACCTCGACGAGGAAAGCGCGTCGGATGATTTGCACGCGGTGTTCTCGCATTTGTTGCAGACCAAGAAGCCAGGGCGTTCTTCAGTCAAACTGTGATGTTCCAGGTTCGCCTGGGACTAAAAATGTGGGAACTGGCTTGTGTGGGAGCTGGCTTGCCTGCGATGCAGGCACCGAGGTGTATCAGGTACACCGCGGTGATGCTATCGCAGGCAAGCCAGCTCCCACACAAGCCCAGCTCCCACATTTGTTTTGTGGTGTTGCTGAAATTAGCGCTGGTGCACCAACTGACCCGCTGCATACGTCTGCAACACCGTCCGGTCATCCCCCAGCGTCATCAACACAAACAACGTCTCGGCAATGTTATTGGCCTGCTTCAAGCGATAGCTGAGCAGTGGCGTAGCGTTGTAGTCCAGCACCAAAAAGTCCGCATCCGTGCCCGGCTGCAATGTGCCGATCTTGTCTTCCAGACGCAGTGCCCGCGCACCGCCCAAGGTTGCCAGGTACAGCGACTTGAACGGGCTCAAACGCGCGCCCTGCAGTTGCATGACCTTGTAGGCTTCGTTCAGGGTTTGCAGCAGCGAGAAGCTGGTGCCACCGCCCACGTCAGTGCCCAGGCCGACATTCAGCTTGTGCTTCTCGGCCATCGGCAAGTTGAACAAACCACTGCCGAGGAAGAGGTTCG
The DNA here is from genome assembly GCF_044218855.1 of Pseudomonas sp. B19125. Lineage (NCBI taxonomy): Bacteria > Pseudomonadati > Pseudomonadota > Gammaproteobacteria > Pseudomonadales > Pseudomonadaceae > Pseudomonas > Pseudomonas sp. B19125. The sequence goes on from NZ_CP162589.1 coordinate 2,135,410, forward strand.
AGGTCGGGCAGAACGCCACGGCTGAACCCGTCTCCGCCAGCCGTGCGCACTCGTCATCACACAGGTGTACGCCGTGGGCAAACACCGAGCGCTCGCCCAGCAGTTTGTAGTGGTCGTACACGTCCAGGTAGCCGTTGCGCTCCGGGAACAGCTCTTTTACCCACTCGACTTCCTGCTTGTTCTCGCTGATGTGCGTCTGCATGTACAGGTCCGGGTATTCGCCCAGCAGTTGCCCGGCCAGCGCCAGTTGTTCCGGGGTGCTGGTCGGCGCAAAACGTGGCGTGACGGCGTAGTGCAAACGGCCCTTGCCGTGCCAGCGTTCGATCAGCGCCTTGCTTTCCTGATAGCCGGATTCGGCAGTGTCGGTGAGGTAGTCCGGCGCGTTGCGGTCCATCATCACCTTGCCGGCGATCATGCGCAGGTCGAGTTTCTCGGCGGTTTCAAAGAACGCGTTCACCGACTGCGGGTGCACACTGCCGAACACCAACGCCGTGGTGGTGCCGTTGCGCAGCAGTTCCTTGATAAAAATGTCCGCGACTTCTTCGGCGTGGGCCTTGTCGGCGAACTGGCTTTCACACGGGAAGGTGTAGGTGTTGAGCCAATCCAGCAACTGCTCGCCATAGGCACCAACCATGCCGGTTTGCGGCAGGTGAATATGGGTGTCGATCAGGCCGGGCGTGATCAGCGCATCCTGATAATGGGTCACGTCGATGTCGGCGGGCAGGGTTGGCAGCAAATCGCTGGCGTGGCCCAGGGCGCTGATCTGGCCGTTATCGATCACCAGCAGGCCGTCTTCGAAATACTCATAAGAGGCTTCGATCCCCACTTCGGCGGGGTCGGCGATGCTTTGCAAAATGGCGGCGCGGTAGGCTTTGCGAGTCAAAGGCATGGTGATCTCAATGTGTTAGATAGCTTGGCTGCGACGCGAGGCCGGCAGCAGTTTGGCAATAGGTTCGGCGCTCGCACTGTGCTGGCCGAAATTCGCGTTATAGGTGGCGATGATTTCGCCGGCGATGGAGATGGCGATCTCCACCGGCAGTTTGCCCTTCACCTCGGTGAGGCCCATGGGGCAGCGCATGCGTTGCAGTTGCGCGGTGTCGAAGCCGCGATCTCGCAGGCGGTGTTCGAACTTGACCCGCTTGGTCTTTGAACCGATCAGGCCGAAATAGGCAAAGTCATTGCGCTTGAGCAGCGCGGCGGTCAGTTCCAGGTCCAGCGCGTGGTTGTGGGTCATCACGATGCAGTAACTGCCCACCGGCAGGTCGGCAATTTCGTCGACCGGCTCTTCGCTGATGATTTTACGCACGCCCTGAGGGATGTGTTCTGGAAACTCCTGATCACGCGAATCAATCCAGCGCACCCGACACGGCAGGCTTGCCAACAACGGCACCAGCGCGCGGCCGACATGGCCGGCGCCAAATACCGCGATCTGCGCCTGCACCTGGCCCATGGGTTCGAACAGCAACACCGTCACGCCGCCGCAGCACTGGCCCAGGCTGGCGCCGAGGCTGAAGCGCTCCAGATGGGTGTTCTGCTGGCCACGCACCAGCATGTCACGGGCGATCTGCATCGCCTTGTATTCCAGGTGTCCGCCGCCGATGGTGTCGAAGGTGTGCGCGGCGCTGATGACCATTTTTGAGCCGGCGTTGCGCGGCGTGGAGCCGAGCTCTTCGATGATGGTCACCAGCACGCAGGGTTCACCCTGGTTCTGCAGGTCGGCGAGGGCGCTGATCCAGTTGTTCATAGTCACCTCCAGTCAGATCGTTCCCACGCTCCGCGTGGGAATGCATACCGTGACGCTCTGCGTCACAACAGCGGACGCAGAGCGTCCAAGGCGGCATTCCCACGCAGAGCGTGGGAACGATCAAGCCAGTTCAGTCTCAACGGCTTTTGCAGTGCTCAACTGCCGCATCTGCTCACAGCCCCACAACACTCGCTCCGGCGTCGCCGGCGCATCAATCTTCGGCTGATGGCGATAGTCACCCAAGCTTGCCACGGCATCCTTGATCGCACACCACGAAGCAATCCCGAGCATGAACGGCGGCTCGCCCACGGCCTTGGAGTGGAACACCGTGTCTTCCGGGTTTTTGCGGTTTTCCACCAGCTTCACACGCAAATCCAGGGGCATGTCCGCCACGGCCGGGATCTTGTAGCTGGCCGGGCCGTTGGTCATCAGCTTGCCCTTGTTGTTCCACACCAGCTCTTCCATGGTCAGCCAGCCCATGCCCTGGATAAAACCGCCTTCGACCTGGCCGATGTCGATGGCCGGGTTCAGCGAGGCGCCCACATCGTGGAGGATGTCGGTGCGCAACATCTTGTATTCGCCGGTCAGGGTGTCGACGATCACTTCGCAGCAGGCCGCGCCGAACGCGAAGTAATAGAACGGCCGGCCACGTGCCTGGCTGCGGTCGTAAAAGATTTTTGGGGTTTTGTAAAAGCCGGTGCTCGACAGCGAAACCTGAGCGAAATACGCCTGCTGGATCAACGCCTCAAAGGTCAGGATCTGATCGCGCACGCGCACATGGCCGTTGTGGAACTCCACGTCCGCTTCACTCACGTCGTACTTACGCGCGGCAAATTCCACCAGGCGCTGCTTGATGGTTTCGGCAGCGTTCTGCGCGGCCTTGCCGTTCAAGTCGGCACCGCTGGAGGCGGCGGTCGGCGAGGTGTTGGGCACCTTGTCGGTGTTGGTGGCGGTGATCTGCACGCGGTCGATCTCGACCTGGAATATTTCAGCCACCACCTGCGCGACCTTGATGTTCAAGCCCTGGCCCATCTCGGTGCCGCCGTGGTTCAGGTGGATGCTGCCGTCGGTGTAAATGTGGATTAACGCGCCAGCCTGGTTGAGGAAACTGGCGGTAAACGAAATACCGAATTTCACCGGCGTCAGCGCCAGGCCTTTTTTCAGAATCGGGCTGTGGGCGTTGTACAGGCGGATCGCCTCGCGACGCTCGGCGTACTGGCTGCTGGCTTCAAGCTCGGCGGTCATTTCTTCGAGCATGTTGTGCTCGACGGTCTGGTAGTAGTGGGTGACGTTGCGCTCGGTCTTGCCGTAGTAATTGGCCTTGCGCACCGCCAACGGGTCCAGCGCCAGATGACGCGCAATGGCGTCCATGACTTCTTCGATGGCCACCATGCCTTGCGGGCCGCCAAAGCCGCGATACGCTGTGTTGGATGCGGTGTTGGTCTTGCAGCGGTGGCCGTTGACGGTGGCGTCGCCCAGGTAATACGAGTTGTCGGAGTGGAACATGGCGCGGTCGACAATCGAGTTGGACAGGTCCGGCGAACAGCCGCAGTTACCTGCCAGGTCCAGATTGATGCCGTGCAGGCGGCCGTTGTCGTCAAAGCCCACGTCGTATTCGATATAGAACGGGTGGCGCTTGCCGGTCATCAGCATGTCTTCGACACGCGGCAGGCGCATCTTGGTCGGCTGGCCGGTCAGGTGCGCGACCACCGCGCACAGGCACGCGGGGCTGGCGGCCTGGGTTTCCTTGCCGCCAAAACCCCCGCCCATGCGGCGCATGTCCACGACGATTTTATTCATCGACACGTCGAGCACTTCGGCCACCAGCTTTTGCACTTCGGTGGGGTTTTGCGTGGAGCAGTAGACGATCATGCCGCCGTCTTCGGTGGGCATTACCGAGGAAATCTGGGTTTCCAGGTAGAAGTGTTCCTGGCCGCCGATATGCAGGGTGCCCTGGATACGGTTTTTCGCGGTGGCCAGCGCACCGGCAGAATCACCGCGTTGGTGGGTGTGGCTGTCGAGCACAAAGTGCTTCTTGCGAAAGGCCTCGACCACATCCAGCACCGGCTCCAGGTCTTCGTATTCGATCACCGCCGCCAGGGCCGCTTTGCGCGCGGTTTCCAGGTCGCGGGCGGCCACGGCCAACACCACTTGGCCGACAAACTGCACGGTGTCGATGGCCAGTAACGGGTCGCCGGGCATCAATGGACCAATGTCTTTGAGGCCCGGCACATCTTCATGGGTGATGACGATACGCACGCCGTCAAAGGCGTAGCAGGGCGCGGTGTCGATGCTGATGATGCGTGCGTGTGCACGGTCGGACATGCGCGCATACAGGTGCAACTGGTTAGGGAATTCAAGGCGATCATCGATGTACTGCGCTTCACCGCTGACATGCTTGGCGGCGCTGTCATGCTTGACGCTGCGGCCGACCCCGGTGGTCAGGTCCTGGGCAAACAGCTCGGCGAGTTCGGCCTGGGTTTTAACGACGGCGTGATGGTTAGACATAAGCGGTCACCCGAGTCTCGATGTGCGGTGTTTGCAGTTCGATGAAGTATTTGCGCAGCAGATTCTGCGCGCTGAGCAGGCGGTATTCCTTGCTGGCGCGGAAGTCCGACAGCGGGGTGAAATCCTGGGCGAGGGCGGCGCAGGCTTTCTCCACCGTGGCGGCGTTCCAGGTGGCGCCGACCAATACGGTTTCGCAGCTTTTCGCGCGTTTGGGCGTGGCGGCCATGCCGCCAAACGCCACGCGGGCGTCGCTGATCACACCGTTGTCGAGCTTCAGGTTGAAGGCGGCGCACACGGCGGAAATATCATCGTCCAGGCGCTTGGAAACCTTGTAGGCGCGGAACAGCGCGTGGCCCTTGGGCACGATGATCTTCTCGATAAACTCGCTGTCCTGGCGCGCAGTGACACGGTAGTCGATAAAGTAATCTTCCAGCGCCAGGGTGCGACGGGTGTTGCCCTTGCACAGCACGATCTGCGCGCCGAGCGCGATCAGCAGTGGTGGCGAATCGCCGATGGGCGACGCATTGCCGATATTGCCGCCCAGCGTGCCCTGGTTGCGGATTTGCAGCGAAGCGAAGCGGTGCAGCAAATCGCCGAAGTCCGGGTATTCGTGGTGCAGCGCGCTGTAGCAGTCGGACAGCGGTGTAGCCGCGCCGATTTCCAGGCGGTCGTCGAACGACTCGATGCGCTTCATCTCTTCAATGTTGCCCACGTAGATCATCACCGGCAGCACACGGTGGAACTGCGTGACTTCCAGTGCCAGGTCAGTGCCGCCCGCCAGCAAGCGCGCCTGCGGATAGGCGTCGTAGAGATCGGCCAGATCGGCAACGGTGAGCGGCACCAGACAACGTTTGTCGCCGCTGTTGAGTTCACCGGTTTGCGTGGGCGCGATGGCTTTGAGACGGGCAATGGTCTCGGGTTGGCGGCTGTCGAACTGATCCGCCGGCTTGTTGCAGCAGGCCTGTTCGGCGGCGGCGAGGATCGGTCGATAACCGGTGCAACGGCACAGGTTACCGGCCAGGGCTTCATGGGCTTTCTGGCTATCGGGGGCGTCGCTGTTCTTTTGCAGGGCAAACAGCGACATCACAAAGCCTGGGGTGCAAAAGCCGCATTGCGAGCCGTGGCACTCGACCATGGCCTGTTGCACGCTGTGCAGTTGGCCTTGATGCTTGAGGTCTTCGACGCTGATCAGCTGTTTGCCGTGCAATGACGACACAAACGTCAGGCAGGAATTGAGGCTGCGATAGCGGATCTGCTCCGCGCCTTGAGTGTCGGTGTGCAATTCGCCGACCACCACGGTGCATGCACCGCAATCGCCGCTGGCGCAGCCTTCCTTGGTGCCGGATTTGCCCAAATGCTCGCGCAAATAGTTGAGCACGGTCAGGTTGGGGTCCAGGGCGTGCTCGCTACGGAGTTCCTGGTTAAGTAAAAACTGGATCACGGAAGGCCTCGCAGACTCATTATTGTTGTTAACCGCTTTGCGCCGAATCTAGTCATGTCTGACTTTTCGGTCAACGATTTTCTGACCAGAAGGTCAAGAAATTGCGATCACAACACTTTTAATTATGGTCCAGTCTTCTGGAACCGGTGTTTTTGCTGGCTTTTGGCTTTTCATCGCTGCTTATTTCATGCCAAATTCGCGCCTGTGGGCGTAGCGCCATCAGCCAGCCAATGCGCTACACTGCCGCGCTTGTACCGATAGAAGATTTTGAAGGGAAAACATGACGTTCAAGGCGCCGGACAGTCTCGCCGAGCAAATTGCTCACCACCTCGCCGAACGTATCATTCGCGGCGATCTCAAGCCTGGGGAGCGGATCCAGGAACAGAAAGTCACGCTGGCACTCAATGTCAGCCGTGGTTCCGTGCGTGAAGCTTTGCTGATCCTCGAGCGCCGCCACCTGATCGCGATCCTGCCGCGCCGTGGCGCCCACGTCACTGAACTCACCGCGCACAAGGTGCAGAGCCTGTGCACGCTGATGGGCGAGTTGTACATCCTGCTCGGCAATTCGGTGGCTGAGGGCTGGAAGGTCCAGGCTGACATGGCGCCGTTCCTGCAGATCCAGCAACGCCTGATGACCAGTTTCGAACGTGAGGACGTGCGTGCCTTCGTCGAAGAAAGCTTCAGTGTGATGCGCGCCGCGTACCCCTTCGCCAACAACCCGTACTTGCAGGAAACCGTCGAAAACCTGCAGCCGGCGATGAACCGTGCCTATTACCTGGCCCTGGACCAGCGCAAGGCGGAGATGAGTGAGTACCTGGCACTGTTCGAGCAGCTGCTCGCGGCGGTGCTCGCCCGTGATCTGCCGCAGATCCGCCAGGTACTGTCGGCCTACTGCGAGCGCAGCAGCTCGTTGGTCATCGCTGCGTTGGCGGGCGCCTAAACGTGCGGCTCAAGTGCATCAAACTGGCGGGGTTCAAATCCTTCGTCGACCCGACCACGGTGAACTTCCCCAGTAACATGGCGGCGGTGGTCGGGCCCAATGGCTGCGGCAAGTCGAACATCATCGACGCCGTACGTTGGGTGATGGGCGAGAGCTCGGCAAAAAACCTGCGTGGCGAGTCGATGACCGACGTCATCTTCAACGGCTCCACCAGCCGCAAGCCGGTGAGCCAGGCCAGCATCGAACTGGTGTTCGATAACTCCGATGGCACCTTGATCGGCGAATACGCGGCCTACGCGGAAATCTCGATTCGCCGCAAAGTGACGCGTGACAGCCAGAACAGTTACTTCCTCAACGGCACCAAATGCCGTCGACGCGATATCACCGACATTTTCCTCGGCACCGGCTTAGGCCCGCGCAGCTACTCGATCATCGAGCAGGGCATGATCTCCAAGCTGATCGAAGCCAAGCCCGAAGACCTGCGTAACTTTATCGAAGAAGCGGCCGGCATCTCCAAGTACAAGGAGCGCCGCCGCGAGACCGAAAACCGTATCCGCCGTACCCACGAAAACCTCGCCCGCCTGACCGACCTGCGTGAAGAGCTGGAGCGTCAACTCGAACGCCTGCACCGTCAGGCCCAGGCCGCCGAGAAGTACCAGGAATACAAGGGCGAAGAGCGCCAGCTCAAGGCGCAGCTCTCGGCCCTGCGCTGGCAGGCGCTGAATGATCAGGTCGGCCAGCGCGAAGCGATCATCGGCACCCAGGAAATCAGCTTCGAAGCGCTGGTGGCCGAGCAGCGTAATGCCGACGCCAGCATCGAGCGCTTGCGTGACGGTCACCATGACCTGTCCGAGCGCTTCAATCTGGTGCAGGGGCGGTTCTACTCGGTAGGCGGCGATATTGCCCGGGTCGAACAGAGCATCCAGCACGGCCAGCAGCGCCTGCGCCAGTTGCAGGACGATTTGAAAGAAGCCGAACGCGCGCGGCTGGAAACAGAGTCGCACCTGGGCCACGACCGTACGTTGCTGCTGACGTTGGGCGAAGAGCTGGACATGCTCACGCCCGAGCAGGAAATCACCAGCGCCGCCGCTGAAGAGGCCGCGGCCGCCCTGGAAGAAGCCGAAACCACCATGCACGGCTGGCAGGAACAGTGGGACGCTTTCAACCTGCAATCCGCCGAGCCGCGCCGCCAGGCTGAGGTGCAGCAATCGCGCATCCAGCAACTGGAAACCAGCATGGAGCGCCTGGCCGAGCGCCAGCGCCGTATGCAGGAGGAGCGCGCGTTGCTCGCCGCCGACCCGGAAGACGCGGCGATCATGGCGTTGAGCGAACAGCTGGCCGAAAGCGAAATGACCCTGGAAGAACTCGAGGCCAGCGAAGAACAGCAAGTGGAGCGCCTGGAGCAATTGCGTCAGCAACTGCAACAGGCGACCCAGGCCCAGCAGCAGGCCCAGGGCGATTTGCAGCGGCTGAACGGGCGCCTGGCGTCGCTTGAAGCCTTGCAGCAGGCAGCGTTGGACCCAGGCACCGGCACCGCCGAATGGCTGCGTGACCAGCACCTGGCCGAGCGTCCGCGCCTGGCCGAAGGCTTGAAAGTTGAAGCGGGTTGGGAATTGGCGGTCGAGACCGTGTTGGGCGCCGACCTGCAAGCCGTATTGGTGGATGATTTTGGCGGTTTCGACCTGGCCGGTTTTGCCCAGGGCGATTTGCGTTTGCTCAGCCCCGCAGTCGATGGCACGCGAGTGCCGGGCAGTTTGCTCGACAAGGTTGAGGCCGCGATCGATCTGGCGCCGTGGCTGGGCCAGGTCAAACCGGTTGAATCATTGGAGCAAGCCTTGTCCCAGCGTGGCCAATTGGGCGCCGGTGAAAGCCTGATCAGCCGAGACGGTTACTGGGTTGGCCGGCACTTCCTGCGCGTGCGTCGCGCCAGTGAGGCCGAGAGCGGCGTATTGGCCCGTGGCCAGGAAATCGTCAACCTGAGCGCCGAACGCGAAGAACGCGAGGCCACCCTCGAAAGCCTGGAAACCGAACTGCAAACCCTGCGTGCCACTCAGCGCCAACAAGAGACTGGCCGCGAACACCTGCGCCGCCTCTTGCAGGACGAAGCGCGCCAGCAAGGCGAATTGAAAGCCCAACTGTCGGCGAGCAAGGCCAAGGCCGAGCAACTGACCCTGCGCCGCACCCGCCTTGACGAAGAAGTGGCCGAGATGGGCGAGCAGCGCGCCCTCGAACACGAGCAGATCGGCGAAGCGCGCCTGCACTTGCAGGAAGCCCTCGACAGCATGGCGCTGGATACCGAGCAGCGCGAACTGCTGCTGGCCCAGCGCGACAGCCTGCGTGAGCGACTCGATCGAGTGCGCCAGGAAGCCCGTCAGCACAAGGATCACGCCCACCAATTGGCCGTGCGCCTGGGCTCGTTGCAGGCCCAGCACACCTCCACGCGCCAGGCGCTTGAGCGTTTGGAGATGCAGTCCGAACGCCTCACCGAAAAGCGCGAGCAACTGAGCCTCAACCTGGAGGAGGGCGAGGCGCCGCTGGAAGAGTTGCGCCTTAAGCTCGAAGAGTTGCTCGACAAGCGCATGACCGTTGATGAAGAACTCAAGACCGCGCAAATCGCCCTGGAAGACGCCGACCGCGAACTGCGCGACGCCGAGAAACGCCGGACCCAGGCCGAGCAGCAATCCCAGCTGATTCGCGGCCAACTCGAACAGCAACGCATGGAATGGCAAGCCCTGACCGTGCGCCGCAAAACCCTGCAAGACCAGTTGCTTGAAGACGGCTATGACTTGCACGGCGTGCTCAATACATTGACCGCCCAGGCCAATGAAAAAGACGCTGAAGAAGAACTTGAGCGCATCGCCGCGCGTATCCAGCGCCTGGGCGCGATCAACTTGGCGGCCATCGACGAATACCAGCAACAGTCCGAGCGTAAACGTTATCTGGATGCTCAAGACGCCGACCTGGTCGAAGCGCTGGACACTCTGGAGAACGTGATCCGCAAAATCGACAAGGAAACCCGTAATCGCTTCAAAGATACCTTTGATCAGATTAATGGCGGTTTACAGGCGTTATTCCCGAAAGTTTTCGGTGGCGGCAGCGCCTACTTGGAACTGACGGGCGAAGATCTACTCGATACAGGGGTGACGATTATGGCGCGGCCCCCGGGCAAGAAGAACAGCACCATCCATTTGTTGTCCGGTGGCGAAAAGGCACTCACGGCATTGGCCCTGGTATTTGCGATCTTCAAGTTGAACCCGGCGCCGTTTTGCATGCTCGACGAAGTTGACGCGCCGCTGGATGACGCTAACGTTGGACGCTACGCTCGATTGGTTAAAGAGATGTCCCAGACCGTGCAGTTCATCTATATCACCCACAACAAGATCGCCATGGAAATGGCCGATCAGTTGATGGGCGTGACGATGCATGAGCCGGGTTGTTCGCGGTTGGTGGCGGTGGATGTCGAAGAAGCGATGGCGATGGTGGACGCCTAGCGGCGAGTTGCAAGCTGCAAGTGTGTGAGGCTATAGCTTGCAGTGTGTAGCTCACAGTTGGCGGCTTGCGTAAGAGATCTCCCATGTCGCCGAAAGATGGCAAACCGATACATTTCGCGCCAACTGTGTAAAGTTATCGAAGGTCGTGCTAGTTTATTGTCAATTCCTCGTATGCGTGGGCAAAACGTCAGTCAGAACATAGAGTTGGCGCCACGTTTTAAAGCGGTTTGGACGTTGCTAAACCCCTTATTTTTCAGCATTTTTTATTAGAGGCACGGGATTACATGGAAATCGGTCTGCGCGAGTGGCTGATCGTCATCGGCATTATTGTCATTGCCGGTATTCTTTTTGATGGCTGGCGCCGCATGCGCGGTGGCAAGGGCAAGCTCAAATTCCGTTTGGACCGTAACCTGTCCAACTTGCCCGACGACGACGGCAGCGCCGAGCTGCTGGGGCCGCCTCGTGTGCTGGATAACCATAAAGAACCACAACTGGACGAGCATGACTTGCCGTCGATGAGTGCGCCGGTGCGTGAAGCCCGCGAGCCGTCGTCCAAGCGTGGCAAGCGCGCCAGTGCCGCCGTCGCCGAGCCGCATCAGGGCGACCTGAACCTCGACGTCGACGAAGGCCCGAGCTTCAGCAGCCGCGACGACGATTTCCCGGATGAAAATATCGGCAAGGCATCCAGTGCGCCGCGCCAATCGGTCAACGACCAGCCAGCTGCCGAAGAAGTCTTGGTGATCAGCGTGATCTGCCGTGACGCCGCCGGCTTCAAAGGCCCGGCACTCTTGCAGAATATCCTCGAAAGCGGCCTGCGCTTTGGCGAGATGGATATTTTCCACCGCCACGAAAGCATGGCCGGTAACGGCGAAGTGCTGTTCTCCATGGCCAACGCGGTCAAGCCGGGCACTTTCGATCTGGACGATATCGACTTGTTCAGCACCCCGGCGGTGAGCTTCTTCCTCGGTTTGCCAGGCCCGCGTCACCCGAAACAAGCGTTCGACGTGATGGTGGCTGCTGCGCGCAAACTGTCCCAAGAGCTCAACGGCGAGCTCAAGGACGACCAACGCAGCGTGCTCACTGCCCAGACCATCGAGCATTACCGTCAGCGCATCGTCGAGTTCGAGCGTCGCGCCCTGACACAGAAACGCTGAGGTTCGATCTTAAGCGTTGCCTGTAGAATCCGTGCACTAACATATTGAGCAGCTTCGGCTGCTCTTTTGCTTTATGAGAGAACACCCATGACCGCCGCCCACACCCGCATTCTCGAACTGCGCGCTGAACTGGATCAGCACAATTACCGCTACCACGTCCTCGACGAGCCGAGCATTCCGGACGCCGAGTACGACCGGTTATTCCATGAGCTAAAGGCTCTGGAAGCCGAGCACCCGGATTTGGTGACGCGTGATTCGCCGACGCAGCGGGTTGGCAGTGCGGCGCTGTCGGCGTTCACTCAGGTCAAGCACGAGATTCCGATGCTCAGCCTAGGCAACGCCTTCGATGAAACCACCATGCTCGAATTTGATCGCCGGGTGACCGAAGGTCTCGACCTGCCGGTGGGCGATCTGTTTGGCGGCGGCGCAGCGGTGGAATACAGCTGCGAGCCCAAGCTGGACGGCCTGGCGGTCAGCCTGCTGTATCAGGATGGCGAGCTGGTGCGCGGCGCCACGCGTGGCGATGGCACCACCGGCGAAGACATCAGCGTCAATGTGCGCACCGTGCGCAATATCCCGTTGAAACTGCACGGCAGCGGCTGGCCGGCGACCCTGGAAGTGCGCGGCGAAGTGTTCATGTCCAAGGCTGGCTTCGAGCGCCTTAATGCCTCGCAACTGGAAGTGGGCGGCAAGACCTTCGCCAACCCGCGTAATGCCGCTGCGGGCAGCTTGCGCCAGCTGGACTCGAAGATCACCGCCAGCCGCCCGCTGGAGTTTTGCTGCTACGGCGTGACTACCGACATCAGTGACACCCATATCGGTAACCTGCAGCAACTGCAGAAGTGGGGCATGCCCATCAGCCATGAGCTGAAGCTGGCCAAGGGCATTCAGGATTGCCTGGCGTACTACCGCGATATCGGCGAGCGGCGTAACAGCCTGCCGTATGAGATTGACGGCGTGGTGTTCAAGGTCAACAACATTGCTTCCCAGCGTGAGCTGGGCTTCCGCGCCCGCGAACCACGCTGGGCCATCGCGCATAAATTCCCGGCCATGGAAGAGCTGACCGAGCTGCTCGATGTGGAATTCCAGGTCGGCCGCACCGGTGCTGTAACGCCGGTGGCGCGCTTGAAGCCGGTCAAGGTCGCGGGTGTGACGGTGTCCAACGCAACCTTGCACAATATGGATGAAGTGGCGCGCCTGGGCTTGATGATCGGCGACACTGTGATCATTCGCCGTGCCGGTGATGTGATCCCGCAAGTCGTCTCGGTGGTCACCGAACGCCGCCCGGAAAACGCCCGCGCCGTGCACATTCCGCAAAGCTGCCCGGTGTGCGGCTCCCATGTGGAGCGCACGCAACTGGTCAAGCGCAGCAAGGGCAAGGAAACCGTCAGCGAAGGCGCGGTTTACCGCTGCGTCGGGCGCCTGGCCTGTGGCGCGCAGCTCAAGCAGGCGATCATCCATTTTGTGTCGCGCCGCGCCATGGACATTGACGGCCTGGGCGACAAAACCATCGAGCAGTTGGTGGATGAAAAGCTTATCGGCTCGCCGGCTGACCTCTACAAGCTCAAATACGAGCAGATCATCGACCTGGAAGGCTTTGCCGATATTTCCAGCAAGAAGCTGATTGCCGCCATCGAAAACAGCAAGACTCCAACCCTGGCGCGGTTTATCTACGCCTTGGGCATTCCGGACGTGGGCGAAGAGACGGCCAAGGTGCTCGCGCGCTCGCTGGCGTCCCTGGAGCGCGTGCAGCAGGCCTTGCCGGAAGTGCTGACGTACTTGCCGGACGTGGGCCTTGAAGTCGCCCACGAGATTCACAGCTTCTTTGAAGACAGCCATAACCAGGAGGTGATTGGCGCGCTGCTGTCGCCGGATGAATGCGGCCTGCAGTTGCAGGATCAGGGCGACCTGAGCGCCGAGTTTGCCGCCAGCACCACCCTCGGCGGCCTGCTCGACAAGCTGCACGTGCCCAGCGTAGGGCCTGGCGCCGCGCAAAAACTGGCCGACAAGTTCGTAAGCCTCGAAGGCGTAATCAAGGCCGACTGGCTGGATATGCGCCAGGCGTTGCCCGAGAAGCAGGCCAAGGCGGTGCGCGAGTTTTTTGATAACCCGGACAATGCCCACCGTGCCCTGGCCATCGAGCAGCAGCTCAAGGACTTCGGTATGCACTGGCAGAGCGAGAAGAAGGTCGTCGAGGGCTTGCCGGAAGCGGGGCATACCTGGGTGCTGACCGGCTCTCTTGAGCTGATGAGCCGTGATGTGGCCAAGGACAAGCTCGAAAGCCTGGGCGCCAAGGTGGCAGGTTCCGTCTCGGCCAAGACTCACTGCGTGGTTGCCGGGCCGGGCGCGGGTTCCAAGCTGGCCAAGGCCACCGAGCTGGGCCTCAAGGTGCTGGACGAAGAGGCCTTCGTCGCTTTCCTGGCCAAACACAACATCAGCGTCTGACGATCGTTCCCACGCTCCGCGTGGGAATGCAGCCCTGGACGCTCTGCGTCGGCTCTTGAACCTCGTGACGCAGAGCGTCACCGCAGGCATTCCCACGCAGAGCGTGGGAACGATCTTTCACGGTAAATGATCTAGTCTTGGTCACCCAGGGAGAGATCGCCATGTTCCGCTACTTCGAGCAACTCAGCACGCGCATCGCCGCACCGTTCATGGCCGGATCCTCGCGCAGCAGCAAGGTGTGGCAGTGCCGGTGCGGCCAGTCGCTGTTCTTTCGCAACAGCCAGTGCCTGGTCTGTTCTGCGCTGTTGGGCTATCAGCCCCAGCACAGCCGGCTGTCGTCGCTACAGCCCGGCCCGGTCGATGGCACATGGCTACAGGACGATAACCTTGACGCCGGCACCTTCCGCCGCTGCGCCAACCTCGACACCCCGGCCGCCTGCAACTGGCTGATTCCTGCCCACAGCACCGCAACGCTGTGCGTGGCGTGCAGCCTGAACCGCACCATTCCCGACTTATCGGTGCCGGAAAACCCCGAACGCTGGCGCAAAGTCGAAACCGCCAAGCGCCGGTTGGTGGCGCAACTGATCAGCCTGGGCCTGCAAGTGGTGCCCAAAAGTGTTGACGAGAACAGCGGCCTGGCCTTCGATTTCGTCGGCATTGACCTTGAAGGCAACGCACCCACCACCGGCCACGCCAACGGCCTGATCACCCTCGATATCAAGGAAGCGGACGACGCCCATCGCGAGAAAGTCCGTGTGCAAATGCGCGAGCCGTATCGCACGTTGCTCGGCCACTTTCGCCACGAAGTCGGCCACTACTATTGGGATCGGCTGATTGCCAACAGCCATTGGCTTGAATCGTTTCGTAGCCTGTTCGGCGACGAACGCGCCAGTTACGCCGAGGCACTCGAGCAGCACTACCAGAACGGCCCGCGCGCCGACTGGCAGCAAACCTGTGTCAGCGCCTACGCGACCATGCACCCCTGGGAAGACTGGGCCGAAACCTGGGCTCACTACCTGCACATGATGGACGCCGTCGACACCGCACTGGGCTTTGGCATGAGTGCCCGCGAGATGGACCTGGATTACCAACCCTTCCCGTTGACCACGCTCTACGACCCCGAACACCCTGGCGGCCCGGCCTTCCTGTCGTTCGTCAACGCCTGGATCGAACTGGCCGGCATGCTCAACGAACTGTCGCGCAGCATGGGCCAGCCCGATTTCTACCCCTTTGTGTTGCCGCCGGCCGTGATCGCCAAGCTGCACTTCATTCACTTGGTGATTCAGGAGGAGGGCGGCAGGGCCGACGAAGTCGTACAAGCACAGTAATCCGCCCCTATGTGGGAGCTGGCTTGCCTGCGATTACGGTGCATCATCCAGTGAATGCCCCAACTGATGCACCGCAATCGCGGGCAAGCCCGGCTCCCACAAGGTTCTGGCAGGTTATCGAGGTTGTGGACAAGTGCTTGAGCCCCTTCATATTTTTAATCCGGAACAACGGTTGTAAGTTCCGATGAGATCGGTACAATGGCGCGGCTTGCCGAGAGGCCAGCGTCGTTATGGTGACCCCATCGGTCCCCCCGCAACGATTACCCGTGAACCTGGTCAGAGCCGGAAGGCAGCAGCCACAGCGGGAACATTGTGTGCCGGGGTGTGGCTGGTGGGGTTGCCTCCATAACGCTCTCCTTTGTTTCTACCCTTCCTGTTTCAAATCAAACATTGTTTTAATCGCCCATCTGCCATTTTTTGCGCAGCGATGACGGCGTTGTGCTGGAAAACTTTCAGCGGCCTGCTAGCGTCATTCTTGTAAGCGACCCTGTGCTGGAGTAGTAAAGAAGTGATGGCACTCCTTTGATCAACAAGGATGATTGCCATGCCCAGCCTTCCCGTTTTACCCAGAACGCTCAGTGCTTCAGTCGGCGCCCCAGGCAAGGCGCAGAATGTGCTTGCTGATGTTCGCTTTATTCAGCATCTGTTTAATCTGATCACGCCAGAATCCGCTTCGCGCCTTGTGGAGGACGGAAAGTGCGGCCCGCTGTTGTTGCGGCGCATCAGCGACTATCAGGCGAATCGTCTCAAGGTCAGCAAACCTGATGGGGTGATTGACCCGGGCGGTCGGACGTTCAATAGCCTGGTCGACGATGCAGGCAAAGCCAATGCCGTTGTTCTTCCCGACCAGTCGTTAGTCACCAGGCCCACCTGTGACGGTCAAATCGCCCTGACCGAGGCTGATTTTCAGCGCGCGGCTGCAACGCTGGGCAACGGTATTTCGGTGAACCTGATCAAGGCGTTCGCCGCCGTTGAGTCTGGTGGGCGATCCGGGTTCGGGCCGTCCAACATGCCGGTTATCGCCTTCGAGGGCCATATCTTTCGCAAGTACACTCAACATAAGTACGACAGGACCTACCCTTTTTTGTCCTACCCCTTTTTGGTCAATGCTGGCCCGCAATGGAAAGCCAACAATAAAACCCAGGCGATTGCGTGGCGGACTCTGGTCGATGCTTATACGTTGGACCAGGCAGCAGCGCTGATGTCGGCGTCCTACGGTATGTTCCAGGTCATGGGCTTTAATTTTGCTGCCTGTGGCTACAAGAACGTGTTCGAGTTTGTGGCTGCACTGAAGCTTAACGCCGGCCAGCAATTGATGGCGTTCTGCGGCTTTTGCCGCAAGAATCCGGCCTTGCTCAGAGCGATGAAAAGCAAGGACTTTGCCGGCATGGCGCGCAATTACAATGGCTCAAGCTATGGCGACTACGACAGGCGTATCCAAAAAGCCTTCGAGGCGCTGGAACGGAAAAAATAGCCGCACCTGCTGGCTGCCTCACATCGTTGAGGTGGCCCACTGGACAACCCAAAATCATCTTGTTAGTTTCCGCCAGCCACTTGTTTCAAGTTATGACAGGTGTGCGGTGCTGATATTGAAGTGCTATCACTTCTTGAACTAACAAGGATGTCCATGATGAAAAGCCTGCAAGGGTTGCCCCGTCTTATCAGTGCTTCAGTGGGCGCGCCGGGTAAAGCGCGCAACTTGCCCGCCGATGTTCAGTGCATCCAGTATCTATTTAATCTGATCATTCCCAAGATGGGTTTTGCGCTGGTCGAAAACGGTAAGTGCGATGGGCAATTGGTGCAGTGCATCAGCCAGTATCAGTTCCGGCACCTCAAGTATGCGCATCCTGATGGCGTGATCGACCCGACCGGTCGAACCTTCAATAGCCTGATAGAAGAGGCGGTCAAAGTGCCGGTGAAGGCGTTTCCGACGATGCGCATTCCGAGCTTTCTCAACGCGTTTGGCAATAACGGCGGCGATGCGGTACAGGCCACGGTCAATGTGTACCTGGAGCGCATGCGCGCGACTATCGAGGCCGAGCGGCGTAACCGCCAGTTGATACTCCAGGCCACGTGTGATGGTGGCATGACGCTGACCGATACCGACTTTCAAAGCGCTGCCACCCAGTTGGGCAGCGGCATTTCGGTGAATATCATCAAGGCTTTCGCCACGGTCGAATCCGGCGGGCGTTCCGGGTTCGGGCCGGCCAAGTTGCCGGTGATTGCCTTTGAAGGCCACTTGTTTCGCAAGTACACCAAGCACATCTACGATCAGGCGCACCCGCTGCTGTCTTATATCTACGTGAGAAAGGCCGGGCCGCAGTGGCAGGTCAATAACAAGGACCAGACCAAAGCCTGGGAGACCATGGCCACAGCGTTTGCGCTGGACCAGGAGGCGGCATTGATGTCGGCGTCCTGGGGCATGTTTCAAATAATGGGGTTCAACTACACCTCCTGCGGTTACAAGACGGTGTTTGAATTTGCTGCCGCCCTGAAGGTCAATGCCGGTAACCAATTAAAAGCGTTTATTGGTTTTTGCAGCCAGAGCCCGGCCCTGATCAAGGCCATGAAAGAAAAAGACTACGTGGCCATGGCGCGTAACTATAACGGCAAGGATTACGGTGACTACGACAGCCGTATCAAAAAGGCCTACGAAGCATTGGAAGGGAAGAAATAAGATGAGCCGTTTTCTAGCGATGAGTGTGTTGTCGTTGTGCGCCTTGGTGCCCGCGTTGGCAGGTGCCGCTGAGCTGCATTCTGGTAAATACGAGGGATTGATGCTGGCGGTCACCCCTGAGCATCAGGTCGAAGGCTACTACGCAGAAGAACTGGGCGAGGGTGTGACCCGCAGCTGCACGTTTTACCTGCAAGGCCAGCCTGAAGCGCTCACCACCTGGCTAGACAAGGCCTACCCTGGCAGCGTCGCAGCGTCCTCCGACGGCGTGACTTTGACGGTGGAGCAGGGGCGCGAGCATCCCGGTTGCATCAGCGTGCTGATGCCGGAAATAGCCACCGGCCTGGACCTGGCCCAAACGGCCAGCAAGCAATGGATCGGCCTGGTGACCGTGACGGCCGACAAGGCTTACCTGCTGAAAAAACCAGGCGCTGAAGCGGCCAAACGCGCGTATATCGTCAAGGACGATGTGGTCGGCGTGCTGGCGTTCAAGGACGGCTGGGCCAAGGTCGAGTTCACCAATGCCAAAGAGCATACCTACACCGGTTGGATCAGCCAGGACCAGTACGCACGCTTGGCGGCGCCGCAAGCCAACTAGCCAAACGTCTCCCGCAGCAGCCCGGCAAACGCATCCCGCGCCAGGTGGCGCTGGGTGTCTTTGTGCCAGAACAGCAGGTTGTCCACGGCCTGCAACTCCTCGAACCGGTAGGAGGCCAGTTGATTGGCCTGCTCGTAGCGGGCCAGGATGCCTTCCGGCGCCAACGCCACGCCAATCCCTGCACTGACGCAACCAATGATGGTGCCCCAACTGGCATAGCTGGCGATGCTTGGTTTGAAGGCGTGCGGTTTGATCCAGTTCTCCAGCGCCGCGCGATACGGACAACCGGGCGGCCACACCAGCAAGGTGCGGCCTGCCAAGTCTTCGGCACTGTTGATCGGCGCGCTGGAGGCGCTGGCGATCAGCACCAGGCGTTCGCTGTAGACCACACTGTGTTCGAGCTTGGCGCGCTTGCCGCCCGAGGCCACCAGCGCCACATCGAGGCGATGGTGTTGCAGGTCGTCGAGCAGTTGCGCCCAGGCGCCGGTGACCAGTTCCAGGCTGACGTCCGGGTAGCGCCGGTGGTATTCGGCCAGCAGCGGCGGCAGGCGGCCGCTGGCGCTGGATTCCACCGCACCGATGCGCAGCGTGCCGCGCGGGATGGCGTTGGCATCCACTGCGCGTTTGGACTCATCCACCAGGGCCAGGATGCGCTCGCAGTAATCGAGGAAGATTTCCCCGGCGGCACTGATGGCCAACCCACGGCCTGCGCGAATAAACAGCGGTGTGCCCAACTCGCTTTCCAGCTGCTTGATGCGCGTGGTGATGTTGGACGGCACGCAGTGCAGTTGCAGCGCGGCCTGGGCCACGCTGCCGGTTTGTGCCACGGCGCGCACCATTTTCAGTTGGGCCAGTTCCATTGCTCAGTTCCAA
Organism: Pseudomonas sp. B19125; assembly: GCF_044218855.1. Lineage (NCBI taxonomy): Bacteria > Pseudomonadati > Pseudomonadota > Gammaproteobacteria > Pseudomonadales > Pseudomonadaceae > Pseudomonas > Pseudomonas sp. B19125. The sequence continues at coordinate 2,154,606 of NZ_CP162589.1, forward strand.
TGATTTCAGAAGTCAGAAACGCTTAATTGTCCTGCGCCTTGCGCGGCTCAAGACTGACGGTATTCCTTCTCAGTATCTGGATGCCGTCGATGAATGCCCCGTCACCCGTAAAGCTTACGCTAGTCATCGCTGGCGTGATTCTCTGTTGGGCCTATTCGCCGATTGGCGTGCACATGGGGCTGCACAGCTACAGCCCTGGCCAGTTGGCGTTGCTGAGGTTTCTGATCGCCTCGGTGTTCATGGGCGGCATCGCCCTGGCGGTAGGCATCGGCTGCCCGCGTGTGCGGGATCTGCCGTGGTTGCTGGTGTTGGGTTTTTTCGGCGTGTTCCTGCACCACACCAGCCTCAACTACGGGCAACAGTGGGTGACGGCGGCGGCATCGAGTGTACTGGCACAGTCGGTGCCGCTGTTCAGTGTGGTGATCGCGTTTTTCTGTTTGAAGGAACGGGTCAGCCTCTGGCGTTGGGGCTGCGTCTTGCTCGGCTTGCTGGGTGTGCTGGTGGTGATCTGGGGTGATCATGGCGTCGGTGATATCGACCCGCGCGGCTTGCTGATCTTGCTGGCAGCCGTGTCGTGGAGCGTGTATTTCGTCATCCAGAAACACTACGCCCATCGCTACAGCCCGCTGACCATGGCGTGTTACATGGTGTGGGCGGGCACCTTGATGCTGTGCGTGAACCTGCCGGGCTTGCCGGCTGCGGTGGCCCAGGCGCCAATGCCGGAGAATCTGTCGGTGCTGGTATTGGGGATTTTCCCCAGCGCCCTGGCCTACCTGGCCTGGGGCTATGTGCTCAAGCACGTGGACGTCAGCCGCGCCTCGGTGGCGATGTACCTGATTCCGCCGGTGGCCATGCTGATGGCGGCGACGCTGCTGGGCGAGCACATTGCCCTGCAAGTGATATTGGGCGCGGTGATCGTGCTGGCCAGTGTCGCCGCCATCAGCCTTGAAGGGCGCTGGCGCTCAATCGCTCAGGCTGAACGCGCGCAGGCGGTGGCCGTCGAGGTCCTCGGCGACAAAGGTGTAGCCGAAGTCAAGGTGGGTCGGTGACTGAATGATGGTCGCGCCGCGCTCTACCCATTGAGCGTAAAGGGCGTCTACGGCGGCTGGGTCCGCCAGCGAAAAACCTACCTCACCGCCTCCGCCGGTAAAGTGAGCCGCAGGTTCTACGGTGTGACGCGACCACAGCCCCAGCTTGACGCCGTTGTCGAGAATGAACAGGGCGAACGTCGGGTTCAGCTCCACCGGCGGCTTGCCCAGCAGGCGGCTATAGAAGTTGGCGCTGGTGGCCGGGCTGTCGACGTAGAGCAGGAAGTAATGGGCGACGGTGTGCATGCAGGCTCCTTGATTACGGGCGGTTAAGTGAGCCCAGTCTAGGGGACGGCCCTGTCAGTTCTTGTCAGGAGCGTTCTTGTCAGGAGTGCGCAGCGGTCGCGCGTTCTCCCCGGTGTACAGTTTGATCAGGTCATCGATCTCGCCCGACATTTTCATCCGCAGCAGCGTGCGCAAGATCCGTTGCACCGGCACGCTCGGGTCATTGCGCACGATGCAGCCCAGGTTTTGTTCGTCGATCACCGCGACGTTGTGCAGCCGCAGGCTTGGGGGCACTTTCAGGTTGAAACGGTCCAGGGTCCATTCGTTGATCACGGCGTATTCGAAACGCGCGGCCACCAGCTTGTGCAGCACCAACTCCTCGCTGCGCGAATCGTCGCGGGTCAATTGGCCACTGGCGAACAGCGGTTCGAGGACGACATAGCGGTAGTTGAGCACCGTGCCAATGGCCTGCGGTGCCAACCTGGCCACCTGAACGGGCGGTGCGTGGACACTGGCCAACACATTGCGCTGCACCATCAAGGGTACGCTCCAGCTGTAGTCGCCGGACAATTCGCCGAGCCATTCCTGGGCGACATAGCAGCGCACATCGACCTCTGCGCGTGCCATGGCACCGGCGAGTCGCGCCCGGGCCAGCACGTGGAACTCGGCTGGCCGCCCGACCTGGGTGGCCAGGCTCAACATCAAGTCATACAGAATGCCCTGTGTGGGCTGGTCACCCTCTATCTGTGCCATGGGCATTGCCCAGCTGTCGGAAACCGAAAAACGCAACGGTGCGGGCGCCGCCAGGCAAGCAACGGAAATCATCCATAAAGCGCCCAGGACTACACGCATACACTCTCCGGGTTCAGGCCTTTGTGGGGCCAGTCAGGCAAGCTTAGTCAGATTAGACGAGCGTGCCGGATGCAATTTCCCCCTTGCTCCGCTAGCATTACCGGCTTCCGCTTCCCAGTTGCGACGGTTTTCGATGAGTTATCAGGTTCTTGCACGTAAATGGCGCCCGCGCTCGTTCCGCGAAATGGTCGGCCAGACCCATGTGCTCAAGGCTCTGATCAATGCCTTGGACAGCCAACGGCTGCACCACGCCTACCTGTTCACCGGTACTCGCGGGGTCGGCAAGACCACTATCGCGCGCATTATTGCCAAGTGCCTGAACTGTGAAACCGGCATCACGTCGACGCCTTGTGGCACCTGTTCGGTATGCCGCGAGATCGACGAAGGGCGTTTTGTCGACCTGATCGAGATCGATGCCGCGAGCCGCACCAAGGTCGAAGACACCCGCGAGCTGCTCGACAACGTGCAGTACGCGCCGAGCCGTGGGCGCTTCAAGGTCTACCTGATCGACGAAGTGCACATGCTCTCCAGCCATTCCTTCAACGCCCTGTTGAAAACCCTGGAAGAGCCGCCGCCCTACGTTAAGTTCATCCTTGCCACCACCGACCCGCAGAAACTTCCTGCAACGATTTTGTCGCGGTGCCTGCAGTTCTCCCTGAAAAACATGACGCCCGAGCGCGTGGTCGAGCATTTGACCCATGTGCTCGGCGTCGAGAACGTGCCGTTCGAAGACGACGCGTTGTGGCTGCTCGGCCGCGCCGCCGATGGTTCGATGCGTGACGCCATGAGCCTCACCGACCAGGCCATCGCCTTCGGTGAAGGCAAGGTCATGGCCGCGGATGTACGCGCCATGCTCGGCACGCTGGACCACGGCCAGGTGTTCGACGTGTTGCACGCGCTGATCGAAGGTGACGCCAAGGCGTTGCTCGAAGCCGTGCGCCACTTGTCGGAGCAAGGCCCGGACTGGAACGGCGTACTCTCGGAAATCCTCAATGTGCTGCACCGCGTGGCCATCGCCCAGGCGTTGCCCGAAGGTGTCGACAACGGCCATGGCGACCGCGACCGCGTATTGGCGCTGGCCCAGGCGTTGCCAGCCGAAGATGTACAGTTCTACTACCAGATGGGCCTGATCGGCCGCCGCGATTTGCCCTTGGCGCCAGACCCGCGTGGCGGCTTTGAAATGGTCTTGCTGCGGATGCTGGCCTTCCGGCCCGCCGACTCGGCGGACGCACCGAGACAGCCGCTAAAGCCAGTGGGGATCAGCCAGGCCACAGTTGATTCCGCCAAACCAGTGGCTGGCGCGGCGGTAGTCGCGCCAGTAGTTGCTGCACCTGAACCTGCGCCGCCTGCACCTGCGCCAGCACCCGAGCCTGCGGTTGCCGCGCCGGTGGTCGAACCTGCGCCCGTGGTTGAGCCTGAACCTGCTCCCGCGCCGGTGGTTGACCTGCCTTGGAACGATCCGGTCGACGCAGAAGCTGAACCTGAGCCTGAACCTGAAGTCGAGCAAGTGCCTGCTGTGGAGCCCGTGCTGGAAACCACCGGCGAGCAGCCCGAGCTGACGCCGATGCCCACGCCGACTCCGGACAGTGCGGTGCCGGACGCGCCGGAATGGGTGTCGGCGCCGGTCCCCGAGCCGACCGTTGCGCAGGTGGACGCCGCTACGCCGGGTATCGACCTCGATGACGAGCCGCCGCTGGACGAAGATTACATCGAGCCGGACATGGATTCGGCCTACAGCTACCTGGACGACCTGGCCAGCGAGCACACCGCCGAACCGGCCCCCGAGCCCGAAGCGGAACCCGCTGCGGCCCCGGCCACTGGCCTGGCGTTGCAATGGTTGGAGTTGTTTCCGAAATTGCCGATCTCCGGCATGACCGGCAGCATCGCCGCCAACTGCACCTTGATCTCCATCGAGGGCGACCACTGGCTGTTGCACCTGGACCCGGCCCACAGCGCCTTGTTCAACGCCACTCAGCAACGCCGACTCAACGATGCGCTCAACCAGTACCATGAACGCACGTTGACCATCGCCATCGAACTGATCAAGCCTGAGCAGGAAACCCCGGCCCAGGCGGCGACCCGTAAGCGCATCAACCGTCAGCGTGAGGCCGAAGACTCGATCCATGGCGATCCGCTCATCCAACAGTTGATGCAACAGTTCGGTGCGGTGGTGCGTCACGATACTATTGAACCTGTCGAAGCCCCGGTGCCCCAAGCGTCATAAAACCGGGCTACTAATTGATTGATCCACGTACTTTGAGGTGATTCCCATGATGAAAGGTGGCATGGCCGGCCTGATGAAGCAGGCGCAGCAGATGCAGGAAAAGATGGCCAAGATGCAGGAAGAACTGGCCAACGCCGAAGTCACCGGTAAAGCCGGTGGCGATATGGTCAGCGTGGTGATGACCGGTCGTCACGACATCAAGCGCGTGAGCATCGACCCAAGCGTATTGCCTGGCGTCGGCGAAGATGACCTGGAAATGCTCGAAGCGCTGTTCGCCGCGGCCGTCAACGACGCCGTGCGCAAGATCGAAGCCAACAGCCAGGAAAAAATGGGTGGCGTGACCGCTGGCATGCAACTGCCGCCGGGCATGAAACTGCCGTTTTGATCGTGCAGCGTTAGCTAGACTCAAATGCCAGGCATCGCGCCTGGCATTTTTGTTTGTGCTAATCCGATCGAACCCTGGCATGGCAAGCAGGGTCTGCACCCTATACCGAAAGATTCGTTAAAGGAGCCCCTCATGCCTCAAGAACCCATTCTTAACCAGCGCATTGTCCTGGTCTCGCGCCCGCAAGGCGCGCCGACACCGGAAAACTTTCGCCTGGAACGCGTGAACCTGCCGGAATTGGCAGATGGCCAGGTGCTGCTCAAAACCCTGTACCTGTCCCTCGATCCCTACATGCGTGGGCGCATGAGTGACGCGCCGTCCTACGCAGCTCCGGTGGAAATCGACGAAGTGATGACCGGTGGTGCTGTCAGCCGTATCGAGCAATCGCGTAACCCGAAATTCGCAGCGGGTGATCTTGTGGTGGGTTCCACCGGCTGGCAGAGCCATAGCATCTCAGACGGAAACAAACTGATCCCGCTGCCCAAAGGCCTGGCCAGCCCCTCGATGGCGCTGGGTGTATTGGGTATGCCTGGCATGACCGCGTACATGGGCCTGATGGATATCGGCCAGCCCAAGGCCGGCGAAACCCTGGTGGTGGCGGCTGCCTCCGGCGCGGTGGGTTCGGTGGTCGGGCAGGTGGCCAAGCTCAAGGGTTTGCGCGTGGTGGGTATTGCCGGCGGCGCGGACAAGTGCCGCTACGTGGTCGATGAGCTGGGCTTTGACGCCTGTATCGACCACAAGAGCGCCGATTTTGCCCATGAGCTGGCGTTGGCCTGTTTCAAAGGCGTGGATATCTACTTTGAAAACGTCGGCGGCAAAGTCTTCGACGCCGTGCTGCCGCTGCTCAACCCCAAGGCACGCATTCCGCTGTGCGGCCTGATCGCCGGTTACAACGCCCATGAAGCCCCCAGCGGTCCTGATCGGCTGCCGGCACTGCAACGTACCTTGTTGACCAAGCGCGTGCGCATCCAGGGTTTTATCGTGTTCGACGATTATGGCGATCGCCAGCCCGAATTCCTCAGCGCCATGGCGCCGTGGGTGCGCGACGGCAAGATCAAGTTCCGCGAAGACGTGGTCGATGGCCTGGAACAGGCACCCGAAGCCTTTATCGGTTTGCTCGAGGGGCGCAACTTCGGCAAGTTGGTGGTGCGCGTCGCACAGGATTGAGCATTTGACGCTAATCCGAGGCGCGGGTATAAACCGCGTCTCGTTGTTTTGTCGGACCCTTCGCCCATGAGCTTCAGCCCCCTGATTCGCCAACTGATCGACGCCCTGCGCACTTTGCCGGGTGTGGGCCAGAAAACCGCCCAGCGTATGGCGCTGCAACTGCTGGAGCGTGATCGCAGCGGCGGCACGCGGTTGGCCCAGGCCTTGAGCCAGGCCATGACCGGCGTGGGCCACTGCCGCCAGTGCCGCACCCTGACCGAAGAAGACCTGTGCCCGCAATGCGCCGACCCACGTCGCGACGACACTTTACTGTGCGTCGTTGAAGGGCCGATGGACGTGTACGCCGTCGAGCAGACCGGCTATCGCGGGCGCTACTTTGTGCTCAAGGGGCATCTTTCGCCGCTGGACGGCCTGGGGCCGGAAGCCATTGGCATTCCGCAACTGGTGACGCGCATTGAAGAGCAGGGCACGTTTACCGAGGTGATCCTGGCAACCAACCCGACGGTGGAAGGCGAGGCGACGGCGCATTACATCGCCCAATTGCTGACCAACAAAGGCTTGATCACCTCGCGTATCGCCCATGGCGTGCCGTTGGGTGGCGAGCTGGAATTGGTGGATGGCGGCACGTTGGCGCATTCGTTCGCCGGTCGCAAGCCGATCGCGCTCTAAAATGTGGGAGCTGGCTTGCCTGCGATAACGGTGGATCAGTGACATTGATGTCGCCTGACACTCCGCTATCGCAGGCAAGCCAGCTCCCACAGTGGTTTTGTGTTGTCAGGGATATCTTGATAACCAAGCAAGCGCTTGGTAAGTTCTCTCCACCTCACCGTGGAGCTTGCCGATGTCTGCCTATCAGGACTACTTCGACCCCAGCCACCAATTGGTCCGCGACAGCGTGCGCCGTTTCGTCGAGCGCGAGATGTTGCCGGACATCGAGCAATGGGAGGAGGGCGAGAGCTTTCCTCGTGAGCTGTACCTCAAGGCGGGCGCGGCGGGGATCCTGGGCATCGGCTACCCCGAAAGCCTGGGCGGCAGCCATGAAGGCGACCTGTTCGCCAAGGTCGCCGCCAGCGAAGAGTTGATGCGTTGCGGTTCGGGTGGCGTGGTCGCGGGCCTGGGTTCGCTGGATATCGGCTTGCCGCCGGTAGTCAAATGGGCGCGCCCCGAGGTGCGTGAGCGCGTTGCGCCTCAAGTGCTGACCGGTGAGAAGATCATCGCCCTGGCCGTCACCGAGCCCGGTGGCGGCTCCGATGTAGCCAACCTGCAAACCCGCGCCATTCGCGATGGCGACTGTTACCGCGTCAGCGGCAGCAAAACGTTTATCACCAGCGGCATCCGCGCCGACTTCTATACGGTAGCCGTACGCACCGGCGGGCCGGGCTTCGGCGGCATCAGCCTGTTGCTGATCGAAAAGCACACGCCAGGTTTCACAGTCGGCCAACCGTTGAAGAAAATGGGCTGGTGGGCGTCGGACACGGCTGAGTTGTTCTTCGACGATTGCCGCGTGCCGGTAGGCAACTTGATCGGCGTCGAGAACATGGGCTTTGCCTGCATCATGGGCAATTTCCAGAGCGAGCGCCTGGCGCTGGCGCTGATGGCGAACATGACCGCGCAGCTCGCCCTTGAAGAAAGCCTCAAGTGGGCGAGCCAGCGCGAAGCCTTCGGCAAACCTATCGGCAAATTCCAGGTGCTCAAGCATCGGCTGGCGGAAATGGCCACCGCAGTGGAAGTCTCCTGCGAGTTCACCTACCGCCAGGCGGCGAAGATGGCGGCCGGCAAGAGTGTGATCAAGGAGATTTCCATGGCCAAGAACCTGGCCACTGATACCGCGGATCGGGTGACCTATGACGCGGTGCAGATACTGGGTGGGCAGGGGTATATGCGTGGCAGCCTGGTGGAACGGCTGTATCGGGATAACCGCATTCTGTCGATTGGCGGGGGCACGCGTGAGGTGATGAACGAGATCATCAGCAAGCAGATGGGGTTGTGATTAGTGGTGTTCTTTCAGGCGCTATCGCAGGCGAGCCAGCTCCCACCTTTGACTGTGTTTGCAAATCAAAATGTGGGAGCTGGCTTGCCTGCGATAGCGCCGGCCCAGGCAACTTTTAAACTTCGGTCAACCCAAACTGCGTCAGGCAAAACGTCGGAATGCCCATATCCTGCAGGCGTTGCGAACCACCCAGCTCAGGCAGATCAATGATCGCCGCCGCTTCGAAGATCTTCGCGCCCATACGTCGCACCAGGTTCGCCGCGGCAATCAAGGTGCCGCCTGTGGCGATCAGGTCATCGAACATCAGCACCGAGTCGCCGTCACACAGGCTGTCGGCGTGTACTTCGAGAAAGGCTTCGCCGTATTCGGTCTGGTAACCCTCGGCCAGCACGTCAGCGGGCAGCTTGCCCTGTTTGCGGAACAGGATCAGTGGTTTGTTCAATTGGTAGGCGATGATCGAACCGATCAGGAAGCCACGGGCATCCATCGCGCCGATGTGGGTAAAGTCGGCCTCGACATAACGCTGGGCAAAGCTGTCGGCCACCAGGCGCAGGGCGCGGGGCGATTGGAACAGCGGGGTAATGTCACGAAAGATCACCCCAGGCTTGGGGAAGTCGATGACGGGGCGGATCAGGGATTTGATGTCGAACGAATCGAAGGTCATCGTCGAAGAGTCCTGGGAGCGGAAAACGGACTCGAAGTATACCTGCGGCCTTGCCGATTGGCGCGGCCGCAAGCGTGCGCTTCAGACTTCCAGCGAGCCCCCGGCCAGCGCGCAGAGCTGGATCGGGTCGAGGATATGCACTTCCTTGCCTTCGGCGGCAATCAGTTCGTTTTGCTGGAAACGGGTAAACACGCGGGACACGGTTTCCACCGCCAGGCCCAGGTAATTGCCGATTTCGTTGCGCGACATGCTCAGGCGGAACTGGTTGGCCGAGAACCCACGGGCACGGAAACGTGCCGACAGGTTGACCAAAAACGTGGCGATGCGCTCGTCGGCGGTTTTTTTCGACAGCAGCAACATCATCTGTTGGTCGTCGCGGATTTCGCGGCTCATCACGCGCATCAATTGGCGGCGCAGTTGCGGCAGCTGCAGGGCCAATTCATCCAGGCGTTCGAAGGGGATTTCGCACACCGAGGTCGTCTCCAGGGCCTGGGCCGACACCGGGTGAATCTCGGTGTCCATGCCAGACAGCCCGACCAGTTCGCTGGGCAGGTGGAAGCCGGTGATCTGCTCTTCGCCGCCGTCGCTCAGGCTGAAGGTCTTCAATGCGCCGGAGCGAACTGCATAGACAGAATCGAATTTGTCGCCCTGGCGAAACAGAAACTCGCCTTTTTTCAGCGGTCGGCCGCGTTTAACGATTTCGTCCAGCGCTTCCATGTCTTCCAAATTCAACGAAAGTGGCAGGCAGAGGGGGGCCAGGCTGCAATCCTTGCAGTGAGCCTGGCTGTGAGCGCGCAGTTTAACTGGCTCGGACATTTCTTAAATCCTTGTGGGAAAACACACATAAGACGTAAGGGTAACGCACCGAGGGTGGCTGAGGCCAGCGTGTACAAAAAAGCAGCAACGGTATAAAGCTCTTTGTATCGGTGCCGATACACAGGTGTCTCTCTATGAGCTGGAGCTCAAATCATGTCAGTCAGCACTGTCTCAAACCCATCGATCAACGTTGCAACGGTATCGGTCTGGAAGGCCGCCGATGCGGCCAGGGATAAAGACGCCGCGCCCAAGGCCGCCACCGAGGACAAGCCCGCTGAACCTAATGCGGCTGAAGGTGTGAAGGTGGTCATTTCCGGCGCGGGGATGGGCATGGCTTCGGCTGAGAAATCCTCCAATAGCGATATTGATGAAAGCAATCTGAAAGACAACATCAAACAGTTGCTGAAGATGATCCGCGAGCTGAAAAAGCAGCTTGCCGAAAAGATGGCTCAGCTCTCGGCAGTCATGAATGACACCACGTTGACCCCGCAAGCACGCCAAGCCAAAGTGGCGGGTTTGCAGGGCGACGTGGCGACGATACAGGCCGGTTTAATGACCGCCCAATCACAACTGGCCAAATCGCTGAAAGATGAGTCGCCTGAAGCTCAGATGGAAGCCATGAGCCTGATGGCGAAATAAAGCCCTTAGATCACCCGCGAGAATCGCTGCCTGTTCTGGTGCTCCAGGTAGGCATCGAACACCATGCACACCGAACGCACCAGCAAGCGCCCGGCGGGCAATACGCGAATGCCGTGTGCATCCAGCTCGATCAGGCCGTCGGCGGCCATTGTCTCCAGCTGTGGCCAGAGTTCGTCGAAATAGCCGCGAAAATCGATGTTGAAAGCCTGTTCGATCCGCTCGAATGCCAGGCTGAAATTGCAGATCAACTGCTGAATCACTTCCCGGCGCAAACGATCATCCGTGGTGCAGACCAGGCCACGGCTGGTGGCCAGTTGCGCGCCGGCCAGTGAGTTCTGGTAGTGATTGAGGTCGCTGCTGTTCTGGCAATACAGGTCGCCGATCTGGCTGATCGCCGACACGCCCAGCCCAATCAAATCGCAATGCCCGTGGGTGGTGTAGCCCTGGAAGTTACGCTGCAGCGTGCCTTCTTCCTGGGCCACGGCCAGTTCGTCATCCGGCAGGGCAAAGTGGTCCATGCCGATGTAGCGGTAGCCGGCACGGGTCAACTGCTCGATGGTGGTTTGCAGCATCAGCAGTTTTTCTTCCGGCGAGGGCAAATCGTCGGCATTAATGCGCCGCTGCGGCATAAAGCGCTCGGGCAGGTGCGCGTAGTTGAAGACCGACAGGCGATCCGGTTGCAGGTTGATCACCTCTTCAACGGTGCGCGCAAAATTCAGCGGCGTCTGCTTGGGCAGGCCGTAGATCAAATCAATATTGATCGAGCGAAATTGCAGGGTGCGCGCCGCATCGATCACCGCACGGGTTTCTTCCAGGCTTTGCAGGCGGTTGACCGCACGCTGCACCTCGGGATCAAGGTCCTGCAGGCCGATGCTTACGCGGTTAAAGCCCAGTTCGCGCAGCAGCCCCATGGTCGCCCAGTCGGCTTCACGCGGGTCGATCTCGATGCCGTAGTCGCCGGAATCATCATTGAGCAAATTGAAGTGCTGGCGCAGGCGGGTCATCACCTGGCGCAGTTCGTCGTGGCTGAGAAAAGTCGGCGTGCCGCCGCCGAAGTGCAGTTGCTCCACGGGCTGTTTCGGGTCCAGGTGGCAGGCCACCAACTGGATTTCCTGCTCCAGGCGTTGCAGGTAGGCCTGGGCTCGGCCACGGTCCTTGGTGATGACCTTGTTGCAGGCGCAGTAGTAGCAAATGTTTGCGCAGAACGGCACATGCACATACAGCGACAAGGGCCGTACGGCCTTGCGGCTGTCGCGCAGGGCGTGGAGCAGGTCGAAGGTGCCGACCTGGCTGTCGAATTGTACGGCGGTGGGGTAGGACGTGTAGCGCGGCCCCGCCAAGTCGTAGCGGTGAATCAGATCTGTGTCCCAACGAATGGCGTCGAGCATGCGGGCGGTCCCCGGGATTGGCTAGTGGGCCGAGTCTAGGGGCGCGCCGCAGGTACCATCTTGATTTGCATCAACGGGGAGCGGCGCTATGCCACATGGCGATTTAATGGCCCATTAGCCAGTGTTGATGCGGGCCTGGCAACGTCCAAACGCCGAAGAGCATAACCAGCACGCCACCGGCCACACGCACGCTGCGTTTGCGCAGCACCGCCGTGACACGTTCCGCCGCCAAGCCAGTCGCCAGCAGTACTGGCCAGGTTCCAAGCCCAAAGGCGAGCATCAGCATTGCGCTGTCCAGCGCATTACCCTGGCTCGCCGCCCATAACAGCGTGCTGTAGACCAACCCGCACGGCAACCAGCCCCACAGCGCGCCCAGCAGCAATGCGCGTGGCAGGCTGGATACCGGCAGCAAACGGTTGGCGACCGGCTGTACGTAGCGCCACAGGCCGCGCCCCAGGCTTTCGATACGGGTGAGGCCGCTCCACCAACCGGCCAGGTACAAACCCATGCTGATCAGCAACAACCCGGCGAGCACGCGCATGAACATCGCCGCCGGGCTGTTGGCCACCGCCCAGCCGGCCAGGCCGATCAATAACCCGGCAGCGGCGTAGCTGAGGATGCGCCCCAGGTTATAGGCGAGCAGCAGGCGAAAACGGCGGCTGCGTTGTTCTTTGGGGATTGCCAGCGTCAGCGCGCCCATCAGCCCGCCGCACATGCCCAGGCAATGGCCGCCGCCCAGTAGCCCGAGGATCAAGGCCGAGACCAGCAATGGCGCCAACTCAAGCATGGGGTGGGTCTTTGGGCGGTTGCTCGGCCCGGTTGGCTTCGTCGACGCCCGCCAGGTGGTTCGGGTCCTGGTCGTCGAACAGCACGCTGTGGGCCGGGCCGTCGAGGTCGTCGTACTGGCCGCTGTCCACCGCCCAGAAGAAAATGTAAATGGCCACGCCGACTAACAGCAGCGCCGCCGGAATCATCACGTAGAGAGCTGGCATCGGTACTCCATGCCCACGCGGCTCAAGCCGGCAGCGGGCGGGTTACTAAGGTGGCACTGTTTGCCTGCGTGCTCGGCAGGCGAGTCAGGCGCAAGGCGTTGAGCACCACGGTCAACGAGCTGAGGGACATGCCGATCGCGGCCCAGATCGGGGTGATCCAACCGAGGGCGGCAAACGGCAGCATAAGGCCATTGTACAGCCCGGCCCACAGCAGGTTTTCAATGATTACCCGCCGCGTGCGCCGCGCCAGGGTAAACGCCTGCACCAGCGCGTCGAGACGGTTGGACAGCAGCACGGCATCGGCACTGGTTTTTGCCAAGTCGGTGGCTGAGCCCATCGCCACGCTGATATCGGCGGCGGCGAGCACAGGCACATCGTTGACGCCGTCGCCAAGCATCAGCACCTTGCGGCCTTGCTGGTGCAACTGGTGCAGCACCTGCAGTTTGTCGTCGGGGCGCAAGCCGCCCTTGGCCTCGTCAATCCCCAACTCAAGCGCGACACTGGCGACCATCGGCGAGCTGTCACCCGACAGCAACAGCGTACGCCAACCTCGCGCTTTGCACGCGGCCAGCAGGGCGGGCGCATCGCTGCGCAGGCGGTCATCGAGCACGAACCAGGCGAGGGCGCCTTCACGATCGCCCAGCAGCAACCATTGGCCTGCTTCGTCCGGCGAGGCGGGAATCGCGCAGCCGCTTAATTGGCACACAAAGCCCGGCTGGCCGATGCGCAATTGATGCTCGCCCACACGACCTTCCAGGCCTAAGCCTGGGAAACTCAGGACTTCCTCAGCGGCCAGCGGCGCACGCCCGAAGGCGCGGGCAATCGGGTGCTCGGAGCGGTTTTCCAGCGCGGCGGCGAGGCCCAGGCAGTCGTCGCTGTTCAACGTGCCCAACGGGCGGATGGCACGCAGGGCCAGGCGGCCTTCGGTCAGGGTGCCGGTCTTGTCGAAAATCACCGTGTCGATCTGGTTCAAGCCTTCCAGCACGTGCCCACGAGTGAGTAACAGCCCGAGTTTGTGCAATGTGCCGGTGGCGGCGGTGAGGGCGGTCGGTGTCGCCAGCGACAACGCGCAAGGGCAGGTTGCCACCAGCATCGCCAGCACAATCCAGAATGCGCGTGACGCGTCCAGTTCCCACCACAGCAGGCCGATCAGCGCGGCCGCGATCAGCGAGCACAGCAGAAACCATTGAGCAGCACGGTCGGCGATTTGCGCCAGGCGCGGTTTCTCGGCCTGGGCACGTTCCAGCAGGCGCACGATGGCAGACAGGCGGGTGTCATGCCCCAAGGCGCGCACCTCGACGGTCAGCGCGCCTTCGACGTTGAGCGTGCCGGCGGTAACCGCGTCGCCGACGTTGCGCGGCTGCGGCAGGTATTCGCCGGTGAGCAGGGACTCGTCAATGCTCGACTGGCCATCAAGAATCAGCCCGTCGGCCGGCAGCACGGCGCCGGGATGCACCAGTACGCGATCACCTACGGCCAGTTCGCTGAGCAGGATGCGCTCGCTCTGACCATCACTTTTGAGGCGTAAGCATGACGCCGGCAGCAGGTTGACCAACTGCGCGGTGGCGGCGGCCGTACGCTCACGTGCCCGGCGCTCCAGGTAGCGCCCGGCGAGCAGGAACAGCGCGAACATGCCCACCGCGTCGAAGTACAACTCGCCAGTACCAGTTATGGCGGTCCAGATGCCCGCCAGGTACGCGCCGCCAATCGCCAGGGACACCGACACATCCATGGTCAGGTGGCGCGTGCGCAGGTCGCGCAGGGCGCCTTTGAAGAACGGCGCACAGCTGTAGAACACGATGGGCGTAGTCAGAAACATCGCCACCCAGCGCAGGATCACGTGCAACTCCGGGCTCAGGTCAATATTGAATTCCGGCCAGGTCGCCATGGTCGCCATCATTGCCTGGAACCACAACAACCCCGCCACGCCCAGCTGGCGCAAGGCCCGGCGGTTTTCGCTGGCCAATTGCTCGGCGGCGCGATCGGCCTGGTAAGGGTGGGCGGCGTAGCCGATATGGCGCAGTTCGCTGAGCACCTGGCTCAACGGCAATTGCCCATCGGCCCAGCGCACGTGCAGGCGATGGTTGGACAGGTTCAGCCGCGCCTCGGCCACGGCGGGCAGGCTGCGCAAGTGTTTTTCGATCAGCCAGCCACAGGCCGCGCAGCTGATGCCTTCCATCAACAGGGTGGTTTCGGCCAGATCGCCTTCGTGGCGCACAAAGGGTTTTTGCACGTCGGCGCGGTCGTACAGCGCCAGTTCGTCGACCAGTTGCACCGGCAGCGCCTCGGGGTTGGCCGAGGCTTCGCTGCGGTGCTGGTAATAGCTTTGCAACCCGCCGGCTACAATCGCCTCGGCCACTGCCTGACAGCCCGGGCAGCAGAGTTCGCGGCGCTCGCCGAGGATTTCGGCGGTGAACCGGCTGCCGGGCGGGACGGGCAGGGCGCAGTGGTAGCAGGGGGTTGGGCTGGTCATGGTGTGAAATCTATATCGGCTGGGAGGGCCTCATCGCGGGCAAGCCCGGCTCCCACAGGAGACCGCGATCCACTGTGGGAGCGGGCTTGCCCGCGATGCGCGAAGCGCAAGGGTTTTACTTTTTCAGGTCTTCGGCACCCTGCAACGGTTCATCACCCAGCAGCAAGTCCTTGTCGTGGCTGACCTCTTCTTCTTCGAACAGGCGCCAGGTCTTGTCGCCCTCCACGCCGAGCAATTCCACGAAGCGCCGGCCCTCTACCTTGTCGGTCACCTGGCCGATGTAGCGGCCGGGTTCGCTGTCACTGCGGGTCAGGTTGATCTTGCGATCCTTCTGCGGCTGGGTCGGGGAAATCAGGTTCAGTTCCAGAGTGTTCGGGTTGCTGTAGCCCGTCAGTTGCAACTCGACTTCACCGGTCAACTCGTCCAAGTGCAATTTGCCGCGCAGTTGCAGGGTCTGGGCCAGCCGCTCACGGTCCAGGGAGCGGTTGATGCCTTTGCCGGCCTCGTAGTAGTTGTCGTTGACCAGGTTGTCCGGGTTCTTCACCGCAATGGTCACCATTGACAGGGTCAAGGTCACCGAGCAGGCCAGGATCCCAATGATGATCCAGGGCCAGAGGTGCTTGTACCAAGGGCTTGCGGCAGTAGCTGCGGGCATTGTTGTGCTCTCTGTTATTAGCGGACTTGTGGGCCGATGAATCGGCTCTTGGCTTCAATGTGGACGCTGTCGTCGTCGGCATCCTTGAGGATGAATTTCACCTCGTTGGTGCTCGATGGCAGTTGCTCAGGGGCGCTGGACAGCTCTACCGGCATCGTGAAGATCTCCCCGGCGGCGACCTTGATCTCGCGTCGGCCTTGCAGCTTGAGATCCGGCAGGCCCGAGGCATCGAGCACGTAAGTGTGGTCGCGCTGGTCCTTGTTCATGATTTTCAGGCTGTAGACGTTTTCGATGCGGCCTTCGGCGTTTTCGCGGTAGAGCACGCGGTCTTTGCTGACGTCGAAGCCCACCAGCGAGCGCATGAAAAATGCACCGGCCAACAGGCCGATCATCGCCAGCAGCACCAAGGCATAACCGATCAGGCGCGGGCGCAACTTATGGGTTTTCTGCCCGGACAGGTTGTGCTCGGTGGTGTAGCTGATCAGGCCGCGCGGGTAGTCCATTTTGTCCATGATGTTGTCGCAGGCGTCGATACACGCGGCGCAACCGATGCACTCGATTTGCAGGCCGTCACGGATGTCGATGCCGGTGGGGCACACCTGCACGCACATCGTGCAGTCAATGCAATCGCCCAACCCCTGGGCCTTGTAGTCGATGCCTTTTTTGCGCGGGCCACGCACTTCGCCACGGCGCGGGTCGTAGGAAACAATCAGGGTGTCTTTGTCGAACATCACGCTCTGGAAACGCGCATACGGGCACATGTAGATGCACACCTGCTCACGCAGCCAACCGGCGTTACCGTAGGTGGCCAGGGTGAAGAACCCGACCCAGAAATACGACCAGCCATCGGCCTGGCCGGTGAAGAAGTCGAACACCAGCTCGCGGATGGGCGAGAAGTAGCCGACGAAGGTCATGCCGGTGACAAAGCCGATCATCAGCCACAGCGTGTGCTTGCTGAACTTGCGCAGGAATTTGTTCGCGCCCATCGGCGCCTTGTCGAGCTTGATGCGCTGGTTGCGGTCGCCTTCGGTGACCTTCTCGCACCACATGAAGATCCATGTCCACACGCTTTGCGGGCAGGTATAACCGCACCACACGCGCCCGGCGTACACGGTGATAAAGAACAGGCCAAAGGCCGCCACAATAAGAATGCCCGAGAGCAGGATGAAATCCTGAGGCCAGAAAGTGGCGCCAAAAATGAAGAATTTGCGTTCCGGCAGGTTCCACCAGACGGCCTGGTGGCCACCCCAGTTCAGCCACACGGTGCCGAAGTACAACAAGAACAGAGCGGCGCCACCGACCATGCGCAAGTTGCGGAACAGGCCGGTAAAGGCGCGGGTGTAGATTTTCTCGCGCGAGGCGTAGAGGTCGACAGTGCTGCTGGCGTTTTTGGCAGGCGGGGTAACGTCATGTACCGGTATCTGGTTGCTCATCATTGCATCCCACGGCGGTGGAGATTTGCCTCGGCCAGTACGTGCCAACCGTGGTCAAATTGGGGGTGTTGCAGTGGCGTAATGATACGCCTCTAGTACAGCTGAACAGGTGCGACCTTTGGTCGCGTTGGGGGAAATCAATTGATGGTGTACGTGATCTGGATCAATTGACTTGTGAAGTATGGCCGGTTTTTGCCGCTAGGCAGGTCATTCGTCCCATGGATTGATCAGAGGCACACCGCTGGACATGAAGTCACTGACGTTGCGCGTCACCACGGTGAGCCCGTGCACCAAAGCCGTTGCGGCAATCAACGCGTCACTCTCGTTGGACTGGTCCGGCACATGCAGATGGGCACAACGCAGCGCAACGGCGGCATCAACCGGCAGTATCCTGGCATCGAACGCTGGCATCACGTGGAGTTTGAGCCATGTCCGTAACACTTTCCCCTGAACCGGGTCTCGGCGTTCCATGCGCAGTACACCGGTTTCCAATTCCTTCAGCGTAATTGCCGAGATGAACATGCGCGGAGCGATAACACTTTTTGCCCAGGCTACTACTCTAGCGTCGGCCTGGGGTTTGCGAAGTTCGGAGATTACGTTGGTGTCGAGTAGATACATCAAGAGAGGTCCACAGGTCGGTGGGTGATCACGGCGCGTTCGGTATCGAAGTCGATTTCGGCCGCTTCCGGCATCACCAAGAGGTCAACGATGTCGACGTTCAAACCTGTCAGTTTCTGGTAGTCCTCAATGCTTAGCAGTACATGGGCAGGCTTGCCGCGATCGGTGATAAAAACCGGACCTTTACTGGCGGCTTTTTTGGCACCACTTGTGTCTTGATTGAATTCACGGCTGGAAATGGTAGTGATGGTCATGGGGTATTCCCCTTCGGCAAATTTAATGTAGTAACGTTACTACTTTGCGTCGGCGCGCAGCAAGTGCAAGGTTCCGAATGGTCATGCGCTGCAATCGTCCCAGCCCGGCAGAAAACCATCCCGGCAAACGACAAAGCCCCGCACTGCGGGGCTTTGTCGTTTGCCGAGAGCTTACTGCTCCTCAGCCTGCTTATCCCCATGGGACAAACTGTAAACATACGCTGCCAGCAAGTGCACCTTGTCATTGCCTTGCAGCAACTCCTGCGCCGGCATCTGGCCCTGACGGCCATAACGAATGGTCTGCTGCAATTGCGCGAAGCTTGAGCCGTAGATGAATGCACCCGGGTGGGTCAGGTCCGGCGCGCCCATTGCTGGCGTGCCTTTACCGGCCGGGCCGTGGCAGGCCACGCAGTTGGCGGCGAACAGTTTCGCGCCGTTGGCCACGTCGGCCTTGGCGCCTTCCGGCAGTTTGCGGCCATCGAGGTTAGTCACCACAAAGCCCGCCACGTCGGCCACGCCTTGTTCGCCAATGACATCGGCCCAGGCCGGCATCACCGCATGGCGGCCTTTCATGATGGTTTCCTTGATGGTGGCCGGCTCGCCGCCCCAGCGCCAGTCGGCGTCGGTCAGGTTAGGGAAGCCGTAGGCGCCCTTGGCGTCGGAGCCGTGGCACACCGAGCAGTTGGAGGCGAACAGGCGGCCACCCATCTTCAAGGCTTGCGGGTCTTTGGCGACGTCTTCAATCGGCATTGCAGCGAATTTGGCGAAGATCGGGCCGAACTTGGCGTCCGATTTGGCCATTTCCTTTTCCCATTCGTGCACGCCGGTCCAGCCGGTCTGGCCGTTGGCGAAAGGGGTTTGCTTGTCGTTGTCGAGGTAGTTATAGCCCGGCAGCAGGCCTTTCCAGTTGCCAAGGCCGGGGTACAGCGCCAGGTAGCCGAGGGCGAAGATGATGGTGCCGACAAACAGCATGAACCACCATTTGGGCAGCGGGTTGTCGTACTCCTCGATGCCGTCGAACGAGTGGCCGACGGTCTCGTCCGTCTGCTCGGTGCGCTGGCCCTTGCGGGTCGACAGCAGCAGCCAGGTCAGGGCGAAAATGGTACCCAGACTGAGGACTGTGACGTACAGACTCCAGAACGTAGTCATTCTTTGTTACTCCTAGAAGCTTGCTCGACGTGCTTGATGGCCTCGGGATCATCTGCAAAGGGCAGCATGGTCGCGTCGTCAAACTCCGACTTGCGGCGCGGGCTGAACACCCACAGCGCCAGGCCGACAAAGGCCACCATCACCACAACGGTGCCCAGGCCACGAATCATCCCGATATCCATGAAGATCACCGTTTGCTTTTGATGATGGTGCCAAGGCCTTGCAGGTAGGCCACCAGTGCGTCCATTTCGGTCTTGCCCTTCACGGCAGCGGCTGCACCGGCGATGTCTTCATCGGTGTAGGGCACGCCCAGGGTGCGCAAGACTTCGAGTTTCTTGGCGGTGTCCTTGCCGTCGAGCTTGTTTTCCACCAGGAACGGGTACGCCGGCATTTTCGACTCAGGCACCACGTTGCGCGGGTTGTACAAGTGCGCACGCTGCCAGTCATCGGAGTAACGACCACCGACACGGGCCAGGTCCGGGCCGGTCCGTTTGGAGCCCCACAGGAACGGGTGGTCCCAGACGCTTTCCCCGGCAACCGAGTAGTGGCCGTAGCGTTCGGTTTCGGCACGGAACGGACGGATCATTTGCGAATGGCAACCCACACAGCCGTTGGCGATGAACACGTCACGGCCTTCAACTTCAAGCGCTGGGCGCGGCTTCATGCCTTCTACGGGTTTGTTGGTCACGTCCTGGAAAAACAGCGGAACGATCTGGGTCAGGCCGCCGATGCTCACGGCGATGACCATGAAGAAGGCCAGCAGGCCGATGTTCTTCTCGACTACTTCATGCTTCATCAGTGAGCTCCCACAACGGCGATCTTGGTGGCGGCTTCGGCTTCTACCGGGTCGGAAGCACGCACGGTGCGCCAGACGTTGTAGGCCATGAACAGCATGCCGCTGGCAAAGAACGCACCACCGATGGCGCGGACGATGTAGCCCGGGTGGCTGGCTTGCAGCGCTTCGACGAAGGAGTAGGTGAGGGTGCCGTCATCGTTGATCGCACGCCACATCAGGCCCTGGGTGATGCCGTTGACCCACATGGAGGCGATGTAGAGCACGGTGCCGATGGTGGCCAGCCAGAAGTGGGTGTTGATCAGGCCAACGCTGTGCATCTGTGGGCGGCCGAACAGTTTGGGGATCATGTGGTACAGCGCGCCGATGGAGATCATCGCCACCCAGCCGAGCGCGCCGGCGTGTACATGGCCGATGGTCCAGTCGGTGTAGTGGGACAGGGAGTTGACCGTCTTGATCGCCATCATCGGCCCTTCGAAGGTCGACATGCCGTAGAACGCCAGCGACACCACCAGAAAACGCAGGATCGGGTCGGTGCGCAGCTTATGCCAGGCGCCCGACAGGGTCATCATGCCGTTGATCATGCCGCCCCAGCTTGGCGCCAGCAGGATGATCGACATCGCCATGCCCAGCGATTGCGCCCAATCCGGCAGCGCGGTGTAGTGCAGGTGGTGGGGACCGGCCCAGATGTACAGGGTGATCAACGCCCAGAAGTGCACGATGGACAGGCGATACGAGTAGATCGGGCGTTCGGCCTGCTTGGGTACGAAGTAGTACATCATCCCCAGGAAACCGGTGGTGAGGAAGAACCCCACGGCGTTGTGGCCATACCACCACTGAATCATCGCATCGGTCGCCCCGGCATAGGCCGAGTAGGACTTGAACCAGCTCACCGGCAGGGAAGCGTGGTTGACGATGTGCAGCATCGCCGTCACCAGGATGAAGGCACCGTAGAACCAGTTACCGACATAGATGTGCTTGGTCTTGCGCTTGACGATGGTGCCGAAGAACACCAGGGCGTAGGTCACCCAGACGATGGCGAGCAAAATCGCGATCGGCCATTCCAGCTCGGCGTATTCCTTGGTGGTGGTGTAGCCCAGCGGCAGGGTGATGATGGCGCCGAGGATTACGGCTTGCCAGCCCCAGAAGGTGAAGGCGGCGAGGCCATCGGAGATCAGTCGCGTCTGGCAGGTTCGCTGCACGACATAGTAGGAAGTGGCAAATAACGCACAACCACCGAAGGCGAAAATCACCAGGTTGGTGTGCAGCGGGCGCAGGCGGCCGAAGGTCGTCCAGGGCAAACCGAAATTCAATTCCGGCCACACCAGTTGCGAGGCGATAAACACCCCGAGCCCCATGCCAAGGATCCCCCAGACCACCGTCATGATGGCGAACTGGCGGACGACCTTATAGTTATAAGCAGTCGGACTGATTGCTGTGCTCATTCTAAGGTTCCACGGTTTAGGTTTTTTTATAGGTAAAATCGGCCGCAAGTATGTAGAAAGCGAGGGGCCATTGCAACGCAATGACTGACCTGTATCAATGCGTTCCGAGCCAGATTCTGCGCCCTTTCCATGTTTTACGTAGGGACAAAATCAGAAATGGAAAGCTGATCGAGTGGACAGGAATTTTCAGGGGCGCAACGAATACCGTCGCGTAGGCCAGGATTGGTCCACTGTGGGAACAAGCGTAGACCCGAAAGTGAGGAGGGGAAAGTTGGACTTGGGAAGGGTGCGACACTTGGCCGCGAGGTGAACCTGTGGCGAGGGAGCTTGCTCGCGCTGGAGTGCGTAGCGCTCCCAGGATTTTGGGGCCGCTTCGCAGCCCAGCGGGAGCAAGCTCCCTCGCCACAGTTAAGCGGGCCTCCCCTGATCAGGGGGAGGCATTCAGCAGTTACTCAGGTTGGCTTTCTGGCGTTGCGCCATCAGCGGTGTGGGACAAGCTGTACACATAGGCTGCCAGCAGGTGCACCTTGTCATTGCCTTGCAGTACATCCTGCGCCGGCATCTGCCCTTGGCGACCATGGCGGATGGTCTGCTGCAACTGGGCCAGGCTGGTGCCGTAGATGAAGCCGGCAGGCTCGGTCAGGTTCGGCGCGCCCATGGCTTCCATGCCGTGGCCTTGTGGGCCGTGGCACGCCACGCAGGTGGTGTTGAACGCGGCTTGGCCGGCTACCAGGTCGGCCGTGTTGTCAGCCGGCAATGGCAGCTTGGCCAAGTCATGACGCACATAGGCGGCGACGTTCTTCACGCCGTCCTCACCGAGGATTTCACCCCAGGCCGGCATCGCCGCATGGCGCCCGCTCATGATCGTGGCCTTGATCGCCTCAGCCGAGCCGCCCCAGCGCCAGAGGTTGTCCGCCAGATTCGGGAAACCATACGCGCCCTTGGCATCCGAGCCGTGGCACACCGCGCAGTTGGAGGCGAACAGGCGCCCACCCATTTTCAGCGCCTGCGGGTCTTTGGCCACTTCTTCCACCGGCATGGCCGAGAATTTGGCGAAGATCGGCCCGAACTTGGCATCAGCCTTGGCCATTTCCTTGTCCCATTCCTTGGTCTGGGTCCAGCCGTCTTCATAGCCCGGCAACACGCCTTTCCAGTTGCCCAGGCCCGGGTAGAGGATCAGGTAGCCGACGGCAAACACCAGGGTGCCGGCGAACAGCATGAACCACCACTGGGGCAGCGGGTTGTCGTATTCCTCGATACCGTCGAAGGCGTGGCCCATGGTCTGGTCCACGCTGCCCTTGGTCTCGCCCTTGCGGGTGCCGATCAGTAGCCAGGTCAGGCCGATCAGGCTGCCGAGGGTCAGTACGCAGATCCATGTACTCCAGAAGGTAGTCATGGGCGGGTGCTCCTTGTTGCAGGCTCTTCTTGAGCGTCGGATGGAGAAGGTTCATCGGCAAACGGCAGCAGGCGGGCCTGCTCGAAGTCCGCATTGCGCCGGTTGTTGAACACCCACAGCGACAGGCCGATAAAGGCGATGGCGACCACCAGCGTGCCAAGGCCGCGGATGGTGCCCGCATCGAATTCAAATCCCATGGCTCACCTCTTGCTCTTGATGGCAGTGCCGAGCACTTGCAGGTACGAAACCAGCGCGTCCATCTCGGTCTTGCCCTTGAGGCTGGCGACGGCGCCACTGATGTCGTCGTCGGTGTACGGCACGCCGAGGGTGCGCATCACCTTCAACTTGGTCTCGGTGTGGCTGCTGTCGACCGGGGCCGTGACCAGCCATGGGTAGGCTGGCATTTTCGACTCCGGCACCACGTTGCGCGGGTTGTACAAGTGCGCGCGGTGCCAGTCGTCCGAGTAACGTGCGCCAACGCGTGCCAGGTCCGGCCCGGTGCGCTTGGAACCCCACAGGAACGGGTGGTCCCACACGCTTTCACCGGCTACCGAGTAGTGGCCGTAGCGTTCGGTTTCGGCGCGGAACGGGCGGATCATCTGCGAGTGGCACTGCACACAGCCTTCGCGGATGTAGATGTCGCGGCCTTCAAGCTGCAGCGCGGTGTAGGGCTTCATGCCTTCCACCGGTTTGTTGGTGACGTCCTGGAAGAACAGCGGGACGATCTGGGTCAGGCCGCCGATGCTCACGGCAAGCACCATGAGCAGCATCAACAGGCCGACGTTCTTTTCAATCGTTTCGTGTTTCATCATCGACTCCTCAGGCCAGCTGCGCAGTGGTAGTGGCTTCGACAGGTTGCGCCGAACGCACGGTGCGCCAGGTGTTGTAAGCCATCAGCAACATGCCGCTGAGGAAGATCGCACCACCCACCAGCCGCACGATGAAGCCAGGGTGGCTGGCCACCAGGGTTTCGACGAAGGAGTAGGTCAAGGTGCCGTCTTCGTTGACCGCACGCCACATCAGGCCCTGGGCGATGCCGTTGACCCACATCGAAGCGATGTAGAGCACGGTGCCGATGGTGGCCAGCCAGAAGTGCGCGTTGATCAGGCCGAGGCTGTACATCTGCTCGCGGCCAAAGACTTTCGGGATCATGTGGTACAGCGCGCCGATGGAAATCATCGCTACCCAACCCAGCGCCCCGGCGTGTACGTGGCCGATGGTCCAGTCGGTGTAGTGGGAGAGGGCGTTGACCGTCTTGATGGCCATCATCGGCCCTTCGAAGGTCGACATGCCGTAGAAGGCCAGGGAGACCACGAGGAAGCGCAGAATCGGGTCGCTGCGCAACTTATGCCAGGCGCCCGAGAGGGTCATCATGCCGTTGATCATGCCGCCCCAGCTGGGTGCCAGCAGTACCAGTGACATCACCATGCCCAGCGACTGTGCCCAGTCCGGCAGCGCGGTGTAGTGCAAGTGGTGGGGGCCGGCCCAGATGTACAGGGTAATCAGCGCCCAGAAGTGCACGATGGACAAGCGATAGGAATACACCGGACGCTCGGCCTGTTTGGGTACGAAGTAGTACATCATCCCCAGGAAGCCTGCGGTGAGGAAAAAGCCTACCGCGTTATGCCCGTACCACCACTGCACCATCGCATCCGTCGCACCACCATAGGCCGAGTAGGACTTGGTCCAACTCACTGGCAGGGACGCGTGGTTGACGATGTGCAGAATGGCCACGGTGATGATAAACGCACCGAAGAACCAGTTGCCGACATAGATGTGCTTGGTCTTGCGCTTCATCACCGTGCCGAAGAACACCACACCGTAGGCGACCCAGACCACGGCGATAAGAATGGCGATCGGCCATTCCAGCTCGGCGTACTCCTTGGATGTGGTGTAGCCCAGTGGCAGGCTGATAGCGGCCAGCACAATCACAAGCTGCCAGCCCCAGAAGCAGAACGCGGCGATTTTCGGCGCGAACAGCTGGGTTTGGCAGGTGCGTTGCACCGAGTAAAACGAGCTGGCGAACAGTGCGCAGCCACCAAAGGCAAAGATCACCGCGTTGGTGTGCAGCGGGCGCAAACGGCCGAAGCTGGTCCAGGGTAAATCGAAGTTGAGCGCAGGCCATACCAATTGGGCGGCGAGAAAAACCCCGAGCCCCATGCCGACGATGCCCCACACCACCGTCATAATGGCGAATTGGCGGACCACCTTGTAGTTATAGGCGGTACTTAAAGTAGTGTTCATGGTTCCCCATCCACGGTTCAACCCAAGCAAATGCGGCACTTGGGCTGGAGTTATAGGCAGACTAAAAAGCGAGGCAAGCATGGGCAAAGAGCACAAGGCCAGTATTGACGGGGATCAATGGGCGCAGTGTGTACGGGAACATGGCTGGTTGTGGAATGCCGCGACGGGGTCTATCGCGCGTGCGCCGGCGACACTGATCCTGGCCCACGGCGCCGGTGCACCGATGGACTCAGCCTTTATGAACGACATGGCTGCACGCCTTGCCGGACATGGCGTGAACGTGTTGCGCTTCGAGTTCCCGTACATGGCTCAACGCCGCGTGGACGGCGGTAAACGCCCGCCGAACCCGGCGCCGAAACTGCTCGAATGCTGGCGCGAGGTGTATGCCGAGGTGCGACGTCATGTCGCTGGGACGCTGGCGGTTGGCGGCAAGTCCATGGGTGGGCGTATGGCCAGTTTGTTGGCCGATGAGCTGGGGGCTGACGCGCTGGTGTGTTTGGGTTATCCGTTTTATGCGGTGGGCAAGCCGGAAAAACCTCGAGTCGAACATCTGGCCGGGTTGAAGACGCCGACGTTGATTGTGCAGGGCGAGCGCGATGCGCTGGGTAACCGGGCGGCGGTGGAAGGGTATGCGTTATCGCCGAGCATCGAAGTGATGTGGCTGGTGGCGGGGGATCATGATTTGAAGCCGTTGAAGGCTTCGGGGTTTGGTCATGAGCAGCATTTGGAGGCGGCTGCGGTGAAGGTGGCTGGGTTTTTGGGCGCCTGTTAGGGCCCCATCGCAGGCAAGCCAGCTCCCACATTTTGAATTGTGAATACCTTCAAATGTGGGAGCTGGCTTGCCTGCGATAGCGATTTACCGGTTAAAACGTTCTACCAGCGAATACTGGGTATTGGCGGTGTGCGTCAGCTCCTCACTCAACTGCGCCGAGTTCATCGCCTGTTCCGAGGTCTGATCCGCCAACAGCGCAATCGTGCTGATGTTACGGCTGATCTCTTCGGCTACTGCGCTTTGCTCTTCGGTAGCGGCAGCGATTTGCGTCGTCATGTCGGTGATATTGGCCACCGCCTCACTGATGCCCACCAGCGCCTGATCCGCCTCCATCACCCGCGCCACACCTTCTTCGGCCTGGCGATGCCCGGCGTCCATGGTTTGCACGGCCGCCGCTGCGGTGTGTTGCAGCTTGGCGATCAGCGTATGGATCTGCCCGGTGGACTCGGCAGTGCGCTGCGCCAGTTGGCGAACTTCGTCAGCCACCACCGCAAAACCTCGGCCCATCTCACCGGCGCGCGCCGCTTCGATGGCCGCGTTCAGTGCCAGCAGGTTGGTCTGGTCGGCAATGCCTTTGATCACATCGACCACACCGCCGATTTCATCGCTGTCCTTGGCCAGTTGGGTGACGGTCACACCCGTCTCGCCCACGGCCACCGACAGACGCTGGATCGCCTCGCGGGTTTCCCCGGCGATGTCGCGGCCGCGACCGGTCAGGCGATTGGCTTCCTGGGTGGCGTCCGCCGTGCGCTGTACATGGCTGGCGACTTCCTGAGTGGTCGCTGCCATCTGGTTGACCGCCGTGGCTACTTGTTCGGTCTCTACACGCTGGCGTTCCAGGCCGCTGGAACTGTTATGCGCCAAGGTATTGGACTGCGCCGCTTGGTCGTTCAGGTGTTCAGCCGTGTCTTGCAAGCGTGTCAGACAGGTCTTCAGCCGCGCTTCCTGGCTGAGAATCGACATCTCCAGCCGCGCCTGCGCGCCTCGGCTGTCGGTGTACATCTGCGCGATCAACGGGTCAGACGTGGTCTGCTCGGCCAAACGCAGCAAACGCTTGAGGCCGCGCTGCTGCCAGCTCAGGCCCAGCAGGCCCAGTGGCACCGACAGGCCCGCCGCCAGGGCAAAACCCCAGTGGGAATTGAGCGATGCACCAATCATAAAGCTCAGCTGGCTGACCAGGATAAACGGCAGCCAGTCCTGCAACACCGGCAGCCACTTGTCGCGCTGCGGCACGGCGGACTTGCCCTGGTTGATGCGTTGATAGAGCGCTTCGGCCCGGCGGATCTGCTCGGCGGTGGGCTTGATGCGCACCGATTCGTAGCCGATCACCTGGTTGCCATCGAAGACCGGCGTCACGTAGGCGTTAACCCAGTAGTGATCGCCGGTCTTGCAGCGGTTCTTGACGATGCCCATCCATGGCAAGCCTTGTTTGAGCGTGGACCACATGTGCGCGAACACAGCCGACGGAACATCCGGGTGACGCACCAGGTTGTGCGGCGCTCGGACCAGTTCGTCGCGGGTGAACCCACTGATTTCGACGAAAGCGTCGTTGCAGTAGGTGATCACACCTTTGGCGTCTGTGGTGGAGATCAACCGTTGCTGAGCGGGGAAGGTACGTTCGCGCTGGGTAACGGGTTGGTTATTACGCATGGTTGTTCAATCCGCAAGGCTTTCAGGGGTTATCGGCGCTTGCGGGCTTTTATTTAACTTATTTTTGCAATAATCAGCCGGCCAGCATCGGGTAGGTAAACAGCCCGAAGTGAAGCAGGTTCAGCCCGAAGTGCGTGGCGATTGCCGCGCCCAACCCTCCAAAGCGATAGGCCAGGCCATAACCGACCCCGGCGATGCTTGCCAGTAATACCCAATGCCAACCTGCGCCCAGGTGCATCAAACCGAATAGCAGCGAGGCCAGCAGCAGCGCCACATTCTCGCCATAAGGCAGGTGTTTGAAGCGCTCGCTCAGGCCGCCCTGGATGTAGCCACGAAACAACGCCTCTTCAACCAGGGTCACCAGTAGCAGGTTGTTCAATACCCACAACCACGCCTGTTCCGGCCATTTGGGCGCCCAACTGATCATCCCCAGCAACATTGCGCCGCCCAACGCTGCAACGGCTGTCAGGGTCAACGCCAGCGCAGTCACGCAGATCGACAGGCGCAATGACCTGCGTGCCACGATCCAGGGGCAGGCCAGCAGCAGCCAGAAGCCGATCAACGGTTTGTCCTGGTTGAGGTACATCGAAAATGGCACCGAATCAGGCGTAAAGCGTTGAGGCGCGATCCCGCGGCCGTTGTAGAAACCTGGCAACCAATGCATCGCCAGGCCCAGCGCCAGCACGATAAACAAGCCGTGTCCGAGGTAACGCGCCCAAGGATTGCGTTGCTGGCGCACGGCGTAACCCGCAATCAGCAGCATGACTACGGAAACCGCCGCCAGCATGCCCAGTTGCCCGTAGGTCAAGGCCAGTACATAGCCAATGGAAAGAAGCAGCAGGTACAGCCAGGGCAGAGCAATCATGTGAAATCCTTGAAAAAAACTGGCCGGCATTATAGCGACCGACTTTCGTTGCAGGCATGAAAACTCTTCCACGCAAAACGCCTGGGTGAAGTGATTGCAAAATCGCTTGGCAGCTGGTTATAGTCCGCAGGTCTCAATCCCTTCAAAAAGATCAGCACATGCCAGCTTTCCAGCGCATAGCGGTAGTCGATTCAGCGGTCAACGCTGTGGTCGTGCCGTGCGCGAATAAGCAGCCTGCGCAGATCAGTCACTATCCCCCACCTGTCAGTAGCACGCCGGTGTACGCAGTCGTATCACCGCCGGGTGTTGGCATTTCGGGCTGATCAGCAAATTGCTGTTCCCGTCTGCCCGCCTGAAAAAAACCTATTGAATCTCAGCGTCTGCTGAATCGGCTTTTTTTGCCTGATGACAGGTGGTAACCATGTCTGTTCTTTCGAAACAATCCGTGGCCGCGGCGGCCTCGACGAGCCTGTTTGTCCTGCTGTGGAGCAGCGGGGCGATTTTCTCCAAGTGGGGCCTGGCCCACGCTTCACCCTTTGCCTTCTTATTGATCCGTTTTGCCATCGCCCTGGCGGGCCTGGTCATCCTGGTGCCAATCCTCAAGCTGAAACTGCCGCGCCCCGGCAAACCCATGCTGTATGCGGCGGCGACCGGCCTGGTGTTGTTGGGCGCTTATCAGATTTTCTACCTGCTGGCCCTGGACCTCAGAGTCACGCCAGGAATGATGGCCACCATCATGGGCGTGCAGCCAATCCTGACGGTGGTGCTGATGGAGCGTCAGCGCTCGTTAAGCCGGTTGTTCGGCCTTGGGCTGGGGTTGGCGGGGTTGATCATGGTGGTCTATCAGGGCATCGGGCTGTCGGGTATGTCCCTGGCCGGGATGTTGTTCGGCTTGCTGGCGCTGGCCAGCATGACGCTGGGTTCGATCATGCAAAAACGCATCACCGACAATCCGTTGGGCACACTGCCGGTGCAGTACGTGGCAGGGCTGCTGCTGTGCGCGGTATTTGTGCCGTTCCAGCCGTTCCACTTTGAGCAAAGCGCGAGCTTTTACCTGCCGGTGCTGTGGATGGGCCTGGTGGTGTCGTTGCTGGCGACGCTGCTGCTGTATCGACTGATCGCGCGTGGCAATCTGGTGAATGTCACCAGCCTGTTTTACCTGGTGCCGGCGGTAACGGCGGTGATGGATTACCTGATCTTTGGCAATCGGCTTGCGCTGTTGAGCGTGCTGGGGATGGGGTTGATCGTTGTTGGGTTGGGGGTTGTGTTTCGTAGAAGTTAGCAGGCTGTATCTCCCTCCTTCGCCTTTGTGGGCGGAGGAGGGCAAGATTCGCGGATTACTGACGGACGAGTGCGCTAGCAAGGGTGTCCGCCATGCGCTTTACGTATTCCCGTAGCTCGGGTACGGCGGTGGCTTCCCAGTCGCGTGCTTGTAGGAAGGGGCCGACGTAATACAGCCAACGCGACTCCGCGCCGTCGCTATTGACCAGCGCGCCTGAAGGGGTGATCTCCATGCCGGTCCCTAGTGCATCGGGTTTCAGCAGGCCCCTAGTTCGCAGCGACTCGAGAAGTGGATCGTCCAATTGTCGGAGATCAAACGCTGGTGTCGTGCAATTAATGACGGCATCCACTTTAATGTTTTCCTCGTTCTTTGCTTTGCGGCGGCGAATATGAACGCTGACGCCTTCCGAGTTTGATTCGTAGCCGGTTACCCGTGCTGCGAAGAGATTGAGGCTGCCGCTGTCAATCTCGGCCTGCAAGCGTGCTCCCGCCTGCGGTGCGCAGCGGTGGCGATGGGTGTCCCAGTAAGGGCGTACGTGGCGCAAAAAGCGTTGTCGCTCGGGGATAGGGAGTGCATGCCACAGTTGAGAGGTGGTGGATCTCAGTCCGCCAATCACGTCACGCCAATCGCCCCCCTCAAGCGCCTGAAGCTTTATTGCGTTGCGAACTTCACGCAGATAGTGGCGTATTGTGCAGTGCTCAAGCATGTGTTGAGACAGCTGGCCATCATACTGGGGGTGTGAGCTCAGTACTCGGTGAGGTTGGGGGGATAGACCGCGACGAGAAACTGCATGGATCATGCCCTGGTGTCCGCGATCGCGCAGGTCAAGTACTACGTCCAGCATGGTCAATCCGCTGCCAATCAAGAACACCGGGCTGTTTTTTTCTATACGGGCTAACGACTCGGCCTGCCATGGGTCATGAATGTAGCGCGGGTCTTCGTAAAACGTCTGACTCTCTGCTGTCGTTGACGGTCGTTGGCGAGCGCAGCTGCCGATGCTCAGGACGACTGTCTCGACATCAAAATGGTCCCCATTTTTCATCAGGACGCGAGCTCCGTCGCTCTCTGTATTGGGGACTACTTCCAGCACCTCGCCAGTCACGTTGCATAGCTCGTTGTCATGAGCCGCGTTATGCGAGGCATCGTTAAGCAATGCTTCTAGATAGTCACCATACAGTTGTCTTTGGACAAATGAGGCGGGGGTGACGTCCGGATAAAGGCGTTTTGCGTACTCGTAAAAGCTGTCGTCATTGTCAGTCAGAGCACTCATTCTGCCTGCGGGTACGTTGAGTACATGTGAAGACGCGCGGGTGCCGTAGGCCACCCCTCGGGCCTTAGCGCCGGGCCGACTGATTAGTAGGACTTTAACGGGAGTGGAGGTGGGGGTACGCAATAAATGCACTGCTAATACTGAGCCGCAGAAGCCTGCGCCAATAATCGCGATGGTTTTGGTCTTCATCCTTGCTCCAACTTGAATAGGGTGTTTCGTGCCATCTGGCTAATTTTTAGCGACTCATTCGGTGCCGTTTGCGAGCAGGCGAAGGCATGTGTGGTCCATATAGTGGAATGAATCAAGGTGGTACTCCAGTACCTTTTGCGTGCATTCAGGATCATTTGATGTGGATCACGCTTCACTTTGGTGCGAATGGCATCGCATTGTTCGCTCTATACACGCCTGTTATAAATGCCAGTGGTTTAAAAACAATTATATCTAAAAAAAGTAATGAACTTTTTGGCATTGAATTTTGTCGGCATCTGCCGATGGCGGTTTTATTTGAAATCATCAACCTTATTGGTGAGGTCTGTGAATATATAGATGATGGCAAAATGCCGCTCTCTGCTGTCGCTCGCGCCACTACTGTATTAGCGGTTCAGGGGCGGGCGAAGGCTCTAAAGTCGGTTTCTTGACGCAAACTGCTGCGATATTGGTGCTTTGAGTTTTGAATATCGACCATTGGTCAATGCGTCAGATTGTACGTTTTGAAAATAGCTGTAATAATTCGTACTTTCTTACGGCGTACATCCCTGTTTCCTACAGGTTTGGCAGTTCGTCGCGACGGGATATTCGTGTCTATTACCACATTGTGTAGTCCTTCTCGCTTGCAATCGCGCGATATTCGCGGAGCTAAAGTCGTGGTGCTAATGTGCACCTACAACGGCGAGGCATTTCTTACTGAGCAGCTCGATTCATTGGAGCGCCAGACTCATCCCAACTGGACCTTGATGGTGTCTGATGACGGCTCTCAAGACGGGACTGTTGCGCTTTTGGAAGGCTGCCGTAATCGATGGGGGTATGATCGCCTGCGAATTTTAGAAGGCCCAAAACGAGGGTTTGCTGCCAATTTTTTGTCGCTGAGTTCTCAGGTAGACATTGAGGCCGACTTTTTCGCCTGGTCCGATCAGGATGACATCTGGAATGACGACAAGTTGGAGCATGCGCTGTCTTGGTTGCAGACCGTGCCAGCTGACCGCCCTGGACTTTACTGTGGTCGAACTCAACTGATCGGGGAGGACGGTGCCCACATAGGTTACTCACCTCACTTTCGACTCGCGCCACGCTTCAGTAATGCGCTGGTTCAAAGTATTGCTGGTGGTAACACGATGGTCTTCAATCGGGCTGCCCATTCGCTATTGTGCGAGGCGGGCTCGGAGTTGAATGTCCCTGCGCATGATTGGTGGCTTTATCAGTTGGTGTCAGGTGTGGGCGGTGACGTTTATTACGACCCAGAGCCCAAAATGAAATATAGGCAGCATGCTGAGAATGTGGTTGGCAGCAACTCCGGTTGGCTTGCGCGCTTGATTCGGTTGCGAATGGTTTTTCAAGGGCGCTTTCACGAATGGAACGAGCAAAATATACAGGCGTTGGAGGTCATGCATCATCGGCTGCGCAGTGACAATCAGGTAACGCTTGCTCATTTCAAGGGAGCGCGCAAGCAGAGTATTGTTCGGCGAGTTTCGGGTATGTGGTTGGCGGGGTTGTATCGGCAGACGTTCCTTGGAAATCTAGGGCTTATGCTTGCAACCGTCATGAAAAAAATCTGAACCCCTATGCGCGCTTAGGGGCTCTATGCTAGGAAAAGTGGTCGCCCGCTACTTCTCCATTAGCCCATAGGCGCGTCGCTTGCTCGGCGTTCCAGTGGTGTGTCATTTACGATACATCCATTGCCCTCTGAGCAGGTTATCCAATTCGTTAAAAGGTCATCGGCCATTTTCGTCAGAATGTCAATAAGCAGAGTTCTCAATAATGTATCCAGTTGACGCGAATAAGAATGTAGTGATCGTGCTGGGTATGCATCGTAGTGGCACCAGCGCCATCGCGGCAGGCCTTGAACAGTTAGGTCTGGTGATGGGCAGTTCGTTGTTTCAAGGTGACGAATGGAACCCCAAGGGGTATTTCGAAGAGCGCCGGGTTGTCGAATTTAATAACAGATTGCTGGCCTTATATGATCGTCGCTGGGACTCGCCGCTGCCTCCTAGTCTTGAGCGAGATAGCCGATGGGATGAGTCTGTCGACGAGGCTGTCGATTTGGTTCGAGGTCTATTTGGTGATACGCCCGCTTGGGGATTTAAAGATCCTAGGATGTGTCAGCTTGCGCCGTTTTGGGGGCAAGTGTTCTCTCGATTAAGCGTCAAACCGAAGCTGATGATGGTGGTGCGCAATCCAACTGAGGTTGCGCATTCTCTGGCTCGGCGTGATGGTATTTCCGCTGAGCGAGCAGCGTGGCTGTGGATGACTCACTTGTTCGGAGCGTTGGAGTATCTGGACGTCGCTGAGGACATGAGATTTTTCGCATTTGATCATTTGCTTAATGAACCAGCGGCTTTTTTAACCGACGTTGCAGATTGGTTGAGTTTGACACCTGATCCGGACATCGTTACAAGTTTCGCGAGCGACTTCATTGCCCCTGCGCTGACCCATGGTGCTGATACGAGTCAGGAAACTCTGCCGCCGCTGGTCGTGAAGGCCTATGAGGCTTTATGCAGCGCAATAAAAGTTGGCATGTCTCCGAGGGCTTTCCGAGAGAGCGTTCAGTGGAAGGGGATAATCGGTCAGTATCAATGTGATATCATCCCGGAACTAATTTCCGTACAGAAATTCTTTCAGAATGATCGGCAGCTTTCGGTCATGGAATCACGCATTGGTGCGTTGAGCAAGGGACTGGAAGCGGCCGAAAAAATGGCGCTTGACCGTCTGGACCAGACTCAGAAGCTTGATGCTCAACTGATACAGACCAGCGATGCTCTGGCTCGAGCCGAGCAGATAGTGTTGCGTCAGCAGGAAGAGGCTAAACATAGGGATGATGCATGTTCTCGTCTTCACCGATTCGAATTACTGGCAGTTGAGCGTCTAGAGCAAATGCAAAAGCTTGATGCTCAGATGAACCAGACAAGTGATGCGCTCGCGCGTGCCGAGAAGATCGTGTTTGATCAGCAAGGTGTCATCGAGCGTCAGAACGAGGTGTGCTCGCGATTCCATGAGGTTGAGCTGTTAGCGATTGAGCGTCTGGAGCACATGCAACGGCTTGATGCTCAACTGCTCGAAACAAGTGCAGCGCTCTCCCGTGCAGAGCGGATTGTCCTAGAACAACAGGACGCGTCCCAGCGAACAAATGATGTGCTGGCGCATTTTCAAGAGACGGAACTATTAGCGATCCAGCGCTTGGAGCAAATGCAACAGCTGGATGCCCAATTACTTGAAACGAGCGCAGCACTCAACCGCGCGGAACAAATTGTCAGTGAGCAGCGCGAAGCGTTCGAGCGTACAGCAGAGGTGTCGGCGCGTTTTCGGGAGGCGGAGTTGTTAGCCATCCAGCGTTTGGAGCAAATGCAGAAGTTGGACGCCCAGTTAATGGAAACCAGCACCGCACTCGCACGTGCCGAGCAGATCGTGTTGGACCAGCATCATTTAATCGCACGTCAGGATGAAGCCTGCTCTCGATTCCGTGAAACCGAGCTGTTAGCGATTGAGCGCTTGGAGCAGATGCAAAAGCTCGATGCCCAATTGATTCAAACAAGTGCTGCACTCGCACTCGCTGAGCGGCTTGTAAGCGAACAGCAGGAAGCATCCAAGCGAAGCGATGAGATGCAGTTGCACTTCCA
Organism: Pseudomonas sp. B19125; assembly: GCF_044218855.1. Taxonomy (NCBI): domain Bacteria; kingdom Pseudomonadati; phylum Pseudomonadota; class Gammaproteobacteria; order Pseudomonadales; family Pseudomonadaceae; genus Pseudomonas; species Pseudomonas sp. B19125. Next base: position 2,189,165 of record NZ_CP162589.1, read on the forward strand.
AGAGGCAGAGTCTCTCGCATTTGAGCGTCTGGAGCAGATGCAAAAGCTTGATGCTCAACTCATGCTGACCAGCAATGCTTTGGCTTACGCCGAACAAATCGTGGGGCAGCAGCAAGAGGCATTAGAACTGGCTAATTTACAGGCATCGAATTTCGGTGTGACGCAAGTGATTGCAGCAGAGTCGTTGCAAGACAGACCAGAGCTGGGCCCTAAACTTAAGTAGGTGACTTTGGCTCATGTCGAAGAACTTTGTGGCAATAAATCGATACTGGAACCGATATACATGGATGTAGTTGATCCCAACCTTCAGCGTCTCAAGCAACCTGAGGTACGCTCGACAACCCTAATCTGCCAAATGGATCATTTCGTTCGCCACCCCTATGGTCTGTTCGGCTTCGGGTGGGCGCTTGACCATGAGCATACGATTTTTCAGGCGCACCTTTGCATGGGGTTTGCGGATGGGCGTGTGGAGCGCGTTGCGGTGTCGTTGGGCAGAGCGCGCGAAGACGTCGCTGCAGCGTTTCCGAATAACGATCGCGCGGCCAACTCAGGTTTTATGGTGATTGCCGGTTGGGGCGCCGAGGATCCTGTAAAGGTCGAGCTGGTGTTTGAAATGGCGGCTGGCGCCGTCGGTCGCCACGAACTGGTTCTGTCGGCGCCTGACGCTACACCCAACACTGAAGTCGCGGAAAACATATATCTTGCCAAGCGAGCCTGGGCTTATTTGCGCCGTGGGAATTTTAAAACGCTGATCAGGAAGTGCCTGCGTTATCGCGGGCGCAATCCAGCGCTGCTGAGTCAGGACGAGGTCGCTCTTGCTGCCCGTTTGAAGAACCGCCCATGCCGTTTATTGATTGATCATTCGATGGGCGGCGGCGCCAATCTTTTCCGCGAACGGGTGGCTGCTGATTGGAGGGCGGCAGGTGATACCGTCATCTTGCTCAGCTTTCGCGTGTCCTCAATGCAGACGTTCGTAGAAATTCGGGATCGTAGCGGGTCTTATTCGTGCAAACTCGCGAATTTGGACAGCCTGGCCGAACTGTTAGTGCGTGCAAATCTTAAGGAAGTGTTTTTTAACTGCGCTGTCTCTTTTCCACAGCCCCAAAGCGTCAGGGCGTTCATGCTGGCGTTGAAACAGCGAACCAAGACTAACCTGGTGGTGGCGATACATGAATACTTTCTTGTCTGCCCGTCGCATTTCCTTCTGGATGATAAGGGGCAGTACTGCGGCATACCTTCAGTATCGCGTTGTAATGAGTGCCTGAGTAATCATCCTGATGGATTTGTCTCTCTGGCGGGCGAACGTTCAATTGAACGCTGGCGTGAGATGTGGGGTGAATTGCTGCGTGCAGCTGACGAGATCCGTTGTTTTTCAACTTCATCTCGAACGCTACTTGAGCGCGCTTATCCGGGCCTGGGAGCCCGTGCCAAGCTTTCTCCGCATTATGTGGAGCCGCTGCGCGAAGTTAGCCTCCCAAAACAGCCGCAAAAGTACCTGACGATTGGCGTCATTGGCGCGATTTCCCATCACAAAGGGGCAGGTGTATTGGAGGGGTTGGCCGAAGCTATTCGTCAAGCGGACGCGCCAGTTCGAATTGTCGTAATTGGAAACGTTGATGCGCCTTGTCCTGCGGATGTGGTGAAGGAAACAGGTCCCTATGCACAAGACGATTTGCCAAAGATTGTAGAAAAACATGGCATCAGCATTGCGTTCCTGCCTTCAATTTGCCCTGAAACATTTTCCTTTGTTGCGCATGAAATCCTCTCGATGAAACTTCCATTGATATGTCTCGACCTGGGAGCTCAAGCCGATTTGGTGCGCAGTCTCGACACCGGTTACATCGCAAAACGACAAGATGGGCCGGGCTTGCTCGAGGATATCTTGGCTTTCGATCGTTCTCTTCACCCTTTAAGTCTTAAGGTCATCTCTTGAAAAAAATACATGTTTATACCAGCGCGGCCTGTAATTACATTCCAAAAGTACGGGCATTGGTCGAATCGATTAAAAAATACCATCCTGACTGGGTCGTGCATTTGGCGTTATCGGATGAAGTGCCCGCCGGTTTAGACCTGTCCGCAGAGCCGTTTGATGAAATTCATCCCATCAGCAGCCTCGATATTCCGGATGCAAATGGTTGGGCGTTTTGCCATACCATCGTAGAGCTGTCGACGGCCATCAAGCCGTTCCTTCTTGCTCACCTGCTTGATCGTCCTGACTGTGCAGGGGTGATCTACCTCGACCCTGACACCGTGCTGTTTTCACCACTTAATGACGTGCTGGAAGCTATCCAGCATTCAAATATCGCGCTGACGCCTCATCAAGTGACTCCAGAGCCTAACTTGGCTGCGATCATGGATAACGAAATATCGAGCCTGAAGCACGGTATTTATAATCTGGGCTTCCTCGCGGTAGCCCCTACGGAAATTGGTAAGCAGTTTGCTCGCTGGTGGTCGGATCGCCTTTACTACTTCTGTCGTGCCGAGATTCACAACGGGTTGTTCACCGATCAGCGCTGGATTGATCTCGTGCCGGCGTTCTTTGAAGGCGTATGCATCCTTCGCACGTCGCGCCTGAACGTGGCACCGTGGAACATTACAACTCGCCAGATTACCGGTGAATTGCCAGATAAAGTGTTGGTGGACGGCCAGCCTCTTGGCTTCTATCACTTCACTGGTTTTGACAGCGGTGCGCATAAGACCATGGCTTGGAAAAATGCCGCTGACCAGCCGACCGCGCATGCGTTGATCAAATGGTACACAGAGACTATTGCTGATCTTGGCAAAGACCCTTTGAGCCAAGTGCCTTGGGCATTCTCGCGTTTTGCGGACGGTACCCCTATTCCAAAGGCCGCACGCCTCATTTATCGGGAGCGTCTGGACTTGCAACAAGCGTTTCCGGATCCTTTTGCAACCGAAGGCGGTGGCTATCTGGCTTGGTGGGAGTCCCAGGGACGTGTTGAGTTCCCTGCGTTTTTCGACGCCAAGACGTCGGCCGCTGAGACGTTGCGGGTCACGTCTGCGCTGACTCCAGGATATCAAGCGGGTGGAGTGCCGGCCGTATTCAGTTCCAGTCGCGTCCGTGAACATTTAGGCCAGGCGCTAGACGATCCAAGTCACGGTGTGAAGTTGGCTAAACGTGCGTGGGAAGTGCTGCGTACAGAAGGTGTTCCCGGTATCGTCAAACGTATTTCGCGATGACCCCGATTGCTTGAAAAGGATTAGATGTGATGCCGTTAACGGATGTTAATCAGCAGCGGGAAGGTACGCTTCAAAACAAGAGGGCAAATGCATTGGGCGCTATCAGGGCTGGCCACGTGAGCCGCCTTATCATTTTGCTCACCGCGCTGCTTGCCTGTGCAGCGATTGCTATACATGCGCCAGGGCAAATGTCGATGGACTCCAGCATACAACTGTACGAGGCCTATACAGGGCAGTCCGTGAGTTGGAGTCCGCCGTTCATGTCGGCTTTGCTCCATTGGCTCGGAGGGGGGGAACTCTCAACCGCCATGTTCGTGCTGATCAATGCGGTGCTGCTTTACGGTGCCTTTGCCGCTGTCGCATTGACGATGTTGCAAATACGCGCAGCGTGTGGCTTTGATGAAATTGCTACATGGCGAGTGGTCCTTGCATTCCTGTTGATAATGAACCCGATCATTTTCATTTACGCAGGGATCGTATGGAAGGATGTGTTGTTTGCATCTTTATTAACCGCCGCATGCGCCTGTGCGATTGCCGCCACCGTGGGGTCATCGCTACGTCGTTACTCTTGCATCGGTTTGTCCATCGTCCTGCTTGGCGCTGGCTATCAGGCTCGTCAGCAAGGGGTATTCATGGCGCCGGTACTTTTGCTGTCGCCAATCCTCGCTTATTACTCTTTCAAACCCAGTAGAAAGCTCCTGGCGGCTGCAGTGATTGTCGTGTTGTTCGTGGGCGTTGTCTGGGGTATTCAGCACCAGGTCAACTCCACGATCAAGGGCGCCGATGATCGCGCGAGCTCTGTTGGCTTCCGCGGTATCATGCAGTTTGACTTGGCGGGGATCATCAGTGATTCAAAACGCTCCCCTGGTGATTTTGTTTTCCCGATTACTGAAGAGCAGTTTACTGCGATCAAGGCTGCCTATGATCCAAGCAGAATTGATTTCCTTGATCTGAACCCGGTTGTGCACGACTGGTTGGCGGCCATTCCACCCGAAACTCTACGACAGGCCTGGTGGGCGATGGTTAAACAAAACCCAGGCGCTTATCTGGAGCATCGAGCAACTACCTTTGCAACTTTGCTAGGAATGCGTGGGCTTAATGGTACGTTGCCGGTCTTCGTTGGGGTTGAGGGTCGCCCTGACTACTTCGCAGCGGTTAGCATTAAACAAGGTACAACGCAGCGTGCTCAGAAAGTCTATGACATGGCCGCCTATTTTTTCAATTGGCCAATCTATCGACATTTTTTCTGGATGGGGTTACTAGTTGTTATTGCTGTCGTTGGTGGGCGCAAGACCTTACCCGGTGCTGTAAAGGCGATAGGCGCAAGTATTGCACTCGCTACGATCTTGATGTATGGCTCGTTCCTACCGACCAGTATTGCTTCGGATTTCAGGTACCTGTTTGGGGCAATACCCTTAATCATGGTATTAGGCTTGGTACTATTACTCGGTGTCGAAGAGAAGCGGCAAGCGTAAAGGGTGAGGTTGCAGGATGTTGTCCAGTGTCAGGCTCATTATTAGGTGCGTTGTGGATGATTCGGGCTTTTAACGGTCACACGCGAATGTATGACTGAAAGCCTTCGCTTCAGTGGCTCCTTCTATTTAGAGGAGCCCCTTGGCGGTTTCTGGGATGGCCTTTAGTATTTTACACATTGTGACACTACGACTGCCTATCCACTTTCTACTCGGAAGCAGGTGAGTCGGGTATTAGGAGAGCGGTTATCATTATTTATATTCAACGTGCTGTAACAGTGAATCCAGGAGTCAAGCTATGAACCCGCATGCTCCCCAACCCATATCGATATGGGCGTTGCTGCGTAGTCTGTGGGTGAATCGCCAGTTAATTGGCCAAATGACCAAACGTGAAGTGATAGGTCGTTACAAAGGGTCGTTTCTCGGATTAGGGTGGTCTTTTCTCAACCCTTTACTGATGCTCGCTGTCTACACTTTTGTATTTTCCGTGGTATTCCGCTCTCGTTGGGGAATGGCAGAAAATGGGGTAGAAGAAAGCAAAGCGATGTTTGCTGTCGTGCTTTTTATCGGCATGATTGTCTACGGTCTTTTTGCGGAGATTCTTAACCGTGCCCCGGGCTTGATCGTGGGAAATGTCAACTATGTGAAAAAAGTGGTTTTCCCCCTCGAGATTTTGCCCGTCGTCGCAGCCTGCGCTGCGCTATTTCACGCGTTGGTCAGCTTGACTGTTTGGCTGTTCGCGTACTCCATTCTTATTGATATGCCCGATTGGCATATGTTGTACCTTCCGTTGGTGCTTTTTCCGCTATTGGTTCTTGCACTGGGATTGGCATGGTTTCTCGCATCGCTTGGCGTTTTCCTTCGGGACGTAGGGCAAACGGTGACCATTATTACAACCATGATGATGTTTTTGGCGCCGGTGTTTTTCCCAGTAAAGAACTTGCCGCTGGAATTCCAACCACTCATCATGGCAAACCCTTTGACGTTTATCATTGAGCAAGCCCGAGATGTCTTAATTTGGGGCAAGGCGCCAGACTTTATGGGGCTTTTCCAGTACTTACTCATTGCGTTAGTCGTATTCTGGGCAGGATTTGTATGGTTCCAGAAAATGCGAAAAGGGTTCTCCGATGTGCTCTGATATTGCGATAAAAGTAAGCGGCGTCAGTAAATGCTTTCACATTTACGACAATCCTCGCGACCGGTTTTTACAAATGTTTAATGGTCGACGCAAACAATACTTTAGAGAGTTTTGGGCGCTGCGTGACGTCTCCTTTGCGGTCCGCAAAGGTGAGACCGTGGGTATTATCGGGCGCAACGGTAGCGGCAAGTCCACGTTGTTGCAAATCATCTGTGGTACGTTAACGCCAACCTCAGGGGATGTTCAAACGTCTGGGCGAGTTGCGGCATTGCTAGAGTTGGGGTCCGGCTTTAATCCAGACTTTAGTGGGCGTGAAAACGTCTATATGAATGCTGCTGTGCTCGGGCTGTCACGAGAGGAAACCGATGCACGATTTTCTGAAATAGAAGCGTTCGCTGAGATCGGCAACTTTATTGATCAGCCGGTCAAGACGTATTCAAGTGGGATGATGGTTCGCCTTGCGTTCGCTGTGGCAATTAACGTCGACCCTCAAATTCTTATCGTCGATGAAGCATTGTCGGTAGGGGATGAGCTATTTCAACGCAAATGTTTTGCACGAATCGAGGCGATCAAAGCCAACGGTGCAACAATCCTGTTTGTATCACATTCGGGCAGCGCGATTGTTGAGCTGTGTGATCGCGCCATTCTTTTGGATAATGGCGATAAGCTCACGGAAGGTACGCCTAAAAGCGTTATCGGAAAATATCAAAAACTGCTTTATGCGCCTAGCGAAAAAATTGAGAGTATCCGTGCAGCGGTCAGCAGTGAAGGCGATGTAGCGCTATTGACATTGAACTCAATGTCTGAGCCGGCACAGTCGTCGGCATCGAAGAGTCATGTTGATGAGGTGGAAGAGTTCTATGACCCTCATCTGATTTCCAAAAGTGAATTCGCCTATGAGTCCCATGGTGCGGTCATTCATTTACCGAGGATCGTCGATCTTGCCGGCGAGCCTGTTAATTGTTTGAAGCGCGGGCGTACCTATCGTTACACCTACAAAGTTGAGTTTGCAGTCGCTGCGACGGGTGTGCGCTTTGGCATGATGATCAAAACGTTAGCCGGCGTCGAACTGGGTGGTGCTGCGACCGCTCTAAATCCTCAAGATGCCATCAGTTATGTATCAGCCGGAACTGTGATCCAAGTTGAGTTCGCATTTGAGTGTAACTTGAATCCAGGTACGTATTTCGTGAATGCCGGGGTGTTGGGTGCTATCAAGGAGGGAGAGACCTACCTGCATCGGCTATTGGATGCCTGTTTATTCCGAGTGTTACCGGTTACCGAGCAATTAGCGACCGGGGTTATAGATTTTAAATGTGTTCCCGATGTATTAATCTCCAGTGGCGAAAGTATTCGACACTCGAATAAATAACTCTCATTGGATTTTGAGTGATGGGCAATAATTTGGTATTTCAGGTCTCCAGCGTCAGTTCCGACACGAGAGCCAAGATCAAAGGTCAAAAGCCACTCGTATTATGGTTGACCGGGCTTAGCGGTGCGGGGAAAACTACCGTCGCCAACGCCATTGAAGTGGCGTTGGTTGAGCGGGGTCACCACACCTTTTTGATCGATGGCGACAATGTTCGCCTTGGGTTGTGTCGAGATCTGGCGTTCAGCGATGCCGATCGTGAGGAGAATATCCGGCGTGTAGCAGAGGTATCGCGATTATTCGTTGATGCCGGTCTTATTGTGATCACCTCATTCATCTCTCCGTTCGAGCGAGATCGAACGCTCGCGCGCGAGGTCATCGGCGCTGATGCATTTATTGAGATTTTTATTGATGCACCACTTTCTGAGTGTGAGCGGCGGGACCCAAAGGGGCTTTACGTGAAAGCCCGTAAGGGGTTGATCAAAAAATTCACCGGCATCGACTCTGTTTACGAAGCCCCACGTGCCCCCGATATTCACCTTAATACGTTGGAGCACGACGTGTCGACGCTGGTCTCAAGGGTATTGGCATATCTTGATGAGCGGGAGTTAGCGTAGAAGATTTCAAGACTTTACGATAACAACGATACCCAAAATGATAATGGCAACCCCGGCGAAGTATTGTGGTTGGAAGCGCTCTCCCAATATGAAGTGACTTCCAATCGGTACTAGCACGAATGCAAGTGCCATCAATGGGTAGGCTTTGCCTAATTCAATCTTCTGCAGTACCCATATCCAGGCAATTGTAGTGATGCCATACAGTGCGAAAGCTGAAAATAATGTAATCAGTGTTTTGGTATCAAACCAGCTACCACTTTGATGCAAGGCCGCAGCGCTAAGCTTAAATAGAATTTGCCCGATGGCAATTCCGACAACACAAGCAAACGCTATCAGGTAAATCATGCTGAGTGGTCCTTGTTAGGCAGGATATGTTTTTTGCGTAACACGTGGAAAGCTTGGCGCGGGGAGGATGAAATGTCATGGCCGATGAATGCCAGTAAAAATTGAATTCCGACAATGACAGGTAAAGCGGATAGCATCACAGTGCCGGCTGGTGTCGATACATTGGATTGCATAGACTCGATCCAATGGCTAATGCCGAAGGTTGACCCCGCGACTAACAGTATTATGCCTAGCGGAAGCTCAATCGATGCCAGCGACATGCCGCGAAGGTAATAATTGTAAAAAATGCGTTTGCCGAAGTTTCGGATATGTTTGACGAGAAACTCTCCAATTACTTTGGAGATTTTCAGATTGCTGACTTCATCTTCATACTTGGCATCCATAGGGATGTCAATGACAACGCCGCCCAATGTGTTGAGGCGAAAAAGCATGTCAGTTTCAAAGAAGTAACGCTGGCTTATCTTGTTAAGGGGTAGGTGTTTGGCTATTTCACTGTGAATTGCTGTATAGCCGTTGGTCGGGTCGAATAGCTCCCAATAGCCCGAAGACAATTTCGTCATAAATGACAGGACAGCATTACCGAACAGCCGAATTTTTGGCATTTCGGATATCTTTTCCAAATTGAAAAAGCGATTGCCTTTGGTGTAGTCAGCGTTGCCGGCGATGATGGGAGAGACAAAGTCACTGATCAGGCTGGGGTCCATCTGTCCATCACCGTCGATCTTCACGATGATATCGATTCCATCCGCGATGGCGGCCTTGTAGCCAGTCATCACCGCTCCGCCGACGCCCAGGTTGACGGGGTTGCGCAATACTACTACGCGTTCGTCGGTACAGTGTTCAATAACGAAATCTCCCGATCCATCCGGGCAGCAATCGTCAACTACGTAGATTTTAGAAACTTCCGGCCCGATCAGCCGAATTACGTCTAATATGTGATTCTTCACTTTATAGCTGGGAATCAGAACCGCTATTGTCGTAGCTTGATCAGACACGCGAGTGCTCCATCTCTCATGCAAAAAAAATTGTAAGGGAGCCTAACATATTCAAGTGTAATGAAGAACAGGGATCTGCATTAAAATTCTTTCCTGCCTCACCGTAATATCCTCGGTTGACAACATTAATATTGTTGACTTTAACGTCATGCAAGCAACAAATGTGCGGGAGCCCTATGTTTACGGGCTGGCGTTGATAGCCCTCATCAAGACCCTGCTCATGAAGGTGTAAAACTAGCGCCGAAACGGGTAGCGTGTTTGAACTTGTGAGGAGGTGAAAGGTCGTTCGGGCATTTTATAAGCTCCTTGTCGCTCCCGGACGCGTGAACCAGTTGCTCAAGGGGGCCCGTGACGGTTGACTTTTGACCAGTGGTGTACGGTACCAACGGTTCGCGGGGGCCTGAATACCAGTCCAGTACTGGAGGTCGCGAACCTCTTGGTAAGTAATTCAGCGACAGTGGTATGCAGCAGGTCCGGATTGGGGTGGCGGCCTTTTCCAAAGCGGGAACCAGGTCATTTTGAGACGAGATGGTCGTTAATTAAGGCATCGCGAGTCTGGAAAGACGTCAACAGGATGATACGTTCCGCCATCCAAAATCACATTTGTTTACCAATGCAGTGAATGGTCTTCTTGGCAATCTTTAGCTTCTGAGTTGTTCCGCTAGACACACATTTTTGGCGGTTGGAAGGCAGAGCTTATTGTTTTTTAAATGTAGCGTAACCGCCCGCTCAATTAGCTCAAGCTTGATCGCTTGGGAAACTTAAAGCTCATTGTTGATGAATTGGAAAGGCTATCCAGCATGATGGAGTTTAGGCGCTCTCTTAAGGTTAGGGGGTATCAACTTTAGGGGTTTTGATGTTTTTCAGGGAATCCTTTTCATGTTTCTGTGATCGTTAAGTGCGCCGTAGTCAAAGCTGTTTCTATATGCAAAATTTATTAATCCTGTAGGCATGTATACGTGTCTACTCTGATTTTCTATACGTCTATTTTTCCATTGTTTTTATGTTGTTGTCGCATGTCGGGATTAGATTATATTCGGTTATGATGTATAAAAGTATCAACCCTAATCCACGCATATTTTAAACTCCATTTTGACGATCCCTTAGGTAGCAGGTGAGCTCAGTCTTCGGGTGGAATTCTGGTTCTAAGCAGATGGCAGCATCGTTTTGTTGTGTGCGACTACCGTGACGAGGCGTCATATAGCTAGGGTTGAGTTATAATTGACTAGGCTGAGCCCTCCAGGTATTTTGATTCGGTTCAGCTTTTCTTAAATGTCGACGCCCTGGCTTCAAGTGGTGTGCTATTTTTTATTTCGAGTCCACGTAGTGCACTAAAAGCGAACGTCTGACGGCCAAATGGCAGCTCTCGACATGACGAGTCACGTATGGCGCAAGGTGCTTATGATTGGAGAGCCTGGCACTTTTTTGCGGCCCATACATTCCATTGGAGTGTTCAAATGAGCTTGGACGCAGCGGTCGGTAATTCCCTTGCGTAAGAGACAGATGCCCAGTCTGGCCAAATTGAACTGGCGGATGGCTGCGTTTTTAGCGCAGGAACACCCCTTTGCGACCAATATATTCAGAATGAGTTGAGTTGTTCTGGTTTTGTGGTAGATTGCCGCGAAAAAATCGCTATGGAAGAATGAGAAATGGTATTCAGTTCGGTCGTGTTCATTTTTTACTTCTTGCCTGTTTTTTTGTGCCTGTATTATTTGACGGGCATCAAGAATGCGGTATTGCTGACGGCAAGCGCCATATTTTATGTGTGGGGAGAGGGACTCTATTTATTACTGCTGGTCGCGTTGTTGGCGGTAAACTTTAGTGCGGGGAAAGTAATAGGGGCAGCGGTTGGGCGAAATCGAAAATTAGCGCTGGCTGTGTTTGTTGTTGTGGATTTATTGGTTCTCGGTGTTTTCAAGTATAGCCAGTTCGTTGTTGATATTGTATCCGGGGTAATCGGTGTTGAATCCACTCATATTGGTATGCATTTACCACTGGGTATTTCATTCTTTATTTTTCAGTTAGTGTCTTACCTTGTAGAGGTGTACAGGCGGACGATTCGCCCGGAGACCAGTATTGTTCGCCTTTCCACCTATGTGATGATGTTTCCACATTTGGTTGCGGGTCCGATTGTTAGATACACCGATATCGAAGGAGAGTTGCGTCATCGAACGGTAGGGGTGGAGAAGTTTGGTCTGGGTGTTCAGTACTTTATCGTCGGGCTGTGCCAAAAGGTAATGATCGCAAACTCGGTTGCACCGGCCGCGGACCATTTATTTGGGCTCGATCCATCGGGCGTTACCTTAGCAGTCGCTTGGATTGGCACGCTGGCCTACACATTGCAAATCTACTTTGATTTCTGTGGCTACTCCAATATGGCCATTGGCCTTGCCTTTATGTTGGGGTTCAGGTTTCCCAAAAATTTTGACTATCCTTACTCTTCGAAGTCTATAACCGAATTTTGGCGTCGCTGGCATATGTCCCTATCTTTTTGGTTTAGGGACTATGTCTATATTCCGTTGGGGGGCAGCCGTGGAGGAGAGATTTCAACGGTTCGAAACCTGCTGATAGTTTTTTTTGTCACAGGCCTTTGGCATGGTGCGGCGTGGACTTTCATATTTTGGGGCATGTTTCACGGCTTGTTTGTCGTGCTGGAGAGGGTGTTCTTAAAAGGCATACTCGAAGCGGCTCCCGCTCTACTGGCTCGGGCGTACACTTTGGCTGTAGTCATGGTGGGGTGGGTGTACTTCAGAGCCGATAGTTTTGACCAGGCTTGGATCATCATCAAGGCGCTGGTGGGATTCGGAGGTGCCGTACAAGTATGGCAGCCCATGATGGTCTGGATGACGCCTGAAACAGTCTTGGCCCTCATCGCCGGAGCCATCCTTTCATTTCCTGTTATTCCTTGGTTAGGAACACAGCTTAGGTTAACCAAAGTCAATGGTTCTACGGAGCCTGGCATGCACGGTAGAGATGCGGCGGACGTTCATGCACTGCCAGCCTATTTTCTGCTAGTTGGGTGGGGATGCTGCATGTTCTTGCTTGCCAGCAGTACGCTTAACCCATTTCTTTATTTCCGATTCTAAGGCGTGCATATGAGCCATGTTTCCGAAAGTGTCGAACTGCCAACAGAGACCAAGCTTACGTACCATTGGTGGTTCTTGATTGTTGGCGTGATTCTGATAATGACCGTCGTTCATGTGTTTCCTTTATTCAAAGTTAAGGAACCCGAAATGGCGGAAAACAGGGTGCTGGCGAGCCTCCCTCCTTTTCCGAAAAGTGTTCCTGAATGGGCGGCGTTACCGGCGAAACTGGATGCGTTTGTGATTGACCAGTTTCCACTTCGCACCCAGATGATTACGCGGCTGAATTTTGTCCGATACACGGTGGGTTACTCAGGCTCGAAACGCATCATTGTGGGGCAGAATGGTTGGCTTTTTTATGACGACGGTAGTCATCTGTCTCTGATGTCGGGTAGCCTTATTTTGGACAAACCGAGTGTTGATGCTTGGGTGAGTGGGTTCAGGCAGCGGGTAGATTATCTGAAGAAAAGAGATACGAAGTTTTACTTCATGGTGGCCCCGGTCAAGGAGGATATTTATCCCGAAAATCGACCCAAATGGATGCCTGAAGTTCGCGTGACTACCGAAATCGATGAGATCATCAACGCTTCAAGAAAAGCAGGCTTCGACCAAATTATCGACCCGCGGGAAGCTATTTTCTTGGAGCGCCAAAATCAAAAACTTTATGATGAGTTCGACACGCATTGGACAGGATTGGGTGCCTATATTGCTTATCAGCAGTTAATGACAAGGATGTCTAAAGATTTCGCCGACCTGCAGCCTTTGCCGATGGCCGCCTTTACCCCGGTTCCGGTTACGAAGGCGGGTACTCCGAGAGATTTGTCGTTGATGTTGGGGATATCAGATTTTGTCCCGCACGATCGTGTGTCATTTGCGGGTATGCAGACCCATCCACCCGAAAAAACCACTTTTTTAAGCGATAACCATAGCTGGGTTGCACCGCAGGTTCTTCACACCGAGGCCAAGACTGGAAAAACCCTGCTGCTCCTGAGAGATTCATTTTCAACTGAGTTGCTGCCACTCCTGAAAAAGCATTTTGATACGATCGTGATGGCTCACGTGCAAGATGGTTTTTTTCGAACGGATCTCATTGAACAGTTCAATCCCGATGCCGTTGCAATTGTCGTTATCGAAACGGGAACTCGGCACTCGATGGGGATGATCCCTTCTTTAAGCGAGCCTTGAGAGAGCGTGTTCAACCCCGTTGATCTCCCCCCGAATAGCGATCGTTGAGGTAGTGCCTGGCGGCGGGTACTATCTGGACACTAACTGCAACTAAAATAAGCTGCAGGTGACAAAGTTACTGTACGAGTTCCCTCTGTCAGCGACCGTCGCTATTTTGGTGGTGCTGAGAAGAGGCGGGTATCCGGCGTCGAGCGGGTTCCTTGCGCACCCGTCACATCCCGCGCTTGCCAACCCTGCTCGTTCAGATGGTTGCATGCAGCCACACGATGGTTTTCAATCGGGTGACTTGTGCGTTACTCGTCGAGATGTTTTACACGACGAAGGCTGGGGGGCGGCTGGCCGATGTGGACAGAGGAACCTCGGGCCCGTTCTTGCAACCCTACAGAAAAAGATGTGACTTAATGATTATTTTAGTAACCGGTGGTTCAGGCTTTATCGATGCAGGTTTTGTATCGGGTTGCGTGGAGAATAATTACTCCGGCCAAATGGCATGAGGATTCTTCTGCTGGGCAAAAATGGCCAGGTAGGCTGGGAACTCCAACGCAGTTTGGCGCCTTTGGGTCAAGTCCTGGCGCTGGACTCAAAAAGCCAGGATTACTGCGGTGACTTGGCCGACTTGAAAGGATTGGCGGCCACTGTGCAGCGCTTTGCGCCTGACATAATTGTTAACGCCGCGGCCTACACTGCCGTTGATAAGGCCGAAAGTGAGCCTGAGCAAGCGTTGCGAGTCAACGCTGAGGCTCCGGCAGTATTGGCAGCAGAAGCCCGAAAGCTGAATGCCTTACTGGTGCATTATTCGACTGACTATGTGTTCGCCGGCGACGGCGATACGCCCTGGCAGGAAAGCGACCCGACGGGGCCTCTGAGCGTTTATGGCACTACCAAGCTACAAGGTGAGCACGCCATTCAGACATCTGGTTGCGCGCATCTTATCTTCCGTACAAGTTGGGTGTACGCAGCGCGAGGTAACAACTTCGCCAAAACCATGCTGCGCCTGGCTATCGAGTGTGACAGCCTGAATGTCATCGACGATCAGTTTGGCACGCCGACCGGCGCGGACCTTCTGGCGGATGTCACTGCTCATGCTATCCGCGCGATGCGCATGGACCCTCAACTGGGAGGCGTTTACCATCTTGCGGCTGCAGGCGAGACCACCTGGCACCGCTACGCTCGTTTTGTACTCGAGCAAGCGCAAGCGGCCGGTGTGGTACTCAAGGTTGCGCCTGCATCGATAGGTGCGATTGCGACCACTGCGTATCCGACACCTGCCAAGCGCCCGGGCAACTCTCGACTTAACACTCACAAATTGCAGAATGCCTTCTCACTTCGTTTGCCAGATTGGCAGGGCGGTGTGGCACGGATGCTGATAGAAATTCTAGAGAAATGAAAATGCTCAAACGTAAAGGAATTATTTTGGCGGGTGGTTCGGGCACACGCCTGCACCCTGCGACCCTGGCTATTTCCAAGCAGCTGCTGCCCGTTTATGACAAGCCGATGATTTATTATCCGCTGACCACATTGATGTTGGCAGGTATCCGCGACATTCTGATTATTTCCACGCCGCAGGACACCCCGCGCTTCGAACAGCTTTTGGGGGATGGCAGTAATTGGGGGTTGAATATCTCCTATGCCGTACAAGCATCACCGGACGGCCTGGCCCAAGCGTTCATTATCGGTGAGGAGTTTATTGGTAATGATCTGTCTGCCTTGGTGTTGGGTGACAATATCTACCACGGTCATCATTTTGATGAGCTGCTCAAGAGTGCGATGCTGCGTGAGGACGGCGCCAGCGTTTTTGCCTACCACGTGAACGATCCGGAGCGTTATGGCGTTGTAGATTTTGATGCGCAAGGCAAAGCCATCAGTCTTGAAGAGAAACCGCTGCAACCCAAGTCAAATTACGCGGTAACAGGCCTTTATTTCTACGACCACGACGTCGTTGAAATTGCCAAGAGCATCAAGCCATCACCTCGTGGCGAACTCGAGATTACTGATCTCAACCGTGTTTATATGGAACGCGGCAAGCTGTCGGTGGAAATCATGGGCCGCGGTTATGCATGGCTCGACACCGGCACCCACGATTCGTTGCTGGAGGCCAGTAGTTTCATCGCTACGCTCGAGCATCGTCAGGGGCTTAAAGTGGCTTGCCCCGAAGAGATTGCATTTCGTCAAAAGTGGATTGATGCAGAGCAGTTGGAGATGCTTGCGGCACCGCTTTCTAAAAGCGGTTACGGTAAATACCTGAAGCGCCTGCTGCACGAAAAGATTTTTTAAAGAGCCGACTGTAAGGCGGCATCGTGTGATGTTGCCTTAAGTTTATTTGCCCTGTACCGCCGCCAAGCCGGCTCTGATAACACCTTGGAGACATCGTAAAGATGAAAGCCACTTCCCTCGCCATTCCAGATGTTCTTCTGTTTGAACCGAACGTATTCGGGGACGAGCGCGGTTTTTTCTATGAAAGTTTCAATCAGAAAGTTTTCGAAGAGGCCGTCGGAAAACCTGTTCAATTCGTGCAAGACAACCATTCCAAGTCAGTGCGCGGCGTACTTCGCGGGCTGCATTACCAGATCAAGCAGGCCCAAGGAAAGCTAGTTCGTGTTGTACAAGGAGAAGTCTTTGACGTGGCCGTGGACTTACGTCAAAGCTCGCCTACATTCGGCAAGTGGGTGGGCGCCCACCTCAGTGCCAGTAACCGTGCGCAGCTCTGGATACCGGAAGGGTTCGCCCATGGTTTTGTGGTGCTTTCGGAATCGGCTGAGTTTCTCTACAAAACGACCGATTATTGGGCGCCGGAGCACGAGCGCAGTCTTGCGTGGAATGACGCGCATGTCGCTATTGAGTGGCCGATTTCCGAACCGCCTACACTTTCGGCTAAAGACACAAATGCCAAAAGTTTGGTGGATGCTGAAACCTTCCCTTAGTCGAATCCTCGTTTCAGTAGTCTTAACGCGTCCACTCAGGTTGGGAGTGGACACGAGGGTAATTGGCCGTTTGTTTTGACGATTGTCGGTTCAAAAAAGGGCAGCAAGCCTGCTGACTTTACAGCGCCTTAGTCAATGTGTTCGGCGCAACACCAACCACAACGCCCCCCCAATCAACACCCCCCCATACAAATGCGCCATCGACAACGGCTCCCCCAGCAACAACGCCCCCCACAACACCCCAAACGGCGGAATCATAAACGTCACCGTCATCGACTTCACCGGCCCAATGGACGACAGCAAGCGGAAGTACAGGATGTAGGCAAACGCCGTACACACCAGCCCCAACCCCAGCAACGAAGACCATACCTGCCAACCACCCCAGCTCGCTGGTGGATGGCTGATGGCGCTGTAGGCAAAGAACGGCAGTAAGAAAAGGGTAGCGCCGAGCATGCTGCCCAACGCCGCAAGCCGGCTGTCCAGGCCGCCACGTTGATCGAGCCAGCGCCGCGCAAGGAAACCGGCAAAGCCGTAGCACGTGGTGGCCAGCAGGCAGGCTAGTGCGCCCATCAACAAGTCCAGATCAAAGGCTACCGGCCCGGCACGGGTCAGGACTCCTACGCCAAACAGGCCCAAACACACACCGGCGATTTTCGAAGGGGTCAGGCGTTCACTGAAGAACAACCCGCCAATCAACACGCCCATCAACGGCGTGGTGGCGTTGAAGATCGCCGAGTATCCCGCCGGCAGCACCTGGGCGGCCACGGAATACATAGTCGCGGGAATGCCGGAGTTGATCACGCCGAGCAGCAGCACGGTCTTGAACTTGCCCTGGAAGTCCCAGTTCACGCGCATCATCGTGAGGATCACCAGCAACCCGGCGGCAGCAATCGACACGCGAAAAAACGCAGTCGGCACCGTGCCGATTTCCGGCGCAATGATGCGCATGAACAGGAAGCTGGCGCCCCAAATGGCAGCCAGCCCCAACAGGTACAGGGTGTCGACAGGTCTCACGGAACACTCCTACATCAATAAGGCGGCGAGTGTTGCCCAGTGGCCTGCGCGACACAATCGCTAATTACAGGACAAACCGCGTGACCATGCCGTTGAGGTCCACCGCCAGGCGCGACAATTCGTGGCTGGCCGCCGAGGTCTGGGTGGCACCGGCGGCGGTCTGGGTCGACAGGTCGCGGATGTTCACCAGGCTGCGGTCGACATCGCGGGCCACCAGGGCCTGTTGCTCGGCGGCGCTGGCGATCACCAGGTTGCGTTCACTGATTTGCGAGATGGCGGCGGTGATTTTTTCCAGGGCGCTGCCGGCGTTGTTGGCCCGCTGCAAGGTCTGGCCGGCGTGCTCGGCGCTGCTGTTGAGCGCTTCGACGGTGCCTTGGGTACCTTGCTGGATGCCGTTGATCATCTGCTCGATTTCTTCGGTGGAGTCCTGGGTGCGTTGCGCCAGCGAGCGCACCTCGTCGGCCACCACTGCAAACCCACGCCCGGCCTCACCTGCGCGGGCGGCTTCGATGGCGGCATTCAGCGCCAGCAGGTTGGTTTGCCCGGCGATGCCGCGGATCACTTCCAGCACTTTGCTGATGTCCTGGGCTTGTACGGCCAACCCTTCGGCCTTGTTCGAGGCGCCGAGCACTTCGTCCACCAGGTTCTGGATCGAGCTGATGGTTTCGCTGATCTGGTAATGACCGTGCTTGCTGTCTTCGTCGGAGGCCTTGGATGCCTCGGCGCTGGACACTGCATTGGCCGCGACTTCGTCCACTGCTGCGCTCATCTCGTTGACGGCGGTGGCGGCCTGTTCGATCTCATCGTTCTGCGCTTGCAAGCCACGGGTGCTCTGCTCCATCACCGAACTCATCTCTTCGGCTGCGGACGCCAGTTGCTGCGCCGACTCGCTGATGCCATGGAGGGTGGTGCGCAACTGGTCCTGCATGGTGGCCAGGGCCGTCAACAGTTGCGCCGGTTCGTCGCTGCCTTTGACCACGACGGGCTGGCTCAAATCACCACCGGCAATGGTGCGCGCCACGGCCAGGGCCTGGCCGAGCGGGGCGGTGATGCTGCGGGTCAGCAGCCAGGCGAGCAACAAGGTCGCGATCAGCGCGCACACAATGATCAGGCCGACCACCCACTGCGCGCTGGTATACATCTGCGCCGCCGTGTCTGCTGCGGTTTCCACGCCTTTTTGGTTGAAGGTAATCATGTCCTCCAGGCTTTTATTCAGGAGCGTGCCCTGCGGGCCGAGGCGCGTGCTGAGCAGGTCGATGGCGTCTTGCTGCTGGTCCTTGTCGACCAGCTCCACCATCTGGCTGACGATACTGTTGTAAGTGTTCACATTGATGTTGAGCTGCTTGAGCATGGCGCGTTCGTCGTCGCCGCTGAGCAGGTCTGCGTGGTGCTCCAGCAGGGTGTTGAGTTCGCTGCGCTGGTTGGCGATCAGGCTTTTGCTGTTGTCGCGGATCCGTGATTCGTCGGTGGTCGCCATGCGCATCGACTCCAGGCGGATGCTGGCGATGCAGGCGGCAGCGTCGTGGATATTCTCGATGCTCGGCATCCACGATTCTTCAATCACCAACGCGCTTTCGCGCAGCTTGGCCATCTGCCCCAGGCCAAACATTCCGACGATCACCAGCATGCTGGCCAACACCCCAAAACTCAGGCTGGCGCGCAGACCGATCGGCATATTCCTCAATGACATCTTAGTGCTCCTTAGGCGATTTGAACCGGTTCCCGGGTCGGTCTTCAGACCTTGTTAGGTTGGGAAGGGCGCGCTATATATCAAAGTGCCATCAAGGTGGTAATCGGGGTTTCCCCTAAGTGGTATCAAGGGTGTTACATACGTTGAGAACTCACAGGTTTGCGCGGTTTCCTGGCAATGAGCGTCAAGCCCCGCAGCTCCAGGCCTGTAGCGGTGGGCGGCGCGACTTTATGGTGTTTTTGCTGACCGTACGGTCGATTGGTGAAAACTGAAAATAAATGTACAAATTGCATGAAGTTGTACAGTTCGGATGTGCAAATCATCCTTCTCCTGCCTCGATTCACTGGCTAAGCTCAGGCATCCAGATACCCGTTCGAGGTTTCCCGCATGTCGCCATCCGCCCCTGCCATCGCCCGCATGATCCTCGATGGCTTCGACGATTACCGTGAGCACTTTCGCCAGATCACCGACGGCGCTCGCGAGCGTTTCGAAAAGGCTCAGTGGCAACAAGGGCAGGCGGCGTCGGCGGCGCGGATCAATTTGTATGAAGAGAAGGTCGCTGAAGTCACGGCGCGTCTGCGTGCCCACTTCGATGAGGCGGCGTTGCTGGCAGTGGACGAGTGGCCATTGGTCAAAAGCGCGTACATCGGCCTGATCGACCTGCGCTTTGACGATGAGCTGTCCGAGACCTGGTACAACTCGATCTTTTGCGGGCTGTTCAGCCATGACCTGATCAGCGACGGCTGCATGTTCATCCACACCACGCGGCCCAGCCTGCGCCGGGCACGTGCGGCGCAAACGCGTACCTATAAGCCTGCGGGCGACCTGGCGGCGACGCTGGCGCAGATCTTCGCCGATTACCGCTTCAGCGAAGCCTACGCCGACCTCGACGGCGACCTGCGCCGCCTCCAGGCGCAGTTGCGCGAAAACCTGCCGGATTGGGTGTGCAAAGACCCGCAGCTGAGCATCGAGCTGTTTTCGTCAGTGCTTTACCGGAATAAAGGCGCCTACCTTGTTGGTCGTATTTTTACCCGTGACGAGCAATGGCCCCTGGTGATTCCGTTGTTGCACCGCGAAGGGCGCGGCATCCAGATCGATGCGCTGATCACCGACGAAGCCGATGTGTCGATCATCTTCTCCTTCACGCGCTCCTACTTCATGGTCGATGTGCCGGTGCCGGCCGAGTTTATCGGCTTTCTCAAGCGCATCCTGCCTGGCAAGCATATTGCCGAGCTGTACACCTCGATCGGTTTCTACAAGCACGGCAAGTCGGAGTTCTACCGCGCGTTGATCAACCACCTGGCGACCACCGATGATCAATTCATCATGGCGCCCGGCGTGCGCGGCATGGTTATGAGTGTGTTTACGCTGCCGGGTTTTAACACCGTGTTCAAGATCATCAAGGACCGTTTTTCGCCGTCGAAGAACGTCAACCGCGCCACGGTGATCGAGAAGTACCGGCTGGTTAAAAGCGTTGATCGCGTGGGGCGCATGGCCGACACCCAGGAGTTCGCCGACTTCCGTTTTCCCTTGAGCAAATTCGAGCCCGAATGCCTGGCCGAACTGCTCGAAGTGGCCGCTGGTACGGTGCAAGTGGAGGGCGATACGGTATTGATTCGCCACTGCTGGACCGAGCGGCGCATGACCCCGCTCAACCTCTACCTCGACAACGCCAACCCCGCCCAAGTGCGTGAAGCCCTGGAAGACTACGGCCTGGCGATCAAGCAACTGGCGGCGGCGAACATCTTTCCCGGCGACATGCTGCTGAAGAACTTCGGCGTCACCCGCCACGGTCGTGTGGTGTTCTATGACTATGACGAGATCTGCTTTCTCACCGAAGCCAACTTCCGCCACATCCCCGCACCGCGCACGCCCGAAGATGAAATGGCCTCGGAGCCTTGGTACTCCATCGGCCCACTGGACGTATTCCCGGAAGAGTTCCCGCCGTTCCTGTTTGCCGATGCCGGCCAGCGCAAGCTGTTCGACGAGTTGCATGGCGAGTTGTACAACGCCGACTACTGGAAAGGCCTGCAGGAAGCGATTCGCGCGGGCAAGGTGATTGATGTGTTTCCGTATCGGCGCAAAGACCCGCTGTAAACGCATATACCGTTTGGGAGGAGGCTTGCTCCAATTTAACAACGTCTGTGCGAAGTGGGCTGTTGTGGCGAGCAGGCTTGCCCTGCGTTGGGCTGCGCAGCGGCCCCAAAAACAGACTCAGAGTTCTTTCAGGAGTATCTCGGTGTCTACAATGAGGCTGCTGCGCAGCCCAACGCAGGGCAAGCCTGCTCGCCACAGAGGAGCGTGGGTTAAGACAGTTGCTCCCACATTTGATCCGGTTTACTTAGCCGTCTGCCAGATCAGCTGCTTTTCTGCCACACTTGCCGGCCGTGCATAAATAGACGACCTGCAAAGTACCTGATGACTGACCAAGCGCCCGCTATCGACCAACTGCTCAAAAACCTCGATCACGCCATGCTCGCCGACCGCCACCGCTTGCGGCGCCAGTTGCTTGAGCTGCGCAAGAAGCCCGACGAGGAGAAGCTGGCGCAGTGGGTCACGCGTATGCAGGCGTCCTGCGCCCAAGTCACCGCGCGGCGTGCCAGCCTGCCAGTGATTCGCTATGACGACAGCCTGCCGATCGCGGCCAAGCGTGACGAGATCAAAGAGGCGCTAAACAAGCATCAGGTGCTGATCATTGCCGGCGAAACCGGTTCGGGTAAAACCACCCAGTTGCCGAAGATCTGCCTGGAGATTGGGCGCGGCCAGTACGGCCTGATCGGCCACACCCAGCCGCGCCGGATTGCTGCGCGCAGCGTCGCCAGCCGGGTTGCCGAAGAGCTGGCCACGCCATTGGGCGCGCTGGTCGGCTATCAGGTGCGTTTTGAAGACCAGAGCGATTCCAACACGCTGATCAAGCTGATGACCGACGGCATTTTGCTGGCGGAAACCCAGAACGACCGTTATCTGGAACGCTACGACACCATCATCGTCGACGAAGCCCACGAACGCAGCCTGAACATCGACTTCCTGCTCGGTTACCTGAAAACCCTGTTGCCGCGCCGCCCGGACCTTAAAGTCATCATCACCTCGGCGACCATCGACCTGGAGCGCTTTTCCAAGCACTTCGACGATGCGCCGATTGTCGAGGTCTCGGGCCGCACCTTCCCGGTCGACACCTGGTATCGCCCGTTGACGCTTGAGCAGGACGAGGAGGGTAACCGTGTCGAGGATGACTTGACCGTCGACCAGGCGATTCTCGCCACCCTCGACGAAATTGCCGCCTATGAGCGCAGTGAGCGCCGCAGCCCCGGCGATGTGCTGGTGTTTTTGCCCGGCGAACGCGAGATTCGCGACGCCGCCGACATGCTGCGCAAGGCCCAGCTCAAACACACTGAAATTCTGCCGCTGTACGCGCGCCTGTCGCCGGCCGAACAGCAGCGGATTTTCCAGTCCCACCCAGGTCGCCGCGTGGTGTTGGCGACCAACGTTGCGGAAACCTCGCTGACCGTGCCGGGCATCCGTTATGTGATCGACAGCGGCACCGCGCGCATCAGCCGCTACAGCTACCGCGCCAAGGTGCAGCGCCTGCCGATCGAGGCGATTTCCCAGGCCAGTGCCAACCAGCGTAAAGGCCGCTGCGGCCGGGTTGAGCCGGGCATTTGCATTCGCTTGTACAGCGAAGAAGATTTTATCGGCCGTCCGGAATTTACCGACCCGGAGATCCTGCGCACCAACCTCGCCGCGGTGATCCTGCAGATGCTGCACCTGCGCCTGGGCGAAATCACCGACTTCCCGTTTATCGAACCGCCGGATGGCAAGGCGATCAGCGACGGTTTCAACCTGTTGCAAGAACTCTCGGCAGTCGACCGCAACAGCCAGCTCACGCCGCTGGGCCGCCAACTGGCGCGCTTGCCGGTGGACCCGCGCATGGGCCGCATGCTGCTCGAAGCGGCCAAGCTCGGCAGTTTGCAGGAAGTGTTGATTGTGGCCAGTGCCATGTCGATCCAGGACCCTCGCGAGCGTCCGCCGGAGCGCCAGCAAGCCGCCGATCAGGCCCACGCACAGTGGAAAGATGCAGACTCGGACTTCGCCGGGCTGGTTAATCTGTGGCGCGGCTTTGAAGAACAGCGCCAGGCGTTGACCGCCAGCCCGTTGCGTAACTGGTGCCGCAAGAACTTCCTGAATTACCTGCGCCTGCGCGAGTGGCGTGACTCCCATCGCCAGTTGAGCCTGATCTGCCGCGATATGCAGCTGACCCTCAACAAGGAACCGGCCGACTTTGCGAAACTGCACAAGGCGGTGCTGTCCGGTTTGCTCAGCCAGATCGGGCAAAAAACCGAAGACGGCGATTACCTCGGCGCACGGCAGCGGCGCTTCTGGATTCACCCGTCCTCGGGCATCGGCAAAAAACGTCCGCAATGGCTGATGACCGCCGAACTGGTGGAAACCACCAAGCTGTATGCGCGCATGGTCGCCAAGATCGATGCCGACTGGATCGAGCCGCTGGCCGGGCACCTGATCAAGAAAAACCACTTCGAACCGCACTGGGAAAAGAAGCGCGGCCAAGTGGTGGCGTTTGAGCAGATCACCCTGTTCGGGCTGATTGTGGTCGGGCGCCGGCCGGTACATTACGGGCCGATTGACCCGGTGGTGTCCCGCGAGTTGTTTATTCGTGAAGGTTTGGTACGCGGCGAGATTCAATCCCGCGCCAAGTGCCTCACGGCCAACCAGCAACTGCTGGAACAGCTCGATGAACTGGAGGCCAAGGCCCGTCGTCGCGACATTCTGGCGGATGAAGAAACCCTGTACGCCTTTTATGACGCGCGCTTGCCGGCAGAGATCCACCAGACCGCCACGTTTGACAGTTGGTACAAGGTCAACAGCCAGAAAGACCCGCAACTGCTGATCATGCGTGAAGAAGACGTGCTGGCCCGCGAGGCCAGTGAAGTCACGGCCGCGCATTACCCCGACACCCTGCACCTGGGCGACCTGGAACTGGCCCTGAGTTACCACTTTGAACCCAACCACCCCCGCGACGGCGTAACCCTGCGCGTACCGGCGCCATTGCTGCCGGCGTTGCCGCCCGAGCGCCTGGAGTGGTTGGTGCCGGGTGTGATCGAAGCCAAGTGCATTGCGCTGGTGCGCAACTTGCCCAAGGCGCTGCGCAAGAACTTTGTGCCGGTGCCGGATTTCGTCAAGGCCGCCCTGCAACGTATCGAATTTGGCCAGGGCTCGTTGCCCCAGGCGCTGGGCCGCGAATTGCTGCGCATGACCGGCGCGCGGGTCAGCGATGAAGCCTGGGCCGAGGCGGCGCAGCAGGTGGAAAGCCACCTGAAGATGAACCTGGAGGTGGTTGACGGCCAGGGCAAGTTCCTGGGCGAAGGCCGCGACCTGGCCGAGCTGACCGCACGTTTCGCCGAGGCCAGCCAGGCCGCATTGGCTGTACCGCAAACCGCGAAAAGCCAACAGCCGGTGGAAGCCAAGGTGTTTGCCGCCGTGGCGGAAAAGACCCAGCAAAAGATTGCTGGCCTGTCGATGACGGTGTATCCGGCACTGGTCGAAGAAAACGGCACGGTCAAGGAAGGGCGTTTCTCCACTGCCGCCGAAGCCGAGTTTCAGCACCGCCGCGCCTTGCAGCGCCTGCTCATGCAGCAACTGGCGGAACCGGCAAAATTCCTGCGCGGCAAATTGCCTGGGTTGACTGAGCTGGGCCTGATGTACCGCGAGCTGGGGCGCATTGATGCGCTGGTGGAAGATATTCTGTTGGCCAGCCTCGACACCTGCGTGCTCGAAGGCGAAGCCAGCCTGCCGCGTGACGGCGCGGGTCTGGCTGCGTTGGCCGAACGCAAGCGCGGCAGTTGGACCGAACACGCCGAACGCCTGGCGCGCTTGACCCTGGACGTGCTGAAACTCTGGCATGGCTTGCAGAAACGCTTCAAAGGCAAGATCGACCTGGCCCAGGCGGTGGCGTTGAACGACATCAAACAGCAACTCAGCAACCTGGTGTATCCCGGTTTTGTGCGCGAAACCCCGGCGCAGTGGTTCAAGGAATTGCCGCGCTTTCTCAAGGCCATCGAGCTGCGCTTGGAGAAGTTGCCAAGCCAGGTGCAAAAGGATCGGGTCTGGAGCTCGGAATTGGGCGGCTTGTGGGCGCAGTACCAGAACCGCCTGAACAAACACGCCCAGGAAGGCAAGCGCGACCCGCAGTTGGAACTTTACCGCTGGTGGTTGGAGGAATACAGGGTGTCGCTGTTTGCCCAGCAGTTGGGCACCAAGGTGCCGATTTCCGATAAGCGTTTGAGCAAACAGTGGAGCCTGGTCGAGGCCTGAGTTCTTCCTCGATCCTCCAGGCAACGCCCAACCCCTGTGGGAGCTGGCTTGCCTGCGATGGCATCACCACCGTTTGGCTGATACACCGCAGTGTCTGCATCGCAGGCAAGCCAGCTCCCACAGTGGATTGCGGGGGTTAATCCTGGGGATGGCGCCAAATGCGCGAGGTTGTGGCAAACTTCGCAGTCATAAAGACCGGTAACGCCGCGAAACACTGTGGTGCGATGGGATAAAGCGTTGCCAGTTTGATGCCCGCTGGAGGGTATCGAACGAATTAAAGTTTGGTACGACGGTACCAATATCTTCTCTGCCTGACAGATTTAGAGGAACGACCGTGCATAACGTCGTCATCAGCGGCACTGGCCTGTACACCCCGGCCAACAGCATCTCCAACGAAGAGCTGGTGCAGTCTTTCAATGCTTACGTGCAACAGTTCAATTCAGACAACGCTGCCGCCATCGAGCGCGGTGACGTGCAGGCATTGACCGAGTCCAGCGCCGCCTTTATCGAGAAAGCGTCGGGCATCAAGAGCCGCTTTGTGATGGACAAGGACGGCATCCTTGACCCACAGCGCATGGCCCCGTGCTTGCCCGAGCGCAGCAACGACGAGTGGTCGGTACTCTGCCAGATGGCCGTCGGCGCCGCCGAACAAGCCCTGCAGCGCGCCGGCAAGACCGCCGCCGACATCGATGGCGTGATCGTCGCCTGCTCCAACCTGCAGCGCGCCTACCCGGCCATCGCCATTGAAGTCCAGGAAGCCCTGGGCATTCAGGGTTTCGGCTTCGACATGAACGTAGCGTGTTCCTCGGCCACCTTCGGCATCCAGAACGCGGCCAACAGCATCCAACTGGGCCAGGCCCGGGCGATCCTGATGGTCAACCCGGAAGTCTGCACCGGCCACTTGAATTTTCGCGACCGCGACAGCCATTTCATCTTCGGTGATGCGGCCACGGCGGTGATTCTTGAGCGTGCTGATCTGGCGACCTCCGAGCACCAGTTCGACGTGGTCAGCACCAAGCTGCTGACCAAGTTTTCCAATAACATCCGCAACAATTTCGGTTTCCTCAACCGTACCGCCGAAGAAGGCATCGGCGCGCCGGACAAGCTGTTCGTGCAGGAAGGCCGCAAAGTCTTCCGTGATGTCTGCCCGATGGTTGCCGAGTTGATCGGTGTACACCTGCAAGAAAACCAACTGAGCGTGACCGACGTGAAGCGCTTCTGGCTGCACCAGGCCAACCTGAGCATGAACCACCTGATTGTGAAGAAGCTGCTGGGCCGCGAAGCCTCGGTGGAAGAAGCGCCGGTGATCCTTGATACATACGCCAATACCAGCTCGGCGGGCTCGGTGATCGCGTTTCACACCTATCAGGACGATCTGCCCAAGGGCTCGGTTGCAGTGCTCAGCTCGTTCGGTGCGGGTTACTCGATCGGCAGCGTGATCCTGCGCAAGCGCTAATCTTGTGGGAGCTGGCTTGCCTGCGATGGCATCACTGTGGTGTGACTGATCCACCGAGGTGCCTGCATCGCAGGCAAGCCAGCTCCCACATTGATCCTATTTCCAAGGCAAGATCGAGGTTTGAATGGCAGCAGCGGACGACGCGCACCTGCTTGAACGGCTGCTCAAGGGCGAGCAGCGGGCCTACAAGGAACTGGTCACTACCTATCAGAGCGCCATGCGCGCGGTTGCCTATGCCATTGTCGGCCAGCGCCACGCCGATGAAGTGGTGCAAGACGCCTGGTTGTCAGTGGTACGCAACCTGGCCAAGTTCGAAGGGCGCTCCAGCCTCAAAACCTGGCTGCTGACCATCACCGCCAATTCTGCCAAGGGCCGCTACAAACAGAATCGCCGGGAAGTATTGCTCGACGATTTGCCTTCGCCCCACGGCACCATTGGCGATGACCGCTTCGTCCCCGACGACGGCCACTGGGCCGTTGCGCCTTACGCCTGGCACCAGGACACCCCGGAAGCCTTGCTGACCCAGGATGAACTGCGCAAATGCCTGGAGCATACAATCCTGAGCTTGTCGGAGCTGCAAAGCAGCGTACTGGTGTTGCGTGAACGTCAGGGCCTGGAGTTGGAGGAGATTTGTAATCTTCTGACCCTCTCGCTCTCCAATGTCCGTGTGCTGTTGCATCGAGCACGGCTTAAAGTCTTCGCCACGGTGGAGCATTTTGAGGAAACGGGCGAATGTTGACCTGTAAGGAACAAGTGGCGCGGTCCAGTGACTACCTCGATGGGCAATTGACCTTTCGAGAGCGTTTGCTGGTGCGTCATCACTTGATGTTCTGCCCCAACTGCCGGCGATTTATTCGTCAGATGCGCCTGATGCAGGCGACTTTGAAGATCATGCCGGAGGAGCCGGTAAAGGACGCTGATGCACTGGCTGATCGGCTGGTGGCCGAAAGGCTCAAAGATCAGTAACGGTGGGAAAGAGGCAGGCTCGCGTGGGTGAGTCTAACGGATGATGGGGATCGACCCACCCACGCAAGGCTGTTGAAACCCCCTCGGGCCGTCCTGGCCCAAGGGTTATTGCATGCACATTTAGAACTTGGCTTCAGCATCCAACTGCAAGGTGTTGGTGTTGGCATCACGCTGCGTGCGGCTGGCGTAGTCAGCCTTGGTCAGGAAGTACGTGGCGCCGAGGGCGAAGTTCTTGTCGATGTCGTAGCTGACTTTGAGCTTGTGACCGCGCGAACCGGTGGTGCCGTTGGCGAAGTCCGAATCGGTGAAGGCGCCAACCACTGCATCACGTTGCGTATCGCGGTAGTTGTAGTCCAGGTTGAAACCGAACACCTTGGATTTGGCACCGATCAACCAGGCGGTGTCCTGGTCGGTCACCGCATCGTTGTTTTTCACGTACTGGCCGTAGAACGCCAAAGGCACGGCCAGGCCGCCGATGTCGGCTTGGGCAAAGCCTTCATACAGACGGAATTCGTTGTTGGCCGAGTTGCCGTTGACCGCCAGCGCGCATGGCGTGGTGGTGGTTGTGCAGCGGCTGTCCTTGTCGTTCTGGTAGGCGTAGACGCTGCCGCCCAGGGTCATTTTCAGGTTGTCGGTGAGCGAGAAGCGCGTGCCCAACTGGCCGGAGGTCAGGCGCAGGTCGTGGCGAAATTGCACGCCGTCGCCGTCTACGTTGTCCTTGAGGTTGTAGTTACCCAGGCTGCCGAACAGCTCGGCGCTGCCGCCCAATGGGTACTTGTAGGTGACGGCCAGGCCTTCAGGGTTGATGTCGCTATCCCAGATCACGTCGCCCATGTTTACCCACGGCTGCAGCATCTTGCCGCCGATCACGTGCAGGTTCTTGATCTGGTCCGGGTGGTAGTCGATGTAGCCCAGGTCCAGCCAGATCGACTTCTTGTCGAAGTAGTTGTCCTGGTCCTGGTTGGTGGAGCGCGCGTCGTCGCTGCTGCCGGTGGCTACGCGGATGCCGGTGTCGACCTGGGAGTTGATTTCGGTGTAGGCACCCAGGCGGGCACGGATGCGCTGACGGTCTTTGTCGCGGCCGCCGTTGTTGGATTCGCCCTGGATCTTCACGGTTTCCTGACGGAAGCGCACATCACCCTTGAGCTGAGTGCGTG
The DNA here is from genome assembly GCF_044218855.1 of Pseudomonas sp. B19125. NCBI lineage: Bacteria > Pseudomonadati > Pseudomonadota > Gammaproteobacteria > Pseudomonadales > Pseudomonadaceae > Pseudomonas > Pseudomonas sp. B19125. The sequence continues at coordinate 2,218,098 of NZ_CP162589.1, forward strand.
CGGCCCAGGCCAGCTTCTGATCGAAGACGCTGAGGTCGTTGGTTTTTTTCGCGGTGGCCGCGATCTGCTCGTTGGTCTCTTGTTGAGCTTGCTGTGCGATCTGCTTTTCTTTCTGGTCCTTGGCTAATTCCGTTTGCAGTTCGGTGTACTGCGCAGCGGTGATCTGGCCGTTGGCCTTGAGCATGTCGAGCAATTTAGCGTCGACTGCAGCGCTGGCCGGAACGCTCAGGGCCAGCAACAGGCCGCCACACAGGGCCGCCGCAGTTTTAGTGGAAGCAAGACGCATATCAATCTCCGAAAGTGAGGAGGGATGGCAAACCATCCAGGACACAACCGACCGATGACGGACGGAAAATAGCCGCCTGGTAGAACCAGGCGCTCTAAAAACAGGCGTCAGTATCGCGATCGTTTATGACGGAGTAGTGGCTAAGTGATTTCACCTAGATGACAAATTATTTAATCTGGAACTAATTGTTTCGAGGTTTGTCGCGCTCGTTTCGAGGTGTGCCTGGCGCCGCGATAGGCGATACTCGCCAGGCTTTCACGCCAAGAAACAGTGAGGATGCCGATGCCGCTGCAACGCCTGGACAAGCTGTCTGCAATTGCCCCGCAAGTCTGGGATGCCCTGGTGCCGCAGGCCCAACCCTTTGTGCGGCACGCCTTTCTGAGTGCCCTGGAAGACAGCGCCAGCCTGGGCCCGCAGTCCGGTTGGCAGCCCGAGCATTTGCTGCATTGGGAAGGCGAGCGGCTGGTGGCGGCCTTGCCCAGCTACCGCAAGTGGCACTCCTACGGCGAGTACGTGTTTGATCACGGCTGGGCGGATGCGTGCGCGCGCGCGGGCATCGAGTACTACCCCAAGTTGCTGACGGCGGTGCCGTTCAGTCCGGTGAGTGGCCCACGTTTGTTGGCCAGGAATGCCGAGGACGGGGTTGAACTGCTGGGTAGCTTGCCCGGGTATCTGGAAATCGAAGGGCTCTCCAGTGCCCATATCAACTTCACCGACCCGTTGGCCGATGCCGCATTGGCTGGGCAGGCGGGTTGGTTGCAGCGCCTGGGCTGCCAGTTCCACTGGCAAAACCGCGGCTATCGCGACTTCCAGGACTTCCTCGATGCCTTGAGTTCACGCAAGCGCAAACAAATGCGCAAAGAGCGCGAGCAAGTGGCGGGGCAGGGCATCGATTTTGAATGGTTGCAAGGCCACGAGTTAAGCGAGGCGCAGTGGGATTTTGTTTACGCCTGTTACGCCAACACCTACGCGGTGCGTCGCCAGTCACCCTACCTGACCCGCGCCTTTTTCAGCCTGCTGGCCGAACGCATGCCCGAGGCGATCCGCGTGGTGCTGGCCAAACAAGGCGCACGCCCGGTGGCCATGGCCTTCAGCCTGATCGGTGGCGACAGTTTCTATGGCCGCTACTGGGGCTGCCTCGCGGAGTTCGACCGCCTGCACTTCGAAACCTGCTTCTACCAAGGCATGGACTACGCCATCGCCCACGGCCTGCAACGTTTTGACGCTGGCGCCCAGGGCGAACACAAGTTGATTCGCGGCTTTGAACCGGTGATCACACGGTCATGGCACTACCTGCGCCATCCGGGTTTGAAGAATGCCGTGGAAGACTTCCTGGAGCGCGAGCGGGTTGGGATTCTGGCGTATGCCGAAGAGGCAAGGGCAGCCCTGCCTTATCGGCAGGGCTGAACCCGTTTGCCTCAGGCTGGCTGCTCCTTGCCCAGCCATCGATAGGTCACGCCGCCGATTACAGCACCGAGGATCGGCGCCAGCCAGAACATCCACAACTGCTGGATCGCCCATCCGCCGACGATCAGTGCCGGGCCGGTACTGCGGGCCGGGTTGACCGAAGTGTTGGTCACGGGAATGGAGATCAAGTGGATCAAGGTCAAGGCCAGGCCGATGGCGATGGGTGCAAGACCCGGCGGAGCACGACGGTCGGTGGCGCCGAGGATGATCAGCACGAACATCGCCGTCATCACCAGCTCACAGACAAACCCCGCAGCCATCGAGTAGCCACCCGGCGAATGCTCGCCGTAGCCGTTGGAGGCCAGGCCCGACGCCAGTTCGAACCCCGGCTTGCCACTGGCAATGAAGTACAACAGCGCAGCGGCGACAGTGGCGCCGATTACCTGCGCGACGATGTAAGCCGGTAACTCCCTGGCCGGAAACCGCCCGCCCACGACCAGCCCCACTGACACTGCCGGGTTGAGGTGGCACCCGCTGATATGCCCGATGGCAAACGCCATGGTCAGCACCGTCAGCCCGAAGGCCAGGGCCACACCGAGGAACCCGATCCCGACGGCGGGAAACGCTGCGGCCAACACCGCACTCCCGCAACCGCCCAACACCAGCCAAAACGTACCTAACCCCTCTGTGATTGAACGTTTGAACAAAGACATGCGACACGTCCTTGATAGATAGCTCTACCGAATCAGCAAATCAGTGATGCTCCCTGCAGATTTACTTCAGCGCCCCTCTAGGCACTGCACTGATTACAGCACGCTTTTGATACAAATCCAGGCCATAAAAAAAGCGCCAGGGGCCCGTGGATTAGGGGCTTGGCGCTGATTAAAGGTGGGAGCTGGCTTGCCTGCGATTGCGGTGTGCCAGATAACCAATTCGGTACTGACAGTGCGCTATCGCAGGCAAGCCAGCTCCCACACTGTTTTGCGGTGTGTTTTTAATCGATGCCGACGAACCCACCCGTTTGGTGCTGCCACAACCTGGCATACAAGCCGCCATGGGCCAGCAGTTCGGCATGGCTGCCGGTCTCGGCAATCTGGCCTTTCTCCAGCACTACCAGCCGGTCCATGCGCGCAATGGTCGACAACCGGTGCGCAATCGCAATCACCGTCTTGCCTTGCATTAAGGTCTCCAGGCTTTCCTGAATCGCCGCTTCCACTTCCGAATCGAGTGCCGAGGTGGCCTCGTCCATGATCAGAAGCGGCGCGTCCTTGAGCAGCACCCGCGCAATGGCAATGCGCTGACGTTGCCCGCCCGAGAGTTTCACCCCGCGCTCGCCCACGTGCGCATCCAGCCCTGTGCGCCCTTCGGCATCCGACAGCAGCGGGATGAATTCATCGGCGCGGGCTTTGTGGATGGCGGCGTTGAGTTCCTCATCGGTGGCATCCGGCTTGCCGTACAGCAAGTTGTCACGGATCGAGCGGTGCAGCAGCGAGGTGTCCTGGGTGATCATGCCGATCTGTGCACGCAAGGACTCCTGGGCGACTTCGGCGATGTTCTGGCCGTCGATCAGGATGCGCCCGCCTTGCAGGTCGTACAGGCGCAGCAGCAAGTTGACCAGGGTTGATTTGCCCGCACCGGAGGGGCCGATCAGGCCGATTTTCTCACCGGCCTTGATCTGAAGGTTCAGGCCGCCAATGATCCCGCTCTTTTTGCCATAGTGGAAATCCACCTGCTCGAAACGCACTTCGCCGTGCGGCACGTTCAGGCGCGGGGCATTGTCGCGGTCGGTCACTGCCAGCGGTGCAGCGATGGTTTTCAGGCCGTCCTGCACCATGCCGATGTTTTCGAAGATGCCGTTGACCACCCACATGATCCAGCCGGACATGTTGACGATACGGATCACCAGGCCTGTGGCGAGGGCGATGGCGCCCACCGAAATCAGTGACTGCGTCCACAGCCACAACGCCAGGCCGGTGGTGGTGACGATCAGCACGCCGTTCAAGGTGCAGATCACCACGTCCATGCTGGTGAGCACGCGCGCGGCCAACTGGGTTTTTTCGGTCTGCTCGATGATCGCTTCCTTGGCGTATTCCTGCTCATTTTGCGTATGGGCGAACAGCTTCAAGGTGGTGATGTTGGTGTAGCCGTCGACAATGCGGCCCATCAATTTGGAGCGCGCCTCGGAGGAAATCACCGAGCGTTCTTTCACGCGAGGCACGAAGTAACGCAACGCCAGGCTGTAAAGAATGATCCAGGTGATCAGCGGGATCATCAGGCGCCAGTCCGCCTCGGCAAACAGCACCAGGGCGCTGATGGCGTAGATCGACACATGCCAGATGGCTTCCGCGGTCGCCACTGCCGAATCGCGCAAGGAGTTGCCGGTTTGCATGATGCGCTGGGCAATGCGCCCGGCGAAATCGTTCTGGAAGAAGTTCAAGCTCTGCTTGAGTACGTAGCTATGGTTCTGCCAGCGGATCAGGCTGGTCATGCCGGGGTTGATGGTCTGGTGCACCAGTAAGTCATGCAGGCCATTGAAGATCGGGCGCAGCAGCAGGGCAACCACGGCCATCCAGATCAGCTCGGCGCTGTGAATCTGGAAGAAGTTGGCGGGCGGCGTGCCTTGGGCCAAATCGATAATGCGGCTCAGGTAGCTGAACAATGCCACTTCGATCAACGCGCCGATCAGGCCGACCACCAGCAAGGCGGCAAAACTTGGCCACACCTGGCGCAGGTAGTAGAGGTAGAAGGGCAGGACTTTATCAGGAGGGGCGGCGCTGGGAGCGTCGCGGAAAATGTCGATCAGTTGTTCAAAGCGACGATAGAGCATTCAGTCTGACGCCCGCGTTGCGGGCTCTCCTTTCAAATGCGCACGCGGCGTTGTGGGCCGCGTGCGGAGCTTGCTGCGGACCTCAGTCGATGCGCTTGGCCGACTTGATCACAACAGGATCGATTGGCACGTTCTGCATGCCTTGCTTGGTAGTGGTTTGCGAGTTGACGATGACGTCGACGACGTCCATGCCCTTGACCACCTTGGCGAACACGGCATAACCCGCATCGCGGCCAGGGTCGAGGAAGGCATTGTCAGCCACGTTGATGAAGAATTGGCTGGTGGCCGAATTTGGATCGTTGGTGCGTGCCATCGACAAGGTGCCACGAACGTTATGCAGGCCGTTGCTGGCTTCGTTCTTGATCGGTGCTTCGGTCGGCTTCTGCGACATCTGCGCGGTGAAACCGCCGCCCTGGACCATGAAACCCGGGATCACGCGGTGGAAAATGGTGTTGGTGTAGAAGCCTTTGTCGACATAGGCCAGGAAGTTCTTGGTACTGATCGGCGCCTTGACCGGGTCCAGTTCGATTTCAATGTCGCCATTGGTGGTGGTGATCAGGACGTGAGGGGCCTTGGCAGGCTCAGCAGCCATCAGGTTGGCTGCGAACAATACGGAGCCGGCAAAGAAGGCGATTTTTTTCAGCATGGGTCAGTGATCCTGGGTAGTGGTTTCGACTGTCTTTAGAAAATCGAGCAAGGTAGCGTTAAAGACTTCGGGTTGATCCAAGGGCGTGGCATGGCGGGAATCTTCGATTACCACCAGCCGCGCATCGGGCAGCAGTTTTACATAGTTTTCTTTCTGCGCCACGGGGGTGTAGTCGTGGTCGGCGCTGATGACCAGGGTAGGACAGGTAATTCTGGAAAGTTGTTCCTGCACGCCCCAGCCGACAATCGCATCGAAGCTGGCGAGATAAGCACGTTTGTCGTTTTTTGCCCAGCGTTCGGCCATTTTGCGCCGCAGGTCGGCTTGCTCGGGTTTGGGGAACAGCCGATCGCCCAGCGCTTTGCCGATGGTGGCAAGGCTAAGCACGCGCGCCAGGCTCCAGCGCTTGGCCCATTGCCAGTAATCATCGGCGCTGCGCACCTTGACCTCGGGCGCGCTGTTGACGATGCACAGGCTCTTGACCTGAGCGGGGTCGTCCACGGCCAGCTGGAATGCGATCATGCCGCCCATGGATAAACCCACCACATGGGCGGGCGGCAGGTTCAGGTGTTCGATCAACGCCACCAGATCGAAGGTAAAACCCTGGATGCTGTAGCGTTCGCGGGGTTTGTCGGAGCGACCGTGACCGCGTATATCCACCACGATCAGGCGGTAATGCCGGGCCAGGACCGGAATCTGCAGTTCCCAATCCTGGCTGCTGGAGCCCAGGCCGTGGATCAGGATCAGCGGAGCGCCGTGACCGTATTCCTCGTAATGCAGGCTGCAGCCTTCGTGGTCGAACCAGGCCATGGGTGAACTCCGTCTCAGGCTTGCTGGGGGGCGGCGAAAGGTGCGTCCAGGGGAGCGGTGTCGAAGGTGCGCAACAAATCGATAAGAATCTGCGTGGCCGGCCCCAGGGGTTTGTCTTTGTTCGAGTACAGGTAGAACGTCGGGTTGCGGCTGCCGCCCTTTTCCAATGGCAGCTGCTTGAGCAGGCCATCCTTGAGTTCGCGTTCGATCAGGTGTCGGGGCAACCAGGCGAAGCCCAGGCCGCTGCTGACGAAGGTGGCGGCGGTGGGCAAGCTGCCGACGGTCCAGCGCTGTTCGGCGCCGAGCCAGCCGACGTCGCGCGGCTGCTGGCGGCCAGAGTCACGGATCACCACTTGCATCTGGCTTTCCAGGTCCTGGAAGCTCAACTCGCGGTTCAGGCGATGCAGTGAGTGGTCGGGGTGGGCCACAGCGATAAATTCCACGTCGCTCATTTCGGTGCCCAGGTAGCCTGGAATGATGAAGCCGCTGATGGCCAGGTCCGCCATGCCATCCATCAACAGCTCTTCAACGCCCGACAGCACCTCCTCACGCAGGCGCACGCGGCAGCCACGGCTCTGCGGCATAAAGGCGGTGAGGGCGCGCACCAGGCGTGCATTCGGGTAGGCGGCGTCCACCACCAGGCGTACTTCGGCTTCCCAGCCCTGTTCCATATGGTGGGCGAGGTCTTCCAGCTGGCTGGCGTTTTTGACCAGTTGCCGCGAGCGGCGCAACAGCACTTCACCGGCCTCGGTGAGCACGGCCTTGCGCCCATCGATGCGCAGCAATGGCACGCCGAGCTGGTCTTGCATGCGGGCCACGGTGTAGCTCACCGAGGACTGCGAACGGTGCAGTGCTTCAGCCGCCTGGGCGAAGCCACCGTGGTCGACCACAGCCTGCAGCGTGCGCCATTGATCGAGGGTAACGCGGGGCGCTTTCAAGATGAGCTCCTCTTGTCCTAAGCTGGCGGTCCTTATTGGAGACTGCCGAATGAGAAAATTCTGTTGTGTGTTGCTGGCGCTGCTGCCGATGAGCGCGTTTGCCTATTCCACCGACGTTACTAAAAAGATCGAGGGCGTGAGCATTGACTACAAGGCGTCCGACGTCGACAACGACATCAGTTCGATACAGCTGAATAATTACGGCACCAATGACGCGGTGTGCTCGGTAACCTTCACCAACGGCCCGGAATCGCCGCGTCGCCGAACGGTCACGGTGCCGGCAGGTAAAAGCACCAACACCACGGTCAAATTCACCCGCTCGATTATTAAGATGCGTATCGCCCTGGCATGCGCCCCAAAATAACGCCGCAGCGGAGCATGCCCACAGCAATACTCCGCTTATAAACAAATTTATAGATGGGTTATAGCAGTTTTTTACGCTTTTTTATCGAATTGGCTCTGTTTAATCTTCACTCCATCGTCTTACAGCATTTACAGATGGAGCCTACCCAGCCATGTCCAATGTTCTGATCATCGAAAGCAGCGCCCGCCAGCAGGATTCGATCTCCCGCCAGCTGACTCAACAGTTCATCAGCCAATGGCAGGCCGCCCACCCGGCGGATCAGATCACTGTGCGTGATGTGGCCCTCAACCCGGTTCCGCACCTGGACGCCAACCTGCTCGGCGGCTGGATGAAACCCGCCGACCAGCGCAGCCGCGTCGAGCAGGCGTCCCTGGACCGCTCCAACGAACTGACCGACGAATTGCTCGCCGCCGATGTGCTGGTGATGGCCGCGCCGATGTACAACTTCGCCATTCCCAGCACCCTCAAAGCCTGGCTGGACCACGTGTTGCGTGCCGGTGTGACCTTCAAGTACACCGCCACCGGCCCGCAGGGTTTGCTGACCGGCAAGCGCGCTATTGTGCTGACCGCACGCGGTGGCATCCACACCGGCGCCAGCTCCGACCATCAGGAGCCGTACCTGCGCCAGGTCATGGCCTTTATCGGGATTCATGACGTCACCTTCATTCATGCCGAAGGCGTGAACTTGAGCGGTGACTTCCAGGAGAAGGGCATCAACCACGCCAAAGCGCTGCTGGCACAGGTCGCCTGACGTTTTAATCGTCACATAATCGCGTGGTGTTTATATCGCTCCACGCAAACCCTTCAAGTACGCGTATCGAACCTCCCTTTGCACTTGTTGCTCCTGAGTGCTCCTGCCCGACTGCCGCTTTAGCGAGGTCGGGTTTTTTTTGCCTTGAGTTTCAGTAAACGGCGAAAACCTTTAATGTCCCGCCCATTCGAAACGAGGCGCGCATGGGCTACTTACTGGTTGTCACCCTGATTCAGGCATTTTCCTTCAGCTTGATCGGCGAATACCTCGCCGGTCACGTCGACAGCTACTTCGCCGTGCTGGTGCGCGTGGTATTGGCCGGGTTGATCTTCATCCCGCTGACCCGTTGGCGTTCGGTGGCGCCACCCTTCATGCGCGGCATGTTGCTGATCGGTGCGCTGCAGTTCGGCGTGACCTATGTATGCCTTTACTTGAGCTTTCGCGTACTTACGGTGCCGGAAGTGTTGCTGTTCACCATCCTCACGCCGTTGCACGTGACCCTGATCGAAGACGCGCTTAACCGCCGATTCAACTCTTGGGCGCTGATTGCTGCGCTGGTTGCCGTGGGCGGCGCGGCGGTGATTCGCTTCGACCAGATCACGCCGAACTTCCTGATGGGCTTCTTGCTGCTGCAACTGGCCAACTTCACCTACGCCGCCGGGCAGGTGATGTACAAGCACCTGGTGGCGCGTTATCCGAGCGACCTGCCGCACTACCGGCGCTTCGGCTACTTCTACCTGGGCGCCTTGATCGTGGTGTTGCCGGCATTTCTGCTGTTCGGGAAAAGCAACTTTTTGCCCGAAGCGCCGCTGCAATGGGGCGTGCTGGTGTTCCTTGGGCTGGTCAGCACTGCGCTGGGCATGTACTGGTGGAACAAAGGCGCCTGCCTGGTCAACGGCGGTACATTGGCGGTGATGAACAACCTGCATGTGCCGGTGGGGTTGTTGCTGAACCTGCTGATCTGGAATCAGCACGAGCCGCTGGGGCGCTTGGCGTTGGGAGGTTTGGTGATTCTGGGGGCGGTGTGGATCAGTCGCTTGGGTGTGCGCAAGGTGCCGGTCATAAGCTGATCCAGATGTGGGAGCGGCCCGCGATAGGGGGTGTCAGTCGGCAAATATTTCGACTGGTACACCGCTATCGCGGGCAAGCCCGCTCCCACAGGGAATGGATGGCGTCAGGCAGATTCGTTTTCCAGGGCTGGCAAATGGCTGGCCCCCAACACCGCCGGCACCATCCCCGCGCGCAAATCATTGCCACTCGGCTGCTGATACAGGCTCAAGCCAAACTCCGGCAGCACCGCCAGCAAATAATCAAAGATATCGCCCTGGATGCGCTCGTAATCGGCCCACGCCGTGGTGCGGGTGAAGCAGTAGATTTCCAGCGGCACGCCTTGGGCGGTGGTTTGCATCTGGCGCACCATGCAGGTCATGTTCGGCTGGATGTCCGGGTGGCTTTTCAGGTACGCCAGGGCGTAGGCGCGGAAGGTGCCGAGGTTGGTCATGCGGCGGCGGTTGGCCGACAGTTGCGCACTATGGCCCTGAGCTGCGTTCCAGGCCTTGAGTTCGGCCTGCTTGCGGCTGATGTAGTCGGTGAGCAGGTGTACCTGGGTCATGCGCACTTCTTCGTCGTCGCGCAAAAAGCGCACGCCGCTGGCGTCGATATACAGGCTGCGTTTGATGCGGCGCCCGCCGGAAGCCTGCATGCCGCGCCAGTTTTTGAACGACTCGGACATCAGGCGCCAAGTGGGGATCGAGACAATGGTTTTGTCGAAGTTCTGCACCTTGACCGTGTGCAGGGTGATATCCACCACGTCACCGTCGGCGCCGACCTGAGGCATCTCGATCCAGTCGCCGACCCGCAGCATGTCGTTGCTGGTCAGCTGCACGCTGGCCACAAACGACAGCAGCGTGTCCTTGTACACCAACAAAATCACCGCTGACATTGCACCCAGACCCGAGAGCAGCAACAGCGGCGAACGGTCGATCAAGGTAGCGACGATGATGATCGCGGCGAACACGAACAGCACCATCTTTGCCAACTGCACATAGCCCTTGATCGAGCGGGTGCGGGCATGTTCGGTGCGCGCGTAGATATCCAGCAAGGCGTTGAGCAGGGCGCTCACGGCCAGCGTCATGAACAGGATGGTGAACGCCAGCGCCACATTGCCGATAAACAGGGTGGCGGTCTTGCTCAGGTCGGGTACCAGGTACAGGCCGAACTGGATCACCAGCGAGGGCGTCATTTGCGCCAGGCGGTGGAAGACTTTGTTATGCCGCAGGTCATTGAGCCAGTGCAGCGCCGGTTGCCGGCCGAGCAGTTTGACGGCGTGGAGGATGAGGTAGCGTGCTACCCGTCCGACCAATAGGGCGACTACCAGCAATATCAGCAAACCCAGGCTGGCATGCAGCAGCGGGTGTTCATCGAGGGCGCCCCAAAGGTCTTGGACGTTGAGCCAGAGCTGTTTGATATCCATGGGTAAAACCGATTCTTCTGTAAGACAACACGGGTCGATTAGAGCATTTATGTGCAACAAAGTTGGTTTTGCGGACAAATCTGCTGACAAAAAAGCAGCTGATTAGCCTCGTTCGCGTAAAGAAACTCGGTTTGAGCGCCCGAAACCGTTACCCTATGCAGCTGATATTTTGTATTTCTTCGAGGTAGCACCCGTGTTTTCCCAATTCGCCCTGCACGAACGCCTGCTCAAAGCCGTGGCCGAGCTTAAATTTGTCGAGCCTACGCCTGTGCAAGCAGCGGCCATCCCGCTCGCGCTCCAAGGGCGTGACCTGCGGGTGACGGCACAAACCGGCAGCGGTAAAACCGCCGCTTTCGTCCTGCCGGTGCTGAACCGCCTGATCGGCCCGGCCAAAGTCCGCGTGAGCATCAAGACCCTGATCCTGCTGCCAACCCGCGAACTGGCCCAGCAGACCTTGAAAGAAGTGGAGCGCTTTTCGCAGTTCACCTTCATCAAGTCCGGCATCATCACCGGCGGTGAAGACTTCAAGGTCCAGGCCGCCATGCTGCGCAAGGTGCCCGACATCCTGATCGGCACCCCAGGCCGGATGATCGAGCAACTCAACGCCGGCAACCTCGACCTCAAGGAAGTCGAAGTGCTGGTGCTCGACGAAGCCGACCGCATGCTCGACATGGGCTTTGCCGACGATGTGCAGCGCCTTGTGGCCGAGTGCGTCAATCGCCAGCAGACCATGCTGTTCTCCGCCACCACCGGCGGTTCGACCCTGCGCGATATGGTTGCCAAGGTGCTGAACAACCCTGAGCACTTGCAGGTCAATAACGTCAGCGACCTGAACGCGACCACGCGTCAGCAGATCGTGATGGCCGACCACAACGTACACAAAGAACAGATCCTGAACTGGCTGCTGGCCAACGAGACCTATCAGAAGGCCATCGTCTTCACCAACACCCGTGCAGCAGCCGACCGTATCTACGGTCGCCTGGTGGCTCAGGAATACAAGGCGTTCGTGCTGCACGGCGAGAAAGACCAGAAGGATCGCAAACTGGCCATCGACCGCCTCAAGGCCGGCGGCGTGAAGATCCTGGTCGCCACCGATGTTGCCGCCCGCGGCCTGGACGTGGATGGCCTGGACATGGTCATCAACTTCGACATGCCGCGCAGCGGCGACGAATACGTGCACCGTATTGGTCGTACCGGGCGCGCCGGCAATGATGGTCTGGCGATCTCGCTGATCTGCCACGGCGACTGGAACCTGATGTCGAGTATCGAACGCTACCTCAAGCAGTCGTTCGAGCGCCGCACCATCAAGGAAGTCAAAGGCACCTACACCGGGCCGAAGAAGGTCAAGGCGTCGGGCAAAGCCGTTGGCGTGAAGAAGAAAAAGACCGACGCCAAGGGTGACAAGAAGAAAACCAGCGCCAAGTCGCCAACCAAGCGCAAGATTGCCAACCGGCCGAAGACCGACAACCTGTCGCTCGTCAGCAAGGACGGCATGGCGCCGCTCAAGCGCCGCAAGCCAGAAGCGCCAGCTGCCGAATAAGGCCGCTGATATAAAAAAACCGGACGCTGTCCGGTTTTTTTATGCCCTCAGTTGATCGTTCCTACGCTCTGCGTGGGAATGCCGCCAGGGGCGCTCCGCGTCCCGTTGTGGTGGTTAATTCTTTGCTTTGTCGGCCGCCTCATCCAGCTCCTTGAGGCGCTGGTCAATCAGTTGGCACTTGTCCGGCAGATCCGCGCTGGCAGTCTCCAGGTTCATGTGTTGCAACTCATCGTTGATTTCCTTGGCCCTGGCCGGGTTTTGCTGGGTCAGTTTGGTCACTTCCCTGGCCAGTTGTTCGCGTTTGGCCGTGGCCTCTTCCGGCGTGCAGGCCCAGGCGGGCAGGGCGCTCAGCAGGGCGGCGGCGATGGCCAGGTTCATCAGGGTTTTCATGGTCGGACCTCCTTGGCAGTGGTGTTCAGTTGAGGGCGCGAACGTCTGGAAAGTTCAGAGAAATGACGCTCGTCTATTGGGATGAACGGCCAGTGTCAGGTCATGTCACTACCTATGACGGGCCACTTTTTTAATCTGCCCGCGGGAGTAATCAGGATGACGACTTACAACTGGGATCTGATCGAACGTCTACTGCATGAAGTGCAGAACGGCGAAGGCAGCTTTGCGCCGCGCAAATACGCCGAGCAGGAAGCGGCCGAGAAGGCCACGGCGGGCGAATCCACCGGTAACCTGGACGCGTTGAAAAAGACCGCCGCCGATTACGAAGCGCTGTTGTTCAAACGCGGTTTCATTGAATCGCGCCCGGAAGAAGAGGGCGGCAATGGTGAGAACTTCATCCTCACAGCGCTAGGTGCGCAACTGCTGGCCCTGATCGACAGCTCAATCCCCGGCAACGACCACCCGCGCCAGGTGCTGGACGAGCAGGCCGACGCGCTGGACCCGGCGACGTTCGCCGAGGTGGCTTCCAAGGCGCAGATTGCCTGAAAGAGCACACCCCAAATCAAAATGTGGGAGCGGGCTTGCTCGCGAATACAGTGTGTCAGTCAATAGATTCATCGACTGATTCACCGCATTCGCGAGCAAGCCCGCTTCCACATTTTTAAATCGAGGCTGCCTTGAGGCATTTGAGGGCCTGGAAGTCACTGCGAACCTTGCGGATTTTTTGTGTGAGTATCTGGCGCTGCTGCGCCGTGCTTTCGGCCATCAGGTCGATGATGAGGCTGCGCGCAGCGGCTTCGGTCTGTGCATAGGCGGTGCGGTATTGCGGGGTCCACAGGCTCTCGCGATCCACCAGCAGCTGTTGGATTTTCTGTGGGAAGTCAGCGCTGTGACGCTGCTGCAAGGCGACGATAAATTGCGCCTGCCAATGGGCGCGATTACCGATCCATTCCTGATTCTGTTCACCCAGCGCGATTGACCACGCCGTCACCCGGCTCTGCTGGCGGGGACTCAACGGCCCCATCCACGCATCCAGGCGTTTGCTCATGCGCTCGGCCCGCTCCTTGATCTGCTGGGCCAGTGGCGGTTTGAGGTATTCGTCCTGGCGCTTGCGCAGGTCTTTGGCCAGCGCATCCCCCATGTCTTTGACTTGTTGATCATCCAGGCCCTGCAGCAACTGGATGGCTGACGGGGTGATCTCACGAGCCACCTCGGCGATGGCCTGTTTGGCTTCCACGGTGCGCGCTTGTAGTGCCGCGTCGGTAACCTGGTTGTTGTCGACCATCTGTTGCAGGCGATCAAGCCAGTCAAGGTAACCCGGTAATTGGGTGGTGCAGTGCCAGGCCAGATGTTCCTTGAGGGTGTCATTGAACCAGCTCTTTTGCCCGGCGTTCATGTCCAGGTAGTCGTTGAGCGTCCAGGGGATGATCACATCAAGGTTGCGGTAGGCCAGGCCCACGCGATTGCAGCCGGCGAGCACCAGGCTCAACGTCAGTAATACCACCAGTAATTTGATCCGACGCAGCATGGGCGTGTCCTTTCGCAGGGAGGGTTCATGCATGTGAGCCTGTGCGAGGCGCGACAGTTCAGCCCATCAATAAAACGACCGCGCGGCCTTCAAGGTCAACAGGCCGTCGCATTGCGAATTGTGTCCGGAGTAGGCCGAGCAGTCTCCACCGCTGAGGCTGGAGCCGCTATAGATCAGGTCCAGGTCAACGCCTTTCCATGCGCGGGAGAACTGCACTGACCAGTCGCTGAAGCTGCTGATGTAGCCGCCTTCCACCGCAGTTGGAGTGCCGAGCTGGTGAGTGGTGTACTTCATGCTGACGCCGATGCCGAAGGGCTGTGTACCGCCGAGGTCGGCAAACAGCGTGCTGTCCTGGCGATCCGGATCGTTGCTGAACGACACGCCGAAGCGATTGCCCAGCAGGTTCAAGCCGCCGTAGAACTCCTGGCTGTCGAGCGGGCTGAGCTTGGGGTAGCTGTAGTGGATCATACCGACTTCGTAGCCGAGGGTCTGGTCGAAGGGGCGCTTGAAGCCCATGTAGGAGTCGACTTCGAGGTTGTTGGCCGAGGACAGGCCCATATTGGGCGAAAACTGGCCGAAATACAGGCCGCTGTCGTGGCTCAGGTCCAGGCCGCCGTGGAAGGAATCGCTGCCCGGCGAGGTGGGCTTGACCAGGCCCTGGGCCATGCTGCGGCTGGGCGTGGTGCCTAATTTGAGGTCGAAGTCACCCAGTTCACGCTGAAAAATCTGCGCGTATGCGAGGGGACTTGCTGTAAGGGCTGCGATGAGAAACAAGCAGGGCTTGAGCATGCTTCACTCCATGAAAAGCGAGGAGCAGTAATGAAAAAATCGGACAGATGCCCGTGCTAGACGGGTGCAAGCATACCGGCGAATGCTTCGCGGTGAGCCCCGTTCGTCGATTAGCACATCAAGATAAGTAGCAGGAGGGTGTTTCAGACTCTAGTCCTGGCGCCTTGGAAGGCAAGACGCTTAGGAGCTAGATGCGACGCGCGGGTATTACTTTTTGCCCAGGCTGATCTGCTTGGACGGGCCGAAAGTCTGGCCGCTCACGCCCTTGGCAATTTGCTGGATTTCGCCGCCGGACTTGAGGAAAGCAGCAATTTGGCTGTTGATCGATTCGCTGGTTTCAACGGCGGGAGCTGGCTTTGCTTTGCTGTTGGATGCTTTTACGCGCATGGCGGCCACTAACCTGTAGAAAATTAACTTGGCCAGGCATCGTACAGGAAATACTTGACAATTGCTTGGCAAATATCCTCTGGGAATAACCAAAGCCGATGTAATCGGCCAAAATGTGACCTTGAAATAAGCCCCTAACTTACTGTTTTAACTCGAAACCACAGGGTTTATTCGGCTGCTGCCCGCGGGTAAAATTCGATCGATTGATCAGACGAGCGGGGCGGTGCCATTACGAGGCCACGCCAGCCCGCGATTTTTCAGGCGCACGCGCGTGGCGGGCGCAACTCGGGTAGAATGCCGCCCACGTAACGAAGGTATCTGGAAATGGCTTTAGTCGGGCGCTACAACAGCTTGCAAGTGGTTAAACACACTAACTTTGGTTTGTACCTGGATGGTGCGCAAGATGGCGAAATCCTCTTGCCTAATCGGTATATCCCCAAAGATATTCCCAGTGAAGATGAAGACTGGCTTAACGTTTTCATTTATCTGGATAGCGATGACAAACTTATCGCGACGACTGAAAAGCCGAAAGTTCAAGTCGGCGAATTCGCCAGTTTGAAAGTCGTCGAAGTCAACAGCATCGGCGTATTCCTCGACTGGGGTTTGCCAAAAGACCTGTTGCTGCCGTATTCGGAAGAAAAACGCCAGCTGACTGCGGGTGAATACTGCGTGGTGCACGTCTACCTCGACAAGCACACCAAACGCATCACCGCCACCGCGCGACTTGACCGCTACCTGGATAAGACACCTGCCAACTACCAGGTGGGCCAGGAAGTCGACCTGCTGGTGGCCGAAGCCACCGACATGGGTTTTAAGGCGATCATCAACAACAAGCACTGGGGCCTGATCCACAAGAACGAAGTGTTCAAGTTCCTGCGCCCGGGCAAGGAAGAGAAAGGCTTCATTAAAGAGATTCGCGCCGATGGCAACATCAGCCTGAGCCTGCAACCGGTTGGCCAGGAAGCGGCCTCGAGCCTGAACTCGAAGATCCTCGCCAAGTTGCGTGAAAACAACGGCACCCTGCCGGTCAGCGACAAGAGCGACCCGGCGGTGATCAGCAATTTGTTCGGTGTCAGCAAAGGCAACTTCAAGAAAGCCATTGGTGCGCTCTACAAGCAGGGCCAGATTGTGATTCACGCCGATCGCATTGAACTAAGCTGATCGCGTTTTGCTCTTCTGTAGGTGCCGCTCGGCGCCTATGGAGGCTGCAACCATGACCCGCAAAATACGCTTCGCTTACCTCGGCACCTTACTCGCGTTTCTGGTGCTCGACGGCCTCTGGCTCGGCGTTTTCACGGGCCAGACCTACAGATCCCTGCTCGGCTCGCTGATGCTTGATCAGCCTCGCTTGCTGCCTGCTGTGCTGTTTTATCTGCTGTATGCCCTCGGTTGTGTGGTGTTCGTGGTTTTGCCCAGCGGCAGCTGGCAACGTGCAGCAGGCCTTGGCGCTCTGCTCGGCCTGGTGGCCTACGGCACGTATGACCTGAGCAACTGGGCCACATTGCAAGGTTGGTCAGCCGGGCTGGCCCTGATGGACATGGCCTGGGGCACCTTCCTGACGGCCGTCTGTTGCAGTGTCGGTTATTTGTGTGCACATCGGGTGCGGCATTGATTGTGTACAGGATTGACGTGCACCGTTGCTGAGCATAACCCCCGCCAACAAGCCTTCATAAATCTCTTTGGAACACCGTTTCAGAGGGATTGTGTGCCATTGGCACATATTCTGCTGAATACCTCGTATACAAACCAGGCCGCCTCCCGTATGCACACCGTTACGGCAGCGCAGGCCGGTATTTCGAGGAGCCAAGCGATGACCGAACAATTGCCCAAAGGCTACAGCCCGCGCCTGTATAACCAGGACCTCGGGCCGCTGCCGCAGAAATGGACCTGGTACAACATTTTCGCCTTCTGGATGAGCGACGTGCACAGCGTCGGCGGCTACGTGTTCGCCGCCAGCCTGTTTGCCCTCGGGTTGGCCAGTTGGCAGGTGTTGATCGCCTTGCTCACCGGCATTTGCATCGTGCAGTTGATTGCCAACCTGGTGGCCAAGCCGAGCCAGCAAGCGGCGGTGCCATACCCGGTCATCTGCCGGCTGGCATTTGGCGTGTTTGGGGCGAATATTCCGGCGGTGATTCGCGGCTTGATTGCCGTGGCCTGGTACGGCATCCAGACGTACTTGGCGTCGAGTGCCTTGATTATCGTAGTGCTGCGCTTTTTCCCACAGATGGCGGTGTATGCAGAGCCGCACTTTGCGGGCCTGTCCTACCTGGGCTGGTTTGGCTTCCTCAGCTTATGGACGCTGCAGGCAGCCGTATTCTGGGCCGGCATGGAGTCCATCCGCCGCTTTATCGACTGGGCGGGGCCAGTGGTCTATGCGGTAATGTTTGCCCTGGCCGGCTGGATCGTGTGGAAGGCGGGTTGGGCGAACATCAGTTTCACCCTGGCGGAAAAATCCCTGTCGGGCTGGCAGGCATTTGGCCAAGTGATTGTGGCGACGGCGCTGGTGGTGTCGTACTTCTCCGGGCCTACGCTCAATTTCGGTGATTTCAGCCGCTATTGCCGCAGCATGCACGACGTGCGACGCGGCAATTTCTGGGGGTTGCCGGTTAACTTCCTGGCGTTCTCGCTGGTGACTGTCGTCATCGTTTCGGGCACTTTGCCGGTGTTTGGCGAAATGTTGCATGACCCAATCGCTACGGTTTCGCGCATCGACAACAGCATGGCCGTGCTGCTCGGCGCCTTTGCCTTCGTGACCGCCACCATCGGCATCAACATTGTCGCCAACTTCGTGTCACCCGCGTTTGATTTCGCCAACGTCGCGCCGAGCAAGATCAGTTGGCGCGCAGGTGGCATGATCGCGGCTGTGGCCTCAATCTTTATCACGCCGTGGAACCTGTTCAACAACCCGCTGATGATCCACTACACCCTGGACATTCTCGCTGCGTTTATCGGCCCGCTGTTCGGGATTTTGATTGTGGATTTTTACCTGATCAAAAAGCAGAAAATCGACGTGGATGCCCTGTTCGACGACAGCCCCAACGGCCGTTATTACTACGACGGCGGCGTGAACTGGACCGCCGTCAAAGCCTTGGTGCCTGCGACGCTGGTGGGCGTCGCTATCACCTTCACGCCCGCGTTGCAGGGCATGGCCAACTTTGCCTGGTTTACCGGGTGCTTCCTGGGAGGGCTGTTTTTCCTGGTGCTGGCGCGGCGCGAGCAGGTTCGTGCGCCAACGTCGCTGGTTGCCGGTTGACCAACACCGCGCCCGCCAACACCAAGCCACAGCCGGCGATCACCAGCGCCGGTTGCAGGCCGCCGCTTAAGTGGCTGCTCACCGAGGCCAGCAACGGGCCGCACAATTGGCCAATGGCAAAGCTGGCGGTGAGCAACCCGGTGCTGCGCTGGTAGCCGTGGGGCGCCACCTCGCGCAAACGCGCCATCACCAGTTGCATGCATGCCAGGAACGGCGCACCACACAGCAACACTCCCAGGGCCAGGCCCCAGCCATTGCCCAGCAGGCAGGCGAATACCCCGGCCGCTTGCAGCCACAAAGTCGTCATCAACCAGCGGCGGGTGGTGTTCGGGTCCTTGCGACGCAGGCTCGCCACCACCACACCCAGCGCCGCCGCCAGGCCAAAGCACGGCCAGAACAGGTCGGCTTGCCACGCGCCGTGGAACTGCGCGCTGGCCATCTGCGACAAGAAGGTTGCGGGGATGATGTAGCCCAGGCCATACAAGAAGTAGATCCAGCACAGGTGCGCGATGCTGGCGTTGCTGCCCGCGCTAGTGGCATGGGTCACCGTCACGGTCGGTTTCGGTAAAAAGGGCAGGATGGCCAGCAACATCACCAATGCCACCACGCCATAGACCAGCCACAAGGTCGCAGAGTCTTCGCCCAGTAGATTGGAGCCCAGTGCCAGCAATCCTGTCAGCAGAATCCCCAGGCCAGGCCCGGCAAACACCAATGCTCCCAAACGCGGACGCTCGGCGGCTATTGCCAGCGGCTGGCTCAAACTGGTGATCATTACCAGCGCCCAGGCGCTCGCCACGCCGGTACCAAAGCGCAGCAGCAAATGCGGCCAGAAGCCATGCGCCCAGTACGACCCCAGGGTCAGCAGCACGCACAGCCACAGCCCGCCATACAAACGCGCTTTTATGTGGTGATGGCTGCGGGCGAAGATCGAGTCCACCGCGCCGACGAAATAGCCCAGGTAGTTGGCGGCGGCAATCAGGCCCGCGCCCGTCAGGTCAATCTGCCCCTCGCTGAGCAAATGCGGCATCTGCGGGGTGAGGGCGAAGCGGCCAATGCCCATGGCCATCATCAGGGCGATAAAGCTGGCGGTTAAGCGAATCAGCGGTGACATGTGCAGGTTTCCTACGGGGAAGCGAATGACCTGTAGGCTAAAGCGGATTGACTTTCTGTAAAAATGAATAATAGTGAGTAACTTGTTCAGTTTTGGAGAAAGGTATGGAGTTCAGTCAATTGCGCATCTTCCAGGCCGTGGCGGAAGAGGGCTCCATCACCCGCGCGGCTGAGCGCCTGCATCGCGTGCCCTCGAATCTGTCGACACGGCTCAAGCAAATGGAGGAGCAACTGGGCGTCGAGTTGTTCGTGCGCGAACGCCAGCGCTTGCAGCTTTCTCCCGCAGGCAAAGTGTTGCTGGACTACAGCACTCGACTGCTGGCGCTGCATGATGAAGCCCACGGCGCGGTGCAAGGAGGGCAGCCGGCGGGCGATTTTGTATTGGGCAGCATGTACAGCACGGCCGCAGTGCATTTGCCCAAACTGTTGGCGCGCTATCACAAGGCGTATCCGATGGTGAACCTCCAGGTGCAATCGGCGCCCAGCGGCGAGTTGCTAGAGGGCTTGATCACCGGGCGTCTGGACGCGGCCTTTGTGGATGGCCCGATAACGATCGCGACGCTGGACGGCGTGCCGCTGTGCGAAGAGCGCCTGGTGATCATTTGCGAGGCGGATCACCCGCCCGTGCGTGGCCCCCAGGACGTCGCCGGCCGCTCGGTGTTCACCTTCCGACGCAGTTGCGCCTACCGTGCGCGCCTGGAAACCTGGTTTTCCCACGAGCGTGTGGCCATGGGGCGTGCCATCGAGATCGAGTCTTACCAAGGCATGCTCGCCTGCGTGATCGCCGGTTCCGGCGTGGCATTGATGTCAGAATCGATGCTCGACAGCCTGCCAGGCAAGGACAGCGTGTCCGTTCATCCGTTGACCGGGCCTTTTGCCACTGCTACTACCTGGTTAATGTGGCGCAAGGGCATGCTCGGCGCTAACCTCAATGCATGGATCGATCTGCAACAAGAGGGCAAGGCCGATTTCCTGCAAGACGCGCGCGCGATTGCTTGAACGATCTGTCAGGATTCAGATCAATCCTGTAATAGTTCGTTGTGGTTTCGTTCAAGCATTACGTAAGACTTAGAGCTACTATCACTGTAGGAAAAGGCGACAGAACTCCCGCCTAGCCGCATTACCCTCAAAGGGGGCAACCATGAAAGAGAAAATTCAAAACTGGCTCCACGACCTCGGCGTTGCGCTGGGCCTGATTGAACCGCCACTGCAGCCGATACCGATTCGCACGGATGACGAGCAGCGTCGTCCGCGTCGCCGCTAAGCTCAGTTAGCAACAGGTTTTAGAATGTGGGAGCGGGCTTGCCCGCGATAGCGGTGTATCAGTCGATTTAAAGTTGACTGACACACAGTTATCGCGGGCAAGCCCGCTCCCACAGTCGTTTTGTGCAAGGCAAAAAAACGGGCGCGACATCCGACGTCGCGCCCGCTGAAGAAACCGCTTTAAATCCTGTTACCTGTCAAATGGCCCTGGCCACCGAAGCCTCTGGCCGACGTGACAACAAGCTCACCAATACAAAACTCACCAGCCCAACCGCCAGGCTGTAGTAGATCGGCGTATTCGCGTCCAAGCCGTCTTTGAACATAAACACCAGCGCCGTCACAAAGCCCAATGTCATGGATGCAATGGCGCCGGAGGTGGTGGCGCGCTTCCAGAAAATTGCGCCCATCAGCGGGATCAGCATGCCGCCCACCAGCAGGTTGTAGGCCAGGGTCAGGGCGCTGATCACGTCGTTGACCACCAGCGCGATACCCAGCACGGCGATACCGGTCAGCATCGTAAACAGACGGTTGATGCTCAGGCTCGACTGCTTGCCGCCACGCAGGCGTGGCAGCAGGTCTTCGGTCAGTACGGTGGAAGCGGCGAGCAGGCCGGCGCTGGCGGTGGACATCATCGCGGCCAGTGCGGCGGCGATCACCAGGCCACGGATGCCGTCTGGCAGCGAGGCTTTGACGATGGCGGCGAAGGCGTTGTTGACGTTGTCCAGGTTCGGCAGCAGCACATGCGCGGCCATGCCGATCAGGGCACAGGCCAGGCCGTAGAGGATGCAGTAGAAACCGGCGAACGTGCCTGCGTACTGGGCGACTTTTTCGTCACGGGCGGTGAACACGCGTTGCCAGATGTCCTGGCCGATCAGGATGCCGAAGAAGTAGATCATGAAGTAGGTGATGATCGTGTCCCAGCCGATTTCGGTGAAGCTGAAATTCGACGCCGGCAGCTTGGCCACCAGTTGATCCCAGCCGCCGACGCGGTACAGGCAGATCGGCAGCAGAATAAACATCAGGCCGACGGTCTTGATCACGAACTGCACGATATCGGTAAGGGTCAGCGACCACATGCCGCCGATGGTCGAATACACCACCACCACGCCACCGCCGAGCAGCACCGACACCCAGAACGGCAGGCCGAACAGCACTTGCAGCACGGTGCCGATGGCCAGGATCGAGGTCACGCCGATCATCAGCGCGTAGGCCAGCATGATCACCGCACTCGCTTGGCGGGCCATCGGGTTGTAACGTTTTTCCAGCACCTGGGTGACGGTGAAGATCTTCAACTTGAGCAGCGGCTTGGCCAGGAACAGGTTCAGCGCAATGATCCCTGCGCCCAGTGCGGCGCACAGCCAGAAGCCGGAAATGCCATGCACATAACCCAGGCGCACGGTGCCGACGGTGGATGCACCGCCCAATACGGTGGCGGCCATGGTGCCCATGTACAGCGACGGGCCCAGGTTACGACCGGCCACCAGGTAGTCTTCGTGGGTCTTGGCACGGCGCATGCCGTAATAGCCGAGCACGAGCATGCCGGCGGCGTAGATGAGTACGACGAATAAATCCAAAGCCATGACGGCGGTTCTCCGTTTATTTTTTTAGGCTATTGAGAGGTTTTCTGCAGGAAGGGCACTTGCTGTGGCGAGGGAGCTTGCTCCCGTTCGACAGCGAAGCTGGAGCCGGCTTTTTTAGGGCCGCTCCGCACCCCATCGGGAGCAAGCACCCCAGCGGGAGCAAGCTCCCTCGCCACTACGGCCGGGCCATAGACTTCGGCCGGCTCCGGGAACACACGAAGCAAGGTCAGGTACACCACCGACGCCAGCCCCAGCGTCACCGGCAGGCTGATATCGATGCCATCGGCCAGGTTGCCCAGCGGCCCGACAAACTGCCCCGGCAGGTTGACGAAGCACAGGCCCACCAGTGCGCTCGGGACCCAGGCGCCCAGGCCGCGCCAGTTCCAGCCGTGGCTGAACCAGTAGCGCCCGCCGGTCTCACCGCGAGTGAATACCTGCAAGTCATCCGGGCAGTAGAAACCGCGGCGCACGATCAGGCCGATGATCATCATCACCATCCACGGCGTGGTGCAGGTGATGATCAGCACGGCGAAGGTCGACACGCTCTGCACCAGGTTGGCGGCGAAACGTCCGATAAAGATGAAGGCAATCGACATCACCCCGATCAGCAACGTGGCCTTGACCCGCGACAGCAAGCGCGGGAACACGCTGGACATGTCCAGCCCGGTGCCATACAGCGAGGTGGTGCCGGTGGACATGCCGCCGATCACCGCGATCAGGCACACCGGCAGGAAGAACCAGCTCGGTGATACGGCCAGCAAACCGCCGACATAGTTGTTGGCCGCGATATAGTCCGACGCCTTGATCGCCACGATGGTCGCGGTGGCGAGGCCGAACAGGAACGGAATCAAGGTGGCGATCTGCGCCAGCACGACCGCCAGCATGATGCGCATTTTCGGCGTCTCACGCGGGATGTAGCGCGACCAGTCACCCAGGAACGCGCCGAAGGAAATCGGGTTGCTCATGGCCACCAGCGCCGAGCCGATGAAGGCAGCCCAGAAACCAGCCTGGCCCATGGCGACGCTGCCGGCGAAGTGGCTGTCGAACGCCGGTGCGAACGCGAAGATGCCCAGCAGAAACAGCAGGCTCGCCGCCCACACCGCAATGCGGTTGACCCACAGCATGAAGCGAAAGCCGTAGATGCACACGGTCAGCACCAGCAAGGCAAACAGGCCGTAGGCCAAGCCCAGCGTCAGGTCGGTTTCCGGCAGGCCAATCAGGCGTTTCGCACCACCGACCAGCGCATCACCCGAACTCCACACCGACAGTGAGAAGAAGGCAATCGCCGTCAGCAGCGACAGAAACGAGCCGACAATCCGCCCATGCACACCAAAGTGCGCGCCGGAAGACACGGCGTTGTTGGTGCCATTGATCGGCCCGAACAAGCCCATGGGCGCCAGGATCAGCGCGCCCACCAACACGCCCAGCACAATCGCCCAGACCCCAGCCTGGAACGACAAACCGAACAGCACCGGAAACGAGCCCAGCACGGCGGTGGCAAAGGTGTTGGCACCGCCGAAGATCAGGCGAAACAGATCCTTGGGTCTGGCGGTACGTTCGTGGTCCGGGATCTGTTCGACCCCGTTGGTTTCTATTCTGCGAATACTGTTTTCGTTGTTTTTATTATTCATGATCAGCTCCGATCACATTGGCTAAGGGGGCGGCAGCCCTTCCGGCATAGCGGACAAATGTTCGTGACAGGCCAGCCACAGGCCTTGTTGTTTTAGGTGAGACGCTTGCCGTTTGAAGACAATGGTCTCGCGCTCCTGGCTAAAAAATTGCTCCCCGTTCATGCGCAGCTCGGTGGCCACGTCATGAATAAATATCGCCACGTCACCCTGCAGGCTGACCACGGCATTGCTTGAGCTGCAGGACAGCACTTCAAACCCCTCGTCCGCGCGCCAGCTGTCCCACAACGCCTGGTAGGCATCGCGACTGAGCAGAGGCTGGGGCAGGGTGTAAAACACGAAGCTGGCATCGGCCGTGAACGCGCCAAAGTAAGCCTCGCGGTCATTAGCGGCGAAGGCTGCCACCAGGTCGGCGGCGGCTTTCAGCACCTCTTGGGCGCTCATCAGCGGTGCGCCACGCCGGGCAGTACGCAGAGCATCTCGTACAGCAGGTTGGCGCCGAGCAGCGAGGTGTTGCCGGTGGTGTCGTAAGGCGGCGAAACTTCTACCAGATCACAACCAACCAGGTCGAGGCCCTGGCAACCACGGATGATCTCGATCGCCTGAATAGTGGTCAGCCCGCCGATTTCCGGTGTGCCGGTGCCGGGCGCCCAGGCGGGGTCGATGCCGTCGATATCAAAGCTCAGGTACACCGGGCCGCCACCGACTTTTTCGCGCACTTCGGCCATCAAGGGGGCGAGGGAGTGGTGCCAGCATTCTTCGGCCTGGACCACACGGAAGCCCTGTTTGCGGCTCCAGTTGAAGTCTTCGGCCGTGTAGCCCTGGGCACGCAGGCCGATTTGTACAACACGATCGCAATCGAGCAGGCCTTCTTCCACGGCGCGGCGGAAGGTGGTGCCGTGGGCAATTTTCTCGCCGAACATATGGTCGTTGACGTCAGCGTGGGCATCGATGTGCACCAGCCCGACCTTGCCGTGCTTTTTGTGGATAGCACGCAGGATCGGCAGGGTGATGGTGTGGTCACCGCCCAATGTCATCGGGATTACGTCGTGCTCGAGGATCTCGTCGTAGGCCTCTTCGATGATGCGCACAGCGTCGAGCAGGTTGAAGGTGTTGATCGCCACATCGCCAATGTCCGCAACCGACAGCGAGTCGAACGGTGCGGCGCCGGTGGCCATGTTGTAAGGGCGGATCATCACTGATTCAGCGCGGATTTCACGCGGCCCGAAGCGGGTGCCGGCGCGCAGCGACGTGCCGATATCCAGAGGCACGCCGATAAAGGCAGCATCCAGGCCTTTGGCCGTTTGCAGGTGGGGAAGTCGCATCATGGTGGCGATGCCGGCGAAGCGCGGCATTTCGTTGCCGCCCAGTGGTTGGTGGAAAATCTTGTCCACGGGAGTGCCTCATCGTTGTTTTGTTTATTAGGGGCCGATTCTGCGAAAAGCCCGTGGCGGGAAGAATCGGCAGAGGCAAATACTTAGTTCAGATTTTTCTAAACTAATGCTTGAGTTAAACTCGGCCCAAATGTGGGAGCTGGCTTGCCTGCGATGGCGGCGTTGAATTCACTGTTGCGATCGCAGGCAAGCCAGCCCCCACAGGATTTTTGTGTTCCGCGGAGAACAAATGGCCAACGCCTTGCCCGACCTGAAACTCCTGCGCATCTTCGTCAGCGTCGTGCGCCACCAGGGTTTTGCCAATGCCCAGCACGAACTCAACCTGTCGACGTCGGCCATCAGCACCTACATGAGCCAACTCGAATCGGCCTTGGGCCTGGTGCTGTGCCATCGCGGCCGGGGCGGATTCAGCCTGACCAGCAAAGGCGAGCTGTTCCATCAGGAAACCTTGCGTCTCTTAGGTGAACTCGAAGGCTTCGAGCAATACGCCGCCGCCCTCAAAGGCGAGCTGCGCGGCACCCTCAAGCTGGGCGTGCTGGACTCCACCGTCAGCGACAAGGCCTTGCCGTTCGCCGAAGTGATCGGCGCCTACAGCCTCGAACACCCGGCCGTGCATCTGCATCTGTCGGTGATGAGCCCTTACGAGCTGCAACTGGGCGTGCAGGACAATCGCCTGGACCTGGCCATCGGCGCGTTCTCCAACCGCATGAGCGGGCTGATCTACATGCCGCTGTATCGCGAACAGCACTGGCTGTATTGCAGCACGCGCCACCCGCTGTTCAACGAGCGGCGTATCCCCGAACAAGTGATCACCCAGCAACGCATGGTCGGCCGTGGCTATTGGAGCCAGGCCGAACTGGCGCGGCATGGTTTCAAACACAGCGCGGCCACCGTGGAAAGTATGGAAGCCCAGTTGATCCTGGTGCTGTCCGGCGCCTATATCGGCTACCTGCCCGAGCACTACGCCCAAGCCTGGGCCGACAAGGGTGACTTGCGCGTTTTGTTGCCGGCAACCTTCGGCTACCAGGCGCCGTTTTCCATGATCATGCGCCGTGGCCGCAGTCGCGAACCGCTGATCCAGACTTTCCGCGATCTGCTCAAAGCGCAGCTCAACCAGGCCTGATAAACCATGTCCAGACCCCAATGCCCTCGCTGCCTCAGGCCCGTTACCCACTGTCTGTGCGCGCTGATCCCCAGCCTCGACAGCCGCACACGCATCTTGCTGTTGCAGCACCCGAGTGAGGTCAATCACGCGCTCAATACTGCGCGCTTGGCGGCACTGGGCTTGAACAATGCGCAGTTGGTGGTGGGCGAGGTGTTTGATGACCTGGCCATGCTGTTGAGCCCGCCGGGTTATCAGGCACGCCTGCTGTTCCCGGCGGACGATGCTGAGCCGTTGCAAACCTATACGCCGAGCGATCAACCGCTGTTGCTGGTGGTGCCCGATGGCACTTGGCGCAAGGCGCGCAAGCTGCTGCACCTCAACCCGCTGTTGGCGGCTTTGCCGCGCGTGGCCCTGGCGGGCGAGCGCGTGTCGCGTTATCGGTTACGCAAGGCACCCGGCCCGGGCGCTTTGTCGACGGTGGAAGCAATCGTGCAAGCGTTGCAGGTACTCGAAGCCCCGGCTTCATTTGACGCGTTGCTCAAGCCTTTCGATGCGTTGATCGAAGGCCAGATTGCCGCCATGGGCGAGGCGGTCTACCAGCGTAATCACGTAGAGGCTACATAGCTACCGCCTGGCGTAAGCGCCGCTGATTAGGCTCGTCATTTATCACACCCTTTGAGGGAAAAATGACAGAGCCTGAAGAGACACTCCCACTTCGACCCATGGATACGTTGTCTGCGTATATCCAGGAACAACAAGCCCAAGGGCCGTTGATGACTGGCGCAGAGTGGTCCATAACACGCGTCTTGTTACCTTTGCGCAAGACACTTGAGCGCTTTTTCGGCGGCCTTGATGAGCAAGAGCAGCAAGACTACATACGTTTGCAAAAGGCCTACGTCAGCGCACAAACCACATTCGAAGCGGCTATTAAGCAACTCGGCGCGGACCTTGAAACCACCTTGTTGGCGAGCCTGACTGCAAGGCTGAAAGCACTGGCCGGCAAAGAGGTTGATCCCAAGGTTGCGCGTATCCATACCCGCTATGTGAAACCGGCTGATACATCGACGCCAAACAACCCAACCCTGCGAGTTCCACGCGCGATAGATGACCGCGTGGACAGCGAGGGCCTGTCCAGCGTCACCCTGTGGGAGGCCGCCTGCATGAACTACAGCGGTTTGTCGGGGTGGGGCTTTCCGGGGCATGTCAGCCTGAAGGAGGCCAGCTATCTGGATTCGAATGTCGGAATCAGCGCGGCGGATTTCATCGAGCTGGTGCGCGAACTCAATCTTGGCACCCAATTGCGCACGCGCCTGGACAGCGCGCTGCAGAGCTCCACGCTATTGGGCGCGCAGGTGTTGGCGCTGGCAACTGCAGAACTTGAATTCGCGTTGATAGAGGCCTTGAGGACCACCGACCGGAGCCGGGTTGACCGGGAAAAATACCACGCTGTGGTGGGTGCGTTTTCAGGCGAGTCGCCTTGGGATGTCACTCAAGAAGTGAAACTGTTCATTCCCTATGGCCCGAACAATATCAATGGGACCGAACGCTATGGCCTGTTTGGCGTATACACGGACCTGCCAAGAGGTGACTACCTGAGCATTCCTTATGTGATTTTCTCGGTCAAAGGATGCAAAGGCGCGTTCAGCTATTTCCCCGACCGGCCTGGCGGTGCCCTCAAGCACTACGACAAGTTTTCGGAGGCTGCCAACGAATTTTATGTCGGCTTCAAGGCGTTTCATGCGCGAAAGGAAATGGGGTGGTTGTATCAGTCCATGTCGCTGTCAGACTACGCGCGCTTGAACGCCAGGCCGGCGAAAGAAAGCAGGCCGGAGGAGCTCAATGCATTTGCGCAGTTCTTATACCGGTTGTGCGGGCGTGCAAGCAGGCTTACCCAGGTCAACCACATCGGCTACAAGCGCGATAGCGTTTACAACGCGCCGACAGTCAGCCTCTATCGTTTTTACATCGAGCGTTGCCGAGCCAACCTCAAGGTATTGGCGCATGAAACGCCGGGCGCCATGGCCACCTTGCTTGAGTTTTCCCAGACGCTGTTCGGTGAAATCATCAACCTGCTGTTGATCCCGGTGCCAGGGCCTTTGAAAGGCCTGGGGCGGTTGAGAGCGTTCGCCCTGTTCACTTCAATAGGGCTGACATTTTTACAGGCGCTGCAAGAGGATAGCCGCGCAAACTTGGTGCAATTGGCGATAGATATCGCTGACTTGCTCAGCAGCAGGTTTTTGCACCGACGTTTGGCCCCGACGGTCAGGCGCCGGCATCAAGCGTTGTATAGCCGGCTGGCCCAGCAAAGCAGACTGATGACGACCACTGAGCGCAAGAGTCAGACAGGCGGCCAACTGGTTGAAAAAATGATGGGCGCCACCGACGTACCCACACAAACGTTAGAGCGGATCGTCAGCCTCAGTAATAGCTCGCGAGCCGACCTGGACCAGGTATGGGATGGAGCACCGCCCTCGGCATCGCTGGTTGAGGCGGTGAATCGGTTTAACGTCGACAAGCTGATCGACTGGGCTGCCAAGGGGGCCGACGCTAACCTTCCCGAGGCGGTCGGTGCCGTTGAGATTCTCGCTCCGCTACTCACCCAGCATAAGGATTGGCCGAAAAGCACATCCTTGAGCATTCAAAACCCGCAAGGCGTGGAAGTACGGCGCTATAGCAAACGTGCGGATCACAAGACCACGGCAGTGGTCACGGTCACCGTGTTGGAAAGCGGACTGTTCGCTTATTCAACGCCACGCCGGATCAGCGCTCATTTGCCCCAGGCTATTGTCGATTTGCTACCCGACGTTTTTTTATCGCGCAGGTCGACGTTGGTCGAGCAACTTGCCGATAAAGCCGACGCGTTGCGCATTGATCTGTTTGAGGCACTCACGGTGTATGCCGATACCAGTCGATCCGCGGCCACGGGCGCACCAGCATCAGTGCTTCGATTACTGCCTGACAGCGTTGCCAGCGCTACCCCGCCGCACCCCGTGATTGAGCAGTTACATACCTTGCACCCCGGATTGAGCCGGGCACGGTTGCTGGAAGTGCTGCGCCGAAATCCGTTGTCGGAACATCAGCAGGCACAACTCCTGCAATCGCAACTGCAACCCGAAGCGCTTTACACCGCGCTGCGCTCTGCCCGTCAGGTGGCACGCGCAGAAACCATGGTTGACGGCGTACTCCATCCTCGGCGCTTCAGTCAGAAAATTCAGAACTGGGCTACGGAGTTTGCCGTCCAAGCACTGCGCGACCTGACCGGCCAGGTACTCGTCATCAGCCCTGAAGCGCAAGCGATACCTTATGTTTCACGGGGACCGCTGGACAAAACCATCGTCGTGATCGATCACGGGCGCGGACAGTTCTCGTTGTTTGACATTCAATCCCCCAAACCAAGGTCGACCGAAACCGATGATTTATATCAAACGGTCGTGAGCCAAATCTCTGAAACCGACCTGTTACGGTTGGGGTGGGACGAGCAGGGCGCTGCCTCTCAGTTCCGGCACACAGTCGCCCAGGCCTTGCTCAATAACCGTACGGCCGATGGCAGGTTCTATCCGGCACGCCGTGAGATCGGGCAATACGCCAGCGTTGTCGAGACGTCAAATATGGTGCCCGAGCCTGACGCGCTCGGCCTTTACAGCCCGGGCAACGATCGCTTCGTGTTTATCGAGGGAAATTATTTCAAAGTCATCCAGGGGCAAGGGCTGGTCCCCTGGCGTATTCAACACCCATTGCTGGAGCAGGCCTATGCACCCGTGCTGACCCACAATGGCGCGGGCGCCTGGCGCCACGAATGGGAGAACCCGCTGACCTGGGACGGGCAGAAGCCGTTTTATCGCCTCGGGCCATCGTTTCGTGCGTTGACGCCGGATGCCATTGTGCAGATCCAGCAGATAAGTGGAGTGACGCCGGACATCCTGCGCCGGATGCACGCACGTAATGAACGGCCTCCCGCTATCCTGAGAGAGACCGTCGAGCGCTTCACGATTCATCAGCGGCTCAAGACGCACCTGGAAGGCATGGAGACGCTTGAGGGCACCGCGTTGGGGCGCGATTTCCTTGATGAACTGCTGGGAGAGATTGGGCCGGCCAATGCCGATGCACTGGTCGGGCGCGCCGGAGTCAGCAGGGCGGACCAGGTGTCCGTGCTGGAGGCCAAGGTTATGACCAATAAACCCAGGATGGAGCGGCTTTTTTTCAAGGCGTTGTGTCATAAAAGCGCGCAGTCGTCCGACCCTCTGGCGCAAGTGCTGCAGCGCGACTTTCCCGGTTTGACTGCGGTCATTGCCCAAGACTTGGTGAGTCAGTCCACGCCTGCTGAGCGAAGTAGTCTGGAGGCCGGTCGCGTGCCGTTGACGCTTACGCCACTCGTGCGTTGGTGGTTGCATTCTCTGCGCAAGGCGCGCGCCTTGGAGGGGGTACATATGCCTATCACCGGTGATGAAGACAGCGCGAAATTAATCCTGCGGACACTGTCGGACATCAATGGATGGCCAAAGAACCTGCGGGTCGAGGTGTGGGAAAGAGGGCGTCTGATTGACAGCATCGGCGCCACTGACTCGCCGCATAAGCGTGTGCTGGAGGTGCAGGACGGTCAGTACCAGGCGTACACGGTGCAAATCAACGGCGGGCGCCAACCGATAGGCGGCTACGGTGAGTTTCTGGTGGTTTTGTTAAATGCACTGCCGACGGCGGAGCGCCAGGCCTTGGGCTACACCCATGTGACGGGTGTTGAAGAACTGACACAGGAGATTGCGCGGCGACTGGAAACCCAGCCAGCGCTCGGCGACTCCCGGTTTAATATTGAAAAGCTGCTCGGTATGGAGCCACGCCCCTGGTTTAACCCGCCGCAACGGCTCAGTGATGGGCGTATTGGTTATCCGCTGAGCGGCGATGGCGGTTCAGGTGGCGTAGCGGCTGCGCAGGTGGCGCAGTGGCGCAAGTTGTTTCCGACCAAGACCGATGCAGAGGCGAGTGAGAGAGTCCTCAACCTGGGGGAATCCTTCGCGGAGCGACAGTCCGCCATCAATCAACTTTTTTCTGAACAGGAGGCCTTGAATGCCAGCCTGGAGCGATGGTGCTTGCTGGGCGATAGTGTGAACTTGAGCGCACACCTTCAAGCCTCTGAACGTATTCGACGTTGCTGGAGCCGACAGGAGTCCGTACGTGGTATGCCCTATGAGCTTTACCTCGACGACCTCGCCCTGAATGACCTGCCTGAGACGACTGCGAGCTTTTCCCACGTCGATCTGCTGAGCTTGAGGAACAATCAGTTGCAAACACTGCCGACAGAGTTCCTCCGGTGCTTTGGGTTTCTGCGCGGTCTCTCTGTTGATGGCAACCTGTTGGATCATCTGCCTCAAGGGCTGTCAGAGCTGCGGTATTTGCAACAACTGAATTTGTCGAACAATCGTATTCGGCCCAATTTGCAGGATGTTCTGGGTCTGAAAGAGTTGACACGCCTGACCTGGCTGGACCTGTCCTATAACCCTCTGGGGCAAGGCAGCCGGCTGAACCTGTATCGTCTGAAGGCGTTGGAAGTCCTCAACCTCAAGAATACACACATCCATCAGTTGCCCCGGGGCGCGGTGACTCTGCGACGTCTGAGTACCTTCGATCTGCGCGACAATCAGCTTCATGTACTGACCGAAATGGATCTGGGCCTGAACCTCAATGTCCATCGTGCAATGGATTTGCAGGGCAACGAGTTGGCTGCGAGCACATTGGAGGTGATCCGCCAATACCAACAAAGACCGGGTTACCAGAATGTTCATTTCGGCGTGTCGGACGCTCCACTCACGGTGTTGTCTTCCGTTGACCCCTGGTTGATATCGATTCCCGCCGGCGAGACAGCGCAACGTCGAGCGCTTTGGTCTTTGATCGATGCGAATCGTAATTCCCAGAGCTTTCGCGTGCTGCTAGGGTTTTTTGCCGCCTATCCGCCATTTTTAGCTGCCAAGTATCGAGCATTGCGCGAGGACATCAGCCGCAGAGTCTGGCAATTGATTGACTGCGCCACCCATGACACACACATTGAACGGGTTTTGTTTGAGCAGCCCTTGGAGTACATCCGGGCCCAGGCTGATGGCTGGCTGCTGTGCCTGAATGATCTGGAGCTTGCAGTGTTGCCGTTGCAGATGCTGGCACCAGGCAGTCAAGCCGTGGCAGCAGACTTTTTGAATTATTACCGAGGATCTAATCGGATCGCGTCCATCAAGCAGCGAGCCACTTTAGACTATCCAGCCCATTCAGGCGTTGAACACAGTATGTTCTTGCTGGGTTGTCGGCTCGCCCTGGCGCAGGATCTGAATCTACCCCTGCCGCTCACGATGCGTTTTTCTACACCCGTCGTGGAAATTGATCCGCAGGTGTTGAATGAATATCGCCTGGCCATTATTCGTGATGAGGCTCGAATCAATTGGCCGGATTTACTCAAGGATAAAGAATATTGGGTGACGTTTCTGGAGCTCAAATACCCTTTAATGTTTGAGGCGGCGCGAAGCCCGTACGATGAGCGGTATCAGCAGGCTTTAGAGCAAGTCCAAGTCGGGGATTTGAGCGAAAATGCTTACTTTATCAAGGGGGGCGAGATTGCTGTGGCAATGCTCTCAGCCAAGAATGACCTCGTTCTGCAGTTGACGGCGCAGGAATGGGCGGCATTTGTCGGCAGCGACTGACTGCGCTTATATCTGTATTGAATAAGCACCACACTTTGCGTGATATGGCCCGCCGGCCTTTCCCGGTATGATGTTCGCCCCCGCAGTCTGGATTGCGAATACGCCATGACCTTGCAGTACCCTACAATCGCCGATTGCGTCGGCAACACGCCCCTGGTCCGCTTGCAACGCATGGCGGGTGAAACCAGCAATACCTTGCTGCTCAAGCTCGAAGGCAACAACCCGGCCGGTTCCGTCAAGGACCGCCCGGCGTTGTCGATGATCACCCGCGCCGAGCTGCGTGGGCAGATCAAGCCGGGCGACACCCTGATCGAAGCCACCTCGGGTAACACCGGCATCGCCCTGGCCATGGCCGCGGCGATCAAGGGTTACAAGATGGTCTTGATCATGCCCGACAACGGCAGTGCCGAGCGCAAGGCGGCGATGACCGCCTATGGCGCCCAACTCATCCTGGTCACCCAGGAAGAAGGCATGGAAGGCGCGCGTGACCTCGCTGAGCGCATGGTCGCCGAAGGCCGTGGCGTGGTGCTCGACCAGTTCGCCAACGGCGATAACCCCGAGGCACACTACACCAGCACCGGCCCGGAAATCTGGCGCCAGACCCAAGGCAGCATCACCCATTTCGTCAGTTCCATGGGCACCACCGGCACCATCATGGGTAACTCGCGCTACCTCAAGGAGCAGAACCCGGCGATCCAGATCGTCGGCCTGCAACCGATGGAAGGCGCGGCCATTCCCGGTATCCGTCGTTGGCCTGAAGAGTACCTGCCCAAGATCTACAACGCGACGCGCGTGGACCGCATCATCGACATGGCCCAACGTGAAGCCGAAGACACCACCCGCCGTCTGGCGCGTGAAGAAGGCATCTTCTGTGGCGTGTCCTCCGGTGGCGCTGTGGCCGGTATGTTGCGTCTGTCCAAAGAAGTTGAAAACGCGGTGATCGTCGCGATCATCTGTGACCGAGGCGACCGCTACCTGTCGACCGGCATCTTCGACGAACCCAACTGATGGCCAAGCACGAGAGAGGCCTGCGCTTTCAGCCGACGGGCGGCAGCCGCGCCCCGCAGATTCCGGTGGGCAAGAAGCAACGCCTGACCATCGAGCGCCTGGCTAACGATGGCCGCGGCATTGTGTTCTTTGAAGGCCGCACCTGGTTCGTCAATGGCGCGCTGGCCGGCGAAGAAGTCGAAGCGCGGGTGTTGGGCGCCCACGGCAAAATCGTCGAGGCGCGTACCGAGCGTGTGTTCAAGGCCAGCGAACTGCGTCGCCCGGCACCGTGCGCGCACTTCGGCCGCTGTGGCGGTTGCAGCGTGCAGCACCTGCCCCATGACGAACAACTTGCCCTGAAACAGCGCATGCTCGCCGAGCAACTGACCCGTGTGGCCGGTGTCGAACCGCAAGAGTGGGCGGCACCGTTGAGCGGGCCGGAGTTCGGCTACCGTCGCCGCGCCCGTGTGGCGGTGCGCTGGGATGCCAAGGCCAAACAGCTTGAGGTGGGTTTTCGCGCCGTGGCCAGCCAGGATATCGTCGCTATCGATGATTGCCCGGTGCTGGTACAAGCCTTGCAGCCGATCATGCAGCGTTTGCCGAACATGCTGCGCCGCCTGAGCAAACCACAGGCGTTGGGGCATGTGGAGTTGTTCAGTGGTTCGTCAATTGCCGTGTTGCTGCGGCACATGGCGCCGCTGTCCGAAGCGGACCTGCAGGTATTGAAAGAATTTTGCACCTTCCATGACGCCCAATTGTGGCTGCATGGCGAGGGCCAGCCGGAGCCGGTAGAGCCGGGTCAGGCGCTTGGTTTTAGACTGGCGGCGTGGGATCTGGAACTGGCTTACCGTCCGGGAGATTTTGTCCAGGTCAACGCCGGAGTCAACGATGCGATGGTCGCCCAGGCCCTGGAGTGGTTGGCGCCAAAGGCCGAAGAGCGGGTGCTGGACCTGTTTTGCGGGCTGGGCAACTTTGCCCTGCCACTGGCCAAACAGGTGCGCGAAGTGGTGGCGGTAGAGGGCGTGCAAGCCATGGTCGAGCGGGCAGCGCAGAACGCCGTCAGCAACAATTTGCATAATGTGCAGTTTTTTCAGGCCGATCTGTCCCAACCTTTGACCGACGCGGAGTGGGCCAAACAGGGCTTTTCTGCGGTACTCTTGGACCCACCCCGTGACGGTGCCCTGGAGGTTGTGCGCAAGCTCGCCACCCTGGGGGCCAAGCGCTTGGTGTATGTGTCCTGCAACCCGGCCACGCTGGCGCGGGACACGGTTGAGTTGGTCAAGCAAGGCTACCGGCTAAAACGTGCCGGGATCCTCGACATGTTTCCGCAAACAGCGCATGTCGAGGCCATGGCGTTATTTGAAGCGGGCTAGGATGCCCGTTTAATCCGACTGGCCTGTCGTCTCCTGGGCCGTGACCTGTCAGGGAGTGGTACCTAGCCTAATGGTTGCACCGCTAGGGTTACGCAGCAGGTCAGCGATGATTTTTGGCGCATCCAAGGTGCGTCGTAGGGAAGGTAAGCAAGATGGTACAGGTGAGAGCACACCAGCCGATCAACACCGACGGCAGTATCAATCTCGAGGCATGGCTGGATCATGCCGTCAGTGTCGACCCGGCACTGGACCGTGAAGCCTTGAAAGCAGCCTGCGAGTTCGCTCGTGAGTCTGAACAGCAAGACAATGCGGCCAAGAACCTGTGGGCCGAAGGCACTTCAAGCTTTCGCACCGGGTTGGAAATCGCCGAGATCCTCGCCGATCTCAAGCTGGACCAGGATTCGCTGATCGCCGCCGTGCTTTATCGTGGCGTGCGTGAAGGGCATATCCCGTTGCCGACGGTCAGCCAGCGTTTCGGCGCGGTGGTGGCCAAGCTGATCGACGGCGTGCTGCGCATGGCCGCCATCAGCGCCAGCCTCAGCCCGCGTCAGTCCATGGTGCTGGGCACCCAGGGCCAGGTCGAAAACCTGCGCAAAATGCTGGTGGCCATGGTCGACGACGTGCGCGTCGCGCTGATCAAGCTGGCCGAACGTACCTGCGCGATCCGTGCGGTCAAGACCGCCGACGACGAAAAGCGCAACCGCGTGGCCCGCGAGGTGTTCGACATCTACGCGCCGCTGGCGCACCGCTTGGGCATCGGCCATATCAAGTGGGAGCTGGAGGATTTGTCCTTCCGCTACCTCGAACCCGACCAATACAAACAAATTGCCACGCTGTTGCACGAGCGGCGGCTCGACCGTGAGCGTTTTATCACCGACGTGATGGGCCAACTGCGTTCCGAGTTGCAAGCCACCGGCGTCGACGCCGACATCAGCGGCCGCGCCAAGCACATCTATTCCATTTGGCGCAAAATGCAGCGCAAGGGCCTGGCCTTCAGCCAGATCTACGACGTGCGCGCCGTGCGCGTACTGGTGCCGGAAATGCGCGACTGCTACACCGCGCTGGGCATCGTGCACACGTTGTGGCGGCACATCCCCAAGGAATTCGACGACTACATCGCCAACCCCAAGGAAAACGGCTATCGCTCGCTGCACACCGCCGTGATCGGTCCCGAGGGCAAGGTGCTGGAAGTGCAGATCCGCACCCACGCCATGCACGAAGAGGCCGAGCTTGGAGTTTGCGCGCACTGGCGCTACAAGGGCACCGACGTCAAGGCCGGGTCCAACCAGTACGAAGAGAAGATCTCCTGGTTGCGCCAAGTGCTGGAATGGCACGAAGAACTGGGCGATATCGGCGGCCTGGCCGAGCAACTGCGGGTGGATATCGAGCCGGACCGGGTCTATATCTTCACCCCCGACGGCCACGCCATCGACCTGCCCAAGGGCGCCACGCCGCTGGACTTCGCCTACCGCGTGCACACCGAAATCGGCCACAACTGCCGGGGCGCCAAGATCAACGGGCGCATCGTGCCGCTCAACTACAGCCTGCAAACCGGTGAACAGGTCGAGATCATCACCAGCAAGCACGGCACACCGAGCCGCGACTGGCTGAACCCGAACCTGGGCTACATCACCACATCGCGGGCACGGGCGAAGATCGTTCATTGGTTCAAATTGCAGGCGCGCGACCAGAACGTCGCGGCCGGCAAGACCTTGCTTGAACGCGAATTGGCGCGCCTGGGCCTGCCACAGGTGGACTTCGACAAATTGGCCGAAAAAGCCAACATGAAGATCGCCGAAGACATGTTCGCCGCCCTCGGTGCTGGCGACTTGCGCCTGGCGCAATTGGTCAATCTGGCCCAGCAACTGGTCGAGCCGGAGCGCGGCAGCGAGCAGTTGGAACTGATTCCGCGCAAAGCCACCGGCTACAAGCCTGGCAAGCGCGGTGATATCCAGATCCAGGGCGTGGGCAACCTGATGACGCAAATGGCCGGCTGCTGCCAGCCATTGCCGGGCGATGCCATCGTCGGCTACATCACCCAGGGGCGTGGCGTGAGCATTCACCGCCAGGATTGCGCCTCGGTGCTGCAACTGGGAGGGCGCGAGCCCGAGCGCATCATCCAGGTCAGTTGGGGCCCGGTGCCGGTGCTCACGTATCCGGTGGACATCATCATCCGTGCCTACGACCGTTCCGGTTTGCTGCGTGACGTGTCGCAAGTGCTGCTCAACGAGCGCATCAACGTGCTGGCGGTCAACACCCGCTCGAACAAAGAGGACAACACCGCGTTGATGTCCCTGACCATCGAGATCCCGGGGCTGGACGCGTTGGGGCGGTTGCTGGGGCGGATTTCCCAGTTGCCGAACATCATCGAGACTCGGCGTAATCGCACACCTTGATGCGGTCTGAAAATATCTGTGGGCTGCTTTCTGTGGGAGCCGGGCTTGCCCGCGATGCAGGCGACTCGGTCTGTCTGATAGACCGAGTCGAGGCTGTCGCAGGCAAGCCAGCTCCCACATTAGATCTTCAGCGGTTCCAGACAATGGGCAGAGATTGACCGATGTATTCACTTGAAGACCTGCTGCACCTGATGAATCGCCTGCGCGACCCGCAATACGGGTGCCCGTGGGACATCAAGCAAACCTACGCGACCATCGTGCCGCACACCCTTGAAGAAGCCTACGAGGTTGCCGATGCCATCGAGCGCGGCGACTTTGATCATCTGCAAGGCGAGTTGGGCGACCTGTTGTTCCAGGTGGTGTATTACAGCCAGCTGGCGCGGGAAGAAGGGCGCTTTGAATTTGCCGGGGTAATCGACAGCATTACGCGCAAGCTGGTTCGTCGCCATCCGCACGTATTCCCGACGGGTGATTTGTACGCGCCGCTGGATATTCCCCAGTTAAGCGAAGAACAGGTTAAAGAACGCTGGGAGCAGATCAAGGCCGAGGAGCGCGCAGAAAAATCCGACGCACCCGAGCAATTGTCCCTGCTCGATGACGTACCTGCGGCCTTGCCCGCGTTATCCCGCGCCGCCAAATTGCAAAAGCGCGCCAGCCAGGTAGGTTTCGACTGGCCGGCTGCCTTGCCGGTGGTCGACAACGTGCGTGAAGAGCTGGATGAAGTGCTCGAAGCCATGGCTGATAACGATTCGGTGGCGATCGCCGATGAGGTCGGTGACCTGTTGTTTGCGGCGGTCAACCTGGCCCGTCACCTCAAGGTCGACCCGGAAACCGCGCTGCGTGGCGCCAACGCCAAGTTCGAACGACGTTTCCGATTTATCGAACAGGCATTGCGCGATACGCACAAACCCATAGAAGATTGCACCCTCGAAGAGTTGGACGCCCTGTGGGGCGAAGCCAAACGCCAGGAAAAGAATGTGTCCAGCTGCGGTTGAGCAGTTGCCTAAGTGAGTAAGCACCATGAGCCTTTCCCTTCGCGACCAGTTGCTCAAAGCAGGTCTGGTCAACCAAAAGCAGGCCAAGCAGGTCGGCAAAGACAAACAGAAGCAGCAGCGCCTGGTCCACAAGGGCCAGATCGAGGCTGATGACACCCAGGCGCGCCTGGCCGCCGAAGCGCATGCCGAAAAGGTCAAGCGCGACCAGGAACTGAACCGCCAGCAGCAGGAAAAAGCCGAGGCCAAGGCCCGCACGGCCCAGGTTAAACAACTGATCGAAACCTCGCGCCTGCCCAAGCTGACTACCGAGGACTACTACAACTTCGTGGATGACAAGAAGGTCAAGCGCCTGTCGGTCAACACGTTGATGCGCAACAAACTGAGCAACGGCTCCCTGGCGATCGTGCACCACGGTGGCGGCTACGAGGTGATCCCGCGTGAAGCGGCGCTGAAGATCCAGGAGCGCGCACCAGAGCGTATCGTGCAGCTCAATATCCTCACCGAAAGCCAGGTGCCGGATGAGGACGATCCATACGCGGCCTACCAGATCCCGGATGATCTGATGTGGTAAGGCGTTAAAAACAACAAACCCCGCTCAAAAGGCGGGGTTTGTGTTTTTAACCTGCAGCTTCAGCCGATCACCAATCCACTGCATAACTCACGCTGAAGGTACGCCCTTCAGCGTTCGGGTACGGCGCACGGGCGTTGGCCTGGGCAAACATGTTCTGGTAATTGCGGTTACTGAGGTTGTAGATCGCGCCTTCCAGGCGACCGACTGGCAACCTGACCGAACCGAGCAGATCGACCAGCGTATAACCTTTGATATCGCGGCCGTTGTTGTCTTTGGCCGCGGCGTCATAGTCGGCCAGTTGCATGCCTTGCAGGCGCAGGCTGTAGTCGCCACGGTCATAGCCGACAAAGGCGGTGGTCTTGGCAGGCGAGATACGCGTGGCGGGCAGGTCGATCCATTTGCCGTTTTGCTGGGTCTCGCCTTTGGCGTAGGCGTACGTGCCGCCTACCGACCATTGATCGGTGACGTTGTAGGTCAGGCTGGTTTCGATGCCGCGCACGCGCTCTTTCTGGTTGATCAGGCGCAACACACGGTCATTGGCATCATAGAACTGGGTGACGTCCGAAGTGTTCTCATACGCGGTGACGTTGGCCAGCCACTTGTCCCAGTTGCCACGCCAGCCCAGCTCGTAACTGTCGACCTTGAGGGCTTGGGCGTTCAGGTCCTGGATGTCGTATTTGCTGTTGACGTCCCGCAGGAAGCGCTGGATATCCGGCAGGGAAAACCCCTGGCTGAAATTGACGAACACATCCTGGTTTTCATTCAGGTGGTACACCGCACCCAGGTTATAGAGCGTGTCATCGTATTTGAGGGTGCCGCCCGGCAGCGTGGCGCGGTTGCCGGTCTGCACGATCTCGCCGTAGGCAATGCTGTCGGACACTTCGCTTTCAATCCACTCACGACGTATGCCGCCACGTAAGGTCCAGTCATCGATATCGTAGGACAGCTGACCAAAAATGGCTTTGGTGGCGGTTGCGATGTCCGGGCCCATCTCAAAGGTGGTGCCGGTCTTGGTATAGCTCAGGCCGTTGACCCGGTATTGGTCGCCGCGTTGGCGCGAGGTTTCATGGTCATAGTCGGCGCCCCAGACCAGGTTACCGGTCGCCGAGCCGATGTCCGGCATTTGTGTATCAATCGCTGCCCGCACACCATAGACGTCTTGCACACTGTTGTTGTCGGACACCCCGGCACGACCGCGAGACAGGTCCGGGAAGAACAGTGCATCGGCACGCCGCCAGTAACTTTCGACCTGCAAGCCCTGGCCGTAGAAGTCCTTGTCGGCGTAATTGAGGTTGACCGCCTGGTTGTGGGTGAAGGGTTGGTCATCCAGGTCCAGGCCTTTTACCGCGACGGCAGTGCTGGTGATGCGTGGGTTCTTGGTGTAGCGGGTGTCCTGTTCATCTTTATAGTCTTGCAGCGACAGACTGATCTTCTTGTCGTCATCCAGCTCGTAGCCGAAGCGACCTTGCAGGTCGTAGGTGTCGGTGTCCATGTTGCTGCCCTGGGACGTGTCCTGGGGAATGCGTTTGCCGTTACCGTCGAACTGGTCGTTGCGTTGCACCGTATTGCCCGACACGTACCAGTCCACCGGGCCTTTGCGGCCGGTGGCACTTTGGAAGGCTTCGTAGGAAAACCCCTTGTGGCTGAAATTGTTACCGGCGGTCATGCCGATCTTGCTGCTGAAGGCCAGGTCTTCGCCTTTGTTGCGCTTGGTAATGATGTTTATGATGCCGCCTGAGGCGCCGGCGCCGTAGACGCTGCTGGCGCCGGAAATCACTTCGATGCGCTCGATGCTTTCCGGTGCCACGCTGTTGAGCTGGCGGAAGTTGTCACGCGTGGCGTTCTGGGACACGCCATCAATCAGGATCAGCGTGTTGCGCCCGCGCAGCGTTTGGCCGAAGTTGCTCATGCCACCGCTGGAGGGCGCTATGCCCGGGACCAGTTGCCCGAGGATATCGGCAACCCGGCGTCCTGCTGCTGTCTGCTGGCGGATCTGTGCTTCGTCGATGACCTGCACCGAGCCTGGGATCGCGGCAATGCTGGTTTCACTGCGAGTGGCCGAAACGACCGTCGCCTGCAATTGCAGGTTGGTAGCCGCCGCTGGCGCGTCTTCAGGTTGATCGGCCCAGACAGGCGCGCTTATCGAACCGAGCAGGGGCAGCAGGACGGCCCATTGTGATTTGTTCATGATCTTGCCTTTGAGTTATTAGAAGTATTGACAGAAAAATCGGTAGTCTCAGGTGTTCGGGTGAACGAACGGATGGCGCGGATACCCAGGGCCGCCAAGGCATAGGTCAGTGCCACCAGCCAAAAGCTGTGCGCCAAGCCCACCATTGCCATGCCGACGCCACCCAACAGTGCACCGCACAACGCGCCACCTTTTGCGGCGCTATTGCCCAGGCCCAAGGCAAACCCCTGCTGGCTGGGTGCGACGGTATTGGCGATCAACGTGTAGGCGACCGGTAGCAGCGCGCCTTGCCACACGCCCCACAGCAGCCGGCTGGCGAGGAACCCCAGCCATTCGCCGGCCATCGCCGTGAAGGCCAGCGT
This sequence comes from Pseudomonas sp. B19125, assembly GCF_044218855.1. Classification (NCBI taxonomy): domain Bacteria; kingdom Pseudomonadati; phylum Pseudomonadota; class Gammaproteobacteria; order Pseudomonadales; family Pseudomonadaceae; genus Pseudomonas; species Pseudomonas sp. B19125. The sequence goes on from NZ_CP162589.1 coordinate 2,260,116, forward strand.
CAAGGCGCAAAACCACGTGACCCATTCGATGATGCGTAATGTTTGCGCCGCGGGGTGTCGGTCAAACAGGCGGCCCCACAGCGGCGCGGACAGCGCGAGCGTCAGTGCGCTGGCGGCGTAGCTGGCGCCGATCAGCCAGGCAGGAGCGTGTAGAACATCGGCGACGTACAGGGCATAAAACGGTTGGGGCATCATCTTGGCGGCCTGGATCAGCACGATGATGGCGAGCATTGCGCCGAGCCAGCCTTTGGGCAGTGCCGTAGGCGTTGAGGCGCGTACCGGTCTTGAGCGCGGCGCATCGCTGGGTAGAAACAGGCTGATCAGCGCGCACAGCAGGCAGACCGCCGTGGCGCTGTAGCACAGCAACGCGAAACCGGAAATATCCATCAGCCAGCCACCCAGCACCGGCCCGGCCAGCGAGCCCACGGCGGTGGCCGATTGCAACCGCGCCAGAATGTGCCCGCGCCCACCTTCGGCGCAGTACGCCAGCGCATAGGCTTGGGCTGCTGCAATAAAACCTGCCAGCGCACCTTGCGCCACGCGGATGACCACCAGCAGCCACGGGTCGGTGGTGACAGCGGCCAGCGCCTGGCATACCGCCAGGGCCAGCAGCGCGCGAATGATCATCGGCTTGTGGCCGGTACGATCACCCAGGCGCCCCCACATTGGCGTGAGGATCATCGCCGCCATCATCGGCCCGGCATACACCAGCGATGACAGCAGGCCGGTGTACTGGGCGTTGGCAACGCCCAGCAGTTTCTGGATCTGCAACGGCCAGAAGGGGCCGCTCATCTCCATGGCGCCCATCGACACCAACTGAATCACCACCAACAGGCGCAATGCAGTGTTGTTAGCCGACATTGGCGGCAGTGCTCAGCGGGTTCGGCAGGCGTCCGACGATATCGGCGTGGCTTTCCATCAGGCGCATGCGCATAAACGACTTGGCTGGCCAGTCCTGCTCCAGCAGCGCGGCACGTTCGGTCTGCCAACGTTGGGGTTCGACCTGGCTGCGCAAATCATCGAAACACTCGCGGACCTGGGCTGACAGCTCGTCCCACAGCAGCCCCTCCGGAATATCGAAATGGCGCGCACTGAGCAATACCAGTTCGCCCAAGTGACACATGAACACGGTGTGCAGCAACTTGTCGCGCACGAAGCCGGCATCGTCGTACAAGGTCATCTTCGGGTCGTGCAGTTCGATGTCGAGGCCATGGGCATGCAAGGTCTTGCGGTCGATGCGGATATCACCGAAATCACGCAGCAACAGGCGGTTTGCTTGCCCGTTTGTGCCCATGACCATAAAGGAGTTCTGCTGATGAGCCTCGAAGGCCACGCCATAACGCAAGTACATGCCCAGCAGTGCCGGCACTGCAATCGATGCATAGTCTTTAAAAAACGCCTGCATGGCCTGCGCGTCATCAGCGCCTTTGCTCAGGCGTACCCACTGCTTGAGCAAGGGGTGCCCATGCTGATCAATGGCAAACAGGCTGCCTACCGGAATGGCCATTTCGCCCGGTTCGAGCAGGCTCTGCGGGTTGTCACGGTACAGGACGGCCAGGTGCCGGGAGTGCTCGTCATTGGCAGGTTGTGGTTGGAAATGCACGCCGAGTCGTTCGGGCACGATGCTCAGGATTTTTTGAATGTGTGGCTCGCGTGCCAGGATGGTTTGCAGTAAATGGCTGATCCGTGGCCCCATGCGCGCGGAGCGTGGCGACACTGTGCGCTGCACACTGGTCAAGCGCAGCGACACGGGAAGTTTAACCATTGGCGCGTCGCACCGGCCTTCAGGCAACACGGTCCTGAATGACATGGTGGGGTGGGCGGTGAACGCGACGATGTCGCTCAGCACCAGCAGCCTGTCACCGATTTCATTGGCGAACAGTTGCGGCAGCTCTTGGCGAGCTTGCCAAGGGTGAGCGGGCATCGGCAGGTAGTCGCCAGCCTCAAGGCCTTGAGCGCTTAAGTGCGCTGTCAGTTGGCGGGCGGCCTGCGGGAAGTGGTTTTGCCACCACTGCCAGTAATCTGCAGTACCGGCCAGGCTTTCGACATGGGCGAACTGGCGGTGCAGCGCGCAGAGCAATACCGGAAAGCGCGCCTCGAACTCCGGCGAGAATTCAATAACCTGCTCTGTACCCAAGCCCAACTTCGTCTTGTAGTTGGGGTGCCATGGATGGCCCAAGGTGCCCCACTGCTCGAGTACTGATGTCGGGTTGGAAACGCTTGGGTTGTTCTTGAGGTAGCTGAGCAAATTGTTTTGATGCGCGGGGGCCATTGCGGCGTGCAGCTCGAGGGTCCACTGCTCGTGGAAGGCGAGGCACAGCGTATCGTTGATAAAGCTGTCGTCTATCTCCCGGTTGAGGCGGCTCAAGACGTCTGGGGCGGCAGATGATTCGTGGCTGCTGTTGAGTAATGTCAGCAACTGCGAGGGGAATCGGATTTTTTGTTCGGGCTGGCCAGCGCGCAGGACACTCACCGTGCCGCGCAAATCCCAGCTGGCCATGCGGCCTGGGCGCAGGTGATCAAAACATAGGCGGGTGTGGTCGGGTAGCTCCAGCCAGCAGCGATTGTGTTCGTCATAAGTGCGTGTGGTGGGGTTGAGCAGGCCTTCACGGAACAGGGCTTGGATCAGGCGCTGGAAGCTGCGTTCGGCGGCAGGTGCGAGGGTGTCGATCAGGGCATCAAGCGTGACGTGCTTAGCCAGGAATTGGCGAGTGGAGAGTGCTTCACCCCAGCGTTCCAGCAGTAGTTTTTCCGGTGTGGCGACCTGTCCGTGCATCAAATCGAACTCCTTATCCGTAGGGCTGAGTGAAAAGCGAACGGATACTATCGAGAATCATTACCAAATGTCTATTTGTTGTTACGCTTTTTGCGGAAACGATTATTCAGGGGCGAAAGGAGGGCGGTTCGAAGCCGGAGAGAGCGACCATGCAGGTCTGGAATCAGGGTTGAAGGGGCTAAGTCAGGCTGGTTCAGTGTCTTTGAGGTGACTTGTAGTACGAAGCCTGAGGTTCTGTAGGGTGTATCTGCTTTCATGCGGTCGTGGCAGAACACAGGAAAACGGTGGCTGTTAGAAACGAAAAACCCCGCTCAAAGGCGGGGTTTTTGTGTGTAGGCACACCAGCTGCTGTGTGGGGCTGGGTGACTGGCAGATTTCAGAGTTTCAGGAGCCGTCGGCTTGGCGTTTCATCTCAAGAGATTCGAGCTCGTTTTTATAATTGTGGGCTTCGTTCTCGTTGTGGAACATGCCGACCAGTTGGTCTTGTTGATGTACATCCCAGATGTGAATCCCATGGCCCAGTGCTTCGTGAGACATGTGTGCATCGTCGCGTTCAGTTACTTTTACAGTCATCTGCTTGCTCCAATCTCTGGTTGATCTGCGGCAAGTCGTCGCAGGCCTCTTTTATATGTTTTGTTAGCTTGCTAAGTAAACCGATTTTGCGCGCAACTATTTATTGCAGGAAATGCAACAGTGCTGCAGGCCACGCAAATCGCGACATTGCGTCGCAGGGTGCTGAGTTTTATGACAAAAGTTTCATGTTCGGATGGGCTTAAAGTCTTGTGGTGACCGTGTTGGCCCTATCGCAGGCAAGCCAGCTCCCACATTTGAAATGCATTCACCTGTGGGAGCTGGCTTGCCTGCGATAGCGGTAGTGGTTTCAACACAAAACCTCCAGGCGAAAAAAAGCCCCGCATTCAGCGAGGCTCTTTTTAATCACATCACGGTATCAGCTACCTTTGATAGCCTGGCCATCAACGGTACCGTCCTGCAGCATGATGTTGTATTCCTTGCCGTCGGTTTCCACCTGGCGCAAGGCTACCAAAATGCCGCCCAGGTCCTTGGCAAACCACATCTGGGTGATGCGCTTGCTTTGCGTCGGGTCACGTACACGTTCAACCTTGATCGCATCGATGGCGCCGACCTTGGTCTGGACCTTTTCCGGGCCGATTACGCGGAAGTCGTAGGTGTCGGTGTCGGTGCCTTCAACGACGATGTAGCTCATGCTCTTCTTGCCGGCCGCCACATCGCGTTGCAGTGCCAACTGGTAAGTCGACTTGTCGAGCATGCCGCTTTGCAGGGCGACGTTGACCGGGTCTTTGTTTTCAAAGCCGGTGACTTTCTTGGCCGTCTGGTCGAAGTCCAGGTTGATCTTCTTCGACTTGCCCAGGCCGCCACGCTCGAAGCTGTAGCTCACGGGCTGCAGGGCATCTTTGTCGAGACGGATAACGCTGGTCTCGGTGAGGCTGGCGATCATCATGGACGCCTTGAAATTCAAGGTCCACGAGCCATTGTCATTCTTGACCAGGCTGCGCTCGGCCGAGCCGCTCATGGGCAACTGCTTCCAGTCGGCGGTGTAGCTGGCGGAGAACGGGTGAAGGTCTGCTGCTTGCACAGCGGGCAAGGCGAACAGCGCAAAAGCGAAGAGCAGGGCGCGACGCATAAAATCTCCTAGGTTCGAATCAAGTGGCCGCTGGCCGCGAGTAACTGACCGTCCAATAATGCACCCTGTTCGCCGAGAATCAATCGTCCCTCGGCAAACCAGCGAACAGCCAGCGGGTAAATCCTGTGTTCCTGGGTGTGAACCCGTTGCGCAAGTGTCTGCGCCGAATCTGCAGACTCTACCGGAACCACTGCCTGTACGACCAGAGGCCCGCCATCGAGTTCCTCGGTGACAAAGTGCACGCTGCAGCCATGCTCCGTGTCGCCGGCCTCAAGGGCGCGTTGGTGTGTGTGTAACCCTTTGTATTTGGGCAGCAGGGACGGGTGAATATTGAGCAGGCGCCCTTGGTAGTGCCGCACGAAATCGGCGCTGAGGATGCGCATGAAACCGGCAAGCACCACGAGTTTGGGATTGAAGGCGTCGATCAGTTCGATCAAGGCGCTGTCGAAGGCCTCGCGACCTTCGAAAGCCTTGTGATCCAGGGAGCGGGTGTCGATACCCGCGTCCCTGGCGCGTTGCAGGCCGTAGGCGTCGCTGCGGTTGGAGATCACCGCAGCGATGCGCACCGGGCTATCGCCGGTGCGCGTGCTGTCGATCAGGGCCTGCAAGTTACTGCCGGTGCCGGAGAGCAGCACCACGACATCACAGGTCTCAGGCATCAGTGAGCCTTGAGGTTCTTCAGTTCAACCTGGGCCGCGCCTTCTGGAGCGGTTGCGATCTGGCCGATAACCCAAGGCTGCTCGCCCGCTTCACGCAGTACGTTCAGCGCGGTTTCAACGTGCTCTTGAGCCACGCAGATAACCATGCCTACGCCGCAGTTCAGCACGCGGTGCATTTCGGTTTCGTTGACATTGCCTTGCGCTTGCAGCCAGTCGAACACGGCAGGACGCGTCCAGCTTGCCACGTCGACAATCGCCTGTGCGCCTTTAGGCAGCACGCGCGGGATGTTGTCCAGCAGGCCACCACCGGTGATGTGGGCCATGGCTTTGACGGCGCCGGTGTCCTTGATCAGCTTGAGCAAAGGCTTCACGTAGATGCGGGTCGGGGCCATCAGCAGGTCGGTCAGCGGCTGGCCGTCGAGCTGGGTATTCTCGATGTCGGCGCCGGACACTTCGATGATCTTGCGGATCAGCGAGTAGCCGTTGGAGTGCGGGCCGGACGATGGCAGGGCGAGCAGGGCGTCACCGGCTGCGACTTTGGAACCGTCGATGATTTCAGCTTTTTCGACAACACCGACGCAGAAACCGGCCAGGTCGTAGTCTTCGCCTTCGTACATGCCTGGCATTTCAGCGGTTTCGCCGCCGACCAGAGAGCAACCCGACAGCTCGCAGCCGGCGCCGATGCCGGTGACCACTTGAGCAGCGGTGTCCACGTTCAGCTTGCCGGTGGCGTAGTAGTCGAGGAAGAACAGCGGCTCTGCGCCACACACCACCAGGTCGTTGACGCACATGGCAACCAGGTCAATACCGATGGTGTCGTGCTTGTTCAAGTTCAGCGCCAGGCGCAGCTTGGTGCCCACGCCGTCGGTGCCGGACACCAGCACAGGCTGCTTGTAGCCGGCCGGGATTTCGCAGAGGGCGCCAAAACCGCCCAGGCCGCCCATGACTTCGGGGCGCGCAGTGCGCTTGGCGACGCTCTTGATGCGTTCGACCAATGCTTCACCGGCGTCGATGTCTACACCGGCGTCCTTGTAGCTCAGGGAGGGTTGCTTGCTCATGATCCAGGCCTTTAGGGGGGATTTCTGGGTAACGACCGAGCCGGCAGGCGCTTTTGGTAAAAGGCCCAGCCGCTGACGGTCTGCGAAGGCGCGCGATTTTATCAGGCTTGAGGGGCAGCGGCCATCCTCGGGCCGACGGGCAGGGCCATATAGGTTAAAAAAGCCGGTTAAAAAAATGCTAAACGTGCCGGTAATGGCGTGTATTAAGGTATAGCCTTTAACCCGCTATCGTTATGACAGTACAAAAACTGCCATGACCCTGTGAATGTTTTACCGGCTGCTGTGGTCACAGCCTTGCCAAGCCGAGTTCACGCGGTCTGTTCCAGCCGCTAAATTTGTCGTTCGGGAATCTTCCATGCGTCTGTGTAATTTCTTCTTTGTAGGCTGCTTGTCGTTGGTCAGCCTGGCGAGTCATGCCGAAACCCTCAATGGCCTTTATCAAGTACTTGAACCGGTTGCCAGCCAGTCGCCCCAAGAGCGTGACCAGGCCACCCAGCGCGCGGTGCAAACCCTGGTTATCCGCCTGACCGGCGATGCCAAGGCTGCCGACGGCCCAGGCCTGGCGGCGATTCGCAAAGACCCGCAGCAAATCATCAGCCAATACGGCTACGACGCCGGCCCGCCGGAAAGCCTGCAAGTAGACTTCGACCCTGTGAGCACTGATCGCGCATTGCGTGAGGCCGGCCTGTCGATCTGGGGCAGCAATCGGCCGTCGATCCTCGGCTGGTGGCTCAACGATTCCACTGACGGCAGCAGCCTGGTCGGTGATGGCCAGGCGATAGCCGGTGCACTGCGCCGTGCCGCACAACACCGCGGCTTGCCGTTGCGTTTGCCCTTGGGTGACCTGGATGAGCAGGTCGTCGCCACTGCACCGAATCTGGAAAGTGCCGATGCCACGCCCTTGCGCGCCGCCTCCGAACGCTACGGCGCCGACGCGTTGCTGGCCGTGCACGCGCGCCAGGAAGGCAGCCAGTGGCAGGCCAAATGGCGCCTGTGGCTGGGCGACAAAAGCGAGCAGGGCACCGCCCAGGGCGCTGACACTGGCGCGGTGGCCGATGCCGTGATGTTGGCGGTCAGTCAAAAACTGGCACCGCGTTTTGCCGTCAAGCCAGGTGTGAGCACCGAACAGTTGCTCGAAGTGCAGGGCATGAATCTGGAGCGCTATGCCGCTTTGGGCCATCTGCTCGAACCCTTCGGCGCTCAACCGCAGTTGGTAGATGGCAATCGCATTGTGTACCGGGTCAACGGCAGTGCCGATCAGTTGCGCACTCAGTTGAGCCTGGCCAAGTTGCAGGAAGTGCCTGCGGGCGAAGCGCCGGTTCAACCGCCGGTAGCCGATGGTACGCAGCCGCCGGCTGCCCCGGAGCCCCAGGCGCAGTTACGTTTTCGTTGGTAGGTGATCTTCCTTCTATATAGATAGAAGGAAACAAATGATAGATGGAGTGGTTTATGGCGGATACGCGTCGTTGGGTGTGGCTTGGTGGGGTTGTCCTGCTGTGCGTTTTTGTGTTCTTGCTGCATTCGATCCTGACGCCGTTCCTGGTGGCGTTGCTGCTCGCCTATCTGTTCGATCCCGTGGTGGATCGACTGGAGAAAATCGGCATGTCGCGCACCTGGGGTGTGGTGACGGTGTTTGCGCTGTTCACATTGATCATCACGGTGCTGGTGTTGGTGTTGGTGCCGATGCTGGCCAAGCAGCTGTTCCGTCTCTATGAGCTGGCGCCGCAAATGCTCGACTGGTTGCAGCACACTGCGATGCCGTGGGCTCAGGCCAAGCTGGGGCTGGCGGATGGCTTCTGGAAGTTCGACAAGGTCAAGGCCGCGATCAGTGAGCATATGGGCCAGACCACCGACATTGTCGGTGTGGTGCTCAGCCAGGCCACGGCCTCCAGCCTTGCATTGATCGGCTGGCTGACCAACCTGGTGCTGATCCCGGTGGTGGCGTTCTACCTGCTGCGTGACTGGGACATCATGATGGCCAAGATCCGCAGCCTGCTGCCACGCAATAACGAAGAGCGCATCGTTTCCCTGGCACAAGAGTGCCATGAGGTGCTCGGCGCGTTTGTACGCGGTCAGTTGCTGGTAATGCTGGCGCTGGGGATCATCTATGCCGCCGGCTTGATGGCGATTGGTTTGGAGCTGGGACTGTTGATCGGCTTGATCGCCGGCTTGGCCGCCATCGTGCCGTACATGGGCTTTGTGATTGGCATCGGCGCCGCGCTGGTGGCCGGGCTGTTCCAGTTTGGCGGCGACCTGTACCCGATGCTTGGGATCGTGGCGGTATTCATGGTCGGCCAGGCTTTGGAAGGCATGGTACTGACGCCGTTGCTGGTGGGTGACCGCATTGGCTTGCACCCGGTAGCGGTGATCTTTGCGATCCTGGCGGGTGGTGAGCTGTTTGGCTTTACTGGCATCTTGCTTGCGCTGCCGGTGGCGGCGGTGATCATGGTGTTGGTGCGCCACGTCCATGATCTATATAAGGATTCGGATGCGTATACCGGGGTTGAAGACCCGGACCTGTAACCGTTTCGCAACAAACCCGGCCTAAGCCGGGTTTGTTGTTTCTGGGGCGGGGTGTCAAACAAATTGCGCAAATCGCCCCAAGTTAACGCAAACCTTTGATTTTGCTTGTGGTCTGCTGCATTGTGCGCCCGGCTTCACGGGTATAAACTTTGCAAACTTTACACAGAGGCCACTAACGGTTCGTTTGGAGCCGTTCAGTCAGCATGAAACCGATTCAGCTGCCCTTGGGTGTGCGTCTGCGTGACGACGCCACCTTTATCAATTACTACCCAGGCGCCAATGCCGCTGCACTCGGCTATGTCGAGCGGCTCTGCGAAGCCGACGCCGGGTGGACTGAAAGCCTGATCTATCTGTGGGGCAAACACGGCGTGGGGCGTACCCACCTGTTGCAGGCCGCGTGCCTGCGCTTCGAGCAGATGGGCGAGCCGGCGGTTTACTTGCCGCTGGCTGAGCTGATGGACCGTGGCATCGGCATCTTCGACCACCTTGAGCAATACGAACTGGTGTGTCTGGATGACCTGCAGGCCATCGCCGGCAAGGCAGATTGGGAAGAGGCGCTGTTTCACCTGTTCAACCGCCTGCGTGACAGCGGCCGGCGCTTGTTGATTGCTGCGTCCACCTCGCCGCGTGAGCTGCCGGTGAAACTGGCTGATCTCAAGTCACGCCTGACCCTGGCGCTCATCTTTCAAATGCGCCCACTCTCCGACGAAGACAAGCTGCGTGCCCTGCAATTGCGTGCATCGCGTCGTGGCCTGCACCTGACCGATGAGGTCGGGCACTTTATCCTTACCCGTGGCACCCGCAGCATGAGCGCGTTGTTCGATTTGCTCGAACAGCTCGATCAGGCCTCGCTGCAGGCCCAGCGCAAGCTGACCATTCCGTTTCTCAAGGAAACCCTCGGCTGGTAGCCAGCCCTTGTCCAGTGGGGTTTTCGGCAACTTCCAGGCGCCAGAAAACCTGCGTTTGGGCCGGTTTGGCCACGCAACAGGCATGAATAGGGTGTTAAGGGCTTAGATGTCATAGTCCAAACCAGAAGTCACATAGATCACGATTGAATTTGCAAATCGATGTGATAGAGGGCATAGTCTCGACTTCTTTACACATCAGCCACGGTCGTGCCCATGCTAAATCGCTTTGCACCCCTCGTGCCTCTCGCACTCGTTACCCTGTTGTTTGGTTGCGCCACCCACACTCAAAACGTGGCTGAGCAGCAAAAACCACAGGTTCAAAATCAGGCAAAGTTCGTTGCAGCGCAGTCTTCTACTGTCTATGAAGAAGCTCTTTATAAAGAAGAGCAGGCTACTGAGAAAGAACTGGCTGCCTTCGCCGGCAACAAGCCTTACCAGCTTCCCGTTCTGGCCGACAGCATCCTCGAACGCGGCATGTCCCTGATCGGTACCCGTTACCGTTTCGGCGGTACCTCTGAAGCCGGTTTCGACTGCAGCGGCTTTATCGGCTACCTGTTCCGTGAAGAAGCCGGCATGAACTTGCCACGCTCGACACGCGAAATGATCAACGTGGATGCACCGTTGGTCGCACGCAACAACCTCAAGCCCGGTGATCTGCTTTTCTTTAGTACGGCAGGCCGTGGTCGTGTAAGCCACGCCGGTATCTACTTGGGCGATAACCAGTTTATCCACTCCAGCAGCCGTCGCAGTGGCGGTGTTCGAGTCGACAACCTGGGTGACAGCTACTGGAGCAAAACCTTCATCGAAGCCAAGCGCGCCCTCGCCATGGCCCCGACTACGGTTACCGCTAGTAAGTAAAGTTAAAGTGATACTTGAAGTTTGACGCGTAAGCGCTAGAATCCCTGGACATTGTTGTAATCCGTTCGCGCGAGCTTTGCTTGCGCGTTCTGGTTTTCAGCGTTCGGCAGCGAAAGCCGCATCCAGATCAGGATTGTTCTGCCCATGTCGACCTCAGCCCGCCTCATTCTTCTTGTTTGCGCCGCGCTCCTCAGCGCCTGCGCAAGCCGTCCACCGCCGCCTGCGCCTGTCGCGGTCAAGCCCAGGCCGGTGTTCAACTATTCGACCCAAAATTTCTCGCCAGCTGCCGAAGACGTGCTCTTCCGTGCGCTGGGCCTGGTCGGCACGCCTTACCGTTGGGGCGGCAACACCCCGGACTCCGGGTTCGATTGCAGCGGCCTGATCGGCTTTGTGTACCGTGACGCCGCCGGCATCAGCCTGCCGCGCACCACCCGCGAACTGATCGTGATGCGCGCTCAGGATGTGAGCGAAAACAACCTGCAAACCGGCGACCTGATCTTCTTCGCCACCGGCGGCGGCTCGCGAGTAAGCCACGCAGGTATCTACGTGGGTGAAGGGCGATTCGTACACGCCCCGCAAACGGGCGGTACGGTGAAGTTGGACACCTTGTCCAAGGCCTATTGGCAGAATGCCTACCTGAGCGCCAAGCGCGTGTTGCCGGCAAGCCTGGCGCGTAATCCTTAAGCCACTCGGGCCCAAGTGTCTGAGCCGGCTTGTGTGGGAGCTGGCTTGCCTGCGATTCAGGCGGCTCGGTCTGTCAGTTAAACCGAGGCGATTCCATCGCAGGCAAGCCAGCTCCCACATGGGCCCCATACAAGGCAGTTACTTAACCGCCGACACCCGCCACACCTTATTCCCCACATCATCGGCCACCAGCAAATCCCCTTGCTGATCAATCACCACGCCCACCGGCCGGCCCATGGCTTTTTCGTCTTTATTGAGAAACCCGGTCAGCACGTCCACCGGCTGCCCCTTGGGTTGCCCACCCTCGAACGGCACGAAGATCACCTTGTAGCCACTGTGCGGTTTGCGGTTCCACGAACCATGCTGGCCAATAAAAGCGCCGTTGCTGAACTGTGCCGGGAGTTTACTGCCCTCGGCAAACGTCAACCCAAGGGACGCGGTATGCGGCCCCACGGCATAGTCCGGGGCGATGGCCTTGGCGACCAGGTCGGGGTTTTGCGGTGAGACCCGCACGTCCACATGTTGGCCGTAGTAACTGAAGGGCCAGCCATAAAACGCGCCATCCTTGACCGAGGTGATGTAGTCCGGCACCAGGTCGCTGCCGATTTCGTCGCGCTCGTTGACCGCCGTCCACAGCTTGCCGCTCTGCGGTTCCCAGGCCATGCCATTGGGGTTGCGCAAACCGGAGGCAAAGATACGGTGCTGGCCCGTGGCGCGGTCGACCTCCCAGATCGCCGCTCGGCCTTCCTCCGCCGCCAGGCCATTCTCACCGACATTGCTGTTGGAGCCGACACTCACATACAACCTGCTGCCGTCCTTGCTGGCCACCACATTTTTGGTCCAGTGGTGGTTGATACTGCCGCCCGGCAGGTCGATCACCTTGGTGCCGGCCTCCTTGATCGCGGTTTCACCCGGCTGGTAAGGGAAGCGCAGCAGCTTGTCCGAATCGGCGACGTACAGGTCGTTACCCACCAGGGTCATGCCAAACGGTGAATTGAGGTTCTCCAGAAACACCGTGCGCGTCTCGGCCACGCCATCATGGTCGGCATCGCGCAGCAGTGTGATGCGGTTCGGGCTCGGCACGCCCGCGCCCGCGCGGCCCATGACCTTCTCCATCACCCAGCCACGAATGCCCGTGGCGTCTTCCGGTTTGGGTGGCGAATTGGTTTCGGCTACCAGCACATCCCCGTTAGGCAAAACGTAGAGCCAGCGCGGGTGATCCAGGCCTTCGGCAAATGCCGCTACTTGAGTCCCGGCAGCGGCTGTCGGCTTGGCACCCTCCGGCCAGCCGATCGCCGGGGCGATGTTTACGGTGGGGATCAGGGTTTTGTTCGGCTCCGGCAGGTTGGGCGATGGCCCGGTGCCGTCCGAGACCTGCAGGGTAGAGCTTTCACCGCAGGCGGCGAGGGTGCCTGCCAGCATGATCAGTAAGGCGAGTCTGGTTTTGTACATGGTTTTCTCCTTAATACCTGTAAAGGTAGAGAAGCGCGGCAGTCGGATGGTTCAAGTGCAAGGCCAGCTTTAATTGACGCTCCACCCCCAACCCACTAACCTTCGCGGCTTGTTCCAGGTGCTCTGTGGCCCATGTGCCGACAGAGTGAAACAGGGAAGCCGGTGAGTGAGCGCGTTTGTACACAGCGCAGCCGCAATTCCGGCGCTGCCCCCGCAACGGTAAATGAGTCAAAACGGTGCCTTTTGCCACTGTATCCGCGTGATATGGGAAGGCGCGCCGTTGGCCTGCTCGCGCTATCAGCAGAGCGCCACTCATGAGCCCGGAGACCGGCCTGGATCATCCAACAGCATCACGGTGGGCGATGCTTGGCTGTCTGTTTTTCTTTTTCCTGCCCGCCGTTTTTGTCCAGCCCCAACGGAGAGCTGCCATGACTGATTCCCCCGACCGCGACGAACGCCACCTGGCGCGCATGCTGCGCAAAAAAGCCGTGATCGACGAGCGTATCGCCAATTCCCCAAACGAATGCGGCTTGCTGCTGGTGCTGACCGGTAACGGCAAAGGCAAAAGCAGCTCGGCATTCGGCATGCTCGCCCGCGCCATGGGCCACGGCATGCAGTGCGGCGTGGTGCAGTTCATCAAGGGGCGTAACAGCACCGGCGAAGAGTTGTTCTTCCGGCGTTTCCCCGAGCAAGTGCGTTTCCATGTAATGGGCGAAGGCTTCACCTGGGAAACCCAGGACCGCCAGCGCGACATCGCCGCCGCCGAAGCCGCCTGGGCAGTTTCCCGCGAATTGCTGCAAGACCCGTCCATCGGCCTGGTGGTGCTGGACGAGTTGAACATCGCCCTCAAGCACGGCTACCTCGATCTGGACCAGGTGCTCAGCGACCTGCAGGCCCGCCCACCCATGCAGCACGTTGTGGTGACTGGCCGTGGCGCCAAGCCTGAACTGATCGAAATGGGCGACACCGTCACCGAAATGGGCATGCTCAAGCACGCGTTCCAAGCCGGTATCAAGGCACAGAAGGGCGTCGAACTTTGAATCAGCCCCGTCATTGCCCAGCCGTATTGATCGCCGCACCGGCGTCCGGCCAGGGCAAAACCACCGTCACCGCCGCGCTCGCCCGCTTGCACCGCAACCTGGGGCGCAAGGTGCGCGTGTTCAAATGCGGGCCGGATTTTCTCGACCCGATGATCCACGAGCGCGCCAGCGGTGCGCCGGTGTATCAGTTGGACATGTGGATGGTGGGCGAGCAAGAAAGTCGCCGCTTGCTGTGGGAAGCAGCCGGCGAGGCTGACCTTATTCTCATCGAAGGCGTAATGGGGCTGTTTGACGGCACACCGTCGAGCGCCGACCTGGCGCGGCACTTTGGTGTGCCGGTGCTCGGGGTCATTGATGGCACCGCCATGGCCCAGACCTTTGGTGCCTTGGCCTTGGGCCTGGCGCGCTACCAGCCGGACTTGCCATTCGCCGGTGTGCTGGCCAATCGCGTTGGCACCCTGCGTCATGCGCAGCTGCTCGAGGGCAGCCTCACCGAAGGCCTGCGCTGGTATGGCGCGTTGTCCCGTGAAACCGGGATTGAATTACCGAGTCGTCACCTGGGCCTGGTGCAAGCCAGTGAACTCAATGACCTCGATGCGCGCCTGGACGCCGCAGCCCAGGCGCTGGGCAGCAGCTGCGAAGTGGCGCTGCCGCCGCCGGTGACGTTCGCCGCGCCGCAACTGACTGAGGCTGAGCCGCTGTTGGCCGGTGTGCGTATTGCCGTAGCCCGTGATGAAGCCTTCGCTTTTACCTACGGCGCCAGCCTGGATCTGTTGCGGGCAATGGGCGCTGAGCTGAAGTTTTTCTCGCCGATCCATGATCACCAATTGCCCGACGCCGACAGCCTGTACTTGCCCGGCGGCTATCCCGAATTGCATCACCAGGCACTGTCTGAAAACACCCGGATGCTTGCGGCTATTCGCACCCATCATGCGGCTGGCAAACCACTGTTGGCTGAATGTGGCGGCATGCTCTACCTGCTGGATTCGCTCACCGATGTGGACGGCGCCCGTGCCGAACTGGTCGGCCTGCTGCAAGGCGATGCGGTGATGCAAAAGAAACTTGCCGCCCTGGCCCTGCAAAGTGTCGAGTTGCCCGAAGGCGTGCTGCGCGGCCATACCTATCACCATTCCCTGACCAGCACCGAATGGCAGCCGATTGCCCGCGGCCTGAGCCCCAATGGCGGGCGCGGGGCGGAGGCGGTGTATCGGCAGGGGCGGATGACGGCTTCTTATGTGCACTTTTATTTTCCGTCGAATCCAACGGCGGTGGCCGCACTCTTCGCGCCGAGCATTGAGACCGCTATCGCAGCGATGCGGCGACCCGATAAGCCAGCTCCCACAGGGGAATGCATTGCAAATGTGGGAGCGGGCTTGCCCGCGATAGGGCCATGACGGACAACGCCTATCCCCAAGCCGACCGCGACGCCGTCTACCGCGCCATCGCCGAACGCCGCGACATGCGCCACTTCACCGGCGGCACGGTCGCGCCCGAATTGCTGCACCGCCTGCTCCAGGCCGCACACCAGGCGCCCAGCGTGGGCTTGATGCAACCCTGGCGGTTTATCCGCATCAGCGACCGTCAACTGCGTGGGAATATTCAGCAATTGGTGGAGGAAGAACGCGTGCGCACCGCCGAAGCCCTGGGCGAGCGCTCCGACGAATTCATGAAGCTCAAGGTCGAAGGCATCCACGACTGCGCCGAAGTATTGGTGGCCGCATTGATGGACGACCGCGAGCGCCATATTTTTGGCCGGCGCACCTTGCCGGAGATGGACATGGCGTCGCTGTCCTGCGCGATCCAGAATCTCTGGCTGGCCGCCCGTGTCGAGGGCATTGGTATGGGCTGGGTCTCGCTGTTTGAGCCACAAGCCCTGGCCGACCTGCTGGGCCTGCCGCCCGGCGCCAAACCCCTGGCCGTGTTGTGCCTGGGCCCGGTGGCCGAGTTCTACCCGGCACCGATGTTGCAACTCGAAGGCTGGACCGAACCACGGCCGCTGAGTGACATGTTGTATGAGAATGTGTGGGGAGTGAGTCAATGAGTGTGGCCTTGCTGTGTGTCGCTGCGGTGGCGCTGGATGCGCTACTGGGTGAACCCAGGCGCTGGCATCCGCTGGTGGCGTTCGGCAATTTCGCCGGGCGCATCGAGCAACGTTTCAACACCGGTGGCCGTGGCTGGCGCAGCCACGGCGTGACCGCATGGTTTATCGCCGTGGTGCCGCTGACACTGCTGGCGACCGCGTTATCGTGGGCGCCCTATATCGGCTGGGTCCTGGAAATCCTGGCGCTGTACCTGGCGCTCGGCATGCGCAGCCTGGGTGAACATGTGATCCCGGTTGCGCAGGCGTTGCGCAGCGGTGACCTGGATGAAGCGCGCAAACGTGTGAGTTATCTGGTCAGCCGCCAGACCAGCGAGCTGGACAGCACCGAAGTCGCCCGCGCCGCCACCGAGTCAGTGCTGGAGAACGGCAGCGACGCAGTATTTGCCGCGTTGTTCTGGTTTGTGGTCGCCGGTGTGCCGGGCGTGGTGCTGTACCGCCTGAGCAACACTCTCGACGCCATGTGGGGCTATCGCAACGAACGCTTCGAGCGCTTCGGCTGGGCAGCGGCCAAGATCGACGATGTGCTCAACTATATTCCTGCACGGCTGGTGGCGCTGACCTACGCCGTTTTAGGCAAAACTCGCTTGGCGCTCAGATGCTGGCGCACCCAAGGCCCCACCTGGGACAGTCCCAACGCGGGTCCGGTGATGGCGGCCGGGGCGGGCGCCCTGGGCGTCGAGCTGGGTGGCGCGGCGATCTATCACGGCGAGCTGCATCAGCGTCCGCAGTTGGGCGAAGGCCCGGCCGCCGATGCCGACGCCATCGACCGTGGCTGGCAACTGGTGCAGCGTGGCGTTTGGTTATGGCTGTTGATCCTCTGCGCGGGGGCGCAATTGTATGCTTGAGCACGGTGGGCGCCTGCGTAAGGCGGTGATTGAATACGGGATTGCCGAGGCCGATTGGCTTGACCTGTCCAGCGGCCTCGCGCCCTGGCCCTGGTCGATCCCGGACATCCCGCTGCGCGCCTGGGCGCGTTTGCCGGAAGCCGACGACGGCCTGGAAAAGGCCGCCTGCGACTATTACGGTGCCGCCCACCTGCTGCCGGTGCCGGGCTCCCAGGCCGCGATCCAGCTGCTGCCGCGTCTGCGCCGCTCCGGCAAGGTTGGCGTGTTGTCGCCCTGTTACGCCGAGCACGCCGAAGCCTGGCGCCGCGCCGGGTATGTGGTGCGCGAAGTGCAGGAGCAGGAAGTCGACTTCTTTCTCGACAGCCTTGACGTGCTGGTGGTGGTTAACCCCAACAACCCCACCGGCCTTAGCCTGAGCCCGCAACGCCTGCTGGACTGGCACGCGCGGCTGGCCCAACGCGGCGGTTGGCTGGTGGTGGACGAGGCATTCATGGACGTCACACCAGAGCTCAGCCTGGCCAGCCACACCCATCATGTCGGCCTGATTGTATTGCGCTCGTTCGGCAAATTTTTCGGCCTGGCCGGTGTGCGCCTGGGCTTCGTGCTGGCTGAGCGCCGGTTGCTGCGGCTGTTGGCCGAGCAGGTTGGGCCGTGGGCCGTCAGCGGGCCGACCCGCGTGCTCGGGCAAGTGTGCCTGCGTGATACCGCCGGGCAGGTTCGTCAGCGTGAGCGCTGTGTCGAAGCGGGCCGGCGCTTGTTTGACCTGCTCGAACGCCACGGCTTTCAACCCCACGGTGGCTGCGCCCTGTTCCAGTGGCTGATCACCCCGCACGCCGAACGCATGCATGAATTCATGGCCCAGCGCGGCATTCTGCTGCGCCTGTTTGTCCACGACAGCAGCCTGCGCTTTGGCTTGCCCGATACCGAGGCAGATTGGCTGCGACTCGACGAAGCCCTGGCTGTCTACAAGGAAGCACCATGAGTACGCTGATGGTGCAAGGCACCACCTCCGACGCGGGCAAAAGTACCCTGGTGACCGCGCTGTGTCGCTGGCTGGTGCGCCAAGGCATCGCGGTGGCGCCGTTCAAGCCGCAGAACATGGCGCTCAACAGTGCCGTGACCGCTGAAGGTGGCGAGATCGGCCGCGCCCAGGCGGTGCAAGCCCAGGCCGCCAACCTGGCGCCACACACTGACATGAACCCGGTGCTGCTCAAACCCAACAGCGACACCGGCTCCCAAGTCATCATCCATGGCCGCGCCGTGACCAGCATGAACGCCGTGGCCTATCACGACTATAAAGCCATCGCGATGCAGGCGGTGCTGGCCTCTCACACACGCCTGAGCGCGGCTTACCCGGTGGTGATGGTGGAAGGCGCGGGGTCGCCCGCCGAGATCAATCTGCGCGCCAATGACATTGCCAATATGGGTTTTGCCGAGGCTGTGGATTGCCCGGTGCTACTGATTGCCGACATCAATCGCGGCGGCGTGTTCGCCCACCTGGTCGGCACTCTGGAATTGCTTTCGCCAACCGAACAGGCGCGGGTCAAGGGCTTCATTATCAACCGTTTTCGCGGCGATATCGCCTTGCTGCAGCCTGGCCTCGACTGGTTGGAAGCGCGCACCGGCAAGCCCGTGGTGGGCGTACTGCCCTACGTGATGGACCTGCACCTGGAAGCCGAAGACGGCATCGACCAGCGCCAGATCGACAAGGCCGCCCAAGTGCTCAAGGTGGTGGTGCCGGTATTGCCGCGCATCAGCAACCACACCGATTTCGACCCGCTGCGCCTGCACCCGCAGGTGGATTTGCAGTTTGTCGGGCCGGGCCAGCCGATTCCGCCTGCCGACCTGATTATCCTGCCGGGCTCCAAAAGCGTGCGCAGTGACTTGGCCTATTTGCGCGCCAACGGCTGGGACACTGCCGTGGCGCGGCACTTGCGTTATGGCGGCAAGGTGCTGGGGATTTGCGGCGGCTTGCAGATGCTCGGCGAGCAGCTGCATGACCCGCTCGGGCTGGAAGGGCCGGCTGGCTCCAGTGAAGGCTTGGGGCTGTTGGCGTTCAGTACGACGCTGGAGGAAGAGAAGCAGCTGCGCAATGTGCGTGGGCGCTTGTTGCTGGAAGATGCCGAGGTCAGTGGTTATGAGATCCACGCCGGCGTGACTTGCGGTGAAGCGCTGGCGAACGCCGCCGTGCGGTTGGATGACGGCCGCAGTGACGGCGCCCAGAGTGCCGACGGGCAGATTCTCGGCACCTACCTGCATGGCCTGTTCGAAAGCCCCGCGGCGTGCAGCGCCTTGTTGCGCTGGGCTGGGTTGCAGGATGTGCAGGAGGTGGATTACCACGCCTTGCGCGAGCGCGATATCGAGCGTTTGGCGGACCTGGTGGAAAATCATCTGGATACCGCGTTGTTGCGCAAGCTATGCGGGCTCTGACGGTGTACACCCAGTCCAAATGTGGGAGCTGGCTTGCCTGCGATGGCGGTTTGTCGGTGTACATATCCCTCAGCTGGGTAACGGCCACTTATGGTTCCGCTCTTACAGCGGGTCACTTTTGTAAAGACACAAAAGTAACCAAAAAGTCTTCGCCCCACCACTCGGCACCTCGCCTGGGCTCGGTGTACCCGAACGCAGGCTTGAATCCGTGGGCCGCCGCGATGGGCCATCCTTGGCCCAGCGCGGCTAACCCGGCGTCCTGCCGGGTTACCCACGGATTCAAACCTGCGTTCGGCCAGCGTGGTTTAACGGGGCGACTGAGATCAAAATCAAAAGCCAGATCAAAAGCAGATCTGCCTTTCTGTGGGAGCTGGCTTGCCTGCGATGGCCATGGCTCAGCCACTGCATGCCTACCTGACTCACCCCACTTGCCGCGGCACACCTCAACCTCTCCACCCGCCGAACAAGGTGCCACCCCATGCATCAATTAATCCTCGGCGGTGCCCGCTCCGGCAAAAGCCGCCTGGCCGAAAAACTTGCCAGCGACAGCACCTTGCCCGTCATCTACATCGCCACCAGCCAGCCGCTGGATGGCGAGATGAGCGCGCGCGTCGCGCATCACCGTGCGCGGCGTCCCGATCATTGGGGCCTGATTGAAGAACCCATCGAGCTGGCCCGCGTACTGCGCGAAAACGCTGCTGCCGATCGCTGCCTGCTAGTGGACTGCCTGACCCTGTGGCTCACCAACCTGCTGATGCTCGAAGACCCGGCGCGCCTGGCGCTGGAGCGCGATCAATTGCTGCAAACCCTGGCTGCACTGCCGGGTGAAATCATTTTTGTCAGCAACGAGACCGGAATGGGTGTCGTGCCGCTGGGCGAATTGACTCGCCGCTATGTGGATGAAGCCGGTTGGCTGCATCAAGCCTTGGCCGAGCGGTGTCAGCGTGTTGTCCTGACGGTTGCCGGCCTGCCCCTGACTTTGAAAGGTACTGCGTTATGACTGACACCTGGTGGCTCAACCCTTGTAAGGCTGTCGACGCCTCAGCGTACGAACAAGCGCTGGCGCGCCAGCAACAGCTGACCAAACCGGCCGGTTCGCTCGGCCAGCTCGAAGCTGTAGCGGTGCAACTGGCCGGCCTGCAAGGCCAGGTCAAACCGTTGGTGGACCAAGTGTGGATCGCCATTTTTGCCGGTGACCATGGCGTCGTCGCAGAAGGCGTGTCGGCGTTTCCCCAGGAAGTGACCGGGCAGATGCTGCACAACTTCGTCACTGGCGGCGCAGCCATCAGTGTGTTGGCACGTCAGCTGGATGCGCAGCTGGAAGTGGTCGACCTCGGCACGGTGACGCCCTCGCTGAACCTGCCCGGAGTGCGTCACCTGAACATCGGCGCGGGCACGGCGAATTTCGTCAACGGCCCGGCCATGACTGAAGCTCAGGGCTGCCTGGCGCTACAAGCCGGTCGCGATAGCGCACGCCGTGCATTGGAACGCGGCGCCCAGCTGTTTATCGGTGGTGAAATGGGCATCGGTAATACCACCGCCGCCAGTGCCTTGGCCTGTGCGCTGCTCGATTGCAAGGTCAGCGACCTCACAGGCCCGGGCACCGGTTTGAACGCCCTGGGCGTCAGCCACAAAGTGGCAGTTATCGAGCGCGCACTGGCGCTGCATGCCGGACAGCGCGATGACGCATTGCACACCCTGTTCAACCTCGGCGGGTTTGAAATCGCCGCGCTGGTCGGTGCCTATCTGGCCTGCGCACAAGAAGGCATCGTCGTGCTGGTGGACGGGTTTATCTGCACCGTCGCCGCACTGGTCGCCACGCGCCTGAACCCGGCGTGTCGAGAGTGGCTGGTATTCGGCCATGGTGGCGCCGAGCCGGGCCATCGTCACGTACTGCAAAGCCTCAACGCCGAACCCTTGCTGCAACTCGGCCTGCGCCTGGGCGAGGGCAGTGGTGCGGCGCTGGCGGTGCCGTTGCTGCGCCTTGCGTGTGCGCTGCACGGGCAAATGGCGACATTCGCCGAAGCGGCCGTGGCAGACCGCCCGGCATGACCTTGCACCTGGACCTGTTGCGCCACGGCGAAACCGAGCTGGGCGGCGGCCTGCGCGGCAGCCTCGACGACGCGCTCACCGACAAGGGCTGGGCGCAGATGCGCGCCGCCGTAGCGGAGCAGGGGCCGTGGAATCGCGTGATCAGTTCGCCGTTGCAGCGTTGCGCGCTATTCGCCCAAGAGTTGGGCGCACGCCTGAGTGTGCCGGTGAATCTGGAAAAAGACCTGCAGGAGCTGCACTTCGGCGCGTGGGAAGGGCATAGCGCAGCGGCGCTGATGGAAACCGACGCTGAAGGGTTGGGGCTGTTCTGGGCCGATCCCTACAGCTTCACCCCCCCTGAGGGTGAGCCGGTCAGCGACTTTTCACACCGTGTCCTCAGCGCCGTCTCGCGCTTGCACCAGGCTTATGCTGGTGAGCGCGTGTTGCTGATCAGCCACGGTGGCGTGATGCGTCTGCTATTGGCGCGAGCGCGAGGTTTGCCGCGCGAGCAGTTGTTGAATGTCGAGGTCGGCCATGGTGGGCTGTTCAGCCTGCACGTGGCTGCCGATGGTGTGTTGAAAGAAGGAACCTGACGATGCTGCCGTTCTGGATTGCCCTGCAATTTCTCAGCAGCCTGCCGATTCGTTTGCCGGGCATGCCGCAGCCTCAAGAGCTGGGGCGTTCGCTGCTGTTTTATCCCGTGGTCGGGCTGTTGTTCGGCGTGCTGTTATGGGCGCTGAACAGCGTATTGGCGGGCGCGCCGTTGTTGCTGCATGCCGCCTTATTGCTGACCGCGTGGGTGTTGCTTAGCGGTGGTTTGCACCTGGACGGCCTGGCGGACAGCGCCGATGCCTGGCTCGGTGGTTTTGGCGACCGCGAGCGCACCCTGACCATCATGAAAGACCCGCGCAGCGGGCCGATTGCGGTGGTTACCCTGGGCTTGGTGCTGTTGCTCAAGTTCACCGCGCTGGTGGCGTTGATCGAGCAACGTAATGGCGCGGCATTGATCCTGGCGCCATTGATCGGGCGGGCGTCGATGCTGGCGCTGTTCCTTACCACGCGCTATGTGCGTGCAGGCGGTTTGGGTCAGGCGCTGTCGGACCATTTACCGCGGGTTGTCGGCCAACAGGTGCTGATCCTCAGTGGCCTGGCCTGCATCCTGATCGGCGGTTTCAGCGGCGGCATGGCTGTTCTGCTGGCGGCGCTGTGTTTTATCGGCCTGCGCCAATTGATGGTCAACCGGCTGGGTGGCACCACCGGCGACACAGCTGGCGCACTCCTGGAGTTGCTGGAAGTCGCGGTGTTGATCGGTTTGGCTCTGTAACACTTTCTTGCATTTCCTTAATCGCGGGTATATACACGTTCCATGCTTGCCTCCCAATGTTTATGCACCAACCTGCGACGTGCCGCCCGTGGCGTCAGCAGGCATTACGACGGCGCTCTCGACGGCTTCGGGATCAACGTCGCCCAGTATTCTTTGCTGTGCAACTTGCAGCGTCTCGACCAACCGAGCATTTCCAGCCTGGCCGACGCCATGGGCCTGGATCGCAGCACCTTGGGGCGCAACTTGCGGGTGCTGGAAGGCGAAGGCCTGGTGCAGTTGGTCGAGGGTGATGACTTGCGCAACCGCCTGGTGCTGTTGACGCAAGCCGGCGAAGAACGGCTGGCTGCGGCGTTGCCGGCGTGGGAAGCGGCGCAGCAAAAATTGATTGATCAGTTAGGCGCCGAAAAGCGCGAAACCTTGCTGGCCTTGCTGGATGAACTCGCCTGAGCGCGGGTTTGTTCGATTACAAGCGGGTATATACCCGCGAGCGGAGAATAAGAACATGACCTCGATGTGGCGCACCAGTGGTTGGATCCTTGTGGGGAGTGCGCTGATCCTGGCGTTGTCCTTGGGCGTGCGGCACGGTTTCGGCCTGTTCCTGGCGCCGATGAGCAACGAATTTGGCTGGGGGCGCGAGACGTTTGCCTTCGCCATCGCGCTGCAGAATCTGATTTGGGGCCTTGCGCAGCCGTTCACCGGCGCCCTGGCCGACCGTTTCGGCGCGACCAAAACGGTGTTCGTCGGCGGCGTACTGTACGCCGTGGGCCTGGTGTTGATGGGCATGTCCGATTCGGCGTGGTCATTGTCACTAAGTGCCGGCTTGCTGATTGGTATCGGCCTGTCGGGCACCTCGTTTTCGGTGATTCTCGGCGTGGTGGGCCGCACCGTACCGCCGGAAAAACGCAGCATGGCCATGGGCATCGCCAGCGCCGCAGGCTCTTTTGGTCAGTTCGCCATGGTGCCCGGCACATTGGGCTTGATCGGCTGGCTGGGCTGGTCGGCCGCCTTGTTGGCGCTGGGGCTGATGGTGGCGCTGATTCTGCCGCTGGTGGCGATGCTCAAGGACAAGCCGCTGCCGGTGGTGACTGGCCAGCAAACCTTGCGTGAAGCCTTGAAGGAAGCCTGTTCCCATTCCGGCTTCTGGTTGCTGGCATTCGGCTTTTTTGTGTGCGGTTTCCAGGTGGTGTTTATCGGCGTGCACCTGCCGGCGTATCTGGTCGACCAGCATTTGCCGGCCACGGTGGGCACCACGGTGCTGGCCTTGATCGGTCTGTTTAATGTATTCGGCACCTACACCGCCGGCTGGCTCGGCGGGCGCATGTCCAAGCCGCGCTTGCTTACCGGCCTGTACCTGCTGCGTGCGGTCGTCATTGTGTTGTTCCTGTGGGCGCCGGTCACCGAAATCACGGCCTACCTGTTTGGCATGGCCATGGGCTTTTTGTGGCTGTCTACGGTGCCGCTGACTAATGGCACCGTCGCAACCTTGTTTGGTGTGCGAAACCTCTCGATGCTCGGTGGGATCGTGTTCCTGTTCCACCAAATCGGGTCGTTCCTCGGCGGCTGGTTGGGCGGGGTGGTCTATGATCGAACCGGCAACTACGATTTGATCTGGCAGGTGGCGATTCTGCTGAGCGTGCTCGCCGCCGCGCTGAACTGGCCGGTGCGCGAGCGGCCGGTGGCGCGCTTGCAGGCGCAGATGGAGGCGGCATGAGTGTGACGGCACGGTGTTTGACGGTAGCGGCGCTGGTCGTGCTGATGCTGCTGGCCTGGTGGGGCTGGCAGCGTGGTGGGCTGGCGTTGATGCAACTGGGTATGTCGATCTGTTAAGTTCGTGGTCTGGAAATGTTAAGGACTCACGACATGCAGATGCGCTGGCTTGCAGTACCCGTCCTGATGGCCATTGGCAGTGTTGCCATGGCCGCTGATTGCCCACCGTTGCTTGAGGGCCAATTGCCCAAGCTGCGCGCCAAGGAATCCATCGATTTGTGCCAGCGCTTTGCCGGCAAACCCCTGGTTATCGTCAACACCGCCAGCTTCTGCGGGTTCGCGCCACAGTTCAAAGGCCTCGAAGCCTTGTACCAGCGCTACAAGGGCCAGGGGCTGGAAGTGATTGGCGTGCCGTCCGATGACTTCAAGCAGGAAGCCAAGACCGGTGAAGAGACCGCCAAGGTCTGTTACGTGAATTACGGCGTGACCTTCACCATGACCGAACCGCAAAAAGTCAAAGGACCGGATGCGGTACACCTGTTCAAGGTGCTGGCGCAGCAGACCAGCGCGCCGAAATGGAATTTCTACAAGTACGTGGTCGACCGCCAAGGCAAGGTAATTGCCAACTTCTCCAGTTTGACCAAGCCGGACAGCCCGGACTTGATCAAGGCAGTGGAAGAAGCCTTGGCTTCCAAACCCTGATCGTCGGCGATTAAAAAGCCCCGCCTCCTGTGCAGGAGAGCGGGGCTTTTTTAGATTCAGCTGGCGAGCCGGTCAGGCTCGCAGTGAATCAGAACTTGTAAGTCGCACCCAGGCCGTAACCCCAAGCGCTGTTTTTGTACTCGGCGTTGTAGGCGTTGCCCTTGCCGGTACGGTTGACGTTGACTTCTTCTTCCCACAGGTAGGAGACGGCAGCGTCGATCGTCCAGTCTTCAGTAGGGCTGAAGCCGGCACCAAAGCTGACAGCCTTACGGTCGCCAGTCGGGATACGCACCGAACGGTCGGTGTTGTTGGTAGGCGATTGGTCAACCGAGAAGCCGGTGCGCAGTACCCACTGTTTGTTGACCTGGAACGAAGCACCGATGGCCGAGGCCCAGGTGTCATGCCAGTTCTGTGGCTCGTTGATGCGACCGATCGGGCCAGCCGCGCCACCCAGTGCAGGCGAAACGCCCGAGTTGTTGACGGTGATTTCTTTCAGGCGGCTCCAACGGGTCCATGTGGTACCCGCATACAACGTCCATTGGTCATCCAGCTTGTGGGTGATGGACATGTCGTAGGATTCTGGGGTGGTGATGTTCAACTTGGCGTCAAAACGCCCGCCGTTGAACGGACCAAAACCACGGCCGGAAATATCGGTGTGACCCGACAGGTTGTAGGAAACCTTGGAGGTGTACGTCAGGCCGATGTTGGTGCTCGCCCATGGCGTCACCAGGATACCGACTTTGTAGCCCCATGCGGTGTCATCGCCCTTGATGTCCACCAGGCCATCATTGCGGCCGAAGGTTTGCGCCAGCGGCGTCGACGAGGTCAGGTTACCGCTGATCTTGTTGAACGTCGGGCCGATACCCACGGACACGTATTCGTTGAAGGCGTAGCTGACAGTCGGCTGGAGGGTGACGACTTTAACGTCACTCTTCTTGCCGTAGTAACGGCCGCCGAAGCTGTCTTCGTAGTTGGTGATCAGGCCGAACGGCGCATACACACCCAGGCCGAACGCCAGGTCATCGGTCGCTTTTTTCACGGCAAACAACATCGGGACTTTGGTAAAAGGAACCATGTCACCGTCGTTGCTGCTGCCGGGTGGGCCACCGCTGGTGTTTTTGATATCGGTCTTGGCGTCGATAGCTGCGACACCGGCAGTGATTTGATCGCGCTTGAGGCGTGACATGCCGGCAGGGTTGCCAGCGACAGTGCTTGCATCATCGGCAGATGAGGAGCGGCCGGCGAAACCTGTACCCATCCCACTGATGCTTTGCTCGTTGAGGGCAAAGCCGCTCGCGAACAGTTGGGTGGAGGCCATGGCAACGGCGAGGCTAAGTGTGGTCTTGAGCATTACTTTTTTCATTATTAGAACTCCGTGGTGATCACCGCTGCGGAAAGTAACAATAAATTTAGGTTAGCGCTATAGGCTGTAATGCAGGAGATAGAGCGGTTTTGTAGGACAATCCGACCAGAATCGGGGTTTTTAGCCGAATCTTGCAAAACGCCTGGTCAACAAGTGACCTGATTCATGGATGAAACACAGGTCTGCCAGGCTTGGGTGAAGTCCCGCAGCCGACCTTGTGGGTGAAAAATTTCTTTCCAGATACGTGCCATTGCCAGTACATCGCCCGGCTGCGGCAGGGCAGGGCTGTGCTGCTCCACCAGCAGCCAGGCGATGGCGGTGGCGTAACGCAGATTGACGGTTAACTCAAGCTGGGGCGCACTGAGGAATGCGTGCTGACTGGCCAGGCCGCGTACCAGGCTGGCGCGCTCGGGGTCGCGCGCCAGGTAATGGTCCCAAAGGGCGCGGTGGCGCGGTTCGGTGATGCTGTATAGGCCGTGGCCACGCCGGTCGTGCAGGGCCGAGCCGAGTTCCGACTGGCTGGCAGCAATGCCCAGCAGCAGGGCTTCGGCTGTCGCATCATGGCGGCCGAGGTAAATCAACGTCGGCCGGATCACATAACGACACAATTCGCTGGCGGCGATACCCATACAAGCCTCGGTCCATGAAAGTGGTCGACGGTGCCTGAGAGGGGGCTTGGCAGCTGTGAATCGGATCTCAGGCCCGTCGCAAGCGGATCAAGCCGCTTGAGTTGAAGTGTAGTGTCATATTTACGATGTAAAGGACTGTTTTTAAAACATCTTCTTCATTTAGTTATAACGTTTATATCTATTTGAACTTAGCGAAAATGTTTCAATGCCGAATTTCAGGCAATAAAAAACCCTGCTTTTTAAACAGGGTTTTTGTGTTTCAGCGACTCGGGTCGATCAGGCAGTCAGTGCCTGACGGGTACGCTCGATCACGGCCTGCAGCGGCTCTGCGCTGGAGTATTGATCGGGGTACAGGCGTTCGCTGTGACGAGCGATGCCGTGTTCGTTGACCAGGGTGAAGCTGAAGCAGCCTTTGCGAGCGGCCATGATCAGGCAGTTCATTGGTGCAAAAGCGTTGGTGAGGGTGCGAATGGCATCCTGAGTGTGGATTTGAGCGTTCATATTATTGGTGTTCCTACAAATGACACGGATAAGAACCGTGCAGCGTTAAAACGTTCCAGTAACGTTGATCACCATTGATCAAACGAAGAACCGACTGGAACAAAGCAGCCAGTTTGAAGCGCTATTAAGTTGGCGCGCTTGGGCTGGCAGGTAGGTACTTAGGAGGGCAGGCAGCACAACAGGGGCAAAGGTTCTGGGCCCGGGGTGAAGATCCTGATCAATTTGCAGGTTGGTTCGGTCAGAGTATTGAGACTTCGCGGCACCCTTTGCATGTTCAAAGGTAGTGTCGTCGCAAGTGATACCTGGAAACCATCGAGGTGGTCGGTCCCGTGTTGTTCAGGGGAGTTGTTCGACCAGAATTGACTTTCAGCTTGGTACTAACGCCGCGGATAGTAACGGATCGAAACCGGGAAGGGAAGCGGCTGAGCAAAAAACTTTTATCAGCTGCCTAGAAAACCACGATAGACCAGCACTGTTACGGCGGCCGCCAGCGAGCAGCCCAGCACGTAGGCCGCGAGGGTCAGGCGCCAGGAGCGGCCGGTTTCGATCACCTTCATCACGTCGCGCATGTCATTGATCCGGCCTTCACCCAGCTCGATGCACAGGCTTACCGCAGTAAAGGCCGCTGATAACAGGATGGCGATGGCAAACAACGCCCCGTCAGGCGAGGGCAAAGCTGCATTGATTCCCAATGATGTCGCGCAGATGGCGAGCAGCAACACGGCGAACAACAGGATTCCTTTCATCTGCGCCTACAGGAGAGTGACATCGTTGGTGCAGCAGTGTGGCGAGCGCGGGCGGTTTTGAAAAGTGCTCTGTTTTGCAGGCCGGTTGCTCTGTGGCGGTAACATTTTCGGACAGATTGAAGCAAAAAGTGTCGGCGATATAACCAGTGGATGGGTACTTGTGCACATTCGTTGCGCGGTGTGTAACCACTCTGTCAACTGCCCGCAAGTGCCGTCGTTTGCCTGCAACGAAAATTTAAGTCAATGAAAAACATCGCTTTTTTTTATTGGTGAAAAAATCGTCAGTTTGACTGCGGCCCCCGTTTCATGGGGCTTTGAGCGGGTTCAAGGTGGGTTGTCCACTGAGTTATCCACAGCTTCTGTGGATTGTCCCGAGCGCTTGCTCTAGAACGGGCGTGTAGGATTTATCCAGCTTTACCTGCGCGAAAAAAAGAGTAGAGTGGCGCGCCTTCCAATCTGTCCCACAGTGCTTTATGAAGTTTCGCTCAGTATCACCCTCTGTTACCGATACCCCTCAAACTGTTACCACACCCAAGCGATTTTCGTTGAAGGTTGCCTTGTGGCTGCTCGACAGCCCGCGGCTGGGGCATAACGCCAACATCAAGCACTTCGCCGGACGCTTGCTCAAGCAGCCGGCCCGCGATGGCGTGGTCGCCGCTCAAAGTCGGCTGGGCCAGTTGATGTGCCGCGAGTGCGGCAACGCCCGCGACCGCCGCATAGGCCACGACCTGCTGCGCCTGGCGGCTCGCGCTGGCGACCGCCGCGCCCTGCGCGAGTTGGGGCAGGTCGAAGACTGAGCTGTCCTCAAGCCCCATGCTTGGTTAACCTTGCTCCTTTTCGGTGATGGCAGAAATGGCTATGGTTTTTGACTGGACCAGTATTGCCTTGGGTCTGGCGGGTGCAGCAGTGCCTTTATTGGCCCTGTGCTGGCAGATTCAACGTCGACTGACCGCGCGCATGACCGGTTGGGAGCTGCTCGAAGAGCGCCTGGCAACCGCGCAACTGGCCCAGGAAGGGCTGGCCGCGCAACTGGACGCCAGCCGCGATGAAATCAGCGACCTCAGCCAGGCCAATGCCGCGAAACAGGCCGACCTGGCCGCCATGCGCCGCGAAGTCGAACTGCTGCAAATCGACCGCGATAACGCCCGCGATGCCGCCCATGCCTGGAACCTCGACCGTAGCGCCAAGGAAACCGAGCTGCGCCGCCTCGATGCGCTGTCAGCTGCCTTGCGCGCCGAATTGCGTGAACAACAGGACAGTCATCAACAACGCCTCGCCGACCTGCAAGGTTCGCGCGATGAGTTGCGCGCGCAGTTTGCCGAGCTGGCCGGGAAGATCTTCGATGAGCGTGAGCAGCGTTTCGCCGAAACCAGCCAGGAACGCCTGGGCCAGTTGCTTGACCCACTGAAGGAACGCATCCAGTCCTTCGAAAAGCGTGTGGAAGAAAGCTATCAGAACGAAGCCCGCGAGCGTTTTTCCCTGGCTAAAGAGCTTGAGCGTCTGCAGCAATTGAACCTGCGCCTGTCAGACGAAGCCACCAACCTGACCCGTGCCCTCAAAGGCCAGAAGACCCAGGGCAACTGGGGCGAGCTGATTCTTGAACGGGTACTGGAACATGCCGGGCTGGAGAAGGGCCGCGAGTACCAGACCCAGGTGAGCCTCAAAGGGCCGGACGGCGAGCGCTTCCAGCCGGACGTGCTGATCATGTTGCCGGGCGACAAGCAGGTGGTGGTCGACTCCAAGGTCAGCCTCACGGCCTATCAGCAATACGTCGCGGCAGATGATGAGGTGATTGGCCAGGCGGCCCTCAAGCAGCATGTGCTGTCCCTGCGTAACCACGTCAAAGGCTTGGCCGGCAAGGATTACAAGCGTCTGGAAGGGCTGCACAGCCTGGATTTCGTGTTGCTGTTCGTGCCCATCGAGGCCGCATTTTCCGCCGCCCTGCAGGCCGAGCCGAACCTGTTTCAGGAGGCGTTTGACCGCCATATCGTGATTGTCAGCCCCACGACCTTGCTGGCTACCCTGCGAGTGATCGACAGCCTGTGGAAGCAGGAGCGCCAAAGCCAGAATGCGCGGGAAATTGCCGAACGGGCCGGCTGGCTGTACGACAAATTCGTGCTGTTCATCCAGGACCTGGATGAAGTGGGCAACCGCCTACAACAGTTGGATAAGGCTTACAGCGCGGCGCGTAACAAGCTGACAGATGGGCGTGGGAATCTGGTCAGCCGTACCGAGCAATTGCGGTTGCTGGGTGCGCGTGCGAGTAAAAGTCTGCCAGCGGATTTGCTTGAACGGGCGATGACCGATTCAGACGGTGTGGCGCATCTGCCTGAGTAAATGCAATCCATAATGTGGGGCCGAGTACACTCTGTTTAAAGCGGCAAATGCCGACTCAACAGCGCCCGCAACGCCGCCGGCTTCACCGGCTTGGCCAAGTAATCCAACCCTGCCGCATGCACCTCGGCCACCATCTCCGGTCGCCCATCGGCACTGATCACCACCCCGGGAATCGGTTCTGCCAACTGCGCCCGCAGCCAGCCCATCAGCTCCGTGCCCGTCTCGCCGTGGTCCAGGTGGTAATCCACCAACGCCAGTTGCGGGCGCACGCCCTCGGCCAGCAGTGCCGCGCACTGCGCCTGGTCGGTGGCCGTCCACACTTCGCAGCCCCAGCGCGTCAGCAGGCTGCGCATGCCGATCAGGATGCTTTCCTCGTTATCCACACACAGCACCTGCGCGCCGCTTAATGGCAGTCCATTGTCTGGCGCGATCTTGGCCTGCGGGCTGGCCTGGTTACGCGCCAGCGGCACGCGCACGCTGAACACGCTGCCTTTGCCCGGCCACGAGCGCACGCTCAACGTATGCCCGAGCACGCGGCACAGGCCGTCAGCGATTGCCAAACCCAGGCCCAGACCCTTCTCGGCGCGGGTCTGGTGGCTGTCCAGGCGCTTGAACTCTTCAAAGATGACCTTCTGTTTATCCAGCGGGATGCCAGGGCCACGGTCCCACACTTCCAGGCACAATTCGTCCTTGCGCCTGCGCACGCCCAAAAGCACGGGGCCGTCGGCATAGCGGAACGCGTTGGTGAGAAAATTCTGCAGAATCCGCCTGAGCAACTTGATGTCACTGTCTATCCGCAACCGGCTGCCGCGCAGGCGGAAGCGCAGGTTCTGCTCCTGAGCCAGCGCCTTGAATTCGGCGCCGAGGGTGTCGAACAGCTCGTTGAGCACAAAGGGCTGCCGCTGCGGGTTGATCTTGCCGTTTTCCAGGCGTGAAATATCCAACAAGTCGCTGATCAAGTCTTCGGCCGAGCGCAGCGAGCTGTCCAAATGTTGCACCAATTGCCGCGCGTCGGCAGACAGGCCGTCGTGCTGGTGGGAAAGGGCTGCGGAGAACAGGCGTGCAGCGTTCAAGGGTTGCATCAGGTCGTGGCTGACAGCCGCAAGGAAGCGGGTCTTCGACTGGCTGGCGGATTCGGCCACGCCCTTGGCGTCGGTCAAAGCGACATTGAGCTGGGAAAGCTCATGGGTACGCTCGGTCACCCGTTGCTCAAGGCCTTCGTTGGCCTCGGTCAGCGCCTGCTCGGCCTCCCGGAACGCAGTGATGTCGGTAAAACTCATGACAAACCCACCGCCGGGCATCGGGTTGCCGATCAGCTCAATCACGCGGCCATTCGGGAATAAACGTTCGGAGGTGTGCGCGCGGCCTTGGCGCATCCAATGCAGGCGGCGCGCTACGTGCACCTGGGCCTCACCCGGCCCACACAGGCCGCGCTCGGCGTTGTAGCGAATAATGTCGGCAATCGGCCGGCCCACGCTGATCAGGCCTTCAGGGTAGTTGAACAGCTCCAGGTAGCGGCGGTTCCAGGCCACCAGCTTGAGGGACTGGTCGACCACACTGATGCCTTGGGTGATGTTTTCGATCGCGCCTTGCAGTAATGCGCGGTTGAATTGCAACACCTCGGAGGCTTCGTCGGCGATGCGTACTACGTCCTCCAGCTGCATCTCCCGGCCTTCAATCGCGGCTTTTACCACTGCGCGTGTCGAAGAGGCGCCGAGCACGCCGGCCAGCAGGCGTTCGGTGTGGGCGATCCAGTCGTTATCGGCATTCTGGTTGGGGTTGAAACCTTTGCCTTGGCGATAGGCAAATCGGATAAAGCTCTGCTCGGCGCGTTCCTTGCCGACAAAACGTGCCGCGAGGCTGAGCAGGTCGCTGATTTGCACCGACAGCATCGAGCGCGCATTGGCGCGCTGGCTGATTTCCTGGCCGATAAAGCGCCCGGCCTGCCAATGCTCGGATACCCGTGTGCGCGACAGCATCGAGACCCACACAAACAGCGTGAAATTGCCCGCAAGAGAAAACACAGTACCCAGGGTTAACGAGGTGACGGTGAAACCAAAGGGGTGCGAATGCATCCACGTCAGGCCGGGGAAAAGGCTCAACGACCACCCCAGGCTTTTCGCCGTCACCGGCAGGACCAAGGTGTAGAACCACAAGAAAGTGCCAGCCGCCAAGCCGGCAAATACGCCTCGTCGGTTGGCCTGCTTCCAATACAGCGCGCCAAGCATCGCTGGCGCCAGTTGGGTAACGGCGGCGAACGCGATCTGGCCGATGGTTGCCAGGCTCGCGCTGGAGCCGAGCAGGCGGTAACTCACGTAGGCCAGCAACAGGATGATCACAATGCTGACGCGGCGCACCGACAGCATCCAGTGGCGGAACACTTCGAACGGCCGCTCTGCGCTGGAGCGGCGCAACAGCCACGGCAGCAACATGTCGTTGGAGACCATGGTCGACAAGGCAATGCTCGCCACAATCACCATGCCGGTGGCAGCCGAAGCGCCGCCGATAAACGCCAGCACGGCAAGGGCCGGGTGCGCTTCGGCCATGGGTAGGCTGATCACGTAGGAGTCCGGCAATACCGAGGCGGGCAAGAGCATTTTGCCGCCGAGGGCGATAGGGATGACGAACAGCGCGGCGAGAATCAGGTACGCCGGGAACACCCACTTGGCCAGGCGTAAATCCTGCGGGTCGATGTTCTCTACCACGGTGACGTGAAACTGCCGGGGCAGGCAGATAATCGCCATCATCGCTACGCCGGTCTGCACCACCATCGATGGCCAGTTAATGGTTTCTGTCCAGTATTCCTCAAGGCGCGGGGCGAGCATGGCCTGGCTGAACAGATCGCCAAAACCATCGTATAGGCCGAAGGTCACGAATGCGCCTACCGCCAGAAAGGCGAACAGCTTGACCAGGGATTCAAACGCAATCGCCAGCACCATGCCACGGTGGTGTTCGGTGGCATCGAGGTTGCGGGTACCGAACACAATGGTGAACAGCGCCAATACCAGCGACACGATCAACGCGGTGTCCTGGGCGCGGGTGCCGGTGGTGTCGGGGCCGGAACCGATCAACAGGTTCACGCCCAGCACGATGCCTTTGAGTTGCAGAGCGATATAGGGCAGCACGCCGACCAGGCAGATCAGCGCCACCACCACCGCCAACGATTGGGATTTGCCGTAGCGTGCGGCGATAAAGTCGGCAATGGAGGTGATGTTTTCCTGTTTGCTGATCAGAATCATCTTCTGCAACACCCAAGGTGCCAGCACCAGCAGCAGGACAGGTCCCAGGTAGATTGGTAAAAACGCCCACAGTTGTTCGGCGGCCTGGCCTACGGCGCCGAAGAAGGTCCAACTGGTGCAGTAAACGGCCAGCGACAGGCTGTATACCCAGGCACGTATTCGTGGCGGTAGCGGCGCGTGGCGGCGATCACCGTAAAAGGCGATGGCAAACATAATGGCCATATAGGCCAGGGCAACGGCGGCGATCAGCCCGCTGGACAGCGTCATGGTAACTCCGAGCATAAGAACACCCGGGCATTCCGAGCCCGGTGGGACAGTCTCGCATGATGCTGGGGGTTAGTCAGTGTCGACCAAGGTCGTGTGGGATCGAATGTCGCAGCGCGTGTTCAACGCGGTGGCAGGGTTTTCTGACGCAAGATGTAAATGCTCACCAGCACTGCACTGGTCAGCATAAACCCACGTGCCCAAGGCAGCGGCACCAGGTAGCAGGAAAAACCAATGCTCAGCCACATCAGGCCGATGGCGTAGACCTTGCCCTTGAGCGGAATGCCATTGCCGTCCAGATAGTCTTTGATCCACGGCCCCAGGCGCGGGTGTTCCACCAGCCATTGGTAGAAGCGCGGGGAGCTTCGGGCGAAGCAGGCGGCTGCGAGTAGCAGGAAGGGCGTGGTCGGCAATACCGGCAGGAAGATACCGATCACTCCCAGCGCTACGCTCAGCCAGCCGATGGCCAGCAGCACGTAGCGCAGGAGCAGTGAGCGCTTGCCCATGGGCGTCATGGGCAACCGACTCAGTGGTGACGTGGCTTGAGGATCGCCGGTTTTTCGTCAGGCGCATTGCACAGCAGGTACAAGGCGGTGAGGGCTTCCGGGATCTGTACGATCATGTCGTCCATCAGGTTGGCATCGGCGGCGATGTCGGAGAATTCCGGCTGGTCGTCGAACAGGCCCGAACCGACCATGATCGGCAGCAGCATTTCGCTGACTTCTTCCTCGGCAGTTTCGAACCAGGCGGCTTCGCGCAGGAACACACCTTCCATGAAGCCGATGCACCAGCCGCGCAGGTCGGAGTCATCCGGCTCCTCGCCCAGGTCCAGCTCGCACGGCAGCTCGAATTCCTCATCGGAAGCCAGTTGGCGACCAATGTGGGCCTTGAGGGCCAGCAGGGTGGATTCGATTTCTTCGCGTTGGGCGGCGTCGGCGTAGTGCGGTTCTTCGGCGAACAGCGCGTCGATCCATTCACGGTCGGGCACGACGTCGGCGCAGATCGACAGGGCGGTCAGGTAGCCGTGAGCGGCCACGTAGTCCAGCGCCTCGTCATGCAGCTCATCGGCGTCGAGGAAGGCTTGCAGGCGGGTTAGTTGCTCAGCGAAGGACATTGAAGGGCTACCTTGGGAATAAACGATGCGCAATTCTAGGCTTTCTTGAGCGTCCAGGCCAGCTGCAAGGCATATTTGCCGGGTACTGGAGCGGGGTGACTATTCGTCAGTGGCGCCCTTTGCCAGGTAACGCTCGGGTATACTGCCGCGTTTTGTGATGCCCCTGCAGGCCAAGCGCCAATCCGCGAAAACTTCGCTTACGGATTATTTCCCGTGAAGCGGTGTTTTTTCGGCCAGCCTGTACAGAGGGATTTCGGCACCATTTTGGAGTTTTACATGCTCGAACAGGCTCAACGCGTCCTCAAGGACATCTTCGGCTACGACAGTTTTCGTGGCCGCCAGGGTGCGATCATTGAGCGCGTGGCCAGTGGCGGTGATGCCCTGGTCCTGATGCCTACCGGCGGCGGCAAGTCGCTGTGCTTTCAGGTGCCGGCGCTGTTGCGCAATGGCTTGGCCGTGGTGGTGTCGCCGCTGATCGCGTTAATGGACGATCAGGTCGCCACCCTTGAAGAACTCGGTGTTGCCGCCGCCGCCTTGAACTCCACCTTGAGTGCCGAACAGCAGCGCGAGCTGGCTGCGCGCATCAAGCGCGGTGAAGTGAAGATGCTCTACCTGGCGCCAGAACGGCTGGTGCAGCCACGCATGCTGGCCTTCCTGCAAAGTCTGGAAATTGCGCTGTTCGCCATCGACGAAGCCCACTGCGTGTCGCAATGGGGCCACGATTTCCGTCGCGAATACCTGCAACTGGGCCAACTGGCGGAATTGTTCCCCGACGTGCCGCGCATCGCCCTGACTGCTACCGCCGACAAACGCACCCGCGAAGAAATCGTCGAGCGCCTGCATCTGCAGAACGCCGAGCGCTTTCTGTCGAGCTTCGACCGGCCGAATATTTTTTACCGCATCGTGCCCAAGGAACAACCGCGCAAGCAGTTGCTGGCGTTCCTGTCCGAGCGGCGCAGCGACGCAGGCATCGTGTATTGCCTGTCGCGCAAGAAGGTCGATGAAGTGGCCGCGTTTCTCTGCGAGCAAGGCTACCCGGCGCTGCCGTATCACGCGGGGCTGCCCAATGACACGCGCTCTGCCCATCAGAAGCGCTTCCTCAACGAGGAAGGCCTGATCATGGTGGCCACCATCGCGTTCGGCATGGGCATCGACAAATCCAACGTGCGTTTTGTTGCTCACATGGACCTGCCAAAGTCCCTTGAGGCCTACTACCAGGAAACCGGTCGCGCCGGCCGTGATGGCCTGCCGGCGGATGCCTGGATGGTCTACGGCCTGCAAGACGTGGTGATGCTCAAGCAGATGTTGCAGAACTCCGAAGGCGATGAGCGCCACAAACGCCTGGAACAACACAAGCTCGATGCCATGCTCTCGCTGTGCGAGGAGACCCGCTGCCGCCGTCAGACGCTGCTGGCGTATTTCGACGAGGACATGCCCGAGCCATGCGGGCACTGTGACAATTGCACCGATGGCGTACAGACCTGGGACGCTACCGAGCCTGCGCGCCAGGCGTTGTCGACCATCTACCGTACCGGCCAGCGCTACGGCGTGGGGCATCTGGTGGACGTATTGCTGGGCAAGGACAACGAGAAAGTGCGCAGCTTCGGCCACGAAAAACTCTCGGTGTACGGCGTCGGCAAGGCGCGCGCCGAAGGCGAATGGCGTTCGTTGTTCCGGCAGATGGTCGCGCGCAACCTGGTGGACATCGACATCGAAGGCTACGGCGGCTTGCGCCTGAACGACAGTTGCCGGCCATTGCTCAAGGGCGAGGTGAGCCTGGAGCTGCGCCGCGACCTTAAGCCGCAAACCACCGCAAAAAGCAGCAGCACCAGCCCGGCCAGCCAATTGGTGCGTGGCGAAGAACGCGAACAGTGGGAAGCCTTGCGCACCCTGCGGCGCAAACTGGCGCAGGAACACAGCGTGCCGCCTTACGTCATCTTTCCCGACTCCACGTTGCTGGAGATGTTGCGCGAGCAACCGACCAGCATGGCCGAGATGGCCAAGGTCAGCGGCGTGGGTGCGCGCAAGCTGGAACGCTACGGCCAGGCCTTCCTCGAGGTGCTCGGCGGCCAGGCCGAGGCGCCCAAGGAAGTCGCCGACATCCGCCATGAACTGATCAGCCTGGCACGTGCCGGCATGACCCCGATCCAGATCGCCGGCCAGCTGCAATGCTCGGAAAAAAACGTCTACACCTTGCTGGCTGAATCCATCGGCAAGCAACAGTTGTCGTTGGAGCAGGCCCTTGATTTACCGGAAGATTTGCTCGGTGAAATCCAGGATGCCTTCCTCGACGGAGAAGGCGAATTGCCACCTGTCACGGAGATCGCACCGCTGTTTACCGGGCGTGTTCCTGAGGGGGTTTTGTATTGCGTACGTGCCGCTTTGCAGTCTGAATTCGAAATTTAATGTGCCAATTACGACAATGTAACGAATCAGTACATAGCACCACTTGCCTCCTGGCATGGCTCATGCTTAGCTGACTAATAATTAGCCACATTCTATTTTCAGTCTAAATCATGAGTTTTTTATGCCGTTAACCGAACAACACCGCTTTGGCATGCAGTTGGCGCAAATGTCCCGAGGCTGGCGCGCCGAACTCGACCGCCGTTTGGCGGGGCTGGGCTTGTCCCAGGCGCGTTGGCTGGTGCTGTTGCACCTGGCCCGTTTTGTAGATGCGCCCACCCAGCGTGAACTGGCGCAAAGCGTCGGCGTAGAAGGTCCGACCCTGGCGCGCCTGCTCGACAGCCTTGAAGGCCAGGGCCTGGTGCAGCGCCAGGCGGTACTGGAGGATCGTCGCGCCAAACGCATTCTGTTGTGCGACACCGCCCGTCCGTTGATTGATCAGATCGAAACCATCGCCACGGCCTTGCGCCATGAGTTGTTCGTGGGCGTGGATGAAGAAGATTTGCGCGTGTGCATGCGCGTGCATGGGCACATTCTGGCGAACCTGGAAAAGTCCTGAGGTGTGGCGAGGGAGCTTGCTCCCGCTGGGCTGCGTAGCAGCCCCAAAGCCATCAACCTCGTTGCACCTGAATGATCGCATTCACCGCATTGGGGGCGCTTCGCACCCCAGCGGGAGCAAGCTCCCTCGCCACAGTAGCCTGGCATCCAGCTAGAACGTCTGCCCCAGGTTCAGGTACACCGCCTGCTGCTTGTCATCATTGAACCCATAGCTGAAATTCAGCGGTCCTAACGGCGTATCAAAACCGAGGAAAATACTCGCGGCATTGATATAGCCACTGTCGAACTGATTGTCGTTGTTCCATGCCCGGCCGCGCTCCAGCGAAGCCCCCAGGTACAGCGGGAAATCCAGCGGCAGGTATGAGCGCGGCGTCAGGCGGCGGTAGTACACAGCACGCATCAGGGCGATGTTCTGCCCCGAGATTGAGTCTTCGCGAAAGCCTGATAATTGCCGCGCACCGCCGAGCAGAAAGCTGGAAACCACCACGTCGGATTTATCCAGCGTGCGCCCATAACGACCGCCGAGTATCAAGGTGTCCGGGCCGTGGCTCATGGCCTTGTCCAGCTTGAACTCCCACTGTCGGTAGCGCTGGTCCGAACCCAGGCCGGGCTCGAACTCTCGGAAGGCCAGGCCGATGTCTTCGCCGGTATGGGGGAAGTACACGTTATCCAGCGAATCGAACGAGTACTTGAGCTCATAGAAACCCTCATTGAAGCTCACACTCGGCAAGTCGCGCTCGCCAACACGCACATCTGCCTTGCCCCAGGCTTCACCGACGCCGAAGCGGATCTCGCCGCTATTGCCAATCTGGCGCCCCACGTTCAAACCAAAACCGTAGCGCTCCAGGCGATATTCGGCGATAGGGTCGCTGTCCAGCACCAGGTCGACGTTCTGCGCCTGGGCACTGATATAAGGCGCGACGAAATAGCGCGAGCCCACATCCAGTGGCTGGTAGAACTCGCTGTACAGCTCTTGGCGATCACCAATCTGCACGCGCGTCAGCCATTCGGCGCCAAGGCGGTTGATGCCGTTCATGCGGTAACTGGCGCCGAGGTTGTAAGCGCTGGCGCCGCGCATGTCATCCGACAGGTTCAGGCCCAGGCGCAAATAGTCGGTGCCGCTGCGTTTGCCGCGCGCGCTGATGACCAGGGTATTGTCCTGGCCCTTTTTCACCACGCGGTATTGCACCTGCTCGAAGTAATCCAGGCCGTACAACGTGCCCATGTCGGTTTGCAGGCGGCCCAGGTTCAGCGGCTCGCCCAGGGTTTGGCGGATGTAGTAGCGAATCACGTCGTCACTGACTTTCGAGTCGTTCTCCACCTTGATGGCGGTGATCACCGGCGTGCGTTCGCCCGGGGTGCGGGCCTCAACCAATTGTGGGTCGATCGGTTCGGCGGGGCGCAAATGCGCCAGGCGCACGTCGAGGGCGCGGGTGGCGCGGTAGCCGGCGTCGATCATGTCCTTGGCGCGGCCGAAGTCCGTCACGCCGTAGGCGGCCAGCGGTGGCTGGATCAGCACATCCTTGGGATGCAGGGCCTTGAGTTGTTCTTCTGAGTTGCGCCGGGTCATCAGGGTGATGGACTGGTTGAGCACGTCCACGACCGTCGCCAGTTGCTTGCGTGAGCGCAGCGGCGTGCCGATGTCCACGACGATAGCGATGTCGACGCCCATTTCGCGCGCCACATCCAGTGGGATGTTGTCGGTCATGCCGCCGTCCACCAACAGCCGTCCGTCCAGTTCCACCGGAGCGAACACTGCCGGGATCGACATGCTCGCACGGATCACCTGGGGCAAGTGACCCTTGCTGAACACCACTTTTTCGCCGGTGGTGATGTCGGTGGCCACAGCGCGGAACGGGATTGGCAGCTTGTCGAAGTTACGCGTATTGCTGGAGTGGGCGAACATGCTTTCCAGCAGCAGCGCCAGGTTCTGGCCCTGGATCACGCCGAGCGGCAGGCCAAGGCTGCCGTCATCGCGAAAGCTGAGTTTTTGTTTGACGAGGAAATCGCGGTCATCCTGTTTGCGCCGAAACGGCACATCTTCGCGCGGCGGGGCGTCGGACAATGCCTGCTGCCAGTCGATATTGAGCGCGAGCTTTTCCAGTTCATCGATCTTGTAGCCCGAGGCGTACAGGCCGCCAATCACCGCGCCCATGCTGGTGCCGGCGATAGCATCGATATGGATACCTTGCTCCTCCAGGGCCTTGAGCACGCCAATATGCGCAAGGCCACGGGCGGCACCGCCGGACAGCACCAGGCCGATTTTGGGGCGTGGGCTTTCGACGGCATCGGCGATCAGGGGAAGCAGGCACAGAAACAGGCAGGACAACAGGCGGCGCATCATGAATCTCGAGGCTGGGCGATAAAGGCCGGTATTATAGTCACTCGATCGTCCGTGCCCGATATGTCAGGAACTTCTCTAATTATGTCTGCCAGCAAACCCGAGATCGTCATCACCTATTGCACCCAATGCCAATGGTTGTTGCGCGCGGCGTGGCTGGCCCAGGAATTGTTGAGTACATTTGCCGATGACTTGGGCCGTGTGGCGCTTGAGCCAGCCACCGGCGGGGCGTTTCGCATCACCTGCGACGGTGTGCAGATTTGGGAGCGCAAGGCCGACGGCGGCTTTCCAGAGGCCAAGGTACTCAAGCAGCGCGTGCGCGACCAGATCGACCCGCAGCGCGACCTGGGCCACAACGACCGCCAAGCCTGAAGGCTACGCGGTGGCTGCCGGCTGTTTGGCCTGGCTGGCACTGCCCATCAAGCCTGAGAGCACGATGGCGACAATGATCAGCGCGCCGCCCAGCAGCATGCGCAAGGTCGGGGTTTCGGCAAACAGCAGCCAGGCCACGGTGATGCCGTAGACCGGCTCCATGGCGAACACCACCGAGGCGGTGCGCGCCTTGATCACCGCGAGGCTGGCGACAAACAAGCTATGGGCCAGGCCGGTGCAGAACACCCCGAGCAGACCGATCCACAGCCAGTCAATCGCACGTACATCCGCCAGGCCCGGTGCTGCGACTGGCAGCAGGCACGCCGCGACCACCACGTTCTGGCACAGCGCAGCCTGCACCGCCGGAATGCGCCCGGAGCTGGCGCGGTTGTTCAGCGACAGCAGCGAGAACAACAGGCCCGAGAGAATCCCCCACAGCAGGCCGCCCGTGGCCTGGCTGGCGAGGTCGAAGTCTGGCGTGACCAACACCAGGCCCACCGTGACCAGCGCCACCAGCAACACTTCGTTGGCGCGAATGCGCTCACGGAAGATCAGCCCTTCAAGCATCACGGTAAAGGCCGGGAACGCGGTGAAGCCAAGGGTGGCGACGGCCACCCCGGCGACTTTGACGGCAATGAAGAAGGTCACCCAATGCGCCGCCAGCAGCACGCCACTGACCACGAGGCGACGCCAGTCGCGCATCTCCAGGGTTTTCCAGGTGGTGTTGCTGGCAAATCGCGCAAAGATCGCCAGGGCGATTACGGCAAAGGCGGCGCGGCCAAACACAATGATGGCCGGCGAGGCGGCTGCCAGCTTGCCGAAAACACCAGTGAGGCCAAACATCAGTGCGCCGATATGCAGGGCGCCAAGGGCTGAGCGGGGAGTCATTGCGATCCTTGAAACAACGGGGGTGACAGAATCGCAGTCTAGAGGTTCGAGGGCGCCGGTGTCTGTCGCCGGCCTCGCGAATCTTAGCGCCAGGCTCTCACTACGATCATGCCTTTGGGCAACGAATAACCTGTGGCGAGCAGGCTTGCCCTGCGTTGGGTTGCGAAGCGACCGCAAAAATGGGACTGCTGCGCAGTCCAACGCGGGGCAAGCCCGCTCGCCACCGTGACGGTATTCGCGGTTGGGATCAGCCGCCTGGGCGGTCAGCGTTGATGATTACGATGAGCGGCGTAAGGTGCCCGGTGAGGCGCCAAACTCACGCAACATGGCGGCAGAGAAGGCACTTTGCGAGGCGTAACCGACGCGTTCGGCAATTTCGCCAACAGGCAGCGGCGTCTCGCGCAAAAGTTTCAACGCCATGTGCAGGCGACGGCTACGCAGGTAGTCCATCGGTGTTTGCCCGCACTCGGCCATAAAACGTGCATGCAAGCGCGCCACCGAGAGGTCGGCAATACGCGCCAGATCGGCCACCTGCAACGGGCGCGCAGCGTGGCGTTCGATATGCGCATTGAACGCGGCATACGGCAAACGCTTGCCCGGTAGCGGTTGGGCCAGCGGATGATTGAGACTGGCCAGCAACAACACCGCGCCTTGCTGGGCGATCAGCGGGTCATCCACCGGGCTGTGTGCCAGCCATTGCACCAACTGGCTTTGCCGGGCGTCCAGTGTCAGTCGCGCCGGTTGATCGAGCAGGCGGCGACTGGTGTCGGCGTGCTCGCCCAAGGACTGCGCCACCCAGTGTTCGTCGGGCACATCCAGCACCAGGCAGCGGCTGCCGTCGCGACTGCCGCAGGCATGGTGGGCCGAGAAGGGCAGCACCATCACGCTGCTGGCGTGCACCTGGCTGCCAAGGCCATCGACTTCCAGGTCCAGGTGCCCCGACAACCCGAACACCAGTTGGGCGTGGTCATGGCTGTGGGCGAGCGGCTCTTCAATGTAGTGGCGCAGCGTGAGGGTCGGTCTCATCGCGGTCTCCTGGGCAGCAGGCCCGCAGTCTACAACGCTTCAAGGGCTTTGATCGCTGTCATCAGAATGACGCACAGTTGTCATGGGCTATTAACCGCCTGGGCGCAAGCTCGCGAAAACACCGTCGAGGGATGCCCATGACCAGTGCCGAGTTCGCCAAACCCAGCCGCAAACAACGGGTTCGTACCCTGTGGATCTCCGACGTGCACTTGGGCACCCGGGATTGCCAGGCCGAGCACCTGTCACAGTTCCTCAAGGGCTACCACGCCGACAAGGTCTACCTGGTCGGCGATATCATCGACGGCTGGAAAATGCGCGGCGGCATGTACTGGCCTCAGGCTCATACTAATGTGATCCGCCGCCTGCTGACCATGGCCAAGCGCGGCACCGAGGTGATCTACGTCACCGGCAACCACGACGAATTCCTG
Organism: Pseudomonas sp. B19125; assembly: GCF_044218855.1. Taxonomy (NCBI): domain Bacteria; kingdom Pseudomonadati; phylum Pseudomonadota; class Gammaproteobacteria; order Pseudomonadales; family Pseudomonadaceae; genus Pseudomonas; species Pseudomonas sp. B19125. Next base: position 2,303,086 of record NZ_CP162589.1, read on the forward strand.
CGCCGCTACTCCAAGCTGATCCTGGGCAATATCCAGCTGGTGGACGAGGCCGTGCACGTCACTGCCGATGGCCGCCATCTCCTGGTGATTCATGGTGATCAATTTGATGTGATCACCCGATACCACCGTTGGCTGGCGTTCCTGGGCGATTCGGCCTATGAGTTCACCCTCACGCTCAACCGCTGGCTCAATCACTGGCGTGCACGGTATGGCTATGGCTACTGGTCGTTGTCGGCGTACCTGAAACACAAGGTCAAGACGGCGGTGAGTTTTATCAGCGATTTCGAAGAAGCGATCGCCCACGAAGTGACCAAGCGCGAGCTGCATGGCGTGGTGTGCGGGCATATTCACCATGCCGAGATTCGCAAGGTGGGCGAGGTGGACTACCTTAATTGCGGGGATTGGGTGGAGTCGTGCACCGCGTTGATCGAGCACTGGGATGGCAGTATCGAGTTGTATCGGTTGGCGGATGCGCAGGCTAAAGAGGCGCTGCTCAAGGCTGAGATGGTTGCGGGCTAGAAGGTTCGCACGGTCAAAAATGTGGGAGCTGGCTTGCCTGCGATGGCGGTTGTTCAGTCAACTTATTCAGTGACTGACACACCGTAATCGCAGGCAAGCCAGCTCCCACAATTTGATTGGATTTCTTCAGTTATTTCGAGACGTCGGCGATGGCCTCGGCCAGTAATGCCAGGCGTGTCGCGTCAATACCCGCCACATTCGCCCGCCCCGAACTGACCATATACACGCTGTGCTTCTCGCGCAGTTGCTTGACCTGCTCAGCACTCAAACCGGTATAGGAAAACATCCCGCGCTGCGCACCAATATGCGCAAACTTCTCGGCCAGCCCGTGGGGCGCCAGCGCCTCCACCAGCCCGGAGCGCAGTTGGGCAATGCGTGAACGCATGGCCTCGACTTCATCGCTCCAGCGCTTTTTCAGCTCGGCGTCGCCCAGGATGGTCGCTACCACTGCGGCGCCATGATCCGGCGGCGTCGACCACAGGTTGCGCGCGATATTCGCCAGTTGGCTGCGCACGTCCGTGAGCTTCTCGGCGTCTGCCGCGCACACGATCAGCGCGCCGACACGGTCGCTGTACAGGCCGAAGTTCTTCGAGCAGGAACTGGTGACCAGCACTTCCGGCAGCTCGGCGGCAAACAACCGTACCGCCCAGGCGTCCTGCTCCAGGCCGTCGCCAAAGCCCTGGTAGGCGAAGTCGATCAATGGCAGCAATTGCCGTTCGCGCACGATGTGCAACACCTGGCGCCAGTCGTCCTGGGACAAGTCAAAACCGGTCGGGTTATGACAGCAGGCATGCAACAACACCACGTCGCCTTTGGGCACGGTGGCCAGTGTTGCGAGCATCGCGGCCACGTCCAGGCGGTTATCCGCGCCCACATACGGGTAATGGCTGACCTTGAGCCCGGCCTTGGCGAAGATGGTTTCGTGGATCGGCCAGGTCGGGTTGCTCAGCCACACGCCGCGGCCGGGCAGGTTTTGCGCGATAAAGTCGGCACCCAGGCGTAGCGCGCCGGTGCCGCCAGGGGTTTGTGTAGCACCGGCGCGACGTTCGCGAATCAGCGCTGAATCGGCGCCCAGCACCAGCTCACTGATCAGCGAACCGAAGGCCGCATTGCCATGGCCGCCGATATAGGTCTTGGTGGTTTGCGTGTCCACCAGACGCTGTTCGGCCAGTTTTACCGAGTGCGGAATCGGCGTCAGGCCCTGGTCGTCCTTATACACACCCACGCCCAGGTCGAACTTGTTCGGGTTGGCGTCCTGAGCATACAGGTCCATCAGCCCGAGGATCGGGTCCCCGGGCACGCGGCCAATGGCATCAAAATGCATTACTTGCGGCCCTCGGCGTCCTTGGCCACTTCGTCGGTGCGCGCGGCCATGATGAAGTCGTTGCGGTGCAGGCCTTTGATCGAGTGGCTCCACCAGGTCACGGTGACTTTGCCCCACTCGGTGAGCAGGCCCGGGTGATGGCCTTCGGCTTCGGAGATTTCACCCATGGCGTTGGTGAAGGCCAGGGCGAATTTGAAGTTCTTGAACAGGAAAACCTTTTCCAGCTGCATCACGCCGTCGCGTACTTCGATGTTCCAGTCGGGAATCTGCTTGATCAGTACCGGCAGCTCTTCGTCGCTGACTTGTGGGGCATCGGCGCGGCAGGCTTCGCAGTGGGCTTGGTTCAAGGTGGTCATGGGGGTGTCCTGAATTCGAAAGATTGAGATCAGTGGGCGTTACCCTAAAGCAACGCGCGGCCAGGGAACAGATTCACCTGGCCTCAAAATGTAAGGTTCAAGCAGCTTCGGGTTTGGGCGGCACTGCCTTTGGGGTGAAGAGCGGCGCATGCAGACCCAACTGCATACCGCGCTCGACCATGCCCATGATGTCTTCCTGCGCCACTTCAAACAGGCGCTTAAGCTCGGGCAGTACGAAGTACAGCGGTTGCAGGATGTCGATGCGATACGGCGTACGCATTGCTTCCAGCGGGTCGAAGGCCTGGTGTTCGGGTTCATCCGACAGGCAATACACGCTTTCTTTAGGCGACGACAAGATGCCGCCACCGTAGATGCGTCGACCTTGCGGCGTGTCCACCAAACCGAATTCGATGGTCATCCAGTACAGGCGCGCCAGGTACACGCGTTGCTCTTTGGTGGCCGCGAGGCCGAGCTTGCCGTAAGTGTGGGTGAACTCGGCAAACCATGGGTTGGTCAGCAGCGGGCAGTGGCCAAAGATCTCGTGGAAAATATCCGGCTCTTGCAGGTAGTCCAGTTCTTCGCGGGTGCGAATAAAGGTCGCCACCGGAAATTGCTTGCTGGCGAGCAATTCAAAGAAGGTCTGGAAGGGGATCAGTGCGGGGACGCGGGCAACTTGCCAGCCGGTGGTTTCGGCCAACACCTTGTTGATCTCACCCAGTTGCGGGATGCGGTCCAGGGGCAGGCCGAGCTTGTCGATGCCGTCCAGGTATTCCTGGCAGGCGCGCCCCTCGATCACTTTCAATTGGCGCGTGATCAGGGTGTTCCACACCGCGTGTTCTTCCGGCGGGTAGTGGATAAAACCTTGCGCATCGGGCTCGCGGGCCACGTAGTGCGTCTGCTTCATACGGCTCTCCTGCTAGGCATTCGTTCTTGTTATGTCCTGCGATGAGCCTATTGATAACGCGGAAGGCGACGGATTCCATCGGGCTCCGGTGCTTGTGCGTAGGAAAAGTTACCGTTATTCGTAAAGTTTTCGTTACGGTATGCCGGCCTCTCGTTGTCTTGGGCTGGGAAAAGGTCACAAGCTGTCACATAATCTTGACGACTATCTGCGCCCAGCGGCAAAAAGACCCGGCGCTTTCCCACCATTTGGGCTTTTTCATGCGTATTAAAGTGCACTGCCAGAACCGTATCGGCATCCTGCGGGACATTCTCAACCTGCTGGTGGAATACGGCGTCAACGTCGCTAAAGGCGAGGTAGGCGGTGAACATGGCAACGCCATTTACCTGTTTTGCCCCAACCTTGTGAACATGCAGTTCCAGGCGCTGCGCCCGCAATTCGAAGCAATTGCCGGGGTATTTGGCGTTAAAAGGGTAGGGCTGATGCCCAGCGAACGTCGGCATATGGAGCTCAATGCGCTGCTCGGCGCTCTGGAGTTTCCGGTGTTGTCGATTGATATGGGCGGCTCCATCGTCGCCGCCAACCGCGCGGCGGCGCAGTTGCTCGGGGTGCGGGTGGACGAGGTGCCGGGCATTCCGCTGTCGCGTTATGCCGAGGATTTCGACCTGCCGGAGTTGGTGCGTGCGAGCAAATCGCGCATCAACGGCTTGCGGGTCAAGGTCAAGGGTGACGTGTTTTTGGCGGACATCGCGCCGCTGCAGTCTTCCGAACACGACGACAGCGAGGCCATGGCCGGTGCCGTGCTGACCCTGCACCGTGCCGACCGTGTGGGCGAGCGTATCTACAATGTGCGCAAGCAAGAGCTGCGCGGCTTCGACAGTATTTTCCAAAGCTCCAGGGTCATGGCCGCGGTGGTGCGCGAAGCCCGGCGCATGGCGCCGCTGGATGCGCCGCTATTAATAGAAGGCGAAACCGGCACCGGCAAAGAGTTGCTGGCACGCGCTTGCCACTTGGCCAGTCCGCGCGGGCAATCGCCCTTGATGGCGCTCAATTGCGCGGGCCTGCCGGAGTCGATGGCCGAGACCGAGCTGTTCGGCTACGGCCCCGGCGCATTTGAAGGGGCGCGGGCCGAGGGCAAGTTGGGCCTGCTGGAGCTGACGGCGGGCGGTACGTTGTTTCTCGATGGCGTGGGGGAAATGAGCGCACGCTTGCAGGTGAAATTGCTGCGCTTTTTGCAGGACGGCTGCTTTCGCCGGGTGGGCAGTGATGAAGAGGTGTACCTCGATGTGCGGGTGATCTGTGCCACCCAGGTGGACCTGTCGGAACTCTGCGCCCGTGGCGAATTCCGTCAGGACCTGTATCACCGGCTCAACGTGCTGTCGCTGCATATCCCGCCGCTGCGTGAATGCCTGGATGGCCTGGCGCCGCTGGTTGAGCACTTTCTTGACCAGGCCAGCCGACAGATTGGTTGCCCGCTGCCCAAGCTGGCGCCGGCGGCGATGGACCGGCTCAGTCACTACCATTGGCCGGGCAATGTGCGGCAGTTGGAAAACGTGTTGTTTCAGGCGGTGTCGTTGTGCGACGGCGGCATGGTCAAGGCTGAGCATATTCGCCTGCCGGATTATGGGGTGCGCCAGCCCCTTGGGGATTTTTCCCTGGAAGGCGGGTTGGAGAACATCGTTGGGCGGTTTGAAAAGGCGGTGCTGGAGGCTTTGTACGCCGAGCACCCGAGCAGTCGGCAGTTGGGTAAGCGCCTAGGCGTGTCGCACACCACGATCGCGAATAAGTTGCGTGATTACGAAATTCTGAAGAATGAACGCGGTTAAACCTGTGGGAGCTGGCTTGCCTGCGATGACGGTGGGTCAGTTGGCTCATGTGTCGCTGATACACCGCTATCGCAGGCAAGCCAGCTCCCACAGTTGATCTTTGTCGTCCTTAAGACCGGTGCTTGCCGCAGGCGGCAGTAGTCCGCCGTTTTTTCGACTCTATCCCTGCCACCTAATCTCTAAGCCTGCCCGCAAACCCCCGCCGTACATGGACTTCAATCTATTTTCAAAAGTTGGTTCGCAAATTGCTTAAGCCTCATCAGAGCAACGGTGGGCGGCAAGCGTCCGTCAGAAAGAGGATAGAGCGTGGACAAGTACCTTTATGTGGCAATGACCGGCGCCAGCCAGAATGCACTGGCGCAAAAGGCCCATGCCAACAATCTGGCGAACATTTCCACCAACGGTTTTCAACGGGACCTGGAGCAGGCGCGCTCGATGCCGGTGTTCGGTGACAGCTTTCCGGCGCGGGCATTTGCCATGACCGAACGGCCGGGCACCGACTTCTCCCAGGGCGCCATGATTGAAACCGGTCGCGACCTCGATGTGGCGGTCAGCGGTGACGGCTGGATGGCCGTGCAAACCCCGGATGGCGGCGAAGCCTACGTGCGCAGCGCCAGCATGAATGTGGATGCGTTGGGCGTGTTGCGTGCCGGCAACGGCATGCCGGTGATGGGCAACGGTGGCCCGATTGCCGTGCCGCCCGAGCAGAAAATCGAAGTGGGCGCCGACGGCACCATCAGCATCCGCGCCATGGGCGAAGGCCCGCGCGTGATGGCTGAAGTGGACCGCATCAAGCTGGTCCAGCCCGACCTCAAGAACATGACCAAGGGCCTGGATGGCGCCATCCATACCAAGGATGGCAAACCGGCCCAGGCCGACGCGAACGTGCGGCTGACCTCGGGTTTCCTGCAGGCGAGCAACGTCAATGCGGTGGAAGAAATGACCGCCGTGCTGTCGCTCTCCAAGCAGTTCGAGCTGCACATCAAGATGATGAACAGCGCTAAAGAAGACGACCAGGCCATGACCCGCGTTCTGTCGATGAGCTGATTGCCGGTTTACTGAAGACTAATTTTGCAGCACAGCGCCAACAAACAGGCGCACGAAGGAGAACACTATGCTTCCGGCTCTATGGGTTGCCAAAACAGGTTTGGCCGCGCAGGACACCAACCTGACCACCATCTCCAACAACTTGGCGAACGTGTCGACCACGGGTTTCAAACGTGATCGCGCCGAGTTCCAGGACTTGCTTTATCAGATCAAGCGCCAGCCAGGCGCCCAGTCGACCCAGGACAGCGAACTGCCGTCGGGCCTGCAACTGGGTACCGGTGTGCAGATCGTCGGCACCCAGAAGAACTTCAGCGCCGGTAACCTGCAGCAAACCAACCAGCCGCTGGACATGGCCATCAACGGCCGGGGTTTCTTCCAGATCCTGCAGCCGGATGGCACTACTTCCTACACCCGTGACGGTACTTTTCACCTCGACTCCAATGGCCAGATCGTCACCGCCAACGGCTTCGCGCTGGAGCCGGCTGTGGTGGTTCCAGCCGATGCCAAGACCTTTACCGTCGGCACCGACGGCACCGTGTCTATCACCGTGGCCGGCAACCCGGCGTCGCAAGTGATCGGCAACCTGCAAACCGCCGACTTCATCAACCCGGCCGGCCTGCAGGCCATGGGTAACAACCTGTTCCTGGAAACAGCCTCCAGCGGCGCGCCGCAAATCGGCACCCCAGGTCTCAACGGCTTCGGTACCACCCTGCAGCAAACCCTGGAAACCTCCAACGTCAGCACGGTTGAGGAGATGGTCAACATGATCACCACCCAACGCGCCTACGAGATGAACTCCAAGGTGATTTCCACCGCCGACCAGATGCTTTCGTTCGTAACGCAGAATCTGTAATCAAGTCTATGGGGCGCCTTTTGCGGCGCCTGCAACACCGTGAGGTAAGGGTCATGAATCGCTATGTTTCTGTTCTGGCATTGAGTGGGATCGCCGTGCTCGCGGGCTGTGTCGCCCCGACGCCAAAACCCAATGATCCGTACTACGCGCCGGTGTTGCCGCGCACGCCGTTGCCGGCGGCGGCCAACAATGGCTCGATTTACCAGGCCGGTTTCGAACAGAACCTGTACAGCGACCGCAAGGCCTTCCGTGTGGGTGACATCATCACTATCACGTTGAACGAGAAGACCCAGGCCAGCAAGAATGCCAACTCGCAGATCGGCAAGACCAGCAAGACCGGCATCGGCCTGACCTCGCTGTTTGGTGGCGGCCTGACCACCAATAACCCTTTGGGCGATGGCGACCTGAGCCTCAACGCCGGTTACAGCGGCGACCGTGCCACCAATGGCAAGAGCGCGGCGGGGCAGGGCAACAGCCTGACCGGTTCGATCACCGTAACGGTGGCGGATGTATTGCCCAACGGCATCATCGCCGTACGCGGTGAAAAGTGGATGACCCTCAACACCGGCGACGAGCTGGTGCGTATCGCGGGCATGGTGCGTGCCGATGATATTTCCACCGACAACACCGTGCCGTCCACGCGCATTGCCGATGCACGCATTACCTACTCGGGTACGGGTTCGTTTGCTGATGCGAGTCAGCCGGGCTGGTTCGACCGTTTCTTCCTTAGCCCGCTGTTCCCTTTCTAGGTGGCCATTTTGAACCTCAAACAGCTGATGGCTGCCGCGTTATTGCTGGCCTTGAGCGCAGGAGCACACGCCGAGCGGTTGAAAGACATCGCCAGTATTTCCGGCGTGCGCTCCAACCAATTGATCGGCTACGGGCTGGTGGTGGGGCTTAACGGTACGGGTGACCAGACCACCCAGACGCCGTTCACCCTGCAGACCTTCAACAACATGCTCTCGCAGTTCGGCATCAAGGTGCCGCCTGGGTCGGGCAACGTGCAGCTCAAGAACGTCGCGGCCGTGTCGATCAGTGCCGACTTGCCGGCGTTCTCCAAGCCGGGCCAGGTGGTGGATATCACCGTGTCCTCCATCGGTAACTCGAAAAGCCTGCGCGGCGGCACCTTGCTGATGACGCCGCTCAAAGGTATCGACGGCAACGTCTACGCCATTGCCCAGGGCAACCTGGTGGTCGGCGGTTTTGACGCCGAGGGCCGTGACGGCTCGAAAATCACCGTGAACGTGCCATCGGCCGGTCGCATTCCCGGTGGCGCCACGGTTGAGCGCACCGTGCCCAGCGGTTTCAACCAGGGCAACAGCCTGACCCTGAACCTCAACCGCTCGGACTTCACCACCGCCAAGCGTGTGGTCGACAAGATCAACGACATGCTCGGCCCTGGCGTAGCACAAGCCATCGACGGCGGCTCGATCCGTGTGACGGCGCCGCTCGACCCAAGCCAGCGTGTCGACTACCTGTCGATCCTGGAAAACCTTGAAGTCGACCCGGGCCAGGCAGTTGCCAAAGTCATCATCAACTCGCGCACCGGCACCATCGTGATCGGCCAGAACGTCAAGGTGTCGCCAGCAGCGGTCACCCACGGCAGCCTGACCGTGACCATCACCGAAGACCCGATCGTCAGCCAGCCTGGGCCGCTGTCCAATGGCCAGACGGCAGTGGTACCGCGCTCGCGGGTCAATGCCCAGCAAGAAGCCAAGCCGATGTTCAAATTCGGCCCCGGTACCACCCTGGATGAGATTGTCCGCGCGGTGAACCAGGTGGGCGCAGCGCCCGGCGACTTGATGGCGATTCTCGAAGCTTTGAAACAGGCCGGCGCCTTGCAAGCCGACCTGATCGTGATCTAAGGCCATGGCCATGGATATGCACAAAAGCGGGTTCACCAGCACGGCGGATTCGGGGTCTTACTCCGACCTCAACCGGCTGAACCAGCTCAAGGTCGGCGCCGACAAGAACAGCGAAGGCAACATGCGCAAAGTGGCGCAGGAGTTCGAGTCGCTGTTCCTGAGCGAGATGCTCAAGTCCATGCGTTCGGCCACCGAGGCGCTGGGCAAGGACAACCCGCTGAACACCCCGGCTGCCAAGCAGTACCAGGAAATGTACGACCAGCAGTTGGCGGTCTCGATGTCTCGCGAAGGCGGTGGTATCGGTTTGGCTGACGTGCTGATGCGCCAGATGCAGAAGAACAAGCCGGTCGAGGCGCAGTCCTCGACCTTGCAAGGCCCGGCGGCGGCCGAGCCGGTCAAGGCCAAGAAGGTTGATGTGCCGACTGAAATCGGCGCCGGCACCCTGGCTAATGGCCCGTTGGGGCGCTCCAATGGCCAGCGGCCGTTGTGGGCTTACCGCGTTGCAGAGCCGCAAGGCGCCAGTGCGCACACCAACGACATGGAACTGATGAACCAGCGCCGCATGGCGTTGCCGAGCAAGCTGACCGACCGCCTGCTGGCCGGCATCGTGCCGAGCACTCAGCCCGCCACGCAGGCCGCGAGTGCGCCACTGCGTAACAGCGCCGCCACCGATAACGTGGTCAACAGCACCGCGCGCAACTTTGCCGTGCCGAGCGGGCGCATGCAGGTTTATGGCCGAGCGATTGCCCAGCCACCGCTGGCGCCGGCGAAAAAAGCCTTCAGCTCGCAGGATGAATTTGTCGCCACCATGCTGCCGATGGCCAAGGCGGCCGCCGCGCGCATCGGCGTGGATCCCAAGTACCTGGTGGCCCAGGCCGCGCTGGAAACCGGCTGGGGTAAATCGGTGATGCGCGCCGAGGACGGCAGCAGCAGCCACAACCTGTTCGGCATCAAGGCCGGGCAGAGCTGGCAGGGCGGCCAGGCGCGTGCAATCACCAGCGAGTTTCGTGATGGGTCGATGGTCAAGGAAACGGCGCAATTTCGCTCCTACAACTCCTACCAGGACAGCTTCCACGACCTCGTGACATTGCTGCAAAGCAATGATCGCTATAAAGAAGTTGTGAAATCAGCCGACAACCCGGAACAGTTTGTACGCGAGTTGCAAAAAGCCGGATATGCAACCGACCCGGACTACGCCAGCAAGATTTCGCAGATCGCCAAAACGATGAACAGTTACCAGAATTTCGCTGCCGCTGGCGCAACCACACATTTATAAGGTCTGAATCATGAGTTTGCTCAGTATCGGGATGTCAGGACTCAATGCCGCTCAAGGCTCGTTGTCGGTCTTGAGTAACAACATTGCCAACGTCAATACCCCGGGATACTCGCGCCAGCAGACCACCCAGAACGCCAGCGCCAGCAACCAGTATGGCGGCGTGTTTATCGGCAGTGGTACAACGCTTGCGGATGTGCGCCGCATTTATAACGACTTCTTGGGCGCTGCCTACCAGAGCAGCACCGCTCTTAACAGCGATGCCAACGCCTACGCGGGCCAGGCCGCCGCCATCGACAAGACCCTGTCGGACAAGTCCACGGGTATGTCGGCCGTGCTCAGCGCGTTTTTTGCCTCTTTGCAGAACGCCGCGGCCACGCCCAGCGACGTGTCCGCGCGGCAGTTGCTGATCACCAACGCCCAAACGTTGAGCAACCGCTTCAACGCGATTTCCACGCAGTTGACCCAGCAGAAAGAAAGCATCAACGGTCAGTTGCAGACCATGAGTGACCAGGTCAACAAACTGACTTCGTCGATTGCCTCGCTCAACAGCCAAATTGCCACGGCCCAGGGTTCTTCGACCAGTGCGCCGGCCAACCTGCTGGATGCGCGCAATGAGGCGGTGCGTTCGCTCAATGAGCTGATCGGCGTGACGGCCACCGAAAAGAACGGCCAGTTCAGCATCACCACCGGCACCGGCCAATCGCTGGTAGAAGGCAGCGTTGCCAATACCATTTCGGCGGTGCCGAGCAAGAACGACAACAGCCAGTACACCATTCAGCTGAACATGGGCGACACGCCGATGGACATCGGCAATGTGGTCAGTGGCGGCAGCATTGGCGGCCTGTTGCGTTATCGCAGTGATGCGCTGATGCCCGCCATCAACGACCTGGGACGCATCGCCATTGCCACGGCCGACAGCGTTAACAGCCAGTTGGGCCAGGGCCTGGACCTGAACAGCGATTTCGGCTCCTCGCTGTTTGGCGACATCAACAGCGCTGCGGCGATTTCCCAGCGTAGCCAGGCGGCCGCCGGTAACAGTGCAGGCTCGGGCAACCTGAACGTGACGATTGCCGACAGCAGCAAGCTGTCGACCTTCGACTACAAGGTGACCTTCACCAGCGGCAATCAATACAACGTGGTGCGCTCCGACGGCAAAGCCATGGGCTCGTTCGACACCACCACCACGCCACCGCCGGTGATTGACGGCTTCACCCTGGCCTTGAACGGCAAGGGACCGGTGGCGGCCGGCGACAGCTTCAAGGTCAGCCCGACGGCCAATGGCGCCAGCGGCATCAGTGTCGACCTCAAAGACCCGAACAAACTCGCCTTCGCCGCGCCCTTGGCCGGCAATGCCAGCAAGACCAATACCGGCACCGGTACGTTCACCCAGCCGACCTTGACCGTGCCGATCGATATCGACGGCGGCGCCGCGACTGCGCAATTGCGCACCGGGATCGAAAACTCGATGCCGGTGAAAATGGTGTTCGGCAAGCCGGCGGCGGACGGCACCCAGTCCTATGCGATCAGTGATGCCCAGGGCAACCCGATCGGCACCGGCACCATCATTCCGGGCCAGGGCAACAAGATCAGTGTGAACGTGCCGATGCGTGATGCCGGCGGTGCGTTGATCCCCGGCAAAAGCTTCAGCTTTGACACCACCGTGTCCGGTTCGCCGGCCAACGGCGACAGCACCACCTTTTCGTTCAACAGCGGCGCCACCTCCGATGGCCGTAACGCCCAGGAACTGCTGGGGTTGCAGACCAAGGCCACGGTGGGTGCGGTGGACGGGAATGCGGGTGTCAGCCTGGTCAGTGCCAACAGCCGGCTGGTGTCCCAGGTTGGCTCCAAGGCCGCCCAGGCCAACACCGACAGCACCGCCACCGGCGCCTTGCTGGCGGCGAACAAGGCGGCCAGCAACTCGGTGTCCCAGGTCAACCTGGATGAGGAAGCGGGCGACATGATCAAGTTCCAGCAGTACTACACCGCGTCGTCGCAGATCATCAAGGCTGCGCAGGAAACCTTCAGCACACTGATCAACGCCCTTTAAAGGAGTCTGGAACGATGCGTATCTCTACACAGCAGTATTTCGACACCAGCTCCAGCAAGTATCAGGACAACTATTCGGGTGTGGTGAAGGCCCAGGACCAGGCGAGTTCCGGTGTGCGTGTGCAAACCGCGTCCGATGACCCGGTGGCTGCCGCCCAATTGCTGATGTTGCAGCAGCAGAAAGACATGCTGGGGCAGTACAACGGCAACATTACGACTTTGCAGAACTCGCTGAATAATGAAGAAAGCGTGCTTGCCAGCATCAGCCTGGCTATGCAAACCGCCAGCGGTCTGGCGTTGCAGGCCGGTAACCTTAAGCTCAGCAATGATGATCGCAAGGCGATTGCCGCCCAGGTCGGTGCGCTTGAGGACCATGTGTTGGGCCTGCTCAACTCCAAGGATTCCAGTGGCAACTACATGTTCTCTGGGGCCAAGACCGATACGCCGCCCTACAGTCGCAATAACGATGGTACCTACACTTATCAGGGCGACGAAACACCGCTGAGCCTGCAGGTCTCGAGCAACCTGACGGTCGCCATGGGTGATACCGGCAAGACCCTGCTGGAGAGCTCCTCCAATACCGGTCGCACGCAGACCTCGATTTTGCCACCGGCTGTGAATGACGGCAAAGTCGCGATCTCGGCAGGCCTGGTCACGTCCGGCACCGCGTACACCAAGAGTTTTGCCGACGGCCAGCCGTATAAGCTGACCTTCGCCAGCAGCACCCAGTACAGCGTGACCGACAAGGACGGCAATGACGTTACCTCGGAGATCACCGGTAACGGCACCTTTGATGCCACCAAGGAAGGCGCTTCCAGCGTTAACCTGCGCGGCGTGAAGTTCGATATCAGCCTGAACCTGGGGCCGGATGTTGCCACGGGTGCGCCGTCTGATGCGTTGGTGGCGGGCAAGGCGTTTACGCTGGAAAGCAAGCCGGACACCTTCAGCAGTTCGCGTACGGCGAGCAATCCGTCCACGGCGCAGCTGACCGGTGGCCGCGTCACGGATCAGGCGGCCTACGCCAGTACCTTTCCCAACTCGGGGGCGGTGATCAAGTTCACCAGCGGCAATGCCTACGAGGTTTATGCCCAGCCCTATACGGCCGACAGCAAATCGATTGCCACAGGTACCATGGCCACCGGCGCGACATCGATCACCGCCGCCGGGGTAACTTTCGATGTAAGCGGTACGCCGGGGGCCGGTGATCAGTTTTCGCTCAGTGCCACCAGCAACAAGAACATGAACGCCCTGGATACCTTGGGCCAGCTGCGCAAGGCGCTGGAGACCCCGGCCGATGGCGACCCGGTGGCTATGAACAAGCTCAAGGATGTGCTTAACACCACCATCGGCAACCTGTCGAATGCCGACGCACAGATCAACCAGGTGCGCGGCTCCATCGGTGCGCGCCAGAATGCCCTGGATATCCAAGGCCAGGAAAACACCAGCCTGGGCCTGGCCAACACATCGACCATGTCCTCATTGGCCAACGTCGATATGGGGCAGGCCGCCATTGACCTGACCTTGCAGCAAACCATGCTGCAAGCCTCGCAACTGGCCTTTGTGAAAATCTCCCAGTTGAGCCTGTTCAGCCGCATGTAATCGGCAGTCCTACACACGGCCCACCCTGGCAACAGGGTGGGCCGTTGTCGTTTCTGGTGCCGTGAATGTTGCCGGGTTTTGCATAAAGCGCACAAAATTGAGTGACCTGTGAGTCATAAAGGGCATCTTCACTGTATCGTGTGAAAAGGATAAGTCGCTTGCGAGTCTTTACGCGGCGGCTTTCAGCGATATTTTCATGGGGTTATCCCCTTTATTGTCAGCGCTCCCGGCCAAGCCCGAGGGGTGTTATCCAGCTATTTAGTATTGGGAAGCCACAATGATTGGCATAAAAAGCATCGCCAGTTACGTGCCGGCAGACGGGGTTGATAACTACGCCCAGGGCGCCAAATTCGCCAAGGATGAAGATTTCATCATCGGCAAGATCGGTTCGGCGTTCCTGCCGCGCAAGGATGCTGCGCAGGAAACCTCTGATCTGTGTGTCGAGGCAGTCAACGCCTTGTTTGCGGCCAACCCGGATTTGAAGCGCGAATCCATCGACGCGCTAATCGTTGTGACGCAAAACGGCGACGAAGAGGGTTTGCCCCACACCGCCGCCATCGTCCAGGACAAGCTGGGCCTGCCCACCCACGTGGCTGCGTTTGATATTTCCCTGGGCTGCTCGGGCTACGTCTACGGCATCTATGCGATGAAGGGCTTCATGGAAGCCACCGGCCTGAAAAATGGCCTGTTGATCACCGCCGACCCGTATTCGAAGATCGTCGACCCGGAAGATCGCAACACCACCATGCTGTTCGGCGATGCCGCCACCGCCACCTGGATGGGTGAAGACGCGCCGTGGTTGCTGGGCAAGTCCAAGTTCGGCACCGACGGTTCCGGCGCGCCGCATTTGAAGGTAAGTGATGGCGTGTTTTTCATGAACGGCCGCCAGGTGTTCAACTTTGCCTTGCTCAAGGTGCCGGCACATTTGCACGAGCTGCTCAATGAGTCGGACCTCAAAGCTGACGAAATCGACGCATTCTGCATCCACCAGGGCAGTGCGGCGATTGTCGACGCGGTTGCCCGGCGTTTCGAAGAGGCCCCGGTAGAGAAGTTCATCAAGGACATGGTCGAGACCGGCAACACCGTGTCGTCGAGCATTCCGTTGCTGCTGGAAAAGCACATGATGGACGCCGACTGGAAGCGCGTTGCCATCAGCGGTTTCGGCGTGGGCCTGTCGTGGGGCTCGGCGATTCTCTATCGCCCGTAACGCTCTAATAGGCTGCGCACAAAAACGCCCAGGCTCAAAAAGCCTGGGCGTTTTTTATTGTGGCGAGCGGGCTTGCCCCGCGTTGGGCTGCGCAGCAGCCCCAAGATGTCAGCGGCCCATGAATTCAGGACTTTTCAGCCGCTTTAAGCCCTTGAATTACAAAGGGTGGCCCCGTGCTAGTAAAAAAAATCAAAAAAGTCCTCAAGCAACCTGCTTTCACGACGATAACTATTACGAAGGTTCTCTAGGCCACACCCGGCGGTTGCCAGGGCCGGAAGCCGCAGTACACCACCCACGAGGATTTCGTCATGGCTTTAACAGTAAACACCAACCTTGCTTCGTTGACCGTTCAGAACAACCTGAACAAGGCTTCCGGCGCCCTGCAAACCTCCATGCAGCGTCTGTCCTCCGGCCTGCGTATCAACAGCGCCAAAGACGATGCGGCCGGCCTGCAAATCTCCAACCGTCTGACCAGCCAGATCAACGGCCTGGGCGTTGCAATCAAAAACGCCAACGACGGCAGCTCGATTGCTCAGACCGCTGAAGGCGCAATGCAGCAGTCCACCAACATCCTGCAAAGCATGCGTACCCTGGCACTGCAATCCGCTAACGGCTCGCCAAGCGCTGAAGACCGTAAGTCGAACCAGGCTCAATACGCAGCCCTGACTGCTGAATTGACCCGTATCGCTACCACCACCACCTTCGGTGGCAAGAACCTGCTGGACGGTTCTTTCGGTACTACGTCGTTCCAGGTCGGCGCCAACGCCAACCAGACCATCGACATGAGCATCGGTAACGTTGCAGCCAACAACATTGGTTCGCAGCAGCTGAAAAGCCAAGGCGTTGCTCCAAGTGCAACAGGCGTTGCCGGCGGCGCAATCACCGTTACCGGTGGTGGCCAGTCCAAGGCCCTGACCATCGCTGCCGGCGCTTCCGCCAAGCAGATCGCTGCTCAGATGAACGGCGCTGTAGGCGGCCTGGCTGCTACTGCCAGCACCACTGCACAGTTCACCGTTGACGCCACTGCCATTGCTGCTGCTACTCCGGCCAGCGCCAACTTCACCCTGCAAGTGGGCAGCGGTACTGCAGTGCAGTTCACTGGTGTGACCAGCACTTCCGACCTGGCTGACCAACTGAAGTCCAACGCTGCCAAGCTGGGCATCAGCGTCAACTACGATTCGACCACCCAAGCCTTGTCGGTCAAGTCCGACACCGGTGAGAACCTGACCTTCAACGCTGGTGACGCCGGTGCTATCGCAGGTGTCAAGGTTGCTACCCTGGACGGTACTGGTACCGCCGGTACTGCCGTTGCTCTGGCTAACACCGCGATCATCGCTACTGGTGCTGTTTCCCTGAACTCCTCCAGCAGCTACTCGCTGAGCGGTGCAGGTGTGACCGGTCTGTTCGCAGCCGCTGGTACTGCTGCCAACTCCACCAAAACCACCGTTAACAACACTGACATCACCACTGCTGCCAACGCACAGAACTCGATCGACGTGATCACTCAAGCGATCTCCGACATCGACTCCCAGCGTGCCGGCCTGGGTGCTGTTCAGAACCGTTTCGACAACACCGTTGCCAACCTGCAGAGCATTGCCGACAACTCCAGCGCCGCTCGCGGTCAGATCCAGGACGTTGACTACGCTGCTGAAACTGCTCAGCTGACCAAGCAACAAACCCTGCAACAGGCTTCCACTGCGATCCTGTCCCAGGCCAACCAACTGCCATCCGCTGTACTGAAGCTGCTTCAGTAATAGCCATCGGCAGATGAATGACGGAAGGGCGCGTTTACGTGCCCTTTCGTCTTTTGCGTGATGAGGAGATTGGACATGGACATGAGTGTGAAGCTGAACCTGTCTTATCCGGCAGTGGCGCCGCAGAGCGCGCCTGCCCCCGTGAACAACGGCCTGCAGAAAACCAAGGTAGACCCCGCGCTGGCCACGGTTCAACCCCAGCAAGACTCGAAACCGTCCGACCTCGAACAGGCCGTTACGGATATTCGCAACTTCGTTCAGGCTGCCCAGCGCAACCTGGAATTTTCCATCGATGACTCCACCCATCAGGTGGTGGTCAAGGTGATTGCAACCGACAGTGGCGAAGTCATTCGTCAGATCCCGTCGGAAACTGCATTGAAACTCGCACAAAGCCTTCACGACGCCAGCAACGTGTTGTTTGACGCGAAAGTCTGAGCTGGCATGAATTTTGTTGCTGTAGCTGCTTGAGGCGTCGTCCGTCAATAAAGCGCCAGCCCCGATCAGGAGAAGTGTCATGGGTGATATCACGGTAAGCGGCCCGGTTACGGGGATTAATACCGAGTCGATCGTTACGGCCTTGGTGAACGCTGAACAAGCGCCCAAGCAGTCGCAGATCAACAAACAGACGCAGACGCAGACCGCCCAACTGTCCTCGATCGGCAAGATTCAAGCGGCATTGGATGCGTTTCGTGGCGCCATGGATAACATGGCCAAGGACGCCAGTATTGGTGGCCTGACGGCGACCACCTCGGATGCCAACGTGTCCACGGTCACTTTGGGCGCTGGTGCTTCGGCCGGCAGTTATCAGCTGGTGGTCAACCAGTTGGCGACTGCCTCGAAGATCGCTACCCAAAATTACCCAGGCGGGGCCAAGACTGTCGTCAATGCCGGCACTGCCGCTACGACCCTGGAAATTTCCCAGTCTGGTCAGAGTTACGGGGTGAGTGTTCCACCGGGCGCAACCTTGCAGCAGGTGCGTGACTCGATCAACGCGCAGTACAGCAGCGCGGGCCTGAGTGCCAACATCCTGACTGACTCCACCGGTTCACGTCTGGTCGTGACCTCGACCAATACCGGCGCTGGTACCGACATTACCTTGGGCGGTAACTCTGGCCTGCAAGCTGGGGCCGCGGTGGTGGGTGACCCACCGCAAAACGCGAAGTACACCATTGACGGTACTTCACAAGAGTCCAAGAGCAATACCCTGACTGAAGCAATCAGTGGTGTGAGCATCAAGCTGACGGCTGTGTCGCCGTTGCCAACTGGTGTCACCGACCCGTCCAAGCGTATCGCCTCGACCATCACGGTCACCCGCAGCAACGACACCCTCAAAAGTTCGGTTAAAGGCTTCGTCGACACTTATAACGCCTTGATGACCGCGATCGGCACCGAAACCAAAGTCACCACCAATGCCGACGGCTCGACCACGCCTTCTGCGCTGACCGGCGATGCCACCATGCGCTCCCTGCAGCAGGCGCTGCGTAGCGAGCTGAACGCGTTGGGCGGCTCGGGTACGTTGAAGTCCCTGGCTCAGTTTGGTGTAAACACCGATCAGACCACCGGCAAGCTGAGCATTGACGACAAAATCTTCAGCGCGGCCGTCGCCACCAACCCCACCGATATCGGCGGTATCTTCAACGGTGACAAAGGCCTGCTCGCCCGCATGAAAACCGCGACCGACAGCTTTGCCCTGAGCAACACCGGTGTACTGGCTACCCGTTCGACCACGCTGTCGAACAACCTCAAGGACCTGCAAAACCAGCAGGACACCCTGACCGCGCGTATGGCTGCCCTCAAGACCAGCCTGACCGCCAAGTACACCACCATGAACAACCTGGTCGCCCAGCTCACCAGCCAGCGCTCCAGTGTCATGACCACGCTCAACGCGCTGAACAAGTCGAATTCGGACAGTTGATTCCGGCTGGCGCCGCCCGGTGCTCCTGCACCGGGCACGGCCTTGAGCAGATCGCCGGATTAAAGTTTTTTGTCATCCCGTCGACATATTAGTCAGAGCCCATCCTAATTTAGCTGTTGCCTGTCACGAGGTAGAAACATGAATCCCATGAGAGCCCTTCGCCAATACCAGAAGGTCAATTCCCATGCCCAGGTCTCCGAAGCCAGCCCACACCGTCTGGTGCAGATGCTGATGGAAGGCGCGCTGGACCGCATGGCTCAGGCCAAGGGCGCCATGGCTCGTGGTGATATCGCGCAGAAGGGTTTGCTGCTGGGCAAGGCGATCGACATCCTGATCGGCCTGCGTGATGGCCTGAACCCGGAAAAAACCGATGATCCGGCCGCGTTGCAGCAACTCGATAACCTGTATGCCTACATGACCACGCGTTTGCTTGAAGCCAACAGCAAGAGCGATGTCAGCATGATTGACGAAGTGGCCGGCTTGATGATTACGCTCAAGGAAGGCTGGGACGGTATTGCAACACTGTAGGCCTTTGGCCTGAGGATGATGTCATGAGCCACGCCCTGCAACGGATTGACGAGACCCGCGAAGCCTTGGTCGACGCATTGGCGCAACGTAACTGGGACGCCATCGGCGAACTGGACATGGGGTGCCGCGCGGTCATCGACGAGGCGCTCAATAACGCGCCGGTGGACGAGGATGCGCTGCGGGAGAAGCTGGAGAGTTTGCTGGCGGTGTATCAGCAGTTGCTGGAGGTCACGACCGGCGAGCGCCAGGCGATTTTCGAAGAGATGTCGCAGATCAACCGCGCGCAAAGTGCGTCAAAGGTTTACCATCTGTTCGGCTGAACTGGCTCAGTTAATCCGAACAGCGCGTCATATATTTGACTGTGCTCGTATTTTTGACTTAACTAGTGCTGTTTTCAGATTTCAGGCGTCAGTAAGGTATGAAGTCCTACAGGCGTCTCGATTGCCCTCACTCTGGGGCAGGAAGTTTTACTAGGGAAGTTGCTATTGCATGTGGCGTGAAACCAAAATTCTGCTGATTGATGACGATAGCGTCCGCCGCCGCGATTTAGCGGTGATTTTAAATTTTCTCGGTGAAGAAAATTTACCCTGCGGCAGCCATGACTGGCAGCAGGCGGTCAGCTCTTTGTCGTCGAGCCGTGAAGTTATCTGTGTGCTGATCGGGACGGTAAATGCTCCTGGCGCCATTTTGGGCCTGTTAAAGACACTGTCGACCTGGGATGAGTTCCTTCCGGTGTTGCTGATGGGCGATATTTCTTCCGTGGACCTGCCGGAAGACCAGCGCCGCCGCGTGCTTTCAACCCTGGAAATGCCGCCCAGCTACAGCAAATTGCTCGATTCGCTGCACCGTGCCCAGGTCTATCGCGAGATGTACGACCAGGCCCGCGAGCGCGGCCGTCACCGTGAACCCAACCTGTTCCGCAGCCTCGTCGGCACCAGCCGTGCGATCCAGCACGTGCGCCAGATGATGCAGCAAGTCGCCGACACCGACGCCAGCGTGCTGATCCTTGGCGAATCCGGCACCGGCAAGGAAGTGGTCGCCCGCAACCTGCACTACCACTCCAAGCGCCGCGACGGGCCTTTCGTGCCGGTCAACTGCGGGGCGATCCCGGCAGAGCTGCTCGAAAGCGAACTGTTCGGCCACGAGAAGGGCGCCTTTACCGGGGCGATCACCAGCCGTGCCGGGCGTTTTGAGCTGGCCAACGGCGGCACCTTGTTCCTCGACGAAATCGGCGACATGCCGCTGCCGATGCAGGTCAAGCTGTTGCGCGTGTTGCAGGAGCGCACCTTCGAGCGCGTGGGTAGCAACAAGACCCAAAGCGTCGACGTGCGCATCATCGCGGCCACCCACAAGAACCTCGAAAGCATGATCGAGGTCGGCAGCTTCCGCGAAGACCTGTACTACCGCCTCAACGTATTCCCCATCGAGATGGCCCCGCTGCGCGAACGCGTGGAAGACATCCCGTTGCTGATGAACGAGTTGATCTCGCGCATGGAGCACGAAAAGCGCGGTTCGATTCGCTTCAACTCCGCGGCGATCATGTCCCTGTGCCGCCACGGCTGGCCGGGCAACGTGCGTGAGTTGGCCAACCTGGTGGAGCGCATGGCGATCATGCACCCCTACGGTGTGATCGGCGTGGTCGAGTTGCCGAAGAAATTTCGCTACGTCGACGACGAAGACGAACAACTGGTCGACAGCCTGCGCACCGACCTGGAAGAACGCGTAGCCATCAACGGCCACACGCCGGACTTCGGCTCCACCGCCATGCTGCCGCCCGAAGGCCTGGACTTGAAGGACTACCTCGGTAGCCTCGAACAAGGCCTGATCCAGCAGGCGCTGGACGATGCCAACGGCATTGTCGCCCGTGCCGCCGAGCGCTTGCGTATCCGTCGAACCACCTTGGTTGAGAAGATGCGCAAGTACGGTATGAGCCGCCGGGAAGGTGATGAACAGGCGGATGATTGACGCCTGTTTTTTAAGCTACTGAAATATCAGTAGTTTTTTTTCGGCACGGGTATTGCTATAGCCCTCGCAACGTTCCGTTTAACTGACGGTCAGCCAAGCGAGAGAGCATGATGCCCCACGCCGCCCAACTTTCTACAGCCCCTGCTATCCCGGGGCTCGTTCCGTCTGCAGAGCCGCTTACCCGGCAGGGTCTTGAGCAGGCGTTCTCGCAGTTCAGCCAGATGTCGAGCCAACTGACTGACTCTTACAGCTTGCTGGAGGCGCGGGTTTCCGAGCTTAAAGGCGAGCTGGCGGTGGTCAGTGCCCAGCGCATGCAAGAGCTGGCCGAGAAAGAGCGCCTGGCCAACCGTCTGCAAAACCTGCTGTCGCTGCTGCCCGGTGGCGTGATCGTCATTGATGATCAGGGCCGCGTGCGTGAAGCCAACCCGGCTGCCGTCGACATGCTCGGCCTGCCGCTGGAAGGCGAGTTGTGGCGCGAAGTCATCGCCCGTTGCTTCGCCCCACGTGAAGACGACGGCCACGAAATCTCCCTCAAGGACGGCCGGCGTTTGTCCATCGCCACCCGTTCCCTGGACGCCGAGCCCGGCCAACTGGTGCTGCTTAACGACCTGACGGAAACCCGTCACCTGCAAGACCAGCTGGCGCGCCATGAGCGCTTGTCATCGTTGGGGCGGATGGTCGCGTCTTTGGCGCATCAGATCCGCACGCCGTTGTCGGCGGCGCTGATCTACGCCAGTCATTTGACTGATGAGCAATTGCCGGCCGCCACCCACCAACGTTTTGCTGGCCGCCTCAAAGAGCGTCTGCACGAGTTGGAGCACCAGGTACGCGACATGCTGGTGTTTGCCCGCGGCGAATTGCCGCTGACCGACCGCGTTACGCCCGCTATGTTGATGCAGTCGCTGCAAGCGGCGGCGGCCACCCATATCCAGGACGCCCAGGTGCGTTGGCAGTGCGACAGCCACCAGGGCGAGTTGCTGTGCAACCGCGACACCCTGGTCGGCGCTTTGCTCAACCTGATCGAAAACGCCACCCAGGCAAGCCTGCCCGGGGCGCGGCTCAAGGTGCACCTGTACACCCGCGAGCAAACCCTGCGCCTGTGTATCAGCGACAGCGGCAGCGGCATTGAGCCGCGTGTGCTGCAACGCCTGGGCGAACCGTTTTTTACCACCAAGACCAACGGCACCGGCCTCGGCCTGACCGTGGTCAAGGCCGTGGCACGCGCGCATCAGGGAGAATTGCAGCTGCACTCCCGGTTGGGGCGTGGCACCTGTGCATTGATGACCTTGCCGCTGTTTTCCAGCACGGTAAGCGCGGAGTAAAAGGACTATGGCTATCAAGGTTTTATTGGTCGAAGACGATCGCGCCCTGCGTGAAGCATTGGCTGACACGCTGCTGTTGGCGGGCCATGACTACCGGGCGGTCGGTTCTGCCGAGGAAGCCTTGGAGGCGGTCGAGCAGGAGTCTTTCAGCCTGGTGGTCAGTGACGTCAACATGCCCGGCATGGACGGCCACCAGTTGCTCGGCCTGCTGCGCGCGCGCCAGCCACAACTGCCGGTGTTGCTGATGACCGCCCATGGCGCCGTGGAGCGGGCGGTGGACGCCATGCGCCAGGGCGCGGCGGATTACCTGGTCAAACCCTTTGAACCCAAAGCCCTGATCGAGCTGGTTGCCCGGCATGCACTCGGCGTTGTTTCGAATGCTGAAGGCGAAGGCCCTATTGCCTTTGAGCCGGCCAGCGCACAGTTGCTGGAACTGGCAGCGCGTGTGGCGCGTAGCGATTCCACCGTGCTGATCTCCGGCGAGTCCGGCACCGGTAAAGAAGTGCTGGCGCGGTATATCCACCAGCAATCGAGCCGCGCCAAACAACCCTTTATCGCGATCAACTGTGCGGCCATCCCCGACAACATGCTTGAAGCCACCTTGTTCGGCCATGAAAAAGGCTCGTTCACCGGCGCCATCGCGGCCCAGGCCGGCAAGTTCGAACAGGCCGACGGCGGCACCATCCTGCTCGACGAAATCTCGGAAATGCCCCTGGGCCTGCAAGCCAAGCTGCTGCGGGTATTGCAGGAGCGTGAGGTTGAGCGTGTGGGCGCACGCAAGCCGATCCAGCTGGATATCCGCGTGGTTGCCACCACCAACCGCGACCTCGCGGGCGAAGTGGCGGCGGGGCGCTTTCGTGAAGACCTGTTCTACCGGCTATCCGTATTCCCGCTGGCCTGGCGCCCGTTGCGCGAGCGCCCGGCGGATATCATCCCGCTGGCCGAGCGCCTGCTGAACAACCACGTCAAAAAAATGAAGCACGCCCAGGCGCGGTTGTCGGCTGAGGCCCAGGCTTGCCTGATCAGCTACCCATGGCCCGGCAACGTGCGCGAATTGGACAACGCCATCCAGCGCGCGCTGATTTTGCAGCAGGGCGGCTTGATCCAGCCGCAAGACTTCTGCCTGGCCATGGGCAATGGCAGCGCGCCGTTGCCGAGCCTGGCGCCCGCACCTGTGGCGGCTGCCGAAACCGAGTCCGGCGGTGCCCTGGGCGACGACCTGCGCCGCCGCGAATTCCAGATGATCATCGACACCTTGCGTGCCGAGCGCGGCCGCCGCAAAGAGGCCGCTGAGCGCCTGGGCATCAGCCCGCGCACCCTGCGCTACAAGCTGGCGCAGATGCGCGACGCCGGGATGGACGTGGAAGCCTACCTTTTCGCCACCTGAAAAATTCTTGGGCTGACAGGGTTTGTCGCCTTTTCTTACGAATTGCCACGGAGCTGGCACCCTTGTTGCTACCACCCGTAGTAACCGCTGCGTAGTGTCAAAAAATTGCGGGTCGTCGGAGAGAGAAGGTCATGAGCCAGGGTATTGAGTTCAATCGGTTGATGTTGGATATGCGCTCCATGCAAATGGATGCCATGGCTCAACCGAAATCCGTCGCGCCAGCGCCGGAATTGGGCCAAAGCAGTTTTGCCGACATGCTCGGTCAGGCAATCAACAAAGTCAGCGACACCCAGCAAGCCTCCAGTCAGTTGTCCACCGCCTTCGAGATCGGCAAGAGCGGCGTGGACCTCACCGATGTGATGGTCGCCTCGCAAAAGGCCAGCGTTTCCTTTCAAGCCTTGACCCAAGTGCGTAACAAGCTGGTTCAGGCTTATCAAGACATCATGCAGATGCCGGTTTAAGGACGAGATTTAAGTCATGGCAGAAGCAGTCTCCGACAACGTACCCGCCAAGGCAGACGGCAAGCCGCCGCTGTTTGGCCTGTCGTTCCTGGAAAACCTCTCGGAAATGACCATGCTGCGTCAGGTGGGCCTGATGGTCGGCCTGGCCGCCAGTGTGGCGATTGGTTTTGCCGTGGTGTTGTGGTCGCAACAACCTGATTACCGCCCGCTGTACGGCAGCCTGGCCGGCATGGATTCCAAGCAGATCATGGAAACCCTGGCCGCCGCCGACATCGCCTACACCGTGGAGCCCAACTCCGGCGCCTTGCTGGTCAAGGCTGATGACGTGGCCCGTGCGCGCATGAAGCTGGCTGCAGCCGGCGTAACGCCGTCTGACAGCAATATCGGTTTTGAAATCCTCGACAAGGACCAGGGCCTGGGCACCAGCCAGTTCATGGAAGCCACCCGTTATCGGCGTGGCCTGGAAGGCGAGCTGGCGCGCACCATCAGCAGCCTGAACAACGTCAAGGGCGCCCGCGTGCACCTGGCGATCCCGAAAAGCTCGGTGTTCGTGCGTGACGAACGCAAGCCCAGTGCTTCGGTGTTGGTTGAACTGTTTTCCGGCCGCTCCCTGGAGCCTGGCCAGGTACTGGCGATCATCAACCTGGTGGCCACCAGCGTTCCCGAATTGAGCAAGTCGCAAATCACCGTGGTCGACCAGAAGGGCAACCTGCTGTCTGACCAGGCCGAGAACTCCGCGCTGACCCAGGCCGGCAAGCAGTTCGACTACAGCCGTCGCATGGAAAGCATGCTGACCCAACGCGTGCACAACATCCTGCAACCGGTGTTGGGCAACGATCGCTACAAGGCTGAAGTGTCCGCCGACGTAGATTTCAGCGCGGTCGAGTCGACCTCCGAACAGTTCAACCCCGACCAACCGGCGCTGCGCAGCGAGCAGTCCACCAGCGAACAACGCACCGCCAGCAATGGCCCGCAAGGTGTGCCGGGTGCCCTCAGCAACCAGCCACCGGCTCCGGCGACTGCACCACAAACCACCGGTGGCGCGGCCGCTACGGCTGGCGCGATCCAGCCTGGGCAGCCATTGTTGGACGCCAACGGCCAGCAGATCATGGACCCGGCCACCGGCCAGCCAATGCTCGCACCGTACCCGGCGGACAAGCGTAACCAGTCGACCAAGAACTTCGAACTCGACCGTTCCATCAGCCACACCAAACAGCAGCAGGGCAAGATCAATCGCCTGTCGGTGTCGGTGGTGGTCGATGATCAGGTCAAGGTCAACCCGGCTGACGGTGCCGTCACCCGTGCGCCGTGGAGCACTGATGAATTGGCCCGTTTCACGCGCCTGGTGCAGGACGCCGTCGGCTTCGACGCCAGCCGGGGTGACAGCGTCAGCGTGATCAACATGCCGTTCTCCGCCGAGCGCGCCGAAGTGATCGCCGACCCTGCGTTCTACACGCAGCCGTGGTTCTGGGACATCGTTAAACAAGTGCTGGGTGTGTTGTTCATTCTGGTGCTGGTGTTCGGCGTGCTGCGTCCGGTGCTCAACAACATCACCGGCAACGGCAAGAAACAGCTGGCCTTGGCCGGTGGCGACGTCGAGTTGGGTGGCATGGGCGGCCTGGACGGCGAACTGGCCAACGACCGCGTCAGCCTCGGCGGCCCGCAAAGCATCCTGTTGCCAAGCCCGAGCGAAGGCTATGACGCTCAGCTGAACGCAATCAAGAGTCTGGTAGCAGAAGACCCGGGCCGTGTGGCCCAGGTCGTGAAAGAGTGGATCAACGCAGATGAGTGATAATCGAGCCGCTGTTGCCAAGCTCACCAAGGTCGACAAAGCCGCAGTCCTGTTGCTGTCCCTGGGTGAAACCGACGCTGCCCAAGTGCTGCGCCACATGGGGCCTAAAGAGGTCCAGCGCGTGGGCGTGGCCATGGCGCAGATGCGCAATGTGCACCGCGAGCAAGTCGAGCAGGTGATGAGTGAGTTCGTCGAGATCGTCGGCGACCAGACCAGCCTGGGCGTCGGCTCCGACAGCTATATCCGCAAGATGCTCACCTCGGCACTCGGCGAAGACAAGGCCAACGGCCTGATCGACCGCATCCTGCTGGGTGGCAACACCAGTGGCCTGGACAGCCTCAAGTGGATGGAGCCGCGCGCGGTGGCCGACGTGATCCGCTACGAGCACCCGCAGATCCAGGCCATCGTCGTCGCTTACCTCGACCCGGACCAGGCCGGTGAAGTGCTCGGCCACTTCGACCATAAAGTACGCCTGGATATCATCCTGCGCGTGTCGTCGCTGAACACCGTGCAGCCGGCGGCCCTGAAAGAACTCAACACGATTCTGGAGAAGCAGTTCTCTGGCAACTCGAACGCTTCGCGCACCACCTTGGGCGGCATCAAGCGTGCGGCCGACATCATGAACTTCCTCGACAGCTCGGTCGAAGGCCAGTTGATGGACTCGATCCGCGAGATCGACGACACCCTGTCCGGCCAGATCGAAGACCTCATGTTCGTGTTCAACAACCTCTCCGATGTCGATGACCGTGGCATCCAGGCGTTGCTGCGCGAAGTCTCCTCCGACGTGCTGGTGCTGGCCCTCAAAGGCTCGGACGAAAACGTCAAAGAGAAGATTTTCAAGAACATGTCCAAGCGTGCGTCCGAGCTGTTGCGCGACGACCTCGAAGCCAAAGGCCCGGTGCGCGTCAGCGACGTCGAAACCGCGCAGAAAGAAATCCTCACCATTGCCCGCCGTATGGCCGAAGCCGGAGAAATCGTTCTCGGTGGGAAGGGCGGCGAAGAAATGATCTAAGGCGCGTCCCATGTCGAACAAAGATGAGACGCCCAGCGATCTGATTCGCGCGCGGGATGTCGGCGGGTTCGACATCTGGTCGCTGCCCAGCTTCGATCCACATGTGCCGGAACCTGAGCCCGAGCCGTTGGTTGAAACGCCGGTAGAGATGGAAGAAGTGCCACTGGATGAAGTCCAGCCACTGACCCTTGAAGAGTTGGAAGCCATCCGCCAGGAAGCCTACAACGAAGGCTTTGCGGCCGGCGAAAAAGACGGCTTTCGCAGCACTACCCTCAAAGTACGCCAGGAAGCCGAAGAGGCGCTCGGCGTCAAACTCGCCAGCCTTGAGCGGCTGATGGGTACGCTGTTCGACCCGATTGCCGAGCAGGATACGCAGATCGAAAAAGCCATGGTCGGCCTGGTCGAGCACATTGCCCGGCAGGTCATCCAGCGCGAGCTGGTGCTCGATTCCAGCCATATCGAAAGCGTCATGCGCGAAGCCCTCAAGCTGCTGCCGTTGGGCGTGGGCAATGTGCGCCTGTACATCAACCCGCAGGATTTCGAACAGGTCAAAGCCCTGCGCGAGCGCCATGAAGAAACCTGGCGCATCGTCGAGGACGCGGCGTTGTTGCCCGGTGGTTGCCGCGTGGAAACCGAACACAGCCGCATCGATGCCACGGTGGAAACCCGCATCAGCCAGATCATGGCCAAGCTGTTGGATCAGGTGCATGAGCAGGTGTTGAACCCCGCCGAACCTGACCTGAGCGTTGATCTGGACGCCACCGATGCGCCTTGATCGCACCAGCTTCGCCAAGCGCCTGGGTGGCTACGCCGAGGCCACGGAGTTGCCCGGCCAGCCGATCCTCGAAGGGCGCCTGCTGCGCATGGTCGGCCTGACCCTCGAAGCCGAAGGCCTGCGCGCCGCCATGGGCAGCCGCTGCCTGGTGATCAACGACGACAGCTACCACCCGGTGCAGGTCGAAGCCGAGGTGATGGGCTTTTCCGGCAGCAAGATTTTCCTCATGCCGGTCGGCAGCCTGGCGGGCATCGCCCCTGGCGCCCGCGTGGTGCCGTTGGCCGACACCGGCCGCCTGCCCATGGGCATGAGCATGCTCGGCCGCGTGCTCGATGGCGCCGGCCGCGCACTCGACGGCAAGGGCGGCATGAAGGCCGAAGACTGGGTGCCGATGGACGGCCCGACCATCAACCCGCTCAACCGCAACCCCATTAGTGTGCCGCTGGACGTGGGCATTCGCAGCATCAACGGTTTATTGACGGTCGGTCGTGGCCAGCGTCTGGGCCTGTTTGCCGGTACCGGCGTGGGTAAGTCAGTGTTGCTGGGCATGATGACGCGCTTTACCGAGGCCGACATTATTGTGGTCGGGCTGATCGGCGAGCGCGGCCGTGAAGTGAAAGAGTTCATCGAGCACAGCCTCGGTGAAGAAGGCCTCAAGCGCTCGGTGGTAGTCGCGTCGCCTGCGGATGATGCGCCGCTGATGCGCCTGCGCGCTGCCATGTACTGCACGCGTATCGCCGAATATTTTCGCGACAAGGG
The DNA here is from genome assembly GCF_044218855.1 of Pseudomonas sp. B19125. Classification (NCBI taxonomy): domain Bacteria; kingdom Pseudomonadati; phylum Pseudomonadota; class Gammaproteobacteria; order Pseudomonadales; family Pseudomonadaceae; genus Pseudomonas; species Pseudomonas sp. B19125. The sequence goes on from NZ_CP162589.1 coordinate 2,331,575, forward strand.
CAAGAATGTCCTGTTGCTGATGGACTCGCTCACACGTTTCGCCCAGGCCCAGCGGGAAATCGCCCTGGCCATCGGCGAGCCGCCCGCCACCAAAGGTTACCCGCCGTCAGTGTTCGCCAAGCTGCCCAAGCTGGTGGAGCGCGCCGGTAATGCCGAGGCCGGTGGTGGTTCGATCACCGCGTTCTATACGGTGTTGTCCGAAGGCGATGACCAGCAAGACCCGATTGCCGACTCGGCGCGGGGCGTGCTCGACGGCCACATTGTGCTGTCGCGGCGCCTGGCCGAGGAAGGGCACTACCCGGCCATCGACATCGAAGCCTCGATCAGCCGGGTGATGCCGGCGGTGGTCACCCCGGAGCACATGGCGCGTGCGCAGCACTTCAAACAACTGTGGTCGCGCTACCAGCAGAGCCGCGACCTGATCAGCGTCGGCGCCTACGTGGCCGGTGGTGATCGCGAAACCGACCTGGCCATCGCGCTGCAACCGCAACTGGTGAGCTACCTGCGCCAGGGGCTCAACGACAAGATCAGCATGGGCGAAAGCGAAGCTCACCTGGGCTCGATCTTCGCTCCGGCGCCGGGCGGTTAAGCCATGGCCAGCACCCGTTCTTCACGCCTGGCCCCAGTGGTGGACATGGCCGAAAAGGCCGAAAAAACCGCCGTGCAACGCCTGGGTTACTTCCAGGGTCAGGTGCGCCTGGCGGAAAGCAAGCTGGGCGACCTGGAGCGCTTTCGCGGCGAATATCAGCAGCAGTGGATCGAGCGTGGCAGCAAGGGCGTCTCCGGCCAGTGGTTGATGGGCTACCAGGGCTTTCTCAACCAGTTGGAAACCGCTGTGGGCCAGCAGCGCCAGAGCCTGGCCTGGCACCAGAACAATCTTGATAAAGCCCGTGAAAGTTGGCAGGCGGCGTTTGCCCGCGTTGAAGGCTTGCGCAAGCTGGTGCAGCGTTATATCGACGAAGCGCGGGCGATTGAGGACAAGCGTGAGCAGAAGCTGCTCGATGAGCTGTCACAGCGCCTTCCCCGCCAGTCACAGTACTAACAGTTTCCACTTGCCTACTGTGGGAGCTGGCTTGCCTGCGATAGCATCACCGCTGTATCACTGATACACCTCGTCGCCTGCATCGCAGGCAAGCCAGCTCCCACATTGAGTGCTCGGTGTTGCCCAGATCCGGTTCAGCTGCTAAACCTTGTTGCACATTGCCAATGACAAGGAAGCAGTCACATGTCAGTCGAGTCAGAAGTATCCCTGGATGGGACGAAGTTGACGATTAAAGTAAGAGGCCGATTCGATTTCGGAAGCCACCAGACCTTTCGCGATGCCTACGAGCGGTTCTACAAGGTGCCCGACATCTACGTGGTAGATCTGAAAGAAGCCACCTATCTGGACAGCTCGGCGCTCGGCATGCTCCTGCTGCTGCGGGACCATGCCGGCGGCGATGACGCTGAAGTGCAGGTGATCAACAGCAACTCCGATGTGCGCAAGATCCTCGGCATCTCCAACTTCGACAAACTGTTCGACATCAGTTGAGCACCTTGGCCCCGGTCCTTGAACCACTGACGATCCTGATCGCCGAAGACAGCGCCGCCGATTTGCTGTTGCTGTCGACCATCATTCGGCGTCAGGGCCACCAAGTGCTCACCGCCACCAATGGCGCGCAAGCCGTCGAGGTGTTTACCCGCGAGCGCCCGCAATTGGTGTTGATGGACGCCCTTATGCCGGTGATGGACGGTTTTGAAGCGGCGCGGCGGATCAAACAGTTGGCGGGTGAGGCGCTGGTGCCGATCATCTTCCTCACCTCGCTGCGCGAAAGCGAAGCCCTGGCCCAATGCCTGGATGCCGGTGGCGATGATTTCCTGCCCAAACCCTACAACCCGCTGATCCTGGCCGCCAAGATCAATGCCATGGACCGTCTGCGGCGCCTGCAGGCCACGGTGCTGCGCCAGCGCGACCAGATCGCCCGGCACCACGATTACCTGTTGCATGAGCAACGCGCGGCCAAGGCGGTGTTCGACAAGGTAGCGCATTCGGGTTGCATCAATGCGGCGCCGAACATTCGTTACCTGCAATCGCCCTATGCGCTGTTCAACGGCGACCTGTTGTTGGCGGCGTATACGCCGTCCGGCGACATGCATGTGCTGCTCGGTGACTTCACCGGCCATGGCCTGCCGGCCGCGGTGGGCGCCATGCCGCTGGCGGAAGTCTTCTACGGCATGACCGCCAAGGGCTACGGCCTGGCGCAGACCCTGCGTGAGATGAATGCCAAGCTCAAGCGCATCTTGCCGGTGGACATGTTCTGCTGCGCCACGCTGGTGTGCCTGAGTACCCAGCGGCGCGTGGTGGAGGTATGGAACGGCGGCATGCCCGACGGCTATGTGCATGAGATCGCCACCGGCAAGCGTACGCCTTTGTTATCCCGGCACCTGCCGCTGGGTGTGCTTTCGGCACAGGCGTTTGATGACAGCACCGAAGTCTGGCCCATGGCCTTGGGCGACCGGGTGTTCTTGTTGTCCGATGGGGTGCTGGATACCGCCAACGCCAGTGAACAGTTATTTGGCGCGGCGCGTTTGCAGCAGGTATTTGCCAGTAATCGCAAGCCTGACCGCTTGTTTGAGGAGATTGAGCAGGCCCTGGCGGCGTTCCGGGGTGAGGCGCGCGATGATGTCAGCATGGTGGAGATCACCTTGCAGCCTGGCCAGCCGTCGCGGGCGGCTGAGCCGCTGTATGCCGACAGTGGCCAGTCGTGCCCGTTGGATTGGTCGGTGAGCTTCGAGTTTCGTGCGCGAACGCTCAAAAGCTACAACCCGTTGCCGTACCTGTTGCAATTGCTGCTGGAGATTCATGGCCTGCGTGGGCAAAGCGGGGCGCTGTACAGCGTGATGGCCGAGTTGTATTCCAATGCGCTGGAGCATGGCGTGCTGGGCCTGGATTCGCGACTCAAGCGCGATGCCCAAGGATTTGCCGAGTATTACCGCCAGCGCAATGAGCGCCTGACGCAGTTGAACAGCGGTTATGTGCGGGTACATGTGCAGGTGGTGCCGACTGCCACGGGCGGCAAAATGACGCTGCGCATCGAAGACAGTGGCCCAGGGTTTGACGTGGAACAGGTGCTGGCGCGGCCGCTGGATATCGACCGTTTGTCTGGCCGGGGGCTGAGCCTGGTACGGCAACTGAGCAGCGATGTACGCTGGACCGATGGCGGGCGCAGTGTGTGCGTGGAGTTTTGCTGGGGGGCTCTGGCATAATCCGCCGATTCTTGATCAAGGAGCGAACAAGTGCTTGAGATTCATCTGGACCCTGATGTGCTGACGGGCCTGCAGGAAGTGATGGAAAGCGAATATCCGAAATTGCTGGATACCTTTCTGGACGATTCGCAAAAGCGTATCGATGCGTTGCGCAAGTCGCGTGGTGACGCCAAGGCGTTGGGCCGGATTGCCCATAGCTTCAAGGGCAGCAGTGGCAACCTTGGGGCGGTGCGGTTGGCGCAGTTGTGTCAGCGGCTGGAGGTGGAGTCCGTCGAGTTGTCGGCGGACTTGGGTGCGCTGGTTGATCAGATTGATCATGAGTTTGCGTTGGTGCGGCCGCTGTATGAGTCGGAAAGGCAGCGCTTTCAGCTTTGAATTGAGTCGCCAAGCCGGTCTCGGCCAAATGTGGGAGCTGGCTTGCCTGCGATGGCATCGACTGGTTTTGCCTGATACACCGAGGTGTCTGCATCGCAGGCAAGCCAGCTCCCACAGAGCACAATGGATCTACCGTCAAAAAACCAAACCTGGCCCGACTCTTGCTCTATCTCCCGATACTGCATCCCCGACCCCCAATGCAGTGGAGACCTTTAACTATGCCAGTCGCCCCCAATTCGCTCCTTCAGGCTGCCGCTGCGGCCAAGCCTCAAGCGCCGGCCGCCACACCGCCTGTAGCGGCCGCGGACCCACGGGACAAGGGCCCTGGTTTCGCTCAAGTGTTTGCCAACCAAAGCCCCAAGCCCACGCTGAAGACCGATGACACTCCGGTCAAAGTCTCGCGTGACAAGCCTTCGGATACCAACACCAAGCCGGTCGCCAACAACGATAAGCCTGCCGCCAGCACGCCAGCGGTTGCCGATAGCGGCAATCCCTTGCCTGCCAAGCCGGCCAAGGCTGACGACAGCGCCAGCAGTGATGACGACAAGCCCGCCGACCCGGCCGTGGCGCAGCAGCCCCCGGCTGATCCGGTGGTCGACCCGGCATTGGTCGCCGTTGTTACGCCGGTGCCTGTTCCGGTGCCAACGCCCGCGCCGGTAGCCACCCATGACGACACGGCCCAGCCGGTGGTCGCGGCGCCGCTTGCAGGCACCGATGACGGCAAGCAACCGGCCTTCGACCCCGAAGCCGATCCGCTGGATTCGATGCCGGCCGTGCGCTTGGCCATGGAGCAGGGCGGCCATGTGTCGGCCAGCAGCCAGACGCCTCAGAAAGCCGCGCCGACCTCCACTCAGGACCAGCCAACCGCCGCGCAGAACTTTGCCGCAGGTCTTGCCAACATGGTCGACCAGCAAGCCACCAAAGACAGCACTGACCAGGGCGGCGACAAGGCCTTCAGTGGGCTGATCGAAGGTGGCCTCAAGGATTTGAAAGACGCCGGCAGCGACACGCGGGTGGATGATTTCGCCAACCGCCTGGCCGCGCTGACCCAGGCTGCCACGCCGAAAACCGCGAACGCCTTGCCGCCCGTGGCCAATGCGCCATTGGCCATGCACCAGAGCGGCTGGACCGAAGAGGTGGTCAACCGCGTGATGTACCTGTCCAGCGCCAACCTCAAGTCGGCGGAGATTCAGTTGCAACCGGCTGAACTGGGGCGCCTGGATATCAAGGTCAATATGACCGCCGACCAGCAAGCCCAGGTCAACTTCATGAGCGGCCACGCCGTGGTACGTGAAGCACTGGAAAGCCAGTCCGGCCGTTTGCGCGAGATGTTTGCCCAGCAAGGCATGGGGCAGGTCGACGTCAACGTCTCCGACCAGTCGCGTGGCTGGCAGGGTCAGGGCCAGGAGCAACAGCAGCAGAACCAGGCGCGCGGCATAAGCGGCAGTGGTGGGCGCGGTGATGGCGGCGATGCGGGTGACGCTGCTGAAGTGGCAGCGGCGGTCGCGCCGGTGAGCCAGACGATAGTTGGCTCCAGCGCCGTCGATTACTACGCCTGACTTGAGCCAAAAAACGCGGTCAATGTGGGAGCTGGCTTGCCTGCGATAGCGGTGCATCAGTTACAGAAGTATTAACTGACCCACCGCTATCGCAGGCAAGCCAGCTCCCACATTTGGTTTGTGGTGTTAGTTCTCTCCCCAACTGCCAGACAACTCTGGCATAACACTTGCTCTTGCCTTCCCGTAGATCTATGAATCCCCGAATAGTGACGGATTATTGGCATGGCGAAGAGTGACGACGCAGCAGCAACCCCACCCGCAGGCAAAGGCAAGCTCAAGCTGATCCTGCTGATTGTGCTGGGCCTGCTCCTGGCCATTGGCGCCTCGATTGGCGGCACGTGGTACATCATGCACAGCAGCGCGAGCAAACCGGCTCCCGCCGCCGAAACCGCCACTAACGTCAAGCAACCGGCAATCTTCGAGCCGATGCTGCCGGCCTTTGTCGCCAACTACAATCAGAACGGTCGCCAACGCTACCTGCAGGTGAGCATCACCTTGCTGGCGCGTAACCAGGCGGACCTGGATGCGCTTAAAGTGCATATGCCGGTGATCCGCAACAACCTGGTGATGCTGTTCTCCGGGCAGAGCTTCGACAGCCTGGCCACCCCGGTCGGCCAGGAAATGCTGCGCCAGAAGGTCACTGCCAGTGTGCAGGAAGTGGCCCAGAAAGAGCTCGGCAAAGTCGTGGTCGAGCAGGCGCTCTTCACTAACTTCGTATTGCAGTAGGATCACGACATGGCCGTGCAAGACCTGCTGTCCCAGGATGAAATCGACGCGCTGTTGCATGGCGTCGACGATGGTCTGGTACAGACCGAAATGGCTGCCGAACCCGGCAGCGTAAAAAGTTATGACCTCACCAGCCAGGATCGCATCGTCCGTGGGCGCATGCCGACCCTGGAGATGATCAATGAGCGTTTCGCCCGTTACACCCGTATCAGCATGTTCAACATGCTGCGCCGCTCGGCAGACGTAGCGGTAGGCGGCGTGCAGGTGATGAAGTTCGGCGAGTACGTGCATTCGCTGTATGTGCCCACCAGCCTCAACCTGGTCAAGATCAAACCGTTGCGCGGTACCGCGCTGTTCATCCTCGACGCCAAGCTGGTGTTCAAGCTGGTGGACAACTTCTTCGGCGGCGACGGCCGCCACGCCAAGATCGAAGGGCGTGAATTCACCCCTACCGAATTGCGTGTGGTGCGCATGGTGCTGGAGCAAGCCTTCATCGACTTGAAGGAAGCCTGGCAGGCGATCATGGAAGTCAATTTCGAGTACATCAACTCGGAAGTGAACCCGGCCATGGCCAACATCGTCGGCCCCAGCGAAGCCATTGTGGTCTCCACCTTCCACATCGAGCTTGATGGCGGTGGCGGCGACCTGCACGTGACCATGCCGTACTCGATGATCGAGCCGGTGCGCGAAATGCTCGACGCCGGTTTCCAGTCCGACCTCGACGACCAGGACGAACGCTGGGTCAAGGCCCTGCGCGAAGACCTGCTGGACGTCGACGTGCCTTTGAGCGCCACTGTGGCCCGTCGCCAGCTGCGTTTGCGCGATATTTTGCACATGCAACCGGGGGACGTGATCCCCGTGGAGTTGCCGGAAGAGCTGATCATGCGCGCCAATGGCGTGCCGTCGTTCAAGGTCAAGCTCGGTTCCCACAAGGGCAACCTGGCGTTGCAAGTGATCGAACCGATCAACCGTCGCTGATCTGCCCCTTCTATCGATGAATTTTTGCTGCGCCGAGGACATGTAATGGCTACCGAACACGAAAACACTTCCGCCGAAGACCAGGCCCTGGCTGACGAATGGGCCGCGGCTCTGGAAGAAACCGGCGATGTCGGCCAGGACGACATCGACGCGCTGCTGGCCGCCGACGCCGCCATGGCGCCGGCCGGCAAACGCCTGCCGATGGAAGAATTCGGCAGCGTGCCGAAAAACAACGACCCGGTGACCCTCGACGGCCCGAACCTGGATGTGATTCTCGACATTCCGGTGTCGATCTCCATGGAAGTCGGCAGCACCGAAATCAACATCCGCAACCTGCTGCAACTCAACCAGGGTTCGGTGATCGAGCTCGACCGCCTGGCCGGTGAGCCGCTGGACGTGCTGGTCAACGGCACCCTGATCGCCCATGGCGAGGTGGTGGTGGTCAACGAGAAGTTCGGCATCCGCCTGACGGACGTGATCAGCCCAAGCGAACGCATCAAGAAGTTGCGCTGAGATGAAGTATTCGATGGTGGGACTGTTCCTGGCGCTGCCATTGAGCGCCCTGGCGGCTGAGCCGGTCGCCCAAGTGGCGGCTGCGGCACCTGTGGTCAGCAGTGGTATCGGCGGCCAGTTGACCCAGCTGGTGCTTGGATTGTTGCTGGTAGTCGGTCTGATCTTCGTGCTCGCCTGGCTGATGCGCCGCGTGCAGCGCATCGGGCCGGGCAATGGCCAGGTGATCGAGATGATCGGCTCGCGCGCCCTCGGCCCGCGTGATCGGCTGGTGCTGGTGCAGGTGGGCGAAGAGCAAATCCTGCTGGGTATCACGCCCGGCCGCATCACCCCGTTGCACGTACTCAAGACGCCGGTGGAAGCGACCAGGACCGAGACCGCCACGCCGGAATTCGCCCAGCGCCTGATGGAGTTGCTGGGCAAGGATCAGAAGGATAAGAAGTAATGCGCGTTTTATTGACGCTCATGCTGTTGCTGGCCGCGCCGCTGGCGTTGGCAGCCGACCCGTTGTCGATCCCGGCGATCACCCTGGGCACCAACGCGGCCGGCGCGCAGGAATACTCGGTCAGCCTGCAGATTTTGCTGATCATGACTGCGCTGAGTTTTATCCCGGCGTTTGTCATGCTGATGACCAGCTTTACGCGGATCATCATCGTGTTCTCGATTTTGCGTCAGGCCCTGGGCCTGCAGCAGACGCCGTCGAACCAGATCCTCACCGGCATGGCGCTGTTCTTGACGCTTTTCATCATGGCGCCAGTGTTCGACAAGGTGAACCAGCAAGCCTTGCAGCCCTATCTGGCCGAGAAACTTACGGCCCAGGATGCGATCGACAAAGCCCAAGGCCCGATCAAGGACTTCATGCTGTCGCAAACCCGCTCCAGCGACCTGGAGCTGTTTATGCGCCTGTCCAAGCGCACCGACATTGCCACGCCGGATCAGGCGCCGCTGACCATCCTGGTGCCGGCCTTCGTCACTTCCGAATTGAAAACCGCGTTCCAGATCGGCTTCATGATCTTTATCCCGTTCCTGATCATCGACCTGGTGGTGGCGAGCGTGCTGATGGCCATGGGCATGATGATGCTGTCGCCGCTGATTATTTCGTTGCCGTTCAAGATCATGCTGTTTGTGCTGGTGGACGGCTGGGCGCTGATTATCGGCACCCTGGCCAGCAGTTTCGGCGGGGTGTAGTGACATGACGCCAGAAGTAGCGGTCGACCTGTTCCGTGAAGCGCTGTGGCTGACCACCATGATGGTCGCCGTGCTGGTGGTGCCGAGCCTGTTGGTGGGCCTGCTGGTGGCGATGTTCCAGGCCGCAACCCAGATCAACGAACAGACCTTGAGCTTCCTCCCGCGTTTGCTGGTGATGCTGATCACCCTGATCGTCGCCGGCCCGTGGCTGGTGCAAACCTTTATGGAATACATCCTGCAGCTGTACGGCAGTATTCCGCAGTTGATCGGCTGACCGATGCAATCTGTGCTGGCCTTGACCGACACCCAGATCAGCACCTGGGTGGCGTCTTTCATTTTGCCGATGTTTCGCGTCACGGCAGTGCTGATGACCATGCCGGTGTTCGGGACTACCTTGGTGCCGAGGCGCATCCGCCTGTATTTTGCCTTCGCCATTACCATCGTCATCGTGCCCGGCTTGCCGCCGATGCCGCCGGTGAATGCCCTGGACCTCAGTGCGTTGTTGCTGATTGCCGAGCAGATATTGATCGGCGCGCTGATGGGCTTCTCGCTGACGTTGTTCTTCCAGGCCTTTGTAATCGCCGGGCAAATCATCTCGATCCAGATGGGCATGGGCTTCGCGTCCATGGTCGACCCTACCAACGGCGTGTCGGTGGCAGTGATCGGGCAGTTCCTGACCATGCTGGTGACCTTGATTTTCCTGGCGATGAACGGCCATCTGGTGGTGTTCGAGGTCATGACCGAAAGCTTCACCACCTTGCCGGTGGGCTCGGGGCTGGTGGTCAATCACTTCTGGGAATTGGTCGGCCGCATGAGTTGGGTATTGGGCGCCTCGTTGTTGCTGGTGTTGCCGGCGATTACTGCGCTGCTGGTGGTCAACATCGCGTTTGGCGTGATGACTCGCGCGGCGCCGCAGCTGAACATTTTCTCGATTGGTTTCCCGCTGACCCTGGTGTTGGGCATGGGGATTTTCTGGATCGGCATGGCCGACATTCTCAATCAGTATCAACCGCTGGCCACCGACGCCTTGCAGTTTTTACGTGATCTGGCACGGGCGCGTTGAGCCATGGCCGAGAGCGAGAGTGGCCAGGACAAAACAGAAGACCCCACGGAGAAACGTAAAAAGGACTCCAGGGAAAAGGGCGAGATTGCCCGCTCCAAAGAACTCAATACCTTGGCGGTGATGCTCGCCGGTGCCGGGGGCCTGCTGATCTACGGCGGTGGCCTGGCGCTGGACCTGATGGAGTTGATGAAGCTCAACTTTTCGCTGCCGCGCGAAGTGCTGCTGAGCCCCGGCGCCATGGGCCAGTACCTGTTGCACTCGGGCAAGATCGCGATTCTGGCAGTGCAGCCGGTGCTTATCACCCTGTTGCTGGCGGCGCTGATCGGGCCGGTTTCCTTGGGTGGCTGGCTGTTTGCCGCCGGCAGCATGGCGCCCAAGTTCAGCCGCATGAACCCTGGGCCTGGGCTTAAGCGTATGTTTTCCACCAAGGCGCTGGTGGAACTGCTCAAGGCGTTGGCGAAATTTATCCTGATCCTGTTTGTGGCGTTGACGGTGTTGTCCTCCGACATCGACGATTTGCTGCGCATCGCCCATGAGCCGCTGGAATCCGCGATTATTCACAGCGTGCAGGTGGTGGGCTGGAGTGCGCTGTGGATGGCCTGCGGGCTGATCATCATCGCCGCCGTGGACGCGCCGATTCAGCTGTGGGAAAGCCACAAGAAACTGCTGATGACCAAGCAGGAAGTGCGTGACGAGCACAAGGACCAGGAAGGTCGCCCCGAGGTCAAACAGCGGATTCGCCAACTGCAACGCGAAATGTCCCAGCGCAAGATGATGGCGGCGGTGCCGGATGCCGACGTGGTCATCACCAACCCGACCCACTACGCCGTGGCGCTCAAGTACGACCCGGAGAAGGGCGGCGCGCCGATGTTGCTGGCCAAGGGCAGCGACTTTACCGCGCTGAAGATTCGCGAAATCGCCGTGGCCAACGACATTCTGCTGCTGGAATCGCCGGAGCTGGCGCGGTCGATCTTCTACTCCACCGACCTCGACCAGGAGATCCCCGCTGGCCTGTACCTGGCCGTGGCGCAGGTGTTGGCCTACGTGTACCAGATCCGCCAATACCGCGCGGGCAAGGGCAAGCGGCCCGACCCGCTCAAGGACCTGCCGATTCCGCCGGAGCTGCGCCGCGATTCCTGAGTCGTCCTGCACCGACGCCATCGCAGGCAAGCCCGGCTCCGACCTCGCGTTTTTTCCTGCCCGTGCGCCGAGCTTGCAGCGCGCCGTTCGGCGCATGATCTAAACCCCAATGGATAGGGAGCCTCACGGACAACCAAAGTTTGAGTTGTGCGCAGGGAAAATATAATTAGTCATAACTGACCTATTAAAGCGAATTTTTCCATATAAATAGTCATATCTGACTGTTAGCAAGGTATATGATTTTTCCTCGCGCACGCCAATAGCACTATAATGGTCAAAACTGACTAATAATGCTGATTTTATGCCCTTAATAAGTCAGATTTAGCCATTAGTAAAAATTAAACGAGGCCTGCCATGTCCTTCATGCATTTGCTCAGCTCCCCCGCAGAGATCGCTCGCGATGTGGGGAAAAATGCAAAAAAGCTACGGCTATCGAAAAACCTCACGAGGAAGACCTTGGCAGAGCTTTCAGGGGTATCGGAGTCGTCGATCCAGCGGTTCGAGACTGCAGGTTCTATTACTCTCGAATCGATGATTCTGCTCGCCACCGCGCTCGATGAGCTGACTCCGCTAACGACTCTGTTTAAACCTTCGCAGCCGAACTCCCTCACAGAGCTGAAAAACTCAAAGCGCAAACGGGGTTCTAAATGAAACCGCGCCAGGATTATCCGAAGCTGAAGCGTTTCGAATCCCTTGAGGTCACCAAAAGCGGTGTGAAAGTCGGTGATCTGTACAGGGAGGAGGGGGTTGGGATTTTTTTCACTTACGACCCGGTATGGCTCGCTACAGGCTTCAACCTGTCGCCGTTCACGATGAAGTTTGACGACAAGCCCCAGCTTGCTCGTGCTCCTGAACTGTTCGAAGGATTGCACGGCCCCTTTGCGGACTCTCTTCCAGACGGCTGGGGCATGCTGCTGATGGACAGATTCCTTAATGCCACATTCGGTGAGGGAACTGCTTACACAGTTACTGCCCTGGATCGGCTCGCTTACATGGGCGACAGAGCCATGGGAGCGTTTGAGTACCATCCAAAAGCGGAAAGAGGAGAGCTGAGGGGGGCAATTAACCTTGCAGAGCTCTTCGAGAATTCCGTGGAAGTCCTGTCAGGAGACACTTCGGCAGTGCTTACCAAGCTCAGGCTTGCAGGGGGATCGCCTGGTGGTGCCCGCCCTAAAGCGATTGTCGCAATGTCTCCTGATGGGCAGCATGCAACGTCCGCTTTTGGGCCAATTCTGCCGGGCTATGATCACTGGATGGTCAAATTCAGGGCACCAGATGAGCCGGTTGAAACCGGCGCAATTGAGTATGCTTACTACCTGATGGCCAGGGACGCAGGTGTCGAAATGGCTGAGTCGACTGTCCTGAACATGACCATGCATGACGGTAGTCGCGAGGGCTTCTTCGCAACAAAGCGCTTTGACCGGCAGGGCGATAAAAAGCTTCACATGATCACGGTTTCTGCGCTTATGTACGCTGCGTACAAACTGCCATCCATGGACTACAGCGGGCTACTGAAGCTCACAAACATGCTGACGCGTAGTGCCGCAGAGGTCGAAAAAATGGCCAGGGTGATGGTTTTCAATGCACTGTTTCACAACTACGACGATCACACCAAGAACTTCGCGTTCATCGGGCGTGAGCCAGAGAAGCCTGGCGACGAAGCAAGGTGGACGCTCGCGCCGGCATACGACCTGACTTTCTCGGAGGCTCGGGGTGAACACACAACGGCATATAACGGTCGAGGGAAGGCAACCCGGAGGCTGATTCAGGAGCTGTGCGCAGACTACAAGTACCTCAAGCCGAACGACTACATTGAGCAAACGCTAGCCGCATTTGCCCAATGGGATGACATTTTCAAAAGTGTAAGGATTCCCCTCAAAGCAGGCGCCGGTTACAAAGCTGTTCTGGAACAAGACCATGACTACTTCAAACTGATACGACCTACCAAGCGCTGACACCTCGTAGATGAGAATCGGAACGTTTGAACACCAGCCTTGAAGCTCCGCACCCTGCTTGGGCAACCCCTTCGGTTGCTCCCTTGTCCGAACTTGCCGGACTGGCTGCGGGGCAGGCACGGCGGGCGGAGCCCTTGGCGGCATAACAACCAGCGCTGCCATCTGTCTAAAGTTCAGCGTTACCTGTCAACTTTGACAGTATCCATTGCACCGCCTTCACTGTTACATAGAGCGGCGAGGTGCGCCGTCATGCGCGGCTCGGGAGAGCGGTCATGGACAGGGCTACGGTCAGGTGGTTTGACGCCGTCAAGGGCATTGGTTTTGTCGCCCGCGACCGCGAAGGCAATGCAGTACCCGTTCAGGCAACGGGCAATCCCTGCAGCGAAATCGATGCGCCGCCCAAGGCGCGCAAATCCCGCAAACGAAAAAAATAACCCCCCGCCTGCTCAGCAAACAATCACTACCACTGGTCGTTAATCCCCGTCTACCTGTCAACTCTGACAGTAGTCAGCTCTGCGTTCTCGCGGTTTGATGGTGCCAGGCACTGTACGCAAGTAGTAACGAGATGCAGGGGAAGGGTGATGGAAGCGGTGACGGGGACGATCAAGGTTTATAACCGCAAGACCGGTGAAGGGCTGATTGCGTTGGATGGCGATGATGAACCGGTGTGTTTGGACCGCTTGAGTTCAGCGTGTACCCGGTGGAGAGAAGGCCAGCGGGTACAGTTCGCCAGGATTCACCGGCCAAAGGGTGTGTTTGCGTTTTGTATCAGGCTTATCTAGCGGGATTTTTTGCGCGCAATGTCAGGAGAAGGGTTATGGCGACGGGTACTGTGAAGTGGTTTAACGAAACAAAAGGGTTCGGTTTTATTACTCCAGATGATGGTAGCGAGGATCTTTTTGCGCATTTTTCAGCGATTCAGAGTGCTGGGTTCAAATCTCTGCAAGAGAACCAAAAAGTCAGCTATGACGTAACGACAGGGCCCAAAGGCAAGCAAGCGTCCAACATCCAACCCTTATGAAGATCGTTCCCACGCTCCCGCGTGGGAATGCCTCCTGTGACGCTCTGCGTCACCGTTGCGCAAGGCTCAAGTCGGGACGCGGAGCGTCCCTGGCTGCATTCCCACGCAGAGCGTCACTAGTGTCCGGTAAACATGTTTCATAGCTGAAGGCTGCCTTGGGCAGCCTTCAGCTTTTCTCGCTCCTGCCTTCGTCGATCCCTCAATTCTGGCGTCGCGGGCCGTTCGTGCAGGACATGAGATATGCGAACCGTCAGCTCAAACAACGAACCGGTAAATTCTGAGCGACGATGGTAAAGGTGCAATAACAAGTAGCTGATCAAGGCACTGTAAATCTGCAGACGCACGGCGTTTTCAGAGAATGCGTAGAAGCGTTTGAGTTTCAGATGTTGCTTGACCCACTTGAAAAACAGCTCGATCTTCCAGCGATCTTTATACAATCCCGCGATTTCTTCGGCTGATCTTACGAAGTCATTGGTCACCAGGATTAACGGCGTGGCATGTCCCTCGCGTTCTACCACCACGCGTCTTGCCGGCGTTTCTCGGTAGTCATTAAGACGCTTGCCGCCTAGATGCTTTTTTCCGAACAGGATGACTTCGTCGGTCATGACGGGGCTTTGCTCGGCTGCGATCGAGTGCTTGTGCAGCACTTTGATATTGGCGTTTTTTTTCAGGCGGGTGACGAAAAAGGCTCCTTTGGTCTGCAACTGGTGCCACCAGTTGTAATCGCAATATCCCTTGTCAAAGACATACGTCATGCCGACCTGAATCGGCATTTCCAGCGCATCGCTCAGGTCGTTGACGTTGGCAGGAGTGATGTTGACGTACACCGGGGCCAACTGCGCCAAATCTAGTCCGACATGTACTTTCAGGCCCTGCGTGATGCGGGTTTTCGTGGAGGCTGTCCAGTCATCAAAGTGAGGTCCGCGCAAAGTGATTGACGTGGAATCAAGCAGGCTAATCATGGCACCGACTTCTTTGCGCTGTTGGCGGCTGATGCCGCTCAACAGCAATTGGCAAAGATCCTGGAATGGCCGGTAGTTTCGCTTGTTCAAAGCATCTGACAGGGTCGATCGGGCGACGGGCCCCGCTTTAAGATGGTAACTATGCGGACTTAGCGTTTCGGAAAAAGTGGCCAAGGACCGCAGGCTTAAGGCTTGGGTTATATGGCCGCTGACCAGTGTCACCAGCAATTGCCAGCTCGTGCAGCGTTTGACGTAGCGATCAGCCTGGTGCTTTTCGGTGGATTGCCGAAAGAACTGGCGCGGGATCGCACTGAGTAGGTGGGCTAAACGGGTACTGGTAAACATGGGTCAAAATCGAGTCTGAAAAATCCGATTATGACTGACAGTCGCGAACAACAAGGGGGAGCAAGCTCCCCCTTTGGTTTTTACCGGACACTAGTGACGCAGAGCGTGGGAACGATCTTTACAACAGGTACACCCCCATTCAGCTGTGGGAGCGGGCTTGCTCGCGAAAGCGGTGTGTCAGCCAAAACTGTTCTAACTGAACCACCGCCTTCGCGAGCAAGCCCGCTGAAGATCGTTCCCACGCTCCCGCGTGGGAATGCCTCCTGTGACGCTCTGCGTCACCGTTGCGCAAGGCTCAAGTCGGGACGCGGAGCGTCCCTGGCTGCATTCCCACGCAGAGCGTCACTAGTGTCCGGTAAACATGTTTCATAGCTGAAGGCTGCCTTGGGCAGCCTTCAGCTTTTCTCGCTCCTGCCTTCGTCGATCCCTCAACTCTGGCGTCGCGGGCCGTTCGTGCAGGACATGAGATATGCGAACCGTCAGCTCAAACAACGAACCGGTAAATTCTGAGCGACGATGGTAAAGGTGCAATAACAAGTAGCTGATCAAGGCACTGTAAATCTGCAGACGCACGGCGTTTTCAGAGAATGCGTAGAAGCGTTTGAGTTTCAGATGTTGCTTGACCCACTTGAAAAACAGCTCGATCTTCCAGCGATCTTTATACAATCCCGCGATTTCTTCGGCTGATCTTACGAAGTCATTGGTCACCAGGATTAACGGCGTGGCGTGTCCCTCGCGTTCTACCACCACGCGTCTTGCCGGCGTTTCTCGGTAGTCATTAAGACGCTTGCCGCCTAGATGCTTTTTTCCGAACAGGATGACTTCGTCGGTCATGACGGGGCTTTGCTCGGCTGCGATCGAGTGCTTGTGCAGCACTTTGATATTGGCGTTTTTTTTCAGGCGGGTGACGAAAAAGGCTCCTTTGGTCTGCAACTGGTGCCACCAGTTGTAATCGCAATATCCCTTGTCAAAGACATACGTCATGCCGACCTGAATCGGCATTTCCAGCGCATCGCTCAGGTCGTTGACGTTGGCAGGAGTGATGTTGACGTACACCGGGGCCAACTGCGCCAAATCTAGTCCGACATGTACTTTCAGGCCCTGCGTGATGCGGGTT
The DNA here is from genome assembly GCF_044218855.1 of Pseudomonas sp. B19125. NCBI lineage: Bacteria > Pseudomonadati > Pseudomonadota > Gammaproteobacteria > Pseudomonadales > Pseudomonadaceae > Pseudomonas > Pseudomonas sp. B19125. The sequence goes on from NZ_CP162589.1 coordinate 2,347,760, forward strand.
TTCGTGGAGGCTGTCCAGTCATCAAAGTGAGGTCCGCGCAAAGTGATTGACGTGGAATCAAGCAGGCTAATCATGGCACCGACTTCTTTGCGCTGTTGGCGGCTGATGCCGCTCAACAGCAATTGGCAAAGATCCTGGAATGGCCGGTAGTTTCGCTTGTTCAAAGCATCTGACAGGGTCGATCGGGCGACGGGCCCCGCTTTAAGATGGTAACTATGCGGACTTAGCGTTTCGGAAAAAGTGGCCAAGGACCGCAGGCTTAAGGCTTGGGTTATATGGCCGCTGACCAGTGTCACCAGCAATTGCCAGCTCGTGCAGCGTTTGACGTAGCGATCAGCCTGGTGCTTTTCGGTGGATTGCCGAAAGAACTGGCGCGGGATCGCACTGAGTAGGTGGGCTAAACGGGTACTGGTAAACATGGGTCAAAATCGAGTCTGAAAAATCCGATTATGACTGACAGTCGCGAACAACAAGGGGGAGCAAGCTCCCCCTTTGGTTTTTACCGGACACTAGTGACGCAGAGCGTGGGAACGATCACTCAGGCAGGTTCTGTCGCTGGTGACGGCGCTCTGTCATCCAGCAGTCGCTCAGCCAGCAATCGGCCGACCTCAAGCAGCTGCGCAATACCCAGCGCACCTTCTCGCTGTGTTCCCTCCAGGTCAAAGGCGAAATCGCAGATCAGGGCGTGGGCGGATGCCAGGGTTTCGGTGAGGTTGACCAGCAGGTCTTCGGTGCTGATGCCGTCGATAAGGGTGAGGATTACGCTGGGTGGGGGATTTGGGGTGGGTTTGATCATTGTGAAGCTCCTTGCGAAAGTGGAGCCGCCACTGATCGCCGCGACGCGATTGAAGGTGGCAGCTGTACGCAGGTTCGCGGACCGGTCTAGGAGCAACCCGGCATACCCGAAGGTATCCCGCGCACAGCCGCCATAGCGCCGCACAGTAGACGATAAAAAAGCGTCGACTGAAAGGGAGATGGTGCTTTTACTCCGTAGTAAACCGGGCCGCGACGCCCGACCACTGCATTTGCAGCGGTGTACGGAGACTAGGGAGCCCGGTTCCTAGGGGCAACCCGAAAACCTTGTCGGAAATTTCCTCAGTAACAACAGGTACACACCCATCCAACTGTGGGAGCTGGCTTGCCTGCGATGGCTGACTCATGGCTGGCCCTTCAGTGCCTGACCCACCGCAATCGCAGGCAAGCCAGCTCCCACACTGGAACCGGTTGAAGATCGTTCCCACGCTCCCGCGTGGGAATGCCTCCTGTGACGCTCTGCGTCACCGTTGCGCAAGGCTCAAGTCGGGACGCGGAGCGTCCCTGGCTGCATTCCCACGCAGAGCGTGGGAACGATCTTTACAACAGGTACACCCCCATCCAGCTGTGGGAGCGGGCTTGCTCGCGAAAGCGGTGTGTCAGCCAAAACTGTTCTAACTGAACCACCGCCTTCGCGAGCAAGCCCGCTGAAGATCGTTCCCACGCTCCCGCGTGGGAATGCCTCCCGTGACGCTCTGCGTCACCGTTGCGCCGGGCTCAAGTCGGGACGCGGAGCGTCCCTGGCTGCATTCCTTTGCTGCGCGTGGGAACGATCATCACACCCCCATCCAGCTCCCACATTTGAACCGGTGACCGCTCGACGATCGTCGCCCTGAAACCAAAGTTGGAAGGCTTCTTGCAATACCGCCTCCAGGACGCTCTCCCGCGTCAAAACTTTGCTTCAAGGAACACGAGGAATACCGGTGGTAGATCGCTCTCAAATGCTCAACACGGCCCGTGGCACCCTGACTGATTTGTCGCGGGGCAACCTGGGTGTGCCGTTGTTGTTGCTGGTGATGCTGGCAATGATGATGTTGCCAATGCCGCCGTTCCTGCTCGACGTGTTTTTCACCTTCAACATTGCGCTGTCGGTGGTGGTGCTGCTGGTCTGCGTGTATGCCCTGCGGCCGCTGGATTTCGCCGTATTCCCGACCATTTTGCTGATCGCGACCCTGCTGCGCCTGGCGCTGAACGTGGCATCCACGCGGGTGGTGATGCTCCACGGCCAGGACGGCCACGCCGCCGCCGGTAAGGTGATCCAGGCCTTTGGTGAGGTGGTGATCGGCGGTAACTATGTGGTTGGTATCGTGGTGTTCGCGATTTTGATGATCATCAACTTCGTGGTGGTGACCAAGGGCGCCGGGCGGATTTCCGAGGTGAGCGCGCGTTTTACCCTCGACGCCATGCCCGGCAAGCAAATGGCGATCGACGCTGACCTCAACGCCGGCCTGATCGACCAGAACCAAGCCAAATCCCGTCGCCTGGAAGTCGCCCAGGAAGCCGAATTCTATGGCTCCATGGACGGCGCGAGTAAATTCGTGCGCGGCGACGCCATCGCCGGCCTGTTGATCCTGTTTATCAACCTGATCGGTGGCATCGCGGTCGGGATCTTCCAGCACGGCATGACCTTCGGCGATGCGGGCAAGGTCTACGCCTTGCTGACCATTGGTGACGGTTTAGTGGCGCAATTGCCATCACTGTTGTTATCCACAGCTGCAGCCATCATGGTTACCCGTGCTTCGGGCTCCGAAGACATGGGCAAGCAGATCAGCCGCCAGATGTTCGCCTCGCCCAAGGCGCTGGCCGTAGCCGCCGGCATCATGGCGATCATGGGCATCGTGCCGGGCATGCCGCACGTGTCGTTCCTGAGCATGGCGGCCATGGCCGCCGGTGGTGCCTACCTGTTCTGGCGCAAGCAAAATGCCGTCAAGGTCCAGGCCCAGCAGGAAATCGCCCGCCAGCAAGACTTGCTGCCATCCCCGGCCCGCGCCCAGGAAACCAAGGAGCTGGGCTGGGATGACGTGACCCCGATCGACATGATCGGCCTGGAAGTCGGCTACCGCCTGATTCCGCTGGTGGACCGCAACCAGGGTGGCCAACTGCTCGCGCGGATCAAGGGTGTGCGCAAGAAGCTGTCCCAGGACCTGGGCTTCTTGATGCCCACCGTGCACATCCGCGACAACCTTGATTTGGCCCCCAGCGCCTACCGCCTGACCCTGATGGGCGTGATCCTGGCCGAAGCCGAGATCTACCCGGATCGTGAGTTGGCGATCAACCCTGGCCAGGTGTTCGGCACGCTTAATGGCATTACCGCCAAAGATCCGGCTTTTGGCCTGGAAGCGGTATGGATCGAAGTCAGCCAGCGCAGCCAGGCACAATCGCTCGGTTACACCGTGGTCGACGCCAGCACCGTGGTCGCTACCCACCTCAACCAGATCCTCTACAAGCACTCCCATGAGCTGATCGGCCACGAGGAAGTCCAGCAATTGATGGGTTTGCTGGCCAAAGCCTCGCCGAAACTGGCCGAAGAACTGGTACCCGGCGTGCTGTCGCTGTCGCAGTTGCTCAAGGTGCTGCAAGCCTTGCTCGCCGAACAGGTGCCGGTGCGCGACATTCGCAGCATTGCCGAGGCCATCGCCAACAATGCCGCCAAGAGTCAAGATACTGCCGCTTTGGTGGCCGCGGTGCGTGTCGGGTTGTCCCGCGCCATCGTGCAAAGCATTGTAGGCATTGAGTCTGAGCTGCCTGTGATCACCTTGGAACCAAGGTTGGAACAAATATTGCTCAATAGTATTCAGAAGGCCGGACTTGGCCAGGAAGAGGGCGTTCTGCTGGAGCCAAGCATGGCTGAGAAACTGCAGCGTTCGTTGATCGAAGCCGCCCAGCGTCAGGAAATGGCGGGCCACCCGGTGATTCTGCTGGTGGCAGGCCCGGTTCGAGCGATGTTGTCGCGGTTTGGTCGCCTGGCAGTTCCGAATTTGCACGTTTTGGCTTATCAGGAAATTCCTGACAATAAGCAAGTGACTATCGTCGCGACAGTAGGGCCCAACGGCTGAGGTAGTGGGTTATGCAAGTTAAGCGTTTTTTCGCCGCCGATATGCGTCAGGCCATGAAACTGGTACGTGATGAGCTGGGCGCCGATGCCGCGATTATTGGAAACCGTCGCATTGCCGGCGGTGTCGAGCTGACGGCTGCCCTGGATTACACCCCGTCGGCGCTGGCGCCGCGCGTGCCGAACATGGAACTCGAAGACGAACTGCGCAAGACCGCTTCGCGCATTGTCTCGGCCCAGGCTGAATTGAGCATGCGTGGCGACAGCGATGCCAGCACCAATCGCCAATTGTTCGCCGGCTTGCCGCTGACCGCCGCCGAGCCGTTGGTAGAACCGACCTTCAAAGAACCGCCGCGTCCTGCAGCGCCAGCCCCGGCCGCCGCTGTCGACCAGCGCGCGCTCGACTCGATGCGTTTTGAACTCAATGGCCTGCGTGAGCTGCTCGAAGTGCAGCTGGGCTCGCTGGCGTGGACGCAGCTGCAAGGCAGTAAACCGCACCAGGCCAACCTGTGGCGTCGCCTGCAACGCATCGGCCTGTCCGGCCCGTTGTCGCGCGATTTGCTTGCACTGACGGCTGAAGTCGAAGAACCGCGCCAAGCCTGGCGCATGTTGCTGGCGCACCTGGCGCGCATGATCGCCACGCCGGAAATCGAACCGCTGGAAGAGGGCGGTGTGATTGCCATGGTCGGCCCCGCCGGCATGGGCAAGACCACCACCCTGGCCAAGCTGGCCGCGCGTTATGTGCTCAAGTACGGCGCGCAGAACATCGCGCTGGTGAGCATGGACAGCTATCGCATCGGCGCCCAGGAGCAGCTCAAGACCTTGGGCCGCATCCTCAATGTGACGGTGACCCACGTCGACCCGGGCCAGTCGCTGGCCAATGCACTCGACCCACTGCTGCGCAAGCGCGTGGTGTTGATCGACACGGCCGGCCTGCAAGCCAGCGACCCGGCACTGCGCATGCAGCTTGAAAGCCTGGCCGGGCGTGGCATCAAGTCGAAAAATTACCTGGTGCTTGCAACCACCAGCCAGAAACAGGTTCTTACCGCTGCCTACCACAGCTACAAACGCTGTGGCCTGGCCGGTTGCATCCTCACCAAGCTCGACGAAACTGCGAGCCTGGGCGAGGTGTTGAGCCTGGCTATCAGTCATGAGTTACCGGTTGCCTACCTGACCGACGGGCCGCGGATCCCGGATGATTTGCATCTGCCGCGCCGTCATCAGTTGGTCAGCCGTGCTGTCAGCGTGCAAATGCAAGAAGAGCCTAGCGAGGAAGCGATGGCCGATATGTTCGCCGACCTTTACCACAACCCGGCTAAGCGGGTGGGGTGAGGCAGGATGAACACCGTGAAATGTATCTACATCGATGGTCTGCAAGCGATTCACGCGGCCAAGCCATGTAGCCTGCGTCTAAGCAAGACAAGGTAAAGAAATAAAATGGGCAGCATGCATCCCGTACAGGTGATCGCGGTGACCGGCGGCAAAGGTGGCGTCGGGAAAACTAACGTGTCAGTGAATTTGTCCCTGGCCCTGGCAGAGCTTGGCCGTCGCGTCATGCTGCTGGATGCTGACCTGGGCCTGGCGAACGTGGACGTTCTGCTGGGGCTGACACCCAAACACACCCTTGCCGATGTGATCGAAGGCCGTTGTGAGCTGCGCGATGTGCTGCTGCAAGGCCCCGGTGGCATTCGCATCGTGCCGGCTGCCTCAGGCACCCAGAGCATGGTGCACCTGAGCCCGGCGCAGCATGCCGGCCTGATTCAGGCGTTCAGCGACATCGGCGACAACCTCGATGTGCTGGTGATCGACACCGCCGCCGGGATCGGCGAGTCCGTGGTCAGCTTCGTGCGCGCCGCGCAAGAAGTGCTGCTGGTGGTGTGCGACGAACCCACGTCGATCACCGACGCCTATGCCCTGATCAAACTGCTTAACCGTGACTACGGCATGAACCGCTTCCGCGTGCTGGCCAACATGGCCCAAAGCCCGCAGGAAGGGCGAAATCTGTTTGCCAAGTTGACCAAGGTCACGGATCGCTTCCTCGATGTCGCCTTACAATACGTGGGCGCAGTTCCTTATGACGAGTGTGTGCGCAAGGCTGTGCAAAAGCAGCGTGCAGTCTATGAAGCGTTCCCTCGTTCGAAGTGCGCATTGGCGTTCAAGGCTATTGCTCAGAAGGTCGATACTTGGCCGTTGCCTGCCAACCCTCGGGGGCATCTGGAGTTTTTCGTCGAGCGATTGGTGCATCAGACGAGCGCGGGACCTGTGCTATGACATCCAGCGGCTACAACCTTTACAAAAAGTCGGCACGTGACAGTCAGGGCGAACTGATTGAGCGCTATGCGCCCTTGGTCAAGCGCATTGCCTATCACTTGCTGGCACGCCTGCCTGCCAGTGTGCAGGTTGAGGACTTGATCCAGGCCGGCATGATCGGCCTGCTCGAAGTGTCGACCAAATACGACGCGAGCAAGGGCGCGAGTTTCGAGACGTATGCGGGTATTCGCATACGCGGTGCGATGCTCGATGAAGTGCGTAAAGGGGATTGGGCGCCGCGTTCGGTACACCGCAATACGCGTATGGTCAGTGACGCAATTCGTGCAATTGAAGCAAAAACCGGTCGTGACGCTAAAGATCATGAAGTTGCGGCCGAACTCCAATTGAGTCTCGACGATTACTACGGGATTTTGAACGATACCTTGGGCAGCCGCCTGTTCAGTTTCGACGACCTTTTGCAGGACGGCGAACACGAAGGGCTGCACGAGGACGGCGCGAGTGCACATCTGGAACCGTCGCGCGACCTGGAAGACGAACGTTTCCAGAGCGCGTTGGCGGAGGCGATTGCCAATTTGCCGGAGCGTGAGCGACTGGTGTTGGCGCTGTACTACGACGAAGAGTTGAACCTCAAGGAAATCGGTGAGGTCCTGGGGGTCAGCGAATCGCGTGTCAGCCAGCTGCATAGCCAGTGCGCCGCCCGCTTGCGGGGGCGATTGGGAGAGTGGCGCGCGCGCTGACAGGCAGTGTGGGGACACTGCAGACGCTACCGCAAAGGCTCTACGCTTTTGCGGGTTCGTGCCGTGGTGCCCTGGGCAGTCCTTTTTGTGTAACGCCTGTTGATTGAAATGGCGCGTCCAGGTGCTGGGCGCGTTTAAGACTGCTTGGAGGTCGAATTGGACAAGAACATGAAAATCCTCATCGTTGATGACTTCTCAACGATGCGGCGGATCATAAAAAACCTGTTGCGTGACCTTGGGTTCACCAACACGGTCGAGGCGGATGACGGCCTGACGGCGATTCCGATCCTCAACAGCGGGAGCATCGACTTTCTGGTAACCGACTGGAACATGCCGGGCATGACCGGTATCGACTTGCTGCGTCACGTGCGCGCCGATGAAAAACTGCGCAGCTTGCCTGTGTTGATGGTGACCGCCGAAGCCAAGCGTGAACAGATCATCGAAGCCGCCCAAGCCGGGGTTAACGGTTACGTGGTCAAGCCATTCACTGCATTGGCCTTGAAAGAGAAGATCGAAAAAATCTTCGAACGCATCCACGGCTGATGTCACCACGGGGGAGCTATGGAGCATAAAGAAACGTCACAGGGCGATTTTGAATCGACCCTGAAAAAGCATGCTCACCAGTTGGTCGACAGCCTTGAAAAAGGCCAGTTCGGCGACGCGGTGCAGTTGATCCATGAGCTTAACCAGACCCGTGACCGCGGCCTGTATCAGGAAGTGGGCAAGCTCACACGCGAGCTGCACAGTGCAATCGTCAATTTTCAGATTGACCCGCACATGCCCCAGGCCGAAGAAATCTCGCAGATCACCGATGCCACCGAACGCCTGTCCTATGTGGTCCGGCTGACTGAGGCAGCGGCCAACCGCACCATGGACCTGGTGGAAAACGCCACGCCCTTGGTCAATGGTATGGCCACCGAAGCTCAGGCGCTCAGCGTTGACTGGGGCCGCTTCATGCGCCGGGAAGTGGGGGCTGAGGAGTTTCGTGAGTTGGCGCGTCGGGTCGAGGGCTTTCTGTCGCGCACCGAACAGGAAAACCGCACGGTGGCCAGCAACCTCAATGACATTCTGCTGGCCCAGGATTACCAGGACCTCACCGGTCAAGTGATCAAGCGCGTGACCCAACTGGTCACCGAAGTGGAAAGCAACTTGCTCAAATTGGTGCTGATGGCCGGCCAGGTCGACCGTTTTGCCGGCATCGAACATGACCGCGCAGCGATCCTCTCGGAAAAAGATCCACAAAAACATCTCGCCAAGGGTGAAGGTCCGCAGATTCATGCCGATAAACGTGAAGACGTTGTGTCAGGTCAGGATGACGTAGATGACCTGTTATCCAGTTTAGGCTTCTAAGGAGCACCCACATGAGCTTCGGCGCCGATGAAGAAATCCTTCAGGATTTCCTTGTAGAGGCCGGCGAAATTTTAGAGCAACTGTCCGAACAACTGGTCGAGCTGGAAAGCCGACCGGATGATGCGAACCTGCTCAATGCAATTTTTCGCGGTTTTCACACTGTAAAAGGGGGCGCCGGCTTCCTCCAGCTCCATGAGCTGGTGGAGTGCTGTCACATCGCCGAGAACGTGTTCGACATCCTGCGCAAGGGTGAGCGTCACGTCGACTCGGAACTGATGGACGTGATTCTCGAAGCATTGGATGCGGTCAACGGCATGTTCAGCGAGGTGCGCGAGCGTGCGCCGATCACGGCTGCCACGCCGGAGCTGCTGGCTGCGCTGGCACGCCTGGCCGAACCTGCCGATACCTCGGTTGCGCCGGTCGCCGCGCCTGAGCCTGAGGTTGAAGCCGAGCCGGATGTGACCGACAGCGAGTTCGAACAGCTGCTCAACTCCCTGAGCGCGGTGAAAGCCGAAGCTGAAGCACCGCAAGCGGTGGCTGCGCCTGCCGTGCCGACCAGCGAAGACATTACCGACGCAGAGTTCGAATCCCTGCTCGACCAGTTGCACGGTAAAGGCCAGTTTGCGCCGGACGCCGTGGCACCTGCTGCTGAGTCGGCAGCGCCTGCTGCGTCTGCCACATCTACAAGCGCCACCGACATTACCGACGACGAATTCGAAGCACTGCTCGACCAATTGCATGGCAAGGGCACGTTTGCTGCCGAAGCCTTGCCGGAAGTCGCCGCCATCGCGGCCGCACCTGCCGCCAGCGCTGCGCCTGCCAGCGTTGAGCCTGCCACTGACGGCCTGATCTCCGATCACGAATTCGAAGCGCTGCTCGACGAGTTGCATGGCAAAGGCAAGTTCTCTGAAGTGGCCCCGGCTGCAGCAGCGACTGCAACGCCTGTGGCTGCCAAACCTGCGCCTGCCAAAGCCGCCGCGCCTGTGGCTGCCAAGCCCGCACCGGCACCGGCTGCCGCACCTGCGCGTGCCGCAGCGGCGCCGGTAGCCGAAAAGCCTGCCAGTGAAGCCGAAACCACCGTGCGGGTTGATACCGCGCGCCTGGACGACATCATGAACATGGTCGGCGAACTGGTGCTGGTGCGTAACCGCCTGGTGCGCCTGGGCCTGAACAGCGGCGATGAAGCCATGCAAAAGGCCGTGTCGAACCTCGACGTGGTCACCGCAGACTTGCAGACCGCCGTAATGAAAACGCGCATGCAGCCGATCAAGAAAGTCTTCGGCCGTTTCCCGCGCCTGGTTCGCGACCTCGCGCGCCAGCTCAAGAAAGAAATCAACCTGGAACTGGTGGGTGAAGAAACCGACCTCGACAAAAACCTTGTCGAGGCCCTGGCCGACCCGCTGGTCCACTTGGTGCGCAACGCCGTCGACCATGGCGTCGAAACCCCGGAAGAACGCGAAGCCTCGGGCAAGTCGCGTAACGGCAAGGTGATTCTGGCGGCCGAGCAGGAAGGCGACCATATCCTGCTGTCGATTACCGATGACGGCAAAGGCATGGATCCGGCGATTCTGCGTAATATCGCGGTCAAGCGCGGCGTGATGGACAAGGACGCCGCCGACCGCCTGACCGACACCGAATGCTACAACCTGATCTTCGCGCCGGGCTTCTCGACCAAAACCGAGATTTCCGATGTGTCCGGCCGTGGCGTGGGCATGGACGTGGTGAAGACCAAGATCAGCCAGCTCAACGGCTCGATCAACATCTACTCGACCAAGGGCCAGGGCTCCAAGATCGTGATCAAGGTGCCGTTGACCTTGGCGATCATGCCGACCCTGATGGTGATGCTGGGCAACCAGGCGTTCGCCTTCCCGCTGGTCAACGTCAACGAGATCTTCCACCTCGACCTGTCACGCACCAACGTGGTGGACGGCCAGGAAGTGGTGATCGTGCGCGACAAGGCGTTGCCACTGTTCTACCTCAAGCGCTGGCTGGTGGCTTCGGCCAAGCATGAAGAGCAGCGCGAAGGCCATGTGGTGATTCTGTCCGTGGGCACCCAGCGCATTGGCTTTGTGGTCGATCAACTGGTGGGCCAGGAAGAAGTGGTCATCAAGCCTTTGGGCAAAATGCTGCAGGGAACCCCAGGCATGTCGGGTGCGACCATCACCGGTGACGGTCGGATCGCGCTGATTCTTGATGTTCCGAGCATGCTCAAGCGTTACGCCGCTCGGCGTATTTGATTCTGGTGGGGCAGGGCGGTAGTGCCCGCCCCGCCTAACGGAGTGTTTATGGCAGTCAAGGTCCTGGTGGTGGACGATTCGGGTTTCTTCCGCCGCCGCGTCTCGGAAATTCTTTCCGCCGATCCAACCATCCAGGTGGTCGGCACGGCCACCAACGGTAAAGAGGCGATTGATCAAGCCATTGCGTTGAAACCAGACGTGATCACCATGGACTACGAGATGCCGATGATGGATGGCATCACCGCAGTCCGGCACATCATGCAGCGCTGCCCGACCCCGGTGTTGATGTTCTCCTCGCTGACCCACGAAGGCGCCCGGGTGACCCTCGACGCGCTGGACGCGGGTGCGGTGGACTTCCTGCCGAAGAATTTCGAAGACATCTCGCGCAACCCCGACAAGGTCAAGCAGATGCTGTGCGAGAAGGTGCACAGCATTTCGCGCAGTAACCGTCGCAGCCTGTTCAGTGCGCCGGCCCCCGCGCCAGTTGCCGCGCCGACGCCGAGCACCTCGACGTTTGCTCGCCCGGCCCCGGCCCCGATAGCCCGGCCCGCAGTGGCGCCGGTGCGTGCCCCGGCACCGAGCGCGCATTCGCCTGCGCCCAAGCGCAAAGCCTACAAGCTGGTCGCCATTGGTACATCCACTGGCGGCCCGGTGGCCTTGCAGCGCGTATTGACCCAACTGCCGGCCAACTTCCCGGCGCCGATCGTGTTGATCCAGCACATGCCCGCCGCCTTCACCAAGGCCTTCGCCGAGCGCCTCGACAAGCTGTGCCGCATCAGCGTCAAGGAGGCCGAGGATGGTGACATCCTGCGACCTGGCCTGGCGCTGCTGGCACCGGGCGGCAAGCAGATGATGGTCGACGGCCGTGGCGCGATCAAAATCCTGCCGGGCGACGAGCGCTTGAACTACAAGCCGTGCGTGGATATCACCTTCGGCTCGGCGGCCAAGTCCTACGGCGACAAAGTTCTGGCGGTGGTACTCACCGGCATGGGCGCCGACGGCCGTGAAGGCGCACGCCTGCTCAAGCAGGGTGGCAGCGCGATCTGGGCGCAGGACGAAGCCAGCTGTGTGATTTATGGCATGCCCATGGCCATCGTCAAGGCGGACCTGGCTGACGCTGTTTATAGCCTGGACGACATTGGCAAACATCTGGTGGAGGCCTGCCTCTGATGGATGTCTTGAGCCTGATTGGCATCACCATGGCGTTTGTCGCGATTATCGGCGGCAACTACCTGGAAGGCGGCCACCTCGGCGCCTTGGCCAATGGCCCGGCGGCGCTGATCGTGATTGGCGGTACTGTGGGCGCGGCGCTGTTGCAGTCGCCGCTGAGTTCGTTCAAGCGCGCCATGCAGATTCTGGTGTGGATTATCTTCCCGCCGCGCGTGGACCTGCCCGGCGGCATCGACCGTGTGGTCAACTGGAGCCTCACCGCGCGCAAGGAAGGCCTGCTGGGCCTGGAAGGCGTGGCCGATGCCGAGCCCGACAGCTATGCGCGCAAAGGCCTGCAACTGCTGGTCGATGGCGCCGAACCCGAGGCGATTCGCAGCATCCTTGAGGTGGATTTCTACACCCAGGAAAGCCGCGACATCAACGCCGCCAAAGTCTTTGAAAGCATGGGCGGCTACGCGCCGACCATCGGCATCATCGGTGCCGTGATGGGCCTGATCCACGTGATGGGCAACCTGGCCGACCCGTCGCAGCTGGGCAGCGGCATTGCCGTGGCGTTTGTCGCCACCATTTACGGCGTGGCGAGTGCCAACCTGGTGTTGTTGCCGGTGGCCAGCAAGCTCAAGTCGATCGCCATGCGCCAATCGCGTTACCGCGAAATGCTGCTGGAAGGCATCTTGTCGATTGCCGAGGGCGAGAACCCGCGCTCCATCGAATTGAAGCTCCAGGGCTTCATGGATTAATGCCCATGCACATCGACCTGTGGCCAGTGAGCGTTATGTGGCGAGCGAACTCGATGTGGCGAGCGAGCTTGTTGTGGCGAGTGAGCTTGCTCACGCTGGGCTGCGAAGCAGCCCCAAAACCATACACCGCAACCTGCCTGAACAAACGCATTGCCTGGAGTGGGTCCGCTTCGCGCCCCAGCGCGAGCAAGCTCGCTCGCCACAATGAAGCGGGCACCAGTGAAGCGCTCAATAGGGGTCAGGGAGGTATCTGCCTGTGAGCCGTCGCCGCCGCGAGCCTGAAGAGCACGTCAACCATGAACGCTGGCTGGTGTCTTACGCCGACTTCATCACCTTGCTGTTCGCGTTTTTTGTGGTGATGTACTCCATTTCGTCGATCAACGAAGGCAAGTACAAGATTATTTCCCAGGCGCTGGTGGGCGTGTTCAACGACACCGACCGCTCGCTCAAGCCGATCCCGATTGGCGAGGAGCGGCCCAAGACCGTGACGCCGGCCAAGCCGCTGGTCAATGACAGTGACGAAACCGCCGCCGGCATCGGTGGCACCAGCGACCCGCTCAAAAGCATCGCCGATGACATCAGTGCCGCGTTTGGCGACTTGATCAAATCCAACCAGATGACCGTGCGCGGTAATGAGTTGTGGGTGGAGATCGAGCTTAATTCGAGCCTGCTGTTCGCCAGCGCCGATGCGTTGCCGAGCGATCAGGCGTTTACCATCATCGACAAGGTGGCGGCGATTCTCAAACCGTTTGAGAACCCGATCCACGTCGAAGGCTTTACCGATAATTTCCCGATTAGCACCGCGCAATACCCGACCAATTGGGAGCTGTCATCGGCACGGGCCTCAAGCATCGTGCGCATGCTCGCGATGCAGGGCGTGAACCCTGGGCGCCTGGCGTCGGTGGGTTACGGTGAGTTCCAACCGGTGGCCAATAACGCCACTGCCGAAGGCCGCGCGCGCAACCGCCGTGTGGTGCTGGTGGTGTCACGTAACCTGGATGTGCGCCGCAGCCTGACCGGCACCGGTACTGCCAACGCAACACCGGATGCAGCCTTGAAGCGGGCTGGCACACAAACTGCACCGCCAACCGTTAAGCCGCCGGTTCGTCAGAGCGCCGTCAATTCTCCGTCACCGGCTCAATAATGTTATGTAATGTCTCGGTCGCGCCTTAGCCTACCGGGAGGAACCAACTGAATGAGAGTCTGGGCAGTTGCCAATCAAAAGGGTGGAGTCGGCAAGACCACCACGTCCATCGCCTTGGCCGGCTTGCTGGCCGAGGCGGGCAAGCGTGTGGTCGTGGTCGACCTGGACCCGCACGGCTCGATGACCAGTTATTTCGGCTATGACCCGGATGCGCTGGAGCACAGCTGTTACGACCTGTTCCTGCACAAGGGCAGCGTACCGGCAGATTTGCCCGGGCAATTGCTGCTGCCCACCAGCAACGAGAGCATTTCGCTGTTGCCGTCGAGTACCGCGCTGGCGACCCTTGAGCGCCAGTCGCCGGGGCAGAGCGGCCTGGGCCTGGTGATCGCCAAGACCCTGGCGCAACTGTGGCAGGACTTCGACTACGCGATCATCGACAGCCCACCGTTGCTGGGCGTGCTGATGGTCAATGCCTTGGCGGCCAGCCAGCAGTTGGTGATCCCGGTACAGACCGAACACCTGGCGGTCAAAGGCCTGGAGCGTATGGTCAGCACCTTGGCGATGATCAACCGTTCGCGCAAACAGGCGCTGCCGTTCAGCATCGTGCCTACACTGTTCGACCGTCGTACCCAAGCGTCGCTGGGCACCTTGCGGGTGTTGCGCGATGCTTACCCGGAAACGATCTGGAACGGCTACATTCCGGTGGACACGCGCTTGCGTGACGCCAGCCGCGCCGGGCTCACGCCGTCGCAGTTCGACGGCAAGAGCCGTGGCGTACTGGCTTACCGTGCGTTGCTTAAACATCTGCTGTCCCAGCAACTTGTGGCGCAGGTGGCGTGATGAACCGTCCCGTTGAGCTTAAGACCCGGCCGCAACTGGCACTGGAATCCTACCTGGACGCCTTGTTGCAGGATGCGACGGCAGAAGAATTGCCCGAGCCGATTCTGGTCCTTGAACCGGTCGTAGTCGAACCCGAAAGCACCCTGGATGAATTTCAGTTAGCGGTGCTGGAAGAACAGGCTCGTGATGCCCACGTGGTGGTGCCGATTGTGCCTGCGCCCGTGGTGGTCACGCCCGTGGTGGTTGAACCGGTGGTCGATGTGCACCTGCCGCCGAGCATCACGCCGCCGCCGGTCACGGGTGACGGTCGCCCATCGTGGGCGGCCGAGCCGTTCGAGTGCCTGCTGTTCGACGTCGCCGGGTTGACCCTGGCGGTGCCGCTGGTGTGCCTGGGGTCGATCTACTCGCTGGAAGGCCAGGAGCTGACGCCGCTGTTCGGGCAACCGGAGTGGTTCCTCGGCATCCTGCCCAGCCAGGCCGGCAACCTCAAGGTGCTGGATACGGCGCGCTGGGTGATGCCCGACCGCTACCGCGATGATTTTCGCCAGGGCTTGCAATACGTGATCTCGGTGCAGGGCTACGAGTGGGGGCTGGCGGTGCATCAAGTCAGCCGCTCGTTGCGCCTGGACCCGAATGAAATCAAGTGGCGCAGCCACCGGGGCCAGCGGCCTTGGCTGGCGGGCACCGTGATTGAACATATGTGCGCGTTGCTCGACGTCGCCGAACTGGCCGAGTTGATCGCCAGTGGGGCGGTCAAGACGATGCCACAGAACAAACGCAGTTGATTGAACAATAAGGGCCGTGCGGTTGCGCGGTCGAAGAAGCACACACTGAAGGGGTCAGGGGTATGAACAAGTCAGCATCCGCACAAGGTTTGGATGATCCGATCCTGCAATGGGTTACCTTCAAACTGGACAATGAAACCTACGGCATTAACGTGATGCGCGTGCAGGAAGTGCTGCGCTACACCGAAATCGCCCCGGTTCCAGGCGCGCCGAGCTACGTGCTGGGCATCATCAACCTGCGTGGCAACGTGGTGACGGTGATCGATACCCGCCAGCGTTTTGGCCTGATGCCTACTGAAGTCAACGACAACACGCGTATCGTGATCATCGAAGCCGACAAGCAAGTGGTCGGTATCATGGTCGACAGCGTGGCTGAAGTGGTTTACCTGCGCCAATCGGAAGTGGAAACCGCGCCGAACGTCGGTAACGAAGAGTCGGCCAAGTTCATCCAGGGCGTGTGCAACAAGAACAACGAGCTGTTGATTCTGGTTGAGCTGGACAAGATGATGAGCGAAGAAGAATGGTCGGAACTGGAGAGCATCTGATTGTTCCTTGATGCGGCGGTGATTGTCCTGGCCCTGTTGTGGGCCGGGACGTTGGCATTCCTGCTGCGCTATATGCGCCAGCAACGGGAACTGGCCGTGCAGCAGGCCGAGCGCGATGCTGTGCGTGACCGACGGATTCTGGATTTGGTCAAGCGTGTGGATCACTTCCAGCAGAGTGCGGTGAAGGTCGGGGATGAAGTGCATGAACTGCGCGCGATTCTTGGGCCGTTGCCGGATAAGTTGGCGCAGATTGAGCAGCGTGATCCTTCAAGCCTGTCGTTTGCCCAGGCGGCCAAATTGGTCGGCATGGGGGCGACGGTGGATGAGCTGACGCAGTCGTGTGGGTTGACCCAGGCTGAGGCGCAGTTGATGAGCAAGTTGCACAAGAGCTGATTGCGGCGATCCTCTGAGACACCGCGGTCGAAATGTGGGAGCTGGCTTGCCTGCGATGGCATCAACTCGGTGTACCTGATGTACCCAAGTGCCTGCATCGCAGGCAAGCCAGCTCCCACAGTTGACCGAGTATTGTTCTGTTGCTCTGGCCATTACATCCTTTTCGCTGGCAAAATCAGCGGTCTTTTGATCTGCGCTTGAGATCGAAAGCCGACCGGAGTGGTTGGATCAAAAGCGCATCAATGTGCTTTCGGGCTGCCGATACATTCCTTATAGCAAGGCTCCACACGCACATCCGGCCTGTCGTCGACGTAGAAGCCGTCGCGATTGGGCATTTTCAGATGAGTGAGGGTGGCAGCATCCACCGTGGCGTTCGCTTCCACTATCTCGTTTTTGTTCAGGATATAACCCACCACTGCGTACACCTGATCATTGCTCAACGACTGTGGTTGCTGAAAGGGCATGGTGCGCCTGACATAGTCGAACAGGGTGGTTGCGTAGGGCCAATAACTGCCGACAGTTTTGACCGGTTTGGATGTGGGGAGCGAGCCTGCGCCGCCCATTAGTGCCGGGCCGGTGCCGCCCTCCAGGTTGGCGCCGTGGCAGCCAAGGCAGCTGGTTTGATAGACCTTTTCGCCTTCCATGACCGTGCCTTGTCCGGCGGGCAGGCTCTTGCCATCGGGAGCGACGTCGATGTTCCAGCGGGCGATGTAGTGCTCTGTCACCGGCTGCCCCAAGCCGGATTGCGCAGCCGTCGATGCGCATGCGACCACGCCCATGCTCAGTAGCCCCAATGCCATGGCGGTAAGGTTATGCACGGCCATTGCTCACCTCCCCATTGGCGTTGATGCGCCAGGGCTGGACTGCATTGTTGTGGTAGAACGAGAAGTCCCCGCGCACGGCTTTCAGTTGTTCCAGGCTGGGTTGCACGTAGCCGGTCTCGTCGATGGCGCGGCTCATGATGAGCATTTCTTTGCCCTGCCATTGGAAGGGCGCGCGAAACACCGTCAGGCATTTGTTCAGCACCGGCTCCTGCAGCGTGGCCGCATACCAGTTGTTCCCGCCGTCGACGGACACGTCCACGCGGGTGATTTTGCCGTTGCCGCTCCAGGCGATCCCGCGTATTTCATGCGGGCCTTTGCGGGTGAGTGTCTGGGTGCCGGACGGGGCCGTGATGAGTGACTTGCACTCCATCACGAAGGAGAACTTCCTGGCTCGCCCATCTGGCATCAAGTCGGTGTATTTGGCCGTTTCTTCACGGCTGTACGCCGGGGCATCGGTGACATGCAGGCGGCGCAGCCACTTGATGTGGGTATTGCCTTCATAACCCGGAACGATAAGACGCAGGGGGTAACCTTGCTCGGGGCGCAGCCTTTCGCCGTTTTGGCTGTAGGCGACCAACACGTCATCCAGGCATTTTTCGAGCGGCAGGCTGCGGGTCATGGCGGCGCCATCGGCGCCTTCAGCCACAACCCATTTCGCCCCTGGCTTAAGGCCAGCCGCGTGCAGCAAGGTTTTCAGCGGCACGCCGATCCACTCGGCACAGCTGACCAGGCCCGCGACTTCAGCGGCGGTTTTGCCCCAGGGCGGCAGGAATGAAGGGTTGCCCGAGCATTCGATGAAGTGGATGCGCGAGACGGCGGGAAACTGGCGTAGCTCATCGAGGGTGAATAGCAAGGCTGTGTCGGTCAGCCCATGAATCACCAGGAAGTGCCTGGCCGGATCAATCGCTGGCACGCCGGCGTGATGGCGTTCAAAAAACAGCCCGTTGGGCGTAATGATGCCGTCCAGTTCCTGCAGGGGCGAAGTACTGTAGGCCGACATGCGCTCGGTAAGCCCGGGGTAGAGATTGCGCACCGCATCCGTCTCAAAGCTGGACGGTTTACCGTAGGGCACACCGGTGGGACCGCCCAAGGTTTTTGTCCAGGCCGGCACTTCCAGTTGTTCATCGGCTGATCCGGGAGACTGTGCCGCGCGCGCCAACGGGCCAAAAGCAACCCCGAGCGCGGCGCTGCCAACCAGCAGGCTGGTTTTGCCGAGGAAGTCCCGGCGAGCCAGGGGCGCGGCGATTGCGGGTTTATCGTCTGTTGAGTCGTCTTTCATTCTGGCTCTCCTGAGCAAAAATTTTGGCGACTCACCAGCGGTTAACGCTGCACCATGGGTTTTAATGTAGTCGGTTTTTAATCGCAGGCTTTGAAATTGATGTAACCCGGCGACGAATTAATTTTCAAGCGGATGGCTTTTTTCTCCTCCTCAAAGGTCCACATCCTTCAGGAACCCTTGAACCCAGGAGAATGCCCCCATGACCACCCCCAAAGCACTGTTGATCCTGCACGGCAAGCAAGCCCTCAATGAGGACGTGCGCGCTGCCGTGCAGGCCCGGCGCGAGCAGGGTTGGGAGCTGGCGGTACGGGTGACGTGGGAGGGCGGCGATGCCCAGCGCCTGGTCAATGAAGCCTTGGCCGACGGTTATACCCACTTGATCGCCGGTGGTGGCGACGGCACGTTGCGTGATGTAGCCGAGGCCATGGCCTTGGCCAAGACCGACGCCAGCCTGGTGTTGATGCCGCTGGGCACCGCCAACGACTTTGCCCGCGCCGCCGGTGTGCCGCTGGAGCCTGAACGCGCGCTGGCGCTGCTGGATGTGCCGCCCAGGGCCATCGACCTCGGTCAGGCCGGTGGGCAGATGTTCCTCAATATGGCCACCGGCGGCTTTGGCAGCCAGGTCACCGCAAATACCTCTGAAGACCTGAAAAAAGTGCTGGGCGGCGCGGCGTATCTGTTCACCGGGCTGTCGCGTTTCAGCGAGTTGAAGGCGGCGTATGGCGAGCTGGAAGGGCCTGGCTTTCACTGGAAGGGCGATTTGCTTGCACTGGGCATCGGCAACGGCCGCCAGGCGGGCGGTGGGCATGTGCTGTGCCCTGGCGCGCTGGCCGATGATGGCTTGCTTGATATCAGTATTTTGCCGGCGCCCCAGGAAGTGGTCGGCACGCTGATGACCCTGATGAGTGACGGCTGGGGCCTGGACAATATGTTTGTCCGCGCGCGCCTGCCATGGGTCGAGATCAAAGTGGCCGAAGGGCTGTATATCAACCTTGATGGCGAGCCATTGAAAGGCGATGACCTGCGTTTTTCCGCGCTGCCCAAGGCCCTGCGCGTGCACTTGCCGGCGGGCTCGCCGTTAGTCGTCCAGGCTGATGATCTGCTCGCGAACGGCGAATAACACCAGGCCCGCCACGTCGAAGATCTGCAGGCGTTTCATGATCTGCGAGCGATGCGCTTCCACTGTCTTGATACTCAAGCCCAGGCCATGGGCGATTTCCCGGGTGGACTTGCCGCGCACGATCAAACGCAGGATCTCCAGCTGGCGCGCCGTAAGGTTATGGCTGTCGGCGGCGGAGGAGACAGGCCCCTGGCTGCGGATCAGCGCCTGGTTGATCACCGTGTGGGCAATCGCAGGGCTCAGGTAGCGCTCGTTGTTACGCAAGGCCAGCAGGGCATGTTCCAGCTCGCTGGCGGTGGTGTCCTTGAGCAGGTAGCCATGGGCGCCGGACTCCAGCGCGCGCATGATCAGCTCCGGGTCGGTGTGCATCGACAGGATCAGCACCTTGCTTTTGGGGTAGGCCGCCTTGAGTTGCTGAAGGGCGTCGAGGCCGCCGGTGTATTTCATCGACAGGTCGAGCAGCACGATATCTGGCTGCAGCGCGCTGAATGTCTCCAGCAATTGCGCGCCATCGCTGGCCTCGCCGATCACGCTGTAGCCTTGGATATCCTGGATCAGCGCGCGTACGCCGGCCCGGATCAGTGCGTGGTCATCCACCAGGAGTAAGTTGCAAGTCACTCGAGAACCTTAGGGGAATTGGCCCGTTCGAGGGCGCGGGGCGCCCAGGGAAAAAGCGCGTCGATGCGCGTGCCTTTGCCTGGCTGGCTGCTGACAGACAATGCACCGCCCAGTTGGTCGATGCGCTCGGTCATGCCGGCCATGCCTCGTTGGCCTTCAAGGCCTGGGTTGGTCGCCGGTGAAAAGCCCAGGCCGTCATCGCAGATCATCAGCGACAGGCCTTCGGGCAGGCGTTGCAGGCGTACCAGCAAATTCTGCGCCTGGGCATGGCGCAACATATTGGTCACCGCTTCCTGGGTGATGCGAAAGGCGGCCACGGCCATTTCTTCCGGGATGCCGGTCAGGCGCTGCTGGCATTCCAGGCTCCAGTGCACCGAGGTGTTTTCCAGGGTCTTGAGCAAGTGCGCGCGCAGGCTCGCCTCAAGGCCCAGGCTGGCCAACTGGCGGGGGTTGAGGATGGCGGACACGTCGCGCACTTTGGCCAGGGTTTCGTTCAAGGTATTGCATAACACCGTGCATTGGCTTTGCAGGTCGTCGGGCAGGCGACGCTTGAGCCATTCGCTTTGCAGTTTGGCGGCGGTCAGCAGTTGGCCGATATCGTCATGCAGTTCGCGGCTGAGGCGGTGGCGTTCGTTTTCCTGGACCTGTAGCAGGCGGTCGGCCAGTTCCTGCGGCTGGAATTTTATCGACTTGCGCGAGCGCCACTGCTGCAGCCCCACCACCACCAGGGTGGCCAGGTTGAGCAGCACTATCAACAAAGGCAGGGGAGCTGAGCGTGTGTAGGCCCACAGACTGACCAACAGCGAGCAAAGGCACAGGGCGAGGGCCAGGCGGCGAGCATTGCTGCGGGACACGGACCTTGCGATGAGTGACTTTAGGCTGGCGTACATAGCGGATGGAGCCAATGAAGGTTCGCTGCGGGAAGACCGGTCACTGCGGCTGACAGGGCTCTGTGTAGAATACGGTGCTGGAACGTTTTTTTATACATGATGAAGTTGAGTCACTTCGAACGGGGCATAGTACCACCACTATTACCGTCGGTCGCCTGGCGCCTTACCCGGTGCCGCCTAATCTGCGCCAAACGCCGAGGAACCTGACTCCGTAGTTCAAAGAGCCAGCGGTTTACTCAGCATAGTTATATTAATTTGGTTTGTTTGTATCGATATTGCGTTGATGGCTAATTGATATATATCGCCCACGCATCATTGTCGACCGTTTAATGTACGGTCGTTTTTAGATAACTCGACGATCAAATACGACCTGTCAGTACTCAGGACGCGTGATGTACGCGCTGTTGTGGTTTATGCGTGAAGTCTTTCTGCGGGATCTGCAAAGTGACGGTCGCGATCAGTGTGGTTTGTTCGCTGTCATCCAGCGTCAGTTCGCCGGTGCGGATGTCGATCAGCTCCAGTTGCCAGGCCAGCAGCGTCAGGCAGTCATGCAGGGCACTCAGCGCCTGGTCGTGCAGCTCCATGGGGCTTGCGGCGTTGGCGATCAGGTATTGGATATGTCGGGAAAACTCGCTGATCGCCTGCAGGGCCAGGCCTTCGGCTTTTTCCGCCAGCTTGGCCAGGCTGGTTTTCATGCAGTCGATGGCATCGCTGTCGTTGCGAATCAGATGTAAATGGTGCAGGCACTCTTCTGACTTGGCCAAAAGCTTTTCGGCTTCCAGCAGAAACTCGGGAAGTGCAGTCTGCCATTCGTTTGCGCTATTCATCATGCAAGTCTCCGCAACATAAGGTCGGGTGATGAGATGTCGCACCGGGTGAATGGCGTAAAACTACCGCTGAAATATGACTGAGATCTGTAGCCTGCTTCTGAAATTTCAGTAGGACCGTTACTTGAATGATCAGAGTAGCCGTGGAAGGCCCTGGTCATTCGGGTCATTTGCACAACTTTGGTTGCCGCCACGTATAAGTCTGGAAGACCCGTGGGCCGAGGGCTTGGGATGGCAAACAAAAGCCTGACTCCATTCATGCAATGAGAATGGCGTCACATTAATGGCTATTAGATATCGCGAATATCAGGTCGGGCCTGATTGTGCATAGGGGAATCCCTTACACAGCGGAACCCTACGTCGATTTGAATGTCGCGCAAGGTCGCTGTACTGCCGTCTGGAGAGCGGATTGCAGTAAACCATGATGTCAGTGTGACATCAATGTATTTACATGGCATTTTACCGGGGTCAAGGTCTGGCGCTTGCCGCCGATAACCACCCTTAAGTGAGCTGCACAATCCCACATCAGGAGCTTTTAATGGCCGGCATTCTCGACACGGTAGATCAACGCACGCAACTGGTGGGTGAGAATCGCCTGGAGATCCTCATGTTTCGCCTGGCCGGGCGGCAATTGTTTGCGATCAACGTGTTCAAGGTTCAGGAAGTCCTGCAACTGCCCAAGTTGACCCTGATGCCCCAGCGTCACCCGTTTGTATGCGGCGTGGTCAACCTGCGTGGCCAGACCCTGCCGGTCATCGACCTGTCACAGGCCATCGGCATGCGCCCGCTGGTGCCGGGGCCGAACAGCACGATTATCGTCACCGAGTACAACCGCTCGGTGCAGGCCTTCCTGGTGGGCGGTGTGGACCGTATCGTCAACATGAACTGGGAAGCCATCCTGCCGCCACCGGCCAGCGCCGGGCGCCAGCATTACCTCACGGCCATCAGCAAGGTCGATGACCAGTTGGTGGAAATCATCGACGTGGAAAAAGTCCTCGCCGAAATCGTGCCCTATAACGCCAAAGTCTCCCGCGAAAAACTCGAAGACCCGGTGCTGGAACGTGCCCGTGGCCGCGAAGTGCTGCTGGTGGACGATTCCAACGTGGCCCTCTCGCAACTGCGCGACACCCTGGGGCAACTCGGCGTGAAGATGCACATTGCCAGCGACGGCCTCAAGGCGCTGAACATGCTCAAGGCCTGGGCCGACAGCGGCCAGGTCATGACCGACAAATTGCTGATGATCTTCACCGACGCCGAAATGCCCGAGATGGACGGCTACCGCCTGACCACCGAAATCCGCAACGACCCGCGCCTGCGTGGCCTTTATGTGGTGCTGCACACCTCGCTGTCGGGCAGCTTCAACGACTCAATGGTCAAGAAGGTCGGTTGCGACAACTTCCTGTCCAAATTCCAGCCCGACAAGCTGGTGGATGTGGTGCGCCAACGCTTGATGTTGGACGAAGTGCCCGCCTGAGCAGGCGGCCTATTGTGGCAGGCAGTCTCGTGATGGCAGGCAGGCTTGCTGTGGCAAGCAGGCTTGTTGTGGCGAGCAGGCTTGCCCTGCGTTGGGCTGCGAAGCAGCCCCTATAAAGGCGCCGCGTACTTCCAGGCAAAACCAAAGCGCCTGGTTTCAGGGCCGCTTCGCCCCCCAACGCCGGGCAAGCCTGTTCGCCACAGTAAGCTTACCGGTCACAAGAGCTCCAGCGACCTTTGATTCTGGAAGTCCCGTCCTATAGGGTGGCGCTTTGTCCCCCTCAGGAATGCAGGCCCATGCTTCGTCTCAGCGCGCTGTACCGTTACCCCTTGAAGTCTGGCAAGGCCGAAGCCTTGCAGCACATCGGCCTGGATAAACTCGGGCTGGATGGGGATCGACGCTGGATGCTGGTGGACGAAGCCAGTGGCCGATTCCTGACCCAGCGGGCGGTGGCGAAGATGAGCCAGTTGTCGGCGTTGTGGAACAGCGCCGGTGGCCTGACCCTTAATTCGCCTGGCTTTGCCACGCTGGACGTGGCGCTGCCGGGCAGCGATGCCGAGTTGCGCGGCGTGACGATATGGCGCGACACACTGCGTGTGCCGGATGCCGGCGATGCGGCGGCGGCCTGGGTCAGCGACTTTATCGGCAAGCCCACGCGGCTGGTGCAGGTGCCGCTGGCACGTGCACGTACTACCGAGGCCGGTTATGGCAAGGACGACGATCAGGTCGGTTTTGCCGATGGTTTCCCCTTGCTGCTGATCGGCCAGGCCTCGTTGGACGACCTGTCCCAGCGCATCGGCCGGCCGATGGAAATGCTGCGTTTCCGTCCCAATCTAGTGATTGAAGGCAGCGAGGCCTTCGCCGAAGACGGTTGGAAGCGCGTGCGTATCGGCGACGTGGAGTTTCGCGTGGTCAAGTCGTGCTCGCGCTGCATCCTCACCACCATCGACCCGGCCAGCGGCGAGCGCAGCGCCGACCGTGAGCCGCTGGCGACACTCAAGACCTACCGTGAGCAGGGCGGTGACGTGATGTTCGGCCAGAACCTGGTCAACGATGGCAGCGGTGAATTAGCCGTCGGAATGCCCGTGACGATCCTGGAATAAAAAATGCCCGTCTCCTGCGAGACGGGCATTTTTTTGCGCTGTAACCCTTAGCCGCGGTATTCGCACAGGTAAGCGGTGTCTACGGCAACCTTCAGTTGGAACTTGCTGTTGGCCGGCACGTTGAACTGGCTGCCGGCCGCGAAGGTTTCCCAGGCGTTGGCATCTGGCAGCTTGACGGACAGGGCGCCGGACACCACGTGCATGATTTCACGCTGGGCGGTGCCGAATTCGTATTCACCCGGTGCCATCACGCCGATGGTCGCAGGGCCCTCTGCGGTGCCGAAAGCGATCGACTTGACGGTGCCGTCGAAGTACTCGTTGACTTTGAACATGGGTGAATCCTCGGAAAAGGGTCTGGAAAGGTCGGCCAGTATGCCCAAGGCCGGGGGTGCTGCCTAGACCGGCAAAATCAACGGCAGCAGGCGTGCGGTGTTGCGCGCGTCTTCCAATGCCCGATGTTGCTGGCCATGGAACTGCATCCCCGCCAATTGCAGCGCACCGTTGAGCCCCAAGGGCTTGTCCAGCCGCCGGGCCTTGGCGAAACGCTGCTTGAGGTTCACATGCGCGGTCTGGGCGAGCGCGCTGGTCAGGCCATGGCGTTGCCATTCAAGTTCAAGCTGCGCGCGGTCGTAGTCGCCCCAGCTGGCCCAGCCTTCCAGGCGCGCTTGATGTTGGCCCAGCCAACGCTCAAACAAGGGCCACACCTCGGTGATCGGCGCCGCCGCGTCGATGTTGGCCTGGGTGATATGCGTGAGTTGGCGACAGAACGGCGTCAGCAAGGGGCGACGCAGCGGCCGCACAAAGCGCTGGAAGTGATCCAGTTCGCGGCCCTGGCGGTTCACGAGGCTGGCGCCGATCTCGATGACTTCCATCTCCGTCACGGGCCAGCCGCCTTCATCCGTTGTGGCTTCAAGGTCAATAATCAGCCAATGGGGCATCGTGCAGGTTCCCGTACTCGTCCTTTCCTGATGGGGATAGAGCGTAGCTGGGCCGTGTAGTTCCGCCTAGGGTGTTATTCGATCTCCAGCAAAACCTGGCGATTGCGCACTTGATCACCTGCGACGACCTGCACACCCTTGATCACACCGTCGATGCCGGCCGTCAGCGGATGTTCCATTTTCATGGCTTCGAGCACCAGCAGCAGTTGGCCTTTGCTGACGCTTTCACCGGCGCTCACGCGGATATCGACAATCGCGCCGTCCATCGGTGCCTTGACGATGCCGGTGCTGGCGTCGGCCTGGCGGCTGGCGACGTGTTGGGTGCGGTTGATGATCTTCACGCCCTGCAGCCAGAGCTGAGTGTCGTCCAGATGGTAGGGCAGGCGACGGCGAATGCCGTCGATCACCAGTGTGGCCCAGCGGCCGTCGGTGCTCAGGTCATGGATCTCGATGCCGTTGGCTTGCAGATGGTTGCCGTCCAATACGTTGACGTCGAGGTCCTGCACCTCGTCGTTCACCGCCAGGCGATAGCGCCAGGTGGCCTTGTTGCGCCATCCCGACAAGCCTTGGCGGTGGGTGTTGGCGCTGTGTTGGTAAAACAGTGCGGCGGCCAGCGCGACCTGCTCCTTTGTCGCGGCGTGACGTGGGATGTCATTGAAGTGTTTGGCGATAAACCCGGTACTGAACTCGCCTGCGATAAAGTCCGCTTGCCCGAGCAGGTCCATCAGCAAACCCTGGTTGGTGGTGACGCCCAGTAACACGGTGTCTTGCACTGCGCGCAGCAATTTGCGCCGGGCCTCTTCGCGGGTGGCGCCGTGGGCGATGATTTTGCCCAGCATGGCGTCATAGAACGGGCTGATGCGCTGGCCCTCGAGCACGCCGTGGTCGATGCGTACCCGGGCAGCCGGCTCCCAGCGCAGCACATCGCCGGTTTGCGGCAAAAAGCCCTGGGCCGGGTCTTCGGCGTACAGGCGCACTTCCATGGCGTGGCCGGTCAGGGTCACGTCGGCCTGTTGCAAGGGCAGCGGTTCGCCAGCGGCGATGTTCAGTTGCAACTCAACCAAGTCCAACCCCGTGATCAGTTCGGTGACCGGGTGCTCCACTTGCAGGCGGGTGTTCATCTCCAGGAAGTAGAAGTGGCCGTTGCGGTCGAGCAGAAATTCGACGGTGCCGGCGCCGACGTAATTGACCGCACGCCCAGCCTTCAGCGCAGCTTCGCCCATGGCTTGGCGCAGCGCAGGTGTCATCACCGGGCAGGGCGCTTCTTCGATGACTTTCTGGTGGCGGCGCTGGATCGAGCAGTCGCGTTCGCCCAGGTAAATGAGGTTGTTGTGGTTGTCGCCGAACAGTTGGATTTCAACGTGGCGCGGGTCGATCAAAGCTTGTTCGAGGATCAGTTCGTCGCTGCCAAACGCGTTGAGGGCTTCGGAGCGTGCGGTACGCAGTTGATCGAGCAGTTGGCTGCCGTCGTGGACCAGGCGCATGCCACGCCCGCCACCGCCGGCACTGGCTTTGATCATCAGCGGGTAGCCGATACGGTTGGCTTCTTGCTGCAAGGTCGCGTCATCCTGGGCATTGCCTTGGTAACCGGCGATGCACGGCACACCCGCGTCGAGCATGGCGAGTTTGGACTGGCGTTTGCTGCCCATCAGCTCGATGGCGGCAACGCTGGGGCCGATGAAGGTGAGGCCGGCGTCCAGGCAGGCTTGGGCGAATCCAGCGTTTTCGGAGAGGAAGCCGTAGCCGGGGTGGATGGCGTCGGCGCCTGTGCGTCTGGCGGCGTCGAGGATGGCCGGGATGTTGAGGTACGACTGGTTAACCGGCGCGGGGCCGATGTGGACGGCTTCGTCGGCCATTTGCACGTGCAGGGCCTGGGCGTCGGCGTCGCTGAAGACGGCGACGGTGCGGTAGCCCAGGGTTTGGGCGGTGCGCTGTATGCGGCAGGCGATTTCGCCGCGGTTGGCGATCAGGATTTTGGTGAATGCAGGCATGGGTTTATCCCTTGGCACATTGGGTGAATGTTCGGCCCCTATCGCAGCGATGCGGCGACCCGACAAGCCAGCTCCCACAGTTTGAAATGCATTCCCCTTGTGGGAGCTGGCTTGCCTGCGATGGCGTCATCGAGACCACCCAGGCTTACGCTTCTGCACAAACGCCTGCGTCCCCTCAATCCCTTCCTCACTCGTCACCGCCTCGGCAAACCATTCTGCGGCCTGATCCAACAGCGGGCCGACCGGCTGTTCCACACTGGCGAGCAACAGCGCTTTAGTCCGCGCATTCGCCCCCGGCGCACAGCGCAACACCTGCCCCAGCACCTCATCCAATCGTTCCGCCAAGGCTTGTGCATCGCGCTCGACGTAATGCACCACGCCCAACCGCTCAGCCTCAACCCCATCAAAGCGCGCCGCCGTCAGCGCCAGTCGGCGTGCCTGGGTCAAGCCAATGCGCTTGACCACAAACGGCGCAATCTGCGCCGGCAACAAGCCCAGGCTGGTCTCAGGTAACCCGAACTGCGCCTGGTGGTCGGCAATCGCGATATCACTCACGCACGCCAGCCCAAAGCCGCCGCCCAGCACCGCGCCTTGCAGCACCACGATCACCACTTGCGGCACGGCTTCGACGGCTTGCAGCAGGGTGCCGAAGGCGCGGTTCAGCGCCGGCAACTGCCCGCCCGCCATGACCATGTCTTTCACATCCGCCCCGGCACAGAAGTGCCCACCGGCGCCGCTGATCACCACGGCGCGCACCTGGCTGTCCAATTGTGCCAATACCGACCGCAGTTCGTTGACCATCTCCAGGCTCATCGCATTGCGGCTGGCGGGGCGGTTAAGGGTGATGTGCAGCACGCCGTTGTGCGGCTCGAGCAGCAGGGTGTTCATGATTTTTTCCCGGGCAGGGTGCCCATCAATTTGCAGATGATGCCCAGCATGATTTCGTCGGCGCCGCCGCCAATCGACACCAGCCGCACATCACGGTAGGCGCGGGCCACCGGGTTGTCCCACATAAAGCCCATGCCGCCCCAGTATTGCAGGCAGCTGTCGCTGACCTCACGGCCCAGGCGCCCGGCCTTGAGTTTGGCCATGGAGGCCAGGCGCGTCACATCCTGGCCTTTGATGTATTGCTCGGTGGCCTGGTAGACCAGCGCGCGCAGGCATTCGATTTCGGTGGACAGCTCGGCCAGGCGAAAGTGGATCACCTGGTTGTCGATCAGCGCCTTGCCGAAGGTCTGGCGCTCTTTGCAGTATTCGATGGTGCTGTCGATGCAATGCTCCAGGCCCTTGATCATATTGGCTGCGCCGAACAGGCGTTCTTCCTGGAACTGCAGCATTTGCATCATGAACCCTGCGCCTTCGTGGCCGATGCGGTTGCGTTGCGGCACGCGCACACCGTCGAAAAATACTTGGGCGGTCTCGGAGCTGTGCATGCCGAGCTTTTCCAGCGGCGGGCTGACGCTGATGCCTGGGGTGGTCATTGGCACCATGATCAATGATTTGTTGATATGCGGCTTGTCGTCGGAGGTGTTGGCCAGCAGGCAGATAAAGTCGGCGCTGGGCGAGTTGGTGATCCACATTTTGCTGCCGTTGATCACGTAGTCGCCGCCGTCCTTGCGCGCGTGGGTTTTAAGCCCCGCCACGTCGGAGCCGGCGCCGGTTTCCGAGACGCCGATGCAACCCACTTGCTCGCCGCTGATGGCCGGGCGCAGGAATTCGTCGCGCAGTTCATCGGAGCCGAAGCGGGCGAGGGCGGGCGTGCACATGTCGGTTTGCACGCCGATGGACATGGGGATGCCGCCGCAACGGATGGTGCCAAATTCTTCAGCGGCGACAATGGAGTAGCTGTAGTCCAGGCCCATGCCGCCGAATTGTTCCGGCTTGGAAATGCCCAGCAGGCCGAGGTCGCCGGCCTTGCGGAAAATTTCGTGAATGGGAAAACGCCCGGCTTTTTCCCACTCGTCCACGTGCGGGTTGATCTCGCGGTCGACGAAGGCACGCACGGTGCGGCGCAGTTCCTGGTGTTCCTGGGTGAAGATCATTGTTGTTGTTCTCCTTATTGGGACGCGGAGCGTCCTTGGCTGCGTTACCACGCGGAGCGTGGGCACGATCAGCGCGCTACACCAAAGCTGTTGGGCTGCAGTTGGCGCACCTCGGCCTCGTGGCAGATATCCAGCAAGAACCCCAATAGCGTGCGGGTATCGCGTGGATCTATCAGCCCGTCGTCCCACAGGTTGGCGCTGCCATAGAGGGCGGTGGACTGGCTGTCGAGTTTCTGCGCGGTGACCTGTTCGAGCATGTCCAGCACCTTGGGGTCGGGCACCAGACCGTCCTTCAATTGCTTGGCCTCAGTCACGATGCGCAGCACCTTGCCCGCTTGCGCGCCGCCCATCACCGCCGTGCGGCTGTTGGGCCAGGCGAAGATAAAACGCGGGTCCAGGCCACGGCCGCACATTGCATAGTTGCCCGCGCCATAAGAGCCGCCGACCACCACCGTGAGTTTAGGCACCCGCGCATTGGCCACCGCCTGAATCATCTTCGCGCCGTGCTTGATCACGCCTTGTTGCTCCGATTCGGTGCCGACCATAAAGCCGGTGGTGTTGTGCAGGAACAGCAGCGGCGTGCGGCTCTGGTCGCACAGTTGGATAAATTGCGCCGCCTTGCTCGCACCCTTGGGGGTGATGGGGCCGTTGTTGCCGATCACACCGACGGCGCGGCCCTGGATATGCAAGTGGCCGCAGACGGTGTGGGCGTCGAACTCGCCTTTGAACTCCAGAAAGTGCGAGCCGTCGGCCAGGCGTGCGAGGATTTCGCGCACGTCGTAGGGCTTTTTCGGGTCATCGGGGATCAACCCCAGCAACTCGTCTATAGGATACAGCGGCTCCTTGTAAGCCCGTTGTGGAGCGGGTGGCAGGCGATCATCCCACGGCAGCAGGCTGACGATTTCGCGCACGATGCGCACGCCATCGGCATCGTTTTCCGCCAGGTACTCGGCCGTGCCGGCGGTTTGCGCGTGCATCTCGGCGCCGCCCAGCTCTTCATCAGTCGCGACTTCGCCGGTGGCGGCCTTGAGCAGCGGCGGCCCGGCCAAAAACAGTTTGGCCTTGCCGCGCACCACCACCACGTAATCCGACAGCCCCGGTTGATACGCGCCGCCCGCCGTGGCCGAGCCGTGTACCACGGTGATCTGCGGCAAGCCCATGGCCGACATGCGCGCCTGGTTGGCGAAGCTGCGTGCGCCTTCGACGAAAATCTCGGCGGCGTAATTGAGGTTGGCACCGCCGCTTTCCGCCAGGGTCACCACCGGCAGTTTGTTTTCCATGGCGATCTGTTGCAGACGCAGGGATTTTTTCAGGCCGGACGGCGAAATGGTGCCGCCCTTGATCGCGCTGTTGTTGGCCACCACCAGCATGCGTACGCCGCTGACGTAGCCGATACCGGCGATCAAGCCGCCTCCGGCCGCGCTGCCGTCTTTGTCATCGTGGAGTTTGTAGCCGGCCAGGCTGGCCAATTCCAGAAACGGCGCGCCGGGGTCCAGCAGCAGGTTGAGGCGCTCGCGGGGCAACAACTGGCCGCGTTTGTCGAACTTGGGTTTGGCTTCCTGTGCTTTGGCGAGCAGGTTGTGCTCCAGTTGGCGCAACTGTTGGATGCTTGCCAGCATGGCTTCACGGTTGTGCGCGAACTGTGGGCTGTGGGCGTCGATCAGGCTTTCAATCACCGGCATGGTTCAGTGCTCCGTCTTCAGCACATCGGGTAAATAGGCGCGGTGGAAACCGTTGAACGGCTCGCTCGGCGGCTGCGCCTTGTGCAGCGGCCAGGCGCGGCTGCCCAGGCTGGCAGCGCCGTCGATGCGCAAGGTACTACCGCTGATAAACGCGGCGGCGGGGCTGAGCAAAAACACGATGGCCGCGCTGACTTCCGATTCGGTGCCGATGCGCTTGAGCGGCACGTGCTCACGCAGGGTGGGGATCACTGCCTTGAACGCGCCTTCGTAGGTGTCCATGCCGCTGGACGCAATCCAGCCCGGCGCCACGGCGTTGACGCGTACACCGGCGTAACCCCATTCGAAAGCGGCGGTCTTGGTAAAGTTGTCCATGCCTGAGCGTGCAGCACCCGAGTGGCCCATGCCGGGCATGCCGCCCCACATGTCGGCGAGCATGTTGACGATGGCGCCGCCGTGCTTGTTCATCGACTGGTTGAACACTTCACGGGCCATCAGGAAACCGCCGACCAGGTTGGTGCGCAGTACGGTTTCAAAGCCTTTTTGATTGATCGAAGCCAGTGGCGACGGGTATTGACCGCCGGCGTTGTTCACCAACCCATGGATCGGCCCATGCTCGCGGATGATCTGCGTGACCAGCGCTGTCACTGCTTCTTCATCGCGAATATCACAGGCCTGCCAATGCGCGGTGCCGCCGTCTTCGGCGATTTCGGCGGCCACCTGTTGCAGCTTTTGCGGCTTGCGCCCCACCAGTATCACACTGGCACCAAGGGCCGCCAGTTCATGGGCGGTGCAGCGGCCAATGCCACTGCCGCCGCCGGTGACTATCACGGTTTGCCCCTGGAACAGGTCGGCTTTGAAGATCGAGTCGAAGGCCACGGCGACGGTCCTTTAGGAGAGTTGATTGGCTATGTGTTGCGGCACGGCGATGGGGATTTCCAGCAACTGTTGGGCGAAGGCCTTGCCTTGCGGGTCGATGCGCAGGCTGGCGATGCCGCCGCCGCCCAAGGCGTTTTCCAGCAGGAAATTCAAGCTGTGGCTGCCGGGCAAGTACCAGCGCTCGACACGGCCGTGAAGTGGGTCTAGCACGTGGCTCATCCAGTCGACGATCACCTCCGGGGTCAGCGCTTCGGCGATCCAAGGCAGGTAGTTGGGGTGGCGGGCGATTACGCCGATATTGCTGTGGTTGCCCTTGTCGCCGGAGCGCGCCACGGCCAGTTTCACCAGGGGCACACTGGCGTCCGCGCGGCCTTCGGGTTTGGGTGGATCAATCGGCGCGGCGGGTGTGCGCATCGGGGCTGATGAAGGCAATACAACGGCGTGACGCGCGCCTTGGAAGTCGACCTGCGGTGCGCAGGATGATTTGTCGATCAGGAATGAAAACAGCCGAATCAGCGGGTACACGGTCGGTCGCCCGCCGACAATGCCGGTCAAGCCGGGTGCCATGCCGGTCGCCGCCTGGGCAATCTCGCGGGCGAACAGCACCAAGGCCTGCTTGCTGGGGTGGCGTACCGCCAATTTCACCACCACCTCGCGGCAATCCTGACGCTGGGCGTGGGCACCGTAGGTGGCTTCGCTGCCGAGCAGTTCAATGTTTACCTCGGTGTAAGGCGCCCAGCCGCGTTGGCTGAACAGTTCCGAGGTCTTGTTGATGATCGCCTGGCTGACTCGCTCGGCCTTGGCCACCGCGTCGATCCCGGCAATCAGGCAGCTGGCGGTGCAGCGGAAACCGTCGGGGTAAGTCGCGCTGACCTTGTACTGGTCGGTGGGCGGTAAACCCTTGGCGCCGTGCAGGCGCACGCAGTTTTGGCCTTGCTGCTGCAGCTTGACCTGGCTGAAATCGCAGATCACATCGGGCAGTAAATACGCGCGCGGGTCGCCGATTTCATACAGCAACTGTTCGGCCACGCTGAGTTCGCTGATCAGCCCACCGGTGCCGGCGACTTTATTCACGGTAAATTGGCCGTCGGCGCTGACTTCGACGATGGGAAAGCCGATGTGCTCGTAGTCCGGTACATCGCGCCAATCGGTGAAGTTACCGCCGCTGCACTGCGCGCCGCATTCGATGATATGCCCGGCGAGCGCAGCTTGAGCGAGGCGGTCGTAGTCCTGCCACGACCAGTTGAATTCATGCACCAAGGCGGCGCTGACCACGGCGCTGTCGACCACGCGCCCGGTAATCACAATATCGGCGCCCAGCGCCAGTGCCTGGGCAATGCCGGGTGCGCCGAGGTAGGCGTTGGCCGAAACGCACATCGGCGGCAGGGGCGCGCCGTTGAACATATCGGTAATGTTGTGCAGTTGCTTGAGTTGAGGTTGCAGGTCGTCGCCCAGCAGTACGGCGATTTTCAGCGGCACACTGGCCTTGTCGCAGGCCGCTTGCAGGGCGGCGGCGCAGGCGTGCGGGTGGATGCCGCCGGCGTTGCTGATCACACGGATGCCCTGGCGCTGGATCTCCCCCAGCAACGGCGTGAGCACCTCGACAAAATCCGTGGCGTAACCGGCCTGGGGATCTTTCATCCGCGCACCGGCGAGGATCGACATGGTGACCTCCGCCAGGTAGTCGAACACCAGGTAATCCAGGGCGCCGCCGTGCACCAATTGGGCGGCGGCCGTGCAGGTGTCGCCCCAGAAGGCGCTGGCGCAGCCAATACGAACCGTCTTGCTCATGAGAAATCCTTCCTCCGATGGCTGGTGTCGAGACTACCAAGCAAGCGCTTGGTTTGTAAACGGTTGATATAAGTTTTGCCCAAGCGCTTGCTTGGCTGGCGGCCACGGCCTAAATTGCCGCCCAAGACGTCAGTAGAGATGAAGGAGAGCAGCATGGATGAGCAAAAAGCCCTGCGGGTGATGCGCACCATGGTCGACGGCGGCCAGTTGACCGACCCCGACAGTGCCCGGGGCAAGTTGCTGCAAACCGCGGCTCACCTGTTTCGCAACAAGGGTTTCGAGCGCACGACCGTGCGTGATTTGGCCAGTGCCGTGGGCATTCAGTCCGGCAGTATCTTTCATCACTTCAAGAGCAAGGACGAGATCCTGCGTGCCGTGATGGAGGAAACCATCCACTACAACACCGCGATGATGCGCGCTTCACTTGAAGAGGCCAGCAACGTGCGTGAGCGCGTGCTGGCGCTGATCCGCTGCGAGTTGCAGTCGATCATGGGTGGCAGTGGCGAGGCGATGGCAGTGCTGGTCTATGAATGGCGTTCGCTGTCGGCTGAAGGCCAGGCTCAGGTGCTGGCGCTGCGCGATGTGTATGAGGACATCTGGCTGCAGGTGCTGGGCGAGGCCAAGGCGGCGGGTTACATCCGGGGCGATGTGTTTATCACTCGACGCTTCCTGACCGGCGCCTTGTCCTGGACCACCACCTGGTTTCGCGCCGAAGGCAGCCTGACCCTCGAGCAGTTGGCCGAGGAGGCGCTGTTGATGGTGCTTAAAGCTGATTGAGGCGCAAGCTATTAATTTGCCGACGGAAAGTTGTCTCCCCTGACAAAAACGCCTAGCTTATTGCCATCAGAGTGTTAAACGGTGTGTGCCTCAATGTTTTCGCCATGGCGGCTGGCTGCAGGACTGACTATATGGGCACTGGGCACCGCGTGGTGGCTGCCGGCGTCGGCCGCGCAATTGGTCAGGATCGGCGCCGCGCACTTCCCGCCCTACACCGTTCGGCCCGAGCAGGGCGCCGATACCGGTTTGTTGCCGCAACTGGTCGAAGCCCTGAACGCTGCGCAAACCGACTACCAGTTTGTGTTGGTGCCGACGTCGATTCCACGGCGCTTTCGTGATTTCGAGCAAGGTCGGGTCGACATGGCCATCTTCGAAAACCCCGACTGGGGTTGGCAGGATATTTCCCACACCAGTGTCGACATGGGGTTGGAAGATGCAGAAATCTTCGTCGCCCAACGTAAGCCCGGCCGCGACCAAAGCTATTTCACCGACCTCGCCGGTAAGCGCCTTGCAGTGTTCAGCGGTTATCACTACGCCTTTGCCGGTTTCAACCCCGACCCCAAGAACATGGCCGAACACTTCAACGCCACATTGACCTACTCCCATGACAGCAACCTGCTGATGGTGGCGCGCGGGCGTGCCGATATTGCGCTGGTCACGCGTTCGTACCTGAGCGACTTCATGGTGCGTAATGCGGACATGGCCGGGCAGTTCCTGGTCTCGGAGCGGATTGACCAGGTGTATCACCACTACGCGCTGGTACGGCCCAAAGCGCCGATCACCGGCGCGGCGTTCGCCGAGCTGCTCAAGCACCTGCGTGAGAGCGGGGAGATGTTGAAGATCTTCGAGCCGTATCGCATTGATGTGAGGCCGGTGCCCTGATTATCTGCGTTGAGCAGGCCTGTTGTGGCCACCTGGCTTGTTGTGGCAAGCAGGCTTGTTGTGGCGAGCAGGCTTGCCCTGCGTTGGGCTGCGAAGCGGCCCCAGTAAGGCCACCGCGCTCTTCCAATTAGGACCGAGTGTCCGGTTTTAGGGCCGCTTCGCGCCCCAACGCAGGGCAAGCCTGCTCGCCACATATCTCTACAGCTTCACACCCTGCGTGCAAACGTATCGCTATGGCTGCCCGACACCTTGCGGCAATGCACCAGCGCATCACGAATCATGAAGTTCACCAGGGTTGGGGAAACGCCCAGCTCCTTGGCGATGTCCTTTTGCGGCACGCCGTGCAGGCGGTACATCTCGAACGCATAGCGGGTGCGCTGGGGCAACTCCGTCAGGGCGTCAGCGATGTTTTCCAGGGTGTTGAAGTTGATATGCGAAGTTTCCGGTGAAGCGCCGTGAATGACCACATTCAAGCCTTCCTCTTCCGTCCCCGAATATTTGAGCTCCAGGGCCTGCTTGCGGTAGTGGTCGATCGCCAGGTTGCGCACGATCTGGAACAGATAACTCAATTGAGCCTTGAACGACGAGGTGATGGTCGGCGCTGATTGCAGCCGAAAGTAGGCGTCCTGCACGACGTCTTCGGCGCGCGAGCGGCAACCGGTAATCCGGGCGGCGATCTTCACCAAAATAAGTCGATTGTCGACGAATGCCTGCAAAAGGGGTGAGTCGCACCTGCCTGTGGATACTTGTTCCGTCATGGAAATCACCTTGTCGCGAAAGAGTTAGGGGAGGGCGTCCTTGCTGAGGCCTCCTACACATCGGGCAACAAATTATGCTTAATGATAATGATTGTCAAATGAGAAGACGAACTAATCTTATGCTTTCTTGTTCGCTATGAACTACGCCTCCCTCGCTCCCGGCGACTAATTATTTGCCCGGGCCGTCCGTTCTTCTGGGTGACAGGCCCGTTAGCCAACGGCCAAGGATCAGCACCCGCAGGAGGGCGAAATGGGTTTTTATCGTGCAGGCAGCGTTTTTCAGTTTGGAGACCGCGATCAATGAGCGTTTCCACGCGATTGCGCCTGTTCTGCCTGCCCTATTCGGGGGCCAGCGCGATGGTCTATGCACGCTGGCGCCGGGCTCTGCCTGACTGGTTGCAGGTGTGCCCGCTGGAATTGCCGGGCCGCGGCATGCGCATGGATGAGCCGTTGCAGCGCGATATCAAAACCTTGGCCGCGCAGCTTGCCGACGAGATCGGTCGTGACCTGGGCAGCCCCTATGCCTTGTTCGGCCACAGCCTGGGCGGCCTGCTGGCATTTGAACTGGCGCATGCATTGAAAGCACGCAATCTGCCTGCGCCGCTGGCGTTGTTTGCTTCCGGTACCGCCGGCCCGGCGCGCCGCGATGTGAGCGAATACGCCATCGAAAAGACCGATGAACAACTGATCGCCCGCCTGCGCGAACTGCAGGGCACCGCCGAAGAGGCGCTGTGCAACCCGGAATTGATGCAGTTGATGCTGCCGATTCTGCGCGCCGACTTCCTGCTGTGCGGCAGCTTCACCTATGGCGAGCGCGCGCCACTGGGCATGCCGATCCATGTGTTTGGCGGCAAGCAGGACAGTGTGCGCGCCGACCAGTTGCTCGACTGGCAACTGGATGCCGCCAGCGGCTTCTCCCTGGATATGTTCGACGGCCACCACTTCTTCCTCGTGCAGCACGAAAGCGCGGTGCTGCGCTGCCTGCGTCGCTATGCCGACGAGCACTTGGCCCGCTGGCGCAATGATGCGGCGCGCCAACTGGCTGCCGTTTAGCACGGCCCTAATTCCCGATTTTCCCGTAAGCCGATTTCAGGCAGGAACCCCATGATGGACGCCTTCGAACTTCCCCGCACCCTGGTCCAGTCCCTTCAACACCGCGCCGCGCAGACCCCTGACCAGGTGGCCCTGCGCTTCCTTGCCGAATCCGCCGCCGACAGCGTTGTGCTCAGTTACCGCGACCTAGACCAGCGCGCCCGCACCATCGCCGCCGCCTTGCAGGCCAATGCGGCATTGGGCGACCGTGCGGTGCTGCTGTTCCCCAGCGGCCCGGATTACGTCGCGGCGTTCTTTGGTTGCCTGTACGCCGGGGTCATCGCGGTGCCGGCCTATCCGCCGGAGTCGACCAAGCGCCATCATCAGGAGCGGCTGCTGTCGATCATCAGCGATGCCGAGCCGCGCCTGCTGCTGACCATCGCCAGCCTCGCCGACGGCCTGGCGCAGATCGAGAACGCGCCGCCGGTATTGAGCGTCGATACCCTGCAGACCGCCGGCAATTGGGTCGAGCCCGCGCTGCAAGCAGACGACATCGCCTTCCTGCAATACACCTCCGGCTCCACCGCGCTACCCAAGGGCGTGCAAGTCAGCCACGGCAACCTGGTGGCCAACGAAGTGCTGATCCGTCGCGGCTTCGGCATTGATCTGCACCCGGATGATGTGATCGTCAGCTGGCTGCCGCTGTACCACGACATGGGCCTGATCGGCGGCTTGCTGCAACCGATCTTCAGTGGCGTGCCCTGTGTGTTGATGTCGCCGGCGTACTTCCTCGGCCGCCCATTGCGCTGGCTGGAAGCGATCAGCGAATACGGTGGCACCATCAGCGGCGGGCCGGATTTCGCCTATCGCCTGTGCAGCGAGCGGGTCAGTGAAACCGCGCTGGAACGCCTGGACTTGAGCAAGTGGCGCGTGGCGTATTCGGGCTCCGAGCCGATCCGCCTCGACACCCTGGAACGTTTCGCCGAGAAGTTTGCCGTTTGTGGTTTCACCTCGAATAATTTCTTCGCCTCCTACGGGCTGGCCGAGGCGACGTTGTTTGTCGCCGGTGGCACCCGTGGTCAAGGCATCCCCGCGTTGCGTGTGGATGAGCAGGCGCTGGCCGCCAACCGCGCTGAACCGGGGCAGGGCAGCGCGATCATGAGTTGCGGCACGAGCCAGCCGGAACACGCGGTGCTGATCGCCGATCCGCACACCCTCACCGAATTGCCCGACAACCGTGTCGGCGAACTCTGGGCCGCCGGCCCCAGCATCGCCCACGGCTACTGGCGCAACCCCGAGGCCAGCGCCAAGACCTTTGTACAACACGCGGGGCGCACCTGGCTGCGCACCGGCGACCTGGGCTTTATCCGCCACGGCGAGGTGTACATCACCGGCCGCCTCAAAGACCTGCTGATCGTGCGCGGCCACAACCTGTATCCGCAGGACATCGAGCAGACCGTCGAGCGCGAAGTCGAAGTGGTGCGCAAGGGTCGGGTAGCGGCGTTCGCCGTGAATCACCAAGGCCTGGAAGGCATCGGTATCGCCGCAGAAATCAGCCGCAGCGTGCAGAAAATCCTGCCGCCGGAGGCCTTGATCAAGGCGATTCGCCAGGCGGTGGCCGAGGCTTATCAAGAAGCCCCGAGCGTGGTGGTGTTGCTCAACCCCGGTGGCTTGCCCAAGACCTCCAGCGGCAAGGTGCAGCGTTCGGCGTGCGCGCTTCGTTATGCCGATGGCAGCCTCGACAGCTATGCGCAGTTCCCGAGTCTGCAAGCCCAGGCCAGTGATGCGCTGCTTGAATCCGAGCTGCAAAAACAGATTGCAGCGATCTGGTGCGAGCAGTTGCAGGTCGCAACCGTGGCGGCCGATGACCACTTCTTCCTGCTCGGCGGCAACTCCATCACCGCCACCCAGGTGGTCGCGCGCCTGCGTGAAAGCCTGGGCCTGGAGCTGAACCTGCGCCTGCTGTTCGAGGCGCCGACGCTTTCGGCGTTCGCCGCCAATGTGGCGCAATTGAAGCAAGACGGCGGCATTGCCCAAGGCGCGATCCAGGCCTTGTCACGCCAGGCAGACTTGCCGCAATCCCTGGCACAGAACCGCCTGTGGATCACCTGGCAACTGGACCCGCACAGCAGCGCCTACACCATCCCCGGCGCCCTGCGGTTGCGCGGCGAGCTGGACGAAGATGCGGTGCGCACGAGCTTCCAGCAGTTGATCCTGCGCCACGAAGCCCTGCGCACGCGCTTCTATGAACGCGATGGCCAAGCCTTCCAGCGCGTCGAGGCCAACACCGGTTTCGATCTGGAAGTGATCGACCTCAGCGACCTGCCAAGCGCCGAACGCGAAGCCCGCGCGCAGCAGATCCGTGAAGACGAAGCGCGCACCCAGTTCGACCTGGAAAAAGGCCCGTTGCTGTGGGTGACGCTGGTGCGCCTGGACGATGAAGATCACCAACTGCTGGTGACCTTGCATCACATCATCGCCGACGGTTGGTCGCTGAACATTCTGATCGACGAATTCTCGCGTTTGTATGCCGCCGCAACCCAAGGCCGAACCCTGGAACTGCCGCCACTGGCCCTGCAATACGCCGACTACGGCAGTTGGCAGCGTCAATGGCTGGCCGAAGGCGAAGGCCAGCGGCAATTGGCCTATTGGCAGGCGCAATTGGGTGATGAGCACCCGGCCCTGAGCCTGGCCACCGACCATCCACGCTCTGCGCAGCATTCCCACAGTGCCTCGCGCCATAGCGTGCGCTTGAACGCGACGCTCAGCGAAGCCATTCGCCAGGCCGCGCAAGCTCACGATTCCACACCGTTCATGTTGTTGCTGGCGGCGTTCCAGAGCCTGCTCTACCGCTACAGCGGCCAGCGCGATATTCGTATCGGCGTGCCCAACGCCAATCGCCCACGCCAGGAAACCCAAGGCCTGATTGGCTTCTTCATCAACACCTTGGTGTTGCGCGTTGAGCTGGACGGGCGCCTGCCATTCAATCAGCTGTTGGCTGCCACGCGCCAGGCTGCGCTGGGCGCCCAGGCTCACCAGGACCTGCCCTTCGAACAACTGCTGGAAGCCTTCCCCCAGGCCCGCGAACAAGGCCTGTTCCAGGTTATGTTCAACCACCAGCAGCGCGACTTGAGCGCCTTGCGCCGCTTGCCGGGCATGCTTGCCGATGAGCTGCCATGGCACAGTCGCGAAGCCAAGTTCGACCTGCAACTGCACACTGAAGAAGACCGCAACGGGCGTTTGAGCCTGGCGTTCGACTACGCCGATGAGCTGTTCGACAGCGCGACCATCCAGCGCCTCGCCGAGCACTTCATCAACCTGCTGCACGCGGTGTGCGAGCAGCCGGAGCACGCCATCGGCGACCTCAAGCTGATGCACACAGACGAGCAGCAGCCATGGAGCGAAGCCCCGTGTGCCCCGGCCCGGCAGTGGCTGCCCGAGCTGCTCAGCCAACAGATCTCTGACAACACCGCACTGGTCTGGCAAGGCGGCAGCCTGACCTTCGCCCAACTGCACACCCAGGCCAACCGCCTGGCCCACTACCTGCGTGACAAGGGCGTCGGCCCGGATGTGTGCGTGGCCATCGCCGCCGAGCGTTCGCCGCAGCTGCTGATCGGTCTGCTGGCAATCATCAAGGCCGGTGGCGCCTATGTGCCGCTCGATCCGGATTACCCCGCCGACCGCCTGGCCTACATGCTCAAGGACAGCGGCGTACACCTGTTGCTGAGCCAAACCGCAGTGCTTGAACTGCTGCCGGCCACCGAGGGCGTGTGCGTGATCGCCATGGACAGCCTGCACCTGGACAGCTGGCCGACCCAGGCGCCGGGCCTGCACTTGAATGGAGACAACCTCGCCTACGTGATCTACACCTCCGGCTCCACCGGCCAGCCCAAAGGCGTGGGCAATACCCATGCGGCCCTCGCCGAGCGCTTGCAGTGGATGCAGGCCACCTATCAACTCAACGACACCGATGTGCTGATGCAAAAGGCGCCGATCAGTTTCGACGTGTCGGTGTGGGAGTGCTTCTGGCCACTGATCAGCGGCTGCCGCCTGGTGCTGGCCGGCCCTGGCGAACATCGCGATCCGCATCGCATTGCGCAGCTGGTACAGGAACACGGCGTGACCACGCTGCACTTTGTGCCGCCGCTGCTGCAGCTGTTTATCGATGAGCCGTTGGTGACTGAGTGCACCAGCCTGCGGCGTCTGTTCTCCGGCGGTGAAGCCTTGCCTGCCGAGCTGCGTAACCGCGTATTGGCGCAGCTGCCGGCGGTGCAACTGCACAACCGGTATGGCCCGACTGAAACCGCGATCAACGTGACCCACTGGCATTGCCAGGTTGCGGATGGCGAACGCTCGCCCATCGGCCGGCCGCTGGGCAATGTGATCTGCCGCGTGCTGGATGAGCAACTCAACCCATTACCGGCCGGTGTGCCGGGCGAACTGTGCATCGGCGGCATCGGCCTGGCGCGCGGTTACCTGGGCCGCGCCGGGCTGACCGCCGAACGCTTTGTGGCTGACCCGTTGGGCGCACCCGGCACACGCCTGTATCGCACCGGTGACCGTGTGCGTTGGGGCGCCGAGGGTGTACTCGAATACCTCGGCCGCCTTGATCAACAGGTCAAACTGCGTGGGTTCCGTGTGGAGCCTGAAGAAATCGAAGCACGGATGCTGGCGCTGGACGGCATCGCCCAAGCCGTGGTGCTGGTGCGTGATGCGCAGTTGATCGGTTACTACACCGCGCCTGCGAAGCTTACCGAGCAGGAGGTAAAAACCGCCCTGGCCGCCGAGCTGCCGGAGTACATGGTGCCCACCTTGCTGATGCGTCTGGACGCCATGCCCCTGAGCCCCAGCGGCAAACTCGACCGCCGCGCATTACCAGAGCCTGTGTGGCAAACCCGCGAGCACATCGAGCCTGCAACGCCGTTGCAGCAGCAGATTGCCGCGATCTGGCGCGAAGTGCTGGGTTTGCCACGTATCGGCCTGCGCGACGACTTTTTTGCCCTCGGCGGCCACTCGTTGCTGGCCACGCAAATCATCTCCCGCACCCGCCAGGCCTGCGACGTCGAGTTGCCGTTGCGCAGCTTGTTCGAAGCCAGCGAGCTGGGTGCGTTTGCCGAGCAAGTGGGCGCGATCCAGGCTTCGGGCCAACGCAATCAGCAAACCGCTATCGCCCGGGTCGACCGCAGCGCGCGGGTGCCGCTGTCCTATTCCCAGCAGCGCATGTGGTTCCTCTGGCAGATGGAGCCCGACAGCCCGGCCTACAACGTCGGCGGCATGGCGCGTCTGCGCGGCGTGCTGGATGTGGGGCGTTTTGAGGCGGCGTTGCAAGCCTTGATCATGCGTCACGAAACCCTGCGCACCACCTTCCCG
Source organism: Pseudomonas sp. B19125 (assembly GCF_044218855.1). Taxonomy (NCBI): domain Bacteria; kingdom Pseudomonadati; phylum Pseudomonadota; class Gammaproteobacteria; order Pseudomonadales; family Pseudomonadaceae; genus Pseudomonas; species Pseudomonas sp. B19125. Next base: position 2,390,111 of record NZ_CP162589.1, read on the forward strand.
AGCGTCGATGGCGTGGCGTACCAAAAGGTCTCACCGCAAACCGGTATGCGCATGGGCTGGCAGGATTTCTCCGCGCTCAATGAAACCGAGCGTCAGCAGCGCCTGCAAGATTTCGCCGATCAGGAAGCTCACACGCCGTTCAACCTGGAAACCGGGCCGCTGTTGCGGGCCTGCGTGGTCAAGGCCGGCGAGCAAGAGCACTACTTCGTGCTGACCCTGCACCATATCGTCACCGAAGGCTGGGCCATGGACATCTTCGCCCGTGAGCTCGGCGCGCTGTACGAGGCGTTTATCGACGAACGCGACTCGCCGCTGGCGCCGCTGGCGGTGCAATACCTCGACTACAGCGTGTGGCAGCGCCAGTGGCTGGAGGCTGGCGAGCGCCAACGCCAACTGGACTACTGGACTGCGCAACTGGGCCATGAGCATCCTTTGCTCGAACTGCCCGCCGACCGCCCACGGCCACCGGTGCAAAGCCATCAGGGCGAGTTGTACCGTTTTGATCTGAGCGATGACTTGGCCGCTCGCGTGCGCGCCTTTAACGCCGAACGTGGCCTGACGTTGTTCATGACCATGACCGCCACCCTGGCGGTGCTGCTCTATCGCTACAGCGGCCAGACCGACCTGCGCATCGGCGCGCCGGTGGCCAACCGCATTCGCCCGGAAAGCGAAGGGCTGATCGGCGCATTCCTCAACACCCAGGTGCTGCGTTGCCAGCTCAATGGGCAGATGAATGTGGCCGAGTTGTTAGAGCAGGTGCGCCATACCGTGATCGAAGGCCAGTCTCACCAGGACCTGCCATTCGATCATCTGGTGGAAGCCCTGCAACCATCGCGCAGCGCGGCATATAACCCGCTGTTCCAGGTGATGTGCAACGTGCAGCGCTGGGAATTCCAGCAGAGCCGCCAACTGGCGGGCATGACCGTCGAATACCTGGTCAACGATGCGCGGGCGACCAAGTTCGATCTCAACCTGGAAGTCACCGACCTCGACCATCGGCTGGGTTGCTGCCTGACCTACAGCACCGACTTGTTCGACCAGCCGCGTATTGCGCGGATGGCCGCACATTGGCAAAACCTGTTGGAAGCGTTGATCGCCAACCCGCAACAGCGTCTGAGCGAGTTGCCCTTGCTGACGGCCACTGAGCAGCGCGCCTTGCAGAGCAGCCTGGGTATCGAGGCGGGTGAACACCGCCTGGATCAGTGCATTCACCCGCTGTTCAGCCAACAAGCATTGGCCCGCCCCGATGCAGCGGCGTTGACCTTTGCCGGGGTCACGCTCAGTTATCGCGAACTGGATGAGCGCGCCAACCGCCTGGCCTGGATGCTGCGTGAGCGCGGCGTTGGCCCGCAGGTGCGGGTCGGCCTGGCGCTGCCGCGCTCGCTGGAAATGGTCATCGGCCTGCTGGCGATCCTCAAGGCTGGCGGCGCTTATGTGCCGCTGGACCCGGAATACCCGCTCGACCGCCTGCACTACATGATCGAAGACAGTGGCATCGGCCTGCTGCTCAGTGATGCGGCGATGTTCGAAGCCCTTGGCGAATTGCCGGCGACGGTCGCGTGCTGGTGCCTGGAAGATGACTTGCCGGTGTTGGCCAATTACCCTGCCGCCGAGCCGCCCTTTATCAGCCTGCCGCAACATCAGGCGTACCTGATCTACACCTCCGGCTCCACGGGCAAGCCGAAGGGCGTGGTGGTGTCCCACGGTGAAATCGCCATGCATTGCCAGGCGGTGATCGAGCGCTTTGGCATGCGCGCGGATGATTGCGAGCTGCACTTCTACTCCATCAACTTCGACGCCGCCACCGAGCGTCTACTGGTGCCGCTGCTCAGCGGTGCGCAGGTGGTGTTGCGCGCCCAAGGCCAATGGGATGCCGAAGAAATCTGCGCACTGATCCGTGCCCATGGCATCAATATCCTCGGCTTCACGCCAAGCTACGGCAGCCAATTGGCGCAATGGCTGGCGACCCGGCAACAGACTTTGCCGGTGCGCATGTGCATCACCGGCGGCGAGGCGCTGACCGGCGAACACTTGCAGCGGATTCGTGCGGTGTTCCAGCCCGAGCTATTTTTCAACGCCTATGGCCCGACCGAAACCGTGGTGATGCCGCTGGCCAGCCTGGCGCCGCACGTGTTGGAAGAAGGCGCCGCCAGCGTGCCGATCGGCAGCATCATCGGCGCTCGCGTGGCCTATATTCTCGACGCCGACCTGGCGCTGGTGCCCCAAGGCGCGACCGGTGAGCTGTATGTCGGCGGGGCCGGTCTGGCCCAGGGTTATCACGAACGTCCTGGCATGACGGCCGAGCGGTTTGTCGCCGATCCGTTTGCTGCCGATGGCGGCCGTTTGTACCGCACCGGCGACCTGGTGCGCCAACGCGCCGATGGGTTGGTGGAGTACCTGGGCCGTATCGACCATCAAGTGAAGATTCGCGGTTTCCGCATCGAGCTGGGTGAAATCGAAACGCGCTTGCTGGAGCACGCAGCCGTGCGCGAAGCAGTGGTGCTGGCGCTGGATTCACCCAGTGGTAAACAGCTGGCGACGTATCTGGTCAGCGACGCCGACCCTGCCACCTTGCGTGATGCACTCAAGGCGCACCTCAAGGCGCAACTGCCGGACTACATGGTGCCCGCGCACCTGATCGTGCTCGACAGCATGCCGCTGACCGCCAACGGCAAGCTCGACCGCCGCGCCTTGCCGCAGCCGGATCCTGCGGCCAATCGCCAAACCTATGTGGCGCCACGCAATGAGCTGGAGCAAAACCTGGCGGCCATTTGGTGCGCGGTATTGAACGTGCAGCAAGTCGGCCTGGACGATAACTTCTTTGAATTGGGCGGTGACTCGATCCTGTCGATCCAGGTGGTCAGCCGTGCGCGGCAGGCCGGGATTCATTTCAGCCCACGGGATTTGTTCCAGCACCAGACCGTGCAAACCCTGGCCGCCGTGGCTACGCGCTCCGAGCAAGTGACAGCCGAGCAGGGGCTGCTCACCGGCAGCTCGGGCCTGACGCCGATCCAGCATTGGTTCTTCGATACCGAGATCCCCCACCGTCAGCACTGGAACCAGGCATTGCTGCTTAAGCCACTGCAATTGCTGGAGCCCCATCGCCTGGAGCAAGCGCTGCTGGCGGTGCTGGAGCATCACGACGCCTTGCGCCTGAGCTTCTCCACGCGCGACGCACACTGGCATGCCGAGCACCTGGCCGTGCCCCAAGGCGGCGTGCTGATGCAGGCGCAAGTGCGCGATATGCAGGCCTGCACTGAGCTGTTCACTGACACCCAACGCAGCCTCGACCTTGAGCATGGCCCGCTGTTGCGCGCCTTGCTGGTGGACGGCCCGCAAGGCCAGCAACGCCTGCTGATTGTGATTCATCACCTGGTGGTAGACGGCGTGTCGTGGCGCGTACTGCTGGAGGACCTGCAAACGGTTTACCGCCAGTTGAGCGAGGGCCAGTCCGTCAGCCTGCCGGCCAAGACCAGCGCATTGCGCGATTGGGCCGCGCGTCTGCGCGCTTATGCCGGCAGCGAATCCCTGCGCGAAGAGTTGAGCCTGTGGCAAGACCAACTGGCCGGTCCTGCGGTGGAATTGCCAGTGGCGCGTCCACAGGGTTCACTGCGCAATGGCGAGGCTGAAACCGTCAGCGTGCGCCTGGGTGCCGACCATACCCGACAGTTGCTGCAACAGGCGCCGAGCGCGTATCGCACCCAAGTCAACGACCTGCTGCTGACCGCCTTGGCCCGCGTGCTGTGCCGCTGGACGGGGCACGCCTCGACCTTGATCCAACTGGAAGGCCATGGCCGTGAAACCCTGTTCGATGAAATCGACCTGACCCGCAGCGTCGGCTGGTTCACCAGTGCTTACCCGTTGCGCCTGACACCGCAAGCCGGGCAGGGCGACTCGATCAAGGCCATCAAGGAACAACTGCGCGGCGTGCCGCACAAAGGCCTGGGTTATGGCGTGCTGCGTTACCTGGCGGACGATCAGTGCAAGCAGGCCATGGCCGCATTGCCAACGGCGCAGATCACCTTCAACTACCTCGGCCAGTTCGACCAGAGCTTCGGCGCCGATGCACTGTTCCACCCGCTGGATGAATCGGCGGGCCTGGCCCACGACCCGGATGCGCCGCTGCCCAACGAGCTGAGTGTCGACAGCCAGGTGTACGGCGGTGAGTTGCTGCTGCGCTGGACCTTCAGCCGTGAGCGCCATGAGCCACAGACCATCCGTGAACTGGCGGATGGGTACTTGAGCGAGCTGCAAAGCCTGATCGCGCATTGCCTCAACGACGAGGCGGGTGGCCTTACGCCGTCCGACTTCCCGTTGGCGCACCTGACTCAATCGCAGCTCGACAGCCTGCCGGTGCCGGCAAACGTCATCGAAGACGTCTACCCGCTGACGCCAATGCAGGAAGGCCTGCTGCTGCACACCTTGCTGGAGCCGGGCACCGGCCTCTACTACATGCAGGACCGCTACCGCATCAACAGCGCCCTCGACCCCGAGCGTTTCGCCCAGGCCTGGCAGGCGGTGATCGCCCGGCATGAAGCCTTGCGTGCGTCGTTCTGCTGGAACGTCGGCGAGGACATGCTGCAGGTGATCCACAAGCCGGGCAGCACGCCGATTGAGTATCTGGATTGGAGCCATGACCCCGAAGCCGAGCAGGAGCCGCGCCTGCAAGCCTTGCTCAAGGCCGAGCGCGAGGCCGGTTTTGATCTGCTCAACCAGGCGCCGTTCCACCTGCGGCTGATCCGCGTGGGCGAGGCGCGCTACTGGTTCATGATGAGCAACCACCACATCCTGATCGATGCCTGGTGCCGCTCGTTGCTGATGAATGATTTCTTCGACATCTACATGGCCTTGGGCGAGGGCCGCGATACACAATTGGCCACGCCGCCGCGCTACCGCGATTACATCGCCTGGCTGCAACGCCAGAACCTCAATGAAGCGCGCCAGTGGTGGCAACAGAACCTGCAAGGGTTCGAGCGCACCACGCCGATCCCGAGCGACCGGCCATTCCTGCGTGAACACGCAGGCCACAGCGGCGGCATGGTGGTAGGCGATTGCTACACCCGCCTGGATGCCCGCGACGGTGCGCAATTGCGCGAATTGGCCCAGGCCCATCAACTCACCGTCAACACCTTCGCTCAAGCGGCGTGGGCCTTGGTGCTGCGGCGTTTGAGCGGTGATCGTGATGTGCTGTTTGGCGTCACCGTCGCCGGGCGGCCGGTGGAGATGCCCGAGATGCAACGCACTGTCGGCCTGTTCATCAACAGCATCGCGCTGCGGGTGAAACTGCCGGAAGACGACCAGACTTGCAGTGTGCGTCAGTGGCTGAGCGGCTTGCTCGACAGCAATATGCAACTGCGCGAATACGAATACCTGCCGCTGGTGACTATCCAGGAACACAGCGAATTGCCTAAAGGCCAACCGCTGTTCGACAGCCTGTTCGTGTTTGAAAACGCACCGGTGGAAGTCTCGGTGCTGGACCGTGCGCAAAGCCTGAATGCCACCTCGGACTCCGGCCGCACCCACACCAACTTCCCGCTGACGGCCGTGTGTTATCCGGGCGATGACCTCGGCTTGCACCTGTCCTACGACCAGCGTTATTTCGATGAAACCACCGTGCAAGGCATGCTGGGCGAGTTCAAGCGCCTGCTGCTGGCGTTGGTGCAGGGCTTCCATGGCGACATGGCGGACTTGCCGCTGATCGGCGAGCAGGAGCGTGCGTTCCTGGTCGACGGCTGTAACCAGAGTGAGCATGACTACCCGCTGGAACGCAGCTATGTCGAGTTGTTCGAAGTGCAGGTGGCGCAACATCCGCAGCGCATCGCCGCCAGTTGCCTCGACCAGCAATGGACCTACGATGAATTGAACCGCCGCAGCAACGGCCTGGGCTACGCGCTGATCGAGGCCGGTGTCGGGCTGGATCAGCCGGTGGCGCTGCTGGCCGAGCGTAACCTGGATTTGCTCGGCATGATCATCGGCAGCTTCAAGGCCGGTGCCGGTTACCTGCCGCTGGACCCAGGCCTGCCAAGCCAGCGGCTGAACCGCATCATCGACCTGAGCCGCACACCGTTGCTGGTGTGCACCGAGGCGTGCCGCGAGCAGGCGATTGAATTGCTGGACGGCACTGACTGCCAGTTGCTGGTATGGGAAGAAGTGCCCGGCCGTGGCGAAAACCCCGGCATCTACAGCACGCCGGATAACCTCGCCTATGTGATCTACACCTCCGGCTCCACGGGGTTGCCCAAAGGTGTGATGGTGGAACAGCGCGGCATGCTCAATAACCAGTTGAGCAAGGTGCCGTATCTGCAACTGAGCGAGACAGATGTGATCGCGCAGACCGCTTCGCAGAGTTTCGATATTTCTGTGTGGCAGTTCCTCACCGCGCCGCTGTTTGGCGCGCGGGTGGATATTGTGCCGAACACCATCGCCCATGACCCGCAGGGTTTGTTGGCGCACGTGCAGGCCCAAGGTATTACCGTGCTGGAGAGCGTGCCGTCGCTGATCCAGGGCATGCTGACCCAGGAACGCATGAGCCTGGACGACTTGCGCTGGATGTTGCCGACGGGTGAAGCGATGCCGCCGGAGCTGGCGCACCAGTGGTTGCTGCGTTACCCGCAGATTGGTTTGGTCAATGCTTATGGCCCGGCGGAGTGTTCGGATGACGTGGCGTTCTTCCGTGTTGACCTGGCGTCGACCCGTGGCACGTATCTGCCGATTGGCACGCCAACCGATAACAACCGCTTGTACCTGCTTGATGGTGCGCTGGCGCTGGTGCCGCAAGGTGCGGTGGGCGAGTTGTGTGTGGCAGGCAGGGGCGTAGGGCGTGGTTATGTCAGCGACCCATTGCGCACCGCCCAGGTGTTTGTACCGAACCCGTTCGGCGCGCCGGGCGAGCGGCTATACCGCACCGGCGACCTGGCGCGTCGGCGCAGTGATGGTGTGCTGGAATATGTCGGGCGTATCGACCATCAGGTGAAGATTCGCGGTTACCGCATCGAACTGGGTGAAATCGAAGCGCGCCTGCATGAGCAGCCGGATGTGCGGGATGCGGCGGTGGGTGTGCAGGAAGGCGTCAACGGCAAGCATTTGGTGGGTTACTTGGTGGCGACGGATGCAGCGCTGAATCCAGGCGAGCGCCTGGACCGCATCAAGCAACGCCTGCGCGCGGAGCTGCCGGAATACATGGTGCCGCTGCACTGGTTATGGCTTGACCGCCTGCCGCTGAACGCCAATGGCAAGCTGGACCGCAACGCTCTGCCGGCTCTGGAGATTGGCCAGTTGCACAGTCAGGATTACCTGGCGCCACGCAACGAACTGGAAGCTACCCTGGCAGCGATTTGGGCTGAGGTGTTGAAGGTCGAAAGGGTAGGCGTGCAGGACAACTTCTTCGAGCTGGGGGGGCATTCATTGCTGGCCACGCAGATTGCTTCGCGGGTGCAGAAAACCCTGCAACGGGATGTGCCGCTGCGGGCGATGTTCGAATGCAGCACGGTGGCGGAGTTGGCCGAGTATATCGACGGCCTGGCGGCCAATGAGATCAGTGCAGAGAAGGTCGATCGGTTGAGTGATCTGATGGCGGAGCTGGAGGGTTTGTAACTGATCGTTCCCACGCTCTGCGTGTGAATGCAGCCCAGGACGCTCTGCGTCCCAAAGCGTGACGCAGAGCGTCACCTGAGGCATTCCCACGCAGAGCGTAGGGAACGATCTGATGGGCTATTTAGGGCCGAGAATCTTCACCAGCTTATCCGGCGACGGCGCGCCTTGCTGTTGCTGCAAGCCACCCTTGTCATCCAGACTGATCGTTCCCACGCAGAGCGTAGGGAACGATCTGATGGGCTATTTAGGGCCGAGAATCTTCACCAGCTTGTCCGGCGACGGCGCGCCTTGCTGTTGCTGCAAGCCACCCTTGTCATCCAGATAGAAAATCGCTGGCGTTGCCGACAGAGCTTCACTGATCGTTCCCACGCTCTGCGTGGGAATGCAGCCCACGACGCTCTGCGTCCCAAAGCGTGACGCAGAGCGTCACCTGAGGCATTCCCACGCAGAGCGTAGGGAGCGATCTGATGGGCTATTTAGGGCCGAGAATCTTCACCAGCTTGTCCGGCGACGGCGCGCCTTGCTGTTGCTGCAAGCCACCCTTGTCATCCAGATAGAAAATCGCTGGCGTTGCCGACAGTTCCAGCTCTTCCATCAACTTCATGTTGGCATCGAGCTTGGCTTCGATATCCGCCGGAATCTTGTCCAATGCCTGCAATTTGCTGCCCTTGCCGGCGGCTTCGTGTTCTTCCAAGGCTTTTTGCGGGTCTTTGGCGGCCAGCAGCGCGGCGGATTTGCCTGGGCTGTCTTCGCGAATGATGCCGACCATGATGTGGCGCAATTGCACCTTGCCGGCCTTGACCCACGGGCGTGCCTGTTCCCAGAACATGTTGCAGTACGGGCAGTTGGGGTCACTGAACAGGTAGACGGTGCGCGGCGCGTTTTTGTCGCCGTCCTGGATCCAGTTGCTGTGTTCCATCTTGGCCCAGACTTCCTTGGCCATCGGCGCGTACACCAGTTTCTCCAGTGGCGCGTTGCTCAGGTCATTGCCCTGGGCGTCGTACAGGTTGCCGGCCAGCACACTTTTGCCGTCGGCGGTCAGGTACAGGGCCATGCCACGGTTCTGGTATTGCGCGGCGTAGCCGGTGAGGCCGCTGGGCGCGTCGAACTTGCCGAGGATCTTGGCACCCTTGGCTTCGATCTGTTTGATCGGCGCCGGCCAGTCTTCGGCCTGGGCCAGTGTGGCCGCAAGCGTCAGCGGCAGCAGGGTCAGCAGGTGGCGGAGTCTTGGCATGTCGGTTTCCTTGTGGCAGCAGGGGCAGTGTCGAAGGGTTCCATGGCTCGGGCCAGGCTGGCCTGGGACAACTCGCCCAGGTGGCTGTTGATCAGGCGCCCATCGGCTTGGTAGAACAGGGTTGTCGGCAAGGCCATCGAACCCACGGCCTGGCCAAGGCGGCCACTCGCATCAAACAGCACGTTGTCGAGGGTCAGGCCCTGGGTGGCGAGAAAGGTGCTGACGCTTTGCATGCTTTCGGCCTGGTTGACGAACAGGAAGGTCACGTCCGGGCGTTGGTGTTGCGCACGCTCCAGCACCGGCATTTCACGGCGGCACGGCGGGCACCAGGTGGCCCAGAGGTTGATCACCAGCGGCCCGCCTTTGTAGTCGGCCAGTTGCACCACGTCGCCATTGGCGTTGCGCAAGGTAATGTCCGGCAATTGTGCGCCCTTGTCGTAGAGGCTCAGGGACACACTGGTCAGGCCCCAGAACACCAGGCCCGTGACTACCCCGGCACTCAGCGGTGTGCGCATGGCCGGACGGCGCCAGCCGTAGAACACGGCGCCCAGCACCAGTGCAATCACGCCGGGCCAGGGCAGGAAGCCGCCGTCGCGCAGGTCGACTATCTGCAATGGGTCGTGGCTGTAGTCGCTCCAGTACATCAGTACAAAGCTTAAGCGTGCCACCAGCATGCCCAGCAAAAACAGGCTGAACAGCACCGATTCGGGGTTTTCACCGCCACGCTTGGCCACGCGCCAACCCACCAGCGTGGCGAGAATCAGCGCGCTGATCAGCAGGATGTGATTCAGGGCGATGGCGAACGTACCGATGGTCAGGGTCAGCATCAGCGCGCGTCTCGGGTTTGCGTCCAGCGTTGCAGGAAGGCGGCGGCATCCACTTCGCCGGTGATGCGTTGGGCGCGACGTTCTTCACCGTCCGGGCCGATCCACACGAAGCTCGGTGGCCCCGGCACCTTGTAGCGCCCGAGCAGCTCGCGGCTGGCGGCGTTGTCGGCGGTGACGTCCAGGCGCAACAGGCGCACGTCTTTAAGCGCGTCCATCACCTGGGGTTGGCCGAAAACTTGTTTTTCCATGATCTTGCATGACACGCACCAGTCGGCGTAGTAGTCCACCAGCACCCACTGGCCCTGGGCCTTGGCGCTGTCGAGCTGGCTTTGCAGCACGGCTGGGTCGTTGATGGTCATGAACGCATCGTGGGCGCTGGGTGCAGCGCCAACCTTGGAGCCGCTGTAAACCTTCAACGGTTGCCACAGGTCGTCACTGCCACCGGCCGCGCCCACTACCAGCAGCGCACCCCACAGGCCCAGCACCAGCGAGCCTGCGCCGAATACCTTGGCCGCCAGCCCGTATTCGCGGGCAAGTGTCCAGCCGCAGTAGGCCATCACCAGCGCCAAGGCGCCCCACAGGCCGAGCCACAGGCTTTCGCCGACCACCGGGCGGATCATCAGCACGGCAGTGCCGAGGAACAGGAAGCCGAAGATGCCCTTGAGCACGTTCATCCAGGTGCCCGGCTTGGGCAGGAAACGGTTGCCTACGGTCACCAGCAGCAACAGCGGAATACCGATGCCGATGCCCATGGCGAACAGGATCAGGCCGCCGTGCAGCGCGTTGCCGCTCTGGGCGATATACAGCAGGGCACCCGCCAGTGGCGCGGTCATGCACGGGCCGACCAACAGGCCGGACAGCGCACCGAGAATACCGGCGCCGACCAGGCTGCCACCGCTTTGCTGGCGGCTGACGTTGTCCAGGCGATCACGCAGGAAGGTCGGCAGTTGCAGTTCAAAGAAGCCGAACATCGGTAGGGCCAGGATCACAAACAGCGCGGCGAAGCTGCCAAGGATCCACGGCGTTTGCAGGAGGGCGGCAAGGTTGCCGCCCAGCAGCGCGGCCAGTACGCCGAGCGCCGCATACACCAGCGCCATGCACACCACATAGCTGCTGGCCAGGGCAAAGCCACGGCGGGGGCTGGCGCCGCTGCCGACCACCAAACCCGCGAGGATCGGCAGCATCGGCAGCGAGCACGGGGCAAATGCCAGCAGCAGGCCCAGGCCGAAGAACACCAGCAGGCTCCAACCCAGGCTGCGCTGTTGCAGGCCGCTGGCCAGGCTTTGGTCCTGGGCTTGTGCGGTCGCCGCAACAGCCGGGTTGCCGCCCAGGTCTACAGTGATCGATTGCGGCGGGTAGCACAGGCCGGCATCGGCGCAGCCCTGCCAACCCAGCTTGAGCTGGCCGGTGGCGCCCGCCGGGATCTTCACTTCCAGGCCCTGGCGGTACACTTGCTGTTCGCCGAAGAATTCATCGCTGTGGGCTTCGCCTTGCGGCAGCACGGGTTTTTCCGCCAGCCCGTCGAACTTCATGCGTTGCTGATAAAGGTAATAACCATCGGCAATCTGCCAATACAGCTGGGTTTCGCCGCTTTCAAGGCGCTCGGAGGTAAAGGTGAACGCTTTGCCCACCGGCAGGAAGTCGGGTTTGCTCTCGAATGGATTGCCCGGCGCGGCCTGGGCGAGCCCTGCGAATAACACCAGCAGAAAGGTAAACAGATACCGCATGGTCAAGCCTTAGTTTGATGCAAGTTAGGCACACAATGTGTGGCGTTGATTAACCGATGATTAACCGGGCGCTATTCTAAACTGAGCCTGCCGGTTTTCACGGCATAATCGGCGCTTAATCCGCCCAACCTTTAATTCCCCCATCTTTCATGAAGGGTTAACCATGCACGTACTGGTCTGTGAAGACGACGAACTGATCGCCAGCGGCATCGTGGCCGGGCTTGGCGCCCAGGGCTTTACCGTCGAGCGTGTGGCCTCGGCCGCCGCCGCACGCGCGATGCTCAAGGCCGCCACGTTCGACATCATGGTGCTCGACCTCGGCCTGCCCGATGAAGACGGCCTCAAGTTGTTGCAACAACAGCGCAGCCAGGGCCTGGAAATCCCGGTGCTGATCCTTACCGCGCGCGATTCAGTCACCAACCGTGTCGACGGCCTGCAAGCCGGTGCCGACGACTACCTGCTCAAACCCTTCGACCTGCGTGAACTTGCCGCACGCCTGCAAACCCTGTTGCGCCGCGTGGCGGGGCGCCGGGTCAACCTGATCGAACATGGCCAACTGGCCTACGACCCCAGCAGCCGCGAGACCTTCCTGGCCGGCCAGCCGGTCGACCTGTCGCGCCGCGAGCAAGCCTTGTTGCAAGCCCTGTTGCATAACAAGGGCCGTGTGCTGTCCAGCGAACAGCTTAAAGACAGCGTCTACGGCTTCAACGACGAACTGGAAAGCAACGCTCTCAACGTGCATATCCACCACCTGCGGCGCAAATTGGGCAACGGCATCGTCGAAACCGTGCGCGGCCTGGGTTATCGCCTGGGCACGGCGGATGGGGGAGAGGACGCGTCGTGATGAGTTTGCGCCTGCGCCTGACGTTCAAGTTGGGCGCCGCTTTTGTGCTGATCTGGATTCTGGCAGCCGCCTGGATGCTCAACGATCTGCGCAACCAGATGATGTTTTCCCTCGACCAGCGTCTGGTGGCATCGGCGCGCATGGTGGCCGGGCTGACCGAGCAGATGCCGGGCCTGGCCAGTGTGAGCGGCGCGCCTACGCATTTGCGCACTGAACAACTGAACGTGCCAGGCGGCATGGCCTGCCAGGTCAGCTCCCTGCGCGGGGAAATCCTGGCGCGCAGCCACATGACCCCGGATGAAGGCCTGGAGTCGCGCAAAAGTGGCTTTCGCGACCAGATTATCGACGGTGTGGGCTGGCGCAGCTTCACGTTGTCCCGTGGCGACCTGCTGATCACCACCGCTGACCGCCAGGTGGAGCGTGAGGCGCTGAACCTGTCGATCCTGTTGGCGGCCTCGGTGCCGGTGGGCGTAGCCCTGCTGGGCTGCCTGTGCCTGCTGTGGCTGGGCATCGGCCAAAGCCTGTTGCCACTTAACCGCATGCGCGATGCCCTGATGCGCCGCAGTGCCGACTCCCTCGAACCGCTGCAGATTCACCCACTGCCCAGCGAGTTGAAGCCGCTGCTCGACACCCAGAACCAACTGTTGCAGCGCATTGCCAAGACCATCGAGCGCGAGCGCCGACTCACCGGCGATGCCGCCCACGAACTGCGCAGCCCGCTGACGGCGATCAAGACCCACCTGCAAGTGGCCCGCATGACCGACGGCGCCGCCCGCGACCAGTCCCTGGCCCACGCCGAAGAGGGCGCCGACCGCTTGCATCGCACCCTGGAGCAATTGCTGCTGCTGGCGCGGGTCGAGGGCAGCTTGTCGTTTGACGATGGCTTGCAATCAAGCGCCGAACAAGTGGCGCGGCTGGCGATTCAGGATGCCAATGCCGGCGATAACCGCCGCATCGACCTGATCCTGGCGGACAACCTCACGCAAGCGCCGGTGGAAATGCCGGTGGCCCTGGCGGTAGCGGCCTTGCGTAACCTGTTGGATAACGCGCTGCGCCATACGCCGGGTGACACTCGCGTTGAGCTGAGCGTGTTCACCAGCGCCGACACCGTGGTATTTCGCGTGCGCGACCATGGCAAGCAGATTTCTGCCGAAGACTTGCAATACCTGACCCAACGTTTCTGGCGCAATGGCAGCAGCGAGGGTTGTGGCTTGGGCCTGGCGATCGTGCAGGCCATCGTGCAGCGCTGCTCCTGCTCGCTGAAATTCGACAGCCAACCGGATGGCCTGCGGGTCGATCTGGGGATGCCGTTGCGACGCTGAGGACTTTTCTTCAAGCACTGAATAATTACCGCCCGCCTGACATTGATCCCTTCAGGATGGCGGTAATTTTTTTGCGTTTGAACGGGCTGAATGACTCAGCCTGTATTGAAAAGGACGGTTCTTATGTTGGTGATCGACAGCAGTTTCCCCGCTAAAGATTTTAATCAACGCAATGGCGAGGCTGTGCGGCAGGTGATCCTGCATTACACCGCGGCGCCCTTTGCGTCGTCTTTGCGTACCCTGACACAAGGTGGCGTCAGCGCTCACTATTTGCTTCCTGACCCTGATGAGCCCAGCTATGGCGCTGCCGGTTATGACGAACTGCGGGTGTTTCGCCTGGTGGATGAGGACAAACGGGCCTGGCATGCCGGGGTTAGCCATTGGGGCGGGCTGGATAACCTCAACAGCCGTGCGATCGGCATCGAAATTGTCAATTTGGCGCGCGATGATGCCGGGGTCTTTACCTTCCCCGAATATGGCCGGGAGCAGGTTGATACGTTGATCGCGTTGGTTCGCGACATGCTTGGGCGTTATCCGCAGGTGGGGCCTCTGGATGTGCTCGGGCATTCGGATGTGGCGTATTGGCGCAAGAGTGATCCGGGGCCTCGGTTGCCTTGGCGGTACTTGTTCGAGGCCGGGATCGGCGCCTGGTTTGATGAGACTACGCGCAGGATGTACCAGCGACGGTTTTGTCTTGGGTTGCCGCCGGAAGTAGAGGTGGAGCGGGCATTTCAGCGGTGCGGGTATAAACCGGCCTGGAACCGGCAGGCGTTTGAATGGAGGACGCGGGCGTTTCAGATGCACTTTCGGCCGCGCGATTATTGCGGGGTGCTGGATGGGGAGACGTGTGCGATTTTGTATGCGTTGAATGATCGCTATCGAGGGATTTGATCCTTCCCACGCTCTGCGTGGGAATGCCGCCCTGGACGCTCTGCGTCCCGCAGTCGACCAAAAACCACAACAAGCCTAAATCCCCCCAGCGCTGGTGCGTCTCCAGAACATGAAATCCGCACATACGCGGATCGCCCGTTTGGTCACCCCTACCCGCGTATTGAGGGATCGAGAGATGTCAGTCGTTACCAGCCGTATCGAAGACGCACCGGTGCATGCAGGCGCAGCACCGGTGGAAACGCTCTACCACTTCGAAGAAACCCCACTGCTGGCCCGCCAGCGTCAGCAAGAGTCCAACGCCCGCAGCTACCCTCGGCGTATCCCGCTGGCGCTCAAGCGGGCCAAGGGCATCTACGTGGAAGACGTCGAAGGCCGTAGCTTTATCGACTGCCTGGCCGGTGCTGGCACCTTGGCATTGGGTCACAACCATCCGGTGGTGATCGCAGCCATCCAGCAGGTGCTGAGTGACGAGCTGCCACTGCATACGCTCGACCTCACTACGCCGGTCAAGGACCAGTTCGTCCAAGACCTGTTCGGCCTGCTGCCGGCAAAGCTTGCGCAAGAAGCGAAAATTCAGTTTTGCGGCCCCACCGGCACTGACGCGGTGGAAGCCGCGCTGAAGCTGGTGCGCACTGCCACGGGTCGCAGCACGGTGCTGTCGTTCCAGGGCGGTTACCACGGCATGAGCCAGGGCGCGCTGAGCCTGATGGGCAGCCTGGGGCCGAAAAAACCCTTGGGCGCTCTGCTGGGTAATGGCGTGCAATTCTTGCCGTACCCCTATGACTACCGCTGCCCATTCGGGCTGGGCGGCGCAGAAGGCGTGCGGGTCAACCTGCATTACCTGGAAAACCTGCTCAACGACCCGGAAGCCGGCGTGCTGTTGCCGGCGGCGGTGATTGTCGAGGTGGTGCAGGGCGAGGGCGGTGTGATCCCGGCCGATCTCGACTGGTTGCGCGGTCTGCGCCGCATCACCGACCAGGCCGGTGTGGCCTTGATCGTGGATGAAATCCAGAGCGGTTTCGGTCGTACCGGCAAGATGTTTGCCTTTGAACACGCCGGCATCATCCCGGACGTTGTGGTGATGTCCAAGGCCATTGGCGGCAGCTTGCCGCTGGCGGTGGTGGTGTATCGCGACTGGCTCGACACTTGGTTGCCGGGTGCGCATGCCGGAACGTTCCGTGGTAACCAGATGGCGATGGCGGCGGGCTCGGCGGTGATGCGCTACCTCAAGGAACACGACCTGGCCGGCCACGCGGTGGCCATGGGCGAGCGCCTGGCGGAGCACCTGCGCATCCTGCAGCGCGACTTCCCGCACCTGGGCGATATTCGTGGGCGTGGGCTGATGCTGGGCGTTGAGCTGGTCGACCCCAACGGCACGCCCGATATCCAGGGCCACCCGCCGGTGCATCGCCAACTGGCACCGCTGGTGCAGCGCGAATGCCTCAAGCGTGGCCTGATCCTGGAGCTGGGCGGCCGGCACGGCAGCGTGGTGCGCTTCCTGCCGCCGCTGGTGATCACCGCCGCCGAAGTCGACCGCGTGGCCGAGATCTTCGGGCGCGCGCTGGTGGCAGCCGTCGCCAGCCTCTAATTTTTAGCGGGCCTGGTACGTTTCTACAGATATCAGTGCTGCGCGTGGTGCGCAGCCAGTTTTTTAGCGATGGAGAACAGCAATGACCTCAGTATTTGACCGCGACGACATCCTGTTTCAGGTAGTGGTCAACCACGAAGAACAGTATTCCATCTGGCCCGACTACAAAGTGGTGCCCGAAGGCTGGCGCACCGTGGGCAAGAGCGGCCTGAAGAAAGAATGCCTGGCTTACATTGAGGAAGTCTGGACTGACATGCGCCCGTTGAGCCTGCGCCAGAAGATGGATGGCGCTGCGCTGGCTGGCTGATGCGTCGGAGCACTGTGAGCGGGCTTCCTGTGGCGAGGGAGCTTGCTCCCGCTGGGCTGCGGAGCAGCCCCAAAAAACGCGAGCGCTTCGCACTGGAGCGCCAGCCCGGTCCAGCGCGAGCAAGCTCGCTCGCCACAGAAAGCGCTTCGCTACTGCTTTGTGTTGGTATACAGATAATCCGTCGCCAACGACGCCAGCGTCCGCACCCCCACCACCAACGCCGACTCATCCACAAAGAACCCCGGATTATGGTTCGGCGCCGCTTTGCTCATGTCCTGATCCCTCGGCGTCACCCCCAGAAACACAAACAACCCCGGCGCTTCCTTGGCGTAAAACGAGAAGTCCTCGGCGCCACCCACCAGTGGGCCTTGCACCACATCATCCTTGGCTGCCCAACGCAGGCTTGGCAGCATTTTTTCGGTGAGTGCCGGGTTGTTGATGGTCGGGTCGTATTTTTCGATGATCGTGACTTCGGCCTTGGCGCCACCGCTTTCGGCGATTTTCTCCACCGTCTGGCGCACGTCCGCGTGCAGTTTCTGGCGAATACCGTAGTCGTAGGAACGGATGGTGCCGCTCATGTCCACCGACTCGGGGATGATGTTGTAGCGGGTGCCGCCGTTGATGGTGCCGATGCTCACCACCGACGGAAACGACGAGATGTCGGTGCGCCGACTCACCACGGTCTGCAAACCGACAATGGTCTGCGCGCCGACGGTGATCGGGTCGATGCCGTCCCACGGGCGGCCGGCGTGGGTCTGTTTGCCGAGGATCTTGATGCGCAGGTCATCGGAGCTGGCCAGGGTCGGGCCGGGGCGATAGGCGATCTGCCCGGCAGGCACACCGGCCCAGATATGCAGGCCGAACACCGCGTCCGGCTTGGGCGCTTTCATCACACCTTCCTGCACCATCATTTTCGCGCCCCAGGTGTTTTTGCCGTCGGGGATAAAGTCGCTCGGGCCTTCTTCGGCCGGCTGGAAATAAAACACCACGGTGCCGGGCAGGCGCTCACGCATGCCGCTGAGGATTTTCGCGGTGCTCAGTAGGATTGCCGTGTGAGCATCGTGGCCGCAGGCGTGCATCACGTCGACTTCCTTGCCCAGGTAAGTGCCTTTGGCTTTGGAGGCGAAGGGCAGGTCGGCGACTTCCTTGACCGGCAGCGCATCCATGTCGGCACGCAGGGCCACGGTCGGGCCGGGCAGCGCGCCTTTCAAGATGGCGACCACGCCGGTGCGGGCCACGCCGGTTTTGACGTCAAGGCCCAGGTCGCGCAGTTGTTTGGCGACCAGTTCGGCGGTGCGGGTTTCGGTATTGCCCAACTCGGGGTGGGCGTGAATATCGCGGCGGGTTTGCAGCAACGCCGGTTCGAGGATTTTGGCCTGGGCGGCGATTTCTTCCCGGGCACTCTCCAGGTCATTGCCCTGGCCACTGCTGGCGGCAATCACCGCGCTGCTGGCGAGCCCGCACAGCATGCCGAAAACCCATTGGTGTGTCAGACCGTTTAAACGCATACAGACCTCTCCTTGTTTATTGTTGTTGATCTTTCTCCTGCACCGTACCGGCGGTCACCACCTGCACGCTCAAGCGCGGTGTTGCCAGGTCCAGCCCGGCTTCATCCAGATGACGCTTGAGTGACAGGTTGAACGCCCGCGACACTTCCCACTGCTTGATCGGCGCGGTCTTGAAGCGCGCCCGCAGGATCGCGCTGCCGGACTCAAAGCTTTCCACACCTTGAATCTCCAGCGGCGACCAGATGTTGCGGCGTTGCAGCGGGTCGTTGCGCATTTTCTGGCCGACATCACGCATCAGCTTGATGGCGTCGTCGATCTCCATGTTGAAGGGGATCGCCACCCGGAAGATCGCGTAGCCGAACTCCCGCGAGTAGTTCTTGATGCTCTTGATTTCACTGAACGGGATGGTGTGCACGATGCCGTCGATGTCGCGCAGGCGCACGGTGCGGATGGTCAGGCCTTCGACAGTGCCGAGGTGGCCGCCGACATCCACGTAGTCATCAATCGCCAGGGAGTCTTCGATGATGATGAACAGGCCGGTGATCAAGTCCGCGACCAGCGACTGTGCGCCAAAACCGATGGCGATACCGATCACACCGGCACCGGCCAGCAGCGGCGTGACGTTCATGCCCATGTTCGCCAGGGCGACGATGGCGGCGATGATAAAAATGGTCACGAACAGCACGTTGCGGATCAGCGGCATCATGGTCTGCGCACGCGCATTGGCCAGGCCTTTGCGCGAGCGGGTGAGGGCATGGTGGATCGCGGTGTCGCTGAGGATCCAGATCAGCCAGGCAAACAGCAGCGTGCCGCCCAGGCCGAACAGCTTGACGCTGACTTCATGGCCGTCACCTTCGGTGAAGCGAATCATCGACAAGCCCCACACGCGCAGGCCCAGCTCGATGAATACCAGCCACACCACCAGATGGGCCAGGGTGTAGACGAAGCTTTTCAGGCGCTCGGAGTACAGCGCGTGGCGCTTGTGCCCACGTTGCGGCTTGAGCGCATGGCGGCGCACCAACCCGTTGATCACCATGCACAACACCAGCAATACCGTGCACAGCAGCGACTGGCGCAGCGCGGTGCTGGTGTCGCCGGCCGACAGGAAGGTGGCGAACAGCGAGATGCCCACCAGCAACAACGCCGGGATGTACCAGAAGGAGCCGATGATCGAGAGCGTGTCGGTGAGGGCACGGCGTGTAAGGCGGCGCGACAGCGGTTGGTTGCGGATCAGGTGCGCGATCGGGCGGCGGAAGCGCAGGATAAACACGCCGGTGGACAGCGCGGCCATCACATTGGCGACGGTCGCGGCGGTGTGGGCCAGATGCTGGCCAAGCGCCGCAACCAGCCTTGGGTCGCTCAAGGCTTCACCGAAGGCGGCAAAACTGCCGATCCACCACAGCGGACGGAAGGCCTGGTGGCGCAGGATATACAAGGCCCGGTGACGGTGTGGGCCGTCGAGAACCGAGAAGGCAATCACGCAGATTGCCGAGAAACAGGTGCCGATCACCAGCGCATAGGCCAGCACCATCGCCAGGGATTTGCCCAGGGACGAAGGCAGTGCATAGCTGAGGTAAACCGTGATGATCAACGCAATCAGCCACGGCCCCAGTTTACGCAGGGCGAAGCGCACCATGTCCCAGGTACGCGGGTGTTGCGGCAGTTCTTCGGGCAGGCCGAAACGTTCTCGCACACGGTGGCTGAGCCAGATCAGCGCGGCGGCCAGCAGGCTCCACACTGCCAGGATCACGGCAAAACCGAAAATGATCGGCAGCCATTCTGTGGCCGGCAGCATCAGTGCCGTGAGTTCTTCCTGGGCCAGGTCGATCTCGTTGGACCAGCGCCCCAACGGGCTGTCGGCCCCGGAAAACTGGGCTTCAAGCTCGGCCAGGGTGCTACCGATCAAGCCGAGCACGCCTTGTTCGGCAGCGGGCTGGGCTTTTTGCGTGGCTTCGCGCAGCTTCTTCAGGTCGCTCAGCAGTTGGGTGCGCTGCTGGTCGTTTTCCAGGGTCTTGATCACCTCGTCCAGCGACTGGCCCAGCGGCACATCGGCCTGAGGCTGGGTCTTGTTGGTGCTGCCCAGCAGGCCGGGCAGGCTCACGGCTTGCGCTGGCGCAAGGGGCAGCAGCGTGAGCAGGGCGATCAGAAAATAGCAGGGCAGGGCAAAGAGACGGGAAAGCACGAGGCGGTCAACCTTGAAAACGACGAATTGACCGAGTGTACGAGGCCGCTATGCCCAATGCGAGTGCATTTGTTATTCCGCCAGTTTGGCAAGGATCTTGTAAACCACAGTGCCGAGGATCAACAGCATACCGACCCACATACCAAACACACCCACCGGCTTGTCGCGAAAGTTGAAGCCGGTCGCGAGCAGGATCATGCCGATGATGATGGGAATGAGCATGGCGTGGAACGAAGACATGGAGATCATGGGGCGACGGCCTTGTCGGAGTGGGAATACTGACAAGTCTAGGCCGGATTGTGGGAAGTTGGAGTGATATGGGTCAGGTTTATGCAAAACCAACTGTGGGAGCGGGCTTGCTCGCGAATGCGGTGTGCCAGTTACAGATGAATTGACTGACACTCCGCTTTCGCGAGCAAGCCCGCTCCCACAGTTTTGACCGCATTCAGCCCCTGAGGTCAGGGCAAATCGCGGCTCGCATAAAACGCGCCCAACACCTTCACCAGGTGCGCCAGATCATGGCTGCCACACAGCTCACGAATCGAGTGCATGGCAAACGTCGGCAAGCCGATATCCACGGTGCGCACGCCCAGGTGGCTGGCGGTGATCGGGCCGATGGTCGAGCCGCAGCCCATGTCGCTGCGCACTACAAAGCTCTGCACCGGCACTTCCTGGGCCATGCACAGGTGGCGGAAGAACCCGGCGGTTTCGCTGTTGGTGGCGTAGCGCTGGTTGCTGTTGACCTTGATCACCGGGCCGGCGTTGAGTTTGGGGCCGTGGTTGGCGTCGTGTTTCTCGGCGTAGTTAGGGTGCACGCCGTGGGCATTGTCTGCCGAGACCAACAGTGATTTCTGAATGGTGCGTACGAATTCCTCACCTTCCGGTAGAAGACGGCGCAGGGTCTGTTCCAGCATCGGGCCATCCGCGCCGCAGGCCGAACAGGAGCCGACTTCTTCGTGGTCGTTGCACACCAGCACGCAGGTTTCGTCGTTTTCGCTGGTGAGCAAGGCTTGCAGGCCGGCGTAGCACGACAACAGGTTGTCGAGGCGCGCACCGGCGATGAAGTCGCCATTGAGGCCGATCACCGCAGCGCTTTGCGTATCGTAGAAGCTCAACTCGTAGTCGAGCACCACATCGGCGTTCAGGCCGTGTTCGCGGGCGAGTTGCTCAGTGAGCACGGCGCGGAAGTCCACCCGCTCGTCACCGGCAAACTGCGCAAGGATCGGCGGCAGCTCGGTCTGTGCATTGATCGCCCAGCCCTGGTTGGCTTCACGGTTCAGGTGAATAGCCAGGTTGGGGATGATGGCAATCGGCAACTTGAAGTCGATCAGTTGGCTCTCGACCTTGCCGTCGCGGCGGAAGGTCACGCGGCCGGCCAGCGACAGGTCGCGGTCGAACCACGGCGCCAGCAGCGCGCCGCCGTAGACTTCCACGCCCAACTGCCAGAAGCCCTGGCGTTGCAGCTCCGGCTGGGGCTTGACCCGCAGGCAGGGGCTGTCGGTGTGGGCGCCGACCATACGGATACCGTCTTGCAGCGGCGAATGCTTACCGAGCTTGAAGGCGATGATCGAGGAATCGTTACGGGTGACGTAATAGCGCCCGTTGGCCTCGGTGGCCCAGGTTTCACGCTCGTCGAGACGCTGGTAACCGGCCGCTTCCAGGCGCTGGGCGAGGGCGGCAGTGGCATGAAAAGGAGTAGGGGAGGCCTTGAGGAAGTCGATCAGGCCTTGATTCAACGCTTCGCGCATAAATAGCTCCAGACAGCAATGCGCGGAGTTTACCGTATTGGCTCCACATTTGAAGTGAAGCTACTCGCTTGAAAACCCTGCAAGGCCAATGTGGGAGCTGGCTTGCCTGCGATAGCGGTGTGTAAGCCAATATATTTGGCACAGACAGATCGCTATCGCAGGCAAGCCAGCTCCCACATTTGACTGTGTTTTCAGTTTAGAAGGGGGCGGGGCACTCAAAGCGCAGCCGCTCGCCGCTTTGCGGGTGCGTAAAGCTCAACATGCTCGCATGCAGGCACAGGCGTGGCCAGGCGGCCAGGGCTTGTTCATGGGCGTACAAGCCATCACCGAGCAGCGGATGGCCGATCGACAGCATATGCACCCGCAACTGGTGCGAACGCCCGGTGATCGGCGTGAGTTCCACGCGGCACCAATCGCCACAACGCTCCAGCACTTTCCAGAAGGTCAGTGCGTTTTTGCCAAACTCATAGTCGACTACGTGGCGCGGCTTGGTCGGCGGGTCGTAGCGCAAAGGCAGGTCAATGCTGCCGCTGTCCAGCTCCGGCTGGCCCCAGGCCAAGGCGGTGTAGGCTTTTTCGGTTTCGCGGTCATGAAACTGCCGCGACAGTTCGCGGTGACTGTCGGCGTCCCGCGCGAGCAGGATGATCCCCGAGGTTTCCCAGTCCAGGCGATGCACGATGCGGGCTTCGGGGTAGCCGTTTTCCTGCAGGCGGGTGATCAGGCAGTCTTTGTTGTCATCGGCGCGGCCAGGCACCGAGAGCAACAGGGTCGGCTTGTTCACCACCAGGACGGCGGCGTCCTGATGCAGGATATGAATAGTGGACAGCGGCATTAAACAGCCTCGTAACAAACGCCAACGGCGGCTCGGCCACCCGGTTCCCAAACGGGATCAAGGTGATCGAGCCGCCGTGGCGGCCGCCTTTTCGATTAACGATCAGGCAGGGTGATATTGAGTTCCAGAATCGAGCAGCTGCCGTCGTTTTCCAGGGCGACATGCACGTCATCGTTGCCGATATTGACGTACTTGCGGATCACCTCGACCAGTTCCTTCTGCAAGGCTGGCAGGTAGTCCGGGGTACTGCGTTGGCCGCGTTCGTGCGCCACG
Organism: Pseudomonas sp. B19125; assembly: GCF_044218855.1. Lineage (NCBI taxonomy): Bacteria > Pseudomonadati > Pseudomonadota > Gammaproteobacteria > Pseudomonadales > Pseudomonadaceae > Pseudomonas > Pseudomonas sp. B19125. The sequence goes on from NZ_CP162589.1 coordinate 2,412,987, forward strand.
ATGATCTGTAGACGCTCTTTCGCTACCGACGCGGTACTTGGCTTTTTGTTGGCGCGAAAGAAGTCGAGAAATTTCATTATTTAGTTGCCTCCAAAGATACGCTCGAAGAATCCCTTCTTCTTAACATCGAGGAAGCGATGTTCCACGGTCTTGCCCAGCAAGCGATCAACTGCATCGCTGTACGCCTGGCCGGCGTCGCTCTGGTCGTCAAGAATCACCGGAACACCTTGGTTGGAAGCCTTGAGGACCGCCTGGGATTCGGGGATCACGCCCAGCAGGGTCACTGCGAGGATTTCCTTCACGTCTTCAACGCCGAGCATTTCGCCGTTGCTGACGCGCTCAGGGTTGTAACGGGTGAGCAGCAAGTGCTCCTTGATCGGGTCTTCACCTTTTTCGGCACGCTGGGACTTGCTGGCCAACAGGCCGAGCATGCGGTCCGAGTCACGTACCGAGGAGACTTCCGGGTTGGTGACGACGATGGCTTCATCGGCAAAGTACATCGCCAGGTGAGCACCGGTTTCGATACCGGCCGGCGAGTCGCACACCACGTATTCGAAGGTTTCTTTAAGCTCGGCCAGGACTTTGCCTACGCCTTCTTTGGTCAGCGCGTCTTTGTCACGGGTCTGGCTGGCGGCCAGCACGTACAGGTTCTCAAGGCGCTTGTCCTTGATCAGGGCCTGTTGCAGGTTGGCTTCGCCGTTCACCACGTTGACGAAGTCGTACACCACGCGGCGTTCGCAGCCCATGATCAGGTCGAGGTTACGCAAACCGACGTCGAAGTCGACGATGACTGTTTTGTGGCCGCGCAGAGCGAGGCCGGTACCGATAGCGGCGCTGGTGGTGGTCTTACCCACACCACCCTTGCCGGATGTAACCACGAGAATCTTGGCCAAGGTGTTTCACCCCTAAGGAAAAAGGACTTTTCAGCCCCTGAAAAACATCTCTTGGAACTCGCTGCAGGCGGACAGCCTTTGTAGGAAAAAGATGTGATTTCCGCAGGGAAACGCCAACTTCCAATATTCCTACACAAGTCTTGCCGGTTTCGCTTTGCTATCAGAGTCTAGAGATGCTTGGAAAATGCGGCAGTATCCGTTAAAGACGGATGATGTTCAACACATCGCCCGACAGGCTGACCTGCACCCCGGCCCCCCACAGCGGATCACGGCGCAAATCTTCTGAAACCTTGTACTGGCCTGCGATGGACACTAGCTCAGCGCTCAACTGCTGGCAAAAAATCCGCGCCTTGGTATCGCCCTTGATGCCGGCGAGGGCACGTCCGCGCATAGGGCCGTATACATGGATGTTGCCATCGGCCAGAAGTTCCGCCCCGGGGCTAACCGAGGAGATCACCACCAGATCGCCACCCTGGGCGTAAATCTGCTGCCCGCCGCGTACGGGGGAGGTGATGATCTTTGTAGGCTTGACCGCAGGTTCCGGCGGTTTTTCCGGTTTTTTCTTCACTTCACCTTCCAGCGGTTCGAGCGGGCGCTCGCGGGCACCGGAGGGTGGCAATACGGGCAGTTCAATTGCGATGGCCGCGGCAATGTCTTCGATACGGCTGGCGCGTATGGCCAGGGTGCGCAAGCCGTGGGAGCGGCAGACGCGCATCAAGCCGGGCAAATCAATCGCGCCTTGGCCGGCCGGGAGTTTGTCCAGGGCCAGTACCAGCGGGGCATTGTTGAAGAAGTTCGGCGCCAGGGCGACCTTGGCGGCGAGCTGGCGGTCCAGGGCGTCGAGGTCGTTGCGGGCCAGTTCCAGCACGGTGATGGCGAGCATGCTGCCTTTCAGCTGGAACACGGGATCTTGGTCTAGCGGTTCGGTTTGGCTCATGGTCGGCAAAAGCGGCTTGTCACGAAAAGTGTCGAGACTTATAACGATAACAACCACGGGCCGCAAGCCGAGTCGAACGTTGTAGAATGCGCGGCCCTTGTCTTTACCGGAATCTGTAATGGATCGCCCGCGTTTTCGAGCTGTATTTTTTCACCCGCGCTTTTGGCTGTTATGGCTGGGACTCGGCCTGCTGTGGCTGATTACCCAGTTGCCCTACCGTGCATTGCTGACCATTGGTCGATTACTTGGTGCCGGCATGTACCGTGTGGCTGCTGATCGCCGCCGCATCGCCGCGCGCAACCTCGAGCTGTGCTTCCCGGAAAAATCCGCCAAGGAGCGTAAACGGCTGCTCAAGGAAAACTTCGCGTCCACCGGCATCGCCTTCTTCGAGATGGCCATGAGCTGGTGGTGGCCCAAATCGCGCCTGGCACGCCTGGCCCATGTCGAAGGGCTTGAGCATTTGAAGCAGGCGCATCTGGATGGCAAGGGTGTGATCCTGATGGCGTTGCACTTCACCACCCTGGAAATTGGCGCGGCCCTGCTCGGGCAGAAGCACACCATTGATGGCATGTACCGCGAGCATGGCAACCCGCTGTTCGACTTCATTCAGCGCCGTGGCCGTGAGCGGCACAACCTCGATTCCCTGGCGGTAGAGCGCGACGACGTGCGCGGCATGCTCAAGCTGCTGCGTTCGGGCCGCGCCATCTGGTATGCGCCGGATCAAGACTACGGCGCCAAGCAAAGCATTTTTGTTCCGCTGTTCGGCATCCAGGCCGCTACCGTGACCGCCACCAGCAAGTTTGCGCGGCTGGGCAAGGCGCTGGTGATGCCCTTCACCCAGGAGCGCCTGGCCGATGGCAGCGGTTATCGCCTGGTGATCCACCCGCCGCTGACCGACTTCCCCGGTGAGAGCGACGAGGTTGACTGCCTGCGCATCAACCAGTGGGTCGAAGCCTCGGTGCGCGAATGCCCCGAGCAGTACCTGTGGACGCACCGGCGCTTCAAGAGCCGCCCGCCCGGCGAGGCTAAGCTGTACGAACCGCGCCGCCGGTAACCGCTACTTTTCTTCCAGGGAGTGACGCAATGCGCCCAGCTGAACCGGTCACAGGCTTGATTCTTTCCGGTGGCGGGGCGCGAGCGGCGTATCAGGTGGGCGTACTGGCGGCGATTGCCGAGTTGCTGCCGCCGGGGGCGCCGAATCCTTTTCCGGTGATTGTCGGCACCTCCGCCGGCGCAATCAATGCGGTGAGCCTGGCCAGTGGCGCCACGGATTTCACTGCGGCCATCCAACGCCTTACCGCCTTTTGGCAGGGCTTTCGCAGCCATCTGGTGCTGCGCAGCGATTGGCCGGGCGTGGTGCACCAGGCCAGCCGTTTCTTTATCCATAGCCTGTTGGGCCTGGGTGCCCAGGTGCCGGTGGCGTTGCTCAACAGTGCGCCGTTGCGCGACTTGCTCAACGACAAACTGCACCTGCACGGCATTGATGAGGCGATCCGCAACAAGCATCTGCATGCAGTCGCGGTCACGGCCTTTGGTTATGAGTCCGGGCAAGCGGTGACCTTCTATCAGGGCGGCGGTAAGATCGATGCCTGGCTGCGCCATCGGCGCATCGGTGTGCCGACCCAACTGACGGTTGAGCACTTGCTGGCCAGCTCCGCGATCCCCTTGCTGTTTGCGCCGGTCAAACTCGACCAGGAATATTTTGGTGACGGTGCCGTGCGCCAATCCGCGCCCATCAGCCCGGCCTTGCACCTGGGTGCCAGCCGGGTGCTGGTGGTGGGCGTGAGCGGCAACCCGCGTGGCAATGAACCTTCGGTGCAACGTACTTACACTGGCCAGGAGCCGACCTTGGCGCAGATTGGTGGGCATATGCTTAACAGCACGTTTATTGACAGCCTGGAAAGCGATATTGAGCTGTTGGAGCGTCTGAACCAATTCAGCCATGTTGCGCCGGGGCTGGCGCCGGTAGAGGTGCTGGTGATTGCGCCCAGCCAGCCGATCGATGAAATCGCGGCGCGGCATCGGCAGGAATTGCCGGCGGCGTTGCGTCTGTTCTTGCGCGGTCCGGGGGCGACCAAGACCAGTGGGGCGGGGGTGTTGAGTTACTTGTTGTTCGAGGCGGGGTATTGCAGCGAGTTGATTGAGCTGGGGCGCAAGGACGCACTTGCCAAGCGCGAGGAATTGTCCAAATTCCTTGGGCTGACAGTGAACTAAATGTGGGAGCTGGCTTGCCTGCGATAGCGGTATTCCTGTGCCAACTATGTTGGCTGACAGATCGCTATCGCAGGCAAGCCAGCTCCCACAGGGGATTGGTGTTGCTCAATCAGAAGTGATACTTGACCAGGAAGCTCGCCGTGTCCTGGTTAGTCTTGAACGCGCCGGAATCTTCGATCCCGTACTTGTTCTTCCAGTAGTCATATTCGAAGCCGACATACAGCTGCTTCTCGCCCCAATGCAGCGCCTTGCCCAAGTCGTACTTGACCTGTGGGTTGAAGTGCAGGTTGGCGTGGTAAGTGCCACGGGCGTTCCTGTCGTTGTCCACCACCCAGTCCATGAAGCCGTCGATCAGCACGTTGGAGTTGCCCACGGGAATGGTGTACGACCACACCGGCGTGATCTGCCACACGCCATCGCCCGGGCGGTTGCCTTCGGTCTGGCGCTGGTAGAAGTTCAACTGGAAGTAGTCGAAGCCAGGGATGTTCAGGTCAAAGCCCGGGCCCAGCAGGTACGACTCGTTATCGCCTTCGCCGAACTCGTAAGTGAAGGCCAGCAGCACATCTTTGATCGGGCCGAACGAGAGGTCTTTGTCGAAGATCTTGCCGAACGACAACCGTGGGCTGAACTCGCCGTAGTAGGTGCTTGGGCCGACGTTGCCGTCTTCCTTGCCGTTGTAAAAGATGCGGTCGACGAACAGGAAGTTGTCGCCGTACTTCCACGCATCGGCGTGCTCGAAGGTGACGGTTTGCTGGATCTGCGGGTTAACGGTGAAGTTCTTGCCCCACAGGTACGTCAGGCTGTTGTTCTGCCACTGCAACAAATCGCCTGCCACGGCTTGGCCGCCGGCCAGCAGGGATCCTGCCAGCATCAGGCCTTTGAACATAGGTTTCATTCGGTTGCTCCCGAGTCAAAGTTTTATGGTTGTTTTTCTACGCAGGCGCTCTGGTGTGGCGCCTTTTGGTTCGCTGCAAAAATCGTCTGTTTGGTCAGCTTTAATGCTTTTAGCAAGAGCTGCGCCAAGGTGTTTAAAAAGCCAATAAAAGGCCTTCGGCTGCACTTGATGCAGTCGAATCCGGAGGTTTTTTTCTGCACGTTGGCCGCAGACATTGGGCCAGGATAAGTTGGCCCTGCAGTCAGCTTTTACATTCGCTGTTTTTTTTTGAGTCGATTCGAGCGGGCGCGGAGAATACTGGCTCCCAGGCCTTGGCTCAAGTGCGCTGTTAGAGAGCGCAGGGGGCGAGAATGGGGCGCGGCTTGTGGCCGGCCCCAGGTGAATAGGGTGCATGTGGGTATTTCCTGTTGGTTATTATTTTTGTTGTTGTTTGCTAACAGGCCAAATCAATGCGTGTGGGCGACCGCGGGGCGTTCCGAACCGCCGAGGATGTTGAACAGGATGTTCAGCGACAAGGCGCTGAGGGTGGCCATGGCGATTCCACTGTGGGTAATCGGACTCATCCACAGGGGCAATTGCGCGAAGAATTCCGGGCGCACCACCGGGATCAGGCCCATGCCGATGCTGACTGCCACCAGCAACTGGTTGCGGCGGTCGGCAATGTCGGCCTCCTGCAGGATCTTGATGCCCGTCGCCGCGACCATGCCGAACATGGCAATGGCGGCGCCGCCCAATACTGCCGGTGGAATCGATGCCACCAAAAAGGCGGCTTTGGGCAGCAGGCTCAGCACAATCAGGAACGCCCCGGCCATGATCGTCACCGAGCGGCAACGCACGCCGGTCATCTGCACCAGGCCGATATTCTGGGCGAATGAGGAGTGGGTAAACGTATTGAAGAAGCCGGCGAAAAATGAGGCGCCAGCGTCACACAACAGGCCACGGCGCAGCATCCTTGGCGTGACCTCCTGGCCGGTGATTTTGCCCAGCGCAAGAAACATCCCGGTGGACTCGACGAAGATGATCACCACCACCAGGCACATCGACAGGATCGGTGCCAACTCGAACTTGGGCATGCCGAAATGCAGTGGCGTCACCACTTGCACCCACGGTGCCTGGGACAGGCCGCCGAGGTCGACCATGCCGAGCAGGCCGCACAAGCCATAGCCGAGCGCCATGCCGATCAGCACCGAGATATTTACCCAGAAGCCGCGCATGAAACGGTTGATCAGCAAGATGGTGGCCAGTACCAGCGCGGCAATCGCCAGGTAAACCGGCGAGCCGAAGGTGGCGGCGGCACTGCCGCCACCGGCCCAGTTCACGGCCACGGGGAACAGCGACAGGCCGATGGCAGTGATCACGGTGCCGGTCACCAAGGGCGGGAAAAACCGCACGACCTTGGACATGAACGGCGCGATCAGCATGCCGAAAAAACCGGCAGCGATGGTCGCGCCGAAGATGCCCTGCAGGCCGATGCCAGGCATGCCGGCCATGGCCACCATGCTGCCGACGGCGGCGAAACTGGCGCCCATCATCACCGGCATGCGAATGCCCACCGGGCCGATGCCGAATGACTGCACCATGGTGGCAATGCCAGCCACGAGCAGATCGGCGTTGATCAGAAAGGCGATTTCTTCACGGCTCAAGCCTGCGGCCTGGCCAATGATCAGGGGGACGGCGACGGCGCCGCCGTACATCAGCAAGACGTGTTGCAGGCCTACCAGAATCAGTTGCAAGAGGGGCAGCCGCACCATGGCGGGTGCGGCGGGAATCTGCGGTTCGGCTAACTCGGTCATGCAACACCTCGGATCTTTTTTATTTTTGTGTTGTTTGGAACGCACTCTGTAAATCACCACAAATCCCTGTGGGAGCTGGCTTGCCTGCGATGGCGGTGGCTCAGCAACTCATCTGGTGGCTGATGCACCGCCATCGCAGGCAAGCCAGCTCCCACATTTTGGATTTGTGTTACTCGGGCTGTCAGTTAGTGCGCGCCCCCTGGTTGATCCAGGTGCCAATCAAATCCCGCTCCTGCTGGGTCATCTGGGTGATGTTGCCCAGCGGCATGATCTGGCTGGCCACGGCCTGCGCTTGAATACGCGCCGCCTGCTGCTGGATCTGCGCCGGGGTATCGAACATCACGCCTGCCGGTGCGGTGCTGAACAGCGGGCTGGTGGGCTTGGCCGAATGGCACACGGCGCAGCGTTCCTGGATCACGCCATGCACCTTGTCGAAATCAATCGTCGCCTGGGCCGGTGCCGCAGCAGGTTCTGCAGCGGGTGCGGCTGGCGCAGCAGGTTTCAAGCCACCGCCCAATGCGGTTTCCGGCAATGGCTGGTACTCGATGGCCGCGGGTGCCTTGGCCACGTCAGGTGCAGTCGAAACAGGTTTAGGACCGGTCACATACGCCAGGCAAATCATCGCCAATGCGCCCACCGGCAACGTCCACGCATACTTCTGGCTGTTATGCCGTGTGTTGAAGTAGTGACGCACCAACACCGCTGCCACCGCGATACCCGCCAGGATCAGCCAGTTGTATTGGCTGCCGTAGGTGCTCGGGAAGTGGTTGCTGATCATGATGAACAGCACCGGCAAGGTGAAGTAGTTGTTGTGACGCGAACGCAGCAGACCCTTGGCCGGCAGCGCCGGGTCAGGTGTGCGGTTCTCGGCGATGGCCGCTACCAGCGCGCGCTGGGCGGGCATGATGATGCGGAATACGTTACCGACCATGATGGTGCCGATCACCGCACCTACGTGCAGGTAAGCACCGCGACCGCTGAAGACCTTGCTGAAGCCGTAAGCGGCCGCAATCAACAGTACAAACAGGATAAAGCCGAGCAGGGCAGGGCGTTTGCCCAGCGCCGAATCGCACAGAAAGGAATAGATGAACCAGCCGACGAACAGTGAGCCAATGCCCAGCAGTACGCCTTCGGGGCCACTGAGGCTGCTGCCCGGGGCCAGCAGGTACAAGGTCGGGTTGGCGTAGAACACTACGCACAGCAGCGCGATGCCCGACATCCAGGTGAAATAGGCTTCCCATTTGAACCAATGCAGGTTGTCCGGCATGGTCGGCGGGGCCAGTTTGTATTTTTCCAGGTGGTAGATACCGCCACCGTGAATCGCCCATAAGTCACCGGCCAGGCCGTCTTTGGGGTTGACGCGATTAAGGTTGTTTTCCAGCCAGACAAAATAGAAGGAAGCGCCGATCCACGCGACGCCAGTGATCATGTGAACCCAGCGCACGCTAAGGTTCAGCCATTCCATCAAATGTGCTTCCACAGTCTTTACCTCTCGCCTGTCACCCTTGTTGTCGGGTGATCAGACCTTCTCTTATTGGTGGGGGGCGAGGATCAACCGCTCATCCTCTTTGAAAAAATGCTCATCGCAGTTATTGCCTGTGCCACTGCGATCAACCACCAGGAAGTCATCCCGCTTTTCGATCGTCAGCACCGGGTGGTGCCAGACGCCGCGATGGTAATTAATGCCCTGCCTGCCGTTGGTGACGAAGGCGCGGACCAAGCCCGATACAGGTTCATCGCCAAGTGGCGCGACCACGATCAGAAAGGGGTTGCCGAGCAGCGGGATGAAGGCCTGGCTGCCCAGCGGGTGTCTTTCCAGCATACACACGGTCAGCGGCATGTCCTGCGCATCGGCGCGGAAGATGCTGATGATTGCGTTGTCTTCTGGCGTGGCGGTTTCAACCGTCGCCAGTTTATGAAAGCGCATGGTCGACCCGTTATTGATCATGAAGTGATCGCTGCCATCGGTTTCGATAACGTCTCCGAAAGGGGCGAAGGCTTCTTTGGTCAGGGGTTCGATCACTAGTGTGCGCATGGCTGTCTTCTTATCCGGATTCTGTGTTGTTTGTTCTATTGCTATCGCGGGCAAGCCCGGCTCCCACATTTTGATCTGTGAATACATTCAAATGTGGGAGCTGGCTTGCCTGCGATGGGCTCACCGCTTATTTAGCGACTTTACCGAGGACCCGCAGGCGGCTCACACCACCATCCGGGAACACGTTCAGGCGGATGTGGGTAATCGGCCCCAGTGCCTTGATCTGCTCGGCAAACGTGTGTTCAGCGTGCATTTCCAGTTTCTGCGCCGGCAGCAGCTCGCGCCAGAACAGCGATTGGGTTTCGATCTGGCTGTCGGTGCCGCCCTTCACGAACGCGCCCTGGATCGAGCAAGTGTCCGGGTAGTTGCCCTTGAAGTGCAGGGTGTCGACCACGATTTTCTCGATCTCGCCGGGGTGGCCCAGGGCGACGATCACCCAGTCATTGCCTGGCGTACGACGACGGGCGGTTTCCCAGCCGTCGCCCATGTTGATGCCACGGCCCGGGTTGAGGATGTTGCTCATGCGGCCGAAGTGTTCGTCGGAGCACGCCAGGGCGCGACCGCCGTTGAGGGCCGCTGCCAGGTCGACCTGTTCGTTGTCGCCCACCGAGGACCAGTCGCGGAACGGCACGCCGTACACACGCAGACGGGCCACGCCGCCGTCCGGGTAGATGTTGAAACGCAGGTGGCTGAAGGCCTGGTCGTTATTGATCTCGTGGTAGTGGTGGCTGTTGCCTTGCAGCTCCACGGCCGACAGCACTTCCACCCACTGGGTGTTGGCGTCCGGCTCGCCCGAGGCCAGGAAGCAGGCTTCCAGGGAGGCCGATGGCGGGAAGTTGCCGGTGAAGAATGAAGTGTCGATGTCCACGCCCTTGATCGAGCCGGGTACGCCGAGGCGGATCACCGCGCTGTCGTAGCCTTCGAAGCGCTTGCGGCGTGACTCCCAGCCGTCCATCCACTTGCCGTTGTCATCGAAAACGCCCTCCTTCCACACGGCCGGGGTCGGCTGGAACAGGCGGTTGGCGTCAGCGAACCAGTCATCGGTCACCGAGATGATCTTGGTGCCCAGGCGGGCATCGGCCAGGTTGACGAACTTTTCGAAAGGTACGGCGTAAGCTTTCATTCTTCTTGTCTGCCTTAGATAGAGTGGCTGGGGATGGTCTGTTAGAGGGTCAGTAAACGGAACAACGCGATCTTGTTGATCTCGGCCAGCGCGCATTTGAACTCGGCGTCTGCCGAATTATGAATGCGCGTTTCGAACGCAGCGAGGATCTGATGCCGGTTGCTGCCTTTTACCGCCATGATGAAGGGAAACTTGAACTTGGCCTTGTAGGCATCGTTCAGCTCGGTGAAGCGCGAGAACTCTTCGGCCGTGCATTGGTGAATCCCCGCGCCAGCTTGCTCATCGGTGCTGGCTTGGGTCAGTTGGCCCTGGACGGCAGCTTTGCCGGCCAGGTCCGGGTGAGCGTTGATCAGGGCCAATTGGCTGGCATGATCGGCGCTTAACAGGATATCGCTCATGCGCTGGTGCAGGGTTTCGATCTGGTCGACCGAGCTGTCCTGGCCCAGGTCGAAGGCCTTTTCGGCCACCCATGGCGAGTGTTCGTAGATATCGGCGAAAGCGGCGACAAATTCATCGCGGCTCAGGGTCGATGGCTTCAGGGTCTGGAACGCAGTCATTTCGCCGCTCCCGTGTACGGGTGGGTTTCGTGCCAGTGACGGGCGATGTCAACGCGACGGGTAAACCACACCTGTTCATGGCCTTTGGCGTATTCGATAAACCGTTTTAACGAAGCCAGGCGCGCAGGGCGGCCGATCAGGCGGCAGTGCAGGCCGATGGAAAGCATCTTCGGCGCCTCGGCCCCTTCGGCATACAACACGTCGAACGCGTCCTTGAGGTACTCGAAAAAGTCATCGCCCTTGTTGAAACCCTGCACCTGGGTGAAGCGCATGTCGTTGGTGTCCAGGGTATAAGGGATCACCAAATGCGGCTTGCCGGTCGGGTTGTTCGGCTCCCAGTAGGGCAGGTCGTCGTCATAGGTGTCGCAGTCGTACAGGAAACCGCCTTCCTCCATCACCAGCCGGCGAGTATTGGGGCCAGTGCGGCCGGTGTACCAGCCCAGTGGGCGCTCGCCGGTGAGTTCGGTGAGGATGCGGATGGCTTCGAGCATGTGCTCGCGCTCCTGGGCCTCGTCCATGTACTGGTAGTCGATCCAGCGGTAGCCGTGGCTGCAGATCTCGTGGCCGGCGTCGACCATTGCGCGGATCACATCCGGGTGGCGCTGGGCGGCCATGGCGACGGCGAAGATGGTCAGCGGGATATCGAATTCTTTAAACAGCTTGAGGATGCGCCACACACCCGCACGGCTGCCGTACTCGTACAGCGACTCCATGCTCATGTTGCGGGCGCCTTGCAGCGGCTGGGCCGAGACCATTTCCGAGAGGAAGGCTTCGGACTCTTTATCACCGTGCAAAATGTTGCGCTCACCGCCTTCTTCGTAGTTGAGTACGAACGACAGCGCAATGCGTGCCTTGCCCGGCCAGTGGGGGTGAGGAGGGTTACTGCCGTAACCGATCAGGTCGCGTGGGTAGTCAGCGCTCACTGCAGTCTTCCTTCTTGTTCGTGATAGCAAGTGTGTGTGGCGGCCGGGCAGTGAAAAGACTGGGTGGCGTCACAGCGATGAGTGATTGTATACAACTTATCTGTCACTTTGTAAGCCTACATTTCTGCATTTTTTCTGCATCGCCGGGTTCAGATGCTGTAGCAAGAAACTTGCCTGACTGGTCAGTTAATGGACAAAAGGTCGTTTAAAAGCAAGGTTTACTCACGAATTGACTCATCGAGCAACACCGACGGGAAGATCCAAAGCTTTGTGATTTTTATTGTGTACAATTTTTTTAAAAAGTGTCTTAATCAGCCATCGCCGGCTTTTTCGATGCCCTGAAAAAGTGCAGGTTTCTCTTTTACTGACTTCAGGAGGCGCGTAGACGCCATGGGACGTTTGACCACACACGTTTTGGACGCCGCACACGGCTGCCCCGGTAGCAATATCAAGGTCGAGCTGTACCGCGTCGACGGCGCGCAGCTGGAACGGGTTGCTACTGCCACCACCAACAGCGACGGCCGTTGCGATGCGCCGCTGCTGCAAGGCGACGACTACCGCAGCGGTGTTTACCAACTGCAATTCAGCGCCGGCGACTACTACCGCGCCCGTGGTGTGCAATTGCCGGAACCGGCGTTTCTCGACGTCGTCGTGCTGCGTTTTGGCATCAGCGCCGAACAGGATCACTACCATGTGCCTTTACTGATTTCGCCTTACAGCTACTCCACCTATCGCGGTAGCTGAGTCGTCACCTCGCTTCACACCCCCAAAGCTCTTCGTTGGTTTTTTGCCCGCCCACACTGCGGGCTTTTTTTATTCTGAATGGCTCACGGGCCGCCCAAGTATGTAACGCACCTGGGGCGGTCGAGGTACCTAGGCTCGGCTTTTCTGTATGGAACAGTCCGCCATGAGTACCGACACCACCGCCTGGTTGGCCGCTGAGGCTGCTGCGGCGCAAACGCTTAATTTTGATGACCCGCAAACCTCGGACGCGCAGCGTGATGCGGCGATTCGCACACTCCTGACCCGACGGCTAAACGCGGTCACGCAGCCCAGTCTTGAAATCAATCGCCTGTACGAAGCCCAAGCCAGGGCCAGAGAGGCGGTAAAACTCTTAAAAGACTTGATTGGGCGTGCGCCGAGAGTCTTGGGCATTATCCGGGGCGCATTACGCAAGGCCTTTGCGCTGGACCCCGATACGCTGTTGTTCACCGAGTTCCGGCCGCCGCCTTTGCCCCAGAAGGTCTACAGCCTGACCGAAAAAGGCTTGGCACTTCTCATTGATCCGGATGTGCCGCTGGACATTAACCAGTTCACTACATTGCGTATCAAGGACGAACCGGCACGGACGTTGCCGTTTACCGCTTGGGATGCGTTGGTACGTGTGAAGGGGTTGGCGCTGCTCGGTCAGGTTGAGAAGGCTGAACGAGACTATTGGCAGCAACTGGCCTATGGCTCCTGGCTGACGCGCAAGCAGCGTTGGGTCCAGTTACGAAAATCCTTGTTCGCCGAGCATGCACTGCTGGCCCATCGCGTTTACCAGCTCTCGGACCGCGGCTATGCCATGGTCCGTAAAGTCATGGAGATCCCCGGCGCCGATGCGCGCCGTCGCGCCGCAGGTGAGTGGGCGAATATTCAAGTGAGCAGGGTGGCGTGGCCTGGCACAAATCGGGCACTGGTTCCTGTGCCGGGCGCTTTGCATATTTATCGTGAAGGCATCGCGGGGGACACGCCCCATGTGATTTATCTGCCGGGTCTGATTCGGGAGTTTTACGAGTTCAGTTCCTGGTATCGAATGCAATGTGATCTGCCTGCGCTGGTCAACGGCCCTTTGAGCCAGGTGCTATGGCAGTGTTTGCCACTGCGCCGTTGGCATGAGCTGTGTAACACACCCAGTGTTACGCCTCAGGCGTTTACCCTTCAGCTTATTGGTGTACACCAGGAAGACGTGTTGCTTGCCAGTGCGACCGAGCTGCTGGAGGCGCAGTGGGATAACGAGGTGGCCTGTGCCTTGTCAATCAACCCTGCGGCTGTGGGCGTTCAAGGTGTGGGGCAATTCAACGCTCCTGAGGTGAAACGCTTCCTCAAATTCATCGAAAAAGGCCGTCGCCGGCTGGCATGCAGCCTCCTGCTGGGAAACAGCCTGGACGCCTTGCCGGAGTGGGATCATCAGCGCCGCAGCGGTGAGATTGTGTGTGCAAGTTTGACGCCGGACCTCGCCCTCAAGACCCGTGAAGCGCAACTCAAACGTTACGAAAAAGGCTTGATGGCCCTGCTGGATCCGACGGATGTGGGCAAAAGCACAGCACCCTATCAAGACTTTTTGAACCTCGATCAGCGATGGCAGGAACAAGTGAGCACCGTGAGTCAATTGGCCCATGCCCCGCACGAGCGCATGTTTGAAAAGGCGTTCTGGCTTGAACAGCCTTTGGGCACGTCTAATCGCGGCTCATTGGTGGGGACTGCCCTGCGCCGGGCTTTGCTTCTGGAAGCCCAGATGCAGCAACAGTTGAACCTGATGCCTTCCGTGCATCTGGAGCGATTGAATACGGTATTGAGTGAGTCTTGGGTGCCTGGCGACAGTGCTGCTGATACCTGTGTATTGCAAGTAACGGTCGGCAGTGAGTCCGGCCAGTTGTACCCGCTGCTGGGGGCTCTGCTCGTGACCACCCACCAGGCCCTGGCTCACCCGAGTGGCTCACACTCAGTATTGTTATACGTGACGGGTCTGTATGGCGGGCTTGTGCCCTTTGACAACGTGAACGCGTTCGCCAAGGGGCTTCAAGCCAGCCTGAAAAGCCGCGATGGCTCCGTGTTGTGGCGCTGCATCGAGCGTGATCACCGTGTGGCTGCGCGGGGCTGGATCCAGGCGTTGCCCAAGGATGCGCCATTGGTAGTGAGTTATGAGGCCATCAAGCGCACGATGCTCAAAGACTTGTTCATTAAGCTAATGCAACGTTACGCGGCGTTGAACAAACGTGTGGGCAGGGGTGTTCGGTTGTTCAGTGAGGTGAGCGATCCGCAGTTGAGCCGAATGTTACTGGCCCAGGAGTTGTTCGAGTGCCTGCAAGTACCCGCCAATGATGCTCGCACACTGGCCTTGGCCAATATCAACCTGTTGCAGATGGCAGCCACTCAGGCGAAAAAACTCCCCTCGTGGTTGGGCATTGCCTCAACCGGTAGTCGAAGACACTACAAACGATTGTTACGCCGTTACCTGATGAATGCCTTTGCGGTGGAGAACAAACTGTGGCGGGATTTACCGGACTTGGAGTCATTCGCCCGTAATGGCTTGATTGCGCGATTGACTCGGGACGGGTTTTACCCGCGACTGGATATCGACAAACCCCTGATAGATTTGCCCGATGATGTCAGCTCCCAATTGTGTGGCTGGTCGAGTCAGTGCGCAGTGGGCGATCGCGATACAAAAAAGGTCGTCAGCTCGCAGCGCACCACTTTCAGCCTGCTGCAATTAGCGTTGCATAACCTTGACCCCAAGGCACCCTGGACCCGCTGGCGATTAAATCGCGCACGCTGGCTGGACCCCGCCTGGAAAGAGCGCTTGAGCGTGCGTTACCTGATCAACACCCTGTCATCGCTCGATCTTGGGGGCGAGTACGACAAGCGGATCCTCAAGGCATTTTATCCGCCGACGTCTACTCCGGCCACGTCTCCTGGGCTCTCACAGGCTTTGGTCTATAGGGCTTTGCGACAACGCGCTCAGATGCAGCTGTACTCTGCGGTCCAGCAAGGTTTGAGTGATAAAGCGCAGCGTCTGTTTACCCTGGCGATGGCCGCTGGGTCGGCAAGTGACCTGAAAAAAGATGGGTTCGACGTAGAGTTGGCGGTTCTGCGCCTGATGGACGCAACCCCAGAACATGATCGGCACATTGCTGGCTTATTGTTCATTCATGACAGGTTATCAAAGCTCTGTGTGGTGTATTGGCCCATGGCTGCGGCAAGCCGGGTGATTGTTGCGTATGCCAGTCTGGACGAAGCAGAAAAGGCGTTGAATCTTATCGGCGCACTCCCCGAAAACCAGAAGGCGTTGGCGCGCCAGGTGGCGCCAGGTTGGGAGGCGCAGGCGCTGGCCGGCTACCCCGATAAAGACCCAGGGGTGCAACCCCGCCGGCCTCACTCGCTTGAGCCGGGTCAACCCGGTCTATATCGTTTTGTTGCCATGCTTGTGGAGTTTTTTTTGGCCCCGCACAAAAAACCGGCGGTGGACAATGAAAGCATCGAGGCATTGATCAAGGAGCAAATCGAGTCGCAGCCTGAACATTGGTTAGCGGCTGCGCCCACCACCTGTGGCAATGCCATGGCGTTGTTGGCCCACGCTAAGGTGTTCGATCTGCAACGGCGTACCCAAGCCCAATCCCAGTCTTCCCAGGCGCTGGAGCAATACCGCGAGCAGCGTTTGGGGGAGCAGCACGACGCGACGATTCGCGGGCTGCTGGGCTTTGTCCCGGTACTGGGTGTTGGCATCAGCCTGTATGAAATGCTGCTTGCAGCGCGGCGCTATCATCACAGCGGGTCTGCCCATGATGCTGTGGATGTGGCGTTCTTGACGATGCTTGCGTTCTTCGACGTGCTGACATCCTTTGGCCCTTCCGCGAAAGGCGCGCGCGTGTCGCGTGTCGCTTTAGGCCGCTTGCATCGCCATCAAGGGGTCACGCTCGGTACCCGCGCAGGCCTGAAACCGTCACCGATCAAGCCACGTCACCTGCTGGAGCACTTCCAGTCCCCTGATGGACTGGATGGGGCCATTGAATTGGCGGGGCCGGGCGCTAAAGGGCGGTACGCGAAAGATGGCCGGCAGTTTATTCGCGAGGGTAAAGATATTTACCCGGTATATCAGCGTGAGAACGAATGGGGACTGCGACTGAAAAAGAGCCAGGGAGAAGGGCAAGATGAACTGATTTTACACATCGAGCAGCCCCACGAATGGCAGTTAGGGGCCGATGCACCGGTGCCCGGGCCGAGTTCAGGCGTATGGCAACCTTGGGCGCCCACCAGGAGCGCAGCGGATTGGTCACCGCCTTCGCGTACGGGCCTGGAAGCGAACTTGCGCGCGTTGCCTGTGCCCACCAGTGCCTGGCAGGCGTGGGGTTTTCGGCGCAGTGACTCACTGATCGAAGTACCGCCCCTGGGCCGCAATATATACCGGGTGGCTGCAACGCCGGGTGCGGCGGCTTTTGATCTCTTGCGACTAGGGCCTGATTACTATCGGTTGTTGCCCCAGGGTACAAACGCGTCGTCTTCGAGCATCGTCTTTATAATGAGAAACCAGGATGTTTCGTTCAGGGCATCCGTGGATATAGAGCGCTGGCTGGGCGTGGCTGCTGCTGAGCAGCCGATACCGGCGACCCTGGGTGCCAATGGGCTGTGGACGCCCCATCAAGTGCTGTTTAATGAACGCCTGGACGTCACGGTGGGGCGGGCGTTTCCTGCTATGACCCCGGGCAGCAGGCGGTTTGTCGCCGACCGGCTCACTGAGTTGGCGGACACCGGCCCCAGGGTGACGGCCACGCACTTACTCAATATCAGGGCGACACTCGACCGTTGGACGGCCCCGGGAAACCCGGACCGCCTGCCCGATCTGCTGAGAATGCTACGGCCTGCGGGCGAGCCGGGTGCCCTCACCATTAACATAGGGATCGATGGGGTAGCGCCGGGAGGCACGCGGCTGGATTTCACGCCGCCCTTACACCTTGATCCCTCGTTGCTCAGGCGCAGCCGCGGCAACGGCGTACTTCGTTCGCGAGCTGTTCACACAGCTGTCAGGCAGATACTCGAAAGATATGGATTCACCGTCAGGAGCATTCCAAGGCGGCATGGCGGGGCCAGTACGAGGGACTTTTACTGCACCCATCCGCATTCGAGTTCGGTTTACTTTGTGCTGAATAATTGGGTCGATAATCGCAACGTCAGCCTGCGTTCCAGGGTGGCCCCGCAGCTCTCCGAGGCTTGGTTTCGCGAGCGTATCGGTTCGCAGTCGCCATTCTCGGCGGAGTTTGCCGCCATTGATCAAGCCATGACACAAAACCGTCTGGTTCGGATCGTTGCAGGCATTCAGTGGCAAGTTCGTTATGGAGAGCCCGCCAGTGTGTATTTTGCCAAAGTCGCGCCGTTTAACCCTTGAGCAGCGCTGCGGTTGCCGCCCCGCCAAATAGCGTGGCACTGACGCGATTGAACCAGCTCTGGCCCGCGCCGCTGCGCAGGTAACGCGCGGCACCGTGGGCGCCGAGGCCGTAAGCCAGCTTGCAGAGCAAGTCGAGTACGGTCCAGGTCGCGATCATGATCAGCAGTTGCGGCAGAAACGGCTGCTGGCTACTGAGGAACTGCGGCAGGAAGGCGGCGAAGAACAGGATATCCTTGGGGTTGCTGGCGCCGAGCACAAAGGCCCGGCCGAACAGTGCGCGAAAACGCGGCACCGCCGGCGCCTGCGGTACCTCGGCGCCATGGGTTGGCAGGCGAGATTGCTGCCAGCTCTGCCAGGCCAGATAGAACAGGTACAGCGCGCCGATGATTTTCAAGGCGCTGAACAACTGCTCGGAGGCCAGCAACAATGCGCCCAGGCCCAGAGCCGAGGCGCTCAACAGGCAGATCGAGGCAAACACCCCGCCCAGGAACGCCGGGTACGAACGGCGCAGGCCGTAGTTGAGGCTATTACTGATCATCAACAGCGACAACGGCCCGGGGATCAGGATCACCACCAGTGCCGCACCACTGAACAACAGCCAGGTATCCAGGTTCATCTACATTTCTCCCTCTATGCAAAAGCCCCACCCGAAGGTGAGGCGGTTTTTCAGCCGTTCCCGAACTACAGGAAGATGAACTTGGCGATAAAGATCGCGCACAGCACCCACAGGCTGACAGAAATCTCACGGTACTTGCCGGTGCCTGCCTTGAGCGCCACGTAAGTGATAAAGCCCAAGGCAATCCCGTCGGCGACCGAGAAGGTCAACGGCATCATGATCGCGGTGACAATCGCCGGAATGCTGTCGGTGGCCTCATCCCAGTTGATATGGGCCATGCTCGCCATCATCAGCATCGCCACGTAAATCAGCGCGCCGGCGGTGGCATACGCCGGAATCATTCCCGCCAGTGGCGCAAAAAACATCGCGGCCACAAACAGGATGCCCACGGTCACGGCGGTCAGCCCGGTGCGACCACCTGCGGCCACACCCGCCGCGCTTTCCACATAGCTGGTCACCGGCGGCACACCGACCATGGCGCCAAACACGCTGGAGGCACTATCGGCCTTCAGCGCGCGGGACAGGTTATCGATCTTGCCATCGGCGTTGACCAGTCCGGCCCGTTGCGCGACGCCCATCAGTGTACCCGCGGTGTCGAACATGTGTACAAAAAGAAAAGCAAATACCACGCTTATCATGCTTACATTGAATACACCTTTTATGTCCATGGCCATCCATGTCGGCGCCAGGCTCGGTGGGGTTGAGAGAATGCCGTTGTAGTGCACCAGGCCCAGGCCCCAACCGGCGAGGGTCACGGCGATGATGCTGATCAGGATCGCGCCGAATACCCGGTGATAGCTGAGGATCGCAATCAACAGGAAGCACACGGCCGCCAGCAATGGCGCAGGCTCGTGCAGCGAACCGAGCTTGATCAAGGTGGCCGGGCTGTCGACGATAATGCCGGCGGTCTTCAGGCCGATCACCCCAAGGAACAAACCGACGCCTGCGCCCATGGCATGACGCAAGCTCACAGGGATGCTGTTGAGCAGCCATTCACGCACGCGCGACAGTGTCAGGCCCATGAACAGCACGCCGGAAATAAACACTGCGCCCAGCGCGGTTTCCCAGTGGTAGCCCATGGTGCCGACCACGGTGTAGGTGAAAAACGCATTCAGGCCCATACCCGGTGCCAAACCTACCGGCCAGTTGGCGTACAGCCCCATCAGCAGGCAGCCCAGCGCGGCGGCGATGCAGGTGGCGACGAACGCCGCACCGTGATCGATACCGGCGTCGGCCATGATGTTGGGGTTGACGAAGATGATATAGGCCATGGTGATGAAGGTGGTGAGGCCGGCAATCAGTTCGGTTCTCACTGTGGTGCCATGCAAGCGCAGTTTGAACAGGCGTTCCAGCCAGCCGCCTTGCGGTGGGGCGAGGTCCAGCGTAGGGGCTTCGGTTTTTTGGCTATCCACAGCAAGTACTCCTCAAGAGTTTTATTGTTATTTCCAGCGCCGGTCACAGAGGTGGGCAGCAGCGCTTTGAGGTACTGGCGGGTTTTGTTGACCAATAGGTCAGGAACTCGCACGAAGCGAATTATGCTTTTGTATACAAATAAAGCAAATAATGTTTTCTATTTTGTTTGCGAAAGGGGATGAAAGGCTGATGCCGGCGCGATTTATCGGGTTGCGCAGGGCAAAGTTGTTGTGGCGAGCAGGCTTGCCCTGCGTTGGGCTGCGTAGCGGCCCCCAAACCTGCCAATGGATTCTCGCTGAAGCCCCGCGATGACTGTCTCAGGGCCGCTTCGCGTCCCAACGCAGGGCAAGCCTGCTCGCCACAACAAGCTCGCTCGGCATAGGGTTAAGGTTGGCCGGCGAGGGCCTGGTTCACGGCTAGCCAGCCTGCCACGGCGTCTTCACCGGCTTCACTGAACGCACGCTGCAACAGCTTCACCTGTTCGCGGCGCAACGACTGCTCAAAACGCTGGCCGTCTTCCGTCAGTTCCAGCAGGCGTTTGCGCTTGTCGGCCTCGGAGGCAACGCTGTCGACCAGGTGCATTTCCTGCAATTGGCGCAATGGCATGTTCAGCGCCTGCTTGCTCACCCCAAGCAACTCCAGCAGCTGCTTCACGCTCAAGGCGGGGTAACGCGCGATAAAAAATACGATGCGCTGATGCACGCGGCTCAGGCCACGGCGCTCGAGCATTTCGTCGGCCTTGGCGGTAAAAGCCTGGTAGCCGAAGAAAAAGGCTTCCATGGCTTGTTGTTGGCTGCCCTGGTTTTTAAGGTCAAGCATATTGACGTATCCACGCGAGTCGTCGTAATTTCGGTCAACCAGTTTGACGTATTTGCCCCCGACTTCGCTACCGGTGACCCTATGGCCTTCTCTGAACGTGTTACGCGCCTCAAAAGCTCCTTGATCCGTGAAATTCTTGCGGCGGCCCAGCGCCCGCAAGTGATGTCGTTCGCCGGTGGCCTGCCCGCCGAAGCCATGTTGCCGGTACTGAATTGGGATGAACTGCCACTGAACATCGGCCAATACGGTATGAGCGAAGGCGAGCCGCAATTGCGTGAACTGCTCGCCGCCGAGGCCCGCGCCTTGGGCTTACCGTGCCAGGCCAGTCAGGTGCTGGTGGTCAGCGGTTCCCAGCAAACCCTCGACCTGGCAGCCAAGCTGTACATCGACAAGGGCACTGAAGTCTTGCTGGAAGGCCCGACCTACCTGGCTGCACTGCAAATTTTCCAATTGTTCGGCGCCGATTGCCTCACCGTGCAACTGGAGGCCGACGGCCCGAACCTGGCTGCCCTGCGCGCCAGCCTCGAACGCCATCACCCGGCGTTCATCTACCTCATCCCGACCTTCCAGAACCCCTCGGCCGTGCGCTACAGCGAGGCCAAGCGCGCAGCCGTGGCCGCCTTGCTCGATGAATTCGGCGTAACCCTGATCGAAGACGAGCCCTACCGCGAGCTGACATTCGACGGCGCCAGTGCGCAGCCCATCGCCGGGCGGTTGAAAAAAGCCAGCTGGATCTACACCGGCACCGTCTCCAAGACCCTGTTGCCGGGGTTGCGCGTCGGTTACCTGATCGCCAGCGAGGATTTGTTCCCGCACCTGCTCAAGCTCAAGCAATCGGCCGACCTGCACACCAACCGCATCGGCCAGTGGCAAGCGATGCAGTGGATCGGCACGCAAAAATACCAGCAACACCTGGCGCAGTTACGCGACTTTTACCGCGAGCGTCGCGATGCCTTTCAGTCGGCTCTGGAGCGCCACTTTGGCGACCTGGCCGACTGGCAAGTGCCTCAAGGTGGATTATTCTTCTGGCTGACCTTGAAACAACCCCTCGACACCCGCACCTTGTTGGCGCAAGCATTGGATCAGGACGTGGCGTTCATGCCCGGTGAACCGTTCTTTTCCGAGCCCGATCAACACTTGGGTTCGTTGCGCCTCAATTTCAGCCATATCGACCCGGCCCGTCTGGACGAAGGTCTCAAGCGCCTGGCCGCGGTGGTCCGTCAAGCACAGCACGCGCAAGCGGCATAAGGGGAGCCCCATGTACAAGGTTTATGGCGATTACAAGTCGGGCAACTGCTACAAGGTCAAATTGATGCTCAACCTGCTGGGCATCCCGTACCAATGGATCGATGTCGACATCCTCAAGGGCGACACCCAGACTGCTGAGTTCCTGGCCAAGAACCCCAATGGCAAGATCCCGGTGCTGGAACTTGAAGACGGCACTTGCCTGTGGGAGTCCAACGCGATTCTCAACTTCCTGGCCGATGGCAGCGAATTTTTGCCGTCCGAGCCACGCCTGCGCACGCAAGTGTTGCAGTGGCAGTTTTTCGAGCAGTACAGCCACGAACCGTATATTGCGGTGGCACGGTTTATCCAGTTTTACCTGGGCTTGCCCGCAGACCGTCTTGAGGAATACAAGAAGCTGCACAAAGGTGGCTACAAGGCCCTCAAGGTCATGGAGCGCCAACTGCAACTGACCCCGTATCTGGTGGGCGATCAATTCTCCATCGCCGATGTGGCGTTGTATGCCTATACCCATGTGGCCGAGGAGGGTGGGTTTGAGCTGGACGCTTATCCGGGTGTGCAGGCGTGGCTGGCGCGGGTGGCGAGCCATCCAAAACATGTAGCGATGCTTGATTGAGTTCACGCGGTCAAAAATGTGGGAGCTGGCTTGTGTGGGAGCTGGCTCCCACATTGATAGTGTCCAGTTTCAGTTCGATGTTGTGCCAGACAGCTCATCACTCAGCAGCTCAAAGCAACGCTGCGCCGCCGGGCTGAGGCCCATCCCGCTGCGACTGATCAACCCGATCTCGCGGTTCACGCCGGGATGGTCAATATTGATGCGCTTCAACCCCTGCAAACTGTCCGCCGCCGACTCCGGCAACACGCTGATGCCCAGCCCCTGGCGCACCAACGCCAGCACCGTCGACATGTAGTTGGCTTCCATGCCGGCATTCATTGTCAGCCGTGTCTGATCAAACAACGCGTCCACCTGCTCACGCACACTGCTGTCGCGCCCGGTGAGGATGATCGGCTGGTCCGCCAATTGCTCCAAGGTCAGTTGGCGATGGTGGGCGAGGGGATGTTCCAGTGGCACAA
The DNA here is from genome assembly GCF_044218855.1 of Pseudomonas sp. B19125. NCBI lineage: Bacteria > Pseudomonadati > Pseudomonadota > Gammaproteobacteria > Pseudomonadales > Pseudomonadaceae > Pseudomonas > Pseudomonas sp. B19125. The sequence continues at coordinate 2,435,666 of NZ_CP162589.1, forward strand.
ACGCACACAACCGATCATTGAGTACCGGCAAAAACACCAGGCCGTGGCTCAGCCGTGCGCGCACACCAATGCCAAAGTCCACCACGCCTTCGCGCACCTGTGCATGAATGCGATGGGCGACCAGGTCATGCAAACGTACTTCGATGCCGGCAAAGCGTTCGCGAAACAGGCGCAAGGCCGGCGGCAGGGCGCCGGCGCACACCGAGGGCAGTGCGGCGATGGTGACCACGCCGCGGCGCAGGGCGGCGAGGTCGCGCGAGCCAGTGACGATGTTGTCCAGGTCCAGCAACAGTTTTTCCATGGGGCCGCGTGCGTCCTCGCCGGCGGCGGTAATGCTCACATGACGAGGGCTGCGGTCGAGCAGGGCGACACCAAGCCAGTCTTCGAGTTGTTGCACCTGCACCGTCAGGGCTGAGGGCGATAAGTGCAACTCGTTGGCGGCCTTGGTGAAACTGCCGGTACGGGCTACGGCTAAAAAGGCTTGTATGTGTTGGATACTGTTCTTCATTTTGTTTTTCCGAACGTGCCAGGCCGAATATTCCAATTTACAAAGACTAACCTGCTTCCAATACTCCAGGGAAAACAATAACCGGCCACCAAGGCCGCTCTGGAGTAACCCATGCTCGCAACCCTGGGTGTCATCACCATCCTGTGCCTGCTCGCTGCCGTCATGAGCAAACGCCTGTCGCCACTGGTGGCGCTGATCGCCTTGCCGATCATCGCCGCACTGCTCGGCGGTTTCGGCCTGCAAACCAGCGCCTTCATCATTACCGGAATCAAGAACGTCGCCCCAGTGGTGGGCATGTTTGTGTTCGCGATTCTGTTTTTCGGGATCATGACCGACGCCGGCATGCTCGATCCCATCATTGATCGCATCCTGCGCACCGTAGGTACGCGTCCTACGCGGATTGTGGTCGGCACCGCGACCCTCGCGCTGCTGGTGCACCTGGACGGCTCCGGGGCGGTGACGTTTCTGGTGACGGTGCCGGCGATGCTGCCGCTGTATACGCGGCTGGGCATCGACAAGCGCATCCTTGCGTGTGTCTGTGCCATGGCCGCCGGGGTCAATTTCCTGCCGTGGACCGGCCCGGTGCTGCGCTCGTCGGCGGCCTTGCATGTGCCGGTGGCCGACCTGTTCCAGCCGCTGATCCCGGTGCAGATCGTCGGCCTGGTCTTCGTGTTTGCCTGCGCCTGGTGGCTGGGCCGTCGTGAAGAAAAACGCCTGGGCCTGGGCGCCGGTTCCTCGGTGGAGGCGGTACCGCAACGGGTGCTCAGCGACGAGGACATCAAGCTGCGGCGCCCACGGCTGTTCTGGGTCAACCTGTTGCTGACCGTGCTGGTAATGGTGGTGATGATTGCCGGCTGGGTCGACCCGGTGGTGATGTTTATGCTCGGCACCGTGGTGGCGCTGTGCATCAACTACCCGAATGTGGATGCCCAACGGGCGCGCATCGATGCCCATGCGAAAACCGCCCTGACCATGGCCAGTATCCTGCTCGCCGCTGGCGTGTTCACCGGCATCATGCAAGGCACTGGCATGCTCAAGGCGATTGCCGAGGTGGCGGTCGCACAGATTCCCGCCGGCCACGGCAAGTTGATCCCGGCGGTGGTGGGCTTTATTTCCATGCCGTTGAGCATGTTGTTTGACCCCGATTCCTACTATTTCGGCGTGATGCCGGTGATCGCCGAGGTCGGCAAAGCCCTGGGCGTCGACCCGCTGCAAGTGGCCCAGGCCTCGTTGCTGGGCGTACACACCACCGGTTTCCCGGTCAGCCCGCTGACGCCTGCGACCTTCCTGCTGGTGGGCCTGTGCAAGATCGAACTGGCCGATCACCAGCGCTTCACTATTCCGTTTCTGTTTGCTGCGTCGGTGTTGATGACCCTGACCGCATTGCTCCTGGGAGTGATTTGAGATGAAAACCTTGCGCATCGGTTCCGGCGCCGGCTACTCCGGCGACCGTATCGAGCCTGCCGTGGAACTGGCCGAACAGGGCGACCTGGATTACCTGGTGTTCGAATGCCTGGCCGAACGCACCATTGCCCTGGCGCAACAGGCGCGTATCAGCGACCCGCAGGGCGGTTACGACCCACTGCTGAGCGAGCGTATGCGCCGGGTGTTGCCATTTGTTGGCTTGAAGGGCCACCGTCGCCTGCGGGTAATTACCAATATGGGCGCGGCCAACCCCGTGGCGGCGGCCGTTGAAGTGCGGCGGGTTGCCAACGAACTGGGCCTGAACCTCAAGGTCGTGGCGGTGGTGGGCGATGACGTGTTGGAGGTTTTACAGCCCGGTTTTTGGCTGGATAACGGCCAGACCGTTGGCTCTTTGGGCGAGCGGCTGATATCCGCTAACGCCTACCTGGGCGTCGACGGCATCCTCGAAGCCTTGCGCGCCGATGCCGATGTGGTGATCACCGGGCGCGTGGCCGACCCGTCGCTGTTTTTGGCACCGCAGATGTTTGAGTTCGGCTGGGCTGCGGACGAATGGCAGCGGCTGGGGCGCGGCACGTTGGTCGGGCATTTGCTGGAATGCGCGGGCCAGGTCAGCGGTGGCTATTTTGCCGATCCCGGTTTCAAGGATGTGGATGAGCTGGCACGCCTGGGTTTCCCGTTGGCTGAAATCGATGCCGATGGCGAAGCTGTGATCACCAAGGTGGCGGGCTCAGGCGGGCGGGTCAGCCGTGCGACGTGCACCGAGCAGATGATCTACGAAGTACACGACCCGGCGGCTTATCTCACGCCGGACGTGACGGCAGACTTTTCTCAAGTGAGCTTTGTGGAGGAGGGCGTGGATCGCGTCCGTGTCCAAAACGCCAGTGGTCGCGCTCGGCCTGAACAGTTAAAGGTCAGCGTGGGTTACCTGGACGGATGGATCGGTGAAGGGCAGATGTCCTACGGCGGCCCAGGCGCGGTCGCACGGGCTGAGTTGGCGCGGGATATCGTACTCAAGCGCCTGGCACTGATGGGCGTAAAGATGCAAGAGCTACGCGCCGAGCTGATTGGCATGGATTCATTGCACGGCCCACGCAGCAGCGTCGAGCCCTGGGAAGTGCGCCTGCGCGTGGCCGCCCGTTGTGAAGAGCGCAGCGAAGCGGTGCGGGTTGGCAATGAAGTGGAGACCCTCTACACCAATGGTCCGTCGGGCGGCGGCGGCGCGAGTAAAAGTGTGCGCCAGGTGGTGGCAGTAGCGTCGTTATTGCTGCCCCGCAGCGTGGTCAACCCGAGGATCGAAGCATGAAACTGCACACACTGGCCCATTCCCGTACCGGCGATAAGGGCGACACTTCGAACATCTCGATCATCGCCTACCGCGCCGAGGATTATCCGTTGCTGTGCGAACAGCTCACGCCCGAGCGCGTCGCCACGTTTTTTGCCGGCTTGCGTGAGCCGGGCGCAGCACCGGTGCGGCGTTATGAATTGCCCAACGTGCAGGCGCTGAACTTCGTGCTGCCGGGGATCCTGCGCGGCGGCGTGACCCGCTCGCTGGCGCTGGACGCCCATGGCAAGTGCCTGGGGTCGGCCTTATTGGATCTGGTAATACTGACTTAATTACACAGCCAAACAAATGTGGGAGCTGGCTTGCCTGCGATAGCATCAACTCAGTCTACCTGAATCACCGAGGTGCCTGCATCGCAGGCAAGCCAGCTCCCACACAAGCCAGCTCCCACTTGGGTTCTTCAGCGGCTGTCAGACGGCGGCAAACCGCTTGTCGAGGTAATCAATGATCACCTTGGAGTCATACATCCAGGTGGTCTGGCCATTCTCTTCGATACGCAGGCATGGCACTTTGATCTTGCCGCCTTGCTCCAGCAGGGTCTGGCGGTCCTGTTCGTTGTTTTTCGCGTCCTTGAGCGCCACCGGCACATTCAGGCGGTGCAGGGTGCGGCGAGTCTTCACGCAAAACGGGCAGGCGTGAAACTGATACAGCGTCAGTTCCTTGGCCGCCGCGTTGACCTGTGCCTGTTGCTCGGCAGAACGCTGCTTTTTGCGCGGGCGGGTCAGGAAGTCGCCCGCGATGATGATTTGGCCGAGACCCACTCGAAGTGCTTTGACGAACATGGCTGAAAACCTCTTGCCCATGAAGAAGGGGCCGCAGCTTACCTGAATTTCGCGGGCGAAAAAAAACCGGCGATGAACGCCGGCTTTTCCTTACGCAGCCTGTTACTTGATCAGGCTGAGGAATTCGCTGCGGGTGGCCGCGTTTTCGCGGAACTCACCCAGCATCACCGAAGTGATCATCGACGAATTCTGTTTCTCCACACCGCGCATCATCATGCACATGTGCTTGGCTTCGATCACCACCGCCACGCCCAGGGCGCCAGTCACTTGCATCACGGCATCGGCGATCTGGCGGCTGAGGTTTTCCTGGATCTGCAGGCGGCGCGCATACATGTCGACAATCCGCGCAACCTTCGACAGGCCCAGCACTTTGCCGCTTGGGATATACGCCACATGCGCCTTGCCGATAAACGGCAGCAGGTGGTGTTCGCACAGCGAGTACAACTCGATGTCCTTGACCAGCACCATTTCGCTGTTGTCGGAGCTGAACAAGGCACCGTTGGTGACTTCTTCCAGCGTCTGTTCATAGCCGCGGCAAAGGTACTGCATCGCCTTGGCGGCACGCTTTGGCGTGTCGAGCAGGCCCTCGCGGGAAACGTCCTCGCCGAGCTGGCCGAGGATCGCGGTGTAATTCTGTTCCAGGGACATGAAACTACCTGTGGGATTTTCGCAAAGCGCAAGGTTACGGTGGCGGGCACATCGCTGCAAGCCTGACGATGGCACTTGTTACTCGTCGCGCCCTTCCATCATGGTGCGCTTGAGCATCACATACACCGCACCGGCGCCGCCGTGGCGGGCCTGGCAGGAGGTAAAACCGAGTACCTGGGCATGCTGGCGCAGCCAGGTATTGACGTGGCTCTTGATCATGGGACGCTTGCCGTCCAGGCGCACGGCCTTGCCGTGGGTGACGCGCACGCAGCGGATTTCGAATTTGGTCGCTTCGGCCAGGAAGGCCCAAAGGGTTTCGCGGGCTTTTTCCACGTTCATGCCGTGCAGGTCGAGGCTGCCTTCGAACGGGATCTGGCCGATCTTGAGCTTGCGCATCTGGCTTTCCTGCACGCCGTCGCGAGCCCACATCAGCTCGTCTTCGGGGCCTACATCGATCACGAACTGGTCCGACAGGCCATCCACCGTGGTGGCGTCGGTGCGCACGGTCGCGGCCTGGCGCAACTTGGCGATCTGTGCCCGGTCGGCCTTGGGTTTACCGGTGTCGGCACGATCATGCTTGATCGGCTTGACGCCGCGCAGCTCGTTTTTGAACAGGGAAAAATCGTCGTCTTGCATGTGAGCCTCCGCGAAGGGCGGGCAGTTTACCTAAATCGCGGCGGCCAGGGCGCAGGAAACGCTATCCAAGCGCCATCAGTCGTGCTTTTTCATCAAGTGCGAAGCGATGTTCAGTGACAGCGGCTGACGCATTTTCCGACGGCTACGACGCCATAACCACACACCCAACCACAGCACCAGCAGTCCGATTACCAACAGGATAGCCGAACCGCCGGGGCTGGCATTCAACTCGCCAAGGGCCGGCGAATGACCAAACAGGCCGGCGCCACCAGCGCCGGCCAACAGCAAACCTACAATGGCCAGCAACGCGGCAAAGCCGGCTACCAGGCGCAGACGCCAATTGCTCGGGCCTTTGGGGCGCAAGCGACGAGCGTCAAAACCATCGGATATCTTCATTCCGACCTTTCCTCCAGGGTATCGGCCCTTCGACCGGAAGATACACAGGTTGTTCCGACAGCAGCGGTAAATGCGCCAAATGAGAGGGCTTTGCGGATGAGCGGGGCAATAAATACGCCGCTCATCTCAAGGGCGATCAGATCAGATCTTTGGTCAACGCGAGGGTGGCGAAGTTGTCGGCCATGATGGCCATTTCAGTTTGCTGTACGTGCTCGGCGCTCAGGATGCCACCTTTGTAAGGCAGGTCACGGGTGGCGCAGGCGTCTTCCACCAGGGTGCAGCGAAAGCCCAGGTTCTTGGCGGCGCGCACGCTGGTGCTGACACTGGAGTGGCTCATGAAACCGCAGACGATCAAGTCCAGGGAGCCGAGGTCTTGCAGGTGTTTCTCCAGGCCGGTGCCATGGAACGCGCTGGGCAGCAGTTTGCCGATGATGGTTTCATCGCCTTGGGGTTCCAGGCCAGGAATGAACTCGCCGCGCTCGCCCTGCGGGTCGAACAGGCCACCGACGGTGCCAAGGTGACGTACATGCACGATCGGGCGCCCGGCATTACGCGCGGTTGTCACAAGCTGCTTGATGTTGTCGACCGCCGCGTCCATGCCGGACAGGGCGAGTGGGCCGCTGAGGTATTCCTTCTGGGCGTCGATGATCACGAGGGTCGCATGGTTCAGGTTGGCTGCTGCGTAACCGCGACCGCTGAGTTGAAACATCGTCTTTGGAACGGACATTCTGGGGCTCCTGTGAGGGGGGCTTTTGTCACATTGTCCACTGGCTGAGCGGTTCTGTGAATCGCTACCATCGTAAGGTACGCCGTTGTTGACGTGCAGCCATGTCAAGAGGTGGGCTTGATCAGCGCAATGATGGCAATTTGAATGATTTCCGACAGATGGTGAAGGGTTTTCGTACATCGTCGGTACAGGCGAAGGCTGTTAGAATCGCCAGTCGTTTTTTCCAGGAGCTTGCCCCCGTGATTACCTCCCGCCTGCGCACGTTGCGCGACCACATCCGTTGGGCTGTCAGCCGTTTCCATGGGGAAGACCTGTTTTTCGGGCATGGCACCGACAATGCCTGGGACGAAGCCCGGCAATTGGTGCTCGGCGCCTTGCACCTGCCTTGGGAAATTGCCGACAGCTACCTGGACTGCAACCTCGAAGAAGAGGAAGTCGCCCATGTGCAGCGCTTGCTGCACAAGCGTATCCACGAGCGTGTCCCTACCGCCTACCTGTTGAAGGAAGCCTGGTTCTGCGGCATGTCGTTTATTGTCGATGAGCGCGTGTTGATCCCGCGTTCACCGATTGGCGAGTTGATCGAAAACCGCTTCGAGCCATGGCTGGCCCAGCCGCCGGCGCGCATTCTCGACCTGTGCACCGGCTCCGGTTGCATCGGCATCGCCTGTGCCTACGAGTTCCAGGACGCCGAAGTGGTGCTGGGCGACTTGTCCTTCGAAGCCTTGGAAGTGGCTAACCAGAACATTGAGCGTCATGGTGTCGATGAACGCGTCTACACCGTGCAGGGCGACGGCTTCGATGGCCTGCCGGGCCAGCGTTTTGACTTGATCGTGTCTAACCCGCCGTACGTGGATGCCGAAGACTTCGCCGACATGCCGGATGAGTACCAGCACGAGCCGGAACTGGGCCTGGCCTGCGGCGACGATGGTCTGAACCTGGTGCGACGCATGCTGGCCGAGGCCGCCGACCACCTGACCGAGAAGGGCTTGCTGATTGTTGAAGTCGGCAACAGCCAGGTGCACGTCGAGGCGCTGTACCCGGAAGTCGACTTTGCCTGGCTGGACTTCCAGCGCGGCGGGCATGGTGTGTTCATGCTGACGGCTGAACAGTGCCGGGAGCATCAGGCGGTGTTCGCGGCGCGGGTTTAACTTCATTCCACAATAGGAACGCGGTCAGTGTGGGAGCCGACAAGCCAGCTCCCACATTTGGAATGCATTCCAACCTTTCAGCGGTGTGTGGCAATCCAGATCAACAGCCCCGCCTGAAACACCGTAAACGCCACCAGGCACGTAATGGTAAAGCGCAGCCCACTGTCCTCGCGCTTGAACTTGGTGACCTTTTCTTCTTCCTTGCGCAGCTTCACTTCCTGCTCGGCCAGGTTCTGCTCGGCCTGCTGCAGCATTTGCGCAGCTTCGAGGATCTCCACGTACTGCACCTTCTCGGTGTTCCAGCTGTCCAGCACTTCGCTGACTTTGCCGGGTTGCACGTTCCCTTTGAGGTGCTGCACATCGGCGTAGGCCACATCAAAACCCTGGATGCGCAGGAAATGATCGCGACGCAGGCGCGTGGCTTCGTTGAGTGCATCCTTGTTGGCGAGGTCCACGCCGTCTACGCGGTAATGTGACCACTTCTTTTTCGCCCACGCGGCGGCCTGTGCCACCAGAAAGCGTCCCAGGCCACGGTTGGCCGGTTCAATTTCCAGGCTGTTACCCGGGCCGAAGTGCACACGGTGCGTCTCGTGATCGACCCAGATATCCAGGTGGTTCTGCTCGCGGCGCACACGTTGGCCGGGCAACTGGATCACCATGCGTAACAGGCTGTGTTTCTTGTCATGGCGTTCGGTATAGCCAAACTGTACGAACCGCAGCGGCCGTGCGCCGGTGGCACGATCAGTGGCCAGGGGCGCCAGGCGCAGCATCTTGAAGTGTTCGGCCTGAACGTCCGCCCACGGCAGGGCCGCGGCCTCGACAGCCTCGGGTTTTTCGGCCGGGGTGTCGGCGGTAGATTCGGGTGTTGCTTCGGTGGTAGTCATGCGGCGCGATCCTGTCCAAGCCCGGCGAGCCGACAGTCTTTTTACTGTCGACTCTGGGCTTATCGGCCGTTTTATTCAGGACTGGAGGCAAATAATCGCTTAACGGGGTTGAAGTCCGTCGATAAAGCGCACGATGCGTTGGCCCAGCTCGGCGGCGAGAGGCAGTTTGGGGTCGTTGTACGACTCAAGCTGTTCCTTTACATCCTTGGGCACGATGCGCATCACGTGGTTCATGCCTTGAATCACGGTCAGTTGTGCGTCGGGCTTGGCCGCTTGCAACTGCTGGGCATCCGCCACGCCGACCTGGATATCGTTGGTGCCCTGGATGATCAGAGCCGGCATGTTCAGTTTGGCGAAGGCGGCCGACGGGTCGGCACGAAACAGGCTGATCAGGTACGGCTGCACACTGGGGCGGAAAATGCCTTCCAGCGGGCGCGGTACATCGGCATCCACCTGGCCGGCCTTAAGGTGGTCGAGAATTTCATTGCTGCGCAGCAACAGGGCAGGGGGCAGATGATCGGCCAGTTGCTGGCGGATCACCTGGTCCACCGGCCGGGCGCTGCCGGACAGCGAAATAACCCCGGCCGGGTCGAGTTGCGGCGCGGCGAGGGTGGCGACCAGCGCACCTTCGCTATGGCCCAGCACGATCAACTGGCTCATGCGGCTGTCGGCCTTGAGCAGCTTGCCCCAGGCCACCGCATCGGCCACATAGGCGTCCAGGGTGAGGTTGCGTTCGTCGGGGGTGGCGGCCAGGCTCGCGGCCACGCCGCGTTTGTCGTAGCGCACGCTGGCGATGTTATTGCGCGCCAGCACCCAGGCCAGGCGCTTGAGGCTGTCGTTGCGCGCACCATCGGCGCTGTTGCCGTTGCGGTCGGTGGGGCCGGAGCCGGCGATGATCAGCACCACGGGCACCGGCTTGTCGGATTTTGGCAGCAGCAGCGAACCAAACAGCTCGCCGCTGCCGGTGTCCAGGCTGATCGGCCGTTGCAGCACGACGGGGGAGGCGGCGAAGCCAAGGCTGGAAAACAGGGTAAGGGTCAAAAGCAAAACTCGCAGCATCATCACGCCATCATCAGGAAGGTGCCGGTTGGACCAACGTCTACCGGTAAGGTTTCGAGGATGAACTACTCGGTTAGCCTGCGTATACTGGCTGCCTTAAGTTATTACGGTTGAGTTGATTCAACTGATTTCACGGAGCGCCCTGCATGTCCGGCAATACCTTCGGCAAGCTGTTCACTGTCACCACCGCGGGCGAAAGCCATGGCCCGGCGTTGGTCGCCATTGTCGACGGCTGCCCGCCAGGCCTCGAGTTGTCTCTGGAAGACCTGCAGCGTGACCTCGACCGCCGCAAGCCCGGCACCAGCCGCCATACTACCCAGCGCCAGGAGCCCGACGAAGTCGAGATTCTTTCCGGCGTGTTCGAAGGTCGCACCACCGGCTGCGCCATTGGCCTGTTGATCCGCAACACCGACCAGAAGTCCAAGGACTACTCGGCGATCAAGGACCTGTTCCGCCCGGCCCACGCCGACTACACCTACCACCACAAATACGGTGAGCGCGACTACCGTGGTGGTGGCCGCAGCTCGGCGCGTGAAACCGCCATGCGCGTGGCCGCCGGTGCCATCGCCAAGAAATACCTGGCCACCCAGGGCATCGTGATCCGTGGCTACATGAGCCAATTGGGCCCGATTGAGATCCCGTTCAAGACCTGGGACAGCGTCGACGACAACGCCTTCTTCAGCCCCGACCCGGACAAGGTGCCGGAACTGGAAGCCTATATGGACCAGTTGCGCCGCGATCAGGATTCGGTGGGTGCCAGGATTACCGTGGTCGCCGAAGGCGTCAAACCGGGCCTGGGCGAGCCGATCTTCGACCGCCTCGACGCCGAGCTGGCCCACGCGCTGATGAGCATCAATGCGGTCAAGGGCGTGGAGATCGGCGCCGGTTTTGCCTGTGTCGCCCAGCGCGGCACCGAGCATCGCGATGAAATGACGCCGCAAGGTTTCCTCAGCAATAACGCGGGCGGCATCCTCGGCGGTATTTCCTCCGGCCAGCCGATTGTTGCGCACCTGGCGCTCAAGGCCACGTCGAGCATCACCACGCCGGGCCGTTCGATCGATGTGCACGGCAACCCGGTGGACGTGATCACCAAGGGCCGCCACGACCCGTGCGTGGGCATCCGCGCCACGCCGATTGCCGAGGCGATGATGGCCATCGTGTTGATGGACCACCTGCTGCGCAACCGTGGGCAAAACGCCGATGTGCAGGTGAGTACGCCGGTGTTGGGCCAGCTGTGACGGCGTGTGGCGAGGGAGCTTGCTGTGGCGAGGGAGCTTGCTCCCGCAGGGCTGCGCAGCAGCCCCCCACAATATGACGCAAAGCCTCCCATACTGGCGCCTCTCCAGCTTCTACCTCTTCTACTTCGCCCTGCTCGGGGCGACGGCGCCGTTCCTGGCGCTGTACTTCGACCACTTGGGGTTCTCCAGCGCGCGTATCGGCGAGCTGGTGGCCATCCCCATGCTGATGCGCTGCGTGGCGCCCAACCTGTGGGGCTGGCTCGGCGACTACACCGGCCGGCGCCTGGCCATCGTGCGTTTTGGCGCGGTGTGTACCCTGGCGAGTTTCTCGCTGATCTTCTTCAGCAAAACCTACGCCTGGCTGGCCCTGGTGATGGCACTGCATGCGTTCTTCTGGCACGCGGTGTTGCCGCAGTTTGAAGTGATCACGCTTGCGCACCTGCAAAAGCAAACCGCGCGCTACAGCCAGATCCGCCTGTGGGGCTCCATCGGTTTTATCCTCACCGTGGTGATCATGGGCCGCCTGTTCGACGGGCTGAGCCTGGACATTTACCCGGTGGTGGTCGTGGTGATCATGGCCGGCATTATTGGCGCCAGCCTGTGGGTGCCGAACGCGCAGCCCGCCGTCCAGGGCAATCGCCTGGCCGGTGACGGTTTCCTCAAGCAATTGCGCAGCCCCGGCGTACTGGCGTTTTATGCCTGCGTGGCCTTGATGCAAATGAGCCATGGCCCGTATTACACCTTCCTGACCCTGCACCTTGAACATTTGGGTTATAGCCGTGGCGTGATCGGCATGCTGTGGGCGCTGGGTGTGGTCGCGGAGGTGCTGATGTTCCTGGCCATGAGCCGGATCCTGACGCGTTTTTCGGTGCGGCGGGTGCTGCTGGCCAGTTTCGTGTTGGCGGCTATCCGCTGGTTGCTGCTGGGGTCATTCGCTGAAATCTTCTGGGTATTGCTGCTGGCGCAAGTGCTGCACGCCGCCACGTTCGCCAGCTTTCATGCGGCCGCCATCGCCTTTGTACAACGCAGTTTCGGCGCCAGACAACAAGGCCAGGGCCAGGCGCTGTATGCCGCGCTGGCCGGCACCGGGGGCGCGTTGGGCGCCCTTTACGCCGGCTACAGCTGGAACCTGTTGGGGCCGACCCTGACCTTCAGCATCGCCAGCGTCGCCGCCCTGGCCGCCGCCATTATCATTGGCCTTCGATTGCAAGAACCGACTACAGGAACCGAGCAATGAGTTATGTCGCTGTTTACGCTGCCGCCACACCGGATACCCCGAACAAGGTCCTGACCCATTTCGACGATATCGTCTCGACGCTGGCCGACCACGGTGTGCGTTTTGCGCGCTGGCAGCCGGCGCCGATTGAGAAGGGCGCCAGCGACGCAGACATGATCGCCGCGTACCAGCCGCAGATCGATGCCCTTGGCTACGCCGCCGTGCAGGTGCTTAGGGCTGCGGGCGATCCGGCACAGAACGTTGAACTGCGTGCGCAATTCCTCAGTGAACGCCGCTACAGCGAAGACGAAGTGCGTTTCTTCGTCGCAGGCCAAGGCCTGTTCAACGTGCACGTGGGCGACTATGTGTATGCCGTACGTTGTGAGAAAAATGACCTGCTGGTGATTCCGGCCGGCGTGCCGCATTGGTTCGATATGGGCGAGAACCCGCACTTTGTCACCTTGCGTTTGTTCAACACAGCTAAAGGCTGTGAGCCTCAACTCACCGGCGATGCTATTGCCGATGGCTTCCCGGGCTTGGACGACTAAGCACAGATATTTAAATGTTCAACCCAGGCAAGTTGGAAGTTGTTGTGGGAATAAGCCTGATTATCTGTAAGGCGTAGCTGTTTCTGCTGCGCCCTGTGCTTTCAATCCATTCGTTATGTAACTCTCTGCAGACTCGATGTTTATATCACCTGTCAATAGCAGGAATCCGAAAGGTGATAGGGCATCCACTACGAAAGGAGAGAGCACAATGAGTGGCCCAGAACAGTCGTGTCGCACGCCGGTGGACGCGCCGATGACCGTTAGAAGACGTCTGAGCCTGGGCGGCAAGCCCCTCACCCCGACAGAGCTGGAAATTTTGCGCTGGGCCTCGGAAGGCAAGACCGTCTGGGAAATCAGTCAGATCCGGGCAACCTCTGAAGCCACGGTGAAATTCCATCTGCGCAATATCTACGGCAAGCTGGAAGTCACCAACCGCGTACAGGCGATGAATGAGGCCAGCCGACAAGGCTTGTGCTGAAGCCACACAAAAAAGGGCCGCGACGCCTGTAAGCGTCGCGGCCCTTTTTGGTTATCGGTGGTTTATGCCGAGTGGTAGGTCGGCAGGGCAAAGCGGTTCTGGCTTTGCAGCATCGAAATCTGTGGCAGCTCACTGGCTTGTTCGGCCAGGTCGCGGCGGATCGCGCTGATCACCCAGGTCAGTTGGTCAGCGGTGTGCAGCTGTTGATACGAGATCGAACGCTTGACCTGTTTGCCTTCGCTGTTGCGCAGGGTCAGCAGGATACCGCCGTCTGGACGTGGCTGAGTGGTGACGTCGTATTGGGAGAATACAGAAGCGAATTTATCTTGGATCAGGCTCATGTCTATCAGCTCCGTTGGCTCAAGTTGGCAAGCATGGAGAGATAGGTGCAGTGATTGTGCCAGTATTGGATATCTGAAAAAGTCGTTATAAATCAATTAGTTAAAAATTTTACAGATTTTCGGTTTCGTGCAATTTGCATGAATGGCCATCGTGCATCCTGCATTTTGCGTTATTCGCGCCAGCTGTTTCAGGTCAGCCTCGAAGATAAAGACCGCCTCGGTTGGGCAAAATTCCTTTTCGGTGGAAGCCGACTCGGGATACAAAACTTTTCAAATCCCGCATGTACAGTCAAAGAATGGCAGGCGTATTTTCCCGCATGGCATTCGGCATCTGCCTACAGGGCTGCCGCTATGTCTGGATCATACGAAGAATAAGAAAAAGGACGTTCCGCCATGAGCCATCAGCAAGACGACATGATCACGTGGGGCAAGCTCTTACGTAAGGTGCCTGCGATTGTTCGAGCTTTGCCACGCGTAGTGCGTGGCATGCGCGCCGCGAATGTCACCGACCCCGCGCAGCCTTGCGGCCTCGGTTGGCACTTTGAACAGGCTGCGTTGCGCAACCCCGACGGCGCGGCGTTGTTGTACGGCGACAGCGTGCTCAGCTACCGCGAAGCCAACCAGCGCGCCAATCGCATGGCTCATTACCTTCAAGCGCAGGGCATCGGCAAGGGTGATGTGGTCGCGCTGTTTATTGAAAATCGCCCGGAACTGCTCCTCAGCGTACTGGCCGTGGCCAAGCTGGGCGGTATCTGCGCCATGCTCAACACCGCGCAAACCCAGGCGGCGCTGGTGCACAGCCTGAACCTGGTGAACCCGGCGGCGATCGTGGCAGGTGCAGAATTGGTAGACGCCTATGCGGCGGTGCGCGAGCAAGTGTCGATTGCGGCCGAACGCAGCTGGTTTGTGGCGGATCAGTCCTCAAACGCGGTGCCGCAGGGCTACACCGACCTGATGGCCGCCAGCGCTGACAGCCCGGTGGACAACCCTGCCAGCAGCGGACAAATCTTCTTCAACGACCCCTGCTTCTATATCTACACCTCCGGCACTACCGGTTTGCCCAAGGCCGGCATCATGAAGCACGGGCGCTGGACCAAGACGGCGGTGAGTTTCGGCAGCATCGCCCTCGACATGGGGCCGCACGACGTTCTGTATTGCACTTTGCCGCTGTACCACGCCACGGGCCTGTGCGTGTGCTGGGGTTCGGCGATTATCGGCGCATCGGGTTTCGCCATCCGGCGTAAATTCAGCGCCAGCCAGTTCTGGGACGATGCGCGCAAATTCAACGCAACCACCCTGGGGTATGTCGGTGAACTGTGCCGCTACCTGCTGGACCAACCGCCCAGTGCGCAGGATCGCGACAATAAAGTCACCAAGATGGTCGGCAATGGCTTGCGTCCCGGTGTCTGGGCGCAGTTCAAGCAGCGTTATGGCGTCGAGCACATCTGCGAGCTGTATGCCGCCAGCGACGGCAACATCGGTTTTACCAATGTGCTGAATTTCGATAACACCATCGGCTTTTGCCTGCAGCATTGGGCGCTGGTGGAGTACTCCCACGAAACCGGTGAGCCGCTGCGTGGCAGCGATGGTTTCCTGCGTAAGGTGCAAACTGGCGGGCAGGGCTTGCTGCTGGCCAGGATCGATGAAAAGTCGCCGTTCGACGGCTACACCGACCCGGAAAAGAACCGCAAGGTGGTGCTCACGGACGTGTTCGAGAAGGGTGACCGCTACTTCAATACTGGCGACTTGCTACGCAGTATTGGCTTTGGCCATGCGCAATTTGTCGACCGACTGGGCGATACGTACCGTTGGAAGGGCGAAAACGTCTCCACCACCGAAGTGGAAAACGTGTTGCTGCAGCACCCGCAGATCGCCGAAGTGGTGGCCTATGGCGTCGAGATCGAGAACACCAATGGCCGCGCAGGCATGGTCGCCATCACGCCAAGCGAGTCCTTGGCGGCCCTGGACATGCGTGAGCTGTTGCAGTTTGCCCACGGCCAGTTGCCGCACTATGCGGTGCCGTTGTTTTTGCGCATCAAGGTCAAGATGGAAACCACTGGCACCTTCAAATACCAGAAGGTCAAGCTCAAGGAGGAAGCCTTCGACCCGGACAAGGCCGGTAACGACCCGGTGTACGCATGGCTGCCCGGCTCCGACAGTTATGTACCGGTCACCGGGCTATTACTGGCGCAGATCCAGGGCGGGCAGTTCCGTTATTGATTCTGGCTATGAATGCTTTTGACAAAAAAGCCATGACAGCGGGGAACTCCCTCGCGACACTGAGCGCCTTATACACATTCGCAGACAAGGAGCCCCCGCATGTCAGACCAGCCCAAACAAATGACCGACGATGAAGCCGCCGAATTCGCCGAGCAGGTTTTTGATGTGGCCCGCAAAGGCGATGCAGCGATGCTGGCTGCGCTGCTGGCCAAAGGCTTGCCGGCCAATTTTCGTAATCACAACGGCGACACCTTATTGATGCTCGCTGCCTACCACGGCCATGTCGAAGCGGTAAAAGTGTTGCTCGAGTTCAAAGCCGACCCACTGATTGCCAACGACAAAAATCAGCTGCCGATCGCCGGTGCAGCGTTCAAAGGCAACCTGCCGGTGGTGAAGGCGTTGATCGACGGCGGCGCGCCGGTGGATGCAACCTCCCCGGACGGGCGCACAGCGCTGATGCTGGCCGCTATGTTCAACCGCGTTGAAATGGTCGACTACCTGCTCGGCCAGGGCGCCAACCCCAAGGCCGTCGATGCCCAGGGCGCGACCGCGCTGGCTGCCGCGCAAACCATGGGCGCGGCGGATACGGCGGCACGGTTGCAGAAACTGGTGTAGGCTACGCGCCCTCAAAAACCAGCCCGCCACAGGACCTTCCCATGCAAACCGCCCTCGTCGAACTTATCAGCAAAATCAGCGCCGGCGTCATGGGCGAGGACGAGGTGGCGCGTATCGCCACAGAAGCCGCCCAAGCCTACGCGGACCCGGTGGCGTTTCTGGCGGCGAACCCGGATATCAACTACGACGACACGTTCCCTATCCCTCTGGGTGAGTGGGTAGTGGTTGGCAGCCTGCCGGACACGGTGCTGTTCCAGGCCGACACCTATGGCGATCTGTTCGCGCAGATCGTCGCCTCGTTCGGCCCGGGCGTGGCGTTCAACCTCAAGCCCAAGCAGTTGGCCAAGACCGAAGACCTCACCGCGCTGAACCGCATCCAGATCCAGATGAGCGCGTTGAGCCCCGAAGATGGCGGCTATGTGTTGCTTAACTTCAGCCAATTGCTCGATGACGAGATCCAGGCGGTGCTGGTGTACGGCAATGACCTGCCGCGCGTGTTGCAACTGTGCGCCGAAGTGGGGATCAAGGCCGAGCCGTCACTGGAAGCCTTGAAAGTCGCTGTGCACGTCTGAAATAAAACGGAACCCCTGCCAGGGCTGACTATCCTACAAGTGCATGCCCTCACTTAGGAGCGACACCATGGGTTCCACTTTCAACGGTCTTATCGGCCTGATCATCCTGGCGCTGGATATCTGGGCGATCATCAACGTGTTCAAAAGTGGCGCCAGCACTGGCGCCAAAGTGCTGTGGATCCTGCTGATCCTGTTGCTGCCGGTACTGGGTCTGATTATCTGGGCGATTGCCGGGCCGCGCGGTAACGTGCGGATCTGATCGTTCACCCACTCCATCTAGAGTGGGCACAGTCAATGTGGGAGCGGGCTTGCCCGCGATAGCGGTGTATCAGTATCAGATGTTTTGACTGACACACTGCAATCGCGGGCAAGCCCGCTCCCACAGTGGTTTCCAGTGTACTCAGGATTTTGTGTGTCGAAACTATTCGCTGCACACAATTTTCACATCTTTTCCAAGACAATTCGGCGGTTTTACGGCTCTCCCAAGGCTCTAACTCACGTGCCATTAAAGGCCGGGCCACGGCGCACGTTCAGTAATTAATAGCGTTGATGCCGTTGATCGGGCACCATTTGCGCCACCGCGTTAACCGCCTACCCCAGCCAGCCTGGGCGAGGGACGGACGCCACTGCATAATTTCGAAACTTAAACTTCCAATGGGTCCTAGAACGACATGGCAAACCCGGACGCCCTGAGTCAGCAGCGAGCTTCTAATCGCTTGCTGCAACCGACCGTCAAATCCCATCTGGCATACACGCTGCTTTGCGCGCTGGTCATGATGGTGATGTTCTCCCTGCTGCGCCTGGCGCTGCTGGTCTACAACCGCGAGATGATCCTCGACACGCCGGCCTCGACCTTCCTCGAAGCCTTCGTCAACGGCACGCGCTTCGACATCCGCTTTGTGATGTATGCACTGGTTCCGCTGCTGCTGGCCTTGTTCAGCGTACGGGCCATGGCGGCACGCGGGTTCTTCCGTTTTTGGCTGACCATCGCGTCCAGCATTGCCCTGTTCCTGGGCTTGATGGAGATGGACTTCTACCGCGAGTTTCACCAGCGCCTCAACGGCCTGGTCTTCCAATACGTGAAGGAAGACCCGAAAACCGTGATGAGCATGCTCTGGTACGGTTTCCCGGTGGTGCGCTACCTGCTGGCCTGGGCCGTAGGCACGCTGATCCTGAGCATCGCCTTCAAGGGCGCCGACCGTGCGACACGCCCACGTGGCCCGTTCAGCGGCGGCACCGTCGGCACTCGCCAGGTTGCTCCGTGGTACAGCCGCATTGCGGTGTTCGTGGTGTGCCTGCTGATCGCCGTGGTCGCCATTCGTGGCACCCTGCGCCAAGGCCCGCCGCTGCGCTGGGGTGATGTCTACACCACCGACTCGAACTTCGCCAACCAGTTGGGCTTGAACGGCACCCTGTCGTTGATCGCCGCAGCCAAGTCGCGCTTCTCCGAAGAGCGCTCGAATATCTGGAAAGCCACGCTGGACCAGCCGCAGGCTACCCAGACCGTGCGTGACATGCTGGTGTTGCCGCAAGAGAAACTGGTGGATACCGACACCGCCGCCGTGCGCCGTGACTACACGCCACCGGCCGAGAAAACCCTGCCGATCAAGAACGTCGTGGTGATCCTGATGGAAAGCTTCGCCGGTCACTCGGTCGGCGCACTGGGCCGCCCAGGCAACATCACGCCGTACTTCGACAAACTGTCCAAGGAAGGCCTGTTGTTCGACCGTTTCTTCTCCAACGGCACCCACACCCATCAAGGTATGTTCGCCACCATGGCGTGCTTCCCGAACCTGCCGGGTTTCGAATACCTGATGCAGACCCCGGAAGGCAGCCACAAGCTGTCGGGCCTGCCGCAGTTGCTCAGCGCGCGCAAGTTTGACGACGTGTATGTCTACAACGGCGATTTCGCCTGGGACAACCAGTCGGGCTTCTTCAGCAACCAGGGCATGACCAACTTCATCGGGCGCAACGACTTCGTTAACCCGGTGTTCTCCGACCCGACGTGGGGCGTGTCCGACCAGGACATGTTCAACCGTGGCCTGGAAGAATTGAAGGCCCGCGAAGGCGGCAAGCCGTTCTACGCCCTGCTGCAAACCCTGTCCAACCACACGCCGTATGCGTTGCCGACGCCCTTGCCGGTCGAGAAAGTCACCGACCGTGGCAGCCTCAACGAGCATTTGACGGCCATGCGTTACTCCGACTGGGCCTTGGGCCAGTTCTTTGAAAAAGCGCGTAAAGAGCCTTACTTCAAGGAAACCCTGTTCGTGATCGTGGGTGACCACGGTTTTGGTAATGAACAGCAGATCACCGAGATGGACCTGGGCCGCTTCAACGTACCGATGCTGATGATTGCACCGGGCATGCAGGAGAAGTTCGGCGAGCGTGACCACACCGTGGGTACCCAGATCGACATCGTGCCGACCATCATGGGCCGCCTGGGTGGCGACACCTTGCACCAGTGCTGGGGCCGCGACTTGTTGAACCTGCCGGAAGGCGACAAGGGCTTTGGCGTGATCAAACCGTCGGGCAGCGACCAGACCGTCGCCCTGGTCACTGCTGATCGCATCCTGGTACTGCCTAAAGAGATGCCACCGAAACTGTGGGAATACGAACTGGGCGCTAACCCGACCGGTAAGGTGATTCCTGAATCGCCGGACGAAGCCGCGCTGAAACAGAAACTTGAGTCGTTCCTGCAGACGGCCACCAAGAGCCTGTTGGATAACACCGCCGGTGTGATCGACGGCAAGCCGGACTAATAATCCGGGCATAAAAAAAGAGGCCTTCTAGAAGGCCTCTTTTTTTTGTCCGGATTTTATATCCGGCCGAGCAGCAACAGCACCAACAGTACCACCAGCACCACACCCAGAATACCCGACGGGCCATAGCCCCAGTTACGAGAGTGCGGGAACACCGGCAGGCCGCCGACCAGCAGCAGGATCAGAATTATGATCAGAATCAGGCTCATGTTTTTTTCCTTGTAGGCCTTCTGAAAAGACCGGTTGTTTAACGACAGGCCCGTGGGTTTATTTACGGACGCCTTAACAACTCCGACTGTGCCGTTGTGGAGAAAATTCCATAGTTTCTTAAAGCATTTCGCACACTGGCTTATTTCTTTTAATGCGTTCGCAATAATGGGCACTTAGTTGAAAAAGATTGAACTTACGCTATAAGCCGGGCTGCTACCTGGCTGGCGGTTTGCCTGAGGCATTCATCAATTGGATGGTGCGTGGGTGCAGGAAAAACCTTCGCTACACTGCCGATCACTTCTTCCGTGAACTACAAGGCTACTTACCTATGCAAAATCGCATGATGATCACTGGCGCCGGATCCGGCCTGGGTCGCGAAATCGCGCTGCGCTGGGCACGCGAGGGTTGGCAGTTGGCCTTGTCGGACGTCAGCGAGCCAGGCTTGCAGGAAACCCTGAAGCTGGTGCGCGAGGCCGGTGGCGATGGCTTTATCCAGCGCTGCGACGTGCGTGACTACAGCCAGCTCACCGCCTTTGCCCAGGCTTGCGAGGTGAAGCTGGGCGGCATTGATGTGATCGTCAATAACGCTGGCGTGGCCTCGGGTGGTTTTTTTGCCGAATTGTCCCTGGAAGATTGGGACTGGCAGATTGCGATCAACTTGATGGGCGTGGTCAAGGGCTGCAAGGCGTTCCTGCCGCTGCTGGAAAAGAGCAAAGGGCGGATTATCAATATCGCGTCCATGGCTGCGCTGATGCAGGGGCCGGCGATGAGCAATTACAACGTGGCCAAGGCCGGTGTGGTGGCGTTGTCGGAGAGTTTGCTGGTGGAACTCAAGCAGCAGGAAGTCGGTGTGCATGTGGTATGCCCGTCGTTTTTCCAGACCAACCTGCTGGATTCATTCCGTGGGCCAACGCCTGCGATGAAGGCGCAGGTCGGCAAGTTGCTGGAGAGTTCACCGATTTCGGCGGCGGATATTGCCGATTACATTTATCAGCGGGTGGCAGAAGGGGAGTTCATGATTTTGCCCCACGAGCAGGGGCGCATGGCGTGGGCGTTGAAGCAAAAGAACCCGCAGTTGCTGTATGACGAGATGACGCTGATGGCCGACAAGATGCGCGCCAAGGCGCAGGCAACTAAAGGCTGATGATGATCGTTCCCACGCTCCGCGTGGGAATGCCGCCCCGGACGCTCCGCGTCCCGCTTTTGAAGGCGTGACGCGGAGCGTCACCGGATGCGTTACCACGCGGAGCGTGGGAACGATCAGAAACTGGGGCTTGTCTGTCAGAAAAATTACCGGGCTACGTAGGCCTTTCCTGATTTTACTGCAAGCCATTGCTGCGCCAAATCCAATCGCGCATGGTCAAGGTCCTGTCACTCCAAAAGGACAACCGCCATGCTGGTCTTAAGCCGCGCTGTGGGCGAAGTCATCTCCATCGGCGATGACATCGCCCTGCACATCCTCGAACTCAACGGTACCCAAGTGAAATTCGGCATCGACGCCCCGGTGGGTGTGAATGTCCATCGGGCCGAGGTGTATCGCAAGATCCTCGAACGCCAGGCCACAGAAACCCACGCCGAACCCAACCGCTGAACCCTGCTCAGTCAAACAGATGCTTGGGCACGTCGTGCTTGAGCATCAACTGGCATTGCTCGCTCTCCGGGTCGAACACGATCAGGGCCTGGCCCTTGGTCAGCGCTTGGCGCACGCGCAGTACGCGGGTTTCCAGGGGCGTGTCGTCGCCATTGTCGGTACCGTCGCGGGTGACGAAGTCTTCGATGAGGCGGGTCAGGGTGTCGACTTCAAGTGCGTCGTAGGGAATCAGCATACAAGCCTCGGAGGTAGGAACCCGGCGATGCTACTGCGCCGGGGGCCCTTGTTACCAGCAGTTACCATCAGTTACCAGTAGTTGCCAGTGTCAGGACTTCTGTCCGACCAGGCTGTCCACCGACGGCACGCGGGTGTCGCTCTCCATTTGCGTTTCGTGCTCGATCTGATGGCTGAACCGGTCCAGCGAACCCTGGGCCGGCTGTGCGTCGCTGGCAAATACCGGCGGGCTGAGGATGTACGCGCCCAACAGGCGGCTGAGTGCGGCCAGGCTGTCAATGTGTGTGCGCTCATAGCCATGGGTCGCATCGCAGCCAAACGCCAGCAGCGCGGTGCGAATATCGTGGCCGGCGGTGACTGCCGAGTGGGCGTCGCTGAAGTAATAGCGAAACAGGTCGCGGCGCACCGGCAGTTCATTCTCCGATGCCAGGCGCAGCAAGTGACGGGACAGGTGATAGTCATACGGCCCGCCGGAATCCTGCATCGCCACACTCACCGCGTGTTCGCTGGAGTGCTGGCCGGGCGCGACCGGGGCGATGTCGATACCGACAAATTCACTGACGTCCCAGGGCAGGGCGGCGGCGGCGCCACTGCCGGTTTCTTCGGTGATGGTGAACAGCGGGTGGCAGTCGATCAGCAACGGTTCGCCGCTGTCGACAATCGCCTTGAGTGCGGCAAGCAGGGCGGCCACACCGGCTTTATCGTCCAGGTGGCGGGCGCTGATATGCCCGCTCTCGGTGAATTCCGGCAGTGGGTCGAACGCCACGTAGTCACCGATGCTGATGCCTAACGAGTCGCAATCGGCGCGGGTGGCGCAGTAGGCGTCCAGGCGCAATTCCACGTGGTCCCAGCTCACCGGCATTTCATCTACGGCGGTGTTGAACGCGTGCCCGGAGGCCATCAACGGCAGCACGCTGCCACGGATCACGCCGTTGTCGGTAAACAGGCTGACACGGCTGCCTTCGGCAAAACGGCTCGACCAGCAGCCCACCGGTGCGAGCGTCAAGCGGCCGTTGTCTTTGATCGCACGCACGGCGGCGCCGATGGTGTCCAAGTGCGCGGAAACAGCGCGGTCGGGGCTGTTTTTCTGGCCCTTTAGCGTGGCGCGGATGGTGCCGCGCCGGGTCATTTCAAAGGGAATGCCCAGCTCTTCCAGGCGCTCGGCGACGTAGCGCACGATGGTGTCGGTGAACCCCGTGGGGCTGGGGATGGCAAGCATTTCCAGCAGCACTTTCTGCAGGTAGTTGAGATCCGGTTCGGGGATGGTTCGGGTCATGGAAACTCCTGATGAGTTGAGGGCATCGATGGTTTCGATGAGGTGCTGAGAGGTTCATAGGCTGTGCCGGCCTCATCGCGGGCAAGCCCGGCTCCCACATTGGAACGCGATCAAACTGTGGGAGCGGGCTTGCCCGCGATGGCGCCAGTCCAGGCAACACATCACTCAAGCCGTCGGCTGACTGTGCGGAAACAACAAATCCACAAACTTCTCCGCTGTCGGTTGCGGTTCGTGATTAGCCAGCCCGGCGCGTTCGTTGGCTTCGATAAACACATACTCGGGCTGGTCGGCGGCGGGCACCATCAGGTCCAGGCCGACCATGGGAATGTCCAATGCACGGGCGGCGCGCACGGCGGCGTCTACCAATGTCGGGTGCAGGATCGCGGTGACGTCTTCCAGGCAACCGCCGGTATGCAGGTTGGCGGTACGGCGCACCGCCAGGGTTTGGCCACGGGGCAAGATGCTGCTGTAGTCGTAACCGGCGGCGTGCAACGTGCGTTGGGTTTCGGCGTCCAGCGGGATTTTGCTCTCACCATCGGTGGCCGCCTGGCGGCGACGGCTCTGGGCTTCGATCAAAGCACCGATAGAGTGCTGACCATCACCGGTAACCTCGGCCGGGCGCCGAATTGCAGCGGCAACTACCTCAAAGCCGATCACCAGGATGCGCAGGTCGAGGCCTTCGTGGAAACTTTCGAGCAGCACACGGCTGTCGAATTGACGCGCCGTCTCGATGGCTTTTTGCACCTCCTCGATGGTCTGCAGATCCACTGCCACGCCTTGGCCTTGTTCGCCATCGAGCGGCTTGACCACGATGCGCTGATGCTCGTCGAGAAACTCCAGGTTGTCGTCGGCACTGCCGGCCAATTGTTGCGACGGCAGTTTCAACCCCGCTGCGCTGAGCGTCTTGTGGGTCAGGCTCTTGTCCTGGCACAGGGTCATGCTGATGGCGCTGGTCAGGTCGCTCAACGACTCGCGGCAACGCACACGGCGCCCGCCGTGGCTG
Source organism: Pseudomonas sp. B19125 (assembly GCF_044218855.1). Lineage (NCBI taxonomy): Bacteria > Pseudomonadati > Pseudomonadota > Gammaproteobacteria > Pseudomonadales > Pseudomonadaceae > Pseudomonas > Pseudomonas sp. B19125. The sequence goes on from NZ_CP162589.1 coordinate 2,459,522, forward strand.
AGGGTGAACAGGCCGGCGTCGGCGTCATCCACTTGCACATCAATGCCACGTCGATGGGCTTCTTCGACAATGATGCGCGCATACGGGTTAAAGCCTGCCTGCGGGCCGGGGCCGAGAAACAGCGGCTGGTTGATGCCGTTCTTGCGCTTGATCGCAAAGGTGGTCAGTGCGCGAAAACCGAGCTTGGCGTAGAGGCTTTTGGCCTGACGGTTATCGTGCAGCACCGACAGGTCGAGATAGCTCAGGCCACGGCTCATAAAATGCTCCACCAGGTGGCGCACCAGCACCTCGCCCACACCGGGGCGCGTGCACTGCGGGTCGACCGCCAGGCACCACAGGCTGCAACCGTTTTCCGGGTCGTGGAAGGCTTTTTGATGGTTCAGGCCCATCACGCTGCCGATCACCGCGCCGCTGTCTTCATCCTCGGCCAGCCAATACACCGGGCCGCCTTGATGGCGTGGTGTCAGGCGCTCGGCATCGACGGGCAGCATGCCGCGGCCTTGATACAGCTGGTTGACCGCCTGCCAATCGGCATCGGTTTGCACGCGGCGAATGCGAAAGCCGCGAAATACCCGCGTAGCGGGGCGGTAATCGCTGAACCACAGGCGCAAGGTGTCGGAGGGGTCGAGGAACAACTGCTGCGGGTCAATCCCGAGGATTTGCTGGGGCGCTGCCACGTACAGCGCGATGTCGCGCTCGCCCGCCTGTTCATTGAGCAGTTCCTGGGCCAGGCTGGCCGGGTCCGGAAAGGTATGCCCGATCAATAACCGGCCCCAGCCGCAATGCACGGCAATCGGCTCGGCGCCCAGTGGGCTGCCGTCTTCAGCCAGGCGCGCCTGCAGGCGCTCGTAGGTCGGCGCCTGGCCCTTGAGCAAGCGTTGGCTGTAAGCCGCTGCAAGAGGTTTCATCGATCAGATTCCTTGTTCGCTGAGCCACAGGTTCAGCGCCGCCAGTTGCCATAGTTTGGAGCCGCGCAGCGGCGTCAGTTGGCCTTGCGGGTCGGTCAGCAGGCGGTCAAGCATGGCCGGGTTGAACAGGCCGCGATCCTGGCTTGGGTCCATCAGCAAATCGCGCACCCAGTTCAAGGTATCGCCCTGCAAATGCTTGAGGCCCGGCACCGGGAAGTAGCCTTTCTTGCGGTCGATGACTTCGCTGGGGATGACTCGGCGCGCGGCTTCTTTGAGCACCTGCTTGCCGCCATCGGGCAATTTGAATTTGCCTGGCACACGGGCTGACAGTTCTACCAGGCGGTAGTCCAGGAACGGCGTGCGCGCCTCCAGGCCCCAGGCCATGGTCATGTTGTCGACGCGTTTGACCGGGTCGTCCACCAGCATCACGGTGCTGTCCAAGCGCAAGGCCTTGTCCACGGCGGCGTCCGCGCCGGGCATGGCAAAATGCTCGCGCACAAAGTCACCGGCGGCGTCATTGGCGGTCAGCCATTTTGGCGCGACGGTGGCGGCATAGTCGTCGTAGCTGCGGTCGAAAAATGCGTCTCGGTAGGCGGCATACGGGTCGTTGGCGCCGTCCACCTGCGGGTACCAGTGGTAACCGGCGAACAGTTCATCCGCGCCCTGGCCGCTTTGCACCACTTTGCAATGTTTGGCCACTTCCCGCGACAACAGGTAGAAGGCGATGCAGTCATGGCTGACCATCGGCTCGCTCATGGCACGGAACGCTGCCGGCAGTTGCTCGATGATTTCGCTTTCGGCGATGCGCAACTGGTGGTGACGGGTGCCGTAGTGTTTAGCGATCAAATCCGAATACCGGAACTCGTCGCCACGTTCGCCACCGGCGTCTTCAAAACCGATGGAGAAGGTCGACAAATCCTGCACGCCGACTTCCCGCAGCAGGCCCACCAGCATGCTCGAATCGACACCGCCCGAGAGCAGCACGCCGACATCCACGGCCGCACGTTGGCGGATCGCCACGGCTTCGCGGGTGCTGTCGAGCACGCGGTCGGTCCAGTCTTCGAGGCTGAGGTTTTTTTCATCCTCGTGCGGGCCGTAAGGCAGGGTCCACCAGGTTTTCTGTTCGGTGGTGCCGTTGGCATCGATGCGCATCCAGCTTGCCGGCGGCAGCTTTTCGATGCCTGCCAGCAAGGTGCGCGGTGCAGGCACCACGGCGTGGAAATTGAGGTAGTGGTTGAGTGCGACCGGATCCAGGATCGGGTTGATATCGCCGCCCTTAAGCAGGGCCGGCAGCGCTGAGGCAAAACGCAGGCGCTGGCCGGTGCGCGACAGGTACAACGGCTTCACACCCAGACGGTCACGGGCGATAAACAGGCGCTGCGCGTCACGCTCCCAGATGGCAAAGGCAAACATGCCATTGAGCTTGGGCAGCAAGGCTTCGCCCCAGGCGTGATAGCCCTTGAGCAGCACTTCGGTGTCACCGCCGGAATAGAAGGCGTAGCCCAGGGCTTCCAGCTCTTCACGCAATTCCGGGAAATTATAGATTGCACCATTGAACGCCAGGGACAGCCCCAGCTGGGCGTCGACCATCGGTTGGGCGGAGCCGTCCGACAGGTCCATGATCTTCAGGCGGCGGTGGCCCAGGGCAATCGGCCCTTGGGCATGGAAACCCCAGGCGTCCGGGCCTCGCGGGGCAAGGTGATGGGTGATTCTCTCTACGGCTGCCAGGTCGGCAGGTTGATGATCAAAGCGTAACTCGCCAGCTAGTCCACACATAAATTCCTTACCGGTTTTTCCGTTGGGGAGGGCAATACTCGATACGCCCGACAGGGCGCGTACCCAGAAACTGACCCAGTGCTATGCGTGGAGTTTTAGACCGATAAGTTATAAGGCAAATAGCCGCGATGCTCGCGACGGCGTCGTTTCTTCCCTCACGGTGATCAGCGTGTCGCCGGTTTTCCTCGAACCAGCGCGCGCAAGGCAAACCGGTTCGGGTGGCAGGCTTCGGCCACGCTGGCCGGCACCGGCAGCGGTTCGTCGCTCAACCAGGCGGCCAGCAGTTCGCCGCACAGGGGCGCGGTGATCAGCCCGCGTGAGCCGTGGCCGCTGTTGATATACAGGCCCGGCAACCACGGGCAGGGCGTATCCGGGACTTGCCGGGCGTCTTTGCCCAGTACGGCATAAGCCTGTTGGAACGCAGCGCTTTCGGCCAAGGGGCCGACGATTGGCAGGTAGTCAGGGCTGGTGCAACGAAAGGCGGCGCGGCCTTGCAAGTGTTCGGCGTTTAGTGAGTCAGCGCCAAGACGCAGCAGCAGGTCTTCGGAAATCTCCCGCAGCATCGCAAGGTTGCCCGTGTGCTCGGCGAGGGTGGGGGTGAGGTCTTCATTGTTGAAATCAAAACTGGCGCCCAAGGTGTGTTCGCCAAGGCGCGCGGGTGCCACATAACCTTCGGCGCACACCACGGTGGCCAATGCCGCACTCGCCGGAGTTTGCGCCAAACGTGTGATCTGCCCGCGAATGCGCTTGAGCGGCAAGCCCGCACTATGCGGGAATCGCTTGATTTCGGCTGCACCGGCCAGCACTACCACGTTGGCGCTTGCCAGTACGTCATCGCCGTCACGGGCTTGCCACTGCTCGTCGACGCGGTGCAGCTCCAGCGCCTCGTGATGGGTAAGCACCTTGATAAGCGGATGCGTGGCTTGCCATTGGCACAGCGCCGGTGGATGCACCCAGCCACCTTCGGGGAAAAACAGCCCGCCCTGGGCCAATTGTATGCCGGCCTGTAGTTGAGCCTGATCGCGGCCCAGCAGGTGCAACAGATCCGGTGCGAAGGCCTCGGCCAGTTGCGCCTGGCGTTGGGCTTCCTTGGCGTCAAACGCCAGTTGCAGGACACCGCAACCGTCCCAGTCAACGCCGCGCTGCAAGTGCTCCAGCAGGCGCCGGGTGTGGCCGAAACCGCTGAGTATCAGCTGCGACAATGCTGTGCCATGGGCCGACAGCTTGAGGTACAGCACGCCCTGCGGGTTGCCCGATGCTTCCTGGGCCAGGGCGGCGTGACGTTCCAGCAAGCTCACGCGCCAACCGCGAGCGGCCAGGCTGGCGGCGGTGGCGCAACCGGCCAGGCCGCCGCCGATGACCATGGCGTGGCGTTCGCCTTCGATGCCTGCCGGGCGCGCAAACCAGGGTTTGGGTGTGGCCGGCGGTGGCGTATCTTCGGGCCAGCCGAGGAACTCACCGCGCAGTATTTCCCATTTATGGCCGATGCCCGGTGTGCGTTTCATCTTGAACCCGGCGGCATTGATCAACCGGCGTACCCAGCCGGTGCTGGTGAAGGTGCTGATGGTCGAACCCGGTGCCGCCAGGCGCGCCAGTTCGGCGAACAACTCAGCGGTCCACATGTCGGGGTTCTTGGCCGGGGCAAAACCGTCGAGAAACCACGCGTCGATTTGCGCGTCCAGTTGCGGCAATTGCTCCAGGGCGTCGCCGATCAACAGCGTCAGGGTCACCCGGCCGTTATCCAGCACCAGGCGCTGGAAGCCTTGATGGATCGCAATGTACTGAGCCAACAGTTGCTCGGCGAAGGCACTGAGTTCCGGCCAGAGGGCCAGGGCGCGTTGCAGGTCGGTGTGGCTCAGAGGGTACTTTTCCACACTGACGAAGTGCAGTCGCGCACCGGCCACGGCGTGCTGTTCAAACAGTTGCCATGCGCAGAGAAAATTCAAACCCGTGCCGAAGCCGGTCTCGCCAATGACCAGTCGCCCACCCACCGGCAGGGCCGCAAAGCGCGCCTGCAAGCGGTTCTGCTCAAGGAACACATAGCGGGTTTCTTCAAGGCCCGACTTGTCGGAGAAGTACACATCATCGAAGACCCGCGAGTGCGGTCGACCTTGGTCATCCCAATCGAGCTGGGCGTGGGTGATGGGGTTCATGGGCGACTCATAAAAAAAGCAGACAAAGGCAAGGCGGCCATTCTAGCCGATCACGGGGCAGAGGGCTGATTGCGGGTGGTAACCCAATAGATTTTGCATGGAAAAAACTGCTGTGCGCAGCCTCCAAGCCATCAACAATCAGCGCTAATCCTGGGCAGATTGCTGCGGTATCGTCATTCCTTGATTGATAGGCAATAAAGGATATTGCTGATGCGCACCCAGGATGATTTGAACAATAAACTGAGCCAATTGACCCAGAGCCAGCTGCAAGCGGCCTTGCTGGAAATGACGGGCGATCTGGACAAAGCTCAGGTGCTGCAAAAGCAACTGCCTGGCTGGATGGTCAACGCGCCGCCCGGCGTGCTGGATGCATTGACTAAAGATGGCCTGCAGGTTGCAGATGCCCAGGCAGCCGTCGCCGAGCGATTGAAGCCATTGCAGGCGCTGGATGAGTTTTGCAGTGAGCGGCTCAAGCAATACTGCTCTACGCGATGGCAACGGGTTGTGGACCCCAAAAAAGATCTTTTTATTCGTGCGGTAAACGAATACGAGAAAGAGGTCTTGCCGTTGAAGTATGTGAAGACGGTGAGGTTGGTGCAGGACAGCCTGCTGCATGTGGCGATGCAGAATTTCTCAGAGGATGAAGCCCGGGCGCAGCACTTTCCCGTCGGGTCGCTGTTGCAGTCGGGGTCTGCTGATCGTGAAGTCATTGGCATTACACCCCTCGAGTTTGCGCAGGGGTGTCGCGCCCTGGATCTTGGCCGCTTGTATCAGCAGCACATCAGTGACGTGCTTGAACTTGACAGCGACCCGGCAGGTGATAAGCCTTACCTCAATAATGTAGCGACCGATATCGGCCGGATGAAAATCCTGGACGTAAAAGTCGACGCCCATATTGCCTTGATGCGAGGGGACATTACCCAAGGCACCTACGCGATGTTGTGCACATTGCTGGACCGCCAATTGACGCCGTCCCAGGCCCAGGCCGAAGGGGTGCTGTACGACGGGCGCCCGGTCATTTGGCAAGGGCTCAATACCCAGGGCGGATGCCTGTGGAGCATTCTGGTGTTTTCCGCTCGCTCGATTGCGCAATACCCGCAAGCGCCTTGTGTGGTGTACATGCCCAATGAACCGGAACGGCCATTCTTTGAGTATGCCTCGCTTGACGACTTTCAGGTCTACCTCAAGCGCAAGCTTGCACTGGCCGCGTACCGTGCCTTCTTTACGCGTTACCTGAGCCAGGGGGACCGGGTTGGGTTCTTCACCCGTTTCGATCAAGCCCAGAGCCTGGGGGCGCTGGACGCCAACCCCATTACGGCCAGCCTGGCGCGGCACTTTTTCGACACTTACGCCGCAAAGCTGCAAGCCGATGCACGGGCCCTGGCGGTGCCGGTGGCCGAGGTCGATGAGGACGTCCGTGAGCAGCGCTTGCAGACGTATCTGGACGCCGGTTTGACGGTGCTCAACCTCGCAGGGTTTGTCGTCCCGGAGCTGGGGTTATTGATGACAGCCGTGGCGGTAGGCCAGATGCTCGGCGAACTCTATGAGGGCATTGAAGACTGGCGCCGTGGTGATAAGAATGAGGCGTTCCAGCAGTTGGCAGTGATCGCGCAAAACATCACGTCGATGGTGTTGTTCGCGGCAGGGAGCAAGGTTGTCGGTTCGGCCATGCAGCGTACCGGCCTTAATCTGAATGGTTTTTTCCGTAAATTCGAGGTGATAAACCCCGCTGTGGGCAACCAGCGGCTGTGGCGTCCGGATATCACGCAATACGTCCATGATCAGCGCCTTGGCGACGAGCAGGTTGCCGACGCGTCGGGAATCTACACGGTGGAGGGGCATTCGTACGTCAAGGTCAATGACTGTATCCACCGGATCGCGTTCGACGCGAGACTGGATCAATGGCGGGCCAGCCACCCGGTGCGGCAGACGGCTTATCGCCCGAAATTGCTGCATAACGGTGAAGGTAGCTGGCGTTTTGCGTTCGAGAAGCCCGACGAGTGGGAGAACCCGGAGTATCTTTTTTCGCGGTTGAAACCGACAGGTCCCGGCTCTTCGCTCCCTCCTCGCAAACTTCTACAGATCAAGGCCATTATGGATTTGCCCGATGATTGGGGCGTCTATCAGGCCCAGGAGTGTCTGCCGTTTCCCGCACGCTTTCGCGATCTGTACGAACGTTTCAGGCTCGATCAGTCCATTCGCGATTTGAACTGGCAGTTGGAAAGCGGTGCTTCCCCCAACATTGAAAACTCGACCTTGCAGATGCATGCCTTGCCCCTGTTACCGGGGTGGCCCGCCGGGCGCTATTTTGAGCTGCTGGATGCAAAGCGCAGTGTCATGGCGCGTTACCCTGCCAGCGAACCTTACGATGCAGGCCTGCGTTTGACGATCACCGAGCCGATGCTCAGTGAGGGGAAAGTGTTTGAAGTGCTGTTGTCCGGGCTGGATGACGCTCAAAAGACCGGCTTGTTGGGAGAGGGCGTAGACGCCGATCAGGCGCACACCGTGTTGGCGCGTCAGTTGCTCGCGCATCTGAAGGCTGATCGCAAGCCGCTGTTTGAGCAGTTGTATCAGACCTATGATGGGCCCGTACCGCCGGAATGGGCGTTGCTCAGGCGCACCTACCCGCAATTGCCCTGCACGCTGATGCGCGAATTGATGGCCGAAACGACCACCGTGCAGCGTGAGTCCCTGCGCGATAATCAACGGGTTCCCATGGCGTTGGCCGAGTCAGTGCAACGTGCTCTTGAGGCACAACGCCTGGACCGCGCCTTGATGGGGTTTGAGCAGCCAGAGTTGGCCAGCCTGGATACTGCGCTCATCGCCGTTCGGACAATGCCGCGCTTGGCGGGGTGGGGGGCAGAGCTGCGGCTTGAGTTGCGCCAGGACTCGCCTCAAGGCGACTTGTTGGCCTTGGGCGCGTTCAAAGACGCTGGTGTGCGGCGAGTAGTAGTCAGGTCGAACGCAGGGTTTGAAGCGTTCAACGACAACGGCCGCAGTCTCGGTGGACCTTATGCCGGGCCGGAGGGCCTGTTCGAGGCGATCGATGCAACGCTGATGGATGGCCAGCGAGTGGCATTGGGATTGCCGCTGAAGGACGCCAGTAACATTTGGCGTTTGCGATACATGAGTGCCTCGCAAGCGAAAGGCGATCGGGAACTGGCTGCCGAGGCTTTTTCCAGCCAGGTCAGCGAACCGGCGTCGCAGGGGGTGAGCTGTGAAATGGCCGATTTGCCGACGGGGCCGTTGGTTCATCCAGCCGCACTGGTGCGTAAGGTAAAGCGTTTGTACCCATTGTTCAGTGAGGCTCAAGTGTCTTCGCTATTGATGACGTTGGGCGCTGACCATCTGGCCCGGGCCAAGGCGGTCAAACGTTTGAAGGCAGAACTCGGTCATTTGCGCGCGCTGCTCAAGCATTGGAAAACCGATATCCAGGGCATGGAGACACAGCCGGGCCTGAGTGACGTTCGTACTAGCCGCCAGCAGGTGGCTGAGCGCATTGAAGCGTGTTGGCGGCGTCAAAGCTTTGCTCTGGATGAGCATCAGACGTCCGTTGCCAGTTTGAACCTGGATGGGATGCGCGTTGGCTCACTGCCGACGCTGCCAGCCGACATACGTTTCGACCATGTTCGGCAGTTGTCACTCAGGAACATGCGACTGGGCGATGACGTCGCCTATTTCCTGAAGTGCTTTAAAGGCGTGCAGCATTTGAAACTGGGGCGTAACCGCCTGACCCGCTTGCCGGAGGTATTTTCGCGAATGCTCGACCTGGAAAGTTTGTCGATGCCCCGCAACCGTCTTGTGCTCACCGAATACACCCGACTGAAACTGGCAGACCTGAATACGTTGCGCCTGCTGGATCTGAGCCACAACCCGCTGGACAAGTTGGTGGATGTCAGCCGGATGCGTGACCTGCACACCCTGTTGTTGCAGGACACCAAAATCGTCGACTTACCCGCAGGGCTTGGGCGCCTGGCTCACCTGGAGCAAGTGGACCTGCGCGATAACGTGATCACCGTGTTGCCTGAGTGGTTGTTTACGGTGTCACGCAGTTTCAGCCAGTCGATTGACCTGGGCGGCAACCCGCTCTCCAGTACCACGATAACCGCGCTTACGCGTTACCGTGACGAAGTGGGAATTGGCATGGGGTTTGTAGAGGACGATCAGCCACGCATGACCGAACTGAAGGCCAGGGCATTGTGGTTGCCGGACGAGGTGGCCGCCCGAGAGGCCCACAAATCTACCGTGTGGGCCAACCTGCGGGATGACCCGGACTCGACGCCGTTGTTCCACTTGCTGGCTGAGCTGTCCGGTACTGCCGACAATCGTCATGTGCACGAGGACTTGACCCGGCGGGTCTGGGACGTGTTGCAGTCGACCCACGACAGTACCGACCTGCGCGAGCAGGTCTTTCAACTGGCGGCTCATCCGGCGAACTGCGCAGACGACGCCGCGCAGATTTTCAGTCAGATGGAGGTGCTCAAGGAGGTCGAGAAGGCAACGCAGCAGGCCGGTCGTGTAAAAGGCAATTCCGGGGCGCTGTTGAACTTGGGCCGAGGGTTGTTTCGCCTCAGCGAGCTGGAGAAAATTGCGGCCACCTACGCTGTCGAAAACGCGTCCGTGGACCCGCTGGAAGTCAGCCTGGCATTCCGGGTAGGGTTGGCCAAAACCCTGCAGCTACCGGGGCAGCCCAAGCACATTCAATATGGAGAATTTGCCAATGTGACCAGCGACAGTCTGGAGGTGGCGCACTCCCAAGTGCGCACGGCAGAGCTGTCCCCCACGTTCTTGCGTTTTATTTCACAGCTGGCGTTCTGGAAAACCCACCTCAAGCAGCAGTTTTCCGGTGCGTTCGAGTCGGCGACAGAACCCTTTGATACGCAGCAACAAGCACTTTTTGAGAACAGCCAGAATCTCACCGACGCGCAGTACCTTGAGCAAATGGAGGCCCTGCGTTCGCCTCGCCGGCAGGCTATTACCGAAGTGGTAGAGCGGCTCACACAGCAGATGTTGAGGCAGCATGACCTTGGCATTTGCCATCTGCCAGGGAACTAGCCATAGGGGACGGCGATTGATCCATGGCAACTGTTTTGGAATTCTTTGAGTGGCGTGGTGCCCAATCCGCTAGTCTTGAGCCATCTTGAAATGGAGCTGCCCATGTTCGAATCCGCCGAAATCGGTCACGCCATCGATAAAGACACGTACGACGCCGAAGTGCCGGCCCTGCGTGAAGCCTTGCTGGAAGTACAGTACGAACTGCAACAGCAGAAGCGCTTCCCGGTGATCATCCTGATCAATGGCATCGAGGGCGCGGGCAAGGGCGAAACCGTCAAGCTGCTCAATGAATGGATGGACCCACGGCTGATCGAAGTGCGCACCTTTGACCAGCAGACTGACGAAGAACTGGCGCGCCCACCGGCGTGGCGCTATTGGCGTCAGCTGCCGGCCAAGGGGCGCATGGGCATCTTTTTCGGCAACTGGTACAGCCAGATGCTGCAAAGCCGCGTGCATGGCCAGATCAAGGACGCGCGCCTGGACCAGGCCATCGCCGGTGCCGAGCGTCTGGAAAAGATGCTCTGTGATGAAGGCGCGCTGATCTTCAAGTTCTGGTTCCACCTGTCCAAGAAACAGATGAAGGCACGCCTCAAGGCGCTGGCCGACGACCCGCTGCACAGCTGGCGCATCAGCCCGCTGGACTGGCAGCAATCCGAAACCTACGACAAGTTTGTGCATTTCGGCGAGCGCATCCTGCGCCGTACCAGCCGTGACTACGCGCCGTGGCATGTGATCGAAGGCGTGGATGCGAATTACCGCAGCCTCACGGTGGGCAAGATCCTGCTCGAAAGCCTGCAAAACGCCTTGAAGCTGCCCAAGGGCAAGGCCAGCGGCATGAACCCGGCGCCTTTGATTGCCTCCGTGGACAAGAAGGGCCTGCTCGACAGCCTCGATTTGACCCAGCGCCTGGAAAAAGATGATTACGAAGAGCAACTGATTACCGAGCAGGCGCGCTTCTCTGGCTTGATGCGCGACAAGCGCATGCGCAAGCACGCATTGATCACCGTGTTTGAAGGCAACGATGCGGCGGGCAAGGGCGGCGCGATCCGCCGCGTGGCGGCAGCGCTGGACCCGCGCCAGTACCATATCGTGCCGATTGCCGCGCCGAGTGAAGACGAGCGCGCCCAGCCGTATCTATGGCGCTTTTGGCAGAAGATTCCGGCTCGCGGCATGTTCACCGTGTTCGACCGCTCGTGGTATGGCCGCGTATTGGTGGAACGCATCGAAGGCTTCTGCACCCCGACGGACTGGATGCGTGCCTATGGCGAGATCAATGACTTCGAGGAGCAACTGCGCGATGCGGGGGTGATCGTGGTCAAGTTCTGGCTGGCGATCGACAAAGATACACAGTTGGAGCGCTTCCAGGCCCGTGAGGAAATTCCCTTCAAACGCTTCAAAATCACCGAAGACGACTGGCGCAACCGCGACAAGTGGGATGACTACCGGGCGGCGGTGGGTGACATGGTCGACCGCACCAGCACCGAAGTGTCGCCCTGGACCCTGGTGGAAGCCAACGACAAACGCTGGGCGCGGGTCAAGGTGCTGCGCACCATCAACCGCGCGCTGGAAGAAGCGTTCGACAAGACCGACAAGCACGATAAGAAGAAAAAGAAATAAAGCTGGCGGCACCTCCTGTGGTGAGGCTCCCGTGGTGAGCGACGCTTCTGTGGCGAGCAGGCTTGCCCTGCGTTGGGCTGCGCAGCAGCCCCCGACCCAGGCAGCGCGTTCTCTCAGGCAGACCTCATTGACAGGTTTTGGGGCCGCTGCGCAGCCCAGCGCGAGCAAGCTCGCTCGCCACAGTTTGCGTCGCCTTCAAGTCCTGTGGTGAACAGAGGCTTCTGTGGCGAGCAGGCTTGCCCTGCGTTGGGCTGCGCAGCAGCCCCCGACCCAGGCAGCGCGTTCTCTCAGGCAGACCTCATTGGCAGGTTTTGGGGCCGCTGCGCAGCCCAGTGCAGGGCAAGCCTGCTCGCCACAGAAGCCTCGTTCAGGCGGTCATGCTTTTGTATATGCCAGGTGAATGATCGTCGCGGTTGGGCAGGCCGGCCTCTATGCTCGGTCCATCTCCCAACCACAAGATCGAGGTAGCCCATGCGTGAAGTAGTGATCGTCGACAGCGTGCGAACCGGCCTGGCCAAGTCCTTTCGTGGCAAGTTCAACCAGACACGCCCGGATGACATGGCGGCCCATTGCGTCAACGCGCTGCTGGCGCGTAATGGCGTCGACCCGGCGACGGTCGAGGATTGCATCGTCGGCGCCGGCTCCAACGAAGGTGCCCAGGGCTACAACATCGGGCGCAACGTGGCGGTGCTCTCGCAACTGGGCACCGGGACGGCGGGCATGACCCTCAACCGGTTCTGTTCCTCGGGCTTGCAGGCGATTGCGATTGCGGCCAACCAGATCGCCTCGGGTTGCAGCGATATCATCGTTGCCGGTGGTGTCGAGTCCATCAGCCTGACCATGAAAAGTGTCAACACCGATAACCTGATCAACCCGCTGCTCAAAGAGCAGGTGCCGGGCATCTACTTCCCCATGGGCCAGACTGCCGAGATCGTCGCGCGCCGCTATAACGTCAGCCGCGAAGAACAGGACCTGTACGCCCTGCAAAGCCAGCAACGTACCGCCCAGGCCCAGGCCGACGGCTTGTTCAACGATGAAATCGTGCCGATGGCCGTCAAGTACAAGGTCGAAGACAAAAACACCGGCGAGGTGCAGGTGCTCGATGGCGTGGTCGACCGTGACGACTGCAACCGCCCGGACACCACACTGGCCAGCCTCAATGGCCTCAAGCCGGTGTTTGCCGAAGACGGTTCGGTGACGGCGGGCAACTCTTCGCAGTTGTCCGATGGCGCTTCGATGACCTTGGTGATGAGCCTGGAAAAAGCCCTGCAATTGGGACTCAAGCCCAAGGCGTTTTTCCGTGGCTTTACCGTGGCCGGTTGCGAGCCGGACGAGATGGGCATCGGCCCGGTGTTCTCGGTACCCAAATTGCTCAAGGCCAAGGGTTTGCAGGTGGCGGATATCGACCTGTGGGAGCTTAACGAAGCGTTTGCCTCGCAGTGCCTCTATGCTCGCAATCGCCTGGAAATCGACAATGGCAAATACAACGTCAACGGTGGCTCGATCTCCATTGGCCACCCGTTCGGCATGACCGGGTCGCGGCAGGTCGGGCACCTGGTGCGTGAGTTGCAGCGACGTAACCTGCGCTACGGCATCGTCACTATGTGCGTGGGCGGTGGCATGGGCGCTACCGGATTGTTTGAGGCGGTGCGTTAGTCAATCGACAGCTCACACCTATCCATACAAAAGGGGGAGCGTGCTCCCCCTTTGCGCATTCGCTGTTTGGTAATAATCAGGTACTTCTCTGCTTGTTTGATTAGTTGCTCAAAGGCCGTAAATACGGTTATTTTTTAATGCGCGTAATCCCCATCTTACAGAGACGGTCTAATTTGAATTGTTCTCATTAATCTGCATGTAGTCCTTTTCCTTCAGCCAGTTTTAAAGTTTTGGCAAATAGCCATGTTTTTCCTGCGCGCTTTGGCGTACTGCGGCTACTTGGTTTGCGGAAACAGACGGCTTACTTGCTCAAGTGTGAAGTGGAGAATTGCCCGGCGTTGAGCTGATTCCTGGATTGCAATACAACAAGTTGGAAAAACTCAGGAATCATCGGCTTAACAGCACGGGTTATAACCGCTCGTTTAATCAGCCCTGCACCGACCTGTGGCCGGGCTTCTTTAATGACACTTGTTAATAAGTGGGAATCTGTAGATGAATACCAAAATGAAAGCTGCGCTGTTGTCTATCGGTCTGTTGGCCGGCTCGATCTCTGTTGCGCAGGCAGCGGATGGGACCGTCACGTTTCTGGGGTCGGTGCATTCGGGTGCTTGCTCCATCAAGCCTGACTCTGTGGATCAGACCGTTCGCCTGGGGGCGATTGCCAAACACCAACTGGAATCGGGCGGCAAGTCTGAAGCGCGCCGCGTGCTGATTGAACTGGAAGGCTGCGACCTGTCCGGCCTGACCGATAACACCGTGACCACGACCTTCACCGGCGCACCGTCGAGCGTGGTTCCAGGTGCGATCGGTACGGTCGGCGGCGCTGGCGGCGTGGGCATCATGATGACCCACGGTGGCGCACCTGTTGAGCTGGGTGTTCCTACCACCCCGCAAGTCATCTCCACCGGCAACAACACCCTGGAGTTCGGCGCTTATGTGCAAGGTGCCGCCACGGACCCGATCATTCCTGGCGATTTCAGCGCAGTAACCAACTTTACCTTGGCTTATCAGTAAGTTTTTCCCCCCGCCACCACGTGTGGCGGGGGGACGCTGACGGGAGATCCAGGTGAAAACATTCCTACGTTTGGCTATCGCCTCTTCATTGACGACGTTGATCTGCCCTTACGCTCTGGCCCAGGACGCTTCGCAGGGTGAAGGCGTCGTCCTGTTGGGCGGAGAAGTCGTGGACTCAGCCTGCGGGCTGGAGCTGAGCAGTATCGATCAAACCATCGAAATGCCGTCGGAGCCAGTTGGCCGGCTGTTGCGCAACACGCGGGGAGAAGATCACCCGTTTCAGTTGCGTTTGGTCAACTGCTCACTGACACGTCCGGACCCGTCGCGCCCAGGGGCAACCCTGCCTGACTGGGAGCACATGCGGGTGACGTTTGATGGGCCGACCGACCGGGCTGGGCTTTCCTTTGCTGTGTTCGGTGGCTCCCAGGGGGTTGCCCTGCACATTGTGGACGCGGCCGGCGAAGAGAGTATTCCCGGGCAGCGAATGTCGCCTACGCCACTGTCGGAGGGCGATATGACACTTAACTACAGGTTTTATCTGGTTGGCAATGGACTGCCACTGGTAGTGGGCGCCCACAGTGCCGCAGTGCGGTTCAAGTTGGAATACTTTTGAACATTGATGGACAGGCTTTCATGTTGAATACAGCGAAGATCAAAAACACGCTGCGCCCGAGTCTGTTTGGCGGGCTGATGTCTCTGGCGGGAACTGCATTGGGTGCCGGCGATATCGAGTTTAATACCGACGTTCTTGACTTGATTGATCGCACCAACATTGACTTGTCTCAATTTGCGCGCAGCGGGTTTATTTTGCCCGGCACGTACTCGATGGTCGTGCACATCAACGGCCAGCCAATTGCCGAACAATCGGTGGCGTTCTATCACCCCGATAATGATCCCAAAGGCAGTCAGGCGTGTTTATCTCGCAGCCTGGTGGAGCAGTTGGGGCTAAAAGCGGCGGATGCCGACAAACTTGCCTGGTGGAAGGGCGGCGAATGCCTTGATGTTCAAAGCTTGCCAGGCACCGAGGTCAGTGGCGACCTGGCCACGTCCACGCTGAGCATCAATCTGCCCCAGGCCTACCTCGAATACAGTGCCATCAACTGGGACCCGCCCTCGCGGTGGGACGAAGGGGTGCCGGGGTTGTTGGTTGACTACAGTCTGACGGCGCAGTCCAACTACCAGCGCGGCGATGGTAACCGCAATAACCTCAGTGGCAACGGCACTGTTGGCGCCAATGCCGGCGCCTGGCGGTTGCGGGCCGATTGGCAGGGGCGCGTCGAGCGTGGCCGGCAGGAAGCGGCCGGGCCGCAAAAGCTGGAGTGGAGTCGCTACTACGCGTACCGCGCCATTCCTGCGCTGAAGGCACGTTTGGTGGTGGGCGAGAACTACCTGTATTCGGACCTGTTCGACAGTTTCCGCTTTACCGGTGCCGCGCTCAACTCGGATGAAAGCCAGTTACCGCCCAACCTGCGTGGGTATGCGCCGGAAGTGGTCGGGGTGGCCAAGACCAATGCCAAAGTCATCATCAGCCAACAGGGCCGCGTGCTTTACGAAACCCTGGTAGCGGCGGGGCCCTTTCGCATTCAAGACTTGCAGGATGCAGTGACGGGCAAGCTCGATGTGCGGGTGGAAGAACAGGACGGCTCGGTCCACAGCTTCCAGATGGATACAGCCGGGGTTCCTTACCTTACCCGCCCGGGGCAAGTGCGTTACAAGCTGGCATCCGGGCGCCCGTCCAACCTTCAGCATGGCGGCGACGGCGACTTTTTCGGCACCGGGGAGTTTTCCTGGGGCATCAGCAATGGCTGGTCGTTATTTGGCGGCGGCATGACCGATAACAACTATCGGGCGTTGTCCGTGGGGGCGGGGCGCGACTTGCTGGCGTTCGGCGCGGTCTCGCTGGATGTGACGCAGTCTCACGCCGAGGTGTGGAACGAGACGCTGTCGGGCAAATCCTACCGCCTTCAATACTCCAAGAACTTTGAGCAGTACGACAGCCAGGTGACCTTCGCCGGTTACCGGTTCTCCGAGAAAAACTTCTTGAGCATGAGTGAATACCTGGATGCCCGGTATTACGGGCTGAACGGTGAACTCGGCGGGCGTGGTGATTACCGTGACCCGAATGAGGGCTGGAAGCCGATTGGTGGCAGCAAGGCGCTGTACACGGTCACGGTCAACAAGCAGTTTCGTGACCTGGGCGCCACCGTCTACGCCAGCTACAACAAGCAAACCTACTGGGATAGGCCCGACACCCAGCGCTGGAACCTGTCGCTGTCGCGCTACTTCAACGTGGGCACGGTCAAGAACATGAGCCTGTCCCTGAACATGTACCGCACCCAGGAATACAACTACAAAGACAACGGCATGGCCGTCACGGTCAGCCTGCCGCTGGGGCGCACCGGCACACTGTCGATGGACGCCAACCGGGCCGCCGGCAAGAACAACTTTACGACGCGCTACAGCGATCGTCTCGATGAGCGCAACAGCTATCAGCTCAGTGCCAGCGATTCGTCCGCCAGTGGTTACTTGAGCCATATGGGCGACCAGGCCGATATCGACGTCAGCGCCAGCACGCAAGAGGGCGGCTACAGCAGCCTGGGTGTGTCGGCGCGTGGCGGTGGCACGGTCACGCAATATGGCGCGGCCTTGCACCGTACCACCAGTACCGGCGGCACGCGCCTGATGCTCGACACCGGCGGTGTACCCGACGTGCCGGTGCGCGGTTACGGCTCGCCGACCCGCAGCAATGCCTTCGGCAAAGCGGTGATTTCCGATATCAGCAGCTATCAGCGTACGGCAGCCAGCGTGGACCTGGAGCGCTTGCCGAGCACGGTCGAAGCTACTCAATCGGTCACGCAGTTGACGCTCACCGAAGGGGCGATTGGTTATCGCTCGCTGAGCGTGATTGCCGGTGAAAAAGCCATGGCGATTCTGCGCCTGCCGGATGGCAGTTCGCCGCCCTTTGGCGCCACGGTGAAGAACCTCAAGCAACAGGACACCGGCATCGTGAATGACGGCGGCAATGTCTACCTCAGCGGCCTGCAGGCCGGCGAGCAGATGGTCGTCAGTTGGGGCGGCAACGAGCAATGCATCCTCACGCTCCCCACCGTTCTGCCCGTCGATGGCTTGACGCACGCCCTGCAGCTGCGCTGCCAGAGAGTTGCCGCTGCCCCATCCCTGCCCGAGCCAGCCACGCTGACCGGGGAGCTTACCGACACGGAGAACACAGCCTCATGAAGCTTGATATGCGCCTCACCTTCCCAGCGTTCGCGCTGCTGGCCCTAGGCTTGAGCCAGGGCGCCAGCGCCGCGGTTGGCCTGGATCGTACCCGGGTGATTTTCGATGGCGGCAAAGATGCCACCAGCGTGAACATCACCAACAACAATACTCAGCTGCCGTACCTGGCCCAGGGTTGGATCGAGGATGAAACCGGTAAAAAAATCAACTCACCCTTGATCGTGCTGCCGCCGGTGCAGCGCCTGGAACCCGGCAAACAAAGCCAGGTGAAAGTCCAGGCGCTGCCGGCCGCCAAGTCGTTGCCGCAGGACCGCGAGACGGTCTATTACTTCAACTTGCGAGAAATCCCGCCGCGCAGTGATAAATCCAACACCCTGCAAATTGCCCTGCAAACCCGCATCAAGTTGTTCTACCGCCCGGATGCGATTGCGCCGAGCCAGCAAGACCTGTCCAACCCCTGGCAGCAGAAACTGACCCTGACCCGCGAAGGCGACCACTACCGGGTCCATAACCCGACGCCGTACTACGTGACCCTGGTGGATGCACGTGCCAGCAAAGACGGCAAAACCGTGCCGGGCTTTGCGCCGGTGATGGTTCCCCCCAAGGACGCGCTGACCCTGGGCCCCAGTGCCAAGGCACTGGGTACGTCACCTTATCTGGCCTATGTGAATGATTACGGCGGCCGTCCACTCCTGGCGTTCACCTGCAATGGCAATACGTGCCAGGTCAACGCGCAGGCCTCAGCGCCGAAATGAGTAATGCTGCTGGAGAACATCATGAAGTCGCAAAGTGTGAAGGTCTTGGGCTGCCTGTTATGGGTCTTGGCGATGGGCGCGCACGCCGCCGACGATGACGAAGATATCGAAGGGATGAGTGGAATGTTGAATGTCCTCGGGGCCATGAATGAGTCGCCTTGCAGTCTGGATATGACCTCATTGCACCAGACGGTGGACCTGGACGCGGTGTCGACCAGCCATTTGCAACGGCCTGGTGATCAGGCGCCCGCCAAGGCTTTTCAACTGCGTTTTACCGACTGTATGCGCACCGCCGGTCGCGTGCGTAACGAACGCACGGGCAACCTGACATGGAGTGCTTACCAACCTGTGTTGTCGGTGGCGTTTGTCGCGCCGGCCGACGCCGATGATCCACGGTTGGTCAAAGTCCAGGGCATCACCGGGATGGGCCTGCAATTGACCGATCCCCTTGGTCGGGATGTACAGCTGGGCTCAAAGGGCGAACCGTTGATTCTGCCCGTGGGCCGCAATACCCAGACCTGGAATGTTCGGCCTACGCGCACCTCGGCGCCGTTGAGCAGTGGGGCTTTCAGGGCCGTGGTGGAATTCAGGCTCAACTATGAGTAAGGGCAGAGCGATGGCTAACTCAATCGGCCCGTGGGCCATTCTTATCGGTGGCGGTTTACTGTGGCCTGTCAGCCAATGCGTGCAGGCCGACACCAGCCTGACCATCCGCGCGGTCATCATCGCGCCGCCGCCTTGCGTGATTAACAGTGGCGCAACCCTGGATGTGCCGTTCGGCAATGACCTGCAGACGTCACGGGTAGACGGGGTTAATTACCGTCGTGACGTGCCCTATACCGTCACCTGTAATTCGCCGTTCAGCAACGCCCTGACCCTGGAACTCAAAGGCACCGGCGCCGGGTTTGACAGCCGCGTGCTGTCGACTCGCAAGGCCGACCTTGGGGTCAAGCTGTTCGTGAATGGCGCTGACTGGCCGTTGAATACGGCCGTGAATTTCACCTATCCCAACTTCCCGGCGGTACAGGCGGTGCCCGTCAAACGCGTGGGCAGCACGCTGAGCGGCGGGGCATTTGATGCTGTGGCAACCCTGGTGGTCGATTACCAATGACGAGGAATGCTCAATGACATTTTGGCAGCAACGCGTGTTGCTTACCTTGTGTTCCATCGGCCTTTGCAGTGGTGCGTCGGCCAACCTGACGTTCAGCGGCACGCTGAATGAGCCGCCGCCCTGCACGATCGACAGCGGCAACACCATTGAGGTGGATTTTGGCGATGTGGGGGTAAAACGCGTCGATGGTGTGAAATACCGCCGGGGTGTCGGTTATGCCATCAACTGTGGCACCGACACGCTGCCGTGGGAGCTCAAATTGAGCGTCAACGGCACAGCCACCTCGTTTGACGGTGCAGCGGTACAGACCAGTGTGCCGGCACTGGGTATTCGGATTTTCCAGAATAACCTGCCACTTCCACTTAATACGCCACTGGACATCACCCTGTCGTCACCGCCGACATTGGAGGTGGTGCCCGTGCAGCAGCCAGGCGCCATTTTGACGCCCGCGCGGTTTACGGCGGTGGCCACGTTGTTGGCCGAATACCAGTAGGAGTTGAGTCGATGCGAGACCAAATTGTGCAAAAAGGCGGGTTGGCGTTATTGCTCACCGTCGGCCTGATCCCCCTGGGGCACGGCGCGGACAACCTGATGTTCAAGGGCAACCTGGTGGAAGAGGCCTGCACCATCCGCCCTGGCGATGAGGCCATCACGCTGGAGCTCTGGGACGTCACCAGCAAGCACCTTTATATCAACACGCGAACCGTGGGCAAGCGGTTCCAACTGCACTTGGAAGAGTGTGACACCACCATTGGCAACACCGTGACCATCACCTTCGGCGGTGCCGAAAATGGCGAACTTCC
This sequence comes from Pseudomonas sp. B19125, assembly GCF_044218855.1. NCBI lineage: Bacteria > Pseudomonadati > Pseudomonadota > Gammaproteobacteria > Pseudomonadales > Pseudomonadaceae > Pseudomonas > Pseudomonas sp. B19125. The sequence goes on from NZ_CP162589.1 coordinate 2,479,607, forward strand.
AGGCTTGCTCGCGCTGGACGGTGGCAGTGGTGCCTCGGGGATTGGCGTTGGTATTGAGACGCTGAGCGACAAGCCGTTGCCCTTGAATACCGTCAGCGATGAGCAGGTGCTGAGCGATGGTAGCAATGTGATCGAACTCAAGGCCTATGTGCAGGGCGAGCCGACGGCGATAAGAGATCAAACCATTGGGCACGGTGCGTACACGGTGACCTCTACTTTTACGTTGGACTATCCGTAGCGGCTACGTCCTCTTCACGACGTGAGCCGAGTGCCCGGCGGGCGACATTCGGGTAGATAAAAGCCGCGAGAGATTAAAAAATGAAACAGCGCTATGGAGCCATTGTGCTTCTTGTACTGATGGGAATGACTACGGCTGCGAGTGCAACTGATTGTCGTGTGAACGGCGGGGCTTGGATATTTGTAGGTGCGGGTGGGACTTTAAACCTGCAAGTTCCCGTCACAGTTCAACTGAGCGCAGACAGAACTCGTATCATGCTCGAAGGGGCAAGGTTAGAGTGCCGGTTCTCGGGTTTTGGCGGTAGCCAGCCTTGGTATACGGACTACTGGGCTACGTCCGCAAGAGTGGGGCCGGCCTGGGTGCCAGGCCCGAAGTTCACCAGCCAAGGCACCGGCTTACGCATCAACGGCAGCTATCAAAATACCCCGGTCCCGAATGGTATCCGAACGACGACCATGCCTAACAACGGCATCGGCGTGCCGGTCGATGTCACACCTTATATTTTGGTGCGTAACAATCCGACCAATCCTATCGACGTTCGATTAGGAGACGTCCTCGGAAGGTTAAACCTGGACCAGACAAATAACTATAACTCCGGCAGCTCAACGCTCGCGCTCACGTACACGGCCGCCAACAACTTCTCCATCTCCCCATCCACCTGCACCATCAACAATAACAATCCGATCGAGATCAACTTCGGTACCGTCCATCAGCGGGCAATCGGCACCGACCCGTTGACCTCTTCCGTCGTCAGCAACCGCAGGCTCACTTACTCATGCCCGGACGGCGGCATTACCACGCCCATCACCATCACCTACAAAGGCACCCGCTCGGCCTTCGATGCACGGCTGTTGATGATGAGTAACCCGGATGTGGGCACGGCCATGGTGCATGCCGGTACTGCGGTGCCGGTGAACGGCTCGTTCCTGACCCGTATCACTAACAGTGTGGGAGCAGACGATGTGACCTTTTCGCTGGTGCGGCGCAATGGCTCCTTGCCGACCGCAGGCGCCATAAGCGGCAGTGGTGTGCTCGTAATGGGTGTGCCATAAGGCCCAAGCTCGCCGGCAGCCAACCCTACTAACCCCAACACTCTAACGGGCGGCGCGAACAGGGGGCTGAATATTCCTCGGACGGCGCCTGGGTAGAAAAATCACGAGAAGTCAAAATGAAATCACTTTATGGCGCGCTGGCGCTTCTCGCCCTGGCGGGTTTTACCACAACCGCGCACGCCGTCGATTGCCGTGTTAACGGCGGGGCTTGGCAGAATGGCAACCCCAACCTGCAGGTGCCGGTGACGGTCACCCTGGCTGCAGATCGCACGAGGCTCATGCTCGAAGGTGCAAGGCTGGAGTGTCGGTTTACCTATAGCGGAGGCCCCGCTTGGCATACGGACTTTTGGGTCAGTGGAAGCGCCGCAGGTACGGCCTGGACTCCCGGACCAAAATTTGCCGGCGAAGGCACCGGTTTACGCATCAACGGCGCTTTTCGAAACACGCCGGTGCCGTCCGGCATAGGGATTGCGAACATCCCCAACAACGGAGTGTTTTACCCGATCAATGTCACCCCCTACATTTTGCTGCGTAATTATCCGTCCAACCCGTTCGATGTTCGTATCGGTGACAACCTCGGCCTGTTGCGCCTGACCAGCTCGAACAATTACGACGGCACCCGGCCACAGCTCACGGTGACCTACACGGCGGCCAACAACTTCACCGTCTCGCCCTCCACCTGCACCATCAACAATAACAACCCGATCGAGATCAACTTCGGCGACGTCCACCAACGCGCCATAGGTTCCGACCCGTTGACATCCTCCGTCGTCAGTAACCGCAGGCTGACCTACTCGTGCCCCGACGGTGGGATCAACACACCGATCACCATTACCTACAAAGGCACCCGTTCCGCGTTCGACCCGCGCCTGCTGATCATGAGCAATCCCGATGTGGGCACGGCGTTGTTGCGCGGCGGTGCTGCAGTGTCTGTCAACGGCTCATTCCTCACCCGCATCACCAACAGTGTGGGCGGCGATGATGTGACGTTTTCGCTGGTGCGGCGCAATGGTTCACTGCCGACGCCTGGCGCCATCAGCGGCAGTGGTGTGTTGGTGATGGGGGTGCCCTGACCCCCAAATGATCGATACCCAAAGCACAACGCCTCGCCCTAGAATGCCAGCTCCTCCACCTCTGGCATTTTGGGGCGCTCATGCACATCTCTTCCGGTCGCTGGGTCTATGGTTTTGGCCTGACCCTGCTGACTGCGTTTCTCTGGGGCATTCTGCCGATCAAACTCAAGCAAGTGTTGCAGGTGATGGACCCGATCACCGTCACCTGGTTTCGCCTGGTGGTGGCCGGCAGTTGCCTGTTTATCTACCTGGCGCTGAGCAAACGCTTGCCCAGTCGCAAGGTGCTTGGTCCCAGGGGCGGCTGGCTGGTGGCGATGGCCGTGTGTGGTTTGGTGGGCAACTACGTGTTGTACCTGGTGGGCCTGAAAATGCTCAGCCCCGGCACCGCGCAATTGGTGGTGCAGATGGGGCCGATTTTTTTGATGATCGCCAGTGTGTTCGTGTTCAAGGAGCGTTTCAGCCTGGGGCAGGGCATGGGGCTGGTGGTGCTGATCTTGGGCTTTGGTCTGTTCTTCAACCAGCGCCTGGCTGAGCTGCTGACCTCCATGGGCACCTACACGGCGGGCGTGTTGACGATCCTGCTGGCTACCACCATCTGGGTGTTCTATGCCCTGGGCCAGAAGCAATTGCTGACGGTGTGGAATTCGCTGCAGGTGATGATGGTGATCTACTTGTCGTGCGCCCTGTTGCTCACGCCATGGGCACATCCGCTGGAGGCGTTGCAATTGAGTCCGCTGCAAGGCTGGTTGCTGCTTGCGTGCTGCATGAACACACTGGTGGCCTATGGTGCGTTTGCCGAAGCACTGGCGCATTGGGAGGCCTCGCGCGTCAGTGCGACTCTGGCGCTGACGCCGTTGGTGACCTTTGTGGCGGTGGCGGTGGCGGCGTGGCTGTGGCCGGACTATGTGCAGGCAGAAGAGATCAATGCCGTGGGCTATATAGGGGCATTGGTGGTGATGCTGGGTTCAGCGACGGTAGCACTGGCGCCGTCGCTGCTCGCCGGGCTCAAGGCCCGGCGGGTGCGTATGGCATCTTAATACCTTATTAAGGACGAACACTCTCACTGTGGCGAGCAGGCTTGCCCTGCGTTGGGCTGCACAGCAGCCCCAGCCAGCTTTAACTGACTCACCGAGTCGCCAGTTCTCTCAGTGGCCGGCTTCCAGCATGTTCTCCGGGCGCACCCACTGATCGAACTCTTCATCAGTCAGATAACCCAGGTCCAGCGCCGCCTGGCGTAGCGTCAAGCCTTCGGCGTACGCCTTCTTGGCAATCTGCGCCGACTTGTCGTAGCCGATATGCGGGTTGAGCGCCGTGACCAGCATCAAGCCGCGCTCCAGGTGCTCGGCCATTTGCTCGGCATCCGGCTCAAGGCCTGCGATGCAGTGCTCCTGGAAGTTGTTGCAGCCGTCGGCCAGCAGGCGGATCGATTCGAGCAGGTTGTGGATGATCACCGGCTTGTACACGTTCAGCTGCAAGTGCCCTTGACTGGCGGCGATGCCGATGGTCACGTCATTGCCCAGCACTTGGCAGGCCAGCATCGACAGCGCTTCGCACTGGGTGGGGTTGACCTTGCCGGGCATGATCGAGCTGCCCGGCTCATTGGCTGGCAGCTTGACCTCGGCCAGGCCTGCGCGTGGGCCGGAACCCAGCAGGCGCAGGTCGTTGGCGAGCTTCATCAGCGCCACCGCCAGGGTCTTCAGTGCGCCGTGCAGGGTGACCAGCGGTTCATGGCCGGAGAGGGCGGCGAACTTGTTGGGGGCGGTAACGAACGGCAAGCCGGACAAGGCCGCCAGCTCGGAGGCGATCGCCTCACCAAAGCCATGCGGCGAATTGAGCCCGGTGCCCACGGCGGTGCCGCCCTGGGCCAGCTCGCACACAGCGGGCAGGGCGCTACGGATGGCGCGCTCGGCGTAGTCGAGTTGGGCGATAAAGGCCGAGACTTCCTGGCCGAAGGTGATCGGCGTGGCATCCATCATATGGGTGCGGCCGGTTTTCACCAGTTTCATATGGCGTGCAGCCAGCTCGGCCAAACCGCCAGAAAGCGTGGCGATCGCCGGGAACAGGCGTTGATGAACCGCCTGCACCGCCGCAATGCTCATGGCCGTGGGAAAGCAGTCGTTGGAGCTTTGCGAGCGGTTCACATGGTCATTGGGATGCACCGGGCTTTTGCCGCCACGGGCCTTGCCCGACAGCTCGTTGGCGCGGCCGGCGATCACTTCATTGGCGTTCATATTGCTTTGGGTGCCGCTGCCGGTCTGCCATACCACCAGCGGGAACTGGTCGTCGTGCTGGCCATCGAGCACTTCATCGGCGGCCTGTTCGATCAGGCGGGCGATGTCGGCGGGCAAGTCGCCGTTGCGGTCGTTGACCCGTGCTGCGGCTTTCTTGATCAGGGCCAGCGCGTGCAACACCGCCAGCGGCATGCGTTGCTCGCCGATGGCGAAGTTCACCAGCGAGCGTTGGGTCTGGGCGCCCCAGTAAGCGTCATCCGGGACTTGGACGTCTCCCAGGCTGTCGGTTTCGATACGGCTCATCGGGCACACTCCTTCAGGTTCGTTTGCGCAGTTTAGGCTGTGATCCGTTGGTGGGGTTCCATAAAAGACTTTTCATCGAGGGTATTCCCATGCGGTTCAGGCCGCCTGTGATGGCGTCAACGGGTTGTCACTGATAAACCGCGGTGCTTGCATCGCAGCGGTGCGACGATTCGACAAGCCGGCTCGCATAGAAAGGCAGATCCCAGCCCCGTGCCCCCGCAAAACCAGGCTGAACAAGGCCTGGGGTTGAGCCGCAAGGTTTTTTAGGCGCAGAATGGTCGCCCTTGGGGTCTTACCTCGCCTGCTAGAAAGGAAACTCGATGACTCGTCTTCGTGCCATCTGTACCGCGGTTGCTCTGGTTTGCGCCAGCGGCCAGGTTTTTGCCGATACCGCCAGCCATAACGCCAGTGCCGAAGCCTTCCTGACCCTGGCCCACGCTGACAAGCTGGGTACCCCGGTGTACATGCAAGTGCAGCAAATGTTTGCCCAGCGTTTCGCCCAGACCAAGGCACCTGCCGCCAAGCAGTCCGTACTCGACAGCTACCAGGCCAAGGCCAATGCTGCGCTGGACCAGGCCATCGGCTGGCCGAAGCTGAAGCCGGACATGGTCAAGCTCTACACCACCAACTTCAGCGAATCCGAGCTCAAGGACCTGGTAGCCTTCTACCAGTCGCCACTGGGCAAGAAAGTCCTGGAAAAAATGCCGCAACTGACCCAGCAATCGGCCCAGATGACCCAGGCCAAGCTGGAAAGCGCGGTACCTGTGGTGAACAAGCTGCTCGAAGACATGACCAACGAGCTGACGCCTAAAGCCCCGGCCCCGGCCAAGAAGAAGTAAACAGGAATGACCATGCAACAGCGTATCGAATCGGCACTCGTCGCCCTGAGCCCGGAATACTTGAGCGTGCTGGATGAAAGCCATATGCACAGCCGTGGGTTGCAGACCCACTTCAAGGCCGTGCTGGTCAGCCAGCAGTTCGAGGGGCTCAACCGCGTCAAGCGCCATCAGAAGGTCTATGCCACCCTGGCTGACCTGATGAGCGAATTCCATGCGTTGGCGCTGCATACCTACACGCCTGACGAATGGGCGAAAATCGACGCAGCCCCGGCCTCGCCGACCTGCGCCGGCGGGCACTGACACTGTGGCGCATGGGCGTTATGTGGCGAGGGAGCTTGCTCCCGTTGGGCTGCGCAGCAGCCCTGATGCCCATCACTGCGATCTTTGTGAAAGGTCACAATCGCCTTATCGGGGCCGCGTCGCAGCCCAGCGGGAGCAAGCTCCCTCGCCACAGTAAAGAGGCGGCCCATAAACGTCGCCAATTTTGTTAGAATCCGCAACGCGCCGCTTAGCCGGCGCGTTTTTTTTTGCATCCGGTTCACCCCTTACGAGGGTAGCCACCTGGAGAGAACACCCATGACTCAACCGATTGTCGTGGCGGCACTGTATAAGTTCGTCACCCTCGAAGATTACGTCGCCCTGCGCGAGCCACTGTTGCAGGCAATGGTCGATAACGGCATCAAAGGCACCTTGCTGATCGCCGAAGAAGGCATCAACGGCACCGTTTCCGGCAGCCGTGAAGGCATTGATGGTCTTATGGCCTGGCTCAAGAACGACCCACGCATGGACGACATCGACCACAAAGAGTCGTACTGCGACGATCAGCCGTTCTACCGCACCAAGGTCAAGCTCAAGAAAGAGATCGTGACCCTGGGCGTCGAAGGCGTTGACCCGAACAAAAAGGTCGGCACCTACGTCGACCCGCAGGACTGGAACGCGTTGATCAGCGACCCTGAAGTGCTGTTGATCGACACGCGCAACGACTACGAAGTGTCGATCGGCACCTTTGAAGGCGCAATCGACCCGAAAACCACCAGTTTTCGCGAATTTCCTGACTATATCAAAGCCAACTTCGACCCGGCCAGGCACAAGAAAGTCGCGATGTTCTGCACCGGCGGCATTCGTTGCGAGAAGGCTTCCAGCTACATGCTCAGCGAAGGTTTCGACGAGGTTTACCACCTTAAAGGCGGGATTCTGAAGTACCTCGAAGAGGTGCCGCAGGCAGAAACCAAATGGCAGGGCGACTGCTTTGTGTTCGACAATCGCGTGACCGTGCGTCACGACCTGAGCGAAGGCGACTACGATCAATGTCATGCCTGTCGCACACCGGTCAGCGTAGAAGACCGCGCGTCCGAGCATTATGTGGCTGGCATCAGTTGCCCGCATTGCTGGGATAAGCTGCCGGAGAAGACCCGTCGCAGCGCCATCGACCGGCAAAAGCAGATCGAACTGGCCAAGGCCCGCAACATGCCGCACCCGATTGGCTTCAACTACAAGCAAACCCCTTCCGAGGCCTGACCCATGCCCGCGCGCCTGCTCTATGTGATGGACCCGATGTGTTCCTGGTGCTGGGGCTTTGCCCCGGTGGCGCAGGCGCTGGTTGAGCAGGCCCAGGCGGCCGGCGTGGATGTGCACCTGGTGGTGGGCGGTTTGCGCACCGGCAGCGGCGCGGCACTCGAGCCGACTACACGGCGCTATATCCTTGAGCACTGGCAGGCCGTTACCGACGCCACCGGCCAGCCGTTCAAGCGCGAAGGCGCGTTGCCCGACGGGTTTGTCTATGACACCGAGCCTGCGTGCCGCGCCATCGTCACCGCGCGCAGCCTGGCGCCGGATTGCGCCTGGACACTGCTGGGGCTGATCCAGCGTGCGTTTTATGTCGAGGGCCGCGATGTGACCCTTGCCAGCGTGCTGGTGGAACTGGCCGAGCAGGCGGGCATTCCGCGCATCGAGTTTGCCGGCGCCTTCGACCGCGCCGAGCAACATGCGGCGACGGCGGCTGACTTTACCTGGGTGCAGGACTTGGGCATCGCCGGTTTCCCGACGCTGCTGGCCGAGCGTAATGGCCAGCTGGCGTTGCTGACCAACGGTTATCAGCCGTTGTCCGAGCTGTCGCCCTTGCTCGCCCGATGGCTGGAGCGTGCCACCTGTGCAGGATGAGCCCAAACGCACCGACCGACTGACTTGGGCGGAAGTTCGCCGCCTGGCCCTGCGTCACAAGAAATCCCTGTGGATCGCCAATGGCTTTGCCGTGCTGGCGACCCTGTGCAGCGTGCCCATCCCTTTGCTGTTGCCGTTGCTGGTGGACGAAGTGCTGCTGGGCCACGGCGATGCTGCGCTCAAGGTGATGAACCACGCGTTGCCACTGGGTTGGCAGAAGGCAGCCGGTTATATCGGCCTGATGCTGTTGGTGACCTTATGCCTGCGCTGCGGTGCGCTGGTGTTTAACGTGGTGCAGGCGCGGCTGTTTGCGCGGCTGGCCAAGGACATTGTGTACCGCATCCGCGTGCGCCTGATCGAACGGCTCAAGCGGATTTCCCTGGGCGAATACGAAAGCCTGGGCAGTGGCACGGTGACCACGCATCTGGTCACCGACCTGGACACCCTGGACAAGTTTGTCGGCGAGACTCTCAGCCGCTTCCTGGTGGCCATGCTCACGCTGGTCGGTACCTCGGCGATTCTGGTGTGGATGCATTGGCAACTGGCACTGTTGATCCTGCTGTTCAACCCCTTGGTGATCTACGCTACGGTGCAGTTGGGCAAACGCGTCAAACACCTGAAGAAGCTCGAGAACGACAGCACTTCGCGCTTCACCCAGGCGCTGACCGAAACCCTCGACGCCATCCAGGAAGTGCGCGCCGGCAATCGCCAAGGCTTTTTCCTCGGGCGCCTGGGCCAGCGCGCCAAGGAAGTGCGCGACTACGCGATCCATTCGCAATGGAAAACCGATGCCTCCAGCCGCGCCAGTGGCTTGTTGTTCCAGTTCGGCATCGACATCTTCCGCGCGGCGGCGATGCTCACGGTGTTGTTTTCCGACCTGTCCATCGGCCAGATGCTCGCTGTGTTCAGCTACCTGTGGTTCATGATCGGCCCGGTGGAGCAACTGCTGAACCTGCAATATGCCTACTACGCGGCGGGTGGTGCGCTGACGCGTATCAACGAGCTGCTGGCACGGGCCGACGAGCCGCAATATGCCGGCGGCGAAGACCCGTTCACCGGGCGTGAGACCGTCGGCATCGAGGTGCGCGGCCTCAACTTCGGCTATGGCGAAGAGTTGGTACTCAACCAGTTGAACCTGGCTATCGCACCCGGCGAGAAGGTCGCGATTGTCGGCGCCAGCGGCGGCGGCAAAAGTACCCTGGTGCAACTGCTGTTGGGGCTCTATACCCCACAAGCCGGCAGTATCCGTTTCGGCGGTGCTACCCAGCAGGAAATCGGCCTGGCGACCATTCGCGAAAACGTCGCAGTGGTGCTGCAACACCCGGCGCTGTTCAACGACACCGTGCGCGCCAACTTGACCATGGGCCGCGCCCGCAGTGACCAAGCCTGTTGGCAGGCACTGGAAATCGCCCAGTTGGATGCTACCGTCAAGGCACTGCCCTTGGGCCTGGACAGTGTGGTGGGGCGCTCGGGGGTGCGTTTTTCCGGTGGGCAACGCCAACGCCTGGCGATTGCACGCATGGTGCTGGCCGAGCCCAAAGTGGTAATACTGGACGAGGCCACCTCGGCCCTGGACGCAGCCACCGAGTACAACCTGCACCAGGCGCTGGCGCGGTTTCTCAGTGGGCGTACTACACTGATCATCGCCCACAGGCTTTCTGCGGTGAAACAGGCCGACCGGGTACTGGTGTTTGATGGCGGGCATATCGCCGAAGATGGCGACCATCAGCAGTTGATTGCCGATGGAGGGTTATACGCCAAGCTCTACGGGCATCTGCAACAAGTGCGTTGATTTGGCTGAGCTATCGAGAGCGGATTCTCGCGTGCGTATCAAGCAGTGCATGTGCAAGGGATCTCATGAAGCAAAAGCGTACTCTCGCAGCGACGTTAAGCAAGCCTCGGTTGTTGGGCATTGTCTGGCCCTTTATCGCCGTCGTGCTGTTCCAGGCATTGCTGGGCTGCGTCAGCCTCTACATGCTGTCAGCGGTGCGCGGCTATGTAGCAGGCGAGAGCTTGTGGTCCAAGGGCCAGAAAGACGCCATCTACTATCTGAGCCTTTACGCCGATAACCGCGACGAAGCGACGTTCCTCAAATACCGGCAAGCCATCGCGGTGCCCCAGGGCGGCCATGAGCTGCGCGTCGCGCTGGACCGTCCCACGCCCGACCTTGCGGCCGCGCGCCTGGGCATCCTCAAGGGCGGCAACCACCCCGATGACGTGTCCAATCTGATCTGGCTGTACCTCAATTTTCGCCATTTCAGCTACCTGGAAAAAGCCATCGAGTTGTGGACCGTGGGCGATGGTTACCTGGTGCAACTGGATGACCTGGCCCAGGCGATGCACCGGGCGATCCGCAGTGATCAGGTCAGCCCTGGCGACATTGCTGGCTGGAAGACGCGCATCATCGCCATCAACGACGGCGTGACGCCAGCCGCCAAGGCCTTCAGCGATGCCTTGGGCGAAGGTTCGCGGATGATCCTGCGCCTGTTGCTGATCACCAACCTGGCCACCGCCCTGGGGTTGATCGTGCTGGCACTGCTGCGTACCCACAAACTGCTGACCCAGCGCCACGCCTTCGCCACCGCGTTGCAAGCCGAGAAGGAGCGGGCGCAGATCACCCTGGAGTCGATTGGCGACGGCGTGATCACCACGGATGTCGACGGCGCCATTGCCTACATGAACCCGGCGGCCGAGGCGCTGACCCATTGGAAGAACGCGCAGGCCCAAGGGTTGCCGCTGGCGGCGTTGTTCAACCTGCTTGATGAGAACGCCGAGCCCGATGGCTTCGCCCTGATTGAACACATTATCAAGGGTGAACTCAGCGGTGGCAGCGAGCATTCCAAGCTGATCCAGCGCGTGGACGGCAGCACGGTGTCAGTCACCCTGGTAGGTGCGCCGATCCGCAACGCCGGCAAGGTCAGCGGCGCGGTGCTGGTGTTGCACGACATGACCCAGGAGCGCCAGTACATCGCCAACCTGTCGTGGCAGGCGACCCACGATGCCTTGACTGGCCTGGCCAACCGCCGCGAATTCGAGTTCCGGCTGGAGCAGGTGCTGCAACAGGTAGCGCGCCAGCAGAGCGGGCGGCATGCCTTGATGTTCCTCGACCTCGACCAGTTCAAGCTGGTCAACGACACCTGCGGGCATGCGGCGGGCGATGAGCTGCTGCGGCATATCTGTGCGTTGCTGCAATCGGACCTGCGCGAAGGCGACACTCTGGCGCGCCTGGGCGGCGATGAATTCGGCATCCTGTTGGAGAACTGCCCGGCAGCGGTGGCGGAAAAGATCGCTGAAAGCCTGCGCCATACCGTGCAAAGCCTGCATTTTGTGTGGAAGGGCCGGCCGTTCATGACCACCGTGAGCATTGGTCTGGTGCATATCTCGCAATCGCCGACCACCCTGGAAACTTCGCTGCGCGCCGCTGATATGGCCTGTTATATGGCCAAGGAAAAGGGCCGTAACCGGGTGCAGGTCTACCATGCCGATGATTCGGAATTGTCCATGCGTTTTGGCGAAATGGCCTGGGTACAACGCCTGCACATGGCCCTGGAGGAAGATCGTTTTTGCCTCTACGCCCAGGAAATCTCGCCGTTGGGCCATACCGATGGTGGTAATGGTCATATTGAGATACTCCTGCGCCTGCACGACGAGGCGGGTCGGATCATCTTGCCGGACAGTTTTATTCCGGCTGCAGAACGTTACGGTTTGATGACTTCGCTGGATCGTTGGGTCGTGGAAAACGTCTTTAAGATTATCGCCCGTTGTATGCAAGAGCGTGCAGGCCGTCCTATGGCTATGTGTGCGATTAATCTGTCAGGCATAACTATTGGCGATGATGATTTTCTCGGGTTTTTACGTGAGAAATTCGAGGCTTACAGCATTCCGCCGGAAATGATTTGTTTTGAAATAACAGAGACCAGCGCTATTGCCAATTTGGGCAGTGCAATCCGCTTTATTAATGAACTCAAGGCCTTAGGTTGCCATTTTTCACTTGATGACTTTTGTGCCGGAATGTCCTCGTTCGCTTATCTTAAACATTTACCTGTAGACTTCCTGAAGATCGACGGGAGTTTCGTAAAGGATATGCTGGACGACCCGATTAACCGTGCCATGGTCGAAGTGATCAACCATATCGGCCACGTCATGGGTAAGCGCACAATTGCCGAATTTGTTGAAACACCGCTGATCGAGCAAGCTTTACTTGAGATCGGTGTGGATTATGCTCAGGGCTACCTGATCGAACGTCCGCAATTGTTTACCTTTGATAGTCTGCAGTGCCGACCCGTGCGGCCGCAGCCACTGTTGCTAAAGGCGCCCGGCACATTCCGCTGAAGCATTCGACGGTCTGTACAATCACACTAGAAAAGGAGCCCTACAGTGATCGACACCTTCAACCGAACCGGCCCGCTTATGGAAGCCTCGAGTTACCCAGCCTGGGCGCAACAACTGATCCAGGACTGTAGCGAGAGCAAGCGCCGGGTTGTCGAACACGAACTGTACCAGCGCATGCGTGATAACACGCTCAGCGCCAAGACCATGCGCCACTACCTGATCGGTGGCTGGCCAGTGGTTGAACAGTTTGCCTTGTACATGGCACAGAACCTCACCAAGACCAAGTTTGCCCGTCATCCTGGGGAGGATATGGCGCGCCGGTGGCTGATGCGCAATATTCGCGTGGAACTCAACCACGCCGACTATTGGGTGCACTGGGCGCGCGCCCACGGTGTAAGCCTGGAAGAGTTGCAAGCGCAGAACGTACCACCGGAGTTGCACGCACTGAGTCACTGGTGCTGGCACACCAGCTCGGCCGATTCGTTGATCGTGGCGATTGCCGCGACCAACTACGCGATTGAGGGGGCGACTGGGGAGTGGTCTGCCGTGGTGTGTTCGACCGGCGTGTATGCGGCCGCCTTCCCTGAGGAAGACCGTAAACGCGCCATGAAGTGGTTGAAGATGCACGCGCAATACGACGATGCCCATCCTTGGGAAGCCCTGGAAATCATCTGCACCCTGGCCGGGATGAACCCGAGCAAAGCCTTGCAGGTAGAACTGCGTCAGGCGGTGTGCAAGAGCTACGACTACATGTACCTGTTTTTGGAAAGTTGCATGCGGTTGGAGAACGAAAAAGCAAAGGCGCCAGCAGTTGTTCGTGAACGTCAGGTTCGCGCCGCCAGCGAGGCGTGATGTAAGCGTGATGGCGGGGTTTTACCCCGCCATTGCCAAGCGGTTGCGGCCTTCGCGCTTGGCCACGTACAGGGCGTTATCGGCCCGCCGCAACAGGCTTTCTGCCGACTCGGCGGCCAACAGGGTCGAGCAACCCAGGCTCACCGTCAGTTCAATTCGCTTGCCATCGGCCCAATAGTCCTGAGCCTCTGCCGCCCGACGCAGGCGTTCGCCGACCATACCTGCCGCGTCCCGGCCGGTGTTCGACAGCAGGATCAGAAACTCTTCCCCGCCAAAGCGAAACACCATGTCCACATTGCGCAACTGGCTTTTGATCGAGTCGGCGACAGCGCGCAATACGATGTCGCCCGCTGCATGGCCGTGGGTGTCGTTGATTTTCTTGAAATGGTCAATGTCCAGCATCAACAAAGACAGCGGGCTCAGGTGCCGCCGGGCCATGTCGATTTCCCGTTGCAGCGTCTGGTCCATCGCAATGCGGTTGCCGGTTTCGGTCAGCGGGTCACGCAGGGCGCTGCGGGTGGCGGCGCGGTAGAGCAGGGCGTTACGCATCGGGTACAGCAACGTCGACAGCAGTGACTCAAGTTGCGCCAACTCGTCGTCCAGCAAACGCTGGTTGCGCCGGAATATCAACTCGCCCAGATGCTCGCCTTCATGGCTCAAGGTGTAGCTCACCGAGTGATGCCCGCGATGGCCAAACTCCAGGCGCAAGTCGCTGGCCTCATGGCGATATTGCAGCGCGTCCAACGGCACCAGCCGCTGAACTTCGCGAAAGAACAGCGCCAGAATGCGCTCCGGCTCAAGGCTGGTTTGCAACTGCTGGTTCAGTTGCTGACGAAGTTGCGCAAGTGTGGTGGGGCGACGTGGAAGCAGGGACGGCTGACCAAACCCCAGGCGTTGCAATTTGGCACTGTCGAAGTCAATTGCGTTGGTCTGGGTCGGTGATTTCATAAGCTGACGGCCTCTAAGCACTTAACTGTCTTACAGGCTGCACGAGAGCGGCAAATGCCAAGCGTCTTACTGTTCCTTCAGTTCCGTAAAACATTGGAAACAGTTTAAACCGCTTTGCCATGGGTTATAACCCCTGGGCCCTGCCACACGTCTTGTCATCGCTTAACCTGCTTGAAAGGGGTTAGAGCGAGATTCATGCCACTTTGTTTAACTTACAAAAACGCCTTATAAATCAACGACTGTTTTAAAAAACTCAACACAGTCGTTGTGCAGTGACGTCAGTTATTTGGCTGTTTGAACCAAGGTGGAGTGGTCAATCTGGTCAATCGAGGTGACGCCGGTCAAGGTCATGGCCACGCGCATCTCCTTGGCGAAGATATCCAGCAGGTTTTCCACCCCGGACTGGCCGGCGGCGGCCAGCGCATACACGGTCGAACGTCCCAGCAGGCAACCCTTGGCGCCCAGGGCGAGCATGCGTACTACGTCGAGTCCGGAGCGAATGCCGGAGTCCACCAGCACCGTGAGATCATCGCCCACGGCCTCGGCAATCGGCGGCAAGGCTTTGGCGGTCGACAACACGCCATCCAGTTGGCGCCCGCCGTGGTTGGAGACCACGATGCCGTCGGCACCGAAACTCACCGCGTCCTTGGCATCCTGGGGGTCAAGGATGCCCTTGATGATCATCGGGCCTTTCCAGAACTCACGGATCCACTCCAGGTCTTTCCAACTGATCGATGGGTCGAAATTATTCGCCAGCCAGCCGATGTAGTCTTCCAGGTGGGTGGGCTTGCCGAGGTATTTGGAGATATTGCCCAGATCATGAGGGCGGCCCATCAGGCCCACATCGAAGGCCCATTGCGGCTTGCACACCGCCTGCAGCATCCGGCGCTGCGCCGCATACGGCCCGGACATGCCCGAATGCGCATCACGGTAACGCGCGCCGGGTGTGGGCATATCGACGGTGAATACCAGCGTGGTCACGCCCGCTGCCTGGGCGCGCTCCAGCGCATTGCGCATAAAGCCGCGGTCCTTGAGCACATAGAGCTGGAACCAGATCGACTGCGGGCTTTGCGACGCCACCTCTTCAATCGGGCACACCGACACCGTCGACAGGCAGAACGGGATGCCCTTGTTGGCCGCCGCCTTGGCCGCCTGCACCTCACCACGTCGCGCGTACATGCCGGTCAGGCCCACGGGGCTGAGAATCACTGGCATGGCCAGCTCCTGGCCGAACAGCGTGGTCTTGAGGCTCAGGTTGTCGACATTGCGCAGGATGCGCTGGCGCAGGCTGATCTCGGCCAGGTCCGAACTGTTGGCGCGCAGGGTGTGCTCGGCGTAGGCGCCGCCGTCGATGTAATCGAACAGAAAGCGCGGCAGCTTGCGTTTGGCGGCTGCACGGTAGTCGGCGGCGGACGAGATGATCATGAACGGGTTCTCCACAGAGCTGGGTCGCACCACCATAAGCAAAAAGCTGGCATGATAAAAACAACTTTTATTACTAATACCCAGTCGCTATAGGAATACCGATGAACCTGAGAACCGTGCGGGCCTTTGTCGAAGTGGTGCGCCAGGGCGGTTTCTCCCAGGCGGCTGAGGTGGTGGCCCTGACTCAATCCACCGTGAGCAAAGCGGTCAAGACCCTCGAAGACGAGCTCGGCACGCCGCTGCTCAATCGCCTGGGCCACCGTAACGAGCTGACGGCCGCCGGCGAAATTGCCTACCGCCGCGCCCTGGTACTCCTCGCCGAGCACAACGACCTGGTGGCCGAGATCAACGACCTGCGCGGCCTCAAGCGCGGCGTGCTGCGCATCGGCCTGCCGCCGGTGGGCTGCGGCGTGCTGTTTGCCGCTATGTTCGCGGCATACCGCAGCCGCTACCCGGATATCGAGATCGAACTCACCGAATACGGCAGCAAAAAACTGCGCGAATGTCTGGAAGCCGGGGAGGTCGACCTTGCCGCACTGCTGTTGCCGGTGGACGAAGCCTTCGACTACCAGCCAGTGCGCAATGAACCGCTGATGGCGGTATTGCCCATCAGCCACCCACTGGCCCAGCGCAAACACATCGACTTCACCGACCTGGCCGATTCACCGTTCATCTTGTTCGAAGCCGGCTTCGCCCTGAACGCCAAGATCCTCGCCGCGTGTGAGCGCAAAGGCGTCACGCCCCGAGTGACCGCGCGCAGCGGGCAAATCGACTTTATCGTTGACCTGGTCTCAGCCGGGCTGGGCGTTGCGTTTCTGCCGCGCATGCTCGCGCTCAAACATCAACACGCGGGTATCGCCTTGATTGCGTTGGACGAACCACACACCGACTGGCATATCGCCCTGGCCTGGCGGGCCAGCGCACACCTGCCACCGGCGGCGCGTGCGTGGCTGGATCTGGCCAAGGAAATGGCCAGCCCGGTGTAGCGGGCTGCGGCCGTAATTTGCAGGAATTCGTCAAAATGCTCCTCAATGCTTGACTTCTTCTTTTTAATCAGTAACATACGGCGCATTCCGCGATAGCTCAGTTGGTAGAGCAAATGACTGTTAATCATTGGGTCCCTGGTTCGAGTCCAGGTCGTGGAGCCAGATAGAGAAAAGCCTGCAGAGATGCAGGCTTTTTTTTGCCTTGGATTTTTTGAAATTTTTGTTAAGTGCATGATTTTAAAAAAACATAATTTTCAAACTGAACCTGATTTGTTTCACTTTTGAAACAAATTTGTACATTTTATTGACGCCATCAAAGTGCCATCCTAGAATCGCCGCCCATTGATAGCACAACGCTATGTAGAGGGATCTAGACATGTGGCGTTTGGAACGCCGGACCAGGTTTTGCCTGCTGTCCGTTTTTTTCTGCCTGGGCACCGCCGGATTAGCGCACGCCGCGCCCCCGCAGAGCACCCCCGGCATCACCGACCTGATCCGCGACCGTCAGGACCGCCTGCTCGAAGAGCAGCAGCGGCGCCTCGAAGAACTCAAGGATCTGCCCGGTAAATCCGCCGCCCCTGCAGCTCCGGCGACGCCTGCCGACACCCGTTGCTTCCCGATCAAAACCATCGAGCTCGCAGGCGCCGACGCCCTGTCCGTAGACGAGCGCAGCGCGCTGATCAAGCCTTACATCGGCCAATGCCTCGGCGTGCCGCAGCTCAACGAAGTGCTCAAGGTCATCACCGACCGCTACCTGGCCAAGGGCCTGGTCACCAGTCGCGCGTATCTGCCACAGCAAGACCTTTCCAGCGGCAACCTCAAAATTCAGGTAGTCGAGGGCAAACTCGAAAGCCTCAAAGGTGCCCAAAGCAGCGGCATCACCGACCGCCAACTGGCGATGAGCTTTCCCGGCAAACAAGGCGATTTGCTCAACCTGCGTGAAATCGAGCAGATGGTCGATCAGCTAAACCGTTTGCCCTCGAACCAGGCGCAGATGGAACTGGCGCCGGGCAAGGCCGTGGGCGGCAGTGATGTACTGGTCAAAAACACCCCGCAAAAGCCCTGGCGTGTCGGCCTGTCGCGGCACAACGGCGGCCAGCGCAGCACCGGCGAACAACAGTGGGGCGCCAGCCTCGACTGGGACAACCCGCTGGGCCTGGCCGACCAGCTTTCGTTGCGTGGCGGCCACGATGCGGTTAGCGATCACCAGAAAACCTCGCGCAATTCGATGCTCAACTACAGCTTGCCCTTCGGCTGGTGGAACCTCACCTACAGCTACACCGAAAGCGAATACCGCTCTCGGGCCGAGGCCAACAACTTCAAGTTCAAGCAGACCGGCGACAGCCAGAGCCACCAGTTGCGCCTGGAGCGTGTCGTTCACCGCGACGCCTTGAGCAAAACCTCCCTGAGCACCGGCGTCGCCTACCTGCGCACCAACAACTTCATTGAAGACAGCAAGCTGGCGCTGAGCAGCAACCGCCTCAGCGAAGCCCAGTTCGGCATCAACCACGGCCGACGTATCGGCAGTTCATTTCTCAACATCGACCTCGGCATGCAAGACGGCATCGGTGCCTTTGACGCCCAGGCCAATCACAACCCGCGCCACGGCCAGGCCGATGCGCGCTACCGCAAATACACGGCCACCGTCAGCTACCTGTACCCGTTCAAGCTGTGGGGCGAGTCCTTGAGCTTCAGCAGTTTGATGACCGGCCAGCACAGCGAAGATGTGCTGTTCAGCCCGCAGCGCATGAGCCTGGGTGGGCAGTCGTCGATCCGTGGCTACAAGGACCAGATGCTGTCCGGCGACAGCGGCGGCTACTGGCGCAACGACCTGCGCTGGAGCCGCCCGGTGACCTGGGCCTGGCTGCAACCGGTGCTCAGCGAATACGGCACCAGCCTCGGTTATGACCAGGGCGTGATCAGCCGCGACCGTTACAACGCCGAGCAGCATGGGCGCATGAGCAGCAACTCGGTGGAGCTGTTTGCCCGTGGCAAAAACGTCGCCGCCAGCGTGACCTTTGCCCACTCTTTGGAACGACCGGCCGCTATCACAGAGCGTGAAGCGCCGATCTATTTCCGTATGGATTTTTTCCTTTAATTTTTTTACCGCCTTCGGGTATCGAGACACAACATGGACGTTCGCCAGTTCGCCTTCCTCGTGCGCCAGCCTTCTGCTGCCGTAAAAAGCCGTTCCCACTTTTTGGGGCTGCCTAAACGCGGGTTGGCGTTAATCCTGGCCAACGCGATGTTCTGGCACCCGTTGCTGGCCCAGGCCGACGGCATTGTGGTCAGTGCGCCGGGCACAGGCCTCGCGCAGGCGGGCAATGGCGTGCCCATCGTCAATATCGCCGCACCGAATACCAATGGCCTCTCGCACAACCAATTTCATGACTATAACGTCGGTGCCAACGGCGTCATCCTCAACAACGCGACCGACCGCACCCAGGCCACACAACTGGGTGGCATCATCGTCGGCAACCCGAACCTGCGCGGCACCGCTGCCAATATCATCCTCAACGAAGTCAACGGCGGGAGCCCCAGCCAACTGCGCGGCTACACCGAAGTGGCGGGGCAGTCGGCCCATGTGATTGTCGCCAACCCGTATGGCATCAGTTGCAACGGTTGCGGCTTTATCAACACGCCGCAAGTCACGCTGACCACCGGTAAAGCGGTGATCGAAAACGGCCAGATCAGCCGCTATCAAGTCGATCAAGGCAACGTCGCCATCGAAGGCGCGGGCCTCAACGCGACCAATGTCGACCAGTTCGAAATCATCACCCGCGCTACCACCATCAATGCGCAGATCCAGGCGAAAAAACTCACCATCGTCGCCGGGCGCAACGATGTGGACGCACGCACCTTAAACCCCACCGCACGGGCGGCAGATGGCAGCCAGGCGCCGGACCTGGCGATTGACTCGTCGGCGTTGGGCGGCATGTATGTGGGCGCGGTCAAGCTGATCGGCACCGAGGCCGGTGTGGGCGTGAAGCTGTCGGGCGATATGGTCGCCGGTGGTGATATCCAGATTGATGCTGCGGGCAATGTGGTCATGGGCACAACCACGGCAGGCACCTCTGTCGCCGTCAAAGCGGCCAGCTTGCAAGCCAAGGCGGCGGTCTACGCCGGTACTGATCTGTCGGTAAACACCCAAGGTGCGCTCACCACGCAACAAACCCTGGCGGCCAAGGACAGCATCGCGCTGGACGCCGGCGGCCGCTTGACCAACAACGGGATCATCGAAGCAGGCGTCAACGCCGATAACAGCCGCAATGCCCAGGGCGATGTGCGCTTGACCGCGCAGGCCATCGACAACACCGGCAAAACCGTGATCGCCAGCCGCGACCTCAGCGTCAACACCGGAGAGCTGGCCAACCAGGGCGGCACCTTGAGCGCCCGGCGCGACGCACAGCTGACGGCCACGCAGATCGACAACCAGAACCAGGGCCGCCTCCTCAGCGCAGGCAGCCTTGGGATCACCGCCGGGCAACTGCTCAACAGTCAAGGTGGTTTGGTCACCAGCACCGGCAACCTCACGGCGGGTATCGGGCAACTGATCAACCGCAACGGCGAGCTGTCGAGCCAGGCGCAGGTCACGCTGCAACTGAATGAACTGGATAACGTCGCCGGCCTGGTCTCGGCCGGCCAATCGCTGAGCCTGAATGCGACGGGGCTGATCAATAACCAGGGCGGGCGAATTGCATCGCGTCAGACGGCACAGGTCAATACTGGCGCCCTCGACAACAGCCAAAAGGGCTCGCTCACCAGCCAAGGCTCACTGACGTTGAGCCTCAACCAAGGTCACTGGGATAACCGCAACGGCCTGATCAACGCCGGCGGTCAATTGACCCTTAACAACCTCAACACGGTCGATAACCGCCAAGGGGAAATCTCCAGCGCGCAGTCATTCCTCCTGGCCGCCAACAGCCTCGACAGCGGCGCCGGTAAAGTGCTCAGTGACCAAGACCTGACCCTGCGTATCGCCGGTGCAATGAACAATGCGTTGGGCCTGGTTTCTGCGTCGAACCTCGACGTCAACGCCGCCAGCCTGAACAACCAGGGCGGCAAGCTCCGCGCATTTAATCAACTGACGGCGAACACCGCAGGCCTGCTGGACAACCGCGGCGGCGAGTTGCTGGCCACCGACCTGGCGTCCACCACGGGTGAATTAAACAACAACAGTGGCCGCCTGCAAGGTGATCGCTCCCTGGTGCTCAGCAGCGGCGTGGTGTCCAATCAGCGCGGTACATTGGCGGCAGGTGCAACGTTTACCCTCAATGCATCCCGCCTGGACAACAGCGCAGGCACGCTCACCAGCGACGGCGTGTTGGTCGCGGTGATTGCCGGGCAATTGCTCAACCAGACCGGTCTGTTTGCCGCCAAAGGTGATGTACGCCTCAGCCTGGGTAGCCTTGATAACCAACAGGGCAGTCTCGTCGCCCGTAACCTCACCGTGCAATCAAGCGGCCCGCTGAACAACCAGCGTGGCACCTTGCGCGGTGACGTCGCATTTAATTTGAACGCCGGCCAAGTGGATAACAGTGAGGGCGGCCGCATCAGCGCGGGCCAAATGCTGAATGCTGGTATCAGTGGTCTTGATCAGCACAACGATGGTCGATTCTTCGGCCAGGGTGACGTAAGCCTCAACCTCAATAATGGGCATTTGAATAACCAGGGCGGCACGATCAACGCCCCTGGCCAATTACTGCTGAGCAACCTCGCCAGCGTCGATAACCAAGGCGGCGAAATTTCCAGCGCCCAGGCGTTTACCCTGGCCGCCGATACCCTGAATAACCAGCACGCCAAGCTCCTCAGCGAGCAGGGTTTGGCCCTGCGTATCGCCCACGCACTGGATAACACGCAAGGCTTGATCTCGGCTAAAACGCTGGATGTACGCGCCGCCAGCCTGACTAACCAAGGCGGCACGCTCAGCGCGGGTGATGGCCTGATCGCACAGATCGACGGAGCATTGGATAACCGCAGTGGCAAGCTATTGGCGCGCACGGCGTCGGTCAACAGTGCGTCGCTGGATAACCGCGAGGGCCTGCTGCAAGGCGACGCGATGCTCTCGCTCAACAGCTCAGGCTTGATCGACAATCGCCAGGGCACGCTGTTCGCCGGGCAGGCGCTGGACATCACCGCTACGCGCTTGGACAACAGTGGCGGTAAGCTGACCAGCGACGGTCGCCTTACTGCGTTGATCAGCGCGCACCTGTTGAACCAGGCCGGGCTGTTCAGCGCAACCGGCCCGTTGCTGGTGAGTGCGGCAAGCCTGGACAATAGTGCCAAAGGCAATATCCACAGCCAGGCGGGTGTAAACCTTGACCTGAACCACGGCCACCTGAATAACCAAGGCGGCTTGATTCACGCGCCGGGCACGCTGCTACTGAGCAACTTAAGCAGTGTCGATAACCAGTCCGGGGAAATTTCCAGCGCCCAGGCCCTGGCGTTTACTGCAGGCAGCCTCGACAACCGAGGCGGCAAGTTGCTCAGCGAGCAAGGGCTTTTGGTGCGCGTTGCCGGCGCGCTGGACAATACCAAAGGCTTGGTCGCTGCCACGGGGTTGGACCTGCACGCAAACAGCCTGGTTAATGCCGAAGGCAAGCTGAACGTCCGCGATGATCTGGCACTGTCCGTCGACACTGCCCTGGACAATCACCACGGTGAAGTCATCGGTGCTACCACAACCTTGAGCAGCATGAGCCTGGATAACAGCCAGGGACTGTTGCAGGGTGACCGCTTGCTTAACGTCACTACCCGCGGCATCGCGATCAACCGTGGCGGTCGGTTTGTCAGCGGTCAGCAGGCGGTCTTGGCGATTGAGCAATTCGATAACCGTGGCGGTAGCGTAACGGCAACCGGGCCGATGCAGGTAAGCGCCACGCAACTGGATAACCGCGAGGGTGGCTTGCTCAACGCTCGCCAGTCGCTGGTGGTGAAAGTTGATAGCCTGAATAACCAGGGCGGCGAAGTCTCCAGCCTCACCGACCTGTCGTTCAACGGCAGGCAGTTCGACAACAGCAACAAAGGTCGACTTTTAGCGAACGGCGCACTGAGCCTGAAACTGGACCAACTGAACAATCAGCAAGGCACCGTACGCAGTGACAAGAGCCTGACCCTGCAAACCGCCACACTGAACAACGACAGCGGCCGCCTCAGCGGCGGTGCGGCTTTGGATCTGACCGCCAGCGGCGTACTGACCAACCGCAGCGGCGAGCTGCTCAGCGCGATGGCGTTGACCGTGAGCAGCGCCAGCATCGACAACAGCGGCGGCAAAATGATCGGTGACGGCGCTGTGCGCATCACGACCGGCGCGTTGAATAACCAGAGTGGCGGGCGCCTGACCAGTGCTGATCGCCTGGCGCTGACGGCAGGGAACGTGGACAACCGTTTTGACGGCCATATCGCCAGTAACAAGGCACTTACCGCCAGCCTCGCGGGCCTGGACCAACGCAACGGTGGGCAGCTCTACAGCACCAGTGACGTGAGCCTGGACATGAATCACGGCGTTCTTGATAACACCGGTGGCTTGATCCATGCGCCGGGTCAGTTGCTGTTGAAAAACCTCTCCACGGTCGCCAACCAGTACGGCGAAATTTCCAGCGAGCGTGCCTTCACCCTGGCCGCACAAAGTCTGGATAACAGCAACGGCCATGTGCTCAGTGATCAGGCGCTGACCCTCAAAGTCGACCAAGCGCTGATCAACCTCAAGGGCGTCATTTCTGCGGCAGGCCTGGCTGCTCAAGCTGGGCGACTGGATAACACCCACGGCGTATTCAGCAGTTCCAAAGACCTCGCGTTAACGTTGGCGGCTGACCTGCATAACGACGACGGCGAAGTCTCCAGCGGCGGCGCCACAGTGGTCAACGCGATGACCCTGAATAACCGCAACGACGGTCATGTGATGGGCGACATCAGCCTTGACTTGACCACCCGCGGTGCACTGTTCAACCAGGCCGGCACCTTGGGCGCCGGCCAGCGTTTGAACGTGACCGCGGCCAGCCTGGATAACAGCCAGTCCGGCAGTCTGGCGACCGATGGCAGCCTGACGGTGAAAGTCGACGGCCTGCTCGATAACCAAGCCAAAGGTGCCGTGCTCGCCAAAGGCGTGATGGACATCCAGGCTGGGAGTGTGGACAACCGCACCGGTCGCCTGTCCGGACAGAACCTGCTGACCCTGCGCAGCAATAGCCTGGATAACCGTGGCGGCGCGGTGCGCGCCAATCAGGGGCTGAACCTGCACGTCGGCCAGCTCGACAACCGTGAAGGTGTGCTTAACAGCAAGCAGGCGCTGGCACTCGACGGCCAGTCCTTGAACAACCAGAACGGCCTGACCAGCGCGATTGGCCCGGTACGCCTGGCCCTCGATACCGTTGAAAACGCCAAAGGGCGCATCGCCAGCCAGGATGATCTGGACGCCACGATTGGTGTGCTGAATCAGCAGGGCGGTCAGTTGGTCGCGAAGGGTAATCTGAGTCTCAACGCTGCCACCGTGGATAACCAGAACGGCGGTTTGCTCGCCGCGACAAAAGTGCTGAAACTCAAGGCAGGCAGCACCGACAATCGCAGCGGGGAAATCTCCAGCCAGCAGAGCGTCGATTTCAGCGGGCAACGCCTGGATAACAGTGCAGGCAAGTTGTTGGCCGGCACTGCGCTTGAATTGGCGATGGCCGAGGTGATCAATCAGGCCAAAGGTTTGATCTTTGCCCAGGACGCTCGGCTTACCGGCACTGCAGTAGATAACACCGATGGCACTGTTGGCGCTCAGCGTGCTTTGGCGCTTCAACTGAAGGCAGGCCTGGACAACACAGGCGGCAAGCTCACCAGCGAAGGCTCGATGGCGCTGGCAGGCCAGCGTATTGACAACACCAGCGGCAAAATTTCCAGCGCAGGACCGTTGACCCTTGTGAGTGCAGCGGCGCTAATCAACCAAGGCGGCACCGTCGAAAGCGCCCAAAACCTCACACTGACCAGTGCCAGCCTGGATAACACCAACGGCCTGCTCAAAAGCCAAGGCCTGGCAACCGTTAACACCGGACAGTTCACCAACGGCATCGACGGCCGTGTGATCAGCGCCGACAAGCTCGACCTCAGCGCCACCCAGCTAACCAACAGCGGGCATATCGCCAGCGTCGGCGCAATGAATGCCAGCGTCACCGGCCTGACGCAATTGGACGGCGCCGAACTGGTCAGCACCACACAACTCAACCTTGACCTGCACCACGGCGCACTGGTCAACGCGGGTGTGATCAACGCACCGCTGCTGACACTGAACAACCTCGCCAATATCAACAACCGCGACGGCGAAATCTCCAGCCAGAACGCTTTTACCTTGGTCGCAAAAAACCTGGATAACAGCAACGGTAAACTGATCAGCAACCAGGCACTGACCCTGCGTGTCGACCAACTGCTGGCCAACCTCAAAGGCCATCTCAACGCCGCCAGCCTGGATGTGCGCAGCACTCGCCTGGACAATACCGAAGGCGTGCTCAGCGGGCGTGGCGATGTCACCCTCAGCGCCAGCCAATTGTTCGATAACCAACGCGGCAGCGTGATCGCCGACGGTGCCTTGTTGCTGACCAGCGCAACGCTGGACAACCGCAATGGCGAGATCGCGGGCAAGGCGCTTGCGACGATCAGCGCCAGCAACCTCGATAACCAAAACGGCAAACTGATCAGCACCGACGAGCTCAACCTGCGCGGCGCAAACCTTGATAACCGCAACGGTCTGGTAGGTGCCACAAAAGCGCTGAAACTCGACGTGCAGACGCTCGACAACCGCACCGGCGAATTGACCGGCAACGCCGACGTCAGCGTCACCGGTCAGCAGCTCAACAACAGCGACAAAGGTGTGGTGTTCGCAGGCGGTACGTTAAGCCTTGCAGTCGATCAGGTCATCAACCGCACCCTCGGCGAACTCAACGGCGAGCGCCTGACGCTGACCGGCTCCATGCTGGACAACAACGGCGGCAAGCTGCTCAGCCAGCAATCGCTGAAGCTGGATCTCGCCGGTGATTTCGATAACAGCCAGGGTGTACTTAGCAGCGAAGACGCATTGGCCGTCAAAGCCCGCAGCCTGAATAACAGCAAAGGCAGCCTGTCCAGCGCCAATGGTTTGAGCGTCGCCGTCACCGACAGCCTCAATAACAGCGAAGGCAAACTGGTCACCGACGGCGGCCTGACACTGCAAAGCGCCAATCTTGGCAACCAGCAAGGCATCATCAGCGGCAAAGGCCCGGTCACGGTCAGCACGGGCGAGCTGAACAACCAAACCGGCCGCCTCAACAGCGGCGACACCCTGGCCCTGACCACCGCACAGTTGACCAACGGCGGCAGCATCGGCAGCGCCAAGACGCTGACCGCCAGCGTCACCGGGCTGGATCAGCAGGGCGGTAAGCTGTTCAGCAACGCTGGCTTGAGTCTCGACCTGAACAACGGCCAACTGAAGAACCAAGGCGGATTGATCAACGCTATTGGCCCGCTGACGCTTAACAACCTCAACAGCATCAATAATCAGAACGGTGAAATCTCCAGCGCCCAAGCCTTTACCTTGGCCGCGCAAAGTCTGGATAACAGCAACGGCAAGCTGCTGAGTAATCAGGGCCTGACCCTGCGCGTCAATCAAGCCCTGGCCAACCTCAAAGGCCTGATCGGCGCCGCCAGCCTCGACGCTCACGCAGGCTCCG
This sequence comes from Pseudomonas sp. B19125, assembly GCF_044218855.1. Taxonomy (NCBI): domain Bacteria; kingdom Pseudomonadati; phylum Pseudomonadota; class Gammaproteobacteria; order Pseudomonadales; family Pseudomonadaceae; genus Pseudomonas; species Pseudomonas sp. B19125. The sequence goes on from NZ_CP162589.1 coordinate 2,505,729, forward strand.
TCGACAACCGAGGCGGCACTTTGAATAGCCGCAGCGACTTGCAACTGACCAGTGATGGCCTGCTGAACAACCAGGACCAAGGCTTGATCAGTGCCAAGCAAACCCTGAATCTCAACGCCGCCGGCCTCGACACCGGCAACGGCGGTGAGGTCTCGGCCAAAGGTGTGTTGACCGCGAACCTCAACGCTCTGGCCCTGGCGGGCGGTCGCGTTGTGGGTGAGCAGGGAATGACCCTGGACCTCAACAACAGTGATTTGGACAACCGCAACGGTCTGCTGCTGACTAACGGCCCGCTGACCCTGAAAAACCTGGGCGACCTTAATAACCAGGGCGGTGAAATCTCCAGCCTGCAAAGCTTCGCTTTGACGGCGCGCAACCTGGACAACCGCGCCGGCAAGCTGATCAGCAGCCAAGTGCTGACTGTCAACGCGGACACCATGAACAACACCGCCAGAGGCCTGCTGTCCGGCTGGCAAGGCCTGAACGTCAGTGGTGGCAACCTCGACAACCGTAACAACGGCACGCTCTCCAGCCGCAGCGGTGCAATCGATGTGCGCCTGAGCGGCGCGTTGCAAAACAACAACGAAGGCGCGCTGGTTAGCCAGGGCCGCTTGGGCGTCAGTGCCGCCAGCCTGGATAACAGTGGCAAAGGCGTACTTTCCAGTGGCGATGGGCAAACGCTTATCGTGACCGGTGCGCTGACCAACGCCGACGGCGGTTTGATCGAAAGCGGCACCACGCTGGATCTGCAAGCGGTAACACTGACCAACCAAAGCACGATCAACGCCCAACAAGCGATGACCGTCACCGGCACCGACCTGAACAACAACAGCGGCACGTTGGCCACCAACGGTCGCCTGACCCTCAACCTGCTCGGCACCCTCAACAACAGCGGCGGCAGCATTGCCAGTTCCGGCCCACTGCTGCTGCAGCGGGCGATGCAGGTCAACAACGACGCCAAGGGCAGAATCATCAGCCAAAGCCTGCTGACGCTGTTCGCCGGTAGCCTGAACAACAGTGGCGGCGGCACCCTTGCCAGTAAGGATCGTGTCGCGATCACCAGCACCGGCATCGTGCAAAACACTAACGACGGCCTGATCTATAGCCAGGACGCCGACGTGCAATTGAACGCAGTGGGATTGAACAACGCCAAGGGCAAGGTGCAGGGCCAGACCGGCCTGAGCCTGGGCGTCAGCGGTGACCTCAATAACCAGGGTGGCACACTCCAGGCCCATAGCCTGAACCTGACTGCCAACCGCCTCGACAACCAGAACGGCTTCATCGCTGCGCAGACCGGCGATGCAGTGGTCAATGCCAACTACTTCGCCAATGCCAACGGCGGGGTGTATGCCACCGGCTTGATGCGAGTCAGTGGTGCACAGCTGGACAACAGCGCCGGGCAAATTGCAGGTCGCGCGGTTGAGCTGAGCGCTGGTGGCGCGTTGATCAACCGCAGCGGTGTGATTGAAAGCGATAGCTCCCTGAGCGTGACAGGCGCCAGTGTCGACAACCAAGGCGGGCAACTGCGCGCGCTGGGCCGTAGCGGCAAAACCAATTTCCAGCTCGGCGGTGCGTTCGATAACCGCAATGGACGACTGGAAACCTCCAACGCTGACCTGACCCTGAATGCCGGCAGCTTCCTGAACCAGGGCGGCAGTCTGCTGCACGGCGGCACCGGCACTTTTGATATCGCCACCGCCAACCTGATCAATGCCGGCGGCAACCTGGTGACCCGTGGTGGCCTGACCCTGGCCGCAGACAGCTGGACCAACAGCAGCGTGATCCAGGCCGGGCGCCTGACGGTCAACGTCAATACCTTGAACCAGACCGCCAGTGGCCAGTTACTCGCCTCCGACAGCCTGACGGGCAACGGCGGCAACTGGAATAACGATGGCCTGATCGCCAGTGATGGCACGGCCAATCTGACGCTGGCCGGCAGTTATGGCGGCAATGGGCGCTACAGCAGCCTGGGCAACCTGGGCTTGAGTGCCGCGCAGATAACCGTGAATGAAGCCGCCAGTGTGGCAGGCGGCGGCGCCTCCCAACTGACCACCGGGGGCCAACTGCTCAACCGAGGGCGTTTGACCTCCAGCAGCGACCTGCGCATCAACGCCGGCAGCATCGTTAACACCGGCACGTTGGGGGCTTCACAGAACCTGGTGCTGACGGCACAAAGCCTGCTCAACGACCACGCCGCCAGCGGCATCGGGGCACGTGGCTTCCTGTTCAGCGGCCAGGATTCGAACCTCAACCTCGGCAGCCTGACCAACAACTATTCGGATATCTACAGCCTGGGCAACCTTACGGTGGCCGGTGTAGCCGCTGGCACTCTGGCGCAGAGTGTGCGTAACGTTTCTGCCAGCATCGAGAGTGTGGGCGACCTCAGACTGTCGGCCAATGACGTGGTCAACGAGCGCGAGAAATTCACCCTCAACCAGCAGCTGACCTCGGTGGGCGTGAGCATCCGTTGCACCCAGCATTGCAGCGGCGGTTGGAGCGACCGGCGCCCGGCGGTGTCCCTGAGCCGCACGGTTGAGAGTGTGATCGAAGCGAACTCGCCTTCCGCCACGATCAGTTCGGGGCGCAACATGGTGATTACCGGTCAGAACTTCACCAACCGCTATAGCGTGGTGTCGGCTGCTAACGATCTGTCGATCAGCGGCGAGAACATTCTGAACCTGGCGGCCACCGGTGGTTCCGGCTCCCAGAGCCAGGAGTACGGCGGCATTACCAAAATCTCCAAAGGCCAATACAACCAGATGGTCGCCGCGGTGCAGGCCTATAACCGTGCGCACCCGCAGGGTTCGCCGGTGGATGAGGCGGCGTTTGCGGCCTTGATGACGCGGTTCAGCCCGTCGCTGTTTCCCGGCATCAACCAGCCCATCGCGGTACAAGGCGGCACCCAGGTGGTGGCCCCGGCGATTATTCAGGCCGGTGGCAACGCTGCGCTCACCGCCAGTAAAAGCATCAACAACATCAACGTGATCAAGACCGCGCTGGCGGTTGATGGCCGTTCGCTGGACACCGGCGTAGGCGCCAACAAAACCCGGGTGGTAGTGCTCAATGCACAATTGCCGCCCGACCTTGCCCAACAGCAGGTCAACCCCTTGACCCTGCCGGGCTTCGGTTTGCCCAGCGGGCAGAACGGATTGTTTCGTTTAAGTGGCCAAAGTGGCACTACGGGGCAGGCAGGTGCTGGTAATCAGGATTGGACGCTGGGCAGCGCCAGCCTGGACCCAAGCCAACGCCAACAAGCCCTGCCTGGCGCCCACGAACGTGTGATTCAGGTGGGTGGCGCGGCGCAAGTGACCACCAACACGCGCCAAGTTGCCGTGGCTGCTCGTGAAGCCGGTGTCGTCAACGCGGTTGCCAGTGCCATTGATACCGGCGCCGTGGGCAGCGCCGATGTGCAGCCCCTGCCACCGGGTCGCACCAGTGGCGTAGACATCACCCGCGTCGATGGCATTGACGCCCGCAATCCTACGGGTGTCCCCCAGCCTGCGGTCGATGGTTCGCGGCCGGGCATCGACCTGCCTGCCGTAACGCCAGGCGATAGGGTTGTGCATACGTCATCTGACGGGGCTCTCCCTGATCTGCGTGTGCCGGGCTTGTCGACCGTTGCACGCAGTGCAGACGTTGCTGCGATCGCACCGCCGGATACCCAACTGCCGGGCCTTACCCCGGCGGCCCACGACGTACCCGTTGTCGGTAACGTACAGCCACCGCAGGTCAGCCAACCCACGGCATTGGCCAGCCAAACCATCAGCCGCGTCCAGGGCCTGCCGGAAAGTCGTGCCGTATCGCAACCGCACAAATACCTGATCGAAACCAACCCGGTACTCACCGACCTCAAGCAATTCATGAGCTCGGACTACCTGCTGCAAGGCGTGGGCTACAACCCGGACGAAAGCTGGAAGCGCCTGGGCGATGGCCTCTACGAACAGCGCTTGATTCAGCAGGCCGTGCAAGCACGCACCGGCCAACGCTTTATCGACGGCCAGACCACCGACGAAAAACTGTTCAAGTACCTGATGGACAATGCCATCAGCAGCAAGCAGCAACTGAACCTGTCGATGGGCGTCAGCCTCACCTCGCAACAGGTCGCGGCGTTGACGCATGACATCGTGTGGCTGGAAGAGCACGAAGTGAACGGTGAAAAAGTCCTGGTGCCGGTGCTGTATCTGGCCCAGGCCAACAACCGTCTTGCACCCACCGGAGCCTTGATCGCGGGTAACGACCTGAACCTGATTGCCGGCGAAAACCTGGTTAACGCCGGCACCCTGCGGGCCACCAACAACCTGTCGGCCAAGGCCGCCAACGACATGACCAACAGCGGGCTGATCGAAGCAGGCAACCGCCTGGACCTGCTGGCGGGCAACAATATCGTCAACAAAGCCGGAGGCATCATCAAAGGGCGTGATGTGACGTTGACCGCCATTAATGGCGATGTGATCAACGAACGCAGCGTGACCGGTTGGGATGACAAAGGGGCAGGGTACTCGCAGCATCGCGATTATGTGGATAGCGCTGCGCGGGTTGAGGCGGCGAATGATCTGAGTATCAAGGCGGGGCAAAACGTAACCAGCGCAGGCAGTGGTTTGCAAAGCGGTCGTGACATGACGATCGTCGCCGGGCGCGATGTGAGCTTCGTGTCCGCCGAAGAGCAAAACGCGATGGACATGGGCAAGCGTCTGCAAACGAGCAGCGCCACGCAACATGGCTCAAGCGTTGAGGCGGGGCGCGATATCAACGTGAAGGCGGGCCGGGATATCACGGCGATTGCCAGCCAAATCGATGCGAAACGCGATATCAGCATGAGTGCAGGCGCTGATTTGATTCTGGCTTCGGCGGCGGATGAGGAACATTCCTCTAGAAAGAGCAAAAAGGAGAAGCGTCAGGAAGATCATGTGAGCCAGGTGTCGACCACGCTGAATGCGGGTGGGGATGTAACGCTTGGTGCGGGTAAGGACCTGCTAATGACCGCCAGCCGCATTAGTGCGGGGGATGAGGCTTATCTGGTCGCGGGCGGCAACCTGGGCTTGCTGTCGGCTGAAGACAGCGATTATTCGCTGTATGACATGAAGAAGAAGGGGAGTTGGGGCTCTAAGAAAACCCAGCGTGACGAAGTGACTAAAGTCACCAACATCGGCAGTGAAATAAAAACCGGTGGCGACCTTACGATTCAAAGCCAGGGTGACCAGAAGTACCAGGCGGCGAAGTTGGAAAGTGGCAATGATCTGACCATTGCCAGTGGCGGTAGTGTGACGTTCGAAGGTGTGAAGGACCTTCATCAGGAAAGCCACGAGAAGTCCAATAACAACGCTTTTTGGGTGTCATCCAAAGGCAAAGGCAATACCGACGAAACCGTGCGTCAAACGCAAATGGCCGCTGCAGGCGCTATTGCGATCAAAGCGGTGGATGGTTTGAAAATTGATGTGACGCAGGTCAATCAGCAAACCGTTAGTCAGTCCATTGATGCAATGGTCAAAGCTGACCCGCAATTGGCATGGATAAAGGAAGCGGAAAAGCGTGGCGATGTAGATTGGCATCAAGTCAAGGAGATCCACGACAGCTTCAAATACAGCAATTCCGGGCTTGGTCCTGCGTCGCAGATCATTATCGCGATCGTGATGGCTGCGGTCGTAGGGCCGATGGCTGCGGCTGCGGCGGGTGGTGGTGCTACGGGAGCGGCGGTGGGTGCGGTTGCTTCAAGTGCAGCGACTAATGCAAGCGTCAGCGTTATCAATAACCGGGGCAATCTTGGGGCGGTGTTCAAGGACGTCACCTCGTCGGATGCAATGAAGGGCTACGTGATATCGGGTGTAACGGCAGGCCTGACGGCGGGTCTTTTCGATGGTTGGACAGGCACGCAGACCAATCCAGGCACGGGAGCTGTTATCACTTCGCCAGCCCTCAACACCTGGACCGGCGTTGGGCAGTTTGCGGCGAACCAAGCCTTGCAGAACGGCACGTCGACGCTGCTGAGCAAAGCGCTCGGGCAAGGTGGTGACTTTGGTGATGCACTCAAAGGCGCTTTGTTCAACACGTTGGCAGCGGCAAGCTTCAATGCTGTGGGGGATTACACCAAGGGCAAACTGACTGATGGCTACCCGCCGAAGATATTGGTGCATGCGATGGTCGGTGGGTTACTTGCCCAGGCCACCGGTGGAGACTTCAAGACCGGCGCGCTGGCGGCGGGTATTAACGAAGCGGCTGTAGTTCACTTGGATTCGTTGGTTAGCGGTGATAAGAATCTGCTAGCTATGAGTTCTCAAATAGTCGGTGTTCTGGCGGCAGCTTCGCAAAAAGATGCTGATGCGAAGTCCATCGAGAAAGGTGGATGGATTGCGAAAAATGCTACCCTCTACAATCGTTCTGCACATAAAGATGAAATTGACGCTATACAGCAAGAGACTGAAAAAGGAGATTTCAAAAAAGAAAATCTCGAAAAAGCGACCTGTTTTCTGACGAAATGCTGGGCGGAGTTTGAACGAGGCGGCGAAGAGTACCGTAATAAATACCTTACGGAGTCAGATATGGCTGGACTCAGTAATGAACTTACGTGGGCGCAAGTGCAGCAAGAAAAAGGGCTGTTTAACTATAGTTTTTTTGATCGTCTGGCTGACGGAACAACGTCCGATGTAATCCCAGTCGGAAAAAGTGCAGTCACAGCGGGGTTGGGTGGCATGACCGTGAGTGCAGGCGTTACGCTATGCGCCACTGCTGCGGGCTGCTTCGTGGGCGCTCCCATGAGTGCGTTTGGAGCAGGTAATGTCTTGGAAGGAACCACGGGGATGTACAACCATTTCTGGGGGGATGAGCCTAAGAGCTACAACCCTGTTAAGTCGGCGTTTGACTTGATTCCAGGTGGCTATGGTCCATTGGTCTACCAAGGGGCGGATACGTTACTTTCCGCCGGTGCTGGCTTTGGGAAAGTCCCTCTCGTGATGGGGGCTTCGGATGGGTTGAGGAAGGGTTCGATCTTCGGGGTTTTGGTTCCGAAGATGGATAATAATTTTATCATTCCGCTGTTAGGTACGAAAACGCCATTTGGTACTGCGCTGGGTGTGTATGTCGGCGGAGTGGGTTATAAAGGCTATGGCTTTTACGAGGAGGCTAAGGGTGACGGTAAGTAAGTTGATGTCTTCGGCGATAATGGCGGCGGGTATTTTAGTCGTAATGCTTTCCATAGGCTGCCTGCTGGCATTGTTGCCAGTCCTGTTTATTTCCGCAGGGTTTGAGGTGGAATTTGATGTGGTATTTGTATGGTTTGGAATGCCATTCTCGATTTTGTTCGCGTTGAGTTGGTTTTATAAGTATGCAGATTTCGCAAAATCAATCATCTTTAGGCGTTAGTGAGATGCGCCTGTGAGCAAGAGAACGTTGAAGCTAATGGCGGCTACGTTGGTCAGGAAGTTAAGTGAGGCATAAAGGTTGCTCGATAGCTGATAGTCACGCGGTGCATTGATTCAGTGTCTGCAGCACGTTTTTCGTGGCTCCGTTGCAGGTCGTGGAGCCAGATAGAGAAAAGCCTGCAGAAATGCAGGCTTTTTTGCCATTGGATTTGGCTGATCGTCGCAACTTTTCCTCTATACAACCCCTCTCCTCAGACCATAAAATGAGAAACATTATCATTAGTGTGGGTCTGAAATGCAGCACGACAGCACCCCCTCGCCCGTCGCCCAGCTGTACGCCAATCACCACAGCTGGCTCCGAGGCTGGTTGCATCGGCGGCTGGGGCATACGGCCGATGCCGAAGACCTCGCACATGACACCTTTATCCGCGTGCTGCGCTCCCAAGAGGACGTGCGTGCATTACGCCAGCCCATGGCATTTCTGGCCACCATCGCCAACGGCTTGCTGATCAACCGCTGGCGTCGCCAAGCCATCGAACGCGCTTATCTGCAAGCACTGGCGGCGCGGCCGGTGGCCGAGGAGCCTTCGCCGGAAGACCGGCATCTGATGATCGAAACGCTGTTGCAGCTGGATTCGCTGCTGGTCGGTTTGTCGGGGCGGGTGCGGCAGATTTTCTTCTTGTCGCAGCTCGATGGCCTGACCTATCCGCAGATCGCCAAACAATTAAGCCTGACGGTGGCCCAGGTGCAGCGCGCCATGGGTAAGGCATTCAGTGTCTGCTATGCGAGCCGGTTTGAATGAGCAGTGTGGCGGTTGACCCGCAAGTGCGCGACAGTGCCATCGAGTGGCTGGTGCGTCTGCAGTCTGGCTTGATGAATGCCGCCGACCATCAGGCTTTGCAGCAATGGCGTCAGGCCAACCCTGCGCATGAGTACGCCTGGCAGCGGGTCAGCAGCTTGCCGCTGTTGTTGCAACCAGGCGCCAATGTGTTGGCCGACGTCACGGCACGCCAGGCATTGCAGGCGGCCGGGACCGATCCTCATCGCCGTCGTCAGGTGCTCAAGTGCCTGTTGGCGCTGGGGCTGCTCGGCGGCGTTGCCTGGCAAGGTGCGGACTCCACGCGTGTACGCGCGGCGCTGGCGAGTTATCGCACCCGCACTGGCGAACGCCGACACTGGACCCTGGCGGACGGCAGTTCGCTGTGGCTGAACACCGCCAGTGCGGTCAACTTGGACGTGAGCGTAGGCCAACGCAGTGTGCAGTTGGTCGAGGGCGAGCTGGCACTCGATACGCCAGCGGGGTCTGCCTCGTTACAACTGCAAACCCCGAACGCGCTGCTTTATAGCCAGGGTGCCAACCTGTTGGTGCGCCATGATCATCAGAGCACGCAGGTGACTGTTTTGCGCGGGCGGGTGCAAGTGAGTGCGCGGCATCAGCCGACGCCCGTGCCGTTGCAGGCTGGCTGGCAGATAAACGTTGACGACTACGCAATCGGGCGCCCAAGCCCGGTTGACTTGTTGCTGGCCCAGGCCTGGATGCACGGCATCCTGCCTGCCGAACGCATGCGCCTGGATCAATTGATCGCCGAACTCTCGCGCTATCGTCCAGGCTTGCTGCGTTGCAGTGAAGCGGTGGCGGCGCTGCGCATCACCGGCAGTTTCCAGTTGGACGACACCGATGCCGCGCTGGCCCTGGTGGCCAAAACCTTGCCGGTGCGCATCGAGCGAAGAAACCGTTATTGGGTGACGGTGGTGCCCGCGTAAAGTTTTTTTTCGCCGACGCGATAGTTTTTTCGATCTGGCTTGGCCTTTAGGTATTACCCACCGGCACAGGTGGGTTTCGATCCCTAGGAGCCTTGCATGATTTCCCCCGTTAGTGTCTTGCGTCGTCATACGTTCAGCTTGTTGTTTCTCGGCCTGCAACCGTTGTGCGGTGAGCTGGTATTGGCCGTCGGTGAACGCCCGTACAGCATCAGCGCCGGGCCGCTGGACCAGGTGCTGTCGCGCTTTGGTGCCGAAGCCGGGATCAGCATGGCGAGCAGTTCGCTGCTCACTGCGGGCAGGAAAAGCCAGGGGCTGCAGGGCGAATTCAACACTGAGAACGGCCTGGCCCAGGTGCTCTCGGGCACCGGCCTCGACTATCAGCGCCAGGCCGATGGCGGCTATGTGTTGCGCCTGCGCCAGGAGGCCGTGCAGTTGCCGACGCAAAAAGTGACGGGCGAAAATCTCGACGAAGAGGAGGTCTACCGCGCGCCGCGTTCGTCGGTGTATATCTCCGGCGAAGACATGCAGCGTTTTGGCGTGGTGTCGGTGGGTGATGTGCTCAAGGGCCAGCCCGGCGTGCAGGTGGGCGACAGCCGCAATGGCGGCGGGCTGGATGTGAACATTCGTGGCATCCAGGGCCAGAGCCGGGTGGCGGTCACGGTGGACGGCTCGCAGCAGGCGCTGGATGTGTATCGCGGCTATGCCGGTACTCAGCAGCGCAGTTATATCGACCCGGACTTGATCAGCGACATCACCATCGACAAAGGCCCCAGCCTGACCTCCAGCGCCATTGGCGGCACGGTAAAAATGCGCACGCTGGGCGTTGGCGACATCCTCAAGGACGGCCAGAACATCGGCCTGCGCCTCAAGGGCGATGTTTGGAACAACGGCGTCGCCCCGGCTTCCCGCGACCCGCACTCCAAAACCCAGGACCTGTATGCTGAGCCGCACCAGAGCCGCGGCGGGCTGTTCGGCTCGCAGGCCGAAGCCGGCAGCGCCGCGTTTGCCTACACCCATGAGTTTTTCGACGTGGTGGCGGCCTACGCCAAGCGCAACCAGGGCAATTATTTTGCCGGTAAAAAAGGCCAGGACCGCTACCGCACCTACAACCGTTGGGGCGATGAAGACACCAGCGTCGCCACCACCTACAACGCCGGCGAAGAAGTGCTCAACTCCTCAGCGAAGACTGAGTCGTTCCTGCTCAAGACCACCCTGCGCCCGGCGGACGGCCATACCTTCGACCTGGGCTATCGTCGTTATGACGGGCGCATTGGCGAGATCATGCCGTCGGATATCTTCCGTTTCGGCACCGGCGGCATCTATCAGTACCCGCTGGGCCATACCAGGATCGACACCTACACCGCTCGCTACAACTACCTGCCCTCGGGCAACCCGCTGGTGGACCTGACCGCCGACCTGTGGATGACCGACGCCCAAACCAGCCAGCTCACCTCGGTGGCCGCACCTGCGTCCCAGGCTTATCGCTCCGACCGCGCCTGGAGCCGCCAGGCAAACCAGCGCATCGGCGGCGGGCTGGCCAACACCTCACGCTGGGCGACCGACTACGGTGATCTGAAGCTCGACCTCGGCAGCTCGTTCCAGCTCGAAGAACTGCGCCCGCAAAAAGGCGTCGCCACCACCCAGCACGATATCAACGCCAACCGCATGCTGCGCGAAGGCTCGCGGCAGGAATACAGCTTCAATGGCAAACTCGAATACAAACCGGTGGACCGTCTGACCTTATGGGGCGGCGGCCGTTATACCCACTACCGCAGCAAAGACCATATTGCCAATGCCACCGCGCGACGGGAGGAGCGTGACCTGCGCTACCTGCGCGTCTACAACGGCAACAATTCCGGCAACATGATGTGGTTCCCGGACCAGAACGGCGAGTACACCAACGCCACTGATCCGCGCCTGAACAACGGCATCGTGTTCCAGAACACCAACTTCCCCTTCGAAGGCGTGCGCTACAACGACTTTGGCGTGATCGATTCGACGGTTTACCCGTCCCAGGTCGGTGACGTGGTGAGCGGCTATGACTATTCCGGCAAGGCCAGCAACAGCGGCGGGGCATTTTCGCCGGCGCTGGGCATCAATATCGAAGTGCTGCCGGACACCTTTGTGTATGCCTCCTACACCCAGGGGTTTCGCATGCCCTCGTTGTTTGAAACCAGCCAGGGCGTGCTGCAAACCCTGCCCGGCAAGGGCTTGAAACCCGAGCGCTCAAGCAACTGGGAGGTCGGCGCCAGCACGTTGCGCAAAGGGCTGTTGGTCGAGGATGACGCGGCGGCGATCAAGCTCGCCTACTTCAACAACACCATCAAGAACTACATCACCCGCTACTACGACCCAAGCCCAGGCACCTGGGGCCAGATGCGTTTCAGCAACACCGACAGCTACAAGACCAGCGGGCTGGAACTGCAAGCCCGCTACGATGCCGGGCGCGTGTTCGCCGACCTGTCGTCCACCTACTACTTGAAAACCGAAACCTGCGACGCGGCCTTCGCCGCCACACTGCGTGCTACCAGCAACAGCTACCAGAAAACCGCCGACACCCCGAACTGCACGCCGGGCAGCTTCATGGGTTCCTACACCAACACCCAGAACCCACCCCGGCTTGCTGGCAACCTGACCACTGGCCTGCGCTTCTTTGACCAAAGCCTTACGCTCGGCACACGTATTACCTACACCAGCGGCCCCACCGTCACCGCCGACAAACCCTGGCAGACCGGCGCCACCACGCCGCAACTGAACTACCGCGAAGTGGCACTGGTGGATCTGTTCCTCAACTATAAGTTGCAGGAGGACGCGAGCCTGAATGTATCGCTGCAGAACGTCACCGACCGCTACTACCTGGACCCGCTGGCGCAAAGCTTCATGCCGGCGCCGGGGCGCACGTTGCGCGTGGGCGTGCAGGCGAAGTTCTAGGGGCCAGGCAACGCCCATCGGTTAAGGCTGGACACCTTCACCGTGGCGAGCAGGCTTGCCCTGCGTTGGGTGGCGAAGCCGCCCCAATTCGGGTGACGCGGTGAGTCAGCTGGAAGGGGCCAGGGCCGCTGCGCAGCCCAACGCAGGGCAAGCCTGCTCGCCACAAGTGACGGTGTTCGTCGTTCACGCTCGCCCACTGGCAGGCAGCGCCCGTTACTAGCTCTCAGTAGCTTACATCGCCTGCACAATGATCTGGCTTTTCAAGTCATTGACCATGCCTTCAATCGCCGGCTTCATCGCCGCGAAATCTTGCGGGGAGCACAGGGCATCCGGCTTGGTGAAGGTATAGTGGCGCGTGATCAGCACCGTGTTGGCTTTTTTCACAGTGATCGTTCCCACGCTCTGCGTGGGAATGCATCCGGTGACGCTCCGCGTCACGCCTTCAAGCGCTGGAAGCAGAGCGTCCGGGGCGGCATTCCCACGCGGAGCGTGGGAACGATCAATTAACCCCTATCCCCAGGGCAACCTGGGTATCGGCAGGCGCTACCCTCCAGGAGAATCAACTGTATGGCATTCACCACCCTGATACTGGATGCCCCCGGGCCGCCGTTACTGTTTGAGGAAGTCGATCGCTTTCTTGAGCTGGGTCTGGGTGTCACCCTCAACCTGTATTATTTCGCGGACAAAGAGCGCATTCGGCAGCACTACGGCGCGCGCATTCACTATACCGAGATCAACTGTCATGACGAGCCTGGCTTTATTGCCGCCGTGAGTCAGGCCGGGGGCTACAGCGTGTTCAAGACGCGCCTGAACATCCCCTTGGGCGCCGGCCTGATCCGCGCTGCCACCTCGCCAGCGTTGGCCACGCCACTGCGCGCCATTGCCCAGGCTGGCACAGGGGTCAATCATATTGACCGGCTGGCGTGCGAGCAGTGTGGCGTGGCGATCCTTAACACGCCGGGTTCCAACGCGGCCGCTGTTGCCGAATACGTCGTGGCCCAGGCGCTGTATCTGTCGCGCGACCTGGATGACTACAACGCCGAAACGCACAACGGCCATTGGGCAAAAGGCACCTTGGCACCTGCCTGCGAATACGCCGAACTGACGCTTGGGCTGGTGGGCACCGGCAGCATTGCCCGGCAGGTGGCGCGCAAGGCTGCGGCGCTGGGCATCAAGGTGATCGCCACCGGGTCCGAACGCTTTACCGAAGCGGTGGCGCGCAGCCTTGGGCTTGAACGACGGGCGGGTCTTGAACCGTTATTGGCCGAGGCGGACATCGTCTCGATCCACGTACCGCTCACCCCGCAAACCCGAGGCTTGTTCGGCACTGCCGAGTTCCGGCAGATGCGCCAGGGCTCAATCCTCATCAATACCGCGCGCGGCGGGATCGTCGACGAACACCAGTTGGCCGCCTTCATGGGCGAGTTTCCCAGGCATATCAAAGCGGTGGCCATCGATACCTTTGCCCTGGAGAAAGACCGCTTCGACTCGCCATTGACCGCTATTGCCAATGCGCAATTGACGCCGCACATTGCCGGCAATACCACCACGGCAATCCGGACGGCATCACGCCAGATCGTCGACAAGATCCACGCATTCAGTGCCGCCGCCATCGTGCGTTAACCTGCCGGACACAAGGAAGGCCGATGACTCATTCTCGCCCGGCGCGCTGTATTAAAGGCCAAGAGGCTGGTAAGAATGACGTCGGATAGTGAGCCGATGTAATCAATCATGAAACGCCATTTCGAAGATTTGCAGCTGGGCAGCATCGAACTGTTCTGCCTCGCTGTCGAGGCCGGCAGTTTTACCGCTGCTGCGCAGGCTGCGGGCGTTACCCCGGCCGCCGTCAGCCGCAGTATTTCGCGCCTGGAAGAACGCCTGGGCTCGCGCTTGTTTGTGCGCACCACGCGCAGCATTCGCCTCACCGACAGCGGCCGCACATTTTACGAGCAGTGCCGCCAGGCGCTGACGCAACTGGTGGAGGCCCAGCAACAGGTGATGGGCGCGCAGGCGGTGCCGTCCGGGCGCTTGCGCATCAGTGTGCCGACCACCTACGCGCATCACCGCTTGCTGCCGCTGCTGCCCAGGTTCCGTGCGCAGTACCCGCAAGTCACTGTGGATATCCACATCAGCAACCGCAATATCGACTTCGTTGCCGAAGGTTATGACCTGGCCATTCGCGTGCGCGCCCAGCCGGATTCGTCGCTGATCGCGCGGCTGCTGGAAGATGCCGAGCTGGTGGTTGTCGCCGCACCAGCATACTTGCAGCGCGCCGGTACGCCGCAGACGCTGGACGATCTGCCATTGCATGAGTGCATTCAATTTGAATTACCCAGCAACGGCCGGCGCATCCCCTGGCTGTTCCAGCTGCAAGGCCAGGAGCAGGAGTTTGCCGGAGAGGCCGGTTACAGCATTGCCCATGATGTGCTGGGCGGCGTAACCCTGGCCAAACACGGCGCGGGGTTGTTTCAGACCTACAAGTTTATCGTTGAGCGTGAATTGGCCGACGGCAGCCTGGTTGAAGTGCTGAAGCCGTTTGGCGGGCGTTCACGGCCCTTCACCTTGCTGTATCCCCATGGGCGCTATGTGCCGCATCGGGTACGGGCGTTTGTGGACTTTTTGCTGGCATGTCGGGACGAATGGGCGACGCGGTAGCGGCCGTAATGTCCCATGTCAGCAGGAGTTGGCTGATCGCCGCGTCGATATCCTTAAACGGCACGTTATCGCGCGCCAGAATCGAAACGCCCTGCAAGAAACTGTCAAATACCGTCGCCATCGACGCTGCCTGCGTGGTGCCCGGCAATTGCCCAAGACGTATCCCGCGCTCAATGCAGGCCACAATCCCGGCCCGGGTGCGCACGCGCGATTGCGTCAGCGCGTCCGCGACCCGCGCGTTCTCCGGGCTGGGTGCGCTCATCACGCCCAGCGCCACCATGCAGCCTTTGGGGTGCCCGTCTTCACACTGCATGCGCGCCGACTGGCGCAGCGCGGTTTCGATGGCCTTACGCGGGGGCAAAGCCTCATCCCACAGGCATTCGGTGACCTGGGCGTAGGTGGCCAGATAACGCTGCACGCATTCATCGAACAGCGCTTCTTTGGAGCCGAATGCGGCGTAAAAACTCGGCGCGGAGATACCGCCACCCAACCCGGCCTTGAGCTGGGCGAGGGAGGTGGCGTCGTAACCGTGCTGCCAAAACAGGTGCATGGCCTGTTCCACGGCCTGGTCTCGGTCGAAATTACGCGGGCGGCCCATTTGTGCCATGTGGGGAATCCTCTGGGTAAGCGAGATAAATACTAGTCGATACATAAGTCGTTGACAACGAGCTGTGTGTGCACGCAACATTTATATCGATCAGTATCCAAGTCATCTCAAGGAGTCTCCCATGACACCCTCACTCAGCTTATCCGCGGCTCCGACCGGCTGCCCATTGGCGCCTTGCTCGCCCTGGCCATGACCGGCTTTATCTGCATCGTCACCGAAACCCTGCCCGCCGGGCTGTTGCCGTTGATCAGCGACGGCCTGGCGATTTCGCCGTCGATGGCCGGGCAGATGGTCACGGCCTACGCGCTGGGGTCGGTGCTGGCGGTGATTCCCATGACCATTGCCACCCGTGGCTGGCGGCGGCGCAACGTGTTGCTGCTGACTATCGTCGGCTTTCTGCTGTTTAACTCCATCACCGCGCTGTCGTCCCAGTACGGCGTAACCCTGGTGGCGCGGTTCTTTGCCGGCGTGGCGGCAGGGCTGGCCTGGAGCCTGCTGGCCGGTTATGCCCGGCGCATGGTTGCGCCGCATCAACAGGGCCGGGCGCTGGCACTGGCCATGGTGGGTACGCCGATTGCGTTGTCGCTGGGTGTGCCGCTGGGCACTTGGCTGGGCAGCCTGGTGGGCTGGCGTACGACGTTCGGCCTGATGTCGGCGCTGACGCTGCTGCTGATCGTGTGGGTGCTGGTGAAAGTCCCGGACTATCCACCGCAGCCTGCGCACCAGCGGCTGTCCCTGGGCCAAGTGCTGACCACGCCCGGCGTGCGGCCGGTGCTGGCGGTGGTGATCAGTTGGATGTTGGCGCACAACATTTTGTACACCTACATTGCTCCGTTTGTGGCGCGTGCAGGCTTGGCTGAACGTGTGGATTTAGTCTTGCTGGTGTTCGGCATTGCCGCGCTGCTGGGGATCTGGTTGACGGCCAAACTGGTCGAACCGCTGTTGCGCAAGACCGTGCTGGCAAGCCTGGTGACGTTTGCGGCGGTAACCCTGGTGTTCGGCTTTTTGGGTAGCGTGCCGCAGGTGATCTACCTCGGCGTGGCCGTGTGGGGCCTGAGTTTTGGTGGCGCCGCGACACTGCTGCAAACCGCGTTGGCCGATGCCGCTGGAGAGGGCGCGGACGTGGCGCTGTCGCTGAACGTGGTGGCGTGGAACAGCGCCATTGCGGCCAGCGGCGTGGTCGGTGGCGTGTTGCTGGAGACGTGGGGCGCCGCCTCATTTCCATGGGCAATGGCGCTGTTGCTGCTGGTGGCGTTGGTGATTGCCTGCACGGCGCATGCCCATGGCTTCAAACCGGGACGGCGGTCAGCCGATGGGCCAGCGGTGGCGGGGCACTAGGCGCTAAGCGAGCTTCACGGTCATGGTGCCGCCTGCCAGTTCGGCAAGTTGCTTCCCCGGCAGGCGCAGCATCCTGCGTGAAGCGCTGGCGTGCTTTAACGAGGTGGGGAGCCTGGCGCAGGTGGCCTGGAATTCGATCCGTCAGGCGTCGCACTAAAGTTTAAAGTGAGGGTCCATTAGGCTCCTCACTTTAAGATATAAAACATGCACTTACGCATTATTGCAGTCGGCCTGTCGGCGTGTGTTCTGCTCTCGCCCGGCGCGCAGGCCCGCAGCCTGCTGGACCTGATCAAACCACCGGCCCATGAACACACTTCGCGCTCAAGCTCCATCAGCCAAAGCGCGGCCCTTGGTCTCTATTCCCGTCAAGAAAAACAGCTCTCCTTCGACGGCTGCGCGGACCTGTTTCCTGGCGCCACGCCGATCAACACGGCCACCGTACCCGCCTCGATGAAACCCATGGCGCTGTGTTCGGATCACTTTGCGGTGCTCTACTCGCAAACCAGCAAGACGCCTTTGGTGGTGGTCGAGCGTTTGAACGCCGCACAGTTGAAAGACGCCAAGGGTGAAGAGCGCACCAACCAGTTTTATCCCGATCCGCGCATTCCCAAAGGTGCCCGCGCCGAGCTGAGCGACTACCGCAGCCAGCACCCGGCGGTGGACCGCGGCCACCAGTCCCCAGCCGCCGATGCGCCAAGTGCAAATGCCATGGCGCAGTCTTTCGCCTTGTCGAACATGGTGCCGCAAGACCCCACCAATAACCGCAAGATCTGGAGCAAGGTTGAGGCCGACGTGCGCAAGTTCGCGGTACGTGCAGGCGGTAATGTGTTTGTGTTCACCGGCCCGTTGTTTGATGCCGGCTACAGCACCATCGGCGACAACAAGGTGTGGGTGCCGACACGCCTGTTCAAGCTGGTGTACGACGCTTCGTCCAAACGTGCCTGGGCCTATGTGCTGCCCAACGCCGAAACCCGTATCCAGAAGCCGATGGACTACGACACCTTTGTGAAAAGCACCGGGCTCAAGTTGCTTGGCAACTTGCCGGTTACCGGTTCAGTGGGGCGGACATGAGCCCTTTCGGCCGGTCTGACTGACGCTTGATCGGCCCGCTGTACTGACACCCACGGGGTGTCGGCACAGCGAGCGCCTCAGGGCTTTAGACTTTTTCGATCCAGCCTGCCGGCGCTTCAACGTCGCCGTTCTGGATGCCCGTCAACTCATTGAACAAACGTTGGGTCATCGGGCCGGCTTCATGTTCACTGTGGAATACATGCAGGTGATCGTTGTAGCGGATACCGCCAATCGGTGTGATAACCGCTGCGGTGCCGCACGCGCCGGCTTCCTTGTAAGCCGCCAGGTTGTCGATATACACATCCTCTTCCACCGCCTTGAGCCCCAGACGGCTTTGCGCAAGCTCGATCAACGAGGCGCGGGTGATGCCAGGCAATACTGAAGGCGAACGCGGGGTCACAAAGGTGTTGTCATGGGTGATGGCAAAGAAATTCGCCGAGCCGACTTCTTCGATTTTTTTATGGGTCAGCGGGTCGAGGTAAATGCAGTCGGCAAAACCCGCCTGCCGTGCCTCGGTACCGGGTAGCAGGCTGGCCGCGTAGTTTCCGCCGACCTTGGCGGCGCCGGTGCCATTGGGGGCGGCGCGGTCGTAGTCCGAAATGATGAAGTTGCTCGGTTGCAACACGCCTTTGAACAACGCGCCGACCGGGATGCAAAACACGCAGAAGATAAACTCCGGCGCGGTACGCACACCGATGTTATCGCCCACACCGATGACGAAAGGTCGTAGATACAGCGAGCTGCCTGTTCCGTAGGGCGGCAGGAAGCGTTCGTTGGCCTTGATCACCTGCTTGCAGGCATCAATGAATTGCGCGGTCGAGACGGGCGGCATCAGCAGCCGTGAGCAACTGCGCTGCATACGGGCAGCATTCTGATCGGGGCGAAACAGGTTGATCGAACCATCCTTGCAACGGTAGGCCTTCATCCCCTCAAAACACTGCTGGCCATAATGCAACGCGGTTGAGCCTTCGCTGATATGCAGCTGGTTATCTTCGGTCAGTGCACCTTCCTGCCACTGACCGTCACGCCAATGTGCGATGTAACGAAGGTCGGTTTTCCTGTAGCTGAAACCCAGGTTATTCCAATCCAGTTGCGGATGTTCCATATCACGACTCCCGAACCCGGCTACGGGTGGTATTTATTGGTTCCAGTTGATGCTCAAGGAAGCATCAAGCCATTGGTGGTAAGCGCTCGCCGCCTCATCCGAGGCATGTACCGAGAAGATGAACCCTGGGTAGCCGCCAAACGCGGGAGGGGGTGGTGAAAGATGCCCTGCCTCGAAAAAAGTCACGATCCGGGCGGTTTCAGGGTGCTCCGCGACCTTTTCCAGCCCGCTGAAACCGTTGAAACGGCCATCGCCGCGCAGAGGAATGATGTAGTTTGCTGCCACTCTGGCGGCCGGCAGCACATCGGGCAGTGCCGGGGTGGGCAAACCCAGGGCGGCCTTCATGCACAGTGCGGCGAACGACACGCCGGTGCTCTGTTCCACCACAAAGTGCGAGACCCCCGAGCCCCCTATGCGTGCGCCGATTTCAATCACATACGCTTGCTGGTTGGCATCCAGGCGCAGCTCCACATGGGCGGCGCCCATGGTAATGCCCAGTGCCTTGACCCCGGCGCGCGCGGTCTCACACAGGGCCATGATCAAAGGGTCGTCGATATCTCGACGCTGGCGGTAGATCGTTTCTTCAAACCAGGGCCCTTCGGGTTGGCCCTTGTCGCCCACTGCCAGGACATGCACCCCTTCGATATCAACAAAGCACTCCACAACGAATTCTTTACCCGGCAAATACTGTTCAACAACCAGGCCTGCGGCTTTGTCCTGGTCATAGAAACGAGCCAGGTCCTTGCTCTGGACCTCCCAGACCGCGTTGACCAGGGCGGGAAGCTCTTCGGCCGTTTTGGCCAGCATCACACCGGTGCTCGACCAGCCGGAGAGCGGCTTGATCACCAGTGGCAACCCCAGGGCGCGGGTTTGCGACAGGTCGTGCGGGTTATCAATGTAGCAAAAGCCCGGCGATCTCAAGCCTGCTTCGGCAAAGGCCTGGCGCATCAGGTACTTGTTGCGGGCCAGCGCCGCCACATGCGGATCGATGCCAGGTGTACCGATTTTTTGCGCCGCCAGTGACGTCCAGATGATCGCTTCTTCGCGAACCGTCATCACCCCGCCAATCCCTCTCTCTTGCACGCCGGCCGCGAACGCTTCCAACGCCACCTGCGGCTCGTCGAAAACCGGCAGCTGCCAGGTCGACGTGACTGCCGGCAAGTGCGCGGGGGCGCTTTCGGTCGTGTCGTAAATCAGTACCAGTTCAATACCTGCCGCTTCTGCGGCCTCAAATACAAAGGACAACTTGGCACTGCGGTGGCAAACCAACGCCAGCTTTTTCATTGTATTTCCTCACTAACCTGTTGGTTTGGGGCACGACGCTTGAACGTCCAGCCCGAGGCGCCTGATGCATCCATGAATAACAGGGTGATCCCCACCATGACCGCAATCATCGCGACGATTTTTACTGCACCCAAGGTCGTGCCGGAGCCGATCAACCACTCACCGGTGACCACGGCGAACGGTGCCAGCAAGCCAATCGCATTGGCATACAGCACGCCGCCCTCGGCCAAAACCTTCTGGTACAACACATACACCGGCGCCGAGCAGGCAGCCCCCAGGATCAGCACTTTGAGCGCATCCTCAAGGTTCAGGCGCAACAAGGGCGCGGGGTCGAGAATGAACAGCGGCACAAAGCACGCCGCGGCGATCAGTGTGACCCAGGCCAGCGAGTTGATCAGTGGCAAATCCTTGAGGTAGCGCTTGGACAGCAGGCCATAAACGGCGTAGGAAAGCGCCGCGACCAGGGCCAGCGCAATGCCAGACGGGCTGACTGCGCTAACGTCACCGGTGTGGGTATTGAACGCCAGCGCCGCGACACTGACGATCACCACACCCGCCAGTTTGAGCCAGGAAAACCCCAGGCTGCGTGTCAGCAGGCCCAGCAAGTAGGTAATGCCCGGGATCGTCGCCAGGACCATGGTCAGGTCGCTGGCTTTCAGCGTTTTCAAGGCGCCGAAGCTGCAGACAAAATAGAGCGAGAACCCCAGGATCGACAGGATGAAAAACCCCGGCATTCTTGCGAGCAGCGGCTTGGATGCCAGCGGCGGTCGCGTGCCGAACGCCACGATCAACCATAAGGCGGCGGTTGTGGCCCACAGCCTGAGCCCAACGGCATGCATCACCGAAATGCTACCGAGCAGGTTTTTCGAGAGCAGCCAACTGATCGAGAACAACGCGAGAATGGCCACGGTGAACAGCAGCAGACGGACCTTCAATGCATTCATTGGGGGCACTCGGCCAGCACGCGGCGTGCGTAGTGCGTGGCCGGGAAATTGAAACGTGCCAGTGGGGTTTGCGGTGTGCCCAGATGCTGCTGCACATAGGCTTTGGCACCCGCCAGGTAGGTCTCGTCGTCGAGTGCTTCGAGGGCCTCGATATCGGCAATCATCGACACAAGCTTTTGGTCAAGACGCTCGCTGTCAAAGCTGAGGTGGCCGTGCTCGGTTTCGACCAATGCCTTGGCATTGATCAGCATTTCAAAGAGCAAAATCCCGGTGCCGGCATCGAACGTCATGTGTTGGTCCGAGCCCTTGGGGTAGCGGAACATGCGCTCGAGCAGAATGAACTCGGCGATTTCACGCCAAAAGTCCGGACGGTGTTCCAGCACCAGGCGCACCGTAATCAGGTCACACTTGGTTTCTTCCAGCAGGCCGGTAAACCAGTTCAGCTTTATGTACAGGTTTTTGTCCAACGGGCGTGGCCCGGTGTGGTGCGCATAGTCATGGTAATAACCCCATAGGCAACGCGCGTCATACATGTCTGGCTCAGACATCTGGCGGCTGCTCAATTGGCCGAACAGAAACGGGCTTTGGCGCCCGAACAGACGGTCTGCCTCGACGAGTGTCTGTTCGTTGTAGATACGCAGAAACTTGCTGAAGAAGAACAGCGCGAAGGTTTGTTTATCGACCTTGGCTGCCGTCGCCACGGACTCTGGAAACAGCACTATGCAATTGCCTTGCAGGAACCCCTTCGAGGCCGCTCCAAGCTTGATGCATTGAAACGGTGCCACGTACTGCTCGGTGTACTGCGCGGCCTTTGCCAGGTAAGGGGTTTCACTGCGGTAGCCGGTGACCAGCTCCAGCCGAAAGCCTTCGGGGTCAGGGCCGTTGGTCGCGCGCATGGGGGCCAGTAGAAACAAGGCGTCGCCGGGTGCAGGGGTGTTGAAACTGGCGAGAGTTTTATCGAATAGAGGCCGTTGATCCAGGCCATTCTTCAGCCAGTTGCCCAGGTCTTCCAGGGTCGCCGTCAACAGCGGCGCAGATAGCCCGTCGATGATTGCGGCGTGCCGGTCGAGCTCGGTGATCAAGCGGTTGATGAGGGCATGGTCGGCTACGTTCGGCGCCTTGATGCTGCCATCCAGTTCCTGGCGGGCACGCACTTCATCGACGATATTGACCAGGGTCGACAGCGGATCAGGCTTTTGCATGGTCGGCTCGCTTCAGCGAATGGACCAGAAAGGCCATCGGCACCTGGCCGAAATCCTCAATGATGTTCAGCTCATGCAGGTCTGCCGCGACCACGGTGGTCACGCACGCATCTGCCTGGCCAGTGCTGCACAGCACGGCGGCATCGGCATTGCTGTTGGCGAACACTTTGCGGTAGTGGCTTGCCACCAGGGATTGGGGCGCGGGATGGGTTGCCACACTCTTTATCTGGTCGGCGCTGGTACGGCTCGCAAGCACCATGGAGTGGGTCGGCATGATGAAGCTGTCGCACAGTTCCATATCGCCCAGGCGGGTAAAAATCAGCGTATGCAAATCGGGGTACGCGGCGCAGCTTAAAAGATAGCCGTCCTGTTTTCCGGACAACTCATCAAAGGCTTGCTCAAGCGTCTCATGCAGAACAATTCGCTGCGTGCCATTGCGCGCTTCACGAGAATCAAGCCACCACTGCGCGGCGGTGGCGCAATTGGTACCCTCGGGGCCGAGCGTATAGATGGTCGGACTGATAGCCGTGTGCATGCTTTAACTTCCTTGTCAGAGCCCACCGGACAGCGGGCCAGAATCCATTCCTGCCACCCATTGGTGGCTGCCTTGGCGGAGGTTACTGTAGGTTTTTTGTTCAAGCAATACACCCGGCGAAACTAAACGTTGCCACCTTCGCAGGCGTTGCCTGGCCGTCTGAATTCCTGCAAAGGCCGACCCTGTCAGGGTTTATACTCACCGCCAAACTTCCCCCCCGATCAAATCCGAGAAAGCCCATGAGCACCTCCCTTTCCCTGACCCCCGCGCGCAAGCCTATCGCGCCGTTGGCGGCTTTTATCATCCTGGTGGCGGGTGCTGTATTCCTGCAAAACAGCGTCGGCTCGCGCCAGGTGCTGTTGCTGGTGGTCGGCGCCGCATTGGGCTTGACCCTGTACCACGCCGCTTTCGGATTCACGTCGGCCTGGCGCGTATTTATCAATGATCGACGCGGCGCCGGTTTGCGCGCACAGATGGTCATGCTGGCAGTGGCGGTGTTGCTGTTCTTCCCGGCGCTGGGAGCGGGCACGTTGTTCGGGCAGCCGGTGGTCGGGCTGGTGGCACCGGCTGGGGTGTCGGTGGTGTTCGGGGCGTTTATCTTTGGTATCGGCATGCAGTTGGGCGGCGGTTGTGCGTCCGGCACGCTGTTCACCGTGGGCGGCGGCAATGCGCGCATGCTGGTGACGCTGCTGTTTTTTATCTGCGGTTCGCTGATTGCCACGCACCATGTGGATTGGTGGTTCGCGTTGCCGGCGTTCCCGGCGGTGTCCATCGTCAAGAGCTTCGGCGTGTTGCCGGCCATGATTCTGAGCCTGGCCGTGTTCGCGGTCATCGCACTGGTCACCGTGCGTTTGGAGAAGGGCCGTCACGGCCAGCTTGAACCCGGCGTGAGCAGCGAGCACATCGGCCTGCGCCGCTTCCTGCGCGGGCCTTGGCCATTGGTGTGGGGGGCAATCGGTTTGGCGCTGCTTAACTATGCGACGCTGGCGCTGGCCGGGCGGCCATGGGGCATTACCTCGGCGTTCGCGCTATGGGGCGCCAAAGTGGCCAGCGGCTTGGGTGTGGACGTGGCCAGTTGGGCGTTCTGGCAAATGCCGGGCAATGCCAAAGCCCTGGCAGCGCCCGTGTGGGAAGACATCACCAGCGTGATGGACATCGGCATCGTTCTCGGCGCGCTGTTGGCCGCGGGCCTGGCCGGGCGTTTTGCCCCAAGCCTGAAAATCCCGGCACGTTCGCTGGTGGCCGCAGTGATCGGTGGTTTGCTGCTGGGCTATGGCTCGCGCCTGGCCTACGGCTGCAACATCGGCGCGTACTTCAGCGGCATCGCCTCCGGCAGCCTGCATGGCTGGGTGTGGTTGGTGGCAGCGTTTATCGGTAACAGCGTCGGTGTGCGCCTGCGGCCGTTCTTCTTCGCAGGCGAGCGACCGCAGGTGGCCTTGAGCGGTTGCTGAACCCCAACGACCTATAAGGCAGGCCCATGATCAGAGAACTGAGAACCTTCGTAAGCGCCGCCCGCCGTGGCACTTTCGCCGCCGCCGGGCAGCAGGTGGGGCTGACGCAATCGGCGGTGAGTGCGCAGATCAAACACCTCGAGGACGCCCTGGGCGTCAAGCTGTTCGACCGCACCGGTCGCTCCGCCACGCTCAATGCGGCCGGGCAGCGCGCGGTGCCGCTGGCGGAGGAGATCCTCGATATTTTCTCGCGCATGGGCACGCCCGATAGCGCCAACAACTTTCAGGGTTCGCTGCGCATCGGCGCCATCGGCAGTGTGCAAACCGGCCTCCTGCCCCAGGCGCTGGTTGCGCTTAAACGGCGTGCGCCGTTTATCGAGGTCAGCCTGGTGCCGGGGGTTTCGCTCAACCTGCTCAGCCAGGTGGATGCCGGTGAGCTGGACCTGGCGATCATGATCCACCCGCCGTTCAACCTGCCCAAGGACCTGAATATCGAAGTGATCGCCCGCGAACCCTTTGTGCTGATTACCGCCAAGGACGTGCAGGGCGACGACCCGCTGCAGATCCTGCGCGAGCAACCCTTCGTGCGGTATGACCGTGGCTCGTTCGGCGGGCGCCAGGTCACGCAGTTTCTCAAGGAACACAAGATCCAGACCCGGCAGGCGCTGGAACTCGACGAGCTGGACGCCATCGTCAAGATGGTACGCAGCGGCCTCGGCGTGTCGCTGGTGCCCCTGGCCGGCCTGTGGCTGGAACACGGCAGTGACGTGCGGGTTTTGCGATTGGACAAGCTCACGTTCTACCGTGAAATCGTGCTGCTGACCAAGTACACCCAGCGCCAATTGCCGCTCTTCGAATTATTCAGGGCGTGCGTCATCGAAGTGCTGGATGCGCCGAAGTAGGGCGCGAGCATCGAAATTATTGAGGCTCAGGGCGAAGGATATCCGCTTTATCCGTGGGGCTTTCTGGTGAAGAATCGGGTTCTAACCAAACAGAACCTGCAGGTAGCCACCGTGAGCCTTTCTCCCTTTCACCTAGCGATTCCCGTCTACGACCTGGCCGCCGCGCGTCACTTCTACGGCGATGTGTTTGGCCTTTCGGAAGGTCGCTCCAGTGCGCAATGGGTCGACTTCGATTTCTACGGCCACCAACTGGTGATTCACGAGCACCCCAAGACGCAATCCCAGGAATCGGTGCACTCCAACCCCGTGGACGGCCACGCTGTGCCGGTGCCGCATTTCGGCGTCATCCTGCAATGGGACCAGTGGGAAGCCTTGGCCGATCGGCTGCGCGCGCGGGAAACCCAGTTTGTGATCGAACCCTACATCCGCTTCAAGGGTGAGGTAGGCGAGCAGGCCACCATGTTCCTGTTCGACCCGTGCGGCAACGCCCTGGAGTTTAAGGCGTTCAAGGACATGGGCCAGCTGTTCGCCAAGTAATTGCTCACCGTGCGCAAACGTCCCAGGGTGATTTTCGCCGCTGAGCCGGTATGTCTGAATCGGTCCTGAAGTGGTCCGGCACCTGCCTGTCGCTCATCGGCGCGGGTGCTTACCATGGCTGCATCAACCGCTGTGATGCAAGCCACAAGGACCTGTCATGAACCATAAAGCCCTTATCGTTATCGATGTGCAGCATTCGTTCCGTCATTCTGCTTACTGGTCCGAAAATGACCTGCCGTTGTTCCTGGAAAAACAGCAAGCGCTGATCGATGGGTGTGTTCAACAGGGCATCCCGGTGATACAAGTCTTCCATGTTGAAGACCAAGGGCACTTTTCGATGGCATCGGGCAATGTCAAAACCTTGAGTGAGTTGTCGATCAACCCCGACCTGATCATTCACAAGCGCTTTCACAGCGCCTTCGCCGGCACGCCGTTGGCTGCACGGCTTACGGAGATGGGCGTGAGCGCGCTGATCATCAGTGGCATCCGCACCGAACAGTGCTGCGAAACCACCACCCGGCAGGCGTCGGACAGCGGTTTTGCGGTGGATTTTGTCAGCGAGGCGACCCTGACCTTCCCGATGACCCACGCACGCAGTGGCCGCGAGTACAGCGCCGCCGAGATTCGTGAGCGTACCGAACTGGTGCTGGAGGAGCGCTTTGCGCGCATCGTCACCGTCGCCCAGGCGCTGGAGCGTTGAACCCGTGAGCGTGCCGGTGCTGTTCGTGCTGTTGCCCAATGTGCTGATGCTGGACTTGGCCGGCCCCGCCGAGGTGCTGCGCCTGGCCGCGCAGAGCGAGGACCCTGCGGCTCTCGACTTCGACTTGCAGTACGTCAGCCCGGTGCCGTCCCTGCAAACCTCGATTGGCTTGCCGCTGGCCGGCTTGGCGCCCCTGCCGCCAAGCCTGGCACCCGGCACGCTGGTGGTGTTGGTCGGCTCCACGTCAAAGGTGAGCAAGGCGCAGCAGCAGGCGTTCGAGTCGGCCAGCGACACTTTGACCCAATGGCTGCAAAGCGTGTTTGCAGCGTCGGGCCAGCGGCTGGTTTGCGTGTGCGCCGGCGCATTAAGTGCCGCCCGCGCGGGGTTGCTCGATGGCCGCCAGTGCACCACCCACCACGCGCTGTGCGAGGCATTGCAGGCCCTGGCGCCCAAGGCCCGCGTGTTGGAAAACCGGCTGTATGTGACGGACGGCCCGGTCAGTTGCAGCGCCGGTGTCACGGCGGGCATCGACCTGATGCTGCACCTGCTCGCCGAGTTGGCCGGGCCACGCCTGGCCTGCAGCGTGGCGCGCGACATGGTGGTGTACATGCGCCGCAGCGGCGCCGACCCGCAGCTCTCAGCCTGGATCACCGGTCGCAACCACCTGCACCCGGCCGTGCACCGAGTGCAGGACGCCATCACCGCGGCGCCCTGTGAAGCCTGGACCGTCACACGCATGGCCGAACTGGCGTGCACCAGCAGCCGACACCTGGCGCGGCTGTTCCACGAACACGTTGGCATCAGCCCGCTGGATTACCTGCACACGCTGCGTATCACCGTGGCCCGTGAACTGCTCATGGCGTCGAGCCTGGACATGGAAACCGTCGCCGAGCGCGCAGGCTTTGGGTCAGCCCGGCACCTGCGGCGTATCTGGAGCAAATATGAGGTGGGGACGCCTTCAAGCGGACGTGTCGGCGCCGCTGGTTGAGGCTTGATCGGCCTCGGCTTCGAGTTTGGCGCGGTCTGCCTTGCTGATGTACTTGTCTTTGCTTTTCGGCGCCAGTTTGGCGCTGGCCTTCTTGGCTTTAGCCTTGAAGAGCTGCTTTAGTTTTTTCTGGCGGTTCATGTGTCGGTGCCTGATGGGTGAAGGCCCGGATGATATCAGGTTAAAAACCTGGGTCGCTTTTTAGCGTCAATCTGTGCATTGAACACCCTGGGGTTTTACCAATAATCGGGCCGTGAATTCAGCACAAACGGAAAACACCGATGAGCCTCCACACCCGCACCAAACGCCTCACCGTCCCGCAACTGGTCGCCATGAAGGGCCAGCAGAAAATCGTCTCCCTCACCGCGTACTCCAGCGCCATCGCCAAGCTGATCGACCCGCTGGTCGACTTCATTCTGGTGGGTGATTCCACGGCGATGGTCGGCTACGGCCGGGCCTCGACCTTGAGCATGCAGCTGGAAGAAATCATCGGCCACACCCGCGCCGTGGTCGACAGCACGCGCCTGGCCTGCGTCATTGCCGACATGCCCTTTGGCAGTTATCAGGAATCCAACGAGCAAGCGTTTCGCAACTGCGCCCAAGTGCTGGCGCGCACTGGTTGCGATGCGCTGAAGCTGGAGGCCAACGTGGCGTTGGCGGGCACCGTCGAGTTTCTGGTGGCGCGTGGCATTCCAGTGATGGCCCATGTGGGGTTGATGCCGCAGTTCGTCAACGTGATGGGTGGGTTCAAGGCCCAAGGGCTCACGGCCGAAACCGGCGCAGTGATTGCCGCAGATGCCCGTGCCAATCTGGAGGCGGGCGCCTTCAGCCTGTTGCTCGAAGGTGTGGCCGAAGGCGTCGCGCGGCAGATCACCCTGGATTCAAAGATGCCCACCATCGGCATTGGCGCTTCACCGGCCTGCGATGGCCAAGTGTTGGTGACCGAAGACCTGTTGGGCCTGGGCGGCGAACACCTGCCGCGCTTCGTCAAACAGTACGCAGATGTAGGCGCGGTGATTCGCGATGCCTGCGAGCGGTTTGCCGACGATGTGCGCCATGGCCGTTTCCCTGATGCGCGGCATTGCTACGGGCTTTGATCGATCGCCTCGGCCAATCGCTTCACGGCCTGGGCGATATCCTTGCTCCAGTCGAGGGTGTAGCTCAGGCGCAGGTGTTGCGGCCAGGCGCCATGCTGGCTGAACAGCTCGCCAGGGGCGATGACGATGCGTTGGGCCAGCAGGCGCTCAAATACCTGACGCATATCCACCGCATGCGGTGCTTGCAGCCAGAAGCTGGCGCCGCCTTGGGGCGCGATCACCTGCCAATGTTCCTCCAGCAAGGCTTTCATGCCGGTCATGCGCTCCAGCAGCAGCGCCCGCAGCGCTTTTAAATGCGCGTCGATACGCTTGGAGGTGAGCAGCTTGGCGATCGCCTTTTGCCGGATCGGTGACAGGCGAAACCCACGCTCCAGAAACACCCGCTGCAATTGCGGCGCGTGCCCGTGGCACACCACATAGCCATACGGCGCTTCCGAGCCGATGACTTTATCGAAGGTCGAAAACACCAGCAGCTTCTGCAGGTCGGCGAAGTCGCGATAACGCGGCGGCGGCGCTTCGAAATACAACTCGCCGTAAGTGTCGTTTTCGAACAGCCAGATAGCCCGCGCCGCCAGCCAGCGGCAGATCTGCTGCTTGTCCTGTGCCGGCATCACGCCGCCCTGGGGGATATTCACCGTCGACGACAGCACCGCCAGGCGAATCGGCTCACGCATCAGCACGCCTTCCAGCGCCGCCAGGTCGAAACGCCCGTGGGCGTCGAGCGGCATTTCGATCACGCGAATCTTCGCCGCTTGCAACTGGCGCAAAATCGCCCACGAACACGGTGACTCCACCAGCGCCACGGTGCCGCACAGGTCCAGAGCATTAAGTGCCGCATCCAGCACGCTGTGCAAGTCCGCGCCGATATACACCTGGTCGGCCTGCCAGTAGCGGTCGGCGGATTGGGTGTAGTGCTCGGCCAACGCGGCACGCAACTCGGGCTCACCGAAGGGTAAGTAAAGCGGCGCGAGAGAGCGTGGGTGCTGGCGGGTCAGTTCACGCTCAAGCATCAGCAGCGGGTTTTCCAGCGACAACAGCATGGCCGGTGCATCGCTGCTCAAGGCAAGCATTCCCGGCTGGCGGGCATTGGCAAACACCTGGTCGAGCAGGTTGGTTTCAGTTGTTACCCGTGCAGGCATGGCCCTCGTGAAATAACCCTGTTTGGGCCGCGCGTAGATCCGCCCTTCATCCTCAAGCAAGGCGTAGGCGTACTTGGTGGTCGACACCGATACGCCAAGGCGCTCGGCCAATTGGCGCAGGGACGGCAGTTTGCGTTCGCCTGACAACGGGCTGGCGTCGATCAACTCGACGAGGTAGCGGTAGACCGTCTGATAGGCAAAGCCGGCGTCTTTGGGTTTATCCATGGTCCTTTGAGCTGCGCAAAACAGAGTGGGAAGAGAGCCTGGCAGTATCACTCAAGGCGATCTTATTTGCGCGCGTCTCGGGCTGAACAGCCCATGGCTCGGCCCATTGGATTTGAGGCAACCCATCATGAACAGGGCTAAAGGTTTAGTGAAATCGTTTCATTATCTCTTGCTCTATAGCCAGCATAGACTCCACCTTAATTATTGAAACTGTAAAGACTTGAGTCAAACGTCGGCGTGTTGCTAAAAGGCAAGCAGTGAACTCAAGTCTGTCTCAACTTTTAAGGTGTCAGGTGGTCATGGATAACGCGTTTGAATTTACGATTAAGAGTGTTTGTTTTGACGAGCACTATCGCCCCTCCGAAAACACGCGCACCACCACTAACTTTGCTAATTTGGCCAGGGGCGAGCGTCGTCAGGAAAACTTGCGCAATACCTTGACGATGATTAATAACCGCTTCAATGCCTTGGCGCATTGGGATAACGCTGGCGGTGATCGGTATGCGCTCGAACTCGAGATTGTTTCGGCTGAAATGCAGATCGGTGTTGAAGGCAATGGGCAGGCCATTCCGCTGATTGAAGTGTTGAAAACCACGATTGTGGACCGCAAAACCAATGAGCGCCTTGAGGGCATCGTCGGCAATAATTTTTCTTCGTATGTACGCGACTATGACTTTAGCGTGGTGTTGTTGGGCCACAACAGAGGCCAGGCTGAATTCAGCACGCCCGATAATTTTGGCGACCTGCATGGCAAGCTGTTCAAGTGCTTTGTGAATTCAGCGGCGTACAGGCAGCACTTTAAGAAGTCGCCCGTCATCTGCCTGAGCGTTTCGAATACCAAGACCTATCACCGGACTGAAAACCAGCACCCGGTATTGGGCGTTGAGTACCAGCAGGATGAGTATTCGCTGACCGATGAGTACTTCAAGAAGATGGGCTTGAAGGTGCGCTATTTTATGCCGCCCAACAGTGTTGCACCCTTGGCATTTTATTTTTTCGGTGACGTGCTGAGTGATTACACGACGCTTGAACTTATCAGCACCATTAGCACGATGGACACCTTTCAAAAGATTTACCGGCCTGAAATTTACAATGCCAATTCTGTCGCCGGAAAACGCTACCAACCCAGTTTGAAGCATCAGGATTATTCATTAACACGCATTGTTTATGATCGAGAGGAACGTGGTCGGCTGGCGATTGAGCAGGGCAGGTTTGTTGAGGAAAATTTCATCAAGCCCTATCACGCTGTGCTTGAACAGTGGTCCGCGCAATACGCCGCTTGACTCATCAAACTTACAAGGTTGTGCCTGTCATGAAAAAGTTATTACCCACTTCTACAGCTGGCAGCTTGCCAAAACCGGCCTGGCTTGCTGAGCCCGAGACGCTGTGGTCACCCTGGAAGTTGCAAGGTGACGAATTAATTGAAGGCAAGCAAGATGCCTTGCGCTTGGCATTGCAAGAGCAGCAAGACGCCGGGATTGATATCGTCAGTGATGGCGAGCAAACCCGCCAACACTTTGTCACCACGTTTATCGAACACCTGAGCGGTGTTGATTTCGAGAAGCGTGAAACCGTCAGGATTCGTGATCGCTATGACGCGAGCGTGCCGACGGTTGTAGGCGCCGTTGCGCGCCCAAAGCCGGTGTTTGTCGAAGACGCCAGGTTCTTGCGCCAGCAAACCAACCAGCCGATCAAATGGGCGCTGCCAGGCCCCATGACCATGATCGATACGCTGTATGACAACCACTATAAAAGCCGCGAAAAACTCGCGTGGGAATTCGCCAAGATCCTCAACGAAGAAGCCCGGGAACTGGAAGCGGCGGGCGTCGACATTATTCAGTTTGATGAACCGGCCTTTAACGTGTTCTTTGACGAGGTGAATGACTGGGGCGTCGCCACCCTGGAACGGGCCATTGAAGGCCTTAAATGCGAAACGGCGGTGCATATCTGTTATGGCTATGGCATCAAGGCCAACACCGATTGGAAAAAGACCCTGGGGTCGGAGTGGCGGCAATATGAAGAAGCCTTCCCCAAGCTACAGAAATCCAGCATCGATATCATTTCGCTGGAATGTCACAACTCCCATGTCCCCATGGACCTGATTGAGCTCATTCGTGGCAAAAAAGTCATGGTTGGGGCCATTGATGTGGCAAACCACACCATTGAAACGCCCGAAGAAGTGGCCAATACCCTGCGCAAAGCCCTTCAGTTTGTCGATGCCGACAAGCTTTATCCGTGCACCAACTGTGGCATGGCGCCCTTGCCTCGCCGCGTGGCAAGGGGCAAGTTGAATGCGTTGAGTGCTGGCGCAGAGATCGTTCGAAGAGAGCTCAATAACGCGCGTTGAGCCACCATTGGAAGGGGTGTACCAAGTTGCACTCCCTGTTCAGGATTTACCATGTCATTTCCCACTACGACGGTCGAGCCACTGAGCTTTCGCGAAGCGCTCGGGCACTACGCGTCCGGTATTACGGTGATTACCTCGCACCTGGATGACGAGCCGGTCGGCTTCACGTGTCAGTCGTTCTACAGCGTGTCGATGAGCCCACCGCTGGTGTCATTCAGCGTAATGTCCAATTCGGCCAGCTACCCCAAGATTCGCCAGGCCGGTCGATTCGTGGTCAATATCCTGTCGGGTGAGCAGGCCGGGATTTCCAACCAATTCGCCCGCCGCGGCACAGACAAATGGCACGGCGTGCAATGGCAGCACTCGCCTTTGGGTAATCCGATCATTGCCGGCAGCCTGCACTGGCTGGATTGCGAAATTCACGCCGAACACGCCGCCGGTGACCACCTGATCGTGATTGGTGAAGTAAAGGCGTTAAGTCTGCGAGCAGCGGCTGCGGCGAAGCCCTTGCTGTATTTCAAGGGGCAGTATTGCAACATCGCCGCACAGGGCGTGGTTCACGGGTAGGTAAAGGTGTGGTTAATAATGTAAGTGCCTAGCGTGTTCGTACGCGCTGTCACCCAGGCAACGGTCATACCGCGTTTTATTTGATCGTCAAGTTCTGATCGGGTTGTGCACAGTTCGATATCGCGCTCAGTGTGTAGATCCTTGATCCATAAGCCCGCCTCGCAACGACTATATTTCCCATAAGCCGGTCCCGGAAACCTGATTTCATAGACGGATTTATAGTGGATTACTTCGCCAGGCAGCAGGTAGACGCACACGGCATAACTATTCAGGAGGAAAACGAATCCAAGGCTGAAGCCCCCTAAAAACTTGTTAGTCGAAGACATATTAGTGCTGTTGGGCGGGCGATTGCGTTCGGGCCTGAACGCACAATAGAGGCCTGTCACAACGCCGAATACCACATAGGTCGTCCATTCAGGAATCCATGCCATCAAGATGGTTTGCCTGGCAACCCGAGAGGCCCAGCCCATGTAAAACATCCATGCCCCAAGGACGAGAAGCACTAATATCAACGCCGCTATTCTTTTGAATTGTCTCCCGAGTGAGGGGTGTTTCATTGTTTTTTTTGCTCGGTTCGTTGGTCGGCTGGGTAGCGTTGAGTGAACACCGGTGTGTTCAACCGATCAATCCACTCAAGCAAAATACCATCTAACCGGGCGCGACGACGCCCACTACTTCTCTGTGCGGCGCCGCAGCAACGAGTGACTTAGCTTCGTAAAAACTCAAGCAAATCCGCGTTGATGACATCCGCATTCGTCGTCGGCATCCCATGGGGAAACCCTGCATAGGTCTTCAACGTGCCATTCTTCAACAGTTTTGCCGACAACGGCCCGGAATCTTCATACGGCACAATCTGGTCATCATCGCCGTGCATCACCAGCACGGGGATCGTGATGCGCCGCAAAGCCTCAGTAAAGTCCGTTTGCGAAAACGCCACAATCCCGTCGTAGTGGGCGATTGCGCAACCCATCATGCCTTGTCGCCACCAGTTCTGGATCACGCCTTCCGACGGTTTGGCACCCGGCCGGTTGTAGCCATAAAAAGGCCCCGATGGTACGTCGCGATAGAACTGCGCACGGTTGGCTTTGAGCTGCGCCTGCATGTCGTCGAACACCGACTTGGGCAAGCCGCCTGGATTGCTCGGTGTTTGCAGCATCAACGGTGGCACGGCGCTGATGATGGCGGCTTTGGATACGCGGTCTTCGCCGTGGCGGGCAATGTAGTGAATGACTTCGCCACCGCCGGTGGAGTGGCCCACATGGGCGGCGCCCTGTACACCAAGGTGGTTGACCACGGCGGCGACGTCGTCGACGTAGTGGTCCATGTCGTGGCCGTCCCAGACCTGGCTGGAGCGGCCATGGCCGCGGCGGTCGTGGGCGACGACGCGGTAACCGTTAGCCAGGAAGAACAGCATCTGCGCATCCCAGTCATCGGCGCTCAGTGGCCAGCCGTGGTGGAAGAAGACCACCGGGGCATCGCGTGGGCCCCAGTCTTTGTAAAAGATCTCAACGCCGTCCTGCGTAGTGACATACCCCATGTTCATCTCTCCAAAGTGATTGATCGGCCATCAACAGCAACGTGTTGATCGTGACCGGTTGAACAAAGTGCGGCTCAACCGATGGGCGGCCACGCTTGGCTGCCTGATCACTTGAGGTTTACAGTCCGCCTCAAGGTCAATGTGCGCGCGGAGTGGAACATGAGAATAGGCGAACTGGCGAAACTCAGCGGCTTGGCGCCATCGCGCATCCGTTTCTACGAAGCGAGCGGCCTGATCAAGTCGGTCACGCGCAAGGCCAACGGTTATCGGGACTATGCGCCGGAGGCAGCGGGGATGTTGCAACTGATCACGGGCGCACAGGCGGCAGGGTTTTCCCTGGAAGAAATCCGCCAATTGCTGCCGATGAACGCCGGCGGCTGGCAGCATGAGGCGTTGCTCGGTGGGCTCAAGCGCAAGGTCGAGGAAATCGAGCTGCTGCAGCAACGCCTGGCGCAGAATAAGGCCCAGTTGCTGCGGGTGATTGACGGCATCGAAGGCAAGCCTGAGGGCGTGGCGTGTGCGGACAATGCGCAGTTGTTGCTCAACCGCCTGCAGGATGAGCGCGAGAAAGCCGTGCATTGACCTGAAAAAAGCCATTGACCTTAAAGTTGGCTTTAATCTTATGGTGGTCCCACGCCAACTGAGGACTGCTCCATGAATCTGTTCGATCCCCTGTTATTACCCAACGGTTCGACCATCAACAACCGCATCGCCAAAGCCGCCATGGAAGAGAATATGGCAGACGCCGACCAGGCGCCTTCCGCCGATTTGCTGCGTCTCTACCAGGCCTGGGCCGATGGTGGTGCCGGCCTGATCATCACCGGCAACGTGATGGTTGACGGCCGCGCCATGACCGGCCCCGGTGGCGTGGTGTTGCAGGATGATCAGCAACTGGCCAAGTTCAAGCGCTGGGCGCAAGTGGGGCGCGCAGGTGGCGCGCAATTCTGGTTGCAGATCAATCATCCCGGGCGCCAGATGCAGGCCAATCTGGGGCAACAGACCTGGGCACCCTCGGCGGTTGCCATGGACCTGGGCACGTTATCCAAACACTTCAGCCGACCCCAGGCGATGACCGCCGAGGTGATTGCCGAGGTTATCCAGCGTTTTGCGCGCACCGCTCGCCTGGGCGAACAAGCCGGTTTTACTGGCGTGGAAATTCATGCGGCGCATGGTTATTTGTTGAGTCAGTTTCTCTCACCGTTGAGCAATCAACGCACAGACGCGTGGGGCGGCTCCCTGGAAAACCGCGCGCGGCTGTTGCTCGATATCGTCAAGGCGGTACGGGCGGTGGTTAGCAGGGAATTCGCGGTGGCGGTCAAACTCAACTCCGCGGATTTCCAGCGCGGCGGGTTCACCGCCGATGACGCCAAGCAGGTGGTTGAGTGGCTCAACGACTTGGGCGTGGACCTGGTGGAATTGTCCGGTGGCAGTTACGAAGCGCCCGCCATGCAGGGGGACGCGCGTGACGGCCGAACCCTGGCGCGTGAGGCTTATTTTGTTGAGTTTGCCCACGACATCCAGACGGTCGCCAAGATGCCGGTGATGGTCACCGGCGGTATCCGTCGACGCCCGGTGGCTGAAAGCGTGGTGCACAGCGGCGTGGACATGGTGGGCATCGGCACCGCGTTGGCGATTGATCCGCAACTGCCGCGTGCGTGGCTTGAAGGCAAAGACACAGCGCCCGAACTGCCGCCGATCACTTGGAAAAACAAAGCCTTCGCCTCCTTGGCCAATATGGCGCTGGTCAAGTTCCAGCTGCGCAAACTCAGCCAGCGCAAGCAGCCTGATCCCGGCGTATCACCGTTACGCGCATTGATCGAGCAGCAACTGGGCAACGCTTTGCGCACGCGGCAGTATCGCCGCTGGATCGCCAAGCGTAGCGCGTAGGCGGTGGTCAGGACGGGGTCAGTTGCGCCGCCGCAACCTTCACCCGCGTCGCGCGCCGCGCCATCACCCAGGCCAGCACCGGCGCCAGGGTAAACAGGGCAAACAACCACTGTGCCGCGTTGGCGATGCCGGCATTGCCGGTGGCGTCGTTGATACCCGCCACGTTGGAAATCACTCCCGCCAATGCCGCGCCCAGGGCCATGGCGAACAGCTGCAAGGTGGTGATCGACGCGGCGGCCGTGTCCTTGTCCTGCTCCGACGCCACTTGCAGGATGCGCGTCAGCAGGTGCGGCCAGCCCAGGCCGATGCCGAAACCGACCAGGAACAGCCCGAGGCAGATCGGCGCCAACCGCGCCCATTCACCCAGGCTTTCCACCGGCGTGGTGATGGCTAGCAGCACCAGCCCGGCCACGATAAACAGCGGCCCCGCGAGGATGGCGCGCTGTGCGCTGCGGCCGCTCCAGCTGGAACTGAGGATTTCCGACACGGTCCAGCCGGCCGCCATCAGCGCCGCCATGTACCCGGCAACCAGCGGTGATTGACCATGCAGGTGTTGCAGAAAATACGGCATGAAAATCTCGCTGCTCATGCCGATCACCAGCAGGCAAGTGGTTGCATACAGCGCGCACAGCGGGGCGTCGAACTTCAGTGCGTCCTTGGGCAGCAGGCGTATGGTCGCGGTGGATTCGTGGCGGACCAGTGCATAGACCAGCACGGCGCACACTGCGATGCCCAGCAGGTTCCAGCTCGGCAGCGCCGAAACGCTGCCTGCGCACACGGCCAGCACGGCGGCGGCCAACAGCACCAGTTGCGGCACCGGCAAGCGGCTGGCCGTGCTCGCCGTGGGATCGCGGGGCGGCAGCGCACGGTGGGTGAGTACCATATAAGCAAGGCTTATCGGCACCATGGCGCCGAAGGCGAAACGCCAGGCATCCATCTCGGCGAACACGCCACCGACCGCCGGGCCGACCAA
Organism: Pseudomonas sp. B19125; assembly: GCF_044218855.1. Classification (NCBI taxonomy): domain Bacteria; kingdom Pseudomonadati; phylum Pseudomonadota; class Gammaproteobacteria; order Pseudomonadales; family Pseudomonadaceae; genus Pseudomonas; species Pseudomonas sp. B19125. The sequence continues at coordinate 2,542,867 of NZ_CP162589.1, forward strand.
GGTAGCCACGCCCCACATGCCCGATACCAGCGCCATCGCCCGCGGCCATAAGCGCTCTTCGAACACCAGTTGGATCATCGAGTAACACAGGGCCAGCAACATGCCGCCGCCCAACCCCTGAATCAAACGCCCGACCAGCATCACCGGCATGTTTGGCGCCAAGGCGCAGATCAGCACACCGACCATAAAGATCAACGTGGCGACGGTATACGCCAGCCGCGGCCCGGTGCGTTGCAGCAGCTTGGAGGTGAGGGCTGAGCCGATGATCGAGGCCACCACGTACAGGGTGGTGCTCCACGCATACAGGGCCAGACCGCCGATTTCGGCGACCACCGACGGTAGAATGGTCGTGGCGATATAGGTGTTGGTGGCATACAGCGCAATGCCGCCGGAGAGGGCGATGGAACGGGTGGCATTCTTGCCCCGGAGCAACTCGCTCCAGCTGCTGTCTTGGGTGTGCATCGACGATTCCTTGTGCCGCTGGCAGGCTTGGGTTAATTTGCCAAGTAATTGCTTTGAATATTGCGACGAGGCTGTTTATTTTGTCAAGAAACGACTTGGAATATTCGCCGGTGTCGCCGGCGGAGCGTTTGCTGCACCTGCTCAAGACCCGTGGGCCACAATTGGCCAGTGATGCTGGCGAGTTCCTCGGCACCACCGGTGAAGCGGCACGCCAGCAGTTGGTGAAGCTGGCGGCCAGTGGGTTGGTCGAGGCGCGCTCCGAGGTACGCGGGGTAGGGCGCCCGACCCAGGTTTGGCAGCTCACGGCGACGGGGCACGCGCGCTTTCCGGATACCCATTCCGAACTCACCGTGCAACTGTTGCAGACCGTACGCGAGACCTTTGGTGAAGAGGCTATTGAGCGTTTGATTGACGTGCGCGAGCGCCAGACCCTGGCGTTGTATGAACGTGAGATGCAGGGCGTCAGCGGCCTTAAAGCGCGGGTCGAAAAGCTTGCGGCACTGCGCACGCGTGAAGGTTATATGGCCCAGTGCAGCGAGCAGCCGGACGGTGCCCTGATCCTGGTAGAGAACCACTGCCCGATCTGCGCAGCGGCTACTGCGTGCCAAGGGTTTTGCCGCGCAGAATTGCAGGTGTTCGAGCAGGTGCTACAGGCCAAGGTCGAGCGCGTGGAGCATATTCAGTTGGGCGCGCGGCGGTGTGCTTATCGGATTCACTGAACGCGCCGCCGATTAAATGTGGGAGCTGGCTTGCCTGCGATAGCCATCGGTGTCTACACAGCTATTGAAGGTATCCACATTCCCCGGTGGCGAGCGGGCTTGCCCCGCGTTGGGCTGCGAAGCAGCCCTGAAATCAGACGCTGCTTTTTTTCAGAAAGAGCGCGGTGGCATTACTGGGGCCGCTGCGCAGCCCAACGCGGGGCAAGCCCGCTCGCCACAACAGCCCGTTCAGCCTGTAGCATCGCAGCGGTGCGACGATTCGGCACGTCAGCTCCCTTCTCCCAGTGCTACCGCTACCTCTTTGGCCACCTCGATAAACGCCCGCGCCGCCGCACTCTGGTACACACCTTTGCGCTGCATCAACACCGCCGTGCGCTGCAACCGTTGCGGCCCCAGTTCAATGGCTACCAACTCGGGATGCGCCCGTGCAATCGCGGCCGGCAGTAGCGTCGACAGCGTGGTCCGGCGCACCACCTCGATCAATGCGCCAATCACATTGGCCTCCATCACCACGCGTGGGCAGATGCCGTGTTGGTTGCAGTAGCGGTCGATCTGCTCGCGGGTGGCGAACGTCTTGCTGAGCAAGATCAGCGATTCGCTATTGAGCGCCTGCAGCCCAATGGCAGCCTCGCCCGCCAACGGGTGTTGGCTGCCGACCACCAACGCCAGGGTTTCCACCAGCAGCGGGTAGCTGTCGATGTCGGGTGCGTGCGCTTGATCAAAGGCAATGCCCACATCCAGCTCGTCAGCCAGCAACTGGTTCTCCATCTGCTCCTGGGCGACCTCGCGCACGTTCAGCGTGATGTTCGGATAGCGGCGGTGAAAGGTTTCCACCAGCGGCCCCACCAGGTAGGTGGTGAAGGTGGGCGTAACAGCAAACCTCAGCGTCCCACGGCTCAAATCACCCACGTCATGGATTGCACGCTGGCCTTCCTGCAGTTCCTGCGCTGCCCGTAACGCATAGCGCAGGTAAACCTCACCCGCGTCGGTCAGACGCGTCTTGCGCCCTGAGCGATCAAACAACTGCGCGCCGAGGCTTTCTTCCAACTGCCGCACTTGCTGCGACAGCGCCGGCTGCGAGACATGCAGGGCCGTCGCTGCCTTGGTAAAGCCCTGATGCTCTGCGACAGCAAGGAAGTAATGGATATGGCGCGCCAGCATGCTTGTACTCATAAGATTATCTGATGATCCTGATCATATATGAGACTTTTACCTTATTTAAGTGGCTGCGTAACCTTTGCTTCATCGCATCGCGAACCAAAGGAGTCACCCATGCAAGACATCATCGACGGTTTCCTGAAGTTTCAACGTAACGCCTTCCCCGAGCGTGCCGGCCTGTTCAAAGACCTGGCCAACCAGCAGAGCCCGCGGGCGCTGTTCATCTCCTGCTCCGACAGCCGCCTGGTACCAGAGTTGGTCACGCAGCGCGAGCCGGGCGACCTGTTCGTGATCCGTAACGCCGGCAATATCGTGCCGTCCTACGGCCCCGAGCCGGGCGGTGTGTCGGCCTCGGTGGAGTACGCCGTCGCCGCCCTGCAAGTCAGCGACATCGTGATTTGCGGGCATTCCGATTGCGGCGCCATGACCGCCATCGCCACCTGCAAATGCCTGGACCACATGCCCGCCGTGGCCGGCTGGTTGCGCTACGCTGACTCCGGCCGGGTGGTCAACGAGGCCCGCCAGCATGTCGACCAGCACGCCAAAGTCGCCTCCATGGTGCGCGAAAACGTCATCGCGCAATTGGCCAATATCCAGACGCACCCTTCAGTGCGCCTGGCCCTCGAAGAAAAACGCGTAACCCTGCACGGCTGGGTCTACGACATCGAAAGTGGCTGCATCCAGGCCTTCGATGGCCGTACCGGCCAGTTCGTCGCCCTTGCCGACAACCCGACTGCGCGCGCCGTTTCCTACTAACACCTTCCTTTTTACCCACGGAGATAACCCCATGATCCAGTCGCAAATCAGCCAGACCACTCGCCTTGCCCTGACCGACGTCATCCTCTTGGCTAAAGCCCGCAAAGACCTGTCGTTCGCCCAGATCGCCGAAGGCACCGGCCTGCACGAAGCCTTCGTGACCGCCGCCTTGCTCGGCCAGCACCCACTGCCCGCCAGCGCCGCTCAAGTCGTTGCCGACACCCTGGGCCTGGATGCGGATGCCGTGCTCCTGCTGCAAACCATCCCGGTGCGCGGCAGCATCGGCAACGGCATCCCGACCGACCCGACCATCTACCGCTTCTACGAAATGATCCAGGTCTATGGCACCACGCTCAAGGCGCTGGTCCACGAGAAGTTTGGCGACGGCATCATCAGCGCGATCAACTTCAAGCTGGACGTCAAAAAGGTTGAAGACCCGGACGGTGGCTCCCGCGCCGTGATCACCCTGGATGGCAAGTACCTGCCGACCAAACCGTTCTGATCAGCTGAGTAACGGCCCGGCGCTGCAAGGCGCTCGGGCCACGGCAGCTATATGGAGGGTCGCAGTTATGGATTTGATTTTTCGTCATGTACGCATCGACGACGCACGGCCGCTGATGGATGTGATTCTTGATCTGCCCGCGCGGTTGAGGGTGCTCAAGCGCGGGAAGATCGTGGCGATGTCGGTATGTCAGCGGTCGGTGGTTTTCTGATCCTGCGTACTCAGCCTGCCCAGAAACCCCGTAATCAACCCCACCACCTGCTGCTGAATCACCGCCCGTGGCCGACCACCCTCGCCATCGCGGCAAATCATGCCATCGCCCGGCGAGCGTTCCTCAATCAACGCGATTGCGCCCGGTTTGCAGATCGACATAAAGCTGAAGTGCGTGGCGTCGCTGATTTCCACGTACTGCGTCGTGGCTTTTGGCAGGCGCTTGACCAGGTTGGCGGATTCCAGGTTGGGGTCCATATCCTCGGTTGGCACGCCACCTGCGATAACCAACGCAGGCACCTTGAATGCCGCCAGGCTGGCGTCGGTCATGCCGCGTGACAGGCCCAGGTCCAGAGACACGATGGCGGTGACGCGCTTGTCGCTCAAGTCCGCGGCCAGCCGGGCTTTGCCGTCGGGTGTCGCGGCGGGGTTCATCTCATGGTAGCCGATGCAACCGCCCAGCTTCGGGTGTGCGGCGCAGTCGCGGCTGAACAGGTCAGGGTCGAAGCGCGCGCCGGCGATTTCCAGCACGGTCCAGCCGCCGAGGGAATGGCCGACAGCAGTAATGTGTTGGTTCGCCACCGCGCCAAACTGTTGCGGTTGAGCCAGCACGGCGTCGATAGCGCGGCTCAGGTCGGCCGGGCGTTGCCATAGCTGCGCGGCGGCTTGCGGGTTGCGGTCCTTGGTGGTGGTGCCGGGGTGGTTCACCGCCGCGACGATGTAACCCTTGTGCGCCAATGCGCTGGCCAGCCACACCTGCTTGCCCCAGTTGCCGCCGTAACCGTGGGACAGCACCACCAGCGGATGTTCGCCCGCAGCCGGCAGCGCGTCGGGCACGGCGAGGGCGCCGATGAAGACCGCGTTGTCGGCGATCAGCTTGGGTTTGGCTGAGGTGGTAGCGGGGTACCAGACCACCAGCTCCAGCGCGCGAGTGTTGTGCGCATCGGGCAGGGTCGTGGTTTTGAAGCCGACCGGGGCATCGTCGGCGAAGGCGGGTGTGGTCAGGCAAAGCAGGAAGAGGGCGCGTAGAGCGGTTTTCATTGTTGTTATCGTCCTTGATGTTGGTGGCGAATCATCACCTGAAACCCTGTGGTCTGCACATCCCCTGTTTGCACTTAATACCCGCCCCGTTGGGGATCGTTTCGCTAGCCCGTTCGTCTGGCAGCCTTGCCTGAGATTAATCGCCTGTCCCACCTTGGTATTGGCCAACCCAGCCCCATAACTACTTTCGTATCCACTGAGGGCGCAGACCATGACCAACCCAACCGAAACCGCCATCCTTGCCGGCGGCTGCTTCTGGGGCATGCAAGACCTGTTGCGGCGCTACCCTGGCGTGCTGCAAACGCGTGTCGGCTACACCGGCGGCGATGTGCCGAATGCCACGTACCGCAACCACGGCAACCATGCCGAAGCCATCGAGATCGTGTTTGACCCGGCGGTGATCACTTACCGGCAGATTCTGGAGTTCTTTTTCCAGATCCATGACCCGAGCACGCCTAACCGCCAGGGCAATGACACGGGGCCAAGCTATCGCTCGGCGATTTATTATTTGAGTGAACAGCAGCGCGATATTGCCGAAGATACGGCGGCCGACGTGGATGCGTCGAAGCTGTGGCCGGGTCGAGTGGTCACCGAGATTGAGCCGGCAGGGCCGTTCTGGGAAGCGGAGCCTGAGCATCAGGATTATCTGGAGCGGATACCGAATGGGTATACCTGCCACTTTATTCGGCCGAACTGGAAGTTGCCGAAACGGGCTTGAGGCGCGCCGGGCAATGATCGTTCCCACATGTGGGAGCTGGCTTGCCTGCGATTACGGTGTGTCAGTCAATAAATTAGTTAACTGATCCTCCGCCATCGCGGGCAAGCCCGCTCCCACATTAGCTTTATGTTGCCTAATGCTCAGCTATCTACTGTGTAGTTAGCCGGCGGCCTCGCGCTCCAGCAGCCTGTCCATCAGCAACACCCCCAACTCACTCAACTGGTGAATCGCCAGCGCCACGTCGCGCTGTTTTCCCGTCAAATCTTCTGACAGGTCGAGCAACAAGGCAGTGACCGAGGAAAAGGTTTCGTAGCTGTTGGTGATCAGGGTTTCGTTGCTGGCATCGGCCGCGACGTTGAACAGCGAAGGTGGTGACAATGCCGGGTCGGCTTTTGGATTGAGGTAGTGATCAATTGCGCGATGCGCGGCCTGATTGAGTTTCAGGTCCGGTTCGCTGGGAGGGTTCGGCGTTATTTTGAACATGTGTGTTGTACCTGATTAGGGCCGACACCTTTTCGCTACTAAACGAAAGGGTGGCAGCTGTGCACAGGTTAGTAGACCGGGGAAACACACAAAGCCGGCGCGCCCGAGGACGCCCTGCGCACAGCCACCATCAAGCACAGACAAAAACATCTGAGAGATGAGGCTCATGCACTTTATGTTGTCACTCGGGCTACTAAACCCGATCACTGAGTTGTCAGCGACCGAGCAACCTTAGAGACGCCCACCACAGCGCACAAGCCGGCGGATTCTGACGCAAGCGTAGGCAATGGAGCAAGGCGCTGTGGCTTCGGACTTTGCTGTTTCCCGCTTCGTTGTAGGACATGAGCCCTACACTGACCTAAATGTGGGAGCGGGCTTGCTCGCGAAAGCGGTGTATCAGCCAACACATTCAGTGACTGACACTCCGCTTTCGCGAGCAAGCCCGCTCCCACAGGGTTCTGTGTTGGTTGGTGGATTGGTGGGTTGATCAGGCTTTGGCCACACCTACCCGCCACTGCGCCGGCGGCAGCAAGCCATTCACCAGGTAATTACCGACGATCCGCGACTTGTACACCCGCGGGTTATGGTTCGCCAACGTGCGTGCATTGCGCCACAGCCGGTCCAGAGCCTTGTTGCTGGCCGTGGCGCTGGCGCCCAATGCATCGAACAATCCGGTGGTCGCCGCCAACGTCGCATCCACCACGGGATTGACTGCCAGGCACACCTCCAGCTCCGCCAGGGCAACCTGTGGGTCGTCGTCATTAAGGGGCTGGTCCTGCGCAATCACATACTGCGCCGTCTGATCCAGGCGCTGCGCCGCGTGCTGGGTGATGGCTTGTGCGGCGTAGGCTTGACTGGCGACTTCGCCAATCACTTGCAGCAATTGCACATCCTGGGCAGCGGTGTCGGCGTTGCCGGTGGTGAAGGTGCGGGCGCGCTGGCTGAGTTCGGCGGCGCCGCTGAGTGCGGCGCGGCGGGCGATGCCGGCCAGGGTGGCAAGGTGGTAGATCTGGTAGAACGACTGGCCATAGGCGAAGCGTTGGGTGGTGGGGCGCACATCGTCATCCACCACCGGTGCGTTGTCGAAGAGGCAGGTGCCGCTGGCGGTGAGGCGTTGGCCGAAGCCATTCCAGTCGTCGATGATCTGCACACCGGGCGCCTTGAGGTCGACCACCAGGCTGTACACCACACCGTCTTCGCCGGTGGCCACGGTGTTGATCAGGTCACTGTAGAGCGCGCCGGTGGTGTAGAACTTTTTGCCGCTGATGCGCAGTGTGCCATCGGTGTGGCGGTGCAGGCGGGTGCCGAAATCGCCACGGGCCTGGTTGCCGACTTCGGTGCTGCCTGGGGAAAGCAGGGCGCCTTGGCCGAGGCGGTCGAGCCATTGGGCGCGCCAGTCGCGGTCTTTGGCGCATAGCACGTCTTCGCAAAAGCCAAAATGCCCACGCAGTGCCTGGGTGATGTTGGAGTCGGCGGCGGAAAGCTCTGTCAGCAGCGCAAGCAGTTCAGCGAAGGTCGCGCCTTGCCCGCCGTAACTGACTGGCAATCGCCAGCGTGGCAAACCCAGAGCGTTGAGCTGTTGGATCACTGTCGCCAGGCTGGCGCGTGTCTGATCCGCCTCGGCAGCGTGTGCCAGGATCTGCGCAAACAGCGGGCGAAACGGAGCGGCCAGTTGTTCGTAACGGGCGGAGGGCGCAGTGCCCCAGATATTCAATACGGGAGTCGACATGCAATGGACCTTGCAGAAAGGGTTTCAGGCGCGGGGTCCAGTGGTCTGGTGGCGTCACCCTAACTCAGTGGGCAGCAAACTTTTAATACGAAAAATAGCTAACCCACTGTTAGGCGGTTCTATCGATAGTGCACAACAGTATTAAACCCGGCGCTTTTATTGCGTTAGCTTCTACGGGCGCCACGCTCGGCGACTGCCAAAACCCTTCTCTCATTGCCAGACTGCACGCCCACAGATGGTTGAGTCAGCCATTAACTGTGTGGATTCCTCCTATGATCAATCGTCGTAATTTGCTTGCCGTGCTGGGCCTGGCCTCGCTGACACTGCATGGCCCATCGGTGTGGGCGGCAGCGCCGCAGACCCTGACGGTGGGTGACCAGTTCTTCTCCAATCGCATCGTCCTGGAGCTGTCCGGCGAGCTGAAAGACCTGCCGTATCAAATCGACTTCAAACGCTTCAATACCGGCTCCCCGGTGGCCTCGGCGGTCGCCAGTGGCGCGCTGGACGTGGGCATTGTCGGCGATACGCCGGTGATCAGCCTCGCCGCCAATGGCGCGCCGGTGAAAGTGGTCGCCAGCACCCAGACCAGCCTCGATGGCGTGGGCATTGTGGCGCGCAAAGGCATCCATTCGGTGGCCGAGCTCAAAGGCAAAACGGTGGCGATCTGGAACGGTTCATGGAGCCAGCAGCTGGCCTACAAGGCCCTGGATGAGGCCGGTGTGCCGCGCAGCAGCGTGACCTTCAAATACCTGCTGCCGGCCGAAGCCAGCCTGGCGCTGAGCCAGGGCGACATCGATGCCTTCGGCACCTGGGAACCCTACGTGTCGTTGCAGGAGAAAGAGGGCAGCACCCTGATCCGCAATGCCAAGGGCCTGATGAGCGCGCCGACCTACATCGTTGCGTATGAGCCGGCGCTGGCGCAGAAACGCGCGATTATCAAAGATTTTGTGGCGCGTCTCACCCGTGCGCGGGTGTGGAGCAGCAGCCACGTTGATGAGTATGCCCAGGCGTGGTCGAAGGCCAACCAATCTGCACCGGAGATTGCCAAGGTGTGGTTCAAGCGTGATGCGATCAAGGTGCTGCCGATCTCCCCGGCCATTGTCGGCGAAGCCCAGGCCACGGCGGATTTCCTGGTCGATGCGCAGATGCTCAAACAGCCTTATGACGTGACGCCCTTGTTTGATCAGGCCCTTTAAACGCGGACGAAACACGCGCTAATAGTCTCGGGCGCCTGTTGATACGGGGGCTGAGCTAGGGTTTTTGGTTCCGGTTGGCGCCGGAACAAAAAATTCACTAGCATCAGTATGGAGTAGCCAGTAGGCTACAGGTGAGACTTTGACCAATTCGATCGGCAGGACGCCGGAGTTTGATACATGGCTCGACGGTATGAAGGATCTATGGGGCAAAACGGCGGTGCTGACTCGCCTGGACCGCGCCGAAGAAAACAATTTTGGCGATTGCGAGCCGGCCGGTGACGGCCTGAGTGAAATGCGTGTATTCGTCGGGCCTGGCTACAGGATTTATTTTGTACGCACGGGCATCACGGCCTACCTGATGCTGTGGGGCAGTGATAAAACCGACCAAAAAAGAGGCATAAAGCGGGCAAAAGAGATTCTCGATGCCCTGAGAGGTAAATGAAATGAGCAACTCGACATTCAAACCCGAGGACATGCCGATCCTCGATCTTGATACATCCGGCACCAGCGTCTACGAAGCTTCGCGCTTCCTCGACAGCCCGGAAATCATCAGTGCTTATCTGGCACAAAGCATGAAGTCCCAGGACCCGCAGATCCTCATGAAGGCGCTGGCTGAAGTTGCCAAGGCCCAGGGTGTGAACAAGGTGGCCGAGGCGGCGGGGGTCAATCGCGAGAGTCTGTATAAAACCCTGAAGGGCGGCTCTAAAACACGTTTTGAAACGATCAAGAAGCTGATGCTGGCGTTAGGCGTTGAGCTGACTGTGCAGCCCGTTTCAGCTGGCGCGAGCAAAAAAATGCCGCGGCACAACGGACAATAATCAGCAACTGTCAGTTTTCACAGTATCTTTCTCCTTGAAGTCATGGTCTTGTCACACGCTGATGCGAACGTTCCCTAGCCAAAAAACACACGGCACCGGACCGCGCCTGAGTTGTACTTCAAGGAGATTTAATCATGAGGGTCGTGACCTCAGGCTCTGCTTATCTGGATATAGACGCTTATGCGTGCTGCATAGCCTACGCTGAACTGCTGAATCACCAAGGTGTTCAAGCGCGTGCGGTCAGCAGTGCGCCACTCAATTTCAGCGTTTGCGCCAGTGTGCTCGGTTGGAAGGCCTCGCTGGACGATTACCAACCCGGCGCCGACGATGAGTTCGTGTTGGTGGATGTTTCCGACTACCATCATTTTGACCCGGTCGTGGTACTCGATCAGGTGTGCGAAGTGATTGACCATCATCCAGGCTTTGAAATCCACTGGGCGCAGAAGCTGGGTGCGGATGCTGATATCCGGCCAATCGGTGCCGCGGCAACGCTGGTTTTCCAGCGTTGGGAAAGGTCCGGCCTGCTGCCGCAGATCAGCCGGCACAGCGCTGCGTTATTGGCCACGGCGATTCTGGACAATACCCTGAACTTCACCGGAAAAATGACCGCATCCCTGGATATCTGGGCCTACGAGGTGCTGGCGCGGCGGGCGGGGCTGACGGCGGATTGGCCGCAGCGTTATTTCAGCGAATGCCAGGCTGCGATCGAAGCCGACCTTGAGGTCGCCCTGGCGGCTGATATGAAACACATGACGGCCACGCGCAACCTGCCGCAGCTCATTGCGCAAATGACGGTGTGGGATGCGCAGGGGTTGCTCCAGCGGCATCACGCAGCCATTGAACAATGGCTGGCGGCGCAAGGTGAGGACTGGCTGTTGAACGCTATCAGCATCCGCGAGCGCAAGAGCTATTGGTTGGCCGAGCCTTCTCTCAGCCAGCCGAAGCTGAGCCTGCTGCTGTCGCTCGATTGGCAAGGTACACAGGCCGTGCTTGGGCGTGCGATGCAGCGCAAGGAGCTGGTGAAGCTGGCCCTGGCTGCCGCACGCGAAGACCTCAGCGTACGAGGCAAGGCCGTTTGTTGTTGAAGGCCCAGCCCGGTATCAAAAACTGCATCGCCACGCTGTCGTCCCGCGCCCCAAGGCCCATGCCTTTGTACAGTTCGTGGGCCTTTGCCACGGCATCCATATCGATCTCCACGCCCAGGCCCGGTTTGCTCGGCACCTTGACGTAGCCGCCCTCGATTTTCAGCGGTTCCCGGGTCAGGCGTTGGCCGTCCTGCCAGATCCAGTGGGTGTCGATCGCAGTGATGTCGCCCGGCGCGGCGGCGGCCACCTGGGTGAACATCGCCAGGGAAATATCAAAGTGGTTATTGGAGTGCGAGCCCCAGGTCAGGCCCCACTCATTGCACATCTGCGCCACGCGCACCGAGCCTTGCATCGTCCAGAAGTGCGGGTCGGCCAGGGGAATATCCACCGACTGCAGCTGGATCGCGTGGCCCATTTCACGCCAGTCGGTGGCGATCATGTTGGTCGCGGTTTTAAGCCCGGTGGCACGGCGGAATTCGGCCATGACTTCGCGGCCCGAGTAGCCGTTTTCTGCGCCACAGGGGTCTTCGGCGTAGGCCAGCACGTGGTGTTGATCGCGGCATAGGCGGATCGCTTCTTTCAGTGACCATGCGCCGTTCGGGTCGAGGGTGATGCGTGCGTCCGGGAAGCGCTCGGCCAAGGCCGTCACCGCTTCGATTTCTTCATCGCCACTCAATACGCCGCCTTTGAGCTTGAAGTCGTTGAAGCCGTATTTGGCTTTGGCGGCTTCGGCCAGGCGCACCACGGCCTCGCTGGTCAGGGCTTTTTCATGGCGCAGGCGGAACCATTCGTCATCGGTGTCCGCCTCGTTGCGGTAGGCCAGGTCGGTGGCCGTGCGATCACCGACGTAGAACAGGTAGCCGAGCATTTTTACTGCGTCACGCTGTTGGCCTTCGCCCAGCAGGGCGGCGATGGGCACTTCGAGGAATTGACCGAGCAGGTCGAGCAGGGCGGCCTCCATGGCGGTGACGGCGTGGATGGTGATGCGCAGGTCGAAGGTTTGCAGGCCACGGCCGGCGGCGTCCCTTGAGGCAAAGGTGGTGCGCATCTGGTTGAGGATGCGCTGGTACTGGCCGATGGGTTGGCCGATCACCAGGCTGCGGGCGTCCTCCAGGGTTTCGCGGATGCGCTCGCCACCGGGCACTTCACCGACACCGGTGTTGCCCGAACTGTCCTTGAGGATCACGATATTGCGGGTAAAAAATGGCCCATGGGCGCCGCTCAGGTTCAGCAGCATGCTGTCGTGGCCGGCGACGGGAACGACTTGGAAATGGGTGACGACGGGCGTGGTCATGGCAGGATCCTAATAAGCTTAAAGAGGTTTGCTGATAGCGGTGCCTGTTGCTGCAACGCTCTGCGGCGCCAGCACGGCAGAAGGCGAAGTCTTGGCAAAAAACACCAGGATGGCCGCCAGCACCGAGGTGCCGGCCAGGCCATACAGGCCGCCCTGGATCGAGCCGGTGGTCTGCTCCAGAAAGCCGAAGGTCGTAGGCGCCACGAAGCCGCCCAGGTTGCCGATGGAGTTGATCAGCGCGATCACGGCAGCGGCGATGCGCACATCCAGGTAACCCTGTGGGATTGGCCAGAACAGCGAGGACGCGGACTTGAACCCGATGGCCGCAAAGCAGATCGCGACAAAGGCGAAGATCGGCCCGCCGGTGGTGGACATGAACATGCCGGCGGCGGCAATCAACAGCGCGGCGGCGACCCAGGCTTGCTGGAACTTGAACTTGCCCGACAGCGCGGCGAAGGCGTACATGGCGATGATCGAGATCAGCCACGGGATCGAGTTGAAGAAGCCGACCTGCACGTCGCTCAGATCGCCCATCTTCTTGATGATGCTCGGCAGCCAGAAGGTCGCGGCGTAGATCGTCAGTTGGATGCAGAAGTACAAGGCGCAGAACAGCAGGATCTGGCGGTCCTTGAGCAGCTTGGCAATGGTCGGTTTGATGGTGGTCAGCGCCTCACGCTCGCGCTGTTCCTGGTCGATGGCGCCAACTAACGCGTCCTGTTCTTCGCGGGTCAGCCATTGGGCGTCGTGGGGTTTGGAGTCGAGCCAGAACCACACAAAAAAGCCCAGCGCCACAGAAGCCAGGCCTTCGATGGCAAACATCCATTGCCAGCCGTGAAACCCGAACCCTTCTATCTGCAGAAGTGCCCCCGACAGCGGGCCGGAGATCAGCGACGCAACCGCCGAGCCACTGAGGAAGATGGCGATGGCTTTACCGCGCTCCACGCCGGGCAGCCAGCGCGTGAAGTAGTAAATCACCCCAGGGAAAAACCCCGCCTCGGCCACGCCCAGCAGAAAGCGCAGGACGTAGAACTGGGTTTCGTTCTGGATGAACGCCATCAGCGTGGCGACGATGCCCCAGGTGAACATGATGCGGGTCAGCCAGATGCGCGCACCGACCTTTTGCAGCAGCATGTTGGAGGGCACTTCAAAGAGCGCGTAGCCGATGAAAAACAACCCGGCGCCCAAGCCGTAGGCGGCCGCGCCGATACCCAGGTCATGCTCCATGTGCGTGCGCACGAAGCCGATATTGACCCGGTCGATGTAGTTGAGAATAAACATGATCACGAACAGTGGGAGCACGTGGCCCTTCACTTTGCTCACGGCGCGCGTGAGGACCGAATCACTTTCTGGAGCGGCAGATGCGTGGTTTGAATTGCTCACAATTGAAAAACTCCCCCTGATTTATTTTTATGCGGGTTTGCGTATTTTGTTACCAGACATCATACAAGTGGTTTTCTTGAGTTCGCAATGCACCTGCAACTGTTTTTGTTCTTATAAGGCTGCTGATTGGTTGTGTGTTTTGGTTATTTGTCTAGCGTTTGTTGGGTGTATAGATCGATCGGCGATGTAGTTATCGCGATCTTTACCTTCACGCACGGCCCGCAAGGGCCAGCGAGCATTGCGTCATTCTGGTTGGTTGTCATACAAGTTGTGAGCTTTATGAATCAAGCCAGCGCCTACTCGGGGCTGGGTGTTAAGCTCCCCTCAGCCAACCCCGTGGACCCATAGTGATGCCCATTGAAAGCGCAAACCCTGTGCGTAAACGTTCCAATAACCTCGCCCAAGGTGTGGTCGAGGCGCTGACCCAGCGCATCCTGCTGGGCCAGCTCAAACCCGGTGAAAAATTGCCGTCCGAGTCCAGCATCGTGCTGGAGCATGGCGTGAGCCGCACAGTGGTGCGCGAGGCGATCTCCAAGCTGCAGGCGTCGGGGCTGGTGGAGACGCGTCACGGCATCGGCACCTTTGTGTTGGTGCAGCACGCCCAGCAAGGTTTGCGTTTGCATGTGGACACGGTCGCCAGCGTGCGTAACATGCTCGAGCTGCGCTTGGGCCTGGAGGTGCAAGCCGTGGCTTTGGCCGCGCTGCGCAGGAGCGACGAACAGCTCGCACACATGCGCCAGGCGCTGGACGATTACCAGGCCTCGCTGGCCAGCAACGACAGCTGTGTGGAAGAGGACAAGCGCTTTCATCAACTGATCGCCGAGGCCACCGGCAATACCTTTTTTACCGAAATCATGCTGCACCTGGGCAGTGCGATGATCCCGCGCACCCAGGTCAAGGGCGTCGAACGCGGCGGGGCCGACTTCGCCAAGCTGGGGCAGTTGGCGAACCTTGAGCATGAGGCGATCTTCAATGCCATCAAGCGCCAGGACCCGGACGCGGCGCGGGCCGCCATGGTGCTGCACCTGACCAACAGCCGGGACCGGTTTTCCGGGGAATGACAAGGAACCACCGTTGAACGAACACACATTGTCCATGCGCCTGGAGCGCGTGGCCGCCAACGTGCCCGCTGGCGCGCGCCTGGCCGACATCGGCTCGGACCACGGCTACCTGCCGGTGGCCTTGATGCGCCGTGGCGTGATCACGGCAGCGGTGGCGGGGGAAGTGGCGACCACACCCTTTTACGCAGCCCAACGCACCGTGCGCGACAATGGCCTGGAGCAACACATCAGCGTGCGCCTGGCCGATGGCTTGGCGGCGATTGAACCGGGCGATGGGATCACCGCGATCAGCGTCTGTGGCATGGGCGGCGAGACGATCCGCGACATCCTCGACAACGGCAAGGTGCACCTCAGCGGCCAGGAACGCCTGGTCCTGCAACCCAATGGTGGCGAGCAACCCTTGCGCCAATGGCTGATGGACAACGGCTATCGCATCCTCAGCGAAGAGTTGCTGCGGGAAAACCGCTTTTACTACGAGATCATCGTGGCCGAGCGCACAGGCGCCGTGACCTATACCGATCAGCAGCTGTACTTTGGCCCGTTGCAAATGCAAGCCCGCAGCCCGGAGTTCCTGGCCAAGTGGCAGCGGATGCTGCGCCAGAAGCACAAGACCCTGGCCAGTTTTGAGCAGGCACGCCAGGCGGTGCCGGAGCAAAAACTGCAAGAAATTGCCCGGCAGGCGCGGTGGATTACCGAGCTGCTGGCGTGAAGTGACTTGTAACTTTTCCTACGCATGTGCAAGGATCTGCCCATGACTCAATTTTCGCAAAGCAACCGCCATCATCCCCACGGACCTTCCTTCAGGTGCCGTGGTTGCTTGCGCTCACTGATTGACCAGACCCACTGATCACTCAATGAACCCCACCCAAGGCGCCTATGGCGCCTTTTTTATTGCCTGCAAACACTGGAGATTCAACCCATGACAATGCTACGTGGAACCCGAATGGTCACCGGCAAAGAAGCCGCAACGATGCGTGAAGTAGAAGGCCGTTTCCGGAGCTATCTTCATCGAAGCGGGCGCTGAAGAAGTCATCGTGCCGGCCCTTTGGGGCCAGGACACGTTTATCGAAAAAACCGGCGGCAGTGAAATCATCGGGCAGATGTGGGCCTTCGATGACAAGGCGGGCCGCAAGTGCTGCCTGATCCCGGAAGCCACTGCGCTGTTCCAGGAGCGCAACGCCGACTTGCTCGAAGGGCGCGCGGCGGCGATGTTTTTTTACGTGGCGCGGTGTTATCGCTATGAGCGGCCGCAAGCCGGCCGTTATCGTGAGTTCACTCAACTGGGGCTGGAGATTCTAAGCCCTGACCCTGGGTTGGCGTTGCAGCGCAGCCAGGCCCTGTGTACTGGGTTTCTGGACACGCTGGGGCTCGACTATGCGCTGAACCTGGCCGTGAAACGTGGGCTGAGTTACTACCTGGAGGGCAACGGCTTTGAGGTGCGCTGCCCGACATTGGGTGCGCAACAGCAAGTCGTGGGCGGCGGGGCTTACCGTGAAGGCGCGGGCTTCGGTATCGGGCTTGAGCGGTTGGTGCTGGCGTTGGCGTGAAGCACCAGGCGTCTCCCAGTGAGAGGCGCCTGCTTTGCTGGCCTCGAATATGCTCCAATAGCCGCCTTCTTTTGCTGACCCAGGAACCCTGTCATGGCCGAGACCACCGACCAAGCCTTCTACGACCGCGCAGATGCGCATATCGAACTGTCGAACGAGCAGCTCAAGACCTGTGAAAACCTCGGTGAGGTCAGCGCCTCGATGATGTTCGGCACCACGCGGTTCAATGCCTGGGCCAGCGCCCGCAACTTCAAGTCCGGCGCCGAGATGGCCGAGGCCCGTGAGGCGATGCTGAAGTATTTCTGTGATCAGTACAGGATGATGCTTGAGGATAACCTGGATGATCACATCAATAATTTCAGTCAGTACATGCGGGTGAAAGTGGCGGATTAAGAGGGTGGTGGGGGAGGGGCTGTGAGCTTGGCAGCCCCAGCGGATGCCATCGCAGGCAAGCTGGCGCCCACAGTTACCGTTTCACTCTCGTCATTGAGTGTTTTTGCCCCATTTTTGCGCACGCCCGCGCACTTTTTGATTGCCGCACCGCCTATCTCCGGCCCCTCCTGCAACGGCCCGTATCTTGCTAGAACCAAGCTAATCAATGACATGGCATTTTGCTTCTAGTCATTTCCAGCTTGTTTTTGGGAGCGGTCGGCCATGCACACTCTTTTATCACCCGGTATCCATTTGCTCGGCCGTCTCGGTTTTGCGCGCAAATTCCAGGTGCTGTTTTTCCTGTTCATGCTGCCCCTGGCCGGGAGCCTCTGGATGATTGGCTCGGACTATCGCGGCAAATTGAACGTGATTACCAGCGAGCAGTCCGGCGTGCACCAACTGTTGGCCCTGGACACGCTCGATGGCCAATTGACTGCGCAACGCAACCTGGCCGCGCGCTGGAAAGCATTGGATATCCTCCACACCCCAACCCCTGCCGCCCAGGCAGCAATGGATAAAGTGGATGCAGGCAACCCGATGATTATGCAAAGCCTGCAAGGCTTGGGTGAAGCACTCAAAGCCCGCAACGCCAGCGCCGACACGCTTGCGCGGTTCGAGGCATTGCAGGCGGCGGTCAAGGGCATGGACACCCAGTCCCTGCGCACCGTGGGCTGGTGGCCGGACGGCTACGACCGTTTCACTGCTGCGTTGACGGCGCTGCAAACCTTGCGCGAGCAAATCACTCTGGATACTGGCCTGATCCTCGATCCGTGGCTGGAAACCTACCTGCTGATGCAGATCTCCACCCAGCACACCCCGGACCTGATCGAGCGCATCGGTCGCACGGCCAGCGTCGGCCAGTCGTCCATCGCTTCGGGGCAGTTCACCTTGCAAAGCCGCTTGCAGATGCGCGACCTGCGCGGCCGTATTGGCGATGCACGTGACCAATTGGCCAAGGCCGCCGCTTCGCTCAAAGCCAAGCAATATCCTGGGATCGAGCCGTGGACGGCGCAATATGACAGCAGCCTGCTGCTTCTGGATAACGAACTAAAAACCTTGGATGAAGGCGTGTTTGGCGGCACCATCAAATTGGACACCGCCGCCTTCGACCGCAGCGTCGACAGCATGTTGGGCGCGTTGGGGGCGTTGCGCAGCCAGTCGCTTAACTCACTGGATGCGCGCCTCAGTGACTACCGCGAGCGCTCGCTCCAGCACTTTATTCCGGTGGCGGCGACGTTCAGCCTGCTGGCCCTGGCCGCGTTGTACTTGTTTACCTGTCTGCAAGCCTCGATTCGCCGCAGTGCCAGTGGCATCACCACGCTGGCCGAGTCGTTGCGCGACGGCAACCTGTGCGTGGAGGTGGCGGTGGAAGGCCGTGACGAACTGGCGGCCATCAGCCGGGCGCTCAACGTTGCCGTGGTGCAATTGCGCACCAGCCTGCTGGGCGTCAATCACGAAACCCAGCAACTCGGTTCTGCCGTACTCACACTTAACGCGCAGTCAGGCAGCACCCTCACCGAGGTGGAAGACCAGCAACACCAAATCAGCCAGATTGCGGCCGCCGCGACCCAATTGGCCGCCACCTCCATGGGCGTGGCCAAGAGTTGCGAACAGGCCTCGGGCAGCGCGCAGCACACAAGGCGCATCGCCGAAGACAGCAGCCGCGACAGCCTGCGCACCACGGCAAGCATCCAACAGCTCAACCAGCGCCTGACCGACACCGCCAACGCCCTGGAACAGGTCAGCCAGCAGGGCCAGCAGATTCAATCGGTGGTCGACACCATTCGCGGCATCGCCGAACAGACCAACTTGCTGGCGCTCAACGCGGCCATCGAGGCTGCGCGTGCGGGCGAGCAGGGCCGTGGGTTTGCCGTGGTGGCCGATGAAGTGCGCAGCCTGTCGCAACGCACCCAGGCGTCCACCGCACAGATCGCCGGCACCGTGGACAGTTTGCGCGCAACTGTCAGCCAGGCGGTCAGCCTGATGGGCGCGGCGTGCGACCAGGCATTGACCGACGCCGAATCCGTCACCGGCCTGGGCACCCGCCTGGGCGAAATTGCCGGTGCGGTGCAACACGTCACCGACACCCTGGCGCAGATCGCGGCTGCGGTGGAAGAACAGGCTGCAACGGCCGATGAGGTCAGCGGCAATATCCAGCAGGTCGACCAGGCGGCGGGGCGCTTGCTGGACGGCGCACGGGCGGTGAATCAGGCGGCCGATACCTTGCGCAAGGGCAGCCTGGCGCTGAGTGATAACACGGCGCGCTTTCGATTGGGCTGAGGCGCGGGCAGGTCAACAATATCTACCGCAGATACGCTCGGGCTGCGTCTCATGCTGAGGGTTCATTCCATCAGTATGAGGACCGTGCCCATGAGCACGCCGAGCCCTACATCCGCGTCACCGACGTTTCAGGAAATTCGTACACACCTGCTTGAGATCGACCCGGGCCTGCGCACGCAAACCCAGGAGCCTGTCGTATTACCTGCCGAACTGCATGCGCTGGAACAACTGAACACCACCCTGATCAGCGCCAACAACGTCCTGTTGGCGAGGTCACGCAGCTTGTTCGAGGCATTGACGGAGGCAGATCTCACCCAAGCGGCCGGCAAGACGTTGCTTGCCCAACTCAAAACCGACTTGGACAAGCACCTGCTGGGCCTTGACGAAGTCAGCACGGTAGGCATTCAAGGCCGCAAGAGCTACCTCACCCAGGCGGCCGGTCTTGGCGCGTTGGAGCAGCAAGCCAAACTGGATGTGCGTGATTACCTGCTAAGCCCTGCCGAACAACGCATGGTTGAAGACTGCTCCCGAGGCCCGACCTTTCGTCCTGGCATGTACTCGCTTCATTTCAGCTACCAGGACAAAACTGTGGAATTTGCCGGGGCCTTCGTTCTTACGAGAAAGTCCAGCCCAGTCGTGGACAACCTGACGTCGGTAGAAAACCTCGGCCAGGTCTTGTTGTTCACGCCAAACAGGGGGCTGGAGGCCTTCGACTCTCTGGTGCAGCTCGACCAGAGCCTCAAGGCGACTTTGGCGCTACCGGCGGGGCGAGCGGAGTTCTGCCGACACTTGCCTGTACGTTATCAAACGCTGGATGTCGTCGATATCTGGCCCTTGCAATTGCTGCCCATTGACGGCGAGCCACTGTTCGAACACACCTACAACGCGATGATCGACAAGCGCAGCCAGGACATCGAACTGGCATTGAGCCTGCTGGACAACCCATTGCACGAGGCAACGCAGCTCAAGTCAGCATTGGACAACGCGGTGGCAGCAGCGCTGCCAGACTTGTCGTCACGCTTGGCGTTCAGGCGCCAACAGCTACTCGAGCGCAGCGTCTATAACAGCCTGCCGGATTGGTATCGCAACGCGGCTGCGACGGACCAGCAAACCCTGAGTCGTTGCATGCAGGATTACAATCAGGCCCGGGCTACCTATATCGAGCTGCTGGGGCCTGTTGCGTCGCCTCAAGCCCTGGCAAGTTTCCAGTTGACCGAGTATCTGGACGAAGCGCTGGAAATCTACGACCTGGACCCGCGTCACCTGAACATCACCACCCGACGCAACGTCGCCAATGTCGGCACCTATGAGCAGACCCGCAATCTGGTGCAATTAAGCTATGACGGGCTGCATACCGACGACGAGTTGCCCGGCTCTGATTTTTTGACCACGACCGCCCTGACCTATGCCGACGCGCCACTGCAAGGTGACCATGCCGTTCTGAGTGCGCAAAGCCTGCTCCACATCCTCCGCGAACCTGGCCTGCAACCGCGCCTGGACTATGCCGCGCTGCAAAAAAAAATGCAGGCCGAAACTGGCTACAAGCAGGCTACTCGCGACCTGTTTGATCATCGCCTGGTGTTGCTTGCCTTTGTCGCCCGGTTGCGAGGCGACCTGAGCCCGGCAGACCACAGGTTGTTCGAAGCGTTGCGGGCCGGTACGAACCCGCTCCTGTGCGCACGCACCGTGCTGCTGCATGGCGCGCAACTCAAAGACCTGTGGTTATTGCGCGAGGAAGATGCCAACGGCCAAATCCGACGCATGCTGTTGTGCACCCCCGATTCGCCACGTGAGCGACAGTTCCTGGCGTTCACCACCGAGCTCGAATGCCAGGCGCATATCATCGGTTGGGCCGATGACAACACCCGGTTAAAGGGTCGCACCATGAGCGACTACCTGTTGGAGCAATGCCCGCTGCGTTTTCGGCCGAAGATGCACACGTTCCTCAAAGGCTTGGGCTTCAGGCCCGACGCAAAGGAACATGAGGAAGTGACATTTGGCCCTGTGTGCTCCCACACGATATGCCTGGACGCCATGGTCATGCATGGGCAAAGCGCAGCGCAGGACGACTACGAATACAGCACCCCGCTGTGGTATCGCTCAGCCCAGGCGGCGGACCGAACCCGGTTGACCAGCCTTGCCGAAGATGCCGCAGGTGCCTTGCGCGTCTATAACGCCATGCCCGATTCAGAAGCGAACTTCATTACCTTCAATGCCTATCTGCACGATAAAGCCAAACTCAGCCTGAACACGCTGCTTGGTCGCCGTCAGAATGATATCGACCCGGATAGCGTGTTTGTGTCGGCGCCCTGGCCGTTGCTGGGCGGTGCGCCGAAGCCCATTTCCTATACCCGGCTGTACAGGGACGGTTACACGGATAACGTCGGGTTCATCGACCCGAAATTCTCCACTTCGGCCACGTTCAGCGGGCCGGTGGGCGTGGACCTGAGCCGTTTGACCCCGCAGAACGTATCAAGGGCGGTGACGGGTGTATGGATCGGGCAACGCTACACCGACGAAGTGCGCGCCAACTTGCAAAGCGCGAGCAGTCCCGGTTACGCCAAACGGCGCGACGCCACCTTGACGATCACACAACTGCAGATGAAGTACGCCGCACTCGATGGCTGCCTGCGCGGTCATATCGCCCGAGTCGACTTGACCTGGTTGGAGCGTGCGATCGACAGCCTTGGCGACACAGCGGCGGCGACCCGCTCGACTTATCAGGTACATCGCCTGAGCATTGACGGCGATTGGGTGATAGGCAGCTACCTGTTCAGCCATGCAAGCAACCCGGTTTTGCTCTACACCCCCAACGCACCCGATGGCATCGGTTTTCGTGAAGCGAAGCTATTCAACTACTGGCTGAAAAAGGTCGACGGTGTGTCGGACTACCTGCAGGGTCGGGTGCCGGTCCCATCTCAGGTACGGATCGGAGCGTTTCTGAAGACTGCCCGCAATGGCTTACCCGAAACGATTGACCGTACGACCCCAAGCCCGGCGCGCTATGACCGGATAACCCCGGACACCACCGTGAGCGACCCGCGCAATGATTTTTACAACATGGTGTTGCAGCGCAAAATAGACGATGTAGTTGCCACCACGGTCAATCGCACGGAGATGATCACGGGGATTCTTTGGACGTGCGTCGAATTGGTCACTGCCATCGCCACTATCCCTTTTCCCGTATTGAGCCTGGGCCTGGGTGGTTTGCTGGCGTTCAAGGACGCGATGCTCGCTATCAGTGCCTACCAACAGGGTGACACGGGCGAAGCCTTGAAACACTACATTGGCTACCTGGCCAATGTGGGCGGCGCTGTGCTGTTTGACTTTCGCCCGGCCCTTAAAGCACTGCGCGTGCGGCCGGTGACCAAGGCGCTGAAGCAGGCCACGCTGATCAACGATATAGACCCAGGCATTGCTGCCGGAATGAAACCTGTGATGTTCAATTCCGAGCAGTTCTGGATCAAAAACACACCGGACTCCCTGGGGCGGCATCTGCTGTTTCGCCGTGACCCAGTCACCGGGCAAATGCAGTCAACCACACGTGTGGTCAACCAGAACAGCGATGGCCATTGGGTGCGCTTCACGACTCCGGGAGGCGGGCGCCATACACTACTGCGCGAAGAGGTCGACGAGTTACTGGTGCCCTACGAGATTGCACCCGAGCAAGGGAAGTACTTCAGGCGCGCGCTCGACCTTGAATATGTGCGCATCGTTACCAGCCCTCCGGACGACGCCATTGCACAGGGCATAAGTGACGGGGCCTATCTTCAGTTGAAGCCTCTACGCGACAGCTATCTCGATCAGATGAAACACCTGACTCAAGACGCGGACGCGTTTTATGCCTCGCCTCCAGCGCGCCCGGACCGTAGCGGCTTGCCGGTGCTGGCACCGGATTCCAGCCCATCTACTGCGCTTGCCACCCTGTTTCCACTCAAGAAGCGGCTGATCATTGGCGCATCCAATACCAGCGTTGCCAGTAAGCAATTACTCATCGAAAACCTGCAAGCCTTGAAAGCGCAAGGGCTCAAGCGCGTGTACGTTGAAAACCTGCCGGCCGATGTTTTCCGGACCAAACTCAAAATTATCAACGGCGAAACCCAGGGTGACGTGGCGTATGCCTTGAAACAGGTCGAGGACCATCTGGCGCGGGTAGACTCAGGCTTGGGCTGGGACGCGGACGCGCCTTTTACCTACCGTAAACTGATGCTTGAAGCCCACAAGCACAAGGTCGCGATCGACGGCGTGGACGCCTCGAGTTCTTATCATATGGAGCATGTGCTGGCGCTGTCTGAGCAAGAGCGGTTTATCCCTCGCAACAGCAAACTCAGGAACTTCTATTCCCACAAAGCCCTTTCACAAAACGACCCCGATGATGGTTGGATCGCCCTGGTTGATCACACCCGCATAGGGAGCACGGACGAAGTGCCGGGGCTGGCCGATTTGCAGAATGTCATCGCCCTGCGTGTGGAGGATGTTACCCCGGGCCAGGCGGTGGGCATCTCGCCTGATACTGCCTCCGCCGCGTTGTCCCGGGGTGATTACCGGATGACCATGGCGCCGGCATCACAAGCGCTGCCGACGGCGGGTCCTTCAAGGGCGGTGCCGGCGCCCGCTGCACCGTCCCATTACAGTGAGTTCGATCTGCCCGCGTCGTTTAAAGCGCACCTGGATGAAATGGTGCACTCGCATCGTGACTTGGATACTCGCTACGGCTTTGGGATTGGGCACCTGTATGAGGCGGCGTTCAAGGGGTTCAAGAACACCCGTAGTCGTTTGGAGAAGGCCGCCAAAGCCGCCTTTGCCACTTACACGCCCCCGGCACGGTCCACCTTCGTCGAGCTGGGTACGGTGGCCAGCGAAGAGGCGTTCGTCAAGCTACTGTACAAACTCAAGCGCGGACTGATTGTTGCTGAAGCGCATGCGGATAAGGCGAGTAAACAGTTCCTGATTAAATACATGAAGCTATTGAAAGAGCAGGGTGTAAAAACCTTGTATCTGGAACACCTGCTTACCGATCTGCACCAGCTTGAACTGGACGTCTTTTATAACACGCTGAAAATGCCGGAAAATCTCAAGCGCTATCTGAGGGCGCAGGACCTCGGCCATATGGGGAGCGGTTACACGGGAAAAAACACCTACACCAAGGTCGTCAAAGCGGCGAACAAGGCGGGCATCCGCGTGCGGGCTCTCGACTGCACCGCCAGTTACCACGTCAAAGGCATGCACGACTTGAACGCCCGCCAGAGCGTGTTCAGTTACTTTGCCAATGAGGTGATCAAGGCTGATCAGGCGGCACTGGGGCCGCATAAGTGGGTCGCACTCATGGGCACCTCCCACGCCGACATCTATCAGGGCGTGCCAGGCATTGCGCAATTGCAGGATGCGGTCAGCTTGACGGTACGCGATGTCGCGCCCGACCATGCGCTGCCTCTGCACCGTGGAGGCTGGGAAATCCTCGAGCGCGGGGTCAAGACGCCCGCGGGCACGGCCATGCGCAGTGACTTCAAGGTGCATGTCGGTGTGGCCGGTACGCCGGCGCCGCCCCCGATGGTTGCAGCGGATCGTACATGGATCAGAAGTGTCGGCGATTTCCTGATCGAGCGGCCTTCAATGACCCAAGCCAATGTGCTCCATCGTTCTAACACTGGAGATATCATTTCCACGCCTGTTCAAATTGACGATAAGGGGCAGTTCTTTATTGAGCGGTGGCCACAGTTGCAAGCAAAGCGTTACCCAAGTCTGGATTTTTTGATTCATGCACTCAAGACGGATGTGCAGTTGACGGCCGTTTCCGCTTCGACCCTGCCGAGCGTGCGCCTGAAAAACATCGGTGACTTCCTGGTCGAGTACGCTTCATCCACACAAGCCAGTCTGCTTCACCGTTCCAGGACTGGAGAGATTATTACCACCCCAATAAAAAGTGACGAGCTGGGGCAGTTGTCTATCGAGCGCTGGCCGCTGTTGCAAGGCAAGCGGTACGCAACGATAGAAGGCTTGGTGGATGCGCTCAAAAAAGAAGTGCGTTTGACCGCCGTCGCCTGATCACCGCCTCTTGAGGTGCAGCCTCTCGTGAAGGGGCTGCCACAATAAATCGTGGGCACTCCACTGGGCTGGCGTAGTCTCATGGCCAGACACCCACGCTTATCCTGCGGAGCTTCCCATGATCATCGTCCACCACCTCAACAACTCGCGCTCACAGCGCATCCTCTGGCTACTTGAGGAGCTCGGCCTGCCTTACGAGATCAAGCGCTACCAGCGCGACCCGAAAACCAACCTGGCGCCCCCGGAGCTCAAGGCCATCAACCCACTGGGGAAATCCCCGGTTATCGAAGATGGCAGCCTGGTGTTGATCGAATCCGCCGCCATCATCGACTACCTGATCCGCCGCCATGGTCAAGGCCGCCTGCAACCTGATCCTGCCTCTGCGACCTACGACAAATATGTGCAATGGCTGCATTTTGCCGAAGGCTCGGCCATGCTGCCGCTGATGCTCAACCTCTACGTCGGTCGTCTGGGTGAAGCCGGTGCGCCGTTGCACCCGCGTATCGAGTCGGAAGTGGCCAACTACCTGGGCTATCTGAATGACGTGCTGGCGGATACGCCGTATCTGGTCGGTGACGAACTGAGCGGCGCGGACATTCAGATGAGCTTTATCGGTGAAATCGCCAAGGCCCAGGGCAAGTTGCAGGCCTATCCAAACCTGGCGGCCTGGGTGCAACGCTTCCAGGCGCGACCTGCGTACCGCAAGGCGGTGGAGCAGGGCGGGGAATACGCGTTCGCCAAATAGGTCAGGCCAGAAGGCACAATTGCCCCTTGTGGCGAGGGGGGCCAGCCCGCTCGCCACGGGGCTGTGTCCCCCATTCTTAAACGCTATTGCCCTCGAAACGCTTTAACGAAAACGCCGACAGGTCCAGGTCACTCGACCCTCGCATGCACCACTGCGCAAATGCCTCACCCAGCGCCGCCGAATGCTTGAAGCCATGCCCCGAGCACGGCGACACCACCAGGGTGTGCTGCAACGTGGGGTGTTCGTCGATAATGAAATCGTGGTCCGGCGTCACGGTGTAGGCACACACCGCCGCCTTGAGCACTTTGGCCGACACGCCGGTTATACGGCCCTTTACCTGCTGTTCGTACATCTCCTGGGCTTGCGCCGCCGAGACCGTGCGGTCCAGCGTTTCAGGCGTGGCCGTGGTGTGGTACTGCGCCGTAGCCAGCTTCATGCTGCCTTCGCCGGGCAACGCCGGGAACCCATAGTGGGTCTGACCTTGTTCGTGCGTGAGGATATAGGTGGGGGATTTGCCCACCAGGTCGGCCCCAGGCTCCAGCGCGAACCAGAACAGCTGTTGCCGATAAACACTCAGCAACCGGTCAAACGGCGCGCCGAGTAATTCGCCGGCCCAGTTGCCCGCACTCACCACCAGCTTGTCGGCCTGTAGCGTGCGCTGGTCGGTGGTCACCGTCACGCCGTGAACATCCGAACTGATGTGAGTCACCGTCTCGCCCTTGTACAGCGTGGCGCCGTGTTGCTCGGCCAAGGTGAGTTGCACATCAATGCAGCGCTCAGGGCGCACAAAGCCGCCGCCAGGCTCGTAATAGCCGATGGCGCTGTCCGCCACTTGGGCAAATTGCGGGAAACGCTGGCGAATCTGCGCAGCGTCCAGCCGCTCATGTTCAATGCCGTAGGTTTGCGCCAGGCCAATGGTGCGCAGGGTGAAGTCGGTTGCATCGCTGGGGTCAAAGTCATCACGAGAGGTGAGCACCAGCAACCCCGACTGCTCAAACAGCGCCTGCCCCGACAACGCCTCAAGCTCGCGCCAGATAGCGTGCGAACGCCGCACAATGGGCACGTACTGCGCGCCTTCGCCCACCGACAGCCGCGTAATACGCGTATCGCCATGGCTGGAGCCAAAACTGTGGGGCGGGTGGTGGCGGTCGATGCCGGCGACTTTCACACCGGCTTTTGCCAGTTGATACACCGTGGCGGCACCCATGGCGCCCAGGCCGATGACCAGCGATTCATAGCGTTCCAAGGTTGGTACTCGTGTGTGAGGTGAGGGCGTAGTTGAGGCTAAGGCGTGGGAAAAAACAATGGGGATAAGAAGGTAGCCTGTACCCCGTTCAGGAAACCCACAGTTGATCTTCGTCGCCCCGCAATCCCCTTTGGGAGCTGGTTTGAACTGCGATAGCCGGTTAACACGAAGTCTGTGGCAGGTGGGCTGTTGTGGCGAGCAGGCTTGTCCTGCGTTGGGCTGCGAAGCAGCCCCAGTAAAGGCACTGCAATTTTCCTGAAAGAACTCAGCGTCTGGGTTTGGGGCTGCTTCGCAGCCCAACGCAGGACAAGCCTGCTCGCCACAGGAGAAATTGGCTGCCTTCAAACGTTGTGTAGATACCCATAGCTATCGCAGGCAAGCCAGCTCCCACATTAGCGCCGCGTCAGGCCAGGCGTGCCCGCCAGTCGCCGCCATGCTGGAGGTTGCAGGCTTCTTCGCAATCAAAGCGCACGCAGCGCTCGATTTTCACGGGGGCCACTTCGGCGTCGTGCAGCGCAACAGCCGTCAGTTCGTGCATACGTTGGTCCGCGCCGTTTGCCAGGGCCAGCTCCTTATTGGCCCGCGTATCGAACACCCAAATCACCCGCAGGCTTTGCGGGAACGCGGCGTAATCGACCGTGTGAGTCAGCCACTCGAAGCCCGGGATTTCAGCCTTGGCGGTTTCGCAGGCGTCGGTCAACGTGGCGACCAGGCGGCGTTCGAGGCGGGCGGTGTCGCGTTTGGTTGGGGGCATCAAAGGTCCTGAGATTTAATAAAAGTCATAGTAGAGCGCCCATTCGCCCGTGACGGCGTGCTTCCAGAACATCAGGCTTCCACTGTCTACGACGTTCAGGTTTATTTTCGCGTCCGAGGATATCTGGAACACAAACTCAAAGCCCTCACCCGGATCAACACCGGACTGGCAAAAAGATGGGTAACCACCGATCTTGTGCTCGTAGGTGTGCGTCACCAGGTCGTAATAGCTTTGAATTGCATCTGTTCGCTCCAGCTTGAGTATTTCATCCTCAAGGTCGGAAGGCACGCCGCCGCCATCCCACAAAGGGAAGTCTTCAGGCACAACCTCCGCACTCAATGGGAAGGGTTTGAGGAAAGCGCCATCTACCGAGAGCTGCTTGCGAACCAAGAGGTCTTCCGGCCCATATTCACGAATCAGCCAGTTGTTCCCCATCGGTTCGAAGTGTTCGGGAAAAGGCGCTGAGACAAACACTGTCAGTACGCGAATCCCTTCAAGCACTGGGCAATAGAAGGGCAGGTTGGGCAAGTAAAACTGCGCGTACGGGAGTAACTGTACCCCGGCGTCGTTGGTCGGAACGACTTCATCGGGTTTAAACAGAAACACATTTCCAAGCCAGCTTTCCTCATCCGTGCCGGCGGGGCGAAAACCACCGGCAGTCAGTTTGAGCGCAGGTCTGGCCAAGCGTTGCCGGATGTCTTTTATTTCCATGCTGAACTGAAACTCCTTAGACCTGAATGTAACACCGCGCCTCAACAGCGTGCAGCCGCAAGGTCAGACCCGATGCGAAGCACACCACCACGTGATGGTCGGCGGGGAAGGTATCGCAGAGGTAGAACGTTTCTGTCTCGGCGTCGGCCGCCACAATGCCGATGGCGTGAAGCACCATATCGTCTTCAATCGGGCTGTCATGGCGCCCTTCGGCCGAAAAGAAGCTCACGCCATGGAACGTGACGGTGATCTCCCGAGGCTCTTCGGGCGGCACCCAGTCCCCGGTCCGCCGTGTAA
Source organism: Pseudomonas sp. B19125 (assembly GCF_044218855.1). Classification (NCBI taxonomy): domain Bacteria; kingdom Pseudomonadati; phylum Pseudomonadota; class Gammaproteobacteria; order Pseudomonadales; family Pseudomonadaceae; genus Pseudomonas; species Pseudomonas sp. B19125. The sequence continues at coordinate 2,571,536 of NZ_CP162589.1, forward strand.
ACCTGAGCGACAGCGTGCGCTCAGACAGCGCGTAATGGATGTCGCTGGCGACATAGAAATTGTGCAGGTCACAGGCACGTCCTTCGACCTCAACCTCTATATGCCCGAGTGCAAAACCATGGGATTTCATCGCGCCTGCCTATCGCTGCTGAAACGCTACTTTCAGCCCCAGCCCCATAAACAACGTGCCGATGATCTTGCCTTCCCACCGACGCAGCTTGGATAGCCCCTTGAGCCCGCGACTTAACGGGCGAATCGAGAGTGCCAGCAAACTTGTATAAACCGCGCTCAGTACCGAAAAGATCAAGCCCAGCAGCGCAAACTGCACCAGCGACGAACCCGATTCCGGGTGTACAAATTGCGGCAGGAACGCCAGGAAGAAGATCGCCGTTTTCGGGTTCAACACCTCAGCCCCAATCGCCTGGAAAAACGCCTGGCGCGGCGTCACCGCCGGTAGCTCCAATCGCGCATGCGTGCCGGTTTTGGCCATGAACGCCCGCACGCCCAGGTAGATCAGATACGCCGCGCCAGCCCACTTCACCGCGTTAAACGCCGCCGCCGAAGTCATCAAAATCGCCGACAGCCCCAACGCCGCGCACAGGGTGTGAATCAAATCGCCGCACGCCACACCCAGCCCGGTCGTAACACCGACCTTGCGCCCGCCTTGAATTGTGCGGGTGAGCACCAGCAGCACGGAAGGGCCGGGGATCAGGAAAAGGCCGAGCACCACGGCGATGTAGGTGACGAGGGCAGTGAATTCAAACATGGCGGGTTATCTCGCAGATGGGCGCGGCCTACAGTAATCCTCATGTAGGCAGCCAATGCAACGCCGATCAAGCAAACGCGGCGACCATAAACGCCTCCAAGCCTTTCTCCTCCAGAATCTCGATAGAGAAATGCCCGAAGCGCTTAGGCAACCAAATGATCCGTGTGCCGGACGGCGATTGTAGATCCGCCAGGCTCAAGGGCCGGCCGTTTTCATCCTGCGGCTGCACACCCTCGGCCATCAACTCGGCATAGGCCACCTCAATATCCGGCGTGGTGTAGCAATGCCGATAAATCATGCCCTCACCGTGCGCGTCCAACAGCTCGCGCAAGTTGCCCGCCACCGGCTGCACCAGCATAAAACGCTCCAGGCCCATCAACGCCACCGCATATCGCACATGCAGCCCGCCGCGTTCCCACACCTGGGTGTTGGAGATTTTGGCCTTGAGGATCTTGGCGTAATAAGCGCAGGTTTCTTCAAGGTTCTCGACCAGTACGTCGACGTGGCTGAACTTCAGCTCCATTACAGGCCCTCTTGGCGGGTGTGGATTCAGGCGACAGTAGCCGATTTACAACTGTTAACGAATTGAAAGTCGCGTTCGATATAGGCTTCGAACAGTCCTAACCCCTGTTCGCCGAGCCCTCAACCATGAAATTGCCCGCCATCGCTGCCGCATTTTTTGTACTCGCCACCCTGCAATCACCCTGGGCACAGGCCGCAACGCCCATCACCCACGTCGCCATCTACCGAGGCCCGGCGGGCTGTGATGACTGTTCCGAGAACGTCAAAAACGCCTTGCTGCGGCTCAGCCCCAACTATCAGATCGACTTTGTAGGCGCGGATGAAGCCATCGACATCACCCCGCAAAACCTTGCACGCTATGACCTCTATGTTCAGCCGGGCGGCGGGCAGGATATTCCGGCTGCGCTCGACAGCTTCGGTGATGCACGCGTGGGCGCCATTCGAGACTACGTGGCCAAGGGCGGGCGCTACCTGGGGTTATGCATGGGTGCTTATCTTGCCGATAACAGCAACTTCGGGTTGATACCCCAGGACCTCGACTCCGAAGCCGGGCGACCGGGGTTTGAAGTGCGCGGGATTGAAGACGCGGCGGTGCGAGTGGTGTGGGATGGCAAGCCGGACAGTGTGTTCTATCAGGATGGGCCGTACTTTCCCAAGGTTAAGGGGCACGCGCCGTATACGGTGATCGCGACTTATCGCAATGGCGATGTGGCGGCGGCGCGGTATCGGTATGAGAAAGGTGTGGTGGTGCTGAGCGGGCCGCATCCGGAGGCGGGGAAGGAGTGGTTTGAGAATGCGGGGATTGCGCTGAGTGAGATGCCGCGGGGGGAGTTGTTTGGGGTGTTGGTGGGGCGGGTTGGGGAATGATGTATGTGTCTGCGTTTGTTCGGTAGATAATTGTGGGAAGGTCATCTTTCGGTCAGGAGCGGACAGTCGCAGTAGACTCGCGCAAAGCGAATCGAGTAGTGTTTAAGCTGATCTGCTCATGCATCTGCGAGAGTAACCGTGGCTTTCCAACCATGGTGTATAACTCCCTTACGTGGTCATCGGACCGCTGCAAAACCCAGCCTAGGCAGGAAACAAGGAATGTTATCCACCAAGTCCACGAAAGCGTTTTTTGCCCCATTTAGGGCCTATTTGTAGTTATACCGGATCTAAAGACATGGAACGCAAGAATCTGAAGATGATTTTAGTTTCACTTTCAGTAATTACTCACAACGTGTCAGCGGATCAAAAAGGCGTGAATCTTGAACCTCTTGCAATGGCTAATACAAGCTGCGCTGCGTTTTATGCGGCCGCACAAGTATTGATCAAGCCAGAAGCCAAGAAAGAGTACGAATCTAAATTCAGCACACATTACGCCCTATCACACCAACTCAGTTCTTCGTATGAAACACTAGCAGAGAACTTGAACAAAGAAATCCAACGCCAAGCCACCGGTGCCTTATCTTTAAAAGAGAAAGCGCAGATTGTAGACTTCCTATCCAAAAATCTAATTAAGTGCAGCACTATCGAAATCCAATCCACTGCAATAATTAAAAATAACACCACTTACCAAGAATAATTCACTGAATAAATATTTAACCACGACAACTCTATGAGTCGCTCCCATTTTCGTATACGAATCGAATAGTCTTTTCTGGGCAAGATCGGCAGGTGACCACTGTCTGCTTTGGCTCGATTTCTGCCTGTCGGAACGGGCATTAATCGGCCTAACTTGGCGGTGGTAGGTGACCGAAATTGGCAGGTCCAGGCAGGCGCCCTGTACTGAGAACTTAATGCTCGGATAGAACGGACTATTTCGACAGAAATTGTGAGGTGTCGTCTGCTACGTAGTACAGAATGTACCCTGAATACACTAGAGAACCGGCAGCAGCTTCTGCTTTGAAGCACTCTGTGAGTGCATCCTCATCAGCAAAACCGTATTCCGGCAACTTGTCGCCTGCGAAACTAGCAAGTCGCCAAGCGTCGAAGCCACCGATCTCACCATAAGCCCCAAAGTCAAAGTCTACTTTTCCTGTGGGGAGGCTAACCGTGCAGCCATAGCCGTGCTTGAAGTAACGAACTCCGCCTTCTAGCTCTCCGTGCTGAGGAATGTCAGCTCCCACCCAATCCGTATTGGTCAAGGGCCGCGGGATACCAGACCGATGCATCATGTCCACAGCGGCGCCAACACTTGCTTGGTAGTCGCTGATCAAAATGGCGAGTTGGTTATTCCTACGGTCTCACGTTATAAGCAGCACTGAGTCCATTGACCGCAGAGAGTAGCAGTCGACGCAATTGATGGGCAGCAGCAAGACCGAAAGCCTCAAGCCGTATGAGTACATTCCCGTGGCGTTGATGGCTGCAGCGGTCAGCACTGGCACTGGGATTCGTGACCAGGAAACTACCCTGGGTACCGAAGCCAGTTCCTCGATGGCGACAGCGGCAAAGTAGTCGCCCAGGTCGTGCGCAAAGGCACCGGCAAGCCGTTGTCGAACGACTCCCAGGTGATGAAGGCCGATGATGTGAAGAGCGTCATCGACGGCTGGGCTTCGGACCTGCATCAGTCGTACCTGAAGCTTAAAAAGAGCTAAGCCTCAAAACGTATTACGGGCCGGTTTGTTGTAGAAGCTGAGCAAGACGTCGTAGCAGTGGGTGACGAGGGCATAGTCGTCACTCAGCTGCTGCGGCGTCGCATGTTCCTGCCAGTGCTGCTGAAGGGTTTGCAACGCTTGCAGGTACGCGTCCGCCGACGGCGTTATGGTGTACCAGAGGTAGTTGGCAAACTCGTCCCGCGGTGTGCCGGGGTGCAGGCGCACATACGCCTTGCCGTGGGCGCTCGCCCGTTGCACCGCGTCAATCAATGGCGCGAGGGTTTGCGGAGTCAGTGTGGCGAGGTAAACCCCTTGCTCCAGTTCGTCCACCGCTGTTCGTGCGGCAATCATGTAGTTGAGCAGGTGCCAGTGGGTGTCCTGGCCAAAGCGCGCCTGCAGCAGCGCCAGTTGCCCAGGGCGCAGGCGCACGTCCTCGCGCTCCAGGCGCTTGCGCAGCTCGGTGGAGGCGGCCATATAGGCATCGCCCTTGATGGCCATGGCCTGGGCGACTTGCCCTTGGGGCGGTTGAAACCGTGCCATGCCCAGCCGCTGGTAGAAGTCGAACGAATTGGTCAGCGGCGTGACGTCCTGCAAGGCCAGCACGTAGCGTCCGGCAGCATTGATCAATGGGCTATTGGGCTCCAGGCGCTCCAGCTTGCCGGTGATGCGCCGGGCACAGATATCGTTTTGCAGGTCGCGGCCCAGGGCTTCGTCGTGGTCGCCGAACTCCTTGAGGATCCGGTCCATCTGCACGAGGGATTCGTAGGTCTGCTCGTCGAAAATCGAAGGCCTGTACCATTCCTGATGGGTGTAGCCGTAATAGAACAGGCGCCAGTCCCGGTCGACGCGGTTCATGCAGTCGATGATCGGCGCCAGGGCGCTGGCCTTGGCGGTTTCGGGGCCGTCGCGCTTGTCCAGCCAGAGTTGCACTTGCGCCACCTGCTTGCTGGCCCCTGCCAGGCCGAGCAAGCCCAGGCCCAGGGTCAGGGCGATGGGCACCAACCATTTCGGATTCATCGTTTGGCCTCCTGGCCGTACCATTGCGCCTCGGTGGCGGGGGCGTGGCACTCCCGGGCGGTGGCCGGCAGTCGGCTGCACAGGCGTTCGGTCCATTGCTGCAAGCCCTGGTTGGGATTGACCTGGTGTTGGCTGTCGAATGCCTTCAATGCGCTGTACAGCACCACGCAGATGGCAATGCCCAGGGCGATCGCGCGGGTTGACCATTGGGCGTTGTCGGCCTTCCACGGGATGTGGGTTTTCAGGGTGTGCCGCTTGAACAGGCCAATGGCAGCCAGCACGAGCAGCAGCGTCACGCTGGCCGCCGGGCCGATTTTATAACCGGCCGCCACCATCATCACCGCGCCTGGCAGCAGGTCGCGCAACGGTAACAGGGGCAGACGTGTCGGGCTCAACCACCGGGGAAGCAGGGCGCCCAGGCGATCATCCAGCACGCGATACTGGTGGGCCAGCGGGCGCCATACATGCCACCCCACGAAGCCGCCCATCACGATGGGGATCGACCACAACAGGCCGACGCCAACGGTTCTCATCAGGTTGCCGGCCAGGGAATCGGCGTGTATCAGGGCGCCCACCATGCAGCCCACGACGGTTGCCAGCACCAGCGGCCAACTGTCGAACGCACGTTCCCAGCCTTGCCAGAAGTAGGGCGTGCCGCCTGGCATCGAGGCCGCCACCGTGGGGTGGTCGGCATAGATGTCGGCGCTGAGCCGTTGGCAGGCGGCCCAGTCGTCTGCGTCCAGGCGTTGGGCAAAGGCGCGGCGTTGTCCCAGGGTCATGGGTGCCAGCAGCAGGCGGGCGGCGCGTTGCTGCGGGGTGCCGGGAGGCTCCGCCGCCAGCTCGCGTTGCCGGGCGATAAACTGCGGGCTTTGCTGGCGCCGCAGCAACTGCAGCCAATCGTCGGGCGGGCAGGTATGGTTGCTGCCACCGTGCCAGCCCTGGCCGGCGCACACGGCTTCAAACACGCTCGGGGACCAATAGCGGGTGTCCAGCAGCAGCTTGGCCAGCCACGTGTTAAACCACTGTGCGTGGGGCGTCTTGTCAATCCAGGGCTCACGCAAGCGCGCCTCATAGGCGGCCAGGAAGCCGGCCTCATCCTGCTGTTCCAGGGGCAGGCGCAGGGATTTTTGCAGGGCCGCCTTGCTATGCATCTCCAGGGCTTCAATCAGCACGCCGGGCAGCTCCAGGCGTTGCCAGGCGGTCAGCCAATGGAAGGTTTCAAAGGCCCATTGGCGGTCGTCGAGGCTGACGTCGTGGGTGTCGACAATGCGTTGCAGCAGCGTGACTTCAAACATCAGCCCGGTGCCGGTTGCCAGGGCTTGCTGATACTGCTGTTGCAGCGTCCCGACAGTGACGGCAGTGGGCACCGGCTCCACGACCGTAGGCTGATCATCTTCCCGCTGCCATTCGATCCAGTTCAACGCCTCTTCATAGGCTTCCCGCAGGCGTTGAAAGCTCTCGGGGTCATCATCCGGGCGGGTTTTCTTCAGCAGGGCGGCGTATTGACGTTTGATCGTGCGGGTGTCGGCATCGGAAGGCAGGCCGAGGATGTTCCAGCAACTCATGTGCGGCGCAACTCCATGAACAACGGCACCGCCCTCCTGGCGGGCGATGCAATGGGCGAACCTTACCTGTTTGGCGCGAATCTGTCCTCGTTTCAGTGCTGGCTATTGGCCAATCAAAAAACGGGACGGATCTATATGCAGGTAAATAAATCTGTCCCCTTTTTTCCTTTTTGCCAATTAGCCAGTTCTGAATGACGAGAGTGGGTCGGACGCCGCCTGACCCGACCGGCGGCTTTTGGCCGAAAGCCCCCCCTTTCCACGCCAACCGGTCTACCATGGCACCCCCGGCAGTGGTCCATGCGCTCCCGATCATTTTTCTCAAGGTATCGCCATGTCCATCGACCAAATCTCCCTCCCCAAAGGCGTCGGCCCTCACGCCGCTAAGCTTCTCGACGCCATCACTGGCGCCGCGACCCACGAAGAACTCAACCGCGCTGGCGGCAAGGCCGAAGGTTTTGTCTTGGGCCTGGAATCCACCAAAGCCATCAAAAGCCAGATCGCCGAATCCTTGTATGTGGCTTACGACGATGCGGCGAGTAACCGCGCGGGTGAGTTGAAGGGTTAAGCACCCGGCAATGCCGGACGTTGTGCGCGCAGGGCGTTAGACTGGGCGCCTTTTATTGCTCAGGATGAGGCTGTCATGTTCAAGGTTGCTCTCGCGTCACTGCTGCTGGCGTGTGCCTTCGGCGCTCAAGCTGATACGACTGTTGATGTGTCGAAGATTTACGGCAACATCAAGTTCGTCAGTAGCTTCCCGGACTATAAGGTCAAGGTGGTAAACAGTTTCCCTGACCTTAAGGTAAAACAGGTGAGCAGTTTTCCCGACTCGGCCGGCAAGTGGAAAACAGTCGAGAGCTTCCCCGACTACAAGATCCAGATTGTTGACTCCTTTCCAGACTTCACTATTCAGTACGTTGATTCGTTCCCTGGGGTTAATTGAAGGCAGCGCCATCAGCGGCGCTGCCTTGGGCTGTTTATCAGCCAGGGCAAGGTGCTTCACGGTCGAGCAATTTGGCCGTGAGCAGCACGCCCAGTTCGCTTAGTTGGTGGATGGCCAGGGCGATGTCGCGGTGTTTGCCGCACAGGTCTTCGGACAGGTCGAGCAGCAGTGTGCTTACGCTGGTGAAGGTTTCGTAGCTGTTGGTGATTAGGGTTTCGGTGTTGGCGTCGGGGACGACGGTGAAGAGGGTGGTTGAGTCTGTTGTGTCATTAGCCATTGTTAAGTTCCTTGCTTGGGCTACAACCCCATCGCTACTAAACGAAAAGGCGGTAGCTGTACGCAGGTTAGTAGACCGGTGGAACCTAACAAAACCGGCGCGTCCGAGGACGCCCTACGCACAGCCACCATCAAGCACAGACGCAATGTCTGACGGATGAAGCTTGTGCACCTGTTAGGTTAAACCGTGGGCTACTAAACCCGATCACTGAACATTCAGCGACCGAGCCACCTTAGAGACGGCCACCTCAGCACACAAGCCGGCGGATTCTGACGCACGCGTAGGCAATGGAGCAAGGTGGTGCGGGCTTGTTCACAATTCCCTGTGGTTTGCACACTCCCTTGTGGCGAGCAGGCTTGCCCTGCGTTGGGCTGCGAAGCGGCCCCAAAAGCGGCGAACGGGTTTCTCTTTTGGACCGCGGTGGCTGGGTTGGGAGCGCTGCGCACTCCAGCGCAGGGCAAGCCTGCTCGCCACAACAAGCCTGCTTTCCACAACAAGCCTGCTCGCCACAACGAACCCGCTTTCCACAACAGTACTGCTCACCACTTAGAACGCCTGGTTCACCCCAACCCCACGCATGATCGAAAACCGTGGGTCGATCAGCTTCAGCGTTTGCTCACCCTTCAAGCGGCCCACCACCACGGTGTAGGTCTTGGGCACTTCGGAGAGGTTTTCCGGGTTGCGGGCCAGTTTTTCAATCGCCGGGGTGTTGGCCCAGTCGGCGATGGTTTTCTGGCGGATGTCCACGGTCACCACCCAGGATTTATCCACGGCGGCGCCCATCGGGTTGGGGTTGGCGGCGATGTTCTGGATCTTGGCGATTTCATAGCCCTGGGCGTAGCAGAACCCGGACTCTTGCTGCACATAGGCGGCGCGGCCGTTGTCGGTGAGGCTGTAGGTGTTGGCGCTTTTGGCCAGCAGGCCGGCGTCGGTCAGGGCGTCGAAGGCCGGCTGGTTGGCGCTGGAGGTGCCGCTCATGACGCCGTCACCCAAGGTCACCGGGAAGCGGTTGAACATCGCCGCCTTCACGCAGGACGCGCCTTCGAGCCTGGGTTGCAGCGCGGCTTGAATGTCGGTGTCCGACGGGCTGTCGCTGCAGGCGGTGAGCAGCAAAGCGGCGGCGGTGATGAGGGCCATTTCTCTGATTCGCATCGTTTTATCCTTGACGATTGGTGGCGGGCGGGCAAAGTGTATAGAAACATTGCTGTCACGAAACCCTCCCCGCCGTCGTGTAGGTTCGGTGACTTGAACCACCCTGAACACACAAGGATTAAACATGACATTGACCGTCAACACCCTGCTCGAGCTGGCCATGGCCAACCCCATCAACGCCGAAATCACCGCACGCCTGCCCGACCTCGGCGTAGAGCAGTGCATGCTCACGGCGGGCTGCCTGTTCCAGGCCGTATGGAACCATCAGTCAAACTTGCCTGCGGCTCAGGGCGTAAAGGACTACGACGTCTTTTACTTCGACACGGATCTGTCCTACGAAGCGGAGGACAAAGTGATCCGCGCCGCCGAGCGGTTGTTTGAGGATTTGGGCGTCAATGTCGAGGTCAAGAACCAGGCGCGGGTGCACCTTTGGTACAGCGAGCGCTTTGGTCGGCCTTATCCGCAGCTGCACTCGGCTAAACAGGGCGTGGACCGTTACCTGGTGGCCGGCACCTGCATCGGGCTGGAGATCGACACCGGCGAAGTGTACGCGCCCTATGGGTTGGCGGATGTGGAGCAGGGCGTGTTGCGCATTAACCCGCTGCACCGCGAGCCTGAGTTGTTCGCCGCCAAGGCCCGCAGTTATCAGGCGCGCTGGCCTTGGCTCACGATCGTGGCGCCTGAGGTTATGCCGGGCCGAGACTGAGCAGCCATCCGACCCCGGCGCTGCCCAGCACCACCAGCCACGGGGGTAATTTCCACACCATCAACGCCACCAGGGCGATCAGGGCCAGACCGAAGTCCCGGGCGCTGAAGATGGCGCTGGTCCACACCGGTTGGTACAGCGCTGCCAGCAACAGGCCAACCACCGCAGCATTCACGCCCGCGAGAGCCGCTTGGGTGCGCGGGCTGCGGCGCAGGCTTTCCCAGAAGGGCATTGCGCCCATCACCAGCAAAAACGAGGGCGCAAAGATCGCCAGCAGGCAGAGCAAACCGCCAGGCCAACCGGTGGGGGGCTGTTGCATCGACGCGCCAAGGAATGCGGCGAAGGTGAACAGGGGACCGGGCATGGCTTGCGCCGCCCCGTAGCCGGCCAGGAATACGTCGTTGCTCACCCAGAGTGTCGGCACGACCTCCGCTTGCAATAGCGGCAGTACCACGTGGCCGCCACCGAACACGAGTGCACCGGTGCGGTAGAACGCGTCGATCATGGCCACGTCTTGGCGGGTTGTGAACTGCGCCAGCAGCGGCAGGCCCGCCAGTAATATCAGGAACAACGCCAGCCACATTGCCCCGGTTCGACGGCTGAGGGTGATGGGCAGCGCGTCGTGGGTGGTCGGCGGCGGGGTATTGAGCCAGAGCAGGCCGGCCAGTGCCGCTGCGGCTATAACACCCACCTGGCCCCAGGCCGAGGTTTGCAGCAGGGCTATGCAGGCGGCGATCAGCATCACAGTGATGCGCGTTGCGTCGGTGCACAGGTTGCGCGCCATGCCCCACACGGCTTGCGCGACGACGGCGACCGCCACGACTTTAAGGCCGTGCAGCACGCCGGACGGGATGGCCGCGCTGTGTTGGGCAATACCCATTGCAAACAGGATCAGCACCACGGCCGACGGCAGGGTAAACCCCAGCCACGCCGCCAGCGCGCCGCCGTAGCCCGCCCGTGACAGACCCAGCGCAATGCCCACCTGGCTGCTGGCCGGGCCGGGGAGGAATTGGCACAGTGCTACAAGGTCCGCATAAGTGCGCTCACTCAGCCAGCGCCGCCGGGTGACGAACTCGTTGCGAAAGTAACCCAGATGCGCCACCGGACCACCGAATGACGTGAGCCCAAGGCGCAGGAAAATCAGGAATACCGTCCAGGGGCTGGCGCGGTGGTCAACAGTGGAGAGGTTCAAGGCGCAGCATCCCAATGACGGCAAACGGATTAAGGCGTAGAGGCACCCTAGTCGATTTTGATGACGCGAAGAAGAGGCGCTGGTTTGTGCAAATTGCCGCGCTGGATGGAATTTATGCCCGTGTGTTTGAGTCATTGAAATGGCAGGGAACAAGGCCTCCCACCCATCACCGCTGATTTCAGCCCAGGACAGCCCATGATCTTCCTTATTTTCCTCATCGCCTGCGGCGCCGCCGCCAGTACCGGCATCATTTTCAAGCCCGGCCAGTGGTACGAAACCCTGGTCAAGCCCGGCTTCACTCCACCCAATTGGCTGTTTCCGGTGGCCTGGACCGTCATCTACCTGCTGCTCGCCTGGGCGGGTTATCGCCTGACGATGATTCCCGGCAGCCAATTGGCCCTGGGCCTGTGGGCGGCGCAGATTGCGCTGAACACGCTGTGGACGCCGGTGTTTTTCGGCGCGCATAACATCGTGGCCGGGATGGTGGTGATTGTGCTGCTGTGGCTGGTGGTGGCGGCGTTGGTGGTGATGGCGTTGCGGCTGGACTTGATCACCGGCTTGATCCTGTTCCCTTACCTGGCGTGGCTGAGCGTAGCGGCGGCGTTGAATTTCTCGATTTTGCGTAATAACCGCTGATGGCTCATAAACGCTGGCCCGCGAGCGAGGCTGAATTAGTCCAGATGCGCCAGTTCAATAAAAAGCTGGCCTGGCTGCCGCGTTTTAAAATCCGCAATCGCGTCACGCCGCGTTTGATCCAGGCGTTGCTGCGGGTCAGTCAAAAGGTCAAGAAAGCGCCTGCGGCTGAAACCCGCCGAGTGGCCGGTGTGCCCGTGCGTATCCTGCGGCCCGAGGGGAAAACCAACGGCGTGGTGCTGGATATCCACGGCGGCGGTTGGGTGATCGGCAATGCACAGATGGATGACGACCTCAACCTGGGCATGGTGCAGGCGTGTGGTGTGGCGGTGGTGTCGGTGGATTACCGGCTGGCGGTGGACACGCCGGTTGAGGGGCTGATGGAGGACTGCCTGAATGCCGCGCGCTGGTTACTCAGCAGTGATGAGTTTGCCGACTTGCCGGTGTTCGTCGTGGGTGAGTCTGCCGGTGGGCATTTGGCGGCCGCAACCTTGCTGGCGCTTAAGCAATGGCCGGACCTGCTCAAACGTGTCAACGGCGCGGTGCTGTACTACGGCGTATACGACTTGACCGGCACACCGAGCGTGCGCACGGCGGGGCCGCAGACGTTGTTGCTGGACGGACCAGGCATGGTCGAAGCGCTGCGCATGCTCACGCCGGGCTTGAGTGATGAGCAACGTCGGCAGCCGCCGTTGTCACCGTTGTTTGGCGACCTGACCGGCTTGCCGCCGGCGTTGATGTTTGTCGGCGAACTTGACCCGTTGCTGGACGACACGCTGCAGATGGCCGAGCGCTGGGGCATGGCCGCGCAGGTTGAGGCGCACCTGTTGCCGGAATCTGCCCATGGGTTTATTCATTTTCCGGTGGCGATGGCGGATGACGTTCTTGCTTACAGTCGGCGGTGGATATCGGCGAGAATCCAGTCGGTACTCGCTTGTAGTGGTTAGCCATTCACCTGCACCCCGCGTAACCTCTGACACCCTGGTTTCCAGATTCCCGCAAGGACGCACACGTGACCATTTCCCATGCAGTTGTAGGGCTGTCGGCATTTTTGCTGGTGGCAGGTGTTCAAGCCGCCGAATACAACTTCTCGTTTGATGTGCCCTACGGGCAGTACGAGCGGCAATTCAAAATGAAGACCCCAGGTGACGGCACGTTGAGCTGCACGGTGTTCATCGAAAAAGAGTACCGGGGCGAGAAGTGGGTGCCGGCAGTGATTCTGGCGGCTGCCGAAGACGATGCCGAAGACGACACGCTGTTTCTGTCCAGTTCGACCGAGCCCAACGGCGGGCCGCGCACGTTCCACCTGCGCACGTTCAACCAGGCGAAGCCGGTCCTCGACAAGACGCTGTGGGAGGCCCCGGATGAGAAGGGCGTGTATAAGATGGCCGTGTCGTGGTATGCCAATGGCGCCATCGGTTATCAGTACGGCATCTACGCGAGTTGGCAAGAGAAGCAGTTCGTCGAGAAGCCAGGTTTTTCCACGCGGCATGTCAGCGTCCATGCGTCGGGCGTGAAGGGCTCTGCTTTGTGCTACGTGCATACCAAGTGACACTGAGCGATCGAGATTGTATGGCACAAAGCCCGACCATTCGGACGGTGACGGCCGCCGACCTTCCGCAGGTGCTGGCCTTTGTTCTGCAGGCCCGCGCCGAGCTTTTCCCCAAACTCAGCGCCACGGGCCTGCCGGATGACTTGGCGCGATTTGAGGCCGTTTACCTAAAGGGTGACGGCCAGTTTCTGCTGGCCTGTGTTGAAGATCAAATCGTGGCTGCCGTCGGCTATCTGCCGTATGACGGGCGCTTCCCGCAGTTGAATTACCAGGGCCGCAAAGTCGTCGAGGTGGTGCGCCTGTTTGTGCTGCCGGCGTTTCGCCGTTTTGGTTTGGCAGGGGAGTTGTATCGCGCATTGGAGATGAAGGCACAGGCGGATGGGGTAGAGGTGGTTTACCTGCACACCCATCCGTTTTTGCCGGGTGCGATTGATTTTTGGCGGCGGCAGGGGTTTGAGGTGATCGACGTCGAAGCCGACCCGGTGTGGCAGACCACGCATATGCAGCGGGCTCTATAGATCAAGGTGGGAGCTGGCTTGCCTGCGATAGCCATAGAACGGTTAGAAGTCTGTCGCAAGTGGACTGTTGTGGCGAGCAGGCTTGTCCTGCGTTGGGCTGCGAAGCGGCCCCAAACCCAGACGCTGAGTACTTTCAGGAAAATTGCAGTGCCTTTACTGGGGCTGCTTCGCAGCCCAACGCAGGACAAGCCTGCTCGCCACAGGAGAAATGGGATGCCTCTAAAAGTTGTGTAGATACCTATGCTGCGATAGCGGTGTGTCAGCCCCAGCTATGGCACTGATCCGCCGGCATCGCAGGCAAGCCAGCTCCCACCTTTGCGCGGTGTGCAGTCCATTAAATGGGGCGTAACCGCAGGATTTGCGCGCCGTCGAACGGGTCCGTCAGGTAATGCGCCTGCACCCCGAATGTTTCCTGTAGCCGCTGCGGCGTCAGCACCTCCAGCGGTTTGCCCAATGCCACCAGGCAGCCGCGATCCAGTATCGCCAAACGATCACAGGTCAGCGCCTGGTTCAGGTCATGCGTGGCAGACGACACATATGCAGCGGGCTCTATAGATCAAGGTGGGAGCTGGCTTGCCTGCGATAGCCATAGGTGTCTACACAACGGTTAGAAGTCTGTCGCAAGTGGACTGTTGTGGCGAGCAGGCTTGCCCTGCGTTGGGCTGCGAAGCGGCCCCAAACCCAGACGCTGAGTACTTTCAGGAAAATTGCAGTGCCTTTACTGGGGCTGCTTCGCAGCCCAACGCAGGACAAGCCTGCTCGCCACAGGAGAAATGGGATGCCTCTAAAAGTTGTGTAGATACCTATGCTGCGATAGCGGTGTGTCAGCCCCAGCTATGGCACTGATCCGCCGGCATCGCAGGCAAGCCAGCTCCCACCTTTGCGCGGTGTGCAGTCCATTAAATGGGGCGTAACCGCAGGATTTGCGCGCCGTCGAACGGGTCCGTGAGGTAATGCGCCTGCACCCCGAATGTTTCCTGTAGCCGCTGCGGCGTCAGCACCTCCAGCGGCGTGCCCAATGCCACCAGGCAGCCGCGATCCAGTACCGCCAAGCGATCACAGGTCAGCGCCTGGTTCAGGTCATGCAGCGCAATCAGCGTGGTCACCGGCAGCGCCTGCACACCTTTCAAAATCGCCAGTTGATGTTGGATATCCAGGTGATTGGTCGGCTCATCCAGCAACAAGATCTGCGGTCGTTGCGCCAATGCGCGGGCGATGTGCACGCGTTGGCGCTCGCCGCCAGAGAGGCTGCGCCAGGCGCGTTGGCTCAGGTGGGTGGCATCGACGTCGTGCAGCGCCTGGCGCACGATGGCATCGTCTTCGGCAGACCACGGGCTCAGCGCCGACAGCCAGGGCGTGCGGCCCAGCGCCACGGCATCGAACACGCGGATGGCATCGTCGGTATCAGCCTGCTGCTCCACCACCGCCAGGTGTTGCGCAACAAGGCGACGGGGCAGTTTGGTCAGGCGCTGGCCGCCCAGTAACACCTCGCCGGACGCAGGCACACGCAAACCGGCGAGCAATTTAAGCAGGGTGGATTTGCCCGAGCCGTTCGGCCCGACAATGCCCAAGGTTTCACCTGGCTGAACTTCAAGATCAATGTCGCGCAGCAAATGCGTTTCACGCACCTTGAAGCCCAGGCCGGTGCAACTGAGTACCGTCATCGCGCATTCCTCCGGCCAATCAGGATCAATGCAAAGACTGGCGCGCCGACCAAGGCAGTGACCACACCGACGGGAATCACCTGGCCTTTGATCAAGGTGCGCGACAGCACATCAGCAGCGATCAAGAACAACGCGCCACCCAGCGCACTGGCGGGCAGCAACCGCGAATGCCCGGTGCCCAGCAGCAGGCGCACGGCGTGGGGAATCACCAGCCCGACAAAACCGATGGAGCCGACAATCGACACCATCACCGCCGTCACCAGCGCCGCGCAACCGACAAGCACAAATTGCACACGGCGCACTGGAATACCCAACGAAGCCGCCGAGTCGGTGCCAAAGGTAAACGCATCCAGCGCACGCCGATGCCACAAGCACACCGCCAGGCCTGCGACTGCCACCGGTACCGCCAGCCACACCGACGGCCAGCGCACGCCGCTGAGGTTGCCCAGCAGCCAGAACATGATGCCGCGCGCCTGTTCGGAACTGGCGGACTTGGTGATCAGGAACGCGGTGAGGGCATTGAACAGCTGCGAACCGGCGATGCCGGCGAGGATGATCTGGCCGGTGCCGCTGACTGAGCCGCTGGCCCGTGCCAGCAATATCACCAACGCAAACGCCGCCATCGCGCCGACAAACGCGCCCGCCGACAGCGAAATCAGCCCGCCGCCCACGCCCATCAATGCCACCAACACTGCACCGGTCGAGGCGCCCGCGCTGATGCCCAGCAGGTACGGATCGGCCAATGGGTTGCGCAGCAGCGACTGCAGGATCACCCCGCAGGTGGCCAGCCCGGCGCCACACGCGGCGGCAACCAGCGCCCGTGTCAGGCGGTAGTTCCACACCACGCCTTCATCGATCGGGTCGAGCACGTAACCGGCCGCCCAGAGTTTGTTGGCCAGCACCTGCAAGACCACTTGCGGTTCGATGGCGGTTTCGCCGATGGCGGTGCCGGCGAGCACGGCCATCAGCAACACGGCGAGGGCGAGTAGGGTTCGCATCATTTCGACAGGTCGTAGCCGTCGATGGCACCGGCCAGTTGTTCCAGGCCATCGAACATGCGCAGGCTGGCCTGCAACGCCAGGGCATCAATAATGAGGATGCGGTTGTTTTTCACCGCTTCCATGTTGCGGGTCACCGGGTCGCTGCGCAGGAAGGCGAGTTTCTTTTCATGGTCGTCGGCCGGGTAGCGACGGCGGTCCATGCGCGCGATCACCAGGAAGGTCGGGTTGGCCTTGGCGATGGTCTCCCAACCGACGGCGGGCCATTCTTCGTCGGACTGCACCACGTTGTGCAGGCCGAGGGTTTGCAGCATCAATTCGGGAATGCCCTTGTGGCCGGCCACATACGGGTCGGCCGCCATCTCGCTGCTGGAAAACCACACCAGTGCGCTGGCGTGCTTGAGGCCTTTGCCTTGCGCGGTGGCGACCGACTTTGCCAGGCGTGCCTTGAGTTCGTCATTCAACTGTTGGCCACGCGCTTGCACGTCGAAAATCTCAGCCAACTGGCTGATGCTTTTATAGATCGTGTCGATGCGAAACGGCTCCAGCCGCGTGCCATCGGCGCCCACCAGGTTGTCCTTGCCTTCGCAGTCGGAGGGCAGCACGTAGGTGGGAATCTTCAGTTCGTGGAATTGCTCGCGGGTACCGACCACGCCTTGCGGGCCGACCACCCATTCCAGCTCGGCGGCCACCAGTTGTGGGCGTTTGGCGATCACAGCTTCGAAGCTCGGCTCGTTGTCGGCCAGGCGCTCGATCTTGTCGTTTTGCGCTTTGAACTGCGGTAATACGCTGTTGAACCACAGCGAGGTGCCGACCACTTTATTCGCCACGCCCAGGGCGTAGAGCATCTCGGTGGCGGCCTGGCCAATGGTCACGCTGCGTGCCGGGGCCTGTTGGAAGGTGACGCTGCTGCCGCAGTTTTCCACCGTGAGCGGGTAGTGAGTCGGCGTGGCGTGGGCCAGGGCACAAAAGCCCAGGCCGGTGATCAGGGCGCAAACGCGTAGCAGCATGGGGCAATCTCCGAGTGAACCGTACGGGAAACAGGGCAGGTACGGCTCGGAAACACACCTTTGAACGCTGCAGGTTTGCAGGGCGCGGATGTCCTTCCCGGACACCCCGCCGGTGAGTGATAACGCTGGGCCGGCAGGTCTCCTGACTGATGCGTCGTCGCCTCGCTCCGGCCTTCCCGGACGTGGTCCAGTGGCAATGGGGAGCAGGCTCGGCACCTACAGTTGCGGGGGCAGTTTCGATTGGCGCGATGGGCCGCGCTTCGAATTCCCTATTAGTCCCGTTTGGGAACCGGCGCGGTATGGTAGTCGATTGCGGGGTGCGGGGGGAATTGGCGCCATTCCTGCGAAGAATAAGAGCTATGCCTTGGGCCTGCCTACTGCTCGCCGGTTCAGTTGGGGACGCCTGCGCTTTTGAAGGCCTGGAGAAGGTGACCATGCCTACCAACCGAGTAACGCGCGAGCAAGTGCTGGAAGCGAGTAAAGGCAAGCTGCAAAAGCAGTGGGCAACGTGACGGTCGACTAATCGATAAGCACCGCAGATCAAAGGTGGGAGCTGGCTTGCCTGCGATGGCAGTGGGTCAGCCAAGGAGTTGTCACTGATGCACCGCTATCGCAGCATAGGTATCTACACAACTTTTTAAAGCAGCCTATTTCTCCTGTGGTGTCTGGGTTTGGGGCCGATTCGCGGCCCAACGCAGGACAAGTCTGCTCGCCACAACAGCCCACTGGCCACTAACCGGTTGTGTAGATACCTATGGCTATCGCAGGCAAGCCAGCTCCCACAGTTGAAGGGTGTTGCCGGTTTTATTTGCGATCCAGCCACACGGTCTGTGCGTTGCAGAATTCACGCACACCAAAGTGAGACAATTCCCGCCCGAACCCACTCTTTTTCACGCCGCCAAACGCCACGCGTGGGTCTGACACGCTGAACGAGTTGACGAATACTGCGCCGGTTTCCAGTTGGTTGGTGATATCCCGTGCCTTCGCCGAGTCGGTGGTGAAGACACTGGCGGTCAAGCCGAACTCGCTGTCGTTGGCCAGGGCCACGGCGTGGTCAGCATCGCGGGCGGTGATGATCGAGGCCACGGGGCCGAACAGTTCCTGTTTGAACGAGGTCATCTGGTCGGTGACGTTGGCCAGTACGGTCGGCTCATAGTAGTTGCCGGCGCCGGGCACTTTATTGCCGCCCAGCAGCAGGGTCGCGCCTTCTTCCAGGGTGGCCTGGACTTGGCCATGCAGCTCGTCGCGCAGGTCGAAACGGGCCATCGGGCCGACGTAAGTGAGGGTCGAGGTCGGGTCGCCCATTACCAGCGCGCGGCTGGCCTCAAGGAATTTGGCTGTGAAAGCTTCCACCACACCTGCTTCGATGATCAGGCGCTTGGCGGCGGCGCAGACCTGGCCGCTGTTCTGGAAGCGCCCGATCACGGCGGCCTGCACGGCGGCATCAAGGTCGGCGTCGTTAAGCACGATAAACGGGTCGGAGCCGCCCAATTCCAGCACGCATTTTTTCAGCGCTGCACCGGCTTGGGAGCCGATGGCGATACCGGCGCGCACGCTGCCAGTGAGGGTGACGGCGGCGATGCGTGGGTCGGCGATGGCCTTGGATACGCCCTCGTTGGTGACGTTGACCACTTCAAAAATACCTTCGGCAAAACCAGCTTTCTGGAACGCCTGCTGGATCAGGTAGGCGCTGCCCATCACATTCGGCGCGTGTTTAAGCACGTAGGTGTTACCGGCCAGCAAGGTCGGCACGGCGCCGCGCAGTACTTGCCACACCGGGAAGTTCCACGGCATGACGGCGAAGATCAGGCCCAGCGGGCGATATTCGATCTGCGCGCTGCCGTTGTCCACCAGGGTCGGTTCCGGTGCGAGCATGGCTGGGCCTTGGGCGGCGTACCACTCGCTGAGCTGTGCACATTTTTCGATTTCGGCGCGGGCCTGGGCGATGGGTTTGCCCATTTCCAGGGTGATCATCTGGGCCATGTCTTCGGCTTGCTCGCGCAATGCACCGGCCAGGGCCAGCAGCAGTTCAGCGCGTTGGCTCACCGGCTGGCGGCGCCAGCTGCGGAAAGCGTCAGTGGCGCGGTCTAGGGCGGCGTCCAGTTGCGCCGCGGTTTCGTAGGGGTAGCTGGCGACCATTTCGCCATTGGCGGGGTTGATCGACAAGGCGTGGGTCTGGTGAGTAATAGCGTTCATGGCACCGTCCGGCTGAATGAGTGGAATGGGGTCAGCCTACGGGGATGCATGTTTTCTGGAAACTGAATAATATTAAGTGATACGTTCTCGAATTGAGAATGGATGTTGGATTTTGGACGCGGAGCGTCCTTGGCGGCATTCCCACGCAGAGCGTGGGAACGCTCACATACGTTCACGATTGGAGAATGACTTGGATCTGGTGCAGCTGGAAATCTTCAAGGCCGTTGCCGAGCAAGGCAGCATCAGCGCCGCCGCGCAGTTGATTCATCGCGTGCCGTCGAACCTGACCACACGCATCAAGCAACTGGAGCAGGATTTGGGCGTGGAGTTGTTTATCCGTGAGAAAAGCCGCCTGCGCCTGTCACCAGCCGGCTGGAATTTCCTCGGTTATGCGCGGCGCATTCTTGATTTGGTGCAGGAGGCCCGCGCAACCGTGGCCGGGGAGGAGCCTCAGGGCGCGTTTGCGCTTGGCTCGCTGGAGAGTACGGCGGCTGTACGCATTCCGGCGCTATTGGCGGCGTATAACCAGAAACACACCAAGGTCGAGCTGGACCTGAGCACCGGGCCGTCGGGCACGATGATCGAGGGCGTGCTGTCGGGGCGCCTGGCGGCGGCGTTTGTCGATGGGCCGGTGCTGCATGCCACGCTGGAAGGCGTGGCGGTGTTTGAAGAGGAGATGGTGGTGATTGCGCCGCTGCACCATGCGCCGATCACGCGGGGCCAGGATGTGGCGGGGGAGAGCATCTACACCTTTCGTTCGAACTGCTCGTATCGCCATCACTTCGAACGCTGGTTTTCACAGGATGGCGCGGTGCCGGGCAAGATTTTCGAAATGGAGTCGTACCACGGCATGCTCGCCTGCGTCAGTGCCGGTGCCGGCCTGGCGCTGATGCCGCGCAGCATGCTGGAGAGCATGCCGGGGTTTACGGCGGTGAGTGTGTGGCCGTTGACCGACGCGTTCCGCCTCCTCAATACCTGGCTGATCTGGCGCCGGGGTACGGTGTCGCAGAGTTTGAACAGCTTTGTGAAGTTGCTGGAGGAACGCGGTCTGCAGGCGAAGTAGAACCAGTGTGGGAGCAGGCAAGCCAGCTCCCACATTGTGATCGTGTTTTTAACCGCCAAATTGCAGGGTGCCCATGGCCAGCTTGGCCATCAGTGCCGTGGCGCCCAACTGCACCAGCCACAAGGCCAACCCACCCAGAAACACACCCAGCGCCACTTGCAGCACCAGACTTTTCTGGCGCTTGGCTTGTGGGGCACGGGGTGTGTAGTCGTGCAGTTCGTCGCGGTCGGCGCGCAGGTCCAGGTCGTCGTTTCTCATAAGGCTCTCACAGCTAAGGGGCAGTCGGTCTTCAGTCTAGTGGCTTGGCCAACAAAAAGGGGGAAGCCATCGGCTTCCCCCTTCGTACGACGCTGGCAGGTTTATAGAACCTGAACAATCGCTTTTGTTACCGCACCAATGTTCGACTGGTTCAACGCGGCCACGCAGATACGGCCGGTGTCGAGCGCGTAGATGCCAAACTCGGTGCGCAGGCGGGTGACTTGCTCAACGGTCAGGCCGGAGTAGGAGAACATCCCACGCTGGCGGCCGACGAAGCTGAAGTCGTGGCCCGGTGCAGCCTTGGCCAGTTCGGCGACCATCTGCTCGCGCATGCCGCGGATGCGCAGGCGCATCTCGGCCAGTTCGGCTTCCCACTGGGCGCGCAGCTCAGGGTTGTTCAGCACCGCAGCCACGATCGCCGCGCCGTGGGTCGGCGGGTTGGAGTAGTTGGTGCGGATAACGCGTTTGACCTGGGACAGGATGCGCGCGCTTTCTTCCTTGGATTCGCTGACGATCGACAGCGCGCCCACGCGTTCGCCGTACAGCGAGAACGACTTGGAGAACGAGCTGGAGACAAAGAAGGTCAGGCCCGATTCAGCAAACAGGCGCACAGCAGCGGCGTCTTCGTGGATGCCGTCGCCAAAGCCCTGGTAGGCCATGTCGAGGAACGGCACCAGGTTCTTGGCCTTGATCACGTCCAGCACGTTTTGCCAGTCGGCCGGGCTCAGGTCAACGCCGGTCGGGTTGTGGCAGCAGGCGTGCAGCACCACGATGGACTGTGGCGGCAGGGCGTTGAGGTCTTCGAGCAGGCCGGCACGGTTGACGTCGTGGGTGGCCGCGTCGTAGTAGCGGTAGGTCTGCACCGGGAAGCCGGCTTTTTCGAACAGGGCCTGGTGGTTTTCCCAGCTCGGGTCGCTGATAGCGACGACGGCGTTGGGCAGCAGTTGCTTGAGGAAGTCCGCGCCGATTTTAAGCGCGCCGGTGCCGCCGACCGCTTGGGCGGTGATCACACGGCCGGCGCTCAGCAGTGGCGACTCAGCGCCGAACAGCAGCTTTTGCACGGCCTGGTCGTAAGCCACGATACCGTCGATCGGCAGGTAGCCACGGGCGGCGTGTTGCGCCACGCGAATGGCTTCCGCTTCGGCAACGGCACGCAAGAGTGGAATCTTCCCCTCCTCGTTGCAGTAAACGCCCACGCCAAGGTTGACCTTGGTGGTTCGTGTATCGGCGTTAAATGCTTCGTTGAGGCCCAGGATTGGATCGCGTGGTGCCATTTCGACAGCGGAGAACAGGCTCATTTTTGCGGCAGCTCTATGGGGGAATGGAGGGACGTGTCGCGCTCCAGCCGAATGCACTAGAGCGGTGCACAAACGGGGAGCTAGTATAGAGGCCATCCAGGCTCAGGGCGACAACCGAAACGGCTTTTCGGCCAAGTTTTTCGGTTTATTTGCCCACCGTTAGTCTTATTGCAATATTGATCAGCGACGGCAGGTAGGACGATTGCCTTGAAACCCGTCACATTCGCCACCACTTCTACAGCTATCATGGTTTTTTCCTGCAACCTGCGAAGTCTTTTCGCGGGTTGCTGAGCTATTTCGTCCCTGGCGGTTTCGAGTCTGGGGTGACTTCACGAGGTACGTTATGTCGGATTTCCAGCTCGTCACCCGTTTTGAACCCGCCGGCGACCAACCCGAAGCCATTCGCCAGATGGTCGAAGGCATCGAAGCCGGCCTGGCGCACCAGACGCTGCTCGGGGTGACCGGTTCAGGCAAGACCTTCAGCATCGCCAACGTGATCGCGCAGATCAACCGCCCGACTCTGGTGCTGGCGCCGAACAAAACCCTGGCCGCGCAGTTGTACGGTGAGTTCAAGGCGTTCTTCCCGAACAACGCGGTGGAGTACTTCGTCTCCTACTACGACTACTACCAGCCCGAAGCCTATGTGCCGTCGTCCGACACCTTTATCGAGAAGGATGCGTCGATCAACGACCATATCGAGCAGATGCGGTTGTCGGCGACCAAGGCGTTGCTGGAGCGCAAGGACGCAATCATCGTCACCACGGTGTCGTGCATCTACGGCCTGGGCAGCCCGGAAACTTATTTGAAAATGGTGCTGCACGTCGATCGCGGCGACAAACTCGACCAGCGCGAACTGCTGCGCCGCCTGACAAGCCTTCAGTACACCCGCAATGACATGGATTTTGCCCGCGCCACCTTCCGTGTGCGTGGCGATGTGATCGACATTTACCCGGCCGAATCCGACCTGGAAGCGATCCGCATTGAGCTGTTCGACGATGAAGTCGAGAGCCTGTCGGCCTTCGACCCGTTGACCGGCGAGGTGATCCGCAAACTGCCGCGCTTCACCTTCTATCCGAAAAGCCACTACGTGACGCCGCGTGAAACCCTGATGGGGGCGATCGAAGGCATCAAGGCCGAACTGGTAGAGCGTCTGGAATACCTGCGCGCCAACAACAAACTGGTGGAAGCCCAGCGCCTGGAGCAGCGCACCCGCTTCGATTTGGAGATGATCCTGGAGCTGGGCTACTGCAACGGCATCGAAAACTACTCGCGCTACCTGTCGGGGCGCGAAGCCGGCGCCGCGCCGCCGACGCTCTATGATTATTTGCCCGACGACGCGCTGCTGGTGATCGACGAATCCCACGTCAGCGTGCCGCAGGTCGGCGCCATGTATAAGGGCGACCGTTCGCGTAAAGAGACGTTGGTGGAATACGGCTTCCGTCTGCCATCGGCACTGGATAACCGGCCGATGCGTTTTGACGAGTGGGAGGCCATCAGCCCGCAGACCATCTTCGTGTCTGCAACCCCAGGCAACTATGAAGCCGAACATGCCGGCCGTGTGATTGAGCAGTTGGTGAGGCCGACCGGGCTGGTGGACCCGCAGATTGAAATCCGCCCGGCGCTGACCCAGGTCGATGATTTGCTCTCGGAAATCACCAAGCGCGTGGCCCTGGAAGAGCGCGTGCTGGTCACCACGCTGACCAAGCGCATGTCCGAAGACTTGACCGATTACCTGGCCGACCACGGCGTTCGCGTGCGTTATTTGCACTCGGACATCGACACCGTGGAGCGTGTAGAGATCATCCGCGACCTGCGCCTGGGTGTGTTTGATGTGCTGGTGGGCATCAACTTGCTGCGCGAAGGCCTGGACATGCCGGAGGTTTCGCTGGTGGCGATTCTGGATGCGGACAAGGAAGGCTTCCTGCGTTCCGAGCGCTCGTTGATCCAGACCATTGGCCGTGCCGCGCGTAACCTCAATGGTCGCGCGATTCTGTACGCGGATCGCATCACCGGCTCCATGGAACGGGCGATTGGCGAGACTGAGCGCCGTCGTGACAAGCAGATTGCGTTTAACCTGGAGCATGGCATCACCCCCAAAGGGGTGTTCAAGGACGTTGCCGACATCATGGAAGGCGCCACCGTGCCGGGCTCGCGCAGCAAGAAGCGCAAGGGCATGGCCAAGGCGGCCGAGGAGAGCGCCAAGTACGAGAACGAACTGCGCTCGCCGAGTGAGATCACCAAGCGGATTCGGCAGTTGGAAGAGAAGATGTACCAGTTGGCGCGCGATCTTGAGTTTGAGGCGGCGGCGCAGACGCGCGATGAGATCGGCAAGTTGCGGGAGCGGTTGTTGGCTGTTTGATTTTTCGCTAGCCGGTCTGGCCTCATCGCGGGCAAGCCCGGCTCCCACAGTTGATGTGTGAACACAGTCAAAATGTGGGAGCTGGCTTGCCTGCGATAGCGACACCGCGGTCTGCCAGAACCCCCCGCGCTGGTGTTACCATTCGCCCCTTGTTTCAATTTTCAGTTTTATCGCCCATTCGAGACCTGCCATGACCACCGTCCGCACGCGCATTGCGCCATCGCCTACTGGGGATCCCCACGTCGGTACTGCCTACATCGCCCTGTTCAACTACTGCTTTGCCAAGCAGCACGGCGGTGAATTCATCCTGCGGATCGAAGACACCGATCAGGTGCGCTCCACCCGTGAGTCGGAGCAGCAGATTTTCGATGCCTTGCGCTGGTTGGGGATTACCTGGGCCGAAGGCCCGGACGTCGGCGGCCCGCACGGCCCGTATCGTCAGAGCGAGCGCAGCGACATCTACAAGCAGTACACCCAGCAACTGGTCGACATGGGCCACGCCTTCCCGTGCTTCTGCACCGCCGAAGAACTCGACCAGATGCGTGCCGAGCAACAGGCCCGTGGTGAAACCCCGCGTTACGACGGCCGCGCGCTGCTGCTGTCCAAGGAAGAAGTGGCCCGGCGCCTGGCCGCCGGCGAGCCGCACGTGATCCGCATGAAAGTGCCGAGCGAAGGCGTGTGCGTGGTGCCGGACATGCTGCGCGGTGACGTCGAGATCCCGTGGGACCGCATGGACATGCAAGTGCTGATGAAGACCGACGGCCTGCCGACGTACTTCCTGGCCAACGTGGTCGACGACCACCTGATGGGCATCACCCACGTGCTGCGCGGCGAAGAATGGCTGCCGTCGGCGCCCAAACTGATTCTGCTGTACGAGTATTTCGGCTGGGAGCAACCGCAGCTGTGCTACATGCCGCTGCTGCGTAACCCGGACAAGAGCAAGCTGTCCAAGCGCAAGAACCCGACGTCGGTGACGTTCTACGAGCGCATGGGCTTTATGCCTGAGGCGATGCTCAACTACCTGGGCCGTATGGGCTGGTCGATGCCGGACGAGCGCGAGAAGTTCTCGCTGCAGGAAATGGTCGACCACTTCGACCTGTCGCGCGTTTCCCTCGGCGGGCCGATCTTCGATATCGAGAAGCTGTCGTGGCTCAACGGCCAGTGGCTGCGTGATTTGCCGGTGGAAGAGTTTGCCAGCCGTGTGCAGCAGTGGGCGCTGAACCCCGAGTACATGATGAAGATCGCGCCGCTGGTGCAGGGCAGGGTAGAGACGTTCAGTCAGGTCGCACCGCTGGCCAGCTTCTTCTTCGCCGGTGGCGTGAACCCGGACGCCAAGCTGTTTGAGTCCAAGAAGCTCTCCGGTGATCAGGTTCGCCAATTGATGCAGTTGATCCTGTGGAAGCTCGAAAGCCTGCGCCAGTGGGAGAAAGATGCCATCACCGCGACGATCCAGGCAGTGGTGGAATCGTTGGAACTGAAATTGCGCGATGCCATGCCGCTGATGTTTGCCGCGATCACCGGGCAGGCCAGTTCGGTGTCGGTGCTCGATGCGATGGAAATTCTCGGCCCGGACCTTACGCGTTTCCGTCTGCGCCAAGCCCTTGATTTGCTTGGGGGTGTTTCGAAGAAAGAAAACAAAGAGTGGGAAAAGCTGCTGGGCGCTATCGCTTAAGCAGGCTGTTGTTACGACGAAACCCCGGTTTTCCGGGGTTTCGCCGGTAAGTGATTGTTATCCCGGCAAAAAAGTTTGGAAATTGTTGAAAATAAATTTGACACACTTCCAAACCGCCATTAAGATTCGCCCCGTCCTCACCGATGAGGGGCTATAGCTCAGCTGGGAGAGCGCTTGCATGGCATGCAAGAGGTCAACGGTTCGATCCCGTTTAGCTCCACCAATTTACAGGTTCAAGGTCTGGCCACACCGTCCTTGAATTGATCAGAACTCAGCTCTGATCGGTTGTACAGAAGGTTTTGTCCCCTTCGTCTAGTGGCCTAGGACACCGCCCTTTCACGGCGGTAACAGGGGTTCGAGTCCCCTAGGGGACGCCAGTTTAAACAAGCAGCTCGAAAGGTCTGCTGCGTCGCGAGACGAAAAATCCGGGGCTATAGCTCAGCTGGGAGAGCGCTTGCATGGCATGCAAGAGGTCAACGGTTCGATCCCGTTTAGCTCCACCAATTTACAGGTTCAAGGTTCTGGCCACACCGTCCTTGAATCGATCAGTTCTCAGCGCTGATCAGTGTATAGAAGGTTTGTGTCCCCTTCGTCTAGTGGCCTAGGACACCGCCCTTTCACGGCGGTAACAGGGGTTCGAGTCCCCTAGGGGACGCCACGATTACCCGCTCTGCGGGATTTTTAAGGGTCATTCAATTATTGAATGGCCCTTTTGTTTGTCTGGCGTTTGGCCAATTCTCTCCTCAGTGCCCCTTATTCTGTCCTGACCAGCGGTCATGCCTGTCGCTTGCTAAATATTATTATGGTAATAATATTCAACCCATGAGAGACGGAGGCACTGATGAGCGATAAAAAAGCGCAAACCCGCGAACGCATTTTGCAGGCTGCCAGCGCGGCGTTGATCCAGCGCGGCCCGGCTGAGCCGAGTGTCGGCGAAGTCATGGGCGCAGCCGGGCTCACGGTCGGCGGTTTCTACGCGCACTTTGAAAGCAAGGACGCGCTGATGCTGGAGGCCTTCACCCAGTTGCTGGCTCGGCGGCGTGCGTCGATCGACGACATGGACGCGCAACTGACCGGTGAGGAGCGCAGAAGCCTGGTGGCGGCGTTCTACCTGTCGCGCAAGCACCGCGACTCCACCGACCACGCCTGCCCGATCCCCGCCACCGTGGGCGAGATGAGCCGCCTGCCGGACGAGTTCCGCCTGGCGCTCAACGAGCACACCGAATTGATGGCCGCCCAACTGGCCGCCAGCCCCGAAGACACCGACAAGGCCTTGGCCGACATGGCCTTGATGATCGGCGGCCTGGCGCTGGCCCGCGCGCTTGGCCCGGGTGAATTGTCCGACCGCGTGTTGCGCGCCGCCAAGTCGGCAGTGCGTTAAAAAGGAGTCGCATGATGGGCGCATTAACCTGGATTCGTGGTTTCCATGGCACCGTTGGCCGTTTGGCGCCGCGAACGGTGGCCAGCAAATTGCGCCGCACCTTCATGACACCGCGCAACTTGCCGCCGCGAGATTGGGAGCTGCCGCTGCTGGCGCAATCGGAGCGCATCACCTTGCGTTTCGGCTTGTCAGCGTTGTGCTGGGGCCAAGGCCCAGCAGTATTGCTGATGCACGGTTGGGAAGGGCGCCCCACGCAGTTCGCCAGCTTGATCACCGCGTTGGTGGACAATGGTTATTCGGTAATAGCCCTGGATGGCCCGGCCCATGGTCGCTCGCCGGGGCGTGAAGCGCATGTGTTGCTGTTTGCCCGCGCCATGCTCGATGCTGCCGCTGAATTGCCGCCGCTGCATGCGGTGGTCGGGCATTCCATGGGCGGCGCCAGTGCGATGCTGGCGGTGCAATTGGGGTTGCGCACTGAAGCGCTGGTGAGCATTGCCGCGCCCTCGCGCTTCCTGGATGTGCTGCGTGGCTTTACCCGCATGGTGGGCTTGCCGCCGCGTGCGCGCTCGGCGTTTATCCAGGAGGTCGAACAGACTTTCGGCATGCCGCTCAAGCACCTGGATGTGGCCCACTACCAGATGAACCTGCCGGGGTTGATCGTGCACGCTGAAGACGACACGTTCGTCCCGGTCAAAGCCTCGCAAGCCATTCATGAGGCTTGGTTCGACAGCCGCCTGCTGCGCCTGGAGCAGGGCGGTCATCAGCGGGTGCTGGCCGATCCACGGGTGATCGAGGGTGTGTTGGCCCTGTTGGCCGGCAGTCGTTTACAGGAGCGGCAAACCGCCTGATACACTGCCCGGCGACATTCATCGACTGGAGCAAGGCATGGGCTGGGATCTGGCAGCGCCGTTTATCATCGACCTGCAGGTCGCCGCTGAAGACATCGATGGCCTTGGGCACGCCAATAATGCGGTGTACGTGTCCTGGCTGGAGCGTTGTGCGTGGCGTCACTCCCAGCGTCTGGGGCTGGACCTCGCCGAGTATCGCCGGCTCGACCGCGCCATGGCCGTGGTGCGCCATGAGATCGACTACCTGGCGGCTGGTTATGAAGGTGACGAGTTGCAATTGGCCACCTGGATCGTTGACTGGGACCAGCGGCTGAAGATGACTCGGCGCTTCCAGTTGGTACGCCCCAGCGATGGTGCGACCCTGCTGCGTGCGCAAACCACCTTTGTTTGCATCGAGCTGTCCAGCGGCAAACCCAAGCGCATGCCCGCCGAGTTTCTCGATGGCTATGGCCCGGCGCTGACAGGGGGTTAACGGTTACTGTGGGAAACCCAGTAAACTGCGCCACGATTTTTGTTGAGTGTTTCCCATGCAAATTGCTTTGGCGCCCATGGAGGGGTTGGTCGACAACATCCTTCGGGACGTGTTGACCCGCGTGGGCGGTATTGACTGGTGCGTGACCGAGTTCATTCGCGTCAACGACCGCCTGCTCACCCCGGCCTATTTCCACAAGCTCGCCCCCGAACTGCTGCACGGTGCCCACACCGCAGCGGGCGTGCCGTTGCGCGTGCAGTTGTTGGGCTCGGACCCGGTGTGCCTGGCGGAAAACGCTGCGCTGGCGTGCGAATTGGGTTCCGAGGTGATCGACCTGAACTTCGGCTGCCCGGCCAAGACCGTCAACAAATCCCGTGGCGGTGCGGTACTGCTCAAGGAGCCCGAGCTGCTCAACCAGATCGTCGAGCACGTGCGCCGCGCCGTGCCGGCGCATATCCCGGTCACCGCGAAAATGCGCCTGGGCTTCGACAGCCCCGACGGTGCGTTGGTGTGCGCCACGGCCCTGGCTGAAGGCGGCGCGGCGCACATCGTGGTGCATGCGCGCACCAAGACCGATGGCTACAAGCCGCCGGCCCATTGGGAGTGGATTCCGCGGGTGCAAGACGTGGTCAAGGTGCCGGTGTTTGCCAATGGCGATATCTGGAGCGTCGAAGACTGGAAGCGTTGCCGCGAAGTCAGCGGCGCCGAAGACATCATGCTTGGCCGTGGCCTGGTGGCCCGCCCGGACCTGGCGCGGCAGATTGTGGCGGCGAAGGCAGGCGAAGAGGTGGTAGAGATGACGTGGGCAGACATGCAGCCGATGCTCCAGGAGTTCTGGCGCCAATCGGTGGTGCAACTGACCGAAAAGCAGGCGCCGGGCCGTTTGAAGCAGTGGCTGGCGATGCTCACGCGCAACTACCCCGAGGCAGTCGAGTTGTTTACCGCGCTGCGCCGCGAAACCGGGTTGGAGCAGGTCAGCCGCTTGCTGGGTATGAAGCATCCCGACCCGGCGTAGTGAAGCGATCACAGCCGCCTTTGTTTCAAAAATGCTCCGTATTGAAAGATACGGAGCATTTTTGCATTTAAAGGTATTGCCGGGGAGGCTCGCCAAGCTTGAGAGGTGGCGTTTTTTCGCTGTCGGAAGCTTTTTTAGTGCTGGAAAGCAACAGTCGCTGCCAACCCGGGTTTGGAAATTGATACAGAGTTGTTCTAAATAGTCAGTCGTTTTCTAATCAAGTAATAAATGTTGCGACAGGTGTTTCATTGAGTGCGGAGTATCACACGTTGTCGTTTTGTTGGTTAGTTAATCATGTCGCTTAATTGCAGCCTTGGCAGTTTATAAGTGCATGTGTCCGCTGTTATGCGGATAGGGGCGAGCGACGTCTCGGTTTTTCGTGAATAACAACGGGGAAAAGTCCTAAAGGTTGATTTGGTTTCCTTATATGAAGCGCGATTTCTGGAACTCAATAATCTCGCGCTTCACAAAAGTAGGGTCTGTGAAGCAGCGCTGTTGCTTGCAGCACTTATAATGACTGTCGCTGTTCTGGGTTTTAATTGCCCAGGCTGCGCTTAATTAGGAAATTGCTAATGTCTTTTTCGATCAACCATTCGCCCTCTATCAACTCTGATACGTTGCCCCTTGACCTGACAGTCTCGAAAGAACCCAATGTCGGTAAGCCTGTTGGCCTGCACGGGGCTGGTTTGGGGCACACTCCACCCGCCCCCCGAACTGAGTTTTCCACGGCTCTGCAGCGTGACGGGTTGAATAATGCCAACATGCTCACGAAACTGTTTGATATGTTTGAACAACTTGTCAGCGCCCTGCGTGAGATGTTTTCGGGCAAGGCCGAAACAGTTGCCCTAATGCCTCACACCGATACAACAGCCAATACCACGCAAGGTATATACCCTCAGAACGACGTGGCTGTGCACACCCAACCTCTGCTGAAGGACGCTGCGGCTGCCGCGTCTCAATTGAAAGGCAAGCTGCAAACAGGCTCGCTGTCCAAGGTTATTTCGGACGTTGCGGATCAACTAAAAGAGAAGTCGGATGAGGATTCGCATCCAGCAGCGCAACCAGTCCTCGGGAGCCGTGTTTCACATCCGATGCGCGAATCCGGTGTGAGCGTAACCAATCAGGCAAAACCGCAGGTCAAGGTGGAGGTCAATATCAACCATTGCCACTGTCCCGAGACCTTGGTTGAGCGCGATGGAATAACAACCGGTGTAAGTGTACCGGTTGATCACCGCCCTCGGACGCGGATAAACCTTAAGCCTGACAGCCCTGCCGAGCCGCACCCCACTGTTGGCGAGACGCTCAAGACGGTTTCGCCTATCACGCCTGTAGCGCCGGCACCGATTGACGACCACGACCACGACCACGACAGCCATAGCAAACCGCGCCACATCCATAGTGAGGTGCCAGGCTCGCCCAGGAAGACCCCGCAGGAAGACTTGGAGGTACTCACTAAGCCCAAGGTTGGCGTCACGAGCCCAGGCCCTGCTGAAAATGAGAATGATCGTTGGGACCAGGGCTTCTCCAGCCGCTCCCGGCTGAGGAACTGACACCCGCCAGGGTGTTTTTACTTCGCCGATAACGCCGCGTTTCCCCGGGCCCAAGGTTCGGGGAACCGTTTGAAAAACGTGGAGCAAGTCATGGTGTATTACCGAATTGATAACATCGCTTACCCAGATGTGCGTCAGCTGCCAAGCATGGATTTGCATGGCGCACCCAATGAGCGCGCGTCCTTTTACGCGCCAAAACATGCCGGTTCGCGGTGGAACTCGGTGCCGGTGCCCAGTGATAGGCCTGGGCAACAAAGGGCTCAAAGCCTGGTGGACAGGGTTGCCGCATTTTTAGCGCAAGTGGCCAGTGGTCCCTCGCAGCCAAAGGCTAAGGTCTTTCCCGATGTGCCCCCACAACCCCAAGTGAATCCCCAGGCGGTGAGGCGTGCCGCGCCAGCTGACTCGGCGCCCGTGCTGACTTGCGTGCCTGCGCAGGCGCATGGAGGCGATATCCCGGGTTTGTCCGATAAGCGTAATGGCGCAAAGCCATTGAATATTTGGAGTGGGTTCCGTCAGGGGCCAGGCGGTAACTGTGCCACGGTAGCGACGATCAAGGCTGCCATGCACACATTCGGTCAAAGCCCGACAGACATCTACCGCGAAGTCAGGCGGCTGGACGGTGGTTATCGGGTAACGATGCGCGACAATTACACGCTCACATTGACCGACCGAGAGTTGGCAGTCGCCTCGCGCGCTTCGCAGTTCATCGGCCCCGATAAAGGCATGCTCAAGGATGCGCACTTTTTGTTTGCCGTCAGTGCCAAGCGTGCACATGAGGAGAACAACGACACAACGGCGGGTGAGAGCTTTGACGCGGGTGTGGAGAGTTTGAATGATGGTGAGGATGAGGAAAAGCCTGGCGAGGGCTTCCTGCGGTTAGGGCTAATTCACTATATGAAAAACGTCAGCGTGCGTGAGCTTGCCGAAGGTCACGTGGGCGTGAGTAATCGGCGGGGGCACTCGGTAGCAGTCATCAATGGCCTTGAAGAGATCTGGGGGCGGCCCGGGGCTGAGCCTCGGCGAGGGGAGGCTGTGGCACTCAAGCGCACTCCTTGCTGTCAAGGCCTGGCCTCGCTGGGCGCGAATGATCAGGTAATAAAAGATAAGCGTTGACCGTAACTTTCTACTTATCGCAACTCATTGATTTAACTCTTCTTCTCAACGTGTATTGATTGACAGACTGCAGGAGTCATTTTTGTGGACGTAGCCAGGCTTAACCTCTCTACTCGTTCAACACCCGTACATTCCCTGCCTTTTACAGGGCCGATCTCACACTCCACAGACGTTAAATTGCTGGACGTTGTCAACGCATTCAATGCCCCTCAAAGACGCTTTGGTGAGGACTATGACGCCAGTGCTCACTTAGCGGTTATCAAAATGATGATGGTTACTTTTGGTCAACGCCCTTCGGACTTGTTTACGAAGGTCAAACGTGCCGAGCAGGGGTATGAGGTCACGCTTAGAGATGGCAACAAAGTTCAAGTGTCCGATCTCGAGTTACGGCAAACAGCCGCCGGCTCAAGAATTGTTGGACATGACCCGGCGGCGATCAGTGATGCGAACTTTGCATTGGCTGTGTTTGTTAAACGTAAACAACTAATGGGCGTTCAGGCACGTAATAGTCAGGGGTTTAAGAGTGCATTATCAAATTCGTTGCGTGGTGAGACGACTTATAATGTGCTCAAGGGCCTGGGCATGGCCGGTTTTTTACGCCAAGTACCGTCGGCGCAGTTGGCAGGCAGCGGGGTCGGCGTCATGCAAACCCATACATTTGGCGGTGCCCTGGTCTATGGGGGCGTGAGCCATGAATATGGGGGCCAGCGACCTGTCGAGCGTCCCTATGTCTACGTGCTGGTTAATCACAATACGTCCGTTGAGGTGCAGGGTAATGCCTCTGGTTTGAGTGCCAGCGCTCAGCCTCAGAGCCCCTCCGACCCCGGCGTGCCGCCAATGAGCGATTTGTCTTCCGACATCCCTGTTCGAGCAAAGGGGCAGAAACCTGTCGATATGGTAAGAAGTTTTGACGTCGCTGAACGACGGTTCGGTGAGGGCGATACCCGTCGGCATGCGTCAGTGATCAAAATGATGATGATGAGGTTTGGTCAAAGTCCGCAGGATGTGTTCGACAAGGTCGTGGCGGCCGCAGAGGGCTATGACATCACCATGAAGGACGGTTTTTCTTTACATCTGTCCAACGAAGAATTGAGTCGCACGGCCGGGGTCTCGCGGTTTACCGGCGGTGACGGCGGTATTGTGATGGATGCCAATTTCATCTTGGCGGCCTATGTAAAACGTGTGCAACTGTCCAGTACGGACCCTGATAAACAGGGGAGCTTCGAGCGCGCGTTATCCGCGGTCATGCTTAATGATACGGTGTACCGGGCATTAAAAGGGATGGGGATGATCGGTTTCCTGCGCATTGTCGAACCCGAAAAAATGTTGAAAAAAGGCGCCGTTGCCGTCTTGGATAATTACGCTGGTGAGTTTGTACTGGATGGCATCAAATACTCGTCGGGAAAACAACAGCCTGTTGTCAAAGACTATGGCTATATGCTCGCCATGCAGCCGTCGAACACTTCGTCGGCGCCACCGGGCGGGAACATTTCAAACCTCTCCAGTCGTCAGGTGGGCGTCAAGCCTGACAATATCTGGAGTGGGTTCTATCAAGGTTCAGAACTCAACTGCGTCACCGTCTCTGCGATCAAGGCCGCGATGATGAAGTACGGTCAAAATCCCCAGGGCATTTATAAACGCATTATTGAGACACCCGAGGGTTATACCGTGACCATGCGTGACTCATGCACGGTACACCTGACCCACGATGAGTTGAAAAAAGCGCAAAAAGGTTCGCACTTCTTCGGTGAAGATAAAGGTCTTTTGCACGACGCGATTTTCATGTTCGCGGTGAGCGCAAAGCGCGCGCAAATGGAAAATCACGAGTTTCGGGCTGAAGCGAGTTTTGAGGCCGCCATGGGGACGCTCAATGATAGAGAAACCCCTGGCGAAGCACTTCGGCGCCTTGGCTTGTATGCCTTCACGCGTAGCAGCACTGCCGAGGAATTGGCCAGTGGCGTTGCGGGCACTCTTGCCAATCATGGCCACTCCGTAGGCGTTTTTGACGGAATTATCGATTTTTATGGGTCAACAATAAAATTGGCCGGTTCGGACTGGGAGAAAGGCGCTCACGCGTTAAAACTGGTGTAGACCGGGTGAGGGCGGTTGGACCAGTAACTGCCTGAACGCCTTGATCGGCAACGGCCGGCTGTGCAAATACCCTTGGAACAAATGGCACCCCAGCTTTTGCAGGAACGCCAGTTGCTCCGGCGTTTCCACGCCCTCGGCAATTACATCAAGGTTGAGGCTGCGGGCCATGGCCACGATGGCGCGGATGATTTCCGCGTCGTTGGGGTCATGGGTGGCATCGCGCACGAAGGACTGGTCGATCTTCAGCGCATCCACCGGCAGGCGTTTGAGATAAGTCAGCGACGAATAGCCGGTGCCGAAGTCATCCATGGCAAAGCTCACGCCGAGCTTTTTCAGGCGGCGCATCTTGGCCACGGTGTCGTCCAGGTTCTGGATGACGATGCCTTCGGTGATCTCCAGCTTTAACAGGCTGCAGGGCAGATGATGCTGTTTGAGGCTGTGTTCTACCCGCTCCACAAAGTCGTTCTGGCGAAACTGCCGGGGGCTGATATTCACGCACAGGCTGAAATTTAGCGGGTCTACCAGGCCCTCGGCAATCAGCTGCGCAAAGGCGCCGCAGGCCTCATCGAGAATCCAGGTGCCGACCTCCAGGATCAGGCCGCTGTCTTCCAGTACCTTGATAAATTCGGTGGGTGACTGCGCGCCCAATTGTGGGTGCTGCCAGCGCACCAGCGCCTCGGCGCCGACAATTTTGTTGCCGCGTGCATCCACCTGGGGTTGGTAATGCACGCTGAACTCACCGCGTGACAGCGCCAGGCGCAGGTCGGTCTCCATGCGCAGACGCTCACTGGCGGTTTTCTGCATGCTGTTGTGGAACATTTGCGTGGTGTTGCGCCCCGAGTCCTTGGCGCGATACAGCGCAATATCGGCGCGCTTGAGCAGGTCGGCCGGTGTGGAGCCATGATCGGGTATAAGCGCCACGCCGATGCTCGGTGTGACCTGCAAGCGGTGGCCATCCAGGAACATCGGCTCCGACAGCAGTTCGCGCAGCGTGTCGGCCAATACTTGTACTTGGCCGCTGACCGCTGTACGTGTGCCTTCCAGGCCACTGAGCAACACCACGAATTCATCGCCGCCCAGGCGCGCCACGGTGTCTTCCAGGCGCACGCTGGCTTCCAGCCGTGCAGTGACTATTTTCAGCACGGTGTCGCCCACCGGGTGACCGAGGGAATCATTGATGTGCTTGAAGTGGTCAAGGTCGAGGAACAATAACGCGCCGCGCAGGTTATGGCGTTTGAGCAGGGCGATCTGCTGACTGAGACGGTCCATCAGCAGCGCGCGGTTGGGCAGGTTGGTCAGAGGGTCGTGGTAGGCCAGGTGACGAATCTGCGCCTGGGCGTTTTTCAACAGGCTCACATCCCGTGCAGTCAACAGCAGGCACGGGGTTTCATTGAGGGTGATGGGTTCGACCGAGACTTCCACCGCCAACACTTCACCGCGCTTGTTGTGCCAGAGCATTTCCAGGTGATGAATGCGGCCCTTGATCTGCAGTTCGGCCAACAATGCCGCGCGCTGGTTTTCATCGGCCCAGATGCCGATCTGGTAGAGCGTGAGGCCGATGGCTTCTTCGGCGCGGTAGCCGGTCAGGCGGCAGAAGCCGTCGTTGACCTCGACGTAACGGCCGGTGTCGCGCTCGGTAATGGAAATCGCGTCAGGGCTGGAGTGAAAGGCCTTGGCGAACTTCTCTTCACTGGCCTTGAGCGCGGCTTCCGAGCGCTGTTGCTGGGTGATATCGCGCAACGTCGTGACAATGCAGGGTTGGTCACCGACCTTGATCAACCGGCTGGAAATCACGCAGGTCAGGCTGTGGCCGTTCTGGTGATGCACCACCAGGGCCACATTGCTCAACGATTGTTCGCGGATCACCTGCTCAATGCGTTGCAGGCGCTGGCTCGAATCGTCCCACAGGCCGATCTGCTCGGCGCTGTTGCCGATGACGTCGGCAGCGGTCCAGCCGAAGGTCTGGGTAAAGGCCGGGTTGATCTCGATAAACACGCCGCTGTCCAGGCAGGTTACGCAGATTGGGTCGGGGCTGGCCTGGAACAGGCTGGCGAATTTTTCCTCGGAGGCGGTCAGGCGTTGTTCGCGTTCAACCTGGTCGGTGATATCGAGCAAGGTGCCGGCCATGCGCAGCGGCTTGCCGGCGTCATCGCGATACAGGCGTGCACGGCTTTCCAGATAGCGCGGGCTGCCATCTTCCATTTCCACGCGGTAGGTCAACTGATAGTTGCCGTCCGGGCCTTCGCGCAGGCTGCGGTAGGCGTTGCGCATGCCCTCGCGGTCGGCATCGGACATGCCTTCAAAAAACGCATCGAAGGCTTCGTGGAACGGTTCGGGCGGCAGGCCGTGCAACTGGGCGGCGCGGGCCGAACCGTAGAGCATGCCGGTGGGGATATGCCAGTCCCAGGTGCCCAGTTGCGCCGAATCCAGGGCCAGGTCGAGGCGCTCCTGGCTGTCCTTGAGGGCCTGCTCGGCGTTCTTGCGGTCGGTGGTGTCAAGAAAGGTGCTGATCAGGTAAGCCTCGCCCTCAAGCTCGACCTTTTGCGCGCTGAGGGTGCCATCGTGAATCTGGCCGTTGCTGGCGCAGAACTGCACGTCCATGGTGATCGGCTCGCCCTTGCGCTGGGTGGCCTTGACCAGCAGCGCGCGCTCCTCGGGGTGGCGCCACAGGCCCAGCTCCAGGGTGGTGCGGCCGATGGCCTCGGCCACGGGCCAGCCAAAGTGAATCTCGAAGTACTGGTTGGCTTCGCTGATGCGGCCGTCGGACTGGCGGGTGAGCAACACCATGTTGGGGCACAGGTGAAACAGCGTGGCGAAGCGTTTTTCCGATTGCATGAGGGCGTGTTCGCGCTCGCGTTGGCGAGTGGTTTCGCGAATTACCCCGATCATGCGGCGCCGGCCGGTTTTGTCCGGCGCCAGGCTGCCGTTGATTTCCAGCCAGTGATGGCTGCCATCCGGCCATTGGATGTGGTGGTGCATGGCCTGCTCGAACGGCTCGCCCGCCAGCACCGCATGGAACGCGCGCACCACCCGGGCGCGGTCCTGCGGCGCCAGCAGGTCCAGGTAGTCGAGGTCTTTGGGCAAGGGTTGCCGAGGGTCGTAGCCAAACAACGCCTGGGTGCCGCGTGACCAACTGATCCTGCCGGTATCGATTTCCCAGCACCACGCGCCAAGGCGGGCAGCATTGAGGGCCGCCAGCAATTGTGGAGCACTTTCCCAGCTTTGTTCCGCCTCTTGAGGGTCCAAGGCGTAAATGCGCGGCAGGGGCGGTACGGAATCGACGGGGTTGCGCATTATCAATGGGCCTTGGCTCAATGGGCGTTCGGCGCGGGATTATTCAGGCTTTATGGGCCGCACAGCTTCATGCCGGTATCCCTGGCAGATCGACCTGTGCATCCAATAGGCTCATGAAAGCCCGCGCAGCGTTCGACAGCGTCCTTTCGGTGTGCACGATATAGCCTAGCTGGCGACTGAGCTGTATGCCCGGCAAAGCGATACTTGCCACCTGATCATCGAGCATGGTGCGCGGCAAAACGCTCCAGGCCAGGCCGATGGAGACCATCATCTTGATGGTTTCCAGGTAGTTGGTGCTCATGGCGATGTTGGGCGTGAGGCCCTGGGCCTCGAACAGCCGTCTGACGATATGGTGGGTAAAGGTGTTGCCGCCGGGAAAGACCGCCGGGTGTTTGGCAATGTCGGCAAGGCTGACCATACCATTGCCGGTCAAGCTGTGTTCCGGTGCCACCACGAAGTCCAGCGGGTCGTCCCACACCGGCGTGGCGCGCACCAGGTTGTGCGGTTCAGGTGCCAGGGTGATGACCGCCACTTCGGCACGGCCATGGAGGATTTCTTCGTAGGCCACTTCCGAATCAAGGAACTGAATATCCAGTGCCACATTGGGATATTGCCGGGTAAAGGTGCGCAGAATGGGCGGCAGGCGGTGCAGGCCGATGTGATGGCTGGTGGCCAATGTCAGCCGGCCGCTGACTTCGCCGGTCAGGTTGGTGAGCGCCCGGCGTGTATCGTCCAGCACATTCAAAATCTGATAAGCGCGTGGCAGCAGGGCGCGCCCGGCTTCGGTCAGGCCGACTTCACGGCCCAGGCGATCGAACAGGCGCACCTTTAATTGTTGTTCCAGCCCGGCGATGCGTTTGCTGATCGCAGGCTGGGTCAGGTGCAGGCGATCACCGGCGCCGGAAAAGCTGCCGGTCTCGGCGATAGCGATAAAGGCGTTGAGGTTGGCCAGGTCCATGGTGGTATTCCAGTTGGTAATCCAAAGCATAAAAAATATGAATTTGAGTTATTTAATGTAGCGCCATACCATCAGCCTCACAAGCCAAAGGGTTATTGAAAAGCCCGGCGTATAGATGCACCTGTGATGAGGACCGACTGATGGCCGGCAAAACGCTTTACGACAAGCTTTGGGATTCCCATGAAGTGAAACGGCGCGACGATGGCTCGTCGCTGATCTATATCGACCGTCACATCATCCATGAAGTGACCTCGCCCCAAGCGTTCGAAGGCCTGCGACTGGCCGGGCGCAAGCCTTGGCGCGTCGACTCGATCATCGCCACCCCGGACCACAACGTGCCGACCACTCCGGAACGCAAGGGCGGGATCGACGCCATCGTCGACACCGTGTCGCGCCTTCAGGTGCAGACCCTCGACGACTACTGCGACGAATATGGCATCACCGAATTCAAGATGAATGATGTGCGTCAAGGCATCGTCCACGTGATCGGCCCGGAGCAGGGCGCCACCTTGCCGGGCATGACGGTGGTCTGCGGCGACTCCCACACGTCCACCCACGGCGCGTTCGGCGCCCTGGCGCACGGCATCGGCACCTCCGAGGTGGAACATGTGTTCGCCACCCAGTGCCTGGTCGCTAAAAAGATGAAGAATATGTTGGTCAAAGTCGAAGGCACCTTGCCTTTCGGCGTGACCGCCAAAGACATCGTGCTGGCCGTGATCGGCAAGATCGGCACCGCCGGCGGTAACGGCCACGCCATCGAGTTCGCCGGCAGCGCGATTCGCGACCTGTCCATCGAAGGCCGCATGACCATCTGCAACATGTCCATCGAAGCCGGTGCCCGCGTGGGCATGGTGGCGGCGGACGAAAAAACCGTTGAATACGTCAAAGGTCGCCCATTCGCACCGGCGGGCGCCGATTGGGATGCCGCCGTTGAAGCCTGGAAAGACCTGGTCTCCGACACCGACGCGGTGTTCGACACCGTGGTCGAGCTCGACGCTGCCCAGATCAAGCCGCAAGTGAGCTGGGGTACCTCGCCGGAAATGGTCCTGGCGGTTGACCAGAACGTGCCGGACCCGGCTAAAGAAACCGACTTGGTCAAGCGCGGTTCCATCGAGCGCGCCCTGAAATACATGGGCTTGCAAGCCAACCAGGCGATTACCGACATTCAGTTGGATCGCGTGTTTATCGGTTCCTGCACCAACTCGCGGATCGAAGACCTGCGCGCTGCGGCGGTGATCGCCAAGGGCCGCAAAGTGGCTTCGACCATCAAGCAAGCCATCGTGGTGCCGGGTTCGGGCCTGGTGAAGGCTCAAGCTGAAGCCGAAGGCCTGGACAAGATCTTCCTCGAAGCCGGTTTTGAATGGCGTGAGCCGGGCTGCTCGATGTGCCTGGCGATGAACCCGGACCGTTTGGAATCGGGCGAGCATTGCGCGTCCACTTCCAACCGAAACTTCGAAGGGCGTCAGGGCGCCGGCGGGCGCACTCACCTGGTCAGCCCGGCCATGGCCGCTGCGGCTGCCGTCAACGGTCGTTTCATCGACGTTCGCGAATTGATCTGAGGAATACCCGATGAGAGCTTTTACCCAACACACCGGCCTTGTCGCCCCTTTGGATCGCGCCAACGTCGACACCGACCAGATCATCCCCAAGCAGTTCTTGAAGTCGATCAAGCGCACCGGTTTCGGCCCTAACCTGTTCGACGAGTGGCGCTACCTGGACGTGGGCTACGCCTACCAGGACAACTCCAAGCGCCCGTTGAACAAGGATTTCGTACTCAACGCCGAACGCTATCAGGGCGCCAGTGTATTGCTGGCGCGGGAAAACTTTGGCTGCGGCTCCAGCCGTGAACACGCGCCGTGGGCGCTGGAAGAATATGGCTTTCGCAGCATCATCGCGTCAAGCTACGCCGACATCTTCTTCAACAACAGCTTCAAGAACGGCTTGCTGCCGATCATCTTGAGCGATGCCGAAGTGGATGAGTTGTTCAAGCAGGTGGAAGCTGATGTGGGCTACCAACTGACCGTTGACCTGGCCGCGCAGACCGTGACCCGTCCGGACGGCAAGGTGTATCACTTCGAGGTGGATGCGTTCCGCAAGCATTGCCTGATCAATGGCCTGGACGATATCGGCCTGACCTTGCAGGACGGCGATGCGATTGCCGCGTTTGAAGCCAAACACCGGGCGAGCCAGCCCTGGCTGTTTCGCGATGCCTGATTGGCGGTAACCGTGCGGGCCCCATCGCGGGCAAGCCCGACTCCCACCCTGGAATGCATTCCACTGTGGGAGCTGGCTTGCCTGCGATAGCGCCCGTACAACCACCCCAACACCCAAGGAAAGCCACCATGACCACCACCGCCCACACCCAAGTCGTGCAAAAACAATTCGGCGAGCAAGCCTCCGCCTACCTGAGCAGTGCCGTGCACGCCCAAGGCACCGAATTCGCGCTGCTCCAGGCCGAACTGGCCGGGCAGGGCGCTGCACGGCTGCTGGATTTGGGCTGCGGCGCCGGGCATGTGAGTTTTCAGGTGGCGCCACTGGTTAAAGAAGTGGTGGCCTACGACCTGTCCCAACAGATGCTCGACGTGGTTGCCGCAGCTGCTATAGACCGCAACCTGGCCAACATCCGCACCGTACACGGCGCCGCCGAGCGCCTGCCATTCGCCGACGGCGAGTTCGACTTCGTGTTCAGCCGCTACTCGGCCCACCACTGGAGCGACCTGGGCCTGGCGCTGCGCGAAGTGCGCCGGGTGCTCAAGCCCGGTGGCGTGGCGGCCTTCGTCGACGTCTTGTCACCGGGCAGCCCGCTGTTGGACACTTACCTGCAAACCGTCGAAGTGCTGCGTGACACCAGCCACGTGCGCGATTATTGCGCCGCCGAATGGATGCAACAGCTCAGCGAATCCGGCTTGCATGTGCGCACCAGCAGCCGTCAACGCCTGCGCCTGGAATACACCTCGTGGGTCGAGCGCATGCGCACGCCAGAGGTATTGCGCGCGGCGATCCTTGCGCTGCAACAGGCAATGGGCCAGGAAGTGCGCGATTACTACGAGATTCAAGCCGACGGCACCTTCAGCACCGACGTGCTGGTGGTTTTCGCTGAACGCTGATTGATTTTTCCCGACCTGCCCACGGGCGGGTCGCTTGATGAAATGAGGAACGCATGAGCAAGCAGATTCTGATTCTCCCTGGCGACGGTATTGGTCCGGAAATCATGGCCGAAGCGGTCAAGGTCCTGGAACTCGCCAACAGCAAGTACAGCCTGGGCTTTGAGCTGAGCCACGACGTGATCGGCGGCGCGGCCATCGACAAGCACGGCGTGCCGCTGGCTGACGAAACCCTGGACCGCGCCCGTGCGGCCGATGCCGTGCTGCTCGGCGCCGTGGGTGGCCCGAAATGGGACAAGATCGAGCGTGACATCCGCCCTGAGCGCGGCCTGCTGAAAATCCGCGCGCAACTGGGCCTGTTCGGCAACCTGCGCCCGGCCATCCTCTACCCGCAACTGGCTGACGCGTCGAGCCTCAAGCCGGAAGTGGTCGCGGGCCTGGATATCCTGATCGTGCGTGAACTGACCGGCGGTATCTATTTTGGCTCGCCACGCGGCGTGCGCGAGTTGGAGAATGGCGAACGCCAGGCCTACGACACGCTGCCGTACAGCGAGAGTGAAATCCGCC
Source organism: Pseudomonas sp. B19125 (assembly GCF_044218855.1). NCBI lineage: Bacteria > Pseudomonadati > Pseudomonadota > Gammaproteobacteria > Pseudomonadales > Pseudomonadaceae > Pseudomonas > Pseudomonas sp. B19125. The sequence continues at coordinate 2,613,863 of NZ_CP162589.1, forward strand.
GTATCGCCCGTGTCGGTTTCGACATGGCCCGTGTGCGCGGCAAAAAGGTCTGCTCGGTCGATAAAGCCAACGTACTGGCCTCCAGCCAACTGTGGCGCGAAATCGTCGAGGAAGTCGCCAAGGACTACCCGGACGTCGAGCTGAGCCACATGTACGTCGACAACGCTGCCATGCAACTGGTGCGTGCGCCCAAGCAGTTTGACGTGATCGTCACCGATAACCTGTTTGGCGACATCCTGTCGGACCAGGCCTCGATGCTCACCGGCTCCATCGGCATGCTGCCGTCGGCGTCCCTGGACACCAACAACAAGGGCATGTACGAGCCTTGCCACGGTTCGGCGCCGGACATCGCGGGCCAGGGCATTGCCAACCCGCTGGCGACGATTTTGTCGGTCTCGATGATGCTGCGTTACAGCTTCAACCTGAGCGAAGCGGCGGATGCCATCGAGAAGGCCGTAAGCCTGGTGCTGGATCAAGGTTTGCGCACCGGTGACATTTGGTCACAGGGTTGCACCAAAGTCGGCACGCAAGAAATGGGCGACGCAGTAGTCGCCGCGCTGCGGAATCTGTAATCTCTCCGGCCCGCTTGCAGTTGTTGCTGCAAGGCGGCCCACTTTTTAACAAGGTGTAGTTGCGATGAAACGTGTAGGTCTGATCGGTTGGCGCGGTATGGTCGGTTCCGTGCTCATGCAGCGGATGCTGGAAGAGCAGGATTTCGATCTTATTGAGCCGGTGTTTTTCACCACTTCGAACGTAGGTGGCCAAGGGCCGTCCGTGGGCAAGGATATCGCCCCGCTCAAGGACGCCTACAGCATTGAAGAGCTGAAAACCCTCGATGTGATCCTGACCTGCCAGGGTGGCGACTACACCAGCGAAGTCTTCCCCAAGCTGCGCGAAGCCGGCTGGCAGGGTTATTGGATCGACGCCGCCTCCAGCCTGCGCATGCAGGACGACGCGGTGATCATCCTCGACCCGGTGAACCGCAAGGTCATCGACCAGCAACTGGATGCCGGCACCAAGAACTACGTCGGCGGCAATTGCACCGTCAGCCTGATGCTGATGGGCCTGGGCGGCTTGTTCGAAGCCGGCCTGGTTGAGTGGATGAGCGCCATGACTTATCAGGCGGCGTCCGGCGCCGGTGCGCAGAACATGCGTGAACTGATCAAGCAGATGGGCGCGACCCACGCCGCTGTTGCCGATCAACTGGCCGATCCTGCCAGCGCGATCCTCGACATCGACCGCCGCGTGGCCGAAGCCATGCGTAGCGACGCTTACCCGACCGAGAACTTCGGTGTGCCATTGGCCGGCAGCCTGATCCCGTGGATCGACAAGGAACTGCCAAACGGCCAGAGCCGCGAAGAGTGGAAGGCCCAGGCCGAGACCAACAAGATTTTGGGTCGCTTCAAGAGCCCGATCCCGGTCGACGGCATCTGCGTGCGCATCGGCGCCATGCGCTGCCACAGCCAGGCGCTGACCATCAAGCTGAACAAAGACGTGCCGATCGCCGATATCGAAGGGTTGATCAGCCAGCACAACCCGTGGGTCAAGCTGGTGCCGAACAACCGCGACATCAGCATGCAGGAGCTGAGCCCGACCAAGGTCACCGGCACCCTGAATGTACCGGTGGGCCGTCTGCGCAAGCTGAACATGGGCAGCCAGTTCCTCGGCGCGTTCACGGTCGGCGACCAACTGCTGTGGGGCGCTGCCGAGCCGCTGCGTCGCATGCTGCGGATCTTGCTTGAGCGTTGATCGCTTGAAGCCGTAAGAGAAACCCGCGTACTGGTGACAGGCGCGGGTTTTTTGTTGCCCTTGAGGCCGCCATCGCAGGCAAGCCAGCTCCCACATTTTGTTTTGTAAACACATTCAAGGGTGGGAGCTGGCTTGCCTGCGATGAGGCCATCAGCCTCACCACAAAGGCCAGCTTAATTGCCTCACCCCGAGCCACCCGGTAAAGTGCCGCTCCCCCCGCAATGCCCGAGGCAGCCTCCATGACCCAGACCTTTGAAATCGCCGTGATCGGCGCCACTGGCACCGTCGGTGAAACCCTGGTGCAGATTCTCGAAGAACTGGATTTTCCGGTGGGCACCCTCTATCTGCTGGCCGGCAGCAATTCGACCGGCGCCTCCGTGCCGTTTCGCGGCAAGAACGTGCGGGTCAAGGAAGTCGATGAGTTCGATTTCAAAAAAGCGCAGCTTGCCTTCTTTGCGGCCGGCCCGGCCGTTACCTTGAGCTTCGCCCCGCGCGCCACCGCTGCCGGTTGCGCGGTGATCGACTTGTCTGGCGCCTTGCCTGCTGAACAGGCGCCTCAGGTGGTGCCGGAAGCCAATGCCCATGTACTGGACAGTTTGAAAAAGCCCTTCCAACTGAGCAGCCCAAGCCCATCGGCGACCAACCTGGCCGTGGTGCTGGCGCCGTTGCGTGAATTGTTGGAGATCCAGCGTGTCAGCGTCACCGCCAACCTGGCGGTATCCGCCCAGGGCCGTGAAGCCGTCAGCGAGCTGGCGCGACAGACCGCCGAACTGTTGAACGTGCGCCCGCTGGAGCCCAAGTTCTTTGATCGGCAAATGGCCTTCAACCTTTTGGCACAAGTCGGCACGCCAGATGCGAAAGGTCATACAGCCCTGGAGAAACGTCTCGTACACGAACTGCGCGCAGTGCTGGAAACTCCATTGCTGAAGATTTCTGCAACCTGCGTTCAAGCCCCGGTGTTTTTTGGCGATAGCCTGACGGTGTCGTTGCAATTGGGCGCGCCGGTCGATCTGGCAGCGGTGAACCGTGCATTGGAAGCGGCGCCTGGCATCGAACTGGTTGAAGAGGGCGATTACCCCACGGCTGTGGGCGATGCGGTCGGCCAGGATGTGGTCTACGTCGGCCGTGTGCGTGCAGGTGTGGATGACCCGGCGGAACTAAATCTGTGGCTGACGTCAGATAACGTACGCAAGGGCGCGGCACTCAACGCCGTACAGCTGGCGCAGTTGTTGATAAAAGGCCTTGTGTAAAAGATACTTGGCGGCAATTTGTAGATTGATTCTAGCCAGGCGCTATGCTTGGCCCCAAGCGGTAAAGAAGCGCGTCGGTAACCTATCGGCTCGCCATGCCTTATGGCAGCGGTTACCAACCTTCTCGCAGGCCGGGGAGTGTTCAGACAAAGGATGAGGCTATGGTTCAAGTTCGCAAACTGGTGTTAGCAATAGCGGCCGCCTCGGCGCTGTCCTCCGGTATGGCGCAGGCGCTGCAACTTGGGGAGATGACCCTCAAATCGAAGCTGAACCAGCCGTTGTCGGTGGAAATCGAATTGCTCGACGTAGGCGGCCTCACGGCTGCCGAGATCACCCCGAGCCTGGCCTCCGACCAGGCGTTTGTAGATGCAGGCGTTGACCGCCAGGCGTTTCTCAATGACCTGACGTTTACCCCGGTGGTCAACCCCAGCGGCCGCAGTGTGGTGCGCGTCACCTCCAGCAAGCCGCTGCCCGATTCCTACGTACGTTTCCTGCTGCAGGTGCAGTGGCCCAATGGCCGCTTGATGCGCGACTACAGTGTGTTGCTCGACCCGGCCAAGTTCGAGCAGCCGGCGCCGACCGCCAACGCGCCCGCGCCGCGCTTGAGCGCACCGGCCAGCACTGCGGCCGCCAGCCCGGCGAAGACCGCCAGCAAATCCGCTCAACACACCACGACCTCTCACGACACCTTGTGGGAAATTGCCGAAAAGAATCGCAACGGTGCGTCGGTGCAGCAAACCATGCTGGCCATCCAGGCGCTTAATCCTGATGCCTTTGTCGACGGCAACATCAATCGCCTGAAAACCGGCCAGGTTCTGCGCCTGCCGGACCGCCAGCAAGCCACCAGCTTGCCGCAGCCCGAGGCGATTGCCGAAGTGACTGCGCAAAATGCTGCCTGGCGCGCAGGTCGTCGCGCAGCCAGTAACCCGGTGGCGGGCAAGCAACAGCTGGACGCGACCAAGCGCACCCAGGCGGGCAATGCGCCGTCGAGCACCACGGCCAAGGACAACTTGAGCCTGGTCTCGGCGGAGTCGGCCAAAAAAGGCGCAAAGGGCAAGGCCGGTGATAGCCGAGCGGTGAGCGATAAACTGGCGATGACCCAGGAGCAGCTGGACACCACCCGTCGCGACAATGAAGAGCTCAAAAGCCGTGCGGCCGACCTGCAAAGCCAACTGGACAAGCTGCAAAAACTGATTCAACTGAAAAACGATCAACTCGCCAGGTTGCAGGCCGGTAACCCTGAGCCGGCGGCGCAGGCGACAGCGGCGATGCCGGCTCAATTGGCAACTGAAGCTACGCCAACGCCTGCACCCGCTGAGGCGGCGCCCGTTGCCGCAGCACCCGCGCCTGAGCCAATCAAGGCGCAGGACACGCCTGCCACCAACGAAGGCAAGTTCAACGAGCTGCTGACCAATCCGATCGTCCTTGGTGTAATCGGTGGCGCGGCTGGCTTGCTGGTGTTGTTGCTTCTGCTGCTGTGGGCGCGCCATCGCAATGCGCGCCTCGAAGAGGAAAAGCACCTGCGCATGGCACGCGCGCTGGCCGAAGAACCGGCATTTACGCCAAATGTGGATCACGATCTGCCTGCGGATAGCTTCGAAGGCCTTGAGGTGGCAGCGCCGAACGTTAAATTGGCTGCTGCTCCTGCGCCGGCTGCGGTTGCTGAGCCTGTGGTGGTGCCATCGGTCGCCTCCGTGCTGGCGCCTTTGGCCGTTGCCGTCGCCCCGGAAAACTCCAGTGATGCATTGGCGCAAGCGCAATCCCATATCGACCGTGGCCACCTGAACCAGGCCGCCGATGTGCTGGAGCAGGCGATCAAGCGCGAACCCAAGCGCAGCGACCTGCGCCTGAAGTTGATGGAAGTCTATGGCCTGCAAGGCGACAAGGACGGTTTCGTCACCCAGGAGCGTCAACTGGTGGCCAATGGTGAAAACCATGCTCAGGTCGAGCAGCTCAAAAACCGCTTCCCGGCCATGGCCGTGTTGGCTGCGGGCGTCAGTGCTGCGGTGGCAGCGGCGGCCCTGGATGCTCAATACGTCAAGGACTTGCTCGAAGACAAGCCCGCCGCGCCTGCCCCGGAGCCTGAGGCGTTCGACACCGATTTCGACCTGAGTCTGGATGACCTGGAAGCGGCGTCACCCACCGTAGTCAGCCCGAAAGACGCGCCGAGCTTTGAGTCGGTGCTGCAACAGCAGACCGAAGCCAAGGCCAGCCCTGATGACCTGTCGGACTTCGACCTGGACTTGCAGCTTGAGGCTCCGTCTTCGCAGGCCGATGACGACTTCCTGTCGGGCCTGGAAGATCAAATGAAGGACGTGCCGGCTGTTGAGCCGCCGACCCTCAAGCCGGCTGCGCTGGACGATTTTGACCTGCCGGAGGACTTCGACCTGTCCCTGGCGGACGAGCCGCAAGCCCCGGCCGTTGCCAAGCCTGATGCATTCGCCTCGGAGCTCGATGACGTCAACGCAGAACTCGATCGCCTGTCTTCGAGCCTCGAGCATCCGCCGATCGAGCCTTCCTTCACCGCTGAAGACGCGGCGTTGGGCGCTGATGAGCCGGAGTTTGACTTCCTTTCCGGCACCGACGAGGTCGCCACCAAGCTGGACTTGGCCCAGGCCTACATCGACATGGGCGATGCGGATGGCGCAAAGGACATCCTCAATGAAGTGCTGACCGAGGGCAGTGAAGAGCAGCGCGATGAAGCCAAGGAAATGCTCGGCAAAATCTAACAATTGATACAAACCCCCTGTGGGAGCGGGTTTGTGTGGGAGCTGGCTTGCCTGCGATGGCGTCAACCGGGTCTCAACTGTAGACCGAGGTGCCTGTATCGCAGGCAAGCCAGCTCCCACACAACAAAAGCGCCCCGCATAGCTCCAGCGCCTTTATAATGCCCGCCTTCGCGCAACTCATCGGGCTCTCAGTTCTTGGCAAATATAGATAACGCGGCTGCCGAAATGGCGGCCGCAGGCTTTAACCGCATCGCCTTGGGCGTGGAATACAAAGGTTCGCGCTATCGCGGCTGGCAGCGCCAGGCTTCAGGTGTGCTGACTGTGCAGGAAACCCTCGAAAACGCGTTGTCGAAGGTGGCGGATTCGCCGGTCTCGCTGATGTGTGCCGGGCGTACCGATGCCGGTGTGCATGCCTGTGGCCAGGTGGTGCACTTTGACACCCAGGCCGAGCGCACGCTGAAAGCCTGGGTGATGGGCGCTAATATCAATTTGCCCCATGACGTCAGCGTGACCTGGGCCAAGGTCATGCCTGCGCATTTTCATGCGCGCTTCAAGGCCATTGCCCGGCGCTACCGCTATGTGATCTACAACGATCAGATCCGCCCGGCGCACCTGAATCAGGAAATCACCTGGAACCACCGCCCGCTGGATGCCGAACGTATGGCCGAGGCCGCCCAGCATCTGGTCGGCGTGCATGATTTCAGCGCCTTCCGTGCGGGGCAATGCCAGGCTAAATCGCCGATCAAGGAAGTCCATCACCTGCGCGTGACCCGTCACGGCAAGATGATCGTGCTGGATATCCGCGCCGGTGCTTTCCTGCACCACATGGTGCGCAATATTGCCGGTGTGCTGATGACCATCGGCACTGGCGAGCGCCCGGTGGAGTGGGCGCGGGAAGTGCTGGAGAGCCGCGTTCGCCGCACCGGCGGTGTCACGGCGCACCCGTTCGGCTTGTACCTGGTGGATGTGGAGTACCGCGACGAGTTTGAATTGCCGCAGCGCTTTATCGGTCCACATTTCCTCACAGGTTTCAGCGAACTTGACGGCTGACGCCTGCAAGCGCTTTTGTTACCATCCGGGACTTTCTCGGCCCAACCCCTGAGGTTTCCACGACATGCCAGCCGTTCGCAGCAAGATTTGCGGGATTACCCGCATAGAAGATGCGCTGGCGGCAGTCGAAGCGGGGGCGGATGCCATCGGTTTCGTGTTTTATGCCAAGAGCCCGCGCGCGGTAAATGTGTTGCAGGCGCGGGCGATTATCGCTGCGCTGCCGCCATTCGTGACCACCGTGGGGCTGTTCGTCAACGCCAGCCGTTGCGAACTCAACGAAACCCTGGATGCCGTGCCGTTGGATATGCTGCAATTTCACGGTGACGAAAGCCCCGATGAATGCGAAAGCTACCAGCGCCCGTACATCAAGGCGCTACGCGTCAAGGCCGGGGATGACATTGCTGCTGCGTGCGCCGCCTATACTGGCGCTCGCGGCATTTTGCTGGATACCTATGTCGAAGGCGTGCCCGGCGGCACGGGTGAGGCGTTCGACTGGACGCTGATTCCCGAAGGCTTGAGCAAGCCGATCATCCTCGCAGGTGGGCTCAATCCCGCGAATGTCGCGGCGGCCATCGAGCAGGTCCGGCCTTATGCGGTGGACGTCAGCGGCGGAGTGGAGCAGGGCAAGGGCATCAAGGATCACCACAAGATTCGCGCATTCATGCAGGCCGTGCGCAACAGCAGTGGCGCGATGTGACGGCTGGCAGTCTGCCGCCGTCCATAACTACCACTGTGTAGAACAGCACCGGTGCCGCCTGCGGGAGGCCCGGAAATGAAGTGGCAACCCTGCGTTGGCAGGTTGTCTGGAAGGCTGAGGATACAGGCGGGAAATGGCCGGTCGAACGTCTGACCCCGTCCAGCCTGTGTCATCGCCACATATGAATTTAGCTCAAGGGCATACGCGGGGCTGTGTTCAAGCCACCGGTACTGGAGAAAGAAAGCATGAGCAACTGGTTAGTAGACAAACTGATCCCTTCGATCATGCGGTCCGAGGTGAAGAAAAGCTCGGTTCCTGAAGGTCTGTGGCACAAGTGCCCATCCTGCGACGCGGTGCTGTACCGCCCGGAGCTGGAAAAGACCCTGGACGTTTGCCCCAAGTGCAACCATCACATGCGCATCGGCGCCCGTGCGCGCATCGACATCTTCCTTGATGCCGACGGCCGTAACGAGCTGGGCGCAGACCTGGAGCCGGTTGACCGTCTCAAGTTCCGCGACGGCAAGAAGTACAAGGACCGCTTGACCGCAGCGCAGAAGCAGACCGGCGAAAAAGACGCGCTGATTTCGGTCAGCGGCAAGCTGCTGGGTATGCCGGTGGTAGTGTCCGCGTTCGAATTTTCCTTCATGGGCGGTTCCATGGGTGCCATCGTCGGCGAGCGTTTTGTACGTGCCGCCAACTACGCGCTGGAAAATCGTTGCCCGATGATCTGCTTCGCTGCCTCTGGTGGTGCGCGCATGCAGGAAGCGCTGATCTCCTTGATGCAAATGGCCAAGACCTCTGCGGTACTGGCACGTCTGCGTGAAGAAGGCATCCCGTTCATCTCGGTACTGACTGACCCGGTTTACGGTGGTGTTTCCGCCAGCCTGGCGATGCTGGGTGACGTAATCGTCGGTGAGCCCAAAGCACTGATCGGCTTTGCCGGCCCGCGCGTGATCGAGCAGACCGTACGTGAAAAGCTGCCGGAAGGCTTCCAGCGCAGCGAGTTCCTGCTGGAGCACGGTGCGATCGACCTGATCATCCCGCGCGGTGAACTGCGCCCACGCCTGGGTAACCTGCTGGCGCAAATGATGGGCTTGCCGACGCCTGTGTACGTCGCACCTAAAATCGAACCTATCGTTGTTCCGCCGGTGCCAGCAAACCTATGACCCAACGTACCCTGGGCGAATGGCTCGCTTACCTTGAGCAGTTGCATCCGTCAGCCATCGACATGGGCCTGGAGCGCTCGCAACAGGTAGCGGCCCGCCTCGGGTTGGGCCGCCCGGCGCCGCGTGTAATCACGGTGACCGGCACCAACGGCAAAGGCTCTACCTGTGCCTTTGTCGCGGCGCTGCTGCAAGCCCAAGGGCTTAAAGTAGGCGTCTACAATTCTCCGCACCTGCTGCGTTATAACGAGCGGGTGCAGCTCAATGGCATCGAAGCCACTGACGCGCAGCTTTGCGAAGCCTTCGCTGCACTGGATGCCGGCCGTGGCGAAATTTCCCTGACTTACTTTGAAATGGGCACCTTGGCGGCTTTCTGGCTGTTCGAGCGTGCGCAGTTGGATGTGGTCGTGCTGGAAGTCGGGCTTGGCGGGCGTCTGGATACCGTTAACGTGGTGGACGCCGATATCGCGCTGGTAACCAGCATTGGTGTCGACCATGCGGACTATCTGGGCAACACTCGCGAGTCGGTGTCTTATGAAAAGGCCGGGATCTTCCGCCAAGGCAAGCCGGCGCTGTGTGGTGACCTGAACCCGCCCCAGCCTTTGCTGGACAAGGTGCGCGAGCTGGATTGCCCATTTTACCTGCGGGGCCGCGAATTCAATCTCGAAGTTGGCGACCAGCATTGGCAGTGGCGCGGGTGTGATGCGCGTGCCCAGGTGGTAGAGCTGCGGGATTTGCCGCTGCTGAACCTGCCGATGGAAAACGCCGCGCTGGCGCTGCAAGCGTACCTGTTGATGGATCTGCCGTGGAATCCCGAGCAGATTGCTGCCACGTTGCTGGCTACTCGTGTGGTGGGGCGCCTGGATCGCCGCACATTCGAGTGGGAAGGCAAGCGTTTGAACCTGCTGCTGGATGTGGGGCACAACCCGCACGCCGCCGAGTACCTGGCGCAACGTCTGTCACGCACGCCACCTGCCGGTCGTCGCCTGGCGGTGTTCGGGCTGTTGGCTGACAAGGATCTGGACGGTGTGGTTGCGCCGTTACTCGGCAATGTCCAGGCTTGGGCGGTAGCGCCGCTGGACACGCCGCGCAGTCGCCCGGCTGCCGAACTGCAAGTGGCATTGCAGAACCTTGGTGCGTCGGCGGCGTCGTATGCAAGCGTCACTGCAGCGCTTGAGGCGCAATGTGCGGTGGCGACGGCCGAGGACGAGATTCTGTTGTTCGGATCATTTTATTGTGTTGCCGAGGCGCTTGAGTGGTTGGCCCGGCGCTCCACGGAGGAAGCTGCACATGGCATTACTGGATAGCGCATACAAGCAGCGAATGGTCGGAGCCCTGGTATTGGTGGCGTTGGCGGTGATTTTCCTGCCGATGCTGTTTTCGCGCCAGGACGAACAGCGCCAGGTCGTGGTCGAGGCACCGGCAGCGCCACAGGCCCCATCGATGCCGCAAGTTCAGGTGGAGCCGGTGGTGGTGCCTGAGCCGCAGACGCTGCCTGAAGAACCGGTGCCGAGCGATGATGAGGTGGCTGCGCAAACGGCTCCAGCGGCGCCAGCAGTGCCGGTGCAACAGAGTGTGCCGGTGGTCAAGCCGGCGCCCGCTCCAGCGGCCCCGGTGGTGGCTGCCAAACCTGCTGCGCCAGCCCCTGCGCCCAAGCCGGTAGCGCCACAACCTGCCGCGCCGGGCAAGCCGGATGTCGGTCAAAGCCGTATCGACCCGAATGGTCTGCCGATCAGTTGGTCGATCCAGCTCGCCAGCCTGGCTAACCGTGAAAGCGCCGATGCCTTGCAGAAAAAGTTGCGTGCCCAGGGGTATAACGCCTATATCCGCAGTGCCGACGGCAAAAATCGCGTATTTATCGGGCCGCTGATCGAGCGCGCCGAAGCGGACCGCCTGCGTGACCTGCTGGGGCGACAGCAGAACCTGAATGGGTTTGTGGTGCGGTTCCAGCCTGAGCGCGGCTGAGTAAAGGGTTGGAATGCAGGGCAAATGTGGGAGCTGGCTTTTGTGGGAGCCAGCTCCCACATTGTTTTTGGGTGGTCTTGAGATTGCTCAACCCATTGATTTGCAAAGCACCCACAATCACAGCTTACCGATAGCCCAGCGCTCTGCTAAAATGCGCCGCCTTATCCGTACGTAGGCTGCACTGTGCCATTTACCTGGGTTGATTGGGCGATCGTAGCAATCGTCGCCATCTCCGCTTTGATCAGTCTAAGCCGCGGCTTCGTAAAAGAAGCACTGTCGTTGCTGACCTGGATCATCGCAGGAGTTGTAGCCTGGATGTTCGGTGGTTCACTGTCGGTTTACCTGGCCGGGTATATCGAAACACCTTCGGCTCGCGTGATTGCGGGCTGCGCCATCATGTTCATCGCCACGCTGTTGGTGGGGGCAATGGTCAATTATCTTATTGGCGAGTTGATACGTGTCACCGGCCTCTCCGGGACCGATCGATTTCTCGGCATGGCCTTCGGCGCCGCGCGTGGCGGCTTGCTGGTGGTTGTGGCGGTCGGGCTGTTGAGCCTGGGGCCGGTACAGCAGGATTCGTGGTGGCAGGAGTCGGTACTCGTGCCAAAATTTCTATTGGTTGCAGATTGGTCCAAGAACCTCATATTGGGGTGGAGCAGTCAGTGGCTGGCCAGCGGAATCAGCGTACCCGCTGATCTTCCGTTCAAGGAACACCTCTTGCCGGCCAAAACGCCTCAGTAAGTAGTGTTCAGTCAAGATTCATTAAGTAGGGGTTGCGTCGCATGTGTGGCATCGTCGGTATCGTCGGTAAGTCGAACGTCAATCAGGCGCTGTATGACGCGCTAACCGTCCTCCAGCACCGCGGCCAGGACGCTGCCGGTATTGTGACCAGCCACGACGGCCGGTTATTCCTGCGCAAGGACAATGGCCTGGTGCGTGACGTGTTCCATCAGCGTCACATGCAGCGCCTCGTCGGGCACATGGGCATTGGCCATGTGCGTTACCCGACTGCCGGTAGCTCGACCTCGGCCGAAGCTCAACCGTTTTACGTCAACTCGCCTTACGGCATCACCCTGGCGCACAACGGTAACCTGACCAACGTTGAACAGCTGGCCAAGGAGATTTACGAATCTGACCTGCGCCACGTCAACACCAACTCCGACTCGGAAGTGCTGCTCAACGTGTTCGCACATGAGCTGGCCCAGCGCGGCAAGTTGCAGCCGACCGAAGAAGATGTATTCGCTGCCGTGACCGACGTGCACAACCGTTGTGTCGGTGGTTATGCCGTCGTCGCAATGATCACCGGTTATGGCATCGTCGGTTTCCGTGACCCGCACGGCATTCGCCCGATCGTGTTCGGCCAGCGTCACACCGACGAAGGCGTCGAATACATGATCGCGTCCGAAAGCGTGTCCCTGGACGTGCTCGGCTTCACCCTGATCCGCGACCTCGCACCGGGCGAAGCCGTATACATCACCGAAGACGGCAAGCTGCACACCCGTCAGTGCGCGATTGCGCCGAAACTCACTCCGTGCATCTTCGAACACGTCTACCTGGCGCGTCCGGACTCGATCATCGACGGTGTTTCGGTGTACAAGGCGCGCCTGCGCATGGGCGAGAAGCTGGCCGAGAAAATCCTGCGCGAGCGTCCCGAGCACGATATCGACGTGGTGATCCCGATCCCGGACACCAGCCGTACCGCTGCGCTGGAGCTGGCCAACCACTTGGGCGTCAAGTTCCGCGAAGGTTTCGTCAAGAACCGTTATATCGGCCGTACCTTCATCATGCCTGGCCAGGCGGCGCGCAAGAAGTCGGTGCGCCAGAAGCTCAACGCCATTGAGCTGGAATTCCGCGGCAAGAACGTGATGCTGGTCGACGACTCCATCGTGCGCGGCACCACCTGCAAGCAGATCATCCAGATGGCCCGCGAAGCCGGTGCGAAGAACGTGTACTTCTGCTCCGCCGCGCCTGCCGTGCGTTACCCGAACGTGTACGGTATCGACATGCCGAGCGCCCACGAGCTGATCGCCCACAACCGTTCGACCCAGGATGTAGCCGACCTGATCGGTGCCGACTGGTTGATCTATCAGGACCTGCCAGACCTGATCGAGGCGGTCGGTGGTGGCAAGATCAAGATCGCCGAGTTTGACTGCGCCGTGTTCGACGGCAAGTACGTGACCGGTGATGTCGACGAGGCTTACCTGAACAAGATCGAGCAGGCGCGTAACGACTCGTCGAAGATCAAGACCCAGGCGGTCAGTGCGATCATCGATCTGTACAACAACTGAGTAAACACCGGCCCTGAGGGGCCGGTTTTGTATCTTAAATAGAGTATTGAGTAAGGAGTCGCAGCATGAGTCAGGAATGGGATGCCGGTCGGTTGGACAGCGACCTCGATGGCGTAGCTTTCGATACCCTGGCTGTGCGCGCCGGTCAGCACCGCACCCCGGAAGGTGAGCACGGTGACCCGATGTTCTTCACCTCCAGCTATGTGTTCCGCACCGCAGCCGACGCGGCTGCGCGCTTTGCCGGTGAAGTGCCGGGCAACGTTTACTCGCGTTACACCAACCCGACCGTGCGTGCGTTCGAAGAGCGTATCGCGGCCCTGGAAGGCGCTGAGCAGGCGGTGGCCACGGCGACCGGTATGGCTGCGATCCTGGCAGTGGTGATGAGCCTGTGCAGTGCTGGCGACCATGTGCTGGTGTCGCGCAGTGTGTTCGGCTCCACCATCAGCCTGTTCGAGAAGTACTTCAAGCGCTTCGGCATCGAAGTGGACTACGTGCCCCTGGCGGATCTGTCCGGCTGGGATGCGGCGATCAAGGCCAACACCAAGCTGCTGTTCGTCGAGTCGCCGTCCAATCCGCTGGCCGAGTTGGTAGATATCGCCGCGTTGTCCGAAGTGGCCCACGCCAAGGGCGCGATGCTGGTGGTCGATAACTGCTTCTGTACGCCGGCGCTGCAACAGCCGTTGAAGCTGGGCGCGGACATTGTTGTGCACTCTGCCACCAAGTTCATCGACGGCCAGGGCCGTTGCATGGGCGGCGTAGTCGCCGGCCGCAGCGAGCAGATGAAGGAAGTGGTGGGTTTCTTGCGCACCGCCGGGCCGACTCTGAGCCCGTTCAATGCGTGGATCTTCCTCAAAGGCCTGGAGACCCTCAGCCTGCGGATGAAGGCCCATTGCGCCAATGCCCAGGCCCTGGCCGAGTGGCTGGAGCAACAGGACGGGATTGAGAAAGTCCATTACGCCGGTCTCAAGAGCCACCCGCAACACGCGCTGGCCCAGCGTCAGCAGCGTGGTTTCGGCGCGGTGGTGAGCTTTGAAGTAAAAGGCGGCAAAGACGGCGCCTGGCGCTTTATCGACGCAACGCGCCTGATCTCCATCACGGCCAACCTGGGTGACAGCAAGACCACCATCACCCACCCCAGCACCACCTCCCACGGGCGCCTGGCGCCACAGGAGCGTGAAGCGGCCGGCATCCGTGACAGCCTGATCCGCATTGCAGTGGGCCTGGAAGACGTAGCCGACCTGCAAGCTGACCTGGCTCGCGGGCTGGCTGCCTTGTGATCGAGTGGTCCATGGAAACAGCAGCGGCCGGTAACGGCCGTGTTGCGCTGGTGACGGGCGCCGCCCGAGGCATTGGCCTCGGCATCGCGGCATGGCTGATCAGCGAAGGCTGGCAGGTGGTGTTGACCGACTTGGACCGCGAGCGCGGCTCCAAGGTGTCCAAGGTGCTGGGTGACAACGCCTGGTTTATCAGCATGGACGTGGCCGACGAGAAGCAGGTCGCCCAGGGCGTTGCCGAAGTGCTCGGCCAGTTCGGTCGCCTGGACGCGTTGGTGTGCAACGCCGCCGTGGCCGACCCGCGCAATATCACCCTCGAAAGCCTCGACCTGGCGTACTGGAACCGCGTGCTGGCGGTAAATCTCAGCGGGCCGATGCTGCTGGCCAAGCACTGTGCACCGTACCTGCGTGCCCATGGCGGCGCGATCGTCAACCTGGCCTCGACCCGCGCGCGTCAATCGGAGCCCGACACCGAGGCCTACGCGGCGAGCAAGGGCGGGCTGTTGGCCCTGACTCACGCGCTGGCCATAAGTCTTGGGCCGGAGGTGCGGGTCAATGCCGTCAGCCCTGGCTGGATCGATGCGCGTGATCCAGCGGCGCGGCGTGCCGAGCCTTTGACCGATGCCGATCATGCCCAGCATCCGGCGGGCAGGGTGGGCACGGTTGAGGACGTGGCGGCGATGGTGGCGTGGCTGCTGTCGCGTCAGGCAGGGTTTGTCACTGGCCAAGAGTTTGTGGTCGACGGCGGCATGAGCAAGAAGATGATTTACAGCGAGTAGGGCGGGTAGCCGCCTTGAAGCAATTTTGTCTTTTTCAGAAAAACTTCAAGCAGGCTATTGACTTAGGTCTGCTACCTGCGTAAATTTCGCGGCCTCAACGAAGCAAAGGGTGATTAGCTCAGCTGGGAGAGCATCTGCCTTACAAGCAGAGGGTCGGCGGTTCGATCCCGTCATCACCCACCACTTCTTGAGAGTTTTGCCTTCGGGCAAGACGCAACGTTAAAGGTTGCACCGACGCGCAGCGGTAGTTCAGTCGGTTAGAATACCGGCCTGTCACGCCGGGGGTCGCGGGTTCGAGTCCCGTCCGCTGCGCCATATTTTCCAGGTCCGATTTGTCGGGTTTGAGATTGAAAGGCTTAGGCTGATCAGTCAGACGTTTAAAGACAGTTGAGGGTTTAGGCTCAACTGGTGAAGCGATACGCAGCGGTAGTTCAGTCGGTTAGAATACCGGCCTGTCACGCCGGGGGTCGCGGGTTCGAGTCCCGTCCGCTGCGCCATATCTGCCCCAAGGCCCACTGAACGCCTTGGAGCACAAAGCAAGTGTTAAGCTGCTTTGATCCGATAGCAAAGACCCTGGTCGAAAGACCGGGGTTTTTTGTGTCTGCGATTTGATATTTTGGGTTGAGCTTCTTCTGAAGCTGCCACTGGTCAATGTGGGAGCTGGTTTGCCTGCGATAGCTACACCTCGGTCCAAGGTATGGCCATCGTCGGCAGCCAGCTATCGCAATCAGAACCCCAGCTTATCCCGCAGCCCGTAATACCAGGCACCCAGCGCCGCAAACGGTGTGCGCAACAGTTGCCCGCCCGGGAACGGGTAGTGCGGCAGGTCGGCAAACGCATCAAAACGCTCTGCCTGGCCTCTCAACGCTTCTGCCAGCACCTTGCCCGCCAGGTGCGTGTACGTCACGCCGTGGCCACTGCAGCCCTGGGAGTAATAGATGTTGTCGCCCAGGCGACCCACCTGTGGCAGGCGCGACAGGGTCAGCAGGAAATTGCCGGTCCAGGCGTAATCTATCTTCACATCCTTGAGCTGCGGGAAGGCCTTGAGCATCTTCGGGCGGATGATCGCTTCGATGTTGGCCGGGTCGCGCGCGCCATACACCACGCCACCGCCGAAGATCAGGCGCTTGTCACTGGTGAGGCGGTAGTAGTCCAGCAAGTAGTTGCAGTCCTCGACGCAGTAGTCCTGCGGCAGCAAGGTCTTGGCCAGTTCATCGCCCAGCGGCGCGGTGGTGATGACCTGGGTGCCGCACGGCATCGACTTGGCCGCCAGCTCCGGCACCAGGTTGCCCAGGTAGGCATTGCCCGCGACGATGATGAACTTGGCCCTGACCTTGCCCTCGGCGGTGTGTACCACAGGGTTGGCGCCGCGCTCGATGCGCACCGCCGCAGACTGCTCGTAAATCGTGCCGCCCAGGGACTCCACCGCCGCTGCTTCGCCCAGTGCCAGGTTGAGCGGGTGAATATGGCCGCCGCTCATGTCCAGCAGGCCGCCGACATAGTTGTCACAGGCCACCACTTCGCGGATACGGCGCTCATCCAGCAACTCAAGCTGCGTATGGCCGTAGCGCTCCCACAGGCGCTGCTGCGACTCCAGGTGGCCCATGTGCTTGCTGTTGAGTGCAGCGAACACACCGCCGTCCTTCAAGTCGCACTGGATCTGGTACTTGGCCACGCGCTCACGAATGATCCTGCCGCCCTCAAACGCCATCTGCCCCAGCAACTGCGCCTGCTTGGGGCCAACGCTGCGTTCGATCACGTCGATGTCGCGGCTATAGCTGTTGACGATCTGCCCACCATTGCGGCCCGAGGCGCCAAAGCCGACCTTGGCGGCTTCCAGTACCGTCACGCGAAAACCGTTCTCCAGCAGAAACAGCGCGCTGGACAGGCCGGTATAACCGGCGCCAATCACGCAGACATCGGTTTCGACTTCACCTTGCAGCACCGGGCGTGGCGGAACCGCATTCGCGGACGCGGCGTAATACGACTGGGGGTAGGGGGTGTTCGCCATCCTGGAACCTCTGTTTTATATTTTTTACGAGTGCGCCGATCCTACCTGAGTTGAAAATTGCCTGCCAGCCACCCGAAAACCCCGGGCATGCCTTTCACAAATAAAAAATTCGCATATTCATAGGGTTAGCTGCAAAAAAGATGTTGACACCCCTTCGGAATTCCGTAGAATGCCGCCTCACAGCAGGCACGTAGCTCAGTTGGTTAGAGCACCACCTTGACATGGTGGGGGTCGTTGGTTCGAGTCCAATCGCGCCTACCAAACAAAATCCGCTCTGCTGGGCGGTCTGGAAGGGCTCACCGAAAGGTGGGCCCTTTTTTGTTGCCTGCGATTTGTAAAACTTCCTTATCAACACTCCCGCCGCCATCGTTATGCTTTTACCCGTCGTGCTGCTGCTCTTCTGCAAGCTTATCGAATGCCGCCTGGGCGTTCATCACAGCTTCAGAATGTTGGAGCGTCCACCTATATAACGCACGAAATGGCTCTTCCAGCGTATGCCCCAGGTCCGTAACGCTGTACTCGACGGCGACTTGAGAAGAGGGAATGACGCGGCGCGACAAAATGCCATTGCGCTCCAGGCGACGCAGGCTTTGCGTGAGCGCTTTTTGCGTAATGCCGTCGAGTCGACGTTTGATTTCATTGAAGCGCAGCGGGCTTTTACAGAGCGTTGCCAGTATCAATACGGACCATTTGTCCGCGATCTGATCGAGCAGTATCCGGCTGGTGCAATCAGCGGCGTAGACGACTGGAGGGTTCTCGTTTTGCCCCAACGCCTGAATAGCTTTTTCCTGCATGTAGTTTCCTCGGGTATACCTGAGCACTTTTAAGTGCCTTATTGATATTAGGTATACACCTTATACCATGGAGTTTCCTTTTGCTCGGAGCATCTCTCAATGAGTTCTACGAATCTCGACTCTCTATTTCAGCCGTTCACGATCAAGTCCTTGACCCTGAAGAATCGAATTGTAATGGCGCCTATGACGCGCGCTTTCGCCAAGGGCGGTGTGCCTGACGAACAAATCGCCGCTTATTACCGCAAGCGTGCGGAAAACCAGGTCGGGTTGATTCTGTCTGAGGGGACTGTGGTGGATCGTCCGGGCGCTCGTAATATGTCGCGGATTCCGTTTTTCCATGGCGATGAATCACTCGCAGGCTGGAAAGCAGTAATCGATGGTGTTCATCGCGCCGGTGGCAAAATGGGGCCGCAGATCTGGCACGTCGGGGCCGCGCCCAGTTTCCAGGAAGACTGGGCGCCCGCCGGTGGGTTTGAGAGCCCGTCGGGGCTTGCCGGTCCTCAAAAACCACTGGGGCAGGCCATGAATGATGAGGCGATTGCCGACACCATTGCGGCGTTCGCCAAGGCCGCTGCTGACGCCAAGCGGCTGGGGTTTGATACCGTCGAAATACACGGTGCCCACGGATACCTGCTGGACCAGTTTTTCTGGACAGGTACGAATGAACGCTCCGACCACTTCAACGGCGCAACGATCAAGGAGCGCTCACGGTTCGCGGCGGAAGTGGTCAAGGCCATACGCGCAGCCGTAGGGCCGGATTTCCCGGTCATTCTGCGTCTGAGTCAGTGGAAGCAGCAGGATTACAGCGCCCGTTTGGCTACGACGCCTGAAAGCATGTCCGATTGGCTGGTGCCACTGGTGGAGGCCGGCGTGGACGTTTTGCATTGCTCTCAACGGCGCTTCTGGGAAGCCGAGTTCCCGGAACTGGACGGCGAGCAGGGTCTGAACTTTGCCGGCTGGGCCAAAAAGCTGACAGGCGCTGCGACTATCAGTGTCGGCTCTGTGGGGTTGTCCGGCGACTTCCTCGGCGCCTTCAGCGGCGAAAGCTCCCAACCGGCAGCGATCGACAATTTGGTGCAGCGATTGGAGAAAGAGGAGTTCGACTTGATCGCTGTTGGGCGAGCACTGCTGAGTGACGCGCAGTGGGTGAGGAAAATTCGAACGGGCAATTCGGCCGACTTGAAGCCTTTTGACGTAAAAGATTTGGCCGAGCTGGCCTGAGTCTCACACTTCTGACACGTGCAAAACCTTGAGTGTTGAAGGGCTCACCGAAAGGTGGGCTCTTTTTTTGGCTGGAATTTTGCCAATACCTGCCCATACCGCTTTGCGGGTTACTGCGCTGAGAACTGCTAGCAGAACAGCGTAGCCACCGATAACAGGCAGATAATCTGTGCAAACATCTGGCACCGTATCTCACCATTTGTTGTCGCCATACTCGTTTGTCCGGCGTACATAGCGGCTGCCTCCATCGGCAATACTGCGCTGAGCGCTGCGCAGGACCGCGCAACACTGTATTGAGTATAGGTCTGGAACGAGATCCATGCTGTCGAGACGACTTAAGGTGATTGAGCGCCGCTGGGTTAATGAAACTGGCGCAGATCCACTCAGGTTTGGTGCGCCCAAGGCATACTGAGGAGCGATTGAATTCAACCCATGGAGTCCGTAATGGAATTGGCAATGGAAGTATCGTTCGACGTGACGGCGCAGGAGCGCGAGGCCATTCTCAAGCCGCTGCGGGCTTTCAACCGCAGCCACACCGGCCAGATGCCGTCCGAAACGGTCGGTATTTTGCTGCGTGATCCCGCTTCTCAAGAAGTAGTGGGCGGTCTTTACGGGGAGATTTCCTTCGGGTGGTTGTTCATTGAACTGTTGAGCATTCCCGACCAGATGCGCACCCAAGGCACGGGCACGCGATTGATGCGTGCGGCTGAAGACCTGGCCCGTGAACGCGGATGCGAGGGCATCTGGCTGGACACTTTCAGCTTCCAGGCGCCCGGGTTTTATCGCAAGCAGGGCTTCACTGAATTTGGCCACATTGCTGATTTCCCGCCGGGCCATAAACGCCATTTTTTCCACAAGCGCTTGAGCTGAACTCCCTCAAAGCGCCGGGCCACCCGGCGCCCATCACCGACAAAATTTATTGGTTTGCAGCAACAATTTTTCTTGTTGGACACCTCCCGCCCCCAAGCAGCACAGTTGCCGCCACTGACGCTCGACCTCCCAGGTCAACAATAAAAAACCACGTCGGGCTGCACGCCACTTTCATGCTGTGAACCCTTTGTTCACGTCCTGCCGTCATGGCGCCGCAGCGCGCATTCTAGGACTTAATCGTCATGCAAACTGTTGTGAACCTATGGCCGTTGATCGGCGTACTTGTCATCGTGGTTGGCTTTGTCCTGCGCTTCAATCCGTTGCTGGTGGTGACCGCCGCAGCCATTGCCACCGGGCTCGCAGCCCACTTCCCGCTGGAAAAAATCCTCGCCAGCATGGGCGAAGGCTTCCTTCAGACCCGCGCCTTGCAATTGATCCTGTTACTGCCCCTGGCCGTTATTGGGCTGCTGGAGCGCCATGGCCTGCGCCTGCATGCGCAGAACTGGATCGCCCGCTTCGAGCGCGCCACGGTGGGGCGCTTGTTGATCATGTATCTATTTGTGCGCGAGTCCACGGCCGCCATGGGCCTCACCAGCCTGGGCGGGCATCCGCAGATGGTGCGCCCGCTGTTGGCACCGATGGCCGAAGGCGCAGCGGAAAAACGCTACGGCAAGCTGCCGGACAAACTGCGCCACAAGGTGTTGGCCATGTGTGCGGCGACCGATAACGTCGGGCTGTTTTTCGGTGAAGACATCTTTGTTGCCTTTGGTGCGATTGCGCTGATGCACACCTTCCTGCTCGGTTCGGGGATTGATGTGGAGCCGTTGCACATTGCGGTGTGGGGCATTCCGACGGCGATCTGTGCGTTTATCATCCATGCGATTCGCCTGCACCGGTTCGACCGAAGGCTTACCCGCGAGATGACGCCCGTCGCGACGCCGGTGGAGTCTGCGCAATGATTATCTCGATTGAGTACCTGTACTGGCTTGCTGGCATTCTGCTGTTGATTACCGCAGGCATGATCCTGCTGGATCGTACCCATCCCAAGCGCTGGTCCAGCGCGGTATTCTGGTTGCTGTTTGCCATTCCGTTCCTGGTCGGGGAGCGTTTGCCGCCGGTGGTTATCGGCGTTGGCGTGGTGGTGATGGCGTTGATCGCAGGTTTGGGTGGCGTGGGGCGCGGTGTGCATGCCCAGTTGCATGACAAGTCTGCCCGCGCCAGTGCCGGTCGGCTTGGCCACAAGCTGTTTATCCCGGCGTTGGCCATTCCGCTGACCACCGTGATTGGCTCGGTATTGCTCAAGCACACCGAAATCGGTGGTGTGCCATTGCTGGACCCGAAAAACACCACTTTTGTCTCCTTGGGCATCGGCTGCCTGATCGCCCTCGGCCTGGCCTGTTGGTTGACCCGCGACACACCGGTGCAAGCCTTGCGTGAATCCCGACGCCTGACCGAAGCCTTGGGCTGGGCCATGGTGCTGCCGCAAATGCTCGCCATGCTCGGCTTGCTGTTCAATGAAGCCGGGGTCGGCACCGCGGTTGCCCATGTCACCACCACCTATATCAACCTGGATTTCAAGCTGGTGGCGGTGATGGTGTATGTATTGGGCATGGCGCTGTTTACCGTGATCATGGGCAATGGTTTTGCGGCGTTCCCGGTGATGACCGGCGGTGTCGGCGTGCCGGTGCTGGTGGGCATCTACGGCGGCAACCCGGCGGTAATGGCGGCGATTGGCATGTTCTCCGGCTATTGCGGCACATTGATGACGCCGATGGCGGCCAACTTCAATATAGTTCCGGCAGCCTTGCTGGAGTTGCCGGACAAGAACGCGGTCATCAAGGCGCAATTGCCCACGGCATTGATGATGCTGGTGGTCAATATTGTGCTGCTTTACCTGTTGATGTGAGGCCAGGATGCAAACGTTACTGTTGATGGGCTTCGAGCCCTTTGATCAAGACCCGGTCAACCCGTCCTGGGAGGCTGTACGCCAGTTGGATGGGATGCTATTGGGCGAGGATGTGCAGATTGTTGCGCGCCGACTGCCCTGTGCATTTGCCTTGGTGGGGGAGTGCCTGGCTGAGTGGCTCACGCAATTGCGCCCGGCGATGGTGATCGCTACGGGCCTCGGCCCTGGACGCAGCAGCATTTCCATGGAGCGGGTGGCGATCAACGTTAACGATGCGCGCATCCCGGACAACCTGGGTGAGCAACCTGTCGATACGCCCGTGGTGATCGACGGGCCGGTGGCGTACTTCAGCACATTGCCGATCAAGGCCATGGTCAAGGCGTTGCGCGAGGCCGGGGTGCCTGCGGCGGTTTCGCAGACCGCGGGTACGTTTGTGTGTAATCAGGTGTTTTATCTGTTGCAGCACGCGCTGGCCGGCACGGACGTTCGCAGTGGGTTCATCCATGTGCCGAACTTGCCGGAGCAGGTGGGGACTGGGCTGGCATCGATGCCATTGGTGACAACCTTAGAAGGCTTGCGCCTGGCGGTGCAGGTGGCATGGAACACACCGGTTGATGTGGTGCAGGCCGGTGGCCAGGTCAGTTGACCCGGCTCGCGGTGTTCAGGCTTCGCGCCTGGGGAAAAACAACTCAAAACAGGTCACTCCGGCCTTACTGGTGACCCGGTAGCGGCCGTTATGCAGCTGCATGATGGTCGCGACAATCGACAGCCCCAGCCCATTGGACTGGGCCGAGCGTTCCCGTGACTCATCCACCCGGTAAAAACGCTCGAACAGGCGCGGCAAATGCTCGGCGGGAATCGTCTGCCCCTGGTTGCTGACGCGCAAGTTGATGCCCTCGGCGTCTGGAATGGCCTGAATCAGCAACTGCGAACTGGGTGCGCCGTACTTGATGGCGTTTGCACACAAATTTGCCAAGGCGCGGCGCAACAGCATCGGCTCGGCCCAGATCAGGCCTTCGCCCTCGGCCTGAATGTGAATATCCACATCGCTCGCCAACCCTTCGAAGTAGTCGGCTATACGCTCCACTTCATCCGCCGCACTCAGTTCCTGGCGTTGGCGCAGTGCGCTGGCCGGGTCGGTACGGGCGAGGAACAGCATGTTGTCGAGCATTCGTGCCAGGCGTTCGAGTTCTTCGACATTGGACGCCAGCAGTTGCTGGTAGCTCTCAATGTTACGGCTCTGTTGCAGGGCGACCTGGGTTTCCCCCAGCAAGTTGTTGATCGGCGTGCGCAGCTCGTGGGCCATGTCGGTGGATACCTGGCTCAGTTGCACAAAGCCCTTGGCCAACCGTTCAAGCATGGTATTGAAGGCGTCGATCATCGGCAGCAGCTCTTTGGGCGCGCCGTGGCTGTCGAGGCGTTCGGCCAGGTTGCCCACGCCGATACCTTGGGTGTGCACGGCCAGGCGCCGCAGTGGCACCAGCCCGCGGTGCACCAGCAGGTAGCTGACGATGGCGAGAATGACCGCGGCGATGCTGGCGAGGATAAACACGCTCAAGCGATAGCTGGCGAGCATCGCCGTGCGTTCGGTCATCAGGCGCCCGGTGGTGACTTGCAGGCTGCCCAGGTCGCCCGAGTCGATGGACGCGGCCACGGTGGCGAAAGGCACGCCATTGATACCGGGTAAATGGTGCACGTCGGCAAAGCCCAGTTCACGGTTGGTGGGCACGGGCGGCACATCTGGCATTGCAATGTTGCCCGGGTTTACCAGCAGCAACGGCTTTTGCCCCGGCGCCGCGATGCTCAGCACCGACTCGCTGTTGCCCAGCATGTTCTGGAACAGCTCTGGCTTGGTCTTGATCAGGTCCAGGGTGTTGCTGTCCTTGAGCAGGTTGCGCAACTGGTCGGCGCGATAAATCAGTGCGGCGTCGTCACGCTTGATCAGTTCACGCTCAAGCTCGCGGTACAACGCAACGCCCAAGGTGGCGAGCAGCGCGAAGGCGAGCAGGGCGAAGATCAGCGCCAGGCGCAGGGTCAGCGAATAATGGCGGCGAGGGTTCATGGCTGGGTGTCGAAGCGGTAGCCGATGCCCCGCACGCTGTGGATCAATTTGAGCTGGAATGGGTCGTCGATTTTCAGGCGCAGGCGCCGCACGGCGACGTCGACCACATTGGTGTCGCTGTCGAAATTCATGTCCCAGACCCGCGAAGCAATCATCGAGCGTGATAACACCTGGTCCTGGTGGGTGGCGAACAGGTGCAGCAGGGCGAACTCCTTGTTGGTCAATGTAATGCGCGTGCCGCCGCGGGTGACGCGGCGTTTGAGCACGTCGATCTGCAGGTCGGCGATGTGCAGTTGCTCTTCTTCGCGACTCGGGCCGCGACGCGTCAGGGTACGCAAGCGCGCGACTAGTTCGGCGAAGGAGAAGGGCTTGATCAGGTAGTCGTCGGCGCCCAGTTCCAGGCCCTTGATGCGGTCGGCGATGTCATCGCGGGCAGTGAGGAACAGCACCGGCGTGTCAGCCTCTTTGCGCAGGCGGCGCAGCACTTCCCAGCCGTCCATTTTCGGCATCATCACATCCAGCACGATGACGTCGAAGGGCGTTTCCAGTGCCTGGTGCAAGCCGTCTACGCCGTCGCGGGCAAGGCTCACCGAGTAACCCAGTTCCTGCAGGCCATTGAGCAGGTAATTGCCGGCCTTGGGTTCGTCTTCGACTACGAGGATGTTCATGGGAAGTGCCCTGGTTCGCTGCGTTGCGCAAGTGTAGCCGGATCAATTGTCACTGGGGCAACCGATGCCTTGCACCTGGTAGTCCAGCACGTGTTCACGGTCTTGGGAGTCGAGGTATTTGAGTTGTGCCGGGACGATCCCGCATTGGCCGTAGGTGTCGGTGCTCGACAGCACTTTGGCCACGTCCAGGTGCACGAAGAAGCCGGTTTTGTCGTGGATCACGTTAGCGTCAGGGGCGGTGTCGGCAGCGAACGCAGAGCCGGTAGCAAGCAAAGCGGCAAAGCCCAGGATAAACAGTTTCATGGCAGTAGCTCTCTTTAAGGGTTGGCTGCCGGGGCTGGCAGTGAGTTCACAGTAACCAGGCACCCCAAACAGCCAGCCAACAGGATCATGACAAGTTTGTAATGCGTGGTTTAAGGCTGGCGGCCGGACGCTTCGAGGATCAGGTCGGTGATTGCCTTGGCGTGGGACACCAGCGACAAGTGGCTCGACGGCAGTTCGATGGTGGTCGCGTTCATGCGCTTGGCCAGAAAACGCTCCAGGTCCGGGTTGATGGTCTGGTCATTGCTCGACACTGCGTACCAGGACGGCTTGGTGTGCCAGGCGGCATTCACCGTGCGGCCGTTGAACAGGGTCTTGGCGATAGGCTGCTGTACCGCGTACAGCTGCAGGGCTTTGGCGCGCGGCACGTCAGCGGCGAAGTACTTGAGGAAGGCGTCCTGGTTCAGCGTCAGGTAACCGTCGTGCTCGACGACACCGGCGCGCACCGGCGTGCTGGGGTATTTGGCAGACAGGGCGACGAAGTCTTCGTTGGCGTCCGGTGCACGGGCGGCCACGTACACCAGTGAGCTGACCTTGGGGTTCGCCCCGGCGTCGCTGACCACGGTGCCGGCGTAGGAGTGACCGACCAGCACGGTAGGGCCGTCCTGTTGGTCCAGCACGCGGTTGGTGGCAGCGACGTCATCGGCCACCGAAGTCAGTGGGTTTTGTACGGCGGTCACATGCAGCCCGGCGGCCTGCAGGCGCGTGATCACCTCGGACCAGCTCGAGCCGTCAGCCCAGGACCCGTGCACCAGCACCACATTGTTGGCCTTGATCGGCGCGACAGTGCCGGCCATGGCGGTGCCGGTGCCCAGCATCAACAGGCTGGCGGCGATCAGGCAGAGTTTGCTGGCAGGTTTCATCGTGCGGCCCTTCATCATCAGTGGGAAGTTGTGCCACCCGGTGTGGGTGACTGACGACGCCACTGTATGAAGCGAGGGTGCTGACAAGCCTTACAGGCTCATTACAAACCTGTCATTCAATCGCAGGGGCCGCCAGATACCGCTGGCGTTTACAAGCGAGGAGGTGACCCGTAGATTGCATCGGGCCGATTATTTGTTACCGCCTATGAGGAAGCCACGCAGTGTCCATTCGAGGTCCAGCCGTATTCACCCAACGTTATCGCGCCTTCCTGTTTGATATGGATGGCACCCTGCTCAACTCGATTGCCGCCGCCGAGCGCGTGTGGAGCATCTGGGCTGAACGCCACGGTCTGGAGGTGGCGGCGTTCCTGACCACCATTCATGGCGCACGCGCCATTGACACCATTACCCGCCAGGCGCTGCCAGGGGTAGATCCCGAAGTTGAAGCACAGTGGATTACCGAGGCCGAAATCAACGACGTCGAAGGCGTGGTGGCGATTCCCGGTGCTGTTGAGTTTCTGAATAGCGTGCCTGGCGATCAATGGGCACTGGTCACGTCTGCGCCCAAGGCGCTCGCGCTACGACGCCTGGCTGCGGCCGGTATTACGCCCCCGGCCGTGCTGGTGACGGCCGAGGACGTTGCCAGCGGCAAGCCCGATCCCGCCTGTTACGTGCTGGGCGCCCAGCGTCTGGGTGTGCCGGTGCAGGATTGCCTGGTGTTCGAAGACGCTTCGGTGGGGATTCGCGCCGGGGAGGCGGCCGGCGCGGATGTGCTGGTTGTAACCAATACACACCTGACGCCGATCGTCACGGCGCATGCCTGCATTAACGACTATCAGCCGCTGCAGGTTCTGCGCGATGCAGAGGGCACGTTACGCTTGCAGCGCCTGGAAGACTGAAACGAAAAAGCCGAGCCCGTTATTGGTCTCGGCTTTGTGCGCAGGAAGGCGAGTCGGGTGGCGCCTGCAGTCGGCTGCTCTTGATGCCTTGGCGCGAAAGCACCATTTCCCTGAGGATTTCATTGGCAAGCCGGGCAATCGCCTCGGGGCCATGGTAGTGCGCGCGCACGATGCCGGTAATCGCGAAATGGTCGGTTTCCGGACCACTAAGGATGGCGGAAAGGGTGCCGTCAGCGTGTAACGTACAGGTGATCGCATAGCTGGGCAAACGCGCCGCCAGGGCCGCTTCGATTTGAGATTT
Source organism: Pseudomonas sp. B19125 (assembly GCF_044218855.1). Taxonomy (NCBI): domain Bacteria; kingdom Pseudomonadati; phylum Pseudomonadota; class Gammaproteobacteria; order Pseudomonadales; family Pseudomonadaceae; genus Pseudomonas; species Pseudomonas sp. B19125. The sequence continues at coordinate 2,640,723 of NZ_CP162589.1, forward strand.
GCTGAGGGTATCCATCTGCGTCAATGCCTTTCAGAAACCGTGCAAGCCCAAGCATAGATCCTGCCGCCGACCTGTAAATACCGGCGATCTAATAGCAGATTAGCCGCCATCAACGTGCGGTTTTCGGGTGCTCACGTTGCGCGGCGCGCTGGCATAATTTGCGCAAAATGGCTTTCTGGATAGGCTGCAGGCAGAACACGAACAGGTAACCGCACAAGAAGAGTGTAAGTTCCATCGACGAACGCTTGCCGGGGTCACTGACTGTTTCGATCTCGAACTTCACGCCATATCCCAGCACCACGAAGGCCAGCCCTATCAGCAGGGCGATCCCCCAAGACTTGGAGGCAAGCGGTTGTTTTGCAATCGGTCTCATCGACGTGCTCCTGAACGCACACTGATGGTAGGGTTATAGTCAGTGGATTCGGCCGCGAATTACGCAACAAGTTCCAGTCGCCAAGACAGTTTTATCTTGCAGCGTAGCTGAAAGCATAAAGCACGCCGATCATGCAGGAAGCGCGAGTGGGCGGAAGGGTTTTCGCCAGCCATCACAATGAACGAAAAGGCTGGCTACTGAGTGAGGAGTCAAGGAGTCTGGTTTTTGTCCGGAGCTGTCAGGCCAGCCTGAATGCGCTGGTAGATCTCCTCGCGATGCACGGCAACGTCCTTGGGTGCGTTGATGCCGATTCGTACTTGCTGGCCGCTGACGCCCAGGATGGTGATCGTGATGTCATCACCGATGTTTATGCTTTCACCAACTTTGCGGGTGAGTATCAGCATGGACTTCTCCTTGATTACTTTTAAGGACACATGTTTCAGACAGGGCAGGTGTCGGATGTGTGTAGCTTACTGCTAAGCGCTTCCCTGTGACTGCCTCTTTTAGGACGCATAGAGGCGACATTAATTCCCATGGCGGCATCATACAGGTCTGCGATACATCATTCGCATTGTTTAAGCCAACGTTTATGACGGCCAGAATAGACAGTGAATGATAAAGTTGCCTCTTTATCCTTAAAGGAGCAGGGCAGTGCGTAAAGTAGCGATGGCAATTGCGGTGTTGGCGTTGGCCGGTTGCGGTGAAGGTAAACCGGTTGACGCCCCCAAGGCCAAGCCTGCCGTGACCGAGAGCCAGCCACAAACCGGGGCGATTGCCGCTCAGGAATGGGATGTGTGGGTAGGCCCGCCGGACCATAAGCTGCAAGCAATCACCGACCTGACTGCCTGGTTGCTCGAACATGGTTTCAACTTCTATATCGTCAAAACAGACGGCAAGGACGAGGTGTATCTAGGCCCGTTCGCGAGCAAGGCCGAGGCTGAAGCCAAGCAGGCGCTGCTGACCGAAAAGCTCGCACGGGCCAAGAAAAACGATACCGAATCAGAGGTTATCGAGCACAAGGTCGCGCAATAACCGGCAGGGTGGGCGGCAACTCCGCCCACGCTCAACCGCAGGTCTTCAGGTTTACCGGGCCGACGAACTCGTTACCGCGCCCCATCACACACGCCACAGTCTGGTTGCGCTGGCGCTCCCAGGGTTGCACCGGATAGGTCTTGTTCCAGGCTTCATACAGCTGGCGGTCCTGTTTTGACAGGCGCAAGCCGTATTGTTTGCTCATGTAAAAATACGTTCGGGCGATCATTCCGCGAATAGACGGGCGGGGCATGACTTTTTTGGCCTTGAAATCGACCTGGGTCAGGCATGAGCCGTACTGCCCGCGTTGCGCCGGCAGCCAGCCAAAACTGAAGTTGTTACGGTCGCCATTGACCTCGCCGATGCTCGGCACCAGGTTGTGCAGGTCCGCCTCGGCGCGCTTGAACACATCATCGTGACGCGTACAGTTTTTGCGCCCGCCGGCTTGCCAGCACTGGCGCTGATGCCCGATCTGCCAGGCCGGGACGATATGTTCCCATTCGATGCGTGCGGCACGGTTGGCATTTTTGCGCGGTACGTAACCGCAGGCTTTCAAATCGACCCGGTTGCCGGTGTATTTGCAGCCACAGTAGAACTCCGTGGATTGCGGGGCGTAGAGCTTCCAGGCGACTTTCTTGGCCTCGCTGAAGGTTCGAGGCGCCTGTGCGTGGGCTGTAACGGCAAAAAACAGGCAAAAAACAGCAATAAAACGGCCACTCATTGAATCAATCTTCCTTCGGCACAACCCAGAAAATCTGCACGCCACCGTCATCCCGGTAGGCGAGGGTGACGTTGTCGTTCTCCGCAATCTCCTCCAGCAAGCGCGCCCATTCCTCCTCAGGCTCATCCGGCAAGCGGAAGATCAAGGCCGCCTTGGCTTTCTGGGCGTTGGTCGAATTGATGATTTTTTGCACGCGAACGGCAAGGCGTGCGTAGGCGTCAGGGGTTGGCGCTGCAGAAGAGGACGTTGCCACGGAGTATTCCTTAGTGTGCTGTACGGGCATACAGTATTTAACTGTTACGATTTTCGCAACTGCTTAAAATTCAGAAGGTTTATCTGGCGGCGATTCGAGCGGGGGTTATGCAGCGCGGGGAGTTGTATCCAGGTGTAAGAGGAGAGGTAGAGGCGGGCAAACCCGCCTCTACGCGTGTTACCGGGGGATCAGTATTCCCAGAACATCCGTTGCAGCTCTTTGCTGTCCTGGGTCTTGGTCAGGGCAACCATCGCCAGAATCCGGGCTTTTTGTGGGTTCAGGTCATGTGCGACGACCCAGTCGTACTTGTCGTCAGGCTGTTCGGCATTGCGCAGAACGAAACCACCGGCATTCACGTGGGAAGAACGAATGATCTGCACACCTTGCTTGCGCAGTTCCTGCAGGGCAGGCACCACCTTGGAAGATACCGAACCATTGCCGGTACCGGCGTGGATGATGGCTTTGGCACCGGCCTGGGCCAGGGCTTTGACGGCGGTGTCGCTCACGTTGCCGTAACCGTAGGCGATTTCAACGTCCGGCAGGCTCTTGATGGTCTTGATGTCGAATTCGGAATCCATGGTGTGACGCTTGGCAGGCAAGCGGAACCAGTAGGATTTGCCTTCAACCACCATGCCCAGCGGGCCCCATGGGCTCTTGAACGCTTCAGTCTTGATGTTGATCATTTTGCTGACGTCGCGACCCGATTGGATCTCGTCGTTCATGGTCACCAGCACGCCCTTGCCGCGCGCGTCTTTGCTGCCGGCAACGGCCACGGCGTTGTACAGGTTGAGCATGCCGTCCGCCGACATGGCGGTGCCTGGGCGCATGGAACCGACCACCACGATTGGCTTGTCGGTTTTTTCCACCAGATTGAGGAAGTAAGCGGTTTCTTCCAGGGTGTCGGTGCCGTGGGTGATCACGATACCGTCCACGTCCTTGCTGTCGGCCAGTTCGGCAACACGACGGCCCAGTTGCAGCAGGTTTTCGTTGTTGATGCTTTCGGACGCAATTTGCATCACTTGTTCGCCGCGTACGTTGGCGATCTGACTAAGCTCAGGAACGCCGGCGATCAGTTGTTCGATGCCGACTTTGGCCGCCTGGTACGTGGCACTGTTGGCCGCACTGGCGCCGGCGCCAGCAATGGTGCCGCCGGTGGCGAGGATCACGACGTTGGACAGTTTGGTCTTGGTTTCAACTTCCTTTGCCTGGGCGGCAACGGGGAACAGCAGCAGGAGGGCGAGGGCGCCCGGAACAAAAGTCTTCAGTGCAGATTTCATTATTTTTCTCTCTGGTTTTTGATGAGTGCTGTAGCAGGTTCATCGAGAACACCCGGGCCGTTCTGAATGCCGCGAGGTGCTTGGAAAGAGCAGGATTTGTACCAAGCCCATGATGTTCGCAGTCATAAATTAACGTGTTGATTTAAAACAACTTATATTGAATTTTAAGATGAGTGGGCAGCGTGCTCGTCCGGCATTCCGAACAGCAGGGTGGTATTGCGTTCGGTTGTCCGAAAACCATGATGGAATATCAACGGTGGGTGTGGGACTTGGGCGCCATAGCCTGTCGTTTTAGACAACGACCGGGAGAAGCTGAGGTTCAATCCTGCGACCCGCAGGGTGTAAGGGAAGGTAACCGAGCGCTTGGATGAAAGACGCTTTTCACCCGTTGACAAATCTCGACAAGGTTCTCATAGTTTGAACAACGCAAACGTTTGCGAGATGTTTCGCAGTGCAAGCGTTGCTCACAATAATCATAAGATCGGAGTGAACCCATGAAGCTGCCATTTGCTGGACGTCTTCTTGCTGTCGCTGTGCTTGCTGCCGCATCCGCTGCTCTGCCCCTTTCCTCTGCTTTTGCCGATGACGCCGCCGCCAAACCCAAGGTCGGCCTGGTGATGAAGTCCCTCGCCAACGAATTTTTCGTGACCATGCAGGACGGCGCCAAGGCTTATCAGAAAGAACACGCCGCCGATTTCGACATGATCACCAACGGGATCAAGAACGAAACCGACACCAGCGCGCAGATCGATATCGTCAACCAGATGATCCTCGCCAAAGTAAACGCCATCGTGATCGCGCCGGCTGACTCCAAGGCACTGGTCACCGTGTTGAAGAAAGCCTCCGATGCCGGCATCAAGGTCGTCAACATCGACAACCGCCTTGACCCGGACGTGCTCAAAAGCAAAAACCTTGATATCCCGTTCGTAGGTCCGGACAACCGCAAAGGCTCCAAGCTGGTGGGTGACTACCTGGCCAAGCAACTGAAGGCAGGTGACAAGGTCGGCATCATCGAAGGCGTGCCGACCACCACCAATGCCCAGCAGCGCACCGCAGGCTACAAGGATGCGATGGACGCGGCAGGCATGAAGATTGTTTCCACCCAATCGGGTAACTGGGAAATCGACCAGGGCCAGAAAGTGGCGTCCGCCATGCTGAGCGAATACCCGGACCTCAAGGCGCTGTTGGCGGGTAACGACAACATGGCCCTGGGCGCTGTCTCCGCCGTACGTGCGGCAGGCAAGGCCGGCAAGGTATTGGTGGTTGGCTACGACAATATCGAAGCCATCAAGCCTATGTTGCAAGACGGCCGCGTACTCGCGACCGCCGACCAGGCCGCGGCCCAGCAAGCGGTGTTCGGTATCCAGAACGCGCTCAAGCTGGTCAAGGGTGAAAAAGTCGATGCCAAAGACGGCGTGATCGAAACCCCGGTCGAACTCGTCCTCAAGAAGTAATCCTGGCAGCACCCAACAGCGCCCGCTCGTCCTGAGCGGGCGCCTGGAGATTTTCCTATGTCATCTTCCGCCCCGAACGCTGTCCTCTCGGTCAGCGGTATCGGCAAGACCTATGCCCAACCGGTACTGTCCGACATCACCCTGACGCTCAATCGCGGGGAAGTGCTGGCGCTGACCGGTGAGAATGGCGCAGGTAAAAGCACCTTGTCGAAAATCATCGGCGGGCTGGTCACGCCGACCACCGGGCACATGCAGTTCAATGGCCAGGATTACCGTCCCGGCAGCCGCACCCAGGCTGAAGAGCTGGGCGTGCGCATGGTCATGCAGGAACTCAACCTGCTGCCGACCCTGACCGTGGCCGAAAACCTGTTCCTGGACAACCTGCCCCGCAACTGTGGCTGGATCAACCGCAAGCAACTGCGTAAAGCTGCGATCGAAGCCATGGCCCAGGTCGGCCTGGATGCGATCGACCCGGACACCCTGGTGGGGACGCTGGGCATTGGCCATCAGCAGATGGTCGAGATCGCCCGCAACCTGATCGGCGACTGCCATGTACTGATCCTCGACGAACCGACGGCCATGCTCACGGCCCGTGAAGTCGAGATGCTCTTTGAACAAATCACCCGCCTGCAGGCTCGGGGCGTGGCGATCATTTATATTTCACACCGGCTTGAAGAGCTCGCCCGTGTTGCCCAGCGCATTGCAGTACTGCGTGACGGCAAGCTGGTCTGCGTCGAGCCGATGGCCAATTACAACAGTGAGCAGTTGGTGACCTTGATGGTCGGCCGCGAGCTGGGTGAGCAGATCGACCTGGGGCCACGCACCATTGGCGGCCCGGCGCTGACGGTCAAAGGCTTGACCCGCTCGGACAAGGTTCGCGATGTGTCCTTTGAAGTGCGTGCCGGTGAGATCTATGGCATTTCAGGCCTGATCGGCGCCGGCCGCACTGAATTGCTGCGTCTTATCTTCGGTGCCGACTTGGCCGACAGCGGCACCGTGGCCCTGGGTTCGCCAGCCCAGGTGGTGAGCATTCGCTCGCCGGTGGACGCAGTGGGCCATGGCATCGCGCTGATCACCGAAGACCGCAAGGGCGAAGGCCTGCTGCTGACCCAATCCATCAGCGCCAACATTGCCTTGGGCAACATGCCGGAAATCTCCGGTGGCGGCGTGGTCAACAGCCGCGACGAAACTGCCTTGGCCAAGCGCCAGATCGATGCCATGCGCATCCGCAGCTCCAGCCCGGCGCAGTTGGTGTCCGAGTTGTCGGGCGGCAACCAGCAGAAGGTCGTGATTGGCCGTTGGCTGGAGCGCGACTGCGCGGTAATGCTGTTCGATGAGCCGACTCGCGGTATCGACGTCGGCGCCAAGTTCGACATTTATGCCTTGCTCGGCGAATTGACGCGCCAGGGCAAAGCGCTGGTGGTGGTATCGAGTGACCTGCGCGAACTGATGCTGATCTGCGATCGCATCGGTGTGCTGTCTGCCGGGCGCTTGATCGAGACCTTCGAGCGCGACAGCTGGACCCAGGACGAATTGCTCGCCGCCGCCTTTGCCGGCTATCAAAAACGTGACGCGCTGCTCAACGACGCAGTGCTTAGGGAAACACCATGAAAATCACTTCTTCCCCGGGCAAAACCGGCGGCAACTTCTACGGCCTGGGCACCTACCTGGGGCTGGCCGGCGCCTTGCTCGCGATGATTGCGCTGTTCTCGGTGCTCAGCGACCACTTCCTGTCCTATGACACCTTCAGCACCCTGGCCAACCAGATCCCGGACCTGATGGTGCTGGCGGTGGGCATGACGTTCATCCTGATCATCGGCGGCATTGATCTGTCGGTGGGCTCGGTGCTGGCACTGGCCGCTTCGGCGGTCAGTGTGGCGATTCTGGGCTGGGGCTGGAGCGTGTTGCCAGCCGCATTGCTGGGCATGGGCTGCGCTGCGTTGGCGGGCACCATTACGGGTTCGATTACCGTGGCATGGCGCATTCCGTCGTTTATCGTGTCCCTTGGCGTGCTGGAAATGGCGCGTGGCGTGGCCTACCAGATGACCGGCTCGCGCACCGCCTATATCGGTGACTCCTATGCCTGGCTGTCGAACCCGGTGGCTTTCGGGATTTCGCCGTCGTTCATCATTGCCCTGTTGGTGATCATCGCCGCTCAGTTGGTGTTGACCCGTACTGTATTCGGTCGCTACCTGATCGGCATCGGCACCAACGAAGAAGCCGTGCGCCTGGCCGGCATCAACCCCAAGCCTTACAAGATCCTGGTGTTCAGCCTGATGGGCCTGCTGGCCGGGGTGGCGGCATTGTTCCAGATTTCCCGCCTGGAAGCGGCGGACCCGAATGCCGGCTCCGGCCTGGAGCTGCAAGTGATCGCCGCCGTGGTGATCGGCGGCACCAGCCTGATGGGCGGGCGTGGTTCGGTTATCAGCACCTTTTTTGGCGTGTTGATTATTTCGGTACTGGCCGCCGGCCTTGCGCAGATCGGTGCGACAGAGCCAACCAAACGCATCATTACCGGCGCCGTAATCGTGATTGCCGTGGTCCTCGACACCTACCGCAGCCAGCGCGCCAGTCGGCGGGGCTGAACCATGGCAACGATCAAGGATGTGGCCGCGCTTGCAGGTATTTCCTACACCACTGTGTCCCATGTGGTGAACAAGACGCGGCCGGTCAGCGAGCCTGTGCGCATCAAGGTGGAAGCGGCGATCAAGCAACTGGACTACGTGCCGAGTGCCGTCGCGCGCTCGCTCAAGGCCAAGACCACTGCGACCATCGGCCTGCTGGTGCCCAACAGCCTTAACCCGTATTTTGCCGAGCTGGCGCGGGGTATCGAGGATTACTGCGAGCGTAATGGCTATTGCGTGATCCTCTGCAACTCCGACGATAACGCCGAAAAGCAGCGCAGCTATCTGCGCGTGTTGCTGGAAAAGCGCATCGACGGCCTGATCGTGACCTCGGTGGGCGGCGACGACAGTGGCCTTGCCGCAGGCTTGAGCGCGGTGCGCACCCCCATGGTAATTGTCGACCGAGCACTGGACGGCATTGATGTCGACCTGGTGCGCATCGATCATGAGCAGGGTGCCTACCTGGCAACCCGGCATTTGCTGGAGCTTGGTCACCGCGACATCGCCTGCATTGGCGGCCCCAGTCATACCCGCGTGGCGCAAATGCGTCTTGCCGGCTATCACCGCGCGCTGCGTGAGGCGGGCGTGGAAGTGCCAGCCAATCGCACCCAGGAAAGCGATTTCACCAGCACCGGTGGTTATGCCGCAGCGGTACAGCTACTGTCGGAAAACCCGCCCAGCGCGATTTTCGCCAGTAACGATATGATTGGTTTCGGCGTGTTGCGTGCAGCCGCCGAACGCAATATCCGTGTGCCTGGCGAGCTGTCGGTGATTGGTTTTGACGATATTCAAATGGGTCGCTACGTGTACCCGGCGCTGACGACGGTCGGGCAGTCGATCGTGCAACTGGGCGAGACGGCGGCCGAGCTTTTACTGCGACGAATTGCAACACCCCAACTGCCGATCGATCAGCGCATCGTGACGCCGAGCATTGTTTTGCGTGAGTCGACGGCGCCGTTTGCCGGTGTGTTCGCCCAATACCGCTGAACCGAATTGATGAGTACTGATGTATGCCAGCAAAAGTAGTGGTAATAGGCAGCTTGAACATGGACCTGGTCACCCGCGCCAGTCGCTTGCCGCGCGCCGGTGAAACCCTGATCGGCCAGACGTTTTCCACCGTGCCGGGCGGCAAGGGCGCCAATCAGGCGGTGGCCTCTGCGCGCCTTGGCGCTGAGGTGGCGATGATCGGCTGTGTGGGCACGGATGCCTACGGCGCGCAATTGCGTGATGCGCTGCTGGTGGAGGGCATCGATTGCCAGGCCGTCAGCACGGTGGATGGCTCCAGCGGCGTGGCGTTGATTGTGGTGGATGACAGCAGCCAGAACGCGATTGTGATCGTGGCTGGCAGCAACGGTGAGCTCACGCCCGCGTCGTTGCAGGCGGCTGACGCGGTACTGCAGGCAGCAGATGTCATCGTCTGCCAGTTGGAAGTGCCGATGAGCACGGTTGGCCAGGCGCTCAAGCGCGGTCGTGAATTGGGCAAGACCGTGATCCTCAATCCGGCACCGGCCAGTGGCCCGCTGCCAGAGGAATGGTATGCCTCGATCGATTATTTGATCCCCAACGAAAGCGAGGCCAGCGCCTTGAGTGGTGTGACGGTCGATTCACTCGACGGCGCCAAGGCTGCCGCAACGCTGCTGCTCAAGGCGGGTGCCGGCAAGGTCATTATTACCCTTGGCAGTCAGGGCGCGTTGTTTGCCGATGGCAAAGGTTTCGAGCACTTGCAGGCGCCCAAGGTCAAGGCGGTGGACACCACGGCTGCCGGTGACACCTTTGTTGGCGGTTTTGCCGCGGCGCTGGCCAATGGCAAAAGTGAAGCCGAGGCTATCCGGTTTGGCCAGGTGGCTGCCGCGCTGTCGGTCACGCGGGCGGGTGCGCAACCCTCGATTCCTACGCTGCAGGACGTACAAGGTTTTATGCCCTCATGAAAAAGACACCATTGCTCAATATTGCGCTGTCGCGCGTGATCGCATCCCTCGGCCACGGTGACATCCTGGTGATCGGTGATGCCGGCCTGCCAGTGCCGCCAGGCGTCGAGTTGATTGACCTGGCGCTCACCCAGGGCATTCCGGATTTCATCAGCACCCTGCGCATTGTGCTCAGCGAGATGCAGGTAGAAAGCCATGTGTTGGCCGAAGAGATCCTGCTCAAGCAGCCACCTGCGCTGACGCCACTTAATGTGTTGACCGAACAGGCCGCCTTGGGCGAGCGCCGTTTGGTCAGCCATGAAGAATTCAAGCAGCTCAGCCACAAGGCCCGCGCCGTGGTGCGCACGGGCGAGTGCCAGCCGTATTGCAATATCGCGCTGGTGTCCGGCGTTACCTTCTAGAGTTTCCCTACGACAAGGAGTGTTTCATGCAACGTGGTCTCCCAACCCTGAAAAATCTATTTCGGAGTGTCCTGCTTTTGTCCGCACTCACCGCAGCCAGCGCCCACGCGGCGGAAAAAATCGACCTGATCATCGACACCGACCCAGGCGCCGATGACGTCGTGGCGTTGCTGTTTGCCATGGCGTCCCCGCAGGAGCTGAGCATTCGTGCGCTGACCACCGTCGCCGGTAACGTGCGCCTCGACAAGACCTCCCGCAACGCGCGCCTGGCCCGCGAGTGGGCAGGGCGCGAAGACATCCCGGTGTACGCCGGCGCGCCAAAACCCATGCTGCGCACGCCGATCTATGCGGAGAATATCCATGGCAAGGAAGGTATTTCCGGGGTCGCCGTGCATGAGCCGAAAAAAGGCCTGGCCGAAGGCAATGCCGTTGACTACCTGATCAAGACCCTCAGCACCGCCAAGCCTCACAGCATCACCATCGCCATGCTCGGCCCGCAGACTAACCTGGCACTGGCGTTGACCCAGGCGCCGGAGATCACCCAAGGCATCAAGGAAGTGGTGGTGATGGGCGGGGCGCATTTTAATGGCGGCAATATCACCCCGGTGGCTGAGTTCAATCTGTTCGCGGACCCTGTCGCGGCTGAAATTGTGCTCAAAAGTGGCGTCAAGCTGACTTACCTGCCGCTGGACGTGACCCACAAGGTGCTGACCAGTGACGCGCGCCTGAAACAGATTGCCGACATCAAGAACAATGCGAGCAAGGTGGTGGGCGATATTCTCAATGAATACGTCAAGGGCGACATGGAGCACTACGGCATCCCGGGTGGCCCGGTGCATGACGCTACCGTGATTGCCTACCTGCTCAAGCCTTCCCTGTTCAGCGGCCGTGAAGTCAACGTGGTGATCGACAGCCGCGAAGGCCCGACCTTCGGCCAGACCGTCGTCGACTGGTATGACGGCCTCAAGCAGCCGAAGAACGCATTCTGGGTTGAGAACGGCGACGCCCAGGGCTTCTTCGATCTGTTGACCGAGCGCCTGGCCCGTCTGAAGTAAGGTGTTTGCCGGTCGGCGCTCGCCGGCCGGGTCTTATTCGCGCTCGGGGTTATGAGCGCCCATGTGGTCGGCCGGGTATTTCTCGAATACCTGGCCGATGAACGCCTGTGCGGCCTGAGTGCCGAGCTCCTTGACCAGCAGGTCGATTCCGATGATGGCCAACTCCTCCGGGCTTCCGGGGCTGTAGGAGCCTTGTCCTTGAGGCCACTTGGCTTTGATGTCGGCTTGGAGGGTTACGGTACTCATGGTCGGGGCTCACGGGGCGGGAAGGCTGGGCAATGCGCTGGAACGCGGTTCTAACCGGGGCAGTTAACCATTTTTGCGTAGGGTTTGGCAGTGCTACTTAGGCATGAGACGTTTCGGGATGAGGCCGATGCTGTGCGACACTGTTACCCCATTCAATTGCCGGGGACACCAGGTGCAGATCGATTTGAACAACCCCGAGAACCTCACGCTGGAAGCCGTGCGCCAGTTGCTCGCGAGTGCCAGTGACGACGAGCACACCCAGTTGCGGGTGACCAAGGGCGGTATCGCGTTTATTTCTTCCGGGAAGGCCGTAGGCGGAGTCGACATCGACGGCCTGCTGTTTCGCCTCGAGACCTGGGCCAAAGGCTCGGGTTATGTCGGTAACGTCGCGGCCAGCGATGAAGTCTGGGTCCGGCAGATTTTCAACGCGCTCCAGCAGAACTGGCCGAAGCCGCCGTTTGACTACATCGATATCTACTGAATTCGTTCATATCTGGTGACGATTGATCCGGCGAATGCTCGCCTTGAGTCAGGCAGACTTGCTCTTAGGCGATTTACGTCTTGAAACCAAACCGCCAGATCGCTGTCGCACGATCTCTGTCCATTTTTTTCATAGGAGGCTTCATGCCTTGGAAGCTCGCATCATTCGGTACTTTGTTGGCAGCACTCGCGTTGGCGGGTTGCAGCACCCCGGGTGCCCCTGAGCCGGGCAAAGATGCCGCCGTTGCCGATGCAGGTCACACTCGCTGCGAGTCGAAGGCTGCCGAATTCGCCATCGGCCAGAAAGCCTCGCCTCAATTGCTGGAGCAGGCGCGTACCCGTGCCGGCGCGCAGAACGCACGGATCCTCAAGCCTAACGACATGATCACCCTGGAATACCGCTCCGACCGTCTGAACCTGAACACCGACGACAACCTGGTGATCACGCGGGTCAACTGCGGCTGATCGCCTCCTGGCTTTTGCAGCGCCCATAAAAAACCCCGTCACATGGACGGGGTTTTTTTAGCTCAGCGGAGAATTACTCGCCGCGAACCTGTGCAGCTTGCATACCCTTTTGGCCTTTCTCAGCCACGAAGGAAACGGTTTGGCCTTCTTTCAGGCTTTTGAAACCGTCGCTTTCGATAGCTTTGAAGTGTACGAACAGGTCGTCACCGCCACCTTGAGGAGTGATGAAGCCGAAGCCTTTTTCATCGTTGAACCATTTAACGGTGCCGGTTTGGCGATTAGACATGGTGTATCTCCAAGAAACATATATTTTCAGTAGTGCTGTGCTGCTCAGGCCAACTGGGCACACCGGGGTATCATAGTCGAAATGTTCGGCTTGTAAGCCCCCCCAAGGCATTGTTTGCTAATCAATAGCGTTGCGTTTAGTGCCTTGGTTGGCTGAAAGCCCCGATCTACGGGGCTTTGCAGCGAAATACCAGCTGTTAAAAAAAGCCGTAAAAGCTGCGTAATTTGTGCGAAATGGCAGTTTTCAGGCTGTTTTTTCAGTCAAATGGCCGTCTGATCAGTGGTCGTTGTTATTTTTTCTTCACGACTTTGCAGGACGAAATAGCCGCGACAGCTTTGTTTTTGAGCTCGGGGCTGGAGTTCGGGTTAGTCATGAGCTCTTTGATTTCAGCGGTGCTCAATTCGGCATTGATCTTGTCCGCGCCACATTCGCAATGGCTTTTGGCGGTTTTGGCGTCCACGTTTTGTTGGGCTGCCGAGCTGCAATCCTTGATGAAGCTGTCACGGGCGCCTTCAGGCCAGTTCGAAGGGGCGGCGGCGTGCGCGCCAACAGACAAGAAAGCCAGGGAAGCGGCGAGAGCGAGGGTCGAGGTAAAGCGCATCATGAAGTGCTCCTTTGATTCGTGGGCAAACAGCGATTCTCAGCGGGTTTGAGGGCTTTCGTACAGCTCAAGTTCACTTTTACAGGCATCAAACACGGGATTTTATGTTTCATCAGGCGCGGCAGGCGCGATGACCGTTCATCTGTGCTAGCATCACCCGCTTGGCTATTTCCAGGCGCGCCCATTGCCGCCTTGCCATGTTTTTTGAGTTCACTCCAGTCACTCTGGTTCGATTATCGGTTGGCCGAAAGGCTCCTGCCGCTGTAAGGCAGGCGTTCATCATTGAACGGCCTGGTGTTGGATCTTGTACTGGCTCATCCCAACCCACGTGACCTTTGGTAGGGGTCACCACTAGGAGAGGAGGCGCCATGCCAACTATTACTCTTCCCGACGGCAGTCAACGTTCATTCGATCATTCGGTTTCCGTAGCCGAGGTCGCCGCATCCATTGGTGCAGGTCTTGCCAAGGCCACCGTGGCCGGCAAGGTCGACGGCAAGCTGGTTGACGCCAGCGACCTGATCACTGGTGATGCCAGCCTGCAAATCATCACGCCCAAGGATCAAGAGGGGCTGGAGATCATTCGCCACTCTTGCGCGCACCTGATTGGCCATGCGGTCAAGCAGCTGTACCCAACGGCAAAAATGGTGATCGGCCCGGTCATTGACGAAGGCTTTTACTACGATATCGCCTATGAGCGTCCTTTCACTCCGGACGACCTGGCCGCTATCGAAGCGCGCATGCACGCGCTGATCGAAAAAGATTACGACGTGATCAAGAAGGTCACGCCGCGCGCCGAAGTGATCGACGTGTTCACCGCCCGTGGCGAAGACTACAAGCTGCGTCTGGTGGAAGACATGCCGGACGAACAGGCCATGGGCCTGTATTACCACGAAGAATATGTCGACATGTGCCGTGGTCCGCACGTGCCGAACACACGCTTCCTCAAGTCGTTCAAGCTGACCAAGCTGTCCGGTGCCTACTGGCGCGGTGATGCGAAGAACGAACAATTGCAGCGGATCTACGGCACGGCCTGGGCTGACAAGAAGCAACTGGCGGCCTACATCCAGCGCATCGAAGAAGCTGAAAAGCGCGACCACCGCAAAATCGGCAAGCGACTGAACCTGTTTCACCTCCAGGAAGAAGCGCCGGGCATGGTGTTCTGGCACCCGAACGGCTGGACCCTGTACCAGGTGCTCGAGCAGTACATGCGCAAGGTTCAGCGCGACAACGGCTACCTGGAGATCAAGACGCCTCAGGTTGTTGACCGCAGTCTGTGGGAGAAATCCGGGCACTGGGCCAACTACGCCGACAACATGTTCACCACGCAGTCGGAAAACCGCGACTACGCCATCAAGCCAATGAACTGCCCATGCCACGTGCAGGTGTTCAACCAGGGCCTGAAGAGCTACCGCGAGTTGCCGATGCGCCTGGCCGAGTTCGGTGCCTGCCACCGTAACGAACCGTCGGGTGCGCTGCACGGCATCATGCGTGTGCGTGGCTTCACCCAGGACGACGCCCACATCTTCTGCACCGAAGAGCAGATGCAGGCTGAATCCGCCGCGTTCATCAAGCTGACCATGGATGTTTATCGCGATTTCGGTTTCACCGAAGTCGAAATGAAACTGTCCACTCGTCCGGAAAAACGTGTTGGTTCCGACGAACTGTGGGACCGCGCTGAATCTGCACTGGCCGCTGCGCTAGACAGCGCGGGCCTTGCGTACGATCTGCAGCCGGGTGAGGGCGCCTTCTACGGTCCGAAGATCGAGTTCTCGCTGAAAGATTGCCTTGGTCGCGTCTGGCAGTGTGGTACCCTGCAGCTCGATTTTAACCTGCCGATCCGTTTGGGAGCCGAATACGTCTCCGAAGATAACAGCCGCAAGCACCCGGTTATGCTGCACCGGGCGATCCTCGGCTCGTTCGAACGGTTCGTCGGTATCCTGATCGAGCACTACGAGGGTGCATTCCCTGCGTGGCTGGCTCCGACCCAGGCAGTGATCATGAATATCACTGATAAACAGGCCGATTTTGCCGCTGAAGTTGAAAAAACTCTCAACGAAAGCGGATTTCGTGCCAAGTCCGACTTGAGAAATGAAAAGATCGGCTTTAAAATCCGCGAGCATACTTTGCTCAAGGTTCCCTATCTTTTGGTTATCGGAGATCGGGAAGTCGAGATGCAGACTGTCGCTGTGCGTACTCGTGAAGGTGCTGACCTGGGCTCGATGCCCGTCGCCCAGTTCGCTGAGTTCCTCGCGCAAGCGGTTTCCCGGCGTGGTCGCCCAGATTCGGAGTAATTATTATTAAGCGTGAAATGAGACAAGATAAACGAGCTGCACCGAAAGCCCCGATCAACGAGAATATCTCGGCACGCGAGGTTCGGTTAATTGGCGCTGACGGCGAGCAGATTGGCATCGTCTCGATTGATGAAGCGCTTCGTATTGCTGAAGAGTCCAAATTGGACCTGGTGGAAATCTCCGCCGATGCAATCCCACCTGTTTGTCGGGTGATGGACTACGGCAAATCGATCTTCGAGAAGAAGAAACAGGTTGCCGCAGCGAAGAAGAACCAGAAGCAGATTCAAGTAAAAGAAATCAAGTTTCGTCCAGGGACGGAGGAAGGGGATTACCAGGTAAAACTGCGCAACCTGGTACGTTTCCTGAGTGATGGGGACAGGGCCAAGGTATCCTTGCGATTCCGCGGCCGTGAGATGGCCCACCAGGAGCTGGGGATGGAACTCCTCAAGCGGGTTGAAGCTGACTTGCTCGAGTACGGTTCGGTCGAACAGCATCCTAAGATGGAAGGACGCCAGCTTATTATGGTCATCGCCCCGAAAAAGAAGAAGTAATCAACAGGGCACGGCAGGCCTTCTGATTATGTTTATCAACTGAATGCGGAGTACCGAACATGCCAAAGATGAAAACTAAAAGTGGTGCTGCTAAGCGGTTTCTGAAAACTGCTAACGGTATCAAGCACAAGCACGCTTTCAAGAGCCACATTCTGACCAAAATGTCGACCAAGCGTAAGCGTCAACTGCGCGGTAGCAGCTTGCTGCATCCGTCTGACGTGGCAAAAGTCGAGCGCATGCTGCGCCTTCGTTAATTTTAGTCAAGAATAGAGGAATAACTCATGGCTCGTGTAAAGCGTGGCGTCATTGCCCGTAAGCGTCACAAAAAAATTCTGAAACTTGCTAAAGGCTACTACGGCGCGCGTTCACGCGTATTCCGTGTTGCCAAGCAAGCGGTAATCAAGGCAGGCCAATACGCCTACCGCGACCGTCGTCAGAAAAAACGTCAGTTCCGCGCTCTGTGGATCGCTCGTATCAATGCTGGTGCACGTGTTAACGGTCTGTCCTACAGCCGTTTCATCGCTGGCCTGAAAAAAGCGTCCATCGAAATCGACCGTAAGGTTCTGGCTGAACTGGCCGTGAACGAAAAAGCGGTGTTTGCTGCGATTGTCGAGAAAGCTAAAGCCACCTTGGCTTAAGTACCCCCGACAGTCACCTTGGGCTGCTCCTGTAGCCCAAGGTGGTAAACGTCATAAATAGGGGAAGAGCCTTCAAGCTCTTCCCCTATTTTGTATCTGGAGTCTGTACATGGAAAACCTGGATGCGCTCGTTGCCCAAGCTCTTGAGGCTGTGCATAGCGCTGAAGATGTAAATGCCCTGGAGCAAATCCGGGTTCACTACCTTGGCAAAAAAGGTGAATTGACTCAGGTGATGAAGACCCTGGGGAATTTGCCGGCTGAAGAGCGTCCGCAAGTCGGCGCGCTGATCAACGTCGCCAAGGAGCGTGTCACCGAGGTGCTCAATGCGCGCAAGGCGTCGCTCGAGGAGGCCGATCTTGCGGCCAAGCTCGCCGCCGAGTCCATTGACGTCACCTTGCCTGGTCGTGGCCAGGCCTCGGGCGGTCTGCATCCGATCACCCGGACTCTGGAACGTATCGAGCAGTTCTTCACCCATATCGGTTACGGCATTGCCGAAGGCCCCGAGGTCGAAGACGACTATCACAACTTCGAGGCGCTCAACATCCCAGGCCATCACCCGGCCCGGTCGATGCACGACACCTTCTATTTCAACGCGAACATGCTGTTGCGCACCCATACCTCGCCGGTACAGGTCCGCACCATGGAAGCGAACAAGCCGCCGATCCGCATCGTCTGCCCAGGCCGTGTGTACCGCAGCGACTCTGATATCACCCACTCGCCGATGTTCCACCAGGTCGAAGGCCTGCTGGTCGATCGCGACATCAATTTCGCCGACCTCAAAGGCACCATCGAAGAGTTCCTGCGGGTGTTCTTCGAGAAAGAGCTGGCGGTGCGTTTCCGTCCATCGTTCTTCCCGTTCACCGAGCCATCCGCTGAAGTCGACATGGAATGCGTGATGTGCAGCGGCAAAGGCTGCCGCGTCTGCAAGCAGACCGGCTGGCTGGAAGTGATGGGCTGCGGCATGGTTCACCCTAACGTGCTGCGCATGTCCGGGATCGACCCGGAAGAGTTCTCGGGCTTTGCCTTCGGCATGGGCGTTGAGCGCCTGGCCATGCTGCGTTACGGCGTGAACGACTTGCGTCTGTTCTTCGACAACGACTTGCGGTTCCTCGCGCAATTTCGCTAGTCGTAACGAATCTTTAGGAGAGCAGGATGAAATTCAGTGAACAATGGCTGCGTGGCTGGGTAAGCCCGCAGGTAGATCGCGACGAGCTGGTTGCTCGTCTGTCGATGGCCGGCCTTGAGGTCGATAGCGTAACGCCGGCCGCCGGTGTTTTCACCGGCGTGGTGGTGGGCGAGGTGCTGAGCACCGAGCAGCACCCCGATGCCGACAAGCTGCGTGTGTGCCAGGTCAGCAATGGCGTGGAAACCTTTCAGGTCGTGTGCGGAGCGCCAAACGTGCGCCCGGGCCTGAAGATTCCGTTTGCCATGATCGGCGCCGAACTGCCGGGCGACTTCAAGATCAAGAAAGCCAAGCTGCGTGGCGTTGAGTCCAACGGCATGCTGTGTTCCCAGGCCGAGCTGCAAGTCGGCGAGGGCAACGATGGCCTGATGGAACTGCCGGCCGATGCGCCAGTGGGTCAGGACATTCGCGTTTACCTGGAACTGGAAGACGCCAGCATCGAGGTCGACCTGACCCCGAACCGGGGTGACTGCCTGTCCCTCGCCGGTCTGGCCCGTGAAGTGGGCGCGCTGTACAACGCCCCGGTCACCCGCCCGGTGGTGGCCGCAGTCGCTGCAGTCCACGACGAAGTGCGCCCTGTCGACGTACTGGCGCCAAACGCCTGCCCACGTTACCTGGGTCGTGTGATCCGCAACGTCGACCTGTCCAAGCCAACCCCGCTGTGGATGGTTGAGCGCCTGCGTCGCGCCGACGTGCGCAGCATCGATGCCGCCGTGGACATCACCAACTACGTGATGCTGGAGCTGGGCCAACCGCTGCACGCCTTCGATCTTGCCGAAATCAATGGCGGCATCCGTGTGCGCATGGCCGAAGAAGGCGAGAAGCTGGTATTGCTCGACGGCCAGGAAGTCAGCCTGCGCGCCGACACCCTGGTAATTGCCGACCATTCCCGCGCCCTGGCGATTGCCGGCGTGATGGGTGGCGAGCACAGCGGCGTGTCCGAAACCACCCGCGATATTTTCCTTGAGAGCGCATTCTTCGACCAGATCGCCATCGCTGGCAAGGCCCGTTCCTACGGCCTGCACACCGATGCCTCGCACCGCTACGAGCGTGGTGTGGACTGGAAGCTGGCCCGTGAAGCCATGGAGCGCGCCACTGGCCTGCTGCTGGAAATCACTGGCGGCGAAGCCGGCCCGATCACCGAGACCGTCAACGAGCAGTTCCTGCCGTCGATTGCACCGATCACCCTGCGCGCCAAAAGCGTCGAGCAAATGCTTGGCCTGGTGATTGAACCTGCGCAGATCGAGCAACTGCTGTCCGCACTCGGCCTGGGTATTTCCGCCGGTGGGGAAGGGCAGTGGCACGTAGAAGTGCCAAGCCATCGTTTCGACATCAGCCTGGAAGTCGACCTGATCGAAGAACTGGCCCGCCTGTACGGCTACAACCGCCTGCCGGTTCGCTACCCGCAAGCGCGCCTGGCACCGCAACCCAAGGCCGAGGCGCGTGCGCACCTGCCAGAGTTGCGTCGCCTGCTGGTTGCCCGTGGCTACCAGGAAGCGGTGACTTATAGCTTCATCGATCCAAAGCAGTTTGAGCTGTTCAACCCAGGTGTTGAGCCGTTGCTGTTGGCTAACCCGATCTCCAATGACATGGCCGCCATGCGTTCGTCGCTGTGGCCGGGCCTGGTCAAGGCACTTTCCCATAACCTGAACCGTCAGCAAGACCGCGTGCGCATGTTCGAAAGCGGCCTGCGTTTTGTCGGCCAGCTCGACGGTCTGAAGCAAGAGCCGATGCTGGCGGGTGTTGTCTGCGGTAGCCGCCTGCCAGAAGGCTGGGCACAGGGCCGCGATGGCGTGGACTTCTTCGACGTTAAAGCCGATGTGGAAGCGGTGCTGGGCTTTGCCGGTGCACTGGATGACTTCACGTTTGTGTCTGGTAGCCACCCGGCATTGCACCCGGGCCAGACTGCACGTATCGAGCGCGAAGGGCGTTTGGTGGGTTTTGTCGGTGCCATCCACCCTGAGCTGTCGAAAACATTGGGCCTGGACCGTCCGGTCTTTGTTTTTGAGCTGGTTCTGGCTGAAGTGGCGTCGGGCAAGATGCCTAAATTCAGCGAGTTGTCGCGCTTCCCTGAAGTGCGTCGTGACCTCGCGCTGATCGCCGACCGTGAAGTGGCCGCCACTGCCGTTCTGGACGTAATCCGTGAAAATGCAGGGGAATGGCTGACAGACCTCAGGCTATTTGACGTCTATCAGGGTAAAGGCATTGATCCGCATAGAAAAAGCCTTGCAGTTGGCTTGACCTGGCAGCATCCATCGCGCACTCTTAATGACGATGAGGTGAATACCACGACACAAAATATCCTCACCTCGCTCGAACAAAGGTTGAACGCCACGTTAAGGAAGTGACGTATGGGGGCTTTGACGAAAGCTGAGATGGCGGAACGTCTGTACGAAGAGTTGGGTCTGAACAAACGCGAAGCCAAGGAATTGGTCGAGCTGTTCTTTGAAGAAATTCGGCACGCTCTGGAAGACAACGAACAGGTCAAATTGTCCGGTTTCGGCAATTTTGACCTGCGGGACAAACGCCAGCGGCCTGGCCGCAATCCAAAAACGGGAGAAGAAATCCCGATCACGGCTCGCCGTGTGGTCACCTTTCGTCCAGGGCAGAAGTTGAAGGCCCGAGTTGAGGCTTATGCTGGAACCAAGTCATAACGACGAACTACCCGTCATCCCAGGCAAACGCTACTTCACCATTGGTGAAGTCAGCGAGCTCTGTGCGGTCAAGCCGCACGTGCTGCGCTATTGGGAGCAGGAGTTTCCTCAACTCAACCCCGTCAAACGCACCGGGAACCGTCGGTATTATCAGCGCCAGGATGTGCTGATGATCCGACAGATCCGTGCGTTGCTGTACGACCAGGGGTTCACCATCAGCGGCGCGCGCCAGCGTATGTCCGGTGATGAAGCCAAAGACGACACCACCCAATACAAGCAAATGATCCGCCAGATGATCTCCGAACTCGAAGATGTGCTGGTGGTTCTGAAGAAGTGATACAAGCTTTTAAAATACTTCCACATTTCAAAAGCTTGCGGTATATTCCGGATCGCTTCGTTACGAAGCAAACCCAGTAACACGCCTAGTCGGGGCGTAGCGCAGTCCGGTAGCGCACTAGCATGGGGTGCTAGGGGTCGAGTGTTCGAATCACTCCGTCCCGACCATATTCTCGATCAAGCCCAATCTGAAAAGGTTGGGCTTTTTCATGCGCGCGTTTTTTGGGGAACGCCCCAATTTTTCACCCTTGTACCGTCTGCCATACCCAAGCGCATCCCTAAGCAGGCAGTACTCTTATACGGTTTTTCGGCGCTTTAGAATGAAAGTATCCGAGATGAAAGGTTGCATAAAGCACCCAGCGTCTTGGAGAAACTCATGAGTTGTGAACAGCAAACCCCTACCACCCATGCTCGTGGCATTGATGTGTCGCGCTGGCAAGGAGAGATCGACTGGCGCCGCGTCGCGTCAGCCGGTGTCACCCATGCCATTGTGAAGATGACCGAAGGGGGCACCTACACTGACCCTCGGTTTGCAACAAACTTTGCCGGGATGCTGGCCCACGGTTTGACTGCGGGGGTTTACCACTACTTTCGTGCACTGAGCAGTACCCCCGGCGAACAACTGGCCAATATTCGGCAGCGGATCTGCGAGGCCAACTTCGAGGTCGGGAAGCACATCCTGGCCATTGATGTAGAAACCTCGCGCAACGAAACGGCGAGCGCGGATCAGATGGCCGATGCCTTGTACGAACTGGTAATGCTGCTCAGCACGCAGGTGCTCGATGGCGCCCATCCATACATCTACACGTCACCCAGCATCTGGGCTGACCGTGTGGCGTGGCGCAAGTACGATTTCAGCCCGTGCCCGTTGTGGATCGCCCACTGGGATGCCAAGCAGCCGACAGTGCCCGAAACCTGGCGTAGCCACGGCAAGCGCTGGCACTGGTGGCAGCACAGCAGCAAAGGCCAGGTCGATGGCATTCAAGGTGCCGTGGATCTGGATTGGATCAAGCGCTGAAGGCTTCAGCCAGCCGAACGCCCGCGCTGGCTGAGGTACTCCACAAACGGCCCGATATCCGTACTGCACAGCAAATGCGCCACCTCACGCACCTCAGCCTCCGGCCAGTCCCACCAGGCGGATTGCTCAAGGATCAGCCGAGTCGGTTCATCAAAACGCCAGCGGATATGTTTGGCCGGGTTGCCGCCCACAATGGCGTAAGGCGCCACATCCTTGGTCACAATCGCGCCTGCCGCCACGACTGCGCCATTGCCGATCGTCACGCCCGACAGAATCTTCGCGTGGGAGCTGATCCAGCAATCATTGCCAATGATCACGTCGCCTTTGCTGCCACCAAAGTCGGTAATGTGCGCGAGGCTTTTCATCTTGGCGGGGAAGGGGTAGCAACTGAGCCAGTCGGTGCGATGATGGCCGCCCAAATACACTTCCACATTGCCGGCAATCGAGGTGTAGGCGCCGACACGCAGGGTCGTGCCTTCATGCCAGTCGTGCACCTTCAAATCGCCGTAGGTGCCTATGCCAAAGCTGTAGTTTGGATAGCGGTTGCGCAGTTTTTGCGTCGAGCGCTCCAGCGGGGAGAGCGCGCGTAGTGCCTTGCGCGCTTTTTTTTCGCGCCATTTACGCAATAACTTCATGCGGTGAGCCTTTATGCAGAGATTGAAATCAGGCGACATCGTGAGCAATGGCTGCCCTCTATGCAAGACGAAGGCTTTATCTGCTGAAAAAAATCGCCAACCCCTGTCCCTTTTTTGCGCCTCGCCTGTCATTCCAGGCAAGTGAACAAAATCGAGAGCTTCTCCCCATGCCCGCAGTCCGACCCATGCGCTTGCGCCCGTTGCTGAACCTGAGCCTGATGCTGAGCCTCAGTGCCAGCCCGTTATTTGTCCCGCTCAGCTATGCCGAAGACAGCACCGCCCGCCGCAGTTACCAGGTGCCGGCCGGTAGCCTGAGCGCCGCATTGACGCGCTTCGCCGGGCTCGCCGGGGTCAACCTGTCGGTGGACCCGGCGCTGGTCAGCGGTCGCAGCAGCGCCGGCTTGTCGGGTGAATACGGCGTGGAGGAGGGCTTTGCGCAGTTGCTGACGGGCTCGGGCCTGCAATTGCAACCGATGGGCACGCAGGCCTACAGGCTGATGCCGGTGCCGGAAAGCGGCAGCCTGCAACTGGCACCCACGTCCATCGTCGGTACCACTGGGTTGGCCGATGGCGATACCTATGCCGGTGGCCAGGTGGCGCGGCGTGGCTCGCAAGGCCTGCTCGGCTCACGGGACTTTATGGAAACCCCGTTCAGCATGACCACCTATACCGCCGAGGCGGTGAAGAACCAGCAGGCGCGTACCCTCGGCGATCTGGTCGCCAGCGACCCTTCGGTGCGCGCCACCAACCCGGCGGGCGGGCGCTACGAGCAGTTCACCATTCGCGGGTTCAGCCTGTTCAACAGTGATGTGGCCTACAACGGCCTCTACGGCGTACTGCCGACGTACACCATCGACATGGAAATGGCCGAGCGCGTCGACATCCTCAAGGGCCCGAGCCAGTTGATCAACGGCATCTCGCCGCGCGGCAGTGTGGGCGGCGGGATCAACGTGGTGCCCAAGCGCGCTACCGACAAGGACATCACCTCGCTGACCGGCACCTGGGCCTCCGGCAGCCAGGCCGGTGGCGCCGTGGATGTGGGGCGGCGCTTTGGTGAGGACAACAAATTCGGCATCCGTTTCAATGGCGTGAAGCAGTCCGGCGATACCGAATGGGATCACCAGAGCGTCGACCGTGAAATGGCGGTGCTGGGCCTGGATTTTCGCGGTGAGCGCCTGCGCCTTTCCACGGATATCGGCCACACCGAGCGCGCCACCGATGCGCCGCAGGAACGTGTACAAGTCGGCGCCAATGCCCGGGTGCCGAGCGCCAAAGACGTACGGCATAACTACGCACAGCCGTGGAGTAAAGCCCGCACCGATGACACCTTCGGCACGGTTATCGGCGAGTTCGACCTCAGCGATAACGTGATGCTGTATGGCGGCGTCGGCGCGCGTAAAAGCAACCACGACTTCTTGCGTCACGCGGTGTCCGTCACCAACAACGCCGGGGATTTCAGCGTATTGCCACGGGATTTCACCCGCGATGAAAACGTGCGCACCGCCACCGCCGGGGTGCGCAGTTGGTTGCATACCGGGCCGGTCAGCCATGAGATCAACCTGGCGGCCAGCTACTTCTACATGGACTTTGAAAACGGCGGCGCCCGGTACGCGGCGGCGCCGAGCAACCTGTACAACCCGGTAGAAACCCCAACCCCTTCACGGCCAACACGCCTGGATTCCAAGGTCTACACCGAGAACCGCTTCAGTGGCGTGGCGCTGTCCGATACCCTGGGCTTTTTCGACGAGCGTTTATTGCTGACCCTCGGCGCGCGCTGGCAGCGGGTCAAGGTCGACGACTGGACCGACAACGTCAAAGGCGCTACGGCCTACGATGAGGAAAAAGTCTCGCCCTCCGGCGGCATCCTGTTTAAAGCCACCGACAAACTGTCGCTGTACGCCAACTACATGGAAGGCTTGAGCCAAGGCAAAATCGCGCCGTCGACCTCGATCAACGAAGACGAAATTTTCCCGCCGTTTGTCAGCCGTCAGGTTGAAGTGGGTGCCAAATACGACGCCGGCGCGTTTGCCGTGACGGCGGCGGTGTTCCGTATCAAGCAGCCGGCCTACGAAACCAACGCCACTACGCGGGTGTTCGGGCCCAATGGCAAACGCCAGAACGACGGCGTGGAGCTGAGCGTGTTCGGCGAACCGCTCAAGGGCGTACGCCTGCTGGGCGGCGTGATGGTTATCGACAGCGAACTGACCCACACCACCAACGGTACTTTCGACGGCAACCGCGCCCCGGCCACGCCCAAGTACAACGTCAACCTGGGCGCCGAATGGGATGTGCCGACGGTGGAAGGCCTGACCCTGACCAGCCGGGGTATCTACTCAAGCTCCCAATACCTGGACCAGTCCAACGTCAAGGAGATCGATGCCTGGACCCGCATTGACGTCGGTGCGCGCTATGCCTTCAAGGTCGACGATAAGCACATCACTTTGCGGGCGAACGTCGAGAACGTCGCCGATAAACGCTACTGGAGTTCAGCGGGTGCTTCGGATGACAGCGAGCCGGGCCTGACCCTGTCCACGCCGCGCACCTATTTGCTGTCGGCCACGGTGGACTTCTAAACGCAACTATCACGAGGGGAAGGCCAATGTGGGAGCTGGTTTGCCTGCGATACAGGCACCTCGGTCTGTCAGTAAGACCCGGTCGATGCTATCGCAGGCAAGCCAGCTCCCACACAAATCAGCTCCAATTAAGCCTGCTCCCACATCGCCCCGGCCACACCCCAGACTCACCACGTTAATAAGAATGTTTTTTGATTGCATCGCCTCAATATGGAATAGTACCCGCCGTTTTCCCCGGCCCGTCCAGCCGGGGTGTTTTAACGCCGAGGTCTTTGTCATGCGAATGTTGCGCTCCATCCCGACCCTTGCCGCCTGCCTCCTGGCGTTGTCTTCCAGCGTGTTGAACGCCGCGCCTATCGACCTTAATGATGGCCAGCACGCGGTGCACCTGCCGGATGCGCCCAAGCGCGTGGTGGTGCTGGAGTTCTCATTTCTCGACAGTCTCGCCGCCGTCGACGTTACGCCGGTCGGCGCTGCGGACGATGGCGATGCCAACCGCGTCTTGCCGCGTGTGCGCCAGGCCATCGGCCAATGGAAGTCCGTGGGCTTGCGTTCGCAACCGAGCATCGAAGAAATCGCCCGGCTCAAGCCGGACTTGATCGTCGCCGACCTCAATCGTCATCAGGCGTTGTACAGCGACTTGGCGAGCATCGCGCCGACCTTGTTGCTGCCATCACGTGGAGAAGATTACGAAGGCAGCCTTAAATCCGCCGAACTGATCGGCACGGCCCTGGGCAAAAGCGCGCAGATGCACGCGCGCATCGCCCAGAACCGTGAACACTTGCAGGCCATTGCCAAGCAGATTCCGGCGGGTGCCAGCGTGTTGTTCGGGGTTGCCCGTGAAGACAGCTTTTCCGTACACGGGCCTGACTCCTACGCCGGCAGCGTGCTGCAAGCCATCGGCCTGAAAGTGCCTTTGGTACGTGCCAAGGCTGCGCCGACTGAATTTGTCAGCCTGGAACAATTGCTCGCGCTTGACCCTGGCTGGTTGCTGGTTGGTCACTATCGTCGCCCAAGTATCGTCGACACCTGGAGCAAGCAGCCGTTGTGGCAAGTGCTCGGCGCGGTGCGTAATCATCAGGTGGCCGAGGTCGATGGCGACAGTTGGGCGCGTAACCGAGGTGTATTGGCGTCGGAGCAAATCGCTGAAGACACCCTGGCGATACTCAAGGGCGGCAAAGCCGTATTGAGCCAGTAACCGTGCAGCGCAGTTTCGCGGCGGCAGGCATTGTGCTGCTGGGTGCCGTGTTGTTCTGGTACTCGCTGTACAGCTGGTCGCCGTTCACTATCACCGCGACGGATGCCTGGAACGGCCTGATTCACCAGGGCAGCGTGGGCGGCAATATGGCCTATATCGTGGCGCAGCTGCGCGTGCCCCGAGCGTTGTGCGCGGCGTTGGTCGGTGCCTGCCTGGGCCTGGCCGGTGCATTGATGCAAGGCATCACCCGCAACCGCCTGGCATCGCCGTCGTTGTTCGGCGTGACGGCTGGCGCGGCATTGGGATTGGCCTTGTTTTCCACCGGTTTGGTCGCGCCGCCCTTTGCCGGTGGCGCCCTGTTGATGACCTGCCTGGGCGGCGCGCTGGCCTGGGTCACGGTGTTCAGCCTCGGCGGCGCGTGGTCGCCGAACACCGCGCAAGGTCGGCTGGTGTTGGCCGGTGTGGCGGTTGCTGCGTTGTGCGCGGCCTTGACCCGGCTCACGGTGATTCTGGTCGAGGCCCAGGCCCAAAGCGTGCTGAACTGGCTGGCCGGGTCGCTGGCCAATGTGGGTGCGGCCCAGGTGCAACTGCTCTGGCCATGCACGCTGATCGGCGGCGTGTGGGCGCTGTGGTGTGCGCCGCGGCTGAACCTGATCAACCTCGGCGAAGACGCCGCGCGCTCGTTGGGCGTCGGTATCGCCAGCCTGCGCTTGCAGGTGTTTGTCGCCAGCTTGCTGTTGGTGGGCGCCAGCGTGTGCGCGGTCGGCCCCATTGGCTTTGTCGGGCTGATCGCGCCGAATATCATTCGCCAGTTTCTCGGTAACGACTACCGCTGGCTGATCCCGCTCAGCGCGGCGTTGGGCGCGGTGATCGTGCTGGGCGCCGACTTGCTCAGTCGCGCGGTGGCCTTTCCAGTGGAAACCCCGGCGGGCGTGGTCACTGCGTTGATCGGCGCACCGTTCTTCCTGTTTCTTGCCAGGCGCACCCTATGATTCGGCCACGCTTACGTTTATGGCTGCTGCTGGGCTTGCTGCTGGTGGCACTGCTGGCGAGCCTCAGCGCCGGTACGGTGTGGCTCAAACCTGCCACCGTGCTGGAGCGCCTGCTGGCCCACGACGCCCTCGATTTTGAAGTGTGGAACCACCGCCTGCCACGCAGCCTGATCGCCATTCTGGCTGGCTGCGCCTTCGGCCTGGCCGGCGCGATTGTGCAGGGCGTGATCCGCAACCCGCTGGCCTCGCCGGAAATTCTCGGCGTGACCCAAGGTGCCGGGCTGGCGCTGACCGTGGCGATCATCAGCTGGCCACACCTGCCGATTGCCTGGCTGCCACTGGTGGCCTGCCTGGGCGGCGCCGGTGGGGCCTTGCTGCTGGCGCTGTACAACACCGGCGTGAGTTTTTCCGGGGTGCGTTTTGCGCTGTCGGGGGTGGCGATTGCGGTGACCTTGTCCAGCGTCACCGAGTTTTTGATCCTGTCCCATCCGTTGGATATCAACACCGCGTTGCTCGCGCTGACGGGCAGTTTGTGGAGCCGTAATTGGCACCATGTGGCGCTGGTGTTGCCGTTTCTGCTGTTGATCCCGTTGGGCCTGTGCCTGGCTAAACCCCTGAACCTCATCGCGCTTGGCGATGAGGCCGCCCACAGCCTGGGCACTGCGCTTGGCCGTACCCGCTGGTGGGCGATGGCCTGCGCGGTGGTGCTCACCAGCCTGGGTGTCGGCGTGATCGGGCCGATTGGTTTTATCGGCCTGGTCGCACCGCACATGGCGCGGCGTCTGGTGGGTGGGCATCACCAGTACCTGCTGCCGGCTGCGATGCTGATTGGCGCGTTATTGCTGGTGCTGGCCGACACCCTCGGGCGCACATTGATCGCGCCCAGCGAAATCCCGGCGGGCGTGCTTACGGCGGTGATTGGTGCGCCGTATTTTCTTTGGTTGCTGGCACGGTTCAAGGGTTGATGACATGAGTATTTTGCAGGCCCACCAACTCGACATCGGCTACGGCGCCACGCGTATCGTGCAGGACCTTTCGTTCGCACCGCCGACAGGTCGCGTCACCGCGCTGATCGGCCCCAACGGCTGCGGCAAGTCCACCTTGCTCAAGGCGTTTGCGCGCATCCTCAAGCCGACCCAGGGCGAGTTGACCCTGGATGGCCACGCCTACGCCAGCTTGTCCGCTCGGCAACTGGCGCGGCAGATCGCATTTTTACCGCAGGTATTGCCGGTGCCGGAAGGTGTCAGCGTGCGCCAGTTGGTCGCCTACGGCCGCAGCCCGCATAACTCGTTGTGGGGGCGCCTGAGCGGCAACGATCAAGCCCAGGTGACCCAGGCCATGCAGCGCCTGGAGCTGGACAGCCTGGGCGACCGCGCGTTGGCGGATTTGTCCGGCGGCCAGCGCCAGCGCGCCTGGCTGGCCATGGTGCTGGCACAGAATGCGCCAGTGGTGTTGCTCGACGAACCCACCACTTACCTCGACATCAGCCATCAGGTGGAACTGCTCGACCTGATGGGCGAACTGGCCGCCGAGGGCAAAACCGTTATCACCGTACTGCACGACATCAACCAGGCCTGCCGCTACGCCGACCACCTGGCGGTGATGCACGCCGGCAAGCTGGTGGCTGACGGCCCGCCCGCCCAAGTGATCAGCGCCGAGCTGATGCGCCAGGTGTTCGACGTGCAAGTGCAGATCATGCAGGAGCCGGTTTCCGGCACGCCAATGTGCCTGGTGGAAAAAAGCACTCGCATCCACGCCTGACCCTGTTCGCTCTCACGCACTAATGCTCGTTCCCACGCTCCGCGTGGGAATGCAGCCCGTGACGCTCCGCGTCACAAGGTTGCAGGGCGGGACGCGGAGCGTCCCATGAGGCATTCCCACGCGGAGCGTGGGAACGATCAGCAAGAAAACATTATTTATATGAATAAAGTTATTCGCTAATAATGAAAGTAGAGAATATTAGCTTATGCCCAAATAGCATTATATTTTTAAAATCCATTCCGTTATGTTTGATCGCAACAGCCTACCCCTGACCTCGGATGGTACCCAGCGTGATTCAGATTCTGCGCGCCATAACCGGGTAAAGACCCCGCGGCAGAATCGTTGGAAGGGAGTTCAACGTATGTTGCCGATTCAAACCCCTCGCTCGCTCCACACCTAGTTCCCATCGCAGCTGCACCCTGAAAAACGAGCACCGCGCCCGCCCGCGCGACTGCCCGACTTCGCGATTCGGAAAGCCTGGAGTGGTCATGAAGCAAGTTTTACCCCCCACCGCCGCACTCACGCTGGCCCTGTTGGCCGGCACTGCATCCGCCCAGGACGACAGCACCCTGTCCACCGTGGTGGTCACCGGTAACCGTGGCGCCGAGCAGCGCACCGTCACCAGCAGCCCGGTGCCGATCGATGTGGTCAGCGCCAGGCAACTGCAAAGCACCGGCAAGCCCGGCTTGATGGAAGCCTTGAGCGCGGTGATCCCGTCGCTGACCCTGCCGGAAAAAACCGGCTGGGACGCCAGCGGCATTGCCCGTGCGCCCAACCTGCGGGGCTTGAGTGCTGCCGAAGTGCTGGTGCTGGTCAACGGCAAACGTCGTCACACCAGCGCCACGCTGAACATCAATGGCATCAACACCGGCGCGGCGCCGGCTGACCTGGATTTGATCCCCATCAGTGCCATCGACCATGTGGAAGTGCTGCGCGACGGCGCCGCCGCCCAGTACGGCTCGGATGCCATCGCCGGGGTCATCAATGTGATCCTCAAGGCTGATACCAGCGGCACCGCCGTCACCAACGTCGGTCAGGGCTACGACGGCAAGAAGCAAACCGTGCAACAAAGCCTCAACAAGGGTTTTGAAATCGGCAACGGCGGCGTCGTGCAATTGGCCCTGGATGCCCGCAGCCAGAATGACGACAACAAAGCCAGCGCCAACGGCTACACCTATGAGCAAGCCTACAACCAGGCCGGCAGGTCGACCTACGGCGGTTACGGCACGCCCAAGACCAACCTGCTGACCCTGGGCTACAACGCCGAACTGCCGATTGATGACAGCCTCAGTCTGTATTCCTTCACCACCTACTCGCGGCGCAAGGCCGAGCAGGGGCAGAACTACCGCCTGCCGACCATCACCAATACCATCACCACCGGGCCGAATGGCTACCCGGCCGGGTACACGCCGACCTGGTACATCGACGAGGACGATTTCCAGGCCGCGTTCGGCGGCAAAGGCACCGTTGGCGCGTGGGACTGGGATTTGTCCACCACCTACGGGCGCAACGAGGCGGAACAGGGCACCACCCACAACCAGAACCCGTCGCTGGGCGAGTACACGCCCAACAGCTTCACCTCCGGCACCTGGATTTCCACCGAGCTGACCACCAACCTCGACTTCAAGCGTGGCTTTGATGTCGGCCTGCAAAAACCGTTGGACCTGTCCTTCGGCTTCGAGCATCGGCGCGACACCTATGAGGTGCAGGCCGGTGACTACGCGTCCTATGCCAATGGCGGCTACTGCGTGGCGCCGGGCAACTGCGCGTCATCCGGGGCGCAGGTCACCAACGGCATTTCGCCGGATGAAGAAAGCAGCGCCTCGCGCAACAGCCTCGCCAGTTACGTCGATGTGGGCTTCAACCCGCTGCCGGACTGGTACATCGGCACGGCCTTTCGCTACGAGCATTACAACGAAGGCGTCGGCGCAACCCGCAGCGGCAAACTGACCACACGCTACGATTTCACCCCGCAATTTGCCGTGCGCGCCACCGTCAGTAACGGCTTTCGCGCGCCGTCCCTGGCCAATAGCCTGTTCAGTGCGCGCTCCACCACTTATGGCGTGGTCGACGGCGTGTATCAGTCGATCAACTACGGCGTATTGCCGGTGGGTTCGGCGGCGGCCAAGGCCCTCGGCGCCCAGGAGTTGAAGCCCGAGCGCTCGACCAACTTCAGCCTGGGTTTCACCCTTACGCCCACCGACCGCCTGAACTTCACCGCCGACGCCTACGTGATCAACCTGCGCGACCGCATCACCCTGACCGGCACCTTGCTCGGCCCCGAAGTCACCCAGGTACTGCAAAGCAACGGCATCAACTCCACCTCCGGCGGCCAGTACTTTATCAACGGCGCCGACACCCGCACCAAGGGCGTGGATCTGGTCAGCAACTACAACCAGGACCTCGGCCAGTTCGGCGCCTTGAAGTGGACCGCCGCGTTCAACTGGAACCAGACCAAGATCCTCAACTACAAGGCGTCCACCGATATCCTCGGCACGCCCTATGACCTGATGGACCGCCAGGCCCGTGGCCTGATCACCGATGTGCAGCCCAAGACCAAGCTCATCCTCGGCGGCGACTGGAGCATAGACCGCTTCAACCTCAACCTGGCCCTGACCCGCTACGGCGCCTACAAAGAGGTCAATTCCTCGGCCAATCGCGATCTGGACCGGGTTTACAACGCCCGCTGGATCACTGACCTCGACCTTGGCTACAACCTCACCAAAGCCCTCAACATCGCCGTCGGCGCCAAGAACCTGTTCGACCTTTACCCCAAGAAACAAGGCGTGCCGAGCAGCACCATGCTCGCCAGCTACGGCACTTATTCGCCCTACGGTTTTACCGGCGGGTACTACTACACCCGGCTGACTTACGCCTTCTAAGGCCGCAACCCGCGAGGAATAGAACATGCCCATTGTCGCCAAATCCTATGACCTGATCGACGAGGTCAGCCCGGTTCGCCAGCGCCGCGTTGCAACGCCCATCAAGGCCCTGCAAGTGGTTCCCGCCCGCCACCCGTGGCGCTGGGCCGGGTCGATCTTCGCTGCGCTGGTGCTGCTCGCTATCGTGCATTCACTGGCCACCAACCCGCGTTGGGAGTGGGGCGTGTTCGGCCAGTGGTTCTTTTCTGTCTCGGTGCTGCGTGGCCTCGGCCAGACGCTGCTGCTGACGCTGCTCAGTACCGTGTTCAGCATCCTCTTCGGCACTGCATTGGCGCTGGCACGGCTGTCGGGCTCGCCATTGCTGGCGGCGTTGGCCTGGGGCTATATCTGGTTTTTCCGCTCGATGCCGGCGCTGCTGGTGCTGATCATCCTCTACAACTTTGCCTACCTGTATGACCACATCGTGCTCGGCGTGCCGTTCACCCGCGTAGTGTTCGCCGAGTGGTCGACCGTGGATGTGCTCAGCCAATTCACCGTGGCGGTGTTGGGCCTGAGCTTGATGCAGGCAGCCTATGCGGCGGAGATCATTCGTGGCGGTTTGATTGGCGTGGATGCCGGCCAGCATGAAGCGGCGGCGGCCCTCGGTTTGCCGGCTTCGCGACGGATTTTTCGCATCATTCTGCCCCAGGCGCTGCGCTCGATTTTGCCGTCGGGTTTCAACGAAATCATCGGCCTGGTCAAGGGCACGTCCATCGTCTACGTGCTGGCTCTGCCGGAGCTGTTCTACACCGTGCAGGTCATCTACAACCGCACCCAGGCGGTGATCCCGCTGCTGGTGGTGGCGACCGTGTGGTACCTGATCATCACCACGGTGCTGACCAGCGCCCAGTACTACGTCGAGCGCCACTTTGCGCGCGGTACGGCGCGGGTACTGCCGCCCACACCGCTGCAACGCCTGCGCGGCTGGCTCAAGGAGAAAACCCATGGCTGAAGCACGCGCCGGGCGCATTCAGATCCAGGGCGTGGGCAAGCGCTTTGGCAACCAGCAGGTGTTGAAAGACATCGACCTGACCATCGACCCAGGCAAGGTCACGGTGATTCTCGGGCCGTCCGGCTCGGGCAAATCCACCTTGCTGCGCACCATCAACCACCTGGAAAAAATCGACAGCGGGCACATCACCATCGACGGTGAATACGTCGGCTATCGGCGCAAGGGTGACCTGCTCTACGAATTGAAAGAACGCGAGATTCTCAAGCGCCGCATCGACGTGGGTTTTGTGTTCCAGAACTTCAACCTGTTCCCGCACCTCACCGCCTGGGAAAACGTCGCCGAGGCACCGCTGGCGCACAAGCGCTGGAGCAAGGCCGGGGCGCAGGCCAAGGCCTGCGAGCTGCTGGCCAAGGTCGGCCTGGCCGACAAAGTCGATGCCTACCCACGGCAGCTCTCCGGCGGCCAGCAACAGCGCGTGGCTATCGCCCGCGCCCTGGCGCTGGATCCCAAAGTGCTGCTGTTCGATGAACCCACCTCAGCCCTCGACCCGGAGCTGGTGGGCGAAGTGCTCGACGTGATCAAAGGCCTGACCCAACTGGGTGTGACCCTGGTGATCGTCACCCACGAAATTGGGTTTGCCCGCGAAGTGGCCGACCACGTGGTGTTCCTGTGTGACGGTCAACTGATCGAAGAAGGCCCGCCCGAACAGATGTTTCGCCAACCCCGACATCCCCGCACCGTGGCCTTTCTGGGCAAGGTGCTTTAGTTCAAGGAGTGACTGCCCATGTTCATCAATACTGCCCGCGTGGCCTTGCTGACGCTTGCCGTCGGTGCTGCGCAAACCGCGTTCGCCGTGCAACAGGTGGATTTCAGCCCCGACCGTGTGCGCATCCATGTGCCGCGCAATGAAGCAGCGATTGCGCAGATCCCGCCGGGTTTCAAGTTCGCCCAGCCTGGCAAATTCACCGTGGCGGTGTCCGGCGTTGCCGGGCCGCCGCTGGCGCTGTTGGCCAATGACGACAAGACCACCATTGGCAGCGAAGCCGACACCGCGCAGTTGGTGGCCGACAGCCTCGGCCTGCAACTCAATGTGGTGCAGACCAGTTGGGAGGATTGGCCGCTGGGCGTCAGCTCCGGCAAGTACGACGCGGTGATCAGCAACGTCACCGTGACCGAGGCGCGCAAGAAGCGTTTTGACTTCGCCACCTATCGCCAGGATGTGCTCGGCTTTTACGTCAAGAGCACCAACAAAATCACCGAGATCAAACAGGCCGCCGACATTGCCGGGCTGAAGATTATCGTCGGCTCCGGCACCAACCAGGAAAAGGTCTTGCTGGCCTGGAACGAGGCCAATGAAAAGGCCGGTATCGAGCCTGCGCTCCTGCAATACATCGACGACCAGGCCGCCGCGCAACTGGCGGTGCAATCGGGTCGCAGCGATGCGCTGTTCGGGCCTAACTCGGTGTATGCCTATTCGGCGGCGGTCACCGGTGGCATCAAGCGGGTGGGCACGGTGAACGGCGGCTGGCCGTTGAAGGCAGATATTGCCGTGACCACACGCAAGGACAACGGCCTGATCCAACCGATTCACACCGCCCTGCAAGGCGCGATTGCCGGCGGCCAATACGAACAGGTGCTGCAACGCTGGGGCCTGGACATCGAGCGCGTCGACACCTCGCTGATCAACCCACCGGGCCTGCCGGACTAGGAGCATCGACATGGGACTGACACGCCGTGAAGCGCTGTCGAGCATCGCCGCTGTAGGCGGCGAAAAGGCCGTCAAGGATGCATTGGCGGTATTGGGTTTGGGGCCGTCGTCACATCGCCGCCCGCAACCGCTGAAACTCAACGCGGGCCTGGGGCAGGGCACTCGTGTGCTGGTGCTGGGCGCCGGGATTGCCGGGTTGGTGACGGCCCTGGAACTCAGCCGCGCCGGGTTCAGCGTGCAAATACTGGAGGCCCGCAACCGCGTGGGCGGGCGCACCTGGACCCTGCGCAATGGCGACCGCGTGGACTACAAGGACGGCCGCACGCAAACCGTAGCGTTTGATAACGGCCTGTATTTCAACGCCGGTCCCGCCAGGATTCCGAGCCAGCACCGCACGCTTCTCGACTATTGCAGCGAGCTGGGTGTGCCGTTGGAAGTGCTGGTCAACAGCAGCCACGGCGCCCAGGTGCGGCCCGACCTGCAACAGCCGGCGTTCACCGTCGGCCAGGCGATCAATGACACGCGCGGGCATTTGTCCGGCTTGCTGGCCAAAGCCGTGCAGCGCGATGCCCTCGATGATGTGTTGAGCAGTGAAGAGCGCACGCGCTTGCTGGCGTTTTTGCAGGTGTATGGCGATCTGTCGCAGGAAC
Organism: Pseudomonas sp. B19125; assembly: GCF_044218855.1. Lineage (NCBI taxonomy): Bacteria > Pseudomonadati > Pseudomonadota > Gammaproteobacteria > Pseudomonadales > Pseudomonadaceae > Pseudomonas > Pseudomonas sp. B19125. The sequence goes on from NZ_CP162589.1 coordinate 2,675,980, forward strand.
TGGCCTTTGAAGGCAGCTTGCGCTCCGGTCACCTGGAGTCGCCTGCCCACCCCGGCGCACTGCCCGCCAGCCGCAGCCCGCTGGCGCTGGACCGGCTGCTGCATCCGGAGTTGTGGGGCGCGTTATTGCACACCGAATTCCCGGAATTTTCCGCCACCATGTTCCAACCTGTCGGCGGCATGGACCGCATCACCGACGCCTTCTACCAGCGCGTGCGCGAGCACGTGCAACTGGGCGCCCAGGTGCGGCAGATCCGCCAGCTTGAAGACGGCGTGGCGGTGACCTACCACGACCAGCTCAGCGGCCGCGAACAGGTGGTGCGCGCCGATTACCTGGTCTCGACCTTGCCGTTGCCGCTGTTGGCTAAACTCGACACCGACTTCAGCGACCCGGTCAAAGCCGCCTTGCTCAGCACCCGCAGTGATCAGGCGACCAAAGTGGCGTGGCAATCGCCGCGCTTCTGGGAAACCGACTATCGCACCTACGGCGGCTTGTCGTGGATCGAACACCCGGCGCGCCTGCTGTGGTACCCCAGCAACGACCTCAACACCCGCGACGGTTTGTTGGTGGCCGGCTACGTGACCGGGGAGGGCGCCGACGTGTTTGGCGCCAAGCCGTTCGACCAGCAGTACGCCACGTCCAAAGAAGCCGTGGAACTGCTGCATCCGGGTTATTCAAAACACCTGCGCCACCCGCTGGCGGTGTCCTGGGAACAGATCCCCTACAGCGAAGGCCCATGGCTGCAACGCGAACACTTCCCGGCCGACGCCAGTGCCTTGCTGGAACAGGCCCACGGCCGCGTGTACTTCGCCGGCGACGGCCTGGTGCAAAGCGGTGTGGGCATCTGGCAGGAGTCGGCAGCCAACTCGGCGCGGCATGTGGTCGCGCAGCTGGCCGAGCGCGTTACCCAACAACAACAGATTGCGGCACTCGCCGCCTCCTGAGGAGCATCACCATGAGCGACAGCATCCAACGCACCAGCGTCGGCGATTTTCCCATCTCGCAAACCGTCACCGTACCGGCCTCCGCCAGCCTGATTTTCGTCAGTGGTACCTTGCCCGACCTGGCCGACCCGAACGTGCCAGGGGTTTACGGCAACACCGAAGTGCAGACGGTGTCGGTGTTCAACAAGCTGCGCAAGATCCTCCAGCAGCAAGACCTGGACCTGGGCGATATCGTGCAATTGCGCGTGTTTCTGGTGGGGGCCGAAGAGACCGACGGCAAGCTCGACTTTGCCGGGTTGCAGCGTGGTTACACGCAGTTCTTCGCCACGCCAGAGCAGCCGAACAAGCCTGCGCGCACGGCGTTGCAGGTGGTGGCATTGCCGTTGCCAGGGGCGCTGGTGGAAGTGGAGGCGATTGCGGCCAGAACGGCCTGACTCTATTGAATGCGCTGTTGTGGATAGCTTGCTTGCTGTGGCTTGTTGTGGCGTGCAGGCTTGCCCTGCGTTGGGGCGCGCAGCGGCCCTGAAACCAGGCGCTGAGTTCCTTCAGGAGAATCCCGGTGCCTTTACTGGGGCTGCTGCGCAGCCCAACGCAGGGCAAGCCTGCTCGCCACAACAAGCCTGCTTGCCACAATAAGCCACTAGCCACAACAAGCTGCTCACCACCATTGGTGGCAGGCCCGTGAACAGATCATCGGATTGTCAGTAACCGCATGTCACCTTTTTGTCGCTTGCAGTCTCTACTTTGTCTTGAGCGTTTTTATCTCAAGCACCCCAGGGATTGATTAGTGCCATGCCAACTCTCACCCGCCGCACCCTGCTGAAGGCCGCCGCCATCGGCTCCGCCTACACCCTGCTACCCGACTCCATCCGCCAGGCGCTGGCGATCCCCGCCAACAACCGCACCGGCACGATCATGGACGTCGAACACGTAGTCATCCTGATGCAGGAAAACCGCGCGTTCGACCACTACTTCGGCACCTTGCCCGGCGTACGTGGTTTCAGCGACCGCTTCACCATTCCGCTGCCGGGCGGCCGCAAAGTCTGGGAGCAACAGGGCAAGGGGCGGCGCGTATTGCCTTATCATTTGGACAGTTCACGCGGCAATGCCCAGCGTGTCGACGGCACGCCACATTCCTGGGTTGACGAACACGCCGCCTGGGGCAGCGGCCGCATGAATGCCTGGCCAACCTACAAGACCAACACGTCAATGGGCTATTACCGCGAGCAGGAATTGCCGTTCCAGTTTGCGTTGGCCAACACCTTTACCCTGTGCGATGCCTACCACTGTTCGGTGCACGCCGGCACCAACCCGAACCGGCTGTTCCATTGGACCGGCACCAACGGCCCGACCGGCGCCAATGTGGCTGCGGTGGTCAATGAATGGGACGGCCCTGGCGCAGTGAGCGTGGGTTACACCTGGAAAACCTACCCTGAGCGCCTGGAAGAGGCGGGCGTGAGTTGGAAGGTCTACCAGTTCTTGCCGGATAACTTTGGCGACAACCCGCTGGCTGGTTTTCGCCAGTACCGCGCCGCCAGCGTTGCGGCCGGCAACCCGGCGGAACCACCGAAAGACTTCAAGGCCTTTGTGCCCTACAGCGATCAACTCAACGCCCGTGTGCCGTTGTACAAAGGCAACGGCAACACACTGCCATCGGCAAACGGCAGTGACCTGGAAGCGATCATCCAGGGCTTTCGCGATGACATAAAAAACGGCCGCTTGCCTCAGGTGAGCTGGCTGGTCGCCCCGGCCAATTACTCCGAACATCCTGGGCCTTCCAGCCCGGTGCAGGGTGGCTGGTTCACCCAGGAGATTCTCAAGTCGCTGACTGAAAACCCGCAGGTTTGGAGCAAGACTGTATTGCTGGTCAACTACGATGAAAACGACGGTTTCTTCGACCACGTCCCTTCACCGTCAGCCCCGTCCAAGCGTGCCGATGGCAGCTTTGCCGGCAAATCCACGGTCAAGTTCGACAGCGAAATCTTCACGCACCCGGCGCCGCCCGGCACCACGCAACAGCCTGCGCCTGACGGTGGTGTTTACGGCCCTGGCCCACGGGTGCCGATGCTGGTGCTGTCGCCCTGGAGCCGCGGCGGTTGGGTCAACTCCCAGGCGTTCGATCACACCTCGGTGCTGCAATTTCTGGAGAAGCGCTTCCAGGTGCGCGAGCCCAATATCAGCGCCTGGCGCCGCGCCGTATGCGGCGACCTCACCTCGGCGTTCAACTTCGTCAACCCCAACACCGAGTTGTTGCCGCCACTGCATGAAACCACCCGCCGGGCGGCGGATTTGCTGCGCCAGCGCCAGGAACAACTGGCCCAGGTTGTGGTGCCTGCTGAAGGTCGGCAACAGGCGCCGCATCAGGCGCGCATGGCTCGACCATCCCGTGCGTTGCCATACCAGTTGAACGTCGAAGGTGACGTTGATCGTCGCGCCGGTGAGCTGACGTTGAACTTCTTCAACCATGGCGAACAGGGCGCGGTCTTCCACGTCTACGACCGACTGCACCTGGAAGACATCCCGCGGCGCTACACCGTGGGCGCCGAACAGCACCTCAGTGATACCTGGCCAGTGGCTGGCGGCTATGACCTGTGGCTATTGGGGCCGAACGGCTTTCACCGATCATTCAAGGGTGATCTGCAACGCCGCGAACCCGAACTGTCAGTGGCTTACCAGGGGGACAGCGTTCAACTGACGGTGATCAACCCCAGCAAGCATCCAGCCTCGGTGACGATCAAGCGCTGCCCTTACACCCATCAAGGCCCATGGCTGCTGGAGATTGCTGGCCACAGCTCGCAGCAACGCACATTCTCCCGTCAGCCGAGCGGTGGCTGGTATGACTTCACCGTGCGTAATGAGCATGGCTGGGTGCGCCGTGTGGCGGGGCGGGTTGAGACGGGGGCGCATAGCATCAGTGACCCGTTGATGGGCAAGCCGGTGTAGCAAACCCTGAGGCGGCGGATAGCGTTGAACCGATCCGCTGCCTTTGGCCGGGAGTTAGTATTTTGAGAAATATCCTACGTTCATAAAGGATTAAACATCCGCGCTTTTTCCGGGCAGTTTTAGACAATCGTTGGGTCCACCACCCACGAGCCCACGCCAATGACGAGCCAGCCTTTACGCGTCCTGATCCTTGAGGAGCACGCCTTTCAGCGCGCCGTCGTCGTGAGCCAGTTCAAACGGTTGGGGCATGCGGTGATCGAGGCGACGCATGCCACTGAAGCCTTGGCCCTCCTGGAAAGCGTTCACGGGGTGGATGTCGTACTGTGCGACTTGTCCATGTCCGGCATGGATGGGCTGGAGTTTTTGCAACATGCCGCGCAACAAGGGTGGCTGCATGGCGTGATTGTCAGCGGCCATCAGCCGACCGGGATCAGCCAAGCCCTGCAACAGTTCACCAGCCTGCTCGGCGTGTGTTTGCTTGGCCATGTCGAAAAGCTGGCGACCCTCAATCAGCTCGAAGAGGTATTGCATCGTCATCAGCCTGTTGGGGGGATCGTGCCTGCGGTTTCACCTGCGTTGCCATTGTTTACTCAGGCGCAAGTATGCGACGCATTAGCTGCCGGCCAGCTGCACGCGTACTACCAGCCCAAATTCAGCCTGTGGACCAACGAGATGATCGGCGTGGAAGTGTTGAGCCGCTGGCAGCACCCGCTTTACGGTCTGTTACCGGCAATGGCCTTCATGCCGGTGCTGGAGCGTTGCGGGCTGCTCGACCCATTGTTGTTTGCGCAGATGCACCAGGCCTTGACCCTGCAACAACACGTCAGGGCAAGCGGCATGACCTTGAACCTGGCGTTCAATCTGCACGCCAAGCAATTGGCTCAGGGTGGGTTGGGCAGGAAGATCAAGGACGTCATGGCGCCGTTCAAGGCACCGCGCTCCAGCGTGACTTTCGAGCTGACCGAAAGCGGCATGCTGGAAGCCTCGGCGAGCAGCCTGGCGTGCCTGATGCGTTTGCGCATGCTCGGTTGCAACCTGTCCCTGGATGACTTCGGCGCCGGGTTTTCATCCTTGCAACGCCTGTGTCAGCTGCCGTTCAACGAGATCAAGCTGGATGCCGAGTTTGTGCGCGGCATGACCACCGACCCACGTTGCCGTGCGGTGATCCACAGCACCCTGGCGCTGGGCGACAGCCTGGGCATGAGCGTGGTGGTGGAAGGCATCGAAACCCAGGAGCAGCAGCGGCAATTGCTGGCGATGGGCTGCAGGGTGGGCCAGGGGTATGTGTATGCGCCGGCGATGAGTGGCGAGCAGTTGTTGTGGCGGTTGCAGAACGTGGCTTGATGGGCGTTGAGCGAATACAGGTGGCAGGGCGCTCACCACCATTTCCAGCGGCCCTGTTTTTTCAGGGTGGCGATGATGTCTTCGCGCTTGAGGCGGATTTCGACCATCTTGTGGCGCAGTTCGCGGCAGCGGTTGCTGTTGAGGATCAGCAGGCCGGTCAGTGGGCTAAGCAATGACATAGCGTAGAGAAAAAGCGGCGGGCGGTACGCAATTGCGGGTAGGGATATCAGCAAGCAAATTAAGTAAATACCGACACTGATCCATACCGCGCGGATATGCCCATAGTTGACCTGAGCCTTGGAAAAAAACAGGACAAGGCCTGCTGCGATGCTGCCGAGAAAACAGATCTTAATTGCAAGGTCTTCCGGAAGTCTGGAGAGAAAGGTCAGCAACAGTAAGGCGGCAGTCATTGCAATCGTGGAGCAGCCGGTAATTAGATCGGCGCCAATCACTAGCGCGTAGCGTCTCCTGAACGTTTGTGGGTTCTCAAAATAGAAGTATGCGTAAGCGCGATCCTCAGAGGTCAGGGCTTTGCGATCTTCATATATTTCATCCTTTTCGGATCCGCTAAGACCTTTTTTTGGTACATGCTTGCTCACTGGCTGACTTCCTCGTAGATACCAATAGCCCACGTCTTGATATTTCCTGGCATCGAGCTGCTCGCGAAACCCAGGGTTGCAGCCAAGGTGTCTTTTATGTGATTGGCGGTAGCAAGTTGCATTTCTGTGGCACTGATTCGTTTTGGTAATACGCCGGTGGCTTGTTTCACCTTGAGGATTTTTAGGGTTAATCGAGGATCACGAAGCCTGAGCAATTCATCATTCAGTCTCGCTCGTTCTTGCCGGTTCAGACCTTTGAGTACTTGTTTGAGAGGTTTGCCAGTGACTCTTGTTGCTGTGTTTATTGTTTTGATTGTGGTCAAGGCAGAAGTGGCGACGCCAAGTAATGCAATGGCATCCAGCGTCGTAACAACGGCCTGATACCAGGTTTCGTTATCCAGAAGATCAAGGTATTGGGGCGCAAACGCTTCTACACTGGTTCGACCTAACCCGATGGCGCATTGGGTCATACTGGCAGCCAGAGCAGCCTTGCCGATAAACGTAATTACCGCGCTCGTCCCCGCCGTAAAGGGCATCAACATCACGCCACTGGTAATGACTACCCAACTCAGAATCGCCCCCGTACAGGTCACCGCCGTGCCAAGCGCTTCAGCCACCCATTCCGACTCGCGCGGCTCATGCTCCAACATCCGCTTGAACTCCACCGGCCCCACATACTTGGGCGCCTCACGCAGCACGACCTTGATCGGTCGCACACTGCAAATCGCCTGAAACTCACGCAGTACCACCACGTTAAACATGTCATCGATATACACCACCCCCGCGCCAATCAGCGCCGGGTCGCTATCGATGGTGAAGAACAACTTGCGCAGATCAATACTGCTTTCAATCCGCTGACGCGTGGTGCGGTGGGCCGAAGGGAATCCATCTTTGAGCAGGGAAGCCGTCATCCTTAACTCCTGTTATTGCGGGAGTCGAGAGCCTAAAGATGAGGCGGTGCCGCTGAATGTCGGAAGGTTCGCCATTTAACGTCGGGTGCATCTCTAACTGCCTTCTGCGTCTTGCGCGCACCGCTGCGGCTGAGGAAAAGTGCGCCCCACGTCACTACCGACGCATACCAAGGCAAGGAGCAAACATGGCAGTCGATATGTTTTTGAAGCTGGGTGATATCAAGGGTGAATCAAGGGACCAGGCTCATCGCGACGAGATCGACATCACCCAATGGGCGTGGGGCATGTCGCAGTCGGGTTCGATGCACAGCGGTACGGGCGGCGGTGCGGGCAAGGTCAATATCGCCAACCTGAACCTGACCAAACCGCTGGATAAATCCAGCTCCAACCTGATGATGGCCTGCGCCAGCGGCAAGCATTACCCCGAGGCCAGGTTGGTGGTACGCAAGGCCGGCGGTGCGAGCCCGGTGGAGTATCTGGTGATTACCCTGAAGGAAGTCATGGTGGTGTCCTACAGCACGAATGCTGAAAGCAACACCGACGTCGTGCATGACAGCGTCGCTCTCAATTTCGCCAGCGTCGACGTCAGCTACCAGCCGCAGAAGGCCGACGGTACCAAGGACGGCGGGCCAGTGAAGTTTGGCTGGAACATTCGGCAGAACATCAAAGCCTGAGCACCAGCCAGCCTCTTATTGTTCCAACTGCAATGCCTGCTGTTTGAGCTTGCGTTTTTGTTCAAACGGCAACTTCTCATCATCCCCATACGGCGCGCTGTACCAGTTGCCGTAACTCGGGTTCGGCAGCAGGAACCAGCGCTGCCCCAGCCAGCTCACATAGGGTTCCACCGCTTTACGTTGGGCGGCAAGGGTGTTGTGTTCGGCCTGCACGAAATCACCCAGCGAGTCCCCGGCCATCAGCAATACGCGGGCATGGCTGGCGACCCACTGACGGCGACATGTCTTGCCGTAGCCGGCGCTTTCGCAACGGCCGATGGGCGTGCTGGCGGCCAGGACCTGCGTGTCACTGGTCACCGGAAAACCACGCAGGCGCAGGTTGGCGACAGTGGCCGCGACCTGGCTGTGTTCGCGGTTGGTGAGGTAGTAAACCTTGATGCCTTTTTGCTCGGCGGCTTGCAGGAAAGCCACTGCGCCCGGCAATGCCTGGGCCTTGGCCTGGTCGACCCAGGTGTTCCAGCGATCGTAGGAATAGATTTGATTGTTAATGATGTCGCGCGCGTTCAGCGGCACGTTGTCCAGCAGGGTTTCGTCGATATCCACCACCACCGCTGGAGGCAAGCCGTTCAGGTTGCGGGGTGGAAAGGGCAGGGCATCCCAGGTCGGGTCGGCCAGGGCCACGTCGAGTTGGCGGGTGGCGTTGGCGAACAGCTGGCGGTAGATCAACTCGTGCTCGATGGAGGTCTGGGTCCAGAGCACGGCGTCGAGTTGGTCGTTGGCCGGCGGGGTCTGCTGGCAGCCGGTCAGGGCGGTGGTCAGCAGGCAGACACTGGCGAAAATCAGGTGGCGCATGGGATGTCTCGGCGGTGGCAGCGTGTGGGCAGCACCTTAGCCTAATCAGGCTATACATCAATCCCGAATGTGGGAGCTGGTTTGGTGATGTAAGGGCCAGAGCAACGTCAGCAGCAGAGCCATACTCGGTCAAAGGTGGGAGCTGGCTTGCCTGCGATGGCATCAACTCGGTTTACCTGATACACCGAGGTGTTTGCATCGCAGGCAAGCCAGCTCCCACAGAAAAGCAGACGAGCCACCACCCCTCAAGGCCCACACACCAACGCCTGCCGCTCATAGTTCAACGCCTTGTTCTGCGGCGGTAGCGCATAGCTTGCACTGCAGCGCTGCTCGCCCCACTTGATGACCAGCGTCCCCTGGTCCTGCTCCACCAGCGCCAGCGCATTCCCGTTCGGATCTGCAATCGCCAGTTGCTTACCTGCCGAGTCTTCCAGCGAAGCCCCGAACGACAATGGCTTGTGCTGCGCATCAAACAGCTCGAACAACACCCGTCGCCCGGTGGTGCCGCTGTAACGCGCAACTACAATAGCGCCACGGCGCGGCACCAGTTGCTGGGTGGCGTTGGTGATTTCCACATCGCCGCCCAGGTCGCGGGTGTCCAGGCTGATCCAGTTCACCCGGTAAGGTTGCGCCGTGGGGATCACCGCATAGCCGTTGTAGCCGGTCTCGACGCCGCTGTAGCTGCCGATTTTAGCCCCCGAGATACCCGGCACTTCAGCCAGGGCGAAGGTTTCGCTGACGGTCTGCCCCAGGTTGACGCCACCTGCGTGCGCCACCACGGAGCCGGCGAGGTTGAGGTTCTGCGAGTTGTAGCCCTGACCCTGGCTGTAACCCAGGCTCACATCCGCCATAGAGGTGCGGCTGTTGATATTCACCGAGCCGGAGTCGCCGCTGGTATCGCTATGGCCCGCCTGCACCGAATAGAAGGTGTCACTGGTATCGGCGACGTAACCGTTGATACCCGCTTGCGTGGTGGTGTCGCCGCGCTGATGGCTGGTAGTGACAAAGGCTCGCGGCGCACGGGCCTGGCTGCCCAGTGGGAATGAGACGGACAGGTTCACTTGGGTGTCGCTGCTGGGCTCGCCATAGGTGACGATTTGCTGGGTGCGCGTCACGCCAAGGTTGTAGCTCAGGTCGCCCCAATTGCCGGTGTAGCCGGCGGACAAACTGCGCGAGCCGCCACGGTTCCAATAGCGCTGGTCACTGGCGTTGACGTACAGGCTGCCAAACTCGCTGTTACGTCCCAGGCTCTGGTTGATGGTCAGGTCGGTACGGGTTTTTGAATGGCCGGTGCGCACGCGCACGTCTTCGCTGTTGTCTTCCACGTGGTCGGTGAGGGTGCGGTAGCCCTCGGTGGAGTAACGGTAGGCGGCCAGGGTGAAGTTGGTGTCGGTGCCGGCAAAGGTCTTCGCGTACAACGCCCGCACGCTGCTGCCCTGGTGGGTTTGCCCGCGCGCTTTGCTGGACGAGTGCGTGGTATCCAGGGAGAAGGCGCCGAACGCAGTGTTCCTGCCAGCGCCGATCGACAGCGCGCTGTAGTCCTCGCTGGCTTGCAGGCCGACGATGCCGCTGAGGTTGCTGGTCAAGCCATATGCCAGCGTGCCGCTGAGAAAACGCGGGCTGCCCAGGCCGTCGGCATTGCTCTTGAACGTGCCCGCCGAGAGGCTGTACTTGACCTGACCTTCACGCACCATGATCGGCAAACTGGAAAACGCCTGCATCGTCACCCGCCGGCTGCCGTCGGCTTCGATCACGGTGATTTGCAAGTCGCCGTTGGAGCCGCTGGGGTAGATGTCGTTGATCTCGAACGGGCCGGGCGCAACGTTGGCGGTGTAGAGGATGTAGTCGTTCTGGCGGATCTCTACGGTCGCGTTGGTCTGCGCCACGCCACGAATCACCGGCGCGTAGCCGCGCTCGCTGTCGGCACGCATGCCGTCGTCGGAGGCCAGTTTGAGGCCGCGATAGCGCACACTGTCGAACAGGTCGGTGTCGGAGAAAATCTCACCGGCGCTGAACTGGCCCTTGATCGCGGTCACGTCGTGCTGCACGTAGGTGCGGTTGCTGGTGAAGGTGTTCGAGCGGTCGGTGCCGCTGCTCATGTTCGATTCGTTGCGCAGGCGCCAGGCGCCCAGGTTGATGCCGTTGCGCAGCCCGAGGTTATTGGCGATGCGGGTTTTATAGTCGCCGGCGGTGCGGCTGCTGTTGAGCTGGTAGTTGATGAACGCGGCCGGCACGCCGTCGTCCCACAACTCTGGGTCGACATACCCGCGCAAGCCGCGCTGCATGGCCACTTGCGGAATACTTGCCAACAGGCGCAGGCGGCTGCTGTCGTAACGCACGCTGGCGTCTTCGATCATGTCCGCGAGGGCATAACACTCTTGCGGTTGTTGCGGGTCGAGTTTGCCTTCGGCCTGCAATCGGCCCATGTCGACGCCCAATTGCTTGAGCAGGTCGAGGGTCAGGCAGGCTTCGACCCGGCCGTTGTTCGGGTTGCGCTTGAAGTCGATATCACGCCGGCCCACGAGCACTTCGTTGCTGTACAGGTCGACCCGGTAATTGCCCGGCAGCACGCTGTTGGCTGAGAGTAGTTGCTGCAAATCGACTGGCGACTGCGAGCCCTGCAGGAACGTGGTGTTGAAGCTTTGCGCTGCGTCATCGGCCACCGCCCAGGTCGGCAGGCTGGCAGCCATCGCGAGCGACAGCGTCTTCAACTTCAGTACGCCACGTGCGGGCCTGTTGCTGGAAAGAAAAGACATGCGAAGACCTATGACATCCCTGATTGACGGACAGCCGGGCACGCAAACACGCACGCGAAGTGAGCCTGTGGGTTAGAGAAGCTACTTAGGGTTTGAGGCGCGATTCAGTCGCGTGCGCAGGTAGCGCAGCGCCGCTCGACAGGGGCGCGCTGTAGTGGTTCTGCGCGCCATAGTCATTGATGCTGGAAAACGACAGCTGCACCGGGCCGTTGGCGATGGCTGTTGCGATCGGGAACTGTTTTTGCTCGCCAGGCGCAATCATGGTGGAGTCGCTGGCCAGCACCGACTGTACTTTGATGTCGGCCATGGACACGTGATACAGCGTCGGGTTTTTCACCTGCAGCAGGGTCTGGCCGCCGTGTTTGGCCAGTGTCCATTCAAGTTGCGCAGGCGCTTGCAGCGCGCTGCCGGTAAGGCCGGCAGGGCGGTAGAAAATCTTGATGCGCTGGCGGATGGCCAACTGCAAGGTGTTCTCGGCGGCGCTGGCCTTGGGGATTTCCTGCACGTTGAGCCACACCACCGACTCGCGGTCCGTGGGCATGCCTTTGCCTTCGTACAGAATGCGCAGCAATTGTTGTTCCTTGGCGAATACCCGCGCCAATGGCGGGGTGACGGCAAACGGTGCGCGGCTGGCGCTGGCATCGTTCATGTCGACCCAGGATTGAATCAACACATCCTGGTTGCCGTTGCGCACGGTGATATTGGCTTCCTTGTGGTCGCCATCAAACACGATGCGGGTGGCATTCAATGAAATGCTGGCGGCGGCCTGGGCAGCCATAAGCAAGCCCAGTAGCCCCAAGCATGCGGCGATAGAACGAGGCGGCATGAGGGTTATCCGGTGTAATCAAAAGACAATGGCGAGGCCGCAGGGCCTCGCGCGTTCGGTGCCTGGGGCGCCGAGTTATTCGTATTGCAGGATGAACGGCAGGGTGGCATCACCGCGACCGGCGGTGGACGAACCGGCGGCTGCGGTGGTGACGTAGGCGGCCGCGAAGCTCAGGGTGGCGTCGCCGCCAGTAGTGCCGGCGCCGTGCATGGTGCTTTCGATGCGCGCGGTGCTGGAAGAGCTGAGGTCGATCAGGCTGCCTTTGCTGTCGAGCAGGGCGATACCGACGTTTTGTGCAGTGGCCGAACCCGGGTTCAGGGCCAGGACTTTTTTGCCGGTGACCAGGCCCGAACCGCCGTTGTTGGCGTCAAAGATCATCGCGACTTTGGTGCCCTGGTTGCAGTTGACGTTCAGGTTGAAGTCTTTGGCGGTGACACGGCCTGCGGTTGGGTTTTCGGCGGTGCCCATGTCCTTGATCGACACGTTGCCCATGTCCACCGAAATGGTGCGGTCGGAGTTGGCGCCGTCGACCGAGCAGGCATCGTTGTTGATCACGCCGGTGAAGGTGATTTTACCGCTGCCGCCCAGGGTCGGCGTCGGTGCCGGGTCGACGGCAAATGCGCTGCCGGAAGCGGCGATAATGGCCGAGGCGATAACAGCCAGGGAAAACTTCTTCATGATGATGTCCGTTAGTGTTAGTTGGAAAATGCTGTTGTTGAACTGCGAGAGGAGAATAAGCGGCGAGGGCAAGCGAGCGAATAAGACGATTCTTATAAGTCAGGAAACGGACGGTTTAGAGCGGTGCAAGGGCGTGTGAATACTCAGCAAATAAAGGGCGAAGCCATTGTTTTAAATGGCTTGCTAGTTGTCGGTTAGTTGAAAATGTTACGTGCCAGGCAATAAGCGAGCAGGTCCTGGTCACTGCTCACTTCAAGTTTGCGCATGGCCGAGATCTTTTGCGCGCTGATGGTCTTTGAACTGCGATTCTGGCTGCGCGCAATATCACTGACGCTCATGCCGGAAATAAATAAGCGCAGGATCTCGAACTCTTTGGGCGACAAACTGGTAAAGCGCTCGTCAATAGCCGTAAGCGTCTCGATCACCGAGGTTTTTGGCGGTTCCAGGCTGCGATAGGCGCTCTGCTGGGCGATCGCCTTGAGCGCCAATTGAATCTCGGTGTGCAACTGGCTTTTCTGGATGATGCCGACCACACCCAGCTCTTGCAGGCGGGTGAGGATCAGGTGGTTGGAAATCATCGTCAGGATCAGGATCTGCACCTGCGGAAAATGCCGCTTGAGGTACTCCACCAATTTGAGGCCGTCGCCGTAGGGCGAGTCGCCCGGCATGTTGTAGTCGGTGATCACAATGTCGGCGCCCTGGTGCTGCAACAGCGCGATCAGGCCGGCCGAGCACACGGCCTCGCCGACCACCTGGAAGCGTGTGTCGCGCTCTACCAACTCGCGAACACCCAGCAATACGATCGGGTGATCGTCCGCGATTACCACGTTGAATTTTTTCATAAAGGGCCGTCCGTAGTGCCAGTTCAAGTGAGTGAAGAGTGCCCGGGCTGGAGAGTTTCCAGAACGGCCGACAGACGCTGCATCACCGCCTTCACCTTGAGTTCAAGTGCCGTGTCGAGGCTGCCGCGGTTAAGTGCGCTTTCCAGTTCGATGCACGCTTGGGCCAGGTTCAGCGCCTGGACTGCGCCCAGGGCGCCGGCGACCGAATGCAGCAATTGGCCCAGGCCGTGGGCATCACGTTGCGTCAGGGCGGTATCGATACGCTGCAAGTCCTGCTGCACGCTGCTGATGAACAACGGGCGCATCTTGTCCGACAGCTGCACGCTGTCGTCGCAGGACGCAGTGGCAGGCTCCGGCGCCGGCTTGACCTTGCACAGCTTGATCAACTGCCCGCGCAGGGTTTGCAGGCTTAACGGCTTGACGATCCAGGCGTTCATGCCCACCGCCAGGCAGCGCACGCCTTCCTCGCGCATGGCGTTGGCGGTCACGCCGATAATCGGCAGGTGCGGGTCATGCTCACGCAAGGTCCTGGCCAGTTCATAGCCATTCATCAACGGCATATTCACGTCGGTCAGCACCAGGTCAAACGCCTGGGGTTGCCACTGTTGCAGCGCCTGCTCGCCGTTGGCGGCCAGGCTCACCGAACAGCCGAGCGCTTCGAGCTGTTCCTTGATGATCGCCTGGTTGACCGGGTTGTCCTCGGCCACCAGGATGCGCAACCCCAACTGCCCGATGCTTTGTGGCCGGGCCGCTGCGGGTTGCTCATGCTTGCCGTGCTGCGCCAGGGACACGGTGCTGGCGATGCTGCGCACATCGTGCAGGTCGACCACCCAGCCTTGCGCCGTGTGCAGCGGCGGGCTGTGTGCGCCCGGCAGGCACAGCACGCGTTGGCCGCCCCATGGCTTGGCGGGCTCGCTGGGCAGCAGGTCCACCAGCACCGCGTGGCGGCTGTCTTTTTCCTGGGTGGTCGCCGCCAAGGCCGCTGCGATGCCTAGCCGATTGAGCCAGTCACTCATCGACTGCGCCAGTTCGCGCACCGGCGCCTGCACGTACACCGGCGTCGGGCTGGGTTCGATCAGCGGCAGGTTGGTCAGCGTGCCGCAGCACAGCGGCAGGCGCATTTTCAGGGTAAAGCTGCTGCCCAGCCCCGGCTCGCTGACCACCCGTATCTCACCGTCCATCATCTGCGCCAGCCAGCGGCAAATGGGCAGTCCCAGCCCGGCGCCGCCTTCGCTGGCGGTGTCCGGCGCCTGGTAAAACAGGTCGAACAGCTTGGCCTGCTGCGCTTCGGGAATGCCGACGCCGGAGTCGGTGACTTGCCATTCCAGGTCGACATGCTCGGCGTCCAGCGCCATCACCCGGGCACGAATCACCACGCGCCCGATGTCGGTGAACTTGATCGCATTGCTCACCAGGTTATTGAGGATCTGGCGAATGCGCATCGGGTCGCCCATCAGGCAGTCCGGTAACTGCGGGTCGATGCAACTGTAGAGTTGCAGACCCTTGCGCTGGGCGAAAGCGGCGTAGGTATGCAAGGTGTCTTCGAGCATGTCCAGCGGGCAGAAGTCCACGGCTTCTATTGCCATTTGCCCGGACTCGATCTTCGACACATCCAGCACATCGCTGATCAGCTGGAACAGCGTGGCGGACGAACGTTGAATGGTGTGTAGGTAAGTCTTCTGATGCGGATCCAGATCGGTCAGGCCGAGCAATTCCAGGGTGCCGAGCACGCCATACAACGGGGTGCGGATCTCATGGCTCATGGTCGCCAGGAACAACGTCTTGGCCTCGTTGGCGGTATCGGCGGCGTGACGTGCCTCTTCCAGCGCCTGGGCGTCTTCAATGTGCCGGGTGATGTCGTTGAAGGCATACAGGCGCACGTCCTCGGCCTGATAACGGGTCGACACGAAACCGATTTGCAGGTGCCGGCCTTCGATCTCCAAGTGGCTTTCGCCGTTCTCGACGCCGTCGTGTTGACCGGCCATGGCCGCCACCAGACGTGCGGTGCCCGGCCACTGCTGGGCGCGCTGGTTTTCGATCAGCACCTTGCCGTCGCTGCGCCGCACCACGCACAAGCCGGTGGGCGCGGTGTCGATGATCACGCGGCTGAACGCCACGCTTTCGGCGATGCGTTCGTGGGCCAGGCGCGCCGGACTGATCACCTGGCGCCGGTACCAGCGGCTGCCGGCCCAGCCCAGGGTTATCAGGCTGACCAGCAGCAGCGCCAGGGTGCTCAATGGCCATAAGGCCGAGTGGAAGAAGTGCGAGTAGTTCAGGCCATAGACTGCGCTCCAGGGCCGGTCGCCAGCCTGGGTAATCTTGAATTCAAAGCCATGTGCCGTGAAGTGCACGCCATTGCTGAGCGACGGCTCGGTGGCTGGCCCTACCAAACGGGTGCCGTCGGGCGCAAACAAGGTGAAGCGATCAAACGCGGAGTGATCCAGCGCGCGCTGCACATCGTCGACCTGCGACAGGTCGAGCAGGGTGCCGATCACCGTCTGGCCCTGGCCGTCGAGTGACAGGCCAATGTAGGCCAGCAAGTGCTCGGGCTCCGGCCCTGCTTTCCAGTACACCCAATCCTGCTCCAGTACCTGTGGCGTCTGCGCAAGGCTTTGCTGCACAGCATTGACCAGCGCCACCTGGTTGCCGGTCTCTTCAGTGCTTTCGCGACGCTGATAGCCCACGGAGGGAATGGTGATGGTGTAGTGGGTCTGGCGATTGAACAGATAAGTTTGCGGTGCCTCGTACGGTGACGAAGACCAGAAGGCGCTGTAGTAGCTGGTCAGGTGCGCGCCCAGGGCAAAAATCGGTGGCCGGGCAGCTACGCCGACCTGCTGCTCATCGAACTTGACGTCGAACGGTACCGAAAACGAGTACTTCTGGCCTTCATATAACGTGCGGCGGTTCTCGACCATTCGGCTCTTGAGGCTGACCTGCACGCTGGTCGCCCGCAGCAATTCGGCCTGGATGCCTGGGTGCGTCAAGCTCTTGAGATAGGTTTGCTGCTCGCTGAGGTTTTCCATTAGCCGCGCAAAATGAAAGCGTGTTGCGCCATAACGGGTTTCGACCCCGCGTTGCAATGACCAGTAGTTGGTGAGGAGCAGCAGCAACGCGATTCCAATCAGCACCATCAGGCCTTTGTTCAAGCGTACGGAGCTGCGGGTAAAGGCTTCGAGTATCGCGTTGTTGTGCTTCATCAGGGGTTTCCGCAGGCGCAGGACAAATCGGCACTGGATGGAGCTTGCGCTTTATAAAGGGCAAATAATCCGGGGCCTCCAGCTAGTGAGATGTCGCGGGGCCATCATTGTTCAGTAGTTGCTGAAATTGGTCCGAAGACACCGCGTGGGAGATCAGGAAACCCTGCACCTGATTGCAGTCGATTTTGCGCAGCAGCGCCAATTGCGCTGGCGTTTCCACACCTTCGGCGACCACTGTCAGGCCGAGCTTGCGGCCCAGCGCGATGATGCTCGCCAGCGCCTGGGCGATGCCTTCGTTGTCATGGCTGCCTTGCACCAATGCCTGGTCGATCTTCAGTTCGGTAAACGGTGTTGAGACGAGGTTGAGGTATGAGCTGTAGCCCTTGCCAAAATCATCCTGGGACAAGCCGAAGCCTTTGATGCGCAAGCGGCAGGCCCCGGCGTAGAAGTTGCTGATGTCTTGGGGCACCGAGCATTCCATCAACTCGAAGCAGATCATTCCGGGAATGCCGTCGTGGTGCAGCACAAACTCCAGCAGGCGGTCCGCCAGGTCATGGCTGTTGAGCAGATGGGTGGGCAGGTTGATCGCCACCGGGATTTCATAGCCGCGTTGGCGCCACTGCTCCTGGGCGTGAATCGCCTGTTTGAGTACCAGCCACAACAGCCGTTCTTCCAGCTCGAAGGCCTTGATCGCCGGCAGGAACGCGGCCGGCAGCATCACGCCTTGCTCGGGGTGCATCCAGCGCACCAGGGCTTCGGCGGCGACGATACGCCCGTTGGCGAGGGACTTTTTCGGTTGGAACCAGGCCTGCAACTGGCCGCTGCTCATGGCCTGCACCAGCGTATGGCGGTCGATGTCCATGTGCTCGGGCAGTTCGGGGGAGGGCTTGCGCACCGTGTTCCTCAACTGATCGACCAGATTGCGTAAGGCCTCGGCGTTAACGGGCTTGGAGATCAGCCCGATCACTTCCACATCGAGGTTTTTCGCCACCAGGCTGGCTGCCATCAGCATGCGCCGCGAGGCGGCGCTCATGATCGCCAGGGCCGGCTTGCTGCGCAAGTTGGCCAGGCACTGGATAAATTGCACGCCGTCCATGCCGGGCATCAGCAGGTCGGTCAGTACCAGGTCGAAATCGCGCTGGCGTAAACGCTCCAGCGCTTCTTTGCCGTCCTCGGCGGTTTCCAGCCTGAAATCCCCCAACTCACTGAGCAAGTGCTGCAGGTAGATGTGCTGCAGGGGATGGTCCTCAACAATCAAAATACTAAGGGGCTTCATGGGTGATCCGTGCATAAGGCGCCAGGGAGTTGAATAGAGCCCGCAACGCAAAGGGTTTGACCAGGCAATGGTTCATGCCGGCGGCCAGGCACAGGTCGGCCTCGCCGCGCATGGCGTTGGCGGTGGCCCCGATAATCGGCAACGGGCAGCCTTGGCGGCGCAGTTCGCGTGCCAGTTCATAGCCGTTGATGTGGGGCATGTTCACGTCCGTCAACACCACGTCGAAGCTACCGGCGGTGTACAGCTGCAACGCTTCCTGACCATCGGCCGCGAGCTCCACGGTGCAGCCGAGTTCTTCGAGTTGGTCACGCAAAATCAGCTGGTTGATGATGTTGTCCTCGGCTACCAGCAAGTGCAGGTTGAGTTTGTTCAGGTCGCGCTGGCGTGTTTGCTCATCGGCACGGGCCACCCACAGCCCTTGCGCCTGGCTCACGGCCTGATGAATCGCACCCAGGTGGTTGAGGTTGACGTGCCAGGCGCCGGCCTCGGCTTCCACGGCGGTGCAGGCATTACTGCTCACGTGAATCACCGGCCCCGGCCATTCGGGCGCCAGCAATGGGTCGACGCTGCCGGGGTGCACTTGCAGCAGCAGATGCGTGTCCGGCAACGTCGGCAGGCCGGCCTGGGCCCTGGCACCCCAGCGGCGCAGCCAGCCGCTGACGGAGTTGGCCAGTTCCGGGATCGGCGACGCTACATAGATGGTCTCGGCCAACAGCGCGGTCATCGGCGTGGTCGGCGCTTCTTCCAGCGGCAGGATCAGGCTGAAACTGCTGCCCAGGCCCAACTCGCTGACCATGCGGATGTTGCCGTTCATCAATTCGGTCAGGCGCTGACAGATCGGCAGGCCCAGGCCGGTGCCGGCGACCACATTGGTGTTGCCTTCACTCTGGTAAAACGGTTCGAAAATCATCGCCTGGTCTTCCTGGGCGATGCCTTTGCCGGTGTCCGAGACCTGCCACAACAGGCTGGAGCGTTCACCGTCACGGCCCAGTACCTTTACCCGCAATACCACGCGGCCGTAGTCGGTGAACTTCACCGCATTATTGAGCAGGTTATTCAGAATCTGGCGAATGCGCGTCACGTCGCCGATCAACCTTTCGGGCAGCTTCGGGTCGAAGCAGGCATACAACTGCAAGCCCTTGCCTTGGGCGGCTGCGGCATAGCCCTGAATGATTTCGTGGACCAGATCCAGCGGTGAAAACTCGCTCATTTCCAGCGCCAGCTGCCCGGCTTCGATCTTCGACACATCGAGCACATCGCAGATCAACTGCAACAAGGTCGACGACGAGCCTTCGATGGCGTGCAGGTAGTCCCTTTGCTGGGCATCCAGTTGCGTGCGCGCCAGCAATTCGAGGGTGCCGAGCACGCCATACAGCGGCGTGCGGATTTCATGGCTCATGGTTGCCAGGAACAGGGTCTTGGCGGCGTTGGCAGCGTCCGCCGAGTGGCGTGCTTCTTCCAGCGCTGCTTCGACTTGCTTGCGCGCACTGATATCGCTGAACGCGCAAAACAGCACGTCCTCGCCTTTATAGCGGGTGGGGGCACTGCTCAGGTACAGGTGGCGGCCGTCGATGGTTTCAAAGTAATCACTGCGTTCGCATGGGCCTTGGGCGAAGGCTTGCTCGATCCAGCCGGCCCGCAGTGCCTCGCGCTCCGGGCCGTTGCCCAACCATTGCTGGGCCAGGGTGTTTTCCAGCACCACCTGGCCGTCGGTGCGGCGCAGCACGCAAAGGGCCACGGGCGCGATCTGAATCACATCGCGGCCAAAGGCTTCGCTTTCGATCAACGCCTGGATGCGATGGATCGACGGAATAATGAAACGCTGGTCGACGCGGCGCATCACCAGCCAGATCAGCGTGAGGCTCATCAGGCAGAACAGCAGCGAGCCGAGCAGCTGTTTCCACAGGCCGGTGACCACCGCGCGCAGGTCGATGGAATACATCAGTTGCCATTCCGAAGACTTCAAGTGCTTGCGAATCACCAGGTGGTCGGGCAGCAAACCGTTGCCGACAAAGCCGAAAAAGCTTTCTTCGCCGGGCCGCAAATGTTGTTGCTTGAGCTGGGTGTCGGTGCTGTTGGTAAACACCAACATGCCCTGGGAGTTGAGCATCATGAACTCACCGGCACTTTGGTCGCTGAGGGTTGAAGACACTTCACGACTTTCCATCTCAAGGCCCAGCCAGCCGGACTCAGGGTCGCGCTCGTCGAGGCGGATGAAAATGTAGAGGTGCGAATGGCCTTCGGTGTTGTCGCTCAGCCACAACTCGTTAAGTGTGGCCGGGTCGCTGTGCTGCAGGGCCTTGAGGCGGTTGAGCATGCACTTGGAAATCGGCAGTACCTGCGCGGTGGCGTCGTACAGCCGCGTCACCTGTGGGCTGGGGCCGGCGTTCACATACAGCAGGTTGAGCTGCTTGGCCTTGAGGTAGTCGCGCATGCGTGCGGTCAGCCAGATGCTCCACTGGTTGCCGGGTGTGTTGCCCAGTTCCAGGTGTTGTTCTTCCTCGGAGGAGGGGTAGAGCCTGGACTGTTTGCGCACCGCCGACAGGCTCAGGCTTTGCAGCAGCGCCTCGCGGTTGGTGAAAAAAGTATGGGCTTCGGCGATGGCGCTGCTCATGTAGCCGCGGCGCTGGGAGATGTCGTTGTTGAAGGTCGACAGCAGAAAGGTATAGACCCCGCTCAGGATGCCCACGAGCAGCACGCTCGCAAAAATACGAAGCAGCCTTCTGGCTGCTTCGGGTCGGGAGAGGACGGGGTTGATCTGGAGCAGGTAACTTTTCAATCGCATCGGCGCAGAGTAGTGGCATATCAATGCCAACGGCATAAGACGATCCTTAAAGTCGTCGGCTACTTGTAAAACATGTCCACCACCACTGCGGCTTCGAAAGCCCCCGGAATCGGCAGGGTGCGCCAGCTCAGGTCGGCGCGAAAATCATTGCGTGCCTGGCCGGAGCCCATCAGTGTCTGCAACGTAAACCAGTCATTGAAGGGCAGGCGCTGATCGCTGTCGGCGCGAGACAATGAGATGCCCACCGAGCTGTTGTTGGCCGGCACCAGCAAGCCGTTGATGACACTGCCGCCACCCGGGGTGGTGGCGAAGCGTGCATTGACGGTGTAGGGCGTGTCACAGACTTTGCGCAGGCTGAGGTTGAAGTTCGCGGTGCTGGCCACGGCGCCGACCTGCGCCTTGCGTGATGGGGTGGGGAAGTTGACGACACTGGGGGTAATGGTCAGTTCGGGCGCGCAGGGCACGAAGCGGATGTCGTTCATGCCGGTGACGATGTAGTTGAGGTTGCTGTTGGGGTTGGTGTTGAGCCCGCGTACGCCGTCGAGTTGGAACACGCGATATTGAGCCAGGGTGCTGGCTTGACCGCTGGGCGGTGTCTTGCCGTATTTTTCGATGAATACACTGAAGTTCAGGGTAAAGCGCGCTTTGTCCCAGCCTGTGCAATTGGACCAGTTGCAACCGCGGTCCGAGTAAAAACCGGTGCCGACCTTACCGGTGCTTTGGGTGATGGGTGCGTTGTTGTAGCGGATGCCTACGCGGATGCCTTGGCCGATGCTGACGTTGGCCGGGTTGACGTAGAAATACACTTCTTCGCGGCCGTGGTTGCGGTCGTCCTTGCACAACACATTCGTGGAGCGTGGGCCCGACTCCCAGATGATCGTACCGTCCGGTGCATCAGCCGCAACCGCCAATGAGGTGCCAAGCGGGTTGATATCGACATAGGCGCCGCTGCCATCTTCCACGCACGACAGTGCATAGCTTGTGGCAGGAAGGGCCGCGCAGCCGCACAGTAGAAGGGGCAGTAAACGTTTGGTGAGAGACATAAATGCAAGTTTCCCGCGATTGATCACTTGAGCACCGCGCTATGGCGGGCCTGCAAACCGATATCGTTGATGTCGGTGAAGTGAAGGGTGGATCCTGTAGGTAAAGCAGTCGCTGTACTCAGGCGCTTGCTCTCAAGGGGTTTGAGCAGCAGGTAGTCGCTGAGCTGCTGGGTGTCCGTCTGCACATTGATCAACGACAGGTGGAATGCGCTTGGGTTGTGGGCGATGACGCTGTGATCATCGCGGCTCCACACCAACTGCTGCAGCGCCTCGGCCGAGCCACCCTTGAGCGCCGGTGGCCGATAGAACAGCTTGAGCCGTTGGCGTATCGCAAACTGCACGCTGTTGGGGTCGGCGGATTTGAGCGGAATCTCCATGATATTGAGCCAGAACAGCGATTCGCGATCGGCGGGCAGACCTTCACCGGCATACAAGATGCGCAGCCTGTGATGCTCGCCGGCGCCCAGTTGCACCAACGGCTCGGTGGCAGCAAACGGCACGGGGCTGTCGGCTGATTCGTCCTCGCTGGTGATCCAGGTTTGCACCACCACTTGCTGTGAGGCCGGGTTGACCACGCTGATGCCGGCGGCCTTGTCCTGGCCGTAATAAATCAGGCGTGTGCCTTCGATCTTCAGCGCCGCGCTGGCTGGCGGTGGCGCGAGCACCAGCAGCCCGCCGGCCAGCAGCATCATTCTGAGTAAAAACATGAACACAAAAATTCCATGGCAACGTGTGGGAACGCAGCCATGGTAGGGGCGGGTGAGTGCGAGGGCTTTGAGGCGATTCTTAAAAGCGTGCAGCGCCCGTTTCAGAATCGCCTTAAAGGCATGTTCGAGCCCCGACAGTTACCGTGTTCGACGTTGAATGATCGACGCTGATGCCCAACTGTCAGGTTTACCCTATGTCCAATAAAGCCTTACGCCTTCTGATTGCCGATGCAGACCTGCTGCAGCGGATCAAGCTGGAGAAAATGCTCAACCAGCTGGGCTACCACCGCATCGCCCCCTTGAGTTCGTTCGACGAATTGCAGGCGTTGACGCGCTCCGGTTGCGTGGCATTCGACCTGTTGGTCATCAATACGGCGCTGGTGCGTTCGCGGCAGGTCAACCTGTTGAAGTACTGCCATGACAACCCATTGATTCGCCATACGCTGATCTACGACGGGCAATGCGCACAGAGCTCGGTGGTGTCGGTGTCGGTGAGCCAGACCTTGCACCTGTCACTGTCGCAGTCGCCGGATTTCAACTCCCTGCGCCGCTGCATGGAGATTGTCGACCCCCTGCATAGTCTGCCGACGGTTGAGCGACCGATGTTGCGCGCTGTCGACAGCCGGGTCGCTGCACCCTCGACGGCTGCGCGTAGCGTTTACCTGGGCGACCCGGCAGTGATGGCGTGCGCCGTCGGTTTATCGCCCAAGCGCTGAGCCGGCCTCAGGTGCGCCACACCGGCAGGCTGTTGTGGGCCAGTGCCCAATGCGGTTGGCCAGGCTTGAGGCACACGCCGCCGACCCAGCGCTCATGCCCGGCGTGGTCCAACCAATAAGCCTCGCCGCCCAGCACTTGGTGCGCCAGTGGCGTCAATGCCAGTTCGCGGCGCGGCCAGTCGCGTTCGGTCGCGGTTTCGACCAGCAAGGGGTTCGGGCCGTCGATCAGTGGCCGCAACAACGCGTGGAACATCATGTCGCCCAGGAACGGCAGCGGCTCACGCTTGGCCATCAGTTCGGCGAACACCCGGCCGAACGGCACCGGCCCGGCCTCGGCGATGTAGCGCAGCGACAAGCGTTCAGTCAGTGACAGGCCATCCTCAATACCGGGCAACTCCTGCAACTGGCGCAGCAACGCGTTGGCTAGAAAGGGCAGGGCCGGGTGGTTGCCGTGGGCCAGTTGCGCAAGCTTGACCGGCGAGCTGTCGCAGTAAGCCGCCCAGGCCTGTCGGGCCAGTTGCACCGCTGCGTCATCGATCAAGCGTCGCTGGGGCCACAACCAC
This sequence comes from Pseudomonas sp. B19125, assembly GCF_044218855.1. Lineage (NCBI taxonomy): Bacteria > Pseudomonadati > Pseudomonadota > Gammaproteobacteria > Pseudomonadales > Pseudomonadaceae > Pseudomonas > Pseudomonas sp. B19125. Next base: position 2,699,636 of record NZ_CP162589.1, read on the forward strand.
GCCAATACATCGGGCGCCAGCTGGCCGATGCCGATAAAGCGTTCGACACCCGGAATACGGTCGACTTCGATCAGCTCGAGCTTTTTCGGCGCGCGCTCAAGACCGGCCAGCGCGCGGACCAGAAACAGCTGATCATAGGCGTCCGCTTCGCACCACAGCACGCTGTGATCGGCGCTGGCCAGGGCCTGCAGGTGGTCGTATTCATCATTGACGCGGTGGGTTACTTCAGCAGCGTCCAGCGCAAAGGCCTGGCTGATAAAGGCACTGCGCATCGCGCGGAAATCTTCACTGGGCAGGTCGCGCACCGGCCCCATGCATAACGGATCGGTGAGCATGCGGAACTGCCCCTTGAACCCGGCCAGTTGCAGGCTGTGGGCAATGTCACTGCCACAGCGCCAGTGGGTGGTGCGGGCTTCATCGCTGGCAGCAAAGTCCGGGTGGCGGGCGGCGAAGTCGATGGCGTCGACATGCGCCTTGAGTTTGGGCCAACTGCTGAAACCCAGCTGCCTGGCGACCTGCCATTGGGCCTGGGACAAGGTGGCGTGCGGGTCGAGGGTTTTCAGGCGTGGCAACAGTTCCTTAGCGCGCTTGCGCTGTTGCTCAAGGTTGAGGCGGCCGTCGGTAGTCGAGGATAAGAGGCGTTGCGACATACGATCTCCTTGCACAAACCTTTTCCGCTTTCAGGTTGGGAGTCGTAGAAATGTGATATTCAGTCAGGATCCTGGGCGCAGCCCTTTCCGCGGAAGGTGGCGTGGAGTGCGCCAGGCACGAAATATAGGCAGTGGAGTAGTCGATTGCAAGCCGTTAAGCCGAGTACGAGTTGATGACCGACACCGTATTGATCGAAACCCGCGCCCTCACGCGCAGGGACGAGCGGCGCCAAGTCGCGTTGCTGCAACCCACGGATTTCAGCCTGAAACGCGCCGACCGTGTGTCCATCACCGGCTCCTCCGGCTCCGGTAAAAGCGTGTTCCTGCGCGCGCTGGCGTTGCTGGATGCGCCCACTTCGGGGCAGATCCTGTGGAACAACCAGCCGATTGCGAATGCGCAGATTCCCCACTATCGCAGCCACATCAGCTACCTGTCGCAACGCCCGGCGCTGCTGGAGGGCACGGTGGAGGACAACCTGCGTTTCCCGTTCAGCCTCAAGACCCTGCGCACGCGCCGCTTCGACCTGCAAGCAGTGACCAAGCTGCTGGAACATGCCGGTAAAAGCCCGGACTTCCTGGGCAAAAACGCCGGCGACCTGTCCGGCGGAGAATCCCAGGTGGTGTCATTGATCCGCACCTTGCAACTGAACTCCGAAGTGCTGTTGCTGGATGAACCGACGGCCGCTCTCGACCCCACGTCCTCGCGCGATGTCGAGGCACTGATCAGCGCCTGGTATGCCGCCGACAACGCCCGCGCCTATATCTGGGTATCCCACGACCTCGACCAGGCCCGGCGCATGAGCGCCATTCACCTGCACATGAGCGCCGGTGTCCTGAGCGGAGCCGCCCAGCCATGAACTATCAAAACCTCACGGCATTGGACATGGGCATCGCCGCCTCGCTGATCCTCATTAACGGCGCGCTGTCGCTGTTGCTGCGTCTGGGCCTGGGCCGCCAATTGCTGTGGGCGGCCGTGCGTACCGTGGTGCAATTGCTGGCCATCGGTTACCTGCTGGGTTGGGTGTTCGAGTTTGCCTACTGGTATGTGGTGCTGCCGCTGATGTGTGCGATGACTTTGATCGCCGGGTTATCCGCAGCGGGGCGTGGGCGCCGCACTTACCGTGGGCAACGGGTCGACAGCATTCTGTCGGTGTGGGGCAGTTCGTGGCTGGTCACGGCGGTGGGGTTGTTTGCGGTGATCCGTATCCATCCGTGGTACGAGCCGCAGTATGCGATTCCGATCCTCGGCATGATCCTCGGTAATACCCTCACCGGCGTGTCCTTGGGCATTGAGCGCATGACCCAGGAACTGACCTCGGGGCGCAACACCATCGAGATGATCCTGGCACTGGGCGGTTCACGCTGGGAAGCCGCCCAGGAGGCGATCCGCCAGGCCGTGCGCGCCGGGATGATCCCGACGCTGAACCAGATGACCGTGGTCGGCATCGTCAGCCTGCCCGGCATGATGACCGGCCAGGTACTGGCCGGCGAAAGCCCGGTGGACGCGGTGCGTTACCAGATCGTGATCATGTTTCTGATCGCCGCGTCCTCGGCCTTGGGCACGGTAGGTGCGGTGCTGCTCACCTACCGTCGGTTGTTTTCCAACAGCCATCGGTTTTTGCGCGATCGGCTTGAAGAGCGCGCTTGAACCTCAGGTGCTGGTCTGGCCGTTCCGTCACCTGATGCCCGCTGCTCAACCCACATGGCGCTTTTCTGTGGGAGCTGGCTTGCCTGCGATACGGGCACCTCGGTACATCAGGTACACGGAGGTGATGCAATCGCAGGCAAGCCAGCTCCCACATTTGACCGGGCCCCGTCCTGCCAGAAGGCCGCCACAACGCTGAATCAAGCTCAGTCAGTCACACCAAAATCCAGCACCACTTTCATCGCCTGGGTCTTGTCCGCCGCCAGTTCAAACGCCAGCACCGCCTGTTCAAACGGCACGGTGTGGGAGATCACCGGTTTCACATCAATGATACCGCGATTGAGCAAATCCACCGCCTGGGCAAACTCGCTGTGAAAGCGGAAGGTGCCGCGCAAGTCGATCTCGCGGCTCACCAGCAGGTTCAATGGCAACGACACATCGCCGCCGAGTCCGACTGTCACCAGCACACCCCGTGGCGCGATGCATTCCAGGCCATTGCGCAAGGCCTGGGCGCTTCCGGAGACTTCGAACATCACCTCGAAATAGCCCTTTTCGGCGGTGTAGCGCTTGAGTGCCTCCGCGCCGTCGGCAATGTTGTGGGTGCGCGTGGCGCCCATTTTTTCGGCGCAGGCGAGGGCGCTGGCAGACAGGTCCACGGCGACGATTTTACCCGCCCCGGCAGCCCGCAAACTGCCAATCAGCAGGTTGCCGATCGGGCCGCAGCCGGTCACCAGCACGCGTTTGCCGAACACCGCGCCGGCGCGTTGAATCGCGTGTAGGCCCACCGACAGCGGCTCGGCCAGCGCACCTTCGGCCAGGCTCACGTGGTCGGCCAGCCGATGTGCCTGATGCGTCTCGATCACCAGGCTCTGGCGAAACGCGCCCTGAATATGCGGAAACGGCATCGCACTGCCGTAGAAACGCATATTCAGGCAGTGATTCGGCAGGCCTTGATGGCAGTAGCGGCAACCGCCGCACGGGCGCGAGGGCGATACGCTGATGCGCTGGCCGACCTTGAACAGCCCGGCGTCCGCACCCACGGCATCAATCACCGCTGACACTTCGTGGCCGAGCACCATCGGCTCGCGCAGGCGCACGGTGCCGAAGCCGCCGTGCTGGTAGTAATGCAGGTCCGAACCGCAGATGCCGCCACGCGCAATGCGCACGCGCAGTTGATCGGGGGCGAGGGGTTGCGGTTCGTCCTGGGGGTCGACCCGCAGGTCTTTGGAGGCGTGACAAACGATAGCGTGCATACAGTTCTCCGGTTTACAGCGACGCGGTGATACCACCGTCGACGTACAGAATATGGCCGTTGACGAAGCTGGCAGCGTCACTGGCAAGGAACACGGCGGCACCGGCCAGTTCGGCCACGTCGCCCCAGCGGCGACTCGGTGTGCGTTGCACCAGCCAGTCGCTGAACTCGGGGTTGGCCACCAGGTTGGCGTTCAACTCCGTCTTGAAATAACCGGGGCCGATGCCATTGACCGTCAACCCATGCGGGCCCCAATCGATGGCCATGCCCTTGGTGAGCATCTTCAGCGCGCCTTTGCTGGCCGCATACGGCGCGATGCCGGGGCGGCCCAGCTCACTTTGCACCGAACAAATATTGATAATGCGCCCGCGCTTGCGCGGGATCATCGCCCGCGCCACGGCCTGGCCAACCAGAAAGGCGCTGTCCAGATTGGTGCTGATCAACTCGCGCCAGTGCTGCTCGCTGTAGTCCTCCAGCGGCCCACGCCGTTGCATGCCGGCGTTGTTCACCAGGATCTCCAGCGGGCCGAGGCGCGCTTCGATGTCCGCCACGGCGGCTTGGATCGCCGTGCTGTCGGTCACGTCAAACGCCTGGGTGTGCACCGTCAACCCTTCGGCCGCCAGCAGCGCCGCCGCATCGCGCAAGGTGCTGCGGTTGCGCCCGTTGAGCACCACCTGCGCCCCGGCCTGGGCCAGGCCACGGGCAATTGCCAGGCCGATACCGGCACTGGAGCCGGTGACCAGCGCCAGCCGGCCATCAAGGCGGAAGTTGTCTAGAACGCTTTGCATGGCTACCTCTCCTAACGCTTCACACTACCAACGACAGCAGCATGATGAACTCCAGGGCGACAAAGGGATGGACCTTGAGGTGGGTGATCAACAATATCTATCCGATAATCGTGATCAGCGCGACCCGCAGCAGATACGTGGGGTCCGTGTTCGGATTGTTATAGGCCACGCCCCGTCATATCGTGTATGAATTGGGCTTACTTCACCCCAGGCGCTGGGCAGCGTCCAATTTTCATTTGTGATCGGGTGATCACCGTTTGTGATAACCGTTTCTAATGGCTGAGAGAATTTAATGGAGTTGAAGCATTTGCGCGCCTTCGTGGTGCTCGCCCAGGAGCTGCATTTCGGTCGGGCAGCGGCGCAGCTGTCGATCGTGCAACCGGCGCTGAGCATGCAGATCAAGCTGCTGGAAAGCGGCTTGGGCGTGCGCCTGCTGGATCGTAACCGCCACTCGGTCACACTCACCGAAGCGGGGCGGGCGTTCTTGCCTGAGGCCCAGGCCACCTTGCACCAGGCCGCTCGGGCGGCAGAGGCGGCGCGGGCATCCAACCGCGGTGAAATCGGCCGGGTGCGCCTGGGGTTTGTGTCCTCGGTATTGCCGCAATTGCTGCCGCAACTGATCCGCGCGGTGCATCAGCGTTACCCGCGTATCGAACTGGAACTCAAGGACATGCCCGGCCCCGACCAAGCCGCCGCGTTAAAGAATGGCCAGCTGGATTTCGGCCTGATGCGCCTGCCGGCCGCCCACCCCGGCGTGCAGACCCGTGCGGTCTTGCGTGAGAGTTTCTGCGTGGCGCTGCCGATGGACCACCCTTTGGCCGCCCTGGAGTCCATCCAGCCTGCCGACCTGCTCACGTGGCCGGTGTATATCCTCGCCAGGCGTTACGCGCCGGGGTTCTACGATGAGTTTATCCAGGCCGTCGGCATGCCCTTGGACATCGCCAGCGAACTGGGTGAGTTCACCACCATGCTCGCGCTGGTCTCCGCCGGGTTGGGCATCGGCGTGTTGCCGCAGCAGGCGGCGCGGGCGTTGCCAGTCAATTGCGTGTCGCGGCCTTTGCAATTGGGTGGGTTTCAGGCCACCACGGGGTTGGCCTGGACCGAGTTGGACAGTGCGGTGAAGACCACCTTGTTCAACCTGATCGTGGAATTGTTTGGCGAGTGATTGTTTCATCGAGTGAAATGCTCGATTGTAAAGTCTGGTGATTCCATCGATCAGGGCAGCGGTGGAGTATGTGTGGCGTCAACACCCCCACTTTTGGAGCCTCTCATGTCCCAGCCTGCGATCAAGCTTTATGGTTTCCCCTTGTCCGGCCACTCCCACCGGGTCGAGCTGATGTTGTCGTTGCTGGGCTTGCCCAGTGAATTTATCCTGGTCGACCTCAAGCAAGGCGCGCAAAAAGCGCCGGACTTTATCGCCCACCTCAACCGCTTTGGCCAGGTGCCGGTGATTGACGATAACGGCACGGTGTTGGCCGACTCCAACGCGATTCTGGTGTACCTCGCCAACCAATATGGCAACGGCCAGTGGCTGCCGAGCGACCCTGTCGGCCAGGCTCGCGTGCAGCGCTGGTTGTCGGCGGCTGCCGGCCAACTGCACGCCGGGCCCGCTGCTGCGCGGTTGGCGGTGGTGTTTGGTGCCGAAGTCGATACCGTCGCGGCCATCAGCCGTTCCCATGCGCTGCTCAAGCTGGTGGACGAACAACTGAGCCAAAGCCGCTTTTTGGTCGGTGAGCAGCCGAGCATCGCCGATGTGGCGTTCTACACCTACGTGGCCCACGCGCCGGAAGGCAATGTGTCGTTGGCCGACTACCCTCAAGTGCGTGCCTGGCTTGCTCGCATCGAGGCGTTGCCGGGGTTTGTCGGCATGCCGCGCAGCGCCGTGGGTCTGCAAGCAAAGTAACGTAAACCCCCTGTGGCGAGGGAGCTTGCTCCCGCTGGGCTGCGCAGCAGCCCCAATAAGGGCAGCGCATTGATTCAGGCAATACGCGGTCATTTTTTTGGGGGTCGCTGCGCGCCCCAGCGGGAGCAAGCTCCCTCGCCACAGGTAAGTAGTTTTTCAGCTAATGAGAAGGCGTGCCGATGGATCGATTTCATGAGATGCAGGTATTCCTGGCGGTGGCCGAGGAGGAGGGCTTCGCTGCCGCTGCGCGGCGCCTGAAAACCTCGCCGCCCAGCGTGACCCGAGCGATTGCCGCCATGGAACAGCGTATCGGCACGCAGTTGCTGGCACGCACCACCCGCAGCCTGCACCTGACCGAAGCCGGCCAACGTTACCTGGAAGATTGCCGACGCATCCTGGCCGAGCTCGATGAAGCCGAGGAAGCGGCGGCGGGCAGCTACTCCATCCCCGGCGGCCACCTGACGGTGACCGCGCCGGTGCTGTTCGGCGAGCTGTATGTGGCGCCGGTGCTGGGGGATTACCTGGACCGCTTTCCCTTGGTAAATATCACCGCCTTACTGGTCGACCGTGTGGTTAACATGACCGACGAAGGCGTCGATGTGGCCGTGCGTATCGGTCATCTGCAAGAACTTGGACAGCAGGCCATAAAGGTCGGGGAAGTGCGCCGGGTGGTGTGTGCATCGCCCGGTTACCTCGACCAGCACGGTCGGCCGCAACGGCCTGAGCAGTTGCGTGAAGCCAAGATCGTCACGTCATCCTCCAGCCAGTTGGTAAGTGAATGGGCGTTCGTCGACGCCGGGCAGCCGTTGACGGTGCCCATCGAGCCGCGTCTGGTGGTCACGGCAAATAATGCGGCGATCAACCTGGCGCGCCTGGGTTGGGGCATGACGCGGGTGCTGTCTTATCAGGTCGCGGCAGCGGTGGCGGCGGGGGAGTTGGAGGTTGTGCTGGAGGCTTTTGAACCGCCACCGCTGCCGATCCAGGTGGTGTTCCAGAAAAGCGGCCGCGTACCGGCCAAGGTCCACACCTTTGTGGACTTCCTCACCCATCGCCTCGGGCAGGACGCTGCCCTGAACCCGGCGATGAAGCGCCGCGGCTGATGGAACGCTATCGCGACATGCAGCTGTTTGCAGCGCTGGCTGATCAGCCCAGCCTGGCTTCGGCGGCGCGCCAGGCCCAGGTTTCCGGCCCGACCCTGATCCGTGCGGTTGCTCGCCTGGAAGCCCGCCTGCGGGTGCCGTTGTTGCAACGCAGCACACGCGGCGTGAGCCTGACCGAAGCGGGCAGCGCCTATCTGGCCGATTGCGTGCGGTTGCTGGCAGCCGTCGATACCGCCGAGGCTTCGGCCAAGGGCTTGCACGTGCAGGCCCAGGGCAATTTGCAGGTGTTCTTGCCGTTTCTGTTCAGCCGTTATGTGATGGCGCCGGTATTGGCCAGCTATATGGACAACTACCCCGACGTCCGCCTGGTGGCGCGCTACCACGACTACTACCCGAACCTGCACGAAGAGGGGCTGGATGTGGCGATCCTGGTCGGCGAATTGCCCAATTCATCGCTGATCGCTCGGCCGGTGGGGCAGGTGCGGCATATCCTCTGCGCCAGCCCCGATTACCTCGCCGCCCATGGCGAACCCCGACATCCGAGCGAGCTTAAAAAGCATCGGCTGATTGCCAGTGCCGACCCGGTGGCCTGGGATTTTCAAGGCTTGCAGCTCAAGGCCCGCGCGCGTTTGAGCTGTGCCAGCGTGCAAGGTGCAATCAACGCGGCGGTGCAGGGTGCGGGGGTGATTCGTTGCGTGAGTTACCCGCTGCACCAGCACCTGCAGAGCGGCCAGTTGCGCCGTGTGTTGCCTGACTTTGAACAGCCGCCGTTGCCGGTGCATGTGGTGTACCGCGAGGGCCGCAACGCACCGATGCGCGTACGCAGTTTTGTCGACCACTGTGTGGCGGCGCTGCGTGAGCATCCGGCATTTCAGTCGGTGAAATAGTGGATTGCCAAGTGTGGGCATTCTCACGTTGGCAGGTGGGGCGCAGCATGGGCGCATCCAACCTGAGGTGCTCAACATGAACCCAGTCGAACAATCTCCCTGGCATGCCGGCGAACGGCACCTGCAAGCAAGCGCTGGCGCGGCTGAGCGCATGGCCGTGGTCGGGCTCAAGGTGATTCGCGATCACTTGCCGGAGCAGCATCGCGACTTCTACCCGCTGTTGCCCTACCTGATGCTCGGCGTAGTGGATCCCCAGGGCATTCCCTGGGCGACCATGCTTGAAGGCGCGCCGGGCTTTGCGCATTCACCCGACCCACACACCTTGCAGATCGACAGTTTGCCGTCCAAAAGCGACCCGGCGCTTGGCGCCTTGCACTTAGGTGCCAGCGTGGGTTTGCTCGGCATTGACCTAAACACCCGGCGCCGCAACCGCATGAACGGCCGCATCGGTGGTTTGGACCACGAAGGTTTTTCGGTCGATGTGGTGCACACCTATGGCAACTGCCCCAAATACATCCAGTTGCGGCCCGTCGACGGCATCGCCCGCAAGCCCGGCACCACGGTCGAGCGCCTCAACGGCCTGGACGCTGCGGCACAAATGTTGATCCGCAGCGCCGACACTTTCTTCGTCGCCAGCTACGCCGACGTGGATGGCGCACGCTCGGTGGACGTTTCACACAGAGGCGGTAATACGGGGTTTGTGCGGGTTGAGGGTGACGTGCTGACCATCCCGGATTTTGCCGGCAACCTGTTCTTCAATACCTTGGGCAATTTGCAGCTCAACCCGGTGGCGGGGTTGCTGTTTATTGATTTTGAGTCGGGCGATGTGTTGCAGGTTGCCGGGCGCACTTCGCTGATCCTCGACGGGCCTGAGGTGGCCAGGTTCGAGGGCGCCCAACGGCTGTGGACAGTGACCGTGGAGCAGGTAGTACGCCGCCCGGCGGCATTGGCGCTGCGCTGGCAGTTTGCGGAGTTTTCGCCGCATAGCCTGGCGATGGGCGGTTGGTAACTTCTGTGGGAGGTAGTGTTTACAGCATGTGTAATCAGTACCGAATCATCACCGACTTAAGCTCGGTGTAATCCTCGATAAACGCACTGCCAAACTCGCGCCCAACCCCCGAAGACCGATTGCCTCCAAACGGCACCGCCGGGTCGAGCAGGGTGTGCATGTTCACCCACACAGTGCCGGCATTGACGGCCGGGATCATGCGCAGCGCCTTGCCGAGGTCGTTGGTCCACAGGCTGGCGCTCAACCCATAAGGGCCGTTGTTCATCAGTGCCAGCAGTTCGTCTTCGCTGTCGTAGGGCAGGAAGGTGGCGATGGGGCCGAAGGTTTCTTCGTTGAGCAGAGTGTCGTTGATGCTATTGGCCAGGATCACGGTGGGTTCGAAGTAGGAGCCGGGGCGCTCGATCAGGTTGCCACCGTGAATGATTGTGTTTTTTTCGGCGCGGGCCTGATTGATGTAGCCGAGCAGTTTTTGCTGGTGCTGCCGGTGAGTCACCGGGCCGAATTCGGTGCGTTCGTCCAGGGGCGAGCCGATGTTAAGGGCGCTGAGGCGCTGGCTGAGCGTGTCGAGCACGGCGTCGATCTGCGAGCGATGCACGAAAAAGCGTTCGGCCGCCGCGCAGATTTGCCCGGAGTGTAAAAAACCGGCTTCGATGATGCCGCCCACGGCTTTGTCCACGTCCATATCGCGCAGGAATCCGGCGGCATTTTTGCCGCCCAGCTCCAGGGTTGCGCGGGTCAGGCCTGCGCCCATGGCGCTGCGGCCGACGGCGATGCCAGTGGGCACGGAGCCGGTGAACGATACCTTGTGGGTGCCCGGATGCTCCACCAGGCCTTTGCCGACATGGCCGCCGCCCGTCAGCACGTTGAGCACACCGGCAGGCAACCCGGCGTCGATCGCCAGTTCAGCGATGCGCAGGATCGTCAGCGGCGTGAATTCGCTGGGCTTGATGATGATGCTGCAACCGGTGACCAGCGCCGAGGCGAGTTTCCAGATGGCGATCATGGTCGAGAAATTCCACGGCACGATGCCCACCACCACGCCCACCGGTTCACGCAGGGTAAAGGCGGTGTAGCGCTCGCCATTGAAGGAGGGCAGCGATGGCGTGAGCGTCTGGCCGCTGATCTTGGTGGCCCAACCGGCGTAGTAGCGCAAAAAGTGCGTCGCCTGGTCGACCTCGAATGCTCGGGAAATCTGGATGATCTTGCCCGACTGGCAGGTTTCGATCTGCGCCAGTTCTTCGCGGTTTTGCTCCAACAGATCGGCCAGTTTGAGCAGCACATTCCCGCGAGTGGCGGGTGCGGCCTGGGACCACTGCTTAAAACCCCGATTGGCAGAAGCCACCGCCGCGTCGATATCCGCCACGTCCGCATCGGCAACCTCTGCGATCACCTGGCCGGTTGCCGGGTTGGTCACTGTCAGCGTCTGGCTGGCGTGGCTGCGCACGCTGACGCCGTCGATAAACAGCCCATGTTGGCGACGTAAAAAAGTTTCGACGTGGGGCAGCAGCGCAATATCACTCATGGCAGGTTCCTGGCAGTTCACAAAGGAAAACTCGAGGGTAACCAACCCTCCTGGAGGCGGCTTGACTGTGCCTGCCAGGTTTTATGCCTGTGCCTGCCGTGCTTGTGAAAAGTACAACCTTGCCTGCCGAATGTGCATGTTGCGCCGCTGCCCCGCGGCCGATACTGGGCCTGCATCCAGCGCCGCTCTTGACCTCGGAGCGCCTGCCGGACTTCCAATAATAAGCAGGGCTATCCATGAAAAAGCCAAACCCGCTGCTCGAAGACCTCAAACCTCTCTTGCCTGCCATTGCCGCGAATACCGCACGTGCCGAACAACTGCGCCAAGTGCCGGATGAAAATATCGCCTGGCTCAAAAGTATCGGCCTGCACCGTGCCTTTCAGCCCAAAGCCTTTGGCGGCCTGGAACTCTCGCTGCCCGAGTTCGCCGACTGCATCGCCTTGCTCGCCGGCAGCTGCGCCAGCACTGCCTGGGCCATGAGTTTGCTGTGTACTCACAGCCATCAGTTAGCGTTGTTCAGCGTACAGTTGCAGCAAGAAATCTGGGGTGCGAACCCCGACGCCACCGCCAGCAGCAGTATTGCGCCCTTCGGGCGTGTCACCGAGGGCGAGGGCGGCGTGTATTTCAGCGGTGAGATGGGTTGGAGCAGTGGTTGCGACCATGGCGAGTGGGCGATTGTCGGCTGCCGTCGCCAGAACGCCGAAGGCAACCAGGATTACTGCTTCGCCGTGCTGCCGCGCAGCGACTACCAGATCCGTGACGACTGGTACGCCGCCGGCATGAAAGGCAGCGGCACCAAGACCTTGATCATCGACCGTGCCTGGGTGCCCGAGCATCGTATCCAGAAAGCCAAGGACATGATGGAAGGCAAATCCGCAGGCTTTGGCCTCTACCCCGACAGCAAGATTTTCTACGCGCCGTACCGGCCGTATTTCGCCAGCGGGTTCTCCACCGTGAGCCTGGGCGTGGCCGAGCGCATGTTGGAGGTGTTCCGCGAAAAAACCAAAACCCGCGTGCGCGCCTACACCGGCGCTGCCGTGGGCGCGGCGACCCCGGCCTTGATGCGCCTGGCCGAGTCCACCCATCAGGTCGCCGCCGCTCGCGCCTTCCTGGAGAAGACCTGGCAGGAACATGCCGAGCACAGCGCCGCGCACCAATATCCCAGCCGCGAAACCCTGGCGTTCTGGCGCACCAATCAGGCCTACGCGACCAAAATGTGCATCGAGGCGGTGGACCGTCTGTTTGCGGCAGCAGGCGGCAATGCCTGGTTCGAGCATAACGAGATGCAGCGCCTATTCCGCGATTCCCATATGACCGGCGCACATGCCTACACCGACTACGACGTTTGTGCGCAGATCCTCGGCCGCGAGCTGATGGGCCTGGAACCTGACCCGAGCATGGTCTGACGGGTTTGCCACCACACTAATCAGGGCGGCCGTTTAGCCGCCGTCCGGGAGTCTTGCATGTCTGACAGCAGCCTTTTCGACCCACGCGCCTTTCGTCGCGCCCTGGGCAATTTTGCCACCGGTGTGACCGTGGTCACCGCCGCCACCGCCTCCGGGCGTAAGGTCGGTGTGACTGCCAACAGTTTCAACTCGGTGTCTCTCGACCCGCCGCTGGTGCTGTGGAGCATCGACAAACGCTCCAGCAGTCACGAGGTGTTCGAGGAGGCCAGCCACTTTGCCGTGAATGTACTGGCTGCCGACCAAGTGCACCTGTCGAATAACTTTGCGCGCCCGCGTGAAGACCGTTTCGCCTTGATCGAATACGAACCGGGCGAGGGTGGCTCGCCCGTGTTCGCCGACTGCTCGGCGCGCTTTCATTGCGAGAAATACCAGCAGATCGACGGTGGCGATCACTGGATCATGATCGGCAAGGTAGTGGCCTTTGATGACTTCGGGCGTGCGCCGTTGCTTTATCACCAAGGCGCTTACGCAGAGGTTCAGGCGCTGCGTCCGTGCGCGCCCGAAGGGCTTCAAAACGGTACGGCAACCACCAACTGACTGTAGACATTGGTGCCGTTACCGACGACCTGGTTGCCGCCGGTTTCGGCATCCTTGTTGGGCTTGTACAGGCCCATCAGCGGCGTAATGATCAGGTGCTCGTTGACCGCCCACTCGGCGTACAGGTCCAGCTCACGGCCATCCAGGTTGAGCTGGCCACGGGTGCTGACGGTGCTGTAGTCAAAAAACAACGCGCCGAGGGTCAGGTTGTCCAGTGGCTTGAGCTTGAACGCCACGTGCTGCACCCCCGTGTTGCTGTTGTAGGGGCCGGAATAGTTGCCCGCCACTTCGCCCTGAACCCAGGTACCGTAGCCGCGATTGAAGCCTGAGAACATGCCGTCCCAGTTTCTTGAGTAGCGCGCATAGCGATAGGTCAGGTCGGGTGACCACGGCAAGCCAGCGAAGGTGTAGCCGGCCTCGGCGTAACCGGCGTTTTGCTGGCTGTCGCGGCGGTCCTGACGCGCCAGTTCAAAGGCAAAGTGCGCGTTATCGATACCGGCATTGCCGCTGCCGCGCAGGCTATAGAGGTTCATGCCCTTGCGCTGGCGTTGCAGGTCAGTGGCGTAGCGCTCATCCACGTCAATGCCGTGAATATAAGTCAGGCCCAAGGTGCCCGGCGCGGCGCTGTAATCGAGGGTGCTGATGGCCATTTCGGTCATGGCTTGCGCCGGGTTGTCGGACTTGAGCCACATCAGGCTGCCGTGCACGCCGTCCTTGCCGCCCAGGCGGATCACCGCCGCCTTGTCGAACGCGTGGCGCGCAGCAATGTAGTAGGCACCGCCGCGATTGAACTCGCCATCGCCCACGCCCTTGCCCAGGTTGGGGCCGTCGTCGTTGATGATAAAACCGTCCCCCAGCGTGATGATTTGCCGCCCGAAGGACAGGTCGACGCCATCCTTGCCCAGCGCCGGAAACAGGTCACCGGAGCGCCAGCCGGCGAAGGCTTCGTCGAATTTGGTGGTGCGCTCGGTGCCGTTGGTGACCCCGGACGCATCGCCATCGCCCCAGGTGCCGGAACTCACCAGGTTGGCGGTGCCGTACACGCCGCCAAAGTTGCCCAGGTTTTGCTCGACGCTCAGGCCGTACTTAATGAACGCCTCACGCCAGGTCGAGCCGCCGCTGCGCCCGTCGTAGTTTTTCGGGCTATTGAACATGCCGTACACGGCGAGGAAGTTACCGGTGACCCTGGTGTCGGCATCGCTGTACAGCTCGATGGCTTGAACCTTGCCGACCAGCAACGCGATGCCCAGCCCTACCGCCTGGCGCAAGCGACGGTTTTTCAGTGTGTGCTCCATTGTTATTGTCCCCAGCTTGGTTAAGAGTGAGGGCGCATTAGGGCGAGCGCTGCAGGCGCAAGTCTTTCATTTGCGTGCCAGGGAATTGACCCTGGCCGCCAGGCAATACGCCGTGGCAGGCAGCAACAAAACCGGCGGCAGACAGGGGCAAGACGACCAACTTGGGTGGGGCGCACAGTGCTGGCACATTAAAAAAACGCTTTCGAGGACCCCATTATGTCGATCAATGACCGACTCACCGCGCACCTCAACCGGGGCACGGTAGGTTTTCCCACCGCCTTGGCCAGTACCATTGGCCTGATCATGGCCAGCCCGGTGATCCTCACCGCCACCATGGGCTTCGGCATCGGCGGCAGCGCGTTTGCCCTGGCGATGCTGATCGCCGTGGTGATGATGCTGGCCCAGGCCACCACTTTCGCCGAAGCCGCCTCGATCCTGCCCACCACCGGCTCGGTGTACGACTACATCAACTGCGGCATGGGGCGGTTTTTTGCGATCACCGGCACCTTGTCGGCCTACCTGATCGTGCACGTGTTTGCCGGCACCGCCGAAACCATTCTAGCCGGCGTCATGGCCTTGGTGAACTTCGAGCACCTCAATACCTTGGCCGAGTCCGCTGGCGGTTCCTGGCTGCTGGGCGTGGGCTTCGTGGTTGTTTTCGGGGTGCTGAATGCCTTTGGTGTCAGCGCTTTCGGCCGGGCAGAAATCATCCTCACCTTTGGCATGTGGACCACCTTGATGGTGTTCGGCGTGCTTGGCCTGATCGCCGCGCCAGCGGTGCAGTTGGACGGCTGGTTCGGCGTGTCATTGGTCGGCACCGACATGATCACCGTGCTGTCCCTGGTGGGTATGGCGATGTTCATGTTCGTCGGCTGCGAGTTCGTCACGCCGCTGGCGCCAGACCTGCGCCAATCGGCCAAGGTCATGCCCCGGGCGATGATGCTCGGGCTGGTGGGCGTGGCCACGTGCATGTTCATCTACGGCGCTGCAATGAAGCGCCAAGTGGAAAACGTGGTGCTGGACGCTGCGTCGGGCGTGCACCTGCTGGACACACCCATGGCCATCCCCAAGTTCGCCGAGCAGGTGATGGGGCAGGTCGGCCCGCTGTGGCTGGGCATCGGCTTCCTGTTTGCCGGCGCGGCGACCATCAATACCCTGATGGCCGGTGTGCCGCGGATTCTCTACGGCATGGCGGTGGATGGTGCATTGCCCAAGGTCTTTACCTACCTGCACCCGCGCTTTAAAACACCGCTGCTGTGCATCCTGGTGGCGATGCTGATTCCGTGTCTGCACGCGCTGTACCTGGGCGGCAACACCGACAACATCATGCACCTGGTGCTGGCGGCGGTGTGTGCCTGGAGTTTCGCTTATCTGCTGGTAACGGTGTCGGTGGTGAGCCTGCGCATTCGTCGCCCGGATTTGCCACGGGCCTACCGTTCGCCGTGGTTCCCGCTGCCGCAGATCGTCTCGAGCATCGGCATCTTGCTGGGCATGTGGTTTATCACACCGCCGGGCATGAACCCGGCGGATATCTACGTGCCGTTCGGCGTGATGCTGGCGATCACCGCCGCCTATGCGTTGTTCTGGACCCTCGTGGTGCAGAAGGTCAACCCCTTCAAGCCGGCCTCCGTGGAGGAGGTGCTGGCCAAGGAATTCGGCAATGAACCGGGGCATTCCCATGAAGGTTATAGCGACTTTGCGGCAAAAGCTGTTTGAGCTGTTTCGCGCGGATCGTGCGCCTTCCGGCTATCGGCCTGGGGTAACGCTGGAGCGTCTGCGGCGCAATTTGGGGCTGGCGACACTGGAAGTGGAGGGTGTGGCGTTCGAGATTGTCGAACGCGCCGAATCGCAGTTGCTGATGCACCTGGTCATGACCGAGTTCGTGCTGCATGTGCCTGCGACGACAGGAGGCACGGGCAGTTTTGCGGTGCACCATGGCGGCGCGATTCGGCGCACTGGCGTGCGTGTACGCCGGCGTGCAGGCAACCAGGCGCTGGGCCGTGAATTGCAGGCGCGTTTGCTGGCGGATGAGGCGTTGTTTCGGGCTTTGATGCCGCTGGATTTCAAGCGCCTGCGTATCGAGTTGCAGGACCAGCAATGGTGTGTGCGCCTGGAACATATGGGCGGCAGCGAGGTGGTCAATCGCCTGCCGGCGTTTCGGCGTTACATTGCCCTGAGCCCTGTGCAGAGCGAGCATTTGCTGGTGACACTGGTGGGGCTGCAACGGGTGTTGTCGAACCTCTGATTGGCATCAATAGTGCTTCTGCAAGGGTAAACCGGTAGTTGTTGCGCGCATATAGATAACATGTTAACTATTGCAGCAGAACAACAAGAACAAGCCATTGCGGAGGCACCCCATGAGCATCCAACAGCAGGCACACGACGGGCTGGACAGCTGGAACCACGAACTGCGCGCTGCGTGTGGGCACTTCGACACGGAACTGGCCTTCAACCGCTCGCTGTTTATCGGCGAGATCAACAACTTGCCCCGTGGCCTGGCGATCCTGCGCACCAATGCCGGGCTGATCAAGCGCCCCACGCACCATGCCGACCACGACAACGACCAGGAGTGTTTCCTGGTCAGCCAGCGCAGCGGTTATTCGCAAATTGTGCAGAACGGCCAGATCCTGCAACTGGCGCCTGGCGAGATGCTGTTGATGGACTCGGTGGGCTCCATCGAGATTACCCCTTTTGGCTTGATCGAACACGCGTCGCTGTCGCTGTCGCGGCCTGAGGTGTGCAAGCACTTGGGCGGGGAGTCGCGCGCGTTTGGCAAAATTTCTTCGACCAAGGCCTGTGGGCGCATGTTGCATGTGTTGATGGACCAGCTGTGCAAGGACGATACGGCCGATGGGGCGGGCGAAGTGGCGGCGCTGCAGACGGCGTTTGTGTCGCTGTTGGGTTCGGCGCTGGAGCAGGGTGACGAGTGCCGCGAAGGGCTGGCGACGTTGCAGGGCAATAACCTGCGCAGCTATGTGCAGAAGGTGATTGACGAGTCGCTCAGCCAACCCGGCCTGAGCCCGGTGGGTTTGGCCAACCGGCTGAATATTTCGGTGCGGCATTTGTATCGGTTGTTTGAGGAACAGGATGACAGTGTGTGCCGCTATATCCAGCGGGCGCGGCTCAAGCGCAGTGCGGATGACCTGACTAACCCGTTTTTGCGCAGTGAGTCGATTACGTCGATTGCGTATAAGTGGGGGTTTACGGATTCGGCGCATTTCAGCCGATCGTTCAAGAAGCAGTTTGAGCTGTCGCCCAAGGATTTCCGGTCCAGCCGGTTGCAGGCGGTGGGGGCGTAAGAAAATGCGTTGTGGGCTGGTGTGGGAGCTGGTTTGCCTGCGATGGCATCACCGCAGTGTGACTGACACGCCGAGGTGGCTGTATCGCAGGCAAGCCAGCTCCCACATTGGAATTGGGTTTTAGACTTCTGGCAGGGTTGAACCGCCATCCACCACTAAGGTCTGGCCAGTGATGTAGCCCGCCAGATCCGAAGCCAGAAACACCATCGCCCCAGCAATATCCTGCGCCGAACCCAGGCGCCCCAACGGCACGCGCCCGGCAATGCTGTCATTCAACGCAGCATCACCCAGGTTCCCCATCGCTGGCGTAGCGATCATCCCCGGCTCCACACCATTGACCCGCACATTCAACGACGCCAATTCCAACGCCGCATTGCGGATAAAACCATTGACCCCGGCTTTCGACGCCGCATAGTGAGTGAGCCCCGGATAACCCACCCGATTGCCAGTGACTGAAGACGTCACCAGTACGCAACCACGGCCTTGCTCACGAAACATCGGCAACGCCGCCTGAGTCAGCCAGAACAACGCCGACAGGTTCACCGCCAAGGTGCGCTGCAGAATCTCTGGGGTAATGTCGTCAAACGCCGTCAACGGAAAATACCCGGCGTTGTGCACCAGCACATCCACCCGTGCCAGCCCCTGAACGCAAGCAAACACCGCGTCCGACTCCGCCAGGTCAACTCCGACGGCCTCCACGCGATAACCCTGTGCACACAGCTCAGCGGCCACAGCCTGGGCCTGTGCCAACATCCGATCGGCAATCACCACCTGCGCGCCACGTTGGGCAAACGCGTCGACAATGCCCAATCCAATGCCCTGGGCGCCGCCAGTTACCAGCACCACTTGCCCGCGGAAATCCAGGTCACGGCGCATGGCTGGCCTCCAGGCGCGTGAACGCCAAGGTCGGCACATCAACAATGCTTGAACCGCCGTCGGCCACTATCGTCGCCCCGGTGATGATCGATGCATCGCTGGACGCCAGGAAGCGGCAGACCTTGGCAATTTCCTCGGGCTGGGCGGCCCGACGCAGTGGCACGTCGGCGCAAACTCGTGCATAGGCCTGCTGCAAGGTATCGCCATAGGCGTCCATCAAGGGCTGCATTTCCGCATCGGCCATGGGCGTTTTTACCCAGCCGGGGCACACGGCATTCACCCGCACACCGTGAGGCCCGTAATCGCGCGCGAGCGAGCGGTTTAGCCCCAGTAGCGCATGCTTGGCGGTGGTGTAGCCGCAGACTTCCGGCCCCGCCGCCAAGGAGGCGATGGAGCCGATCAGTACGATGTTGCCCGCACTTGCCTGCAACAACGGCAAGCAGGCACGGGCGCTGTAGAACGCGCTGTCGAGGTTGCTGCGCAGGGCGCCTTCCCAGGTGGCGGAGCTGGTCTGGGTGGCGCTGCCCAAGCCATGGCCACCGGCGCAGGCCAGCAGCACATCGAGGCGCCCGTAGTGCTCATGGATCAGCCGGATAAACCCGTCCCAGGTGCCAGGACAGGCGGCATCGCCCACCAGGATCAAGCCGCCGGTGTCGCGCGCCACCTGTTCCAAGGGTTCACGGCGCCGCCCGATCAACACCAGCTGCGCACCTTGCTCGGCATACAGGCGCGCGCAGGCGGCGCCGATGCCGGTGCCGGCCCCGGTGATCACCACCGTGCGCGGCTCAGTCACGGGGGTACTCCGTGCGGTTAAGCACCTGGCAATACGAGCTGATCGGGAAGTTCGACAGCGCATCGAACGACGCCCCGGCATAGCCGAAGATCTTGCCGTCGCTGCGGTGCTGTTGCAGGTCGATCAACACCAGTCCGAGGGTGGGCACAATCTTCTCCTGCCACACAAACAGGTACAACTGCTCGGCGATCTTGTAGTAATGGCAGCGGTCGATGTCGCACAGGCCTTGCTCCACGCCCTTCAAGCATTGCCAGGCGTAGAAGCGCTCATTGAGGTAGATGTGCTCGTAGACCTCACTGGGGCTGTAGCGATATTGGTTACGCAGGCCCACCAGCTCATCGGTTGGCGCGTGCTTGCAGTGGCCGTCCTGCCACGGGCGGTCGAGGCTGCCGTGCAGGAAGTCGACCTGCACCGAGGTCAGCGGTTTGCCGGCCAGGGCTCGGTGGTAGAGACCTTCGTGGGTCTCTGCCGGGTCCGGCATACGCCCGATCACGGCAGTAAAGGACGCATTCGGCGTATCCAGCACCAGGCTGATCGACCAGCTTTGGCCAGCCTCATGCTTGATGAAGTCGACCAGGTACAGGCCCGCTCGAATCGAGGTGGCGCGGTAGGCTGCGCTGCCGCTGGAATGACCGTCGGCGGCGTGCCAATCAAGGCGCTCCGGCGCGAAACGGTGCTCGATCTGCCAGCCATTTTCAAAGTGCAGGGTGAAGGTCTTGCCGGCCAGCTCGGCCAGGTTCGGCAGTATAAAGGCTTGGGGAGCGAAACCGTCGGCCAGGGCGCCCACGGTGATCCAGTCTGGGGAACTCGTCATGGGAGGCCTCCTCAGGCAACGGCGAAGTAGTGTTTGACGAAATGCTCGCTGACCACTTCCCACAGCACGGGCGTGCCCTTGGTCACGAACCAGCTGTCGCCGGCCTTGAAACGCGTCGATTGACCGGTGGATTCGTCGGTCAGCACTACTTCGCCGCTGACCACCGTGGCCTGCTCGGCAAACGGGTAGACCATGCGGAACTTGCCCTGGGTCGTGCCAAAATATGCGCTGCTGACCGGGTCGGTGGGCGCGCCGAAGGTCATCTTGCCGAAGGCTCGCACTTCGCCTGCAAGGATCTCGGAGCCGAGGTCGGCCACGGTGCCCCAGGCATCGAGTTCAGACAGCTGGACGTTGTGCTTGATGGTGGTAAGGGTCATGGCAGTTGCTCCTGATGAGTAAAAAGGGGGTTAGCGGCGCCCGTTCCAGTAGCCGGAAAGTTGGTGCCAGGATTTGCCCGCCGTTAGCAACAGAGGGCGGATCGCGTCCTTGCCGATGATGGTCGGGCGGTGAATCGAACTGACCAGGTCATAGCGTGCCGAGCCTTCGCTCATACCTTCGGCCAGGACCTTGCAGATGATGTGGCTGGGGGTGACGCCAAAGCCCGAATAGCCCTGTACGAAAAACGCATTGCTGCGTCCCGGCAAGGTGCCTATCTGTGGGAACAGATTGGGGCTGCACGCCATCGGGCCGCCCCAGGCCAGATCAATTTTCACGTCCTTGAGGTAAGGGAAAATCTTCAGCATCAGGTTGCGGTTCCAGGCCTTGAGGTCACCGGGGATATGCTCGACCAAGGGTGTCGCGGCGCCGAACAGCAGGCGGTTTTCATTGGTCACGCGGTAGTAGTCGATCACTGGGCGAATATCGCTGTAGGCCCCGCGGATCGGGCTGATGCGCTGGATCAGCTCTTCTGACAACGGCTCGGTCATCATCTGGAACGCGTAAGTGTTGATGGTCGAGCGGTGCAGCTCGGGTTCGAGCTTGTTGAGGAAGCTGTCGCAGGCCCACAGCAACTTGCTCGCGCGCACCGAACCACGCCCGGTGCGCACGGTGATGCGCTCGCCATAGCTGACGTCCAGGGCCGGGCTGTTCTCGAAAATCCGCACACCGTGGCCCGCCAGCGCCGTGGCCTCGCCCAGCAGCAGGTTGAGCGAATGCACATGCCCGCCGCCCATGTGCAATAGGGCGCTGGTGTAGGCGTTGGAACCGATGATCTGCTGCACGTCGGAGCCACCCAGGAAGCGAATCTCGTGCTGGCTGTTGATTGACTTGAAGTCTTTCTCCCAGGCGCGCAGGGTTTTTTCCTGGCGGGCGTTGAAGCCCATGTAGCCGTAGCCGTGGCAGAAGTCCGCGTCGATGTTGTACTTGGCAATGCGGTTCTTGATGATGTCGGCGCCCAGGTCGCTGATCTCGAAGACCTGTCGCAGGCCGTCTTCGCCCACATCCTTCTTGATCTTCTCCAGGTCATGGCCGATGCCCGCCATGATCTGCCCGCCATTGCGGCCGGTGCCGCCAAAGCCCAGGTAGCGCGCCTCCAGCACAACAATGTTGGTGATACCTTTTTCCGCCAGTTCAAGGGCGGTATTGATGCCGGAGAAACCGCCGCCGATCACCACGACGTCGGCGTCGATATCCTGTTCCAGCGTGGGAAAGCCGAGGTTGTACTTCTTGGTTGCGGTGTAATACGTGGGGGTTTCAATGTTGATCATGGCGCAGCCTGAAAAGGTGAAGGAAGGCTCTAAAGCGGATGCCTCCATTAGGTACCCTGGCGGGATGGAAGTCTTGACCCTGCGTGCCCAGGCTTTTGATTCAGCGCGCCACGGGCAGCTGTTGCCAACAAGTTATAGCGCGCTGGGCGACCGGGAATGCTAGAGTTTCGTTAAATTATTAACTAAATAACCCGTGACCCTGATCCCTATGTCCAAACCTCGACAATCCTTGACGCTGGCGCTGCTGCAAGCCCGCGAAGCCGCCATGAGTTTTTTCCGCCCATCCCTGAATGAACACGGGCTGACCGAACAGCAATGGCGGATCATCCGCATCCTCGAACAGTACGGTGAGCTGGAGATTTACCAGCTGGCGGAACTGGCCTGCATCCTTAAACCCAGCATGACCGGCGTGCTGGTGCGCATGGAAAACGCCGGCATGGTGCACCGCCGCAAGGCCGAGCAAGACCAGCGCCGTGTACTGGTGACCCTGGCCGACAAGGGCAAGGCGAGCTTTGAGTCGATGAGCCAGTGCATGGAGGCCAACTACCAGCGTTTGCAGGATCAGTTTGGTGCAGACAAGTTTGAGGCGCTGCTGGGGCTGCTGGATGAGCTGAAGAACATCAAGCGCTGAATCACCACACATCCAAATGTGGGAGCTGGCTTGCCTGCGATGCGGACACCTCGGTATGCCTGGTAAACCGAGTTGATGCTATCGCGGGCAAGCCAGCTCCCACAGGTGTCTCAGTACACACTGCCTGTGTGGTTGGCAGTGGGAGCGCCGTTGAATTTCCCCGCCAACGCCTGCAACCCACGCATCAACACGGTGGTATCCACGCCCACCGCTACAAACGTCGCTCCCAGCTCGATATAACGCCGCGCCAAACCCTCATCGGCACTGAGAATCCCCGCCGCCTTGCCCGCCTGCACAATGCGCTTGATCGCATCTTCTATTGCTGCCTGCACGTCAACGTGCCCCGGATTACCGCGATGCCCCATCGACGCACTCAAATCCGCCGGGCCGATAAACACACCGTCCACGCCGTCGACCGCCGCAATCGCATCCAGATTGGCCAGGCCTTCAAGGCTCTCAATTTGTACCAACAGGCACATCTGCTCATCGGCCTGGTCGAGGTAACAGGCAATGCTGTTCCAGCGCGACGCCCGCGCCAACGCACTGCCAACCCCGCGAATGCCCTGTGGCGGGTAGCGCATGGCGCGCACCAGTTCGCGGGCCTGGGCGGCACTTTCCACCATCGGCACCAGCAAGGTCTGGGCGCCGATATCCAGCAGTTGCTTGATCAGCGCGCTGTCGCCGATGACCGGGCGAATCAGCGCCTGGCTGGGGTAGGGTGCGATGGCCTGCAATTGGCCGAGCATGCTGTGCAGCTGATTGGGCGCGTGTTCGCCGTCGATCAGCAGCCAGTCGAAACCGGCGTTGGCAGCCAGTTCGGCGCAGTAGGCATCGGCGAGGCCGAGCCACAGGCCGATCTGCACCTCGCCGTTGCGCAAGCGTTGTTTGAAGCGGTTGATGGGCATGTTCATGGCTAACCTCCAGGGCTCAAACGAAACGGCAGGCAATTGACCCGAGCATGTCGTAGTCGACATGGAAGGTATCGCCAGGGCGGGCCGCCACCGGGCGGGTGAATGAGCCACCGAGGATCACTTGCCCGGGCAGTAGCGTGACGTCGTACGCGGCCAGCTTGTTGGCCAGCCAGGCCACGCCCTTGGCCGGGTGGTTGAGCACCGCCGCTGACACGCCGGACTCTTCGATCACGCCATTGCGGTACAGCACCGCCGGCACCTTGCGCAGGTCGATCTCGGTGGGCCGCACGGCGCGGCCGCCCAGCACCACACCGGCATTCGCGGCATTGTCGGAGATAGTGTCGAAGACCTTGCGGGTAGCGTTGGTCTGCGGGTCGACCTGTTGGATGCGCGCGTCGATGATCTCCAGCGCCGGGATCACCCACTCGGTGGCGTCGAGCACATCGAACACCGTGCAGTTCGGGCCTTTGAGCGGTTTACCGAGAATGAAGGCCAGTTCCACTTCCACCCGTGGCACGATGAAACGCTCGAACGGAATGTCGCTGCCTTCGTCGAAAAACATGTCATCGAGCAGCGCGCCAAAATCGGGCTCGGTGATGTTCGACGAGACCTGCATGGCCCGCGAAGTCAGGCCGATCTTGTGGCCTTTCAAGCGGCGCCCGTCCTGGATCTTTTGCGCCACCCAGGCGCGCTGGATGGCGTAGGCGTCTTCAATGGTGATGCCGGGGTAGTCGAGGGAAAACTGGCGCACCTGTTCGCGGCTGCGTTCGGCGCGGTCCAGGTGGGCGGCGGCGGCGAGGATTTGCTGGGAGTCGAGCATGGCAACGGTCTCTAGTGTGGGTTGACGATGGCGGCGTGGGTGCGCAGCACCAGCAGGCCGCCGAGGGCGATAAACAGGGCGAGTACGTAAAGCGCCAGGCTGGCGCTCTGGGTCGCGTCGCGCATCCAGCCGATCAGGTACGGCGCGAGGAACGCGGCGATGCTGCCGAACGAACTGATCATGGCGATGCCGGCAGCTTGGGTGGTGGTCGAGAGGAACGCCGGCGGCAGCTGCCAGAACATCGGCAAGGCGGCACTGGCGCCCATGCCGGCGACCACCAGCCCGCCCATCACCAGCAGCGGGTTGCCCGGCGCCAGGCCCGCCACGGCGATGCCGACGGCGGCCATCTGCAGTGGCACACACAGGTGCCACCGGCGTTCGCGATGGCGGTCGGATGAGCGCCCGCAACCGATCATGAAGAAGCAGCCGGCCAGGTAGGGTACGGCGCTGAGCAGACCGACCTGGCTGTCGCGGCCGATGCCGGCGCCGTGGATCAGCGTGGGCATCCAGAAGGCGAGGGTGTTGACCGCCAACATCACCGCAAAGTACACCGCCACCAGCAGCCACACTTGCGGGTCACGCAGGATGCCGCCGAATGAAGTGATGGTCTTGCGCTGTTCCTCGCTGCTGAGTTGGGTGCGCAGTTGCTGCTTTTGCGCGTCCGTCAGCCAGCTCACTGAATCAAAACCATCCGGCAACCACTTGAGCACCACCAGACCGAGCAGCACCACCGGCGCGCCTTCGATCAGGAACATCCACTGCCAGCCGCGCAGGCTGCCGACATCATGGAAGTTTTCCAGGATCGCGCCGGAAATCGGCCCGCCCAGCACGCCGGCCATCGGCACCGCAATCGCGAACAGTGCGGTGACCTGGGCGCGGCGGCGTGCCGGGTACCAACGGTTGAGAAACACCAGAATGCCGGGGAAAAAACCGGCCTCGGCCACCCCCAGCAGAAAGCGCAACACGTAGAAACCACGCGCACTTTCGACCCACAACATGCCGGTGGACAACAGGCCCCACACCACCATCAGGCTGGCTATCCAACGCCTCGGCCCGACCCGGTCCAGGGCCATATTGCTTGGCACGCCAAACAGCGCGTAGGCGATAAAAAACAGCCCGGCGCCGAAGCCGTAGACCGTGTCGCTGAAGTGCAGGTCGCTGCTCATCTGCATTTTGGCAAAACCGATGTTGATGCGGTCCAGATGGGCGAACAGGTAACACACCAGCAACAGTGGCATTAGCCGCCAGGTGACTAAACGATGGGTGCGGTCGTGCTCAGCCAGCACGTGGCTGGCAGTGGAATTGGCTGTGCTCATGGTGTTGTACTTTTTGTTTGAGTGGCCGTGAGAGGGGCGGCGGGGCTTAGCCCGTCGGGTTGTTCAGGAACGCATGCACATTGTTCTGCTTGAAATTGAGCTGCGGGTGCAGCTCGACCATCTCGAATGACAGCGCCAGCAAGCGTTGCGCTTGCAACGGGGCAAAGTGTGCGGTGATCACCGCGAACAGCGCTTCGGCCACCGCCTGGCGGGTGGCAAGGTCGCGGCCATGGCCGACTTTTAGGGTCATGTGTACAAAGGCGTAGTCGTGCTTGCCGTCAGCCATGCGCCAGCTGTCCAGGCGCACGCCACGGCTGCGAATGCCGCCGAGTGGGAACACGCCAGTGTCGCCCAGCACGTGATGGACTTTTTCAAACAGGCTGGGCAGATCGGCCTGTTGCTCAATGTTGTCGGTGTACTCGGCGATAAAATGCGGCATGGTTTTTCTCCCAGGTTTACAGCGGGAAAATCGCGTTGATCTGGCCGGTGCCCGAACTGCCGAACGGCGGCGTGATGATCTCGGCAGGCTTGGCATAGTCCGGCCCCCCGAGCAGGCCCAGGAGCATGGCGGTGTCGTGCATCTTGCCTTCGCCAAAGCAGTGTTCGGCGTAGTCGGGCAGCATCGCGCAGAACTCCTCGAAGCGGCCTTGCTTCCACATCTCCACTACGTGCAGGTCCACTTGCTTGTCGAACTCACGGGTCCAGTTATGGATATTCGCCTCGGCCTGGCGGTCATCCGAAAAGCGGTGGGACAGTGAACCGGAAGCCAGCACCAGTACCTTGCGATCACTCTTTTCGATAGCCCGGCGCACAGCGGCGCCAAACGCGAAACTGTCCTCCAGGCGATGCCAGGCGCACCAGGCCGCGATGGAGATGACCTTGAATTTCTCATCCTCCGGCACGCCCATGTGCATGTAGCGCATGGGCACCAGGGTGCCGTATTCCAGCTCCAGGCTCGGGATGTTATGGGCCATGCTGCGCACGCCGGCGAGGTTGGCTTCAGCGGCAATCAGCTCACCCAATTGCGGGTCGCCTGGGTAGGCGTACTCCATGTTCTTGATAAAGTGCGGCAGCTCGTTGCTGGTGTAGGTGCCCTGGAACTGCGCGCCACAGTTGACGTGATAGCCGCTGTTGACCAGCCAGTGCACGTCGAACACCACGGCGGTGTCGGCGCCCAGCTCGCGGGCGCGCCGACCGATTTCCTTGTGGCCGGCGATCGCCGCTTCGCGACAGCCGTGATGTTTGCCGGGCAACTCCGACAGGTACATCGACGGTACGTGGCAGATCTTCGCTGCCAGAACCACTTCGCCCATGATCATTCTCCTGAGTACTTATTCTTGTAATACCAGTGAGGCCCCTTTGGGAGCTGGCTTGCTCTGGTGCTACACACCCCAACGCGGGATGTGATGGCTGCCCATGGAAATGCACACGTTCTTGATCTCGGCAAACACTTCAAAGCTGTACTGGCCGCCTTCGCGCCCGGTACCGGAGCCTTTGACGCCGCCGAACGGCTGACGCAGGTCGCGCACGTTCTGGCTGTTGATAAATACCATGCCGGCTTCAATTCCGTGCGCCAGGCGATGGGCCTTGCCGATGTCCTGGGTCCAGATATACGAGGCCAGGCCGTACTCGGTGTCGTTGGCCAGTTGCAGCGCCTCGGCCTCGTCCTTGAATGGAATCAGGCACACCACCGGGCCGAAGATTTCTTCCTGGGCGATGCGCATCTTGTTGTTCACATCGGCAAATACGGTCGGCTGGATAAACTGGCCTTTGCTCAAATGCGCGGGCAGATTGGCCGGGCGTTCCAGGCCACCGGCGAGCAAGGTGGCGCCTTCTTCCAGGCCAATCTTGATGTAGCCGGTGACCTTGTCGTAGTGCGCCAGGGTGATCATCGAGCCGACCTGGGTTTTCGGGTCTTGCGGGTCGCCGACGATCAAGCGTTTTGCGCGTGCGGCAAACTCGGCGACAAACTGCGGGTAGACACTCTCCTGGATAAAGACCCGGCTGCCGGCGGTGCAGCGTTCGCCGTTCAGCGAAAAGATCGTGAACAGCGCGGCATCCAGGGCGCGTTCAAGGTCGGCGTCTTCAAAGATCAGCACCGGCGACTTGCCGCCCAGTTCCATCGAGTACTTTTTCAGCCCGGCGGTTTGCATGATCTTCTTGCCGGTGGCGGTGCCGCCCGTGAAGGAGATAGCGCGCACGTCCGGGTGGCGCACCAGTGCATCACCGGCGGTGGCGCCGTAGCCCTGGATTACGTTGAGCACGCCGTTGGGAATTCCGGCTTCCACCGCCAGGCGCCCGAGTTCATTGGCGGTCAGCGGCGACAGCTCGGACATCTTCAGCACTGCTGTGTTACCCAGCGCCAGGCACGGCGCGGTCTTCCAGGTGGCGGTCATGAACGGCACGTTCCAGGGCGACACCAACCCGCACACGCCCACCGGCTGGTAGAGGGTGTAGTTGAGCATCTGATCGTCCACCGGGTAGCTGTGGCCGTCCATGCGCGTGCAGACTTCGGCGAAGAAATCAAAGTTGTGCGATGCGCGGGGGATCAGCACGTTCTTGGTCTGGTGGATCGGCAAGCCGGTATCGAGGGTTTCCAGCTCGGCCAGGCGCGGCACGTTCTGCTCGATCAACTCACCCAGTTTGCGCATCAGCCGGGCGCGTTCTTTGGCCGGGGTGTTGGCCCATTTCGGGAAGGCTTCTTTGGCGGCTGCAACGGCCTGCGCAACTTCCTCGGCGCCGCCGCTGGCGACTTCGCCAATGGCTTCGCCGGTGGCCGGGTTGTAGTTGATGAAGGTGTCTTTGCTTTCGACCTCACGGCCGTTGATCCAGTGTTTGATCATGCTGCTCACGCCTCTTTACGGGCGGAGAAAAACTCCGCTTCGCTGACAATTCGGTTGACCAGGCGACCTACGCCTTCGACTTCCACCACCACTTCATCGCCCGGCACCACATCGGCCAGGCCTTCGGGCGTGCCGGTGGCGATCATGTCGCCGGGTTGCAGGGTCATGAAGCTGGAGAGGTACTCGATCAGGTAGGGGATATCGAAAATCATGTCGCGGGTGCTGCCTTCCTGACGCAGTTCACCGTTGATCCAGGTGCGCAGGGTCAGGTTGCTCGGGTCGGGCACGTCCGCGACATCGACGATCCACGGGCCGACCGGGGTGGTGGCGTCACGGTTTTTCACGCGCAGGTTGGGGCGGTAGTAGTTTTCCAGGTAGTCGCGGACCGCATAGTCGTTGCACACCGTGTAACCGGCCAGGTAGTCCAGGGCATCCGCGCGCTTGACGTTGCGCGCGGTCTTGCCGATGACCGCCACCAGCTCGCACTCGTAGTGCATGTAGGCAACGTTATCCGGGCGCCAAGTGACTTGGCGATGGCCGGTGTAGGTGCCCACCGACTTGATAAATGCCAGCGGTTCGGTGGGCGGTGTGAAGGCCAGCTCGGCAGCGTGGTCGGCATAGTTCAGGCCCAGGGCGAACATGCTGCCGGTGGCCGGTGGCAGCCATTGCACCTGTTGTTCGGCGAGCAGGCGGCCGTCGTTGAGGCGCACGCTGCAATCAGCCTCTACCTGTACGTGATGGGTTTCGCCTTCAAAACGGATACGAGCGTGTTTCATGCGTGTGCCTCCGCCTGCACGGTGTTGGCCAGGCGACCGATACCGTTGATTTCAACCTCAACCTGGTCCCCAGGCTGCACATCCACGCGGCCCTCCGGTGTGCCGGTGATCAGCACATCGCCGGGGTATAGGGTCATGAACTCGCTGATCTCGGCGATCAATTGCGGGATGTCGCGCACCCAATGGGTCGTCGAGTTTTCCTGGCGCAGTTCGCCGTTGACGAACAACTTGAGGCTCAGTTGGTTAGGGTTTGCAACTTGATCACGCGGGATCAGCTCGGCGCTTAACGCGCAAAACCCGTCACGGCATTTGGCTTTGACGGCGGGGCGGTAGTAGCTGTCTTCCGGCAGGCTGAATTCATTGACCACCACATAACCGGCCACATGCGCCATGGCGTTTTCCAGGCTGACGCGGCTGGTGCGCTGGCCGATCACCACGCCCAGCGCCGGCCCCGGTTGCAGGCGTTCGCCCGCGGGATGCAGCACTACACCGCCATGCTTGTTGCGTGTGTTGGGGGTCTTGATAAACAGCACCGGCTTGGCAGGCGGCTTCTGGTAGGGCGCCTGCTGGAAGGCGGCGAGATGCTGGTCCAGCAGACCCTGGTAGTTCAGCGCAACGCCGAACAAGGTGCCGCTGGCAACATCATGCAGGGTACGGCTCATGCGTTTCTCCTGGCGGTGGCGACTGCTGCATAAGCAGTTCGTTAATGTGTTAACGTTATAATTAATATGTTAACTACCGTCAAGCGTGGCAAAATCCGGCGGGATCAAAACAATAAGAAGAGTGTTCTGTGAAACCGATTCCGAACATCAACATCGGGCAGGTCTACGACCAGCGTTACAGCGATGCCGAGGTGCATTACGACAAGCTCGGCAACCTGGCGGGGTTTTTCGGGCGCAATATGCCCGTGCATCGGCATGACCGGTTTTTCCAGGTGCATTTCGTCAAGAGTGGCGCGGTGCGGGTGTACCTGGATGACCGCCAGTTCGTGGAGTCGGGGCCGATGTTTTTCCTCACTCCGCCCACAGTGCCCCATGCGTTTGTTACGGAGCCGGATGCCGACGGGCATGTGCTGACCGTGCGTCAGCAACTGGTGTGGGCGTTGATCGACGCCGACCCCAGCCTTGCATCGGGCGCCGCCTGCGTGGCGCTGACCGCCGATGCCGAAGGGCTGGATCAACTCTTCGGGGAACTCAGCAGCGAGATCAACGCGCAAAGGGCAGGGCGCGCCGCCGCATTGGAGAGCCTTACCCGCCTGATCATGATTCGCCTGCTGCGTCTGTGCGCCAACAGCCTGCCGGCCCGCCCGACACGGCATGAAGACCTGCGCATTTTCCATCGTTTCAACGAACTTATCGAAGCCCACTACCTGGAACACTGGCCGCTGGCGCGTTACGCCGAGGGGATTGGCGTGACCGAAGCGCGGCTCAATGAGGTGTGCCGACGCCTGGCCGACCTGCCGTCCAAGCGCCTGATCCTGGAGCGGCTGATGCAGGAAGCCAAGCGTCTGCTGCTGTTTACCGGCAGCTCCGCGAATGAAATCTGCTACCAGCTGGGGTTCAAGGACCCGGCGTATTTCAGCCGGTTTTTCCTTCGTTATGCGCAGGTGACACCGGGGGAATATCGGCTGCGGCAGTCGGGCTTGGGTTGACGCTCCAGGCGCCGCCCAGAGCCGTGTACAGGTTCACCTCCGCGACCAGTTGCGCCAGCCGATCGACAATCAGCGCCTGCTGCGAACTGAACAAGGAACGCTGCGCATCGAGGAACGTCAGGTTGCTGTCCACACCGCTGCGGTAGCGGTGCTGGGCCAGGTCGTAATAGGCCTGGTTGGCGGCGACAAAATCCCGTTGCGCGTCCAACTGGTCGTTAAAGGTTTGCCGGGCGGCGAGGCCGTCGGCGACTTCCTGAAACGCCGTTTGAATGGATTTTTCGTACTGCGCCACCGTAATGTCTTTCTGCAGTTTGGCGTAGTCGAGGCTGGCGCGCAGGCTGCCGGCGTTGAAGATCGGCAGGTTGATTTGCGGCTGGAAGGTCCAGGTGCCCGCGCCGCCCTTGAACAGCCCCGACAGCTCCTTGCTGGTGCTGCCGGCGTTGGCGGTGAGCGTCACCGACGGAAAAAATGCTGCCCGCGCCGCGCCGATATTGGCGTTGGCGGCTTGCAGTTGGTATTCGGCCTGGAGGATATCCGGGCGCCGTTGCAGCAGGTCGGAGGGCAAGCCTGCGGGCAGGCGCGCCACCAGGTCATCAGCGAGCGGGCGCGACGGCAGGTTTTCATCCACCGGGCCGCCCACCAGCAGGGCCAGGTTGTTGACATCCTGGGCGACCTGGCGCTCATAGCGGGCCACGCTGGCGCGGGTGCTTTCTACTGCCGTGCGGGCTTGCACCACATCCAGTGCCGAGGCCTTGCCCGCGGTTTTGCTGCGGCTGGTGAGCTGCCAGCTGTGGTCGTTGGCGGTCAGGGTTTGCTGCGCCAGGGTCAGCAGCTCCTGGTCGGCGCGCCAGGTCAGGTAGGCATTGGCGACGTTGGCCACCAGGCTCAGTTGCGCGCTGCGCCGCGCCTCTTCGGTGCCCAGATACGTGAGCATCGCCTGCTCGCTGAGGCTGCGCACCCGTCCGAACAGATCCAGCTCATAGGCACTCAGGCCCAGGGTGGCCGAATAGTTGGAAGTGATCGCCGACTTGCCGGTGCCGGTCAGATCGCCCGGTACTTTCTGGCGTTTGCCGGCGCCGCTGGCCGATATCGCCGGGAACAGGTCCGCTCGCTGGATGCGGTACTGCGCCTGAAACGCCTGCACATTCAGCGCCGCTACCCGCAGGTCGCGGTTATTGGCCAGTGCTGCGCCAATCAGCTGTTGCAGCGCCGGGTCGTGGAACAGCTGCTGCCAGTCCGGCTCGACCGCCACAGTGCCGGCTTGCGCCAGGCTGTAGACCCCGCCTTGTGGGTACTGCGCCGGCACCGGCACAGCGGGCCGCTGATACTCGGGGATCAGCGAGCAACCGCCGAGCACCCAGGCCATGCCAACGGTGGTGAGGGTGAATTTTTTCATCAGGCGCCAACCATCCATTTGGCCAGGCCATGGCGCCCGCTGACGCCCAGTTTGGCGGCGGCACGCTTGAGGTAGGTTTCGATCGAGCTGTTTTTCACGCTGAGTTTTTCCGCCATTTGCGGCACGGTGCCGCCGGTCAACAGGCCCAGGCACACCTCCTGCTCACGCGCCGACAGGGTGATATCGCTGAGGGACAGGCGCTTGTAGAACTCGCGCTGCAACTGTGACTGTTCCAGCTGGCTGTGGGCTGGTTCGGCCTGGCTGTGAGGGGCCTGGCGCAAAATCCGCGCATGCCGTTCCATCAACGGCAACAGGGTGTCCGACAAGCACTTGAGAAACGACAGTTCTGCCAGGGAAAAGCCTTGTTGGGTCGGCGGGCGGTAGAACGAAATCACGCAGCGTCGGTTGCCCTGGCGCGAGACCAGGTTGCACTGGTGCGAGGTGCCGCGTGGGTGTGCGCTGTTGGCCTTGGCCTTCATCTGGATCAGCAACGGGTCTTGCATGCGCAGCATTTCCCGTAGCAGCGGGTGGTCGTTCAACGCATGTACGGGCTGGGGCGCCAGCAGGTGTTTTTTCAACCCGGCGCTGCCCAGCAGCTGAATATCGATCGCGCTGTCACGCAGTTCGTCGAGTGTCCATTCACTCAGGTCGACCAAGTGAATCGGCACCCATTTATCCACCAGATGCAGCATGTTGGCGGCGAAATTTTCCTGGCCGCTGTTTGAAATCAATTCACCCATTTCGGCGTAGAACTGCGGGCTGTGGGCGCCGCCAATACTAGAAGTCAGACTCATAGCCATCTCATCCTTGATGTCGAAAACCGTCAACGGGTGCCCTGGGTCTGTGTGGGGCGGCCCGTACTCCTTGAACGTGACTCTTCTTCAGCGTCATTCGGCGTTCGAGATTTTATTTAGCCATAGCGATTTGTCCTACGTATGTAGCGGAAACGAGGGACACAAGCTGCCATAAAAACTACGTCATTAATTCGACGTTTCAGACGGAGAATTCCGCCAACGAAAAACCATGGCTAAAAATTAGAGCTGATTAACCAATTGATATTTATAGTAAAAATAAGTAATTGGGGCGTGTTGAGAAAAACTGACTGCGGCCATGTGTAGTCAATTTCCTACAGCGCTTTAATCGTTTCAGCAGTCAACCATCAGCCAAGCCCGTTTCCATCCATATGAATGTCCGGGTTTCGGGTGACAGACACCTTCGGATCGCCATGCTCAAATCCGGCAATTTTGGCGAAATGGGCCCGTGTGCGGCCGTGCCGGACTCCTATTGAGAAGGATCTTATGAAGCATTCCCCAAGCTTCCCCCTGACTGCCGCCCAGCAGGACATCTGGCTCGACCAACTGCGAGCAGGCGACTCGCCGCTATACAACATTGGCGGCTATATGGATTTCGCCGGCCCCTTGGTGCCGGAACTGATCCAGCGCGCCGCCGAGCTGCTGGTGGCCAAGCACGATGCCTTGCGCACCCAGTTGCACACCGATACCGACGGCTTGCCTCGACAGACCTTCGACGCTGCGCTGACGGTGCAGGTACAACGGCACGACTTCTGCGCGCTGCAAGACCCGCAGGCCGCGAGCCAGGCGCTGATGCAAGCGCAAATGGCCCGGCCCTATGCGATGAGTGGTGAACCGTTATTGCGGTTTGTCCTGGTCAAGCTCGATGACGACCACTACCGCCTCGGCATCCAGGCCCATCACCTGATTCTCGATGGCTGGGGCTTTGGCCAGGTGCTGCAATCCCTGGCCCGGCTGTACACGGACCTTGAACAGGGGCGGCAACCGGAGCCGTACGCCCCGTCCTATATCGACTTTATCGACACGGACCTGCGTTACCAGGCATCGGCCCGTTACGCCCGTGACCGCGCGTACTGGCTGGACAAATACCAGGTGCTGCCCGAGCCGTTGCTGACGCCGCGCCACAATGCCCCGGCGTCGAGCAACACCTGGGTGGAGCCGTTCCCGGTGGTGCTGCTCAACCGCATGGAGCAAGTCGCCAACCGTTACCAGGCCTCGGCCTTCCATGTGTTGCTGGCGGCGCTGTACGTGTATTTCACCCGCACCAGCCAGCGTGAAGAGTGGGTGGTGGGGCTGCCAATTCTCAACCGTTCCAACGCGCGTTTTCGTTCCACCGTGGGCTTGTTCACCCAGGTCAGTGCAGTGCGTTTCCAGTTCGATGCGCAATTGCCGTTCAGCGCGGTAGTGCGCGGTGTGCGTGACCAGCTCAAGCAGGACTTTCGCCACCAGCGTTTTCCCCTGAGCGAGATGAACCGTGAACTAGGCCTGCGCCGTACCGATCGCGGCCAGTTGTTTGATTTGTCGGTGTCCTTTGAGCAGGACGATCACGACCTGCGCTTCGGCCAGGTCCAGGCCCGCGCGGTCAAGGTATCCAACTACCACGAGCCGCTGCCGATTGCCTTCCACCTGCGCAGCAACCGTTACCAGGACACTGCTTGCCTGCACTGCGTGTACAACGAGGCGTGGTTTCGCGAGGACGAGGTGCAGGCGTTGGCGCAGCGCTTTACCTGGCTGCTGGAGCAGGGGTTGGCAAATACCGCGTTGACGCTGGCTGAGTTTGCCTTGGTGACGCCGGCCGAACAGCTCCGGTTGCAGCAGTGGAATGCCACCGCACAAGCGCCTGCCAGCGCGCAAACCCTGCATCGGCGCATCGAGGCGCAAGCAGCGCGCACGCCTGACGCCATTGCGGTGGTGCATCAGGACCGGCAATTGACCTACGCCCAGCTCGATCAACAGGCCAATGCCCTGGCCCACCAATTGCTCGAACATGGCGTGCAGCCGGATGACCGTGTGGCGATTGTGGCGCGGCGCGGGTTGGACACCGTGGCCGGGTTGCTGGCGATCCTCAAGGCCGGCGCCTGCTACGTACCGGTGGACCCGGCTCACCCGGCCGAGCGCCTGAGCTACCTGCTGCACGACAGTTCCCCGGTGGCGGTGCTGGCCCAGCACAACGTGCTGGCGCGCCTGCCGATGCTCGACGTGCCGATAATCCGTTTGGACCTGCCGACGCATGGCCGCAGTGACAGCCCACCGGTGGCGGTCACGCCGTCGAACCTCGCGTATGTGATCTACACCTCAGGCTCCACCGGTTTGCCCAAAGGCGTGATGGTTGAGCACCACACCGTGTCGAACCTGGTGGACTGGCACTGCCGCGCCTTCAACCTGCACGCGGGCAGCCAGACGGCCAGCGTGGCCGGCTTCGGTTTTGACGCAATGGCCTGGGAAGTGTGGCCGGCGTTATGCGTGGGCGCGACCTTGCACCTGGCGCCGGCACAGGACGACGCCCAGGACATCGACGCGCTGCTCGACTGGTGGCGTGCGCAGCCGTTGGACGTGTGCTTTTTGCCGACGCCGGTGGCCGAGTACACCTTCAGCCAGCGCCTGCAACACCCGACCCTGCGCACCCTGCTGATCGGCGGCGACCGCCTGCGCAGTTTCAGCCGCGCACAAACCTTCGACGTGATCAACAACTACGGCCCCACTGAAGCCACCGTGGTCGCCACCTCCGGGCGCGTCGAGGCGGGCCATGCGCTGCACATCGGCGCGCCGATCGACAATGCCACGGTGTACGTGCTGGATGAACAGCGGCGCCCGGTGCCGATTGGCGTGGCGGGGGAGCTGTATATCGGCGGCAAGGGTGTGGCGCGGGGTTACCTGAACCAGCCTGAACTGAGCGCCGAGCGCTTTGTGGATGACCCGTTCAGCGAGGGCCGGATGTACCGCACCGGCGATCTGGCGCGCTGGCTGCCCGACGGCAACCTTGAGTACCTGGGCCGCAATGACGACCAGGTGAAAATCCGTGGCGTGCGCATCGAACTGGGGGAAATCGAGTCCGCGCTGGCCAGCCATCCGGCGGTCCAGGAAGCCGTGGTGCAGTGTCGCGAGGGCCAGTTGTTGGCTTGGTTTGTCGCCCGGCACAGCGTCGAAATCGAAGCGTTGCGTGCCCATCTGCAAGCCTCGCTGCCCGATTACATGCTGCCGGCAGCCTATGTGCAGTTGGAGGCGATGCCGCTGACCGCCAACGGCAAGCTCGACCGCAAGGCGCTTCCTGCGCCCACCCAGCAAGCCTTTGTCACGCGCCAGTTCGAAGCACCGTACGAAGGCGCGGAAACCCTGCTGGCGCAGATCTGGGCTGAACTATTGCAGGTGCAGCAAGTGGGGCGCCATGACCATTTCTTTGAACTGGGCGGCCATTCGCTGTTGGCGGTGCAGTTGGTGCAGCGCATGCGCCAGGCCGGCTTGCATGCCGATGTGCAGGTGTTGTTCGGCCAGCCGACGCTCGCCGCGCTGGCGGCGGTCAGTGGAGGCAGTGAGGTACAGGTGCCGGGCAATCGTATTGCGCCAGGTTGCAGCCACATCACCCCGGACATGCTCGCACTGGCCGAACTCGACCAGCCGAGCCTGGATCGTATCGTCGCCGGCATCCCCGGTGGGGCTGCCAATGTGCAGGAAATCTACCCGCTGGCGCCGTTGCAGGAGGGCTTGCTGTACCACCACCTCACGGACGCGCGCGACCCCTATCAGCAACATGCACTGTTCAGTTTTGCCCGTCGCGACCAGTTGGAGGCGTTTGCCCAAGCGTTGCAGCAGGTGATCAACCGTCACGATATTCTGCGCACCAGCCTGGTGTGGGATGCGCTTGAACAACCGATGCAAGTGGTGTGGCGCCAGGCGCAGTTGCGCGTCGAACCGCTGCAGGATCAGCACGCACCGCTGGATCTGCGCCAGGCGCCGCTGATGGCACTGGATTACGCCGAGGAGCCGCACAACCAGCGCTGGGTCGCCAAGTTGCGCTTCCATCACCTGGTCAACGACGCCACCTCGACCACTGTGCTGGTGGATGAAATTCGCGCCCACTTGCTGGGCCAGCAGGCGCAATTGCCGGAACCGGTGCCTTACCGCAACGTGGTCGCGCAGGCCCGCTCGGCAGCGCGCCAGGCGGCCCATGAGGCGTTCTTTCGCGAGCGCCTGGCCGACGTTGACGAGCCGACCCTGGCGTTCGGCTTGCAGGAGCGCCAGGCCAATCGCGCCGACATCGAAGCGGCCGAACGGCCCCTGGCAGACGCCCTCAACCTGCGCCTGCGCGCCCAGGCGCGAGCGCTTGGGGTGAGTGCCGCGAGCCTGTTTCACCTGGCCTGGGCCCAGGTACTCAGCCGGGTCGCGGGCCGCGATGATGTGGTGTTCGGCACCGTGTTGCTCGGCCGTTTGCAAGCCGGCGAGGGCGCCGACCGTGCCTTGGGCATGTTCATCAACACCTTGCCGCTGCGCGTGCGCCTGGCCGGGCAAAGCGTGGTCGCTGCGCTGGCAGACACCCATGCGCAACTGAGCGCGCTGGTCGCCCATGAACAGGCATCGCTGGCCCTGGCCCAGCGTTGCAGCGGTGCATCGCCGCTGTTCAACAGCCTGCTCAACTATCGGCACACGGCGGCGGACAGGGACCTGAACCTGGTGCCGGGCATTGCGCTGCTCAGCAGCGAAGACATCCTCAGCTACCCGCTGATGCTGACGGTCGACGACGTCGCCAGCGGCTTTCGCCTCACGGCCAAGGCGCCGCGCAAGGTCGGTGCCGAGCGCTTGCTGGATTATATCGAGACGGTGTTGTGCGGCCTGGCGGAAGCCCTTGAACACGCGCCGACCACACCCCTGCGCGAGGTACAGGTGCTGCCGGCCAGCGAACTGAAAACGCAGTTGCTGGACTTTAATGCGACCCACACCGACTACCCCGAAACCCTCACCGTCCAAGCCCTGTTCGAAGCCCATGCGCGGCAGATTCCCAATGCCATTGCGGTGCAGGCCGGCGAACGGCAGTTGACCTACCGCGAGCTCAACGAGCGTGCCAACCAGCTTGCCTTTCACCTGCGCGAGCGCGGCGTCCAGCCGGATTCGCGTGTGGCCCTGTGCGTCGAGCGCGGGCTGGAGCTGGTGGTGGGGTTGTTGGCGATCCTCAAGGCGGGTGGCGCCTATGTGCCGCTGGACCCTGGCTACCCGCGCGAACGCCTGGCCTACATGCTCAGCGACAGCCAGCCCGTGGCGTTACTGGTACACGCGGCCACCCGTGACTTGCCCGGCGAGGTGTCGATGCCCGTGATCGACTTCGACCGCTGCGCCTGGAACCAGGCACCTGGCGGCAACCCGTTGGTGCCCGGTTTGAGCGTCGCCAACCTGGCCTACGTGATGTACACCTCCGGTTCCACCGGCACGCCCAAAGGCGTGATGATCGAGCATCGGGGCTTAAGCAACCTGATGCACTGGGGCTCCCGGTTGTGCCCGAATGCCCGGGGCGGCGCCTTGTTGCAACGTGCGCCGTTCAGCTTCGATGGCTCGGTGTGGGAGCTGTTCTGGCCGCTGACCAATGGCATGCGCCTGGTGCTCGCACGGCCCGATGGGCACCGTGAACCGGCGTACCTGGCCCAGGTGATCCGCGAGCAACAGATCAGCGTGATCAAGTTCGTGCCGGCGATGTTGCAGCAGTTTCTGGAACTGGAAGAATCCGCGCTGTGCACCAGCCTCACCGACGTGCTCTGCGGCGGCGGTGAGTTCACTGAAGCCCTGGCCCGAGGCGTGCAGGCACGCTTGCCCAACGTGCGTTTGCATAACGTCTACGGCCCCACCGAAGCCACGGTGGACAGCAGCGCCTGGACCCTGGAACCCGGCGCCGCCGTGCCGGCCGTGCAACTGCCGATTGGTCGGGCGATCAACAACACCCGCCTGTATGTGTTGGATGAACATGACACGCCGGTGCCCATGGGCGTCAGCGGCCAACTGCATATCGGCGGCGTCGGCGTTGCGCGGGGTTATTTGGGCCTGGAACAGATGACCGCCGAGCGCTTTATCGACAGCCCGTTTGTGGCCGGTGATCGGCTGTATCGCACCGGCGATCTGGTGCGTTACTTGCCCGATGGCAACCTTGAGTTCCTGGGGCGCAATGACTTTCAGGTCAAGCTGCGGGGCGTACGCCTGGAGCTGGGCGAAATCGAATCGCGCCTGGCCGCGCACCCGGCGCTGCGGGACGTGGCGGTGCTGATTCGTGATGAGCGTTTGGTGGCGTACTTTACCCTGCGCGGGCAAGCGCCAAGCCTGGAAGCCTTGCGTGCGTACGTGTTGGAACAGTTGCCTGAATACATGGTGCCGGCGGCCTTTGTGCAGCTTGATGAATGGCCGCTTAACCCGGCTGGCAAACTCGACCGCAAAGCCCTGCCGGAGCCTGGGTTGGAGGCGGTGGTGAGTCGCGCCTATGAGGCTCCGGTGGGTGAGGTGGAAACCCTGATGGCGGGCATCTGGGCCGACGTGTTAAAGCTTGCGCGGGTAGGGCGTCACGACCACTTCTTCGAATTGGGCGGGCACTCGTTGCTGGCGGTGAACCTGGTGGCACGGATGCGCAAGGCTGGGTTGGAAGTAGATGCGCGCACCTTGTTCAGCCAGCCTACGTTGGCGCAATTGGCAGCCTGTACCACTGCTCAGGTACAGCGCGTGGACGTGCCGCAAACCGCGATCCCCCAACTCAACCGCCGCCGCCGGATCTGAAGCCTGGAGGCGGGCAATGTGGGAGCCGGGCTTGTCGGGTCGCCGCATCGCCGCGATAGCGGTAGTTCAGGCAACGCCTCTGTTGCTGATACGCCGCTATCGCAGCATGGGTATCTACACAACGTTTGAAGGCAGCCAATTTCTCCACAACAGCCCACCTGCCACAAAACCGGTTGTGTAGATACCTATGGCTATCGCAGGCAAGCCAGCTCCCACATTTTTAGACCACAGTCAGGCAGTTGGTTTTGGAGGGTTCAGGCACTCGATAGAGCGGTCCACCGTGGTCTTGGCCACCTCCAGCAAATGCCACACCGCCAGAATCTTCGCCCGCTGGGGGCTGGCCAGCAGATCGCCGCAATTGAGAGCGGTCGCTGAAGCGCTGTCGAGCAAGCTGGCGGTGTAGAGCAGGGCGTCTTCGAAGCTCAGGTCTTCGATTTGAACACCTTTGGAGGGCAGGTAATGGTCGATGGCGCGATTGAAGGCGGCGCGGTCTTTGGTGCAATTGCGGGGTGGGTCGGGGACGACTTTTTTCATGGTGTAACTCCGTGATGATTAGGAGTCGACACCCGTCGCGACTAAGCGAATGGGTGGCGGCTGTGCGCAGGTTAGTCGACCGGTCATCACGAAACCCGGCGCACCCGAAGGCGCCCTACGCACAGCCACCATAAAAATCGGTAGAAGACCGTGCGCGTGATGTTAGCGGGCGACTAAACCCGATCACTGATGAGCAGTGACGGATCGCAGACTAGCCATCGATTCCAACAGGCACAAGGCGGCAGGGATTGTCTAGGAAACGTCCTGCAATTAAAAGGGATGCGTCTTGCTGGCCTTTTACAAACCATGACCAAACGCCATCAACCGCCGGACCCGATTTGATCGTTCCCACGCTCCGCGTGGGAATGCAGCCCGCGACGCTCCGCGTCGCAAGTGCGCAATGGTGGAGGGACGCAGCGCGTCCCAAGAGGCGTTCCTTTGCTGCGCGTGGGAACGATCGCCATCAACCGCAGGTTCCGATGGAACCTTTTTTGCCGTCACCACCAACACACTGTGCAGTTTCGCCTGAAACGTCGGCGTCAGCGTTTCGACGCCGTTGGATTTTGATGGACAACCTGGCTCATGACCCCAACGCTTGGACACTTTCAGCCTTTCATACAGACGCGCGCGCCGACGTTGCCTACCCCTCGCACAGAGGCCGACACCTCCAGCCTGCCGACGCGCGCGCAAACACGGCCGGCGGATGATCAACGCTCAGCGACGCAAATCTACAAGGACAACCCCATGCTGGGCACGGGCATCATGTCACGCGCCTATGGCTGGAACCCACAAAGGCGTGAGCGCCAAACCCGATTGATCACCCACTTGAAGCGACAGGTGGGCGACTTTACCGCCGCCAACCCAGACCCCGTGTCGCGCGCCGACGCCATGTATCGCCTGGCGCGGGTGATCCACCACATCGACAACGACCCCTGTCTGCGCCGGGTCAAAGGCAGTTATCCAGGGGATGGGCGCCTGGACGTGCAGGGTATAAAAGGGTTTGCGTCCGAGGTGGACCGCCTGACTCAGTTCGCCGAGCAAGGCTACCGCGTACTGGGGGAGGGCGGTCGTGGGGTCGTCTGGCCAAAGCCTGCCCCCCACGGCCGCGCAGCAGGTGACCGACGCGCGGTGCAGGCAATCACTGTGAATCCCTTGTTCAAGGCACTTGATAACGTGCTCGACGCGAACGAACGGCTCGCCTTCAAAGTGCTCGTAGGCGGTGACTGGAACGACCCCCGGTTACCCGCCGATGTTCGCGCAGCCAGTGCCGCGAATGCTGAACACCTCCTTGAATTCATTGATCAGCAAGGCGGCGCCCATTCCACGGCCAGTAACGGCGAAATAGACGGAAGGGTGGAGGACGTTCCTGACCTTCCTGCGTCTTACCTGACACGTGACCATTTCACTTACCCCGGTTCTGAAGCGCGGCGGCTGTCGGATTTTGCTTATGTCGGTTATGCCGTGTTTGAGAAGCGCTAGCGGCGTTCCAGGCAGGGTGACGCCGATAATGCCGTCAGCGTGGCGTAGGAACAAACGCCACACTGCCCCCCGAGCGCTTCTGGAACAACCGCTCGCCATTATCCGGCTGTGTGGTGATCACCGTGTGATCCGCGCCCAGGTAGGCCAGCGGCGTCGGGTCTTCCTTGGAATACTGCGCGACGATAATGGTGTGCTGCGGGTCGAAGCCCTGGCCGCTGGTTTTTTCCAGCCAGGCCATCAAGGCGGCGCTGTCGCCCTGGCGCGGGAAGTCCTGGGTCTCGCTGACGTAGTAGAACGGTTTGCCGCCATTTTGCAGGTACATCGGCACTTTGTTGTCGACTTCTACCATCACCATCTGCCATTGATTCCACGGCGCACTTTTGACCGCCTCGGCCTGTACGTCGTCGGCGAAGCGGGTCACGCCGCCATTGCCGTTGACCCAGGGATAGATCCCTCCGAGCACCAGCAACAGCAGACCTGCAGTGAAGCCGAAGCCTTTTTGCCAACGCGGCCAGCTGGCGGTTTTTTGCTCCAGGCGTTCACTCAACCACCAGGCCGCCAACAACTGGGCAAAAGGCACCAGCGGCAGCACGTAGTAGCTGCGCCGGCTGCCACTGGCGGTGAAGAATACAAACAGCAGGCCCAGGCCCCACACCAGCCAGCGCACGTTCGGTGGCGTGTGGCGCCAGTTGCGCAGCGCCAGCCACAGGCCCAGCAACCAGCACGGTGCCCAGGGCAAGGTGTAGGCGGGCAGGTAGATCAGGTAGGTGTAGATCGGCCCCATGTGGTCGAACGGGTCGAAGAAACGCACGACGTTTTCCTTGAACACCAGTTCAAGGCCACTCTCGCCGTAAGTCGGCGCCCCGTAGAGGTGGGACAGCACGAAGGGAATCGCATAAAACGCCGCTGCAATCAGCATGGCCAGCAGCAGGCGCAGGTTGAGGTGGCGCTTGTAGCGGTGCTCGCTGAGCAGGTGCGGCAGCAGCACCAGGCCCGGCAGCACAAAACCGATCAAACCTTTGAACAGCGAGGTGGCCGCCAGCAGCAGGAAAAACACCGTGTAGCGCCCCAGCCGCGTGTCGTCCGGCCCGCGCCAATACCACCACACCGCCGCCAGCACGCCGCACACGGTGAGGATGTCGGCCGTGGCCACGCGCGCCCAGAACAGAAAGTAGAAGGTGGTGGCGAGCATCCAGCCGGCAATCAGCCCGGTGCCTTTGCGAAACAGGCGTTCGCCGATCAGGTACACCAGCCAGATGCTCAGCCACGCCGCAATCACCGACGACAAACGCAGCGACCAGGGGCCAAGCCCGCCCATCAGGTTGGCGAAGCCGGTGATCAGCCAGTAGGAGGGCAGGGGTTTGTCGTAGTAGGGCGCGCCCTTGAGGTAGGGGTCGAAGTAATCACCACTTTGCAGCATCTGCAACGCGATGTTGGCCCAGCGGGTTTCCGGCCCCCACAAGTCGCGACTGCCCAGGCCCAGCAGCAGGAGCAGCGACGAGACGCCCAGCAGCAGCACCAGGGCGCCGCGTTCGGTTTTGAAGACACTCATGGGCGGCTCTCAAGGCAGACGT
Source organism: Pseudomonas sp. B19125 (assembly GCF_044218855.1). Classification (NCBI taxonomy): domain Bacteria; kingdom Pseudomonadati; phylum Pseudomonadota; class Gammaproteobacteria; order Pseudomonadales; family Pseudomonadaceae; genus Pseudomonas; species Pseudomonas sp. B19125. The sequence continues at coordinate 2,742,665 of NZ_CP162589.1, forward strand.
AACGTTAGGGAAGCTGCGGATAAATAATCAAGAGCAGGGCGCCTTTGCGATAGCGCTTGCCACCCGGTGGCAGTTGCCCTTCTTCGCGGTGTTCGCTGGTGCTGCGCACGCGCATCAGCACACCGACCGAACCTTGCTGGCGCGCCTGCGCAAGCCAGGTCCGCACGCTGTCCAGGTCGACCTTGCGGTGCACCGAGTCGGCGTACTTGAGGCCATAACGCAGCTCGCCTTCGGTGTCGTAAAACGCCACTTCCGTGCGGCCCAGGCGCCAGGACAAGGCCGATGCAGAGCCCAACTCGTTGCTGATCAAAGCATGGGTTTGTTGCAATTCATCCAGATGCTCAAGCACGAACTGGTCGGGCATTTCGGTATCGGTGATCATTTCCGGCATGCCCGCCGGCAGCAACGCCACCAGCAAACCGATGCCCAGTGCCGGCATTGCCCACAGGGTCAGCGGGCGCAGCGCTTGCAGCAGGTTGGCGAGGATCCAGGCCAGCAACACGATAAACGCCAGGGACAGGCTGAACATCTCCGCGTGGCTGTTGCCGTACATCGGGTTGCTGATTTGCAGGTAGATCAATGCCACCATCGCCGCCAGGCCAATCACGGCGTTTACCAGCCCGTTGATCAGGATCGCGCGGGCCTTGCCTTGCTGGATCAAGTCGATCAGCGCGTGGCCCATCAACAAGGCCAGTGGCAGCAGGCACGGCATGATGTAGGTCGGCAATTTGCCGCGGCTCATGCTGAAGAAGGCCAGGGGCAACAGCAGCCACAGCGCCAGGAACACGATGGCCGGCTGGGCTTTGTCTTTCCAGGTCTTGATCAGTGTGGCCGGCAGCAACGCCGCCCAGGGCAGGCAGGCGACCACCATGATCGGCAGGAAGAACCACCAGGCCCGCGCATGCTGGGCATTTTCGGCAGAGAAGCGACGGATATGCTCGTGCCAGAAGAAGAAACGCCAGTAGTCAGGCTCCTGCAAGTGAATGGCCAAGGCCCACGGCACACACAAGATCGCGGCGACCACAATGGCCAGCGGGCCGTAGCGCAACAATTCGCCCAGGCGGCGCTGCCAGAGGATATAGGGCACGGCGATCAGCACGGGTAACAGCCAGGCCAGAAAGCCCTTGGTCATAAAGCCCATGCCGCAGGCCACGCCCAACACTGCCCAGGCACCCAGGCGGCTACGCGGCGTGCGGCTGTCGAGGGCAAACCACAGCGCTACCAGGCTGAGGTTGACCCAGAAGGTGAATTGCGGATCGAGGTTGGAATAACCTGCTTGCCCAGCCACCAGCCCGAAGCTCATGTAGAGCAGGGCGCAGGCGAAGCTTTTGCGCGGGTCGTTCCACAGGCGGCGAGCGATAAGGTAGGCCAGCACCACGCTCAGGCCGGTGGTCAAGGCCGAAGCCACACGCACACCGAACAGGTTTTCGCCGAACACCGCCTGCCCGAGGGCGATCAGCCAATAGCCGGCGGCGGGTTTTTCGAAATAGCGCACACCCATGAAGTGCGGTGCGACCCAATTGCCGCTCTGGAGCATTTCCTGGCTGATCTGGGCGTAGCGGGTTTCATCCGGGATCCACAAACCGTGCAGGCCCATGGGCAGTAGATAGAATACCGCGAAGGCCAATAGCAATAGAGGTAAGGGTTTAAGCAGTCGAGTCATGAAAACGTCGCTCCTTGACGTTTAATGGCGAAGTAAGCAGATGTGTAAAAGTTTGTAGGAAGAATCACTAAGTTCACTAAGTCGATGAAAGTATTCATGACGTCCAATAGTAGCGGGCGCAGTTGAACATGCCAGAACAGGGCTGTCGTTTTGCTGAACATGAAGAAAGTTATAGGTAAAAAAGTGTCTATAGCTTTTTAAGTACGGCGGCCCAGGCGGGGCCTTTCATGATGCCAAGCGTCTCGAATTTGCCGTTGGCCAGTACGCGCACGAACAGGGCACTGCCGTACTCGGAGAACGTCGCATGGGGGTAGCCCAGGGCGCTTTCGAAGTCGGCAATACAGCCGCTGTGGGTGACAAAGACGAGGTTACGACCAGGTCGTTTGCGGCTGAGCAGTTCTTCATCGATGTCCTCGCCACAGATGGTCTTTTCCCCAGCGGTCAGCTCGGCTTTGCCGAACATGAAGTGCGAGGTCTGTACCGTGCGCAAGGCCGGGCTGGCAACGATGTCGCTGTTTTCCAGGCCCAGTAGTTTGAAGGCCTTGCCCACTTCTTCAGCGCGTTGGGTGCCGACGGTCGTCAGGCCTTCAGGTGCGCCGAAGCAGGCATTGGGCGAGCGGTCGCAGCGCTCTTCGTGACGCACCAGCACGATCAGGTCGCCATTACGCCAGGCCGGCAGCACTTGTGAGGTCAGCAGGCGATTGCCGACGCTCAGGTCGCGCGGCGAGAACGGCCACACCAGGAAACCGGCGAGCAGCAAGCCGATAACGGCAAGGCCCGCCCACCACTTTCGCAGGCGCTTGAGATAGCCCCGGCGTGAGCGCGGTTTGGTCAGGGTAAGGTCAACCACATCATTCACCATGGGCACTGTCTTCAGTGTTTTATTCAAATAGGCGCAACGCACTGACGGATGCCCGTAGTTGAAGCGGAGCGTGTCATAGCGCTGCTGTCTTTTGGCTGAACATCCGACGGTTAAAAGTTGCCGTGGGCGGTAACTAACAAGTTGCCGTCTAGCGACGCATGGCGGGCAATTTAGAGGGGCGAGGGTGGGCAAGCGGTGAAATCCATGTGAAAAATTTGCGTGGGGCCGTCAACCAGCCGTTATGCTCGTTTGCAGTCCTTTAAACGAGCGTGTTTATGTTGCAGGTGCAAGGTGTTGTTAAAAGCTACGCCACCCCGCAAGGTCCACTGCCGGTGCTGGCGGGTGTCGACCTGTACCTGGGAGAGCGTAGCAGCCTGGCGCTGATGGGCGAGTCGGGCAGCGGAAAAAGTACGTTGCTGCATCTGGTCGCCGGGCTCGACCGTGTGGACAGTGGCACTGTCCAGGTGGGCGAGCAGCGCCTGGACCAACTGAGCGAGGCGCAACTGGCGCATTGGCGGCGTACCGAAATCGGCCTGGTGTTCCAGCAGTTCAACCTGATCGGCAGTTTGCGTGTCGACGACAACCTGGCGTTCCAGGCACGTCTGGCCGGGCGCTTCGACCCGCAATGGCAGGCGCAACTGGTTGAGCGCCTGGGCCTGGGCGATTTGCTCAAGCGTTATCCCGAACAACTCTCCGGCGGCCAACAGCAGCGGGTTGCGGTGGGCCGTGCGTTGGCCTCGCGCCCCGGCTTGTTGCTGGCGGATGAACCCACCGGCAATCTCGACGAGGCCACCAGCGATGACGTGCTGCAATTGCTGCTAGACCTGCTGCGAGACAGCCCCACCAGCCTGTTGATGGTCACCCACAGCCCGCGCATCGCCGCGCGCCTGGACCGCCAGGTGGTGTTGCGGCGTGGTCGTGTGGTCGCATGAGATGAGGGTATTTTATTGGGCGCTGCGCGCATTGTTGAGCCATTGGCGACGACACCCGGTGCAGTTCTTCAGCGTGCTCACCGGCTTGTGGCTGGCCACCGCGTTGTTGACCGGCGTGCAAGCCCTTAACAGCCAGGCGCGCGACAGCTATGCACGTGCCAGCCAACTGATTGGCGGTGAGCCCCAAGCCAGCCTGACTGCGCCGGACAGCGCGAGCTTCCCGCAAGCGCTGTTTGCCGAACTGCGCCGCGCCGGCTGGCCGGTGTCGCCGGTGGTGCAGGGGCGGCTGCAGCTCAAGGGGCATGAAGATCTGCGCCTGCAATTGATGGGCATCGAGCCGTTGTCCTTGCCCGCTGGCGGTGCCGTGGCGGGGCAGCGCTTGAGCCAGGCGCAGATGCTCGGGTTTTTCAACCCGCCTGGGCAAACCTGGATCGCCGCGCAAACCTTGCAGGCGTTGGGGTTGCAGGCCGGTGCGCGACCGTTGACGGCGAACGGGCAACGGTTGCCACCATTGCAGGTTCAGCCTGACATGGCTCCCGGCCTGTTGCTGACCGATATCGGCTTCGCCCAACCGTTATTGGACATGCCGGGGCGTCTGTCGCGCCTGCTGGTGGACAAGGCATTTGCCGCCACCCACCCGACGCCTCCCGCCGCGCTGCAACTCAAGCAAGGCGAGGACAACAACCTCTCGCGCCTCACCGAGAGCTTTCACCTGAACCTCGATGCCTTGGGTTTTTTATCCTTTGTAGTCGGCCTGTTTATTGTCCACGCCGCCATCGGCCTGGCCCTGGAGCAACGCCTTGGCTTGCTGCGTACCTTGCGTGCCTGTGGGGTCAGCGCGCGCCTGCTGATCGTCAGCCTGGCGGTTGAGCTGGGCGTGTTGTCGTTGCTGGGTGGCGTGTTGGGTGTGATCAGTGGTTACCTGCTGGCCAGCCTGTTGCTCCCGGATGTGGCCGCCAGCCTGCGCGGGCTGTATGGCGCCGAGGTGGCGGGCCAATTAAACCTCAGCCCGTGGTGGTGGCTGGCCGGCTTGGGCTTGAGCCTGCTCGGCGCGCTGCTGGCGGGCGCCAGCAGCCTGTGGCGCGCGTCGCGTTTGCCCTTGCTGGCGCTGGCCAATGCCCAGGCCTGGCACGAGGCGCACCGGCGTTGGCTGCGACGTCAGGGTTGGGTGGCGGCTACTGCGTTGGCGATTGCAATGCTGGCGCTGTGGTGGGGTAACAGCCTCGCCGCCGGGTTTGTGCTGATGGCAGCCTTGCTGCTGGGCGCGGCGCTCGGCCTGCCGGTGGTGCTCAATGGCCTGTTGACGGCGGTGCTTGGACGTAGCCGTTCGGTGTTGGGCCAGTGGTTTCTTGCCGACTGCCGCCAGCAGTTGCCGGCCTTGAGCCTGGCGCTGATGGCGTTGCTGTTGGCCCTGGCGGCGAACATTGGTGCGGGCTCCATGACTTCGGGGTTTCGCCAGACGTTCAATAACTGGCTGGAACAACGCCTTACCGCCGAGCTGTACCTCAACCCGCAAAACCCGGCCCAGGCTGAGCAGCTTTCCACCTGGTTGGCGCGGCAACCGCTGGTGCAGGCGGTGCTGCCCACCTGGCAGGTGGCGGTGCAATTGCAGGGCTGGCCGGCGGATGTGTTCGGGGTGGTCGACGATCCGACCTATCGCCAGCACTGGCCGCTGCTGCAAGCCGTCAGCGCACCGTGGGATCAACTGTTGGAGGGCGATAGCGTGATGCTCAGCGAGCAATTGGCGCGCCGCTTGAAGGTGGGCCTGGGCGACGCCATCAAGCTCCCCACGCCGCAAGGCGTGTGGTCGCCAAAAGTGGTGGGGGTTTACGCCGACTACGGCAACCCCAAGGGCCATCTGCTGGTCAATTCGCAACACCTGCTGGCGCACTGGCCGGGCCTGGCACCGGCGCGCTTCAACCTGCGCGTACTGCCCGGCAATGTGCCGGCGCTGGTGCAGGAGGTGCGGCGCGCCTTTGCCCTGGAGGACAGCCGCATCGTCGATCAGCAGCAGCTCAAAGGCTGGTCGAGCCAGGTGTTCGAACGCACCTTCGCCGCCACCGCGGCACTCAACAGCCTGACCCTGGGTGTCGCCGGTGTGGCGCTGTTTATCAGCCTGCTGACCCAGAGCCAAAGCCGCCTTGGCCAACTCGCACCGCTGTGGGCGCTGGGCGTGACGCGCCGGCAACTGATGCTGCTCAACCTCGGCCAAACCTGGCTGCTGGCGGTGTTGACGCTGGTGTTGGCCTTACCCTTGGGCCTGCTGCTGGCCTGGTGCCTGGACGCGGTGATCAATGTGCAGGCGTTCGGCTGGCGCCTGCCATTGCAAGTGTTCCCGTGGCAGCTGGCGCAATTGCTGGGGCTGGCGATGCTTGCCACGCTGCTGGCCTCGGCCTGGCCGCTGTGGCAGTTGTACCGCAGCCGCCCGGCGGATTTGCTGAGGACCTTTGCCCATGAAGATTAACCCCTGGTGCTGGGCCGCCGTGTTGCTATTGACCGCCTGCGACAAAGCCCCCGCGCCGCAGGAAAGCTTCGCCGGCCTTGGCAGTGAAGCGGCGGATTTCGCCCAGGTGGTGCCTGGCAAGGTCTTCAGCTTTCCCGAAGACCACGGCCCGCACCCCGGCTTTCGCATCGAATGGTGGTACGTCACCGCCAACCTCAAGGATGCCCAAGGCCATGTGTTCGGCGTGCAATGGACGTTGTTTCGCAACGCGCTCAAGGCCGGGCCGGTACATGCGGGCTGGCGTGACTCGACGATCTGGCTGGGCCACGCCGCCGTCACCTCCGCCACCCGGCATTACGCCGCCGAGCGCTACGCCCGTGGCGGTGTTGGCCAGGCCGGCGCCCAGGCAGCGCCATTCACTGCCTGGCTCGACGATTGGAGTTTTGCCACCCGGCCCGATGCCGCCAGCGCCTTGGCCGATATGCAACTCAAGGCCACAGGCCCACAGTTTGCCTACGACTTGCAACTGACTTCCAGCCGCCCATTGGTGCTGCAGGGTGAAAACGGCTACAGCCGCAAATCCGATCAAGGCCAGGCGTCCTACTACTACAGCCAGCCGTTTTTTACCGCAGCAGGCAATGTCACTCTCGACGGCACCACCTACCAGGTCAGCGGCCCGGCCTGGCTCGACCGCGAATGGAGCAGCCAGCCCCTGGCCGCGAGCCAGACCGGCTGGGACTGGTTCTCCCTGCACCTGGACCGTGGCGAGCAGTTGATGCTGTTTCGCGTGCGGCAAAAGGACGGCACGGGTTACCTGACCGGCACCTGGATCGACCAGCAAGGGCACACCCAGACCCTGCATAACGCCGATATTCAACTCACACCGCTGGCCACCACCGAGGTTGACGGGCGCACTGTTCCTACGCGCTGGTCACTGAAAATTCCCGGCAAGCAACTGGATATCACGCCCCAGGCCGTCAACCCGAAGGCGTGGATGAACCTGAGCATCCCGTACTGGGAAGGGCCGGTGCAGTTTGACGGTGGTGTGGGGTATCTGGAGATGACCGGATATTAATCGCGGGTTTTTGTAGGCGATTTTTCTCTGCCGAGTAGGCAACTTCCCAAATGTGATTTCCCGCGCCCGCCCTTGTGTGCGGGCCGCCTGTGCTTGCCTATATTCCGACGCCATCTTCATTGCATCCGGGATGGAAGGCATGGCGCAGGGGTTCATCAATGACCGCACAACGGACTACGGCAGTTTGAAATCCAGGGCGATGGGCGGGGCGCCAAATCGTCAGCGTTCTGATCACTTTGACGTGTTGAACCGGCACTTACGTACTGGCCTGGTAACACCGGGGCAACTGGTAATTATCCCTGACGACTTCAGCTTCAGCTGTCGCAGTGAAGAAGCTTGGTTGATGCGTTATGGCGAGCAGATTCGCTGGGGGCTGGAGCCATCGGCCGGTTCGGCGGTAATCAATAACTACGATTTGCTGCAGAGCTTGCTGGCGAACGGCTCGATTGGTATCGGCAGCGCCACGTCGGCGTGGGCACGGCATCTGGATGAGGTGGCGCAGACCCTGGAAGCGATTGAGCGCTTGCATCAGCGGTTGAAGGGCGGTGGGTTGGAGCGGGGAGAGTTTGCTCGTCAGCGCCAAAGGCTGTTTCGGCAGTTGGACGCGCAACTGCAAGGCGCGGCGAGGTTTGGCACGGGGTTGCGGGGCAATCAATCGTTGAAGAAGGTGCTAGGGATATCGACCAAAAGCTTTCTGCATAAGGGTGAGATTGCGGGGTATGCGCAGCGGGTCGGGGACGTGGCGCAGGTGTCGAAGTGGTTGGGGAAGGGCACTTATGTGGGGTTGGCATTGGATGTGGGAGCAGCAGGATTAGAGATCAAGGAGGCGTGCGGGATGGGAAGGGAGGCGCAATGTAGAAGGGCGAGGTATGTGGAAACGGGAAGGTTGGTGGGGGCGGTGGCAGGTGCCGCTGTGGGCGGAAAATATGGTGCAGCCATCGCTCGTCGTGCATGCAACATTGTGTTGGGTATTTCTATGAAGGGGAATGGTGCGCTTGCCTGTGGCGTTATTGGAGGCGCCGCTGGAGGGTATGGCGTAGGCAATGAAGGTGGTGATTATGGAGCGCTTCTGGGTGGGAAAATCCTGGAGGTCAATGGTGATTTGATCTTCGAGCCAGAGGGCGCGTAACCATGGATTTTTTTCTGGTCTACTCAATTGTGTGGTTTGTTTGGATGTTCGTCGTTCTGGGGCTGATGCTTTTTGCCGAATATACAAAACTCGATGAGGTGGAAAGTTACTTCAGTCACAACGAGCGGGTTCGTGGCAACAAACGTTTTTGGAGACGAAAGGAGTGGATTGACAGGCAGTACCGCATGTTGCTGATTTTTGAGTTTCTGTCCGATTCAAAGCGCCACGTGAAAGCCGGTGTTGTGACCGAGGCCGAACTGGCGTCTGTGCCTTTAGCGCTCAAACGCTGGGTGTTATGGCCCTATTACCTGGGGTTTACCTGGCTGATCACAACCGTGGTCTGGTCCGTTTGGCGCAGGTGGGGTGACTTACCTATTTGAAGAAGGTTAATTTTTTCTAAAAAATACTGTTCATGCATACAGTATTGTTCTACATTCCATCCCAGGTGACCGGATGTCACCGATCACCTGAGCTTCAATTTTTTAACTATGGATGGATAAAAAATGAAACCAACCAAAGCCCTTATGCTGGGCGCGGCCATGATGGCCTCCTGCTTTATCTCGGCCTCTGCCCTGGCCGACCTGACCCTTCCCAAACTCACCCCCGGCACAGTCAGCCAAGGCGAGATTGACGCGCTCAAACCTGGCGGCACGCTCACTGCGGTGCCGATTTCGGAGGCGCTGCGGCAAAAGCTGCTGGAGGCGCGGGACGGCAAGACCAAGGCGGTCACTAAAGCGGCCAGGTCCGCACCGTTCAACACCGTCATCGGCACGTTGAAAAAGCCGAGCCAGAGCGAGCTGAAAAGTGCAGCGGTCGCCGACTTTGTTCCGCTGTTTCCGACCCTGGATATCAACACCCTCTACACCATCAGCGAAGTGCAAACGGGCCAGGATTTCCCTTACCACTTCAACCTGCCAAAAAGCGCGCGGGTGCTGGTGCAGTTGATCAACCAGAGTGCCGGCGCCGACATGTCGCTGAGCCTGTTCCGCGACGACGGCCAAGGCAACCTGCAACTGCTGGCCACCGCCGATAACGCCGGCAATGCCGATGAATACATCGACGGCGTGCTGCCGGCTGGTGACTACTACTGGTACATGGTGGCCAAGACCGCCACCAACGCGCAGTTCAGTTTCGGCGTGGCGGTAGACACCAACATCGATGCCTTCGAGCCCAACGACACACCGCAGGACGCTTTTGCGCTGCCGGACACCATGAACAAGGTGAGCGGCAACCTCGACAACGCCAACGACGTCGATTACTTCGACTTCAAGGCCGTGCGTGGCCAGGCCGTGAGCATGTACCTGGCAGGCGATGACAGTGGCAGCCGTAACCAGTGGATCTTCGAGCGCTTTGATGGCGTCAACTGGATCGTCGTACCGGCCGGCTCTACGTCCACCTACCCGAGCGTCACGCCGGGTACGACGGTCAAGGTGCGTGTGCGGGCCAACCCGGCCGTGACGCAGGATCCAAGCAAATATTACAAGTTGAGCCTCGGTTCTGCGCCACGGCTGAACACCTCGCAGGTAACCGGTGACAACATCGTGCGGGTGCCGGCATCGATATTCTGGATGGCGACTCAGGCGGGGCGCACATTGAACTGGACCACCAACTGGTCCGATTCCACGGGCGCGCCGCTGCTGGGCGTCACACCTGTGCTGCGTGTCGACAAGCGCTTTGAGGGCACCGAGTTTCATTGGACCGACTTCAAGGCCACCACCAACAGTGCCGGCACATCCCAGGCCAGTGCTGCGCTCGGTACCTGCTTTGGCGATAACCGTGTGCAGTACCCGGACAGCAGCACCGGCGTGCAGTACACCTGGGACACCACCTTCAACTTCGGCGGCTGGCGTATCGAGCTGGACGAGTTCCCGGGCGTGGGTGTCGGCGGTGATAACGTGCAGTATGTGACCTTTGGGCACATCTGCACCCAAGACATCATCCATTGATACCGTGATGTAAATCAGAAGGGGCAGCCTGAACAGGCTGCCCCTTTTTGTTATTCGCCGGCCAGCGCCAGCTTCAACGGCAGGCGCGCCATGCTGGTACTTGTGAGCGAGCCCAGGTACAACCAGTCGCCGTATTCGCGTGCGGTAGTGACCGGCGAGAAATTGCCCTCAGTGCCATCCTGCAAGTTGGCGATGACCTTGCCATCGATGTCCAGCCCCAGCACAAAGGCTTTACGCTCGATGGGCTTGGGCACCACCATCAGTGCGCGCACCATCACCTTGCGCAACAGCGGGTAGCCGGCGAAACCGTCCAGCAACGGGTTGCGCGGCGAATACAGGGCAACCCAGAAGCGATCGCGGCCATTGAAACTGAGGTTGTCCGGCAGGCCGGGCAGGTTGTCGATAAACAGGTCATGGGTGCCGCTGCGCTCGCCCTTGAGCCAGTAGCGGCTGATACGGTAGGCGCCGGTTTCATTCACCAGTACGTAGTTTTCATCCGGCCCCAGGGTCACGCCATTGGCAAACTGCAGCCGGTCCAGCAACACCTCTGTGGTGCCGTTGCTGAAGTCATAGCGCAGCAACCGGCCGTCGCCACCATGTTCGATCACCGCTGTGCCGTCCTGGCCATAGCCCCAGCGGCTCGATGCGTCGCTGAAGTAGGCATAGCGCCCGCTGGCATCGACGGTCACATCGTCGGTGAGGCCAAAGGGTACGCCGTCAGCGCTGCTGCTCAATGGCTTGAGTTGGCGATTGGCATCCAGGGCAAGCAACCCCTTGACCCCATCGGCAATGATCAAGCGCCCATCCGGGTGCAACGCCAGGCCGAGCGGGCGGCCGCCGGTGTTGGCGAGCACTTCCAGCGTGTGACTGTCCGGCGAGGTGCGGATGATGCGCCCGTCTTGCAGGCCGCTGATCAGAAAGCCCTGGGGGTCGAGCAGCAAGGCTTCGGGGCCGGCGATGTCCTGTGCGCCGATTTTTTCAATGCCCTTGAGCCGCTGGTTCTCGGCGTAGGCGCCGTCTTTGAGCGAGGGCGCCTTGGGCGGCGACCAGTTCACCGGTTGCACTTTGGTGGGCATCAGCAGCAGAAAAGCGATGACTGCAAGCAGCAGTACGAACAGCAAATGGCGCAGTTTTTTGGGGCGGGTACTCATGACTATTCCTGGTTGTCGTGGGCGTTCGGCTCCCAGTGCAGGGTGCCGAACAGGTAATCCATCAGGGGGAGGACGATATTGAAGTTGCGCCCCTGCATCAGCTCACGGCGGTGGTGCAGGGCATGCAATTGGTGCATCTGGCGAATCCATGGCAAGCGCGCCACCGGGTGCTCGGCGGGCAGGTGTTCGCAGGCGTGAAACACTTCGTAAAGTAAATACCCAAGGATCATGCACCCGGCAAACAACCCGGCGACGTTGGGGCTCAATTGTTTGAGCAGCCACCAGGCGGGCAGGGTGATCGTCAGGCTGTGCAGCACGATCAGCCAGGCCGGGAATAGAATCACACGCCAGTCTCGCGGGCTGTCATAGGTCATGTGGCCGGGAGTAAAGAAACTGTGGTGGTCACCCGTGTGGCGCGCATAGAACAGCCGGGCCAGGCTGTGTTTGTGATGACCCAGGTGGCGGTGTACGAGGTAGATGCACAGGTTGAAAAACACCAGCGTCAGCGGCACGGTCAGCCACTGCAGCGCGGTGATGTGCGTGGTGGAGGACCAGGCCAGGGCGATGCAGACGATGCCGTAGCCGAGCACGAAACTGGCGTGCAGCCAGGGGTTGTATCGGGCGCTCACGGCGGCGCGGTAGCCGGCGCGGAAGGTCTCGGTGGGATGGGCCATGGCGGCAAGCTCTGGTTTTTTTGTTGGAGCCTGAGCTTAGTTGGTACGCGAGATAGTGCGAGTTTTTGCGCAGTACGCGGTTCAAGTGTGGGAGCTGGCTTGTGTGGAAACAGGCTTTTGTGGGAGCTGGCTTGCCTGGGATGCAGACACCTCGGTGTGTCAGGTAGAGCGAGTAGATGCTATCGCAGGCAAGCCAGCTCCCACACTTGAACCGCGGGCGACCGACGGGGGCTTGCACAGGCCTGATTTACTTGCTAGCTTCTCGCAAAATGTTATCGATAACATTTGCTCTAAAAATAAAAACAAAACAGAGAACCACGCCATGAAAATGCTCCCGAAAACCCTGTGTTTACTGGCTGTCAGCATCACCCTCGGCGCCACCAGCGCAGCGTTTGCCGACGCCGCCAAGCCCATCCGCATCGGCGCTTCCTTCCAGGAAATCAACAACCCCTATTTCGTCACCATGAAAAACGCCCTGGAAGAAGCCGGCGCGACCATCGGTGCGAAGCTGATCATCACCGATGCCCGTCACGACGTGTCCAAGCAGGTCAGCGACGTCGAGGACATGCTGCAAAAGGGCATCGATATCCTGCTGATCAACCCCACCGACTCGGTTGGCGTGCAATCGGCGGTCAAATCTGCGCACGCCGCGGGTGTGGTCGTGGTCGCAGTGGACGCCCAGGCCGACGGCCCGTTGGACTCCTTTGTCGGTTCAAAAAACTTCGACGCCGGCTTCCAGGCCTGTGAATACCTGGCCAAGAACATCGGCGACAAAGGCAATATCGCGATCCTCGACGGCATCGCCGTGGTGCCGATCCTTGAGCGTGTGCGCGGCTGCAAAGAAGCGGTGGCCAAGCACCCGGACATCAAGATCGTGAGCATCCAGAATGGCAAGCAGGAACGTGACCAGGCGCTGACCGTCACCGAAAACATGCTGCAGGCCCAGCCCGGCCTCAAGGGCATCTTCAGCGTGAATGACAACGGCTCCCTCGGCGCACTGTCGGCCATCGAAGCCAGCGGCCTGGACGTAAAACTGGTCAGCGTCGACGGCGCACCGGAAGCCATCAAGGCGATCCAGAAGCCCGGTAGCAAGTTCATCGCCACCTCGGCGCAATACCCGCGCGATCAGATCCGCCTGGCTCTGGGCATCGCCCTGGCCAAGAAGTGGGGCTCGCAAGTGCCGGCCACCATTCCCGTCGACATCACCTTGATCGACCAGGCCAAGGCCAAGGACTTCAGCTGGTAAATCGCCCCGGCCCCACGTGAACCGTGGGGCTTGAGGTCTCCTTCTGAATACGAGGTCGGCGGCATGAGCAGTCTTCTGAAGCTGGAAAATATCTGTAAGCGCTATCCGGGCGTACAAGCCCTCAAGTCCATCAACCTGCAGGTCGAACGCGGCGAAATCCATGCGTTGCTGGGTGAAAATGGCGCGGGCAAGTCGACCCTGATGAAGATCCTCGGCGGCGTCGAGCATCAGGACGAAGGGCAGATTTTAATCGATGGCCAGGTGCAAAAGTTTGCCACTTACCGCGATGCGATCGCCGCCGGTATCGGCATTGTGTTCCAGGAATTCAGCCTGATTCCCTATCTCACGGCGGTGGAAAACATCTTCCTCGGGCATGAGTTGAGCAACCGCTTCGGCCTGCTGCGCAAACGTGAAATGGTCGAGGCCAGCCAGGCGTTGTTCAAGCGCCTGGGCGTGAGTATCAACCTGCGATGTGCGATCAAGCACCTGAGCGTGGCCGAGCAGCAATTCGTCGAAATCGCCAAGGCCCTGGCCCTGGATGCGCGCCTGTTGGTACTCGATGAACCGACCGCTACGCTCACGCCCAGCGAAGCCGAACTGCTGTTCGAGATCATGCGCGAACTCAAGCGCCAGGGTGTGGCGGTGATCTTTATCTCTCACCACCTGGAGGAGATTTTCCAGGTGTGCGACCGCATCAGCGTGCTGCGCGATGGCGGTAACGTAGGCGTGACCGATGTGGCCGACAGCGATATCAACCGGCTCGTCGAAATGATGGTCGGCCGCCGCCTGGAAAACAGCTTTCCACCCAAACCCACGAAAGACCGTGGTCCGTTGTTGCTGGAGGTCAAGGACATCCAGTTGGTACGCAATGGCCCGCGCAACAGCTTTCAGTTGCACAAGGGCGAGATCCTCGGCTTTGCCGGGCTGGTCGGCTCCGGTCGTACCGAACTGGCGCTGGGCATGATGGGTGCGCTGCCGTCGGTGAGCAAAGACGTGTGGTTGCGCGGCGAGAAAGTCAGCCTGGATGACCCGGCGCAAGCCTTGGCCCACGGCATCGGGCTGCTCCCGGAAAGCCGCAAGAGCGAAGGGCTGATCACCGATTTCAGCATTCGCGAAAACATCTCCCTGAACAACCTGCCCAAATATCAGAACGCCACGGGCCTGATCGACAAGAGCAAAGAGTGCGCCAGCGTCGACGCGCTGATGCGCCAGCTGTCGATCAAGGCGCCCAGCGGCGAAAGCCGGGTGTTCAACCTCAGCGGCGGCAACCAGCAAAAGGTTGTGATCGCACGCTGGATCAACCACCACTGCGACGTGCTGGTGTTCGATGAACCCACACGCGGCATCGACGTCGGCGCCAAGGCGCAGATCTACGCCCTGATGCGCAGCCTCACCGAACAAGGCTACGCGATCATCATGATTTCTTCCGAACTGCCCGAAGTCATTGGCATGTGCGACCGCGTCGCCGTGTTCCACAAGGGCGCCATCGTCAAGCTGCTGGAAGCGGCCGCCGTCAACCCACAAGAGGTCATGCGCCATGCAACAGGGGGCTCAAGTGAATATGTCCATTAATACCGGCGACACCCGCCGACTGCGCCTGAACCTGGCGCGGCTGCTGCGCTCGCCGGCGTTTTATCCCTTCGTCGGGTTGGTGGTGGTGACCCTGGTGATGATCTTCGCCAGCGATAACTTCCTCACCACCAGCAACCTGTCGAACATTGCGCGCCAGGTGTCGATCAACGCGATTATCGCGGTGGGCATGACCTGCGTGATTCTCACCGGTGGCATCGACCTGTCGGTAGGCCCGGTGATGGCGCTGTCGGGCACCTTGACCGCAGGGCTGATGGTCGCGGGCCTGCCGCCGGGCCTGGCGATTGGCGCCGGCCTGCTGATCGGCGTGGCCTTCGGCATCGGCAATGGCGTGTTCGTCGCCTACCTGCACATGCCGCCGATCATCGTCACCCTGGCGACCATGGGCATCGCCCGTGGCCTGGGCCTGATGTACACCGACGGCTACCCGATTTCGGGGTTGCCGGAGTGGTTCGGTTTCTTCGGCCGCCAGAGCCTGTTCGGCGTCGACGTGCCGATCCTGATCATGCTGGTCACCTACTTTGCCGCCTATGTGTTGCTGCAACACACGCGCATCGGCCGCTACATCTACGCCATCGGCGGCAATGAAGAAGCGGTGCGTTTGTCGGGCGTGCGGGCGGCGCGCTTCAAGTTGCTGGTGTACGGCATCAGCGGCCTGACCGCAGCGATTGCCGGGCTGGTGCTCACCTCACGCTTGATGAGCGGCCAGCCGAATGCCGGTGTGTCGTTCGAATTGGATGCGATTGCGGCGGTGGTCCTTGGCGGTGCGTCGATTGCCGGCGGGCGCGGGGTCATTGTCGGCACCTTGCTCGGCGCGATGCTGCTGGGCGTACTCAATAACGGATTGAACATGCTCGGGGTCTCGCCCTACGTCCAGAGCGTGATCAAGGGCGGGATCATTTTGCTGGCGATTTTCATCAGCCGTCAGCGCCATAAATAAACACCTGACAAGAAAGGACCGAACACATGGACAAGCACACCGAGATGCAAGCCGTCGTTTGCCACGGCCCGAAAGACTACCGCCTGGAGCGAATCGGCAAACCCAAGGCGCGCCCCAATGAACTGGTGATCCGTATCGCCGCCTGCGGCATCTGCGCCAGTGACTGCAAGTGCCATTCCGGCGCGGCGATGTTCTGGGGTGGCGATAACCCGTGGGTCAAGGCGCCGGTGGTGCCGGGCCATGAGTTTTTCGGCTACGTGGAAGAAGTGGGCGAGGGCGCCGGCGAGCACTTTGAAGTGGCGGTGGGCGACAAGGTGATCGCCGAGCAGATCGTGCCGTGCGGCAAGTGCCGCTTCTGCAAGTCGGGCAAGTACTGGATGTGTGAAGTGCACAATATCTTCGGCTTCCAGCGTGAAGTCGCCGAAGGCGGCATGGCCCAGTTCATGCGCATTCCCAAGACCGCCATCGTGCACAAGATTCCCGAGTCGGTGTCGCTGGAAGACTCCGCATTGGTGGAGCCGATGGCGTGTTCGATCCACACCGTCAACCGTGGCGAAATCCAGCTCGATGACGTGGTGGTGATCGCCGGTGCCGGTACGCTGGGGCTGTGCATGGTCCAGGTGGCTGCGCTGAAAACCCCGAAGAAACTGGTGGTGATCGACATGGTCGACGAGCGCCTGGAACTGGCCAAGCAATTTGGCGCCGACGTGGTGATCAACCCGTCCCGCGACAATGCCCGCGAGATTATCAACGGCCTCACCGATAACTATGGCTGCGACGTGTACATCGAAACCACGGGCGTGCCCGCCGGCGTGACCCAAGGCCTGGACCTGATCCGCAAGCTCGGGCGTTTTGTCGAGTTCAGTGTGTTCGGCGCCGAAACCAGCGTCGACTGGTCGATCATCGGCGACCGCAAGGAGCTGGACGTACGCGGCGCGCACCTCGGCCCGTATTGCTACCCGATCGCTATCGACCTGTTCGAGCGCGGCCTGGTGACGTCCAAGGGCATTGTTACCCATGACTTCCCGCTGGATGATTTTGCCGAGGCCTTCGCGTTGGCCAACTCAACCAAATCGATCAAGGTGCTGTTGAAGCCGGTGATTTGATCTATGAACTACGTAATGGGTGTCGATATAGGAACCCAGAGCACCAAGGCGCTGCTGGTGGATGGTCAAGGTACGATCATCGCCCAGCACAGCCAGGGGTATCGCGTCGATACCCCGAAAGTGCGCTGGGCCGAGCAATGGCCGCAGGTGTGGCTGGAGGCCGTCGAGGCGTGTGTGGCGCAGTGCATGGCCAAGTCCGGTGTGGCGGCCGGGCAGGTCAAGGCGCTGTGCATCAGCAGCCTGTATGGCGGTTCGGGGATTGCCGTTGACGCGCAGATGACGCCGCTGCACCCGTGCCTTATCTGGATGGACCGGCGCGCCGGCGAGCAGGTGGCGTGGGTGCGTGAGCACCTGGACCAGGAACGCTTGTTCGAAGTAACGGGCAACTCGGTGGACAGCTATTACGGCTTCACCAAGATGCTCTGGCTCAAGCAGCATCAGCCGCAGGTGTGGGCCGACACGCGCTACCTGCTGCCGCCCAACAGCTATATCAACTGGTGCCTTACCGGCGAATTGGCGGTGGACCATAGCAGCGCCGGCAATATCGGTGGGGTTTACGATGTGAAGGCGCGCGGCTGGTCCGCCGAGATGCTCGATGCATTGGGCATTCCACAGGCCATGATGCCCGAGCGATTGGTGTACTCCGGTGACGTGGTGGGCGGTTTGCTCGAAAGCTGGGCCACGCGCCTGGGCTTGCAGGCAGGCACGCCACTCCTCGCCGGCGGTGTGGATGCGGCGATGGCGACATTGGCAGCGGGTGTTACGCAGCCGGGTAACCATGTGGCGATGATCGGCACCAGCATGTGCTGGGGGTATTTGAACCAGCACGTGGACGCACATCACGGCCTGGTGAGCATGCCTCACGTCTACAACGGCCATCGAGACCTGTACATCTTTGGCGGTGCGATCACCGCCGGGGCGTCGGTCAGCTGGTTTCGCGAACAGTTCTGCCAGGCCGAAGAACAGCAGGCCCAGGCCACCGGCCAGGACAGCCTGGTGTTGCTGGAGCAGAGCGCCACCCAGGTTCCGGCGGGCAGCGAAGGTTTGTTGTTTTTGCCGTACCTGATGGGCGAACGCAGCCCGGTATGGGACGACCGCGCCAGCGGCAGCTTTGTCGGGCTGAACCTGTATCACAGCCGTATTCACCTGTACCGCGCGGTGCTTGAAGGCGTGAGTTTTGCCCTGCGCCACAACATTGAAGCCGGTACCCAGGGCGCGCATTCGCTGGACCCGCGCTTGATTGTGGTGGGAGGCGCGAGCCATTCGGATTTGTGGATGCAGATTATTGCCGATGTCACGCGCTACCCGGTCTACACCATTGTGCAGGAGGTGGAAGCGGCCTTGGGCGCAGCGTTGCTGGCGGCGCATACGGTGGGCTTGGTGAGTGATGACGAGATGGACAAAGGCTGGGTGCAGCTGGAACTGCGGGCGCAGCCCAAGCGCGAGAATGTCATGACGTATGACCGGGCGTTTGCCGAGTACCTGAAGCTGTATCCGGCCCTCAAGCCGATCATGCATAGCCTGCAAACCAACTGACCCAACACAGATCAAAAATGTGGGAGCTGGCTTGCCTGCGATAGCGGTGTATCAGTGCCAAATGTGCTGGCTGACACGCTGTTATCGCAGGCAAGCCAGCTCCCACAGGGATCTTCAGTGTTTATCGAGAAGTGACCATGACCACCACCTTCAACTTCACCCGCCAGCGCATTCTCGTCACCGGCGCCAGCAGCGGCATCGGTCGCGAAATCGCTCAACAGCTGATTGCCGCCGGTGCCGAAGTCTTCGCCCTTGGCCGCGACGCGCAAGCCTTGTCACAGCTGGGCTGCAACAGCTTATGCGTGGATATCGCCGACAGCATCGCCCTGGACAAAGCCCTGTCAGACTTGCCGCCGCTGAACGGCCTGGTCAACTGCGCCGGTATCTCACGCCTGGAGCCCGCCGCCGCCATCAGCGCGGAGGCGTTCGATCAGGTCATGCAGGTCAACGCCCGCGCCGCCGCACAGGTCGCCAGCCGAGTGGCGGCAAAAATGATCGAAGCGAAAATCCCCGGCAGCATCGTCAATGTCTCAAGCCAGGCGTCACTGGTGGCGCTGGACGATCACCTCGGCTACTGCGCCTCAAAGGCCGCGCTGGACGCGATCACCCGCGTGCAGTGCGCCGAGTGGGGGCGCTTTGGCATTCGTGTGAACAGCGTCAACCCCACGGTCACACTTACGCCAATGGCGACAAAGGCCTGGTCGGATCCGGCCAAACGCGACCCGGCGCTGGCGGCCATTCCGCTGGGGCGTTTCGCACAAACCGTGGAAGTCGCATTGCCGGTGCTGTTCCTGCTCAGCGATGCCGCCAGCATGATCAGCGGCGTGAGCCTGCCGATCGATGGCGGCTACACCAGCCGCTAGCCGTTTTCCAGCACGCCGGCGATCACCACTTTGTCCCGTGGCTTGTACGGGTCTTGCAAGCGGTCAAGCAGCAGGCGTACCGCGCTGCTGCCGGCCAGTGAGGCGTCGTGGGCCACGCAGGCGATCGGCACGCCGAAGATATCGGCGAAGGGCAGGCGGTCGATGCCGCAAATGGTCAGGCTGTCGTGGGCGATGTTGTGCATGCGCAAGGCACGCAGGGCGCCGAGGGTGATCAACTGGTTGAAACCCATGATTGCATCGGGCGCCGAGTGCTCGGCCAGGTAGTCGAGAGTGTGCAGGTAAGACGGCATCAGCGTGTAGTCACCGGCCTGCACTTCGACCTGAACATGGGGGTGTTCAGCCAGCACTTCGCGCAACCCTTTGAGGCGCTCCACGGTGATACGTGAGTGCTGCGGGCCGGTCAGCACCAGCAGGCGTTTAAGGTCGGGTGTCTGGCGCAGCAGGTAGTGCGCCGCCTGGATACCGCTGTGGTAGTTGTCGAGCACTACGCGGCTGAACGGGCTGTCGTGGATCGTGCGGTCGAGCAACACCACCGGAGTTTTGCCGTTGCCCAGGCGCTCCAGATAGTCGGGTTGGTAGCTGGGTTCGTCCGAGACCGGCGACAAGATAATCCCCGCCACGCGATAGCCCAGCAGGGTATCGACGGCTTTGCTTTCGAGTTCTTCCAGCTCATCGGTGTCCACCAGCATGATGGTGTAGCCGTGCTTCTTCGCCTCGCGGGAAATCGCCTTGATCATCTCGCTGTAGAACGGGTTGTCGACTGAGGCGGTGATCACCCCGATGATCAGGCTCTCACTGCGCTTGAGCCCGCGTGCGAAGGCATTGGGCACGTAGTCCAGCTCGCGCGCCACTTCGAGAATGCGCGCCAGGGTGGCGGGCTTGACCAGGTCGGGCTTGCTCAATGCGCGGGACACCGTGATGGTGGTCATGCCCACCCGTTTGGCGATGTCGCTGATGGTGACGGACTTTTTCTTGTTCATCGGTAAGGCTGCGCTGGGAAACATCCGCAGGCTAGCATGCGCGCGGGCGTAGGGTGATTCAAATCAGCGGGTCCCAGCGTTGTGACCAGTCGCTTTCGGCCTTGACCACTTCGCGCAGCAGCCCCAGCGCCTGTTGCAATACCGCCGAATCCCGCGCCCGTGAGTAGACCAGATAGGTCGGGAAGCTGAATTCCGGCGCTTTCGGGACGCGCTGCATGACGCCGCTGTCCAGGTAGCTTTGCACCACCCGCGTGCGAAAATACCCGGCACCGCCATTTTCCAGGATGTACTGCAAGGCCAGCGGCCCGAGGTTGAAACTCAACGCGGCGCGGGCTTTGTCGGGCAGCGCGGCGTCGTGTTGCTGGCGAAAGCCTGGGCCCCAGTCGATATACACGTAAGGGGCGGGTTTGCTTGTTAACTGCACCAGGATCAGTTTTTCTTCCAGTACTTGCTCGACCTGCAGGCCAGGCCAGTATTGCGGCTGGAATACCAGCGCGGCATCGAGCACGCCCAGTTCCAGTTGGCGCAAGAGGTATTCACCTTCACGCACTTCGGTGCGCAGCGCGTGGCCGGGGATCTGTTCGCGCAAGGCCTTGGCCCAGCCCAGCATCAACGGGTTGCACAGGCTGACTTCGCCGCCGATATGCAGCACATTGCGGTAGCCATCGGGCAGCGGGAGGTCGCGCTTGGCGGCTTCCCAGGTTTGCAGCAATTGGTTGGCGTAGACCACAAACGCCTCGCCATCGGCGGTGAGCCTGGCGCCTGCGCGGTTACGCACAAACAGTGTGCTGCCCAACTGGCTTTCCAGGCTTTTGACCCGTGCGGTGATGGCGGTCTGGGTGACGTGCAGTTTCTCGGCAGCCGCGGCCAGGCTGCCGCAGCGGGTGATTTCGAGGAAGGTGCGTGCCAGTTCGATGTCCATGAAGCCCCCGGGGATGAATGGGGGACAGTGTAATGGAATGTGCTTGGAACTGGGGTGTGTGTGGGTTTGTTGGGGGGCTGGGTGTATATCCGTTATTTAGGTCACGGCGGCTTATGGTTCCGCTCTTACAGCCATGCCTTTCAAGGTCTTGGTTTAAAATCCCCTAATCAATTCAGTCAGGACGACGAAGCTATGTGGGAAAAGGTTTTAGAACGGTTTGAAAAACAAGCACCAGCCAGTGTCATGACCAAGCTGGTCTTGGAGCAGGCCGTAGATGCCAAGTGGGTAGACAAGGTGTTCGATGATCATCGCCAGCGTCAGTACTCCCGTGAGCTTTTGTTTTCAACCGTTGTTGAGCTGATGTCCCTTGTTTCATTGGGCTTGAGGCCGTCATTACACGCGGCGGCGCGCAAGATGGAGGGCCTTTCGGTCAGCCTTGCAGCCCTCTATGACAAGATCAAGCGAACCGAACCCGAGCTTCTGCGCGCCCTCATTTCGGGCAGTGCCGAGCGTTTGATACCGACCGTAGAAACGCTTGGCCATTCATCGATCCTTCCCGGTTGGCAGTTGCGTATTGTTGATGGCAACCATCTGCCGGCCACTGAAAAACGTCTAGGTGCTCTGCGCAATGAGCGCGGCGCAGCACGCCCAGGATTTTCAGTAGTTGCCTACGATCCGGATCTGGATTTAGTCGTTGATCTTCAGCCGTGGGAAGATGCCTACGCCAGTGAGCGAGTCAGTGTTTTACCGCTACTGGCCCGCGCATGCGCGGGCCAGTTGTGGATGGCTGACCGGCTCTATTGCACGCTGCCCGTCTTGCAAGCCTGCGAGGACACGGGGGCTTCGTTCATCGTTCGCCAACCCAGCAAACATCCACGACTCGTCCAAGAAAGTGAGTGGCAAGATTCAGGAGCAGTCGATAGCGGCACCGTTCGCGAACAAATCATCGAAGTGACCAGTGGCCGCCGCTGGAGACGCGTTGAATTGAGCCTGCAAACAGCGAATGACTCAGGTGATGTGGTGATGTGGTTCTGGAGCAATTTGCCCGACACCATCAGTGCTCAACAGATAGCTGATTTGTACCGTCGTCGCTGGAGTATTGAAGGCATGTTCCAACGCCTTGAATCGGTACTGGAGAGTGAAATCACAAGCTTTGGCAGCCCGAAAGCCGCGCTGCTGGGCTTTGCCTCGGCGGTGCTGGCTTACAACGTTTTATCGGTTCTCAAACGTAGTGTTGAGCAGGCGCACCGGGAAACACAGCCAGAGGGTTGGGAAGCTTCGATTTTCCACTTGGCGGTGCATGTTCGCAGTGATTATCAGGGTTTGCAGATCGCATTGCCTGCGGAAAATTTCCCCCTTGAAAAGACCTCGCAAGGGCTGGCAGAGCGATTACTGGCCCTGGCGAGGTTGATCAAACCCAAGTCCGTCGCAAAGAGCCCTCGCGGCGCCAAAGTCGCTAAACCCAAGGAGTGGCTGGAAGGTAAGGCGGCACGGGCGCATGTCTCAACAGCTCGGGTGCTTAAGGCTGCCAAGGCGGATAAACAGGCCTAAACATGACGTTAAACGGACTCTTAAACATAGACCTTGAAAGGCATGGCTCTTACAGCGGGTCACTTTTGGCAAACGCCCGGAATGCCGGCCCAGCCAAAAGTAACCAAAAGGTCTTCGCCCCACCACTCGGCACCTCGCTTAGGCTCGGTGTGCCCTCACTCCGGCTTGAATCCGTGGGCCGCCGCGATGGGCCATCCTTGGCCCAGCGCGGCTAACCCGGCGTCCTGCCGGGTTACCCACGGATTCAAGCCTGCGTTCGGCCATCGTGGTTAACGGGGCGCCTCAGATCAAAAGCAAGATCAAAAGCAGAGCACGGCGGCCTAGTAGCCGACCTGAGTGGTTGAATCAAAAACGAAAGGCGAAAGGCGAAAGGCGGATTTGCATACACTGAAGAGCTGCTTTTCTGTGGGAGCTGGCTTGCCTGCGATGCAGACACCTCGGTACATCAGGCACACCGAGTTGATGCCATCGCAGGCAAGCCAGCTCCCACCTTTGACCGAGTATGGCTCTGCTGTTGCTGTTGCTGTTGCTGTTGCTGTTGCTGTTGCTGTTGCTGTTGCTGTTGCTGTTGCTGTTGCTGTTGCTGTTGCTGTTGCTGTTGCTGTTGCTGTTGCTGTTGCTGTTGCTGTTGCTGTTGCTGTTGCTGTTGCTGTTGCTGTTGCTGTTGCTGTTGCTGTTGCTGTTGCTGTTGCTGTTGCTGTTGCTGTTGCTGTTGCTGTTGCTGTTGCTGTTGCTGTTGCTGTTGCTGTTGCTGTTGCTCTGGCCCTTACATCCTTTTCGATGACGAAGTCAGCGGTCTTTTGATCTGCGCTTTTGATCTTGATCTGAAATCGCCCCGTCAAACACGATGGCCGGAATTCGACAGGGATTTGGGGGGTAAACCGGCAGGGATGCCGGTTTAGCCGCGCTGGGCCAAGGATGGCCCATCGCGGCGGCCCCCCAAATCACTGGCGGATTGCGGGCATGCCGAGCCACAGCGAGGCACCGAGTGTTGGGGCGAGGACCTTTTGCTTACTTTTCGGTCCTTCGAAAAGTGAGTCGCTGTAAGAGCGAAACCATAGGCCGCCGTTACCGCAGCAATGGATATGTACCCCGACCAACCCCCCCCGCCAAACCGCTACCGCAGGCAAGCCAGCTCCCACAGTTGATGATTGCATTTCAGCCCAAGGCAGGCCGAACCCTAGTGAATACCGATGGACCAACTCTGCGTGGTCTGGTCTTCGTGCCGCTGCTCCAGGTCATCCTCATACTGACAACGCGGCCCCTTGCACTTGTACTCAAACGTCACCGGCGCCTGGGTCTGAACCGGGAACAACGATTTGGCCGTCGCCGGTGCATCGTGTGGCACCGCCTCAAGCACAGGCGCTTCGTAGCTCAAGTCCAACGCTGTGGCATGGACCATAACCGGCAGGACGGCGAGCACTGCACTCGCCATAAAAGTCCTTGTAAATAGCATCTAAAACAACCCGCGCAACAAAAAATGAAGCGCGGATTATAAGCCGGATGCGACCGCACATGCAGGGTTCAGAGCACCCGCGGTGCTTCAAGGTGTTCAGTAGGAAAGGCTTTGGCATAGGCCTGACACACCCTCAACACCTGCTCATCCGCAAACCGCGCAGCCACCACATGCAAGCCCACCGGCAAACCATTCGCTGCCAACCCGCAGGGCACCGAAGCTGCCGGTTGCTGCGTCAAATTGAAGGGATAAGTAAACGGCGTCCACTCCATCCATTCTTTCATCGACGAACCCGGCGGCACATTATGCCCAGCTGCAAACGCTGTAATCGGCATCATCGGCGAGACCAGCACATCATAATGCTCATGAAACGCCGCCATCCTCGCCACCAACGCCGCACGGGCTTCAAGGGCGTCGTTAAAATCGCCGAGGCTCAACTGCTGGCCGTGTTCGGCAATACGCAGCAAACCAGGGTCCAGCAATTGTTTTTGCGCATCACTCATGGAACCCGTGAGGCGAGCCGCACCGGCTGCCCACAAGGTGCTGAATACCTCCAGCGGATCGCTGAAACCTGGGTCGATCTGCTCGACATGCGCCCCCAGCTGTACCAAACCCTCAACCGCCTGGGCGACCACTTTGGCCACCTGTGGGTCCACGTCCACATACCCGAACGTAGGGCTATAGGCCACGCGTAAACCCTTCAAATCCGTAGCGCCCGGCAACCACGGCGTATGGCGCGGCGCCCCGATCAGGCCATCACGCGCATCCGGTTGGGCCACGGTTTGCAGCATCAGTACCGTGTCTTCCACCGTGCGGGTCATCGGCCCCAGGTGCGACAAAATCGTCATGGAACTGGCCGGCCACTGCGGCACATACCCGAAAGTTGGCTTGATGCCGAACGTACCGGTGAACGCACAGGGAATGCGGATCGAGCCACCGGCATCGCTGCCCTGGTGCAGCACGCCCAGGTTCAGCGCCGCCGCCGCACCGGCGCCACCCGACGAACCGCCCGCTGTGGTGCGCGTGTCCCACGGGTTGCGCGTGATGCCGTACAGCGGGTTGTCGGTGACGCCTTTCCAACCGAATTCCGGCGTGGTGGTCTTGCCCAGCAGCACCGCGCCGGCTTTGCGCATAAAAGCCGAGAAGGGCGCATCCACATCCCACGGCCCGTCGGCAGAGGAGGTGCGCGAACCCTTGCGGGTGGGCATGCCAATGGTCAGCGTCAGGTCTTTGATCGAGGCAGGCACGCCGTCCAGTGCGCCGCAGGGTTCACCTTTCAACCAGCGTTGTTCCGAGGCCCGCGCAGCGTTCAATGCGCCTTCAGGGTCTACGTGGCAATAGGCGTTCACCACCGGGTTATAGCGCTCGATCCGCAGCAGAGCGTCTTCAGTGACGTCTACCGGTGACAGGGTCTTGTCGCGAAAATGCTGCAGCAGTTGCACCGCCGTCAGTTGGCCAATCTCACTCATGCCACCTCTCCCTGCGCCGCGTTGACCATGGCGCGCAGCAGCACCGCGCAGCCCGCCGCCAGGTCATCCGGCGCGGCGTTTTCGATTTCGTTATGGCTGATGCCGCCTTCGCACGGCACAAAGATCATCCCGGCCGGGCCGAGTTCGGCGACGAAAATCGCGTCATGCCCGGCGCCACTGACGATGTCCATGTGGCTCAAGCCCAATGCCTGCGCACCGTCACGCACGGCGTTGACGCAGGCTGGGTTGAAGTCCAGCGGCGGGAAGTCGGCGGTGGGCGTCAGTTCAAAGGTCAGGCCATGCCGGGCGCAGGTGGCTTCGATCACGCTGCGCACTTCATCGACCATGGTTTGCAGCTTATCGGCATGCAGGTGGCGCAGGTCGATGGTCATGTGCACCTGGCCTGGAATCACATTGCGCGAGCCGGGGTGCAGGTTCAGGCAACCGACCGTGCCGCAGGCGTGGGGTTGCTGTTGATGGGCGATGCGGTTGACCGCGCTGACCACTTCGGCGGCGCCTACCAGGGCGTCCTTGCGCAGGTGCATGGGCGTTGGGCCGGCGTGGGCTTCGACGCCGGTAAGGGTCAGGTCGAACCATTTCTGGCCGAGGCAACCCATGACCACACCGATGGTGGTGGCGCGGTCTTCCAGCACCGGGCCTTGCTCGATGTGCGCCTCGAAATATGCGCCGACCGGGTGGCCGAGCACCGCGCGGGAGCCGGCGTAGCCGATGCGCTGCAATTCGGCGCCCACGGACAGGCCTTGGTCATCGAGTTTGTCGAGGGTGTCCTGCAAGTCGAACTTGCCGGCAAACACCCCGGAACCCATCATGCACGGCGGGAAGCGCGAGCCTTCTTCGTTGGTCCACACCACCACCTCGATGGGGGCCAGGGTCTGGATATTCAGGTCATTCAAGGTGCGGATCACTTCCAGCCCGGCCATCACGCCGTAGCAGCCATCGAACTTGCCGCCGGTGGGCTGCGTGTCGATATGGCTGCCGGTCATCACCGGGGGCAGGGCGGGATTGCGTCCGGCACGCCGCGCAAAGATATTGCCAATGGCATCGACACTGACACTGCACCCGGCGGCCTCGCACCATTGCACAAACAGGTCGCGGGCCTGGCGGTCGAGGTCGGTGAGCGCCAGGCGGCACACGCCGCCTTTGACCGTAGCGCCGAGCTGAGCCAGGTCCATCAACGATTGCCACAAGCGGTCGCGGTTGATCAACGGGGCATTGCTCTTGAGCGGTTGCGCAAAACTATTCATGTGCAAATCTCCGGTCAGGCACTCAGGGCCAGGTAGCGGTTCTTGATGGTCGGGTCGGCGCGGAAGTCAGCGGCGCTGCCCTCGTATACGACGCGGCCCTGTTCGAGCACGTAATGGCGGTCGGCGAGCTTGTCGCAGACCATCAGGTTCTGTTCCACCAGCAACACCGGCAGGCCGTCGTCCTTGACCTTGCGCAGGATTTTCACCAGCTCGTCAACGATCACCGGCGCCAGGCCTTCGGTGGGTTCGTCGAGGATCAGCAGCTTGGGGTCGTTGAGCAGCGCGCGGGCGATGGCGAGCATCTGTTGCTCGCCGCCGGACAGTGCGTGGCCGGCGTTTTTACGCCGTTCCTTGAGGCGCGGGAACATGCCGTACACGTCTTCGAGTTGCCAGCGGCTGGTCTTGCGCACGGCGATACGCAGGTTTTCCTCGACCGTCAGCAGGCGGAAAATCCCGCGGTTCTCCGGCACCAGCGCCAAGCCCTGACGGGCGATTTCAAAGATCTTCTGGCCCACCAACGCCTGGCCGTTGAAGTGAATCTGGCCCTGGCGCGGGCAAATAATCCCGAGGATGCTGCGCAGCGTGGTGGTCTTGCCCGCGCCATTTCGGCCCAGCAGCGTCACCAGTTCACCGGGGTTGACGGTCAGCGACACGCCTTCCAACACATGGCTCTTGTCATAGTAGGAATGGATATTCTCGACAATCAGCATCAGGCAGCCTCCCCAAGATAAGCCGTACGCACACGCTCATCGGCACGCACGAATTCCGGCGTGCCCTCCACCAGAATCTGCCCGTGACTCATCACGGTGATGCGTTGGCTGATGGACATGACAATGCTCATGTTGTGTTCGATCAACAGCACCGTGTGGTCGCGGCCAAGGTCGCTGATCAGCTGGGTCATGATCGGAATGTCATCGATGCCCATGCCCGACGTGGGCTCGTCGAGCATCAGCAGTTTGGGTTTGGAGCAGATCGACATGCCCACCTCCAGCACGCGTTGCTGGCCGTGGGATAACTCGCCCGCCAGGGTGTCGGCGCGGCGGGTCAGTTGCAGGCGTTCGAGGACTTGATCGGCCATCTCCAGGTGCTCGCGCTTGCTGTCGACGCGGCGCCAGAAGTTCAGCGCCCGCGCACCGTCGCGGCCTTGGGCGGCCAGGCGCAGGTTTTCGCGCACGCTGAGGTTCTGGAACAGGCTGGTGAGCTGGAACGAGCGCGCCATGCCCAGGCCCACACGGCCGTGGGCCGGTTTGCGTATCAGGTTCTTGCCGTCAAAATGAATCGCCCCGGCGGTGGCCTGGCGCTCGCCGGTGAGGCAGTGAAACAGGCTGGTCTTGCCCGCGCCGTTGGGGCCGATAATGGTGTGAATGGTGCCGGCTTCGACCTTGAGGTTGACGCCGTTGACCGCATGGAACGCGCCATAGGCCAGTTCCAGGTCTTTGGTTTCCAGCAGGATGCTCATAGCCCTTCCTCCTTGGCGACGACGGCGGTCTTGCGGCTGCCGCGTACCCGTTCGAACAACGACGCGAGGCCGCCCCACAAGCCGCCGCGCATGAAGATCACCACAAAGATCAGGATCACACCCAGCAGCATCAGCCAGCGTGGCCACAGGTCGGAGAGGAAGTCCCCCAACAGCACGATGGAGCCTGCGCCCAGCAATGAGCCGAACAGCGAGCCGGTGCCGCCGACGATGGTCATGATCAGGATGTTCTCGGACATCGCCAGGTCGATGTTCGACAGCGGCACAAAGTGCAGCAGCATCGCGTACAGCGCCCCGGCGATGCCGGTGACCGCGCCGGACAGCACGAACACCAGGATCTTGAAGTGGCGCGTGTCATAGCCGATGGCCGAGGCGCGGGTTTCGTTTTCGCGGATCGCCATCAAGGTGCTGCCGAATGGCGAGGCGATCACTCGGCGCGCGCCGATAAAGATCAGCAGGAACAGCACCGCGACAAAGCCATAGAACACCCGGGCATCGGCCAGCGACAGCAGCACGGTGTCACCGATGCGGATTTCCGGGCGCGGCACACTGAGCAGGCCGTTGTCGCCGCCGGTCCAGTCGCTCAAGGTGTAGGCGACGAAGTAGGCCATCTGGCTGAATGCCAACGTGAGCATCACGAAGTAAATGCCGGTGCGCCGGATTGCCAGCGCGCCGACCAGAAGCGCCAGGAAACCACCGGCAATGGCCGCGCCGAGCAACGCGGTGAACAAGCCCAGTTGCAGGTGGATCATCAGCAGCGCCGCGCAATACGCACCGGCACCAAAGAAGATGCCTTGGCCGAACGACAACAGCCCGGTGTAGCCCAGCAACAGGTTGCAGGCCAGCGCGGCGAGGGCAAAGATCAGGATCTCGGTGGCCAGGGTGGCCGAGGGCAGAATCAACGGCAAGCCGATCAGCACCGCCAGCACCCACAGCAACATGGCTTTGGATTGGGTTTTGGCAAACGGCAGGGGGTTTTTCTCGCTCATGTCAGGCTCTCCCGAACAGGCCGTAAGGGCGTACCAGAATCACCACGGCCATCGCGCCGTAGATCATCAGGCTCGCGCCTTGGGGCCAGAGTGTGGTCATCAGGCTTTGCACCACGCCCACCAGCAAACCGCCGACCAGCGCACCGCTGAACGAGCCCATGCCGCCGATCACCACCACCACGAAGGCCACGCCGAGGATCTCCGGGCCGACAAAGGGTTGCGCGCCGCGCAACGGTGCAAACAGCACACCCGCGACACCGGCCAGGGCCACGCCGAGGGCAAAGGTCATGGAAAACAGACGGAAGATATTGGTGCCCAGCAGCGACACGGTTTCGGTGCTTTCACTGCCGGCGCGCACCAGGGCGCCGAAGCGCGTGCGCTCCAGCAGCAGCCACAAGGCCAGGCCGATCAGCGCGGAAAACACGATGAGAAACAGGCGGTAGTAGGGGTAGACGAAATCGCCCACCACCAGCACGCCGCGCAGCAGTTCAGGCACGGCGACACTTTTGCCCACCGGGCCCCAGATCATCACGCTGGCTTCCTGGATGATCAGCGCGATCCCCAGGGTCACCAGAATCTGGAACATGTGTGGCAAGTGGTAAATCCGCTGGATCAACAATCGCTCGATCACCCACGCCAGCGCGGCCACCACCAGCGGCGCGATCAGCAGCGCCAGCCAGAAGTTGCCGGTGAGGCTTACGGCGGTGTAGCAGATGTACGCACCCAGCAGAAAGAACGCGCCGTGGGCGAAGTTGACGAAGTTGAGCAGGCCGAAAATGATCGTCAGCCCGACCGCGATCAGGAAGTAGATCATCCCCAACCCAAGGCCGTTGAGGATCTGGAACAGGTAAAGATTAAGCATGCAGAAACCCTCGGCAGGCAGCCGCTCGCGCGGCCCTGCGCTAAGCAATTCAGGGGATCAGGCGAGCGTGCAGCCCGTCGCCTCGACCGGCGGGAACGATTGCCCGGCGCTGAGCACCTTGGCCAGGTCGTCCTTGTCGGCCATGTCGCCGGCGGCTTTGCCGATCAGCAGGTAGTAATCCTTGATCACCTGATGGTCGCCGGCGCGGATCGACTCCTTGCCGGTCGGGCCTTCGTAGCTCAAGCCTTGCAGGGCTTTGGCCACGGTCGGGCCGTCGAAGCTGCCGGTGCTGATGATGGTTTCCAGCATGACTTTGGTGCTGATGTAATCAGCCGCCAGCGGGTAGGTGGGGTTGATGCCGTATTTGGCTTGAGTGAGCTTGACCAGTTCACGGTTGAGCGGGGTGTCGACCTGGTGCCAATACTGGGCGCCGAGGTACACGCCTTCGAGCACGTCGCTGCCCAGTTCCTGGAACTGGTCGAGCCCGGCGGACCATACCAGCAGCACTTTCATGCGCTCCTTGATACCGAAGTTCACCGCCTGGCGCAGGGTGTTGGACGACTGGCTGCCGAAGTTGAGCAGTACCAGCACATCGGGTTTGGCGGCGATGGCGTTGGTCAGGTAGCCGGAGAATTCCTGTTCCTGCAATGAGTGGTAGCTGTTGCCGACGTGTTCCAGCCCGTTGTCTTTGAGCACGGTTTTCGCGCCTTCGAGCAAGGCTTCGCCAAACACGTACTGCGGGGTGATGGTGTACCAGCGCTTGGCGTTGGGCAGCAGCTTGATCAGCGGCAGCATGGTTTCGCGGATCGCGCCGTAGGTGGGCACCGACCAGCGGAAGGTCGCCTTGTTGCAGTCTTTGCCGGTGACTTCATCGGCGCCCACCGGGGTCATGAACACGCCGCCGACCTTGTCGACTTCCTTGGCCACCGCCAGCGCGGAGGACGACAACGTGCAGCCCTGGAAGAACCGCGCGCCGTCCTGCTGGATCGCTTCCTGGACCTTGCGCACGGCTTTGCCGGCATTGCCTTCGGTGTCGATGACCTTGTAGTTGAGCGGGCGGCCGAGCAACTCGGGGTGCTGTTCCACCGCCAGGCGCGAACCCATGTCGGCAAACTTGCCATAGCTGGCAAACGCGCCGGACATGGACTTGAGGCCGTAAAAGGTAAAAGGCTCGGCGGCGAATGCAGAGCGCACACTCAGCGGAAGGCTGAGCGCGGCTGCGGCGGTAAGACTGGCTTTCAACAACGTACGACGCTGCATGGGGTGACTCCCTGGTTTAGTTATTGGCAGGAGCGGCAAGGGCGATACGGTGGAGCAAGGGCCTGTGGGCAGGCCTGTTATTGAATTGGGTGAAACGGTGTAACGGTTGGAACCGGCTCAAGTGTGGGAGCTGGCTTGCCTGCGATGGCATCAGTCAGGTTCAACTGATACACCGAGGCGCCCGCATCGCAGGCAAGCCAGCTCCCACATTGATTGGGTTTTCATATTGGGATGGGGTGCGCCTCAGCTATGATCAAACTCCAGCAAAAAGTGCGGGCTGACCTCGCCTTCCAGCGCCGTCATGTGGTGTTCGGCGTCGCACATATGTTCATGCATCAGGTTGCGCACGGCCGTTTCATCACCGGCGCGAAAGGCCAGCAGCAACTGCTTGTGATAGTCCAGGTTGGCCGCGTCAAATTGTTTGCGCTTGGGCTTGTAGGCTTTTTTCAGCACCACCAGGTCGCGCAACAAGTCGTTGAGAAACTGCGCCATAAAGCTCAGCAGCGGGTTGGGGCAGGCCTTGGCCAATAGGTTGTGGAACTCCAGTTCCGCCAGGCGCTGTTCGCGCTGGCCGGCTTCGCTGTCTTCGGGGGCGCTGCAAAAATCCACGTTGTCTTGCAGGGCTTGATAGTCGTCTTCGCTCAAGCGACCCAGCACCGATACTGCCAGTTCTACCTCGATGACCTTGCGCAGTTGGTACACCTGCTCGCCATCCAGGTGCTGGAAGTGCAGGTAGTTACGCAACGCGCGGCTGGCCGGTTCAGTGCCGGCCTGGTTCAGGTAGGCGCCACCACTGGGGCCGGTGCGTGTACTCACCAGACCTTCCACTTCCAGGGCCTTGAGCGCTTCACGGGCCGAGCCTTTGGAGCACTGGAAGCTTTCCATCAGCTCGCGCTCGGTAGGCAGGCGGTCGCCGGGCTTGAGCGCGTCGGTGACGATCGAGCGTTTGACCGACTCGACAATCACATCGGAAAGCTTCTGGCGTTTGCGTCGTAGCGGGCGGCTGAGCATGCTGTTCTATTGATCCTATTAATGCGGATTAATAGCACTTAATAACGATTGAGCCGGAGCGTCAACGCAAGGTGTCGTTTTCGGCCTGAAGTGGTCGCAAATGCGCGGGTTATTCCCAACTGCCGAGGTCGAGGCAGCGTGTGGACGCGGGCGGCTGTTTGCCGAATACGAGAAAATCGCCGACCCAGCGGTTAATGCACCCGGCGGCGGTGCCAGGCCGGGCTGGCTCTTTGAGCAGCAATTGCTCGATGCCGGCAGCGACCGGCTCGGCCCGCTCGGCATTGACCAGCACCATGCGTGCGACGCGCTCGGGAAACAGCGCGGCATAGCGGCTGCCGAGGCGAGTGGCCTGCGCGTTGCCGAGGTAATTGAGCTGGGCCTCGCCGAGTTGGGCGCGCACATACTCCATATCACGCGCCGCTTGCTCTACGCCGCTGGGCTGGCTCAGGTCACGGGGGCTCAGTTCGATCACGTCATAGCGGTTGGTCAAGGTGCGATAGGCCTGGGTAGCATAGGACTCCCAACGGCTGGTCAGGTGCAGGGCGAAGGTTGCGCCTTGGCCCTTTGGCGGCTCGCCACCCTGGATAAACACCACACCTTCACGGCTGAGCGGCTGGCGGGCGCCCACGCGGGTCAGGGCCAGGCGCACACTGCCGCGTTTGGGCGCGGCATAGTCGCGGGGCACATTCACACTGGCGCATTGGGTGCGTTCCAGCACTTCGGGGTCCGGCCGCTCCTGGGCGGGGAAGGGGCAATCCAGCAGCCAGTCAATCGCGGTCGGCGCGATCAGCGGCTCGGGCAACGCCTGGCCGGCGATCAGCCAGAGGCCGATACACGCCAGGTTTTTTACCAGAACGCTGGGTTTCATCAGGAGGGTCCGGGCTGCCGTATGAGGACGGCTTTTTTACCAAGGACCCAGGGTCGAAGAATGTAGGGCGAATAAACGCTTTGTGTAGGAGTTTACAGTTTTATTGTCGGATCTGCGTATCCCAGCCGCCGCCCAGCGCTTTGTACAAGGCAATGCTGGCTTGCAGCCGCGACAGCCGCAGTTGCACATTCGAGTCTTGGGCCGCATACAAGGTGCGTTGGGTTTCCAGCACCGTCAGCAAGTCCTCGGCGCCTGCCTGGTAGCGGCTCTCGGAGATCTGGAAGGCGGCCTGGGCCTGTTGCAGCTCTTCGGCCTGCCATTGGCGTTGCTGGTCCAGGCGCGTGATGCTGCTGAGGGCTTTCTCCACATCGGCAAAGCCGTTGATGATCGCACCGCGATAGGTTTGCAGCAGTTCATCCTGGCGGGCGCGAGCCTTGTCGCGCTCGGCGCTTAATCGGCCATTGTTGAAGATCGGCGCGACCAGCCCCGAGGTCAGGTTGTAGAACGGGCTGCGCAGGATGTCTTCAGCTTTATAGGCGCCGGAGCCAACTGTCGCGCCCAAGGTTACGCTGGGCAGCATCGCTGCGCGTGCCACCGTGACGTCGGCACTGGCCGCCGCCAGTTGCGCCTCGGCGCGGGCCAGGTCGGGGCGACGACTGAGCAATTGGCTCGGCACGCCCGGGCCAATGGTTGGCCAGGTCAGCGCCTGGAACGGCTCGGTGCCCAGGTCCAGGGCTTGTACGGGTTGACCGAGCAGGGCGGCGAGGGTGATCCGCGATTCTTCGGCCACTTGCGCAATCAGCGGCAATTGCCGTTGTTGGCCGGCCACCAGGCTTTTCTGTTGGGCCAACTCCAGGGCGGTGGCGGAGCCTGCGCTGTAGCGGGTTTGCACCAGGTCCAGCACGTTGCGCGCATTGGCCAGGTTCAGCTCGGCGATCTGCTGGCGTTGCTGCGCGGCGAGGGTTTGCGCGTAGCGGTCGGCGACGTTGCTGAGCAGGGTCAGCTCCACGGTGGCCTGGTCGAACTCACTGGCGCGCAGGCTTTGCAGGGCGCTGTCGCGGGCGGCAACGCGGCCGCCCCAGAAGTCCAGTTCATAGCTGGCTGAGAGGTTGGCACCGAAACTGTCGACGGTCTTGTTGCTGTCGGTGGCGTCCAAGGAGGCATTGCCGCTGCCGCGCAGCAGTTTTTCACGGCTGGCGGTGAGGTTGAACTTGACCTCAGGTAACAACGGCGCCCCGGCAATTACCGCACTCGCCTGGGCCTGGCGCACGCGTGCCATGGCGGCGGCCACGTCATAACTGTCGCGTCGCGCCTGGTCGATCAGGCGGTTGAGCGGCGGGCTGCCGAAGTGTGTCCACCAGCGTTGGTTGGTCGCCTGCGTGGCATCGCGTTCGGCGTACTGCCAGGCGGGCGGCGGCGCGAGGCCGCTGTCGACGCTCGGCGGGTTGCCGGTACAGGCGTTGAGCAACAGGCATACGCCCAGCAGGGAAGATCGTTTATTCACTGGTCAACGCCTTAACCGGATCGAGCCGGGCAGCTTTACGGGCCGGCATAAAGCCGAATACGACACCGGTGACCAGCGCACAGCCAAACGCGCCAAACACCGCCACCAGGGAAAATTGCACCGCCACCTCGGCCAGTACCAGCACGCCGCCCACCAGCAGCGCGAGGGCGATGCCGAACAGGCCGCCAACCACCGAGAGCATCACCGCCTCGGTTAGGAACTGGCGCAGGATGTCGCGCTGGCGCGCGCCGGTGGCCATGCGAATGCCGATTTCGCGGGTGCGTTCACGCACGGTCATCAGCATGATGTTCATTACACCGATCCCGCCCACCAGCAGGGAAATCGCCGCAATCGAACCGAGCATCAGCGACAGCGTGTTGGCCGTGCGGGCTTCGGCCTGGATCATCGCGGCGTTGTTGGTCAACTGGTAGTCACGTTTACCGTTGTGCAGCTTGAGCATCAGTTGATCAATGGCCATTTCAGCCTCATGGACCTTGCGCGCATCGGCGGCGGCAATCGCCACGTATTCGGGGTTATAAGTGCCGAACAGGCGCACGCTGGCGGCGGTATACGGGATGGCGACCCGGTCATCGCTGTCTTTATTGCCGGAGGCGGAGCCTTTTTCGGCGAGGACGCCGATGACCTGGAAAGGCACGTTTTCGATCAGGATGTACTGGCCGATCGGGCTGGCGACGTTTTTGAACAGCTTTTCGCGGATACGGTGGCCGATGACCGCGACGGTGGCGCCGGCGCGCTCGTCTTCCTGGGTGAAATAGCTGCCCTCGACCACCGGCCAGTTGAAAATTTCGGGGAAGTTGACGTCGTTGCCACCCACATAGGCCAGGTAATCCAGGTTGCCAAAGCGAACCCCGGCGTCGTTGCCGTTGACCGGCATGATGCGCTTGACCTGGGGCAACATCGCCAGTGCCGCGACATCGTTGAGGGTCACGATACCCGGCGGCGTGCGCGGGTTGGGCGAGGAGCCGCTGAGGTAAATGATATTGGAGCCGAACGCGCCCATCTGCGCCATCACCTGGCGCTTGCTGCCTTCGCCGACGGCCAGCATCACCACCACGGACGCCACGCCAATCACGATCCCCAGCAGCGTCAGCGCGGTGCGAAAACGATTGATCCACATCACTCGCCAGGCCGCGCGGACCGCATCGAGCAGTTCGGCTTTCCAGGCACCGTTGTGCTCGGCACCGTCGGCCAGGCGCTGGCGCAGGTCGACGGCTTGCAGCGCGTCGCTGTTGGCCATGGCCGGTACATGGGTGTCACTGTGCGCCGAGTCGCTGATGATCTGGCCGTCACGAATCTCGATGATGCGGTTGGCCCGCGCCGCGACTTCGCGGTCGTGGGTAAT
Source organism: Pseudomonas sp. B19125 (assembly GCF_044218855.1). NCBI lineage: Bacteria > Pseudomonadati > Pseudomonadota > Gammaproteobacteria > Pseudomonadales > Pseudomonadaceae > Pseudomonas > Pseudomonas sp. B19125. The sequence goes on from NZ_CP162589.1 coordinate 2,778,819, forward strand.
CAGGATCACCACATGGCCCTGGCTCGCCAGTTCGTCCAGCAGCGTCATCACCTCGGCGCCGCTGTGGCTGTCGAGGGCGCCGGTGGGTTCGTCGGCGAGGATGATATGCCCGCCGTTCATCAGGGCGCGGGCGATCGACACCCGTTGCTGCTGGCCGCCGGAGAGTTGGTGCGGGCGGTTGGCGGTGCGGTCGGCCAGGCCCAGGCGCGTGAGCAGGGCCTTGGCGCGGGCATGCCGCTCGGTGGCGCTGATGCCGGCATAGATCGCCGGCATCTCGACGTTTTCCTGGGCCGAACCGGACGGAATCAGGTGGTAGCCCTGGAACACAAACCCAAAGGCCTCGCGGCGCAGCCAGGCCAGTTCGTCGCTGCCCAGGTGCGCGACGTTTTCGCCGGCGAACAGGTAGTCACCCTCGGAAGGGCGGTCGAGGCAGCCGAGGATGTTCATCAGCGTGGACTTGCCGGAGCCGGAGGCGCCGACAATGGCGACGAATTCCCCGGCGTGGATCGACAGGTCGATGCCGCGCAACACGTCGACCTGCGGGCTGTCACCGCCGCCGTAGGATTTGCGGATGTTCTTGAGTTCGATCAGCGGCGTGGTCAACTCAACCCCCATTGCCGTCGGCTGGGCCGATCAACACGTGGTCGCCCTCGCTGAGGCCGTCCAACACTTCGACGCGCAAACGGTCACTGATGCCCAGGCGCACGTCGCGTTCTTCGATTGAGCCGTTTTTGGCCACGACGCGGGCGGTCTGTTTATCGGTGCCGTGGCTGCCGAGCAAGGCCGCAACCGGCACGGTGAGCACATCCTTGACCTGGCTGGCGACGAAAAAAACTTGGGTGGTCATTTCGGCCATCAGGGCATTGTCGGCGTTGTCCACATCCAGCAGCACGGTGTAGAGCACCACGCGACCGCTCCCGCTTTTGCTGGTGCTGCTGGGGCTGCCGTTGCCCTGGCTGGTTTCATTCAGGGGCTTGGGCGGGATCGGCAGGATCTGGCGCACGGTACTGGTCCAGCGCCGGCCGCCGCCGCTGAGCGTGGTGAAATAGGCGGTCATGCCGGGTTTGACGTGGCCGATGTCGGCTTCGGAGACCTCGGCCCATACGGTCATCGGCGACAACTTGGCGATACGCAGGATCAACGGGGTCTGCTGCTGGGCGTTGAGGGTCTGGCCGACCCGCGCATCCACCGCCACCACCGTGCCGCTCATCGGCGCGAAGATGCGTGTATAGCCCAATTCGGCCTCGTCGCTGCGCAAGCTGGCCTGGGCCTGGCGGATCTGCGCCTGAAACATGTCGACCCGTGCCTGGGTGGCACTCAGCTCGGCCTTGGCGGTTTGCACGTCTTCTTCGCGGGTGGCGTTGCCGGCCACCAGGCGTTGCTGGCGCTGGTATTTCTGGCGCGCCAGTTGGTGCTGGGCTTTCTGCTCCTGCAACTGGGCCTTGAGGTTGTCGATGGCATAGCGGCTGGCATCGAGCTTGGCCTGCTGCGTGGCCGGGTCGATTTCGACCAGCAACTGGCCTTCTTTGACCTGGTCACCGGCCTCGACATGGATCTTGCGGATCTGCCCGGATGCCTGTGCGCCCACATCGACATACCGGCGTGGTTGCAGGGTGCCCAGCGCCGTGACGCTGTTTTCGATATTGCCGCGAGTGACGGTGACAGTGGCGAGGCTGTCGCGGCCCGGCGGCAGTATCTGCCAGGCCGCCAGGGCAACGATGGGAATCAGGCACGCGACAACCAGCAGGGCGCGTCGGGCGGGGCGAGGGCGTTTCATGCGTTGGTTCCAGCCGGGAAGTGTGGACCGCAGTTAGCGGAGGGCTGACAGTTATACGAGAAAATTGCCCGACGATTTAGGCGCTTACATAGGTAGTAACAGCTCTGTCGAATAAAAAAATCGACGGTTGATGCAAGACTTCTTTAAAAGTAGATGAGAATTACTATAAATTGCACGCACTCAAACTGCCATCATCCATGGCCTGTCTTCGTAAGCACTCAAGGAACTGATGCCGTCCCCCCAGACGGTCGGGAGTCATGTTGGAAAACTACTATCGCGAGCTGGTGTGTTTCCTCAACGCCAAGCTGGGCAACCGTCAGGTGGCCGAAGATGTGGTGCATGACGCCTACGTGCGAGTACTGGAGCGCGCCAGCGACACGCCGATCGAACAGCCGCGCGCGTTTTTGTACCGTACTGCGCTGAACCTGGTGATCGACGGCCATCGGCGCAATGCCTTGCGCCAGTCCGAGCCGCTGGAGGTGCTGGACAGCGAAGAACGCTTCGCCACCAGTTCGCCCCACGCCAGCCACGATCAGGCCCAGCGCCTGGCCCTGCTCGAACGTGCCCTGGCCGAGCTGCCCAGCGCCTGCCGAGACAGCTTCCTGCTGCGCAAGCTCGACGGCCTTTCTCACCCGCAGATCGCCGAGCGCCTGAGCATTTCCCGCAGCCTGGTGGAAAAACATATCGTCAACGCCATGAAGCATTGCCGGGTGCGCATGCGTGAGTGGGACGCGCACTGATCATAGATCAGTTAAATTTTATTTCATTGTCCTCGTTTCCTATCAACACATGGCCTGTTGTTCAGGCTTTGCAGGTATTCCCGCCCCACCGCCAAGGGGCTTATCCAGAGGACACTGGAATGACACAGGCAATTGCTTCGCCCGCGGTTCACGATCTGATCGGGATCGGTTTCGGCCCTTCGAACCTGGCGCTGGCCATCGCCCTGCAGGAGCGTGAAAAAGCCCAGGGCAAACTGGACGTGGTGTTTCTCGACAAGCAGGCCGACTACCGCTGGCACGGCAATACCCTGGTCACCCAGAGCGAACTGCAGATTTCGTTCCTCAAGGATCTGGTGACGCTGCGCAACCCCACCAGCCCGTACTCGTTCGTCAACTACTTGAAGGCCCACGACCGTTTGGTGGACTTCATCAACCTGGGCACTTTCTATCCGTGCCGCATGGAGTACAACGACTACCTGCGCTGGGTCGCCGGGCAGTTCCAGGCCCAGGCGCGGTATGGCGAGGAAGTGCTGGCCATCGAGCCGATCCTGCACCAGCAGCAGGTTGAAGCGTTGCGCGTAATTTCCCGTGATGCCCAGGGCGAACAGCATGTGCGCACCACCCGTTCGGTGGTGGTCAGCGCCGGCGGCACGCCACGTGTGCCGGCGGCGTTCAAGGCGCTCAGGGACGACGGCCGGGTGTTCCACCATTCCCAATACCTCGAGCGCATGGCCCAGCAGCCGTGCGTGGACGGCAAGCCTATGCGCATTGCCATCATCGGCGGCGGGCAGAGCGCGGCCGAAGCCTTTATCGACCTCAACGACAGCTTCCCGTCGGTGCAGGTGGACATGATCCTGCGCGGTTCGGCGCTCAAACCGGCGGACGACAGTCCATTCGTCAACGAAGTGTTCTCGCCGGCCTTTACCGACCTGGTGTTCCAGCAAGTCGGCGCCGAGCGTGAGCGCCTGGTGGCCGAGTACCAGAACACCAACTATTCGGTGGTCGACCTGGACCTGATCGAGCGCATCTACGGGATTTTTTACCGCCAGAAAGTCTCCGGTATCAACCGCCAGGCCTTCCGCACCATGACCGTGGTCGAGCAAGCCACGGCCGGGCCGCTGGGCATCGAACTGGTGCTGCGCAACAACGCCAACGGCGACACCAGCGTGAGCCATTACGACGCGGTGATCCTGGCCACCGGCTATGAGCGCCAGATGCACCGCGAACTGCTGGCGCCACTGCAAGCCTATATGGGCGACTTCGAAGTGGCCCGCGACTATCGGATCGTCACCGACGAGCGCTGCAAGGCCGGTATCTATATCCAGGGGTTCAGCCAGGCCAGCCATGGTTTGAGCGACACCTTGCTGTCGGTACTGCCGATTCGGGCCGATGAGATTGCCGCCTCGTTGTATGAAAACGATCGTCACCGTGGCAAGGCGCGCTCGGTGCAGGATTTACTGCTGGCCACTGCCAGCTGATTACTGTGGCGAGGGAGCTTGCTCCCGCTCGGGTGCGTAGCGCCCGCACGTTTTTGGGGCCGCTTCGCAGCCCAGCGGGAGCAAGCTCCCTCGCCACAAAAGGCGCGCTCCTACAGACGGCACTTGTGACAACGTCGGGCTATTGGTACTGTACAAAAAACCAGTATCGGTAGCCCTTCATGCAGTTGATCGAAAAACTCAGCATCCTCGCCGACGCCGCCAAGTACGACGCTTCCTGCGCCAGCAGTGGCGCGCCCAAGCGCAGCTCCGAGGGCAAGGCCGGGCTGGGTTCTACCGACGGCATGGGCATCTGCCACAGCTACACGCCGGATGGGCGTTGTGTGTCGTTGCTCAAGGTGTTGCTCACCAACTTCTGCCTGTACGACTGCCAATACTGCGTCAACCGCCGCTCCAGCGACGTGCCCCGTGCGCGTTTCAGCCCGGAGGAGGTGGTTACCCTGACCCTGGACTTCTACAAACGCAATTGCGTCAGCGGGCTGTTTCTCAGCTCCGGCATCATCCGTTCGGCCGACTACACCATGGAGCAGTTGGTTCGGGTCGCCAAACTGTTGCGCGAAGAGCATGACTTTCGCGGTTACATCCACCTCAAGACCATTCCCGAAGCCGACCCTGCGCTGATCGCCGAAGCCGGGCGTTATGCCGATCGCCTCAGCGTGAACATCGAGTTGCCCACCGACGCCAGCCTGCAAACCCTGGCGCCGGAGAAGCAGATCGGCTCGATCAAGCAAGCCATGCAGACCATCTACACCGGCGAGCAGACGGTGTTCAACGAGCCGCGCGCACCGCGTTTTGCGCCAGCGGGGCAGAGCACGCAGATGATCGTCGGCGCCGATGACACCGACGACAGCACCATCCTGCACGGTGCCGAGGCGCTGTATGGCAACTACAAGCTGCGGCGCGTGTATTACTCGGCGTTCAGCCCCATCCCCAACAGCCCGAAAAGTGTGCCGCTGGCCGCGCCGCCGCTGATGCGTGAACACCGCTTGTACCAGGCCGACTTTCTGTTGCGCAGTTACGGTTTCAGCGCCAATGAGCTGTTCCAAGGCCCAGGCCACCTGGCGCTGGATATCGACCCCAAGCTGGCCTGGGCGCTGGAGCACCGCGAGGTGTTCCCGCTGGACCTGAACCGCGCCGAACCCACGCTGATCGCGCGTATCCCCGGCATTGGCCTGCGCACCACCCAGCGCCTGGTCGACCTGCGCCGCGAACGCAAAATTCGCTTTGAAGACCTGGCGCGCATGCGTTGCGTGCTGGCCAAGGCCAAGCCGTTTTTCATCACCAGCGACTACCACCCGCAACAGGCGGACAGCACCAGCGTGCTGCTGCGCGAGCAACTGCGCGACCGCCCGCAGCCACAACAGATGGGGCTGTGGGGATGATCAGCCTGGAATGCGACAACCTCTTCAGCACCTGGCGCGAGCAGGCGCGCTGGCTGCTCAGCCATCAGGTCGACCCCAGCCAGGTGAGCTGGGGCGAGGCCGAAGTGGCGGACCTGTTTGCCACGGACGAGCCTGTACCTGAGCAGCTCGGGCCGTTTCAGGCGCGGATTCCCAAGGCGTTGCTGGAGTTGTTGGAATCGGCCGCCTGTTACCACGGTGATCAGCGCTGGAGCCTGTTGTACGAGGTGTTGTGGCGTGTCAGCCATGGCGACCGCACCGCGATGCTGGCCGGGGACAAGTTGGGCAGTGAGTTACAGCGGCGCATCAAACAGGTCAGCCGCGAGGCCCATCACCTGCATGCGTTTGTGCGGTTTATTGCCTTGCCTGCGCAGGCCGGCCCGCAGTTGCCGGAGTATGTGGCGTGGCATGAACCGGCCCATGACATCTTGAAGTCCGCCAGCCAGCATTTTGTCGGGCGCATGGGCCGCCATCGCTGGATGATCGCAACGCCTTTGGACGGTGTGTATTACGACGGTGAGCAGTTGATTCATCAACGCCAGTGCCCTGAGGCGTGGCAACAGTTGGCGCAAAATGTCGAAGATCCACACAGTGCGATGTGGCTGACCTATTACAGCCATATCTTCAACCCGGCGCGGCTAAACCCCAAAGTGATGGAAGGGCATTTGCCCAGCCGGTTCTGGAAGAATCTGCCGGAGGGCAAGCTGATACCGGGGTTGATCAGCGAGGCGCGCACGGGCAAGCAGAAGGATGGGCAGGCGAAGCTGATCGGGGCCAGGCCGGGCAAGAAAATCTCAAGCGGGCACAGTTAAAAATGTGGGAGCTGGCTCGATGATCGTTCCCACGCTCTGCGTGGGAATGCCGCCCTGGACGCTCCGCGTCCGCTTTGAGGTCGTGACGCGGAGCGTCACTGGATGCATTCCCACGCGGAGCGTGGGAACGATCTACAGAAGGATGGGCAGGCGAAGCTGATCGGGGCCAGGCCGGGCAAGAAAATCTCAAGCGGGCACAGTTAAAAATGTGGGAGCTGGCTCGATGATCGTTCCCACGCTCTGCGTGGGAATGCCGCCCTGGACGCTCCGCGTCCGCTTTGAGGTCGTGACGCGGAGCGTCACTGGATGCATTCCCACGCGGAGCGTGGGAACGATCTACAGAAGGATGGGCAGGCGAAGCTGATCGGGGCCAGGCCGGGCAAGAAAATCTCAAGCGGGCACAGTTAAAAATGTGGGAGCTGGCTCGATGATCGTTCCCACGCTCTGCGTGGGAATGCCGCCCTGGACGCTCCGCGTCTGCTTTGAGGTCGTGACGCGGAGCGTCACTGGATGCATTCCTACGCGGAGCGCGGGAACGATCTAGCGTGGGTTTCAGGCCAGTTCGGTCGCGGTGTTTTTGACCACCGCCAACTCCGGGTGCGCCACTAACTTATCGATGTGCAGCTCATCGTTGTTCAACCAGGTCTCCGTCAGCACCCGGTAATGCTCCATATCCCGGCAGCGCATGCGCAAGCTGTAGTCGAACGGCCCGCTGATCAGTTGGCACTCGAACACCTGCGGGCAGGCTTTGACGCAGGCCTCAAAGGCCTTCTGCGCCGAGCGCCCGCTCTGATTGGACAAGGCCACCAGCACCAGCAGCGACAGCCCTGGCGAGACCATCTGCACATCGATGATCGCCCCATAACCACGGATCACCCCGCGTCGCTCCAGCTTGCGCACCCGTTCCAGGCACGGCCTGGGTGTCAGGTGTACAAGCGAGGAAAGCTTTTCGTAGGTGATACGCCCCTGGTGGCGCAACACGTCGATGATCGCCTCATCGATGCGGTCCAGCGTGGGCGAAGAGTGGGGTCCGTTGGCCTTGGTATCCATGAGTTCACTTCAAACGGTTGGAAAGAAATTGCTGCAAGCGTTCGCTGTTGGGATGGTCGAGGATCTCGGCGCCGCCTTGTTCCTCGACTCGGCCCTGGTGCAAAAACAGCACTTGGCTGGACACCTGGCGGGCAAAGCCCATTTCGTGGGTGACCATCAGCATGGTACGACCTTCCTCGGCCAACGTCTGTATGACTTTGAGGACTTCTCCTACAAGTTCCGGGTCCAGCGCTGAGGTCGGTTCATCGAACAGAATAATTTCCGGCTCCATCGCCAATGCCCTTGCGATGGCCACGCGTTGTTGCTGGCCGCCGGACAGAAACGCCGGGTATTGATCGGCCACGCGGCCGGGCAGGCCGACCTTGTCCAGGTACAGGCGTGCGCGTTTTTCCGCCTCTGCCGCGCTCACGTCCAACACCCGGCGCGGGGCCATGGTGATGTTTTCCAGCACGGTCATGTGGCTCCACAGGTTGAAGTGCTGGAACACCATGGCCAGGCGTGTGCGCAGGTTTTGCAGTTGTTCCTGGTGCGGCGCGCGGGTGCCGGCGCGGCCCTGGCGCATTTCGATGCTGATGCCATCGAGGGTGATGACCCCGGCGTCCGGCTGTTCGAGAAAGTTGATGCAGCGCAGCATCGTGCTTTTGCCCGAACCGCTGGCGCCGATCAGGCTGATGACGTCGCCGTTGCGTGCATTGAGGGACACGCCCTTGAGCACTTCGTGGTCGCCGTAACGTTTGTGGATGCCTTCGACTTGAAGCTTGATCGCAGCGGTTGCCGGTTTGGCAACGGGGGCGTCAACAGGGTAAGCGGCCAGGGCCTGCGCGGACTGATTCATGGGTTAGCCTCGGGTAGGAACAAGAAAACGCATCCAGCGACGTTCGGCCAGTCGGAACAGGCCCACCAGTGCAAAGGACAGCAGCATGTAGAGCAGGGCGGCGATGCCGAAAGCCTGGAACGTCAGGAACGTCTCGGCGTTGGCGTCGCGGGCGACCTTGAGGATATCGGCGACGGTGGCGGTAAAGGCCAGCGAGGTAGCGTGCAACATCAGGATCATTTCATTGCTGTAGGCTGGCAGCGCACGGCGCAGCGCGGCGGGCACCACCACAAACAGGTTGAGGCGCCAGCCGTGCAGGCCATAGGCACGCGCAGCTTCGATTTCGCCGTGGGGAATGTTGCGGATCGCCCCGGCGAAGATTTCCACGGTGTAGGCGCAGGTGTTGAGCACAAACGCCAGCAACGTGCAGTTGAGCGCATTACGGAAAAACTGATTAAGCAGCGCGTTGTCCTGCACCACTTCCAGACTGTAAAGCCCGGTGTAGCAAATCAGCAATTGGATATACAGCGGCGTGCCACGAAACAGATAGGTGTAGACCTCCACCGGCCAGCGCAGCCAGACGTGCTGCGAGACGCGCGCCAGCGCCAGCGGGATCGACAGCACAAAACCTGCGACCACCGAGATGATAAACAGCCACAAGGTCATGGCGACTCCGGACAACCCTGTGCCATCGCTGAACAGGTAGGCCAGGCCGTATTGCTGGAACAGTTCGATCATCGCGCCATCCCCTTGATGCCGAGGTTGTAGCGCCGTTCGAGGCGCTTGAAGATGCGGTTGGAGAGGGTGGTGATCACCAGGTACACCAGGCCCGCGAGGATCAGGAAGTACAGTGGCTCATTGGTGGTCTTGCCAGCGTTTTGCGCAGCCTTGACCAGGTCCGACAGGCCGATGATCGACACCAGCGCCGTGGACTTGAGCAGCACCAGCCAGTTGTTGCCCAGGCCCGGCAGGGCAAAGCGCATCAGTTGCGGGAACAGCACCAGGTGAAAACGCTGCCAGCGGCTCAGGCCGTAGGCGGTGGCGGCTTCCAGTTGCCCGGCCGGCACACTGAGAATGGCGCCGCGAAAGTTTTCGGTGAAATACGCGCCGTAGATAAACCCCAGGGTGATCACCCCGGCGGTAAACGGATCGATTTCAAAGTAATCCCAGCCGAACACTTCGCTCAGGTCGTTGAGCCACAGTTGCAGGCTGTAGAAAATCAGCAGGATCAGCACCAGGTCCGGCACGCTGCGTATCAGCGTGGTGTACAGGGTGGCGGGCACGCGCAGCCATTTGGCGCTCGAAAGCTTGGCACCGGCGGCGATCAGGCCCAGGGCGAGGCTCAGGGTCAGCGCCAGCAACGCCAGCTTGAGCGTCATCCAGGCACCCTGGGCCAGCATCGGGCCGTAGCCTTGCAGGTTGAGGAGTTCGTTCATTGAGGGGGTCTCAAATGGGCGTAGATATACCCCTGTGGGAGCGGGCTTTTGTGGCGAGGGAGCTTGCTCCCGTTCGACAGCGCAGCTGGCGCCGGCTTTTTTTGGAGCGCTTCGCACTCCAGCGCAAGCAAGCTTGCTCGCCACAAAAGCCAGCTCCCACAGGGGCCGAGGTGGGCCTATTCGTTGTAGATATCCTGATCGCCGAAGTACTTCTTCTGGATCTGTGCGTAGGTGCCATCGGCCTGCACGGCGGCGATGCCCTTATTGATCAGCGCACGCAGTTCGGCGTCGTTCTTGCGCAAGCCCATGGCGATATCCAGCGGCAAGGTCGGGTCCTTGAAGGCCGGGCCCGTCTTGTAGTCGGCGCCTTCAGGCTTGGACAGGAAGTTGAGCTGGGCTTCGAGCTTGTCGGTCAGGGTGGCGTCGAGGCGGCCGTTTTGCAGGTCGGCGTAGTTCTGCTCCTGGGACTGGTACGCCTTGATCTGCGCGCCGAGCCTGGCCAGGTGCGCACGTGCATAGGCTTCCTGCAGTGAACCTTGCAGCACGCCCACCTGCTTGCCTTTGAGCGACTCCGGCGTGTCGCCGAACTCGGTGTTTTTACGGGTGATCACCGAGGTGGGGCTGAGGAACAGGCGGTCGCTGAAGTCGATGACTTTTTCGCGAGCCGGTGTGACCGCCATGGACGACATGATCGCGTCGAACTTGCGCGCGCGCAGGGCCGGGATCATGCCGTCGAATTCGTTGTGCACCCAGGTGCATTTGACTTCGAGCTTGGCGCAGATGGCGTTGCCCAACTCGATATCAAAACCTTGCAGGCTGCCGTCGGCAGCGACGGACTCAAAGGGCGGGTATTCGGGGAACACGCCGAAGCGGATTTCTTTCCAGTCCTGGGCGTGGGCGGCGCTCGCGCACAGTGGCAACAGCAACGCGGCGAAGAGTGATCGCAATGGAGTCATGTGACAGTCCCTATATTTTGTAATTGATGTAAGGGCGGTGAATAGCTGGGAGCAGAGAATGCTTCATGGTGGTGCGTTTTTTGTGTCGTTTACCCCGTGCATAAAGCGCAAATTGCGCTGTTAAAAAGCGCAATGCAGCGGAATCGGCTGCGGCACGCGCAAAATCGGCTTTTAACTGATGTAAATCCGGCCTGCCTTGGGCGCAAAGCGGCAGGCCAGAGCGGTTTCAGGCGCGCTTTTTGTGCTGTACGCGTGGCTGTTGGGCCAGGCGTGCAAACAGGTCTTTCGGGTCGGCGAGGTCCGGCACCAGCTCAAGTGTGCTGCCCACATCCAGCGCCTTGGCCACGTCCAGCACGTAGCGAAGAGCCGAGTAGTCTTCGATGGCAAAGCCCACCGAGTCGAACAGCGTGACTTGGCGCGCGTTCTCGCGGCCGGGCTGCTGGCCATTGATCACTTGCCACAGCTCGGTCACCGGCGAATCTTCCGGCATGTGCTGGATTTCACCTTCGATACGGCTTTGCGGTTCGTACTCGACGATCACCCGGGCGCGCTCGACGATGCGGCGGTCCAGCTCGGTTTTGCCGGGGCAGTCGCCACCCACGGCATTCAGGTGCATGCCCGGTTCGATCATGTCGTCGGTGAGGATGGTGGCATAAGCCTTGTCGGCCGTGACGGTGGTGACGATGTCCGCGCCTTTGACCGCTTCGGCCACGCTGGCGGCCAGGATCACCTTGATCGCCGGGAACGCCTTGAGGTTGGCCGCCAGCTTGGCAGTGGCCTTGGCGTCGATATCGAACAGGCGGATTTCGGTGATACCGAGCATGGCGTGGAAGGCCAGGGCCTGGAACTCGCTTTGCGAGCCGTTGCCAATCAACGCCATGCTGCGGCTGTTGTCGCGCGCCAGGTAACGGGCTACCAGGGCAGAGGTGGCCGCGGTGCGGATCGCGGTGGTCAGGGTCATTTCGGCCAGCAGCACCGGCTTGCCGGTGTCGACATCGCCCAGGGCGCCAAAGGCCATCACTGTGAGCATGCCGGCCAGGGTGTTCTTCGGGTGGCCGTTCACGTACTTGAAGGCGTACAGCGAGGCGTCGGACACCGGCATCAGCTCGATCACGCCGTCCGGCGAATGGTTGGCCAGGCGCGCGCACTTTTCGAAGTCCTGCCAGCGCAGGTAGTCGGCGCGGATGTATTCGGCCATTTCGCTGATGCAGGTTTGCAGGCCTTTTTGTGAAACCAGGTAGCTGAGGTCGTTGACGTCGATATAACGGGTCATGGCAAGACTCCTTATTGAAATGAGGCGCGGGCGGGCAGGTGCACTTCCGCCAGCATGCAGCGGGCACTGCCGCCGCCGATGCGTTCGATGTTGTCGATGTTCACCACCACCGGGCGGGTGTGGCGTTCTACATGCGTGCGCTGGGCCGGGTGCAGGGCGCTCCAGGCGCTGGCCGACATCACCAGCAGCGGCTGGCCGTCACGGTCGTGGACTTCAAGCATGTTGCCGGCGAAGGCTTCGAGCTGGTCGAAGTCGAGGGCAAGGATGTCTTTGCCGGTGTCGCGCAGCGAGCGTTCCAGGGCCTGGCGTTCGCTGGCATCGGGCAGGGCTTGCAGGCACACCACCGAGAGGTCGCGGCCGACACTCATCATCACGTTGCTGTGGTAGATCGGCGCGTGGTGGCGGTCGACGGCGTGGAAGACGCAGAGTTGGTAGTCGAGGTGTTCAGCGAACTGGCGCAGAGCGTCTTGGTGGGTACGCCCGGAGTGGCAGGCATAGCTGATACGGTGCTGGCGGTCGAGCACCATGCTGCCGGTGCCTTCGAGGAAGATGTTCTGTTGTTCGAGGTGGCTGAGGTCGATGGTGCTGTGGATCGCAAAACGCTGCTCCAGCACTTGCAGCACACCTTTGTTGCGCTCCAGTCGTCGGTTCTGGCCTTCCATCGGGTACAGCACCAGGCTGCCATCGGCGTGGCTGCTCCACCAGTTGTTGGGGAAGATCGAGTCGGGCGTGTGGGGCGCCGGGGTGTCTTGCACCACCAGCACCTCTACGCCATGTTGGCGCAGGGTATCGACATAGCCGTCGAACTCCTGCAGCGCTTTTTGCTGCACGCTCAGCGGGTCAAGTGGCTGGCGTTGGAAGCGGTTGTTGATCGCGGTGTCCGGGTTGAAGGCAAAGCGCGCCGGGCGAATCATCAAGACGGTGTTGGTGGTTTGCATGGGGGCACGAATCCATGGGTGAGCAGTGGGGCTATTTTGTGCGCTGTGGCGGGTGAATCCCGGCTGATATAGCGGGGCGGCTCAGCCGGGAAAGCTGAAAAGTGGGGTAGGGCAGCCGAATCGGCTGGCGAGTTGAAATGCAATCAAACTGTGGGAGCTGGCTTGCCTGCGATGGCGGTCTGTCTGCGCCAGATGCGCTGACTGACAGACCGCTATCGCAGGCAAGCCAGCTCCCACATTAGTATGGTGGCGGTCGTGAAACCCGAGCCAGGAAGGAGAATGCATGTCTACCGCTGTTCGTCTTGCCCAACCCACCGATGCCGAGTGCATCAGCCAGGTCATCCTGGCCGCCTTGCACAGCAGCAATGCGCGGGACTACCCGGCGGAGGTGATTGCTCGGGTTGCCAGCAACTTCACACCCGACGCCGTGCTGGCCTTGCTCCAGCGCCGGGTGGTGCTGGTGGCGACCCAGGATCAGATGATCGTCGCCACCGCCGCCCTTGATGGCAATGTGGTGCGCTCGGTATTCGTCAACCCGGCATTGCAAGGGCAGGGCATTGGCCGGCTGCTGATGATCGAGATTGAGCTGCGGGCCGTTGAAGCCGGGGTGACGGTCCTGAGCGTGCCGTCATCGCTGACGGCCGAGCCGTTTTATACCAAGCTGGGCTTTCACACGGTACGCGACGTTTACCATGGCAATGAGCGCACGCTCGTGATGGAAAAGGCCTTGTTATCGCGCCATCCCATCGGGCCATATCGCGATCGTCCGCACCGATCCCAGGTGGTAGCGTTGTGGCAGCAGGCGTTTGGCTATGACACTGCGCATAACCTGCCAAGCCTGGCAATCGACAAAAAGCTGGCGGTAAACGATGGGTTGTTCTTTGTGGCGACGGATAAAAAGGCCGTGATCGGCACTATTCTGGCCGGCTATGACGGGCATCGCGGCTGGTTGTATTCGGTGGCGGTGCACCGCGATTATCGTCGGCAGGGCCTGGGTGCTTCGCTGGTGCGCTATGCCGAGCAGGCGTTGACTGCGTTGGGTTGCATGAAAATCAACCTGCAGATTACGGGCGGCAATGACGCGGTGGTGGGGTTCTACGAGGCGTTGGGGTATGGGGTGGAGCCGAGGATCAGCATGGGCAAGAAGATTGCGGTGAATATTCCCAAGGACGTGTGAGCACACCGAAATCAAATGTGGGAGCTGGCAAGCCCACTCCCACATTGGGTTTTGCGTTTTTTGGGGTTAGACCTTGACGATCCAACCCTCTGGCGCTTCAACGTCGCCGGTCTGCACGCCGGTCAGTTCTTTGTAGAGCGCCTGGGTGATCGGGCCCACTTCGGTTTCGCTGTGGAACACGTGCAGCTTGCCGTCGTACTGGATGCCGCCGATTGGCGAGATCACGGCAGCGGTGCCGCAGGCGCCGGCTTCCTTGAACTGGTCCAGTTTGTCGATGAACACGTCGCCCTCGACCACTTTCAGGCCCAGGCGGGTCTCGGCCAGTTCGATCAGCGACAGGCGGGTGATGCCTGGCAGCACCGAAGGCGACTTCGGCGTGATGAACTGGTTGTCGCGGGTGATACCAAAGAAGTTGGCCGAACCGACTTCCTCGATTTTCGAGTGGGTCATCGGGTCCAGGTAGATCGCGTCGGCGAAACCGGATTTCCTTGCTTCAGCGCCCGGCATCAGGCTGGCGGCATAGTTGCCACCGACCTTGGCGGCGCCGGTGCCCTGTGGCGCAGCGCGGTCGAACGTGGAGATCTGGAAATTGTGTGGCACCAGGCCGCCCTTGAAGTAGGCGCCGACCGGGATGGCGAATACCGAGAAGATAAACTCCGGTGCGCTACGCACGCCGATGTTTTCACCGGTGCCGATCACGAACGGGCGCAGGTACAGCGCGCCGCCACTGCCGTACGGCGGGATGAACCGCTCGTTGGCCTTGACCACTTGTTTGCAGGCTTCGATGAAGTCTTCGGTGGTCACATGCGGCATCAGCAAGCGTGCGCAGCTGCGTTGCATGCGGGCCGCGTTCTGGTCCGGACGGAACAGGTTGATCGAGCCGTCCTTGCAGCGGTAGGCCTTGAGGCCTTCAAAGCACTGCTGGCCATAGTGCAGGGCGGTGGAACCCTCGCTGATGTGCAGCACGTTATCGTCGGTCAGGGTGCCCGCTTGCCACTCGCCGTTTTTCCAGGTTTGGAGAAACCGCTTGTCGGTCTTGATGTAGTCAAAACCCAGCTTGTCCCAATTGATGCTTTCGTTACCCATGACACCCTCTATCTCTGGTCAACCGCCTGGTCGAAGGCAGGCTTGTCGGTTTTTTACTGGATGGGCGCAACAATACTTCATTCTTGGCCGGTGTGGGAGCAGGTGGGCGGACCATTGAGCGTGTGTATTGGCTGATACACCGCTATCGCAGGCAAGCCAGCTCCCACATTTGGAATACATTGCCCTGTGGGAGCTGGCTTGCCTGCGATGGCCTCACCCCGGTTTTAAAGGTGCAGCGCGTGGCCCAATGCTCTTAAAGCCGCTTCCTGAACCGCTTCGCCGAGGGTCGGATGCGCATGGATCGTGCCCGCCACATCTTCCAGGCGCGAACCCATCTCCAGGCACAGGCCAAAGGCCGTAGACAGCTCGGACACACCAACCCCCACCGCCTGCCAGCCGACAATCAGGTGGTTGTCACGCCGTGCTACCACGCGCACAAAGCCGGTTTTCGACTCCAGGGTCATCGCCCGGCCATTGGCCGCGAACGGGAAGCTCGACACAATGCAGTCGAGGCCAGCCGCCTTGGCTTCGTCCGGGGTCTTGCCGACCACCACCAGCTCAGGGTCGGTAAAGCACACCGCCGGGATCGCCGCCGGGTTGAACTCGCGGTGTTTGCCGCCGATCAGTTCGGCGACCATCTCGCCCTGGGCCATGGCCCGGTGCGCCAGCATCGGCTCACCGCTCAGGTCGCCGATGGCGTACACATTGCGCATGCTGGTCTGGCAACGGTTGTCGATCTTGATCGCCGCGCCGTTCATCGCCAGGTTCAGCGCTTCGAGGTTCCAGCCCTGGGTGTTGGGTTTGCGGCCCACGGCCACCAGCACCTGATCGGTTTGCAGCGACAGCGTGTCGCCGTTCGGGTCACGTACCTGCAGGCTGTTGTTTTCGAAACCGGTGACGCTGTGGCTGAGGTACAGCTTGACCCCCAACTGCTTGAGCGATTCGGCCACCGGCAGCGTCAGTTCGCCATCGTAGGCCGGCAGGATACGCTCCTGTGCCTCGACCACACTGACCTCGGCGCCGAGCTTGCGATAGGCAATGCCCAGCTCCAGGCCGATATAGCCGCCGCCCACCACAATCAGGCGCTTGGGCACGCGGGTCGGCGCCAGTGCTTCGGTTGACGAGATGATCGGCCCGCCAATCGGCAGCATCGGCAGGTTGACGCTTTTCGAGCCGGTGGCCAGCAGCAGGTGCTCGCACTGAATGCGCTGGTCGCCGACGTCGACGGTCTTGCCGTCCACCACCTTGGCCCAGCCGTGGATCACCTGCACTTTATGCTTCTTGAGCAAGGCGGCCACGCCGGTGGTCAGGCGATCAACAATGCCGTCTTTCCATTCCACGCTCTTGCGGATGTCCAGGGTCGGCACATCCACTTCAATGCCCAGTTGCGACCCTTGGCTGTGGTGCACGGTTTGCTGGAACTGCTCGGCCACGTGGATCAAGGCTTTGGAGGGAATGCAGCCGATGTTCAGGCAGGTGCCGCCCAGCGCCTGGCCCTCGACCAGAATGGTCGGGATGCCCAGTTGGCCGGCACGGATCGCCGCCACATAACCGCCAGGGCCGCCGCCGATAATCAGCAGCGTGGTGTTCAATGTCTGAGGCATGCCTTACTCCAAAAACAGGCTGGCGGGTTGTTCGAGCAGGCCACGAATGGCCTGGATGAATTGCGCCGCGTCCATGCCGTCGACCACACGGTGATCGAAGGAGCTGGAGAGGTTCATCATCTTGCGCACCACGATCTGGCCCTTGATTACCATCGGCCGTTCAACGATGCGGTTGACGCCGACAATGGCGACTTCCGGCAGGTTCAGCACCGGCGTGCTGACAATGCCGCCCAACGCGCCGAGGCTGGTCAGGGTGATGGTCGAGCCCGACAGTTCATCGCGACTGGCCTTGCCATTGCGCGCGGCGCTGGCCAAACGTGCGATTTCCTCGGCGTTGCCCCACAGGCTGCGGGCTTCGGCGTGACGTACCACCGGCACCATCAGGCCCACATCGCTTTGGGTGGCGACGCCCACATGCACCGCGCCCAGGCGGGTGATGACTTGGGCTTCGTCGTCGTAGCGTGCGTTGATCTGCGGGAAGTCGCGCAACGCCACGACCATGGCGCGCACGATAAACGGCAGCAAGGTCAATTTGCCGCGTGTGGCGCCGTGCTTCTCATTAAGGTGCACGCGCAGCTCGTCCAGCGCCGTGACGTCGATTTCTTCCACGTAGCTGAAATGCGCGGCGCGGCGGGTGGCGTCCTGCATGCGCTGGGCGATCTTCCGGCGCATGCCGATCACCGGGATCTGTTCTTCGCTGTTGCGTTCGGCGTAAGGGTTGGCGGTTGCCGAAGCCTGGGTTGCACCTTGTTGCAGGTAAGCGTCCAGATCTTCGTGCAGCACCCGACCCGCCGGGCCGCTGCCCTGCACCAGACGCAGCTGAATCCCGGCATCCAGCGCGTGTTTGCGCACGGCAGGCGAAGCCAAAGGGCGTTCGTTTGCGTCACGCGCAACCGGTGCCGCAGCGGGTTTGGCGGTTGGCTTTGCTTCGGCCACAGGCGCAGGCTTGGCTTCAACCACTGGCGCTGGCGCAGCTTTCACCGGCTCAGCCACCACCGGCGCATCCTTGGCATTCCCGGCGCCTTCGACTTCAATGCTGATCAAAATACTGCCCACCGCCATGACTTCGCCGGGCTCGCCGCCCAGAGAAATCACTTTGCCGTGCACCGGCGAGGGAATGTCCACCATCGCCTTGTCGGTCATCACATCCGCCAGCACCTGGTCTTCAACCACCAGGTCGCCGACTTTTACATGCCATACCGACAGTTCAACTTCTGCAATGCCTTCGCCAATGTCCGGCATCTTGATAACGTGCGTGCCCATTCAGACCTCCATGACCCGTTTCAACGCCGCGCCCACGCGGGACGGCCCTGGGAAATACGCCCACTCTTGCGCGTGCGGGTAGGGCGTGTCCCAACCGGTGACGCGTTCGATCGGCGCTTCCAGGTGATGGAAGCAATGCTCTTGCACCAGCGACACCAGTTCGGCACCAAAGCCGCAGGTGCGGGTGGCTTCATGCACCACCACGCAACGGCCGGTCTTTTTCACCGAGTTGACGATGGTTTCCAGGTCCAGCGGCCACAGGCTGCGCAGGTCGATGACCTCGGCGTCGATGCCGGTTTCTTCGGCGGCGACTTGCGACACGTATACGGTGGTGCCGTAGGTCAGCACCGTCACCGCCGAGCCCGGACGCACGATGGCGGCCACGTCCAGCGGTACGGTGTAGTAACCGTCCGGCACTTGCGCTTGCGGGTGTTTGGACCAGGGTGTGACCGGGCGATCGTGATGGCCATCGAACGGGCCGTTGTACAGGCGCTTAGGCTCGAGGAAGATCACCGGGTCGTCGTTTTCGATCGAGGCGATCAACAGACCCTTGGCGTCATACGGGTTGGACGGCATCACCGTGCGCAGGCCGCAGACCTGGGTGAACACCGCTTCAATACTCTGGCTGTGGGTCTGGCCGCCGTAGATGCCGCCGCCGCACGGCATGCGCATGGTCAAGGGTGCGGTGAACTGGCCGGCCGAGCGATAACGCAGGCGGGCGGCTTCGGAGATGATCTGGTCGGTGGCCGGGTACACGTAGTCAGCGAATTGAATCTCGGCGACCGGGCGCAGGCCGTAGGCCCCCATGCCCACGGCAACGCCGACGATGCCGCTTTCGGAGATCGGCGCGTCAAACACCCGCGAGCTGCCGTACTTGTTCTGCAAACCTTCGGTGCAACGGAATACGCCGCCGAAGTAGCCGACGTCCTGGCCGAACACCACCACGTTATCGTCACGCTCAAGCATCACATCCATGGCCGAGCGCAGGGCCTGGATCATGGTCATGGTGGTGGTGGTCATGGCGGTTTCCAATTCGATGCTGTTGTTGTGATCGTTCATGTCAGACCCCCAACTCTTGACGCTGGCGCTTCAAGTGCTCCGGCATCTCTTTATAAACGTCTTCGAACATGGTCGCGGCGCTTGGAATCTGGCCGCCGGCCAGGGTGCCGTACTGTTCGGCTTCTTTCTGCGCCTTGACCACTTCGGCCTCAAGCTCGGCACTGACCGCCGTGTGCTCTTCTTCGGACCACTGGCCAATCTTGATCAGGTGCTGCTTGAGGCGCGCAATCGGGTCGCCGAGCGGGAAGTGGCTCCAGTCATCGGCCGGGCGGTATTTGGACGGATCGTCCGAGGTAGAGTGCGGGCCGGCGCGGTAGGTGACCCACTCGATCAGGGTTGGCCCAAGGTTGCGGCGCGCACGCTCGGCGGCCCAGGCAGACGCTGCATACACGGCGATAAAGTCGTTGCCGTCCACACGCAGGGAGGCGATGCCGCAACCCACGCCGCGTCCGGCGAAGGTGGTGGCTTCACCGCCGGCGATAGCCTGGAATGTGGAGATGGCCCACTGGTTGTTGACCACGTTGAGAATGACCGGCGCGCGGTACACGTGGGCGAAGGTGAGGGCGGTGTGGAAATCCGATTCGGCGGTGGCGCCGTCGCCGATCCAGGCTGAGGCAATCTTGGTGTCGCCCTTGATCGCCGAGGCCATGCCCCAGCCCACGCCTTGCACGAATTGGGTGGCGAGGTTGCCGGAAATGGTGAAGAACCCGGCGTCCTTGACCGAATACATGATTGGCAACTGACGGCCCTTGAGCGGGTCGCGCTCGTTGGACAGCAGTTGGCAGATCAGGTCCACCAGCGGCACTTCGCGGGCCATCAGGATGCTTTGCTGGCGATAGGTGGGGAAGCACATGTCGTCTATATTCAAGGCCAGCGCCTGGGCGCTGCCGATGGCTTCTTCGCCAAGGCTTTGCATGTAGAACGACATTTTTTTCTGACGCTGGGCGACCACCATGCGGTTGTCGAAGATGCGCGTCTTGAGCATGGCGCGCATGCCTTTACGCATGATCTCGGCGGATACCCCTTCAGCCCACGGGCCAAGAGCCTGGCCCTGGTCGTCAAGCACGCGGATCAGGCCCTTGGCCAGGTCAGCGGTGTCGGCGGGTTCTACGTCGATGGCGGGTTTGCGCACCGTACCTGCGTCAGTCAGGCGCAGGTAGGTAAAGTCGGTCTTGCAGCCTGGGCGGCCCGAGGGTTCGGGAACGTGCAGGCGCAGTGGTGCATACGGCTGGTTCATGGCTTTCTACGCTCGATCTTGTGAATTTCTTGTAGTGGGCGCGCTAGCTGACAGTCAGTCTCCGGATAGGAGAAATCTTGTCCTACAAACATCATAGGCGTGGCGTAGAAGAATATTTATCTGTGTTTCATTGCGCTCAAGACCATTTGCGGATAAAAAAACTGCATAAACATAATAAACAGGTGATTTTGTCTCATGCGCAAACTGGACCGTACCGATATCGGCATTCTCAATGCCCTGCAGGAGAACGCCCGCATTACCAACGCCGACCTGGCCCGTTCGGTCAACCTGTCGCCCACGCCATGCTTTAACCGGGTGAAGGCCATGGAGGAATTGGGGCTTATCCGTGATCAGGTCACGTTGCTGGACGCCGATCTGCTGGGGCTGCACGTGAATGTGTTCATTCATGTGAGCCTGGAAAAGCAGAATGAACTGGCATTGCAGCAGTTCGAAGGCGCGATTTCTGACCGGCCGGAAGTGATGGAGTGTTACCTGATGGCGGGCGACCCGGATTATCTGATCCGGGTGCTGGTGCCGACGATCCAGTCGCTGGAGCGTTTCATGATGGACTTTCTGACCAAGGTGCCGGGCGTGGCCAATATTCGCTCGAGCTTTGCGCTCAAGCAGGTGCGCTACAAGACCGCGCTGCCGTTGCCGGCTAATGGCATCAGCCTGGGTTCCTGACACAACACAGGACAATTGTGGGAGCTGGCTTGCCTGCGATAGCGGTGGGCCAGTTGACACACGGGTTACTGATGCATCGCTATCGCAGGCAAGCCAGCTCCCACAAAGGAATCGGCGCTTTTTACAGTTGGTTAAGCGGAATCTTCAGATACGTCACCCCGTTTGCTTCCGCCGGCGGCATATTCCCCGCGCGCACATTTACCTGAATCGCCGGCAGCAATAGCGTCGGCATTCCCAACCCGGCATCACGCTGGGTGCGCATCTCTACAAACGCCGCCTCATCCACCCCGTCATGCACATGAATATTGCCCGCGCGCTGCTCGGCGACCGTGGTCAGGCACTTGGCCTCGCGGCTTTCAGGCGGGTAGTCATGGCACACGTACAGTTCAGTCTCCAATGGAAAGGCCAGCAGCTTGCGCATCGACGCATACAACTGTCGCGCGTCACCACCAGGGAAGTCGCAACGCGCGGTGCCTACATCCGGCATGAACAGCGTGTCGCCTACCAGAATCAAACGACCGTCGATCAGGTACGCCATGTCGGCCGGGGTGTGGCCAGGCACATGCAGCGCCTGGGCCTTCAAGTTGCCGATATGAAAGATTTCATCCGGCGCAAACAGGTGGTCGAACTGCGAGCCATCGACGCGGAATTCCGGCTCCAGGTTGAACAGGCTCTTGAACACATCCTGGACCTTACTGATGGATTGGCCGATGGCGATTTTGCCGCCGAGCGTGCGGCGCAGGTAAGGCGCAGCGGACAAGTGATCGGCATGCGCATGGGTTTCCAGCAGCCACTGCACCTGCAAGCCGTGCTCACGCACGAACGCGATGACTTTATCGGCTTGGGCGGTATCCGTGCGCCCGGACGCGGGGTCGTAATTGAGTACCGAATCGGCGATGGCGCACGGGCCGCCATCGTGTTCATAAATGACGTAGGTGAAGGTCGACGATGCCTCGTCCAGAAAGGCTTGAATCAACGCTGGCATGGCGGCGGTCCCCGGAAGCGAAAAAAGTGGTTACAATCAGTTTACGTTTACACATAATGTTTTGAGCTTAAGTGACATAAAGGACCCGAGGCAAATGGAATCTACTCTGAGTGAGGGCGAAGTCGCCCAGTTGCGCGCATCGGCGTCCAAGGCGTGCTCCTTGCTCAAGGCACTGGCCAATGAGGACCGCCTGTTGATCCTGTGCCAGTTGACCCAGGGCGAGCGCAACGTCGGCGAGCTGGAAACCATGACCGGCGTGCGTCAGCCCACACTGTCACAACAGTTGGGCATTTTGCGTGACGAAGGGTTGGTCGCCACCCGTCGGGAAGGTAAATACATTTTCTACGGGCTGGCCAGCCACGAAGTGATTCAAGTGATGAAGACCTTGTCCGGCTTGTACTGCGGCGCGGTCATAAAAAGCTGGGCGTGACGCCATACGGCAACGACCCTTGTGTGCATTGACGATAAAAGGCAAAAGACCATGACCGAGCAACACTGGGGACCGACCATCAGTGGCGACATCGTAGTCATCGGCGGCGGCTCGGCAGGCATCGGCCTGCTGGCCAGCTTGCTCAAACGCGACCCGCAGCTGAACATCACCCTGATCGAACCTAACGACTATCACTGCTATCAGCCGGCCTGGACGCTGGTCGGTGGCGGCGCCTACGACCTGAAAAAGACCCGACGGCCGTTGGCCGACGTACTGCCCAATGGCGTCGCCTGGGTGCAGGCCGCTGTCGCCGAGTTGCTGCCCGACGAGCAAACCCTGGTGCTCGACAACGGCCAGCGCGTGAGCTGGAACAACCTGATCGTGTGCCCCGGCCTGCGCCTGGCCTGGGAAAAAATCGACGGCCTGGAACAGACCCTTGGGCAGAACGGCGTGACCTCCAACTACAGCTACGAGCACGCGGCCTACACCTGGCAGTTGGTGCAGCAATTGAAGAGCGGCAAGGCGATCTTCACCCAGCCAGCCATGCCGATCAAATGCGCAGGCGCGCCGCAAAAGGCCATGTACCTGTCCTGCGATCACTGGCTCAAGCAGGGCAACCTGAAAAACATCGACGTCGAATTCAACCTGGCCGGTGCTGCGCTGTTTGGGGTGGCGACCTTTGTGCCGCCGTTGATGAAATACGTAGAGAAATACAACGCCCGCCTGGCGTTCAACGCCAACCTGGTCAAGGTCGATGGCCCGGCGCGCAAAGCCTGGTTTGAAGTCAAAGACGCCGAAGGCAAGGCCACCGTCGAAGAAAAATCCTTCGACCTGTTGCACGTGGTCCCGCCGCAGGTTGCCCCGGATTTTATCCGCCAGAGCTCGTTGGCCGACCCCGCCGGTTGGTGCGAGGTGAACCCGCACAGCCTGCAACACCTGCGCTACCCGCATATCTTCGGCCTCGGCGATGTGTGCGGCACCACCAACGCCAAGACCGCAGCCGCCGTGCGCAAGCAGATCGTGGTGGTGGCCGAAAACCTGCTGGCCCTGCGCAAACAGGCGCCGCTGCCGCTCAAGTACGACGGCTATGGTTCCTGCCCGTTGACGGTGGAGAAGGGCAAGGTGGTGCTGGCCGAGTTCGGCTATGGCGGCAAGCTGCTGCCGACCTTCCCGCTGGACCCGACCCAGGCACGTCGCTCGATGTGGTTCCTCAAGGCCACGCTGCTGCCGTGGTTCTACTGGAACGGCATGCTCAAGGGCCGCGAGTGGCTGACCCGCCTGAGCAAGGTGGATTAAATGCTGCTGGCAAGTCTGTTGGGTTTATTGATGGGCCTGGTCATGGGCCTGACCGGCGCGGGCGGTGGCATCCTCGGGGTGCCGGCGTTGGTGCTGGGGCTGGGCTTGACCATGACCCAGGCGGCGCCGGTGTCGTTGCTCGCCGTGGGCGCGGCGGCGGCGGTCGGCGCCATTGACGGGTTGCGCCATGGCCTGGTGCGTTACCGCGCCGCGTTATTGATCGCCTTGCTCGGTGCGCTGTTTTCGCCACTGGGTGTGTTTATTGCGCACCAGTTGCCCGAACACCTGCTGATGGGCCTGTTCAGCGCCTTGATGGTGCTGGTGGCGTGGCGCATGTTGCAACGCGAAAAGGTCGAGGCCGGGCCAAGCGACCATGGCGCCGCGTCCTGGGGCCAGAAAAACTGCATGCTCAACCAGCAGACCGGGCGCCTGGCCTGGACTGCCAAATGCAGTGCCACTCTGGCCGCGTTGGGTGCGGTAACTGGCGCGGTATCGGGCTTGCTTGGCGTGGGTGGTGGCTTCCTGATCGTGCCGGCGTTCAAGCAACTGACCGATGTGCAGATGCGCGGGATTGTCGCCACCTCTTTGATGGTGATCAGCCTGATTTCGCTGATCGGCGTGGCTGGGTCGATGCAGGCCGGTGTGAGTATTGAGCCGATGGGCTGGGTGTTTATCGGTGCGAGTATTGTCGGCATGTTGGCCGGTCGGCGTTTGTGTTCGGTGATCCCGGCGCGGGCGTTGCAGGTGGGGTTTGCCAGCCTGTGTGTGGTGGTGGCTGCGGGGATGCTGGTCAAGGCTGCGCTTTGATGCTGATGTGCAACACAATTTACATGTGGGAGCTGGGTTGCCTGCGATGGCGGTCTTTTGGTGGTGTACATATCCGTTGCTGCGGTAACGGCTGAGTAGGGTTCCGCCCTTACGGCGGCTCACTTTTGGAAAGACCCAAAAGTAAGCAAAAGGTCTTCGCCCCAACACTCGGTGCCTCGCTATGGCTCGGCATGCCCGCAATCCGCCAGTGATTTGGGGGGCCGCCGCGATGGGCCATCCTTGGCCCAGCGCGGCTAAACCGGCATCCCTGCCGGTTTACCCCCCAAATCCCTGTCGAATTCCGGCCATCGTGTTTGACGGGGCGATTTCAGATCAAGATCAAAAGCGCAGATCAAAAGACCGCTGACTTCGTCATCGAAAAGGATGTAAGGGCCGGAGCAACAGCAACAGCAGAGCCATACTCGGTCTAATGTGGGAGCTGGCTTGCCTGCGATGGCATCAACTCGGTGTACCTGACACACCGAGGTGTCTGTATCGCAGGCAAGCCAGCTCCCACAGTTTTGACCGTGCCCGCACGAGACATGGCAAGATGAACGCCTCTCAGGTTTACTGGTCCCTGAGTAACGGATTTACCGACCTTGCACGTCGGCTCATCAAGGTCATGCGATGGATAAATACACCCCCCACACTTGGCAACCCCACGAGCGGCCGAGCCTGCCCGGCTCGCCGTCGACGCCGCTGCACCCTACGCACAAGCGTTGGCTGTTTGCGTTGGTCGGGATCCTGGTGGCAATTACCGGCGGGCTCGGCAATGCCCTGGTGATTGCCAACCTGCAATATCTGCAAGGCGCACTGGGCGCCACCACCGCAGAAATGGCCTGGCTGCCGGCCGCCTATGTGATGACCAACGTGTGCATGAACCTGCTGCTGGTGAAGTTTCGTCAGCAGTTCGGCCTGCGCGCGTTTACCGAGGTGTTCCTGGTGCTGTATGCGCTGGTGACCTTCGGCCATTTGTTCGTCAACGACTTGAGTTCGGCGATTGCAGTACGGGCAGCTCACGGTATGGTCGGTGCGGCGCTGAGTTCGTTGGGCTTGTACTACATGATCCAGGCGTTCCCGGCCAAGTGGCGGCTCAAAGCCTTGGTGCTGGGCTTGGGCACCGCGCAGTTGGCGCTGCCACTGGCGCGATTGTTCTCTGAAGACTTGCTGCAAATTGCCGAATGGCGCGGGCTGTACCTGTTCGAGCTGGGCATGGCGCTGATCTGTCTGGGCTGCGTATTCATGCTCAAACTGCCGCCCGGCGACCGTTTCAAAACCTTTGAAAAACTCGACTTCCTCACCTTTGCCATTCTCGCCAGCGGCGTGGCGTTGCTCTGTGCGGTGCTGTCGTTGGGGCGTATCGACTGGTGGCTGGAAGCGCCCTGGATCGGCGTGGCCTCGGCCTGTTCGCTGGTGTTGATCATGGCCGGCCTGGCCATTGAGCATAACCGCGCCAACCCGATGTTGATGACGCGCTGGCTCGGCAGCGGGGCGATGATTCGCCTGGCGCTGGCGGTGGTGCTGATTCGCATGGTGCTGTCCGAGCAGTCCACCGGTGCGGTGGGCTTTATGCAGATGCTGAACATGAGCTACCAGCAGATGCACACCCTCTACGTGGTGATGCTGGCCGGTGCGATTGCCGGGCTGGTGGTCAGCGCGCTGACGATCAACCCGGCGCACCTGCTGATGCCGTTGATCATCTCCCTGGCGTTGATGGCCACAGGCTCCGTGATGGACAGTTTCTCCAGCAACCTGACCCGCCCGCAAAACCTGTATATCAGCCAGTTCCTGCTAGGCTTTGGCGGCACCTTCTTCCTGGGGCCAACCATGGTGCTGGGCACAAAAAACGTATTGACCAACCCGCGCAACCTGGTGAGCTTCTCGGTGATGTTCGGCATCTGCCAGAACCTCGGCGGCCTGATTGGCGCGGCGTTGCTGGGCACGTTTCAGATCGTGCGCGAGAAATACCACTCCAGCATGATCGTCGAACACCTGACCCTGCTGGACCCACGCGTGGCGGCGCAGGTGCAGAGCGGCGGCTCGGCCTACGGCGGTGTGATTGCCGACCCGGAACTGCGCAACCTCATGGGCATTCGCAGCCTGGCCACGGCGGCCACGCGTGAGGCGAATGTGATGGCCTACAACGACGTATTCATGCTGATCGCGATCATCGCGATCCTCACCATGCTCTGGATCTTCACCCGCAGCCTGTGGCTGATGAGTACCACCAAAGCAGCAGCCCCTCCCGTTCAACCCAGCGGCGTTACTTCATGACCGAAACCACCACCACGACCACGACCAACGCCATCGCCTCCACTCCGGAAGGCACGCCACCACCGGGCTCGACCGTCACGGAGCCGCGCTCGCTGCGAGTGCGCATCATCTCATCGCTGGGTTTTGCCGCGATTGCCATCGTCGGTGTGTTGATCGTGCTGTATGCCTGGCAATTGCCACCCTTCAGCAGTGCGGTGGAAACCACCGAGAACGCCCTGGTGCGCGGCCAAGTGACGATTATCGGCCCTCAATTGAGTGGCTACGTGTATGAAGTGCCGGTGCAGGACTTCCAGTACGTCAAGGCCGGCGACCTGCTGGTGCGCCTGGATGACCGTATCTACAAGCAGCGTCTTGACCAGGCGCTGGCGCAATTGGCAGTGCAGAAAGCCTCCTTGGCCAATGTGGTGCAGCAGCGCAACAGCGCCGAAGCCACCATCAAACTGCGCCAGGCCGCGCTGGTGGACAGCCAGGCCCAGGCGCGCAAAAGCACCGCCGACTTGCGCCGCAATGAAGAGTTGATCAGCGACGGTTCAGTGTCCAAGCGCGAGTTGGACGTGACCCGCGCCGCGAATGCGCAGACCGTCGCGGCGGTGGCTCAGGCCCAGGCCAACCTGGAAATCGCCCGTCAGGACCTGCAAACCGTGATCGTCAATCGTGGTTCCCTCGAAGCGGCGGTGGCCAGTGCCGATGCGGCCGTGGAGCTGGCGCGTATCGACCTGTCCAACACCCGCATCATTGCGCCGCGTGACGGCCAGTTGGGGCAGATCGGTGTGCGCCTGGGCGCCTACGTCAACTCCGGCGCGCAGTTGATGGCGCTGGTGCCGCCGCAGTTGTGGGTGATCGCCAACATGAAAGAAACCCAGATGGACAATGTGCAGGTCGGCCAGCCGGTGACGTTCACCGTGGACGCGCTCAACCACCGCAAGTTTCACGGCACGGTGCAGCATATTTCCCCGGCGACCGGCTCGGAGTTCAGCCTGTTGCAGGCGGATAACGCCACCGGCAACTTTGTGAAGATCGCGCAGCGGGTGCCGGTGCGGATTACGGTGGACCCGGATCAGGCCGAGAGCGAGCGCCTGCGGCCGGGGTTGTCGGTGGTGGTGAGTATCGACACGGCGGGCCGCCTGAAAAACAGCCCGCCTTGACACCCCGCCGATCAAAAATGTGGGAGCTGGCTTGCCTGCGATAGCGGTTTATCAGGTCCAGGTGTGCAGGCTGACACACCGCCATCGCGGGCGAGCCCGGCTCCCACAGGGTTTTTTGGGGTTATAAAGGTTGGTATTTCAGGGTGAAATTGAGGTGAGTTGACTGGCCTTTTTCCAGCAGCTTCAGGCCGGGCCTGCCCGGCAGGTGATGCGCATTCACCGGATGACTCACCGGCTCGATGCAAAAGAACCCCAACCCCGGCGGGCAGAACAGCAGGAAGTAATCGGCGCCGCTGGCCTGGCACTCCAATGCATAGCCCAGCTCCGGCTGTTCGATGCGGCAACGCCCGTCCCACTGGCAAAACCCATTGTCCACCAGGCCTTGCGGCAGCCCTTTGAGCTGAGTGAAATCCCATTCGGCAGGCACCGGCGCCAGCCCGGTTGGCAGCTTGGACGCATCACTCATCCACACCTGCGAAGCCTTGGCCTGCAACCGCGTGCCGGGCCTTCTTGGCAAATACGGATGCAATCCCAAGCCATGCCACGCGGCTTTTTCGGCCAGATGCGTTACGCGCAACTCGATACTCAGTTCGCCGCCACGTAAGCGAAACCGCTGCTCGGCGCGATAGGCAAACGGCGTGTCGCACACCACCTCCAGCACCACTTCATCCGCCGTCTGGCTGACCACCTGCCACGCCTGTTGCCAGGCCGAACCGTGAATCGGCAGCGGGTCGAGCGGGCTGTTGGGCGTGAGTGCCAGCCAGCCGCCGGGGTTGTCGAAACCGCCGTGGGCAACTCGATTGGACCACGGCGCCAGCGGGTAACACGCCAGCTTGCCCGGCAGCCCGGTGTTCAGCGCAGCTTCGTCGCTATGGCGCAACAGCGGCTGCCCGGTCGCGCGCACCGTCCAGTTGACGAGGCTGCCACCTACGGCCGGGGCGAGGGTGAGATGGGTCAGGCTGTCTTCCAGTTCAATCATCAGAGCACCAGCCCGGGAAGCCACAGGGACAACGCGGGAATGTAAGTCACTGCCATCAATATCAGGAACAGTACCGCATAAAACGGCAGCAGCGCCGTCACGGTTTTCTCGATACTGACCTTGCCCACCGCCGCACCCACAAACAGCACCGCACCCACGGGTGGAGTGATCAGGCCGATCCCGAGGTTCACCAGCATGATCATGCCGAAGTGCACCGGGTCCACGCCAATACCGAGGATCACCGGCAGCAGAATCGGGGTGAGGATCAAGATCAGCGGCGCCATGTCCATCACCGTGCCGAGCAACAGCAGCATCACGTTGATGCACATCAGGATCACGTAGCGGTTGTCCGACAGGGTCAGGAACAGCGTGGTGATTTTTGCCGGGATCTGCATCAGGGTCATGATGTAGCCGAAGCTGGCGGCGAAGGCGATCAGGATCATCACAATGGAAATGGTGCGCACCGTGCGGTGCATCAGCTTGGGCAGCTCACGCCATTTGTAGTCGCGATAGATGAACATGGTCACGAAAAATGCCCACAGCACGGCAATCGCGGCCGACTCGGTGGCAGTGAAAATGCCCGAGAGGATGCCACCCAGGATGATCACCATGGCCATCAAGCCCCAGAGCGCGTCGGCGCAGATCTTCAGCGCTTGTTTAAGCGGGATGACCTCGCCCTTGGGGTAATTGCGCTTTTTCGCGAAGATCAGGCACAGCACCATCAGGCATGCACTCATCAGCAGCCCAGGCACCACGCCGGCCATGAACAATGAGGCAATCGAGACCGTGCCGCCGGCCGCCAGGGAGTAGAGCACCGAGTTATGGCTGGGCGGCGTCAGCAAGGCTTGCACCGAGCCGCTGACAGTGACGGCGGTAGAGAACTCACGCGGGTAGCCACGGCGCTCCATTTCCGGGATCAACACCGAACCGACCGAGGCGGTATCGGCCACCGACGAGCCGGAAATCGCGCCAAAAAACGTCGACGCCACGATGTTCACCAACGACAGGCCGCCGCGCACAAACCCCACCAGCACCCCGGCAAACGCGACCAGGCGGCGTGACATGCCGCCCTCGGCCATGATCGCTCCGGCCAGCACAAAGAACGGAATCGCCATCAGCGAAAACTTGTTCACCCCGCCCGCAACCTGAATCATCAAGGCCTGGAACGGGATGTCGATCCACCACGCGCCGATCAGCGCCGACAGCCCGAGGGCGTAGGCCACCGGCATGCCGATCAGGATCAAGGCGATAAAACTGCCCAGCAGCATCAATGCGTCCATCAGGCAGCCCCTTCGTTTTCTTCAACCAGATCAAAGCGCACCACGCGGCGCTGGCTCTGGTCACCGAGCAAGAGTTTTTCCAGCACGAACACCAGCGTCAGCAGCCCGCCGATCGGGATTGGCATATAGGTGATGCCCACGCGCAGGGTGGGGATCGCACTCATGAACTGGTTCCAGGTGGACAGGCACAGCTTGCTGCCCCAGACGGTCATGAACAGGCAGATGGTGGCCATCAGCAGTTGCGTGATAACGCCGACGATTTGCCGTTGGCGCGCTGGCAGGCGGTCGGTGACCACGGCCACCGACATATGCGCGCCGGCACGGTAACTGGCGGCGGCGCCGATAAAGGTGAACACCAGCATCAGCAGGATGGCGGTGGGCTCCGGCCAGCTTGCGCCGGTGCCGAGGATGTAGCGGGCGAAGATGCCCCAAGGAATGATCAGCGCGACCCCGAGGACCGAGAGGCCGGCGACCCAGATGCAGGTCATGTAAATGCGGTCGTTGATGCGCAGCACTAAATTCTTCATGGCGTTCACCGTAACCGGGCGCGTCGATGC
Source organism: Pseudomonas sp. B19125 (assembly GCF_044218855.1). Lineage (NCBI taxonomy): Bacteria > Pseudomonadati > Pseudomonadota > Gammaproteobacteria > Pseudomonadales > Pseudomonadaceae > Pseudomonas > Pseudomonas sp. B19125. The sequence continues at coordinate 2,809,353 of NZ_CP162589.1, forward strand.
CGACCGCGCCGGGCCTGACTATAGGAAAGGGTGATTACTCGACCGCGTCGATGCGCTTGATGATGTCGGCGTAAGCCGCACCGTACTTGGCGCGAACCGCTGCGGTGGCGTCATAGAAGGGTTTTTTGTCGACGGTGATGAACTCGACGCCGGCCTTCTTGAGCTTTTCCTCGCTGCTGGCGGACTTGGCGTCCCACAGCGCGCGCTCATCGGCCTGGGCGGCCTTGGCGGCTTTTTTCACCAGGTCTTGCTGGGCGGGCGTGAGTTTGTTCCAGGTGATCTTCGACATCACGATGGGTTCGGGCAGGATCAGGTGCTCGGTGAGGGTGTAGAACTTGGCGTTCTGGAAGTGGTTGTGCTCCAGCATGGTCGGCGGGTTGTTTTCCGCGCCGTCGATCACGCCGGTCTGCAAGGCACTGAAGATTTCGCCGGTGTCCATGGCAATACCGTTGGCGCCCATCGCGTTGAAGGCTTCGATGAAGATCGGGTTGCCCTGTACACGAATTTTCATGCCCTTGAGGTCTTCGATCTTGCGCACCGGCTTCTTGGTGTAGAGGTTGCGCGTGCCACCGTCCATCCAGGCCAGGGCCACCAGGCCGAACTCGGAGTCGGTGATCTTGGCGAGGATTTCATCGCCGATCTCGCCGTCGATGATTTTGCGCATATGCGCCTGGTCGCGGAACACGAACGGCAAGTTGAACACGTTCACGTCCGGCACCACCGGCCCGACGATGCCGAGGCTGACGCGGGTCATCTGCACCGCACCGACCTGGGCCTGTTCGACCACTTCTTTTTCGGAACCCAGGACACCGCCCGGGAAGTATTTGAAGGTCAGTTCGCCGTTACTTGCCTGAGTCAGGGCCTTGCCCATGTTCTGTTCAGCGACGACGGTGGGATAGCCGGCGGGATGGATGTCGGCGAATTTGATTTCCAGCGCGTGGGCGGCGGTACTGAGGGTAAAGAATGCAGCGGCGAGCAAAGTGCGTTTGAAGTCCATAGGGTGTCACTCCTGTCTTATTGTTGTTGTATTCAAGGCACAGCGATGCAGCTAGAGGGTGAACGTGGGCTCCGGCAATCCGCTGACGCCGGGGTTGAGGGCAAACACGCCGCCGGCGACCGACTGCTCACTGTGGTCATCACGAATCGAGGTGACGAACAAGGTGTCCAGCCGGCTGCCGCCGAAGGCGCACATGGTGGGTTTTTTTACCGGCACGCTGAGGGAGCGGTCCAGACGGCCATCCGGGGTGAAGCGGTGAACCAGCCCCGCGTCGTTGGCGCAGATCCAGTAGCAACCCTCGGCGTCGACTGCCGCGCCATCGGGGCGCCCGAGGAATTGATGCATGTCGATAAATACGCGGCGGTTGGATGGCGTGCCGGTGTCGATGTCGTAATCGAACGCCCAGACCTGCTGCACCAGCGGGTGTGAATCCGAGGCGTACATCGTGCGGCCGTCCGGGCTGAACGCCAGGCCATTGAGGGTGATGAACCCGTTCAGTTGCGCATGCGGCGCGGCGCCTGACGCATAGCGGTACAGGGTGCCTTCGGCCGCATTCAGGCCCATGTTCAGCACCATGCTGCCAGCCCAGAAACGGCCCTGGCGATCGCAGCGGCCATCGTTGAGGCGCATGTCCGGGCGTGGGTGCTCGATGCTCGCCAGAGGCGTGGTGTCGAGGCTGCCGTCGTTATGCGGGGTGAGTTGGAAAAACCCGCTTTCCATGCCCGCGAGCCAATTGCCCGCGTCGGTGCGGGCAATACAGGCGAGCATCTGCGGGGCTTTCCAGGCGGCGACGTGGCCGGTGGCGGCGTCCCAGCGTTGCAGGCCACCGTTGGGGATGTCCACCCAGTACAGCGCGTTTTCCTGCGGCACCCACACCGGGCATTCACCCACGGCATTGCGGGCGTCGACGATCAGTTCAGCGGTCATGGCAACTCATTCCCTTGGGTTGATGTACGTTCAGTCACCAAACGGCCCCGCCGCGCAGAACGCGCCGCCCTGGTAGACCGCGGCCGGGTCATCGGCGGCCACTGGCGGCTGGGTTTCGACCTTGGTGCGGAACACCTCGGAGCTGTCCTTGGGCACAAAACCCAGGTGCGCGGCGTAGCGGTTGTCCCACCAGGTGTCGAGGTTATCCGACATGCCGTAGACCACGGTGTGGCCGACATTGGGCGTGTACAGCGCGCGCTCGAGCAGTTGGGTCAGGTCATCGAAACTCAACCAGGTGTGCATCATCCTGCGGTTCTGGGGTTCCGGGAACGAGGAGCCGATGCGGATGCTCACGGTCTCGATGCCGTAGCGGTCGAAGTAGAAGCTGGCCATGTCTTCGCCGTAGGATTTGGATAAGCCGTAGTAGCTGTCCGGGCGACGTGGGGAGTGGGCGTCGATCTGTTCGTCTTGCTTGTAAAAGCCGATCACATGGTTGGAGCTGGCGAAGATCACGCGTTTCACGCCATGACGGCGGGCGGCTTCGTAGATATGGAAAACACCGCTGATGTTGGCGCCGAGCACTTCTTCGAAAGAGCGCTCCACCGACACACCGCCGAAGTGCAGGATGGCATCGACGCCTTCCACCAGTTGGTGCACAGCCTGTTTGTCGGCCAGGTCACAGGGTTGCACTTCTTCGAACTCACCGGCCGCCGGGGCCATGTTGGCGATGTCCGACAGGCGCAATACCTGGGCATAAGGGCGCATGCGTTCGCGCAAGACTTTGCCCAGGCCGCCGGCGGCGCCGGTGAGCAGCAGGCGGTTGAAGGGGACAGGCGTGGTGGTGGTCATGGGAATTCCATTGTTGTTGTAGGTTGTCGTATGACTTGGTGGAAGTATCGTTTTGGACTCCCTGGATTGTCAACGCCCTTGCAGGCAAGTGATGCTCAAAAGGTGGGAGCTGGCTGCTACACATGTCAGTGCCTGCAGGGAGCGCGTTACAGCAACGAGATCGGGTAGCTGACAAAGATCCGATTCTCATCAAACTCGTTGTTGCTGAAATCCCGACGCATGGTCGAGTTGCGCCAGCGCACATTCAAATCCTTCAGTGTGCCGCTCTGCACCGTGTAGGCCAGCTCCGACTCGCGGCCCCATTCCTTGCCGTCGGTGATGGCGCCAGTGTGTACGTTATTGCCGCTGATATACCGGTTCATCATGGTCAGCCCCGGAATGCCGAGCACCACGAAGTTGAAGTCATGGCGTATCTGCCAGGATTTTTCCTTGGCATTGTCGTAGCTGGCGTTGTAGCTATCGTTGGCCAGGGTGCCGCCGCTGGTGCCGTTGACCCTCATCCACACGCTGTCGCCGGTGAGTTTTTGCAGGCCGACATAGAAGGCGTTGCCTTTGTATTTGGCCGAGAGCAGGGCGGAATAGGTTTTGTTATCGAGGTTGCCGGCCAGGGCGCTGCCGTCCTCCTTGCCATTGAAGAACCCCAGGTTGGCGCCAAACGTCCAGTCGCCGACCGGCTGGCTGTGGGTCAGGTTCAGGTATTGCTGCTGGTAGATGTCGGTGAGTTCGGCGTACCACACGCCGACCTGGGTGCGTTTGTCGTTGAAGGTGTATTCGCCGCCGCCGAAGTTGAAACGGTCGGAGGTGAACGCGGCTTTGCCGTTCATGAACATGTCTTCCATGCTCCCATCGTTGCGTGGGCTATTGCCGCGAAATTGCCCGCCGTAGAGCGTAAGCCCGGCGATTTCATTGGAGGTTACCTGGCCGCCACGAAAGGTCTGCGGCAAGGAGCGGCCGTCGTCCGAGCGCAGGATCGGCAGCACGGGCATCCATTCGCCAACTTTCAGTTCGGTTTTGGACAGCCGGGTTTTCAGTGCCACGCCCAGGCGTCCGAAATTGTCGGCAGGGCGGCCATCTCTGTCGAGCGGCAACAGTTGGGTGCCGCCGGTGCCTTTACCGCCATCGAGCTTCTGAGAATACAGGCCGAGTACGTCAATCCCGAAGCCCACGGTGCCTTGGGTAAAGCCGGATTTGGCGTCGAGAATGAAGTTCTGCGTCCATTCTTCGGCCTTGGCCTGTGGGTACGTGGGGTTGGTGAAATTGCGATTGAAGTAGGCATTGCGCAGGTTGAGCGTGGCTTTGGCATCGTCGATAAAGCCTTCTGCCTGGGCGCTGAGGGGCAGGGCGAGTGCCAGGCTGCTGAGGCTGATAAGACCGAGACGCGAGGAGGAATTGCGGGCGAATTGAGGCACAGTGAAGCTCCCTTCCATTTTGTTGTTTTTATTATTTGTTATACGTTGTCGTACAACATTGCGAGGGATATTTGCGGGGTTTTCGGGGGCTGTCAAGCAGAAGTTATACGATGACCAAGTGCGCATCGATGAAAAGCGGGCACGGTCCATGTGGGAGCTGGCTTGCCTGCGATGGCATCGACGCGGTGTAACTGTGGGGCCGCGGTGTCTGCATCGCAGGCAAGCCAGCTCCCACAGAGATCTTCAGCCGGCCATCACCATCGGTGGCAAGGTGCCCAGCAGGGACACCGCGGCTACTGCTGCAATACCCAGCAACCATTCGAGCATCACACTGGCTTTCAAACTGCCCACTCGCTCCTCACAGCGCTCGATACGCAACCGGTTCAACAGCGCCAGCGCCAACATACCCAGCACCAGCAGCACCTTGATCAACAGAATCAGCGCAAACCCGTTAAACAGCGGCGTGGGCCACAGCTGCCCGGTCAGCACGCGAACATTGATCAAACCCGTTACCAGCAAACCGGCAACCAGGCCATAACCTAAGCCGCTGAAGCGCTTGAGGATCGGCTCCAGCGCAGGCTTTGGCGACAGCCGCAGAATCAGCACCAGCAGCAACAACCCGCCCAGCCAGGCGCCGACGCACACCAGGTGCACCACTTGATTGAGGATCAGCAATTGCCCGCTCAGCCCATTGAGCATGGCGCCATGGCCGACCGGTGCCAGCGTCGCCAGCAGCAGTGCGGTCAACGGCAGGCGCAAGGCCGGCCGGGGTTTGAGCAACACCACTACCAGCAGCAGGTTCAGCAACAGATGCCAGACCCACACCTGGCCGAAAAAGGTTTTGCCCAGCACCAACTGCACGGTGGCCGGTTGCAGCGCCGCGTCCCAGCTGCCCGCCATGCTGGCGGTGATCAACAGCAGCCAGGCCACGCCGGAGAACAACCCCAGCCAGGCCAGGGCGCGGGTGATGCGCAGCAGTTGCCGGTCGAGTGCCGGTTGCACTTCGTTGCCCAGCAGCCAGGGCCTGAAGGCACAGGCCCCGAACATCAACAGCACGACGATGAAATGCACGAAGCGGCACAGCACCAGCAGGGTTGTCATGGGTTATTGGCCGACCTTGAAGCTGTATTCACCGTTGCTCTTGTGGGTGTCGACCGAGACGGCGTTCCACACCACTTTGTAGTTGCCGGCGGCCAGCGGCGCGGCGGGTGTGACCACCAGGGTTTTCTTGTCGGCGTCCGGGGTTTCCAGGCCTTTGATGGCGAGTTCGGTGCCGTCTTTGCTCAGGGACACTTTGGTGAAGGTGGCCTCGACGCCTTCGCTGAAGGTCAGGCGCAGGTCGGCGGGCGCAGCAACCGTGCTGTCTGCCGCCGGTGTCGAACTTTTGAGATGGGCGTGGGCAAATGCCGCAGAGGCGCCCAGCAGGGAAGCGAGCAGGGTGACAGTGGTGAGGGCTTTCTTGATCAGCATTGTTCAGTACCTTCAAGTGAGTGAGTCGGTAATGCCATGTGCAACAAGGGAAAGGGTTTGCCTTCGCCATCCAGCGGCGAGCGCGCGACTTGGATAAAACCATAATGCAGATAGAAACCCACGGCCTGCGGGTTTTGTTCGTTGACGTCCACGGTCAGCGTGTCATGACGGGCGCGGGCGTGGTCGAGCAATTGGCGGCCGACGCCCTGGCCGCGGCGCTCGGGGTCGATAAACAGCATTTCGACGTTATGCCCGCCAGTGCCGATAAAACCGGCGATACCGTGGTGGTCTTCATACACCCACACGTCGAGGGCCGGCATTGGCAGGTAGGCGTCGCGCACCAGCGGCAGCAAACGCTGGATGTCGTCCTCGGGGAGGAAGTCATGGGTGGCTCGCACCGAGCGCTCCCACAGTGCGCCCAGCACCGGGTCGTCGGCGGCCACGCGAGGTCGAATAGTCATTGCAATGATCCTTCAAGTGGACCGCGATCCTAACCAATCCGTTTTTGGCGGGAAAGGTTCGCGTAGGAAGTTTCATCACTCGGCGGCCAACCGCAGCCTTTTTATCCTGTACATATCGCTGTCTGCGTGGCTGAGCAGGGTATCGGCGTCTGCACCGTCGGCCGGATAAAACGCCACGCCCACACTGCACGACGGCATCTTGACCGAGCCAAACTCAGCGCCCAGCGGCTCGGCCATGGCCGCGAGTATCTGCGCGACTTTGGCGCTAACCGTTTCGTGTGACTGCACATCGGTCAGCAACACCGTGAATTCGTCGCCGCCCATGCGCGCCACCAGGTCGCTGTCACGCACGCAACGTTCCAGCCGCCGTGCAATCACGCAGAGCACGCGATCGCCCACCGCGTGGCCATGCACATCGTTGATGCCCTTGAAGTCATTGACGTCCAGAAACAGCAACGCCAGCCCGGTGTTATGACGCTGTGCGGTGTGCAGGGCCGACGCCAGGCCATCGTTGAACAACGAGCGGTTGGTGAGCGCCGTCAGTGGGTCATGGTGGGCGAGGAAGCGCAGTTCCTCCTCGGCCTGGGTGAGCGCCGTCACGTCGCGCGCCACGCCGATGCGCGCGCCGACTTCTTCGGACCAGAACGCTGCCCACAGGATGTGCACCACGCTGCCATCCTTGCGCAGATAACGGTTGCGAAAATCCACATGGGGCCGGCCATTCATGACCCGCACAATCGAAGCCCGCGTGCGTGCCAGGTCTTCGGGGTGCATGTAGTCGGTGATGGGGGTGCCGGTCAGTTCGTCGGCGCGGTAACCGAGCAGGGCTTCGCAGGCATCGCTGACAAACACGATCAGGTTGTCACTGTCGACCACGAAGACCGTGTCCAGCATCAAGTGGATCAATTTCGGGTAGAGGGCGTGCAGGTCAACGGCCATAGGTCAGGGGTGTCCGGTTCAGATGCGCCGATCATAGCTCGATCACGCAGGCTGACGCCTTGGAATACTGCGGGCTTTGAAGCGCTGGCGCCGATCTGGCGATCAATGGCGTGTAGCCTAATGAGGCGGTTCATGATGTGATGGTTGAAAATGAATTGTATTTAAAAGTGACTGGGGCTCCATCATCCATGGGCAATCACAAGATCGGCATCCGGCGCAGCAACGTCGAGAAAATCCTGTTGGCGGCAGAGAAAGTCTTTGCCGAGAAGGGCTATGGCAGCACCGCCATGGCCGATATTGCCGAAGAAGTGCAACTGCCGCGCTCCAACCTGCATTACTACTTCAGCACCAAAAGCGAGCTGTACAGCGCCGTGCTGTTCGACCTGCTGGACCTGTGGAAGCAGGACGCCCTGAGCTTTGAAACCTTCGATGACCCGCGCGTGGTGCTCAGCAGTTACATCCGCGCCAAGATGCAGCGCTCACGCACGCGGCCGCATGGTTCGAAAGTCTGGGCGAATGAAATCATCCACGGCGCGCCGACCCTCGGTGAGGCGCTGGACGAAAGCCTGTACGACTGGGCCAAGATGAAAGAGGCGAAAATTCGTCAGTGGGTGGAAGACAAACGCATCCTGCCGGTGGAGCCGTCGAGCCTGCTGTATATGATTTGGGCCTCGACCCAGCACTATGCGGACTTTGATCACCAGGTGAAGATCTTGAATGATCACCAGCCGTTGTCGGACAGGCAGTTCGAGAAGGCAATCCAGACGGTGACCAGTGTGATTTTGCGTGGGATTGGCTTGGAGCCTTGATGATCGTTCCCACGCTCTGCGTGGGAATGCCTCACTGGACGCTCTGCGTCCGCTCTTGGGACGCGGAGCGTCCCTGGCTGCATTCCCACGCGGAGCGTGGGAACGATCATTTCAAAAGGTAACTTACACAGCCTCGCGGTAAGGGTTACGCGGATCCTGCGTCCAGTTCAAAAACGGCTTGCCCGTTTCTATCGGCACCATCTCGATGCAATCGGCCACCGGGCAAGTGATCTGGCACAAATTGCAGCCAACACACTCATCATCGATCACCTCGTATTTATGCGTGCCATCCGCCTGTTTCAAGCTGGCAATCGCCTGGTGCGAGGTGTCCTCGCAGGCAATATGGCAACGCCCGCAGCCGATACACGCCTCCTGATCGATCTTGGCAATTACCTGATAGTTGATATCCAGGTACTTCCAGTCCGTGGTATTGCCCACCGCCCGCCCGGAATACGCCTGCAGGTTGGCGTAACCCTGGCTGTCCATCCACCGCGACAGCCCGTCCTTCATCTCTTCCACAATCCGAAACCCATGCAGCATCGCCGCCGTGCACACCTGCACCGCGCCACAGCCCAGTGCGACAAATTCCGCCGCGTCGCGCCAGTTGCCAATGCCACCGATGCCGCAGATCGGCAGGCCCTGGGTCTGCGGGTCGCGGGCGATTTCAGCCACCATGTTCAACGCAATCGGCTTGACCGCCGAGCCGCAATAACCGCCATGGGTACTTTGCGTGCCGACCACCGGCAGGGCGACCATGCGTTCCAGATCCACACTGGTGATGGAGTTGATGGTGTTGATCAGCGACACCGCATCCGCGCCGCCGCGATACGCCGCGCGTGCCGCCACGCGGATGTCGGTGATGTTCGGCGTGAGCTTGACGATCACCGGCAGCGAGCAGTAGGTCTTGCACCAGCGCGTCACCTGTTCTACATACTCCGGCACCTGGCCGACCGCTGCGCCCATGCCACGCTCGGGCATGCCGTGGGGGCAGCCGAAGTTCAGCTCGATGCCATCGCAGCCGGTGGCCTCCACCAGCGGCAGGATGTTCTTCCAGGACTCTTCAACGCACGGCACCATCAGCGACACGATCAGTGCGCGGTCGGGCCAATCCTTTTTCACCTGGGTGATTTCCTTGAGGTTGATCTCCAGGGAGCGGTCGGTGATCAACTCGATATTGTTGATGCCCAGTACCTCGCGGTTGGCGCCATAGTGCGCCGAGTAACGGGAGGAAACGTTGACCGCCGCCGGGTCTTCACCGAGGGTTTTCCACACCACGCCGCCCCAGCCGGCTTCGAAGGCGCGGACCACGTTGTAGGCCTTGTCGGTGGGCGGCGCGGAGGCCAGCCAGAACGGGTTGGGGGCTTTGATACCGGCAAATACAATCGAGAGATCGGCCATTACGCAGCCTCCACGTTCAGCATGAGTTGGGCGTGCATGGCTTCGGCGGCCAGCTTGCCGTGTTGCACCGCCTGCACGGTGAGGTCCTGGCCGAGGCTGACGCAATCGCCACCGGCATAGACGCCTGGGATACTGGTTTGCAGCTGCTCGTCGACGAAGATGCGTTCGCCCACGCGGTGCAGTTGCTGAGCCAGCGGGTCGTGCAGCGCCTCGTTGTCAAAACCCTGGCCGATGGCTTTGAAGATCGCGTCGCAGGCCAGTTCAAAGGTCTCGCCAGTGGGGAGCAGGCGACCGTTCTCCATGTGCGTGCGCAAAAAACGCATGCCGCGCACACGGCCTTGATCATCCAGCAACACTTCATCCGGTTGAGCCCAGGTCAGCAGCCGTACCTGATTGGCCTTGGCAATCTCTTGTTCATGGTGAGTGGCGCCCATGTCGGCCAAGCCACGGCGGTACACCAGGTTGACATCGCGGGCGCCCAGGCGGGCCATTTGCACGGCCATGTCGATGGCGGTATTGCCGGCGCCGAGCACGATGCAGCGGTCGGCCAAGGGCAGTTGGCTCAAGTCATCGGCCTGGCGCAGTTCGCGGATATAGTCGGTGGCGGCGAGCAGGCCGGGCGCGTCTTCATGGGGCAAGCCCAGCTGTTTGCTGGCGGCAAGGCCGAGGCCCAAGAATACCGAATCGAATTGCTGATGCAGTTCGCTCAATGTCAGGTTGCCACCCAGGCGCTGGCCGTGGCGGATCTCGATGCCGCCGATCTGCAGGAGGAAATCCAGCTCCTTCTGGGCGAAGTCATCCACCAGCTTGTATTTGGCGATCCCGTATTCGTTCAGGCCGCCAGCTTTTTCCCGTGCTTCGAAAATCACCACGTCATGGCCATGCAGGGCCGCGCGGTGTGCGCAAGCCAGGCCCGCAGGCCCGGCGCCGACCACGGCGATGCGTTTGCCGGTCGGTGCAGCGCGCTGGAACGGGTGTTCGCGAAAGTGCGCGTTGTCGATGGCGTAGCGCTGCAACAGGCCGATCAGCACCGGCGCGCATTCTTCGGCGTTATTACGCACGCAGGCTTGCTGGCACAGAATCTCGGTGGGGCACACGCGAGCGCAGCTGCCGCCGAGGATATTGGCCGAGAGGATTTTCTGCGCGGCGCCCTGCACGTTCTCGGTGTGGATATTGCGGATGAACGATGGGATATCGATTTCGCTGGGGCACGCATTCACGCAAGGCGCGTCGTAGCAATACAGGCATCGCGAGGCTTCCAGTTGCGCCTGGCGGGCGTTGAGGGGCGGCGCCAGGTCGGTGAAGTGGCTGGCGAGTGTCGGCCCATCTTCATGGGGATGGGGGAGGTGGGTCAGGGTCTGGATCACGGTTTTGGCCTCACGGTTTTTTTGGGATTGCCTCTGGCGGGCATTTTTGTTGCCTGTACCGGCCTCATCGCAGGCAAGCCAGCTCCCACATTTGAATGTGTTCGCACATCAACATGTGGGAGCTGGCTTGCCTGCGATAGCGGTCTCAGCGCTTTACAGCAGTGGGCCTGGAATGCTCAGCCCGCTTGCTCAACTGCTCAAACACCGCCGGGTACGCCGGCCGTTCCACATACCGCCCGGCACCGCGCTCGGCGCGCAAATCACCATCGGCCCATACCAGCTTGCCCTGGCTGATGGTGTGGCTCGGCACGCCGCGCACGGTCTTGCCTTCGAAGATGTTGAAGTCGACTTTCTGATGGTGGGTCTTGGCCGAAATCGTGCGTGTGCCCTGGGGGTCCCACAGCACCAGGTCTGCATCGGCACCCACGCGGATCGCGCCTTTGCGCGGGTAGAGATTGAAGATCTTCGCGGTATTGGTCGACGTCAGCGCGACGAACTCCTGCATCGACAACCGCCCGGTGTTCACGCCCTCGTGCCACAGCAGTGCCATGCGGTCTTCGATACCGGCGGTGCCGTTGGGGATCTTGCTGAAGTCATCACGGCCGGCAGCTTTTTGCTCGGCGCAGAAGCAGCAGTGGTCGGTGGCGGTGGTGTGCAGGTTGCCGGACTGTAAGCCGTGCCAGAGTGCTTCCTGATGCCCACGCGGGCGGAACGGCGGGCTCATCACGTAACCGGCGGCGGTTTGCCAGTCGGGGTGCTGGTACACGCTGTCATCCAGCAGCAAGTGCCCGGCGAGCACTTCGCCGTAGACCGGCTGGCCTTTGCCACGGGCGTAGGTGATTTCATCCAGTGCCTCCTGGGTCGACACATGCACCAGGTACAACGGCGTGCCGATGGTCTCGGCGATGCGAATGGCGCGGCTGGCGGCCTCACCTTCCACCTGGGACGGACGCGACAGTGGATGCGCTTCCGGCCCGGTAATGCCCTGGGCCATCAACTTGCGTTGCAGGTGATACACCAGCTCACCGTTCTCTGCGTGCACCGTCGGCACCGCGCCCAGTTCCAGGCAGCGTTCGAAGCTGGCGACCAAGGTGTCATCCGCCGCCATGATTGCGTTCTTGTAGGCCATGAAGTGCTTGAAGCTGTTGATGCCATGGTGGCTGACCAACTCGGCCATCTCCTCGCGCACCTGCTCGCTCCACCAGGTGATCGCCACGTGAAAACCGTAGTCGGAGGCGGATTTTTCCGCCCAGCCGCGCCACTGGTGAAAAGCCTCCATCAGCGATTGCTGCGGGTTGGGAATCACGAAGTCGATGATCGAGGTGGTGCCACCTGCCAGACCCGCCGCCGTGCCACTGAAAAAGTCTTCACTGGCCACAGTGCCCATGAAGGGCAGTTGCATATGCGTATGCGGGTCGATGCCGCCGGGCATCAAGTATTGGCCGCTGCCATCGAGTGTTTCAGTGCCGGCGGGCACCTCCAGATTAGTGCCAATAGCGCGAATTAGACCGCCTGCGCATAACACATCGGCGCGGTAACTTTCATCATGGGTAATAACGGTGGCGCCACGGATCAACAGCGACATGTCGAGTTCCTCACAGGCTTGACCGGCTTGTGCCAGTTCTAAGTGTTGTAATGCTGCTTGCCGATGCAGGGTTTAATCCTGTCATCGGTGACAGGAATAGAAACTAGCCCGAGTTTTTCGAATGGGCAAGAAGATTTTTTATAAGCATATATCGTTATTAATTTGTTGATTTATAAGGATAAAAACTAAAAATCACCAAAATGTAGCGCCCCTTCACCATTTTGACGCACTTGACAGGTTCTTGAATTGAGCAACATTTCTTATTGCAAATCAGGCGCTTGAGACATGCCGCTTGACGGCGTGGGTAAATAAAAATAATTGTGTTGCACCAGATTGAGTCCTGACAGTTCGGGCAACTTTCGCGTTATTTAGCCTGAGTAAGGCGACAAGTACCCAGGGCACAATCGGAAAGCTGATAAACATCAGCGAGTTATATAAGCGGTGCGGGTTCAGATGCGGTTGTCGGCACGGATTTTGAGTGCAGTGGCGGCTGGCCGAGCCCGTGATGTCATGTTGTTTACGAGGTACTCCGGCCATCCGGCGCCACGCGCTGGATGAGCAACAATAATTTTAAAAAAACCGTGGAGCGGCCATGCAACAGAACAGATCGCAAGTCATTGAACGCAACGGCCTGTATGAACTCGACGCCGGCCCCGACGTCCTCGACAGCCCACGCTACAACCACGACATGGCACCGACCAAGGTGCATGAACGCACCTGGAACAAGTGGCACATCACTGCGCTGTGGGTCGGTATGTCGATCTGCGTGCCGACCTACACCCTGGGCGGGGTGCTCACCGCCTATTTCGGGCTGTCGGTGGGCGAGGCGCTGATCGCGATTTTGCTCGCCAACATCGTGGTGCTGATCCCGCTGACCCTTAATGCCTTCCCGGGTACCAAGTACGGCATTCCGTTTCCGGTGCTGTTGCGTTCGTCCTTCGGCATCCTCGGCTCCAACGTGCCGTGCCTGATTCGCGCGCTGGTGGCCTGTGGCTGGTTTGGCATCCAGACGATGTTCGGCGGGCTGGCGATTCACCTGTTCCTGGGCTCGATTTTCGAAGGTTGGAAGTCCCTTGGTGGCACCGGTGAAGTGATCGGCTTCATGATTTTCTGGACCCTGAACCTGTGGGTGGTGCTGCGCGGCGCCGAGTCGATCAAGCGCCTGGAAACCTTGTCGGCGCCGCTGCTGGTGGCGGTGGGAATAGGCTTGCTGGTGTGGGCGATGCCGAATGTGTCGCTGAGTGAACTGATGGCGATTCCACCCAAGCGCCCCGAAGGCGCAAGCCTCACCGGTTACTTCATGGCCGGGCTGACAGCCATGGTCGGGTTCTGGGCCACCTTGTCGCTGAACATTCCCGACTTCAGCCGCTACGCCAAAAGCCAGAAGGACCAGATTCTCGGGCAGATTTTCGGCCTGCCGCTGACCATGTTCCTGTTCGCCGCCCTCGGCGTGATCATGACCGCGGCGTCGGTGAAGCTGGTGGGCGTCAGCGTCTCCGATCCCGTCACCCTGATCGGGCACATTCAGAGTCCGGTGTGGGTGGCTATCGCCATGGCGCTGATCATCATCGCCACCTTGTCCACCAACACCGCCGCGAACATCGTCTCGCCCACCAACGACTTCCAGAACATCGCGCCCAAGCTGATCAACCGCACCACGGCGGTGATTCTTACCGGCCTGGTCGGGCTCGCGTTGATGGCCCACGAACTGCTGAAAAAACTCGGGCTGATCGTCTCGAATGTGAGCCTGGAAACCGTGTATTCCAACTGGTTGCTGGGCTACTCCAGCCTGCTCGGCCCGATCGCCGGGATCATGGTGGTGGACTATTTCATCACGCGCAAACAGCAGTTGGACCTGGCCGGTTTGTACCGCGATGACGTGTACCCGGCGTGGAACTGGAGCGGCTTTGTTGCCTTCGGCGTGCCGGTGGTGCTGACCTTGCTGTCGCTGGGCAGTGATGCGTTCAGCTGGTTTTACAGCTACGGCTGGTTCACCGGCTCGGCGTTGGGTGGGGTGCTGTATTACGGCCTGAATGCCAAGCGTGGCATCAGACCGGTCGCCGCCAAATCACCTGTGTAAATACAGCTAATGTGGGAGCTGGCTTGTCGAGTCGTCGCACCGCTGCGATTGCATCACCACGGTTCGGCGGGAATACCGAGTCGCCTGTATCGCAGGCAAGCCAGCTCCCACACAAGCCAGCTCCCACACAAGCTCGGTTCACATTGGATCGAGTTAAATCATAAGAAACACAGCCTGAGGAGATCCCCATGAACGCTGCCCTGGACGTTCTGCAATCGACCCATCAGCACATCAACCGCGACCGCCTGTGGCAGTCGCTGATGGACCTGGCCAAACTTGGCGCCACGCCCAAGGGCGGTGTTTGTCGCCTGGCCCTTACCGATCTCGACCGCAAGGCCCGCGACCTGTTTGTGCAGTGGTGCGAAGCAGCCGGTTGCACCGTGATCATCGATGGCATCGGCAATATTTTCGCCCGGCGCCCTGGCCGCAATCCCAACCTTCCACCGGTGATGACCGGCAGCCATATCGACACCCAGCCTACGGGCGGCAAGTTCGACGGCTGCTTCGGCGTGCTGGCGGGCGTGGAAGTGCTGCGCACTCTCAATGACCTCAAGATCGAAACCGAAGCGCCGCTGGAAGTGGTGGTGTGGACCAACGAAGAAGGCTCACGCTTCCCGCCGTGCATGATGGGCTCGGGCGTGTTTGCCGAGAAATTCAGTTTGGCTGATACCTTGGCCAAGGTTGATGTGGACGGCGTCAGCGTGGGCGATGCGTTGAATGCGATTGGCTACGCGGGCACACGGCCGGTCAGTGGCCACAAGGTGGGCGCGTATTTCGAAGCGCATATCGAGCAAGGCCCGATTCTTGAGGACGAGAAGAAAACCATCGGCGTGGTGCTGGGGGCATTGGGGCAGAAGTGGTTCGACCTGAAACTGCGCGGTGTTGAGGCGCATGCGGGGCCGACGCCGATGCACCTGCGCAAGGATGCTTTGGTGGGTGCGGCCGCCGTGGTGGCGGCGGTGAATGCCGCGGCGTTGGGGTATCAACCGCATGCGTGCGGCACTGTCGGTTGCCTGCAAGCCTATCCAGGTTCACGCAATGTGATCCCCGGTGAAGTGCGCATGACCCTGGACTTCCGTCACCTGGAACCGGCGCGGCTGGATTCGATGATTGCGCAGGTGCGCAAGGTGATCGATGAGACCTGTGCCAAGCATGGGCTGACGTTCGAGCTGGAACCCACTGCTGACTTCCCGCCGTTGTACTTCGACAAAGGCTGCGTGGACGCGGTGCGCGATGCGGCGAACGGGTTGGGTTTGTCGAACATGGATATCGTCAGCGGGGCAGGGCACGACGCGATCTTTGTCGCTGAGCTGGGCCCGGCGGGGATGATCTTCGTGCCATGTGAAGGAGGTATCAGCCATAACGAAATCGAGAATGCCGCGCCGGATGATCTGGCGGCAGGGTGTGCGGTGTTGCTGCGGGCGATGGTGGCGGCGTCGGCGGCGATTGCCAGTGGGAAGCTTGCTGCCTGATAGGGGGCTATCGCAGTACAGGTATCTAAGCAACTTCTGTTGAATACAAAGTCTGTGGCAAGCGGGCTGTTGTGGCGAGCAGGCTTGCCCTGCGTTGGGCTGCGCAGCAGCCCCAAAAAACAGACGCAGAGTTGCAGATCGTTCCCACGCTCTGCGTGGGAATGCCGCTCTGGACGCTCTGCGTCCGCCCTTAAAGTCGTGACGCGGAGCGTCACCGGCTGCATACCCACGCGGAGCGTGGGGACGATCTACAGGGGAGTCTCAGGCTCCGGGTTGCCAGCCACCGCCGAGGGCCGTGACTAACCCTACACTCGCCTGCAATTGCCGCGTTTGCACGGCCTGCAAGGTCCGCTGCGCCTGCAACGCCGCCGTTTGCGCGGTCACCACATCCAGATAACTCACGGCCCCGGCCTGATAGCTGTTCATCGCCAATGCCTGCGTATGCTGCGCCGCATCCGCTGCCGCTTGCTCATCCTGGGCTTCCTGCTGCAGGTCCCGCAATTGCGCCAGGTTATCTTCCACCTCACGCACCGCTTTGAGCACATGGCTACGGTACTGCGCCGACGCCTCTTCAAACTCAGCCTTGGCCTGCCGTTCATTGGCGCTCAGCCGCCCACCATCAAAGATCGGCAGATTCACCAACGGCCCCAGCGCCCAGTAGCGGTTGCCGGCAGACAGCAGGTTGCCAACCCCTTGGGTCTGCCCACCGATTAACCCGGTGAGACTGAAATCCGGATACCACGCCGCCTTGGCCACGCCAATATTGGCATTGGCCGCAAACACCCGCCGTTCCGCCGCCGCAATGTCCGGACGACGTTGCAGCAGGTGGCTCGGCAGTTGCGATGGGATGCCCGGCAGGGCAATCAATTGCCGGCTTGGCGGCAACGTGAAGTTGCTGGCTGCCACACCCACCAATTCACCAATGGCGTGCTCGGTAAGGTTGCGTTGCCCGCGCACTTCATCCAGCTGGGCTTTGGCTTCGGCCAACTGGTTTTGCGCACGGGTCAGGTCGAGTTCGGAAGCAATCTGGCCTTCGTATCGGCTGCGCGTCAGTTGCAGCGCCTGGCTGAAATCCTCCAGCGAGCTATTGAGGATCCGACTCTGTGCATCCAGCCCATTGAGCTGCACATACAGGGTCGCCAATTGATGCTGCAGGCTCAGGCGCGCCACTGCCAGGTCATCCCCGGAGGCTTGTGCCTGGGCGTCACCCGCTGCGACCTGGTTGCGGATCTTGCCCCACAGGTCCAGGTCGTAGCTCAGCGAAAACGCCGCGGTATTGCTGTTGTACACCGATGGCTGCGTATCGCCACGCAGCGGCCGCGAATCCGATTGCCGCTGGCGCAATGGCTGCGCGCTGGCGGTGATTTGCGGGAACAGCCCGGCATGCAATTGGCTGGCATACGCCTGGGACGCATCAAAGTGCGCCAGTGCCGCCGCCAGGTCCGGGTTGGCCTTGAGCAGTTGCTGTTGCAGGTCATTGAGGTGCGAATCGTTGTAGAGCTTCCACCATTCGGGTGCCAGTTGGTCGGACGGTTGTGCGCTGTGCCACGGGCCATCGCTGGTCTGTTCGCGGTAGCCGGCCGGCAGGTCAACGGCGGGCACCTTGTAGGTGGGCGCCATCGAGCAACCCTGCAAGGCCAATAGTACCAACGCCGCTAGGGGGTTAAACCTTGCGCGCATGCGCACCTCCGGCTTGGGCAAGCTCTACCGGGTCGCCTTCGCGCAGGGCGTCGGGCGGGTTGTCGACCACGCGGTCGGCGGGTTTGAGGCCTTGGTCGATCACCAGGCGTTCGCCCAGGTCCAGGCCGATGTGGATGTCTTGCAGGTGCACATGGTTCTGCGCGTCCAGCACCGCCACTTGGGTGCCTTGGGCGCGGAAGATCAAGGCGCTGGCCGGGATGCTCACGCCGTGGGTGTCGGCCGGAATCGGCAGCGTGGCTTCGGCGTAGTCACCGGGCAGCAGTTCGCCGTTGGGGTTGTCGGCGACAAACTGCGCAAGCAGGGTGCCGGAACGGCGGTCGATGGCGGTGGAGTCGCCGATCAGGCGCGCCTTGAAGTGCTCGCCAGGGTGCTCGGGTACGGTCAGCTCGGCCTCAAGCCCAGGGTGGATCACCGACGCGTAGTTCTGCGGCACCGGCACATACAGACGCAGTTGGTGAGTGTCGGCGATGTTGAACAGTTCCGGGTCGCTGTCGGTGTCGGCCTTGATCAACTGGCCGATATCGGTGTTGCGCGCGGTGATGGTGCCGGCGAACGGAGCGCGGATGGTCTTGTAGCTTTCCAGCGCCGACAGCCGCGCATAGTCGGCAGCGGCGGCCTCGGCGTTGGCTTTGGCGGCAGCGGCGTTGGAGGTTTTTTCATCCGCCTCCTGACGCGACACCGAATGGCTGGCGAGCAGGTTCTGCCAGCGTGTGGCGGTGGTTGCGGCCAGGCGTGCGTTGGCCTGTTCCTGGAGCAGGCGCGCGTGGGTTTGCGCCAGTTGCTGGTCGAGGTCCGGGCTGTCGATTTCAGCGAGGATTTGCCCGGCTTTGACCTGGCTGCCGATGTCGACTTTCCAGTCCTTCAAGTAACCGCTCACCCGCGCATGGATCGGCGCCTTGCTCCAGGCGTCGAGGTGCGCGGGCAGGCGCAGGGTATCGCCGGCCGCGTTCTGCTTGGGCTGGAACACCATCACCTGAGGGATGGCGGCGGTTTCGGTCCAGGCCGTAACCGCCTCTTCGTGGGTGGTGCGGGCGTGCAGGCCGTTAGCGACCAACAGGGCGGCCAAGGTGAGGCCGCCGACACCCAGGAGCATCAGACGCTTGCGCGAGGGTTTGTGATCAGACGACATGTGAAGTTTCTCCAGCAGCTGCGCGAGTAGGGTGACGACCGTGGACCAGGCTGAAGACCACGGGTACAAACAACAATGTGGCGATGGTGGCGAAGATCAAGCCACCGATAACGGCGCGGCCGAGCGGGGCGTTCTGCTCCTCGGAAATCGCCAGCGGCAACATGCCGATGATCATCGCCAGGGCGGTCATGCACACCGGGCGGAAGCGCGTGTAACCGGCTTCCATGGCCGCCTTCAGCGCGTCGCCATGTTCGGCCAGGCGTTCACGGCAGAAGCTCACCACCAGGATTGAGTTAGCGGTAGCCACGCCCATACAGAGGATGGCGCCGGTGAGTGCCGGCACCGACAACGAGGTGCCGCTGAGGAACAGCATCCACACAATCCCCGCCAGTGCGGCCGGCAGTGCAGTGATGATCACAAACGGGTCAGCCCACGACTGGAAGTTGACCACGATCAGCAGGTAGATCAGCACCACGGCGCCGAGCAAGCCGAAGCTCAACCCGCTGAACGCTTCATGCAGCGCATCGATCTGCCCGTGCAGGCTGATCACCGCGCCTTTGGGGCGCATGGAGGCGGTGTCATCCAGCACCTTTTGCACGTCACGGGCCACGCCGCCGAGGTCGCGGCCTTGCACGTTGGCATACAGGTCCAGGGTCGGCTCGATGTTGTAGTGGGTCACCACCGCCGGGCTTTGCACGCGAGAGATGCTCGCCACGCCGCCGAGGATTTGTGATTGCCCATCGGCACCGGTCACCGGCAAGGCTTCCAGTGACGGCAAGCTGTCGAGGCGGTATTGCGGGGTGGCGGCGACGATGGAGTACGACACGCCGTTGGCCGGGTTAAGCCAGAACGTCGGCGCCACCTGTGAGCTGCCCGCCAGCGAGGCGACCATGCTGTTGGTCACGTCACGCTCGGTGATGCCCAGGCCATTGGCACGCATACGGTCGACGTTCACTTGCAACGACGGGTAGCCGGTGGACTGCTGGATGCGCAGGTCGGCAATGCCCGGAATATGTTGCAGGCGGCGCTCCAGTTCGATGGCGTAGGCGCGGTTTTCCGCATCGCTGCGCCCGGAGATTTTCACGTCCAGCGGCGCCGGGGCACCGAAGTTGAGAATCTGGCTGCTGATGTCGGCAGGCAGGAACGCAAAGTGGCTGCCGGGGAAGCTTTGCGGCAAGGCTTCACGCAGTTTTTTCACGTAGTCGGCGGTCGGCGCGTGGTCCTTTTTCAAGCTGACCTGGATGTCGCCGTCCTGCGGGCCGATGGTGCCGCTGCTGCTGTAGGCCATGTCGATGCCGCTGAGCGGGATGCCGATGTTGTCGACGATGGTGTCGAGTTGCTCGGCCGGGATCACTTCGCGAATCCGCGCTTCAATGCGGTCGAACGCCGCCGCGCTTTCTTCAATACGCGTGCCCAATGGCAGGCGCACATGGAGGGCAAGCGCTCCGGCGTCGGTGGCCGGGAAGAAGTCCTGGCCAAGACTTGGCAACAGCAGGAACGAGGCCAGCACGCAGGCCAGGAAACCGACGATAAAGCGCTTGCGTGCGCCCAGCGCCAGGGTCAGCAGGCCGTGGTAGGTGTCACGGATATTCGAGAAATGGCGTTCGAAACCCTGCTGGAAGTTCAGCACCGATTGCAGCACACGGTTGCGCGGTTTCTTGTGCTGTTCACCTTCGTGATGGTTGATGAACTCATCTTCCGGGTGATGCCCAGGCCCTTGCTCCGGCGCGTGCGGCTTGAGCAGAAACATCGCCAGGGTCGGTACCAGGGTCCGCGAAAGAATGAACGAGCTGGCCATGGCGAAAATCACCGCCAGCGCCATCGGCCGGAACAGGTAACCGGCGATGCCTTGCAGCAGGAACATCGGCACAAACACGATGCAGATACACAGCAGCGACACAAACGCCGGGCCGACGATCTGCGCGGCGCCGTCGAGGATCGCGGTCTTCACCGCCTTGCCTTGTTCCAGGTGCCAGTTGATGTTTTCGATGGTCACCGTGGCATCGTCCACCAGAATCCCCACCGCCAACGCGAGCCCGCCGAGGGTCATCACGTTGAGGGTTTGCCCGGTGGCCGCCAGCAATGCAATGGCCGACAACACCGCCAACGGAATCGAAGCGGCGATGATCAAGGTGGAACGCCAGCTGCCAAGGAACAGCAGGATCATCGCACTGGTCAGCAGCGCCGCGATGATGCCTTCCTGGGCCACGCTGCCCACCGATTGTTTGACGAACACCGAGGCGTCGCCCAGCAGTGAGGTCTTCAGCGACGGCGGCAGGGTTTCGTTGATGCGCGGCAGCATCTGGCGGATGCCGTCGATGATCGACAGGGTAGAGATGCTGCCGTTTTTTAACGCTGGCATCAGCACTGCACGGTGGCCGTCGACGCGCACGATGTTGGTCTGCGGCGGCGAGCCGTCACGCACGTGGGCCACTTGGCCGATGGTGATGATTGCGCCGTCGACCGTCTTGATCGGCAAGTCGTTGAGCTCATCAATCGCCTTGGGGCTGTTGTTGAGCAGGATCGTGTATTCGTTGGGGCCGAGTTTGGCGGTACCCACTGGAATGATCTGGTTTTGCAGCGCCAGGGCGTTGCCCACGTCCTGTGCCGACAAGCCTTTGGCGGCCAGCGCCTGCGGGTCGAGGTCGAGGGTGATCTGGCGTTGCTTGCCACCCATTGGCGTGGGCATGGCCAGGCCGGGCAGGGCGCTCAAGGGCAGGCGGATATTGTTCTGTACCAGGTCGCGGATCTTGGCTTCCGAGAGGCTGGGGCTGGAAAACGCCAGTTGCAGGATCGGCACCGTGGAGGCGCTGTAGTTGAGGATCAGCGGCGGCGTGATGCCCGGTGGCATCTGCTTGAGCACGGTCTGTGACACGGCCGTGACTTGGGCGTTGGCGGTGCGGATATCCACACCCGGTTGGAAGAAGATTTTGACGATGCCCATGCCGGGCAGCGATTGCGATTCGATGTGTTCGATGTCGTTGACAGTGGTGCTCAAGGAGCGTTCGTAGGTGTAGATCACCCGACCGGCCATGGCGTCCGGCGACAGGCCGTTGTACTGCCAAACCACAGCGACGACGGGGATGCCGATATCGGGAAAAACATCCGTGGGGGTTCGCAGGGCCGCCATCGGCCCGATGATGCAGATGAATATGGCCAACACGATAAACGTGTAGGGCTTTTGCAGTGCGGTCTTTACCAGCCCGAGCATGCGTGAACCTCCGAGGGAGCAGGATTGCAAACCCCGGCAGTCTTGCCCGACCCACCTAACACGCACCTTTCAGCCAGGTGAAGGAACATTTAGTTAACGGCTGAAGATCGTTTCATATGTATTCATTTGTTCTACATAGGGCCGCTCTCCAAGCTTGTAACCCATCGGCGGCGATACAGTTGAATCGCCTTCAACGTTTTTACTGATGCCCTTTGGAGCCCTGCCATGTCATTCAAACCTCTGTTGTTGATCCCCGCGCTTGGTGTTGTTTTGTTGTTGTCAGCCTGCGCCGGCCCCATCCCTAAAGCTGACCCGAGCGAGGCATGGATTGGTCTGAAGGAAGAAGCGCCAAATGACCTGATGGCCGAGCGCGTCGACGGCCACCGCGTGGATGACGGTCGCTATTTTGAAGTGACGCCGGGGGACCATCGTTTGGATGTGACACTGTTTGAAGAAGAGCCGGGCGACGACAACCAGCAAGACTGCCAGGGCCGGGTCGAGTACAAGAACTTCAAGGCGGGTGAGCACTACACGCTGGTGGAATCCAGCCTGGGCACTACCGTGCGTGCCGTGCTCAAAGACGGTCGCGGCAAGGAGGTTGCAGCGACTCAGGACTTTAATTGCATGCCTGGCTAGGCGTGATGCACCGCGGCCTTGTGCGGCTTGGCGGGTGCAGCCGGTGTGACATGGGGGTGGTGATGCCGACGCGTTACGCGCATCACGCCCCACAGCATGGCGGCGGCTACTGACAGCCAACCGCAGACCAACAGGAAAATCGTTGTTGCAAGGCTCATTCTGGCCTCCTTTCGCCCCGCTGGGGGCACACACAGTCTTCTCAATGGACAGTCTAGCCAGCTGACGGTTGCGTGCTATTGACCAATGGTCGAATCGGTCCAACTTGTTGGCTATATCAGCAGCCTGTCGCTACTCCCTAAACGCGATTGGGCTATGATCTGGGCCCTTACCGGCCGTTGATCAAGAGAGTAAAAAATTGCGCTTACGCTCGAACGTTAAAACCTCCTTGCTGCTGGCGTGCGCCCTCGGGCTGGCGGCGTGTTCCGGGCACCCGTCGAAACTGGCGGGGTTGCCGGAGCGCGTTGAACTCACGGGAGTGCCGGCTTATCGCAGCGAGGCCTATCAGAGCGGTCCTTCAGCTTTAGCCAGCATGCTGTCGCAACAAGGCATTGTCATGACACCCGGCTTGCTGGACAAACCGCTGCACTTACCGGGTGGCGAGGCGAACCTTGAGCGCAATATGCAGGTGCTGGCGCGTGAATACGGGCTGATGGTGTACCCGCTGGACAGCCAGCTGACGGCCGTGCTGGCGCAAGTGGCGGCGGGTTACCCGGTGATGGCGCGGATCAACCCGAGCATGTGGTCGGGCACGCGTTATGTTGTGGTGGTGGGGTTCAATCAGCAGAAAAGCACCGTGCTGCTGCGCTCGGGCATGGACCGACGGCTGTTGATGAGCTTCAGTAATTTTGAGTCGGCGTGGAAGAGCGCGGGGCACTGGGCGATTTTGACCCAGCGCCCGAGCCAGTTGCCGGCGAATGTGGATGTGCAGCGCTGGCGCGATTCTGCCAATGCCACGGCGCAGGCCGGGCAGGAGCAGGCGGCGGCGCAGGCGCTCAAGGTGCTGACGGAAAGAAAGTAAAAACGCTGAAGGCTATAGCCTGTGGGAGCTGGCTTGCCTGCGATGCAGGCAACTCGGTTTATCTGTTGCACCGCGTTGATGCTATCGCAGGCAAGCCAGCTCCCACATTATTCAGCGGCGTACTTCAGCGGCGTTCGGGCGATTCTTCAGGTTCTTGTCGGCCTTGTAGCGCAAGGCCACGTCCGGCACCGAACCGCCGCGCCCGGTTTCGACCCAGTTGCGGATACGCGTGGCATCGGCAAAGTGGGTGAACTTGCCGAACGCATCAAGGATCACCAGCGACACCGGGCGGTTGCCCATGCTGGTCACCAGCACCAGGCAGTGGCCGGCCTGGTTGGTGAAGCCGGTCTTGGTCAGCTTGATATCCCAGTTGGCGCGGTTGATCAGGTGATCGGTATTGGAGAACCCCAAGGTGTAGTTGGGCTTGCGGAACGCCACGGTCTTTTCCTTGGTGGTGCTCAGTTGGCTCAGCATCGGGTATTTACGCGCGGCGGCCAGCAGCTTGCTCAGGTCGCGGGCGGTGGACACGTTGTGAATCGACAGGCCGGTGGGCTCCACGTAGTGCGTGCTGGTCATGCCCAGTGCCTTGGCCTTGGCGTTCATCGCTGCAATAAACGCCGGGTAGCCGCCCGGGTAGTGGTGGGCCAGGCTGGCGGCGGCGCGGTTTTCCGAGGACATCAGGGCGATCAGCAGCATTTCCTTGCGCGGCATTTCGCTGCCGATTTTCACCCGGGAGAACACGCCTTTCATTTCTGGCGTGTCCTTGATGTTGATGTCGATGTACTCATCCATGTTCTGTTTGGCTTCGAGCACGATCAGGCCGGTCATCAGCTTGCTGACGGAGGCAATTGGCACCACCACGTCGGGGTTGCTGGAATAGATGACTTTGTTGGTCTGCAGGTCGACCAGGATGGCGCTGCCGGAAGCAATCTGCAGTTTTGAAGTATCACGCGGGGCGAGGGTGGTTTCGCTGGCGTGCGCGAAGGTGCCTGTAAATGCAAAAAATAGGCTGACAAGAGAGAGACGAATTTTCACGCGGGTGAACTCGCTAAAAAAGTAAGGAAAATGCCGTTCGAGAACGGTTTTTTGATAAATGCCGTTACATTTTAGGAGTATGGACGAAGAACTGTCGAATGTTCTTCTAGATCCAGACGAAAGTGCTTAAAAACTAAGAAAAAAGGGTTTTTAGCCATTCAATAAAAAGCCCTGCGATAAGGCAGGGCTTTTTCAGTACGGCAGGTTATTAGCCGTGCAGGCTTTCTGCGGCATACAGGGTGTTTTCCAGCAGGCACGCACGGGTCATCGGGCCGACACCGCCGGGTACCGGGGTGATCCAGCCGGCACGGGGCAGGGCGGTTTCGTACACCACGTCGCCGACCAGCTTGCCGTCGTCCTGACGGTTGATGCCCACATCGATCACGATCGCGCCTTCCTTGATCCACTCGCCCTTGACCAGGCCCGGCTTGCCCGCGGCAACCACCACCAGGTCGGCACGGCCAACATGGCCGGCGAGGTCTTTGGTGAAACGGTGGGTGACAGTCACGGTGCAGCCGGCCAGCAGCAGCTCCATGGCCATCGGGCGGCCAACAATGTTGGAGGCACCAACGACTACGGCATCCAGACCGTACAGATCGACGCCGGTGCTCTCCAGCAGGGTCATGATGCCCTTCGGGGTGCAGGGGCGCAGCAGCGGGATGCGTTGGGCCAGGCGGCCGACGTTATAGGGGTGGAAGCCGTCGACGTCTTTGTCCGGGCGGATGCGCTCCAACAGTTTGGAGGCGTCCAGGTGCTCGGGCAGTGGCAGTTGCAGCAGGATACCGTCAATGGCCGGGTCGTCGTTGAGGCCGTCGATCAGGTCGGTAAGCGCCTGCTGGGTGGTCTCGGAAGGCAAGTCGTAGGCCTTGGAAATAAAGCCGACCTCTTCACAGTCTTTACGCTTGTGCGAGACATAAACCTGAGAGGCAGGATCGCTGCCGACCAGGATCACCGCGAGGCCAGGCGTGCGCAGACCTTGCAGGCGGCGCTCGGTGACTCGTTTGGCGATCTGCTGGCGCAGGCTGGCGGCGATTGATTTGCCGTCGATAAGTTGTGCAGTCATTACGCGTGATTAACCATCGAGAGGGGGAAGAAAAGTGCGCGCATTCTCGCACGCCATGACGTGAGGGCAAAGGCGCTTGGTCTGCAAATTGCCCTAACCCCTTAAATAAAATCAGTTTTTTTCAAAAAAGATTTGACGGGTATCAAGGCCGTCTATACTATTCGTCGCACTTGTCGGGCACAGCCTAGCACTGGTTAAGAAGGTCGAGCAGATAGAGCTGTTCTGCAAGGCTGGAAGCACTTAGTTTGTAATCTTCAACGAGTACAGATTAATAAGGCGCCCGTAGCTCAGCTGGATAGAGCATCCGCCTTCTAAGCGGATGGTCGCAGGTTCGAGTCCTGCCGGGTGCGCCATTAGGCAGCTTTGGCACAAGTAGCGCTATATGGTGGGCGTAGCTCAGTTGGTAGAGCACGGGATTGTGACTCCCGTTGTCGAGGGTTCGATCCCCTTCGTCCACCCCATATTTAGAAAGGCGCCAGATTAATCATCTGGCGCCTTTGCTTTAAGAGTTTCAAGCGCGGATGTGGTGGAATTGGTAGACACACTGGATTTAGGTTCCAGCGCCGCGAGGCGTAAGAGTTCGAGTCTCTTCATCCGCACCAATTAAGCGTCACCCAGCCATCAGGCAGGGTGAGGCCAGGCAAGGAAGGTGTTCGAGTTCCTTGTTGAAGCAATATGGTGGGCGTAGCTCAGTTGGTAGAGCACGGGATTGTGACTCCCGTTGTCGAGGGTTCGATCCCCTTCGTCCACCCCATATTTTAAAAAGCGCCAGATCAATGATCTGGCGCTTTTTTTTGCATCCAAAAAATGCCCTGCCGCGTATGTACTGACGAGGATGGCCGTGGATGGGCCTGGATCCTCATCCGCTGCTACGTGGAGGGTCTGAAAAATGTTGGCACAACAGCAGGATCAAAGTCAGGGAATGGCGGTTGGCGAGGCGCATTTGCTCGGGCGCCTGCTGTTGGGGGAGCAATCGGCCTATTGCGACCTGGTCAAAACCCATCAGGGCGCCATGCGTGCGGTGGCTTCGGCGATCGCCGGGCATCGGCATGTCGATGATGTGGTGCAGGATGCCTGGTTGGCGATTGTGCGCGGGCTGAGTGGTTTTCAGGGGCGCTCCAGCCTCAAGACCTGGGTGCTGACGATTACGGCCAATAAAGCCAAGGGTCGCTATGGCCGGAGTCGGCGCGAAGTGTTTTTCGATGACTCGCAGGGTCAGGAGCGCTTTTGCGCCGCCAGTGGCCAGTGGCTGTCGGCACCGGCGGGCTGGCATGAAGATACGCCCGAGGCGCTGGTCAGTGAAGACGAACTGCGCGCCTGTATCGAGCGCGCGTTGCAGGAACTGTCGACGCTTCAGAGCGCTGCGCTTGTGCTGCGTGAGCGGGTAGGGCTTGAGCTTGAGGAGATTGCCGAGTTGCTGGGCGTCAGTCTGTGCAATGCGCGGGTGCTGCTGCACCGGGCGCGCAGTCGGGTTTTTGCCGCCATCGACCGGCATCAGGCCTGTGGCGTTGATTGACGTCAAGAAAAAACAAGCATTCTCAATGCCTTGGCGTTAGAATCGTTGCCGGTTTTGAGCGTGTAGAACTGATCCGCGGCTATATAAGGGTCGGTACAGCTATTTAATAGCGAATAACGGCGCAGTACCTGAAAAAGGGCTGTGCCGTTTTTGTTTGAGTGTTTTGAGTTTCCAGGGTAGGGCGTTTCATCGTATTTGTGTTTCTCGATGCTGCTGCCACACCCTTCGACCTTGCTTGCAGGGTCGCTCGCCGGGGTGTGCATCCAACCTCTTCTATATATAGAAGGGCTGGCGCTAGAGCCCTGGCGTGATGCGCTGTATTTGCTAACGGGATGAGGTGCATGCGTGCACTTGAACCTATAAATGGCCTGCTGTTTTTCCACCCGTTTTCAGTAGGGTGACTTCTTGAGTTTGACCCACTAGAATGCATGCCCTTGATTCTGGGGTCGGAAACGGCCGGCTAACGTCTGTGCAACGAGGAATATCCATGCAAGTTTCTGTTGAAAATACTACTGCCATCGAGCGCCGCCTGAGCATCACCGTGCCGGCAGAGCGTATTGAGACTGCGGTCAACAAGCGTCTGCAGCAGACTGCCCAAAAGGCCAAGATCGCTGGTTTCCGTCCAGGCAAAGTGCCAATGAGCGAAATCAAGCGTCGTTTTGGTGCCGATGCGCGTCAGGAAGCTGTTGGTGACGTGATCCAGGCTTCCTTCTACGAAGCCGTTGTCGAGCACAAGCTGAACCCAGCGGGTTCGCCTTCGATCGAGCCTAAGTCCCTGGAAGCCGGTAAAGACCTGGAATACGTTGCCGTATTCGAAGTGTTCCCGGAATTCACCGTTGCCGGTTTCGAAGACATCGCCGTTGAGCGCCTGAGCGCTGACGTGGCAGATGCCGACCTGGACAACATGCTGGAAATCCTGCGCAAGCAGAACACCCGTTTTGAAGTGGCCGACCGTGCCGCCCAGAACGAAGACCAGCTGAACATCGATTTCGTTGGCAAGGTTGACGGCGAAGCATTCGCTGGCGGCTCCGCCAAGGGCACCCAGCTGGTGCTGGGTTCCAACCGCATGATCCCGGGCTTCGAAGACGGCCTGGTTGGCGCCAAGGCCGGTGAAGAGCGCGTTCTGAACCTGACTTTCCCTGCTGACTACCAGAACCTGGACCTGGCCGGCAAAGCCGCCGAGTTCACCGTGACCGTCAACAGTGTTTCCGAGCCTAAGCTGCCTGAGCTGAACGAAGAATTCTTCGCCCAGTTCGGTATCAAGGAAACCGGCATCGACGGCTTCCGTACCGAAGTTCGCAAGAACATGGAGCGTGAGCTGCGTCAGGCCATCAAGTCCAAGGTCAAGAACCAGGTGATGGATGGTCTGCTGGCCGCCAACCCGATCGAAGTGCCGAAGGCCCTGCTGTCCAACGAAGTGGATCGCCTGCGCGTTCAAGCGGTTCAGCAGTTCGGTGGCAACATCAAGCCTGACCAGCTGCCGGCCGAGCTGTTCGAAGAACAAGCCAAGCGCCGCGTTGTGCTGGGTCTGGTCGTGGCTGAAGTGGTCAAGCAATTCGACCTCAAGCCTGACGAAGATCGCGTTCGCGAAATGATCCAGGAAATGGCTTCGGCCTACCAGGAGCCTGAGCAGGTCGTGGCTTGGTACTACAAGAACGACCAGCAACTGAACGAAGTACGTTCGGTTGTGCTGGAAGAACAAGTTGTGGATACTGTTCTGCAGAAGGCTAAGGTGACCGACAAAGCGGTCTCTTACGAAGAAGCAGTCAAACCGGCGGAAGCAGCACAAGCCGACTGATTGTCCAACTCGTTCGAAATATAACCATAAGCCAGCCTCGCGCTGGCTTATGCGTTTTCAAGACATGACTATTTGGGAGTAACTGCAGAGCATGTTCCGTAATTCCTATATTCAGCAGAACTCTGATATCCAGGCCGCTGGCGGCTTGGTCCCGATGGTTGTCGAGCAATCTGCTCGTGGCGAACGCGCCTATGACATCTACTCGCGCCTGCTCAAGGAGCGAGTGATTTTTCTGGTCGGCCCGGTAGAGGACTACATGGCCAACCTGATCTGCGCGCAACTGCTGTTCCTTGAAGCGGAAAACCCGGACAAGGACATCCATCTTTACATCAACTCCCCGGGCGGCTCGGTTACTGCAGGCATGTCGATCTACGACACCATGCAGTTCATCAAGCCAAACGTGTCGACCACGTGCATCGGCCAGGCCTGCAGCATGGGCGCTTTCCTGCTGACCGCAGGTGCCGAGGGCAAGCGTTACTGCCTGCCGAACTCGCGCGTGATGATTCACCAGCCGTTGGGCGGTTTCCAGGGCCAGGCATCGGACATCGAAATCCACGCCAAGGAAATCCTGTTTATTCGTGAGCGTCTGAACACGCTGATGGCCAAGCACAGCGGGCACACCCTGGAAGAAATCGAGCGTGATACCAACCGCGACAATTTCATGAGCGCTGAAGCTGCTCGTGAATACGGGTTGATCGACGCAGTGATCGAAAAGCGCCCCGCTTAATATAAGCACCTCAAAATAAGGCTGGTCGGCATGTCCGACCACCGGCGGGCTTGAAAAAGCCCGCATAAGCCTTCATCTTGTGTTGCAAGCCTATCGGATTTGGATCGAACGAATGACTGACACCCGCAACGGCGAGGACAACGGCAAGCTGCTCTATTGCTCCTTCTGCGGCAAAAGCCAGCATGAAGTACGCAAATTGATTGCCGGCCCCTCGGTGTTTATCTGCGACGAGTGCGTCGACCTGTGCAATGACATCATCCGCGAGGAGGTGCAGGAAGCCCAGGCCGAGAGCAGCGCGCATAAATTGCCTTCGCCTAAAGAAATCAGCGGCATCCTTGATCAGTATGTGATTGGTCAAGAGCGTGCAAAAAAGGTTCTGGCGGTAGCGGTGTACAACCACTACAAGCGCTTGAACCAGCGTGACAAGAAAGGCGACGAAGTCGAACTCGGCAAGAGCAACATTTTGCTGATCGGTCCTACAGGCTCGGGTAAAACCCTGCTTGCAGAAACCCTCGCTCGCCTGCTGAACGTTCCATTCACCATCGCCGACGCCACCACCCTCACCGAGGCTGGCTACGTGGGTGAAGATGTCGAGAACATCATTCAGAAGCTGCTGCAAAAGTGCGACTACGACGTAGAGAAGGCCCAGATGGGTATTGTCTACATCGACGAAATCGACAAGATTTCGCGCAAGTCCGACAACCCGTCGATCACTCGGGACGTTTCCGGTGAAGGCGTGCAGCAAGCCCTGTTGAAACTGATCGAAGGCACGGTCGCTTCCGTACCGCCACAAGGCGGCCGCAAGCACCCGCAGCAGGAATTCCTTCAGGTTGATACGCGCAACATCCTGTTCATCTGTGGCGGTGCTTTCTCGGGGCTGGAAAAGGTTATTCAGCAACGTTCCACCCGTGGCGGCATCGGCTTCGGTGCAGAAGTGCGCAGCAAGGAAGAAGGCAAGAAGGTGGGCGAGTCCCTGCGTGAAGTCGAGCCTGACGATCTGGTCAAGTTCGGTCTGATCCCGGAATTCGTTGGCCGTCTGCCGGTCCTGGCCACGTTGGACGAGCTGGATGAGGCTGCTCTGATTCAGATCCTCACCGAGCCGAAAAACGCCCTGACCAAGCAATACGCCAAGCTGTTCGAGATGGAAGGTGTAGACCTCGAGTTCCGTACCGACGCGCTCAAATCAGTGGCCAAGCGGGCACTGGAGCGCAAGACCGGTGCACGTGGCCTGCGTTCGATCCTCGAAGGCGTGTTGCTCGACACCATGTACGAAATCCCCTCGCAATCCGAGGTGAGCAAGGTGGTGATCGACGAAAGCGTTATCGAAGGCAAATCCAAGCCACTGTATATCTACGAAAACAGTGAGCCGGCTGCCAAGGCTGCACCTGACGCGTAAGCGTCAAGCCGTCGCAGTACAAGCAAGGGCCTTTCGAGGCCCTTTCTTTTTATGTGGCGGTTTTTCGGGGCGGTTTGTGTTTTGCGGTTAAATTCGCGTTTATTCATGCGTTTAACTGCTGGCATTGAGCTTGTTTTTTTTGCGTACAGCCCCCATCTTGGTTTCAAGCTAATTTTTCAACTGTCATAGAGGCGAAATCATGAAGACAACCATTGAATTGCCTCTCCTGCCGTTGCGTGATGTCGTCGTCTATCCGCACATGGTTATCCCGCTGTTCGTGGGGCGCGAGAAGTCTATCGAAGCCCTCGAGGCTGCGATGACGGGCGACAAGCAGATCCTGCTGTTGGCCCAGAAGAATCCTGCTGATGATGATCCAGGCGAAGATGCCCTGTATCGGGTCGGTACCGTTGCGACTGTTCTGCAATTGCTCAAGTTGCCCGATGGCACCGTCAAGGTGCTGGTCGAAGGCGAGCAGCGTGGTGCGGTCGAGCGCTTCATGGAGGTGGACGGTCACCTGCGCGCCGAAGTGGCGCTGATCGACGAAGTCGAAGCCCCTGAGCGCGAATCCGAAGTGTTTGTGCGCAGCCTGCTCTCGCAGTTCGAGCAGTATGTGCAACTGGGCAAGAAAGTCCCGGCTGAAGTGCTGTCGTCCCTAAACAGCATCGATGAGCCAAGCCGCCTGGTCGACACCATGGCCGCGCACATGGCGCTCAAGATCGAGCAGAAGCAGGACATCCTCGAAATCATCGACCTGCCGGCCCGTGTTGAACACGTGCTGGCGCTGCTGGATGGTGAAATCGACCTGCTGCAGGTTGAGAAGCGCATCCGTGGTCGCGTGAAGAAACAAATGGAGCGCAGCCAGCGCGAGTACTACCTGAATGAGCAGATGAAGGCCATTCAGAAAGAACTCGGCGACAGCGAAGAAGGCCACAACGAAGTCGAAGAGCTGAAAAAGCGCATCGACGCCGCCGGCCTGCCTAAAGACGCCCTGACCAAGGCCATGGCTGAGCTGAACAAGCTCAAGCAAATGTCGCCAATGTCGGCCGAAGCCACCGTGGTGCGTTCCTACATCGACTGGCTGGTGCAGGTGCCGTGGAAAGCTCAGACCAAAGTGCGCCTGGACCTGGCCCGTGCCGAAGAGATCCTTGACGCCGACCACTACGGCCTCGAAGAAGTCAAAGAACGCATCCTCGAATACCTCGCCGTGCAAAAGCGCGTGAAGAAAATTCGTGGCCCGGTGTTGTGCCTGGTCGGCCCTCCGGGTGTAGGTAAAACTTCCCTGGCCGAGTCGATTGCCAGTGCCACCAACCGTAAATTTGTGCGCATGGCCCTTGGCGGTGTGCGTGATGAAGCGGAAATTCGTGGCCATCGCCGTACGTACATCGGTTCGATGCCAGGAAGATTGATTCAAAAGATGACGAAGGTGGGTGTGCGCAACCCGCTGTTCCTGCTCGATGAAATCGACAAAATGGGCAGCGACATGCGTGGCGATCCGGCCTCGGCGTTGCTCGAAGTGCTCGACCCCGAGCAGAACCACAATTTCAACGACCATTACCTGGAAGTCGACTACGACTTGTCCGACGTAATGTTCCTGTGCACCTCCAACTCCATGAACATCCCGCCAGCCCTGCTGGACCGGATGGAGGTGATTCGTCTGCCGGGTTACACCGAAGACGAGAAGATCAACATCGCCGTCAAATACCTCGCGCCCAAGCAGATTTCGGCCAATGGCCTGAAAAAAGGCGAGATCGAATTTGAGGTCGAAGCGATCCGCGACATCGTGCGTTACTACACCCGCGAAGCCGGTGTGCGTGGCCTTGAGCGTCAGATTGCGAAGATCTGCCGCAAAGCGGTCAAGGAGCACTCGCTGGAAAAACGCTTCTCGGTGAAGGTGGTTGCCGATTCCCTGGAGCACTTCCTGGGCGTGAAGAAATTCCGTTACGGCCTGGCTGAGCAGCAGGATCAGGTAGGGCAGGTGACGGGCCTGGCGTGGACCCAGGTGGGCGGCGAACTGCTGACCATCGAAGCGGCGGTTATCCCGGGCAAAGGCCAGCTTATCAAGACCGGTTCGTTGGGTGATGTGATGGTCGAATCGATCACCGCCGCGCAGACCGTGGTGCGCAGCCGCGCCAAGAGCCTGGGGATCCCCCTGGACTTCCACGAGAAGCACGACACCCACATCCACATGCCGGAAGGGGCGACCCCCAAAGACGGCCCTAGCGCCGGTGTAGGCATGTGCACGGCACTGGTGTCGGCACTGACTGGCATTCCTGTGCGTGCCGATGTGGCGATGACCGGGGAAATTACCCTGCGGGGTCAGGTATTGGCCATCGGTGGTCTGAAAGAGAAATTGCTCGCTGCACACCGAGGCGGTATCAAGACCGTGATCATTCCGGAAGAGAATGTTCGCGACTTGAAGGAAATTCCTGACAATATCAAGCAGGATCTTCAGATTAAACCGGTTAAATGGATTGACGAGGTCCTGCAAATTGCGTTGCAATACGCGCCGGAGCCCTTGCCGGATGTGGCTCCGGAGATTGTCGCGAAGGACGAAAAACGCGAGTCCGATTCCAAGGAAAGAATTAGCACGCATTAATGCGAATGAGCCTGGGGGCTTCCTTGACAGCTTTTTAGAGCCCTTGTTATAAAGCGGCTCTTAAGTGTCTGTAGGCCATTCAGCACTGGTTTTTGCTTTCACCAAAAAACTTAGAATCATACTCAATAGATATATAAGGGGACTTAGAGTGAACAAGTCGGAACTGATTGATGCTATCGCCGCATCCGCTGATATCCCGAAAGCTGCTGCTGGCCGTGCGCTGGACGCAGTAATCGAATCCGTCACTGGCGCTCTGAAGGCCGGCGACTCCGTGGTACTGGTAGGCTTCGGTACTTTCTCTGTGACTGACCGCCCAGCTCGCACTGGCCGTAACCCACAGACTGGCAAAGCACTGCAAATCGCTGCTGCCAAAAAACCAGGTTTCAAAGCCGGTAAAGCCCTGAAAGAAGCGGTTAACTAAGCTTCGTTCAAGCCTTGCCTACCCGGGTCAGACGCAGGTCTGGCCTGGCAGCGGAGCGGCAGCTGACCCACGTATCCATCGGGTCGCCAGGGCCTGGGGTGTTGGTTCAAAACCCCGTCCGCTCCGCCAGTTACGAGAAGGCGCATCCTCGGATGCGCCTTTCTTCTATCCGGACTCTACCCACGCTCCACGGTTGCCTAATTTTTGAAGATCAACCGTTTCTGGGGGACGCATGCTGCAAAATATCAGGGACAATTCACAAGGCTGGATTGCCAAGACCATTATCGGGATCATCGTCGCATTGATGGCGTTCACCGGTATCGAGGCCATTTTCCAGGCTTCGGGTAACAACAAGCAGGACGTAGCCAAGGTCAACGGTGAAGAAATCACCCAGACCGAACTGGGCCAGGCCGTTGACATGCAACGTCGCCAGCTGATGCAACAGCTGGGCAAGGATTTCGATGCTTCGCTGCTGGACGAAAAACTCCTGCGCGAAGCGGCTCTGAAGGGCCTGATCGATCGCAAGCTGTTGCTGCAAGGCGCCGCTGATTCCAAGTTCGGCTTCTCTGAAGCTGCGCTGGACCAAGTGATCCTGCAGACGCCGGAATTCCAGGTGGACGGCAAGTTCAGTGCCGAACGCTTTGACCAGGTGATCCGTCAGCTGGGCTACACCCGTATGCAATTCCGTCAGATGCTGACCCAGGAAATGCTGATCGGCCAGGTTCGCGCAGGCATCGCCGGCAGCGGTTTCGTCACCGACGCCGAAGTGCTGGCTTTCGCCCGTCTGGAAAAACAGACCCGCGATTTTGCCACCGTCAACATCAAGACTGACCCTGCGGCGGTGAAGCTCACCGACGATGAGGTCAAGGCTTACTACGACAAGCACGCCAAAGAGTTCATGACCCCGGACCAAGTGGTCATCGATTACCTGGAACTGAAGAAGTCTTCCTTCTTCGACCAGGTCACCGTCAAGGACGAAGAGCTGCAGGCTGCCTATCAGAAAGAAACCGCCAACCTCGCTGAACAGCGTCGTGCCGCGCACATTCTGATCGAAGTCAACGACAAGACCACCGACGCGCAAGCCAAGGCCAAGATCGAAGACATCCAGGCACGCCTGGCCAAGGGTGAGAAGTTCGACGCCCTGGCCAAGGAGTTCTCCCAGGATCCAGGTTCGGCCAACAATGGCGGTGACTTGGGCTTTGCCGGCCCTGGCGTCTACGACCCGGACTTCGAAACCGCCCTGTATGCCTTGAACAAGGACCAGGTGTCGGCGCCGGTGCGCACCACTTTCGGTTGGCACTTGATCAAGCTGTTGGGCGTTGAAGCACCTGAAGTGCCATCGTTTGCCAGCCTGAAAGACAAGCTGACCCGCGAGCTCAAGACCCAGCAGGTCGAGCAGCGTTATGTCGAAGCGACCAAGCAATTGGAAGACGCGGCATTCGAAGCCTCCGACCTGGCTCAGCCGGCGTCCGACCTGAAGCTGACCGTGCACACGTCCGCGCCGTTTGGCCGTGAAGGTGGCGAAGGTGTTGCGGCCAACCGTGCCGTGGTCACCGCAGCGTTCAGCCCGGAAGTGCTGGATGAAGGTGCCAACAGCAGCGCTATCGAGCTGGACCCGGAAACCATCATCGTGCTGCGTGCCAAAGAGCATCTGAAGCCTGCGCAACTGCCGCTGGAAAGCGTGTCGGCTGCGATCCGCACCCAGATGACCAAAGAGCGCGCCATCGCGGCTGCCAAAACCCATGCCGACGAGTTGATCGCCAGCCTGCGTGACGGCAAGACCCCGTTGAACCAGCCGATCGACGGCCAGGCCTGGAAGGTCACTGAAGCGGCGACCCGTAACGCTGAAGCGATCGAGCCGGCCGTGCTGCAAGCCCTGTTCCGCATGCCTAAGCCTGCGGCCAAAGACAAGCCGACCTTCACCACCGTGACCCTGGCTGACGGTAGCCTGGTGATCGTGCGCTTGAACGGCGTCAACGAAGCTGCAGCCCCTACCGACGAAGAAAAGGCGCAATACCGCCGCTTCCTCGCCTCGCGTATTGGCCAGCAGGACTTTGCTGCCTACCGCAAGCAGTTGGAAACCAAGGCTGACATCAAGAAGTTCTGATGTTGGTTTTAATAGAAAAGCCCCCGGTCTGAAAGGACCGGGGGCTTTTTTTTTGCGCAATTATCGGCTCAGAACTGATCGTTCCCACACTCTGCGTGGTAATGCATCCCGTGACGCTCTGCGTCACCCGTACGCAAGTACAGAAAGCGGGACGCGCAGACGGGCTCAGAACTTCAGTTTGCCCCAGCTCAAGCCAATCACAGCTGCCACGGTCGAGGCCGTCAGCACACTCAGTTTGGCCGCTGCCAACAGTTCCGGGTCGGAGAAGGCCAGGGACGAGATAAAGATCGACATGGTAAAACCAATCCCCGCCAGCAGGCCGACCAGGCCGACACCGCTCCAGGTGACTCCGTCGGGCAGCTTGCAGATATTGAGTTTGACCAGCGTGATGCTCGCCAGCATCACGCCCAACGGTTTGCCGATCACCAGGGCGAAGATCACGCCCATAAACACGCCATGGGGCAGCGGATGCTCAAGGTTCAAGCCTTGCAAGCTGACACCGGCATTGGCCAGGGCGAACAACGGCATCACACCGAATGCGACCCACGGATGCAACGCCGACTGCACGCGCTGCACCGGCGGCATCAGTTCGCGCTGGGCTTCGCGCAGTTGCTTGAGCGGCTTGGCGACCTGGTGCGAGTCTTCGGCCGGTCGCGAGAGGCGATCCATCAGTTCGTTGAAGGTGCGGCCGATGGTGTCCAGTGGGCGTTCGGTGGTCGGTTTGGAGCTGACCGGCGTCATCAGGCCCAGGATCACCCCGGCGAGGGTCGGGTGCACGCCGGTCTTGAGCAGGCCGAACCAGACAATCGCCCCCGGCAGCAGATAGATCGCCGCCTTGCTGATGCCCATTCGTTGGAACACCAACACCAGGGCTAACCCACCTGCGGCAACCACCAGACCCATGTAGTCCAGGCTTGCAGTGAAAAACACCGCAATGATCAGGATTGCAACGATGTCGTCGATAATGGCCAGTGCCAGCAGCAGGACGCGTACACCGCTGGGGATGGATTTGCCCAACAGCGCCAGCACGCCGACGGCAAAGGCAATGTCGGTGGCGGTGGGCACGGCCCAGCCAATCGCGGCGGCGGTGCCATGGTTGAGCGCGGTGTAGATAATGGCCGGCATCACTACGCCACCCAGTGCGGCGCCCAGCGGCAGGGTCGCGAGTTTCAGGTTGGCGAGTGCGCCGTCCTTTATTTCCTGACGTATCTCCGCACCTACCACCAGGAAGAAAATGGTCATCAGGCCGTCATTGACCAGAAAGTGCAGGGAGCGCGACACATTGAAATCGCCCAGCCCGAGGGTAATCGGGGTGTTCCAGAAGTGTTCGTAGGACGCGGCGGCCGGGCTGTTGGCCCAGATCAACGCTGCAATGGCCGCCAGCAACAGGACGATGCCGCTGACGGCTTCGATGCGTGAAAACCGCTCAAGGGCCGACAGTGCGCCCTCGGTCAATGCCTGGGGGCGAGGGATGGCAGGGTGTTTTTTGGGCACGACAAGTCTCCATTGGCGGCCCGACCAATGCTTTGCTTTAACCTGCGTTGTGCCCTATGCAGTCACGCACCCAGGGTGATGATAGGAAGTTGATGAATAAGTTGTAAACAATGTTGTCAGGGTTAAGGGCTTTTTGTCGGTGGGTGCAGAAACCCGCGCGCCAATTG
This sequence comes from Pseudomonas sp. B19125, assembly GCF_044218855.1. Lineage (NCBI taxonomy): Bacteria > Pseudomonadati > Pseudomonadota > Gammaproteobacteria > Pseudomonadales > Pseudomonadaceae > Pseudomonas > Pseudomonas sp. B19125. The sequence goes on from NZ_CP162589.1 coordinate 2,847,131, forward strand.
CTGGTACAACTCCGGCCCCATCCGCGAACTGACGGCTTTGGCAATCAGCGCCACCGCCATCAGGCTGATCACCATCCCGTGGCTGTCGATCATCTCCATTACGATGATCGCCGAGGTGATCGGCGATTGCGTCACGGCAGCCAGGAAGCCCACCATGCACAGCGCAATGATCGGTTGCGCTGCCAGCGTGAAAAACTCGGCTGCGTTGGCGCCCACGGCCGCGCCGACCGCCAGCGACGGGGCAAAAATGCCGCCCGGAATTCCGGAAAAATACGTCACGACCGTCGCCAGAAAACGCGTGACAGGCGCATGCCACGGCAGGCCGACATCGGCGGCAATGATCTGCGAAGTAATCCCGTAGCCGCTGCCGAAGGACATCCCGCCGCTGAGCCAGCCCAGGATTGCGACCACCAGCCCACACGCCCCGGCGAACCAAACCGGGTGGGCGCGCCGCCATTCCCAGACCACAAACCTGTGGTAGCGCTGGGGCCACAGCAGCATGCGACTGAACAGCCCGCCGAGCACGCCACAGCCGATGCCTGCCGCCAATACCGGAACAATGATGTCGAGCTTGATCCCTTCAACGTCCAGGTGGCCAAAATAGTTGTAATTGCCCTGCAGGGCGATGGCGACCATCCCCGACAAAATAATGGTGCTGAGCAATACCCCGCTGGTGCGGGTTTCTAGCTTGCGCCCCAATTCTTCTACTGCGAAGGCGACGCCGGCCAGCGGCGTATTGAACGCGGCGGCGATACCGGCGGCGCCGCCGGCCAGGATCAAGTCTTCGCTGCGGATGATGCGTGCATTGGGCAGGTAGCGATGAAAGAAATGCATGATCGATGCCGCCACTTGCACGGACGGCCCTTCGCGCCCGGCAGAGAAACCGCCGGTCAACGCCAGTGTTCCGAGGCCTATCTTGGCCAATGCGATGCGCAATGACACCAGCTTGCTGACGTCCTGTCCTTTGTTGGCCAGGCGAGTAGCGGCGATGACCTGGGGAATGCCACTGCCTTGGGCTCCGGCAAAAAAACGTGTGGTCAGCCACACCACCAGCATGCCCACCAGCGGTGTGTAGAGGAAGGGCAGCCACGGATGGGCGCTGGATTGCTCGGCGAACTGAGTGAGCGCCACGTCAGCCAGGCGCGCAAACATCACCACCATCAGCCCGGCGATGGTGGCGCCGGCCCACAGGGTGATCCGGGTGCGCCAACGCAGCGAGGTAAAGCGGCGGCGCAGTGAAATGAACGGTTTGATCACCCAGGTGAATTCCGAATAAGTTTCAGGGTGTTTCAAGATTAACCGTATATCAAGCGCTTGTCCTCGCGATGCGCCGTGTCGCGGCCAATGCCAAAAGCACCAACCCGGCAACCGCCCACGGGAACAACGCCACCCCCGATGTTTGTAGCAACATACCGCCTGCTAGCCCGCCGCCGGCAATTCCCAGGTTCCACACCGTCACCAGCATTGACTGCGCTGCGTCAGCCGAGTCGCCGGCAGACTTGGCCAGTGCCGTTTGCAACAGCGCCGGCAAGCCACCAAAGGCCAGGCCCCACAGCGCCACGGCGGCATACACCGCACGGGTGGAGGTCATCCACACGCCCAGTGCCAGGGCCGATACGGCGAACATCACGCAACTGATGATCAGCAGGCGCCGCAAGTGTTGATCAATCAGCATGCCCGTCAGCCAGATGCTCAACAGGGCCGCCAAGCCGAATACCAGCAGTATCCGGTCGATGTCGGCGACTATTCCGGCAGGCACCAGTAACGGCGCGATGTAGGTGTAGAGAATGTTGTGCGCCAGCACGTAGGTAAAGGTCACCCACAACACTGGACGAATACCTCGCAGGCTCAGTACCTGGCGCAAGCCCAGGCGCTTTTGTTCCGGCTGGCCGGCGAAGTCCGGCAGTTGCCAGCGCGCCCACACCAACAGCAACAGCGTCAGCCCGGTCATGATTGCAAAGCTCAGGCGCCAGCCCACCGCAGCGCCGAGGAACGTGCCGGCAGGTACACCCAGTGACAAGGCCAGCGGTGCGCCGAGCATGGCCACAGCAATCGCCCGGCCTTGCAGGTGCGGGGCCACCATTCGGCTGGCGTACCCGGCCAGCAGTGCCCAAAGCAACCCGGCGAACACCCCGGCAAAAAAGCGCGCGGCCAGGGTCAGCCCGTAATGGGTGGACAGTGCCGTCACGCTGTTGACCAAGGCAAAGCCGCCGATGGCAATCAGCAGCAAAGGGCGCCGCCGCCAGCCTCGGGTCAGTAGGGTAAGGGGGATGGCCGCGAGTAACGAGCCAAGGGCATACAGGGTCACCAGTTGGCCGACTAACGCCTGTGAAACCTGCAGCCCTTCGCCCATCTGAGGCAGCAGCCCGGCCGGCATGGCCTCGGTGAGAATCGTGATAAACCCTGCGCACGCCAACGCCAGTAAGCCGGCGAGAGGCAGTGCGTCCTTTACGGCCGTGGCGGCCGGGCCGGTAATCGAAGGGCAGTCGCTCATGTTGCGTCTCCATGCAAAAGGTCAGGAGGCAGAGTAGGGGGCTGCGGGTTGCGGAAAAACAGGCTAAGGTTCCGAACTTATCGGACGTCAACGTCCGCAATCAAAAAGGGTAGGGCAATGGACAGTCTGAGCGGCCTTTCGGTGTTCGTGCAGGTTGCGGAAACCCGCAGCTTCACCGCAGCTGGCCGCGTTTTGGGGGTGTCATCTTCGGCGGTGGGCAAAAGCATCGCGCGCATGGAAGAACGCCTGGGCGTACGGCTGTTTCATCGCAGCACACGCAGCGTCACCCTGACCGGCGAAGGCGCGTTGTTCCTCGAGCGCTCGCGGCGGATTCTGGCCGAGGTGGAGGCGGCCGAGCAGGAGCTGACTGAGGCCGGCGCCACGCCCCGAGGCACGTTGCGCATCAGCTTGCCGCAGGTGCGTGGCCTGTTGATGCCGGTGCTCAGCGACTTTATGCGCGCCTACCCGGACATCGAGCTGGATGTGGATTTTTCTGACCGCATGGTGGACGTGATCGAGGAAGGTTTTGATGCGGTGATTCGTACCGGCAAGCCGGAAGATTCGCGGCTGATGGCACGTCATCTGGGGCATTACCAACTGGTGTTGGTGGCCTCGCCAGGCTACCTGGCGCAATACGGCACCCCGCAACACCCGCAGGACTTGAGCGACCATGCCTGCCTGCGCCACAAATTCTGCGCCACCGGCAAGCTGGAACCCTGGCCACTGCGCCATGTGCCCGGCGTGGCGGAGCCGGTGTTACGTGCGCCGCTGATCAGCACCACCATCGAGTCCCTCAACTATGTGGTGCACGAAGGTTTGGGCATCGCCTGCCTGCCGGACTTCATGGTCAAGGAGGCGGTGCGCCAGGGGCGTCTGCAACGGGTGCTGGATGAGCACCTGGTCCACCGTGGCAGTTTCTGGATGCTGTGGCCCTCGAGCCGCTTTGCCTCGGCCAAGCTGCGGGTGTTTATCGACCATATGTCTGCCGGGCTTTTCCCTGCGCAGGCGGTGTAATAACGCTGTGACGTTTTACCGACAGGAATGTGCGCGCCAACCCTGCGTTCTGTTGCACAATAGCGCCCTGACTGTTTTCCTCAGGATTTTCGATGTCGACATCATTTCACTTGCGTAGCCTCGGGTTGGCGCTGGTGCTGGCGGGCGCTGCGGGCTGCTCGTCACCCAAGACCGCTATTTATGAACATGAGAATTTCGACGACTCCGGTACGTTCTCCCGTGATTACCCGGTCAGCGATGTGGCGGCCTGTGAAGCGGCGCGACGTGCGCTGTTGAGCCAGGGTTACATCATCACCAGCAGCGACCCCAAGCTGGTGGTGGGTAACAAGAGTTTCCAGCAAACCGGCGAAACCCATCTGCAAATCAGCTTCAACGTGGTATGTGCCGATGATGGCAAAGGCGCCAAGCACTCAACCATGTTCGCCAACGCCTTGCAGGACCGCTACGCGCTGAAGAAGGTCAACAACTCCGCCAGTCTCGGCGTGGGTGTGTTGGGCTCGGTGTCGATGCCGATCGGCTCAACCGATGATTCGATGGTCAAGGTGGCCAGCGAGACAGTGACGGCACCGAAGTTTTACGATCGCTACTTCTCGCTGGTGGATGTGTTCCTGCCCCAGGACGTGAAGGCGGCCGAGCATATTCCAGAGAAGCCCAAGGCTGAGCTGGGCATGCCGGAGCCGAAAGCGGCTGCGCCTGCCGATAAGCCTGCGCCTGCCGATAAGGTAGCGCCCGCCGATAAGGTAGCGCCTGCCGATAAGATAGACGCGCCCAAGGACGCACCGGTAGCGCCCGCCGTGTCGGAACCGCTGGCACCGCCGCCAGAGGCGGCACCGATTGCGCCACAGGCCGAGCCGGTGCCGACCACTGCGCCAACACCTGCACCGGCTGCGGAACCAGCGCCTGCGCCGACCAACCCGAACCTGCCGGCGCCGACAGAGGCGATCCCACCGCTGCCAACGCCTGGGCGGTAACTCAGACCGCTACGGGGTTCGTCTTGTCGACGTTGATCCCGTAGCGGCTGATGGCCTCGCTCACCTTGTCACGCCCGATCACGCCGTCATCGGCCAGCGCCTTCAGCGCCGCCAGCACGATGAAGTGGCGGTCCACCTCAAAGAATTCGCGCAGGGTTTCGCGGGTGTCCGATTGCCCAAAGCCATCGGTGCCCAGCGCCACAAAACGGCGGCCGTGTACAAAGGGGCGGATCTGGTCGGCGAATAGCTTCATATAGTCCGTCGCCACCACCACCGGCCCGCTGTGTCCGGCCAGGCTGGTTTCCACGTAACTCGCACGCGGTTCGTCCTGCGGATGCAGCAGGTTCCAGCGCTCCACCGCGTGCCCGTCGCGGCGCAATTCGGTCAGGCTGGTGGCGCTCCAGACATTACTGGCTACGCCAAAGTCCTTGTCGAGCAGTTGCGCTGCGCCAATTACTTCGCGCAGGATCGAGCCGCTGCCCATCAATTGCACCTGCGCCTGGGGGGACGTGCTCAGCGGATACAAGCCTTTGAGAATCCCGTCCTCCACGCCTTCGGGCATGGCCGGGTGCGGGTAGTTCTCGTTGAGCAGGGTGATGTAGTAGTAAATGTCCTCTTGTTCGACGTACATGCGCCGCATGCCTTCGCGAATGATCACCGCCAGCTCGTAGGCAAAAGTCGGGTCATAGGCGACGCAGCAGGGGATCACCGACGCCAGGATGTGGCTGTGGCCGTCGTCATGCTGCAAGCCTTCGCCCATCAGCGTGGTGCGGCCGGCCGTGGCTCCCAGCAGAAAGCCGCGAGCGCGGGCATCGCCGGCGGCCCAGGCCAGGTCGCCGACGCGCTGGAAACCGAACATCGAATAGAAAATGTAGAACGGCACGGTCATCAAGCCGTGATTGCTGTAGGACGTACTCGCCGCAATCCACGAAGAAATAGCCCCGGATTCATTCAGGCCTTCCTGCATGATCTGTCCGTCTTTGCTCTCTTTGTAGTAGCTCAATTGCCCGGCGTCTTGTGGGGTGTAGAGCTGGCCGACGGCGGAATGAATGCCGATCTGGCGGAACAGGCTCTCCATGCCGAAGGTACGCGACTCGTCCGGCACGATGGGTACGATCAGCTTGCCCAGGTGCGGGTCTTTCAACAGCGTGCCGAGGATGCGCACAAACGCCATGGTGGTGGAGATGGCACGCTCGCCGGTGTCTTTGAGTTGGGTGGCAAAGGCGCTCAGTTCGGGAATCTGCAAGGCCTCGACTGCAGTGTGTCGTGCTGGCACATAGCCGCCCAACGCCTGGCGACGGGCAGCGAAGTAGCGGGCTTCTTCGCTGTCGGCGGCGGGCTTGAGGTAAGGGATTTCGTCGAGCTGGTCATCGGCCACTTCCAGGCCGAAGCGGTCGCGAAAGGCTTTTACTGCATCAGCGCCCATCTTCTTCAACTGGTGATTGATGTTCTGGCCTTCGCCCGCTTCGCCCATGCCAAAGCCCTTGACGGTTTTGGCCAGGATCACCGTCGGTTGGCCCTTGTGGCGCACGGCAGCGGCGTAGGCATTGTAGACCTTGTCCGGGTCGTGGCCACCGCGTGAGAGTTTCCAGATATCGTCGTCGGACATGTCGGCAACCAGCGCCAGTAATTGCGGGTATTTGCCGAAGAAATGTTCACGCACATAGGCGCCGTTCTGGGATTTGTAGTTCTGGTAGTCGCCGTCCACGCACTCCATCATGCGTTGTCGCAACAGGCCGCTCTGGTCCTTTTCCAGCAGCGCATCCCAGCCGCCGCCCCAGATCACCTTGATCACATTCCAGCCGGCGGCGCGGTACAGGCTTTCGAACTCCTGGATCACCTTGGCATTGCCACGCACCGGGCCATCCAGGCGCTGCAGGTTGCAGTTGACCACAAAGATCAGGTTGTCGAGCTTCTCGCGGCCGGCCAGGGAGATGGCCGCCAGGGATTCCGGCTGGTCCATTTCGCCGTCGCCCAGAAACGCCCACACCTTGCGGCCTTGGTGTTGCTTGAGGTCACGGAACTCCAGGTAGCGCATAAAGCGCGCCTGGTAGGCGGCGGTAATCGGGCCCAGGCCCATCGATACTGTCGGGAACTGCCAGAAGTCCGGCATCAGCCGTGGGTGCGGGTAAGAGGACAAGCCCTCGCCACCGGCCTCGCGGCGGAAGTTGTCCAGCTGCGCTTCGCTGATGCGGCCTTCGAGGTAGGCGCGGCCGTAAATGCCCGGGGAGGAGTGGCCCTGGATGTACACCAGGTCGCCGTCGAAGGTATCGGTTCGGCCACGGAAGAAGTGGTCGAAGCCTACGTCGTACAGGACGGCGGCCGACGCGTAGGTCGCAATATGCCCACCAACACCCGAGTGTTTACCCGCACGCAGCACCATCGCCATGGCATTCCAGCGAATAAACGCATTGGTGCGCCGCTCGATGGCCAGGTTGCCGGGGTAGGGCAATTGGCGGTCAACCGCGATGGTGTTGACGTAAGGCGTGGTCACCCGTCCGTAGAAGTCACCATGGCGCGCAACGTCGAAATCCAGCAACTGATCAATCAGGTAGTGGGCACGCGGGCGGCCTTCGGTGGACAGCACCGATTCGATGGACTCCAGCCACTCGCGGGTTTCCTGTGGATCGTCGTCCAGTCTTACTGCGTTATTGGGGGTCATGTGAGGCTCCAGGGTAGGCGGATTTCAAGCAGCGGGCTCCTTGTGGGAGTTGCGCAAATGTAATTGCAATTGCAACTACATGACTGAATCTAGCGCGGGATGAGCTACTATTGCAACCTTCTTGAAATTCCCCGGATGGTGTTGCATGTCGTCGAAAGAGCCAGATGTATGGTTCCGTTTTGTCAGGGCCCACAGGACGGTCATCCGAGAAATCGAACGCCGCCTGGCTGCAGCAGACCTGCCGCCCTATGCCTGGTATGACGCGTTATGGGGCCTGGAAAGCGGCCCCGACGGCACACGGCGCATGCACGAATTGGCCGATGTGCTGGCGATTGAGCGCTACAACCTCACACGCCTGGTAGACCGCCTGGAAAAGGACGGCCTGGTAGTGCGTTCACGCTCCGACGGCGATGGCCGCGCAGCGTTTGCCTCGATCACCGAGGCCGGCCGGGTGTTGCGTAAAAAGATGTGGAAAATCTACGAAAGCACGGTGGATGAGCTGTTCCTGTCGCAAATCGAGCCTGAGCAGCGCCAGCTGTTTGCCGATACCTTGGAGCGCACTGCGGGGTTGGCGGTGGAGGCGGGCGTGCAAACCCGCAGTCGACGCAAGGCCTGAGGTGCAATGCGAGCTTGTGTGGGAGCTGGCTTGTCGAATCGTCGCACCGCTGCGATAGCCTCACCGCGGTGTACCTGACACCTTGAGGTGACTGCATCGCAGGCAAGCCAGCTCCCACATGTTTGACCGCGTGCCCATGCATCACAGTGGATACCGACGCATCGCCGTTTCGACCTGCTCGACACCAATACGGCCTTCATCGGCCAACGCCCGCAGCGCACACACCACAATCCAATACCGACTGGGCGCAGAAACCTGCACCGACCCCGCACCCAACCCGACAAACCGCGCCTGCACATACGCCGCCAACTGATCGACAATCACCTGCGGATAGCCGGTCACGGCAATCACCGGCGCGCTGCTCCCGGCCAGGCACTCATGCAGATGGCAGCTTTGCCGGGCAGCCATCGGGTGCAGGCGATTCCAGCGCTCGGCCGCCGCTGCCTCACGGGCCAGCCGCGTGTAGCTTGGGCAGCTCCATACCTGCGCCGTCACGCCCCAATCCTGTTCAAGCAATTGCGCCGCGTGGGTCACGTCCTCGAGCGCTCGGCCCGCACCCAGCAAGCGCACCTCCCCAGTGTGAGTACGCTGGAGCGGGTACATGCCCTTGAGCGCGTTTTCACGATCCTGCTTATCCAGCCTCGCTGTGCGCTGTTGATCATGCAGCGCGAGGTAATAAAACCCCGGCTTGCCGTCGACATACAGCGCGCGAATCCCGGCCAGCACAATCGCCCGGGCTTCTTCGCCGGACGCCGGGTCATACGGCGTGCAGTGCGGGTTGGTCGCCAGCCACAACGGCAGCGACGGTTGCGCGCCCCTGGGCCAGGCAGAGGGCTGGTTCTCGACGTCGTTGCAGAGGATGCCGCGCTGCGTGGCGGCCTGCGACAGCCCACATAACTGCGCCGACGATGCTGCACGGTGCAGGTACAGCATGGGTTTTTCGCCGGTATTGCGCGCAAACCAACTGGGCCAGTTGCCCACACGGCGGCTGCGTGACTGGCCACGAATCACCCAGGCCTGTCGGCTGAATTCCAGGGTATTGGCCATGTTCATGACCGTGTACAGCGGCGAGCCGGGCGGCGGGGCGGCACTGCTCAGCGCATCGATACAGCGCTGCGCGGCTTGGGCGGTAGAGACAGGCATGGTCGAGGCTCCTTGCTGCGAAGTCTCGTACCCTAATGGAAATCTGTTATTGATTGCAAATGCAATGATTGCAATAGCACCTCAAAATTCCGACGCTAAATCGATCCAACCCTGCTACGTTTTATCTTGAAGTGCAGGAACGTCATGGCGCCGACATTTTTTCGTCATCACGGCACTTTAGGCTGGGCTTGCAGGTCATTTATCTGCAAGCGCTTTTAACCAAGAAGGAGTCCGCCATGGACGAATACCAGGAAGAACTGCTGGAGTACCACGCGTTTGAACTGGATCCGCTGGATCCGGCCGATGACGCCACCGAGCTGTAACACCGACTTCAGGCGGAATGCCGCTGACTGCGGCGAAATTCCCCTGGGGTCTGGTTGTTCCACCGCCTGAACGCCCGTTGAAAGGCTTGGGCTGAGGCAAAACCGAGCAAGTAGGCGATCTCGCCGAACGCCAGTTCCGTGTCGCGAATGTAGGTCATGGCCAGATCGCGGCGGGTATCGTTGAGAATTGCGCGAAACTGCGTGCCTTCGTCGGCCAGTTTGCGGCGCAGCGTCCAGGTAGGCAGCTTCAAGCGTGCCGCCACTTCTTCCAGGTCGGGTTCCCGGCCACCATTGAGCATCGGCCCAAGCAACCTTGTGATGCGCTCGCGCAGGCTGCGGGTGCGGGTGAGCTGCTCCAACTCCTGTTCACATAGCTTCAACAACAGATGCCAGGTGCTGGGGCAATGCTGCGGGTTACGCAGACTCAGGGTTGGCTGGTTGAGGCGCAGTTGGTTGGCCTCGGCACCGAAATGCACGGGGCTGTCACCCAGCACGCGGTACTGGTCGCTGTACTCAGGGGCTTCAAACTCGATGTCGATGCGCTGGGCCTGCACCGGTTGTTGGGCCAGGCTCGACAATTGCTGCAGCCAGCCGGCGATGATCGAGTCCACCACAAAGCGGTTGTAGGCGTTGTATGGGCTGATGGAATAGAAGCGCAGCCAAGCGCCTTCGGCGTCCTCATGAAAGCTCGACTGGCCACGATAGTTGGAGCCGTACAGCGCTTCAAACCGCGTCAGTGCGCGCGCCGCTTCGCGTACGTTCGGCGCCTGTGCGGCGGTGACGCCGGCCAATCCCGCCTGGCTCAGACGGCTCAATTGACCCATGCGCAAGCCCAGGCCGGGGTCGCCGGTCAGTTGGATGGCGGCGTGGCCCAGGCGCATATAGCGCGGGATCGACAGGCGCGCCCCGGCTTCCGCAAGGCGCGCCGGGTCCAGGCCGTATTGCAGCAGCAGCGGCTGCGGGTCCAGGCCGTGGCTGTGGACGGCGTCGGCCAAGGACTGAACAAAGCCCACCGACAAGTCCCCAAGGCGCACCGGTTTCACGGCGTTACAGCCAGATATTCAGCAGGCGCGCGCCACGGGCGTCGTTGCCCGCCGTGACGTGCCCGTCGTTGCTGAGGAAGCTGTGCCCGGCGGTGCCCAAGTCCCAGAACTGCCCACGCAGGAACACACTCATGCCGGCGCTGGCCTGGCTGATGGGCTGCTGGCTGATCAGGGTGAGGCGGCGCCAGGCTTCGCCTTCGCTGAGTTCTTCGGGCTTGAGGCTGATTTCCGGCGGCGTGGACACGCTTTTAAAGCCGCGCCATGGGCGGTCCCAGGTGTCGCGGCCGGTCACGAAGGCCGGCACGGCCACCAGTTGCGCACCTTGCTCGTTGAGCTTGCGGTAATTGTCCGGGTACCAGCTGTCGCTGCCGATCAGGATGCCCAGGCGCCCGGCCGGGGTGTCGACCACGCTGACGATATTTTCGTCACCCGGGGCGATAAACCCGCGCTCATCGTAAATCGGGTAAAGCTGGCGCTGTGGCTCGCCGATGGGCAGGCCATCGGCCGCAAACACCACGCTGGCGTTGTACAGCGCGCCATGGCCAATGTGCAGTTGGCCCTGGCTGACACTGGGGTTGGGCAGCGCGATGGAGCCGGCCACCAGGGTCACGCCGAATTCTTTGGCTAGGCCGCCGAACAGCACTTGATAGTCGCGTGCCATGGCCGGTGCCTTCATACGCAGGTAGGCGTCGTCCATGCGGTTATCGCCTTTGGCGCTGATCCAGGCGCGGGCAAACTGCAACGGGTTGCTGGCGGACAGCCAATTCATGGCGTCCTTGAGGTGAGTGGCCTGGTACAGCTCATTCTTTTCGCCGCTGAGCATCAGCCAGGTGCCGATATGTTCCGGCAGCACGACGACGGTCTTGGCGTTGATCAAACCTTGGTCGCGGGCCTTTTGCAGGTAGGCCGAGAGTTTCAGGTGCAAGCGTTCCAGGCTCTGGTAATCAGCAGGGAACAGCTCGGGTTGGATGCCCAGCAGGTTGCCACGGTCGGCGGGCTCGCCTTCATTGACGGCCAGGGTGATACGCAGGTCCGACAGGTAATGCGCCACGGGGCGCTCCTGGGTCCAGACCAGATACGCGGCGATGGCGGCAACCAGGGCCATGGAGACGGTTAACGCTAGAAGTTTACGCATGGGGCAACAGACAACAGACCGTGTGCAGGGTTCGCCGACTAGGGTAGGGCTGATGCACCGGCTTGCCAAGGGGCACTGTGCATTTGGATCAATAACTTGTCAGTTACGGTCATTGAGCGGTCGTCCATCGCCTCTTAGTCTGTGGGACATAAACCGATGGCAAGCCGTTCGAGCCTGCCACGTCCCGTGATGATCCGTTGTGGAGCTGTACCATGACCGCTGCTGCCTACCCGCACCTGCTGGCCCCGTTGGACCTGGGTTTTACCACCTTGCGCAACCGCACCCTGATGGGCTCGATGCACACCGGCCTGGAAGAAAAGCCCGGCGGCTTCGAACGCATGGCCGCCTATTTTGCCGAGCGCGCCCGTGGCGGCGTTGGCCTGATGGTCACCGGTGGCATCGGCCCGAACGATGAAGGCGGCGTATATGCCGGTGCCGCCAAGCTGACCACCGACGAAGAAGCGCAAAAGCACAAGATCGTGACCCAGGCCGTGCACGCAGCGGGCGGCAAGATCTGCATGCAGATCCTCCACGCCGGTCGTTATGCCTACAGCCCCAAGCAGGTGGCGCCGAGCGCGATCCAGGCGCCGATCAACCCGTTCAAGCCCAAGGAGCTGGACGAGGAGGGCATCGAGAAGCAGATCCAGGATTTCGTCACCTGCTCGCTGCTGGCCCAGGTGGCCGAGTACGACGGCGTGGAAATCATGGGGTCCGAAGGCTACTTCATTAACCAGTTCCTCGCCGCCCACACCAACCATCGCACCGACCGTTGGGGTGGCAGCTACGAAAACCGCATGCGCCTGGCCGTGGACATCGTGCGCCGGGTACGCGAAGCAGTAGGTCCGAACTTCATCATTATCTTCCGCCTGTCGATGCTCGACCTGGTGGAAGGCGGCAGCACCTGGGAAGAGATCGTGCAACTGGCCAAGGCCATCGAAGGCGCCGGTGCGAGCATTATCAACACCGGTATCGGCTGGCACGAAGCGCGTATCCCCACCATCGCCACCAAGGTGCCGCGTGGTGCGTTCAGCAAGGTCACCGCCAAGCTGCGTGGCGCGGTGCAGATTCCGTTGATCACCACCAACCGCATCAACACCCCGGAAATAGCCGAGCAGATTCTGGCTGAAGGCGATGCGGACATGGTCTCGATGGCGCGCCCGTTCCTGGCCGACCCGGAGTTCGTCAACAAGGCCGCTGCCGGCCGCGCGGATGAAATCAACACCTGCATCGGCTGCAACCAGGCCTGCCTGGATCACACCTTTGGCGGCAAGCTGACCACCTGCCTGGTCAACCCGCGTGCCTGCTACGAGACCGAGCTGAACTACCTGCCGGTCAAGCAGATCAAGAAAATTGCGGTGGTCGGTGCCGGGCCTGCGGGGCTGGCGGCGGCCACCGTGGCGGCTGAGCGCGGCCACCAGGTGACCCTGTTCGATTCGGCCAGCGAGATCGGCGGCCAGTTCAATATCGCCAAGCGCGTGCCGGGCAAAGAAGAGTTCTTCGAAACCCTGCGCTACTTCAAGCGCAAATTGCAGACCACCCACGTCGAGCTGTGCCTCAACACCCGCGTGGATGTGGCGCAACTGGCGGCGGGCGGTTACGACGAGATCATCCTGGCCACCGGCATTGCGCCGCGCACGCCGGCGATTTCGGGCGTCGACAACGCCAAGGTGCTGAGCTACCTGGATGTGATTCTGGAGCGCAAGCCGGTGGGCAAGCGCGTGGCGGTGATCGGCGCCGGCGGCATCGGCTTCGACGTCTGCGAGTTCCTCGTGCACGAGGGCGTGTCCACCAGCCTGGACCGCGAGGCGTTCTGGAAAGAGTGGGGCATCGACACCCAACTGCAAGCCCGTGGCGGTGTGGCCGGCATCAAGCCGCAACCCCACGCACCGGCACGTGAAGTGTTCCTGCTGCAACGCAAGACCTCCAAGGTCGGCGATGGCCTGGGCAAGACCACCGGCTGGATCCACCGCACTGGCTTGAAGAACAAGCAGGTGCAGATGCTCAACAGCGTTGAGTACCTGAAGATTGATGACGATGGCCTGCATATCCGCATCGGCGCCGAGGGCGAACCGCAGGTGCTGGCAGTGGACAATATCGTCATCTGCGCCGGGCAAGACCCACTGCGCGAACTGCAGGATGGGCTGGTCGCAGCCGGCCAGAATGTGCACCTGATCGGCGGCGCCGATGTGGCGGCCGAACTGGATGCCAAGCGCGCCATCAACCAGGGTTCGCGTCTGGCTGCCGCGCTGTAAAACGACCCAAGGGGCGGTGTTAGACTACCGCCCCTTTTTCATTCAGATATCCCCCGATGGGTCCCTTCGACTGGTTTCCCCAGGCACCGCTTGAACCGTTGCCCCTCGACTGGCTGAACGGGGTCGAGTTGGCCGTGCTGCGCCTGGACTGCATCGATCCACTGATCAGCGGCAACAAGTGGTTCAAGCTCACCCAGCACCTGGCCAATGCGCAACAGGCCGGTGCCGATGGGATCATCAGCCTGGGCGGCGCTCATTCCAACCATCTGCACGCGTTGGCGGCGGCCGGCAAACATTTTGATTTCCCCACCGTCGGCCTGTTGCGCGGCCACCCTCAAGACACGCCCACCATCCTTGATCTGAAAGCCTTCGGCATGCACCTGCATTGGCTGGGGTACGGCGGTTATCGTGCGCGTCACGACGCCGGTTTCTGGCGGCCATGGCGCGAACAGTATCCCCATCTTTATCCCGTGCCCGAGGGCGGCGGTGGAAGGGCCGGCGCAATGGGTTGCGGGGTGTTGGTTGAGCAGGTGCGCGCTCAACTGAACAGGCTCGGCTGGGCTGATTACGACGCGTGGTGGTTGGCGGCGGGCACCGGCACCACACTGGCCGGGTTGGCGCTGGCAGAGGCGGGCGTGCATCCGGTGTTCGGCGCCTTGGCGGTGCCGGATGATCACGGGGTTGCCCAGAACGTGCAGGCCATCGTGCAGCACGGCTATGAATTGCTGGACGCGAGCCGAGGCGGCTTTGCCAAGGTCGACCCGTTATTGCTCGATTTTATCCAGGCGACGGAACAGGCAGGCGGCTTACCGTTGGAGCCGCTCTATACTGGCAAGGCCTTGCTGGCGTTGAAGCAACAGATCGAGGCCGGACGCTTCGCCCCCGGCACTCGCTTGATCTTCGTGCACACCGGCGGCCTGCAAGGCCGCCGGAGCATGGAGAGCTAGCGTTTGGGCATCATGCGTAACACGGTGTTATCGCGCATGAAGTAATGGTGATACAGGCCGGCCACGGCATGCAGGCCGATCAGCCAATAACCGACGGTGCCGCCCAGCTCGTGCCATTCTTTGATCTGTTTGGACAGGTCTTTGTTTTCGCCAATCAAGGGCGGCAACTCGATCCCGTAAAACATCACGGAATGGCCCTGGGCACTGACGATCAGCCAGCCGAAAATCGGCATGCCGATCATGAACAGGTACAGCGCCAGATGCATCAGTGTTGCCAGTGCCGATTGCCATTGCGGCGGTGCCGGCACGATCTTTGGTGCAACGCCCAAGGTGCGGGCAAACAGGCGCAGCCATACCAGCACAAACACTGTCAGGCCGAACATGTAGTGCATTTCTACAATCAGGGCCCGCCCGCCACTGCCTTTGGGAAAGATCCCGCGAAACTCAATGCAGGCGTAAACCACCGCCAGCAGCACCACCATCAACCAGTGCAGCGCAATCGACATGGTGCTGTAGCGGGTATCGGAGTTTTTCCACGGCATCGCTTGGTTCCTCACTCATCAGGGCATACTTCCGTTCTTTCGCGACGGAATCCTATAACTGTATGCCGGTTTTGAGCGGTGCGCCTGACGTAAATGCTGTTGTTTTGATCTCAATCAGTCGCTTTGCGGCATTTCACCGCGGGCCAGGCGCTGGTTGATATCGGTGATCACCGCAGGCAGGTCGTTGATGGTGTCGATCAGGTAGTGCGGTCGCGAACCCTCGAACAACTTCTCGATGCGTGTGCGCTCGCTGGCCAGGGCGGTGGCGTCCAGATCACGAAATTGCTCGTAGGTCAGGCCCAGCGCATTGCCGGAGCAGGTCAGTGCCACGGTCCACATGCCGGCGCGACGGCCTTCGAGGATGCCCGGTACGGTATCGTCGACCTTCACGCACGCCGCCACATCGTCAATGCCCAGCGCGATCACGTTGGCCAGTGCCTGGGCGGGCCACGGGCGGCCGTTGGGCACTTCGTCGGTGGCGACCACGTGGTCGGCGATGTAGCCGTTGGTGGCGGCCAGGGCGACCACCTTGTCCATCACCTGTTTGGGGTAGCCGGAGCAGGAGCCGATCTTGATGCCTTGCACACGCAGGCGGGCGATGGTGTCGAGGGCACCGGGGATCAAGGCCGAGTGCTCGGCGATTTTCTCGATCTGCAAGGGCATGAAACGCTGGTAGATCGAGGTCACGTCGTCATCGGTCGGCGTGCGGCCAAAGGCTTTGCGGTAGCGTTCGGCGACCTGCGGTTGGTCGCAGAGCGTGCGGATATGGTCCCACTTGCCCATGCCCATCGGGCCACGGGCTTCTTCGATGGAGACTTGCACGTCGAACTCGGCAAACGCCTCGACAAAGATCTGCGTGGGCGCGAAAGAGCCGAAGTCGACCACGGTGCCGGCCCAGTCGAGGATCACGGCCTGGAGGGTGTTGGGGTTTTGATAGTTCATGGTTCAAGTCCTGTGGGTAATGGGGGCAATCAGATGTCCAGCACTTCCATTTCTTGCAGCACCTGGCCGATCGCCTCGACCGCCGCCTGCATGCCCTGCGCGTCAACGTGGCCGATGCAGCCGACGCGGAAGGTTTCTACTTGGGTCAATTTGCCGGGGTAGAGAATGAAACCCTTGGCCTTGACCCGCTCGTAGAAGTCCTTGAACTGGTAGCGCGGGTCTTTTGGCGCATGGAAGGTGACGATGATCGGCGCCTGGATGGCGGCTGGCAGGAAGCTGCGCAGGCCCAGTGCGGCCATGCCGTCGAGCAGCGTCCGGCAGTTGTCGGCGTAGCGTTGATGGCGTGCGGGCAGGCCGCCTTCTTCCTGGTATTGCAGCAAGGCTTCGTGCAGCGCGGCGACCACGTGGGTCGGCGGGGTGAAGCGCCATTGGCCGGTCTTGGCCATGTAGTTGTGCTGGTCGAACAAGTCCATCGCCAGGGAATGGCAGTTGCCTTGGGCGCCCGCCAGTGCCTGTTTGTCGGCGAAGACAAAGCCCATGCCCGGCACGCCTTCCAGGCACTTGCCCGAGGCGGCGATCAGCGCGTCAAACGGCACTTCGCGGGCGTCGATCGGCAGTGCGCCGAAGGAACTCATGGCGTCGATGATCAGGCGTTTATCGTGCTGTTTAACCACCTGCGCGATGTCCGGCAGCGGGTTGAGAATGCCGGTGCTGGTTTCGCAGTGGATCAACGCGACGTGAGTGATCGCCGAGTCGGCGTGCAGCAGGCGGTCGACGTCGGCGGCGGTGGTGGGTTCGTCTTCAGCGGTTTCGAAGGTGCTGAAGTCGCGGCCGAGCACTTCGCAGATCTTCGCCAGGCGCTTGCCGTAGGCGCCGTTGATCAGCACCAGTACCTTGCCGTTGCGCGGCACCAGGGTGCCAATGGCCGCTTCGACGGCAAAGGTGCCGCTGCCTTGCAGGGGCACGCAGTGGTGGCTGTCGGTGGCGTGCAGGATCGCCAGCAATTGTGTGCAGACGCTGGCGGTCAGTTGGTTGAAGCGGTCATCCCATGACCCCCAATCCACCATCATTGCCTGACGGGTGCGGTTCGAAGTGGTCAAGGGGCCAGGGGTTAGCAGGATCGGCGCGGCAGTGCTCATCTCAAGTCCTCGCAAGGTCATTGGGGGGTGAAGCTACGGCGCCTAAATTGCAGTTTGGCTTGTCATCAATCAAATTGTTT
This sequence comes from Pseudomonas sp. B19125, assembly GCF_044218855.1. Lineage (NCBI taxonomy): Bacteria > Pseudomonadati > Pseudomonadota > Gammaproteobacteria > Pseudomonadales > Pseudomonadaceae > Pseudomonas > Pseudomonas sp. B19125. Next base: position 2,864,434 of record NZ_CP162589.1, read on the forward strand.
GTTGTTATGCGAGCTATCAGTGAGGCCGATAGCTATGAATTTGTTTCAACTGCGTGCATTCGATGCCGTGGCCCGCGAGGGCAGCTTTACCCGTGCCGCCGCACGGCTGTTCATCAGCCAGCCGGCGGTGACCGGGCACATCAAGGCCCTGGAAGAGCACTACCAGATCGCGCTGTTGCGCCGTACCGCCCGGCGGGTGGAATTGACCGAGGAGGGCACGCGTCTGGCCGCGATCACTCGGGCAATTTTCGGTCTGGTGGATGAAGCGCAGGCGTTGCTCGAAGCCAATCGGCAGTTGCTCAGCGGACGCCTGGAAGTGGCCGCGGACGGCCCGCATCTGGTGATGCCGATGATCGCCAGCCTGCGTGCCCGTTACCCCGGCATCACCGTGAACCTGCGTCTGGGCAATGCCCAGGAAACCCTGGCGGCGCTGCTCTCCGAGCATGCGGATGTGGCGGTGCTGACGGAGGTGGAACCGCGCAATGGCCTGCACCTGCAGCCGTTGAGTGAGTCGCGGATTTGCGCGCTTGTCCCGGCCAGCCACCCGTGGGCGGCACTGCCCAAGGGCATTCGCCTGGAACAGCTCAACGAGGTGATCATGGTATTGCGCGAGCCCAGCTCCATCACGCGGCGAACCTTCGATGATGCGTGTGGAGCTGCGGGTGTGCAGCCCAAGGTGCTGCTGGAACTGGACAGCCGCGAGGCGGTGACCGAAGCCGTGGCGGCCGAGTTGGGCGTAGGCGTGGTGTCGTCAATGGAAGTCAGCCAGGACCCGCGTGTGCAGGCCGTGACGATTCAGGGCGATGGGTTGTTGAACCGGCATATGCTCGGCTGTATGGAGCGGCGCCGCTCGTTGCGGCTGATTCAGGCGTTCTTTGAGTTGGCGTCTTGAGTTGAAGACCGAGTCGAGGCCATCGCGGGCAAGCCCGGCTCCCACATTGGTCCGGTTACTCAGGTACTACTCGGTCAACTGTGGGAGCCGGGCTTGCCCGCGATGAGGCCCTAAAACTCAGCGCAAACTGTCCCGCACAATATCGAGAAACGTCGCCACCACCCGCCGCGAACTCTGCTCCTTGAGGCACACCAGCGTTTCCTTCATGCGCTGGCTGCAATCGCGGATCGGCAGGGCATACACCCGCGAGTCGGCGCCGAGTTCCGCTGCCGACACCACGCCCACACCAATCCCCACCACCACCGCCTCCCGCGCGGCTTCGCGGCCTTCCACCTGGATCGCCGGGCGGATGCGCAGCCCGGCCTGACGCATTTCCTGCTCCAGGGTCTGACGGGTGACCGAGCCGATTTCCCGCAGTACCAGCGGCGTGTCATCCAGGTCGGCGAGGCAGATGGATTCACGCCCGGCCCACGGGTGGTTGCGCGCCACAAAGGCGAGTAGCTGCTCATCGGGCAGCGGCAACGACAGCAGGCGTTCATCGTCGACATCGCGCCCCAGCAGGGCCAGGTCGGCCTGGTAGTTGTACAGGCGAAACAGCGATTCATCCGTGTTGCCGGTTTCGATCTTGACGCTGATCCCCGGATACAACTGGCAGAAGCGTGCGATCTGCGGCAACACGTGCACGGGCGCGTCCACGGCCAGGGTGAGGGTGCCGGTGAGCAGGGCGCGGGAGTCTTGCAACAGCTCTTCGGCTTCGGCCTCGATCACAAACAGGCGCTGGGTGATGCCGAGCAGACGCTCGCCCAGGTCGGTGAGGCGCACGGCGCGTTTGTTGCGGTGAAACAGCAGCACGCCGAAGCGTTCTTCGAGCTTGCGCACCTGGTCGGAAATCGCCGGTTGCGTCAGGAACAGGCGTTCAGCGGCCTGAGTGAAACTGCCGTGTACGGCCACGGCGTGGAAGGCTTTGAGCTGGGCGTGGGAAACCGACATCGCAGATCCTCTTACAAGCTGAGCTTATAGGTGAAATACGATAAATCGATTTTACCTATTAGTCAGCCATTGCTTTGATACGCCAACCGCCGACGGCTGAGTCCTACAACCGCGGCGGCCATGGGTTCTGGCAAACCGGACCCATCTGACCAATGCCGCGCCCTCCAGGGCTTGGCATTGCAGTGCTCAACCATAAAAACAACAGGCATTTGCTTCTAGATCCTGCCGGCACACTCACCTGAGGTCAGAACCACAATGAATATCCAAACGGGTAGCATCAAGCGTTGGCGCGTGCAGATTTTCGCCATCACCTGGCTGGCGTACGCCGCGTTCTATTTCACTCGCAAAGCGTTTTCGGTGGCCAAGCTGGGCATCGTCGATGACCCCAGTTTCCCCCTCGACAAAATGATGATGGCCAACCTTGATGGCCTGTACCTGGCGGCCTATGCCGTGGGGCAATTCACCTGGGGCATGCTGGCGGACCGCTTCGGGCCACGGGTGGTGGTGCTGGGCGGATTGTTGATTTCTGCCGCAGCGGCGTTGGTGATGGGCACCTTTGCCACCTTGCCGATTTTTATCAGTTGCATGTTGATCCAGGGGCTGGCGCAGTCCACCGGCTGGTCGGGGCTGTGCAAAAACCTCGGCAGTTTCTTCCCGGCGCAGCAACGCGGGCGGGTGTTGGGGTTGTGGAGTTCGTGCTACGCCTTTGGTGGCCTGGTGGCATCGCCCTTTGCCGGCTGGTGGGCTTACACGCTGATCGGCACGTGGCATGCGGCGTTTATTTCCAGCGCGGCGGTGGTGGCGGTGGTGGCTGTGCTGTTCTTTATCTTCCAGCGCAATACACCGCAGGATGTCGGCTTGCCGGCTGTTGAGCCGGAGCCGGTCGTGGCGGCCGACACACAGCGCGTCAGCGTGCTGGAACCGCTGCGCGCGATCCTGCGTAACCGTACGGTGCTGGTCTTGGGCCTGGCGTACTTTCTGTTGAAACCGGCGCGTTACGCGATCCTGTTGTGGGGGCCGGTGATCGTTTATGAGCAAATGCCCTCGGTGGGCAAGGTGGGTGCGGCCATCGTGCCCACGGCGTTCGAGTTGGCCGGGTTGCTGGGGCCGATCATGATCGGGCTGGCGTCCGACAAACTCTTCGGCGCCCGGCGCATGCCGGCCTGTGTGCTCAGCCTGCTGGCGCTGACCGTGGCCCTGGCGTTGTTCATGGGCGCGCTGCACACCGGTAGCGTGATGCTGGTGATGGCCCTGCTGTTTGTGATGGGCCTGACGCTGTATGGGCCTGACTCGATGATCAGCAGCACGGCGGCCATCGACTTCGGCACCGCCAAGGCCGGCGCCACGGCCGCAGGCTTTGTGAACGGTTGCGGTTCGGTGGGGGCGATCCTTGGCGGCCTGCTGCCGGGCTACTTCGATACGGTCACGGTGTTTATCGTATTTGCCGGCGCGGCGTTGTTTTCTTCACTGGTGCTGATGCCTTACTGGAACGCCAGGCCCGCCGCGCTGGCGCAGGTTGGCGACTTTGTGCCCGACCGCAACGTCACGATCAAACCCTTGCGCACCTGAGGCACTTGGCCGGTTTTTTGGTGGATTAGAGTGTTTTTGCGCTATAAACTCTGCCCCCAAAGCGCCGGCCAGTAGACGTTTCGGCGCGATGGACGAAAAGAGAGTGAGTCATGGGCGCACAGTGGAAAGTCAAACATAAAGAAGCGGCATCCAATGCCAAGGGCAAGATCTTCGGCAAGCTGGTGAAAGAAATCACCATCGCCGCCCGCAACGGCGCGGACACCGCGACCAACGCCCACCTGCGTTTGGTGGTAGAACAGGCCAAAAAGGCCTCGATGCCCAAGGAAACCCTGGAACGCGCGATCAAGAAGGGCGCCGGTCTGCTCGGCGAAACCGTGCAGTACCACCGCGTGACCTACGAAGGTTTTGCCCCGCACCAGGTGCCGCTGATCGTTGAATGCGTGACCGACAACATCAACCGTACCGTGGCAGAAATCCGCGTGGCCTTCCGTAAGGGCCAACTGGGCGCTTCCGGTTCCGTGGCGTGGGACTTCAACCACGTCGGCCTGATCGAAGCCTCGCCGGACAGCCCGGACGCCGACCCGGAAATGGCCGCCATTGAAGCCGGCGCACAGGATTTTGAAGACGGCGAAGAAGAAGGCAGCACCTTGTTCATCACCGAAACCACCGATCTTGATGCGGTGCAAAAAGCACTGCCAGAGCAGGGTTTCACCGTGTTGTCGGCCAAGCTGGGCTACATCTCGAAGAACCCGGTCAGCGGTTTGACCGATGAGCAGATGGCTGAAGTCGAAGCCTTCCTGGAAGGCTTGGACAACCATGATGACGTGCAGGATATGTTCGTCGGGTTGGCTGGCTGATTTATCGCTGAATAAATGCCGGCAAAAAATGTGGGAGCTGGCTTGCCTGCGATAGCCATAGGCATCTACACAACCGGTTAACACGAAGTCTGTGGCAGGTGGGCTGTTGTGGCGAGCAGGCTTGCCCTGCGTTGGGCTGCGAAGCGGCCCCAGTAAAGGCACTGCAATTCTCCTGAAAGAACTCAGCGACTGGGTTTGGGGCTGCTTCGCAGCCCAACGCAGGACAAGCCTGCTCGCCACAGGAGAAATAGGCTGCTTTTAAAAGTTGTGTAGATTCCTATGCTGCGATAGCGGAGGAACATTCACCTACTCAGTGACTGATCCACCGCTATCGCAGCATAGGTCTCTACACAACCGGTTAACACGAAGTCTGTGGCAGGTGGGCTGTTGTGGCGAGCAGGCTTGTCCTGCGTTGGGCTGCGAAGCGGCCCCAGTAAAGGCACGGCAATTTTGCTGAAAGTACTCAGCGTCTGTTTTTGGGGCTGCTTCGCAGCCCAACGCAGGACAAGCCTGCTCGCCACAGGAGAAGTTGGCTGCTTCAAAAGTTGTGTAGAGACCTATGCTGCGATAGCGGTGGAACATTCACCTACTCAGTGACTGATCCACCGCTATCGCAGCATAGGTCTCTACACAACCGGTTAACACGAAGTCTGTGGCAGGTGGGCTGTTGTGGCGAGCAGGCTTGCCCTGCGTTGGGCTGCGAAGCGGCCCCAGTAAAGGCACTGCAATTTTCCTGAAAGAACTCAGCGACTGGGTTTGGGGCTGCTTCGCAGCCCAACGCAGGCGGTGCGACGATTCGACAAGCCTGCTCGCCACAGGAGAAATTGGCTGCCTTCAAAAGTTGAGTAGATACCTATGGCTATCGCAGGCAAGCCAGTTCCCACATTGGTTTAGTGGTGTGGCAGAGCGTGCAGCAATGCTTCGATTTCTTCGAAGCTCGGGCGCGCCAATACATCGGGCTGGCAGCAGCTTTGTTGCAGCGCCACCAGTGCTTCATTATTGAAGCCTTCTTCTACCCGCTCCAACAACTCCCCCAGCAACACCCCGAATGCACGCACTTCAATGCGTTGCAACGCCCTGGTTTCCTGCGTGTCTGCCGTGACATGGAACGACGCCGCGCCAAAATCCCCAAGCAAACAATCACCCGTGGCGTTCCACAGAATATTGTGGCCGTACAGGTCGCCATGGGTAATGCCATGTCGGTGCAGATGCGCCGCCACCGAGGCGATGCCGCGTGCCATGCGCAAAGCCACTTCGGCACTGAAGCGCGTACCCGGTGCGTAGATATCGCGGGTGCATGACGCCAGGCTCGGCAAGGCCGCGAGGTTGCGGTAACTCGGGTCGATCAGGTCCATCACCAGGGCTGCCTGGTCCTCCGGGTGGCCGACCACGCGCCCCTCCACCTTGATCAGATTCGGGTGCAGCCCGGCGGCGATGCAGGCCTGCATTTCATGCAGCGGCGAGCCGTCGCTGGTGATCGTGCCTTTGTAGAGTTTGACCGCGACCGGCAACGCTGGCGGCTTCCACAACGCCTTGCGGATGATCCCCGAAGCGCCTTCGCCCAACACCTCGCCCAGTTCCAGTTCAGCCCAAGGGATATTCGGCGTTGCATCATCGCTCGCCACTTCAACGGCGATTTCCACCGGGTTACCGGCATAGGCCAGCCAGGTCAGGCTCGGCAGCGTCAGCAGCCATGGCGGCAGTTGGGTGAAGCGGTTGGAGGCGATACGCAGCAGCTCGAGGTTTTTGCAGTTGAGCAGACTATGCGGCAGGTCCGTCAGGTGGTTGCCGGCCAGCATCAGCTTTTGCAGGAGTGGGCGCTCGCCCAGCTCGCCGGGTAACTGGCTGATGCAGTTGTCGGTGAGGATCAGCCAGCGTAACTGTGGTGGCAGCGCGGCGGCGGGTACGTGGCTGATCTGGTTGGCTTTAAAGCCGATCATGCTCAGGTTGGCGCACTGGCCCAGGCAGGCGGGTAGCTCAGTGAAGGCGTTATCCGAGCAGAACAGCACGCGCAGGTGCGCCAGCCGATACAGGTCGTCGGGCAGGCTGCTCAGGGCGTTGCCGGTGAGGTTGAGGATTTCCAGGCTGTCGGCCAGCTCGAAGATTTCCGGCGGAAATTCGGTCAGCCCGCAAGACAGGTCCAGGCGTTTGATACCGGCCAATTGGCCAGCCTTGAGTTGGGCGAGGGTATTCATGAACGGCGCGGTCACTCGGCAAGGTGGGCGTGAAAGGCGCTCATGATACCGGGTCGGGCGCGGGTTGCGGGCACACCGTTTGTAATTGGTTCAGCCGGCTGGCGGTGCGGGCGAGGTCAATGGCCTGGCCTTCCAGGGCACGCGCCAGGGGTTGCTGGCCGATCAGGGTCAGGCGCTTGTCCTGGTCGTAGAGCACGTCCACCAGGTTGATAAAACGCTGTTGCACGGCGATCGGGCAGTCAGCCAGGGAGGGCAGGCCGTCGATGACCCAGTGGTCGAAATCCTCGCACAGCAACAGGTAATCCATCACGGCGGTGAGCTGTTCACACAGGTCGTTGAAGGTGAACACGATGCTGCGCGCCTGATGGCTGCGGCAGAGCAATCGGCGGTTGCCGACCTTCAGGGTTTGCGCCGCGCCAGGTGTGGCGGGCAGCCCGAGGACTTCGCGCTGGGCGGCGCTACCGGGCCATACATACTGGCCGCCGGTGAAACGCTGTTCGGCATGGGCCTGGGGCAAGCTGCGAAAATCCTCGGGCGAGCTGACTTCCAGCACCTGCATGCGCGTGGCGATCAAGTCGATCACCGGCTTGAAGCGCTGGTGGTACAGCGGGTTGGGCAGCAGGCCGTCGGGGGCGTAGTTTGAGGTCACCAGCACCAGCACGCCACGCTGGAACAAGGCCTGGAACAGGCGGCTGATGAGCATGGCATCGCCGATATCGTGGACGTGGAATTCGTCGAAACACAGCACCCGGCAATCGGCCAGCAGCTCGTCCAACGTCACGCCCAGGGCGTCGTCCTGTTCGCGGTGCTGGAACATGCCTTGGTGCAGGCGGGTGAAAAATGCATGGAAGTGCACGCGTTGCTTTTGTGCAATCGGCAGCGCCTGGAAAAACCCATCGAGCAGCCAGCTTTTGCCACGCCCCACCGGGCCGTGCAGGTACAGGCTGCGCGTCGGCTGGCCGGCGAGCAGGTGCCGGGTTTCGCGGGCGAGGGCGGTAATCGCCTGGGTTTGGCCGGCGCTGAGGGTATAGCCCTGGTCTCGGGCCTTGTTTTCAAAGAACGCCGGGATAGGCGAGGCGCCTGTCAGCGCGGTTTTTTTACCCAGCAGACGCTGAATCAGGGAAAACACAACCAATGCACGTCACTCTGTATGTCGGTGGTTGCCCACTTTAGGGCGCTCGCGTCGATTTGACCAATACAGAACGGCGCCCCCCGCTATCTCGAAAAGGCATGTAACGCCCGCCACCCGGCCCAGACTGGCAGTTTCGCCCTTTGAGGCTAACCTCTTACAGAGCAATCACCCCTGTACAAGGATTTGGGGCCGTGAAGGGACGAGGCGTTTTGGCAGTCATGGGCACGATGCTCTGCAGCACGGTTTACGCTGCGCAACTCCAGGTGGAGGTGCGCATCGACGTGCAACGGGGCTGCCAGTTGGTGGGCACCACCCGCAGTGCGGGCATCGAGCAACTTGGCGTGTTGGATTTTGGCAGCGGCCCGCGTCTGGATGACCCGGCCGGGCCTCTGAGTGCGGCGCTTATCAGCCAGCGCCAACCGCGCCTGGAGTGCAACCCCGACACCCCTTACCAACTGCGCGTTGACGGCGGCCTGCATGGCGGCAGCGGCGAAGTGCGCTACCTGAGTGCTGCGACGCCCTCGAGCAAACCGATTCCCTATCGTATCTATGCCGATGCCGCGCGGCGTATCGCCTTGCCGGTCAATGAACCGCTGAGCGGGCGTGTGCCCGACTCCGGCAGTGTCGACCTGCCGCTGTATGGGCGCATTGAGCCGCTCAAGGACATCCCGGCGGTCGGTCGCTACACCGACCTGCTCAAGGTCACCGTCACATGGTAAGCCGCAGCTTGGCCCTGGCGGCCATGGGCGGCCTGTTGCTGCTGGCCGATGACGCCCAAGCGGCGGTCGCCGGGCAGATCCACGCTCGGCTGGTCATCACCGCCAGTTGCCAGGTGAGCAAAGACATCGAGAGCGCGCCGGTGAGCCCCGCCGGCGGTAGTGCGCTACTGGATTTCGGCACCCAGGGGCCTACATGGAGCCACCCGTTGGGTGCGGGTGTTACCGATGGCAGCAAGGCGCCGCTGTCGGTGTCCTGCAACCCCTCGGTGGTCAGCAGCTTCACCGTGACCATCGACGGCGGCGCCCATGGTGATGGCACCACAAGGCGCCTGAGTAACGGGCGCCAGACCATTCCCTATCAACTGTCGGCTGACTCGCTCGGCCGGCGCAGCTACAGCATTGGCGAGCAACGCAATTTCGTCGTGACCAAGGGCACACAAGTACCGATCCCGGTATTCGGCTCGGTGGTGGCGAATACCAGGGCCTTACCGGCCGGCATCTACACAGACACCCTGACGGTGACTCTGGATTGGTAAACGATGAGGATGGACATCATGCATGCACTTATAGCAAAGGCGGTTTTTCCATTGATGGCGTTGGCGTGGGTGTCGGGCGCACAGGCGGCGACGGTGGCCGGTACGGTCAGCGCCACCCTGGTGCTCACCAGCAGCTGCCAGGTCAACGGCGCCGCAGCCACCGGCGGGATGAGCTTCGGTAACTTGAACTTCGGTACCGCCAACAGCCTGTTCACCGAAGCCGACGGCCAGGTGCTGGGCGGCGGTGGCGGGGCGTTGTCGATCCTGTGTTCGGCGGGTACTTCACCGACGTTGACGGTGTCTGCCGGTGCCCACGACGGCCAGTCCGTGGGCGGTGGTCGCGCGCTGTATGACGGGGTGGCCAATTACGTGCCGTATGACCTCTACACCGACAGCGGCCACTCGACGCTGCTGGCCATCGGCGGGGTGATCAACCTGGCGCCGAGCACTGGCGTGGCCCAGGCCGTGAATATCTACGGCAAGGCCAATGGCAAGGCGGGCTTACCGGCCGGTACTTACACCGACACGGTTAACGTGACCCTGACGTTCTAAGGGCCATGGGCCGGGCAGGGTGTGCGGCGTTGGCGGTGTGCATCGGCTGGGGAATGCCGTTGTCGCTGTTGGCGGTGACCAGCCAGTCGTTCCAGGTCAGCGCGACGATCACGCCAGGTTGCCTGGTGGTCGGCGGCGGTACCAATTACGGCAGCCTGGCGTTCGGCACCTATTCGGCGTTGGCCACCAGCACGGCGTCTGTCGCGCTGACGGGCGGCGTGACCCTGCAATGCACGCCGGGGGTGGCGCTGAGCATGAGTGTCGATGGCGGGTTGCATAACAACAGCGGACGGCGGATGCAGCTCAATAGCGGCACCGCCCAGGTGGTTTATCAGTTGTTTCGGGACGCGGCGTTCAGCCAGAGCCTGGGGATCAGCCAAAGCGTGAGCGTGGCCTACAGCGACGCCAACAACATCACCTTGCCGATTTATGGGCGAGTGCAATTACCGGGTAACCAGCCTGGGGGGACGTACAGCGACACGTTGCAGGTGCAGCTGTCGTGGTAAGGCGATCGGTATAAGGAGTGAGATCTATGTGTGCAGCTTCCCGGCACGGGTGGGCAGCGGGTTTGAGCGGGTTGTTGATGTTGGCGGCGGGGCAGGCCCAGGCGGCCAGCTCGGTGCTGATCTGGCCGATTGACCCGGTGCTGGAAGCCGATCAACAGGCCAGCGCACTGTGGCTGGAGAACCGCGGCACCGAGACCGCCAACCTGCAGATCCGCGTGTTTGCCTGGACCCAGAGCGGTTTTGATGAGCAATACCAGAACCAGCGCGATGTGATTGGCAGCCCGCCGGTGGCGAAAATCGAGCCTGGGCAAAAGCAATTGGTGCGCCTGACTCGAACCAAAGAAGTGCCGCCCGGCCAGGAGCTGGCCTATCGCATCATCATCGATGAGATCCCTTCGGCCACACCACCGCCGGCTCCGGCGGATGGCAAGACCGCCGCTGCTATCCGCTTCCAGATGCGTTATTCGGTGCCATTGTTTGCCTACGGTCCAGGCCTGTGGAGCAAGGTCGACGGCACCCGTGACCGTGACCCGAAAACCGCCGGCAAGCCGGATTTAAGCTGGAAAAAAGTCACCGTGGGCGGGCGCAACTACGTCGAGATGCGCAACCAGGGCGCCGTGCATGCGCGCCTCACCGATGCCACCTTCAAGCAGGGCGGCCAGCCGCGGCCCTTGGTAGAGGGCTTGATGGGCTATGTGCTGCCGGGCGCGACCATGCGCTGGCCGGTGCCGGATGGTTTGCCGGCCGATCAGCCGCTGCAGGTGCGCATCAATGGGGCAACGCAAGTGGAGAATCTCGTGCCAGGACGCTAACTCAGTGTGGCAGGGCATGGAGTAGGCCCTGGTGTTAACAACGGATGGAGATGTCCATTGATGGGCACAAAGCCTTGGTGAGCCAGGATCGGGCTCGATGTCTATGGCGATCGGTGTGGGTGGTGGGCGGCTTGTCTGGCTGGGTGCTGGCGCCGCCGGGCTTCGCTGCGCCGTTGCCGCCCCCGCCCAGCAGTATGGAGGCTGTTGCCGATGCGCAGTTGTTCCTGGAACTGGTGGTCAACCAGATGGACACCGGCCGTGTGGTCGCCGTCAATCAGCGTGCCGGGCAGTTGTTTTTGCCTGCGTCGGTGTTGCAGGAAGTCGGTGTGAAGCTGCCTGGTGCCGTGCCTGGCGAAGTCGCGCTGGAAAGCTTTCCTGGCCTGCACACCGATTACGACAGCCAGGGCCAGCGCCTGGTACTGAGCGTGCCGCCGGCCTGGCTGCCGGAGCAATTTATCGGTAGCCGCAACAACTACCCACGCACCCAGGCGCTGACCAGCTTCGGCGCGTTGCTCAACTATGACGCCTACCTGAACAACACGGACGATGCGGGCACCTACCTCGGTATCTTCAACGAAGTGCGGCTATTCGATACATGGGGCACGTTGTCCAACACCGGCCAATACCGCACCACCATTGGCCGGGAAACCGCTGGCAGTTCGCTCGACAACGGCTATCGGCGCTATGACACCACCTGGCGGTTCTCCGACGATGAGCGCCTGTTGACCTATGAAGCCGGCGATGTGATCAGCGGCGCCTTGCCCTGGAGCACCTCGGTGCGCCTGGGCGGTGTGCAGCTGTCGCGGGACTTTGGCGTGCGCCCGGACCTGGTCACCTACCCGCTGCCGCAGTTTGCCGGGGAGGCGGCGGTGCCGTCTTCGGTGGACCTGTTTATCAATGGCTATAAATCCAGCAGTGCTGATCTGCAGCCGGGGCCGTACACCCTCACCAACGTGCCGTTTATCAACGGCGCCGGCGAGGCGGTGGTGGTCACCACCGATGCGCTGGGCCGGCAGGTGTCGACCACGGTGCCGTTCTATGTCACCAGTACCTTGCTGCAAAAGGGCTTGTCGGACTTCTCGGTGGCGGCGGGTAATTTGCGCCGCGACTACACCATACGGGACTTTGGCTATGGCCCTGGCGTGGCCAGCGGCACCTTTCGCTACGGCATCTCGGATGCATTTACCCTCGAAAGCCATGCCGAAGCCTCCAGTGACCTGTCCCTGGGCGGTGTCGGCGGCAACCTGCGGGTCGGTAACTTCGGCGTGCTCAATACCGCCGTCAGCCAAAGCCAGTACGACGGCAGGACCGGCCAGCAACTGAGCCTGGGCTACCAATACAGCAACCAGCGCTACAGCCTCTCGTATCAACGGGTCGAGCGCCGTGAGCAATACGCCGACTTGAGCCTGATCGACACGCCTTACGCCAGCCTCAGCAAGCGCAGCCAGCAGGCGACCTTGAGCCTGAACCTGAACAATTTTGGCAGCCTGGGCGTCGGCTATTTCGATGTGCAGGCGGCGGATGATTCGCGCACCCGCCTGGTGAACCTGACCTGGAGCAAGCCGTTGTGGCGCAACAGCAGTTTTTACCTGTCGGCCAACCATGAAGTGGGTGATAGCAGCTGGGCGGTGCAGGCGCAGGTGGTGGTGCCGTTCGACGTCTACGGCAGCCTCAGCGTGGGCACCGAGCGCAGTAAAACCGGCGCGAGCCAGCAGCGCGTCAACTACAGCCGAGCAGTGCCGGCCGAAGGCGGCGTGGGCTTCAACCTGGGTTACGCCAGCGGTGATGGGCCGGCTTATCGCCAGGCTGACCTGACCTGGCGCCTGCAGTCGGTGCAGTTGCAGGCCGGCGTGTACGGCAGCAGCGACGCGGAAACTCGGTGGGCGGACGCCAGTGGTTCGTTGGTGTGGATGGACAATCAAATGTTTGCCGCCAACCGCGTCAACGATGCGTTTGTGGTGGTAAGCACCGATGGGGTCAGTGGTGTACCGGTGCGCTACGAGAACCAGGTGGTGGGCGAAACCGACCGCAACGGGCACTTGCTGGTGCCGTGGACCAGTGCTTACTACCGCGCCAAATATGAGATCGACCCACTGAACCTGCCATCGAACGTGCAGGTGCCCAACGTCGAGCAACGGGTGGCCGTGCGCCGTGGCAGTGGCTACTTGCTGGAATTCCCGGTGCGCCAGGTGATCGCGGCGAGCATCACCTTGGTCGACGCCCAGCACCAGGACTTGCCACTGGGCAGCCAGGTGCGACACGAGCAAAGCGGCGCGCAGGCGGTGGTGGGGTGGGACGGCCTGGTGTACCTGGAGAACCTGGCCGCCCATAACACCTTGCAGGTCACCTTGGGTGACGGCCAGACCTGCCAGGCAATGTTCGAGCTGGATACCACCCAGGCCCAGGTGCCACTGATCGGGCCACTGGTGTGCCAATGACATAAGGAGTGTGCGTGTGCGGGTCAAGGAATGGCTGTTGCGGTGCCTGTTGCTGGCAAGCCTGGGCGTGTCGGCGCAGGTGCAGGCCGTGTGCTCGGTGGTGGCCAGCGTACCGGCCAGCTTTGGCACGACGGTGAGTTCGATGACCGTGCGCACCACCTCTCAGCCCAGTTCGACCACCAATGCCGGCTTCAGCTGCACGCCGGCGCTATTGTCGGTGTTGGCCTCCAATGACCATTTTTACGCGACCGTCAGTGGTTCGCCCCAAGGTGGCCTGGTGGGGCCGACCGGTGATGTCATCAACTATACGATCTATGCCAACAACACCACGGCGTTCCCGATGACACGCGGCACCGCGTTCGATTTTGGCGGCAGTGGCGGCATTGCCGCCTCCCTTGGCCTGGTGTTCGGGCCGGGCACCAAAGTCGTGCCGCTGTACTTCGCCACCACCCTTGGCAGCAACGTGGCGTCGGGGGTGTACAGCGAAACCCTGAGTATTTTCTGGAACTGGAACTATTGCTCGGGCATTGGTATTGCTGGGGCCTGTCTGGGCCGTGAGATCAACAACGGCACCACGACCTTGAACGTCAGCATGACGGTGGTCAACGACTGCCAGATCACCACGCCGCCGATTGCCTTCGGCAGTGCGCCGGTGGTCAGCGCCTTCGCCACCGTCAACGGCCAGGCCAGTGTGGCCTGCACCAAGGGCAGTGCCTACACCGTCGGCCTCAGTGATGGGCAGAACCCGGTGAGCGTGGGCGGACGGCGGCGGATGATTTCCGGCGGTAGCTTCCTGGCCTACGACATCTTCATGAGTGCCGGCACCACACGCTGGGGCAGTGTGGGCGCAGCACGGCGGGCCAGTTCCTCGGCCGAGATCAACCCCGGCAACGGCCTGGGCACCGGCAGCCAAGTGTTCAACTACAACGCCAAGATCTACACTGACCAAGCCACGCCGCCGGGCGGCACCTACATTGATAATGTGGTGCTGGATGTGGGCTTTTAACGCCGCGTCCGTTGAAGGTCCACGCGGTCAAAATGTGGGGGCTTGCCCGCTCCCACAAAAGCCGGTCTTGATCCTCTAGAACTTGAGCAAGTGCGTAGCCGCCTGATCCACCGGGCTGACCATCGCATAGTTGTACCCTCCACCGGACCAGTAATCGGCCTGCAACCCATCTTCGCTGCGGCTGCCGCGCGGCAAAAAGCCGTTTTCCGGTCCCGGTGGGCGGATGTAAAAGCTGATGCGATGGCCATGCTGATCCTCGTACAACACCATCGCCGCCGCACCTTGCTCAGTGGTGAGCAGGCGCCCGCTCACGGGCTTGAAACCGGCCTGGCTCAAATCGGGCAGGCGATGGGCCTGGTTGAAATAGCGATCCAGCCAGGCTTGCATAGTGCCGCCATCTTCGGTGCTGAAGTCGGCGGGCATGATGCCGTCCTGGGCAAACAGGCGAAACGCCTGCATGGCGTCGGCCATCGGCAACATCGATGGTTGGGTCGCTTCGCGCGCGTGCCAACCGCCAAGCCCGCCGAGGCAGACTGCGATCAGCAGCACGGCGGCGCTGGCCAGGTGGCGGCGCGATTGATGCCGAATGCGTTGGCGAATCAGTGCCGGGTCGAGGTCGGGGTTGGCCGGTTGCTGCAAGGTTCCGCTCAAGGCGGCGCGCAGGGCTTGTGCATCCTGTTGCCAGGCATGTACCTGGGCGGCCCTTTCAGGGTGGGCAGCCAACCAGGTTTCAAGCACACGGCGGTCGCTCTCGGGCAGTTGGTGATCGACGTAGGCATGCAAATCGTGTTCGCTGGGGGGCAGGCTGATCATTTGAGTATCCGCAGGGCAGGGCTGGTAATTTCGCCTTCGCTGAGTTGACGCAAGGCCTGGCGCGCACGGGACAGGCGCGACATCACGGTGCCTACCGGTACCGCCAGGATCTCGGCGACTTCCTTGTAACTTAACCCTTCGACCGACACCCACAGCAGCAGTGCACGTTGCTCGGTGTTGAGTTGGTCGAAGGCGTGCAGGGTCGATTGGGCCATCACTGTGCGCTCCACCGAGGGTTGTGCATCGTCACGGCCGGTGAAGAACTCGAGCATGCGTGCATAACGGCGGCTGCGCCGGTGGGCGTCGAGGAACTGGCGGTAGAGGATCGAGAACAGCCAGGCGCGCAGGTCGCCTTCCAGGCGTTTGTCGGCCCAGCTGATGAGCGCCCGCTCGAGCGTGGACTGCACCAGGTCGTCGGCGCTGCTGGCGTTACGCGTCAGGGACACGGCAAAACGTCGCAGCCTGGGGATGAGTTCACGTAACGGTTCGTCGAGTTCGTGCATGGGCGTGGGTTCTGGTCAATTGTGCAGAGGAAGACGCCGGCCGACGTAGGTTATTCCATCAATAACTATAGGAAGATTGCGCTCTTTTGTAGGGGATATCTGCAATGCACTCGGGCCTGTAATACCGCTCCCACACCTCAATCAACCCTCGTAACAACCGCGAACAATTTCTGCGGTTAATTGATGAGGGTGCAGGCATGACCATTTCTCCGACCGATAAACAGTTTTATCGCCGCCCCGCGCTGGCTCACTTACCTGCCGCGCAGCGGATCGTGTTTGAACAATGGGGGGGCGGGCCATCGGCCAAGCCGGGCCACGACCGCGTACACCAGGCCATCGAGGTGCAAGCGGCGTTGACGCCACAAGCGATTGCGGCGGTGTGGGCGGGACAGCGTATCAGTTATGAACAACTCAACCGTCAAGCCAATCGATTGGCCGTGCGCCTGATTGATCTGGGCGTGAAGCGCGGCGACACAGTGGGGCTGTTTGTCGAGCGTTCGATTCCCATGCTGGTAGGGCTTCTGGCGGTGTTGAAGGTGGGCGCTGCGTATGTGCCTCAAGACGCCAGAATCGTGCCGACGCTGCAATTGGGCATGGTGCTGGAGTCGTTGACCAGTCCGGTGATTATGACCTTGTCGAACCTGGCCGATCGCCTGCCGGCCGATGCGACGCAGCGCAGTGTATGCCTGGACACGTTCCTGGCCGAAGAGCCCTGGGTCGCCGAGGACAACACTCAGGTGTTCGCCGCTGCCGACACCGATGACCTGTGTTTCGTGCTGTTCACCTCCGGCACGACCGGGCGGCCCAACGGTGTGTGTGTCAGCCACCGCAACGTGTGCAATATCTTGCTCACGCAGCCGGGGCAGATGGGCATGGCGCCGGGTCGTAACGTGGGGCAAATCCTCAATATCGGTTTTGATATGGCCGCCTGGGAAATCCTCGGTTGCTTGGCCCATGGGGCGACCTTGCTGATTCGTGATAAAGACATTGCGCAAACCGCTGCGCAATGCCACGTGCTGATCGCCACCCCCTCGATACTGGCGAACCTTGACCCGGCGCAGTGTCCTGACCTGAAGGTGGTTGCGGTGGCAGGTGAGCCCTGTTCTCAAGCGCTGGCCGAGCGTTGGGCCGAACATTGCACGTTCTACAACGGCTGCGGGCCTACCGAAACCACCATCGTCAACACGTTGCACCGGCATGTGCCCGGCACGTTGTTGACCATCGGCAAACCGACTCCGAATAACACCGTGTATGTCCTCGACGAACACGGTCGCGCCTGTGAACTGGGTGAGATCGGTGAAATGTGGGCCGGCGGCGTCGGGGTAACGGCCGGTTACTTGAACAATACCGAGCTGACCCAGGAGCGCTATCGCCCGGACCCTTTTATGGGCGGTGACGCAATGATGTTTCGCACGCGGGACCTGGGGCGCTGGACGGCAGACGGTCAACTGGAACACTTGGGGCGCGTCGATGATCAGGTGAAGGTGCGTGGCTTTCGTGTGGAACTGGACGCTGTGTCTACGGCCCTGGAGGCGGGCGATGGCTGCATGCGGGCGGTCACTTTGAAGCTGGACAGCCGTAACCTGGTGGCTTTCGTCTCGCCCGTCAGTGCCGACGTCGAGTCGTGCCGAGCCCGCTGCCAGGAGCGCCTGGCCTACTACTGCGTGCCGACATCCATCTACGCGGTGGAGGCTTTTCCGCTGACCGCCAGGGGCAAAATCGACAAGGCCTTGTTGCTGCAACAGGCATTCGCGGCCGAGGTGGCTCGCCATGCTTGATGCACTGACCCGTGCCGTTGTGCCACCCAAACCGGCGTTGTGGCGTCGCTGGACTGCACTGCCGGTGTTTTCCTACTACAACCGCCTGGTGGCACTGGTGTTGTTGGTTAATGCCGTGTTTGTACTGTTGGCGGTCGATTTTGCTGCCATTACGGTTGAAAGGCTTTCGGACATGGTGCTGATCAACCTGTCGCTGGCCATCCTGATTCGTCAGCATTACCTGATCAATGCACTGTTCTGGCTGGCAACCCGTGTGCCAGTCACCTGGCCGTTGCGTGTGCGGCGCAGCGCGGCCAAGGTTTACCACTTCGGCGGGCTGCACAGTGGCGCGGCCCTGGCGGCGACCGCGTGGTTTATAGCGATGGTCGGCGTTCAGGTTGCACGCTATCTGCGCCAGCCCGATAGCGTGTCGTCAGCCTGGTTGTGGCTCACGGGTGTGTTGCTCGGGCTGTTGCTGTTGATGGTGAGCATGGCGCAGCCGTGGATTCGCAGCCGATTCCATAATGGCTTCGAGCGGGTCCATCGGTTTGCCGGCTGGAGCGCGCTGCTACTGTTCTGGGCGTTGACTTTACTGGCGTCCAGCGAGACTTCGACCAGCTTATTACACAGTGGATCATTCTGGATGCTGGTGCTGCTGACGTTGAGTATTGCCCTGCCATGGTTGCGTCTGCGCAAGGTCGCCGTTGAACACACACGGCCTTCCGGGCATGCGGTGATTACGCGCTTCAAGCACACCACGCCGTTCGCCGGTTCATCCACTGCGATCAGCCGCAACCCTCTGCTGGAGTGGCATTCGTTTGCCAATATTCCTGCACCAGAGGCGGCGGGGTTTCGCCTGATCATATCGCGTGCGGGCGATTGGACTGGGCGCTTCATCGAAGACCTGCCCAGCCACGTGTGGGTCAAAGGCATCACCACGGCGGGCGTGGCTAATGTGGAAACCCTGTTCAAGTCAGTGGTGTATATCGCCACCGGCAGTGGGATCGGCCCGGTCATGCCGCATTTGCTGGCCGCCCAAGTGCCGATCCAGTTGATCTGGTCTACCCGCAGCCCGCGCAAAACCTATGGCGATGAACTGGTGGACGAAATCCTGCGTGCTCAGCCCGGGGCATTGATCTGGGACACCGATGAGCGTGGTAAACCGGACTTGGTGCAATTGGCCTACGGCGCGGTGCAAACCTTCGGTGCAGAAGCGGTGATCTGTATCGCCAACCAGGCGTTGACCGAGCGCGTGGTGCATGAAATGGAAGCCCGTGGCATACCGGCTTATGGCGCGATCTGGGATTCCTGAAACCGCGGCATTGAGGCACAACATTAATCAGCAGAGGTTTTTATGAATGTATTAATAGAACGTCATGGCCGAGTGGTACTGGTCAGGCTTAATCGCCCCCAGGTCAAGAATGCGTTGAGTTCGGCGCTGATGACGGAGTTGATCAGCCGTCTGGAAGTGCTGGACCAGGACCCGCAGGTCGGCTGTTTCGTCATCACCGGCACGCCTGAATACTTCGCCGCTGGGGCCGATATTAAGGAGATGAGTACCAAGTCCTACCTGGACATGCTCGATGAGGATTACTTCGTCGGCTGGGAAGCCTTTACCCGCCGGCGCACGCCAACGATTGCCGCAGTGGCCGGCTATGCGTTCGGCGGCGGCTGTGAGCTGGCGATGATGTGCGACATGATTTTCGCCGCCGATACGGCGACCTTTGCCCAGCCGGAAATCAAACTGGGCGTTATTCCGGGCATGGGTGCGACCCAGCGCTTGACCGGGCTGGTCGGCAAGGCCAAGACCATGGACATGGTGTTGACCGGACGGCCGATGATGGCTCAAGAGGCGCTCCAGGCCGGGTTAGTGTCGCGTGTGTACCCGGCGGCAGACTTGATGGAGCAGACGCTGGCGGTGGCTGCACAGATTGCCGGGTTCTCGCGCACCGCCACACGGGCGGCGCGGGAGGCAGTTGAGCAAGCCTTGGAACTTGGGTTGCACGATGGCGTGCGCCTGGAGCGCCGACTGTTTCATGGGCTGTTCGCGACGCCGGATCAGCAGGAGGGCATGCAGGCGTTTATAAACAAGCGCCCGGCAGTCTTCAACGCGGTTTAGAAGAACGCTCGGTTTGGCAACGCATCTGCTCTGAAAAAACTACAGTGAAAAGGGAATAGACCTACGTGGGATTCGTCTCATAGTTCATTTTCCCTGTGGCCACGTGCCCTGGAGTTTTTCATGGTAGATCACTCATCGCCGCCACGTACGCCCCTCAGTACCGCCAGTTTGTTAGTCAGGCTGGCGTGTATTGGCAGTGTAGTGGCGGTTGTTGCCGGGGCATTCGCCTACGTCAACGGCACGCTTGACCCACAGCGCCTGCGTCCCAAAACCCTGGTCAATGCCCTGGAAACCAACAACGGTGTACACCCTGGGTTTCGGCGTAACCATGCCAAGGGCGTGTGTGTGGCCGGTTACTTCGAGAGCAGCCCCGAGGCGCGCGCTTACTCCAGTGCCCAGGTGTTCAGCGCGGCGAAAACCCCGGTGATCGGCCGATTCGCCTTGCCCAGCGGCAACCCCTACGCGCCGGACAGCAGTGTGCCGATCCGCAGTTTCGCGGTGCAGTTCAGCCAGGCCAACGGCCAGCAATGGCGTACGGGGATGAACAGCATGCCGGTGTTCCCGGTGGGCACGCCTGAGGCGTTTTACCAGATGCTCAAGGCCGGCGCACCCGAGCCGGCCACCGGCAAGCCGAACCCGGCCAGTATGCCGGCGTTTTTTGCCGCGCACCCCGAGACGGCGCCGTTCCTGGCGTGGGTCAAGACTGCCAAGCCCTCGGCCAGTTACGCGACCGAAACCTACAACGGCATCAATGCCTTTTACCTGGTAAACGCCGATGGCCAGCGCCAGGCGGTGCGTTGGGGCGTAGTGCCACAGAGCCAGGATGCGACGGGTGACACCGCGCCGCCTGGCGCTGACTTTCTCGAAAAGGATTTGGTGCAGCGTCTGGCTTCCGGGCCGCTGCGTTGGCAGCTGAACCTGACCCTGGCCAACCCCGGCGATCCGCTGGACGACGCCAGCAAAGCCTGGACCGGCGAGCACAAGGTGCTCAACGCCGGCACCCTGGTGCTGCAAAGCAGCCAACCGCAGGCTGACGGCGATTGCCGCGATATCAACTTTGACCCGCTGATTCTGCCCAGCGGTATCCAAGCCTCCAATGACCCGCTGCTGGCTGCACGCTCGGCGGCTTATGCCAGTTCCTACGTACGCCGCGCTGGCGAAGTCAGCCCGCTGCACAGTGCCCCTCAGGAGTCGAAACCATGAATGCCCAACCACGGTTTTTCGCGCCTCTGGCTCGCCTGCTGCATTGGCTGATGGCGTTGATGGTCATTGCCATGTTGTTTATCGGCGCGGGCATGGCGGCGTCGGTGTCGGAGCGTCACGAGTGGCTGATTCATCTGCACAAGCCACTGGGTATCGCGATTCTGGCGTTGGTGATCGTGCGGCTGGTGGTGCGCTTTTCCACCCGTCAGCCGCCGTTGCCGGCTGACCTGCCACTGTGGCAAGTGCTGGCCGCCAAAGCGTCCCATGTCGTGTTATATGCGTTGATGCTGGTGCTGCCGCTGCTGGGCTGGGCGATGATTTCGGCGGCCGGTGACCCGGTGATGCTCAGCAGTTCGGTGCAATTGCCGGCGTTGGTAGCGGCCAATGCACCGTTATTTGCGCTGCTGCGCAAGGCCCATGGCTACCTGGCCTACCTGTTGTTCCTGACAGTACTGTTACACCTGGCGGCGGCGCTGTTTCACGGGTTGATTCGTCGCGACGGTGTGCTGCAAAGCATGACCGGCACCAAAGGCTGATGCCGGGGGGGCAGGGCGGGTCAGCGCAGGGTGGTGACGATATCGGCCACGGTGCTCAACACGTCCTTGCCCAGTTGCCTGGAGCGCTCACCGGACCAACCGGTTTTCGGGTTGGGGGCGTCGTCGTTGTCCTTGAAGGGCATCTCGAGGGTCAGCGACAGGCAGTCGTATTGCTGGCCAACGGCATTGCAGGCCAGGGTCATGTTGGCTTCGCCCGGCAGGTCGCGGGTGTAGCCGTGGGTGGTCTGGAAATCGCGGGTCAGGGCGCTCAAGTGCCTGCGGAAGTGTTTTTCCAGCGCTTCGATACGCGGGGTGTAACCGGGGTTGCCTTCGCAGCCTGCGGTGAAGACGTAGGGGATTTCTTCATCGCCATGGATATCGAGGAACAGGTCGACGCCGTATTTCTCCATCTGCTGCTGGGCGAACAGCACTTCCGGGCTGAGCGCCTCGCTGGCGTTCTGCCAGGCACGGTTGAGGTCCTGGCCCATGGCGTTGGTGCGCAGGTGCCCGTGAAAGGCGCCATCGGGGTTCATGTTGGGGATCAGGTACAGGTCGGCGACGGCCAGGAGTTTTTTCAGCTCGGCATCACCGTCCTGTTGCAGGCGCTCGATGACGCCTTCCATAAACCATTCAGCCATGTGTTCGCCGGGATGCTGCTGGGCGATGATCCACACCTTGCGCTGGCCTTCGCCACCTTTGCCGCGGCGTAGCAGCTGGATATCACGGCCCTCGACGCTTTTGCCGGTGGCGAGCAGTTGGGTACCGGCGCGGTTCAGGGCCTGTTCGATCAGCCAGTCGTGACGCTCACGGCTATACGGTTCGAAGTAGGCGAACCAGGCTTGCTTCTCGCGGGTTTGCAGGCTGATGTGCAATGTATCGCCATCAAAACGCGTGGGCACGCGGAACCAGTTGACGTGGTCGTAGGACGCCACGGCGTTGTAACCACTCCAGGCATTTTTATATGACGAATGGCTGGCGTTGCTCAGGCGGAAGGTGTGGGTATGGCCCACATGCATGCCTTCGGCCTTGAAGTGGAACCATTGGAAATGTGCGCTGCGAGTATCGGGTTTGATCGCCAGCAACAACTGATAAGCGTCGCTGGCATCCAGGACCTGGATGTTGCCGCTGTCGAAGTCGGTGCTGATCTTGATGGAGGTCAAGGCCACTGTCATGGGCTGGCTGCCTGCGTAGGATTGTTGTGGCAGATATCTTACACAGGAGTGAGGCAAAATCTTGGTGCAAAATTGTTGCACGGGGAAGGGGGCGTCGTCCTTGACGCCGAGGCAGCTTAGATTCTATGAGATTGATTCTCAAGCGCTATTTCGCAAAGATCCGGGCTAGAGCGTTCGATCGGCTTTCTTTTGGCGATGCTCTTTTGCTACCATGCGCGCCATCAAGCAACACACAGTCTTCATTAGCCTGAAGCCACGCCAGAAAAACTGGCAAAAAAAAGACCCGGCCAAAGAGCCGGGTCAAAAACCGTGATTAGCCTGATGAGGAGATATTCCAAGAGTCCGACCTAAGGTCCCTTGGTCTATCGACTGATCTCGCGATCAGCTGAGCCCAATAATAATCATTATCATTTGCAAGTCAAATGTTTTTATCCGTGTGATAGAAATATTTTTCTTACGTGCCTGTCAGGCGTCCGCCTGGGCAGCAGGCACCTGCACTGCCTGTTCCACCATCGCTTTGGCCATATCAATCAAATACACCACCGAAAAGGCCAGGTCCCGCTGGTTGCCCTGCCGGTTGCTTGCCGATTCATAGGCGGCTGCCGCCGCACTGCGTAGCAGGTCCGATGCGTGCACCAGGGCGTCTTCCTGGCTGATGCCGGGCCTGATGTCGAAAAACGCGGCGTCAGGCGTGGGCGCCCACACATCTTCTTTCAGGTAATAGTCGAGTGCCCGTTGCGCGGCGCCACTGCTGCGCAGGGTCAGCAGTTCGTCGGTTTCGGGCGTGCAAGGCAGGTGATTCGGGAGGGTCATCATGAGGGCGATTACTCTGGCTGGACGTTGAAAACCTGCACCTGATAGTAATACGAATCGTATTTATGTCATTTGATGGATTACTACAAACTGTTTATTGTCGTGGCAATTGCGCAACGTATGGTCAGGCTCCATGGACAACTGGATAGCGTTGGTCAAAGCCAACATGAAAGACCGCAAGGTCACGCAGGATGAACTGGCCGAACGCTTGGGCATGTCCCAGGGCGGCGTCGGTCATTGGCTCAATAAGCGCCGCGTGCCCAGTCTTGCGGACATGAACCGGGTGCTGGACGAGCTGGGGCTCGGCTATCTGGAAGTCGCGCTGGAGATTCGCGAAAAGGCCGACCCAACACCCGCGCTGGAAAAACACTACAACCCGTATTTCCGCTACCCGGTCAGCGACTGGAAAGGCGTCTGCGAAATCCGCGAAGAGCGCCCGACCTACGGCGCGGCCCGTTTTGAACTGAGCGATTACCATGCCCAGGGCGAAGCCTTCTGGCTGCCCGTAACGGGCGATGCCATGACCGCGCCCAGCGGCCTGAGCATCGGTGCGGGCATGATGATTCTGGTGGACCCGGCCATCGAGCCCGAACCCGGCAAGCTGGTGGTTGCGCAATGGGCCGACAGCACCCAGGCGACCTTTCGCCAATTGATGGAAGAGAGCGGCCAGCTTTACCTGGTGCCGCTCAATCCGACTTATCCCAAGCAGCTTTTCACCGATGCGTGCCGAATCCTCGGGGTAGTGGTGCAAGCCACGGCGAAGTTCTAGTCCGTGGTCTCAAGTTCCACCAGGGCGCTGCCTTCGGCGACCATTTCGCCTTCCTGGCAAAACACTGCCTTGACCGCCCCGGCGTGAGGCGCGCGGATACTGTGCTCCATCTTCATGGCCTCGAGCACCACCAGCTGAGTGCCAGCCTCCACGTGTTGACCGACTTCTACCAGCACCCGCACGATGCTGCCGTTCATCGGCGCTGTGAGGCCGCCTTGAGGAGTCTGGTTGGCCTCGACTGCAGCAATCGGGTCATACAAGCTGACGGCCTGCATCTGGCCGTCCCAGCGCAGATACAGGATGCCTTCGCTGCGTACCGCCAGATAAGCGCGGCGCACGCCATGGTGTTCGATCAGTAGTTGCTCGCCGCGCAATTGCGCAGTGCCCGCTACCAGCTTCACCAGCCGGTCCTGCCCGGCGCAACTCAAGTGCAACGACACGTCGCTCGGCAACCCGGCACGAAAGCCTCGGTTATCCGCCCACGGGCCTTCACCGGCGGGCTGGCTCTGCATAAACGCCGCCCCTGCCGCCTGCCAGAACTCATCGCTCAAAGCACCAGGTGCTGGCAGCAGTTCATCCTGATAGCGCGGAATAAACCCGGTATCGAGTTCAGCCGCCGCAAACGCCGGATGGCCGATGATGCGCCGCAAAAAGCCGAGGTTGGTCTTGACTCCGCCGACCGCAAACTCATCGAGCATGCTCAACAACCGCAGGCGCGCCTGTTCGCGGTCTTCACCCCAGGCAATCAGTTTGCCGAGCATCGGGTCGTAGAAGGGCGAAACGTTGTCGCCTTGTGCTACGCCACTGTCCACACGGCGCCCCGGGCCTGGAGTAGATTCGCGGTACAGCGCCAGGTGCCCGGTGGCTGGCAGGAAATCATTGGCCGGGTCTTCGGCATACAAGCGCACTTCAATCGCATGGCCCACCAACGGCACCTGATCCTGAGTGATCGGCAGCGGTTCACCCTGAGCTACACGAATCTGCCAGGCTACCAAATCAAGGCCGGTAATCGCCTCGGTCACTGGATGCTCCACTTGCAGCCGCGTGTTCATCTCCATGAAGAAGAACTCGCCACGCGCGTCCAGCAAAAACTCCACGGTGCCGGCGCCCACATAGCCGATTGCCTGGGCCGCACGCACGGCCGCCTCACCCATGGCTCTACGCTGCTCGGCACTCAAGCCCGGTGCGGGTGCTTCTTCCACCACCTTTTGATGGCGACGTTGAATAGAACAGTCGCGCTCATTGAGGTACAGGCAATGGCCGTGTTGGTCGGCAAACACCTGAATCTCCACGTGGCGTGGCTTGAGCAGGTACTTCTCCACCAGCATTTGCCCATTGCCGAAGGACGACAGCGCCTCACGCTGGGCCGAGGCCAGGGCTTCGGCCAACTGGCTGACGTCCTCGACCACCTTCATGCCCTTGCCGCCACCACCTGCCGTGGCCTTGAGCAGTACCGGGTAACCGATACGTTCGCAGGCATCGCGGAAAGTTTCCAGGTCCTGGTCCGCGCCGTGATAACCCGGCACCAACGGCACCCCGGCAGTTTCCATCAACGCCTTGGCCGCCGATTTGCTGCCCATGGCATCGATGGCCGAGGCGGGCGGACCCAGGAAAACAAGACCGGCGGCTTCAATCGCACGAGCAAAGCCGGCGTTCTCCGACAGAAAGCCGTAACCCGGATGGATCGCCTGGGCGCCACTGGCTTGGGCGGCGGCGATCAGTTTGTCGATTTGCAGGTAACTGTCGGTGGCCTTGCTGCCACCCAGGTCAACCCGAATGTCGGCCTCGCGGCTATGGCGCGCATCGCGGTCGGTGGCGCTGTGGACCGCCACGGTGGTCAACCCCATCGCCTTGGCGGTGCGCATTACCCGGCAGGCGATTTCGCCACGGTTGGCCACCAGCACAGTGGTCAGTGTGCTCATGAACGTGGCTCCTGCGCTTGCCAGCTGGGCGGGCGTTTTTGCAGGAACGCGCGCAAGCCTTCCTGGCCCTCGGCGCTGACGCGAATCCGCGCGATAGCATTTTCGCAATACCGACGCAGCGCCGGGGTGAGGGCGCCGTTGCCGACTTCGCGCAGCAAATCCTTGCTGGCGCGCATGGCAGCCGGGCTGTTTTGCAACAGGTTGGCGATCCACAGTTCCACTTGCGCATCCAGCTCGGTGGCCGGGTAACTTTCCGCCAGCAGGCCAATGTCGCGTGCACGCTGGCCGCCAAAACGCTCGGCCGTCAGCGCATAGCGCCGCGCGGCCCGCTCGCCGATGGCCTGTACCACGAACGGGCTGATCACCGCCGGTGCCAGGCCGATGCGCACTTCCGACAGGCAGAACTGCGCGTCATCGGCGCCAATCGCCATGTCGCAGCAACTGATCAAGCCCAGCGCGCCCCCGTAGGCTGCGCCTTGCACCACTGCCAGGGTCGGGATTTTCAGCTTGGCCAGGTTGTACATCAACTCGGCCAGCTCGCGCGCGTCGTCCAGGTTGGTGTGGTAATCCAGCTCGGCCGATTGCTGCATCCAGGCCAGGTCTGCGCCGGCGCTGAAGTGCTTGCCACGTGCGCGCAACACTAAAAAACGCAGGGACGCATCGGCCTGCACCTGGTCGAGGGCGATGATCAACTCGCGGATCATCTGCGCATTGAACGCGTTGTTCTTGGCTTCACGACTGAGCCACAGCGTGGCAAAACCACGGCTGTCGGTGACCAGTTCGAGGGTGTTGAAATCGCTCATGGGGTACAGCTCCATTTACATGCGGAACACGCCGAAGCGGCTCGGCTCGATGGGGGCATTCAGCGCGGCGGACAACGCCAGCGCCAGCACGTCACGGGTCTGCTGCGGGTCAATCACACCGTCATCCCACAAACGTGCGCTGGAGTAGTAGGGATGGCCCTGGGTTTCGTACTGGTCGAGAATCGGCTGCTTGATCGCGGCTTCTTCTTCGGCACTGAACGCATTGCCCGCGCGCTCGGCCTGTTCACGCTTGACCTGCACCAGCACGCCGGCGGCCTGTTCGGCACCCATCACGCCGATGCGTGCATTCGGCCACATCCACAAAAAGCGCGGGTCATAGGCGCGGCCGCACATGCCGTAGTTACCGGCACCAAAGCTGCCGCCGATGATCACCGTGAACTTGGGCACCTTGGCGCAGGCCACCGCCGTGACCAGCTTGGCGCCGTGCTTGGCGATGCCGCCGGCTTCGTATTTCTGGCCGACCATAAACCCGGTGATGTTCTGCAAGAACAGCAACGGAATCCCGCGCTGGCAGGCCAGTTCGATAAAGTGCGCGCCTTTTTGCGCGGCTTCTGCGAACAGAATCCCGTTGTTGGCCAGGATCGCAATCGGGTAGCCGTGCAGGTGCGCAAAACCACACACCAGCGTGGTGCCAAACAGCGCCTTGAACTCATCGAATACCGAGCCATCCACCAGCCGCGCGATCACTTCGCGCACATCAAATGGCTGCTTGGCATCGGCCGGGATCACGCCATAAAGTTCTTCGCTGCTGTACAACGGCGCCACCGGCGGGCGTTGCACTAACTGACCCTGCTTGCGCCAGTTGAGGTTGGCCACACTGCGTCGGGCCAGGGCGAGCGCATGTTCATCGCTGTCGGCATAGTGGTCGGCTACGCCGGAGATCTTGCAGTGCACATCGGCACCGCCCAGGTCTTCGGCGCTGACCACTTCGCCGGTCGCGGCTTTTACCAGCGGCGGCCCGGCGAGGAAGATCGTGGCTTGCTGGCGCACCATGATCGCTTCGTCGGCCATGGCGGGTACGTAGGCGCCACCGGCGGTGCAGGAGCCCATCACCACGGCGATTTGCGGGATGCCCTGGGCGCTCATGTTGGCCTGGTTGAAGAAGATCCGCCCGAAGTGTTCGCGATCAGGAAATACCTCATCCTGACGCGGCAGGTTGGCGCCACCGGAGTCCACCAGGTAAATGCACGGCAGGCGGTTCTGCTCGGCGATGGTCTGGGCCCGCAGGTGTTTTTTTACCGTGAGCGGGTAGTACGAGCCGCCTTTGACCGTGGCGTCGTTGGCGACAATCATGCATTCGACGCCTTCCACACGGCCGATTCCGGCGATCACGCCAGCGGCGGGCACGTCCTCGCCGTACACCTGGTGAGCCGCCAGTTGGCTGAGTTCCAGGAACGGTGAGCCAGGGTCGAGCAAGCGGTTGATACGCTCACGGGGCAGCAGTTTGCCGCGCGAGGTGTGCCGTTCCTGGGCCTTGGCGCCGCCGCCTTGCTGCACATGGGCGAGCAGGCTGTGCAGGGCGTCGACCTGTTGGCGCATCGCCGTGCTGTTGGCGGCGAACTCCGCTGAACGCGGGTTTAGCTGGGTATGCAAGGTGGCCATGGGGGCGCTCCTTCAGCGGGTTTCGTTGAAGAGTTCGCGACCGATCAGCATCCGCCGAATCTCACTGGTGCCAGCACCGATTTCGTACAGCTTGGCATCACGCAACAGGCGCCCGGCGGGGAATTCATTGATGTAGCCATTGCCGCCGAGAATCTGGATCGCGTCCAGGGCCATTTGCGTGGCGCGCTCGGCACTGTAGAGGATCACCCCGGCGGCGTCCTTGCGCGTGGTTTCGCCACGTTCGCAGGCCTGGGCCACCGCGTAGAGATAGGCGCGGCTGGCGTTGAGCTGGGTGTACATGTCGGCGACCTTGCCCTGGATCAGCTGGAATTCGCCGATGCTCTGGCCGAACTGCTTGCGGTCATGGATGTAGGGCACGATCAGGTCCATGCACGCTTGCATGATCCCGGTCGGGCCGCCCGAGAGCACCACGCGCTCGTAGTCCAGGCCGCTCATCAGCACTTTGACGCCGCCATTGAGCACACCAAGGATGTTTTCTTCGGGCACCTCGACGTCATCGAAAAACAGTTCGCAGGTGTTGGAGCCGCGCATGCCCAGCTTGTCGAACTTGTTGCTGCGGCTGAAGCCTTTGTAGTCGCGCTCGACGATAAACGCGGTGATGCCGTGAGGGCCTTTTTCCAGGTCGGTCTTGGCGTAGATCACGTAGGTGTTGGCGTCGGGGCCATTGGTGATCCAGGTCTTGCTGCCGTTGAGCACGTAGTGGTCACCACGTTTGTCGGCGCGCAGCTTCATCGAGACCACGTCGGAGCCAGCATTCGGTTCGCTCATGGCCAGGGCGCCGATGTGCTCGCCGCTGATCAACTTGGGCAGGTACTTGAGTTTTTGTTCGTGATTACCGTTGCGGTTGATCTGGTTGACGCACAGGTTGGAGTGCGCGCCGTAGGACAGCGCCACTGACGCCGAACCACGGCTGATTTCTTCCATGCTCACCACGTGCGCCAGGTAACCCAGGCCGGCGCCGCCGTACTCTTCCGGCACGGTGATGCCCAAGAGGCCCATGTCCCCGAACTTGCGCCACAGGTCGGCAGGGAACAGGTTGTCGATGTCGATCTGCGCCGCGCGGGGCGCGATCTCCTTCGCCACGAACGACTGCACCTGGTCGCGCAGCATGTCGATGGTTTCACCGAGGGCGAAGTTCAGGGACGGGTAACTCATGGACAGGCACCTTAATGTGAGCTTTGTTGTTGTGTGGGTGGGGCGCGGAGGAGGGCGCTCACCTTTACGTTAACGTAAGCTTGCGTTACGGCGCTGTCAATCGTAGTTTACGTTTACGTCAACCTACAAAAAAGACAACAGGGGTCGTTATGGATCAACCGCACCCGAGCTACAGCCGTGGCTCCCAGGACAAGACCTTGCTGGCCATGACCATCGGTCAGGCTTTCGATCGCACCGTTGCGCACTACCCCGATGGCGAAGCCTTGGTGGTGCGCCATCAGCAACGCCGTTACACCTGGCGGGAGTTGGCCGAGACGGTGGATTTGCATGCCCGCGCCTTCATGGCTTTGGGCATGCAAACCGGCGATCGCCTGGGCATCTGGGCGCCGAATTGTGCCGAGTGGTGCATCACTCAAATAGCCAGCGCCAAGCTCGGGGTGATCCTGGTGAATATCAACCCGGCCTACCGCAGCAGCGAATTGGACTACGTACTCAAACAGTCCGGCTGCGCATGGCTGGTGTGTGCCGGCTCATTCAAGAGCTCCGATTACCACGCGATGTTGCAGGAACTGCACCCCGACGTGCGCGGCCTCATCAGCCTGGACCCCAGCCCGCCAGCGGAATTTATGCCCTGGTCGCAGTTGGCGGCCCTCGGTGCTGGCATCCCGCCCGAGCAGCTTTATAGTCGCCAAGCCAGCCTGCACTTCGATCAAGCCGTCAACATCCAGTACACCTCCGGCACTACGGGCTTCCCCAAGGGCGCCACCCTCAGTCACCACAACATCCTCAATAACGGTTACATGGTCGGCGAAAGCCTGGGCCTCACCGCGCAGGACCGCCTGGTGATCCCGGTGCCGCTGTACCACTGCTTTGGCATGGTCATGGGCAACCTCGGCTGTATCACCCACGGCACCACCATGATTTACCCCAATGACGGTTTCGACCCGCTGCTGACGCTCACCGCCGTCGCGCAAGAACGCGCCACCGGCCTGTACGGCGTGCCGACCATGTTTATTGCGCTGCTGGATCACCCACGTCGCAGCGAATTCGACCTGGCCACCTTGCGCACCGGCATCATGGCCGGCGCCACGTGCCCCATCGAAGTGATGCGTCGGGTCATCAGCGAGTTGCACATGGGCGAAGTGCAGATTGCCTATGGCATGACCGAAACCAGCCCGGTGTCATTGCAGACCGGCGCCGATGACGACCTGGAGCGGCGCGTCACCACCGTTGGCCGCACCCAGCCCCAGCTCGAAAACAAAATTATCGACGAGGCCGGTAACACCGTGCCCCGTGGCCAGATCGGTGAACTCTGCACCCGTGGCTACAGCGTGATGCTCGGCTACTGGAACAACCCCGAAGGCACCCGCGACGCGATTGATGACGCAGGCTGGATGCATACCGGCGACCTGGCGAGCATGGATGAACACGGCTACGTGTGCATCGCCGGGCGCAACAAGGACATGATCATTCGTG
Source organism: Pseudomonas sp. B19125 (assembly GCF_044218855.1). NCBI lineage: Bacteria > Pseudomonadati > Pseudomonadota > Gammaproteobacteria > Pseudomonadales > Pseudomonadaceae > Pseudomonas > Pseudomonas sp. B19125. The sequence goes on from NZ_CP162589.1 coordinate 2,895,284, forward strand.
GCGGTGAGAACGTGTACCCGCGCGAGCTGGAGGAGTTTTTCTTCACTCACCCGGCGGTGGCCGATGTGCAGATCATTGGCATTCCGGATGAGCGTTACGGCGAAGAGATCGTTGCCTGGGTCAAATTCCATCCCGGCCATGTGGCCAACGAACTGGAGCTGCAAACCTGGTGCAAGGGCCGCATTGCGCACTTCAAGACGCCCAAGCACTTCAAGTTCGTGGATGAGTTTCCGATGACAGTGACGGGCAAGATCCAGAAGTTTCGCATGCGCGAAATTTCGATCGAGGAGCTGCGAACCCAATCCAACTGACAGCACAGGCTTATGTGGGAGCTGGCAAGCCAGCTTCCACAGAAAGCACAAAGGGGACCCGAAGGTCCCCTTTAATTTGTCGTTGCGTGCTCTTTTTTTATTATTGAGGGGCGGTCTATTGTTGTTTTTGGCAACCGTTACCCTTTACCGCTGTTTTTTTGCGACCCCCATCCGGGATCAAGAGCAAACGTATTTTTTTGAACGCTGATCTGCTTCTTCGTTAACGATCCAACCAGTGGCAGCTACCTGAGGTAGTTTTATTTTTCTCTAACCGGTTGCGGGTGTCGGCACGCCGTACCCTGCGAAGCACATCTTCTTCAAAAAAATCTGTTAGCTGCGTCTCTGCCGTGTTGTTTTTGTTATGTCAGAGTCGTTTCGTCTTATTTTTATTAGGTTTGGCGCTTTTTATTCTTGTTATGCCATAGAGATAGCAGGAGCCGTGCCAACTTTTAAAAGTCATTTAAAATCAATGGTTTAACTTTTGTGTAGGGTTTTGCCTACGGCAAATTCGACAAAATATGTTCCCGTGTTACTCGATGTGTATGCGTGCGGTAACACATTGTCACGGCTAAGCTACTCAACCGGCGTTACGTGCCTTGGCGACTCGCGAACCCGTCGGCCGACCCAGCACGTTACTGATCTGCAGGCCTGCACGAATCAATGCCTCCAGATCGATACCGGTGTCGATACCCAGACCATTGAGCAGGTACACCACATCTTCGGTGGCGACGTTACCGCTGGCGCCCTTGGCGTAAGGGCAGCCGCCCAGGCCCGCAATAGAGCTGTCGAACACCGTGATGCCTTCGAGCAGGCTGGCGTAGATATTCGCGATTGCCTGGCCATAGGTGTCATGGAAATGCCCGGCCAGCTTGTCCCGTGGCACCTGCGCGCCGACCACTTCGAACAACCGTCGTGTGGCGCCTGCGGTACCGGTGCCGATGGTGTCGCCCAGCGACACTTCATAACAGCCCATGGCATACAACTCACGTGCTACTGCGGCGACTTGTTCCGGCGCAATCTGGCCTTCGTAAGGGCAACCCAACACACACGACACATAGCCGCGCACGCTGATGCCGTGTTGCTTGGCGGCCGTCATGATCGGCGCAAAGCGCTCCAGGCTGTCGCTGATGGAGCAGTTGATATTGCGCTGCGAAAACGCCTCGGACGCCGCCGCAAATACCGCGACTTCCTTTACGCCAGCCGCCAGCGCATCTTCAAAGCCGCGCAGGTTTGGCGCCAGCGCGCCGTAGGTGACGCCGGGCGTGCGCTGGATCTGCGCAAACACCTCGGCGGAGCCAGCCATCTGCGGCACCCATTTGGGCGAGACAAAACTGCCGACTTCGATATAACTCAAGCCGGCTGAGCTGAGTGCGTCCACCAGTTGAACCTTGTCGGCCACGCTGATCGGCTGGGCTTCGTTCTGCAAACCGTCGCGCGGGCCGACTTCCACCAGGCGCACATAAGAGGGGAGAGACATGGGCAGCTACCTTGTGTTTATGGACCAACCGGGTTCATGGTCTGCGCCAGCGCCTGGGTGCAGCGCTCTTCGGCGGTGTCCAGTTCCAGCTTCATCTGTTCGATATCAAGCATCTGTTGCTCGAGCTGCTCACGGCGCTCGGCGATTTTCGCGAGCATGCTGTTGAGCTGGATGTGGTTGCCGCTGGTGGGGTCGTAGAGTTCGATCAGCTCACGGCATTCGGCCAGGGAAAAACCGATGCGCTTGCCGCGCAGGATCAACTTGAGGCTGACCTTGTCGCGCGCCGAGTAGATGCGCTCCTGGCCCCGGCGCTCCGGGGCCAGCAGGCCTTGTTCTTCGTAGAAACGAATGGCGCGGGTGGTGATGTCGAGCTCGCGGGCGAGGTCAGAGATGCTGTAGGTCGTGCTCATGGTGGCGCTCAAGAAGGTCTTGGCGCTAAGCTAAAGGCAGGTTGACGTTTACGTCAAGCAAATAGCCTGGATTGACTCACACCCTGTGGCGAGGGAGCTTGCTGTGGCAAGCCTGCTCACCAGAGCTTAGGCTTGCTTGCCATCCAGTTTCTTTTCGTGCGCGGTGACTTGCTGGCACAACTCGATCATCTGCTCACGCATCCAGCGGTTGGCCGGGTCCTGGTCGGTGCTTTCGTGCCAGTACAGGTGGGTTTCCACCGGCGGCACATCGTTGACCGGCAGGTTGAACCAATGCAGCTCATGGCGGCGGGCAAAGCGTTCGGGCACGGTCATCACCATGTCGGTCTGCTGCAACACTTGCGAAGCCATCAGGTAATGCTGGGAACGCAGGGCGATCTTGCGCTGGATGCCCATCTTGCCCAGCGCCAGGTCAACGTGGCCCAGGCCGTTGCGGCGGCTGGAGATATGAATGTGAGTCAGCGACAGGTAGTCATCCAGCGTGAACTTGTCCTTGCCCGCCATCGGATGGCCCTTGCGCATGGCGCATACATAGCGATCTTCCATCAGTTTGACGTGGCGCACTTGCGGGTCGGTGTTGAGCGGTGCGTCCACGGCAAAGTCCAGGCGCCCGGCGGCCAGTTCCTTGGTGGTTTCGCGGCGTTTGGACAAGAAACTCTCGATCACCACGGTCGGCGCCAGGCGGCGCAGGCGCTGGAACAGCAGCGGCAGAATCACCGCCTCGGTGAGGTCGGTCATGCTGATGCGATAAGTCTTGGCCGCCTGTTGCGGGTTGAAAATTCGGCTTTCCTGCACCGACACCCGCAGCAACGACAACGCGTTGCGCACCGGGCCGATGATGTTCTGCGCCATGGGCGTGGGCACCATGCCCTGGGCGGTGCGCACGAACAGCGGGTCGTTGAAGGTTTCGCGCAAGCGTGCCAAGGCGTTGGAAACAGCTGGCTGGGTGATACCAACGATCTGCCCGGCGCGGGTCAGGTTGGCTTCGGTGTAGATCGCGTCGAAGACGATAAATAGGTTGAGGTCGACCTTGCTCAGATTCATTTCGTTGCGCTCTTATTTTCAGGTGGCGATTTATCAGGTGCTCATACGCCGATCATATATCGGTGATGAATGTTAATACACGCCGAGAATAGGCTAGGTAAATTATCAGCGCTGTTCTAGCATCGATTGCATGACCTAAACAACCTCTCAGAGAAGGGAGCTGCTCATGGATTTCGCCTATTCGCCCAAGGTTCAGGAACTGCGTGAACGCGTCACTGCGTTCATGGACGCTTACGTTTACCCGGCCGAGCCGGTGTTCGAACGCCAGGTCAGCGAAGGTGACCGCTGGCAGCCCACCGCGATCATGGAAGAGCTCAAAGCCCGTGCCAAAGCCGAAGGCCTATGGAACCTGTTCCTGCCCGAATCCGAGCTGGGCGCCGGGCTGACCAACCTCGAATATGCGCCATTGGCCGAAATCATGGGCCGCTCGCTGTTAGGCCCGGAGCCGTTCAACTGTTCCGCCCCCGACACTGGCAACATGGAAGTGCTGGTGCGTTACGCCAATGAAGAACAGAAGCAACGCTGGCTCGAACCGCTGCTGCGCGGCGAGATTCGCTCGGCGTTCGCCATGACCGAACCGGACGTGGCCTCATCCGACGCCACCAACATGGCCGCCCGCGCCGAGCGTCAAGGCGATGAGTGGGTGATTAATGGCAAGAAGTGGTGGACCTCCGGCGCCTGCGACCCACGCTGCAAGATCCTGATCTTCATGGGCCTGAGCAACCCGGACGCGCCGCGCCACCAGCAGCACTCGATGATCCTGGTGCCGGTAGACACGCCAGGGGTAAAAATCGTACGACCACTGCCGGTGTTCGGCTACGACGACGCACCCCACGGCCACGCTGAAGTACTGTTCGACAACGTGCGTGTGCCGTATGAAAACGTACTGCTGGGTGAAGGCCGTGGCTTCGAAATCGCCCAGGGCCGCCTTGGCCCAGGCCGCATACACCACTGCATGCGCTCCGTCGGCATGGCCGAGCGTGCGCTGGAACTGATGTGCAAACGCTCCGTCAGCCGCACCGCGTTCGGCAAGCCATTGGCGCGCCTGGGCGGTAATATCGACAAGATCGCCGACTCGCGGATGGAAATCGACATGGCGCGCCTGCTGACCCTGAAAGCGGCGTACATGATGGACACCGTCGGTAACAAAGTGGCGAAAAGCGAAATCGCGCAGATCAAGGTCGTGGCGCCGAACGTGGCCTTGAAGGTGATTGACCGGGCGATTCAGATCCATGGTGGCGCCGGTGTTTCCAACGACTTCCCGCTGGCCTACATGTACGCCATGCAACGCACCCTGCGCCTGGCCGACGGCCCGGATGAAGTGCACCGTGCGGCGATTGGCAAGTTTGAGATTGGCAAGTATGTGCCTAAAGAGCTGATGCGCAGCGGGCAGTAACACCGAGGCGCCTGCATCGCAGGCAAGCCAGCTCCCACACTGGAATGCATTCCAAAGGTGGGAGCCGGGCTTGCCCGCGATGAGCATAGGTATCTACACAACTTTTGAAGGCAGCCAATTTCTCCTGTGGCGAGCAGGCTTGCCCTGCGTTGGCTGCGAAGCGGCCCAGTAAAGGCACTGCAATTTTCCTGAAAGAACTCAGCGACTGGGTTTGGGGCTGCTTCGCAGCCCAACGCAGGGCAAGCCTGCTCGCCACAACAGCCCACTTACAACACGAAACCCGAGGGGTCAGTACACCCAAACCTCCACCCGCCGATTCTTGATCCGCCCCTCATCCGCCGTGTTCGCCGCCACCGGCATCTGCGCGCCGAAGCCGCGAATATCCCGCAGCACCACGCCGCTCTTGACCAATTCCCGGCGCACCGCCATTGCCCGCAACTTTGACAACAGCGCCGCCCGCTGCGGGTCATTCTTGGCATCGCCAAACCCCACCAGCGTCACCTGCTTGTCGAGCTTGCCGTGGCTTTTTATATACGCCACCACCCGCTGCAAGTCCTGGCGCGCCTTGTTGTCCAGGCTGGCGCTGCCTTCTTCGAAACGAAAATTCACACTCAAGCGCTGGGCGTCACGGACGATGTTTTGATAGTCCTCGGGCATCGACGCCCGTGGCTCCACGGCAATCGCCTGCACCTGCTGGGCGATAAAGCCATTGGCGGCGACGATCGCCTGGCCTTTGCCACTTTGGGTAAAGTCCACCAGGGCTTTGGCCCACGGGTTGCGGTTCGACGGCGGCAGGTAAAAATACAAGCGGCGTGACAGCGGGTAATCCTCGGTGGCGATCAGGCTGGTCACCGGTAACATCGGCTGTGAGTCACCGTCGACAATTGCCAGCGCCTTGGCCTGGCGCACATACGGCAGGCCGATAAAACCAATGCCTTGCGGGTCATGGCTCACCGCATCGGACAACGCCTCGCTGGATTCGAAGCGCTTGGCGGCCACGGCCAGCGGTTTGCCGCGCCGGTTCAGCACCAGCTCTTTAAAGGTGTCATAGGTGCCGGACTGATCATCCCGGGCATACAGATGAATGGCGCCGTCGACGCCGCCCACATCCTCCCAGTGGCTGACTTCACCATTGAAAATCTGCGCCAGCTGCTCGGTGTTCAAGGTATTCAACGGGTTTTGCGGGTTGAGGATAATGGCCAGGCCGTCGATGGCAATCACGTGCTCGGCCTCTGGGCTTTTCAGGTCGCCCAGGGGTTCAAGGTCCACCAGTTCGCTGTCCTTGATCGGGCGCGAAGCAGCCGCAAGGTCAGCGTTGGATTTTTTCAGTGCGCTGAACCCGGTACTTGAACCGTGGGCTGCGACCTCCACCGTGACGGTTTTGCCCTGACGCGTCTTGCCGATCACCCGTTGTTCATTGGCGCCATCGCCGGGCTCGCTGTGCACCGCCTGCAAGCCCTGGTGCTCCAGCATGCCCTTGACCAACGCAGGTCCAAGCGCCGCACCAATGGTATTGGAACCCTGGATACGCAGGGCGGGGCCTTGGTCGGGAACGGGGAGGGCAGCGGCGGCAGCGTAGAGCGGCAGTATCAACAGGAACAGAACGCGCAGCATCATGCCGGCACCTTCTTAAGCCAAAGGGAGTGCCGCCAGATTAAGTCAGTGGGGTTTCAAAAATATGACTGACGCACAGCAAGTCAAAATGTGGGAGCTGGCTTGCCTGCGATAACGGTGTGTCAGCCAACCATTTGATGACTGGCCCACTGCAATCGCAGGCAAGCCAGCTCCCACATTGAAGTACACAAACCTTGAGGTCAGCTCAGCTCAAGCCAGATCGGCGCATGGTCCGACGGTTTTTCCAGCCCACGCAAGTCGTAATCCACCCCAGCATCCTTGACCCGCGACACCAGGCCGTTGGACGCCAGGATCACGTCAATGCGCAGCCCACGCTTGGGCTCATCTTCAAACCCACGGCTGCGGTAGTCGAACCAGCTGAAGCGGTCGGCCACGTCCGGGTTCAAGTGGCGGAAGCTGTCCACCAGGCCCCAGTTTTTAAGGCGGGCCATCCACTCGCGCTCTTCCGGCAGGAAGCTGCACTTGCCGGTTTTGAGCCAGCGCTTGGCATTGTCGGCGCCGATGCCGATGTCGATATCTTCCGGCGAAATATTGATGTCGCCCATCACTACCAGCGGCTGGTCATTGCTGAACTGGCTTTCCAGCAGTTGCTGCAAATCTTCGTAGAAGCGTTGTTTGGCCGGGAACTTGGTCGGGTGGTCGCGGCTTTCGCCCTGGGGGAAGTAGCCGTTCATCACGGTGATCGACTGGCCATGCTCGTCGGCGAAAGTGCCCCAGATAAAGCGACGCTGGGCGTCTTCTTCGTCGCTGGCAAACCCTTTGTGCAGGCTCAACGCCGGCTTGCGCGACAGCAGGGCCACGCCGTAATGGCCTTTTTGCCCGTGGTAGTACACGTGATAGCCAAGGGCCTGCACTTCGGCCAGCGGGAACTGGTCATCGTGCACCTTGGTTTCCTGCAGGCCGATCACGTCGGGTTGATGCTTTTCAATCAGCGCCGCCAGCTGATGGGGGCGGGCGCGCAGCCCGTTGATATTGAAGGAGACGATTTTCATGGTCGGCAGTCCAGTCTGGCAAAAGGCCGATGCTAGCCGACAAGTCGGACGGGGGCCAGCGTGGCGGTAGGGCGCATGCACTGCTAATGTCTGGGAACGACTGGTGCTGCACAGGTTCGTACCCATAAGAACGCCATCGTTTGAGTGGCGCCCAGGGAGATTGACTGTATGCCGGACACTGCCACTGCCATTGCCGAAATTCGCCTGCTCAACAGCGGCTATTCCCGCGAGGCCCGTTCCTTGTTGTATCAGGCCTATCGGCATGAACCGACCTTTGCCTACATCTTCGAGGCTGAGCGGTCGGGGTACGAACAGCGGGTGCGCGCCACCGTGCGTGAGCTGGTCAAGCAGCATTTTTTCCAGAAGCTGCCTGCCATCGGCCTGTTCGTCAACGACCGGCTGATCGGCATCGCTTTGATTGCGCCACCGCAACGGCGCCTGGGCATCACCGAGAGCTGGGCCTGGCAGTTGCGTATGTGGCTGAGCACCGGCGTACGCGGCACCCGGCGTTACTTGGATTACCATTACGCGGTGCTGGCGTGCCTGCCGAACGAGTCGGTGCATGTGTTGCCGCTGCTGGGTATTCACCCGCAATTTCAGGGCAAACACTACGGCGAGAAACTGTTGCAGGCCGTGCACAACTGGTGTGCCGAAGACCCGCATTCATCGGGCGTGGTGCTCGACACCGGCAACTCGCGCTATCTGGATTTTTACAAGCGCCAGGGCTATGAGGAAATCGGTGAAGTGGCGGTAGGACCTGTCCTGGAACATGTGTTTTTTCATCCCAATCCCCAGGCGTTACATGCTGCAACGGCTTGAGACAGAATTATTCAGACAATTCCGGGTTCAAAGAGTCCCCCCAGCTGTGTAGCATCCGCGCCTATGAAGCTTCCAGGAAGATTTACCAGCGGCTTGGTTCTGCTGTTCACAAGCTGCGGCGTATTTGCGCAAAGCGAATTGGACGTGCGCATCAAGCCATCAAACGACGCGTTGAAAGCCAACATCGAAGGCTATATCGGCGGGGTTGGCGATCGTGATGAAGAAGCCTTGCTGCGGTTCAGCCGTGGCGCCGAGGAGCAGGCCCGCAAGGCGGCCCAGGCTCTGGGCTTCTATCAGCCGCAGATTTCCAGTGACGTGAAGGGCGGCAAGAACCCGCGCCTGACCCTCACCATCGACCCCGGCGAGCCGGTGCACCTGCGCAACGTGACCATTCGGGTCGACGGCCCGGCCGCGAGCCTCAAAGCCTTTCGCGTGCCTGCCAGCGACGACCTCAAATCGGGCGCCGTGCTCAACCACGGCAACTACGAAGACGCCAAGCGGCTGATTCAGAATCAGGCTTCGCGCTACGGTTTTTTCAATGGGCGTTTCAGCAGCCAGAAGCTGCTGGTGGACCCGCAAGCCGGTGTCGCCGATATCGAACTCATCTACGACAGCGGCCCGCGCTACACCTTGGGCAAAGTCGGGTTTACCGGCGATACGCCGTTCGATGAAGACCTGCTGCAACGCATGGTGCCGTTCAAAAGCGGCGCCCCTTACGACTCCGAACTGATCGCCGAACTCAACCAGAACCTGCAATCAAGCGGCTTCTTCGAAGGCGTACGCGTGGACGCCAGCCCAACCGCCTCGACCAACGATGTGATCCCGGTGGCGGTCCAGCTCGATACCCGCAAGCCACGCACCATGGGCCTGGGCCTGGGTTACTCGACCGACGTCGGCCCGCGCGGCAAAGCCAACTGGACCCGCCATTGGGTCAACCCGCAAGGCCACAGCTATGGCTGGGAGGCCGAACTGTCGGCGCCACGCCAGAACGTCGGCCTGTGGTATGACATCCCGCTCGACCCGCCGTTGACCGACAAGTTGCGCTTCGCCGGCGGTTACCAGAACGAAGAAATCGCCAACACCGACACCCTGAGTAAATTGCTCACCCTCGGCCCCGAATGGCACAGCAAGCTGCCCAGCGGCTGGACGCGGGTGATCTCGCTCAAATACCAGCGTGAAGAGTATCGCCTGGGCAATGACTCGGGCTTGAGCAACCTGGTGATGCCGGGCATCAACTATTCCTACCTGCGCAGCGATAACCGCATTGACCCGCACAATGGCTATCGCCTGATGTTCGACGCCAAGGTCGCCAAGGAAGGGCTCGGCTCCGACACCAACTTGCTGTACGGCACCGCCACCATCAAGGGCTTGACCACTTTGTGGGACAACCACCGTTTCCTCGGCCGTGCGCAGTTCGGCGGCAGTGCCACCAATGGCTACAAGTCGGTGCCGCCGTCGCTGCGCTTCTTTGCCGGTGGTGACCAGAGCGTGCGCGGCTACGAGTACCAGACGCTGTCACCCGAAAACGATCGCGGTGACCGCATTGGCGGGCGCTATATGGTGGCCCTGAGCGCCGAGTACCAATATTCCATCGCCGAAAAATGGCGCATCGCGACCTTTATCGACCAAGGCAACTCCTTCAACACCCTGGAAATGCCCAGCCTGAAAACCGGCGTGGGTGTCGGTGTGCGCTGGGTGTCGCCAGTGGGGCCGATTCGCCTTGACCTGGCCCATGCCCTCGAAGATCCGGGCGGCATTCGTTTGCACTTTTCCATGGGGCCTGAGCTGTGATGCGTGGTTTGAAAATAGCAGGGCTGGCCCTTGTGGCGGTCCTCATGCTGCTGCTGTTGGCGCTGTGGACAGTGCTCGGTACTCAAGCAGGCAGCCGTTGGGCCTTGAGCCAGGTGCCGGGTTTGAGCGTGGAAAATTACCAGGGCCACCTGGGTGGCCAATGGAGCGCCGACCATCTGCTATGGCAGCAGGACGCGAGTCGGGTAGAACTCAATGCTCCGAAGTTTGATTGGTCACCAGGCTGCCTGTTGCGCATGACCCTGTGCATCAACCAATTGGACGTGGAGCAGGTCAACCTGCAATTCCCGCCGAGCAATGAACCGAGCAGTGGCCCGATCACGTTGCCGGATCTGAAGTTGCCGGTTGCCATCCAGTTGGGCGACGTTCGCGTCGGCAGCCTGCTGTTTAATGGCAGTGAAGAACTTAAGGGCCTGCAACTGGCGGCGCACTGGACGGCCGCCGGTCTGCAGATTGATTCGGTGCACCTGCAACGCGATGACCTGGTGCTGGACCTCAACGGCTTGCTGCAACCCACCGGCAACTGGCCGCTGAGCGCCACCGGCAATCTGAGCCTGCCGTATGCTCCGGGCGGCGCGCCGTGGCAGATTGCGCTCAAGGTTGACGGCGACCTGCTCAAGACCCTCAAGCTTGATGCCGACAGCAGCGGCTACCTGCCCGCGAAGCTCAGCGGCGAGCTGCAACCTTTGGTGGAGAACCTGCCCGCGCAGTTGCACATCACGGCGGATGGCTTCAAGCCCAGCGCCGATTTGCCCGACACCTTGCAGCTCAATCAATTGGACCTCACCGCAAAGGGCGACCTGAGCAGCGGCTACCAGTTGCTTGGCCGGGCCGTGCTGCCCGCAGAAAAAGGCCCGGTGGCCTTGCTGTTGCAAGGCAAGGTCGACGCCAAGGGCGCACAGATCGCCGGCCTCGACCTGACTGCCGGCGACCAGCAAAGCCTCAAGCTCAGCGCCAATCTGGACTGGCAGCAAGGGTTCAGCGCCGACGCGAAAATCGACTGGCTGGATTTCCCCTGGCATCGCCTCTATCCATTGATTGATGAGCCGCAGGTCGCCTTGCGTACGTTCAACGGTGAAGTTTCCTATAAAGACGGCAACTACCTCGGCAATCTCAACGCTGACCTTGACGGCCCAGCGGGTAAATTCAATCTGGTCACGCCATTCAGCGGCGACCTCAAGCAAGTCTTCCTGCCCGAACTCAAACTGACTGCCGGTCAAGGCAAGGCCGAAGGGCACCTGAACCTGCAATTTGCCGACGGCATCGCCTGGGACACTGCGCTGGACTTGTCGGCACTCAACCCGGCGTACTGGGTCGCAGAATTGCCGGGCACCTTGGCCGGGCCATTGCGCAGCAAAGGCGAGTTCAAAAACGAGCAGCTTAAACTGAATGCCGACCTCGACCTCAAGGGCCATTTGCGCGGCCAGACCGCCGTGCTGGCGGCCAAGGCCGAAGGCGCGGGCGAGCAGTGGACCCTGGCCAACCTGGATATCCGACTGGGCGACAACCGCATCAATGGCAGTGGCAGTCTGCAGCAACGCCTGGCCGGGCAGATTGACATTAAACTGGCGCGCCTGGCCCAACTGTGGCCGCAGTTGCGCGGGCAAATCAACGGCCGCGTGGATGTAGCCGGTACGCTGAAGGCGCCGCAAGGCAAGCTCGACCTCAAAGGCCAGCAACTGGCGTTTGCGGATAATAAACTGCAAAGCCTCACCCTCGATGCGGCCCTTGACAACGCCCAGCGTGCGAAGATCGACCTCAAGGGCAGCGGCATTCAAGCCGGTGAAACCCAGGTCGGCATCCTGACCGCCAGCGCCCAGGGCGACATCAAGAGCCAGAAGGTGCAACTCGATCTGGCCGGGCCGCTGGTCAAACTCGCCCTGGCCCTGGATGGCAACCTCGACAAAGGCAACTGGCGTGGGCGCCTGGCCAGTGGTGATGTGCAGGCCGGCGGCCAGGATTGGAAGCTGCAAGCCCCGGCGAAAATCGAACGCCTGGCCGACGGCAAGCTGACCTTTGCCGCGCATTGCTGGGTGTCTGGCGGTTCCAGCTTGTGCGGTGAAGACCAGCGTCTGATGCCTGAACCCAAGCTGCGCTACCACCTCAAGCAATTCCCGATCGACAGCCTGGCGGCCTTCTTGCCCAAGGATTTCGCCTGGCAGGGCAAGCTCAACGCCGATGTGCAACTCGACCTGCCCAGCAGTGGCCCTAAAGGCGTGGTCGCGGTGGACGCCAGCGGCGGCACCTTGCGCGTGAAGGACAAAAATCAGTGGGTGGATTTCCCCTACGACACCTTGAAGCTGGAAACCACCCTCAACCCCAAGCGCATCGACACACAGCTGAATTTTCGCGGTGGCAAGCTCGGCGAGTTGCTGTTGCAGGCGCAGATCAACCCGTTGCCCAAGGACAAGCCGATTACCGGTACGTTCAGCCTCACCGGCCTGGACCTCGCTGTGGCGCGCCCGTTTGTGCCGATGGTGGAAACCCTCAATGGCAAGCTCAACGGTAACGGCCGTATCTCGGGTGGTCTGTTGGCGCCGCAGGTCAACGGCAATGTGAACCTGGTGGACGGCGAAATTTCCGGGCCTGAGCTGCCGATGAGCCTCGAGGGCTTGAATGTGCAGGCGCTGATTGCCGGTGAAAGTGTGCAGCTCAACGGTGGCTGGCGCAGTGGCAAAGACGGGCAGGGCAGCCTCAAGGGCCGCGTCGGCTGGGGCCAGGCCCTGGCGGTGGACCTGAGCCTGCAAGGCTCGAAATTGCCGGTCACGGTTGAGCCCTATGCCAAGCTGGAAGTGGCGCCGGACCTTAAGATCAGCCTCAAGGACGACAAGCTGGCGATTGCCGGTAAGGTGCACATCCCGCGCGGCGATATCACCGTGCGCGAACTGCCGCCGTCGACGGTCAAGGTCTCGGATGACACGGTGATCGTCGGCAGCCAGACCGAGGAGGGCAAGCCGCCGATGGCGATGGCCATGGACATCGACGTCGAGGTGGGTGAAGACCAGCTTAACTTTGCCGGCTTTGGCTTGACTGCCAAGGTTCAGGGCCATGTGCATATTGGCGACAACATGGACACCCGTGGTGAGTTGTGGCTCAACGACGGGCGTTACCGTGCCTACGGGCAGCGCCTCAATGTGCGGCGTGCGCGGCTGTTGTTTGCCGGTCCCTTGGATCAGCCGTTCCTGGATATCGAAGCGACACGGGTGGTCGTGGAAGACTCAAGGACTGTGACTGCCGGTATTCGCTTGAGCGGTAGCGCTGAGCAGCCGACGACGCAGATCTTCTCCGAGCCGTCGATGCCTCAGGAAGATGCGTTGTCGTACCTGGTGCTGGGGCGTTCGCGTAACAACACGGGCGAAGATAACAATATGCTTGCTGAGGCCGCTCTGGGCCTGGGTTTGATGGGCAGTGCGGGGGTGACTTCGGATATCGCCAACAAGCTGGGGATTCAGGATTTCGACCTTGACACCCAGGGCTCCGGGAACAAGACCGCAGTGGTGGCCAGTGGCAAGATTACCGAGAAGCTCAGCTTGCGCTATGGGGTGGGGGTGTTTGAGCCGGCCAATACCATTGCCTTGCGTTACTTGCTGAGCAAGAAGGTGTACCTGGAAGTGGCCAGTGGCGTGGCGAGTTCGTTGGATATCTTCTACAAGCGGGATTTCTAGGGGTTGTATAAGGTAAGAAGTCTGGGAGCTGGCTTGCCTGCGATGGCGGTTTGTCGGTGTGTATATCCGTTACTGCGGTAACGGCTGCTTATGGTTCCGCTCTTACAGCCATGCCTTTCAAGGTCTTGGTTTAAAATCCCCTAATCAATTCAGTCAGGACGACGAAGCTATGTGGGAAAAGGTTTTAGAACGGTTTGAAAAACAAGCACCAGCCAGTGTCATGACCAAGCTGGTCTTGGAGCAGGCCGTAGATGCCAAGTGGGTAGACAAGGTGTTCGATGATCATCGCCAGCGTCAGTACTCCCGTGAGCTTTTGTTTTCAACCGTTGTTGAGCTGATGTCCCTTGTTTCATTGGGCTTGAGGCCGTCATTACACGCGGCGGCGCGCAAGATGGAGGGCCTTTCGGTCAGCCTTGCAGCCCTCTATGACAAGATCAAGCGAACCGAACCCGAGCTTCTGCGCGCCCTCATTTCGGGCAGTGCCGAGCGTTTGATACCGACCGTAGAAACGCTTGGCCATTCATCGATCCTTCCCGGTTGGCAGTTGCGTATTGTTGATGGCAACCATCTGCCGGCCACTGAAAAACGTCTAGGTGCTCTGCGCAATGAGCGCGGCGCAGCACGCCCAGGATTTTCAGTAGTTGCCTACGATCCGGATCTGGATTTAGTCGTTGATCTTCAGCCGTGGGAAGATGCCTACGCCAGTGAGCGAGTCAGTGTTTTACCGCTACTGGCCCGCGCATGCGCGGGCCAGTTGTGGATGGCTGACCGGCTCTATTGCACGCTGCCCGTCTTGCAAGCCTGCGAGGACACGGGGGCTTCGTTCATCGTTCGCCAACCCAGCAAACATCCACGACTCGTCCAAGAAAGTGAGTGGCAAGATTCAGGAGCAGTCGATAGCGGCACCGTTCGCGAACAAATCATCGAAGTGACCAGTGGCCGCCGCTGGAGACGCGTTGAATTGAGCCTGCAAACAGCGAATGACTCAGGTGATGTGGTGATGTGGTTCTGGAGCAATTTGCCCGACACCATCAGTGCTCAACAGATAGCTGATTTGTACCGTCGTCGCTGGAGTATTGAAGGCATGTTCCAACGCCTTGAATCGGTACTGGAGAGTGAAATCACAAGCTTTGGCAGCCCGAAAGCCGCGCTGCTGGGCTTTGCCTCGGCGGTGCTGGCTTACAACGTTTTATCGGTTCTCAAACGTAGTGTTGAGCAGGCGCACCGGGAAACACAGCCAGAGGGTTGGGAAGCTTCGATTTTCCACTTGGCGGTGCATGTTCGCAGTGATTATCAGGGTTTGCAGATCGCATTGCCTGCGGAAAATTTCCCCCTTGAAAAGACCTCGCAAGGGCTGGCAGAGCGATTACTGGCCCTGGCGAGGTTGATCAAACCCAAGTCCGTCGCAAAGAGCCCTCGCGGCGCCAAAGTCGCTAAACCCAAGGAGTGGCTGGAAGGTAAGGCGGCACGGGCGCATGTCTCAACAGCTCGGGTGCTTAAGGCTGCCAAGGCGGATAAACAGGCCTAAACATGACGTTAAACGGACTCTTAAACATAGACCTTGAAAGGCATGGCTCTTACAGCGGGTCACTTTTGGCAAACGCCCCAAAAGTAACCAAAAGGTCTTCGCCCCACCACTCGGCACCTCGCCTAGGCTCGGTGTGCCCTCACTCCGGCTTGAATCCGTGGGCCGCCGCGATGGGCCATCCTTGGCCCAGCGCGGCTAACCCGGCGTCCTGCCGGGTTACCCACGGATTCAAGCCTGCGTTCGGCCAGCGTGGTTAACGGGGCGCCTCAGATCAAAAGCAGATCAAGATCAAGATCTACAGCACGGCGGCCTGAAAGCCGACCTGAGTGGTTAGATCAAAAGCGAAAGCGGATTTGCATACACCTGGGATCTGCTTTTCTGTGGGAGCTGGCTTGCCTGCGATGCAGACACCTCGGTACATCAGGCACACCGAGTTGATGCTATCGCAGGCAAGCCAGCTCCCACCTTTGACCGAGTATGGCTCTGCTGTTGCTGTTGCTGTTGCTGTTGCTGTTGCTGTTGCTGTTGCTGTTGCTGTTGCTGTTGCTGTTGCTGTTGCTGTTGCTGTTGCTGTTGCTGTTGCTGTTGCTGTTGCTGTTGCTGTTGCTGTTGCTGTTGCTGTTGCTGTTGCTCCGGCCCTTGCATCCTTTTCGATGACGAAGTCAGCGGTCTTTTGATCTGTGCTTTTGATCTTGATCTTGATCTGAAATCGCCCCGTTAAACACGATGGCCGCAATTCGACAGTGATTTGGGGGGTAAACCGGCAGGGATGCCGGTTTAGCCGCGCTGGGCCAAGGATGGCCCATCGCGGCGGCCCCCCAAATCACTGTCGGATTGCGGGCATGCCGAGCCACAGCGAGGCACCGAGTGTTGGGGCGAGGACCTTTTGCTTACTTTTCGGTCCTTCGAAAAGTGAGTCGCTGTAAGAGCGAAACCATAGGCCGCCGTTACCGCAGCAATGGATATGTACCCGACCAAACACCCCCCGGCCAAACCGCTATCGCAGGCAACCCAGCTCCCACAGTTATTTGTGTTTCAAGCCCACCTCTCGCGAAATTACCAAGCAAGCTAATAATTCCATTTGACATTCGCTGCCTAAGCAGTAACATCTTGTCATACATTCACTGCCTAGGCAGTAATAAGGTGACTTTCGATGACCCACTACACCCCTGACAGCTTTCGCAACTGCCACCTCGGCCTGTTGCTGGGCCGGGCGGCGCTGCTCAAGGACCGCATTATCGACACCCATATGGAACCCCACGGCGTCACCGCCGCGCAGTTCAAGGTGTTGATCATCATTGCCCAGTTCGACGTCGATACCCCGGCGGAGCTGTGCCGCCACCTGTCCCTCGACAGCGGCTCCATGACCCGCATGCTCGACCGTCTGGAGCAAAAGGGCCTGCTGGCGCGCAAGCGCTCCGAGCAGGACCGGCGCCAGGTGCAGTTAGTGCTCACCGAAGACGGCCAGCGCCTGGCCGACATGTTGCCGCATATCGGCGCGCAGTCGATGAATGAACTGGCCGGTGCCCTCGAGCCTGGTGAGTTGGAAACCCTGGAAAGAATCCTCAAGAAAATTCTGGTAGCTGCCGGTGACGCCATCGTCCTCCAGCGGGTAGGTAATCAATGAAAACGCGTGCACTCAGCCTGGTGCTGGTGGCGATGAGCATGGCCGGTTGTGCCAACTTCAGCGGCCTCGACACCCAGGGCCAACGTCTCGACGCCAACACGTTGCAAACCGGCAAATCCTTGAGCGGCGTGACCCTGTCCACGGCCGCCTGGCCCACCGCCGACTGGTGGAAAAGCCTCGGCGACCCGCAACTCGACGGTCTGATTCACGAAGCCCTGCAAAACAGCCCTGATATGCAAGTGGCCAGCGCCCGTGCGCACCAGGCCGAAGCCGCCGCTTATGCCGCCGATGCGGCGCGCATGCCAACCCTGGATGCCAGCGCCGGTGTGAGCCGTTCGCGCCTGGCCAAGGACCAGGACCCGCGCGGGCAGGGCGATGCCTATGCCACGGTGCGTAACATCGGCGCCAGCTTCAACTACAACTTCGACCTTTGGGGTGGCCAGCGCGCTGCCTGGGAAGCCGCGTTGGGCCAGGCGCGTGCAGCCGAAGTCGACCAGCAAGCCGCACGCCTGACCCTGGCCGCCAACGTCGCCAAGGCTTACAGCGATTTGGGCCAAGCGCATATCGTGCGTGACCTGGCCAATGACGACCTCAAGCGCACCCGCCAGATGCTCGACCTGAGCAAACGCCGCCTCAGCTCCGGCATCGACAGCGAATACCAGTACCAACAGACCGAAAGCCTGGAAGCCAGCTCCCAGTCGCAGTTGATCGACGCTGAAAAACAACTGCAAAGCGCCAAGATCGCCCTGGCGGTATTGCTCGGCAAAGGCCCGGACCGTGGCGGCGAGCTGACCCGCCCGAACGTATTGAAACCCAGTGCCGTCGCTGTGCCTTCAGTCTTGCCGGCCGAATTGCTGGGCCGTCGCCCGGACCTGATCGCCGCACGCTGGCGCGTGGAGGCCGCGAGTAAAAACGTGGCCGCGAGCAAAACCCGCTTCTACCCCAACCTCAACCTCAGTGCGAGCGCCGGGGCCGAGTCGTTGCTCGGTGATGCGATGTTTGGCTCGGCCAGCCGGTTCTTCAGCATTGCGCCGACCATCTCGTTGCCGATCTTTGACGGTGGCCGCTTGCGTGCCGACCTCGATGCTCGCGACGCCGATTACGACCTGGCCGTGGCCCAGTACAACAAAACCCTGGTGCAAGCCTTGGGCGATATCGGCAACACCCTGATGCAACTGCGCGAAACCGGGCGGCAGATCCAGGCGCAGCAACACGCTGCGGACATCGCCCAGCAGTCTTACGACACCGGCGTACAGCGTTACAGCTCCGGCATCGGTAACTACCTGGATGTGCTCAGCATCGAGCAGCAATTGCTGCAGGCCCAGCGTCAGCTGGCGACCTTGAATGCGGCGCAGATCGACCTGTCGATTCAATTGATGCAAGCCCTGGGTGGCGGATTCAACGCCGATAACGTGGCCGCGACCACGACCAGCCCTGCCACCCGTACGGAATAATTTGAGGTATTTGTCATGGCCACTGCCGAAAACAGCAACGCAACTGAAAAGCCCGATAACAACCCGCGCAAACGCAAAGTCATGCTGATCGGCCTGGCGCTGATCGTCATTCTTGGCGTGGTCGGCGTGTGGGGCTGGTATGAGTTCTACGGGCGCTTCAATGAAAGCACCGACGACGCCTATGTGAACGGCAACGTGGTGGAAATCACCCCGCTGGTCACCGGCACCGTGGTCAGTATCGGCGCCGACGACGGCGACCTGGTCCACGAAGGCCAGGTTCTGATCAACTTCGACCCGAATGACGCCGCCGTCGGCCTGCAAAGTGCCCAGGCCAACCTGGCCCGCACCGTGCGCCAGGTGCGTGGTTTGTACAGCAATGTCGATGGCATGAAAGCCCAGGTCAACGCACAGAAAGCTGACGTGCAAACCGCCCAGGACAACTTCAACCGCCGTAAGACGCTGGCCCAGGGCGGTGCGATCTCCCAGGAGGAACTGTCCCATGCCCGTGACAACCTGACCGCCGCCAAGAACGCCCTGACCAACCTTGAGCAGCAACTGAAAACCACCAATGCCTTGGTGGATGACACGGTGATTTCGTCCCACCCGGATGTGCAAGCCGCCGCCGCGCAACTGCGTCAGGCCTACCTGACCAACGCGCGCAGCACCTTGATCGCACCGGTCACCGGCTACGTGGCCAAGCGCACCGTGCAACTGGGCCAGCGCGTGCAACCCGGCACCGCGTTGATGGCGGTGATCCCGCTGGACCAGTTGTGGATCGACGCCAACTTCAAGGAAACCCAGCTGCGCGATATGCGCATTGGCCAGCCGGTGGACATCGAAGCGGACATCTATGGCAGTGACGTGAAATTCAGCGGCACCGTCGACAGCCTCGGCGCCGGCACCGGCAGCGCGTTTGCCCTGCTGCCTGCGCAGAATGCCACCGGCAACTGGATCAAGATCGTGCAACGGGTGCCAGTGCGCATCCACATCAACGCCGACGAGTTGGCCAAGAACCCGCTGCGGGTGGGCTTGAGCACTGTGGTCAACGTCGACCTGCACGACCAAAGCGGCCCGGTGCTGGCGCAACAGGCACCGCAAAAGGCCTCGTTCACCACCAACGTGTATGACCGCCAACTGGCCGAAGCCGATGCCATGATCACGCAGTTGATCCATGACAACAGCCTCGCCGCACCCAAGGCTGTGCAACGCTGATGAGCGCTAACGCCCCCGCGTCCTTTACGCCGCCAAGCTTGCTGATGGCCACTATTGGCCTATCGCTGGCGACCTTTATGCAGGTGCTCGACACCACCATCGCCAACGTGGCGTTGCCGACCATTTCCGGCAACCTGGGCGTGAGTTCGGAGCAGGGAACCTGGGTGATCACCTCGTTTGCGGTGAGCAACGCCATTGCCTTGCCGCTCACCGGCTGGCTGAGTCGCCGGTTTGGCGAGGTGAAGCTGTTTTTGTGGGCGACCATCCTGTTTGTATTGGCGTCGTTCCTCTGTGGTATTTCCACCTCGATGCCCGAGCTGATTGGCTTTCGGGTGCTGCAAGGCCTGGTCGCCGGGCCGTTGTACCCAATGACCCAGACGTTGCTGATCGCGGTTTACCCACCGGCCAGGCGCGGCATGGCCCTGGCGTTACTGGCGATGGTTACGGTGGTGGCGCCGATTGCCGGCCCCATCCTCGGCGGCTGGATCACCGACAGCTACAGCTGGCCGTGGATCTTCTTTATCAACGTGCCCATCGGCATCTTTGCGGTGATGGTGGTGCGTTCGCAATTGAAGAAACGCCCGGTGGTCACCAGTTACCAGCCGATGGATTATGTCGGGCTGCTGAGCTTGATCGTCGGTGTCGGCGCTTTGCAGATCATCCTCGACAAGGGCAATGACCTGGACTGGTTCGAATCCAACTTCATCATCATCGGTGCGGCGATTTCGGTGATTGCCCTGGCGGTGTTCATCATCTGGGAGCTGACCGACAAGCACCCGGTGGTTAACCTGCGGTTGTTTGCCTACCGCAACTTCCGTATCGGCACCATCGTGTTGATTTTGGGCTATGCGGGCTTCTTCGGGATCAACCTGATTCTGCCGCAATGGCTGCAAACCCAGATGGGCTACACCGCCACCTGGGCCGGCCTGGCGGTCGCGCCGATCGGTATTTTGCCGGTGCTGATGTCACCCTTTGTGGGCAAGTATGCGCACAAGTTCGATTTGCGCTTGCTGGCGGGCCTGGCGTTCCTGGCGATTGGCTTGAGCTGCTTTATGCGCGCAGGCTTTACCAATCAGGTGGATTTCACCCATATCGCTTTGGTGCAGTTGTTCATGGGGATCGGCGTGGCGTTGTTCTTTATGCCGACCTTGAGCATCCTGATGTCCGACTTGCCGCCGGCGCAAATCGCCGACGGCGCGGGTCTTGCGACCTTCCTGCGGACCCTGGGCGGTAGCTTTGCGGCCTCGCTGACCACCTGGATCTGGATTCGCCGCGCCGATCAGCACCACGCGTACATGAGCGAGAACATGACCACCTACGACTCCGCCACCCGCGATGCATTGCAGGCGCTAGGCGGGGCAGGGCACAAGGCCTATGCGCAGTTGGACCAGATCCTCACCAGCCAGGCGTACATGATGTCCACCGTGGATTACTTCACGTTGCTGGGGTGGATGTTCATGGGCTTGATGTTGCTGGTGTGGCTGGCCAAGCCGCCGTTTGGTGCGAAGGCCGGGCCGGAGGCATCGGGGCACTGACCGACTGGACTCAGTCAATGTGGGAGCTGGCTTGCCTGCGATAGCATCACCTGGGTATGCCTGATGTACCGAGGTGCTTGCATCGCAGGCAAGCCAGCTCCCACACAAGCCAGCTCCAACACAAGCCAAACCCCACACAAGCCAGCGTTCTGTGTCTCAGGGTTATGCGCCGGGCAACGCCAACTGTGGGTTGACGAAGTCAAACGCCGCCAGCGCAAACCCTTGCTCATCCACCTGCAACGCCCAACCCTGCTTGTCCCAATCCCCCAGCACAATACGCTTGGCCGCCTGGTCACCAATCTGCAGTTTATGAATGGCGGGGCGGTGCGTATGGCCGTGGACCAGGGTGCGCACGCCGAACTGCTGCATCACCCGTGGCACTTCCTCGGGCGTCACATCGACAATATCGTTGGCCTTCATGCGCGTTTGCGCACGGCTCTCGCTGCGCAGCTTGCGCGCCAGCTTGTGGCGGGTGCGCAACGGCAAGTGCCGCAGAATGAACAAAACAATCGGGTTGCGCAGAATGCGCCGCAGCTTCATATAGCCGACGTCGCGGGTGCAGAGGCTGTCGCCGTGCATCAACAGCACGGGCTCGCCATGTAACTGCACGACACTCGGGTCCTTGAGCAAGGTAGCGCCTGCGGCTTTGCAGAACGCCTTGCCGATCAGGAAATCGCGGTTGCCATGCATGATAAAAATCGGGGTGCCGCTGTTGCTCAGCTCGCGTAAAGCCTCGCAGATGGAACGCTGGAAGGCGGTCATCCCATCGTCGCCAATCCAGGCTTCAAAGAAGTCCCCCAGAATGTACAACGCCTGGGCGCCACGGGCGCGGCCGTGGAGCAGATCCAGAAACGCCCGGGTGATATCCGGGCGCTCCTCTTCCAGATGCAAGTCTGAAATCAGCAATATCACCCAACGATCTCGGCTTTCTGGACGATCACGTCTTCTGCTGGAACGTCCTGGTGACCGGCCTTGGAGGTGGTGGACACGCCTTTGATCTTGTCGACCACGTCCTGGCCTTCGGTGACTTTACCGAATACCGCGTAGCCCCAGCCCTGCACGTTCTTGCCGCTGTGGTTGAGGAAGGCGTTGTCGGCGACGTTGATGAAGAACTGCGCGGAGGCCGAATGCGGCTCCATGGTACGGGCCATGGCGACGGTGTACTTGTCGTTGGAAAGGCCGTTGTCCGCTTCGTTCTGGATGCTTGGACGCTTGTCTTTCTTTTCTTTCATGCCTGGCTCGAAACCGCCGCCCTGGATCATGAAGTTGCCGATGACACGGTGGAAAACGGTGTTTTCGTAGTGGCCGGCGTTCACGTACTCGATGAAGTTGGCGACGGTGATCGGCGCTTTCTCGGCGTTCAGCTCGATGACGATGTCACCGTGGTTGGTGGTCAGTTTGACTTGAGTCATGTTCACTACTCTTTTCAGGGAATTCGTGGGTTTGGACGCCAAGGCGCCGCTACCGGTTTGGCTAAATGTGTGCCAAGGCGCGCAGTTTAGCGTGCCCGGCAGGAATTTCGAGGTGGTTTTTTACCGCCGGTGCATTAAATGCAGCAGTTTTCGGTGCTGCTCTGTCAGGTACTTGACAGCATCGGCTATGATATCGCCTTTGTTTTATCTGGCCCCAACCGGCCACGAACCTGTCTGTTCAAGGATCCTATGAGCAAGCCCACTGTCGACCCTACCTCGAATTCCAAGGCCGGACCTGCCGTCCCGGTCAATTTCCTGCGCCCGATCATCCAGGCGGACCTGGATTCGGGCAAGCACACGCAGATCGTCACCCGCTTCCCGCCAGAGCCCAACGGCTACCTGCACATCGGTCACGCCAAGTCGATCTGTGTGAACTTCGGCCTGGCCCAGGAGTTCGGTGGCGTCACGCACCTGCGTTTCGACGACACCAACCCGGCCAAGGAAGACCAGGAATACATCGACGCCATCGAAAGCGACATCAAGTGGCTGGGCTTCGAATGGTCCGGTGAAGTGCGCTATGCGTCCAAGTATTTCGACCAGTTGTTCGACTGGGCCGTCGAGCTGATCAAGGCCGGCAAGGCCTACGTCGACGACCTGACCCCGGAGCAGGCCAAGGAATACCGTGGCACGCTGACCGAGCCGGGCAAGAACAGCCCGTTCCGTGACCGTTCGGTAGAAGAGAACCTCGACTGGTTCAACCGCATGCGCGCCGGTGAGTTCCCGGACGGTGCCCGCGTGCTGCGTGCCAAGATCGACATGGCCTCGCCGAACATGAACCTGCGCGACCCGATCATGTACCGCATCCGCCACGCCCATCACCACCAGACCGGTGACAAGTGGTGCATCTACCCGAACTATGACTTCACCCACGGTCAGTCGGACGCCATCGAAGGCATCACCCACTCCATCTGCACCCTGGAGTTCGAAAGCCATCGCCCGCTGTATGAGTGGTTCCTTGACAGCCTGCCGGTTCCGGCGCACCCGCGTCAGTACGAGTTCAGCCGCCTGAACCTGAACTACACCATCACCAGCAAGCGCAAGCTCAAGCAGTTGGTGGACGAAAAGCACGTGCATGGCTGGGATGACCCGCGCATGTCCACCCTGTCGGGTTTCCGCCGTCGCGGCTACACCCCGGCGTCGATCCGCAGCTTCTGCGACATGGTCGGCACCAACCGCTCCGACGGCGTGGTCGATTACGGCATGCTCGAGTTCAGCATCCGTCAGGACCTGGACGCCAACGCGCCGCGTGCCATGTGCGTATTGCGCCCGTTGAAAGTCGTGATCACCAACTACCCGGAAGACAAGGTCGACCACCTCGAACTGCCGCGTCACCCGCAGAAAGAAGAACTTGGCGTGCGCAAGCTGCCGTTCGCGCGTGAAATCTACATCGACCGTGATGACTTCATGGAAGAGCCGCCGAAAGGCTACAAGCGCCTGGAGCCTAACGGCGAAGTGCGCCTGCGCGGCAGCTACGTGATCCGTGCCGATGAAGCGATCAAGGACGCCGATGGCAACATCGTCGAACTGCGATGCTCCTACGACCCGGAAACCCTGGGCAAGAACCCTGAAGGCCGCAAGGTCAAAGGCGTCGTTCACTGGGTGCCGGCTGCTGCCAGCATCGAGTGCGAAGTGCGCCTGTACGATCGTCTGTTCCGTTCGCCGAACCCTGAGAAGGCTGAAGACAGCGCCAGCTTCCTGGACAACATCAACCCTGACTCCCTGCAAGTTCTCACGGGTTGTCGTGCCGAGCCATCGCTTGGCGACGCACAGCCGGAAGACCGTTTCCAGTTCGAGCGCGAAGGTTACTTCTGCGCGGATATCAAGGACTCGAAACCTGGTGCACCGGTATTCAACCGTACCGTGACCTTGCGTGATTCGTGGGGCCAGTGATTCTCTAAGGAAGCCGTTGTGCTAACGATCTACAACACACTCAGCAAGACCAAAGAAGTCTTCAAGCCGCTGGACGGCAACAAGGTGCGCATGTACGTGTGCGGCATGACCGTGTACGACTACTGCCACATCGGTCACGGCCGCAGCATGGTTGCCTTCGACCTGGTGACCCGCTGGTTGCGTTTCAGCGGCTATGACTTGACCTATGTGCGCAACATCACCGACATCGAAGACAAGATCATCAACCGGGCGCGCGAGAACGGCGAACCGTTCGATGTGCTGACCGAGCGCATGATCACCGCGATGCACGAGGATGAAGCGCGTCTGAACATCCTCAAACCGGACATGGAGCCGCGCGCCACGGATCACATTCCGGGCATGTTGAGCATGATCCAGACCCTGATCGACAAGGGTTACGCCTACGCCCCAGGCAATGGCGACGTGTACTACCGCGTCGCCAAGTTCATGGGCTACGGCAAGCTGTCGCGCAAGAAAATCGAAGACCTGCGCATCGGCGCACGTATCGAAGTCGACGAAGCCAAGCAGGATCCACTGGATTTTGTGCTGTGGAAAGGCACCAAGCCCGGCGAGCCGAGCTGGGAATCGCCGTGGGGCGCCGGGCGTCCGGGCTGGCACATCGAATGCTCGGTGATGTCCACCTGCTGCCTGGGCGAGACCTTCGATATTCATGGCGGCGGCAGCGACCTTGAGTTCCCGCACCACGAAAACGAAATCGCCCAAAGCGAAGCCGCCACCGGCAAGACCTACGCCAACGCCTGGATGCATTGCGGCATGATCCGCATCAATGGCGAGAAGATGTCCAAGTCCTTGAACAACTTCTTCACCATCCGCGATGTGCTGGAAAAGTACCACCCGGAAGTGGTGCGCTACCTGCTGGTGTCGAGCCACTACCGCAGCGCCATCAACTACTCGGAAGACAACCTCAAGGACGCCAAAGGCGCCCTGGAGCGTTTCTACCATGCGTTGAAAGGCCTGCCTGCCGTGGCGCCGGCCGGCGGCGAAGCCTTCGTGGCACGCTTTACCGAGGTCATGAACGACGACTTCGGCACGCCGGAAGCCTGCGCGGTGCTGTTCGAGATGGTGCGTGAGATCAACCGTCTGCGTGAGAGTGATCTTGATGCAGCCGCTGGTCTTGCTGCGCGCTTGAAAGAGCTGGCCAGCGTGTTGGGTGTACTGCAGATGGAAGCCGATGACTTCCTGCAAGCCGGCGCCGAAGGGCGTGTAGATGCCGCTGAAGTAGACGCGTTGATTCAAGCGCGCCTGGCTGCCCGTGCAGGCAAAGACTGGGCGGAGTCCGACCGTATCCGTGACCAACTGACCGCGATGGGTGTGGTGTTGGAAGACGGGAAGGGCGGCACGACGTGGCGGTTGGCTGATCAGGCTTGATCGGTAAATCCTGAATAAAAAACGCCCCGACTGGTTCGGGGCGTTTTTTATTGTGCAAGCGTGGCTCGTTCCCACGCTCTGCGTGGGAACGCCGCCCTGGACGCTCTGCGTCCTGCTTTTGGCAAACACCTCAAGCCCTGTGCAAGGTGACGCGGAGCGTCAAGGGATGCATTCCCACGCAGAGCGTGGGGACGATCAATGTGGGCTGTAACGCTAATGTTAATTTAATCCTCCGGTGTAATAAGCGAGTATTGCCAAATGTTACCCTGGGTTTTCCGGCGGCTGTCTGCGCCGCTTTTTTAGTGCGAGGCTGTATGCGAAGTTGGTTGAGCCGCTACCGTTACGTCATCCTTTTCTGGCTGTGCTTCGGCGTGTTCCGCACCTCCCTGGCCGACTGGAACCCCATCCCATCCGGGTCGATGCGCCCGACGTTGCTTGAGGGCGATGTGGTGCTGGTCAACCGCGTGGCGTATGACCTCAAGTTGCCGCTTACGGATATATCCCTGGCCAAGCTGGATGACCCTAAGCGCGGCGATGTGGTGACTTTCTCGTCACCCAAGGACGGCATGCGCTTGATCAAACGCATCGTCGGCATTCCCGGCGATACCCTGGAAATGAAAGATGAAGTGCTGTGGGTTAACGGCACGCCGGCTACCTACAGTGATGGCCAGGACATCAGCGAACCGATCGTGCCAGGCCAGACAGTGCCGGGTATCAAGCTGATCGAGCATGCGAGCAACAGTCAGCGCAGCATTCAGTTCATGCCCACGGTTCGGGCATTGCGAACTTTCGGCCCGGTCACTGTGCCGGCCGACAGTTATTTCATGCTGGGTGACAACCGCGACAACAGCGATGACTCGCGCTACATCGGCTTTGTGCCACGCCGCTTGTTGATCGGGCACGCGCATCATGTGCTGGCATCTGCGCAAATCCTCGATCATTGGATGCCGCGCTTGAACCGCTTCGGCGCGCCGATCCTGTAATTACGCCTTGGCGCCCAGTGCGCGAACTGCAAACCCTGCGATGTTAGCCAACTGCTCGACGCTAGCGCCGCCCTTACCGGCAATCTTCATGCCGCTAAGGGTGGCCATCAGAAAGTCGCAGGCGGCCGGCAAATCGGTGCCGGGAACGAGTTCACCCTGTTCCTGCGCACATCTCAGGGTCTGCTCAAATGCACGGCGCAAACGCTCGGCGCTGTGTGCGGTGAGCTGATTGATTTCCTCATCTTCCTGGCCAAACTCACAGATCGCATTGACGCCCATGCACCCGGCCGTGCCTTCGCGAAGGGCGCGGGTGGCGAAGGAGTTCAGGGTGTCGTGCAGGCCTTGCAGCGGTGTCGGGCCTTGGCCCAGACGCTCGATCAGGTCGTCGACGCCCGTGCGCTGATACTCGGCCATGGCCTGCAGGTACAACTGGCGTTTGTCGCCAAAGGTGTTGTACATGCTCTGGCGGCTCAGCCCCATGGCCTGCATCAGTTCTTCGGTTGAGGCGGCGGCAAAACCCTTGTCGCAAAATACGCGGATGGCGTGTTGCAGCACCTGGTCGCGGTCGAAGGCTCGGGGTCTTGCCATGGGGTACCTCTGGAAAGTGAAGGGTCAGGCCAGGTAGCCACCGTCGATGCTCAGGCTGGCGCCGGTCACAAAGGCAGCTTCTTCAGACGCGAGGTAGGCGACCATGCCGGCGATTTCGTCAGCCGTGCCTGTACGGCCCAAGGGCACCAGGCTTTTGATCAGGTCGGCATGCGGCGCGTCTGCCGGGTTCATGTCAGTGCTGGTCGGGCCGGGCTGGACGTTATTGACGGTGATGCCGCGCGGGGCAAAATCAATCGCCAGGCCGCGGATCATACCGGCGATCGCCGCCTTCGTCATGCTATAGACGCTGGAGCCCGGAAAGGCTGAGCGCTGCGCTACGACGCTGCCCACGCTGATGATCCTGTCACCACTGCGCATCACTGCTGACGCGGCTTTCGCGGCGGCGAATGTCGCGCGTACATTCACGGCGAACATGCGGTCGAAGTCTTCCAGGCTGAATTCGTCCACGCTGCCGAGCTGCAAGATCCCGGCATTGTTAACCAGGATATTCAGCGTGCCGAAATGCGCAACGGTAGTGGTCACGGCTCGGGCAATCGCCACCACATCGGCGCTGTCCGCCTGAATGGCCAGGGCTGTGCCGCCTTGGCTTTGAATCTGGCCGACCAGTGCCTGCGCCTTGTCAGCCGACGCGGAATAGGTGAAGGCCACTGCCGCGCCTTCAGCCGCCAGGCGCCGTACGATGGCTTCGCCGATGCCACGGGAGCCGCCGGTTACCAGGGCGACTTTGTCAGTAAAACGTGCGAGATGAGCGGTCATGGGTGTGCCTGTTTTTAGTGGATTAATAAATCCACTAAACCGTATCAGGCCAATTCCAATGCGCCAAGCTATTTATGGATTATTTAATCTTTAACTAGGGCGCGACATTTTTGCCTTACCTTTGGAGGCTCGGCTCGCACACTGAAACTGACGGTGAATTGAATGGATTGTATTTTCTGCAGCATTGTCCGCAAGACGTCCCCGGCCCATATCCTCTGGGAAGACGACCAGCATATGGCGTTCCTGTCGATCTTCCCCAATACGCCTGGTTTCAGCGTGGTGATCCCCAAACAGCATTACGGCAGCTACGCGTTCGCGCAGTCGGATGCGGTGTTGTCCGCGCTGATTGTGGCGACCAAGAAAACCGCACTGCTGATTGATCGGGCGTTTCCCGATGTGGCGCGCACGGGGATGATGCTCGAAGGCTACGGCGTGGACCATCTGCATGCGAAGCTGTTTCCCATGCACGGCACGGGGCAGGACAGCGCGTTCAAGCCCATCAGCTCCAAAGTCGACAAGTTTTTTGCGGCGTATGAGGGTTACATCTCATCCCACGATTTTGTGCGGGCCGATGATGGGGAACTGGCAGCGTTGGCGACGCACATCCGCTCGTTCGCCTGACGCAAAAACCAATGTGGGAGCTGGCTTGCCTGCGATGGGGGCCTATCAGTCACAGCAACATTGACTGATACACCGCTATCGCAGGCAAGCCAGCTCCCACAGATCAATCAGCGGCGGCTGCTGACCTCGGCAGGCACATCATCACCGGCCATGCGCTTGCGAAACAGCGCCGTGCGCGCCAACAGCAGTGTGGTAACAGGCACCGTGATCGCCAACAAAATCGGAATCAACCAGCCATGCAGCACCGGCCCGGACTTGAGCACCGAAAAGTAGATAATCGACGCCAGCGCCACGCACCACGCGCCCAGTGTGGAGGCCAGTGCCGGTGGGTGCATGCGCTGGAAGAAGTCCTTCATGCGCAACAACCCGATCGCGCCAATCAGCGCAAACAGGCTGCTGAGCACCAGCAACACGGCCACGATCACTTCAACCCATAACGGCATCATTCAATCACCTCGCCACGCAGCAGGAATTTCGCCAGGGCGAACGACCCGACAAAGCCAAACAGCGCAATCAGCAGCGCCGCTTCAAAGTAGGTGTCACTGGCATAACGAATGCCGAGCACCAGCATCATCAGCATCGCCAGGATGTACAGGTAGTCCAGCGCCAGAACCCGGTCTTGCGCGGACGGGCCTTTGAACAGGCGCACCAGCGTCAGCACCATCGCCAGCGAGAACAGGAACAGGCTGACCAGGATTGCATTGGAGAGCAGGGGGCTCATTCGAAGATCTCCATCAGGGGCCGTTCGTAGGCGCGTTTGAAGTGCTCGATAAACGGTGCTTCATCGTCCAGGTCGAACACGTGCAGCAGCAGGATGCTGCGGTCCAGGGCCAGTTCCGACCACACTGTGCCAGGCGTCACGCTGGTGATCATCGACAGGACGGCCAGGCCGTTGGGGTCACGCAGGTCGAGCGGGATTTTGATAAAACGTGAACGCGGCGGGCGGGATCCGCACGTCAGTACGCCCCAGGCCACGTGCAGGTTGGACACGATCACGTCGCGACCCACCACGAAGAACAAGCGAATGATGATGCCGGGGCGACGAATACGCACCGGCAGCGGGCGCAGCGGCGCCATCAGCAGCGGCGCGAGAAAGCCCAGCACCGCGCCCAGCAACAGGTTGCCGGGGCTGACCGACAGGTTCAACACCAGCCACAGCACCCACAATGCCAGCGATAGCCATGGGGCAGGGAACAGGCGCTTCATGGCTGCACCTCCAGGGCGGCGGCTCTGGACTCAGGGCTCAGCACCGGGCGCGTGGCCATCACCGCCATCACGTAATGCTCCGGGTTATTCAGGCTGTCGGCAGTGGCCTGGGTGTAGCGCATCAACGGTTCGGCCTTGAAGGTCAGGAGAATGCTCAGGCCGAGCAGGAAGAAGATCGGCACACATTCGTAGCGGCGCAGCAGCGGCGATGGGCGCTCCTCCGGCGTCCAGAAGCGCTGGATACCCAGGCGGGCGAAGGCGATCAGCGAAGCCAGGCCCGACAAGATCAACAGCGCCACCAAGCCCCAGGCCGCCGGGCGGATCGGCTCATCCACTGCGTTACCCAGGCCCATTGGGTTGACCAGCGCGCTCAACAGGCTGAGCTTGCCGATAAACCCGGACAACGGCGGCATGCCGATAATCAGCAGTGCGCAGGCGATAAAGCTCAAGCCCAGGAAGGCCATGGTCCAGGGGATCACCTGGCCGACCACGGCTTTCTGCTCGTCATCCAGGTTGACGCCGGGGCGTGGGTGCAACGACTCCATGGCCTTGGGCAGCGCGTCGATTTCTTCATCCAGCGGCAGATCATTGGCCGAGCGCGAACGCTCGATCAGCTCGGCCAGCAGGAACAGCGCGCTCAGCGCCAGGGTCGAGCTGACCAGATAGAACAGCGCCCCGGCGGTCAGGCTTGGCTGGGCAAAGCCCACCGACGACAGCAGGATCCCGGCCGACACCAGGATGCTCAGGCTGGCCATCCGCTCCAGGCGCTGCGCAGCCACCATGGCCAGCGCCGCGCAGACTATGGTCGCCATGCCGCCGTACACCAGCCAGTCGCCGCCAAACAGCGCCGATGCACCGGCTTGCCCGGAGAACAGCAAGGTCCACAGACGCAGCACGGTGTACACGCCGACCTTGGTCATGATCGCAAACATCGCCGCCACCGGTGCGCTGGCCGAGGAGTAGGCGGGTGCCAGCCAGAAGTTCAGTGGCCACATGCCGGCCTTGGCCAGGAATGCAGTGGCGAGGATCGCCGCGCCAGCATGCAACAGGCCGCGATCGGCTTGCGGTACCAGCGGGATTTTCAGCGCCAGGTCAGCAAAGTTCAGCGTGCCGGTGACCCCGTAGATCATCGCCGCGCCAATCAGGAAAAGCGACGACGCCAACAGGTTGATCGCAATGTAATGCAGCCCCGACGACACCCGCGCGCGGCCAGAGCCGTGCAGCATCAAGCCATAGGACGCCGCCAGCAGCACCTCGAAGAACACGAACAGGTTGAACAGGTCCGCCGTCAGGAATGCACCGTACAAACCCATCAGCTGGATCTGGAACAGCGCGTGGAAACTGGTGCCGGCGCGATCCCAACGGGCCATGGCGAACAGCAGCGCGCTCACACCGATAATGCCGGTGAGCACCAGCATCATCGCCGACAGTTGGTCCACCACCAGCACAATGCCGAAGGGCACCTGCCAGTTGCCCGGCAGGTACACGCCAATCGAGCCGGGGCCGCCTTGTTGCGTCCAGTACAGCAGCAGGATGGCGACACCCAGGCCGATGATGCTGGAGAACAGGTTGATCCTGGCTTTCAACGGGCGGCGTTTTTCGCCGAGCATCAGCATCAGCGCGGCGGTCAGCAACGGCAGCAGGATCGGCGCGACGATCATTTGATTCATCCACGTCATTCCTTTGGCTCCCGACCGTCCACATGGTCAGTGCCGGTCAGCCCACGGGAGGCCAGCAGCACCACCAGAAACAAGGCCGTCATGGCGAAGCTGATCACGATGGCCGTGAGTACCAGGGCCTGGGGCAGCGGATCGGTGTAGTTGAGCAGGTCTTGCGGCACGCCGTCCTTGATGATCGGCTCTTTACCGATGAACAGGCTGCCCATGCTGAAAATGAACAGGTTGACTCCATACGACAGCAGGCACAGGCCCATGACGACCTGGAACGTTCGTGGGCGCAGGATCAGCCAGACGCCGGAGGCCGCCAGCACTCCAATGGCAATTGCGATGACTTCTTCCATCAGGCGGCTCCTTCGGTTGCGGCAACGGCCTTGGGCTGGTTGCTCGGTTTATGCGCTCGCACCGACTGGTGACCGAGGGCGGTGAGCATCAACAGCGTGGAGCCGACGACCATGGCGTACACGCCAACGTCGAAGAACAACGCGCTGGCAATGTGGATATCGCCCAGCAGCGGCAGGCTGAAGTGCCAGGTGTGGGTGGTGAGGAACGGGTAACCGACGAACAGCGCGCCGAGCCCGGTCAAGGTGGCCGAAAGCAGGCCGAAGCCCATCCAGCGCATCGGCCTCAGGCTCATCTGCGCTTCGACCCATTGGGTGCCGGCGACCATGTATTGCAGGATAAACGCCACCGACATCACCAACCCCGCGACGAAACCGCCGCCCGGCTGGTTGTGGCCGCGCATGAACAGGTAGAACGACACCACCAGTGCAATCGGCAGCAGCAGGCGCACCAGTACCGCCGGCACCATCATAAAGCCCAGGGCGGTATCGCTGGCCTGGCGCGGGTTGACCAGGTCGGTGGCCACGTCCGGCGCCAATTGGCGCTGTTGTGGCGGCAACTCCATGCTTTCCTTGGACGGGCGGAAGCGGCGCAGCAGGGCGTAGACGGTCAGCGCCACGGCGCCGAGCACGGTGATTTCGCCCAAGGTATCAAAGCCCCGGAAGTCCACCAGCATCACGTTCACCACATTGCTGCCGCCACCTTCGGGCAGGGCGCGGCTCAGGTAAAACGAGGAGATATCGTTGGGCGTCTGGCGGGTCAGCATTGCGTAGGAGAGCAGCGCCATGCCGCCACCGACCACGGTGGACAACAGGAAGTCGCGCAGGCGACGGATGCGCGCCTTGCGCAACGAGCTCGGCAGTGGCGAGACTTCTTCGATCCGTCGTGGCAGCCAACGCAGGCCCAGCAAAATCAGCACGGTGGTGACCACTTCGACCACCAGTTGCGTCAGGGCCAGGTCCGGCGCCGAGAACCACACGAAGGTCACGCAGGTGACCATGCCGCACACACTGACCATGGTCAGGGCTGCCAGCCGGTGGTACTTGGCTTGCCAGGCGGCGCCCAGCGCACAGGCGATGGCCAGCAACCACAGGGTCACGAACACGATGGAGCCGGGGATCTTCGGCCGGTCGCCCCAACTGAGGCCGCTGTTGAGCATCGGGATCAACCCGGCAACCACCGCTGCCAGCACCAGCAGGAACAATTGGGTTTGCAGGCGTTTGGTGCTGATGCGTTTTTCGATACGGCGCACGCCGCGCATCATTACCACCAGGCTGCGCTCGAACATGCGCTTGCCGTTGAAGTAACTGATGATCGGCGGGTATTTGAAACGGCCACGCTTGAGCTGTTTGCGCAGCAACAGGTACAGCACGATGCCGCCAGACATGGCCACCAGGCTCATGATCATCGGCGCGTTCCAGCCGTGCCAGATGGCCAGGCTGTATTCGGGCAGTACCCCGCCGACCACCGGCAGTGCAGCGGCGGCGAGGATCGAACCGACCACCTGGGCCGGGAAGATGCCCACCAGCAGGCAGGTAAACACCAGCAGCTCGACCGGCGCGCGCATCCAGCGCGGTGGCTCGTGGGGCGTGTGGGGCAGGTCGGTCGCGGGCGGGCCGAAGAACACGTCGACGGTAAAGCGCAGGGCATAGGCCACGCTGAACGTACCGGCGATGGTCGCGATCACCGGCAGGGCGATTTCTACCCACTTTGTCGCCGAGATAAATACCGTTTCGGCGAAGAACATCTCTTTGGACAGGAAACCATTGAGCAACGGCACGCCGGCCATGGACGCACTGGCCACCATCGCCAGGGTCGCAGTAAACGGGATCAGCCGCACCAGGCCACTGAGCTTGCGGATATCCCGCGTGCCGCTTTCGTGGTCGATGATGCCGGCGGCCATGAACAGCGAGGCCTTGAAAGTGGCGTGGTTGAGGATATGGAACACCGCAGCGACGGCGGCCAGCGGGCTGTTGAGGCCCAGCAGCAGGGTGATCAGCCCGAGGTGGCTGATGGTGGAATAGGCCAGCAGGCCTTTGAGATCATTCTGAAACATGGCGCAGTAAGCGCCGAGGAGGAGGGTGAGTGCGCCGGCACCGCCGACGATCCAGAACCATTCTTCGCTGCCGGACAACGACGGCCACAGGCGGGCCAGCAGGAACACGCCGGCCTTCACCATCGTCGCCGAGTGCAGGTAGGCCGAAACCGGCGTGGGTGCCGCCATGGCGTGGGGCAGCCAGAAGTGGAAAGGGAACTGCGCGCTCTTGCTCAAGGCGCCGATCAGCACCAACGCGAGCATCACCGGGTACAGCGAATGCGCGCGAATCTGATCGCCCGCCGCCAGCACCAGGTCCAGGTCATAGCTGCCGACGATATGCCCCAGCAGCATCACACCTGCCAGCAGGCACAAGCCGCCGGCGCCGGTGACCATCAGCGCCATATAGGCGCCGCGCCTGGCATCGGCGCGGTGGTGCCAATAGCCGATCAGCAGGAACGAGAACAGACTGGTCAGTTCCCAGAAGAACACGATCTGGATCAGGTTGCCGGAGATCACCAGCCCGAGCATGGCGCCCATAAACGCCAGGAAAAACGCAAAGAAGCGCGGCACCGGGTCATCCGGCGACATGTAATAGCGCGCATACAGCGCCACCAGTGTGCCGATGCCCAGCACCAGCATCGAGAACAACCAGGCAAACCCGTCCATGCGCAGCACGAAGTTGAGCCCGAGGCTGGGCAACCACATGAATTCTTCGCGGATCACGCCACCGTGGGCGATCTGAGGGTAGAGCAAAGCGACTTGAATGGTGCCGACCAGGGCCACAAGGCCGGCCAACAGGGATTCGGTGTTACGTGCATTATGCGGCAGCAAGGCCGCCAGACAGCTGCCGATAAAAGGCAGAAGCAGTAGAACTATCAGGGACATAGGCTTCTAATCTGCGGGAGTTTGGGATGCATCATACGTGCCGCTTTCTCGATCACCAAACGGCAAGATGTGGCAGGATCCTACAAGGTAGGCCGAAACCTCCCGTTTGGCATTGTTTCGGGCCTGATCATTCCCACGCTCTGAGTGGGAATGCCGCCCTGGACGCTCCGCGTCCCAACTGCTTATGCAGCCGTGAGCCTTGCGCAAGGGTGACGCGGAGCGTCACAGGATGCATGCCCACGCAGAGCGTGGGAACGATCGGACCTGACGGGTCAGGGGGCTTCCTGTTCCAGTTCGATTGATTTTTCAGCTTCTCGCTGATTGCGTGTCTTCATCTCACTCACAATCACCGCCGCCACAATCAACGCCGCACCGACCATCGCAATCGGCGGAAAACGCTCCCCGGCAATCCGCCCGATCACGCCGGCCCATACCGGTTCGCCGGCATAGATCAACGTGGCACGGGTTGGCGAAACACTCTGCTGCGCCCAGTTCATCGCCACCTGAATCACCGCACTGGTCAAACCCAGGCCCACTGCACTGAACAACAGTAACCAGGAGAAGCCCGGCAGCGCCTCGCCCATCGGCACCACCATCAGGAACGACAGCAACGAGGCCGTGGCCAGTTGCACCACGGTCACTCGCCGCACATCCACCTGCCCGGCATAGGCGCCAATGAGGATAATTTCGGCGGCCACCGCGATTGCGCAGATCAGTGTGGCAATTTCACCGGGGCTGAAGTTCAGAGAGGCACCCGTCGGGCCTGTAAGCAGCATCAACCCGGTAAACGCCAACATGATGCCAATGCTCGGCATCAGGCCTGGGCGACGCCCCAGCACCAGCCACTGCAACAGCGGTACGCAAGGTACATAAAGCGCTGTAATGAACGCCGACTGGCTGCTTGGAATGGTCTGCAGGCCAATGGTCTGCATGCCGTAGCCGAACATGATCGAGGTGCCGATGAATGCGCCGGCTTTCAACTCGAATAAGGTCAGGCCACGCAACGTGCGCAACGAAAAGAACCCCACCACAATCGCCGCCGCCGCAAACCGCAGGCCCACGAAAAACATCGGCCCGCTGACGGTCATGGCGTGTTGCACGAGCAAAAACGTGCCGCCCCAGATCATGGTGATCACCACCAGGATGCATTCGGCTTTGCTGAAACGGTTGAAACGTGGGGCGGCGTTCGGGGCGGTCATGGCGGCTCGGTCTTGCAAGGGAAAGGCACGGACCGCACAATGCGCCGCACGCTGGGCAGTATACTGCGCACACCCACCCATTGAGCAATATAGTGCACAAAGAAAATCCACAACGGGCCTCGGTCCTGCAACACGTCAGCCAGAACGTCCGCCGGCTGCGCCATGCTGCGGATCTGAGCCAGACCGCACTCTCGGAAAAGTCCGGGGTCAGCCGGCGCATGCTGGTGGCCATCGAGGCGGGCGAGAAGAATGTCAGCCTGTCCACGCTGGACCGCGTCGCCGAAGCCTTGGACGTGGCCTTCAGCGACCTTATCCAGGCCCCGGATGCCGGTGATCACAGCCGCATCAACGAGCTGGCCTGGGCCGGCGATATCCCCGGCAGTAAAGCGGTGCTACTGGCCAAGGCCACGGCGCGGCGTGAAGTCGAGTTGTGGGAGATGCACCTGGAACCGGGTGATCGCTACAGCCCCGACCCCGACCCGGACGGCTGGAGCGTGCAGCTGTTCGTGTTCGAAGGCTGCCTGACCTTGCTGGTGGGCGAGGAACAAAAACACGTGGCGGCCGGTGAGTTCTACATGTTCGCCAGCCGCAACGTGCACGGCTATCGCAATGACGGCGACGTGGCCGTGCGGTTTGTGCGTAACGTGGTGATCTAACTGTTGGCCTGGCAACAGTGGATGCACACTTTGTTGGTTTGAAACGCGTTCAACAACCTCTTAAAGCCAGCAACCGCCTGATTTTGCTGACGATTAAATTCAGGCATGACTCCTGCAATTGCTCCGGTAACCCATCGGAGCCTGGAGTCGGCCCATGTCAGCCCACCCTCAACAACCTGCCCATATCATCCGCTCGGATGCCGAAGCCATTGAAGTCGCGACGCGCTTGGCCGCGCGGTTTGCCGTTGACGCCAGCGTGCGCGACCGCGAGCGGCGCCTGCCGGTGGCCGAGCTTGATGAGTTTTCTGCCAGCGGCCTCTGGGGCATCACTATTCCCAAGGCCTACGGCGGCGCCGAGGTGTCTTATGTAACGGTGGCCGAGGTGATCAAGTTGATCTCCGCCGCCGACCCGTCGCTGGGGCAAATCCCGCAAAACCACCTGGGCGTGGTGGACATCCTGCTGCAAACCGCCAGCGAGGAACAAAAGCGTCACTATTTCGGCAAGGTTCTGGCCGGCTATCGTTTCGGTAATGCCTTTTCTGAAGCCAAGAGCAAAAACGCCGGCACCTTCGACACTCAGATTCGTTTTGACGGCGACACGGCCTCTATCAACGGCGAGAAGTTCTACTGCACCGGCGCGCTGTTTGCCCACCTCGTGCCCACGGTCGGCAACAACGAGAACGGCCAGGCGTTTATTGCCTTTGTCGAACGCGATGCGCCGGGCCTAACCGTGATTGATAGCTGGGACGGCTTCGGCCAGCGCACCACCGCCAGTGGCGGCGTGACCCTCGACGGCGTCAGTGTGCCCCTTAGCGCGATCATTCCTGCGCACCAAGCCTTCGACCAGCCCACCGCCAACGGCCCGATCTCGCAGATTATCCAGGCCGCCGTCGACACCGGCATCGCCCTGGAGGCCCTCGAACAGGCAAAAATCTACGCACGCCAAGCTCGCCCCTGGATCGACAGCCAACAGGACCACGGCTGGCAAGACCCGTTCACCATCGCCGCCATCGGCGACCTGCAATGGCGCGTGCATGGCACCGAAGCGATCCTCGCCAAGGCCGGCAAGGCCGTCGACCTGGCCCTGGCCGAGCCCAACGAAGACACCGTCGCCAACGCCTCGCTGGTGGTTGCCCAGGCCAAAGTGCTGTCGGCCGAAACCGCCTTGCTTGCCAGCAGCAAACTGTTCGAACTGGCCGGCACCCGCTCGGTCACCGGCAAGCACAACCTCGACCGCTTCTGGCGCAACGCGCGCACCCACACCCTGCACGACCCGGCCCGCTGGAAATACCACCTGATCGGCAACTTCGTGCTCAACGGCGTGAAGCCTGCGCGCCACGCCTGGAACTGAGGATATTTATTCATGACCGCCCTGAATCAAGCGCGCCAACTGCTGGAAAGTACCCGACGGTTTGTACACGCCAGCGATGACCCGTACGTGATCAGCCGCTTTGGCGACTTGCAGATCCGCGTCGACGTAGCCGCCGCCTTGTTTGAACGCGCTGAAACCCACCCAAGCCCGGTGGCGTTGACCGAAGCACAAATCGCCGCTGCCGAAGCCTTGATTGCCGCCAGTAATGCCGAATTTGAACTCACCGGCCAACGTACCGCGCTGGCGTCGACCCTCGACGACCCACTGCGGCGCAAATATCAGATCGTCGGCAACTACCACCTCAACGGAGTGCTTTGATGTCCCGTGAAATCCGCTTGAATGCCTTCGACATGAACTGCGTAGGCCATCAATCTCCCGGCTTGTGGGCGCACCCGCGTGACCGCTCGTGGCAGTACAAGGATCTGGAGTACTGGACGGACCTCGCCAAAATTCTTGAGCGTGGCAAGTTTGACGGCCTGTTTATCGCCGACGTGCTGGGCATCTACGACGTGTACAACGGCAATGGCGACGCGGCGATTCGCCAGGCTGCACAAGTGCCGGTCAACGACCCGCTGTCGCTGATTGCGCCGATGGCGTTGGTCACCGAACACCTGGGGTTTGGCCTGACCGCTTCTTTGTCATTTGAACATCCGTATCCGTTCGCCCGCAGGCTCTCGACCCTCGACCACCTGACCAAAGGGCGTGTCGGCTGGAACATCGTCACGTCCTACCTGGAAAGCGGCGCCAAGAACCTCGGTCAGAAAGCCCAGACCGAACACGATGCGCGCTACGACTATGCCGAGGAATACCTGGAGGTTTGCTACAAACTCTGGGAAGGCAGTTGGGAAGAGGGCGCCGTGCTGCGTGATCGCGAGCGTCGCATTTTCAGCGACCCGAGCAAAATCCACGAGATACGCCATGTCGGCAAACACTTCCAGGTGCCCGGCATTCACCTCTGCGAGCCGTCGCCGCAACGCACGCCGGTGTTGTACCAGGCTGGTGCCTCCAGCCGTGGCAAGCAGTTTGCCGCCGAACAGGCCGAGTGCGTGTTCGTGGCTGCACCGTCCAAGGTGCTGCTGAAAAAAACCGTCGCCGACATCCGCCGCCGAGCCGCTGAGGCCGGGCGAGATCCGAAGAAAATCCTGATCTTCAACTTGCAAACGGTGATCGTTGGCGAGACCGATGCCAAGGCCAAAGCCAAGTTTGACGAATACAAATCCTACGTCAGCTACGAGGGCGCAATGGCGCTGATCTCCGGCTGGACCGGCATCGACTTCAGCCAGTTCAAGCCCGATGAGCCGCTCAAGCATGTACACACCAACGCGATTCAATCGGCGGTAGAAGCCTTCTCCACGGCGGACCCGAACAAGGTCTGGACGCCCAATGAACTGGCCGATTGGGTTGGCATCGGCGGCTTTGGCCCGTTGTTCGTGGGCGGCCCGGAAACCGTGGCCGACCTGTTGCAGGAGTGGGTCGAAGAGACCGACGTGGATGGTTTTAACCTGGCCTACGCGCTGACCCATGAAACCTTCATCGACGCCGTGGACCTGCTCGTGCCGGAGTTGCAAAAGCGCGGCGTATACAAGACCGAGTACGCCCAGGGCACCCTGCGCGAAAAGTTATTCGGCGACGGTGCGCGGCTGGCCCCAAACCATCCGGGTGCAAGCTACCGCGACCTCAAAGCCACTGCAATCTAACTGAAGCACCTCGGTCAATGTGGGAGCTGGCTTGCCTGCGAAAGCGCTGGGTCAGCCAGAAATGAGCCAGCTGACACGCCGCCATCGCAGGCAAGCCAGCTCCCACAGTTGATTGCTGTTGATCCACCTGACTAGGCCAGCGGACCACCGCGACCTCAAAGCCAGCGCAATCTAACTGAAGCACCTCGGTCCATGTGGGAGCTGGCTTGCCTGCGAAAGCGTTAGATCAGTTAGAGATGAGCCAGCTGACACGCCGCCATCGCAGGCAAGCCAGCTCCCACAGTTGATTGGTGTTGATCCACCTGACTAGGCCAGCGGGCTACCGCGACCTCAAAGCCACTGCAATCTAACTGAAGCACCTCGGTCCATGTGGGAGCTGGCTTGCCTGCGAAAGCGGTGGGTCAGCCAGAAATGAGCCAGCTGACACGCCGCCATCGCAGGCAAGCCAGCTCCCACAGTTGATTGGTGTTGATCCACTTAACCTGGCCAGCGGACCACCGCGACCTCAAAACCAGCGCAATCTAACTGAAGCACCTCGGTCAATGTGGGAGCTGGCTTGCCACAGTTGATCGGTTTTGAACCACCTGACCTGGCCAGCGGACCACCGCACGCACACTACTTGAATAGGAGCGTTACCCCTATGAGCGTGCACGAACTCAAACGTCCGCAGGCGCTGGAATGGCCTGCCGAACTGCTCGGCAACCTGCCCGAAGCCCTGGAGCATTTGCAGCACTGGGCGCAGCTCACCCCGCTGCACATCGCCCTGCGTCACAAGCGCCAGGGGCAGTGGTATGCCTGGCGCTGGATCGACGTGTTGCGCGACGTCGAGCGCCTGGCCGATGGTTTGCGCCAGCAAGGTTTCAGCGCGCAATCACGCTTGGCCTTAAGCGGCACGTTCGAGCCTGACCTGCTGCTGTTGGCGCTGGCCGCGCAGTCTGCCGGCGGGCAGGTGTTGACCCTGGCCGATGACCTGGAGCCAGAAGCCCTGTACCAACAGCTATGGCGCATTCACCCCAGCCATTCGTATACCCAGGGGCGGCAGCAGGTGCGGCACTGGCAGTCTGCCAATCTGTTGGATTTCACCCAATTGCTCGGCCCGGCAGACCCGGCGCAACACCTGCAGCGCTGGTGGCAACCGAGCGGTGAAACCGTGTTGTGGAGCGAGGAGGGCACCCACTGGCAAGGCGGCCTGGCGGTAGTCCTGGAGCAATGGTTGAACAGCGGCCACGGCCTGGCTTTTCCGGAAAGCCCGGCCTCGGCCCGACGTGATCGCGGTGAGGTCGCGCCGACCGGCCTGCTGCTGTCCCCCGAGCGTTTACAGCACCTGGCCGACGATATCGAAAGCCGCCTGGCGCCCCACGGCACCTGGCGCCGACGCGTGTGTGAGTGGGCCATCGCTCACCCGCAAAGTGGCCTGCGGCGCCTGTTGAAAAATCGTGTACGCAGGCTGCTGGGCTTCCAACGGTTGACCTATATCTGGCAGCCAGCCAGCGCGCAAAAAACCAGCCGCGAT
This sequence comes from Pseudomonas sp. B19125, assembly GCF_044218855.1. NCBI lineage: Bacteria > Pseudomonadati > Pseudomonadota > Gammaproteobacteria > Pseudomonadales > Pseudomonadaceae > Pseudomonas > Pseudomonas sp. B19125. Next base: position 2,936,538 of record NZ_CP162589.1, read on the forward strand.
CCAGCATGGCTGGCTGAATTCAAACGGGACATCGCATGAGCCAGACCATTCTCCAGGTGCGCGAGATCTCGCTGTCGTTCAAAGGCGTCAAGGCCATCAATGCCTTGTCCTTTGAGGTGCAGCGCGGCGAAATCTGTGCGCTGATCGGCCCCAACGGCGCCGGTAAAAGTTCGCTGCTCAATGTGCTTAACGGCGTGTACCGCTTCGATGCCGGTGAGATTGTGTTTGAGCAACAACACTTGCACCGCATCGACCCTTTGGGTGCGGCGCGTCGAGGTATCGGGCGTACTTTTCAGAACAACGCACTGTTCAAGAAAATGAGCGTGCTCGACAACATCCTTACCGGCCTGTCGCGGCATATGCGCACCAGCTTTATCGAGCAAGCCCTGGGCTTGCCCCGCGCCCGCCGTGAGGCCGAAGCCTTTCGCCTGCGCGGCCAAGGCATCCTCGAGTTCCTCGAACTGCAAGCGCACCGCGATGTGCTGGTGGGCAACCTCTCTTACGGTTTGCAAAAGCGCGTAGAGCTGGGCCGTGCCTTGATCGCCGGCCCCAGCCTGTTGCTGCTGGACGAGCCCATGGCCGGGATGAACGCCGAGGAAAAACAGGACATGGCGCGCTTTGTCGCCGACGTCAACCGCGACCTCGGCACCACCGTGGTGTTGATCGAACACGACATCGGCGTGGTGATGGGCCTGTCCGACCATGTGGTGGTGCTCGACTACGGGCGCAAAGTCGGCGACGGCACACCTGCGCAGGTACAGGCCGACCCCGAGGTGATCGCGGCGTACCTGGGAGTCGCACACTGATGACGTTCTTCTTTGAAACCCTGCTCGGCGGCCTGCTCGCCGGCACCATGTACTCGCTGGTGGCCATCGGTTTCGTGCTGATCTACAAGGCCAGCGGCGTGTTCAATTTCGCCCAGGGCTCGATGCTGCTGTTTGCCGCGCTGACCTTTGTCAGCCTGCATGACCAGGGCGTGCCCTTTGCCCTGGCGTTGCTGCTGACGGTAATCGTGATGATCATCGGCGCCTTGCTCATCGAGCGGCTGGTACTGCGCCCGCTGGTGAACCGCTCGCAGATCACCCTGTTCATGGCCACCTTGGGCCTGTCGTTCATCATCGAAGGCCTGGCCCAAGGGCTGATGGGCTCGCAGGTGCGTGCGCTGGACTTGGGCATCGACGACGTGCCGCTGTTTGTCGGGCCGCTGATGCTCAGCCAGTTTGATTTGATCGCCGCGGCGGCTGCCGTGGTGCTGGTAACCGTGCTGGCGTTGCTGTTCAACAAGACTCGCATCGGTGTGTCGTTGCGCGCCGTGGCGGATGACACCACGGCGGCGCTGTCCATCGGCATCAACCTCAACCGTATCTGGCAGATCGTCTGGGCCGTGGCCGGCATTGTCGGGTTGGTGGCGGGGTTGCTGTGGGGCGCACGCCAGGGCGTACAGTTTTCCCTTTCGCTGGTGGTGCTCAAGGCCTTGCCGGTGTTGATCATCGGGGGCTTTACCTCGATTGGCGGGGCGATTGTCGGCGGGCTGATTGTCGGTGCGGCGGAGAACCTCGCCGAGGTGTATGTCGGCCCCCTGATCGGTGGCGGTATCACGCCGTGGTTCGCTTATGTATTGGCCCTGGCCTTCCTGTATATCCGTCCCGCCGGCCTGTTCGGCGAGCGCGCCATCGAGCGAGTCTGAAACCATGTCGATACCCGTTGTTCAAGAAACCGCGCCGTTATTACTGATTCAGCGGCGTTTGCCCTGGGGTCTGATCGGCTTATTGGCCGTGGCCTTTATCGGGGTGCCGCTGTGGGGCAATGACTATTGGCTCAATGCGATCCTGATCCCGTTTCTGGTGCTGTCGCTGGCCGGGCTGGGCCTGAATCTGCTCACCGGCTATACCGGGCAAACCTCAGTGGGCGCGGCGGGTTTCATGGCCGTTGGCGCGTTTGCCACCTACGGTTTTCTGCTGCGTCTGCCCGAGCTCGGCCTGCCGGTGGCGCTGCTCGGCGGTGGGGTGATCAGCGCGGTCGTTGGGCTGCTGTTTGGTTTGCCCAGCTCGCGGATCAAAGGCTTCTACTTGATGGTCACCACGCTGGCGGCGCAGTTCTTTTTGGAGTGGCTGTTCGTCAAATTCCCGTGGTTCTACAACTACGGCTCCTCCGGGACCATTTCGGCGCCGAAGCTTTCGCTGTTCGGCCATGACCTCAATACGCCGCTGGGCCGTTACTGGCTGACGTTGGTCACGGTGCTGCTGTTGACCTGCACTGCCATCAACCTGGTGCGCAGCCAGGTAGGGCGTAACTGGATGGCAATCCGCGACATGGACACCGCCGCCGCTGTTGTCGGCATCCCGGTGGTGCGCTACAAGCGCCTGGCCTTCGCGGTCAGCTCGTTCTACTTAGGCATCGCCGGCGCGTTGTGGGCCTTCGCCTACCTGGGCACGGCCAGCGCCAGCAGCTTTGATATCAACCGCTCGTTCCAGATCCTGTTCATCATCATTATCGGCGGCATGGGCAGCATTGCCGGCAACTTTGTCGGTGCGGCATTTATCAGTTTGCTGCCGATTTTTCTCAGCCACGCCGGACAGGCGCTGTTCGGTGGCTCGGTGGATGCGGGGCAGTTGCAGAACCTGCAGAAAATCATTTTTGGCGTGTTGATCATCGTGTTCCTGATCAAGGAACCCGAAGGCTTGATTCGCCTCTTGCACAACCTGCGTGACCGTCTGCGGCAATGGCCGCTGCGTTTCTGACCTTGATGAGAACTCCTATGCGTACATCCTTGAAACGTTCCCTTGTCGGCGCTGCTTTTGCGTTGGCAGCTTTGGCCGGTGCTGTGCCCCAGGCAATCGCCTCGCCCGACCAGCAATTTATCCCGTTGGCCACCTACCGCGTCGGCGCCTATGCCTCCAGCGGCGTGCAGGTGTGGGCCGGGATGATCGACTACCTGCGTTATATCAACGAGGTCGAAGGCGGCATCAACGGCGTCAAGCTGGTGTGGCAGGAATGCGAGACCGAATGGACGGCAGAGAAGGGCATCGAGTGCTACGAGCGCTTCAAGAATGGCCTGGATGGCGCGCCGGTCGCGGTCTACCAGCCTAACGGCGCACCGGCGGCCTATGCGTTGAGCGAGCGTGCGGAAGTCGACAAGATCCCGTTGATTACCCTCGGTTATGGCCGCACCGAAGCCACCGACGGCACGGTGTTTCCGTATAACTTCCCGGTGATGCTGACCTTCTACAGCGAAGCGTCCACGCTGGTGAATTACATTGCCCAGCGCGAAGGCGGCTTCGACAAACTCAAGGGCAAGAAGATCGCCACCGTCTATCACGATTCGGCTTACGGTCGCGAAACCCTCGGCCCGTTAAAGTTGCTGGCTGAGAAGTACGGCTTTGAAAACATTCAGATCCCGGTGGCCGACCCGGGCAACGAGCAATCAGCGCAATGGCGTCAGGTGCGCCAAGCCAATCCGGACTGGGTGTTTTTGCGCACCTGGGGCGTGTCCACGCCGGTGGCGGTGAAAACGGCAGCGCGTTTCGGCTTCCCGGTTGACCATATCATTGGCGATATCTGGGCCAGCTCCAGCGAAGACGTGTTGCCCGCGGGCGCCGCCGCCAAAGGTTACCTGGCGCTCACGCCTTACCCGGCAGGCGCTGATTTCGAGATCCATAAACGCCTCAAACAGTACATCCTCGACAAGGGCCACAGCGACCTCAAGGACCTGAAAAACTTCGGCAGCGTCTACTACAACTCCGGCCTGGTGAACGCCGCCGTGGCGGTGGAAGCGATCCGTACCGCCCAGGCCAAGTTCGGCAAGCGCCCGCTTAATGGCGAAGAAGGCCGTTGGGGCCTGGAGCACTTGAATATCGATGATGCACGCCTTAAAGACATGGGCTATCTGGGCCTGATGCAGAACCTCAAGCTGTCGTGCCGCGACCACGAAGGCGGCGGCTCGGCGCGTGTGCAGCAGTGGGATGGCGCCAACTGGACGCTGATCAGCGACTGGATCGCCGCCGACCGTGCGCTGCTGCGCCCGCTGATCGATGAAAAGTCCGCCGCGTTCGCCAAGGAAAAAGGCCTGACGCCGCGTACCTGCACCGGGGATGAATAAGCCATGAGCCAGCCCGCCGCTCAACCTGCGAGCCCGTCACTGTTAAACGTCAATGACATCGAAGTGATCTACGACGGCGCCATACTGGCGGTGGCCGGGGTCTCGCTGCACGTGCCCAAGGGCGCCATCGTGGCGTTGCTGGGTGCCAACGGCGCCGGCAAAAGCACCACGCTCAAGGCCATTTCGGGGCTGGTACGCGCCGAGCGCGCCGAAGTCAGCCGTGGCGTGATCGAGTATGCCGGCCGCGACCTGGCCGGCATCGACCCCAGCCAACGGGTGCGCCAGGGCATGGTCCACGTATTGGAAGGCCGCCATGTGTTCGGCCAACTGAGCGTGGAAGACAACCTGCGCAGCGGCGGCTTCGTGCGGCGCCTGAGCCGCCAAGACATGGAGCACGACCTGGAGCGTATCTACGCCTGGTTCCCACGGCTCAAGACCAAGCGCCACACCCGCGCCGGGCTGACCTCCGGCGGCGAGCAGCAAATGGTCGCCATTGGCCGCGCCTTGATGACCCGGCCGACGTTGGTGTTACTCGACGAACCCTCCATGGGTTTGGCGCCGATGATCGTGCAGGAGATTTTCGCAATCATCGCCCAGCTTAACCGCGAGCAACAGGTGAGCTTCCTGATCGCCGAGCAGAACATCAATGTCGCGCTCAACTATGCCTCCCACGGCTATGTGCTGGATACTGGGCGCGTGGTTTTGAGCGGCAGTGCGGCTGAACTGCTGGCGCGGGGTGATTTGCATGATATTTATCTGGGCAAACAGTAAGGGCGAATGTGCATGACTGAATCCATCCGCAACGCTGATGTGCTGATCATCGGCGGCGGCTTGAGCGGCACCATGCTGGCGGTGCAACTGCTGCGCCAGCCTGGCAAGCGGCAGATCCTGGTGATTGAGCCACGCGAGGAGCTTGGCCGTGGCGAGGCCTACAGTGCCGTCGAACTGGGGCACACCCTGAACGGCAATGCGGCGCGCATGAGTGTCGACCCGGACAACCCCGATGACTTGACCCAATGGCTCACCGACTACATCGGTGCTGGGGGCTGGCCGGAGTCGAATCAGCAGCCTGTACCCATCAGTGAGTTGTTCCCGCCACGCGGGATTTTTGGCGTGTATGCGCAACAGCGTCTGGCTGAGGCCAAGGCGCTCTCGGCTTCCACGGTCGAGCATATTCGTGCCGAGGTGGTCGACCTGCAAGTGGATGCCGACTCAACTCGGCTGACGCTGGATAACGGCCAACAATTGCGCGGTGCTCAGGCCGTATTGGCCACTGGCATGTTCCCGGCGGCACGCACGCCGCAGACCGAATCCAGCGGCTTGAATGCAGCGGCAGTGGACCCGTGGGACGTCAAGGCCATGCGCCAGATCGAGCCGCAGTCGACGGTGCTGATCATCGGTTCCGGGTTGACCATGGTGGATGCCGTGGTGTCCCTGGAACAGGCCGGCCATCGTGGGCCAATCGAGATATTTTCGCGCCACGGCCTGCTGCCCCACGTACGCCGGCAACCGCCGAGCTGGGTGGACTTCCTCGCCGACGACCACAACCTGCGCAGCCCTCGACAGTTGCTGCGCGAGGTGCGGCGCCAATGCCAACTGTCGGTGGAGCAGGGCATTGATTGGCAAGCGCCGCTGGACACGGTGCGAGCGCATATCGGCCGCTTGTGGAGCCAGGCCAGTGAGCGCGAGAAACGCCAGTTCGTGCGCCATGTAAGGCCGTGGTGGGAGAGCCATCACCATCGCTCGCCGCCATTGAGCGCGCAGTTGGTGGCGCGGTTGCATGCAGAAGGACGGCTGCGGGTTCAGGCGGCGTCGTTCAGGGGGCTGGTGGCGTCGGACAGCGGCGTGACGATCAAGCTGCGACGGCGCGGCGAACAAGCTGTCACCCAGGTGTCGGGTGCTGCGTTGATTAACTCCAGCGGTATTGAGTACGACTGGCGGCGAGTGGCCAAACCGCTGCCGCAGCAGTTGCTCAAACGTGGGTTGATCAAGCCTGGGCCGTTGGCGTTGGGAATTGCGGCGGATACATCAGGTGCAGTGCTGGATGCTCAAGGCCAGGTCAGCCAACGCCTGTTTGCCATGGGCCCGCCGTTGCGCGGGATGTGGTGGGAGAGCACGGCAGTCACCGATGTGGCGCTCCAGGCCAAAGCCCTGGCCGCCAGACTCACCTGACTCTGAATGTGGGAGCTGGCTTGGCTGCGATGGCCATAGGCATCTACACAACTATTGGCGTCTGGGGTGTCGGGCTGTTTTATCTTGGGGGCATATCCGTTATTTAAGTCACGGCGGCTTATGGTTCCGCTCTTACAGCGGGTCACTTTTGCAAGGACCGGAATGCCGGCCCAGTCAAAAGTAACCAAAAGGTCCTCGCCCCACCACTCGGCCCCTCGCTTAGGCTCGGTGTGCCCTCACTCCGGCTTGAATCCGTGGGCCGCCGCGATGGGCCATCCTTGGCCCAGCGCGGCTAACCCGGCGTCCTGCCGGGTTACCCACGGATTCAAGCCTGCGTTCGGCCATCGTGGTTAACGGGGCGCCTCAGATCAAAAGCAAGATCAAAAGTAGAGCACGGCGGCCTGAAAGCCGACCTGAGTGGTTGAAGCAAGAGCGAGATCAAGTGCAAGGCAAAAGCCTATCTGAATACACTGAAGAGCTGCTTTTCTGTGGGAGCTGGCTTGCCTGCGATGCAGACACCTCGGTGTTTCAGGTACACAGAGTTGATGCAATCGCAGGCAAGCCAGCTCCCACCTTTGACCGAGTATGGCTCTGCTGTTGCTTTGCTGTTGCTGTTGCTCCGGCCCTTACATCCTTTTCGATGACGAAGTCAGCGGTCTTTTGATCTGCGCTTTTGATCTTGATCTGAAATCGCCCCGTCAAACACGATGGCCGGAATCTGACAGGGATTTGGGGGGTAAACCGGCAGGGATGCCGGTTTAGCCGCGCTGGGCCAAGGATGGCCCATCGCGGCGGCCCCCCAAATCACTGTCGGATTGCGGGCATGCCGAGCCACAGCGAGGCACCGAGTGTTGGGGCGAGGACCTTTTGGTTACTTTTGCGTCCTTGTGTACGGACCGGACACATGGTTGACGGGTGTGCGGGGACATGGTGGACACTTCTCGGCGAAGCCAGCTTCGCCGGGAGGCCATCATGCCCTGGAACACGAGAGACGCCATGAGCCTAAAACAAGAGTTTGTTTCCTTAGCAAAGAAACCCGGCAGTAATAAGCGAGAGCTGTGTCGACGATTTGGTATAAGTCCGCAAACCGCCTACAAGTGGCTAAAGCGTTACGAGGCCGGCGGCTCTGCAGGTTTGCAAGAGAAGTCACGCAGGCCCGCCAGCAGCCCCAAACTGACCCGGGCCGAGCTGGAGGCTGAGGTCGTTGCACTTCGCCAAGATCATCCGGCATGGGGCGGACGCACAATTAGCAGCATGCTGGACAAGCGAATTGCTCCCAGTACTGTCACTAATGTCCTGCACCGGCACAGCTTGATTAAGCCTTCAGAGAAAGAACCAGAGGCCCGGCTGAGATTTGAACATCCTGAGCCCAACGATCTTTGGCAGATGGATTTCAAAGGCCACTTTGCAATGCAGCAAGGCCGATGCCCCCCCTGACCATCCTGGACGATCATTCGCGGTTCAACCTGGCCATCCAAGCGTGTGATAACGAGCGAGGCACCACCGTAAAACAGAAGATGAGCGAGGTATTTGAAACTTACGGTTTACCGGCACGTATCAACGTCGACAATGGCGCGCCATGGGGCTCACCGCGTAATCCTGGCGAGATCACAGAGTTGAGTATTTGGCTGGTGCGTTTGGGAATTCGGATAAGTTTCAGTCGTCCCTACCATCCGCAAACAAATGGGAAAATCGAGCGTTTTCATCGATCACTCAAGGCAGAAGTCCTTAACGGGCGTCACTTTTCTACGCTAGCGGATGCTCAATCAGCATTCGATCAATGGCGTGAAATATACAACCTGCAACGTCCTCATCAGGCGCTGGAATACAAGGTGCCCATGGACCGCTATCGCAGCAGTCCTTGGGCTTATCCGCAAAAGCTACCTGAGTTTGAATACGGACCAGACGACGTGTTAGCCAAGGTTTATCACAGCCGTTTTCGCTTCCAAAAACGCTACTTCAGCATCGCAAAAGGCTTGGTAGGACAGCACATAGCAATCCGCCCGAACGCAGAAAGCGATGGTCTGTTCGACGTCTATTTCTGCCATCACTTTTTGCGAACAATCGACATTAGTAAGCCTGATTATGGTCAATAATGTGTCCACCATGTCCCCGCACATGTGTCAACCATGTGTCCGGTCCGTACATGTCTTTACAAAAGTGACCCGCTGTAAGAGCGGAACCCTACTCAGCCGTTACCGCAGCAATGGATATGCACCCCGACCGACCACCCTCCTGGTCAGCCAGCCCGTTAACGTTGTGTAGATACCCAAGCTGCGATGGTGGTGGGTCAGGCACAACTGTTTTAACTGACAGTCCGCCATCGCAGGCAAGCCAGCTCCCACCTTTGGATCTCCGGCTATTTTGATGTTTTTACAAACCCCGGCTTGAGCCCAAACACCTCGACACCTTCGGCGGTTGACTGTCCTGTGGTGACTTTCACCCGCTCAACCGGCTTATCCATCGCGGCCCGATATTCCACGCTCATGTCCGGCTGGATCGCCTGGCTCGGCACCACAATCGCCTGCGCATTGTTGTAGGTGACGATGGTCAACCGCGCACTCATCCCCAGCCGCACCCGCTGCAATTGCTGCGCAGTGAGCGTGGGGATCGACAAGGTGACCGGAAACTGCGCGCTGCCCTGGCTATCGCTGGCAATCGCCAGGCCGCTGACCACGCTGACGGAGCCGGTCAGGCGCTCGCCGTCAAAGCCATCACCCATCACTTCCACGGCCTGGCCCTGATGCAACTGGTTGATGTCCAGTTCCGACACCTTGGCGACAATTTTCAGCCGTTCGATATTGGCCAGCCCGAACAGCACCTGGCCCTGGCTGACCTTGCTGCCGGCCTGCACCGGTGCGTTGTTATTGGCTCCCCCTGGCGAGGAGTTATTGCTGCCCGGCGCCGGCACGACGATGCCGGAGAAGGGCGCCTTGACCTCTTGGCCGTCGAGCAGCTTGTGCAGGGCGTCGTATTTCACCGTGGCGTTGGTCAGCTCCATCTCGGCGATTTGTCGGTATTCGCCTTTGCCCTGATCTTGCGCCTGCTGCAGCTCGCTGCGGGCCGAGGCCAGGTCCAGTTGTTGCTGTTGGGTCTGCTGCTTGAGATCGTCCAGCTCGTTGCGCGGGATGATGCCGCGCTTGAACAGGTTTTCACTCTCGGTGAGTTTGCGCTGGGTGTTGCCGGCGGTCATTTCTGCGGTGCGCAGGCTGCGGCGTGCGCGGCTGACGGCGGGGCTGCTGTCCCAGTCTTGCATCTCTTGCACGGTGCGCCGGGCTTTGAGCTGGGCGGAGAGCGCGTCGCGCAGTTGCACTTCGAGGGTGGAGGGGTCCATGCGCAACAGTACCTGGCCGGCCTCGACGCGTTGGCCTTGTTCAACCAGGTTGACCAGCACATTGCCGTCGAACGGCGCGGTGAGGGTGATGGTGGTGTCGGGTTCGATCTTGCCCACCAGGCCTATCTGGTGCACCAACGGGTCGGGCTTGACTGCCAGCCATTGCTCGGTTGCGGCCGGCTGATCGGTAGCCGGGCTGCGCAGGGCAATGCCTGCGCCCGCCAACAGCACGACGATCACGGCACCCAGCAGGTATTTTTTATTAGTAGTCATTGAGGGCGATTTCCCAACTTTCCAGCGTCATGCCCAGGGTCAAATCGAGCTGGGTCTGGGCGTTCAGATAAGCGATCAGTGCATTGAGCCGCGCGTTTTCGGCGTTGCGCAGGTCAGTTTCGTAACTCAACACCTGGAAGTTGGTGGAGCGCCCGGCACTGAGTTTTTCCCGCTCGATTTCGATCTTGCGCCGCGACAGCTCGACGGCGCGCTGGGAAATTTCATATTGGCGCCAACGCGTGCCCAGGTCGCGCACCACGTCGTTGACACTGCGTTCCAGTTCCTGGCGCGCATCGGTGATACGGATCTCCTGGTCTTCCACATTGACCCGCGCGCGCACCTCGGCCTGGCGGGTGCTGATGTCGCCGATGGGAATCTGCACCTGCACCCCGGCGTAGCTGTTCCAGGTGCGGTTATTGTTGTTGCCGCTGTCATTGTTGCTGTAGGCATCGCGCAGCTGGTTGGCGCCCGCCACCAGGTCCACCTGCCAGCGCCCGGAGTCTTTGGCGATCACCAGGTTGAGGTCGGCCTGTTGGCTGCCGAGCAGGGCGGCGAGGTACTCCGGCTGCTGGGTCTGCGCCAGGCTGAAGGCCTGGCGTTTGTCGATGTTCATCGGCTTGGCTTCCAGGGCTTCGCTGGCGCGGATCGGCGTCGACAGGTCCAGCGCCAGCAGGCGCAGCAGGGCCAGGCGGCTGGTGTCGAGTTGGTTCTGGGCCTCTTCCACGCCCAATTGCTGGGTGGCGATATCGGCTTCGGTCTGCACGATTTCGAACTCAGCCATGCGCCCCGCGCTGATCAGCGCCTTGTTCACGTCCAGCAAGGTGTTGGAGCGTTTGAGTGCGTCCTGGACGATGCTCAACTGCTCTTGGGCGCGCAGCAGTTCGCGGTAGGTGGCGATGATCTGGCTGATGGTCTGCGCCACGGTGGCCTTGAGGTTCAGGCGGTTGGCCTGCTCCGACAGGCGCGACAGGCGCAGCGGCGCGGTGGTGGCGTCCCAGCCGCCGCCACGCATCAGCGGTTGGATCAGCGTGAGGTCGAGGCCGTCGCTGCGGTAGCGGCCGGCGCGGTCGGCGTTGTTCAGTTGTTGGGTCCAGGCCATGCTCAACTGGGTGCCGTACTCACTGAGCAAGGTCGCTCTCGGTGCCAGGTTGGCATTGCGAGCGTTGTCGGCCGAGCCGCGACTTTGGCGGTAGTAACTGTTGAGGGAGAGCTTGGGGTTGAAGGTGTCTTCGGCCACCCGCAGGTCGAACTTTTGCGCCACGCGTTGCAGGTACGCGCTGCGGATCGCCGGGTTTTTGCGCAGGCCCAGGTACACCGCATCACCCAGGGTCAGCGTCGTGACCTGGTTATTGAGCGACACACTGCGGTCATAGCCACTGCGGGTGGTGCTCGGCGCCGATGGGTTGATCACCACATCGGCGGCCATGGCTGGCAGGCTTGCCAGGGCGAGTAACCACAGCCATTTATTCATCGCGCAGGGCCTCCACCGGCTGCAGCCGCGAGGCCGAGACCGCCGGGTAGATGCCAAAGAACAAGCCCACCAGCAAGGTGCTGCCCACGCCCAGCGGCAGGGCGGCGGCGGCCAGGGCAAATTCCCAGCCCGACAGCCAGGCGTAGAGCCACGCGGCGGTCATGCCCAGCACCGCACCGCACAGCGCACCCACCGCCGTCAGCGTGACCGCTTCGAGCAAAAACAGATTGCGGATGTCACGCTGGCGCGCGCCCAGGGCCATGCGGATGCCGATTTCGCGGCGGCGCTCCGAGACATTCATCAGCATCACGTTCATCACGCCGACACCGCCACCGACCAGGGAAATCGCGCCCAGCGCCAGCAGCAAGTAGGCGAACGTGCGGCTTTGCCGGGTCATGCCATCGATCATTTGCTGGGGCACCTGAATGTCGACATCGTGGTCGGTGAGCTGGCTTTTCAGGGCAATCGCGGCCTCACGGGCGATGCGCTCCATGTCCTGGCCGGGTGCGGCGCGGATGATCACATTGCCGATCTGCGGCGTCGGGTAGATGCGCCGCATGCCTTCGGCGGGGATAAACAGCGATTCGTTGGCCTGCACCGGCATCAGCATCGCGCGGGGTTGGTTGTGCAGGATGCCCACCACCAGGAACAGGTAATCGTTGATACGCACACGGTCGCCCAGCTTCAGCGGGTTGCCCGGCGTGCCCAAGGCCTGGGCGACTTGATCGCCGATCACGCCGTAGGTTTCGTTGGCATCGAAGGCGGACAGAAATCGCCCCTCGCGCAGGGCCAGGCGCATGGCGTCCTTGATATCCGCGGTGCTGCCGACGAAGTTGGCGTTGGCCGTGCGGCCTTGGAACACCAGCGGCCCGCTGAACAGGCTGAGCGCGCCGATATGAGCAATGCCCGGCACCGCCTGGCGCACCGCGTCCAGGTCAAGGCTGGCGCGCATCGGTGCATTGCTGTTGCCTTTGGGCGGGAACTGGACGATCAGGGTGTCGGTGCCCATGTCCTTGAAAATCATCGCAGCGTCCACCGCCGCGTTATGGCCGATATTGATCAGGGCCACCACCGATGAGCTGCCGATCACAATGCCCAGCAACGCCAGGATCGAACGTTTGCCCAAGGTGCGCAGGCTCACAAAGGCTTCATGCAGCAGTTGGCTCAGGCTCTGTTCGACCCGCTGGCTCATAGGCGCCCAGCCTCATGCACCACGCCATTGCGCACGAGGATCTTGCGCTCCAGGCGCTCGGCGATGTGTGCATCGTGGGTGACGATAATCAGCGTCACCTGCTGCTCGCGGTTCAGGGCCAGGAGCAGGTCCATGATCTCCTGGGCAGTGGTGCTGTCGAGGTTGCCGGTGGGTTCGTCGGCGAGGATCACCGACGGCTTGCCGACCAGCGCGCGGGCGATCGCTACGCGTTGGCGCTGGCCACCGGAAAGATCGGCCGGGCGGTGGTGGGCGCGCTCGGCCAGGCCGACTTGCGCGAGCATGCGCAGCGCCTGTTCCACCGACTCATGGCGCGACACGCCACGGTAACTGAGGGGCAGGGCGACGTTGTCCAGGGCACTGAGGCGTGGCAGCAGGTTGAAACTCTGGAACACAAAGCCGATCTGCTGGTTGCGGATCGCCGCCAGCTCATCGGGTGTGGCGCTGAAGATATCGTGGTCGGCAAAGTGGTACTGGCCGCCGTCGGGCAAGTCCAGCAGGCCAAGAATATTGAGCAGGGTACTTTTGCCGGAGCCTGAGGCGCCGAGAATGCCGCAGCTGTCGCCGGGGGCGATGGACAGGCACACGTCATTGAGAATCGACAGGTGTTGCCCGGCGAGCTGATAGCTCTTGCCGATGCCTTGCAGGGAGATCAAGCCTGGGTGCGCGGGGGTATCTGTCATCATGACTACGCCTGCAGTCTCGACGCTATCGCCACGCCCCCGGCAAAGCCTTGTAACAAGTTCGGGAACTGCCTGATACGCGCCACGGACTGGTTTTATTTCTTGTTTTTAAAATATTGTTTGAATAGTAACCGCGATCAACGCGCTTCGCCAGCCATGGATGTAGAGCGGTTTCACCTCTTGTGACGATTTGCCGGTCGTTCGGCTGCGGCGCCTGAAAATCCCTTCGGCTACCCTCGACAGGCCTGTTTATACAGGCCTTTCGTAGCATGGCGCAGTGTCACTACTTGCTTTCGAAGGGCTGCCCCGGTATAAAAAATCAAATTATTTTTTAAAACAATATTTCCCACGTGGAACCTTTCATGGTCGCGAAGAAACTCAGCGCTCCAAACGTTACCAAGACTCGACTGCTGGATGCGACAGAGGCTCTTTTCATCAAATACGGCTATGACGCCGTGTTGCTCCGGCAGATTACCGAGCGCGCCCAGGTGAACCTGGCCGCCGTGAACTACCACTTCGGGGACAAGGACTCCCTGATGAAAACCCTGCTGATGCAACGCCTGGAGCCGCTCAACGAGCAGCGCCTGGAACTGCTCGCGCGCTGCGAAGCCGAGGCCGATGGCCCGCTCGACTGCGACACCTTGCTCGGCGTGCTGTTCGCCCCGGCCATGGGCCTGGAACGCAGTGACCCGGCCAGCGGGGAAGGGCGATCATTTATCCGTTTCCTGGGCCGGGTGTACAGCGACACCTCGCCGTTTATCCAGGAATACCTCAAGGTGCATTACCAGCCGGTGTTCCAGCGCTTCTTCGAAGCCTTCGCCCTGGCCCTGCCGGATCTGCCACGCAATGAGCTGGGCGTGCGCCTGCAATTTGCCCTCAAGGCGATTTCCGGGGTAATGGCCGGCACTGAACTGCGCCTGCTGATGAACTCCATGAGCCTGGGCCGCCCGGCCACGGATGCCGAGGTCATGGCCAAGCTGATCACCCTGGTCTCGGCCGCAATTCGCGTACCGCAGCAAAGCCCCGAAGCGGAAACCGCACTGGCCAAAGTGCTCGACACCCAGCGCGCCATTCGTGAACAAGCCGCACCGCCTGCCACCAAAGCCGCGCGTTAAATCCCTAAATCCAAAGCAAAAAAAACCCGCTGGGGCGGCGGGTTTTGATGTGCAGCGTTTGTAACGGATGAGGCTTCACCCTACGGCTGCGGATGTGAATAAATCGTGAAAAAAATGTAAGAAAATGGCTGGGGTAGACAGATTTACGCTGGTCGCGTGGTCTGTCGGATTTTACCTACGCGCCAGCCACTCGTCGCCACTGTCAGTTCTGACAGTAGATTTGCCGATTGCTCCAAGCGCCTTATTTACCTTGCTCGTCGCGCTATTCCTGCGCGGCCTTAATCCAGCAAGGTGATAGTTATGTCTACCCCTCCAGATAACTTCGATAGGCTAGATGTTGGCCCCTACCCGCCGTCCGACGGAATAAACCTGAGCAATACGAAGTATAAGGAACTGGCCCGTATAGGCCTGGGGCGTAATGAATTACTGCCCATCTGTTATTGGATTTTTGAGCCGTGGACAGACTGGGCTCAGTTTGACCGCTGTGCCGTTCAGTTGGGTCTGCCTAATCCAATGAAGGCCGAAGCCGTTACCGTGGAGATAAAAAAACGATATTCTGTTAGCTTCGATGGATACAAGATTTCCGACGGAAACCATAGATTCTATGGGCAGGTCTTTCGAGCGGGTTCGGGGCAAGAAGTTCGTTCGGACGAAGATTTGGTTTTTTGCAAACAGAGTATACCGGGCGGTAATGATCCCAACCCCGGGGAACCGTGGCATAGCGGCCTGTTGATGAAAGTTGTAGATCTTCCGGAAGGCTCGAGCATCACGAAAAAAATTGCTGAAAGTGGCATTCAGATCTGGGTGTATCCTTATTTGGACATCCGCCAGAATGACAGCAATATATTCTATTTCGGTACGTTTTCGTATACGCATACGGTCAGTCCGACAGAGGCGTCCCAAAAGGGCGGCTACCCTGTGTCAGTTCCCTACGAGGGCTACCTGGAAAAGCTTCCACCGCGCGGAACTTTCACTGTTCGCATGGGCGTGAAGGACGTAGTGGGGAATGAGCCTCTGGGGGCGTACACCCTTTCCAAGCCCTATATGTTGCGCAGCGAAATAGATCCCAACTTGCTCAACGCCCCCGTGGTGATGAAGAACAGCGATGAAATTACCGTCGTTGATCTGGATGTCCCATTTGATGCTGAAGTTATAGTGTTGATCCACCCCCCCAAATCAAAACCGGCACCCAAGCCGCTCAACAAAATCGTATTGGTTGTGGAAGCTTCCCCGGAGGGCGGTTCACCCGTCATTACGCGCTTCGACGCCATCACGGACAGAAATTTTGAATCAGAGACGATCTCACTCCCCAGTAAATTTTTCCATGACATAGGCCGCGGCACGATACGCCTATGGTGGGAGTGGAGGACTGCTAAGGATGTCTTCATTAAAGAATCGGGTAGTTACTCGCTCGATATAACCGGTACACCGACACGGATGCCGGCGCTGAAACTTCTCCACCCTTTTAACGCCGGGCTGATTTCAGCAGATGTGAATGGAGTCGCTGAGGTTCCGATATATTCACCTTATGCAGCGAACAACCTCGAGCTTATACAAGCGGTGCACAAAGGCGGCCAAAACGGTGCGACACTCGTTACTTTGAGTAGGCAGCGCGCCGGTGCTGAGGGCGGAACACAGGTATTGCCGGCAGACCTCTTGAAACAGTTCGATGGGCTGGGGCCGTTTGATGTTTTTTTAGACGTAAGAATGTTCAATGGGAACAGTCCTCGTCAATCAGAAGTCGTGATGGCTGAGGTGGGCAAGGCGCTTCCAGTATTGCCTGAAGTGTATATTAAAGAGGCTAAAAAATTCTACGGTAACTGGAACCTTGACCTGAAGGATTTGAATGGCTATTCGGTTGGGGTCTACTTTAATTATGCCAATACAAAAGTCGGGGACACGATAGTCCTTACCCTTGCAGGGGAATCGCCGAGAAACTATCTTCAAATTGAAATTGATATCTTTGAGGATATTGCAGGGGAGGCCTTGTTGGAACTTGAGACACCCATTGAGCAAGCGTTTATTGAGCATAACCTAGGCAAGAGTCTCGATATCTATTACAGCGTGATGAGCCCAGGGGCGCCGCCCGTCACCCTGCGCTCGGAAGTGCTCAAGCTTAGTATCGGTGAGCCGGTGAACCTCGAAAGCTTTAAACTGCTTGAGGCGAACGCCACCGCGATGACGATTAACCCGGTGGCTGTCATCAACGGCGCGAATGGCGAGGTGAGGTACTCGAAGGCCGCAAAAGGTGACCGCCTTCTTATTTCCTGGCTTGGGCAGTATGGTATCAGCCAACATAAGCTAGAAATAACGGTTGATCCGAAGCTCGGTGTTTTCACATTTAAAATTCCGGTTGAAGTGATCACACTGGCGGTGCGGCCTGATGGCAATAATATCCTGATGAATTGCACGTTGCTTCGCGGGTCATTCAGCTACGCGTTCGAGCCTTTGCAGTTATTGCTGTTGCCTCTCGATGCACTGCCCAGGCCGTATATCAGCAAATACGCACATACCACGGTGCTGCCGGTCTACGAGCTGGATGCGCCTCGCTGGATTATTGATGTATGGAAATTTATCAGCGTGGGTCAGTTCATGTTCATGACGATCACTGGCGAATTCGCTGATGGCGGACTTTACGAAAATAAAATTTTTACGCCGAACGAGGTCATCGCAGATCACCTTGCCAAGGGCGTCTCCGTTCCTTTGGCGATGGATAAAATACCTCTGCTTAAGGACGGCTCATTGTTAAAAGTTTCGTTCTCGGTCAGTTTTGTAAAAATTCCTCTTATGCAGACGGCGATACCTTTTGGCGAAACAGCCTATGTGATCCAGCAACTTCCTACCGTGCTGGCCTTCCCGACCCTTATTGGCGCCGCCACGATCGCACAAGAAACAACGGTTGACCCACTGGCCATTGAGAAAAGCGTTGTCGTCAAAATAGTACTTAAAGGTATGCGCGCCTCGGACATTTTATTGTGTAAATGGATACAGGAAAATGGAGAGGTTGTAGAGTTGGAGGTTCCAGGCAGTGCGACGGGCTCAGTGTTGGCCGATTTTACTGGGGAGCAGGCGCTGCACAATGGTGTTGGGCGCAGGGTACAGTTGATGTACGTACTCGTGCGTGATGGAAAATCCACGCCCTCTGAAGTTCAAACAGTATCGGTTGCTGCGATTGCGCCCGCTAACCTTCCGAAGGCAACGATCAATAATCAAGCTGCTGGTACCACTGTCGATTTGAATACCTTTGCCGGTAATACACGAGCGGACATGGTCAAGGTCCCGCTGTGTAAAGCAGGGCAAACAATATGGATAACCCTTATTGGTGGTGGCAGGTCGGTGGAAATATTACCCGCTCATACCATCAATGTGGATGAAGTAAAAAATGGTTTTGTAAATATACCCGTATTGCGTGGCACGCTGACGGCACTGCCTAATGGTACAACGTTTCAGCTGGAGGTGAGGGTTGCCTTCGATGGCGGTGTGGACAAAGCCCGAGCGTTGGTGTTTCCGTTAGTGCAGTACACTAAGTCTGATTCATTTGCGACACTGGGTACTAACTTTGTCTACGGGTTAGGCCCTTGGACGCCAGGCAATGGAGCAGATCGATATAAGTTTTCGGGATCAGGACTTGATTTGTCTACTATTGCAGATAGACCGCCCACTTATGCGGGGCCGGTAATCACGACCTATCTAAATCTTAACGCTGTTCATATCTATCAAGTTTCATTTACTATATTTAATTATTCGCCGTCAGGTGGATGGAACTTGGATCCTTCTCTCGCAATACATGTAGGAGGGCGATTGATTTCTGGCGTGGTCTCGCCGCCCAAGAATACTTGGTACACGCTAGCCGCTAACGTTAAGGTTCCTGCAAACGGGGTAACGGCCGTTACCCTTCATAACTATCAGAATAGTGGCTTAGGTAACGATTTCATCGTCAACTCCGCCAGCATCATTCGCCTGACATGATCCTTCCTCGCTGAACAATCGGGACAGCTCTACCTAACCGTAGGCTGTCCCTTTTTGCACCACTCAAATCTTCCAATGACTTGCCGTCTTCGCCAGCAATTGCCGCATCGCCTCCACATTGCCGACCAGTTGCAACGTCAACAACCGATACCCATCCAATGCACTTTGCACCGGTGCATCCAACCCAGCTTCATCCGCTGCGTGCACCGCAGGCCGCTCCAGGCGCTCGGTAAACCCGGATTTCAGTGCGCGCGCCATCCCCACCAATTGCACGCGAATCTGCCGGTGCTCGGCCTTTAACATCACTTGCATCCGCGCCATTGCCTGCTCATCACGCGGGTCCGGCCGGGTGTTGCCAAGAATCTCCAGGGTACTGATGCACATGCGCAGGTGCCGTTGAATCATATCCAACTCGGTCATCGAGATACGCACTTCCTTGGACACCGAAGGCATCAGCGAGCGCAGTTGCAGTATGGCGGCATTCAGGCGGTTGAGCAGCTTGAAGTGTTCATCGTCAGTGACTGACTGGCCGTTGATGATGCGGCTGTAAATCGCCGCACAGTCGCGCAGTGCGCTGGCCATGTTGTAGCGCCACGAATACACCGCGTACAGCGGCAGGGCAAAGGAAAACGCCAGTGCCAACACGATGCCGATAAGGATATCGACGGTGCGCCACAAGCCATCCGAGATCGGGTTGTCGCCGTGGCCGGCGACGATAAACACCGTGATCGCCGACAGCAGCGCGATGTAACCGCCCTTGCCGATGGCGTGATAGGAAAAGAACCCGCACACCACCGACATCAGCAGATAGGTCAGCAGTGGTATGCCGAAATAGGCCTGTTGCACCACCAGCAGCAGGCCGACGCTGGCACCGATCAGGGTGCCGTAGGCGCGCTCCACGGCTTTTTTGCCGATATTGCCGTGGTGCTGCAAGCCGCCGATCACGATCAGCATGGTCACCGAGGCCCACTCGCCGTGGGGCAGGTTGATGCCGGTGGTGAGCAGGATGGTCGCCAGCAGGCCGATGGACACGCGCACGGCGTGGATCAGCTTGGCGTGGCGGTAGCGGCGGTAGGGGTCGAGCAAAGGGCGCAGCAGGCGCCGGGCGAAGAAGGGCAGGTTCATCGGTATTAAAGTGGCCTCATTATGCAGGGTGGACCGGATCGCGTGTGGGAGCCGGGCTTGCCCGCGATGCAGGCACTTCGGTCTTTCAGTCAGACCGCAGTGATGCTATCGCAGGCAAGCCAGCTCCCACTCTGACCTGTTTATACAGGGAGCGGCGCTGTCTTCAGAAAATGTAATCCGTGGTCAAGAAACTCGAATCTCGATTACGCAAAATATCGCTGACCAACGCCTTGTTGCTCTCCTGGAACTTGGTCGCCACCAACGTGCGGATCGAGAACACGCGCAGCGCGTCATGCACCGACAGCGTGCCCTCGGCCGAGTTCTTGCGCCCGTTGAACGGGAAGGTGTCCGGCCCGCGCTGGCACTGGGCGTTGATGTTGATACGCCCGACCTGGTTGGCAAAGGTGTCCACCAGCCGCCCGACTTCCACGGCGTTGGTGCCGAAGATGCTCAACTGTTGGCCGAAGTCCGAGTCCAGTACGTATTCGATCACGGTCTCCAGGTCACGGTACGGCACGATCGGTACAACCGGGCCGAACTGTTCCTCGTTGTAAACGCGCATTTGCGGGTTCACCGGGTACAAAACGGCGGGGTAGAAGAACGAACCGCGACTTTCGCCGCCATTGGGGTTCACCACCTTGGCGCCGTGCTGCGCGGCGTCGGCCACCAACGCGTTGAGGTAATCGACCTTGCCGACTTCCGGCAACGGCGTCAGCGATACGCCGTCTTCCCAGGGCATACCGGGTTTGAGCGTCGCCAGTTTGCTGTTGAATTTCTGGATGAAGCTGTCGACTACCGCTTCGTGCACAAACAGGATCTTCAGCGCAGTGCAGCGTTGGCCGTTGAACGACAGGGAGCCAGTGACCGCTTCGCTCACGGCATTGTCCAGGTCGACCTCGGGCAGTACGATGCCGGGGTTTTTTGCGTCCAGGCCCAAGGCTGCGCGCAGGCGGTGTGGCTTTGGATGCAGTTTTTTCAGGTCGCTGGCGGCCTTGTTGGTGCCGATAAACGCAAAGATATCGATTTTGCCGCTGGCCATCAGCGCGCTGACGGTTTCGCGGCCGCTGCCGTAGATCACGTTGATCACGCCGGCCGGGAAGCTGTCGCGGAACGCCTCCAGCAGCGGGCGAATCAACAGCACGCCGAGCTTGGCCGGCTTGAACACCACAGTGTTGCCCATGATCAACGCGGGGATCAGCGTGGTGAAGGTCTCGTTGAGCGGGTAGTTGTAAGGGCCCATGCACAGCGCCACGCCCAGTGGCACGCGGCGGATCTGGCCGAGGGTGTCCTGTTCCAGCTCAAAGCGGCTGCTGCGGCGATCGAGTTCCTTGAGGGCGTTGATGGTGTCGGTGATGTAGTCGCAGGTGCGGTCGAATTCTTTCTGTGAGTCCTTGAGGTTCTTGCCGATTTCCCACATCAGCAGCTTGACCACCGCGTCGCGCTGTTCGCGCATGCGTCGTAAAAAGGCTTCGACATGCTGGATACGTTCGGCCACGCGCATCGTCGGCCATTCACCCTGGCCGCGGTCATAGGCGCGCACGGCGGCGTCCAGGGCGGTGAGGGCGGTGTCGGCATCCAGCAGCGGCGTGCTGCCGATGTGTACGCGCTCATCGCCCAGTTGCACCGGGCTTTGCACCTTGGCCAGCGGGCCGTTCCACACCTGCAACTGGCCGTCGACCAGGTAATCACGCTGTTCGATGGGCGCGGCCAGGCGGAATTGCTCGGGAATTTCGCTGGCGGCGGTGGGAAACAGCTGGGCGAGCAGGTTACTGGTGGTCATGTCGCTACCCCTGGAATAGTTGCAAAACATGACTAGAGAGTCACCCATCCAAGGGCTGTGTGGCAAGCGCCAGACGCGTTACGAAGGCGCGCACGCACTCGCCGGCCGTCAGGCTGCCGATGCTCACCAACACCGTCAGTGGCAGGAACGCCACGCCGGTGCGCAGCGGCGAGACGCCCAGAAATACAGGCTGAGTACAAACAGCAGGCCATACAGCAGGCCGTGGCGCACGCCTGATTGATCAGCGCCAGGGATTCGCGTACGGTGCGGGTCACGCCCAAAGGCTGGGGCGCAGTTCAAGGCGCAATTGGGCCTGGAACCGCGTGATCTGGAAAACCTTGAGCAAAAGCCCGCGCTGGCCGGTTAAACTGCGCGGCTTTTCAGAAGGAGTTCACATGAGTCACTACCAGCCGGGCATTCTTGCCGCACCGGTGCCGTTGCAGGCACGCCATCTGTTTTTTGCCGTTGATGCACTGGCAGCCGTACCCGCCGCGTTAGACGCGCTGGTGCAGTTGGCGGACGCGGGCGCAGTGGTCGGTGTTGGCGAGCCGCTGGTAACTTCGCTCGGCGCGCACATTGAAGGGCTGCGCGCATTCCCCGCCGTTACTGGCCCAGGCGCCCATAACCCGTCCACCCAGCAGGCGTTGTGGGTGTGGCTGCACGGTGTGGATCGCGGTGAACTGCTGCTGCGCAGCCGCGCATTTGAAAAGGCCCTGGCTCCGGCATTCCGGCTGGTGCAGATGACCGAAGGCTTCCGCTACAAAACCGGCTTCGATTTGACCGATTACGAAGACGGCACCGAAAACCCCCACGACGCCGCCGCCGTCGAAGCCGCCCTGACCGACAGCGGCGCCAGCTTTGCCGCGATCCAGCAATGGCAACACGACCTCGACGGTTTTGCCGCGTTGCCCGCCCAGGAGCGTGACCACATCATCGGCCGCCGCCATGGCGATAACGAAGAGCTGGACGACGCCCCCGAATCCGCTCACACCAAGCGTACCGCCCAGGAAAGTTTTACCCCGCAAGCCTTTGTGGTGCGCCGCTCGATGCCGTGGGCCGAGAACGGCCAGGCGGGGTTGATGTTCCTGGCGTTTGGGCATTCCTTCGATGCGTTCGAAGCGCAACTGCGGCGCATGAGCGGGTTGGAAGACGGGATTGTGGATGGGTTGTATCGGATCAGTACGCCGCTGACCGGTGGCTATTACTGGTGCCCACCGGTGAAGGATGGGCATTTGGACGTGAGCGCACTCGTCTGATCCCCCAGATCTGAAACAGTGTGGGGGGCTGTGGCGAGGGCGCTTGCTCCCGTTCGACTGCGCAGCAGTCGCAGCTATCCTGGGGGCGCTTCGCACCCCAGCGGGAGCAAGCTCCCTCGCCACACAAGCCAGCTCCCACAGTTTGATTGTGTGGGGGCGTAGATCACGCCACCCACTGGCGCTTATCGTCACCATCCACCGACGGTTTCATCACCTGCACCGGCTCGGGTTCCAACCAGGTGGGCGCGACGAACCGATAACCCAGGCCCGCTGCGGTGGCGATGTAGAACGAGTCATTGTCGCCCAGCGCGCGGCGCAGGGTCTTGATCTGTGTGCGCAGGTTGCATTCCTCCACCACCAGCCTGGGCCAGGCGATGTCGAGCAATTGGTGTTTATGCAGCAATTCACCAGGCCGGGAGGCGAGGGCGATCAGCAAGGTCAGGGCGCGGTTGCCCAGGTTCACGGGTTGCCCATGCTTGAGCAGCAGATAACGGTGGGGCAGCAGTTGGAACGGGCCGAAGTGAATGCCGAAAGAGGCGTCATCGGTGAGGTGGCTGCGAGTCGAGTACGTCATGTCAGTTAACCTTTGTGCGTGGACATTGCAGCCCGACGCGGCTCCTTTTTACGCCGGGTTGCCAGGGAGAGTCAGGTGTTGATCGCCGGGATCGGGTCAGCCGGATAATCGCCATCCATCGTCGGGCCACCGGTGAGGCCGTATTGCTGCAGCACAGGTGTCAGTTGCCCGTAGAAGGCGTCTTGCGCCTTGCCATGGGCATCGGCCAGGGCGAACGGCAGGAACGCGCTGCCGATACCCCCGAGAATCGCCGTGGCGCCGCCAAGGATGCCGCTGATGGTGCCGGCCACTGCACCGATTTCGGTGGCGCCATACAAACCGGCACCGGCTTCCACCAGGCCGGCGACGGCCGCACCTGTGCCGAGCACACCGGTGGCCACCGAGAAACTGCCGGTGAGGTAGTCGCCTTTTTTCAAGGAGTCGACCCCGCCGATAATCCCGATCACGCCGCCGATAATGCCGCCGGCCGAACCGATGATCTTGCCCGCCGCGCCGATATTGGCGATCTGTTGCGCCGACAGCGGGCCTTTGCCCAGCGGCACTTTGCCGGGGAAATCGCCAATGGTACCGCCGTCCGGGCGGTTGACCCAGGTGACGCCATAGCCGGCTTCCTTGGCGTATTTGGTCCCGCCTTCGAGCAGCAACCCGGCAAATTGCAGGCCCGCCGATACGCGGTTGGCATCCGCCACCGGGGTGGTGCTGCCGCTGGCCGAACGCGCCATCAGCACGCCGCTCATCAACACCGCGCTGCCAATGTGCAGCAGGCCTTGCTTGAACGCCGGGCTGACATCCCCGAATTTCATACCTTCGATAGCCTTGGGCAAGGCATCGGCAATCTTGTTGCCCTGACGGCCGATGTCCCATACCGACCGCAGCATCGACACCACCTGTGCCGGGTCGATCTTGCCGCCGTCGGAGGTGGTGAACATCTCGGGGTCTTTTTGCTGCGCGTCGTTGATCGCAGCGGTGACTTTGGCGTCGTCGAAGTTGCCGTTGCCATCGCCGAGCGTGACGTTCAACGTGTCGGTGGTCGCACCGCCGAGCAACGCATCGCCGAGGTTTTCGTTGAAGTTGACCTGCAAGGTCGCCGCGTCATCCGCCGTGGCCTTGTCACCCAGAAAGGCCTGGGCCGACGCGGTGCTGGCGGCGAAACTGCTGGCCGCTACGGTCGGGTCCAGGCCACCGGCTACCGCATCGGTGAAGGCTTTGCCGGTCACCAGCTGGTTCTTGTAGTAGCTGAGGATCGCGTCACTTTGCCCGGCGTTGGCCGCCACCTTGGTCAGGTCCACATGGCCGTTGCCCCCCAGTGCGAGGTTGGCGATCGTCGCGTCGTTGGCGGCGTTTTGCAGGCCCATGCCCATGTCGATCTGTTTGCCGTTCTGGTCCTTGGCATTGAGGTTGTCGTTGAGGTTTTTGCCCGACTCGATGCCACCTTCAAAGTAGTTCTGCATCGCGACCTTCATGCTCGGGTCGCTGCTAACGATATCCCTGAGCGCGGGGCCGCGATTGTTCTGCAGGAAGCTTTGCACATCCGGGTCTGCCGACAGGGTCTCGATGCCGCTTTGCAGCTGCGCCTTGATCTTGTCTTCGTTGGGGTTCAGGCCCCAGTTGGGCGAGGTGTACTTGTCCATCAAGCCTGCGTTGCCGACGTAGTCGCTGACCAGCAGGCGCGTTTGTGCATCGGTCAGTTGCACCATCACGGCGGCTTTTTGTTCGCCGGTGTAGTTCTGCGGGTTGGCCAGGATATCGGCGGTGAGCTTGGAGGTATCCACACCGGCGACGGCATCGCGGGTGGCGGCGCCGTCGAGGAAGGTCAGGGTGTCACTGTCGGTTTTCGGCGCCTGTTTCTCCAGCCACGCGCCGATGTTGTCGCGGGTGCCGATGTTGTCGGATTTGCCGGTGGCGGGGTTGTCACCGCCGGTTTCCAGGGCGTGGAACAGGCCGGGGCGCGACCACATTGCTGCAGCGCCGGTCAGCTCGTTGCTCAAGGCCGAATCACTGCCCAGGGCTTGCAGGTTATCGGGGCGGATCATGCCGTCGTTGCTGCGCTGGTTATCACCTGGACGCATGGCAGTGCCGGAACTGGCGACCAGGCTTTCGTTGGCCATCACGATGGCGGCGGACTTGGCGTTGGCCTTGGCCAAGTCGCCTGGGTGGCTGCCCATAAAGCTGCCATAGGACTTCGCCGCCGCGCCGATATCGCTGTTGGTGTTGCTGATGAAATGGTCAACGTCGGAATGGGTAATCACATTGTCAGCTTTGCCGCGACCACCGCTGTCCAGCGCAGCCATCAGGTTCGGGCTGCTGGCCACGTACTTGAGCACGGCCTGGGCTTCGGGCGGCAAGCTGGTCGGCGGGTTGGCAAAGTCGATCGGCGCGCCGTGCAGGCCCCAGGCGTCCCAGTTCTGCGAGAGCAATTGCGCAGCGGCGCGCGGGCGGTTCAGGTCGAGTTCTTCTTTGGTCGGCGTGCCGCTGGTGTTGCCGGTGATGCTGTTCCAGTCCTTGGCGCCGGACACGCCGAACGACGAGTTGTCGATCCACGAAGTATCGGAGGCGCCTGCGGCACCGGTAGTACCGGCGTAAAGCTTGGCGACTTGGTCGTACAGGCCAGGGGTGATGTCCTGGGACACGATCACTTTGTCGCCGGACGCGGTCTGGTAGCGGATCAACCCTGGCCCGACTTCCTCGGGCGGGCCGATATGGGTGGCTGGGTCGATGCTCTCGTTGGCACCGGCCAGGCGATAGCCTTCGGCGCCGCTGGCATTGATCGCCGACAGCTTGGTGAAGTCGCCGCTGACCTGATCGAACAGCTGCGGCGTGTCTTTCTGGCTGACCACCACCTTGTCACCCGAGGCGGTCTCATAGCGGATCAGCCCGGGGCCGAGTTCAGTCGGGCTGCCGATGGCCGTGTAGTTGCCCAGCCCCGGCGCCACGGTGCTCGCATCGGCCTGGGTGTAGCCGGCTGCTTTACTGTCACTGAGGTTTTTTTCGAAGCTCGCATCGTTCTGTTGGGTGTTGTACTGGTTGACCAGTGTTTCGTAGAGACGCGGGTTGTCGCTCTGCTTGAGAGTGACTGGCTTGTCGCTGCCCAACGGTGTGTAGGTGATGCTGTTGTTCACCGGCGCCTGAACGTTTTGATAGGGCAGTGGGATCGACGGGCCGCGGATCTTCGACGGGTCGAAGGTCGGCTGGTTGACGGCGGTGTACAACGCGGTTTCGAATTTTTTCTGCGAGCCGTCTGTGCCCGGTGTTTGCGCAGGGTCACGACTACTTGGGATCGCTGGCATACATGCTCACCTGGAAGTTGTTTCATATATCAGGGCCTGCACACTGACTATTTAGCTATTAGTGCATCTGTACTAATCAGGCGCAGGAAATTAGTTGCCCACGAGCATTAAGGTCGCTCGCGCCGAGCTATGAAACGCGATGAGTAAGTCGCTTCTGTTACAAATGGAAATATCTGCGAAGTTGGGCAAAAGGCTATTAGCGAAAAATGTGAAGTCGATACAAAAAAGACGTCGACGTCGTGACGGACTGCGCGTTTTTACGCTGTAAACCTGCCGCCTATTGTTCAAGAGAATGTCGGGGTGTGCGTGCAACGCCGCGTAATAAGGGGCTTTGGCCTTGTTTGAACGTTTCGCTAAAAGTTCCGCGGGCGAACCGGCATGAGTTTTTTTCAACGCCGGGTTGAGCCAAACAATTCACACCTTGTAGCCGAAACGTTTCACAAGCTTTCACAACGAAGGCGTTTTGTTCGTGAGTAGTATGGCCCCCATGCAAACCAACGACGGTTCAAACGCTCACTGTCTGACGTTTTGGGCATTTACCGGGTTTGCATACTTTCAGCTTGCTGTTGCGCAACTGAATAACTTCCCTATCGATGCAAGGAGATGAACATGGCTGATGTCCCACCAGTAAAAGCCGGCGGCGCCGACGACGCTATCGCGAAGATGGAAGCGACCTTCAACATGGCTATCGAGAAGTCGGCCAAGATCACCGAAATCAGCACCGCGAAAAAAGCTGAGCTCGACGCCACCAAACAGCGTCCGCAGAACTGATTTGCCAAACGGGCGGCGCTGGCGCTGCCCGTTTACCTGCTGATTCTTGACCCCGTTGCACATTTTCAAGGGGGCAAACCCACACATGACAGCCTTGATTTCTTTGGGGCCGGTGGCTGCGACTGGCGCACCGACCCTCACTGTGACCGCCGGTTTGCACCAGGGCAGTTCCCTGGTGCTTGATCAGCCTGTCTACACCATCGGCGCGGACCTCGCGGCCGACCTTGTGCTCAGCGACCCCGGTATCGCCGGCCTGCACCTGCGCCTGCGTTTTGAGGGCGGCCATGTGGCGGTCGAAGCCTTGGGCGGTGAGGTGCTGGTCGCCGGCACTGTGCGAATTCCCCGGGGCAATGGCCATCGCGCGCGACTGCCTTTGCAACTGCGCATCGGCACCGCCGGTGTGAGCCTGGCGCTGCCTGAAGAGGCAGAACAACCCTCCCGCGCTCCGCGCAGATTAACGCCTTGGATTGTCGCGCTCGGCCTGCTGTTTATCTGTGCAGGGGCACTGGCCTTTCGAAGTGACCCGCCGTTGGCGCAGGCGGCGGCAGTGGTCGATGTGCCGGCGATTAAACAGCCGTCTCGTGAACAGGCCAAAGCCTGGCTGGAGCAACAGTTGCAAGCCGCCCGCCTGGATGCAGTGAGCGTCACCAACAGCAACGGCCAGCTCAGCGCCGAGGGCAGTTTAGAACAGTCACAAAAGCCTCAATGGCTGGCCCTGCAACAAGCCTTCGACCAGCGCTACGGCCAGCAGATCGTGCTCAACCCCCGCGTTGCCGCGCGTGCCGATGCCGCGAGCCCACGCGTGCGCTTCCAGGCCGTGTGGTTCGGCGCCCACCCCTACGTGATCAATGACAGCGGCAAGCGCCTGTACCCCGGCGCTGCGCTGGCGGACAACTGGGTGCTGGAACGCATCGAGAACAACCAAGTGATCCTCGCCCGTGGCGATGAGCGCTTTACCTTCACCTTATGAGTCGGTCTATGGGACGTATACACATGATCGTTCCCACGCTCTGCGTGGTAATGCCGCCCCGGACGCTCCGCGTCCTGAAATCAGCGCAATGCGTGACCCCTGCGCAAGGTGACGCAGAGCGTCACAGGATGCATGCCCACGCAGAGCGTGAGAACGATCAACAGGCCCCGGCATGAAAGTCGAACCCCGCCCGTTAATTCCCAGTGATGTGCGCAGCGCGCCTATCGAAGCGATTCACCCGGTCAATTCACGCCAGGCCACCGCCTTCGAAGCGGTGCTCAAGACCCGCAAGACCCAAACCCGCCGCTCGCTGCGCAGCGACCTCGAAGCCCTCACCAGCGCCGCCGGGGTGGACTCCCTGCTGTTCGGCAGCGCACGTTCCCTGGAGCTGTTGGAGCATGTGATGGAACACATCCTGCCGAGCCTGGACGCTGAGCCCGAGATCAAGGCCCTGGCCCATGACCTGATCAGCGAAGAGATAGAGATGCGCCGCAACCTCGACCAGCAGCGCTCACAGGTGCATGCCTGATGGCCCGCGATAACGAGGACGCCGTGCAACTGCTCAAGGGCATTGGCGAGCTGTACCGGCGCAATGGTCAGTCCCAGCGCGCGCTGGTGATGTTGCTGATTGCCGTGAGTGTCGCGCCCCACGACTGCGTGCTGTTGCGTGCGCTGGTGCTGGCGTTCACCGACAGTGGCGATGCCGCGCGGGCACTCGGCGCCCTCGACCGCCTGGTGGCGCTGGAAGGTGAGTCCGCCAGCCTGTTGCTGCTGCGCGCGCGTGCGCTGTGGTACGGCGAGCGCAAGGACGAAGCGCGCCAGTGCTTCAAACGCTACTTAGCCGCACGCAGGGCCAACCCATGAGCGTACTCAATCGTCTGAACAATGTGGCGCGCATGGCTGCGCAGCGCACTGACGTGATCATCGTCGCGTTTATGCTGATGGCGATTGTGATGATGATCATCCCGCTGCCCACCTACCTGGTGGACATGCTGATCGGCCTCAATATTGCCCTGAGCATCCTGATCCTGATCGTAGCGTTCTACATCGGCCACTCCGTGGAATTCTCTGCGCTGCCGCCGCTGATTCTGCTCAGCACCTTGTTTCGCCTGTCGCTGTCGATCACCACCACGCGCCTGATTCTGCTGCACGGTGACGCCGGGCATATCGTCAAGGCGTTCGGTGACTTCGTGATTGCCGGGCAAGTGGTGGTCGGCATGGTGGTGTTCCTGATCATCACCGTGGCGCAGTTCGTGGTTATCACCAAAGGTGCCGAGCGCGTCGCGGAAGTGGCGGCGCGCTTTACCCTGGACGCCATGCCCGGCAAGCAGATGAGCATCGACAACGACCTGCGCAATGGCGATATCGACCAGGCCGAAGCTCGCCGTCGGCGCTCGCGCCTGGAGCGGGAAAGCCAGATGTTCGGCGCAATGGACGGCGCGATGAAGTTCGTGAAAGGCGACGCCATCGCAGGGCTGGTGATCCTCGCGGTCAACCTGCTGGGCGGCATGCTGATCGGCATGCTTGAACGCGACATGCCGTTCGGCGTGGCGGTGCACACCTATTCGCTGCTGACCGTGGGTGACGGCCTGATCGCCCAGATCCCGGCGCTGTTGATTTCAGTCGCGGCGGGCACCGTCGTGACGCGCGTCAACAGCGACGGCGAGGCCGGCGACCTGGGCAGCGAGATCATCAAGCAACTGGGCACCAGCTACCGTGCGCTGGGCCTGACGGCGCTGATCATGATCGGCGTAAGCCTGCTGCCGGGTTTTCCGACCTGGGTATTTATCGGTTTGTCCTTAGCCTTTGGCAGTGCGGCATTTTTGATGTATCGCCGGCAGGCCCGTCAGCCCCAGGGTGAACTTGAAGCGTTGGTGCAAGCACCTGAGCCGGTGGTCGAGGTGCCGGCCGAACAGGATGACAACCTGCTGCCCGACACCCGTGTACTGCTGACCCTCGGCAGCGGCCTGTCCCAAAGCGCGCCGCGCCAGATGCTGCGCCAGCGTGTCGAAGCGCTGTGTCACGACATTCGCACCGAGCTTGGCGTGGACGTACCAGTGCCAGGCATCTACATGGAAGCCAAGGCCACGCCGGGCAGTTTTCGCGTGTCTTTGGAAGGCGTGCCGGTGAGCGAGGGCGAATTGCCGATCAACTGCCTGCTGTTGCAGGACGACCCGGTGCATGTGCAGTTGCTCGATATCGCTACCGTACAAGCCGATTCGCCGCTCAATGGCCGCCCTGCGCACTGGATCGAGCGTCAGCACGAAGACACCTTGCGCAATGCCGGCGTCGGCTTTTTGCTGCCTGACGAAGTGCTGCGCGGTGTGCTGGAACGCAGCCTGCGCCGCTATGCCGCGGACTTCCTCGGCATCCAGGAAACCCGTCTGTTGCTCGAGCGCACCGAAGCCACTTACGGCGAGCTGGTCAAAGAGGCCCTGCGCCTGGTGCCGCTGCAACGCGTGGCCGAAACCCTGCGCTTGCTGGTCGGCGAAGGAGTGTCGATCCGCAACCAGCGCGCCTTGCTCGAAGCCATGGTGGAGTGGGGCGCGCGTGAAACTGATGCCGGGCGCCTGGCTGAGCATTTGCGTGCAGCGCTGGCGCGGCAGATCAGTCATCAGTATGCGGATCGCAACCGGGTGATCGGCGCACTGGTACTGGCGCCGGGCCTGGAAGACCAGCTTCGTGCGTCCTTGCGTCGCCAGGAGCCGCAGCGCGAGTTGATCCCCGAAGACGTCAGCCGCGCCTTGCTTGCGCAACTGCGTCAGGCTTGCGAGAACACCCGTGAGGCCAACAGCGCCGTGTTGCTGGTGCACCCGGAACTGCGCCGCAGCTTGCGTCGCCTGGTACTGCGCGGCGAGCTGGAACTGGCGGTGCTGTCGTTCCGCGAATTGGCCACCGAGTACAACCTGCAAGCGCTGGTGACCATTAGCCTCACCGATATTTCCAATCGCCGCGCGCCTGCTGCGGCTTCTGTCACTCCCCTGGCGTCTGCCTCATGATGCGTTTTTGTGTGTTGTTGCTCGCTTTGATTGCGTGTGCCAGTCAGGCCCAGGACATTGCCCGAGGTGCTGGCGGCTCGATCAACCTGGCGTCCGGTGAAGGGCGCATTTTGCATTTCGTGGCGCCGGTGGATTCGGTGCTGGTGGCCGAACCCAATGTGGCCGACCTGCAAGTGGTGTCGCCCGGCACTATCTATATCTTCGGCAAGGCGCCGGGCAACACCAGCCTGATAGCCCTGGGCAACGACGGCAAACAACTGGCCAGCCTGACGCTTTCGGTCAGCAGTGACAGCCAGGCGGTGACCACGCCGATGCAGACCCTGCACCCCGGCAACGGTGCGCAGATCAGCGGCGCCGGCAACCGCCTGATTGCCAAGGGCACGCTCGGTTCGGTGGCCGAGGCCACCGACCTCAACGCGCTGCTCAACCCTCAGGGCCAAGGTTTCCAGAGCGCGATCAACACCAGCGAATATGCCGGTGCCGCCCAGGTCAACCTGCGGGTGCGCTTTGCCGAAGTGTCGCGTTCCGAGTTGCTGCACTACGGCGTGAACTGGAACGCGATGTTCAATAACGGCACGTTTTCCTTCGGCCTGATCACGGGCGGCCCATTGGCGGCAGCGACGGCCGGTGGCTTGGCGACGGCGGGCACCGGTTCCGGCAATGTGAATATCGATGGCATGCTCGATGCGCTGCAAGCCAATGGCATCTTGCAGATCCTGGCCGAGCCGAATATCACCGCCATGACCGGCCAGACCGCGAGCTTCCTCGCTGGTGGCGAAGTGGCGATCCCGGTGCCGGTCAACCGCGACCTGGTGGGCATCGAATACAAGTCCTTCGGTGTGTCGTTGTTGTTCAACCCGACCTTGCTGCCTAACGGGCGCATCGCCCTGCAAGTGCGCCCGGAAGTCAGCAGCGTGGTCAGCGGCGGCACTGTGGACTTCGGCAATTTCCATGTGCCGTCCTTCAGCGTGCGCCGCGCCGACACGCGGGTGGAAGTCGGCAGTGGGCAGACGTTCGCCATCGCCGGGTTGTTCCAGCGCGAGAGCAGCCAGGACATCGAAAAACTGCCATTGCTGGGCGACCTGCCGATCCTCGGCAACCTGTTTCGCTCCAAGCGCTTCCAACGCAATGAAACCGAACTGGTGATCCTGATTACCCCGTACCTGGTCGAGCCGGTACGCGGTCGCGGTCTGGCCACGCCCCTGGACGCCTTACCGACCACCGCCGCAGCCAGCGGACCGCGCAGCGGCGGGGCGTTCGGTTTCTACATGAATTGACTAAGGGGCCTGCCATGACTGTTTTGCGTGTGTTGATGCTGTTGCCCTTGGTGTTGGTGGGCTGCAAGACCCATTTGGCGCCGACGTATTACTCGCCCGAATACCGCGCCGATGGCGTGCCGAGCCAGTGCCAGCAACCGGCGGCCAAGGATGAGATTGGGTTGGATGAAGACTTCAAACCGACCTTGCCGTTGGGCTGCGCGAACAATTTGAACCTGATGCAGATGGTCGAGCGCAAGCAGGACCTGACCCAGGGCCGCGCGACCGGGCCAGCAATGGCCGCGCCGGTGGGCCGGGCAGCGCAGGTGTATATTGAAGGGTTCGACCGCGAGCAGTTGCAGCGGCGCAAGGACCAGCAGGAAGCCAAGGCCGGCGCTGCAGGAGGCCAGCAATGAGGCCCCAATGTGGGAGCGGGCTTGCTCGCGAAAGCGGCCTCATGGTCTACCACTACCCAACTGAAGCTACCCGGTCTAACTGTGGGAGCTGGCTTGTCGGATCGCCGCACCGCTGCGATAGCGGTGAGTCGGCGTACATATCCGTTGTTGTAGTAACGGCCACTTATGGTTCCGCTCTTACAGCGGCTCACTTTTGGAAAGACCCAAAAGTAAGCAAAAGGTCTTCGCCCCACCACTCGGCACCTCGCTTAGGCTCGGTGTGCCCTCACTCCGGCTTTGGAGCGTGGGCCGCCGCGATGGGCCATCCTTGGCCCAACACGGCTAACCCGGCGTCCTGCCGGGTTACCCTCGCTCCAAAGCCTGCGTTCGGCCAGCGTGGTTTAACGGGGCGACTCAGATCAACATCAAAAGCAGATCAAAAGCCAGATCACAAGCCAGATCACAAGCCAGATCAAAAGCGGGTTGGTCGTGTATCAGCGCGGGTCCACCAACCCCAGCTCCTTGGCTTGCGCCACCGGATCACTGATCGCTTTGATGCGCTTGGCTTCGGTTATCAAACGTGCCCGCTCAGCCGCCGGAATATCATCCAGCGCCAGCCCGGCAACCTTTTGTTCATACCCCGCCAACACCATCACCAACAGTTCATTACGCTGATGCCGTGGCAAGGCCCGGGGCGATTGGGTGACGGGGGCGATGGTGTCCAGCGCCTGTTGCGATTGCCCACCCAGCGCATAAGCCAGGGCCAGGTTGCAGCGGCTGTCGAGGTTGTCGGGTTGCAGGCTGAGGCTTTGGGCGAAGGCGGTTTGTGCGGCGACGGCCTGGCCGTTCAAGACCTGCGCGATGCCCAGGCGTGTGTAGGCGACCGGCAGGTGGTTGATCTCGGCGGCCTGGCCCAGCGCCGTGACGGCGCGTTGGGTCTTGCCCAGTTGCAACTGCGCGGTGCCAAGGCCGAGCAGGGCGTCGGCGTTGCGGGCGTCCAAACCCAGGGCTTGCTGGAAGGCGCGCTCGGCGCCCGACGCGTCCTTGGCGTCGAGCCTGGCCTGGCCGAGCTTGAGCCACAGGTCGATGCCGGCGCCGGGTTGCTGGGTGGCGCGCTCGTACAGCGCAGCCGCGCTGGCGTAATCGCCGCGCTTGTTCAGGTCGTTGGCCAGTTGCAGGGACTTGTCGGAATCGGTCGCAGGTTTGCTGGAGCAGGCAGCCAACAGCAGGGTACTGGCAAGCAGGAAATTCTTGGTCATCGTCACAACTCGTCGGGCGAAGGCGCAGGCCATGTAAGCATATTTTTCATGGCCATCCTATGCCTGTTCGGCGCCAGTTTGGCCCACGCGGCCGAAGCGCCCGAATGGTTTTCCAAACCCTATGCCTACGTGTTGGTCGACCAGGATGTGCGCGGCGCACTGGAAGAGTTCGGCCACAACCTCGACATCCCCGTGGTGCTCTCGGACAAGGTGCGCGGCAAGGCACGCAGCACGATTCGCGCCGCCAGCGCCGGTGAGTTCCTGCAAACCCTGTGCAACACCAACGGCCTGACCTGGTACTTCGACGGCAACCTTCTGTACCTCAACGCCAACGATGAGATCGGCACAAAACTGTTCAAGGCCAGCGCATTGAACCTCGACCAATTGCAGGCTTACCTCAACACCCTTGATGTGTTCGGCCAGCAGCTGTCGATGCGCAATGGCCCCGAAGGCGATGAAGTGTTCGTGTCCGGGCCACCGCCGTACCTGGCGCTGGTGCAACAGCACGTCGATCACCTGCAACCCAACGCCGTGGCCGCCCCGGTGGCCCGCGAGCGGGGTGTGCGGGTGTTTCGCGGCGCGCAAGTCAGTACCGAAACCCCAACCCAGTAAAGGAGCAGCACCATGTCCGTAACGGCCGTAGACAGCAACCTCGCCCCCGGTGGCGCCAGCCCTGAAGCCAAGTTCAATGCCGCGGTGGATAACGCCAAGGCCGCCGACAAACCGGCGGACACCTCGGACGCCGACGACGCCAAATTCAACGATGCGTTGATCACCCAGGCCGTCACCATCGGCGGCCAGTTCATCATCATGCCGAAGATGCAGGAACTGCTGAACGACGCCATGTCCGATGACGACGACGAGTAGGAGGCCCCTATGACTATCAGTCTCGCCGCCGGCGCCACGGCCTTGCCGCCGTCCGCCGGTGCGGGGCCCGCCGGGGCCTCGCAGAACCTGTTCGAACACATGGCCAACACCGCCAAGGGCATGCCCGAGGGCGCCAGCCCGCACCAGATCGGTTCGGGCTTGATGGAGCGCATGAACAGCTTTATCGACCGTTCGCGAGCGTTCTCCGAGCGTGCGGATTTGCTCACCAACAACCCCTCGGCGCCGCCACCCGCGCAGGCCGAAATCCGCACGGCCAGTGCTTCTCCCCAGGCTGAGTCGGGAAAAAAAGTCGGCGAGCAGCAGGTCGACCAGATCGTCCATTCCCTGGGCAAGATGTTCGACTACTCCATCGAAACCCAGATGGTGGTGCGCGGTGCAACGCAGATTTCCGGCTCCGCCAACACGCTGCTCAAGGGTCAATAACGCCATGCCAAGCCCAAACCGCGCCCTGCGTCTGTTGCTGATCGGCCTGCTGGCCAGTCTGTTGCAGGCGTGCAACACCGACCTCTATACCAACCTCAGCGAGCGCGATGCCAACGCCATGGTCGCGGTGCTGCTGCGCGGTGGTATCCCGGCGGAGCGCAAGACCCAGGACAACGGCCAGCTCAAAGTGGTGGTCGACGAGGAGCGTTTCGCCGAAGCCATGACGCTGCTCGACAACGCCGGCCTGCCGCAACAGAGCTTTTCCAATATGGGCCAAGTGTTCAAGGGCAACGGCCTGGTGTCGTCGCCGGTGCAGGAGCGCGCGCAGATGATCTATGCGCTGAGCGAGGAGCTCTCGCATTCGGTGTCGCAGATCGACGGCATCGTCGCCGCGCGCGTTCATGTGGTGCTGCCCGATAACGACCTGCTCAAACGCGTGATTTCACCCTCGTCGGCCTCGGTACTGGTGCGTTACGACCCGGGTACCGACATCAATACGCTGATCCCGCAGATCAAGACGCTGGTGGCCAACGGCATTTCCGGCCTGAGCTACGAAGGCGTTTCGGTCACGGCGATCAAGGCGGCTGTCGCCATCAGCCAGAACCCGGCACAACCACGGCTGGCGCGCTTTATGGGCTTGTGGATGCTGGAAGACAACGTGCCTCAGGCGCGTTTCATGTTCGGCACGTTGTTGCTGATTGCGCTTGGCGCCCTCGGTGTATTGGCACGCCAGCAGTGGGCGCGGCGCCAGTCCCAGGCGCTGTATGAGCTCAAGGAGGGTGAATGAGTTTATTCGAACGCTGGCAGGGGTTGATCGCCGAGCCTTTGCAGTTTGTGCGCGGGCCTAGCCTGGGCGCGTGTTTTGCCGCTGAGCTGCCAGATGACGTGTTGCAGGCCATGCAGGCCCAGCCACGTTTTCGCCCGCGCCTGCAGCAGTTGCTGGTCAAGCACTACCAGTTGGCGCCGATCGAGCAATTGGTCACGCCGTTGGCGGCCGACCTGCCGGTGTTGCTGCTGTCGCCCGCGCAATTTGCGCGCCTGCCGAGGTTATGCGGGGCTATCTGGCACGGCGCAACCTTGAGCCGTGAGATCCGCCGCGAGGTGGTCAATGAGCTGCGTGAAGGCCTCGGCGCCGAGGTCTTTGTGGCCGCCCTGGCTCTGCGCCAACTGGGGGGCGCGGCGGATCTGCTGCGTGAACCGGTCGAGTTGATCGAAGCCATCGACCGTGACGGCCTTGGCTGTGTCGCCGCCTGGCTGCAGGCCCAGCACGCTGACTGGCAAGGCTGGCTGCGCTTGCGTTTTGACTTTCCCCAGGGCTACAGCGCACGCGTGCCGCGTGACCTGGAAATCGTCCAGGCCGCCGCTGCTTGCCTGCTGGCCGAGGAGGTTGCCCCATGAATGAACTACCGAGCCGTCCGGCTGCGCGTATTTTGCGGGCCGAAGAAGCCGCGTTGTGGACCGACGGTTTTGCCTTCCTGCAAGCGGCCAAAGACCAGGCCGAACAGATCAAGGCCGACAGCGACCAGTGGCTGCACGCCGCCCGCGCCGAGGGCTTTGAAAGCGCCCGGCAGGCCGGTGCCGAGCAGGTCGCGCAATTGCTGGTGCAGACCCAATCCCAGGTGCAGTACTACCTGAGCAGCCTGGAGACTTCGCTGGCCGATTTGGCGTTGGGCATCGTGCGTGAAGTGCTGGGCGAATTGGATAACGCCGAGCGCGTCGTGCGCTGCACCCGCCAAGCCTTGAGCGCGTTTCGCCAGGACCAGGCACTGACCCTGTGGGTGCCACCCGCCGAGGTCGACGCATTGCGCCAACGCCTTAAGCTTGAAGGCTTGGCGCTTGCAGTGGACGCCGATGAACAGCTTGGCGCCGGCCAGGCACGCCTCAGCAGCCCGGCCGGCTCGGTGGAGCTGGGCCTGGAAGCGCAATTGCAAACCCTGCGCCGCAGCTTGCTGCCCTTTGCCGAAGAAGGTGTGGCATGAACCTGGAGCAGTTGCTGCCACGCCTGACTGAGCGCCTGGCCCAGGCGCGCCCGCGACCAATGCACGGCACCGTGCTGAGCATTCGCGGCGTGCTGCTGCGCGCCAGTGTGGCCGGTGCGAGCATTGGTGAGCTGTGCCAATTGCGCGATCCCGGCAGCAGCCGCAGCTTGAGTGCCGAGGTCATTGGTTTTGATGGTGACGAGGCGATTCTGTCGCCCATCGGCTCGATGGAAGGGTTGTCGACCCGCACGCAGATCACCGCCACCGGCGAAACCCTCGGCGTGGCGGTCGGTGATGCGCAGTTGGGGCGTGTGATCAGCCCTATGGGCGATTTTCTCGACGGTGATGGCCTGCCACCGACTCTGGCCCTGAAAAGCTATCCGCTGCACACCGAGCCTCCGGCACCGTTTTCGCGGCAGCTGATCGTG
Source organism: Pseudomonas sp. B19125 (assembly GCF_044218855.1). Classification (NCBI taxonomy): domain Bacteria; kingdom Pseudomonadati; phylum Pseudomonadota; class Gammaproteobacteria; order Pseudomonadales; family Pseudomonadaceae; genus Pseudomonas; species Pseudomonas sp. B19125. The sequence goes on from NZ_CP162589.1 coordinate 2,974,254, forward strand.
CGCTCCATGGCCTTGGGCATCCGCTCCATCGACGGCTTGCTGACCTTGGCCCAGGGCCAACGCATGGGCATCTTTGGCGAGCCAGGCGTGGGCAAATCGTCGCTGCTTGCCAGCATCATCCGCAACAGCGAAGCCGATGTGATTGTGATCGGCCTGATCGGCGAGCGGGGCAGGGAAGTGCGTGAGTTGCTCGACGTGCAACTCGATGCCCAGGCGCGCGCGCGCACGGTGGCGGTGGTCGCCACCTCGGATCGCCCGGCGGCCGAGCGTGTACGTGCCGCGTTCGTCGCCACCACCCTGGCCGAATACCACCGCGACCAAGGCCGCAATGTATTGCTGCTAATGGACAGCCTCACGCGTTTTGCCCGCGCCCAGCGCGAAATTGGCCTGGCCGTGGGCGAGCCACCGACCCGTCGCGGTTACCCGCCGTCGTTCTTCTCGGCGTTGCCACGGCTGCTCGAACGCGCCGGCCCCGGCCCTACCGGCAGTATTACCGCGCTTTACACCGTGCTTACCGAAGGCGATGCCGCCAGCGACCCGGTGGCCGAGGAAGCGCGTTCGATCCTCGACGGGCATATCGCCCTGAGCGCCGAGTTGGCCCAGCGCAATTACTTCCCGGCGGTGGACGTGCTGCGCAGTCGCAGCCGCTTGATGGAGCAGGTCGCCGGGGAGGAGCACAAGCGCCTGGCCATGCGAATCCGTGAGCTGATGGCGCGCTACGGCGAAATCGAAATGCTGATCCGTGTGGGCGAGTACTCCGCCGGCAGCGACCCGCTGGCGGACGAAGCCATTGCACGCCACGCCGCCATCGAAGCATTCCTGCGCCAGAACGCGGGCGAGCCCAGCAACCTGGAACAGACCCTGATGCACATGCGCCAGGTGTTGGCATGAGCCGCGCAATCGAGATACACGCAAAACCCTGTGGGAGCTGGCTTGCCTGCGATAGCGGTGGGTCAGTCAGCCCTGTTGTGACTGATACACCGCTATCGCAGGCAAGCCAGCTCCCACAGTCGATCTTCGCTGATCCGGAAACGGTAGTCGCTGGCATTAGAAAGGAGAACGCCCAATGAAAACCGACCAACTGCGCACCCTGCAAACCTTGCGGGTACTGCGCGAACAACGTGCTGCCAGCCAACTGGCCGCCCAGCAGCAACGCTGCGAGCAGACCCATGGCGTGTTGACCGATGCCAAGGAGCAACTGCGCCTGCACCGTGAGGCAATTGCCGAGGAAGCCCGTCAGGTGTACGCCTCGCTCACCGAGGGCTTGTCGGTAGCCAGTTGGCAGGCGGCTCAGGACCGTTTGCGTGGGTTGTCGGATGACCAGCAGCAGTTGGAAAACGACGTGAGCCACGTGTCCACCACCCTGCAAAGCCAGGAGCGTGAGCGCGACCTGTTCCGCCAGGAACGCCTGAGCCGCCAGCGTCAGTCCGATGCCTGGCAGAGCCTGCTGGAAGGGCGTGAAAGCGATGAGCGCCGCGTCGGTGAACTGCGTGATGAAGGCACCGGCACATGATTGCAGCCCTTGCCGACCCGCTGTCGCCATGGTTGACGCACTACGACCCGGCCTTGCTGGCGCTGCATAACCAACTGCACCGGCGCCGCCGCGCCTGGCGGGGCCGCTGCGCCGGGCAAGACCTGCGCGTGAACTGGGCCGCTGAACCGCAGCCGCTTGATGCGGCACGCGAGGTGCTGCTGTTGCTTGGTCGCGCGCCAGTGCGTTTGCGGCTGTCGGCTGCGGCATTGGAGCAGGTGTTGGTGCCGCTGGCGTTGCAGTTTGACGTGCAACTGCTGCCGGCGCTGCCGCGTGCATTGCTGCTGGAACTGGCGGTACTGGACCTGATCGAGCGTCTCGAACCGCTGCTGGGTCAGCCGCTGCAATTGCTCGAAGCGCCGCAAGACCAACAGCCTTATGCGCTGCACCTGGCGCTGGAATTGTCCTTCGCCAACCAGCCTGCCACGCACGCGCAACTGGACCTGAGCGAAGGCGCCGCCGTGTTGTTGGCGCAGTTGCTGGATCAACACGCCCAGCTTGAGCCGGACCCATTGCCCGACCTGCGCCAGAGCCTGGCGCTGCTGGCCGGGCAGCAGCACTTGAGCCTCGGTGAGCTGCGCAGCCTGCGCCCCGGCGATGTGCTGATGCTCGAACCCGGCCCGGGTTTGCTGCTGGAGCTGGCGGGTCGCCTGCAGGCCCGCTGCCAATACCAGGGTGAAGTCTTGCGCTTGCAGGAAGCCTTGCAAGCACCTCTTTTGCAGATGGAGAACACGATGACTGATGTTGATGCGGCTGCGGCCCTGGATGATCTGCCGCTCAAACTGGTGTGCCAGGTCGGCAGCCTGGAATTGACCCTGGCGCAACTGCGTGAACTGGGCGCCGGCAGCTTGTTGCAGTTCAATACACCCGGCGTGGACAGCGTCGATTTGATGGTCAACGGGCGCCGTGTCGGCCAGGGCCAATTGGTGAAAATCGGTGACGGCCTGGGTGTGCGCCTGCTGAGTTTCGCCACCCCATGACCGGTTATCAGCCCAACCTGATCGAGATCATCCTGGTCGTTGCGACGATCGGGCTGATCCCGTTGGCGGTGGTGACACTCACCGGTTTCATGAAGATCTCGGTGGTGCTGTTCCTGATCCGCAACGCCCTCGGTGTGCAGCAGACCCCGCCGAACCTGGTGCTGTACGGCATCGCGCTGATCCTCTCGGTGTATGTGACCACGCCGTTGATTGGTGACATGTACCGGCAAGTGGAGGGCCGCGACCTTAATATCGAGCATGTGGAGCAGCTCAAGGATCTGGGCGATGCGCTGCGCCCGCCCTTGCAGGCGCATTTGAAGCGCTTTGCGAACGAGTCCGAGCGCGGTTTTTTTGTGCAGGCCACCGAGACCATCTGGTCGCCGGAGGCGCGGGCCGACTTGCGCGACGATGACCTGGTGGTGTTGATTCCGGCGTTCGTCAGTTCGGAACTGACGCGGGCCTTCGAGATCGGCTTTTTGCTCTATATCCCATTCCTGGTGGTGGACTTGCTGGTGTCCAACGTGCTGATGGCGATGGGCATGTCGATGGTTTCGCCGAACCTGATTTCGATCCCGCTGAAGATCTTTTTATTCGTGTCCTTGAGCGGCTGGTCGCGCTTGATGCACGGTTTGATTCTGAGTTACGGCTGAGGCACGACCCATGGGCCAGGATGTGTTCCTGTCATTGATGAAACAGGCACTGATGACGGTGCTGATGCTCTCGGCGCCGGCGCTGGGCGTGGCGATTATCGTGGGTTTGAGCGTAGGGCTGTTCCAGGCGCTGACGCAGATCCAGGACCAGACCCTGCCGCAGGTGGTAAAGCTGGTGGCGGTATTGCTGACCATCGTGTTTCTCGGCCCGGTATTGGCCGGGCAAGTCGCGGAACTGGGTGGCCAGGTGCTGGACAACTTCCCGATGTGGACGCGCTGACCGCCCATGGATGCCAGCCTGACCGCGCAGTTCCTGGAAGTCGCCTATCCGGTGATCAGTTCTGCCTCGCTCGCCGCCTGTCGAGCCATGGGCGTGGTGGTGATCACCCCGGCGTTTAACCGCCTGGGCCTCACCGGCATGATTCGCGGCTGTGTGGCCGTGGCGATTTCCATCCCGATGTTCTTTCCGGTGTTCGATGCGCTGACCCACATGCCCGAACACAGCAGCGTGTTTATCGCCGGCTTGCTGATCAAGGAGTTCTTGATCGGGATCCTTATCGGCCTGCTATTCGGCATTCCGTTCTGGGCGGCGGAAGTGGCGGGGGAGTTGATCGACCTGCAACGCGGCTCGACCATGGCGCAGTTGGTGGACCCGCTGTCCACCGGCGAGTCGAGTGTGATGTCGACCTTGCTCACGGTGATGCTGATCACGCTGTTCTTTATGTCCGGCGGTTTTATCCTGATGGTCGACGGCTATTACCACAGTTACCAGTTATGGCCGGTGACCGCATTTACGCCGGTATTTGCCAGCTCCGCGTTGCTGGCGGTGCTGTCGATCCTCGACCAGATCATGCGGGTTGGCGTGCTGATGGTCTCGCCGTTGCTGATCGCGATGCTGGTCACCGACTTGATGCTTGCGTACCTGTCGCGGATGGCGCCGAACCTGCATATTTTCGACTTGTCGTTGCCGGTGAAAAACCTGTTTTTCTCGATTCTGATGGTGATCTACATCGGCTTTTTGATCCCGCTGATGCTCGACCAACTGGCCGAGTTTCGTGGCACCGTCGAGCTGCTTAAAACCCTGGCGGGCATGGAGTAGCCCATGGCCGATACCAGCGAAGAGAAATCCCAGCCGGCAACGGACAAAAAACTCAGCGACGCGCGCAAGAAAGGCCAGGTCGCCAAGAGCCAGGACCTGGTGTCGGGCATGGTCATTTTGTTCTGCACCCTGTGCATCTCGATTCTGGCGCCACGGGCCATGGCCCAGGTGACGGCGCTGATCGACCTGACCGCGCAGATCTATATCGAGCCGTTCGCCACCGTGTGGCCGCGGGTGCTGGACCATGCCGAGCAGTTGATCATCGGTATTACCCTGCCAGTGATGGCGGTGACCACCGGGGTGGTGATCCTGACCAATATCATCACCATGCGCGGCTTTGTGTTCTCGGTGGACCCGATCAAGCCGGAGTTCAAGCGCATCAACCCGGCAGAGGGCATGAAGAAGATCTTCGCCCTGCGTAACCTGGTGGAGTTCATCAAGGGGTTGGTCAAGGTGCACGTGTTGGCGATTGCGTTCTATGTGGTCGGCAAGCACGCGCTGCAGGCGCTGATGGAGTCTTCGCGCTGTGGCGCCGAATGCATGGAGTCGACGTTTTTCCTGGTGCTCAAGCCGCTGGTGTTTACCGTGCTGTGCGCCTTTATCACCGTGGGCGCCGTTGACGTGTTAATGCAGCGTTGGCTGTTCGGCCGCGACATGAAAATGACCCGCAGCGAAACCAAACGTGAACGCAAGGACATCGACGGCGACCCGCTGATTAAGAGCGAGCGCCGGCGCCAGCGCAATGAAATGCAGGCACTTGCGACCAAGCTGGGGTTGGGCCGTGCGTCGATGATGATCGGGACTACCGATGGCTGGGTGATCGGCGTGCGCTATGTGCGCGGCGAAACGCCGGTGCCAGTGATTGTCTGCCGCGCCGCGCCGGAGGAGGCGTTGCTGATGTTGCAGGAGGCTTACGATTTAGGCATCCCGCATGCGCCGGACCGGGCCTTGGCGGCGGAGATTGCGCGCAGAACCGTACCCGGTGACCCGGTGCCCGACGCCTCATTCCAGGCCGTGGCGGATTGGCTGGTCGCCGCCCGCCTGATCTGACCCAACACACCACTCAGCCGTTACCCAAATGACGGATATATACCCACCCCATCACCGATGCTGAAACCGCGGCAACGCAGCAATCCGCAACTTAGGTTCCTGCAACCGCGCCAAGTCAGCAGCAATCTGCGCCCGCCAAAAATGCGCCCCCGCCAACTGCGCATCCACCCACGCCTGGCGCAGTAGCACCTTGGCCTTGTCAACCGAACCATAGTGACCTTGGCGCAAGATCAGTTGCGCCTTGATCCGCAACATCTGCGGCACAAACCAGCGCTCATGATGGCCAATCGCCAATTGCAGCGTATCTTCCAACACCTCCAAAGCCAGTTTTTCCAGGCCCAGGCGCGCCAGGCCCAAGGCGTATTCACAGCGCAGCAGGCTGTAGAGCTGGCTGTCGCCCTGGCTTTGCAGGTGTTGCAAGGCTTCACCCAGTTGCGGCACGCCCGTTTCCGGTGAGCCCTCGCGGATCAGCAGGATGTTCTCGAAGCACAGGCGAAATTGCCGCCAGATCGGCAAGTCCTGGAGCGTAGTGCTGCTTTGCAGCAGGCCCAGGTAATAGCGCACCTGCGGCAGGTTGGACGCCAATAGCGCCAGCGGCAGTGCGCCCAGGCACAGGGTGTACCAGAGGGTGGCGGGGTGGTCGAGGCTGATGGCATCGTCGACGCAGCTGGCGATCAGGCGCAGCGCCGGGTCGACGTCGCCTTCGAGCAATTGCACCTTGGCCTTGAGACAACGGGCGGCAATGCGTTGGTCAAAATGCACGTCGATGATGTGCGAGCGCGGTGCCGACGGCGAGCCAAGCGCTTCATCGATGTTTTGCCGCGCGCCCAGCAGGTCGCCCATATGAAACAGCGCCACGGCGCGCATGCGTTTGCCGAGCAATTGCTGATTACCGCCGCTGTTGAGGGCGATATAACGCTCGGCCAGTTCCAGGGCTTCAGTGTATTGGTTGCAGCCGCAGCGGTCGGTCCACAGGCCCCACAAGGCGCGCATTTTGTGTTCGGCATCGCCCAGGTCGCGGGCATCATCGCGGACTTGGCGCCAGGCTTCGCGCATTTCCGCGCCGGTGCCGTAGGTCAGCATCAGTACGCTGGCCAGGGCGGTTTGCAGCAGCATGCGCTGACGCACGGCCAAGGGTGCAACGGCGTCGCTGGCCAGGCCCTTGTCGACCCAGGTTCGGCATTCACTGACCCGCGACAGGCGCAACCATAACGGCACGCCGCCCAGGGTCAGTTCGATGGCCAGGGGCAGCTCGCCGCTGGCGGAATAGGCCCAGTCCAGAGCCGAGCGAATGGTGCTGCTTTCGGGGCCGTAGAGGGCGATCCAGGTGTCTGGCGACAGGCCGTCCAGGGTTTGCCCGGCTTCTTGCAATACGCCGAGGGCATAGTGGGCGTGGCGTCGGCTGGTGGCATTGACTTCGCCGTGTTCTTCGAGCTTTTCCAGGGCATAGGCGCGGGTGGTTTCCAGCAGGCGATAGCGTTTGAGCAACTGCGCCTCACCGGCGATCAGCAGCGATTTGTCCATCAGGCTTTCGAGCAACGGCAGGGCGTTGCGTGGGTCCAGGCTGCTGCTGGCGGTCATGGCCTTGACCGCATCCAGGGTGAAGGAGCCAGTGAACACCGCCAGTTGGCGCAACATGGCCTGCTCGTCACCACTGAGCATCGAGTAGGTCCAGTCCAGCGTGGCACTGAGGGTGCGATGGCGGGCGAGGGCGGTGCGTCGGCCGGTCATTTGCAGGCGGAAACTGCCGTCAAGCAGGCCGACCAGGTCCTGGACGCCAAAGGTCCGTACCCGGGCCGCGGCGATTTCGATGGCGAGCGCGTTGCTGTCGAGTTTGCGGCAGATGGCGCAGACGGCTGCCACGTCGGTGTCGTTGAACACAAAGTCGGGGTCGAGGGCGCGCACGCGCTCGACAAACAGGCGCACGCCGGACCAGGCCATTGCCTCACTGGCGTTGAGGCGGGTGCCTTCGTCGGGCACTTCCAGTGGCGCCAAATCATGCACCCGCTCACCGTCGGCGCGCAGTGGTTCGCGGCTGGTGGTCAGTACATAACATTGTGGGGCGCAGCGCAGCAGGGTCTCCACCGCGTCGGCGGCGGCCGGCAGTACGTGTTCGCAGTTGTCCAGTACCAGCAGCAGACGGCGTTCGGCCAAGGCGGCGGCGATGGTCGGCAGCGGTTCAGTGCTGACGGTCTGGATCCCCAGGGCGCTGGCGAGCATACCGGCCACCCATTGCCCGCTGGTGGCGGGCGCCAGGTCGACGAAGCAGGTTTCGAGCTTGGATTCATGCGCCAGCCGCTGCGCCACGGCGGTGGCCACGGTTGTCTTGCCGATGCCGCCGGGGCCGGTGAGGGTGACGAAGCGCTGGCTGAGCAACTGCTCGGCAAGGCTTGAAATCAAGCTGTCACGGCCGATGACCTCGCAGGACGGCACTGGCGGCGCGGGCTCCTCGGTGCGTGCGCAGAGCACCGGCAGGCTTTCTTCGCCGGCGGTTTGCACGGTCACCGGCGCCACAAAGCGATAACCACGCCCCGGCACGGTGACGATATAGCTGAAGTTGCCATCGTCGCCCAGTGCCCGGCGCAATGCGACGATCTGTGCACGCAGGTTGCATTCCTCCACCACCACCTTGGGCCAGGCGAAGGCGATCAGCTCGGTCTTCTCCAGCAATTCACCGGCGCGGGTCGCCAGGGCGATCAACAGGTAGAGGGCGCGACTCCCCAGGCTGACCGGCTCGCCGTTACGCAGCAGCACGTGCTGCCTGGCCAGTAACAGGAAGGGGCCAAAGCCCAGGACATTCTCGGCGGCTGCCGGGGTCGGGTGATCGGCGTCCATCAAGGACACCGCGTGGTTCTTGCTCGAGCTCATCAAATCGTCCTTTTTATAGTCGGGCTTGTTATTGGCGATCAGGCCATTCGCCCTTTTTGGGGTACAGATGTGCAGCAGCAGTCTTGGAAAGTTGATGTCGATCAAAACGTTGGAAAGGCCGCCCTCCTTTGGGGCGTAGTCGTTGTTATGGGCGTATCACAGCGCATGTCCCGGAGGATGAGACTGTCGCAAAGCTGAAACATTTTATTACCAGAAACCCTGATAAAGCAGAATGTATGCCAGTTGGCATGTACCAAAGATGACAACAACCATATGAAATTTATGGTGATTTTTAGGGTCGTTGGCGACCAGCGAATGCCTTCGTTCGGAAACACGAATATTTCTAATTGTGTCGTTCGGGATGCCGACTAAAACGCTGGCGATTTGGCGGTGGTTTATTGGCTTTGTATTACAAAGTATCCCCGCACCACCTTGATACATCGGCATGACGTTCTGGCGTGTCGGCGACACAGAGCGGATACACGCCTGGCTTTAACTCTGTTCACCAGCTGGCGCAGGCGGTCACCCACCGCCACACGCGCCCTGGCCACACTCAGTCAAGCCAGGAGATCCACCGATGAAGCGACCCTACGCGGCCCTTGCGGCCACTTTCGCCCTGTCCCTCAGCGCCTTTGCGGCGATGGCCCATGCCGACGACGCCAAGCCCCAGGAAAAATGCTTCGGCGTCGCCCTCGCCGGTGCCAACGACTGCGCTGCCGGTAAAGGCACCTCGTGCGCCGGTACCGCCACCGCCGATTACCAGGGCAACGCCTGGGTATTGGTCGACAAGGGCACCTGCACCCAGATCAAGACGCCCAAAGGCTTCGGCAGCCTGACGGAACAGCCGTGATCCAGCGCCTGTTGCCCCAAGCGCTGCTGTTGCTGGTGGCCCGGCTGGGCATCGCAGCGGTGTTCTTCCTGTCGGGACGCACCAAGGTCAGCGGATTTATGAGCCTCAAACCGTCGACCTACACCTTGTTCCGTTCGGAATACGCCTTGCCGCTGATCCCGTCGGACTGGGCCGCGCACCTGGCGACCTACGCCGAACACCTGTTTCCGCTGTTGCTGCTAGTGGGCCTGCTGACGCGCCCGGCGGCCGCCGCGCTGCTGGGCATGACCCTGGTGATCGAGGTGTTCGTATACCCCGCCTGGCCGACGCACCTGACCTGGGCGGGCCTGTTGCTGCCGCTGCTGGCCTATGGCGGCGGGGCGTGGTCGCTGGATCGCCGGCTGTTCGGCAAACCTTAACAACCCTGATGGAGATACCCGATGCGCATGCTTTCTTCTTTGGCCATGGCCATGGCCCTGACTGTCCCCGTGCTGGCCCAGGCGGCCGATACACCGCAGCCCGGCACCGGCAAAAGTGTGGTGATCGTGCCCGGCTCGTTTGTCGACGGTTCCGGCTGGCGTGTGGTGCACGACATCCTGATTCACAAGGGCTACAAGGTCACCGTGGTGCACCAGGGCCACGAAAACCTCGCGGCGGATGTGGCCGAGGCACGTGAAGTGCTGGAGCAACAAGTCGGCCCCGTGGTGTTGGTGGGCCACAGTTCCGGTGGCGCGGTGATCTCGATTGCCGGCGACCGCGACAAGGTCAAGTCGATGGTCTACGTCTCGGCGCTGCAGCCGGAAGTGGGCGAGAACATGGCCCAGTTGATCGGCTCGATGCCGGCGCCCAGCGATGACATCAAGCAGAGTCGCGACGGCCACCTGTTCTTTGATCGCAGCAAATACAACGCCGATTTTGCCGCCGACCTGACCCCCAACCGCACCGACTTCATGGCCGCCTCCCAAGTGCCGGCTACCACCGCCTTGTTCGGCGGCACCGTGTGGGCGGCGGCGTGGCACAAGAAGCCGACGTATGCCGTGGTGTCCACCGAAGACCGTGCGCTCAGCCCCGCGCTGCAACGCTGGATGTACCAGCGCGCGGGTTCCAAGGTCACCGAAATCAAGGCTAGCCACTTGGTGTACATCTCCCAGCCTGAGGCTGTGGCGAAGGTCATCGAAGACGCGGCTTCCGTTATCAAATAATCCCTCTCACCCCACACAAGACCTCAAAAGGAAATAACCATGAACACTGCACTTAAATCCCGTCTGAGCCTCGCCGCCGCCGCCGCCCTGATTGCCATGGCGTCGGCGTCATTCGCCAGTGCCGCCAGCGCCGCCGACCAGCAGGAAAAGCCCGGCCGATGCTACGGCGTCAACAGTTGCAAGGGCGAAAGCCTGTGCGCCACCGCCAAGCACGACTGCAAGGGCCTCAACAGTTGCAAGGGCGAGGGCGTGATCGTCAAGACGCCGTCTGAATGCCTCAAGGCCGGTGGCACGTTGACTGAGCCGAAATAACGCCTTCCTGTGGCGAGCAAGCTTGCTTGTGCAGCGCCTCCAGAAACGGGCGACTGCTGCGCAGCCGAGCGGGAGCAAGCTCCCTCGCCACAGTTTTTGCTGGAGTACCGATGATGCCGACATTTAACCCGCGCTTTTCCGGCTATGGCCTGGGGCTGCGCAAGGAGCATTACTGCGACTTCCTGGAAACCTTGGTGCCCGTGGATTTTGTCGAAGTGATTTCTGAGAATTTTATGGTCGCAGGTGGGCAACCACGGCACATCCTGCGCCAGATTCGCGAGCGTTACCCGGTGGCGCTGCACGGGGTGTCGATGTCGATCGGCACGGCCGAAGGGCTGGACCCGGAGTACCTGCGGCGTCTCAAAGCGCTGGTGGATGAGGTGGAGCCGCTGTTTGTCTCCGACCACCTGAGTTGGTCGCGCAGCGGGGGGTTCAATGCCCACGATTTGTTGCCGGTGCCCTATACGGACGAGGCTCTGGACCGCGTTTGCGCCAATATCCACCAGGCCCAGGAGGTGTTGGGCCGCACGCTGCTGGTGGAAAACCCGTCCAGCTACCTGGCGTTTGACGGTGCCAGCATGAGCGAATGCGCATTTATCGCCGCTATGGCCGAGCGCACGGGGTGCGAGTTGCTACTGGACGTCAATAATGTGTTTGTCAGTGCCAGCAATCATGGCTTTGATGCCCTGGCCTTTCTCGAAGGCATTCCCGCTGAGCGCGTGCGCCAGATTCACTTGGCCGGCCATAGCCAGGGCCGTGAGCTGTTGATCGACAGCCACGACAGCCCGGTGTGCGCCGGGGTTTGGGATTTGTATGCCAAGGCCATAGCGCTAATCGGGCCGGTGGCCACGATGATTGAGCGCGATGATGCCATCCCGCCGCTGGCCGAATTGCTTGAGGAGCTGTCAATGGCGCGGGCTTTGGGGCTGGCGCAATGAACCTGGCGCAGTGGCAGCAGGCATTTCACACGTGGCTGGTGAGTGCGTCGGATGATTCGGCCCGACTGTTGGGCGACCGGCACGCAGGCCTGGCGGTGTACCAGAACAACTATCGCGCGCAGCTGGTGGGTTGCCTGGAACAGGCGTTTCCGATTGTGCGACGTTGGCTGGGCGAGGAGGCGTTTCTGGCGGCCAGCATTACCCATATCGACCAGCAACCCCCGCATGCCTGGACCCTGGATGCGTATCCCGAAGGGTTTTACGCGACCTTGAAGACCGTATTGCCGAATAACCCGGATGTGCATGAACTGGCCTGGATCGAGTCGGCGCTGAATGAGGCGTTTGTCGCCGCCGATGCGACGCCCTTGCCGTTGCAAGCCCTGGCCGAGCTGGATTGGGACAGCGCCGTTTTGCGCCTGACGCCGTCGTTGCGCTGCCATGGGCTGACTACCAATGCTGAGGCTATCTGGTCGGCACTGTGGCAAGACGCGCTTGCGCCGCAGGCAATGATGCTGGAACAGGCAGGTGGATTGTTAGTGTGGCGGCGTCAGTACACCTCACGTTTACGTCAGGTCAGTGCGTTGGAGCTTGAGGCCGTGTTGCACCTGCAGGCCGACGGCAGCTTTGCCGGGCTGTGCGAGTTTCTGGTGGCGCGCCTGGGTGAAGAGGCGGGAGTGGCCCAGGCCGGTGAATACCTGGCCGGGTGGTTAGGCAGTGAGTTGATCGTTGACCCTGTGGCGAGCGGGCTTGCCCCGCGTTGGAGTGCGAAGCACTCCCAGTGAAGCCACCTCGGGTATTCCTGACGGACCTGGTCAGCCAGGTTTTGGGGCCGCTTCGCAGCCCAACGCGGGGCAAGCCCGCTCGCCACAACAAGCCAGTTCTCCACTACAGCCCCGTTCGCAGCGAAGGTCTGGATAGTCTTAGCCATCCAAACATGAAAATTCGGACAGCCAGGTAATCGGCCACTGAAAAAAATTCGCGCAACCCTTAATCTAAGGGCCTTTGTCACCTGTGCGGATTGTTCATGTCTTCTGTTGCCGATGGGCTGCCTTCCAATAAACGCTTGCCGGCGGTGATCGCCTTGTCTTTGGGCATTGGCATGGCAACCCTGGACACCGCCATCGTCAATACGGCGCTGCCGACGCTGGCACAAGGTATCGGCACTGATTCGGCCTCGGTGATCTGGGTGGTGAACGCCTACCAGTTGGCGATTATCGCCACGGTGCTGCCGTTCGCGTCGCTCAGTGATGTGCTGGGCCACCGGCGCGTGTACCTCGGCGGCTTGCTGCTGTTTATTGTCTCGTCGCTGTTTTGCGGGTTGGCCGGTTCTTTGCTCACCCTGACTGCCGCGCGGGTGGCCCAAGGGCTCGGGGCGGCGGCGGTGATGAGTGTCAACACGGCGTTGTTGCGGCATATCTACCCGTCAAAAATGCTCGGGCGCGGCCTGGGCTATAACTCGCTGGTGGTGGGGTTGGCCTTCACGCTGGGGCCGACCGCCGCGTCGGCGATTCTGTCGGTGGCGAGCTGGCATTGGCTGTACCTGATCAACGTGCCGCTGGGGCTGCTGGCCCTGGGGCTGGGCCTGCGGTCATTGCCGACACTGCCGTTGACCGGTCACGCGTTCGATCGGTTTTCGGCGCTGTTGTGTGCTGGTCTGTTCGCGCTGTTGGTGCTGGGCCTGGGCACGGCGGTGCATGGCGCCCAAGGCACACTGACCCTCGGTTTGATTGCGCTGGCGATGGTGTGCGGCGCATTGCTGTTGCGCCGTGAAGCCGGTCACCCGGCGCCGATGCTGGCCGTGGACTTGTTCAAGCGCCCGGTGTTTGCGCTGTCTTCTCTCACGGCCATCTGTGCGTTCAGCGCCCAGGGCCTGGCCTTTGTATCGCTGCCGTTTCTGTTGCAGGCGGTGCTGGGGCACAGCCAGGTGGCAACCGGTTTTTTGATGACGCCGTGGCCTGCCGTGGTGGCGGTAATGGCCCTGGTGGCGGGGCGGCTGGCGGATCGTGTGTCGCTGGGCCTGTTGTGCGGCATCGGTTTGCTGATGCTCAGCGCGGGCATGGCGGCGTTGGCGACCTTGGGCAGCGGCGCCAGCGCCTTCGATATTGGCTGGCGCATGGCCTTGTGCGGCGCCGGTTTCGGCTTTTTCCAGTCACCCAACCTCAAGGCGATCATGACCAGCGCGCCGTTGGCCCGCAGCGGTGGGGCCAGTGGCATCGTCGCGATTTCACGTTTGCTGGGGCAAACGCTGGGGGCGTCGTTGGTGGCGTTCTGCTTTCACCTCTCCCTGGGCAGCGGCCCGCAATACGCGCTGTGGCTGGGCTGTGGGTTTGCGCTGGTGGGCAGTGTGGCCAGTGGGTTGCGCTTGTTGCCGTATAAACACAAGGTTTAGCCCTTGTAAAACACGCGGCGGCAACGCTAACGTGGCGGCCTGAATATTTCGGGATGTTTCAGATTTATGTCCAGCCTGGCTCTACGCACTGCTGATACCACCTCCCGACGTGCCGCACTGACCCTCGCGTTATGCCTGCCCAGTGATGTGTTGCTCTACTTGCTGCTGCCCATGGAATCCCAGGCCTTTGGCATCACCCTGGCCCAGGCCGGGGTATTGCTTGCAGCCAACCGCCTGGTGCGGATTTTCGGCTACCGCCATGTGTTGAATTTCTACGCCCGTAATGGCGACCGGCTGACCTGCATGATCGCCGCCGGTGCCGCCACGGTGTGCGCCTTGGGCAACTCGATGCTGTCAGGTTTTGCCGCTTTGTTGGGGCTGCGGCTGATCTGGGGCCTGTGTTTTGCCGCGCTGAACCTGTCGACCCAAGTGTTGGCCACCTCTGAGCCTGCGGGCGCGGCGCGCAGGGCAGGGCGCTCCAGGGCGGTGATCGCCCTCGGGCCGATGCTGGCGCTGCCGCTGGGGGGCTGGCTGACCCTGTGGGCCGGGCCGCGACCTATCTTCCTGATTCTGGCCGGCTGCTGCCTGGCGGGCGTGTGGGTGGCACGTGGTTTGCCGACCGCCGGGCATGATTTGCACAGCACCGGGCGCCGCTTCAAGTGGCCGGACAGCGTGGCGGTGTGGTCGTTTATCGAAGGCGTGGCGTTGGACGGGCTGTTTATCTTTGGCCTGTCGATCCAGGCGCAGAAGATTCTTGGCGGCGATGCGGTACTGATCGCCGGCGGCCTGATGGCACTGCGCTATGCCTCGGAGATGCTCCTGAGCCCGCTGGGTGGGCGTGCGGCGCAGCGTTTTGGTGCCACCTCGATGCTGCTGTTGTTTTCGTTCTTGAGTGCCTTGGCGCTGACGGCATTTGGCAGTTATTGGGTGATCGTCGGCGCGGCCGCGGTGCTGGTGCTGCGCGCCTTGCAATTGCCGTTGGTGACCACTTTGGTGGCTGAGCGCAACCCTGGTTCGATGCGCGTTTCGGCCCTGGCCTCCAACGCGGTGTGGCGCGATGTCGGCGCTGGCCTTGGGCCGCTGATGGCGGGGTTGCTGCTACCGGTGGCGTCGGCGCCGTGGGTGTTCGGTCTGGCAGGCGCGGCGATTGCCGTCAGCGCCGTGTTCTGCTGGCGCGCGAAGGTTTCCAACTGATTATGGTTTTTTGAAACCTTCCAGCCAGGCGGGGTCGAAGCGGGTTTGTTCGGTGTCGATGCCCAGGGCCTGCATTTTCGCCCTATGCGCTTCCATCTCGCCGACCAGTTGCGCCTGGGCGCTGGAGTTGGCGTCCAGGTCATGCATCTGCGTCAGGCCCAAGTGGTAAAAACGCAGCACTTTGAGGGCAGTGGGGTCGTTGGCCTGTGCGCGGTCCTTGAGGGTGTGCATCACATTGGTCACGCGCATCAGGTTGCGCTTGAGCTGCCAGCCGTACACTGCAGGCGCCAGCCATGGTTGGGTCCAAAATGGGCCGCGCACCAGGGCGACGGTGATCAGCACCCCGGCGAATACGCCGCCGATGTTGAAACGCAAATTATCGCCGCCGGGTTCGCCGAACAGCATCACCGCCAGGGTTGATAGCAGCATGGCCAGGGCCATGAACAGCACGGCGATGATCAGCGTGCTGCGGCGGGTTTGTTGGCGGAAGGTTGCGGGGTCGCAGGGTTTGAGCTCGAACATCCGGGTCAGGTCTCAAGAAAGGCGGGGTGGCATCTTCGCATGCTTTGGGCAAACAAGTTGAACGATGGCTTGGGGTGGTTTCTCTAAATCTGTGTAGCCCTTTTGAGGTAAGCCATCATGTCTGAGTACAAGCAACCGCCGCCGGGTACACCTGACCCTGACCGTACGCCGGGAGAGGAGGAGCGTGACAACGATGCGTTGCGGCCCAATGACCCGGCCGAGCGTCAGGACGAAGATGATGTGGAGCGGGTTGAGGAAGACCTGGAAAACCTGCATGACAGGGCGCGCCCGCTATAGGTTCAGGAGGTGACTGTGAGTAATCATCCGAAAGGCCCGGGTTCGGGCGAGCATGCCAGCGGCGAGAATGAATTGGGGTTTGATCCGGATTCGCCTGATGTGTCGGACCCGCAGGTTGATCCTGTTGGGCCGGCGATTGCGCCGTTGGATAAGGACAAGGAGCAGCGGAAAAAGGTGGATTATGATCCGTTGGGGGATCTTAAGAAGCCTAGGTGATGTTGGCGCTTTTGGTGTACATATCCGTTGCTGCGGTAACGGCGGCTTATGGTTCCGCTCTTACAGCGGGTCACTTTTGGCAAACGCCCGGAATGCCGGCCCAGCCAAAAGTAACCAAAAGGTCTTCGCCCCACCACTCGGCACCTCGCTAATGCTCGGTGTGCCCTCACTCCGGCTTGAATCCGTGGGCCGCCGCGATGGGCCATCCTTGGCCCAGCGCGGCTAACCCGGCGTCCTGCCGGGTTACCCACGGATTCAAGCCTGCGTTCGGCCATCGTGGTTGACGGGGCGCCTCAGATCAAAAGCAAGATCAAAAGCAGAGCACGGCGGCCTGAAAGCCGACCTGAGTGGTTGAATCAAAAGCGAAAAGCGAAAAGCGGATTTGCATACACCTGGGATCTGCTTTTCTGTGGGAGCTGGCTTGCCTGCGATGCAGACACCTCGGTGCTTCAGGTACACCGAGTTGATGCCATCGCAGGCAAGCCAGCTCCCACCTTTGACCGAGTATGGCTCTGCTGTTGCTGTTGCTGTTGCTGTTGCTGTTGCTGTTGCTGTTGCTGTTGCTGTTGCTGTTGCTGTTGCTCTGGCCCTTACATCCTTTTCGATGACGAAGTCAGCGGTCTTTTGATCTGTGTTTTTGATCTTGATCTGAAATCGCCCCGTCAAACACGATGGCCGGAATCTGACAGGGATTTGGGGGGTAAACCGGCAGGGATGCCGGTTTAGCCGCGCTGGGCCAAGGATGGCCCATCGCGGCGGCCCCCCAAATCACTGGCGGATTGCGGGCATGCCGAGCCACAGCGAGGCACCGAGTGTTGGGGCGAGGACCTTTTGCTTACTTTTCGGTCCTTCGAAAAGTGAGTCGCTGTAAGAGCGGAACCATAAGCCGCCGTTACCTAAATAACGGATATACACACCCCCCAACACCCCCCACAAACCAAACCCCGCAAAAGCGGGGCCTGATCACATCCAAACGAAACCTACTTGGGCGGCACCCAGGTCACCTCGCTGATCCCAAACTTCTCCGCCCAAGGCCGGGTAGTTTTCTTGACCTGCTCATGACCCACGCGCCCAATGCGGCTGACATGGGCAATGTCAGCATCGACCGCCGCCCAATGCCACGCTTCAGCGTTATTCATCACTTCGGCGCGTACCACAAAGGACTTCGGTTGACCGTGCAGTTGATAGTGAATGGTGTAGATTTTTGCGGTACTCATGTTGCCTCCCTGTCTTGTTATAGATGGATAGGCGGGCGTTCAAAAAGGTTCACTCAAAATGACAAGTCGCACACTGGCGCGGCATAGTGACGCATCCGCCACGCGCCCAAGGATCGCGCCATGTCCCTATTGACTCACAGCCAGCTCTACCTGCAGCGTCTGGGCTACGACTCAGCCCCGCCACCCACGCTCAAAACCTTGCAAGACCTGCAGCTGCGTCACGTGTGCACCTTCGCCTTTGAGAGCCTGTCGACATTGCTGCATTCACCGGTGCCGATTGACCTGCCCAGCATCGAGCAAAAGGTCTTGCTGGACGGGCGTGGTGGTTACTGTTTCGAGCTTAACTACCTGTTCCTGGCGCTGTTGCAGGAGCTGGGCTTCGACGCCCGCGGGCTTACCGGCTGGGTGGTGATGGGCGGGCCGCCTGATGCGCGCACCGGGCGCACCCATCGCCTGAGCCTGGTGACCCTGGACGGCGTGCGTTATGTCACCGATGTCGGCTTCGGCGGCATGGTGCCCAGCAGTCCGTTGCAGCTGGATACCGAGATGCCCCAGGCCACCGCCCATGAACCTTATCGCCTGACCTTCAACGGTGCCGATTACACCCTGTGGGCGCAGGTGGGTGAGGAATGGCGTGGCTTATATGTGTTCGACCTGCAAGTGCAGGCCGATATCGACTACACCATCGGCAATTGGTACGTGTCGACGCACCCGGCTTCCGTTTTTGTCGGTCAGCTGAAAGCGGCGCGATTGGCACCGGGTAAACGCCATACCTTGGCCAATGCCAATTACGCGGTTCACTGCCTTGACCAGCCCAGCGAAAAGCGCGCAGTCGAGAGTGCTGATGAGTTACTGGAATTGCTGCAGGGCACCTTCGGTATTCGTTTGCCAAGTCATCCGCAGCTTCGCCAAACCCTTGATGGCTTAGTAATGGAAAACTCCAGGGAGCCTTGAGCTAGAGCCTTCGCTGAGCCGTTTTACCTTCATGTCAATGCAAATTAATTCGAGCCTTTGGCAAAAGCCGAGGTTCGAACCGGTTCCTGAATAATTTGCTCACCAGACAAGGAGATGTAAAACGATGTCCAAGCTATTCGGAAAATTCCTCAAGGGTTCCTCACTGCTGGCGCTGGTCACCGCGCCTGCTGTGGTGTTCGCCGCAGCACCGACTGGCCTGATTTCCGTCCTGGGCCTGCAGGGCAGCTATAACGATTTCAAACTCGAAGGTGGGCAGCGACACGGTAGACCTCAAGGACCGCACCAACCCTTACGCCGAGCATTCGACTGTCCGCACAAGCCCCCTTTGTGTCCCCCAAAACCCTCAACGCCCTGCCTTCGCTGCCTTAGTGTGCAAACAGCTTCCACAGCACAATAAGAGAGGGTGGCCATGCCCCGCACCGCGTTACTGTTGCTCGTACTCAGCCTGCTGACGGCCTGTGACGACACGCCCAAACCTGCCCCCGAACGCACTGCTGCGACCTCGACCGTGCCCACCGACCCGGCACTGGCCCAGGTCTACGACACCAGCTGCAAGCTATGCCACGCCAACCCGGCGGCCGGCGCGCCGTTGGCGGGTGACAAGGCTGCCTGGAGCCCGCGCGTCGCCCAGGGCGCCGACACGCTGCTGGACCACAGCATCAACGGCTACAACGGCATGCCGCCGATGGGGCTGTGCATGCAGTGTTCCGAAGCGCAGTTTCTGGCGCTGATCAGCTTTATGGCCGGTGTTCAACTCCAATAATAAAAAGAGGTGGTGGATGGCGCTTTCACGGCGGCAACTCTTGCAACGCTCGGCAGTGGCCGGGGTTTTTCTGGCCCTGTCGAGCAACCCGGTACTGGCCCAGTTGGCCCGCGCGCCACGGTTGATCCCGTGGCGCAACTGGTCGGGCGCGCAGACCTGCCTGCCGCTGGCGCGCCTGGCGCCCAAAGACCTGGATGAATTGGTGCAAATGATTCGCCAGGCACCGAGCACTATTCGGCCCGTAGGCTCGGCACATTCGTTCAGTGCCCTGGTGCCCACCGACGGCACCTTGTTGTCGCTGAGTTACTTCAATGGGCTGTTGGACCATGACCCCGCAACCTTGCAAGCGACCTTTGCCGCCGGCACGCCGATGTCGCGCATGGGCCCGGCGCTCAAGGCCATCGGCCAGGCGCTGCCGAACATGGCGGACATCGATTACCAGACCCTGGCCGGGGCGATTTCCACCTCCACCCATGGCACCGGTGTGGGCTTTACCTCGTATTCCGGTTGCGTCACCGGCCTGCAACTGGTCACCGCCCAAGGCGACGTGCTGGACTGCGATGCGCAACGCCATCCCGAGCTGTTCAGCGCCGCCCGGGTATCTCTCGGTGCGCTGGGCGTGGTCACCCAGATCCGCTCGCAGAACCGCGCATCGTACCGCTTGCGTGAGCGTCAGTGGATCGCCAAGACCGAAGAGTTGCTGGAGGATGTGCACAAGAACACCCGCGAAAACCAGCACTGGGAAATGCTCGTGGTCACCCATTCCGACTACGCGCTGTCCATCGCCCTCAACGAAACCGATGACCCCGAAACGCCTCCCGTCGACCCGGCGGAGGCGGGCGGCAATGAGTTTGTGTCGATCATCGAAAAGCTCGACAAGTATGGCAGTGATTTCCCGGGCACCCGCCGCACCTTGCTCAACAGCCTGCGTTTTTTTGCCAGCTTCCAGGACCGCGTGGCCGAGTCGTTCCAGGTCTATGCCAATGTGCGCAACGTGCGTTTCAACGAGATGGAATATTCGGTGCCCGCCGAACATGGCCCGGCGTGCCTGCGGGAAATCCTCAAGCTGATCACCGACAAGGATCTGCGCACCTGGTTTCCTATCGAGTATCGCTACGTCAAGGCCGATGACATCCCTTTGAGCATGTTCGAAGGCCGCGACAGCTGTTCGATTTCGGTCCATCAGCATTACGCCATGGACCATCACAACTTCTTTGCAGTCGTGGAGCCGATTTTCTGGAAGTACGCCGGCCGCCCGCACTGGGGCAAATTGCACACCCTTAACGCGCGCACCTTGCAGCCGCTGTACCCGCGCTGGGACGAATTCACCCGCGTGCGCCGCGAGCTGGACCCGAGCGGCAAGTTCCTCAATGCGCACCTGCAATCCATCCTGGGAGTGGCCTGATGAAACGCCGACATTTTGTGCTGGGCGCCGCAGTGGCGGCAGTGGCGGGTGGCTGGTGGCTGCGCCCCAGTGATCGCGGCGGCCCGTACAGCGAGTATTTCCGCAGCCTTAATGATGAACTCAAAGCCCATGGACCGATGCGCCCGGTGATGCTGATCGACCTGGACCGCCTTGATCACAATATCGACGTGGTGATGCAGTCGGTGCAGCGTGGTGGCAAGCATTTGCGCCTGGTGGAGAAGTCGCTGCCGTCGCCGGGGTTGCTGGCGTATATCGCCAAGCGCGCGGGTACTGCGCGGCTGATGTCGTTTCATCAACCGTTTCTGAACCACGATGCGCAGGTGTTTCCCGAGGCCGACATCCTCATGGGCAAGCCGTTGCCGGTGCGCTCGGCCGAGCTGTTTTATCAAACCCATAAAGGTCCGTTTGACCCGGCCAGGCAATTGCAGTGGCTACTGGACACGCCAGAGCGGTTGCAGCACTACCTGGCGTTGGCGCAAGGGTTGGGCACGCGGTTGCGGGTGAACATCGAGCTGGATGTGGGGCTGCATCGCGGCGGCATTAGCGATAACGCGGTGCTGGGGCGGATGCTCACGCTGATCAGCGCCAACCCGCAGCACTTGGAGTTTGCCGGATTTATGGGCTACGACCCGTTTGTGGGCATGGGCGTGCCGGGTATTCTCGGTTCGCCCCAGGCGCTGTTTGAGCAGGTGATGCAGCGCTACAACGGCCATGTTGATTTCACCCGTCAGCAGTTTGCCGGGTTATGGCGTGAGGGGCTGACGTTGAACACGGCTGGCAGCCCCAGCTATCGGATTCACGAGCAGGAAACACTCAGTACCGAGGTGTCGGTGGGTACCGCGTTGCTCAAGCCCACGCATTACGATTTGCCGTCGTTGAGCGAGCATGTGCCGGCAGCGTTTATCGCCACGCCAGTGTTGAAAAGCACCGGGTCGGTGGAGATTCCGGCGCTGGATGGCAAGTCGCGGGTGTTTTCGTGGTGGGATCCGAATCAGCGCGAGACGTTCTTTATTTATGGCGGTAACTGGATGGCGCAATTCGAGTCGCCGCAGGGGCTGCAAAGCAATGAGCTGTTTGGGCGCAGTTCCAATCAGGAGATGGTCAACGGCTCGCCAGCGGTGGGATTGAATATTGAGGATCAAGTGTTTTTGCGCCCGACCCAGAGTGAGTTTGTGTTGTTGCAGTTTGGGGATTTGCTGGGGGTGCGGGACGGGAAAATCGTCGAGACCTGGCCTGTTTATGCCTGACGCAAAGCGCTCGAAATGTGGGAGTGTGATTGTGGGGGGGCTGGCTTGTGTGGGAGCTGGCTTGCCTGCGATGCAGACGCCTCGGTCTCAAGGTTAGACCGCGGTGATGCTATCGCAGGCAAGCCAGCTCCCACACAATCACACTCCCACACACGTCAGTGTTCCTGTTTCAAGTCGGGTTTTTACAGGGCAAAGGGAATGGTGAGCTTGGCCCACAACATATCGCCTTCCGGCCGGTTCTTCACATCAAACTCTTTAGCCCAGCGCACCTCTGCACTGGCGTATTTCAAGAAGGTGAAATACACCGCCGGGCCAATGGCAAACACTTGTCCCTTGACCCCATCATTCACTTCATCACCATAGATGTTTACCACCGTGCGCCCGTACTGCTTATCGTCGGTGGTCTGCTTGAGGTAATAGCCGTTGACCCCCAGGCTCAGGTTGTCGGTCACCTTGTAGCTGGCCGAGTAGTCGAAATGGAAAATCTGGCCGGAGCGGTAGTCGGTGTCGTGGTTTTCTTCGTTGAAGCTGTAGGTGGTCTTGATCGACAGTTCGGTGCGTTCATTGGGCATCCAGGTCGCCGAGACCAGCGGCTTGTAGGTGTAGAAGTTGTTGCTGGTGTTGGCCAGGCGCGTGGCGTCGTATTCGCCGGTGGGCAGGGTGATTTCCACGGCGGCGGCCAGGGTCAGGTTTTTGCCCATGTCCCACAGGATGATCGGCGCCAGGGTGGTGTCGCCCATGCTTTCGCGGGTGTCGGACATACCGAACAGCGACACCTGTTGCTTGATATACGGCTGGGCGATGTAGCCGCCCAGGCGCCCGCCGAACACACGCACGGGGCTCAGGTAGTCCAGGCGTGGGATGATCGCGTCGGACTTGATCCGCACTTGCGAGACCTTGCCGCCGAGGGAGCTGATGTCCAGTTTGCGTGCCTGGTAGTGGTTGTAATACAGGTTGAACGCGAACATATGGTCGGGCAGGTTGTTCACGTCCAGCGGCAGGATGTAGAAGCCATCGGTGCCGGGGCCGATGTTGTCGACGCCGCCTTCGGTGGCCAGGGCCGGCAGGCTGAGCAGGCTCAACAACGCCAGTTGCAGGGGGGGAAGTGCACGGGTGGGGTTCATGTCTGGCCTCTTTATTATTGTTAGGGCACCGCTGACGTTAGAAATATGCCTTCAGCGCCCGGCGGGGCAGGGTTTTGGCGGCCAGATAGGGGGACTTTGCCGGACAGGTTTCACTCAGGATGCAGCGGCTCTTGCAAGCGCCTATGATTAACAGGATGTTTCTAAAACAAGAACTGAAGTACTCAGTCGGGAACCCGTAAGCCATGCAAAGGAAAGCCGTTGACCCGCAATTTGAATTGGCGCTGGTGTCGCCCTTCCTGTTGCAGACCCTCGGGCAGGTGGTAGCGCAAAAGGGCGCGAATGCCGAAGCGTTGTGCCGAGGCCTGGGGTTTACCCTGGCCGACCTGGATGACCCGGCCCAGCGTATTTCCTATCGCCAGGCTGTGGCGATGATCCAGCGCGCACTCAAGGTGCTTCCCGATCAGGGGCTGGGCCTGTGGGTGGGGCATCAGAACGTGCTGGGCACCCTCGGCCTGCTCGGCCATGTGATCTCCCTGTGCAAAACCCTGCGCGATGCATTTGCCATTGGCGAGCGCCATCAGCACACCTCAGGCGGCATCGCCACCACCCGTACCCATGAGACCTTGGAAGAAGTACACGTCGACGTCGAATGCCTGCTGCCGTTTGCCGAGGTGCAGGTGTTTGCGGCCGAAGAGTTCTTCGCCAGCCTGATGGTGTATGGCCGCGCGCTCGTGGGGGAGACGTTTATGCCCCTGCGCATGGAGTTCGTGCACGCTGCGCCGCCTTACCAGGCTGAGTACCAACGCCTGTTTGGCGCGGATGTGCGCTTTGGCTGCCTGCACAATCGCATGGTGCTGGCCCCGCATTGGCTGGATAAACGCCTGCCTAATCACCACGCCTTGGCGTTGCGCCAGGCCCTGGAGTTGCTGGAGTTGGAGAGCGCGCAGTTGCACCAGAAGATGGACCTGATCCAGGCCGTTGAACGCGCTATTTCGCGGGATTTGCAGGGCAGCCAGCTGGAGAAGGTCGCCGGCGACTTGAACATGAGTGGGCGCACCCTGCGCAGGCGCCTGACCGAACACGGGCTGACGTTCGAAGCGTTGCAGGAGCAAGTGCGACGTGCACGTACCATGGGGTTGCTGGGGAATCCGGGGCTGTCGATCGAACGTATTACCGAGGAAGTCGGTTATAGCGATGTGCGCAGTTTTCGGCGGGCCTTCAAGCGCTGGACAGGGGTGAGCCCGAGTGCGTTTCGTGGCGAAGGAGGAGGGGCCTAGTCCTCGGGGGAGCCGATAAGCCTGCATGAAGAAGCCCCGAACCTGTCGGGGCTTTGTCCATCAACCCAAGGCCGCGAGCTGCGCCACGGTTTCCGGAAAGCGCGCCACCAGCCGAATCAAGGTGGTGGCCTGGGCGTTGGGCTTGGCCCGGCCTTGTTCCCAGTTTTCCAGGGTGCGCACGTTGGTACGCAGGTACATGGCGAACACCGAGCGCGAGAGGTTGAGCTGTTGGCGCACGGCCACCACTTCGTCGGCGCTCAGGGGGGCCAGGTTGTTGAGATGGACCTTGTGGGTCCGCAGGGTGACTTTGCCTTGGCGTTCTTCGGCCAGGGCGTCGAAGCCTTCGACCAGTTCGGAAAAGATTTCACGTTTCATGATGTGTTCTCGCTTTGATTTCCCTGTCCAGCATTTGTTTTAAGGCTTTCTTGTGATTGGGGGTAAGGTCATCCTGTTCGTGTTTGCCGTACAGGGTGAATAACCAGAACTGCGTGCCGCCCGACCACCAGTAGTAAATGACCCGCAAGCCTCCGCGTTTGCCTTTGTTGCGTCGCTCATCGACGAAACGGACCTTGCGCAACCCGCCGGTTCCCTCGATGACGTCGCCCGCTTGCGGATTCTTCATCAACTCCTGTTGAAAGCCTTGGAATAGCTCGTCACTCAGATAGTCCCTGCGATGCCGTTCAAAGGCCGGCAACTCGATAAATAGAGCATCCATGTTCTGTACGTAGCCTGCGTATAGTGTGGTGGCCCACGCGCCCGGGGTCAAGTGACCTGGCTGTGGGAACTTTCCTAAAACACAATCACCATACGGCTAGGTTCAGCGGCTAGATGCCAGACAAAGAAGTAGAGGAGGAAGGAAATTTCAGCGCACAGGGGAGGGCAAAAGAATTGAAAGTCCAGAAACGCAAAACGGCGCCCGAAGGCGCCGTTTCGTTTACTGCATTAATCTAAGCGATCAAACGCCCAGTACCGCGTGCTGCACCAGGGTGAGCAACGGTTGTGGGTACACGCCCAGGAAGAACGCGAGCAGGGCGATGGCCAGCAGCATCACGCCGCCTGCCTTCTGTTCCCAGTGCAACTCGGCATCCACACGGCGCAGGTTTGGCTCGATCAGGTACAGGGTGACCATCACGCGCAGGTAGTAGAACACGCCGATGGCGCTGCCCAGTACCAAGGATGCAACCAACCACCATTCGTGGGCTTCAACACCGGTAGCCACGATGTAGAACTTACCGATAAAGCCTGCGGTCAGCGGGATACCAGCCAGGGACAGCATCATCACGGTGAGCACGGCGGTCAGGTACGGACGGCGCCAGAACAGGCCGCGGTATTCGTACAGGGCGTCGGCGTCACGGCCTTTGAACGGCGAGGACATCAGCGTAATCACGCCGAATGCACCCAGGCTGGTGATCACGTAGGTAACCAGGTACACGCCCATGGCTTCCACGGCCAGGCCTTTGCTCGCCACCAGGGCGATCAGCAGGTAGCCGAAGTGCGCGATGGAGGAATAACCGAGCAGACGCTTGAGGTTGTTCTGGGTCAGGGCCAGCAGGTTACCGAACAGGATCGACGCAATGGCGATCACGGTCAGCACGGTGCTCAGCACGCCGGTGTTGGCCGCAGGCGAGATCTGGAACAGACGCACCATCACAGCAAACACGGCAACCTTGGACGCGGTGGCCAGGAACGCCGCCACTGGCGCCGGGGCGCCTTCGTACACGTCCGGGGTCCACAAGTGGAACGGCACCAGGGACAGCTTGAACGCCAGGCCGATCAGCATCATCGCCAGGCCCAGTTGGGCAATCGGTGCAGGCATGTTGGTGGCCGCCAGGGCGTGACCGATACCGGTGAAGCTCAGGTTGCCGGCCTCTGCGTAGAGCAGCGCCATACCGAACAACAGGAACGCGGAACCGGCCGCCGACAGCACCATGTACTTGATGCCGGCTTCCAGCGAGCGCTTGTTGAAGAACGCGTAGGCCACCAGGCCGTAAGTCGGGATCGACAGCAGTTCCAGGCCGATGAACAAGCCGGCCAGGTGCTGAGCGCTGACCAGCACGATGCCACCGGCCGCAGCCAGCAGAATCAGCAGGTACAGCTCTTCCTTGTTGCCGGGGTAGCCGGTGCCGCCTTCGCCGAGGTAGGCGTGGGCGAGGGTGACGCAGGCCAGGGTGGCAACGAGGATCAACGCGATGTACAGCAGCGCGAAGTCATCGACCATCATCAGCGGGGTCACGGCCAATGGCGCGACCTTGAGTGCCGGAATGATCGACAGCAGGGCCAGGTTAAGACCGGCACACGACAGCAGGAACGTTTGCGAGTGATTGCGGCGCCAGGCGATTGCCAGCATCACCGCCACAACGGTGAGGCTGGTAATCAGCAGCGGCGCAAGCGCGATAAAGTGTTGGATCGTGAATTCCATAGCGCTCTTACCGGGCCGAAGCGAGTTGAGAGAAGGCGGTGCCGATCCACTGCTGCACGCCATGCATCGTCGCGGCAGAAGTGTCCAGGAACGGTTGCGGGTACACACCGATGTAGATCAGCAGCACCGCAAGGCCGAGCACCATGATCAGTTCGCGAGCATCCATCCCTTGCAGGACGGTGTCGGACTTGGCCGGGCCGAAGTAGGCGCGGTGGATCATGATCAGCGAGTAGACCGAACCAAACACCAGGCCCGAGGTAGCAATGGCGCTGATCCACGGCGTGTGTACGAACGAACCCATCAGGATCAGGAACTCGCCGATGAAGTTACCGGTGCCCGGCAAGCCCAGGGATGCGGCGGCGAAGAACAGGCTGATGGCCGGCAGGTACGCGATGCGCGACCACACGCCACCCATTTCACGCATGTCACGGGTGTGCAGGCGCTCGTACAGCTGACCACTGAGGATAAACAGTGCCGCGGCCGAAACACCGTGGGCCAACATCTGGATCACCGCGCCTTGCAGCGCCAGTTGGCTGCCGGAGTAGATGCCGATCAGTACGAAACCCATGTGGGAAACGGACGAGAAGGCAATCAGACGCTTGATGTCGGTTTGCGCAAAAGCCAGGAACGCACCGTAGAAGATCCCGATCAGACCCAGGGTCATGGCGATCGGCGCGAACTCGGCCGAGGCATTCGGGAACAGTGGCAGGGCGAAACGCAGCAGGCCATAAGCAGCAGTCTTAAGCAGGATACCGGCGAGGTCGACGGAACCTGCGGTCGGTGCCTGGGCGTGAGCGTCAGGCAACCAGGAGTGGAACGGCACCACCGGCAGCTTCACCGCGAAGGCGATGAAGAAGCCCAGCATCAGGATGTACTCGGTGGTCAGCGACATCTTGGTTTTCAACAGGTCGGCGTAGTTGAAGGTAATCACGCCAGTGGTGTTGAAGTTGACCAGTACCAGACCCAGGATCGCCACCAACATGATCAGGCCGGAAGCCTGGGTGAAGATGAAGAACTTGGTCGCCGCGTAGATCCGGGTTTTCTTGCCGTCCGAAGAACTGTGACCCCAGAGCGCGATGAGGAAGTACATCGGCACCAGCATCATTTCCCAGAAGAAGAAGAACATGAACAGGTCCAGCGCCAGGAACACGCCGACAACGCCGCCCAAAATCCACATCAGGTTCAGGTGGAAGAAGCCCACGTGACGCTGAATTTCTTTCCAGGAGCAGAGTACCGAGAGGATACCCAGCAAGCCGGTCAGCAAAATCATCAACAGCGACAGGCCGTCGAGGGCCAGGTGCACGTTGATGCCGAAGCGCTGGATCCACACGTGCTTGAATTCAAGCGCGAAGGTTGGATCGACACCCGGTGCCGGAGCGAATGAATAGTCACCGTGCGCCCACAGCCAGAGGCCGAGCGCGAGTTCCAGGGACATGGTCAGCAACGCAATCCAGCGGGGCAGGGTGGCGCCGAAGCGTTCACCCATCCAGCAGAGCAGGCCGCCGATAAAGGGGATCAGGATTAGCCAGGGCAGAATCATGACAGGCTCGTTTCCTTTCGCAGGTTCGCAAAGTTCAAAAGGTTCATAGTCAGACCGCTACCACAACGATGGCGCCGATCACCAGCACGGCACCGATGGCCATGGAGGCTGCATACCAACGCAGTTGACCGGTCTCGCTGCGGCTCAGGGCGGTGTGACCGGCCTTGGCGGCTCGCGGGATCAAACCGATGGTCTGGTCGAGCGGGTCTTTGCGCAGAAGGTGGCTGATAGCAAGGTATGGCTTGACGAACAGTTTGTCGTAGATCCAGTCGAAGCCCCACGCAGCGAACCACCAGGCTGACAGGAAGCGACCAATGCCACTGTTGGCCACAGCCGTCACGAAGCGACGCTTGCCGAGGAACAGCAGCGCGGCCAGCAGGATACCGGCGATGGCGATGGCGCCCGAGGCGATTTCCAGGCTGTGCTTGGCGGCGCCACCGGCATGCCCGGCGCTTTCCGGCAGTACACCGGCCAGAGGCGGGGTGATCATGGCGCCGATGAAGGTCGACAGGATGATCAGCACCGACAGTGGCAACCAGTGGGAGATGCCGTGGCCTGCGTGCGCTTCGGTCTTGGCTTCACCGTGGAAGGTGATGAAGATCAGGCGGAAGGTGTACAGCGAGGTCATGAACGCACCGACCAGGCCTGCATACAGCAGGTTCTGGTTACCGCTGGCGAACGCTTCCCAGAGGATTTCGTCCTTGGAGTAGAAACCTGCGGTCACCAACGGCAGGGCGGCCAGGGCGGCACCCCCGACGATGAAGCTGGCGTAGGCCAATGGCAGTTTCTTCCACAGGCCGCCCATCTTGAAGATGTTCTGCTCGTGGTGGCAGGCAACGATCACTGCACCGGAGGCAAGGAACAGCAGGGCCTTGAAGAAGGCGTGGGTCATCAGGTGGAAAATCGCCGCGTCCCAGGCGCCAACGCCCAGGGCCAGGAACATGTAGCCAATCTGGCTCATGGTCGAGTAGGCGAGGATACGCTTGATGTCGGTCTGTACCAGCGCGGCAAAACCCGCCAGAACCAAGGTCACACCACCGACCAGTCCTACAAGATGCAGGATTTCCGGCGCCAGGGTGAACAGGCCGTGGGTACGCGCGATCAGGTAGACACCCGCAGTCACCATGGTTGCCGCGTGGATCAGCGCCGACACCGGCGTAGGACCGGCCATCGCGTCCGCCAGCCAGGTTTGCAGCGGCAGTTGTGCGGATTTACCCACAGCGCCGCCCAGCAGCATCAGGGTCGCCAGGGTGATCCAGAAGTCACCAACCTGGAATTTCTGCGGTGCCAGCACCAGCAGTTCCTGGATGTTCAGCGTGCCCATTTGTTGGAACAGGATGAACAGGCCGATGGCCATGAACACGTCGCCGATGCGGGTGACGATAAAGGCCTTGAGTGCCGCGTTACCGTTGTTGCGGTTGCTGTAGTAGAAACCGATCAACAGGTACGAGCACAGGCCCACGCCTTCCCAGCCGAAGTACAGGAACAACAGGTTATCGCCGAGTACCAGGAACAGCATGCTGGCGATAAACAGGTTGGTGTACGAGAAGAAGCGCGAGTAGCCGGCCTCACCACGCATGTACCAGGACGCGAACAGGTGGATCAGGAAGCCTACACCCACCACCACGCCGAGCATGGTGATCGACAGGCCGTCGACGTAGAGGGCGAAGTTGGGCTTGAAGCCGTCCACCGACATCCATTGCCACAGCACCAGGGTGTAGTGGCCGCCTTCCGGCGGCGCCACGTTGAATTGCCAGATGACGTAGGCGGCGACGATCGCCGACAAGCCAATGGAACCCACGCCGATCAAGGCAGAAAGGTTTTCCGACCAGCGTCCACGGGAGAACGACAGCAGCAGGAAACCGATCAGGGGAAATACGAAAGTCAGAAAGATCATGTTCATCCGCGCATCTCACTGGCAGCGTCGATATCAAGCGTGTGGAAGCGACGATACAGTTGCAGCAGGATCGCCAGGCCAATACTGGCCTCGGCGGCTGCCAGGCTGATCACCAGGATGAACATGACTTGCCCATCCGGCTGCGCCCATCGGCTACCTGCAACAACGAACGCCAGTGCGGCGGCGTTCATCATGATTTCCAGGCTCATCAACACGAACAGAATGTTACGGCGAACCATCAGGCCGACCAGGCCAAGGCAGAACAGGATGCCGGCGACCGCCAGACCATGCTCCAAAGGGATAGCAGGCATCGTCATTGCTCCTTGGCTTCGTTGCGGCCCAAGTGGAAGGCGGTGATGGCTGCCGCGAGCAGCAGCATCGAAGCCAGTTCGACCACCAGCAGGTACGGGCCGAACAGGCTGACGCCCACGGCTTTCGCGTCTACGGTGGTGTGGCCGATGGCCTGGCCGCTCTGGTGAGCGAACAGCACATACAGCAGTTCACCCAGCAGCAGGGCTGCCAGGATGACCGGGCCGAGCCAGATGCCGGGCTTGAGCCAGACGCGTTCCTGGGCGACCGAGGCCGGCCCCAGGTTGAGCATCATCACCACAAACACGAACAGCACCATGATGGCGCCGGCGTAGGCGATCACTTCCAGCACACCGGCGAACGGTGCGCCGAGGCTGAAAAAAGTCATGGCCACGGCGATCAACGAAATGATCAGGTAGAGCAGGGCGTGCACAGGATTGGTGTTGGTGATCACGCGAAGCGTGGACACCACTGCAATACCGGACGCGAAATAGAAAGCGAATTCCATCTTTCTTCCTTAAGGCAGCAAGCTCTTCACGTTGATCGGCTCGGCTTCGTTTTGTGCGGCGCCCTTCGGCTTACCGGCAACGGCCATACCTGCAACACGATAGAAGTTGTAATCAGGGTTTTTACCGGGACCAGAGATCAGCAGATCTTCTTTCTCGTACACCAGGTCCTGACGTTTGAACTCGGCCATCTCGAAATCCGGTGTCAGCTGGATGGCGGTGGTCGGGCAAGCTTCCTCGCAGAGGCCACAGAAAATGCAGCGCGAGAAGTTGATGCGGAAGAAGTCCGGGTACCAGCGACCGTCTTCGGTTTCAGCTTTCTGCAGGGAGATGCAACCCACCGGGCACGCCACGGCGCACAGGTTGCAGGCTACACAACGCTCTTCGCCATCGGGGTCGCGGGTCAGTACGATGCGGCCGCGATAGCGCGGCGGCAGGTACACCGCTTCTTCCGGGTATTGCAGGGTGTCGCGTTTGCGAAAGCCGTGACCGAACACCATCACCAGGCTTCGCAACTGGGTACCGGTACCCTTAACGATGTCGCCAATATATTTGAACATGGGTCAAATCCTCACTGAACCGCGCCGGCTGGCGTGTTCAACAACACAACGGCAGCCGTCACCAGCAAATTGATCAGGGTCAGCGGCAGGCAGAAGCGCCAGCTGAAATCCATCACCTGGTCGTATCGTGGACGCGGAATGGAAGCGCGCAGCAGGATAAACAACATGATGAAGAACGCGGTCTTCAGGAAGAACCAGAAGAACGCCAACTGCGGCAGGATGCCGAACGGACCGTGCCAGCCGCCGAAGAACAGCGTGACCAGCAGGGCCGAGATCAAGATGATGCCGATGTACTCGCCAACGAAGAACATGCCCCATTTCATGCCGGCGTATTCAATGTGGTAACCGTCAGCCAGTTCCTGTTCCGCTTCCGGCTGGTCGAACGGGTGACGGTGAGTCACGGCGACGCCAGCGATGAAGAAGGTGCAGAAGCCAAAGAACTGCGGAATGATGAACCACAGGTTCTGCGCCTGGTACTCGACGATGTCGCGCATGTTGAACGAGCCGACCTGCACCACGATGCCCATCAGCGCCAGGCCCATGAACACTTCGTAGGACACGGTCTGGGCCGAAGCCCGCAAGCTGCCCAACAGGGCGAACTTGTTGTTGCTCGACCAACCGGCGAACAGCACCGCATAGACCGACAAACCGGCCATGGCGAAGAAGAACAGCAAACCGATGTTCAGGTCCGCCACGCCCCAGGTCGGGGTGATCGGGATGATCGCGAAGGCGATCAGCAAGGCGCTCATGGCCACGACCGGTGCCAGGGTGAAGATCACCTTGTCGGCAAACGGCGGGGTCCAGTCTTCCTTGAAGAACATTTTCAGCATGTCGGCGGCGATCTGGAACATACCGAACGGGCCTACGCGGTTCGGACCGTAACGGTCCTGCCACCAGCCCAGCAAGCGACGTTCGACGAAGCTGAGCAGGGCGCCCGCAACGACCACGGCCAACAGGATCACGATGGCCTTGACGACCGAGATGATCACGTCGATCACTTCAGGGGTGAACCAGGTCATTGCGCTGCCTCCTGCAGACCGTCAACGGTTTGGCCAAAGATCGCAGGCGGAATACCGGCGAGGCCTTTCGGCAGTGCAACCAGGCCAGCACCCAACTCATCATTGATACGCAGCGGCAGACGCAGGGTCTGGCCAGCCACGTTCAGGCTGAGCAGGGCACCGTCGTTGACGCCCAGGCGGTCGGCTTCGGACTTGGCCACGGACACGTAGGCTTCAGGAATGCGACTTTGCACCGGCGCAGCTTTGGAAGAGGTCTCTTCGCTGCCGAACAGGTGGAAGAACGGCACAACCTGCCAGGTGCCCTGGGCCGGGTTGAATGGTCGCGGCACCGCAGCGAACCAGTTCAGCGAGTCACCGGTGCTTTCGATCAGGCGGGTGCCTGGGTCGCCAGCGCGGATGTGACCACCGACTTCGTCCTGGAACTTGTTCCAGGCTTGCGGCGAGTTCCAGCCCGGCGACCAGGCAAATGGCACCTGCTGACGTGGCTCGACCGAGCCCGAGTAACCTTCCATGGAGAAGGCAAACGCGGTATCCGGGTCTTGCGGGGTACGCGGCTCGTGCACGCTGATGTCGGCGCGCATGGCCGTACGGCCGGAGTAACGCAGCGGTTCACGGGCGAGTTTCATGCCCTTGATGCGGAACGAGGCGGACGGAGCCGCGTCGACGATACGTGCCAATTGCGGCGCGCTTGCGGCGGCAGCAGCGGTCACGTGGTCGAGCTGGGTCCAGTCGATCGGCTGGTTCAGCAAGGTCGCACGCAGGGCATGCAACCAGCGCCAGCCTTCGTGAACCAGGATGCTGGCGTCCATGTACTTCGGATCGAACACCTGGAAGAAGCGCTGGGCGCGGCCTTCCTGGCTGACCAGGGTACCGTCGCCTTCGGCGAAGGTGGCAGCTGGCAGTACCAGGTCGGCACGCTCGCTGGTGGCGGTCTTCTGGTGGTCGGCCACGATCAGTACTTTGGCGGCGTCCAGTGCAGCGTCAACCTTCGCGGCATCGGTGCGGGTGTACAGGTCGTTTTCCAGTACCACGATGGCGTCGGCGTTGCCGTCGGTCACCGCTTGCAGGGCCGCGTCCAGGGACTCGCCACCGAGCATCGCCAGGCCGAGGCTGTTGGCTTCCGGCACGACCAGGCTGATGGAACCGTTCTTGTCGCGCAGCTTCAAGGCCTTCGCGATATTCGCAGCAGCCTCAATCAGTGCCTTGGAACCCAACGAGGTGCCGGCAATGATCAATGGGCGCTTGGCCGCGAGCAGGGCGTCGGCGATGCGCTGGGCCAGTTCAGCGGCTTCAGCGTCCAGGCCTTCGACGGCAGGCGCGCTGGCGTCGAGGGCGTGGGCTACGGCGAAACCGATGCGGGCCAGGTCGTCCGGCGCTGCGTGAACGCATTCTTCGGCGATGTCGTCGAGCTTGGTTTCAGCCAGGCTTGCGATAAACAGCGGGTTCAGCGCGTGCTGGCCGATGTTTTTCACCGCGGCGTCGAGCCAAGGCTGTACGCGCATGGCGTCGGCCATGTCTTCGGCCTTGCCTTTGACCGACTGACGCAGCGACAGCGCAATACGCGCGGCAGTCTGGGTCAGGTCTTCGCCGAGGACGAAGATCGCATCGTGGTCTTCGATGTCGCGCATGTTCGGGACTGGCAGCGGGCTGTCGTTCAGCACTTGCAGGACCAGGCGGATGCGCTCCAACTCACCGGCTTCGATACCGGAGTAGAAGTGCTCGGCACCCACCAGCTCGCGCAACGCGTAGTTGCTTTCGAGGCTGGCACGCGGGGAACCGATACCGACGATGTTGCGGCCGCGCAGCAGGTCGGCGGCTTTATCCAGCGCGTCGTCCAGGCTCAGCTTGGCGCCACCGGCCAACAGCGGCTGGCGTGGGCGGTCTTCGCGGTTGACGTAGCCATAGCCGAAACGGCCACGGTCGCACAGGAAGTACTGGTTGACCGAACCGTTAAAGCGGTTTTCGATGCGACGCAGTTCGCCGTAGCGCTCGCCCGGGGAGATGTTGCAACCGCTGGAGCAGCCATGGCAGATGCTCGGCGAGAACTGCATGTCCCACTTACGGTTGTAGCGCTCGGAGTGAGTCTTGTCGGTGAACACACCGGTCGGGCAGACCTCGGTGAGGTTGCCGGAGAACTCGCTTTCGAGCACGCCGTCTTCAACGCGACCGAAGTACACGTTGTCGTGGGCGCCGAAGACGCCCAGGTCGGTGCCGCCGGCGTAGTCTTTATAGAAACGCACGCAACGGTAGCAGGCAATGCAGCGGTTCATTTCGTGGGAAATGAACGGGCCGAGGTCCTGGTTCTGGTGGGTGCGCTTGGTGAAGCGATAACGGCGCTCGTTGTGGCCGGTCATCACCGTCATGTCTTGCAGGTGGCAGTGACCGCCTTCCTCACAGACCGGGCAGTCATGCGGGTGGTTGGTCATCAGCCATTCGACGACACTGGCGCGGAACGCCTTGGATTCTTCATCTTCGATGGAGATCCAGGTGTTGTCGGTGGCTGGGGTCATGCAGGACATGACGATACGACCACGGGTGTCGTTCTCGTCGGTGTACTGCTTGACCGCGCACTGGCGACAGGCACCAACGCTACCAAGCGCGGGGTGCCAGCAGAAATACGGGATGTCGAGGCCTAGTGAGAGACATGCCTGTAACAGGTTGTCTGCCCCATCGACTTCGAGCGCTTTGCCGTCTACGTGGATAGTGGCCATGGTTCAAAGTTCTTCGTTGGCCCGTTGTCAGCGGGCGTGGCTAATGGAATCTTGTTATTCATGGGCATCAACACAGCCTTTACGGCGTCAGCCCATGAGAAGACGAAGGGCACGGACCCTTCGCCTTTAAAGCGTTACGCGCCGACTACGATCGGCCTTGCCAGAGGCGGGACGGCGGCGCTGACAGGCGCGATGCCGGCTTCGAACTCCGAGCGGAAGTATTTGATTGCGCTGCCCAATGGCTCCACGGCGCCCGGTGCGTGAGCACAGAAGGTCTTGCCTGGGCCGAGGAACCCGACCAGACCCAGCAGGGTCTCGATGTCGCCTGGCTGGCCTTCACCGTTCTCGATCGCCATCAAGAGCTTGACGCTCCATGGCAAGCCGTCACGGCACGGGGTGCAGAAGCCGCACGATTCACGGGCAAAGAACTGCTCCATGTTGCGCAGCAACGAAACCATGTTCACGGTGTTGTCCACCGCCATCGCCAGGCCAGTGCCCATACGGGTGCCGACCTTGCCGATGCCGCCGGCATACATTTGTGCGTCGAGGTGCTCGGGGAGCAGGAAGCCGGTACCGGCGCCGCCTGGCTGCCAGGCTTTCAAGGTGTAGCCGTCGCGCATGCCGCCGGCGTAGTCCTCGAACAGCTCGCGTGCGGTGACGCCGAACGGCAGCTCCCACAGGCCAGGGTTCTTGACCTTGCCGGAGAAGCCCATGAGCTTGGTGCCCATGTCTTCGCTGCCTTCGCGGGCCAACGATTTGTACCAGTCGACGCCGTCGGCGATGATCGCCGGCACGTTGCACAGGGTTTCAACGTTGTTCACGCAGGTAGGCTTGCCCCACACGCCCACGGCGGCAGGGAAGGGCGGCTTGGAGCGCGGGTTGGCGCGGCGACCTTCGAGGGAGTTGATCAGTGCGGTTTCTTCACCGCAGATGTAACGCCCGGCGCCGGTGTGCACAAACAGCTCGAAGTCAAAACCCGAGCCGAGGATGTTCTTGCCCAACAGGCCTGCGGCCTTGGCTTCTTCCACGGCACGGTTGAGGTGCTTGGCGGCGGTGGTGTATTCGCCACGCAGGAAGATATAGCCCCGGTAGGTTTTCAGCGCGCGGGCGCTGATCAGCATGCCTTCGATCAGCAGATGGGGCAGTTGCTCCATCAGCATGCGGTCTTTCCAGGTGTTCGGCTCCATCTCGTCCGCGTTGCACAGCAGGTAACGGATGTTGATGGATTCGTCTTTGGGCATCAGGCCCCACTTAACACCGGTGGGGAAGCCTGCACCGCCGCGGCCTTTAAGGCCGGCGTCTTTCACGGTCTGGACGATATCGTCCTGGGCCATGTCGGCGAAGGCTTTGCGCGCCGCCGCGTAACCGTTCTTGGCCTGGTACTCGTCGAGCCATACCGGCTCGCCGTCGTCACGCAGGCGCCAGGTCAGCGGGTGGGTTTCAGGCGAACGCTTGATCAGGTTGGCCGGGCCGAAAGATGTAAGGGTCATGGGTAGCCCTCGAGCAATTGGGTCACGCCAGCAGGCTGCACGTCACCGAATGTGTCGTCGTCGATCATCAACGCCGGCGCCTTGTCGCAGTTGCCCAGGCAGCACACCGGCAGCAGCGTGAAGCGGCCGTCCGGAGTGGTTTGGCCGAGGCCAATGCCCAGCTTGTTCTGGATTTCGCTGACCACTGATTCATGGCCACCGATGTAGCAGACCATGCTGTCGCACACGCGAATGATGTGGCGGCCGACCGGCTGGCGGAAGATCTGGCTGTAGAACGTGGCCACACCTTCAACGTCGCTGGCGGGGATGCCGAGGATCTCGCCGATGGCGTAGAGGGCGCCGTCCGGCACCCAGCCACGTTCCTTCTGGACGATCTTCAAGGCTTCGATAGACGCCGCGCGCGGGTCTTCGTAATGATGCAGCTCGTGCTCGATGGCCGAGCGCTCGGTTTCACTCAAGGTGAAACGGTCTGTCTGGATAAGCGTGCTGTTCATGCTTAGCGGTCCACGTCGGCCATAACGAAATCGATACTACCCAGGTACGCAATCAAGTCCGCGACCATCTCGCCTTTGATCACCGAAGGGATCTGCTGCAAGTGGGCAAAGCTTGGGGTACGAATCCGGGTGCGGTAGCTCATGGTGCCGCCATCGCTCGTCAGGTAATAACTGTTGATACCCTTGGTCGCTTCGATCATCTGGAAGGATTCGTTGGCCGGCATCACCGGGCCCCACGAAACTTGCAGGAAGTGCGTGATCAGGGTTTCGATGTGCTGCAGCGTGCGCTCTTTCGGCGGCGGTGTGGTCAGCGGGTGATCCGCCTTGTACGGGCCAGCCGGCATGTTGCGCATGCACTGCTCGATGATCTTCAGGCTCTGGCGCATTTCTTCAACGCGCACGATGCACCGGTCGTAGGCATCGCCATTGGCGGCCAGCGGCACTTCGAACTCGAAGTTCTCGTAGCCCGAGTACGGCCGTGCTTTACGCAGGTCGAAGTCGCAGCCGGTCGAACGCAGGCCGGCACCGGTGACGCCCCATTCCAGGGCTTCTTTGGTGTTGTACTGCGCGACGCCGATGGTACGACCCTTGAGGATGCTGTTGTCCAGCGCAGCCTTTTGGTACTCGTCCAGACGCTTGGGCATCCAGTCGATGAACTCCTTGACCAGGCGCTCCCAGCCGTTCGGCAGGTCGTGCGCCACACCGCCAATGCGGTACCAGGCCGGGTGCAGGCGGAAACCGGTAATGGCTTCGATAACCTTGTAGGCGCGCTGACGGTCGGTGAAGGTGAAGAACACCGGGGTCATGGCGCCAACGTCCTGGATATAGGTACCCAGGAACAGCAGGTGGCTGGTGATGCGGAAGAACTCGGCCATCATGATGCGGATGGTGTCGACGCGGTCCGGCACTTTGATACCGGCCAGCTTCTCGACCGACAGCACGTACGGCAGGTTGTTCATCACGCCGCCGAGGTAGTCGATACGGTCGGTGTACGGGATGAAGCTGTGCCAGGACTGGCGCTCGGCCATCTTCTCGGCACCACGGTGGTGGTAGCCGATGTCCGGCACACAGTCGACGATTTCTTCGCCGTCCAGTTGCAGGATGATACGGAAGGCACCGTGAGCCGAAGGGTGGTTCGGGCCCAGGTTGAGGAACATGTAGTCCTCGTTGGTGCCGGAGCGTTTCATGCCCCAGTCTTCCGGACGGAAGCGTGCAGCTTCTTCTTCAAGCTGCTGCTTGGCGAGGTTGAGGCTGAACGGGTCGAATTCGGTTGCGCGGGCAGGGAAGTCCTTGCGCAGCGGGTGACCTTCCCAGGTCGGCGGCATCATGATGCGCGTCAGGTGCGGGTGGCCCGGGAAGTCGATACCGAACATGTCCCAAACTTCGCGCTCGTACCAGCTGGCATTCGGCCAGATACCGGTGACGGTCGGGATGCTCAAGTCGCTTTCGGACAGCGCGACCTTGATCATCACGTCGCTGTTACGTTCCAGCGACATCAAGTGGTAGAACACGGTGAAATCGGCACCGCTCGGCAAACCTTGACGCTTGGTGCGCAGACGCTCGTCCACGCCATGCAGGTCATAAAGCATGACGTACGGCTTGGGCAGGTTGCGCAGGAAGCTCAGGACTTCGACGAGCTTGGCGCGCGCCACCCACAGCACCGGCATACCGGTGCGTGTGGCCTGGGCGGTGAAGGCGTCAGGGCCAAAACGGTTATTGAGTTCGACAACCACATCCTGGTCGTCTGCCTTGTAAGGCGGGATGTACAGAGCACTGCCTGTAGTCATGGTTTTTTATCGCTTTCGGTCAACGTAAAGAATGAAGCCAGGTTTTCGTTCTATAAAAGAAGCGGGGCTGGATCAGACTTCGTCGGGGCTGCGCAGGTTGGTGACTGCGATTCGCTGTTCGCGGCGCTGTTCCTTTTGTGACGGCATCTCGGCGCGATAAACGCCTTGATCACCGACCACCCAGGAAAGCGGACGACGCTCCTTGCCAATCGACTCCTGCAACAGCATCAAGCCTTGCAGAAAAGCTTCAGGGCGGGGCGGGCAGCCAGGCACGTAGACGTCCACGGGCAGGAACTTGTCCACCCCTTGAACGACGGAGTAGATGTCGTACATGCCACCGGAGTTGGCGCACGAACCCATGGAGATAACCCACTTCGGTTCGAGCATTTGCTCGTAGAGACGCTGAATGATCGGCGCCATTTTAATAAAGCAGGTGCCAGCGATAACCATGAAATCCGCCTGGCGCGGTGATGCCCGGATAACTTCGGCGCCAAAGCGCGCGATGTCGTGGGGCGCCGTGAAGGCGGTGGTCATTTCCACGTAGCAGCACGAAAGGCCGAAGTTGTACGGCCACAGGGAGTTTTTACGCCCCCAGTTGACCGCGCCACTCAGCACGTCTTCGAGTTTGCCCATGTAGATGTTTTTGTGGACTTGATCTTCTAACGGATCGGAGACGGTTTCCCGTTCGCCGATAGGGTACTGATCGTTAGGAGCATCCGGGTCGATCCTGGTGAGATTGTATTGCATCGCCAAAGCCTCATTGTTTCAGCTTCGCTTGCCGCTTACGACGAGCTTCCGGAGCCCAGTCAAGGGCGCCCACTCGGAATAGGTAGACAAGGCCTGCCAACAGAATTGCTATGAAAACGAGGGCTTCGACGAATCCGGTCCAGCCGCTTTCGCGGACGGACACAGACCAGGCAAAGAGAAAGAGGGCTTCGATATCGAAGATCACGAACAGCATCGCGACCAGATAGAATTTGGCTGAGAGCCGCAAGCGGGCGCCACCTGTAGGCAGCATGCCGGACTCGAACGGTTCATTTTTGCTGCGGCCCCAGGCTTTTGACCCGAGGAGGCTGGAGACGCCGAGCATGAAGGCACAAAGGCCGACAACACCGAGGAGGAAAATGGCAAAGCCCCAGTTGTGGGCCATGAGTCCTGTCGCTTCGGTCATGCTGGAAATCCTTAACAGAGAGCAAAGGTCTCTGAGCTCGAAAAAGTAACGATGCAGTGACGATATGTCGCACTGCAATCAATCGCGGTGATTTTATGGCTAAACACCGGGCAAGTAAAATTCCTATAGCGAAATTATTCGATGGAATAAGCACATAGTGCACCTTCTTGGGGCTGTAGCCCTTGTGGGGCGGGGATTAGCGGGCATTTAATCAAATGTGTTTTGTTTAAGCGGTAAAGAAGTTTTCATCGGCTAAATGATAATGAATATTGTTTGCGCAGGATTTAAGCGAATGTTTCTCGTGTGGCGCGGGAAGTTGTTGTTACTTGCGTGATTGCTGCTAGTTGCTGGAGGGGATCTTTTAACCGATTTGATTCAGGCAAATAGCGCCCTGGGTCAATGTTTTGCGCAAAACCTTCAGGGTCGACACGGTCGATGTGGGAGCTGGCTTGCCTGCGATGGCGGTGGAACAGTTGAAAAATCTGTCACTGACCCACCGCCATCGCAGGCAAGCCAGCTCCCACAGGTGATGTGTGGTGTTTTCAAGCGGGCAAAAAAAACGCCCCGAACCAGTCGGGGCGTCAGATCAAGCGGCAGTGCGGTTAGGTCTTCCGTGGGGCCGCACTGGCCGTTTACTCGCGACTTAGTGGAACTGCTCTTCTTCGGTCGAGCCGGTCAGCGCGGTCACGGACGAGGTGCCGCCCTGGATCACGGTGGTCATGTCGTCGAAGTAGCCGGTGCCCACTTCCTGCTGGTGCGCCACAAAGGTGTAACCCTTGGCGGCGTCAGCGAACTCTTGCTCCTGCAGTTTCACGTAGGCGGTCATGTCGTTACGGGCATAGTCGTGCGCCAGGTTGAACATGCTGTGCCACATGTTGTGAATGCCAGCCAGGGTGATGAACTGGTGCTTGTAGCCCATGGCCGACAGTTCGCGCTGGAACTTGGCGATGGTCGCGTCGTCCAGGTTCTTCTTCCAGTTGAAAGAAGGCGAGCAGTTGTAGGACAGCAGTTGGTCCGGGTATTCCTTCTTGATCGCTTCGGCGAAACGACGCGCTTCGTCCAGGTCCGGCTTGGCGGTTTCGCACCAGATCAGGTCGGCGTAAGGCGCGTAGGCCAGGCCACGGGCGATCGCCTGGTCGAGACCGGCGCGCACTTTATAGAAGCCTTCCTGGGTGCGTTCGCCGGTTACGAACGGCTGGTCGTACGGGTCGCAGTCGGAGGTCAGCAAGTCTGCCGCGTTGGCGTCGGTACGCGCCAGGATGATGGTCGGCGTGCCAGCAACGTCAGCGGCCAAGCGTGCTGCGGTCAGCTTTTGTACGGCTTCCTGGGTTGGAACCAGTACCTTGCCGCCCATGTGGCCGCATTTTTTCACCGACGCCAGTTGGTCTTCGAAGTGCACGCCGGCAGCGCCTGCCTCGATCATGCTCTTCATCAGTTCGTAGGCGTTGAGTACGCCGCCGAAACCCGCTTCGGCGTCAGCCACGATGGGTGCGAAGTAGTCGATGTAGCCTTCGTCGCCCGGACCTTTACCGGCTTTCCACTGGATCTGGTCGGCGCGGCGGAACGAGTTGTTGATGCGCTTGACCACGGTCGGCACGGAGTCCACCGGGTACAACGATTGGTCGGGGTACATGGATTCAGCGGAGTTGTTGTCCGCTGCCACTTGCCAGCCGGACAGGTAGATCGCCTGGATACCGGCTTTTACCTGTTGAACTGCCTGGCCGCCAGTGAGGGCGCCCATGCAGTTGACGAAATCTTTTTCGGGGCGGAAGGACGGC
This sequence comes from Pseudomonas sp. B19125, assembly GCF_044218855.1. Classification (NCBI taxonomy): domain Bacteria; kingdom Pseudomonadati; phylum Pseudomonadota; class Gammaproteobacteria; order Pseudomonadales; family Pseudomonadaceae; genus Pseudomonas; species Pseudomonas sp. B19125. The sequence goes on from NZ_CP162589.1 coordinate 3,016,002, forward strand.
TTGGCACCCTGGGTGACCAGCTTCCACAGCTTCTCGGCGCCGAGTTTTGCAAAGGTGTGCTCAGGTTGAACCGAGCCACGCAGGCGGACGACGTCAGCAGCGGAATAAGCGCGGGTTACGCCTTTCCAGCGTGGGTTTTCAGCCCAATCTTTTTCAAGGGCTGCAATTTGCTGTTCGCGTGTCAGTGCCATGGGGAAAAACCTCGTCGCGTCTTGTTTGGAAAAACATCCGTTTTGCCAGCCGTGCATTCAATGCGTGGGCAGGGCTGCTCGCTGACCAGAAGCTTAGGCGGTCAAGTCGGGTTTGGCGGGGAAGGCGACGGGATAAACGCAGTGCGAGAGGGCGAGTTGAGCAGGTAAGGGCAAACTGCGAACAGTCTTCGGGCATCGTGGGCCTTGGTACGATCCATCAGTGTGTAGCCGGGTTACCTGGTTAGCTTCCGTCCCTCGGGACAACTTCGTTCCAGTCGCAACCAACGTCAAACACACCTTGTGGGCGGTACAGACACGAATCGGCTCAGGTGGGTAGCTTAGAGCGGCGATCCGAAGGCCCTTGCCAGGGCCTCTGATTAGCGGGAGCGAGGCCATCATGCACAGGCTTTTTTGGCTCGTCAAATGTTTTGTAGTGCTATTTTTCAGGCACTACATCTTTAGTCTAATGCGACTCGCCAGTCAGTTTTTGGTGCTTTAGTTCAGGGTGTCGACCTTGACCCGCAAAGTCAGGTCATCACGGCCCTGGGTAGAGTAGCTGCGGGTTGTAGAGGATTTATCGGCCTGGGTCTCGCGATTGATACCCGCCAGCGGGATCCATTCGCCCAGGCGGCCACTGACCGTTGTGTCGGTACTTTGAATATTCACTACATCGGGACGTTCCTGGCTCATGCGGTCACGGTTGGTACTGATAGCCAGGTGTACGGTCTCGCCAGTGACACTGGCAGTCACGTAAAAGCCCTGGGTGACGTTGCGGTACTGGGTCTGGTTCTGCGGGCGGCCGTAGGCGTCAGGCTGCGTGGTGGTCAGTGGCACGCTCTGGCCGACCTGAATCAGTGCGGGCACGCCTTCACTGGCCTGGATCTGCTGGATGCCGCGGTCGCGGCTGGCAGTGCCGTAGCTGATGATGCGGGTTTGGCTGTCACCGCTGTTCTGCTGGTTGTTTTCGTTGCTGTCGACGGTGATCAACAGGCGCTTGGCGGGTGTGTCCAGTTGCGTGAGCAGGGCGCGCAGGTCCTGGATCTTGCCGGGGTCCGCTTTAACAATAAGCTGGTTGCCATAGGCGCTGACGGTGCCGTCCTTGCCGATAAAGTTCTGCGCGACGGGCAGCAGGTCGGCGCTGGTGCGGTTGCTCAGATTGACGACTTCGGTGTCGGCCATGGCGCAGGCGCTGGCAGTGAGGAGCAGGGCGGTGAGCAGGGTGCGTAGGGACATGTCCGTTATCTCTGCGAGTCAATTAGGCTTGATAGTGCCAGTTTGTCGGCCTGGCGGGTCGCAAGTTGAATCGTAGACGGCAAAATGCCCTGGCAGGCAGGGCATTTTGGGTGTTGCTGATGGCGCTATCGCAGGCAAGCCAGCTCCCACATTTGGAATGCATTCCCCTGTGGGAGCTGGCTTGCCTGCGATAAGGGCGACTCGATCTCGAATCAGCCCTCGCGCACCATATCAACGTGCGGAATCCCGACTTCAAGGAATTCGTCACTGACGATCTTGAAACCCAGCCGCTCATAAAACGGCGCCGCATACACCTGCGCACTCAGGAACTGCCTGGTCTGGCCACGTTTTTCGGCCTCGCCGATCACCGTTTCCATCAGCTTGTCGCCGACCTTCAGTCCGCGCCAGTCCTTGAGTACCGACACGCGACCAATCTCGCCGCTGGGCAGCAGGCGAGCGGTGCCAATCGGAAAATCGCCTTCGAATGCAAGAAAATGCATTGCGTCGGCGTCATCCGCATCCCATTCCAACTCTGGTGGAACCGATTGTTCAGCGATAAACACCGCCTCACGAATGCGCCGAATCTCAGCGATATCCTTTTGCCAGTCCGCGACACTTACGTGAATCTTATTCATCGGCAAATCCCAGGCTTCCTTGCTTGACCAGTTCGCACAGCAGGTCACGACCGTCTTCGTCGGCCAGCCAGGTGCCGAGGTTTTCGCTGTGCAGGGCGTCGGCCGAGCAGACCAGTTTCAACAGTTCGCGCAGTTTGCCTGGCAGATAACGGCTCTGGCCGCTGGCAAACAGCAGTACGTCATCGTCCACTTCCGACCACGCCATGCGCGCGCTCGGGTTGCGCACCAGAATCGCGCCGTTTTCCAGGCTGCTGATAAAGTCTTCTTCGCCCAATTCTTCACCGGCGACCAGTTCCGGGTAGCGCGGCTCGGTCATGAACTGGCCGAACCAGGTCAGCAGCATGCGCTCGTCGCTCATGTGCTCGGCCAACAGACCTTTGAGGCGGTCGAGTGCATCCGCCTGAATCTGGTGTGGGTCGCTGACCGGTTGGGCGTCGGCGTCGGTATAGCGCTCTTCGTCGGTCAGGTACTGGCTGAGGAAGTCAGTGAAGTGGGTCAGCACTTCGGCGGCGCTCGGTGCGCGGAAGCCCACCGAATAGGTCATGCAGTCATCTTCGGCGATGCCGAAGTGCGCCAGGCGCGGCGGCAGGTAAAGCATGTCGCCCGGTTCCAGCACCCATTCTTCGCTCTGTTCGAATTCTGCGAGGATGCGCAGGTCGGCGTGTTGCAGCAGCGGGCTTTCGGAATTGCACATCTGGCCGATTTTCCAGTTGCGCTTGCCTTGGGCCTGCAGCAGGAACACGTCGTAGTTGTCGAAGTGCGGGCCAACACTGCCGCCGGGTGCGGCGAAGCTGATCATCACATCGTCGATGCGCCAGCTGGGCAAAAAGCGGAAGTGCCCGAGCAATTCGGCAACTTCGGGTACGAACTGGTCGACTGCCTGCACCAGCAGGGTCCACTCACGCTCTGGCAATGTGCTGAACGCATCTTCGGCGAACGGCCCGCGGCGCAGTTCCCATGGGCGCTCGCCGTGTTCGATTACCAGGCGCGATTCAACTTCTTCTTCCAGGGCCAGGCCGGCCAGTTCGTCGGCGTCGATCGGGCTTTCGAAATCAGGGATGGCCTGACGGATCAGCAGCGGTTTTTTCTGCCAGTAGTCGCGCAGGAATTCGCGTGCCGTGATGCCGCCCAGAAGTTGAAGAGGAATATCAGGATTCATGTGTAACCTATTGAAAAAAAGCACTTTTAAGACAGGAATAAAAACGCCCGGCGCGGCCGGGCGTCTCAAGAGGGCTTGCGCTAAATCAGATGCGCTTGGCTTGGGCCACCGCATTGCCGATGTAGTTGGCCGGGGTGAGCAATTTCAGCTCGGCCTTGGCGGCGGCTGGCATGTCCAGGCCGTCGATGAAAGTTTGCAGCGCCTCAGGGCTGATGCCCTTGCCGCGCGTCAACTCTTTCAGCTTCTCGTACGGGTTTTCGATGTTGTAGCGGCGCATTACGGTCTGGATCGGCTCGGCCAATACTTCCCAGCACGCATCCAGGTCAGCGGCGATCTTCTGCGCGTTGAGCTCAAGCTTGCTGATGCCTTTGAGGCTGGCTTCGTAGGCGATCACGCTGTGGGCAAAGCCCACGCCGAGGTTACGCAGTACGGTGGAGTCGGTCAGGTCGCGCTGCCAGCGCGAGATCGGCAACTTGCTGGCCAAGTGCTGGAACAGGGCGTTGGCGATGCCGAGGTTGCCTTCGGAGTTTTCGAAGTCGATCGGGTTGACCTTGTGCGGCATGGTCGACGAACCGATCTCGCCGGCGATGGTGCGCTGCTTGAAGTAGCCCAGGGAGATGTAGCCCCAGATATCGCGATCGAAGTCGATCAGGATGGTGTTGAAGCGCGCAATGGCGTCGAACAGTTCGGCGATGTAGTCGTGCGGTTCGATCTGCGTGGTGTAGGGGTTGAAGCCCAGGCCCAGCTCGTCTTCGATGAAGGCGCGGGCATTTTCTTCCCAGTCGATTTCCGGGTAGGCCGACAGGTGTGCGTTGTAGTTGCCCACGGCGCCGTTGATCTTGCCCAGCAGCGGCACGGCGGCGACTTGAGCGATCTGGCGCTCCAGGCGATACACCACGTTGGCCAGTTCTTTGCCCAAAGTGGTCGGCGAAGCTGGTTGGCCGTGGGTGCGCGACAGCATCGGCACGTCGGCGAAACGGATGGCCAGTTCGCGGATGGCGTCAGCGGTCTGGCGCATCAGCGGCAGCATCACGTCATCACGGCCTTCGCGCAGCATCAGGGCGTGGGACAGGTTGTTGATGTCCTCGCTGGTGCAGGCAAAGTGGATGAACTCGCTGACCTGGGCCAGTTCCGGCAGCTTGGCCGCTTGCTCTTTGAGCAGGTATTCGATGGCTTTAACGTCGTGGTTGGTGGTGCGCTCGATCTCTTTCACACGCTCGGCGTGCTCCAGGGAGAAGTTTTCCGCCAGGGTGTTCAATACAGCGTTGGCTTCGGCGGAAAACGCCGGCACTTCGCTGATGGCAGGGTGAGCGGCCAGGCGCTGGAGCCAGCGCACTTCAACCAGAACACGAGCACGGATCAGACCGTATTCGCTGAAAATAGGGCGCAGGGCCTGGGTTTTGCCGGCGTAGCGGCCGTCAACAGGGGAAACCGCAGTGAGCGAAGAGAGCTGCATGGGGTGTTCTCGGACAGTCGGGCAACGAAATGGGGCGCGTATCATACATGAAAAAATCCGCCGGTCCGTCGCCAACTGACCGGCGTATTACGCGTGAGGCTATAAAAAAAACGGGTCGCTGCGACTTATTCGTTGCGCATCAACGGGTAAAGCTCTTTGAGCAATTTGCGTCGGCTGATCACCAACTGCCAGCGATGACCGCCCAACTGGCGCCACAACCGCGCCGAACGAATGCCGGCCAGAAGCAGGGCGCGGATTTTCGAGGCGTTGTTCGGTTGTTGCAGGTTGCGCATGTCGCCGTGCACCTGGATGCGTTGGCGCAAAGTGCTCAACGTGTCCTGGTACAGCGCGCCACAGGCGGCAATCACGTTTTCGTGGGCCGGGCCGAAGTGCTCCACCTGGGACTGAATCTGCGGCAGGCGTTTGCCGATGGTTTCGAGCAGGTCGTCACGTTTGGCCAGTTGCCGTTCAAGGCCGAGCATCGACAGCGCATAGCGCAACGGCTCACGTTGCAAGGTGCTTGGGTCGCGCTCCAGGGCGCCGATCAGCGCGCGGTAGCCTTCGCGTAGCGCCAGATCATCACCGCCGTAGACTTCCAGTGTGTCCTTGGGGTCGCGAATCAGCAGGCTGCCGAGCATGCAGGTCAGGCCTGCCTCGGTCACCTGGCCGGTCTTGGCAATCTTGTCGACCAGCACCGCGGCGAGGAAAACTCCGCCGAGCGCCGTCAATTGCTCCTGGGTCGGGCTCATGCCGGGTTGCTCCAGGCTTCGGCGACTTCAATCACGCCGCCACCCAGGCAGATTTCACCGTCATAGAACACCACCGATTGGCCGGGCGTGACCGCGCGTTGCGGGTCATCGAACGTGGCGCGGTAGCCGCTGGCGGTTTTTTCCAGGGTGCAGGGCTGGTCGCTTTGGCGATAGCGCACTTTGGCGGTCAGGCGGCGTGGCGTGCTCAGGTCGATCGGGTTGACCCAATAGATTTCCGAGGCCAGCAGCGCGCCCGAGAACAGTAGCGGGTGCTCGTTGCCCTGGCCGACGACCAGCACGTTGTTTTCCAGGTCCTTGACCAGCACGTACCAGGGTTCTTCACCGGCGTCTTTAAGGCCGCCGATGCCCAGCCCCTGACGCTGGCCAATGGTGTGGTACATCAAGCCATGGTGACGGCCGATCACTTCACCGTCGGTGGTTTTGATCTCGCCAGGTTGTGCCGGCAGGTATTGCTTGAGGAAGTCGCTGAAGCGGCGCTCGCCGATAAAGCAGATCCCGGTGGAATCCTTCTTCTTGGCGGTAGCCAGGCCGTGTTTTTCGGCGATCTTGCGCACTTCGGGTTTTTCCAGCTCGCCGACCGGGAACAGGGTCTTGGCGATCTGTTCACCGCCCACGGCGTGCAGGAAGTAGCTCTGGTCCTTGTTCGGGTCCAGGCCTTTGAGCAGTTCGGTACGGCCATCGATATCGCGACGGCGCACGTAATGGCCAGTGGCAATCAGGTCGGCGCCGAGGATCATGGCGTAGTCGAGGAACGCCTTGAACTTGATTTCGCGGTTACACAGGATGTCCGGGTTCGGCGTACGGCCGGCCTTGTATTCGGCCAGGAAGTGCTCGAACACATTGTCCCAGTACTCGGCGGCGAAATTGGCGGTGTGCAGCTTGATGCCGATCTTGTCGCACACGGCCTGGGCGTCGGCCAGGTCGTCCATGGCGGTGCAATATTCCGTTCCATCGTCTTCTTCCCAGTTCTTCATGAACAGGCCTTCCACCTCATAACCCTGCTCCATGAGCAGAACGGCGGAAACGGAAGAATCCACGCCGCCGGACATGCCGACGATGACGCGCTTCTTTTGTGTGTCAGAAGGGGCTGGATCACGCATAGGGTTTCAACGGGTGTCTTGAAAAAGGACGCGATTCTAACAGGCTCACGCCCGCAAGGCTAAAGAGAAGGGCGGATCAATTCGAGGCTATGGCGCTGGCCGGCCAGATAATCATCGATACAGCGGATGATCAGCTCACTGCGCCAGTCGTCGCGCAGGGCCATCAGCTCCTCACGGGTCAGCCAGCGGGCGCGGACGATGCCTTCATCGAGCTGGTAGTCGGGGTGATGTTTCAAGGCCTTGGCGGTAAAACACACGCGCTGATAAGTCACGCCATTGCTGGGAGCGGTGTACAGGTAGATGCCGACAATGCCGGTGGCCTCGACGTCCCAGCCGGTTTCTTCGAGGGTTTCACGCACGGCAGCTTCGATGAGGGTTTCATGCGGGTCCAGATGGCCGGCCGGCTGGTTGAGCACGGCGCGGCCGCCCTTGAGTTCCTCGACCATCAGGAAGCGGCCGTTGTCTTCGACGATAGTGGCGACGGTGATGTGGGGTTGCCAGGTCATAGGTGCCTCAATGTGTAGTGACTGAAGAAACTCGTGCAATGTGGGAGCAGGCAAGCCAGCTCCCACATTTGATCGGGGTTGTTCAATGAAATCGGGGGCACAAACAGAAACCCCGGCACATGGCCGGGGCTTCTTTGCATCCTTACAACCTTACTTCAACTTGGCAATGGCCGCGTTGAGGGTGTTGCTTGGGCGCATGGCTTTGCTGGTCAGCTCCGGGTTCGGCGCGTAGTAGCCGCCGATGTCCACTGGCTTGCCCTGTACGGCGTTCAGCTCGGCAACGATGGTTGCCTCGTTTTCGGCCAGGGTTTTGGCCAGTTCGCCAAACTGCGCTTGCAGTGCAGCATCTTCAGTCTGTGCGGCCAGGGCTTGAGCCCAGTACAGCGCCAGGTAGAAGTGGCTGCCGCGGTTGTCGATGTTGCCGACTTTGCGCGATGGCGACTTGTTGTTGTCCAGGAACTGGCCAGTGGCCTGGTCCAGGGTCTTGGACAGCACCAGGGCTTTCGGGTTGTTGTAGGTGACACCCAAATGCTCAAGGGACGCGGCCAGGGCCAGGAACTCGCCCAGGGAATCCCAGCGCAGGAAGTTTTCTTCAACCAGTTGCTGCACGTGCTTTGGAGCCGAACCGCCGGCGCCGGTTTCGAACAGGCCGCCGCCGTTCATCAGTGGCACGATCGACAGCATCTTGGCACTGGTGCCCAGTTCCATGATCGGGAACAGGTCGGTCAGGTAGTCACGCAGAACGTTACCGGTCACCGAGATGGTGTCCAGGCCCTTGCGGGTGCGCTCCAGGGTGAACTTCATCGCGTCGACCGGCGACATGATGCGGATGTCCAGGCCTTCGGTGTTGTGGTCTTTCAGGTAAGCCTGAACTTTCTCGACCACCACGCCATCGTGGGCACGCTTAGGGTCCAGCCAGAAAATGGCCGGGGTGTTGCTGGCGCGAGCACGGTTGACGGCCAGTTTGACCCAGTCCTGGATCGGCGCGTCTTTGGTCTGGCACATGCGGAAGATGTCGCCGGCTTCGACAGCCTGTTCCATCAGCAGGTTGCCCTTGCTGTCGGTGACGCGGACCACGCCGTCAGCCTTGATCTGGAAGGTCTTGTCGTGGGAACCGTACTCTTCGGCTTTTTTCGCCATCAGGCCAACGTTCGGCACGCTGCCCATGGTGGTTGGGTCGAAGGCGCCATTGGCCTTGCAGTCTTCGATCACTGCCTGGTAGATGGTGGCGTAGCAGCGATCCGGGATCACGGCCTTGGTGTCGTGCAGTTGGCCGTCGGTGCCCCACATTTTGCCTGAGTCACGGATCATGGCAGGCATCGAGGCGTCGACGATAACGTCGCTCGGCACGTGCAGGTTGGTAATGCCTTTGTCCGAGTTGACCATGGCCAGGGACGGACGAGCGGCGTACACCGCCTGGATGTCGGCTTCGATCTGCGCTTGCTGATCGGCCGGCAGGGCCTTGATGCGGGCGTACAGGTCGCCGATGCCGTTGTTCAGGTTAAAGCCGATCTGCTCCAGCACGACAGCGTGCTTGGCCAGTGCGTCTTTATAGAACTCGGCAACGATCTGGCCGAACATGATCGGGTCGGAGACCTTCATCATGGTGGCTTTCAAGTGGACCGACAGCAGTACGCCTTGTTTCTTGGCGTCTTCGATTTCAGCGGCGATGAAGCTGCGCAGGGCATTCTTGCTCAGCACGGCGGTGTCGATGATCTCGCCAGCCTGCAAGCTGGTTTTTTCTTTCAGGACGGTAGCGGTACCGTCCTTGGCGATCAGTTCGATCTTGACGGCGTCAGCCGCTTCGATCTGTACGGCTTTCTCGCTGCCGTAGAAGTCGCCGTTGCTCATGTGTGCGATGTGCGACTTGGAGTCGGCAGCCCAGGCGCCCATTTTATGCGGGTGCTTGCGCGCGTAGTTCTTGACCGACAGCGGTGCGCGGCGGTCGGAGTTGCCTTCGCGCAGTACCGGGTTCACGGCGCTGCCCTTGACCTTGTCGTAACGTGCGCGGGTTTCTTTTTCCGCGTCGGTGGTTACGGTTTCCGGGTAGTCCGGCAGGGCGTAGCCCTGGGCCTGCAGTTCCTTGATCGCCGCTTGCAGCTGCGGGGTCGAAGCACTGATGTTAGGCAGCTTGATGATGTTGGCTTCAGGCGTAACGGCCAGGTCGCCCAGTTCGGCGAGGTGGTCCGGGATAGCCTTGGTGCCCAGTTGCTCGGGGAAGCTTGCGAGGATGCGCGCGGCCAGGGAAATGTCGCGGGTTTCCACGGCAATATCAGCGGAAGCGGTGAAGGCCTCTACGATAGGCAGCAGTGAATAGGTGGCGAGGGCTGGGGCTTCGTCGGTGAAGGTGTAGATGATCTTCGAGCGGGTGGGCATATTCGGATTAACTCTCTTCTTTGCTGAAAGCGTGCGCAGAAACTCGAGATGCGCCGGGTGGAGCGCGTTCGTTCAAAGTCATCCATGAGCGAAATGTCGAGGTTTCTTCGCGGTGATGTTGGGTTGCATCAGTCGAGCGTCAAGCGGGTGGACTATTGTATTAGTCCTGCTTTGTAGCGGAAGGCTTTGTTCTAGAGCGGTCCGCCGTCGTGACTCTTTGGTCAGCGGCGGCATTATACATAGGTCGCTATGCTTACGCCGAGCCTTCATACAAAAGGTGTGTCGTCCATTGGTCTAAAGGTCGCAGGGCCCAGACTGCGACCAAAGTCGCACGATGTGCTCAAGATTGGCGATTTTGTCTTTGCTTTCAGGCTTGTAGGCGACAAATTATGCTGTTTTCGATGCAAATGAGCATGGCGTGAGGTTTCAGTCGCCATTTATCTGGAGTAGGCTCGAACGCAGCCAGATGTTCAATCCATAGATGGAGTTCAGCATGGGATACAAGAAGATTCAGGTTCCGGCAGTCGGCGACAAAATCACCGTCAATGCAGACCATTCTCTCAATGTTCCTGACCAACCGATCATCCCTTATATAGAAGGCGACGGTATTGGCGTCGACATCAGCCCGGTGATGATCAAGGTGGTCGACGCAGCTGTTGAAAAGGCCTACGGCGGAAAACGCAAAATCTCCTGGATGGAGGTGTATGCCGGCGAGAAGGCGACTCAAGTCTACGACCAGGACACCTGGCTGCCCCAGGAAACCCTGGATGCGGTCAAGGATTACGTGGTTTCCATCAAAGGCCCGCTGACCACGCCGGTTGGCGGCGGCATCCGTTCGCTGAACGTGGCCCTGCGTCAGCAGCTCGATTTATATGTGTGCCTGCGCCCGGTGCGCTGGTTTGAAGGCGTGCCCAGCCCGGTCAAGAAGCCTGGCGACGTCGATATGACCATCTTCCGTGAAAACTCCGAAGACATTTACGCCGGTATCGAGTGGAAGGCTGGTTCGCCGGAAGCCATCAAGGTGATCAAGTTCCTCAAGGAAGAAATGGGCGTTACCAAGATCCGTTTCGACCAGGACTGTGGCATTGGCATCAAGCCGGTTTCCAAGGAAGGCACCGAGCGCCTGGCGCGCAAAGCCCTGCAATATGTAGTGGATAATGATCGTGATTCGCTGACCATTGTGCACAAAGGCAACATCATGAAGTTCACCGAGGGTGCCTTCAAAGAGTGGGCCTACGGTATTGCCGAAAAAGAATTTGGCGCGACCCTGCTCGACGGCGGCCCGTGGATGCAGTTCAAAAACCCGAAGACCGGCAAGAATGTGGTGGTCAAGGACGCGATTGCCGATGCCATGCTCCAGCAGATTCTACTGCGCCCGGCGGAATATGATGTGATCGCCACGCTTAACCTCAACGGTGACTACCTGTCTGACGCGCTGGCGGCGGAAGTGGGTGGTATTGGTATTGCGCCGGGGGCCAATCTCTCCGACACCGTGGCAATGTTCGAGGCCACCCACGGTACTGCGCCTAAATATGCCGGCAAGGATCAGGTCAACCCGGGTTCGCTGATCTTGTCGGCGGAAATGATGCTGCGGCACATGGGCTGGACTGAGGCGGCGGATTTGATCATCAAAGGCACCAATGGCGCGATTTCGGCGAAGACCGTGACCTATGACTTTGAGCGTTTGATGGACGGCGCGAAGCTGGTGTCGTCGTCAGGGTTTGGTGATGCGTTGATTGCGCATATGTAAAGCGCTGCTGTAAAAAAGCCGGCCATTCTGATGACTCAGAATGGCCGGCTTTTTTGTGCCGTATTGCTTAAGGCGTTATCAGGCCGTTTGTTTCTTTTTTGATGGGGTGGCCTGACTTGTCCTGGGCTTTGTTTCGTGCGTTTCGTCGTGGATTGTTCCCGATGTAACTGCGCAGGCTGCACAAATTTCGACGGCGTGCAGCCCTTTCGGCCCTTGAATGATTAAAAACTCCACAGGCTGGCCCGCTTTTAGGGTCTTGTACCCATCCATGGTAATCGCTGAATAATGCGCGAAGAGGTCTTCTCCGGATTTTCCATCTGCGTTGATGAACCCATATCCCTTGGCGTTGTTAAACCATTTGACCTTGCCACTGACCTTGACGCCAGACATAACCATATCCCTCTGCACCAGACTCCATCACTGGAGTATCATCCAGTTTATCCGTCCTAACCCGAATAAATAAGGTTGACTGCGCGGACCTTTTTTACCCACTGTGGGTTCTATTGGTTGTAACACCGTTTCGCCGATAGTCAAGGCGACCAACCGGTCAGTAGTTGAAAATCTGACAGGTCGCCCCCACCACTGTATTTGAACCACTGACGAACCTTTCTTTCCATGCATGCAAACAGCCAGATTCGACTAACATTCAATCAGGATCGCCCGGATCAGGAACACGATGACGACGGTTCTGCAGGCATTGCTGTCCAGGAGGCGAAGCCTGCTCTTCAGGCGCCGCCGATGTACAAGGTGGTTTTGTTTAATGATGACTACACACCGATGGATTTCGTCGTCGAAGTGCTCGAGGTGTTTTTTAACCTGAACCGCGAGCTGGCGACCAAGGTAATGCTGGCCGTTCACACAGAAGGACGGGCAGTATGTGGAGTGTTTACCCGTGACATCGCCGAGACAAAGGCCATGCAGGTCAACCAGTACGCCAGGGAAAGCCAGCATCCGCTACTCTGTGAAATCGAGAAGGACGGTTAACGCCGACCACTTGGGTATGAGGTGAAGCTATGTTAAACCGCGAGCTCGAAGTCACCCTCAATCTTGCCTTCAAGGAGGCTCGTTCGAAGCGTCATGAATTCATGACCGTCGAGCACCTGCTGCTGGCACTTTTGGATAACGAAGCTGCCGCCACCGTTCTGCGTGCGTGCGGCGCCAACCTCGACAAACTCAAGCATGACCTGCAGGAGTTCATCGACTCCACCACGCCACTGATCCCCGTGCATGACGAGGACCGTGAGACCCAGCCAACCCTGGGCTTCCAGCGGGTATTGCAGCGTGCTGTCTTCCACGTACAGAGCTCCGGTAAGCGTGAGGTCACGGGCGCCAATGTGCTTGTGGCGATTTTCAGTGAACAGGAAAGCCAGGCAGTGTTCCTGCTCAAGCAGCAGAGCGTTGCCCGTATTGATGTCGTCAACTACATCGCCCACGGTATCTCCAAAGTGCCAGGGCACGGCGATCATTCCGAGGGTGAGCAGGATATGCAGGACGACGAGGGCGGTGAGTCTTCTTCTTCGGGCAATCCACTGGATGCCTATGCCAGCAACCTTAACGAACTGGCGCGCCAGGGGCGGATTGATCCGCTGGTGGGGCGTGAGCTTGAGGTTGAGCGTGTAGCGCAGATCCTCGCGCGTCGTCGCAAGAACAATCCGTTGCTGGTGGGTGAGGCCGGCGTGGGTAAAACCGCAATTGCCGAAGGCCTGGCCAAGCGCATCGTTGATAACCAGGTGCCTGATCTGCTGGCCAACAGCGTCGTCTACTCCCTTGATCTTGGCGCATTGCTCGCCGGGACCAAGTACCGTGGCGATTTCGAGAAGCGCTTCAAGGCGCTGCTCGGCGAGCTGAAAAAACGCCCGCAGGCGATTCTGTTTATCGATGAAATCCACACCATCATTGGCGCCGGCGCGGCGTCCGGTGGGGTGATGGACGCCTCCAACCTGCTCAAGCCGCTGCTGTCGTCGGGTGATATCCGTTGCATTGGTTCGACCACGTTCCAGGAGTTTCGCGGCATCTTCGAAAAAGACCGTGCCCTGGCGCGTCGCTTCCAGAAGGTCGACGTGTCCGAGCCTTCGGTTGAAGACACCATCGGCATCCTGCGCGGCCTCAAGGGACGCTTCGAGGCGCATCACGGCATCGAGTACACCGATGAAGCCCTGCGCGCTGCTGCTGAGCTGGCGTCGCGCTACATCAATGACCGGCATATGCCGGACAAGGCCATCGACGTGATCGACGAGGCGGGTGCCTACCAGCGCCTGCAGCCGGTCGAGAAGCGTGTGAAGCGCATCGACGTGCCTCAAGTCGAGGACATCGTGGCCAAGATCGCACGTATTCCACCCAAGCACGTCAACAGTTCCGACAAGGAACTGCTGCGTAACCTGGAGCGCGACCTCAAGCTCACGGTGTTCGGCCAGGATGCCGCTATCGACGCGCTGTCCACCGCAATCAAGCTCTCGCGTGCAGGCCTCAAGTCGCCGGACAAACCGGTCGGATCGTTCCTGTTCGCCGGCCCGACCGGCGTCGGCAAGACCGAAGCGGCGCGGCAATTGGCCAAGGCCATGGGCATTGAGCTGGTGCGTTTCGACATGTCCGAATACATGGAGCGCCACACCGTGTCGCGCCTGATCGGCGCGCCTCCGGGCTATGTCGGGTTCGACCAGGGCGGCCTGCTGACCGAAGCCATCACCAAGCAGCCGCACTGCGTGTTGCTGCTCGATGAAATCGAGAAGGCCCACCCGGAAGTCTTCAACCTGCTGCTGCAGGTCATGGACCACGGCACCCTGACCGATAACAACGGGCGCAAGGCGGACTTCCGCAACGTCATCGTGATCATGACCACCAACGCCGGTGCCGAGACTGCTGCGCGAGCCTCCATTGGCTTTACGCATCAGGATCACTCGTCCGATGCGATGGAAGTGATCAAGAAGAGCTTTACGCCGGAGTTCCGCAACCGTCTGGACACCATTATCCAGTTTGGTCGCCTCAGCCATGAGGTCATCAAAAGCGTGGTGGACAAGTTCCTTACCGAGCTTCAAGCGCAGTTGGAAGACAAGCGCGTGCAGCTTGACGTAACGGACGCGGCGCGCAACTGGCTGGCCCAGGGTGGCTACGACTCGGCAATGGGCGCTCGTCCAATGGCGCGTCTGATCCAGGACAAGATCAAGCGGCCACTGGCCGAAGAGATCCTGTTTGGCGAGCTTTCCGACCATGGTGGCGTGGTGCACATCGACCTGAAGGATGGCGAGCTGACCTTCGAGTTCGAAACCACCGCCGAAATGGCCTGATAGCTGATCGCAACACAGTAAAAAGGCGCCCAAGGGCGCCTTTTTGCTGTCTTGAATACGTTGGAGATCTACTGTGGGGGCTGGCTTGCCTGCGATAGCGGTGGGTCAGCTGAAGAATATTTTCCTGATAGACCGCCATCGCAGGCAAGCCAGCTCCCACAGGGATTTGTGGTGTTTAACAAAATTGCGCACACACAAAAACGCCCGGTATAACCGGGCGTTTTGTATTGACTTGCTTAACGAGCGCGGTAAGTGATGCGCCCTTTGCTCAAGTCATAGGGCGTCAGCTCGACGCGCACTTTGTCACCGGTAAGAATACGAATGTAGTTCTTGCGCATCTTGCCGGAGATATGCGCGGTTACGACGTGCCCATTTTCCAACTCCACACGAAACATGGTGTTGGGCAGGGTGTCGACGACAGTGCCTTCCATTTCGAAGCTGTCTTCTTTCGACATGCAGTAAAGCCCTCGGTATCCAGTGAATGGCCCGGTGCAACTGCGCCAGGCAAAAGCGGCGTGCATTGTGCCCGAAAAAGGGTGTTTAAGCCAAGGGGTTCTAGTTAAGCGTTACCCATCTTTGATTAATCAGTAGCTCAATGGGCCGATATTGGGTCTTGTAGTTCATCTTTTTGCAGTTCTTGATCCAGTATCCGAGGTACACCGCCTCCAGCTCCAGGCGCGCGGCTTCACCGATTTGCCACAAAATCGCAAAGCGCCCAAGGCTGCGGCGTTCTTCGGCCGGCTCATAGAAGGTGTAGACCGCCGACAGGCCGTTGGGCAGCAGGTCGGTCACCGCCACCGCCAGCAAGCGGCCGTCCAGGCGGAACTCATAGAAGCGCGAGAAGGGCAGGTCGCGCACCAGGAAGGTCGAAAACTGATCGCGGCTGGGCGGGAACATATCGCCGTCCGCATGGCGTTGTTCGATGTAGCGTTGGTAAAGATCGAAATATTCTTCGCTGTACTGCGGCTTGGTGGCCGTGACCGTCAGGTCGGCGTTACGTTTGAGGATGCGTTTCTGGTTGCGGTCCGGCAAAAACTGCGCAACCGGGATGCGTGCAGGCACACACGCATTGCAGTTCTGGCAATGGGGCCGGTACAGATGATCGCCGCTGCGCCGAAAACCCATCTCTGAGAGGTCGGCATACACATGCACGTCCATCGGCTGGCTGGGGTCGAGGAACAGTGTGGTGGCCTGCTCGTCAGGCAGATAGCTGCAAGAGTGAGCTTGAGTGGCATAGAACTTCAAGCGTGCCAGCTCGGTCATGATCAACCCTCGGGATAAGCTTTGAAATAAGTGTAAGCCAGGTACGAGGAAGTCGCCTAGGAAACCCACGGGCCAGAGCTGGGCTGGTCTAAATGGTTACGCAGGAAGCCGGCAAATTCACTGCGCGGTATGGCGCGGGCGCCGAGGCTGTGCAGGTGATCATTGGGCATCTGGCAGTCGATCAGTACAAAACCCCAGGCCTGCAACTGGCGGGTCAGCGTGGCAAAGCCGAACTTGGAGGCATTGTCGGCGCGGCTGAACATCGATTCGCCAAAAAATAACTGGCCCATTGCCAGGCCATACAGGCCGCCGACCAGCTTGCCTTCATCCCATACTTCGACGGAATGCGCGTAGCCGCGCCGGTGCAGCTCCAGGTAGGCGCTTTGGATACCTTCGGTGATCCAGGTGCCGTCTGCATAAGCGCGGGGCGCGGCGCAGGCCTGGATGACGGCGGCGAAGTCCTGATCAAAGGTCACGCTGTAGCGCTGCTGACGCAACAGTTTGCCGAGGCTGCGTGACACGTGCAGCTCGTCGGGGAATATCACCGTGCGCGGGTCTGGAGACCACCAGAGGATCGGCTGGCCGTCGGAGAACCACGGGAAACAGCCATGGCGGTAGGCCTGGATCAGTCGCTCGGCCGACAGGTCGCCACCGGCGGCCAGCAAGCCATTGGGTTCGCGCATGGCTTTGGCCAGCGGCGGGAAAGTCAGGGAATCGCGTTGCAACCAGGTCAGCATGGTATCCAGGCTTACGGTAGGGGAGGGGAGTGGCAGGTATGACGCCTGCCGCATGTGGGATGATTATTGTCGACATGGCGCTGTGGGGCCAGCCCGAATCGGGCATCCGCGCGCAATAGCGTTAATAGGTGTTTCTGCAACTCTACCCTTTGGGCGCGGTCGTAATCGGGTCTGGGCCATGCAGGCCAATTGCCAAGCTTGCCTGCTTTGATAAAAACAGCGCATAAGCCTTTGTCAGCAAAGACAATGCGTGCTCAAATTGAACAGGCTATGACACATCATCTGTGCAGGCCACCGGGTGAGGGCAAGTACGTGGCATCGTCGACGCAAACCCGTACAATGCGGGCATTGTGGCGTTTTCGCCCTTTCACCTGTTCATCACCCAATGTTAAAAGTAGTTTCAGCGACATTCGTTCATTTTTCAGCTGCTCGGATTGAGCAGTGTGCAGTCATTCAACAGATGGACGCGCTAAAGGCGCAGGAATAGACCCGTTTTGAAGAAATCCGCCGCAACACCTAAAGCAGCAGTCGTGCCGGCCTGGCGCCAGCACCTGCATTATCGACTCAAGGAAGGCGCGCTGATCGCTATCGGCGCCCTGTGCCTGTTCCTGATGATGGCCTTGCTTACCTATGGCAAGGACGATCCGGGCTGGAGCCACAACAGCAAGATCGAAGACGTGCAGAACTTCGGCGGCCCCGCCGGTTCCTACAGCGCCGATATCCTGTTTATGGTGCTGGGCTACTTCGCGTATATCTTCCCGTTATTGCTGGCGATCAAGACCTGGCAGATCTTCCGCCAGCGTCACGAACCGTGGCAGTGGAGCGGCTGGCTGTTCTCCTGGCGCCTGATCGGCCTGGTGTTCCTGGTGTTGTCCGGCGCGGCGCTGGCGCACATTCATTTTCATGCACCTACCGGCTTGCCGGCGGGCGCGGGCGGGGCGTTGGGCGAAAGCCTCGGCGACCTGGCGCGCAAGACCCTGAATATCCAGGGCAGCACCTTGATGTTTATCGCGCTGTTCCTGTTCGGCCTCACTGTGTTCACCGACCTGTCGTGGTTCAAGGTGATGGACGTGACCGGCAAGATCACCCTGGACCTGCTCGAATTGTTCCAGGGCGCAGCCAACCGCTGGTGGTCGGCCCGGGTCGATCGCAAACGCATGGTCGCGCAACTGCGTGAGGTGGACACCCGCGTTAACGAAGTGGTGGCCCCGAGTACGCCGGACCGCCGCGAGCAAGCCAAGGTCAAGGAACGCCTTATCGAGCGCGAGCAAGCCCTGAGCAAGCACATGTCGGACCGCGAGAAGCAGGTGCCGCCGGTGATTGCCCCGGCACCGCCCAAAGCGCCGGAGCCGAGCCATCGTGTGCAGAAAGAGAAGCAGGCGCCGTTGTTCGTCGACAGCGCCGTAGAGGGCACCTTGCCGCCGATCTCGATTCTCGACCCGGCCGAAAAGAAACAACTCAATTATTCTCCGGAATCCCTGGCGGCCGTCGGCCACCTGCTGGAAATCAAGCTCAAGGAATTCGGCGTCGAAGTCTCGGTGGATTCGATCCACCCAGGCCCGGTGATTACCCGTTACGAAATCCAGCCGGCAGCCGGCGTCAAGGTCAGCCGTATCTCCAACCTGGCCAAAGACTTGGCCCGTTCCCTGGCCGTGACCAGTGTGCGTGTGGTGGAAGTGATACCCGGCAAGACCACCGTCGGCATCGAGATTCCCAACGAAGACCGTCAGATCGTGCGGTTCTCCGAGGTGCTGTCGACGCCGGAATACGACAACTTCAAGTCACCGGTCACCTTGGCCCTCGGCCACGACATCGGCGGCAAGCCGGTGATCACCGACTTGGCGAAAATGCCGCACTTGCTGGTGGCCGGTACTACCGGTTCCGGTAAGTCGGTGGGCGTGAACGCGATGATTCTGTCGATCCTGTTCAAGTCCGGCCCGGATGACGCCAAGCTGATCATGATCGACCCGAAGATGCTCGAATTGTCGATCTACGAAGGCATCCCGCACCTGCTGTGCCCGGTGGTGACCGATATGAAGGACGCCGCCAACGCCTTGCGCTGGAGCGTCGCCGAGATGGAGCGTCGCTACAAGCTGATGGCGAAGATGGGCGTGCGTAACCTGTCGGGCTTCAATGCCAAGGTCAAGGAAGCCCAGGACGCCGGTACACCGCTGACCGACCCACTGTACAAGCGCGAAAGCATTCACGACGAAGCGCCGCTGCTGACCAAGCTGCCGACCATCGTGGTGGTGGTCGATGAATTTGCCGACATGATGATGATCGTCGGCAAGAAGGTGGAAGAACTGATCGCGCGTATCGCCCAAAAGGCCCGTGCGGCCGGTATTCACTTGATCCTCGCCACCCAGCGGCCGTCGGTGGATGTGATCACCGGCTTGATCAAGGCCAACATTCCAACGCGGATGGCGTTCCAGGTTTCCAGCAAGATCGACTCGCGCACTATCATCGACCAGGGCGGCGCCGAACAACTGCTGGGTCACGGTGACATGCTCTATATGCCGCCGGGCACCAGTCTGCCAATCCGGGTTCACGGCGCCTTCGTCTCCGATGATGAAGTTCACCGCGTGGTGGAAGCCTGGAAGCTGCGCGGCGCGCCGGAATACAACGACGACATCCTCGCAGGCGTCGAAGAGGCCGGCAGCGGCTTCGACGGCGGTAGCAGCGGTGATGACGATGCCGAAACCGACGCGCTCTACGACGAAGCCGTGGCATTCGTACTCGAAAGCCGTCGCGCTTCGATCTCTGCGGTGCAGCGCAAGCTCAAAATCGGTTACAACCGCGCCGCCCGCATGATCGAATCCATGGAAAACGCTGGCGTCGTAACCGCCATGAACACCAACGGTTCGCGTGAAGTCATCGCTCCCGGGCAGATGCGCGACTGATTCCGTGCTGCGTGACAACACGCAGCGCGCCCTGACGACTCAATGAGGATTCCCATGCGCTTTATCCGCATGCTGTTGTTGCCGGCACTGGCCCTGACTGCTGTTTCGGCCCACGCTGATCCGGCCTCGGTGGCCAGCCTGACTAACCTGCTGGACAAGTCCAAGACCCTGACCGCACGCTTCTCCCAGTTGACCCTGGATGCCGGCGGCACCCAGTTGCAGCAAACCGAAGGCGAAATGGCCGTACAGCGTCCTGGTCTGTTCTACTGGCACACCGAAGGCAAGGCCGAGCAGACGATTGTTTCCGATGGCCAGAAGGTCACCCTGTGGGACCCGGACCTGGAGCAGGCGACCATCAAGAAGCTCGACCCTCGTTTGAACCAGACGCCGGCGCTGCTGCTGTCGGGCGATGTATCAAAGATCAACGACAGCTTCGATATCACCTCCAAGCAAACCAGCAACGTGATCGAGTTCACCCTCAAGCCTAAATCCAAGGACACGCTGTTTGACAGCCTGAACCTGTCGTTCGGCAATGGCGTGATCAACAACATGCGCCTGATCGACAGCGTGGGCCAGCGGACCGATATCCTGTTCTCCGGCGTCAAGGCTAACCAGCCAGTGGACGCATCCAAGTTCAAGTTCGTCATCCCCAAGGGTGCCGACGTGATCCAGGAATAACCTGTCTAGAGGTTTCAAACGCTGCCCATGGATTTGTTTCGAAGTGACCCGATTGCTCAGCCTCTGGCGGCGCGTTTGCGCTCGACCAACCTGGATGAGTACGTCGGGCAGGAACACCTGCTCGCTCGCGGCAAGCCTTTGCGTGAAGCCCTGGAGCAGGGTGCGCTGCACTCGATGATTTTCTGGGGGCCGCCGGGCGTGGGTAAAACCACCCTGGCGCGGCTGCTGGCGAAAGTCTCGGATGCACATTTCGAAACGGTTTCGGCGGTACTGGCCGGGGTCAAAGAGATTCGCCAGGCGGTAGAAGTTGCCAAGCAACAGGCTGGGCAATACGGCAAGCGCACCATCCTGTTTGTCGACGAAGTGCATCGTTTCAACAAGTCGCAGCAAGACGCGTTTTTGCCGTATGTCGAAGACGGTACGTTAATCTTTATTGGCGCTACCACCGAAAACCCTTCGTTTGAACTCAACAATGCCTTGCTCTCGCGAGCGCGTGTCTATGTGCTCAAGAGCCTGGACGAAGCGGCGATGCAAAAGCTGCTGCATCGTGCCCTGAGCGAAGACAAGGGCTTGGGCAAGCGCCAGCTGAGTGTCAGCGAAGAAGGCTTCAAAATTCTGCTGGCCGCCGCCGATGGCGATGGTCGCCGCTTTCTGAACCTGCTGGAGAATGCCTCGGATTTGGCCGAAGACGGCCACGAGATTGGCGTCGACCTGTTGCAAAGCCTGCTCGGCGACACGCGCCGCCGTTTCGACAAGGGCGGCGAAGCCTTTTACGATCAGATCTCGGCACTGCACAAGTCTGTGCGCGGCTCCAACCCCGACGGCGCGTTGTACTGGTTTGCACGCATGATCGACGGCGGCTGCGACCCGCTGTACCTGGCGCGCCGCGTGGTACGCATGGCCAGCGAAGACATCGGCAACGCCGACCCGCGCGCCTTGAGCCTGTGCCTGGCCGCCTGGGATGTGCAGGAGCGCCTGGGTAGCCCGGAAGGCGAGTTGGCCGTGGCCCAGGCCATCACCTACCTGGCCTGCGCGCCAAAAAGCAACGCGGTGTACATGGGCTTCAAATCCGCCCTGCGCGCCGCTGCCGAATACGGCTCTCTTGAGGTGCCGATGCACCTGCGCAATGCGCCGACCAAGCTTATGAAACAGTTGGGTTATGGCGACGAATACCGCTATGCCCACGATGAGCCGGACGCCTACGCGGCCGGCGAAGACTACTTCCCCGATGAGCTTGAGCCCTTGCCGCTTTATCAGCCGGTGCCGCGTGGCCTGGAGCTGAAAATCGGTGAAAAGCTCAATCACCTGGCCCAACTCGACCGTCTCAGCCCAAAACAGCGGAGAAAGTAGTGCTCAAGACCATTCTTGCCGTGTCCGCCGCGGGCATCGCTGGTACATTATTGCGTTTCGCCACTGGCACTTGGGTCAGCGCCAATTGGCCGAAGCATTTTTATGCGGCCACTCTGGCGGTCAACCTGGTGGGTTGCCTGATTATCGGCCTGTTGTACGGCTGGTTCCTGTTGCGCCCCGAAGTGCCGATTGAGGTTCGCGCCGGCTTGATTGTCGGTTTTGTAGGCGGTCTTACGACCTTTTCATCCTTTTCACTGGATACGGTGCGCCTGCTGGAAAGCGGGCAAGCTTTGGTAGCTTTCGGTTACCTGGGCATCAGCGTGTTCGGCGGGCTGCTCGCCACCTGGGCTGGCCTGTCCTTGACCAAACTTTGATAAACGAGAGACCGACATGCTCGATTCCAAACTGTTACGTAGCAACCTTCAGGACGTAGCGGACCGCCTGGCATCCCGTGGCTTTGCCTTGGATGTTGCGCGCATCGAAGCGCTGGAAGAACAGCGCAAGACCGTCCAGACCCGCACCGAAGCACTGCAGGCTGAGCGTAATGCGCGTTCCAAATCCATCGGTCAGGCCAAGCAGCGTGGCGAAGACATCGCGCCGTTGATGGCGGACGTCGAGCGCATGGGCACCGAGCTGTCCGACGGCAAAGTCGAGCTGGAAGGCATTCAGACCGAGCTGGATTCGATCCTGCTGGGCATCCCGAATATTCCGCACGAATCCGTGCCCATTGGTGAAGACGAAGACGGCAACGTCGAAGTGCGCCGTTGGGGCACGCCAAAAGCCTTTGATTTCGAGATCAAGGATCACGTTGCGTTGGGCGAACTGACCGGCGGCCTGGATTTCGAAACGGCCGCCAAAATGTCCGGCGCACGCTTTGCTCTGCTGCGCGGCCCGATCGCGCGCATGCACCGTGCCCTGGCGCAGTTCATGATCAACCTGCACACCGCTGAACACGGCTACGAAGAAGCCTACACGCCGTATCTGGTGCAGGCGCCGGCGCTGATGGGCACCAGCCAATTGCCTAAGTTCGAGGAGGATCTGTTCAAGATCAGCCGCGACGGCGAAGCCGACCTGTACCTGATCCCGACCGCCGAAGTGTCGCTGACCAACATCGTCGCCGGCGAAATCCTCGACGCCAAGCAGCTGCCGATCAAGTTCGTGGCCCACAGCCCGTGTTTCCGTAGCGAAGCCGGCGCTTCGGGGCGTGACACGCGCGGCATGATCCGCCAGCACCAGTTCGACAAAGTTGAAATGGTGCAGGTTGTTGAACCGTCGACCTCCATGGAAGCCCTGGAAGGCCTGACCGCCAACGCCGAGCGCGTCCTGCAACTGCTGGAGCTGCCTTACCGCGTACTGGCGCTGTGCACCGGCGACATGGGTTTCAGCGCTGTAAAAACCTACGACCTCGAAGTGTGGGTGCCGAGCCAGGACAAGTACCGCGAAATTTCGTCGTGCTCCAACTGCGGTGATTTCCAGGCCCGTCGCATGCAGGCGCGTTTCCGCAACCCGGAAACCGGCAAGCCGGAACTGGTACACACCCTCAACGGTTCGGGCCTGGCCGTAGGCCGTACCCTGGTGGCCGTGCTGGAAAACTACCAGCAGGCCGACGGTTCCATCCGCGTGCCGGAAGTGCTCAAGCCGTACATGGGCGGCGTTGAGGTCATCGGCTAAATGGAATTTCTGCCGCTGTTTCATAACCTGCGCGGCAGTCGTGTGTTGGTCGTCGGTGGCGGGGAGATTGCCTTGCGCAAATCCCGGCTGCTGGCCGACGCCGGTGCGTTGCTGCGGGTGGTTGCTCCCCAGATCGAAGACCAGTTGCGAGAACTGGTGCTGGGCAGTGGCGGGGACCTGATTCTGCGCGGTTATCAGGAGGCCGACCTTGACGGCTGCGTTCTGATTATCGCGGCCACGGACGACGAGCCGCTGAACGCGCAAGTGTCCAGCGATGCCAAGCGCCGGTGCGTACCGGTCAATGTGGTGGACGCGCCAGCCCTGTGCAGCGTGATCTTCCCGGCGATTGTCGACCGTTCACCCTTGGTGATTGCGGTGTCCAGCGGCGGCGATGCGCCGGTGCTGGCGCGCTTGATCCGCGCCAAGCTAGAAACCTGGATTCCGTCGACTTATGGCCAGTTGGCCGGTTTGGCGGCGCGTTTTCGCGCCCAGGTCAAAGGTTTGTACCCGGATGTGCAGCAGCGTCGGGCCTTTTGGGAGGAGGTTTTCCAAGGCCCGATCGCCGACCGTCAATTGGCCGGGCAGGGCGACGAAGCTGAGCGTCTGTTGATCGAAAAGGTCAACGGCGCGCCGCCGTACGCGCCGGGCGAAGTCTATTTGGTCGGTGCAGGCCCAGGTGATCCGGACCTGCTGACCTTCCGCGCCTTGCGCCTGATGCAGCAAGCCGACGTGGTGCTGTATGACCGCCTGGTAGCGCCGGCGATTCTTGAGCTGTGCCGACGTGACGCCGAGCGTATCTACGTCGGCAAGCGTCGCGCCGACCATGCCGTGCCGCAGGACCAGATCAACCAGCAACTGGTGGACCTGGCCAAGCAGGGCAAGCGTGTGCTGCGACTCAAAGGTGGCGATCCGTTCATCTTCGGCCGTGGCGGCGAAGAGATCGAAGAACTGGCGGCCCATGGCATCCCGTTCCAGGTGGTGCCGGGGATCACGGCAGCCAGCGGTTGCGCGGCGTATGCGGGGATTCCGCTGACGCACCGTGACTATGCGCAGTCGGTGCGCTTTATCACCGGGCATTTAAAGAACGGGACCTCGGACCTGCCCTGGCATGACCTGGTGGGGCCGTCGCAAACGTTGGTGTTCTACATGGGCCTGATCGGCTTGCCGATCATCTGTGAGCAACTGATCAAGCACGGGCGCGCGGCGGATACCCCGGCGGCGTTGATCCAGCAGGGCACCACGTCCAACCAGCGTGTCTTTACTGGCACATTGGCGGATTTGCCGCGCATAGTGGCGGAGCATGAAGTGCATGCGCCGACACTGGTGATTGTCGGTGAGGTGGTGGTGTTGCGCGAGAAACTCAAGTGGTTTGAAGGCGCGCAATCCCAGGTCTGACATCGCCGCTGTGGTGAGTGATCTTAATGTGGCGAGGGAGCTTGCTCCCGTTGGGCTGCGAAGCGGCCCTAAAACCAAACACCGCGTTTTGCCTGGCAGAACGCGGTGTTTTTATTGGGGCCGCTGCGCAGCCCAACGGGAGCAAGCTCCCTCGCCACAAGGTGTTTTCAGTTCCAGACACCTTTACCGCTCAACCGCGCCCGATCATGCTCGGCATCAAACCTCAGCAACGGCCCCTTCGGCACAATCCCGGTCGGGTTGATCGTCCGATGGCTCGCATAGTAATGCCCCTTGATATGCGCAAAATCCACCGTCTCGGCCACGCCCGGCCACTGATACAACTCCCTTAGCCAGTTCGACAAGTTCGGATAATCGGCAATCCGCCGCAGGTTGCATTTGAAGTGGCTGTAATACACCGCATCAAAGCGAATCAGCGTGGTGAACAGCCGCACATCGGCTTCGGTCAGGTATTTACCGGCCAGGTAGCGCTGCTCAGCCAAGTGCTGTTCCAGGCGATCCAATTCGGCAAACACATCATCAAATGCACTTTCATACGCCTGCTGCGAGGTGGCAAACCCTGCCCGGTACACGCCATTGTTCACTGCGGGGTAGATGCGCTCGTTCAGCGTATCGATTGTCGAGCGCAGGGCTTCGGGGTAGAAATCCAGAGTATTGCCGGTCAGCCCGTTAAACGCGCTGTTGAACATGCGGATGATCTCCGCCGATTCATTGCTGACGATGCGCTTGAGCTTCTTGTCCCACAGCACTGGTACGGTGACACGCCCGGTGTAATCGGCGGTGTCTGCGGTGTAGCGCTGGTGCATGAAGTCGAAGCCGTCGAGCTTATCGCCCGTCGAGCCGTGAGCCTTGTCGAAGGTCCAGCCATTTTCCAGCATCAGCCAACTGACCACAGATATGTCGATCAAGCTTTCCAAACCCTTGAGTTTGCGCAGGATCAGCGTGCGATGGGCCCACGGGCAGGCCAGGGAAACATACAGGTGATAGCGATCGGCCTCGGCTTTGAAACCGCCGTCGCCGCTGGGGCCGGGCTCGCCATCGGCGGTCACCCAATTGCGCCGTTGCGCCTGCTCGCGCTGGAACGCGCCGTCTGCGCTACTTTCGTACCACTGGTCTTTCCAGTGTCCTTCGATCAGCAAACCCATGACTGGCTCCTTGGCTAATAAGCGTTGGAGCCCAGTCTAAAGGGATGAGTTCGAACTAAAAGCGCAAAGACCGGGCGGGAATCATCGATTAAATCGATTTGTCCCGCGCATCCCAGTATTGCTGGGCCAATTCGAACGCCTGTTCCCGAGCGTGGCCGAGGCCGCGCAGGGCCAGGGCCATGGTTGCGATCAGCGCGAGTTGCGGGTAACTGTCCTCGACATCACCGCGCCACAAGGCTTTTAAATGCTCGGGTTCCAGGCTGGCCGGTTTGACGTGCCGCTGGGCGGAGAGGGCGGGCCACTCTTCGTCCCAGCTCTGGCCACCGGTGGTGCCATACAAATGGCTGAGGGTGTCCGGGTTGATCTCGACTTCGCCGCCATCTCCCTTCACCACAATCACATTATCGCCCAGCAGGCCGCTGGCATCGCGGTGTACGCCCTGGTAACCGGGGTGGAAAATGCTTTGCAGGCCGCAACGCGCATTCAGCGGGTTGAGCAGGCGCGCCAGGGAATGAATCGGTGAGCGCAGGCCCAAGGTGTTACGCAAATCGATCATGCGTTGCAGTTGTGGCGCCCAGTCACCCAGCGGGATAAACGCCAGGTTGCCTTGCTCGAACGCCGTCTCGACCTGTTGCCAATTGCGACACAGCGGGATTTGCAGGCCTTGCAACAATTGCTCGGTGTACAAGCGGCCCGCCGTATGGGCACCACCGCCGTGCATCAGAATGCGCACACCATTTTGCGCCAGGCACTTGGCCGCCAACAGATACCATGGCAGGTGGCGTTTTTTACCGGCGTAGGTCGGCCAATCGACATCCACATTCAGCGCTGGCGCATTCAGGCGCTCGCGCACGGCTTCGGTGAAACCGGCGAGTTCTTCCGGGCTCTCTTCCTTGTGACGCAGCAGCATCAGGAAGGCGCCGAGCTGGGTGTCTTCGACTTTTTCGTCGAGCAACATGCCCATGGCTTCGCGGGCTTCCTCACGGGTGAGGTTGCGCGCGCCGCGCTTGCCTTTGCCCAGGATGCGCACGAACTGCGCAAACGGGTGTTCGGCGGGGGTTTCAAGGGTCAGCGGGGCAAAGTCGGTCATAAGCAATTCGTCGGCCTGGGCAGGCCCGCCAGCTTGGCGGCAAGTTTGGCGGGGGTGCCATTGAAGAGTTTGTTGAGGTGCAGGCTGTTGCCCTGGTCCGTGCCGAGCTTTAAAGCGGTGTACTTGATCAGCGGGCGTGTGGCCGGGGACAGCTGGAATTCTGCGTAAAACCCGCGCAGCAGTTCGAGGATTTCCCAATGTTCGGCGGTCAATTCCAGGGATTCAGCGGCGGCCAGGGCATTGGCCACGTCGATGGACCAGTCATCCAGGTTGACGAGGTAGCCGTCCTTGTCCAGTTCCAGCGTGCGTTCGCCTACGGTCAGGGTGTTCATAACCAGGTGTTGACCTTGTCGTAGTCGATCGACAGCTGCACGAAACCTGGGTAGTCGACGCTGTCGGCCCAGTCCGGCAGGGGCAGGTTGCGTGCCTGCATGTCTTCGGCCAGGACAAAGACCTTCACGCCACGGGTTTGCAGGGCTGCGTTGTGCAGGCCGTAGGCGCCATCGCCACACAGCAGGATAGCGTCCTCGGCGCCGCACACGCGCAGGCAACTGGCCAGGCGGCTATCGGTAAACGGGGAGTGAGATACCACGTGCAAAGTCGACATCAGAGGGTCATCACCTGGTCATAACGGTCAATCAATTCGGCGATCGCGGCGCTGTCCAGCGCCTGCGCGCTGGCAGGTGTTGCGAGGCTGCGTTCGGCAAGGCTGTGGCTGCAAGCAAACACCTCATCAATGCCGAACAGGCCCAACGCCTGCAGGTTGGCGCTGAGGTCTTTTTGCTGCACGGCCTTGGCATCCTGATGGGTTGCCAGCTGGAACACGCCATCGTCCATAAACAGCAGGCCGATCGGCAGGTCAAAAGCGCCACCGGCCAATACGATATCCAGCGCCTCGCGCGCACTTGGCCCGGACCACGGTGCCTGGCGGCTGATCACCAATAAAGACTTGGCCATCTCACGGCCCTCCAAAACAGATCAGGCGGTCGGCAGCCTGGATGGCGTCATGCAATTGCCCCAGGCCCGACAACGCCCACGGCGCGTCGAGGTTCACCGCGCTGCGTTGATAACGCGTGGCTTCCTCAGTATTGAGTACGCCACGGCGCAAGGCGGCGGCGATGCACACCACGCCGTCGAGCTGATGCTGGCTGACAAACTCACGCCACTGGCGGGCAATGTCCTGCTCATCCTGGGGCGCAACGATGTTATTGGCAGCGCTGTACACGCCGTCCTGATAAAAAAACAGCCGCACAATCTCATGCCCACCGGCAAGCGCTGCCTGGGCGAACAGCAAGGCGCGGCGCGAGGAGGGCGCATGGGCGGCGGAAAATACTGCAATCGCAAACTTCATGGAACACTCTGCAAGCAAACCTGAGCCAATGATAAAGCCGCCGCCGCGAAAAAGCCCGCCGTGATCAAAACGGTCACTCTCGGTGATTGTTCTGACGATTGCCGGTCGGGCCGGACCCGGCCTACGCTGTGGCCATTCGAAGAAGAAAAAGGAGTCCCCATGTCAGGTCCCTTGGCGTCCCTCAAAGTGCTGGATTTTTCCACCTTGCTGCCTGGCCCGTTCGCGTCCCTGATGCTGGCGGACATGGGCGCCGAGGTGCTGCGTATCGAATCGCCCACGCGCATGGACCTGCTGCGCGTGCTGCCGCCCCACGATCAGGGGACCTCGGCGAGCCACGCCTACCTCAACCGCAACAAGCGCAGCCTGGCACTGGACCTCAAGCAGGCCGAGGCGCTACAGATCGTGCGTGAGTTGGTCAAGGACTACGACATTGTCCTTGAGCAATTCCGGCCTGGGGTAATGGAGCGTCTGGGCCTGGGTTATGAGGCGCTGAAGGCGCTCAACCCCCGGCTGATTTATGTGTCGATCACCGGCTACGGTCAAACCGGGCCTTATAAAGACCGCGCCGGGCACGATATCAACTACCTCGCGTTGGCCGGCGTGGCCAGTTACACCGGCCGCCAGGACAGCGGGCCGTTGCCGCTGGGCGTGCAATTGGCGGATGTCGGCGGTGGTTCGTTGCACGCGGTGGTGGGGTTGCTCGCCGCCGTGATTGCCCGCCAGCACAGTGGCGTCGGCCAATACCTGGATGTGAGCATGACCGACTGCTCGTTCAGCCTGAATGCCATGGCCGGTGCGGGCTACCTGGCCTGTGGGGTCGAACCGGATTGGGAGAGCCATGTGCTCAACGGCGGCAGCTTCTACGATTACTATCGCACGCGTGATGGGCGCTGGATGTCGGTGGGTAGCCTGGAACCGGCGTTTATGCGGCAATTGTGCGAAACGTTGGGAAGGCCGGAGCTGGCCATGCAAAGCTTGAAACCCGAGCAGCAAAAAGCCCTGAAGCTGGCGTTACAGGTCGAGTTTGAGAAGCGCAGCTTTGACGAGCTGTGTGAGTTGTTCGCCGGGGTGGATGCGTGTGTCGAACCGGTGCTGAGCCTGAGTGAAGCGCTGGAGCACCCACAGTTGAAGGCGCGCGAGCTGGTCAGCCAGGTGCCACGGGGTGATGGCTCGACCCAGGCGCAACTGGCTTGCCCGCTGAAGTTTTCCGAGGGGTTGC
The DNA here is from genome assembly GCF_044218855.1 of Pseudomonas sp. B19125. Lineage (NCBI taxonomy): Bacteria > Pseudomonadati > Pseudomonadota > Gammaproteobacteria > Pseudomonadales > Pseudomonadaceae > Pseudomonas > Pseudomonas sp. B19125. Next base: position 3,045,279 of record NZ_CP162589.1, read on the forward strand.
CGCAGCCTCGGCATATTGGCGCTGCCGTGGGGGCGCACAGTGATGAGGTGTTGGCTGAGTTGGGGTTCAGTACTCAGCGGATAGCCGAGTTGCGGCGGGCCAAGGTTGTTGGGTGACTGATCGGGCCTCATCGCAGCATAGGTATCTACACAACCGATTAGAAGTCTGTCGCAAGTGGGCTGTTGTGGCAAGCCTGCTCGCCACAGGAGAAATTGGATGCCTTTAAAAGTTGTGTAGATACCTATGCTCATCGCAGGCAAGCCAGCTCCCACATTTGACTGTGTTCACGAATCAAAAGTGGGAGCTGGCTTGCCTGCGATGAGGCCCTTACTCCACCCGAGTTTCCCCGGTGAATACCAAGGTGTGCCGACACCGCCTGCACAAATACCGCCGCCCCTGATTCACCAGCCCATGCCGCTGGGCTGAAAACGGGAAATCGCTGTCGGCACACGGGCAGCGATAGATATACCGGGTCACTTGGCGGCGCTTGATCGCATAAGTGTGGCAACGATCCGGCGGCAGTTCGTATACCCCGCGCATGATCAATTGCCATTCCTCGCCATGGGGCTGGATGCGCTCGCCAAACAATTGGTGGGCGATCAGATGCGCCACCTCATGGGCCACGGTCTGTTTGAGGAAGTGCTGGCTGTTTTCGCGGTACAACTGTGGGTTGAAGCGCAGCAGGTTCTCGTGCAAATGCGCGACACCGGCCTTCTGGCCCCGCAGCTTGAGGCTAACCTGGGGGCGTTTGAAGCTTCGTTTAAAAAATGATTCGGCTTGTAGGAAACAATCTTCGACGCGGGTATTGAGTTGCTCGGGCATGCTGACCATATCTCCAGAGACGTCCAGTATGCCGCAAAAGCAGGTGTTTCCGAATCTGTCAGGCGCCGAATGGTCATGCATGACGCACAAAGCCACCTTGCGGTGGCTTTGCCTGCGGTTGATCAGCTTAGTTGGTGTAGATCGGGCCTACGCCCAGCCCCCAGACGATCACGGTAAACGCCATGATTGCCACCAGTACCACCAGGCCCACGGCCAAAACCGAGCTGGAAAACAGAAAGCCCTCGTCCGGGTCGATGTTCATAAACGTCGGCAGCCCCACATACAGCAAGTACACCGTGTAGCAGATAGCCGCCGTGCCCACGACCATGCCCAGCCACATATGCGGATAGAGCGCCGCCAGCCCGCCGATAAACAGCGGGGTCGCGGTGTAGGTGGCAAACGCTACGCAGCGCGCCATGCTGGGGCTGGCGTCGTAGGTGCGGGCCATCCAATGGATGAATGCGCCCATCACCGCCACGCCGCCGAGCATCGCCGCGTAGGACATGAGGGTCATCCACAACGCACTTTCCTGGGTCAACATGACCGGGGCGCGGCTGCCGATCACCCAGCCGACCCGGGTGGTGCCGATAAAGGCCGATACGGCGGGGATCGCCGCGAGAATCAAAGTGTGAGTGAGGTACATGTGGCCGATACTTTCTTCCTTATCGCCACGAATTTCCCGCCATTCCTGGTCGGGATGGGTAAACAGCCCCACGACGTGATGGATCATGCCAGTCACTCCTGTCGTTATTACCATCGCCCCCCATCGGAGCGCCCACGGGCCAAATGGCCACATAAGGTCCTGGATAGTTGTGCGACCTTACGTCGCAGTATAGGAAGTGATGACCGGAAAAACTGTAGGGCTTTAGAGCAAATTGCGCTGTAAACATGGGCGCTAATCGCGGTGAGGTCTGTCAGTGACCACTGGGGCTACTGTGGGAGCTGGCTTGTCGGGTCGCCGCATCGCTGCGATAGCGGTGGATCAGTGATGTATTAGTTGCTGACACACCGCCATCGCAGGCAAGTCAGCTCCCACATTGGATCGGCGTCGCCCATTGAAGTATTTTTGCGTAAAATGCTGCGCTTTTCGTCACACACCTCTAGCGGATCCAAGCGCCATGGGCACTCTTACGGTCAACCAGAACAAACTGCAAAAACGCCTGCGTCGCCTGGCCGGGGAAGCGGTCGCCGATTTCAACATGATCGAGGACGGCGACAAGGTCATGGTCTGCCTCTCCGGCGGCAAAGACAGCTACACCCTGCTCGACGTGCTGCTGCACCTGCAAAAGGTCGCGCCGATCCAGTTCGAGATCGTCGCCGTCAACATGGACCAGAAACAACCGGGCTTCCCCGAACACGTGCTGCCGGCCTACTTGAAAGACCTGGGCGTCGAGTACCACATTGTCGAAAAAGACACCTACTCGGTGGTCAAGGAGCTGATCCCAGAGGGCAAAACTACCTGCTCGCTGTGCTCACGCCTGCGCCGTGGCACGCTCTACACCTTTGCCGATGAGATCGGCGCGACCAAGATGGCCCTGGGGCATCACCGTGATGACATCGTTGAGACCTTCTTCCTCAATATGTTCTTCAACGGCTCGCTCAAGGCCATGCCGCCCAAGCTGCGTGCCGATGACGGGCGCAACGTGGTGATCCGCCCGCTGGCGTATTGCAACGAGAAAGACATCCAGGCCTACTCCGACTTCAAGCAATTCCCGATCATCCCGTGCAACCTGTGCGGCTCTCAGGAAAACCTGCAGCGCCAGGTGGTCAAGGAGATGCTGGTGGACTGGGAGCGCAAAACCCCAGGCCGCACCGAAAGCATCTTCCGCAGCTTGCAGAATGTGCAGCCGTCGCAACTGGCCGACCGCAACCTGTTCGATTTCAGCAGCCTTAAAATTGACGAGACCGCCGCTTCGCGCTTCGTCAATGTGGTGAACCTCTAAGACGTTTCAATGCTCTGAAAGACGGCGCTCACGGGCGCCGTTTTCAATTCAACTGCCAGGAGAGGGCATGCGCGATTACAAGTGGCTGCACGAATATTGTCTGAACCGCTTTGGTTCAGCGGCCGAGCTGGAAGCCCACCTGCCTGTACCCAAGACCCCGGCGCAATTGCGCAAGATCAGTGATGATCGCTACCTGTCGACCCTGGCGCTGCGGGTATTTCGCGCGGGCTTGAAGCACAGCGTGGTGGATGCAAAATGGCCGGCGTTCGAGCAGGTATTCTTCGGTTTTGACCCGGAAAAAGTCGTGCTGATGGGCGCCGAGCACCTGGAACGCTTGATGCAGGACACGCGCATCATCCGCCACCTGGGCAAGCTCAAGAGTGTGCCGCGCAATGCGCAGATGATGCTGGACATTGAGCAGGAAAAAGGCAGCTTTGGCGCGTTTATCGCCGACTGGCCGGTGACTGATATCGTCAGCTTGTGGAAGTACCTGAGCAAGCACGGCCACCAGTTGGGCGGGCTGTCGGCGCCGCGCTTTTTGCGCATGGTCGGCAAGGACACGTTTGTGCCGAGTGATGACGTGGTCGCGGCCTTGAATGCACAGAAGATCGTCGACAAGGCGCCGACCAGCCTGCGGGATTTGGCGACGGTGCAGGGTGCGTTTAACCAATGGCACGCCGAGAGTGGGCGGCCGATGTGCCAGCTGTCGATGATGCTGGCTTACACGGTGAATCATTGAGACTGAGTTGATCCGATCGCAGGCAAGCCAGCTCCCACAGGGGAATGCATTCCAAGTGTGGGAGCTGGCTTGTCGGGTCGCCGCATCGCTGCGATAGCGGTCTTCAGGCAGGCTGCAAATCTGCCGCCAACCGCCGATTCAACTGATGCCGCCACCGCACATACAACAGCGCGGAACAAAACACCGCCAGACTCGCCAGCATCTCCAGCACCCCGAACCACTGCCGGTTCGGGTCATATGCCGCCAGTGCGCCCTTGATGAAATACAGGTTCACCACAAAACACATCCACGAATGCCCGCGCGCGCTGCCCAGCAGCATGCCCGGCGCCAGCACCAGCAGCGGCACCAGCTCGATCAGCAGGATCACCCATGGGCGCGCACCGTGCAGGTCGGCGATGAACAGGTAATACACGCACAGCAAGCCCACCAGCCCTAAAAAAGCCACCAGGCTCAGTACGCGTGCCACCTTGACCCGTGGTTCCAGCCACGCCTGGGGTGGCAGGACCTTAGGTTTTCTGGCCACGGCCGTTCTCCAGCAGCGTGGCGGTAGTGGCCAGGCGCAGGCCGAGTGCCCGGCACAGGGTGATTTCGTGCTGATCGAGCATGCGTTTGCCGTCCGGCCCGGAATGGTGGCTGGCGCCATATGGCGTGCCGCCGCCCTGGGTGTCGAGCAAGGCTTGTTCGCTGTAGGGCAGGCCGGTGATCAGCATGCCGTGGTGCAGCAGCGGCAGCAGCATCGACATCAGTGTGGTTTCCTGGCCGCCGTGCAGGCTGGCGGTGGAGGTGAACACGCCGGCTGGCTTGCCGACGAGTGCGCCGGTGAGCCACAGGTTGCTGGTGCCATCGAGGAAGTACTTGAGCGGCGCGGCCATGTTGCCAAAGCGCGTCGGGCTGCCCAGGGCCAGGCCCGAGCAATTCTTCAGGTCATCCAGGCTTGCATACAACGCGCCTTCGTCCGGGATGCTCGGCGCCACGGCTTCGCACTCGGTGGAAATCGCCGGTACGGTGCGCAGGCGGGCTTCGAGGCCGCCTTGCTCGATGCCCCGGGCAATCTGCCGAGCCATTTCGCTGACCGAGCCATTGCGACTGTAATACAGCACCAGCACATAGGGCGCGGTCACGGCAGCAACTCCAGCACGTTTTCCGGTGGGCGGCCGATGATGGCTTTTTCGGCGGTTGCCAGGATCGGGCGTTCCATCAGCTTCGGGTGCTCGGCAATCGCGGCAATCAACTGCGCCTCGCTGAGGCTGGCGTCGGCCAGGTTGAGGGTTTTGTATTCGTCTTCGCCGGTGCGCAGCAGTTGGCGTGCGCTGAACCCCAGTTTGCTGAGCAAGGCCTTGAGTTGCGCGGCGTCCAGCGGCGTTTCGAGGTAGCGCACAACGGTCGGGGTCAGGCCGCGGGCTTCCAGCAGTTCAAGCGCACCGCGCGATTTCGAGCAGCGCGGGTTGTGATAAAGCGTCAGATCGGTCATGTGCGGGTCGCATCTTGCGTAAGGTGGCGGGTATTCTACCTGCGCGGCGACCCGTCCTTAAACCGTAAGAGGCGATAGGTCGCAGCCAACGTTCATTTTTTGCGAAGGATTTCCCCATGACTAGGCGACTGATCGGTGCATTGGCGATCATCACAACCCTGCTGCTCAGCGGCTGCGGTAACGATTACGGCGTTGACCAATATGGCAAGAAAGTGGCGGCCGAACGCCTGGACAAACAATGGGTGGTGGTCAATTACTGGGCCGAATGGTGTGGCCCGTGCCGCACGGAAATTCCGGAACTGAATACCTTGGCCGAACAGTTGAAAGGCCAGAACGTGGGCGTGTTCGGGGTCAATTTCGACAACGTGCAGGGTGAAGAACTCAAGGCCGCCAGCGAGAAGCTGGGGATCAAGTTCACGGTGCTGGCGCAGAACCCGGAAGAGATTTTCGATATTCCACGCAGCGAGGCGCTGCCGGTGACTTACATCATTGATGACAAAGGCAAGGTGCGTGAACAGCTGATGGGTGAGCAGACGGCAGAAGGCGTGTTGGCCAAGCTCAAAGCCCTGCGTGGTTAAATCTGTGGGAGCTGGCTTGCCTGCGATGCGGTTGGCGCGGTGTATCAGGTACACCGCGGTGATGCTATCGCAGGCAAGCCAGCTCCCACAGAAAGCCAGATCACAAGGAAGTCGATCAGCCTTCTTCCAGCCACAGTCGAATCGGCTTGCCTTCAGCCGGCCAGAACCGGGTTTGCTCGATCGGTGAGATATCCCAGCGCTGCACACCTTGCAGGGCCTGGAAGAAGCGGTGCTCCTGCTCCATCAAGGCTTCGGCGCAGAGTTTGCGGGTGCTGCCGATCTTGCCGAAACTGAGCGTCCGGCCTTCGACGGTGTACGGCGCAAACCAGTGGTTGCAGCCGCCATTGCCGTAGGCGCGGCCATCGGCGCCGAGGGTGACGGTCAGGTGCGCGTAATCCATCAACGGCCGTTCGCCAATCCACTCCACCACGTAGCTGTGGTCTTGCTGCAGCTTTACCGCGTCACCGGCACAGCCCGTCAGGGCCACACCGAGGGCGGCGAGCAGCACGCCTTTCATTGCGCAGCCTGCTGGCATTTCGGGCAGCGGTGCTTGTCGCCTTCGCTGGCCCAGCCCAGTTCCTTGATGCGCGCATTGGCGGCCGGTTGCAGCGGCTCTTTGGCCAGCTTGGTTTCCACGGCGAATTCAAACTCCAGCAGGCTGTCGCAGCTGTCGCAGTTGACCTTCCAGGTGTGAATTTCCAGCTCGCCGAATTTCGGCCCCTGGGCCATGGCGACCCACTGGCCCGCCGGGCGAATGGAATAGCGCGCGTCACCTTCGACGGTCAGGCGCATCGACAGGGTTTTACTGCCGCGCAGGGTGACGATCAAGACGTCGCCATGCTTGATCGAACCACCGTTGCCGGTGACCTGGTAACGGCCCGGCACCAGGGCGCGGCATTCGATCAGGGTGTGTTGCGGGCTCAGCAAGCTGAAGCGGAAATCGTGTTCGGCCATGGATCCTCCAAATAGGCGCGGCATCCTATCACGGGTGCCGGCCTATCATGAGCCTGGTATATGACCGCTGATCAACCTTGCACAAGGTTCTGCGGCTGGCCATCGGCCCACGCGGCAATGTTGGCCAGCGTGGTGGCTGCGATTGCCGCCAGGGCTTCACGGGTCAGGAATGCCTGGTGGGCAGTGATGATCACGTTGGGAAAGGTCAGCAGGCGTGCGAGTACGTCGTCCTGCAGCGGCAGGTCGGAGCGATCCTCGAAAAACAACTGGGCCTCTTCCTCATACACATCCAGGCCCAGGTAGCCGAGTTGGCCGTTCTTGAGGGCCTCGATCAAGGCTGGCGTGTCCACCAGGCCACCGCGTCCGGTGTTGATCAGCATGGCGCCAGGCTGCATCTGTGCCAGGGAACGTGCGTTGATCAGGTGTTTGCTGTCGGCGGTCAGTGGGCAGTGCAGGCTGATGATCTGTGCCTGGGCCAATAGCTCTGGCAGGTTTACATAGCGGGCGCCAAGGGCCTGGACCTGCGGATTGGGGAATGGGTCGTAGGCGAGTAACTGGCAGCCGAACCCGGCCATGATCTTGGCAAAGGTGGCGCCGATCTGCCCGGTGCCGACCACGCCGACGGTTTTGCCGACCAAATCGAACCCGGTGAGCCCGTGCAGGCTGAAATCGCCATCGCGGGTGCGGTTATAGGCGCGGTGCAAGCGGCGGTTGAGGGCCAGGATCAGCGCAACCGCATGCTCTGCCACCGCGTGGGGCGAGTAGGCCGGTACGCGCACGATACTCAGGCCCAGGCGCTGGGCGGCGGCCAGGTCGACATGGTTGTAACCGGCCGAGCGCAGGGCAATCAGGCGCGTGCCGCCGGCGGCCAGGTGTTCCAGCACCGGTGCGCTGAGGTCATCGTTGATAAAGGCGCAGACCACTTCGTGGTGTTCGGCCAGGGCCACGGTGTCGAGGTTCAGGCGGGCCGGTTGGAATTGCAGCTCTACACCTGCCGGCAGCGGCTCGCCGAGAAAGCTGTCGCGGTCGTAGGTCTGGCTGCTGAAAAGAATGACGCGCATTAAAAATGCTCCCTGCAGTCACTGAGTTTTAGGTAGGCCGATGTGGGCACCGGGCTTTTTGTGGGAGCTGGCTTGCCTGCGATGCAGGCAACTCGGTACATCAGGTACACCCAGTTGATGCCATCGCAGGCAAGCCAGCTCCCACACAAGCCAGCTCCCACACAAGCCAGCTCCCACACAAGCCAGCTCCCACACAAGCCAGCTCAACACAGGCCTGGAGAAGCCTCAGGCGCTGACCCGTGCCTCACTGGCCAACCGCGCAATCGCCATGTCCAGTTCATCCAGCGCGGCGATGGCCTTGGCGTCGTCTTGCTTGAGCAAGGTTTCCGCGCGCTGGCAGGCGGCGCGCAATTGAGGCACGCCGCAGTAGCGGGTGGCGCCATGCAGGCGATGCACGCGTTCGATCAGCGCATTGTTGTCTTTGGCTTCACGGGCGGCGGTGATCGCCAGGCGATCGGCTTCCAGCGAGGCCAGCAGCATGGCGAGCATGTCGGCGGCCAGGTCGGCCTTGTTGGCCGCCAGGCGCAGGCCTTCCTCATGATCCAGTACCAGCAGTTGCACGCCGGGTGCCAAGCCGTCAGTCGCGCGCTCCGGCCCTTGATTGCGCAGGGCCAGGCCGGTCCACTTCAACACTACTTGGGCCAACTGCCGCTCGCTGATGGGTTTGGTCAGGTAATCGTCCATACCGCTTTGCAGCAGCGCGCGTTTTTCGTTGGCCATGGCGTGGGCGGTGAGGGCGACCACCGGCAGCGGCGTACCGTGGCGTTCGCTTTCCCATTGGCGGATCGCCTCGGTGCTTTGGCGCCCGTCCATGCCGGGCATTTGTACGTCCATCAGCACCAGGTCGAAGGTTTCCTGCTTCACCGCGTCAATGGCCGCATAACCGCTTTCGACCGCGTGCACCTTGGCGCCCATGTCTTCGAGCAACGTTTGCACCAGCAACAGGTTGGCCGGGTTGTCGTCCACGCAGAGTACGCGCGGCGCTCGGCTGGAGAGCGGTTCGCCGGGTTCGCTGCGCAATGGGCGCGGGCTGATCAAATCGGCCAGTGCACGGCGCAGTTTGCGCGTACACGCAGGTTTGGCCTGCAACTGGCTGTTGGGGTTGGGCACTGACTGGTTGAACAACATCTGTTCGGTGGTCGGGCACAGCACCAGCACCTTGCAGCCCAGGTGTTCCAGGTCCCATAGATGCTGGTTGAGGCGTTCGGGCGGAATGTCATTGGCGGTGACACCGAGCACTGCCAGGTCGATTGCCTGTTCAGTCTGGTGTGCGCTGGTGATGCCGTTGGTCAGGCTTTCCAGGGTATTGAACGGTGTGACTTGCAGGCCGCAATCTTCCAGTTGGTGCTGCAACGCCTGGCGCGCGAGCTCGTGGTTTTCCAGCACGGCCACACGACGGCCGAGCAGCGGCGGGGAGGGCAGGTCTTCGGCGTCGTCGCGGGTTTTGGGCAGGCTCAGGCTGATCCAGAACTCCGAGCCTTCGCCCGGTGTGCTGTCGACGCCGATCTCACCGCCCATTTGCTCGATCAGCCGCTTGGAAATCACCAGGCCCAGGCCGGTGCCGCCGGGTTGGCGCGACAGCGAGTTGTCGGCCTGGCTGAAGGCCTGGAACAACGCACGCACGTCCTGGTTCGACAGGCCGATGCCGGTGTCTTGCACACTGATGCGCAGTTGCACGCTGTCTTCCTGTTCGTCTTCGACCATCGCGCGGGCAACGATAGTGCCTTCGCGGGTGAACTTGATCGCGTTGCTGATCAGGTTGGTGAGGATCTGCTTGAGGCGCAACGGGTCGCCCACCAGCGCCAGCGGCGTGTCGCGGTACACCAGGCTGACCAGCTCAAGCTGTTTGGCATGGGCGGCGGGGGCAAGGATGGTGAGGGTGTCTTGCAGCAAGTCGCGCAGGTTGAAGGGCACACTGTCGAGCACCAGCTTGCCGGCTTCGATTTTCGAGAAGTCGAGGATCTCGTTGATGATACCCAGCAGGTTGTCGGCGGATTTTTCGATGGTGCCCAGGTAATCCAGCTGACGCGGCGACAGCTCGCTTTTTTGCAGCAGATGAGTGAAACCCAGGATGCCGTTGAGCGGCGTGCGGATTTCATGGCTCATGTTGGCGAGGAACTCCGACTTGATCCGGCTGGCCTCCAGGGCCTCCTTGCGCGCCAGGTCCAGCTCGATGTTCTGGATCTCGATGGTTTCCAGGTTCTGACGCACATCTTCGGTGGCCTGATCGATACTGTGTTGCAGTTCTTCCTGGGCATTTTGCAGGGTTTCGGCCATGCGGTTGATGCCCGAGGCCAATTGGTCCAACTCCTGGCTGCCCAACGGTGGCAGGCGGGTTTCGAGGTTGCCGTCCTTGAGTTGGGCCACAGCTTGCTTGATCTGGCCGATGGGCGAGTTGATCGTGCGGCTGATGCGCAACGCCAGGGCGGCCGTGCAGATCAGGCCGATGGCGATCAGCAGCAGGCTGGCAAACAGGCTGCGATAACCGCGCAGCAACATGCCATTGTGCGACAGCTCCACTTCGACCCAACCCAGCAGGCGATCGGCTTCATCGGGGATCAATTCGCCCGCGAGGTTGCGATGGCGACCGAACACCGGCAGCAGGTAGCGCGTGGCGTCATTGCCACTGCGCTGCAGCAGGTGCGAACTGTTGCCGACCGGCGCAAGGTTGAGCATGGTCGGGCCGGCGTGGGCCAGGGACGAGCGGTCCGGTGCCAGGAACGACACCGCGCGCACGTCCGGTTGCTCCAGCGACTGAGTGGCGATGCGTTCAAGCAGGTCGGTGTTCTTGCTGCTCAACGCCGGGGCCACCAGCGGCGCCAATTGCTCGGCGATCATTTCGCCGCGTTGCAGCAATTGGGTCTGCAACTCCGACAGCTGCATCCAGGTGAAATAGCCCCCCAACAACAGGGCCATCAGGCTGGTCGGTAATAAGGTCAGCAACAGTACGCGGCCTTTTATCCCCATTCTTCTAAGCACGCCACTCTCCTGCTACCACACTGTTTTCGTTTATCTGCGCGGGCATCCGGCCCACGCCACCTGCGCAGTGTAGCCATTTGCGCAGTGTAGCCATTTGCGCAGTGTGGAACCTCGCAAATTAATGATCGACGTCAATCTCCGACATCAATCGCCGAGCGCAATCTTCGAGCCATCGGCAGCCTGGTGGCGATTGCCTGTCACCGTTTAATCTTGAATAATCAGTGATTGAGAATGACTTGCAGACGCTAATGAATCCCGCAGTTGGCCTACCCAGTATCCTGGCAATCGAAGACGACCCTGTATTGGGCGCCTATGTGCATGAGCAACTGGGCCGCTGTGGCTTCCAGGTCACCTGGTGCCAGAACGGCCAACAGGGCCTGCAGATGGCACGTGACCAGGCGTTCGACGTGGTGTTGATGGACATCCTGCTGCCGGGCATGGACGGTTTGTCGATTCTTACCCATTTGCGCCAGCACCATGCGACGCCGGTGATCCTCATGTCTGCGCTGGGCGCCGAGGCCGATCGCATCAGCGGTTTTCGCCTGGGTGCGGACGACTACCTGCCCAAGCCGTTCAGCATGGTTGAACTGCGTGTACGCATCGAAGCCATCCTGCGCCGCGTGGCCCTGGACCGGCGGCCGTTGCCGCTGCGTTTACCGGCACGCGACGATGCACGCAGCCTGCGTTTTGACGATGAACTGTACGACGTGTTCTTTCAAGAACACTGGGCCGGGCTGACGCGCAGCGAGTATCGCTTGCTCGAGACCTTGCACCGTAGCGCCGATGAAGTGCTCAGCAAAGCCTTCCTTTACCAGCATGTGTTGCAGCGCGGTTACGCGCCTCACGATCGCAGCCTGGACATGCATATCAGCCAGATTCGCCGCAAGCTCAAGGCCATCGGCTACAGCGAGCGCGAAGTGCGCACGGTGTGGGGCAAGGGTTATGTACTGAGCGGCCATGATGAAGGGCTTTGAGCGGCTGCCCGGCCGGCACTCGTTATTCTGGAAGCTCGCCTGCCTGCTGATCGCCTTCTGTTTGCTGATGATCTGGCTCAGTTGGTCCTGGGGCCGCTATATGGAAGAGCAGAACGCCTATGTGGCCGAGGAGTCCCGCGAGATTTTGCGCGGCTATGCCGCGGGCGCGGAATTGGCCTGGAGTACCCAGGGCAGTGCTGGCGTGGACACCTGGTTGCAGCTGATGGCCACGCGCGAATCGACCTGGATCGGGGTGATCGGCCACGACTTGCAGTCGCTGAGCAGCCTGCCGCTGAGCGACAAGGAAAGCCAGCGCCTGACTTTTCTGCGCGGGCTGGAGTGGCCGGTCAGCCGACACGTCAAAGGCCTGCCCTGGGTGAAAATCCCATTCCCGGTCAACCCTGGCGCCGGCTCGCTGGTGATCGAATTACCCAAGCGCTTTATGCCGGGGCGCTATCAGGTGTTCTGGCGCGTGGTGACCAACGGCGTGATTCCCGGCTTGTTTACCTTGCTGCTGTGCGTGGGGCTTTATCGGCTGCTGATCATGCCGCTGAACCAGTTGCGCGAGCAGGCCAACGCCTGGCGCGCCGATCAATTGAATACGCGCATGTCCCGCGAGGCCACCAGCCGCCAGGATGAATTGGGTGAGTTGGGCCGCGCCTTTGACCACATGTCCGAGCGTTTGCAGGGCACGGTGGAGTTGCAGCAACAGTTATTGCGGGACATGTCCCATGAGCTGCGCACGCCGTTGAGCCGTTTGCGCGTGGCCTGTGACAGTGAGCAGGATCTAGCGCAGTTGCGCGAGCGCCTGGGCCGGGAGATTGACGCCATGCAGCGCCTGGTGGAAGACAGCCTGCAACTGGCCTGGCTGGACAGCGAGCGAACGCGGTTACCCGAGGAAGCCATCCAGCTTCCGGCCTTGTGGGACATGCTGCGGGAAAACGCTTGTTATGAAAGTGACTGGCCAGCAGCGCGTTTGCCGTGTCTGTTGCCCGTCGACTGCTGGGTGCGCGGCAACCTGAATGCGCTGGCCCAGGCCCTGGAAAATATCCTGCGCAATGCCATACGACATTCCCCCGCTCAGGGGCAGGTGACGCTGGACGGCTGTCGCGAGGGCGATGATTGGCATATCTGGCTGCAAGACCAGGGCGGCGGTATTGATGAGCAGGACTTGGAACGTATCTTTGCGCCGTTCACCCGCCTCGAAGGCTCACGGCCGGGTGATGGCGGTTTTGGTCTGGGCTTGAGCATCGCCCGCAATGCGGTACAGCGCCAGGGTGGGACGTTGTGGGCGCAGAACAGCGCGCAAGGTTTGTGCGTGCACCTGCGGCTGCCAGCGCGCTAGCTGTCAGGTGCGTCGTTGTTTGCGCTTCTTCCACTGGTGCGCGACCCACCAGCGCCAGTAACCCATCGTCAGGCAGTAGGCCAGCGCGGCCAGCACCAGCCCGCACACCACGGAACCCAACAGGAACGGCTGCCACAGTGTGCCCAGTTGGCTGCTGATCCACTCCCAGGTCAGGTTGTCGGGCAGGCTGCGCGGCGGCGTGTTCATCAGCCAGGCGCCGGTCAGGTAGGTGCAGAAGAACACCACCGGCATGGTGATCGGGTTGGTCAGCCACACCAGGCTCACGGCAATCGGCATATTCCCGCGCACAGCGATCGCTAGCACCGCCGCCAATAACATCTGCAACGGAATCGGGATAAACGCCGCGAACAGGCCCACTGCCATGGCGCGGGCGACGGAATGGCGGTTCAGGTGCCAGAGGTTGGGGTCATGCAACAACGTGCCGAGAAATCGTAAGGACTTGTGTTCCCGGATACTCGTGGGGTCGGGCATGTACCGTTTGAATAAGCGCCGGGGCATAAGGGGTCCAGGTCAGTTCGAGGGGTAAGTATGCCCGCATTCTATAAACAGAAAATTCAGACTTTGTGACAAAACATCAGAGGCCGCGCGGGGTATCCGACTAAGACTAGTGGATCACTTGAAAAGGATGATTCATGAGAACAGGGATGTTCGCGTTCGGAATGGGCTTGTTGTCGCTGCGATTTTTACCCGCATTGCCCGCCACCGCGTGGCTGCTGGCCATGTTGGTAGTGGCCTTGATGTTGCTGCCGTTTCGTACCTATCCGCTGGCGTTTTTGCTGTTGGGCGTGAGCTGGGCGTGCATGAGCGCGCAATGGGCGTTGGACGACCGATTAAGGCCGGCTCTGGACGGTCAGACTCGCTGGGTTGAGGGGCGCGTCATCGGGTTGCCGCAAAACACCAGCACCGGCGTGCGCTTCGAACTGACCGACAGCCGGTCACGCAAGGGCCGGCTGCCCAAGCGTATCCGCCTGTCCTGGCATAACGGCCCGCAGGTTAACAGCGGCGAGCGCTGGCGGCTGGCGGTCACGCTCAAGCGGCCGGCAGGCCTGCTCAATTTCCAGGGGTTTGACTACGAGGCCTGGCTGCTGGCCCAGCGCATCGGTGCCACCGGCTCGGTGAAAGATGGCCAACGCCTGGCGCCGGCTCGCCACGCCTGGCGTGACAGCGTCCGCCAGCGCCTGCTGGCGGTGGATGCTCAGGGCCGCGAGGCGGGGCTGGCAGCCTTGGTGCTGGGCGACGGCTCGGGGTTGGCAACCGAGGATTGGCGGGTGTTGCAGGACACCGGCACGGTGCACCTGCTGGTGATTTCCGGCCAGCACATTGGCTTGCTGGCCGGTTTGATCTACGCGCTGGTGGCCGGGCTGGCGCGCTACGGTTGCTGGCCCCGCGCCTTGCCCTGGCTGCCGTGGGCCTGCGGCCTGGCATTTGCTGCCGCGCTGGGGTATGGCCTGCTGGCGGGGTTCGGTGTGCCCGTGCAGCGGGCCTGCGTGATGGTCGGGTTGGTGCTGCTGTGGCGTTTGCGGTTTCGCCACTTGGGTGTGTGGTGGCCGTTATTACTAGCGTTCAATGCGGTGCTGGTGCTGGAGCCGCTGGCCAGCTTGCAGCCAGGGTTCTGGTTGTCGTTTGCCGCCGTGGCCGTGCTGGTGCTGGCATTCAGCGGGCGTTTGGGCGCGTGGAGCGTCTGGCAGGCGTGGACCCGGCCCCAATGGCTGATCGCCATTGGTTTGTTTCCGGTGCTGCTGGTGCTGGGGTTGCCCATCAGCCTCAGTGCGCCGGTGGCCAATCTGTTTGCCGTGCCGTGGATCAGCCTGGTGGTGCTGCCGTTGGCACTGCTGGGCACTGTACTGTTGGCGGTACCGTGGGTGGGAGAGGGCTTGTTGTGGCTGGCCGGTGGCGCGTTGGATGGCCTGTTCACAGGCTTGGCGCTGCTGGCTGGGCTGCGCGCAGCGTGGGTGCCCGCCGACGTGCCGTTGGGTTATTGGTTGATCAGCGTCACGGGCGCGGTGCTCTTGCTCTTGCCCAAAGGCGTGCCATTGCGGCTGCTGGGCTGGCCGATGCTGCTGTTGGCCGTCTTTGCCCCTAAACCATTGGTGCCGTACGGGCAGGTGGAGGTGGTGCAATTGGATGTCGGCCAGGGGCAGGCGGTGATCCTGCGCACGCGCCATCACGCCATGCTCTACGACGCAGGCCCGCGCTCGGGGGTGGTTGACCTGGGCGCGCGCGTGGTGCTGCCATCCCTGCAAAAGGGTGGGGTGGCGGCGTTGGACGCGATGGTGATCAGCCACGCTCACGCTGACCATGCCGGCGGTGCCGCAGCGGTTGCCCGTGTGCTGCCCGTCGGAAGGGTTATCGGCGGAGAGACCGAAGGGCTGCCGGCTTTTCTCGCCGCCCAGCCCTGTAACAATGGCGAGCGCTGGGAGTGGGATGGCGTGTCATTCGAGGTGTGGCGATGGCCTGGCGCCACCAGCAGCAATCCGAAATCCTGCGTCTTGCAGGTACAGGCCCGTGGCGAGCGGTTGCTACTGACGGGTGATATTGATGAGGCGGCTGAAACAGCCTTTCTCGCTTCGCCCTTGGCGGTGCCGACCGATTGGCTGCAAGCGCCGCACCATGGCAGTCGCAGTTCCTCGTCCTGGGCGTTTTTACAGCGGCTTGCGCCCAAGTCGGTGCTGATTTCCCGCGGCCGTGGCAACGCATTCGGGCATCCCCATCCGCAGGTGATGGCGCGTTACCAGGCGCTGGGCAGCCGGGTCTACGACAGCGCCGAGCAAGGTGCCGTGCGTGTGCAACTGGGCAGTTTTAGAGCACCGGTTGTTGCGCGCAGTCAACGGCGATTCTGGCGCGAAGCGTTACCGTAATACAGGCTTACCAAACACCTGGGCCTGCGACAGGCGGGCCTGGCGCCTGCGAACCACGCCGGTGAACCTATATGGTAAAGTGGCGCACTTTTTCTAGGGGACATTCACTGTGTGGGAATTGGTCAAATCCGGCGGCTGGATGATGTTGCCGATTATCTTGAGCTCCATCGCCGCACTCGGCATCGTTGCCGAACGTTTGTGGACCCTGCGCGCCAGTCGCATAACCCCCGAGCATCTGCTGGGGCAGGTGTGGGGCTGGATCAAGAACAAACAGCTGGATAAAGAAAAACTCAAGGAGTTACGCGCCAACTCGCCGTTGGGTGAAATCCTCGCAGCGGGCCTCGCCAATTCCAAACATGGTCGCGAGATCATGAAAGAATGCATCGAAGAGGCCGCTGCCCGCGTCATCCACGAAATGGAGCGCTATATCAATGCTCTCGGCACCATCGCAGCCATGGCGCCGCTGCTTGGTTTGCTGGGCACGGTGCTGGGCATGATCGACATTTTCAGCTCGTTCATGGGTTCAGGCATGACCACCAACGCTGCCGTCTTGGCCGGTGGTATTTCCAAGGCCTTGATCACCACGGCAGCCGGCCTGATGGTCGGTATTCCGTCGGTGTTTTTCCACCGCTTCCTGCAGCGTCGCATCGATGAACTGGTGGTCGGCATGGAGCAGGAAGCCATCAAGCTGGTGGAAGTGGTGCAGGGCGATCGTGATGTCGATTTCGTTGAGGGTCGAGCGTGAAATTTCGCCGCAAGCAACGGGAGAATGTTGATATCAACCTGGCGTCGCTGATCGACGTGGTCTTTATCCTGCTGCTGTTTTTTGTCGTGACTACCACCTTCACCCGCGAAACCCAACTGCGCGTTGATTTACCCGAAGCAGTGAGTGGCTCACCGGCCGAAGACCAGGAAATTAAGCAGCTGGACATTGCCATCAGCGCCGACGGGGTGTTTTCGGTAAATAACCAATTGCTCGAAAAAAATGACCTTGCCAGCCTGATGGATGCCCTGCAGAAAGAGTCCGGCGGCGATACCAATATGCCTCTTTCCATCAGCGCTGACGGCAAAACCCAGCACCAAGCGGTGATCACCGCCATGGACGCCGCCGGCAAGCTGGGCTTCAGCCACCTGCGCATGACCACCGTCGAGGCGGCGAGCCCGCCCTGATGGCTATGTCCGATCGTTTGCTCAAGGCGTGGTACGAGGGCCATCCGGCACTCGTACTGTTGCGGCCGCTGGAATCTATGTACCGTCACGTTGTACAGCGCAAACGCGCGCGCTTCCTGGCGGGCGAGGGTGAGATTTACCAACCGCCGGTGCCTGTGGTGGTGGTGGGCAATATCACCGTCGGCGGCACCGGCAAGACGCCGTTGATCCTGTGGCTGATCGAACACTGCCGGCGCAGCGGCCTGCGGGTCGGCGTGGTCAGCCGCGGCTATGGTGCCAAGCCGCCGCAGTTGCCGTGGCGGGTCGAGGCCAGCCATAGCGCCGAAGTAGCGGGCGATGAGCCGTTGCTGATCGTTCAGCGCTGCGGCGTACCCCTGATGATCGATCCAGACCGCAGCCGCGCCGTCAAAGCCTTGCTGGCCAGTGAACCCCTTGACCTGATCCTCTCCGACGATGGCCTGCAGCATTACCGCCTGGCCCGCGACCTGGAACTGGTGCTGATCGACGCCGCCCGTGGTCTGGGCAACCGCCGTTGCCTGCCGGCCGGGCCTTTGCGCGAACCGGTGGAGCGCCTGCATAGCGTGGATGCGCTGTTGTACAACGGCGCCGGAGCCGATCGCGAGGATGGGTTTGCCTTTCGCCTGCAACCCACGGCGCTGATCAACTTGAAAACCGGTGAGCGCCAATCGGTGGAGCACTTTGCCGCCGGCCAGCGGGTCCATGCCGTCGCGGGTATCGGTAACCCGCAACGTTTCTTCAATACCCTCGAAACGCTACACTGGCAGCCGATTCCCCATGCATTTGCCGACCATGCGCCGTACAGCGCAGAGGTGTTGAATTTCACACCGTCATTGCCGTTGGTGATGACCGAAAAAGACGCGGTGAAGTGCCGCTCCTTTGCCCAGCCCGACTGGTGGTACCTTGCAGTGGATGCACTGCCGTCACCGGCGTTTGTGGCCTGGTTCGACACGCAATTGATGCGCCTGCTGCCCGCCCGACTTTTGCCTTAAACCGCTTTTTCCAGGAAATACTCATGGACACCAAACTGCTCGACATCCTCGCTTGCCCGATCTGCAAAGGCCCGCTCAAGCTCAGCGCCGATAAAACCGAGTTGATCAGCAAGGGCGCCGGCCTGGCTTATCCGATCCGTGATGGCATCCCGGTGATGCTGGAAAGCGAAGCCCGTACCCTGACCACCGATGAGCGCCTGGATAAATGACCACCGCCTTTACCGTTGTCATTCCTTCGCGCTACGCCTCCACGCGCCTGCCGGGCAAGCCGCTGCAATTGATCGGCAACAAGCCGATGATCCAGCTGGTGTGGGAACAGGCCTGCAAAAGCAGCGCCGAACGCGTGGTGGTTGCCACCGATGACCCGCGTATTATCGAAGCCTGCAAAGGTTTCGGTGCTGAAGCGGTGCTGACCCGTGAAGACCACAATTCCGGCACCGACCGCCTGGCCGAAGTCGCCACGCAGTTGGGGTTGGCGCCCGACGCGATCGTGGTCAATGTGCAGGGTGACGAACCCTTGATCCCGCCGTGCGTGATCGATCAGGTCGCCGCCAACCTGGCCGCCCACGGCGAGGCGCGTATGGCGACCCTGGCCGAACCGATCGAAGACATCGACACCCTGTTCAACCCGAACGTGGTCAAAGTGGTCAGCGATATCAATGGCCTTGCGCTGACCTTCAGCCGCTCGACCCTGCCTTGGGCGCGGGATGCGTTCGCCAAACAGCCCGACGTCTTGCCCGAGGGCGTACCGTACCGTCGCCATATCGGCATTTATGCCTACCGCGCTGGTTTCCTGCATGACTTCGTCAGCTGGGGGCCGTGCTGGCTGGAAAACACCGAGTCCCTGGAACAGCTGCGTGCCCTGTGGCACGGTGTGCGTATCCACGTGGGCGATGCGCTGGAAGCGCCGCCAGCCGGTGTCGACACCCAGGAAGACCTTGAGCGCGTCCGTCGCCTGCTGGGGGCCTGATGGAGGTTCTGTTCGTCTGCCTGGGTAATATCTGCCGCTCGCCCACCGCCGAAGGTGTGCTGCGCCATAAATTGCGCGAAGCGGGGTTGGCCGGCCAGGTTGAAGTGGCGTCTGCCGGCACGGGTGAATGGCACATCGGCAACCCGCCGGACCAGCGCAGCCAGCGCGCGGCGCTGGTGCGCGGTTACGACTTGTCGGCCCAGCGTGCCCAGCAGGTTTCCCGTGCAGACTTTGCTCGATATGACCTGATCCTGGCCATGGACCACAGCAATCTGCGCAACCTCCAGGCGTTGCATCCAGGCCAAGGTAAAGCCGAGCTGGACTTGTTCCTGCGCCGCTATGACGCCGAGGTGGACGAAGTGCCAGACCCTTACTACGAAGGCGAGCAAGGCTTCGAACGGGTACTGGACCTGATCGAGCGGGCCTGTGATTTATTGGTGATCGAATTGAAGGGGCGGTTATGACCTTGCAAGTGCTTGCGCAGGTATCGCTCAAGCCATTCAACAGCTTCGGCATCGACGTGCGCGCCCAGTGGTTTGCCGAGGCCCGCAGCGACGCCGATGTGCGTGAAGCCCTGGCCTATGCAACGGCGCAGTCATTACCACTGTTGGTGATCGGCGGTGGCAGCAACCTGCTGTTGACCCAGGATATCCAGGCGTTGGTGTTGCGCATGGCCACCCAGGGCGTTCGGGTGCTGCAGGACGACGGTGTAAACGTGGTGGTCGAAGCCGAAGCGGGCGAAGCCTGGCACCCGTTTGTAGTGTGGACCTTGGAACACGGCTTCTGCGGCCTCGAGAACCTCAGCCTGATCCCCGGCACCGTCGGTGCTGCGCCGATGCAGAACATCGGCGCCTACGGTGTGGAGATCAAGGACGTGTTTGCCGGCCTCACCGCGCTGGATCGCCACACCGGCGAACTGCGCGACTTCAGCCTGCAAGAATGCAACTTCGCCTACCGCGACAGCCTGTTCAAGCACGAAACCGGACGCTGGCTGATCCTGCGTGTGCGTTTTGCCTTGAGCCGCGCCAGCCATCTCAAGCTCGACTACGGCCCGGTGCAGCAGCGCCTGGCCGGGCAGGGCATCACTGAGGCGACGCCGAGTGATGTCAGCCGTGCCATTTGTAGCATCCGCCGTGAAAAACTGCCCGACCCGGCAGAATTGGGCAATGCCGGCAGTTTCTTCAAAAACCCACTGGTGTCCCATGTGTTGGCGGCTGAGCTGAAGGCGCAGTATCCGGATCTGGTGGCATACCCGCAGGCCGATGGGCAGATGAAGCTCGCCGCTGGCTGGTTGATCGATAAAGCCGGTTGGAAAGGCTTTCGCGACGGCGATGCCGGCGTGCATAAACTGCAGGCGCTGGTGCTGGTCAACTATGGCGCGGCCACTGGGCATGACATTGCCAACCTGGCACTGCGCATCCAGCGTGATATTGCTGAGCGTTTCAAGGTCGATCTGGAAATGGAACCTAACCAGTACTGAGCGTTTGCAATCCCGTGAAAACAAAAATGCCCCGTATCTTTCGATACGGGGCATTTTTTATTGCGCTAGCAATCAGTCATCGCGGCTCATGATGCCGAAGATCTGCAGCAGGCTGATGAACAGGTTGTAGATCGACACATACAGGCTGATGGTCGCCATGATGTAGTTACGCTCACCGCCGTGGATGATGGCGCTGGTCTGGAACAGGATGCACACGGAGGAGAACAGCACAAAACCCGCGCTGATCGCCAGCTGCAAGCCGCTGATCTGGAAGAACATGCCGGCAACCACTGCCGCCAGCAACACGAAGAAGCCTGCGGTAATGAAGCCACCCAGGAAGCTCATGTCCTTACGGCTGATCAGCACGTAGGCCGACAGGCCACCAAACACCAGGGCCGTCATGGCAAATGCCGAGCTGACCACTTCCGCGCCGCCGGCCATACCGAGGTAACGGTTGAGGATCGGGCCAAGGATAAAGCCCATGAAACCAGTCAAGGCAAACGCCGACACCAGGCCCCAGGCCGAGTCACGCAGTTTGTTGGTCAGGAAGAACAGACCGTAGAAACCAATCAGCACGACAAAGATATTCGGGTAGCCGACGCGCATCTGCTGCGCCACATACGCCATTACGCCGCTGAACGCGAGGGTAAGGGCGAGCAAGCCGTAGGTGTTGCGCAACACGCGGCTGACTTCAAGCTGCTCAGCCTGCGCGTTACCATTCAGTGCGTAATTCTGTTCGCGCATGGCGACACTCCTTCAGTTTTGAAACATTCAGTCGCAAGGATCATAACAGACGCTCTGTAACAAGCCATGGCAAGAGTTTGACAGTGTGTTTCATTCGGGTATTATGGCGCCCGCTGACACGGGATGGGCTATCATAATCCTGTGAAGCAAAAGGGAAATTGGCAGAGTGGTTGAATGCACCGGTCTTGAAAACCGGCGAACGTTAATAGCGTTCCCAGGGTTCGAATCCCTGGTTTCCCGCCAAGATTTACACGAAAGCCTCGCGAAAGCGGGGCTTTTGCGTTTCTGGGGTTTGGGAAGGTTTGTGCTGCTTTTGGCAGGGGTTCCGAAACTTTCGGGTAGGAGTTCCGAAACTTTGCCTATTTGGACGGTTTCGCGGTGGCGCCAATCCTCCTGTAAACCCGCTTTGTGATCTCCTGTTTACTGTGTCCCAGCAGCAGGCTGGCATCCCCGATATCGATGATTTCCGACGCGGCTTTCGGCCGGATGTCGCGGAACTGAAAGCCTCCAATCTTGGCCGCGAGCAGCGGGTCGCCTTGTTCGATGGCGTTCTGCTTTGCTTTTTCCCGCGCCTTGTCCCAGCGCAAGCGCAGCATCCCCTTCGTCATCCGCTTTCCGTATCTGTTGATCAACAGGTACTTGGACGAATGACCGACATTCCTTTCGCTGATCTCTCTGACCAATCTCCCCAAGCTGTTTTCCCCGGCTTCCGTACGCATCAAGATTCGAAGCTTCTGGCCGGTCTTGCCCTGCGTTACCAGGAAGTAGTCACCCTCGGTATCGTCGCTGCGCATGATCAGTACGTCAGCAGGCCGCTGTCCGGTCAAATAGCCCAGGTCCATGGCCTCCTTGAGTTCTTGTTCGGCAACCGCGTAGACGGCATCCCAAACAGCCGCGTTGGCGTAGTAATCACGCGGCGCCTCCTTATTCTTCCTGATTCCCTGGCAAGGGTTCTCCCGCTCCGTGAGCCCCCACTCCCTGGCCATGTTGAAAACGTGGGACAGAAGCGCGATCTCGCGGTTGGCACGAACCTTCGCTGAGCGGGCATCACGGTAACCGGCGATGTTAAACGGCGTAATTGAGTCGATGGGTGCTTCATCAAACGTAGGACGGAGCTGTTTCAATTCCGCCATGTTGTCCCTCTGGGTCCGTTGACCCTTTTTCGGAATGACGTCGCGCGCGTAGCGGTCAAAGATCCCCTTCATCATTGTCAGATCGGCCGGTTTTTCCTTGGCTTCAAGTTCGGCCCACTTCAAGCGCGCTTTGCTCAAGTCTGTGCCCAACGGAATTTCTTTGCCGGCAGAGTCACGGTAGTAGTAGCCGACCCAGACCTTCCCATTTTTCCTGGCACGCTTACGCCGTACCATGCCAGGCGGCAAATCTCTGTTTTCGATGTTACGGGGGCGCATATCAATTTACCCTGGAGAAGTCTGGTGTCCAAGCGAGGCGCGCTGGCGGTGGGCTTTGTTCAGATATGGTCGCGCTAACGATGCCCAGTTTCATGCGGGCGAACATCCTGCCGACTAAGGGCCGGCCGCCACGACTCTCAACGAAAGCCCAGCTTCGATCCTTGAGCCATTTTCGTTGATCTGCTCGACGCTTGTAGCCGGTAAGGTCGGCTAACTCCTCGTCTGATAATATTTCTGTTTGCATAGTTACCTCCTAGCGCGCGCACCGTGCCGCGCTGTCTTGATGCTTCATATGATGTTTTGCCGCCTCGGGATGCAGAGTTGCTTCCGCTATTGACCGGCTAGCGTATAGAGGGGTATGGCATATTTAGTTTTAAGCACTCCTAGTGCTAATCTATATAGCTGGCCGGCGAGATGAATATTTTTAATTTCTATTTTTTTGGGGTGTTGGGAGGTTTGGTGGTTTTATGTGCGTTGTGCAAGGAATCTGATGACTTAAGGTGTAGTCATTTGCTCCCTAAGTGTGCTTATAGGGTTATTGGTAAATCTAAAAGGCAAAAGGCGTCACCAGTTTTTGTTAGGTCGAAAAGGAATCTCGCTAGTCCAACTGATTACCAATATAAAAAGTATTTGTTATGTTCGAGCTGCGAGCAGTTGTTTTCTACTCGTGAAGATATAATTTCAAAGTACTGGTTCAGGAAGCCTGGATTTTTACTTAAGGAGCAACTTCGCCAGGTAACGTGTTATGAGGGGGACGATTTTGCAAGGTTTTATCCGGTATACCCACCAGTGACTCTTGATGAAGAAGATTTATATTATTTCGCGCTGAGTTTGTTGTGGCGTTCCTGTGCTGGTTCATGGGGCGATTATGAAGGGGTTAATGGCTTTTCTGGTAAGGTTTTACATTCTATAGGCGAGTACTTACTTGGTCGATCTAGTGCGCCTTCAAACGTTAGGGTTTTGGTGTTCGTAGACTGGAGTGGGGTTCTCGAACAAATAATGACATTGCCGGTTGGGAAAGAAGGCAAGGTTCAGATAGTAGTTCTTGGGTTATGTATAGAGATTTATGTGGAGGATGTTATTGCCGATCCTTTGGTTCGGTCTCTGCAAAGTTTAAACCAGAAAGTTGCACTCATTCTTGATAATAAGCGCTGTGCGGAAGTGTTTGGATTTATTCATGCAATGGCAAGAAAAACACAGGAGCAGTAGCCTTGCTACTTAATGGTTTTGTGTTTTCGATTGAGTCGAATAAGTCTTTGGTATTAGCCATTGAAGTCCTTGTCAAGTAGTTTTGGAGCGTAGGGGGGTGTGATATCCGTTCTTCTCATATAGAGCTGAATTAAAAGTGGATGGTTGAGGCGGGTTGCTTTGCCGAGGTTGGCGGTACAGCAATCGGCGAATAGGCCGGGATGTTCATCGCGTGATCGTCGGAGACTGGATTATTTCGCTATAGCTGTGATGGCAAGCTTGTCTTGAAAGGTCATGTCGAGAGCGGCAAGCGCCGATTTCGCTGCAAACAGAGGGGATACAAGGTCATGGAGTGAGCTATGTACCTGGTTGCAATCAGAGAGAGCGCGCGTAGTTTTTTTCGTAGGGCTAAGATATTATGGAGTCCATGGGTCTGATTTGCTTAGACAGGAAGCTGTGCAGTTGGAGGCTAAGGAATTGTGGGATGATTTAAATAAGATAGGCACCGTTCTTACAATCGTTGGTTTTTTTCTGACCGTTGTGACTATGTTTCTCGCCTTGTATATAACCAGCGCGCTTAGGCGCAAAGTTAGAGTGCCTGAGACTTTTAATGAGATAAAACAACTGATTTCCGAAATGCGCTTACTTCTTAAGAAGATGGAGGAGATAGAGAGGACCGACGGGAGTAAAATAGAAATGGGCGAGCACCAAAGAGATATCTCCGTATATATACATAGGTCCATTGCATATGTTCAAAATATTCGACCAAAATTGGAAAGTCTCCAGCGCAAAAGTGCCGATGAATTGATAAGCTTGATGGCTGAAAAAAAAGGCCTCATTAGGCGAGGCTGGGTTTGCAAAAAGCTTTCAACAAATCAGGCCTGGGATGTGCATGATAAGTTACATAGCTTTTCAGTGCACTTGGAAACACTAATTAGAGATCGCTCGGCAGGTGGTGTATGATTGATAATTCCGCAAGAAACCTCGCTGTTTTCCTTATTCGAGCAACGGCAAATAGATCTGTTACATGGACGCTTGAAAATGCGCCTATGCACTCTATTCCAAGCTCCCCGAATCAGGTTTTAATTTTTCTTACAACAAGATATCAGGATCAGAGAATTGCGATATTTGAATCTGTAAGCGGATATAATCATGAAAGCGATTCTCGTTACAGAGGGATCGTTACTATCGCAATTATGGATGAATCAGACAGGATGCTTTGGCGATATGATGGTGTTGAACCTGAATTTTATGAGCTGCTGTCTGATGCTAGGCGTTCATTGACTGTTGTTGATGACTTTCTGAGGCAATTTAGATAATAGGCAGGAGTTTTGGGATTTTTGGAAGGCGGTTGTTTTGGTCTGCCTGCTCAGTATGAGAGCTGGAATGTAAGAGTTTGAGCAGAAGTTGTCAGCGTCTTGATTTCGCATGGCAAGCTGATTATCACTTTTCGAGTTGCCACCTTTAGCCCTCCACATTTGGTATTTGCGTTGGTTGGAGGAGGGATTGCTACTTCGCCCTATCCTACGTTGCCTATACCTAATCCGCGGGAGGGCGGCTGGCAGCCGCTTGTGAACAGGTGTGAATATGCCCTCCACCTAAACTTTTCGACGCCAGATGCTGTTTTCTTTGCTGCTGCCTTTGCGCTTGCGGCGCTGTTCCTCGGCCATGGATTACCTCTCAGACTTCATATGCTGGTAAATCGAGCCATGCTTACCTATTGCGTTGTCTAAACTGGTTGCTAATAGGCCGATGCTGTGCCCGGACGATTGAGTTCCAGTGACTTAGCTAAGCTGATAGCCTCCTTGTTGGTCCAGCGAAACCCTCTGACTTTTCCGGTAGCCCGCTCTACAATGTGATAAGCCTTGCCGCGGTTTACAACTTGGTAGCGAATTTGCGTCAAGGGTTGTTCCCTGCCGATCAGAGCATAGAACTCGGCGGTGGCGATGTGCGTGCGAATCCGTAAAGCCGCAGCTACTTCGACTCGCTGTTGAACTGATGAATGCATGATTGATACCCCGTTGAGTTGCATTTATTTAAGCAATTAGCGCCGGTCGTTCTGAATGCCTCACGATTCGCACCTGAGCAGTTCGGCGTTCGGGTGCTCGGCGATCACGGCGCATCGACTCGTCGCCAATCATTGCGTGCATGGCGATCAGCGCGGCCAGTGCAAAGCAAATCGGTGAGATGATCTGGCGGCGCATCGCCTCGGCAATCATCGCCGTCTGACGGGTCACGCCAAGCTTGAACATCGCGCATGAAAGACGCTTTGTCACGGTGCTGGCGGCCACGTCGAACTGTCGCGCTATTTCTTTGGCCGTCATGCCCTGGGCGGCGGCCAGTAGGTAGCGCAATTCCTTCGGCGCAAGGCCTCGTCCGAGGTGGCCCTTCCATGCGCCGCTGATGATTTCGTCCATCGCTTTGACTCCCTGTTGTTTTCCGAAAGCGCCCGATACAGGCGCTGACGTGAAATCTTCTGGTGTCGTCTGCCGGCATCCCGCTACTGGCGTCACTGCCGGCCCCATCAAATTGTTTGTCCAGCCGCGGACCTTTCGGCTTGTTCTCCCGCTGGATAACTCGTCTTGGCGCTTTAAGCTGCACGCCCGGGTCAGTTGCCAACCCTCTGAACCGTTTAGGCCGGTCCATCGCTGCCTTCCATCTGGCCGGTTGTTATCCGGCGACGAAATAAAATTACAACCAATAATTGTAATGATCAAGCTTTGGTTGTAATTATTTTCTTGACGACAGTGGAATCTTGAATTTTTCGCGTGCATAAAAAAGCCCGCTCAATGGCGGGCTTTGGGCTTTACGAGGCGGCAGAGAGAGGTCAGCGGGAGTACATGGCCCACCAGAATACATGCCCCAAAACAGCAAGCTGCTGCTCTTGGATGTCCTGAAAAGTGTATTCCTCATCGGGGTGCTCATCGCGGTTGAAGCTGCGCAGGCGTATGCCCGAAGGGGTCCGAAATAGTTGCTTAATCCTTAACTGGCCGTTGTGGTTGATCGCATACATTTCACCATCAACAACGTCTTTCAGTGTGTTTTTTCCAATATTGATACCCACTGTAGCGCCGTCTCGCAGCACTGGCATCATGCTGTTGCCGCTGACTACTACGCACTTCGCATTGTTGAATTGGACGCCGTTGTGTCGTAGGTCTTTCTTGAAGAACCGCAGCCGAGAGGTGTTGCTTTCCTCTATGGCGAACCTTCCCGATCCAGCTGCTAGCTCAACCTCATGAAGGAAAGGGACATACACCTCATCCTCATCGAGTGGAGTGTTTTCGTCCCATAGTTCGATTGACTGTAGAGGCGTGCGGGCAGTTGCGCTACGTGATTCGACTGGCCCTGATTCACCCATCAAATAGGCGACAGAAACGTCAAGCACTTCACTCAGATGCTTGATGCGTTGGTTTCGCGGAGCTGTTCGCCCCGCTTCCCATGCCTGGACCGACTGCGGGCTGACACCAAGCTTGCGCGCCAACTCAGATTGATTGAGTCCTTGCGCTTCTCGTGCTGCCGCTATGCGTGAAGAGTTAGTAGTCATGAAAGCCAGAATACAACCAGCACTTGTAGTGAGCATTGCAATTCTCGCTTGTAGTCATTGGCTTGTTTCTGTAACTTTGGGTTGTAATTTCGGCTAGTGAGGCTTCTATGGAGCGTAATGCAGCAGCGCGTGCGGCTAAGGCAGCAGGCGGCCAATCGGCCCTTGCTCGCGTTCTTGGTTGCACACCGCAAAACGTACAGCGTTGGTGTGCATCAGGACGCGTGCCGGCTGAGCGCGTGATCTCAGTCGAGCAGGCAACCGGCATACCACGCCATGAGCTCAGGCCGGACCTTTATCCGGAGGCGGCTTAACCGCTCTGTGTAGTCATTTTCCGCAGTAGCGGGGCGCCTGAATAGAGACTTTGGATCGGCTGTTAATTCATCCAGTACTCATATCGTAGGCATAAAAAAACCGCCTGGCAGGGCGGTTCAGTACAGCTTTATTCCGAGGTCAATAATGATCAATAACACCCCCGCAGTCAACCGCTCTGGAGATGTCGCGACACCCTCCGAGCGTCCAGAGATGGTGTCGCGACACCTCGATCAAAATCAATTCGCTGCGATGAATGCCGCCCTCATGATCGGCGGCCAGTACTCGCATGCATCCAAGTCTCAATTCCGCCGTGAATGCCTCGATTACTTGAAGGCGTCCCTGGCACCTGCCCAGGATGTTCCCGCATGAGTACCATCATCATGAGCCTGTGCTGGCCGTTGCAAGGCATGAGTGGCCCGCAAAAAGCAGTCCTTATTTCGCTGGCTGACAATGCAAACGACGAGGGTGTTTGCTGGCCTTCTATTGCCCGAATCTCTGAGCGTACTTGCCTCGCCGAGAGGACGGTTCAGGGTGCGATCAAGTGGCTAGGGCAAGCGAACATTTTGTCTGTCCGTGAGCGGATGGGGCGTTCGACTATGTATACCTTGACCCCGGCAGCATATGCACCCCCGCAGTACTTGCACCCCGCAGCAGATACACCGCCACCCCCGCAGCTCACGACGAAAACCCCCGCAGCAGCTGCACCCAGAACCGTAATAGAACCATCAAGTGAACCATCACCTCTTGCTGGAGCTGAGCAACCAACGAAAATTTCGAAGCCGAAATGCCCAACCCAGGCAATCGTCGATTTGTTCAACGCAACGATCCCGGAATTTCCTCGGGTCATGTTGTTGACCAAGGATCGAATTGCCAAGGTCAACGCACGTTGGAACGAAAGCGATGTTCATCAGGATCTCAGTTTCTGGGCCGAGTACTTTGCCCTGGTGCGCTCCAGCGAGTTTCTGATGGGTAAGGTTTCGGCTTCTGGCGGGAATCCTTTCCGCTGCAACTTCGATTGGCTGATTGCCCCGAGCAACTTCGTGAAGGTCGTTGAGGGTAATTACAATGCGTGATCCCTACAGTCTGGAAGCCGAACACGGTGTGCTGGGGGCGATGTTCCTGCGCCCTGAGCTGATCGACGTACTGGCCGCCGATCTGGTGCCCGAGGACTTTTACTACGAGGACAACGCCGAGCTGTATCGCGGGATTTTGGCCTTGCACGCTGATGGTCATCCCGTCGATATCGTGACCGTCGGGGTTTATGTGGGGGATCTGCCTGGTGGTGCGAGTTCGTTTGCCTATTCCGCAGAAATTGCCCGCAATACGCCAAGCGTTGCAAACGCCGCCTCCTACGCCGGAACGGTTCGTGAGCGCAGCCTGGATAGGTCGATCATCGAGCTAAGCGTGCGGATCAACGACATTGCCTACGGTGACCAGCCGGCGGCTGACAAGGTTGCAGCTGTACAGGCTGAGTCCCACGCCATTGACAGCCAATCGGCAACATCCGAAGTGGTCAAGGCTGAGGACTTTCTCAACGACTACATCGAGGTGCTGCAGGCCCGGGCTGATCGTGGTGATGAAATTGACGGCCTGTCCACGGGCATTCCTGATTTGGACGAGAAGCTGCAAGGGCTCAAGCCTGGCCAACTGATCGTCATTGCTGGCCGTCCAGCCATGGGCAAAACCACGCTCGCTATGAACATCGCGTCTCACGCGGCTATCCGTGATGGCAAAAGCGTGATGGCGTTCAGTTTGGAAATGGATAACACGGGCCTGATGGATCGCTTCATGGCGTCCGAAGGGCGAGTGCCGTTACAGCTGATCAAAAATGGCAAAGCCCCGAACACTCACGGCGCCGAGCTGATGAGTGCCGCCGGCAAGCTCAAGAAGTCGAATCTGTTCCTGTCGGATCGCGCGTCGATGTCAATGAATCGACTGCGCTCGGCGGCTCGCCGCCATAAGCGTCGGTATGGCTTGGACCTCATTGTCATCGACTACCTGCAATTGGTGGAGTCCGACTCGCGCACGTCCAGTCGTGAGCAGGAAGTCAGCCACATGACACGCACCGCGAAGCTCATGGCCCGGGAGCTAGGCGTTCCGGTGATCCTGCTCAGCCAGCTTTCCCGTAAATGCGAAGAACGGCCCAACAAGCGGCCGCTGTGTTCTGACCTGCGTGAATCCGGCGCCATCGAGCAGGACGCGGACATCATCCTGTTCGTGTACCGCGATGAGGTCTACCACGAACACTCCGAAGCCAAAGGCATTGCCGAAATCATTATTGGCAAGGGCCGTGACATTGCAGGCGGCACCGTGCGTGCCGCGTTCCTCGGTCAATACAGCCGATTCGAACAGCTCGCGGCTGGTTGGGTTGAGCCGAACAAACCCGAAAAGGTCAGCAGCATGCGCGACCGCTACAAATCAAAGGAAAAAATCTGATGGCTGCTTCCCGCCTTGCCGTTCCCAAACCTGCCCTCTACCGCTATGCGGTGTTTTGCTGCTCTTCCAAGATCGACCTGGGAAGTGCGCCGGATCATGCGCTGGCGCTCTTTTTCGATCAGGCCATGGCAGTTCGATACGGCGGCCAGATGTGGCCGTCGACGTTTGAGGTTATCGACCTCCTTAATCCGGAGGAGGGCGCGTTTTGAGCACGCAAATCCAAACCCTCACGGTGAAGCTGTCGGACGCTGAGATTGCCCGCAATGCCAAGCTTGAGCATGTGCGCGACCTGCGGGACGCCAGTCACCCGGCCCTGCATTTTCGTTTCGCGAAGAACCGCACGCGCGGCTCTTGGTACTTGCTCAACAAGCGCCAATGGCACCGCATCGGCGCCTTTCCTGACCTGAACACAAAACAAGTCATCGCGGCCTTGCCGGCGGTGCGACTGCGCGTAGCCGCCGGCGGCGCCGCCAGCGTTTCGGGGTGGGTGACGGTGGGGGAACTGCTCGACTGGTTCGGTGAACGCATGACCAAGTCGCGCGCGTTGTCCGATAAACGCCGGAAAGCGATCAAATCCGCGATCAGTTGCCAGCTCAAGCCGCATCTGGATGATTTGCCGCTCGCTGACGTGAGCGCCCAGACATTGGACAAGTTGCTGATGTGGCCCGCCCAGGAGGAGCTGTCGCTGTCGTACGTTCAGCAACTGTTTCGCCTGGTCGCCATGGCCTTCCGTCAGGCGCGCAAGTTGGACCTGATCCCCTTTAACCCTACGGCCGAACTCAAGTTCAGCCACTTCACCACGGCGCGCATCCAGCCCAAGCCCGCCCGTCTACGCGATGTGCAGGTGCCCGAACTGGTGACGCTGCTGGCTGAGCGCTTCGACAGCGCGCCATGTGACGCCATGCTGGCCTTGATGATGTTGTGCCACGGCACGCGGATCGGTGAAACCCGCCAGGCGCGGTGGGCTGACATTGCGCTGCCTGAGCGTGAGTGGTTCCTGCCCGCTGAACACACCAAGACCAAAACCGAACTGCGCGTGCCACTGACCGATCAGGTGTGTGCACTGCTGCGCCGTTACCGCGAACGCCAGACTGCCCAGGGCTACGACGGGGCCTTTCTGTTCCCTTCGCGCCGTGGCAAGCCGCTGAGCGACAACCAAGCCAGCGCTGTATTCACCCGGTTAGGGCAGGGCGCATGGACCAGTCACGACCTGCGCAAGGTGGCCCGAACTGCCTGGACTGATCTCGGCGTTGACGGTCATATCGGCGAGATGCTGCTCAACCACTCGCTCGGCAAGATCGCCTCCACCTACATCAACACCCAGGCCAAAGAACAGCGCCGATTGGCATTGGTGAAGTGGCACGACTGGTTAGACGAACGCGGCTTCAAGGCGATTCACGCGCAGACAGGCGTTAGATATGAACATTCGCAAAATCTCGTAGACGCCTTGAACGGCGGGGTCTGCGAGCCAGAACCACAATTTGTTAAGGGCGAGGTATTAAAACGTGCAGAAACGACAGGGGCCTGGCTTTAAGTTGGAGCGGATTGAGCTTGAACCCTGCTCGATCTGCAAGGGTAAGGCGGTAGTGGCGGGGGTGTTTTATGAGCTGGTTTGCACGGATTGCAACGGCTCAGGTTGGGTTGTTCAGGGGACCAAGTTGGTGCTTTCTGTCGATGAGTTGGTCACCCAATTGAGTTTCAAATTGCAGCAGGTACAGCGCGAAATCATGGCGTTGAAGACTGTTTCAACACCGATAGGGCCACGGAGCCAATACGAGCAACCAAACCGTCTGGGAGCAGGCGGAACAAATTACACAGGGGATTGAGAGCATGATGATTCGTAAGCCGGCTGGTCGGCCATTGGGAGACACCGAGTATCTGCTTGAACAGTGGGGGTGGTGGAGAATGGACAGCATGGGCGTACCCGGTTACACGTCGCCGACTTTGGCGCTGATGCGGCAGGCAGTGGCGCAGGTATCAGCGAGTAAAAGCTACTGCATTACGGATGAGTGGGCTGTAGCTATCGATAGCGCAGTGGCAAGGCTCGCTCATCGTGACCAACAGATGGGCGATGTGATTTGGTTGTACTACGGCGAAAAATGGCCCATGTTGCGAGTGGGCAAACACTTCGGCCTCAGCGAAGGAAAGGCTCGCGAGTTGGCCAGGGCCGGAGCTGCTTGGATTGATTGTGCGGTGAGTGAAATGCGACAGATAGCCTAGACATTCCTTGCGGCGCTAGATGCTGCAAGTCAGCCAAGAAAGGAAATTAGAAGTGGAAATGGAACCTCCATCAGAAATTATTGAAGTAATGACGGTCTTTCTAGGAGGGCTCAAATTTTCTCCTCCTGGCGGTAGGTGGTTGTTCCATGCTGGCTCGAAAAATTTCGGGGGGGGCGGGTTTGGCCTTGAACTTTACGTGGACTTTAATCGCAGAAATATTGCGGCTCTAAAGCTTCTGCGCAGTTCATGCGGGAGCAAACTTGACGGGACGGTGGAACAAGCAATCACGGTTCTTCAAGATTATTTTATTGAGGAAATTGAGCTGCTGGGTGGTGGGGGGCTAATGTTTGAAGCGTTATCGCATCCTCATAAGACGGTACTGGATCGTGTTACCTCAGAAATGGTAGTGAGGTTTGCGGCCGAGTTTGCTAATTATTTAGATGATAAGTTCAAAGAGTGTTTCTATCTCATACCCATGACCGGGCTCACTTGTGTGGAGGAGGTAAATGAACCGGAATTTGTTTGGTGGCCATGGAATAAAGACCTTGGCGAGGTAGCCGATAAATTTAATTTTCACCGCACAGAACTGGTTGCTGGGCAGTTTCCGCCCTTAATAGAGGGTTTTAGCCTGACCCCATTATTTAATAATGATTCGTGGCTAGGTTGTTTTGCTACTCATGATACTTATGGGGAGGCGAAGCTTAGGCGTATGGCTGGAGCCCTTTTTCTTGGGCTTGAGTTAAAGAACTCTCTCATGATTTCTGGTGCCAAGCAGCCAAAAGGTCTCTTTAGTGTTAAGCAGGGCAGATACGGTTTCAAAACTATTTCCTCTCCGCTGCCGCATTTAATCGCGCCTGTAACAGTGACGAATGAAGTAGCGGAGTTTGTGCGAAACGTATTGAGAGCGGCTACAGGTGATACAAGGCTTTCCGTTGCACTAGAGTGTTGTGGCGCAGCTTGGAAACAGTCTGAAAGAGATAGATTCATGCAGTTGTGTGTCGCTTTCGATGCATTGTTTGGGGTTAATGGTCGAGTGACTCAAAGTATAAAAGAAGGCGTAAGGAAAAATGCTGAAAATGTAGCGGAAGCAGAAGACAGATGTCGCTTGCTTCTTCGCATGAGAAATGATCTTCTTCACGGCGAGTCTTTCGCTTTGGCGCAATGCGCAGATTACTTGGAATATAACGAACGGTTTGGAGTTCTTCCGTCTACAGATCAAATTAGCTTGCTGCGAGCTTGTGTTTGGAATCTGGCCATCGCTCCGACTTGATATTGGGGGCAGATAGCTAAAAACCTTTTCCGCGCGGAATAGTTATGGTTTTATAGCAGCGTGTATTGCTGTGAACGCAGCGAGACGCCTTCAAAACCCGGCCACTAAGCCGGGTTTTTTGTTCCTATTTTCAAGCCCTGCCATTGAGCAGGGCTTTTTTGTTTTCGGCCCCACGCCTGTCTCCTTGCCTAAAGCGGATGCCAGCGACGTGGAGGCCGACCTATTTGAGGACTCAAGATGAACTCCGAGCACCAGGCACTGACCGATGTACCTCTGTGGTTGTTGGTTCTGCTGAGCCTCGCCGGTTTGTCTGGAGAAATGCTTCGCGCATCAGGTAGTGACCTGGGGCTTCGCCAAATCCTTCAGCGAGTAGCACTGCGCTTTCTCGCTTCCGGCCTGCTGGGTATGGCCACGTTGCTGCTCGCAATGGCCCTATGGAACAACCTCTACCTGGCGGCCGGCTTGGGCATTGTAATCGCCGTAATAGGCGCAGACGTTGCAGGTGGCCTGTATACGCAATTCTTGGCGCGCA
This sequence comes from Pseudomonas sp. B19125, assembly GCF_044218855.1. Taxonomy (NCBI): domain Bacteria; kingdom Pseudomonadati; phylum Pseudomonadota; class Gammaproteobacteria; order Pseudomonadales; family Pseudomonadaceae; genus Pseudomonas; species Pseudomonas sp. B19125. The sequence goes on from NZ_CP162589.1 coordinate 3,079,309, forward strand.
AGGCTGGCGTTAACGACCCGGCTTCAGGCCGTGCCACCAACGGTCAGTAGATCGGCAGAGCAGGAGAGGTAGGATGTTCAAGGTCGACATGTCGCTGGACGCGTTCCCTGTTTCTGCGGGCATGCGGGAGCTAGAGAAAAAGCACATTCCATTTGTGATGGCTCGCACCGCGACCTTACTGGCCCAGCGGGTCAAGAAGGGCACAATCACGGTGATGCAAAAACGCCTGGACCGGCCCACCCCTACCACGCTGAATAGCCTGTTCGTAAAAATGGCCACCAAGGCGCGAGCGGCTGAGGTCTACTTCAAAGACTCATGGGCGTCGGGCATTCCTGCCGACACTTACCTACAGCAGGCGGTGAGTGGTGGCCTGCGGCCTCACAAGCGTTTCGAGAAATCGTTGATAGCGCGCGGCATCATGCGCAGTGGCCAATTTGCCGTGCCCACCACGGCCTTTATGAATCAGTACGGCAACGTGTCACGCGGCACTATGATGAAGATCCTATCGGGCCTGGGTGCTGCTGAATCGACGCGGGGCTATCAGGCAAACGCCAGTGGCAGTGCCAGAAGTCGACGTAAGGGCAACGCCCATCGCTTCTTCTCGGGTGATGTCGACGGCACGCAGGGTGTGTGGGAGCGCAAGTCGATGGGCATCGGCGATGCGGTACGGCCGGTATTTATCTTCAGCGATTCAGCGCCCAGGTATCGAACCATTTTCCCGTTCTTCAAGATCGGGCAGAACATCGTCAACGCGAACTATCAGGCTGACGCAGCGACCGCCTGGGCTGAAGCGATGGCTTCGGCTCGTTGATGGCTGTAGTCGACGAGAAGTCAGAGAAAAGGTGAAAAAAGTGGCCTTTTCTTCAATTTCATCGCCTTTTTCGCTTGACAGGTAGGCCGGGACGAAAAACAAAAGGTACTCCCGGACCCCCACCCGTCATGGGGGTAATTCGGGCCCCGCGTCTTCGCTATATATGACCCATTTTCAAAGGTTGGTTGTTGTGTAGTTATGGCTAATCAATCTATCACCCGTAAGCCTGAGTGGCTGAATAAGTCACGCATGGCTGACAGCCTTGGTATTACCACGCAAGCTTTCGACAAATGGGGCGTTACGCCGGTCGCTAAGATCGGGCGGGAGTCGTTTTACGACGTGCGTTCTGTGCTGGATAACCGTCTGGTTCACAAGGGCGAGAAACAACAACCGCTCGATGGTGACGGGCAACCCATTGATCCGCTGATTGAGTACAAACAAGCGCAGCAGAAGTTGCGGTTGACCACTGAGCAAGCCGACGCCCAGGAAATGCGTAATCGTGTGAAAGCCAAAAAGCTGGTGCCGGTGGATTTCTGTCTGTTCGCTCTTGGCAAGTTGAGCGCCATGCTCGGCTCAACCCTGGACACCATTCACATCAAAGTGAAACGCAAGCACCCGGAAATCGAGGTGCGTCATATCGAGGCTATCCAACGTGAAATAGCCGTTACGCGGAACGAAGCGGTCAACCTGGCCGACACCTTGCCGGAGCTTCTAGATGAGTTTGTCGAAGCCCTGGATGAGGGCGCTGATTGAGGGCGTCCGTAAGGGGCTGACTGGACTCTACAAAGAGCCACCACTTACGGCCGTTGAGTGGGCAGATAAGCATTTTTACTTGTCGTCCGAATCGTCGTATCAAGAGGGGCGATGGACTACGGCGCCGTTTCAGGTCGCCATTCTCAACGCGATGGGCAATGACCTTATCGCCGTGGTCAACGTGCTGAAGTCTGCGCGGGTTGGCTACACCAAGATGCTGGTGGCCAACAAGGGCTACAAAATCCAGCACAAGAAACGCAACGTGTTGTCGTGGTGCCCGACGGACCCCGATGCCGACACCATGATGAAGCGGCACATCGAAACGATGATTCGTGACGTTCCCCTGGTGCGCGCCTTGGCGCCCTGGTACGGCGTGAAGCACCGGGATAACACCCTGGACGAAAAGCGTTTTGATAACTCGAAAATGCTCTGGTGCCTGGGTGGCAAGGCCGCGCGTAACTATCGGGAGAAAAGCCCGGACGAAGTAATTTACGACGAGCTGTCGAAGTTCGACGCCGATATCGAGGGTGAAGGTTCACCAACGATGTTGGGGGACAAGCGCTTGGAGGGCGCAACGTTTCCTAAGTCGATTCGCGGTTCAACGCCTGGCGTTATCGTTGCCGGCGGCGACGATGATGAATCAGTGGGTGAGGGCTGCCAAATCAGCCGCGCGGCCGATGAGTCGCCGCATTTCCTGCGGTTCAACATCAAGTGCCCGTGCTGCGGCACAGAACAGCACCTGAAGTGGGGCGCCTTCGATAAACCTTACGGCATGCGCTGGCTGCTAGATGGCTACGGCCAGGTAGAAAAAGCCTGGTACTTGTGTGAGTCCGGTAACGGCTGCTCGTTCGAGTATCACGAAATGATTCAAGCGTCTGTTGCTGGGCGCTACATCTGCGAGCGACAAGGGATTTGGACCCGCGACGGCATGGAGTGGTTTTCGGCTGATGACCAGCCGATCACTACGCCGCGTTCCGTCACGTTTCACATCTGGACCGTCTATTCCGAGTTCGTCACCTGGGCGTCAGTTGTCAGCGAGTGGCTGAAGGTCGGCAAAGACCGGGGCAAGCTCAAGACCTTTATCAACACCACATTAGGCGAAGCCTGGGAAGAAGACCAAGGCGAGAAACTGGAGTGGGAAGTGCTGGCCAAGCGGCGCAGCAACTACCTGAAAGTGCCCGCCCGGGGCGTTGCACTGTTCGGCGGTATTGATACGCAAGATGACCGGTATGAGGGGCGCGTGTGGGCCTTCGGCGCCGGTGAGGAAGCGTGGTTGATTCACCGCTGGGTGCTGACTGGAGACCCTGCGAGCGTTGAGCTGCGCAAGAAGGTAGGCCAGGAAATCCGCCGCCAGTTCACCCGCGAAGACGGCACGCTAATGCGTGTAGAGCGTTGGTGTTGGGACTCTGGCGGTCACTACTCGGACGAAGTGCGAAAGGAAAGTAAAAAGCACGGTGTTACTTGGGTTATCCCGGTATTTGGCGCCGCGACTTACGGCAAGAAAATTGCCAACTTTCCGAAGAAAAAGACCAAGGGCGACCGGGTTTACCTCACGGAAGTGGGAACGGACAACGCCAAAGAGCTGATCTACAGCCGCTTGAAAATCGAGCCGGACGGCAACCGTCCGGTGCCTGAGTGCATTCACCTGCCCCTTAACGAGCTGGTGTGTGACGAAGACGAAATGAAGCAGCTGACCAGCGAGCGCAAAGAATGGGTGGTTTCCAAAGGTCGACGCGTGCAGCGCTGGACCAACGGCCGCCGTCGAAACGAAGCCCTTGACTGTTTTGTGTATGCGCTGGCCGCCCTGCGGATCAGCCAGGAGCGGTTCGGTCTGGATTTAGAACAGTTGGCCTTAGAAGCCCAGTTCGTGCCGTCCTCTGGTACGTGGGAGGTGCCGGACGTACCGGACGTGGATGAGCCAGAAGAATCCGAGACGCCTATTGAGCCGGCGCGGCCTGTTCCCCCATCAACTCAAGCTGACGCCCCGGGCGACTGGCACAACGTGGAAAGTAACGGATGGCTATAAACGCGCAGGAGATGCTGGACAAGTATCTGGAGGCAGAGGCCGCCATTCTGCTGGGCAAAACGACCATTTTTAATGGTCGCACCCACACGATGGCCGAACTGCCGCAAATCCAAACAGGGCGGCGTGAATGGGAGCGCCGCGTTAACGCTCAACGCGCCGCGCAACAAGGCAGCCCGGGTTATGCCCTGGCTGACTTTCGTTGAACGTCTTTGACCGCCTGGTTACGGCGGTGAGTCCTGCCGCTGGGCTTAAGCGCCTTGCGGCGCGCAGCGGCATTCAAGCCTTTGAGGCGGCCAGGATCACCCGCACTCACAAAGCAGAACGGCAAACCCGAAGCGCTGACAGTTCCTTGCAGCGTGACGCGGAATCATTGCGCGGCCAGGCGCGAAAGCTGGACGAAGATCACGATTTAGTGACCGGCATTTTTGACCGGCTGGAAGAACGGGTAGTGGGTGGTGCAGGTATCGCGGTGGAGCCGCTGCCCCTGGACCATGCAGGCAATATTCACCTGGGTTTCGCAGCGCAAATTAAAGACCTATGGGCCGAGTGGTCCTTGCGGCCAGAAACATCGGGCGAGCTGACCCGGGCACAGATGGAACGCCTGGTGTGCCGAACCTGGCTGCGTGACGGAGAAATGTTGGCCCAGCTGCTGCTGGGTAAGGTGCCGAACTTCAAGCACCTGCACAAAGTGCCTTTCTCATTGGAGCTTCTGGAGCCGGATTATCTGCCCTGGAACTACAACGACGACTCCAAAGGCATTTGCCAGGGAATCGCACGGGACTCATGGCGGCGGGTACTCGGTTACAACCTGTTGAAACGTCACCCGGGCAGCGCCTTGGGTTTCAGCCTTTCGGCGGATACCAAGTTTGTGCCGGCCGACAGGATGTTGCACATCGCTTATCGAAAGCGGATCGGGCAAAACCGAGGCCAACCCTTGCTGCACGCCGTGCTAACGCGCTTGGCGGATATCAAGGACTACGAGGAAAGCGAGCGCATTGCGGCACGCATTAGCGCGGCCCTGGCGATGTTCATCAAAAAGGGTTCTACCGACGACTACGTGGTTGCGCCTACGACTGCCGGCAAGGACGGCCAGGCCACCGGCGCCCGGAGTATTCCTATTGCGCCGGGCATGGTGTTCGACGGTCTGTTGCCCGGTGAAGACGTGGGGATGATCGAAAGCAACCGGCCCAGCCAGTTTGTGGAGAGCTTCCGTAACGGCCAGTTGCGTGCCGTATCAGCTGGGACACGTATTGGCTACTCCACGGCGACACGCAGCTACACGGGCACCTATTCGGCGCAGCGTCAGGAGCTGGTGGAGTCGCAGCTGGGTTACGACCTGCTGCAACACGAATTCATCGACTACTGGTCGCGCAAGGTTTACCGGGCCTTTGTCGAAATGGCATTGGTCAGCGGCGTGCTTGTGCCGCCTGGTGACGTAAACATGGATTCTGTTTACAGCGCGGTTTATCAGGGGCCGGTTATGCCCTGGATTAACCCGGTGCATGAGGCAAACGCCTGGGATGCGCTGGTGCAGGCTGGTTTTGCCGATGAGGCCGAAGTGGCGCGGGCGCGCGGTCGCAACCCGCAAGAGCTTAAGCGTTCGCGAGAGGCGGAAGTGAAAAGCAACCGGGAAAAAGGGCTGGTTTTCAGCTCTGACGCCTATCACAAGTTCTACGGGAAAGTGACCGTCAATGCAGACCTATCAAACGAAAAAGAGAAAGCCTAAATCACCGCCCTTGATGTTGCCCCGGGCGTCCGTCCAATCGTCAGTATCAGCCGCGATTACAGCGGCAAATCAGCCGGTAGAAAGTTGGTACTCAATGCGCGCGATGGCGCGCGGCAGTGTCGAAATTCTGTTGTATGACGAAATTGGTGGTTGGGGCATTACCGCCAAGCAGTTCGCACAGGATCTGGCGGCTTGTGGTGACGTGTCACAAATCAATCTGCGCATTCACTCGCCGGGTGGCGACGTGTTCGCCGGCATGGCGATTTACAACACGCTCAAAGCGCACCCGGCCCGCGTAGATGTGTACATCGACGGCCTGGCGGCTTCCATGGCCAGCGTTATTGCTATGGCGGGCGATAAGGTCTACATGCCGACCAACGCCATGATGATGATCCACAAGCCTTGGGGCGCCCAGGGCGGTGATGCTGACGACATGCGCCGCTATGCCGATTTGCTGGACAAGGTGGAAGGGACGTTGGTGCAGGCCTACGTCAGTAAGACCGGCAAAAGCGCGGAAGAAATTCACGCGCTGCTGAAGGATGAAACGTGGATGGATGGCGGTGAGGCGGTGGCAGCCGGCTTTGCTGATCAGTTGATTGACCCCCTGGTGGCTGCCGCACAACTCAAATCGAAACGCATGCAGGAGTTTGAACACATGCCACCAGCAGCTAGCAACCTGATGAACCCGCGCAACCAAGTACAAGCCCCAGCGCCGGCCGCCCCGGCCGCCCCGGCCGTCCCGGACACGGCCGCCGCGCTCACAGCTGACCAAATTCGCGCCCAGGTAATTGCTGAAGAAGGCGTGCGCCGCGCCGGTATTACCGCCGCTTTCGGCACTTTTGCTGGGGCACATGCTGAGCTGTTGCAGGCTTGCGTTACTGATATGGCCTGCACGGTGGAGGGAGCGCGCGCGCAGCTGTTGGCCAAGCTGGGCGAAAATACCTCCCCGTCCAATGTGCCAGGCATGCACGGGCATATCTCTAACGGCAATCTGGTGGGTGATTCGGTGCGCGCCTCCCTGGAAGCGCGGATCGGCATCGCCGCCATCGAAGCCAGCAACGGCCTCAATCACATGAGCATGCGCGAGCTGGCCCGCGCTTCTCTGACCGAGCGCGGCATTCTGGTGGCAACGCTTAACCCTATGCAGATGGTTGGCATGGCGTTTACGCATGGCTCCAGTGACTTCGGTCAGATTCTGCTGGATATCGCCGGCAAGTCGGTCCTTTCGGGCTGGGAAGAAGCGCCGGAGACCTTCCAGCTCTGGACCAAAAAAGGCCAGTTGAGCGACTTTAAAACGTCTTCGCGTGTCGGCCTGGGTGAGTTCCCTAGCTTGCGTGAGGTGCGTCCCGGTGCCGAATACAAGCACATCACCCTGAGTGACCGTGGCGAGCCGATTACGCTGGCCACCTACGGCGAGCTGTTCTCGATTACCCGTCAGGCGATTATCAATGACGACCTGTCGTTGCTAAGTGACGTGCCTTACAAGATGGGCCAGGCGGCCCGCGCGACCATCGGTGATTTGGTCTACGCGGTACTGACCAGCCCGCCGAAGATGCGCGACGGCAAGTCGCTGTTTGATGCTTCGCGCAAAAACAACGCCGCCGGCCCTGCGTCTGAGTTGTCCATTGCCAGCATGATTATCGGCAAGACCGCTATGGCTTCGCAGAAAACGCAAGTGGAGGGTGGTAAGGCTCGCACCTTGAACATTCGCCCGGCCTACGTGCTGACACCGGTTGCGCTGGAAGATCGGGCCAATCAGCTGATCAACTCGGCTTCTGTTCCTGGCGCTGATGCGAACTCTGGAATCATTAACCCTATTCGTGGTTTTGCCCAAGTTATCGGTGAGCCGCGTCTTGATGACAACTCGTCTACGGCTTGGTACATGGCCGCCAAGCAAGGTAGCGACACCATTGAGGTGGCTTACCTCAATGGTATTGATACCCCCTACGTCGAGCAGCAAAACGGCTTCAGCGTTGACGGCGTGGCCAGCAAGGTGCGTATCGATGCTGGTGTTGCCCCTTCGGACTTCCGTGGCCTGTACAGCGCTGCTGGCAAGTAACCAACCGAAGTACCTGAAAGCCCCGCCCTGTGCGGGGTTTGTCGTTTCTGCGTTCTGGAGATTTGAACGATGGCTAAAAATTATCAAGGTGCGGGCGTGCAGCGCTCGTTTGTTGCGCCTACGGGCGGTGTTTTCAGCGGCATGCCTTTTGTACTCGGTGCCCTGGTGGTTGTGCCGCTGGAGGACGCAGCGAAGGGGCAGCCGTTCACCGGTGTGCTGGGCGGTGCCTGGCTGCTGCCAAGCACCGGTGCGCTGAAGGCAGGCGCCAAGGTCAGCTTGTTGGCTGGTGGCCTGGTGGCCGATGGCACCGCTGACTCTGTGCCGTTCGGCAAACTGCTGGGCGATGCTGTCGGCGGTTTCGCTGAAGCGCTGTTGATCCAGTAATGGATGGCGGCTTTCGGGCCTTGGCTGATCGTATGGACGCCCTGTTAGTGGGGCGTCTTGGTGATCCGGCCATTTTGGCCAACGGGCGCACTATTTACGGCGCGTTTGCTTCTCCCTTTGTCGGCGCCGAAATCGGTGGCGGCAAGGGTGGTGCCGTGCGGCTGGGCGGCGCAATCAACGCCGACGAGGTGTTAGAGCCGACGCTGACCGCGCGAGTGGTCGACGTGCAAGGCGTCAAGAAAGGCGACTTCCTAACCATTGATCTGCCGGCTGTGCTGGGTGGCGGCCGCTACAAAGTCGTGCGTCCGAAGCCTGATGGTTCCGGCATGATCGAGCTGGTGTTGAGCGTACCCAATGAGCGAACTGACGACATTACATGACGCGATAACTCGCATTATCAGCGAGCGCATGCCCAGCGTCTTGCACGTTGAATCGTTCCCGGAGCTGGACGCTCAAGTTAGGGCGCCGGCGTTGCTGTATGGCATTACTGACATGTCCCTGGGCACTGATCGAGGTGAGGGCAAGACGGCGCTGGTTGGCCGTTTTCAGGCCTGTATTCTGATCGAGGCTGACCGTCCTAAAGCTCCGTTACAGGCCGCTATCTTGGCGTCCCAGCTGGCCACGGTACTTAAGGATCAGTGGTGGGATGTGGGATTTGTCACAGGCCCGCCTGAGCAAATCCATGCGCAGCCTGAAGCCCCATTGCCTGAGCTTGAACAGTTCGTCATGTGGTCTGTTCAGTGGATACAGAATTTCGAAGTAGGGGAGCTGGTATGGCCTTGGCCTGATGAGCCGCCGGGTTCACTTGTGTTCGGTTTCAGCCCTGACACTGGCCCAGGCAGCGAAGGCCAGTACGTCGCGCCGGGAGACATTCCGTGAGTGCCTACGTGTCGGCGCAGCATGACCGCATGATCGCGGCCATGCTCAAGCCTTGTTATGTGGTGGCCGTCGACCTGGCGGCATCGCCGCCCGCTTGCCGGGTTTCAGATGGCGAGTGGACAAGCGCCTGGGTGCGCTGGCACAGCCTGGCTGCGGGTAAGGCGCGCCATTGGCGTGCGCCAAGCCTTGGCGAGCAGGGCGCGCTGTTCAGTCCAAGCGGTGAGGCCGCCCTGGGCACGTTTATCCCGGGGCTTTACGGCAACGCCGGCGCGCCGCCCGATAACCGTGACCACGTGGAGGTGTGGCGGTTTGATGATGGCGGTTCGCTGGTCTACGACTGGCAAGCCAAGTCCTACACCATCACTTTGCCCAGCGGGACGGTAACAATCAAAGTCGGTTCTACGGCGGCCATCGTTACGGATAACGCTGTAGCCGTTAAGTCTGGAAAAATCAGTTTGACCGGTGATGCAATCAGTCTGACCGGCCAGGTCACTATCGACGGACCGTTACACGTAACGCAGACCATCACCGGTGCCGCTGACATTCTGGCTACCGGCAATAGTGACAACCACCACAAGCACTAACACAGCTATCCACGACAACCCGCCCTGTGCGGGTTTTTTTATGACCGGAGGAAACATGGCCAGGCCACTCAAAGGCGACAGCGCAGAACAGAACACACCGCCAAACAGCGCGCAGGTGCGGTACCGCGACAAGGTGTATCGAACTCGGATGATCATCCTGCAGGACGGTCGCGCACTGCCGGTGGAGGCCTTCACCGTTACCGTAACGGCAGACGATGAACCGGCCCTGAAGTACCTGGCTGAGCATCCCGAGTTTGAGCTGATCAAGGAGTAATGCCCGATGATGGGAATGGATCGCCGTACCGGTCAGATCATTACCGGCATCGAGCATCTGCGGCAGTCCATTGAAGACATTTTAGGCACGCCCTTGGGCAGTCGTCGCATGCGGCCGGAGTACGGCAGCAAGCTCCGCCGTTACGTCGATCTGCCTGTGTCCGCAGGCTGGAAAAGCGCCGTGCAAGCCGAGGTTGCGCGCGCGCTTGGCCGTTGGGAGCCGCGTTTGAGGCTTGGAGGTGTGCGGGTGACGGGTGTTCTGGACGGAAAAATCACACTGGAGCTGAAAGGCGAATACCTGGGCGACAGCCAATTACTTGAGGTGTCCGTATGAGTACCGTGGATTTGTCGGCGCTGCCGGTGCCTGAAGTGCTAGAGCCTTTGGATTTTGAAGCGGTTTATGCCGAGGAGTTGGCGACCTTTCGTTCATTTATGGGGGATAACTGGAGCGCGCCGCTCGAAAGTGATCCAGTCGTAAAGCTGCTGGAAGTAGGCGCCCTTCGCCGGTTGCAAAACCGCGCCCGGGTAAACGACAACGCCAAAGCGTTGTTGCTGCCTTATGCCCAGGATGGCGACCTAGACCAGCTCGCCTCTAATGTCAGCATTCGGCGCTTGGTGATCCAGGCCGAGAATTTGACCACTTTCCCTCCTACGCCGAAAGTTATGGAGTCGAACGACGCGTTGCGTGAACGGGTGCAGCTGGCCTTCGAGGGACTGACTACGGCGGGGCCGCGAAACAGTTACATCTTGCACGCGCGCAACGCCTCGGCGCTGGTGGGTGACGCCACGGCCGAAAGTCCGTCGCCGGCGGTGGTGGTTGTAACGGTGCAACACCTTAACGGCCCTGGCACTGCCGATGAGGCGCTGTTGGATCAGGTAGAGGCGTACTTGAGTGAAGACAACATCCGGCCCCTTGCAGACAGACTCAAGGTGCAGGGCGCCGAGGTAATCAACTATCGCGTGGATGCGGTTTTGCATATGGAAGGCGCGGGGCCTGAAAACGAGACCTTACGAACCGAAGCAGAGCGACGCCTTGCGGCCTGGGTGAATCCTAGACGCCGATTAGGTGTCGAGGTTGCCCGCTCTGGTGTCGATGCTCAGTTGCATATCAGCGGTGTCAGGCGCGTGGAGCTGATTGGTTGGACCGATATACGGCCAACTAAGGCCCAGGCGGCCTACTGCACGGGTTTTACCGTGAAGCTGGGTGACTGATATGAAAAGCCTGCTGCCGCTCAATGCCACCACGCTGGAGCGCGCCATAGAGGCCGCGACGGACGAAGTAACCGAAATCCCTTTGCGCACCTTATACAACCCGGACACGTGCCCTGTGGCTTATCTGCCGCTGCTTGCCTGGACGTGGTCTGTCGATCGCTGGGACAACAATTGGTCGGAGGCGGTAAAGCGTTCGGTTATTCGTTCATCGTTCTTTGTGCATGCCTACAAGGGCACTGTGGGAGCGTTGCGCCGAGTGGTTGAGCCGCTGGGGTATTTGATTGAAATCCAGTCGTGGTGGCAGACCACCCCTATGGGCGAGCCTGGAACCTTTGCCCTCAAGGTTGGCGTGCTGGAAACCGGTATCACTGAAGAAATGTATGCCGAGCTGGAAAGGCTGATTGATGACGCCAAGCCCGTCAGTCGGCACCTGACGGGGCTGGCTATCAGCCTCGAAACTACTGGCCCGATTAACATTTTCGCAAGTGCATACGACGGGGACGAGATTGATGTTTATCCGCCGGTACTTCGGGATATCGAGACTACCGGTGTTATTGGCGGCGGCGGTCGCGAGCATTCCATTGACGAGCTGGAGGTTCACCCACCGCCGCCGGCCTCTATTTCGATTGATTGCTATATCGGTGTTCCCGGCCGCGAACATTCCATAGACCTTTTGGACGTATATCCATGATTGATGTTAATTCGCAGTTCTTCGCCATCCTGACGGCTGTTGGTGAGGCCAAGCAGGTCAAAGCCGATGCAGGGCAAATGACTTGGAAACTTACTCACATGGCCGTAGGGGATGCAAACGACACTAACCCGATACCGGACCGCTTGCAGAAGTCATTGATTAATGAGCGCCGGCGTGCGCCATTGAACTCGCTGGGACCTGACCCAATTAACCCTGGAATTCTCGTAGCCGAGCAGGTTATTCCGGCTGACGAAGGCGGGTTCTGGATTCGCGAATTGGGCCTGTTCGATTCGGACGGGGATCTGGTCGCGGTGGCCAACTGCGCGCCGAGCTATAAGTCGAAACTGTCACAAGGCTCTGGCCGCACGCAAATCCTGCGTATGAACTTCATCGTCAAAAGCTCGACGAATGTGCTTTTGCAAATTGACCCATCAGTTGTACTGGCCACGCGTAAGTTTGTGGAAGACTCGGTGCTTAATGCAGTCAACGCGCTGGACTACAAGGCTTCTGTGTTGGTCGCCACTACCGCGCCGATTGTGCTGGCGGGTGTGCAGACCATTGATGGTTTGGTTGCCCCGGCCGGTTCGCGGGTGCTGGTAAAGAATCAAGATAAACCGGCCGAAAATGGTATTTACCTTGTCGCTGCTGAAGGTTGGGTCCGTGCCGCCGATTCGGACAATGGCACCAAAGTCACGCCAGGCATGCAAGTTGTTGTAGAACGGGGCACAGTAAACGCCGATACGTTGTGGCTGCTATCGACTGATGGGGCTATCGTTGTCGGGACTACAGCGCTGAGCTTTAAAAACATTACACAAGGCTTGGCTCCGATTAACGCGCCGGCGTTTAAGGGCGCGGCAACGGCTGAGTCCGCGTCTCGATTTGATAGCTCGCAACTGTTGGCGACTACTGAGTGGTCGCGTCGTCAGGGCAAGACGTATTCGGGGAGTACCGCGATTAATAACAGCGGTTCGATTCTTGCTGCTGCGGTCGGTCAAGTAACAGTGCTATTTGGTGACGCGGCCAGCACAATCAACCTCCCGGTTTCTTCGGACCTGCCTATTGGTTCTACGGTCACGGTAATCTGTTACAACACCACATCGTCAGCGATAACCCGAGCGGGTACAGACCTAATATACGGCGCTGATCCAGGGCAATCGGTTAGCGTCAAAAGCCTGAAAATGATTTATGGAGATATTCTTGAACTTACGTTGCTGAACAACGCTGCCGGTGCAGGTGCGTGGTACGTTAGCGGCGGGAATATGATTGCCAGCGTGGTGGTTCCGCAATTTGATAGCAGCCAACGGCAAGCCTCTACTCAATTTGTCCAGCGCTCGCTTGGTAATCTGAGCGGGATAAGAATTTACGATACTGCGGCAAAATTAGAGCTGTCCGATTTTGGCCGCCTTATCCTTGCAAACTCCGGGGCTCAAATAACGCTTACTTTGCCAGCTATTGGTGGTGCGCAAAATGGATCAACCATTCATCTGAGAAACGTCGGTACCGCGCCCTTGACCGTTGTGCCGCCAGCCGGGGGGTCAATGTCGAATGTTGCGACAGTCCCACTTTCGGGTGTCGTCGTTGCTGCAGGAGCTTCGTTTGAAGCAACGGTGTTTGGTAATAACTATTTCTTTTCGGGCTCGGCATCTTTAAAGCATGAGTCAGAATTTGCCAGCTCGCCAAATCATCAAAAGTTGCCTGGTGGTGATATTGAGCAGTGGGGGCTCTATATTTCGGCTCCATCAGGTTCAGACACCGTTATCCCATTGCCCTTTGCGTTTTCGGCTGTGCCTACAAATATTCAATTGACGTTTGCTAACTTTACTAACGGTGAAAGTGTAGGCGGTTCTCCAGTGTTGCAAGCGAGAAATAGCACTCTCGGAAGTATCACTGTGCGAAATCTTTTTGGCGCGAACGCCTCATTCTTCTGGCGAGTAAGAGGTAAAGCATGACTGTTTTTTATAGTTCTGAAACAGGCTTTTTCTACGACGATCAGGTATGCACGTTTATCCCTGCTGATGTGCGGGAGTTCTCCGCCGAAGCCAGGGATGAGCTGTTAGCCCAAGTCAGTCATGGAAAGCGTTTGGTGTGTGGTCCGGACAACTGGCCGGTGGTGATAGATGCGCCGGTGCAGACAGGGGAACAGTTGGCCGAAGTTGAGCGGTATTGGCGTTCGGTGCAGTTGAGTGCCACTGACGCTGTGGTGACACGTCACCGCGACGAGATAGAAGACGGATCAAAAACCACGCTCACCGTCGATCAGTACACAGAGTTACAGGCCTACCGCCGTGCATTGCGTAATTGGCCGGAAGCTGGTGAGTTCCCGTTGAACGAACACCGGCCCCCGGCCCCTGATTGGCTTTCAGCGCTGACCCAATAAACGCCCCGCACTGACGGGGCGTTTTCTTTTCCGTTACGCGTAACAACAAACCCCTAACAGCCTCGCACTTGCGGGGCTTTTTTGTTTATGGAGATTGGGCACATGCCTACTACAAGTCGTTTTCACGGTGTGACCGTTACGCTGGTCGATACCGGTGCGCGGACTATCGCGCTGCCGTCGTCGTCCATTATCGGCCTGGTAGATACCTTTACGCCGGCGCCGGAATTCTCGGCGCAGCCCGGCGAACTCGTACTACTGACGCGTGATAGCGAATCGGTAGCAGCTTTCGGGCCTGACTCCGCAATCACCCGCGCAGCCAAGGCCATCTTTGCCCGTTCCAAGGCCGTGATCGTTGCTTGTGGTGTCGCGAAGCTTGAAGACAAGGCGCTGCAAACCTCGGCAATTATCGGCGGGGTGAAGGCCGATGGCACACGTACCGGCTTGCAGGCGTTGCTGGACGGTAAGAGCCGTTTCAATGCCCAGCCTCGTCTGCTGGTGGCCCCTGGTCATTCCGCTACGCAGGCAGTGGCTACAGCCATGGACGGCCTGGCAACTAAGCTGCGCGCCCTGGCCATCATTGATGGTCCTAACACTACCGACGAAGAAGCCCTGGAGTACGCCAAAAACTTCGGCAGTAAGCGTATCTACATGGTAGATCCAGGGGTTCAGCAGTTCGATACCGTGGTGAGCAAGACCATTGATTCCCCGGCATCCGCTTGGGCGGCGGGGATGTTCGCTTACACCGATGCCGAGTACGGATTTTGGGCGTCTCCGTCCAACAAGGAGTTTGTTGGCATCACCGGTACCACCCGCCCTATCGAGTTCTTGGACGGTGACGAAACGTGCCGGGCAAACCTGCTGAATAACGCGAACATCGCGACCATCATTCGTGATGATGGCTATCGCTTGTGGGGCAACCGCACGCTTTCCAGTGACGCGAAATGGTCTTTCGTCACCCGCGTTCGCACGGTCGATATCGTGATGGACGCAATCCTGGCCGGCCATAAATGGGCGGTGGATCGGAGCATCACTAAAACTTACGTCAGTGATGTGACCGAAGGTCTCAACGCGTTTATGCGCGACCTGAAGAATCAGGGCGCGGTGATCAACTTCGAAGTCTATGCAGACACCGAGCTGAATACGGCGACCCAGCTGGAGCAAGGCAAAGTTTATTGGAACATTCGGTTTACCGATGTGCCGCCGGCTGAAAACCCTAATTTCCGCGTTGAAGTCACCAATCAGTGGTTGACCGAAGTCCTCGACACTGCCGCCTAAGGAGGCCGCTAAATGATTCCTGAAGTATTGGTGAATACCAACCTGTTCGTGGACGGCATCAGCTTCACCGGTGACGTACCAAGCATGACCCTCCCAAAAATCGTGGTGAAAACCGACGAGTTTCGCGCTGGCGGTATGGGCGGGGCGATTGAAATGGATATGGGCCTGGAGAAGATGGAGGCCGGTTTCGTCACTACCGGCGTTCGCCGTGAGTCTATGAAGTTCTTGGGCCTGGCTGATCAGACCGCTTGTAATACGGTTTTTCGTGGGGCTTTTAAGGGCCAGAAAGGGCGCATTACCCCAGTGGTTGCGACCGTGCGCGGAATGCTCAAAGAGCTGGATTTGGGCGACTGGAAGGCCGGTGATAAGGCCGAGCTTAAGCACTCGATTGCCGTCACCTATTACAAGTTGGAAATCGACGGCCGCGTGATGTACGAAATCGACCCGGTAGCGTGCGTGCGCGTTATCAACGGTGTCGACCAATACGCGGCAATGCGTACCGCCCTGGGCCTTGGATAAAAGAACATGAAAACCAAAGACGTAAATGCATTGCCTGAGTGGCTGGAAATGACAGCGGACGGCGCCCGCGTGACGCTGAAATATCCGTTGGAAGTCAATGGCGTGAAAACCGATAAAGTCCCGATGCGTGCGCCGTGCTTGCGCGATCTGCGGGCCGCTGGTGCCACCAGTAACGGGGATCAGGAACAGCTAGAAGTCACCATGCTGTGCAGCCTCACAGAAATCGGTGAGAAGGACTTGGGCGCCATCAAGACGGTGGATTACAAGCGCCTTCAGGAAGGCTATTTTCGCCTGGATAACGAATTCGGGGTGTGACGCTGGGCAAATGAAACAGATGGCCAAACGTCTGGCGGCTGAGCTGCATTTTTCGGCCGCCGAGATTTTGGACATGCCTGCTTCAGACATGGTGTGGTGGCTCACGGATTGAGCCGCTATCAAGTCACCCGACATAGGGCTAGCACATGGCGAGTAAATTAGCGCTTGGCATCGTCATTGGCGGGGCCGTCAGTTCTACAGTGGGTTCGGCCTTCAAGGACGTTGAAAGCCGCATAAAGCGCCTGGAAGCCACCGGCGCAAAAGCCCGGGTGCTTCAAAACACCATTGGCGACACGATCCGACTGCGTGAGGAATGGCGTAAGGCGCACCTGGCTGGCGAGAAAGGGGCTAGCGACCTGCTGACCAAGCTGGACGCTAACCTGGCCAGCCTCAAGAAACAGGGTATTGAAGTTGGGCGCTTGGAAAAGGCCTATCAAACCTTGGGGCGCACGGCACACAACGCAGAGCTGAAGGCGCTGGGCCACCAGCAAATCAAGGCCGGCCGAGAGGGCATTAAAAGCACTGTCGGCCAGGCAGTTGCTTACACGGCGGCCGTGGCGGTGCCTACTAAAGTAAGCGCTGATTTTGGCGCCATTATTCGAGATATTGCGATCAAAGCGGGCATTGCCAATGCCCCGCAAGAAGCGCAGATGTCCAAAACGATTTTGCAGACCTCCCGTGATTCAGGGATGGGCCGTAACGAAGTCGCAGAGGTAGTTAACTCCCTGGTCGGCGCTGGCATGGATCTGGCTGAGGCTCTGTCTTATGCGCCTACCGCCGCAAAATTCGTCGTTGGGCAGGGGGCGGGTGCTGAAGACACGGCCAAGATGATCAACGCCTTGGGGCAGAACGCCAAAATTTCAGACCCCAAGGTTATGCAACAAGCCCTTGAAGCAATCGCCTATCAGGGCCAGGCCGGCAGCTTTGAGGCCAGCGACATGGCCCGATGGGCGCCGGAAATGCTGGCAGGTATGGGTAAGCTGGGTATTACCGGCATGGACGCGGTAACGCAGCTGGGCGCCATGCTTCAGGTGCAGATGAAAACTGCAGGTGGTGCCGACGAGGCGGCGAACAACCTCAAAAACTGGATGGAGAAAATCGGCGCACGGGATACCGTCACAGCCTACAAAAAGGCCGGGATTGATTATCAGGGTTCCATGCAAACGGGCTTGCAAAAGGGCATGTCTACGCTGGAGGCGAGCTTGGCGCTCGCTCAGCGCTACGTTGCTGCAACGGACCCGGCCAAGGCTAAGGCCATGGCCGAGGCTACCGCGAAGATCAACAAGGAAACGGACCCTGTAAAAGCCAAGGCCATGATCAACTCCTTGGAGCAGGCCTTGCGGACCGGCGATATTTTCGCAGACATGCAAGTTAAAGCCGCGCTCACGGCCTATACGCAGAACAAAGAGCTGTATGAGCAGCTTAAAAAAGACTCGAAATCTGCTACCGGTATTCTGGATAAGAACTTAACCGAGCGGCGCGAAGCGTCTGCGCAGAAGTGGGCCGAAATGGCGCAGAGCATGGATGACTCTATGCGCATGATCGGCGATGCAATCCGTCCTATGACAGATAGTGTTGCTGATGGTTTGGCCTGGGTAGGGCGTGGGCTTAGCTCGCTGGGTGATGAATCGCCCAAGGTGGTATCCAGCATTGCCGCCATTAGCGCGGGGCTTATCGCCTTTCGTGGTGTGGCTAGCACTGTGAAGATCGGCCGGGGGCTTTTGAACATTGCCCGTGGCGGCCTGCGTGGCGGTGATCCGAATATCCCTCAACGTGTGATCGTTACTAACATGCCAGTCGGCGGCCTTGACGGCCCTGGCATGGATTCCGTGGACGGTAAGCGCCGGAAGAAATCCAAAAGGGGTAAGTCAGGCACGACAGGCGCTGCGTCACCGTCGGCGGCACCCGCTGTTGCCCTGGGCACAGCGCGCGCCGTGCCAAGTGCCACGCGTGGTGGAATGAATACCGGCGGTATGGTCAAAGGTACGGCAGTGTTTGCTGCAGTCGATTCGTTGCTGATGGCAAAGGACACCTACGACAACGCAAAAAACCGCGACGAAATGGCCGAGGGGTACGGTGAGGCGGCCGGCAACTTGGCGGGCACGTTGGCCGGCGCAGCGGCGGGCGCTGCTATTGGTTCAATGGTGCCGGTTATTGGCACGGTTGTGGGCGGGTTGATCGGCGCCTATTTGGGTAGCACCGGCGGCCAAGCCCTCGGCGGTTACGCTGGTAAAAAAGCGTTTGGCAGTGATCCCGCGTCGAAGGTAATGCCGGCGGCCGGGCCGTTGATGATGACGGATGCCGGCAAGAATATCCCGCCTGTGCTGGGGGATATTGCCGAGTCGTTTAAAGCTACTCCGAAGGTGGCGGCGCCTGGGCCGTTGATGATGCTACGTCAGCCGGTGCCGTCAGCCACGGCGCCCGGGCCAGCATCGAGGGCGCAGCCCGTTACGCCGGAAACGAGTAACGCAGCGCCTGGGCCTACATCCTTATTGCGTGTAAAGCCTGTGCGTCTGGCTGTGCCTGATAAGTCGCTGGCGCCGCTACAAGCGGCCCCCGCGCGGACGGTCACGCCTGGTCAGCCATTGCCACCGGTTGTTCATGCGGTTACACCGCTGGAGCCGCTACGGGTCACGCCTGATCGGAACGTTGCGCCGCCTGCGCCGTTGCAGTCCGCCCAGGAGCGAGCTGTTGCGGCTATTCACCTACCGTCGCCTGTTCCACCCGCATTGGCATCTGTAACGCCGCTGCGTGACGCTTCTAAGCGTGATGCCGTACCTGTTCAGCCGTTGGCCCCAGTTGTGCGCGTTACGCCTCCTGTCGCACCCGTGGGAGCGCCTGAGCGCGCGCGCAACGGCCCGCTGTTGTTTCCGGTTCCTCTGGTGGTGCCTAGTCGCGCGCGGGATGATGTGAAATCTTCGCCGGCGCTGCTGCCTGATCGTGCGCTTGATGGTTCTGGCGTTACGCGTAACGCGCCAGGTGCTGAGGTGGGCGATTTGGTCAGGGCGTTGGCCCAGGCACCGGCGGCTAAGCCTGGCCAGGTTCTGCCGAAGCTACCAGCACCGGCAAAGCCTGAGCGTGCGAAGTTGGAGCAGGTGGTGCATGTGACCGCGCCGTTTACTTTGACCGTGAAAGGCGATGTGAAAGACGCGCAGCAGCTCGCCCGGGAGATCGAGCCTTACTTGCAGCAACATCGGCAAGAGATCAGCCGGCAGTTGTCGAGTGCAAGCCTGTTTGATGAGCCTCACGTGGGGTAAGGGGGAAGTATGGAAGATCCAGGGTATCTGGAGCGACTCCAGGCGGCGCTGAAGTACCTGGCTACCACCGGTGAGACGGGCCGGCGCAGCCTGGATGGGATGCTTGGCCCGCTGGATGGGGCTATTAGCGAAATCACGGGCGCCGCCTCAGAGCTTGAGGGGTTGCCTGTGATCGGGCCGGCCATGGGGGAAAAACTTCAGCGGGTTATGCGAGGCGTTAACGCGGCTCAAGCGAAAGTCGGCACGGTGCTGGAGACCTACAACAAGGCCTCCCGCGCAGTGTCGCAAATTGATGAACGTATGGGCGTGCTGAAGGAGCAGGCCGGAAAGGCCGGCGCCGCTATCAACCAAATCGCCGGCAAGGTCAGCCCGTCATTGGCCAATATCTTGCCCACCGGGACGTTTGCGGCGAATGCCACGCCGGCGCCGGAGGCTGTTAAACCGTATCCGCATCTGTTGATCATTCAGCCGCTGGACCCCAAGGAGGAACCCTATTTCTTCAACTTGGATACGGCGGCCTTTGACGAACTACGGCGCTCTACTGAGTTTCGCTGGGCTTCACAGGAGCGTTTAAGCCGCCGTCCGGCACAGCAGGCAGTAGGCATGGGCGAGGAAAAGATAACGCTCAAGGGCGCAATCTTTCCGGGTTTCAAGGGCGGATTGAAGCAGTTGGACACGCTGCGGCGTATAGGGGCAAGGCTGCAACCATTGGGCTTAACCACCGGCTACGGCGATGTACTTGGGAACTGGTGCCTTAAAAACATCGAAGAAGAACAGAGCGCTTTGTTGCAAGGCGGTATTCCGCGCAAGCAGGGCTTTACATTGGAGTTTGTGCGCTATGGCGACGACATGCAGAACGTCTGACGGGGATCTACTGGACACCATCTGCAATAACTTCTATGGCCACCTCAACGGCACCCTGGAGGCGGTGTTTGACGCCAATCAGGGGCTTGCCGATGAGGTCCAACCTTTCCGTGCCGGCGTGGTGATTCTGTTGCCAGATATCCCGGTAACGCGGGAAGAAGTCGTGATGTTGTGGGATTAGCTTTCGCCTGCGGCCTCTCGGCATTCGGCTTCGGATTTTAGGTAGCTGTCGTATGCGCTTTCGAACTGTTTGGCGTTATTGCCGATAAGCCCTTGCCATGATGACGCCGCGTCTATGGCAGCCTCATTGCACTTGTGGAAAGGAGTAAACAGTACGCCGAACCGCTGCGCCTCGTCCTGAAGCGCGGTCAAGGCCTGTGCCTGGCGGCGCCGCTGAACGGGGTCTATCTGCGGGTCTCTGAGTTGTTCCATTCCACGATCAACAGTTGCATTCAGCCGCTCAATAAACCCCCGCGCCTGTCCGGCGGTTGGCACCGCTTCGGGTTGTGCTGGGGCGCTGGGTGCTTGGGTTGCCGCTGGCTCTGGCTCACCCAGGTCAATGATTCTGAGCTTTTCCTGGGCCAAGGCTGGCAGGGCGGCGCAGGCAAATAGCACCGCGATGTAAGTCCGTTTCATTCATTTTCCCTTCTGGCTGGTTAATCAGCCGCAAATTCTATAACGGCCAGGCCTTGAGTCTATCCGTCATTCTGGATCGCCCAATGAAACCAACTTTCCGCATCGTTGCCGATGGGGCGGACATTACCGCCTTGATTAACGATCGGCTTTTGCTGCTGCGCACATCGGACAAGCCGGGGATGGACTCGGATGAGTTTGAGTTGCGCATTGATGACCGTGACGGCGCGGTATCGCTGCCCAAAAGGGGCGCAGGCATCGAGATCTATTTGGGCTATACCGGCGGACCTATGGCCCGCCTGGGGCGCTATGTTGTGGATGAGGTCGAGCTTTCCGGCCCCCCTGATACCTTGGTGATCAGAGGCAAGGCGAGCGATATGCGCGGCAGTGGTAAGACCATCCGCAGCGGTAGTTGGGAGAATGTGCCGCTGTCTGAAATTGTGCGCGACATTGCGGCCAGGAATGGCTGGCAGTGGGTGTGCCCGGTTGCAACGAAGGTGCCCCGGGCTGACCAGTTGAGCGAATCAGATTTTAACTTCATCACCCGCTTGGCCAAGCAATACGACTGTACCGCCAAGGTGGGTGACGGCAAGTTGTTGGTAATGCCCCGTCAGGGCGGCCAAAGCGCGAGCGGCAAGGTTTTGGGCGTCGTTACCCTAACGCGAAGTGACGTAAGCCGCTGGCAGTTTCGGCTAGGCGACCGTAGCACGCACAAGGCTGTGGCGACCAAGCATCAAGACAAGGCCACCGGGAAGTTATCCATTGTCTCCCTGGACAATGAGGACGCGCCGGCAGGCCTCCCCCCGGTTCATACAGACCGGCACATATACCCCAATAAAAGCGCCGCTGAGCAGGCGGCTAAAGCCAGGCTAGCGGCCTTTAACCGTTCTACCGCTGGCGTGCGCCTCGAAATGCCCGGGCGCACGGATTTGGTCGCTGAGCGGCAAATCAACGCCGTGGGGTTCAAGGTCGGGTTGGACGGTGAATATCTGGTGGACTCGGTAGAGCAAGTATTCACCCAGTCGGGCTGGAGTACGACGGTTGAATGCAATGGAGGCAAGAAAGGCAAAGCCAAAGCCAAGGGCAAGAAAAAGAAGAAAGCAGAAAAGCCGGTCAGAGTCGTCAACCTTTGAGCGGCGGCACGTATCACCTAAACCCGCAGCTTGCGGCTTGTTTCTGTTAGGAGTCTGTATGTCCATCACTCAGCAGCAGTTGCTGCAAATCCTCCCAAACGCCCGCCCAGTCGCGGGCGTTTTTGTTCCTGTGCTGAATGCCGCCATGGGCAAGTACGGGGTCGTCACCAGCCAGCGCATTGCTGCATTTATAGCCCAGGTCGGGCATGAGTCTTGCCAGTTGCGTTACGTGCGCGAGATCTGGGGGCCAACGGCGCAGCAACTCGGCTATGAGGGCCGCGCCGACCTGGGAAACATCGTTAAGGGTGACGGCTCCAAGTTCCGTGGCCGTGGCCTGATCCAGATTACCGGGCGGGCGAACTATGCCGCGTGCGGTGAAGCCTTGGGCATGGACCTAATCAACAAGCCGGAACTGGTCGAACTGCCGCAGAGCGCTGCGATGTCGGCTGCCTGGTTCTGGTCAACGCGCGGGCTTAACACGCTGGCGGACCAGGGCGACTTCGTGAAGATCACTAGGCGCATCAATGGCGGTGTAAACGGTCTTGAGGATCGCCTGGCGCTGTGGGAGCGGGCGAAAAAGGTGCTGGCATGACGCCCTGGCAGATCCTGGCGGCGATCCTGCTATCCATGGCCGTTAGCGCGGCCGGCACCTGGCAGGTTCAGGATTGGCGACTGGGCAAGCAACTCGCCGAGCAGCTAACCGAGCAAGGTGACGCGCACCAGAAAGATATCGATGCAATCACTGGGGAGGCCTGGCGTCAGCAGCAGGCCGAGCAAGACAAGCGCTTGGCCACCGAGCATCAGCTCGCCACCCTGGACCAACAACACACAAAGGAATTATCCGATGCCCAGCGCAACCAGGCTCTGCTGCGTGACCGCCTTGCTACTGCTGATGTGCGGTTGTCAGTCATTCTCGACGCCACGGATTCAGCCAGTGGCTGCGAAGTGCCTACCGCCCCCGGCGCCGCCGGCGTGGTTCATGCAGCCCGTCGAGCCCAACTTGACCCAGCGCATGCTCAACGAATTATCGCCATCACAGACGCCGGCGACCAAGGACTGATCGCGCTCAGTGCATGCCAATCGTATGTGCACCTGGTCAATGATAGGCAACTTCACTAGAACTCCTGAGTTCTATCCACCGCCGTCAGTTTCACCATCAGCTTGTGCCCTACGGTCTCGGTGTTCTCATAAAAGATATGGTCAATATCTTTAATTCTGAACTCCTGACCATCTGCAAGCGATCCCCAGGAACCCGAAGCTAATGCTCCAGGATTGAAACGTTCGCCTACGTGAAGAGCTTGGAATGGCGCCTGCGCCTCGGCGGTCCAAACTGGATCGTTTTCAAAGGTTTCTTCGAATACTTCAATCTGGTACTCGTTTTTTCTAATGCTCATTTCGATTCCTTTCATCGGTTGATTAGAGTTCAATCTTACAATGAAATGAAAAAGCGTGTTTCTAGCTTCGGCCCGCCTTCGTCCACCCTCTCAAACCAGTTATCGACGGGCGAGATTGTCCGGTGCGGCGCGGTCTTCTGCCAAGTGCGGCCGCCAGCCCTATCGCACCAGGTCGGCGTGCAGAACATCGCCCTGCAGGTAGAGGAGGGCGATTTGGGTTGTCGGGGCGACATTGTAGTGCTCAAGCGGCAATTCACCGACGGAGTTCGCCAAGGCATTGAGCATGCTCAGCGTTGCTACAAAGTTGTGGATTCCGCTGTGCTGTGGAAGTTTTCCTCACATACGCACCTCTCCGTCTGTCGAAATCTCCTACAGAAAAATTGACCGCAAGCGGGTGGCAAAGTTAACTGTACATTCGTACAGTATTTGCATAAGGCATCGCCATGAGCTTCAACATCTTGGGTCCAATCGCTAACGGGGGCGTCAAACTGCCTCTGTGCTCGTTCCACGTGCCGGCTGGCTTTCCATCCCCGGCAGCGGACCACATTGAGCAGCATATTTCCCTGGATGAAGTGCTCAATATTAGAGCCCCTCACGTGTACCTAGTGATGATCACGGGGGAGAGCATGCAGGGTGCCGGGATTTTTGAAGGTGATCTGGCGGTGGTAGATCGCTCGATAGAGCCCGCCCACGGGCATATAGTAGTAGCGCTGCTGAACAACGACCCCATGTGTAAGCGCCTCTGCAAGCGCGGCAAGGAAGTGATCCTGCTATCCGAAAACCCTAAGTACCCGGCGCGCTATGTTCTGGAGGGCGACGAGCTTTCGATCTGGGGCGTGATCACAAGCACAGTCCGCAGTCATGTCTAACTCGCCAGTTTTCGCACTGATCGATTGCAACAGCTTTTACGCCAGCTGTGAGCGCGTATTCCGGCCCGATCTGGCTAAGACGCCGATCGTAGTCCTTAGCAACAACGACGGCTGTGTGATCGCCCGCAGCTACGATGCGAAGCCCTTCATCAAGATGGGCGAGCCGTATTTCCAGATAAAGCACAAACTCAAACAGCACGGCATTGTCCCGTTTTCCTCAAATTACGCTCTGTATGGGGATATGAGTGAGCGAGTCATGACGCTGATCGAGAGCATGGTGCCCGCCGTCGAGATCTACAGCATCGACGAAGCCTTTGCCGACCTCACAGGCATTGTTGGGCTTGACGCACTCGGGCGGCAGATCCGTGCCAAGGTGCTTCGATGCACGGGAATCCCTGTAGGCGTCGGCATTGCCAATACGAAGACCCTGGCCAAGCTCGCGAATCACACCGCGAAGCGCCTTCAAGCGCAGACCGGCGGCGTGGTGAACATCACTGATCCGGTCAAGCGAGACTGGGTACTTCGCAACACCGACGTTTCTGAGGTGTGGGGCGTTGGCCGAAAAATGAAACTCCACCTCGACGCTCTGGGCATCAAGTCCGCTATGGACTTGGCCAAGGCGGATCCCTGGACGCTCCGCAAGAAGTTCAGCGTTGTTATCGAGAAAACGGCGCGGGAGCTTGCGGGTACATCGTGCCTAGAACTGGACGAACCAGACCCGCCGAAGCAGGAAATTTGCTGCAGCCGGATGTTCGGCAAGCGCCTGACGGAGTTGGCACCCATCCAAGAGGCGGTGGCCACCTACATGATGAGAGCCTCGGAAAAGCTTCGAGCTCAGCACTCGCTATGCAAAAAAGTCCGAGTCTGCATCCGCACCGGGATGTTCAACCCGGAGGAAGCGAAGTATGCCAATGGCGTGGTGGTGGATATGCCCTATCCAACAGACGACGTGAGATTGCTGACGAAGGCTGCCGTCGATGCGCTCGACCGCATTTTTCGGCCTGGCTTCAACTACAGCAAGGCCGAAGTAATGCTGCTAAACCTTTGTCAGCCAGGCGAGTACACCGACGATTTGTTCGCTATATCGCAGCCAGCAGAGGCAACAAGAGTCATGACGGTGCTGGACCAGATCAATGACCGGTGGGGAAGGGGAACGCTACGGTCGGCCAGTGTGCCGACGAACCCCGACTGGGGGATGCGCCGGGAGATGATGAGCCAGAGCTACACCACCAAACTGGACCAACTCTGGTCAGTGGCCTGCAAGTAGTGATTACTCGGGTGCCATTAGTACCGCCAGCGTGAGCTTGATGAACTCTTCGTTCTCATCGATGGTGTGCAAGGCGCCGCGCACATTCTCAGCCACGTCGGCAGAGCCGCGCTGCTCTACCCAGTTTGCAATTTCCACGATGGAAGCTTCAAGGGCCAACTGGTTTTCGTAAAGTTTGGAGAGCAGTGAAGGGAGTAGGTCTGAGTTCGGCATTGGTGTTCCTCTAGTGGAGTGAACAGTGTAGGAGCAGACGTTTGGTCGCCTGCACCAAAGTTATGAGTGTCCGCTCTCGACCCATAGCTGCCGTTCGGGAGGAGCTGCTTTCGGACAGAAAAGACGCTCCTTATGTCTGTAAAGCTACTCGGATCTTTCACACACTCAGCATCAACTCTAAAAGTCTTTTTCAATTTGCTCTAAAGAAATAACACTAGATCTCAAATTCTGAAGCTGAGCGCCATTATATTCTCCATCAACCTCCATTTGATTCAATATATTAAAGAGCACTATTCTATCCGCATCTTTTTGCACTATCACGTAATTTATGTCTTTAATATCAAAGCGCAGAAGATAATTATCAAATGTATGTTTATTATAAGCATCCTGTTCTGATTCAAACTTTTGAATGGGTATGCATTTTCGACCTTGAGCAAGAGTTGGCGTAAATCGCCATTCATTTTCCAAATAGAAATCCTTATCTGCCTCCCCCCCTCCAGAGCGCATCACTTTACCATTTAAAGGCTTTATGAGAGCTAACAACTCGAATAAATGATCAATGAATTTTGGCACCTGCGCTGGATGCACGTAGCATTCAGGCTGAGCTAAATTCAATATGCTGTATCTAAGTGCGCTATTTTCAGACAAATAGATCACAGGGTTCAAGCGCGCCCGGATGGCCCAGTCTCTAGACATTCCGAAGCCGAACCCACCGTAAAAGCCCACATGATCTTTTATTCTTGTTAATGGTATATCGCAAAAACTAACTAAAGGATAGGCAACATAACCTAACTGTTCGTTATACCACCTGAAGTCTTCTGAACAATAACGAGGCCAAAATCCTGTGCGAAGAATTTTGACTAGGGTTTCAATACTATCCGTGAAATGAAATAACGTATGTGATTTCGATCCCATGTCGCTGATTCTCCGAGTTGACTCTTTGCCTAGCATCATGAATCAGAAGCATTAAACATCGGCTTTAAAATATAAAACTGGAACTTTAGATTGAAAGCTGTCTGTGTCAGGTCGTTGCACTAAAACTGTCGTATTTGCGTATTTGCGTATTTGCGTATTCGCATCCTTAATTGCTCTCGATATTATCCAGAGTTTCCATAGTTAGAATTGCGCTACTGCAACGCCCAGCAAAATCCCGGACATACTTATGAGAAACTAACCGCCAGATTCATCCTGACTTAGATAGAGCAGATGCTTTTCTTTCGTTTCCCGAGAGCTTCGCTTCTGCTTCACCGGCGCTGATGATGTCATCCAGCAGACCATGGACATCAGACGGTGTTTTGTTTAGACGAACGCCTACGTAGGTTCCCTCAAAAGAGGACGCCGACGCAGTAATCTTTCGTTCCGCCCCAATAACCTTGGCCTGCCCACTGCCCAACATGAACCATCCAAAGTTGCTTCCTAACTGACTTAATACGTAAAGCCCAAAGCCAGAGTTGTCATAGATATTTTCTTCTTTCGTCAGTCCAGCGGTGCGACTAACACCCGGATTAATGGCCGTAATCAGAGCTTCCTCGTCGTTTTTTAGATCGTATGCCGTCCGTAATGTAGTACATACGCCCACCCCTTCATCAACGACTGCAAACTCAGCAGCGCCATTTCCCCATCGCTGACCGCATATGAAGCACCGGCTTGCACCAGAGTGTTCAAAAACGTTCCTGATTATTTCTCTAATTGAATAAGAATAAATCCTCAGATCCTTACTGTCGTCATGGGATCCGGCTAAAACTCCGGCAAGACTACGTGAAATCTGAATTATGCTCTCATACCAAGCTTCGAGGTCGCCGGATTTGGCGGCATCCTGTGGTTTCTCTATGACGGTTATAGGCAGATATGTTTGCGACCCCGTTGCTTCGCCGACCAACTTCCCCGCTTGAATATTAATAAAATCAAAAAAACCTAAATGCATCAGGTATGAGTGAGCCTGATTGGTGTCGCTCAATCCAGATCGCCAAGTTTCTAACCCTAGAGACTTACGATGACTAACCCAATTGCGTAATACCACTCCTAAAGCCAGCATGGACGTTGGCGTAGAAAATCCTAATGTACTGAAGTTTATTGTCACCTTGTCAGGATGTGTTTCGACCGCGCGCAGCCGTTCAAAAAAAGGATCTAAAGAGTCTTTGTCTAACTGGATAGGAAAATCAATTTTCATTTAATCTCCAAACCGGATCGAAGTGGCGGTCTGCATCTGCAGTTATAGTTATCTCGATTTTACCTGCTCGTAAACATCCTGCAAGTGGGTGCAGAAATTTATCTTCTGCTCAAAAAAGTGGTTATAAAAGAAACTACCAGTCGCTCAATAATCACTCAGCACAGCCTCGACTCCCCGAACTACCTGAAATGATAAATATGTAGAGTATTAACCGACGCACGTCTTTAAGCCAAGCAAAAGATTTGGTATGAATCAGCTTGGAAGATGCGACCCTGAGCATCACGGTCAGCTCAGGGTCGCAAGCGAACGTAGTCGAACGTCCGTTTTTTGGCCGAACGCCGCCTTACGATATGCATCATGAGGCATTGGCTGTTTGGTAGTTTGTGTTCGGTCGGCAGGACGCCGGGGAGGGGCAAAAACAGTTCCAAAACTAAAACCGCACCCCTTGTAGAATGCGGCCTGTAGCCCGGTCACTTTCCCTGAGTAATGGAACTCCGCAGGCCTTCAACGCCCCGGCCCGCTGGAGTTTGCATAGCGGTCTTGAAAACCGGCGGACGTTAATAGCGTCTCCAGGGTTCGAATCCCTGGTTTCCCGCCAAGATTTACACGAAAGCCCCGCGAAAGCGGGGCTTTTGCGTTTCTGGGGGTTGGTCGTGGCGGGTTTGTATTTGTTCCGCGTTCCATAGCTATTATGGAAGTGTTCCAGAACTTTTCTATTTTGACGGCTTCGCAGTGGCGCCAAGCCTTCTGTAAACGCGCTTTGCGATTTCCTGATTGCTATGCCCCAGCAACAGGCTTGCATCGCCAATATCCACGATTTCTGACCCCGCTTTGGGTCGAATATTCCTGAACTGATACCCGCCGATCTTTGCGGCAAGCGCCGGATCTCCCTGCCCAATTCAGTCACTACGATCGCCTCGTTAGCATCTGTGTAAAACAGTAGCGATGACATAGCTCTTCCTTGAATTGACAGTAACTGCCTATATGCGCGCCTCAACACCCGGCAAACTGCACGCCTGCCGGGTTCAAGAGCGTTTAAGGCATCAAGACCGAGTCGATAACGTGGATTACGCCGTTGGACTGCATAACGTCTGCGATGCTGATACTCGCCTTACCGCCTTTGGCATCGACAACCCAAAGCTTGCCGTCGTGCAGCTTAATATTCAGCGACTCCCCCTGAACTGTTTTCAACACAACGGTGCCGCCATTCTTCTTGGCGTCGGCCATCAGCTGTGCTGATGTATGTGTGCCAGCAACTACATGGTAGGTCAGAATTTTAGTCAGGTCGGCTTTGTGCTCAGGCTTGACCAGAGTTTCGACGGTGCCTGCTGGCAGCTTGGCAAAGGCTTCGTTTGTCGGAGCGAATACGGTAAAAGGACCTTTGCTGTTGAGTGTATCAACCAGGCCGGCAGCTTTGACTGCCGCTACCAGTGTGGTGTGGTCCTTTGAATTGACTGCGTTCTCCACGATGGTTTTGCTTGGGTACATCGCTGCGCCTCCGACCATCACAGTGTCGGCAGCAAAGCTGAGTGTTGCAGTAACGGAGAGAAACGCGAAGCAGGCTGCAGCAGCAATTTTTTTGTAAAAGGCGTGCATGATGAATCTCCTTGGCTCTTGTGCCCTCCGAGTGAGGGTATTGAATCTACGAGCCAACGATCAAAGTGGATGCACCTTTTCAGAAAATAACTTTTTAAGCGCAACGCCTGCCGGTTCAAACCTGTCGGTCGCTGTTCCTGACATTCCATCCACACTGAATGCCTGGGCAGGGGCGCAATTGTGATTTGTCCGTTCTTGGTCAAAAATGGTCATTCCACCTGCCTGCCAAATCAGCGACGATTCAGTATGAGTAGTTTAAAAAGCCCGAGATTCAAAAAAATCAGGTCTGTAATTGCGACAGTGTTGGTCGTCGTGATAGCAGGGTTTGTGCTGAGATACTACGAGGCAAAGGATGAGGCGAATATTGCGTTTCAGGAGTATTTACGTTCAAACCAACAGGTGACTACTCAGATAGGTAATGTTGCTTCCTTAACCTTGTTGAAACGGTTTGTATACGATGAAAGTGACACTGGGCCAGGTTTTCATCTTTACCTTTACTTGGTCAAAGGCGAGCATGGGAGCATGACTGTAGAAGTCAAAAGGATCGAGGGGAGCTCGCAGATTGTGATCAGTGATATACAGCAGTAGCTGAATCGCCCCGAATTTCGTAGGCACTCCTGGTGGTCGGCCATTTGCCGATATCCCTGACTCGATATCCTTTCGGCAGGTCGCCAGGCTATTCGACTTTCTTGCCTGGCAGATGGATGACAACGGATCAGCGATGACTCGCACCGCTGAGTGCTGGCTCGTCGAAGGCACAGATCTGCGCAAGATTCAGATCGCTCTCAACCTCGAGGTTTACCCGTTTGCGGACGAGCATGAGATGTACCGCGTGTTGTCTGATGTGGCTGTATCCCTCCCGCAGATGGCGGGTAGATGCCAGTTGCTGATTAGCGCTCGGAAAGTCGGTAGATAGCACCTGGTCACACAGTCAATTCAGCACATTCAGCCCGCGCAATGGCGGGCTTCAAGCCAATGCCGTGAGCGGCGCCTATCCCGCCACATGCAAATCGCCACGATGAGCGATGTGCACCTTGTTGCCATCTGGATCACGCAGGTACGCACCGTAGTAACCGTCACCATAGTGAGGGCGTTGGCCAGGTTCACCCTCATCAGATCCACCTGCAAGAAGCCCGGCTGCATAGGCGCTATCTACCGCATTTGGAGAGGGTGCAGTGAAAGCCACCATGCTGCCATTCCCTGCTTCGGCCTCATTGCGGTCATAAGGGCTGTACACATAGAAGCGAGGGAGAGCGTTATCTGGCTTGATCCAGCATGCCGAAGGTGGCCCGCCATCAGGGGTTACAGGCCGACGACAGAGCCCCAAAGGGATCAGCACCGCGTCATAGAAGCTAGACGCCTTATCAAGATCGTTTGTCCCAACGGTTACGTGACTGAACATCCTGTATTCCTGCTTACGAAGGCAAGGCGTTATCGTGTCATTTTGAAGGTGGGCGTGTATAGCGGTCGTCGGGTAAGACGTCGAGGGCACGTCTCGGCTCTCCAAATCGCAGACAAAGAAAAGCCCGCGATGGGGATTAGCGGGCTTAAAGGGATGTTCTCTAGGAGCTGGGGTAACCCTAAGCGCCCGAGTGTGAAAGGGATGTGAAAGGATGCGCTCAGTAGGACGCCGCGATCGCCTTGGCCAGTTGCATATCGGACATGAGCGGTGATCTGTAACTCAATCGATAGTGTCGGCAGGCTTGCTCAAACTGTGCTCCGCGAATCTCGCCGTCCGAACCTATGAACGCCAGTGCGTCAGTCTTGGCTGACTTGAATATCTTTGGCGGCTCGGTGGTGAGGGATGTGGTTGCCCCAATTAAAATGGTTGGCAAGGAAATGGTGATAAATATTCCTGCAGCGACAGGGTTGACGTTGTCACCTGATACGGCCTGTGTGCTGGCCGATGCCAGTAAGGCGATTGCCAGAGTCTTCCATGAATTCATGCTTCGATGCTTCCACTGCGATCAGAGCGGGCCACGATAGCAGAGCGGGGCGCCTGCCAGAAACAAGAAGCCCGGCGCTGGGCCGGGCTTCGATCTAACAGCGTCAGAACCTAACGATGCTTGTTCTTGTGTTTATGCTTGTTGTTGCCTTTGTGCTTTCTGCCATCGGATCGATGATTGCTCTCATCGTCCGCCAGGTTGTTTCCCAGCGCGCCACCCGCCGCGCCGCCGAGACCTGCACCGATAGTCGAGCCGGTTGTACCGCCGAGGCGATTACCAATCAATGAGCCACCCGCGCCGCCAATTCCTCCACCTAATGCAGCTTCCGCTCTATTGCCTTTTTGAGCACCGACAGCACTGCCGGCAGCACCACCTACGCCTGCGCCTACCGCCGCGCCCGTTGAGCCGCCGAGCTGTTGACCTACGATGTTGCCAAGTGCACCACCAACGCCGCCTCCAAGGGCGGCTGTGCCATCTCCGGCAGCCATTGCTCCTTGCGAAATGAGGACGCCCAGAAATAGGGCGGGCAGTGTCATTTTCATTTTGTGAACCTCTATGGGTTGTCAGCAGGCGCTCACGGTTTAAAGCACGCCTGTCATTGGGACTAGGACAAAAGTTTGAAGTTCTTTGCGGGTGGTGCCTGCGGGCAAATGGTTGTAACAAGATATAAGCGTACCGCCTTCACCTCATCCTCGCACACCATAGAAGTGGTTCAGCGCTATCAGCTCAACCACAGCCACGAAAACGCACAGCGCAACGAAGCCAGGGCTGAAGACTCGCTTGCGATTGGACGAGCCTGCGCCCATCCAGCCTGCGTCGCAAGCGCCAGGAATGACCATGAGGAACGTCAGCCAGGCAATGACCCCGACCTTGCTCCAGAAGCTCTGATTTCGCCATACTGTCATGCGTTATCTGTTATCCATGAATGTCATCGCCAGTCCACTTTTGGCGTCTACGGCTCGTGATACAAGAACATTCCCTTCTCGTTACTTTCATCGGC
Organism: Pseudomonas sp. B19125; assembly: GCF_044218855.1. NCBI lineage: Bacteria > Pseudomonadati > Pseudomonadota > Gammaproteobacteria > Pseudomonadales > Pseudomonadaceae > Pseudomonas > Pseudomonas sp. B19125. Next base: position 3,111,535 of record NZ_CP162589.1, read on the forward strand.
AGCGCTGAGCGCTCGAGCCGCCAAGGCCATCGTTTCACGGTATTGAAAGTGATGCCGGGGCGGCAGTACAAGCACGCTTGTCCACGAGGGGTCGCCTTCTATAGCCAGCGGTAGATTATGGCAAATCAGCTGATGCTCAGCAGATCTATTGCCCAGCGCGGCTCTTAATTCCTTAGTCAGATCCGATGCGCCGGGGCGGGTGTAGTAGTTAGCCAGCACCAGACCATAGGCCTTCAGCGCGCCTAAAATCTCACCTTGGTCTGACTCATCATTCAGCACAGCTACCACTGGCATATCGCGCTCCTTGCAATGCAGATTTAAGACTCTCGACTGCCGAATGGATGTCGGCGTTACTGGAACTCCATCCATGCTGGATGGGCCCACAAGCCAATGACAAGTTTTCTGACACAGAGATCACACTTACATACCAAGAGTAGGCATGATTACCCGGCCGCACTCTATGAGTTGGCCGGCTGTTACTTGAAGTTCGCGGGTGGGTTTCGCTGCATACCCGGCAAGGAAGCCAGCGGCGACAAGCGCAATGTACAGTAAGGTGTTTCTCAAAATCATGCTGGGCGCTCGCTAATTGATTGATGTAAAAGCAAGCAGCACTGATTCCAGATTATGCAAAAGGTTCCTGATGGTAGCCCTCATTGAGCTATGGTAATCACTGACGCTGGCGACCAAGGACTGATCATCAGGCACGTGATATTGCACACTGAGAACACTCAACTACTCTGATTGGATGCGTTCGTATTGCCGTCATCCGGTTTTTGATAGGGCACAATGGATAAGCGGCTCGCAGGTCTATCATTTTTGCTTACCCTAGGATGGGTTGCCACCGTGATAGCTGTAATGTGGTACTTCTACGACAATTAGTCTAAAGGCCAGTATCCACTTCTGGCTCCTCAGAACGCAGCGCCGGAGCGCCGCGCTTTACATCACGCCACGATGTCGCTGATGGCCGCCTGGCCCACGGTGGTGACGAGGAAATCGGCCACGCCGTGCCCGGAGAAGTCCACCGCCAAGGTGCCCAGGTTGGTACCCGAGGCATAGCTCAGCACAGCATCGCCGGCATGCCCGGTGAATGCATTGACGAAGCTCAAGCCTGCACCTTTGGTAATGCCCGACAGGTCGATCTTGTCGGAGCCCGAGGTGAAGTCGAAGATCGTGTCTGCAGCCCCTGGCCTGGAGTCGGAACTGGCACCATACACGAAGGTGTCGTTACCGGCGCCGCCCCACAGCTGGTCCGCACCGCCACCGCCGTAGATGATGTCGTTGCCGGCACCGCTTTTAATGATGTTGGCAGCGTTGTTGCCAATGATCAGGTCGTTGCCCGCGCCACCAAAAGCGTTCTCGAGGGTAACGCCCTTGGCGATGGACACGTTACCCACCAGGCCGCCGACGTCGGAGAACGCGCCTTCAGTGAGGTTGATCTTCTGGTTCTGGGTGAAGCCGGAGAAGTCCAGGGTGTCGTTGCCGCCACCGTCCCATACCGAGAACACCAGCTTGTCGGTATTGGAGGCGGCACTGTAGAAGTCCCGTCCGGTATTGGAGTTGAACCCGTAAGTGGTGTCGCCGGCGCGGGTGGCGTAGTTGGCGCCGTAGAGCTTCTGGATCGCAGCAATGTCGTCGATCAGCGGGCCGGCTGCATAGGCTTCGCCCCCGCCTTTACTGAAGTTTTGATGGGTGTTGTTCTCGTTCCAGTAACTCATCACGGAGTAGCCGTGTGTATCTTCGGCATATTTCGCATCCGAATAGGACGGCTGACCCACACTGGCATCGTAGGCGCCTGGGTGTTGCAGGCCAAGCGTGTGACCAATTTCATGGGTTAGCGTTTGACGGCCGTAATTGCCGTTCGCTGGCGTTAAATTTTCCTGGTAGCTTTTATTGGTATAAAACAGGGCGTCACTGTTTTCGCTGTTGTTTGGGTAGAACGCGAAAGCCGACCGGGCACCGCCATGCTGCAGATCATTGCTATAGTTACCCAAGGATATATGTCCGTCGCCTCCGCTTTTAGATTCACGGAATGAGATATTAGCGACGTCCGACCAGGATTGGAACGAAAGGGCTGCCTGGGACTTTTGTTGTGCGTAGAAAGCGGTGAAGCCGGAAACTTTCTCGGCGGCGTAAGATTTACTTTCTGAGGTCAGAAAGCTGTAGGTGAAATTGTATTTGCCGTTATGGTCATTGTCGCCCCAATAGTAACCGCCTCGGGTTATTTCATCCGTTGCCTGCGTAATGGTGTAAGACGGCTTTCCATTTAAATTAAATCCTCCTCGATCATAAGCGTGTGAAAAATTCAGGAGGCTTTGGTAATCTTCACTCGTCTGGATTCCTGCCGAAGAGGCAGTTGGATTAACAAGATTTTTCGTTGAGACAGTCATAAGTTTACATTCCTTCGTGTCCATTGAGCGTGGAGTGCTATAGGCTTATCACGTGTTCGCTGTTTTCTTGTTGTGTTGATCTTTATAAAGGAGTTATGCGTTTAGTGTTATTTGAAAATTAAATATAGTATATAACGTATTGAAATATCCTTAAATATTTTGAGAGCCTCAGTTTTGTGAGAGGTCGCTGACCATGGAGTGGGCGCTCCGTTAGATAAATATGAGCGGGTGGCAATAACTTCCAGCGCTTACTTGTAAGCCTCAGGAAACCAGCGTTGTGCCAACTTCACCTTGATCGCCAGGTCCTCTTTCGACTTCTGGCATTCGAGTGCTCGCTGCTCAGCGCTCGGGATGGCCGGCCAATTGCGCTCCCCTCGGGAGACGACTTGTTCATAGCCTTCATCGTATTCCGCGCTTGGCCCTGCAATCAGCTTGGATGCCTTTACGTAATCGGCAACAAGATCGGCGGGCAGCGCCCCGCAGGTGAATTGCGCCCGGGAGTACATCAGGCCATCGCTTGCCCCGAGTACCTTCCCGTCGGCAGGTTGGGTGGCTGCAACGGATAGCGTGGGGTGGGCAAGCAACATAACGACCAGCAAGGTGCGTCCGTTCATTTGAAATATCCTTAACACTCCGAGCACTGGAGGTATTTTCTCATCGGGCAATTCCCTTTGCAGGGTGATAGGCGTGCATTAAAGCATGTCTACCTCCTCGGGCTGCACACGGCAGATAGCCAAGTACCGGTCGTAAAAAAGCCCGCAACCGCGGGCTCTTCTCACATCAAATTTCGACTTACTTGAACAAACCACCAATGGCATTAATCGCATCCGCAGCCTTGTTCACGTTTTGCTGGTGTTGTGGGTTGGTATCCACCTGCGCCTGGGTGTTGTAACGCGCGTTACTGCAGCTTTTGTTGGTTTGCGTCAGGGCCGCCTGAAAGGCTGTCGCGCGCAAGGTGTCGCCTTTGGCGTTGGCTGCATTGATGTTGGCCTGCAGATCGCGGATCTGCTGCTGGCAGGAGGCGTTGTTGGTATTAGTGTTGACGGTGTTGTTGCTGCTGCCACCCAGGGCGGAGGACAGCGCGCCCGTCAGGGCTGTCAGGTCGGCGGCGTGGGCGGGCAGGGTAAACAGGCTGAACAGGGCGGCGGCGGGTGCGAGTTGGGTAAGACGCATGGTAAACCTCAATGTTTGATTGCCTGCACACGTGTCAGCGCCCGAGCTGGCGCAGAGCAATATCCGTATAAAGTTGGGCGCTCGGGTGGAGGGAAATACTATTGGGGCAATTTTTGTGCTTCAACACTGGCGTTGCGGAAGTGTGAATGCCTTCACGTTGTTGGCGGGGCATGGCCTGGGCTGTCTACACCTCTAACCGCTCGGCACGCAGGTAAAACCAGACAAAGAAAAGCCCACGATGGGGGCGCGGGCTTAAAAGGTGTTCACTTAGGAGCTGAGTTCAGGCTAGGCGCGCCACTGTGAAAACCGCGTGAAATCCGCATGTGAATTATGTTTTTTGCACCCAGGCATCACGCTCAAGTACTGTGCTGCTTCCTTATCCAGCCTAAGTGACGGTGTGTTCATGCCAAATGAAGTGCGGCTTGTCGTGATGATCAATACCCAGCCCGGCAAGGGCTTGCAGCAGTTGGCAGCGTTTCAGGCGCTGGCACCTAAGGTGCGGGCCGAGCACGGGTGCCTGAACTATGATTTGCATCCCGTGGTGGGCAACCCCGACAGCTTTGTCCTCATCGAAAAATGGGCTTCAAAGGCTGCATTGGACGCCCACCATGTCGCCCCTCATATGGTGGAAGCGGCCCAACACAATCCGTCGTTTCGTGCGGGGCCTGCGACCGTCTTGCTGCTGGAGGACGCGGTATAAGGCCGTTTTCAGAGCCAGCGCTTTCAAGGTCTTTGAATAACCCGCGATACCCTTTAATCAAGGACGAACACTGTCACTGTGGCGAGCAGGCTTGCCCTGCGTTGGGTGGCGAAGCCGCCCCAAATCAGGCGACTCGGTGAGCCAGTTACAGCGGGCTGGGGCTGCTGCGCAGCCCATCGCAGGGCAAGCCTGCTCGCCACGGGTTGCTTTTCTTCAGCTCGATTTCTGATTCGACTTGCTTGACTGCGTAGGGCATGGTTTCAAAGCGGCACCCGCCTTATCTTGCCGCTCAATGGCACCACTGTGTTGTAGGGCGTGGGGATTGGCCGCCCGGCCAGGCCCATGCCTTCGCTGATCAGCACGGCGTCCTGTACCACACATAAGTTGGACGGCGTATCCAGGCCGCGCACCAGCACTTCGACTTCCCGGGTGTGCAGGTTGCAACGCAGCAAACGCCCACTGAATCGGGTAAAACCGCCGTGCAGCGGCTCGCCGCTCCAGTCCGGCAGCAGCGGTTGTTGCAGGTGGCTGCACAGTTCCAGCACCAGCAGCCTGCCGCGCGAGCACAACGCCAGGCCCGTGGGCAATTGCAGGCCGCGTATCACCACTTCCATCTGCCCGGTGGCCGGGTGCACGCGGATCACTTGGCCGGCAAAGTCGGCAAAGTCGATGCCCTTGCGCGCCGGGTCGCCGTGCAGCTCGCCAGAGAACAGGCTGATCAACACTGCATCCGTCTGCGGTTCGTACACCAGGGTCACGGGCACGGCTTCCTGGCCCTGATCGAGTGCCGGCAGTTGCGCCAGCACCCGTTCGTCCCTGCCTTGTGTGAACTCCACCAGTTGATTGGTATCAGGTTTTACCGCCAGCCAGCTGCGGCGCGTGGGGTGGTAGCACAGCGCATTCAAATTGCCCCGGCTGTGGAACACCGGCTCAGGCGGGTTGTATTGCAGGTCGAGCAGTTGCGAGCCGCCGACGTAATCGGTCAGGCTGGCCAGGCAACGCCCATCAACACAGGCGATGTCCGACACGCCCATGATTTCATCGCGCAGCATGCGCGCCTGCATGTTCATGCTGCGAAAGCCTTGGGCGATGACTTTGCCGGGCAAGTATTCACCAGGCCGCGCAGGGTCGGGTTGAAGTTGGCTGATGCGGCCGCTGAAGGGCTGGTCCGCCAGGCCGGAACCGGCTTCGGCCAACAGCAGGCTGCCATCGTCTTGCAGGCACAGGCCGCGTGGGTTGAGCAGGCCGTCGGCGATCAGTGTAATGGGGTGCAGTGCCTCAATGGGCTGCGCCGGAATATGCAAGGTCATGGGGTGTGCTCCTATTGCGGCGGCTGCCATGGGCTGCCGGTGAGGTAGGCGCGCAGCAACGCACGCTGGGCCGGCGACATCGAGCGCACGACCGGCATGAACAGCGTGGTGCCTTTGTAGGCGTCCGAGGTGCGCGCCAAAATCGCGTTTTTGGCGCCCATGATCGCGTCGGGCTGGTTGAGCGGTACGTAGCGCGACATGGCGGGGAAGGCCAGGTAGTGAAAGCGCAACACGTTCGGGTAAACCTGTGCCCAGGTGATGGTGCTGCCCTTGGCGATGCCGAAATCAGTCTGGGCGTATTTGCGCAAGTTGGTGAAGAAGGCGCCATCGTCCACGCCGTTGGCCGTGCAGGTCAGCGCGACAAAACCGGCCTGGCCGGCACTGCCGCTTTTGAGCGTGACCGGGAAGCTCACCGTCTGTTGCCCGGCATTCACGGTCAGAGACGTGGGGAAGTTAAGGAAGTCAAAATACTGCTTTTGATCGTAAGCCCCCGGCGCGCTGGCTGCGAGGCTCACCTTGGTGGCGTTGGGCACCGGTCCGCCCAGGTAGCTGACGCGCAAGGTGATGGTCAAACCAGTGGGGTAGTCCTCCAGGTACACATTGCGCTGGTCGGCATACACCCGGTACGTCGCTTCGGTGGCGTTGAGTTTTTTACCGTTCACTGCATTGGGGGCGGTGATGTTCAGCGCCGTGGTACTCACGGCTTGCTGTTGGCTGGTATTCAGGGGCAGGTCAACGATACCGCCATACACGTAGTAATTGACCAGCGGGCTGGCGGTGGGATTGAGTGTCGTCAGCGGCGCGGCACCGGCGGCAATGGTCACCGGCCCGTAATTGGCATTCGGCCCGATGGGGCTGGTGATGTCATCGCGCACGGCGCGGAAGGTTTGCTTGGGGATGACGTTGACCATATCGAGGCTCAGCAAACCGTTGTTGCCCAGCGCTGCATAGGCGGCGTTGCCCGTGGCCTGGTTGACTATCTGGCGGCCCGGCTGGCAGCCCGGCAGTTCGCCGGCAAACGCCGGGGCCAGGGTGCCGATCACCCGGCCGATGCTCGGGTTAGGCGTATATTTACCGGCGGCGTAATCGGCGTCCAACTGCGCCGTGGTCATCTGCGGGCACATCTCAAACATCACAAACCGCAAGACAATGCCCGTCGCCCCCGGCGCCTGGATAATCGCCTTGAGGCCGGCGCTGTTCTGGTTCCAGCTGACGATACTGCTCAGCGGGAAGGTCAACTGGAACGTGCCACTGGCATGGAACGAGCCCGGTGCGTCCATTTTTGCCGGGTCGAGCACGCGGCCGGTCACGTCGTAACTGCTGCACACCGCATTGTTGCGGATCAGCAACTGGATATTGTCGTTGCCACCTATTTGCAGGCCACCCACAAAAATCTGCGTGGTGGTCGAGGCGCTGGGGTCCAGGTCCACCATCATCGGGCCGGAGACCGGGCCCTGGCCGGTCACCGGGTCCACCGAGCCGAGCAGGTACACCGGCTGGCCAATCAGGTCGCCGGTGGTGCTGATGTTGCCCGGCACACCTTGGGAACTGATCAGGGCGTTCTGCATGTCCACCACATGCTGGCCATAGTGGTTCCAGCCGCCGGCGGTGTAGTAGTTGCCGGCCGGCGCGTTGATCATGTTGTTCAGTTGGTCATCGGTATAAGACTGCGCACCCGGCGCCAGGGTCGAGGTGGTCAGGTCAAACAGCGGCCAGTTCGGGTTGCCATTGAACGGGATGGTCGGCGAGTTGTTCGGCAAGCTCACGTCGGTGCGGATGCCGCCCCAGAAATTCAGTCGTGGTCCATTGAGGATGCTCATGGTCTATTCCTTGTCCGTGGCGTGTGGGGTGACGGGCGGGTTGGCAAATTTGAACAGGTACGAGAAGTCAGACTTGAACGGGCTCTTCACCGGCGTGGCCATGGAATGGCAATTCATGCAGCTGCTGTTGGGCTGGATATAACTCTCCATGGTCACGTTGGCCGACAGCGCCGGTGTCGGCTGGCCCAGTGGGTTGCTCGGGTTGTTGGGCATCAGCGGGCGCTGGGTGGTGATCAACTGGTAGTACTTCAAAACGCTGCGTTGCAGGCCGGGGTTGGCTTGGTAATTGGCATTCACCCAGCCTGTGGCGTCGGCAATCGGCGTTACGCGGTTAAGCGGGTTCGGCGTCTTGAACGTGGTGCCGGGCTTGGGCACACAGACCAGTTGCGTGCCCTGGGTCTGCCAGTTGCACGGCGACTGGTTGAGCGTGGCGGCCGGGGCCAACGGGGTGTAGTAGGAATACGCCGTACCGGACACCGGCTGATCGACCCACTGGCCATTGACCTTGGCCTTGGGCGGCACGTTTTCGATCTGCTCGAAGGTCGACCAGATCCACTGCGGGTAGCCATTGACCTTGGTAATGATATGCAGGCCCACCAGCCCCAGATACGCCTCGGTCACCCCGGTGCGTTGGCCCTGGCTGTTGAAGGTGGCCACGCGCGCAATCTGCGTCAGGTAATGGCTGGCGTTGTCCCTGGGCGTGAGGATACGCCAGCTCGATTTGATCTCGATCACCCCATTGGGGAAGCTGATGTTATTGGCTTTGGACACCACGTTCGCGTTGTAGAAGCGGTTGCCGACAATGTAGTTATAGGACGCCTGGTTGGCCGAGATATCGTAGTAGGTCGGGTTGCCCGCCTGGTCGATCAGCCAGCCACCGACCGCCTGGTCGATGGAGTTGACCAGCGAACTGTTCTTCAACGCAGCGATATTGATGATGCCCAGGCTGCGGGCCGTCAGCGGGCTGTTCCACGGCCCGGGGTTGGCGGCGCCCGGCAGGAAGATCTCACTGACGGTCTTGTAGGTCTGCCACACGGTGTAGCCAGAATCCCCAGGCTGTTTGTTGCAGTTGGGCGTGCCACGCTGCCCGTCCTGGGCCGGCCAGTTCAGGGCGACGAACATCTGCCAGCTGTATTGATCGAACTGGTCCTGCGGCGCATTGGCGGCGGGTGCGCTGGTGGGTGGCTGGCAGTTGAGCTGCGTGGCCAGCATCGACGGCTGCGGCTCTTCGCGCGCCAGGGCCGGCAAGCTGACCAGCCCCAGCAGCATCACACTCAGTAGTGTTTTCATGATGATCTTCCTCAAGGCTTACGCTGCATCAACTGGTTCCATTGCGCCTTATGGCCGTTGCTCTGGGAGGCCGGCGGCTCGAACAGCTGGCAAGGCGGCGGGTTGGACGGGCACATCGCAGCCACTTGGTCCCAGGTCTGCCTGGGGTCGGGTTTGGCGATACGGAAGTTGGTGTAGTTCTGGCTCACGATCGGCGCATTGGCCACGCTGGTGTCCCCGGAAAAGAAGAACGACTGCGGCGAACGGTAGGGTGGTGAGCCTGTCTGGCGCTTGTTGAAGGCATAACCAAACAGGATCGGCCCCGACGGTGATTGCAGGTCCAGGGCATAGGCCTGCACGCTGGCGTTGAGGTTTTTGCTGCGCTCGGCGCTGTAGGGCAGGTGCTCGATAAAGTCCTGGCGCGGTGGGTGGTTCATCGGCGAAAACATGCAGCAGGCCGGCATGTCTTTCGGGCGGTCCTGCGGGTAAGTCAAAAAGTACGCCTTGTTGCCCAGGGACACGAATGAGCAGGTGTAGTTGTTGTTCTTGATCGGGAAGATCGGCAGGCAGTACTTCTCGTAGTGCTCCATCATCGCGCCGAAGCCGTCGCCATCCGGCGGGATATACGTGGTGTCGTAGTAGCTCGTCCCGCGCGAGACCGTGTAGTCGGCAGGTGTGAGGGTCGAGGGTGGATTGCTATAGGGCGGCGGGTTTTTCGCGTAGTTGTTCATGACCCGGTACATCGTCCAGTCGCTGATCCATTGCGCCGGAAAAAACGGATCGGACGGCTCGCCTGGCGCGCGTTTGGCGATGCAGTTGCCGTTCTGCGCGTTGCACCCTTCGCTGTTGTGTACACCATTGGTGAAGTACACGGCGCCGCTGTCGTCGGCGGCAAACGCGGCGGGGCTGAGCAGCACAAGCAGCAGCAACAGTCGGCTCAAAAGGCTGGTGTTCATAGGACACTCCTGTGAGGTGCCGGGCAGCCGTCAGGCCACCCGGCGCTCCTGCGTGTGGCTTAGTGGTAGTCGCTCATGCTCAATTGCACGGGCGGGTAGTTGCGTTTCACCAAGGCTTGCGCCCACAACTCCAGTACGGCTCGACGGCTTTGCGGCATGTCTCGCGTAATGGGCATCGCCAGGGTGCTTTCTTCCTGATAGGGCTTGCTGATCAACACAATCAGTTGGTCCACCGCGCCCTCAATGCGCGACAAGGAGTTGAGCGGCATGAACTTGCTCATGATCGGGTACAGGTAATAAAACGGCTGCAGGATGAAGGGGTAGATGAAGGTCTCCCAGATCAGCTGGCCGGCGTTTTCGCGTTGATAAATCAGGTTCCAGGCGTTGACGAAGTTCTGCTGCAACTGCGGTTCCAGCGGCAGCACCCGCAGCGGCGCGAGGAAGTCGGTGAAGGCCGTGGGCAGCGGGAAGCTGAACGGGATCGCCGGTGCCTGCTGACCTTCCTGCACAAAGAAACGCAAGGTCGGAAAACCCGGCGCCTGGGCGGTGACGGTCAGGTTGGCGATGCCGTTGGCGTCGGTCTGGATCTTCGCCAGGCTGTATTGCACCGTATTGTTGAGCGGGTCTTGCAAGGTGCCTTGCATGGCGATCGGGTTGGCGAACGTGAGCGTCGGGCTTAAGGCCACTGCCGCAGGTGTCGGTAAAAATTCCTGGTAGGTCACCGGCGTCATTTGATCGGCTGACACCGCCAGCCGCGTGGCCATCAATTGGCGACCGGTGCCCTCGGTCACGTGGCTGCGCAGCGTGGTTGCGCCTTGAAATTGCGGCCAATTGGCGCTGTTATTCGCCGGGTTGGCCGGGTCGTTGTTGAACAGCGTGAAGTTCGCCGCGTTGCTGAAGGCCAGGTAGTAGTCGGTGGTACACAGCATGTAGGCATTGCCGTATTCGGCCACCCACAACGTGGTGCCGGCAGGCGCGGGCAGGCCGTCGTATTGCACCATAACCTGCAGGGTTTTGGTGTCGCCCACGTCGATAAAGCTCGCGCTCTCGACGACTTCGGCGGTCCACATCTGCTGGGTCGCGGCGATCACGGGCGTGGTGCCGGGCTGTTGCAGTTCCAGGGTGCCGGTTTGCAGGAGTGCCTGGGCGTCCACGCCCAGCGGCAGGTCGAGGATGCCCGAGCGTTTGTCGAAGGCCGCCTGTTGATAATCGTCATAACCAAAACTGGCCAGCGGGCTGAATTGCGTGCCCTGGCGGATGCCGATCTGGTAATTGCCGGCCTGGAATTTGGCCGCGACCGGGATGTCGGCCGTCTTGTCGATCGGGTAGAACGGGAAGGCATTGCCCAGGTCCAGCGACAAGGTGTTGTCGTGGGCCTGCGCCGAGATCACCCCGAGCTGCGCCTGGGTGGCCGTGCCCGGCGAGGTCTTGTAGATGGGCACTGCACCGGCCGGCACCAGGCGCCGGCCGGCGGGGGCGGTGGGGAACTCATCGTCGAGCCACAGGCCCAGGGTGCCGACCGTGCGGCTATAGGCCGGGTTGAAGAAGATATCGCCGACGTTATCCAGCCCCTGTTGGTACATGGCCTGCACCTGGGCCTGGGCCGCCGCGCTGGAGGAGTGGGTGTCGATCGGCGGGTAGTTGTTGAGGATGCCGTTCTTGTCGTAGCACGTCAGGTAGGTCGAAAAACGGAACATCAAACCCTTGGCATTTTGCTGCGCCATCTGGGTCTGCAGGTTTTGCAGCAAGGCGGAATTGCCGATCACCCATTCCAGGTTCTCTTTGGGGAAACAGGTTTGCCAGGTGGTGGTCACGTAGGCCAGGCCACCGAGGTTGGCCCAGTTGAAGTTGAGGAAACGGTCGAGCATGCGGAACTGGCGATTGAGCGTCAGGCCGCACTCGGCGTTGCCCAGCACCAGCTTGTCGAAGTACAGCGCGGTGAAGGTGTTCTGCCAGGGGCTCACGTCGACAAAGCGCGCCGGCGAGCTGGGGGCACCGCCGAAGGGGTTGCCGAGCAACTGGAAGCTCTGGTTGATCAGCGGGTCCTGGTCCACGTAGCCACCGCCGGGCAACTCGCCGCCGGTGATCACCGACTGGGTCTGGTTGTAGCTCACGGTGCCGCAGGCATTGTCGCCGAACAGGTTCCACTCGCCAGGGATCATCGGCGTGGTCAACTGCCCGGCATTGCCTGGCACCTGCATCACGTAGTCGGGCACGCTGGCGGGCGGCAGCGGGGCGATGGTCCAGGGCAGCAAGGTGCTGGCGGCATTCAGTGGCGTGATGTCGAAGGCCTTCAAGAACGGCCAGTTCATCTGCATTTTTACCGCATCGTACAGCGGGTACATGTCGTTGTTGTTGGCCGTCGGCGGGTTCCAGAACATATGGCCGCCCAGGTAGATACGCGGGAAATTCAAGACGCTCATGTGAGGCTCCTTAACGTTGCCACTGGGCGCGTTTGAGCGACCAGACAAAGTCCAGTTTGTGGTAGCCGACAAAGTCGGAGGCGGGCAACGGCGCGGTGGGGTAGACGATGCCGCCGTCTTTGTTCAAGGCGAAATTGAAGTAGCCCTGCTTGGGCGAATAGGCCGCGGTGCCATGGCAGGCAAAGCATGAAGATTCACTTTGGAACGCCGATTCCAGCTGGGAGTTGGCCAGTAACGTTGGCGTGGTGTTGGATTGCACGCCGATCAGCTCGTACTGCGCCAACGCCGGGTATTGAGCCTGGAAGGTGGCGTTCACCGGCTGCGCCGCCGCTGTTGGCCCGGTGCTGTTGGTCATCGGCGCAGCGGGTGCGGCGTTGGTCACCGTGTACTGGCTGTTGTTACGGTTTTCGAAGGTGGTCCACACCCAATCGGGGTTCAACTTGTTGATCACATGCAAGCCGCTCAGCGCCGCATAGCCAACCTGATACTGCTTGCCCTGCTGGTAGTAGGCCTGGGCAATGTAGTAACCCTGGCTGGCCAGTTGTTGCTGGTAGGCCGTGTCGTTACCGATCCACAACCACGCGGCTTTCAGCTCCCAGGCGGTGGAGGGGAAGTTCAGGTCGCTGGTGAGTGCGGCCTGGCCGTTCACGTTGTAGACCTTCTGCTGCACGATGTACTCGAACGTGTCCTGGCCCATCAGCAGTTGGAAGCGCACCGGCTGGCCTTTCTCGGCTGCCGGCACCTGGCCGCCCATTTGCAGGATGAGCCCGTCCACCTGTTGCGTGGCGTTGAGGTTATGCAAGATTCGGTTGGGGTTCATGCCCATCGCCTGGGCCTGGCTCAGCACGGCGGCGGGTGGCGGCACGCTTTGGCCATACGGCAGCGGTTGGGCGCCGTTAGGCAGGTAGACCTGGTCTGACGGTTTGAGGGTTTCCCAGAACCGGTCAGGGCTTTGTGCGCCGGCAGGCTGGTTCAGGCAGGCAAACCAGTTCCAGGCGAGGGTGTCGGGGCCTTGGGTGAAGGCGGCCCGGGTGGCGTCGAGATTGTCTCCAAACTGCAGAAAGTTGCTGCAATCGAAGGGGGTGGTGTCCTGTGCCTGGGCCAATCCGGCCAGTGCGCTCAGGACCGTTATAGATAAGGCTCGCCGCATGAAAGCTCCTTGGCATTCGCCAGTTCGAGGTGAGGGCGCCCCAGGAAGTGCTCCAGGAGCAGTTGCTTGACTGCCGTCGCCGCCAGTTGCTGCGGCAACGCCAGGTCGCAATTGGTGATCAGCAGCGGGCCGGTCTGCGCACTGCTGGGCAGACGACCATGGCTACCACGGACTAACCCTGTGTCCAGTGGGATCAGGTCCATGTAGTAGCGAAAACCGAGTTTTTTTTGCAGCAGGCGGCGCGCCACTTTGAGCTTGGGCAAGCGAATGGCCGGGTCGATAAACAACTCGACCGGGTCGTAGCCGGGCTTGCGGTGAATGTCCACGGTGCGCGCAAAATCCGGCGCTTTGCGTTCGTCCAGCCAGTAGTAGTAATCGAACCAGAACCCGGCGGCGGCCACGGCCACCAGCTCGCCGCTGCGTGGATGGTCGAGCTGCCAAACGCGTTGTTCGGCTTTGTCCAGCACCTGCTCGATGCCGGGCTGGCGCTGCAACAGGGCTTTGACCCGCGGGATGTCTTGCGCGTGCTTTACGTAGACATGCGCAACCTGATGGTCCGCCACCGCAAACGCTGCGCTGGCGCCGGGGTCGAGCAGTTCCCAGCTCAAGGATTGGCGCACCTGCAACAGGCCTTCGGCGCGCAGCACGCGGTTGATCGACACCGACTGCGCGACGGCTTCGATGCCGTACTCAGACAGCAGCATCACCGCCGCACCCTGGGCCTCGGCGAAGGCCAGCAAACGCCCGACTTCGTGGTCGATGGCGCGCACTTCATCAGCAATCGACGGGTGCTCAGGCCCCACGCGCTGCAAGCTGTAATCAAGGTGCGGCAGGTAGATCAATTGCAGGTGCGGCCGGCTGATCTGGAACTCGGCCATGGCGCACTCGACAATCCAGCGGCTCGACGCGATGCCCGCCGCCGGCCCCCAAAAACCATGGAACGGGAACTCGCCAATCTGCGCCTCGATCTGCTCATGCAAACCGGGCGGCGACGAATACAGGCCAAATTGCTTGCGCCCATCGGCCGGGTAATGCGGGCGCGGTGTGATGGAGGCGTCCACATCGGCGTACATGTTGTACCACCAGAACAACTGGCTGCAGCGAAAGCCCGGCATTTCACGCTTGAGGGTGTGCCAGACCTTTTCGCCCTGGATCAGCGCATTGGGTTGCAGCCAGAAACGCACTTCGGCCTGGTCGCGAAAGTACCAGCCATTGCCGACGATCCCATGCTGCGACGGCGGCGCGCCGGTGAGGATCGAGGCCTGCACCGTGGACGTCACGGCAGGGAACACCGGTTGCAGGCTGGCCATCTTGGCGGTCTTGAGCAGCGCGTTGATCTGCGGCGTCGCCTCGCCCAGCAGCGACGGCGTCAGCCCGACCACATTGATCAGCAGCAGCGGTTGCTCAGAGCGCATCGGCATACGCCTCCTGCATCAGGGTTTGCAGCAGGTTGCGCTGGCGCAATTGGCTCTCGACCCAACGCAGCTCGGCGGCGATGCCTTCCAGCTGCGCCTGTTGCGTGGTGGGCCGCAGTTGCGCGGGCAACACGCCCCAGCTGTAGGTTTCCACCTCCAGCACCGGGCGGAACTCAGTGTGGGCGGCCAGGTAGTCGAAGGTCTGGGCCAGGGCCGCCTGGCTGCCGCGCAGTTCGGGCAACAGCAAGTGTTCGCTGAACAGCGGGATATGGAAGTGAATGCGCAGTTCGTTGAACCCGGTGCAACCTTGCAATGCCGCCGGCAGATCGGCCCAGGCCACGCGACGGCCCTGTGCATCGAGTGCCTTGACCTGGTGCAGGTAGGTGGCTTCGGCAAAGCTTGCGAGGGTGTCGAGCACGGCTTCGCGCCGAACGGCATCGTCGGGCGGCAAGTGGCAGATCATCGCATTGGACAGCTGGACCTTGCCCACCGGCACGCCGGCGGCACGCAGCCGTTCCAGGGATTGATAACAATCCTCGAACATCACCGCTTGGTGGCACACATCAAAACACAGCGCCAGGTAGGCATGGTTCGGGTCCATGGCCTGCCGGTGCTGGAAGAATGCGAGGGTCTGCTCGGTGTTTTCCAGCACACAGTCGGGCTCCATCTCCAGGCAGAACACAATTTTCTTGCCGGTTTTGTGGTGCAGCGTGGCAAGTGCGGCTGTGAGTTGGCTGAGGTGTTCATCGGCGCGCAGTTGCCGCGCTTTGCTCCAGGTTGCGGCATAGCCCAGCGGCACCGTGGAAATTACCCCTTGGCGGCAATCGTCGGGCAGGGCGTGGGCAAGGATGCGCGCCAGGTCCAGGCTGTAAGCCAGCCGTTGCGGGTCGGCCCAACTGGGCAAATACACTTCGGCCTTCACCGCTCCCTGGTGGAAGTCGCCATAGGGAAAACCGTTCAGTGAGGTCAGGCGCACGCCGCTTTGCTTGAGTAACTGCACAAACTGCGTGCGCGCCGGGGCGTGCTGTAATTGCGCCGCCGCCTGGGCGCAGATCCACAGGCCGCTGTCTTGTTGGGCCAGCCCGCGCAAGGTGCGCACGCCCTGAAAATGCTCGGTGATGGAGGCGCGCAGCCCGGCCAGGTCGCGTGCCGGGTGTACATTGCTGCAATAGCCGATCTGGCTGGCGGCCCAGCCGTTGGCGGCGCTCATTTGACCACCGGGTCCTGGCCACGCAGGGCCGAGTTTTCTTGCCATTGCTTGCGTTGGTCGATGGGCAGCGGCGTGCTCACCAGGGCCTTGTCGAGTTGGCCGCTCTGGGCAAAAAAGTCCACCGGGTTATGGAACAGCACCTGTTCCACCTGGGCAGCACTGAACCCGGCCGCGAGCATCGCCTGGCCGGTCTTGGGCACCTTGAGCGGGTCGCTGATGCCCCAGTCCGCCGCGCTGTTGACCACCATTTTTTCGGTGCCGTATTCCTGCAGCAACGCGACCATGCGCTGCTCCGACATCTTGGTGTTGGGGTAGATCGAATGGCCGCGCCAGCAGTCGCTGTCGAGCACCAGCGGCAAGGTCAGTTCGTTGAGGTGGTCGATGATCACCAGGTGTTCGGCAATCCCCACTTCGCGGATGACGGCGAGGGTGCGTTTGGTGCCGCCGATCTTGTCACGGTGCGGCGTGTGCACCAGCACCGGCAGGTTGAATTGCTTGGCCAGTTCCAGTTGCGCGGCGAGGAAGCGGTCCTCTTCGGGAGTGATGTCGTCGTAGCCGATTTCACCCACCGCCACCACACCATCCTTGACCAGGTAACGCGGCAGAATCTCCAGCACTTCATTGGCAATCGACAGGTCATTGGCCTCCTTGGGGTTCAGGCCGATGGTGCAGAAGTGATGGATGCCGAACATGCTCGCGCGAAAGCGTTCCCAACCCAGCAGCGTGTCGAAATAGTCGACGAAACTGCCCAGGCTGGTGCGCGCCTGGCCTTGCCAGAATGCCGGTTCGATCACCCCGGTGATGCCGGCGGCGGCCATGTTCTGGTAGTCGTCGGTGGTGCGGCTGACCATATGGATATGCGGATCGAAGTACTTGAGCATGGTGAGTCCTCGTCAAGGGAAGGCGATGTGCATCAGTTCAGGTAGGCGTGCCATTCGGGCGGCAGGCGCAGGCCGCGCAAGCGCTGTAGTTGCGCCGGGCTGAGCAGGTCAAAGGCGATCGCTTTGGGTAAGCCTGGGGACACGGTGCGTGAGGCCGCGAGCTGTTCGTCGAGCAGGTCGAGGGCGAGCTGGTTGAGGGTCACGCTGTGGTGTTGCGCCAGGTTCACCAGGCGCCCGATGTCGAGGCCCATGCCGAGCGCCTTGAGCACCAGTTGGTGAAAGGCGCGTTCCGGGTAATGACGTGACGGGTAGGCGGTGTCGAGGGCGAGCGCGGCAAACACCTGCGGGTTGCTGGTGCGCCCGGCCTGCAACGCCAGTTCCAGGCACATCCCGTCGCGGTCGAGCCAGTCGAGGGCGCTGAGCAGGGCGATTTTTTCCTGGTCATCGCCCCACAGGAACAGTTGGCGCAGCAGCGGCAGGTGATCGTCTGCCGGCGTGTGTTCCAGCGCCTTGGCTATCACCAGTGCCCGGGCTGGCGCGACAACGGCGGCAGGCAACTGGCGTTTGCACTGGCCGCTCAGCAGCGCCGCCGTGGAAGCATGCGGTTGTTCTTCAAGCTTTGCATGTGCCTGCAACCACCAATGCAGCTGCGTGGCATCCAGCCGTTGGATGAGGCTCAAGCGAAGGTCGGCGAGGTTATCCGGGCGCATGTTCATGTCGGCTTGATCCAACGCTGAAAGTGGGGAAGCAGGAAAAACACCAGCACACACACCAGGCTGCCCAATGGCTGATTGGCCACCGCCAGCACCAGTGCATCGAACAACGGCAGCGCGGCCAAACCTGCGCCGATAAACGCGCGCACCTGGCGCTGTTGCGGGTGGGCCAGGTGTTTACAGTAATGCCAGCCCAACCAGCCCAGCCACAGCAGCAATACCGGCCAGAACCACAGGTTGTTGGAGTAGAGCGCCAGGGCCAGCGGGCTGAGCATCAACAGCAGCGGCAGGCGGCTGATCAGTTGGTTGCGGTGCTCCTGGCGGGCCAGGTAGGTCAGGCCGCTGATGTACACGCCAAGCAGAATCGCGCAGAGCCAGATCGGCTCCGGCGGCACCGCCAGGCTGGCGGCGGCGGTGAGGTACAGCGCCGAGCGGCAGGCGCCCATCAGCCACACGCTGTGCGCATATTTTTTGTGCAGCAGGTTGTAGCCGAAGATGCAGCCCACCAGCAGCACCACGCCGCCGAGCAACCAATGCGGCGTGTCGATCAAGCGGCTCAGGCCCAGCACCGCCGCTGCCGCGAGTACCAGCAGCAAGGTTGTGGCCAGGCCGACTTGCTGACGGCTGGCGAGTCCCAGGGTAATGGGGCGCGGGTTGTGGTGTTGTTCGTCCCAGTCGGCATCCAGCAGGTCATTCAAGAACATGCCGGCCAGGTACAGCAGCGACAAGGTGGTCAACAGCAGCACCCACACCAGCGAGGAGGGCGGCGCCAAGGCCCCGGCGCTGCTGGCGAGCAGGGCGGCGGCCAGGGTGTTGGTCCACACCGTCGGCAGGTTGGACACGCGGCCGAGGGTCATCCAGGTTTTCATCGGGCTCATCGCGCGTAGCCCTCGGTGGCCGCCAGTGCCGGGCTGCTGTGGGCCGCCAGCCGTTGCAGCGCCGTTTGCATTTTTGCGCTGTCGATTGCATGCAGGTTCACCGATTGGCCGATGCAGGTGAGCATGGGGATCGACAGTTGCCCGCCCAAGTGCTGGCGAAATTCCTCCAGGCCGAGCAACAGCGGTGAGCGGCCCTGTGCGTCGGTCACACTCAGTTCCGGCGGGCACAGGTTGAAGCCCAGCGTGTGCAGCAGGCTCATCACCCGCTCAGTTTCGGAATCGCTCAACAGGCCCAGTGCGTTTGCGTAGAGCCCATCCAGGGCCATGCCCACGGCTACTGCTTCGCCATGGCGCAGCCGGTGGTGGCTAAGGTTTTCCAGTTTGTGCGCGGCCCAATGCCCATAATCCAGCGGGCGGCCGTTACCGCGCTCGAACGGGTCACCTGCGCCGGTGATATGCCCCAGGTGCAGCTCGGCGCAACGGCGAATCGCGTAGCGGCTGGCCGCGTGGTCGAAGTGGGCGAGGGCGCTGGCATTGGCTTCCATCCACTCGAAGAACGCGGCGTCCTTGATCAGCGCAACTTTCACCGCTTCGGCCAGCCCGGCGATCTGGTCGCGGCGGGTGAGGCTGGTGAGCAACTGGAAGTCGTTGATCACGGCGGTGGCGGGGTAGAACGCGCCGAGCAGATTCTTCTGGCCAAAGGCATTGATGCCGTTTTTGACGCCGATACCGGCATCGTTCTGGGCCAGCACTGTGCTGGGGATGCGGATCAGCCGGATGCCCCGGTGGAAGGTCGCGCAGGCGTAACCCACCGAATCCAGCACCGCGCCGCCGCCCAGGGCCAGCACGTAGCAATGCCGGTCCAGGCCGTGTTGCAGCATGTCGCTGTAGAGCTGCTGCAACACCTCTGAGGTCTTGCTCAGTTCACCGGCCGGCACCGCGATGGGCGCGGCGAGCAACTGCAGATCGGCATGGGCCGCGAAGTAGGCGTCGATCTGGTCGCGCAACGCGGGCGCGCTGTGCAGCAGTTGCTCGTCGGCGAACACCATCACTGTCACTTGGCCGCTGTGCGCTGCGGTGAGTTGCTGGTGCAAGCATGGGTTGTGCGGGTCGAACAGGTGGTCGGTGAAGATCACCGGGTAGTCATAAGCGACCGTGAACCGCCCACGCAGAGGCTGATCCCCACTTGGCTTGCGTTTGAGCAGGCTGTAAATCGCCACAAACGCCAGCGGCAACACCATGCTGGCCAGCACCGTGACCAGCAATGAATTCTGCTCGATCAGGAAGGTGCCGATGGCCGTGTAGGCCAGCGCCAGGCCGGCATTGGCCAAAGTGGTGATCAGCAAAAAGGCCCGCAGCGGGTAGCGCTGCATCCCGGCGGCCACCACCGAGGTTTCCGCCAGCACCGGTACACCGCGCAGGCAAATCAACGACAGCGTGCCCAAGCGGTACGCCAACTGCCCGGGCGAGCGCTGATGCAAGCCAAGGCGGCCGGACAGCAAACGAAAATAACCGGCGCCCAACGCATACCCCAAGCCTGCACCCAGGCACAGACCGATAAAAATCACCAGGTAACCGCCAATGCTGCCGAGCATGGCCACCGCCAGCAACGCCACCATGCTCGACGGCACCGGCAGCACCACGTCCAGCGCGAGCAGGGCGACCAGCAGCAGTGCCAGGTTGAACGCCTGGGCAGGCGAGGACGGTTGGTACAGGTTGAGGTGAATCAGGAAGTCTTGGATCTGTTGTTCAAACAACAGGAAGCTGGCAATCACCAGCACAGAAAAGCACACCAATGACAGCCAAAAATGTTCGGCTGGGCCCTTTTTCGTGAACGCACGATACCACCGGCTGCGCTTCATCAAAGCATCCCTTTTGAGTATTGAGACTTAAATTCCGTGTCTGTGCTTGCGCTGTTTTTAGAGCAATAAAACCCCTCACCTGGCGGGCAGGTTTTGTGCGTAATGGCTGATGGCTTTCACGGTATTCATGAACTTAGCCGGTTGTGGTTGTTTTGCAAGTTTGTGCGGGCGGGAGTTTGAAAAGGGCGCTTGAGTGGAGCAGGAGTGGCGATGATTATTCAATATTTACAATTAGTTGTATGGCTTTTTTGTCTGCGTCAAGAAGCTGTTGGTGAGGGGCTTTGAAAGTAACAAGTGGATTACATAAAGGTGGGGTTTGTTTGGTTAATTATTGCGGCTGGCTATAACAAGTTTATGCGCGCGTAGTTGTCGAGAACTATTCCGTTTAGTGGGTGCGACGATGGTCAATTGTGGGAGCTGGCTTGCCTGCGATAGCGGTGTATAAGTTAGAAAATCAGGTGCAGATATACCGCCATCGCAGGCAAGCCAGCTCCCACATTTTTTTACCGCGTTTAAGCCATTGCCTTGGTGGGTTGCAGGCACTCGATAGAGCGATCCACCGTGGTGCGGGCCAGCTCAAGCAAATGCCACACCGCCAGAATCTTCGCCCGTTCGGGGCTGGCGAGCATTTCACTGCAATTGAGCGTGGTGGCCGAAGCGCTGTCGAGCAGGCTGGCGGTGTAGAGCAGGGCGTCTTCAAAGCTCAGGTCTTCGATCACGCTGTGAACGCCGGGGGTGGGCAGGTAATGGTCGAGGGCGCGGTTGAAGGCGGCGCGGTCTTTGGCGCAATTGCGGGGTGGGTCGGGGACGACTTTTTTCATGGTGTAACTCCTATTGAACCAGAGAGCTATCACCAACGCTGCTAAACGAGGGTGGTAGCTGTACGCGGGTTAGCAGACCGGTCAATAGGAAAACCAGCGCACCCGAAGGTGCCCCACGCACAGCCACCATAAACGCAGCGGTGAACCGTGTTCCTATTGAAGTCAGGCTGCTAAACCCCATCACTGATGAGCAGTGACGGATCGCAGACTAGCCATCGATTCCAACAGGCACAAGGCGGCAGGGATTGTCTAGGAAACGTCCTGCAATTAAAAGGGACGCGCCTTGCTGGCCCTTTACAAACCATGTCGAAAGGCCACCGACTGATCAGCCACCTGGAGCAGCAGCCACAGATCTAATGTGGGAGCTGGCTTGCCTGCGATAACGGTATATCTGCACCTAATTTTCTGTCTGATACACCGCTATCGCAGGCAAGCCAGCTCCCACATTTTTGACCGTGTTTAAGCCATTGCTTTTGCGGGTTTCAGGCACTCGATAGAGCGATCCATCGTGGTGCGGGCCAGCTCCAGCAAATGCC
Organism: Pseudomonas sp. B19125; assembly: GCF_044218855.1. NCBI lineage: Bacteria > Pseudomonadati > Pseudomonadota > Gammaproteobacteria > Pseudomonadales > Pseudomonadaceae > Pseudomonas > Pseudomonas sp. B19125. The sequence goes on from NZ_CP162589.1 coordinate 3,133,039, forward strand.
ACACCGTCAGGATCTTCGCGCGTTCGGGGCTGGCGAGCATTTCACTGCCATTGAGCGTGTTGGCCGACCCTTATGAGGTGCTCTCTCGGTTGATCAGGCTATTCGCTAATTCGATATACTTTTCTCGGGCCTCATGTTGTGGCGTACCTTTTAGTTTGTTCCAAGCATCCCATTTAGCTTTTCCTGCAAAATCAGTGAAGCCAGGCCTTGCAGAGTTATTGTCACCCTGTGTGGATTGTTTGTGTAACCCATACAGTTCAAGAAGTTCATCGTCGGCTGGTCGTTTTGATAACCGTGTGACCGCTTCCACTGCTGAGTCGAAATCTGCAAAGCTCATGGTGCCTCCAAGGTATTAAACCGGGTTAGGTGTGCGCTACAAATAGTAAGTGCCAGGCATAAACAATACGCCTGGTATAATTCACAGTTATCAATACCTGTTGGCTATAAGCGCCACGCTTAATGGCGCTGATTTATTCGCACAACCTCGCCTCATCCCACAAACCGAAACCCACTCGACAGTTTCTCCTTCAGGTACCCCACCAACGCACTCACCGACTTCGGCACATGGGGCGAATACGGGCGGATCAAGTAAATCTCATCGGCAAATGCGCCCTTGAGTGTCCAGCCCTTGAGCACGTGTACCAACTTGCCGCTGGCCAGGGCCGCCTGGGCGCTGAAATCCGGGAGCAGGGCGATGCCCAGGTGGTTGAGCGCCGAGTCGCGCAGGGCTTCGCTGTTGTTGGTGGAAAAACTGCCGGCGATGGGCACGGTGACGCGTTCGACTTTTTTGCCGCCGCGCTCGAATGTCCAGGCCGGCTGGTCGGCGCCGCGTGGGTAGTAGAGGCAGTTGTGGGCGCTGAGGTCGTTGGGCTCGCGGGGTTCGCCGTGGCGCTGCAGGTAGTCCTGGGTGGCGACCAGCACCGAGCCGGTGTCGCACAACTTCCAGGCCACGTGGGTTTCTGGCACCTGGAAACCGTGGCGCACCGCCAGGTCGTAACCTTCGGCTGTCAGTGAACTCAGGGCATCCGACACGTCCAGTTGAATACGCACTTGCGGGTATTGCTGCAGGAATTCCGACAGATGCGGCACCAACTGCTGCCGGGCAAACGCCACCGGCGCGGTGAGGCGCACCAGCCCGCGAATCTCTCCGGCCGAGTCGCGCACCGACGAGAAACTGCGGGCGATATGTTCGTAGGCGCTGCGCACTTCGCGGGTCAACGACAGCCCCGCATCGGTAAGCCGCACACTGCGCGTGGTGCGGGTGACCAGGCGGGTGCCGGTGGCCTTTTCCAGGTCCGAGATGCGCTGGCTGACCGCCGACTTGCTCACCCCCAGACGCGCTGCGGCGGCGGTGTAGGTGCCTTGCTCTTCGAGCACCGACAACCAGTGAATATGGGTCCACAGCCCTTCGATCTCGGATTTTTCCATGATGCTATTGTTCGCTCACAAGGACAATAAGTTCAGGATTCTGCTCTGGTTTGGAACAAACTGAAAGCCTATCGTGTGCCTCAACGCTACCCACCTGGGATCACCTGCCATGACCAGTACGATCGAGCACTACATCAACGACCAACGCGTGAGCCGCGATGATCGCTATCAGGACGTCTACAACCCAGCCACCGGCGAAATCACCGGCCGCGTCGCCCTGGCCAGCCGCCAGACCGTCGGTGAAGCCGTCGCCGCTGCCCAGGCCGCGTTTGCCAGTTGGGCCGACACGCCGCCGATCCGCCGCGCTCGCGTCTTGTTCGAGTACCTGCACTTGCTGCGTGAACGCAAGGACGACCTGGCGCGCATCATCGTCGCCGAGCACGGCAAAGTCTTCACCGATGCCCAGGGTGAAGTTGACCGTGGCATCGATATTCTGGAATTCGCCTGCGGCATTCCCAACCTGCTCAAGGGCGAGCATTCCGACCAGGTTTCCCGTGGTATGGACAACTGGACGATGCGCCAGCCGCTGGGCGTGGTTGCCGGCGTCACGCCGTTCAACTTCCCGGTGATGGTACCGATGTGGATGTACCCGATCGCCATTGCGGCCGGCAACACCTTTATCCTCAAGCCAAGCCCGACCGACCCGAGCGCCTCGCTGTTCATGGCCGAACTGCTGCGTGAAGCCGGCCTGCCCAAAGGCGTGTTCAACGTGGTGCAGGGCGACAAGGAATCGGTGGATGCACTGCTCGAACACCCGGACGTCAAGGCCATGAGCTTTGTCGGCTCCACGCCGATTGCGCAATACATCTACGAAACCGGCGCGCGCAACGGCAAGCGCGTACAAGGCCTGGGCGGCGCGAAAAACCACATGGTGGTGATGCCCGACGCCGATATAGAAAAAACCGTGGATGCGCTGATGGGCGCCGCCTACGGCAGTGCCGGCGAGCGCTGCATGGCGATTTCCGTCGCCGTGTTGGTAGGCGATGTGGGTGACAAAGTCATCGCGTCCTTGACCGAGCGTGCCAAGCAATTGCGCATCACCGACGGCCGCGATTTGAAGGCTGAAATGGGTCCGATCGTGTCGCGTGCTGCGCTGGAGCGTATCAGTGGCTACATCGAACAAGGCGTGCAAGCCGGCGCGCAATTGCTGCTCGACGGGCGTGATTACGTGCCAACCGAGGCAGGCTTGGAAAACGGCTTCTGGCTCGGCGCGACCTTGTTCGACCACGTGACCCAAGACATGAGCATCTACCGCGAGGAAATCTTCGGCCCGGTGCTGGCCTGCGTGCGCGTGAATGACTTTGCCGAGGCGATCAAGCTGGTCAACGACCACGAGTTCGGCAACGGCGTCAGCTGCTTCACCCGCGACGGCAACATCGCCCGCGAATTCGCCCGGCGCATCGAAGTGGGCATGGTCGGCATCAACGTGCCGATTCCGGTGCCGATGGCCTGGCACGGCTTTGGTGGCTGGAAGAAGAGTCTGTTTGGCGACATGCATGCCTACGGCACGGAAGGTGTGCGTTTTTACACCAAGCAGAAGTCGATCATGCAGCGCTGGTCGGAGAGCATTGAGCAGGGCGCGGAGTTTGCGATGCCGGTGTCGAAATAACTTAAATACACTGCAGGTCAATGGTGGGAGCTGGCAAGCCAGCTCCCACATTGGCGCGACCCTGTCAGCGGCGCCCCGCCCGCGTACTCACATCCACCCACACCGCCAGCACCAGAATGCTGCCCTTCACAATCATCTGCCAGTAGCTGTCCACGTCCAGCATCGACATGCCGTTATCCAGGCTGGTAATCACCAGCGCGCCGAGCAACGCGCCATACACCGTGCCCGAGCCGCCGCGCATGGAGGTGCCGCCGATAAAACACGCGGCAATCGCATCCAGTTCGCCCATATTGCCCGCCGACGGCGAACCCGCAGCCAGGCGCGCGGTGTTGACCAGGCCGGCGAGGGCGCACATCACGCCCATGATGCCGAAGATCCACAGTTTTACCGCCTGCACGTTGATGCCCGACAGGCGTGTGGCTTCCATATTGCTGCCCACCGCGTAAACGCGACGGCCGAACACGGTCTGGCTGGTGACGTAGCTGAACACGCCGAGCAGCACCAGCAACAGCAACACCGGCACGGGGATGCCGTCGTAACTGTTGAGGGTGGTGACGAACCCGGCCAGCACTGCGCCGATCACAGCCACGCGCAACAGGTCACGCACCAACGAATGCGCCGCCAGGCCATGCAGCGCGCGATTGCGCCGTTGCTTCCAGGTCAGGAACAGGGTCAAGGCAAATAGCAGCACGCCCAGCCCCACGCCCACTGAATGCGGCAAATACCCCTGGCCCACATACACCAGCGATGGCGACACCGGCGCAATGGTGGTGCCGCCGGTAATGCCGAGCAAAATCCCGCGAAACGCCAACATGCCGCCCAGGCCGACAATGAACGAGGGGATGCGCAGGTAGGCGGTCATGTAGCCGTTGGCCAGGCCGATCATCAAACCGCACAGCGCCACCAGGCTCAGGTTGGCGAGCAGCGGAATGTGGTAGACCACGTCCAGAATCGCCGCCAGCCCGCCCAGTAACCCCAGCAGTGAACCCACCGACAAATCGATCTCGCCGCTGATGATCACCAGCACCATGCCGCACGCCAGGATCCCGGTGATCGACATCTGCCGCAGCAGGTTGGACAGGTTGCGCGGCGTGAGAAAGCCGCCTTCGGTCTGCCAACTGAAAAACACCCAGATGATCGCCACTGCGATCACCAGGGCGAGCATTTTGTAGCGGGTAAAAAGGTGTTTGACCTGGTTCATCTACGCGGTTTTCCCATTCTTATTGTGTTGGCTGAGCGCAGCGGCGAGCACCTGTTCCTGGGTGAGCCCCTGGTTGATGAAGTCTCCACGCAACTGGCCGTCGCCAATCACTAGCACGCGGTTGGAAACCCCCAGCACTTCGGCCAGTTCCGAGGAGACCATGATGATCGATACACCCTCGGCGGCCAGCGCGCCCATCAGTTTGTAGATCTCATACTTGGCGCCCACATCCACGCCGCGTGTGGGCTCGTCGAGGATCAACACCCGTGGCTTGGCCATGAGCATTTTCGCCAGCACGGCCTTTTGCTGGTTGCCACCGGACAGGCTGGTGATCGGCAAAAACGGGCTGGCGGTCTTGAGGTGCAGGCGCGCGATTTGCTGGTCGATGCTGCCAAGCTCGGCCTCGGCGTCGATGCGGGTCATATGCGCGTAGCGGTCGAGCACCGCCAGGGTGATGTTCTGGCCCACGCCGAAGTCGGGAATGATGCCTTGGCGCTTGCGGTCCTCGGGCACCATGCACAGCCCGGCGCGGATCGATTTGAGCGGCGTGCGCGTGTCGATCAGTTGGCCGTCCAGCCACACCTCGGCGCTGTAGCGGCCTGGGTAGGCGCCGAACAAGGCCGACACCAGTTCCGTGCGCCCGGCACCGACCAGCCCGGCAATGCCGAGAATTTCCCCGCGCTTGAGCGCGAAAGAAACATCGTCCACGCGTTTGCGCTTGGGGTTGTCGACGTCATAGCAGGTGACGTTGCGCGCCTCGAAAATCACCTCACCGACTGCATGGGGCTCGGTGGGGTAAAGGTTGCTCATCTCGCGGCCGACCATCTGCGTGATGATCTGCGCGATATCCATGTCGGCCATGGCTGTGGTCGCGATGTGCTTGCCATCGCGAATCACTGCGATGGTGTCGCACACGGCCGCCACTTCATCGAGCTTGTGAGAGATGTACACGCAGGCCACGCCCTTGGCCTTGAGGCCTCGGATAATGTCGAGCAGCACCTCGATTTCCGAACGGGTCAGTGCCGAGGAGGGCTCGTCAAGAATCAACAGTCGCGCCTGCTTGTTCAGCGCCTTGGCGATTTCCACCAGTTGCTGGTAACCGCCGCCATACTGCGACACCGGCAGCGCCACATTCATGTCCGGCACCTTGAGTTCGCGCATCAGCGCTTCGGCGCGCTGCAGCATGGCCGGGTAGTTCATGCGCCCGCCGGGCAGGGTCAATTCGTGGCCCATGAAGATGTTTTCGGCCACCGACAAGTCCGGCACCAGGGTCAGTTCCTGATGAATGATAACGATGCCGGCGGCCTCGGTTTCGCTGATGGAATGGGCTTTAAGCGGCTGCCCGTCCCAGAGTATTTCCCCTTCCCAGGTGCCATACGGGTAGACCGCCGACAGCACCTTCATCAAGGTGGATTTGCCGGCACCGTTTTCACCGCACAGGCCGACGCATTCCCCCGGCCGTACCTTGATATCGATGCCGTTCAGAGCGTTGACACCGCCAAACGTTTTGACGATGCCGTTCATTTGCAGCAAGTAGTCGGCCATGGCGGTCACTGCCCGGCAATCTGCTCTTTGGTATAGAAACCATCCTTCTCCAGCAGGTCGATATTGGCCTTGGTCAGCGGGGTCGGCGTGAGCAGGATGGTGTCGACTTTTTTGCTGCCATTATCGTATTGCGAGCTGTAGGTAGGTTTTTCATTACGCGCAAGCTGTACCGAGAGCTTGGCGGCTTCGGTGGCGATCAGCTTGAGAGGCTTGTACACGGTCATGGTCTGGGTGCCGTCGATCACGCGCTTGACGGCGGCGAGGTCGGCGTCCTGACCGGAAATCGGCACCTTGCCCGCCAGCTTCTGCGCGGCCAGGGCCTGGATCGCGCCGCCGGCGGTGGCGTCGTTGGAGGCCACAATGGCATCGATCTTATTGTCGTTTCGGGTCAGGGCGTTTTCGACGATGCTCAGGGCTTCGGTGGGGTTCCATTCCTTGACCCATTGCTGGCCGACAATCTTGATATCGCCCTTGTCGATGGCCGGTTGCAGCACCTTCATCTGGCCTTCGCGCAGCACCTTGGCGTTGTTGTCGGTGGGCGCGCCGCCGAGCAAAAAGTAATTGCCCTTGGGCGCCGCTTGCAGCACGCCGTTGGCCTGCATCTCGCCGACTTTTTCGTTATCGAAGGAGATATAGGCGTCAATATCGGCGTTGAGAATCAGGCGGTCATAGGACACCACCTTGATCCCGGCCTTCTTGGCTTCGGCGACGGCGTTGGTCAGCACGGTGGCGTTGAACGGCACGATGACGATCACGTCAACGCCGCGAGAGATGAGGTTTTCGATCTGCGAGATTTGCTTCTGCTCGTTGGCATCGGCCGACTGCACAAACACCTTGGCGTCGAGCTTTTCGGCCGCGGCGACAAAGTAATCGCGGTCGCGGGACCAGCGCTCCAGGCGCAGGTCGTCGATGGAAAAGCCGATTTTCGGGTGGGCCGAGTCGGCCATCACCGGCAGGGCGAGCAGAGCCAGGGCAGTGGCGAGCAGGGTACGTTTGAATGCTTTCATGGTGGTGCGTCCTTTTATTGTTGTTGGAAAGACACTGACTTGATGAATGTACCGTACCTGTGGCGAGCGGGCTTGTGTGGCGAGCGGGCTTGCCCCGCGTTGGGCTGCGAAGCGGCCCTGAAACCAGGCGATGCGGTGTATCTGTTAAAACCGAGTTGCCAGTAACAGGGGCCGCTTCGCGCCCCAACGCGGGGCAAGCCCGCTCGCCACAAAATCAGCAGGCGGTCAGGTGTAGATAAACCGGTTGACCACGCCTTCGAGCATCTCCTGACGGCCGCTCACAGCCTGCGGGTTCAGCTCATGGGCAAACGCGTGCTCGGCCAACGATGCCAGGCTGAACTCACCGGCCAGCACCGCCTGGCCCAAGGGCTGCTGCCACCCGGCATAACGCTGGTCCTTGAACTGCTGCAATCGGTCGTTTTGCACCATGGCCGCCGCACGCTCCAGAGACAGGGCCAGCACATCCATGGCGGCGACATGCCCGTGGAACAGGTCAACCTCATCCAGGCTCTGGCGGCGCACCTTGGAATCAAAATTGTAGCCGCCGTTCTTGAAGCCCCCGGCCTTGAGGATTTCATAGGTGGCCAGGGTCATCTCCTCGACACTGTTGGGGAACTGGTCGGTGTCCCAGCCGTTCTGCGGGTCGCCGCGGTTGGCGTCGATGCTGCCGAAAATCCCCAGGGACACGGCGGTGGCAATTTCATGGTGAAAACTGTGCCCGGCCAGGGTGGCGTGGTTGGCCTCGATATTCACTTTTATCTCGTGTTCCAGGCCGAACTCATGCAGGAAGCCGAACACCGTGGCGCTGTCGTAATCGTACTGGTGCTTGGTCGGCTCCTGGGGCTTAGGTTCGATCAGCAGGTCACCCTTAAAGCCGATCTTGTACTTGTGCTCCACCACCATGCGCATAAAACGCCCGAGTTGTTCGCGCTCGTGCTTGAGGTCAGTGTTGAGCAGGGTTTCATAGCCTTCGCGACCGCCCCACAGCACGTAGTTGGCACCTTTGAGGCGTTGGGTGGCGTTCATCGCGCTGAACACTTGAGCGGCCGCGTAGGCGAATACCTCCGGGTCCGGGTTGCTGGCGGCGCCAGCGGCAAAACGCGGGTTGCTGAAACAGTTGGCGGTGCCCCACAGCAACTGGATGCCGGTCTGTTCCTGGTGGCGCTCCAGGTGGTCGACCATCTGCGCGAAGTGGTTGCGGTATTCCTTGAGCGAGCTGCCTTCGGGTGCCACATCGGTGTCGTGAAAGCTGTAGTAATCAATGCCCAGCTTGGAGAAAAACTCGAACGCCGCTTCAGCCTTGCCGATGGCCACGTCCATCGGCTCGCCGCTGCGCTGCCACGGGCGCTTGAAGGTGCCCATGCCGAACATGTCCGCCCCCGGCCACACGAAGGTGTGCCAGTAGCAGGCGGCCATGCGCAGGTGTTCACGCATGGGCTTGCCGAGGATCAGTTTGTTGGCATTGTAATGGCGAAAGGCGAGAGGGGCGTCGCTGCTGGGGCCTTCGAAGCGAACCTTCTCGACACCTGGGAAGTACGGCATGGTGTTTTCCTTATTGTTCTTGGTGGTGCCCCGATACTAGCAACGGCATCGGGACTGCCGATTATGAAAATCACCAAGACGTAGTGCGATTTTGACCAGCCAGGGCTAGTCTGTAGCGACCGGCCCCAGGATAAAAACAATGAAAACCCTACCGCCCGTGCACCGCATTGCCCTGTTGTTCAACGGCAGCAAAATCTACGATCGCGGCATCATTACCGGCATCGGCAATTACCTGAGCAGCACGCGTGTGTCCTGGGACTTGTTCCTGGAGGAAGACTTTTTGTGCCGTTTAAGAGGCATCGAGCGCTGGCAGGGCGACGGCATCATTGCCGACTTCGATGACCCGCTGATCGGTGAGGCGCTGGCCGATATTCATTTGCCGGTGGTGGCAGTGGGCGGCTCCTATCAGGATGCACGCGCCTACCCCAAGGGCATTCCCTATGTGGCCACCGATAACCATGCACTGATCAAGTTGGCGTACGAACATTTGATTGAGGCGGGGCTGACCCGCTTTGCCTGCTTCAGCCTGCCCGAAGCCCAGGCCAACCGCTGGGCGCAGGAGCGCGAGAAAGCCTTTCGCCGCCTGATGCAACGCGATGGTTTGCAGGTTGAGGTTTACCGTGGGCTGGGCACCAGTGCGCCGCTGTGGGACAGCGCGGTGGAGCAGCAGATCGCCTGGCTGCAAGCCTTGCCCAAGCCCATCGGCATCATCGCCGTCACCGACGCCCGCGCCCGGCAATTGCTGCAAGCCTGCCTCACCGCCGGCATCGCCGTGCCGGAACAGGTCGCGTTGATCGGCATCGACAATGACCCGCTGACCCGCACCCTCACGCGCGTGCCGCTCAGCTCGGTCATCCAGGGTACCGAAACCATGGGCCGCACGGCCGCCGCGTTGCTGCACCAGATGCTGCACGGCAAACCCTGCGCGGGCACGCAGATTTTGGTGCCGCCGGATGCAATCAATGTGCAGGCCTCCAGCCTGCATCAACCGTTGGGCAACCCGTATGTGATGCAGGCGTTGCTGTTTATTCGCCAATACGCCTGCCAGGGCATCAAGACCGCGCAGGTGGCGGCGTATGTGGGGGTGTCGCGTTCATCCCTGGAGTCGCACTTTCGCAAGGTGCGTGGGTGCAGCGTGCATGACGAGATTCTGCGCTTCAAACTTGCGGCGGCGGCCAAAAGCCTGGAAAACCACGCCCTGGCGATCGCCGACATTGCCCAGGGTTGCGGCTTCAAATCGGCGCAGTACCTGCATACAGTGTTTCGGCGAGAGTTTGGCTGTACGCCGCGCGAGTACCAGCATGGCGCAAGTGTTCCTTGAAGTGAGATCGTTCCCACGTTCTACGTGGGAATGCATCCCGTGACGCTCCGCGTCACACAGGCGCAGGTGGCGGGACGCGGAGCGTCCCATGATGCATTCCCACGCGGAGCGTGGGAACGATCCTCATTTCAGGCTTTTAGAATACGGCTTTGACCTGCAACCCCAGTACCAGCGCGTTATCGATGCTCTCACCGGAAAACGCCCCAGGCTCGATGATGTATTGCACATCCGGGCGCAGCGTCAGCCACGGCGTGGCCTGGTAGCCATAACTGAGTTCGATCAATTGCTCGGCATTGTTCAGGTTGGGGTAGTCCGTCCCCGCATTGAACGCTGCCAACTCCTGCACGTCACGGCTGCGTGGGTTGGGCACCGCACGGCCATAACCCAAGGCGATTGTGTCGCGTGGGCGGCCTTCAAACGGCTTGTACAGCACCACCCCCGCGCCGTACCACTTGCTGAACGGTGAGGCGGCTTCGCTGGCGGCCGAGTATTGGCCGAAAGCGTGCAGCACACGGCCTGCGGATGTGCTGGAGGCCCAGACGGCCTGGTCGATCAGCAGGTAGTGACCGCCGCGACCGTTCACGTCTTTGTTGCTGCCAATGCGCTTCACATCGGAGCTGTCGTAGTAATAACCCAGCTTGTACTCACCCGGCAGCGTGCCCGCGTGTTTGTACACCAGCTCGATCGGCACTACGGTGCCGGTGGTGTGTTTGGGGTCCAGGCGCCAGGCGCGGCTGGAGTTGCCGTTGCTGTCGGGGTCGACATTGAATGCCGCCACACGCAGCTGCCAGTTTGGCGAAAAATCGTATTTCACCCGCGCACCCAGGCGTGCATTCGGGTAGTTGGTCCAGCCGCTGCCGCCGGACATGTTCAGCGGGTGCCCGCAGAAACCGGCGTTCATGAAGTTGCACAGGATGCCGCTGTCGAGGCCGCCGAGGTCGTTGCCCATCGCCATGTAACCGAGCTTGATGTTCAGCGCGGGCGTGAACAGCGTGCGCTCGTAGCTCAGCTCGGTGAGGCGGGTGTAGAGGCCGCCATAGTTTTCCTGGATCGGCAGGCGGTTGCCTACCAGGTCTTCGGAGGCGCTGTTGCCGCGCCGGTCGTTGATGGTCAGCTGAATGCGGTCGCCGTTGGTGAAGCCGTAGAGCTTGCCGAGGTCGAACTGCACACCGAGCTTGATGTTTTGCGAGTAGCGCGCCGAGCGGTGTTGGCCGCCGTCGGCGTTGTAGGCGGTCTCGCCGCTGTAGTCGCCGGTGAAGCGGATGCCTTGCTCGTCGAGTTCACGGCGCAGGCCGCCCCAGTCGCCGGTCAGGGTAGTGTCGTCGGCTTGAACGGGCAGGGCGGCAGCCAAAGCCAGGCCCAGCGCCAGGCGGCCGAAGGGCATAGGAGAAGTGAGGGTCATGCGGGGTCTTCCAAACGGCATGTATAGAAAGGCGCGCGCGGTGCAGGAGAGCACCGCGCGAACAGAGGGGGCGTTACGGCAGGGCGTAGGCGATTACGTAGTCGCCACGGTCAGTGGACTGGCGAGCACCGCCGGCGGTGATGACGATGTACTGCTTGCCGGTTTTTGGCGACACATAGGTCATCGGGCCGCCCTGGCTGCCCACTGGCAGGCGGGCTTTCCAGACTTCATCACCGTTGCCGCTGTTGAAGGCGCGCAGGTAGAAGTCCTGGGTGCCGGCGATAAAGATCAGCCCGCCCTGGGTCGACAAGGTGCCGCCCAGCGTCGGCAGGCCGACCTTGATCGGCAGGTGCATGCGGATGCCCAGCGGGCCGGTGTCCTCAACAGTGCCCACCGGCACTTGCCAGGCGATCTGCTGAGTCTTCATGTCGATGGCCGTCAGGGTGCCGAACGGCGGTGCCTGGCACGGGATGCCAGCCACGGACAGGAAGCGGTTTTTGTTCACCGCATACGGCGTGCCCTTGAGCGGCACGGCGCCCATGCCGGTGTTCAGCGCTTCACCACCGGACGCGGCCTGGGCCTTGTTCTGCGACGGCACCATCTGGATCCACAGGCCCAGGCGCATGTCATTGACGAAGATAAAGCCGTGCACCGGGTCGGTGGAAATACTGCCCCAGTTCATGCCGCCCAGAGAGCCCGGGAAACTCAGCGATTTATCCGTGCCCGGCGCGGTGTACAACCCTTCGTAGCGCATGCCCTTGAAGTCGATACGGCACAGCAATTGGTCGAACGGCGTGGCGCCCCACATGTCCGATTCGGTCAGCGTCTGCGCGCCGATCTGCGGCATGCCCACCGATTTAGGCTGGGTCAGCGAGTAAGGCTCGTTGGGGATGTTGGCGGCCTTGACCGGTACTTCCTTCACGTCGGTCAGCGGCTTGCCGGTGGCGCGGTCGAGCACATAGATCTGCCCGGCCTTGGTGCCGATCACCACCGCTGGCACGGCCTTGTCGCTGCCCGGTGGGGTGAAGTCGATCAGGCTCGGCTGCATCGGCAGGTCGAAGTCCCACAGGTCATTGTGGACGGTCTGGTACACCCACTTTTCTGCACCGGTAGAGGCGTCCAGCGCCAGCACCGAAGCGCCGTATTTGTGGTTCAGTTGGGTACGTTCAACGCCGTAGATGTCGGTGGACGAGCTGCCCATCGGCAGGAAGACCGTGTTCATCTGCGGGTCATAAGACATCGGTGCCCAGCTGTTCGGCGTGCTGCGTACATAAGTGCTGCCGGCTGCCGGGGCTTGCTTGTCTTCGGGGTTGCCCGGGTCGAAGGCCCAGCGCATCTGGCCGCTGATCACGTCGAAGCCGCGGATCACACCGCCGGGCATATCGGTTTGCACGTTATCTGCCACGCGGCCGCCGACCACTACGGTGGTGCCGGCGATCAAGGGCGCAGAGGACAGTTGGTAGTAGCTGTCCGGTACATTGCCCAGGCCGGCCTTGAGGTCCACCTGGCCGTGGGTGCCGAAGTCTTCGCAGAACTTGCCGGTGTCGGCATCCACTGCGATCAGGCGTGCATCAATGGTGTTGGTCAGCAAGCGGCGCTGGCATTGCGCGCCGGCCGGTACGCTGGCAGCAATGATCGGCGAGCTGTTTGGCTGGGTTGGCTGGGCAATCGGCGCAGTGGCATCGAAATACGCCATGCCACGGCAACGCTGCCAGACCGCCGATTTGGCGTTGACTTCGTTCTTCCACAGCTCTTTGCCGGTGTCGGCATCCAGGGCGATCAGGTTGTTGTGCGGGGTGCAGATGAATACCTTGTTGCCGATCTGCAGGGGCGTCAGTTGGTCTTCGGCACCGTTGCCGTCGCTGATCGCCACGTCGCCGGTGTGGTAGGTCCACGCCACTTTGAGCTTATTGACCGTGTCGCGGTTGATCTGGTCCAGCGCCGCAAAACGGCTGCCGCCTTCGGTGTTGCCGTAATGCGCCCAGTCCTTCTGCGCATCGGCGGCGGCCACTGGCGTGACGCCAGGGCCTTTGCCGGTGGGCGCAACGCTTGGGTGTGCAACGAACATATTGCTCGCCGCCACCGCCACGCCGACGGCCAGCACGGCGGCAACGCCATAGGCGCCACGCGCCGGTCGGCCGGCCAGCAGCGGATACACCAGCGCCACCACCAGGCCGATCACGGCAAACATGAACAGCCGCGAGAACAGCGGCCAGTACACCAGGCCCACGTCCGCAATCGCCCACACGGCGGTGCCAACCAGGAACGCGGCGAACAGCCAGGCGCCCGCCGGCTTGCACCGCGCGATCAACATGCCGGAAACGGCCATGGCCACGCCACCGACCAGGAAGTACCAGGAACCGCCCAGGCTGACCAGCTTGGCGCCGCCCACAGCCAGCGCTACGCCGAGCAGGGCGATAACCACGCCCAGGCCCAGCAGGAGAAATCTAGAGGCGCCAGCGGCGCGCGATGCTCTTTTCATGTCGACAGGACTCGAAGGTGAGAGGGCAAAGACGCGATTTTAGCAATATAAGTAACCAGTTAGTACATTGTGCTGCGTAATAGTCTTTTACAAATGTGTGTACAACAGCAAAACCCCGGTTCGCAGGGCGCCGATGCGAACACAGATGTCCCCAGCGACAAAAACCAACTGTGGGAGCTGGCTTGCCTGCGATGCAGACACCTCGGTACATCAGGTACACCCAGTTGATGTCATCGCAGGCAAGCCAGCTCCCACACCAGCCCCATTCCACATTGGCTTTAGTGTAGAGCGTCAGCGACAAAGCTCAATTTGACTATGACTCCACGTGTGCCAGAAACCCCTCCACACACGCCATGCACGCCTCACGCTCCTCAACATGGGGCATATGGCTCGACTGCTCAAAAATCTGCCAGCGCACGTCGCGGATGCCATCGGCAAACGGCTGTACCGTGGCGGGTGTGGCTTCATCAAAGCGCCCGGAGATCAACAACGTCGGCACCTGGATGCGTGGCAGTCGCTCGATGATGCTCCAGTGGCGCAGGCTGCCGATCACGTGGAATTCAGTGGGGCCGTTCATGGTGTGATAAACGGTCGGGTCGTCTTCGATGGCGGCATTGGTGCGCAGCACTTCGGCGGGCTCCGGCTGGAGGCGGCAGACGTGGCGGGCGTAATACACATCCGAGGCTGCGCGGTACTCGGCGCTGTCAGTGGTGCCTGCCGCCTCATGGCGCAGCAGGGTGGCCTGCACTTCGGTGGGCAATGCCTGGCGCAGCTCATTCGCGGCGGCGCACCACAGGTCCATGGAGGCGGGCGAATTGGCGATGATCAATGCCTTTAACCCGGCGGGTTGGCGTACCGCGTGTTCAGCCCCAAGCATGCCGCCCCAGGACTGGCCCAGCAGCGCGTAGTCGCTGATGTCCAAATGCTCGATCAGGTTGTCCAGTTCCGCCAGGAACAACGCCACGTTCCAGAAGTCAGCGGATGCGTCGCGCAGGTGAGTGGAGCGGCCATTGCCCAATTGGTCGTAGTGCACCACCGCGCGCCCCGTTTCGGCCAGGTCCTTGAAACTGTCGACGTAGTCATGGGTGCAGCCGGGGCCGCCGTGCGCGACGATCAAGGGCAAGCGCCCGGAACTCAAATCGCCGGTGACCCGGAACCATGTCCGGTAGCCACGGAAATCGGCATAACCTTCGCGAACCTGCATGCTGTGTGCCTCCTTGGATAGATGCGCTACAGGCTAGTCAAAACCGCGCGTCAGGGGCACTGGTAAAAATGATAGGTTCTTGAATTAAAAAGCACCTTGAGCTTAAGCCAGCGCATCCCGCTGCATCGACTGCAGGTTCTTCTCGATGGTTTCGCAGATGGTTTCCATCTGGATCTGGTGTTCGCTGGAATGAAACGGGCTTTGCAAGTCAGTGCCGATGCGTTCGATCGCCAGCAGCATAAAGCCCACCACGGTCGAGGCCAGCGGGGTGAACCAGCCCAGGGATTCAACCAGGCCCACCGGCACGATCAGGCAGAACAGCGAGATAAACAGCCGCGGGAAATATACGTAAGGGTAGGGCAGCGGCGTATTGGCGATTCGCTCCATGCCGCCTTGGGCGTTGGACAGGTCCACCAGTGTCGACTCCAGCCGCGCCAGGCGAATACTGTCCATGTGCCCGGCCTTGTATTCGCGGGCCAATAACGTCGCTGATCCGGTGAGGATGTCATTGGCAAAGTTGTTGGTGGCGCCATTGCGCGCAAACTCTTCGGCGGGGATAAACGCACGTACTTCATCCGGGCACGGGCGGCCCTTGAGGTGCGCCGCCAGGCAATTCACATAGGCCACATGGCGGCGCAACAGGGTGGCCTTGACCGGGTTTACCTCGCCCTCGGGGTCATCCAGCAGTGTCAGCACCTGGCGGGCGAAACTGCGCGAGTTATTCACCATCGCGCCCCACAACGTGCGTGCTTCCCACCAGCGGTTATAGGCGCTGCTGTTACGAAAGCTGATCAACACCACCAGCGCCGACCCCAGCAGGGTCAGCGGCATCAGCGGCAAGTTGATCTTGGTGGTCAGGAACAACATGAAATCGACCGTGACGGCCACATCCCACAACAACAGCCAGAACAAGGCCCAACCCACATAGCCCATGGTTTTGATAATCAGGCGGTACTTTTTGATGATGGCGGCTTTCAAGCGAGGACCTCACGGCGAGCAATGGGCAATAAATACCCTAGCTCGGACGCCCGGGGGCGGTGAAAGGTTCGCGGTCATATTTCTGGCGCCATTTATTGGCTCTGCTTCACACGCAATCTTTGCACTGCTATTTCAAGCAAGTTCACCGCTTGCGCGTTAGCAAATAGCCCAGGAAGTGCAGTTGGAACAACTTTGGTAATGATGCTGTGCCACGCGGCAATCACTGTACATTGACCCCAAAGGCAAAGCGCCATCAGGGGCCGTTTTACGACGTGATTTGTTTTGGGACCTGACTACGTGAACTTTGTAGTCTAGATCAGTGGGATGAAGTTGGTTGATCAGGGTTCTTTCATGCGTGTCAGTTCGTTAAAGTTGGATATCGGTAATACTGCACAAGCACTTGAACGTCATGAGGACTTTGAATCTTGTATTCGGGCACATTATCAGGTGCTTCTTGGCCCTTACTCGAAACGCCCGTTTTTCTACAAAAGTGCAATGAAATACAGCCGTTTGATGGTCTCATTTGCACTGTTCAGCGAGTACTTTTCCAAACCGACAGCCTTGCTTTGCGAGGTGAAAGCCTTTTGTGTGGCGCGGGGGTATTGCTCAAGAAACAGCCTGGAGTCGATCTTCCTGCTGTTTCGGGCGCTGGGGTTCATGGTGGTCGACGCACACCCGGAGGACAGCCGGTTCAGGGTGTATGCGCCCTCGGATGAAGCCTGCCGGGAAGTGCGGCTGATGCTGACGTCCATTACCGACTCACTGGCGCTGATGTGCCCTGAGAAGGAGCGTTTTCGCACGATGCGCGAGATGGACGACCGCAGTTTTCTAGCCCTTTATTTCAAAGGCTTCGCTCAAATCCTGGCCGACGAAATGACCGTTGATGTGTTGCTGCCCGACTGTTTTTGGCTGGTGAAGAAAGATGCAGGCCATTTGTTGATGCTGGCGATATATAACGATGCCTTTTCACCGGAAAACGAGCGCATGACCTTCAAATCGTCATCTTATCTTGCGCTCGCCCAGCAGCTGTCGGTATCAAAAACCCATATTATTCGAATGGTCCGGGAGGGTGTCGAGAAGGGCTATTTCAAAGTGCATGCGAAAAAACAGCTGGAAGTGCTGCCCGCTTTTGTTTGCCTGGTAAGACGCTTTATGGCGTTTTCATTTGCGGTTGGCCTGCACGCGGTTGAAAGAGGGGAAAGGGATGCCTGCTAACTTGAAGTTAAGGCCACGGATGCGCCGGTTACTGTCGCCAGCGGTCACCCAGGCCGAGTTAATCGGGATTATTGCCTGGCTCGGGGTGTTGTTGATTCATCCGGACATGCAGCTGGATATATATCTGGTGGCGATCAGCCTGTGCCTGATGGCGGTGTGTCGACTTCACCACATGACCCCCCACTTTTACCTGTGGCGTGCGCTCGGGGTTGTGTATGTCGTGCTACTGTCCGTGGGGTTTGCCTATGTCATCAGCGCGCATGGAGAGTTGCGCCTGTTTGGCTTGCCGCTGGCGGTTATCCTGGTGATCAGCAGCGCCATCCTGTTTATCAGTGTGCAGGATTATCTGGTCTGCGCCACGTTGGTCTGGTTGATTTTATGGCCGTGCATCCAGGCGGACATTTACGGCGATGCCCAGGTCTATCTGTATATTTTTTGCGTCGCGTCGGTGGCCATCGGTTTTATCCTGAGTTTTTCCTATTTGAAGAACCTGCGCTCGGTGTTGCTGGTAGAAAGTGAGTTTCGCGAGCTGGCAGAGACGGATTACCTGACCTCCATTCTCAACCGGCGCGCCTTCATGCAGGGCTTTGACGCGTTGATCGCCAGCGGCCACAGCGGCTATTTCATGATGTTGGATATCGACAGTTTCAAACTCAAAAATGACCGGTATGGCCACGATGTGGGCGACAGCATTCTTTGCGCCATGGCCACCTGCCTGAAAACCGCCAAAGGCAGCCACAGTTTTGGCAGGATCGGCGGCGAAGAATTCGGCGTGCTGCTGTTGGGCGACGACCCGGCTGTCGCCTGCGAGTTCGCACGGGATTTGTTGCAGGCTATCCGGCACAGTGTGGCGGCGCCGCACAATTACACGTGCAGCGCGGGAATGGCGCGGTTTTCGGCGGGGGACCAGATGTCGGCAGTGCTTAAGGACGCTGACCGCAACCTGTATGGCGCCAAGCAAAATGGCAAGGACCGGGCCTATGTGGAGGGCAGGCCGATTAATCCGCACGGGTGTGCAGTCGCCCAATGAGTGCTCAGCGCGGCTGGATCAACGCTGGCCCATGGTTGCGTGTGTTGCCCACGGCACTGTCGACCTTGAACCATTCGAACACGTCTGCCGGGTCGCCCTGCAACAGCACCATCTGCTCGGCGCGACTTCGGGAGGTGGCCGGGTCCAGCCACTCACGGGCCAGTTCCGGAGTGAACACCACGGGCCTGCGGTCATGGATGTCGAGCATGCCACCGGCGCTGTCGGCGGTGATGATCACGAAGCCATCGTGCGCGTGCGCGCCCTCATCGGCGTCGGGCAGTTGGCCTATGGCGGCACAGAATACCGGCGCGCCGTCGCGGCGACGAATCAGGTAGGGCTGTTTTTTCGCGCCGCCTTCATCCACCCATTCAAACCAGTTGTCCACCGGCGCAATTGCGCGATGCGGCCAGATCGCGCGAAAGAACGCGCCGTGCGCGACCTTCTCGACACGCGCGTTGATCGCCAGCAGGCGTTCTTTGCTCCAGTGCGGGCGCCAGCCCCAACGCACCGGGTCAGCGTGCAAAAGATCATTGTCCAGGTGCAGTAACGCCACGGGGGTGGTCGGCGCCACGTTGTAGCGCTCAAGCGGCTGGTCGCCCACGCTATTGGCCAGCGCATTGGGCATGCTCAGCGCCGCCACAAAGTCATGAATACCGCGGTACTGCGAAAGTCGTCCGCACATGGCCGGTTCCTCGAACTGACTCCCTGAGCGTAGACGATCAATTTACAGCGGCGTGAGCACGTTCATCACCGTGTCCAGCGCCACCCGCGTGTCATCCAGTTGCACCAGCGAGGCGTGCCGGGCGCCGAGGGCGTCACGGTTCTGGATGGCGGTGAGGATCGCTTTGTGGCGGGGCAGGCTCAGGCCCTGGATGTCAGGACGGCGGTTGGTGATGTTGATCGACTCGCGCAGCGGCAACGACAGCATGTTGCACATGTAGGCGAGCAAGTCGTTGCGGGTCGCGTCGGCGATGGCTCGGTGGAAGTCCAGGTCGGCCTGCAGCAGGTCATCGTGGGTCTTGGCGGTTTCCATGCCCCGGTAGGCGGTTTCGATGGTGGCGATGTCTTCGGCGGTGGCCGTGGTCGCGGCCATGGCGGCGATTTCCGGTTCGAGGATGCGCCGCACGCCGGCCAGGGTGTTGAAGAATTCGCTGTGGGGCGTGGACTGCATCAGCCAGGACAGCACGTCCGGGTCAAGCAAATGCCATTTCACCCGTGGACGCACCACCGCGCCCACCCGTGGTTTGGAGTACACCAGGCCCTTGGCGCTGAGCACGCGGGTCGCCTCACGCAACACCGAGCGGCTGACCTGGTATTCCTCGCACAGCGTGGCTTCCATGGGCAGGCGTTCTTCGGGCTTGAAGCGACCGGAAACGATGTGCATGCCCAAGTCCTGAACGATCTGGGCATGCTGGCTCTTGCGCGGCTTGGGCGGCTGGTGATCCATAACGACGGGGAGGCTCTGGCTTAGGTTCGCGGCATCATAGCATCCCAATTAGTGGGAATGCCGGGGGACTTCAGCGCCACGGCAGCCCACCAGGAAGTCGAAGTCGCAGCCTTGATCGGCCTGCAGCACGTGATCGATATACAGCTGGCGGTAGCCGCCGACGATCAGGTTTTGCGCTGGCGCAAGGTCAGCCATGCGCGCCGCCAGTTCGGCGTCGGGGATATCCAGGTGCAACCGGCCGTTGGCGCAGTCGAGCTCGATCCAGTCACCTTCCTGCACCGTGGCCAGCGGCCCACCGGCGGCAGCTTCCGGTGCCACGTGCAGCACCACCGTGCCGTAGGCGGTGCCGCTCATGCGTGCATCGGAAATGCGCACCATGTCAGTCACGCCCTGGGCCAGCAGCTTGGCGGGCAGGCCCATGTTGCCGACTTCGGCCATGCCGGGGTAACCCTTGGGGCCACAGTTTTTCATGACCAGAATCGAGTTGGCATCCACGTCCAGTGCCGGGTCATTGATGCGTGCCTTGTACATGTCGAAGTTCTCGAACACCACCGCGCGGCCACGGTGCTGCATCAACTCGGGGCTGGCGGCGGAAGGCTTGAGCACGGCGCCCAGCGGCGCCAGGTTGCCGCGCAATACGCAAATACCGCCATCGGCGCGGATCGGGTTATCGAGGGTGCGGATCACCTCATCCTGGCCGTAGATCGGCGAGTCCTGGGTGTTCTCGCCCAACGACTTGCCATTGACCGTCAAGGCATTCGGATGCGGGATCAGGTTGGCTTCGCCCAGGCGACGCAGCACGGCCGGCAGGCCGCCGGCGTAGTAGAACTCTTCCATCAGGAAACGGCCTGACGGCTGCAGGTCGACGATGGTCGGCACGCCACGGCCCATGCGGGTCCAATCGTCGAGGTCGAGCTCGACACCGATACGCCCGGCGATGGCTTTAAGATGGATCACCGCGTTGGTCGAACCGCCGATGGCCGCATTCACCCGGATCGCGTTTTCAAATGCTTCCTTGGTGAGGATCTTCGACAGTTTCAAATCCTCACGCACCATCTCGACCGCGCGCATGCCAGACATATGCGCCAGCACATAGCGCCGCGCGTCCACCGCCGGAATCGCCGCGTTGTGGGGCAGGGAAGTGCCGAGTGCTTCGGCCATGCAGGCCATGGTCGACGCGGTGCCCATGGTGTTGCAGGTCCCCGCCGAGCGCGACATGCCGCCTTCGGCCGCAAGGAAATCGTCAAGGGTGATGGTGCCGGCCTTGACCTGCTCGCTCAGTTGCCACACCACCGTACCCGAGCCGATGTCCTGGCCCTTGTGCTTGCCGTTGAGCATCGGCCCGCCGGTGACCACGATGGCCGGCACGTCACAACTGGCCGCGCCCATCAGCAGCGCCGGGGTGGTTTTGTCGCAGCCGGTGAGCAGCACCACGCCGTCGATGGGGTTGCCGCGAATGGCTTCCTCTACATCCATGCTCGCCAGGTTGCGGGTGAGCATGGCGGTGGGGCGCAGGTTGGATTCGCCATTGGAGAACACCGGGAATTCCACCGGGAAACCACCTGCCTCGATCACACCGCGTTTGACGTGCTCGGCGATCTGGCGGAAATGCGCGTTGCACGGGGTCAGTTCCGACCAGGTGTTGCAAATGCCAATGATCGGTTTGCCATGGAACTGATGGTCGGCAATGCCCTGGTTCTTCATCCAGCTGCGGTACATGAAACCGTTCTTGTCGGCGGTGCCAAACCACTGGGCGGAGCGTAGGGCGGGCTTTTTATCAGGCATGATCGACTCTCTTATTGTATGACTATATGTTCTATATTTGCTTAAACATAAGCGCAAAAACGCAGCTTTGGAAGTGTTGTTTTGTAAATAGTCATACTATATAGTCCGGCTTAATTGAGGTTTGACCCTGGCGGATTTTCGCGAGAGGCAGCCCCCGGGCTTCTATAAAAACAACAATCGGAGATCGACCCCATGAGCCAGGAATTGCGGCTTGTTCGGCGTATCACGCTGAAACTGATTCCCTTCCTGATCCTGCTGTACCTGATCGCCTACGTGGACCGCTCGGCGGTGGGGTTTGCCAAACTGCACATGGGCGCCGACGTCGGCATCGGCGATGCCGCCTATGGTCTGGGGGCGGGGTTGTTTTTTATTGGCTACTTCCTGTTTGAGATCCCCAGCAACCTGATGCTCGACCGCTTCGGCGCGCGGCGCTGGTTTGCACGGATCATGCTCACCTGGGGCGCCATCACCGTCGGCATGGCCTTTGTGCAGGGGCCGCACAGTTTCTATGTGATGCGCTTTCTGCTTGGCGCGGCCGAAGCCGGGTTCTTTCCGGGCGTGCTGTACTACATCACCCAGTGGTTCCCGGTGCGCCATCGCGGCAAGATCCTGGGGCTGTTTATCCTCTCCCAGCCGATTGCCATGATGATCACCGGGCCCGTGTCCGGCGGCCTGCTGGGCATGGACGGCATCCTCGGTCTGCACGGCTGGCAATGGCTGTTTATCGTGATTGGCACGCCGGCGTTGCTGCTGACCTGGCCGGTGTTGCGCTTTCTGCCGGACGGCCCCAAGCAGGTCAACTGGATGAGCGAAGACGAAAAAGCCTGGCTGACCGCTGAGTTGGCCAAGGACCTGCAAGCCTACGGCCAGACCCGCCACGGCAACCCGCTGCATGCCCTCAAGGACAAGCGCGTGTTGTTGCTGGCGCTGTTCTATCTGCCGGTGACCTTGAGCATCTATGGCTTGGGCCTGTGGTTGCCGACCCTGATCAAACAGTTCGGCGGCACTGACTTGGTGACCGGCTTTATCTCGGCGGTACCCTACATTTTCGGCATCATCGGGCTGCTGATCATCCCGCGCAGTTCCGACCGTTTGAACGATCGTTATGGCCACCTTGCCGTGCTCTATGTGCTCGGCGCCATCGGCTTGTTTTGCAGTGCCTGGCTGAGCGTGCCGGTGCTGCAAATGGCGGCGCTGTGCCTGGCGGCATTCGCCTTGTTTTCCTGCACGGCGGTGTTCTGGACCTTGCCGGGGCGGTTCTTTGCCGGCGCCAGTGCGGCGGCGGGCATTGCCTTGATTAACTCGGTGGGCAACCTGGGCGGCTATATCGGCCCGTTCGTGATCGGCGCGCTCAAGGAATACACCGGCAACCTGGCTTCGGGCCTGTATTTTTTGGCTGGCGTCATGGTGTTCGGGCTGGTGTTGACCGCTGTGGTGTACCGCGTGCTGGAGCGCAAGCATGTGCTGCCCGCCGACCAGTTTGCCGCCAGCGCCCGAGGCGCCACACGTACTTAATCCTGGAGAAGTTTGATGCGTTTAGTTCAGTTCGAATTGCGTAACGGTGAGCGTCGTGTCGGCGTGGTGCAAGGCAACACACTGCGCGAAGTGCACACCGCGCGCAGTGTGCGTGAGTTGGCGCTGGCCGCCATCGATGCCGGTGTGGGCCTGGCGCAACAGGTCGACAGCCTCGGGCTGGGCGACAGTTACGACTACGCCGCGCTGTTGGCGGACCTCAAAGTCCTGCCGCCGCTCGACCATCCCGACCCCGCGCACATGCTGATCAGCGGCACTGGACTGACGCACCTGGGCAGCGCCTCGGCCCGCGATAAAATGCATCAGGCCGGTGACGACAGTGCCTTGACCGACACCATGCGTATCTTCAAATGGGGCGTGGAAGGCGGCAAACCGCCGGCCGGCCAGGCCGGCGTGCAACCGGAATGGTTCTATAAGGGCGATGGCAATATTGTCGTGCGCCCAGGCCAGGCATTCCCGGTGCCACCCTTTGCTGAAGACGCCGGTGAAGAGCCGGAAATCGGCGGGTTGTACGTGATCGGCCGTGACAGCAAACCCTACCGCCTGGGTTTTGCGGTGGGCAACGAGTTCTCCGACCACGTCATGGAGCGCAAGAATTACCTGTACCTGGCCCATTCCAAGTTGCGCAGTTGCAGCTATGGTCCGGAGTTGCGTGTGGGTGAGTTGCCCGAGCATCTGGCCGGCACCAGCCGCATCCGCCGAGACGGTCAAGTGATATGGGAAAGCGAATTTCTCAGTGGCGAGGCGAACATGTGCCACAGCCTGGAAAACCTCGAGTACCACCATTTCAAATACAGCCAGTTCCTGACCCCGGGCGACGTGCATATTCATTTCTTCGGCACCGCCACCTTGTCATTCGCCGACGGTATACGTACCCAGCCGGGGGATGTGTTCGAGATCAGCCAGGCCGAGTTCGGCGCGCCGCTGGTCAATCGGGTCGGCAGCGCCGAGGCGGCGTTCGCACCTGGCACTGTCATCAGCCTTTAAGGAGATCAGCATGAATCCGTTTCTCGGCCACAACTACATCGGCGGCCAGCGCAGCGCCCAGGGCAGCATCACCCTGAAAAGCGTCGACGCCAGCACCGGCGAGGCCTTGCCTCAGGATTTCTATCAGGCCACGCCCGCCGAGGTGGATGCCGCCGCCAAGGCCGCCGCTGCCGCCTATCCCGCGTACCGGGCATTAAGTGCATCGCGGCGGGCGCAGTTCCTGGAGACGGTGGCTGATGAGCTGGACGCGCTGGGGGATGATTTTATCGAGTTGGTGTGCCGCGAAACGGCATTACCTGCTGCGCGCATCAAAGGCGAGCGCGGGCGCACCAGCGGCCAGATGCGCCTGTTCGCTACGGTATTGCGTCGTGGTGATTTTTACGGCGCGCGTATCGACAGAGCCTTGCCCGACCGCCAACCCCTGCCGCGCCCGGACCTGCGCCAATACCGCATCGGCCTCGGCCCGGTGGCGGTGTTTGGTGCGAGCAACTTTCCCCTGGCATTTTCCACCGCCGGCGGCGACACCGCTGCCGCACTGGCAGCCGGCTGCCCCGTGGTGTTCAAGGCCCACAGTGGGCATATGGCGACGGCCGAGCGGGTGGCCGATGCAATCATCCGGGCGGCCGAGGCTACCGAGATGCCGGCGGGGGTGTTCAACATGATCTTCGGTGGCGGCGTCGGTGAGGCGCTGGTCAAGCACCCGTCGATCCAGGCCGTGGGTTTTACCGGCTCGCTCAAGGGCGGCCGTGCCTTGTGTGATATGGCGGCGGCACGCCCGCAGCCGATCCCGGTATTTGCCGAGATGTCGAGCATCAACCCGGTGATTGTGCTGCCCCAGGCCTTGCACGCCAGGGCCGCGACCATCGCCCGCGACCTCACTGCCTCGGTGGTGCAAGGCTGTGGCCAGTTCTGCACCAACCCTGGCCTGGTGATCGGTATTGCCTCGCCACAGTTCACCGCGTTTACCCAACAGGTGGCGCAACTGATCGGTGAACAGCCGGCGCAAACCATGCTCAATGCCGGCACCCTGGGCAGTTATGGCAAAGGTTTGGAAAAGCTCTTGGCGCACCCTGGCATCCAACACCTGGCGGGCAGCGCTCAAGTGGGCAGTCAGGCGCAGCCGCAGCTGTTCAAGGCCGACGTGCGCTTGCTGATCGACGGTGATGAGGTGTTGCAGGAAGAGGTGTTCGGCCCTGCCACGGTGTTTGTCGAGGTCGCCGATCAGGCCCAGCTCAGCGCGGCCTTGCACGGTCTGCACGGCCAGCTCACCGCGACGCTTATTGCTGAACCGGCCGACCTGCAGCACTTCACTGAACTGACGCCGCTGCTGGAGCAGAAAGTCGGGCGCATCCTGCTCAACGGCTACCCGACCGGCGTGGAAGTGTGTGATTCGATGGTTCACGGCGGGCCGTACCCGGCCACATCCGATGCCCGTGGCACCTCGGTCGGCACCCTGGCCATCGACCGTTTCCTGCGCCCGGTGTGCTTGCAGAATTACCCTGATAGCCTGCTGCCCGACGCGTTGAAAAACGCCAACCCGTTGCGTATCCAGCGGCTGGTGGATGGCACGCCATCGCGCGACCCGCTGTAACACCAGGAGGTTTTATGTCGTGTACCGCAGTCACTGCGCACCGTGCGCAGCTGGGCGAAGGCCCGTTCTGGGACGTGCCGACCCAGGCGCTGTATTGGGTGAATATCGCCGGCAAGCAGGCGCTGCGCCTGATGGGCGGGCAGTTGCAGATCTGGCAGTTGCCCGAGCACGTCTCGGCCTTCATCCCCTGTGAAAGCGGGGATGCACTGGTGACGCTGAGCAGCGGCGTGTACCGGCTGAACCTGGAAACCGAAGCCCTCACGCTGTTGTGCGTGGCCGACCCGCAACCGGGTAACCGTGGCAATGAAGCGCGCTGCGATGCCCAGGGCCGCCTGTGGTTGGGCACCATGCAGAACAACATTGGCGAGCAGGGTGAAGACCTGCCGATTACGCGGCGTTCCGGCGGCCTGTTTCGGATCGATGCCAACGCGCATGTCACGCCGCTGCTGCAAGGGCTGGGCATTCCCAACACCTTGGTGTGGAGCGATGACGGCGCGCACGTGCATTTTGGCGACAGCCTGGACGGCACTTTGTACCGGCATGCGGTCAAGCCAGAGGGTCAGCTCGAGCCTGCCCGGGTCTGGTTCGGCCCGCATGAGCGTGGTGGCCCGGATGGCTCGGCGATGGACGCGGATGGCTATATCTGGAATGCCCGTTGGGATGGCAGTTGCTTGCTGCGCCTGACGCCTGCCGGCGAGGTCGACCGCATTGTCGAGTTGCCCGTGAGCCGCCCCACCAGTTGCGTGTTCGGTGGCCCCAACCTCACCACCCTCTACATCACCAGCGCCGCCAGCCCACTCGATCACCCGCTGGATGGCGCAGTGCTGGCCATCGAGGTCGATGTGCCGGGCACCCCCTGTCACCGCTTTGCCGGATAAACCCAAGACCTGAAAACAATAACAAGGAGTCACCCGTATGAATCGTCGTCGAGGTATGCGTTCCCTGTGCTGCGCCGCTGTGGCGGTGTCGGCCCTGAGCTTGGGCGGTCTGTTGCAGGCCGCTGAAGCCGTGAAGATTGGTTTTTTGGTCAAGCAGGCTGAAGAGCCGTGGTTCCAGACGGAATGGGCGTTTGCCGAAAAAGCCGGCAAGGAGCATGGCTTTACCGTGATCAAGATCGCCGTGCCCGATGGCGAGAAAACCCTCTCGGCCATCGACAGCCTGGCGGCCAACGGCGCCAAGGGCTTTGTGATCTGCCCGCCGGATGTGTCGCTGGGCCCGGCCATCGTTGCCAAGGCAAAGGCCAACGGCCTGAAAGTGATTGCGGTGGATGACCGTTTTGTCGACGCCAAAGGCAACTTCATGGAGGACGTGCCGTACCTGGGCATGGCCGCGTTTGAAGTGGGCCAGAAGCAGGGCGCGGCGATGGCGGCGGAGGCGAAAAAACGCGGTTGGGATTGGAAGGACACCTATGCGGTGATCAATACCTTTAACGAACTGGACACGGGTAAAAAGCGCACTGACGGTTCGGTTAAATCCCTGGAAGATGCTGGTTTTCCTAAAGACCACATTCTGTTCACCGCGGCCAAGACGCTTGATGTACCGGGCAGTATGGACGCCACCAACTCGGCACTGGTCAAGCTGCCCAGCGGTGCCAAGAACCTGATTATCGGCGGTATGAACGACAACACGGTGCTCGGTGGCGTGCGCGCAACCGAAACGGCCGGTTTTGCCGCGGCCAATGTGATTGGTATCGGCATCAATGGTACGGATGCCATTGGCGAACTGAAAAAGGCTGACAGTGGATTTTTCGGTTCGATGCTGCCTAGCCCGCATATCGAGGGCTACAACACGGCGCTGATGATGTATGAGTGGGTCACCAAGGGGACGGAGCCGCCCAAGTACACGGCCATGGACGAGGTGACGCTGATTACACGGGAGAACTTCAAGCAAGAGCTGACGAAGATTGGGTTGTGGCAATGAGGTAGGCTTGGCGGGAGGGGTTGGATCAGACGGAGTACATATCCATTTCTTCGGTAATGGCTACTTATGGTTCCGCCCTTACGGCGGGTCACTTTTGCAAGGAAAAACGCCCCAAAAGTAACCAAAAGGTCTTCGCCCCACCACTCGGCACCTCGCTAATGCTCGGTGTGCCCTCACTCCGGCTTGAATCCGTGGGCCGCCGCGATGGGCCATCCTTGGCCCAGCGCGGCTAACCCGGCGTCCTGCCGGGTTACCCACGGATTCAAGCCTGCGTTCGGCCATCGTGGTTAACGGGGCGCCTCAGATCAAGATCAAGATCTACAGCACGGCGGCCTGAAAGCCGACCTGAGTGGTTAGATCAAAAGCGAAAAGCGGATTTGCATACACTGAAGAGCTGCTTTTCTGTGGGAGCTGGCTTGCCTGCGATGCAGACACCTCGGTACATCAGGCACACCGAGTTGATGCTATCGCAGGCAAGCCAGCTCCCACCTTTGACCGAGTATGGCTCTGCTGTTGCTGTTGCTGTTGCTGTTGCTGTTGCTGTTGCTGTTGCTGTTGCTGTTGCTGTTGCTGTTGCTGTTGCTGTTGCTGTTGCTGTTGCTGTTGCTGTTGCTGTTGCTGTTGCTGTTGCTGTTGCTGTTGCTGTTGCTGTTGCTGTTGCTCCGGCTCTTACATCCTTTTCGATGACGAAGTCAGCGGTCTTTTGATCTGCGCTTTTGATCTTGATCTGAAATCGCCCCGTTAAACACGATGGCCGGAATCTGACAGTGATTTGGGGGGTAAACCGGCAGGGATGCCGGTTTAGCCGCCCCGCGCCATGGATGGCGCGTGGCGGCGGCCCCCCAAATCAGTGTCGGATTGCGGGCATGCCGAGCCACAGCGAGGCACCGAGTGTTGGGGCGAGGACTTTTTGCTTACTTTTTGGTCCTTCAAAAAGTGAGCCGCTGTAAGAGCGGAACCATAGGCCGCCGTTACCGCAGCAACGGATATGTACTCAGCAACCCTGAGCCAGCCCAAGACTTCAAACTGCCCCGGCACTCCCCGGTCACAAGGAAAAACCGGGGTGCCTGTCGCGAGGGCCGGCTCCTGCACCCCGGTTGCACCAACACTCAGTCGGCAGAAAACTTGAGCACAGTGTTCTGGCTATAAGTCTGCCCAGGATTCAACCGAGTCGAAGCAAACTTGGGCTGGTTGGGCGCATCGGGAAAGTGCTGGGTTTCGAGGGTAAAAGCACTCCAGTGCTGATACGTCTTGCCTGCTTTGCCCTTCACCGTGCCATCGAGGAAGTTGCTGGTGTAGAACTGCACCCCAGGCTCGCTGGTGTAGAGCTTCAAACGCCGGCCAGACGCAGGGTCGTGTACTTCGGCGGCGAGTTGCTTGATATCGCCCTGGGTGTCGAGCGCCCAGTTGAAGTCAAACCCGCCTTGTTTCGGCTCGGCAAATTTAAGCTGCGGATGCTCGTCCTTGATGTGCTGGCCGATCGGCGTGGGTTTGAGAAAGTCCATCGGCGTGCCCTTGACCGGTGCCAGCTCGCCGGTCGGAATCAGGGTGGCATTTACCGGTGTGTAATGGCTGGCATGCAAGGTCGCGACCTGCTTGAGAATGTCGCCGTTGCCCGCGCCTGCCAGGTTGAAATAGCTGTGGTTGGTGAGGTTGAGCACGGTGGGTTTGTCGGTGCTGGCTTTGTAGTCGATATGCAGTTCGTTGTTATCGTTGAGGCTGTAGGTGACCTCGGTTTTAAGGTTGCCAGGGAAGCCCATTTCACCGTCCTTGGACAGGTAGCTGAGCTTGACGCCGACCGAGTCCTTGCCCTTGACGGGTTCGGCTTGCCAAACGTGCTTGTCAAACCCCTGGGCGCCGCCGTGCAGCGAATTTGGCCCGTCGTTGAGCGGCACCTGATAGCGCTTGCCATCAAGCTCAAACGCACCGCCCGCCAGGCGGTTGCCGAAGCGCCCGATGGTCGCGCCAAAAAACGCCGTGCCGCTCTGATAGCCCTGCACGTCATCAAAACCCAGTACCACGTCATCGACCTTGCCGTTTTTATCCGGCACGTGCAGTGACTGCAACACGCCGCCGTAGGTGATCACCGTGGCTTGCATGCCGTGGCTGTTGCGCAAGATGTACTGCTCGACGGCGGTGCCGTCATTTGTTTTACCGAAGGGTTTGTGTTCGCTGGTGAGGCCCGCAGCCTGGGCGCCGCCGCTGGCAATCAGCAGGGACAAGGCGAGGCCGGAAAGCAGGTGACGAGGGTGCTTCATGGTCGAACTTCCTTTTGTTGTTTTCAGTGGAATAGTTCTACTAATGTGCGATATTTTGTCGTTGCAGCAGCAGATTTATAGCCTTTTACGGCCTGTTTGCAAAATAAAATAAGACTAATTAAGTGAGGCAACCTTTATATGACCACTCAGCAGGCTGTTTACCCCGACCTTGAGGGTAAGACCGTTCTGGTTTCCGGTGGTGCCTCAGGCATCGGCGAATTCCTGGTGCGCGCGTTCGCCGCGCAGGGCGCCAAGGTGGGTTTTGTGGACCGGGCGCAAAGCCAGGGTGAGCGGCTGGCCGCGCTGCTGCATTCCCAGGGCTACAAGGTTGAGTTCGTGTGTTGCGACATCACCGATGAAATCGCCTATAAAGCGGCGATCGAACGCTTTGAGCACTCGTTGGGGCCGATCACCGTACTGGTCAATAACGCGGCCAACGATGTGCGTCACACCCTGGAAGAAGTCGATTCGGCGATGTTCGACAGGCTGATCGCGGTCAACCTCAAGCACGCGTTCTTTGCTGCCAAGGCCGTGGTGCCGATGATGAAACGCGCTGGTGGCGGGGCGATCATCAACCTGGGCTCGGTGGGGTGGATGATGGCGTCTGCTGGCTACCCGGTGTACGCCGCCAGCAAGGCGGCGGCCCATGGCATGACCCGCGCCCTGGCACGTGAGCTGGGGCCGAACCATATTCGCGTGAATACCCTGGTGCCCGGTTGGGTCATGACCGAAAAACAATTGGCAATGTGGGTCGATGATGCGGCCAAGGAGCTGATCAGCCGCAGCCAGTGCCTGCCCGGCAGCGTACTGCCGGAACACATCGCCAATATGGCGTTGTTTCTCGCCTCCGATGCCTCGGCGATGTGTTCGGCGCAGAACTTTATTGTGGATGGCGGCTGGGTCTAGGCCTGCTACTCGATGGGGTAGCGCTTGAACGCCGGGTGCTGTTCCAGTTGGTCGGCGTGACGTTGCAGG
Organism: Pseudomonas sp. B19125; assembly: GCF_044218855.1. Lineage (NCBI taxonomy): Bacteria > Pseudomonadati > Pseudomonadota > Gammaproteobacteria > Pseudomonadales > Pseudomonadaceae > Pseudomonas > Pseudomonas sp. B19125. The sequence continues at coordinate 3,163,499 of NZ_CP162589.1, forward strand.
TTAGGGAATGCCTTGGGGTCGAGCACCGACGGCAGTTTGAGTTGGGTGAACGACCACGCGACTGCCGCGGTCAGCGCCGCCTGGGTCAGTGGCGCGTCGGTGGTTTGGGCAAGGTGCTTTTCCAGCAGCGAATAGGCGGCCAACAGTTGACCGGTCACGCGGTCTATCCACGGTTCATGGCGTTTTTCTGCCGGGCGCAGATTGTCCTCATAGACGATCTGCACGGTTTTCTCGCAGGCCGCCAGGGCCAGCCCGAGCAGGTGCAGTTCGTGGGCGCGGGCGCCAGGCGCTTGTGCCAGCAGCTTCTTGTCGGTGGGGGCCTGGGCTTCGAAATAATCCAGGATCAGGCTGGAGTCCATCAGCAAGGTGCCGTCGTCCAGCACCAGGGTCGGCGCCTTGACCACCGGGTTGATCGCGTGGAACTGCTCGAAGGTGCTGAACACCGACACCGACTGATGTTCAAACGCCACGCCGTACAGGTCCAGGGAAATTGCCACGCGGCGTACGTAAGGCGAGTCAAGCATGCCTATCAGTTTCATGAAGCCTCCGTTGCTTTCAGGTGATGGGATCAGGAGATTAAGGGCACATGATTGTCCTGCGCAATGGCCTTGCGCAGTTGCTGATAGGCATCCACTAACTGCTCCAGGTTGAACGCCAAATTGCGCCCGCTGGGGTTGGGCAACACCCATACCGCTGCGCCGCCCAACAACAGCGGCTGCAACCCCCAGGCAACCTCGCGTTGGCCGGACACGGCGCTATAACCGACCTTGCCCAGAAAGGCCACGAAGCGTGGCTGCCAGCGGCGGATTTTTTGCTCAAACGCAACCGCGGCGTCGTTGAATTCATGCCGCGCCAATTCCCCCGCACTCGCCGTCGGACGCTCCACCAGTGTGGTCAGGCCGCAGTGGTAGTCGAGCAAGGTGCGCCCCTCTTCGGGGTGAATTTCATGGGGCGTGAAGCCGGCCAGGTGCAACGTGCGCCAGAAGCGGTTGCTGCGGTTGGCGAAGTGCAGGCCCAAGGCGGCGGAGCCTTTGCCGGGGTTGATGCCGCAGAACACCACGTTCAAGTGCTCGGTGAGGATGTCTTCAAGTCTGTCGCTCATGTCGGGTCTACCTGCAAATGCATCAGCAACCATTGGGTAAAGCTGCGCGCCAGTGGTGCATTTTCACTGTCACGGTGGGTCGCTTAGGCGTCCTTGGCCAACAAGGTGCGGGCAAATTCGTCGGAGGCGATAAAGTCCAGGGTCTGGCGCAGTTGCGCCGCCGCTTCACGGCCGAATGCCTGATCGAAGCGTTCGGCCATTTGCGTGGAAATACGCTTGGCCGCCAGGTGGGTGCGCTTGCCTTGTTCGGTCAGCAGCACGCGCCGGGTACGCCGGTCGAGTTCGTCCACGCGCAGCTCCACCAGGCCGTCACGTACCAGCGGTTTGAGCGTGTGGCCGAGCGCGGACAAATCCATCACCAGGGTTTGTGCCAGCTCGCCCATTTTCGGCGTGCCGGCCTTGGCGATGCGGTTGAGCAGCGCGTATTGCGTGGCTTTGAGCCCGCAGGGCGCGAACGCTTCGTCATAGATCTGGCCCAGGCGGCGCGAGGTGCGGCGCACGGCACCGTTGACGCAGGCGCTGGGGCTCTCGGAGCAAGGCGGGGCAGATTTCAAGGGCAGATACTCTCTGATACAAAACACGACGCGGCTGATTATGCCTGCGCGACCTGTCAGGACAAGGCCTTTCGGACCGAACTGACGTTCCAGATGAAAACTGAGACAGCTTGAAACAAATTAGTTGCGTATGCCACTAAGTTCGATATCGTGGCATATGCCTCTTTGTGACCGGGATGTCGTTACAAAAACCCCAGGACGTGCATGGGGCGAGGCGGGAAAACGGCATGGCGAAGCCTGCTTGATCAAACAATCTCCTGTCTGGATCACCTCCTATGCTCAACCTCGTGCGCATCGCCTTGCTGCGCCCCTATACCTTTGTGGTATTGGCCATTTTCATCCTGATCGTCGGGCCGCTGGCAGCCTGGCGCACGCCGACGGACATCTTCCCGGAAATCCGCATTCCGGTGATTGCGGTGATCTGGCAGTACACCGGTTTGCCGCCAGACCAGATGGCCGGGCGCATCACCTCGCCGTTCGAGCGGGTGCTGACCACCACTGTGAACGACATTCGCCATATCGAAGCGCAGTCGATGAACGGCTACGGGATTGTGAAGATCTTCTTCCAGCCCGGCGTCAACATCAGCACCGCCAACGCCCAGGTGACGTCGGTGTCCCAGGCGATCCTGCGGCAATTGCCGCCCAGCACCGTGCCGCCGCTGGTGCTCAACTACAGCGCCTCCACCGTGCCGATTGTGCAGCTTGCACTCTCTGGGCCGGGGCTGAGCGAACAGCGCTTGGGTGATATCGGCCTGAACCAGGTGCGCCTGATGCTCACCAGCGTGCCCGGCGCAGCACTGCCATACCCGTTTGGCGGCAAGAGCCGGCAGGTACAGATCGACCTCGATTCGGCGCGCATGCAAGCCCGTGGCCTGTCGGCACAGGACGTCGCCACTGCCCTGGCCACGCAGAACCTGATCACCCCGGTAGGCACCCAGAAGATCGGCAGCTACGAATTCAACCTGCAACTGAACAACTCACCGTCGGATTTCCATGACCTGGAAAACCTGCCGATCAAGACCGCCGACGGCACCACCGTGCTGATCCGTGACGTGGCCACCGTGCGCGACGGCAACCCGCCGCAAACCAACATCGTGCATGTGAACGGCAACCGCTCGGTGCTGCTGCCGGTGCTCAAGACCGGTTCGGCGTCGACCTTGGGCGTGATCGCCGGGATCAAGGAAAAGCTTGCCGACAACAAGGCTGCGTTGCCGCCCAACTTGAATATCGATTTGATCGGCGACCAGTCGCTGTTCGTGCGCTCGGCCATCAGCGGCGTGGCCCGTGAAGGCTTGATCGCGGCGGCGCTGACCAGCCTGATGATTTTGCTGTTCCTCGGCAGTTGGCGTTCGACGGTGATCATTGCCACCTCGATTCCATTGGCGATCCTGGCCTCGATTGCCACGCTTTCGGCCCTCGGCGAAACCCTGAATATCATGACCCTCGGCGGCCTGGCGCTGGCCGTGGGCATTCTGGTGGACGACGCCACGGTAACCATCGAAAACATCAACTGGCACCTGGAGCAGGGCAAGCCGGTGCAGACGGCAATCCTCGACGGGGCGGCGCAGATCGTGACGCCGGCGTTTGTCTCGCTGCTGTGTATCTGCATCGTGTTTGTGCCGATGTTCTTCCTTGATGGTGTGGCGCGCTTCCTGTTCGTGCCGATGGCCGAAGCGGTGATCTTTGCCATGATCGCCTCGTTCCTGCTGTCGCGGACCCTGGTGCCGACATTGGCCAACTACCTGCTCAAGCCGCATGTGCATGGCGAGCACGGGCCTGCGCCGTCGCGCAACCCGCTGGTGAATTTCCAGCGCGGTTTCGAGAAGCGTTTTGAAGCCTTTCGCGAGCGTTACCACAGCGTGTTGCACAGCGCCTTGCACCATCGTCGCGCGGTGGTGATTGGCCTGCTGGCGTTTGTCGCCGTGTCGTTTGCACTGGTGCCGTTCCTGGGCCGCAACTTCTTCCCCGAGGTCGATTCCGGGCTGATCCTGTTGCACGTCCGCGCTCCGGTGGGCACACGGGTGGAGAGTAATGCGCACCTGATCGCCGACATCGAAAACGCGATTCGGCGCAAAGTCCCGGCCCAGGAGCTCAAAGCCTTGGTCGACAACATCGGCCTGTCCATCAGCGGTATCAACGTGGTGTACAACAACACCGGCACCGTGGGTTCCCAGGACGCCGATATCCAGATCAGCCTGAACGAGGGCCATCGCCCGACGGCCGAGTACATGCGCCAATTGCGCGAAACCCTGCCACGGGAATTCCCGAGCGCGGTGTTCTCGTTCCCGGCCTCGGACATTGTCGGGCAGATCCTCAACTTCGGGTCTTCGGCACCGATCGATCTGCAAATCACCGGCAATAACCTGGCGGGCAACTTCACCTATGCCAGCGCGTTGCTGCGTGATATTCGCCGGGTGCCGGGGGTGGTGGATGCGCGCATCCAGCAGTCGCGGCAATTGCCGACGTTCAATATCGACGTGGACCGCACCCGTGCGCAGTTGGTCGGCCTCACCGAGCGTGATGTCACCAACAGCCTTGTGGTCAACCTTGCCGGCTCCAGCCAGGTGGCGCCGACGTTCTGGTTGAACCCGGCCAACGGCATTTCCTACCCGATCGTGATGCAAACCCCGCAATACAACCTGGAAAGCCTGGCCGCACTGCACAACTTGCCGCTGAGCGGCAGCAATGGCGCGGCCACCGACCAGACCTTGGGCGGCCTGGCGAATATCCAGCGCAGCCACAGCAGTTCGGTGTTCAGCCAGTCGGATATCCAGCCGGTGGTTGAGGTGCTGACGGCGATTCAGGACCGCGATTTGGGTGGCGTCGCCGCCGATATCCAGAAAATCATCGCGGCCCACGCCGGTGAAGTACCGACCGGCTCCAAGGTGATTTTGCAGGGCCAGGTGCAGACCATGAACGCGGCCTTCAGTGGCTTGCTGTTCGGCCTGTTGGGCGCAGTGGTGCTGATCTATCTGCTGATCGTGGTCAACTTCCAGTCCTGGGCCGACCCGTTTGTGATCATTACCGCGTTGCCGGCGGCATTGGCGGGCATTGTGTGGATGCTGTTTGTCACGCATACGCCGCTGTCGGTGCCCGCCTTGACGGGGGCGATCATGTGCATGGGCGTGGCCACCGCCAACGCCATCCTGGTGGTGAGCTTCTGCCGTGAGCGCCTGGCCGTGCATGGCGATGCCGTGCAGGCCGCGCTGGAGGCCGGTTACACGCGGCTGCGGCCGGTGTTGATGACCGCCATCTCGATGATTATCGGCATGGCGCCCATGGCTTTGGGCCTGGGCGAGGGCGGCGAGCAGAACGCGCCGCTCGGCCGTGCGGTGATCGGCGGGCTGGCGTTTGCCACCATCGCCACGTTGATTCTGGTGCCATTGATTTTCAGTCTGGTCCACGGGCGTCGCCAACACGCCACGCTGGCGACTACCGTTTCCCAAGGGGTTTGACATGTCCGTTTCTATTGCTGAAAAAAAGCCGTCCCGTGGCCTGCTGTGGCTGATCGTGGGCGGGGTGACGGTGGTGGTCATCGTCGGTGTCGGCCTGAGCGTGCGTGCCAGTGAGTCCCGTGACCTCAAGACCTGGACCGACGCCCAGGCACTGCCCAGCGTCAACCTGGTCAAGCCGGTGGTGCAAGCGCAAGGCCCGGTCCTCAACTTGCCGGGGCGCATGGAAGCCTATTCGCGGGCGTCGATCTTTGCCCGGGTCAATGGCTACCTGAAATCCTGGAATGTCGACATCGGCACGCGCGTCAAAGCCGGCCAGGTATTGGCCGAAATCGACACCCCGGAACTCGACCAGCAACTGCTGCAAGCTCGCGCCACTTTGGCCTCGGCCCAGGCCGATGAACACCTGGCCGACACCACCGCCAAGCGCTGGCAAGCGATGCTCGCGACCGACTCGGTGTCGCGCCAGGACGTCGACGAGCGCACCGGCGACCTGACCGCCAAGCAGGCCAAAGTGACGGCGGCCAAAGCCAATGTCGAGCAGTTGGTGGCGACCAAGGGCTTCCAGCATCTGGTCGCGCCGTTTGCCGGTGTGGTCACCGCGCGCAGTACCGACGTGGGCGCGTTGATCAGCGCTGGCGGCACCGCCGGCAAAGAGCTGTTTGCGGTGGCCGAGGTCAGCCGTCTGCGCGTGTATGTGCAGGTGCCGCAGACCTTCTCGCCACAGATTCGCGAAGGCACTACGGCGCGCCTGAGCGTGCCGGAGTATCGCGGCGAAACCTTTACCGGCAAGGTGATCGCCACTGCCGATGCGGTCAACGCCGCGTCCGGCAGCACCTTGGTGCAACTGCTGGTGGACAACCCCGGCGGCCGCCTGCTGCCCGGTGGCTACACCAGCGTGCAGTTTGATTTGCCGGTGCAGGCCGACGTGCTGCGCGTACCGTCCAGTGCCCTGGTGTTCGATGACAAGGGTATGCGCGTCGCCACCCTCGACAGCCAGGACCATGTGCACTTCAAGACCGTCACCATCGCCCGTGACTTTGGCGACAGCGTGGAGATCGCCAGCGGCCTGCAAGCGGCTGACCGCGTGATCGATACGCCGCCGGATGGCCTGGCCGATGATGATTCGGTGCAATTGGCTGCCGCTTCCGTCGAGGCCAAACCCCATGGCTAAGCGCAACCTGCTGGGCCTGCTCGCCACCTTGAGCCTGGGTGCCTGCTCGTTGGCGCCGCCGCTTGAAGTGCCGCAAACACCTGTCGCCGCGCAGTTTCACACCCAAGGCCCGTGGACGGTCGGCGCGCCCGACGACCAGGCCAACCGAGACGGCTGGTGGCGCATCTACAACGACCCGCAGCTGGATGCGATGCAGCAGCAGTTGCTGAAAAACAACCCGGACCTGAGCGCGGCACTCGCGCATTACCAGCAGTCCCAGGGGTTCCTGGCCCAGGACCGTTCGGGGCTGTTCCCCAAGCTCTCGGCCATCGGCAGCGGCCAGCGTATTCGCCAGTCGGGCACCAAACCGCTGCGCTCGGCCACCTCGCCGGACGTCTATAACTCCGCGACATTGGGCCTGGAGGTGGATTATGAAGTCGACCTGTGGGGCCGCGTGCGCGACACGGTTGCGGCCGGCACCAGTGACTCGGAGGCGGCCAGGGCCGACCTGGCGTCGGTACGCCTGAGCCTGCAAGCGCAATTGGCTGACAGTTACATCCGCCTGCGCGGTATCGACTGGCAGAACCAACTGCTGGAACAGACCCGCGACGCCTACACCAAAGCCCTTAGCCTGACCGAAGGCTTGCACGGCGGCGGGATCGTGTCCGGGCTGGACGTGGCGCGGGCGCGCACGCAGCTGTCGACGGTCAAGTCGCAATTGAACCAGAGCCTGGTGCAACGGGCGGTGTTGGAGCATTCGATTGCGGCGATGCTGGGGGAGTCCGCCTCAACCTATACCGTCGCCGTGAATGTGGCGCCGATTGCCTTGCCCAACGTGCCCACGGGCGTGCCGTCGAGCCTGCTGCAACGCCGCCCGGATATTGCCGCTGCCGAGCGTCGCATCGCGTCGGCCAATGCGCGGATCGGCGTGGCCAAGGCCGCATGGTTCCCGCAGATCACCTTGAGCGCCCAGGGCGGCTATCAGAGTGACGAGTTTGCCCGTTTGCTCAGCGCACCCAACCTGTTCTGGGCCATCGGCCCGTCGCTGGTCGGCACAATCTTTGATGGCGGCGCGCGCCAGGCCCAGGTGGATATTGCCAAGGCCGCCACTGACGAAGCCGCGGCTAAATACCGCGGCGTGGTGCTGGGCGCTTTCGAGCAAGTGGAAGACAACCTGTCGCAGATCGCGGGCCTGGGCAGTGCCCTGGATGACCAGCGTGACGCGGCCGCTGCCGCGCAATACGCCGAAGACCTGTCGACCTCGCGTTATCGCCAGGGCGCCGTGGCCTATCTGGATGTGGTCACCGCCCAAGTGGCTGCGCTGGAAGCCAAGCGCAGTGTGCTGCAACTGCAAACCCAGCAATTAAGCGCTAATGTGGGCCTGATCAAGGCGCTGGGCGGCGGATGGAACGTGGCCCAACTGGCTGCATCGAACAGTACTCAAATCAAGGAGAAGTGAGCATGACCGACTACCTACCCCCGAAGGTGTGGACCTGGGACACCGAAAGTGGCGGCACTTTCGCCAGCATCAACCGACCCATTGCCGGTGCGACCCATGACAAAGCACTGCCGGTCGGCAAACACCCGTTGCAGCTGTATTCCCTGGCCACGCCGAATGGGCAGAAGGTCACCATCCTGCTCGAAGAGCTGCTGGCCCTGGGGCACAGCGGCGCGGAATATGACGCGTGGCTGATCAAGATCGGCGATGGCGACCAGTTCGGCAGCGGCTTTGTGGCAGTCAACCCCAACTCCAAGATCCCGGCGTTGATGGACCACAGTGGTGACACGCCGATTCGCGTATTCGAGTCGGGTGCGATCCTGCACTACCTGGCCGAGAAATTTGGCGCGTTCTTCCCCACCGAGCCTGCTGCGCGGGCTGAGTGTTTGTCGTGGCTGTTCTGGCAGATGGGCAGCGCGCCGTACCTGGGCGGCGGCTTCGGGCATTTTTACGCCTATGCGCCGAGCAAGATGGAATACCCGATCAATCGCTTCGCCATGGAAACCAAGCGTCAACTGGACGTGCTCGACCAGCGCCTGGCGGTGAGTAAGTACATTGCCGGCGATGAGTACACCATTGCCGATATTGCGATCTGGCCGTGGTATGGCGGCTTGGTCAAAGGCCGTTTGTACGGCGCGTCAGCGGAGTTTTTGTCGGTGCACGAGTACAAGCACGTGCTGCGCTGGGCCGAGGCGATTGAAGCACGTCCGGCGGTGCAGCGTGGGCGGCGGGTGAATCGGGTGTCCGGGGCACCTGAGGAGCAACTGGCTGAGCGCCACGACGCCACCGATCTGGACTGAAACCCGGGCAAATTGTGGGAGCTGGCTTGCCTGCGATGACGGAGTGTCAGTCGATAAATTTGCAACTGACCCACCGCTATCGCGGGCAAGCCCGCTCCCACCTTTGGACCTCCATATTCTTCCAAACTATTTGTAGCGCTGCTCGAACTGCACCCACACGTTGCGCTGGCCGAGGCGGTTGAAATACACCGATTTTGGACTGAAACTCGATCAAACTGTGGGAGCTGGCTTGCCTGCGATTGCGGTGGGCCAGTTTTTGATCGTTGTGTATCAGTTGGACAGGTTCTCCGAGGTCACGATCTGCGGTGGGATATGCACTCTGTGCCGCAGTGGATCGAAGGCCTCGGCGGCCTGCAACTCCACCAGTAATTCGATCAGCGCGGTCGCCGTCTGCCGAGGCTGCGAGTCCATCACCACATCAATCAAACCTCGGCTCAGCGCCTCACGCGACAACGCGGTGGACTCCTGCAAAATGCAGCACAGCGCCGGCCGTTTGGGCAGCTGCGCCAGGGCATTGATCACGCCGTCACCGCCGCCGCCCACCACGCACAGGCCGCGCAGGTCGGTGTGGCGGGTGAGCAGGTCGAGGGTGGCTTCTTCAGTGATGTCGCTGTTGTCCAGGTTGATCAGCGGTTCCAGCGGCTTGAGCCCCGGCGCATGCTCGGCCAGGTAACTGTGCAAGCCTTCAACCCGCGCCTGGTGGCCGAGAAAGCGATGGCCGCCCAACAGGATGCCGACGCTGCCTTTGCGTGCGCCGCAGGTGCGCGCCAGCAGCCAGCCCATGGTGCGCCCGACCACGTGGTTATCCTGGCCCACATACGGCTCCAAGGCTTGTTCGTGGATATCCGAGAGCAGCGCAACCACCGGCACGCCGGCTTCGCGCACTTGCGCCAGTGTGGCGTTGATCAACGGGTGGGCGAAGCTGACGACGGCGAGCGCGTCGCATTGCACCGCCAGTTGCTCGATTTGCGTAGCGATGGCACTGGGCGTGCGGTCGAGAATGTAGTCGAACTGGCAGGTCAGGTTGGCTGTAGCGTGCTGCTGCGCGGCCGTGCTGATCGACTGCGCCAGGTTGGCGTAAAACGCTTGGGCGGTGCCCAGCAGCAGGATGCCGAAACGGTAGGTGGGGCGCCGCTCACGAATGCGTTGGCCGATCAGCCGTGCGGCAAAATAACCCACGGCTTCGGCGGCCTGGAATACTTGCTCGGCGGTCTGCGGATTCACCGGCGCACGGGCGTTGAGTACGCGGTCGACGGTGGCCACACTCAAGCCTGCCTGGGCGGCGACAGTGGCGATGGTCGGGCGTTTATTATTCATGACAGGCCTCTCAAGCGTCTTGATAGAAAACTATCAAGCCTCGCTGGGCCTGGATGATAGCTTGATAGGGAATGGATTCAAGGCCTTGAGGCGGATTTATCCGCGCTCTATGGTTGGTTCGCAAAGCACCTGTTACCCAACGCTTGCGGAGAACAATAACAATGCCTGAACACACGCCTCACCGCGCCCGGCGCGACTACAGCCTCACCGGTCCGGAAGCTGCCCGCGCCGCAGAGAAGGGGCTGGTCTCGGCCAGTTGGTATCAATCGCCGATCTCGCGCAAACGCATGAAAGAACTGATGCAGCGCCTCGACGGCCCGGCGTTGCTCGATACGGCCCTGTGGGTGTCGGCGCTGCTGGTTACGGGTTTTGGCGGCTACTGGTTCTGGGGCTCGTGGGCCTGCGTGCCGTTCTTTATGGCTTACGGCGTGCTCTACGGCACCGCGTCCAACCCGCGTTGGCATGAGACCGGCCACGGCACCGCCTTCAAGACCCGCTGGATGAATGATGGGCTGTACCAAGTGGCGAGTTTCATGTGCATTTTCGAGCCGCATGTATGGCGCTGGAGCCATGCGCGGCACCACACCGACACCATCGTGGTCGGGCGTGACCCGGAGATCGTCGAGCCGCGCCCGCCGAGCCTGTTGATGATGGGCCTGAGCCTGTTCAACCTGCCGCTGGCCTGGAAAACCTTCAGCGGCGTGGCGCGCCATGCGATCGGCAAGATGAGCGCCCAGGAACAGGACTTTATCCCCGAGTCCGAATGGCCCAAGGTGTTCCGCGCTGCGCGGATCTGGGTCGGCATTTATGCGCTGGTGATCGGCACCGCGTTGTACCTGCACAGCTGGCTGCCACTGATGCTGGTCGGCCTGCCGAGCCTGTATGGCGCCTGGCTCGGCTACCTGTTCGGCCTCACCCAGCATGTGGGCCTGGCCGAGGATGTGCTGGACCATCGCAGCAACTGCCGCACCATCTACATGAATCGCGTGCTGCGCTTTATCTACATGGACATGAACTACCACCTCGAACACCACATGTACCCGATGGTGCCGTACCACGCCTTGGCGCAACTGCACGAAGAGATCCGCAGCGACTGCCCGCCGCCGTACGCGAATATTCTTGAGGCGTACAAGGAAATCCTGCCGACGATCTGGAAGCAGCGCAGCGATCCGACCTACTTCGTGCAGCGCCCCACTCACAGTGGCGAGCGAGCTTGCTCGCGCTGGGCTGCGCAGCAGCCCCAATAAAAACCACCGCATTCTTTCAGACAATACTCGACTGCCGACCTTGGGGCCGCTTCGCAGCCCGGCGCGAGCAAGCTCGCTCGCCACTAGGAAGGCCATGCATAGAGAGAACAACGCCATGAACGATCAATGGATCGACGTCTGCGCCGTGGGCGAGATAGACGAAGAAGACGTGCTGCGCTTCGACCATGGGCCGCACACTTACGCGGTGTATCGCTCGGCCGAGAACGAGTTTTTTGCCACTGCCGGCCTGTGCACCCACGAGAAAATCCACCTGGCCGACGGCCTGGTGATGGACCACGTGATCGAGTGCCCCAAGCACAACGGGCGCTTTGATTACCGCTCCGGCAAGGCCCTCGGCGCGCCAGTGTGCGTCAACCTCAAGACCTACCCGGTGCGAGTCGAAGCGGGGCGGGTTCTGCTCGCCGTGACGGCGTGAGCATGAACGCCCCCCTGATCATCGTCGGCGCCGGCCATGCCGGTGGCCGTGCGGCGCTGACCTTGCGCGAAGAAGGCTACACCGGGCGCCTGATCCTGATCGGCGATGAACCGCACTTGCCCTACGAGCGCCCGCCATTATCCAAGGGCTTGCTGCAAGGCAGCACGGACCTGGCGGGTTGCAGCCTGTGTGACGGCCAGCGCATGGAGGCGCTGGGCATCGAACATATCGTCGGCAACCCGGTTACGCGCCTGGAGCCGCACCAGCACCGGCTGCAACTGGCTGACGGCCAATGGCTGGACTTTGCCGGTGTGCTGCTGGCCACCGGCGGCCGGGCGCGACGCTGGCCTGTGGAGCAGGCGAACGTGCTTTACCTGCGCACCCATGATGAGGCGCTGGCCCTGCGCGACGCCTTGCGCCCCGGCACGCGGCTGGTGGTGGTCGGCGGTGGTTTTATCGGCCTGGAAGTGGCGTCGACCGCGCGCGGCCTGGGCTGCCAGGTCACGGTGCTTGAAGCTGGCCCACGCTTGGCGGGCCGGGTGTTGCCGCCGGTGATCAGCGCAGCGCTGCTGAATTTGCACCGCCAGCAAGGCGTTGAGGTGCGCTTGAATGTGGCACTCGAATCCATCGACGCCGACGCGGTGCAACTGGTCGATGGGCAGCGCTTGCCGTGTGATCGGGTGGTGGTCGGCATTGGCATGCAACCCAATCTCGAACTGGCTGCAGCGGCGGGGCTGGAAGTGGGGCAGGGCATTCGCGTCGATGCGCAACTGCGCACCAGTGCGCCGAACATTTATGCGGCGGGCGATGTGTGTGAGTTTCGCCTGGGTGGCCTGTATCAACGCCAGGAAACCTGGCGCAATGCCGAAGCCCAAGGCCGTCACGCCGCCCTGAATATGCTGGGCCGGGAGTTGCCGTTCGAGGCGCTGCCGGGTTTCTGGTCCGACCAGTACGACTGGGGCTTGCAGACCGTTGGCGTGATGACCCCGCTGACGGTCAGCCGCGCACTGCCGAGCGGTGGTTTGCTGTTGTTCCACCTGGATACCGACGGGCATTTGCAAGGCGCTTGCGGCTGGGCGCTCGGCAATGGCGTGGCCAAGGACATCAAGCTGTGCGAACGCTTGATCAGCGCGTGCATTGCACTCAATACGGCCGACCTGGCCGACCCGGATGTTTCCCTTAAACATTTGCTGCGAGGCTGATATGCGCCAATTGCTGGTGTTCCAATCCCTCTGGGCCATGCAGACCGAACCCGGGCCGCTGGAAGCTCAGCTCGATCGCATCGCCGCCGCCGGCTTCGACGGCATCACCGATCATTACTGGAAACCCGCCGAGGTCGCGCGCCTGCACGCTGCCGCCAGCGCCAGGGGCTTGCAGATCGAAGGCCAACTGTTCCCGCAATCGGTGGATGACCTGGCCGCCGTGCTGGATGTGATCAGCCGCTACGGCTGCCACCACCTCACCCTGCAGGCCGATGTGCGCCCGCGCACGCTGGCCGAGGCGGCCCGCCTGGTCGAAGGCTGGCAGCGCCTGGCCGAACAGGTGGACTTTCCGATCCTGCTGGAAACCCATCGCTACCGCCTTACCAACGACCTGCTGTTTACCCTCGCCCTGCTCGCACAGATGCCCGACCTGAAACTGCTCGCCGACCTGTCCCATTACGTCGTCGGCCGGGAGTTACCGGAACCGGGCGCGTTCGAGGACGACGAGCAGATACGCACGATATTGCGCCACAGCTGGGGCTTTCACGGGCGAGTGGCCAGCAGTGAACAGGTGCAGGTCTCTGTGGGTTTCCCCCAACACCAGGCCTGGGTAGAACGCTTTACCGGTTGGTGGCGCTACGGGATTGAAGACTGGCTGGCCCGGCCCGATGCGCCCAATAGCCTGTCGTTCACCTGTGAGCTGGGCCCGCCGCCCTATGCAATCACGGATGCAAACGGCGGTGAAATCAGCGACCGCTGGGCCGAGGCGCTGAAGCTGAAGACCCTGATTCGCCAGGTGTGGGAGAGCTGCCAGCGATGATCTGCTAATCTGCGCGGGTTAAAACCGCCCTTAGCCTGTGGACTTTCATCATGAAGACTTGCCCTGTTCAGCCACCTCTTGAGCCGCAGTCCGTCTGCCATCCCATCACCAGCAGCGCGATCTTCATGGTTGCAACCGTCGCTCCCGGCAGTGAAGACCAGGTGCGCGCCTGGTGCGGCGATATCGCCGGGCTGGTGCGTTCGGTGGGCAAGCGCGTGCCGGCGGGCAACCTGACCTGCGTCTGCGGGTTCGGCTCGGATGCCTGGAGCCGGCTGTTCGGCGGGCCACGCCCGGCGGCCTTGCACCCGTTTCGCGAGTTCGGCGTGCCAGGGCGCATGGCGCCGTCGACGCCCGGCGATATCCTGCTGCATATCCGCGCCGAGCAGATGGACCTGTGCTTCGAATTGGCCACGCAGTTGATGGTGGCCCTGGGCGACAGCGTCAAGGTGGTGGATGAGGTCCAGGGTTTCCGTTACTTCGATATGCGCAGCATCATCGGTTTTGTCGACGGCACCGAGAACCCGGTGGGGCGCAAGGCCGTCGGCTTTACCATCGTCGGCGATGAAGACGCGGAATTTGAAGGCGGCAGCTACGTGCTGGTGCAGAAGTACCTGCACAACATGAGCGCCTGGAACGAGCTGACGGTGGAAGCGCAGGAGAAAGTGATCGGGCGTACCAAACTGGCCGACATCGAGCTGGATGAAGAGACCAAACCGAGCAACTCCCACAGCGCCCTGACCGTGATCACCGACCAAAACGGCGAAGAAGTAAAAATCCTGCGCGACAACATGCCCTTTGGCCGCCCAGGCGCCGGCGAGTTCGGCACCTACTTTATCGGCTACGCGCGCTCGCCGCAGCCCTTGGAGTTGATGCTGGAAAACATGTTCGTCGGCCGCCCGGTCGGCAACTACGACCGCTTGCTGGACTTCAGTACCGCCGTGACCGGCGGCCTGTTTTTTGTGCCTTCGGCCGATTTGCTTGAAGAGCTGGCCGACCGTCAACCGGGGTCTTAACTGAGCAACCCGGTGCTGACCGCCACAATCAAGAAGACTCCCAGCAGCGCGCGATAAATCACAAACGGCCAGGTGGAGAACCGCTCCAGGAACTTCATCAGGCCCCAGATCGCGAAGAACGCCGAGATACTTGCCACCACCAGGCCGAAGAGCAAATGCGGCCAGGCGTGGGCGGGCATGTCGGCGTGCAGCAGCACCCACAGCTCTTTCAAACCGGCCAGCGCGATGGCGGGCAGGCCCAGCAGGAATGAAAAGCGCGCGGCTTCTTCACGCTTGAAGTTGAGGAACAGCGCAGCGGTCAGCGTCGAACCCGAGCGCGATACGCCGGGGATCAATGCGCCGATCTGCGCAACCCCGACAATCAGTGCATCGCGCAGGCGCATCTGGCCCATGTCCCGGGTGTGGCGTGCACGCACTTCGGCCACTGCCAGCAGTACCGCCATCACCACACAGGAAATCCCGATCACCATCAGGCCGCGCAACGGCGAGTTGCAGCTGTTGAGGGTCGAGGACAAGGCCAGGCCGGCAATGCCGATGGGGATGGTCGCCAGCACAATCGCCACCGCCAGCTTGAACCACGGGTCGTTGTAGTCGCCCCGGCGTACCGCACCGATGCTGCCCGTGGTGACCTGGCGCACATCGCGCCAGAAATAACTGACCACCGCCGCCAGCGCCGCCAACTGCATCGCCGCCGAAAACGCCGAGCCGGGGTCTTGCCAGCCGAGCAGGGCGGGCACCACACGCATGTGGGCGGTGGACGACACCGGCAGCAGCTCGGTAATGCCCTGGATCACACCCAGGATGAAAATCTGCAGGTAATCCAGGGAGGCAAAGCCCACATCCAGGCCGGCGGAACAGACGTTGGTCAAAATAGAGGTCCTTGAGGAAAAGGTCGAAGCTGACGAAGTTTATTCTAAATGTTTCAGGAGTTTCGGTTGGACGGGGCAAATCCGCAATCGGTTCAGCAAACAGAAAGGTTATGCAATGTATTGGCCTGCGCGCGTGTTTTGTGAACAATGGCGCCCTGCGTTTTGTCACCGAGAGCCCCATGCCTGAAACCACCGTTGAACTGATCCAGACTGGCCCCGAAGAGTCCGAGCTGATCCGCAACCTTTACCAGTATTACGCCTATGAGTCCTCGGACTGGGAACAGGAAGATGTCGAGGCGGATGGCCGCTTCTACATCCACGATGAGCACCTGACCCGTTACTGGCACGACCCGCAATGGAGCGCCAACCTGCTGCTGGTGGACGGTTATATCGCCGGCTTCTTGCTGATCGAAGGCAGCGAACTGCCAGGCATCGACGCCCTGGAACTGGCCGACCTGTTCATTCTCAAGCGCTACCGCCGCAAAGGCATTGGCCGTGCCATTGCCACCCAGGTGTTGAGCAGCGGCCAGGCCGATTGGCTGGTGCGTTTCTATGACCAGGATGAAGTGTCCCAGGCGTTCTGGCGTGCGGTGCTGGATGATTTGCCGCGCCCGGTGCAGACCCTGGAGCTGGAGGATGACCCGCAGTTGGTGAGTTACCTGATTACGCGAGCGGTCCTGCATTAAAGGCCTGTTGCATGGCCTGTGGCGGCTGCCCGAAGGCACGCAGAAACGCCTGGCGCATGCGTTCGCGGTCACCAAAGCCGGTTTCGCGGGCCACCACTTCGACCGGGTGGCGGCTGGTTTCCATCATCGCCCGGGCTGCTTCCACGCGCAGTGATTCGATGGCCTTGGCCGGTGTTTGCCCGGTTTCTTCGCGAAACACCCGGCTGAACTGGCGCGGGCTCAAGCGGGCAACCTCGGCCAGGGCTTCGACCGAGAGGTCGTGGGTCAGGTTTTCGCGGGCATAGGCCAGGGCCAGCTGCACGCGGTCGGATTTGGGGTCCAGTTCCAGCAGGGCTGACAATTGCGACTGCTCACTGCCGCGGCGTTGGGCGATCACCAGTTTGCGGGCGATGCGCCGGGCCAGGTCGCTGCCCAGGTCAGCCTCGACCATGGTCAGTGCCAGGTCGACGCCGGCACTCATGCCGGCGCCGGTCCAGATCTGGCCGTCGACCACGAACAGTTTGTCTTCCTCAAGCTGGATGTGCGGGTAGCGCTTGCGAAAGGCGGGCGCGTGGATCCAGTGGGTGGTGGTGCGCTTGCCCTCGAGCAAGCCGGCTTCGGCCAACACGAAGATGCCCATGCACAATGAGGCCACGCGCCGTGATTGGGCGGAGGCGGCCTTGACCAGTTCGAGCAGGTTGGCTTCCGGCAAGCGAAATTCCAGATAGCCGCTGACGATCAGCGTGTCATAGCCCTGCGCGCGGATCGGCGTGGTGTTCACCGAAAAGCCTTGGGAGGTCATCACGGCACCGCCGCTTTCCGACACCAGGTGAAACTCATAGGCCGGTTCGCCGCGCAGCAGGTTCGCGCATTCAAATACCGAGCCCAGGCTAAGGCTCAGGGATTGAAAGTTCGGGTAAACCATCAGCGCAACGCTGTGCATCATTGTTCTCCAAAAAACGCGGGCCAGGGCACGGGAGTGGCGATTGTCGGCGGGTGTCGGGTAAACGGCAACCGGCTTTGTGGCATGTCCGGAATCCTTGCGCATCTGACATTGTTGAAGGTGTGCGTGGCGCCTAACATCCCCTCAACGAACTAGACGACTGGTCTAATCGGACGGGAAGCGTGATGAACAACGAAACTAAAAGTACCCGGCAGGCGATTCTTGACACGGCGCAAGTGATTGTCGGCCGTAAAGGATTTTCTGCGGTGGGCTTGAACGAAATACTGCAAGCCGCCGAAGTACCCAAAGGCTCGTTCTATCACTACTTCAACTCCAAGGATGCCTTCGGCGTGGTGTTGCTCGACAGCTACTTCGACCACTACGTCAACGGCATGCAGCAGTTGTTCGATCAGCCTGAAGTGTCAGGTTTCGCCAAGTTGATGCGCTATTGGCACTCCTGGGTCGACAACCAGACCGGCTGCACCGATACGGGCAAATGCCTTGCCGTCAAACTCGGTGCCGAGGTGTCAGACCTTTCAGAGCCGATGCGTCTGGCCCTGCAGCGCGGCACTGCACGCACCATTGAATTGCTTGCCCAGGCCTTGCAGCACGGCATTGAAGACGGCTCGCTGCAGGCACAGCCACACCCCGAAAGCCTGGCCCGGCGCCTGTATGCGTTGTGGCTGGGGACCAGCGTCATGAGCAAGATCACCCGAACATCCGCGCCGTTTGATGAGGCGCTGCTGCTCACACAACACCTATTGCAACCCATCGATCGAGGCACTGGAAAATGAAAGTATTAATGGTACTGACCTCTCACGACCAGCTGGGCGATACCGGTCGTAAAACCGGCTTCTGGCTCGAAGAATTTGCCGCTCCGTATTACACCTTCAAGGACGCCGGTGCCGAACTGGTGCTGGCATCGCCGGCCGGTGGTCAGCCACCGCTGGACCCGGTCAGTGACCAGCCGGATGCGCAAACCGACGATACCCGGCGCTTTGCCGCCGATTCGGCCGCGCAGCAGGCCCTGGCCAACACGGTCAAGCTGGACTCGGTGAATGCTGCCGACTTCGACACGGTGTTTTACCCAGGTGGTCATGGGCCATTGTGGGACCTGGCCGAATCGCAAGCGTCGATCGCGCTGATCGAAGCCTTTGAGCGCGCCGGTAAGCCGATTGGTTTTGTCTGCCATGCGCCGGGTGCGCTGCGTCACGTCAAGGCAGTCAACGGTGAAACGTTGGTGAAAGGCCGTCGTGTGACGGGCTTCTCCAATTCCGAAGAAGCCGCCGTGGGCCTGACCGATGTGGTGCCGTTTTTGATTGAAGATGATTTCAAGGCACTCGGTGGCCTGTATGAGAAGGGCGCCGACTGGCAGTCCTTTGTGCTTGAAGATGGCTTGCTGGTGACGGGGCAGAACCCTGCCAGCTCCAGCGATGTGGCCAAGGCCCTGCTGAAACTCACCGCTTAAATTAACTAACCGTTGCAGGCATTGGCGGCTCTCAAGAGCCGCCAATGCTTTTGTTCGCCCTGAATTTGGACTTTTACTCATGACCATGCGTGTTTTAAATACCCCGGTAAAGCTGGGGCATCACAGCCTCAATAACCGGGTTGTGCTGCCGCCCTTGACCCGTCAACGCAGTGCGCAACCGGGTGATATCGCCACCGACCTGATGGCCGAGTATTACCGCCAGCGCGCCAGCGCCGGGTTCATGGTCAGTGAAGGCACACAGATCGAACCTCGCGGCCAGGGCTATGCGTGGACGCCGGGTATCTACACGCCCGCGCAGATCGACGGCTGGCGCCAAGTCACCGAGGCGGTGCATGCCGAAGGCGGGGTGATTTTCGCTCAGCTGTGGCATGTCGGCCGTGTGTCCCATAACGCCCTGCAGCCAGAAGGGTTGGCCCCGGTCGCGCCTTCTGCGTTGCGGGCGGAGCAGGCGAAAGCCTTTATCGAAACCGGCCCCGGCGTGGGTGAATTGAAACAGCCGCCGGTGCCGCGTGCATTGAGCGTGCTGGAGATTGAGGAGTTGGTTGGGCATTACGCACAGGCTGCGCGCAATGCCTTGGACGCCGGTTTTGACGGCGTGGAAATCCATGCTGCCAATGGTTACCTGGTCAACCAGTTCATCTCTGCCCATGCCAACCAGCGCGACGACGAATACGGCGGCTCGTTGCACAATCGCCTGCGCTTTTTGCGCGAAATCGTTGAAGCAGTGACGGCCGTGGTCGGGCCGGAGCGTCTTGGCGTGCGTTTTTCGCCGTTGTTCAGCGGCACTGATCAGGACCGCGTGTATATCGGCCTGGTGGAGGAAGACCCGCATCACACCTATATCGAGGCGATCAAGGTGCTGGAGGCGTCCGGCATTGCCTATGTGTCCATCGCCGAAGCCGACTGGGACAACGCGCCTGACCTGCCGGAAACCTTCCGCCAGGCGGTGCGCAACACCTTCAGCGGACGGATCATCTACGCCGGGCGCTACACCGCTGAGCGCGGTGCAAAGCTGCTGGAGGCGGGGCTGGCAGACCTGATCGCATTCGGTCGCCCGTTCATCGCCAACCCGGACTTGCCACAGCGGCTTTTCAACGGCTGGCCATTGAACCCGCTGCGGGCTGAGGGCATGTATGGCGGCTCTGAGCTGGGCTATACCGATTACCCGGTGTACGCCGGGTAAGTGCGCCAAGCCGCTGCGATGGCGGTGGTTCAGGTGGTTTATGTTTCGCCTGTGCCGCCGTCTTCGCAGCCTCGCCGGGGCTCGACAGCTCCCACATTTGAGCTTTGTCGCTGGGTGAATCTGCGTTCGATGCGATGGCCCTGCAAACCGAACCCCCAGCAACACAGCCGATTCCCTGTGGGAGCTGTCGAGCTTTAGCGAGGCTGCGAAAGCGGTGGGTCAGGCAACTTGTATGTCGCCTGTGCCGTCGCCTCGCCGGGGCTCGATTACTTCACTTGCAACACGATCTTGCCGATATGGTCCCCACCTTCCATGCGCGCATGGGCCTGGGCGGCGTCGGTGTATGCGTACACTTTGTCGATGATCGGCAGGCAGCGCCCGGCGGACAGCACCGGCCATATGTATTCGCGCAGTTGCTCAGCGATTGCGGCTTTCTCGTCCTTGGTGCGAGCGCGCAACAAGGAACCGGTGATGACTGCGCGTTTGCCGAGGATCGTCAGCAGGTCGACGTCATTGGCTTTGCCGCCGCCGAGGAATCCCAGCATCACCAAGTGCCCGTCCATGCCCAGGGCCTTGAGGTTGTTGTTCAGGTAGGAGGCTCCCATGATGTCGAGGATCACGTCGACGCCCTGGTCGCCGGTCTTCTTGGCGATGACCTCGGCAAAGTCCTGCTCGCGGTAGTTGATCGGCTCGGCGCCCAGTTTTGCAATCGCCGCGCATTTGTCGGCGCTGCCGGCGGTGGCGAACGCCTGGATGCCGAACTCCTGGCAGAGCATCAGCGCGGTGGTGCCGATGCCGCTGGTGCCGCCGTGGATCAAGGCGCGTTGGCCTGTGTGCGCGCCACCCAGGCCGAACAGGTTGGCCCAGACAGTAAAAAAGGTTTCCGGCACGGCAGCGGCTTGAATCCAATCCATGCCTTCAGGCACCGGCAGGGCCTGGCTGGCGGGTACGGCGCAGAACTGTGCATAGCCGCCACCATTGGTCAGGGCACAGACCTTGTCACCCAGGCTGTATTCACTGACGCCGTCGCCCAGCGCAACCACTTCGCCGGCCACTTCCAGGCCCGGTATCGGGCTCATGCCGGGCTTCATCGGGTACTTGCCGGCGCGTTGCAGGGCATCAGGACGGTTGACCCCGGCGGCATGCACGCGGATCAGAATTTCGCCGGGGCCGGGTGAGGGCACTGCAACCTGACGGGGCTGGAGAACCTCGGGGCCGCCGAAGGTGGTGATTTCAATCTGGGTCATGTCGTGGGGCAGAGTCATGTTTACGATTCCTGTAGCGATGAGCGTATGAAGTGGGACCGCAGCCTGGGGTGGTTGATTCAACCGGGGTAGTTTGTGTGGCGCCCAGCATAGCCGGCTCTTTGCCATAAGGTCAGCACAGGCTTGCAAGCTCGGGCGCGGCTCTGCGGACACAATCGACGTCGGTTTCTTTTATGGACGTTGCAGATGAATGAATCAAAAAGTCAGGCGCTTGGGCTGCTGTTTCTGCGAGTGAGTGCATCGCTGTTCTTGCTGTGGGTACATGGGCTGCCCAAACTGCTCCACTACAGCCAACAATTGACGCTGATCGAAGACCCGTTCCACCTGGGTGCCAATGTCACGTTATGCCTGGCGATTGGCGCTGAAGTCGTCTGCCCGTTGTTGATTATCGCCGGGGTCTGGGTGCGCCTGGCCTGTTTGCCGATCCTTGCAGTGCTGCTGGTGGCTTTGCTGGTAGTGCACCCGCAGTGGTCGCTGTTTGAAGGGCAGTTTGGATGGCTGCTGTTGATCCTGTTTTCCAGCATTCTGATCGCAGGGCCCGGTCGCCTGGCACTTGATCACGCCTGAACAAAAAAAGGCCGGGCAAGCCCGGCCAAAGAAAGGAGAGGGTGACGCCGTTGCTTCAGCGGTTGAGGAAGGCCAACAGGTCTTCGTTCAACTGCTGGGTGTGAGTGGCGGCAAAACCATGCGGCGCGTCCTTGTACACCTTCAATTGCGCGCCTTTAATCATCTGCGCCGCCACCTTGCCGGTGGTCTCGAACGGCACGATCTGGTCGCCATCACCGTGGATCACCAGGGTCGGCACATCGACCTTGGTCATGTCCGGGCGGAAGTCGGTTTCGGAGAATGCCGTGACGCAATCAACCGTCGATTTGAGCGATGCCAGCAAGGCGATCTGCAAGGTCTGGGTAAGCACGCCCGGCGAGACCTTCTGCCCCTGGTTGATGCCAAAGAACGGGGTATTGAAATCGCTGATAAATTGCGCGCGGTCCTTGAGTAGCCCGGCCTTGATACCGTCAAATACATCGGCGGGCACACCTTGCGGGTAGTCTGCTTTCTGACCAAAGATCGGCGTCACGGCACCCAGCAATACCAGGCCGGCTACGCGTGCGTTGCCATGGCGGGCAATGTAGCGAGCGACGTCGCCGCCGCCCATGGAGAAGCCCACCAGGGTCACGTCGGTGAGGTCCAGGTGTTCAATCAACTGGGCAATATCGTCGGCGAAGGTGTCGTAGTCATTGCCGGTCCATGGTTGGTCGGACCGGCCAAAACCACGGCGGTCGAAAGCGATGGTGCGAAAGCCGCGGCTGCTCAGGTATTCCATCTGGTATTCCCACATATCCGCATCCAGCGGCCAGCCGTGGCTGAACAATACAGGTTTACCGCTGCCCCAGTCCTTGAAGTAGATCTGGGTACCATCTTTGGCAACGAATGTGCTCATGCATAACTCCTTTATTGAGGGGGATGACTGCGCGTTACTATTGCCCTGCACGTGTCGAAGGGCTTGTACACCTGTGCTTGCTTGGGTTTACCAACTGAATTTGAGCTCGACTCCCAGGTAATTGCTGTCGTCACCACCGGCCTCGCGCAGGGTGCGGCCCACCGCGTAATGCACGGCTTCCACCGCGCCGGTAAGGTTCGGTGTGAAGTCATAGTCGGTGCGCAGCTGAGTGTAGGCGCCGGTCCAGCGTTCACCTTTGCCTGCAGTGCCGGCCACGGGCAAGTTCGGTTGGGTATAGACCGCGTCTTCGGTGGTCTGTCGCCAGAGCAGGCCGATGGCAGTCTGTACGCTCAGTTTGGCAATGGGCTTGACGGTGATCGACGGTTTGACGTGGATCAGGTTGCTGTAGCCCGTATAGCCGGCCAGTGAAAAATAGTAGCCGTTGGGAAACAGCGGGTTGAACGTGCCGACGGTAGCGTCACCCGCTTTGCGGTCGCCGGAGGCGATATCCAGTTGCACGCCGAGCCGTGGTTTCCATGCCAGGCCGTCAAGCGTGTAGCCCGTACGGCTGCCAGCGGCCCACGCCCGAATCGACTTGCTCCCCACCGACCCCCTTTGCAGCATCGCCTCGATGTCCCAATCGAAGCCCCGGGCCACACCGCCCAGGCGGGCGTCGAACAGCTGGCGGGTTTCCTCGCCGTCGGCGTCCAGGTAATGCGCAGCGCTGCGTTCATACACGCCGTAGTAGGCCGACAACTCATTGCTGCCGCCCACCAGTCGCTCGACCCGCAGCAGGTGAAAGCGAGCGTCGCTGTTGGAGCGGTCGTCAAAGTGTCTCTCGTCCTGATACTGCACCGGCTGGCTGGCGATCGCGATAAAACGCCAATGGGTGGTTTCCCAGTCGGCCCAGAGCGCGTCGAACGACTGGCGCACATTCGGCCCATCCCGCGACGAGATAAAACGCTGCAAGTCGAAGGCGAAGTCCTGGCGGCCGATACGGCCCTTGAACGTCCCGCTGCTGAAGGTGTTCACGTACTCGGCAAATGCCAGCCGCAAGTCGACACGGTTTTGATCGGCACCACCCACTGTGGTTTTGTCGTACGCCCGAGCATCTTCGAGTTGGGTGAACACCCGCCAGTTTTCGTCCAGGTGCAGGTCCGCGTGGATCTCAAAGCGCTGGATCAGGTAGCGATCACGCTTCACATCGCGCACGCCGAAGCCACTGGCATCGTTCATCTCGAAGCGTTCGCGCAAGCTCGCGCCCAACGACAGGTACGTCAACGGGTTGGTGCTTGACAGCGGGATGTACTTCAAGTTGTCCAGAGGTTGCGTGCGCAGCACCGGGTCTTGCAGCACCGACCAGTTTTCCTGCCAGCGGTTGGTTTTGAGCACCGGTCGGGTGGCTTGCTCCTCTGCGTGGGCGCTGGCGGTGAGCAGCGGCCACAGCACGGCCAAGCCCCAGGGGGTATGACGATTCATTTTGTCGCGCTGAGCTGGTGAATTTCCGCGACGTATCCACCGGGAAATTCGACCATTGCGCTGCGCCGCCCTTTGCTCGCGAACGCCGGTACCAGCACAGTGGCGCCAGAGCCTGTGGCTTTGGCCAGGGTAGCCGTCAGGTCGTCGACTTGGTAACCGGTGGTCTCATGGCCGAACGGGTAGGGCAGTTGGCCATTGGTCACCAGTACGGCCATGCGTCCGAACGGCGATTGCAGGTCGACACGCCGGTAGAGGCCGCCCTGGCCGATATCGATACCCGGCGCGTGTTTGTCGTCAGCCAGGACCTTGCCATGGGAAAAACCGAGGAAAGCGTTGATAAACGCCTCGGCCCGCTCGGCTGGCAGGTAGACGCGGTTTTCCGGCACCGTCTGGAACCCTGCGTAGTTCGGGGCCTGGGTGTGCCAGTAGAGCTGCATGTTCACACCGCCCGGCCACTGCACCACGGCATCGCGGCCGATGGGGTCGGGAAAGTCACTGACAATTACGGCTGCACCATTTTCCCGTGCGGCCTTGAGTGCCACGTCCATGTCTTTGACCAGATAACCGTTGCGCTCCTGGCCAAACGGATGTGGGATAGGTGTGCTGAAGCCGAACAGTGACACCGTACCGACTGGCGTCTGCAGCAATTGCGAGGTGGTACTGCTTGGCACTGGCAGTACGTTCACCACCACCTGTGGGGTACTTTTGCCACCGAAGGTCGCGAGGAAGCTCGTGGCAAAGCGGTCCACATCAGCGGGTGCCACGTAGACGTGGCTGGTGTCGTATTGCGGTGCCACTGCCACGCTCGGCTTTGCCGCAAACGCGCTGTTCATCATGGCCCCGACCAACAGCGTCAATGCCAGGCTTACCGTATTCGCGTTTCTACCCATGCCTGCTCTCCAGCCGTTTTTGGAAAGTCAGGAGCTTAGGCGGCCGGCACGGATGCGAATTGTACGGGCGTGCTCGATGGAACACTTGAGGCGGGAAAGTCACAGGGCATGACAGGTGCGTTTTTCAGCGCGCAGCACTGCTGTAGCTTCGAGTGATATCGCAACCCGACAAAAATCTACCTCCGTCAGGCCACCATAATAATTTTCGACACCAATTCCACCACCGTCTTGGCCTGCAACTTTCTCATCAAGCGCGCCCGGTGCACCTCCACCGTGCGGTGGGAGATCGCCAGGCGCAAGGCGATTTCCTTGGACTTGAGGCCATTGACGATGTGCATGGCGATTTCCCGCTCCCGTGGCGTGAGGTCGCCGGTGCCCTGGTGGGTGCGGTCCAGGCGTTCGAAGTGCCAGATCATCAGCTTGAACGGGTCTTTGGGCGTAAGGGTGTAGCCGTGGGACCTGGCCCAGAACACTTCGCCGTTGTGGTGCTGCATGAAACGTTCGTCGGAGTAAAAGCCGTTTTCGCTTTCCAGCAGCCATTCATGGCTGCGCTTGCCAATGGCGTGGTAGTCAGCCTGGGAAGGGTAGATCAGCAGCGTCAGCTGGTTGACCAATGCGTCGCGCGAATAGCCGAACAACTGCAGGAAAGCCTCATTACAGTCGACCATTACGCGGTTGCGGGTGACCAGTTGCGGCGCGGGGGAGAGCTGGAACGCCAGGCGTTCTATGTCGTGGAACTGCTGTGCAAACGCGTTCATTGGGCATCCTGCCTCGTCGCTTTTCTCAACTGGGGCTACTTAGCCATGTAAGTAGTTGCACGAATTGGCGCGCGCCCAACGGTGGGTCATTGTAGGTAAATGTCCGCGCCAAAAATAGAAGAAATTGATTATGCCAGCTGATTGCGTCTCCATTGTTGCTGCCGGTCATTCACGTTTTGGTCGCCTTGAAGGCACCCGCCTGGAGGATCTGATCGTACAGGTCACCCGCGAAGCCCTGAAGGACGCGGCGATTGACGCGAGCGAGATCGACGCGTTGTTCCTTGGCCACTTCAACTCCGGGTTGGTGCCCGACGGGTTCCCGGCCTCGCTGCTGCTGCAGGCCGACCCTGGGCTGCGCTTCAAACCGGCGACCCGCTGTGAAAACGCCTGCGCGTCCGGCTCGGCGGCAATCCTGGCCGGGGTCCAGGCGATCCTGTCCGGCAGCGCCGAGCTGGTACTGGTGGTGGGCGCGGAAAAGATGACCCACACCACCACCGCCGAGGTGACCCAGGCCTTGGCCGGCGCCGGCTATCAGAACGACCCGGCCGAAGCGGGCTTGAGTTTCCCGCAGCTGTTCGGCCGTGCGGCGCGCCAGTATGCCGAGCGCTACCACTGCCCGTTGGGCTCGATGGCGGCCATCGCCACCAAGAACCACTCCAACGCCATGGCCAACCCGCTGGCACAGATGCACCGGGTGATGGATTTCGAGCACTGCAACAACGTGTCCAAGAGCAACCCGTTTGTGGCCGATTCGCTGCGCCTTACCGACTGCTCGCTGATCAGCGACGGCGCCGCCGCGATCATCCTGGCCTCGCCCAAGCGCGCGCGGGCGTTCCGCCGTGATGTGCAGATTCGTACACTGACCCAGGTCAACGATTGCCTGCCGATTGCCCAGCGCGACATCCTCGCGTTTGAAGGCCCGCAACGCGCGATTCATGCGGCGTTGCGCGGGGCGAATATCACCCTGGCCGACCTGAGTTTCGCCGAGGTGCATGACTGCTTCACCATCGCTGAGCTGCTGATCTACGAGGCCATGGGCCTGGCGCCCAAAGGTGAGGGGCACCGTGTGCTCGACAGCGGTGTGGTGCGCGCGGGCGGGCGGTTGCCGGTGAACCTGTCCGGCGGGCTCAAGGCCAAGGGGCATCCGGTGGGCGCCACCGGTGTGTCGATGCATGCCCTAGCGTTTCGCCAGTTGACCGGCGAGCCGATCGGCCTGGCGGTACCCAACCCCGAATTCGGCCTGGTGTTCAATATGGGCGGGATGGCCGTGGCCAACTATGCCTCGGTGCTGCACGCGCGTCGGAGCTGAACCATGAACATTGCCAACTGGCTGCACGACACCCAGCGCCGCGATCCGCTACGCCCGGCGTTGTTTGAGGGCACGCGGCAAGTCGCCGACTACGCGACCTTCACCGCCCATGTCCGTCAACGCGCTGCGCAACTGGTCGATCAATATGGCCTGGTGCCGGGCGATGCGGTAGCGCTGCTGATGAAGAACAGCTGCGACTACCTGGAAGTGCTCTACGCCGTCTGGTGGCTGGGTGGCGTGGTGGTGCCGATCAACGCCAAACTGCACCCGGCAGAGGCTGCATGGATTGCCACCCATGCCGAGGCCCGCTTGATCTTTACCGACGGCGGCCGGGTCTTCGCGTCATCCCGGGACTTGCCTGCGCGCTGCAAGGAGCTGGACGCTCACACGCTGCCGCCGACCCGTGGCTGGCCGACGCTGGAGCAGCCGGTGCCGCGCCTGGACGAGGACCTGGCCTGGCTGTTCTACACCTCCGGCACCACCGGGCGCTCCAAGGGCGTGATGTTGTCCCACGGCAACCTCATTGCGATGTCGCTGTGTTACCCCACGGATGTCGACGCGGTCAGTGCCGACGATGCAGCCGTGTATGCCGCGCCGATGTCCCACGGTGCGGGGCTGTACAACTTCATCCATGTGCGCTGCGGCGCCCGGCATGTGGTGCCGGCTTCCGGCGGTTTTGATGCCGGCGAGTTATTTGGTCTGGCTACGGAGCTGGGCAATGTATCGCTGTTCGCCGCACCGACCATGGTCAAGCGCATGGTCGAACAGGCGCGGCGCCAGGGTTATGGCGGCGACGGCATCAAGACCATCGTCTACGGAGGCGGGCCGATGTACCTGGCCGACCTGTGCGAGGCGCTCGACACCTTCGGCGCGCGCTTGGTGCAGATCTACGGCCAGGGTGAAAGCCCGATGACCATCAGCGTATTGCCACGCGCTCTGATCGCGGACCGCCAGCGCCCAGGCTGGTCAACCTTGGCGGCGTCTGTTGGCCATGCGCAAGCCTGTGTCGAAATCCGTATTCTGGATGCCCGGCACCAACCGCTGCCGACCGGCGAGCGCGGTGAGATCGCCGTGCGCGGTGCCACGGTGATGCAAGGTTATTGGCGCAACCCGCAGGCCACCGCGCAAACCCTGGTGGATGGCTGGTTGCTCACCGGCGACATCGGCTTTCTCGACCTGGCCGGCTTCTTGACCCTCACCGATCGCTCCAAAGACGTAATCATCACTGGCGGCAGCAATGTGTACCCGCGTGAAGTCGAGGAAGTGCTGGTGCAGCATCCCGACGTGTCCGAGGTGTGTGTGGTGGGTGAGCCGGACGCGCAATGGGGCGAGTCAGTGGTGGCCTTCGTGGTTACACGCAGCGGGCAGGCGTTGGATGAGGCCGAACTCACCGCGTGGTTTCTGCAGCGCATGGCGTCATTCAAGAAACCCAAAAAGTATGTGTTCAGGGCCGATTTGCCGAAGAACAGCTACGGCAAAACCCTCAAGACCGACTTGCGGCAGTGGTTGAAAGCAGCGAGTATCGCCGCGCTTTCCTAGCTTTTCATGGACAGAACAACCGACAAGGAGTCCCTTCGATGGGCAATACAGCGCAAGACACGCAGCGCAAGCGCCGCCGTGCATTCCTCGGTGCCACCTCCGGCCACTTGATCGAGTGGTACGACTATGGCGTCTACGGCTTTCTCGCCGTGTACATCGGCCAGGCGTTTTTCGTCTCCGACGACCCCACCACCAGCCTGCTCGCCAGTTTCGCGGCGTTTGCCCTGAGCTTCTTTATCCGGCCGTTGGGCGGGCTGTTCTTCGGCCCGCTGGCGGACAAGATCGGCCGGCGCAAAACCCTGATCATGGCGCTGGTGATGATGACCGGCTCCACTGTAATGCTGGGCCTGTTGCCCACTTATGCGACCCTTGGTATCGCCGCGCCGATCCTGCTGATTCTGGTGCGCTGCGTGCAGGGCTTTTCGGCGGGCGGCGAGATCGGCACCGTCACCAGCTTTATCTCCGAATACGCCGGCCCCGGCCGCCGCGGTTTTGCCACGTGCTGGTTGATGGTTACCGCCGTGCTCGGCCTGCTGCTGGGTGGCGCCGTGGCGAACGGCATGACCTGGATTCTGGGCGCCGACACGATGCAGGAATGGGCCTGGCGCGTGCCGTTCCTGATCGCGGCGCCGCTGGGGTTTATCTCCATGTATATCCGCCTCAAGCTCGAAGACAGCCCGGAGTTTCTGGCCCTGCAACGCGCCGGGCAAACCTCCCGCGCGCCGCTGCGCGAGGTCTGGCAGTGGAAACGCGCCATCGCCCTGGTGTTCTTCATCATTACCTTGCACAGCTCGATCTTTTACCTGGTGCTGACCTTCGCCTCGACCTACATGGCCAAGATCCTCAAGTTCGACAGCGGCACCACCTTGCTCTATGTGTTTGTCGCCAGCTTCTCGGCGGCATTCGTGATGCCGTTTGGTGGCGCCTTCACCGACAAATACGGGCGCAAGCCGTTTCTGATGGTGATCGGCACCCTGGCCACGCTGGCGATGTTCTGGCTGTTCAAATCGGCACCCACCGCCACGCCCGCGTCGTTCTTCGCGCCGTTGATGGCCGTGGCGATCCTGTTCGGGCTGTACGCCTCATCCACCTACGCGCTGATGAGTGAGTTGCTGCCCACGCGCATCCGCTCCACCGGGATTGCCGTGGCCTATAACGTGCCGGTCGCGGTGTTTGGTGGCAGCGCGCCGCTGATCTCCACCTGGCTGATCAAAGTGACGGGCGACATTACTTCACCGTGGTACTTCTACGTGGCCACCGGTGTGGTATCGCTGATTGCCCTGGTGGTGTTGCGCAAAGAAGATTTTGTTGCCAGCGGTAGCCCGGTGGTTGTGCCGCCTGCGGCTGCGGCGTTGGCCTGATTGCTCAGGGGCGTTGGGGTTTTACCGACGTCCCGAACGTATTGCCCATGCGGTTACTGGTCGCCGCCGGCGTGGCCAACCCCACCTGGTTCGGCGGCCGCTTGTGTACCGGGAGGTTCTGCGCCTCGCGGTTCTTTTGCGCGGCCTTGGCCGCGTCCGGGTCATTGCCCATTTGCTGGCTCAGGCAGCCATAGTCGGGCGCCTTGTACCCATCTACCGTGACTTCCGTGCAGCCTTTGGCAGCGGTTTCGGCGTGGGCGGCCAGTGGCAATGCGACGCACAGCAACAGGCCGGCGAATGGGGTGTAACGCTTCATCGGAGCCTCCTGGCAGGCCCGCACAGAGGGGCCGTTAGTGTTGCGAAGTGTAGTTCAGCGGGCTTGCCGTCACCGTGATGTTTTTTTTGCTATCACCGTAACATCAGGTTCATAAACGGGCCTCAGGATGACGGTTTTCAAGGACACGTCAGCCGTGCAGCGATGCCGCGTGGGGGGTGAACAGGGAGGCTGGAAGCGCGCCATGGGTGCCCTGGCCTTGCTGTTGCTGTTGGTTGGCATAACGCCCGCCAGCGCCGCGCCATCGCTGCTGACATTGGACCTGCCCGCGCAGGACCTGGAACACGCACTGCATGCCTACAGCCGCGCCACCGGGATGGCGGTGCTGGTCGACCGTGAGTTGACGCGGGGCCGGCGCTCCATCGGTGT
Organism: Pseudomonas sp. B19125; assembly: GCF_044218855.1. NCBI lineage: Bacteria > Pseudomonadati > Pseudomonadota > Gammaproteobacteria > Pseudomonadales > Pseudomonadaceae > Pseudomonas > Pseudomonas sp. B19125. Next base: position 3,193,987 of record NZ_CP162589.1, read on the forward strand.
GCGCGGGCGGTTCACTGCGCAGGAGGCGCTGGCGGTGCTGCTGACGGGGAGTGGGCTGATGGCGCGTTATGCACGTGATGATGCGGTCACCCTGCAAGTCCCGCCGACCCCGGCGCCTTTGCTGCGGGGAGCGTCAGCGCGCAATACGGCACGCATCAACACCAGTTACGCCGCCGCGCTGCAACAGGCGATCGAAGCCAGCCTGTGCCGCTCACCACTGACCCGGCCCGGCAGCTTTCGGGCGTTGGTGCAGGTGTGGGTCAACGCTGATGGCGTGATTGAACACAGCCGGCTGGTCAGCTCCACCGGCGACGAACAACGCGATGAAGCACTGGTGCGCAGCCTTGGGACAACCCGGGTCGAACGCCCGGCACCCAGCGCGCTGCGCCAGCCGGTGACGTTACTTTTGATGCCCGACACAACAGGAATACGCATGGAATGCACAGCAGGGACGGGAGCCGCGGGCGTATGAAGAACACCGGGCACAGTGCGATGGTCAGTCTGTTTCTGGCCTCCTATGAAGACTTCAAGGTGCGCCTGCGCAAACGCTTGGGCTCGGAGGACCTGGCCAATGATGTGCTGCACGAAACCTACCTGCGGGTCGACCGCATGGACGTGCCGCCGAACCTGCAACAACCCAACGCCTACCTGTACCGCATGGCCCTGAACATCGCCGCCGACCGCCGCCAGGCGGATGCGCGCTTGCTCACCGGCAGTGAAGTCGAGGCGTTGCTGCAAAGCGCCGATGAGGCCCAGGACCCTTCGCGGGTGGTGGGTGGCCAGCAAGAGATCCAGTCGTTGGTCAAAGCCCTGTACGAACTGCCGGCGCGCCGACGCAAGATCCTGATCGCTGCGCGCCTGGAAGAAGCGCCGCACCTGGAAATCTCCCAGCGCTTCGGTATTTCCACGCGCATGGTAGAGAAGGAAATCAAGGCTGCTTTGGGCCATTGTGCCAAGCGCCTGGAAAGAAAAGTGATTCAGCGGTTCGGTCCCGGGGCCGGAAAACCGTCTTAGTGTCGAGTCCCTGATAAAACCGTGAGTATGTGCGCGCTTGAACATTTTCAGTTTCCCCTCCACCCGGCAATCGCCCGCTGACCCTGTGCACGAACAAGCCCGTGATTGGTTGCTGTTGCTGACCTCGGGCCGGGCCACCGTGGCTGATGCCAAGGCGCTGCAGGCCTGGGTCGCGCAAAGCCCGGCGCATGCCCAGGCGTTCGAGCAGGCCAAGCTGTTGTGGCGGCAATTGGGCGCGGCCGCCGAACAGTCGGCGCCGCACCGTCAGTTTGGGCGTCGTGCGTTCCTGGGTGGCGCGATTGCGGCCACGGCGGCAGTGGTGATGGTGCGTGTGGGCGTGCCGGGCGGGTTTGCCGGATTGAGGGCCGACTATCGCACCGAGGTGGGTGAGCAGCGCCAGGTGCTGTTGAGCCAAGGCGTCAGCCTGGAGCTCAACACACAGACGCGTATCAGCCGGGTCGGGCAGGGGATTGAGTTGCTTGAAGGCGAAGTCGAAGTGCTTGCACAGCTGGCGCAACCGCTCAAGGTGCAGGCCGGCGAGGGCTGGGTGACTGCGGCGCAGGCGCGGTTCAATGTGCGCAACACCGACCGCAATGTGTGCGTGACCTGTATCGAGGGTTCGCTGACGGTGGATGTTTCCGGGCGCAGTGTGCGCTTGGACAGTGGCCGGCAACTGACTTATGGCGCGGGTGGTGTGGGCGAGCCGATTGGGGTGGATGCGCAGGCGGTCGTCGCTTGGCGTGAACAGGTGCTGGTATTTAACAACGCGACATTGGCGACGGTGGTGGATGAGATCAATCGTTATCGGCCGGGGATGTTGGTGTTGCTTAACAAGGAACTGGGGCAGCGGCGGGTGCAGGCGCGGTTCAGTTTGCAGCAATTGGCAGGCGTGGCGCTGTTGATTCGGGATGCGTATGGGGCCAAGTGTACTGAGCTGCCGGGTGGGGTGGTGTTGCTCAGTTGATCGTTCCCGCGCTCTGCGTGGGAATGCCGCCATGGACGCTCTGCGTCCGCTTTTAAACACTGCTTGGTGTGTAGGATTTTTTCCTCGGTGATTGTAGGTGTCTTCTCGTTGTGTTTTTTCGGCCTCTTTGAACAGCTGCCCAATCCCACGGGCGGTGTTTATAGTCACTGCTGGGAAAAAGCACGGCAGGGAGCCGATCCTTCATGAATATCTGCAATAAGCATCTTCAGGGGCAGGCGGCACAGCCAACTTGTCTTGTGCATTCGGGGCACCGCCTGCGGGTGGCGCTCAAAGCGTGCGAAATTCCTCCGACGGCGTTTGCCGAGTGGTTGCGTATTAGTCCGCAACGTTTGAATAATTGGTTTTTGCGGGGTTTGCCGGATGTGCATCTGGAGGGGCTGGCGAGCGCGTTGAGTTTGAGCAGGGTCTGGCTTGAGACTGGGGAGGGGGAGCCGTAGGTTGGGGGTATATCCGTTATTTGGGTAACGGCGGCTATTGGTTCCGCTCTTACAGCGGGTCACTTTTGGCAAACGCCCCAAAAGTAACCAAAAGGTCTTCGCCCCACCACTCGGTGCCTCGCTTAGGCTCGGCATGCCCTCACTCCGGCTTGAATCCGTGGGCCGCCGCGATGGGCCATCCTTGGCCCAGCGCGGCTAACCCGGCGTCCTGCCGGGTTACCCACGGATTCAAGCCTGCGTTCGGCCATCGTGGTTAACGGGGCGCCTGAGATCAAAAGCAGATCAAGATCAAGATCTACAGCACGGCGGCCTGAAAGCCGACCTGAGTGGTTGGATCAAAAGCGAAAAGCGAAAAGCGGATTTGCATACACTGAAGAGCTGCTTTTCTGTGGGAGCTGGCTTGCCTGCGATGCAGACACCTCGGTACATCAGGTACAACCGGTTGATGCCATCGCAGGCAAGCCAGCTCCCACCTTTGACCGAGTATGGCTCTGCTGTTGCTGTTGCTGTTGCTGTTGCTGTTGCTGTTGCTGTTGCTCTGGCTCTTACATCCTTTTCGATGACGAAGTCAGCGGTCTTTTGATCTGCGCTTTTGATCTTGATCTGAAATCGCCCCGTCAAACACGATGGCCGGAATTCGACAGTGATTTGGGGGGGTAAACCGGCAGGGATGCCGGTTTAGCCGCGCTGGGCCAAGGATGGCCCAGCGCGGCGGCCCCCCAAATCACTGTCGGATTGCGGGCATGCCGAGCCACAGCGAGGCACCGAGTGTTGGGGCGAAGACTTTTTGGTTACTTTTGTGTCTTTATGTACGGACCGGACACATGGTTGACGGGTGTGCGGGGACATGGTGGACACTTCTCGGCGAAGCCAGCTTCGCCGGGAGGCCATCATGCCCTGGAACACGAGAGACGCCATGAGCCTAAAACAAGAGTTTGTTTCATTAGCAAAGAAACCCGGCAGTAATAAGCGAGAGCTGTGTCGACGATTTGGTATAAGTCCGCAAACCGCCTACAAGTGGCTAAAGCGTTACGAGGCCGGCGGCTCTGCGGGTTTGCAAGAGAAGTCACGCAGGCCCGCCAGCAGCCCCAAACTGACCCGGGCCGAGCTGGAGGCTGAGGTCGTTGCACTTCGCCAAGATCATCCGGCATGGGGCGGACGCACAATTAGCAGCATGCTGGACAAGCGAATTGCTCCCAGTACTGTCACTAATGTCCTGCACCGGCACAGCTTGATTAAGCCTTCAGAGAAAGAACCAGAGGCCCGGCTGAGATTTGAACATCCTGAGCCCAACGATCTTTGGCAGATGGATTTCAAAGGCCACTTTGCAATGCAGCAAGGCCGATGCCACCCCCTGACCATCCTGGACGATCATTCGCGGTTCAACCTGGCCATCCAAGCGTGTGATAACGAGCGAGGCACCACCGTAAAACAGAAGATGAGCGAGGTATTTGAAACTTACGGTTTACCGGCACGTATCAACGTCGACAATGGCGCGCCATGGGGCTCACCGCGTAATCCTGGCGAGATCACAGAGTTGAGTATTTGGCTGGTGCGTTTGGGAATTCGGATAAGTTTCAGTCGTCCCTACCATCCGCAAACAAATGGGAAAATCGAGCGTTTTCATCGATCACTCAAGGCAGAAGTCCTTAACGGGCGTCACTTTTCTACGCTAGCGGATGCTCAATCAGCATTCGATCAATGGCGTGAAATATACAACCTGCAACGTCCTCATCAGGCGCTGGAATACAAGGTGCCCATGGACCGCTATCGCAGCAGTCCTTGGGCTTATCCGCAAAAGCTACCTGAGTTTGAATACGGACCAGACGACGTGTTAGCCAAGGTTTATCACAGCCGTTTTCGCTTCCAAAAACGCTACTTCAGCATCGCAAAAGGCTTGGTAGGACAGCACATAGCAATCCGCCCGAACGCAGAAAGCGATGGTCTGTTCGACGTCTATTTCTGCCATCACTTTTTGCGAACAATCGACATTAGTAAGCCTGATTATGGTCAATAATGCGTCCACCATGTCCCCGCACATGTGTCAACCATGTGTCCGGTCCGTACATGTCTTTACAAAAGTGACCCGCTGTAAGAGCGGAACCATAGGCCGCCGTTACCGCAGCAACGGATATGTACACCGCCCACCGCCCACCGCCCACCGCGCCAAGGCAGTAAAGCTAACGCAACGGCCCCAACACCTGCCGATACCGCTCCACCCCCTGGGGCGTCTGCCTGACCAGGCTGATCTCCATGCCCAACGGATCCTCCCGCCGATTGCCACTCAACTGCCGCCAACCCTTGTCCGCCTCCCACACCCGCACCTGCACATCACTGACCCCGCTCAACACCACAACCCCGCCTTTGGCCGCCGGCAACGGAAAGCGCTCCCGCGCAGGCGCCGCCGCACGGTACAGGCTGTCGCCCTTGAGCCACCAGCGCACGCGTTGCAATCCATCTCCGGCCACCGGTGCACTGCGAATCACCTCCAGCGTAAAACCCTTGCTGTCGGAGCTGCGCACCGTCACGGCGGCCAACCCGGCAGGTTTGGCGGTGTCGTCTTCGGTTGGGCCAGGCGCGCTCAGTTCCACGCTGGCGCGCAGGCTGACATCGCGTTGCAGCTGGTTCAACGCCCGCAACAGCGCTTCTGTCTGCTCCGTGCTGGCCTGCAGGTGCTGGTCGGCGCGGGTCACGCTGTCGAGCCCACGCCAGGCGATCAGGCTGACCACCGCCATCAGCATGATCGCCACCATTACTTCGATCAGGGTGAAGCCTTGCTGGGATGGGTTCATGGTTGAGTCACCACACGCATCAGCCCGGCCGCATCGCGCTGCAGGCTGAGGCTGTATTGGCCATCGGACAGCACCACGCGCACCGGCGGGCTGATCCATTCGGCGTCGAGTACGAGCACCCGCCCGGGTTCGATTGAGACCTGCATCGGCGTGTGTTCCCACGGGCGCGGGCGCAGTTGGCTGTCGCCCTTGAAGGTCTCGATACCTGAACCGTCATCACTGCGGCGGTTGAAGCCAAAGCCCTTGGCGTCGGCGCGCCAGGTGATGGGGCGCCCGTCCGCACGGGCTTCAGCCTGGGCCACTTGCAGCAGTTGGCTCAGGCGTTCGGCATCCTTGCGCAGCAGGTGCAGCGGGTCGGGCTTGATGGTCAGGCTGATGGCGGCACTGGCAATGCCGATGATCACCAGCACCACCATCAACTCGATCAGAGTAAAGCCTTGCTGTTTCATCGCCCGACTCCTGAACAACTGGTGAGCTTGTGAAATAAAAACGTGCGAATTGGCCTGTAGGCTGAAAGCACGCACAGACAGGAGGTCCCGCTCATGGCATTTGCTCTTCGATTTTCGCCCGCCCACAGTGTGCAGGCGCTGGCCTTGTTGGCGGCCCTGGCCGGGGTGGCGGTGTGGACGCCGTTGCTGCTGACATCCGCCGAGTCCCACACGCCCCAGGCCGCGCCCCAGACGCTGGCGGCGCGCAGTGACAACCCGGCGTTGCAGTGGTTTGCCAGCGCGCCCTCGGCGTTGCAGGTCAAAGTCTCGGGCGTGCTCGCCGGCGCGCGTGGCGCGGTGGCGATCCTCAGCCTTAACGATGGGCCGCCGCGCAGCTTCCTGCTCGGCGAGCGTTTGAGCCCCGGTGTGCGGCTGACGGCCATTGAAGGTGATGGCGTGGAGATCGAGCGCGGCGGCGAGAAGCTGCGCGTCAACCTCGACAAGTTGCCGGACGCGCCCGCATTACCGTCACTCACTCGGCCATGACCTGGGTCGCCAGACGCGCCAGCGGCGGCGCTTCGCGGCTGGCATCGAGCACCAGCAGGCTGACCTGAAACAGGCGACCCTCGGCGTTGATGGTCTGCTCACAGCGCAGCTTCAGTCGGCCCTGGTCACAGTCGAAGGTCTTTTTGCCGCTGCGTAGCTGTCCGCCCAACCGCAGCTCCGCCAACCGACTTTGTCCGGCCAGCAACGCGATGGATTTGTCGCGCAGCAGGCCGTTGCTCTGGGTCATCAACCCGGCCACGCGCACGGCCGCCGCCATGGCCACAGCAATGATCGCCAGCGCCACCAGCACTTCAATCAGGGTAAAGCCTTGCTCCTTGCGGCGGCTGTACATGGCGCTCTCAAAGCCGGGAAACAGGCCCGCAGACTAGCGCCGGCAGTTGACCGATTAGCGACCAAACCTCCCGAGGATTTTCAATACGACTGACATGTGTTCTTGCAACACTGCGCCACGAAATGCACCCAAGCCAAGGAATGTCGAGATGGAAATCGCGCCCCTAACGTCCCCATTGCCAGGCCCGCGCGGCCAACGTGGCTTCACCTTGATCGAGATCATGGTGGTGGTGGTCATCCTCGGGATTCTGGCGGCGATGGTGGTGCCCAAAGTGCTCGATCGGCCCGACCAGGCACGGGCCACGGCGGCCAAGCAGGATATCGGCGGGTTGATGCAGGCGCTGAAACTCTATCGGCTCGACCACGGCAGCTACCCAAGCATGAACCAGGGCTTGAAAGTGCTGGTAGAACGCCCGGCCGACGCCAAGAACAGTAACTGGCGCGCCTACCTGGAGCGCCTGCCCAACGACCCGTGGGGCAACCCTTATCACTACCTCAACCCCGGCGCCAATGGTGAGGTCGATGTGTTCTCCCTGGGTGCCGACGGCAAACCGGATGGCGACGGCGTGAATGCCGATATCGGCTCCTGGCAGTTGTAAGGCCCGCCATGAACAGGCATTCGCCCGCAGCGGCGAAGCAGCGCGGCATGGCGATTATCAGCGCGCTGCTGATCGCGGCGGTGGTGGCGGTGATCGCCGGCGCCATGCTCACACGCCAGACCGTCTTCACCCGTAGCCTTGAGGCCGAGCAGCAGCGCGTGCAGGGCCAGTGGCTGTTGCTGGGCGCGCTGGAACAGAGCCGCCTGTTACTGTGGGACGCGCGTAAAAAGGATGTGTTGACCCGCCTCGACCAGCCGTGGGCACGCGCCCAGGGCGGTGTGTTTGAAGGGCGGCTGGAGGATGAACAGGGCAAGTTCAACCTGCGCAACCTAGTCAATCGCCAGCAACAAGATGACGAGCAATTGCAGCACTTCGAGCGCTTGTGTCGGCTGATCGGCGTCGACCCGGCCCTGAGCCGTCGCATCAGCCAGCGGGTAATCGGCTCCTATGACCAGCGTGTTGTACACAAAGGCGCGTCGGATGAGCGGCTGCCGGCCAAATACCCGATGCTGCGCAGCCTCGATGACCTCAGTGGTATTGAAGGCATCGACCCACAGGTGCTGCGGCGCCTGCACGCTTTTGTCAGCGTGCTGCCCGGCAACACCTGGGTCAACGGCAATACCGCCAGCGCCGAAGTGCTCAGCGCGGTGGTGCCGCTGCTCAGCCTGGCCCAGGCCCAGGCGCTGGTGGCCGAGCGCGACAGCGGGCGCTGGTTTATCAACCGTGGCGACTTTGTTAACCGTCTGCGCATGCCCCAAGTGGCGATGGATTCGGTGCAGGTGGGTATTACCAGCGAGTGGTTCCGTTTGCAGGGCCAGGCCCGTCGCGAGCAACGCCGAGTGACGATCGAGGCGTTGTTGCACCGGCCCGAAGACCGCCAGCCGCAGGTGATCTGGTCGCGGGTGGGTGTATGAAGCGTTTGCGCATTGGCTTGCCGCCACTTGATCAACTGACGGTCGACAGCCCGGTGAACTTTGCCTGGCTGGACGCTGGCAGGGTGATCGCCGAGGGCCGCGAAAGCCTGAAGCAATTGGGCAAGCCCCGCCAGCCAGTGGACTGCTTCCTGCACCCGCGTGACAGCCTGTTGACCAGCCTGGAGTTGCCGCCATTACCCGCCGCCAAAACCGCTGCCGCCGTGGCCTGCGCCGCGCAGGCATTGATTCTTGGGCCAATCGATCAGATGCAGGTGGCTCACGGCCCGCGTGGCAGCGACGGTCTTGTGCAGGTGGCCTGGGTGCCCAAGGCCGGGCTGGCGCAACTGAGCCAGGTACTGGCGCAGGTGCCGCTCAAGCTACGCGGCCTGTACCCGGCGCCGTATGCCTTGCCGGTGGCCACGGCGGCGCTGGACGATGGGCATTTGCTCACGCGACATAGCCTGCAACAAGCCACCGTGCATCCACTGGGGCAACACGCCCTGGATCAAACCCTTGATGTGCAGTTGGTCGAGGCCGCGCAGCGCTGGAGCGGCGCAGTGCCCGCCTGGGGTTTGCAGGGGCAGTTCAATCAACGTGCTACCGGCGGCTGGGGCAGGGCGCTGGCCTGTGCGGCGCTGGCCGTCGTTATCTGGACCGTTGGCCTGAACCTGTACGCCGCCCGCCAGGCCGAAGAAGGCCAGCGGCTGAAGGCGCTGATGAGCCAACAGGTGCGCCAGGCCTTTCCCGAGCTGCCGGTGATCCTCAACCCTCTGCAGCAGGTGCGCCAACAGTTGGCGGCGCGGCAAAGCGGGGCGGCGGCTGATCCCGGCCAACGCTTTACCAGCCTGCTGCAACTGGCGGGCAGCCACTTGCCGTTTATGGTCGGCAGTGTCGACAGCCTGAGCTTTGAGCAGGGCCGTTTGCACCTGGGCCTGTTGGCCGACAGCCATAGCCCGGCGGCGCAAGGCGACTGGCAGGCGGCGTTGGCGGAAGCCGGTTTTGCCGCGACCCGTGATGAGCAAGGTTGGACCCTGGGGCCGGCAGACAACACCGTCACCCCGGAGGAGGACGACGATGAATAAGTGGCAGCAGGTGCGCAGTCAGTCCCATGTGTTCTGGACTGGCCTGGCCGTGCGTGAAAGACGCATGTTGGCCGGTGCCGGGCTGATCCTGGCGAGCCTGCTGACCTGGCTGGTGCTGGTTCAGCCGGCGCTAAAAAAAATCGACTATTGGCAGGTCGAAACCCCGAAGCTGCGTTCCCAGGCCGAAGCCTTGCAGGTGCTGTTGCAGGGCGTCGCGGCGCCGCGTCAGGCGGATGAAACCGCGCTGCGCCAAGCCCTCGACGGCGCCGGCCTGCAAGGTCATTACCAACTGCAGGCGCTGGCTCCTGGTGGCTGGCGGCTGATCTTCGAGAAGGCCCCGGCCGACCTTGTGGTGGACTGGCTGCTGGGTAACCCCCGTTCGTTTTCTTTGGAAGTGTCCGAGGCACGCTTGCAACGCGCCCCGGATACCGTCGACAACTCGGCCGGCACTGTGTCCGGGACCGTTCGCATGGATCAGGCGCTTGGCGCTAAGGAAGCTTCATGAAGTGGTCAGTCCCCAACTCCGCGCCTTTTCGCAAAGTCGCGCCGCTGCTATTGCTGGCCCTGAGCGCGTGCAGTAACCCGCAGTCACCCAAGCCTTTGCTGGTGGACAGCGAGCTGGGCCAGCCATTGGCCGACACGCGGCGCGGCGGCGAAACCGTGCTGGACCGCCAGCGCGAACCCGCGCCGGCCCCCCGCGTGCAGCACCCGGTGACCAACAGCGCCCGTGGCCATGCCCCGGCGGTGCTCAAGGCGCGCAACCCGCTGGGTGACCAGCCGGTACAGCTGAATTTTGTGGACGCCGATATCCAGGCGGTGGTGCGTGCCTTGTCCCGCGCCACCGGCCAGCAATTTCTGGTGGACCCGCGTGTAAAGGGCAACCTCACGTTGGTCAGCGAAGGCCAGGTGCCGGCGCATCAGGCCTACGAGATGTTGCTGGCGGCGCTGCGCATGCAGGGCTTCAGCGTGGTGGATGTGGGCGGCGTCGCCCAGGTGGTGCCCGAGGCCGATGCCAAGTTGCTCGGCGGGCCGATCTACAGCGCCGGCAGCAGCGGCATGCAGACGCGTACCTTTCGGCTGCAATATGAAAATGCGGTCAACCTGATTCCGGTGCTGCGTCCCATTGTGTCGCCGAATAACCCGATCAACGCCTACCCCGGCAACAACAGCATCGTCATCACTGACTATGCTGAAAACCTGGCGCGGGTGGCGCAGATTATCGACGGCATCGACACACCCAGCGCCATCGACACCGATGTGGTGAAGATCCAGAACGGCATCGCCGTCGATATCGCGGCCATGGTCGCTGAATTGCTGGAAACCCAGGGTGCCGACCAGACGCAAAAGATCAACGTGGTGGGCGACCCGCGTTCCAACTCGATCATCATTCGTTCCGGCAGCCCCGAGCGCACAGAGCTGGCGCGTAACCTGATCTACAAACTCGACAATGCCCAGAGCAACCCGAGCAATATGCACGTGGTGTACCTGCGCAACGCCCAGGCGGGCAAGCTGGCGCAGTCGTTGCGCGGGCTGTTGACCGGTGAGAGCGAGTCCGGGGTCAGCGATGAGGCCCGTGGCAAACTCAGCTCGATGGGCGGCGGCTCCCAGAACAACCAGGGCAGTAATACTCAGAACAGCAGCGGCACGCCCACCGGCAGTGGTGTGCAGTCGTCGGGCTACGGCCAGTCGAGCAGTTCGGGCAGCAGCGCCAACAGCAGCACCCCCAGCGATCAGAACACTGCGTTCAGCGCCGGTGGTGTGACGATCCAGGCGGACGCTACCACCAACACCTTGCTGATCTCCGCGCCCGACCCGCTGTACCGCAACCTGCGCGAAGTGATCGACATGCTCGACCAGCGCCGCGCCCAGGTGGTTATCGAAAGCCTGATCGTTGAAGTCAGCGAAGACGACGCCAGTGAGTTCGGCGTGCAATGGCAGGCTGGCAACCTGGGCGGCAAGGGCGGTTTTGGCGGCGTTAACCTGGGCGGCAGTGGGCTGGTCACCACCGGCAAGACCAGCATTGATGTGTTGCCCAAAGGGCTGAATATCGGCTTGGTCAACGGCAGCGTGGATATTCCGGGGATCGGCAAGGTGCTCGACCTCAAGGTGCTGGCCCGCGCCCTCAAGAGCAAAGGCGGCACCAACGTGCTGTCCACGCCGAACCTGCTGACCCTGGACAACGAAGCAGCGAGCATTTTTGTCGGCCAGACCATTCCGTTTGTCACCGGCAGTTATGTCACCGGTGGCGGCGGCACCAGCAACAACCCGTTCCAGACCGTACAGCGCGAAGAGGTGGGGCTGAAGCTGAACGTGCGGCCGCAGATTTCCGAAGGCGGCACGGTGAAGCTGGATATTTACCAGGAGGTCAGCAGCGTCGACACGCGCGCCTCGGTGGAGGCGGGCACGGTGACCCAAAAACGCGCGATCGACACCAGTATTTTGCTGGATGACGGGCAAATCATGGTGCTCGGCGGGTTGCTGCAGGACGGCTATAGCCAGAGCAATGACGCGGTACCGTGGCTGGCGGATATCCCTGGGTTGGGGGCGCTGTTTCGCAATGAAAAGCGCAGCGTCACCAAGACCAATCTGATGGTGTTTTTACGCCCCTACATTATTCGCGACAGTGGCGCTGGGCGCAGTATCACCTTGAACCGCTATGAATTCATGCGCCGCGCCCAGGGCGGGTTGCAGCCGGAGCACAGTTGGGCGCTGCCGGATGTGCAGGCGCCGCAGTTGCCTTCGGTGGAGAAGGCGATTCCCGGGGCGCAGCAGCAGGGGCCAAGGGCGGTGATTCGGGCAGTGCCGGTTTCGCAGGTGCGGCCGTGATCTACCTGAAGTATGAAGATCAAACTGTGGGAGCTGGCTTGCCTGCGATGGCGGTGGGTCAGTTGAACATTTTTCAGCTGAAAGTCCGCTATCGCAGGCAAGCCAGCTCCCACATGTACGGTGGTGTATGAGTTTGCTCCCCTACGTCTGGGCCAAATCCCAGCGCATCCTCCTGCGCCCCGGCGATGAAGGCAGGGTGCTGACGGTTTGCCCCTCAACCCCCGGCTGGTCGATCAGCGAGGTCCAGCGCCAATTCGGCCAATCACGCCTGGAGCATGTGCGCGACGACGAACTCGACGGCCTGCTCACCAGCGCCTATGCCGACACCGGCAGTGCGGCGGCGGTGGTTGGCGCGGCTGAGAACGAAGTCGACCTCGACCGCCTGATGCAGGACATGCCCGAAATCACCGACCTGCTCGATACCCAGGACGGCGCGCCGGTGATCCGCATGATCAACGCCTTGCTCACCCAGGCTGCGCGCGATGAAGCCAGCGATATTCACATCGAACCCTACGAAACCCATTCCGTGGTGCGCTATCGCGTCGATGGCACCCTGCGTGACGTGGTGTCGCCGCGCAAGGCGCTGCATGGCGCGCTGGTGTCGCGGATCAAGATCATGGCCCAGCTCGACATCGCCGAAAAACGCTTGCCCCAGGACGGTCGTATTGCCCTGCGGGTGGCGGGGCGGCCGATTGATATTCGCGTGTCCACCGTGCCGACGGGGCATGGCGAAAGGGTCGTGATGCGCCTGCTGGACAAACAGGCCGGGCGCTTGCAGCTGGAAACCCTGGGCATGCAGCCGCAACTGCTGGCGCGCCTGGATACCTTGATCCGCCAGCCCCACGGCATCGTGCTGGTCACCGGGCCGACCGGCAGCGGCAAGACCACCAGCCTGTACGCTGCCCTGGCGCGGCTGGATGCGAGCACCAGCAATATTCTCACCGTCGAAGACCCGGTGGAATACGACTTGCCCGGTATCAGCCAGATTCAGGTCAACGCCAAGATCGACATGACCTTCGGCCTGGCACTGCGGGCGATTCTGCGCCAGGACCCGGACATCATCATGATTGGTGAGATCCGCGACCTGGAGACCGCGCAAATCGCCGTGCAGGCTTCGTTGACCGGGCATTTGGTGCTCGCCACCTTGCACACTAATGACGCGGTGTCGGCGGTCAACCGCTTGATCGATATGGGCGTCGAGCCGTTCCTGTTGGCCTCGTCATTGTTGGGCGTATTGGCCCAGCGCCTGGTGCGGCGCCTGTGCCCGCATTGCAAGCAGGAAGACCCGGCGGCGCCTGGCACCTGGCGGCCGGTGGGGTGTGCGCAGTGCAACCAGATCGGTTACAGCGGGCGTACCGGCATCCATGAATTGTTCTGCGTTGATGACGATGTGCGCAGCCTGATCCACCAAGGCGCCGGCGAGCAGGATTTGCGCCTGGCTGCACGTCGCGCCGGCATGTTCAGCATGCGCGAGGATGGCGAGCGCTGGGTACGCAGCGGCGCCACCGCAGTCGAAGAAATCCTGCGCGTGACACGGGACGCCTGATGAATCGCTATCGTTACGAAGCCGCCGATGCCAGCGGCAAAATCGAAGCCGGGCACGTGGAAGCCGACAGCCAGAGCGCGGCGTTTGCCCAATTGCGCAGCCGTGGCTTGACCGCGTTGCAGGTACAGATTGAGGGTAATCAAGCGGCGGCCGGCGGCGGCAGCCTGTTCACGCCCAAACTGTCAGACAACGATCTGGCCTGGGCCACGCGGCAACTCGCGAGTTTGCTGGGCGCCAGCCTGCCGTTGGAGGCGGCGCTGAGTGCCACGGTGGAGCAGGCCGAGAAAAAACACATCGCCCAGACCCTGGCCGCCGTGCGCGGCGATGTACGCGGCGGCATGCGTTTGGCCGACGCCTTGGCGGCGCGGCCACGGGACTTTCCATCGATTTACCGGGCCTTGATTGCGGCGGGGGAGGAATCCGGTGACCTGGCCCAGGTGATGGAGCGCCTGGCCGATTACATTGAGGAGCGTAACAACCTGCGCGGCAAGATCATGACGGCGTTCATCTACCCCGGCGTGGTCGGGTTGGTGTCCATTGGCATTGTGATTTTCCTGTTGAGCTATGTGGTGCCGCAGGTGGTCAGCGCGTTTTCCCAGGCGCGCCAGGACCTGCCGGGGCTGACCCTGGCGATGCTCAATGCCAGCGACTTTATCCGCGCCTGGGGCTGGTTGTGTTTTGCCTTGATTGTCGGTGGGTTTTGGGGCTGGCGCCTGTACCTGCGCAACCCGCTGGCGCGGCTCAATTGGCATAGCCGGGTGCTGCGCTTGCCGCTGATCGGGCGGTTTGTGTTGGGGCTCAATACTGCGCGGTTTGCGTCGACCCTGGCGATTCTCGGCGGCGCTGGCGTGCCCCTGTTGCGCGCCCTGGAAGCGGCGCGCCAGACCTTGTCCAATGACCGCCTCAGCCAGTGCGTCAACGATGCCACTGCCAAGGTTCGCGAAGGCGTTAACCTGGCGCCTGCATTGGCGGTGGAAAAGGTCTTCCCGCCGGTGTTGATTCACCTGATTGCCAGCGGCGAAAAAACCGGCTCGCTACCGCCGATGCTGGAGCGTGCGGCGCAGACCTTGTCCCGCGATATCGAACGCCGGGCGATGCGCATGACGGCGTTGCTGGAGCCGCTGATGATTGTGGTGATGGGGGCGGTGGTGCTGGTGATTGTGATGGCGGTGTTGTTGCCGATCATCGAGATCAACCAACTGGTGACCTGATTGCACCCGGTCAAATGTGGGAGCTGGCTTGCCTTCGATGGCATCAACTCGGTGTGCCTGATGTACCGAGGTATCTGCATCGCAGGCAAGCCAGCTCCCACATCTGGGTCGGTTTTATTCAGTTGATTCTGCTCGCTCCCTATATGCATCACTGCAACCTCGGGTTCCTCATTCCGTCACATCCAACCCACCGCGACACAGCCCACACCACATCCAGCAAAACCCCGCTGAAACCCCGCTGTCACTTGCCCCCAAACCGCTCAAAAGCATGACCGAAACACCCGAGAATCTTTCGTAAAATCAAGCGCTTCCTCCCGAGGTTTTTTCCTTTTGCTGTCATCGGATGCTGCGAAATTGCCTACCCATGGCCTCAACCCCAGCCCCCCCCGGAGCACGGCCTGGGATCGAAGCCATAGCGTCATGCAAGAGCCCTCTACCCAAACGTACAAACACGACGAAAGGAGATTCTTCATGTTTAAGCGCACTATGATCGCAGCCTCTTTGGTAGTTGCAGCACTGGCTTCCGCCCAATCCATGGCCGCAGTGGTCGGTGGCGGTGCCACCCTGCCGGAAAAACTCTACGGCAGCACGGCCACTTCGACCACGGCTACCGGCATCCTCTCTGCCACCGTCCCTGGTTTTAACCCCTATATCGGTGTAGGCAGCGGCGACGGCAAAAAGGCCTTCTTCGGTAATGATTCGACCAAGCTGAAACTGGCTGCCGGCATCACCGTTGACTATGCGGGCAGTGACTCGATCGTTAGCGTTGCGGAACTGGCGGCTTATAATGCTGACGCCGTGAACGGCCGTGCCGCCTACGGCCCGTTGATTCAAATCCCGGCCGAGGCCACGTCGGTGACAGTGCCTTACCACATCGACGGCAAGACATCGCTGCAGCTCAGCAGTGGCCAGTTGGCTGATATCTTTGCCGGCAAAATCACTAACTGGAACCAGGTGCTATTCAACGGGGCTGCGGGTCCAAACCTGCAGATCAAAGTGGTCTATCGCCAGGAAACCAGCGGCACTACCGAGATCTTGACCAACCACCTCAAGGCGGTAAAACCTGCTTCGGTGCCGGCTGTCAGCAACAGCTTCGTCACCGCCATCGGTTTTGACCCAGCCACCAGCGCTCCGGCCGGCTCAAGCTACATCGCGGTCACCGGCAGTCAAGGTGTTGCCACTGCCATTACCAACAACAACGGTGCCATCGGTTACGTCAGCCCTGACTATGCACAGTTCAACAGCGCTGCCGCTGTTGCTTCGGTCAACGGTTTCCTGCCGACTGAAGTCAACGTTCAAGCCAGCCTTGACGGTGTTGTACCTCCGGTTCTTGGCAGCGACGAAGCCAAAAATCCTTTGAACTGGGTCCCTACGTTTCCTAACCCTACCGCAGGCTACCCCATTGTGGGCTACACCAACCTGGTCTTCAGCCAGTGCTACAAAGACACCACTGACACCGCGCGTATCCGTGTGTTCTTGAACCGTCACTACACCGGTTTGAACAACGCAACCACCAGCAGCCACTCGTTCATCCCGTTGTCCGCTACTTGGCAGAAAGCTGTCCACGACAACTTCTACGCCACCACCAGCGCCCTGCGCCTGGGCGACACCAACACCTGCAACGGTATTGGCCGTCCGCAGTAAGCCCCGTCTCGACAGGGTTTGCCCCACAACCGGCAATGACTTCGCGTCATTGCCGGTTTTGTCGTTTCCTCGCCCAACCCGCCAGTTGAACCGCACTGCGTGAACATTGTGTGACAACAGTTCGGTCGCGCCCCCCGGCAACTGCCTTAAGCAATAACCCCGACACGTGGCCGCGCAGTGTTTGCGTGCCCGTCGTTCGCCTGACCCGTCAAAAGGACCTGTAAGTGATGCGTTCCCGACTGAAGCTGCCTGCTACCCGTGCCGACAAGGTGCCTGCCACCTCAGGTCAAGTGTTGCTGCTCAAACCCCTGGCCCAGGTCATTGCGCTGCTGGTGTTTGCCGGTGGTGCCCACGCGGCGCAGCCTCAGGCGTTCAGTTCGGGCTGGTTTTCGGCCAAGGGCGCAGCGCAAACGGCCGGCAGCGCACGACCGGGTGTGGTGATGCCGGGAACGCCGCCGCCGTTGTCCCAGCAACAGCGCGGCAACGAGCAGTTGCAGCGCTCCTTGCAGAACCTCAATACCAGCGTCGCCGCGATTGCCGCGCAACAGGCCGTGCAGGCCGCTGCCAGAAGCAGCGCGGGCGCGGCGCCGCAGAGCATCCACAACGGCCTGGGTGGTAATGGCTTGAATGTGGTGATTGGTGCAGATGGCAAGCCGCTGTTCGTCAACGCCGAAGGGCCGGTGCAGACCGATGCCAACGGCAAGACGCTGGTGTCGATCAAGCAGACGGCCGACAAGGCGATCCTCAATTGGCAAACCTTCAACGTGGGCCGCGACACCACCGTGCAGTTCCAGCAGAACAGCGATTGGGCGGTGCTCAACAAGATCAATAACAGCACCGCGCCTAGCCAGATCCAGGGGGCGATCAAGGCCGACGGCACGGTGATGATCGTCAACGGCAACGGCGTGGTGTTCAGCGGCAGCAGCCAGGTCAATGTGCGCAACCTGGTGGCGGCAGCCACCGGGTTCAGCGATGAGCAATTCACCGCCAGGGGCCTGTACAGCGCCAGCAACAGCGCGCCGAGTTTTGCCCAGGCCGCCGGCAATGTGACGGTCGAGCGCGGCGCGCAGATCCAGACCCAGGTGCCCGCGACATCGACGGCGGGTGGCGGTTATGTGCTGTTGCTGGGCAAAGAGGTGGCAAACGCTGGGAGCATTTCCACTGCACGCGGCCAGACTGTGCTGGCGGCGGGCGACAGTTTTGTGATCAAGAAGGGCTACAGCACCGACGGCAATGTCACCTCCACTACACGCGGCAACGAAGTCAGCGTCACCGGCAGTGGCAAGGCCAGCAACACGGGGTTGATCCAGGCCTCTACGGGGGACATCACCCTGACCGGCCAGCAGGTGCTGCAAAACGGCGTGGTGCTTTCAAGCTCCTCGGTGGAAGCACGTGGCACCGTGCATTTGAAGGGCACCGGCAGCAACGCCAGCGTAAGCCTGGGCGAGGGCAGCCTCAGCGCCATTGTGCTCGACAGCAGCAACGCCCTCGACAGCCAGCGCGCCGGGTTGATTACCCCGGCGGCTGACCAGGCCGGTAACGTCGTGCCGGCTGACGTGTACCGGCGCGACCAATCCCTGGTGGAGATCACCAGTGACGGCACGGTGGACTTTCGCAGCGGCTCCCTGACGCTGGCAACGGGTGGTCAGGTCGGCGTGAAGGCGGCGCAGCGCAGCTTGCTGCGTGACGGCGCAGTGATCGACGTGTCCGGCGCCATCGGCGTCAAGTTGGCGATGGAGTCCAACAGCGTCAAGGTCAATATCCAGGGTAACGAGCAGCGCGATGCGGCGGTCAACCGTGACGGCAAAACGCTGAACAACAACGATGTGTGGGTGGATGTCCGCGACCTGATTTTTGTCCCGGCCGGCACCAATGGCTATGCCACCGACCGCTGGTACACCGCGGGCGGCCTGCTGGAAGTGGGCGGCTATCTGGGCACGCGCAACCACGGCATTGGCGAATGGATGGCCCAGGGTGGCACCGTGACGTTCAGCGGCAAGGACGTGGTGACCCGGCAGGGTTCGCAGATCAACCTGTCGGGCGGCACCCTTGATGTGCAGGCCGGCAAGATCCAGCAAACCTGGCTCAAAGGCCCTGATGGACGCTTGTACGAGCTGTCCAGTGCGCCGGGGGATTTGCTTTATACCGGGATCTACAAGGGTTACGAAGACCACAGCCAGCGCTGGGGCGTGACCGACTATTACTACAACCCGCTGATCGCCCCGCGCGAGCGCAGCGAAGCCGGCTATACCGTCGGGCGGGATGCCGGGCGCCTGGTCGTCAGTACTGCCGGCGCCGTGCTGGAAGGGCAAATTGTCGGCGACACCTACCAGGGTGAGCGCCAGACCCAGGCTGCGCAAAAAGGCCTGGACGGTTACCTGCAATCGCAAAAAGCCGTGGCCCGTGGCGCCGCCCTGGTGGTGGGCAGTTATGTGCCGTATTACGTCAAGGACAGTGCCCAGTTGCAGTATGCCTTGGGCGCGGACGCCAACACGACGAAGAACGTGGTGCTGGGGCCAAGGGCCGCTGCCGTCGCGGCCGGGTTGGACTTGAACAGCGCACTGCCGGCTGATCGAGTGTCGACGTTGTATCTGGACAGCGAGGCGTTGAGCGCGACGAAACTGGGATCGATCAAAGTCGCCAGCACCGGCTCGATTCTGGTCAATGGCGCACTGGAGGTGGAGCCCGCCGGTGACATCACCTTGTTCGGGCCCAGGATCGAGGTCAATGCCAACCTCACCGCGCATTCCGGCAGCCTTCAGCTGGGCAACGTGCAGGCGCAGATTACGCCGACCGGCAAGAACGACGTGACCCTTGGTGGTCGCGGCAGCTTGGTTGTCAATGCTGGCGTGTCGCTGGATACCAGCGGTCTGTGGAGCAACCAGTTGCTCAGTGTGAGCGACAGCAGCCGGTTGCCTTACCTCAACGGCGGCAACGTGGCCTTGCGCAGCAGTGGCGATGTGAGCCTGGCAGCCGGCAGCCGGGTGGACGTGTCTTCCGGCGCGGCCCTGGATGCGAGGAACCAGTTGATCGGTGGCAAGGGCGGCGACGTCACGCTCGCGGCCAACGCCAACAGCGCAGACAGTCGCGGCAACCTGGCCCTCAACGGCGAGTTGCTCGGCTATGGCGTCAGTGGCGGCGGGCGCTTGAGTGTGCAGGCCGGCAAGGTGCTGATCAGTGATCAGCCGGCCGCGCCCCAGGCGGGCACGCTGCAACTCGACAGCGGGTTCTTCAACAAAGGCTTTGGTGCCTACGACATCACCGGCAACGAAGGTTTGTTAGTGGCCGACGGTACTCAGGTCAACGTGACTGCGCCGGTGTACCGCCTCAATGACACCGCGCAAAACCTGGTGAGCGGCGCCGATCCGCGCAGCGCACTGCAAATCTGGACCCCGCCGCAATACCGCGAAACCCCCACCAAAGGCCAGCTGACGCCACGCAAAGGCGCCAGCCTGAGCCTGCAAGCCGGCACACCATTGTCCACTGCCGCGCAAATGGCAGTGGTGCAGGCGCGCATTGGCCAGGGCGCGGTGGTCAACGTGGATCCGGGCCAGTCCATCGGCGTGCGCAGCATTGGCCAGTTGACCGTGGACGGCACCTTGAATGCCTGGGGCGGCAACATCACCCTGGGTGGCGTCAACGTACAGCCCACGGTGGCCGATGGCGTTGAGGCCAAAGGTCACGACCGTTCGATCTGGGTCGGCGAACACGCCGTGCTGGACGTGGCCGTACGCGCAGCCACGGCTGTCGACAGCCTGGGGCGGCGCTACGGCGTGGTGGGCCAGGGCGGCACTATCGTGATTGGCGGGCTGATCGACCCGGCCACCGGAATCGCCAGCGCGGCCAACCTGTTTGTGGTGGTGCGCGAAGGCGCACGCCTGGACGCCTCTGGTAGCCAGGCGCTACTGGACATGTCCGGTGCCGGCCCCACAGTGGTCGCCAGCCGTGGCGGCACCATCTCCCTGGCTTCCAACAATGGCCTTTATCTGGACGGCACGTTCATAGCCAACAGCGGCGGCGCCGGTGCGGCGGGTGGCAGCCTGAACGTGGCCCTGGAAACGCCGTTGTACCTCGATACCGCCGTTGCCCGTGTGCGCCAGGCGCGTGAATTGGTCGTCAGTGCCGCCGATTCAGGCGCGCCTTTACCGATCGGCAGTACGCCTGAAGCTGTGGCGGGCGGCTTGACCTACGGGCATGGACGGCTGACGGCCAACCAGGTCAGCGCCGGCGGTTTCGACAACCTGTCGCTGCTGAGCAACGGCCTGATCAGCTTTGACGGTGATGTGGCCTTGCGTCTGGGGCAGAGCCTGAGCCTGTATTCAGGGGCCATGGCTTTGACCGATAGCGCCGCGAAGCCGTCTCAGGTGTTTTTGACCGCACCCTATTTGCGCCTTGCCGGGGTGGGCAACAACAACAGCGCCACCGACAGCCTGGTGCGCCCGACGGTCCAGGGCGGCGTTTCCACTCAAGGTACGGCTGGCCTGTTGAGCGTCGAAGCGTCGAACGTGCTGGATGTGCGTGATAGCGTCAATTTCGGCGCCCATGCCGAGCGCTCCAAAGCGTTGGCCAACGGTATTGACCGGCGTGCCTTTGACCAGGCTCATTTGGTCAGCCAGGGGGATATGCGCTTTCTGGCCCGAAGCGCCGACAAAACCCAAACCGCCCTGACCACCCAAGCCGACCTGAACCTGATCGCCGCGCAGATTTACCCGGCGACCGGGGCCGTTGCCGAGGTGACGGCAGGTAACACCGGCGGTGAATTTGACCCGGCGCGTACGTTGCGCATTGGCCGGGTGCGCAGTACGGACCCGGCGCTGCCTTACTCAGTGTTCGGCAGCCTATCGCTGAACGCCTCGACCATCGAGCAAGGCGGTGTGCTTCGCGCGCCTATGGGCAGTCTCAGCTTGGGTGTGGACGGTGGTATTACGCGCGCTACCAAAGTGATCAATCTGTTGCCGGGCAGCCTGACCTCTGTCAGCGCAGGTGGCCTGGTGCTGCCTTATGGTGGAACAGTCGACGGCGTGACGTGGCGCTACGACGGCAAGCAGGTAGAGTTGTTGGGCGTTGGCGGCACCCGCAGTACAGGTAATGCGGCGGTGGGTGTGCAACTGGCGGGCGGCTCGCTGAATGTGCAACGGGACGCAGTGCTGGACCTTTCCGGTGGCGGCCAATTGCTTGGCGCGGCATTCGTTTCCGGGCGCGGCGGTTCCACGGATGCGCGCTACAACCCCTTGGTGCAAATCGGAGCGGACGGACGCTTTTCCTTACCGGGCCTGGCCACCAACCCCATCTATGCGATTGTCCCCGGCAGCCAGCCCTGGGTAGCGCCGAGCGGCGGCGAAGCGGGCGCGACCCAGCCTCTGGTCGGCCAGCAAATCAATATCGGTGCGGGTGTGCCTGGCCTGCCACAGGGGACCTACACCTTGCTGCCGTCCACTTACGCCCTGTTGCCAGGGGCGTTTCGGTTGGAGATCAACGGCTTGGCCGCGCCGTTCGCCAGCGGCGCGATGCACAGCGCCGCGGCCATGAATAACGGTTCCTGGTCAACCGAAGGCTTGCTGTCGGTTGCCGGTACTCACATTCGTGACAGTTTATCGAGCCAGTTGATTGTCACTCCGGCTGAGGTATTGCGCCGTTATTCCCAGTACAACGAAACCGCTTACGCAGACTTTATTCGCGCGGATGCGGCACGCCTGGGTGTGCCACGTGCTGCGCTTGAAGCCGATGCCAAAACCCTGAGATTGCGACTGGTGGGCGGTCAAAAAGACCTGGGGTTCAGCTTTGATGGTGAGGGGCGCTTCAAACCCGCACAGGGCGGTTTTGGTGCCACTGTTGCTGTGCTGTCCAGTGGCGACATAGAAGTGGTTTCTGACACCGCAACGGCCAGTAGCGCTGCATTGATGGCGTCGGTGCGGGCCAGCGACTTGAATGCCTTGGGGGCTGCCCGTTTGGTGGTGGGCGGTGAACTGACGGTGGTGTATGGCCAAGGTGGCAACTTCGTCAGGTCCGACCTGGCAGCCATCACCGCGAGCTCGGTGGTTGTGCGCCAGGACGCGACCCTGGCGGCGCCGGAAGTGTTCCTGGTGTCGGGCAGGTCATCGGGCGCGCTTGAAATCGAGCAAGGTGCGTCGATCAATACCTTGGGGCGCGGCAAGGCCGCCTATGACTCCGATGATGGTTTTATCTACCGGCCGGGCACCCGCAGCGTGTTGGCAGTCTCCAATGGACGTTTGCAGATGCTGGCGCCGGTAAACGGTGACGGCCCCAGTGGGCCGGGCAGCATTCTTATCGGCCAATGCAGCCTGAGTGCCTGCAGCGGCGACGCATCACTCTATTCCGAAGGCTCGATAGCCTTTGCCACCACCAACCGGTTTGCCTTGAGTGACAGCGTGCGCTATGGCACCCGCCATCTGGCCCTGGCGGTGGGTGGGATCAACGTCGGCAGTGCCGAGGCGCTGGCTGACGCCGCTGCGCGTGGTGTGCTGCCGTCGGGCCTGACCCTCAACCAGCAGGTGCTGGACCGCTTGCTGCGCGGCGATGCTTCCAGCGGTGCACCGGCCTTGCAAAGCCTGGCGCTGACCGCCGGGCAATCGTTGAATTTTTATGGCAACACCACGCTGAGCACCCTCGACAGTTCGGGTAAGTCGCTGCTCGATGAGCTGCTGCTGACCACGCCTGCGATCTATGGGTACGGCAGCGCCAGTGATGTGGCGCTGATCCAGACCGGCACCCTGGTATGGGGTGGCGCCACCAGCACACCGCCAGCCGTGATCAGCAATGGGGCGGGTACCGGCAGCGGCACTCTGGCGTTGCAGGCCCGGCGCATCGCGTTCGGTTATGGCCGCGATGCCCAGCCCGACAGCCTGGCCAACAATGGCCGCATGACGCTGGGCTTTGCCACGGTCAACCTCAACGCCAGCGAACGTATCACGGCCAACCACAAAGGCAGCCTGACGGTACATCAGGCCCAGGGTGCGTACGAGGCCGGCAAAGGCTTCGCCTACAGTGGCGGCAACCTGAACATCAGCACGCCGCTGTTGACCGGCGAAGCCGGCTCGGTCAATCGCATCACTGTCGGTGGCGCGTTGACTGTGCGGGCCCCGGCCAGCGGCACAGCGCCGGTAGAGGCGGCGGCCATCGACGCCTTGGGCGCCGAGCTGCTGCTGTCCGGTCGCAGCGTGGCGCTGGATACCTCGGTGGTGCTGCCGAGCGGCAAGCTCACCCTCAGCGCCGATGAAGAACTGACCCTTGGCGCGGCTTCACGCCTGGACCTCAGTGGTCGCAAAGTGCAAATCAGCGATGTGAGTAAATACAGCTGGGGCGGTGATGTCAGCCTGGAAAGCCGTCACGGCAACATTCGCCAGGCGACAGGTGCACTGATCGACTTGTCTGCGCAATTCAATCAGGGTGGCTTGCTCAAGGCTGTGGCGGTGGACGCCGGTGCCGGGCAGGTCGACTTGCAAGGGCAGGTTCGCGCCGGCAGCAGCGGTTATTACGATGCCGGTGGCACCCTGGTGCCGTACAAAGCCGGTGGTGTGGATATCCGCGCGCAGCAGGTAGGGGACTTTGCCGCCTTGAACCAGCGCTTGAACCAGGGCCAGGTCGTTGGCTCGCGCAGCTTCCAGCTCAAGCAGGGCAACCTGGTGATTGGCGATGAACTCAAGGCCAATCAAGTCAATGTCTCGGTGGATAACGGCAGCCTGACGGTGCTGGGCACCATCGATGCCAGTGGCGAGCGGGTCGGCAGTATTCGCCTGGCCGGCAAGCAGGGCGTGACCCTTGCCGGCAGCGCGCTGCTGGATGCGCACGGCAGCGTATTGCGGGTCGACAGCTACGGCAAGATCATCGATGCGCCGAACCGAGCGATGGTGGAACTCAACAGTGGCGACGGTCAATTGACCTTGGCCGATGGCGCGCGTATCGACCTGCGCCACGGCACCGCTGCGGCCCCGGGCAGTGGTCCGGGACACTCTGACGGCGTGGCCCGGGGCACGCTGGAATTGAACGCACCGCGGCTCAATGCCAATGACGTGGCCATCGACGCCAGCGGGCAGGTCAACATCCAGGGCGCCCGCTCCATTGCAGTCAACGCGGTGGCCCGTTACAGCGATGCGCCGGTGGGCACAGAACCGTCGGCCAGTGGCCGACCGTATCAGGTGATTGACCAGAACTACCTCACGCAAAAGCACGCGCTTGCCGAGGCTTTCATAAACAACGCCCTTAACAACGCCGGGCTGATGCAGGGCAAGCTCGCGGGCTTGAATAACAGCCGTTATACCGAGGCGTTCCACTTGCGCCCAGGTGTGGAGATCGTCACCCAGGGCGACCTGGTGGTGAGCGGCGACCTGGACCTTTCCGGCTACCGTTACGCCAGCGTCAACCCCAACACGCCGAAGACTTCGGTGTACGGCTCGGGCGAGGTGGGCAGCCTGGTGGTGCGTGCCGGTGGCAACCTGGATGTCTACGGCAGCATCAACGATGGCTTTGCGCCGCCACCGAAGACGCCCGACGATAATGGCTGGGTGCTGACGCCGGGGCTGCAAGGGTTCGGTGCCGATGTGATTGTGCCCGGCCCTGGCGTGGTACTCGCCAACGGCAGCGCATTCCCCACGGGCAAGACCCTCAATTACCCGTTACCGATCCAGGCCACTGCATTGGCCCAAGGCACTGTGCTGCCGACCCGAGGCACACTCGACGCGCCACTGACCCTGCCGGCCAACACGGTGTTGAGCGCGGCGGTGCGCGACAGTGGCGGCAACCTGTTGTACGCCGCGGGCACCTTATTGCAGCAGCCTGTGGTGCTGGCGGCCGGAACACAACTGGAGGCGGGCACGGTCTTGGCCGGCGCGGCTTCGCTGCGCGCCATGACCTGGCCGGCGGGCGTGCCACTGCCCAGCCGTGGGGGCGTGACGGGCAGTGCAACGGACGGTGTGTTGCTGGCCGGTGACATGGCCCTCAAGGTCGGGGCGCTGATTCCGTATGGTACAGACGTCAAGTTGCCCAATGGTGCGGTGTCGGTACCGTTGCGCACCGTGACCGGCGCCACGGCGCGCCAGAACTGGGCCGTGGCACCGATGCTGGCCGAGGGCTCGCAGTCGTGGTCATTGCGCCTGGTGTCCGGTGCCGATACCCAGGCGGCTGATACCCGTGCGATCCAGCCAGCCTACGCCGGCGACCTGACCCTGGCCGACACGCACTACGGAATCTATGAGACCCACGACAAAATCATCATCCCGGCGCAACCGGCGCGGCCGGGTGGGGCATGGTACTGGAGTGATTTGGCCGCCGAGCTGTTCGGTTACGAGGCAGGGACTCCAGTGTCGCAGTCCGAGTCGGGATTGTGTGATGAACCCGACATGTGTATTCGCGTCAAGTACGTATGGAGCGACCTCGGGGAACTCTTCGGCTTTGTACCGGGCCAGCCGGTATCGCCTCAGGACGAAGGCACCTGCGACCCTGATTTGTGCGTTTCCCTGGGCGAACCGATTCCAGCAATACCTGAGCAGGTCACCATCGGGCCGGTGAAACGGGTCTCACCCGTGAGCCAGCACTTTAGCGTGCTGCGCACCGGCACCGGGGATCTGGACTTGATAGCCGCGGGCAATGTGGCGATGAAGTCGCCCTATGGTATTTATACCGCCGGCGCCTCCAGTGCTTCTCGTGCAGGCAGTGCCGCCGCTGAGTTTGATCGCGCTCGCGCCACCTCAGCGGATGGAACGGTGCTGGGCAGCGCGGCCAAGGCGTATGAAACGCTTGTCGATAAAAGCAGCCCCTATGCCGCTTGGTATCCCGATGGGGGCGGCAATGTGTTGTTGCGCACGGGTGGTAGCCTGACAGGCGATGTTTGGACGCCGCTCACCGACGCGATCATGCCCAATGACGGTCGCACTCAACTCAACAGTGCGAACCTGGGCAATTGGTTGTGGCGCCAAGGTACCGGAAACACTGCGGGTGTGACCCCGACACCTGCCAGTTGGTGGATCAATTTTGGTACTTACGTTAAAAGCGACAGTGGGGCCAACATCGAACTCGAAGACCGCGCACAGATAAACCTGCTTCCACGCCTGGTGGGGTTCACAGGTGTAGGCACCCTGGGCGGTGGCAACCTGACCCTGGACTTGGGCAGCGATGCCGGCATGCTCGTTCGTCGCGGCGATCCCGGTGCAGTCAGAGCACCGCGCAGCGAAGGGTTGGTGCTGGCTGTTGGCAGCACTGGCCGGGTGGTCGACGGGCAATTGCTGCTCACCGGTGGCGGTGATCTGGATGTGCGCATGGGCGGTGATTTGAACCCCGGGCTGGATGCCCGCGCGAGCCGTGATAAATCCGCTACGTTGTCAGCCGATTATAAAGCGCAGGTGCTCAGCCTCAACGGCGTACTGACCAACCTGCGTGGTGCATTGAACCTGCAAGCAGGCAGCCTGGGGGGCATTGCCTTGAACTACGGTGAAGTGCCCGGATCTCAGGATGCCAAGGACAGCCGTGCTTACTCACCGTACACCGCCAGCCTGGGCACGGCCACGGGCGGTATCACGTTGATGTTGGGGGACGCCACGGCCAACCTGTCGACCCGAGGTGACTTGGTGCTGGCGGGGACAGGCGATCCAGGACGTGTTTCTACCGAAAATACCCAGGCATTCAGTTACAACGGCACAGACTATGGCAATGGGACCACCTGGTTCTCGCTGTGGACCGATCGCACGGCCATTGACCTTTTTTCCGCAGGTGGCAGTTTGACGCCTAGCGTGCAGAGCATGTCGCTTGCCAGGTCAGGCATCCTTGCGCCTTTGCAAGGGCAGAACTACTCAAGCTCCGATGGGCGTTTTATCTTCCCTTCCAAACTGGGCGTGGTGGCAGCCAATGGCAGCATCTATCTCGGTGCGTCCGCGTTGGGCGTTGGCCCGCTGCCCAATAATCCCGTTTACTCGTTATTGCTGGCGCCATCGAGCCAGGGGCGGCTGGCGATGTTGGCCGGCGATTCCATCTACGCCAGTGGCTATGCAGTCAACCAGTCGGGTGACAGCCTGAGTTCCATAGCGACGCCTTTGGCGCCAGCCTTTGTTGGCAGGAACGGGTTCAATCGCGTCATCGACAACCTGGGCGGTGACGCGATACAGGCTGATCTTTCCTTGTTTGCCTTGCGCAGCCCAACCGATCTTGCGCGCCCGCCAGCCCAGACACAGCCGGCCAGGTTTTATGCCAATCAAGGCGATATCGTCGGCTTGCGCAGTGGTGAAATCATCACGTTCAGCAGCGGTCGGCAAGGGCAGGTCCGCTATGAATCCGCAGGTCCGGTGTGGATGCGAGCGGGGCGCGATATTGTCGGCTCAGGCACGTATCTGGGCACATCCACGGTGTTTCCGGCGTTGCTTGCTGACAACGGCGACTACATAGGCGAAAGCCGCGGCAACCTGTTCGTGCATAACCGTCCCGAGGATGTCTCGGTGGTGTCTGCCGGGCGCGACATTACCTACAGCAGCTTCAACGTCGCCGGCCCCGGCACCCTGGAAGTCAGTGCCGGGCGTAATCTATTGATGGAAGACAAAGCCTCCATCACCAGCCTGGGCCCGGTGGCGGTGGGGGATTCCCGGCCAGGTGCGTCTATCGTGCTGGAAGCCGGGGTAGGGCCTAATGGCCTGGATTACCTGAAGTTCGTCACGCCTTACCTGGACCGCGCCAACCAAGCGGTCGAAGGTGTGCCTCTGGCCGGGCAGACGGGCAAGGTGGTGAAAACCTACGAGACCGAACTGCTGCAATGGCTCAAGGAACGCTATGCCTTCAGTGGCGATGCCGACCAGGCGCGGGCGTACTTCGCCGGCCTGGGGCCTGAGCAGCAACGCATTTTTGCGCGCTCGGTGTATTTCGCTGAAGTGCGCGCGGGCGGTCGTGAATTCAACCTGAGCGCAGGCCCGCGTTCCGGCAGCTTTTTGCGCAGCCGCGCGGCTATCGACGGGTTGTTGCCGAGCAAGGACGTGGCGGGCAACCCGATCGTGTATGACGGCGATATCACCCTGTATGGCGGTGCCGGGGTGCATACCCGGTTTGGCGGCGATATCCAGATGCTCAGCCCTGGCGGGCAGCAGGTGTTCGGGATCGAAGGCACAGCGCCGCCGGCGACTGCGGGGGTGCTGACCCAAGGTGCCGGGGATATTCAGTTGTACGCCCAGGGCAGCATCCTGTTGGGCCAGAGCCGCATCATGACCACCTTTGGCGGCTCGATTCTGGCGTGGTCCGATGCCGGTGATATCAACGCCGGTCGGGGATCGAAAACCACCGTGCTCTATACCCCGCCGAAACGCGTGTATGACAACTGGGGCAATGTGACTTTGTCGCCTAACGTGCCGAGCGCGGGGGCGGGTATTGCGACGTTGGCGCCGATTGCCGAAGTGCCGGCCGGTGATATCGACCTGTTGGCGCCGGCGGGCACCATTGATGCGGGCGAGGCGGGGATTCGTGTTTCGGGCAACGTCAACATTGCGGCGTTGCGCGTGGTGAACGCGGCCAATATCCAGACCCAGGGCAAGTCGTCCGGGGTGCCGGTGACGGCGGCGGTCAACACTGGGGCGATGACCTCGGCGAGTGCGGCGGGGGCGGCGGCGTCCCAGGCGGCGGAGGACGCGGCGCGCAGTCAGCAGGCGGCGGCGAAGCAGGGCAGGGCTTCGATCGTGACGGTGGAGGTGTTGGGTTTTGGCGCTGAGCCGGTGGAGCGTGAACCGCAGCCTGCGGGCCAGCAAAAGACCTCGGGGTATAACCCCGGCAGTCCGGTGCAGGTGTTGGGCGCGGGGCCGTTGAGTGAACAGGCGCGGGCGCGGTTGACTGAAGAGGAGCGTAGACAGATTAGTTTGTAAGGGTTTTTGCGGGACCTCTCGTTGTAAGGTTTGGGGCGATCGGTGATTGCCCCTTTTTTTTGCGTGTATATCCGTTATTTGGGTGATGGCGACCTATGGTTCCGCTCTTACAGCGGGTCACTTTTGGCAAACGCCCGGAATGCCGGCCCAGCCAAAAGTAACCAATCTGAATACACTGAAGAACTGCTTTTCTGTGGGAGCTGGCTTGCCTGCGATGCAGACACCTCGGTACATCAGGTTCACAGAGTTGATGCCATCGCAGGCAAGCCAGCTCCCACCTTTGATCGAGTGTGGCTCTGCTGTTGCTGTTGCTCTTACATCCTTTTCGCTGACGAAGTCAGCGGTCTTTTGATCTGCGCTTTTGATCTTGATCTGAAATCGCCCCCCAAATCACTGGCGGATTGCGGGCATGCCGAGCCATAGCGAGGCACCGAGTGTTGGGGCGAGGACCTTTTGGTTACTTTTGACTGGGCCGGCATTCCGGTCCTTGCAAAAGTGACCCGCTGTAAGAGCGCAACCAATAGCCGCCGTTACCTGAATAACGGATATACCCCCCTACAATCTCTCAGCAAAAATTGCCCCCGAACCAATCCCAAATGAAGCTTTCATGACAAAAGTTCGGTAGCCCCCACCCACTCCCGTCTTGCCTATGTAACGCGCTGCAGGCGATCAAAAGTCGCCTCCAAAGCCGTCAGCAGGACGCCAGGAGTGGGGCAATGGGAACTATGGAACGTTATTCGAAAGTGGGCATGCAGGAGCTCGATCAGCGCCTGTCGAAGATCGTCGAAGCCGCGCGCAAGAAGCCGGTTTCGGTATACCGCTACGGCGCGCCGTGGGTGTGGATCGTCTCCCAGGACGATTGGCAAGGCGCCTTGAAGGAAGTCTCCAGCTACATTCCGGCGGGCCACTCGCTGGTGTTGTTGCGCCCGCAGATCGACGACGTGCTCGAACAGTACCGCGACTGGCTCCAGCCCGAGCCGGGCATGTTGATCGCGCCGCACACCGTGGTGCACATCCTGTTGCTGCAGCTGCTGTATTCGGTGCCCAGCGAACAGCAACTGCACGAGCAGCTCAATTACAACCTGCTGTTTCGCTGGTTTGTCGGCCTCGACCTGACCCAGAAGGTGTGGAGCCTGCACGCCCTGCAGCGTGACATCGCCAGCCTGCTGAACAACCCGCAGGCGGTGCAATTGATCCAGAAAATCATCGGTGAAGTGTTTTGTGGCGCCTTGCTGCACATGCCGGAGTTCTCACTGAACTTCGCCTTGTTGCACACCTGGCTGGCCCGGCACAGCCATCTTTCGACCACCAGCAATTGAGCAGGCCGAACGCCGTGCAATCGGTGAAGGCGCGCAACTTTTTTAGACAACCAGGGGGCAGTGTGGAGCATCTGTTCAAGTCAACGCTGGCGCTGTGCCTGACGCTGGGGGCCTTGGCCCAACCCGCGCTGGCCGAGGAGGAGGGCGCAGCGCGGCGGGTCGACGTCAACGAATATTTCGTGCGCGGCAATACCGTGCTGGATGCGGCGGCCATCGAGGAAGCGGTGTACCCGTTCCTGGGCCCGCAAAAGACCCTCGGTGATATCGAAGGCGCTCGCGATGCGCTGCAAAAGATCTACCAGGCACGTGGCTATCAGTCGGTGTTTGTGGAGCTGCCGGAGCAGAAGGTCGATGACGGCATCGTCTACCTGCAAGTCAGCGAAACCAAGGTCGGCCGCGTGCGCGTGGTCGGCGCCAAACACTATTCGCCGGTGGAAATTCGCGAAGACGTGCCGGCGCTCAAGGAGGGCGCGGTGCCGGATTTTGCCAGTGTGCAAACCCAGCTCGCCGGGCTTAACCGGGGCGTCGGGCGCCAGGTCACGCCGCTGGTACGCGAAGGCGCGCGGCCAGGCACCATGGACGTGGACCTGCAAGTGGAAGACCAGAACCCCTGGCACGCCAGCATCGGCCTGAACAACGACTACAGCGCCGACACCGAGAAGCTGCGCACGGTGGCGACCCTGGGCTACGACAATCTCTGGCAACTGGGCCACAGCATCTCGCTGACCTACTTCACCGCGCCCCAGGACAGCAGCAATGCCAAGGTCTGGTCGGGTTCCTACAGCGCGCCGCTGGATGAGCGCTGGACCTTGCAGTTCTCCGGCTACCAGTCCGACAGCAACATCGCCACCATCGGCGGCAGCAACGTCTTGGGCAAAGGCCATTCCTACGGTGTGTCGGCGATCTACAACCTGCCGGCCAGTGATAACTGGGCCAATTCGTTCTCCTTCGGCGTGGACTTCAAGGACTTCGACGAGCAGCTCAAATTGGGCAGCAATGCCGACAAGGTGCCGCTCAAATATGCGCCGTTCACCTTCGGCTATAACGGCTATCGCTACAGCGAGCAATCGGCCCTCAGCCTGGGCCTGAACCTGGTGGTCGGCACCCGTGCGTTCTTCGGCTACGGCAGCGATGCCCAGGAATTCGAATACAAGCGCTACAAGGCCAGCCCGAGTTTTGCGGTGCTTAAAGGCGACACGACGTACACCTACACCTTCGCCAGTGATTGGCAATCGGCAACCAAGGGCGGTTTCCAACTGGCCTCCGGGCCGCTGGTGTCCAACGAGCAGTATTCCGCCGGTGGCGCCACTTCGGTGCGCGGCTACCTGGCGGCAGAGCGCACGGGGGACGAGGGCCTCCTGTTCTCCCAGGAAATGCGCACGCCCTCATTGGCCAAGTTTCTTGGCAGCTACGTGCAGGAATGGCGCTTCTACGCGTTCGCCGAAGGCGCGCGCCTGCGCCTGCAAAAGCCGTTGGCCGAGCAAGAAGACGAATACAGCCTGGCCAGTGTCGGCCTCGGCACCCGCGCCAGTTTGAGCAAATGGTTATCCGGCAGCCTGGACTGGGGCTACCCGCTGCTCGATGGACCGAACACCCAGAAACAGGACTCGCGACTGCACTTCAGTGTGCAGGCGACTTTCTGACCCTTTCTCCCGGAGATTTCACCATGCAACGCCTATTTCTGAGCCTGTTGATCTGCCTGGGCTTCGCGCTCCCGGCCACCGCCCATGCCTGGTGGCAGGACGATTGGCACTACCGCAAACAGATCACCGTGGACACCACCGCCCAAGGCGCGGCCATCAATCAAGCCCTGGGCCGCACCGCGCTGCTGGTGCGTCTGCACACCGGCAACTTCACCTTCGATGGGGTGAAGGAGGATGGCAGTGATCTGCGCTTTGTCAGCGCCGATGACAAGACCGTGTTCAATCACCAGGTCGAAAGCTTCGACCCGCTGATGGGCATGGCGCTGATCTGGGTCGACGTGCCCAAGGTCGAAGGCGGCCAGCGCCAGGAAATCTGGATGTACTACGGCAATCAAAAAGCCCCGGCCATCGCCAACGGCCAACTGACCTTCGATCCGAACTACACTGCCGTCTACCATTTTGACGGGGCCAACGGCACCCCGGCCCGGGACACCACGGCCTACAGCAACACCGCGCTGAACGCCACCGGCGCCAGCATCGATGGGGTGATCGGCCGCGCCCTGCAGTTTGGCGGCCAGCCGCTGATGCTGCCGGCCAGCCCATCCCTGCAACACGCCGCCGGCAGTGCATTGACCTTCAGTGCCTGGCTGCGCCTGGACCAGGCCAGTGGCGAGCAAATCGTCCTGGCCCGTCGCGATGGCCCCCACAGCCTGTTGCTGGGCTTGAACCAAGGCACGCCGTTTGTGGAAATCGACGGCCAGCGCGCGGTCTCCACCCAACCGTTGAACCCGGGCCAGTGGCAACACCTGGCGTTCACCGCCGAGGGCGAAAAAGTCGCGCTGTACGTCAATGGCCGTGAAACCGCGAACCTGGCCGTGGCCGTGCCGGCCTTCACTACACAGACGGCGATCGGTGCCGATGTGCCGGAGGCGGGCAGTACGCACCTGCCGTTTGCTGGCGCCATGGATGAGTTGCGCCTGTCGAAAGTGTCGCGCCCGGCTGCGTTGCTGCTGGCCGATGCGAGCGCCCAGGGCGCCGAATCCAAGCTGGTGGCGTATGGCGTGGATGAAGAACAGTCGGGCTTCGGTTTCGGCAGCCTGGGCTTTTTGCTCAAGGCCGTGCCGATTGACGCCTGGGTGATCATCCTGGTGCTGGTGGCGATGATGATTCAGTCGTGGTTCATCATGCTGCGCAAGAACCGTCAGGTCGGCCGCGTGAGCAGTGCCAACGAGATCTTCCGTGAGCACTTTGCGCAGATCGGCACCCGCCTGGAAATGTATGCCGATGACGCACAGCTGGCCGAGCGCCTGGGCCACTCTTCGCTCTGGCGCCTGTACTTGGTGGCGGTCAAGGAGATCCGCACCCGCCGTGCCCAGGGCGCAGATACCTCATCGGTTTCGGCGGCCACCATCGAAGCAATCCGCTGCTCCATGGACGGCGTGCGTACTCGCGAAAACCAGGCCCTGAGCTCCAAATTGTCGACCCTTTCCAATGCCATCGCCGGCGGCCCTTACATCGGTCTGCTGGGTACGGTGCTGGGGATCATGGTGGTGTTCCTCGGCACGGCCATGGCCGGTGACGTGAACATCAATGCCATCGCCCCCGGCATGGCGGCCGCCTTGCTGGCCACGGCCATGGGCCTGTTCGTGGCGATCCCGGCGCTGTTTGGCTACAACCGCCTGATCACGCGCAACAAGGAAGTCAGCGCCGACATGCGCGTATTTGTCGATGAGTTCATCACCCGCCTGGCGGAAATGCACGGCGAGAGCCAGTTCAGTGAAGCCGCCCACTCGCGCGGCCACCACGCCTCCGTTCCGGCCTGAGGAGAATCAGCATGGCTTCCGTAAATGCCGCCCACGACGATGACGATGACGCCGCTGTCGACACTATTAACATCACGCCCCTGGTGGACGTGCTGATGGTGGTGCTGGTGATGTTTATCCTCACCGCCACCGCCCAGGTGTCGGGTATCCAGGTTCACTTGCCCAAGGCGAGTGCTTCGGTATCGCTGTCCGAGGCCAAGACCAAGGCCATCTCCGTCAACGACGGCGGCCAGGTGTTTCTCGACGCCTACCCGGTGACGCTGGGCGAGCTGGAGGAGCGCCTGCGCATCGAGAAGGCGCAGAACCCGGACTTCCCGGTGATTGTGCGCGGCGACGCCATGGTGCAGTACCAGAAGGTGATCGAGGTGCTCGACTTGCTGCGCCGGCTGGAGCTGTCCCAGGTCGGGCTGGTCACCGGCAAGCCGAGCCAGGGTTGAACCATGACCGCACAGATGCCGATCCCGCCCATGCCCGTGAAGAACAAGCTGCTGCGCCCGCTGAAGTGGGGCGCTGGCCTGCTGCTGGCCGCCCTGGCGGCCTGGTTCCTGTGGCAGTGGGCCAATGACATGAGTGGCGTGCGCCGCGAAGCGCCGAAGGTGCCGACCATTATCCCGTTGCCGCCGCCACCGCCACCACCACCGGAAAAACCCAAGGAGCCCGAGCCCAAGGTTGAAGAAAAAATCCCGGAGCCGGTGCCCACGCCTGAGCCCGAAGAGGTTAAGCCGGCGGAAGAAGCCCCGCCTTCGCCCGCCGATGACTTGGCCAACCCGATGCAGATCGATGGCGATGCGCAGTCCGGCAACGACGCGTTCAACATCGGCGCCGGCAAGGGCGGCGGCATGGCCGGTTCCGGTGGCGGCGGCTTGGGCACCGGCACCTACAAACAGTACCTGGCGGGGCTGTTTCAACGGCTGCTGAGGGATGACCCCGAGTTACGCAAAAAGGCGTATGCGGTGCAGGCCGATTTGTGGCTGAGCGCCGCAGGCGAGGTTGTGCGTGCAGAGCTGGTGAAGTCCAGCGGCGATGCCGAGACCGACGCGCAAGTGCTCGCCGCCTTGCGTGCAACCCATGCCACACAACGCGTTCCAGCAGCCGTGACGATGCCGGTGCGCCTGTCGCTCAAGGGCCGACGCCCGGATTGATCACACCCATTTCTTGCAGGTTTTTACAGGAGTTGCGTATACATGATTTCCCCCGTGAATCGACTGACCCTGGCGGTCGGCATGGTCATCGCGACCCTGGTTGGCCAGGCGACGGCTGCCCCGGTTGCACCGTCGGAAAACGTCACGATCAACCTGATCCGCCTGCTGGTGCAGCAAGGTGTGCTGACCCAGGACGCCGCCAACGGGCTGATCGCCCAGGCCGAACAACAAGCCCAGCAGGCCCGGCAAGCCGCTGCTGCGCCGGTGGTTGCCAGCGGCCCGACGGCGGCGCCTGGTGATGTGCGCGTGCAGTACGTGCCGCAAGCGGTGCGTGACCAGATCCGTGACCAGGTCAAGGCCGAAGTCATGGCCACCGCCAAGCAGGAAAACTGGGCGCAGCCCAATACTTTCCCGGACTGGGTGTCGCGTGTCAGCTTCGACGGCGATATTCGCCTGCGTGACGAGTCGCGCTACTTCTCGGGCAACAACAGCAACGAAATCGTCGACTACGCCAAGCTCAATGAAAGCGGCCCGTATGACGTCAACAAAGACACCAACACCAAGTTGCCGCCATTGCTTAACGCCAATAAAGACCGCGAAAACCTGTTTCGCCTGCGCGCTCGCCTGGGCATGAAAGCGCTGATTACGCCGGAGTGGACCGCCGGTATCCGCATCGGCACCGGCTCGGACAATAACCCGGTGTCCACCACCCAGACCCTGGGCGGCGGCTTCGGTAAAAAGGACATCTGGCTCGACCAGGGTTACCTGAGCTGGAAAGCCACCCCGGACGTGACCCTCACCGCCGGGCGTTTCGCCAACCCGTTCTATTCCACCGACATTTTGTACTCGCCGGACCTGAACTTCGATGGTATTGCGGCCAACTTCAACCATGCGCTGAACAGCGAGTGGGGCGTATTCGGCACCCTCGGCGTATTCCCCGTGGAGTACACCTCCGACGCGTCCAGCAGCAACGGTTTCGACAAGGAAGACAGCGACACCAAATGGCTGTTCGGCGGCCAGGTTGGCGCCAACTGGAAGATCAACCGCAGCAACAGCCTCAAGGGTGCGATGGCGTACTACCACTTCGACGATATCGAAGGCCAACGCTCCAGCCCGTGCAGGCCGTGGGCCGGCCAACCCGCCTGCGACAGCGACGGCTCGCGCCTGGCCTTCATGCAAAAGGGCAACAGCGTGTTCCTGCTGCGCGATATCACCCCCAACCCGGCCACACCTGGGTTGACCCCGCAGCCGCAGTTTGTGGGCCTGGCCTCCAAGTTCGACGTGCTCGACCTGAACCTGGCTTGGGACGCCGAGCTGCCCAGCGACTTCAAGTTGCGCACCCAAGGCAACTACATCCACAACCTGGCCTACGACAAGGGCGAGATGCTCAAGCGCAGCGAAGGCCAGATCGTCAACAACATCAACAGCAAGGGCCAGTTTGAAAGCGGCGGCAATGCGGCGATGGTGCAGTTCACCCTCGGCAACGCGTTCGAGATGCGCAAGCGCGGCGACTGGAACCTGTTGGCCGGCTACAAATACATCCAGCCCGACGCCTTGCCGGATGGCTTCAATGATTCCTCGTTTCACCTGGGCGGCACCAACGCCAAGGGCTATTTCGTGGGCGGCAACTACGGCATCGACAAGAACATTTACGCCAGCGCCCGTTGGTTGAGCGCCTCCGAAGTGTATGGCGCGCCGTTTGAAGTGGATGTGATGCAACTGGAACTC
This sequence comes from Pseudomonas sp. B19125, assembly GCF_044218855.1. Lineage (NCBI taxonomy): Bacteria > Pseudomonadati > Pseudomonadota > Gammaproteobacteria > Pseudomonadales > Pseudomonadaceae > Pseudomonas > Pseudomonas sp. B19125. The sequence continues at coordinate 3,230,862 of NZ_CP162589.1, forward strand.
AACACGCGCTTTTGATGCGCAGGGAGATGCCACATGAACACGCGAATCTTAGGCGGGCTGTTGCTGGTGCTGGTGGCCACGGGCGCTTCGGCCGAAGGCATGGAGGAGCGCCTGCGCACTCAACTGCGTAGCACTACCCAACAGTTGCAGGCGTTGCAAAGCGAGCAGGCCCAGGCCAGTGCCGCGCGTATCGCCGCCGAAGCACAGGCCAAGCAGGCCCAGGCGCAGATCAAGCAATTGACGGCCGAGCTGGAAAAGGCCCGGGGTGCGGCCGAGCAATTGGCCGGCCAGCAACAGAGCCTGCACAGCCAGGCGCAAGCCCAGGTGGCGGCGAGCAATGAACAGATCGGCAAGTTCAAGAAGGCCTATGACGAGCTCTTGGTTTTGGCCAAGGGCAAGGAAACCGAACGTGCCCGCCTGCAGGCGCAACTGAGCGAACGTGACACACAAGTGCAGCAATGTTCAGCCAAGAATCAACAGATGTACGGCGTGGCCCGGCAACTGCTGGCGGCTTACGAAAAAATCGACGTGGCCGAGGTGATGAGCATCCGCCAGCCGTTCGCCAGCAGCGCGCGGGTCAAGTTCGAGGAACTGGCCCAGGGTTTTGGAGATGAGCTATACCTTAATCGGTTTGATGCTCCGCACACCGCCCTTAATCAATGATCAACAAGGAAGAGACACTATGAGCGATGTTCAACTGATCTCCAGCGTCACCCCGCAAAGCCTCACCGAGTTGCTGCAGGAAGCCGGCTACCGGGTCAACCAGACCGAACAGAACGGCATCGTGCAACTGCTCAGCGCCAGCCAGGGCATCGGTTTTGCCGTGCGTTTTGGTAACGCGGCGGCCGAGCAGGGCAGCTACGTGGACTTCACCTACAGCTGCGCGCTGCGAGTACAAGGTGAACTGCCCAAGGGGCTGGCCGAGGTGTGGAACGCCTCGCGGCGCTTTGCCCGCCTGTCGTTGCAGGGTGAATTTTTGCTGATGGAAATGGACGTGGTGGTGGCCGGCGTGGGCGCCGCGCACCTGCGCAGCCAACTGGAATTGTGGGACCGACTGCTGCAGGAATTTATCGTGTACCTGCGCGATTACAGCCAGCAAGCCGCGCAATTGCAGGCCCAGGCTAGCGCTGCGCCAGTGGATGAAGAGGCGCCTGTCCTGTGAAAAAACCAACCCTGCTGGTCGGCGCCGGTGCGCTGACATTGCTGGTCGTGGCGATAGGGTTGAGTCTGCGACCGGGTGCTGACCCGGTCGCCGCTCAGCAGCCGGCGCCGGGCGTGAACACCGAAGGCGCAGGCCCGGCGGTGGCGCGCCTGGGTAACCAGCAGATCGACCTGCCTGAACTGCAACGCGTATTGGCCGGCTTGCCGGCTGAAACCCGCGAACAACTGCGCGGCAACCGTGGCGCACTGGAAGCCTGGATTCGTTCACGCCTGGCGCAAAAAGCCGTGCTCGAACAGGCGGATGCCCAGGGCTGGCGCCAGCGCCCGGAGGTGGAGCAGCAGACCCGCGCCGCCACTGAGCAGATAGTGTTCCGTGACTACATGCTGTCGGTCAGCCAAGTGCCGGCCGACTACCCCAGCGCAGCTGAATTGCAGCAGGCCTACGACAGCGGCAAGGCCCAATGGGTGACGCCGCCGTTGTACCGGGTCAGCCAGATTTTCCTCGCCGTCAATGACCCGCAAAACCTCGACAGCGTGCGCCGCCAGGCCCAGGAACTGAGCCGCAAGGCCCAGGCTGCACCGGCTGAATTTGCCGCCCTGGCCACACAATATTCCCAGGACCCTGGCACCGCTCAACAAGGCGGTGACTCCGGGTTGCAACCGTTGCAGCAACTGGTACCGGAAGTACGTGGCGTGGTTTCGCGCCTCAAAGTCGGCGCGGTGTCGGATGCGCTGCAAAGCGCGGCCGGTTTTCATGTGCTCAAACTGACCGGCCAGCAACCGGCACGCACCGCCAGCCTAGATGAGCTGCGCGAACGCCTCACCCAAGCCTTGCGCGCCCAACGCCAGGAACAGATCGCCAAGGCCTACCTGGAAGGCATGCTCAATACCGCGACCTTGAGCATTGACGGTGCCGAGCTGAACAAGGTGCTGGAATAACACCGGCCTGGCTTGGCACTGGATGTATCGACCGACACGACAGGGAGTCTCCCATGGCATATTTAGAACCGTCCGGCCCTCAGGGGGCTGCAGCCTATCGCGCGCCAAACGAGCCGCGCAGCGCCTGGCTGGCCCTGGCAGAGGAGATCGAGCCGGAGGTGGTGCGCTACTTTTTGGTCAGCGCGCGGTGTGGCTGTTTTATGCAAGCCGCGCGCAGTTTGAATATCAAGGCCACGCTGTTGCGCAAGCGCCTGGCGCAGTTGGAAGAGCAACTGCGCCGTTCACTGTTCAGCTATCAAGGCAATGGCTTGGCGCTGAGCCGCGACGGCTTGCAACTGCAAGCGCAACTGGTGAGCCTGGCTCGCGAGCGGCGCCTGCCGGTGATGGTGCAACAGCCGCTGATACGCCTGGCCGTTGCTGAGCCGATCCTGCATGACATCCTCGGCCGCGACCTGATCGCGTTGTTGCGCCGCAATGCCAGTGTGCGTCTGGAGATCATCTCCATCGACAGCCAATTGTCGTTGCAGGCGGTGGATGTGGACGTGGTGTTATGGCTGTCGGATGCCGACGGGCCGGTACCTGGGCCGAGTTTTGCCACCGAGCCGCCGCGGCGCCTGGCGCTTTTGCAGTATTTGCCGCATATCGCCAAGCGCTATTCGCGGTTGACCACGCGCCCGGACAGTGTGGAAGACCTGGATGACTACATGCTGGTGCAGTGGCAGCCGGATGTGCAGGTCGAGGCCTTGCAACCCTGGAACAGCGTGGTCGAACAGCGCTTGGCGGCGGTGGTGAAAGTGCAGGCCTATTCGCTGATGCTGGAGATGATTCGTTGCGGCGCGTGCATTGGCCTGCTGCCGCACTACATGGGCAGCTTCGACCGTGGGTTGGTGGCGTTGCCCGGGTTGATGGGCGAGACCATGCAGCGTCAGGTGTGGCTGGCGGTGAATGCCCAGGCGCATGATGCTGAAGCGGTGCGGATGGTGGTGGAGCTGATTGTGGGGACGTTTGAAGGGCGGCGGGAGTGGTTTGATTGACGGGCTGCTGAGTACCGAGAGGCATCCTGTTTCATGTGTGTTGTAATATATCGAGACAACCTCGCCAGTCTCCGCGGACTGCGCCATGAAACAGAGTGAAGAGTGATGCAGGCCACCCGGTTGACCTTGATTTGCCATGCCGTCACGCCGCTGCAAAAGCACGGGCGTTTTCCCGATGACGAGTCTGTCGCGATGGATTGGCAAGGAGCGGCGTTATCCCTGGCCGGGCGTTTCAAGAAAACCATGCGGTTAGTCAGCGCGCCCGAGGCCAGAAGCCGTCAGACGGCGGGCCTGTTCGGTGCCGACGCGCAGATCGAAAATGCTTTGCGTGATGTTGATTTCGGCGCCTGGAAAGGCCAGGCCATCGATCAATTGGCCCCCGACGCCTTGGCGGCCTGGATGACCGACAGCGCCGCCGCACCCCATGGCGGTGAATCGGTAGAGCAGCTCTGCACGCGGGTTGGGCACTGGATCAAATCCCTCGAAAGCCACCCCGGCCATGTCGTGGCCGTCACCCACCCCTTCGTGATCCGTGCCGCCTTGCTGTACGTCATGCAATTTCCCCTCTCGAAGTTCTACTTGATCGACGTCGAGCCGCTGTCCGCCACCGAGCTGCGCTTCAACACTGTATGGCGCCTGCGCCTGGAAACTCACGCCGAGTGCCATGAACATGGCAAAATCCACGCCCCGCAATGAGAGCACCCCATGAAACGCATCCTGATCATCGGCATTGGCGCCGGCAACCCTGACTACATCACGATGCAGGCCGTAAAGGCGCTGAACCGCACCGACGTGTTTTTTTTGATGGACAAGGGCCAGAGCAAAGACAAGTTGATCGACCTGCGCCGTGAGATCTGCGAAACCTACATCACCGAGCCCGGTTACCGTTTCGTCGAGGCCGACTGCCCCGAGCGCGTGCGCGGTGATATCGACTACACCACCGCCGTGCAGGACCTGAACCGCGACAAGCAGCTGACCTTCGAGCGCATGATCAACGAGCAAATGGCCGACGGTGAAGTGGGCGCTTTCCTGGCGTGGGGCGACCCTGCGCTGTACGACAGCACCATCCGCATCCTGCAGGCGATTCTGGCCAGCGGCCGTTGTGAGTTTGAGTTCGAAGTGATCCCCGGCATCACCAGCGTGCAGGCCCTGGCGGCTCAGCATAAGGTGGCGCTCAACCGTATCGGCCGCTCGATCGAGATCACCACCGGGCGCCGGCTGGCGGCGGGGCAGGCAAGTGATGCCGATACCTTGGTGGTGATGCTTGATGCCGAGGACTCCTACCGCACTGTGGCCGACCAGGATATGGATATTTACTGGGGAGCCTACCTGGGCACCCCGGATGAAATACTGATCAGCGGCAAAGTCAGTGAAGTGGCCGACGAAATCCAACGGGTGCGCAAGGCTGCGCGCCTGGAGAATGGCTGGATCATGGACACGTATCTGTTGCGCAAACCCTGAGGTTGATGCCCATGTTCAAACTGTTCGCCCTGGCGCTGGCGTTAGTCGCCGGTGCCGCCCACGCCGATGATGCCTTGCACACGGACTTGCCGTTGGCCTACCTGGAGCAGACGCAGAGTGATGCGCGCAACCAACCCCTGGTGATCTTCCTGCACGGGTTTGGCAGCAACGAAGAAGACTTGTTTGGCATCAAGGACGCGTTGCCGTCCACCTGGACCTATTTGTCGGCCCGCGCGCCGATGCCGGTGGACCCCAGTGGTTATCGCTGGTTTGCCAAGAAGCCTGGGGAGGGTGATTACGACGGCGAGACGGCGGATTTGCAGCGCAGCGCCCAGCTGATTGAAAACTTTGTCAGCAAGGCCACGGCCAAGTACCACACTCAAAGCGATCGGGTGTTCCTGGTGGGGTTCAGCCAGGGCGCGATCATGGCGTATGAGGTGGGCTTGCGAAAGCCTGCCATGGTGCGCGGGATTGCGGCGCTGAGTGGCAGCGTGTTGCCGGTGCTCAAGGCTGAGCTCAAGCCTGATGAGTCATTGAATAAGCTGGCGATTTTTATCGGCCATGGCACCTTGGACCAGGCGCTGCCGTATGCGTCGGCCACCCGCGCCAATGAGGTGTTGCTGGGGCTGGGGCTGAAGCCTGAGTTTCATGGGTATATGGGCATGCCGCATACCGTGAGCGCGGCTGAAATACAGGACCTCAAAGCCTGGCTGGAAAATAGTTTGAAGTAAAAACGCGGTTAAACAATGTGGGAGCTGGCTTGCCTGCGATAGCGGTGTATCAGTCACCCAATAGGTCGACTGGTAAATAGCTATCGCAGGCAAGCCAGCTCCCACAGTTGATGTGTGTTGTTTGTTAAACCAGGTTACTTGCCGCCGGTAATCTGCTTCACCAGCTCAGCATGCCCCTTCACGTCATCCGCCCGCGAAATCGCCTGGATCACCAGCAGATGGTTGCCCGAACCGCCGAGGAATGTGGAGTTCAGGGTCTTGCCACCGCCTTGGGTCGCCGTACTGTCCACCTGGCGCAGGCCCAGGCCTTTGAAGGTCAGCTTCTTCTCGTTTTGCTTCTTGAAGTCGGGCAGGGCAGCGCTCTGGTCCTTGACGAAGTCCGCCACGGCACCATCGAGAAACTGCGGGTCATTGTCCTTGATGGTTGCCCCATCGTTGCGCACGGTTTCGGCGACGATCACGACACTTTTCGTGGTCGAGTTCGCGTACAGCGTGCCTTGGGTGTCGGCGGTGCCATCCTCGACCTTGCCAGTCGGCAACGTGTCAGCGACGAAAGCCTTGGGCAGGTTGAAGGTGAACTTGCCGCCCAAGGTCGAGATGGTCTGGGTGGCAGGGGACTTGCTGGCGGCGAACACGCTACCGGCGGTAAGCGCAAGGGCCAGCAGGACGGCGGTCTTGGTGAAAGTGGCCATGAAACGCTCCAGGGATGAACGAAATTGCGGCATATTCTGTCAGAAATTTCGCAATATCGTTCATCCCTAAGTTCACACCTTGTCGGACTCCTCTTGAAGCCGGTCCATCTCGAACAGCCGCGCCAGTTCCGTGCGGGCTTCCTGGGCCGATTGCAATACTTTGGCCGCGTCGTCATACACCGCGTGTTGAGCGGCGAGTAACTGGTGGTCGTGGTTTTTGAATCGATCAATGCGTGCATCGGCCTGGGCCTGGCTCAAGCCGAGGCCGACCAGGGTGCGACGGCTCATTTCCAGGCTGGAGTAGAAGGTCTCGCGCACCGGCGAGGCGTCCAGGTCGACCAGGCGGTGAACGTGCTGGCGGTTACGTGCGCGGGCGATGATTTTCATGTGCGGATAAAGGCTGCGCACCAGGGCGGCGGTCTTGATATTTATTTCCGGGTCGTCCATGGCGATCACAAAAAACTCGGCTTGGTCGACCTTGGCTGCATGCAGGATTTCCGGGCGCTGCGGGTCGCCGTAGAACACCGGCATGCCGCCGAAGCTGCGGGTCAGCTCGATGGTTTCCACCGAGGTGTCGAGGGCAATGAACGAGATGTTTTGCGCGCGCAGGATCCGCGCGACGATCTGGCCCATACGGCCCATGCCGGCGATCACCACGCGGGGCGCATCGCTTTCGATGGTGCGGTATTCCTCCGGCACCTCCACGGTCTTGGCCTTGTGTTTGAACAGCTTGGGGCACACCAGCAACAGCAGCGGCGTCACCGCCATCGACAAGGTGATGGTCAGCACCAGCACATCGTAAAGGTGCGGCTCGAACAGGCCCTGGTCGCGGCCGATCTTGAACACCACAAAGGCAAACTCACCACCCGCCGCCAGCACGATACCGAGGCGCAAGGCGCTTTCGCGGTTGAGATCACCCACCAGCCGGCCCACGGCGTACAGCAGCGGCAGTTTCAGGCCGATCAGCAGCAAGGTCAGCCCGATCACCATCAACGGCGTGCTGAGCAGCAGGCTGAGGTTGGCGCCCATGCCCACGCTGATAAAAAACAGGCCCAGCAGCAGGCCCTTGAATGGCTCGATCTGGGATTCCAGCTCGTGGCGATATTCCGAATCGGCCAGCAGCAGCCCGGCGAGGAAGGCACCGAGGGCCATGGACACACCCACCAGTTCCATCAGCCACGCGGTGCCGATAACGACCAGCAGCGCGGTGGCGGTGGACACTTCGCGCAGGCCGGTCTTGGCGACGATGCGAAACACCGGGCGCAACAGGTAGCGCCCACCGATGATCACCACGGCGATGCTGCCCAGTATCTGCAGCACGTGTTGCACGCCCTGGGCTTCGGTCGTCGGGTGATCGCTGCCGGCCAGCAGCGGCACCATGGCGATCAGCGGGATCGCCGCGATGTCCTGGAACAGCAGGATGGCAAAGGCCAGGCGCCCGTGGGGCTGGTTGAGTTCCTTGCGTTCGGCCAGGCTTTGCAGGCCAAAGGCAGTGGAGGACAGCGCCAGGCCCAGGCCCAGCACGATTGCACTGTTCCACGGCTGACCAAATAGCCACAGCGCCGCCACGCCCATCACCACGCCGGTGAGCACCACCTGGGCCAGGCCGACGCCGAACACCGCCTTGCGCATCACCCATAAACGTTTGGGCGACAGCTCCAGGCCGATGATAAACAGCAGCAACACCACACCCAGTTCAGAAAATTGCGCCACGCTCTGCGGGTTGCCCACCAGGCCCAGCACGGACGGGCCGATGATCACACCGGCAAACAGATAGCCCAGCACGGCGCCCAATTGCAGGCGCTTGGCCAAAGGCACGGTCAACACAGCGGCGAGCAGGAACACCACGGCTGCTTGTAACAGGTTGCCTTCATGGGGCATTGAGATCTCCCAGATCTTTAAAGCGAATCAACAGGGCGTTATTAGCGCCTTTTTTACATTTGGAAACTTGTATTTATGTCGCGACAGTCAATGGATGCTGGCTGTAATCCCATTCTGACAGGGAGTTTACGAAAGTATTAATACCATTTAATTCAATGACTTTTCTGTAGGTCTACTACCGTTTCGACAAATTGGATCAATTGTCACCACGGTCAGGTATCTCGAATTCGATGCGTGTGGGTCAATAAAGTTGAGTTTGTACGCACCCATGGATGAAAGGCTTGGACCACAAGGAGTTGAGCGTGGATAAAAGACTTGCTACTGCCGTTGTACCTCGTATTTCTGCGCTTTCTCTTGCTATTCGCCTCGGCGTAGCGGGGCTGGTGATGGGCCTTGCAAGCCCCGAAGCGATGGCGGCCTGCTCGCCCGCAAGCCCCACGGCGGGTGCCACGGTGACGTGTACGGGGGTGCCGTCGTTACCGCTGTTTCTGAACACCTTCTCGAGTGCGGTGAATGACCTGACGGTCAACGTCAACCCTGGCGCGCAGCTCAACGCAACGTTGGGCGGCATTGCGTTGAACCTGACCGGTAACAACACCACACTGAACAACTCCGGCACCATCGACCCGGCGCTGCTCGGGTTTGTATCCGTGCTCAGTGGCGGTGTGGTGGTGGGCAATACCGCGGCCAGTACGGTGAATATCACCAACACGGCCACCGGGATCATCCGCGGTACCGGCGCACTGCTGGGGCTTAATCTGACTTCGTTGGGTGGTGCGGCGCTGAACGTCACGAATGGCGTCGGTGGCACCACCACCCTCACCAACGCCGGCACCCTCGGCTCCAGTTCGTTGCTGGGTCTTACGTTGTTTGCCTCTGACACGCCAGTGGTCGCCGTGCAAGGTGGCGGCCAGGTCAACATGACCAACAGTGGCACGCTCACCGGGCGGGTTGCCTTCGAGGCGTCCACTTTGGGTAATACCTTCGTCAACAGCGGGACCATTTCCGGCGGCGTGTCGATGGGAGCAAACAGCACCAACACCTTTACGGCGGTGACCGGGTCGAGCGTGTCCTCGGGTGGCGGTATCGGCTTGAGCCTCGGCGGCCTGTTGGGCGTAAACCTGACGTTTGCCCCCACCGGCCAGGTGGATGGCGGCGCAAACGGCAGCAACACCTTGATCCTGCAAAACCCCGGCGCCACCGGCAGCAGCGGCACTGGCACGGCGTCCAGCGCCACCTATGTCAACTTCAACAACCTGACCATCAACGGCGGCACCTGGACGCTGCAGGGGCCGTTGGTCAGCGGCAGCACAACGCTCAATGGTGGCATTTCGCAGTTCGATAACAGTGCGACGTTCGGTACTGGGGCAATCACCGCCAATGGCGGGGTTATCGAGGCAACGGCCAATAACCTGACGCTGGCTAACCTGCTCACGCTGGGCACCGGCGGGTTGACCGTCCAGGGCGCCAATACCGGGCTGACCCTGGGCGGCGTGCTCTCGGGCACCGGCGGCTTGACCAAGGCGGGCACGGGTCAACTGATCCTCAATGCCGCTAACACTTACACCGGCGCCACCACGCTGTCCGGCGGTTCGGTGCAGTTGGGCAATGACCTGGCGCTGAGCAGCGGCGCTGTCACCGTCACGGCCGCATCGACTTTGCAGGCGCCTGGCACAGTCAGCCTTGCCAACACGTTCACGCTTAACGACAACCTGACGACCGATGTGGCCGGTACGCTGAGCCTGAACGGCGCCATTACCGGCAACGGTGGGCTTACCCAGAGCGGCGCGGGCAGCCTGACGCTCAATGGCGTCAACACCGGCTTCAGCGGCGCCACCAACCTGGGCGCCGGCACCCTGGTGCTGGGCAATAACAATGCCCTGGGCAGCGGCAACCTGAATGTGACAGGTACTGCCAACCTGGACACCAGTGGCGCCTCATTACTGAACAACAATGTCGTCTTGACCGGCGATCTCAGCCTGCTCAACGCCAACCCACTGACCCTGAGCGGCGTGATGTCCGGCGTCGGCGGCCTGACCAAAACCGGCGCGGGCCTGCTGACCCTGGCCGGTAACAACACCCGCAGCGGTGTAACGTCGCTGAATGCCGGCGGCTTGTTGCTCAGCACCAACACCGCCCTGGGGACGGGCGCGCTGAATACGGCTGCGGGCACTTCGCTGGACGCCACGACGGCGGTGACCCTCGCCAACGCGGTCAACCTGGCCGGCAACCTGGGCATTGGCGGCACCGCCGACCTGACGCTGGCCGGTACGATCAATGGCGCTGGCAGCCTGACCAAAAACGGCGCCGCCAATCTAGTGCTCAACGGCGTCAACAACTTCCTGGGCGGCACCACGCTCAATTCGGGCACCCTGACGGCGGGCTCCAACTCAGCCCTGGGTCTGGGTAACTTGACCGTTGGCGGCGCGTCGACGCTGGACAGCAGCGGGGCATTCAGCCTAGGCAACAACGTTGTGCTCAACGCCGGGTTGACGGCCGGCGGTACCAATAACCTGACCCTGGCGGGTGTGCTCAGTGGGGCAGGGCCGCTGACCAAAAGTGGCCTGGCCAACCTGACCCTCAACGGCAACAACACCTTCAGCGGCGGCACCAACCTCAATGCAGGGACCTTGACCCTGGGCAACGCCAATGGCCTGGGCAGCGGCGCCTTGACCGTCGGCGGTGCGGCGACCCTGGACACCAGCGCGTCCTTTGGCATCGGCAATGCCATTGCGCTGAATGCTGACCTTACGGTCGCCGGCAACAACGACCTGAGCCTGAACGGCGTGGTCAGCGGCGCTGGCAACCTGATCAAAAATGGCTTGTCCGACCTGACCCTGGCCGGCAACAACACCTTCACCGGCGCCGTGAACGTGGTCTCCGGCAGCCTGACGTTGCTCAATGCCAATGCCTTGGGCAGCACTTCCGGGGTTAACGTGAGTGCGGGCGCCGGGGTCAACCTGGCCACTGACGTCAGCCTGGCCGGCTTGAGCGGCAGCGGTAGCGTGCAACTGAGTGGCGCCAACAGCTTGACCGTTGGCGGGGTCAACACCACCAGTACCTTTGATGGTGGTTTGAGTGGCGCTGGCGGGCTGATCAAGGTCGGCACCGGCACTCTCAACCTTACCGGCATCAATGGCGTCACTGGCAACACGGCGATCAATGCAGGCACCTTGAACCTCAGTGGTTCCCTGGCCAGCGCCCAGGTCAATGTCAACAACGGCGGTACGCTGACCGGTACCGGTTCGTTATTGGGCGCGTTGAACGTCAATAACGGCGGCCATTTGGCCTTGAGCAGCGGCAATACCTTGTCAGCCGGTGCACTGAACATGGTCGCGGGTGGCAACCTGGATGTTGCCCTCGGTGCGCCATCCCTCACTTCCTTGCTCAATGTCGGCGGTAACGTGGCGCTCGCCGGCAACCTGAACGTCACCGATGCCGGTGGTTTTGGCGCGGGCACTTATCGCCTGATCAACTACACCGGCGGCCTGACCGGTGGCCTGACGGTAGCGGGTGTTCCCGTGGGTTATGGCCTCGGCGATCTGCTGGTACAAACCTCGGTCGGCAACCAGGTCAACCTGGTGGTGTCGGCTCCCAATATCCGCTTCTGGGACGGCAGCCAAGCTATCGCCAACGGCGTGGTGGATGGCGGCACGGGCGCCTGGACCGCCGGCGGTACCAACTGGACGTCCGCCGACGGCTTGACCAACTCTCCTTGGTCCAGTGGCTTTGCGGTGTTCACCGGTGCTGCCGGTACGGTCACCGTGCAAGGCCCGCAAGCCTTTACCGGCCTGCAGTTTGTCACCGACGGCTACAGCCTGGTCAGCGGCGCAGGCGGGCAATTGACTGCGATCAATGGCGGCAGTGGCAATGTATCGATGCGTGTAGATCCGGGCGCAACCGCGACCGTCGGGGTCAATATCGATGGCGCCGGCACCTTGAACAAGCTCGACACCGGCACCCTGGTGCTCAACGGCGCCAACACCTATACCGGTGGCACCTTGCTCAATGGCGGCGCGCTTATCGTCGGTAGCAACACTGCACTGGGCGGCGGCCTGTTGACGACAGCGGCCGGGACGACACTGGACAGTAATGCTGCCATCACCTTGGGCAACACGGTGCTCTTGAACGGCGACACCACTGTCGCGGGCGGCAACGCGCTGACCCTTAATGGCGGGATCAGCGGCGTTGGCGGCCTGATCAAAAACGGCGCGGCCACTTTGACCCTGGGCGCAAGTAACACTTTCCTCGGGCCTGTGGCCTTGAACGCGGGTGGGCTGATCCTGGCCGCCAACAATGCCTTGGGCGCTGGCGCGTTGAATGCGGCTGGCGGCACGACACTGGATGCCAGTGCGGCGGTCACTGCCAATAACGCGATCAACCTGGCAGGCAACCTGGGTATAGGCGGCACGGCTGATCTGACCTTGGGCGGTGCAATCAATGGTGCTGGCAGCCTGACAAAAAATGGCGCAGCCAACCTGATTCTCAATGGCGCCAATACTTACCTCGGCGGCATGACGCTGAACGCGGGCACATTGACCCTGGGCAATAACCTCGCGCTGGGCCTGGGCAACCTGACGGTGGGGGGTGCATCGACGCTCGATAACAGCAGCGCGCTGAGCATCGGCAATGGTGCTGTGCTGAACGCTGCGTTGACGGTGGCTGGCAACAATGACCTGACCCTGGGAGGCCTGCTCACGGGCACCGGCGCGCTGGTCAAGGATGGCGCGGCCAACCTGACCCTCAATGGCCTCAATGCCTACAGCGGTGGAACGACCGTCAATGCGGGTACCTTGACCCTGGGCACCGCGACAGCCCTCGGGACGGGCGCCTTGACGGTGGGCGGCGCGGCCAACCTAAACAATGGCACGCCACTGGTGCTGGCCAATGCGGTCAACGTCAATGCCAACCTGACGGTGGGCAGCCTGAATAACAACCTGACGCTGGCGGGTGTGGTGGGGGGGAGCGCCAATCTGATCAAAACCGGCACTGGCGACCTGGCCCTGACTGGCAACAACACCTTCTCCGGCCTGCTCGATGTGCAAGCAGGCAGCCTTACCACCGTGGGTAATGGCGCGCTGGGCGCAGGCGCCGGGGTCAACCTGGGCAGTGGTACGCAATTGAACCTGGGTGGCTCGGCCAGCCTGGGTGAACTCACCGGCAACGGCGTGGCCGTTGTTGGCACCGGCAGCACCTTGAGTGTCGGCAGCAATAACCTCGACAGCACGTTCGGCGGCGTACTCGCCGGGTTGGGCGGTCTCAACAAAATCGGCAGCGGTGCCTTGACCCTCGGCGGCCTCAGCGTGTTGACCGGTGACACCCAGGTCAACGCCGGCAGCCTGCTGGTCAACGGCGCGCTGGCCAGTACCAACGTGAACGTGGCTAATGGCGCCACCCTCGGCGGCACCGGCACCCTGGTGGGGGCCGTCAACATTGCCGACGGTGGCCACCTGGCCGTCAACTCGGGCAACACCCTGACAGTCGGCTCGTTGGTGCTCAATACCAACTCCAACCTCGATGCCGGGCTCGGTGCCCCGTCTACCGGCGGCACGGCGCTGATTCATGTGGGCGGTAACCTGACCCTGGATGGCACGCTGAATGTCAGCGATATCGGTGGCTTCGGCCCCGGTATCTACCGGTTGATCGACTACACCGCCGGCCTGACCAATAACGGCCTGCAGCTGGGCAGCCTGCCGGTGAATATCCCGGCCACCGACCTGGACCTGCAAACAGCAATCGGCAACCAGATCAACCTGCTGGTCAACGGCAACACCACCGTGCAGTTCTGGGACGGTAGCCAAACCACCGGTAATGGCAGCATCGAGGGCGGCAGCGCTACCTGGACAAGTGGCGCCACCAACTGGACAGGCGTCAACGGTTCGTTCAACGCCGCCTGGGCGCCAAACAGCTTTGCGGTCTTCCAGGGCGCGGCGGGTACTGTCAGCGTGGACGGCGCCCAAGCGATTACCGGTCTGCAATTTGTCACCGACGGCTACAACGTGGTCGGCGGCACGGCGGGGGCCTTGACCTTGTTCAACGGCACCGGCGGCAACACTGCCGTGCGCGTTGACCCGAATGCCACCGCGACCCTGGGCGTCACCCTCAATGGCGGCGGTACTCTGGCCAAGCTGGATGCGGGCACCTTGGTGCTCAATGGCGCCAATACCTACACCGGCGGCACCGCGCTCAATGGCGGTACGTTGGTGGTCGGCAATAACAGTGCGTTGGGCAGCGGTGCGTTGACCGCGTCCAATGGCACCACCCTGGACAGCAATGCCGCTGTCAGCCTGGCCAATGATGTGAACGTCAACGGCACGCTGACAGTCGGCGGCAGCAACGCGCTGACCCTGGCCGGCAGCGTGGCCGGCACCGGTAGCCTGATCAAAAACGGCATCGCCAGCCTGACCTTGAGTGGCAACAACACCTATGCAGGGCCGACGGCATTGAACGCCGGCGGGTTGATCCTGGCCTCTAACACTGCGCTGGGCACCGGCGCGCTGAATGCGGCGGCAGGCACCACGCTCGATACCAGCAGTGCAGTCACCCTGGCAAACGCCGTGAACCTGGCGGGCAACCTGGGCATTCTCGGCAGCGCCGACCTGACCCTTGATGGGTTGGTCACCGGGGCTGGCAGCCTGGCTAAAAGTGGGGCGGGCAACCTGACACTCAACGGCAACAATGCTTACCTCGGCGGTACGCAGTTGAACGCAGGTGGCTTGGTACTGGGCAATGGTTCGGCACTTGGCACCGGCAGCCTGGCCGTCAACGGCGCAGCGACGCTGGATACCAGTGCCGCAGTGGCGCTGGCCAATAACACCACGCTCAATGCTGCGCTGACCGTGGTTGGCAGCAACGACCTGGCGCTTGGCGGTGTGGTTGATGGCACCGGATCGCTGATCAAGAACGGCACTGCCAACCTGACCCTCAACGGCGCCAATACCTACAGCGGCGGCACCACCCTTGCGGCCGGTACGCTGACTGTCGGCAATGCCACGGGCTTGGGTTCCGGCGCCTTGACCGTCAATGGAGCAAGTACGTTGGACAACAGCGTGCCGCTGGTATTGGCGAACGCCGTCACCTTGAATGCCGACCTCAGTGTGGCCGGTAACAACAACCTGACCCTGGCGGGTGTGTTGGCCGGCAATGCGGCGCTGATCAAAAATGGCGCGGCGGACTTGCTGCTCAGTGGTAACAACACCTTCACCGGTCCACTCAATGTGCTCGGCGGCAGTGTGACCACTACAGGTAACGCGGCCTTGGGCAACACCACCGGCGTCAACGTCGGCAGCGGTGCCAGCCTCAACCTGGGTGGCAATGCCAGCCTCAATACCCTGACCGGTACCGGCGCGATTCAAGTGGCGGGCGGCAGCACGCTGGCGGTGGGTGGCAGCAACCTCGACAACACCTTCGCAGGCACGCTCAACGGTGCCGGTAACCTGGATAAAAACGGCACCGGCGTGCTCAACCTGAGCGGCACCAATGGGATCAGCGGCGCGGCCAACGTCAATGGCGGCACTTTAAATGTGAGCGGCTCACTGGCCAGTGGCACGGTGGCGGTGAACAACGGCGCGACGCTGGCCGGTACTGGCTCATTAGCGGGTGCGGTGACGGTGGCTGATGGCGGGCACATCGGCCTGAACGCCGGCAGCACGCTGTCGGTGGGCTCGTTGGTGCTGGGTAATAACGCCAACCTGGACGTCGGCCTCGGCGTGCCGGTGGTGGGCGGTGGCAGCGGGCTGCTGAATGTCGGCGGTGATCTGACCTTGGGCGGCAAACTCAACGTCACCGATATCGGCGGCTTTGGCAGCGGCGTCTACAACATCATCAACTACGGCGGTGCACTCACCAATAATGGCCTGGCCCTTGGCAGTTTGCCGGGCAGTGTGATTCCGGGCGATGTGCAAGTGCAGACGGCCATCAGCAACAAGGTCAACCTGCTGGTGACTGCGCCCAATACCACCGTGCAGTTCTGGGACGGCGCCAACCTGATCGGCAACGGCGCCATCGACGGCGGCAACGGCACCTGGGGCACTGGCACCACCAACTGGACCAACGTTGACGGCACCCTCAACCAGAACTGGAACAACAGCTTTGCAGTGTTCCAGGGCGCGGCGGGTAACGTGACCGTGGAGGGCACGCAAAACCTCACCGGCATGCAGTTCGTCACCGATGGCTACAACCTGGCCTCCGGCACGGCGGGCGTGCTCAACCTGGTGAATGGCGGCACCGGCAACACGGCGATCCGTGTCGACCCGAACGCCACCGCAACGTTGGGCGTCACGCTCGGTGGTGCTGGCACCCTGGCCAAACTCGACACTGGCACCTTGGTGCTTAACGGCACCAATACCTACACCGGCGGCACTGCGCTCAATGGCGGCACGCTGGTGGTCGGCAATAACAGCGCGCTGGGCAGTGGCGCACTGACGGCGGCCGACGGCACCACCCTGGACAGCAACGCGGCCGTCACACTCGGCAACGCTGCGGTACTCAATGGTGCACTGGCCATCGGCGGCAGCAATGCGCTGACGCTTAACGGCAGTATCAGCGGCAATGGCAGCCTGCTGAAAAAAGGCGCGGCAACCCTGACGCTCAACGGCGCCAACACCTACAGTGGCGGCACCGGCCTGAACGCCGGGCAACTGACCCTGGGCAATAACGCCGCATTGGGCAGCGGCGCGCTCACCGTCGGCGGCGCTGCGGCGCTGGATGGCAGCACCGACCTGCAACTGGCCAACGCCATCAGCCTGAGTGGGCCGCTGACCCTGGTCGGCAGCAATGCACTAGCGCTTAACGGCGTGGTCAGCGGCACCGGCAGCCTGGTGAAAAACGGCAACGGTGCGCTGCTGTTGACCGGCGCCAACACCTACAGCGGTGGCACCACCCTTAACGGCGGCACCACCACCGGCAACACCAACAGCTTGCAAGGCGCGATTGCCAACAATGCGGCCCTGACCTTCGAGCAAGGCACCGATGGCACCTACACCGGTAACCTTACCGGCGCAGGCGTGCTGAATAAAACCGGCACCGGCGCGTTGCTGTTGACTGGCAACAACACCTTGACCGGCAACACCAACGTCAACGCCGGCAGCTTGCTGGTCAACGGCACCTTGAACAGCGCAGCGGTGCAGGTAGCCAGCGGCGCGACCCTTGGCGGCAGCGGCAGCCTGGGCGGTGCTGTGACGATGGCCGATGGCTCGACCCTCAAGGCCGGGGCGGCGACGCCGCTGTCGGTGGGTTCGCTGGCGTTGTCGTCGGGCACTGCCCTGGACTTCGCCCTCGGCGCGCCTGGCGCATCCACCACGGCGGTGAATGTGGCGGGCAACCTGACCCTTGATGGCACGCTCAACGTTACCGATGCCGGGGGCTTCGGACTCGGCGTTTATCAACTGTTCCGCTACGGCGGCGCCTTGACCGACAACGGCCTGACCCTCGGCTCGCTGCCGGTCGGCGTGGGTAATCTGAGCCTGCAAACGGCGCTGGCCAACCAACTGAACCTTCTGGTGCAAACCACGCCGGGGCAAATCCAGTTCTGGAACGGCGGCACCACCAACCCTGACGGCACTATCACC
This sequence comes from Pseudomonas sp. B19125, assembly GCF_044218855.1. Taxonomy (NCBI): domain Bacteria; kingdom Pseudomonadati; phylum Pseudomonadota; class Gammaproteobacteria; order Pseudomonadales; family Pseudomonadaceae; genus Pseudomonas; species Pseudomonas sp. B19125. Next base: position 3,248,330 of record NZ_CP162589.1, read on the forward strand.
GGCGGCAGTGGTACCTGGGGCCCAGGCACCAACTGGACCGATCCAACCGGTACCCAGGGCCAGGCGTCAAATAACCAGTTTGCCGTGTTCGGCGGGCAGGGCGGTACGGTCACCGTGGTCGGTAACCAAGGCTTTACTGGCCTGCAATTCCTTGACCCTGGTTACACGCTGACGGCAGGCGCAGGTGGGACCTTGTCGCCAACCGGTGCCGCAGTGGTGCGTGTCAATTCGGGCGTCACTACCGAAGTGGCTGCGCCAATCGTGGGGGCCGGGTCGATCAACAAACTTGACGCCGGCACCTTGCTGTTGACCGGCGCCAACACCTATTCCGGTGGCACGACCGTCAGTGGCGGTACGCTGGCCGGTAACACGCTGAGCTTGCAGGGTCGCATCCTCAACAATGCGCAACTGTTGTTTGTCCAACCCACTAACGGCACCTTTAATGGTGTATTGAGCGGAACCGGCAGCATTACCAAACAAGGCGCCGGCGCGCTGTTGCTGACCGGCAACCAGCCATTCAGCGGCACGGTGGCGGTGGACCAGGGCGTACTGCAAGTCGGCAACGCGGCCAACCCAGGCGCGGTGTTTGGTGGGCAGGTGACCGTCGCCAACGGTGCAGGCCTGACCGGCAACGGCAGCGTCGGCGCGTTGGTCAACAACGGCAGCGTCACACCTGATAACGGTAAGCTGACGGTGGCCGGTAACTTCACTAATGGCAGTACCGGCGCGTTGAACCTGCTCATCACCCCATCGTCGACCGGCTCCCTGGCCGTTGGGGGTACGGCGAACCTGGGCGGCACGTTGAATGTGGTCAACCTGGCGCCGTACGCCGGCCCGGCCACCTACACGCTGCTCACGGCGGGTGCAGTGAACGGCACCTTCGGCACCACCAACCTGGAGAACCTGGCATTCCTCAATACCGCGTTGAACTACAGCCCTACTCAGGTGGCGCTGGCGGTTAGCCGCAACAACGTCAGCTACGCCAGCGTGGCAGCCACTGGTAACCAACGTGGCGTGGCCGCCGCGTTGGACAGCGGTGCCGCGGTGGGTGGCGCAACGGTGCAGAACGCGCTGCTCAACTCCAATGTTGCCGGGGCGCGCGCCGCGTTCGACAGCTTGTCCGGGGAGATTCATGCCAGCACCGCCAGCGCCATGCTCGAAGATTCGCGTTACGTGCGTGACGCAGTCAACGAGCGCCTGCGTCAGCCCGGCTGCTACCGCGAAGATGACCCACGCAACAGCCTGGCACCCAGCGAAAACCGCCTGAGCAGCGCCGGTTGCCACGGCGAGATGGTCGGCTGGATGCGTGTGTTGGGCACCTGGGGCCACATGGGCGGCGACAGCAACACCGCCAAGCTGGACCGCAACCTCGGCGGCTTCCTGCTCGGCACCGACAAACAAGTGGATGACGCCTGGCGCGTCGGTGTGGCCGCCGGCTACACCCGCAGCGACCTGGACGCCAAGCGCCGCAGCTCCAGCGCCGACGTCGACAGCTACCACTTGATGGCCTACACCGCGTACCAGCAGGAAGCCTTCGCCGCTCGCATGGGCGTGGCATACAGCTGGCACGACATCGAAAGCAAACGCGATGTGGCCGTAGGCGGCGTGGGGCAACGCCTCAAAGCCGACTACAAAGCGCGCAGCGCGCAAGTGTTCGGTGAAGTGGGCTACACCATTGAAACCGGCAAAGTGGTAGTAGAACCGTTCGCCGGCCTGGCTTACGTCAACTACGACAGCGACACGATCAAGGAGAAAGGCGGTTCGGCGGCCCTGCGCGGTGATGCCGATCAGGACGTGACCTTCTCGACCCTGGGCGTGCGCATCGGCCAGACCATCACCTTGGGTAACGGCTCGAAAATCACCCCACGGGGCAGCATCGGCTGGCGTCATGCCTTTGGCGACACCAAGCCGGATGCCGACCTGAGCTTTATCAACGGCGGTGCATCGTTCAGCACCCAAGGTGTGCCGATCGCCAAGGACAGCGCGGTGGTGGAGGCGGGCGTGGACTACCAGATCAGTCAGAATGGCAAGTTGGGCCTGGGCTATTCCGGCCAACTGTCGCGCAACGATAAAGACCATGCGATGACGATCAGCTTCTCCCTCGGTTTCTGATCAAAGCCGAGTATTTTTAACCGCCCGAAAGGGCGGTTTTTTTTTTGGAAATATTTCTTAACGCTATTCGATGGTTTGCCAATAGGGCAGGGTTGTTGCTCAGCGTCTGGTCAGAAGGATGTACAAACAATTTCCCCTGGAACCCGGCTGGTAATGCAGTCTTTTCTGAATCTAAAGTATGCCCTTGAGTTTATATTCCTTAGGTGGCATATTCGCATGGATTGGGACGTTGAATACACGGATGAATTCGCAGAATGGTGGGATGAACTGGGCGCAAAGGAGCAAGTCTCCGTGTCCGCCAGCGTAGATCTGCTGGGGCTTTTCGGGCCTGGCCTGGGCTTCCCCCATACCAGTGATATCAAGGGTTCCCGGCATGGCAACCTGCGGGAACTGCGGGTCCGGCACGCCGGCCGGCCCTATCGAGTGCTGTATGCATTTGATCCCCGGCGCTGCGCTGTCCTGCTGATCGGCGGCGATAAAGCCGCACACCCCAGGTGGTACGAGGTGCATGTGCCCTTGGCCGAAAATGTGTACGACATCCATTTGCAAACATTGCGTAAAGAGGCCCGTCACCATGGCTAAAAAATTCGCTGAACTTCAAGCGCGCATGACCCCGCAGTCGCGTGCCGAAGCCGAGCAGCTGTTCCGCCAGCACCTCAAGGAAATGCCCCTGCATGAGCTGCGCAAGGCCCAGCAACTGAGCCAGGAAAGCCTGGCCAAGGCGTTGAATATCAACCAGGCAGCGGTTTCCAAGATGGAGCGGCGTACCGACATGTACATCAGCACGCTGCGTGACTACATCCGGGCAATGGGCGGCGAGTTGGAAATCATCGCGACCTTCCCGGATGGCCAGGTCAAGATCGACAACTTCGCTCACTAAGTCACAGTGGACCACCCCGATGAATCAGCTCCTGGCCATGCGCGCCTTCGTCCGTGTTGTCGATACCGGTTCATTCAGCCGTGCATCCGACCAGTTGGCGCTGCCACGCTCTACCGTCAGCAAACTCATCACTGACCTGGAAAGACACCTGGGTACCCAGCTGATGCACCGAACCACCCGCGCCCTGGCGCCCACGCTTGAAGGGCTGGAGTATTACCGCCATGCGCGACGGCTGGTGGCTGAGCTGGATGAAGTGGACAGCGCCGCACGCGGGCAGATCCTCAAGCCCGGCGGGCACCTGCGCGTGGATGCACCGGCCTCGTTTGCCAATTGCCTGTTGATTCCGGCGTTGGTGGACTTTCATCGTGAGTACCCCGATATCACCATCGCCTTGGGCATCAGCGACCGTGCGGTGAATATCGTCGGGGAGGGCGCCGATTGCGTGATCCGTGCTGGCAAGCTGGAAGACATGGCGATGATCGGGCGCAAGGTGGCGGACCTTGAATACCTGACCTGTGCGGCACCCAGTTACGTGGCGCGCCGGGGTTTGCCGGTTTCGCCCGAAGACCTTGTAAACAACCACCTCAGGGCCGGGTATTTTTTTGCTGGGTCGGGCAAGCCGGAGCCGCTGATTTTTGAGCAGGGCCAGCAACGTATCGAGGTCAACGACTGCGCTTTTTCGACTAACGAAGGCAACGGCCTCAAGGAAATGCTGCTCGCGGGCCTTGGTGTGGGGCAGCACTTCAAGTCGATCGTGCAGCACTACCTCGATACCGGCCAGTTGGTTGAGGTGCTGCCGGGTTGGTCGCGCCCGGCCACGCCATTGCATATCCTCTACCCACCTAACCGTCATCAGAGTGCGCGGCTCAAGGTCTTTACCGAGTGGGTGATCCGCACGTTTGGGGTCAGGGAATAATCGCGGTTACGCGTATCTCCACGCGCATGGTCGGCAGTCCCAGGGCCTCGACGCCGACTTGCGTCCAGATCGGCGCATGGTGGGGCATGTAGCGCCGGTATTGCTGGACCATCGCTTCGTTGACCTCAGGTGCAAACCCACCGACGTGGTAGGAGTTTATGTGAATCACATGCTCCCAACCCGCGCCGGCGGTGGCCAGGGTTCGGTCCAGGTTGTGAAACGCCTGGGCGATTTCTTCACTGAGGTCGGCGGGGATCTGGAACTCATCGTCCCAGCCGCCCTGGCCTGACGTTTCCACGCGGTTACCGATTTTCACTGCTTGGGAATAGTGCAGGTGTTCGCGCATGGTATCGCCATAGCCTGGGGTGACAAAAAATTCGGGCATGCTCATGGTATTTCCTCGGTTGAATACACGATCCGACGAATGCTAATAGAGCGAATGCGCGAACAATATCCCAAGTTTCTGTCATGACTATCTACTGGTATGCACAATCGGTTTGCGATAAAGCCCGACTGCCAAGCCGCTGATAATCACTGCGATAAAGACCAGATTGGCTGTGGAAACACGCTCGCCCAGTATCAACATCGAACTGGCAATCCCGAACACCGGGATCAATAGCGACAGCGGCGCTACCGTGGACACGGGGTACGCCTTGAGCAACGTGTTCCAGCCCCAGTAAGCAAAGTGCGTGGCCAGGTAAACCTGAAACAGCAGCGACCACACGGCGGTGAGGTCGAGGTTGGCGGGGAGGCTTACGAACGCACCGTCGCCGTGCACCCACCAGGCCATCAGGAACAGCGGGATTGGCGGAAACAGGCTGGCCCAGACCATGAACGAAAAGATTTCTTTAACCCCCGACGTCTTGATGATGACGTTGCCGATGCTCCACGCCAGTGCGCTGAACACGATCATCAGCACGCCGAGCGCAGCGTGTTCGCCTTGCTGGTTGGCGATGATCCCGGTTAGTCCGATCAACGCGAGAAAGGCCCCGGCCCACTGCGCGCCGCGAATTTTCTCCTTGAATAGCACGCAGCCCCAACCCAGGGTGAAAAACACGCTGAGCTGGATGAGCAATGAGGCAATCCCCGGGCTCACCCCAAGCTGGATGCCATAGTTGATCACACCCCACATGCCCAGCCCGAAGATCACGCCATAGGCCGCTACATAACCGAATGGCACGGCGGGGCGCTTGATGACGAACACCAGGGGCAAGGCGGCGAGGGCGAAGCGCAGGCCGGTGAGTACAAACGGGTCGATGGCCCGCAGGCCCAGTTTGGTGATGGGGAAATTCAGCCCCCAGGCCAGCGTGACCAACAGGGCAAGTGCCAGGTGTTTCTTGTGCATGGACGTTCCTTCGAACCGGTTGCTTCAAAGGGGTGAAGGTTAGAGCTCGGGCGTATGGCCCGCTTGCTATGCCAGGTCATACTTTGACAAGATCGGGCCATGATTCCGACCTTTGACGACAACGACCCCGAAGCGCTTGTGACCCTGCGTGAATACCCGTGCGGCAGTGTGTTTGCCCGGCATACGCACCCGCGCGGCCAGTTTGCCTATGCTTCCACCGGTGCCTTAAGAATGTTCACCGACCTGGGCAACTGGGTGGTGCCGCCGCAGCGGGCCGTCTGGGTGCCCGGTGGCATTGCCCATGAAATGCACATGCGCGGCGATGTGGTGATGCTCAATACCTACCTCGATGCTCAAGCCGCCGAGCGCGCAGGGCTGCAGGGGTACTGCCAGGTTTTCGAGGTGTCGCCGCTGCTCAGGCATCTTTTGGAAGCTGCGTTGGCGGTGGGTTCATCGGCAACGTCCAAGGTGCGGCGGCACTGTGTATTGACGCTGCTGATCGACGAAATCAGTACGCTATCGGCCTTGCCCCTCAGTGCGCCGCTGCCCTCTGAACCGCGTTTGGCGAGGGCTTGCCAGCGCTTTCTGGACGCGCCTGCGCAAACCGTGTCCCTCGATCAAATGGCGAGTTGGTCGAGCATGAGCCGGCGGACCTTTACTCGCCACTTCCTGGAAAGCACCGGCATGACCTTCGTGGCGTGGCGCCAGCAAGTCTGCCTGCTGGAGGCCACCGCGCAACTCAGCCACGGCGCCTCGATCACCGAGGTCGCATTTGCATTGGGCTTCAGCAGCCCCAGCGCCTTCACCGCGCTGTTCCGCCGTCACCTGGGCGATTCCCCGGCGCGCTACCTGGCCAAGTCCAAGGCCGTGTCGTTGTTCTAAAAAGCTCACACGCTGGTCAGGATTCACCTTGCAGGCGGTCCTGCTTTGTTACTATCGCCGCCCACCGTCATCAGGAGTCACCGGCCCATGCAACACCAGTGGGATGAAATGCACCGCACCCGCAAGCCCACGTTTCTGTTGTGTGGCGAGCCTCAGGGGGATGTGCTCAATCTCTATGTTCACGGTTATTCGGCGTTCTTCAACCGCCAGCAACTGGGCAATTTCACGCAACAACTGGCAAGCATCGAAGGCTCGACCAACCTGATGCTGTTCTGGCCGGCGGGTCACTTTCTGGAAAACCTTTTTGCTCCCTTTAAAGATGTGATTACCGCAATGCTTGGCGGTGGCGGCCTGGGCGCGGCAACCGTGGGTGTGGGCCGTGCGATTGCCTACTTTCTCGACCATTACAAAAGTGTCGAGGCGCGTGTCGATGAAGTGGCCAAGACGCTATTGCCTGAGCTTGCCCATTACCTGCACGGCGAAGCGCTGCCCGTGCGGCGCATCAACCTGATCGGGCATTCCCTGGGCGCGCGTATCCTGGTCAAGAGTCTGCTGGCCAGCCCCGAGGTCGCCCGCCAATTGCCGCTTAACAATGTGTTGCTGATGGGCGGCGCGATCAGTACGTCCAGCCCCTGGGATGAAGTGTCGGCGCCCCTCAAAGGGCGCGTGATCAACTGCTACTCCAGCAAGGACTGGGCGCTTGCCATCAAGCCGGACACCGAGCGCTGCATAGGCCGGTATGCGATCGACGTCACGCCCTCGCTCAAGGCCAAGGTCACCAATGTTCACCTGGCCACCTTCGACCATGCTGCCTACTGGCCGCAGCTGAAAACGGTGGTGCAGTACACCGACCTGCTGCAGGAACGGCGTGGCCTGATCCGCGCTGACCTGCGCAGCAGCGAAGTGCGTTTTGCCGAGGAGGACGTGGAACTGTTCCCCGCGCTGGTGCAGGCGCGGCCGGAGGAGCTTAAGTTTCTGGCTGAGTTGATGGCACAAAAACGCAGTGCCTCGATCGATGCCGATGTACGTGAACCGCTGAAACTGGCCATCGAGCTGCAACGCATGGGCGGTGACAGCTTTATGAACATCGCCCGTGGCCATGGCGTGAGTTATCGCCAGATCGCCGAAGATGTCGCACAGCGGCTGGGCATCAAGTTCGATGGGCCGCTTGAAACCGTGGTGCTGGCAGATATCGAGGCACAGGTCGCGGAAAAACTCATCGAGCAGTACAAGGACAAACTCAGTCGCGCCGACCGCCAGGCCTTCGACGCCGAGCTTAAGGCGGCCGCGCAAAAAGAGCAGGGCCTGTTCAATCGTATCGATATCGGCCGCTCGGCCACCACCGCCCTGAGCGGCACGGCGTTGGCGGGGCTCACCGGGTTTATCTTGCGGCGCGGCGCGGCCACCGCAATTCCGGTGGTGGGCCAGGCGCTGGCGGCGGCGATGTTGCTGGTAACGGGCGTGCGTGCGTTTTCCGGCCCGGCCTATTCGATCACCACCTTGGCGGTCTTGGTGATTGGCGTGATTCGCCAGCGCATGGAGCGCGAAGCGTTGAACCAGGAGATGGACCTGGTGGTGCAAGTCGTCGAAGCGTTCGACTTGCCCCGGGAGACGGTGATGCGCACGGTCGCGTCGGACTGATAAGCTGCGGCCCTGACTTGTGTGTTTGCCTGGGATACCGCGTGAAATTCAGCCTGCCGAAAATCGCCACTGCCCCGTTCTGCCCGCCGGAAGTGGCCGGCTCCGTTATCGTCGACCCCAAGGCCTCGTTTTTCAAACGGGCGCTGATGTTTGCCGGCCCCGGCCTGCTGATCTCCATCGGCTACATGGACCCCGGCAATTGGGCTACCGCCATCGAAGCCGGTTCTCGTTACGGCTACAGCCTGCTATTCGTGGTGCTGCTGGCCAGCCTGGCCGGGATGGCGGTGCAGTGCCTGTGTTCGCGCCTGGGCATCGCCACCGGCAAAGACCTCGCGCAACTGTGCCGTGAGCGCTACAGCAAACGCTCCGCGCGCACGCAATGGGTGTTGGCGGAAATCTCCATTATCGCTACCGACCTGGCTGAAGTCCTCGGTTGCGCCTTGGCGTTTCACTTGTTGCTCGGCGTATCGCTGACGACCGGTATCGTGATCACCGCGTTCGACACACTATTGATCCTGGCCCTGCAAAATCGCGGTTTCCGCCGCCTGGAAGCGATCATGCTGGCGCTGGTTGCAACCATTGGCGTGTGTTTCTTTATCGAACTGGTGCTGATCAAACCTTACTGGCCGGACGTACTCAGTGGCTTTACCCCGTCACTGGCGGCCATCAGCGATGCAGCGCCGTTGTATTTGGCTATCGGTATCCTTGGCGCCACGGTGATGCCGCATAACCTCTATTTGCACACCTCGATTGTGCAGACCCGCCTGATTGGCAAAGACCTCGCCAGCAAACAGGACGCGGTCAAGCTGGCGCGTATCGACACCATCGGCTCCCTGGCCCTGGCGTTGCTGGTCAACGCCGCGATCCTGGTGTTGGCCGCCGCCGCGTTTTACAAGACCGGCCACACCGAAGTGGTCGAGATCCAGGACGCCTATCACCTGCTTGACCCATTGGTGGGAGGCGCCTTCGCCAGCATCCTGTTCGGCATCGCCTTGTTGGCTTCGGGGCAGAGTTCGACCTTTACCGGCACCATCGCCGGGCAAGTGATCATGGAGGGTTACCTCAACCTGCGCATCCCGTGCTGGCAGCGGCGCCTGATCACGCGCGGGCTGGCGCTGATCCCAGCGTTCCTGGGGGTGTGGCTGATGGGCGACGATGCCATCGGCAAACTGCTGATTCTGAGCCAGGTGGTGCTCAGCCTGCAGCTGCCTTTCGCGTTGTACCCGCTGATCCGCATGACTGACGACAAGCAACTGATGGGGCCCTTCGTTAACCGCTTGCCCACGCGGTTACTGGCGTGGTTTCTGTTTGCGCTGATCAGTGGGGCGAATGCGTGGTTGATTGGGCAGTGGTTGTTTTGACTTAAACGTGTGATCGCTCCAACGCGGTCTACACCAGAATTGCCAAGGATGTGTACTGGGCAACCTGCGGATCGGCCGTCAGCAGTTTCATCGGCTCGCTCATGGCTGCCGCAACGATAAGCCGGTCGAACGGGTCTTTATGGTGGTGCTCAAGATCCTTCACTGCAATCGCGTGTTCTGGGGTGATCGGCAATTCGGTGAAACCGCTCTCCAGGCAGTATTCACGAATTTCATCCAACTGCACCTCGAGCTTTCCCAAGCCTACCTTGATCGCCATTTCCCAGAAGGTTGCAGCGCTGACGTAAATCTCAGCAGCGTCTTCAATCAATTTTTTGGCTTTATTGGATAGCCTGGGGTCATCACTCAGTGTCCACAGCAGAATATGGGTATCCAATAGCACCCTCATAAAGGGTTGACCTCAAACGCATCCAGCAGGTCATCGGGTAAAGGCGCATCAAAGTCTTCGGGGATAATGAGCTTGCCTTTCATTGCGCCAATCCGGCGGCCTTTGGCCTTTCCTACGGGGACGAGCTGTGCCATCGCACGCCCATGCTTGGCGATGGTGATCACTTTGCCAGCAGCAGCCTCATCGACCAGCTTTGACAGATTATTTTTTGCTTCACCCAGCGGTACGGTAATCATGTGGCGATCTCCATATTTTGGCCAAATATAGCCAAAATCAGCTGAGCTATCAAAGACGGCATGACGACCGGCTTTAGCCGCGCGTTCAGAGCGCGATTGTTTTTGATAAACGAAACCCATGGCACCTCTCCAAAAAAAGATTGAGCCAAAGTCTGCCTGCCATATGCCGTGTCTGAAATAGTGGCCCGAAAAATCAGAACGAGCCTACTTTTCCCACGAGGATTTTTTACCTTCCAATGCTTTTCCAGTGAGAGGGAGGAGCCTCACCGATCCCAATACGGCACCGCTCCAAAACACTCCACAAAATAATCAATCACCGTGCGCACCTTCAGCGACAGCCGCCGGCTGCCTGGCCACAGCGCGGCAATCTGTTGCGGTTCAAGGGTGGTGGCCACGTCGTACTCCGTGAGTACCGCCTGCAAGGTGCCGGCGCGCAAGCCTTCGCCGATCAGCCAGGACGGAAACACCACCAGCCCAAGGCCTTGTTCCGCCGCGTGGGTGAGGGTGTCGGCGTGGTTGCCGGTGATCGGGCCTTTGACGCTGTAAGGCGTCCAGTCGCCCTGGCCGCGGCGGAAGAACCAGCGCTGCTGGCCGGTGATGCCTTTGTAGGCCAGGCATTGATGGTTGGCCAGTTCTTCGGGGTGGCGCGGCGTGCCATGCCGGGCCAGGTAGGCGGGGCTGGCCGCGAGGCGAAAACGCTGCGGCGCGAAGATGCGCGCCTGCATGCTGGAGTCGTTCAGCACGCCGATGCGAAACAGCAGGTCGGTGCCGTCTTGCAGCGGGTCGACGTAGGTGTCGGTTTGCTGGATATCCAACTGTAGCTTGGGGTAGCGACGGCACAACTCGCCCAGCCACGGTGACAGGTGGCGTTGGCCGAATACCATCGGCGCGTTGATGCGCACCAGCCCGCTGGGTTCGCTTTCCTGCTCTTGCAGGGCCTGGCCGGCGGCCTCCAACTGTTCCAGCATCAGGCGCGCATGACGCCCCAGTAGCCGCCCGGCTTCGGTGGGGCTGACCGCACGCGTATGGCGGTAGAGCAATTGCTGGCCGAGCGCCTGTTCCATCAATTGGATTTGCCGTGAGATGGAGGAGGGCGCCAGCCCTTCGCGACGTGCCACTTCGGAAAAGCTGCCGTGATCCAGCACGGCTACAAACAGGCGCAATGCCTTGAAACTCAGTTCATTCAAACCCTGCATCGTGGCTCCGTGCTGTGCGTAATGCGCAAAGGTGTTGTTTGCATGTTCCCATTTATCGCACAAGACGGCCACCGGATAATGCGCGCCATGTTTCGTTTCTTGACGCGCAGGTGATGTATGCAGGCAAGTTCCATCGAAGGCGTGGCGCAGGCCAGGCCGAAAAAAAACCTTTTGCGATTGCTGCTGTTGCCGCTGGTGATTCTGGCGGGCATGGGCCTGTCGGTTGAGGCCGGCTTGCTCGGGCCATTGGGTGTACAGGTCGGGCATTTGTGGGCAACGTTGAGCATCTTTGGCGTCGGTACGGCGATTCTGTTTTTGCTGCTGCTGTTCAGCGGCGCGCAAAAAGGCCCGGCACTCACCGACCTGCCGCGCTGGCAGTTGATCGGCGGCTTTTTGGGGCCGATGTACGTGGTGGTGCTGACTTTGGCCACGCCGCATATCGGCATCGCCATGACCATGGTCGCGATCCTCTCGGGCCAGGTCGGCAAGAGCGTGCTGATCGACCATTTCGGCTGGTTCGGCACCGCGCGTAAACGGGTCAATGGCGAACGCTGGATTGCCCTGGCGTTGATTGTGGCGGCACTTGTTCTGATTGCACGGGGTTAAAGCGATGAATCTGATTCTGTTGTTGGTACTGGTGATTGCCGCCGGTGCGGTGCTGAGTGTGCAAGCCGCGATCAACGGCCGCCTGGGCCAGACGGTCGGCGTGTTGCGCAGCAGTTTATTGACCTTTGCGGTGGGCGCAATCAGCACGGCGTTGTTGATTTTCTTCTTCGAACCCGCACAGGCCGTGAGCTTGCTGGACGTGCCCAAATGGCAGTTGACCGGCGCGTTGTTTGGCGTGGTGTACATGATGGTCATGGTCGGCGCAGTGCCCGTGGTGGGGACGGCAGTGGCCACGGTGGCGGTGATCGTCGGGCAGTTGGGCATGGGCATGCTGATCGATAACTTCGGCTGGCTGGGCAACCCGGCCATCGAGCTGTCGGGCAGCCGTATCGTGGCAATGCTGCTGTTGGCAGTGGCGCTGGTGTTCATGTACCGCAGCAACAGCCGACTGGCCGATTAACGGCGGTGAACCTTGAAACCTTGCCGGTAGTCACTGCTTAAGGTGCAGCGCCCGTTGCACCTGGACGACCATGCAAAAGGAGTCTGAACATGGCTGATAAAACCTGTGCCTGCCCACACTGCAAATGCGTACTGGGCACCAACGCGGTGATGAAAGACGGCAAGGGCTACTGCTGCCAAGGCTGCGCCGAGCACCATGCGCATGGCGAACCGTGTGCCTCGTCGACCGGTTGCGAGTGCGCCAAGTCTGCCCACGGCTAAAAATCCGCTCGGCTTATCGGGTGGCGGTCATTACCATGGCCGCTCACCCTTGATTGATGTGTGCTTCATGGCCCTGGCCGCGCCTCCCGACCTCACTGATCATGCCGTCCCCGTGCAACCACTGGCGCGCACCTACCCCCGTGGGTTGTATGTGGAGCCACACAGCCACGACTGGGGCCAGTTGCTCTACGCCATGAGCGGGGTGATGTGGGTTGAAACACCGCGCGAAGCCCTGGTAGTACCGCCGCAGCGCGCCGTGTGGTTGCCACCGGGTGTGGAGCACGGGATTCGCGTGGTCTCGGACTTGCAGATGCGCAATATCTACCTGCGCCCAGCCTTGGCGGCGACGCTGGACAGCCAGGTGCAGGTGATTGAAGTCGGCGGGCTGCTGCGTGAGCTGATCGTCACGCTGGTTGATCAAGGCGATAACGGTGATACCGCCTATTACGACGCCGTAGTCGGTCTGGCGCTGTTGGAGTTGCAACGCGCGCGCCGCTCCCAGATCCGCATTGCCATGCCACTGGGGGCGGACCGCCGGTTGATCAATGCCTGCCAGGCAGTGATGGCGGCGCCCTCGCTGGAAATCCCCTTTGAGCAACATGCCGAAGCGGCGGGTGCCAGCGTGCGCACCCTGGCGCGGTTGTTCCAGAACAACCTCGGTATGGGCTTTGCCGAATGGCGCCGTCAGGTGCAGCTAGCCACGGCGGTGGCGGAACTGATCCAGGGCCAGTCGGTGAGCGGCATTGCCCGCTCTTTGGGCTATTCGCCGAGCAGCTTCAGCGACATGTTCCGCCGTGAACTGGGTGTGGCACCGTCGCAATACGTCGGTTGAGGCTTTGGCCGAAATCCTGAAGCACTTGGCCGATGCTTCGGGGGGGTGCTCACTACACTGAGCGCATCAACCCACCCGGCGTAAACCCTATGAACTATCCCCTATGAACTATCTCATTTCCCTCGCCATCGGCCTGTTTGTCGGCGTGATCTATGGTGCCCTGGACTTTCGCTCACCCGCGCCGCCTGCCATTGCCCTGGTGGGGCTGATGGGGATGTTGATCGGCGAGAAGCTCTGGCCCATGGGCCGTGAGCTGGTCAGCGGTTGGTTGTCCTGATTTCTTTTTCCACTTCGATGGATATTGGCCATGAAAGCACTGCAATTTTCCGCCACCGGCGACCTCGCCGCCCTCAGTTTCGTTGAAGTCGACAAGCCGCTGCCGGCTGCCGGTGAAGTGTTGGTCCAGGTTAAAGCGGCGGGTTTGAACCCCAGCGACGTTAAAAACGTACTTGGCCGGTTTCCCTACACGACGTTGCCGCGTATTCCCGGCCGGGACTTTGCCGGTGTGGTGGTGGAAGGCCCGCAGCAACTGGTTGGCCAGGCAGTGTGGGGCACCGGCCGTGACCTCGGCTTTTTTGCCGATGGCTCCCACGCGCAGTACCTCACGGTGTCGGCGAAAGGCGTGGCGCATAAACCGACGCATCTAAGCTTTGCCCAGGCTGCCAGCCTCGGTGTGCCGTACACCACCGCCTGGGATGCGCTGGAGCGCAGCGGTGTCGGCAAAGGCACGCGGCTGCTGGTGATTGGCGCCAATGGTGCTGTAGGCAGCGCGGCGTTGGCGCTGGCGAAAATTCGCGGTGCGCAGGTGCTGGCGGCGGTGCGCAAAGCGGATCAGGTCGAGGCGTTGCAGGCGCAGGGCTTCGACGCGATTGCCCTGGGCCAACCGGACGCATTGGGCGGGCAGGTGAATGCGGTGTTCAAGGGCGGCGCCGATGTGATCTTCGACACCACCGGTTTCTGGCTGCCGGCGGCTGTCGCCGGTTTGGCCCCGTTCGGCCGCATCGCGATCATCGCGGCGCCGGTTGATGGGCATGTGCAGCTGCCGGCGCTGGCGTTGTACCGCAGGGGCGGCTCGGTGGTGGGCATCAATTCATTGCTCTACAACTGCGAGCAATGTGCGGTGATGCTGGAGCAGTTTGGGCGGTTTTTTGATGAGGGTTCGCTGCCGTTGCCGACAGGGTTGCGTGAGCTGGCGTTGGCGGATGGGGTGCAGTGCTACGAGGAAGTCAACAAAGGCAGCGCGGACAAGGTCATCTTCCTGCCTTAATGCGGTTAAAAAGTGTGGGAGCTGGCTTGCCTGCGATGGCGGTCTGTCAGTCAGAGAGTTATTGACTGATCCACCTCTATCGCAGGCAAGCCAGCTCCCACATTTTGATCTTCACCAGGCTTGAGGGTGTGTTCTCGATCGGACGTTTCCCACAAAGGTTTCAGGTTGTCGCTCGGAAGCGGGCTGACTAACCTCACTGGCGTCGCTGCCAATTCAGCGGCCGGATTTGACCGTCTGCCCCCCAAATGTATATGCCGCATCGAATCAGGCGTTTTTTTTACGTCTGCTGTATCGTGTCGCGGCAGCTGTACGCGGGATACCTTAGGGTATGCCGGGCTACTTTGGGACCGGTCGGTCAACCCGCGTATAGCTGCCACCCTATTTCGCTTGACCGCGAAACGTGGCGGCTCCACTCCCGAAGAATTCCACCATGATCAAAGACAGCCCCAACCCCCCAGTCCATCAAGACTACGACACCAGCACCCTGCACGAAGTCGCCTACCGCGCGATCAACCACTATCTCAACCCCGGCAAACCCATTCCTGAATCCAGCGAAGGCATCTTCACCGTGCGCGCAGACTTGGGTACGGAAACCTTGCTGGTCAATGCTTCCCAGGATCTGGCTTCCATCAGTGATATCGCCAACCACCTCGCGTTTGAAATCGAGGGTTCGCAACGCAATGTCGCGCTGGGTATCTGCCGAATGCTGGAAGGTGTGCAACTGCTGGTCGACAAGGCGCTGAATGTAGCCCACCCCGTGACTTAAAAGTGTGGGAGCTGGCTTGCCTGCGATGGCGGTCTGTCAGTCAGAGAGTTATTGACTGACCCATCGCTATCGCAGGCAAGCCAGCTCCCACATTTTGATCTTCACTAGGCTTGAGGGCTGTTCTCGATCGGACGTTTCCCACAAAGGTTTCAGGTTGTCGCTCGGAAGCGGGCTGACTAACCTCACTGCCGTCGCTGCCAATTCAGCGGCCGGATTTGACCGTCCGACTTGTTAACGAATCGCTACGCCCAGTACCAACCTCAGGCGTTTTTTTTATGCCTGAGGTATTGTGTCGCGGCAGTTGTGCGCGGGATACCTTTGGGTATGCCGGGTTCGTTGACAACCGGTCGGTCAACCCGCGTACAGCTGCCACCTTATCCTTGCTTGACCGCGAGCGTTGGCAGCTTCACTTGTCGACGGAATTCCACCATGATCAAAGACAGCCCCAACCCCCCAGTCCATCAAGACTACGACACCAGCACCCTGCACGAAGTCGCCTACCGCGCGATCAACCACTATCTCAACCCCGGTAAACCCATTCCTGAATCCAGCGAAGGCATCTTCACCGTGCGCGCAGACTTGGGCACGGAAACCTTGCTGGTCAATGCTTCCCAGGATCTGGCTTCCATCAGTGATATCGCCAACCACCTGGCGTTTGAAATCGAGGGTTCGCAACGCAATGTCGCGTTGGGTATCTGCCGAATGCTGGAAGGTGTGCAACTGCTGGTCGACAAGGCGCTGAATGTAGCCCACCCCGTAGCTTGAATGGGGGGCTAAGATCGTTCCCACGCTCTGCGTGGGAATGCATCCTGTGACGCTCCGCGTCACCTTGCATCCTCTATGGCGGGACGCGGAGCGTCCGGGGCGGCATTCCCACGCGGAGCGTGGGAACGATCTCAACACAAGGTCGCGCTGGGTATCTGTCGGATGCTGGAAGGTTTGCAACTGCTGGTCGACAAGGCGCTGAATGTAGCCCACCCCGTGACTTAAAAGTGTGGGAGCTGGCTTGCCTGCGATGGCGGTCTGTCAGTCAGAGAATGATTGACTGATCCACTGCTATCGCAGGCAAGCCAGCTCCCACATTTTGATTTTTACTAGGCTTCAGGGACGCCTTTTTCCCAGGCCGACCAGTTCTTCAGGATCGCCTGTACCAGCGGATTGCCCGTGCGGTACAGGTTCTCCAGTGCCGGTACAAACCCACCCTGGTCCGCATACTTCAGCAAGTTGTCCACTTCGCTGTAACCCGGATACGGCCGGTCGAAATCGGAACCGGCGCGTACCACGGCCAAGCGCTGAATATCCACCAACCCTTCTCGGCTGGCGCGCAGCAAGGCTTCATAGGTGGAGTTGTCTTCCTGCTGGGTGGTGCAGTACTCGCCTTTATTGTCGGTGAGCAACTTGGTCCAGACCTCGGCGCGTTCGCTCAGGTGTGTGCCGGAGAACCAGGTGTTGCCCGCCAAAGTGTCGCAGCGTGTGACTTGCGGCGGCTGGTTGGCCGGCGCGGCCGGGTAGTGTTTACGCCAGGCGCTGGATTCCTTGCTTTCGCTCAGCTCTACCTTTTGCGACAGGGCAAACGCCTTGGCCTGCAACTTCGGGTTCAGCTCGAATACTTCGGTCTTGTAGTCCAACGGTGGTTTTTCGTTGGGGCCTTTGGTGTTGATGCCGATGTAACCGGTTGGCCAGTCTTTAGGCGCATCGCGCGAATCCAGCTCCCATTGGGTGCCAAACTCCACCAGGTAATGCGCCCAGGCGGCGGTGCCGATGGTTCCGTGTTTAGGGCTGATGCCGGCGATCCCGGCAATCAGGAAGTAGCTCTGGCGCAGGTCGAACTTGGGCGACAACGCCAGGGCCAGTGTGGACGCGGCGGCGTTGGTTTGGCCCATGCCGGTCACCAGCAGGCACACGTCCTGGGTGTTGCAGCGGATCACCGGGTATTCGGCCGACAGGCCTGGCACACGGACTTCCTGCTTGAGTTCCAGGCGGTCGATCCAGGTTTGCGCCTCGGGGGCGAACATGGTGATCAGCATCACTTTGGGTTTGATCGGCGCCGCAGCATCGGCCAGCACCACGTGGGGCAAAAAGGCCAGGCCGATGGCCATCGAGAGACGGGTAAGCATGTTCATCTATAGCTCCTTGATCAGAATTGGTAACCGACACCGGCGTAGTAGCCCCAGCCATCCGAGCGGGCGCGGAAGTTGCCTTCGCCAAAATTCAGCTCGCTGCCATCCTCCCAGTTGCCGCCGTTGTGGAAGTAACGACCGACCAGGGTGAAGCGCAGGTGGGTGAACGAATACAACAGCACGTTGGTGGCCACCAATGAATTGGCGGTGCGCGCCGGGTTGTCCTTGTGCAAGTCCGAGCCGAAATCGTAGTTGGTAAAGCCGATGTAGGTCAGCGAGGCACCGTTATCGAAGCTGCTGATGGGCACGATGTACTTCATTTGCGCACGATAGCCGTCCCACGAGTATTCGTTGCTCGCGCCGTAGTTTTCCCACTGGTAGCGCCCATAGAAGTTGGCCGACAGGTTGACCCGCGAATGAGTGTCGATGTCGGTGCCCAGGCCGCTGTACAAGGTGTTGGCGCGGTTGGACTTGTTACTGCCGTGGTCGTAGATCCAGTCAAAGGCTACATACCATTCCTTGAACGGACCGATGGCCAAACTGCGGCCGGCCAGGTAGTCGATGGAGATACGCGGCTCATGCTCCATAAATACCGGCGAACCATGGTCCCACGCGCCTTTGTCATTACTGTTACCGATGCCGAGGATTTTCGGCACGTCGATATAGCCATACAGCTCGAACGGGCCTTTGCGGCCGAAATACTCGTATTCCAGGTACACATCATCCTGCGGCTTGGGGCCGAAGCTGATGTCTTTGCTGCCGATCAGGGTCAGGTCCTGGTTGAACCAGTCCGACATGTACACGCCTTTTTTTACCGGGCTGGCTTCCGGGCTTTTGGTTTCAGGGCTGAGGGTTTCGCCCTGTGCTGAGTCATCGGTGGGTTTTTGCTGCGCCAAAATGGGGGCGCTGAGTACTCCCGTAACGGCGGCCAGTAGCAAGGAAACACCAAAACAAGCGGGACGCCTTGAGGTGAGGTGCATTGAAAATCCCTATTCTTACGCGGTTGGAACCCGTTTCTGCGGGTGGTGGTGAACTTGGCGGCCAAGTTCGTTCCGCAAACGTTTGCACGTGGCGTACCAACTTTGCTCAAAGGGTTGAGCAGTATGGAAAAAACAGGGATTAGTCGACCTTTTGGTCAAAATTGGCTGGGTGTCAATTTCTCGATGCGGTTGAATAAATGCATCGCGGTTTTGCGTCGATACTCGCTCGGCGTCTGGTGCATCTCGATGCGAAAGTGCCGGTTGAAGTTGGACAGGTTGGCGTAGCCCACTTCAAAGCAGATGTCCGCCACTGACATGTCGCTTTGCAGCAACAGGCGGCAGGCGCGTTGCACGCGGAACTTGCGCATCAGGTCTATAAACCCGTGACCGGTGTTGCGTTTGAAGAAGCGTGAGAAGCCGGGTTCGCTCATCTGCAGTTGCTGGGCGATGACCGAGAGGCGCAAGTCGCCGGTCAGCTCGCGCATCAGGTAATCGAAGGCTTTGTTGATGCGTTCGGCGCTGCGCGCATCCAGGGTTGGCGCGTAGCAGGGGCTGGCCAGCGCCTTTACCTGCGGCTGGGGTGCATTCTTTAGCGTGTCGAGCAGTTGCAGGAACAGGATCAACCGTTGCAGGCCTTGGGCGTTGCCGATGGCTTCCATCAACCCGGCTGCCTGTACAGCGGTCTCGCCAGTAAATTCAAGGCCGCGCCGGGCCTGTTCGAACAGCGGTTGCAAGTCGCCGAGTTCCGGCAGGGTTTTGCGCAGCGCGAGCAGGGCGGCGCCGTCGAATTGCAGCACCACGTCGCGGCCAGTCAGGTATTCGCCAGGGGCCAGGTCGCCGATCCAGTCGTGGGGCAGGTCGGGACCGATCAGCGCCACATGCCCGGCGCTGAACGCACCGATATAGTCGCCCGCTACCAACTTGCCACTGCCTTGGCGGATCAGGTGGATCTCAAACTCGGGGTGGTGGTTCCAGCGCGCCAGGTCATACGGGTAGTCATGTTCGAACCAGCGAAAACAGTGGTCCGGCTCGGGCAGGATCACTTCGAGTTCGGCGGGGCGATGTTCGAATAGTTTGTCGCGGCTGACGGGCACGGTGATGCCTCTTATACATTGGATAACGCCAAAATACGCGTAGCGGCAATCAGTGCGCTACCCCCGGTTTTGCCCGGCACTGATACTTTTTTGACTTTCAAGTGCGGGTTAAAAAAGTATCAGCAGCGCATTCGCCATTCGTTTGTGAGGCCTTGACCAAGCTGCTGTAATCGCAACTCAACAACAAAAACAACAGGTGGATACCGCCATGCTCAAGCTTCCACACGCACTGTTCCTGCTGACTGGCCTGGCGCTGGCCATGCCCAGCTACGCCGGCGACACCGTGACCATCGCCACAGTCAACAACAGTGACATGATCCGCATGCAGCGCCTGTCCAAGGTGTTCGAGCAGCAGCACCCGGACATCAAGCTCAATTGGGTGGTGCTCGAAGAAAACGTGCTGCGCCAACGCCTCACCACCGATATCGCCACCCAGGGCGGGCAATTCGATGTGCTGACCATCGGCACCTACGAGACGCCATTGTGGGGCGCCAAACACTGGCTGGAACCGCTGACCGAACTGCCTGCCAACTATGACGCCGAGGATATTTTCCCTTCGGTGCGCCAAGGCTTGTCGGTCAACAACACCCTGTACGCGTTGCCGTTTTATGGTGAAAGCACGGTCACCTACTACCGCACCGACTTGTTCAAGCAAGCGGGGCTGAGCATGCCTGCGCACCCGACCTGGACTCAGCTCGGTGAGTTTGCCGCCAAACTCACGGTAAAAGATAAAGACCAATACGGCATGTGCCTGCGTGGCAAAGCGGGTTGGGGCGAGAACATCGCCTTGTTGAGCACCATGGCCAACGCTTTTGGCGCACGCTGGTTCGACGAACAGTGGAAGCCGCAGCTGACCAGCCCTGAATGGACGGCCGCCGCCAACTATTACGTCAACACCCTGAAAAACTACGGCCCGCCAGGCGTCTCCAGCAACGGCTTCAACGAAACCCTGGCGCTGTTCAACAGCGGCAAGTGCGCGATCTGGGTGGATGCCAGCGTCGCCGGCTCGTTCACCACCGACAAAACCCAGAGCAAAGTGGCCGACAGTGTAGGGTTTGCCGCCGCGCCGACCGAAGTCACCGACAAAGGCTCCTCCTGGCTCTATGCCTGGTCCCTTGCCATCCCGGCCACGTCCAAACACAAGGACGCCGCCAAGGCCTTTATTGCCTGGGCCACCTCCAAGGACTACATCCAACTGGTCGCCGACAAAGAAGGCATCACCAACGTACCACCGGGCACTCGCCAGTCCACCTACAGCGAGGCTTACCTGAAGGCCGCGCCGTTTGCCCAGGTGACGCTGGAAATGATGAAACACGCCGACCCTGCGCACCCGTCGGCCCAGCCGGTGCCGTATGTGGGCATTCAGTACGTGACCATCCCGGAATTCCAGGCCATCGGCACCTCGGTGGGCAAGCTGTTCTCGGCGGCGCTTACCGGCGGCATGACGGTTGACCAGGCGCTGCTTGAGGCTCAGTCCACCACCGAACGCGAAATGAAACGCGCCGGTTACCCTAAGTAAACAGGACTTCCTTATGAAACGACTCGAAGGTAAAAGCGCGCTGATCACCGGATCGGCGCGCGGTATTGGCCGCGTCTTTGCCCAGGCTTATATCGCTGAAGGCGCAACGGTTGCCATTGCCGATATCAACCTGCAACGCGCGCAGGCCACAGCCGCCGAACTGGGGCCACTGGCTTACGCGGTCGCGATGGACGTCACGGATCAAGCCTCCATCGACGGCGCGATTGCCACCGTGGTGGCCCATGCCGGCAAACTCGATATCCTGATCAACAACGCCGCACTGTTCGACTTGGCGCCCATCGTCGATATCACTCGCGACAGCTTTGACCGGCTGTTTTCGATCAACGTCGGCGGCACGTTGTTCACCTTGCAGGCCGCGGCCCGCCAGATGATCCGCCAGGGCCACGGCGGCAAGATCATCAACATGGCCAGCCAGGCGGGGCGGCGCGGCGAGGCATTGGTGGCGGTGTATTGTGCGACCAAGGCGGCGGTGATCAGCCTCACGCAGTCAGCGGGCTTGAACCTGATCAAGCAGGGTATCAACGTCAATGCCATCGCGCCGGGCGTGGTGGACGGCGAGCACTGGGATGGCGTGGATGCGCTGTTTGCCAGGCATGAAGGGCTGGCGCCTGGCGAGAAGAAACAACGGGTTGGGGCCGACGTGCCGTTCGGGCGCATGGGCACGGCTGAGGATTTGACCGGCATGGCGATCTTCCTGGCCTCCAAAGATGCCGATTACATCGTGGCCCAGACCTACAACGTCGACGGCGGTAACTGGATGAACTAGGTCAAGTGTGGGCCTGGCTTGCCTGCGATGGCGGTCTATCAGTTGCAGTCTTGCTGCCTGACCCACCGCTTTCGCAGGCAAGCCAGCTCCCACCTTTGATCTTTGAGCTTCTTGGACGGCAACACTGTGCTCAAAAAAGTAAACAAAGTGTTTGTGGAGGCAGCCGTCCCTCATGTCTACTTTTACCTGCACCTCACAGGAGTGCCGCCATGCCCCTTGCGATAACTGCCATTGCCTCATTCGACGTCGACCCTCAAAAGAGTTTCACGCCGCTGTGCCCCAATGAACTGCCGGTGGCCGGTGGCGACCAGATCGGTGCCGAACTCAACTACATGGCCAGTCTTGCCGGTTACCGTGTCGGCAGCAAAGACGCCCATACCCCGCAAGCACCGTGGGTGGTCACGCAACCTGGCGACATGCTCAAACCCACCGGCCTTGAGCATGCCGACCTTACCTGGCTCAGTCATTGTGTGCCGGGCACTGAAGGCTTCACCTTGCTCGACGAATTACCCACCCCGTATGACTACGACTACTTCATCTGGAAGGGCGTTGAACCCGACCTGCATCCCTATGGCGCCTGTTACCACGACCTGCACGACAAGCTGTCCACGGGGGTTATCGAGTACCTCAAGGCCCAGGGCGTGCGTCGCGTGATCGTGGGTGGCCTGGCCCTGGACTTCTGCGTCAAGACCACCGCCTTGCAACTGCTCAAGGCTGGCTTGGAAGTGGTTCTGCACCTGCCGGCGTGCCGAGGCATCAGCGAGGCGGGTGGTGCGGCGGCGGTAGAGGAGTTGCTCAATGCCGGTGCAGTCATCAGCCGTAGTCGCGAAGAGCTGAGCGCGATGGCCACGCGCTAACTGCAGGCCCGGTAACGTGCTGTGCCGGTGTTTCGCGGCTAGAGCGGTAGTTCTGCGCGTTAAAAAATGAGACGCGTCCTACATCACTCGCTGGGAGTTACTGATTACCCTCTACGCTTTTGCACAAGCGGCCTTGTCTGGCCGGGGGGCGCTATCGCGTGAGGGAGTCAACTGCAAACCGTGTTGCCCGGTTCCTGCCGGAATTTATGCTTATGGTCGTTGTAAGCCTGCTTTCAGGCGGGGCCGCTACCTTTCTGGCGAGCACCACCTATTTGCGCCGCCTTGGCCCGGCGATGCAAACCGGATGTACCGTTGCGCTGTTGCTGGGCTTGATGATTTTATCTGGCCTTGGCCATTGGATGCTGGCACGCGGGCGCGTTGCTTCCACTGGATGGCATACCGGCTATTTTGTCCTCTGCTTGATAGTGGTGACCCCGACCATTCAATACCGGCCCCACGCGCTGGCTTATCTGTTGGGGGTTGTGTTTCCACTGCTGGGAATACTTCTGCTAAACACTTACCGCTATCACGACATGCGACTGAAACTGGCAAACATTCGCTGCCCGTAGCTCCCGCGCAGTCACGCGGGAGCACACCAGGCCTGCCCGCTACCGCTCGATCGAGCGGCTCCACCGCGCATTCCACTCCGGCCGCGCCTGGTTCACCTGGTCCCAATCAATCGAAATCGCTGTCTGCAAGTAACCTTGCATGGCCTCCACCCGCGCGCGGGTTTTGTCGGTGGTTGGCGTAGTCGGATTCGACGGGATCTGGTCACCTTCTTCCAGCGCCGGCGCCTGGGCTTGGGCGGTCAGCAAGAAGGCCGCAAGTTTCTGTGCCAGTTCCGGCTGGTCATTACGCGCAATCACGCATTCGGCCACGTTGAGCACCACTGCGCCTTCCTTGGGCTGGGAGTATTCCATCGGGATGCCGAGCAATTGCTGCGTGGTGACCTGGGTTGGGGTGAGCGGGAAGATCGCCGCTTCGTCGGTCTGTACCATCTCGGAAATCTTCGCGGAACTGGCGATGTATTCCAGCACGTTGGGGCCGATGGTTTTTGGCCAGGCCTTGAAACCTGGCTCCACGTTGGTTTCGGAGCCGCCCTGGATGCGGTTGAACATCAAGAAGCCGTGCAGGCCGAAGGTGGAAGAGGCCAGCGATTGGAACACCACTTTGTCCTTGAATCGCGGATCGGCCAGGTCCATCCATGAGGTGGGCGCGGCCCAGCCTTTTTCCTTGAACATCTTGGCGTTGTAGCCCAGGCCCGTGACGCCCAGGGTCACGGCGACCGCTTCATCCTTGATTTTGGCCTTGGCCGGGATTTGGTCCAGGGTCGGGTTGGGTGTGAGTTTGTCGCACAGGCCCATGGAAATGGCGCGGTACATGATGCCGTCGTCGAGGAACATCACGTGCATCTGCGGGTTGTCTTTGTTGGCCTGGACCTTGGCGAGGATGTCCGACGAGGTGCCGGGCACAATCACCACCTTGACGTTATTGGCCTTCTCGAACGCGGGCAGCACCTTGTCGGCGTACACCCGTTCCATGGTGCCGCCGTTCATGCCCAAGTATAGCGTTGGCGCGGCATGGGCGGTGGCGGTGAGCAAGGCGAGGGGCAAGCAGGACAGCGCGATACGTGGGTTCATGGGTTTTTCCTCTCAGGCTTGGAAACGACGAATGGAAAACGCTTCGATGGGTTGGCGGCTGGCGCCTGTGCAGACGATCTCTGCCAGGGCTTCACCGACGGCGGGGCCGAGCTGGAACCCGGCGCCGGCAAAGCCGAAACCGTGGAGCAGGCCAGGTTGGGTGCTGCTGGGGCCGATCACCGGTTCATGATCGGGTAAGTAACCTTCGGTGCCGCTCCAGGTACGAATCGCCTGGGCACCCTTGAGAAACGGGTACAGTTCGCCGGCATTGCGCAGAATCTCCAAAACTGCCGCTTGCCCAGGGCGCGCCGTCAGCGGGCCAAGGGCAAAACCACGGCCGCCGCCGAGGATGCAATTGCCACGGGCGACCTGCCGTGCATAAATCCCGCCGCCTTCAACGCCGGTGCTCACGTTCATCACCACTGGCAGCGGCTCGGTCACCAGCATCGCCGGGTGTGCCGAGGTAATCGGCACCGGCTCGCCAAATTGCGCGGCAACCGTACCGGCCCAGGCGCCCGCGCAGTTCAGCAACCACGGCGCGTGCAGGTGCTGGCCATTGGCGCAGCGCACCTCAAAGCACTGGCCGTCATGTTCGATCTGAGTCACTTCGGCCTGCTCGTGCACCGCCGCGCCAAGGCGCTGCGCCGCACGGGCGAAAGCGGGCGACACCAGGCGCGGGTTGGCATGCCCGTCTTCAGGGCACAGCGAGGCGCCCACCGCGATATCCCCGATCCAAGGGAAGCGAGCGCGCAGTTCGGTGTAATCCAACAACTGCAAGCCCAGGCCAAAGCCACGGGTCTGTTCGGCATAGGCTTGCAGCGCGGCGAAATCCCCATGGCTGCGCGCCAGTTTCAAATGCCCGGACCGCACATACTCGCCGTCGATGCCGATCAACCCCGGCAGGTCGGCCCACAGTTCATGGGCGCGTTGTGACAGTGGCAGTTGATGCAAGGGGCGGCCCTGGCGGCGCACACCGCCGTAATTCACGCCGCTGGAGTGCGAGCCACAAAAGTCTCGCTCCACCAAGGCCACACGCTGGCCTTTTTGCGCGAGCATCAACGCCGCCGAGGCGCCGACGATGCCACCACCCAACACGATCACGTCGATCATGGCTGCACCTGCACACCAAACGGCAGCGGCTTGATCGGCGCCTGACCGCGCAGGCGGCCAACGTCTTGTATGGCGCGACCGCTGCGTTCGGCCACAACCTCTGCTGCCGCCAGCCCACACATGCGGCCCTGGCAGCGGCCCATGCCGACCCGGCAATGGGCTTTGACCCGGTTGATTTCCCAGTGGCCTTCATCGACGACGGCGCGCACGTCGCCGACGCTGACTTCTTCGCAGCGGCACAGGATTAACTCATCCGGCGCCTGTGCAGCCCATTGCTCGGGGAAAGGGAACGCAGTTTCCAGCCCATGGCGAAAGCGCTGGATACCCGCCAGTTGCTGCTCAAGCAGCGCTGGGCGAAGCGGATCGATGGCGACGCCTGAATCTTCCAGTACCGCCAACGCCGCACGTTCACCGGCCATCTGCGCGGCATCGGCGCCCATGATCCCGGCCCCGTCACCGGCCAGGTACACGCTGCTGACGCTGCTGCGCCCGGCACTGTCGCGCTGTGGCAGCCAGGCGCGATTCAAGCTGTTCCAGGCAAATTCACAGCCGAGCAAATCCGCCAGTTGCGTCTCGCTGCGCAACGCATGGGCGAACGCCACGGCATCGCATTCCACTACGTGCTTATCCCAGCGGATGCCACGCACCCGTTGCTCGCCGTCGATTTGCTGGAGCGTCGCGCCCTGATACACGGGAACCCCATGGGCAGTGAGCCAGGCACGGTAATAAATGCCTTTGGCCAGGGTCGCCGGTTGCCCCAGCAGCGCCGGCAAAGCACGGCACTGGGCACTGAACGGCGCGCTGTCGAGCACCGCCACCACCTTGGCCCCGGCCTTGGCGTATTGGTACGCGACCAGATACAGCAACGGCCCGCTGCCACACAAGGCCACGCGTTCTCCGATGGCGCAGCCCTGGTATTTCAACGCGATTTGCGCAGCGCCAAGGCTGTAGACACCAGGCAAGGTCCAGCCGGGCACCGGCAGAATGCGGTCGGTGGCGCCGGTGGCGACGATAATCTGCGCGTACTCCACGCTTTCGGCGTAGCCGTTAGTCAACATATCCAGGCGACCGTCCTCGGCATTCCACACCAGGGTTTCGGGCCGGTAGTCGATCAGCGGCGCCAACTCATCCAGTGTGCGGTGTACGGCCGTAGCCTTGCCCGCCTCAAAGCCATACAGTTGCTTGGCCGAGCGCTGAAAATTAGCCGGTTGGCGCCGGTAAATCTGCCCGCCGCCGCGCAGGCTTTCATCCACCAGGCAAGGCTTGACGCCATGGTCGAGTAAGGTGCGCGCCGCGCTGATGCCCGCCGGGCCTGCGCCCACAATCACGATCGGTTTCATGCCTGACGCCCCGGATCGCGGCTGATCGCCTGGCCCTCTTGCAGCAGCGTCGAGCAAGCCCGCACACGGCGCCCATCCTCCAGCCGCACCCAGCAGTCCTGGCACGCGCCCATCAGGCAGAAACCGGCGCGGCGTTCGGCGCTGAAATCGCTGCCGCGCAGGTGCTCGGCGCAGGTCAATATGGCGGTGAGCAACGTGTCGCCCAGCAAACCGGTGGCCGGTTGCCCGTCGAGGGTGAAGGCCAGGGCAGGGCGCCGGGTTTCGGCCAAGCGTTTGAACAAGGCCATCAATGTTTCCCCACCAGTACGCGGTCCAGGCCATACACCCGGTCGAGCAGGACCATGGTGGCTGCGGTGAGTGCAATGACCAGCGCCGAGACCGCCGCCATCATCGGGTCGATGGACTCGGTGGCGTACACGTACATGCGCACCGGCAGGGTTTGCGTGGCTGGCGAGCTGACAAAAATAGACAGCGTCACTTCATCGAAACTGTTGATGAACGCCAGCAACCAGCCGCCGGCCACGCCCGGCAGAATCATCGGTAAGGTGATTTGACGGAACAGCGTGAAGCGCCCGGCACCCAGCGATTCGGCGGCTTGCTCGGCACTGCGATCAATCCCGATGGCCGCCGCCAGCACCAGGCGCAGCACATACGGCGTGATGATCACCACGTGCGCCAGCATTAGCCAGGTGAAGCTGCCATTGACGCCCATCAGCGCAAAAAGACGCAGCATCGCCACGCCCAGCACCAGGTGCGGGATGATGATCGGCGAGAGGAACAACGCGCTGAAAAAGTTGCGCCCCGGGAACTGATAGCGGCTGATCGCCAAGGCGGCGGGCACTGCAATCAACGTGGCCAATGTGGCGGCGGTAAACGCCAGGATCAGGCTGTTGTAGAACGCCTGGATAAAGTCGGCACGCTCGAACACCGCGCGAAACCAGCGCAGCGAAAAGCCCGAGGTGGGCAGGCTCAAGGTGTTTTCCGGGGTGAAGGCCACCAGGCACACCACCACCAGCGGCGCCATCATGAACAGCACCACCACACCATGAAAACCGAGGGCCAAAGGACCGTTTCTGGACATGCGCTTAAACCCCCAGGGACTTTTTGTAGCGGCCTTCGACCATGCGGTTCCAGCTCAGCATGATCAGCAAATTGACCAGCAGCAGCACCACCGCAATGGTCGCGCCCATGGGCCAGTTGAGTTCCGAGAGGTACTGGTCGTACACCACGGTGGCGACCATTTTCAGGCGGCGTCCGCCGAGCAGGCCGGGGATCGCAAACGAACTGGCGGCCAAGCCGAACACGATCAAGGTGCCGGACAGCACGCCCGGCATCACTTGCGGCAATACGATCTTGCGCATCACCGTGGCCTGGCTTGCGCCCAGCGACAACGCCGCCTGTTCCGCCGACGGGTCGAGCTTTTGCAGCGAGGTCCATACCGGGATGATCATGAACGGCAGCATCACGTGCACCAAGGCGATCACCACGGCGAACGGCGTGTACAGCAGCTTCACCGGGCGCCCGCCGAGGAATTGGATGACTTGGTTGACCAGCCCATCGGCGCCGAGCAACAAGCTCCAGCCGAAGGCGCGCACCACCACCGAAATCAGCAGCGGCGTGAGGATCAAAATCAAAAAGATTGAGCGCCACGGCGTGCCCATACGGCTGAGGATGTAGGCTTCGGGTACGCCGATCACCACGCACAGCAGGGTCACCAGGGCGCTGATCCAGAAGGTGCGCCAGAAGATCTCGTAGAAGTACGCATCGCTGAACAGCGACAGGTAGTGGGCAAAGGTCCACTCACCAGCCTTCACGCCCACCTGGTAGTCGAACACGTTGAACGACAGCACCAGGGTCATGAGCAGCGGCAGGATCAGCAGGCCGCTGAACAGCAGCAGCGCCGGCAGCGACAACAGATAACCGCGGCTCATGCGCGCACCTCATCGGCCGCCAGCACACGCAGCAATTCGGCGTGCCAGTCCAGGCCCACCGGCGCGCCGCAGCCGAGCGGCGCGCTGCCGTCATTGCTGCGTACCACGGTAATTTCGCCCAGAGACGTTTGGATGCGGTAGAGCCACTGGCTGCCGAAGAAATAACTGTCGAGAACCTTGCCCTGCAGGCGGCCTGCGCCGGCATCCACCAGCTGGATTTTTTCCGGGCGCAGGCTCAGTACCAGTTCGCCTTTGCCGCCGACAAGACGCACTTGCGCAGTGCCGAATTCGTCATAGTCACCGGCCAGCAGGTTGGCCTTGCCGACAAAGTCCGAGATAAACCGCGTACGTGGGTGTTCGTAGAGCTTGTAGGGCGCGTCGATCTGGGTCACGCGCCCGGCCTGCATCACCACCACGCGGTCGCTGATCGACAGCGCTTCGGCCTGATCGTGGGTGACCATCAAGGTGGTGATGCCCACGGCGCACTGGATGCGGCGGATTTCAAACTGCATTTCTTCGCGCAGGTTGGCATCGAGGTTGGACAGTGGCTCATCGAGCAGCAGCACGGGCGGCTCGATCACCAGCGCACGCGCCAGGGCCACACGTTGGCGCTGGCCGCCGGACAATTCACGCGGGTAGCGCTCGGCGTGCGGGGCCAGGCGCACCAGTTCCAACACGGTTTTGACTTTGCTGGCGATTTCGGCGGCCGGCACTTTGCGCATCTTCAGGCCGAAGGCCACGTTGTCACGCACGCTCATGTGCGGGAACAACGCATAGCTCTGGAATACCACGCCCAAGCCACGGCTGGCGGGTTTGGCGTGGGTGATGTCGCGGCCGTCGAGCAGGATCTGCCCGCCGCTCACGTCCACAAAACCGGCGATCATTTGCAGCGTGGTGGTTTTGCCGCAGCCCGAAGGGCCGAGCAGGGAAACGAACTCGCCTTTTTCCACCGCAAGGTCGGTGGCGACCACAGCGTCGACGGCGCCGTAGCGTTTGCTCAAGGCGTTGAGTTGGAGAAAAGCCATGTCTGCGTTCCACCTTTTTTGAGACGCGTCGAAACGCGCTTTTTTGTTTTGGGCAGATGCGAAAAGAGTGTTGCGGGTGCGTTGGCGCTCGATCTCACGTCGGCTGCTCGTTGTTGTTCATTTCGCCCCTGTGGACGCAGATTAGGACGAAGACTAGGATGGGCGGAAGATGGAATTTCACTGAACGGACTATTATTTTCAATTTTATTCATTCACCAGAATGTATACCGAGATTAAGTGTTATGAATTCCACTGAACGGAATGAAAACGGTAAGGAAGTCGGCGCTGGGAGCGTCTCTCGGCTGTTTGCGTTATTGCGCACGCTGGGCGAAGTGCCCGAAGGCGGTGAGCGCGTGACTCAGCTCGCGCAGCAAGTCGGGCTGTCGCAACCCACCACGCACCGGCTGCTACGCAGCCTGATGGAGGAGGGCATGGTTGAGCAGGATGCGCGCAGTAAGCGCTATCGCCTGAGCCTGGAGTTCTTCGCCCTGGCGGCCAACGCGGGTAAGACTGGTAATTTGCGCGATCTGGTGCGCCCGAGCATGTTGCGCCTGAGTGCTTCATTGGGCGATTCGCTGTTTTTGCTGGCGCGCAGCGGCTTTGATGCGATCTGCCTGGACCGCAGCGAAGGGCCGTATCCGATTCGCACCTTCACTGGCGATATCGGCGGGCGCGTGGCGCTCGGCGTGGGGCAGGGCAGCCTGGCGATTCTGGCGTTCTTGCCGGAGGAGGAGCGTGAGACGGTGATTCGCTACAACCTGCCACGCCTCAAGGATTTTCACCTGTATGACGAGGTGTTGTTGCGCTCCGAGGTCGAGAATGTGCGGCGTCTGGGTTATGCGGCGCGTAACACCGGCGTGCTCGAAGGCATGGCCGGGTTGGCGGTGCCGATTCTGAATCGCGACGGGCACGCGGTGGCGGCGCTGAGTGTGGCGACCATCAGTGACCGCTTGGGGCCGAGCCGGTTGCCGATGGTGGTGGAGTTGCTCAAGCGCGAAGCGGCGGCGATCGGGCCACGGATCAACCCGTTTGATCCGACGTTGCGTCGGCCGTCGCAGACCTTTGGTGGCTAGCTCATCTCAACGCAATGAAGATCCGCTTTTGTGTGGGAGCTGGCTTGCCTGCGATAGCGGTAAACCAGTCGCCGAAGATGCAAGCTGCCAAATCGCAATCGCAGGCAAGCCAGCTCCCACAGGTTCAGGTTGCAGCTAACGCGACAAGTGTGTGGCCGCGCCGACGGTTTTTACCGCATCGGCTTGCGGATTATTGAAATACAGTTAATATAATCCGGGTAAAATAAATATCACCCGGGTAATAATCAATGCCTATTCAAAATACAGCAGTCTGCACTGCCTTTGTCCGTCACCAACGCGTGGCAGCCGGCGCCTATTCCCAGGTGGCCGAAGCGCTGGCGGGCCTTGACCTGCCCACCGGCAGTTTCCTGGTCTTCGACGATGCCACCGGCACCCAGGTCGATTATCCGTGGCCTGCGGATTATGCGCCTGTCCAAGCGGCACCGGCCCAAGTCGATGAAGAGCAGCCTGCAGTGCCTTCGGTCGGCCGTCCCAAGCTGGGCGTGGTTGCGCGGGAAGTCACTCTGCTGCCGCGCCATTGGGAATGGCTGGGCCAACAACGTGGCGGCGCGTCGGCGGCGTTACGCCGGTTGGTGGATGAAGCGCGCACTGTTCACGCAGCCCATGATCAAATGCGCCAAGCCAAAGAAGCCAGCTATCGTTTCATGAGCGCCCTCGGCGGTGACCTGCCAGGGTTTGAAGACGCGTCACGGGCGCTGTTTGCCCATGATGGTGCTGACTTTTCCCATAAGATCGCGCATTGGCCGGTAGACGTGCAGACGTACCTGGCCTGGCTATCACGCAATGCCTTTACCGCATAACAATAATTCAAGGATTCAAACCAGCATGGACGTCACCCCAAAGCGGCCGTTGTGGCAGATCTACCTGATGTTTTTGGCACCCATGGTGCTGTCCAACTTCCTGCAAAGCTTTTCCGGCACCCTCAACGGCATCTATGTCGGGCAGATGCTCGGCACCCAGGCGCTGGCGGCGGTGTCGGGGATGTTCCCCATCGTATTTTTCTTTATTGCGTTGGTGATCGGCCTGGGGGCGGGCGCTTCAGTGTTGATAGGGCAAGCCTGGGGCGCCCAGGAAACTGCGATGGTCAAGGTGATTACCGGCGCCACCCTGACACTTGGCGCGCTGGTGGGCTTGATCGCGGCAGTGCTGGGCAGCCTGTTCGCGCGCCCGGCGTTGCAGGCGTTGGGTACGCCAATCGATGTGCTCGACGACGCAGTGGGTTATGCCCAGATGATGATGTTGATCATGCCGCTGCTGCTGGTGTTTATCCTCTACACCCAGCTGTTACGGGGTGTGAGCGATACGGTTTCGCCGTTGCTGGCGTTGATGGTCTCGACCCTGGTCGGCCTGCTGCTGACCCCGGCGCTGATCCGTGGCTGGATCGGCTTGCCACCCCTGGGGATTCAGAGTGCGGTGTATGCAGGCTTGGTGGGCAACGCGGCGGCCATGCTGTTTCTGATTTTGCGCCTGCGGCATAAAAACCATGTGATGGCGCCGGACCGTGAACTGCTCGCGGCCTTGCGCCTTGACCGGGCCATCCTCGGCAAGGTCCTGCGCATCGGCTTGCCAACCGGCTTGCAGATGGTGGTGTTGTCGCTGTCGGAGCTGGTGATTCTGGCGCTGGTCAACGGTCACGGCTCACAAGCTACGGCGGCCTATGGCGCGGTGACGCAGATCGTCAACTATGTGCAGTTCCCGGCGCTGTCGATTGCGATCACGGCCTCGATCCTCGGTGCCCAGGCGATTGGTGCCGGGCGCCTGGAGCGTATCGGGCCGATCCTGCGCACCGGGCTTGTGATCAATCTGTGTCTCACCGGTGGCTTGATCCTGTTGGGTTACTTGTTGTCCCACTGGTTGCTGGGTTTGTTCATCACGGACGACGCGGCGCGGCTCAATGCCGAGCACCTGCTGCATATCATGCTGTGGAGCATCCTGGTATTCGGGTTCCAGGCGGTGATCGGCGGGATCATGCGCGCCAGCGGCGTGGTGTTGATGCCGGTGGCGATTTCGATCTTCTGTGTGCTGTGTGTCGAGTTGCCAATGGCGTATCTGTTCAACGCGCACTTCGGCCTGGAAGGCGTGTGGATGGCGTTTCCGGTGACCTACCTGGCGATGCTGGTGTTGCAGACCGCCTATTACCGCTTGGTGTGGCGCCACAAGCAGATCAAACGGCTGGTGTGACAGGTTGCTTCAGGCCTTGCAGTAACAGCTCCAGGCCCTGCAAACCTTCTTGCAGACGCACGTGTGGGTGTTCGTCACGGGCGATCCACAGGGCCGTGTTGACCAGGCTGCCATTGATCAACTGGGCCAGCGCGACGCTGGAGGCTTGCGCGATGACACCGGCCTGCATCATCGCCTCCAGCAACTGGCGCAGGGATTCCACGCACTGTTGCTGAGAACCCGTATCACCGAGTACGGCAGGCGCATCCTGCAACACGATGCGTTGGATCTCGCCATCCTGGGCCATGCGCAAATAGGCGCGGCAGCGCTCACAAAAGCCGCTCCAGGGCTCCTGCGCCTGGTCGCTGATGCCTTGCAGGCGCGCGTCCATCTCCGCGTCGATCTCGGCGACCACCGCCGCCAATAAACCTTTCTTGTCGCCGAAGTGATGGTACAACGCACCGCGTGTGAGGCCGGCGCGCGCGGTAAAATCATCCATCGAAGTGTTGGCGTAGCCTTGGGTAGCGAAGGCTTGGCGAGCGCTGGCGATCAGCCGGGCACGGGTGGCGTCGATCATTTCGGTACGGACTCGGCTCATGGGTAAGGCTCGCGTTATCTCAGTGAGTGATTGACATACGCTGCGTATGTTACGCATGATTTGTCACATACGCACCGTATGTATTTTGCCTTGCTACCTGCAAATCGCAAGTTTCAAAGGTTAAGGAAGAGGTTAAGCAGGATGGCAAATCCCTACGCCGAGTTATTCCAGGCCCCAGGCAGCCGGGCGTTTGTACTGGCGGGCATGCTTGCGCGCATGCCGATTTCGATGACCGGCATCGGCCTGATCACCATGCTCTCGCAAGTGCATGGCGGCTATGGCCTGGCAGGCTCGGTGGCGGCAGTGTTTGCCCTGGCGACGGCATTCTGCGCGCCGCAGGTGTCCCGCCTGGTGGACCGCTATGGCCAAGGTCGGGTGCTGCCGGTTGCGGCGCTGATCGGCGGCGGAGCGTTGTTGCTGCTGTTGCTGTGCACACGCTTGCAGGCGCCAGCCTGGACGCTGTTTGTGTTCGCCGCACTGGCTGGTTGCATGCCGAACATGTCGGCCATGGTACGGGCGCGCTGGACCGAGCTGTACCGCGGCCAGCCCAGGCTGCAAACCGCGTTTGCTCTGGAGTCGGTGCTTGATGAGGTGTGTTTTATTATTGGCCCGCCAATTTCGGTGGGGCTGTGCGTGGTGCTGTTCCCGGAAGCGGGGCCGTTGGTGGCGGCGTTGCTGTTGGCGGTTGGCGTCACCACGTTTGTGCTGCAGCGCGCGACAGAACCGCCGGTGCACGCGCAACAAGACCACCACGGGCGCTGGTTGATCGCTTCACCGTCGGTATTGATCCTGATGATCCTGCTGCTCGCCATGGGCGTGATCGTGGGTGTGGTGGACGTGGTCAGCGTAGCCTTTGCCCAACACCAGGGCCAACCGGCGGCGGCCAGTATCGTGCTGTCGGTGTATGCCATCGGCTCGTGCCTGGCGGGTTTGGCCTTTGGCATGCTCAAGCTCAAGGCGCCGCTGCCTCGGCAATTTCTGTTTTGCGGCGTGGCCACGGCGTTGACCACATTACCTTTACTACTGGTGACCAATATCCCTGGTCTGGCGGCGGCGATCTTTATCTCCGGGCTGTTCTTTGCCCCAACGCTGATCGTATCCATGGCCTTGGTGGAGCAGGTGGTGCCGCCCAGCCGCCTGACCGAAGGTATGACCTGGCTGATCACCGGCCTGAGCATCGGCGTGGCCATTGGTGCAGCCAGCTCCGGTTGGATGATCGACCACTTTGGCGCTGCCAGCGGGTTCTGGGTGGCATTGGCGGCCGGGGCGGTGGTGTTGGGCTCGGCGGTGTTTGGGTATCGGCGCTTGGGCGGTCAGCCGAGCGTCGGTAAAGGTTCTGCGCAGTGATGTTGCAAAAACTCATTCAACGCCTGCCGCGTTAGGTCATTGAGCGTTACTTTCTTGCGCGTCGCTGCCAGGGCCGCCGCCAAATGCAGGTCGTGGCCGACGCGTACGTTGAATGAACCCTTGCAAGGTTTCTCCGGGGTTTGCCCCAGCGCCTGGCAGGTTACGAGGTAGTCATCCACGGCCTCACGGAACGCCGCGTCCAGCTCGGCGACGGTTTTGCCTTCGTAGCTCACCAGTGCCTTGATGAACAGCACCTTGCCGAACAGGCAGTTGTCTTCGAGGCTGGCTTCGATAGAGCCGATGTAGCCTTGGTGTTTCAGTTGGTTGTCCACTGAATCAGTTCTCCTGATTTCAATTGTTCGATGATCTGGCGCCGAATGTAGTGTTTCAGTTCGTTGCCAGGGTGAGGCCTGTGCAAGGTGATCATTGCACTGGGGTTGCCGATATCGAATTTTACGCGGCTTCCAGCCCCTTCAATCTGTCTGTAGCCGAGCTGGTGCAGCAGCGTTACCAGCTCAGGCCAGGTAAAAGCCATGTGCTCATTGAGCAGTTTGGCGAGCAGCTTTTCATTTTTGGACACGGCGTTCCCTGCGTGTAACTAAATGTAGTTGCAAAAAGTGGTGTTCGTCAATGCTAGCCTGAGTTTGCGAGCCTTGGCTGAGATTGATGTAACCCTTGATGACACCGCGCTTCACGCCGCTTACGCCCCGCTAATTTTTCCTTGTCCGGTTCGTTTTATAGGGACGACGTGCCTTTGTGCTTCCTGCCTATTGTTCCGGACTCCAAGAAATGAATGCTGAAGACTCCTTGAAACTTGCTCGCCGGTTTATCGGGTTGCCCCTGGAAAAGCGCCAGGTTTTCCTGCAAGCCCTGCAGAAAGAAGGCGTGGATTTTTCCCGGTTTCCGATTCCGGCGGGCGTGGACGTGGAGGATCGCCAGGCGCTGTCCTACGCGCAGCAGCGCATGTGGTTTCTGTGGCAACTGGACCCGGCCAGTGGCGCATACAACCTGCCCGGCGCCGTGCGGCTCAAGGGCGCCCTCAGCCTGCGCGCACTGGAACAGGCATTCGCAAGCCTGGTGACACGTCATGAAACCCTGCGCACGGTCTTCCAGCGCCAGGCCGACGATCGTTTGCTGCAAGTTGCCATCGAGCCGTCGGTTGCCGTCGAGCCTCTGGACTTCAGTGCGCTGGGCTTTGACGAACGCGAGCAGGCCGTCAACCAGGCGGCGACCCGTCAATCACTGCTGCCGTTCGATCTGGAAAACGGCCCACTGCTGCGCGTGCAATTGCTCAAGCTCGATGCGCAAGAGCATGTGCTGCTGCTGACCCTGCACCACATCGTCTCCGATGGCTGGTCGATGAATGTGCTGATCGACGAGTTCATTCGCTGCTACGACGCCCACGAACGCCACGAGACGCCGCAATTGCCGGCGCTGCCGATCCAGTACAGCGACTACGCCCTGTGGCAGCGCCGTTGGCTGGAAGCGGGGGAGCAGGCACGCCAGCTTGAATACTGGCAGGCACGTCTGGGTGATGAGCATCCGGTGCTGGAACTGCCCACCGATCGCCCGCGTCCGGCCATGCCCAGCTACCAGGGCACCCGGCATAATTTCGCCATCGATTCAGGCCTCGCCGCGCAGCTGCGTAGTTGCGCGCAAAAGCACAACGTCACCCTGTTCATGTTGCTGCTGGGCGCTTTCAACGTGTTGTTGCATCGCTACACGGGGCAGGGCGATATCCGCGTCGGTGTGCCGATCGCCAATCGTAATCGCAGTGAGGTCGAAGGGCTGATCGGTTTTTTCGTCAACACTCAGGTTCTGCGTACCGAGTTAACCGGGCAAACCCGTGTCGCCGAACTGTTGCAGGGCATCAAGGAGCACGCCCTCGGCGCCCAGGCCCATCAGGAGCTGCCGTTCGAGCGTCTGGTGGAAGCCCTCAAGGTCGAGCGCAGCCTGAGCCATACGCCGCTGTTTCAGGTGATGTACAACCACCAGCCGGTGGTAGCGGACATTGCCACGGTGAGCACCGCCTCCGGCCTGGAACTGGCGCTGGTGGAGTGGCAAGGCCGTACCACCCAGTTCGACCTGACCCTGGATACCTATGAAAAGTCCGGCACCTTGCAGGCTGCGTTGACCTACGCCAACGACCTGTTTGACGCGCCCTCCATAACGCGCATGGCCCAGCACTGGATCAGCCTGCTGCAGGCCATGGTTTCCGGCGACGAACACCGCATCGGTGAGTTGCCGATGCTGGCCGCCGATGAGCAGCAGGTGCTGGTCCAGGCATGGAACCAGACGGCCCAGGCGTACCCGACCGCGCAAGGAGTGCATCGGCTCATTGAAGAGCAGGTACAGCGCACCCCGGATGCTCCGGCGCTGGTGTTTGGTGCGACCACGTTGAGCTATGCCCAGCTCGACGCCCGCGCCAACCAGTTGGCCCATGCCTTGCGCGAGCAGGGCGTTGGCCCTGACGTGCTGGTGGGTATCTGTGTGGAGCGTTCGGTCGAGATGGTGGTGGGCCTGTTGGCGATCCTCAAGGCCGGCGGTGCCTATGTGCCGTTGGACCCCGAATACCCCCAGGAACGCCTCGCCTACATGATCGAAGACAGCGGCATCACGCTGTTGCTCAGCCAGCAAAGCCTGCAGGCTTCGCTGCCGATTAATGGCGTGCAAGTGATCGTTCTGGACCAGGCGCCGGGTTGGCTTGCCGGCTATAGCAGTGAATCACCGGCCGTGGCCATCCAGGCGCTCAACTTGGCCTACGTGATTTACACCTCCGGTTCCACCGGCAAACCCAAGGGCGCCGGCAACAGCCATCGCGCGCTGGTCAACCGCTTGTGCTGGATGCAGCAGGCTTACGGCCTGGACGCCAGCGATGCGGTCTTGCAGAAAACCCCGTTCAGCTTTGATGTGTCGGTGTGGGAATTTTTCTGGCCATTGA
The DNA here is from genome assembly GCF_044218855.1 of Pseudomonas sp. B19125. Lineage (NCBI taxonomy): Bacteria > Pseudomonadati > Pseudomonadota > Gammaproteobacteria > Pseudomonadales > Pseudomonadaceae > Pseudomonas > Pseudomonas sp. B19125. The sequence goes on from NZ_CP162589.1 coordinate 3,286,039, forward strand.
TGACCGGCGCTCGGCTGGTGGTCGCCGCTCCTGGCGAACATCGCGAGCCGGCGCGACTGATCCAGACCATCGGCCGTCACGCCATTACCACCTTGCACTTCGTGCCGTCGATGCTCCAGGCGTTTATCCATGAGGCGGGCGTGCAGGCTTGTACGAGCCTCAAACGCATCGTGTGCAGCGGCGAAGCCTTGCCGTTGGACGCGCAGTTGCAGGTGTTCGCCAAACTGCCAGCGACGGGTTTGTTCAACCTCTACGGCCCCACCGAAGCCGCCATCGACGTCACCCACTGGACATGCGTCGACGAAGGCGCCGACAGCGTGCCCATCGGTCGTCCGATTGCCAACCTGGCCACCTATGTCCTCGACGCCCAGCTCAACCCGGTGCCCGCCGGTGTCTCTGGCGAGTTGTACCTGGGCGGCGTCGGCCTGGCGCGCAGCTATCACCGCCGCCCGGGCTTGACCGCCGAACGCTTTGTGCCGAGCCCTTTTGTTGACGGAGAGCGCCTCTATCGCACCGGCGACCGCGTGCGCCAGCGTGCCGATGGCGTGATCGAGTACCTCGGCCGCCTCGACCATCAGGTCAAGCTGCGCGGCTTGCGTATCGAGCTGGGCGAAATCGAAACCCGGCTGATGCAACACCCGCAGGTGCGCGAAGCGGTGGTGCTGGTGCAGGGCGGCAAACAGCTGGTTGCCTACCTGGTTAACGAGGGTGAAGCGCCGAGCGACCTCAAGGCCTGGTTGCTCAGCAGCCTGCCGGAATACATGGTGCCCACGCACTTCGTCACCCTGGCCAAACTGCCGGTCACTGCCAACGGCAAGCTCGACCGCAAGGCGCTGCCGTTGCCGGATGCTGCGCCGCAGCAAGCCTTTATCGCGCCTGAAAACGCCCTGCAAAAAGCCCTGGCGGCAATCTGGAGTGATGTGCTCGACGCCGCGCAAGTCGGTCTGGACGACAACTTCTTCGAGCTGGGTGGCGACTCGATTATCTCCATCCAAGTGGTCAGCCGCGCCCGTCAGGCGGGGATTCGCCTCAGCCCGCGTGACCTGTTCCAGTACCAGAGCGTGCGCAGCCTGGCGCTGGTGGCGAGCTTTGAACAGGCGGCGGTTATCGATCAGGGGCCAGTCAGCGGCGAGGTGATCCTCACGCCCGTGCAACACAGCTTTTTCGAGCAGGTGATCCCGGCGCGCCAGCATTGGAACCAGTCGCTGCTGTTGGCCCCGCGTGAAGCCCTGGAGCCCGCGCGCATTGACGCGGCCTTGACCCGTTTGATTAACCACCATGACGCCCTGCGCCTGCGTTTTGTGCGCCAGGCAGACGGTTGGCAGCAGGCCCACGCCGAGCCGGTTGCAAGTGCTTCAGTGTGGCAGGCCCAAGTCGCTGACGAGGCTGAGCTGGCCGCACTTTGCGACAAGGCACACGGCAGCCTCAACCTTGAACAGGGTCCGCTGCTGCGCGCGGTACTGGTCTCGATGGCAGACGGCGCCCAGCGCCTGCTGCTGGTGGTGCATCACCTGGTGGTCGATGGCGTGTCGTGGCGCATCCTGCTCGAAGACCTGCAGCAGGCTTACCGCAACGCTGCGCTGCCGGCCAAGACCAGTGCCTACCAAGACTGGGCGCAGCAGTTGCAGGCCCATGCGCTGACGCTGGATAACCAACTGCCGTATTGGCAGGCCCAGACCGCGAGCGCCGATCTGCCCTGCGACAACCCCCAGGGCGGCCTGCAGAATCGCCTGGGCAGCAAGCTCGAAATCCGCTTGAGCGCCGAACACACCCGTCAACTGCTGCAAGACGCCCCGGCGGCCTACCGCACCCAGGTCAATGACTTGCTGCTAACCGCGCTGGCGCGCGTGGTCAGCCGCTGGAGCGGGCAGCCTGCCGCGCTGATCCAGCTGGAAGGCCATGGCCGTGAAGACCTGTTCGATACGCTCGACCTGAGCCGTACCGTCGGCTGGTTTACCAGCCTGTTCCCGGTGCGCCTGCAAGCCGATGGCGAGCTGTCGGCGGCGATCAAGTCGGTGAAGGAGCAACTGCGCGCCGTGCCGCACAAAGGCATTGGCTACGGCCAGCTGCGCTACCTCGGCCCGCCTGACGCCCGTGAAGCCCTCTCGAACCTGGCCGCGCCACGCATCACGTTCAACTACCTGGGGCAGTTCGACCGCCAGTTCAACGAGTCGGCGCTGTTCGTTCCCGCCACCCAGGGCAGTGGGCAGGCTCAAGACCCGGAGGCGCCGCTGGCTAACTGGCTGACGGTGGAGGGGCAGGTGTACGGCGGTGAATTGGCCCTGCAGTGGGGGTTCAGCCGTGAAATGTTCGAGGTCGCGACTGTCCAGCAGCTGGCGGATGATTACCAGCAGGAACTGCTGGCACTGATCGCGCATTGCGTCGACCCTAAACAGGGCGGCCTGACACCGGCCGACGTGACCCTGGCGCAATTGACCCAGCCCCAGCTCGACGAGTTGGCACTGCCGGCAAGGGACGTGCAGGACCTGTACCCGCTGTCGCCGATGCAACAGGGCATGCTGTTTCACAGCCTCTACCAACAGGGCGAGGATGATATTTACGTCAGCCAGCTGCGCGCCGATGTGCACGGGCTGGACGTGGCAGTCTTCCAGCGCGCCTGGGCGCAAGTGCTGGCACGGCATGACATGTTGCGCACCGGGTTTGTCTGGCAGGACGACCAGGGCCAGGCCCTGCAAGTGGTGTATCGACAGGTCAGCTTGCCGTTCACCGATCTCGACTGGCGTGGCCGTCAGGACCTTCCCGCCGCCCTGGGTAGCCTGGCCGCCGAGCACCACCGCGAGGGCTTCGAGCTGGCGCGTCCGCCGTTGCTGCGAGTGGCGTTGGTACGTACGGCTGAAGACTGCTGGCACTTGATCTACACCAGCCATCACATCCTGATGGATGGCTGGAGTAACGCACTGGTGCTCAATGAAGTGCTGCAGGCCTGCAAGGGCCAGGCATTGGCGCCGGTGGGCGCGGGGTTTTCCCAGCACATCGCCTGGTTGCAGCAGCAGGATCCGGCGTTGGGCGAGGCCTTTTGGCGCCAGCGCCTGGCGCAGTTGGACGAGCCGACGCACCTGGCGCGCAGTGTGGCCAAGAGCCCAGCGCAGAGTGCGGGTGAATACGGTGAAGTCCTGTGTGAGTGGGATGCTATCCAGACTCAGCGCCTGACGGCCTTCGCCCGTGCACACCAAGTGACCCTCAACACCCTGGTGCAATCGGCGTGGCTGTTGCTGCTGCAACGCTACACCGGCCAGTCCAGCGTCGCCTGTGGGGTGACGGTGTCCGGGCGCCCGGCGCAGTTGGCGGATGTCGAGCAGCAAGTCGGCCTGTTCATCAACACCTTGCCGCTGATTGCCGCCGCCAGCCCGGCGCAAAGCGTCAGCGATTGGGTGCGATGCGTACAGGCACTGAACCTGGAAATGCGCGAGCATGAACACACGCCGCTGTTTGATATCCAGCGCTGGGCCGGTTCGGCCGGTGAGGCATTATTCGACACGCTGGTGGTGTTCGAAAACTTCCCGGTGGCCAAGACGCTGGAACAGTCGGGCGAGGGCGGTTTGCGTTTCAGTGGCGTCAGTCATCAGGAGCGCACCAACTACCCGTTGACACTGACCGTGCACGGCGGCGAGCGCCTGAGCCTGCACCTGGAATACCTGCGTGCGCAGTTTGCCACCGACACCGTGCAGCACATTGGCAACTACTTGCAGGGCTTGCTGCAGCAATTTATCCAGGCGCCGGAGCAAGCCGTGGGCGCCATCCCCTTGCTGTTGGACCCTGAATACACCCGCGTGCTGCAAGACTGGAACCCGCGCAGTGTTGCTCAAACGGCCAAGGCAAGCGTATTGCAGCGCTTCGAACAACAAGCCGCGCTGCACCCGCAAAACATCGCACTGATCCTGGACCAGCAGCGTATGACCTACGCCGACCTCAACCTGCGCGCCAATCGCCTGGCCCATCGTCTGATCACGTTGGACGTCAGCGCCGACACCCTGGTGGGCGTGGCGGTGGACCGTTCCCTGGAAATGATCGTTGGCTTGCTGGCGGTGCTCAAGTCCGGTGGCGCTTATGTGCCGCTGGACCCGAAATACCCGGCCGAACGCCTGCAATGCATGATCGAGGACAGCGGTCTGCAATTACTGCTGACTCAGCAGCCGTTGGTGGCGCATCTGCCGATCAGCGCGAACCTGACGCTTGTGTGCCTGGAGTCCGGCGCAGACTGGTTGGCCGATTACAGTGCTGAAAACCCCGTGTCGAGGGCGCAGCCGGCCAACCTGGCCTACGTGATGTTCACTTCCGGCTCGACCGGCAGGCCAAAAGGCGTGGGCATCGACCTGGCGTCCCTGGCCCGGCATGTGGAGGTGTTCACCGAACTGTTTGCGCTGCAGGCCCATGACCGCGTGCTGCAATTTGGCACCTTCAACTTCGACGGTTTTGTCGAGCAGCTCTACCCGGCGCTGTGCTGCGGTGCGGCGGTGGTGGTACGCGGTGGCGAACTGTGGGACAGCGACACCTTCTACCAGCAACTGATTGAACACGATATTTCCGTGGTCGACCTGACCACGGCCTATTGGCTGTCTCTGGTGCGCGACTTTGCAGACCTAGGCCCACGTGATTATGGGCGCCTGCGCCAACTGCACATTGGCGGCGAAGCCATGCCGCCTGAAGGGCTGAATGCCTGGCGCGCAGCAGGCTTGCAGCATGTGCGGCTGCTCAATACCTACGGGCCTACCGAAGCCACCGTGACCGCCACTGCCCTGGACTGCGCCGCGTATGTCGAGGGCCGTGAAGCCTTGCCGTCGATGATGCCGATTGGCCGCGTGCTGGATGGCCGTGCCATTTACCTGCTGGATGCCAACCTCAACCCGGTGCCGGTAGGTGTCGCCGGCGAGTTGGTGATCGGCGGGCCGCTGCTGGCGCGGGGTTATTTCAAGCGTGCGGACCTGACGGCCCACCGCTTCATTCCCGATCCTTTCTGTGCTGACGGCGTCGGCCGTTTGTACCGCACCGGTGACCTGGCGCGCTATCGCGCCGATGGGATGATCGAGTACGTGGGGCGAATCGACCATCAGGTCAAGGTGCGAGGTTTCCGTATCGAGTTGGGTGAAATCGAAGCGCGCCTGCTGGTCCAGGCCAGTGTGCGCGAGGCGCTGGTGATCGCGGCGGACAACCAGTTGGTCGGCTATATCGTGGCCAGCCAGTCATTGTCCGACACCGAGCAGGCCCAGTTGCGCACGCAGCTCAAGGCCGCGTTGCGCCAAGAGCTGCCGGACTACATGGTGCCGGCGCATCTGCTGGTGCTGGAGCGCCTGCCGCTGAGCCCCAACGGCAAGCTCGACCGTGCCGCGCTGCCCAAGCCGGATACCAGCCAAGCTCTGGTCGATTGGGTTGCACCGGTCACCGAGACCCAGCAACGTGTCGCGGCCATCTGGGCCCAGGTGCTGGGCGCCGTACGGGTAGGGCTCAACGATCACTTCTTCGAGATGGGCGGGCATTCGTTGCTCGCCACGCAAGTGGTGTCCCGCTTGCGCCATGGCCTGGGGCTCGAAGTTGCACTGCGCACGCTGTTTGAGCAGCCCGTGCTGGGCGACTTTGTTAACACTCTGGCTGGGGTCAACACTCTGGCCGCGGTCAGCGCTTCGGCGCCGGCGATGGTGGCGGCGGATCGCGATCAGCCATTGTTGCTGTCCTATGCCCAGGATCGGCAGTGGTTCCTCTGGCAACTGGACCCGCACAGTTCGGCCTATCACGTGCCGAGTGCGCTGCGCTTGAAAGGTCCGCTGGACCGCTGCGCCCTGCAACGTGCCTTCGATACCCTGGTGGCGCGTCACGACAGCCTGCGCACGCATTTTCAGCAAGAAACCGACCGCACGGTGCAAGTGGTCAGCCCACAGGCGCGGATCGAACTCGCATTCGCGCTCACCGACCAAGCGCAGCTCAAATCCAGGGTGCAAGCGCTGGTGGCGCAACCGTTCGATCTGCGCCAGGGGCCGCTGATGCGTGTGAGCCTCTTGCGCCTGGCTGAAGACGAGCATGTGCTGGTCCTGGTGCAACATCACATCATCTCCGACGGCTGGTCGATGCAAGTGATGGTCGACGAACTGGTGCAGTTGTATACGGCCTACAGCCAAGACCAGGCCCTGCAATTGCCGGCGATGCCGATCCAATACGCCGACTACGCAAAATGGCAGCGCGATTGGATGGAAGCCGGTGAAAAGGCGCGCCAGCTCGACTACTGGCGTGAACTGCTCGGCGGCGAGCAACCGGTGCTGGAGTTGCCTTTTGATCACCAGCGCCCTGCGGTACCGTCCCATCGCGGCGCGCGTTTGTATATGGCGCTGCCGACCCCGTTGCTCGATGGCCTCAAGTCGTTGGCCCAGCGCGAAGGTGTGACGCTGTTCATGCTGTTGCTGGCCTCCTACCACGCGCTGTTGCATCGCTACAGCGGCCAGCAGGACATCCGTGTCGGCGTGCCAATCGCCAACCGCAACCGCGTAGAAACCGAACGGCTGATCGGCTTCTTCGTCAACACCCAGGTGCTCAAGGCCGAGATCGACGCGCAAACCACCGTTGCCCAGTTGCTGCAGCAGGTCAAACAGCGCGCCCTGGAAGCCCAGGCCCATCAGGACCTGCCGTTCGAGCAACTGGTCGAGGCCCTGCAACCTGAGCGCAGCCTGAGTTTGAGCCCGTTGTTCCAGGTGGCGTTCAACCACCACATCAGCCAGGCCAGCGAGCATTTACAGCGCCTGGCGCAGTTGGACATGAGCCCGGTGAGCTGGGATGAAACGGCTGCGCATTTCGACCTTACCCTGGACATCGAGGAGTCCCGTGACCAGTTGAGTGCGTCCCTGAGCTATGCGACCGACCTGTTCGTAGCGTCGACCATTGAACGCATGGCACGCCACTGGCAGAACCTGTTGCAGGCGATGATTGCCGACCAGCAGCAGCCCATCAGCCAGTTGAACCTGCTCAGCCAGGATGAGCAACAGCACATCCTGCAGCTGTGGAACCAGGCCGACGCCGGTTTCCCGGCCGAGCGCCTGGTACACGAACTGTTCGCCGATCGCGCCCGGGAAACCCCGGATGCGGTGGCGGTCAAGTTCGATGCACAAACCCTGACTTATGACGAGCTGGACCGCCAGGCCAACCGCCTGGCCCATGCGCTGATCGCTCGTGGCGTCGGCCCGGAAGTGCGGGTGGCGATTGCCATGCCGCGCAGTGCGGAAATCATGGTGGCGTTCCTCGCAGTGATGAAAGCCGGTGGCGTGTATGTGCCGCTGGACATCGAATACCCGCGTGATCGTTTGCTGTACATGATGCAAGACAGCCGCGCCAAGTTGCTGCTGAGCCACACCAGCGCCTTGCCGCAATTGCCGCTCGCCGAGGGTCTGGACACACTGGCCATTGACCGCACCGAAGACTGGACCGGCTACAGCGATACCGCGCCGCAGGTAAATCTGGATGGCGATAACCTCGCCTACGTGATCTACACCTCCGGCTCCACCGGCATGCCCAAGGGCGTGGCCGTTTCCCACGGGCCACTGGTGGCGCACATCATCGCCACCGGGGAACGCTACGAAACCAGCCCGGCCGATTGCGAATTGCATTTCATGTCATTTGCCTTTGACGGCTCCCACGAAGGCTGGATGCACCCGCTGATCAACGGCGCCAGCGTACTGATCCGCGACGACAGCCTGTGGCTGCCGGAATACACCTACGCGCAAATGCACCGTCACCACGTGACCATGGCCGTGTTCCCGCCGGTGTACCTGCAACAGTTGGCCGAGCATGCCGAGCGCGATGGCAACCCGCCCAATGTGCGCGTGTACTGCTTCGGCGGCGATGCGGTGGCGCAGGCCAGTTACGACCTGGCGTGGCGCGCACTGAAACCGACCTACTTGTTCAACGGCTACGGCCCGACCGAAACCGTGGTCACGCCGCTGCTGTGGAAAGCCCGTCGCGGCGATCCGTGCGGCGCGGTCTATGCGCCGATCGGCACACTGTTGGGCAACCGCAGCGGCTACGTGCTGGACTCACAACTCAACCTGCAACCCATCGGCGTGGCTGGTGAGCTGTACCTCGGCGGCGAAGGCGTGGCCCGTGGTTATCTGGAGCGCCCGGCACTCACCGCCGAGCGTTTTGTGCCGGACCCGTTCGGCAAGCCTGGCAGCCGCGTTTACCGCAGCGGCGACCTGACCCGTGGCCGTGCGGACGGCGTGGTGGATTACCTCGGGCGTGTCGACCATCAGGTGAAAATTCGTGGTTTCCGTATTGAGTTGGGCGAGATCGAAGCACGCCTGCGCGAGCAGGACAGCGTCGGCGAAACCGTCGTCGTGGCCCAGGAAGGCCAGGCCGGTAAGCAATTGGTCGCCTATGTAGTGCCTGCCACCGTGCAGCTCGACCACACCGCGTTCCGCGACAGCCTGCGCCGTGCCCTGAAAACCCGGCTACCGGATTACATGGTGCCCACGCACTTCATGTTCCTGGACCAAATGCCATTGACCCCCAACGGCAAACTCGACCGCAAGGGCCTGCCCGAGCCGGATGCTAGCCTGATGCAGCAGCACTACGTCGCCCCGCAAACCGAGCTTGAGCAGCAGATTGCCGCGATCTGGGCCGAGATTCTGCACCTGCCCCGCGTGGGCCTGGACGACAACTTCTTCGAAGTGGGCGGCCACTCCCTGCTGGCGATCCAGATCACCTCGCGGGTGCAGGCCGAACTGGGGCTGGAAGTGCCGCTGGTGGAAGTGTTCCAGACTGAAACGTTGCGCGCCTATGCCCAGGCCGCTGCCACCTTCCGCGCCGGCAGCGCGGAAGACTTTGATGATCTTCGTGACTTTTTGAGCGAACTAGAGGCGATTTGAACCATGCTTTCCAACCCTAATATCGATCTGGTTTCGCGCTTTCTTCGCCTGCCTCTGGAACAGCGTCAACAGTTCTACCAACGCCTGCAAAGCCGTGGCATGAGTTTCGCGCAACTGCCGATCGCCTCGATTCGCGAGGACGGCCAACACGCGCAGCTGTCTTATGCCCAGGAGCGCCAGTGGTTTCTCTGGCAACTGGACCCGGACAGCGCGGCCTATCACGTCCCCGGCGCCTTGCGCCTGAGCGGGCGCCTGGACAAGGCCGCGCTGCAGCGCAGCTTCGACACGCTGGTGACACGCCATGAAAGCCTGCGCACCCGTTTGCACCTGGAGGGCGAGCAGCGTGCCCAGCAAGTATTGGCCCAGGCTGTGATCGAGATCGCTGAACACTCAGCCGACGAGGCCGGGCTAAAAGCAAGCGTCGAAGCTGAAATCGCCCGACCTTTCGATTTGCAGCAAGGTCCGTTATTGCGGGTCAGCTTGTTCGGCCTAAGCGAAGAAGAGCATGTGCTGGTGCTGGTTCAGCACCATATCGTCTCTGACGGTTGGTCGATGGGCGTGATGGTGCAAGAGTTGATGCAGCTTTATGCCGCCTACAGCCAGGGCCAGGAGTGCACGTTGGTACCGCTGCCGATCCAGTATGCCGATTACGCGTTGTGGCAACGCCGCTGGATGGAGGCGGGGGAGAAGGCCCGTCAACTGGATTACTGGCGTGAGCTGCTCAGTGGCACGCAGCCGGTGCTGGAGCTGCCGCTCGATCACCCGCGCCCAGCACAGCAGAGTTTCCTTGGCGCACGCCAGGACATTGCCCTGGAACCCTCCCTGGTCGCCGGTCTCAAGGCCCTGGCCCAGCGCGAAGGGGTGACGCTATTCATGCTGCTGTTGGCGTCGTTTCAGGTATTTCTGTATCGCTACAGCGGGCAGTCGGACATTCGCGTCGGCGTGCCGATCGCCAACCGCAACCGCGTCGAGACCGAATCGCTGATCGGCTTTTTCGTCAACACGCAGGTGCTCAAGGCCGATCTCGACGGCCAGATGACCTTCGCCCAGCTGCTGCAACACACCAAGCGCCGCGCGTTGGAAGCCCAGGCCCATCAGGATTTGCCCTTCGAGCAACTGGTCGAAGCGCTGCAACCCGAACGCAGCCTTAGCCATAACCCGCTGTTTCAGGTGATGTTCAATCACCAGGCCAAGACCCCATCCGCAGAGCAGCAACTGCCGGGCCTGCGTGTGGCCAGCCTCGAACTGGAAACCCAAAGCGCCCAGTTTGACCTGAGCCTGGATACCCAGGAAACCGGCGACGGCCTCTGGGCCTCCCTGACCTATGCCACCGATTTGTTCAACACGGCGACCGCCTCGCGCATGCTGGGCCATTGGCTGAACCTGTTGCGCGCCGCCGTGGCCAACCCTGCAATGGCCTTGCAGGACCTGGCGACGCTGGACGCCACGGAGCGCCAACAACTCCTCTACCAGTGGAATGCCACCGAGCGCGCCTACCCGCAAGGCCAGTGGGTGCATCAGTTGATTGAAGCGCAGGTGCTGGCGCAACAGGATGCACCGGCATTGCGTTTTGGTGACGTTTCGCTGAGTTACGCCGAACTGAACCGCCGCGCCAATCGCCTGGCCCATCGTTTGATCGAGGCCGGCGTTGGCCCGGATGCGCTGGTGGGGCTGGCGGTGGAGCGCTCCATCGAGATGGTGGTGGGGCTATTGGCGGTGCTCAAGGCCGGTGGCGCGTATGTGCCGCTGGACCCGGAATACCCGCGTGAGCGCCTGGCCTACATGCTTGAAGACAGCGGCGTGAAGCTGCTGCTGACTCAGGCGCATTTGCTCGAACAGTTGCCGATCCCACAAGGATTGGAAACCCTGGTGCTGGGTGAGTCCGGCTTCGACAGCTACAGCGACGCAAACCCGGATTTCGCGCTGGACGGCGAAAACCTCGCCTACGTGATCTACACCTCCGGCTCCACCGGCCAACCCAAAGGCGCCGGCAACCGCCATTCAGCGCTGCTCAATCGCCTGCAATGGATGCAGGAGGCCTATGGCCTGGGCGCCAGCGACAGCGTGCTGCAAAAGACCCCGTTCAGCTTCGACGTGTCGGTGTGGGAGTTCTTCTGGCCACTGATAACCGGCGCGCGCCTGGTCGTTGCAGCACCGGGCGATCACCGTGATCCGGCCCGGTTGGTCAGCCTGATCACTGCCGAACAGATCACCACGCTGCACTTTGTACCCTCGATGTTGCAGGCGTTCCTGCAAGACCCGGCGGTTTCGACCTGCCACAGCGTGCAGCGCATCGTGTGCAGCGGCGAGGCGCTGCCGGTGGATGCGCAACAGCAAGTCATGGCCAAACTGCCGCAAGCCGGGCTCTATAACCTCTACGGTCCAACCGAAGCCGCCATCGACGTGACCCACTGGACCTGTGTCGATGAAGGGCGTGACGCCGTGCCGATTGGTCGCCCGATTGCCAATCTGGGCTGCTACATCCTCGACAGCCATTTCGAACCGGTACCGATTGGCGTGCTGGGCGAGCTTTACCTGGGCGGTCTCGGCCTGGCCCGTGGTTATCACCGACGTCCGGCATTGACCGCCGAGCGTTTTATCGCCCATCCCTTTGTCAGCGGTGAGCGTCTGTACCGCAGCGGCGACCTGGCGCGGTATCGCGCAGACGGCGTGATTGAATATGCCGGGCGTGCCGATCATCAGGTCAAGTTGCGTGGCCTGCGTATCGAATTGGGCGAAATCGAAGCGCGTTTACTGGAACACGATTACGTCCGCGAAGCGGCCGTGTTGGCACCGGACAGTCAATACCTGGTGGGCTACCTGGTGCTGCAAAACGCAGCGGATGATTGGCGCGATGTGCTCGGCGCTCATCTTGCCGAAACACTGCCGGATTACATGGTGCCCGCACAATGGATGCTGCTGGAGCAGATGCCGCTGAGCCCCAACGGCAAGCTTGACCGCAAGGCGCTGCCAAAGCCCGAAGCCACGCAGCAATATGAAGCCCCGCAAAGCGCGCTGGAGCAGCAGATCGCCGCCATCTGGGCCGACGTGCTGGGCATCGAGCAGGTGGGGTTGAATGACAATTTCTTTGAGCGCGGCGGTGACTCGATCATCTCGATTCAGGTGGTCAGTCGCGCACGTGCCGCCGGTATTCATTTCACCGCCAAGGCGTTGTTCCAGCATCAAACCGTGCGCAGCCTCGCGCGGGTGGCGCAGTTGCAAACCGCGCGGGTGATCGACCAAGGTTCGGTGCAGGGTGAGACGCCGTTGCTGCCGTTCCAGCAGTTGTTCTTCGAGATGCAGCTGCCGGACCCGCATCACTGGAACCAGTCCTTCTTGCTGACGCCACGCCAAGCGCTTCAGGGCGATCGTCTGGAAGCCGCGTTGCAGGGCCTGATTGCTCACCACGATGTGCTGCGTTTGCGCTTCAGCCAGCACCTTGAGGGTTGGCAAGCCGAGCATGCTGCGGCTGGCACACAGGTACTGTGGCAAGCCAAGGTGGCAGATGCCAGCGAGTTGACCGCGCTCTGCGAAAAAGCCCAGCGCAGCCTCGACCTGCAACAGGGGCCATTGCTGCGTGCGGTACTGGTCGAGCTGGCAGACGGTTCCCAGCGCCTGTTGCTGGTAATGCACCACTTGGTGGTGGACGGCGTGTCCTGGCGGGTGTTCCTTGAAGACCTGCAAGCGCTGTATCGCGAACAAAAATTGCCGGCCAAGACCTCTTCATTCAAAGCCTGGGCCGAGCGCTTGCAAGCCCACGCCCGTAGCGCTGCGATGGCGTCCGAGCAAGCCTTTTGGCTGCAACAGCTGCAGGGTGCGGCCACCGACTTGCCGTGCCGCGACCCGCAAGGCGCGCGTCCCGGGCGACTGGCTGAGACTGTGGTCAGCCAACTGGATGCCGAACGCACCCGGCAATTGCTGCAACAGGCGCCGACGGCCTACCGCACTCAGATCAACGACCTGCTGCTCACGGCCCTGGCGCGGGTGATCTGCCAGTGGACGGGCCACGCCTCAAGCCTGATCCAGCTGGAGGGCCATGGCCGTGAAGACCTGTTTGACGACATTGACCTGACGCGCACCCTGGGCTGGTTCACCAGCCTGTTTCCGGTGCGCCTGACCCCCGACGTGTCCCTGGCGGTTTCGATCAAACAGATCAAGGAGCAATTGCGCAGCGTGCCGCATAAAGGCTTGGGTTTTGGCGCTTTGCGTTACCTGGGCGATGACGCCACACGTGAGGCGTTCAGTGCTTTGCCAGCGCCGCGCATCACCTTCAACTACCTGGGCCAGGTTGACGGCAGTTTCGACCAACCGGACACCCTGTTCGCGCCCGCCGCAGAAAGTGCCGGTGCCGAACAAAGCCCGGATGCGCCGCTGGGTAACTGGCTGACGCTCAACGGCCAAGTCTATGGCGGCGAACTGCAACTGGGCTGGACGTTCAGCCCGCTGATGTTCGACCCCGCGGTGATCGAAACGCTGAGCGCGGCCTACACCCGCGAACTCAACGCGCTGATAGAACATTGCTGCACGCCCGGCAATGGCGGTGTGACCGCCTCGGATTTCCCGTTATCGCGCTTGAACCAATCGCAGCTGGAGTCGTTGCCGCTGGCGTTCGATGCCGTAGAAGACATCTACACCTTGTCGCCCATGCAGCAAGGCATGCTCTTTCACACCCTCTATGAGCAGACGGCGGGCGACTACATCAACCAGATTCGCGTGACGGCGCAAGGCCTGGATGTGGCGCGCTTCCAGCACGCCTGGGATGCCACGGTGCAGGCCCATGATGTGCTGCGCAGCGGGTTCTTCTGGGAAGGCCAGCTGGAATGGCCATGCCAGGTGGTATACCGCGAAGCGCGGCTGCCGATTCAGGTTCTGGACTGGCGCGCCATGCCGGAGCGCGAACTGGAACTGCACAACCTGCAACAGGCCCAGCGCCGCAAGGGTTTTGACCTGGCCAAGGCGCCACTGGTGCGGCTGGTACTGGTGCGCACCGATGAGCAGTGCTACGAGTTGATCTACACCAGCCATCACATCCTGATGGACGGCTGGAGCAATTCGCGGCTGTTCGGCGAAGTGCTGCAACGCTATGCCGCTGTGGCAGTGCCGGAAGCGGCCGGGCGCTATCGCGATTACATCGGTTGGCTGCAACAGCGTGATGCCGCTGCGACCGAAGCCTTCTGGCGTGAGCAATTGAGTGCATTGCAAACCCCGACACGGCTGGGCAGCAGTCAACCGATGGCGGTGCAAGGGCATGGCGAGTATCAACTGGCGCTTGATCGCACACTCACGACTCAACTTGAGTCGTTCGCCCGAAGCCACAAAGTCACGCTCAATACTTTGATCCAGGCGGCGTGGCTGATTCTGTTGCAGCGTCACAGCGGCCAGGCGGTAGTGGCCTTCGGTGCTACCGTGGCCGGTCGCCCGGCGGAGCTTGCGGGCGTTGAGCAGCAGATCGGTCTGTTCATCAATACCTTGCCGGTGATCTGCGCGGTCGAGGGGCAGGTGTCAGTGGCCGACTGGTTGCAAGCCGTGCAGGCGCAAAACCTGGCCTTGCGTGAGCATGAACACACTGGCCTGTATGACATTCAGCGCTGGGCCGGGCAGGGCGGTGAAGCCTTGTTCGACAATATCCTGGTGTTCGAAAACTACCCGGTGTCCAAAGCCCTGGCGCAAAGCGGCGGCAGCGGCATTCGGTTTGGCGAGCCCCATGCCCATGAACAAACCAACTTCCCGCTGACGGTGCTGGTGGATCTGGGCGAAACGCTGTCGGTGCAGTTCAGCTTTGCCCGCGCGCATTTCCACGAAAATACGGTGCAAGGTTACGGCCGGCATCTGGTCAACCTGCTGCAAGCGATGCTTGAGGGCGGGCAGCAACGCCTGGGTGAGCTGGCGATGCTCGACGCCACTGAGCGCCAACAGGTGATTGAGGACTGGAACGCCACATCCTGCGATTACCCGTTGCAGCAAACGGTGCAGCAACTGATTGAGGCGCAGGTTGCGCTCACGCCAGAGGCACCGGCACTGGTGTTTGCCGAGCAACGCTTGAATTACGCTGAGCTGAACCGTCGCGCCAATCGCCTGGCCCATCGTCTGATCGAGGCGGGCGTGGGGCCGGACACGCTGGTGGGGCTGGCGGTGGAGCGCTCCATCGAGATGGTGATCGGCCTGCTGGCGGTGCTCAAGGCTGGTGGCGCATACGTGCCGCTGGACCCGGAGTATCCGCGTGAGCGCCTGGCCTACATGCTTGAAGACAGTGGCGTGAAGCTGCTGCTCACTCAGGCGCATCTACTCGGTCAGTTGCCGATTCCACACGGCCTGGAAACGCTGGTACTTGGCGAGACTGGATTCGAAGACTTTAGCGCAGAGAATCCGGGTATTGCTCTGGACGGCGAAAACCTCGCCTACGTGATCTACACCTCCGGTTCCACCGGCCAGCCCAAAGGCGCCGGCAATCGTCATGCGGCCCTGACCAACCGCCTGCAATGGATGCAGGAAGCCTACGGCCTGGATGTCAGCGACAGCGTGCTGCAAAAGACCCCGTTCAGCTTTGATGTGTCGGTGTGGGAGTTCTTCTGGCCACTGATGACCGGCGCACGCCTGGTCGTTGCTGCGCCCGGCGATCACCGTGATCCGGCCAGGCTGGTCAGCCTGATCAATGCCGAACAGGTCACCACGCTGCACTTTGTACCCTCGATGTTGCAGGCATTCCTGCAAGACCCGACCGTCGCGACCTGCCACACCTTGCACCGCATTGTGTGCAGCGGCGAGGCGTTGCCGGTGGATGCGCAACAGCAGGTCTTCGCCAAACTACCGCAAGCCGGGTTGTATAACCTTTACGGTCCGACCGAGGCCGCCATCGACGTGACCCACTGGACCTGCATCAATGAAGGTCGCGATGCGGTGCCGATTGGTCGCCCGATTGCCAACCTGGGCTGCTACATCCTCGACGGCAACTTTGAGCCGGCGCCGGTGGGCGTGTTGGGCGAGCTGTACCTGGGCGGTGTCGGCCTGGCCCGGGGTTACCATCGCCGCCCGGCATTGACCGCCGAGCGCTTCATTGCCAACCCCTTTATCGACGGTGAGCGCCTGTATCGCACCGGCGACCTGGCGCGCTATCGCGACGACGGCGTGATCGAGTATGCCGGGCGTATCGACCATCAAGTCAAGTTGCGTGGCTTGCGTATCGAGTTGGGTGAAATCGAAGCGCGCCTGCTCGAACACGAGTGG
This sequence comes from Pseudomonas sp. B19125, assembly GCF_044218855.1. NCBI lineage: Bacteria > Pseudomonadati > Pseudomonadota > Gammaproteobacteria > Pseudomonadales > Pseudomonadaceae > Pseudomonas > Pseudomonas sp. B19125. The sequence goes on from NZ_CP162589.1 coordinate 3,302,127, forward strand.
GTGCGTGAAGCCGCGGTGCTGGCCGTCGACGGCAAATACCTGGTGGGCTACCTGGTGTTGCAAAACGCCGCCGACGACTGGCGCGACGTATTAAGCGCGCACTTGGCCCGACACCTGCCGGACTACATGGTGCCCGCGCTATGGATGCTGCTGGAACAGATGCCCCTGAGCCCCAACGGCAAGCTCGACCGCAAGGCGCTGCCGAAGGTGGACGCCAACCTGCAGGCGCGCGAATACGCGGCGCCGCGCAGCGACCTGGAACAACAGATCGCCGCGATCTGGGCCGAAGTGCTCGACGTGCAACGGGTGGGCCTGAACGACAACTTCTTCGAATTGGGCGGGCATTCCCTGTTGGCCACCCAAGTGGTGGTGCGCCTGCGCGAGCAGTTGCACGCCAAATTCGACGTCAAATCGATCTTCACCACCCCGACCCTGGCGGATTTCAGTGCCTATGTCGCCACCCGGCAAACAAATAATTCACCGGTGCAGGACGCATTGGCTAAATCCTTGGAGGCCCTCAAACGTCTATCAGCAGAAGATTTGGATAAATTGATTTCCTGAGGGGCGTGGCGTGCAAGCATTAATCGAGTCGGTAGGTTCACTTTCTGCGCAACAAAAGAAAGCGTTGGCGGTAATGCTCAAGCAGCAAGGCATCAACCTGTTTGAGATTGCCCCGGTTTTCAAGCGTCAGGAAGGCGAGCCGCTGCGACTCTCTTATGCCCAGGAGCGGCAGTGGTTTTTGTGGCAGTTGGAGCCGCAGAGCCCTGCCTACCATTTGCCACGTGCGTTGCGGTTGAAAGGCCGACTTGATCGGTCGGCCTTGCAGCGCAGCTTTGACGCCTTGATTGCCCGTCACGAAAGTTTGCGCACCTGCCTGCATCAAGACGTCGATCAGGTATTACAGGTGGTGAAGCCTGAGCTGCACCTTGAGATCGCTGAGGGTGTGGGTGAGCGCACGCAACTCGAAGCTCAAGTGCAAGCCGAAGTCGCCGAACCCTTCGATCTGCAACAAGGCCCGCTGTTGCGGGTGAAGTTACTGCAGCTGGCACCGGATGAGCATGTGCTGGTGCTGGTGCTGCACCACATTGTCTCCGACGGCTGGTCGATGCAGGTCATGGTCGATGAGCTGGTGCAGTTGTACGTGGGCTACAGCCAGGGCCAGGATGTGCGTTTGCCTGAGTTGCCGGTTCAATACCCCGACTACGCCTTGTGGCAGCGCAGTTGGATGGAAGCCGGCGAAAAAGAGCGCCAGTTGGGTTATTGGGTTGAGCGGTTGGGCGGTGAGCAACCGGTGTTGGAGTTGCCCTTGGATCATCCGCGCCCGCTGGTGCAAAGCTATCGCGGCGCGCGCCTGGACATGGACCTGGACGCGGTATTGGTCAGCCGTCTCAAGGCGCTGGCTCAACGCGAAGGTGTGACGTTGTTCATGCTGTTGCTGGCGTCCTTCCAGACGCTGTTGTATCGCTACAGCGGGCAGTCGGATATCCGCGTCGGTGTGCCGATCGCCAACCGTAATCGCGCAGAAACCGAGCGCCTTATCGGCTTCTTCGTCAATACCCAGGTGTTCAAGGCTGATATCGACGGGCAGATGCCCTTTAGTCAGTTGCTGGCCCAGGTCAAGCAGCGCGCACTCGAAGCCCAGAGCCATCAGGATCTGCCATTCGAGCAGCTTGTCGAGGCGCTGCAACCGGAGCGCAGCCTGAGCCATAACCCGTTGTTTCAGGTGATGTTCAACCACCAGACTGAAGCCCATAAGTCGCGGGGCGAGCTGCAATTGCCGGGCCTGGCACTTGAGGCGCTGGAGTGGGGCAGCCAGAGCGCACCGTTTGACCTTAGCCTGGATACTCAAGAATCTCCGCAAGGTATCCGGGCTTCGCTGACCTACGCCACGGACCTGTTTGAGGCGCCCACTGTGCAGCGCATGGCCGAGCATTGGCAGCGTTTGCTGCGCGCTATTGTCGGGCGTGCGGACACCCGTGTGGCGCAGTTGGCCATGCTGATCGATGCAGAACAGCGTGATTTGCTGTACGCCTGGAACCAGGGTGGCCCCGTGTTCGAGGCGGCGGCAGGCGTTCACGGGTTGTTCGAGGCCCAGGTGCAGCGGCGCCCGGAGACAGTTGCGCTGTGCCTGGACGAACACACCATCAGCTATGCCGAGTTGAATCGCCAGGCCAATCGCCTGGCGCATGCACTGATTGAGCGCGGTGTCGGCCCGGAAGTACGGGTGGGTGTGGCGGTCGAGCGCTCGTTCGAGATGGTGGTTGGCTTGTTGGCCGTGCTTAAGGCGGGCGGCGCCTATGTGCCGCTGGACCCGCAATACCCGCGTGAACGCCTGCTGCACATGCTTGAGGACAGCGGCGTGCGTGTGGTGCTGACGCAACCCCATGTGCCGATGCCGCTGCCCGAAGGCATGGCGACGTTGGATGTGGCGGATTCGGGGCTGGCCCACTACGGCGAGAGCAACCCGCTGGTCAAGGTCGACAAACACAACCTGGCTTACGTGATCTACACCTCCGGTTCCACCGGCAAGCCCAAAGGTGTGGCGATCAATCATGCGGCGCTGACTGAGTTTTCCCGGATGGCCGCCGATTACTCGCGCCTGACCCAGGATGACCGCGTACTGCAATTCGCTACCTTGAATTTCGACGGTTTCGTCGAACAGCTCTACCCGGCGCTGACCCACGGCGCGACGGTGGTCCTGCGCGGGCCGCAGCTGTGGGACAGCGCTCGGCTGTACGACGAAATCATCGCCCAAGGCATCACCCTGGCCGACTTGCCCACCGCTTACTGGAACCTGTTCCTGCTCGATTGCCTGGCGGCGGGGCCTCGATCCTATGGCGCGCTTCGCCAGGTGCACATCGGTGGCGAAGCCATGCCACTGGACGGCCCGGCGCAGTGGGTGAAAGCCGGTCTTGGCCATGTACGCTTGCTCAATACCTATGGCCCCACAGAAGCGACCGTGGTGTCGAGTGTGCTGGACTGCTCAGCGGCTGCTGAAATCGTCGGTGCCACCGCCAGCCCGATTGGCCGTTCCTTGCCAGGGCGCGCCCTTTACGTGCTGGACCGTGACTTGAACCTGACGCCGTTGGGGGCGGTGGGCGAGTTGTACATCGGCAGCCGCTGCGGTTTGGCGCGCGCCTATTTGAACCGCGCGCTGCTCACGGCTGAGCGCTTTGTGCCGGACCCGTTCGGCGAAATCGGCGAGCGCCTGTATCGCACCGGTGACCTGGCACGCTATCGCGCCGATGGCGTCATCGAGTATGTCGGGCGGGTCGATCATCAAGTCAAGATCCGCGGTTTTCGTATCGAGCTGGGTGAAATCGAGGCGCTGTTGTTGGCTCAGCCCTGCGTGCGCGAAACACTGGTGCTGGCCGTCGACAATCAATTGGTCGCCTATCTGGTTGCCGAGCAGCAAGACGCCGCAACCCTCAAGCTGACGCTGCGCGAACAACTGCCGGATTATATGGTGCCGACCCACATCATCTTCCTTGACCGCATGCCGCTGAACCCCAACGGCAAGCTGGATCGTCACGCGCTGCCCAAACCCGACGCCAACCAATCGCAGCAGGCATGGGTGGCACCGGTGACTGAGCTGGAGCAGCAGGTCGCTGCCGTATGGGCGCAAATCCTGGGTGCCGAGCGGGTAGGGTTGACCGACCACTTCTTTGAGATGGGCGGGCATTCGCTGTTGGCCATGCAGGTGGTATCACGCTTGCGTCATACGCTGGGGCGCGAAGTACCGCTCAAGCTGGTGTTCGAGCAGCCACGCCTGGAAGGATTTGCTGGCGCTTTGCACGCGCTGGATGGTGGCCTGGGTGAGCAGGCGCCGGCACTGGTGGCGGTCGGTCGTGACCAGCCGTTGCCACTGTCCTATGCCCAGGAGCGCCAGTGGTTCCTTTGGCAACTGGCCCCGGACAGCGCCGCCTACCATATCCCCAGTGCCTTGCGCCTCAGGGGGCGGCTGGACACGGCGGCGTTGCAGCGCAGTTTCGATGAGTTGGTCGCTCGCCATGAAAGCCTGCGCACCTGCGTCGAACAGCACGCGGAGGGGGCGCGGCAAGTTATCCGTGCGCAGGTGGTGTTGCCTGTCCAGTGCGTTGACGTGCAAGAAGCTGATCTGCAAGCGCAAGTCGAAGCCGAAATCGCCCGCCCGTTCAATCTGCAACGCGGGCCGTTGCTGCGCGTGACCTTAATGCGTGTGGCGCAGGACGATCATGTGTTGGTGCTGGTGCAGCATCACATCGTTTCTGACGGTTGGTCGATGCAAGTCATGATCGACGAACTGGTGCAGCTCTATGCCGCGTTCAGCCAGGGCCAGGCTGTGCAGTTGCCGGTGATGCCGATCCAGTACGCCGACTTTGCCGTGTGGCAGCGTACGTGGATGGAGGCGGGTGAAAAGTCCCGCCAGCTGGATTACTGGCGTGACTTGCTCGGTGGCGAGCAGCCGGTGCTGGAGTTGCCGTTCGACCATCAACGCCCAGCGCAGCAAAGCCATCGCGGCGCGCGCCTGGATGTACCGTTGCCTGCCAGCCTGGCGCAAGGTCTTAAAGCCCTGGCACAAGCGCAGGGCGTGACGATGTTCATGTTACTGCTGGCCTCGTTCCAGACGTTGCTGCACCGCTACAGTGGCCAGCAAGACATTCGCGTAGGCGTGCCGATCGCCAATCGCAACCGTGTGGAAACCGAGCGTCTGATCGGCTTTTTCGTCAACACTCAGGTACTCAAGGCCGATATCGACGGGCACATGACGGTTGCCGAGTTGCTGGTCCAGGTCAAGCAGCGTGCGCTGGAGGCCCAGGCCCATCAGGACCTGCCGTTCGAGCAATTGGTCGAAGCCCTGCAACCCGAGCGTAGCCTGAGCCTGAACCCGCTGTTCCAGGTGATGTTCAACTATCAGAGTGAGGGTCACCTGGGGGCGCAAGCACTGACGGATTTGCGCATCGAAGGCCTGGAGTGGGAACGCCGTACCGCGCATTTTGATCTCGACATGGATGTGCATGAAAGTACAGAAGGGCTGTGGGCCTCGCTGGGCTATGCCACCGACCTGTTTGAAGCCGTCACCATTGAGCGGATGGCCCGCCACTGGCAGAACCTGTTGCAGGCGATGGTGGCCGATCAACAACAGAATATCGGCCAGTTGCACTTGTTGGACAGCGACGAGCAGCAGCACATCCTGCAACTGTGGAACCAGACCGACGCCGGCTTCTCGGCCGAGCGTCTGGTGCATGAGCTGTTTGCTGATCGCGTGCGGGAAAACCCGGATGCGGTGGCGGTCAAGTTTGATACCCAAACCCTGACTTATGGCGAGCTGGACCGCCAGGCCAACCGCCTGGCCCATGCACTGATCGCCCGTGGCGTCGGCCCGGAAGTGCGGGTGGCGATTGCCATGCCGCGCAGCGCGCAAATCATGGTGGCGTTCCTCGCAGTGATGAAAGCCGGTGGCGTGTATGTGCCGCTGGACATCGAATACCCGCGTGTTCGTTTGCTGTACATGATGCAAGACAGCCGCGCGAAATTGCTGCTGAGCCACAGCAGTGCCTTGGCGCAATTGCCGGTAGCGGAAGGGCTCGAAACCCTGGCCATTGACCGCACCGAAGACTGGACCGGCTACAGCGATACCGCGCCGCAGGTAAATCTGGATGGCGACAACCTCGCCTACGTGATCTACACCTCCGGCTCCACCGGCATGCCCAAAGGCGTGGCGGTTTCCCACGGGCCGTTGGTGGCGCACATCATCGCCACCGGGGAGCGTTATGAAACCGGCCCGGCCGATTGCGAACTGCATTTCATGTCCTTCGCCTTCGATGGTTCCCATGAAGGCTGGATGCACCCGCTGATCAACGGCGCCAGCGTACTGATCCGCGACGACAGCCTGTGGCTGCCGGAATACACCTACGCGCAAATGCACCGTCACCACGTGACCATGGCCGTGTTCCCGCCGGTGTACCTGCAACAGTTGGCCGAGCATGCCGAGCGCGATGGCAACCCGCCCAATGTGCGCGTGTACTGCTTCGGCGGCGATGCGGTGGCGCAGGCCAGTTACGACCTGGCGTGGCGCGCACTGAAACCGACCTACTTGTTCAACGGCTACGGCCCGACCGAAACCGTGGTCACGCCGCTGCTGTGGAAAGCCCGTCGCGGCGATCCGTGCGGCGCGGTCTATGCGCCGATCGGCACACTGTTGGGCAACCGCAGCGGCTACGTGCTGGACTCACAACTCAACCTGCAACCCATCGGCGTGGCTGGTGAGCTGTACCTGGGCGGCGAAGGCGTGGCCCGTGGTTATCTGGAGCGCCCGGCGCTTACCGCCGAACGTTTTGTGCCGGACCCGTTCGGCAAGCCCGGCAGCCGCGTTTACCGCAGCGGCGACCTGACCCGTGGCCGTGCGGACGGCGTGGTGGATTACCTAGGGCGTGTCGACCATCAGGTGAAAATTCGTGGTTTCCGTATTGAGTTGGGTGAAATCGAGGCGCGCCTGCGTGAGCAGGATGCGGTTGGTGAAACGGTCGTCGTGGCCCAGGAAAGTCCGAGCGGCAAGCAGTTGGTGGCGTACGTCGTGCCCGCTGAGCCCGTGGCCGACCCGGTCGCATTCCGCGAAGCCTTGCGTCGTGCCCTGAAAACCCGTCTGCCTGACTATATGGTGCCTGCGCACTTCATGTTCCTGGACCAGATGCCGTTGACGCCCAACGGTAAGCTCGACCGTAAGGGCTTGCCCCAGCCGGACGCGGCGCAGTCGCAAGGTGTGTGGGTTGAGCCGGTTACGCCATTGCAACAGCAGGTCGCGGCGATTTGGGCCCAAGTGCTGGGCGCTGTGCGCATTGGCCTGACGGCCCACTTCTTCGAGTTGGGTGGGCACTCGTTGCTGGCCATGCAGGTGATTTCCCGTGTGCGCCAGTTGCTTGAGCGTGACGTGCCACTGCGCACCTTGTTTGAGCAGCCGCAATTGCAGGGTTTTGTGCTGGCACTGGACGCCGCTGAAGAGGACTTGGCGCCGCCAATGCGGGCGATAGGGCGGGATCAGCCGTTAGTGCTGTCCTTTGCCCAGGAGCGACAGTGGTTTCTTTGGCAGCTGGACCCGCAAAGCGCCGCTTACCACATCCCGAGCATTCTGCGCCTGAGCGGCCGCCTTGATCTGCATGCCTTGCAGTGCAGCTTTGATCGCTTGGTGGCGCGACATGAAAGCTTGCGCACTCGCATCAATCAGCAGGATGAGCGCACGGTGCAGGTGGTTTTGCCTGCCGAACCGTTGTCAATCATGCGAGGCGATGCCACTGAGCAGACACTGCAGCAGCAGGTAGAAGCCGAAATTGCCAAGCCTTTCGACCTGCAGCAAGGGCCGCTGCTGCGCGTCACCTTGTTGCGCCTGGCCGAAGATGAGCACGTGCTGGTGCTGGTGCAGCACCATATCGTTTCCGATGGCTGGTCGATGCAGGTGATGGTCGACGAACTGGTGCAGTTGTATAGCGCCTACCGCCAGGGCGAGGTCGCGCAGTTACCGGCGCCGGCGTTGCAGTATGCCGATTACGCACACTGGCAACGCGAGTGGATGGCGGCAGGTGAGCGCGAGCGTCAGTTGGCTTACTGGTGCGAACTGCTGGGCGGTGAGCAACCGGTGTTGGAACTTCCGACCGCGCACGCGCGCCCGGCGCAGCAAAGCTATCGCGGTGCCAGCCTGGAGCTTGAGTTGCCGACGCAACTGGCCGAGGGGCTCAACGCATTGGCGCAGCGCGAGGGCGTGACGCTGTTCATGCTGTTGCTGGCGTCTTTTCAGGGTTTGTTGTACCGCTACAGTGGCCAGCACGACATCCGTGTCGGGGTGCCGATCGCCAACCGCAACCGGGTTGAGGTCGAGCGGTTGGTCGGCTTCTTTGTCAACACGCAGGTGCTCAAGGCCGACCTTGACGAGCAGATCACCGTCACCCAACTGCTGCAGCAGGCCAAACACCGCAGCCTGGATGCGCAGAGCCATCAGGACCTGCCCTTCGAGCAACTGGTCGAAGCCTTGCAACCGGAGCGCAGCCTGAGCCATAACCCGTTGTTCCAGGTGTTGTTCAACCATCAGAGCGAGGCGGGGTTGGCTACCCGCGGCCGTCAGTTGCCCGATTTGCGGGTAGAGGGCCTGGATTGGGGTAGCCAGACCGCGCAGTTCGACCTGAGCCTGGACACCCAGGCCACCGCGCAGGGTATCTGGGCCACCCTGACCTATGCGACCGACCTGTTCGAACCGGCCATGCTCACGCGCATGCTGGGGCACTGGCAAAATCTGTTGCAAGGCATGCTCGACGACCCGCAGCAGCGCGTCAGCCAGTTGCCACTGTTGGGCGACGCCGAGGAACGTAGCGCGCTGCAAGACTGGAACGCCACTGCTCGCGACTACACGCAGCAGCCTGTGCATCAGTTGATCGAAGCCCAGGTCGAACTCACGCCGGATGCCGAGGCGCTGGTATTTGCCGGGCAGCGCTTGACGTACACCCAACTTAATCGGCGGGCCAACCGCCTGGCCCATCGCCTGATGGACGCCGGTGTCGGCCCCGACGTGTTGGTGGGGCTGGCCGTGGAGCGTTCGATAGACATGGTCGTTGGCCTGTTGGCGGTACTCAAGGCCGGTGGCGCTTATGTGCCGCTCGATCCGGAATACCCACGCGAGCGACTGGCCTACATGCTGGAAGACAGCGGCGTGAGTATGTTGCTGACCCAGGCCCATCTGCTGAGTCGATTGCCGATTCCACACGGAGTGGACACGCTGGTGTTGGGCGAGGCCGATGTCGACAGTTACAGCGAAGCCAATCCCATTAGCGTGCTGAGCGGCGAAAACCTCGCCTATGTGATCTACACCTCCGGCTCCACCGGCCAGCCCAAAGGTGCGGGCAACCGCCATTGTGCGCTGACCAACCGCCTGTGCTGGATGCAGGAAGCCTACGGGTTGAACGCCCGTGACACGGTGCTGCAAAAGACCCCGTTCAGCTTTGACGTGTCGGTGTGGGAGTTCTTCTGGCCGCTGATGACAGGCGCACGCCTGGTAGTGGCTGCGCCGGGTGATCACCGCGACCCGGCCAGGCTGGTAGCGTTGATCAACGCCGAACAGGTCACTACGCTGCACTTTGTGCCGTCGATGCTGCAGGCTTTCCTGCAAGACCCGGCCGTTGCTTCCTGCCACTCCTTGCAACGCATTGTGTGCAGCGGCGAAGCGCTGCCGGTGGATGCGCAACAGCAGGTATTGCGCAAGTTGCCGCAAGCCGCGTTGTACAACCTGTATGGCCCGACCGAAGCCGCCATCGACGTGACCCACTGGACCTGCATCGACGAAGGGCGTGACACGGTGCCCATTGGCCAGCCGATCGCCAACCTGTGCACCTATGTGCTGGACGCACAACTGCAAGCGACCGCTGTGGGTGTGGCAGGTGAGTTGTACCTGGGCGGTATCGGCTTGGCACGCGGTTATCATCGACGCCCTGGGCTCACCGCCGAACGGTTTGTTGCTTCACCGTTCGAGCCCGGAGCGCGCCTGTATCGTACCGGCGACCGCGTGCGTCAGCGTGCCGACGGGGTTATCGAATACCTTGGGCGCCTGGATCATCAGGTCAAATTGCGTGGCCTGCGCATTGAATTGGGTGAGATTGAAGCGCGTGTTCTTGAACATCCACAGGTGCAGGAAGCCTCGGTCCAGGTGGTTGATGGCAAGCACCTGGTGGGCTATCTGGTGTTGCTGGCGCCGAGCGAAACCTGGCGTGAATCCCTGGGCGCACACCTGTTGGCGCACTTGCCGGACTATATGGTGCCGGCGCAATGGGTGCTGCTGGCGCAAATGCCCCTGAGCCCGAATGGCAAGCTGGACCGCAAGGCGTTGCCCAAGCCTGATGCGCACGCGCAAGAACGCGTCTATCAGGCGCCGCAGACGCAGCTGGAGCAGCGCCTCGCGACGATTTGGGCCGAGGTCCTGGAGGTTGAACGCGTCGGGTTAAATGACAATTTCTTTGAGCTGGGTGGCCATTCGCTGTTGGTGTTGAGGCTCAAGGAGCGCATCCGCAAGGCGACCGGCACAGCGCTGTCGGTCAGCCAACTGATGCTTAACCCGACCATTGCGGGGCAGGTGGCCTGCCTGGGTGGCGAAACCCGCCACTCGCTGATCGTCAAACTCAACAGCCAGACCCAAGGCACGCCACTGTTCCTGTTCCACCCAAGCTTTGGTTCGGTGCATTGCTACAAGGCCATCGGCCTGGCACTGCGTGAACAACGGCCGGTGCTGGGGGTGATCAGTCGGGCGTTGGTCGAGGAGGGCAGTGACGTGCCCAACTGGCAATCGATGGTCGATGACTACACCGCGCAACTGCTCGATGCCGTACCCGAAGGCCCTTATCGCCTGGCCGGTTGGTCCCTGGGTGGCAACCTGGCCATGGAGGTCGCGTATGCGTTGGAACAGGCGGGGCGTGTGGTCGAGGTTGTCGGTTGGATCGATGCATCGCCGCCGCACTGGCTCAAGGCCTATTGGGACACGGCGGTGATGACCGATGACAGTGAAGTGCCGGTTAATCAGCGGCGTGTCGAGTTATTGCAGGTGATGTTTGCGCAGTCGAGCGCGTTGATTCAGGCGGCGTGGTTGCAAAGCCAGGCGCTCTCTGAAGACGAGGTGCAGCAATGGCAGGCGTTCAGCACGTGGGCCGAAGGCGCGCTTGGTGAGACCTATGTGGAGGTCAAGGCCAGCTTGCTTGAGGGCGACGAAGCGCAGATCTCCTGGGAACTCGACCGTGCTCTTGGCCAGAGTCTCAAGGACGCCGACTTCAAGCCGATCCAGGCACCGATCAATTGCTGGTGGGCCGCTGCGAGCCGGGCAGGGCAGCATCGTCAGTTAATTGAGGCAAGCATGGCGCAGGTTATGGGCCGTCCATGTATTGAGCAGTCAGTACTGATCGACTCTACCCATGATCGAATCATCGATAACGCCGCGTTCGTGCAGAGCTTTGCTGATGCGATGAAGTAACCCCCGGTGTAAAAGAAACGCCCCTGGACCGATGGCCAGGGGCGTTTTTTTATCGGTGTTATTCGCCAAACGCCACGATTCAGCGGGCAACAAAAAGCCCCTGGTCATCAGCGATGACCAGGGGCTTGGGCCGGATCAGAAGTTCCAGCGGGTGCTGAGCATGACGTTACGCGGGTCGCCGTAGTAAGCCGAGTTGTAGAAGCCGATGTTGGTGTAATACTTCTTGTCGAAGATGTTGTTGACGTTGAGGGTCGCCGATACGTTCTCGGTCACCTGGTAACGGGCCATCGCGTCGACGATCCACAGTGGGTCCTGGGAGAAGTTTTCCTCGGTGCCTTTGGCATAGTTGTTCAGCAGTTTCCAGCCAGTGCCCTGCCAGCGCACGCCGGTGCCCAGGGTCAGCTTGTCGAGTGGGCCGGTCAGCTTGTAGCTGGTGTAGATATTGACCTGATCTTCCGGCTCCCAGGTGGAGAGCTTCTCACCCTGTTTGTCGCGCATGATCTTATGGGTATAGCCCGCCTGCAACTGCCAGCCTGGCGCCAGCTCGCCGGAAATTTCCGCTTCGTAGCCTTTGGTCTTGGCTTCGGTGCCCCTGGAGGCGTAATCCAGCCCTGGGTGGCTGTTGGGGATGTAATCCGTGTCGTCGACGGCGCGGTTTTTCTCGTGAACCTCGAAGTAGGCCAGGCTCGAATTCAGGCGACCGTCGAAGAACTCGCCCTTAAGGCCGATCTCGTAGTTCTTGCCTTCATCTGGTTCCAGCGGTTTGTCGTTGCGGTCTCGGTAATCGTCCTGGGGCAGGTAGATTTCGGTGAAGCTGGCGTAGGCCGAGAAGTTGTCGTTGAGGTCATAGGTGATGCCGGCATAAGGCACTACCTTGCCGGTGTCCTTGACCTGGCTGGTGCCGCTGACTTCGTAGTTGTTGACCCGAGTGCCGAGGATCAGGTGCAAGTCATCCGCGAGGCTGAAGCGCCCGGTGATGTAGCTGGCGCTCTGGCGGGTCAGCTCGTCGTTCTTTTTGGTTCGAGGACCACGGTCCGGCTTGGGGGCGTCGCCGTCCCAGTTGAAGTAGTCGTGGCTGTTGTCGTAGTTGGTGGCGTTGGTGTAGTCGCTGCCCAGCCAGTGCGAGCGCGAGACCGACGTACCGACCACCAGTTCGTGCTCACGCCCGAACAGGCTGAACGGCCCAGTGGCGTAGAGATCACCCGTGTCGCTGGTGGTTTCACCATTGTAGGTACGGGTCAGCAGCGATGCCTTGCCCGTTTCGGCATTGGGTGACAGCAGGGCCGACAACGGGGCTTTGTAGCCGTTGATCTGGTGGTTGTACTGCGCCTTGCCGACCCAGCCGTTGTCGAACGTGTGTTCCAGGGTGGCGAAGGCGGTACGGGTGTACTGTTTCCACTTGCTGTACTTGGCGCCGTTGTTGAAGGAGCGCGGGGTGCTGATGTGGTTGCCGGCCGAGTCAAAGAGCGAGGCCGCACCGGACCAGCTGGAGCCCTGCGGGTCACTGTCCTGGTAGTCGCCACCGATGGTCAGCAACGTATCCGGTGCCAGGTCGAACTCGAGAATGCCGTAGTAGACGTTGGTCTGGCGTTGGTAGTGATCGAGGAACGTGTGTTTGTCCTGGTACGCCGCAACAGCACGGCCACGCACGTTGCCGGTCTCGGTCAGCGGGCCGCTGACGTCGATTTCCGAACGGTAGTTGTCCCAGGAGCCTGCGCCCAGGTCCACATAGCCCTTGAATTCCGAGGTGGGCTTTTTACGCACCATATTGATGGTGCCGCCCGGGCCGCCGGCGCCGGTCAGCAGGCCGGTGGCGCCCTTGAGGATTTCGACGCGGTCGTAGATCACGGTGTCGGTCAAGGTGTGGCCCGACGAGTACTGGGCATCCTGCAGGATCGGAATACCGTCGTACTGGAAGTTCTGAATGGCGAAACCGCGAGAGAAGTAGCTGGTGCGCTCGCTGTCGTAGGTGGCAACGGTGATGCCCGGTGTGTGACGCATCACGTCGTCGATCGACTTGAGGCTGAAGTCGTCCATAGCCTGGCGGGTCACCACGGAAATCGATTGCGGCGTCTCACGTGGGCTTAACACCATGCGCGTCGCGGTGGCGATGGTGCCAGGGGTGTAGGAGCCGGAGCCTTCGGTGATGGTCCCCAACTGGTTGGCGGTTACCTGGGTAGCACCCAGTTCCAGTGCCGACGTTTTCGCCGCGCTGATGGTGAACGAGCTGCCCTGCAGGTCATAGCTGATGCCCGTCCCGGACAGCAAGGTGGTCATGGCCTGGCCAGGTTGCAACTTGCCTTTGATCGCGTGGCTGCGCTTGCCTTCTACATCGGTAGGGCTGTAGAGCACCTGCAAGTTGGTCTGGCGACCGAACTCCTGAAGCGCGCTCCCCAGCGGCTGTGCGGGCACATTCAGCTCGACCTCCTGCGCCTGCACATAACCTGCGACCGGCAATGCCAGTGCCAGGGCAATCGCGCTTGGCAGCAGAGGGGTATTCAAGAGGCGGCGCATGGAGAGTGCCTTGCTCAAGGGACTCAGACCGAACGTTGCTGGCATGGATGCATTCTCTTCTATGTTTTAAGTGGGCAGCTTTTAGTGTTTATTGAGGTCAATTCTCATTACCACTAGTGAGACGTTCCTATCCGGAAAAACCGGAAAATAAATTTCAAGCCGGCTCCATCTCGTGCACGACCTTGCCCGCTCGCAGGCGCACCAGTTGGTCGGCGATGTCGAAGTAGCGGTCGTCGTGGCTGATCACGATGATGGTTTTGCCCAGGCGCTTGAGGTCGGGCAGCAGCTCGGTGTAGAACACGCGGCGGAAGGCCGGGTCCTGGTCGGCGGCCCATTCGTCGAACACCAGCACCGGGCGCTCTTCGAGCCAGGCATTGACCAGCGCCAGGCGCTTGCGCTGCCCGGTGGAGAGGTCGGTGGTGCTGAATACGCCGTCCTTGACGCTGACTTTGTGCGCGATTTCCAGGCGCTCCAGGTACTTGGCAGCACTGTCCAGCGATTGCGTGGCGCTGCCCTGGACCAGGTCGTCGAACAGGTAATAGTCGGCGAACACCGTGGTGAACAATTGGCGATAGTCATCGCGCACCGGGTCGGTCACGGTTTCGCCGTTCAGGCGGATTTCGCCGGCGTCGGGTTGATACAGGCCCAGCAACAGTTTGATCAGTGTGGTCTTGCCGCAGCCGTTCTCGCCGACGATAAACACGATATCGCCCTGCTGGATGCTCAGGTTGATCGGCCCCAGGTGAAACGGCTCGCTGCCCTCTACCGGCGGCGGGCTGTAGGTGACACCACGCAGTTCAAGGCTGTTGACCACCGGCGTGGGAGCTTCGCTGCCGTCCATCAACAAATGCGGCTCGGGGGACGAGAAGCGATCAGACAGCTCGGTGATACGCGCAAAGGCAATGCCGGCCTTGCCGATGATCGGCAGGTAACCGATCACGTGTTCGAGCGGGCCTTTCATGTACAGCAGCACCAACACAAAACCGGTGATCACCGCCGGGTCCGGATTGGGGCTGTAGGCTTGCATGGCCAGGGCCAGGCCGATGACCACAAAGAACAGCATCGAGCCAAAGGTTTTGGCCACGATGTAAATGTTGACCGAGCGCACCTGGATGTCGCTGATCCGGTCGGCGGTTTCCTGGATACGGTGGGTGTTCATCCGGTAGCGCCGTGGCCGGTGGATGCGCAACTCCTTGGCGCCGGAGGCGATCGCCGAATAGTAGCGCTGCAGTTCGTCTTCCAGGTCGCGGGCTGCATCGAAGCCGCGTATGCCTTTGTGGCCGGCGATGAACTGCACGCTGCTGCCGATCACAATGGCGACGATCATCATCAGGAACATCGGCACAGACAAGTAGGCCAGGTAACCCAGGCAACCCAGGGTTACCGTGCTGGCGATGGCCAGCGGGGTGAACGCGAAGGAGAAGTCGCTGATGGTATCGACGTCGTGGGTGAGCACCGGGATCAGGCGGTGCGAGCGGTAGCGTTCGATCTGCTCGATGGGCGCCGACAGCACTTTCTCGCCGAGATCCTTGCGCAGGGCGGCAATGATCCGCTGGCCCACATAGTTGGTGCCGATATCCGAGACGATCGAACTGGTCAGCGCCAACAGGCACAGCGCCGCAAAGGTCAGGACCACGCCCTGGGTCATGCCGGTTGTAGAGTGCAGGGCGTTATTGATAGTCGCCAGCAGCAACGTGATGGCCAGGCCGCCGGCCATGCCCAGCGCGACAGAGACTGTCACGATGGTGCGAAAAGGCCTGAGCAATGCGAGCAAACCGTTAAAGGCGCCGCGCTTGGGGTCGGTCATAAATACTTCCCGGAAAGTGAAAAAAGAGGGGGCTGGGCACACAGACCCTTACCCATGACAAACGAAGTGTCGGGGCGACTATTTAGCGCGGCGCGCCGGGCGGTGGCCTGGGTCGATAAATTGCCTGCAGGCTGGTTCGTTCTTGTTGTGTAGGCGCACGCGTATTGGCGCGTGCCTGATCTATCCAGCGAGAGCGAAACAATGACGAAAAAGAATCTGGTGTATGTCTGGTCCCTGAGAAACGCTGCCGCCGACAAGGCCGGGCAGCCGGTGGCCTACAAGGACCACGAGCGCTATATGAAGTCGGTGCTGGAGTTTCTGGTGGGGTCGCTGAACGACACACCGTTGGGCCAGGCCTACAACCTGGTCGGCGTGGTGTACGACGATGACGAGCAGAACCCGCGGGACCAGCAGTTGGTGGCCGACTATGGTTTTGCCTATCAGCCGGGTCGCCAGTGGCTGTACCCGGCGGACCTGCGCGTGCAGGGCAAGCTGGTCAATGACTTGTTGCTGAGCGTGCCGTCCACCTACCGTCGCCTGCCGCGTGGCAGCGCCGAACACATCGCCGGCAAGCAGGATTTTGAACGTCGCTTGCACGACACCCTGGTGGAGTTGAAGGCCGATATCGTGGTGCTGGACGGCCTGTTGGTGATCCTCGATGAGTTGGTGCGGCCCGGCGCGCCGTTCGCGCGGCGGATCATGAACATCCACCCAGGCATTACCCGTATTGAATCGCCTTACGAGCGCCGTGGCGCCTATGCCACCTGGAATGCCTTGTACGGCGCGCGCGGGCAGACGGTGGTGGATTGGGCGACCAAAGCCACCAAGGCCAGCGAACCGCTGTACCTCACCGGCGCTTCGTTCCATTACGTGGACAACGGCATTGATTCGGGCGAAGTGTTCCACGACGTGCTGAAAACCGAGATTTCGCCTGAGGACACCATCCTCGAATTGCGCTGGAACAACTTCAACAACAGCCTGTTCCCGGCGTTGCATGAAGGGTTGGAGTTGTTGGCCAAGCAGGCCTAAGGCGATCCAAGTGTGGGAGCTGGCTTGCCTGCGATGGCATCAACTCGGTGTACCTGATGTACCGAGGTGTCTGCATCGCAGGCAAGCCAGCTCCCACCTTCTGCTCGGTGTGCTGCTTAAAGGTCGCGCACTACCCGGAACCCAATCCAGTCCCCACGGGTTTGCGGGTAGATGGTGTTGCGGTTGCCCGAGCGTGAGAACACCGGCGCTTCGCCCCAGTCATTGCCGCGGATCTGGTAGCCCTCGCAGTTGGGCTCCATCCAGGCGCTGCCGTCGGTAGGGGCGCCGATATAGTTGGGGTGCTCGCAGTCGGCAACCCGCTCATACACATTGCCGTGCATGTCGTACATGCCGAATGCATTCGGCGGGTAGCTGCCCACCGGCGAGGAATAGCTGTAGCCATCTGCCGGGCCGTAGGTGTTGGCGTGCTGGGCGATGCTGTAGCCCTTGCTCTCGTCGAACGGGAAGGGGAACGGTCCGGCGGAGCCGGCGCGGGCAGCGTATTCACGTTGGGCTTCGCTGACCATGTGGTACTTGTGCCCGGTTTTTTCCGATAGCCAGGCGACGTACTGCTTGATGTCGTCCATGTCCATGCACACTGCCGGCTGGCGTGGCCCTTGCGGGTAGCGGGGCTTGCTGGCGATGCATTCGCGGCCGGGGCGGGTGTCGCCGTCGGCGATCTTGACGCCGGTCTGGCGGATATAGCTGTCCCATTCGGCGGCAGTGACGTGGAAGCGGCTCATGGCAAACGGTTTGGCGAAGGTCACGTCGTGCATCGGGCCTTCATCGGGCTCGCGGCCGACTTCGTCTTCCGGCGTGCCCATGGTGAAGGTGCCGGCGGGCAGCACCACCATTTCCGGGCAGTCCTTGCAGTCCTTGAACACTTTGCCGGGTTGCGGCGTGGCGGCCTGCGCCAGGTTGGGCAGCCATGCCGCGCAAAGAGCAGTCAGCGCCAGGGCGGTCAGGGGTTTGAGTCGGGATGGATTCATGTGGGCATCTCGTTCAAAGGAAAAAAGGGCGCATCACAGGCGTTGGCTCAGCAGGGCCATAAACTGCTGGATTTCGTCGGAGCTGTTGAGCAGGCCGGGGGAGGTACGGATTACCGGGCCGACATCACGGTCGACGGCGTCGATCACCACGCGGTTTTTCATCATGTGGGCGACCACGGCTTCGCTTTCCTGACCCTTGATGCGGAAGAACGTAAAACCTGCCGACAGGTCGGTGCTGCGCGGTGTCACCAACTCGATCTGCGGATGCGCCAGCAACTGGGTTTTGAGTTCGCTGTTGAGTACGTGGATGCGCGCCTCAACCTGTGCCTTGCCCAGTTGCAGGTGCAGCTTGAACGCTTCATCCGCCGCCCAGCGATGCTCAAAGGCGTGGTAGCCGCCGGGCGTCATGGTGGTGGCAAAGTTGGTGTCTTCGGAGAAGGTCGGCACCATGGGTGTGACGTATTTGTTTTCGGCATCGCGGGCGCAGACCAGCCCGGTGCCGCGTGGGCCGAACATCCATTTATGCGTGCCGGCGATAAAGAAGTCGCAGTGCATGGCCGGGAAGTCGAGGTTCTCCACGCCAAAACCATGTACGCCATCGACCACATACAGGATGCGGTCGTTGTCGTCGCGGTTGCGATTGAGTTCCTCCACCAGCTTGCCGATTTCGCCGATCGGCAGCTTCACGCCACTGCCGGACTGCACCCAGGTCATGCCCAGCACGCGGGTAGTGGGGCGAATGGCGCGCTTGATGTTGCCCAGCACTTCGTCACTGGAGACCTGGCTGGCGCGCTCGAACAAGCGGATGCGCCGCACCTGGGTGCCTTGGCGGGCGACGCGAAAGTCCAGCACGTTCTGGGTGGCGTAGTGTTCGTGTTCGGTGGTGAGAATCTCTTGGTCGGGGCGCAGCTTGATCCCGCCGTAGATCATCGCCAGGCCTTCCGACGTGCTGCCGGTGAGGGCGATCTGAGCCGGCTTGGCGTTCAGGTAACGACCGGCCCATTCGCGCACCTGGCCTTCACGTTTCCAGGTTTCTTCCAGGCCCCAGTCCATGGCCAGGCCGGGGTTGCGGTCGATCTGCTGGCGGTAGCGCTCAATGGCTTCGCGCACGGGGCGTGGGTGGGAGGTCACCAGGAAGTTGGAAAAGTGCAGGTAGTCCGGGTCTTGGGTGAACAGCTGTTTGAAACCCGTCCATGGGTCGTTTGTGGCAGGCGACTGGGTGGCTGCCTGGGCGTGCGCGAGCAATGTGCTGCCCAATGGCAGGCTAGCGGCGAGTACGCCAGCCTGCTTGAGGAATGTACGGCGGTCGGTCATGGACTGGCTTCTGAGTAATTAGCGGTTGGCCAACGGCTTGGCGGCTTTTTGTACCTGGTCCCACACCCGCAGGAAGTTGCCTCCCCACAGCTTGGCGATGTCGGCCTCGGAGTAGCCGCGCTGGATCAGTTCGGCGGTGACATTGCGCACTTCGCCGACGTTCTCCCAGCCCTGGATGCCGCCGCCGTCGTTGAAATCCGAGGCGATGCCGACGTGGTCGATGCCGATCTTGCGCACGGTGTAGTCAATGGCATCGCCCCAGTCCTTGAGGGTGGCCTTGGGTTCTTCTTCAAGAATGACGTACAGCCCCTGGGCGTACTGGCCGAACTTCTGCTCGGGCCAGGCGGCGATGATGGCGTCACCGGGCATCAAGGCCATGGCCAGGTTGGGCAACGGCGGCAAATCGAAGCGCGCACGCAAAGTGTTGAGCTTGTCTTGGGTGGGTTGGCTCAGCGGGCGCAAATAGGCCGGGAAGCCCACCACCTGCACCACGCCACCGCTGTTTTTGATCAGTTGCAGTTCTTTGTCGCTGAGGTTGCGCGGGATATCCACCGAGGCACGCGGCGCCGAATGCGAGGCAATCATGGGGGTACGGCTCAATTGCGCGACTTGCTCCAGCGCCTTGGTCGACATCTGCGACACATCGATGATCACGCCCAGGTCGTTGAGGCGGTGCACGGCTTGTTGGCCGATGGCTGACAGCCCTTCAAGCGCGTCGGTGGTGTCATTGAAAAACGGCAGCGGGCGTGACGAGTCGGACCAGGCGTTGTTGCCGATATAGCTGAAGCCGAACATGCGCATGCCGCGTGCCGCCCACAGGTCCAGCTGGTTGAGGTCGTCGCCCAGCGGGTAGGCGTTGAGCATGCTGATAAAGATCGCAAACTTGCCCTCGCCATGCAGGCGCCGCATATCGTCCGGGGTGTAGGCGATGCCGACCTGGTTGGGGAAGTCGCGCACCATGCCGGAGATGATCTTGTAGCGCACCTCCTGCTCGTGACGGGCCTCCTCGACAAAACCGTCGGTGGGTTTGTGCGGCGCGTTGGGGCCGTTCCAGATTTCCGGCCAGCCGAAAATCGTCAGGGCCGCGCCCGACAAGCGCCCGCGTGCCGCCTTGGCGAGGTCAAACTGGCCGCTGCCATCCTTGTCGGCTTCGTTGCCGGCGGTGCCGAAATCCATGGGCACGGTGATATGGCTGTCGAACGACAACAAGCGGTCCTGCATTTCGTTGGCCTGCTTGATCACCTCCAGCGGGTAGCCGGCATTGCCTTTGAACCAGTGATCCCAGGCCAGGAAACCGACCCCGGCGCCGATGGCCAGTGCCAGCGGCAGGCCGATATACAGCGCCTTTTTCGAACGTGATTTTGTCATTGCCATCTCAGTCAGTTGAGGCCTTTGCTATCAGGGAAGAACGAGCCATGGCCGGGGAAATTTAGGCGCGGGCGCTGGGCCGGTAAATTTCTCGCGGCCGTCAACGTTCTAGCTCTGATCAAGCTGTTTCCTAAGGTAGACAATGACCCTCTCTCGACGTGGCTTCATCGCCGGCCTGGCGCTGACCGGCGCTGCCGTGCCAGCGGCCCTTTATGCCCACCGCGAGCTGACGCGTGAAGAATTCCCGATCACGCCGGGCGAGGCCACGGTGGACCTGGCCGACACCGCCGGCCAACACCTGGCCAATACCCTGCGCGGTGTGTGGAGCCTGCGCCTGGAGGGCCGCGATGCAGGCCTTAAAGGCTTGCCGCTGCAAGGCCTGGAGCTGTTGCTCGACATCGCCCCGCGCGGCCGTGGCTTGCGTGGCTATCTGGACACCGCTGCAAACCTGCGTGCCGAGGGCGAGCCGCGTTACCGCGTGCTCGGTGATCTGCTGACGGGCGAGGGCGCCGTGCTCTACTGGCGCCTGATCGACCGCGACGCCGCGGATGGCGCACCGGCCTATGAGTTCAAGATGACCCTCGACGAAGTTTGGGCCGACTTCGCCAATGCCGGCAGCAGCACCCTGAGCGGGCAGGTTCTCGACCTTGAGCGTCCCCTGGCCCTGACCGAGCGCGACAACCGCTTTATCGCCCACAAGCAACTGTTCCCCGAGGCGCGCCAGCGTATCGGCCTTAACCCGACCTTGCTGGCCTGGCTGATCGCGCCTGAGCACCGGCTGTTCCACCAGCTCTGGCACGCCACCCGTGACCAGTGGCACAAGCTGTCCGAGGAAAAACGCGATGCCCTGCGCGGTATCGGTTGGCAACCCGGGCCACGCGGCCAGGAGCGCGACGCGCGCGGCAAACGCAAAGACCGCAACGGTTCGGGTATCGACTTCTTTTTCATGCACCGGCATATGCTTGGCACTGCGCGCTCCATGCAAGACCTGCCTTCCTGGCCGCAATTCCCTGAACCCCAACCGGCGCTGGAACGCGATCGCCTGGGGTTTTTGCGTTATTTCGATAACCACGACGGCTTTGCGCTGCCACCCTGTTGGTCAGCACCTGATGACAGCGACTACACCCAATGGGTCAGCGATATCAAGGCGGCCGAGACCTACCACAGCAACTTCCAGGTGTGGGAGTCGCAGTACCGTGACCCGCGTTACCTGGCCAAACTGACCTTGGGCCAGTTAGGTTCGGAGATGGAGCTGGGCCTGCACGACTGGCTGCACATGCGTTGGGCCTCGGTGCCCCGTGACCCGTCCAACGGCGCGCCGGTGCCGTTCGCCCGTGACCCGGCGGACTTTGCCGCGCGTTGGTACGCGCCGCAGAACGACTTCCTGGGCGACCCGTTCTCATCGCACGTAAACCCGGTGTTCTGGCACTTTCACGGCTGGATCGATGATCGCATCGAGGACTGGTTTCGCGCCCATGAGCGGTTCAATCCAGGCGAGGTCAGCCGGCTGGAGGTCAACGGGGTCAAGTGGTTTGCCCAAGGCCGCTGGGTGGAAGTCGCTGACCCATGGCTGGGGCCGGACACCCACGGTTGCAGCACCACGCCGGGGCTGCAGATGGGGCGGTCGATGGAGATGGACCCGGAGACCATGAAGCTGGCGCTGCGCATCACCTTCGCCGAAGAAGACGGATTGCAGGCCTTGTTCAAGCGCGTGCCGAAACGGCCCTGGTATGCGCGCCACCTGAAACTCAAGTAATGCCCGGGACGTTTGGCCACAGGTCTGCAACAAGGAACAAACGTTCGGCTTCTTCCCAATCTGCGCCTTGCTGAACCAGCCGCACCAGTAATTGGGCCGGTGCCATCGGGTCGAGGTCTGCCAGCCAGGCTTGCATCTGGTCAGCACGCCACACCTGATCCTCCGAGTAATGCGCCGGCGCCAGCCAGGCGTGCCGAGGCAGGGGTTGCCAGCGCCCCGGCGGGCTCTGGCTGACGAAGTCGCGCCAATCACGCTGATGCAGCCAGCGCCCGCGCAGGTGCTGTGGTTCAACGCCCAGCGGGGATTCGGCGGTGCCGGGCCACGGATAGAGCAAATACCCGCCCAGCCACAAATGTGCATCGAACTGCGCAATATCCAGCGCCGCCAGGGCTTCGCGGCTTTCCGGGCGGGCCGAAATCGGTAGTTGATGCTGGGCCAGGTGCGCGAGCTTGCGGTCCAGCCGGTCATGACAGCCGGGGCCGAGCCATTGCGCGGGGTCCTGGCCGTTGCCGTCCTGCGGCCCCAGATACAGTTTGATCGCCAGTTCCAGGTGGTGCACGCCATCGCGGTCGCGCACCAGCATATCCAGCTCGCCCAGCGTATGCCCGGCGCGGCGGATCGGCAGGTTGGCGGCCAGTAACTCCACCCCCGGCGCATGTTGCACCGCGAATTGCCACAGGCGCTCGTAGTACAGGCCCAGGCGCCGCGTGCGCGACAGGCTTAGCCAATGCTGCAAGGCGCTGCTGTCCTGGTCGAGGGTGCGTAACCACTGTTCGAGCCGGTGCGGCGCCTGCACCCAGTCGCTGCCGGCCAGTGGATGGCGCTGCGGCCAGGGCGTTTGCGCAAGCATCGGCGGGGCGAGCACCACCCACGCCAGGTCGCGCACCTCGGGGTGGCGCAATTGGCGGGGCAGGTTGAGCAGGTCGGGGAACACAGTCATGGTCCGAGCATAGCCTTTTAGAGCCGTTAAGGGTGGCTGAGAACCATTGTCATCAAGGCCCTGCGGCGACAAAGGGTTTTGCCTGACGCGGCCTTTCGCCCATAATCGTTCTTTTTGCCAGACCCCAAATCCCGCAGGAGCCCCATGGAGCAATTTCGCAATATCGGCATTATCGGTCGCCTGGGCAGTACCCAGGTGCTGGACACCGTCCGCCGGCTGAAAAAATTCCTGCTGGAACGCCACCTGCATGTGATCCTCGAAGACACCATCGCCGAAATCCTGCCCGGCCACGGCCTGCAAACCTCGTCGCGCAAGATGCTCGGCGAAGTCTGTGACATGGTTATTGTGGTCGGCGGCGACGGCAGCCTGCTGGGTGCCGCCCGTGCACTGGCGCGGCACAACGTGCCGGTGCTGGGGATCAACCGTGGCAGTTTGGGGTTCCTCACGGATATCCGCCCGGATGACCTCGAAGTCGAAGTGGCCAAGGTGCTCGACGGCCATTACCTGGTGGAAAACCGCTTCCTGCTGCAAGCCGAAGTACGCCGCCACGGTGAGGCCATCGGCCAGGGCGATGCGCTCAACGATGTGGTGCTGCACCCTGGCAAATCCACGCGCATGATCGAGTTCGAGCTGTATATCGACGGCCAGTTCGTGTGCAGCCAAAAGGCTGACGGCCTGATCGTCGCCACGCCGACCGGTTCTACCGCGTACGCACTGTCGGCTGGCGGTCCGATCATGCACCCCAAACTCGATGCCATTGTGATCGTGCCGATGTACCCCCATATGTTGTCCAGTCGGCCAATTGTGGTTGATGGCAACAGTGAGCTGAAAATCGTGGTGTCCAAAGACATGCAGATCTACCCGCAAGTCTCCTGCGACGGGCAGAACCATTTCACCTGCGCCCCCGGTGACACCATCACCGTGAGCAAAAAGGCACAGAAGTTGCGGTTGATCCACCCGCTGGACCACAACTACTACGAAGTGTGCCGCACCAAGCTGGGCTGGGGCAGCCGCTTGGGGGGTGGAGGCGACTGATGCTCGATCCCGCGCGTAGCTACGACCTGATTGGTGACGTGCACGGTTGCGCTCATACCCTTGAGCACTTGCTCGACCGGCTGGGCTACCATAAACAGGCTGGAACCTGGCGCCATCCGACGCGTATGGCGGTGTTCCTCGGCGATATCATCGACCGTGGGCCACGCATCCGCGAGGCGCTGCATATCGTCCACGATATGACCGAGGCCGGCCAGGCGCTGTGCATCATGGGCAACCACGAGTTCAACGCGCTGGGCTGGAGCACGCCGGCGCCGCCGGGCAGTGGCAAGCAGTTCGTGCGCGAGCACAACCCACGCCATGCGCGGTTGATCCACGAAACTCTGACCCAGTTCGAGCACCACCCGGCCGACTGGCACGACTTCCTCGGCTGGTTCTACGACATGCCGCTGTTTGTCGACGCCGGGCGGTTTCGCGTGGTGCATGCGTGTTGGGACGAAGGCTTTATCCAGCCGCTGCGCGCCACCTTCCCGGATGGCTGCATCGACCAGCACTTTTTGCAGGCCGCCGCCGTGCCGGGCAGCTTTGCCTGCAACGCCTTCGACCGCCTGCTGCGCGGCACCGACATGCGCCTGCCGGACGGCCTGACGCTGACCGGTGGCGATGGCCTGACGCGCTCATTTTTCCGCACCAAATTCTGGGAAGACGACCCCAAAACCTACGGCGACATCGTGTTCCAGCCCGATGCACTGCCGGAACCGGTGGCGCGAACGCCGCTTTCGTCTACGGAAAAAAATTCCCTGCTGCGTTATGGCGTCGACGAACCGTTGTTGTTCGTCGGCCATTACTGGCGCAGCGGCAAGCCGGCGCCGATCCGCGACAACCTGGCCTGCCTGGACTACAGCGCGGTGCTTTACGGCAAGCTGGTGGCGTACCGACTGGACCAGGAAACCCGCCTGGATCCGCGTAAATTTGTATGGGTCGACGTTGAGCGGCCTGAGGTGATCACATGATCCTGTGTGTACCACCACTGAACTTTTAAGGAAGCACCATGGATGATTCGACGTTCGACCAGCTGAAAGCCGCGCTGTCTGCGGCGCCCGGCAATGTCGCGCTGCTGACGATGCTGGTCGGCGCCAGCCTTGAGCGCGGCGAGCTTGAGCGCGGGCTTGACCTGCTGCCGGCCGACCTTGAACAATGGCCCAACGCCGCAGCCCTTAAGCTGGCCGCCGCGCAGCTGTGTCTTGCCGCCGGCCAGGCACCACGTGCCTTGCAACTGATAGAGGGCAACGACCCTGCCGCACGCCTGCTCAAGGCCCGCGTGCTGGCGTCGCTGGAACGCCTCAAGGAAGCCCAGGTGGAATACCGCGCGGCAGTCGATGCCAATCCGGCGCTGGAAGACATGGCGCTGTGGCGTCGGTTGAATGTGTCGGTGCTGGATTTTCCTGCGGCCGAAGGGCGCCCGCGCCTGCGCGTGATTTCCAACGACGACACCGACAAGAGCGAAGTGGTGCGCCTGCTGGTGCCGGAAAAGGAAACCCTGACTTTTGACGATATCGGTGGCCTGGACGAGCTGAAAAAGACTATCCACAAAAAGATCATCCTGCCGTATCAAAAACCTGGGCTATTCCAGCGTTTTCGCAAGAAGGTCGGCGGCGGCGTGCTGCTGTACGGCCCGCCAGGGTGTGGCAAGACCCTGTTAGCCCGCGCGACGGCCGGGGAGTGCAAGGCGACGTTTTTCAATGTGGCGATTTCTGATGTGCTGGACATGTATATCGGTGAGTCCGAGCGCAAGTTGCACGCGTTGTTCGAACAGGCACGGGCCCAGGCGCCTGCGGTGATGTTCTTCGATGAAGTCGAGGCGTTGGGCGGCAAACGTTCGAATACCCGTGAATCGACCTCCTCAAAGTTGGTTAGCCAGTTCCTGTCCGAGATGGACGGGTTTACCAATGACAACCACGGGGTGTTGATCCTTGCCGCGACCAACGTGCCATGGTCGGTGGACTCGGCCTTCCGTCGCCCTGGGCGCTTTGACCGCGTGCTGTTCGTGCCGCCGCCGGATCGTCCTGCGCGCGAAAGCATGCTCAAGGCGATGATGAAAGGCCGGCCCATGGCCGATGACATCGACTTTGCCTTCCTGGCCAAGAACACCTCGGGTTTCTCAGGCGCGGACCTCAGCGAGTTGGTGGAAACCGCTGCCGATGAGGCGATTGAAGCCTCGATCGAGAGTGGTACCGAACAGTTGATCTGCGACCGGCATTTCAAGGCCGCGTTGAAAGACGTACGTGCGACCACCCTGGAGTGGTTGACCACCGCGCGTAACTACGCGCGATACGCCAATGAAGGCAATCAATACGACGAGGTGCTGGCCTTCCTCGACAAACACGGGAAGGGTCGCTGATGGCGCAGTACGGTGGGTACCGCATTGAAGATGAGCCGCGCCCGGGCGCCTTGGCCAAATGGGCGGTGTCACCGCTGTGGCCCTTGTTGGGCTTGATGCTGGGTGGCGCCTGGCTCGGCTTGCCCTGGTTTGTGTTCAACTCGATTGCCGTGGGCAGCCCGACGCGGGTGCGCGAGTGGGTGTTGGCCGGCGTGGCGCTGGTGGGCAGCGTGGTCATTGGGTTCGGGCTGCTGCAACTGGTGGGCTTTGGCTATATCCAGTCCCAGGCCGGGGTCCAATATGCCTTGCTGGTATTGGTGGTGTGGAAATTGAGCATTGGTTACCTGTTGTATATGCAGCAAAACGCGACCATCGAGATTTACCAATACTACGGCGGTGTCCTCAGCCGTTTTGGTCTCCCATTGGCGTTGATCGGTGGCTTTGTTCTTAAAGGCATGGTCGTCAAATGGGTGCCCAGCACCCTTTGGTATCTGGTGGTGAGCTGATGAATACCGACTACCTGTTGCAACTGGCTTATCAGCGCCTGCAGGCTGACCACAATGACGGTGCCATTGATGCGTTGCGCCAACTGCTGGCCAGCGACCCGCACTCCGGCGAAGCCCATGCGCTGCTGGCGATCTGTTTGATGAACATGCGCCGCGTGCATGCGGCCAAGCGTGAAGTGCAGCTCGCCCTGGCGTCGGATGCGCAGTTGCCGTTGGCTCACTACGCGGCCGCCCAGGTGGCGATGGCCTTGCGCAAGTTCAGCCTGGCCCAAGAACATTTGACCCAGTTACTGGATATGGAACCGCTCAACCCCATCAATTACCGCTGCCTGGCCGAGCTGTATCAATTGACCGGCCGCCTGGCGCAGAGCCGCGAGCCGCTGGAAAAAGCCCTGGAGCTGGCCCCCGATGACGCTTCCAACTTGGTCGCCATGGCGCAGTTCCATCGCGCCAGTGGCCATTGGGATCAGGCGCATCAGTTTGCGCGTCAAGCGTTGCAGGCCGATCCGGGCAATGCCGGCGCGGTGGTGGTGCTGGGGCATTTGCTGCTGCGCGAGGGCGACGTCAAGGGCGCCCGCGAGAATGCGATCTGGGCTTTGCAGGAAAATGCCACGAATGTCGCGGCGCTGCACCTGCTGACGGCAGTAAAAGCCCGCAGTAATTTGTTTTTGGGCGCTTGGTGGCGCTTCAATAGCTGGATGAACGAGCGCAGCGCCACTCGCGCCATTGTCCTACTGCTGTTTATGTTCGTGGCCTACCGTGTGGTGGTCATCACCCTGACGGCCCAGGGTTACCCGCAAGTGGCGCAGATGATTGATTGGGTGTGGCTGGCGTTTGCCGCCTATACCTTCGCGGCGCCGCAGATCTTCCGGCGCTTGCTGGAAAAGGAGCTGGTCCAGGTCAAGCTGTCCAAGGAATTCTGACGCGTCGGTGTCGAGCCCTGCGTTCAATTGTCAATCACGGTATTCGCCGAACCAGCGACCGTTATCAAGAGGTTGTGTACATGTCGTCTTTTGCTGAAATGATCGAAAACATCACCCCGGACATCTACGAGAGCCTCAAGCTGGCCGTGGAAATCGGCAAGTGGTCCGATGGCCGCAAGCTCACTGCGGAGCAGCGCGAGCTGTCGCTGCAAGCGGTGATCGCCTGGGAAATCCAGAACCTGCCCGAAGAGCAGCGTACCGGCTACATGGGCCCGCAGGAATGCGCGTCCAAGTCGGCGCCGGTGCCGAACATTCTGTTCAAGTCGGATGCGATCCATTGATTGAAATTGGTCGCGGTGCAGTCAGTAAAATGTCGGCGCAACTCGGTGAGCCGACCGTTCAATACGCGTTTCGCCTGGGCGACACCGAGGTGCCGGTCAACCCGTTGATCGGTAGCCACGTGCGCCTGGAGTATCTCGGTGCCATCCATTGCAGCCATTGCGGCCGCAAGACCAAGACCAGTTTCAGCCAGGGTTACTGCTACCCGTGCATGACCAAACTGGCCCAGTGTGACCTGTGCATCATGAGCCCCGAGCGTTGCCATTACGACGCCGGCACCTGCCGTGATCCGGGCTGGGGCGAACAATTCTGCATGACCGACCACGTGGTGTACCTGGCCAACTCGTCGGGCATCAAGGTCGGCATCACCCGTGCCACCCAGTTGCCGACCCGCTGGCTCGACCAGGGCGCCAGCCAGGCGCTGCCGATCATGCGCGTGGCGACCCGTCAGCAATCCGGTTTCGTTGAAGACCTGTTTCGCAGCCAAGTGGCCGATAAAACCAACTGGCGTGCTTTACTCAAGGGCGATGCGCAATCGGTGGATCTCAAGCAGGTACGCGATGAGCTGTTCGCCACCTGCGCCGACGGCCTGCTGGGGTTGCAGGAACGCTTTGGCTTGCAGGCCATCCAACCGGTAACCGACATCGAGCCGATCGAAATTCGTTACCCGGTCGAGCAATACCCGGCCAAGATCGTCAGCTTCAACCTGGACAAGAACCCGATTGCCGAAGGCACGTTGCTGGGGATCAAGGGCCAGTACCTGATCTTCGACACCGGCGTTATCAACATTCGTAAGTACACGGCCTACCAGCTCGCCGTGCATCAGTAAAAAGGATGCTATCCATGCGCACCGAACAACCGAAGATGATTTACCTGAAGGACTATCAGGCGCCGGATTACCTGATCGAAGAAACGCACCTGACCTTCGAGTTGTTCGAGGACCATAGCCTGGTCCATGCGCAGCTGGTGATGCGCCGCAACCCCGAGCGCGGCACCGGCTTGCCGCCGCTGGTGCTCGATGGCCAGCAGTTGGAGCTGTTGACCGTCAACCTGGGTGACAAGGAACTGACCGAGGCCGACTACCAGTTGACCGACAGCCACCTGACCCTGCACCCGACCTGCGAAACCTTCACGGTCGACACCAGCGTGCGTATCCACCCGGAAACCAACACTGCCCTGGAAGGCCTGTACAAATCCAGCGGCATGTTCTGCACCCAGTGCGAGGCCGAAGGTTTCCGCAAGATCACTTACTACCTCGACCGCCCGGACGTGATGAGCACCTTCACCACCACGGTGATCGCCGAACAACACAGCTACCCGGTGCTGCTCTCCAACGGCAATCCGATTGCCAGTGGCCCCGGCGAAGACGGCCGTCATTGGGCGACCTGGGAAGACCCGTTCAAGAAACCTGCCTACCTGTTTGCATTGGTGGCCGGTGACTTGTGGTGCGTTGAAGACACTTTCACCACCATGACCAATCGTGAAGTGGCGCTGCGCATCTATGTCGAGCCGGAAAACATCGACAAGTGCCAGCACGCCATGACCAGCCTGAAAAAATCCATGCGCTGGGACGAAGAAACCTACGGTCGCGAGTACGACCTCGACATCTTCATGATCGTGGCCGTGAATGACTTCAACATGGGCGCCATGGAGAACAAGGGCCTCAATATTTTCAACTCCAGCGCCGTGCTGGCCCGCGCCGAAACCGCCACCGACGCCGCTCACCAGCGCGTCGAGGCGATTGTTGCCCACGAATACTTCCACAACTGGTCGGGCAACCGTGTGACCTGCCGTGACTGGTTCCAGCTGTCGCTCAAGGAAGGCTTCACCGTGTTCCGTGACTCGGGCTTCTCCGCCGACATGAACTCGGCCACGGTCAAGCGCATCCAGGATGTGGCGTACCTGCGCACCCATCAGTTCGCTGAAGACGCCGGCCCGATGGCCCACGCGGTACGCCCGGACAGCTTTATCGAGATCTCCAACTTCTACACCCTGACCGTATACGAAAAGGGCTCGGAAGTGGTCGGCATGATCCACACCTTGCTCGGCGCTGAAGGCTTCCGTAAAGGCAGCGACCTGTACTTCGAACGCCATGACGGCCAGGCCGTGACCTGCGACGACTTCATCAAGGCCATGGAAGACGCCAACGGCGCCGACCTCAGCCAGTTCAAGCGCTGGTACAGCCAGGCCGGTACGCCGCGTCTGGC
Source organism: Pseudomonas sp. B19125 (assembly GCF_044218855.1). Taxonomy (NCBI): domain Bacteria; kingdom Pseudomonadati; phylum Pseudomonadota; class Gammaproteobacteria; order Pseudomonadales; family Pseudomonadaceae; genus Pseudomonas; species Pseudomonas sp. B19125. The sequence goes on from NZ_CP162589.1 coordinate 3,332,170, forward strand.
GGTAAGCGAGTCGTTTGATGCCGCAGCCAAAACCTACAGCCTGACGTTCCGCCAGAGCTGCCCGCAAACGCCGGACAAGGTTGAGAAACTGCCGTTCGTGATTCCGGTGGAATTGGGCCTGCTGGACGGGCAGGGCGCCGCTATCGCCTTGCGCCTGGCGGGTGAAGCGGCGGCTGGCGGCACGTCGCGGGTGATTTCGGTGACGCAAGCGGAGCAGACCTTCACCTTCGTCGACATCGCAGAAAAGCCGTTGCCTTCGCTGCTGCGCGGCTTCTCGGCGCCGGTGAAACTGAGCTTCCCGTACAACCGCGACCAACTGATGTTCCTGATGCAGCACGACAGCGATGGCTTCAACCGCTGGGATGCCGGCCAGCAATTGTCGGTGCAGGTGTTGCAGGAGCTGATCGCCCAGCATCAGCAAGGCCAGGCCTTGAAGTTGGACCAGCGTTTGATCGACGCACTGCGCACGGTGCTCAGCGATGAAAGCCTGGACCAGGCCATGGTCGCCGAAATGCTCTCGCTGCCAAGCGAGGCCTACCTCACGGAAATCAGCGAAGTGGCGGATGTGGAGGCCATCCACGCCGCCCGTGAGTACGCCCGCAAGCAACTGGCTGACAACCTGTTCGAAGCGCTGTGGCTGCGTTACCAGGCCAATCGCGAGCTGTCCAAGCAGACGCCTTATGTGGCGGCGGCCGAGCACTTCGCGCGGCGCGCCTTGCAGAACATCGCGCTGTCGTACCTGATGCTCAGCGGCAAGCCTGAAGTGTTGGCCGCAACGCTGGACCAGTTCGACACCAGCGATAACATGACCGAGCGTCTCACGGCATTGGCGGTGCTGGTGAACTCGCCGTTTGAGGCGGAAAAAGCCCAGGCGTTGGCCGTGTTTGCCGAGAACTTCAAGGACAACCCGTTGGTGATGGACCAGTGGTTCAGCGTGCAGGCGGGCAGCACGTTGCCGGGTGGTTTGGCGCGGGTCAAGGCGTTGATGGAGCACTCGGCGTTCAACATCAAGAACCCGAACAAGGTGCGCGCACTGGTGGGTGCATTTGCCGGGCAGAACCTGATCAACTTCCATGCTGCAGACGGCTCGGGTTATCGCTTCCTGGCGGACCTGGTGATCCAGCTCAATGGCTTCAACCCACAGATTGCTTCGCGCCAGTTGGCGCCGTTGACCCGCTGGCGTAAATACGACAGCGCCCGTCAAGCGCTGATGAAGGCGGAGCTTGAGCGCATTCGTGCCTCCGGCGAGCTGTCGAGCGATGTATTCGAGGTGGTCAGCAAGAGCCTTGCGTAAACCGCGCGCATAAAAAAACGGCCTGAACGGGCTAATGCCAGTCAATTAAGACATAGCCGGTAATTGTGGCGAGGGAGCTTGCTCCCGTTGGACGGCGTAGCAGTCCCATGCTTTTAAAGCAAAGAGCAGGGGCCGCTTCGCGCTGGAGCGCCAGCCCGGCCCAGCGGGAGCAAGCTCCCTCGCCACAGGTTACTGGTTGTCAGTTCTAGCGCTTAACTGGCTGGCATTAGCCTGAACAGGCCGTTTTTTTTCGTCTCAAATAACCGGTGGGCGCGGTGTGTCTGCGCCGTGGTCGAGCGCGAAGCGCTCCGAGATAATCCCGTGGGGAACGCCCAATGGAATTGCGCCGGCAGTGTCCAGGCGGGCCACTTGCTCGTTCGACAGGCCGGCATAGTGGATCTTGCCGGCGCGCACCAAGTCATCGAAGCTGCGCAGTATCTCTTCCATCGGCGTGACGTTGTCGCTCATGTGCGCCCAGAGCAGGTCGATGTGATCGGTGTTCAAGCGTTTGAGGCTTTCTTCGACCGCCCGCACCATGTTCTTGCGGTTGTTGCCGAGTTTTGTAATTTATTCGGTCAAGGGTCTTTTTTGCTGCTGACATTTTCTGACAGGACGCTCTGCTAAGCTGCGGCACTTTTTCCTTTTTCGGCGGGGTCCAAGTGTCGCGTACCACTCGTTTACTCACCTTGTTGCAGGCCCTGCGGGGCAAGAAGCGCCCGGTGACCGCGGCCGTACTGGCTGCGCAGTTGGAAGTCTCCGAGCGCACGCTGTACCGCGATATCGCTGAGCTGACGGCACTCGGCGCGCCGATTTTTGGTGAGGCGGGGGTGGGTTATGTGTTGCGCAGCGGGCTGTTTTTGCCGCCATTGATGCTCAACGCCGAGGAAACTGAAGCCATCGTGCTGGGGTTACGCTATGTGGACCAGCGCGGCGACGACGTGCTCAGTCGTGCGGCGGCTAATGCCTTGGCAAAAATTGCCGATGTGCTCGACCCGGTTGCGCAGGAAGCCTTGCGTAACCCCACGCTGCTGCCGGGGCCGCCGGGGTTTGGCTACCCGGAAAATCGCGTACCGCTGAATGTGTTTCGTGAGGCGATTCGCAACCAGGCCAAGCTGCATATCGATTACGCAGACGCCAGCCAAACCCAGAGCCAGCGGTTGATCTGGCCGTTGGCATTGGGGTTTCTCAATGAGGTCCGTGTGATCGTGGCCTGGTGCGAGTTGCGTGGCGCTTACCGTACGTTTCGCACCGACCGGGTGGCCGCAGCTGACGCCCGAGGTGAGCGTTACCCTGGCCGGCGCAGCGACCTGCTGCGCGGCTGGCGCAAGTTGATGGAACACAATGATTCAGGATCGTTCACTCCTGACAAAAACTGACACAGGGCTGGCTTAGCATGGCGCCATAAATCACTAAAAAGGAGCTGTGCCATGTCTTTTCCAGCGTTAGCCCCCGCCATTGCAGCCTACATAACCGCGACCAATACCGGCGACACCTCAGCCATTGCCCAGTGCTTTGCCGATGATGCCAACGTATTCGATGAAGGCGATCATCAAGTTGGTCCGACAGCCATTGCCCGCTGGGTTGAAGACACCGGGCGTCGCTATCAGCCTCGTGTTGAAGTGATCAACGTGCAGCATCGCACCGGCAAGGTATTGGTCAGCAACAGGGTCTCCGGCAATTTCCCCGGTAGCCCTTTGGAGCTGCGTTATACCTTCCGCCTGAACGAACAGGGCAAGATTTCACGGCTGGATATCTCGCTGTAAGTCATACTGGCACGCATGACTTTCGACTCGCCGCTTGCCGCCTACCAATACGCCATCGCCCAGCAAGGCTTCGTGCCCGACGACGCCCAGTGCCGGGCGGTGCAAGCCCTGCAAACCTGCTTTGAGGCCTTGCACCACGGCCGCTTGCCGATTCCCGGGGTTTACCTGTGGGGGCCAGTGGGCCGGGGCAAGACCTGGCTGATGGATCAGTTCTATCACAGCTTGCGTGTACCTGCGCGGCGCCAGCATTTTCATCACTTCATGGGCTGGGTGCATAAGCGATCTTTCCAGCTCAGTGGCATCCATGACCCCTTGCAGGCTTTGGCGCGCGAACTCAGCCAGGACGTGCGCGTGTTGTGTTTCGACGAACTGTTCGTCAGCGACATCGGTGATGCGATCATTCTCGGCCGGCTGTTCCAGGTGATGTTCGAGGAGGGCGTGGTCATGGTCTGCACCTCCAACCAACCACCGGACGAGCTGTACGCAGGCGGCTTCAACCGCGAGCGATTCTTGCCGGGTATTGAGGCGCTCAAGCAACATATGCACGTGGTGGCAGTGGACGGTGGTGAAGATCACCGTTTGCATCCAGGTGTGGGGCTGCAGCGCTATTGGGTCAATCAGCCACAAGCGCTCGCGACACTGTTCAAACAGTTAAGCGAAGGCCGGGTGACCGGCAGCGGCGTGGTCAGCGTCGGGTACCGTTCGATAGTGGCGGTGCAGTCCAGCGACACGGTGCTCTGGTGCCGGTACGCCGATTTGTGCGAGCAACCCTTGGCAGCGATGGACTTTATGCTGCTGTGCGATCGCTACAAGGCGATCCTGCTGGGTGAAGTGCCCAACCTGAGCGCACAAAAACGTCCGGGACGGATTGCCCGTGGCACCGAAGATGGTGTTCAGCGAGTAATGGCCGGTGACCGTGAGTTGCCTGAATTGTCGGTACACGATGACAGTGTGCGGCGCTTCATCGCGCTGGTGGATGAGTGCTACGACCGCAAGGTGCCACTGTTTATCGAGGCCCAGGTGCCGTTGGCAAGTCTTTACACCGAGGGTTATCTGGAGTTTGCGTTCCGGCGCACCTTGAGTCGTTTGCAAGAGATGCAACTGCAGCGGTTCGGCGCCTAGGACAAATCCCAGGCCAGTGGTGCTTGTTGGTGGGCGCAACCTTCGTCATTTCCGTCAGGTATTTGTAGCTAATCTCCTTCATCTGCGACGGGCTCCCCGCTTACAATTGTCTCCTCAAAGGGAACCGATTCCCTTGTTGTCGTGATTGAGGAAGGAAATGGACACCCCAGACATCCTGGTGCTGCAAGCCAGCTACACCAACCCCGTGCATGCCGAAGCCATTGGCCTGGTGCTTAACCATTACGCTGAAGACCCGATGGGTGGCGGTCACACCTTGCCGGCCGATCTGTTGCAGCAACTGCCAGCCGAACTGGCCAAGCGCCCCCACGCGTTCAGCGTACTGGCGTTTGTCGGCGGGGAGCCGGCGGGTCTGATCAATTGCTTTGAAGGTTTTTCGACGTTTGCCTGCCGCCCGCTGATCAACGTGCACGATGTGGTGGTGATGAATCAGTTTCGTGGCCTGGGGCTTAGCCAGAAAATGCTGCTCAAGGTCGAGGAAATTGCCCGCCAGCGCGGTTGCTGCAAGATCACCCTGGAAGTGCTCGAAGGCAATGACGTGGCGCAAGCGGCCTATCGCAAGTTTGGTTTTGATGATTCGATATTTGACCCCGCCCACGGCCGTATGCTTTTCTGGAGCAAACCGCTTTAATCACTGCGCTTAATATAGGCAACATAAAAAAGGCGCCATTAAATGGCGCCAAATTAACCTTTGCCAAAGGAGCGGATTGGCATAGGGGCATGCAGATTAACTAAAGATTAAATCAGCTGTTAGGCTGTTGTTCAGCGCTGTTTTGTTCGGGCTTTACAGACTTGCCGTCGGCCAGTGCTGTTTTGTCCGTGGTGCCGTGAATTTGCTGCTGGGTGAAGGCGAAGTTGTTGTAAAACTCCTTCGAGCGCTCTGAACCGCCCTCTGCGAAGGCGGCTACGGAGGTCAGGCTCATCAGGCCGGCAAGCATTAAGGTCGAAAGTTTCATGGCAGTATTCCCATTAAGAGTGAGTGGTGTTCGATCGCTCCGTGATCCGATTCATGGAGCGACTATGGGGCTGTCTTATTAAGTGGGAATTAACATGGAACGGCCCCGAAGTTAACGTTTTTGTTAACTTCGGGGATGCAGTTTATAGCCGCCAATCCAGTGCCAGTGTGATGGAGCGTGGGTCTCCCCAATACACGCCATTATAAAAACCGACGCGTTCGTAATATTTTTTATCAAATAGATTGTTGACGTTAACTGACGCCGAAACGTGTTCGTCGAATTGATAGCGCGACATCAGGTTGACCACGGTGTAGGCCTGCTGGGTGATCTTGGTGCTTTCGGTGATCAGCCGGCCGTCACTGTCCCGGCCACCGGTAGGGCGTGGGGCAAATTTGTAGAAATCGCTCTGCCAGTTAACCGCGCCACCTACGGTCAACCCGCGCCATTGGCCCGGCAGGCGATAGGCCGTCGATAGTTTCAACAGGTTGAGTGGCTGGTCGGTGTTGTTGCGCTGTTTATCACCATTGACCGAGTGGGTGTAGGTGTAGCCTGCTGTCAGGTTCCAGTCTGGCAGGACCTCGCCCGATGCTTCCACCTCAAAGCCCTGGACCTTGTTGCCTTTGCCGCCCGACTTGTAGAACTGCTCGCGCGTGACCGGATCCGGCGGTGCGCTGTTATCGAGTTCGGCGACGTTATCCTGGGTGCTCCAAAAGTACGCGGTGGCCAGGTTCAGGCGCTCATTGAGCAGGCTGCCCTTGAGCCCGACTTCGTAGTTGCTGCCCACCACCGGCTCCAGGTACTTCTTGCTGGAATCGCGCTCATCCTGAGGGTTGAAGATATCGGTGTAGCTGGCATACACGGTGTACTCGGGGGTGATGTCGTAGAGCAGCCCCGCATACGGCGTCCACATATCGTTGTGGGTCTGGCGAGTTTTGCTCGATTGAGTCAGTTGGTTATTGTCGTTGTACTGCGGCGAGACGCTTTCGATTTCCCAACTGCCATAGCGGCCGCCGAGTACAGCGTGCAGTTGGTCGGTGAGGCTCAGGCGCGTTGCCAGGTAACCGGCTTTCTGTTTTTTGCTGCTGTGTTCGCCTTTGAGGCCGGTGGTGCGGTCGGGGAACTTGGGGATACCGCCCATGTGCCGCCAGTCCTGAATGTTTTCATAACCTTCGGGTGTGCTGTAGCGCTGAAACGGCGATGAGTCTCGCTGCTCGGATTCGCCATACCCTGCCATCAGCTCATGTTCACGGCCAAACAATGAATAGGCCCCGGCAAGGTTGAAGTCCACCACGTCCATTTTCGATGTACCGACCATCTGGTTGGTCCAGGCGTTCATGCCGCTGCCATCCGGGTTGGGGTAGCCGGCGCCGCCGTAGTACACCTTGCCATCAGTATCACTCTGGCGATGGGTGTAGGCCGCCTTGAGTCGCCAGTCAGCGGACAGTTTATGGTCGATAGAGGCGAAGGTGGTCTTGTCTTTGAGTGGCCAGGAACTCCAGTCGGCAGCCATGTTGGCCGAGCGTGACAGTCGCGCCTTGCTGCCATCGCTGTTCCAGTAGGGCAGGGTGCCCCAAGAGGTGCCTTGCACATGTTTGTTCTGATAGTCCAAGCCTACGGCGACCACCGTGTCGTCGGTCAGGTCGCCTTCGAGGATGCCGTAGCCGACCTCCCGTTGCATGGCGTAATTGTCGCGATAGGACTGGCTGTCGCGATAGGCCAGTACCGTGCGTCCACGCAGTCGCCCATCAAACGCCAGGGGGCCGCCCACATCAACGTAGCTGTAGTAGTTGTCATGGCTGGCGCCGCTGACGCCGGCCCTGGCTTGCCAGTCTGCGGTCGGGCGCTTGCGGATCATGTTGACCGTGGCCGAGGGGTCACCCGCGCCGGTAGTCAGTCCGGTGGCACCGCGCACCACCTCGATGCGGTCGTAGATGATGGTGTCGGCATCCGGCTTCATGCGCCCGTAGGTGCTGAGCATGCCGTCGACCTGGTAGTTGCTGATCGAGTAGCCGCGGGAAGAGTAGCCGACCCGATCCGAGTCCAGGTGTTGCACCGTTATGCCTGTGGTCTGGCGCAGCACGTCAGTCAGGGTATTGAGGTTGAAGTCATCCATCTGCTGACGGGTGATCACCGAAACCGATTGCGGGGTTTCCTTGATCGACAGGTTCAGCTTGGTGGCGGTGTTCATCGAACCGGTGGTGTAGGCCCCGGTGTGTTCGGTGGTCGCGCCCAGGCCTTCGGCGGTGATGCTGGTGGCACCCAGCTCAAGGGCGCGTGGCGGGGCAGGCTCGGGGTCGGTTTCAGCCAGCAGGTCCGGGCTCAGCGCGACGCTGAACAGGCCAAGGGTGAGGGTCATGGAACGGGTAAAGGGCGCGAACATCGCGGCAGACTCCTTGTCGTCTTTGCGGCCTTCTCAGTAAGAGAAGGCCTTGGCTCAAAGACGAAAGGGCGCGCGGAACTTTAGGCTTAAACGAGAATGATTGTTATCTTTCTGTTACAAGGCTCACGCTATTTAGCAACCACTTCGGAGGCGTCTGACTTCTTCGGTTTGATCAGACTGAAATCAATCAAACCCTTTTTCTGGCCGATGTAAGGGTCACCAATCAGCAACGGGCGTGGCTTGAAGCTGTCGTTCACCAGGCTCTTGCTGCGGTCCCATTCATCGAAGCTCAGCCCGGCCAGGTCGGCCCAGGTGTGGATCAACTGCGAGCTGCTGTAAGGCCGCTGCAAATCGCTGGCAAAGCTCCAGTCATGGGTTTCGCGCCATTTCGGCGAGGCGTAGGCCATAAACGGGATGGTGTACATCGGCGCCGTCGGTTTGCCTTCGTTACGGCCCAGGGTACTGTGGCCGGCCGAGTCGAACACATCTTCGCCGTGGTCCGAGAGGTACAGCAGAAAGCCGTTCGGGTCGGTCTTGGCGTAATCCTTGATCAGGCTCGACACCACGAAATCGTTGTACAGCACCGCATTGTCGTAGCTGTTGTAGGTCGGCAACTGATCATCGCTGATGCCGGCCGGTACGCCCTGGCGATCGGTGAACTTGTCGAAGGTTGGCGGGTAACGGTACTGGTAGCTCATGTGAGTGCCCAGCAGGTGCACCACGATGAACTTGCGCTCGGCGGGGTCGGCCAGGGCCTTGGCGAACGGTGCCAGCACGTCGCCGTCGTATTGGCGGGCGTTCTGGTTGCGGTTGTTGTTGAGGTACACCTGCTCGTCAGCCTGCTCGGAAAAGGTGGTGAGCATGGTGTTGCGCTTGGTCATGGTCTGCTGGTTGGTGATCCAGTAGGTCTTGTAGCCGGCCTGTTTCATCACGCTGACGATCGAGGGCGTCTTCAGGTACAGGTCCGGGTTCTCTTCGTCGGCAAACGTCAGCACCTGCTGCAGTGCTTCGATGGTGTAGGGCCGCGGAGTAATGACGTTGTCGAACACCGCCAATTGGTCGCGCAGCTTGTCCAGTTCCGGCGTGGTGTTGCGCGGGTAGCCATAGAGGCTCATGCGCTGACGGTTGGTGGATTCGCCGATTACCAGCACCAGGGTCGACGGCTGGTCGGCCATGGTGTCCTTGAGGTTCTTCAAGGGCGGGATCTTGCTGGCGCTGGTGAGCATGCCCTGCATGCTGTTGAGCTGTTCGGTGTAGCGACGGTAGGCAACGATCATCTGCCATGGCACGGCCGGTTCGACGCGGCTTTCGAAACCGTCGATGGCCAATTCCATGGTCGGGTTGGTTGCAATCTGCTTGACCAGCGGGTAACCGATCACGGCCAGCACAATGGCGGTGGCTGCCAGCAGCGCCTGGCCACGCGGCAGGTAAACCGGGCGCAGGCGGGTCCACAGGAATACGGCTACTGCGGTATGGGCGATGAATGCCAGCACGATCCACCAGGCGAAGTACTGGGTCGCGTATTCGCCGGCTTCAGAGATGTTCGACTCGAACATGATGAAGATGACGCTTTGCGAGAATTCCTGCTGGTAAATGAAGAAATAACCCAGGCTGGCCATCGAGCACGCCCACAGCACCACGCCGATCAAGCCCGCGAGCAAGCGCGTGCGCTTTGGGAACAGCAGCATCGGCGCGAGCCAGAACGCGCTCAGGAAGAAGGCTTGGCGAAAACCACTGAAACCGGAGGTGCCGGTCAGTTGGATCAGGAGTTGGGTAATACCCGAGAAATACCAGAAAAACAGGAACAACCAGCCAAGACCGGCCCAATCAAAGCCTTTCGCAGACTTGGTGCTGCGTTTGAACATCGCCATCCAGTACTCCAACCCGATAATTGCTCAGTCGCTGCGCAGGAATGCGCGCGACAGTGGGCCGCCGCGTGTGCGTGGCCCTATTCGGCGGGAGTATCGGGAGGAGGATGTGAAAACTTCGTGAGTTATTTCTGAAGGCTTTGTTCAGCTCAGGTTCAGCAAAGTGCAGGCTGGGTGCCGGATGCCTGATTGACCTGTGCTTGAAGGTGTGCGCGCAGACGCAGAACCTCCTGCTGCAGTTGATCGCGTTCTTCTTTTAATTGGCGCAATTCATCGCGACGCACGCTCACGTAGAGGGTCTGTGGCGGTCGGGTCATCTGTGCTGTGCTCATTGCTTACCTCGCAAATAGCCGGTAGATCGCGGTGCCGGAACGCGTCAATCGAGGTTCTCGGCAACAGTCGAAAGCAATTCTGAATTCTTTTTCGGGGCAATGGAACTTTTTTATTTTTGGTGGTCACTGTGACTTTTTCAGCGGTGATGCTGAAACGATGGCGTTTTTTTGTCATGAAACTACACCGATCCGCTCTGGACTAACCCTCATTAGCCTCATTGCGCTATAAACTATGTCACACATTTATTTAGTAGTTAGGAGCATCAGCACATGCAACTGGGGATTATCGGACTAGGCCGCATGGGCGGTAACATTGCGCGGCGCCTGATGCTCAATGGGCATACCACCGTTGTTTACGACCGTAACGAAGCATTCGTCAAAGGCTTGAGCGAGGAGGGCGCCACCGGCGTCGCCGACCTGAAGGCCCTGGTAGCCGGGCTGCAAAAGCCGCGCGCTGTGTGGGTGATGTTGCCGGCAGGCGCGCCCACCGAAGACACCATTAATACGCTCAGTGAGTTGCTCGAAGACGGTGACGTGATCATCGATGGCGGCAACACCATGTACAAAGATGACATTCGCCGAGCCAAGGCCTTGTCGGAAAAAGGCCTGCATTACGTTGACGTCGGCACCTCCGGCGGCGTCTGGGGCCTGGAGCGCGGTTACTGCATGATGATCGGCGGCGACGTCGAGACCGTGCAGCGCCTCGACCCGATTTTCGCCAGCCTGGCACCGGGCCTGGGCAGCATCCCGCGCACCAAGGACCGTTCGGCCTCTGCCGACAGCCGTGCCGAACACGGTTACATCCATGCAGGCCCAGCCGGTTCCGGGCACTTCGTGAAGATGATCCACAACGGCATCGAGTACGGGATGATGCAGGCCTTTGCTGAAGGCTTCGACATCCTCAAGACCAAAAACTCGGAGAACCTGCCGGAGCACGAGCGCTTCGACCTCAATGTTGCCGATATCGCCGAAGTCTGGCGCCGTGGCAGCGTGGTCTCGTCCTGGTTGCTGGACCTGACCGCCGACGCGTTGGCCACCGACCCGAAACTCGATGGCTACTCCGGTTCCGTGGCCGACAGTGGCGAAGGCCGCTGGACCATCGAAGCCGCCATGGAGCAAGCCGTGCCGGTACCGGTGCTGTCCACCTCGTTGTTCGCCCGCTTCCGTTCCCGTCAGCAGAGCACCTACGGTGACAAAATGCTGTCTGCCATGCGCTTCGGCTTTGGTGGCCATGTGGAGACTTCCAAAAAATGACCGCTAACGGCAAGAAACCCAAGGCCGAACCCGCTCCACCCACTACCTTGTTTCTGTTTGGCGCCCATGGCGACCTGGTCAAGCGCCTGCTCATGCCGGCGCTGTACAACCTGAGTCGTGACGGGCTGCTGGGCGACGGCCTGCGCATTGTCGGCGTTGACCACAACGCTATCAGTGATGCCGACTTCGCCAAGAAACTCGAAGACTTCATTCGCACCGAGGCCGCGAGCAAAGTCCGGGGCAATGCCGAAAACGCCCTGGACCCCGCGTTATGGGCGCAGTTGGCCAAAGGCATCAGCTACGTCGAGGGCGATTTCCTCGACGACAGCACCTACGCCGACATCGGCAAGAAGATCGCCGACAGCGGCACCGGTAACGCGGTGTTCTACCTGGCGACTGCACCGCGCTTCTTCGGTGAAGTGGCGCAGCGCCTGGGCAGTGCCGGCTTGCTCAACGAGACCGATGATGGTTTCCGTCGTGTGGTGATCGAAAAACCCTTCGGGTCGGACCTTGCCACCGCCGAAGCGCTGAACGCGTGCCTGCTCAAGGTGATGAGCGAGAAGCAGATCTATCGCATCGACCATTACCTGGGCAAGGAGACGGTGCAGAACATCCTGATCAGCCGTTTCTCCAACGTGCTGTTCGAAGCGTTCTGGAACAACCATTACATCGACCACGTGCAAATCACTGCGGCGGAAACCGTCGGCGTCGAAACGCGGGGTAACTTCTTCGAGAAAACCGGCACCCTGCGCGACATGGTCCCCAACCACCTGTTCCAGCTCCTGGCGATGGTCGCCATGGAGCCGCCGGCGGCGTTTGGCGCTGATGCGGTGCGCGGTGAAAAGGCCAAGGTAGTGGGTGCGATCCGCCCGTGGTCGTTGGAAGATGCGCGCGCCAACTCGGTACGCGGCCAATACAGCGCTGGCGAAATTGGCGGCAAGTCGTTGCCCGGTTATCGTGAAGAAGCCAACGTTGCGCCTGATAGCAGCACTGAGACGTTTGTCGCCCTCAAGGTGATGATCGACAACTGGCGTTGGGTCGGCGTGCCGTTCTACCTGCGTACTGGCAAGCGCATGAGCATCCGTGACACCGAAATCGTGATCTGCTTCAAGCACGCGCCGTATGCGCAGTTCCGCGACACGGATGTGGATGAGCTTAAGCCCACCTACCTTAAAATCCAGATCCAGCCAAACGAAGGTATGTGGTTCGACCTGTTGGCCAAAAAACCCGGGCCGGCCCTGGAAATGGCCAATATCGAGTTGGGTTTCGACTACAAGGACTTCTTCGAAATGCAGCCGTCGACCGGGTATGAAACCCTGATCTACGACTGCATGACCGGCGACCAGACCTTGTTCCAGCGCGCCGACAACATCGAAAATGGCTGGCGTGCGGTGCAGCCGTTCCTGGATGCCTGGAAGCAGGATGACGCGATTCAGGCTTACAAGGCCGGAGAAGACGGCCCCGCTGCCGCCGACGAGTTGCTGGCCCGCGATGGTCGCACCTGGCATAGCCTCGGATGAGTGATGCAGCGATTCATCCCATCCAGTTGGTGCTCAGTGATGTAGACGGGACCTTGTTGCATCCTGACCATAGCCTTAGCCAGCGCACTGCCGATACTGTCCGCGCGTTGCGTGACGCGGGGGTATTTTTCAGCCTGGCCAGTGGGCGGCCGCCCAAGGCCATGCTGCACCTTATCGAAACGTTCGGTATTGATGTGCCGGTCGCGGGTTTTAATGGCGGCACGTTGATCAACCCGGATGGCAGCATCCTGGTTGCCCATCATCTGCCGGCAGAGGCGGCGTTGGTGACACTGGCGCTGTTTTCGGCCGAACCGGATGTGGAAGTCTGGGTGTTCGCTGACGGCGATTGGCTGCGCCGTGATCCGCCTGGGCCGATGATGCAGCGTGAAGCCGATGGCTTGGGCTACGGGCCGGTGGTGGTGGAGAGTTTTGAGCCGTACCTGGACCGGGTCGACAAGATCGTTGCTGCCAGCAACAACACGCAGTTATTGGTGGAGCTGGAAGCGCAGTTGCAGCCCAAGGTGCAGGGCCTGGCGCAGGTATCACGCTCGCAGCCGGTGTACCTGGATGTCACGGCCATGCTCGCCAACAAGGGCGAGGCCTTGAAAACCTTGGCCGCGCACCTTGGTGTGCGCATGGAACAAACGGCAGCTATCGGCGACGGCGGCAATGACCCGGCGATGTTTGCAGTGGCGGGTTTGTCGATTGCGATGGGGCAGGCGGAAGAAACGGTCAAGCGCCAAGCCAGTGTTGTGACCGGCAGCAATGTCGAGGACGGCGCAGCTGAAGCGATCGAGCGCTTTATTCTCGTACCGCGATAAGCCGCTTACGTTGTGATGCTCAACTTCCGATCATTGTTATACAATGATCGGAAGTTACTGCCGCGTCTTACTTGGGCATGGTCCACGACAACAACTGATGGCCATCTTTGTCGAGTTCGGCACGCGCCTGCAACAACAAATCCTCAAGTTGAGTCGGATCGGTATAAGTACTCGAAGACAGCTGTTTGCTGCCGATGCGGGTATTGGTACAGTCGATGACGCTCAGGCTGAGGGCGCCGTTGCCATCGTGCCAGGCCACGCACTGAAAGGGCTGGAAGGCACGGTCTGCGATCAAAAGAGCTTCGTTGATGCGGAGCGGGGCGTTCATGTGGGTCTTCTCTCTAAATGCCCAGTCATTTAAGTACCGTCGGTTGGGCGAGCCAGACGGTGAGTTACTTGTACTGATGCACGATGGCAGGGTACGGGTCACATCTTAGATCAAGAAATTTCAACTTTTCGTGATTGGCGTCATGTAAGCGGCTGTTTTGAAAGCGCATTGAGTGTGGCGGTCGCGCCTGATTTTTTGGCCCCAGCGACGCCGAGATGGCTTTGTGCCCAGACTTATAGCGAAATAATACAAAGGCTGCGTCAATAACTTGCTAGTGTTAGCGCCAGGCCGCACAAACCGTTGTTTATAAATAACTTTAACAATTTTGGCGCCAAGGAATAGTCATGGTTGTTACACCTGTCCAACGACGCTTGCTTGTAGTCGACCCGTGCGACGACTGCCACCAGCTATTGCCTGGTTTGCACAGTGCGGGGTGGGAAGTGGACAGCTGCACGCTCGGCGCCGTAGGCGACAGGTCGTGCGATGTGGGGCTGTTGCGCCTGCAGCCCTATCACCTGGAGCGCCCGGAGGCCGTCAAGGAATTGATCAGCCGCAGCGGCACCGAATGGATCGCGGTGCTCAGCCAGGATGTACTACGCCTGCAAAATGTCGGTGATTTTGTCTGTGAATGGTTTTTTGACTTCCACACTTTGCCGTTTGATGTGGCACGCGTGCAGGTCACGCTAGGGCGTGCATTCGGCATGGCCCGCTTGCGCGGCAAGGGCCACACACTGATCGACGCGCAGGAACACGAGCTGCTGGGCGACAGCCGGCCCATTCGTGAGCTGCGCAAATTACTCGCCAAGCTGGCACCTACAGAGTCGCCGGTGCTGATTCGCGGCGACAGCGGCACCGGCAAAGAGCTGGTGGCCAAGACCCTGCATCGCCAATCCCAGCGTCATGCCAAGCCCTTTGTCGCGATCAACTGCGGTGCCATTCCCGAGCACCTGATCCAGTCCGAACTGTTTGGCCATGAAAAAGGTGCGTTCACCGGCGCGCATCAGCGCAAGGTCGGGCGTATCGAAGCGGCCCACGGTGGCACTTTGTTTCTCGATGAGATCGGCGACTTGCCAATGGAACTGCAAGCCAACTTGCTGCGTTTCCTGCAGGAAAAGCAGATCGAGCGCGTCGGTGGCAGCCAGCCCATCCCGGTGGATGTGCGGGTGCTGGCGGCGACCCACGTGGACCTGGAAGCGGCGGTTGAGAAGGGCACGTTTCGCGAGGACTTGTATTACCGGCTTAATGTCCTGCAGGTGATAACCGCGCCGCTGCGTGAGCGGCATGGCGATGTGGCCATGCTGGCCAACCATTTCTCACGTTTCTACAGCCAGGAAACCGGGCGCAGGCCGCGCAGTTTCAGTGAGGATGCTCTGGTTGCCCTGGGCCAACACCCGTGGCCGGGCAACGTGCGCGAATTGGCGAACCGCGTGCGCCGTGGCCTGGTATTGGCAGAAGGGCGTCAGATCGAAGCCGGTGACCTGGGGTTGCAGTGCGAGCAGGCAATTGCGCCACCGATGGCTACACTGGAAGATTACAAGCACCGCGCTGAACGCCAGGCGTTGTGCGATGTGCTCAACCGGCACAGCGATAACATGAGTATCGCGGCCCGCGTGCTGGGCGTGTCCCGGCCGACGTTCTACCGGTTGCTGCACAAACACCAGATCCGCTAGGGCGGGTAAACCGAAAAGCCCCGCAACGACCCTTATCGTTGCGG
This sequence comes from Pseudomonas sp. B19125, assembly GCF_044218855.1. NCBI lineage: Bacteria > Pseudomonadati > Pseudomonadota > Gammaproteobacteria > Pseudomonadales > Pseudomonadaceae > Pseudomonas > Pseudomonas sp. B19125. The sequence continues at coordinate 3,347,540 of NZ_CP162589.1, forward strand.
GGCTTTTCCTTGCTGCCTGGGACGCTCCGCGTCCCACTACTGCTAAAAGTAATACGGGAATTTCAGGCTGAACGTAAAGTCCGGCGCATCATCGGTCATCCCAATCGACAGGTTCGGTACGATCGTCAGGTTATCCGACGCCGCAATCGTCATGCCCACGTTGAAATACCCGGCGTTGGCATCGCTGGACACCACCGATTGCCAGTCCTGGCCGCTCTGCTTGACCTTGCTTTTACGTTGCACCAGGTCAGACACCGAGAACGACATGCTCATCTTCTCATTGAGCGCGAAGGCCACCCCGACACCGAGTTGGAAGCTGTCACCCAGGCTGACTTTGCCAGGGATCTTCTGATTGAGATTGGGGCTGATATCGCTGAACGAGTCTTCGAAGTTATGGGTGTAGGAGAGCGAGCCGAACAGCACGGCGGGGTCGAACGTCTTGACCAGCGAAATACCTGGCGTGACCGACCACACCCCGTTGCCGGTCGGCAGGCTTTCCGGCACGGCGAGGTTGTTATTGCTGGCTTGCTCGATCAGCTTGATGCCATAGGGTTCCTTGCCGGTCGGTGCCTTGACCCGCAGCGACACCACCGCATCCGGCAGGCTGGCGCTCTCATCGAGGAATTTATAGGCGATGCCGAAGTTGACATCACCAATGGTTGGGTCGCGGCTGACTGAGGCTTCCGACGTATTCTTGGCATCGCCGCCGGCGCCACCGGACTGGTAGGTCGCTTCGCGATACACCACCGGTACGTTCAGGTCGAACTGCCAACGGTTGTCCAGGTTGTAGCGGCCGGTGAGGTCCAGGGTCCAGCTGTCCGACTTGATCCGGTCCAGGTTGATATTGCCCAGGAAGATCGAGTCCAACGCCAGAAAGCCGTTGAGTGACAATTGGCGCGCGTCGTAGCGGGCATAGGTGAGTCCGGTTTCAAAGCTGAACTTGCCATTGCCAAAAAAGCCGCTGGCCTCGTTGTACAAGTTGCTCACACTTTGTGCCGGGGCGGAATCGTCCTTCAGGCTTTGCCCGTACGAGCTGTTACCGGCTGCACCGCCGGACGCTGCGCCCGCGCCGACGCCGGCCACTGTCGTACCGCCTTTCTGGAAGTCTGCAGGCGACTTGGCCAGGCGTTTGGGCGTAGGTGTTGCGGGCTGATCTTCCACTTGCCTTACGCGTTGCTCCAATACGGCCAGTGCTTTTTGCTGCACTTCATAACGTTGCTTGAGCTCCAGCAGTTCCTGCTTCAGTGTTTCGATATCGGCATCCGGCGCGGCGTACAGCACCGAAGCGGGTAGGAGCGTACTCAAACAAATCACGGCACGTAACGATAAAGATCGATGCATGAAATAAGCCGTCCCTTTCTAATGCGTAAGTGTCGAGGCTCAGCGTAGTTCAATAACCGGAGGGGCGTAGGCCTTTGAGTTGATCCAGGTTCAGGTTCTGCGTGATGTTGTTCAAACCGTTGTTGCCCATGACCACATTAAGGTGGGTCATATTGTTCACGAAGTTGCTGTTGCCCTGAATAACCGTGCCTTGCAGCACATTACCGGCACCGATTTGCTGCACCACATTGCCCTGATTGTTATTGGCCTGGAGCGCCATTTGCAGGCCACCGTTTTTAGCCGTGACCGTCACTTGGCCGGCGGCTGTGCCTCCGGTGATCGGCTGGCCGGCAATCAATGCCTGACCCGACTGCACGTAGTTGGCGGGCGCCAGGCCGTTTTTCGTCACGTTGATATCCACGCCGTTGTTGGCCGTGTTGCCATCGCCCGCTGCGCGCACGCTTTGCGTGACACCCTGGCCGGTGCCGAGGCCGGCACCGCCGACGACGGTGCCCTTGCCGTCAGGCTGTTTGATCACGCCGGTGCCGTCGTTACCGGTGATTTGCACGTAGAATTGCGGGGTGACGGTGGAAGCGTTGACTTGCATGTCGGCGGTGCCGGTCACGGTCGCGCCGGCGGCATTGGTCCAGGTGCTGCTCATCACAATGCCAAAGCTGATAATCCGCCCGGGCATCACATAGCGCCCGCGCAACTCGGCCATTTCCGCGTCCTTGAGCTCGATCGGCTTAAATGCCGAAGAAGCATAGGCAGGTGCTGCGGCTGCCAGGCACATGACCGTCAGCCAGCGTCGAGTGTTCATCGTTTGCTCCTGGAGCGTCCTGCTCCTTATTGCGCTTCTAGAAGAAGTCGCTCTGGATAAAACCGAAGTCCATCAATTCACTGTCGCGTACCGGGCTGAACTCGTTGAACTGGTTCTTGGCCGTCAGCGGCGCACGGGGTGTGAGCAAGGCGTTGGCCTTGTCGTAACCCTCACCGATCACCGCGAACACGATGCCGTTCCAGCCCTTGACGAAATCGTTCTTGGCATAGCGCTTGTTGCCCAGCACGGGGTCGCCGATATACACCCAGTCTTTGTCGGCCCGTTGCAGCACGACAAAGTGCTTGTAGCCACGAATGTCCAGCAACACCACCACCGGCACTTTCACGGTGACGAGTACCTCAGGCGTAATCCGGTAGCCCTTGGCGCGCATGTGGATGCTTTCCAGGTAGCGCTTCATGTCGAGCATTGAGAAGCCTTGGGTGCGCACCAGGTTCTGGTCGGCATTGACCAGCATGCCCTTGATCACGTGGTCTTCATCCACGTCCATCCAATAGGCTTGGCGCAGGATGGTTGCCAGCGCGGCGGCGCCGCAGCTGAAATCGGTTTTTTGTTCCACCAGGTTGGCGAATTTGCGCTCGCGGATGCTTTCGACCTTCTTGTACACCACCGCGCCGTTTGGCATGACAACGGCCATTTGCGCCGCCCAGGTCGGGCCGGTGAGTGCGAACAAGAGGAGGGCAGCTGTGAGGCGCATGATCGTATGACCTGCTGGACACTGGAAATAAAAAGGGCCTTGTTGCCAAGGCCCGATCTGAATCAGAAGCGAGTGATTGCTACGTTGTTCTGACCTTGGTTGTTGCTGCCCGACAGAACGTTGGAGTTCGACACCCCAGAGCTGTAGTTCATCGAGTTGTTCACGCTGGCGTTGTTGACCACCGGTTTGGTGCTGCCCCAGCCGTGGCCGCTGGCCAGGTTGAGGGTCAGGTTGCCCGACACATCCTGCACGCCAGTGACGGCTGCAGCACCGCTGTCGCCATTACCCGAGGCAATTGCAACGCTGTTGCTGCCTTGGTTGGAGGTGCCCGATGCGGCGTTCAGCTGAATCACGCCTGAAGCGTGGTTGCCACTGTCGTTAAGGGAAGCGTTGTTTCTAGTGCCGCTGTTGGCCACAAAGTTACCGGTGTTCGATTGAGCGGTACCGGTGGCGGCGAATACGAAATCCGCATCCCCGGAAACGATGGCAACGTCGTTTTTGCCTTGGTTGTTGTCGCCGCTCAGCACGTTGCCGTTGGCCACGCCACTGATGTTGTTGTAGGAATCATTGGCCGAGGCGTTGTTTTTGGTTTTGTCATTAAGTACCACGTTGCCATGGTTGCTCTGACCGTCCTGTGTGGTCGCAGCAGCCGTGGTAGGCGCGTGATAACCGCCCGCTTGAGCAGCAACAGCCATGAGCGCAGCGAGAGCAAAAGCCAGTGGTTTAAGAGCCATTGAAGTTTTCATGGTGTATCTCCTTGCTTCTAATTAGTTGGTTAAGTGTTGGTACGGTCTAGCTATGGACTCAGCTCCATCAGTTGAGTCGTAAGTTCAGGGTGTTAGCCACTCGGTTCCCCACCCCGGCGCTCTGGTTGACCTGAACCACTCCACGGCTGCCGGTGAAGGCCTGGTCGCTGGTAACGACCTGGCGGCTGCCAGTGGTAGGGGTCAACCCTGAGTCGGTTGCAAGCGCAACGTTTTGTTGCGACATGACGCTGTCGTCGATGCTTTGCGGGCCAGCACTCACGCTGATGCGCACGGCATTGATCATCTGGTTCTGGGCCCCGGCGGACTGGTTGACACTCAGTGCACCGTTGCCATTACTGAAGGAGTTGCCCTGGATCGCAGCATTGGCGTTCAGGGAGCGGTCGGTGGGCGCGCCGCTGATTTTTTGCGTGACGGCGATGTTCGCCCGGGCATTGTGGCCCACCGCAATAGCGACGTTGTTGCTCAGTTGTTGCTGGTCACCCGCGGCCTGGTTGATCGTCACCACACCGTTGTACTGCTGGCCCGAGTTATCAATGGTTGCGTTGTTATTGCTGTCGGCCATCGCCGCCGTGCAACCGAGCGCTGCTAGAAGCATCCAGGAGTGGTTCATTTCATTGCTCCCCCCACCATGCCGCTGATGTTGTTCAGAGGGGCGAGCCCGCTGGATATCGCACCGTTGACCGTGCCTGCAATACCGCTGCCGCTACTGCCGTGGCCGGCTGCTCCCGCTGCGCCGAGGTTGTTGGCGCCACCGAGCGAGTTCAAACCGGTAATGTCACCGTTTGGCATGATGCTGCGCGTAATGCTGGAACCGCTGCTGATACCGGCAATGTCGTTATCGCTGAGCTCATGGTTCATGGCGCGATTGACTTGGGCCGATGGGTTGGCATTCACGGTATTGGGGTAGGGGTCTTGGCCGCGTGAGCGACCGATTGCATAAGGTTGAACCTGGCGTTCAACCACGATCACACCATCACCGGCCGCAAGCACTGGAACGCTCACGCTGGCACTCAGTGCACAGCTGATCAGCAGGAGGCTCAGTGAGCCCTTATTGTGTGTGTCCATGGCAGTGTTCCTTGTTCTTCACGCTGACCCTAAACAGCGTTATCAGGAACAGAGCAGAACGCGTGCCGCTTTTTATTTATTGTTTATATTCAGAGGGTTGGAGATAAAACGAGGCAAAGTGATGGCGGTGCTGTTTCAGGGTTGAAACAGTGTCGCCGTCAAGGGGCATGCCCGGCCCCGCCTCAAGGGTGTCTCAGCGATGTAACACTGCACGTGACAAAGCCATGAATGCGCACCGGGCGGGCGATTCAAGCGAGGGAGGTGTTTCAAAAATGGACACTTGGGCGCGAGCAAACTCGCCGTTGCCGGCTGGCAGACTCAGCCCTTGGGGGCTTTACGCGGTATGGAATTGAGGACCGTGTTGCCGTCCTGGTTCTGGGTCAGGTAGACCGGCAGTACCTTGGGCAGGGAAGGCACGAGGTTGTTGACCTCGTTGATGTTGTAGATGCCGCCGATGCGAATCGCCCCGGTACTGGCATCTGCCAGCATCACCGGTTTGTTCAGGTAGCGGTTGATCAGCGGCAACGCGTCCGTCAGGGCCAGGTTGTCGAGTACCAGTTTGCCCTGGCGCCAGGCCAGGGTTGAATCATTGGGGTTAATCGCAGCGATTTGCGGGGTGGCATCGCCCAGGTTGTAAGTGGCCTGCATGCCTGGGGTAAGGGGCACGCTGGCGTGCTGCTTGTCACTGGAAATCTGCACCGAGCCTTCAAGCAACATCACCCGCACCTGGTCTTCATATTTCCAGACGTTGAACTGAGTGCCGGTCACCCGAACCTGGCCTTCGCCCGCCTTGACGATAAACGGGTGAAGGCGGTCATGGGTGACTTTGAAAAACGCTTCGCCCTTGTTCAAGGTTACGCGGCGTTCATCCTTGTAATGGCTGTAGACCAGTTCGGTGCCCAGGTTCAATTCAACCAGGCTGCCGTCGCCGAGGGTGACTTTGCGCAAGCCCGTGTCGGCTTCGAAATGCTCATAGGAACTGGGCAACCAGCCCGCTTCCCAGCCGGTAAAGGCGGCCAGCGGCAGGGCGGCGAGGCATATCGCGGCGGCCACCGCGTAAGTGCGCAAGCGGCTGCGCGGTTTTAACGGCAGCACAACCGCAGCAGGTTCGCTGCGTGGCAGGTGGTCAGCCACGTCCCAGATTTCCAGCATGGCCGCATACTCAAAGGCATGCAGCGGATGGGCGTCGTGCCATTGTTCAAAAGCCCGACGCTCGCCCGCCGAGCAATCACTGGCATGCAGGCGCATGCACCAATGCGCGGCGGCATCGGTGATCGCGTCATAGTCGTCTTCTGAAAGGGGCTGTTGAGTCATTAAACCGTCCTGATTTCCCACATTCTAACCTCCCAAGGCGGATGGCGAGAACAGCCGTCATGGCGATTGCACATCAATTGGAACTTATTCTCGTTTGGAAACATCAGAAAACACAGGACACGAGTCCGTCATTCCCACAATGGAGAACGAATATGCTGAAGAAAACCTTAGTCGCCCTGTGTGCAACCACCGCACTGCTCAGCGCCGGCGCCGCCCTGGCCGATAAGCCGGGCGCGGGCTGGATCACCATCGAAAAAGCCATTGAAACCGCCAAGACCAAGGCCGGCTATGTCGAGGTCTACAAAGCCGAAGCCGATGACAACGGTTACTGGGAAGTCAAAGGGCGCAAGTCCGATGGCATCGTGTATGAAGCGCGTATCGATGGCGCCTCCGGCAACGTTCTGCGCGATCAGAAAGACTGACGCGACTGGCGGGGGCTGCTCAAGCCCCCGGATCCAAAACACGACCCAAGTGCGTAATCAAGTAAGTCACTGAGTCGGCATTGGCCAAAATCGTGTCAATGCGTTTGTCGGCGTTACTCATGAAGACGTCGCGGGCATCCTTGAGGTCCTTGGTGCCGGTGGTGTTCAGGACTTTTTGTCTAACGTGAGCCGTTGCAGTGTCAGGCCCATAGTCTTCCCATTGCGCCGAGTAATCATCCCAGGTCTTGAACAGCATCGTCGCGGGCGTCATGGTGGAGAGCGCGGTTCTTTGCAGGTCCTCCAGGGTTGTTTTGAGTATCTGGGCGCCCGGTTTGGCCGCGTTGATCAAGTCGGTGAACGGCCGCATCGAGTCAAGATAGGCGATGTCTTCAGTCTCGAGCTTCAAGTGCGTCAGTTCGTGAATCAGGGTACTCGCCCTGGCGTGGGCGCAGAGGTCAAAAGGTGAATTCAAACGGTTCTGGTAACTGTCCATACCTGGATCAAAGAACCGATTGAGCAGGTACAGCTTGCGCTCCCTGTCTTCAGGAATGACAAACGCGTATTGGTGCGCTGCACTGACACGGCTGGTCCCACTGACAAAACGCTTGGAGTCGGCACTGGTCAGGGTCGGATCGCTCAGTTCATCCAATATCAGGTCGACTATTTTCTCGACTCTGCTCAACTGGCCAGGTGTCAGGCTGACGACACCGAATAATTCACCTAAAAAGCGGCCTGCCCGGCTATCGGGCGCACGCTGTTTTGCAAACTGAACGATGTTGCGTTTGCAATTGACGGTGTAATAGATCGCAACGTTTAACCCTTCTGTGATGACTTGGGCTTTCCAACTCGAGAGTGCGGCAATTTCGCGCATGCCCGTCGCCTCGATATTGATCGCTGCCCGTTCGCCGGCCCGCGTGTGCATGCGCGACATGATTTTGCCATATCGCGGGTTATGCAGGCTGAGGTCCAGCACCCATTTACCTTGTGAATTACGGCCCACATACGCGCCCACATGCTTATCCTTGGACAGGCGCCAGCGCTCGGCGGTTTTCTTCACCGCGTACACCTTGCCTGCCAGTGGCACATAGTCTTTCAAGCTCGCCTTGTCCATGTACACATGGCTGGAAGCACTCTGTTCCAGGTCCTTCAATGCGACATCGTGAGCTTCGAAAGGCTGCAACCCGGTACGCGCGGGTGCGGTGATATCCAGGGTCGTCAGGTGGGGGGCCGCGGGCAGGGTTTCGTCTGACAGGTTGGCTTGTGATACTTCCGTTTCGGTAGGCGGCGGGGCTTCGGTGCCCTCAAGCTCATTGTGCAGGGCGGCCAAATGAGCCACGCCGATGATGAAATCCTTCAGGCCGGCCTTCCACTGATGCAACTGCAATGCATCGGCTGAACGTTTGAACATTTTGTAGCTTCGCCACACCGCCAGCGGATACGCGAGTTTTCCTGCCATGAACTGAGCGGCTGCGGGGATGCCCTCGCGCAGCAGGTAGATGACCCTGTCCCAGAGCGATTTCGCGCCTTTCTCGAATTGGCAGGCGAGCATTTTGAGCAATATCTGCGTGTTGTCGTCGAACAGGTAGTGAAGGGCATTGCCGGTGACGACGGTCGAGGCCAGGCGGATATCGAGGGGGCGATGACGGTTGTTTTGCAGCAAATTGCGGTAGGTTGCCTGATGCGTCGCCTCCAGGTGCAGCACCACCCAGTCCTGAAGCTCTCCAGGCTTGGTCAATTCATCCAGCAGCGCTTGCTCGTTCGCATACTCCTTGAGTGTATGGTTTTCGCTGTAGGGCGCGTACAGCACCAGCGGCCCAGCGCTGCGGGTTGTGGGACCAATCAAGTACATCCCCAGCACCTTGGCCAGGGAAGCACCTTCGGTGGCAATCAACTCCAAGGGTCTGAACATTGCCGTTGCCCCGTCGAGCTCAGCCCGCGCCAGTGCGTCCGGCATGTCGAATACCTGCTGAACATGGCTCAGTGCCTGCGCCGTCAGCCGCTCCTGCAGCCTTTGCTCATGGGCGTATTGCAGGGTTTGCCAGGGTAACTGTCGGCAATACAGGCCTCGGCGTTTACGGCCTTCATCCGTGTTAGCGTCCAGGTGGCTTTGCAACAACTTCTGGTAAGCGCTGTTCAGGTCCAGTTGGCGCACCATTTGCACCACGGCACTGGCATCCAATGTGGCCGGCAAGGCAGTCGCGTTGCGTGAGCGTGGGCGGATGTTTTCGGCGTCCAGGTCGGGCCAATGCCGCAAAGCAAAGTCGGTCAGGCTGCAGACATTCACGTCGAGCGCCTGATGCAACGGGATCATTACATCATCGGGGTTCAGTGGCTGTTCGGGATAGCGTGCCTTGAGCAACGCCAGAAGTGCCGTGTGCGCATGCTTGCCGATAGCGGTGATGCCATTGAGGTAGTCTTTTTCGTCAGGCGCACTGTTGTGATACTGCTCAAGCAGCTCGGCTTGATGAAGCTGATCCTGAGGGGGTGCCAAACCCAGCCAGACGGGCAGAGCCTGTTGATGGGTCATGGCACTCGCCACCGCCCTGGCCCGTGCAAGGTTGGTCGGCGCGGCGTGTTCCAAGGCCGTTTCAATGTGGTTTTGCAAGGCGCGAGCGGCCCATTTGCTCGCAAGCAATTGGTCGATACCGTCCATGACGAAATCGCTGTAGGTTTTCAGACGATTATCCAGCAAGTTGTCGTCAATGCGTTGCAGTGGCCCCAGACCATATGCCTGATGCGGCGCACGCAAGGAAATAGCCAGGTTTTCCAACAGGGGCAAGCGCTTGATCGGGTGCTCCAGGCGCTGACTCATCTCCTCGCGCAAGGCTTGCACCGAGGCGAATACCTCATACCCGCGCCGAGGCGTCCAGAGCACCGCCTGGCCCGAACGCTGCGGGTCGATGCCTCCGCGTTCAGTCAGCACAAACAGGTTGGCAAGCGCATGGGCGGTGTCGGATGTGCCAATGTTCAGTGTCAAGGTGTAGGCGTCCGGAAGAAAGCCGTTCAGGCCGTGGCGGGTCAAGCGCACAAGGCTGTCGGTGCGTAGAACGGTGTCAATCACCGCCTGGTTGCTGGGCGACAGTGTTTTACCCAGCAGTCTCAGTTCGGCTTCACTGCGCAACCCAAGCAGCATCGAGTGCGCCTGTTTTTTGCTCATGTTGCTGAGGAACAGCAATGGAAGCTGGCGCATCTCGTGGTTGGCAAACACCTTCAAGACTTGATCATTGATCATGTTGAAAGTACTCAGGGTCATGCTGGGTAACTTCTGCGCCAGATGCGGCTCGAGCTTGCTGTAAAACCCGCTTGTGACACTGTTGGGAACGCGCGAGGCTTCATCGCTCAGGCGTTCAATGAAGTGTTCAACCATGCTCACAGACGTCAACGAAGGACGCTCTTCGCGCTCTTGGGCGCGGGTGGGATAAGTGTTGATATAGACCTCGTCGGCCTTGAGCGCCAGGCGTTGTGATTGCATTTCTGCATTCAGGGCGAGGGTGACCATTGAGCGTAATGTCGGCTGTTGTTTGCGCTCTGTGGCCAGTGCATCTTCAGTGGCACTGAGGCGCCGTAGCTGCACCTTGGCGTGCTCTGCCCGCACGGTGGATGGCCGGTCGTTGCCGCTGGTGACCGGGTGCGCCGTCCAGCGCCCTGCGGTTTCCAGCGTTGCGAGGCGGCTGTCCAGCATCGTGCGTATGTCCAGTGCGCAATCGAGCAGCGCATCCAGATTTATCTGGCCATCACTGCGTCGGTAAAGGTCCAGTGCGTGGTTCATATTACTGATCTGCTTGCCCGCAATGTCTTCGACCATGCCGGCAAAAACGTCACCCGCAATGGGTTGGGCGGCGATGTTAATCTGATCCAGGCCAATAAAGGTGTCGCGCTCATCCAGCGACAGGAAATTGAGCAGTTCATCTTCGTGGCCAGCGGCCTTGAGCATGCTCAATAGCGTGTCTTTGAGATCTTCCATGTCTTTGAGTACTTGTACCCCACGCGACTGCGTGTACAGGTAGGCGTGGCTCTCGCTGATCAATAGCGTGCTGGCCAGTTCCACATAGTGCTGGTAGGGCGCATGCAGGCGTACTTTTTCCACGCTTAGTTCGTTGGCGTGGGCGTTGCGGGCGCCTTGGTCTGGTAGAAACAATGCCTGAAGGGTGTGGCTTTCGTCGGCGTTGAGAATTTGCGCCTGACGCTTGAGCAAGACATCCAGGCGAAATTTATCCGCCATGACCTGGGTGAAGAGTTTCAGGCGTGAGGTTTCGTTGCCGATGTCCTCGTTCCAATAAGTCTTCAGCAGGCTGTCCAGCAGTTTTGACAAGCTGCCGGATGTTTCTTTGATCAGGGTTTCCCAGTACTGCTGATCTTGTTCGCGTTCTACCGGGGTGAAGGCGCTGGTGACGTGTTTCGGGTTGAAATATTCACGGATCTGGTCCTGGGGCCAGGCATGTCTCACATAAAACTGCAGGAACGCTTCGCTCAATGGCAGGGAATTGACCCAGCGTCGCTGACCGCCTGCCGGGTCCTGGATAAAAAAATCGACCCGTGTATCGCGTTGATCCAGGTTGGGAAAGTACGAGCGCGCCATGATGCTGAGCAGCGTGTCAAGCATGCCGTACAGCGTGGGCGTCGTCTGCAGTTGCTCCAGTACGACGCGCACGTTGTCTTGCTGGCAGGCCTCCAGGGCTTGCTCCTGGTCTTGCATGACGGCGCCTTCGACAAGGGTGGCGGTCAGCGTTATCGGCGTACTGGCGGGCAAGGCGTTGCGCTGTGCAATCGACAGAAAGCTCAGCAATTGGACACGCTGCACCGCATCCGCCAGTTGCTCGGCGACGTCGACCAGCAGGCTGGCGTGGTCGTCAAACACCTGAATACCACCATAAGGCGTGTAAAGCAGTGCTTTGCCGTCGTCCGGGGCAGGGCTCATCAGAAAGGCGCCGGCAAGTGGAAAAGGCGGCTGGCCCGATACATTGATCAGCAGTCTTTCGACGCGCATGGGGTAGGTTTGCCGTTCGGGGTCGTTACGTGCGGCATCGCTGGCTTGGTACACCGTGTGCAGCCAATCGAGGTCTTTGACGGTCAGCCCCAGCGCGCGCTCACGGTCGGTCGGCGCGTTTCTTTTAATCGGCAGCAGGAATTCGTCAAAAAAATATGCGGGGGTTACGCCGGTCATGGGCTTGCTCCGTTAAGTAGGGGAGTGACAGGCTAGGGAGGCGTGACCGGAGGGCGGGGGTAACTATTGAGGCCCGTCGCAAGTTGACAGCAGGCACAGTGCGTGGTGTTTAATCGAACACTTGAATGTCCATTCGTTGCCTCTCCTAATCATAAAAACGCCATCATAAAAACGGAGCTTCAAATGTCTGCGCAGTCTCCGACAGTTGCCAAGGCTTCAACCGCAATCGGCTTCACCGAGTTAGTGGCCCTGCTACAACAGGTTTTTGTGCGGCACGGTACGTCACCGCAAGTGGCGGCGATCCTTGCGCACAATTGCGCCAGCGCTGAACGTGACGGCGCGCATAGCCACGGCGTGTTTCGCATTCCAGGGTATGTGTCGACGCTCAACAGCGGCTGGGTCAATGGCAAGGCGGTGCCCGTGGTTGAGGATGTGGCCTCAGGCTTTGTGCGTGTGGATGCCGATAACGGCTTTGCCCAACCAGCACTGGAGGCCGCGCGCTCGCTGTTAGTGCGCAAGGCGCGCAGCGCCGGGATCGCGCTGCTGGCGATTCGAAACTCCCATCACTTTGCGGCTTTATGGCCCGATGTCGAACCTTTTGCCGAAGAAGGTCTGGTAGCGCTCAGCGTGGTCAACAGCATGACCTGCGTGGTGCCCCATGGCGCGGATCGACCGCTGTTCGGCACCAACCCTATTGCTTTTGCCGCGCCGCGCGCCGATGGGCCACCCATCGTGTTTGACCTGGCCACCAGTGCCATTGCCCATGGTGACGTGCAGATCGCAGCACGCAAGGGCGAGCGTTTGCCGCCGGGCATGGGCGTGGACAGCTTGGGCCAACCGACCCAAGATCCGAAAGCCATTCTTGAAGGCGGCGCGCTGTTACCGTTCGGCGGCCACAAGGGGTCAGCGCTGTCGATGATGGTCGAGTTGCTGGCGGCGGCGCTGACGGGCGGCAATTTTTCGTTCGAATTCGATTGGGCCGATCATCCCGGCGCGCGCACACCATGGACCGGCCAATTGCTGATCGTGATTGACCCCGGCAAAACCGCCGGGCAAGGCTTTGCCGAGCGCAGCCAGGAACTGGTGCGACAGATGCATGCGGCGGGGTTGCGGCGGTTGCCGGGGGATCGACGTCATCGCGCACGGGCGAAGTCGCAGGAAACAGGCATCGAGATTGATGCGCAGGAGCTCAAGCAGTTGCAGGCACTGGCAGAAGCATAAAAGGGGCTGCGCTATCAGCGCAGCCCCTGTGGTTTAGCCGCGACGACCCAACAAAAGGCCGACCACCAGGCCAAAGCCTGCGGAAATGGCCACCGTCTGCCATGGATGGCCACCGATATAGTTTTCGGTGGCGTCCACCACCGGTTTGCTGCGTTCACGCACGTTGGACACCGAGTCCAGCGCTTGCTTGAGCTTGATAGCGACCTGCTCACGCAGCGTTTCACCTTCTTCGCCTACCAGCGAAGCGCTGCTTTTGAGCAGCTTGTCCGACTCTTCGATCAAGGCCGTCAGTTCACTGAAAGCTTGATCCTTGATTTGATCTTCGACAGCTTGGGCGGCAGTTTTGCGGGCCATTGTGTGACTCCTTGCGAGTGAATGTGGCAGTGAACAATGGAGTGTCGGGCTTGGCTAAAAGTTGCAGTTTTTTTGCCGTGAGCGGCTTACGGGCAAAATCCGGATCAGGATATTTCGACCTACAGTGTAAGATGTCACCTATTTGTGCAGCAGGTAATTCAACATGAGCTTCAATCTGGCCAACAAAACCCTTGCCGAACGCGCCGAACTGGAAGATGAAAAGTCACGCCTTTACGATCTGTGGCAAACCAACCTGGGTAAGGCCAAGGGCGAAGCTGCGCGTTTGTTCGGCGAGCGTGCCAAGCGTAAGGGCAAGTGGGCCGAATGGGTCCGTGCCGAGCTGGACGGCATGTCGCCGCCGGAGTTTTCCAACATGGTGCGCAGCGAAGTCAACAAGCTGATGGCCGCCGCTAAGTAAAGCTGGCCACAATCGCTTCACGCACTTTGAGTAACAGCGGATCCAACTGCGCCTGGGTACGCCAACCCAGCTCCACCGGGTAGCGTGGCAACGCCAGTGGGCAAGTCAGTACGCGCAAGCCGGTCATCTGCGCAATCGCTTCGGCAGCATGCCCGGGAATCGTCGCCACCGCCGCGCTGCCCTTGAGCAAAAACGGCAGCCCGGCAAAGTGACTGGTGGACGCACACACCTGGCGGCTCAACCCTTTAGCCGCCAACCCTTCATCGGTAATCCCGATAAACCCGCCCGACGACACCAGTACATGTTCGCGTGCCACGAATTCCTCCAGGCTGATGCCGTCTTGGCCCGGCGCCAGGCTGTGTGGGTCGACCAGGCAGCGGTAATCGCCTTCGCCCAGCACGTGCCGGCTCAACCTGCGCTCGGCAAAGCCGCCGGCGGTGATCGCCAGGTCCAGGCTGCGCTCGAGCAGGGCGCCTGCCACGATTTGGCTGTGGGTCTGGCGGAAAATCACCCGCAGATTCGGCGCGCGCCGGGCAATTTCGGCCATCAGCCGCCGGCCATGGGCAATCTCGAAGTCATCGGACATGCCCAACACCACCGAGCGGCCCTGATAGTTCGGGTTGGCCGGGTTGATCATTGCCAGGCTCTGCCGACAACGGTCCAGTGCCTCGCTGATCACCGGTTTCAACTGATTGGCACGCAAGGTCGGCGCCAGCCCACGCCCGGTGCGCACGAACAGTGGGTCGCCGTACACGTCACGTAACCGCCGCAGGCCGGCGCTGATCGCCGATTGCGTGACGCCCAGGCGCAAGGCTGCGCGGCTGGCGCTGGACTCGTCGTGCAAGGCTTCGAAGGTTTTCAGCAGGTTCAAGTCAACTTGGGCGATATTTATTTGGCTCATATCATTTAGCACTGATGGGGGCTTTATTCATGATTGCCCCTCGCCGGAGAATGGGCAACCCCTTTAACTGGAGTGAACCTGATGCCCATTTCTACCGTGGCGGCGTTGCAGATCGGATCCTTGCCGGGTGGCAAGGCTGACACCCTGGCGCAGATCCTCACCTATGAGGACGCGATTGTGCGCAGTGGCGCGCAATTGGTGGTGATGCCCGAAGCGTTGCTCGGCGGTTATCCGAAGGGCGAAACCTTCGGCACGCAGTTGGGCTACCGCTTGCCGGAGGGGCGCGAAGCCTTTGCACGCTATTTTGCCAATGCCATCGATGTGCCGGGCGCCGAGACCGAGGCGCTTGCTGGCTTGTCCGCACGCACCGGCGCCAGCCTGGTACTCGGCGTGATCGAACGCAGTGGCAGCACGCTGTATTGCACCGTGCTGTATTTCGAACCCACCGGCGGCCTGGTGGCCAAGCACCGCAAGTTGATGCCCACAGGCACTGAGCGGCTGATATGGGGCAGGGGCGATGGCTCGGCCTTGCCGGTGATCGACGCGCAAGTTGGGCGTTTGGGCGGCGCGGTGTGCTGGGAAAACATGATGCCGCTGCTGCGCACGGCGATGTACGCCAAAGGCGTGCAAGTGTGGTGCGCGCCGACGGTCGATGAGCGTGAAATGTGGCAAGTGAGCATGCGCCACATCGCCCATGAAGGCCGCTGC
This sequence comes from Pseudomonas sp. B19125, assembly GCF_044218855.1. NCBI lineage: Bacteria > Pseudomonadati > Pseudomonadota > Gammaproteobacteria > Pseudomonadales > Pseudomonadaceae > Pseudomonas > Pseudomonas sp. B19125. Next base: position 3,362,729 of record NZ_CP162589.1, read on the forward strand.
TTTGTGGTGAGTGCCTGCCAGGTGCAGGCTTCGCCCGAGGCGCTGGGCACGCAGGTTGCCAACTGGCCGTCAGAGCGTCCGTTGATCGCCGGCGGCAGTGTGATCGTCGGGCCGATGGGTGACATCCTGGCAGGCCCACTGGTGGGTGAAGAGGGCTTGCTGACCGCGCAGATCAACACCGATGATTTGGTGCAGGCGCGCTATGACTACGATGTGGTGGGGCATTACGCGCGGCCGGACATATTCGAGTTGGTGGTGGATGAACGCGCCAAGCCGGGCGTGCGCACACTGACTGATTAAACACGGTAAAAATGTGGGAACTGGCTTGCCTGCGATGGCCTCAACTCGGTGTGCCTGATGTACCGAGGTGTCTGCATCGCAGGCAAGCCAGCTCCCACATCAGATCTTCAGCGTTTGGAAGATCTGAATGCCAACCACTCTTCGCGGGTAATCTCCCAAATGTCGCGTGGCAACGTACCTTCTACAAACTCACCCATCTGCGTGCGGATCAGGCGCATCCCGGTGCGCTCGGAAATCCGCCGCGACGCCAGGTTAGGCGCAGCCTTGGGCACGCGCATCCGCGGGCGTTTAAGCACATCGAACCAGTACTCCGTCACCGCCGCACAGGCTTCAGTCATAAAGCCCTGGCCTTGCCATTGCGGGCCCAGCCAGAACCCTCGGTTGTCGTCTTGCTCGTCCGTCAAGTTGATATTGCCGATCAACTGTTGCGGCGCGTGTTTGAGGCGGATCGACCAGTGCCATTGGTCGCCACGGGCCATGCCCGGCAAGGCCACCTGTTCCAGGTAGCGGCGAGCGCCGTCCGCCGGGTACGGCCAGGGCACCTCGGCAGACAGGTAACGCACCACGTCCCAGTGCGCGAATTGCGCCTGGGTGTCCTCGGCATCCTCCAGGGTCAATGGGTGCAGGATCAGTCTTTGAGTAAACAACGTCGGTTGCATGGCCGTTACCAGGTCGCAGTGTTGGGCAGGTCCAGGGTGCCGCGTTCCACAAAGCGCATGGTACCGAACAGGCCACCTGCGAGTTTGCCGCGCAGTGTGTAAGGCAGGTTGTTCAGGCTTTGGGTCTGGCTGAGACCCAAGGTCTGACGCAGCACAGAAAACGCCGAAACGCTCACCGGCACCATCAGCACTGTCTCGGAAAAGCGTGGGATGCTTCCGGCCTGATCGCTCACGCCGGACGCCAATGGGCGCCCATTCACGTCCAGGTCCAGGGCCACACCACTGTAGTCGATCGCCGTTTCATTGGGGTTTTGCACCCGCAGCTTCACGGCGAAACGCACTTCCAGGTCCTGGCTTTGCAGCGGCTCGATACCCACCACACTGATATTGACCGGGTCGCGATTGGGGAACAGCGCACAGGCGCTCAAGGTCAGCAGCAGTAACGATAGAACCATGAGCTTGCGCATAACAAAGGTGCTCCTATTTCGTGACGTCCGGATCCTGCATGACCTTGAGGGTAGAGGACTCCGGATCAAATTCATCCTCTTCCAGCTCTAAGAACTCCTCCGGCAAGAAAATGTTCAGCAGGATTGCACAGAACGCGCCCACCGTGATCGGCGATTCAAAGATGTTGTGCAGCGCCTTGGGCAGGTCGCGCAGCACTTGCGGTACAGCAGCCACACCCAGGCCCATCCCCAGGGAGATCGCCACGATCAGCACATTGCGCCGGTGCAGCCCGGCTTCGGCGAGGATCTTGATCCCGGCCACGGCCACGGTGCCGAACATGATCAGCGTGGCACCGCCCAATACCGGTTTGGGCATCAGTTGCAGCACCGCGCCGATCATCGGGAACAGCCCCAGCAGCACCAGCAGGCCGGCGATAAAGTACGCGACATAGCGGCTGGCCACGCCGGTAAGCTGGATCACGCCGTTGTTCTGGGCGAAGGTCACCATTGGCAGGCTGTTGAACGTGGCTGCCATCGCCGAGTTGAGGCCGTCGGCCAACAGGCCGGACTTGATGCGCTTGATGTACAGCGGGCCTTTGACCGGCTGCTGGGAAATCATCGAGTTGGCGGTCAGGTCTCCGGCAGCCTCCAGCGGCGAAATCAAAAAGATCACCGCCACCGGGATAAACGCCACCCAATCGAACGAGAACCCGTACTTGAACGGCACCGGCACGCTGATCAACGGCACCTGGGGCAGGGCGGCCAAATCCACACGGCCCATCATCCAGGCAACGACAAAACCCAGGGTCAAGCCGATCACGATCGAGCCCAGGCGCAGGAACGGGTTGCTGAAGCGGTTGAGGACCACGATGGTCAACAGCACCAGAGCTGCCAGCCCCATGTTGCCCGCTGCACCCAGGTCGCTTGCCCCAAAGCCGCCGGCCATGTCGGTGACGGCTACCTTGATCAGCGACAAACCCATCAAGGTAATGATGGTGCCGGTGACCACTGGAGTAATCAGCTTGCGCAGCTTGCCGATGAACTGGCTGAGCACCACCTCGATAAACGCGGCGAAAAAACAGATGCCAAAAATCGTCGAGAGAATCTCGTCGGTGCCACCGCCCCGCGCCTTGACCATGAACCCGGCGCTGAGGATCACGCTGATAAACGAAAAACTGGTGCCTTGCAGGCACAACAGGCCGGAACCCACCGGGCCGAATGTGCGCGCCTGCACAAAGGTGCCAAGCCCGGACACGAACAGCGCCATGCTCACCAGGTAGGGCACCTCGCTTTCCAGGCCGAGTACGCCGCCGACGATCAGCGTGGGCGTAATGATGCCGACGAAGCTGGCCAGCACATGTTGCAGCGCGGCAAAAATCGCCGCGGTGAAGTGCGGGCGGTCTTCCAGGCCGTAGATCAGGTCGGATTTATAGCGGGGGCGGGGAGCTTGAGCGTCAGACAAAGTGCAGGCTCGGGTCAGAAAATGGAGGCGCAGGATGCCAGAAAGTGTCGGCTGTCAGAAGTGTGAAAAAATATTTCGAAATGTACCGATTAATTTCTCAAGCCTGCCGATAGCCTGAATAGGCCCACACACCAATTAAAACAGTGGCGCCTGACGGTCCGAGACGCGCGTTGCCGCTAACGGATCGTGTCGCGGCAGGGATGCGCGCCAACACTACTTCTTGAGAGCACCGCTATGTCCCTTCGTAATCTGAATATTGCACCTCGCGCTTTTCTCGGTTTTGCGTTCATTGCATTGCTCGTTGTGATTCTTGGCGTGTTTGCGGTCAACCGCATGGGTACGATCCGCCAGGCCTCAGTAGATATGGGGACCAACCAGTTACCCAGCGTGAAGTTACTCGGCAACATGACCGAGAACGTACTGCGCTTGCGCATTCTCTCGTTCCGCATCTTGATCAACCGCGAGCCGGCCGCGCTCGAAGAGGCCAAAACCCGCGTGGCCGTGCTGGTCGACAAGGTCAAGCAGGCCCAGAGCGCCTATGCCGTTTTGCCGGCGGGTGCTGATGAGGCTGCTTTATACAAGTCTTTCACCGCCACGCTCGACAGCTATCTGGCCGCCCAGGCTGAAATGATGTCGTTGTCCCAGCAGAATAAAGTCGAGGACATGCGCACCCTCATCAATACGCGCATCAAGGACGGCACCGACCTGATGGGCGAGCAACTGAACAAACTGATCGCCATCAACAGTGCCGATGCCGACACGGCCGGCCGGGAAGCTGAAGGCAGCTACCAGCAGGCGGTGACGGGCATCGTCATTGTGGCCGTCGCGGCGGCGCTCATGACGGTACTGCTCGCCTGGCTGCTGACCCGCAGCATCGTCACGCCGCTGCGCAAAGCGTTGGAAGTGGCCGAAACCATTGCCGGTGGCAACCTCACCAAAGTTATCGAAGATGCCGGCAAGGACGAGCCTGCGCGCCTGCTGGGCGCCTTGTCGGCGATGCAAACCAACCTGCGCCAGACCATCCAGCACATCGCCGGCTCGGCCACGCAACTGGCGTCTGCCGCCGAAGAGCTCAGTGCGGTCACCGAAGAAGCCTCCAAAGGCCTGCAACAGCAAAACAACGAAATCGACCAGGCCGCCACGGCCGTCAACGAGATGACCGCCGCTGTCGAAGAAGTGGCGCGCAATGCGGTGTCCACCTCCGAAGCTTCCAGCCAGTCCAACCAGGCGGCGCGGGAAGGGCGTGACCGCGTGGTGGAAACCGTCGGTGCAATCCAGACCATGACCCAGGACGTGCAAAACACTGCGTTGATGATTGAAGGCCTGGCAACCCAGGGCCGTGATATCGGCAAGGTGCTCGACGTGATCCGCGCGATTGCCGAACAGACCAACCTGCTGGCGCTGAACGCAGCGATTGAAGCCGCGCGCGCCGGTGAAGCCGGGCGTGGGTTTGCGGTGGTGGCCGACGAAGTCCGCGCCTTGGCGCACCGCACTGCGCAATCGACTCAGGAAATTGAAAAGATGGTCGCCGGCATCCAGAGCGGTACCGGTGAAGCCGTGCAATCAATGCAACAGAGCAACCAACGCACCCAGACCACCCTGGAGCTGGCCCGCGCGGCCGGTGTGGCCCTGGAGCAGATCACCCAGTCGATCAGCTTGATCAACGAGCGCAACCTGGTCATCGCCAGCGCCTCGGAAGAGCAGGCCCAAGTGTCCCGTGAAGTGGATCGCAACCTCGTCAACATCCGCGACTTGGCAACTCAGTCGGCGGCGGGTGCCAACCAGACCAGCGCGGCCAGCCATGAACTGTCGCGCCTGGCGGTGGATCTGAATGGGATGGTCGCGCGGTTCGTTATCTGAATTGAGCACACGGGGGAGCACGCCGCTCCCCTTGATCAGACCTCACCTACGTCGACCCAGCGCTCCTCACGGGCGGCCAGGCGAATCGCCGTTGCCAGCCGCTCGACCGCCCAGGCGGCTTCAAAGTCAGTGCCCGCTGCACCTTGCCCCGCCAACGCCATGACCAGCTCCTGCACTTCCAGGGTCTTCAATTCGTTGTAACCCAGTTGATGCCCGGCAGCCGGGCTGAATGCGGCATAGCCGGTCAGGGCGGGCCCGGCGAGCACACGCTGGAAACCGTCCTGGCCGGCGCGGCATACGCGCAGTTCATTCAAGCGTTCCTGATCGAACGCCAACGTGCCGCGAGTGCCGCTGATTTCAAAACTCAGGTGGTTCTTGTAGCCCTGCTTGAGCCAACTGCTGCTAACGGTGCCACGGGCGCCATTGGCGAAACGCAGCAGTGCATGCACTTGGTCATCCACTGCAATGGGTTTGAGCGCGTTGCTGCCTTTGACGGCAGGGCGTTGGGCATGCACGGTGTGTGTGTCGGCACACACGCTCACCACGTCGCCCACCAGATAGCGCGCCATCGACAGCAGATGGCTGCCCAGATCCGCCAGCGCGCCACCGGCATGTTCCACTTCACAGCGCCATGACCACGGCGAGGCCGGGTCGGCCATGAAGTCTTCGCTGAACTCGCCCTGGAAGCTGATGATCTCGCCCAGTTCGCCGTCGACAATCATCTGCCTGGCCAGGCCAATCATCGGGTTGTGCTGGTAGTTGTAACCGACCCGGGTGACCACGCCGGCAGCACTTGCGGCACGGCGCATGGCGTCGGCCTGTTCCAGGCTGACCGCCAGGGGTTTTTCGCAATACACCGCCTTGCCCGCCGCAATGGCCGCCATGGCCATGGGGTAGTGCAAGTGATTGGGCGTGGTGATGGCCACCACATCAACATTAGGGTCGTTGACCAGCGCCTGCCAGTCACCGTGGGCCTGGGCAAAGCCCCAGGCCGTGGCGCAACGTTGGGCGCGTTCGGTGTCGGCATCGGCCAGCGCCGCCAGCTTGAGGTGTACCGGCAGTTCGAATACCGCGCGGGCATTGTTGAACGCCAGCGCATGGGCGCGCCCCATAAAGCCTGTACCGATCAAGCCGATTCCGAGTTCACGCATCGCCGTGGTCCTTTGGATTATTGTTGTCAGGAAGGCTATTAATGGAATAAAAATTCCCATAATTCAATAGATGGAATAAAAATTCATTAATCAGCCTGGGTAATGCAGGCATATTCAGGCCAGCGCCAAAACCCGTCAGTTAACAAAAGATAACGTAGCGCCGATTGTCAGACGATTCCAAAGCCCGATAGGATGGCCCCTGCTTCCTCCAGGCGCTCTAGATTGCAGGTTTCAGAGCCCGGGAAGGCGAGACCACCTAACAATAATAAATGGGGAGAAAGGTCTATGAGTGAGCCTGTCATGGGTTGGGCTGTTTGCCGCCCGCGCGCCGCACGCAGGGCTGCGATGCTGGCCACAGCGCTCTCGCTGCTTGGGGCGTTGTCGACACCCGCGCTGGCAACCGGCGACACCAGCAGCGCACAGCCGGTATTTGCAATTGAGTCTCCCAAGGCCGCCAAAGGCCTGATGATCGATGTCGTGCATGCCGGCAAGCGCCTGGTGGCGGTCGGCGATCGCGGGCACATCCTTTATTCCGATGACCAGGGCAACACCTGGACCCAAGCCAAAGTGCCGACCCGGCAACTGCTCACGGCGGTGTATTTCGTTGACGACAAACACGGTTGGGCGGTGGGCCATGACGCGCAGATCCTGGCCAGCACCGACGGTGGCGCCACCTGGGCTCAGCAATACCAGGACCTCAAGCGCGAAGCGCCATTGCTCGACGTGTGGTTCAAGGATGCCGAGCATGGCCTGGCCGTGGGCGCCTACGGTGCGCTGATCGAAACCACCGACGGCGGCAAAACCTGGGACGACGTGAGTGATCGCCTCGACAACGAAGACCAGTTCCACCTCAATGCCATCGCCGCTATCAAGGGTGCCGGGCTGTTTATCGTCGGCGAGCAGGGCAGCATGTTCCGCTCCAGCGACGACGGCCAGACCTGGGAAAAACTCGAAGGCCCCTATGAGGGCTCGCTGTTCGGAGTGATCGGCACCGCCCAGCCGCAGACCCTGTTGGCGTATGGCCTGCGCGGCAATCTCTACCGCTCCACCGATTTTGGCAGCACGTGGGAGCCAGTGGCGTTGAATGCGGCGCGTGGTGCCCTGGAGTTTGGCTTGTCGGGGGCGACGTTGCTCGATGACGGTGCCATCGTGGTGGTCGGCAACGGCGGCAGCGTGGTGATCAGCCACGACGACGGCCAGACCTTCAGCGTATTCAACCGCCCGGACCGCATTTCGCTCTCCTCGGTCACGGCGGCGGGCAATGGCAACTTGATTCTGGCGGGGCAGGGCGGCGTTCGTGTTGCCAAGCCAACCGGCGCTGAACTCGAAAAACAATAAGAAGGCGGGGAAAGAATGAGCAGTCATCACAACGATAAAGCGACCTTTCTTGAGCGCCTGATCTTCAACAACCGCCCGGCAGTGATCGTTATCTGCCTGCTGGTGAGTATTTTCCTGTTCTGGCAGGCGACCTTGATCCGCCCGTCCACCAGCTTTGAAAAGATGATCCCCCTCAAGCACCCCTTCATCGAAAAGATGATGGAGCACCGTAACGACCTGGCGAACCTGGGCAACACCGTGCGCATCTCGGTGGAGGCCAAGGATGGCGACATCTTCTCGAAGGAGTACATGGAGACGCTGAGGCAGATCAACGACGAGGTGTTCTACATCTCCGGCGTTGACCGCTCGGGCCTCAAGTCGCTGTGGAGCCCCAGCGTGCGCTGGACCGAAGTCACCGAAGAGGGTTTTGCCGGCGGTGAAGTGATCCCGCAAAGCTACAACGGCTCGCCGCAAAGCCTCGACCAACTGCGCAACAACGTGCTCAAGTCCGGCCAGGTCGGGCGTCTGGTGGCCAACGATTTCAAGTCGAGTATCGTCGATATTCCTTTGCTGGAGTCCTACCCGGACCCGCAGGACCAAGGCAAGTTGCTGGCCCTGGACTACCGCAAGTTTTCCCATGAACTCGAAGACAAGATCCGCGACAAATTCGAAGCGCAAAACCCCAACGTCAAGATCCATATCGTCGGTTTCGCCAAGAAGGTCGGTGACCTGATCGACGGCCTGGTAATGGTGGTGATGTTCTTCGGCATCGCGTTTGTGATCACCTTGATTCTGCTGTTGTGGTTCACCAACTGCCTGCGCAGTACTGTCGCGGTGTTGAGTACCACGCTGGTGGCGGTGATCTGGCAATTGGGGCTGATGCACTTTTTCGGCTTCGGCCTGGATCCCTATTCGATGCTGGTGCCGTTCCTGATCTTTGCCATCGGTATTTCCCATGGCGTGCAGAAGATCAACGGCATCGCCCTGCAATCCAGCGAGGCAGATAACGCCCTGACCGCGGCACGGCGCACGTTCCGGCAACTGTTCCTGCCCGGCATGATTGCGATCCTCGCCGACGCCGTGGGCTTTATCACGCTGCTGATCATCGACATCGGCGTGATCCGTGAACTGGCCATCGGCGCGTCCATCGGCGTGGCGGTGATTGTGTTCACCAACCTGATCCTGCTGCCGGTGGCGATCTCCTATGTCGGTATCAGCAAGCGCGCGATCGCCAAGAGCAAGAAAGACGCGCACCGCGAACACCCGTTCTGGCGCCTGCTGTCCAAATTCGCCAGCGCGAAAGTTGCGCCAGTCTCGATCCTGCTCGCGCTGGTCGCCTTCGGCGGCGGCCTCTGGTACAGCCAGAACCTCAAGATCGGCGACCTCGACCAGGGCGCGCCGGAACTGCGCCCGGACTCGCGCTACAACAAAGACAACAACTTCATCATCAGTAACTACTCCACCAGCTCCGATGTGCTGGTGGTGATGGTCAAGACCAAGGCCGAAGGCTGCTCGCGTTATGAAGCCATGGCGCCCATCGACCAGTTGATGTGGAAGATGCAGAACACCGAGGGCGTGCAGTCGGCGATCTCGCTGGTGACCGTGTCCAAGCAGATGATCAAGGGCATGAACGAGGGCAACCTCAAATGGGAAACCCTGTCGCGTAACCCCGACGTACTGAACAACTCCATTGCCCGCGCCGACGGCCTGTACAACAACAATTGCTCACTGGCGCCGGTGCTGGTGTTCCTCAACGACCACAAGGCCGAAACCCTCGACCGCGCCGTGCATGCGGTGCAGGACTTCGCCAGGGAAAACAACAAGGACGGCCTGGAATTTATCCTCGCCGCCGGTAACGCCGGGATCGAAGCTGCCACTAACGAGGTGATCAAGCAGTCGGAGCTGACCATCCTGATTCTGGTGTACCTGTGCGTGGCCACCATGTGCATGATCACCTTCCGCTCCTGGGCGGCGACCCTGTGCATCGTGTTGCCGCTGGTGCTGACCTCAGTGCTGGGCAACGCCCTGATGGCGTTCATGGGCATCGGGGTCAAGGTCGCAACCTTGCCGGTGGTGGCGCTGGGCGTGGGGATTGGCGTGGACTACGGCATTTACATCTACAGCCGCCTGGAAAGCTTCCTGCGCGCGGGCCTGCCGTTGCAAGAGGCCTACTACCAGACGCTCAAGTCCACCGGTAAAGCCGTGCTGTTCACCGGCCTGTGCCTGGCCATCGGTGTGTGCACCTGGATCTTCTCGGCTATCAAGTTCCAGGCCGACATGGGCCTGATGCTGACCTTCATGCTGCTCTGGAACATGTTCGGTGCGCTGTGGCTGTTGCCGGCACTGGCGCGGTTCCTGATCAAACCCGAGAAGCTGGCGGGGCAGAAGGGCAACTCGCTGTTTGCGCACTGAGCGTGCTTGACCACAGGCAATTTGGAAACAAACGCCCGACCTGACCCGTCGGGCGTTTTACTGTGTGCCTACCGATGGCGAAGCCGTGCCTTGTTTTGCACGCTACAGGCCTGCCACGGCTGGCGGGATTTGGGTCCTGCGGGTGCGTTCGGTGGCCAGGCGCTTGAGCACGCTACCGCCTTTTACGCGTAGGCTCATATCGAACGACCAATTGCCTTGCTCGTCGACTTTTACGCGAGGTCCGCGGTTGCCTGAACTCGCGCGAACGATCGCCACACGCTCGTCGTCGAGCATGATGACCTTGAAAAGAATCCCAGAGACGTTCAAGTGCCAGGCGTTGTCGATCCGGTAGAGCCCTCGGTACGGGCCGTCAGACGAAGCTTCAGGCAGCGCTTCAAAACAGGCAAAGCCGAAAAAGCTGGTGACGTTCGCCCAATGCCCGTACGGCATTCTGTTTTGGAAAAAGGTGTATCCAAATTCCAGTGCTGAATCGAGCTTTTTGTTGGCTCCGTAGTAGTAGCCAATGACGTTTTCCGTCAGTACCACGTTGCTGGAGAGCTGCCGTCCCTCTTGGGATTGACGCGGCGCGGGCGGGCGTAACGCCTGGTCTTTGAGCGTGGCGTCCACAGGCTCGGTGGTCGAGGCAACCGGCATGCTTTCAGCGAGCAGGATAGCCAGGTTGAGTGTCATGTCGGCTATGGCCACTTCGCGTGTGATGGGGTCATTGCTATTGAGTGCAGGCAGATCAGGCGTCAATTGATTCACCAGTGTGCCTAGCCAGGCGGTCAGCAAAACCGGTGCTCGCTGTTGCGGCTGCAGTAACGCATCAAACGGGCCGCCGCCCATTTCCAGCAATGCTGCCCAGCGTTTTGTTTTATTCAGCGACGCGCCATCACCTCCCACATTGGTCAGCGCCTCTACGATGTAGAAGTAGAGGAAGGACTGGGCGCTGGAGAAGTTCATGCTTGTCAGCGATTTGTCGACCTCGCGTTGATCGGCCAGTTGTGCCGTGGGTAGGGGTGAATCGGGTACAGACTCGGCATTCAGGCCAACATCCAGGGGATGGGGTGCCAGGAGTCCACCGTTGTCATAGTCAGTCCGGGCTTCATCGGACATCCAGGCCAGCACACTGTCGTGCAGTTCTCCTGGCTGCGAGATAGCATTCAACAGCGCGTCGCGTGTGGCGAACTCACATAAGGCGTGTGCATAAAAGGGGCGGTAAAGCAGATGGGGGCCTTTGCTCTTGTCCTGCGCTTCGATGATGAACATAGCGCTGACGACGTCAGGTTCCGCTTGCGCTGCGCGCAACAGTGCCAACGGTTGAATGATCACCGATGGGGTGTCGACGAAGCCTTTGCTGCCAATGGAGGCTTCGTTGGCGTTGTGCTGCAGCAGCGTGGCAACGTATCCGGCGGCCAGTGCGCTGACACTGCTCGGTTGTTTCAGATGCAACTCCAGCGCCTGCAACGGTAGTTGATAACATAGCTGGGCGACGAGCTGGCGCTTGCGCGCGAAAGACTCTGGCGTGTGATTCAATAACTGTGTTTCGAGGTAGTCGGAATAAGCCTTGCCGATGTCGAGTCTCTCAATTAGCCCGCCGTTGCGGGTGATGAAGTCCGCCGTCAACCATCCAGGCAGGGGCAGGCCGTCACGGTGCGCCAGGGTAAAGGTGCCAGCAGGGCGGCCTTTCAGGCAGGTGATCACCAGGTCTGTCAGGCTCATCGACTCAGTGGAAATGCCCTGTGCGGTGTCTTCAGCGTCAGCAGCAGGGGTCACCGTGACAAGCACTTTGTCGGGCGCATAGGTCTCGGGTAGCGCAGCCTCTTCGTCGCTCGCGGGCAGGCTTTGCTGCTCGGCGTCGAGCGCCTTTGACAAGGCGGCGGTGGTGAAGGCGTTGATGTCCGTAATGCCGCTGAGAAAGGTATGGCCCCTGCTGAGCCGCTTACTGTTCGCCAACCCCAAACTGTAGCGGGAGTAGTTTTTTTTGGGGATGTGCGAGGCGTTTTGGAGCCAGTCTGGCAGTTGCGGGCTCAGCACGTTCTGAAACTGTGCCTGGACTTGGGTCGTGTTGGCAAAGCAGGGCGTCGGGTCACTGAGCTCATGGTAAAGCGCTTGCAGCTTAGCCTTCCCGAAGGAGCAGGGCAGTTTCACGGCTTCAATGTTGAGTAATTGTTGATTCAGGATCAGTTCGGCTTGATGCCCGAACGCATCGCCATAAACCTCGTAACGTTTGCAGCTCAGCGAATCGACGCTGTATTGAGCGGTGAGGGCGCTGCCCCAATGCTGGTTAAAGGCATCCATTGAGCTAAATGTTTCGATTTTTCCACCCGGATGGCATAACAGAACGACCGTATGCGTATTGACGGTACGCTCCAGCAACAGCTCGGGGGCGAATAAAACCGAGTTGCCGCTGGCGCTGTTCAGGTAGGTTTCCAGTTCGTAGACAAGGGTGTTGCTGTCGTTATTTTGCTGACGCGGATAACTGTCAGGGAAGTCAATGACCTGTTGTACCGTCTCGCGCTCAATATCGCTCAAGCCTGGCTGGGTCAGCACTGAAATCTGCAGCGCTTGCACCAAGCTCTCACTGAGTAAACTCCAACGGCTGGGTAGCTCGCCGGCCGGGTTCCAATAGGCCGTCAAGGCATCTTGCAGGCCGATCGGCAGCGACCAGGCCAGTTCGCGAATCAGTGCCTCGACCTGCATCATGTCCAGCGCGTCACCGGCGGGGGTGGTGATGGGCGTGGGTGCCTGCTCAGTGAGGAAAAAGGCGTGCGAGCCTACCGCACTAAAGTCCAAGGCGGCCCCATCGGCCAGATAGTCCAGCGCTTTTGTCGTGAGTCGCTCGAAGGTATAGCGCCCATCGGCCTGGGGCGTCGCCAGTTGGGTGCGGGAAAGGTCCAGCGCCATCCCCGGGTATTTTTGCGTAAGGGTTGTCGCCAACATTTGCTCAACGACGGCTTCAAGCCTGGGACGGTCTGCGAACTGCGCGCTGACGGTAGCGCCCATGCTTGGGCATTGCGCGAGCATCACATCGCTGGCAGGCGGCTCGTTGATGGACGGTGGTAGCATTTTTTGAGGTCTCCACGATTGGTTAATCGAACATCACAGGTGTCATGGCGAGTTAACGTCGATCTCGTGGTAAAGGAGCGGTATCTGGGTACTGCATGATGCGCGTTGGTGTGTTTGAGGCAGGGTTTTAGGCTGATGCAGTAATTTGCCCTATCATGAGCGCTTTCCCCTTGATGATTGATGTCTATGACTGCCGACACCGCTACCTTGCTGCATGCTTTTGAAGACTGCCAGATGGTTGAAATCGATGGGCTGCACACCTTTGATTTCAGCCTGGATGACCAGAAACTGTTGATCATTTGCATGGACGGTCGCGCCGAAAAGCGCTGGAGCTTCAGCCTGGAGCAAGTCAAAGCAGCAGTGTTTGATCCCACCTTGCAAAGCTGGACCCTTACCGGTGACTCGGGCGAGCATCGCCTGGTCTGCATGAGCGGCGTCACCGGCAACAATAACGACGAGGACGAAGCGGATGATGATGCGTAAATTCTGGCCCCTGTTGATGGCGGGCAGTGTCGGTGCGATGTCGGTGCAAGCCGCGCCGGCCGACACCTATAAACTGTTGGTCGGCAGCTACACCGCCGGCACCAGCGAAGGTATTTACCGCCTGCAATTTGACAGCCGCACCGGCCAATTCAGCGGCAAACCCGTGCTGGCGGCCAAAGCGGCCAACCCCTCGTGGCTGACGATTTCCAAAGACCGCAAGCACCTGTTTGTGGTCAACGAGAACGGTCCAGGGCAAAAAGATCCGGTCGGCCGCGTCAGCAGCTACAGCATCGACCCGCAGAATCATCAGCTCAGCCTGATCAACCAGGTGCAGAGCCTGGGCAACGAACCGACCCATTCCAGCCTGGCCGCTGATGGCCGTTACCTGTTCGTCGCCAACTATTCGGTGCTGGAAGACCCGGGCGGCAGCCTGGCCGTGCTGCCGGTTGACGCCAACGGCAAGCTGTCGGCGCCGGTGCAGTTGAGCGGGCACCCGGCCAGCCGCGTGAACCCGGAGCGTCAGGCCTCCAACCACGTCCACTCGGTAGTGTCGTCACCGGACGGCAAGTATGTGTTTGTGCAGGACCTGGGCGCCGACAAGGTGTTTGCCTACCACTACGATCCCAAGGCCAACCACGAACTGCCCTTGACCCCGGCCGATCCCGCCTTTGTGCAACTGCCACCGGGCAGCGGCCCGCGCCACCTGTTGTTCAGCGCTGACGGCAAGCATGCCTGGCTGACCACTGAAATGAGCGCTCAGGTGGCTGTGTTCGATTACAACGACGGCAAGCTCAGCCAGACCCAATTGGTCGATTTTGCCGCCGGGCAGCCGGTTTCCGACAAGGCCGGTGCGGCCGTACACGCCTCAAGCGACGGCAAATTCCTGTACGTGAGCAACCGTGGCACGGCCAACCAGGTGCTGGTGTTCAGCATCGACCCGGCCACCGCGCACCTCAAGGAACTGCAGCGCCGTTCGGTAGAAGGTGACCACCCGCGCGAGTTCAGCCTGGACCCGAGCGGCAAGTTTTTGCTGATCGCCAACCAGAAAAGCAATGAAATCGTGGTGGTCGAACGCGACCCCAAGACCGGCCTGCTGGGTAAAACCGTGCAGAAACAGTCGATCGATGCGCCCAGCGACCTCAAGTTCCTGGTGCGTCAATAAGCCACAGGCCCCGCAGTGCGGGGCCTGACCCTTTGTATTAATTCTATTAATAGCGGCTACTGTTTCAAAGCATTTCTAAGGTTTAACCCTCGGGCGTAAGTTTGGTTCCAAGGCCTTCCCCGGCCACCTAACCAAACGAACACAAGGGTTACCGCCATGAACTTGAACCTCTTCTCCATCATCGCTGCTTCCGCTGTTTCCGCCACCGTGGCATTGCCTGCTGCCGCCAGCGTGGAAGTCACCGGCAAAAAATCCACCACCACCGCCTACACCCAGAAATACCTGCAACAAAGCGCCAACTTCTATGCCGCACTGGATCACAAAGCCCAGCACTGAGCTTGAGCCAAGCGACGGTCAAATGTGGGAGCTGGCTTGCCTGCGATGAAATCGATGCGGTGGATCAGTTACACCGAGTCGTCGGCATCGCAGGCAAGCCAGCTCCCACATTTGATTGTGTGGACCTCAGGGTTTTGCCATGACCGCCACAAACAGCGGCGATTCCAGAAAGCGCTGTAGCCAGGTCTGTAACCGGTGATACGGGGTACAAGCAAACCACTCGCGGTCGACATGCGCAAACTGGCGCACAAACGGCGCCAGTGCCATATCGGCCAGGCTCAAATGTTCGGCCAGCAAGTAATCATTCCTCGCCAGCAACGCTTCCAGCTTCTGCAAAAACACCTCGCCCTCGGCCCGATAATGTTCCATCGGCTGCTCGGGGTAGCGCTCGGCGTACTTGTATCGATTCAAATGATGTTTGAACACCTGGTCGTTCTCAGCGATCAGTTCCTGAACCCTCGGGTCGCCCTGTAGCAACCAATCATCAGGATCGTGCTGCGCCAGCGCCCAATGCATGATGTCCAGGCTTTCCTCGATCACCTGGCCGCCCACGCAAAGCACCGGCACCGTGCCCTTGGGCGACAGTGCCAGCATCTCGGCCGGCTTGGCCTTGAGGCTCACTTCGATGATCTGCACGGGCAGGCCCGAATAGCGCACGGCCAGGCGCGCCCGCATCGCGTACGGGCAGCGCCGAAACGAATACAGCAGCGCCTCGCTCACTTGACCTCCAGCGTGCTCAAACCATTGCCCTGGCGCTTGACCTGGATCTGCACCGGGATGCGCTCATGCATTTCCTGTACGTGGGAGATCACTGCCACCTTGCGGCCCTGGGCTTGCAAGCCGTCCAGCGCGTCCATCGCCAATTGCAGCGATTCGGGGTCCAGGCTGCCAAAACCTTCGTCGATAAACAGCGACTCGATCTTCAAGGTGCTGGACGCCATCGACGCCAGCCCCAACGCCAACGCCAGCGACACCAGGAACGTCTCGCCACCCGACAGCGAATGCACCGAGCGCAATTCGTCGCCCATCTCGGTGTCCATCACCAACAGCCCCAACATGCTGCCGCCGCGCTTGAGGCGATAGCGGCGCACCAGTTGGCGCAACTGCACGTTGGCGTGGTGTACCAGCAAGTCGAGGTTGTAGGCCTGGGCGATCTTGCGGAACGTGTCGCCGGTGGCCGAGCCGATCAGCGCATTCAGGCGTGCCCAGCGCTGCCACTCGTCATAAGCCTTGGCGATATGCTCGCCCAGGACATGGTTGGCGTCCTGGCGACGTTGGTCTTCGGACTGACGCGCACGCAATTCGGCGCAGCGGCTGTCGCCCTCGGCCAATTGCTGATTAAGCGCGGCGAGACTGCTGTCCAGCTGTTCGGCGTCCAGGTTGCCATTGTGCAAGGCCTGGTGTTCGGCCAGGCGCTGTTCGCGCTCCTGCAACAACACCTTGGCTTGCTCGACGGCTTTTTCGCTGTGCTGCAACTGCTGGCGCAAGGCGCTGACTTGGCTGTCATCAAAGGCCAGCAAACGCGTAAGACCGTCGTTATCCAGTTGCGGGTGCAGCGCGCGCCATTCGCCCAGGCGCGCATCGAGGGTCTGCTGCTCGGCGGTCAGCGCCTGTACGCGTTCCTGCTGGGCCTTGAGGTCGGCAGCCAATTGGATCAGGGCATCGCGCAGCTCTTGCAGCTGTTGGTTGGCGTCTGTCTCGCTTCGGCGAGCTTGCGCCACGGCCTCATCCAGCCGGTGTTGCCACTGTTGGGCACTGGTGTGCTCGCCGAGCAAGGCGGTGAGTATTGCCTGGGCGGCCTGTTGCTGGGTGGTCAGCTCGGTGACTTGCTGTTGAAAAGCTTCCACCTGCTGCTGGCGATGCTGCTGATGGGTCTGCTCTTTTTCGATGGCCTGCTGGCGTTCTTGCTGTTCAGCCAACTCATCACGCTGATGGCCCAGCTGTTCCAGGCGCTGGCTGACGTGCTGGTCCAGCTGCATAAAGGTCGCTGCCGGTTCACGGCGCAAACCGTCGAGGGTGTCGGCCGGTAGCAGGCCGGCGAAGGCCTGCAGTTCTTCGTCCAGGCGCTCACGGTCATTGGACAGTTCGCGTTGCTGGTCCACCAGCAGCTGGCGGGCTTGCTGGCTGGCATCCTGGGCCGCTTGCAGTTGTTGCTGCAAGCGCCCGGCATTTTGTTGCAGGTTGAGCAGGGCGCCTTGGCGTTGCTCATCCTGGGCGATGCTTTGCGTGAGTTGCGCCAACTGCTGGGCCAGCCAGGCGCTGCGCTGGGTGGCGTCCTGATTAAACAGCGAGGCCGACAATGGATGTGCTTGCAAGCTGGGGGCCAGGCCCTGTTGTTGTGTCGCCAACAGCTCTTGCTGTTGCAGGAACTCCTTTTGCTGGGCGATCAAGCCGCCCACTTCGCCACGCAGCTCGGTGAGTTTTTCCTTCAGCGTATCGACGGCCTTCTGCGCCGTGGCTTCTTCGTTTTCATCATGGCGGCCAAGGCTTTGCAGCAAGGCTTCGGGCTGATGGTACGGATGCTCATGGCTGCCGCACACAGGGCACGGCTGGTCGTCCTGCAACTGCTCGCGCAACTCTTCGACACTGGCACTGCGCGCCAACCGCTGGCGTTCCAGCAGTTGCTTGGTCACCGACAGGGTTTGCTCGGCCACCGTGAGTTCGGCCTTGGTTTGCAGGCCGGTCTGGTTCAACTGTTCGCGCTGTTGCTGGGCGTCTGCGAGTTTTTGCGTCAGCGCGGCGCTCTGTATATCCAGCTGCTGCTGGCTGTCCCACAAGCGCGTAAGGTCTTCGAAGGCGCGTTGCTGCTTGCGATTGTCCTGCAGCAGGCTTGCGAGCAATTGGACCTGCTCGGCGACGGCGTGCGGTTCGGCGCCGGCTTCCTGGTACAGCAGGTCCAACGCCTCGCGCTGCTGGGTGAATTTTTCGGCAGCGGTGGCGGCTTTGTGTTCAAGCTGCGGCAGTTCGGCCTGGCCCTTGTTCAGGCGGTTGCCGATCAGCATCAGCTGTTGCAGGCGGTCGCGATAGGCGGTCCAAGCGTCGCTCAGCGGTGCAAAGGCAGCGCTGCGCTCAAGCTCAGCGGCCAGGCGTTGCAGGCGCCCGGCAACTAGGGCCTGTTTCTCCAGCAAGCCATTGAGCAACGACTGCCCTTCGGCGCAGGCGGTTTCCTGTTGTTGCTTGTCGTCACTGCGTTTGGCCAGGTCTTTGCTCAGATGGGCGAGGGTGCTCTGCTGTTCGAACGCCTGGCGCAGCAAGGGCACGGCGTCGGCCTGGTGTTTCAAGGCGTCAGCCAAGGCGACCTGGGCGGCGGCCTGCTGTTGTTGCGCCTGCTCCTGGCGTGCTTGCAGCGCGGTTTGCTGCTCGATGTGCTGTTGAATCTGCGCCGCCAGCGGGGTGAGCAGGGTGTCGAGTTCAGCCAGTCGCGCGAACTGATGGCGTTGTGGCGCTAACTGCTCCAGGCGGCTCAGGTCCTGACGCTGTTGGCCTTGGCTGTCCCAGAGCTGTTGGGCTTGCTGCAATTGTTCGGTGGCACTGAGCTGGCGCTCCTGCCACTCACGTAGCTCCTTGAGCCAGGTGTGTTGCAGCTCCAACTGCTTGAGTTGCGCCTGCTGGGTCTTGAGGTGCTGCTGCGCCTCGGCCAACTGCTGGTCAAGTTCGGCGCGGGCCTCAGGCGCCAGCGGCACCAGGCCGGTGGCCTGGTCTTGCAGCTGTTTATGCGCGTCCCGGGCATCCTTGGCCTTGTCGAAGGCGCGGCGGCCGAGCTGGGTGTACAGCGCGGTGTCGGTGAGCTTTTCCAGCAGTTCGCTGCGCTCATTGTCGTTGGCCTTGAGGAACGCGCTGAACTCACTTTGCGCCAGCAATACGGCACGGGTGAATTGCTCGAAATTCAAGCCCAGGGCCAGTTCCAGCTGGGTCTTGTATTCGGTTTTCTGGCTGGCCAGCAGTTGGTCGCTGTCCAGGTCGATCAGGCTTTGGCGGCTGTTCTGCAACTTGCCACTGGCCTTGTCGCGGGCGCGGTTGGCTTCCCAGCGGGCGCGGTAACGGCGGCCGTTGACGCCGACAAAATCCACCTCGGCATACCCGCCGCCGGTGCCGCGGCGAATCAGAGTGCGTGGGTCGCCGATGGAGATATCGCTGTCGGCATCCGGCATTTTGGCCTGGCCGGTATCGCCCAAACGTGGCACGGCACCAAACAGTGCCAGGCACAAGGCATCGAGCAGGGTACTTTTACCCGCGCCGGTTGGGCCGGTAATCGCGAACAACCCGGCGCTGGCCAGGGGCTCGGCAGTAAAGTCGATCTCGAACGGGCCAGCCAGGGAGGCGAGGTTTTTCAGGCGGATGGCGAGGATCTTCATGGCTGTTCGCCCTCCTGTTGCACTTCCTGAAGCAGCACGGCGAAATCCTTCATGGTCTGTTCATCCACCTCACTGCCGTAGTTGTCGTGCCAGGCGCGGCTGAACAGTTCCTGGGGCGTGAGCTGGTCAAGTTCGACCAGACCGGCTTCGTCCGTGTCGTCGCTGCCGCGTTTGCCTGCGTATTCGGCGGCGATGCGCACCAGGCGCACGGCCTTGCCTTGCAGGGCAGTCTCGATTTGCTGGCGCAGGTCCGGCTGCGGCTCGTCGAGGCGCACGCGTACCTCCAGCCAGGGGTGGCGCTGGGTTTCGGCGAGCAGGTCGATGTCGGGCAGGTCGGCGAGCTGTGCGAGGATATCCGCCAGCGGCGCAGCGTCCAGGCGTTGCAGGTTGACCGAGCGTGGGATCAGGCGTGGCTCGACGCCCACCAGGCGTTGGCCCTGGAAGGTCACATCGAGAATCTGGTGCTTGTAGCCGATTTCGGAAAACGACAAGGGAATGGGCGAGCCGCTGTAGCGGATGCGCTCCTCGCCGTTGACCTGCTGCGGCTTGTGCAAATGGCCCAGCGCCACATAACTCACACTGGCATCGAACAGGCTGGCAGGCAGTGCTTCGGCATTACCAATGATCAGGCTGCGTTCGGAGTCTTCCGACACCGAACCACCGGCCATGTGCGCATGGCTGATGGCAATCAGCGCCTGGCCTTTCTTGCGTTTGGCATTGGCGGCGGCGATCAGCCATTCATGCACCTGGCCAATGCCCCGCAGATAGTCGTCGCCCAAGTGCGCACCCGTGACTTCCGCCGGGCGCAAAAACGGCAGCGCCAGGCACCAGGCGGCGATCTTGCCTTTGGCGTCGGGCAGCGGGATCAGCAGGCGCTCGGCGTCCAATTGGCCGTCGTCCAGCCACAGCACGCGGCCCAATGCATGGGTGCGCAAACGGCGCATCAACGGCGCGGGCAGCTCGATCCGCGAGCCGGAATCGTGGTTGCCGGCGATCATCACAATGGTCAGCTTGGGGTTTTGTTCGTGGGCGCTGATGATGAAGTCGTACAGGCGCTCCTGTGCCTTGAGCGGCGGGTTGACCGTGTCGAAGATATCGCCGGCGATCAGCAGCGCATCCGGCTGCTCGGCTTTTAATTGGCCCAGCAGCCAGTCGAGAAAACAGGCGTGTTCGAAGTCGCGTTCCTGGCCGTGCAGGTTTTGGCCAAGGTGCCAGTCGGAGGTGTGGAACAGACGCAAGGCGAACTCCGTTAAATACAAGAGGTGAATGGCCGCCGTGAACAGAGAAGGGCGGTGAAAAAGAAGGGAGTTTACCTGTAAAAACCGCTGGTATGCGGGCTTGTCGGGGGGAGACCGGGGAATCTACGCAACACCACAGTGGAAACATTTGCCGACGAATGCAGCCCCATTCGGTGATCCCTGTAAGGGAACCAGAGTTCTGACCTGCGTTAATTAAGAATGACCTCCCGAATTCTGCGAGGCATCTTTTTCCTTTTGGAGTCACTACACAATGTCTCTGGGTAATATTGATCAGCACGAACATGAACGACGGGGCTTTAGCGCAGGGGAACTCTTTCCAATCTATGTGCCAACGCCTGTGCGCGGCCCCATCGACCCGCTGCGCGGCGAGAAAAATCAGCATGTTGTCCCGAGGGGAAATCTCCAGCGCCCCCTGGGCGATACTCGATCCGCTGAGCAAATCATTAATGACAACCCCATACTCAAATGGCTGGACAGCCAACGAGGAATACGTCGTGACTGGGTCGGTAAAGTGAACGGCGAAATAGTCGTGAGACGACCCGTGCGTGAAAATAATATTTACTTTGAAATGGCCTATAGACAATTGGGCGATTGGACCTCCAGTAACCCTTACCCCCAGTCTAGAGCGGATGCGGCCTACAACGCGGCCAGAGTACTTAACTGGATTGATGCGTCTCTGAGTGCAGCAGGCAAAACTCGCGGTGAGGATGCAAACAACGGTGTACTCGAAGGGTTCACCGGCAGCGGCTATGCGGTGGCCGAAACACCGGCAAGCATGTGGCAAGCCTTCACTCAGGAGGGGTATGGGGCTCTCAGCGATAAGCAATGGCTGGCTTCCCGCGAAGACGCGCCGCATAAGGTCGGCCCACAGCCGTTCTGGAGCAACGAATACTTATTGCGGCACATCGCCTATCACTTGCGCGAGTTTGCCGCCGGTAAAAACGACCGTTTTGTGAATATTCATGAGTTGAAAGAAGCCGCCGGCATGGTGCCCAGCACCCGGACTTTTTCGGCACAGGCACAAGAGAGCGCTTTGGAACTTCTGGCCCGCCCGGAGTTGCTGCTGGCGCTGGATATCGGGATTGGCGACGATGGGCCAGGTAAGCAGGACGGCCGGTTCGATATTGAAAACATCGCCTATATCTACAAGCGCAGTCGCGCAAAGACCTGACGTTCACGCGTAGACGCTGACCAGTGGGAGCAGGCAAGCCT
The DNA here is from genome assembly GCF_044218855.1 of Pseudomonas sp. B19125. Classification (NCBI taxonomy): domain Bacteria; kingdom Pseudomonadati; phylum Pseudomonadota; class Gammaproteobacteria; order Pseudomonadales; family Pseudomonadaceae; genus Pseudomonas; species Pseudomonas sp. B19125. Next base: position 3,384,212 of record NZ_CP162589.1, read on the forward strand.
GCGATGGCCATAGGTATCTACACAACCGGTTAACGCGAAGCCTGCGGCCAGTGGGCTATTGTGGCGAGCAGGCTTGCCCTGCGTTGGGCTGCGAAGCAGCCCCAAACCCAGACACTGAGTTCTTTCAGGAAAATTGCAGTGCCTTTACTGGGGCCGCTTCGCGGCCCAACGCAGGACAAGCCTGCTCGCCACAGGAGAAATTGGCTGCCTTCAGAAGTTGTGTAGAGACCTATGGCCATCGCAGGCAAGCCAGCTCCCACATAAGCCAGTTCCGGCAGAGGGTTACGCGGCGTTCATGCACTCCAGCGCGCGGTCTGCGAGGGTTTTGGCCTGGTTGACCAAGTGCTCGGTGGCGCCGGCCATGTGCTGTTCATCACCGCTCAGCGCCTGGCGGGTGGCCGCTGCGGTGGCGGCTGCACAGCGCAGCAAGTCGCAGATTTGGGCGAGGGCGTCTTCGAAGCTGAGGTCGTGATGCACGGTGAAGGATGGCGGTGCGGCGGGTTGCAGGTAGTGGCTCAGGGCGCGTTCGAAGATTTCACTGTCGGGGGTGAAACGGGGTGGGTCTGGGACGATTTTGGTCATGAATGAAACTCCTAAAAGTTGGGAGCCATTCTTTTGCAGATCTCACTCGACAAAAGGTGGCAGCTATGTGCGGGGTGAGATAACCGGTCAGGAGCACCCGGCCAGACCTAGGTCTGCCCGCACACAGCCGCCATAGAGCATGTTGCTCGCGGTTGTGGCACTTGGCACTCCGTTCACAGGATCTCACTCCCGATCGCTGATATGCAGCGACGGAGCGAAGGCTAGCCAGTGAAGTGAGCAGGCGCAAGGCCAAAGGATTGTCTAGGAAACTTCCCGCAAATTAAAGGGATATGGACTGCTGGCCTTTAACAATGCATGTCACCCAGGCTACACCCATCATCTGTGGGAGCTGGCTTGCCTGCGATGCAGACACCTCGGTATTTCAGCAACACGAAGCCTGTGGCAAGTGTGCTGTTGTGGCAAGCCTGCTCGCCACAACAGCCCGCGTGCTACAGACTTCGTGTATGGCCATCGCAGGCAAGCCAGCTCCCACACAAGCCAGCTCCCACATGGGTTTTGTGCTGTCAGGTAGAGAGAGATTTACTTGGGATACAACGGCGGCAAGCTGGTGGTGTCCGTTGCCGGGTCTTGCGCACGCTCGACCATCGGAATTGCTTTGACCGCACGCCATAAATCTTCACCCAGCCAGTATTGGCCGCTCTCGCTGTACAGCGCGCCGTTCAACCCATCCAAGGCATCCGACAGCGGCACGAACCGCGCCGCCATGTCGGCCAGGGTTTCCGGTTGTTGCCGCGCCCAGGCGTCGAGTGCCTGGCGCGTGGCTTGCGGGTCGTTGGCCTGGGTGGCGCGCTTGAGGTCGTCCAACAGCGAGCGCGGGCTCGGGCCGGTTTGTACGGCGCGTTGCACGGCGGGTTGGCGACGTGCGCGCCACCACAGGCCAAAACCCAACAGCGTGGTGCAGGCAAGTATCAAGGTGCTCAGTTGCCACAGCCACAGGCGGCTATCGTCCGGTGCGGTAATGACCGTTGGTGTGGCGGGCGTGTCCACCACCAGGCTTGGGTTGGTCGCCACTTGCAGCGTGCGCGCGGGCAGGCTGGTGCGTTCCAGGTGATCTTCGTGGGTGTTCCACCACACCACTTCCACGGCGGGCAACTCCACGGCACCGGCGCGGGTTGGCACCAGGGCTTCGCGGTCCTCACGGCTGCCGATCAGGCCACGGTCGCTGTTTTGGTTGCCGAGCACCGGCTGGTCCGGGTAGCGGCGCAGGCCATTGATGTCGCTGCTGGGCAGGGCCGGCAATTGGGCGCTGGACAGGCCTTCGGCCTTTACCGTGAGGCTGCGGGTCAGGGAGTCGCCCACTTGAACGTGATCAGGCTCGGGGTTCCAGACTTCGCTCAGGGTCAAGCTGCGCGCGGGCAGCCAGGCGGCGTCGGCGGGGTAGAACTCCGGCTTGGGCTTGACGGTCAGCGGCAATTGGGCAGAGCTTGCGTGAATCAACTTGCCCGGCTTGGTGCCCTGCAGCGTGTTCTCTTGGGGCGGGCGCGATTCCACCAAGGTGGCGCTGAAAGTCTGCGCCGGAATCACCAAGGCACCGCTGTGCTGCGGGTAAATCGCATAGCGGGTTTCGATTACGCCGTGGCGAATGCTGTTGATGACCTTCTCGTAAGTGCGCGACTCGCCCAATTGTTCAATGCGCGCATCGGGGATTTGCAACGGCGTGAGGCTGCTGTCGTCATACAGCGACACCGAGTGGTACACGCGCACGGTCAACAGCACCTGGGCCTGAACGTAAACACTGCTCTGGTCCAGATTGGCTTCGATAAACACCGGGGCCAGTTCGGCACTGGTGTTCTGGCTGGCGGTTTCCAGCACTTGCAGGCTGATCGGCTGGGTCTTGAGTTCGCCCACTTGCAGCGGCGGAATCACCACGGTGCCGTTTTCCTTGGGCAGCAACGTGATGATCCAGCGCGTGGTGGCGTGGTTATCGCCGCCCAAGGTAGTCAGCTGGTTGATCTGGCGCGTGCCGCTGACTTCAAACTGCGCATCCAGGGGTGACAAGTCGGGTTTGCCGAACTGGGTGACGTCGCTGGATTCCACTGTCAACTCCACCGTTTCCCCGGAATTGACGCGGCTGCGGTCGACACTCGCCACCAGGTTGGCCGCCTGGGCGTGGCTTGCCGACAGGGCGAGCAGGAGCAGAAGGGTGGTGCGGCGGCTCATCGAGTCTTGTCCTGATGTTGTTGCTGTTCGTACCAGAATTTACGTCGCAGCAGTTCGCCGGGGTTGTCCGGGATCTGCTGCAGCCATTGCTCCAGCGCCTGGCGGTGCTCGCCATCGAGGCTGGCATCGACGGGGCGCAAGGGCGGGGTGGTGGTGTGTTCGTCCCCTAGCTCGCTGCCCGGTACGTCGTTGCCGCCGGCTTTGGGCGTGGCGCCCGTCTGGTTATCGCCGGCACTGGCCTGGCCTTGGCCTTGGGGTGATTGCTCGCCCCCCGTGGCACTTTGGCCGCTGCTGCCCGGTTGCGCAGTTTGGCCGGGTTGGGTGGTTTCGTCATCCTCATTTTTGACAGGCTTGGCCGGCTCGGGCTCGGCTTTTTCCTGGATCAGGGTTTCGACCAGCGCTTTGTTTTTCAGCGCCGGTTGCAGGTCGGGCTGGGCTTCGAGTGCTTGCTCATAAGCGTCGATGGCGGCTTCCAGTTCGCCGGATTTGGCCAGCGCATTCCCGCGATTGTAGTGGGAATACGCGTCATTGCCTTGGGCAAAACGCTTGATCGCCTCGGCGTAGTTGCCCGCCTCATACAGTGCCACGCCTTGCCATTGCGGGTCTTCGAAGTGTTTGGCGGCCTCGTTGGGGCGTTGTTTCTTCAGCAGATATTGGCCTTGCTGGTCGGGTCGCAGCCACAGGTCCTGAAGTTCAAAGGCATAGCTGGGCTGCGGCGCACCGAGTAACAGTAACGGCAAGCAGAACAGCCAGCCGCGACGCCCGGCGCAGGCGGCGAGCAACAATAACGGTAGCAGCAGCCAGTAACCCTGGTCGGCCCAGGTGTCGAGGTGCAGCAGTTGGCCGTCGTTGCGCAGGGCCTGCGGGCCATCGAGCAGGTTGAGCTGGCGCAGGTCTTTGTCATCCAGGCGCGCGGCGCGGTAGCGGCCGCCCATTTCACTGGCAAACGCCTTGAGCGTCGGCCCGTCCAGGCGCGGCACCAGAATGGCGCCCTGGTCATCCTTAAGGAACTCACCGCTTTCCTGGGTCACCGGCGTGCCTTCGCGGCTGCCGATGCCGAGGATCGACAAGCTGGGGGCCTGGGCGCTCTGCAACTGCAGGCGAATGCCTTGACGCTCCTGTTTCGACAGCGACGAGCCGACCAGCAACAGGCGACCCTGGCCGAGACCGGCTTGCTTGAGCAAACCCAAGGCTTTTTCCACCGCCAGATCGGCGCGATGGCCGGGCTCGGGCATGATCGAGGGGCGCAGGGCTTCGAGCAGGTTGCGGCTGGTGGCCAGATCATCCGACAGCGGCACCAGCGTATGGGCGCTGCCGGCATACACGACGATGGCGGTGGGCGCGTTGTCGCGAGCCTGCAGCAAGTCATAGAGCTTGCGCCGCGCCTGCTCCAAACGATTGGGCGGGCTGTCGGTGGCGAGCATTTCCGGGGTCAGCTCCAACAGCACCACCACCGGGTCGGCCGGTTTCTGGCTGTTCTGTTCAACCCTTTGCCAACTGGGGCCAAGCAATGCCAGCACGGCCAGCAGCCAGGCGATGCCCAACACCACCCAGGGCGATTTACTCTCGCGGCCATTGCCGCCACTGAGCAGCACCGCATGAAACGCCGGCGGCAAAATCATTTGCCAACGCCCGGCGCGCTTTTGTCGGTGCCACAGCTGCCACAGCAGCCAGCCGAGCAACGGCAGCAGCAACAACCACCAAGGGCGAAACCAGTGTGGCCACAGGTCGATCATCGACGCCTCCGCAAGCGCAGGCGTTTAAGGCGTTGGCGCCATTGCGGGTGCTGTTGCAGGAAAATGCCCTTGGTCGAGAGTTTGTTGAAGGTGCGTTGCAAGGGGTTATTGGGCCAGCGTTCTTGAACCACCAGCAACATACTCAGGATCAACGCCAGCGCCAGCGGTGCGCTGTACAGCGCCTGGGCCGGGCGTGCCTGGGTCGGCTGTTGCGCGACGGGCTCAAGCTGGTCCAGGGTTTGTTTGATTTTTTGCAGCTCGTCGCCGTCGCGGGCGCGGAAGTAGCGGCCACCGGTGGCGTCCGCGATGGCCTTCAAGGCCGGTTCATCCAGGTCCAGGCTCGGGTTGACGCCCAAGATGCCCAACGAACCGGTTTGCTCGGGGTCGGCGCCGATGCCGATCGGGTAGATTTTTACGCCTTCTTCGGCCGCCAGGCGTGCGGCGGTCAGCGGGTCGATCTGCCCGGCATTGTTGGCGCCATCGGTGACCAGGATCAGCACACGGCTTTGCGCCGGGCGCTGGCGCAGGCGTTTCAAGGCCAGGCCAATCGCATCGCCGATGGCGGTGTTTTTGCCGGCGATGCCGATACGTGCTTCATCCAGCCAGGTGCGCACGGTGCGCCGGTCGAAGGTCAGCGGGGCTTGCAGGTAAGCCTGGCTGCCAAACAGGATCAGGCCCACGCGGTCGCCTTCACGGCTTTCCAGGAAGTCGCCGAGCAAATGCTGCACCAGGCTCAGGCGGCTGACGTCATCGTCCTGCCAGTGCATGTCAGGGAAATCCATGGAGCCGGACACATCCACGGCCACCAGCAAGTCACGGCCGCTGGCGGCAATGGGCAGCGGTTCGCCAAGCCATTCCGGGCGCGCGGCGGCGGTCAGCAGCAGCAGCCACAGCACCACGAACGGCGCTTGCTGGCGCCAGCCGGGCAGGTTGACCCGCGCACGGCGGCGCGCCAGGCCCTCAAGGTCGGCCAGGTAGCTGACCTTCAGCGCGGGTTCGCCGCTGTCGGCCACTGGCAGAATGAAGCGCATCAACCACGGCAAGGGCAACAGGGCGAAGATCCACGGCCAGGCGAACTCAAACATGTTTGCGAATCCAGGTATCGACCGCTTGGGTCAGGCCGGCGATGGCCTTGTCGTCGAGTTTGCATTCGGGTTTGTAGGCGCCTTCGACCAACACCATCCAGCGTGTAAGCCCGGCGGCGGGGCAACGGTTGTCGAGGAACGCCAGCCATTTGCGCCCGTTTAATGTGTGGCTCTGGCTGTAGGGGTAGTCGTTGCGGCACAGGCGCTTGAGCAGGCCATTGAGCTGCTGCAGCCAGGCACCGGCGGGCGCGCCGTCGTAGGGTTTGGGCATCAGCGCAAGTTCGGCCAGGGCGGCGATGCGCAGCGGGTCCAGCGGTTGTTCGGCGCGGGCCACGGGGCGTCGGGTGGGCAGGAAACGGCGCAACCACCACAGGCCCCAGCCCAGCAGCGGGATCACCAGCAGCAGCAGCCACCAACCCGGCGCAGGCGGCCAGAACCCGATGGCCGGCGGGGCGATCAGTGGCTGCAGTTGGTCGAGGCTGCTCATTGCTTTTTAACCGGGCGTTGCGGGTTGAGGTATTCGCGCAATTGCTCGACCATCTCGCTTTGGGTGCTCAGGGGCATCAATAGAATGCGCAGCTTCTGTGCCAGCAGTTCCCAACGTGCAATGCGTTCCTCAGCCTGGGCTTTATAGGCCTGGCGCAAATCGAAATTCAGCGTGTCCAGTTCCAATTGCGCGCCACGTTCAGCGAAACGCAGCAGCCCGGCGGCGGGCAGGGCGTGGTCCAGTGGGTCGGAGATCGGCAACAATAACAGGTCGCAATGGCGTGACAGCAGGCTCAGCTGTTGCTCGGCGCCTTCGGTCAACGCGCGTTCATCGCAGATCACAATCACCAGGCTGCCCGGGCGCAACACTTCGCGGCCACGGCGCAGCGCCATGCCCAACGCGTCGGCTTCGGGGCGGCTTTCGGTATTCAGGCTCTGGTTCACGCGCACCAGGCGGTTAAGCAATTGCAGCAGGCTTTGTTTACTGCGCCGGGGCTTGATTTCGTAGTGCTCGCTGTCGCCGAACACCAACCCGCCGACGCGGTCGTTGTGCCCCAGCGCGGCCCAGCCGATCAAGCTGGCGGCTTGGGCGGCGAGTACCGATTTGAACATTTGCCCGGAGCCGAAGAACAGCCGACAGCTTTGCTCGACCATGATGAAAATCGGCCGTTCACGTTCTTCATGGAACAGCTTGGTGTGCGGCTCCTGGGTGCGGGCCGTCACGCGCCAGTCGATGGTGCGCACATCGTCGCCAGCCTGGTACACGCGAACTTGGTCGAAGTCGACACCGCGCCCACGCAGTTTGGAGTGGTGCAGGCCAATCAGCGGGCTGCGCTGGCTTGGCGTGGAAAACAGCTGCACTTCGCGCACGCGGTGGCGCATCTCAATCAATTCGCTGAGCGTGACGCGGATTCCATCGCCGGCATTCATGGGGTTCAAGCGACGGCAACGACGTCGAGAATGCGTTGCACCACGCGGTCCTGGTCAATGCCGGCCGCTTCGGCCTCGAACGACAGGATGATGCGGTGACGCAGCACATCAAACAGTACTGCCTGGATATCTTCCGGGCTGACAAAGTCGCGCCCGGCCAGCCACGCATGGGCGCGGGCGCAGCGGTCGAGGGCGATGGAGCCGCGCGGGCTGGCGCCATAGGCGATCCACTCGGCCATTTCAGGATCGAACTTGGCCGGGGTGCGCGTGGCCATGACCAGTTGCACCAGGTATTCCTCCACCGCATCGGCCATGTACAGGCCGAGGATTTCCTTGCGCGCGGCAAAAATCGCCTGCTGGCTCACGCGGCGCTCGGGCTTGGTTTCGCCATTGAGCGCCTCGCCACGGGCTTGCTGCAGGATGCGTCGTTCGACCGCCGCGTCCGGGAAACCGATTTTGACGTGCATCAAGAAGCGATCGAGCTGGGCTTCTGGCAGCGGGTAGGTGCCTTCCTGCTCAATGGGGTTTTGCGTGGCCATGACCAAAAACAGCGGCGACAGGTCGTAGGTGCTGCGACCCACACTGACCTGGCGCTCGGCCATGGCTTCGAGCAATGCCGACTGCACCTTGGCTGGCGCGCGGTTGATTTCGTCCGCCAGTACCAGGTTGTGGAAGATAGGGCCTTGCTGGAACACGAAGCTGCCGGTTTCCGGGCGATAGATCTCGGTGCCGGTGATGTCGGCCGGCAACAGGTCGGGGGTGAACTGGATACGATGGAACTGCGCTTCAATGCCTTCGGCCAGCTCTTTGATGGCCTTGGTCTTGGCCAGGCCCGGTGCGCCTTCTACCAGCATATGGCCGTCGGCGAGCAGGGCGATCAGCAAGCGATCGATGAGTTTTTCCTGGCCGAGAATCTGCGTAGAAAGAAAGGTTCGCAGCGCAAGCAGCGCTTCACGATGTTCCATCGATGACGGTTCCTGGAGAGATGAGCCCCAACGTCGAAAAAAAACCGCCGGGCCTGGGGCGTCTACTTTAATGCATCGCGGGGTGTAGCGACTAACGGCGCGGCGGGTATTTTTAGCAAAACTTGTAGGATTTTTGTGTGGAAAGCACAAATTCCACTGAGGGTCGCTCGGCCCCTGTGGGAGCTGGCTTGCCTGCGATGGCATCAACTGGAGTGACCTGATACACCGAGGTGCCTGCATCGCAGGCAAGCCAGCTCCCACATTTGATCCTTGGAACAGCCTAAATCCGGCTAAAGGTGCCGGTGCCCTTGAGGATGTTCTGCAAGGTTTCTTCCACTTCAGCCAAATCCGACGCGGCGGTGGTGTGGTTGATCCGCAAGTGGTCCTTGCCGCCCAGTGCATCGGCATCACCCGCCGCCAGTTCAATCACCAGCGTGGTGTCACTCAAGGTCACTTTCAGCCCATCCAGGGTCGACGGTTCGTAATCCCAGGTCAGCTCAACCTCATCTTCGTCCGGGTAACGGCTGAGCATGAACATTTCGCCATTATTGCCGTGGCAGCACAGCATGGCCATGTTGTCTTCTTCTTCGTCACAGGGTGTGGCGATCAGGTGGGGAGTGGTCAGTTGCATGGGCAGTCCTCTAAAAGCAGCGTACTTGAACGACGGGCGGCTAATTTTGCCATCGTACAAACGTTTACGCTGCTCTTAAGTGGATGGGACTGCCCCTGCCACCATGGGTATCGCACTTGCAGTGGGTTATTTCGCCAAAATAGTGGCCTTTAACACTGTTTTGATCGGCCCGGTGATGGGCTCTGAAGCCTTGCCAGCCCCCGCAGTCAGTATTGGCTTGAGCGCATTGAATACACCGAACGTAATCCTGTCATCGGCGTTTGCGCGGTCGTTGGCGTTGTCGTGAATGCCCACGCCCACTTCCAGCAATCCGGAGCCCACACTCAGCGCCGTCAGCAAGATGCCCACGGGGGGCAGTGCCAAGCCAATGGGGGTTGCAAGCAGAAGCGCTCCATCCAACCATTTTTTTGCCTTAAGAATTGTTTGCTTGTTGTGGTCTGTGTTCAGCACGAACGCCTGGTTGGTACTGGCTTTCATGCTTTTTTCTGTGCGCTCTTGAACCTCGCTGAAAGGGTCGCCCGTGATGTTTTTGCCATCAAATACGCCACCCTCTTCCCAAAAGCCTTGCCGTTCCAGGAAGTCCACAGCGCCTGGCTCTTTGATGTGCTGTCGAATCAGCTCCAATCGCGCATCGAAGCCTTTTTTAAATAATGAAGACGAAGCATCTTTTGGGGAGAAATGTTTTTTGAAAGCGGCGGCTTTATCTTCGTCAATCAATTGGGTAGCCAGCCATTTATTCATTGCTTGGGGCGAATCGAACGAGTGGATGGGGGACGAATTGCCTGGAATGTATAGAAGCGTTTTCTGAGTATTGACGTCTCTGGTATAGAAAATGTCAGTGGAGTGGAAGCCATTGAAACTCAGAAATTTGGTCTCCAGGCTTGCGTCTGGCGTGTGCGGTTTAACCAGTGTTTCCAGCCCTGCATCCAGATAAGTCTGGTTGGCGGGTACACCGACGAGGCTCATGGCGATCTTTCGGCCTTCCTCGTCCAGCGAGCGCTCATGATGTTGCGCGTGCGCAGCATTAAGGTAGCTAATTTTGGCAAGTGCGGTATAGGACTCACGGGTTTCAGGCGACCACTTGAAGTTCAGGTACTGGTCGTAGGGTTTTTTATAGGCATGGTCCCAGACCATTTTTTTGAAGTCGGCCGGGGGGATCTGAACATGCTGGCCCGCACCGTAAGTAGTGGGTGCGTCGGGCGAGGGCTCAGTCACAATACCGTGATAATAAGTATTGAAATTACCCACGAGTGGACGTGGGAAAGTGCCGTCCCAATTGGGCTTTTCCGTGTGGCGGGAATTAGGCTGTATGTCGAAGGGTTCGGTAGGTTGCCCTTTGGGAGCCTCTTGTTTTCCAGTCATCCCCTTGGGCCGTGGTGTGTGTTGAATATTCAGGCATGCCGCATCCGCCAGGGAGATTTTTTGTGTAATGACCGCCTTGTGAGGCGTGGTGTTTTTGTCATAAGCAAAGGTGACCAGAAAGGTTTTTTCCGGATCGACGTCGATCCCCCACTTTTGTTTAATCTGGGCTGCTACATGTTCTGAGGTATGTTGAGTGGCGGACATGAAGGGTTTGTACTTGTCGGCTGCATACCTGTCGAGCGCGTTGTTTCTTTTTAATGGCTCGGAAAAATAAGAGGCTGGCCAGCTATCGTGTTGCACGGCAGGTTGTTCTGGCCGTACGGTCTGCTCGCCCCACTTCAACTCCGGGCGATCCCAGTTTAATTCAGGGAGGGGAGGCTTATTATGGGCTTGGCGCGGTGTTGGGTAAGTGGGAACGCCATTCGGTACATTCGTCGAGGCACTGACAGTACCCTGACTTACAGTTGCAGTTATGCTGGTCATACTAAACGCTCACTTCAATTAATCAGTGGGCCGTCCGTGGTGTGTTTGCGCAATCGATGCTGTGTGCATCGAGTCAGTTCTAATTGGTCGAATGAGCTGTATTCACTCCATTCGAAATGCCTATGGCCTACACAGAAAAAAACTATCGTCTTACTCGCCCAGGTGCAGGGCGCTAGAGAATGTTCAGCGCTGCCTGCGCTTGACCGAATATGTCGCCGTACGGAAAGCAACCGTCTTCCTACACTCGTTAAGCTGCGCAGTGGATGCGCCACCGTCAGGCCGTTGACCTGCCCGTCGTACCGTCACCTGCCAAACGGCGCATCCGATGTGACCTGATCGCCTTGCGCAGCTTCACCCACCTGTCACCTCGATTCGTTATAAGGTTATTGACGAACAGAGCTGACGGTCTCCCCGCAAGGGGATAACACGCGACGCTTCCATCAATAACAAGCCCAAGCGGAGTACCACAGATGGCGTTCTTCACCGCAGCCAGCAAGTCCGACTTCCAGCATCAACTGCAAGCGGCACTGGCGCAGCACATCAGTGAACAGGCACTGCCACAAGTGGCGCTGTTCGCTGAGCAATTCTTCGGCATTATTTCCCTGGACGAACTGACCCAACGTCGCCTTTCCGACCTGGCCGGTTGCACCCTGTCTGCCTGGCGCCTGCTTGAGCGCTTTGATCACACCCAACCGCAAGTGCGGGTCTACAACCCCGATTACGAACGTCATGGCTGGCAGTCGACCCACACCGCGGTCGAAGTACTGCACCATGACCTGCCATTTCTGGTCGACTCGGTACGCACCGAGCTGAACCGCCGTGGCTACAGCATCCACACCCTGCAAACCACCGTGCTCAGCGTGCGTCGCGGCAAAAAAGGCGAGTTGCTGGAAATCCTGCCAAAAGGCACCCAGGGCGAAGGCATTCTGCAAGAATCGCTGATGTACCTGGAAATCGACCGTTGCGCCAATGCCGCCGAACTCAACGTGCTGAGCAAAGAGCTTGAGCAAGTGCTGGGCGAAGTGCGCGTGGCCGTGGCCGATTTCGAACCGATGAAAGCCAAGGTCCAGGACCTGCTGGCCGGTATCGACGCGAGCCAGTTCAGCATCGACGGCGAAGAAAAAGCCGAGATCAAGAGCTTCCTGGAATGGCTGGTGGGCAACCACTTCACCTTCCTTGGCTATGAAGAGTTTGTGGTACGTGACGAGGCGGACGGCGGTCATATCGAATATGACACCGGCTCCTTCCTCGGTCTGACCAAATTGCTGCGTGCCGGCCTCACCGCCGAAGACACGCGCATCGAAGACTACGCCGTGGCTTACCTGCGTGAACCGACCGTGCTGTCGTTCGCCAAGGCCGCGCACCCAAGCCGCGTGCACCGTCCGGCGTACCCGGACTATGTGTCGATCCGTGAGATCAGCGCCGACGGCAAGGTGATCAAGGAACACCGCTTCATGGGCCTCTACACCTCGTCGGTGTACGGCGAAAGCGTGCGAGTGATCCCTTACATCCGCCGTAAAGTCGCGGAAATCGAGCGCCGCTCGGGCTTCCAGGCCAAGGCACACCTGGGCAAAGAGCTGGCCCAGGTGGTTGAAGTCTTGCCGCGTGATGACCTGTTCCAGACCCCGGTCGACGAGCTGTTCAACACCGTGATGTCGATCGTGCAGATCCAGGAGCGCAACAAGATTCGCGTGTTCCTGCGCAAAGACCCGTACGGTCGTTTCTGCTACTGCCTGGCCTACGTGCCGCGCGACATCTATTCCACCGAAGTGCGCCAGAAGATCCAGCAAGTGCTGATGGATCGCCTGAAAGCCTCGGACTGCGAATTCTGGACCTTCTTCTCCGAGTCCGTCCTGGCCCGTGTGCAGCTGATTCTGCGGGTTGACCCGAAGAACCGCCTGGACATCGACCCGCTTCAACTGGAAAAAGAAGTGGTGCAGGCCTGCCGCAGCTGGCAGGACGACTACGCCAGCCTGGTGGTGGAAAGCTTCGGCGAAGCCCAGGGCACCAACGTGCTGGCGGATTTCCCGAAAGGCTTCCCGGCAGGTTACCGCGAGCGTTTTGCTGCGCATTCGGCTGTGGTCGATATGCAGCACCTCAACAGCCTGACCGAAGCCAACCCGTTGGTCATGAGCTTCTATCAGCCGCTGGGCCAGGTCTCCGGCCAGCGAGAGCTGCATTGCAAGCTCTACCACGCCGACACGCCACTGGCGCTGTCCGACGTGCTGCCGATCCTGGAAAACCTCGGCCTGCGCGTGCTGGGCGAGTTCCCGTACCGCCTGCGTCACGCCAATGGCCGTGAGTTCTGGATCCATGATTTTGCGTTCATTGCCGCCGAAGGCGTGAACCTGGATATCCAGCAGCTCAACGACACCCTGCAGGACGCGTTCGTGCACATCGTGCATGGCGATGCCGAAAACGATGCGTTCAACCGTCTGGTACTTACCGCCGGCCTGCCTTGGCGCGACGTGTCGCTGCTGCGTGCTTACGCGCGTTACCTCAAGCAGATCCGCCTGGGCTTCGACCTGGGTTACATCGCCAGCACCCTGAACAACCACACCGACATCGCTCGTGAGTTGACCCGGTTGTTCAAGACCCGCTTCTACCTGGCGCGCAAGCTCACCGCCGATGACCTCGAAGACAAGCAGCAACGCCTGGAACAAGCGATTCTCACGGCCCTGGACGATGTTCAGGTGCTTAACGAAGACCGCATCCTGCGTCGCTACCTGGACCTGATCAAGGCTACCCTGCGCACCAACTTCTACCAGACCGACGCCAACGGCCAGAACAAGTCGTACTTCAGCTTCAAGTTCGACCCGCGTGCGATTCCTGAGCTGCCCAAGCCGGTGCCGAAGTTTGAAATCTTCGTGTACTCGCCGCGCGTTGAAGGCGTGCACCTGCGCTTTGGTAACGTTGCGCGCGGCGGCCTGCGCTGGTCCGACCGTGAAGAAGACTTCCGTACCGAAGTGCTCGGCCTGGTAAAAGCCCAGCAGGTCAAGAACTCGGTCATCGTGCCAGTGGGTGCGAAGGGCGGCTTCCTGCCGCGTCGCCTGCCATTGGGCGGCACCCGTGACGAGATCGCGGCCGAGGGCATCGCCTGCTACCGCATCTTCATTTCCGGCCTGTTGGACATTACCGACAACCTCAAGGACGGCGCCCTGGTGCCACCGGTCAACGTCGTGCGTCATGACGACGATGACCCGTACCTGGTCGTCGCGGCGGACAAGGGCACTGCGACCTTCTCCGACATCGCCAACGGCATTGCCATCGACTACGGCTTCTGGCTGGGCGACGCGTTCGCTTCCGGTGGTTCGGCAGGTTACGACCACAAGAAAATGGGCATCACCGCCAAGGGCGCGTGGGTCGGTGTGCAGCGTCACTTCCGTGAGCGCGGCATCAACGTGCAGGAAGACAGCATCACCGTGGTGGGCGTCGGCGATATGGCCGGTGACGTGTTCGGTAACGGCTTGCTGATGTCCGACAAGCTGCAACTGGTCGCGGCCTTCAACCACCTGCATATCTTCATCGACCCGAACCCGAACCCGGCGACCAGCTTCGTCGAGCGCCAGCGCATGTTTGAGCTGCCGCGTTCGGCGTGGACCGACTACGACACCAGCATCATGTCCGAAGGCGGCGGGATCTTCTCGCGCAGTGCCAAAAGCATCGCTATTTCGCCACAGATGAAAGAACGCTTCGACATCCAGGCCGACAAGCTGACCCCGACCGAACTGCTCAACGCCTTGCTCAAGGCGCCGGTGGACCTGTTGTGGAACGGCGGTATCGGCACTTACGTCAAGGCCAGCACTGAAAGCCACGCCGACGTGGGCGACAAGGCCAACGACGCGTTGCGCGTCAATGGCAATGAGCTGCGCTGCAAAGTAGTGGGCGAGGGCGGTAACCTCGGCATGACCCAATTGGGCCGTGTGGAATTCGGCCTCAATGGCGGCGGCTCCAACACTGACTTCATCGACAACGCCGGTGGTGTGGACTGCTCCGACCACGAAGTGAACATCAAGATCCTGCTCAACGAAGTGGTGCAGGCCGGTGACATGACCGACAAGCAGCGCAACCAGCTGCTGGCGAGCATGACCGACGAAGTCGGCAACCTGGTGTTGGGCAACAACTACAAGCAGACCCAGGCGTTGTCCCTGGCCGCGCGCAAGGCTTACGAGCGTGCTGCCGAGTACAAGCGCCTGATGAGCGACCTGGAAGGCCGTGGCAAGCTGGACCGCGCCATCGAGTACCTGCCGACCGAAGAGCAGCTTGTGGAGCGTGCCTCCACCGGTAAGGGTTTGACCCGTCCTGAGCTGTCGGTGTTGATCTCCTACAGCAAGATCGACCTCAAGGAAGCCCTGCTCAAGTCGCTGGTGCCGGATGACGACTACCTGACCCGTGACATGGAGACCGCGTTCCCACCGAGCCTGGTGGCCAAGTTCGGTGAAGCCATGCGCCGTCACCGCCTCAAGCGCGAAATCGTCAGCACCCAGATCGCCAACGACCTGGTCAACCACATGGGCATTACCTTCGTTCAACGACTCAAAGAGTCGACCGGCATGAGCCCGGCGAACGTGGCCGGTGCTTACGTGATCGTGCGTGACATCTTCCACCTCCCGCACTGGTTCCGTCAGATCGAAGCCCTGGACCACCAGGTGTCCGCCGACGTGCAACTGGAGCTGATGGATGAGCTGATGCGCCTGGGCCGTCGTGCCACGCGCTGGTTCCTGCGCAGCCGTCGCAACGAGCAGGACGCTGGCCGCGACACCGCGCACTTCGGTCCGCACCTGGCGGCGTTGGGCCTCAAGCTCGACGAATTGCTGGAAGGCCCGACCCGCGAAGGCTGGCAGAACCGCTACCAGGCCTACACCGAAGCCGGCGTACCGGAATTGTTGGCGCGCATGGTTGCAGGCACGACCCACCTGTACACCTTGCTGCCGATTATCGAAGCCGCCGACGTGACCGGGCATGACGCCGCCGAAGTGGCCAAGGCCTACTTCGCCGTCGGCAGCGCGCTGGACCTGCCGTGGTACCTGCAGCAGATCAGCGATCTGCCGGTGGCCAACAACTGGCAGGCCCAGGCCCGCGAAGCGTTCCGCGACGATGTGGACTGGCAGCAACGGGCGATCACCATCTCGGTACTGCAAATGGCCGACGCGCCACAAGACATGGAAGCCCGCGTGGCCCTGTGGCTTGAGCAGCACCAGGACATGGCCGATCGCTGGCGCGCAATGATGGTCGAAATCCGTGCAGCAGTCGGCACGGACTACGCCATGTATGCGGTCGCCAACCGTGAGTTGCTCGACCTGGCGTTGAGCGGTCAGTCGGTGCTGCAACCGGCTTGATCCCTCGGTAAAACAAAAGCCCCCGTATCGTAAGATGCGGGGGCTTTTTGTTGGCGCCACATTCATCAAACCCCACACACCCAATGTGGGCGCTGGCTTGCCTGCGATAGCGGTCTTTCAGTAACAGGAAGGCTGCTGACCCACCGCTATCACAGGCAAGCCAGCTCCCACAGTTTGATGTTCATCCACTTGGACTCAGTGGTGTTTGAGTAATTTGCTTTCCAGATGATCCAGGTGCTGAGTCATCAGGGTCACGGCGCCACTTGAATCGCGTTGCTCCACCGCATCGACAATCCCCAGATGCTCCTGCCAGGCGCAGTAGGTGCAGGCTTTCGCCTCATATTGCGCAATGATCAATGACGTCAACGGCACCAGGCTGTTGAGGAATTGCGCCAACGGTGCGTTGCCTGCCATCTGCGCCAATTGAAGATGAAACTCCCCCGATAATCGAATCGCTGGCCCACGCTGGTCGCGTTCGATGCAGTCGCGCTCCCGTGCAATCAACTCGCGCAGCTGGCGTATCTGCGGGGTGGTCGCTTGGGCGCAGGCCAACTGCACCACGGTGATCTCGGTCATCCGCCGCGCCTCCAGAATCTGACGCGCCTGCTGCGCATCCGGCGCCGCCACCTGGGCACGCTGGTTGGGGCGCAGGATGATCACTTGCTGATGGGACAGCTTGGCCAGCACACGGCGAATCACACTGCGGCTCACACCAAAGGTTTCGCCCAGGCTCTCTTCGGTAAAACGGCTGGCCGGGGCGATGCGTTGTTCGAGGATGGCATCGAACAGGCGTGGGTAGATGTCATCCACCGAAAGTTTTTTACCGCCAACCAGGCGCAGGGCAGGGAGGACGGCATTGCGTTGCAGGGCGGGGGCGCTCATGGTCGGTCTCCAAAAAATCAGCTGCCCAGATGGTCGTCCGGGATATTCAAACGAATGCCCATGCGCAGGCCTTCCTGGAGGATATGTCGGCGCATTTCGGCGCTGGCCAGGGCGCTGTTCTTGTTGCGGATGGCGCGCACCACGGCGTCGTTTTCCTGCAGGCGTTCGGCCAAGTGCTCGGGTGAATTGCGCAGTACCTGGGCGCTTTGCTTGAGGGCGTTGCTGGTTTGTTGCACCACGTTCTGGAAGATCGGGTTGGACGTCAGCGCGAACAGCTCTTCGTGAAAGCCGATGTAGGCGTTCATGCCCGCTTCGGCGTCGCCGGCATCCAGGGCTTCGCGCATGTCCATCAAGGTCAGGCGCAATTGGCCGACTTCCTTGCTGCTGATGGACTGGGCCACCAGGCCGACAATGAAGGGTTCGAGGGTGTAGCGCAGTTGCAGGATATCTTCGAGGCTGGCGTCGGCCACGGCGTCGCTGGACTGTGGCTCGCTGACACTGGTTTCCAGCACGACCACGCCTTTGCCGGGCATCGAGCGCACCAGGCCCAGGGTTTCCAGCACGATCACGGCTTCGCGCAGGCTCGGGCGGCTGATGCCCATCTGCTCGGCCAGTTCACGCTGGCCGGGGAGCATGTCGCCCTGGCGCCACTGGCCCCGCTTGAGTGCGGCGCGCAGTTTTTCTACGACTGAGTTGACGACGGTTGAAGTGCTGATCACGTCTACGTCTCCTTGGATGTTGCCAATAGGGTCGCGATTCCATGTGGGACCCGACAAGCCAGCTCCCACAGTTGGATCGCGTTGCTAGAATTCCTGATGCGCCGGCAGCACCGGCTTCTTGGCCTGGAAGGCATACCCTTGCTCGCCATCGAGCACCTTGTTGGCGCGCTGGATATCAATGTCTTTTTCCCAACGGGCAATGGCCACGGTAGCGACACAGTTGCCGATCAGGTTAGTCAGCGCGCGGCCGATGCCCATGAACCAGTCCACCGCCAACACCAGCACCAGCCCCACCACCGGAATCGCCGGGATCGCGGTCAGCGTGGCCGCCAAAATCACCAGCGCCGAGCCCGGAATGCCGTGGGCACCTTTGGAGGTGATCAACGACACCAGCAGGATGGTCAGCAAATCAGTCATCGACAGCGGTGTGCCGGTGGCATTGGCGATAAATACGATGGCCAGGGTCAGGTAGATCGAGAAACCGTCGAGGTTGAACGAATAACCGGTCGGAATCACCAGGCCGACGGTGGAGCTGCCAATGCCCAAGTGCTCGAGTTTACGCATGATCTGCGGCAATACCGCGTCGGAGGAGGCGGTGCCCATCACGATCAGCAGCTCTTCGCGCAGGTACTTGAGCAGCGGCAGCATGCGCAGGCCGGACAAACGCATCACCAGGCCCAGCACCAGCCCGACAAAAGCAAAGCAGGTCAGGTAGAACAAACCCACCAGGCTGCCCAGGTGTTGCAGCGAATCCAGGCCGTAGGTACTGGTGGTAAAGGCGATGGCGCCGAATACACCGATCGGCGCCAGACGCACAATCATGCCCATGATGCGAAAGATCACATGGCTCAGCTCGTTGATCAGCCGCGAGATGCCGGAAGCGGCTTCGCCCACCAGGTTCAGCGCGCTGCCGAACAGCACCGAAAACAGCAGCACTTGCAGCACATTGTTGTCGGCAAAGGCGCCGATCACCGAATTGGGGATCAGGTCCATCAGGAACTGGCTGGTGCCGCGAATGTGCTGGCCCTTGTCGGCCAGCTCATTGAGACCGGCGGACGACAGTTGCTCCAAGTGAATATTGGCGCCTTGGCCGATACCCGTGCTGAAGGCCATGATCAGGCCGATCACCAGGGCGACGGTGGTCAGCACTTCGAAGTAGATCACTGACTTCAAGCCAATGCGTCCGACCTTCTTCAGGTCGCCGGCGCCGGAGATCCCGCTGACCACCACGCAGAATACGATCAGGCCAATCAGCATTTTGATCAGCTTGATAAAGCCGTCACCCAGGGGTTTGAGTTGTGAGGAGAATTCGGGAAGGGCCAGGCCGCAGATAACGCCTAACATCAGGCCAATCACGACTTGCAGGAAAATCGAACGCGAGCACCATCTGAGCATGGGAGGGATCTCTATTCGGTGCCCTGGTGGTTCCAGGGCTTAATTGTTGTGGTCTTACCGGTATGTCCAGTGCGCGGCCAGTCTACGCTGGGTTTTTTTCAAATCACAAGTAAATATTCGACGGTTGTCAGGTCCCGGTCTGACCAGTTGGTCGGTAAGGGTGATGCTTGAGCGGTTGGCGGGCAGTAAATTTTTTCGCTTATGATCCGCGCCTTGATTGGCGAGGTAGTCGATGGATAAACCAGGGTTGACCACGGATTCAGCAGGCCAGACTCACTGCACCTGGCGCACGGCCGCGCCGGAGTACCCGCATTACCACGACGCCGAGTGGGGTGTGCCGGTCGCAGACGATATCCAACTGTATGAGAAGATCTGCCTGGAGGGATTTCAGGCGGGCATGGCGTGGATCACCATTTTGCGTAAGCGCGAGCAGTTTCGGGCGGCGTTCGAAGGGTTTGATTTTCGCCGTGTCGCCCACTACACCGATGCCGATATCGAGCGGCTGATGAACGACCCAGGCATCGTGCGCAACCGCGCGAAGATCGTCTCGACCATCAATAACGCACGCAGGGCCTGTGAGTTGGTGGACGAAACCGGTTCGCTGGCGCGCTGGTTGTGGGCGTTTGAACCCACGCCCGAGGAACGCCCGGCGGTGGTGGACATGGCGTACTGGACCGGCAACCCGACGTCACCGGCGTCGGTGCGTTTGTCCAAAGCCTTGAAGAAGCGCGGCTGGACCTTTGTTGGCCCCACCACGATGTACGCGCTGATGCAGGCGATGGGGATGGTCAATGATCACTTGGAGGGCTGCGTTTGCCGCCCGCGCATAGAGGCGCTACGCCAACAGTTCAAGCGCCCTTGAGTGTGTGGCGAGGGAGCTTGCTCCCGTTGGACTGTGCAGCAGTCTCCCGATTTTTGGGGGCGCTTCGCACCCCAGCGCAAGCAAGCTTGCTCGCCACAGTAAGCTTGCTACCCCAGGGATTTTGCGGTGCCTGGAAGGTCAGGTCAGGACAGGAAGCCACCGTCCACATTCAGCGACACACCGGTGGTGTAGCTGGACGCATCACTGGCCAGGAACAGCACCGCACCGGCCATCTCGCTCGGGTCGGCTACGCGCTTGAGCGGGATCTGCGCCAGGGCCACCTTCAGGATCGAGTCGTTCTTGACCAGCGCCGAGGCGAACTTGGTGTCGGTCAGGCCCGGCAGCAAGGCGTTGCAACGGATGCCGAACGCCGCGCATTCCTTGGCAAACACTTTGGTCATGTTGATCACGGCGGCCTTGGTCACCGAGTAGATGCCCTGGAACACGCCCGGGGAGATGCCGTTGATCGAGGCCACGTTGATGATGCTGCCGCCGCCGTTGTCGCGCATCAGCTTGCCGGCTTCCACCGACATGAAGAAGTAACCGCGGATGTTCACGTCAACGGTCTTCTGGAAGGCGCCCAGGTCGGTGTCCAGTACGTTGCAGAATTGCGGGTTGGTTGCAGCGTTGTTAACCAGGATATCCAGGCGCCCAAACTGTTCGCGGATACCGGCGAACACTTGGGTAATCTGCTCCATTTCGCCGATATGACAGGCCACGGCGGTGGCTTTGCCGCCCGCGGCGATGATCCCGTCGGCCACGTGCTGGCAGCCTTCGAGCTTGCGGCTGGAGACGATCACATGGGCGCCTTGCTGGGCCAGGAGCTTGGCGATGGCTTCACCGATGCCACGGCTGGCGCCGGAAACGAAAGCGATCTTGCCGTCGAGGTCGAACAGGTGGGTCTTGGACATGCTGGGTTCCTTGCTCTTGTAGTCAGAGGGCTGATTTAGCGATGACATTCAGGCTCATTTGCTCCAGCAGCTTGTTCATATGGATGAACTGCGCAAAGCGTTTGTCCTGGGTCTGGCCGTGAAAAAAGCGGTAGTAGATCTGCTGCACAATGCCGGCCAGGCGGAACAGGCCGTAGGTGTAGTAGAAGTCGAAATTATCGATCTGGATGCCGGAGCGCTCGGCGTAATAGTCGACGAATTGGCGACGAGTCAGCATGCCCGGCGCGTTACTGGGCTGGCGGCGCATCAGTTGCACGGGCGCAGGGTCAGCGGCTTCGATCCAGTAGGCGAGGGTGTTGCCCAAGTCCATCAGCGGGTCGCCCAACGTGGTGAGTTCCCAGTCCAGCACGCCGATGATCTGCATCGGGTTGTGCGGGTCGAGGATCACGTTGTCGAAGCGATAGTCGTTGTGCACGATGCTGGAAGTCGGGTGGTCGGCCGGCATCTTGTCGTTAAGCCACGCGCGGACCTTTTCCCAGCTGGGCGCGTCGGGCGTCAGGGCTTTTTCGTAGCGGTCGCTCCAACCGCGGATCTGGCGTGCTACATAACCTTCGGGCTTGCCCAGGTCGGCCAGGCCGCAGGCAGCGTAGTCGACCTGGTGCAGCTCGACGAATTTATCGATAAAGCTCTTGCACAGCGCCTCGGTCTTGGCCGCGTCCAGGCCCAGTTCGGCCGGCAGGTCAGAGCGCAGGATGATGCCGTTGACGCGCTCCATCACATAGAACTCGGCGCCGATCACCGACTCGTCAAGGCAGTGCACATAGGCTTTGGGGCAATACGGGAAGCCGTCCTTGAGCTGGTTGAGAATGCGGTATTCGCGGCCCATGTCGTGGGCGGACTTGGCTTTGTGGCCAAATGGCGGGCGGCGCAGCACGAATTCCTGGCCAGGGTATTCCAGCAGGTAAGTCAGGTTGGATGCGCCACCGGGGAACTGGCTGATCTTGACCGTGCCGGCAAGGCCCGGAATATGCGCCTTGAGGTAGGGATCGATGAGGCTGGCATCAAGTTCTTCGCCGGGGCGAATATGGGTCGAGTGGTCGTTAAGCGCCATGCTTATCCCTTCTGCTTATTCTAAAGGCCTTGGACTATTGGCTAATCTAATGCGCACCGCCGCCCAGCGACAAGGTCGGGGCGGCTTAATAGGTTAGCGTGTTGGACGATGATCAGCGGGCCTGATGTGCTCAAATGACCAGCATGGCCCGGCCACCGGGGTTGCACGACAAATTGGCACCGATTTCGACTTTTGCCAGGTCGATGCCCAGGCCGGCGAGCAGGTTGTTGACGATGGGGTCGAGCAGCGGGCCGAGCAGCCCGGCAATCAAGCCGCCCAGGGTGGTGAGCAAGCCGTTGACCACGCCCGTGACCAGGCCCAACACGGCGCCCAACAGGCTGGCCATTTTGGGCGGGTGGTTGATCAGTTGGATGCCGGTGAGTGTTTGCTTGAGGCTGCTGACTGCGTTCGAGCTGGCGAATGCGTAATAGAGCGGTTGCTGGTTGATAGCGGGCGGCTCGGTGTA
The DNA here is from genome assembly GCF_044218855.1 of Pseudomonas sp. B19125. Taxonomy (NCBI): domain Bacteria; kingdom Pseudomonadati; phylum Pseudomonadota; class Gammaproteobacteria; order Pseudomonadales; family Pseudomonadaceae; genus Pseudomonas; species Pseudomonas sp. B19125. The sequence continues at coordinate 3,406,317 of NZ_CP162589.1, forward strand.
GGTGTGCGCACGCTGGGTTTCCAACACGTCGCTGTCGATTCGGATGCCCAGGCCGCCCGCCGCAAAGGCCTGCCTGTCGCTACACACGCCGGTGCCGCGCTTGCAGGTTTTGGTGCCGATATCCACCACCGGGTACTCGTCTACCTTGAGTTTTTCTGTGGACGAGTACAGATTCTTGGGGTCAACCTGGCCAATCATCGCGCGCAATGCCGAGGTTTCGCCGAGTACCGACAACGACTTTTTGCCGCTGTCGCAACTGTAGCCAGTGACCATAGCGCTGCCGCCAGCGGCTTCCAGGGCGATGTCGAGGGTGTCGCCGATTTGCAGGCTGGCGACCAGGCAACAATTGGGATCGAGTAAGCCAAACAGGCCGCCCAGCAGGTCACTGAGCGCTTGCACCGTGCCACCCAGCAGGTTATTCACCAGCGTGACGATCGGCAGTTTTACCGAAATCAAAGTGCGCACCTGGGCGGTGCGCACATAAATGGGCTGCTTGGCGATATCTTTGGGGTTGCCGATGCTGGAAACCTGCCCGGGCTCGATCACTTTGGTCGACACGGTCACGCCGAGCAGGCCCAGCACATCCACCGGCAGCTCCACGGCAACTGCGCTGGCCTTGTTCGACAGCTGCACAAAGCCCTGGATCAGGTTGAACAGTTGCAAGTTCACATCCAGCGCACTTTTGTCGGTGCCGTTCTGGATATTGATCAGGTCGCCCAGGTGCAGGATCTGCGTGCCCGGCGCAATCAGCTTGATGGCTTCCAGGTTGTTGATCACCACTTTGACCGCGTCACCGCCCAGCTTGAGCACATCAATGGCCGCCTGGATCAGTTGGCCTACAGTGGCGTCGGTCTTGAGCAGTTGGTCGTAGTTACCGGCGCTGACTTTCAATTGGATGGCCAGCGCATCCAGGTACTTGAGCAAGCTGATATCGGTATTGAGCAGCCCATTCCAGCCGACTGCGTCCAACTGCAACTTGCCGCCCAGCAGGCCGCCGATCAAGGCGTTGAGGGCGACCGACTGGGTGCTGTCCACCGTTAACAAGGTGCTGCGAACCGTGAGCTGGGCAACCGTTGGGGTGGGTGCGGCGGCGACGGCGGTGGCGCTGAGCAGCGTTGTCAGGTTGACGGGCTGGCCCGAGAACAGCGTGAGCAAGCCATGGGCAAGGCTGGTGTGCACGCGATGGGTAGCAATCACCCGGATGGCATCGGTTTTGCTCGGGTCGGCGCTGAACGTGCGCATAAAATCTGCGCCGGTGGCCAGGGTGCCGCAGGCGGTCGCCAGCGTGCGATTGTCGTCAAGGCTAAAGTTGTTGCGTGCGGCGCTTTCGGTCGCAAATTGTGCGGCATTGTTAGCGGGCGCCGCGCATGTGCCGCTGCGGCTCACCGCTTCCAGCGCAGCCGTATCGGCCACACGCTGCAATTTGCGCTTCTCCAGGTACAGGCGACCGCTGTCGACCACCAGCAGCAGAAACAGCAGCGCAATACCAAGGGTTACCGCGCCTATCAGGCCGATGGCGCCGCGTTGGCGGGCCGGGCCGAGTCCATGGCCAATCATTGTGCGTTCCTTCGCCGGTCCTGCACCGACGTCCTGAGCATCCCCGCAAGCAGTGTAGTCAGGTTTTGCGTCGGTGCTGGCTAATCGCTACTAGTTGCGCGGCGGCAGGGTAACCGGTGTCAGCACTGGGCGGCCGGCGAAATATTCCACCAGGTTATCGGCCACGCGTTGCACGGTGTCGTGGGCCGCTTCCGGCGACAGGCCGGCGACATGGGAGGTGAGCACGGTATTGCTCAGCCGCTTGAGGGCGTCGGGCACTTTCGGTTCATCGTCGAACACATCCAGCGCGGCACCGCCGATACGCCGTTGCTCCAGCGCAGCCACCAAGTCCGCAGTCACCACCACGCTGCCGCGTCCGATGTTCACCAGGTAACCGTTCGGCCCCAGCGCATCCAGGGCATGGCGATCAATCAGGTGGCGGGTGCTGGCCCCGCCCGGCGTGGCCAGGATCAGGAAGTCCGAGGTGCGCGCCAGCTCCACGGCGGTTGCGCAATAGGTGTAGTCCACATCGTCGCGGGGCTGGCGGTTGTGGTAACTCACTTCCATGCCAAAGCCGAGGGCGGCACGTTTGGCAATCTCCATGCCCACTGCGCCGAGACCGAGAATGCCCAGTTGCTTGCCGCCCAGGGAAGGGCGCATCACTTTGGGCCATTCGCTGCGCCGCACCGCCGCGTCAGTCTGGGGAATGCCACGCACCAGTGCCAACAGCAACGCCATGGCGTGGTCAGCCACTGACGGCGCGTTTACGCCGGCGCCGTTGGTTACCACGATCCCGCGATTGCTCGCCGCTTGCAGGTCCACGTGTTCATAGCCGGCGCCGATCACGCAGATAATCTCGAGCAACGGCAGCGCCGCGATTTCCTCGGCATACAACCCCAGCGGGCCACGGGTGAGTACCGCCTTGATCTGCGCGCCGTGGGCCTTGATCGCCTGGGCACGCTCGGCCGGTGTCGGCGCCAGAATCACATGGAAGTCGTTACTCTCGATGATTTGCAGGTATTCGTTGATGGTTTCAACCAGGACCAGAACAGTGGTGGACATCGGAAGGCTCTTCCTGAAGGGTTTGATAGGAGGAGTATGCGGGATTTGTAAGACGGAACGATTTGTTCGGTCAGAAAAAATCCCGCACAGGCAGTTCTAGAACTCAACATCCTGAGCTTTCACCCGCTTCACAAACGCCCCCGCCAAGGTCGCATTGTGATGCTCGATGATCGCCTTGGCCGGCAAGGTCGGGGTGTCCATGCAAGTATGAGCGTCCTCGGGCAGTATCACCGAAAACCCAAGCTCGGCCGCTACTCGGCACGTGGTGTCGATGCAAAACTGGGTTTTCATGCCGACCACCACCAATTCATCGACCTGTGCCGCCGCCAGTTGTTGCGCCAGGTCAGTGCCCAGGAAGCAGCTGGGGCGGGTTTTGTTGAACAGGTGATCGTGAGCGTCGTCGACGTCGAGGCCATGCCACAGTTGCCATAACGGGCTGCCAGCTTCGATCGGCGAACCTGCCGGGCCGGTGTGGCGAGCGACGAAGATAGCCACGTTGGCCCTGCGGGCGCGCTGGATAAGCTGGTTGATGGTGCCCAGCACGCGCTCGCGCTCGAAGGGCTGTTGCGGCCCGTCGTATAAACCGGTTTGCATATCGATGATCAACAGGGCGTTAGCCATGGTCTTGCTCCTTGCAGTGGCCAGCGGGCGGGGCAATAAAAAGGCCCCGTCCATTGCTGGCGGGGCCTTGGGGTGTTTCGGGGTGTTTTTAGCTTTCGCACCCACAGCCACCGCCCGACCCGCCATAAGCGGTCGTGGTGGTGCGGGTGAGGCGGCGCTGAATGAGATTCATGGCTCGATCATGCTGGGGCGGGCGCGTGGCTGTCAACGGCGCTGCCATAGCTTCCTCAAAGGGCTGCCGCCACACTGCCATTATTGGGCAGAATCCGCCTGCTGCGCCTGGATTTGCTCTGCTTGCGCGATCGGCCTGAAATCGTAGGTAGGATAGAATTCCGTTGTGTAGGCGCCCCAGGCAGTGCGCTCTATCGCCAGATTGACCTCTACCAGGCGCGAAGCCGGCAGGCGTAGCACGACGATCTGTCCGATGCCCATGGTGACATTCCAACTGACCACTTCAACCCCGGCAGGAGGAAATACCTTGTGAAAGGCTTGCTTCGCCAATTGTGCCTTCAACTCGCTCAAGGGCCGCGACTGATCATGTTTGAGAAACACCGTTAACATGACGGCGTTATCAGCTGTAGCCGCCACAGTGCTTACGCTGGAGGGAGCGGCGGTGTTGGCAGTGGCTGTTGCGGGCAACAGAGCAACAGTCAACAGCACAGGTATTAACAATGATGTGAGGGCGTTACATGGCTTCATCTTGGGCACCTTGCAGTCTATTAATTCAAGCGGCGTAGCGTCAGGCGTGAGGGCTGACTAGTTCGACAGCGCAGTTTTTATCGGGCCGATATAAGGCGCATGGACGACATAGATTCGAACAGGAGGGTTGTTGGCAATCATGTCGCGAGGTACTTCGCGCGAGTAGGTGAACTCGTTCTTATCCAGTTTTTCCAGTCGCCTGACCACGGTTTTGATCGGTCCCACATCGGGCACCAGAATATGGGTATTTTGGTCGCCTGTGACGAGGAAGTAGCCGCCACCGCCATCGGCGTATTTTGAAAGCCCGGTGTCAGCATAGAAGAACTCATAACGGTTGCGCTGTGGGTCCCACATTGAAATGCCCACCACACCGGGGTAGTTGGCCTTGACATCCTTATCCGGGGCACCCTCGATATAGACTTTGGTGGTCAACCATTGTGGGGAAGAGGCCAGCGCCTGGATATCCCGTTCAGGCACGGTTGGCGTTGCGTAACTTTCGCTGGATTTAAATAGGCCGATAAGACACAGACCAGTTAATACAATACTGAGTGTTTTCATTCTTGAATTCCTGAGGCTGCTGGCTAAGAGCGCGGCATGATGTTTGTGCGAGGGACGCGGCGATCTTAGTGTGTGCTCTGGCGGCGGCTCAATGGTTATGTATGGTCTTGTAATAGTTAATGGTCTATCTCAGTGGAAATATTATTTAGATGTAGGCTGTGTCTGCTTTAAATGTCGGATACTTCTTGGAAGTTGCTTCTTTTGACGGATTTTTGGCAAGGCCATAACCTTTCGCAGCCCACGAAAGCTGCCGTCCGCCTCCCTCCTTGAATTGCTGCGCCGCTCAACCATTCCTCAGCTAAGTCTTTGCTTATTCGAGAGAATCCCGGACAATCCGGCCCCTTCTATGGTCGAGGCGCTGCCTGTCAGGTTTTTCTGACTCGCCCCGGCCGTGTAAATGCGGAGATCCGACCGGATGAATGATCAGGCCAATAGCGTCGACGAACGCTATGCAACGACACCTGCAACCCTCACAAGCTGGAGCCGCCAGGACACCACCTGGATGCTCGGCCTGTTCGGCACCGCTATTGGCGCCGGTACTTTGTTTTTGCCGATCAACGCCGGCCTGGGCGGCTTCTGGCCCTTGGTGATCCTGGCATTGCTGGCGTTCCCGATGACGTTCTTCGCTCACCGTGGCCTGACGCGCTTCGTGCTGTCCGGCCGTGCCGGCTCTGACATCACCGACGTGGTTGAAGAGCATTTCGGCCTTAAGGCCGGTGCACTGATCACCTTGCTGTACTTCTTCGCCATCTTCCCGATCCTGCTGATCTACAGTGTGGCCCTGACCAACACCGTCAGCAGTTTCATGGAACACCAACTGCACATCATGCCGCCGCCACGGGCGATCCTGGCCTTTGTGCTGATCCTCGGCTTGCTGGCGGTGGTGCGTTGCGGCGAGCAAGTGATCGTCAAGGCCATGAGCCTGATGGTGTATCCGTTCATCGTCGCCTTGCTGTTCCTGGCGGTGTACCTCATCCCGCACTGGACCGGCGGCATCCTCAGCACTGCCAGCGAAGTCCCGGCGCCGTCCGCGCTGCTCAATACCCTGTGGCTGGCGATTCCGGTGATGGTGTTCTCGTTCAACCATTCGCCGATCATCTCGGCCTTCGCGGTTGATCAGAAGCGCCAGTACGGCGCCAATGCCGATGAGCGCAGCTCGCAGATCCTGTGCCGCGCGCACCTGTTGATGGTGGTAATGGTGCTGTTCTTCGTGTTCAGCTGCGTGCTGACGCTGTCGCCGGCACAGCTGGCCGAAGCAAAAGCGCAGAACCTGTCGATCCTGTCGTACCTGGCCAACCACTTCGACAACCCGACCATCGCCTTCGCCGCGCCGTTGATTGCGTTCGTGGCGATTGCCAAGTCGTTCCTGGGCCACTACATCGGTGCCAGTGAAGGCCTCAAGGGGCTGGTATTGAAAACCGGGCGTCGTCCGGCTGCCAAGTCCCTGGACCGCATGACCGCCGCGTTCATGCTGGTAGTGTGCTGGCTGGTCGCCACGCTCAACCCGAGCATTCTCGGCATGATTGAAACGCTGGGCGGCCCGATCATCGCGTCGATCCTGTTCCTGATGCCGATGTACGCGATCCGCAAGGTGCCGGCCATGGCCAAGTACCGTGGGCAAGCATCCAATGTGTTTGTCACTGCGGTGGGCCTGGTCGCGATTACTGCGTTGGTTTACTCGCTGTTGTCCTGATGACAGACGCCGGGTAACAAAGCCGATTCGCGCACTGCGTGAATCGGCTTTTTTTTGTGTCCGAAAAAATCCCCATGCCAATGAGGGCTAAGCTGTCGACGTGTTGGTTCCCTTTGGAGATACCCATGGCTCGGCCCCGCCCGCAATTGGTCACAGGCAAGCTGGAAAAACTGCACCCTACACAATTGACGGTCGGCATGGCGGAAGTCGCTGCCAAGCGCGACGCCTGGACCAAACTCAAGCGCAAGGAGCGCGCCGCCGCCCTCGACAAGCACTGGTTCCCTTGTGTGCTGGGGCCGGACGAGCGCTACTACATCACCGACCATCACCACTTCGGTATGGCTTTGATTCTGGAAGAGGTCAAGAGTGTGTCGCTGCTGATGCTCAAGGACCTGTCTTTCGTGGAGCGCAGCACCTTCTGGAATGTCATGGCATTCAATCAATGGGTCCACCCCTACGACGCGCGCGGTTTGCGGCGTACCTATGAGGCCATTCCCCGCAAGATTACCGACCTGCAGGACGACCCTTACCGCAGCCTTGCCGGCCTGCTGCGTACCGCCGGTGGTTACGCCAAGGACGCAACACCGTTCAGCGAGTTTTTGTGGGCGGACTTCTTTCGCAGCCGTATCGGCAGCGATGTTGTCAGCCAGCCAAATGCCAAATTGTTGGGCAAGGCCATGACTCTGGCGCGCAGCCAGGAAGCTCGTTATTTGCCAGGATGGGTTGGGCCGATTGAAAACTGAAACCGTTACGCCCGTTGCCGTACCCCCCAATCGTACCCAGGACATCCTGGCCGGGTTGTCCATCGCCGGGTTACTGCTGCCGGAGGCTGTGGCGTATTCCAGCATCGCTGCGTTGCCGCCGCAGGCCGGTGTGATCGCCTTGTTTGCCGGGCTGGTGTGCTACGGCCTGTTGGGCACCAGCCGTTTTGCAATTGTCTCGGCCACTTCCTCTTCTGCGGCGGTATTGGCGGCAGCTACCGCCAGCCTGGCCGGGGATGATCCGGCGCTGAGGCTGTCCCTGGCCTTCGGGCTGGTGCTGATCACCGGCGTGCTGTTTGTGTTGGCCGGTTTGTTCAAGCTGGGCGGTGTGACGTCGTTTATCGCCAAGCCGGTGTTGCGCGGTTTTGCCTTCGGCCTGGCGTTGACCATCATCCTCAAGCAACTGGCCAGTGTGGTGGGCGTACACCTGACCGATAACAACCTGATCCGCTTTCTGCCGCAGTTACTGGAGCAATTAGCGCACTGGAATTGGCCGGCGGCACTGGTGGCAGCGGCAGCATTGGCGGTGTTATGGCTGTGCGCGCGAATCCCGCGCCTGCCGGGCGGCTTGCTGGTGGTGGTCCTGGGGATTGTTGCCGGGCAGTACCTGGGCTTGCAGGCCCATGGCGTGGCCTTGATCGGCATGATTGATCTGCGCCTGGAGCTGGGGCACTTTCCCGTGCTGCCGTTCGCGGATTGGTTGCGCCTGGGCGAGTTAGCGTTTGCCTTGGTCATGATCCTGTATGCGGAGTCCTACGGCTCTATCAGTTCGTTCGCACTTAAACATGGCGACCGGGTGTCATCCAATCGCGATCTGTTGGCGCTGGGCGCGGCGAACCTGGTGTCCGGGTTGTTCCACGGCATGCCCGCCGGTGCGGGCTATTCGGCCACGTCGGCGAATGAGGCTGCCGGCGCCGGTTCGCGCCTGGCGGGCATCGTTGCGGCGCTGGTGGTGCTGGTGATCGTGTTGACGGTGCTGCCGTATGTGGCGTTAACGCCGGAGCCGGTGCTCGCAGCCATCGTCATCTATGCGCTGGGCCGTGGCTTGAGCCTGCAACCCCTGGGCCGTTACTTCCTGTGGCGTCGCGACCGTTTGCTGGTGATCTGTGCGGTGGCGGCAGTGCTTGTGCTGGGCGTGCTGGATGGCTTGCTGGTGGCGGTGGCGATCAGCGTAGTGTTGATGCTGCGCCAGATGTCTTCGGCGGATATTCAAGTGCTGGGGCGCTTGGGCGACAGTCATGACTTTGTTGACCGTCAACACCATGCTGATGCGGTGCAGGTGCCTGGCTTGCTGATTGTACGGCCCAGTGAGGCGCTGTTTTTCGCCAATGCCGAACGCATCCTGGGCGCGGCGTTGCGCTTGATGCGTCAGTCGCCGGTCGAGGCGGTGGTGTTGAGCCTGGAAGAATCGCCTGATCTTGACGGCACCAGTATCGAGGCGCTGGCAGCGTTTTTTGCGCAGGTGCACGGGGAGGGCAAGCGGCTGGTACTGGCGCGGGTGCGGCATGCGGCGATGGAAGTGCTGCAAGCCTTGCCCGAAGCCGTTGCGCCACAGGTTTTGCTGAGTGCCTTGAGTGTTGATGGTGCAGTGCAGTTGGCGTTGCACGCCAGGTCTTGAGTGCAAGTGATCAAAAAATGTGGGAGCTGGCTTGCCTGCGATGGCGGGTTGTTGGTGGTGTACATATCCGTTGCTGCGGTAACGGCTCCTATTGGTTCCGCTCTTACAGCGGGTCACTTTTGTAAAGACCGGAATGCCGGCCCAGACAAAAGTAACCAAAAAGTCTTCGCCCCAACACTCGGTGCCTCGCTTAGGCTCGGCATGCCCGCAATCCGCCAGTGATTTGGGGGGGGCGCCGCGATGGGCCATCCTTGGCCCAGCGCGGCTAAACCGGCATCCCTGCCGGTTTACCCCCCAAATCACTGTCAGATTCCGGCCATCGTGTTTGACGGGGCGATTTCAGATCAAGATCAAAAGCGCAGATCAAAAGACCGCTGACTTCGCCAGCGAAAAGGATGTAAGGGCCGGAGCAACAGCAACAGCAACAGCAACAGCAACAGCAGAGCCATACTCGGTCACCTGTGGGAGCTGGCTTGCCTGCGATAGCATCAACTCGGTGTGTCTGATGTACCGAGGTGTCTGCATCGCAGGCAAGCCAGCTCCCACAGAAAAGCAGATCCTCAGTGTATGTAAATCCGCTTTTCGCTTTTGATCTAACCACTCAGGTCGGCTTTCAGGCCGCCGTGCTGTAGATCTTGATCTTGATTTTGATCTGAGGCGGCCCGTTAACCACGATGGCCGGAGTGCGGGCATGCCGAGCCTAGGCGAGGCACCGAGTGGTGAGGCACAAACCTTTTGGTTACTTTTGGCTGGGCCGGCATTCCGGGCGTTTGCCAAAAGTGACCCGCTGTAAGAGCGGAACCATAGGTCGCCGCTATCAAAGAAATGGATATGTACACCACCAAAAGCCCGCCACAGCAGTCAAGCCAGCCCCCACAGTTGTTTATCAGTGTGACGAATACTCGTATTCCAGGCATAAAAAAACGCCGCGCATCTTGCGATGCGCGGCGTTTTTTAAATCACAACATCTTAGGCTTGAATCACCGGGATGTTGGCGCTTGCTGCGATTTTGCGGAACTCGGCGATCTGGTCGAAGTTCAGGTAGCGGTAAACGTCGCTGGCCATGGTGTCCAGTTTCGCTGCGTAACCCATGTACTCTTCGACGGTCGGCAGGCGACCCAGCGTGGAGGCAACTGCCGCCAGTTCTGCCGAAGCCAGGTAGACGTTCGCGCCATCACCCAGACGGTTCGGGAAGTTACGGGTCGAAGTCGATACGACAGTCGAGTTCGGCTCTACACGTGCCTGGTTACCCATGCACAGCGAGCAGCCCGGCATTTCCATGCGCGCGCCAGCCTTGCCGTAGATGCCGTAGTAGCCTTCTTCGGTCAGTTGGTGAGCGTCCATCTTGGTCGGCGGCGACAGCCACAGACGGGTTGGCAGCTGACCCTTGACTTGCTCCAGCAGCTTACCGGCAGCGCGGAAGTGACCGATGTTGGTCATGCACGAACCGATGAACACTTCGTCGATCTTCTCGCCGGCAACACTGGACAACAGACGGGCGTCGTCCGGGTCGTTCGGTGCGCAGAGGATCGGCTCGTTGATTTCGGCCAGGTCGATCTCGATGATTTCGGCGTATTCGGCGTCGGCATCGGCTTCCATCAGCTCCGGGTTGGCAACCCAGGCTTCCATCGCTTGGGCGCGACGTTCCAGGGTGCGTGCATCGCCGTAGCCTTCGCCGATCATCCAGCGCAGCAGGGTGATGTTGGAGTTCAGGTACTCGGTGACGGAGTCCTTGGACAGCTTGATGGTGCAACCGGCAGCCGAACGTTCAGCCGAGGCGTCGGACAGCTCAAAGGCTTGTTCCAGCGTCAGGTCGTTCAGGCCTTCGATTTCCAGGATGCGGCCGGAGAAGGCGTTCTTCTTGCCTTTCTTCTCTACGGTCAGCAGGCCAGCCTGGATCGCGTAGTAAGGAATGGCATGAACCAGGTCACGCAGAGTGATACCAGGTTTCATTTTGCCTTTGAAGCGCACCAGGATCGATTCCGGCATGTCCAGTGGCATTACGCCAGTGGCCGCGGCGAACGCGACCAGACCGGAACCGGCCGGGAACGAGATGCCCATCGGGAAACGGGTGTGGGAGTCACCACCGGTACCGACGGTATCCGGCAGCAGCATACGGTTCAGCCAGCTGTGGATGATGCCGTCGCCTGGACGCAGCGAAACACCGCCACGGGTCATGATGAAGTCAGGCAGGGTGTGGTGGGTGGTCACGTCGATCGGCTTAGGGTAAGCCGCGGTGTGGCAGAAGGACTGCATTACCAGATCGGTCGAGAAGCCCAGGCACGCCAGGTCCTTGAGTTCATCACGGGTCATTGGACCGGTGGTGTCCTGGGAACCTACGGTGGTCATCTTCGGTTCGCAGTAGGTGCCAGGACGAACGCCTTTGCCTTCTGGCAGACCGCATGCCTTGCCGACCATTTTCTGTGCCAGGGTGAAGCCTTTGCCGGTGTCGACAGGTGCTTCAGGCAGTTTGAACAGGTCGGTAGGGCCAAGGCCCAGTTCAGCACGCGCCTTGTCGGTCAGGCCGCGACCGATGATCAGCGGGATACGGCCGCCGGCGCGAACTTCGTCCAACAGAACCGGGGTCTTCATTTCGAAGGTGGTCAGGACTTCGTCGGTGCCGTGTTTGCAGACTTTGCCAGCATGCGGGTACAGGTCGATCACGTCGCCCATGTTCATGTTGGTGACGTCGAATTCGATTGGCAGTGCGCCAGCATCTTCCATGGTGTTGTAGAAGATAGGAGCGATCTTGCTGCCGAAGCAGAAGCCGCCGGCGCGCTTGTTCGGCACGTAAGGTACGTCGTCGCCGAAGAACCACAGTACCGAGTTGGTTGCCGATTTACGCGACGAACCGGTACCCACCACGTCGCCGACGTAGGCGATCGGGAAACCTTGGCCGCGCATTTCTTCGATCTGCTTCATCGGGCCGGTTTTGCCTTGCTCGTCCGGCACGATGCCTTCGCGCGCCATTTTCAGCATGGCCAGAGCGTGCAGCGGGATGTCAGGGCGGGACCAGGCGTCCGGGGCAGGGGACAGGTCGTCCGTGTTGGTTTCGCCGGTGACCTTGAAGACGCGCAGGCTGATCTTGTCGGCCAGGGTTGGGCGGTTGCGGAACCACTCGCCGTCAGCCCAGGACTGGATCACGCCTTTGGCATGTTCGTTGCCGTTCTTGGCTTTTTCGGCCACGTCGTGGAACGCATCGAACATCAGCAGGGTGTGCTTGAGTTGGGCGGCAGCGACAGGGGCCAGCTCGGCGTCGTCCAGCAGCTCGACCAACGTCACGATGTTGTAGCCGCCTTGCATGGTGCCAAGCAGTTCAACCGCGCGTTTCTTGTCGATCAGGGGAGAAGTGACTTCGCCCTTGGCCAGGGCGGACAGGAAACCGGCCTTGACGTAGGCAGCCTCGTCAACGCCTGGTGGAATGCGGTTGGTGATAAGGTCAACGAGAAATTCTTCTTCGCCAGCCGGAGGATTCTTCAGCAGCTCGACCAGGCCTGCGGTTTGTTCGGCGTTAAGCGGCTGGGGAACGATACCCAGTGCTGCACGCTCTTCGATATGTTTGCGGTAGGCTTCAAGCACAGTTATTACCCTCATCAGTGGTCCCACGGGACGCTCATCCAGAAATGAACGGCACGCATGCGCTCGGGGGCTTTTTGGGCCGCAAAGCCAGCGCTGCCGGCATTCCTCACAGAAGCTGCTTTCAAAGTTTTACGCCTGCAGAACGGAGCTGATGAGGGTTGGCGCGGGCTCTGACCTACCGGGTCGAACCTGCGCCAACACCGTTCTGAAGGAACGACTGTGCTCGTGACGCTTTGAAAACAGCTTCCAGCGGATTATTGGCGCCTTACAAGGCCGGATGATTCTACGGCAAAAAAAATCTAAAGGTAAGTTACCTAGCCAAGTTTGCTGGGTGATCAACCTTAGACAAAGGGCTAACATGGCGCACTGTTTCGCTGATTTGTGTGCATTGCCCATGTCCAACCAAGCCATCAAGACCCCCTGCGTCGGCCTGTGCTCCACGGTTTACGGCGATCTCGTCTGCCGCGGTTGCAAGCGCTTCCACCATGAAGTGATTCAGTGGAATGGCTATAACGAAGAAGAAAAACGTGCGGTATGGCTGCGGTTGGAGCAACTGTTGGTGCAAGTGATGGCCGGCAAACTGGAAGTCTTCGACCCCAAGATGCTGCGCGGGCAGCTTGAGCTGCGCAAGATTCGCTTCGTGCCGCACCAGTCCGAGTACTGCTGGGCCTACCAGTTGATCGCCCGAGGCGCGCGGGTGATTTCCAACCTGGAAGCCTATGGCATGGTGTTGCTGCCGGAGTTTCGTGAGTGGGCACTCCCGGAACTGCGCGATGCCATCGATCGTGAGTTCTTTATCTTGTCCGAGGCGCATTACCAACGCTATATCGCGCCGGGGTTCCTGAGAGACGCACTGGGACACTGACCGCGCAGGTCAATGTGGGAGCTGGCTGGCCTGCGATGGCGGCAGATCAGCCAAAGGTGTTTTGACTCAAAGGTCGCTATCGCAGGCAAGCCAGCTCCCACCTTTGATCTCCATAGTTTGAAGAGGCTATGTCAGGCCTTGGTGGCCAACTCCTCCAGGTGATCCATCAACGCCTGCGGCTTAAGTACCAGCACATCACCTTCCACCGCATCCAGCACCACCTCCGCCGTATTGCCGATCAATGCGCCGGAAATCCCGGTGCGCGCCACTGTGCCGATAATGGTCACCGCCGCTTGCAGTGTGTGCGCGGCATAGGGGATCAACACATCCGCCGGGCCTTCGTTGATGTGCAAGTGGGTGTCGTCGATATCAAACTCGGCCTGGAACGCCTTGCATTGCTCGCGATAGCGCGCCTCGATAGTTTCCTTGAGCTGGAAGGTCGGGTCTGCTGCTGACAGCATGGGGGACGGGTGAGCGCTGATCACATGCAACTGTGCCTTGGCCAGGCTTGCAATATCGAACCCATGGTCGACGATAGCGTTATGCAGTGCCTGGTGTTCGCTGTCGGTGTTGCCCACATCAATGGCCGCCAGCACCACCTTGCCGGCCCAGGGCGTCGAGGTTTTTACCAGCAGCACCGGCGTAGGGCAGTAGCGCAGCAGTTTCCAGTCTGCTGGCGTCAGCAGGGCCTTTTTCAATGGGCTGTCCGGGAAGTGCTGCTTGATCACCAGGCCACAGCCTTCGGCCTGCTGCACGTCGATGATGGTTTCATGCAGGCTGTCATTCCACGCCTGCTCGGTGGTCACGCTGTAGCCGTCCTCCTGCAGGCCGGACTTGAGCAGGCTGAGCAGCGCCGAATGCTCGTGCTTTTTGTCGCACACCAGCAAATGCAGGTGCGCGCCGGTGACCCCGGCAATCAGCTTGGCGCGCTTGAGGGCCAGGCTTTCGGAATGCTCGGGTTCGATAACCACCAGGATGCTGCGGATGGCTTGCATGGTCGGGGTCTCCAAAGGGTGGGCCTGGAACAACTATAGTTGCTGCCCGCCAGACGTCATGTTGATGCACATCAAGGCCAGTAGCTGGTGGTCTGCGGCGGGGTCGGTATAATCGCCGGCCTTTTGTGATCCTTTTGCCCGTGAGCCCGATGAACCTGCCCGAAATCCACGAATTCCTCGGCTGCCGCACCCCCGACGCCTGGGTCCAGGCCGCGTTGGCCGATCAGCACACCCTGCTGATCGACCACAAGAACTGCGAATTCAAAGCCGCGAGCACCGCCCTCAGCCTGATCGCCAAGTACCACGCCCACGTGGACCTGATCAGCATGATGTCGCGCCTGGCCCGTGAAGAGCTGGTGCACCACGAACAGGTCATGCGCCTGATCAAAAAGCGCAAGATCGAGCTGCGCCAACTGCATGCCGGCCGTTATGCCTCGGGTTTGCGCAAGGTTGTGCGCAGCCACGAGCCGGTCAAGCTGGTGGACACGCTGGTGGTCGGCGCCTTTATCGAGGCGCGCAGTTGCGAGCGTTTCGAAGCCCTGGTGCCGCATTTGGACGAAGAACTCGGCAAGTTCTACTTCGGTTTGCTCAAAAGCGAGGCCCGGCACTTCCAGGGTTACCTGAAGCTTGCCTACCAGTACGGCGACGCCAAGGACATCGCCCAGGTGATAGAACGGGTGCGCGCCGCCGAGCAGGAACTGATTGAGTCACCCGACATCGAGTTCCGCTTTCACAGTGGCGTGCCAGCCTGAGGCGACGGCCACGCCGATCAGCGCGGTGATCCCGGCCAACAACAGGATCACCGTTTGCGTGCCCAACGGCGCCGCCAGCACGGCAATCAACAGACCCGCCAGCGGCTGCGCCAGGTTGTTGAGCAACGTAATCACGCCGACTGTCTTGCCGAAGTCCTGCACCGGAATCACCCGCTGGCGGGTGCTGCGCATGTACACGTTGAACATCTTGTCGAAGCCGGTGATCAGTAAAAATCCCAGGGTGTAAGCCCACAGGTTAGTGCTGACGGCCATGACCAGTGCCCCCGCCGCGATCATTGAATAAGACAGCCCGCCGAGCAGCTTCAACGGCAGGCTGGAACGCGCCAGGTAAAACAGAATAACGATGGTCACCACCGCGCCCGCAGCCTGCAACAACGCATAGGCATCTTTGCCGGCGTCGAACAGGCCAGTGACCATGGCCGCAGACGTCGCCAGCGTGACTCCGATGATCAGGTTGACGCCCACCGCCAGGGCAATGACCCGCTTCAGTTCCGCCAGTTTGCGGATATGCCCGAAGGCAATGCGCAGCGGTTGCAGCCAGATATCCTGATGTTGCTCAAAGCTCTCCAGACTGACCGTGGTGTTGCGCTGCCACACCAACATCGCCAGGTCCGCCAGCACAAACAGCCCGGCAATGCCCGCCACCACCCACGGCCACGCCCACACCTCCAGCATCAGCGCCGCCACCAGTGGCCCCAGCACCAGGCCGCTCTGGTCGGCGATCTGTGAGTAGGACAAGGTCTTGGCATAGGTGTAATGCTTGAAGATATGCGGCATCACCACTTCGCGGGCCATGATGCCCTGGGTCGTCAACACGCCGCACAGCGCCGACAGGATCACCAGCCAATAGATGCCGTCGAACACGCCATACAACGCCACCGCCAGCACGCACGCCAATGCGCGGTAAACCTGGCTGATATGCAGGATGCGCACCGGCGAAAACTTGTCGCACAATGCGCCGCACACCGGGAACGCCAGGTAACGCGGCAGTGACTCGACGAAAAACGCCAAGCCAGCCCACGACACACTGTTGGTGGTTTGGAATACGATCAGCGGCACGATAAATAACAGAATCTGGTCCGCCAGCCGCGACAGGAACAGCGAGATAAAAAAAGCCAGGTAGTCCTTGCGCATATAACTCCTGTTAGTGGCGTAAAAGATTGCAGGCTATTTGTTAAAAACTCTTAAAAGCATGAAGCTTCGTCGGGCGGTAATGGCCAGTTGCTTAAGTCGGCCAGCTTGCCACCTATAATGCTCCAACTTCAATCCGCGCATCCACACTGAGAACTTATGGAAAACCTGGGTCTGGGCAAGGTCCTGCTCGTTGAGGACGATGAAAAGCTGGCAGGGCTGATCGCGCACTTCCTGTCGCAACACGGTTTCGAGGTGCGCGTGGTGCACCGGGGCGATGAGGCCCTGGCGGCCTTTCTCGACTTCAAGCCGAAAATTGTGGTGCTCGACCTGATGCTGCCGGGCCAGAGCGGGCTGCACGTGTGCCGGGGAATTCGCAGCGTGTCCGACACGCCCATCGTCATCCTCACCGCCAAGGAAGACGACCTGGACCACATCCTGGGCCTGGAGTCGGGCGCCGATGACTACGTGATCAAACCGATCAAGCCGCCGGTATTGCTCGCCCGCCTGCGCGCGCTGCAGCGCCGCCAGGTGCCGGAGCCCACGGTGCGCGGTGCGCTGGAGTTCGGCCGCTTGTCGATTGATCGCAGTTGCCGGGGCGTCAGCCTGGGCGGTGAGGCCATCGACCTCACCACCATGGAGTTTGAGTTGCTGTGGCTGCTGGCCAGTCACTCTGGAACTATCCTTTCGCGCGACGACATTCTCAACCGCATGCGCGGTATTGCCTTCGACGGCCTGAACCGCAGTGTCGACGTATACATCAGCAAATTGCGCAGCAAGCTCAATGACAACCCGCGCGAACCGGTGTGCATCAAGACCATCTGGGGCAAGGGATATCTGTTCAATCCGTTTGCGTGGGAGGTTTAGATGCTGCGCCTGTTTCTGCGCCTGTATGTGATCCTGGCGCTGGGGTTGGCCGGGGCAATCTGGCTGGTCAACTACACCTTCGACGAGTTATTGCCCGAGGCCAACGAGGTTTATAACCGTGAAGCCTTGCGCGGGCCGGCCTATGGCCTGGTCGAGCAACTGCGCCCGGTGCAGGGGGCGGCCCGCGATGCGCGCCTGGCTGAGCTGCAACCCCATTATGGTTTGCGCCTCAAGCTGGTGCCGCGCGACACCCTGGCGCTCAATGACCGCGAACAGCAACTGTTGGCGGGCGGCCAACTGGTGGTGCGCGGCGACTTCATGGAGTTCCTGACCACCATTGATGGCGGCCCGCAATTGTTGCAGATCAAGCTGCCGGAAGAGCCCAAATGGTTGTACCTGTGGGCCTATGGCTTCCTGGGTGTGAGCCTGGCCATCGTCCTGTATTTTTGGGTACGCCCGCATTGGCGCGACCTGGAGCATATCCGCCTGGCCGCGCAGCGTTTTGGCGATAACGACCTCGGCTCGCGCATCCTGCTGCCGCGCCGTTCCACCGTGCGTGAGCTGGCCGGGCACTTCAACCAGATGGCCGAGCGTATCGAAAGCCTGATCGCCAACCAGCGTGAACTGACCAACGCGGTGTCCCATGAGTTGCGCACACCGATTGCGCGCTTGTCGTTTGAGCTGGACCAACTCAAGCAACAGGCCGACCCACGCCAGAGCCGCGAATTGATCGCCGATATGTACGCCGACCTTGGCGAACTGGAAGAAATGGTGTCTGAGTTGTTGACCTATGCCAGCCTGGAGCGCGGCGCCACACAGGTCACCCGGGAAAATATCGAAGCGCATAGCTGGCTCGATAGTGTGATCGGCAGTGTGGCCCTGGAAGCTGAAGCCGCGGGTGTGCAGCTCTCGTTGCGCACCTGTGACGTCGACTTTATCCAGATCGAGCCGCGCTTTATGGCGCGCGCAGTGATCAACCTGCTGCGCAATGCCATTCGTTATGCCGAGCGCCGTGTAGAAGTGTCGCTGGTCAAGTTCGGCAATGGTTACGAAGTGCGGGTCAATGATGATGGCCCAGGTGTGCCGATGGAGGGCCGTTCCAAAATCTTCGAACCCTTCCTGCGCCTGGATGCCAGCCGCGATCGCCGCACCGGCGGCTTTGGCTTGGGCCTGGCGTTGGTCAAACGCGTCAGCCAGTGGCATGGCGGGCAGGTTGAAGTGCTGGACTCGGAGTGGGGCGGGGCGTCGTTTCGGATGACGTGGGCGTATGGCGAGTAGGCGGTTGCCGGCGGTCGCGGGCAGCCGCCAAAGGCTTTAAGGTGCCCCGAACCGTACCAGCATGCGCTGGCCCACACGCAGTGACGCAGGTGCAGGTTGTTCGAACGCTACTATGCATTCCACGGTACGCATATTGGCTCGTGCCTGTGGGTCGCCTTCAAGCGTGCTGTTACCCAGCACGGAGCTGATACGCACCACATGACCGGACAGCGACGGTTGGTCGTTGCCGTTTTCGGTCGATATATCGGCTTTCATACCGGCGTGGACCTGCGCAATAAACGACTCGTTGAGCTCGGCTCGCACGATGCGTACCTCGTTCGGCAGCAACACGAAGGCAGGCCCTGACTCCGATGAAACGGTAGCGCCAGGTTGGGTCAGGCGCCGCACGACTTCGGCGTCCGCCGGTGCATAGAGGTTGCGCTGGGTCAGTTCGTAGCGCGCACCGGTGAGTGTTCTTGTGGCGGCTTCGAGGTGTCCTTGGTTTTTTTCAATAGCGTCGCGCAGTTGCTCGGCGGCCTCGCGCGCATCATCGGCACTCTGGCCATCTGCGGCTCCAGCCGCGGCCGCCTTTGACAGGCGCGTGGCTTTCTGGTCGGCAAAGTTGAACTGTCTTTGCAGGTGCCTGGCGTGCACTTGAGCCTGTTGTTGGTCGGCAAGCGCGGCACTTACGGCCAGGCGCGCCTGTTC
The DNA here is from genome assembly GCF_044218855.1 of Pseudomonas sp. B19125. Lineage (NCBI taxonomy): Bacteria > Pseudomonadati > Pseudomonadota > Gammaproteobacteria > Pseudomonadales > Pseudomonadaceae > Pseudomonas > Pseudomonas sp. B19125. Next base: position 3,425,040 of record NZ_CP162589.1, read on the forward strand.
GCTGTCCAGGGAGGCGAGCAGTTGACCTTTTTTTACAGAATCACCTTCTTTGACTTTGATCTCGGCCACCACGCCATCGCGGGCAAACTGCAGGTTGAGCAGGCCACCCTCGACATCGACGCGGCCGCGAGCCACTGCCAGGTAAGTCGGTGACGAGGCCGTGGCTTGAGCCGGCGTATCCTCACGTGAACAGCCGTTCAGGAGCAAACAGGCACTGAACAGGGTCAGCCAAGGGGAGAGGGAGCGGACATTCATACACAGTGTTCCTGGGGGGCGGCAGGGCTGGCGGGCCGCAGGTGATGGTGGGAGTCGCTGATGATGCGGCCGTCTTCAATGGCCAATACACGGTCGGTGTGGCTGATCAAACGCGGGTCGTGGCTGACGCACAGCACCGTAGTGCCGCGTTCACGGGCGATACGGTGCAAGATATCGATCACGATCTGGCCGTTGGCCGCGTCCAGGGCGCTGGTGGGTTCGTCTGCGAACAGCAACTCGGGCGCCTTCGCCACGGCGCGGGCGATAGCCACCCGTTGTTTTTCTCCCCCGGACAGCGCGGCCGGGCGCAAGGCCATGCGCGAACCGAGGCCTACATCTTCCAGAGCCTGAGTCGCGCGCCTGCGCACTTCCTGCGAAGTGAGCCCGAGGTAACTCAGGGGCAACTCGACCTGTTGCAAGGCCGTCAGCGCCGGGAACAGATTGAAGCCTTGGAATATGAAACCCGTGTGATGCAGTCGAAAATGCTCCAGCGCCCGTGGGGCAAGCGTTCCCAGGCTTTGCCCGAGGGCCTCCACACGGCCTTGGTCGGGTTGCTGCAAGCCGCTGAGAATCGCCAGCAGCGTGCTTTTTCCGCAACCGGATGGCCCCGCGATCAGGGTCAGTTCCGCGGGCCTTATTGCCAGGGTGATGTCGTGCAGTACAGGGGTCATAACCTGGCCTGATACAAATGCCTTGCCGATGCCAGTGGCATGCAGGGTGAAGGATGTGGTCATCGTGGGTTCTATCTCAAAAGGCTTGCTGGGTCGGCATGACGCAATGAGTGCATCGCGGCCAGGCCGGAAACCAGGGCCAGGGTCATGTTCAAGAGCAGGCAGGCCAGGGCTGCGACGGGGGAAAGAGTCATCGGAACGTTGTAGTAATGCGCCAGGGCGAAGAACAGACCGGTCAGCCCAGTGCTGCCCAGCAAGCCCAGGGCGCCCACCCAGAACGCTTGTTCCATCACGACTTTGCGCAGAGACGTGACGCCGACGCCGAGGGCGTTAAGGGTTGCGTATTCGCGGATCGATCCAATCACGGCCGCCACCAGGGTCTGGCTGGTAATCACCGCCCCTACCAGGAACACGATCACTGCCAAAAACAACACACCCGCGCCGGCCCCGGTGTCGAACATCCAATGCATCTGCGAGCGGTAGCTGAACTGCGCTGCGGTCCACACCGCGTATTTGCCGAATGCCGGGCTGCCGTCGATGCGTGCTGCAACCGCGTCCGCCTGACTTGGGTCTCGGACCTTGGCCACCCAGTAGGTTATGCGATCTGTATCGGCGCTCGTATCCAGCTGGCGGGCCGTGGCTAACGATGCAATCACGTTAACCCCACCCAGTGCGCGTAATCCGCTGATGACGCCGACTACATGCACCCGGTGGCCGTTGATAGTGGCCGCGTTTCCAGGATCAAGGCCCAGGCTGTCGAGGTCGGCGCGGTCAACGATGACCGCTCCCGGTTCATTCAGGCGTGCCCGCAACGAGCCGGGCAGTAAGCGGGCGAACATCAAACCTTGTGGGTCTGCGTCGATACCGGAAACAAATACCGAGACTCCACCTGTGTCCTGGGTACCCCGCCAGTCAGCATCCACCCAGCGGTAGGGCTCGACCCTGAGGACATCGGGGTCCATGCGTATACGCATCTCTACACCGGCATCGATCGGTCGACCCAGGTTGACGCTTTGGGTGCCGGGATAGCCCACCCAAAGGTCGGCGCGCGAGCCGGTGACGTACACACTGGCGCTGCTGAAGATACCCAGTACCAACGCGGTCTGAAGCAGTTGCAGCAGCCCTGCGAAGCCCACTGCAATAATCGCTGGCAGGAAGCGCCGCCATTCATGGATCAGCGTCAGGCGTGCAAGCGCAACCATCAGTCAGTCTCCTTATGGCGCGTGGCTGTCTGAGGTGCAGCGCTGGGCAACGGTGCGCCGCCGAGTGCCTTGTAGAGTGCGACGTAGGCAATGGCACGCTCGGTGCCGGCCCGGTCGACTTGTTGCTGCGCATGCAGTGTCTGAACCTGCGCTTCTACCAGGTCCAATGGACTCAAGAGCTTCAACGCTGCCCGTTGTTGCAGTGCGCCAAGCTGGGTTTGCCTGGCGGCATAGGCCTGACGGGACAATTGTTCGCGTGCACGTAATTGCTCCAGGTCACCCAAGGCGTTTTCGACTTCGGCAACCCCCTCCAGCACCGCTTGGCGATACCCGAGGACGGCGGCCTGCAGATGGTGGTCCTTGGCTTTCGCAGCCGCCACGCGCAGGCCCCAGTCGAACAAGGGAATACTGATGCCGGGGCCCGCCGAGAAGATGCTGTTGCCATTGGGGGTATTGTTGCGGTTGCTGGCGATATTGAGCGACCACTGCAGTGAGGTGCCGAAGCTGATGTGCGGGTAAATATCGGCCTGGCTCATGCCCAGCTCACCGGCGGCGATAATCACCGAGGCTTCGGCGCCGGCAATTTCCGGGCGGGTGCGCAACAGGTCTGTGGGAACGCTATTGAGTTGCCAGTCACCGAGCGTCGGTAGCCGCCCCGGTTGCAGCCAAAGAGGGTCGGGCGCGCTCTGGCCCAACAATAATGCCAATTGCTGCGCGCTGCGGTTTGTCCGCTGGTGCACGCGCGTCAGCGCCATTTCAGCGAGGGCCAGTTCAGCCTGTGCAGCGGCAACGTCTGCGCAGGAGGCCAGTGCGAGCTGTTCCCGGGCGCGCAGCCGTGCCAGTTTTCCATGGCCAACTTCGCGCAGGGTTGCAAGGGTCTGCTCCGTTTGTTGGGCTGCTCGCAATTCGATCCAGCGCCGGCTGACTTCAGCCACCAATGAAACTTGTAGGGTGCGCAGGTTGTTATCCGCCAATGCCTGGTTCCCTTGGGCGAGGCGCTCGGCACTTTGTTGCATGCCAAACAATGGCAACTCCCAGACCGAATCGAAGCCGATCAGGAAATAAGAAGTACTGGTATCAGGGCTGACGGCATCCTTGGTTTTTATACTCAGCGAGGGCAGGTAAGGGGACTGCGCGTGCTGGCTCATAATCCGGATGGCGCGCAAGCGCTCCACCGCTACGGCGACGTTCAGGTTGTTTTGCAGTGCACGATCCACCAACGCATTGAGCTGGGGGTCGTTGAATGCATGCCACCATTGGTTCAGGTCGGGTTGGGGCGGCGCAAGAGAAGGTTGGACGTTGCGCCATTGCTCCGGTGTAGACGGTTTCAATACCGGCAGGGGGGCTGTTGAGCATCCTGCAAGCGCCATTGACACTAACGAGAGTGCGCATAGCGATCGAAAGGCATGCGATCGGTTAAGAGGCTTGATGGTCGTTCCCCGGTTAAATACGGATACTGCGGTATTCATGCGATGGGCGCGTTGGTCGGCGCGCCAATGCACGATGTCACTGATCGGTTGATATTGAATGAAGCGTTCGAGCACCAACGTAGCGGCAGGGGGTGTTCAGTTCTGTTGGTAAATTGTATTGGTGCGCAATGATGGCTTTTGCTTCAGCCCAGGTTCAGAAACTCAAGGGTTTATCTCGCGATTGCGTGCGTTTGAAGGAGTAACCCGAAGCGCTGAGTCCGTTTACCTGGCGGCTTACCGTGTCGCCCAGGCCGTAGCCGTTGCCGGCCAGCACCGCGTGGGCGTTGTCGACGGGAAGCAGGATGTAGTCGGTGAGCGGCTCGTTGTGCAATTGGCCGCGAATCACCAGAAAGCCTTCTTCCAGGCGCACGCTGATACCGCTCAACGGCGCGTCGGGTTCGTGGGTGTTAAGCACCTGGTAGGTGCCGATGGTGTTGGCCCACGCCAGCGGCAGCGGCGGCGGGTCGATGCGCTCGCCGATGGCCAGGCGTTGGCCATGGCTGCGGGCCGTGAGTACTTGGCGGCCCTGCACCGTGACCACGTCCAGCTGCACGCGGCCCAGCTCACCCAAGTCCTTGAGCCAAAAGCCAAGGACTTTTTTCTGCGCGCGCAGCCAGCCGTGTTCGTCGCGCAACAACTCGAAGTCAAACCCGGCCAGCTCACCGCTCAGTCGATCGCCCTCATCCTTGACCCGGAATACGCCCCAGGCCGTGGCATAAAACCCGGCCAGGCGCTTGCGGTCGACGGCGGCGGGCACCTGGCGCAACTTGAGCCCATGGCTGGGCGCCTGGCAGTCGTCGGCGCACACGGACTGCCCGGTTTGCGCCTGGAACATCAGGCGCAGGGTCTCGGTGGCCAGGCGCGCGACCAGTTCTTCGGCGTTGCTGTCATTGGCCATGATGATCACCGCCAACTGCTGGTCCGGCAGCACGCTCAGCTGCGCGGCAAAATCATCGCCGCCGCCACTGTGCTGGTAAGTGCGCACGCCGGGGGCGACGGGTTCATCGCCGCAGGGCGCCAGGAACCAGCCCAGGCCCATCTGGCAATCGAAGTCCAGGGCATTGCCGGTGTTTTGCTGGGTGAACATCTGATCAATCGACGGGCTCTCAAGCACACGGTTGCCCTTATAGAGGCCGTGGGCAAACAGCATCTGCACATAATGGCTAAGGTCTTTGGGGCTGGCCCACAAGCCGCCGGCGGCAAGGTCACGCACCTGTGCATCGGTACTTGCCACGCCGTCTTCGTAGCCCAGGGCGCGAAAGCTCAATTGCGTGCCGGTGCCGACAAAACTCGACTGGTTCATCTCCAGGGGCTTGAGCAGGCGGCTTTGCAGTTGGGCTTCAAAACTCTTGCCGCTGCTGCGCTCGATGGCCGCACCGACCAGCGAATAACCGAGGTTGGAATAGGCCACCTGCGAGCCTGGCGGGCTGCTCAGCCATACACCCGACACCCGCATCGGCATCTGGCCCATGGCGTAGGTGCTGCGCACGTCGCGCAGGTGCTCGCTGGGCAAGCCGGATTGATGGCTGAGCAGGCGGCGCAGGGTGATGTCGCGGTCGGCGGCGGCCTGGTCAGTGTGAAAGCGCGAACGCACGTAGAATTCGCGCAAGGTCTGCTGGATCGGCGCGTCGAGGGCCAGGCGCTGTTGGTCGACCAACTGCATGGCCGCTGTGGCCGTCAGTAACTTGGAAATGCCGCCGGCGCGAAACGCCGTGTTGGCGGTCACCGGCACACCCTGGGCCTTGTCGGCCAGGCCAAAGCCGCGCGCCCAGATCAGCTCCTGGCCATTGACCAGCGCAATCGACAAACCGGGCACATTCTCGCGGGCCAGGTCCTTGGGGATGCGCGCTTGCAGGTAACGGATGATCGCGCCGTAATCGCCCTTGGGAATCGCGGGCGGGGCAGGCGGCTGCACGTGGCAGCCGAGCGTGCCGAGCAGGCAACCCCATAACGGAATACCGCGCAATGTGCGAAACATGAAGAGCACCCGAATGGTGGTTTGGATGCTCGAATGCTAAGGCGATGCTGGCCAACAATCTTTGAGAGCTTTGTCGAGAAACTGTCAAAGAGTGTTAACGCGCGAGCCCCAAACGCTCATGCCACTGGGCGATAGATTCTTCGGGGTACTCGTCGAACTGCAAATCGCCTTTGTGCACACTGACTTCGACCCACGGCACCTTCGAGCCGAGCATCAGGTGCGTGTGCTCGGGCGGCACCGGCAATGGCGTGTCGATGGCTGAAGCAAACGGGTGAATCAGCTCTGGCCATTCGGGGCTGAACAGCCACAAGGCGCTGCCGCATTGCGAGCAAAAATGCCGTTCGGCAGTGCTCGCATGCGCGCGGCTGGCGCCTTCGGGCTTGAGCCTGGCGTGGTAGACCGAGATCAGCTTGCGCCCGCGTACCTTCAAACTCTTGGCGTCGCCGCCCAGGTTGATCGCATAACCGCCGCCGCCTTGGGTCTTGCGGCAGATCGAGCAATAGCAACGCTGGTACGGGTAGGGATGCTGGCTGTTCAGGCTGAATGTTACGGCGCCGCAATGGCAGGATCCTTCGAGTTGCATGGGCTGGCTCCTCTAAGAGTGTGTAACAACACTTTGCTAATACCTTAGCCTCAGGCAAGATTCTCTGCTTTGGTTTCAGGGAAGACACCCATGATTGCTCAGTTGCAAAGCGCTGCCACGCAAATCCGCCACGCTGTGCGCAAGGCGACCGAAGGATTGATCGGGCGCGAGCAATTGGCCGAGCTGATTGTGCTGGCGGCGGTCGCCCAAGAGCACATTCTGGTGATCGGCCCGCCTGGCACGGCCAAGAGCGCCGTGGTACGCCGTGTGGCGCAGTCCATGGGTGGGCGTTACTTCGAATACTTGCTGGGGCGCTTCACTGAGCCGTCGGAGCTTTTTGGTGCCGTAGACCTGAAGAAATTGCGTGAAGGCACGGTGGAAACCGACGTCAGCGGCATGCTGCCAGAGGCCGATATCGTGTTTCTCGATGAAGTCTTCCTGGGCTCGACCGCCATTCTCAATACCTTGCTGGGCGTGCTCAACGAGCGTCGCTTTCGCCGGGGCCATACTCAAATTCAATGTCCGCTGCGGGTGTGTGTCGGCGCGGCCAACGGTTTGCCGGACGATGAGGCACTGGCGGCGTTTGGCGACCGCTTCCTGTTGCACCTGTTCGTCGATTCGGTGCCGGACAATCAACTGGAAGCCATGCTGGCGGGCGGTTGGCAGTCGGAGCAGCGCCCGGTGCAACAGTTACTGGGTCTGGCCCAGTTGGATACGCTGAGCCAAGCCCTGAAAAACGTCGACCTGGGCGCGGTGCGTCCAGCCCTGGCCCAGGCGATTCGGCGCCTGCGCGAAGCCGGCATAGCGTTATCGGACCGCCGTATCGTCAAGTCTCAACGGCTGATCGCGGCCGCCGCGTTGCTGGGCGGGCGGCTGGAAGCCAGCGACGCGGATCTATGGCCCCTGCTGTATGTGCTGCCCACTAAAGAGACTCAGCAGCATGGCCGCGAGGTGCTGCGCGACCTGTTTGCCGCGTCCAGCAACAGCCATTTGTTCAGTGCGGTCGAAGAGGCCACCTTGCAACCGATGTCGCGCTTGAGTCGCTTGCTGGAAACTGCGCAAGACTACCTGGCCCGCAGCGAGCCGCCCGACAGCCCGGTCCTCGAAGGGCTGCTGCGCGAGATCGACGCCAACTTCAATAGCGAGACAATGCCGGAGACCTTGCAGCAGGTACGCGGGCAACTGTCCCGAATGCTGACGCCATGAGTGCAGACCACTACGCCTGGACCTGGCGTCCAAGGCGGGAGCCTGCCGAACCACAAGCCGCCGTCGGATGGGGCGACGCCGCGCGCCGCTTGCTTGCGCGCTTGCTGCTGCTCGCAGATGAACAGGCTGCCCGCTTGCACGCTACCGCCAATGGCGATGTATTGGTCGTCACTGGGGCGGTGGCGGATTTGCCGTGGGTCGACGGTGTCGAATACGCCGCAGTACACCCCGGCGCGCCTGGCGTATGGCTGCCCACCAGTTGGGAGCCGACAGTGCCGGTAGACTTGCTCGGCCAGACGCTGTCGGCACGTTTCAAGCGCTCGCCCTTGCTATTGTGGCGCGAACCGCAAGCCGTAGTGCCGTTGGATCGCCTGTTGCCGGTGACGGTTGAACACCTTCAGCGCATCGCGACGAATTGGGGCACCCGCCATGCAACTGCCTGAAGCCTTGCAACCCTGGCGCCAGTGGCTGGAGTGGTTTGCGCCGCAGCATCTGCCGCTGTTCGCCGACTTGCTTGGGCGGCTTAACCCGGTGCTGGGGCCACTGCGCGGTAGGCAGCAAGGCGGGGTGCCTGAGCCGGATGGCGTGGGCGATCTGCAACGCCGTGGGCCTTACGAGCGCCTGCTTTCCAGCGAATGGCTGCTGGCCGATGAAGTGCCGGATGAGTTTATGCGCAGGGCTGTCGGCGGCGAGCATATGTTCCTGGCGCCGCAGTACCGCGCCCGTGAAGCCAACCGCCTGATTGTCGTGCTGTTCGACGCCGGCCCGTTGCAATGGGGCGCCGCGCGGCTGGTGCATATCGCCTTGCTGATGCTGCTGGCCCGGCGTGCCGAGGAGGCAGGGGCGCAGTTGCGTTGGGGGATCCTGCAAGGCGCGCCGCTGCTGCATGAGTTCGATAGCGCGGGGCAGCTCAAGCAACTGCTCAGGGCGCGCACCTATGAAAGTGTCGCCCCGGCGCACTGGCAAGCCTGGCAGGAATGGCTTGCCACGCAGGGTGAGACGTTGGGTGAGTGCTGGACAGTCGGGCAACGCTTGCCCAAGGACACGACCAAGACCTGTACGCACCGGGTGCAGGTGCAGCGCAGCCTGGATGGGCACAGCCTGTCATTCGAGTTGCAAGCCGGTTCTGTGCGGCGCGTGCTGTTGCCTATGCCGGATGAGGCGCACGCGGTGCAACTGCTCAAAGGCCAGTTCGACGATGAAGTCCAGGCGCCGCCGCCGAATCTCGCACGTGCGGTGCCACGCGTAGCCTTGACCTTGCCGCCGGTAATCTCCAGCGCCGGTAACTATGTGGCGCTGCGCCTGCTCGATGAGGCGGGCATGGTGGTGATCAAGCTGCCGCACAAAAACCAGAAAAAGTCGCTGGAGGTTCGACGCCGTCTGTGGGGCAAGCATCAGCGCGTATTGAGCACCACCTTTCACCACCGCAGCCTCGGTGCCGTGTTGAGCGACAACGACAGCCTGACGTTCTGGAACATTCCCGGTATGCCCACCGTCGACAAGCCCGCCCGTGAACAGCTGCAACTGCCACCGGGCACCGCGACGTTCCTGCCGAGTGTCTGGCTGCACAGTCAGAACGCCGTGCGTGTGTACTTGCTCGACAGCCAGGGGCGGCTTGCCTATTGGAAGTCGCGTCAACTTTGCCAGGTGGCGGATGACGTGATGAGCCTGGTGCAGGTCGACCCCTTGACCATCGCTTATGCGCGCAGAGAAGGCGGGCAGATTGTCGCGTATTCCGGGTCTGCTGACGGTTTACGCGCCAATGGTCATGCGGTCGGCTCGGCAGCGGGCGTCAGCCAGGTATTGTTGGCTGCCAACTTTTACTGGCGCCAGTACTGCGGTGGTTGCGCGCTGCTGACCACCGAGGACGGCTACCAGAGTTGGCGCCTGGTGACCCATGAAAGCTTTCCGGCGAAACACGAACAGATCGACTTGGCGCCCGGTTGGAAAGCCATCGGCCTGCACTATACGTACGCCCAACGGCCGGCTTACTCACTGGTGCTGCTGGGGCCGAACCAGCACAGCGTCGGGCTGTACGCCGAGGGGCAACAGCGCACGTTGTTCACCACCTCGGCGCCAATTGCCCGCGCGAGCTTTTGCCCCATGAGCGGCTTGATCGCCGTACTGACCACTGACCGCGAATTACTGGTTTACTCGGTTGGCGAGCGCTCCATGCGTTTGCAAGTGATGTGCAACCAGGCACCGCAGCTCACCCAGGAAGCTGCCAATGCATGAGCCAGAACGGATGCTGATTCGCCGCCCGGTACTCACCGGGCACCAACAGATTGACGGCCTATGGTTTGCCGCCGAGCGTTTTGATGAGAGCGAGCGCAGGCGCCTGATCCTCAAGTATTGGCAAGTCGACGCGCGTGCCTACCGTTTTGCCGACGGCGACTTGCTGCAGTTCCACACACCTTGCCCGGTACACTGCGAAAGCCTGCACGGCTGGCCGCTGATCCGCCAGGGCCTGGGCTTGTCGTCTGCCGCGCTGCACCCTGAGGAATTGCGCGGGCTGCCCGTTGCCGACTTGTGGCTGGTGCGCGGCAGCCAGATCCATGCATTGCAGTTGCGCGATGCACACGTGCTGACGCCTGGGCTGTGGCTCGACATCAGTACCTACACGCTGCTCGACACCTTTGACTGCCATACCCCGTTGCCGGCAACGCTGCCGGAGGCGGTGGTCACCGACCTGCGTGAAATCCTCGGTGGGCCACTGGAGCCCGTCAGCCCGGAGCGCGAAGCAATCATGCAAGCACTGCTGGAGCGCCCGCGTCACACGTCGAGTAAAGGGCCTGGCGCCAGCGCGGCGTCTGCGCAAAACAACGCAAACAGCGCCCGCGAAGTCTCTTCCCCGGTGCTGAAAATCGTGATCGGCCTGGTACTGCTGGGTGGGCTGGTCCGCCTCTTCGGCCAGAGCGAGCCCGCCGCGCTGTTGGCCGAGCACACACAGTCCTTCGGCGGCATGCTCCTGGGCGCCGTGATCTGGATGGTGGTGATCACCGCGTTGTTGTACGGGTTGAACCGCTTCCTGCACCGTGGCGCGTCTGCCCCCGCCCAAGCGGCGCCCCGGCCGGTGGCTCGCGCACCCGCTAACCCAGGCATCGCTGCGCGTGCCACCCCGCGCAGTTATAAACCTGCCGCGTGGCGCCGTTTGTTGACCCGGCTGACCCAGCATTCCCAGCTGTCCAAACTGTATGGCAAACGCCAGGCCGCCTACATGCAGCGCATGTTGGAGATGTTCGAAGACGGCAATTTCGAAGAAGCCTTGCGCCACGCGATCCCCTTGAACGGCGCTGCCTCCAGCGGTGAACAGAGCTTTGGTACGCCACAGCGCCGCGAGGATTTGAGCCTCAGCCAAAAGGCTGGCCCCGCGCGCTCGATGCTGTTTGAAGACGACTTGACCGAGCATTTGCGCCAGGTGTATCGCCAGACTTTTGAACGCCTGGACCGTGCCGGTCGTATCGAGGAAGCGGTGTTTGTCCTTGCCGAATTGCTCAAGGAGCATCAGCAAGCTCTCGATTACCTGGAGAAACACGCGCGCTATCAGCAGGCCGCTGACCTGGCCCTGGCGTGGGACATGCCGCCTGCGGTGATCGTGCGCTTGCTGTGCCTGGCCGAGCAGTGGCAGCGCGCCGTGCTGGTGGCGCGGCGCGACAATGCGTTTGCTGACGCCGTGGTGATGCTCCAGGCCAAGTCGCCGGAAGCCGCCGACCGCTTGCGCCTGGAATGGACCGAGGCGTTGATCGCCAAAGGCCTGTGGTTGCAAGCCGTCGATGTTATTTGGAGCCTGCCCGCAGAGCGCCCACGCGCCGCGCAATGGCTGCTCAACGCCGAGGCTGCCGGCGGGCGCTTGGGCATTGAGGCGCTGGTTAAACGCGCGGTCCTGTTGCCCGAAACGCTGCACGCTTACGGGCCGTGGGTCGAGCAATTGCGTGACGACCCCGCGCGCGCCGGGGAACGCGCCGCCCTGGCGCAGGCGTTGTTGCAACACAAGGCACACACCACCGCCTTGGCCTGGCTGGCAGGTGCCACTGTGCACGCGATTCTGGCCGATCAATTCAGCGATCAAGGCCAACTGACCCATAACCAGTTACAAGCGCTGGTCAAGATGAGTCGCGATAAAGCGCTTCAGGCGGACTTGCCGGGCCAAGCCCTGAAGCGTACGCCCGTGGTCTCACTGGAGCACTTGGGCGACACCCGCGAGTGGGCTGCGCCGGCGGCTGGCAGCCGGCCGATTTTCGACGCGGCGCCGCTGGAAGACCAGCGTTACCTGGTGGCGCTGGGCGAGTCGGGTGTGATGGTGGTGGATGCGGCGGGCACAACGTTGTTTCACTTTGCTGTACCGGCGCAGAAAATCGTGATTGCCCATAGCCGACAGGTTGCGTTGGTGCTGATCTGGCGGGGGAATGTATGGCGCGTGAGCAAACTGGACCTGGTCAATCGTGTCGCCAAAGACCTCGGTATGCTGGCCATGGATGTCTTTGCACACGCGTTTGATGGCAGCAACTGGACCATCGGCAAAGGCCCGCAGTTGCGCGTGGTGGATGTTGACCGTGGCTTTGAAACGCTCTGGCATGTGAGTGATCTACCGGAGTCGGTGCGTGCCATCAAGGTGGATGAACACAATGAATACCTGTGGCTGTCGGCGCCGGGCGGGTGCCTGATGCTGTGGCATTATCGTCTGCCGGAGCGGCGTTTGGTCAGCCGCGAAAGCGCGTTTGACATCGTCGCGACGGACTTCCAGGTTCCCAGTGCCACCGCTGAATCGGCGCAGTATCGGATCAAGCACGACTATGGAACACCCACGCTGATACTGAAGCAGCACGGGGTTCGAAAGCGCTACCGGCTGCCTGGCAACTTACCGGAAGAAGAATGGGATGAGTCCGTCAGCCCGTTTCTATTTGAGGACTGGTTGCTGATCAGTTATCGGGTTGAGGAGCACGACACCTGCTGGCACGTGATCCACCGTGCCAGCGATCGGCTTTGCGTCACGTTGCACTGGCCGCAATCGCCGGCCCAGCTTCGCCGCCTCGGGTCTGATCTGTTGCTGTTCGATGGGCAGGGCCGGCTGAGCCATATCAATATTGATAACGCCAGCCAGCGCAACATCAGCCTGCACTGAGTGTGTCCGGCATCAAGGTGGCGATCAACGCCCGAATGGTGCCGGGCAATGCCTCAAGCTCGCGCACCAGGATACTGCGTTCGCGAATCGCCCATGGCTCATCGAGCTTCACCGTCACCAACTGCATGGTCCTGCTGTGCCGCACGGCGGCGGATTCGGGAATGATGCCAATGCCCACGCCGGCCTCGACCATTCGGCAGATCGCTTCGAAGCTCGACACCTGAATGCGCAGCGACAACTGCTTGCCCAGGCGATCGACGTGTTCACGCAAAAAACTCAATAACGTGCTGCCTTCATGCAGGCCGATGTGCTGGTAGGCCAGGGTTTGCTCCAGCGTCACCGAAGACTGGTCGGCCAATGGGTGGCCCACGGGCACCATCAACACCAATTCATCGGTGCTGAAATGCAACACCTGCAAACCTGCTGCCTCAACCGGCCCGGCAATGATGCCCATGTCGCTGGTGCCATCAAGCACGCCACGTACGATGTCGCGGGATAAACGCTCTTGCAGGTCGACGGTCACGCCCGGGCGCTGGGACAGAAAACCCGCCAGCACCTCCGGCAGAAACTCGGTCACCGCCGTGGTGTTGGCGAAGATGCGGATATGCCCGGCCGAATCCACGCCGTATTGGGTGAACTCGCTTTTTAGGTAATCCACCTGGCGCATGATCAGCCGCGCATGGTGCAGCAGCCGCTCGCCCGCCGGGGTGATCTCCACGCCACGGCTGTCGCGGTACAGCAGGCGCGTATCCAACTGGCCTTCCAACGCCTTGATCCGCGCACTGGCGGCGGCCGGCGAGAGGAACGCACGCTTGGCGCCTTGGGTGAGGCTGGGGGATTCGGCGATGTGGATAAACAGGCGCAGGTCGGCGAGATCGAAATGCATGCAAACCCCTATTTTGGCAACGGTGAGGTTCAAGTGTGGGAGCTGGCTTGTTGTGGCGAGCAAGCTTGCTTGCGCTGGGGTGCGAAGCGCCCCCAAAAAACCGGAGACTGCTGCGCAGTCAACGGGAGCAAGCTCCCTCGCCACAACAAGCCAGCTCCCACAGGGGATGGAGTGGTACTCATGGCTAGCGTTCAGCATAACCGAACGCTGGTTTATTGAAATGCAAATTCTCAGAACGGGCAGGCGCTTGCATGATCCGGGGCAGACACTCACTGCCCGAGGACCTGCACCCGATGAGCACCACTGACTGGATCGGCCGAAGCGAGACCGCCCACGACCACCTGAGCCTTAACCTGCTCAAACGCATTGCCGCCACCTTTGGCGAGGCTGTGCCGGAACAGGGCGCCGATTTGCCGCCGCTGTGGCAGTGGTGTTTTTTCCAGGACCCGCTGCCGGAATCGGCCTTGGGCACCGATGGCCACCCGGCCCGTGGCGGGTTCCTGCCGCCCGCTGATAACCGCAATCGCATGTGGGCCGGTGGGCGCATCGAGTTCGTGCATGCCTTGCGCGCGGGTGAGGCGGCGACCCGCGTGTCGACCATCACCCAGGTCGAAGAAAAGACCGGGCGAACCGGCTCGCTGCTGTTTGTCACCGTGCGTCATGACTATTCCCAGGACGGTCGCCTGGCGATCCGCGAAGAACAGGACATCGTTTACCGCGAACCGACGCCGCCCAAACAGGGCAGTGGCGACGCCTTGCCCGAAGGCGAATGGCAGGCATCGATCAGCCCCACGCCAACCCTGCTGTTTCGTTACAGCGCCGTGACCTTCAACGGCCACCGCATCCACTACGACTACCCGTATGTCACCGACACCGAAGGCTATTCAGGCCTGGTGGTGCACGGCCCGCTGATCGCTACCTTGAGCCTGCGCACGTTTTGCCGCGCCCATCCCGACGCGACCCTGCGCCGTTTTGCCTATCGCGGTGTTCGCCCACTGATTGCACCGCAGCCATTTGTGGTCGGTGGGCGCGTGACCGAAACCGGTGTGGCGCAGTTGTGGGCGGGCGACGCCGGTGGCCTGGCGCAGACCGCTCAGGTCCACTTCGAATAATCCAGGAACAACAGGCGGAGAGCCGTTAATGAACCCCAATGACAACGAAGAACTCAATGCCATCCGTGAAGGCGTGCGCGCCTTGTGCGCCGAGTTCGACGCGGCGTACTGGCGCAGGATCGACGAACAAAAAGGCTTCCCCGAAACCTTTGTCAAAGCCCTGACCGACGCCGGCTGGCTGTCGGCGATGATCCCTGAAGAATACGGCGGCTCTGGCCTGGGCCTGGCCGAAGCCTCGGTGATCCTCGAAGAAGTCAACCGTTGCGGTGGTAACTCCGGCACCGTGCACGGCCAGATGTACAACATGTTCACCTTGCTGCGCCACGGCAGCGAAGCGCAAAAAAGCTTCTACCTGCCCAAGCTCGCCAGCGGCGAATTGCGCCTGCAATCGATGGGTGTGACCGAGCCCACCACCGGCACCGACACCACCAAAATCAAGACCACGGCGATCAAGCGTGGTGACAAATATGTGATCAATGGCCAGAAGGTCTGGATCTCGCGCATCCAGCATTCCGACTTGATGATTCTGCTGGCGCGCACCACGCCGCTGGCCGAGGTGAAGAAGAAGTCTGAAGGCATGTCGATCTTCCTGGTCGACCTGCGCGAAGCCATCGGCAACGGCCTGACCGTGCAGCCCATCGCCAATATGGTCAACCACGAAACCAACGAACTGTTTTTCGACAACCTGGAGCTACCCCTCGACAGCCTGATCGGCGAGGAGGGCAAAGGCTTTAAATACATCCTCGACGGCCTCAACGCCGAACGCACCCTGATCGCCGCCGAGTGCATCGGCGACGGTCGCTGGTTTATCGAAAAGGCCAGTGCCTACGCCCGCGACCGCGTGGTGTTTGGCCGCCCGATCGGGCAGAACCAGGGTGTGCAGTTCCCGATTGCCGAGGCGCATATCGAAATCGAAGCGGCGGACCTGATGCGCTGGCGTGCCTGCGAAGAATACGACAGCGGCAAGAATGCCGGGGCCAGCGCCAACATGGCCAAGTACCTGGCTGCCAAGGCGTCCTGGGAAGCGGCCAACGCCTGCCTGCAAACCCACGGCGGTTTCGGCTTTGCCTGTGAGTACGACGTAGAGCGCAAATTCCGCGAAACACGCCTGTACCAGGTGGCGCCGATCTCCACCAACCTGATCCTGTCCTACGTGGCCGAGCACCTGCTCGAACTGCCACGCAGCTTCTGAGGGCCTGAGCATGAGCCATACCCAAACGCTGTGCCGGTTCCTTGCGGACCTGAACTACGAACAATTGCCGGAAAAGGTACTGGCACGCACCGAAGACCTGTATCTGGACTGGTTGGCCTCGGCGCTGGCAAGCAAGGGCGCGCACCCGATCCCGTTGTTTGAACGCTATGCACAAAAAATGGGACCCCACAGCGGTCCCGCCCAGGTGATCGTCAATGGCAGCACCACCAGCGCGTATTTTGCGGCGCTGGTGAACGCCGCATCCTCACACCTGGTGGAGCAGGATGACCTGCACAACAGCTCGGTGCTGCACCCCGCGACCGTGGTGTTTCCGGCCGCGCTGGCTGCCGCCCAGGACCTCGGCAAATCCGGCCGTGAATTGCTGCTGGCCTCGGTGGCCGGTTATGAAGCCGGAATTCGCATCGGCGAATTCATGGGCCGGTCCCACTACCGCATCTTCCACACCACAGCCACCGTCGGCACCCTGGCGGCGGCGGTTGCCGTGGGCAAACTGCTGGACTTTAACCAGGAACAGTTCATCAACCTGCTCGGCAGCGCCGGTACCCAGGCCGCCGGATTGTGGGAGTTTTTGCGCGATGCCGCCGACTCCAAGCAACTGCACACCGCCAAGGCGGCGGCGGATGGCTTGCTCGCGGCGTATTTGACGGCGGACGGGCTCACCGGCGCACGCAATATTCTGGAAGGCGATCAAGGCTTGGCAGCAGGCATGTCCAGTGATGCCGAGCCTCGCAAGTTATCGGCCGACCTTGGCAGCCGCTGGGCGCTGCTGGAAACCTCCTTCAAGTTCTACGCCTCGTGCCGTCACACCCATCCGGCCGCCGATGCGCTGCTGGATCTGATGCAGCGCGAAGGGCTGTGCGCTGCCGATATCGCCACAGTTGAAACGCGTGTCCATCAAGGTGCCATCGACGTGCTGGGCCGCGTGACCACGCCTGCCACTGTGCACCAGGCCAAATTCTCCATGGGCACCGTGCTCGGCCTGATCGCCGTGCACGGTAAAGCCGGGCTCACCGAGTTCCACGAACGGGCGCTGACCGACCCCGCCGTCTCGGGTTTCCGCGACAAGGTCAGCATGACCCTCGACGCAGAAGTTGACGGCGCCTACCCGCAGCGCTGGCTGGGCCGCGTCACTGTCACCACGCTCGATGGCCGCACGCTGCAGGGCGCCATCGACGGACCCAAGGGCGATCCTGGTAACACCCTGAGTCGGGTGGAGCTGGCGGATAAATTCCGGCGCCTTACCCAATTCAGCGGCGCGCGCACACCCGCGCAGGCCAATGCACTGATCGAGAAGGTCTGGCACCTGCGCAGTGCAGCGTCCATGGCCCACTGGCTTTGAGGAAGCGTCATGACTAATCAACGACCGCTGGACGGCATCACCGTGATCAGCCTTGAACACGCGATTGCTGCGCCATTCTGCACCCGCCAGTTGGCGGACCTCGGCGCCCGTGTGATCAAGATCGAACGCCCCGGCGCCGGTGACTTTGCCCGTGGCTATGACGAGCGCGTGCGCGGCCTGGCCTCGCACTTTGTGTGGACCAACCGCTCCAAGGAAAGCCTGACCCTGGATCTCAAACAGGACGAGGCCGGCGACATCCTCCAACGCCTGCTGGCCGATGCCGACGTGCTGGTGCAGAACCTTGCACCCGGCGCGGCGGCGCGCATGGGCCTGTCGTTTGAAGCGCTGCATGAGCGCTTTCCACGGCTCATCGTCTGCGATATTTCCGGCTATGGCGAAGGCGGGCCTTACGAAAAAAAGAAAGCTTATGACCTGCTGATCCAAAGCGAGGGCGGTTTTTTATCGGTAACCGGTGGCCCGGGTGAAGATCAGATGGCCAAGGCCGGTTGCTCGATCGCCGATATTTCCGCCGGCATGTACGCCTACAGCGGCATCCTCTCGGCCCTGCTGTTGCGCGGCAAGACGGGGCAGGGCAGCCGCATCGATGTGAGCATGCTCGAAAGCCTGGTGGAGTGGATGGGCTACCCGATGTATTACGCCTTCGACGGCGCGCCCCAGCCACTACGGGCCGGGGCGGCGCATTCGACGATCTACCCGTATGGGCCGTTTCCCTCCGGCGACGGCGGCACGGTGATGCTCGGCTTGCAAAACGAACGCGAATGGGCGGCGTTCTGCGACAAAGTGCTGCTCACGCCTGAGCTGGCTACCGATGAACGTTTCTCGGCCAACTTCAAGCGCTCGGCCAACCGTGACGTGCTACGCCAGATCATCGTTGACAGCTTTGCGCAGTTGGACGCTGAAGCTGTGATCCAACGCCTGGAAAACGCGCAGATCGCCAGCGCCAGGGTCAACGACATGCAAGGCGTGTGGGACCACCCGCAGCTCAAGGCGCGAGACAGCTGGCGTGAAGTCCAGAGCCCGGCCGGGCCGCTGCCGTCGTTGTTGCCGCCGGCGCGTAATGCTGCGTTTACCCCGCGCATGGACGCCGTTCCCGCCTTGGGCCAGCACAGCCAGGGCATCCTCGATCAGCTTGGGTTTTCGGCGCAAACCATCGACGGCCTACGCGCACGCGGCGTTATCTAATAAGGAATTCAAGTGATGCCAAAGCCTATAGTTCGTTCGGCCTTGTTTGTGCCCGGCAGCCGCCCGGAGCGGTTTTCCAAAGCGCTGGCCAGTGGCGCCGACGCGGTGATTGTGGATTTTGAAGACGCGGTTGAAGAACCCCTCAAGCGCCAGGCGCGGGATAACCTCGGGGTATTCTTGCAAGCGCATCCAGAGGCTCAGGTGTGGGTGCGCATCAATGCGCCGGAGCATGCCGAGCATTTTGAGGATGTGGCGTTCTGTAAAGCCCATGCCAATGTGACGGGTGTGCTGCTGCCCAAGGTAGAGAGCGCCGCCCAGGTGGCCGTGGTGGCGGCTGCCGGCAAGGTGATATGGCCGATTATCGAAAGCGCCAGGGGCTTGCTGGCCGTGGCTGAGATTGCCCACGCGCCGCAGGTTGAGCGCCTGTCGTTTGGCGGGCTGGACCTGGCGCTGGACTTGAACCTGAGCAGCGGTTCCGCGGCTGCGCAGTTTGCGTTGGATCAGGCACGCCTGGCGCTGATTGTGCACTCGCGCGCTGCTGGTTTGGTGGCGCCACTGGACGGCGTGCACCCGGCCATCGACGACCCTGAAGGCCTGCGCCGTTCGATCCGGCATGCCTATGAAATGGGCTTTGCCGGCGCGCTGTGCATCCATCCCAAGCAGGTGGCAGTGATTCATGCCGCACTGGCGCCCAGCGCTGAAGACCTGGCCTGGGCCAAGCGCGTGGTAGAGGCGGGTGCCCATGGGGCCGGGGCTTATCAGATGGATGGGCAGATGGTGGATGCGCCGGTGTTGCTGCGCGCACAAAGGCTCCTGGCCGGCCAACTCTGACTGACACAACCGGGAGCAAAATGTGGGAGCTGGCTTGCCTGCGATAGCGGTGGACCCGCCCATGAATCTGCTGCCTGACACACCGCCATCGCAGGCAAGCCAGCTCCCACACTGGATCTTCATTGTTCTGAAGTATGGCGTTCGGCCTGGCCGAACGCAGGTATCTAAAATTCGAAATTCACTACACGCACCACATCAGGCACCTTGCCCTGTAACACAACAATAAGAAGGTGATTCCCCATGCTCAAGCTTTCTCGGGCGCTGCTGTGCGCCGCCACTCTGTTTGCCGCGGGCCTGGCCCAGGCGGCAGACCCGATTGTGATCAAGTTCGCCCACGTGGTTGCCGAAAACACGCCTAAAGGCCAGGGCGCGCTGCTCTTCAAGAAGCTCGCCGAAGAACGGCTGCCGGGGCGTGTGAAGGTCGAGGTGTACCCCAACTCCTCGCTGTTCGGCGATGGCAAGGAGATGGAAGCGTTGTTGTTGGGCGATGTGCAGATGCTGGCGCCGTCCCTGGCCAAGTTCGAGCAATACACCAAGCAAGTGCAGATCTACGACCTGCCGTTCCTGTTCAACGACCTGGCCGCCGTCGACCGTTTCCAGGCTGCTCAGGGCAAGGCATTGCTGACCTCGATGCAAGACAAGAACATCCTCGGCCTGGCCTATTGGCACAACGGCCTCAAGCAGCTTTCCGCCAACAAAGCACTGCGTGAACCCAAGGACGCCCGTGGCCTGAAGTTCCGTGTGCAGGCTTCCAGCGTACTTGAAGAGCAGTTCAAGGCGATCCGCGCCAACCCGCGCAAGATGAGCTTTGCCGAGGTGTATCAAGGCCTGCAGACCGGCACCGTGAATGGCACCGAGAACACCTGGTCCAATTATGAAAGCCAGAAGGTCAACGAGGTGCAGAAGTACTTCACCGAGTCCAACCATGGCCTGATCGACTACATGGTGATCACCAACGCCAAGTTCTGGAACGGCCTGCCGCCGGATGTGCGCACCAGCCTGGACCAGATCATGGTCGAAGTCACCGTCGAGGTGAACAAGCAGGCCGAAGCGCTGAACCAGTCGGCCAAGCAGAAGATCATCGACGCCAAGACCAGCGAAATCATCGAACTGACCCCGCAGCAACGCCAGCTGTGGCGCGAAGCCATGCGCCCGGTGTGGCAGAAGTTCGAAGGTGAGATCGGCGCCGACCTGATCAAGGCGGCGGATGCGTCCAACCAGTGATTGGGCGACCACCCAAAACTACTGTGGAAAGGGCTTTATGTGGGAGCTGGCTTGCCTGCGATGCAGGCAACTCGGTGTATCTGTAGCGCCAAGTTGATCCCATCGCGGGCAAGCCCGGCTCCCACAGAGGTCCGCTTCCACAGTTTGTTCCGCTTTCCACCCCGACATCATTCCCGCTTCGCGAGGTTTTGCCATGCAAACGCTAAGGCGCGTCTGGGAGCACCTGGAGGAAGGGTTTATCGCCTTCCTGCTGGCCGCCATGACCCTGGTGACATTCGTCTACGTCATGCTCAACAACATCTACACCCTGTTTTTTGCTCTGTCTGACAAGTGGGCATGGAGCAGCAGCTTTTTCGGTGCCTTGGGCGACCACACCATGACCTGGGCCCAGGACATGACCTGGAGCGTGGCGCTGACCAAGGCCATGTTCGGCTGGCTGATTTTCTTCGGCATCTCCTACGGCGTGCGCACCGCCGGCCACCTTGGCGTAGATGCGCTGGTCAAGCTGACCAAACGCCCGGTGCAACGCCTGCTCGGCATGCTCGCGTGCCTGTGTTGCCTGGCCTATGCCGGGCTGTTCATGGTCGCCAGCTACAAGTGGGTGAGTGCGGTGATGACCGCGCAGATCGGCGCCGAAGACCTCGACCAATACGGCGTGGACGTGGGCGATATCGTGATCATCGTGCCCATCGGTTTTGCCCTGGTGTTTATCCGCTACCTGGAAATTTTCTACCGCATCTTTACCCACCGTCAGGTCGGGTTGGGGCTGGCCGACGAGGCCGGGGAGGCCAGTAAGCTGGCCGGCAGCCATGAGGAGCGTCACTGATGGCCGTGCTCTGTCTGTTTTTGCTGTTGTTCGTGTTCATGTTCCTCGGCGTGCCGATCGCGATTTCCCTGGGGCTGTCCGGCGCGGTGTCGATCCTGATGTTCAGCCAGGACTCGGTGAGTTCGCTGGCCATCAAGCTGTTCGAAACCTCCGACGCCTACACCTTCCTGGCGATTCCATTCTTCCTGCTGTCCGGTGCGTTCATGACCACCGGCGGTGTGGCGCAACGGCTGATCGACTTCGCCAACGCCTGTGTCGGGCATATCCGAGGCGGCCTGGCGATTGCGGCGGTGCTGGCGTGCATGCTGTTTGCGGCGCTGTCCGGGTCATCGCCGGCGACGGTGGCGGCAGTGGGCTCGATTGCCGTGGCGGGGATGGTGCGCTCGGGTTACCCGAAGGAGTTCGGCGCCGGGATCATCTGCAACGCCGGCACCCTGGGCATCCTGATCCCGCCGTCGATTGTGATGGTGGTGTACTCGGCAGCCACCGAAACCTCGGTGGGCAAGCTGTTCATGGCCGGTGTGATTCCAGGGTTGCTGCTGGGCCTGATGCT
This sequence comes from Pseudomonas sp. B19125, assembly GCF_044218855.1. Lineage (NCBI taxonomy): Bacteria > Pseudomonadati > Pseudomonadota > Gammaproteobacteria > Pseudomonadales > Pseudomonadaceae > Pseudomonas > Pseudomonas sp. B19125. The sequence continues at coordinate 3,446,713 of NZ_CP162589.1, forward strand.
GATGGTCGCGATCTACATCGTCGCGCGCATCAAGAAGCTGCCGGCGCAGCCACGTGCGACCTTCCGCGAGTGGCTGACCTGCGCACGTCGCGCGTTCTGGGGCTTGCTGTTGCTGGTGATCATCCTCGGCGGCATCTACAGCGGCATGTTCACGCCGACGGAAGCGGCGGCCGTGGCGGCGGTGTATTCGGCGTTTGTCGCGCTGTTTGTGTACAAGGACATGAAGCTGCGCGATTGCCCCAAGGTGCTGCTGGAGTCCGGGCGCCTGGCGATCATGCTGATGTTTATCATCGCCAACGCCATGCTCTTTGCCCATGTACTGACCACCGAACAGATCCCGCAGGAAATCACCGCCTGGGTGATCTCCGAAGGCCTGACGCCGATTGGCTTTTTGATCATGGTCAACGTGGTGTTGCTGGTGGCCGGCAGCTTTATGGAGCCTTCCGCGATTGTGCTGATCCTGGCGCCGATCTTCTTCCCGATTGCCATGAAGCTGGGGATTGACCCGATTCACCTGGGGATTGTGATGGTGGTCAACATGGAAATCGGCCTGGTGCACCCACCGGTAGGGTTGAACCTGTTTGTGACCTCGGCGGTGACCGGGTTGACCCTCGGGCAGACGATTCGCGCGGCATTGCCGTGGCTGATGATCCTGCTGGTGTTTTTGATAATGGTCACGTACTTGCCGTTTATCTCGCTGGCGCTGCCGCACTGGCTGGGCATGTAACACGGTCTGAAAATGTGGGAGCTGGCTTGCCTGCGATAGCCATACGTTCGAAGGCACCCCGTTCCCCTGTGGCGAGCAGGCTTGCCCTGCGTTGGGCTGCGCAGCAGCCCCAAAACCAGGCGCTGAGTTCTTTCAGAAAGAATTTCAGTGCCCTTGCTGGGGGCTGCTGCGCAGCCCAACGCAGGGCAAGCCTGCTCGCCACAACAAGCGGCGTACCGCAGGCTTTGTTTTAACCGGCAGTTGTGTAGATACCTATGCTGAGATAGCGGTGGTTCAGTCAGCCAATTCGGTGACTGATATACCGCCATCGCAGGCAAGCCAGCTCCCACCTTTGGTTTTTGTCAGGTCTTAGTGGTCCATCGCGCCCAAGATCGCATAAGCCAGCTTCACCCGTTCGGCATTCGGGTAATTGCGGTTAGCCAGAATCACCACACCCATGTCCTTGCTCGGTACGTAAGCCACATACGCGCCAAAACCGCCGGTGGAGCCGGTTTTGTTGTACAGCACGTTGGCCGGTTGTGCCTGCGCCGGCGTCAGCCAATTGACCTTGTGCGGCTGCATCGCCATTTCGGTCGAGTTGCCCTCCAGCAAGGCCTGCAGCTTGATCGGGTAGGGGTAGCGTTCCCAGCCCAGACCCTGGGTCATGCCATTGACGGTGTAGTAACCCGCGTGAGTGGTGGAGATCGCTTGTTGCAGCGGTTTTTCCAGGGTCTCGGGGTGCAGGTTGGCAATCACATAGCGCGCGAGGTCCTGGGTGCTGGTCTTGATACCGTAGGCTTCGCTGTCCAGGGCGCCGGGGCTGACGCGAATGGGTTTCAGATTTTTGTCATAGCCTTGCGCATATTGAGCGGTTTTGCTCGCCGGCACGCTGACGTGGGTGTTGGTCAGGCCCAGCTTGGGCAGCAAGGTTTTCTCCATGGCAACGTTAAACGGCTGCCCCAGGCTTTGCGCCGCGAGGTAGCCAAACAAGCCGATGCTGGGGTTGGAATACAAACGCTGTTCGCCCGGCGCATACGCGGGTTTCCAGTGCTGGAAATAACCGAGCATGGCACCGGCGTTGTCGGCCGCGTCGGGAAACTGCAACGGCAGGCCACCCGGTGTGTAGGTCGCCAGTTGCAGCAGGCTGATGTGATCGAATACGCCACCGGCCAGGGCTGGCAGGTGCTGGCTGGCGGTATCCGAGAGCTGGAGCTTACCGGTAGCCTGGGCGTAGCCGCCGAGGGTGGCGGTAAAGGTTTTGCTGATCGATCCGATTTCAAACAGGGTGTCTTGGTTAACGGCCTGTTTGGTTTCCCTTGATGCAACACCGTAGTTAAAGTATTGAACCTTGCCTTGGTTAACCACCGCGACCGACAGGCCGGGAATCCCTTGTTGCTGCATCAGCGGCGCAACGCTGGCATCGACTACCGTGCGCAGGTCGGTGGCGGCCATGCAGCTACCGGAGCCTATTAACAGGGCGCTGAACAGAATTTTTTGTAAGGTGTGATTCATGCGGGTTCGCTTCCATGTAAAAGATGTGCTGACGATCAAGGCCTGCGCAGGCGGGGCAAATCTAGGTGGATTTTGTTCGGCGGGCAAACGATGATATCTCGCATCAGCCATTAGTTAATTTAGGGTCATGCATGCTGCGCTCCCATTTACCGCTCAATGCGTTGCGCGCATTCGAAGCTTCCGCCCGGCATTTGAGCTTCACCCGAGCGGCCATCGAGCTGTGCGTGACCCAGGCGGCAGTCAGTCATCAGGTCAAAAGCCTGGAGGCGCAGTTGAACGTCACCTTGTTCAAGCGCCTGCCACGCGGCCTGATGCTGACCCGCGAAGGCGAAACACTGCTGCCGGTCGTGCGCGACTCTTTCGACCGGATTGCCCTTACCTTAGGCCAGTTCGAAGGTGGCCATTACCGTGAAGTGCTCACAGTCGGGGCGGTGGGCACCTTCGCCGTCGGCTGGTTGCTGCCGCGCTTGCCGGACTTTCAAAGCCGCTACCCGTTTATCGACCTGCGCCTGTCGACCCACAACAATCGTGTTGACGTCGCCGCCGAGGGCCTCGACTACGCGATCCGCTTCGGCGCTGGCGCCTGGCATGGCACCGACGCCTGCCAGTTGCTTGAAGCGCCGTTGACCGTGCTGTGCGTGCCGCAGATTGCCGAGCAATTGCACACGCCGGACGACGTGCTCAAGCACACCTTATTGCGCTCTTACCGCGCCGATGAATGGAACCTGTGGTTCCAGGCCGCCGGGCTGCCGGCCGACACGCCGGTGCCGCGCAGCATCGTGTTCGACTCGTCCCTGGCGATGATGGAGGCCGCGCAGCAGGGCATCGGCGTGGCCTTGGCGCCGGCGATGATGTTCTCACGGCAACTGGAGAGTGATGTGATTCGCCAGCCGTTCAGCGTGCGCATCAGCACCGGCAGTTATTGGCTGACGCGCTTGCAGTCGCGGGCCGAAACCTCGGCCATGGCCGCGTTCAAAGGCTGGTTGAAAGCGCACACCGCCCAGGCTTGAAGTTTTTATTCTTGAAGCAAAATGAAACATTTGTGACGGGCCAGCCTCTACCGTACCCCGTACCGAGTGCTTCCATGAAAATTCCGCGCCCCTCTGCCCGCATGCCCCACCTCATCCAACTGCGCAACCTGAAGATGGCGCGCTCGGCCCATGCTTATGTGCGCGGCAGCACGGTGCAGTTTTACGAGTGGCTGCACAGCCAGCCCGGCCGCCGCTTGCCCCATGGCCCGGCGATCTGGATCTGCGGCGATTGCCACGCGGGCAACCTTGGCCCCACGGGTGATACCAAGGGCCGTATCGACATGCATATCCGCGACCTCGACCAAACCGTGATCGGCAACCCGGCCCATGACCTGGTGCGCCTGGCGCTGTCGTTGGCCACCGCCGCACGCGGCTCGGACCTGCCGGGCGTGACCACCGCACGCATGCTGGAAGAAATGATGGTGGGCTACGAACAAGCCTTCAAAGACAAGCCCGATGAAGCGCCGCCGCGTCCGTCCCAAGTCAAGGCCGGCATGCGCAGCGCGGTGGAACGCACCTGGAAAAACCTGGCGCGTGAACGCATTGAAAATGCCCGGCCTACTATTCCGTTGGGCAAACACTTCTGGTCATTATCACGGGCGGAAAAGAGCGCGCTGCAAAGTGTTTGCGCCTCGGATGAAATCCACCAGTTGGTGACCTCGCTCAAAGGCCGGCCCAAAGACGCCAAGGTCCAATTGCTCGATTCGGCCTATTGGGTCAAAGGCTGCAGCTCCCTCGGCTTGCTGCGTTATGCAGCCTTGTTGGGCGTGGGCGACAAGGACGACCAGGAATATTGCCTGATCGACATCAAGGAAGCCGTCGGCGCCGCCGCGCCCCGGGCGGCACGCGCGAAGATGCCACGCGACAATGGCCGGCGTGTGGTGGAAGGCGCCCGCCAGCTGTCACCGGGCCTGGGCGAGCGCATGCTGGCCACACGTTTTCTCGATCACGGTTTCTTCATCCGTGAACTGCTGCCTCAAGACATGAAGCTGGAACTCGATGAGCTAAGCGAGATCGACGCCATGCACGCCGCCGGTTACCTGGCCCGCGTGGTCGGCATCGCCCATGCCCGCCAGATGGACCGCGATACGCGCAAGGAGTGGATGGCGGTGTTGCAGGAAAACCGCTCCAAACAGCTGGATGCGCCGTCGTGGTTATGGACCAGCGTGGTGCAGTTGGTGGGCAGCCATGAGCAGGGGTATCTCAACCATTGTCGGCGGTATGCGTTGGAGCACTAGAAGCGGCGCATGAGCGGTGTGGCTGTTTATGGCGTTAATAAAACTCGGCTATTGCTCAGCATTAAACGTGGTGCGCCGCCTATTTTTCTATTCTTTTTTATTTGATAACGGTGTGTCAGCCAATTAACTCGCCACTGACACACCGCCTTCGCAGGCAAGCCAGCTCCCACAGTTGGTTTGTGGTGTGTCAGCAGGTTTTGGGTTGCAGGCACTCCAGCGCACGGTCGGCCAGGGTTTGGGCCATGTCGATCAGGTGTTCGGTGGCGCCGGCCATGTGGCGTTGATCGCCTGTCAGGCCTTGGGTGGTGTCGGCAGCGGTGGCGGCTGCGCAGCGCAGCAGGTCGCAGAGTTGGGCGAGGGCGTCTTCGAAGCTGAGGTCGTGATGCACTGTAAAGGGCTGCGGTGAGGTGGGTTGCAGGTAGTGGCTCAGGGCGCGTTCAAATATTTCGCGGCTGGGGGTGAAGCGCGTTGTATTGCTCATGCATAAGCTCCTGATAAGGGGCCTACTTGTTTCAGGTTTCCACACCTGTTCGCTGATAGGCAGCGACAGAGCACAGGCTAGCCAGTGGCATGCGCAGGCGCAAGGCCGAAGGGCTGCTTAGGAAGCTTCCTGCAAGGTTAAGGGATATGGATTGCTGGCCTTTAACACTGCATGTCGATCAGGCAACACCGATCAAAGCTGAGAGGCGGGGTGTTGTGGCGAGCGGGCTTGCCCCGCGTTGGGCTGCGCAGCAGCCCCAGGGGAGTCAACGCGGTTTTCCAGATGTATCGCGTCGTGAGGTGTCAGGGCCGCTTCGCGCCCCAACGCGGGGCAAGCCCGCTCGCCACAAGAAGTTAGCTGCCACAGTTCTGAACGTGTTCAGACCAGGTATTTGCGGAACCAGCCCAACGTGCGCTCCCACGCCAGATTCGCCGCTGCCTCGTCATATCTCGGCGTCGAATCATTATGAAAGCCATGATTGGCGCCCTTATAAATAAACGCCTCATAGGTGGTGCCTGCGGCCTTCAACGCCTGTTCATACGCCGGCCAACCCTCGTTGATTCGCGTGTCCAACTCGCCATAGTGCAGCATGATCGGCGCCTTGATGCGTGGCACGTCCTTCGCTTCTGGCTGCCTGCCGTAAAACGACACCGCTGCGCCGAGTTCTGGATAAGCCACCGCCGCCGCATTGGTCACGCCGCCGCCATAACAGAAGCCGGTAATCCCGACTTTGCCGGTGCTGCTGTCGTGGTGCATCAGCCATTCGATGGCGGCGAAGAAGTCGTTCATGAGTTTGGTGGGGTCGACTTTTTGTTGCAGTTCCACGCCTTTTTCATCGTTGCCGGGGTAGCCGCCCACGGAGGTGAGGCCGTCGGGTGCCAGGGCGATGAAGCCGGCTTTGGCCAGGCGCCGGGCGACGTCTTCGATGTAGGGGTTAAGGCCTCGGTTTTCGTGCACCACCACCACGGCGGGCAGTTTGCCGCTGGCCTTGGCCGGGCGTACGAGGTAGCCGCGCACGGTGCCGTTGCCTTTGGGCGAGGGGTAGGTGATGTAGTCGGCGACGATGTCTGGGTCAGTGAATTTGACTTGTTCGGCCAGCGCGTAGTTGGGGCTCAGGGCTGCCAGCAGGGCCGAGGCGGTGAGGCCGCCGAAGGTGAACAGCGCGGCGCGGTCGAGAAATTCGCGGCGGTTGAGCTTGCCGTGGGCGTAGCCGTCGTAGAGTTCCAGCAGTTCGGGGGCGAAGTCTTTCGCGGTGAGACGAGTCATCGGAGCAGTCCTCGATTAGCGGTGGTCATCACTGTAGACCAGGATCAACGTTCGCGGCCATGGGCGGAATCCGACAGTTGCCGGGTATCGACGCGCACGAACACCGAGTCGCCGAGGGCGGTGAGCACGTCACCGGCGTACACCTCGCAGACCACGCGGCTTTTACGCCCCACGTCGCCTTCAACCCGCGCGCGCAGGGTCAGCGTGACGCCCATGGGTGTGGGCTTGATGAATTTGATCCCCAGGTTACCGGTCACGCAGTCGATGCGCGGCAGGCTGCCGGGCTCGCGCAGTTCGTTGCGGTAGTGGTAGGCCATGGCCGTCCAGTTGGAGTGGCAGTCGACCAGCATGGCGATCAGGCCGCCGTAGACCAGGTCCGGCCAGCCGCTGTATTGAGCTTCGGGCAGGTGCTCGGCGATCACATGGATACCATCGGCATCCCAACGGCTTTTGATGTGCAGGCCATGGGGGTTGCTGCCGCCGCAGCCGTAGCAGATGCCTTCGGGCGCGGTGATGTCCTGCAGGGAAGGGGTGTGCATGCAAAGTCCTTATTGTTTCTTTTGGCGACTACTCTGTTTAGCAGGGCACGCTGCGAAAGGGAATAAAACCATGGCATGGCGTGTTAGCTCAGCACATCTGTTCATTTATCTTGCGGAGTGTTGCATGAAGTGTCGAATGCCCCTGTTTGTAAGCCTGGCGGTGCTCCTTGGTGTGTTTCTCGGCAACGCGCAGGCCGTGGAATACAAAGACGTCAACCGCACCGCCAGCCAGATCAGTTTTACCTTCCAGCAATTCGGGCAGCGGGTGTATGGCACCTTCAGTGACTTTGAAGGCACTCTGACCTTCGACACGCAAAAGCCTGAGGCGGCGCATGCGTTGCTCAAGATCCAGCTCGCCAGCATCGACGCCGGCAGCCAGGACGCCAATACCCAATTGCAGCAACCGGCGTGGTTCGACACCGCGACCTATCCTGTGGGCGTGTATGAGTCCAATGGCGCCACGGCGCTGGGCGATAACCGCTACAAGATCACCGGTAACCTGACGATCAGGGGCATCACGCGGCCGGTGGATATTGAGGTGCAGCTCAAGGAGCAAAGCGGCATCGGCGTGTTTGACGGGGCGTTCATCCTCAAGCGCAGCGACTTCAAGATTGGTGAGGGTGAATGGGCGGGCAACAGCGTGGTGTCCAATGACATCAACATCAAATTCAAGATGGTTGCGCCGCAGCGCTAACGGGCAAACTTCTTGGCCCCGGCCACACAGCCGATCACCGCAACCGTCACCAGCACCATGCCCAGGCTGACCTGCTCATGCAGCAGGCTCGCCGCCAGCGCCAGGCCGAAAAACGGTTGCAGCAACTGCAACTGGCCGACCGCAGCGATGCCCCCCTGGGCCAGGCCGCGATACCAGAACACAAAGCCGATCAGCATGCTGAATAGCGACACATAGCCCAGGCTCAGCCACGCCGGCAGGCTGATGCCCGTGAGGGTTGCCGGCGCCAGCATCACGCTCAACGGCGCCACCACCGGCAACGACACCACCAGCGCCCAGCAGATCACCTGCCAGCCGCCCAGGCTGCGCGACAACGTGGCGCCTTCGGCGTATCCCAGGCCGCACACCAATACGGCCAACAGCATCAGCAGGTCACCGGCCGGCGCGGCGCTCAAGCCTTGGGCAACGGCGTAGCCCATCACCAGCAGGCTGCCGAGAATCGAAAACACCCAGAACACCGGGCGCGGCCGCTCGCCGCCACGCAGTACACCAAACACTGCAGTGGCCAGCGGCAGCAGGCCAATGAACACGATGGAGTGCGCCGAGGTCACGTATTGCAGCGCCAGTGCCGTGAGCAGTGGAAAACCGATCACCACACCCAGGGCGACGATCACCAGCGGCCCCCATTGGTGGCGTGCAGGGCGTTTTTCCCTGAACAACCACAACAACAGCACGCCGAGCACGGCGGCGATGGCGGCGCGGATCATGGTCAGAAACACCGGGTTGAACTCCATCACCGCCAGGCGCGTGGCTGGCAGTGAACCGCTGAAGATCACCACGCCGATAAACCCGTTGATCCAGCCTTGGGTGCTGGTGTGCGGCGCAGTGAGGCTTGAGGTGCGTTCCATGATGAGGGCTCGAACTAGGTGGTTGCGTAAACACCATCCTAGGGGCCAGGATTAAGACAATCAAAAAATTGTCATGGATACACCGCCTATGCCGCGCGCCCGCTACAAGTCGCTGGTCGACACCTTTGCCCAAGACATCCGCAGCGGCGCACTGGCGCCCGGTACACGTCTGCCCACGCACCGGCAATTGGCGGCTGAACATGGCCTGGCGTTGGTCACCGCGAGCCGGGTGTACACCGAGCTTGAAGCCATGGGCCTGGTCAGCGGCGAAACCGGGCGCGGCACCTTTGTGCGGGAAATCGCGTTGCCGCCAGGGCAGGGCAGTGGGCAGATGAATGTGGCCACCGGCATGCTCGACCTGAATTTCAATTACCCCTCACTGCCCGGTCAGGCAGACCTGCTGCGCACCGCTCTGCGCCAATTGGCGCTGTCGGGCGACCTGGAAGCGCTGTTGCGTTACCAGCCGCATGCCGGTCGTCTGCATGAGCGCGCTGCCGTGGCACGGCATCTATTGAGCCGAGGCCTGGCGGTTGAGGCGGAGCAGGTGCTGATGGTCAGCGGCGCCCAGCACGGCCTGGCGGTGACGATGATGGCGTTGCTCAAGCCTGGGGATGTAATTGCCGTGGATGCGCTGACCTATTCAGGCTTCAAGGTGTTGGCCGAAACCCTGCACCTGGAAATCGTCGCCATTCCGGTGACCGCCAGCGGCCCGGATCTGGCGTTCCTGCACGCGCTGTGCCGCAGGCGCCCGGTGCGTGCGGTGTACAGCATTCCAACCCTGCATAACCCGTTGGGGTGGGTGATGAGCCTTGCGCAACGCGTGCAACTGATTGCCATCGCGCGTGAGCACCATCTGATGCTCATTGAGGACGCGGCCTATGCGTTTCTGGCAGAAGACGCGCCACCGCCGCTGGCCACATTGGCGCCTGAGTGCACGGTGTATGTGGGCGGGCTTTCCAAAAGCGTTGCCACGGGTTTGCGCGTCGGGTTTATCGCCGCGCCGTTGGAGTGGGTGAAAAAACTGGAGCGCACGATCATGGCCACCACCTGGAACGTGCCCGGTGTGATGAGCGCGATTGCGGTGGGCTGGATCGAGGACGGCACCGTCGCGCAGCTCGAAGCACAAAAGCGCCAGGACGCACGGGCACGCCAAGCCTTGGCTGCGCAGGTGCTCAAAGGCGTGCCTTACATCAGCCATCCGTCTTCGTATTTTTTGTGGTTGCCGCTGGGGGACGAGGCGCGGGCCGATCAGGTGGCCATGGCCTTGCAGCGCGAGCAGATTTCCGTGTCCACCGCCGAGCCGTTTGCGGTCTCGGCCACGGTGCCGCACGCGCTGCGCCTGGCGCTGGGTTCGTTGAGCATGGCCGCGCTGGGTGAGGCGCTGCTGAAGGTCCGGGAAGCGGTGCGGTGGTGAGCCGCACCGCTTGGCGTCAGTATTTGTAAGCCTGACGCCCGATCAGCAGCCATTTGCCTTTTTGCTTCTGCCAGACCTGGAAGTTGTCGATATCGGTCGGCACTTCGACGCCGCTGTTCACGGCCAGGGCGTGAAAGTGGTTGCGCACCAGTGCGGTGTCGCCGTCCAGGGTGATGGTCTGGTTTTGCATTTCGAGGGTTTTGAACGCGCTGGTGTGGGTTTCCAGGTCAGCGATAAATTGCGCTTTGTTCTGCACCTTGCCGCTGGAGTGGCCATAGGTGAGCTTGTCGGACGTCAGCGCGTGCAGCGCCTTGAGGTCCAGGTGCAGCATGGCTTGGGTCAGTTGGTCGACCGCTTGAGCCACATCCTTTTCGGCCGGGGCAGGCGCAGCTGCGACGTAGCCGGTGAACAGGCACAGAAAACCGATCAGCACTTTGACGTTTGGCATGGGTGTTTCCTTATTGTTGTTGGGGTGAACACGACAACTTAAGTCGTCGTACAACCATGCAATATTTTCGGGGGGCAAGGAAAGTGAAATTTTGAAATATCTCGAAAAGATTAGGCTTTATGACGTTATAAAGAATTCCAGTTCTTGTACGACGTCCCAACACATCAAATAAGTGTGGGCGGCACGCCTTGTCGCTTCCAGCCCAACAAGCCGGTCGCTATGCTACTGCGCAAATAACAAGCCGCCCGAGAGACAACATGGATTTTGACTGGCACAGCGACGCCATCACCCGCGCCACTCCCGTGACCCCACACTACAAAAATACCCAGAACGTTCGCCGTTTCATGCTCGAACACTGCGGCCCGACGTTCAAGTTCGACCGGCCGTTCATGGCCTGGATCCGCAACGACATGCCCAAAACCTTGGGCGATGTGGTGGATGAGTGGAAACGCCGCAACGAGGACGCACGCCCATGACACGCGACGAAAAATACCAGGCTGCCCAGGAACGCATCGGCTACCTGCTGGAGGAATTCAAAATCGGCGGCAACTACACGCCGTTGGTGCGCGATGGCAACCAACTGTACATCAGCGGCCAGATTCCGCGTGTCGGTGACACCCTCATGCTGCCGGGCAAGGTCGGTGAAAGCCTGACCCTGGCCCAGGCGCAAATCGCCGCCAGTATCAGCGCGTTGCGTTGCCTGGGGTTGCTCAAGCAAGCGCTGGGTTCGCTGGATCAGGTCAAGACCCTCGTGCGTATCACCGTGTATGTGCGCAGCGCAGAAGACTTTGATCAGCAAAGTGAAGTGGCCAACGCCGCGTCGGACCTGTTCCACGAAATCCTCGGCGCTGCCGGTGTGCACACGCGCACGTCGGTGGGGGTGATGCAGTTGCCCAAATCGGCGGCCGTCGAGATCGACATGATCGCTGTTGCACACGATTGAACTGGCGATGATCACCCAAGGGCTTGAGGTACTGAACGACTACGCCGTTCACTTGGCGCCGGGTCTGCTGCTGTTTGGTGCGTGGTTCGCGTTGACACCGAGAGCGCAGGTGGCGATGCGCATCCTGATTCTGCTGGCGGCGTTTGTGCTGATGCGCGATGTGATGACGCCGCTGGGCATGTGGGCGGTGAGTCGCGATGTGCAGATCGCATTCAGTGGCAATGCCTTCGTACTGGCGGCGCTGGGCGGGCTGTCGGTGCTGCTGATCATGCTGCTCTCACGCCTGGCACCGGAGCTGTGGCGGTTGATGCGTTGGACCCTTGGCAACCCGTGGGTTGGCATGGCGGCAGGCATCGTCGTCGGCTGTTTGATCGGCGTGCCGTTGCGGGTTTATCAAGGCATTGACGCAAGCCAGCTCCACGGCTACTGGGTGTGGCTGCCGGGCATGGTGGTATTGGCCTACGGCGCCAATGCGTTGGAGGAGGTGCTGTTCCGCGGCTTTTTGCAGGGTTACCTGGAGCAACAGGTCTCACCCCTGCGCGCTGCATTGATCAGCGGCGTGGCCTTTGCAGCCTGCCATGCGTTCCTGGCCTTAAGCGTCACCCAACTGGGCTGGCCGGTGTTGCTGTTCACCCTGCTTGAAGGGTTGGCCTGTGCGCTGGTGCGCATGCGTTACGGCGTACTGCCCGCCGCACTCGCCCACGGCACCGCCATCCTGCTGATCGCCGTGCCCTACATGGCCTGATATTAAACACAACCCTGATCGCCCTGATCGTTCCCACGCTCCGCGTGGGAATGCAACCCTGGACGCTCTGCGTCCGCTCTTGAAGTCGTGACGCGGAGCGTCACAGAATGCGTTCCCACGCGGAGCGTGGGAACGATCAGTGATCCCACAATTTTTACAGCGGCGGAGTGCGCGGCGGGATCAGGCGTTTGCTGCCGGTGGCTTCATACGCGCTGGCGAAGCTCAGCAGTGCCGAATCATCGTAAGCACGACCGGCAAAGGTCAGGCCGACGGGCATGCCGATGTCGGCCATCACGCCCATCGGCACGGTGACGGTGGGCACGCCGAGGTGGCGGATGGCGAGGTTGCCGTTAGCGACCCACACGCCATTGCTCCAGGCGATGTCGGCACTGGCTTCGTTCACGTCGGCATCTGCCGGGCCTACATCGGCCACGGTCGGGAACAGCACCGCATCGAGCCCAAGCGTGTCCATCCAGTCTTCCAGGTCGATGCGCCGGGTTTGCTCCAGGCCGCGCAAACCGTCCGGCACCGTGCTGATCTCGTTCCACGGCGTGATGCCGCGCTCGGCCATGCGCACGTATTCGTCCATGCCGGCGGCCAGGTCATCTTCGCGGTTGGGCAGGGTGCCCGGGTCGTGCGGGAAGATTTTCGGCCCATCGACATCCGCCAGGCGGTTGAGTGCCGGGTCGTTGTTGGCGCGCAGAAAGTCATCAAAAGCCCAGGCCGACAGTTCCCACAATTCGTCGTGCAGGAATTCCCTGGAAACCAAGCCACGGGTAAACACGGTTGGCGCGCCAGGGCGATCGCCTTCGCAGTTGGACACCAGCGGGAAATCCACCTCGATCACTTCGGCGCCGGCGGCTTGCAGCGCCTTGCGTGCAGCTTCCCACAGGTCGATCACGCTGGCGCGGGTGTTGATCTTCTGCCCGGTCGGCCCGCCAATGCCGGGCTTTTCGCTGGTGCCCGCCTCGGGGTCGGCATTGATGTACATGCGCGGCACGCCGAAACGTTTACCGGCGAGGGCTTCGCTGCTTACCGCCAAGTCGGCGTAGGAAGCGGGGCGCACCGACGCTACGCTTGGGATTGGCACCCAGGGCTGCAGGCGCCACAGGTCGCCACGGGTGTCGGAGTCTTCGGCGACCACCACATCCAGCACTTCCAGCAGGTCGGCCATGGTGCGTGCATAGGGCACCACCACGTCCATGGTCGGCGTGAGCGGCCAGTTGCCGCGTACCGAAATCACCCCACGGGACGGTGTGTAGGCGCACAAACCATTGTTGGACGCCGGGCCACGCCCGCTCGACCAGGTTTCTTCAGCCACACCAAAGGCGGCGAAGCTTGCCGCCGTGGCGGTACCCGCGCCGTTGGACGAACCGGAGGCAAATGGTGCAGTCAGGTAGTCGGCGTTGTAAGGGCTTTCGGCACGGCCATACACACCCCGCTGCATCCCTCCATTGGCCATCGGCGGCATATTGGTCTTGCCCAGGCAGATGGCGCCGCCCGCTCGCAGGCGTTCGATGGTGAAGGCGTCGCGCTGCGCAACCAGCTTGGCAAAGGCCGGGCTGCCGGATGCGGCCGTTAGGCCCTTGACCAGGTAGCTGTCCTTGGCGGTATAGGGAATGCCGTCCAATGGCCCCAACGTTTCACCCCTGGCCCGGCGCGCATCGGACGCCTCGGCTTCTTTGAGGGCTTCAGGGTTGCGCACCACCACGGCGTTCAGCGCGGTGGCGGTCTGCGGGCCGTCATAGGCATCGATCCGCGCCAGGTAGGCGTTTACCAGTTCAACGGCAGTGGTCTGGCCGGTTTCAAGCGCCGCGCGCAGTTGGGCAATGGAGACTTCGGTAACTTGCATCACGTTTTTTTCGCCGCCTTCAAGTGGGAGGTATGGCGGCAGTCTACGGACAGATATTTCACAAAACCAGCGCGGCATGCTCCGCATAGGCGGCGCGCATGACTTGCCACGTCGGCTCGTCAGCCGGAATCAGATGCTCGATACGCAGCGACGTGAGGGTGATGTCCTGGGGCATGCCGAACGTGGTGAAGGTCGACAGAAAGCTCAGCTCGCCCTGGGGTGAGCGGATGCGCGTCAGCGCCAAGGGCGGCATGTGGCCGGGTGGTTCGGTGTGGGTGGGCGTCGGCAGGCTGGCTAATAAAACCGCCAATTCAGGATTGCCCAACGCCTCCCGGCTGGCGCGTTGCCAGGCAAGCGTGCGGATCTCTTCGGCGTTGATCAGGTGGTCGCCAAAGCCGCCGGTTTGCAGCAGCGTGGTCAGCAGGTTCAGCCCGTCTGCCGCATCCGGTTCAAGCCCCAACAATTCAAACAGGACGCCGGTACTCGCATTCGCCGCCAGCACTTGCCATTGGCTGTCCAGCAGAATCGCCGGGGCCGGGTTGTTGGCGTGCAACACATGGCTGACGGCTTCGCGAATCGCGGCCATGGCCGGTGAGGCGAGCGGGGTGGCGGTGTAGCGTGGCGCGTAGCCGGCGGCGAGGAACACGCGATTGCACTGCTCAAGCGGCACATCCAGCGCGGTCAGTAAATTGTGCAACGTGCCCGGGCTCGGCTTGGCGCGGCCGGTTTCGATGTAACTGAGGTGGCGTTGCGAAACGCCGGTGATCAGCGCCAGGTCCAGCTGGCTCAGCTTGGCGTGGCGACGCAGTTGGCGCAGTTGGTCGCCGGCAGTAGTGTCCATGGCGGGTTCATAACCTGTGAGGTCATTGCGAGGGCCAAGACCTTATCACTATCGTGAGCTTCATTCACTTCAAGGACGAGACCATGCACAGACCCTCTATTGCCCTGGTCGGGTTAGTTGGATTTTCACTCTATACACTGGTGACGATGCTCACCGCCGAGCAATCACTGCTGGCCTTCGGGCGCCAATTAATGTCGCGGCCGGACACCGCGCAGGTGGTGATCGACCTGTACCTGATGGCGGTGCTGGCGTGTGTGTGGATGTATCGGGATGCGCGCGGGCGCGGGCGGTCAGTCGTGTCTGTGCTGCCGTATTTTGCGCTGACGGCGGTGTTTGTTTCGGTGGGGCCGTTGCTTTATATCGTCGTCAATGGGTTGCGCGATGAATGACCTGCTGGCTATCTACGCAGGCTGTGTGCTGGTGCTGTGCCTGAAAATGTTTGCGATTTCCTGCTATCAGGGTTTTTGGCGGATTCGGCGGCGGGCGTTCACCAACCTTGAAGATGCGGCGTTCTTCAGCCGCATGGCGCAGCCACAAGAATTGCCGCACGTCGTGAGGGCGCAAAGGGCGTGGGCCAATGACCTGGAAAACATCCCGCTGTTTTTTGTGTTGGGCGGATTATGTGTGGCGCTGGGGAGTTCCCAGGGTGTCACGGGTTGGCTCTTTGGCCTGTTTACCCTGGCCCGATTGGCGCACACGGTGACGTATCTGGCAGGGCTGCAACCCTGGCGCACGCTGGCCTATGCAGTGGGCGTGGCCTGCCTCTTCGGGCTCGGTGCCCTGGTGGTCTTGAGGCTGAGATGAAATCCCCCCTGGCTGAGCAAACTTATTGTGGCAAGCCCGCTCGCCACAACAAGCCCGCTCGCCACAAGAAAACCTGGCCATAGGCAAGGGATTAAGGGTTCAGAAACGCCTGGTAATTGTCTTTGGTGATCTGCTGATAAGGAATGGTCAGCTCAGCCACATAGGGTTCCTTCTTGACCATCTTCACCGCCAGATCAATCGAGCCGACGGCCTGGCCTTTGTTGTCCTGATACACCGTCACCAGCAACTGGCCCTTCTTCACCGCGTCCAGCCCCGCTGCGCCGCCATCGCTGCCGGCCACCAGGATATCCTTGCCCGGTTGCATGCCCGCCTGGCTGATCGCCATGGCGGCGCCAATCGCCATTTCATCGGCATTCGCCGCCACGGCATCGATTTTGCGTCCGGACACAATCCAGTTGCTCATCAGGTCAATCGCCTTGCCGCGCTGCCATTCGGCGCTTTGCTCCTCGACAATCTTGATGTCCGGGTAATCCTTGAGCACCGTCTTCACCCCCAGCGTGCGGTTGTGCGTGGCGTTGTTGGACAACAGCCCGAGCATAATCGCTAGGTTGCCCTTGCCGCCCATTTTCTCTGCCAGGTAGCGCATCTGGATTTCCCCGGCCTTGATCTCATCCGAGCCAACATAACCCACGCCCGGCGGCACGTCCTGGAACTCCGGGCGGCGGTTGACGTACACCAGCGGGATCTTGGCCTGCTGGGCATTGACGGTCATTTTCTGCGTGGCCGCCGTGTCCACCGCGTTGACGATAATCGCGTCCATGCCCTGGGCGGTAAAGTTCTGCACCTGATTGAGTTGGCGCACCACATCGCCCTGGGCGTCTTCAAATTGCAGGGTCACGCCGGGTAGCTCCTTGGCGTGGGCCGCCATGTAGTCACGCATCTGTGCGAGGAACACATCGTCGACCTGGGCGATGCTCACGCCGATACGTATATCCGCCCAGGCCCAGGGCGTAACAGCGAGGGTCAGCAGTGCTGCGAGGAGTTGCTTCTTCATGGTTATGCTCCGTTCTTTTTGTTGTTGTAAAAGCAGTGGGATTCACGCCTGGCGCTTGGCCCGCAGTTGCGCCACGGCAGCGGCGAAGTCTGAATAGGGCCAGCGTTCGTCAAGGGCTTGTTGCATTAATTGCTGCCCGGTTTGCGGGGCGAGCCCGTGCAAGGGCGGGTCGGTGTCGAGGTTGGTGGGGAAGGCATAACCGTCGGCCGTACAGGCGATCACCGCTTCGGCATTCAACGCAGGGTTGGCCAGCAACACCGGGTACACCGCGAGCATCATGCGGTCGCGGTCGAGGGCTTCCATGGGCTTGCCGAACGCCGACGAGATTTGCAGCAGGTTGGCCATACGCCGGTGGTGGGTCGTGCGGTTGGTACCCGCCGCGTGGAACAGCGCCGGGTTGAAGAACAGCAGGTCGCCCTTGTTCAGCGGCAATTGCACGGCGTGCTGCTGGAAGTAGTCGATAAACTCTGCGCAGCGCCAGGCCAGGTAACCCAGCGGGTATTGCTGGGAGAAGGGCAGCAGTTGGGTCGGCCCGCTTTCCAGCGGCATATCCGAATGGGCCACCGCGCCTTGCAGCGTCAGGTATTGCGACAACAGATGCAGCGGCAGCGGAAAGCGTTCAACCACCTCAGTGGTCTGAAAGCCCAGGTGATAGTCACGGTGCGGCTGTTGCGCCTGCCCGCCAGGGTGGACCACGTTCACTTGCGCGGTCATCTGAAAGCTCGGCCCCAGCCACGCTTCGGCGATCAAACCGAGCAGCGGGTTGGCGTAGTACTCGGCAAACGATTCCGGCGACTGCAGCGCGGCTTTCTGCAGCGAATTCCAGATGCGCCCGTTGCTGCCGGCCTGGGCAAAATGGTCGGCGGCCACGCCTTGCGCAGCCTCATGGGCAAAGATCGCCTCGAATACCTGGCTATGGCGATCGACCACCGCCAGGTCTTCATAGGCCTGGCGCACCACCATCACCCCAGGCCCGTCGCGGAACAGGTGATGCAGCTCATCCATGACGCGCAAGCGCTCGCTGTTGCGTAAAGTGCCGGCCTGATAGATCGGCACATTGCTCACCACCTCGGCACACAGCGGGTAGTCCTCGGCGTTGGTCCGTTGGGCGCAAATACGGCTGAAATCCGCCAGGCGCACCGCCGCGCCGGTCACGAACGCCGACATCACACACCTCCCGGCAGGCTCAGCGCCTGGTGCGGTTGCGGGCTGCCGCTGTCGGTGCAGCCGACCACGCCTTGCTCCAGGTCGATCACCGAGCCGGTCATCATCCCGGCTTCACGCGAGAGCAAAAACGCCACGCTTTGCGCCACTTCTTCGGGCTTGAGCAGCCGCCCGAACGGCTGCGCGCGCTCGGCCTCGGCCAGCCAGCCGTCCTGCGCGCCGTGGTATTGGCGCTGGATCTGATCCTCGTGAGGCGTGTCCATCCAGCCGATATTCAGGCCATTCACGCGGATGCGATTACGCAATGCGCTGAACGCCACGTTCTTGGTCAAAATCGCCAGCGCGCCCTTGGACGCCGCATAGGCGCTCAAAAACGATTGCCCGCCATGCCCGGTGATGCTCTGGATATTCACCACCGCGCCTTCCACGCCGGTGCTGATCATCAGCTTGAGTGCTTCCTGCATCAGAAAAAACGGCGCCCGCACGTTCACCGCAAACAGCCGGTCAAACAGCTCGGGCGAGGTGTCGAGAATAGTGCCGCGATCCGACATGCCGGCGCAGTTCACCAGCCCGTGCAAGGTGCCGAAGTGGGTGCGTGCTGCGTCGATGATCGCACGGCAATCCTCGACGTTTTCCAGGTCGGCCTCGACAAAAAATGCCTGGCAATCGAGCTGTGCCAGTTGCCGGACCTGCTCTTCGCCCTCGGCGCGGCGGCGCCCGCAGACGATCAGCCCGGCAGCGCCACGCTGCGCCAGGGTATGTGCCACGGCAGCGCCCAGCCCCTGAGTGCTGCCGGTGACAACAAAATATTGGCCGTTGAATGCGCTGGCGAGATCGGTGTGAGGCATGCGGTTCTCCTGAAATTGTTGTTGTTTTATCGACCCGGCTCGACGCCGGGCAAAACTGAGACTAGCATTGCAAAACCTCAGTAACGCCCAAAAAAGACCTCAAAAACACCTCAGGCGAACCGCATGCTCGAACGCGCAAAACACTTCTCCATCAAGCAGCTCGCGACCCAGGCCGGCGTGAGCAAAGCCACGGTCGACCGCGTGTTGCACCAGCGCGGCAGCGTGCATGCGCAGACCACCCGGCGCATCGAGCAGGCGCTGGATGAGTTGGAGGCCCAGGAAAAAAACGGTCTGGCGGTGGGGCGCACGTTTCACGTCGATGTGATCATGCACACACCCCAGCGCTTCAGCGCGGCGGTGCAGGCGGCGATCACCGCGCAATTGGGCAGCTTGGCGCCGTTTCGCATCGCGCCGCGTTTTCACCTGTTTGAAGAAATCGAACCCCAGGCCATGCATGACCAATTACTGCGCTGCCTCGACACCGGCAGCCAGGGCGTGGTGCTTAAAGCGGCGGATGAGCCGGCGGTGAATCAGGCCGTCAAGCAGCTGATCGCGGCCGGCATTCCCGTGGTAACCCTGGTCACCGACCTGCCGCAAAGCGAGCGCATCGGTTATGTAGGCATGGACAACCGCACCGCCGGCCAAACCGCGGCCTACCTGATGTCGCGCTGGCTGCCGGCGCAACCCCAGGACGTAGCGGTGGTGATCGGCAGCGAACTGTTCCGTGGCGAAGAAGAGCGCGAGATGGGCTTTCGCGCCTGGCTGCGTGGGCGTGCCCCGCACCTGCGGGTGCTGGATATCAGCGGCGGCTATGGCGTGTACGACCGCACGTTTGAGCGCGTCACCCAGGCCCTCAAGCAACACCCCGAACTCAAGGCGGTGTACAGCGTCGGCGGCGGTAACCGCGCGATTGTCGATGCCTTCACCGCGCTCGAGCGCCCGCTGGAAGTGTTTATCGGCCATGACCTGGACGAAGAAAATCGCCAGCTGCTGCTGGAAGAAAAAGTCGCCGCGATCATCGACCACAACCTGCAGATCGATGCCCGCAGCGTGTTTTTGCACATCCTGCAACACCACCGGCTATGGAAAACCGGGCCGATTGCGCCGTCACAGGTGCAGATCGTGACACCGTTCAACCTGCCGGACTGAAGCTCCCTCAATAACAACGCCAGGAGTTCGACCATGCTACGTATTGCCGTTTTAGGTGCCGGGCGCATCGCCAGGATCCACGCCGCCAACGTCGCCGCTCACCCCAACGCCACGCTGGTGCTGGTGGCCGACCCCTGGCGCGAAGGTGTCGATGCGCTCAGCACACAATTGGGCTGCGAAGCGGCCTATGACTGCGCCGCCGTGCTTGCCCGCCAAGACATTGATGCCGTGGTGATCGGCACGCCCACCGACACCCATATCGACTTGCTGCTGGCAGCGGTGGCCGCAGGCAAGGCGGTACTGTGCGAAAAGCCCATCGACCTGGATATCGCCAAGGCTCGCAGCGCCGCCCAGGCCGTCGAACGCCTGGGCGGCAAGGTGATGCTCGGTTTCAACCGACGTTTTGACCCCGACATGCTGCGCCTGCGCCAAGCGCTGGACGCCGGCCAGATCGGCGCCGTGCGCCAGGTGATCATCACCAGCCGCGACCCCGGCCTGGCGCCGCGTGACTACCTGGAACACTCCGGTGGCATCCTGCGCGACATGACCATCCATGACTTCGACACCGCCCGCCACCTGCTCGGCGAGGAGCCGGTGCAAGTCAGTGCCTTCGCCAGCCGCTTGGTGGACCCGAGCCTGGCCGACATCGACGACTACGACAGTGTGATGGTGCTGCTGCGCACGGCCTCCGGCAAGCAATGCCACATCAACTGCTGTCGCCAGGCGGTGTACGGCTATGACCAGCGCGTGGAAGTGTCCGGCGCCACGGGCGTGCTGCTCACCGACAACCACCGCCCCAGCACGTTGCGCCATTGGAGTGCCGACCACACCGAAGCGCTGGAGCCGTTGCAGCACTTTTTCCTCGAGCGTTACGCGGATGCTTATCGCAATGAGCTAACACAGTTTATTGACGCGCTGAACGCTGGCCGAGAGCTACCGACCAGCGTGCGTGATGGCCTGTATGCCTTGCACCTGGCCGATAGTGCATTGGAGTCGGTGAAGACCGGGCGCAGCGTAGCGGTGCATTACGACCTTTAGCCGAACGTGCCGGTCTGGTCCACCAGACGAATGCTGTCGCGCCCGCCACGCTTGGTTTCGTAGAGCGTGGTGTCGCCTTGTTCGATCAGCGCGGCCAGGCTTGCCGGTGGTTGGTCGAACAGGTTGGCGCCGATGCTCAAGGTCACCGGCGCCGGCGTGGTAAAGGTTTCAGCGGCGACTTGCTGGAACTGTTCACGCAAGCGGCTGCCCAGCTCGACAATCTGCTGGGTCGAGGTGTTGTTCAGTAGAATCAAAAACTCGTCCCCACCCAGGCGCGCAGCTAACGCACTTTGGGGTACGACGCTGCGGATCATCTCGCTGAGGGCGATGAGCAAACGGTCGCCGGCGGTATGGCCGTAGAGGTCGTTGACCCCTTTGAAGTTGTCGATATCGATCAACAGCACGGCGCCTGGCTGGGCCGACGAGACTTGCGCCAACAGGCGGGGCGCTTGCAGGTCAAGGGCGCGGCGGTTGAAGAGCGCAGTGAGTGGGTCGCGGGCCGCCAGCCGCGCGATGTGCTGCTCGCGGCGGTAGCGTTCGGAGCCGGTCATCGACAGCGCGATCAACATGATCGCCATCGCACCTTCCACCAGGGACACCTGGATGATTTCGCCCTTGAAGGCAGCCAGGTCAATCAGTGTGCCGGGGATCATCACTGACAACGCTTTGGCTACATAAAACGCGCCATGGATCAGCAGCACATAGCGCAACTGCACCGCGCCGATGCTGAGTGATTTGCCGTGCGGGCGCAGCAAAAAGCTGGCGCGCAGAGTCGGCGCTGCCACCAGCAGCGACTGCACCGCCAGCATGGCTTTGGACCATGGGAGCTCGGCTGGAAGCATCAGCATTCCCAGCCACACCAGCAGCATCAACAGCCATAGCGGTGAAAGGCGCGCCTGGGTAAAACGCGCCACGCCGAGCAGGAACAGAAAGTGCGCAGTCACCAGCAAGCCGTTGGCGAACCAGATGCCGATCATTAACAGGCCACTGCCGCGCAGCAACGCCAGGGTGGAGCCGACGCTGATGGTCGCAAAACCTGCGGCCCAGAACAGCAGGGAAGCCTCGCGTACGCTGCGCCATTCAATGGCCAGATACAACGCGGCAGCGGCGGCCAGCGCGATGGTCAGAATCAGAATCGTAGGAGGGTCGAGCGTCATGTCGTGCCGGGCTGCCTGGGTGTGCGCTTGAAAATCGGGATTGTAAGCGCACACGCAGGTTTTTCAGAGCATTCCGGCTAATAGCACACGGCCAGCCGATAATCGGCGGGTCAGACGCCTTTGGTCGAAGGCAGCAATATCGTGAGGATGCCCGCCAGCGGCAGGAACGAGCAGATCTTATACACGTACTCAATGCCGTGGTTGTCAGCGAGCAAGCCCAGCAGCGCAGCACCAATGCCGCTGAAGCCGAACATCAGGCCGAAGAAGATACCGGCGATCATGCCCACATTGCCCGGCACCAGTTCCTGGGCGAAGACCACGATGGCCGAGAAGGCCGAGGCGATGATAAAGCCGATGACCACGCTGAGTACGGCGGTCCAGAACAGGTCGACGTAGGGCAGGGCCAGGGTGAAGGGCGCCGCGCCGAGGATCGAGAACCAGATGACTTTCTTGCGCCCGATCTTGTCGCCAATCGGGCCACCGGCGAAGGTGCCCACCGCCACCGCGCCAAGGAACAGGAACAGGTACATCTGCGAACTGGCCACCGACAGCTGGAACTTCTCGATCAGGTAGAACGTGAAGTAGCTGGTCAGGCTGGTCATGTAGAAGTATTTGGAGAACACCAGCAGCGCCAGCACCACCAGGGCAAAGGTCACGCGGCCTTTGGACAGGCCATGAGTGGCCTTGCCGCCTTGCTTGAGCTTGAACAGGTTGAGGTGGTTGCGGTACCAGCGGCTCAGGCCGTACAGCACCAGAATCGCAAACACGGCGAACAGCCCGAACCAGGCGATATGGCTCTGGCCGTAAGGAATGATGATCGCCGCCGCCAGCAATGGGCCGAAGGCGCTGCCGGTGTTGCCGCCGACCTGGAAGGTCGATTGCGCCAGGCCATAACGCCCACCGGAGGCCAGGCGTGCGACGCGCGAGGTTTCCGGGTGAAAGGTCGACGAGCCGACGCCCACCAGGGCCGCCGCCAGCAAAATCGCCGGGAAGGTGCCGACAAACGCCAGCATCAGAATGCCGATCAAGGTGCACACCATGCCGGCCGGCAACAGCCAGGGCTTGGGGTGGCGGTCGGTGTGGTAGCCGATCCAGGGTTGCAGCAGCGAGGCGGTCAATTGGAAGGTCAGGGTGATCAGGCCCACTTGGGTGAAACTCAGCCCGTAGTTGGCCTTGAGCATCGGGTAGACCGAGGGCAGCACGGCCTGGATCAGGTCATTGATCAGGTGGGCCAAGGCGCAGGCGCCGAGGACGCGCATAACCAAGGGGCTCACTTGGGGTGTAGTGGTTGCAGCGGCGGGTGACGCGGTAACGGTCGTCATGCAGGCATTCCATACAGGGCAGCAAACTGAGGTGGCGAGTACTTGAGCCCGGCACCCATTTCTAATTGTTTCGGCGGTTATGCTAAATTCGGTGCCAATGCCTGTCTCACGAAATTCGGGAGGCAACTGTCGCAAAAAGGGCGAAATGATCAAACCACTGAATGAATTTTTGCAGGAAATCGACGCAGGCGACTGGGCTGTCATCAGTTCCGCTACCGATTACCCCGAAAACTGGGTGATCCCCGAGCATAGCCACGAAAAGCACCAGTTACTCTACGCCATCGAGGGCGTGATGGTGGTGCACTCGGCGCACAACCAATGGACGGTGCCGTCCAATCGTGGCTTCTGGATGCCTTGCGGGCAAGTCCACTCGCTGCGCTGTGTCGGCCCGTTGAAAATGCGCAGTGTGTTTGTGCGCCCCGATGCGTTCCCGAACCTGCCGACCGAGACCAAGGCGGTGAGCGTTTCACCGTTGCTCAGTGAGCTGATCAAGGCGTCGGTGAGTTTGAAACCGCCGTATGCCGAGGACTCACGCGATGCGCGGATCATGCACCTGATCCTCGATGAGCTGGCGATTCTGCCGGCCTTGCCGCTGTCGTTGCCGCAGCCCGGCGACCCGCGTATCAACCGGATTTGCCTGGCGCTGCAGCAGGATCCCGGGGATGCGTCGACGGTGGAGGATTGGAGTGGGCGCCTTGAGCTGGACCAGAAGACCATCCAGCGTCTGTTTCGCAAGGAAACCGGGTTGACCTTTGGCCAATGGCGCCAGCAGGCGCGCTTGCTGCTGGCGCTGGAGCGGATTGCGGTGGGGCAGAAGATTATCGATGTTGCCATCGAACTGGGCTACGAGAGCCCGAGCGCCTTTACCAGCATGTTCAAGAAACAGTTTGGCAAGACGCCGAGTCAGTTTTTCAGGTAGGGCGGCAGGCCATCAACCCCGGCGCTGAGTGCCGCGCGGCCAGGCCTGCCAGCAGCGCGGCAACCCCCAGCGTGGCTGCGCTCAGTTCAAAGGTGGCCTGATAACCGCTGTGGTCGAACGCCACGCCACCGACAGTGGCACCGGCAGTAATCGCCAATTGAATGATTGCCACCATTAATCCACCGCCGGCCTCGGCATCGTCCGGCAACACGTGCGCCAACCAGGTCCACCAACCCACCGGCGCGGCGGTTGCCACGAAACCCCAGCAACCGAGTAACACGGCTGTGGTGATCGGCGAGCCGCCGAAGGCCACCAGAGCCACGGCGATCACCGCCATGATCAATGGAATGGCAATCAGCACAGGATACAGGCGGTTTTTCAGCATGCGCTCTATCAGCACAGTGCCCGCCAGCCCGGCCAGGCCGAGCACCAACAGCAGCAACGAGAGTGTGGAGGTACTGACCCGCGTGGCGCTTTCCAGAAACGGACGCAGGTAAGTGAACAGCATGAACTGGCCCATGAAAAAGCCGCTGATGGCGAGCATGCCCAGGGCCACAGGCGTCTGTTTGAACAAGCGCAGCACATTGCCAGTCTTGGCCTGGCCTTGCACCTTGATCGCGGGCAAGCTGAACAGCAGCCATAGGCCAGCCGCTACCGCCACCGGTACGACGCAGAAAAATGCGCCACGCCAACCGATCAGTGCGCCGAGAAAACTGCCCAAGGGCGCTGCGATCACCGTCGCCAGTGCGTTGCCGCCATTCACGATCGCCAACGCGCGCGGTACTTGGGCCGTGGGCACCAGGCGCATGGCGGTCGCCGCCGACAGCGACCAGAAGCCGCCGATGGCCACGCCGATCAGCGCGCGACCGAGCATGAACGTCAGGTAGTTCGGTGCCAGCGCCACCACGGTTCCAGACAGGATCATCAGGACGGTCAACGCCAACAGCAGACGCTTGCGCTCAACCCGCGCAGCGACGGCAGCGATGACCAGGCTGGTGAGCAAGGCGAACAGACCGGACACCGAGATGCCTTGGCCGGCCTGGCCTTCGGAAATCTGCAGGTCGGCGGCCAACGGCGTCAGCAGGCTTACCGGCATGAACTCAGAGGCCACCAGTGCGAACGCCGCCAACGACATCGCAAACACCGCGGCCCAGCTATGCATCTGTGATTTATCGGGCATTATTTCAAGTGGCCTTTGAAGAAAGTGGCGAGTCTGTCGAAAGGGATCAGATCGACCAGGTCGTAAAGATCGACATGGCCTGCGCCCGGGATAATCAGCAGTTCCTTGGGCTCGGCCGCGCGTTGGTAGGCGTCTTCACTGAATTCACGTGAGTGCGCGTCGGCGCCGGCGATCAATAACAGCGGGCGAGGGGATAGCGTCTCGATATCGTTGAAGGGGTAGAAGTTCAGGAACTTCACGTTACTGGTCAGGATCGGCCGCGTGGTGGTTTGCAGCGAGCCGCCGACGGGTGTGAATTCGCCGCGCGCCGTACGGTAGAAATCGTAAAACTCATCACCCACCGCATCGCCGGTGAGGGTGGCTGGCGTGCCGCCGGTGTAGACGGTCTCGCCGCCCTGGAATTCCACATAACGCTGGTTGGCGGCCTGGCGCAGCAGCTGCTGACGTTGCGCCAGCGTCACGCTATGTTTGAGGCCATTGCGGTTGGCCGCACCCATGTCGTACATGCTCACGGTAGCGATTGCCTTAAAGCGTGGGTCAATCTTCGCGGCGGCAATGGCGAAGCTGCCACTGCCGCAAATACCGATCACACCGATGCGCTCGCGATCAACTTGCGGGCGGGTACCGAGGAAATCCACGGCAGCGCTGAAGTCCTCGACGTAGAGGTCGGGCAGCACCGCATTGCGTGGTGAGCCTGCGCTATCGCCCCAGAATGACAAGTCCAGAGACAAGGTGACGAAGCCTTGTTCGGCCATTTTGGTGGCGTAGAGGTCTGCGCTCTGCTCTTTGACGGCGCCCATCGGGTGCCCAACCACAAGGGCTGGGTTTTTTGCGCCGGGGGCGAGGTTTTTCGGCATGAACAAATGGCCCGCCACCGCCATGCCGTACTGGTTGTTGAAGGTGACGTTTTGCACCGTCACTTTGTCGCTTTTGTAGAAGTTGTCAGCACCGTTGGACATATCGGCTCCCAATGAAGAAAAAGACGTCAGCAGCACGCTCAGGGCGAGCAAAAGGCTTTTCATGGCGTGATCCCGGATAAGGTTGGTCCGCGCATTTTCCCGGCATGGACCGGCGTTCTGTAGTGCGTTCCAGTGGATTACTTGCCTGATCCTCTGAGTCTTGTGGGTTGTCGGTGACACTTGCTTGGTGTGCGCGGTACAGTTCGGTCACGCGTTAAAAGAGCCTTTTATGACGATTAATCCATTGCCCCTGGACGCCTTGATCCAGGCGATCAACGCGCAGGTCACGGCGCCCGGCGATTACCCCATGCCAGTCCCGGGCCTGGGCTTTTATCGGCGTGAGCAGCCGGCAGCGCCGGTGGTGTGCATGGTCGAGCCGTGCGTCGTGCTGGTCGCCCAGGGTGAAAAACAACTGTGGGTCGGCGGTGAAGGCTACCCCTATGACCCGACGCGGTTTCTGCTGACGTCTTTGGATATCCCGGCCAACTCCGAAGTGCTGGTTGCCAGCCCGGCCCGGCCCTGCCTGGGCCTGACCTACAAACTGGACCTGCACATCCTCGCCGAGCTGATCGCCCAGAGTGAGTTGCCGCCCACTCGGGAGCGGGCAGTGATGAAAGGGGTGGGAATCGGCACGGTCACCGAAGGCATGCTGGCAGCGTTCGCACGCTTGGTCGCTTTGCTGGACGAACCCGAGGCGATCCCGGTACTCGCGCCGTTGATTCAGCGTGAAATCCATTACCGGCTGTTAAAGACCGACCAGGCCGGGCGCCTGCGCAGGATCTGCGCCGTTGACGGGCAGGGCTATCGGATCGCCAAGGCGATCGATTGGCTGAAGCTCAATTACACCGCGCCGTTGCGGGTGGAGGAGTTGGCGGCGCGGGTGCAGATGAGCGCTGCCACCTTTCATCATCACTTTCGTCACCTGACCGCGATGAGCCCTTTGCAGTATCAGAAATGGCTGCGCTTGAATGAAGCGCGGCGCTTGATGCTCAACGAACATCAAGACGTGTCCAGTGCGGCGTTCAAGGTGGGTTATGAAAGCCCGTCACAGTTCAGTCGCGAGTACAGCCGGCTGTTCGGTGTGCCACCCAAGCGCGATATGGCCACCTTGCGCGGCAAGCTCACTGATCAACCGCGTTCAAGTTAGCGAAGAAAATACAGCCGATCAGCCGCGCAAACAGGCTCAGGGTTTCCGGCAGGTTGGGGTCTTCAAACAGCATCGCCCGCGAATCCAGCGCGCACAATGCGCCGAACAGGCGCCCATCAGGCAGGAAGATCGGCGCACCGGCGTAGCTTTCGATGGCGAACTGCTTGACCACCGGGCGCGCGGCGAAGCGGCCGTTGTGGCTGATCTGCGGGATGAACAGGGTCTGCGGGTTGATGCAGAACTCACTGCACAGTGTGGTTTCGAGGTCGAGCACGTCGTCGACATGAATGCCCATGTCGGCCGTGTCGTGCACCGAGCAGACGACCCACTCAAGGTCAGTGAATTTGGCGATGCCGGCAAAGCGCATGCCGGTCAGGCGGGTAACCAGTTGCAGGATGCTGGTAGTGGCTTCTATTTCGGCGATGGCAGCGCGTTCGTCGGCGCTGAGTAGCGAGTGTGCTGCGGTGACGCTTGGAACCATGCTTAGGCACTCCAAAGGCATGGCGGCAGGGGCCGCCACGCCAGGTCAGTAGTCAGTTGATGCGTGGGTGCTGCTGCACCAGGTTCTGGCGCTTGGCTTCCAGTTCGGCAATCTGAGTGTCGATGTCTTCGATCTTCTGCTCGATATTGTCGTGGTGCTCTTGCAGTATTTCCTTGGCTTCTGCCATGTCCGAGGCCGCAGGCGCGGCGCCGCGCAGTGGCTTGTTGGCGGTTTCCTTCATGGTCAGGCCCGTGATCAAGCCGACCACGGCAAACACCATCAGGTAGTAGGCGGGCATGAACAGGTCGTTGGTGCTTTCCACCAGCCACGCCACGGCGGTGGGGGTGACACCGGCGATCAATACCGAGACGTTGAACGCACTGGCCAGCGCGCTGTAGCGCAGGTGCGTGGGGAACATCGCCGGCAGGGTCGAGGCCATCACGCCGATAAAGAAGTTGAGGACCACCGCCAGGATCAGCAGGCCGGCGAAGATCAGGCCGATCTTGCCGCTGGTGATCAGCATGAACGCCGGAATGGACAGGAACAGCAGGCCCACGCTGCCGGCGATGATGAAGGGCTTGCGGCCGATCTTGTCACTGACAAAGCCGATAAATGGCTGCACGAACAGCATGCCGACCATGATCGCGATGATGATCAGTACGCCGCTGTTTTCTTTGTAATGCAGGTTGTGCGACAGGTAGCTGGGCATATACGTGAGCAGCATGTAGTACGTCACGTTGGTGGCCGCGACGATACCGATGCAGGTCAGCAGGCTGCGCCAATGCTGGGTCGCGACTTCCTTGAACGAGACTTTGGGGCCGTGGGTCAGGCCCTGGCGGTCGCCTTGTTCGAGCTTGTCCATGTGCTGCTGGAAGGCCGGGGTTTCTTCCAGCGCGTGACGCAGGTACAGGCCGATGATGCCCAGGGGCAGGGCGAGGAAGAACGGCAGGCGCCAGCCCCAGGCCTCGAAGTCAGCTTCACCGAGGATCGTCGAGATCAGTACCACGACGCCGGCACCGAGCACAAAACCGGCGATGGAGCCGAAGTCCAGCCAGCTGCCA
The DNA here is from genome assembly GCF_044218855.1 of Pseudomonas sp. B19125. NCBI lineage: Bacteria > Pseudomonadati > Pseudomonadota > Gammaproteobacteria > Pseudomonadales > Pseudomonadaceae > Pseudomonas > Pseudomonas sp. B19125. The sequence continues at coordinate 3,475,554 of NZ_CP162589.1, forward strand.
AGGAACCCGCGTTTACGGTCCGGTGCATATTCGGCGACAAAGATCGAGGCGCCGGTGTATTCACCGCCCACCGAGAAGCCCTGGGCCATTTTGCACAACAGCAGCAGGATCGGCGCCCAGATGCCTATCGAGGCGTAGCCGGGGATCAGGCCGATGGCGAAAGTGCTCAGGGACATGATCACGATGGTGGCGGCCAATACTTTCTGCCGCCCGTATTTGTCACCCAGGGCACCGAAGAACAGGCCGCCCAGCGGGCGAATCAGGAAGGGCACGGAGAAGGTACCCAAGGCAGCGATCATTTGTACGCTGGGCGAGGCGTCGGGGAAGAACACCTTGCCGAGCACATAGGCGACGAACCCGTAGACACCAAAGTCGAACCACTCCATGGCGTTACCCAGTGCGGCGGCGGTGATCGCCTTGCGCACCTTGGTATCGTCGACGATGGTGATGTCTTTCAAACCGATGGGTTTGACGCTTTTCTTACGTAATTTCATGCGGGTCACTCTAAAACTGAACAGGGGAGGTGCCATCGTTGCGATGGCACCGCTCTGTCAGTTCAGATACAAGCCGACATGAAATAATTCACCTCTATTTGCGTTTTTTTGCTGATGCGTTGAACTTCATGGCATCAACAAGGAATTATGCGCATGCCTGACACCCTCTCACGGCTGATCTACCGCAAGCCCGAAGCCAACGATGTGCAGCGATTGTTCGCGATCTTCGGTGACCCGCAGACAAATATGTTCAACCCTGCAGGGCCGATGGCCAGCCTGGAGCACGCCCAGCGTGTGCTCAACCATTGGCTCGAACAGTGGGCCGCCCAGGGTTATGGCTGGTGGGCGATCGCCCGTAAGGAGCAGCCTGGGCACCTCATTGGCTTTGGCGGCATAGCGCCGCTTAATTACCTGACCGAGCGGCGCATCAACCTGGGTTATCGCTTCGCCGTGGAGGCGTGGGGGCAGGGCTACGCCACCGAGCTGGGTCGGGATGCGCTGGCGCTGGCCTTCCAAACACTGAATCTGCCGGAGGTTTTCGGTCTGGTGCGACCCGATCATGCGGCTTCGATCCGTGTGTTGGAAAAGCTAGGCATGCAGCCCTACGGCCTGCTCGACGATGTACCGGGCAAGGCGCCTAGCCGGGTGTTTCGCGTTTGTCATCCTACAACCGCTTTGAACTGATTGTTTATACGCCCAAGTAATACCTGAAGAAACGGCAATATTTCAGATTGACACCGCCAAGGCGCCCGGCTATAAAAGTCGCAGTTGTACGACGACATATGACGTTACATATGTCCTATCTAACAAAAATAAAAAGTGATGCCATGAATTTGAATGAGCCCATCAACGCCCACCGCGTCGGCCAGGCCGTCGGCAACTATCGCTGGACCATCTGCGCGATGTTGTTCTTTGCCACCACCGTCAATTACCTCGACCGCCAGGTGCTCAGCCTCTTGGCGCCGCAACTGTCGACGCAATTTGGCTGGAGCAACACCGATTACGCCAACATCGCTGCGGTGTTCCAGTTCGTTTATGCGATTGCCATGCTGTTTGCCGGGCGGTTTGTCGACAAGATCGGCACCAAGGCGGCCTATGTGGTGGCGATTGCCATCTGGTCCACCGGCGCGATCATGCATGCGTTCTCGGTGCCGATGGGCGCGGGGATTGCCTCGCTCAGCGCCGCCATCGGCCTGGCGGTGATCCCGGTATCGATTGCTGGCTTTATGCTCTCCCGCGCCGTGCTGGCGATTGGCGAGGCGGGCAACTTCCCCATCGCGATCAAGGCTACTGCGGAATATTTCCCGAAAAAAGAACGCTCCCTGGCCACCGGCATCTTCAACTCCGGCGCCAACGTGGGTGCAATCCTCGCGCCGATCTGTGTGCCGCTGATTGCCGGCATGTGGGGCTGGGAAGCCGCGTTTATCGTGATCGGCATGCTCGGGTTTGTGTGGGTGGCGGTGTGGTCGATGCTCTATGAGAAACCGGAGCAGCAAAAGCGCTTGTCCGCCGAAGAACTGGCCTACATCCGCAGTGACCAGACCGTACAGCCTTTCGCGCCTGAGCCTGTGGGGGCGACGCCGAAAAAAGTCTCGTGGTTCAAGCTGCTGACCTACCGCCAGACCTGGGCGTTCGCCTTCGGCAAGTTCATGACCGACGGCGTGTGGTGGTTTTTCCTGTTCTGGCTGCCCACGTACCTGTCGGCGCAATACAACATGAAAGGCGCGGATATCGTGATGCCGTTGGCCGTGCTGTACAGCATGACCATGGTCGGCAGTATCGGCGGCGGCTGGTTCCCCAGCTACTTTATGGCGCGCGGTGATGCCCCGTATGACGGCCGCATGAAAGCCATGCTGGTGATCGCGCTGTTCCCTCTGGTGGTGCTGTTGGCGCAACCGTTCGGTTACCTGAGCTTCTGGGTGCCGGTGTTGTTGATCGGCGTGGGCGCCTCGGCGCACCAGGCGTGGTCGTGCAATATCTTCACCACCGTGTCGGATATGTTCCCGCAAAAAACCGTGGCGTCGGTGGTCGGCATCGGCGGTATGGCGGGCGGCCTGGGCGGTGTGGTGATGACCAAGATCGGTGGCTGGGTGTTCGACTACTACAAGTCCATCAACGACATTCACACCGGCTATATGATCATGTTTGCGATTTGTGCCTTGGCGTACCTGGTCGCGTGGAGCGTGATGAAGGCGCTGGTGCCGCGGCATAAGGAAATCACTGACCTGTAAACCCGTCCCCTGTGGCGAGGGCGCTTGCTCCCGTTGGACTGCGTAGCAGTCCCATGCTCTTGAAGCAAAGAGCAGGGGCCGCTTCGCAGCCCAGCGGGAGCAAGCTCCCTCGCCACAGTGACAAGGTTCAACGGCGGTTACCGATTGCGTGTCACCCGCCAAACGGTGTTGGCCAAGTCGTCAGCAATGATCAGCGCACCTTTGGGGTCGACCGTCACGCCCACCGGGCGGCCACGGGTCTTGCCGTCGTCGCCACGGAAACCGGTGGCGAAATCAATCGGTTCGCCAGCCGGCTTGCCGTTGCTGAACGGTACGAAGATCACCTTGTAGCCCACCGGGTTGTCGCGGTTCCAGCTGCCGTGTTCGCCGACAAACACGCCGTCGGCGAATTGTTCACCCATGGCCGGTATCGAAAAATCCACGCCCAGTGCCGCAACGTGCGAGCCCAGGCTGTAATCCGGCTTGATCGCGGCCGCCACTTTCAGTGGGTTCTGCGGTTGCGCGCGGGGGTCGACGTTCTGGCCCCAGTAGCTGTAGGGCCAGCCGTAGAAGGCGCCTTCGCGCACTGAGGTGAGGTAGTCCGGCACCAGGTCGGGGCCGAGTTCATCGCGTTCGTTGACCACCGTCCACAATTGCCCCGAGCCCGGCTGAATGGTCAGTGCGGTCGGGTTGCGCAGGCCGGTGGCGTAGGGCTTGTGCGCGCCGCTGGCTGCGTCGATCTGCCAGACCATGGCGCGGTCGATCTCCACTTCCATGCCGCGCTCGGTGATGTTGCTGTTGGAGCCAATGCCCACATAGAGCTGGCGCCCGTCTTCGCTGATGGCCAGGGATTTGGTCCAGTGATGGTTGATCTGCGCCGGCAGGTCGATGATTTTGGTTGGCGCGCCGCTGGCTTTGGTCTGGCCGTCGGTATAGTCGAAGCGCACCAGGGCATCCTGGTTGGCCACGTACAGCTTGCCGTCGGCGAAAGCCAGGCCATAGGGCGCGTTGAGGTTGTCGGCAAACACGGTCTTGAGCTCGTAGTTGCCGTCACCGTCGGCATCGCGCAGCAACGTGATGCGGTTACCGCTCTTGACCTTGGTGTTGCCCTGGGCCTTGATCACGCTGGCGATTACGTCCTTGGGCTTGAGTTTGGCCGCACTGCCGCCACGGCCTTCGGCAACGAGAATATCGCCGTTGGGCAGCACCAGCGTCTGGCGTGGAATGGCCAGGTCGGTGGCGATGGCCGTGACGCTGTAGCCTTGCGGCACCGTGGGTTTTTGCTCGCCCCAGGGTGTCGGCTCGGCAATCTTCATGCTCGGCAGCAGGCTGCTTTGTTGCTCGGGCAGTTTGGGATCTGGACCGCGTGCCTGGGTTTTGTCGCCGGCGTCGCCACACGCGCTCAGCAACAGCGCTGCGCTCAGCAAGGTCAGCGTATTGAGTGGGTTCATTTGGCAGCTCCCGAGCGCAGGTTGGTCAGGCCGACCCATGTGGCAACAATCGCCAGAACCGTCACGATCACCGACAGTACCAGGCCAACAGGCATCATGGCGTAGGCGTCCTTGGCATGCTGGAAGGCGTTGACCAGCCCGAGTCCCCAGGTGATCAGCAACAGCAGGAAGTACGCGGCGGGGCGTCCGCCTTTATGCTCGGCGCGCACCAGGTTGACCAGCGCGAACAACAATGCAAAGCCACAAAACACCAAGGCACCGGCGATCAGCCAGGACGCGAAGTTGGCCCATTGGATCTGATAGGTCTGGCCGTAGGCGATGTCACTGAGCAACGTGCCCAGAAACAACGGCACGGTGCCGGCCAACAGGGTCGAGTGCAGCGGGCCAGGCCTGACGAGTGGGTAGGCGGGAAGGGTGGTCATGGGGTCGCGGCTCCTTGTTTTATCCAACGCCCCGGGGCGGGGCAGCGCATAGGGAAGGAGCGTAGAGCCTGGCGGATAGTTCAGCGCAATTCGTGTCGAAATATTATTTCAGGGTTTGACAGCGCCTCAACGGGTCCACACATAGCGCACCTCTTCCAGCGTCACGCCACCGCGCACCAGCGTGCGACGGCTACCCGGGTCTTCAGTGCCGCCAAAGCGTGTATAGAAACGTACGGCTCTTTGGTTGGCGGCTAAAACCCATAAGGAAATGCGTTTATAACCCTGTTCAACCAAACGTTGGAAACCCGCCTGCCACAATTGCGCGCCGATGCCGTGACCCCAGTAGTCCGCCAACACGTAGATAGCCATGACCTCTCCCGATGCGACCTCAGGCGTGTCCGTATCCCGGCAAAGGCCCAGCGACAGCCAGCCGATAACGTTGCCATCCACTTCGGCGACTAATACGCCAGCGTCTTGGCTTTCAATCAAGCGCGCCCAGTTAGCCTCTTTCTGCGGCAGTGTTGTGCTCAGCGAGGCCAGAAAATCTGCTGGCATCAGGTCTACATAAGCCTGTTGCCAACTGCTCACATGCACCTGGGCGATCTGCTTGGCGTCCTTGGGCAATGCATCGCGAATCATAACCATCCCTTGTCGGTAATTTATCGAAACCAGGGTGCCCATTCACTGTTACAGAATAGGTTCTCATTATGCAGAGCCCTGAAAACTGGCATGCTTCAGGGCCTGACAAAAGGAACCCTGTCCATGCCAACCCTGCACCTGCTGTGCGGCAAGATCGCCTCCGGCAAATCCACCCTGGCCAACACTTTGGCCGCTGAACACGCCGCCATCCTGTTGAGCGAAGACCATTGGCTCGCCACCCTTTACCCCGGTGAAGTCCTCTCGATTGCCGATTACGTGAGCTGCGCCCAGCGTATTCGAGGTGTGCTCGGGCCGTTGGTGATCAACGTGCTGCGATCGGGCATCAGCGTTGTGTTGGACTTCCCGGCCAATACGCTGGCTAATCGCGAGTGGCTGCTGAGCTTGGCCCAGGCTGCGCAAGCGCCGCACTGCCTGCACTATCTGGAGCTGGATGACGCCACCTGCCGCAGCCGTTTACAGGCGCGCAATGCCCAGGGCGAGCATGATTTCGCCGCCACCGACGCCGAGTTTGACCTGATCACCCGCCATTTCTGTGTGCCGAGTGAGGCGGAAGGCCTGGTGATCGAGGTGCATCACCCATGAGTACGGTGACCGGTGTGGATGCCCAGGGCTGTGTGCTGACGCTGGGCAATGCCGCCTTCCAGCCTGAGTTTGAGCCGCTGCTGGCGGATGTCATCGCCAGCCTCTCCCAGTCCGGGCTGGACGGCATTTATGTGTATGGCAGTGTCGCCAGGGGCGAAGCCAGCCCAGGTGAGTCGGACCTGGACCTTAGCCTGATTCTGCTCGAACCGCCGGATGCACAGGTATTGGCACACTTGGAAACGCTGCGCCAGGCGCTGGAGCAACGCCACCCGGTGGTCACCAAGATTGACTTCGATATCGGCCACCGCGCCGAAGTACTGGCGCCCGAAAATGCAAATAAATGGGGTTTCTGGCTCAAGCATCATTGCCGTTGTGTGTGGGGCGAGGATCTTTCGCTGCGCTTTGAACGCTTCCAGCCTTCGCGCGAAATCGCCCTGGCGTTGAATGGTGATTTTGAATCCGTGTTGAGCGGCTATCTCAACCTCATCCATCAGGCCAATACCCCAACCGAGCGCCTGCGGCTGCAACGCGAAGCGGCTCGCAAGCTGATTCGAGCGACCAACATATTGCGCGGCCCCGACGCGCCCTGGCCGTACACCCTCGAAGAGCACGTTGCCTTGTTCGTACAGCATCACCCCGCGATGCGCATCCAGATCGCGTATTTCCTGTTCGAGGCGCGAAACCCGAGTGCCGTGGGCGAGCCCTTCAGCGTGCGACTGCAAACCTTTATCGACTGGATGGTTTCACAGCAGGTATAGACAGCAGGTATAGATAGGTAATTTGGCACTCAGGCTCACTTTACCTACGCTGCGCACATCAGGATTTAAAACGCCCCACCAAGCCATTCAGCTCCTGCGACAGGCTCGATAACCGCCCCGAATCATCCTGCGCAGCATTGGCCAGGCTCTCCACCAACCTTGCCTCGTCATAAATCTGCTGGATATGGCGGTTGATCTCTTCGGCCACGCTGTGTTGTTCCTCGGCGGCGGCGGAAATCTGCAGGTTCTGGTCGCGGATCTCGTTTACCGACAACTGGATGCCCTCGAAACTGTCCCGCGCGTTTTCGATGGACGACACGCTGGCGCGGGACAGGTCCAGGCAACTGCTCATCTTCTGGGTGACTTCTTCGGTCTTGCTGCCGAGGGTGCCGAGCAACTGCTCGATCTCGCCGGTGGAGTCGGAGGTGCGCTTGGCCAGTGCGCGCACTTCGTCGGCCACCACGGCAAAACCACGGCCCTGATCACCGGCGCGGGCGGCTTCGATGGCGGCGTTGAGGGCCAGCAGGTTGGTCTGCTCGGCGATGGCGCGAATAGTGCCGAGGATCTGGTTGATGCTGCGGCTGCCGGCTTCCAGCTCGACCATGGCCTGGGATGACTCGGTCAGGCGGCGGCCCAGGCGGTTGACGTTATCGGTGGTGACTTCGATCTGCTGTTTGCCTTCGGCCACACGGCGATGGCCGTTCTCGGCCGACTCCGCCGCGCCGCTGCACGAGCGTGCGACTTCGTTGGCGGTGGCGACCATTTCATTGAACGCGGTAGACACCAATTCCACCGCCTCACGCTGGCGCCCGGCGGCTTCGTTCATGTTGTGTGCCACTTCACTGTTGACCCGTGACGCGTCCTGAAGATTGGTGGAGGCCGCGCCAATATGCTGGATCAGTTGACGGATTGCGGCGAGGAATTTATTGAACCAGCCCGCCAGCTCGGCAGTTTCATCCTTGCCCTGTACTTGCAGCTCATGGCGCAAATCGCCTTCACCCTGGGCGATGGACTGCAAGCCGGTGCTGACCTGGCCGATCGGTTTGACGATCACCTTGGAAAACGCCGCGGCGATCAGCCCGAAGATCAGCACCAGCACGGCCACGATTGCCGTGGTCAGGTAGGTCATGCGCGTCGCCGCTGCCATGACTTCGTTGTATTCGATCAGCCCCACATACCGCCAGCCCAGGCCCGGCGAGGTCCACACGTTGGCCATGTAGCGCACGCCGTCGATGACCACCTCGGTTGAGCCCTGGGGCGTCTCGGCCAGGTGCGCATAGGGCGCGCCGAGGTCCTTGAGCGGCTTGAAGTTGTGCGCGGCGTTGCGCGGGTCGACCAGCACCACGCCGTCTTCGATCAACATCACGTAGCCGCTTTCACCCAGCTTGATGCTCTTGAGCAATTCGGTGAGGTTCTTCAGCGACACGCTGACCACGAACACGCCCTTGGCCTTGCCGCTGCTGTCGAGCAGCGCACGTGCGGTGCCCACCAGCGCCACATCATCCTTGTCGTAGTAGTAAGCGGGTGTGCGCACGGTCTTGTTGGGGCTGGCCATGGCAGCCTTGTACCAGGGGCGGGTGCGCGGGTCGTATTTGGCCAGTTGTGGGTCATCGGGCCATTTGGCGTAGGTGCCGTCTTCGAGGCCAATGGACAGAATCGCAGCGGAAGGGTGGGTGGCGCCAAAACGGGCAAACTGGTCGATTACCTGCTGCGCCTGGGCGGGCATTGGCTGACTCGCGGCGTTTGCAGGCTGATAATCTTTTAGAGTGTTCACTGAAGTGTATACAGGATCAGCGGACATTTGATCGACGTTCTGCAAGGTGCCGTCGAAGAATTGCCGGATATTGCCATCGATCTGACGTATTTCGCGGGTGCTGCCATCAATAAACTGATCGACCGCCTGAGTCCGCGTGTTCATGACGGAGATAACTGCAACCAGGCTAACCGGGATAAAGGCGACAGAGACGAACGCGAGGACGAGCTTGTTTTTTATTTTCATCGAGACGACCACCGGGCGAAGAGGCGATTTGATATCACTGACTGTCTCGGCCCGAGGGTTATAAAGCTTTAGCTTTATTTTGTGTACAACAAAAAATGTTTTTGTCCTGAAAATTTAACCATGCCCAAGCATGGGGCCCGCCAGGTTGAAAGTGTTGAGCCCCGTGGTGTTTTCACCGTTAAGATGCCATCGATATTTTTTCATTAAGGATGATGCATGCCACTGATCACGGAACGTGTCGCACTGGCCCGCAGCGGTGCCAACGATAAAGTCATCTGCCGCATGGCCTCAGGTTGGGCGGTGATGGGCGATGCATAGAAATAATCTGGTCCCGGAATTGATGGTGACTGACCTGAACCGCAGCCTTGAGTTCTGGGTCGGTTGTCTGGGGTTCACGGTGGCTTATCAGCGCCTGGAAGACGGCTTCGCGTATCTTGACCTGGACGGCGCTCAGGTGATGCTTGAACAAGTCGACCCACTCGCCAGTCAATGGCTCACGGGGGCGTTGGAACGGCCGTTCGGGCGCGGCATGAACCTGCAAATTGATGTCGTGGCGGTACATCCGGTTATTCAACGGCTGGAGAGGGCGGCCTATCCCGTGTTCAAGGCCTGCAAAGACGTGTGGTACCGGGCAGGCGAGGTCGAGGTTGGGCAGCGCGAGTTTCTGGTACAGGACCCGGATGGTTATCTGGTAAGACTGGTAGAGCGGCTTGGTGAAAGGACGAGAGACAATGCGTGAGCGCAAGGCGGCACGCCTTTTGGTGATCAGCCCGGCTCGAAAAGTGCTGCTGTTCCGGTTCGTCCACAAGGACGGGGCACTGGCCGGCAGGAATTACTGGGCGACGCCCGGCGGCGGTGTTGAAGCCGGGGAAACCTTTCACACCGCTGCGATCCGTGAGCTGCGCGAAGAGACCGGCATTGTGGTCAGTGACGTACAAGCGCCGGTAGCAGATCGCCGATTTGAGCTGATGCTACCCAGTGGTGAAACGGTGTTGGCCATTGAGCAGTACTTTGTTGTGCAGGCGCAAAACGAGCACCTGTCGCGAGACGAATGGACAGTGCAAGAAGCCCAGGTCATGGCGGATCACCATTGGTGGTCCACCGAGGCGCTGCATTCGACGGCAGACACGGTATGGCCAGAAGGGCTTATCGACATGCTCGCGCAGGCAGGCGTTTTTTAAAGCATGGCCAGGATATCGGCAGTGGCTGTGACCCTGGCGTAATCCATCGCCAGGTTGCTGAGCGACAGTGCATGCACATCCTCGGCAGGCCAGAGGCGGCCCGATAAATCGGCTTGATCAAAGGTGTAGCAGGCGTCCGCCGCCACTGTTACCTCAAAACCCAGGTTGCCGCCGGAGCGCGCCGTAGACTCGACAGAGTTGTTGGTGATCACCCCAACGATCACCAATTGCCGGATCCCACGCACATGCAGCCAACGCTCCAGGCCGGTGGCGGCGAACGCATCCGGGACGTTTTTTTCCACCACATGCTCATGCTTGAGCGGTGCCAGTGCCGGCTGGAACTCACAGCCCGGTTGGCCCGGCCAAAACACCGAGCCTTCGCTGCGGGACATGTGCCGCACATGCACCACGGGGCGATTGGACTGCCGCCATGCACGCTGCAGGTGCTGTATCTGCACCTCGGCGTCGGGGTTATTGCGGCGCCCCAGCGTGGGGTCATTCATGCCTTGCTGCATGTCGATGATCAACAACGCGGCGTTTGTGGCTAGCGGTTCCATGGCACATCCTTTAGCTGGATCAGGCGCGAAACATAGCAGCGATTGGGCGTGCTTAAACAGGTCTATTGTTCGAAGCTCATTTGCACGATGCACATCGATCCAAAGTGGGAGCTGGCTTGCCTGCGATAGCGGTCTATCCGTGCATACATCGGTGACTGACCCATCGCCATCGCAGGCAAGCCAGCTCCCACAGTCGCCGATACTCCCATCGAGCGCTGGTGCCTTCAATCGCCGTGTGAACCTTGCGCTACGGCTTCGTAAGCAATCAGGGCCGATTGAGTGTATTCACATAAGCACTGAACATAGCGGCCATGCCATTGGCATACACCTCGATTTCGGCAGCGGTGCGCGGGCTGAAGGAAAAGTCCTTGCCCACGCAACCCAGCGTGCTGCGGATCAGGTCACACGCCAGTGCGCGGGTTGCGTCGGGCACCTCGGGCAGCAACTCATGCATGAATGTCTCAAAGGCTTGCCGGCCGGCAGCGCGCACTTGCTCCGCTTCCGGCGCATCGCGGTACAGCGGCGCCGCGTCGTGCAGCGCACCGCGCATCAGCGCCTCCTCGCACTCGGAATGGATAAATGCATGCACCAAGGTACGCAGGCGGGTCAGCGGTGCTATTTCGGTTTGTTCGAGGATGTCGCGCAGCATTTGGGTGGTCTGCTGCCATTCATCACTTTGCAGCCGAAACAGGATCGCGGCCTTGTTGGGGAAATATTGATACACCGAGCCGACACTCACGCCGGCTTTTTCCGCGACCCGCGCGGTGGTGAAACGCGTAGCGCCTTCCTTGGCCAAAACCTGAATAGCGGCTTCGAGAATCGCCGCCACCAACTCGGTCGAGCGTGCCTGTTGTGGCTGTTTGCGCGAGGCAATACGGGGCGTCTGGCGGGTGGTCATTTCGGGTTCCGAGCGCTGGGCGAACGCGAATAGCGAAGGCGATGAATCACTCGCATACTTTTAATGCGACGAATTAATCGCATCTTAGTCCCCATTCGACGGAAATCAATCATGACCACCCTGACTACCGCGCCTCTTGCAGCCTTGATCGAACGCCTCTACGCCCAAGCCAATGCGGCGACCAGCCCGCTCATCGACACTGTGTCGCCGCAGGAACGCAACCGCCTGATGCACAGCAAAACCGAATACCTGGAGCTTTACACGATGCTCAAGGACTTGTGGCTGCCCGTCTCGCGTGACACCGGCAACCTGCTCTACATGCTGGCCCGCAGCAGCCATGCAAAAGCCATTGTTGAGTTCGGCACCTCGTTTGGGTTGTCCACCTTGTTCCTGGCTGCCGCACTGCGCGACAACGGCGGCGGTGTGCTGGTCGGCAGCGAATTCGAACCAACGAAGATCGCCGTGGCGCGCGAGCATTTCATTGAAGGCGGCGTCAGCGACTTGATCGAAGTGCGTGAAGGCGATGCGCTGGTATCACTGGCTCAAAACCTGCCGCAATCGGTCGACCTGCTGTTGCTCGATGGCGCCAAGTCGCTGTATGGCGACGTGTTGAAGCTGGTAGAGAAGCACCTGCGGCCGGGCGCGCTGGTGGTGGCTGACAACACCAACTACTGCCCTGAATACCTGGCGCACGTGCGCGAACCTGGGAACGGCTATCTGTCGGTGCCGTTTGCCGATGATATCGAACTGTCGATCCGCCTCGGCTAAGGTTCAGCGCTTGCTCAATGCCAAGCGCGCGGCGAACAACACGAAGATCATGCCGGTGGTGCGGTCCATCCACCGGATCACCTTTTCCCTGCGCAGGAAACCGGACAGCGGTCGGGTGGCGCCAATCAGCAGCAGTGACCACAGCAGGCCCAGCAGCACATGAATGCTGACCAGGCCAAAGGTCCAGGCAATCAGCGGCTGGCCTTGGGGGATGAATTGCGGCAGGAAGGACACGTAGAAGATGCCCACTTTGGGGTTCAGCACATTGCCCAGCATGCCCTTGAGGAACCAGTTGCCGCCCGGTTTGCCCTCGGCTTTGGCGGGTGACAGTGAGCGGCGTGGGCGCACCAACATGTTCAGGCCCAGCCACGCGAGATAAGCCGCGCCGCAATATTTGAGCAGGTTGTACGCCAGCTCCGACACTGCAATCAAAGCGCCCAGGCCAAACGCCACGGCCGCGCCCCACAGCAAGCAACCGGCGTTGATGCCGAAGGTGGCGTGCAGCGCCTGGCGTTTGCCTTCGACTGTGGCGGTGCGCAGCACCAGCGCGGTATCCAGCCCCGGCGTGAGCGTGAGCAGGGTGGCGGCGAAGGTAAAGGCGAGGAGGTTATCGGTAATGGACATGGGCCGATGGCTCAAAGTGTGGTGGGTGGACGTTAGCACCGATCGGCAGCCGATTCGCAAAACCCTGAGACTTCCCGGCGAAAATCTTCATAATGGCGGCCAATTTGTTTAGCTCGTTATTCTGGTGTGCCCGCATGGAAATTAAGGTCAACTTTCTCGACAACCTTCGGCTTGAAGCCAAGTTCGATGACTTCACGGTGATTGCCGACCAGCCGATTCGCTACAAAGGCGACGGTTCGGCCCCGGGTCCGTTCGATTACTTCCTGGCTTCGTCGGCGTTGTGCGCGGCGTACTTTGTGAAGCTGTACTGCGCAACACGCAATATTCCCACCGAGAATATTCGCCTGTCACAGAACAACATCGTTGATCCGGAAAACCGCTACAACCAGATCTTCAAGATCCAGGTCGAGTTGCCAGCGGACATCTCCGACAAGGACCGCCAGGGCATCCTGCGTTCAATCGACCGCTGCACCGTGAAGAAAGTCGTGCAGGCCGGGCCGGAATTTGTGATCGAGGAAGTGGAAAACCTCGACGCGGATGCGCAGGCATTGTTGATGCCCAATTCCACCTCCGAGGCGGGCACCTACATCGCCGGCAAGGACCTGCCGCTGGAGCAGACCATCGCCAACATGTCCGGCATTCTCGCCGGCCTGGGCATGAAGATTGAAATCGCCTCGTGGCGCAATATCGTGCCCAACGTGTGGTCGTTGCATATCCGCGACGCACACTCGCCGATGTGTTTCACCAACGGCAAGGGCGCAACCAAGGAAGGCGCATTGGCGTCTGCCCTGGGCGAGTTTATCGAGCGGCTGAACTGCAACTTCTTCTACAACGACCAGTTCTGGGGTGAGGAGCTGGCCAACGCGCCGTTCGTGCATTACCCGGACGAACGCTGGTTCCAGCCTGGGCCCAAGGACGAGCTGCCGAGTGAAATCCTCGATGCCTACTGCCTGAAGGTCTACAACCGTGAGGGCGAGCTGCGTGGCTCGCACCTGTTCGACACCAACTCGGGCAATGAAGAACGCGGGATTGTTGCGCTGCCGTTCGTGCGCCAGTCCGACGGCGAAGTGGTGTATTTCCCGTCCAACCTGATCGAAAACCTCTACCTCAGCAACGGCATGAGCGCGGGCAATACCTTGGCTGAAGCCCAGGTGCAGTGCCTGTCGGAGATTTTCGAGCGCGCCGTGAAGCGCGAAATCATTGAAGGCGAGTTCGCCTTGCCGGACGTGCCCGCAGAAGTGTTGGCCAAATACCCCGGCATTGTCGCGGGTATCGAAGGCCTGGAGGCCCAGGGCTTCCCGGTACTGGTCAAGGACGCATCCCTGGGCGGCGAGTTCCCAGTGATGTGCGTCACCCTGATGAACCCGCGCACCGGCGGCGTATTCGCCTCGTTCGGCGCACACCCAAGCATGGAAGTGGCGCTGGAACGCAGCCTCACCGAACTGCTCCAGGGCCGCAGTTTTGAAGGTTTGAATGACCTGCCGCAGCCGACCTTTGAAGGCCAGGCGGTGACCGAGCCGAACAACTTTGTCGAGCACTTTATTGACTCAAGCGGCGTGGTGTCGTGGCGCTTCTTCAGTGCGCAGTCGGACTATGAGTTCGTCGAGTGGGACTTCTCGGGCGAAGGTGAAAATTCCAACGCCGAAGAAGCCGCCACCCTGTTCGGCATTCTCGAAGGCATGGGCAAAGAGTCCTATATGGCGGTGTACGAACACCTCGGCGCCACGGCTTGCCGGATCCTGGTGCCGGACTACTCGGAAATCTACCCGGTAGACGACCTGATCTGGGACAACACCAACAAAGCGCTGTTTTTCCGCGCCGATATCCTCAACCTGCACAGCCTTGACGAGGAGGCGCTGCAGGCGTTGGTCGAGCGACTGATCGAAAGCGAGCTGGACGATTACACCGACATCACCACCTTGATCGGCATTGAGTTCGACGACAACACGGCGTGGGGCCAGTTGACCATCCTGGAGTTGAAACTGCTGATCTTCCTGGCCTTGCAGCAATATGAGGAGGCCAAGGAGTGCGTGGAGATGTTCCTGCAATACAACGACAACACCGCTGAACGCGGCCTGTTCTACCAGGCCATGAACGCAGTGTTGGAGATGCAGTTGGACGACGACCTGGACCTCGCCGATTACGAGGCCAACTTCCGCCGGATGTTCGGTCACGAGCGGATGGATGCGGTGATGGGTTCGGTGGACGGCAGTGTGCGGTTTTATGGCTTGACCCCGACCAGCATGAAGCTGGAAGGCCTGGATCGGCATTTGCGCTTGATCGAGAGCTATAAAAAACTGCACTCGGCGCGGGCCAACGTCACTTCAGCCTGACACTATCCCCCTTGTGAAAGCTGGCTTGTGTGGGAGCTGGCTTGCCTGCGATAGCATCACCGCGGTGCAACTGATACACCGAGGTGTCTGTATCGCAGGCAAGCCAGCTCCCACAGGCGTCTAGATCAGGGCCAGCGCCTGAGCCAGATCGGCTCTCAAATCTTCCACATCCTCAACCCCCACCGACAACCGCACCAACCCATCGCCGATCCCCAACTGCGCCCGCGTCGCCGCAGGAATACTTGCATGGGTCATGATCGCCGGGTGTTCGATCAGGCTTTCCACGCCGCCGAGGCTTTCGGCCAACGCGAAAATTTTCACGTTTTCCAGAAAACGTGTGGCACCCGCCAGGTCACTGTTCAAATCCACCGAAATCATCCCGCCAAACCCGCGCATCTGCTTGCGCGCCAGTGCGTGCTGCGGGTGCGAGGCCAGGCCTGGGTAGTACACCCGCGACACTTGCGGCTGCTGTTCCAGCCAGGTGGCCAGGTCCAGGGCGTTGCTGCAATGGCGCTCCATGCGCAGTGCCAGGGTTTTTACCCCGCGCAGGGTCAGGAAGGCATCGAACGGGCCGGCAATCGCGCCGACCGAGTTTTGCAAAAAGCCCAGGCGCTCGGCGAGTTCCGGGTTGTGGCCGACGATGGCGATACCGCCGATCACGTCGGAGTGGCCGTTGAGGTATTTGGTGGTGGAGTGCACCACGATGTCGAAGCCCAGCTCCAGTGGGCGCTGGATCCATGGGCTGGCGAAGGTGTTATCGGCCACGCAGATGATGCCGCGATCGCGACAGATGCGCGCAATGGCGCTGAGGTCGGTGAGGCTCAGCAGCGGGTTGCTCGGGGTCTCGACCCAGACCATGCGTGTGTCGCTCTGCAGTGAGGCTTCAAAGGCCGACAGGTCGCTTAAATCGACAAAGCTGAAACGGTGCCCGGCACTGCGTTGACGCACCTTGTCGAACAGCCGGAACGTACCGCCGTACAGGTCGTTGCCGGAGACAATATGCGCACCGGCATCCAGCAGTTCCAGCACGGTGGAAATCGCCGCCAGCCCCGAAGCAAACGCAAACGCCGCACTGCCGCCCTCCAGGTCGGCCACGCAGCGCTCCAGGGCAAACCGCGTGGGGTTGTGGGAGCGCCCGTAATCAAACCCCTTGTGCACGCCGGGGCTGTCCTGCAAATAGGTGGAGTTGGCGTAGATCGGCGGCATCAGCGCGCCCGTGGTTGGGTCGGGGGATTGCCCGGCGTGGATCACACGGGTGGCAAACGCGCTTTTATCGGGCAGGCTCATGCAAGGGATCTCCGTAGGTGGTTAAGCAGGTCGACGCGGGTGATCAGGCCATGGAAGCCGGATGTGTCGGCAATAATCGCGACCAGGCCGCGATCCAGTTCCGCCTGCAATTGGGCCAGGCTGGCGCTGGGGGCCAGGGTTTGCAAGGTTTTGCTCATGGCGTCTGCCACCACCATGGAAAAGTGTGTGGCGTCCTGATGCAAGCCCAGCAGGATGTCGGATTCGTCGATGACGCCGACCAATTCACGGCCGTCCACCAACACCGGTAGCTGCGAAACATCCGCCAGGCGCATGCGCTGGAAGGCGGTGAGCAAGCTGTCATCGGGGCTCACGCTGATCACCCGGCCGTCTTCGAAGCGCCGCGCGATCAGGTCGCGCAGGTCGCCATAGTGTTTGTATTGCAACAGGCCCGCGTCGTTCATCCATTGGTCGTTGTAGACCTTGGACAAGTAGCGCGTACCGGTGTCGCAGACGAAGGTGACCACACGTTTTGGCTCGGTTTGTTCACGGCAGTAACGCAGTGCGGCGGCAAGCAGGGTGCCGGTGGATGAGCCGCCGAGGATGCCTTCGGCCTTGAGTAACTGACGGGCGTGGTCGAAGCTTTCTTCATCGCTGATGGAGTAGGCATGGCGCACACTGGAGAGGTCGGCAATCGAGGGGATAAAGTCTTCGCCGATGCCTTCCACGGCCCAGGAGCCGGGCGTTTCCATTTTCCCGCTGCGGCTGTATTCGGCCATCACCGAGCCCACGGGGTCGGCCAGCACCATTTCCAGTTCGGGCTGCACGCGTTTGAAGAAGCGCGTAAGCCCGGTGAGGGTGCCGGCCGAGCCGACACCGACCACAATCGCGTCCAGATCATGCTGGGTTTGCGCCCAGATTTCCGGGGCGGTGCTGGTTTCGTGGGCCAGCGGGTTGGCGGGGTTGTTGAACTGGTCGGCGAAGAATGAACCGGGAATGTCTTTGGCCAGGCGAGCGGCCACATCCTGGTAGTACTCGGGATGGCCCTTGCCGACATCGGAACGGGTGATGTGTACTTCGGCGCCCATGGCCTTGAGGTGCAAGACCTTTTCAGTCGACATCTTGTCGGGCACCACCAGCACCACACGGTAGCCTTTGGCCCGGCCGACCAGCGCCAGGCCCAGGCCGGTGTTGCCGGCGGTGGCTTCGATAATGGTGCCGCCCGGTTGCAGGCGGCCGTCACGTTCGGCGGCGTCGATCATGGCCAGGCCGATACGGTCCTTGATCGAGCCACCGGGGTTTTGCGATTCCAACTTGAGAAACAGCGTGCAAGGGCCAGTATCGAAACGGCTGACCTTGACCAGCGGCGTGTTGCCGATCAGTTCGAGCACGGCGGGACGTGGGAGGCTGGGCATGAATTCACCTTGGTTGCGAGCAGACAGAGGTGGTGCAGCAAAGTAAAGGCGTGCCTTGGAACATAGGCCGGGATCGCGCCGGTCGCAACCGGGCGGTCCGTTGGATGTCTTTTTTTGGCGCATGAACCCGACAGGGCGTTTACAGCAGCGCGCCCAACGCCTGTTGTACGCGCGCACTGGCAGCTTGCATCGGCGCGCGCAGTTCGCTGCCGATCAAGCCCTGCAACGCCAACCCAGCCTTCACCGGTGCCGGGTTGGGCTCCATGAACATCGTGTTGATCAGTGGCAATAACGTGAAAAACGTCGCCCTGGCCTCGGCCAATTGGTTATCGCGCACTTGCTGGCACAGCGCCACAAAGGTCTCGGTATGCAGATGCGCCGAGGCCGCAATCGCGCCACTGGCGCCCAGGCACAGCGCGTTAAAAATCTGGACGTCTTCGCCGCACAACACATTCACGTCACCACTGGCCAGCAACGCCAGGGTATTGGCCAGGTTGCCGCCACAATCTTTGATCGCGCTGATTCGCGGGTGTTTGACGATGCTCAACAACGTGGTCTGCTCAAAGGTCACGCCGGTGCGGTAGGGTATGTCGTAGAGCACAATCGGCACGCTGGAGGCATCCGCCACCGTGCGGAAAAACGCCTGAAGGCCAGCCTGGGAAGGGCGGATATAGCTGGGCGCGGGCACCAGCAGACCGGCTACCGGGCGCTGGAGAATTTCGCTTTGAAAGTGCAGCAGTTCTATCTGGTTGTTGCCCGCCAGGCCCATCACCACCTGCTGCGCGGGCACCCATTGCAGCACGGCATCGAGCACGGCGAGCTGCTCCTGACGGCTCAACGACGCGGCTTCGCCCGTGGTGGTGCAGACCATGATCCCGGCGACGTGTTTTTCCAGCAGGTGACCGACCAGCCGGTGCAGGCCGATAAAGTCGATGGCGCCATCCTGAAACGGCGTGACTATGGGAACCCAGATACCTTGAAACGATGACATGCACTTTCTCCTGATGGTTGACCGCTAAAGTCACCGTCAGAAGGGCAGAGGGATTGTGCAGAAGGAGGAGGGGGCCGCCGCGCTCAATGTCCTGTCAGCTCATCTGACGGGACAGCGCGCCCCGGTCACATGAGCGACTGTTTCTTCGATTTAAGGGCGTGCGCCACGCAACCTTGCGCCTTGGCAATCAAGCCAATGGCACAAAGGTTAACGAAAGACGTTGCTGACATGCGCTGGCACACCCTGAATAAGATCTCCATCTTCAGGGGATGTGACTGAATATGTCAACTCCGCCGAAGGTGCTCGCGCACAAATGCGGCGACCTCGGCTGCCAGTTCCGCATCTTCCGGTGCGCCCATGAAGCCGCCATGGGGCATGGCCTCGAACACATGCAGCAGCGCCGGCACCTGCGCCTGGCGCAAGGCGCGGTGCATGCGCACGGTGTTGGACAGGAACAGATCCCGTGTACCGCTTTGCAGGAAGGTCGGCGGGAAGCCGGCCAAATCACCAAACAGGGGCGACAGGTACGGGTGGGACAAATCCGCGCCGTTGGCATACAGCAGGTTGGTGTTCATCAGCGGCATGGGCAGAACCACGTCGACGCCTCGGTTGACATGGAAACTGTCGCCGGATTCGGTCAGGTCGACCTCCGGCGAGAGCAGCACCAGCGCCGCTGGCATTGGCAACCCTTCGTCACGGGCGCGCAAGACCATTGCCGCCGCCAGGTTACCGCCTGCCGAACGGCCGCCAATCACGATGTGCTCAGGCGCATGGTGCTTGAGTACATGGCGGTAGGTGGCCACGCAGTCATCCAGCGCCGCCGGGTACGGGTGATCAGGCGGCATGCGGTAATCAATGCCGTAGCACATCAGGTTGTGCAGGTCGGCCTGCTTGCCGGCGGCAATACGGCAGTTTTCGCCGCCACCGAACACCAGTGCGCCGCCGTGCAGATCGATGTAGGCAAAGGGCGTGTAGCCCGGCGGTGTGGCCACGTGCACGGTGGCGCTTTCTACTGTGATGGTGTGCAGGCTGGCGCGCAGGCCGTCCGCCTGTCCGGCATTGGCGCTGGTGTAGTTCTGGTCGACGACGGCTTGCAGCTGGCGCCAGCCATCGTGGTCGTGCGGCGCGGGCATGCTGTGCAGTGCGTTCAACGGCACGCCATCAGCCCCGACCAGGCGCTGGAGTGTCGCCTGGGCTGGGGCGCTGATCGAGCTTGGGACCGGGATGGTGCGCGGTTCAAGTTTTACGCCATGGTTCATGGGCCTGAGACTCGTGTTCGACGACTGAGGCCGCAAGAATGCCAGACTGCGGGCGGGTGTGGGAGCGGGCTTGCTCGCGAAAGCGGTGGGTCAGTCAATATCTGCCTGTCTGAAAGATTGCATTCGCGAGCAAGCCCGCTCCCACACTGGTCTGTGTTGCGTTCAACGCCCAGCTATCGCAGCTTCGATGGCGGCCACGTCGATCTTGGTCATGGTCATCATCGCATCGAACGCACGCTTGGCGATGGCCGGGTCGGCATGCGTCACCGCCGCAGACAAGACGCGCGGGGTGATCTGCCAGGACACGCCCCATTTGTCCTTGCACCAGCCGCAAGCGCTGGCCTGGCCGCCGTTGTCGATAATGGCATTCCAATAGCGATCGGTTTCGGCCTGGTCGTCCGTCGCCACCTGAAACGAAAACGCCTCGCTGTGCGGGAACGCCGGGCCACCATTCAGGCCCAGGCAGGGAATGCCCAGCACGCTGAAGTCGACGGTTAATACATCGCCTTGCTTGCCCGCCGGAAAGTCGCCAGGGGCGTGATGCACGGCCGTAACAGCGCTGTTCGGAAACGTCCGGGCGTAGAAAGTGGCCGCCTCCAGGGCGGTGCCGTTGTACCAGAGGCAGAGGGTGTTTTTGTTCATCTTGGGTCTCCACGGGGTGGTTGGGTGTAGAGAGTCTAGACGGTCGATCAAGGTTTATCGGGTGTCAGCTGTTGGGCTATCGCGGCTTTGTCGATGACCGACCAGACCTGCGCAATTTTGCCGTCGCGGCACTCGTAGAACACGTTTTCATCGAAGCTCACCGTCCTGCCATTGATCGGCAGCTCGAAGAACTCACCTTTGGGGCTGACGTTGAAATTCAACCGGCTGGCGATGGTAGGCGGGTCGGCTACCAGCAGTTGGATGCGAAACACCAGGTCCGGGATCTCACGAAAGTCGCGTTCCAGCATCGCGCGGTAGCCTGCTAGGCCGACGGTGGTGGCGTTGTAGGTCACCTGCGGGTGGACGAAGTGGCCCAGGTGCTCCCAGTCCTGGCGGTTGAGGCAGTCGATGTAGCCTTGGTAAAAGTCGGCGAGTTCGATTCGGGTCATGTCGCGTTTTCCCTGTTCGTTGAGTGCGCAGGCTTGTCCTCACGCCCTGCGCGCCATCAACAACACCGCCGCCGCCGCCGATAACAGCCCGGCGCAGCAGCGATTGAATAAGCGCTTGCCGCTGGGTTCGGCAAACCAGCGGCGCATGTGCGTGCCCATGTAGGCGTAGGCGCTGATCGCTATCCATTCTAAACCCAGGAACATCCCACCCAGCAGCGCGAATTGGGGGGTGATCGGTTGGCCGGGTACCACGAATTGCGGGAGGAACGCGGTGAAGATCAGGATGGCTTTCGGGTTGCCGGCTGCCACCAGGAACTCCTGACGTGCCAAGGCCCACAATCCCACCTTGTCTGTCGCTGATTCAGCTTCTTTCTGCGGGTTAGCCCGCCAGAGCTGAAATGCCAGATAAAACAGATACGCCGCACCGAGAATCTTGATCCCGTAGAACAGCAGCTCCGAAGTCTGCAGCACCACCGCCAAGCCGGCAGAGGCGAGGGCAATCATGCCGGCAAAGGCCAGCAAACGGCCAATACCCGCAAGGCAAGAAGTGCGATAGCCATAGCGCGTGGAGTTGCTTACGGACAGCAAGTTATTGGGGCCGGGCGCCATGTTCAGGGCGAAGCAGGCGGGGAGGAAGAGGGCGAGCGTGGCGAGGTCCATGGCGGCTCCGGAGTGGGTCGAGCGGGAGCGAGGAGGATAAAGGGTCTTGAGGGGGTTGGACAATCCGCAAAAACCGCACCAGGCGCGGTGAAATACCATGAGTGTTTTGATGCGACGCAATGATCCCTAAGTACGCGTGCTTTCACTATAAAAGTGTTGGGTTCACCGCGCCGGCCAGAGGCGTGCACAAAGATAAAAGATGGACGGGGCCAGCGCGAAGGCTGGTCCCATCTCGCGGGCGGCTCAGCGCTTCGCGGCTTCACACTCGTTACGTAAATTGCTGTCTTGAATGTTGCCGCAGCTTTGGCCGTTCATTTCTGCCTGGCACGTGGCTCGAAGGTTGCCGTCACTGATATTGCCGCACCCGGCGTAAGCGTAGCCACTGAGCATCAACAATATTGCAATGATGACTCTCATTATTCTCTCCATGGGTGTCAGGAAGTAGCCTGACGCTGACTGATCCATGCTGCTTTTGCTGCGCTAGCGAGCCGTCAAATTGACATCGTTGTTTAGAGAAGTTCCATCGGCAAACGCCTCCACATGGTAAACCGCCGGTTCTGCAGAGAAGTACGCCTCCAACCCCGACATAAACACACGATGATCTTCACTCGCCTCAAACCCCGGCGTGTGATCCTCCAAGGTCTCCCAGCGCACTATCAAGTTGAACACCTCTGGGCTTTCAACCCCTTGCGCGAGCATATGCCCACCGTAACCTTTAGCGCGGCTGAGCAGCGGCAAGACCTCGGCAAATGCGGCTCTAAACGCTTCGAATTGTGCTTTGTAAACCGGCAGCAGCGCGATCTCGTAAACCATGATGTTTCTCCAGGCAAGTTTTCAACCTTAAACCGCTGTATTCACGCGAGAAGCGACGGCGCGACGGCAATCGCAATCTTCCCCAGCAGGCCGTTATTGCGACGCTCCAACCGCGCGTGGGCGAGCGGGATATCTGCCAGCGAATACACCTCACCCACGTGTGGCCGCAGTTGTCCGCGTTCTACCAACGCGCTGAGTTCATCGAGTTTGCCGCGGTTCTGCCGCGTGAAGACAAAGTGATAACTGGCATTCTTGCCCCAGGCATTAACCAGATTTTGCGGCTGCGCAATGTCCACAATCGACACCACACGGCCCAGTTGCGCGAGTGCGTCGGGGCTGCGGGCCAAGGTGTTGCCGCCGATGGTGTCAAACACCACATCAACGCCACGACCAGCGGTTTCGCGCAGGATGACCTCAAGGTAATCGTCCTTTTCATAGTCGATGATCACATCGGCGCCCTGGCTGCGGGCGAACTCAATGTTGGCTTCGCGTACGGTGGTGAACACCTTGGCGCCGATGGCTTTTGCCAGTTGGATCGCCACATGGCCGACGCCGCCTGCGCCGCCATGTACCAGAACGCTCTCGCCGACCCGCAGCGCCGCGCGCACCACCAGTGCTTCCCAGGCGGTGCCGCCGACCAGGCTCAGGCTCGCGGCTTCCAGGTGGCTCAGGGCCGCAGGCTTTTTGCCGATGATGTGTTCGGCCGCCACGTGGTACTCAGCGTAACTGCCGGGGCCGTCAAATATTTGCGGGGTGTACCAAACCTCATCGCCTGGTGCAAAAGCAGTGACGCCTGGGCCGAGGGCTTCGACGACGCCGGAAACGTCGTGCCCGGTTATCGCCGGCAAGGGCACCAGGTCAGGGTAGTCGCCACGTCGCACCTGATAATCCAACGGGTTGATGGAAGTGGCGTAAACCCGCACTAACACGTGCCCGGCATGGGGGACGGGCTTAGGCACGTCGCGAAGTTCGAACGCTTGCGGGCCGCCAAATGCGTTGAGTATCAATGCTTTCATTGCTCATCCTCGTTTCGATAAAAAGAGATATCGCGAAAACTAGATATATTGCGATAAAAAAAACCTACAACTCTTTGCCTATGATCTCGGCAAGCACACGGATGTTTGCCTCGTTACGCTTGTAGTAGGTCCACTGCCCGATACGGGTGACTTCGACCAACCCCACCCGTTGCAAGGTGGCCAGGTAGCCCGACACGGTGGACTGCGAAAGGCCGATGCCTTCCTGGATACTGCTTACGCACACGCCCACCGTGTGAACGTCACCCTCATCTTGTGCGGGGAAGTTCTTTTCGGGGTCTTTCAAACCTTTCAGTATTTCCAGGCGTGTCTGGTTTGAGAGGGCTTTGAATACGTCGCGTAATTCCATGGGCGGATCATATCGAGAATTATCGATATGTCAACCAGCCTGTCCCGCGCTTTACTTGAGCAGCCCTGCAAAATAACCTGCGCCTGCAGGCATCACTCGGTTTCATCACCAACCGCGCTTTTCAGGGAGAAATCAGTTGGTTACTACAGATGTTATTCACACACTGGGCACACCTGCAGAGCTGGATTACTACGACCGCAGGTCGGTCATGTTGCCAACTGATGTCACAGCACTGGAGGCCTGGAACATTGTGACCGCCGAGCGCGGGTGGCCGATGCAGTTGGCTTTTCGAATCCGCGACGGGATTTCGTCGCTGTTTGGGGTGAAACGTATCGGTGGGTTCTCCGGCACACCGCAAAATGCGGTACAGGCGGGCGAGCGCTTGGACTTCTTTCTGGTGGAGCACAGTGCTCCCGATAGGTTGGTGCTGACCGAGCGCGACCGGCACCTGGATGTGATGATTTGTCTGTCTGTCAGTGACCGCGTGTTTACGATCACCTCATCGGTGATCACCCATAACACCTTTGGGCGCCTGTACATGTTGCCGGTAGGGCCGGTGCACAAGCTCATCGTCAACAATGACTTGAGGCGACTGAAACGCAGGCTGGATGCGCTGCAAAAGTAACCTGTGGCTATGTTTGCCTTGGCTGATGGGTGTGGGCCAAGTGCGGCTGTTTTTCAATAAGACGGGCTTGTTCCGGCCTGTTTAGCCAGTATTCTGTTCCACTCCCTCAGTGAGGTTTACCCATGCGCGTCACGGTCGTAGGTGCTGGAGCAATCGGTGGTTTCCTGGCGTGCAAATTGTTCGCCGCCGGCCACGACGTCAGCGTGATCGCGCGTGGCGAAACACTCGCCGCCATTGGCGAGCATGGGCTGAAGCTGCACACGGGCGATGAGGTGTTGGTTGCCCCACTGAAAGCGACCTGCGCACCTGAAGAGCTTGGCATTCAGGAGATGGTCATATTTGCCGTCAAGGCGCCGGCATTGCCCAGTGTGGTGGAACAGGCCAAGGCATTGATTGGCCCGCAAACCCTGGTTATTCCTGCACTCAACGGCTTACCCTGGTGGTATTTCCTGCAGTCGGCAGGCGCTTTGGCGGGTATGCGTCTTGAGGCTGTCGACCCCGGTGGCGTGATAGAAAAGGCTGTGCCCGTTGCAGCCGTTGTCGGTTGCGTTGTATTTGCCTCATGTACCGTGCTGAGTCCCGGTGTGATCAAGCACATGTCCGGAAGCCGAATGGTGTTCGGTGAGCCGGCCGTTGGTAATAGCGCGCGCGTAGATGCAACCACCGAGGCTTTTCGTGAGGCAGGTTTTGATGCCCACGCCCACGCCAATGTGCGCGAAGAAATATGGTTGAAGCTGCTGGGCAATGCCTGCTTCAACCCGGTCAGCCTGTTGGTGGGCTGCGCAACCGATGAGTTGATCGACGACCCATTCCTGCACGCACTGTTCATCGGCATGATGGATGAGTTGCTGGATTTGGGACGCACACTGGGCATCGCGCCCCAGATTGATTCCGCGCAACGCATTGCGATCACCCGCAAGCTCGGCAAGGTGAAAACCTCGATGCTGCAAGACGTTGAGGGGCACAAACCGGTGGAGATCGAGGCCATCCTTGGCACGCTTGTTTCAGTGGCTGATCGCATCGGGGCACCGATACCTCGCACGCGCACCGTGTATGCCTTGGCGCGCATGCGGGCTAAAAAACTGGGGATTTTGCCAGGCTGAGCCATCCTCACGTTGAGGCGTTTTTCAGGAGTGAAACCTGCGCCCCAACGCATCCAGCCGCACTGCAATCGGCGGCAACTGCTCACTGCTGCGCGCGAGGGTTTCCACATCATCCGCGGTGTTTTGTGCAATGTTCTGCACGGACTGCAGGCGCCCGACGATCTCCAGGTTGGCCGAGGTTTGTTCGCGGGTGGTCATCACGATTCGCCCGTTCAGCTCGTCGATATGCGCGATGTCGGCGCCCACGGCCTGCAACATGTCCACCGCCAGTTGGCTGTCCTCCACACAACGCGCTACACCTGCCTGGCTGTCGTGCATTGCCTCGACGGCCTGGCGGCTGCCGTGTTGCAGGCCTTCGATGATCTGTTTGATTTCCTGGGTGGAGACGGCAGTGCGTTGCGCCAGGCTGCGGACCTCATCGGCGACCACCGCAAAACCCCGGCCTTGCTCGCCGGCGCGGGCGGCTTCGATGGCGGCGTTGAGCGCCAGCAGGTTGGTCTGGTTGGCGATGCTGCTGATCACTTCGAGTACCGAGCCGATCTGCTCGGCCTGGGTGGCCAGGCCTTGTACGGTGTGGTTGGTGCCGTCGATGCGTGAGGCCAGTTGGGTGATTTCATGTTGGGCACGGCCGACGCTTTGCTGGCCGCGCACAATCTGTTCGCGGGCCTGGCCTGCATGCTCCACCGCGTGTTCGACGTGTTGCGTGATGTGGGCGGTGGCGTCTTCCATACGCTGCATGGAGCCGGTCATCTGGTTGATTTCCGCCAACTGATGGCGTGCGCCGGTTTCCAGGGTACCGCTGGCGCTGGCCAATGCCTGGCCGAGTTGGCCGAGACCGTGGGAGTCACGGGTCACGCCATCGATCAGGTGGGTGATCTGCTGCAGGAAGTGGTCGAAACGCTTGGCCAGGGACACATGCACCTTGCCTTCACCCTGGGCGGTTTCTACCGTGAGCTGGGAGGTCACGGCGAGCATTTTTTCCAGCATCTCCTGGCTTTCGACCGCCTCGGCCTGGCTATGAATGGCGAGGTAGAGCAGGGCGACCGTCTCCATCACAACGTAGAAGGCGTGCACGAACACCATGTTCCAGCCGCCATGATGGTCCATCACAAATACCGGGAAACCCTGATGTTGCAGCGCGTGAAACACCACGTGGTGGACGGCGATGGTCAGCGCCGCGACGAGGATCGGCAGCCAGTCGCGGTAAAACGTCAGCACCGCCAGCAGCGCGAAGATACCGAAGTGCGCTTCGATCAAGCCCTGCGCCTGGTTAATCTGCAGCGCCGCCATGACCATCAGGCCGGCGCCCAGCAAACAACGCATCAAACGGGTGCCACCGAGGGCGCGATAGAGCAAGGTGAGCACCACGCTGGCGCCGCCGCCGACGATCACCGCTTGCAACCAGGTGTCGTGCCAGAAGGCCAGGCCCAGGGAGAATAAAAACATCAGCCAGATCAACGCCAGCATGATGCGGTCGGCTTTGCGGTAGTGCTCCAGGAAGCGGGCGCGTGCGGGCATTCACTCTTACTCCATGTGGTCGAGCCAGGAACAAAGCATGCGGCGTGCCATGACGGCTCGCAAAAGGAACGCCAAAGGGCGGCGCCAGAAGCGTATCGGCATTCCTTTGGGCGACTTTAGGCACGGCTGCTACGCAGTTCATGTCGCTTCACAGGCGATCGGCGTCCACTATGGCCTTGGCAAACGCCGCCGGCGCTTCTTGCGGCAGGTTATGGCCGATGCCGCCGCTCACCAGACGAAACTGGTACTTGCCGGTAAAGCGTTTGGCGTAGTCCTCAGGTAACGGGTGCGGCGCACCGTTGGCGTCGCCTTCAAGCGTGATAGTCGGCACGCCAATGCTCGGTGACTGCGCGAGTGTTTGCTCCAGGGCAGCGTATTGCGGTTCGCCCTGTACCAGGCCCAGGCGCCAGCGGTAGTTGAAGACGGTGATTGCCACGTGATCGGGGTTGTCCAGGCCTTTGGCGCTGCGTTCGAAGGTGGCCTCGTCAAAGGCCCACTTCGGCGAGGCGGTCTGCCAGATCAGCTTGGCGAAATCGTGGGTGTTTTTCTGGTAGCCGGCGGCGCCGCGTTCGGTGGCGAAGTAGAACTGGTACCACCACTGCAACTCAGCTTTGGGTGGCAGCGGGTTCTTACCGGCGGCCTGGTTGCCGATCAGGTAGCCACTGACTGACACCAATGCCTTGACCCGTTCCGGCCACAGCGCCGAGACGATATCTGCTGAGCGCGCGCCCCAGTCGTAACCGCCCAGTACCGCTTGCTGGACCTTCAGCGCGTCCATGAAATCGATCACGTCCTGGGCCAGCGCCGCCGGTTCACCATTGCGTAAGGTTTTATCCGACAGAAAACGCGTATCGCCATACCCACGCGCATACGGGATCAACACGCGGTAGCCCTTGGCGGCCAACAGCGGTGCGACGTTAGCGTAGCTGTCGATATCGTAGGGCCAGCCATGCAACAGGATCACCACTTGGCCATTGGCCGGGCCGACCTCGGCGTAGGCCACATCCAGCAGGCCGGCCTTGATGTGCTTGAGCGTCCCGAACGCCGATTGATGCTGCGGTGCCGGGGTTTGCGGTTCGGGCATCTCGGCATGGGCCATGCCCATGGCCGCGAATGGCAACAGGGCAAAAGCCAGGAAAAGTGGGTGGCGTTTCAACTGAGCGTGCATGGCGAGCCTCCTGGGGCTTGATGTGTGCCGGGTGCTCAGTTGAACGTCGTGCTGTATCGGCTGTGTTTCAGCAAGTGCCATGGGTTAAACGTTGTGTATCGCAACGGGCCCTGGATACAGTGCGATACACATACGCGGATCAGAAATCCATTCGAAGCCCCAGCGTGCCTTGGCGGCCGTTGAGGGCATTGCTGTCCAGGTTGCGGTTGTAGCCCAGTTGGCCGTACAGGCTGATGCCTTGGGCAACGGTCAAGGTGGCGCCGACGTTGAGGTCCAGCGTGGTCGACTTTTGCTCGGTGTTTATGTCGGTAGCATCATCGAACCTTACGGTGTTGGTGCCGGCGCGGGCATGCCAGACGTTGGCACGCGCGTATGGCTGCAGGGGCATACCACTCACCTCATAGCTGCCACGCAAGCGGGCACCCAGGCGGGTGGTGACATGCGTGTCAGCGTCGTAGGAGACGGCGGAGATTCGGTCGTTCTGGCTGTCCAGCCGCGTGCGGTCGACGATGAGCTGGGCTTGTGGCTCCAGTTCCCATTGGGCACTCACAGTAAAAGGCCAGCCCGCTTCGGCGGACGCCAATGCGTTGCTGCCTTTGGTTTTCATCTTGATGCCCCGGTCGGACTCGTTGTTGCCGGTGAAGCGGGTGCCCATTACCACCAGGTCCAGATAGGCGCGGTTGGCGCCGATCAGTGTCCAGTAGGCGCCCAGGCTGTCGCCGCGCAAGGTCAGGCGGCCTGCGTCCTTGTCTTGGAAGCCACCGTTGAAACCCTTGACGTCGCCTTGCAGGCGGCTGTGGCCCACAAAGAAGCCAAGCCGGTGAGTCTGGCCGCTGTCCGTGCTGGTGGCGTACAGGTCGCTGCCCACCTGGAAGGCCGACAGCGAACTGTCCAGTGTCGGGCTGACCGTTCCCGCGAAACTCTGGCGACTGTTGCCGCCGTACACCCTGG
Organism: Pseudomonas sp. B19125; assembly: GCF_044218855.1. Classification (NCBI taxonomy): domain Bacteria; kingdom Pseudomonadati; phylum Pseudomonadota; class Gammaproteobacteria; order Pseudomonadales; family Pseudomonadaceae; genus Pseudomonas; species Pseudomonas sp. B19125. The sequence goes on from NZ_CP162589.1 coordinate 3,504,713, forward strand.
CCCAACCTGTGGGGAATACCCCGGTTTGTTGCTGCTGGCGCTGATCGCCCACGCGTTCGTGGTAAGTCCCCAGCATGCCTTGCACGATTTGCTCGGCAGCTTGAAACAGCACGGCGTACACCGGCACTTCGGCGCGGTAAAGGGGGATTGCGGTGTTGCCTGGATTGGGCGGCAATGCCGGGGTGCCAGGCGCTGGGGTGGGCGGGGTAATCACCGCATCCGGCGTGGGCTGCGCCGGCACGGTGGAGCGCAGGTAGTAATTCTGTTCCGTACCCGCGGTCACGCCCCCTCTGAACAAGTGATAGTCAAACGCACCAGCAGACACGGGGCCAGCCAGCGAGAACGCACCGACGCTGCTGGTTGCGCCCTGGGTTGCCTGTACCACCTCAATGCCATCCTTCACGGTCAGCGCACCTGCACCGCCCAGGTTGGTGATGCTGATCGCCGTGGCGCCCAGCAGGGTGCCTTGGCTGACCACCAGTTTGTCGCTGGGTGAGTTATCCGCGCCCAACATCGTTTGCAGCGCCAGCCGACCGCCCGTGCCGATGTAATTGCCGTTGACCGTCAAGCTGTCGGTCGTGCTGGAACTGTCGGTACTCATATCGATCAGACCGGCGTTGTTCAAGGTTGCCAATTGTCCGGACGTGAAGGGCGCGAGAGTGCCCGTTGTGACGATCAATCTGCTCGTTGCATCAATGCTCATTGCGCCGGTACCGGTATCGCTGCCTCCCAATACGAATGTGCCACCGAGTGTCAGGGCCGACCCATTGACCATAGACACCCGCTCCCAGCCGGTGTAGCGGCTCGGGACGCTGGTTTGCGTTGCGTCAAAGGTGAGGGTGTCGTTACCCGCGCCGCCGTCCAGTTGGGGGGTGGCGGCCAGCAAGGTTTCGCGGAGGTTTTTCAGCAGGGCAGAATCATCATCGGCACCCATGAGAATTGCCCCGTTGATTGTTCCCCCGTCGGTCCAAATGAACTGATCGGCGCCGAAGCTCGTGAGGATTTGGCCGTTGACCCTGCCACCGCTGACCTGGATCAAATCCACGCCGGCGCTGGTGCTGATGTTGCCGCCGATGGTGCTGGTGCCCGAGACGAGAATGGTGTCCCTGCCAAGCCCTGTGACAAGGTTGCCGACGATGGTGCCGCCGCGCATATCGAAGACGTTGTTATCGAGTTTCATGTCGACCCGGCCGATGGTGCCGCCGGTCATCAATGCTTGATCGCCGTCTTCAAAGGCGCCCTTGATGGTGCCACCACTCATAACGAATGTGTCATGGCCGTCGCCTTGGGCCAGTGACTCGACAGTGCCATCGCGCATGACAAAACTGTCAATGCCCCCGCCCTGGATGATCGCCCCCGCGTGCCCACCGTTGATCTGCACCAGATCCACACCATCGCCCTGGGTAATGGACCCCGTGACCGCGCCCAGCGTCAGACGAAACGTATTCGCACCGTCGCCCTGGTGCAGCATCCCATTGATTGCCGCTGTCGCACCGTTGATGTCAACCAGATCGTTGCCGGCCCCCAAGGTGACATCACCGTTGAGGGAGCCGCTGCCGCTGAGGTTCAGCGTGTTGTTGCCGGCGGTGTCGGTAAAGCCCGGCGCGGCGCCGCTGTTGCAGGTCGAGGTGTCATTACCGGCGGTAATGTTGATCGTGCAGGCGCCAAGCGACGGCAGCGGCCACACCGCCATCAACGTGATACCCAGGTAAGTCAGAAAAACTGGCAGTGTGCGCATGACGGCTCCTTGTCCGAAGGAAGTTCCCGCACCTGAGCAATCAGGTGCGGTTCAAGCCATGGGAAGGTAGAGCGCGATACGGAGCAGGCACGACGGGTTGCCTGTTCTACGAAAACACCGGCGAATGCAAGGGGTTGGCATGGCTTTCTCGACTGCACATCAAGCTGTGCAGGCTTTTTGCACCTTAGTCGCAGAGTGAGCCGGGTGCTACTGTGAGAACTGACAGGTACAGGCGAGTGCTGGCCTAGGCAAACACGATCTCATAGGGCTCACGCATCCGCTCCAGCAACTCCTGGGCAAGCATGGGCGCCAGGCCGATCTCCGGGTCGCCGACCAATTGGCTGGCATACGCATGGGCGGCGTGAAGCTTGCGCGCAACGCTCCAACTGTCCAGGCGCACCTTGCGCGCGCGATGCCAGGGGATCACCGAGCCTTCACGCAGCGGCCAATGCCAGGCCCATATCGGCAGTTCATACAGGCGCGCGCCGGTGAGCTGGCAGGCTTTGGCGCTGGCTCGGCCGACGGCGTCATGGTCGTCCTTGCCGTCGTGGCGCCAAGTGGTAAACACCACGTCGCCCGGTTGCAGATAGCGCGCAATGAACTGGCTCATGGGCTGCTCGCGGGCGGCCAGGGCGTCGTCGCAAAAGCCGCCGCGAATCCACTTAAGGCTGTGCAGCGGCATCCCCAGGCGCCGCAGCGCTTCAGCGCTTTCCTGCGGGCGGATCACACTCAGGCGGCTTGCCGGCCAGGCATTCGAGCCTGGGTGGCTGGCGCTGCCATCGGTGATCGAGATCAGTTGCAGTGGGTGGTCGAGGGTGCTGAGCAGTTGCAATAATCCGCCACACGCCAACACCTCATCGCCGGGGTGAGGCGCGATGACCACCACGCGCGCGCCGCGTGGCACCAGGGAGGAGGGCTTGATAAAGGGGATTTGCGCCAACTGTGGCGCACTGTTCCAGATTTGCGCAGGGCCGCGACGGCCCTCACTTAATGAGGCAGATTTCATCGGTGTCACGTCCTTGTCGAATGATGCCGGGTCGTACCCCGTTGACGGGACGACGCTTTTGTACTCAGCACAGGCTCCGCTGCGATGAACTGCGGCCATCCAACCCTGGATGACCAGCAAGGCGATTTCAGCATAGTCAAGGATTCGGCGTTTTTACATCGTGCAGGGTCGAAATATTCAGGTGGCCTGCATCAAACTCTTCAAGTAATCACCAAAACCGCCTTGGGCACGGCAGTCCAGGCGTGCGCTGGTAATTACCTGTGGCGTATGACTCCAGGCGATTGAAGCGCCGCAGCGCTCCAGGTTGCGCACCAGTTGCACATCTTCGTGGCAGGCCAACGGTTCGAATCCGCCGGACTGCACATACGCCCCGGCACTCACGCCCAGGTTGGCACCGTGAATATGGCGATGGCCGTCGCGAGCCTCATAGGCTTGGGTGTAGCGGATTTGGGCTGCCACGCAGAAGCCTTCGCTCCAGTCGTCCACCGTCACTGTGCCGCACACAGCATCGGCGCCCAAGGCCAGTTGCGCCACCAACCAGTCGGGGGCGACACGGCTGTCGGCGTCGGTGCACGAAATCCAGCGTGCGCCCTGGTTTAACAAGTGCCGCGCACCCACTCCGCGCACCTGCCCGACGTTACGTGCCTGCACGTGTAAACACTGCACCGGATACGCCTGGGCAATCGCCGCACTGCCATCGCTGCAGCTGTCGAGCACGGCCAGGATCTGCACAGGCTCACCCAGCAAATCAGGGTGGCTGGCGGCAATCATCGCGGCTTTGAGGCACTCGCCCAACAGCGCTTCTTCGTTATGCACCGGGATTAGAATGCCGATCATCGCAAGCCCTCATGGGTGGCGACTGAGGTGCCGTCACGGCTCCACAGGTCGAGTAGAAAGTCACTGTCGTGATGCTGGACGAGGTGGGCCATGCCCAGGCGTTGCGCGAGCATTTCGTGCACCTGTTCGGCCGTTTGCGGGCAGCCATCAATGCGCGGGCGCCAGTGGCAGGCGAGCAGTTGGCCGTTGTCGGTCAGCGCATTCAGGGCACAGTCGATCAAGCGCTGTAAATCCTCGGCATCGAGGTAGTAGCAGAGTTCGCTCAACACAATCAGTTCGAACTGGCCGGGCGGCCATTCCTCAGGCAAACGGCTTTGATGAACCTGGGCGTGGCTGAACCCCCGCAATCGGGTTTGCGCCAGCGCCACGGCAGCGGCGGCCGTGTCGCAACACACCAGGCGCTCGCAGCGCGGCGCCAATTCGGCACTCAGCTCGCCGTTCGCGCAGCCGGGTTCAAAAATCGAGCGATAGCGGGGCCGTGTCAGCACCGCCAGGGTGAGTGCGCGTTTACGCTGTTCGTACCAGCGCTGGCGAAAGGCCCAAGGGTCGTCATTACCGGCGAACAGTTGATCAAAATAGGGTGTGGCCACACTCATACAAACACCACTTCAAAAGGTTGCAGCAAACGCTCCACCACATAGGGTGCCAGCACCGGTGCAAGACCCACTTGCGGGTCGCCTTCAAGTTGGCTGGCAAAGGCGTGAATGGCATGCCGTTTGCGCGCCACCGCTTCAGGTGTCAGCACGATTTTGCGCGCACGTTGCCATGGCACCTGGCTGTCTTCGGGCGTTGCCCAATGCCAGGTCCAAACGGGCAGTTCGTACAGGGTTGCACCTACCGCCTGCGCCGCTTTGGCGCTGGCGCGGCCAACGGCTTCATGGTCGCAATGCCCGTCTTCGCGCCAGGTGGTGAACACCACATCGGTGGGCTTGAGATACCGCTCTATGAACGCGCTCAACTCATCTTCACGGGCCGCCACCTGGCTGTCGGCAAAGCCTGCGCGCAGCCACTGCAAACTGTGCAATGGCAGGCCGAGACGGTGCAGGGCCTGGGCCGACTCCTGCGGGCGCACGATGCTCAAGCGCTCGACCGGCCAGCGCCTGGAGCCTGGGTGGCTGGCGCTGCCGTCGGTGACGGAAATCAGTTGGATCTGCCGGTCCAGCAAGGCCAGGCCTTGCAGCAGGCCGCCGCAGCCCAGCACTTCGTCGTCCGGGTGCGGAGCAATAATAACGGCGCGATGCCCCGCGGGCACCAACTGCTCGACACTGATTTGCGGCAATTGGGCCATATGGGCTGAACCCTGCCATTGATGCAACGGCGTGCCCTGGCCAATGATCGGGTTGAGTTTCATAACAGCCACCTACCTGTGGGGTCGTCCGCAACCAGCTTTCCCAGCGCCGCCAAGTCACGCTCGGCGTGGCTTTGACGTACATATACGGGTAAGTCCGCCATCAATTGGGCGAAGTGCGGATCTTTGCAGTAAGGCCCGGCACCCACCGCGCGCCCGACGTGATGAATGACCTGCTCGACGGTATCCTCGACGCACGCCCGTGCCTGTTGGGCCAGTTGCCGCGCATTGGCGCGAGGGTCGCGGTCAATCTGCTCAGCACCGTCGCGCAGTACACAGGCGGCGCTGTTGAGCACGCTGTCGACCGCGCCCAAGTGCGCCAGCGCATGCTGTTCGGGACGCTGGCTGCAATGCACACGCAGCACCTCAGCCAGACGTTGCGCACCGCCATACCAGCACGCGGCGATACCGACGCCGCCGTGCCAGAAGCCAGGCCGTGACAGGTAGTCGCCCGGCTCGCCAACTGCGATGCCGCGGGCCTCATCAAAGATGATTTCGACACTGCCGGTGGCCGCCATGCCCACGGCTTTCCAGCCTTCGTGGGTGACGGTGACGCCGGGCTGGTCCATCTCGACCGCCACCAACTGTTGGCGGTCGTTTTCGTCCCAGGCGGTCAGCAAGCCATGGCTGACCACCGCTGCACCGGAACACCAGGCTTTACGCCCATCGACGATCAAGCGCTGGCCGTCGCGGCGTACGCGTACCTTGGCCGTCGGCGGTTCGGCGGCCCACATGCCCCAAACACTGCCCACGGGCGGCAAGGGGCTGTCGAGCTCGGCGATGATCGCCAGGGCGTCGGTGTGACCTTCGAACAGCTTGCACAGGCGCAGGTCATGACCTGCCACCTGCGCCAGCCGGCTGAAGCGTTCCAACGTCTGGCCGCTGCCGGGCAATGGCAGTTGGTCCAGGCCTTCTTCCTGAAGCGCCTTCAGTGCAACGCCCAGCGCCTGCGTGTCGGCGTAGCTGCGGTTGCCTTGAAGGAATCCATGCAGAGCCATCTCACACCTCGTCGTCGCGTTGCAATTCGAACAGCAGCAGTGAGCGTCCGGTCACCGCGTACTCGTGCTCGAAGTCAAAACGCTCCTGACCGCGCACTGCGGGGGCGTTGGTATCGAGCATGCAGGTCCAGAATTCACCCTGGGGCACCGGCGGCAGGCGGAAATTCACCATGTCGTGGTGGGCATTGACCACCAGCAACAGGGTCGCATCACCCCCAGCGCGACGAATCCCGGTTTCCTGGGCGCGGCCATCCATCAGCATGCCCAGGCAGCGGCCATGGCTGTCTTGCCACTGTTCGGTGCTCATCTCGTTGCCATCCGGCGCCAGCCAGGTGACGTCTTTTACGCCGAGGTCTTCGTTGTAGTCGCCCACCAGGAAACGCCCACGGCGCAGAATCGGGTAGGCCAGGCGCAATTTGATCAGGCGTTTGACGAACTTGAGCAGTGCCTTGCCGTCGTCGTCCAGGTCCCAGTTGACCCAGCCGATCTCGCTGTCCTGGCAATAGGCATTGTTGTTGCCGTGCTGGGTGCGCGCGAACTCGTCACCGGCCACGATCATCGGTGTGCCTTGGGCCAGCAGCAGCGTGGCGAAGAAATTGCGCATCTGGCGCAGGCGCAGGGCGTTGATTTCCGGGTCTTCGGTGGGGCCTTCGACGCCGTGGTTCCAGGACAGGTTGTTGTTGCTGCCGTCCTGGTTGTTTTCGTCGTTGGCCTCGTTGTGCTTGTCGTTGTACGACACCAGGTCGTGCAGGGTGAAACCATCGTGGGCAGTGATGAAGTTCACCGAACTGTAAGGCCTGCGCCCACGGTGGTTGAACATCTCGCCCGAGGCGGTCATGCGCCCGGCGAAGTCCGCCAACTGGCCGTCATCGCCTTTCCAGAAGGCGCGCACGGTGTCGCGGAAGCGGTCGTTCCATTCCACCCAGCCGGGTGGAAAGTTGCCCACTTGGTAGCCGCCGGGACCACAGTCCCAGGGTTCGGCAATCATTTTCAGCTGGCGCAGCACCGGGTCCTGGCGGCAGGCCACAAGGAAGCTGTGGCGCTCGTCGAAACCGTCGCGGTAGCGCCCCAGAATGGTCGCCAGGTCAAAGCGGAAGCCGTCCACGTGCATTTCGGTGGCCCAGTAGCGCAGGGAGTCGGTGACCATTTGCAGCACGCAGGGGTGGCTCAAGTCCAGGGTATTGCCGGTGCCGGAATCGTTGATGTAGAAGCGCTTGTCGTCGGGCATCAGCCGGTAGTACGAGGCGTTGTCGATGCCGCGCATCGACAGGGTAGGGCCGCGCTCGTTGCCCTCGGCGGTATGGTTGTAGACCACATCAAGGATCACCTCGAGCTTCTGCTCATGCAGGTGCGCGACCATCTCCTTGAACTCGGCGATCTTGCCGCTGGCCAGGTAACGCGGGTCAGGCGCAAAGAACGCGATGCTGTTGTAGCCCCAATAGTTGGTCATGCCTTTTTGCAGCAGGTGCTGGTCGTTGACGAAGGCATGCACCGGCAGCAGTTCGACGGATGACACGCCGAGCTGGCGAATATGTTTGAGCACGTCATCTTCCATCAGCCCGGCACAGGTGCCGCGCACCGACTCGCCCACTGACGGGTGACGCATGCTGATGCCACGCAGATGGGTTTCGTAGATGATCGTGCGGTCCCACGGCACCCGTACCGGCTGGTCGTTGCCCCAGGTGTGCGCAGGGTCGATGACCTTGCACTTGGGCACAAAGGGCGCGCTGTCGCGCTCGTCAAAACTGAGGTCGTCGTCCGGGTGGCCGATGGTGTAGCCGAACAGTGCCTCGGACCATTTGAGTTCACCCACCAGCTGTTTGGCATACGGGTCGATCAGCAATTTGTTGTGGTTGAAGCGGTGACCATTGGCCGGGTCATACGCACCGTACACGCGGTAGCCGTAAATCAGCCCGGGATGGGCGTCGGGCAGGTAGCCGTGGAAGATTTCGTCGGTGTATTCGGGCAGTTCGATACGTTCAAGCTCGACCTCGCCGGTATCATCGAACAGGCACAGCTCGACCTTGGTGGCATTGGCTGAGAACAGCGCAAAGTTGACACCCAGGCCATCCCAGGTGGCGCCTAGAGGGAAGGGCAAACCTTCACGAATCCGCGACGGCTCGTTTTCCGGCGTGGCTGGGTTGTTATCGGGTTTGCTCATTAAATTGCTCCTGCAAGGGTCTTTTTTCGGGCCGAGCGCTACCGTGCCGACGGTTGCTCAGCTGGCGCACTGAAAAGTAAAAAGGGCCTCCTGGCGACAATGTCGGCAGGAGGCGCGTGGGCTGTTAAGGCTTGGGCTTTTTCGGCGCCGCAGGCTTTTTGGCCGCTGGCGGTGCGGGCTTGCTGGCCGCCGGGGCCGGCGGCTTGGCTTTTGGCGCAGGCTTGGGAGCGGTCTTGGGTTTGGCCGCAGCTTTGGGTTTGCTTGGGGTCAGCGCTTCGGCTTCGGCTAATTTGCGCGCCATCTCCCAGTGGCGTGCATCTTCACCGTGGGGCTTGCCTTCGGATTCCCAGATCTGATGCGCCAACTCGCGTATGCGTTTGTCTTCAGTACTCATCGCAATACTCCTCACAGAAAATTTTCAGCTTTCTTGATCATCGGGATTGATAAAGACATTGACCGGGAAATCCCCCAGGGCAGCGCTGATCAACAGCTCCTTGTTTGGTGTGACTGCGCCTGTATGAAAAAGTCCCTTCCAGTTTTGTGTTGTGGTGGCGAACGGTAATTTCACCCGCGTATCGCCCCAAACCTGCGCATTGATATGGGGTTGTTCACCGTTTTCCAGCAGGCGATGGGGCCAGCGTGGCACCACCACCAGCAGGTGTTTGCCTTGATACGTGCGGCAAAATGCGACGACGTGATCGGCGTGTTTGCCTACCACTTCCAGCGGCGTGTAGCTGCCGCGTTGGAAGCGTTCGGCGTTGGCCTTGCGCACGGCCAGCACCTGGGCAATCAGCGCCTGTTTGATACGCCCGTCGCGCCAATGGGACAACAGCTCGCCGACGTCCGGCGGTGTGTTCAACGCCTGTTGCCGTGCGTTGAAGTCCACCGGGCGGCGGTTGTCCGGGTCTACCAGGCTGAAGTCCCAGAACTCATCGCCCTGGTACAAATCCGGTACACCCGGCACGGTGATACGAAGCAAGGATTGCGCCAGGCCGTTCAGTGCGCCCGCCGGGGCGATGGCCTGGGCGGCGCTGCCGATGGCCTTGCGTAACGGGGTGCCGGCATCGCTGAGCAACAGGCGTGACAGGAAGGCATCGACCGCCTGTTCATAGGCTTCGTTGGGCGCGCTCCAACTGCTTTGCAACTTGGCTTCGCGCAGGGCTTTTTGCTGCCATTGCCACAGGCGTTGCTGGTAACCCTGCATGTCCGGGTTGCTATCCAGCGGCCAACTGCCGAGCAGCACTTGGTAAAGGATCAGTTCATCGCCCGCCGACGGGCTGTGTGCATCGTCGCGCAACGGTGCGGCGAGGCGGCGCCAATGCTCGACTTGTTCGACGTACCAAGGTGCGCATTCACTCAGTACCGCCAGGCGCGCTCGCGTGTCTTCGCCGCGCTTGTGGTCGTGAGTGGCGGTGGCCAGCAGGTTGTCGGGGAAGGTCTGCAGGCGCTGTTGATTGGCCGCATGAAAGTCCGCCAGCGGTGCACTGAACTGTTCGGTGCTGAAGCCCACATCGTTACGCGACAGCAGCACCGCCGAGCGGTAGAAGGCGGTGTCTTCCACGGCCTTGGCCGCCGCCGGCGACGTGAGCTGCTGGAAGCGCACGCAGGCATGCTTGAGCATCTTGCGTTCACGCCCGACCGGGCGGTTGCGCCACGGCTGGCCGCCCAGCCATTTTTCCAGGTGGTCGAGCACCGGCCAGTCGCCTTCGCCCAAGGTGCTGCGAGCACCGGCCAAGGCTTGCAGGAAAAACACATCATCATGGGCGCTGCGCCCACGGGCACTGATGTAGGTGCGGTACACCGGGAAGTGCACGATCAGCTCCTGCAAGGCACGGCGGATTGCGCCCAGGGTCAGGTCGCGGGTCATCACGTCGTCGCGGGCCACTTGCAGCAGGGCCTGGGCCACACTCTCGAAGTCACCGGCCAGGGAACCGTTGAGAATCTGCTGGCGGGCCAGCCAGGCTTCTTCGATAAAGGCAGCAGGCCGTTCGCTGTAGCGCGTCCACAGCTCCGCCAACGGCGCAAAGCCTGTTGGGTCGTGCTGCAACAGCGACAGCTGGTTCATGAATTCATAGCCGGTGGTGCCGTCTACCTGCCAGTCTTCGCGCAGGGTTTCGCCTTCACCGAGGATTTTTTCTACGAAGATCGGCAAATGCCGGTTGGGCGAAAGGGAATCCACGCGCCTGCGCAACTTGCGGCAATACCCGCGTGGGTCAGCCAACCCGTCGATATGGTCGATGCGCAAGCCGTCCACCAGCCCTTGGCTGATCAGCTCGAAAATCTTGCCGTGGGTGGCTTCGAACACGGCGCTGCGTTCTACGCGCAGGCCGCCGAGTTCGTTGACGTCGAAGAAGCGCCGCCAGTTGATATCGTCCGCTGCGGTGCGCCAACTGGCCAGCCGATAAACCTGTTGTTCCAGCAAGGCGTGCAAGTGATTGAAGCCGTCCGGCTGGCGCCCATCAAATTCGGCCAGCTGGCGTTCGATGGCGTGCAGCACCGAGGCTTCGGTGGCCCGTTCGGCCAGCACGTGTTTGAGCCAGCCGGCTTCGGTGTAGGCGTCATCCTGGTAGGCAAGGGCGCTGAAACGCTCGGCCAGGGGCTTCAACAATTCATCGCCGCCCAGAATCATGGCGTAGTCACGCGGGCAAATCGGGAAGCGGTGCTCGTAATGCTCGACGTAAAAACCGCCCTGCACGGCATCGAACTTGAGCGCCAGGTTGCCGCTTTGCAGCGCTTCACCGTAGTCGCTGCCCAGAAACGGCATCAGTAACTGACCCTTGAGCAGCGGGTCCGGCGAGTGCCACTGGATATCGAAAAACTCACTGTAGGGACTCAGGCGGCCCCATTCCAAGAGGTCCAGCCACCACGGGTTGTCTGCACCGCCGACGGCCATATGGTTGGAGACAATATCGAGGATCAGCCCCATCCCATGCTCACGCAGCGCCGCAACCAACCTGTGCAAGGCCGGCTCGCCGCCAAGCTCGGGGTTGACGCGGGTCGGGTCAACCACATCGTAGCCGTGCATGGAACCGGCGCGGGCGGCCAGCAGCGGCGAGGCATACAGGTGGCTGATGCCCAGTTGGGCGAAGTAGGGCACCAGGGGCACGGCATCATCCAGGGTGAAGCCTTTGTGAAATTGCAGGCGCTGGGTTGCGCGCAGGGGTAATGCGTTCATCGGTCACGCTCATGGGCCTGGTTGCGCGCCACGGCCAGCAGCTCCAGGCGGCGGGCGGCGCTGTCGTTGTCGAGCAGGCTGGCGGCTTCACCCGGTAAGCGGCGGCGCCAATTGGGGTGGGTGTCGGTGGTGCCGGGCAGGTTGGCTTGTTCCTCGATGCCCAGCGCGTCTTCCAGCGGCAACAGCACCAACGGCGCGCGGGTGTGGCCCAGGTAGCGCACGCTGGCGTCGAGCATATGGTCGGTGTTATTGCGGATTTCATCGACGAAGTTCTGCGGGTCCTGGCTCAAGGCCTGGCGCAGCGCCTGGCGTTCGCGCAGGCGGTGCTCGCTCCATTGCTCCACGGTGGGCGCATCGATCAGGCCCAACTGGATATTCCATTCGATATCGCGGCTGTGCCACCAGCCGTTGAGGGTTGGCAAGTCGTGGGTGCTGGTGGTAGCCAGGGCGTTGTCCGGCCAGTCGAGGATCGGCTTGAAGTGGCCGTCGTGGTTTTGTTCAAAGAGTAAGACGCGCATGCCCAGGATCGAGCGGCCGCTGAGTTTTTCGCGCAGGCCATCGGGCACGGTGCCCAGGTCTTCACCGAGCACGATGGCCTGGTGGCGGTGGGATTCCAGCGCCAGCAGGCGCAGCAGGTCATCCACCGGGTAGTACAAATAGGCGCCTTCGCGCGGCGTAGCGTCCATGGGGATGACCCACAGGCGTTGCAGGCCCATCACATGGTCAATGCGCAGGCCGCCGGCGTGGGCGAAGTTGGCCCGCAGCATTTCGATAAAGGCGCGAAAGCCGTTGCGCTTGAGACCTTCAGGGGAAAACGCCGAGATGCCCCAGCCTTGACCCGCGCGGTTGAGAATGTCCGGTGGCGCGCCGACGGTAAGGTTGGCGAGTAGCTCGTCCTGCCGGCTCCACGCCTGGCTGCCGCCGCCATCGGCACCGACCGCCAGGTCTGCGATCAGGCCGATGCCCATGCCGCTGCCACGCGCGGCTTGTTGCGCGCGCTCCAGGCTGCGTGCGATCAGCCATTGGCAGAAGGCAAAATAGCCGATCTCATTCGTATGGTCGGCGGCAAATTGCGTCAGCGCCGGGCTCTGAGGCGAGCGCCATGCTTCGGGCCAGTGGCGCCAGTCAAGGTCTTCACCGGCGGCGGCACGCAAGGCTTGCACGGCTTCAAAGCGACAGTGGTTTTCCAGGGCTTCGCCGCCGGCCTGGCGAAAGCTCAGGAAGTCGGCGTGTTGCGGGTGCTGGCCGTGGCGGAAATCTTCATACAAGGCACGCAACAGGCGCTGCTTGGCGCGGGCGGCGGTGGGCCAGTCGATCAAGGTGAGCTGTTCCAGGGCGTGCAGCTCATCCGTAAGGTCCAGTGCCTCGATGGCGTTGCGCACTTCGCGCTCGCCAAGGATGCAGGCGGGCGAGGCGTACAGGCTGTTGAGGAACAGGCGGCTGGAAGGTGAGTAGGGGCTGTAGCGCTCGGTGTCGGCGCTGAACATCGCATGCATCGGGCTGATGGCCAAGGCATCGGCGCCGCGTTCGGCGGCGCTGCGGGCCAGGTGCTCCAATGCCAGGGTGTCACCGAAGCCGCCGTCACCCAGGCGGCGCAGTGCATACAGCTGCGCACTCAGGCCCCAGGCGCGGGCCGGTTGGCTGTCGACCGCTTCAGCGACGCTGTAGCAATGGGTAGGGGCCACGGCCAGGGTGAAGGTTTGGTCGTCGATATGCACCTGGTGATAGCCCAGCGCGATTACGCCGGGCAGTTCGGCATTGCCGTCCAGGCGCAACTCCAGGGTTTCGCCCTGTTCCAGGCTGACGCGGCACGGTGTGTCCGGGGCGAAGTAATGCGCGAGGTCCAGACCCGCGCCGGTGTCCACGGTCATCAGCGGTGGCAGGTGCTTGTCTTGTTGCACCCGTTCCATTTCGAGCAGGCTGGCATTGATCTCGGCGTCAGTATCGGCCGGGTGGCCCAGGCCTTTGAGGACGGCACGCAAGGCGGCGGGTTCGACATGTTGCGGGCGGCCGTTTGCGTCGATCCAATCGACGGCCAGGCCCGCGCGGCTGGCGAGTATTTCCAGGTTCGCTTCGCTCAAGGGTGATCTCCAACAGGGGATAAGGCGACGCGTGCGCTGAACGGCGCCAGTTGCGCGCCTTCATGGGCAGACGTCTCGAATAGCAGGTGCGGCGGCGCCGGGTGATCCAGCGGCGTGGCACCCAGGTTCAGGTCAATCTGCAACAGGCTGCCGTTGCCCAGGCGCCAGCGCGCGGTGACGGCGCCGTCGGCCAGTACCTGCGCGCCCAGGGCCACGCTGCCGGGCAAGTGCGGCACGATGTGCCGATGGCGCAGGCTCAGCAGCTGACGGTAAAGCTGCGCGTGTTCGTTCTCGGTGAAGCGGGGCGCCGACTGCAGGAAAGTCGGCAGCGCATTCGGGTCAGGGATCTGTTCGCGCCGCTCAGGGTCTTTAAACGCGGCGAAATCGGCAAATTCGTTGCGTCGGCCTTCGCGCACGGCTTCGGCCAGCTCACCGTGATGATCGGTGAAAAACAGGAACGGCTGCTCGGCGTTGACTTCATCGCCCATAAACATCAGCGGAATCATCGGCGACATCAGCAGTAAGGTGGTGGCCGCCTTCAGCGCCTGGGGCGAGCACAGTTGGTGCAGGCGCTCGCCCAAGGCGCGGTTGCCGACCTGGTCGTGGTTTTGCAAAAACGCCACGAAGGCGCTGGGTGGCAGATCACCACTGGGTTCGCCGCGCGCATGGCCGTGACGGGTGGTGTGGCCTTGGTAGATAAAACCTTCGCCCAGGCAGCGCGCGAGTTTCTCGGTGGGGGCTTGTGCGAAGTCGCTGTAATACGCATCCGTTTCGCCCGTGAGCAGTACGTGCAGTACGTTATGGAAGTCGTCATTCCACTGCGCATCAAAGTCGTGCTTGAGCAGGCGAGCCTGGTTGAGTTCGTTTTCCAGCACCAGCCACACGTGCCGGCCGGTGTCCACCTGCTGGCGTACCCGTTGCGCAAGTTCCTTGAGGAAACCGGGGTTGTCGATGGCGTGTACCGCGTCCAGGCGCAGGCCGTCGAAGCGGTACTCGAGCAACCACATCAGTGCGTTGTCGAGGAAAAAGTCGCGCACCTCACGGCGATCAAAATCAATCCCGGCGCCCCACGGCGTGTGCACGTCTTCTTCAAAGAAGCCTTGGGCGTACTGGCCCAGGTAATTGCCATCGGGGCCGAAGTGGTTGTAGACCACATCCAGGATCACCGCCAAACCGTGTTCGTGGGCACTGTCGATCAGGGCCTTGAGTTGTTCGGGGGAGCCATAGGAGGCTTGCGGGGCGTAGGGCAGCACCCCGTCGTAGCCCCAATTGCGCTCGCCGGGAAATTGCGCCAGCGGCATTAGTTCAATGGCGGTCACGCCCAGTTCGGCCAGGCGTGGCAGGTGCTTTTGCACGCCGGCATAGCCACCCAGTGCGCCCACATGCAGTTCGTAGATCACCGCCTCATGCCAAGGGCGCCCTTGCCACTGGCTGTGTCGCCATTCGTAGGCGAGGGGGTCGACGACCACGCTCCAGCCGTGCACGTCGAGTGCCTGGGCCCGGGATGCCGGGTCCGGCACGTCCTGTTCGCCATCAATGTTGTAGCGGTAACAAGTGCCCGCCGGGCACTCGGTTTCTACCTCGAACCAGCCATCTGCCTGGGGCAGCATGGCGATGGACTTGCCGTCTTGCAATTCAACGCTGACATAAAACGCGTCTGGCGCCCACAAGGCAAAACGCGTGTGTTGCGCGTCCAGCATGATTGCGCCGTGGGGCCAGGTTTCCAGAGTCCGTGACGGCATCTATGAAGACCTCCCTTCTTTGAAACAACAACCAAAAAATTACTTCGTGGGTTTCCCCAGGGCCTTGGCCACCAGTTGCTCGTAAAGCTCGGCGTAGGGTTCCACCGCCTGGCACCAGTTGAACGGTTGGGTCATGGAGCGGCTGCGCATGGCGTTAAGCAGGCCTTTATTGGCAAACACCCTGAACGCGCGGCTCAGTGCTTCTTTATAGCTCTCGACAGTGGACTCATTGAACAGGAAGCCGGTGACGCCATTTTCGATGGTGTCCGCCAAGCCGCCGGTATTGCGCGCCACCGGCAGCGAGCCGAAACGCTGGGCGTACATCTGGCTCAAGCCACACGGCTCATAGCGCGAGGGCATCAGCAGGAAATCGCTGCCGGCGAACATGCGCCGTGCATCGGTTTCGTTGAAGCCGATGCGCACCCCGACCTGGCCAGGAAAGCGCAGGGCCAGTTCGCGCATGGCGTGTTCTTCTTCCGGCTCGCCACGGCCGATGATGGCGATCTGGCCACCGTTCTCGACAATAAAGCTGCTGACCGCTTCGGTCAGGTCCAGGCCTTTTTGGTACACCAGCCGTGATACCACCGCGAACAGCGGGCCGGTGGACTCGTGCAGGCCGAACAGTTCGCGCACATGGGCGGCGTTCACCGCCTTGCCTTCCCAGTCGCCAATATTGAAGTTATGGGTCAGATGCGTGTCGGTGGAGGTTTCCCAGCTCTCGTCGATGCCATTGGGAATCCCGCTGAGCAGGCCTTGCTGGGTCTTGCTGGCGAGGAAGCCGTCGAGGCCACAGCCGAATTCCGGGGTGGTGATTTCCTGGGCGTAGGTCGCGCTCACGGTGGTGATATGGCTGGAATACGCCATGCCCGCCTTGAGGAACGACATCTTGCCGTAGAACTCCATGCCTTCCTGTTGCAGGGCATGGGGTGGAATGCCCAATTCCGGGGTCGACGCCAGGCTGACCACACCTTGATAGGCGAGGTTATGAATGGTGAACAGCGTGGGGGTGCGCGACCCACGCCAGTGCATATAAGCCGGCGCCAGGCCAGCCGGCCAGTCATGGGCGTGCACCAGGTCCGGGCACCAGTGGATCTGCGCCAGGTTGGCGGCCATGTCGGCGGCGGCCAGGCCCAGGCGAGCGAAGCGGATATGGTTGTCCGGCCAGTCGCGGCCATTGTTGGCGCCGTAGGGCGTGCCTTCACGCTCGTAGAGCTCGGGGCAGATCAGCACATAGATGACCAGGCCATCCTTGAGGTCCATGCGCCCGATCTTGCACGGCGGCAGCGCTGCGTGCCCGCCCAGCTCGCCAATGATATGGATCGGGTTGTCACTTTCCATTACCTGCGGGTAGCCCGGGATCAACACGCGCACATCATGCAGGTGCGCCATGGCGCGGGGCAGGGCAGCGGAGACGTCGCCCAGGCCGCCGGTTTTCACCAGGTCGGCGAATTCGGACGTCACAAACAGGACTTTCTTACGATTAGGGTTCTGACTCACGATCGGCCGCACAGTGTTGGGCAGGTCGGCCAACGAAGTCGGTCCCCCTGCCGGCTGACTAAAACGCTCTCCCTGAGTATCGACTGCAGCACTGATCATAGTTCTCTCCTACATGTTTGGTCGGCTGATGGCCCGCTGCCATCGGCTCCGATTGGCCACATCCTGCGGCCAGGCGCACAAGCACAGTACAAGCTGGCAAGGCGTATGCCAGTTGCACCCATTGCGAAAAAAGAGTGGATGGACGGGCGTTCGGCTGAAGCGCCTGCGCTCGTCTCCCTTAAAAACTTGACCTGCGGCAGAGTTGTAAAGTTTCGATTTTTTGCGGGGTTTTTGTTTTGAAACGGACCCATCGGTCATCAGTCTAGGACAGATCCCAGAGACTGTACGGTTTCTAGGGGTTTTTTGTAGGACAAAAAACTTGTAACGATATGCACCGTTCGGAACTTGCGGTGATTCTGGGAGAACGGCGGGTAATTGAAGTGAAAAGAGCTGGTGTGGCGAGCAGGCTTGTTGTGGCGAGCAGGCTTGCCCTGCGTTGGGCTGCGCAGCAGCCCCATAATGAGCACACCCGGCCTATCTGATGCACCGATTGGGCGATTTGGGAGCGTTGCGCGCTCCAACGCAGGGCAAGCCTGCTCGCCACAACAAGCTTGCATGCCACAACAAGCCTGAATGCCAAGACAAGCTTGCTTGCGATGCCGCTTATAGGCTGCGAATCGGCGTCCCGCTGGCCCAGGCCTGAATGTCCTCGATCATCTGCTGATAAAACTGCCGATAATTCTGTTCACTCACATACCCGACGTGGGGCGTGGCCAACACATTCGGCAAGCGCCGGAAGGGATGATCAACCGGTAGTGGCTCTTCGCTATACACATCCAATGCGGCCCCCGCCAGTCGCCCGGCCGATAACGCCTCGATCAGCGCCTGCTCATCCACAATCGGCCCACGTGAGGTATTGACCAGGCGCGCACTCGGTTTCATCCAACCCAGCGCCTGCGTATCCACCAGGCCGCGACTGCGCTCACTGAGTACCAGATGCACGCTCAGAATATCCGCCTGTTCGAACAACTCACGCTTGCTGACCCAGCTCACACCCGCCTCTGCGGCCCGCTCCGGCGTAAGGTTCTCGCTCCAGGCAATCACGCGCATGCCAAATGCCTGGCCAAACTGCGCAACCTTCTGGCCGATGCTGCCCAGTCCGAGAACCCCCAGGGTTTTGCCATACAGATCGCCACCCAGCCCGACCTGCCAGCCGCCGGCGCGCAGTGAGTTGGCTTCGGCCAGCAGGTTGCGGGTCGAGGCCATGATCAGCGCCCAGGTTAACTCCGGCGCTGCCTGCTTGTAGCTGTCGGTGCCGCACACCTGGATGCCCAGGGCTTTAGCGGCGGCTATGTCGATAGCCGCGTTGCGCATGCCGCCGGTCACCAGCAGTTTCAGCTTGGGCAGGCCTTGTAACAGGGCCTGATCGAAGGTCGAGCGCTCGCGCATCAGGCAAATCACGTCGAACCCCTGCAAACGTTCAACCATCGTGGCGGTATCGGCGGGGTAATCGTGCAGAAAATGCACCTGGCCCACCGCCGCCAATGCCGACCAATCCACCACACCACTGGCCACATTCTGCCAATCATCAATGACTGCGATCTGTACCGACATTCAGGAGTGCCTCGAAAAAGGTTGGATTAAAGGGCATTCAACCCCTGTAACAGTGCCTTATGAAACTGCGCCGGTTCTTCCATCTGCGGTGCGTGGCCCAGGCCCGGGAACTCCACCAGGGTCGCATGGGGGATCAGCTTGGCCACCTGCTTGCCCAGCACGTCGTAGTGACCGAGCCTGGCCTTGACCGCCGGCGGCGCGATATCGCTGCCAATGGCGGTGGTGTCGGACGTGCCGATCAACAGCAGCGTGGGCATCTGCAAATCCTTGAACTCGTAGTACACCGGCTGGGTGAAGATCATGTCGTAAATCAGCGCCGAGTTCCATGCGACCTGGGTATGGCCCGGGCCATTATTGAGGCCGGCAAGCATGTCGACCCAACGTTCGTATTCCGGTTTCCAGCGCCCGACGTAGTAAGTGTTGAGTTCATACTGGCGAATGCCGTCGGCGCTGAGTTTCAACTCGCGCTCATACCACTGGTCGACGCTGCGATACGGTACGCCCAAGGCTTTCCAGTCTTCCAGGCCGATGGGATTAACCAGTGCCAACTGCTCGGTTTGTTGCGGATACAGCAGTGCATAACGGGTGGCGAGCATGCCGCCGGTGGAATGGCCGATGAGGGTGGCCTTCTGAACGCCGAGTTTCTCCAGCAGTTGGTGGGTGTTGATCGCCAGTTGCTGGAAGCTGTACTGGTAGTGGTCCGGTTTGCTGGAGGTGCAAAACCCGATCTGGTCCGGCGCGATCACACGGTAACCCGCTTCGCTCAAGGCCTTGATCGATTCTTCCCAAGTGGCGCCGCAAAAGTTCTTGCCGTGCATCAACACCACGCTGCGGCCATTGGCACGGCCCTTGGCGGGCACGTCCATATAACCCATTTGCAGGGTTTTGCCTTGGGACTGGAAACTGAAATGTTCGACCGGGTAAGGGTATTGAAAGCCTTGCAGCTCGGGGCCATAGGTAGTGGCAAGGGGAGCAGCGGCGAGGGCGGGAGCGGCGCTCGCCGTGAGCAGGCCGGTGATGCAAAAGGCGCGGATTAGCGACATGAACAGGGCTCCGGAAGGAATGCCCGGATGCTGTTGCGAGGGGATTAAGTGGGGATTAACACCCAGTGCAGGGTCAGCGCCGTCAGCACGCCATAACGCAGGCTCTTGGCCAGCGTGACCAACAGCAAAAACCGCCACAGCGGTTCGCGCATTACCCCAGCGACCAAGGTCAGCGGGTCACCGATGATCGGCACCCAACTGAGCAATAACGTCCAGTGCCCCCAGCGTTCGTAATGGCGACTGGCCTTGTCGAGCTGCTTTGCGCTGACCGGAAACCAGCGGCGATCCTTGAAGTGTTCAACCCAGCGGCCCAGCCACCAATTGACCACCGACCCCAGGACATTGCCCACCGTCGCAATACCCAGCAGCAGCCACAGGCTATAGTGGCCGCTGAGCAATAAGCCAACCAGCACGGCTTCCGATTGCAGTGGTAACAAGGTTGCTGCGCCAAAGGCGGCAAAAAACAGCCCCAGGTAACCGGCGAGCATTAATCAGTGGGCCGGGTAGTCAGCCACCACCACATCCTGACCGTCGCGCGTCAGGCCGATGACCTGGTAGGCCTCGCGGCGGTCACCCATTTCCATACCGGGCGAGCCCATGGGCATGCCGGGCGCGGCAATGCCTAGCAGATCATCGCGTTCGCGCAGTGCCAGCACCTGCTCGGCGGGCACATGGCCTTCGACGAACTTGCCGTCGATCACGGCGGTATGGCACGAGCCCAGGCGCGGCGCTACGCCCAGGCGCTGCTTGATGGCGCTCATATCGGCTTCGACATGGTCATTAACCTTGAAACCGTTGGTTTCAAGGTGACTGATCCATTTTTTGCAGCAACCGCAGTTGGCATCGCGGTGCACGTCGATTGGGATCAGGTCGGCCGCCTGGGCCAGTGTGGTGGTGAACAGGGCGCAAAGTAGGGCCAGTCGCAGGGGGTTTTTCATGTGGGGCTCGTGGGCAAGAGGACGGCGTCGGGATTTTGCGGCGATCATGACGACGTCATCGCAGGCAAGCCAGCTCCCACAGGGTGAGCGGGGTGGCAGTAATGTTTCTAAATTATACGAAAGCCGCGTTTTCAAGGCGGTGCTTGAGTTGGTCCAGCGCAATGGTCGACAGGTCGATCATGCGCGCGTGCAAGGTGGCCAATTGCAATTCGGTCTCGTAGGTGAGCACCCGTTTGAACAGCGTGCCGCCACGGTGGGGTTGCAGGAAGTAGTGAATCGAACCGTCTACCGCGAGGGAGGTGAACACGGTCTTGAATTCACTGGGGCGGCGGGCGATTTGTACGCGATAGCTCATGGGGACGCGCACGCCCAGCAGGTCGATGATTTCGGTAAAGCGCGTGCCGGCCGGCAGTGAGCCGGTGGTGCCGGTGTCGGCACTCAGGGAGGTGGGGTGCCACTCGTGCCAGCGATCCGGCTGGGTCACATAGTCGTAGATGACCTCGATTGGCGCCTGGATGAAGCGTTCCTGACTGATCCGCTCCAAGCGGGCCGAATGCTCAGCTGCATGCATGACACACCTCCTGTGTGGCGAGAGTTTGTCCTGAGAACTGTCAGAATAGTCCCACTCCCGCGCATTGCACGGGAGTGTCTCAGTCTTTTATCAGCGCACCTTGAAGCGGCCCATCAATGCAATGACCCGGCCATTGGCATCCAACAGGCTCTGAGTGTTGGTTTGGGTGGCGTGGCCACTTTCTACCAACTCATCGACCATCTGTCGGATCTGCACCATGCTGCGGTTGATCTCCTCGGTCACCGCGCTTTGCTGCTCGGCCGCCGTGGCGATCTGGGTGCTGAGGTTATTGATATGGCTGACGGAACCGGCCATCTCATCCAGCCCGGTGTTCACCCGTGCCGTGGCATCCGCCGCCGACTGGCAACTGGCCTGGGTGTTTTCCATGGCCGCCACCGACGAACTCACGCCGGTGGTCAGGCGCGCGAGCATCTCGTTGATCTGCGAGGTGCTGGCCTGGGTCCGTGCCGCCAGCGCCCGTACTTCATCGGCCACCACCGCAAAACCACGGCCTTGCTCGCCAGCCCGCGCTGCTTCAATGGCTGCGTTAAGGGCCAGCAGGTTGGTCTGGCCGGCAATCGCGCCGATCACGCCGAGGGTTTCGGTGATGCGTGCAGCGTCCTGGCGCATGGCCTCCACGGTGTGGGTGGCGCTGGCGACTTCGCCGATCAAGGCGCTGACACTGGTGGACGCTTCGCCCACCACCACGCGGGAGCGGTCGGCATGCTCGTTGGCGCGCTGGGTGAACGAGGCGGTTTCCGCCGCGTTTTGCGCGACGGTGTCGGCAGTCGAGCTCATTTGCGTGATGGCGGTGACGGTCTGGTCGGTCTCCGAGGCGTGGCGCACCAGGATCTGGTTGGTGTGGGCCGATGTCTGCTGCAGTTGCGCCAGGCTCGACGACATGGCGCCCGTGGCCTGGGTCACTTCACCAATCATGTTCTGCAAGTAGACGATAAAGTGGTTGACCGAATGGCCGATGGCGCCCAGTTCGTCTTCGGCGCGAATGGTGATGCGCCGCGTCAGATCGGCGTCGCCGGCTGACAAGGCATCGATATTGGTCTTCAACGACTTCATGCGCTGCACCAGTTGGCGGATCGCATAGGCGGCCAGCAGCACCAGCAGCAACACCATGGGAATTTGCAGCAGGGCCAGGCTGCCGAGCACGTCATCGCGTTGGGCGGTGATCAACGAGGTCGGCAGGGCGGTGGCGAGGAACCACGGCGTGCCCTCGATCGGGCGCAGGTAGAAGGTGCTGGCCACGCCCTGGTTGTCGAACTCGTTACGCACAAGCCCTTGGTCACGATGGGCCAGGGCTTGACTCACCTGGGCGGCAAACGCCGAGGTGCCAGCCAGTTCGCTGATGTTCTTCAACACCACCGGGCCGCTGATGCGCGAACTGTTGCTGATGATCTTGCCGTCGCCTTCAACGATGAGCATCTGGCCGCCGATGTCTTTTTCCTTGCTGGCCACCAGCTCATTGAAGAACCCCAGGGTTACGTCAATGGTGGCCACGCCATAGGCTGCGCCATCGCGCTGAATAGCCATGGCACAGTTGGTGCGTGGCTCCTGGCTGGCGTCGTCCTTGTAGGCGGCGGCCCAGGCGCACTGGCCGCGCGGCGAGGCGAGGCCGCCTTTGTACCAGCTCTGGTCGTAGTAGTTGGGCGCAGCGTCGCTGTTCCAGAACGTGTTGACCGCCAGTTTGCCTGACGCATCACGGTGCCAGAAGGTGCTGAACTTGTTGCGCCCTGGGGCGCGCTGGTTGGGCAGTGGCCAGATACCGCCGCCGAAGACTTTCAGCTCGCCATACTGGTCCACCAGGCCGGGCAGCACCTTGTCGATGGCATCGCTGTCAAGCAGGGGAATGGTTTGGGTGATGCTGCGTTGTTGGGCTTGAACCTTGTTCAGTTCGCCCTGGATGCGCTCAGCCACTTCGGCGACGCGGTTGAGCACCACCTGTTCTTCGGTATGGCGCAGCGTGGGGGCCACCAACTGGCCGATACCGACAACGGTCAACACCAATATCAGCAGGACGAACAGCACCAGAAACAAGGTGTAGCGGGTTTGGATGGAGCGCAGAGGGGGCATGGGATCGTCCTTACGAAGCGTTATTATCGACGCGGCTTTGTTAGAGCTTCGTAGGGCTATCGGCTTGGAGAGAAGGAGCTTTAGGTACGATGGTGCAAAGTGAGTGGGCAACGGTGACCTTGCCGGTGTTCGCCACTGCAAGGTCACCCCTTGAGCTGACCTTATTGGCCAGTGGTGCTCGGTTTCACCTCAGTGAAAGCCGAGCCTTGCGTGGTGTCGAAGTGATCATTGGCGCCAGCGAAAATACGGTCCTTGCTCCGATTATTCCGAATGCGGTCATTACCTTCGCCGGTGAAGAACGACGTACGGTCATGCCCCACCAATTCGTCGTCGCCGCCTTCTCCGTGCAGGTAGTTGTCCCCACTCCCACCCAAGAGCGTGTCGTCGCCGGGACCACCATTGAGAAGGTTCCATTTATGCGCGCTGCTGAACCCGGCCTGGAGGTGGTCGTCGCCAGCCTCGCCGAACAGAATGGTAGGGCCGCTGCCGCCGTACAGCCTGTCGTTGCCGTCGCCACCTTGTGCAACGCCAAAGCCACTGCCCAAGCGCAGCGTATCGTTGCCGTCCTGCCCAAGGAGTCCGGTCGGGCCTGCGCCGGCCTGGAGTCTGTCGTCGCCATCACCCCCCTCGATTAACACGTAATGCTTGACGTCATCCTCGACGATGACTGTGTCATTACCGCCATTGGTCTTGATCAACAGGTTGTTGTTCAAGCTTTGTTGGGGTGGGATATCGACCACATACGACTGTCCGTTGACGATGAACTGCAACTTGTCACCTGGCCAGCTGCGCACGCGAATGATGTCGTCGTCGTTACCGGTTTCCACCTTAAGTTGATTGGCAACAATCTTAGGTTTACCGGGGTACGCCGTGCTCCAGGTGATTTCGCGGCTAAAGGTCATATCGCCTTTTTGGAGCAGTATGTGTGTCCTGACGTCTCGCGCGCCCGGTGACAGGTCGGCGGGTGGATCATAGGGTGAAGGTTTGGGCTTGACCGGCTCGACGCTTGGCACAAGGTGACGCGCGGTTGCTGGGGCGTGAGCGTAGGGAGAGAGCATGGTGATGTCCTTCTCGATAACCAAGGTATAAACCTGACCGCATGTCAGGGCTCCTCTTACGTGGGCGATCGATGCAAGAGCGTTCCTGGCAACCGCGCAGAGCTTGCGACTGGATATGTCGTTCGTCCGGTGATGATCGGCCGTAGAGGGTCAGACCAGGTAGCGCTTGCGCAAAGGCCGGTCCATTTCACGACTGGAGGTATAAACAGGAAGCTTCTCTCATCGCCTAAAACGGTCGGATCGCAATACACCACCGCCACATCGGCACGTGAGCCGGGCCTGTTGTGTGGTGCGTTTTCATGCGATTTCCAGCTTTCCTGTTTGCTAATTCCGCCATTGACCTTTGCGATAAGCCCCAGGCTGCTGGCCGGTGGTCTTGTAGAACGCCCGAGTAAACGCTGCCACCGACTGATAACCCACCGCCAGTGACACATCGGCCACGGTCATGTCTTCTTTGAACAAGCGGCAGGCATGGCGCATGCGCATCATCAACAGCACCTGCCCCGGCGATTGCCCGCACAGCTCGCTGAAACGCTTGAAAAATGCCGAGCGCGACAAACCGGTGCAGGCTGCCATGCTTTCCAGGGTCCATGGGTCTGCCGGTCGGGCGATCAATTGCTCGAGCAACTCGGCGAATGCCGGTTGTCGGCCCAGTGCCGCCAGACCGCCCAGTTCGCTGTTATCGATGACTTGCTGACGCAGCACATACAGAAACAATAAATGGCACAAACGCTCGAGCAATGCCGAGGAGGGCGCCGGGACGCGCTCGCACTCTTGCAGGATCAATTCGAACAGATTACGCGCGGCAGTAAGCGATGGGTCGCCGGCGCGCAGGATGATCCAGGCGGGCAAGCCGTCGACGATCATCGCCGACAAACCGGAATGGAAGTGAAAAAAACCGCAGACCAGGCCGACGCCATCTTCGGCGTTGCTGTCCAGCGCCAGCATCGGTCGGCGCGGGCATTCCTGCGCTGCCGCGGCCGTGGCCTCGCCAGACAGCCGATACTCGAGGTCACGCAGCAGAAACACCGCATCACCATTATTCAGGTGATGGGGAAGGGGTTCGCCGTCAATATGCAACCAGCATTGGCCCTGCACAATCAGGTGGAAACTCGCGCTGGCCAGCCCATGGGTGCTGGCATGCCACGCG
The DNA here is from genome assembly GCF_044218855.1 of Pseudomonas sp. B19125. Lineage (NCBI taxonomy): Bacteria > Pseudomonadati > Pseudomonadota > Gammaproteobacteria > Pseudomonadales > Pseudomonadaceae > Pseudomonas > Pseudomonas sp. B19125. The sequence goes on from NZ_CP162589.1 coordinate 3,529,794, forward strand.
CCGCAATAGCGGCCGACATGGAACAGGCTGGTGTTGAGTTCGAGGCTGTCTAATAACCAATCAACGAGCGCACTGGACGAATTCATCTAACGGAAAGACTCTAGAGCAAGTAATCGCTACTTTAGCCTATTGAGGCGTTTTTTTATAACCAACAGACTTAGGCGATGAACCCATCAGGAGACCACTCCATGTCCCGTGTACCGTTGCTCACCCCCGAAACCGCTCCGGAAGCGGCCAAGCCCTTCCTGGAAAATGCCCTCAAAGGCTCGGGTTTCATTCCCAACCTTCTCGCCGTGTTGGCCAATGCACCGGCGGCGCTGGAAACCTACATCACCGTGTCCGGGCTCAACGCCAAGTCTGAGCTGAGCCTGGCCGACCGCGAAGTGGTGCAGCTGATTGCCGCCACCACCCACGGCTGCGATTTCTGCGTGGCCGGCCATACCGCCGTGGCGCGCAATAAAGCCAAGCTGCCCGAAGACGTGATTGACGCCCTGCGCCAGCGCGGTGAATTGCCCAACGCCCGTTATGAGACACTCGCCGCGTTCACCCGCGAAGTGATCGCCACCCGTGGCGATGTCAGCGACGCGGGTTTTGAAGCGTTCCGCGCCGCCGGTTATACCGAGGGCCAGGCGCTGGAAGTTATTTTGGGCGTCAGCCTGGCAACCCTGTGCAACTTCGCTAACGTGTTTGCCCGTACCCCGCTGAACCCGGAGCTGGCGCAATACCGTTGGGAAAAACCGGCAAGCTGAATCGGCGATGGTCCACCTGCTGTAAAAAGGAGAAACGAATGCTTGACCCTATCTTGAGCCGTTGGCTCGATGTTCAAGCGCAGGCCCTGGATGTGGGCAGTTGCGATCCACAGGAAGTGCTGCCAAGGCTGGCAGAGTCGAATGTATTAAGCATTGGCGTGCCCAAGGCGCTGGGCGGCTTGGGCGGTGATGTGACCGGCGCGGTGGAAGCCATTGCCAACGTGGCCAGCCATTCCCTGGCGGCGGCGTTTGTGTGTTGGGGCCAGCGCTCTTTTATCGAATATTTGTTGCAGAGCCCGAATGAGCGGCTGCGCGAGCAACTGTTGCCGGACCTGCTCAGCGGCAAGCTGGCCGGGGCGACCGGGCTGTCGAACGCGATGAAGTTTTTGTCCGGCATCGAGACCCTGCAAATCAGCGCGGAGCCGACCGAGGACGGGTGGACCCTCAACGGCCGCCTGCACTGGGTGACCAACCTGCGCAAGAACGGTTTTGTTGCGGCGGCGGCGATTGAGCATGCCGGCGGCGGCGCGCCGTTTATCCTGGCCATCCCGGATTCGGTCGCAGGGCTGCAGCGTTCGCGTGACCTGGAACTGATGGGCCTGCAATCGAGCAATACCGCGGCCCTGGGCCTGGAAGGCGTGGAGCTGAGCCGCGACTGGTTGCTGCATGAAGATGCACGCAAGTTTCTGCCGGCCGTACGCCCGGCGTTCCTGGGTTTGCAGTGCGGCATGTCCATTGGCCTGGCGAGGCGCTCACTGGCGGAAGTGGCCAACCATTTGGGCTCCTCACGCACGGTGTTGCGTGACGAGTTGGAAGCCTTGCGAGCGACCCTCGATCACCTGGTCACAGAACTCAAAGGCGGCCTGTTGGCCGGTCGTTTTGCCGTCGAGCCGGTGCCCTTGTTCAAACTGCGCATCGCCCTGGCCGAAACCGCCGCCAGCGCGGTGCAGCTGGAACTGCAAGCCAGTGGTGGCAAGGCCTACCTCACAGCCCATGGCAGTGGCTTTGCACGGCGCTGGCGCGAGTCGGCCTTTGTGCCGATCGTGACGCCAAGCCTGGTGCAGCTGCGCACCGAGCTGCACCGTCAGGCCAACCTATGAGTCAGGCGGTACTGAGCGCCGAGGGTATTTGCCTGGGCTATGCCAGCGGGCCGGTGTTGCAAGGGTTTGATTTGCAGCTGCAGCCGGGCGAAGTGGTGTCGATCCTCGGCCCCAGCGGCGTGGGTAAATCCAGCCTGCTGCGCGTGCTGGCCGGTTTGCAGGCGCCCCAGGGCGGTAGCGTGCAGGTGCTGGGCGAGCCGCTGGCCGGGCCGCATCCACGGGTGGCAGTGGCGTTTCAAGACCCTAGCCTGTTGCCCTGGCTGAACCTGGAAAAGAACGTCGCCTTTGGCCTGGATTTCGCCCGTCAGCCGCACTTGAGCCTTGAGCAGCGCCGCCAGCGCGTCGACCACGCCATTGCGGCGGTCGGCCTGGAACATGCGCGCCAGCAGTTTCCAGCGCAGTTGTCCGGCGGCATGGCCCAGCGCACCGCGTTGGCCCGTTGCCTGGCCCGCCAGCCGCAGGTGTTGCTGCTGGATGAGCCGTTCGGCGCGCTGGACGAAGTCACCCGCGCCGACATGCAGCACCTGCTGCTCAAGGTCAACCGCGAGCAGGGTTCGGCGGCGGTATTGATCACCCACGACATCGACGAAGCGCTGCTGTTGTCCGACCGTATCCTGCTACTGGGCAACCGCCCGGCGCGGACCTTGGGCGAATGGCACATCGATTTGCCGCAACCGCGCGAAGAGCAGGTTGAAGCCATCGGCGCGTTGCGTATCGAGATTCTGAAAACCTTACGGCAGGCGAGCCGCCCTCAACCCAACCCCATTGATCAACAGGAGTTTTCACATGTGTCTGGATGACCTTACGCACTCGCGCCGTGACTTTCTCAAACTCTCGGCGGTGCTCAGTGCCGCCGGTGCCTTGCCGCTGCTCAGCAGCCTGCAAGCCCGCGCCGCCAGCGAGCCGGACGCGCCTGTACGCATCGGCTATTTGCCGATCACCGACGCCACGCCCTTGCTGGTGGCGCATAACAACGGTTTGTTCGAGGCCGAAGGCATCAAGGCCGAGCGCCCGGTGCTGTTGCGCAGTTGGGCGCAGGTGATCGAGGCGTTTATTTCCGGGCAGGTCAACGTGATTCACTTGCTGTCGCCGATGACGGTATGGGCGCGCTACGGCAGCAAGGTGCCGGCCAAAGTCGTGGCCTGGAACCATGTCGGCGGTTCGGGCCTGACGGTTTCGCCGGGCATTACCGAGGTGAAGCAATTGGGCGGCAAGTCGGTGGCGATTCCGTTCTGGTACTCGATCCACAACGTAGTGGTGCAGCAACTGTTCCGCGACAACGGCCTCACGCCAGTAGCGCGTGCCGCCGGGGCTGCGATTGCGGCCAATGAGGTCAACCTGATCGTGTTGCCGCCTTCGGATATGCCGCCGGCATTGGCGAGTAAACGCATTGACGGCTACATCGTCGCCGAGCCGTTCAACGCCCTGGCGGAAAACCTCAAGGTCGGCCGCGTGCAGCGCTTTACCGGCGATGTGTGGCGCAACCACGCCTGCTGCGTGGTGTTCATGCACGAGCATGACCTGACCAACCGCCCGGAGTGGTCGCAGAAGGTGGTCAATGCCATCGTCAAGGCGCAGGTGTGGACCCGTGATAACCGCGAAGAGGCGGTGAAGCTGCTGTCCAAGGACGGCCCGAACCGCTATACACCGCACGCCGAGCCGGTGTTGAGCAAGGTGCTGGCCCCGGCCGCCGCCGACCGTGCCGCGTACCTGGCTGACGGCGCGATCCAGCATGCCAACTGGGACGAGCATCGCATCGACTTCCAGCCGTACCCATTTCCCAGCTACACCGAGGAATTGGTACGGCGCTTGAAGGACACTTTGATCGAAGGCGACAAGAAATTCCTCGCTGACCTGGACCCAACGTTCGTGGCCAAGGACCTGGTGGACGACCGCTTCGTGCGCAATGCCATCGAGTCCGTGGGCGGCATGAAAACCTTCGGCTTGCCCGACGGTTACGAACGGCACGAGGAGATCGGCGTTTGAACAACGGCAGAATCCCTGGCTGGTGGCTGGGGCTGAGTGGTTTGGCCGGCTTGCTGTTGCTGTGGTGGTTGGGCGTGAAAGTGTTTGGCGACGCCGATGGCTTGTCGGCGCGCTTTTCCCTGGCGGCAACCGCAAGCAGCTTGTGGGAATTGCTCGGGCGCAGCGAGCTGTACCTGCACATCGCGGTGAGCCTGAAGCGCATATTCGTTGGGCTGTTTCTGGCCTTGTTGGTCGGTGTGCCGTTGGGGCTGCTGGTGGGCAGTTCGCGCAACCTGGAGGCCGCCACCACACCGGCGTTCCAGTTTCTGCGGATGATCTCGCCACTGTCCTGGATGCCCATTGTGGTGATGTTGATGGGCGTGGGTGATCAGCCGATTTACTTCCTGCTGGCGTTTGCGGCGGTGTGGCCGATCATGCTCAACACCGCCGCTGGCGTACGCCAGTTGGACCCGCGTTGGTTGCAACTGAGTAAAAGCCTGAGCGCCACGCGCTGGGAAACCCTGCGACGGGTGATCATTCCCGGCGTAGTCGGGCATGTGTTGACCGGCGTGCGCCTGGCCATTGGCATTTTGTGGATCGTGCTGGTGCCGTGCGAAATGCTTGGGGTGAGCGCGGGGCTGGGGTATTACATCCTCGACACGCGTGACCGCCTGGCGTATTCGGAGTTGATGGCGATGGTGGTGGTGATCGGCTTGCTGGGGTTTGCGCTGGATGCCTTTGCGCGCTGGCTATATCAACGTTGGGTGCATGCAGGCTGACTGCAGGCGTCTCGCTTTGCTCACTGCAAAGCGAGACGCGCGTGGTGTCAGCGGTGCTCGTAGCCACGGCCGCCATCGTAGCGATGGTCGTGGTCGTGCCAGCCGCCACCGCCGCCACGTGGGAAAAAGAAGCAGCCGCTCATGGTTAACATGATCAGCAATGGAATCAACAGTGTGATTCGACGGAGCATTTTCAAATCCTCTAAAGTACCGACAGGTTCAATCAGGCGCGGAACAAGCCAAAATTTCTCAGCGCCTGTAACATATGACCCTGCCGAACCGGTGCCATCCCCGTAACCGGGTATGTGCTTGGCATGCTCGGCGATACAAAGTGGATACATTCTTAAGCTTCAGGAACCCGTCATGACCCAAAAGCAACGTTTGAAATATTCGATTCTGATCGCCCTGACAGTACTGGCGTCGATGTTTGGCCTGTCTTATCTGCAAAACACCGGCGTGATCAGCGAAAAAACGTTCCAGTACCTGGCGATTGCGATTGCCGTCGTGGTAGTGGTGATCAACGGCATCATGCGTCGCAAGGTCAAGCCTCACTTCTGATGCCTATCAAGGCGCCAGGTCAAAGCATCAGGCGCGACCGTCGAGCACTTTGGCAGCCTCTGCATGGAGGCTGTAGCTTTTATCGGCATTGAGGGTGATCACGCCCTCGCTGCACAGGCGCTTCAGCACCTCGCGCACACTGAGAAACGACAACGGAATGCCCAGCTCCAGCAAATGGCTGTGCACGCCGCGCACGCCCAATGTGCGCTGGTTGTCGGCAGCAGTGAGGAGGGCGTCAATGACCTTCAGCCGGATCAGGCTGGTGCGCAAACCGAAGCACTTGAGCAAATGGCGGATACGCTGGTTGCCGTGCTCCGGCGCTTTGCCGAACGCTTGTGCGCCGCCGCCGTAATTGGCGTCGGCAGCCGGTGAATGTCCATCCATGGGCGGTTGCGGGTTGTACATGCAAAAAACTCCTTATCAGAGCCTGATCAGGAAAATGATGGCGCTCTTATTTGAATAAGACGAACGAGCGAGCGAAATCATGAAGTCCTGGATGTAGAAATTTTGTCGGTATCCGCTTTGTCACACGTCGACCGCCCTTAAAAAACACCCGCTGCGGCTAAATTATTCCCGGTTGCCTGCGTTCTTACGGTGGGGTCGTTGCCCCTTGTAAGGGTGTCCAAATTGACTGTGGAGCTTGCGTGATTATTTCCAACCGGTTGTCCAAGGCGTGCGTGGCAGGGCTGTTGCTGGGGCTGAGCCTGAATGCTTCAGCGCGTGAACAGGTGACACAGGCTTCAGCCGATATTCGCCGCACCACCTTCGGCGTGCCGCACATCCGCGCCAATGATGAGCGTGGCTTGGGTTACGGTATTGGTTACGCGTATGCGCAAGACAACCTGTGCCTGCTGGCCAATGAAGTGGTCACGGTGAACGGCGAGCGTGCGCGGTTTTTCGGCCCGGACCAGGCGGCCCTCGAAGAGCGCAACAACCTGGCCAGTGATGTGTTTTTCAACTGGCTGAATACGCCCCAGGCGGTTGCCGCATTCTGGAAGGCGCAAACCCCACAGATGCAGCAGCGCATCGAAGGCTATGTCGCCGGCTACAACCGTTATCTGAAAGAGCAGGGCGCACCGACCCAGTGCCACGCCACCTGGGTGCGCCCGTTGGTCGTGGAAGACCTGGTCAAGCTGACCCGCAGGCTGCTGGTGGAAGGCGGTGTCGGCCAATTCGCCGAAGCCCTGGTCGGCGCCACGCCGCCTAACGCGACTGCCGCTGTGCCGTCGAGCATGAAGGCCTTTGAACTGGCAGCAGCCAATCAACAACGCTTCAGCCTCGACCGTGGCAGCAACGCCGTGGCCGTGGGCCGTGATCGTTCATTTAATGGCCGTGGCATGCTGCTGGCCAACCCGCATTTTCCGTGGGTCGGTGGCATGCGTTTTTATGAGATGCACCTGACCATCCCGGGCCAACTGAACGTGATGGGCGCAGCACTGCCGGGTTTGCCGGTGATCAATATCGGCTTTAACCAGCACGTGGCCTGGACCCACACGGTGGACACGTCCAAGCATTTCACGCTGTATCGACTGACCCTCGATCCCAAGGATTCCACGCGTTATCTGCTGGATGGGAAATCCATCGCTATGGAGCATCGTGCGGTGAAGGTCCAAGTCAAACAACCCGATGGCAGCCTCAAAGAGGTCACTCATACGGTCTACAGTTCGCAATTCGGCCCCGTGGTGCAATGGCCCGGCAAGCTCGACTGGGACAGCCACTACGCCTTCAGCCTGCGCGACGCCAACCTGGGTAACGACCGCGTGCTGCAACAGTGGTACGCGATGAACCGCGCCACCAGCCTTAAAGACCTGCAAACCTCGGTGCACACCCTGCAAGGCATACCGTGGGTCAATACCGTGGCCGCCGACGACCAGGGCCAGAGCCTGTACATGAACCTGTCGGTGGTGCCCAACGTCAGCGCCGCCAAACTGGCGCAATGCAGCGACCCTCGCGCGGGCCTGCAAATGATCATGCTCGACGGCGCCCACAGCGCCTGCGCCTGGGACGTTGACCCGCGTGCAGCGCAACCGGGCATCTTCGCTGCCGACCAGTTGCCGCAATTGCAGCGCACCGACTACGTGCAACACTCCAACGACTCGGCGTGGCTGGCCAACCCCAAGGCGCCACTCAACGGCTTCTCCCCGGTGATCAGCCAGGACCACATCGGCCTCGGCCCGCGCGCACGCTTCGCCGTGCAACGCCTGCAATCCCTGGAGAAGCAACCGATCAGCGTGGCCGACCTGCAAAACATGGTCATGGACAACGAGGTGTATCTCGCCGGACAAGTCATGCCAGACCTGCTCGAATATTGCGCCAAACATCTGGGCACTGACGCCGCCGCGCTGCAACCGTTGTGTACCAGCCTGAAAGCCTGGGACCAGCACGCCAACCTCGACAGCGGCATCGGCCTGGTGCATTTCATTAACCTGGTCGAACACCTGCAACAAATCCCCGACGCCTGGCGCGTGCCTTTCGATTCGTCACAACCGTTGACCACCCCCCGTGGCCTGGCCATCGACCACATCGAGGTGGCCAAAGCCCTGCGCGAAGCCATGCTGGCCTCCAGTGAAGAGGTCAGTAAACTCAAGGCCACCCGCTGGGGCGACATCCAGGTCAGCGGCCAAACCCCCATGCACGGCGGCCCGCAACAGCTGGGCATCTACAACGCCATGCAAACCGTGCCCCGCGCCGACGGCAAACGCGAAGTCGTCAGCGGCACCAGCTACCTGCAAATCGTCACCTTCGACGACAAAGGCCCCCAGGCACTGGGTGTGCTGGCCTTCTCCGAATCCAGCAACCCCGCATCCAAACACGCCAAGGACCAGACCCAAGCCTTCTCCGAGAAAAAGCTGCGCGCGCTGCCTTTCACCGAAGCCCAGATCAAGGCCGACCCGCACTATCAGCAACAGCGCATCCAGGAGTAGGGCAGGCCCGCAACTCCTTGATGACTATACGAAATATTTTTGAAATCAAGGGGTTGCAGGTAAAAGCAAATGCGTACATAATGGCGCCCATCGAACGCAACGAAGCATTTAAAACTTCAATGCATTCAATGAGTTAGAGTAGAGACAGGGTTTTACAGCCCACTCAAGTTTTTATGCGGTGAATGTCAGCAGTCAGGGCGTTGATCGTTTGAGGCCGAGTAGCAAAATGGTTATGCAGCGGATTGCAAATCCGCCTACGCCGGTTCGATTCCGACCTCGGCCTCCACTCTTGAAAACCCCGTAGATTAACGTCTACGGGGTTTTTTATTGTCTGAGATTTGCTCATCGCTTTCGCAATTTTTCGGATCACTTCCGCAACACTGCCTTTTTTCGGGAAATTCAAGACGCCGTTATCGTTATGCCTCTCCTCGATTGGACGTGGGATTGTGCTTGAGACTAAGGAGCCTAAGCGCCCACAACGGCCGGAAGCGGTCATACGTAGCATCTGCTGGCTCATCCGAAGTCCAGACGCGTTTGTTATCAAGGTTGACGTTCGGATTCCATTGACGGCTCGGCGTTCTTGCAGGTCGTCGATAAAGCTACTCAGGCCGGATTGGATTCCGGCATCCTCCAAACGAAGACGGAGACGTTTTTCGGTCTTGCCCTGACCAATCAGCAAAAAGCCATTGTTCAAGTCGGTGGCTGCAATCTTGAGCACATCGGCGGGACGTTGGCCGGTCAGGTAGGCCAGATCCATCCCGTTCTTGAGCTCCTGTACCGCTTCCGCGTATACCGCGTTCCATACGGTTTCACCGGCATAATAGTCCCGTGGCTTTTCCTTGTTTCGGCGAACGCCAAAGCAAGGGTTTGCTTTGTCAGTCAGCCCTGCATACAACGGAGGGGAAAGAGAGAAAGTTCGGTTCTCATGCTGACCAGCGCTTCGTTTGCTCAGATGGAGCTCGACCGTAGTCTGAAGTTAGTCCGAGATGGCCGCTGACTGAGTTACGACAGGCAGGCGTTTTTCTGCCTCGTCGATAATCAGTGCGATGGTTTTTCTGGCGATGGGTGACAACGTACGGCCGGCATGAAACACGATGGTTTCCGGGATAGAGCGCAAATGTATGGGGATCGCAGGCTGGATTTTTTCGATTAGATCGATCAGCACGCCACTCTCCAAATCAGGCGCTAGCCAAGATTGCCAAGTGAGCAGTAGCGCGTCGCTAGTCAGCGTGGCCTGACGCAGGCAGTTCAGCTCATTGCATACCAACTTCCACGGCAGTAGTGTCGTCGAGGGCATTCCGAATAGCGCCCGGGCGTGCACGTCGTCCGTGGTCACAGCAGCCCACGGGTAGGCGAGTAGTTGCTGATGCGTCACCGGCTCGGCCTGTCGAGCCAGTGGGTGCTCGTGGCGACAGAAGATAGAGGCCGGTTGTGGCGGCAAACTCCGAACGTCAAAGCGTGGGTCTACCCCCTGCTCGACCCGCACGCTCGCTACGACAAACTCGATGTCTTCCTGTGCCAGTTGGTTGGCCAAGTGATGCCAGTAATTGACTTCAGGGGTCACCACCAGCTTGGGCGCGCTCTTGCGCAAGGCCAGCAGCACGTTGGGAAGGGTGGTGTTGGCGGTCATCATGCCGACGCCGAAGTTGAGTTCACCTCCCTGCCCCCCGGCGATGTCGCTGGCCTCCGCGACCAACTTGTCGGCGCACGCCAGCATCTCGCGCGCCCGAGCAATGAGCTGGTGACCAGCGCATGTCAGCGTCACTGAGCGGGTGTCCCGATCAAACAGGCGCACCTTTAGGTCTTTTTCCAGCGATTGGATGCTACGGCTGAACGCCGTCTGCGAAAGATGGGCTCGCTCCGCGGCCCGGGAGAAGTGCAGTTCCTCTCCAAGCAAGACCAGGTGACGAATTCGCTTCAAGTCAATTAAGTCGCTCAATGCATCAATCGCTCTTCATATTTGCATTGGACGGTTGTACCTCACTCCCAGAAAATTCGCCAGAGTTTGCGCTTGGCTGGCAACCTGTGCGTTTGCGTTTCGATGCCCTGAAACGATGACGGCCGGCTCAACTTTAAAAAGGGTGAGACCTTCTCGAAGATCTTCAAAGGCATTCACGACCTGCAATTGAGTACAGAGCTCCGTGTGATCTTGCGGCCTTAGGTCTAATTGGTTGCCGTGAACAGAAAAGGCCTGCTGGCCACCCGATTGCGACGCAATCCGAGTAATCAAGCGTGCGAAGGAGACTAAAATGCAAGTGAAAATAGACGCTCTGCAAACCTTGCCGGGCAGCGCTATAGCCCAGTCTGACGTCCAGCCGCAGTTCCTCAGCGCCGACGCCAGCGATCCGCAGGTCATAGGCTGGATGCAAGGTTCACCGCCGGTGCCGGAAAAGGTCGTGCGATTCAGCAACATCCTGCAGTTCCCCCAGACGCGCTGGTCGTTCTCGCATCTGCGCGAGCTGTTGCCAAGCGTGCAGGTCGCGCGTGGAAAGGGAGCAGCCAGCCCGTTACCTCGCGCCGAACGCGGAGACATCGACGCCCTGGTCTTCACCCTACTGGGCAGCGACCGCACTATGACCTGGGAACAGTCACTGAAGGCCAACTACACCGATGGGATCCTGGTACTGCACCGCGGGCAAGTGGTCTATGAACGCTACTTCGGCGCGTTGACTGATCAGGGCCAGCACATTGCCATGTCGGTCACCAAATCTTTTATCGGCACCTTGGCGGCGATGCTGGTCGAGGAAGGTAGTATCGACCCACAGGCGAAGGTCAGCCACTACGTTCTGGAGTTGAGGGACAGTGCATTTGGCGATGCCACGGTACGCCAAGTAATGGATATGACAGTCGGTGTTCGCTACTCGGAAGACTACGCCGACCCCAAAGCGGAAATCTGGGAGTACTTACGAGCCGCCCATATGACATCGCGACCGGAGGGATACGTCGGCGCAACCGCGGTGACCGAATACCTGATGAAACTGCGCAAAGAGGGCGAGCACGGTCAGGCCTTTGCTTACAAGACGGTCAATACCGACGTTTTGTCCTGGGTGATCCAGCGCGCGACGGGCAAACCCATCGCAGTCAATCTACAAGAGCGCATCTGGAGCAAGCTGGGGGCCGAGCAGGACGCCTACTTGATCGTCGATGAGGTGGGTACCGCGTTTACCGGTGGCGGTTTCAACACCTCGTTGCGCGACTTGGCCCGTTTCGGCGAGATGATGCGCCTGGACGGCAAGTTTAATGGCCAGCAGATAGTGCCCAAGAGCGTGATCGCGAATATTCGTGGGGGCGCCAGCCAGCAAGACTTCGCCAAGGCAGGCTATGAGCTGCTGCCAAACTGGAGTTATCGCAACATGTGGTGGGTGTCCCACGACACTCATGGCGTCTACTCGGCACGTGGGCTCCACGGACAAAGCATGTATATCGACCCCAAGGCGAAAATGGTCATTGTGCGTTATGCCTCGCACCCCTTGGCTAGCAGTTCGAACTTCGATCCGACTACCTTGCCCGCCTATCGAGCGGTGGCCAATCATCTGATGGCCAGCTCGCTATAGTGCGATGAAAAGCGGTAATAGCAGGCATTGGAGAGTGGGCGGCAGTGTTCCGCGATGTACCATTCGCCAATGTTGAGTCGTTTCGCAATAACGAATACTGCTTAGACCGGTTGACCAACGCTGGTTTGAACGATTACTTATTTTAATTTTTAATAATATTTATACTGGAATATATTGTGGGCTCGCTAACTAATCCTCAAAAATCTAGTTTTAGAAGTCGCGCACTTATAGCATATCTTTTGCTGGTCAGGCGAAAATCAGTTTATGGCTCCTTGGATAGAGTGCTGAAGAGTTTTCGGAAATCACGAGAGCAGGGCCCTGCAAGACCAACTATTAAAATGCAAAAGAAAATCTCCATCGAACTCCAAATGGTTGATGGTATCGAAGTCTACAGGCTAGCCCCTAAAGATGACCAAGCAAGCTCCAAACATATTTTCTATCTTCATGGTGGAGCTTACGTTTGGCCTATTACGTTTCTGCACTGGCGCTTTCTTCAAACGTTAGTCGAAAGATATGGCTATATTATCATAGTGCCGCTTTATCCCCTTGCACCAGAGACTAAATGTAAAACCGTTATTTTTCGCATGTTGTCTATATATAAGCTTGCTTGTTTTAACGCTCGATGTCACGCAATGAATGTAATGGGCGACTCAGCTGGCGGCGGCCTTGCAGTTGCCCTCTGCTTCGCGTTAACAGATATCGGATATGTGCAACCTACTAAGCTAGTATTGATCTGCCCTTGGATGGATGTCACGTTGAGTAACGAGTTAATTTCAAAAACCGAGAAGTCAGATCCAATGCTCTCCGCGAGAGGTTTAAGAGCGGCCGGCATGATGTATGCGGGAGATCTTGGTACGGACCACAACTACGTAAGTCCGATTAACGGAGATCCAGAAAATCTACCTCCGATCCTTATTTTCGCTGGCACCCGCGACATTATTCACCACGATGCAATTAATTTCTGTGAGAAAACGTTGGCGCTTGGAGGTGAGGTTCAGTTGCATATCGGGAGAGGAATGATTCACGTGTGGCCAATCCTTCCGATACCTGAAGCGAAACAAGCTATGGATAAAATAGCTTGTTTTCTTTAATGCTGGTATGAGCGTCAACTGTCAAGTAAATAAGTGATGCGCAGCAGTCCTGTATGATTTCGAATCGGTCAAGCTAAATAGCTCTATTTAGAAACTCAGATCTCGCGGCTAACGACGGCATTGAGATTGCGATGCTGACTTCACGCTGCAAAGCGAACGGAGGGCGGTTCTTCATAATGTAAAACACGGTAATTGTGACATATGGCAGGTTTCTCAAGCCCGGTGGGTTCGTCATGCGATTAACAGCGGTGATATTGTCATGCTCTGTCTACGTGAGCGTTCTTTCACTGTGCGCATCTGCGGACAATGTAATGCTGAAAAATGGTGACCGTGTTAGCGGAGACATCATTTTGATGGAGGGCGCAAATCTTGTTCTGAGTACGAATTACGGAGGCGATATAACGATCAGTAAGGACCAGATTCAAACTTTGGAAAGCAAACAGCCGCTCATGGTAAAGCAAGTGGGCCAGTTGCAAGGAACTGTTGAATCGATTCAAACCGGTCCGCAAGGCAACGTGCGAGTTGGTGTGGGCGTTGGTTTGAGTCTTGTCGACCTTAACAATATCGACCAGATTATGAAGCCCCAACCCAACCTCACGGCTGCAATTTGGAAGGGGAACATTGACCTTGCGCTTCATGCCGAAAAGGCTAAGGCAGAGAGTGAAAATGTTGAACTTGCGGCACAAACAAGTTTTGTCAGTGGCTCTTGGCGGCATAGCGCGACTGCTCACGTCCGCGAAGATGACGCAGAGGTTGCAAGTACGGCAAACTGGAGTGCCGAGTACTCCGTGGATCGTTTCCTAACCGATAACTGGCTTTGGGAAGGAGGCTTCAATTACAAAAAGGATCAGTTCGAAGACCTAATAACCAGGCGAAAAATTGGCACCGGTCCCGGTTACCAATTCTGGGACGATCAATTAGGCAAGCTTACCATCGTAGCGCTGTTGAATCGTATGCGTTTCGGGTACTCAGACGGTAGCAGTAGTACGTTTTACTTCACGTCTGCCCGCTGGGACTTCAAACGATATCTGGTTGGAAAAAAGTTTGAATTTTTTACATCGGGTGAGCTGGGAAGGCCACTCAGCGATATAGCATATTATGCTTATGACTCTGAGCTAGGCTTGCGTTACAGCGTCACGGAATGGGCTTCCTTAAATCTGAAATATGAACACGCGGTAGTCGCGGGTAAATCCGATAATAGCAACTTGGACAGTGCTAGATATACAGCCGGTTTTGGTGTGAATTGGTGATGAATATTTTGCATGCCTGGATGAGCGCCCAGTGCGACCTCGAGCCCGAAGGTTCGGCCATCAGCAAAGCAATCGATGACAGCCTGAAATTCTGGGCAGCGCTGTAGCGCTACTGCAAACATGGACACCAGCGCCGGGTAGTAACCAGGGAAATTGATATTCTTGGGCTGACTCCGCCGACCTGGCAATCTGGACTGGATTACGAATATGAGACGTGGGGAAACGATCCGTTTAATATAGACACAGTCTTGGCGTCATCGCAAAGTGTGATTGGCAAACGCTTACTTAGCGGGCGCTTACAGCGTAGCTTACTGCGTCTCGTCTTATATGAGGCGGGCAGCTTAGATAAAAAACTAGATCCGGCTATGGAGGGCAGCGATGCCTATCCATTTCAATATCAATATCAGGAGATGTAGCGTGAGTCGTAGCAAAAAAGTGTTGGGCTGTGCATTTGTTATGGCAGTGTTGGCAGGGACGCTCTGGGGGGCATGGAAATTCTCATCACCCTCGGTTCAACCCTTTGCTTCGCTAAGACCGCAAGTCGGTCAAGGATCTCCGGACTTGACGGTGCGTTTTCTGGGCGCTGGCACATTGAGCTTCGATGATGGGGAGACTGCGATCATGGAGGACGGTTTTTTCTCACGGCCAAGTATTTATTCGGTGCTACTGACGGCTATACAGCCTAATGAGCAGCGCATTGATGCAAGTTTGCGCAGCGCTGGCATTTCCAAGCTTGCAGCGATATTCGTCGCGCATTCGCATTACGACCATGTCCTGGACAGTGGCTTGGTTGCTCTCAAAACAGGCGCTACGGTATTGGGTACAGCATCGACTGCCAACGCCGTTATGGGTGCCGGATTACCTCCTGAGCGTATCAAGGTAATCAAAGACGGAGATTCTTTTTCGTTTGGTCAATTTCAAATCAAAGCCTTCGAGACCCCGCATTCACCCCATCCCACCTCACCAGGTTTCATCGATCATCCGCTGCACACTCCTGCCCGGCAGGAGGATTTCAAAGTTGGCGAAAACTTCTCGTACCTGATTACTCATGGCAGCCGTCGTCTTCTGGTGATCGCCAGTGGTAATTACAGTCCAGGCAAGTTCAAGGATGTCAGGGCAGATGTGGTGTTCCTTGGCATCGGAACGTTAGGTAAACAAACCCCGGAGTTTGTCGCGCAATATTGGCAAGAGGCGGTTGTCCAGACGGGCGCTAAAATCGTGATCCCGATCCATTGGGATAATTTTTTTGAGCCCTTGGACCAACCGTTGACCGCTATGCCGCGCATATTGGACTCTTTCGATCAGAGCATGGGCATGTTGATACCCCTGGCACAACGGGACGCTGTGAAGGTGCAACTGCCTGTCGCTTTCGCCCCGATCGATCTAGATGCCTTGTAGCCATCGAATAGGCCGGCGACTCGGTTGGCCTAAAGAAGCCACCGGTAAATTAAGAAAACGCAAGGACCCGATTTTCTCAAAGAAATATGGGGGGAGTGATCTATGGCGCCCAAAAAATAGCCCCATGCGCTCGGTCTTGTGTCGGTTGCAGGCAGCAGGAATCAGCCAATTCCTGCTCTTCGTGAAGGAATGTTTTGGGCCGATAGCTGCCTGTCTTGCCGTTGTGTCGAGGGCCAGCTCAGGGAGTGGGTGAAGCGACGGCGGCGATGCTGATCAGCCAAGATTGGAGCGAAAAACAGTTCCGCAATGAAAAATCAACGTCGCGCAAACAAAGGTCTCCGGCCGTTTAAATACATCACAAATGCGGAAAAGTAATTTATTTAACTAATTGATTTTTAGAGTTTTAATTGTGGATTGCAAATCCGCCTGCGCCGGTTCGATTCCGACCTCGGCCTCCACTCTTGAAAACCCCGTAGATTAACGTCTACGGGGTTTTTTATTGCCTGCAATTTGAGAGCCGTTCCGCAACCCCGCGCATGGCTCGCGCATTTGCAGTCAAGCGAATGCGCGAGCCATGCGCGGCGGCTGCGGGGAGGCGGAGATATTCTTCTTTTGCCTGGCCAAAGGCGACCCGCAATTAAAACGCCAAAAGTACAGCCCCGATCCAACTCAAAAAATCGAAATCGACCAGCGCTGATGCTCTGCTGCCGAGAGAAGGGACGGACCTATGTTCAGTGACATGAATCCATCCCTTTCTTTTGTTAAGCCGCCACCGCCGTAGCAACCGGAGCGTACAGTGCTTGGCGTTCCAGAAGGCTCAGCAACTGCCAATTTTTCCCGACGCGTTTATACAGATCGGCGTTGTGTGGGATCTTCACCGTATTGAGCAGCCGCTGTTGGTAGCAGCCATACAGGTGTTTCAGAAAACCAGGTGGCATCACGATGTCTGTACTTGGCACATGGAACGAAATTGCCATGGGCCATTCTTTTTGACGAACGGACCCCAGCAGAGCAGGGCTGACGTCTTCAGGTTTGCCAATGGATACCCAGGTGGCGGGGTGTTTGCCATCCATCCAATGGGCGAACCATTCTGGCAGGCGCCCGCGCTTTGCCGGGTAGGGCATCAATACGCCAGCCTGCATTTTTTTGATCAGGTTTTCCCGAGTCAGTCGGTGGGTGATGCGCACGGTGGGAAGGCGATTTATTGCCTCCAGAAACGCTTTGTTATCAGCGAGTGCGCCAAGGTGCGCAGCCACGTGCATGATCATCACGATGAGCGCCAGAACCCCAAGGAAAAGCCAGAATTTAATCGACGGGTCAACACGGACGTAAAGGGGGAAGGCATAAACGACAGCGGCCAACGGAATGAACGCGCCAGTGCAATATAGAAATTTCTTGTTCACGCGGGGGCCTCAAAAGAAAAGCAGTGATGCTACAGTGCCATCACTGTTTTGGCTTCTCCATTTCATCCATTTTTTGTGTTATTACCCCCAACTCCCTTCCTCCAAGGAGCACCCAGCCATGTCCACTACTGCCGGCGTATTCACCCGCCAGTTCTTCCACGGCACCCGGGCTGACCTGGAGCCAGGCGACACCGTCCGCGTCGGCTACCCCTCCAACTTCACAGCGGGCAAGCCACTGTCCTGGGTGTATTTCGCGGGCACGTTGGACGCTGCGATTTGGGGCGCTGAGCTGGCGTTGGGTGACGGTCCAGAACGGATTTACGTGGTAGAGGCCACCGGGCCAATCTTGGATGACCCCAACGTGACGGATAAGAAATTTTGCCGGTAACCCGACGCTGTCCTATCGCTCGTTGGAGCCGCTACGGGTGGTGGCTGAGGTGACGAAGTGGCAGGGGCATGCGCCTGAGCGGTTGCAGCAGATGAAGGACAACCTTGCCCGTTTGAAGGCGGAAGGTCGCGATGTGATTATCGACTGATTGAGTTGCGAGCTAAGCCTATTCAGGCGGCGTGACACGTCAGTTAGAGCGAACTGGGGCTGCTTCGCAGCCCAACGCAGGGCAAGCCTGCTCGCCACAGTTACGGTGTTCGCCTTTAATTGATGGGTGATGGCCGTTAAAACGTGCAGGATTTCGGCTGTGGTTTACACTTTTTTGTCAGGTTTTTTGCGCGAGCGCCACAGCCGCGGTAATGGCTGCCCGTGCCTGGGGGCTGTTTTTCCAGCAGGTCGACCCGACTGCTGCCGATGCTTGCGCCAGAATGTCGCTCACGTTCGACTTTCCAAGCACTTCCAATGAGTCAATGCCCAACTGCTCCAGCCGTGTAATCACGGTGGGGCCTACGCCCTTGAGAGCGATCAAGGCGGTTCTTTCTTCCAATGAAAACGGCATGTATATATTCCTTTTTTTATTACTCGCTAGGCCTCAGCGCGGACAATACGCTGTGCCTTCACCTCTTCGGCGTACACGCCAAGCTTTTCCTGCTGCGCAGCCAGCAATGCACACATTTTCATTAGCGCCACCGCTTCATCGGGTGTTCGGCCGTTCGCGGCCATCGCCGTCAGCTCCACCACCGACCAGCCGATAACTGCGCGTGCATCGTCAAGGTCGTAAAACAGTTCTTGTTGTGCGGTTCTGGGCCCGTCGAGCCCCTCTATCAGTTCGGCCATTTAGCACTGCGCCTGCTGTTTCAATTGAAGTCCCATGACGACCATCCCGATGTCGGCAAGGTCCGTGCTGAAGGGGATTTCGCCCATGCGCCGAAACCCGAATGCCTCATAAAAGCCCTGTGCACTGACGTTGGTTTTGAGCACGTCCAGCCACAGTAAATGCTCACCACGTTGCGCCACTTCATCGCGAACACACTGCAACAGTTGTTTGCCGTAACCCCTGCCGGCGGCGGATTTGAGCAGGTAGATTTTCTGCAGCTCCGCGCCCACTTCAGCGGTTAACGGCGCCGGCACCGACCAATTCACTTTGGCAAACCCGACGGCGTTGCCTTGTTCATCGAAAGCAGTGAACCACGCATGCTTGCCTGGCAACTCGAGTGACTGGCGCAGTGCACTGGGTGAAAAATCCTGCTCAAGAAAACCGTGCATACCGGCAGGCGACCATAACGTCGAAAAATGCTCGCGATAGGTCTGGCAACCGACCTCGCGCAGCGTATCGATATCGGCCGTTGTCGCTTTACGAAGGGTGATCATGTTGTTCCTTGGTTTATGTGCGTAGAACCCTTTACAGCGTCCAGCCTAACCCAAGCGCCTTGTGCAGCGAGGCAAAATCCTTCAGCAGTTCAGCGTCGCCGGATATCCGGCTCTCTTGCGCCTGGTAGCGCGTGCGCTCGGCATCCAGCCAATCGAGGGTGCTGGCCGTGCCCGCGCGATAACGCTGGCGTGTCAGGTCGGCGGCGCGTACTGCCGAAGATTCCACGTTACGCAGCAGCACCACATTCTGGCGCTGATGCCCATAGCGTGCCAAGGCCACATCCGCATCGCGCAATGCACTCAATACCACGCTCTTGTACTGCGCCAAGGCTTCATCGCGTCCGGCCTCGGCGCCTTTGACGCTGGCGGCGACGCGGCCGAAGTCG
Organism: Pseudomonas sp. B19125; assembly: GCF_044218855.1. Classification (NCBI taxonomy): domain Bacteria; kingdom Pseudomonadati; phylum Pseudomonadota; class Gammaproteobacteria; order Pseudomonadales; family Pseudomonadaceae; genus Pseudomonas; species Pseudomonas sp. B19125. The sequence continues at coordinate 3,548,710 of NZ_CP162589.1, forward strand.
AGGGCGTTCCAGGTGATGCGCGGCAGGACCAGCCAGGTGCCGCTGTCTTTACGCGCAAGGTGGCCGGGGTCGCTGGCGGAGAAGGACAGGTCGCCGGTGAGGCTGAGCTTGGGGAACCAGTCGGCGGTTTTTTCGCCGATCTGTGCGTTGCTGGAGGCCAGTTTACGCTCGGCCATGCGGATATCCGGGCGCGCCCTCAGCACCGCCGCCGGGTCGGCCAACGGCACGGTGCCGGGTAAGGCGGGCAGGGCGCGGGCGATGGCGAGTTGGCCATCCAGTTCGCCGGGTTCCAGGCCGCAAAGCAGGCCGAGTTGGTCGAGGGATTCGACGATGGCGGCTTGCAGTGGCAGGCGCTGGGCCTGGGTGTTTTCGGCTTGGGTGATGACTTGTTCAAGTTGCAGTTGCGAGGCCACGCCGCGCTCGCGGCGCTGCTGGGTGAGGTCCAGGGCCTGGTTTTCGATGTCGACGCTGGAGTCCACCAGTGCCAGGCGTGTTTGCTGGTCGCGCAGGTCGGTGTAGGCCTGGACGATTTCGGCGGCCAGTTGCACCTGGGCATCGGCCAGTTGCGCCTGGGACGCGTCGGCTTCGGCCTGCGCAGCCTCGACGGCGCGACGGGTGCCGCCGAACAGGTCGGCTTCCCAACTGGCATCGAAGCCGGCGAGGTAGAGGTTCAGCGGGCCGCGGCCGCCGCCACTGTTGCCACCCAGCGCGGAGGTGTCGGGCGAGCGCAGTTTGAGCATCGCAGCATCACCGCTGACCTTGGGCATCGCGTTGGCCTGTGCGCCGCTAAGGCTGGCGCGCGATTGCTTCAACCGGGCCTGGGCGGTGGCGATGTCGGGGCTGTTGCGCAGGGCTTTGTCCACCAGTTCGTTGAGCTGCGCGTCGCCCAGCGTGCGCCACCACTGCGCGACAGCGGGTGCGCCAGCGGAGGTGTTATCGGCATGCGGCAGGCGCCCGGCCGCCAGGGTTTTTGGCGCAACGTTGGGGGCACCCTGGTAGTCGGGGCCGACCGTGCAGGCGGACAGCAGCGCAACGTTGAACAGAAGAGCAAGCTTGCGAGGGATCATCGGGTTACCGTGCGCTTTTTCAGAATAAAGATCAGGGGCAGGCACGCCAGCATCGCCAGTCCCAGTAGATAAAACGAGTCGTTGTAGGCCATGACCGAGGCTTGCCGCGCGATGTCATTGGCCAGTTGCGCGAAGGCTTGCAGCTGTGAGGTGGACGCATCACCGGTTTGTGCCAGGTAGCTGGCGGTGCTGCTTGCCATGTGGTCCTGGGCCAATTGGCTGTTGGCCTGGACGCCTTCGCGCAGCATGTCGTCGTGAAAGTGGCTGCGCCGGTCCATCAACACGCCGAGCAGGGCCAGGCCGATGGTGCCGCCCAGGTTGCGCGACATGTTGTACAGCCCGGCAGCGTCCCCGGCTTCGTGGGTTTGCACCGAGCGCATGGATAATTGGCTTAGAGGCATCATCACCAGGATCTGCCCGAACCCGCGCAGCAGTTGCGACCAGATAAAGTCATGGCCAACGCTGTCAGTGGTGAGCGTGGTGTCGACGTAGCAACTGGCCCAGTACAGCAACAGCCCGGCGCCGACCATCCAGCGCAGGTCGTAGCGGCCCAGCATTCTTGGCAGAATCGGCATCAACACAAACGCCGGAATCCCCGATAACAGCATGATCGCGCCCGACTGCTGCGCGTTGTAGCCCGACAAAATGCCCAGGAATTGCGGCACCAGGTACGCCGTGCCATAGATGCCGGCGCCGACCGCTGTGCCGATCAACAGCACGCTGCCAAAGCTTTTGTTGAGCACCAGTTGCAGGCGCAGGATCGGGGTTGTTGAGCGCAGTTGCCCCAGGGCAATCAGGAAGAACCCGGTGACGGTGGCGATGCTCAGCCAGATGATCAGCAGCGAATCAAACCAGTGTTCGCGCTGGCCTTCTTCGAGCACCACGGTCAGCGAACTCAAACCCATGGCCAGGCCGAGGATGCCCAACCAGTCAGCGCTGATAAAGCGTTGCAGGTTCATGCGCTCGGTCGGCAGGCCGGTGATCAGCAAGGTGATCAGCGCAATGCTGATGGGCAGGTTGAGAAAGAAACACCAGCGCCAGTTGATGTTTTCCGTGAGCCAGCCGCCGATCACCGGGCCCAGCAACGGGCCGAGAATCACGGTCATGCCGAACATGGTGGTGCCGATCGCCAGTTGGTGCGGGGGCAGGCGCGTGCGCACGATGGTCTGCGCGGTGGGGATCATCGCACCGCCGGCGAAGCCCTGGCCGATGCGCCCGGCGATCATCGCACCGAGGCTGGAGGACAAGCCGCAGAACATCGAAAACGCGGTGAACATCAGCGCGGTGCCGATCAGAAAGCGGCGCAGGCCGAATACCCGCGTCAGCCATGCGGCGAGCGGGATCATGACGATCTCCGACATCAGGTAGCCGGTGGCGATCCACGTACCTTCGGTGCCGGTCGCGCCGATCTGGCCCTGGATCTGCGGCAGCGCCGAGTTGGTGATCGACACGTCCAGCGTCGCCAGCAACGCGCCCAATGCCCCGGCAGCCACGGCGATCCAGTCGGTCAACGAGGCGTTACGCGGTTTTTCGGCGACGGCCTCGGCCATCAGCGCCTCAGCCATGATTGGCATCCGCCGCGTGGCTACGCGTGTCGACTTCGACGGTGGCCGACAGGCCGGGCATCAACGACGCGCGAATATCATCGGGTACATCAAGGGCAATCCTCACCGGCACACGCTGCACGATTTTGGTGAAGTTGCCGGTGGCATTTGAGGGCGGCAGCAAGGCGAACTGCGCGCCAGTACCGGGCGACAGGCTGTCGATATGCCCCTGCAGGTTGCGGCCGGGCAGTGCATCCACGTGCACTGTGACGGCCTGGCCGGGACGCATGGCGCCGATCTGGGTTTCCTTGTAGTTGGCGGTCAGGTAGATCGCGCTGATCGGCACCACCGTCAGTAAGCGCGTGCCGGGCTGCACATACTGGCCGACGCGCACACCACGGTCGGCCACCCGACCCTCCAGCGGGCTGCGGATCACCGCATCATCTACATCCAGCTGGCTCTGCGCTTCGCTGGCCTTGGCCACGCCGAGTTGCGCCTGGGCCTGCTTGAGTTGGGCTTGTAGGGTGCCGTAGCGGGTTTCGCTGGAGCGCAGTGCAGCCTGTTTGGCCGCCACGGTGCTGCGTGCCTGCGCCAGTTGGTTGTTGAGTTGCGCCAGGCGTTCTTCTGGCTCGGCGCCGGAGCGGGCCAGCGGTGCATAACGGGCCACTTCGGTTTGTGCGTGTTGTGCGTCGGCCTGGGCGCCTTGCAATTGGGCGCGGGCTTCGGCAATGGTGGAATCTTGCTGTACCAGGTCGGCCTGGGCTTTGGCGTAGTCGGCATTGCGCGCAGCTATCGTCGCCGAGGCTTCGTCGCTCACCGCCTGGTATTTGCGCGCATCCAGGCGCACCAGCACGTCGCCACGCTTGACGTTCTGGTTGTCGCTGACCAGCACCTCGGCCACATAGCCGTTGATCTTGGGCGCTACGCTGATGCTGTCGGCCTGCAGGTAGGCATCGTCGGTGGTTTCGACAAAGCGCCCGTTCAGCCACCACCACCCGGCCCAGCCAAGGCCGCCCAGCAGCGCGAGGGTGGCGATGCTCAGGAGAATGCGGCGCGCTTTGCTGCGCTGGCCATTAACGGTGTCTTCAGGAATGACCTGAGGGGAGGGTGTTGCAGCGGACATCGAGTCATTCCTGTTTGTGAGAGCCGGTTTTATATCGGATGGAATAAATTCTATTTTTCGCGAATTTTTGTCAACTGGTATATTTTGGTCCGGTATTCGAGAGGAGCTGCACATGGCACGACATAAACCTGCTGCCGAAGGTGGTTACCAGCGCGGTGAAGAAACCCGCGCACGTATCGTCGAAGCGGCGGTCGAGGTGTTTGGCGAACGCGGCTATGACCGCGCGTCCACCCGTGACATCGCCACGGCTGCCGGGGTTAATGCGCCCGCGATCCAGTACTACTTCGATGGCAAGGAAGGCGTGTACCTGGAGTGTGTCGAGCATTTGATCACGCTGCTGTGGCGCAAGATGTCGCCGTGCGTGGAAGCGGCCGAGGCCGCGTTGGCGGATGCCAAGGCGAGCGATAAAACCTTGATCGACGTCTCGCTGGGCATTCTGGGTACGGTGGTCTCCACCATCCAGGACAGCCCCCAGACCACGATCTGGCGCGCATTTATGGATCGTCATCAGGCCGGCCTGTGCCCGCAAAGCGCAACCACCGCCTTTGAAGACCGCTTCAAGGCACGCATTGGTCGGGTCATACGCCAACTGATCGCGCGCCTGTCCGGCTTTGCCTTGGAAGACGAGCGCACGGTGATTCACTCCATGGCGCTGTTCACCCAGGGCTTGGCGTTTCGGGTGCAGAAGCCCAAGTTGCTGGAAGCGCTGAAGTGGACCGAGGTGAATCAGAAGGAGATGGAGGCGGTGCGCGATGTGGTGCTGATGCAGGCACGGTTTACGCTGGAAGGGTTGGCCAGGCAGCGGGATGTGCGCACGGCCTGATGATTTTTTCGAATTGCTTGTATGTGGGAGCTGGCTTGCCTGCGATGGCCCTAGGTACCTACACAACTTTTCAAGGCAGCCAATTTCTCCTGTGGCGAGCAGGCTTGTCGAATCGTCGCACCGCCTGCGTTGGGCTGCGAAGCAGCCCCAAACCCAGTCGCTGAGTTCTTTCAGGAACATTGCAGTGCCTTTATTGGGGCCGCTCGCACCCCAGCGCAAGCAAGCTTGCTCGCCACAACAGCCCACTCATACTAGAGGTTGTCAGCTAGCACAGGGTAACGGCGCTTCGAAAACACCGGCAAAACCCGCCTGGCGTTGTGAAATGTTGTGAAGCGTGCGGAATGGCCCTTTGCCCATGCTAACGTCCGCGTCGGGGTATCGTCAGCTTGACGATTTCATTCGTTCCATTGAAGGAGCAGCGCCGATGTCTACTACCGTAACGCCCGCGTCTGGCGGGTCGAATACGCCAAAGTCTTCGCCTTCCACGTTCGACGACAAGTTGAACATTGCCAAGTCCAGCAAGGTTATTGCCGACTACATGCGCCAAACGGGCAAGTCAGCGATCACCAAGCAGGAGCTCACGCAACTGGCCAACAACGCTTCGGGCAAAGTGCCCACGGATGTGTCCGACGCTGCCAAGTACATGGAGCGCCACCCGGACGTGTTCACCGCGATTGAAACCCACGACGTGGCGGGGGCCGACAACCTCTCCGGCGTGTGGAACTTTGATTGGGCGGCCAAGGGTGGGCTCGATGGCACCTCGACCGACGCCATCGCCAAAATGCAGGACACCTTCGACTTTGCCATCGCCAAGTCCGCGCAGATCACCGAGATCTCCACGGGCAAAAAGGCTGAGCTGGACTCGACCAAGCAACGGCCCCAAAACTGAGACGCGTGGGTTGTCTGCCAACACCAACGGTTCCCGGCGGGCTCAGCGGGAACCGTAGTCGGCCGGTACGCCGTTGTGATGTGTTCAGCGCAGACTCAAGCAAGGCGCGCAACTCTACCGATCAGCTCGATAACGCCAAAGTGTATGCCTCGATCCGCCCCTAGCTGTACGGGGCGGCAAGGGCTGTAACCCACTACTGTCGCAGGCATACCACTACCGCCTGGATGCCGCGCCATGTTCATGTCCACCAGCCTCTTGTCCGCCTTTGTCCTGTTTGCCTTCGTGTCCTCGATCACGCCCGGCCCGAACAACACCATGTTGCTCGCCTCGGGGGTGAATTTTGGCTTTCGCCGCTCGATGCCCCACGCGCTGGGGATCAGCATCGGCTTCATGCTGTTGGTGATGTCGGTAGGCCTGGGCCTGGGCGAAGTGTTCAAGGTATTCCCGTGGGCCTACACGGTGTTGCGCTATGTGGGAGCAGCCTATTTGCTCTACCTGGCGTGGAAGATTGCCACCGCTGGCGGCATGTCCGAGAACCCTGACGAGCGTGGCAAACCCATGACCTTTCTTGGCGCGGCCGCGTTTCAGTGGGTCAACCCCAAGGCATGGATCATGGCGCTGGGAGCAATCACCACCTATACGCCGGCCGAAGGTTATGTGACCAATGTACTGGTGATTGCGCTGGTATTTGCGGTGGTCAACCTGCCCAGTGTGTGCGTGTGGGTGGGCTGCGGCAGTGGATTGCGCAACGTGCTGCGCGAGCCGCGTTGGTTGCGGGTATTCAACGGGTTGATGGCGGCGCTGTTGGTGCTGTCGTTGTACCCGATGCTTTTTGCGTGAAGCAGTGCCTCACACCGGCGAGATGGTTGCCAGCAAGCCGATACCGATGGTCAGCACCAGAAAACCGAACAGGAAAATTGCCATCTTGGTCATAAGGCCTCCGAAGGGAAGGGAGTCGACAGGAGTGTCGGAATGGCGCCCATTGTCCGCTTCACTGGCGTTTCGATACAGACGCAGATAGCAAAGAAAAAACCGTATCAGATGGCCCCGCAGCTGCCAGGCTGCGGGCCTGGGAGGCGGTTGCTTTTGTAAAGATCAGGCTTAAAGGTCGTGTTGACTATCAACAGGCAAGCGTCCTCCATCGTGGCGGCGGCCACGCAGCATAGTCATTATTCTTCGTGGGAATGCGGCACGACAGCCGGCGCATTTGCCCCTAAGATAGCGCCCATTGCATAAACAAAAAGAGTGGGCCAACCCTCGATGGAAAGACGCCAGTTCAGCGGTGGCATGAAAGGCAAGAACCTGCGCTACCTGAATGAAAACTTCCAGCAGCCGTCGCCGGTCACCCGCGTTGGTTTTTTGCTGCTCGAACACTTTTCCCTCCCGGCATTCACCCAGACCCTCGACACCCTGATCACCGCCAACCTGTTGCGCCCCGAGCTGTTTGCCACGCGTACCTTCGGGTGTGACGAGGGCGAAGTTATCAGCGACCTGGGCCTGGTGATCCGCCCGGATGCCCGCCTGCAAGCGTCGGCATTGCCCGACCTGGATTTGCTGGTGATCTGCGGCGGTTTTCGCACCGAACTCAAAGCCGGCGAGGATTTCATCCAGCTGTTGCGCAGCGCCGCCGAACAGGGTGTGAGCCTCGCCGGCCTATGGAACGGCGCCTGGTTCCTTGGTCGCGCCGGGCTGTTGCAGGGTTACCGCTGCGCGATCCACCCGGAACATCGCCCGGCGCTGTCGGAAGTGTCCAAAGCTGCGCAGGTCACCAGCGAACCCTACGTGATTGACCGCGATCGCCTCACCGCCTCCAGCCCATCGGGCGCGTTCCATATGGCCCTGGACTGGATCAAAAGCCTGCATGGCAAGGCCTTGGTCGAAGGTATTGAAGACATCCTGGCGTTTGAAGAGTCACGCTACCGGCGTATCAAACCCACAGAGAACATCAGCGTCAGCGCTCCACTGCGTGAAGTGGTGAAACTGATGGACGCCAACCTCGAAGAACCCTTGGAACTGGATCAATTGGCAGTCTACGCCGGCCGCTCGCGGCGCCAGCTCGAACGCCTGTTCAAGGAGCAACTGGGCACTACGCCGCAACGCTATTACATGGAGTTACGTGTCACCGAGGCGCGGCGTTTGTTGCAGCACACCGAACTGTCACAGGTGGATGTGCTGGTGGCGTGCGGGTTTGTGTCGCCGAGCCATTTCAGTAAGTGCTACAGCGCGTATTTCGGCTATCGGCCGTCCAAAGAGAAGCGCTTGGTCAAGTAGCGTTGAGGGCGAGCACTGCCACTGTGATTGTCACTGTGGCGAGCAGGCTTGCCCTGCGTTGGGTGGCGAAGCCGCCCCTCATTCAGACGACTCGGTGAGTCAGGTGTAACGGTATGGGGCTGCTGCGCAGCCCAACGCAGGGCAAGCCTGCTCGCCACAAAAACGCCAAAGACTTAAAAGCGCGCCAATCGGTAAGGGGCCAGGTCCGGCAGCGCCATGCGCTTACCTGGCGTGGCCAGTTGCACGACCATCTCCGCCGTCACCGCCGCCTGCGTCAACCCCAAATGCTGATGCCCAAACGCGAGCAGTACCTTGCCTTCCGCCACCCGATCAATGATCGGCAGCGAGTCCGGCAGCGACGGGCGAAAGCCCATCCATGGGGTTGCGTCCCGGGTACTCAAGTCCTGGCGAAACAAGCCCTGGCTCAACCGGTGTAACTGCCAGGCGCGTTGCATATTGGCGGGGCGCTCCAGGCCTGCGAATTCGACCGTGCCGGCCAGGCGCAAGCCATCGTTCATGGGGGTCATGATAAATTTGCGCTCGAACGAGGTCACGGCAAAGGGCAAGCGCTGGTGTTCGTGGGGCAGCATCAGGTGATAGCCGCGCTCGGTGTCCAGCGGGACGTGCTTGCCGGTAAGTGCAGCGGTGAGTTTGGCCGAATGGGCGCCGCAGGCGATCAGCACCTGGCGGGCAGTCAGGCTGCCTTGATCGGTCAGCAGCGATACGCCGTCCGACTCCAGGCGCCCATCGAGCACGCGTTGCTGCACAAACTGCACACCGCAAGCCTTGGCCGCGCTCACCAGTGCGCACACCACGCTGTACGGATCAATAAAATGCCCGGTGCCCGGGAAGAACAGGCCGCCCTGGATCGCATCGTTCAGTTGCGGCGCGGCCTTGCGTATTGCCTCGCCCGACCAGAAATCCACCGGCACATTCTGCTGCTGCATGCGTTGGCGCAATGCGTCGATGGCTTCCCCGGACGCGGCACGCTCAAATACCAGCAACGAACCCTCGGCGCGCAACAGCTGCGGCTGCTCAATGGCCTGCAGCAGACGCTGCCAAGCGCCCAGGCTGGCCTCATTGAGCGCACGAATGCCCGCCACCGTGCGCCGGTAGTTCGCCGGGCGCAGGTTGAGCAACAGGCGCACGAACCAGGGCAGGGCGCGTGGCAGGTACTTCCAGTCCAGGCGCAACGGACCCATAGGGTCCATCAGCATGGCGGGCAGGCGCTTGAGGATCGATGCGTCGGCAATCGGGAACACTTGCTCGGTGGCCAAATGCCCGGCGTTGCCATAGGACGCGCCCATGCCCGGAGCCTGTGGGTCGATGACCACCACGCGTTGGCCTTGACGGGCCAATTGCAGGGCGCAGGCGACGCCAATGATGCCGGCGCCAATTACAGCGATATCAGCACGGTTGCTGTCGCTCATCGTTCAGGCCTCTCTCTGGCCGTCGAGCAAGCGTCGCAACAGCAGCGGGTTGGCGTGTTGCAGCGCAGCGGGCAGCAAGCTGTCCGGGAAGTCCTGGTAACACACCGGGCGCAGAAAACGCAGGATCGCTGCGGTGCCGACCGAGGTGCTGCGCGAGTCGCTGGTGGCCGGGAACGGGCCGCCGTGGACCATGGCGTCGCACACTTCCACGCCGGTCGGCCAGCCGTTGACCAGCAGGCGCCCGGCCTTGCGCTCCAATACCGGCAGCAGGGCTTGGGCGCGTGCCAGGTCGGCGTCGTCCAGGTGCAGTGTGGCGGTCAACTGGCCTTCCAACTGCTCGGAAACCTGGCGCACTTCTTCGTCATTGGCACACACCACGACCAAGGAGGCTGCGCCGAAGACTTCCGCCTGTAGATGCTCATTGCTTAAAAACGCGCTGGCCTGGGTCACAAACAGCTGCGCCTGGCCTTGATTCGGGCCTTGCGCCGCCAAGCCTTTGGCGGCGACTTGTGCGTGTTCGGCCAAGCTGCCGACGCCCGCTTCATAGGCCTGGAAAATACCTGGCGTCAGCATGGTCTGGGCGGCGCACGCCGGGAGCAACTCACTCGCCGTGGCGACAAAGCGCTCGAGTGCCGGGCCTGCGACCGCAATCACCAAGCCAGGGTTGGTGCAAAACTGCCCGGCGCCTTGGGTCAACGAGGCGACAAAACCTTGGGCCAACGCCTCTGCACGCGTGTGCAACGCCGCAGGAAACAGATACACCGGGTTGATCGAACTCATTTCCGCATACACCGGAATCGGCTCCGGCCGCGCTTGCGCCGCCTGGGTCAGGGCGATACCGCCGCTGCGTGAGCCGGTAAACCCCACGGCCTTGATACGCGGGTCGGTGACCAATGCGATGCCGACTTCGCGACCCGATCCATACAGCAGCGAAAACACACCGTCGGGCAAACCGCAGTCTTTAACGGCCTTGGCCAGCGCACGGCCGACCAGTTCGCTGGTGCCGGGATGCGCGCCATGGGCCTTGACGATCACCGGGCAACCGGCGGCGAGTGCAGAGGCGGTATCGCCGCCCGCTACTGAGAACGCCAAGGGGAAATTGCTCGCACCAAACACCGCCACCGGCCCCAGTGCGATGTGCCGCTGGCGCAGGTCTGCACGTGGCAATGGCTGACGCGCCGGTTGCGCGGTGTCGACGCGCACGTCCAGCCATTCACCGGCGCGCACCGTGCGGGCGAATGTGCGCAATTGCCCGCAGGTGCGGCCGCGTTCGCCCTGGATACGCGGGCGTGGCAGGCCGGTTTCGGCCATGGCGCGTTCGATCAACTCATCGCCGAGAGCTTCAATGTTGTCGGCGATGGTTTCAAGAAAGGCCGCACGTGCTGCCAGCGAGGTGTCGCGATAGCTGTCAAACGCCGCCCAAGCCAAGGCACAGGCCTGTTCGACATGCTCGCCAGCGCCGCCTGGGTAGGCAGGCGCCAGGGGCAGGTCGGTGGCGGGATTAATCGCCTGGATTGCTTCTCGATGGCCGAGGATTGCGTGCTGACCGATCAGCATCTTGCCCGTCAGAGTCATGGGGTGTCCTTGAAAAATGAGGGTTGGCCGCTGTGAGAACCACAGCGGCGCGCGAGGGTGTCAGGCCACGTTCTGTTCAGCCGACCAATTGGCGTACCACTGGCGGAACAGTGCGTACTGGTTTTCGGCGTAACGCTGTTGGGCGGTGCTGAGTGCGTCGGTTTCGTTGAAGTGCAGGGCGTAGCCCTGGTCGCCGTTGAGCACCATCAAATGCTTGTAATACAGCACCAGGTCGCAACCCTCGTCGAAGGACGACAGCACGGCCAGCGCGGCTTCCAGCTCACGTGCCAGGCGCCGGGCCTTGGCGTCGCCTTTGGCGGCTTTTTTGCTCAGGGCGACCAGTTGCAGCACTTCGCGCGGCAGTGCGTTGCCAATACCGGTGATGGCGCCGGTGGCGTTGCAGTTGACGAAGCCGTGTACCACTTGGGTGTCGACGCCGACCATCAGGGTCACGGCATCGTCCTGGGAGGTGATGTTTTCTGCCGCGTAGCGCAGGTCGGCGCCGCCGCCGAATTCCTTGAAGCCGATCAGGTTGGGGTGTTCACGGCGCAGTTCAAAGAACAGGTCTGCGCGGGTGGCGAAGCCGTAATACGGGCTGTTGTAGATCACTGCCGGCAGGTTCGGCGCGGCCTTGAGGATCGCCGAGAAGTGCGCCTTTTGCGCGGTGGCCGAAGCGCCACGGGACAGCACGCGCGGGATTACCATCAAGCCATGGGCGCCGACCTTGGCCGCGTGGGCGGCGTGGGCCACCGCTTCACGGCTGTTGACCGCGCCGGTGCCGACGATGGTCGGCACGCCAGCGGCAACCAAACGGGCCACGCCTTCCTGGCGTTCGGCTTCGGTCAGCAGCGGCCAGTCACCCATGGAACCGCAATACACCACGGCGCTCATGCCGATATCGATCAGTTCACGGCCCTTGGCGACCAGGGCGTCGAAGTCCGGTTTGCGTTCAGGCGTGCACGGGGTCATCAGTGCAGGGATGCAACCGGTGAAGATGTTGTCGCTCATTGTTCTAACTCCAGCGTTCAGTTAAATAAGGCCCGGGCTCAGATGCCCCAGGCAAAAGGGTCCTGTTCGTCGATCAGCAAGGTGCTGTCGGCGGTCATGAAGGCGCGGCCGGTGATGAACGGGCGAATGCGTTCGCCATCCCATTCATAACAGCCTTCGAATTGGCTGCCGGTGATGCTGGCTTGCACCCAGGTGGCGCCGGGAGCGAGTTTGTCGTCAGCCGCCAGGCACGCGAGTTTGGCGCTGGTGCCGGTGCCACACGGTGAGCGGTCGTAGGCTTTGCCGGGGCACATCACGAAGTTGCGGCTGTCGGCGTGGGCGTCGTCGGCGAACAGTTCGATATGGTCGATCACTGCATCGTCCGCACCGTGGATGCCTTGGGTTTCGAGGGCCTTGAGCATCGCCCAGGTGTAGTCGGTGAGGGTGTCGACGTTGTCCATCGCCAGCCTGTGGCCGTGCTGCGACACCAGGAAAAACCAGTTGCCGCCCCAGGCAACATCGCCATGCACCACGCCATAGCCCGGCACGTCCACCGGCACCTGCCGCTGATGACGGTAGGCGGGTACGTTGCGCAAGGTCACCGCGCCGTCGTCGTGCAAAGTGGCGGCTACCGGGCCGACCGGCGTGTCGATGGTGTGCACGCCGGGCGTTATGCGGCCCAAGTGGTGCAAGGAGGCGACCAGGCCGATGGTGCCGTGGCCACACATGCCCAGATACCCGGCATTGTTGAAAAAGATCACCCCGCAGGTGGCGCCTGGCGTGACCGGCGCGCAGTACAGCGCGCCGACCAGCACGTCATTGCCACGTGGCTCCAGCAGGCAGGCGCGGCGCCATTGATCGTGTTCGCTGCGCAAGGTGTGCAACTGGTCGGCAATGGTTGCGCCGGCGAGGGCAGGGAAGCCGTCCATTATTAGGCGCGTCGGTTCGCCGCCGGTGTGGGAGTCGATAACATGCAGGCGCTTCATAACAGGCTCCATCAGTGAGTGGCTGGCGACAGTGGCGCGCTGTAATGCGCGTCGCTGACCGCTTCGCTTTCGTCGTCTTCGTGTTCCAGGCGCACCAGGTGCGCGGGCACGCCGGTGGCGGCGCCCCAGTAGTAGATGCCCAGGGCGCAGAGGGCGACGACCAGCGTGTCAAACGGGTGGCTGATCGCGCCGATGCCGCCGAAACTGCCGAGCTTGGACAGCAGGATAGTCACCGCGTAGAAGCCGATCAGCCAGGCCGACGAGCGCACTTGTTGCTTGAGATTCAGGTGCGCGGTCGGCACCCAGCGTGCGCACAGCAGGTACACCACAAACATCAGGATTTGCAGGCCAAGCAGCCACGACACGGTGCTCCAGCCGGACCAGTAAACGATCAGCGCGGCGATGATGAACGACAGCGGGCCGAGCACCGCCATGCCCTTGACCCGGAACGGCCGGGCCATGCCGGGCGCATTGCGGCGCAGCGCCGCGACGGTCACCGGGGCCACGGCGTAGCTTAAGATCAGCGCCGCCGACACCACATTGATCAGTGCTTCCCAGGACGGAAACGGCAGGGTCCAGAACACCGACAAACCAAAGGTCAACCACAGCGCCGGGCGCGGGATGCCGGACTTCTCATCAATGCGCGTAAAGATCTTGAAAAACGTGCCGGTCTGCGCCCAGCCGTACACCACACGCGGCGTGGCATTCATGTAGATATTGCCGCAGCCGCTGGGTGAGATCACCGCATCGGCCACCACCAGGTAGGCCAGCCAACCCACGCCCAACGCCAGGGCAATATCACGATAAGGCAGCGCCAGTTGCTTGCTGATACCCGCCCAGCCATCGGCCAGCATCTCGGTCGGCACGCCACCGAGGAAGGCGGTTTGCAGCAGCACATAGATGGCAGTCGACAGCAGCACGGAGAGGATCAAGGCAATCGGAATCGTGCGTTGCGGGTTCTTTACTTCACTGGCCACCGAGATGATCGGCGTGAGGCCCAGGTAGGCAAAAATCACTCCGCCGGCCGACACCGCCATCTCGATGCCCGACAGGCCAAACGGGGCAAAACCCTGGGTCTGGAAATTCGCCGGTTTGAAGAAGGTGAACAGCACACCAATCACCAGCAGCGGCACGATGAACTTGAATACGCTGACCAGGTTATTGGCGATGGCGAAGGTCTTCACACTGCGGTAATTGAGCACAAAGAACAGGCACAGCAGTGCAAATTGCACCAACCAGCCCAGGGTGGTCGGGTCGCTGGAACCGACCTTGGTCAGCTCGGGAAACCAGGCCGCGGCGTATTGGCGCGAGGCGACCACTTCGATCGCCACCAGGCTGGAGAACGCGATCAGCGTGATAAAGCCCATCAGGTAGCCCAGCAGCGGGCCATGGGAATACACCGGGTAACGCACCACGCCACCGGCGCGGGGCAGGGCGGCGCCGAGCTCGCAGTACACAATGCCCAGCAGCAGCACGGCGAAACCGCCGATCAGCCAGGAAATAATCCCCGCCGGGCCGGCGATGGCGGACACGTGGCTGGCCGCAAACAACCAGCCCGAACCGAAGATGGCGCCTAACCCGATAAAGGTCAGGTCCATCAGTGAAAGTTGTTTCTTGAACTTGCCTTGAGCAGACATGGCGGCGCCTTCTTGTGAGTTATTGGATAGGCATGCAGTGGCGATATCCTGAACCGATCAAGGGCGCTGCGATTGATGTTTTGCGTTGATGTGAATGACGAATTCGGCACAGTTTGAATGCGTAGATCCAGGCTTTTTTGTGGGAGCTGGCTTGCCTGCGATTGCATCACCTCGGTTTGCCTGAATGACCGAGGCGTCTGCATCGCAGGCAAGCCAGCTCCCACATTTTTGATCGAGTGTGGCTTCCAAGGCTGCCACAACCTTGTGTAGATACTCAGGCTGGCATAGGGCAATCTGCTTAAAAAAAATGGAGTGCAGGCCATGCTGCCCAGTGCATTTGCGAGCTTTCTACAGGCCAACCGCCCCAACAGCATCGAGCAACTATTGGCGGGGGTCGCGCAGTTGTTGCCCTTGCTCGACGTAATCCCCAACGCGGCGATTTTCATCAAGGATATCGACGCCCGCTACGTCCTCGCCAACCACACCCTGGTGCAACGCTGCGGCCTCAAACAGCTGCAGCCGCTGCTGGGTAAGACCAGCGCCGAAGTGTTCCCCGCACAATTGGGGCCGGGCTACACCGAGCAAGACCGGCGCGTGCTGGAGCAGGGTTTTGTGCTCGAAGACCAGCTTGAGCTGCACCTGTATGGCAGCCGCGAACCGGGCTGGTGCCTGACGCACAAATGGCCGCTGTACAACGACAAGGGCGCGATCATCGGCCTGGCGGGTATTTCGGTGGACCTGCAATCGGCCAGCGAAAAGCATCCGGCCTACCAGCGCCTGGCCGCCGTGGATGAACACATTCGCCAGCATTTCAACCGCCGTGTCACCCTCGGCGAGCTGACCCGCATTGCCGGGATTTCCGTGGCGCAACTGGAGCGCTACTGCAAACGTGTATTCCACCTCACGCCCCGGCAGATGATCCAGAAGGTGCGCCTGGAGCATGCGCACCGGCTGTTGCACACCGACCTGCCGATCACCGAGGTGGCGCTGCAATGCGGCTACACCGACCACAGCGCATTTACCCGCCAGTTCAAGGCATTGACCGGATTTACGCCCAGGCAGTACCGGCAATTGGAGTAAATGCAACGAATCAAGGCCTCCGCCGCTCCTATGCTTACCAATCACCTTTTCACGGCAAGAGGAAACAGGCTTATGACGGCGGCGGATAACGATCATGTGAACTGGCTGGTGCAACAATCCATGCTCAATGCGGCGCGTCAGCGGGCAAGGCTGTACAGCGGGCAAGGGCGTTTGTGGCAGCAGCCGTATGCGCAGACCCGGCCGCGTGATGCCTCAGCGTTGTCGTCGGTATGGTTCACCGCTTATCCGGCCTCGATTGTGACCCGTGAGAACGGCACGGTGCTCGAAGCCCTGGGCGATGAAAGCCTGTGGCAGGCGTTGTCGAAGATCGGCATCCAGGGCATTCACAACGGCCCGCTGAAAAAGTCCGGCGGGCTCGACGGTACACGGCATACGCCGACGATCGATGGCAATTTCGACCGCATCAGCTTCGAGATTGACCCACAGCTGGGCACCGAAGCGCAGTTGCAGGCCCTGACGCGCATGGCCGCCGCGCACAACGCGGTGATCATCGACGATGTGATCCCCTCCCACACGGGCAAGGGCGCGGACTTCCGCCTGGCCGAGATGGCGTATGAGGACTATCCGGGGCTCTACCACATGGTCGAGATCCGCGAGGAAGACTGGCCCTTGCTGCCCGACGTTGCCGAGGGGCGGGATGCGCAGAACCTCAGCCCTGCGCAGGTGGATGCGCTGCGCGACAAGCATTACATCGTCGGCCAGTTGCAGCGGGTGATCTTCTTCGAACCCGGCGTCAAGGAAACCGACTGGAGCGCAACCCCGGTGGTGGTTGGCGTGGATGACAAGCCGCGCCGCTGGGTGTACCTGCATTACTTCAAGGAAGGCCAGCCGTCGCTGAACTGGCTGGACCCTTCGTTTGCCGCGCAGCAGATGATCATCGGCGACGCCCTGCATGCCATTGATGTGATGGGCGCCAAGATCCTGCGCCTGGACGCCAACGGCTTCCTCGGCGTGGAACGCAAGCTGGACGGCACTGCCTGGTCGGAAAGCCACCCGTTGTCGATCACCGGCAACCAGTTGCTGGGCGGGGCGATTCGCAAGGCGGGCGGGTTCAGCTTTCAGGAGTTGAACCTCACTGTCGACGATATTGCCGCCATGTCCCACGGCGGCGCCGACCTGTCCTATGACTTCATCACGCGCCCGGCGTATCAGCATGCCTTGCTGATGGGCGACACCGAATTTCTGCGCCTGATGCTGCGCGAGATGCACAGCCAGGGCATTGACCCAGGCTCCTTGATTCATGCGTTGCAAAACCACGATGAGCTGACCCTGGAGCTGGTGCATTTCTGGACCCTGCACGCCCACGACAGTTACCTCTACCAAGGCCAGACGTTTCCCGGTAACAGCCTGCGCGAGCATATCCGCGAGCAGATGTACGAGCGCCTGGCCGGCGAGCATGCGCCGTATAACCTCAAGTTCGTCACCAATGGGGTTTCCTGCACCACCGCCAGCATTATCACGGCAGCCTTGGGCATCCGTGACCTGGAGGCGATCACGCCGGCCGATATCGAGCAGATCCGCCGTATCCATATACTGCTGGTGATGTACAACGCCATGCAGCCTGGGGTGTTTGCGTTGTCGGGTTGGGACCTGGTCGGCGCGTTGCCGTTGGCGGCCGATGCGGTTGCCCATTTGATGGGCGATGGCGACACGCGCTGGATTCATCGCGGTGCCTATGACCTGGTGGAGTTGAACCCGGACGCCGAACTGTCCGCCGGCCAGATGCCAAGGGCGAAAACCCTCTACGGCAGCCTCAACAGCCAGTTGCAGGACCCGGATTCGTTTGCGTCCCAGTTGCAGAAAATTCTCGCCGTGCGCAACGCCTACGGAATCGCCGCCAGCCGCCAGATCCTAGTGCCGGATGTGGAGCATCCGGGGCTGCTGATCATGGTTCACGAGTTGCCGGCCGGGAAGGGCACGCAAATCACCGCGCTCAACTTCGGCAGTACCGCGCTGACCGAAACCCTGCACCTGCCCGACATTGCGCCAGGGCCGGTGGTGGACATCATCAATGAGCGGGTCGAGGGCGATCTCACCGCTGAAGGTGAGTTCACCATCACGTTGGACGCATATGAGGGGCTGGCGCTGCGGGTGGTCAGTCTGTCGCCGATGCTTTAGGGGCCGAAGGCGCTGATCGACTCGTCGATCAGCGCTGATTATGCATTTGCCGGGAGAATGAATAACATGCAATTAACGCATTATTAAATAAATGAATATGCGCTTGATGAATTTTGTTGTTCGGGCTAGCGTAGTGCCAATGGCCACTTTCGAGCACCGGCCACTGACCTGCCGAGGAATTTCCCATGCCTTTAGTTCGAATCGACCTGGCCGCCGACACCTCCACTGAAACCGCCGCTGCAATTGGTGACGTGATCTACGCCGCCATGACCAGCGTGGCCAATGTGCCTGAGCACGACAAATTCCAGATCATCAATCGTCACGCCAAGGATGAGTTGGTGTATCCGGCGGCGGGTTATCTGGGGATTACCTACACGCCGAACATCGTGTTTATCCAGGTGACCTGGAGCGCCGGGCGTAGCATCGCAGTGAAAAAGGCTTTTTATAAATGTATCGCTGAGGGCATCCACGCCAAAACCGGGCTGCGCAAAGAAGATGTGTGGATCAACCTGGTGGATGTGAAACGCGAGGATTGGTCGTTTGGCAACGGAGAGATGCAGTACGTGCCCGACGAGTGAGGCAGGCCTACAAGAAGGCGGCGACTCAGTGATGAGTCGCCGCCGTTTTTATTGGGCGTTCAACGCTTGTAGAAACTGGGTGTGTTTCAGCGTTTGCGAGAACATGGGCAAGGTGAAGTTCTCGGCGGCGTGTTGTTGCTCATCACTGAAGGTCGCGGTGCAGTCGGTCAACGTCACCACGTCGTAGCCTTTCTCATAGCCCGAACGAACCGTGCCTTCAACGCAGCAATTGGTCAAAAAGCCTGCGACGACCAGGTTCTGGATGCCGTTGTTGCGCAGCACCAGGTCCAGGCCGGTGGTGGCAAACGCATCCAGGCCGCGTTTGCCTTCTATGAGGATGTCTGCCGGCTCACGGCTCAGTGCCTCGCTGATGTCCGCGCCCCAGCTGCCGGCCCGGAAGGCGCTGCCGTCTGCCACACCCTTGAGAATGCCGTAGGAGCGGTGCGTCAGCTCGGGGTAGCCGTCGGCAAATTGAATCGGCATATGGATGATCTTCACACCGAGTTTTCGGGCTTGCTCAACGGTGGTTGCAGTGTTCGCCAGCATGTCGGTGCTGTGCATGACGCCTTTGACCGCGTCGTGAAACACCCCACCCGCAGTGGTGAAGTCATTTTGGAATTCAATCAGGACCAATGCGGTTTTCGTCGGGTTCATAGTGATGCTCCGTCAGGTGGTTTTTTCACTACAGCAGTTATAGGCGCCAAATCCAAGGGCCGCACTTTTCGTGTGGGAGCGGGCTTGCCCGCGAATGCGGTGGGTCAGTCAAAATCCAGGTGTCTGACACAGCGTATCCCCCATAAAAGCCGCCAGTCATAAGATAGTAACGCTGCCCAGGCACAGTGGCGCACCGGTACTCGGACGTCCCTTTGTGCGGATTGAATCATGCTGCGAAACATCGGCTTTTGGCTGGGCCTTTTCATGTTGACGCCTGGGTTGGCCCTGGCTGCCCCCGCCAGTTTTGTGACGCGGGACATTACATTTGCCAATGCTGATGTTGCACTGGCCGGCACGGTTTACCTGCCCGAGCATCCAGTAGCCTGCGTGGTGCTGGTACACGGTTCCGGCCAGGTGCCGCGTATGAGTAGTTTTGCCACAACCCTGGCCCAACGTGGCATCGCGGTGTTGACCTACGACAAACGCGGCGTCGGGCAATCTGGCGGTGTGTACGCTGGCCCGGAAGTCGGCGGCAATAACCTCGACGCTTCCAATCTGGCGGCTCTGGCGGGTGATGCGAATGCGGCGCTCGTGGTGTTATCCACCACGCTTGCGGCCAACCCAGTGCCCGTTGGGCTGGTGGGTTTCAGCCAGGCGGGCTGGATCATTCCCCTCGCCGCCGAGCGTAATCGGAGCATCAACTTCATGGTGCTATTCAGCGGCCCACTGCTGACGACACTTGAGCAGCTACGGTTCCAGTTTCTGACCCAGGGCAAGGCAGATTTCTGGCATACCCACAGCGAGGCCGATGCCCGCCAACATATCGCGCAAGACCCGGACCGCTATGATTTTGCCGCTACCGACCCACGCGACGCACTCGCCAGCATCTCGGTGCCGGGGCTCTGGTTGCTGGGCGGTCAGGACCTGCAAACCCCGGCGTTCATGGCCATCGAACGGCTGGGTACGCTTAAAGCCCAGGGCAAACCCTTTGAGTACCGGCTGTATCCCGAGTTGGGGCACAACGTCTCGCCCGGCGGTGCAGGCCAGTCGGTTGATGATGCGGTTAAGTGGATCAAGGGCGTGAAGCTAACCCGTTAACCGCATTCATTTGGCATCGTGAAAAATGATCCCCAGCGTGTGGCGCTCTCCGCGATGCAGGCGGCTCACCCCATGACGCACGCTGACTGTGCAAAAACCACGCGCGGAACGTGCCGGGCGGCTGTTGACGGCAAAGATCAGTGCCTGGCCTTGTTCAAGGGGCACTACCTCAGCCCGTGCGGCTTTGCTGGAACCGGTGTGAGTGAGCACGAACTCACCCCCTTCGAAGTCCACACCTGGCTGATCCAGCAAAAACACCGCCTGAAACGGAAACACCTGCTCGCCATACAAGTCCTGATGCAGGCAGGTGTAGTCATTTTGCCGATAGCGCAGCATCAGCGGCGTGGGCCTGCATTGGCCGGCCTGGTGACATAGCGCTTTGAATTCCACATGGGTGTCGGGGAATCGTTGATTCATCTTCAGCGCCGCGTGCCAGCGGTTGGCGACTGGTGCGAGGCGCGCGTAAAGATGCGAGCGCAGGCTGTCGACGAGTGCCGGCAGCGGGTAGCGAAAGTACTGGTATTCGCCACGCCCGAAGGCGTAGCGCTGCATGACGATGCGGCTGCGAAAGTGGCTTTCATCGGCATAGAGTGCCGCGAGTTGCCGGCAAGTTTGCCGAGTCAACAGTCGTGGCAGCAGGGCGAAGCCGTCGTTCATCAAGGCCGCTTCGATCATTGGCCAATCGAGATTTTCCAGGTGAGTGTTCATAAAGGCTGCTGAAGTTTCCATTGGCGATACTCGGCCGGCATGCACACGGCGCAAGGGCGATAGCCCGCTGCGATGGCGCTGGATTGATTGAGGAAAAACACCCTGTGCTGCACATAGCAGCCACGGGCGATGGCGTGCAGTGCCGCACGGCAATCCAGCGTGCCGTAGCGTTTACCGCGTCGATGACCAGCCAATGTGCCCGGTTCGGCGCTTGAGTAGGCTTGGCCATCGCTGCCCAATAGCCGCCACATGCGCTCGTCAGTCATGCGCCGCCCCAGGGCATAAGTGAAAACTGAGCAAAAAACCGCGCAGTTCGCCGCTTCGGACGCTGCTGATCGCGTGTTTCATATTCACCCGGTAGTAACCCTTGCTGCCCTTGAACGGGCGGTGTGCCGTGGTGATCACGGCCAGATCGCCGCGCTGCAACGGCACCACCATCGGCCGCGATTGCATTCTGGGGCGTTGCTCGGTAAGGACACATTCGCCGCCGGTGAAATCCTCGCCGGGCGCAGACAGCACGCCGGCCAACTGAAATGGAAATACGTGCTCGCCCTCGGCGTCCTGCCCCAGCGCCTGGTGCTCGTCTTTGCGCAGGCATGTCAGTTGGGGCAGTGCTTGCTGCTGGCCGACGGCGCGGCACTGCGCATGAAAGTCGGTGAGTTGGGGAGGGTAGCGGTAGGGCAGTTGCAGGATGTCGTTCCACCGGTTGGAAAGCTGTGCCAATGGCGGATAAAAGCCGTTCAGTAGGTGGGTGAACAAGCCTGGGACCTCAAGCCCGAACATGCCGGGCAGCACGACGAAACCTTCGCGGTCGAGTTCCAGGCCGATGGTTTGCCAATCCAGGTGTACCAGGGTGGCGGCAAGGGGAGTCATGAAAGCCTCGGTCACTGTGCATTTGCGCCAGTGTAGGCAGGCGCCAACCCACTGAAACTCCGGTTCTTGCGACGCAATTCTCCCTGGCTGACCGAACATTGATCTCGATCAGGTGCCCCGCCTGACAGGCCTTTTAACCTTGCGCTTCCATCAAAGGCCAGGGACGGCTCAATGCGAGCCTGTGGCCGTGCACCTCAAGGAAGAGTCTGCCATGCGATCACTGAAGATCATCTTGTTGTCCTCTGCATTCAACGGTTTGACCCAACGGGCCTGGCTGGATTTGCGCCAGTCTGGGTTTGACCCCAGCGTGGTGCTGTTCACCGATGAAGCCACGGTGTGCCGGCAAATCGAGGCGGCGGACGCCGACCTGGTGATCTGCCCGTTTCTCAAGGACCGCGTGCCGCAGCAGTTGTGGAGCAACCTCGACCGCCCGGTGGTGATCATTCATCCGGGGATTGTCGGTGACCGTGGCGCCAGCGCGGTGGACTGGGCCATCACCCAGCAGGCCCGTCGCTGGGGCGTCACCGCGTTGCAGGCGGTGGAGGAGATGGACGCAGGGCCGGTCTGGTCGACCTGTGAGTTCGACATGCCCGCCGAGGTGCGAAAGTCCGAGTTGTACAACGGCCTGGTGAGTGACGCTGCGATCACCTGTATTCGCGACGTGGTGGAAAAATTCACCCGTGGTGTGCTCCCTGCGCCACTGGATTACACGCAGCCCAACGTTATCGGGCGCTTGCAGCCGAACATGAAGCAGGTAGACCGTGCTTTCAGCTGGCACGACTGCGCGCGCTTCATCAAACGCAGCATCGACGCCGCCGACGGCCAGCCGGGTGTGTTGGCCAGCATCCAAGGCGAGCAGTACTACTTGTACGACGCGCACCTGGATGCACGCCGGGGCCTGCCGGGTGAAATGCTCGCGGTACAGGATGATGCGGTATTGGTCGCGGCCGGCGCTCAGAGCGTGTGGGTCGGCTCACTTAAACGCAAGGCCCAGCCAGGCGAGGAAACCTTCAAGTTGCCGGCCCGTCACGTGTTGGCCGGGCGCCTGGCGCGTGTGCCCGTGCTGGACAGCTCAATTGCCCACCAAGCCTTCAATGAACAGGCCTATCAACCGATTCGCTACCGTGAATGCGGCGATGTCGGCGAATTGACCTTCGAGTTCTACAACGGCGCCATGAGCACTGAACAATGCCAGCGGCTGGTCGTTGCACTGCGCTGGGCCAAGGCACGGAACACCCAGGTGCTGCTGATCAAAGGCGGGCGCGGCAGCTTTTCCAATGGCGTACACCTCAACGTCATCCAGGCCGCACCCGTGCCGGGGCTAGAGGCTTGGGCGAATATCCAGGCGATCGATGATGTGTGCCAGGAACTGCTGACCGCCCGGCAACTGGTGGTCAGTGGCCTGACCGGCAGTGCCGGCGCCGGAGGTGTGATGCTGGCCCTGGCGGCCGATATCGTCTTCGCCCGTGCCGGCGTAGTGCTCAACCCGCATTACAAGAGCATGGGCCTGTATGGCTCCGAATATTGGACTTACAGCCTGCCGCGTGCGGTGGGCAGTGAAATTGCCCATAAGCTCACTGAAGAGTGCCTGCCGATCAGCGCCATTCAGGCACAGCAGTG
Organism: Pseudomonas sp. B19125; assembly: GCF_044218855.1. NCBI lineage: Bacteria > Pseudomonadati > Pseudomonadota > Gammaproteobacteria > Pseudomonadales > Pseudomonadaceae > Pseudomonas > Pseudomonas sp. B19125. Next base: position 3,571,792 of record NZ_CP162589.1, read on the forward strand.
GGGCATGGTGCAGGACATTGGGCCACGTTGCCCGACTGCGTTCAGTGCATGGTTGCTGCAAGCGGCCCAAGGCGCGTTGAGCGATGAGAAATACGCCGCGCAACGCATGCGCAAAGCCACTATCGACCTTGAGCCAATGGATCGCTGCCGCCAAAACGAGTTGGCCCAGATGGAACTGGACATGGTGCACAACCGCCAGCAGTTTGCCGAGAAGTGCCGCAACTTTGTGTTCAAGCGTAAAGCCTGCCAGACGCCGCAACGGTTGATTGCGCCGTGGGCGTTGGCGCGTAAGGGCGAACTGGTCGACTGAGCGGTACTGCGGTTTTAGTCCCAGTCCTATTTGTTTCTGTTTTGGCGCTGATAAGCTTTTTTCCTGAAACAATCTCGGGAAATTTTTGTCATGATCCAAAATGCCGTCGTGCCCAACGAGTTCAGCGCGCTACGTGTCGTCACGTTGGCATCCGATGCTGCCTGTGCGCATCGGCTTGCCTTCGCCTTGAGCAGCATGGGGGTAACTCCGATTGCCAATATTGGCACCTTGAGCGCCGTTGAGGCTTGGCTGCGCGAGTCCCCGATCGACGTCATTGTCTGCGAAATTCGCCCAGAGTGCGGTGATGGGCTGATGTTGCCGAGCCTGCTCAGGGGGCTGCACGAAGCAGGCACACTGGCCCGGTTGCCCTGCATCTTCTGGACCGGAGAGACGGCCTTGGACGCGCCCGCGGGCGAGGTCGACGTGACCCGTAAAACGCCTGCAAGCCCGCTCTGGATCAAGTACATGGGCGGGGTTGCGGTCAGTGCGCTGGAGTCCCATGCGCGGTTGGCGCGAACGGCGGGGATCTCCGTGCAAATCCTGCGCGAAGGCGCAACCCTGGCGCTGGGCGACGCCTTGCGCGCGGTCGTGCTGACGCGCGCGCAGCCGGATGCAAGGCTGAATATGAACACTTTTGATGACTTGGCCGAAGATGAGGTGATCAACGCGCTGACCACAGGCGAGGGCTTGCGTTTTGTGTTCCAACCGCAATTTGAGCTGCTGAGCCGGCGTATCGTGGGGGCCGAAGCGCTGGTGCGTTGGAAGCATCCACGATTTGGGGAAATCCCCCCTTCGGTATTGATGCCCTTGGTCAACCGCTTGGGCCTGGACCTGCTGCTGTTCAGCCTGGTGGAGATGTGGACGATCAAGGCCATGCTCGCGCTCAAACGCGAACATATCGGGATTCCCATTGCTGTAAACGCGTCGGCCAAAACCATTTGCACCCCCGATTTCTCCGAGCGCCTGGCCGCGCGGATGCGCCAGGCCGGCCTGCCGAACCGGCTGCTGAAAATCGAGCTTACTGAAGATGTACCCGAACCGGATGAGCTCTACCTATCCGCTTCGTTAACGGCGATTCGGGCCAAGGGGTTCCAGGTATCGATGGACGACTTCGGCACGGGCGCTGCTACGTTGAACCTGTTGGCGAACCTGTCGTTTGATGAGATGAAAATTGACGGATCGTTTGTGCGTGGGGTTGAACAGCACTCGTCTTCACGCAAAGTCATTGCCGGTATTGTCAATTGGGCGCGACTGCTCAGTTTGAATTTGGTGGCTGAGGGCATCGAAGACGAGTCGACGATTGCGTTGCTCTATCGTTTGGGTTGCCGAGTGGGGCAGGGTTACGCGTTGGCTCGCCCAATGGAAATGGACGATTTCTTGAACTTTGTTATTCAGCGGGAAAATAGTGCTGGTGCTGAGCGCTTTTAGGAGTGATCTGATACCCGAATGAGTGCCCGTGCATTAACTTTCGCATCCGCTTACTGTTTAAGAACTATCGGTTGCTGAGTTGGTTTGGCTGTTGTTATGTGTGTTATGTGCGATTGTTCAATATCACGGATGCCGTTGATTTTATAGGTTCGTCTGCGATGACGAGAACTTACTAAAGATGAGAATGTTGCAGGCCTCATCCTTTTGCTCGTTATAAAGAGTGCCTTCCACGTTATGAAATGCTTAAGAATTGCTTTGCTCGATGATCATGCAATCGTGCGGCACGGGTTAATCAATCGATTGCAGCAGGAACCTGATTTTGAAGTGGTGGGTGTCTACGCCCGCAGCCGTGAAGCGATGGCTGGGCTCGCGTTGCTGCCCGCCGATGTGCTGTTGCTGGATTTCGTGCTCGGGCCCAGTGAACTGGACGGCATCTTGTTGATTCGTGCGTTGCGAGTGAAGTACCCGCAATGCCGCATTCTGATGTTCTCCACGCATCACGATGCCGCCACCGTGATCCTGGCCCTGCGTGTCGGCGCGCGCGGGTTTCTTGGCAAAGGTGAAGATATCAACCAGTTGATCAGTGCGGTTCGGTTGGTGGCATCCGGGGAGGTCTACCTGAGCCCGGACATGGCCTACCGGGTAGCCGAAGCGACGGCGGTGAACCATATCGGTGACGAGCAGAACCGCGATGAAGCCTTGCGTTTTGTCAGTCTTTCCGCGCGTGAACAGGACGTGATTCGGTGTTACTTGACGGGTATGACCATTACCGATATCGCCGAAAAATTCAATCGCAGCATCAAGACCATCAGCTCACAAAAAGCCTCGGCGTTTCGCAAGTTGGGCGTGGTATCGAACAATGAGTTGTTCAGGATCAAACACATTATTGATGGTATTTGATCCTGGTTTCCGACACCCAGCAACGAGCGGGGTGTGATTTACCGATCCTTGCTTATACTCAAAGACGGGTTGAACGTTGTAGCGGTGGGGTATCCCAGTATTCCGACAGCGTTGTGCCGAGTGGGTCGATCACGATGAAACCAATACGTATTGCTTTGCTGGATGATCACGCAGTTGTTCGACACGGGCTAGCCGCCACGTTGGCGGCCGAGGCGAACTTTGAAGTGGTTGGCATTTATGCGCGCAGCCGCGACCTGATCGCCGGCCTCGCCTTGGCGCCAGCAGACCTGCTGCTGCTGGACTTCTCCCTGAACCCTGACGAGCTGGACGGGGTCTCACTGATCCGCGCCTTGCGGGTCAAATTTCCCAGCTGTCATATCCTTGTTTTGTCCACGCATCACGACCCGGCGACGGTCAGCCTGGCCATGCGTGTCGGTGCCCGTGGCTTTGTCGGCAAGGGTGAAGAAATGGCGCAGTTGGTCAAGGCCATCCGCAAGGTGGCGGCGGGTGCGGTGTACCTGAGTACCGACATGACCTACCGCCTGGCGGAGACGGTGACCAGCGATACTGGCCAAGGCCGTGGCGATGCGCCTGACGCGTTGGTCCAGGCGGAGTTGACCAGCCGTGAGCAGGAAGTCATTCGCTGTTACCTGGCGGGCATGACGGTGAGTGAGATTGCCGAGAAATTCAACCGCAGCATCAAAACCATCAGCACCCAGAAAACCGCAGCGTTTCGCAAGCTTGGGGTCACCTCGAACAATGAGCTGTTCAAGCTGAATAAACTCATCGGCACGCCATGACAATCGGGTTGTGGAGGGCAGTGCTATTGGCGCTGATTGTGCTGGGCTCGCCGCTCGTCTGTGCGGCTGCCGTCGCGCTGAGCGACGAGCAACTGCAGTGGATAGCACTGCACCCGGTGTTGCGCGTCGGGGTGGTGGAGGGCTTGATTCCGTTCGAGTACATGAACGGTGGAGAACTGCGCGGGCGGTCCATGCAGTATTTGCAGTTCGTGACGGCCGCTACGGGCCTTCGTTTCAGCTACGTGCCCGGAAATACAATGGCCGCACGCGAAAACATGCTGCTGGCAGGGCAGGTGGACCTGCTGTCCTCATACTTGCGCTTTCGCTCTGAGCCTGCAACCAAGGGCATTGTTGCGCTGGTTTACCACACCACCTCGCCCATCATCGTCACGCGTGTCGACAGCCCGGGTGTCTTCGACCTTGAACAACTACAGGGCAAAAACGTGATGATTCCCGATGTGGAATATTACGAGACGATATTCCGGGACAAGGCGACCAAGTCCCATCTGATCAGAAGCACCTCGGCCCTGCAGATGCTGACCATGGTGAAGGAGGGCAAGGCCGATGCGGTAGTGGCCTCGGAAACCTTTTTAATGCCTTACCTGTATCGACAATTCCAGGGCGTGCTGGAAGTTTCCGGCGTGGTCGGCAGCCAGATGCTGGATGTGAGCATGGCCGTGCGCGCTGATGACCTCATGTTGCGTTCCATACTTGAAAAGGTACTGGGCTCCATAACGGCGGAGCAGCGCAATGATATCTATGAGAATTGGTATCACGACCTGGAAGTGGACGTGCCGTCCCTGTCAAACATCGTCAATCATTATGCGCATGTGTTCATCCTCGGTGCGTTGGCATTCGCCAGCCTTTGCGCGCTGGTCTATCGCGGTCATCGGTTGCGCCGGCGGGCGTTGCGCAATGAACAAGAAAAATCCATGTTCCTGGCGGTCATGAACCATCAAATACGTTCGCCCATGAACGCAGTGCTGGCGGCGATGGAGTTACTGGGGCACACACGGCTGAATCAGCAACAACGCCACTTTGCCCAGCTGGCCAATAGTGGTGCCGACGCGATGCTGCGTTTGCTGGACGATGTGCTTGAAACCTCCGGGTCGCAGGTCAAGCCGAAACGCCTGAAGGTCGAGTCGACCGATGTGACAGCGTTGGTGCAGGCAGTCGTCGGGCTGCATCGCCTGCGGGCCAGGGAAAAACGCCTGGAGCTCAATGCGCATATCCAAGAGGCGTTGCCCCTGTTGATGCTCGACAGTGCGCGCCTGACGCAAATCCTGCATAACCTGCTCTCGAATGCGATCAAGTTTACCGATGCGGGCAGTATTGATATCGACGTGCGCCAGGTTGGCCTGGACGCGAGCAACGGCCGCTTGCAGATCGAGGTCCGCGACACCGGCATCGGCATTTCGGCGGCGGTTCAGGCGTCGTTGTTTCGACCCTACGCGCAGCATAGCCAGTCATACAAACGCGCGGGCGGCTCAGGCTTGGGGCTGGTGATCTGCCAGCAGTTGGTCAACTTGATGCACGGGACGTTGACGCTCAAGAGCGCGCCGGGCGCGGGCACCACGGTGACGATCTGCTTGCCCGTGATAAACGCCCCGCAACTTCTTGCATCGCAACCGGCAGAGGCGCTATTAACGGCAAACGCTGGCAAAGCATTGCAGATCCTTGTGGTGGAGGACACCCGGGCGAACCAGCAGGTGTTGGGCGCGCAAATCAACAGCTTCGGCAGCCTGCCGGTGATAGCCGGCGATGCCGCCCAAGCCCGCGCCTTGTTTGTGCACACCCGTTACGACCTGGTCCTGATGGACTGTGACCTGCCGGACCAGGATGGCTACAGCCTGACCCGCGAACTGCGCGGATTCGAACAGCAGGTGGGCCGACTGCGTTGCCCGATCATTGCCATCTCTGCCTTGACCGGTGAGCAACATCTTCAGCGCTGCCTGGCGGCGGGAATGGACGCGGTGTTGAGCAAGCCTATTCGCCTGGAGCCATTGCGCGGGGTGATTGAGCGTTGGTGCGACGTCACACTGGCAGACCCTCGGTTAAACCTGATGGCCCCTGTGCTGGACCAGGCCGGGATCAATCGCGAAGTGGCCGCTGACCTGGGCAGCCTGACCAAAGCGCTTGCGCTGTGTGATCGCTCATCCGCTCTGCACGTGACCCACCGTTTGCACGGCGCAGCGCTGATCATGGAATGGTCGGCGATGGGTCAGGCTGCCGAAAACCTGCAGAACCTGCTGCGCGCGCAGTCGGGATGGGATGACCCGGCATATGCACAGGCTTTGCGGTTGCTGCTCCAGCAATGGCGTGACCTGGGCGGCGATCGGCAGGTTGATGCACTGCCTGCCACTCGTTCGCACCGGATGCTGCCTTGATGTGGCGCTTGTTGGCGGTGTTGGCGCTGATGGGCCAGATTGGTCTGTGTGTTGCGCAAGCCAACGCGCCGGCGTTGGCGTTGACACCACAGGAACTCGATTGGATTGCAGCCCACCCGGTATTGCGTGTGGGGGTGTTCGATAACCTGTTGCCCTTTGAGTACATCAGCGGTGGTGAACTGCGAGGGCTGTCGGCCAAGTACCTGGACTTGATCGCACGGCGTACGGGGCTGCGTTTCAAGTCTGTGCCGACCACCTCACGCAGTGCGCGCAAAGACATGCTGCTCAGTGGCGAGGTGGATATCTTGTCCACCCGGCGCCGGTCGGACGACCCTGCTGAAGATCGCGGCGTCCTCTATACCGCGCCTTACAACACCAGCTCGACCATCCTTATCAGCCGTTTTGACGATCAGCCGTTTGCCGAACTGGGCCAGCTCGCCGGCAAACGCCTGGTGATGCTGGGGCGTGAAGGCTATTCGGCGTTTTTGCGTGAGCGGGCGCCGGGCATCACGATCATTTCGGCCCAGAACGCGATCGACATGATGGCAATGGTCAAGGACGGCGATGCGGACGCCGCCATTGCTTCGGAGTGGTTGCTGATCCCGTATCTGTCTCGCCAGTACCAGGGCGTGCTGCAGGTTTCCGGTGTGGTGCCCAAGCAGCGTACTGGGGTAAGCATGGCGGTGCGCGACAACGACGTGATTTTGCTATCGATTCTGCAGAAGGTACTGGGGTCCATTTCGGGCGATGAGCGCCAGGCGATCTACGATGCCTGGTTCGCGGACATGAACCTCGATATCCCGCCCATCAAGGCCATCCTTGATCACTACAAAAGTGAGTTGTGGTTGCTGCTCAGCAGCGTGCTGATACTCATCACGCTGGTGTGGCAAAGCCGCGTGCAACGCCGGCGCGCCATCCATAACGAACGGGAGAAGGCGATGTTCCTGGCGGTTATGAGCCACGAAGTCCGTTCGCCCATGAACGCAATACTGGCCGCTGTTGAGTTGCTGGAGCACACCGCACTTGACGAACAGCAACATCACTTTGCGGCCCTTGCGAACAACGGCGCCAATACCCTGTTGCGGTTGGTGGACGATGTGCTGGATATCTCCAGGATGGAGGCCGGGCAATTGACGCTGAATGTGGAAGCCGTGGACCTGGGTGTGCTGGTCCAGCGCGTGGTGGACAGCCAGCGCGCGTCTGCCGAGGCAAAAGGCCTTGAACTGACGGTAACGGGTGAGCACCTGCACGCCCCGTTATTGCTGGATGAACTGCGCGTGGCGCAGGTCTTGCGCAATCTGATCGTCAATGCCATCAAGTTCTCCGACAGGGGCCATGTAGAGATTCGGCTTCAGGTGCTTGAGGGCGATCACCACCTGATGATTGAGGTCATCGACAATGGGATCGGGTTGTCCGACCAGGCATACGCCTCATTGCTGAGTTCATCCGCGCGTGCCAGTGGCAGTAACGGGCTGGGGTTGGTGATCTGCCAACGGTTAGTGCAGTTGATGGGGGGCGAGTTGACGCTCAGCAGCCTCCAGGGCAAAGGCACCCGCGTGGGTGTGAGATTGCCGGTTGAATGGGCTGCGCCGCTTGATTCACCCGTGCAGGTGATGCCTTCGCCCGACGAACCTGTGGGCTTGACGGTGTTGGTGGTGGGGGGCACCAATGTCGACCAGCAAGGGCTGGTGACGCAGCTGCGCGCGTTAGGTTGCCATCCCTTACCAATGGACGATGCCAACCAGGGTTTAAGGTTTTTCAATGCACACAAGGTTGATTTGATACTTATCGACTGCGACCTGCCAGCAGGCGCTGGCTATAAACTGCCCGGTGAATTCAGGCAGGTGCAGAGCCAGCGACAGCGTACACACTGCCCGATCATCGCGGTCTCACAGCTCACCGGCAATGACATGCTGGAATGCTGCTTTGAAGCGGGTATGGATGGCGCGCTGAGCAAACCCATTGGCGAGGGCCTTCTACGCGAAACCATTGAACTGTGGTGCGAGGTCAACCTGCTGCAACCCCCATCGGCGCCGAGTACCTCCGGGCCTGAAATACTGCGCAAACAGCTTGGCGGCTTGCTTGAGGCGGCAGCCCTGCGTGATCGCAGCCTGGCGTTGCTCGCCGCGCATAACCTGCAGGCTGCCGCGCTAGTGGCGGGGTGGATAGACATCGCGACCACGGCTGACCTGATCGATGCGGCCTTGCAGGATAAAACAGCCTGGCCAACTGTCGTTATTGCCGGTCATCTCAGCCGTATGGTTGAACAGTGGGCAGCATTAAGCGCTTGAGTGTTGCCCTTGAATTATTGGGGTGACGGCGTTGTTTTTAGGAGCACTCCTATTGACCATAAAGTTGTCTGCAGAATAAAAACCCTCCTCGGTAGATTGAATTTTTTTTGCGCGGCCATCGCCAAGTTAATTAATTAAAATCTGCGGGGCTTAGTTGCTTTTTCGGAGCAGTCCTATTTGGACAGTTCGGTGACTTCCTTACACTTAACTCCGCAACAACACAGCAGTTCTCCTGCAACAGGGAACTCACTCTCTACTCAGCATCTTGCGCTCTTGGAGTTACTCATGGATTACAAAGCCCGCGTCCTCGCTGTACTGGTCGCCGCCACTGCCACCTCCGCCGCCATGGCGTCGGACGGTACTATCAACTTCAACGGTGAACTGAAAGCCGAAACTTGCCAAGTCGCAGTCAATGGCGCGGCAGGCTCAGCAGGCAGCACCGTCACGCTGCCGACGATTTCGACCGCTTCGCTGGCTGCACAGGGCCAAGTGGCGGGCCAGACCGGGTTCAGCATTCAACTGAGCAAGTGCTCTGCGGCGCTTAAAACCGCCTCTGCGTTCTTTGAAGCAGGTGGCTCGGTGGACCCGGCCAGCGGCAACTTGAAGAACTTGAGCGGCACCGCCACCAAGGCGCAACTGCAATTGGTTGACGCCTCAAATGGTAAAGCCATCAAAGCCGGTGACACCGGGCAAGTGGCGTCTACCAGCCGTATCAGCATCGATACAACAACACTGAGTGCCGACCTGCCTTACGCCGTCCAGTACTACGCCCAGGCCGCAACTACGCCGGGCACCGTTATCAGTAACGTGACGTACTCCATTAATTATCAGTAAGTCGCTCGCCAATGAACACACGCCCTGTGTGGTCGATAAAAGGGCGTGTTTTCTGGCGGCGATGGGACACTGTCATGCCTTGCAAACTTCCACTCAAACAGTTGCTGCTGGCAAGCCTTCTGGCCCTGGCAAGCGCCCAAGCCATTGCGGGCGTGGTGATTACCGGCACGCGGGTGATCTACCCGGCTGGCCAGAAGGAAGTCACCGTCAAACTCAATAACAACGGCACGCAGCCTGCACTGATGCAAGCCTGGATCGATACTGGCAGTGTCGAGTCCACGCCCACTAGTTCCAAGGCACCGTTTCTGCTTTCGCCGCCGGTGGCACGTATCGACCCGGCCAAAGGCCAAAGCCTGCGGGTATTGTTCACGGGGGCGGCGTTGGCCTCGGACAAGGAGTCGGTGTTCTGGCTGAACGTACTGGAAATTCCGCCCAAGCCCGAGGCGGGTGAGGACCTTAACACCCTTCAAATGGCATTTCGCTCGCGGATCAAGCTGTTCTATCGCCCCACCGAGTTGCCCGGAACCGCCACTGAAGCGATTGAACAGGTGCAATGGCAAGTGGTTTCCAGCCGTGATGGCTTGGGCCTGGCTTTGCAGGCGTTCAACCCGTCGGCCTTTTACGTATCGCTGGTTGAACTGGAACTGGTGTCGGGCTCAGTACGTGCTCGCAGTGAGGACGGCATGGTCGCTCCGGGTGAAACCCGACAGTTCCCGCTGCCGACTCTCAAGACTCGGCCTGCCGCCGATGCCCAAGTGGAGTTCAACGCCATCAACGATTACGGCGCGCTGATCCCGACTCGGAAAGCACTCAAGCCTTGATCAACTCCTGACGTCTTTACACGCGAGTTAATTATGCAAACCTCTTCCAGCTCCAGGCTTGCCCTGCGGGCGCAGCCTCGCTTTGCCTTGAATCCGCTTACAGCCTTGGTGCTCAAGGTGCTGGCCATCGCGCCTGGTGCATGGGGAATACAGGGCGCATTGGCGCAAGAGGTGCAGTTCAACGACGCATTCCTGCCTGAGGACTCGCGTAACCTCGACCTGGGTAAATACCAGACCGGCAACCCGGTGACGCCGGGGCAATACCGCGCCGATGTGTTGCTCAACGGCCAGTTGAACAGCCGCCAGGACATTCGCATTGAGGCCCAGCCCGACGGCAGCAAACCGGTGGTGTGCATGGACCATGGCTTGCTTGAACGTCAGGGCGTGGACATGTCCAAGCTGTCCGAACCGCTGGACACCACAGGCTGCGTGTCTTTGGGCAGTTTGATCCAAGGTGCCAGTGCGAGTTTTTCACCGGAGAACCAGGCGCTCGACCTCAGCATTCCTCAGGCCGCCTTGAAGCGTAATTCCCGGGGTTACGTCAGCCCTGAGCTATGGGACCGCGGTGTGACCGCCGGCATGCTCAGTTACACCTTCAACGCCAACCGTAATCGCACCCGCACGGGCGACTATGACTCGGCGTTCATGGGCCTTAATGCGGGCCTTAATCTGGGTGACTGGCGCCTGCGCCACAACGCGTCGATGAGCTGGCAGTCGCGCCAGGGCAACAAGTACCAGGCTCTGGACACCTACGCCCAACGTGATGTGACGGCGCTGAAAAGCCAGTTGACGGTGGGGGAGTCCAACACCAGTGGCGAGATCTTCGACACCTTGTCCTTTCGCGGCGTGCAGTTGGCCAGCGATGACCGCATGCTGCCTGATTCCATGCGCGGTTATGCCCCGGTCATCCGTGGCATTGCCCGCACCAACGCCCGCGTGACCATTCGCCAGGCCGGCAACGTCCTGCTGGAAACTACCGTAGCGCCGGGTGCTTTCGTGATCGATGACCTGTACTCCACCGGCTACGGCGGTGACCTTAACGTGAGCGTTGCCGAGGCAGACGGCACCGAGCAAAACTTTATCGTGCCCTATGCCTCGGTCAGCCAGTTGTTGCGCCCCGGTACCTCGCGATTCAGCTTCACCGCCGGTGAAACCCGCAACAACTTTGTCGACCAACAGGCACGCGTGCTGCAAGGCACGCTGCAGTACGGCCTGAACAACACGTTCACAGGCTTCGGTGGCCTGCAGTCGAGCGACCACTACACGGCGCTGCTCACGGGCCTGGCGTTTGGCACGCCCATCGGCGCCATGGCGGTGGACGTGACTCACGCACAGACCGAGCTGGCTGCCGGGACGGCCAAAGGGCAGAGCATGCGTGTGTCCTATAGCAAGAATGTACTCAGTACCGGCAGCAACTTCTCGGTGGCGGCTTACCGTTTTTCTACCGGTGACTACCTGGATTTCAGCAATGCCGTGCAACTGGTGGATGCCGAGAAAAATGGTTGGGACACCCGTATGTTCGGGCGCCCGCGCAGCCGCCTGTCCATCACCGCAGACCAGACGTTGGGGCCTTGGGGCCAAGTGACCCTCAGCGGTTACGCGCAGAACTACTGGAACCAGCCGGGCAGTGATGTGCAGTACCAGTTCAGCTACAGCAAGCAATTCAATCGCGTGAGTTTCAGCGTGAACGCCAATCGCAGCCGCATGGGCCTGGGCGATATGGAGAACAGCTTCCTGCTGACCATGAGCATGCCCCTGGAGTTTGGTGGATCTGGTTATGGCCCACAGATGACGGCGCAGGTTGGCCGTGACACGCGCGGCAACTACAGCGAGCAGGCCGGCATCAGCGGCACCGCGGGCGACGATCGCCAGTACGGCTACGGCGCAACCTTCGGGCATGACGGTGGCAGCAATAGCAAAAGTGTAGCGCTCAACGGGCAGTACACCGGTGCCAGGGCGATGCTCAGTGCCGCACTGGGGCGTGGCGATGGCTACACCAGTGCTTCCATGGGTGCCAGCGGCACGCTGGTGGCCCATGCCAACGGTATGACCATGACGCCTTATCGTGGCGAGACCATGGCGGTGATCAGCGCGCCGGGTGCGCAGGGTGCCAAGGTGTCGGGCTATCCAGGTCTGAGGCTTGATGCAAGCGGTAACGCCGTGGTGCCGTATTTGCGCCCCTATGAGCTGAACGAGGTCGCCATCGACCCGATCGGCAGTTCCCTGGACGTTGAATTCAACGAAACCAGCCAGCAGGTCGCGCCGCGTGCCGGCGCCGTAGTGCACCTCAAATACACCACCAACCAGGGGCGGGCAGTACTGCTCAATGTGCGCCTGGACGATGGCAACAGTTTGCCGTTCGGTGCCGGCGTAACGGACGGCGAAGGCGCCACGGTGGGCGTGGTCGGGCAGGGCGGTCAGCTCTACGCACGCATCAAGCCGGACACCCGCCAGTTGCTGATCAATTGGGGCAGCAAAGCGCATCAGCAGTGTGCACTGGTCATTCCACCGGGCCCGGGCGAGGGCCAGCAGTTGCAGCAGCTGGACGCCGTGTGTGCGGCAGGCAAACAGGTCGCTGACCGCGTGCGGCCCAACACTATGCAAAAGGTACCGTTATGAACATCAGGGCTTTGATCAACTCGGGATTGGCAGTTATGGCGTTGTGGGCTGCAGCCAACACGGCCATGGCGGTAACCTGCACCTACATGAATGGCATCCAGCCAGCGAATGGCTCCATGCCGTTGCAAATATCGGCGATCACCGTCGGGCGCGATGTGCCGGTAGGCGCCGAAGTTTATCGACAGAAGTTCAGCATGGCAGCGGGCCAGGCGGTAAAGCTGGAGTGCCTGTATGCCCCATATGAACAGTCGACCGAGTTTACGGTTGATTCGGGCTATGGCCTGGCCAATGTGACCAGCGGGGTGTATGCCAACAAAGTCTACAGAACCAGCATTCAAGGACTAGGGGTCGCCTTCACTAGCACGGGCGGCCCTCTGCCAAGGGCAACGAGCAAAATTTGGACCTCGTGTACGCCGGGCTGGCGGTGCCTGGTCCCATTTGACGGACCTTCCAATTTTGAATTGATATTAATCAAACTGGGCGATGTGGCACCGGGTGTATTGGTGGGTAATACGTTGCCGACCGTGAGCCTATTTGGCAGTTTTGGCGACGCCAGAATGCTGGGCTTCAAAATGGGTATCTCCGGCACTATCCAGATTGTCTCGCGCACCTGCAGCACGCCGGATGTGAACGTCCCTATGGGTACACATCAGACCAAGACATTTACGGGAGTCAACACTGCCAGCGCCTGGGTCGATTTTGCCATTCGATTAAATGATTGCCCGGCGTTTACGGGGACCTTCAGGACCACAGGTCCCGGTTGGATTTCCCAGAGCGGCAATTCACCCTCCGGCAGCAGCACGCCTGGCACCGTGGTCAATAACACCCTGCAATATCGCGTCGACCCGTCGCGGACTGCGATCAACGGCGGCAATGGCGTGCTGAGCCTCGACTCTACAACGGGCGGCAGTGCACCTGCCGCCACAGGCGTAGGTGTGCAGGTCGCAACCCCTAACGGAATCGGCTTGCCTTTAGCGACGAATCAAAACAGTGGCCTGGCCCTGCGAGCGACCGAGGGCAGCTATTCAATCCCGTTGCGCGCACGTTATCTGCAAACCCAGTCCAAGGTCACGCCGGGGCCGGCCAACGCGTCGGCAACGTTTACGATTATTTATCAGTGATGGAGTACGTAAGACTAATCGCGAGGATGCGAAAGATGCCAAATAAAGCACTCAGGATTCTGATCGCAGATGACCAGCATTTCTCCCGGTTGAGGATCGAGCGTGCCCTGAACCATCTGGGTTACTACCGGATTGCGCCGATGCACCGGCTGGAGGAGGTATTAAGCGCGCTGGAGTATGACTGCGAACCCTTGGACCTGCTGATCATCAACGCTTCACTGGTGAAAGGCGTGAAATTTGATCTGTTTTCGTTCTGCATGGACAACCCGTACGTGCGTTACGCAATGATCTACGATGAAAGGCAATCGGGTATCCCCGCGTTTCTGGTGTGCCGTCAGGACAAGGTATTGATCAGTGCATTGCCGTTGCCGGACCTCGACACGCTCACCCAGCTCATGGCCAGGGTTGATCCCAGCCTTGTGGCCACTGCACGCAACAGAGAAGTGGGGGTGTAGCTTCACGGTGGCTCACCGGTTGTTGCGAATGCCATCGCCCATGCGCGATGATCTGGCACTGTCAGCGCCTGGAGTACAGTGATGCAATCGCTACCCATCCCGCCCTCCATCAAGGGTGTGTTACTTGAGCTGCGCCCGCTGGAAGCCGGGGATTTCGAGGCCCTGTATGGCGTCGCCTGCGACCCGTTGATCTGGGCCCAGCACCCCAGCCCCACGCGCTACCAGGAACCGGTGTTTCGCGAATGGTTCGAGCAGGCGCTGGCATCCCCCAGCGTACTGGTGGTGATCGACCTTGAGAGCAACAGGGTGGTGGGCAGCTCTCGTTACTACGACTTCAGTGAGCCGCAACGTGAGGTGGCCATCGGTTACACGTTTCTGGCCCGTGAAAAATGGGGCGGCGGGGCCAATGGCGAGCTTAAACAACTGATGCTCAAGCACGCCTTTCAGTGGGTCGATACCGTATGGTTCCACGTCGGCGCCGACAACATTCGCTCGCAACGGGCAATGGAGAAAATCGGCGGGCAGCTTTCGCATACTTCGGTAAAAACGTTCGCTGGGCGTTCGCAAGAGAATCGTTTTTATAAAGTTGAGCGTGCTGCATTTGAGCGAGCCGAAACAGGCAGCTGAAACCAAAACCTGACGCCAGCCTAAATGGCAGGGCCTTTGAGCTCGATCCGATTATCATCCGGGTCATTGAAATAGATCGACCAGCCTGTCCCGTCTGCGCCATAGCGCTTCTGCGCCTTTTCCGCAAACACACCCGCCTCAGCCAAGTGGTTGAGAATCGCGGACTCATCAAAAGGCTCAACCCTGAGGCAAACGTGATCGACGTTATGCCTCTGCTTGCCCGCCGGCTCCCCACCCTCACGGCCGATCGACCCGTTCACATCGACCAGGTCAATCAGGGACGTCCCGGCACTCAGGTGGATCATGCCGAGGTCGTCACGGCGTTTTTTGACCTCACAGCCCAGTACCGAGGTGTAAAACGCCAGGCTGCGGGTGATGTCTTTCACGCGTAAAACAACATGATCTATATGTTGGATTGAAAAGGTGCGCATTGCGATCATTCCTGTTTGATCATTGGTTTTGGTGTCGCCAAAGTCTTCAACTTAGCTGATTCTGGAAAACGAGTGCTGCATTTAACCCGTGGCATCGGCCCAGGACAGTCCGCCAACCCGCTTGGTGCAATGCCAGGTTGGCTGCGTAGATCACTGATCTGACAAGGTTTTTCAGCTCAGGATGAGCACGATAAAGGTGCGCCTCGACCTTGCATCCAAGCGCCGGGGTCTATATATTCCCAACCCTGCAACACCGCGCTACCGCCCGAATGGCGAAACTGGTAGACGCATGGGACTTAAAATCCCCCGCTCGTAAGGGCGTCCCGGTTCGATTCCGGGTTCGGGCACCATAGATATCAAGGGCTTGCATGATTTTTCATGCGAGCCCTTTTTCGTTTGTGCTCCCCCAAATTAGAAAACTCCACCGCTCGTTTTGTCGGCATGACCTGTTTGCCGATCCTTTTGCGTGTGTAGCCATCCTGACATTCCCCTGATCCTTCGCGACCTTTGCTTTTACTCAGAGCAAAGCGGCAACGCGTTGATTCTTTGTTCGGTTTTTGTAACAGATTGTTTGCGGCAGGCGCAGAAACCTATAAAGTTAACCTTTCGGTCAGCTTTGCACTGTCAACTCCAGCCTTTTGTTTCCAGCGAAAGCGCTCCTGCAAGGATCGAGACCCCCAGAACATAACTAAAAGGGCGGACCCATAACCGCCCAGAGGATGATCCATGTCCAACCGTGATATCTCCCGGCGCTCGTTCCTTCAGGGCGGGCTGGTGGCGGGTGTGAGCGTGACGCTTACACCGCTCAGCACCCAGGCGCTGGCTGCCTTGATGGAAAACAGCGTGACCGTGCCGTCCGAGCAATGGCTGGGCAACAACGGCAAGGCGCGCTCGCGTAACGACGCCTTGTACAAGGTCTGCGGCAGCAAAGTCTTTGCCCGCGACATCCGCGCCAAGGACATGCCGGGCTGGCCGCAGCAGCAGGGCCACGCCATGTTGCTGAAAACAACCAAGGCCGATCGCATCTACGCCGGCTACGATCTGTCGTGGCTCGGTGCCGATTTGCAGCCTGACCGCATTGTGACCGCCGCCGACCTGGACAAGGACGGTATCGTCTTCCCGGAAGAACACGCGCCGGATCCGCTGCTGCCGGAAGGCAAGGTGCCGATGTTCATCGGTCACCCTGTGGCGATCCTGATCTGGAACGACTTCGAGCGTTTCCGCCAGGCCAAGGCCAAACTCAAATTCAATGACAAAGCCATCCGTTACGGCGCCCAGGTGCCGTACTACGAACGTGACCCATACGGCAGCTTCCGCTACGTGCGCGTCGGCGGTGCGACCTCGGCGGACGAGGATGAATTCGCCAGCCTCAAGGATTCGATCCTGTTCCCCATGCTGAAAAACCGTCGCCCGGTGTGGAATTCCCAGCCGGACCTGCACGGCAACCTGACCGAGCGCGGGCTGTTTTACGCCGACCGGATGCAGCAGCAAATCGACGCGCCGCCCGACAACTGGCTGGTGTTCGACGAGCGCTACAAAACCCCGTCAATCGAACCGGCGGCGATGGAGCCGGACAACGGCAACGGCTGGTACGACCCGGCCACCAAAACCTTGCACTTTGTCGTCGCGACTCAGTGCCCTCTGGAAGCCGCCACCGAAACCGCAAAAATGATCGCGCCATCGCGCTTCGGCCTGGCGAACCTGAACATGCACCCGGGCTACACCGTCGGTTACGGTTCCAAGGACCACAACATTTTTGTCTACTACGCAGCCCTCGCCGCGTTGTATGGCGCCGGTGTCCCGGTGCGCCTGGCCAACGACCGCTATGAGCAGTTCCAGAGTGGCATCAAGCGTCACCCGTTCGACATCCGTTACCAATTGGCGGTGGACAAGAACGATCACAGTTTCCAGATTTTTCGCGCCGAGATGAACGTCGATGGCGGCGGGCGGATCAACTACAGCCCTTCGGTGGCGGCGGTTGGCGCCACGGCAGCGCAGTCGATCTACTACATGCCGCAGAACGATTTGCAGGTCACGGCCTACCATTCCCGCGCGGTTGAAGCGGGTTCGATGCGCGGTTACGGCACCCTGCAGAGCATGGCCTCGACCGAGATGATGGTCGACGAAATCGCCGGGCGTCTGGGCATCGACGCCATCGACCTGCGCAAGAAAAACGCCATGCTCTCGGGCATGAAAAACACCCAGGGCGCGGTGCCGGCCGGGGCGTTGCGCTTACACGAGATTCTCGACAAAGCGGCTGCCCACGACGTCTGGAAAAACCGCGACCAAATCAAAAAGACGCGCGAAGCCGCTGACCCGGATAACTGGTATGGCGTGGGTTTTGCCATCTGCCAGAAAGACTTCGGCACCGGCTCCGAGGCGCCGATGGCCAGCATCGAATTCACCGCCGAAGGCCACGTGACGTTGCGCCATATCGGCATTGAAATCGGCACCGGTATGTCCACCTCGCAAGCGCTGGTGGTGGCGGATTTCATCGGCATTCCGGCCACGCAAGTGAAGACCGGCGAAACCGAATGGGAAGAGTTGCAACTGATCACGGGCGGCAACCCTTACGTCATGAGCCAGGCCGAGCAGGATGGTTTTTTGCGCAACCCACGTTGGGTCGGCAAACTGGCGTCGGCCTCGTCGGCGACCAATTCTGCGTATTACTTCAGCCACGCCACCCGTGAAGCCTCTCGGGTGCTGTTCAACCACGGCCTGTGGCCGGCGGCGTTGCAGATCTGGGGTCAAGGCCCTTACGGCGGCCAGGCCAACCCGTATGTGGTGCGCCGCGAAGACGCGCATTGGGTCGACGGCAAACTTACCGCCAACGGCATGCAGCCGCTGAGTTTTGCGCAATTGGCCAAACACGCCCATGAAAAAGGCCTGGTGACCGGCGCTACCGTGCACGGCTTTAACCGCTGGAGCTGGGCCGAGGCCGATTACAGCATCGACGGCGTGCGTGAACGCCTGCCGCTCGACGGTCTGGCGGTGAAGTACGGCGACGGCGCGCCGAAGGCGAAGCTGGCGCAAATGACCAGCAACGGTTTCCACCTGCTGGATCGCCAGAACGTCCACTACCCGGACACCCAGTTGAACAACGCGGCGGTGACTTACTACAGCCCGGTCGCGACGCTGGTGGAATTGAAAGTGAACAAGGGCTCCGCCGACGTGCAAGTGCTCAACCATCACTCGTGGGTCGAGTGCGGTCGGGTGCTGGTGGAAGAGCTGGTCAAGGGTCAGCTCGAAGGCGGGATCGCCATGGGCATTGGCCATGCGTTGATGGAAGAGATGCCGCTGTACGAAGGCGGGCCGGGGGAGGGTGACTGGAATTTCAACCGTTACCGTTTGCCGATGGCCCGCCACGTTGCGGTGTGGAACCAGACGGCCGAAATCCTGGCGCCGCTGTCGCCGAGCGACCCGTCCAAGGGCATTGCCGAAGTGGTGATGATCCCGATTGTCGGCGCCATCGGTAACGCCGTGGCCCACGCCATCGGCAAACGTGTCCGCGACCTGCCCATCACTTCTGCGCGCATCAAGGAGGCCCTCAATGGCTAACCGTCCGTTTCAACTGACCCTCAACGGTCAATCCGTCGGCCCGGTGGACATCCCTGATGACCTGCCGATGATCGATTACCTGCACGAATACAAAAATCTCACCGGCTCGCGGCTCGGCTGCGGCCAGGGCATTTGCCACGCCTGTGTGGTGATCGTCGACAACCCGGACGGCACCAGCGAAGAAGTGCGCACCTGCATCACGGGGGCACACTATTTCGAAGGCAAAAAAGTCCGCACCATCGAAGGCCACGCAACCCGCGACGATCAGGGTAAAGTCACTGAGCTGAACCCGATCCAGCAGCGTTTTGTCGATGAATTCGCCTTCCAGTGCAGCTACTGCGCGCCGGGTTTCGTCAATGCCGCGACCGTGCTGGTCGAGAAGCTGCAGCGTCAGCCCATCGTCAAAAGCCAGCTGGAAAAAGTCATTGAGGACAGCCTCGGCCACCACATCTGCCGCTGCACCGGCTACGTGCGTTACTACAACGCGACCCGCAACGTGCTGACCGATCTCGGCCTGGTCAAGGAGGGTTAAGCATGAAACAACTACTTTCCCGCCTTGCGCTGGCGGTTGGCCTGGCCGCGCCGGTGGTGTTGGCGCACGCGGATGATCAAGTCAAACGCGGCGAATACCTCGCCCGCGCCGCTGACTGCATGGCCTGCCACACCGCACCGGGTGGCGCACCGTTTGCAGGCGGTCTGCCGATCATTTCGCCGTTCGGCACCATCTATGGCACCAACATCACCCCGAGCAAAGAGCACGGCATTGGCCTGTACACCGATGACGAATTCTTCGCCGCGCTCACTGAAGGCAAACGCCGGGACGGCGCGAATCTGTACCCGGCGATGCCGTACACCTCGTACCACTTGATGCCCCGTGCAGATTCGGACGCGATCCATGCGTACCTGAAAACCATCGAGCCTATCGAGCGTGCGGCGCCGGTTACCCGCCTGAGCTTTCCATTCAACGTGCGTCTGGGCCTGATGGGCTGGAACATGCTCTACGGCAAGGATGTAAAACTTGCCCCGACCGAGGGCAAAAGTGAAGCATTCCAGCGTGGCCAATACATGGTCGAGGTGCTCGGCCACTGCGGCGAATGCCACACGCCACGCGGGTTGCCCGGCGCAATGCAGCAGGATAAGCGCCTGACCGGCGGCCTGCTCAATGGCTATCTGGCACCCAGCCTGTTGGCCAATGACCTGGCCGCTCGCGGCTGGAATCATCAGGACCTGAGCACGTTCCTCAAGCACGGCATGAGTGCCCAGGGCACGATGTTCAATGAGATGTTCCCGGTGTTCCACAACAGCACCCAGGGCCTGAGCGATCCGGACCTGGCCGCCATGGCGACTTTCCTGCTGGGCGATCAACCGCCGGTGGCCAAGGTGCTGAGCGAGACGTCGCTGGACGCCATGAGCCCAAGCGCCCAACGCGGCCGCCAGGACTATCTGAACGTCTGCGCCGGTTGCCACGCGCCGAACGGCGAGGGCAAGCCGCACATCGCGGTGGCCATGCGCGGCAACACCACGCTGCGCCTGGAAGACCCGCGCAACCTGCTGCGGGTGATCGAGGACGGCATCGGCGAGCAGCAATTCACCGGGTTCGAGCGCATGCAACCGATGCCGGGCTTTGCCGACAAGCTCAATCACCAACAGCTGACCGACCTGCTCAACTATCTGCGCCAGGGTTGGGGTGGCCAGTCGAGGGAGCTGGCGGTCAGCGACGTGCAGAAGTTGCAGGCCGATGCACCGCCAGCCGAGCACAAGGCGCACTGACACCTAGCATCTGCTGCAGGAACCCGATGGGAACCGGGTTAATCTGTTTTCAACGCCTGAACAGCTCAGACAAATGGCTGCCCACTGAAACCGCGTGGCAGGCGCTGCAGCCCAGGCAAGTCGGTGAGGCGTTGCGTCCAGGCACTGCGCCAGTCAACGGCAGTATGGGTTTTGGCTTTGCGCGCGGAGCGGCGGGCAGCGTTGCGCTGGGTGCGGCGCGCTTCTTTGTAGGCGTCGGTATTGCGGCAGGTGCGGCATTTGACTCGGTTCAGCTCGGTGCTGGACGTGAGGTTGGTGCCGTGATGGCCGCAAGCCAGATGCCCGGCGACCTTGAAGTGAGTGACCATGTAAGCGTCTCCTTCTTATGGGGGTACGCGCGGCCATAAAGCAGCGGCGGCGCGTGGGCAGGGCGCGGGCAAACAACCCCGCGCCCTCAGGGTTGTGACCTCGCAGGCGGCGCGGCGTTCGGTTTTATTCCGGGGGCAGTTCACGTTACCCTGCGGTGCCAACAATCATGAAAAGGAGTGAGTGATGAGCGTCGAAACCTTGCCGCTGGAAGGCAGTTGTCGTTGTAGCCGGGTGCGTTTCAGTGTGAGTTTGCCGCCGGTAATCACCATGGCGTGCCATTGCAACGGCTGCCAGAAGATGACCGCCAGTGCGTTTTCCCTTAGCGCGTTGATTCCGGCCGCAGGCTTCACCGTGACCCAGGGTTGCCCGGTGATAGGTGGCTTGCACGGCGTGGACCGCCATTATTGCTGCCCGCACTGCATGAGCTGGCTGTTTACGCGCCCCCATGGCATCGATGAGTTCGTCAATGTGCGCGCAACCTTGCTGGATAACGCCCGCGACTATGTGCCGTTCATGGAAACCTGGACCAGCGAAAAACTGCCTTGGGCCGCGACGCCGGCGCTCGAAAGCTTCGCGCAACTGCCCGAGCCGCAGGACTTCCCGCGCTTGATGCAGGCTTACGCCACCTTCAGTGCCCGCTGAGTTCAATCAATCAGGGCCAGCAAGTCGGTATCACCGACGTCCACGCCCGCCTGGGTCAGCAACGTGGTTGCCTGGCCTCGGTGGTGGGTCTGGTGGTTGAAAAAATGCACCAGCAGCGCGAAGAACGGCTTGTGGTTCGCCACGCCGCGCATGTTGTGGTACTGCAGGCGCTGGTCCAGATCGGGCTCGCGCAGGCTGTTGGCCCAGTCGATGATCAGTTGGTCCAGCCAGGTGCGGCGGGCCGCCAGCTCCCGCAGGTTGGCGAAAGCCAGTTGCTTCAAGTCAGAGGGCGTGGCAATCGACGTTAATGGCGCCAGCCGGGCAAAGCCTGTCGGATGCTCGGCAAATCGCTTGAGCCACACCGTGTCCCCCAGCGTCAGGTGATTGAGTGTGCCGAGGATCGAGCCGAAGAACGCCTGCCGGTCCGTGGTCAGCTCTGCGTCGGTAAGCTGGCTGGCGGCGGCATAGACTTTGCGGTTCATCCACTGGTTGTAGTCAGCCATCAACACTATGTGCTCAAGACGGTTCACAAGGTTTCTCCTTCAACGTGGTGAGGCCATCATAAGGCGTGCCCGCTCGGCGGTCTTGGTGTTCCTGCGCAGGCGGGCTATGGTTGTTGAACGCCAATATTACGCTGCGGGAGAGTGACACCATGAATACCGGCAATTTACTGGAACAACTGCTGCGTGCCAGCCAGCAAGGCGGCGGCTCAGGCGGTGCGCAGGGCGGTGGGCTCGGCGGCCTGGGTGGTTTGCTGGGCGGCCTGTTGAACAGCTCCGCCAGCGGCACCAACGCTTCGGCAGGCGGTGGGCTGGGTGGTTTATTAGGTGGCCTGGGCGGATTGTTGGGCGGTGCACCTGCAGGTGGCACCCCCCAAACGCGCTCCGGTGGGATGAACTACGCAGCATTGGCCTCCTTGGGCATGGCGGCTTTCCAGGCGTACCAGGCCTGGCAACGCCAGCAGGCCAGCGCACCGCAGCAAGCCATCCAGACGGTTGACCAGCTTGATGGTCCGGAAGCGCAAGCTCATAGCCATGCGGTGTTACGCGCTCTGATTGCGGCAGCGAAGGCCGACGGCAGTATCGATGACAACGAGAAGCAAATGATCTCAGCCGAGATAGGCCGCCATACCGACGACCCTCAATTGCAGCAGTGGCTCGACGAAGAAGTCGCCAAGCCGCTGAACGCCGCCGATTTTGCCGAATATGCCGGTGACGGGGCGATGGCGGCCGAGGTCTACCTGGCCAGCGTGATGCTGGTTAATGACCAGGCGCCGAAGGAGCGCAGCTATCTAGACGAACTGGCGGCGCAGTTGCGACTCGAACCAGAGTTGCAACTACACCTGGAGCAGCAAGCTAAAAAACCTTAAAAACGCACGGTCGCGCCGGTGGTCAACCATTGGTTGTGATCACCGGTGAGGCTCTGCCCGACCACCACATCCACATCCACCAGTTTGCCCACATGGAACCGCGGCCCGGCCTGCCAAGCCTGGTCGCCGCCTTCCTGGCCGTAGCGCTCCCCGATCAGCGTGAGCGCGTCTGCCAACTGGTACTCAAAGCCTGCGCCCCACGTCAGGCGGTGGTTTTGTTCACCGCCGTTGTAGGCATGGGTCCAGCCGCCATTGAGGCTCAGGCGCAATGCCTGCACCGGTTGCCAGGTCAACGGTACATTAAAGTCCGCGCCGTCGAATGCATGCTGGCGGTCCAGGGCAAAGTGGCTGGTGGCAGACACCGCGATTTGCAGCCCCAACGCCTCCTGCGACCACACTTGGGCCTTTACCTGCGGGCTGATTTGCGTCTCGGCATCCCCCGCATTGCTGGCGCGCGACAGTGCTGCACTCCATTCCACGGCAGGTAGCGCGCTGAAGGTACACACCGGGTTAAGCGTCTGGTTATGAATGTTGCCTTGATGCCGGTTGGCGGTGTACCAGGCGTCGACGCTGCACTCGCCCGGATCGTTGATCCCGCCGTCGTCGACCACATAGGAACCGCCGGCCGCCTGGGCTTTTGAAAACAGCGCGATCAGTAAAATAAGGCCCAGTGTGGTGCCGATAAAGATCAGGTTACGTTGCAGCGCGCGGCGCTTGGCCGGTGGCAGCAACAGCAGGGTGTGGCGAGCGCCGCGATAATGGCGCGCGCGATATTTGGCAAACCCGTCGTGACGGTCAGGGCTGTGTTTTTTGTGCATGATGCACCTCTCTTGAATTCAGCTTTCTACGGTCAGCACCGAAATGCCGCTGGCTTTGGCCTGGCAGACCAGCTCCGAGGTGTCGTCACCACCCGGCAGGGCGATGATCACGTCGGGGCGGCTGTCGGCGAGCATGAAATGGTTGCGCTGGCGTTCCGCCTGCTTGCCGTGGCGTTGCCAATTGGGCGGGTAGCGCACCACGTCGATGCTCATTTCTCGCGCCCATTCCTCGATGTCACTGCCCAGGAACTGGTTGCCGCCGTGTATCAATACCTGTACCGGGCGCAAGCGGTGGTAGGCGTCCAGCACTTGGCGGGTCTTTTTGGTGTCGGCGTAATGACGACCTGCACAGATCAGGATGCGCATAGTCAGGGTCCTTGTGATGCACGGTGGCGATCGGGCGACCGCCACCGTTTAAACGGCGGGGGTGATCAGTACCACTGCTTGAAGCGGCGGATGTAGATCGTTTTCATCAGTTGGGCCACGCAGCAGTAGGCGAGCAGGGTACCGACCAGCCATGGGAAGTACGCCAGCGGCAGCGGCTCCAGGCCCACCAGGGTGCCCAGCGGCGAGAACGGCACGTAGATCCCCAGGCAGATGACGATGGTGGTCATCATCAACACCGGCCAGGCAGCCGTGCTCTGGAAGAACGGGATCTTGCGGGTGCGCAACATATGCACCACCAGGGTTTGCGAGAGCAGGCCCTCGATAAACCAGCCGGACTGGAACAGCGTCTGCATTTCTACGCTGTTGGCGCTGAACACGTACCACATCAGCGCAAAGGTGGTGATGTCGAAGATCGACGAGGTCGGCCCGATCCAGATCATGAAGCGGCCGATGTTTTTCGCATCCCACTTGCGCGGTTTGGCCAGGTATTCCTTGTCCATCTTGTCCCACGGCAAGGCCAGCTGGGAGATGTCGTACATCAGATTTTGCAGCAGCAGGTGAATCGCCAGCATCGGCATGAACGGGATGAACGCACTGGCCACCAGCACCGAGAACACGTTGCCGAAGTTGGAGCTGGCGGTCATGTTCAGGTACTTCATGATGTTGCCGAAGGTTTCGCGGCCCTTGAGCACGCCTTCTTCGAGCACCATCAGGCTCTTTTCCAGCAGGATGATATCGGCCGATTCCTTGGCGATATCGGTGCCGCTGTCCACCGAGATACCCACGTCGGCATCACGCAACGCCGGTGCATCGTTGATGCCGTCGCCGAGGAAGCCCACGGTGTGGCCGTTGGCTTGCAGGGCTTTAAGTACGCGGGACTTCTGCAGTGGCGTGAGCTTGGCAAACACTGTGCGTTCTTCGACGCGACGCAGCAGCGTGGCGTCGTCCATCGCTTCGATTTCCACACCCAGCAGCGGCTGGCCGGGTTCGAGGCCGACCTGGCGGCAGATCTTGCTGGTGACCACGGCGTTGTCGCCGGTCAGTACCTTTACGGCTACGCCGATTTGTTGCAGTGCGGCAATCGCCGGGCCTGCGGTTTCCTTGGGTGGATCAAGGAAGGTCAGGAAACCCTGGATCACCAGGTTGCGCTCATCGGCGGTGGTGTACTGCTGGCGCGCCATGGATTTAGGGATATTGCGGGTCGCCACCACCAAGACGCGGAAGCCGTCTTCGTTGTAGTCGTTGGCCAATGCCAACAGTTCTTCACGACGTTGATCATCCAGCGGCACGGCGGTGCCACCTTCGAGCGTGTGTGTGGAGATGCTCAACATCTCTTCCACGGCGCCCTTGCACACCAGCAATTGGTCGCCGGCCGTGTCGCGCACCACAATCGACAAGCGACGGCGCACGAAGTCGAACGGCAGTTCATCGACCTTGCTGTAGGCCAGCGGCAACTGGAACTTGGGGTTCTGCTCCGAGAACTGCACCACGGCCTGGTCCATCAGGTTCTTCATGCCGCTCTGGTGGAAGCTGTTGAGCCAGGCCAGGGACAGCACCGCGTCATCACGCTGGCCGAAGGCGTTGACGTGATGCTCGAGGATGATCTTGTCCTGGGTCAGCGTGCCGGTCTTGTCGGTGCACAACACGTCCATCGAACCGAAGTTCTGAATCGCATTGAGGCGCTTGACCACCACTTTGCGCTTGGCCATGGCGGTAGCCCCCTTGGCCAGGTTGGCGCTGACGATCATCGGCAGCATTTCCGGGGTCAGGCCCACGGCCACCGCCAGGGCAAACAGGAAGGCATCGCCCCAGTCACCCTTGGAGAAGCCATTGAGGAAGAACACGATAGGCACCATCACCAGCATGAAGCGGATCAACAGCCAGCTGACGCTGTTCACCCCACGGTCGAAGGCGGTTTGCACGCGGGAGCCGACAATTGCCTTGGCCAGGGAGCCGAAGTAAGTGCGCGGTCCGGTGGCGACCACCACGGCCTTGGCGCGGCCGCTGACCACGTTGGTGCCCATGAAGCAGATGTTCGGCAGGTCCAGCAGGTTGCCTTGGTCGGCCGCCAGTGTAGAGGCGGATTTTTGCGTGACATCGCCCAGGGTGTCGTACTTCTCTACCGGCAAGGCTTCGCCGGTCAGCACGGCCTGGCTGATAAACAGGTCGCGGGATTCGATCAGGCGGATATCGGCCGGAATCATGTCGCCGGCAGACAGCTGCACGATGTCACCGGCGACCAGGTCGCGCATCGGCACTTCGCGCAGGATCGGCTGGCTGCCGACTTGCTCGCGGCGCAATACGGTGGCGGTGGTGCGCACCATGGCTTTGAGGGCTTCGGCGGATTTGGCCGAGCGGTGCTCCTGCCAGAAACGCAGCAGGCTGCTGAGCAGCACCATGGTCATGATGATGATGACCTTGGTCAAATCCACTTCTTCACCGGCCTGCAATGGTAACCAGTAGTCAGTGACAAAGCTGATCCCGGCGAGCGTCAGCAGTACATAGATGAACGGGTTGTTCAGTGCCTGCAGGAACTGGACGATGGCGTGAGGCGGCTTGTCGTGGGCCACTTCGTTGTAGCCTTCGCGTTGCAGACGTGCCGAGGCGTCCAGTTCGGTCAGGCCGTCCTGGGTGGCGCGGACGTTGGCGAGGGTGGCCGACAGGCCGTTCTGGGCTTCACGGGCGGCACGCATCGACAGTTTGGTGTCGGTGTCGGTGCCATTCTTTTTGTGCAGAGGCGTGTTTTTTACGGCGCTCATTGTCTGTACTCCTGTCGCCAATTCTCGACAAAACATACCCGGTACTTACCTGAATACAGGCGAGCGAAAGCATGCCGAGCCGCGGACTTCGCGATCGGTTTAAATAGGGTGTTCACATAACTTCTACAGTGCCCGCCAAGTGCGCGTTAGTTAACTGGCGCGCAGCGGGCTACTACTGGATGTGTTCATAACGAACTCCAGAATAATTATCAGGAAGTTGCTGTTTCCAGCTGGTTTAAGCGGCGCGATTGCTCAGGTAAAAACCGAGCAACAGGCTGGCTTGAGCCAGGGTGGAAACCTGAGGTCTCTGCGGGTCTTGAGGGTCGGCGTGGTCCCAGTGCTGCAGCAATTGGCCGCTGGCAGGGCAGACACGCCAGTGCGCCAGCGGGGGAGCTGGGCGCAGCTGATCTTTACTGGCTAGGGGAGAGGGTGCAGCAAAGGCCGAGCGGGTAGGTGAAAAGCCAGCGGGCTCGCGGCACAGCTTGGCGCGCAGGGCTGCGGCTAGCGTGCGAATGTCAGGCAAAACAATCAGTTGAAAGGTCATAACACACCTCGGGACCGGACGGGCGACCGGTGAGGCAGTTACGGTGGAGCATCAAGCTCTAGCGCAGCTTACCGGACCTGGAAGGCGAGTCCTGTCATATTCTGGGTTTGGCGCCCGATGCCCGCGTGAACGGTGCTCGGACAGCGACTAGATACTGTGTCCATTGGCTTCTTTTGTGAGGTTTAAAAAAGGCCCCAGTTGTGGGCAGGGGCAATCTACTTAGCTGGTTGCAAAATGTCAACGCAGGATGAGTTAAATTACCCTGTGTTCAGAGTTCATTCAGATAAGAGGCGCAGACAAGTTTCACCTTATATAACTTCATATGCCTTGCGCGGCCAGAACTGCCAGATAAATCAATACCACACCACAGGCGCCATAACTGATGCGTTGCCATAACGCTGAGGCGTTCTTGCGCAGCAGGTTGACCAACGCTGCAATCAGAAAGCAGGACAACACCGAGGCCAGCATAAAGCCTGCAAAAAACATCAGCGTTTGCCCATGGCTGGGCGCAGCCCCGACGATGCCGGACAAGGCGCTGCCCAGCGCGCCCCAATAGACGATGTTTTTCGGGTTAGCCAGTGAAATCGCCGCGCCCACCGCCAGCGCATTTTTCCCGGAGCTGGCGGGCGCGTCGCTCGCCTCGGGCAAGCGCCAGGCATCAATCAAGCTGCGGATACCCAGCCAGGCCAGGTACAGCGCGCAGACCACCGTCAGGGGCACACGCACCGCGTCATGCTGGATCAGCAAGGCAATGCCGGTGAGACCGATCACCGCCCACACCGCATCGCCTACCAGCGAGCCGATCTGCACCAGCAAGGCCGGGGTAAAACCGTGCAGCAAGCCACGGCGCAACGTTTCCGCCAGCACGGCACCGGGCGAGAGGCAAAACACAAAACCGAATACCAGCGCATAAAAGAAGATCGTCAACATGCCCGCGTTCCTTCAAGAAAGTCCAGGCAGTGTGGCGATGGGGAAAGCGTTCGTCTTGAACCAGATTGCGCTGTTCAGCGCTTCAACACGCTTTGATAGCGGCCGGGCGTGATGCCATAGGCGGCGCGAAAATGGCGGTTGAGGTGGCTTTGGTCAGCAAAGCCCAAGTCATGGGCGACTTCGCCGGCCGCCACCCCGTTGCGCAACAGGCTTTTGGCGCGGCGGGTGCGCAGTTGCATCGCCCACTGGCGCGGGCTGAGTCCGGTTTCCTTCTGGAAAGCGCGCAGCAGATGGAATTTGGACAATCCCAGCTCATCGCCGAGGTGGTCCAGGGGCAACCCTTGATGCAAGTGTGCAGCGAGCAATTCCTGGGCTCGGCTGATCATGCTTTTGCCCGTTGCCATGCTGCCAGGCACACGTACACCACTGACGCCGACCACTTCACCCAGTAGCAACACCAACGCCTCTTCATTGAGATCGCGGACCAATGCATCGGTACTCAAGGCGCCTTTCACCGCTACCGCCAGGCGCTGCGCCAGATCAGGTTGAAAGCACAACGAGCGATCGAACTCCAGCTGCGCCAACCCAAGGTCAGCCGCCAGCTGATCGGCTGTGGCATACAGGCTGACAAAGTGCCAAGGCGCGCCTTGCGCCGCGCCGCCACCTTGAATCTGACCGGGGTTGTACAGGGTAATGCTGCCCGGTCCGGCCTCGAATTCGCGGCGGTCCAGCCAGACCTTTTCCTCACCGACCAGGTTGACGCCGATTACACACTCATCATGGCTGTGTCTGGCAAAGGTCAGGCCCGTGCAGGCTGTACTGCTGACTTCGTAGTTGCCCAGCAAGGCGTGGTGCAGAGTGCTCATGATTCAGCTCAGGATGCGGTTGGCACGAGCATACGCCAGCAGGGCTGCTCAAATCGACCGTTGGTTGACACGCTGCGACAGCTCATCGGCGCTTTCCTTACGCTCTGAATAGCGGTCCACCAGGTCCGGGCGATCACGCAGCAAAACGGTGAACTTCACCAACTCTTCCATCACATCCACCACGCGATCGTAGAGCGCCGATGGTTTCATGCGGTCCTGGTCATCGAACTCCATGAACGCCTTGGGCACCGAGGATTGGTTGGGGATCGTGAACATGCGCATCCAGCGCCCCAGCACGCGCAGTTGGTTGACGGTGTTGAACGATTGCGAGCCGCCGGACACCTGCATCACCGCCAGCGTTTTGCCCTGGGTCGGGCGAACGGCGCCGAGGGCCAGCGGCACCCAGTCGAGCTGGGCCTTGAACACTGCCGACATCGAACCGTGGCGCTCGGGCGAGCACCACACCTGGCCTTCGGACCATTGCATCAGGTCCAGCAGCTCCTGGACTTTAGGGTGATCGTTGGGCGCATCGTCGGGCAACGGCAGGCCCGAAGGGTTGAAAATCCGCGTGTCGGCTCCGAAGTGGCGCAACAGCCGCGCGGCTTCTTCCACCAGCAAGCGGCTGAATGAGCGCGGGCGTGTGGAGCCGTAAAGCAGCAGGATGCGCGGCGGGTGGCCAGGCCCGACAGGCAGCGGGCCTGCGAGGGTGCTGTTGAGGTTGGGCAGGGTGGTCATTATGTTCTCCGGTTAAAGCGCTGCGATGCGGGCCAGTTCTGCCTTCAACTCGGCAGCGCTGAGTTGGGCGAAGGGCAAGGCCAGGAACGCCTTGCAACGCCTTTCGATGGTGCTGAGCGTGGCCTTGAAGGCGGCGTCTACACGGGCCTCGTCACCCTGAACATCCGACGGGTCTTCCAACCCCCAGTGCGCCTTCACCGCCGGCCCGAAATACACCGGGCACGCTTCGCCCGCAGCTTTATCGCACACGGTTATCACCACATCCGGCGGGCTGCCCTCAAAGGCCTCATTGCCCTTGCTGTACAAACCTTCGGTACTGATGCCCGCTGCCTGCAACGTGCTCAGGCTGCGCGGCAGCACCTGGCCCTTGGGGAAACTGCCGGAGCTGATCGCCTCGAAACCTGCCGGCGCCAGGTGGTTGAACATCGCCTCGGACAAGATGCTGCGGCAGCTGTTGGCGGTACACATGAACAGGACTTTCATAGCGGTATTTCCTTCAGAGACTCAGGCGCAAGGCGAGGGCGGCGAGGGTGATCAACAGCACCGGCAAGGTCAGCACGATGCCGACCTTGAAGTAATAACCCCAAGTGATGGTGATGCCTTTGCGCGCCAGGATATGCAGCCACAGCAAGGTGGCCAGGCTGCCGATCGGAGTGATTTTGGGGCCCAGGTCGCTGCCGATCACGTTGGCGTAGATCATCGCGTCCTTGACCACGCCCACGGCATGGCTGGACTCGATCGACAGCGCGCCGATCAGCACCGTCGGCAGGTTGTTCATCGCCGACGACAACAGCGCCGTCAGCACGCCGGTGCCCATGGCCGCGCCCCACACGCCGTAGGTGGCAAAAGTGTCGAGCCAGGTCGCGAGGTAGGTGGTCAGGCCTGCGTTACGCAGGCCGTAGACCACCAGGTACATGCCCAGGGAAAACACCACGATCTGCCACGGCGCTTCTTTCAACACTTTGCGCGTAGAGATCTTGTGGCCCTTGGCGGCGATCACCAGTAGCAAAACGGCGCACACGGCAGAAATCGCACTGATGGGAATGCCCAGCGGCTCTAGCGCGAAACAGCCCACCAGCAGGATACCCAGCACCCACCAGCCCGCGCGAAAGGTCGCACGATCGTGGATGGCGCTGGCGGGGTCTTCCAGGTCGGCCGGGTCGTAGGCTTGGGGAATGTCGCGGCGAAAGAACCACAGCAGCACCGCAAGGGTGGCGGCGACACTGACGAAGTTCACCGGCACCATTACTGCTGCGTACTCGTTGAAGCCGATCTTGAAGTAATCCGCCGAGACGATATTCACCAGGTTCGACACCACCAGCGGCAAGCTCGCGGTATCCGCGATAAACCCAGCGCCCATGACAAACGCCAGGGTGGCCGCCGGGGAAAAGCGCAAGGCCAGCAGCATCGACATGACGATGGGCGTGAGGATCAACGCGGCGCCGTCGTTGGCAAACAGCGCCGAGACCAGCGCGCCCAGCAACACCATATAGGCAAACAGCCGCCGGCCACGCCCACGGCCCCAGCGCGCCACGTGCAGGGCGGTCCAGGCAAAGAAGCCGGCTTCGTCGAGCAGCAGGCTGATGATGATCAGCGCAACAAAGGTGCCGGTGGCGTTCCAGATGATGTGCCACACCACCGGAATATCCGCCAGGCTGATCACCCCGCAGGCCAGGGCCAGAATGGCGCCCATGCTTGCACTCCAGCCGACCCCGAGGCCTTTGGGCTGCCAGATGACCAGAACGATGGTGAAGATAAAAATGCCAATTGCGACAAGCATGAATAAACGCTCCGATGGCTCAGCAGCAGGTGCTGGCCCGTTGTGGTCGGTCACCCATGGCATCAAGACGCTGTGCGTCGTGGTGCAACCAGGGTTGGTTGGCTTGCAAGGTAGTGTCCAGCACTTGCGTGACCCAGGCGGGCAGTGCCGGGTTGATGCGGTAGTAGATCCATTGGCCCTGACGACGATCCAGCAGCAGCCCGCAACTGCGCAGTTGCGCCAGGTGCCGGGAGATCTTTGGCTGGCTGTCGTCCAGAGCATGGATCAGTTCGCACACGCAAAGTTCGCCTTCGCGCAGGATCAATAACGTCAAGCGGGCGCGAGTCGCGTCAGCCAGGCATTTGAACAGGGTGGGCGGTGAGAAGGGGGCCGACATGATCAGGGTCTTCTTTGTATATGGTTATTCGAATATACGAATATCCATATATGTAGGTCAATTCCTGAATTCGATTGATGTGGATCAAACCCCGCTCAATCCACCACAAGTGACTGAAATTAAAATGAAACACGAATGTCCTAAAGTGCCTGCCCATTGCTGATGAAGGATGAACCCGCGTGACCCGTGCCACTCGCAACCTGCGCAAGACCCTCGATTCCGTCGCGGACAATAACGAAACCGCGGCGTTTGACCTGATGCGCGCCGTCGAAAAGCTCGGCGATGAAGTGCTGCGCCAACGCCTGCTCAACACCATTCACCGGCTCAATCAGGACGCCCATGAATTGCGTGAGGCGCGCGACTCGGTGGAGCAGGTATCGGTCAAGCTCGCCTGAGTGAGCAAGATCGTTCAAGACAACCCGCTTTAAACGCTGGCATGCTTGTCGACTGTCTGTCGATGAGCCGTCTCCATGCCCACTGCCTTACCGCATTACGCCTTCGCCCGCGGCGCTATCGCCGTTATCCCGTTATCCCTGGCCTGTGCGCCGTGGGGGCTGCTCGCCGGCTCCATGGCCATTGATGCGCAATTTACCCCGCTGCAGGCCCAGGGCTTGTCCGCCATCGTGTTTGCCGGTGCCGCGCAGCTGGTGGCCATCGGCATGGTCAAGAGCGGCGCCAGCCTGATCTCGATCGTGCTGACCACGCTGCTGCTGACTTCCCAACATTTGCTCTACGGCATGCACATGCGCCCGACACTCTCGTCACTCAACGCCCGCTGGCGCATGAGCCTGGGCTTTCTGCTGACCGATGAATTCTTCGCGCTGGTCAACCACTATGACCGCGAGACGTTCAATCGCTGGTATGCGCTGGGGGTGGGCCTGACGTTCTACATCGCCTGGAACCTCTTCACCCTGGCTGGCATCGTGCTTGGCAAAAGCATTCCCGGGCTTGACCAGTTGGGGTTGGAGTTTTCGATTGCCGCCACCTTTATCGCGTTGATCACACCCGTGGTGCGTGATGTGCCGACGGTTGTGTGCGTGGCGGTGTCGTTGCTGTTTTCGGTGTGGTTGAGCTTTTTGCACTGGGAGTCGGCGGTGGTGGTGTCCGGGGTGTTGGGCATGAGTGCGGGGTTTGCCTGCAAGCGGCTGGGGGTAGGGCAGAAGTGATCTACATCATGATTGTGGCCATGGGGCTGGTGGTTTTCCTTAACCGATACCTGTTTATCGAGCCGCGCCTGCCGGTACGGCTTAATCGGGGGGCGCGGGAGTTCCTGGGGTTTGCGGTGCCGGGCATGCTGACGGCGATCTGCGGGCCGATTATTTTTCTCGCTGATCACACGCTGAATTTGAGCCCGACGAATCCTTACTTGCTGGCGGGAGTCTGCGCGGTGGCCTTGATGTTTTGGACGCGTAGCGTGTTGATTACGGTGCTGTTGAGCATGGGATTGTTTTATTTGTTTCGGTGGTGCTTTTGAGAGGGGCTATGGGTGTATATCCGTTGCTGCGGTGACGGAGATGTACACCAAAAGACCGCCATCGCAGCGTAGGCATCTACACAACCGGTTAACACGAAGTCTGTTGTAAGTGGGCTGTTGTGGCGAGCAGGCTTGCCCTGCGTTGGGCTGCGAAGCGGCCCCAGTAAAGGCACTGCAATTTTCCTGAAAGAACTCAGCGACTGGGTTTGGGGCTGCTTCGCAGCCCAACGCAGGCGTTGCGACGATTCGACAAGCCTGCTCGCCACAGGAGAAATTGGCTGCCTTCAAAAGTTGTGTAAATACCTATGGCCATCGCAGGCAGGCCCGCTCCCACAGGATGAGCCGGTTGCTACAGTGGAATCGGCGTTACACCACGCAGCACCAAGTCACTGATAAACCCCAGCCAATCCTGCTGATGCTCCTTATCCCCCAAGTCTTCACCCAGGAACGAACTGAGGGTGTGGCGGTTGGAGTTGTAGAAGTAGCACAGCGAGGCAATCATCAAATACACGTGCTTGAGGTCGATGTCCTGGCGAAACACACCTTGGGCCTGGCCGGCTTCGATGATCGGGCGCAACACGCCAACCGCTTCGCCCGACAACCTGCGCATCTCGCCGGACTGCTGGGCATGCTTGCCCTGGTGCAGATTCTCGATGCTCAGGATCGCTACGAACTCGGGGTGCTTGACGTAGTAGCTCCAGATAAATGCCACCCGTTCGCGCAAGGCTTGCACGGGGTCTCCCAGGTCCAGCTTGAGTTTACTTTCGGCCTTATTGAACTGTTCATAGACATGTTCCAGCACACAGACGAACAGGTGTTCCTTGCTGCCGAAATAGTAATAAAGCATGCGGTCGTTGGAGTCGGCGGCCTTGGAAATAGTGTCGACGCGCCCACCGGAATAGCCGTCGCGAGTGAACACCTTGACTGCCGCCTGCAAGATACGCGCACGTGTCTGGTCGGCCTGTTGCGCTCGAATTCCGGTCTTCTTGATCGCCATCACAAAGCGCCTTGCCGCCAGTCTGGGCGCGAAATATAGCATGGGCTTTTTCGTGCCCGTTCTATGACCGACAAGTTCTGTAATAAAAACGCCATTGCGCTGGGGATTGGATCCTAGTCGGGCTATTTTGGTGCACCTCAATAAATAGAGTAGCCATGGATGAAATACCAACCCTTCAGCCGTACCCTGATTGCCACTGCGCTGGTGTTGACGGTCAGCGGTGTGCAAGCCGCGTCACAGGCCCCGGTGGCCGGTGAAAATGGCATGGTGGTGACCGCCCAGCATTTGGCCACTCATGTTGGCGTGGATGTACTCAAGGCCGGCGGCAACGCGGTGGATGCGGCGGTTGCCGTGGGCTATGCGCTGGCCGTGGTGTACCCGGCAGCGGGCAACCTCGGTGGCGGCGGCTTTATGACCGTGCAGCTGGCAGATGGGCGCAAGACCTTCCTGGACTTCCGTGAAAAAGCCCCGCTGGCGGCCACTGCCGACATGTACCTGGACAAAGACGGCAAGGTGATCGACGGCCTCAGCGCCAAGGGCCACTTGGCCGTCGGCGTACCCGGCACCGTGTCCGGCATGGAAACCGCGCTGAACAAATACGGCACCCTCAAGCGCGCCCAAGTGATTGCCCCGGCGATCAAGCTGGCCGAAAACGGCTTTGAACTGGAGCAGGGCGATATCGACCTGCTGCACACCGCCACCGGCGAGTTCGAAAAAGACAAAGACCTGCGCGGGATCTTCCTGCACAACGGCCAACCGATGCAGGTCGGCCAGAAACTGGTGCAGAAAGACCTGGCCAAGACCCTCAAGGAAATCTCCGCCAAGGGCACCGACGGCTTTTATAAAGGCTGGGTGGCCAAGGCGCTGGTGGATTCCAGCCAGGCCGGCAAGGGCATCATCACCCAGGCCGACCTCGACAAATACAAGACTCGCGAGCTGGCGCCCATCGAGTGCGACTACCGTGGCTACCACGTGGTCTCGGCACCGCCGCCAAGCTCCGGCGGTGTGGTGATCTGCCAGATCATGAACATCCTCGAAGGTTACCCGATGGCCGACCTTGGCTATCACTCGGCCCAAGGCCTGCACTACCAGATCGAAGCGATGCGTCACGCTTACGTGGACCGTAACAGCTACCTGGGTGACCCGGATTTCGTCAAGAACCCTATCGCGCACCTGTTGGACAAGGACTACGCCGCCAAGCTGCGTGCCGCCATTGAGCCGCAGAAGGCGGGTGATTCCCAGGCGATCAAGCCGGGTGTGTCGCCCCATGAAGGCAACAACACCACGCACTATTCGATCGTCGACAAGTGGGGTAACGCGGTGTCCGTGACCTACACCCTCAACGACTGGTTCGGTGCCGGCGTGATGGCGAGCAAGACCGGGGTGATCCTCAACGATGAAATGGACGACTTCACCGTCAAGGTCGGTGTGCCGAACATGTACGGGCTGGTGCAGGGCGAAGCCAACGCCATCGCACCGGGCAAGGCGCCGCTGTCGTCGATGAGCCCGACCATCGTCACCAAGGATGGCAAGGCGGTGATGGTGGTCGGTACGCCGGGCGGCAGCCGGATCATCACCGCGACCTTGCTGACCATCCTCAATGTCATCGACTACAAGATGAACATCCAGGAAGCCGTGGACGCGCCACGCTTCCACCAGCAGTGGATGCCTGAAACCACCAACCTGGAAACCTTCGCGGTAAGCCCGGACACCCAGAAGATTCTCGAAAGCTGGGGCCACAAGTTTGCCGGCCCCCAGGATGCCAACCACTTGGCGGCGATCCTGGTGGGCGCGCCTTCGCTGGGCGGCAAGCCGGTGGGCAACAACCGTTTCTACGGGGCTAACGACCCACGCCGCAATACCGGGTTGTCGCTCGGTTACTGAGGTGTGAGGTGTTGATTCAGGAAGGCCAGGGACAGCGCCAGGCTGTCATGGGATAACTGGATGGCGGCGCCCTCGGCGCTGCCCTGGGCTGCCGGTATCACCCGTTCGAACATGTGGTTTTCATACGCCTGCACTGCGGCTGAGCAGCCAGGCGTGTGGAGCAGCTGCTGGGCCAGTTCGGCCGCATCGAGCATCGCGGCATTCACGCCTTCGCCGCCAAACGGCGACATCAGGTGCGCCGCATCCCCAATCAACGTCAACCCCTGGCGGTGGACCCAGCGATGGCCCACCGGCAGGGCGTGGATGTGCCTGGCCAGGACGGTTGCATTTGCCGCTTCAAACAGCGCCAGAATGTCCGGGTGCCAGCCTGCAAACTGAGCCTTGAGTGCAGGCAGGCTGAGGTGGTCGGCTGCCCACTCGGTGGGCACGCGAAAAATCGCATACCCGCGCAGATGCGCATGGGCGTTGCGCTGCACGATGATCGCTTTGGCGCCGCCCAGCACTTGCAGGCTGCCGCGCCCCACCAGCGTGGCAATGTGCGGGTGTTGGCGGTCGACATCATCGATGCCGAATTCGATAAACGTCAGCCCGCTGTACTGCGGCAGGTAGGGCGAGAGCAATGGGCGCAGTTTGGACCAGGCGCCATCGGCACCGACCACCAGGTCGAAGGGGCCGTGGGTGATCTCGCCTTGATGCAGTGTCCAGCGTGCAACACCGGCCGGGCGGATGTCATTGATGTTCACACCCCATTTCACACAGCCTTCAGGCAGCGAATCCAGCAGGATCTGGCGCAATTGGGTGCGGTCGACTTCCGGGCGCTCGCCGTCATCGGGGTTGGGGGCTTCGAACAGCAGATGGCCGTGCTGATCCATCAGGCGCGCACCTTGGTCTTCATAGCGCGCGATACGCCGGAAGGCGTCTTCCAGCCCGGCCTGCTGCAGCGCCAGTTGGCCGGATTCGACATGCAGATCCAGGGTGCCGCCCTGGGGGCGTTCCAGAGGCCCGCGTTCGCGTTCGAATACGCAGGCGGCCACGCCGTGGCGGTGGAGGATACGCGCCAAGGTCAAACCGCCGGGGCCGGCGCCGACAATGGCGATACGCAGTGAGATGGTCATGCAAGATGTCCTCGGCACGGCTGGGCAAGCAGTTGCTCCACCGCCTCAAAGGCTATGGCGCGGCGTGCTTCCCAGTCGCCACGAATCACCAGGGCGGGTTGCTGATGCTGTTCGATCCAGTCCAGGCTGCCCTGGAAAAACACCCGGCGATCCGCCAGTTCCGGCTGGCAGCGCTGGCCGTCGGCGCTCCATTCCACGTCCTCGGGGGACAGCAACAGGTGCAGGTCGTAATGGCGGGCCAGCAACTCATCATCCAGCCACGCCGGGTAATCACCGAACAGGGTCTGGCTCCAGAGTTTGTTGGTCAGCAGGTGGGTGTCGAGGATCAGCAGGCGAGGCTGCTCGGCGCGCGCAGCGTCTTCCCAGGCCAGTTGGCCACGGGCGATGGCCGGGATGTCCGCCAGGGTGGTGTCGCGCTGGTAATGGTCGATGAAGTAGCGCACGTATTCACCCACCATCAGCCCACCGAAACGGGCGTGCAGTTGCGCGGCCAGCCAGCTTTTGCCGCTGGATTCGGGGCCGGCCAGTACCACCACTTTCATGCGTGCAACGCCGGGTCGGCGCGCCATTCACGCCAGCCTTGTACGGCGATCGCGGTGAACAGTGCATACAGCGCGGCGGTAAGGTAGAGGCCTTTGTAGAGGAACAGGCCGACGAAGATCACGTCCACGGCGATCCACAGCGGCCAGCATTGCACGCGTTTTTGCGCCATCCACATTTGCGCCACCAGGCTGAAACCGGTGAGTGCGGCGTCGAGCCAGGGTTGCGCGGCATCGGTCCAGTGGGCCATGGCGGCGCCGAGCAGGCCACTGAACACGGCACCGACGGTGAGGCTGACCATGATCGCGGACCAGCCCAGGCTGGTGACCTGGCGACCCTGCGCGACCTCACCGGCGCGGGTCCACTGCCACCAGCCGTAGAGTTGCAGGGCGGCGTAGACCACTTGCAGGAGCATGTCGGAATAGAGTTTTACGTCGAAGAACACCCAGGTGTAGAGCAGCACCATCACCAGGCCGATGGGCCAGCACCAGGGGTTTTGCTTGACCGTCAGCCAGACAGCGATCACCCCCAGGGCGGCGGCGAACAATTCAAGCCCGGACATGGCGGTTCCTTGGGAGAGTGGGTGAGGGCGGTGATTGTAACCAAGATGGTGGGACGGAGGAATGCTCGTTCCCACGCTCTGCGTGGGAATGCATCCCCAGACGCTCCGCGTCAGGCCTGGACGCAGAGCGTCCGTGGCGGCGTTCCCACGCGGAGCGTGGGAACGAGCATGAGTGCTAGATCTTGAACTGGCGCAACAACCCTCCAAGCTGCTCACTCAACCCACGCAAATGCGCGCTCGCCACACTGGACTGCTCCGCCGCCAGCGCCGTGCTGTGGGACAAACCCGCCGCCTGGGTGACGTTCTGGTTGATATCCTCCACCACGTGCGCCTGTTGCAAGGTCGCGCTGGCGATCGAGGCATTCAGCCCATTGAGGTTACGCAACGCCTGGCCAATGGCGGTGAGGCTCGCACCTGCCTGGCCAGCTTGTTCAATGGTCAGTTGCGAGGCACTGTGGCTGTCGCTGATCACTTTGACCGCTGCTTCCGAATGCCCTTGCAGGCGCTCAATCATCACCTGGATTTCGGCGGTGGATTTCTGCGTGCGCTGGGCCAACAGCCGCACTTCATCGGCGACCACGGCAAACCCGCGACCCTGTTCACCGGCACGCGCCGCCTCGATGGCGGCGTTGAGGGCCAACAAGTTGGTCTGGTCGGCAATCGAACGGATCACTTCCAGCACACCACCAATCTGTGTGCTTTCACTGGACAGCGTGCGGATCACCTCCACGGCCTGGCTGATGGTGCTGGAGAGCTGGTCGATCTGTTGCAGGCTGCCGTCGATATTCACCTGGCCCTGCTGCGCCTGGGCCTGGGCGTCGCGCATTTCGCTGGCGGCATGCTCGGCATTTTTTGCCACGTCCTGCACGCCATAGGTCACTTCGTTGATCGCGGTAGCCACCAGCTCCATCTGCTGGGATTGTTGCTGGCTACGGTCGTGGGCCTGGCTGGCATTGGTGCCCAGTTCCGTGGAAGATTGGCCCAGCGCGTTGGCACACTCCTGTAATTGGCCGACCACCTGGCGCAGCTTGGCGGTAAAGCTATTGAAGTGCTGCGACAATTGAGTGACCTCGTCGCGCCCGTGGGTGTCGAGGGTGCGGGTCAGGTCGCTTTCGCCGCTGGCAATATTGCCCATGGCATTCACCGCCGCCTGCAATGGATGCACAATGCTGCGCGCGATCAGGATCACCAACAGCGCCATCAGCAGCGCAATGCCCAGGCCGATCAACGAGGCTTTCCACACCTGGCCGGTGAATTCGGCCTGCACATCGTCCACGTACACGCCCGAGCCGATAATCCAGCCCCACGGCTCGAACAGTTGGATATACGAGGTCTTCTCCACCGGCGCGTCGGCGCCCGGTTTGGGCCAGCGATAGTTGACGATGCCGGCGCCCTTGGCCTTGGCCAGGATCACAAATTCATTGAACACCGCAAAACCGTCCGGGTCGCGGATGGCCGAGAGGTTCTGGCCGTCGAGCTTGGGGTTGGCCGCGTGCATGATCATCACGGGCGTCAGGTCGTTGATCCAGAAGTAATCATCGTGGTCGTAGCGCAAGCCACGGACTGCGCTGAGGGCTTGCTGTTGCGCGGCCTCGCGGGTGAGAACGCCGGTTTTTTCAAGGTTCTGGTAGTAAGCCAGCACGCCGCTGGCGGTTTGCACCACGTGCTGGGTCTGCTGGCGTTTGGCCTGGTAGAGGTCGCCATGGATCTGCTTGAGCATCAGCAACCCGAGGGTCAGCAGCATCAACACGGCGACTATCAGGATCAGCCAAAGACGGCGGCTGATCGACATGCTGCGCAAACTGTTCATCGTCCTGTCACTCCGTGCTTTTTATAATTGTGTGCTGCATCGACAATTCCAGCTTGTCTGATAGGCTTTCGGCCTGTAATCGAAAAACCTGAGTACTCCCTGATTTTTCACGAAATTTTTGCGCACGGCTGGTGAAAATCCGCAGCGCATCACGATTGCACGTGGTCAGTGAACATTAAAAAGACAGACAAGGCATGCCGCAGCGCATGACCTTTGGGGGATACATGGATTTTTGGACCGCCATACAGGCATTGATTCTTGGCGTGGTGGAGGGGCTGACCGAGTTCCTGCCGATCTCCAGCACCGGGCACCAGATTATCGTCGCCGACTTGATCGGCTTCGGCGGAGAACGCTTTGAAGCGTTCAACATCATTATTCAACTGGGCGCGATCCTCGCAGTGGTCTGGGAGTTTCGGCGCAAGATCCTCGACGTGGTGATCGGCTTGCCGACCCAGCGCAACGCCCAGCGCTTTACCGTCAACCTGATCATCGCAGTTCTGCCGGCGGTGGTGTTGGGGGTGATTTTTGCCGACCTGATCAAGCATTACCTGTTTAACCCGATCACGGTGGCCACCGCGCTGGTGGTGGGCGGGGTGATCATGCTGTGGGCCGAGCGCCGCCAACATGCAGTGCACGCTGAAACGGTGGATGAGATCACCTGGAAAGACGCGCTCAAGGTCGGTGTGGCCCAGTGCCTGGCAATGATTCCAGGCACTTCGCGCTCCGGCGCGACCATTATCGGCGGCCTGTTGTTCGGCCTGTCGCGCAAGACCGCCACCGAGTTCTCGTTCTTCCTGGCCATGCCGACCATGGTCGGCGCGGCGGTGTATTCGGGCTACAAGTACCGTCACCTGTTCCAGCCCGATGACGTGCCGGTGTTTGCCATCGGCTTTGTCACCTCGTTCATCTTCGCGATGATTGCGGTCAAGGCGTTGCTCAAGTTCATCGCCAGCCACAGTTACGCGGCGTTTGCCTGGTATCGGATTGCGTTTGGCCTGGTGATCCTGGCGACCTGGCAGTTTGGCTGGATCGACTGGACGGCGGTCAAGCCATGAGCATTCAACACCCGCGCTTGAAGGCGTTCATCTTTGTTTTGCTATGCGCCGCGCCGCTGACTGGCGCGGCACTGTTGTGGCATCGCGGCGAGACGCTGATCCCGCTGGCCGCCTATGGCGTGGTCAGCGTGGTGGCGTTTTTCCTGTACTGGGGCGACAAACGCAAGGCCCAAGCCGAAGGCCCGCGCGTGCGCGAAAATATCCTGCATGCCGTGGAGCTGGCGGGCGGTTGGCCGGGGGCGCTGATTGCCCAGCAGGTGTTTCGCCACAAGACGCGCAAGGTGTCGTATCAGGTGCTGTTCTGGGTGATTGTGTTGCTGCACCAAGTGTTCTGGCTGGA
The DNA here is from genome assembly GCF_044218855.1 of Pseudomonas sp. B19125. NCBI lineage: Bacteria > Pseudomonadati > Pseudomonadota > Gammaproteobacteria > Pseudomonadales > Pseudomonadaceae > Pseudomonas > Pseudomonas sp. B19125. The sequence continues at coordinate 3,613,475 of NZ_CP162589.1, forward strand.
CCAGCTGTTCCTGGGCGGCACGCTGCTCTCGGTTTTATAGTGTTGAGGTGTCTGGGATATTTCCTACGCGATTGCGGGAGGCAGCTTACCCAGACGGCCCTGTAAACCGGCAACAGGCTCGCGTTATGCTTCGGGCACTTGAGCGCACGGGGCCCACACGAATGTCTTTTTCAGATTCATTGCTACATCATTCGGCAACTGAGCTTGCAGCGCTGATTCAACAGCGCAAGTTTACTTCCACCGCCATCGTCAGCTTTTACCTTGCGCGTATCGAGGCGCTCAACCCCTCGGTCAACGCGCTGGTGCAGGTCTGTGCCGATACGGCGTTGGCCGATGCCTGGGCGGTTGATCGTGCTATCGCCCAAGGCGAGTATGGCGGCGTGTTGCAGGGCGTTCCCTTCACGGTCAAAGATGTTTTCGATACCCGTGGGGTGGTGTCGGCAGCGGGTCTGGTTGATCGGGCTCATTATTGTCCTCAGCACGATGCTGTTGCAGTGACGCGCATGAAAGCGGCCGGCGCCATTCTTTTGGGTAAAAGCAACTGCCCGCCGGGCGGTGGCGGTGGAGTGACCGATAACCCGGTCTACGGCGCTACCCGTAACCCCCATGCGCTGTCCCATGGCCCCGGCGGCAGCAGCGGTGGCGAAGCTGCTGCGGTGGCTGCCGGCCTTTCGCCGCTGGGGCTGGGCAGCGATTCGGGTGGCAGCCTGCGCATACCGGCGCATTTTTGCGGGGTCAGTACCTTGAAGCCCACCACGGGCCGGGTGCCCAACACCGGGGTTTTCGATCACCCGGGTGGGTTGAGTGATAGCCGCAGCCAGATCGGCCCGATGGCCCGGCATGTCGAAGACCTGGACCTGGTGTTCCGGGTGATCGCCGGTGAGGATGGGCACGATTGTGGGGTGATTCCAATGCCGCTGCCGGATATGCCTCCACAGGCACTGAATGGTTTGCGCGTCGCCTGGTACAGCGAGGGCGGTATCGAACCGATAGACACGTGCACCCAGGTCACGCTACAGGTGGCTGCCGACCTGCTGGCGGGTGCGGGCGCCGTGGTCCGTCAGGCGTTCCCTTCGGCATTGCGTAATGCTCGCGATATTACCGAGCGCTACTGGGCAATGGGCAAAGGCTCCGGGGCACAGGCGATACAGTTGCTCTCGGATTGGGATCAGTTTCGCAGTGCCATGCTGGGGTTCATGGCGGACTACGACATTATCCTGTGCCCGGTTGACGCGGCCCCGGCGCCGCTGTTGGGCACCGCCCGGCCAGGGTTGTTCAGCCATACGCTGCCATACAGCCTGGCCGGTTGGCCCTGTGTGGTGGTGCGCGCCGGTACTGCTGACTCGGGTTTGCCGGTGGGTGTACAGATCGTTGCACGGCCCTGGCACGAGCATTTGGCGCTGGGGGCGGCGATGGCCATTGAGCGCGCACTGCCGTTTGCGCGTTGAACCATCAATCCAGCTTCAGTCCCACCTGCGCGCGCTTGGGCAATTTGCTTACCACCAACTGGTGCGAGCGCTGCAACAGGCCACGCAGTTCCTCGGCGCCCAGCGGGTAGGGCGTGTTCATGATCACCCACTGCGCCCGCGCCAGGTACGGCGCGGGGTGGATGCCAGGGCGGTCCACATGGCCGAGGAACAGCTCCTTGTCGACCTTGAACGCCAGCGAGTCACCGCGCAGGTTCTGCAGGGCGAACATCTTGTTGCCGGCAATCGAGAACACGCGCACGCCGCCCCATTTGTAGTCTTCCCGCGCGCCGGGCAGGCCCAGGCAGAATGCCGCGACTTGTGCTTCGCTCATCTTCATAGCAAACGGTCTCCGCAACCCTTGAAGGCTTCTTCCAGATAGTCGATCCAGGCCCGAATCGCCGGTAACACGCCACGGCGGTGCGGGTAGACCGCCTGCAACCAGCCGCCCGGCGAAGACCATTGCGGCAGCAACTGCACCAATTGGCCGCTGGCCAGCTCCTCTTCGCAATACATCATTGGCAGCAGGGTAAAGCCCAGGCCCTGCAAGGCGCAGGCTTTGCGCACGATAAAGTCGTCGATGCCCAGGCGCGCTTCCATGGATAGGTTTTCGGTATTGCCCTGCGGGTCGATCAACCGCAAGTGCACCAGGCGATCGGCCTCAAGCGCAGCGAGTACCGGCAATTGCTTGAGATCGTCCGGGGTGTTGATTTGGCGGCCTTGCAGGAACTGCGGGCTGGCCACCAAGACTGTCTGGGCCTGGCGCAGGCGCTTGGTCACCAGCAACGGGTCTTCATCGCCCAACTCGCGCACGCGCAGGGCCACATCGATACCTTCGGCCACCAGGTCGACGCGTCGGTTGACCAGGGTCATCTCCAGCTGCACCAGTGGGTGAGCGGCGAGAAAGCCGGCAACGATGCCTGGCAACATGTGCTGCGCCATGCCCACCGGACAACTCACGCGCAGGCGCCCGCGGGGTTCGCTGGACATGCTGGCCACGGCCTCGTCGGCCATTTCCGCTTCCAGCAGCATCGCCTGGCAATGGCGCAGGTAGCGCTCGCCGACGGCAGTGAGGGTCAATTGCCGCGTGGTGCGTTGCAACAGGCGGGCGCCAAGGCGTTCTTCCAGTTCAGCGATGCGCCGCGACAGCCGTGACTTGGGAATCCCCAGCAGCCGGCCGGCCGCCGCAAAGCCGCCGGCTTCGACGACTTTGGCGAAGTAGTAGAGGTCGTTGAGGTCTTGCATGGTCAACCTATTGTCCTGTCAGTGGGACGAACTATCCGCGTGTGGCGTGCGCAAATCCAGCCTAAAAAAAGCCAGCACCTTGCAGGCACTGGCTTTTGGAGGGTGAGAGGGCTTAGAACTGCGCCCCCGCCATCAACACATACTTCACGTGCACGTACTCCTCGATCCCGTAATAGCTGCCTTCACGCCCATAGCCGGACTGCTTGATGCCACCAAACGGGACCGACGCCGTGCCCACAGAACCCGAGTTGAGGATCACCATGCCGGCCTCCAGTTGACGTGACAGGCGCAACGACCGGCCCAGCGCGCTGGTGTAGGCATAGGCCACCAGGCCGAACTCGGTCTGGTTGGCGCGGGCGATGACTTCTTCTTCGTCCTTGAACGAGTAGACGGCGAACACGGGGCCGAAGATCTCCTCGGTCGCCAGCGGTGAATCGTCCTGCAAGCCGGTCAATACGGTCGGTTCATAGAACAGCCCGCCCTTGGCGTGGGGTTTGCCGCCCATCAGCACCTTGGCGCCCGCCGCCTTGGCGTCCTCGACCAGACGCACGACTTTGTCAAAACCCAGTTGATTGACCAGCGGCCCGACCACAAAGCCTTCGCGCAGGCCCTGGTCCACTTCGATGTTGGCGACGGCAGCCTTCATGCGTTCGATAAAGTCTTCGAGAATGCTCTGCTGCACAAAGATCCGGTTCGGCGAGATGCACACCTGGCCCGAGTTGCGCAGTTTGGCGCCGACCAGTCCTTTTACCGCCTCATCCAGGTTGGCGTCCTCAAACACAATAAACGGCGCATTGCCGCCCAGCTCCAGGGTCATCTTCTTGATAGTCGCTGCGCACTGCGCTGCGAGCAATTTGCCCACACCGGTGGAGCCGGTGAACGAGATCTTGCGGATACGTGGGTCGCCAGTGAGGATCAGGCCGATCTCCTTGGGATCACCCACCACCACTTCAAGCACACCGGCTTCGATACCGGCCTTGCGTGCGTAGTCCAGCAGCTTGAGGGCGGTGAGCGGTGTGTCTTCGGCGGGCTTGATCACCATGGTGCAGCCGGCGGCCAGGGCCGTGGCGACTTTGCGGGTGATCATCATGAACGGGAAGTTCCACGGCGTAATGGCCGCTACGGGGCCGATGGCTTCTTTGGTCACCATGACATTGGCATTGCGGTCGTGGGTGGGAATGGTGTCGCCGTAAACGCGTTTGGCCTCTTCGGCGTACCACTCGATAAAGCCCAGGCCATAGTCGATTTCACCTCGGGCTTCGCTCAGGCACTTGCCGTTTTCACGGCACAGCAGTTCGGCGAAGGCCTCCTTGTCCGCCTTAACGCTGTCGTGCCAGCGGCGCAGAATGTCGCTGCGCTCCTTGGCGAGTTTGCCGGACCATTCGGGGAAGGCGGCGCAGGTGCGGTCAACGGCGGCCTTGACCTGGGCTGAGGTGTGCTTGGTCACACGGCCGATTTCTTCGCCGGTGGCAGGGTTGTAGACGATAAGCATGGGCAAACTCCGAAGGCTGAAAGTGCTGTTTCAGGCTACGGAACACTGCGGTTTGAGCGAATATCCATTCCAATGTGCTGATTGCCTATTCCTATGAGTGCATAGCCATATCGGTGTTTGCGCAGTACCGTGCTGTTTTCGCCAGGAGCCATGCGCCATGGGCCGCACCCAAAAAATCATCGAGCTGATGGGGCGCTTGGCGCCTGTCGAAGGCTATAACCTGAGCGCTCTGGAGGATGTGCGTTTCCTGCGCTCAAATCGGCCGCTGCACCGGGTGTCGGTGCTGTACGACCCCGGCATCGTGATCGTCTGCCAGGGGCGCAAGCGCGGTTACCTGGGTGAAGAGATTTACCTGTACGACGCCCAGCATTACCTGGTGGTGTCGGTGCCGGTGCCGTTCACCATGGAAACCGAGGCCAGCGAAGCAGAGCCGATGCTGGCGGTGTACTTGCGCCTGGATTTCACCCTCGCCGCCGAATTGATGTTGGCGCTGGATGCGTTTCCCGAATTGCTCGAAGCCAAGCCGCGCGGCATGTATTCCTCGCCTATGGACGACAAACTCAGTGAGTCGCTGCTGCGGTTTCTCGAAGCCATGAGTGCGCCGATGGAGGCACAGGTTCTCGGCCCCGCGCTGATGCGCGAGATCTACTACCGCATCCTTACAGGCGAGCAGGGCGGTTCGATGCGCGCCGCGCTTAACCGCCAAGGCCAGTTCGGCAAGGTGGCACGCGCAATCCGCAAGATTCATGGGGACTACCACCAGCACCTGGACGTGGAAGCGTTGGCGCGCGAGGCGATGATGAGCGTGCCGAGTTTTCACGCACACTTTCGCACGGTCACCGACACCTCACCGATGCAATACCTCAAGTCCACGCGCCTGCACCAGGCGCGTTTGCTGATGCTGCGCAACGACATCACTGCCGCCACGGCATGTGCCCAGGTGGGCTATGAAAGCGCCTCGCAGTTCAGCCGAGAGTTCAAGCGCTTGTTCGGGCGTACGCCCCAGGAGGAGATTCAGTGGATGAAACGCACCTATGCGCTGCCGGCGCCTACGTCGGCATCGATTTATGTGTCTTCGCACTGAGTTGGCGAGCTGATTGTCCTGCTGGCAGGACGAACAATCACATTTGTGCCGTCTAATCGACTATTGGGTTCATGTGTAGGATTAACTTCATTCGATCGCCCAGCCGCGATCCTCACTTGGAGAACCCGCATGAAACTGTTGCATATCGATTCCAGCATCCTCGGCGACAACTCGGCTTCGCGTCAGCTCAGCGCTGGTGTGGTCAAGGCCTGGCAAGCGGCTGAGCCAGGTGTGGAAGTGACCTATCGTGACTTGGCTGCCGAAGGCATCAGCCACTTTTCCGGCCTGACCCTGGGCGCCCTGGGCACCGCTGCCGAATTGCGCGACGCCGTACAAAAACACGAGGCCGAACTGAGCGCTACGTCCCTGGCTGAATTCATCGCCGCCGACGCTGTAGTCATCGGTGCGCCGATGTACAACTTCTCGGTGCCGTCCCAGCTCAAGGCCTGGATCGACCGTATTGCCGTGGCCGGCCAAACCTTCCGTTACACCGAAGCCGGCCCTGAAGGCCTGTGCGGCGGCAAGAAGCTGATCATTGTTTCCACCGCTGGCGGTCTGCATGCGGGCCAGGCGAGCAATGTGGGGCACGAGGATTACTTGAAACTGGTGTTTGGCTTCCTCGGCATCACTGATATCGAATTTGTCCGCGCCCAAGGCCTGGCGTACGGTGAAGAAGTTCGCAGCAAGGCCTTGAGCGACGCCAACGTAGTGATCAACGAACAATTGTTCGCCGCCGCGTAAGGCTTGTGTAAAGTTCGCCTCTGTTCGGTTCCAATCTGAACCGGGGCGCCTAAACTCTGTATTCTGATCGCCTGAACGCGACCGGAGTACGGAGTTTTTTCGTTTACCCGCTGTCATTACTTTGGCCCAGGTTATGCACGCATGGGTTTATCACCCGGAGCGAGTGCCTTGGCCCATGGACTTTTCAAACCGACATACCGCGGGTGTTGAACGTGGTCGCGCAGCAAAGGTGGACATCCCCATGATGCGTCTTTGTGCTGTTTTGGTTCTTTCCCTGCTCGGTGGCCTGATTTCAGTGCACGCCGCCCCGGCGCCGCACCCGCATTGGAGTGTGGGCTTTCATCGCATGAGTTTTCTCGACCCGCTGGATCAGCAGCCGATGAATGCCATCGCGTTTTACCCGTCTACCGACGATGAACATTCCACGCAGTTGGGTCCCTACCACGTGGCCGCCACCCAGGACTCCAAAGTCGCTATCGGGCGTTTCCCGATGCTGATGCTGTCCCACGGCAACACCGGTACACCGCTGGCGCTGCACGACCTGGCCACTTCGCTGGCGCGCAAAGGGTTTGTGGTGGTGGCCGTTTTGCATCCCGGCGACAACTACAAGGATCACAGCCGCCTGGGCACGGTGAGCAACTTGTACGGGCGGCCGATTCAGATTTCCGCAGCCATTACCGCGACCCTGGGCGACACGATGCTGTCGCCGTTCGTCAATGTCGACCAAGTGGGGGTCATCGGTTATTCCGCCGGCGGCGAAACCGCGCTGATCCTGGCCGGTGCCAAGCCGGATTTCGACCGCCTGCGCCGCTATTGCCAGGAGCGCCCGGAAGACCGCGACGCCTGCACCACCAAAGGTGAGCTGGTGGTCGACCGTGAAGACCTGCAGCCGCAAGCCGACCCGCGTATTCACGCCTTGATGCTGATGGCGCCGTTGAGCCTGATGTTTGGCCGCCACACGTTGGCCGATGTGCACGTGCCGGTGCTGCTCTACAGTGGCGACGGCGACAAGCTGGTGGCCGTGGACAAGAACGCCGCTGCCCTGGCGCGCAAACTGCCGCAGCCGCCGGATTTCAAACTATTGGCCGGGGCCGGGCACTTTGTGTTCATGGCGCCGTGTGACAGCGACCAACTGCTGGCCATGCCGGCGATTTGCACGGATGCCGACGGTGTCGACCGCGAAGGCATCCACCGCGACCTGATCTCGGAGGCGGGGCGCTTCTTCGTGCATACCCTGGGTCAGTCGACCCGCGCCGGTTTGCAGACCGCTGATCAGTAAGCGCGGCGCTTGAGCTGCACGGTCAGGCACAGGGCCGTGACCGACAGCAGCGCGGCGCAGAAGAAGATCCAGCCATAGCCGAGGTTCAGTGCCACGGCGCCCATCAATGGCCCGGCAATCGCCAGGGCCAGATCAAAAAACACCGCATACGCACTCAGCCCCGCGCCACGGCTGCTGTTGGGCACTTGCTTGATGGCCTCCACGCCGAGCGCCGGGTACACCAGCGACAAACCGAAGCCGGTCAGCCCGGCGCCGATCAGCGCCACACCGGTGGAGGGCGCCAGCCACAACAGGGTCAGGCCGACGGTCTCGATGGTCATGCAGGCAATCGCCGCGCTGAACCCGCCGAAGCGGCTGATGGCGGAGATAAACACCAGGCGCGACAAGATAAAACACACGCCAAACACCGTCAGGCAGTACGCCGCACCGACCCAGCCACGGTTGAGGTAATACAGGGTGATAAAGGTGGTCAGCGTGCCGTAGCCGATAGACGCCAGGCACAGGCTGGCGCCAAACGGCGCGATGCGCCCGAACACCGACCAGAACGGCAGCCGCTCGCCACGCACCACCGGCACCGACGGTTTATTGCGGATCAACACCAGGCCCAAGGCGGCCAACACGGACAGCGCGACGCCCAGGCTGGTGTAGCCATAGTCGGCCACCATCACCACGCCCAGCGGCGCGCCAATCGCGATGGCGCCGTAGGACGCGATACCGTTCCAGGAGATCGAGCGCGCCGTGTGTTCGGCACCGACCGCGCCCATGCACCAACTGATGGTGCCAACGCCGATCAGGCCTTGGGCCACGCCGAGCAACAGCCTGCCGACGATCAACACCCCAAGGCTCACGGCGGGGATGCTTTCAAGCAAGGTTGCGAAAAATGTCAGCACGCCACTGACCAGGATGCCGGCCAAACCCAACACAATGGCGCGTTTGGTGCCGACGTTATCCGACATGCGCCCAGCCATCGGGCGGCTGAGCAGGGTGGCCAGGTATTGCGAGCCGATGGTGACCCCGGCGACTACGGCGCTGAAGCCCAGTTGTTCATGCACATAGCCTGGGATCACCGCAATTGGCAGGCCGATGCAGATAAACGCGATAAAGGTGTAGAAGACAATGGAGACGATCTGCAGGGTGATCGACAGGGAGCTGGGGGCGGCGGCAGGCATGGTCACTCATTCGCGGGCGGGCGGTGAGGGCATGATGGCAAGGGCGTGGGGGAAAAGGAAGCTGGCTAACGGGTTTTGCTGAAGAGGCCCGTCATCATAAGCCGGTCTATTGTGGTGAACAGGCTCGATGTGGCGAGCAGGCTTGCCCTGCGCTGGGCTGCGCAGCGGCCCTAAAACCAAACACCGCGTTTTGCCTGGCAGAACGCGGTGTTTTTTATTGGGGCTGCTTCGCAGCCCAGCGCAGGGCAAGCCTGCTCGCCACAACAAGCCGGCTAGCCGCGGGGGCTTAGAACACCACGCCTTGGCTGCGCAGGTAGTCGTCATAGGTGCCGCTGAAGTCGATCACGCCGGTGGCGCTCAACTCGATGATGCGGGTGGCCAGGGACGATACGAACTCACGGTCGTGGCTGACGAAGATCAGCGTGCCCGGGTAGTTTTCCAGTGCCAGGTTCAGCGCTTCAATGGATTCCATGTCCAAGTGGTTGGTGGGTTCGTCCATGATCAGCACGTTCGGCTTTTGCAGGATCAGCTTGCCGAACAGCATGCGGCCTTGCTCACCACCGGAAATCACCTTCACCGACTTCTGGATCTCGTCGTTGGAGAACAGCATGCGGCCCAGGGTGCCACGGATCATTTGTTCGCCTTGGGTCCACTGGCCCATCCAGTCGAACAGGGTGACGTCGTCTTCGAAGTCATGGGCGTGGTCCTGGGCGTAGTAGCCCAGCTCTGCGGCGTCGGTCCACTTGATGCTGCCGGCGTCCGGGGTCAGTTCGTTGACCAGGGTGCGCAGCAGGGTGGTCTTGCCGATACCGTTCGGGCCGATGATCGCCACGCGCTCGCCGGCTTCAACCTGGAAGCTGAAGTCCTTGAACAGCGGCTTGCCGTCGAAGCCCTTGGCCATTTTTTCGACCATCACAGCCTGGCGGTGCAGCTTCTTGTTCTGCTCGAAACGGATGAACGGGCTCACACGGCTCGACGGCTTGACCTCGGCCAGCTGGATCTTGTCGATCGCCTTGGCGCGGGACGTGGCTTGCTTGGCTTTAGAGGCGTTGGCCGAGAAGCGGCTGACGAAGGATTGCAGTTCGGAGATCTGCGCCTTCTTCTTGGCGTTGTCCGACAGCAGCTGCTCGCGGGACTGGGTCGCCACGGTCATGTACTCGTCGTAGTTGCCCGGGAACAGGCGCAGCTCGCCGTAGTCCAGGTCAGCCATGTGGGTGCACACGCTGTTCAGGAAGTGACGGTCGTGAGAGATGATGATCATCAGGCTGGAACGCTGGGTCAGGATGTTTTCCAGCCAGCGGATGGTGTTGATGTCCAAGTGGTTGGTCGGTTCGTCGAGCAACAGCACTTCAGGGTCGGAGAACAGCGCCTGGGCCAGCAATACGCGCAGTTTCCAGCCTGGTGAGACTTCGCTCATCGGGCCAAAGTGCTGCTCCAGCGGAATACCCAGGCCCAGCAGCAGTTCACCGGCGCGGGATTCGGCGGTGTAGCCGTCCATTTCGGCGAATTCGGTTTCGAGCTCGGCAACGGCCATGCCGTCTTCTTCGCTCATTTCCGGCAGCGAGTAGATGCGGTCACGCTCAGCCTTGACCCGCCACAGCTCTTCGTGGCCCATGATCACGGTGTCGAGTACGGTGAATTCTTCGTAGGCGAACTGGTCCTGGCGCAGTTTACCCAGGCGCACGTTTGGCTCCAGCATGACCTGGCCGCCGGACGGCTCGAGGTCGCCGCCGAGGATTTTCATGAAGGTCGACTTGCCGCAACCGTTGGCACCGATCAAACCATAACGGTTGCCGGCGCCGAATTTGACCGAGACGTTCTCAAAGAGCGGCTTGGCGCCGAACTGCATGGTGATGTTAGCTGTGGAGATCAATTACTTTACCTATCAATGAGTTGCGAGCGTGGCGGCATGAGCCTTCAGGCATGCGTCAACAGCGACATCAAGGCGCGAAACCCGGTCGCTGAGCAGAAAATTTTGGCTGTGTGTTGGAATTTGGCGCGCATTGTCGCATATGTCAGGCGACAGTTGTATGGCAGGCGAACGATGGTTTCTCCAAGGTCTCCGGCATCGCCAGCCATAACAGCGCCAAGGCCACGGCCGCCACGCCTGCCAGGGTCAGGAATGCCGCGTTGTAGCCGGCCTGTTGCACCACGAAACCGGCCAGGCTGCTACTCAACGCCGCACCCAGGCCAAACACCGTGGACAGCGCGCCGAGGCTAACATTAAAGCGCCCGGTGCCCTGGGTAAGGTCCTTGACGATCACCGGGAACAGCGCGCCAAAGATCCCCGCGCCGATGCCGTCGAGCATCTGTACCGCCACCAGCCAGTAAGGATCACTGGACAAGGTGTAGAGCACGCCGCGCAGTGGCAGGATCAGGAAACCTGCGAGCAGCAGCGGTTTGCGACCCCACACATCGGCCTTGAACCCCACCAGCCAGGCCATCGGCACCATCACCAACTGCGCGGCGACGATGCACGCCGAGGTCAGCGGCGTAGCCATTTGCAAGTTGATCTGCGCAAGCTTCTGGCTGACCAACGGCAGCATCGCCGCATTGGCCAGGTGGAAGAGGGCGCAGCAGATGGCGAATACCAGCAGCGGCCGGTTGGCCAGCAGGACTTTCACACCGGACGGTTGTTCGTGATCGCTGTGGTGGGCCGGGTCAAAGCCCCTGGCGACTTCATGGTCAATCGCCTTGGCCGACACACAACTCACGGCCACGATACTGGCCAGCGCCATAAAGGCCATCAAGTAAAACACCACCACCGGGCCGTACAGGTACGCCAGGCCGCCGGCCAGCAGCGCTGCCACAGCATTGCCGGCGTGGTTGAAGGTTTCGTTGCGCCCCGTTCGGCGGGTGAAGGCGCGTGGCCCGGTAATTCCGAGGGAAATGGCCGATATGGCCGGTGCAAACACCGAGGCGGCCACGGCACTGGCGGCCTGGGTCAAGGCCACCCAACTGAAGGCGCTGACAAATGGCAGCATCAGGCAACTGATGGTCACCAGGATGGCAGCCGCCGCAATCACCGCGCGCTTGCTGCGTGTGCGGTCGATCAGCGCGCCCGCCGGGCCTTGGGTGACCAGTGCGGCGATGCCCGCCAGGGTCATGACCACGCCGATGCTGGCCGGGTCCCATTTGTGCACGGCCAGCAGGTAAATCGCCAGGTAAGGCCCGAGGCCGTCGCGCACATCGGCCAGGAAAAAATTGAGGCTGTCCAGGGACAAGGTATTACGCAAGTCAGAGTGATTGGCCACGGCGTTGTCTTCGCAAAGGGTGTTCAGGGGCTGGACACTCATTGGGCTAGTGACCCGTGGGCCTGAACAGAAGTTTCGCTGCCGCTGAGGGTTTCATCTGGCGGGCGTTTGGATTATTTTCCGTAGCCCGCTGAAATGACTCCCTGGAGACGCAATGGACATGCCCTCAGCCCAACAGGCAATCGCCGATAATAAGGCCGCCTGGGACGCCTCTGCCGCGCTGCACAAAGATACTGCGACCTGGAACACCTTGCTGCAATCAGTCGTTGAGCCGGCTTTTTCCTGCCTCGACCCCACCATCACCGCGTTGTTGCAAACCGTCGGCGTTGCCGGCAAGTCGGTGGTGCAAGTCGGCTGTAACAACGGGCGTGAAAGCCTGTCGCTGTTTGGCCTGGGCGCGCGCGAGGTGGTGGGTGTCGATCAATCGACAGCCTTTCTGGCGCAAGCTCGGGAGTTGGCTGATATTTCCCCGCATAACCCGCAATTCATCGAAGCCGATATCCATCACCTGCCTGAGCGTTTGCTTGGCCGGTTCGATATTGCCTTGGTGACGATTGGCGTACTCGGCTGGATGCCGGATGTGGCGCTGTTCATGCAGCACGTGGCCAGTACCCTCAAGCCCGGCGGCACCCTGGTGATCTACGAGACTCACCCTTTCCTGGAAGTCTTCGACCCTCAGGCCAGCAACCCGTTTTTGCCCGACAGCTCGTATTTTCAACGCGATCCGTTCGTGTTGCAGGCGTCAATTGTGTATGAAGGGCTGACAGAGGTGCCTGGGCCGACGTCCTACTGGTATGTGCATACCCTGGGCAGCGTCGTCACCGCGGCGATTGCGGCGCACTTGCAGATCGAGCATCTGCAGGAGTATCCGCACTCCAACCGCGAGGAGCTGTATGACCAGTACGAGCACCAGTCGGCCCAATTGCCGTTGTGTTTCACCCTGACGGCCATCAAGCGCGCCGTTTGAGCGGGTTTTTCGCGCTCAAAAAAAGGCCCGCGAGAGAAGAGGCGGGCCAAGTGATTCACTGGAGTAGGTGGCCTTACGCTAAAGGCCAGGAAGTAAACACCGTGTGAAAAGCATGTCGGCGTTTCGGATGGCATGCGGTTTTCAGGTGCGGCGCACGAAGGTGCGCATGGTTTGCCCTGGCCCGGTGCTGAAGACCGTTGGGCGGGGCATGCCTTCATCCGCTGCGATAAACACAAAATTATCGCCCTCGAGGCGATAACTGGCGGGTAACGCTTTGCCGGCGTCATCGCCCATGGAATCTACCCAGGTAATACGTTTGGGCGTGGTGCTGCTGTCCAGGGAAAACCGGCCAGCCAGCAATACGTTGCCAGCGACGGTTCGGACTTCGAACTGATCACCCTCAATCGTGGTAATGGCGCCTGGCGCGCTGTGTGCGTCCGCAGGGTTGAGTACGCCGCTGTCTTCCAGGGAAGTCTGCTCCCAGGCGCCCTGAAGCGCGGTGAAGTCCGGGTCTGGTTGAAGTTTCATGCAAGTTCCTTTTGCTGGAGATTGATTGATTGGCGCGATGGTAACTGAAAGGGGATTGAACCTGGTTGGATGCCGAGTTTTTTGTGGGTTGCCAGCGCAACCGCCTGCGCTGTAAATAGCCTCACTCTGGGCTTGCATCCAGGCAGGCGCACGTGAGTCCTACGCGTTGCGTAGACAGCTTTTCACAATTCTTAGTTAACCTTTGGTTACAAACTGTGGCTAAATAAAGGTCTAAGGCGTGGTTTAGGAAGTGACTCGTCCGGCCAGCCGCCACTATGTAATCGTGATTTCAGGTGCTGCTTATTTATCCTCGGCCGTTGTGGGCATGCAGGAGCAGCCTGTTCTCTTCTAACTTGTGACGAATCCCTTGAAACTCATCATTGTTGTTCTCTACGTTGCCTCCATTGCGTATGTTCACCTGCGTGGCAGAGTGCGACACAAGCTGGGTCGCCAGCTTAGCGATCACTCGACGTTCCTTGCGCCGATCAACTGTTTCCTCTACTTGTTTTCCAAGCAGCCAAGCCGTCCGTTTCTGTCGCCCAGCGACTTTCCGGACCTGAGCCCGCTGCAGGAGCACTGGGAGGAAATCCGCCAGGAAGGTCAGAACCTGATGCGCGCGGGCGAGATCAAGCGCTCGGACCAATACAATGACGTGGGTTTCAACTCGTTTTTCAAGTCGGGCTGGAAGCGCTTTTACCTTAAGTGGTACGGCGACAGTCACCCGTCGGCGATGAAGCTGTGCCCGCGTACCACTGAGCTGGTGCAAGGCATTGGCTCGATCAAGGCGGCGATGTTTGCCGAGCTGCCGCCGGGCTCCAAGCTGGTGCGCCACCGTGACCCGTATGCAGGCTCTTATCGTTACCACCTGGGCTTGGACACGCCGAACGATCCGGGTTGCTACATCAATGTGGATGGCGAGAGTTACTACTGGCGGGACGGTGAGCCGGTGATGTTTGACGAGACTTACATTCACTACGCGGAAAACACTACGCAGCAGAACCGCATCATTCTGTTCTGTGACATTGAGCGCCCGATGAAGTACCGCTGGGCGGCGGCGTTTAACCGTTGGTTCAGTCGTAATGTAATGGCGGCTGCGGGTTCGCCTAATGATGAGGGTGACAAGACCGGTGGTTTGAACCGCGCGTTTACGCGGTTGTACAAGATTCGTTTGCGTGGCAAGGAACTGAAAAAGCGTAATCGTGCGCGGTATTACCTGGAAAAATGGGCGATTTTCGCTGGGTTGGCGCTAATTTTTATCCTGATCTGATCTGATCTGCCTGCTGCTCCAAGTGTGGGAGCTGGCTCGACAAGCCAGCCCCCACATTTGATCGCGTGCAGCTCTGCTGTTGCCAAGGTGAACCGCCGTCAGGGCGCAACCCTTAGCCGCCGTTACCCCAATAACGGGTATGCACTCATCCGCCACACTCAAACTCCCCCCGCAAATGTTATTCACGACCTGTTCACTCGATAAACGACACCCCCTCAAACATACCCATTGAACGACTGTTCAGTTTGCACTATGTTGACCGCATCCACCCGTTTGCACACAACCGGGTTCGCGCTTTTTCTTCTTGAACGAGAGGCTCTGGCATGCGGTTTTCCCCCTTCGTCGAACGAATTGCAGGGCAGGGCGTCGCCGCCTGGGACATCCACCACGCCGCGTTCCAGGCTGCCAGCCAGGGCGAAGACATCATCATCCTCAGCGTCGGCGACCCCGATTTCGCCACGCCGGCCTTCATCACCGAAGCCGCAGTCAGCGCATTGCACAGCGGTGACACGCACTACACCGAAATCCCCGGCCGCGCCGCCCTGCGCGAGGCTGTGGCGGCGCGCTACAGCAAGACCCTGGCACGCTCACTAAACGCCGACAACGTGATCATCGTGCCCGGCGCACAGAACGCGTTGTTCATCAGTTCCCTGTGCCTGCTGCAAGCCGGTGATGAAGTGCTGGTGCTCGACCCGATGTACGTCACCTACGAAGCCACGCTCAAAGCCAGTGGCGCCACCCTGGTGCGCGTACCGTGCTCGCCGGAGTCCGGGTTTCGCCTGGATGCACAACGCCTGGCTGCCGCCATCACCCCGCGCAGCCGTGCCATCTTCTTCTCCAACCCCAATAACCCCACCGGCGTGGTGCTCAACCGGCAGGAACTGCAAGCGATAGCCGACCTGGCCACCGCCCACGACCTGTGGGTGGTGGTGGATGAGGTCTACGAAAGCTTGGTGTTTGACGGCCAATACCACAGCCTCGCCGCGTTACCCGGCATGGCCGAGCGCTGCATCGTGATTGGCAGCCTGTCCAAATCCCACGCCATGACCGGCTGGCGAACCGGCTGGTTGATCGCCTCGCCGGAAATGATCGCCCACGCCGAAACCCTGGTGCTGAGCATGCTCTACGGCCTGCCGGGTTTTGTGATGGAAGCCGCCACAGCAGCCGTGCTGGCCCATGATGACGTGACGGTGGGCATGCGCGACATCTACCGGCGCCGCCGTGACTTGGTCGTGGCCGGCCTGAGTGCGTGCCCGGGCATCAAGGTACAGGCGCCGCAAGCCGGGATGTTTGTGCTGGTAGACGTGCGTGGCACGGGCCTGGGGTCGTTGGATTTTGCCTGGCGCCTGTTCCGCGAGGCGGGTGTTTCGGTGCTGGATGCCGCGGCGTTTGGCGAGCCGGCGCAAGGGTTTGTGCGGCTGTCGTTCACCTTGGGCGAAGCACGCCTGGCCGAAGCCTGCCAGCGTATCGCCAGGTTCGTCGCCAAGCTTGCGGGCGAGCCGCGTGTGGCGCCGACGCCTGAGATCGACGTGCTGCCGCCTGTCGAAGCGCGCAAGATGATTGAGGTGATCGACCTGCACAAGCGCTTCGGCAATATCGAAGTGCTCAAAGGCATCTCGCTCACGGCCAACGAAGGTGAGGTGATTTCGCTGATCGGCGCCAGCGGCTCAGGCAAAAGCACCTTGCTGCGCTGCATCAACATGCTTGAAGTGCCCGACCAGGGCAGCATCCATGTCGACGGTGAAAGCATCAAGCTCAACTACGGCATGCCCGGCGCGCCGCTGGTGGCCGATGCCAAGCAATTGGTACGCATCCGCTCGACCCTGGGCATGGTGTTCCAGAACTTCAACCTGTGGCCGCACCGCACCGTCCTCGAAAACCTTATCGAAGCGCCCACCCAGGTGCTGCGCGAAAGCCGTGCCGAGGCCATCGAGCGCGCCGAAGCCTTGCTCGACCGCGTTGGCCTGGCCGCCAAACGCAATGAATTCCCGGCGTTCCTGTCCGGCGGCCAACAGCAGCGTGTGGCGATTGCCCGCGCGTTGGCCATGCGTCCCAAAGTCATGCTGTTCGACGAACCCACCTCAGCCCTCGACCCCGAACTGGTGGGCGAAGTGCTGCGTGTGATCCGCTCCCTGGCCGAAGAAGGCCGCACCATGATCCTGGTCACCCATGAAATGGCCTTCGCCCGGGATGTGTCCTCCAAAGTGGCTTTTCTGCACCAAGGCTTGATCGAAGAAACCGGCACGCCGGACGCGGTGTTCCTCGACCCACGCAGTGAGCGTTGCCGACAGTTCGTCAACGCGCATCAAACTCGCTAACTCCAGAAAAAGACGGGGCAAATCATGAAATGCAAACGCATGGCAACGTGGTTGGGCAGTGCAGTGTTGATGTTGACCGCAGGTTTTACCCTGGCGGCAGAAAAACCCATCGTGTTCGCGGTGGCGGCCGAACCCTATCCGCCGTTCACCGTAAAAGGCGGTAACGGCCAGTGGTCGGGCTTTGAAGTGGACCTGATCCACAAGCTGTGTGAAGGCATGAAAGCCGAATGTCAGATCAAGGAAGTGGCGTGGGACGGCATCATTCCGTCGTTGCTGGCGAAGAAAATCGACGTGATTTTCTCCTCGATGTCGGTCACCGATGAACGTGAAAAACAAATCGCCTTCAGCCGCGCCTATTACGATTCACTGCTGGGCGTGGCAGGCCCCAAAGGCGCTACGGTGGACATCACCCCCGAAGGCCTCAAGGGCAAGTTGATCGGCGTGCAGATCTCCACGGTCAGCGCCAACTACCTGAAGAAGTACTACGAGAACATTGCTGACCTCAAGTACTACGACACCCAGGAATCGGCGAATGCCGACCTGATCGCCGGGCGTATCGACTACATGATGGCCGACGACACCGCCATCGCCATGATGGTCAAGACCCCGGAGGCCAGCGGCCTGGCGCATATCGCCAGCGTGCCCTACGACCCGATCATCGGGCGTGGCGTCGGCGCTGGTTTGCGCAAGGAAGACACCGCGCTCAAGGCACGCCTGGACAAAGCCATCGGCGAACTGCTGGTGAGCAAGGACTATGACGACTTGTCCCAGCACTATTTCGGCCTGTCGGTCAGCCCGTGCAAGCGCGGTGACACGCCGGCCTTTGTGAGCAAGACCTGTGACAGCCCCTATCAGCAAATCGCCCAGAAGACCGAATAATGCTCGATCTCCTCAGCTTTGGTGACCAAGGATGGGGCAACGCACTGCTCAAAGGGTTATGGATGACCCTGCAAATCTCCGTTGGCGCGTTTGCCGTGGGCTTGCTGATCGGCCTGGTGGTGGCCTGCGCCAAGCTCAGTGCGCCGCGCCCGATTGCGCTGTTGATGCGCGGGTACACCACGGTGTTTCGCGCGGTGCCGGAACTGCTGCTGATCCTGCTGCTGTATTACGCAGGCTCCATGGGCCTCAACGCGTTGATGCTGTGGCTGGGTTTTGCCCAGGTCAACATCAGCGGGCCGTTGGTGGCGATCCTGGTATTGGGGCTGGTACAGGGCGCCTATGCGTCAGAGATTTTCCGCGCGGCAATCCTGGCGATTCCCCACGGCCAGATCGAAGCGGCGCGGGCCTTCGGCTTGAGCGGCTTTGGCCTGTTTCGCCGGGTGACCTTGCCGATCATGGCGCCGTATGCGCTGGCGGGGATGTCCAACCTGTGGATCAACTTGATCAAGGACAGTGCCTTGATCAGCGTGGTCGGTACCAATGAGCTGCTGTACACCGCCAAGCAGGCGGCGGGTTCCACCCGTCATTACTTGCTGTTCTACCTCACGGCCGCCGCCTTGTATTACCTGGTGACGCTGGCTTCCAACTACCTGTCCGGACGCCTGGAACGACGTATTCGTCGCTGGATGCCGGTTGTCGAGTGAGGCGCGCATGCCTGAGTGGATAAGTTACTACGCCGGGCTGATCGCCAAGGGCTTGCAGACCACCTTGTCATTGCTGTTGATCAGCGCCGTGCTCGGTTTTGCCCTCGCGGTGCTGGTGGCTCTGGCGCGGTTATCACGGCGCAAATGGCTGGCGCGCGGTGCGCTGGCCTACACCAGTGTGCTGCGCGGTACGCCGCTGCTGATCCAGATCTACATTTTCTACTACGGCCTGGGCAGCCTGTTTGCCCAGTTCCCGATGATCCGCGGCAGTTTTTTGTGGCCGTTCCTGCGTGACGGCTACTGGTACATCGTGTTCGCCCTGGTGTTGTCGGTGGGCGCCTACGTCGGTGAAGTGATTCGCGGTGGCCTGCTGGCGGTGCCCAAGGGCGAGATGGAAGCCGCTTCGGCATTTGGTATGACCCCGCGCCAGGCCCTGCTGCGGGTGCGCTTGCCACGGGCAATGCGCCTGCTGTTGCCGACCTTGGCCGGTGAGACGGTGATGCTGCTCAAATCCACCGCGCTGGCATCGACCATTGCCGTGGTCGACCTGCTGGGCGCGGCTAACGTCGTACGTGCGCAGACCTTGCAGATCTATCAACCCTTATTGTTGGTGGCCGGTGTTTACCTGTGCCTGACCTTCCTCATCGAGGGCGTCTACGCCATCGCCGAACGGCGCGGCACGCCGCTGCGCAGGTCGGCGGGATGAAACAGGACGGCGCGCTGCAAGGGATAGCCCTGTGCTCATTGGCCTACGCGTTTCTGGCGTTGCAGGACGCGGTGATCAAATGGCTGGTGGCCGATTATTCGGTGTTCAGCATTCTGTTCTGGCGCAGCCTGGTGGTGGTCGGTGCGTGCGTGATCGCCGGGCGCATGGGCTTGTTGCGTCGGGCGTGGAGCTCGGTGAGCCGCAAGCTGCTGATCATTCGTGGGCTGCTCTCGCTGCTGGCGTGGTTGCTGTATTACACCGCCGCCAAGGACCTGACCCTGGCGGAAATGACCACCTTGTATTTCTCCGCGCCGGTCATGGTCACGCTGCTGGCTGCGCTGATCCTCAAGGAGCGCGCCAGCCGTGGGCAATGGGTGGCGCTGATCATCGGGTTTGTGGGTGTGGTGATCGCCTGTCGCCCCAGCAACATGCTCGATCCAGTGCCTATCGCGCTGACCCTGGCGGCCGCGTTGTGCTGGGCGTTCACCTATATCCAGCTGCGCCAGGTCGACCCGGCAACCTCGGTGCTGGAGCAGATGCTGATCACCAATGTGGTGTTCGTGGTTTGTATGGCGCTGACCTTGCCCTGGACCCACACGCCAGCGCCGACCCCGGCCTGGTTGGGGATGCTGGCCGCAGGTCTGGTCGGCGGCATAGGTCAGTTCCTGTTGTTTGCGAGTTTCCGCCGGGCCACGGCGACCTTGCTGGCGCCGTTCGAATACACCGGGTTGATCTGGGCGTTTTTGCTTTCGAGCCTGATCTGGGGCACGTCAATGGATGTGTCGCTGATCATCGGCGCCGTGTTGATCGCGGTCAGCGGCACCCTGGCCATGCTCAGCGCCCGCCACTCGGAATCACAAGATGTGGTCGGCGCCGAATGCTCCGTAACGCAACCCCTGTACCCAGCAACGACAGATGTGCAGCCCGTTGGCGGGGCTGAAAGTACCGGGGTTCAGACACCCCTCGAGCCAGAGCCCGTCGAGCATCGCCGATAGGCCAATGGCGGCCAGGTGGCTGTCGTGGATCAGCAGGTTTTCGCTGCGGGCCAGGTCGTCCAGCAGCTGTTGGATCAGCGCCAGGTAGGCGCGGTAGCTGTTTTCGTGGGACTGGTTTACGTGGGGCGAGTGGCGGATCAGGCTCCAGAACACCACCCACACGCCGAGCAGGTCGGGGTCCATCACCCGTGGCGAAAACGACGCGCTAAGAAACGCGTCCAGGCGCGCAGCGGCGCCTTCGGCCAGCTCGACTTGCGCCCATAACGCGCTGGTCAGCTCATTGGCGAGCTTGTGGTAAGTCTCGGCGATCAATGCGTCGATGCTGCCGAAATGGTGGTTGAGCAAACCCACCGAAACGCCGGCTTCGGCGGCAATGCGGCGCACGGAAATCCCGGCGTGGCCGTCACGGGCCAGGCAGGTAAGGGTCGCGGCAACCAATAAGTCGCGGCGTTCATCGGGGTCGGCGCGGCGCAGTTTGGGAGGGTCGATGGTCACGGGCATGCCTTTGATAAAAGACCAGGGTGCTCAGGTTAATTGAACGTGTGTTCAATCTCTAGCGATTAAATGATCAGAGGAGGGCAAGGCATGGCAAAAGACCTTTCGTGGCAGGTGCCAGGCGATGCCGGCAACACACTGCACATCGGCGCCTGGCGCTTTGAAGGCGACGGCAGTGGCCCCAAGGTGCACCTGCAAGCGGGTGTACACGCCGATGAAATCGCCGGAATGCTGGTGCTGCACCAACTGCTGCCGCGCTTGCAGGCGTGTCAGGCCCAGGGCCGCCTGCGCGGCAGTGTGACCGTGGTGCCCCAGGCCAACCCCTTTGGCATTGGCCAGTTTCGCCAGGGCAAATTGCTCGGGCGTTTCCATGAGGCCACCGGGCAAAACTTCAACCGTGCGTTCGATCATTCCCTGGCCATGGAGCGCCCGGCGAGCAATCTGGCGCATTGGCAAAAAAGTTTAGTGCAGTTGGCGTCCGACGCCGACCTGGTGCTGGACCTGCATACCGACGATGAGGCCTTGCCGTACCTTTACGTTCATCGCAGTTTCTGGCCTGAACAAGGCCTGGCATTGGCGGCCGCGTTGCAGGTCGAGGTGGTGATTGTCTGGGATGAAGGCGGTGACGGCTCTTTTGAAGAAACCATCATCAACCATGGCGCGCCGCGCTTGGCCGCGACTGTCGAATTGCGCGGGCAGGCCGATGTCAGCGATGCGCTCGCGCAACAAGACGCCGACGGGCTGTGGGCGTGGCTGTGCATCAATGGCGTGATTGATGAAGTCGCCACGATCAGCGAATGGCAGGGCGAAGTGGTGGACATGGGCTGCATGGAAACCGTCCTCGCGCCCTGTGCCGGCGTGCTGGTGTTTGAAAAAAGCCTGGGTGACCTGGTTGAAGAGGGCGAGCGTTTCGCGCGCATTATAGGCTGCCCTGGCGACCCGTCTTCGGAAGTGTTTTTGCAGGCAGCGCAAACCGGCCGCATGGTGACACGCCACCGTGAGCGCCGGGTGGCCCAGGGGGCGGTGGTGGCCAAATTCACCGGCACACGGTTGTCGGACAGCTACAGCGGCGGTGTGCTGGACCCTTAGATCTCCAGACCTACACATAACCCTTGTGGGCGCGGGCTTGCTCGCGAAAGCGGAGTATCTAGAGAAGGACGTGTAGACTGACCCACCGCATTCGCGAGCAAACCCGCTCCCACAATTTACCTTCGTAATCGGCAACCAGGTCGCCTTCGATCAATGGATAAGTGGGCTATACCTACAGTTCAGGACCATCGACGATGACTGCCAGGGAGTTCAATGATGAAATCAAGGCTAATGATCAGCACGCTGTGCGTTGCAATTGCAATGGTCGGCTGTGCCAGCAAGGTAACGCAACCGGACGAATATTCAGGCTTTCTCTCGGACTACAGCCACCTCAAAGAGGCGAAGTCGCCTTCAGGGGCCGAGGTGATGCGCTGGGTTGATCCCGAGCTGAGTCTGAATAACTTCACGGCGGTGTTCATCGAACCGACGCAGTTTTACCCCAAGCCCCAAGCTACTGCGAAAATTCCCGACAGCACCCTCAACGGCATCAACACCTATTACAACCAGGCGCTCAAGCGTGAGCTGGCCAAATCGCTGCCGCTGGCCAACGCGCCAGGCCCAGGTGTGATCGTGGTGCGCGCGGCCATTACCGCCGTCAGCAGCAAGACCGAAAGTCTCAAGCCCTACGAGTATGTCCCTGTGGCGCTGGTGGCTGCTGCAGTGAGCACCGGCACCGGCATTCGTGACCAGGAAACCACCCTGGGCACTGAAGCGCAGTTCCTCGACGGTGGCAGCGGCAAAGTAATTGCCCAGGTGGTGCGCAAAGGCACCGGCAAGCCGTTGTCCAACGACTCGCAGGTGATGAAGGCCGATGACGTAAAAAGCGTGATTGACGGCTGGGCGTCGGACTTGCATCAGTCCTTTGTGAAGCTCAAAAAGCCCTGACTACTAACTGTGGCAAGGGCGCAAGCACCCTTGTTGGCCTGATGTCTTCAGGCGCGTGCCCGCCCTTGCGCACGGGCACGCTGCTTTCACCCGAGCATTATTTAAGCGGTGTCAGTGGCGGCAGCTTCCATTGGCCATTCCCCACCTCAGGCTTGGGCAGGTAAATCCGCAGTACGGCGTAAAACGGACCGGGCGGGGCCGGCAACCAGTTGCTCTGTTCGGCCTTTGGCGGCTCGTGATGCTGTAAGGCCAAGGTCAGGCCACCGTCGGCGTCCAGTTTGAGGTTGGGCAGCATCGCTGAGTTGATCAGGTAGCGCTTCTTGAGGTTGGGCGCCAGCAGCTTGGTTTTGGCGTCGTACATGGTCAGCGACCAGAACGCTTCGGCCGGTGGCAGTTGGTCCTTGGCAAAGTGCACGGTGTAGCTGTGGCGTGCGCCGTTGACCGGTTTGCCTTCGCTGTCGACGAAGTAGCTCATGTAGATGGCTTCGTCGGTGGAGTTGCCGAAAATCCCCATGTTTGCGCCGGCATAGCGGTACAGGTAGTTGTTTTTCAGGCGGTCACGGCTGCCGAACAGGTCGCTGCTGGTGACTTGGTGAGTGTCGATTTTGTCTTTCTTGAACGCGGCGAACTCAGCGCGGCCATCGGCAATCCCATCTTCCAGGGCTTTGCGCTGTTCAGCGGTCAGGTCTTTGACCTTGAAGGGCGCGCCGGGGGCGATGCCGATCCTGGCAAAGCGCGTCATCAGGTCTTTCTCGCTGTCCTGAGGCGCGGCAAAGGCCAGCATGAAGTTGAGGTAACGAAACAGCTGCGGGCCTTCGGTCATGGTTGCCATGGGTTTGGGCCATTCGATCTTCGCTACTTTGGCCGGCGCAGGCTGTTTCACGTAGGCACTCAGCGGCTGCACTTTGTAGCCATTCTGGATCTGCTTGACCTTGTTCAAGTCCTTTTCATCAAACAGCTGCGTGCGGTACAGCGCATAGGCAATGTTGCTTTCGCTGTAGATCACGCGATCGACGTCGACAGGTTGCTGACCTTTCCAGTCCGGCCCGGCGATCATGTAGTGGCCACCATTGTTGCCGGTGCTGCGGGTGCCCAGGTAGGCGATGTTCTGGGTGTATAGATCGATCAACTGCACCGAGTAGTAACGGTTGTCTTCAATCTTGGGCAGCGTCAGCACCAACGGCTCTTTGCGCAGGTCCATCCACACGAAAGAGTAGGGTGTGTCCGAGTTCGGGGTGACGAATGCGGTGTCCCTGGGTGTGAACACCTGGGCGGTGTTGCCGATATGATTGAACGGTGCCTTGTAGTTGGCACCGCCTTTATCAACGGCCTGGGTGTAGAGCGTCTTGTACATCTCCACTACCGGGTAGCCATACAGGTAGGCTTCCTTGGCAATGGCCCGGGCTTCAGTCGGGGTCGCCGTGAAATCGGCCCAGGCGCCGGTGCTCATGAGTATCGAGAGGCTCGCCAACAGCAGGCGCGTCGGTTTTCCAATCATGTTGTTGCGTCCTTCCTGAGTGCTTTTTAGAGGGCGTGGGATCAAAGCCCAGAGTTTCCTGTTTTATTGGCCGAACGTCACGTTAATCCCTGCAAACAACGTGAACTGAGTGACTCCGTCGGCCTTGCGTGCCGCTGTCCATGGCGGTTCGACAAAAGCGCCAAGGATATGACTGCCGGCTTTCCAGGCCGTGCCCGTGCCCAGTCGATGGGAATGTAGTGGATGTGGGGGTGTTCACGGTTTTGAGTGCCGCAGTTGTGGGCATTGCCTGTGAGGCAGTGCCCTCAAGCGGCAGGCAACATCGATTTGACCTTGTCACGCAGTTGATCAATGGAGAACGGCTTGGCAATTACCTGCATACCTGCGGGTACGTCGATGTTTTCGGCATAGCCGCTGGCGAACAGGATCGGCAGGCTAGGGCGAAGCACGCGTACTTGGGTGGCCAGATCCTTGCCGCTCATGCCTGGCAGGCCCATATCGGTCATCATCAGGTCGATATGCTGATCGGCATCTTCAGCCATCTTGAGGGCCTGTTCGGCATCGGCAGCCTCAAACACCGAGAACTCCAACTCTTCGAGTACATCGACGATCAGCATGCGCACGATGGCGTCGTCTTCGACTACAAGGATGGTGGAGGGGGCAGCGCACATAGGGGGAATTCCTGAAAAATGGAAGGGCAGGTGTCTGTCGGTTGTAAGACCGTTCTCTACTGAGTCACGGCCATCTCGGCAAGTTCCATTGGTGGGGCATTGTGAAGGGAAAGGGGGCAAATGTCGCGTGGCATGCAGGCGGTGTGCTGAGCGGGCAATGCGTCAATGACACGCTACAAGCGGGCCATTGACACCAGGGGGTCAAGCGAAAGTCAAAGTGTGGTGTTAAACAGGGCATACGGTTTGTTGTAGGGCACCGTCATAACAAAGTCTCCATCACTGAATTCGCTGATGTGGTACTCCGGCACACCTTTGGTCACCGCCACGGGATCAAGGGTGCCCGCCGTCTTCCCGCTGTTCAAGGAGACTTCCAAGCCTTTTCGCATTGAGGCTTCATTTGGAAAAGTTGCAAGACCGAAGTTTGGATTAAAGAAAAACCATTCCTTCTGGTTGTTTTTATCGAGCGTGACGCCCGCCAGAAGCCCATGGTTCTGGGTGCTGATCTTCAGGAGCGTGGGAGGGCTTGCGGTACTTAAACGCGCAGCAACGTCGGTATACGGCACTTGGCTGACGCGTTGAATACCGTGAAACTGTTCGCGGAGCACCTGATGCATTTCGTTCAGCTCTTTGCGAAAGGCCTGAACCTTGGTGTCGTTAGCATTCCTGGCGGCTTTGAAAAAGTTATTGATGAAGGCGTCCCTGCGGTTGTTAAGAATGGCCAGCGCCATCGTATTCACCAGGGCTGCACACTCACCATTGGACGCCAGGTCAGTTTGGCTGAGATAGAAGTTCTGCGGCATGATGTAGGCCTTGCCACCTTCGGCCAGTACTTCCGCTTCAAACGTCTTGAAGCTCTCAAGACTCTGGATCGCCATGCGCTTTTCTATCTCTTTGGCCAATGTGCCGATGGCTTCGGGATTCCCGGCCTTGCTGACGGCCAAGCTTTTTATCTGCGAGACCCTCATGCTTGAGTGATAGCCCGGGATATCGTCGACAACCCCGGAAAGACCTCGAGCGTAAGCAACTGGGTTGCTTTGTTGCGCTGCCTGTAAGGCTTGCCTGAACTGATCTCCGGTTGCATTTGGTACGGGAGCGACATAAGTGGCCAGCCAATCTATGAAGTTGTTGTTTATTTCACCATTGGCCGCGACGGTTACAGGTTTGAAATCGGTGAGCCCGGTACCATACGGTTGTTGCGTGCCAGGGTTATAGCTATACCACTTGCCCTTTTGAAACACCGCCGCCTCTTCAACAGCCCGCCCTGCACGTTTGAAGGTCCCCGTCGCCACTATGCCGTGGGTATTACTGGCTGCCTTGAGCGCGCTGATAGCATCGGCACCTTTGGACAACAGGTAATTGCCGCCTTTACCCAATAGCTTGAGGCCTCCAACCGCCAAATCACCCAAACCACTCACGGGGTTGAGCAGGCCGAGCGTGGAGGCGCCGATAATCTGGACGGCCTTTAACCCCTTGGCGCCCGTGGAAAGAGCCGAGCCGCCTATCTTGATCAATTTTCCTGCGGTGGCGGCACCGGCA
Organism: Pseudomonas sp. B19125; assembly: GCF_044218855.1. NCBI lineage: Bacteria > Pseudomonadati > Pseudomonadota > Gammaproteobacteria > Pseudomonadales > Pseudomonadaceae > Pseudomonas > Pseudomonas sp. B19125. Next base: position 3,639,722 of record NZ_CP162589.1, read on the forward strand.
CTCAGGAACCCGAAGATATCCAGTGTCAGGTCGAATATTCCATCGCCATAGTTGCCGTTCTGAAAGTTGATGACGGCTGATCTGAAAGGAATCAGATTTAACAGGAAATTACTCAGTGGTTTTGGCCCGCCCTGCAATGTATCCAGGGTAGTCTGGCCGCGCGCCAGTTCTTTTATCGCGGGGTCGTCGAGTTCAAGGTGTTCGGCAAATACTGTGCCTATGCGATGGGAGCGCTCGCTATTGAAGCTATCCAAGGGGCCGTCCTTTACCGGTTGCTCCGTGCTCAGACGACTGTCTGCCCCCTCGAGCTTGACCTGATTGACGGTAAATACCCTGTTGGCAATCATTGGCTTGGGTTGCGTGATCCTGGACAGCGGCACCTCTTCAATCGTGCCGCGGTTCAGGTCGATTTCGTAGGTAGTTATCTGCCCCTCCAGCTCAACCTTGACCAACAGTTCCGGTTGATTTTTATCTGGCGTGCTGCCCCAGAAGCCGGTCGACAGCCTGGATGTGCGCTCATAAAAAAACTCGAGCTTCCCGAAATCGAATTTTTCTCGGTCTTCTAAGAGAAGTTGGGAGATCATGTGCTGAACGGTCGTAGCGACCGCGTCCTTTTTATCAGCGATTGCGCGTGCAAATTGCTGATCGAACGCCTCCTGGACGCCAAACCTTGGGTTACTGTTCAAGGCTTCCAATGGGATACGCGGGTCAGTTGACATAAAGGGGCGCGGATTCGGCATGTCCATCATGGCGATGTCCAATAGCGAATGCATGCCGCCCAGCCCGACTTGACCGGGCTCCCCGCGATATTGGTCTGTACCGAGCACCTTCAAGTCGAAAAGCGCTCCGAGGTCGCCAAATCGCTCGATGAGCTTGGTCCGCGCAATACCTTCTCGCGTGGGTAGTGCTTTGTCCAATGTCTGGCTGGCAACCAACCGCTTGCTGACTTGTCTGTTGAATTCATCCTTGAGGGTATTGAGTCGTTCGGGGCTATAGCTGTCCTCTGCATTTGCAACGAATACACCGTTGGCGACTCCCCAATCCACCAGTGCGCGGGTCTGAGCGTGCGCATTCGCAGCCGATGGTGCACATTTTTGTGCATCGCACATGACCTCGGCAAAGGTCATATTGGCGACGGTACCTGGCCGCTCGGCTTCGATAGCCGCGGCCGCAACCGTCAGGTTGAACCACGCCACGCTGCCGATTTTTACACTGTCGGGAATATCTTTAATCAGAAACTGCGGCGCTACCCTGGACAGCAACAGATGGGTAGCGAGTTTGACCGTGCTGGAATTGGCGCGGCCATTTTTCTCAAGATGACGGCTCAAACACGCGGTAACCTCTGAGGGTCGCTGCCCCCAGTGATCAGGGGCATGCAAAGGCCATTCGGCGATTTTGTTGCGCTCAGGTGCCCTGAGTGAATCCGGGTCGAGCCCCAGGTGAATCGCCGCTAATACGTAGTCGTAGAGGCTGTTGTCCGTGGCCGCGCCCTGCAGGTGGGCCTGCAAAGCCAGGCCGAGTGCTCGGGCCTTAGGCGAGTCGAGCAGCTTTTGTATCGTCACGGTCGGGTCTTGCAAGTCGCTTTGGCTCACCGAACTGCCGCTCAGCAGATAGGTCAGTACGCCATTGCCATGGGGTGGCAACGGCAAACCTGGCAAACCTGTTGTGTCGGATTTGAGGAAGGCGCGAATGCTGTGCTGGTCCGCCTTCGCCATGGGCATTGGCCAGGTGAGAGCGCCACCGAAATCACCCAGGGGATGCTGTAAGGCCTTTTGCTCCAGTTTCTGCGCGAGTGCCGCCATCTCATCGACCGTGCGCGGCAGTTCAAAACCCAAGTGCGTGATCACTGTCGCCAGGGTTTGCGCTGCCGGCTGCACGTGGGCGTACGCCGAGTCTTTATGGGGCGTCAGACGACTATTGTTCAACCCGAATGAGACATTGTCCGGGGTAACGGGCTTGCCATACGTCCGGGTATCAATGCCGCGCAGTTGCTCGGCCAGGTTGCGCAGGTTCTGCTGGTCTGCCAGTTGTGTGCGCAAGGTGGCGGGGGCAGGTGTTTGAACCGCGTGTGGGGAATCTGAGGCGGTCGTAGTGAACGTGTGTGAAGCGTCTTGCGCAACCGGCGCGGGAGCTTCGACGACAAAGGCGCTGGGGTTGTCTGCCAGTGTGCGGGTAGGGGCGGTTATGCTCATTGGGGGTACCTTGGGGGGCAAAAAAGACGCCTTCCAAAAGATCTTCCGTGTTCGTGAGGCGCTGTCCTGAGTGCCGCAACCCTTCACCTACGTTCCGCCGCATCTGTATGCACGTATGTAAGGGGTCTGATGAAACCGGCCCGAATTGGCGTGTAACTCACTCGCAGCCTGTAGGCCAGCGCTTCAAAACAACGCACAAACATAGCCTTGCCCCCTGATATTCGGGCAAACTCCCCCTTTTTCTGCACTTGGCCAAGGCATGCCCATGACTCCCGCGTCGTCCGTCGATGAAAAGAGCTTCCGTACCCTGTTGAGCCGAAACGTCGCGTTACCCTTGGGCGTCGGCGTGCTCAGCGCGGTGTTTTTCGTCTGCCTGATCACTTATTTGCTGTCGGTTATCCAGTGGGTGGAGCACACCGACCGGGTTATCAATAACCTCAATGAGTCATCCAAACTGACGGTGGACCTGGAAACCGGCCTGCGTGGCTTTCTGATCACTGGCGACGAGCATTTCCTCGACCCTTACGAAGTGGCCAAGCCCCGCATCATTGGTGACCTGCGCAACCTGCAGGAGCTGGTGGCGGACAACCCACAGCAGGTCGACCGCCTCAAGCGTCTGGAGTCGATGCAATACGAGTGGAACAAGTACGCCCAATCGATGATCGACTTGCAGCGCAGCAGTGGCGATTACCGCGGGGCGGTGCAGGCCGGCCGCGGCAAGAGCCTGACCGACGCGATTCGCAACGAATACACGGATGCGGTGGCGATGGAGCAAGCGTTCCGTGTCACGCGCAATGCCGATGTCACCCGCACCACGATCATCAGCGTGACCTTGTACCTGGCCTTCGTGCTTGGACTGAGCGGTTTTCTGGCCTACATCGGTAGAAAGAATTTAATTGCATTGTCAGAGAGTTACAGCGCAAACCTCGCGTCACAACAGAAGATCGCCCGGCGCCTGGAGCAACAGGCCTGGCTGCGTAACGGCCAGACCGAACTGGCCGAACAGGTGCTCGGCCAACTGACGCTGAACATGCTTGGGCGCAATATCCTGCAGTTTTTCGCCCAATACATGGGCTCGGCGGTAGCGGCGCTGTATGTGCGCGAAGAGCACGGCGGCCTCAAGCGCGTGGCCACCTATGGGTTTTCCCGCGAGCAGGAGCAAAAAGAGCAGGCGATCTATAGCGACGAGGGCATCGTCGGGCAGGCCGCCCAGCTTGATCGCCTGATTCGCCTGGATGATGTGCCGGTGGATTACTTCAAGGTCAGTTCCGGCCTGGGCGAAGGTTCGACCCGCAGCGTACTGGTGGTACCGACCAGCGACGATGATCGCGTCAACGGCGTGATCGAACTCGGCTTCCTGCGCCCGTTGGATGATCGTGACGTCGAGCTGCTGGAGCTGATTGCCGGCAATATCGGCACCTCCATCGAAGCGGCGCGCTATCGCCAACGCCTGCAGGAAGTGCTCGCCGAAACCCAGCAGCTCAACGAAGAGCTGCAAGTGCAGCAGGAAGAACTCAAAACCGCCAACGAAGAGCTCGAAGAACAGTCACGTATCCTCAAGGAGTCCCAGGCCCATCTGGAAACCCAGCAGGCTGAGCTTGAGCAGACCAACGAGCAACTGGCCGAACAGACCCAGACCCTGGCCGAACAGCGCGACGCCATGGATCGCAAGAACGTCGAGTTGAACAAGGCTCAACTGGAACTGGAAGACCGTGCCGACGAGCTGCAGCGCTCCAGCAAGTACAAGTCCGAATTCCTCGCCAACATGTCCCACGAGCTGCGCACGCCGCTCAACAGCTCGTTGATTCTGGCCAAATTGCTCGCCGAGAACCCGCAGGAAAACCTCAGCACCGAGCAGGTCAAGTTTGCCGAGTCGATCTATTCGGCGGGCAACGACCTGTTGAACCTGATCAACGATATTCTGGATATTTCCAAGGTCGAAGCCGGCAAGCTGGAAATGCGCCCGGAAAACTCCAGCGTGGCGCGCCTGGTCGATGGCCTGCGCGGGATGTTCGAGCCGCTGGCGGCTGACCGCAAGCTGGGCTTCCAGGTGGACATTCAAGCGGATGCGCCGCCGATGCTGTTCACCGACCGCCAGCGCCTGGAGCAGATCCTCAAGAACCTGCTGTCCAACGCGGTCAAGTTTACCGAGCAGGGTGATGTCAGCCTGTCGGTATCCCGTGCACTAGGGGAGGGCGTAGCCTTTACCGTGCGCGACTCGGGCATTGGCATCGCGCCAGACCAGCAGGAAAGTATCTTCGAAGCCTTCCGCCAGGCCGATGGCACCACCAACCGCCGTTACGGCGGCACCGGGCTGGGCCTGTCGATCTCCCGTGATCTGGCGACCTTGCTCGGCGGCTATATCAGCGTGACCAGCGAACCGGGCAAGGGCAGCGTATTCACCCTGGTACTGCCGGAGCAATATGTAGAGCGCGAGGAAGGTGCCGCGCCGATCGAGCCGCCGCGCCAAGTGGTGGCGGCACCTGCACCCAAGCCCATCGCGATCTCGCCGCTGCCGGTGGCCGATGCCAAGCAGATTCCGCGCTTTGCCGACGACCGCGACAAGGCACCGTTCGCTACCCGCTGCATCCTGGTGGTGGAAGATGAACCCAATTTCGCCCGCATCCTTTACGACCTGGCCCACGAACTGGGCTACAACTGCCTGGTCGCCCACGGCGCAGACGAAGGCTACAGTCTGGCCGAGGAGTACATCCCGGACGCGATTCTGCTGGACATGCGCCTGCCCGACCATTCCGGGCTGACCGTGTTGCAACGCCTCAAGGAGCACGCCAATACCCGCCACATTCCCGTGCATGTGATCTCCGTTGAAGACCGCGTCGAAGCCGCCATGCACATGGGCGCCATCGGTTATGCGGTGAAGCCGACCACCCGCGAAGAGCTCAAGGACGTGTTTGCGCGCCTGGAAGCCAAGCTGACCCAGAAGGTCAAGCGCGTGTTGCTGGTGGAGGACGATGACCTGCAGCGCGACAGCATTGCCCGCCTGATCGGCGACGATGACATCGAAATCACCGACGTCGGCTACGCGCAGGCCGCCTTGGACCTGCTGCGCACTAACGTCTACGACTGTATGATCATCGACCTCAAGCTGCCGGACATGCTCGGCAATGAGCTGCTCAAGCGCATGGCCACCGAGGATATCTGCTCGTTCCCGCCGGTGATCGTGTACACCGGGCGTAACCTGACCCGCGACGAAGAAGCCGAGCTGCGCAAGTATTCGCGCTCGATCATCATCAAAGGCGCGCGCTCACCTGAACGCTTGCTGGACGAAGTGACACTGTTTCTGCACAAAGTCGAATCCCAGCTGTCCCATGACCGCCAGAAGATGCTCAAGACCGCCCGCAGCCGCGACAAGGTCTTCGAGGGGCGCAAGATCCTGCTGGTCGACGACGATGTGCGCAACATCTTCGCCCTGACCAGTGCCCTGGAGCACAAAGGCGCGGTGGTGGTGATCGGGCGTAACGGTCATGAAGCCATCGACAAACTCAATGAAGTCGAGGATATCGACCTGGTGCTGATGGACGTAATGATGCCGGAGATGGACGGTTACGAGGCGACTGCCTTGATCCGCCAGGACCCACGCTGGAAGAAACTGCCGATTATTGCAGTGACGGCCAAAGCCATGAAGGACGATCAGGAACGCTGCCTCGCGGCGGGCTCCAACGATTACCTGGCCAAGCCGATCGACCTGGACCGGCTGTTCTCGCTGATTCGCGTATGGCTGCCAAAGATGGAACGCATTTAAGTGGAGCAAGTTTTCTTGGAAAAAAGCAGCGACATTGAGCTGCGCCTGCTGATTGAGGCGATTTACCTCAAGTACAGCTACGACTTTCGCGACTATTCCGGCGCGTCCGTCAAGCGCCGCGTGGCCCACGCACTGCGCCAGTTCGATTGCGCGACCATTTCTGCGCTGCAGGAGCGGGTGCTGCATGATCCGACGGCGTTCATGCAGTTGCTGCAGTTTCTGACGATCCCGGTGAGCGAGATGTTTCGCGACCCGTCGCACTTTCTGGCGATTCGCCGGGAAGTGGTGCCGCTGCTCAAGACCTACCCGTCGATCAAAATCTGGATCGCCGGGTGCAGCACGGGCGAGGAGGTGTACTCCATGGCGATCCTGCTGCGCGAAGAGGGTTTGCTGGAGCGCACCATCATTTACGCCACGGACATCAACCCGGCGTCCCTGGACAAAGCCAAGCAAGGGATTTTCTCCCTGGAGAACGTGCGTGCGTACACTGCCAATTATCAGCAGGCGGGCGGCCAACGTTCATTTGCCGACTACTACACAGCGGCTTACGATTACGCGATCTTCGACAAGACGCTGCGCGAGAACGTGACCTTTGCCGATCACAGCCTGGCAACCGATAGCGTCTTCTCAGAAACTCAGTTAATTTCATGCCGTAACGTATTGATTTATTTCAATAAGAAGTTACAGGATCGAGCGTTTGGGTTGTTTCATGAATCGCTGTGCCATCGCGGCTTCCTGGTGCTGGGCAGTAAGGAAACCCTGGATTTCTCCGCCTACAGCAAGCAATTCGAACCCTTGGTCAAACAGGAACGGATCTACCGAAAATCATGAGCGAGGCCGCAACTAACCCGCCACGCGGGATTGAAGCCATCGTCGTCGGCGCCTCCGCCGGCGGTGTTGAGGCGTTGCTGACGATTTTTGGTACGTTGCCCGACACCTTCAGTTTGCCGATTATTGCCGTGTTGCACCTGCCGGATGAGCGCCGCAGCCAGCTGGCCGAAGTCTTTGCGCGGCGCCTGAGCATTCCGGTGCAAGAAGCACGCGACAAGGAAACGATTACGCCAGGCACCCTGTATTTCGCCGGCCCCGGCTATCACCTGTCGGTAGAAAGCGACCGTAGCCTGTCGATGAGCCAGGAAGACCGCGTGCACCATTCGCGGCCGGCCATCGATTACCTGTTCGCCTCGGCTGCCGACACCTACGGCAACAGCCTGCTGGCGATTCTGCTGACCGGCGCCAACCAGGATGGCGCGCGTGGCCTTGCCCACGTCAAAGACTCGGGTGGCACCACCATCGTCCAAGAGCCCACAGAAGCACGTATCGCCGTGATGCCCTTGGCGGCGCTGGCCTTGCACACACCTGATCATATTCTCACCTTGAGCCGGATTGGCTCACTGCTGGCTTCCCTGGAATCTTCCCCATGTTAAGTACTGTCCAGGCCAAACTGCTGATCGTCGACGATCTGCCGGAAAACCTGCTGGCCCTTGAGGCGCTGATCAAGCGCGAAGATCGGCAGGTTTTCAAGGCCTTGAGCGCTGACGAGGCCTTGTCACTGTTGCTGGAGCATGAGTTCGCCATGGCGATTCTCGATGTGCAGATGCCCGGCATGAACGGTTTCGAGCTGGCCGAACTGATGCGCGGCACCGAAAAGACCAAGAACATCCCGATCGTGTTCGTCAGCGCCGCCGGCCGCGAACTCAATTATGCCTTCAAAGGCTATGAAAGCGGTGCGGTGGATTTTTTGCACAAGCCGCTGGATATCCATGCGGTGAAGAGCAAGGTCAATGTGTTCGTCGACCTGTACCGCCAGAGCAAGGCCATGAAACAGCAGGTCGAAGCCCTGGAGCGCAGCCGCCGCGAGCAGGAGCTGCTGCTGACGCGCCTGCAGGCCACCCAGGCGGAGCTTGAACAGGCTGTGCGCATGCGTGACGACTTCATGTCGATCGTCGCTCACGAAGTGCGCACACCGCTTAACGGGCTGATTCTGGAAACGCAGCTGCGCAAGATGCACCTGGCTCGGGATAACGCCGCCGCGTTTACCCTGGACAAGATGCACGCCATGGTTGACCGCGACGAGCGTCAGATCCAGAGCCTTATCCGTCTGATCGAGGACATGCTCGACGTGTCGCGCATCCGCACCGGCAAATTGTCGATTCGTCCGGCGCGCTTCGACCTGGCGCAACTGGTGCGCAACCTGGTGAAAAACTTCGCCCCGCAAGTGGCATCCGCCGGTTCTTCGATGCACCTGGTTGCCGATGAACCTGTGGAGGGCAATTGGGATGAGTTCCGTATTGAGCAAGTGGTCACCAACCTGCTCACCAACGCTTTGCGTTACGGTGCCAAAAGCCCAGTGGATGTGCGTGTGTACACCGAGCACGGTGAGGCGCGCGTCGAGGTGCGTGACCGTGGCATCGGCATCAGCGCAGACAACCAGAAGCGCATTTTCCAGCAATTCGAACGCGTTTCGGCCAGCCATGTAGCGGCAGGCCTGGGCTTGGGGCTGTTTATTTCCGAGCAGATCGTGACGGCCCATGGCGGCACCATCGAGGTGGAAAGCCAGATAGGCGAGGGCGCGTTGTTCAGGGTGTGCCTGCCACTTGGCGAGCCGCAATGAAATCAATCGTCGCCTCGACGCAACCTCTGCGTGACCCCATGGTCGTACTTGCAGCAACTGACCGGACAAAGGCTTCCCATGAGTGAAGATGCACAAGATGTCGTACTGATCGTCGAAGACGACGAATCCATTATGTTTGTGCTGGGTGAATACCTGGCAGGCCTGGGCTACCGGGTGCTGAAGGCGATCGATGGGGAGCAGGCCTTCGAGATTCTGGCGACCAAGCCGCACCTGGACCTGATGGTCACGGATTACCGCCTGCCGGGCGGGATTTCCGGGGTGCAGATCGCTGAGCCTGCGATCAAGCTGCGACCTGAATTGAAAGTGATCTTTATCAGCGGTTACCCGCAAGAAATACTCGACTGCAACAGCCCGATCACGCGCAACGCGCCAATCCTGGCCAAGCCGTTTGATCTGGACACCTTGCAAGAGCATATCCAGCGCCTGCTGGCCTGAAGCAATAGGGCTGCCTCGCAGCAGCCCTATTGCTTGATCATCTCACGCACCTTGGCCGTCAGCAGGTCGAAGGTGAACGGCTTGGTGATCAGTTGCATCCCTGGGTCCAGGAACCCGCCGCGCACCGCCGCATGCTCGGCGTAGCCAGTGATAAACAATACCTTGAGCTCCGGGCGCAATTGCCGCCCGATTTCTGCCAGCTGTCGCCCGTTCATGCCGGGCAAGCCCACATCACTGATCAACAGGTCAATGCGTTGGTCGGATTCGATGATCGGCACGGCGGTATTGGCATCGCCAGCCTCGACAAAGGCATAGCCCAATTCCTTGAGCACTGCGCTGACCAGCACGCGTACGGCGGCGTCGTCTTCGACGATCAATACTGTCTCACCGGCATTGGCGAATGGCAGCAGTGCCGGGTTGGTGACGGCGTCCGCGACGCGCTCACCGATAAAACGCGGCAGGAACAGGCTGACTGTCGTGCCCTTGCCGACTTCACTATGGATGGTGACATGGCCATGGGATTGGCGGGCAAAGCCGTAGATCATCGACAAGCCGAGGCCGGTGCCCTGGCCGATCGGCTTGGTCGTGAAGAACGGGTCGAAGACGCGACCCAACAGACTTTCGGGAATACCACAGCCGGTGTCGCTGACGCTCAGTTCCACGTAATCGCCTGGCAGCAAGGTGCCATAGGCGGCCGTGAACACATTGTCGAGGTGGCGGTTGGTGGTCTCAACGGTCAGGCTACCGCCGCTGGGCATGGCATCGCGCGCATTGATCACCAGGTTGAGCAGGGCGCTTTCCAGCTGATTGGGGTCGGCCTCGGCGGTCCAGAGTTCATCGGTCAGACGCATGTCCAAGGCGATGCTTTCATTGATACTGCGTTGCAACAGTTCGCCCATGGAGCTGACCAACTGGTTGATCTCCACCGGCTTGGAGTCCAGCGACTGGCGACGTGAGAACGCAAGCAGGCGATGGGTCAGGCCGGCGGCGCGGTTGGCCGAGGTGACACCCAGGTCAATCAGACTGTCCAGATCGTCCAGTTTTCCACGCGCGACCCGCCTTCGCAGCAACTCCAGGCTGCCGATAATACCGGTAAGCATGTTGTTGAAGTCATGGGCGATACCGCCGGTCAACTGGCCGACAGCCTCCATTTTCTGTGACTGGCGCAAGGCTTCTTCGTTGTTGCGCAATTGCGCTGTGCGTTCTTCAACCTGCTGCTCAAGGGTTTCCAAAGTGCTTTGCAGGCGCTGCTCGCTCTCGCTCAAATCAACCAGGCGGTCACGGGCCTCGTATTGGCGGCGCCGCCCACGCAGTGCCGCGCTCACCAGACTGATCAGGGTTACCGGGTGGAAAGGGCGCTCCAGAAAGGTCACGTTGCCCAGCAGGCCACTCAGGTGGGATGAGCCGTTCTGTTCACGGCCGCCATGGTGGGTCATCAGCACGATGGGCAAATCGGACCAGGCCGGCTGCTCATGCAGGTAATGCAGCAGGGGCTCCAGATCGACACCACGCAGGGCTTCAGCGGCAATCACCAACATACCGACGCCTTGCCCAAGTGCTTCGCAGAGTTCAGTCAGGTTCCCGGCAACCATGCCGGTGTAGCCGGCTTCCTCGAGCATCATCAGCGCCAGGGAGCCGTCACGGCCCAGTGGCGCGAGAATAATTGCGCGCTCGGAGAGGGGAGAAAGGCCGGTCACACGCCCTCTTCCTTGAGCAGTGGGGAACCGGCGCCCATATAAGTCGGGATACCGCGCAGTACGCCCTGGAAGTTGTCGAGCGGCTCGCCCACTGTCAAACCACTGCCGCCGATACGGTATTCACGAATGGTGGACTCGTGGCTGCCGGTACGTTTCTTGATGATCGAAATGGCCCGGCGGACCTTGCCGAGTGCTTCGAAATAACGCAACAGGATCACGGTATCAGCCAGGTAAGTAATATCGACGGGGGCCTGCATGTCGCCTACCAACCCATGTTGGGCCACCGTCATGAACGTCGCCGCGCCGCGACGGTTCAGGTACAGCAGCAACTCGTGCATATGCAGGATCAGAGAGTTTTCCTCAGGCATCGCCGCCTGGTAGCCGTTGATACTGTCGATGACCACGGTCTTGATCCCACGTTCATCGACGCAACGCCTGACTCGGTGGGAGAACTCGCCTGGCGACAGCTCTGCCGCGTCCACCTGCTCGATCAGCAGGTTACCGGTGTCTTGCAGCGCGGCGAGGTCGATACCCATATTTTTCATGCGTTCGAACAACAGGCCCAGCTCTTCATCGAAAATAAACAGCGCAGCTTTTTCACCACGCGCCACTGCGGCGGCGGCAAAGATCATCGAGATCAACGATTTGCCGGTACCGGCCGGGCCGAGGATAAGCGTGCTGGAGCCGGTTTCTACGCCGCCGCCCATCAAGGCGTCCATTTCACGGATGCCACTGCTCAAAGTCTGACGCACGTAACCACCACGATGCTCGGCGGCCACCAGGCGCGGGAACACGTGGATGCCGTCTTGCATGATGGTGAAGTCGTGAAAGCCACCACGGTATTTCTGGCCACGGTACTTCACCACGCGGATGCGGCGGCGTTCAGCGCCGTAAGTGGGCGTCAGCTCTTCCAGACGAATTACGCCGTGGGCCACGCTGTGCACGGTTTTATCCAGGGATTCGGTGGTCAGGTCGTCAAGCAGCAGCACGGTGGCGTCATAGCGCACAAAGTAGTGTTTGATCGCCAGGATCTGGCGGCGATAGCGCAGCGAGCTTTGCGCCAGCAGGCGGATTTCCGAAAGGCTGTCGACCACCACGCGGGTGGGCTTGATCCGTTCCACCACTTCAAAAATCTGCCGGGTTGCCTCACCCAGTTCCAGGTCGGAGGAATACAGCAGGCTTTGCTGGTGCTCGGCGTTGAGCAGGCTTTCTGGCGGGGTCAGCTCGAAGATGTGAATGTTGTCGTCCAGGTCCCAGCCGTGGGACTTGGCGCCCTGACGCAACTCGCGTTCGGTTTCTGACAGGGTGATGTACAAGGATCGCTCACCGTTTTTCGCGCCGGCTTGCAGAAAGTGCAGCGCTACGGTGGTTTTCCCGGTGCCGGGTTCGCCTTCCAGCAGGAACAGGTGGCTGCGTGATAGCCCCCCGGAAAGAATGTCATCAAGACCTTCGATGCCGGTGGCCGCCTTTTCACTGAACAGCTCTTTGGATGTAGACAAGAAGTGCCCTCGGGTCACGTACAAGTAAAGGGAGGCGCGTCGGCTTGGACGCGCCATATTTACTTGACCGTAGCGGGTTGTGGCGGTTCAACCTGTCGTATAAATCGTGGTGGATTTGTGACCTGCGCCAAAGCGCTGCTTGTGTGTGGGAGCTGGCTTGCCTGCGATAGCATCACCTCGGTTTATCTGTCAGACCGAGGTGTCTGCATCGCAGGCAAGCCAGCTCCCACATAGCGCGCGAAACTAAAGCCCTTGCTGCAACGCCGGATCATCCGGATTCTGCTGCTCCAGCTGCGCCAGTAACACCTGCACATTCTGTAACTGCCCGGTTTCCTTCCAATAGCTGACCAGCAACACACGCGCCTTGCGATTGGCGGGGTGGCGCTGGACGATTTCTTCCAGCTGACGCTGGGCGGCGTCCACCTCTTCCTGGTCGTGCAGCGTGGTGGCGAGGTCGAAGCGGTAATCCTGATTGTCAGGCTCAAGCTCCACGGCTTTGGACAGGCCAAGCAACGCGTATGGCCGCTCCCCATGGTGCAACAGCCACATGCCCAGGGCGTGTTGCAGGTAGGCCGACTCCGGATGTGCCGCCAATTGCCGCGCCAGCAACTGGCGGGACTCATCGGTCTTGCCCTGCTTATCGAGCAATTCGATTTGTGCGACCACAGCTTGCAGGTTGTCCGGTTGCAGGCGCATGGCCTGCTCCAGTGCATGTTGCGCGTCCGGCAGCAGGGCGCTGTGGATGTACAAGCGCGCGAGCTGAATCCAGCCTTCGGCGGTTTCGGGCTCAGCCTTGAGCTTTTTCACAAACTCATCGAGCACTTGCTGCAAAGGCCCGAAATACAGGCCCAGGGTATCCGGCGACAGGCCGAGCAGGGCATTGGCGGCGGCAAAACGCACGGCTTGTTCAGGATCGTCCAGTGCCGGGCCAAGCAGTAAGGTGCGTTGGCCGCTGGGCACCAGGCCAACAATACTGTGAATCGCCGCTTCACGAACCAACGGCGACTCATCAGCCAGGTCTTTATCCGCCAGCTTCAACGCCTGAGGGCTTGGGTAATTGGGCAGTTCGGCGTGCAATGCGGCGCGACGTTCAGGCGACAAGTCCGGGCGGCCCAGCTGTTGATACAGCACACGGGCGGCGCCGGGTTCGCCGTTACGTGCTTGCTTCAACGCCTTGGCGTAACCATGGGCGATCGCCGGCGGCACGGCCACCGGAGTGGAGCGGGAGAAAAACCAGGTGACCAGGACAAGCAACAACAGGGCGCACAGGCCGACGATGGAGTAACGGCGTGACTTTGACATGCAGGCGTCCAAAAGCTGGGGGCAGCTAATCGCAAAGCCTCAAGCTTCGGTCAGACCACGACGAGTGTCAAACCCGTATCAGCCGAGCACGTATTCCACTGGTTCCAGGGCAGGAGGCAGATTGATCTCGCCCAGGGCGGCGAGAATCTCGCGCTCCAGGGTGCGCACTATCGCATTGCAGGGCAGATCGTTTTCATCGAAACCGAACGGGTCTTCCAGATCATCACCGATTTCATCCAAACCGAAGAACGTGTAGCTGACGATGGCGGTGAACACCGGCGTCAACCAGCCCAGCGGTTCGGCCATGGCGAACGGCAGCAAAATGCAGAACAGGTAGATGGTGCGGTGCAATAGCAGCGTGTAAGGGAAGGGCAGTGGCGTGCTTTTGATCCGCTCGCAGGCGGCCTGCACCAGGCTGAGGCTGACCAGCCGGGTTTCCAGCTGGGTGTAGCGCCATTCACTGATCACACCCTGTTCGGCCAGCCGCGAAAAGCGCGCGCCCAGTTGTTGCAGCACGTTGTCGGGAAGATTGGGATGCGCCCGGTCAACAGTTATCCAGGGTGTGATAACGCGGGCCTCGTCTTCATGGCGCAGGTGCGCGACCAGGCCGTGGGCAAACCCGCACACCCCACGCAGCAGGCTGGCGCGCTCGGGTGAGTTGCCCAGCACTTGGGTTTCGCGGATCAGCGAGCGCACCTCAATGATCATCTGCCCCAGCTGCTTGCGGCCTTCCCACCAACGGTCGTAGCAGGCGTTGTTGCGAAAGCTCATGAAGATCGACAACGACAACCCGAGCAAGGTGAACGGCGTGGCATTGACCTTGGAGAAGTAGGCCGGGTGCAGGGTCTCCACCAGCACGATCACTGAAGCCAGCAACGTGACCATCAGGCTGCGCAAGGCAATGCGCTTGGCAATCGAACCTTTAAGGGAAAACAGGATACCCATGAGGTTGGGTTTGGGGCGGACGATCATCGGGACACGGCTTCTTTGGCGGCGCAGGCCTGGAGATTAGGAGTTTGCGCCCAGAGCGTCCAATCACTGCGGCTGACCGGCTGATAAGCCGGATCAATGATTGGCCAAACCAGTCAGCCAAGTTGAAGGCTTTGACCATTGCCGCCAAAGCGCTCTAGAGCGACTATTTCAGCGATTCTCGTCGTGAAAAATGTCCTGAAAATAAAAACACACAAGGATTTGGAACCATGCGTGAGTATTTGGCTGCCACCACTGCCTTCGACTACCAGCACACCGTCAACGCCGCCCTGTCCGGCAACCTGCAAGCCCTGAATGCCTGTGTGGAGTGTTGCGATCGCCACGCGCTGCCGGGGCGCATTGCGTTGTTTTGGGAAGGTAAGGATGGGCGCAGCGCCAGTGTGACCTTCACCCAATTGCAGGACCAGGCGGCGCGCTTTGCCAATTTCCTCCTGGCCCAAGGCGTGCAACGGGGTGACAAGGTGGCGGGGCTGCTGCCACGCACGGCAGAGTTATTGGTGGTGGTGTTCGCCACCTGGCGTATCGGCGCGGTGTATCAGCCGCTGTTTACCGCCTTCGGACCCAAGGCCATCGAGCATCGGCTGAACAGCTCCGGCGCCGTACTGGTGGTCACGGATGCGGTCAACCGCCCCAAGCTGGCTGAAGTCGAAGGCTGCCCGACCATCGTCACGGTGGCCGGGGACAAGGGCGAAGGCATCGTGCGCGGCGACTACAGCTTCTGGGCTGAACTGCCGAACTATTCGAATACCTGCGAACCGGTGCTGCTGGGCGCAGAAGCCCCGTTCCTGCTGATGTTCACCTCGGGCACCACCGGCCCGTCAAAAGCCCTGTCGGTGCCGCTCAAGGCCATTGTCGCCTTCCAGAGCTACACCCGCGACGCGGTGGATTTGCGCCCCGAGGACGCGTTTTGGAATGTCGCCGACCCGGGCTGGGCCTATGGCATCTATTTTGGCGTGACCGGGCCGTTGTCCATGGGCCACCCGATTACGTTCTACGATGGGCCGTTCACCCTGGAAAGCACCTGCCGGGTGATCAATAAATATGGGATTACCAACCTCACCGGTTCGCCCACCGCTTACCGTCTGCTGATTGCCGGTGGCGAACAGTTCGCGCGCGCTATCAAGGGCAAGCTGCGTATCGTCAGCAGCGCCGGCGAGCCGCTGAACCCGGAAGTGATCCGCTGGTTTGCCGACAACCTGGGCGTGACCATTCATGACCATTACGGCCAGACCGAACTGGGCATGGTGCTGTGCAACCACCACGGCCTGGAACACCCCGTGCATGTCGGCTCGGCAGGCTTTGCCTCACCGGGCCACCGCATTGTGGTGCTCGATGATCAGAACCAGGAATTGCCGGCAGGCCAGCCCGGCATTCTCGCCATCGACCGTGAACAGTCGCCGATGTGCTGGTTCGCCGGCTACGACGGCGTAAAGACCAAGGCGTTTGTCGGCAAGTACTACCTCAGTGGCGACACCGTGGAGCTCAACCCGGACGGCAGCATCAGCTTTGTCGGGCGCAGTGACGATGTGATCACCACGTCCGGCTACCGCGTAGGGCCATTCGATGTCGAAAGCGCACTGGTCGAGCACCCGGCCGTCATCGAAGCCGCTGTGGTCGGCAAACCCTGCCCGGAGCGCACCGAGCTGGTCAAAGCCTTTGTGGTGCTCAACGAACAGTACCGCGCTACGCCCGAGCTGGCCGAGGAGTTGCGCCTGCACGTGCGCAAGCGTTTGGCGGCCCACGCCTACCCACGGGAAATCGAATTTGTCAGCGACTTGCCCAAGACCCCGAGCGGCAAGCTGCAACGTTTTATTTTGCGTAATCAGGAAATTGCGAAGGCACAGGCCATCGCCTGATCCACTTTTAAGGAAACAATGATGCAGATTGAAAACAAGGTATTCCTGGTCAGCGGCGGTGCTTCGGGCCTCGGCGCGGCCACCGCTGAGATGTTGATTGCCGCTGGTGCCAAGGTGATGCTGGTCGACCTGAACGCCGACGCTGTGGCGGCCAAAGCCAAGCAACTGGGCGATAACGCCCGCAGCGCCGTGGCCGATATCAGCCAGGAGGCCGCCGCCGAAGCGGCCGTACACGCCGCCGTTGCAGCCTTTGGCGGCCTGCACGGCCTGGTGAACTGCGCCGGAGTGGTACGCGGCGAAAAAATCCTCGGCAAAAATGGCCCACACGCCTTGGCCAGCTTTGCCCAGGTGATCAACGTCAACCTGATCGGCAGCTTCAACCTGTTGCGCCTGGCGGCTGCCGCCATCGCTGAAACCGCGGCGAACGCCGACGGTGAGCGCGGCGTGATCATCAACACCGCGTCGGTAGCCGCCTTTGACGGGCAGATAGGCCAGGCGGCGTATGCCGCCTCCAAAGGCGCCATCGCCAGCCTGACCTTGCCCGCTGCCCGCGAACTGGCGCGCTTTGGCATCCGCGTGATGACTATTGCCCCGGGCATTTTCGAAACGCCGATGATGGCCGGCATGACCCCCGAAGTGCGCGATTCCCTGGCCGCGGGTGTGCCATTCCCGCCACGCCTGGGCAAACCGTCCGAGTACGCCGCGCTGGTACGCCACATCATTGAAAACAGCATGCTCAATGGCGAGGTGATCCGTCTCGACGGCGCCTTGCGTATGGCAGCCAAGTAAGGAGAACACCCCATGAACGATCCGATTGTTATTGTCAGCGCCGTGCGCACACCCATGGGCGGCTTCCAGGGCGACCTCAAGGGCCTGACCGCGCCGCAACTGGGCGCTGCCGCGATCCGCGCCGCCGTCGAACGCGCCGGGATTGCCCCGGATGCCGTGGACGAAGTGCTGTTCGGCTGCGTGCTGCCCGCAGGCCTGGGCCAGGCGCCTGCGCGTCAAGCGGCGCTGGGCGCCGGGCTGGACAAGGCCACGCGCTGCACCACCTTGAACAAGATGTGCGGCTCGGGCATGGAAGCGACCATCCTCGCCCACGACTCGCTGCTGGCCGGCAGTGTCGACGTGGTGGTCGCCGGCGGCATGGAAAGCATGTCCAACGCGCCGTACCTGCTCGACCGCGCGCGCAGCGGCTACCGCATGGGCCACGGCAAGGTGCTTGACCATATGTTCCTCGACGGCCTCGAAGACGCCTACGACAAGGGCCGCCTGATGGGCACCTTTGCCGAAGACTGCGCCGAGCACAATGGCTTCACCCGTGAAGCCCAGGACGCCTTCGCCATTGCCTCGCTGACCCGCGCGCAAGAGGCCATCACCCATGGCAGCTTTGCTGCTGAGATCGTCCCGGTGCAGGTCACCGTCGGCAAAGAGCAAAAGACCATCCTGCATGACGAGCAACCGCCCAAGGCCAAGCTGGACAAGATCGCCAGCCTGAAGCCGGCGTTCCGCGAGGGCGGCACGGTGACGGCGGCCAACTCCAGCTCGATTTCCGATGGTGCGGCGGCGTTGCTGTTGATGCGCCAGTCCGAGGCGCAACAGCGTGGCCTCAAGCCCTTGGCGGTGATCCACGGGCATGCGGCCTTTGCCGACGAGCCGGGGCTGTTCCCGGTGGCGCCCGTGGGTGCGATTCGCAAGCTCATGAGCAAGACCGGCTGGAACCTGGGCGACGTTGACCTGTTTGAAATCAACGAAGCTTTCGCGGTGGTCAGCCTGGTGACCATGAGCAAGCTGGAAATCCCCCACAGCAAGGTCAATATTCACGGCGGCGCCTGTGCCTTGGGGCATCCAATTGGTGCTTCCGGTGCGCGCATCCTGGTGACGTTGCTCTCGGCCCTGCGCCAGAAAGGCCTCAAGCGCGGGGTTGCCGCCATTTGTATCGGCGGCGGTGAAGCCACGGCCATGGCCGTCGAATGCCTGTATTAAGGACTCAACATGCTGCCCAATGACGAACAACTGCAAATCAGCGAAGCGGCCCGGCAATTTGCCCAGGAACGCCTGAAACCCTTCGCCGCCGAGTGGGACCGCGAGCACCGTTTCCCCAAGGAAGCCATTGGCGAAATGGCCGAGCTGGGCTTTTTCGGCATGCTGGTACCGGAACAGTGGGGTGGTTGCGACACGGGCTACCTGGCCTACGCCATGGCCCTGGAAGAAATTGCCGCCGGCGATGGCGCGTGCTCGACCATCATGAGTGTGCACAACTCGGTGGGTTGCGTGCCGATCCTCAAATTCGGTAACGAGCAGCAGAAACAGCAGTTCCTCACGCCGCTGGCCAGTGGCGCCATGCTCGGTGCCTTTGCGTTGACCGAGCCGCAGGCAGGCTCCGATGCCAGCAGCCTGAAAACCCGCGCACGCCTTGAGGGCGACCATTACGTGCTCAATGGCTGCAAACAGTTCATTACCTCCGGGCAGAACGCCGGGATCGTGATTGTGTTTGCCGTCACCGACCCGGCCGCAGGCAAGCGTGGGATCAGCGCGTTTATCGTGCCGACCGACTCGCCGGGCTACACGGTGGCGCGGGTTGAAGACAAACTCGGCCAACATGCGTCCGACACCTGCCAGATCCTCTTCGAAGACGTAAAAGTCCCAGTCGCCAACCGTTTGGGCGAGGAGGGCGAAGGCTACAGGATCGCCCTGGCCAACCTCGAAGGCGGCCGCGTCGGCATCGCCTCGCAATCGGTGGGCATGGCCCGCGCCGCCTTCGAAGCCGCGCGTGACTATGCCCGTGAGCGCGAAAGCTTCGGCAAGGCGCTGATCGAACACCAGGCCGTGGCCTTCAGGTTGGCCGACATGGCCACGCAAATCGCGGTGGCCAGGCAGATGGTGCATTACGCCGCAGCCCTGCGTGACAGCGGCAAGCCGGCCTTGGTCGAGGCGTCGATGGCCAAGCTGTTTGCTTCGGAAATGGCCGAAAAAGTCTGCTCGGCCGCCTTGCAAACCCTGGGCGGTTACGGTTACCTGAGCGACTTCCCATTGGAGCGGATCTACCGCGATGTGCGGGTCTGCCAGATTTACGAAGGCACCAGCGATATTCAGCGCATGGTCATCTCACGCAACCTTTAAGGAGCCGATACATGAGTTACGAAACCCTTTTGCTCGAAGTCCAGGGCCGCGTCGGGCTGATTACCCTCAATCGCCCGCAAGCCCTGAACGCCTTGAACGCCCAGTTGGTCAGCGAGTTGAACCAGGCACTGGACGGCCTGGAAGCCGACCCGCAGATCGGCTGCATCGTGCTGACCGGCTCGAAAAAAGCCTTCGCCGCCGGCGCCGACATCAAAGAGATGGCCGAGCTGACCTACCCGCAGATCTACCTCGACGACCTGTTCAGCGACAGCGACCGCGTCGCCAACCGCCGCAAGCCGATCATTGCTGCGGTCAACGGTTTCGCCCTGGGCGGCGGCTGTGAACTGGCCTTGATGTGCGACTTTATCCTGGCCGGTGACGGCGCCAGGTTCGGCCAGCCGGAAATCAACCTCGGCGTACTGCCCGGCATGGGCGGCACCCAACGGCTGACCCGCGCCGTGGGCAAGGCCAAGGCCATGGAAATGTGCCTGACCGGGCGCTTTATTGATGCCGTTGAAGCTGAGCGCTGCGGGATTGTGGCGCGCATTGTGCCGGCCGATGACCTGCTTGAAGAAGCGCTGAAAACCGCGACCTTGATTGCCGGCAAGTCCGTGCCGATCAGCATGATGGTCAAGGAAAGCGTGAACCGTGCGTTTGAGGTGAGCCTGTCTGAAGGCGTGCGCTTTGAGCGCCGCGTGTTCCATGCCGCGTTTGCCACCCAGGACCAGAAGGAAGGTATGGCGGCATTTGTGGCCAAGCGTGCGCCGGAGTTCAAGGACCAGTAACCCGGCCGTAAACACTGAAGATCAAAAGGTGGGAGCTGGCTTGCCTGCGATGCAGACACCTCGGTTTATCGGTTAGACCGAGGTGATGCTATCGCAGCGGTGCGACGATTCGACAAGCCAGCTCCCACATTGGTCTTGTGTGGCTTTTAGAGCTGGTAGTTCTTCAGCTCCCTGGCAATCACCATCCGCTGAATCTCGCTGGTGCCTTCGTATATCTGCGTAATCCTCGCATCCCGGTAGTAGCGCTCCACCGGGTAGTCCTCAAGATACCCATACCCGCCATGGACCTGCATCGCCGAGGAGCAGACCTTTTCGGCCATCTCCGAAGCAAACAGCTTGGCCTGGGAGGCTTCCGACAGGCACGGCTTGCCGGCGCTGCGCAGACGTGCGGCGTGCAGGATCAGCAGGCGGGCGGCATTGAGCTGGGTCTGCATGTCGGCCAGCAGGTTGGCAATGCTTTGGTGCTCGATAATCGCCTTGTTGAATTGCACCCGATCACGCGCATACGCCAGCGCCGCCTCAAACGCCGCACGGGCGATGCCCAACGCTTGGGCGGCAATGCCGATGCGTCCACCCTCGAGGTTGGACAGGGCGATGGCCAGGCCCTTGCCGCGTTCACCCAACAGGTTGGCTTCGGGTACTGTGCACTGGTTCAGCGTGACGGCGCAGGTGTCCGAGGCACGAATGCCCATCTTGTGTTCGGTACGGTCGACCACAAAGCCTGGTGTGTCAGTGGGCACCAGGAAGGCAGAAATACCTTTCTTGCCCAGTTCCGGGTCCGTCACCGCAAACACAATGGCCAACTTGGCGCGCTTGCCATTGCTGACGAACTGCTTGGCACCGGTGATCACCCACTGGCCGTCGCGCAGCTCGGCGCGGGTGCGCAGGTTATGGGCTTCGGAACCGGCCTGAGGCTCGGTGAGGCAGAAGCAACCAATGGCCTGGCCGCTGGCCAGGTCAGCCAGCCAGGTGTGTTTCTGCGCATCGGTGCCGTAGTTGAGGATTGGCCCGCAACCGACTGAATTATGGATACTCATGAGTGCGCCGGTGGCGCCATCACCGGCGGAAATCTCCTCGACGGCCAGGGCATACGCCACGTAGTCGACATAGGTGCCGCCCCATTCTTCCGGCACCACCATGCCCAGCAAGCCGAGTTCGCCCATCTTCGCGACCAGGGCGTCATCGATCCAGCCGGCTTTTTCCCAGGCTTGCGCATGCGGGGCGATTTCGCCACGGGCAAAGTCGCGCGCCATGTCGCGAATCATCACTTGTTCTTCAGTGTATTCAATATCTTGCATGGCTTATTTCCCACTCTGCTTGAAGTCGCTGAAGAAGCTCTCGACATGGCTGGCGTCCAACTCATGGATCGTCGCGGGGCTCCAGTGCGGGGTTTTATCTTTGTCGATAATCAACGCGCGAACGCCTTCGATCAGGTCGCCGCGTTCGAACCACTGGCGATCCAGGTGCAATTCCAATGCGAAGCACTGCTCCAGCGACAAGCGCCGGCCACGGCGCAGCATCTGCAGGGTAACGGCCATTGCCAGCGGCGAGCGGGTCTGCATCAGGGCGGCGGTGCTGAGCGCCCATTCGTGGCTGTCGGCGACAGTGACTTGCTGCAGTTGCTCGACCATGCTCGGCACATCCGGCAACGCAAAGAAGTGGTCGATCGCCGGGCGCAGCGCGGCCAGCGGGGCGTCGGGCAATTGTTGTACCGCGAGCTTTGCCAATACGCCCTGCAGGTCCTTGAGCGGCGAATCCTGCCATTGCAGGTGGTCGAGCTTCTGATCGAGTTCGGCGAGTTTCGCGCTGTCGATACACCAGTCCGCCAGCCCGCAGTACAGCGCATCGGCGGCGCGAATCTGCACGCCGGTGACCCCAAGGTAAACCCCCAGCTCGCCAGGGATGCGCGAGAGGAAATAGCTGCCACCTACGTCCGGGAAATAACCAATGGCCACTTCCGGCATCGCCAGGCGGCTGCGCTCGGTCACCACACGCAAGTCGGCGCCTTGCACCAGGCCCATGCCACCGCCGAGGACAAAGCCGTCCATCAGGGCCAGCACGGGCTTGTGGTAATGGTGAATTGCCAGGTCGAGGGCGTATTCCTCGACGAAGAAGTCCTGGTGCAGGCTGTCGCCCTGCTTGAAGCTGTCGTAGAGAGAGCGAATGTCGCCACCGGCGCAGAACGCTTTTTCACCGGCACCGCGCAGGGCCACGGCATACACCTGCGGATCGCTCTCCCAAGCCAGCAGTTGTGTGGTCAGGCTGCGGACCATCTCCAGAGTGATGGCATTCAAGCCAGCGGGGCGGTTGAGGGTGAGGTGGCCAATATGGTTACGGACTTCGGCCAGCACCTCGCCCTGAAGAATCCTGGTGTGGCTTGCTTCGGATGAAACCTGAGCAGTCATCACTAACTCCCTGCTTTTATTGTTCTTTATCAAGATGTTCGCGCACGAACTATCTCGCGATCGTACCAGTGCAAATTTGCCCAGTACAACCCGGAATCATGCAGGTCGTTTTTGCATTTATGCAGCGCTGCGGCGACCCAGCACTTCACCGATGCTGCGGCGCCGGGCATGCCCTTCAGCCGCATGAATCAGTTGCTCCAACTCCGTCGGCTCCACATCAAAGAACCGTTCCATCTCGGCCAGGGCCAGTTTCAGATCGGCTGCCGTGATGGCGGCATCTGTCACCGGCGCTGTGCTGCCCAGGACCACGGCGGGCGATTCGATCGCGCCTTTGGGGTAACGCGTGCGTGTCACGTTGTTATAGGCCAGCGCACCGGCCAGCAGCGCGCCAGCCCCGAGCATCACCGGCCCCACTTCCTGCCAACCCAGAGCAATAGAGGCCGGATCGGCGAGCACCAGCGTCATGGCCAAGCCACCGGCGGGCGGGTGCAGGCAGCGCAGCCAGCAAATCAACACGACGGTCATGCCCGCAGCCAGGCATGCGCTGCCCAGCGTGCGGCCAAGCACCCGCGCCACCAGCAGAGCCACAACGGCAGCGCACAAGTAGCTGCCGATAATCGACCAGGGCTGTGCCAGCGCACCGGAGGACACGGCAAACAGCAAAACCGCCGATGCCCCCAGCGGGCCGAGCAGGTGCAAGGCGACTTCCATACCGAATACCTGGGCACACACCCAGACACTCAATAGCGTGCCCAAGGCCATGCCAATGGCGGCGCGGCTCCATTCGGCGGGGCGGGTATTGATTGCAGCGGGTAACCAGCGAGCGAGCATCGACACGATCCATAAAGCAGCAGACGAAAAAAAAGGCTCGCCTGGTTGCCCGGATAAGCCCTTTGAACGTTCCAACATTTGGGGGAGGAACCTGTGCAGTGTGCCGAGCTTGATGCCATGGCGCCAATGCATATTAATGAGGGTTAAATGCAAAAATAATGCAGTTAGTGACCCTCGTCATAGGTGATCCGATGCGTCGGTTGCGGCAGCGGCGTGCTGATGCGTCCGAGTACGCGGCTATCAGCCTCTTCGTTGAACAGCTGCCTTTGCAGGTTCTCTCGCAAGGCAGGGTCGTCGGCCAAAGGCCCCTTCAATGCCACCAAGGCATCGCGCAATGCCATCAATCGATCCAGCCTCGGCGCAGGGATAAGCAACAGGTCTTCTGGCACGGCATTGCCCTTTTGATCAAGCAGGTCTGTGTGCGTGGAAGGCTGACGGCGCCCGGTAGTAGATAGTTAACGCACATGACAAAGGAGTCTACATTTGGGTTCCGGGCATCGAAAGGCAAAGTGCGCCAGCGTTTACGCATAGCCATGTAGGGGCTTTCCGGGCAGTCATAACGAAAAACGCCCACTCTTGAAGGAGTGGGCGCTGTTTCCGTCAGACCACTGTCAGCGTAATTACGGCGCGCTGACTTTCTCTAGATGGAGCAACACATACGGGTCTTTGTCGAACTCCCCGGTGAGTGTCGGTGTGATCGAACGCAAGCGCGGATCCTGCAGATTTTCGAAGTCTTTCGTGCTCATTACCAGCCATGCCGGACCTTGCAGTGGCGCCAGGTCTGCAGCCGACTGGGTAAACAGCGGCACCTTATCGCAGTTGAAGTTGACCATGAACTTGATGGCTTTTGCATCTTTGCCCAAGCCATGCAGCACCACGGGGGCCGGTTGCTGCATGATCTGTTCTTTGACGCCAAGGCTAAATGTGCGGGTGTCGTAAAGCGTACGCTCCAATGGCTCGACCACCACAATGTAGGTCGACCACAGCGCCAGCACCGCCGCGAGTGCCGACCCCAGCGGGCGTAGACGCGCCTTGAGCAGTGACAACAGCGACACTATTTGCAGCACGCCAAGCACGCCGAGGACCAAGCCCAGGTTGTCCAGCTGTGCCGGGTAACGCTTGCGCGCCACCACCAGCCCGATCACCAGCAGCGCCGGCAGCAGCGTCCAGATGCCCAGCATCAAGCCGCGCAGCCAGGCGAACAGCCGCCCCTGGGTGACCTGGAACGGGTAGGCCGCAATGATCGCCGCCATGGGCAGCATTGGCAGGATGTAACGTGCCTTCTTGGCCTGAGGGACCGACAGGCCGAGCATCACCAGCAAACCTGCCGCCGCGCAATACAGCACCAGTTTCAGTGCCGGGTCGGGTGACCGACGACCGCCGCTGGCGACTGCCAGCAGCACCAGCAACGCCAGTGGATAGGCCAGCGCATAGTTGCCCATGGAGCTGGTGAAGTAATACAGCACGCCGCTGGAACCTTCGGTGCCGTCCATGCGCCCCAGGAACTGCATGCGGATCACGTCCTGCATGAAGTCCTCGCCACCACTGAGCTTGGCCAGCAGCAGCAACAGGCCGACACACGCCGCCAGCACTGCCAGGGCGATAAAGCCGAAGGTGAACAGTTGGCGCCATTGGCGGTTGATCAGGTAATAGCTGCACAGCACGCCAGTGGGGATCACCAGGCCGATTGGCCCACGCACCGCAAAGCCCAGGATCAGCAGCAAAAACAGCCAATGCAAGCGTTTGGCTGCCCCGAAGTGGTCATGGGCATAGCCCAGATAGAACACGGTCAAGGCGATGGCCGCGAGCATCTGGTCCAGCGACACCGCGCGGGTTTCACTGATGAAGGTGCTGCTGAGCAGCAGCATCGCGATGCTGAGCAAGCCCCAGCGCGTGGAGTAGGGCGCCGTAAGGCGATACGCCAGCACCACGATCACCGCCGAGGCGATGGAGGTGGGCAACCACGCGGTGAGGCTGCTGACCTCGCCAAACGGCAGGGACAACAGCCAGGTCAGCAGGGTCGAGGTCGCCAGGTAGTCCGCGTAAGGCTGGCCATAGGTGGTGGGGAAAAAACTCGGTCCATGGCGCAGCATTTCCTGGGCAAACACCACGAAACGCGAGTCAAAGCCGATGATTGCCTGGTGCCAGTTGCCGACAATAAACAGCACCAGCGCCAGGAGCCCGAGCCCCAGCGACTGATTGCGGATCGTTGCTGTAAGCAGCGGCGATTGAGCTTTGTTCACGTCTTTAGTCTTCCTTGGCTGGCGCTACCCAGTTTTGCTGTGGAATCGGCAGCTCGCAGGAGTCGCCACGGCCCATCGGGAAATATTTGAAGCCCTTGCGCGCCAGGCGCTCGCCGTCGTACAGGTTGCGACCGTCGAAGATCACCGGGTTTTTCAGGCGGGCGTGGATCAGTTCGAAATCCGGCGCCTTGAATTGCTGCCACTCGGTGCACACGATCAACGCATCGGCGCCGCTCAAGGCCGATTCCGGCGTGCCCAGCAGGGTCAGACGCGACTCGTCACCGTAGATGCGCTGGGTTTCCTGCATGGCTTCGGGGTCGAACGCACGGACATTGGCGCCGGCCGCCCACAGGGCTTCCATCAGCACGCGGCTTGGGGCATCGCGCATGTCATCGGTGTTGGGCTTGAAGGCCAGGCCCCACAAGGCGAAGGTCTTGCCTTGCAGTTCGCCTTTGAAATACGCATTGATACGCTCGAACAGCTTGCTCTTCTGGCGCTGGTTGATCGCTTCGACCGCTTCGAGAAGGTCGCTGGAGCAGTTGGCTTCCTTGGCGCTGTGGATCAGGGCGCGCATGTCTTTGGGGAAGCACGAACCGCCGTAGCCGCAGCCCGGGTAGATGAAGTGGTAGCCGATGCGTGAGTCGGCGCCAATGCCCAAACGCACGGCTTCGATGTCGGCGCCCAAGTGTTCGGCCAACTCGGCGATCTGGTTGATGAAGCTGATCTTGGTGGCCAGCATGCAGTTGGCGGCGTACTTGGTCAGTTCGGCGCTGCGCAGGTCCATGAAGATGATGCGGTCATGGTTGCGGTTGAACGGCGCGTACAAATCACGCATCACTTCGCGCACTTCTTCGCGTTCACAGCCGATGATGATGCGGTCCGGGCGGCGGCAGTCGGCAACGGCCGAGCCTTCCTTGAGGAATTCGGGGTTGGAGACGATATCGAACTCCAGGTGGCGACCGGCAATGTGCAGGTTTTTTTCGATATGGGCCCGCAGCGTGTCGCCCGTACCGACCGGCACGGTGGATTTTTCCACCAGGATCACCGGTTCCACGCGATGGCGGGATACGGCATCGCCCACCGAAAGCACGTACTTGAGGTCGGCCGAGCCGTCTTCGTCCGACGGCGTGCCCACGGCGATAAACAGCACCTCACCGTGTTCTACTGCGAGTTTTTCATCATAGGTAAAGTGCAGGCGCCCGCTTTCCAGGTTTTCCTTGACCATGGCCGCCAGGCCCGGCTCGAAGATGGTCACGTGGCCTTTTTGCAGCGACTCGACTTTGCTCTTGTCCACGTCCATGCAGATCACATCGTGACCGACTTCGGCCAATACGGTGGCCTGTACCAGACCGACGTAACCGCTACCAAATACACTGATTTTCATGGGGCATTCCTGGGGCTTGCAACGCTAGCACGACGAGAGTTAATAACCAGAACACCGAGAATGACCAAGGCCACCCCCAGGGTTTTTGAAAGCGAAAAATGTTCGTTGAACACCGGCAGGCTGGCCGCCAGCAGGTACACCAGCGCGTAGCTGATGCTTAGCAGCGAATAGGCGCGGCCCAGGGGCAAGTGCTTGAGCGCGCCGAGCCAGCACAGCATCGACAGCGCATAGGCGATGATCGCCAGGATCACCACGCCCAGGGCGCCAAGATCAATCGATTGACTGTTAAACGCATTGAGCCACTCAGTGGGCAACGGCAGGCGCGTCATGCTCCAGCGCATGCCCAATTGAGCAGCACTGACCAGGCCAACACTGCCCAAGGCCAGGGCAAACCCTTGTGTGCGGCTCATACGTGACGCCCTAGCAGCACAACGCCGCCAATCACCAGCGCGACACCCAGCCAATGACGGCCATCGATCTGCTCATGGAAGACAAACCGCGCCATCAGTGTCACCAGCACAAAATTGAGGCTGAGCATGGGGTAGGCGATGCCCACTTCCAGGCGCTGCAACACCAGCAGCCATACCAGCAGGCCAAGGCCCAGGCACACCAGCGCCGACCACAGCCACGGCGAGCGCAGTTTCGGCGCCCAACCGTCGGGCTGGTCACGCCAGCTTTCTACCGCAAACTTTTGCGAAACCTGGCCCATGCAGGTGAGCAGGCAGGCGCTCAACAGGAGAAGCAAGGTGATCATTGCGCAGCCTGTGGGAAGATCAGGATGACGATATTGCCTTGCTCATAGCGCTTGCCGTCTTGGGGCAGCAGGTTCACTTCGGCCACTTCATCGTCGCCCTTGACCCGCATGACGACGCCAACCGAGCCTTTTTTACGCGCCTCGCTCATCCATTGCTGGACGTCGGCGGTGCCGATCTTGCGATAGGCAGTGTCTGGATAGGCAATGCCGTACTTCACTTCACCGACCGTGTTGTACAGCGCAACGTCCGGGCGGCCCAGGCGCCACGACAGCGCCGAGGCAGCGCCAAGGTCATTGCTGAGCAGTGCCGCGGTGGGTTGCAGTTCGGGCAAATGGTCGATGATGAACTGGTCCGGGGTCTTGTTATAAACCACCGAATGCGGAAGGGCAGCCGGCACCAGGGCCACCAGCAACCAACTGCCGATGGCCGGCGCAGCCCATAGCTTCAATGGGCGTGCAGCTTGCAGCAGGTTGACCACGATCCAGCCGAACAGGAAAGTAAACACCAGCACCAGGCTGAAAGTCTCCTGACCCGGCTCATACACCGGTTTTTTCAATTGGAACCAACTGATGGCCAGCAACGCCACGATTCCGATAGCCAGGTTCAACCAGCCGTTGATGCGCAAGGCGCGGCCATGGCCCTTGGCCAACTTGTCGCTGAGCGTCGACCCTATCAACAGGGCCAAGGGCAGCAGGCACGGCATGACATAGGACGGCAGCTTGCCTTTGGCCAAACTGAAGAACGCCAGGGGCATCAACAGCCACAGCAGCAGGAACGCGGTCTTGGGCAGGCGCTTTTCCAGCCAGGCCTGTTTGACCGTGGACGGCAGCAGGGCGATCCATGGCAACGAGAACGCAACCATCAGCGGCAGGTAGAACCAGAACGGCTCGGCATGCTGGGCGTCATCGCCGGCAAAGCGTTGGATGTGCTCATGCCAGAAGAAGAAGTTCCAGTAGTCCGGCTCTTGCAGGTGCACGGCGAGTGCCCACGGCAGGCTGACGATAATTGCGACGGCCACAGCGACCACACCATAGCCAAGCAATTCACGAAAGCGTTTCTGCCAGATAGCGTAGGGCAGGGCGATCAACACTGGCAGCAGCCAGGCAAGAAACCCTTTGGTCATGAAGCCCATGCCGCAGGCAAAGCCGAGCAATGCCCAAGACCCCAAGCGGCCGTTGCGCGTGGTGCTGTCGAAGCAGAACCACAGCGCAACGCCGGTGAGGTTGACCCAGAAGGTGAACTGCGGGTCCAGGTTGGCGTAACCACCAAGCAGCGCCACGCTGACAAAGCTCATGTACAGCACGCTGCTGACCAAGCTTTTTTGCGGGTTGTTCCACAGCCGGCGCGAGACCAGATAGACCAGCAGGATGCTCAGCCCGGTGCTCAAGGCCGACGCAAAGCGCACGCCGAACAGGTTCTGCCCGAAAATCGCTTGGCCCAGCGCGATCATCCAGTAGCCGGCAGCGGGTTTTTCGAAGTAACGGATACCCATGAAGTGCGGCGAGGCCCATTTGCCGGTCAGCAGCATTTCCTGGCTGATCTGCGCGTAACGGGTTTCATCCGGGATCCACAGGCCATGGCTGGCCAGTGGCAACAGGTAGAACACAGCAAACGCCAACAGGAGCAGGGGCAATGCCCAGCGCCGGATCATGCCTGCTGTACTCCGAGCCAACCCTCGCGGCCGCTGAGCGCGCCGCGTACCAGCTGTTGCTGGGGCAGGGTGGTCACATCCGCGGGCAACAGGTCGCCCAAGGGTTTGAAGTCAATGCCGCGCTGCCCGGCCTGGGCGAGCAGTTGGCGAAAATCTTCAGCCATCAGAATCCCTTCTACTTCTGCGTGGATCGTATAGACGTTCAGCTTCGACTCGGCGAACCGGTCAAGAATGAAGCCGTTGAAATCTTTGGCAGCCACCACCGGCCCGACGACTTCGTCGAAGGTCGGCAGGTCTACCGGAATTTGTGGGGTGCCCGCACTGCCATCGGCCAGGGTTGGTCGAAACAGGCTGGTGCCCCGGCAATCACTGTTGTAGCGAAAGTTGAAACCTTGCTTGGCTTGCACCACGCGCTCATCGGCGCGCCAGCCGGCGGCTGCGGAACAGTCGATGCGTTCACCCAGGATGTCGCTCAGGGTGTCCACGCCACGACGGATCTGCTCGACCAGCTGTGCGTCGCTCCAGCGCCCGGTGTTGGCTTGCCAACCGTGATGGTCCCATGCGTGCAGGCCGACTTCATGGCCGGCGGCCTTGGCCTGGCGCATCAAGTGCCCCAGGTCACGGCCGATCGGCTTGCCTGGCCAGGCGGTGCCGGCCAGCAAGATGTCCCAGCCATACAGGCCGGCAGCATTGGAACGCAGCATCTTCCACAGAAATTGCGGGCGGATAAGGCGCCACAAGTGGCGCCCCATGTTGTCCGGCCCGACGCTGAAGAAGAACGTCGCTTTTACCCCGGCTTCATCCAGGGATTCGAGCAACCGCGGCACGCCCTCACGGGTGCCACGGTAGGTGTCGACGTCGATTCGCAAGCCTGCCTGCATTACTTCTTGTCCGCGATTTCGAGCATGGCTTCTTTGAGGAAGAAGTCCAACGTGTTGCCGATGGTTTCGCTCATCTCAACGGTTGGCTCCCAGTTCAACAGGCGCTTGGCGTTTTCGATGCTTGGCTTGCGGTGCGCCACGTCCTGGTAACCGGTACCGTAGAACGCCTTGCTTTCTACGTCGCGGAAACCGGCGAACGGAGGGAAGTTGCTGCGCAGCGGGTGAGCTTCGAACTGACGCAGCAGTTCTTCGCCCAGCTGACGGATGCTGGCTTCGTTTTCCGGGTTGCCGATGTTGATGATCTGGCCGTTGCAGATATCGTTGTCGTTATCAATGATGCGTGCCAGTGCTTCGATGCCGTCGGCGATGTCGGTGAAGCAACGCTTCTGCTCACCACCGTCGAACAGGCGGATCGGGGTACCTTCCACCAGGTTCAGGATCAGCTGGGTGATGGCACGGGAGCTGCCGATACGTGCCGAGTCCAGACGGTCAAGGCGCGGGCCCATCCAGTTGAACGGACGGAACAGGGTGAAGTTCAGGCCCTTGTCGCCGTAAGCCCAGATCACGCGGTCCAGCAGTTGCTTGGAGACCGAGTAGATCCAGCGCTGCTTGTTGACCGGGCCAACCACCAGATTGGAGGTGTCTTCGTCGAAGTACTGGTCCTGGCACATGCCATAGACTTCGGAGGTCGACGGGAAGATCACGCGCTTGTTGTACTTGACGCAGTAGCGAACCAGTTTCAGGTTCTCTTCGAAGTCGAGTTCGAATACGCGCAGCGGGTTACGGGTGTATTCGATTGGCGTAGCGATGGCCACCAGCGGCAGGACCACGTCGCACTTCTTGATGTGGTACTCGATCCACTCGGAGTGGATGCTGATGTCGCCTTCCACGTAGTGGAAGTTCGGGTGGCTGCGCAGGCGCTCAATGGCGTCGGAACCGATGTCCAGGCCGTAGATTTCATAACGGTCGTCACGCAGCAGGCGCTCGGACAGGTGGTTACCGATAAAGCCGTTCACACCCAGGATCAGTACACGAGTGCGACGTGGCTTGCGGCCGGACTCGGCGCCGCGCAGCACGGAACCGTCGACCAGGCCCAGTTCGTCAGCCAGGGAAGGGCCGGCCAGGTACAGGCCGTTTTCGTTGCGCTGGCCGAACTTGACCACCAGGGAATCTTCACCGCAGGCGATGCGCAGCGGGTTGACGCTGATCACACGGCCTGGCGCCAGGCCTTCGTTGCCCTTGACCACTTCAGCTTGCCAAACGATGAGTTTGTGCTCGCCGACAGCGCAGAATGCGCCTGGGTACGGTTGGGTCACGGCACGAACCAGGTTGAACAGCTCTTCAGCCGGTTTTTTCCAGTCCAGCTTGCCGTCAGCGGCAGTGCGGCGACCGAAGTAGGTGGCCTGGCTTTCGTTCTGGGCCGTTTCGGCCAATTTGCCTTGGGCCAGCTGTGGCAGGGCATCACGCAGCAAGTTGGTGGCCGCATCACGCAGTTTGGCGTGCAGGGTCAGGCCGGTGTCGGTGCGGTCGATAATGACTTTTTGCTGGGCCAGGATCGCGCCGGCATCGGCACGCTTGACCATGCGGTGCAGGGTCACGCCGGTTTCGGTTTCGCCGTTGACCAGCACCCAGTTGGCCGGAGCGCGGCCACGGTATTTAGGCAGCAAGGAACCGTGCAGGTTGAACGCGCCTTTTTTGGCAGTGGCCAGCAGGGCTTCGCTCAGCAGGTTGCGGTAGTAGAACGAGAAGATGAAATCCGGGTTCAGCTTGGCAATACGCTCGATCCACAGCGGGTGGTTGGCGTCTTCCGGAGCATGTACCGGGATGCCGTTGCGGGCGCAGAGTTGGGCGACGGAGCCGTAGAAATTGTTTTCCTTGGGGTCGTCGGCATGGGTGAACACGGCAGCAATGTCGTAGCCGGCGGTCAGCAGGGCTTCAATACCTGCACAGCCAATATCGTGGTAAGCGAAGACAACAGCTTTTGAATTCATGACGAAACCTGATCGGAAGGAGAAGTAGGAGAGTGGGAAGTTGTAAGGCCGTCGACCACGACGACCGGAGCCGGCTCTGCGGGTTGGTTACGCAGCACCTTTTCAATAAAGAACCGTGGACGGGCACGCACGTCACTGTACATGCGGCCCAGGTATTCACCCAAGAGGCCCATGCCGATGAATTGGCCGCCGGTGAACACAAACAGCACCGCGAACAGCACGAACATGCCTGAACCGGCCCATTCGGCGCCGAAGACCAAGCGCAGGAACACCAGCGCAAAGGCAAACAGCATGCCCAGTGCCGCGAGGCTGAAGCCGACGATGCTCAGCAGACGCAGCGGGGTGGTGGTCATGCAGGTCAGCAGGTCGAACATCAGGCTGATCAGGCGCATGGCGCTGTATTTGGACTCGCCATGCTCACGCTCGGCGTGGTGCACCAGGATCTCGGTGGTGTGCCGGGCAAAGCCGTTGGCCAGAATCGGAATAAAGGTGCTGCGCTCGCGGCAGGCCAGCATCGCGTCGACGATGGTGCGTCGGTAAGCACGCAACATGCAGCCGTAATCGGTCATGGCCACGCCGGTGGAGCGTTGCACGGCCAGGTTGATCAGGCGCGAAGGCCAGCGGCGGAAGGCCGAATCCTGACGGTTGTTACGCACAGTGGCGACGACGTCGTAGCCCAGGGCGGCTTGCTCGACCAGCCGCGGGATTTCTTCGGGCGGGTTCTGCAGGTCGGCGTCAAGGGTGATGACCACCTCGCCACGGCACTGCTCGAAGCCGGCCATGATCGCGGCATGCTGGCCATAGTTGCGGTTGAGGATCACCGCCACCACGTTGCTGCCGTCTTCTGCGGCAGCGTCTTCCAGCAATTGGGCCGAGTTGTCGCGGCTACCGTCATCCACCAGGATGATTTCGTATTCGTAAGCCAATTGCTTGCAAGCTGCAGTCGTGCGACGCAGCAATTCAGGCAGGCTCTCTTGTTCGTTGTAGACCGGGATAACGATCGACACGCAATGAATAGGGTAGGGTTTCAAAGATTCATGACCTCGGGGCTAGAACAATTGGAGCGTGAAAACAGCAGTAATCAGTCGGCAACAACGCCGGCCGATTAAATGTAGCGTGGGTGTGCGGCATTCGTTCGACTTTCCTGAGGACGGGCAACGGTTTCTTCCATGGGCTAGCAGAGTAAAGACGAAAACTATGAAAGGTAAAGCGTAATCAACAGGTTAGTCGGGGAAGACGCGGTTCGTTCTCAAGTCCTGCGCTCAAGATTAAGCGGAAAATTGTTGAACGAATATGAAAGGCGGATGAAAAACTCGTTTATTTGACAGGTAGACAGGTAGGGTTCAGCTAAACCGCTGAAGCGCCTGGGGATTGGTTCTGCAGGCAAAACCGCGACGGATTCTGCACCGCTGCGCAGGCGCGCAAGGTAATTCAACAAACTTCTCTGCAATGGCCCTCAAGTGCCGGTAAAGTAAGCCATCTCTTGCCAGGGTACTCGGATGAATAGTGTGCGAATTTTGCACGGCCAGTTGCGGCCTGCATTGATGGGCTTGTTGATGGTAGTGGCCTGTGTCACCACCGTTCGAGCCGACGATGGCGTGGCGCTGACCAGCATCGAGCAGGTGCCGGACGGCGTGGAAGTGCGCGGCAAACAGGTCGCGGCCTATACCTGGGACGACCACCAAGGCAAGAACTTGCTGGTACTCGCCGAGCAAGTCAGCGAGCGTGATGACGACGGTACCCAGTCGGCATTTGTCTACGCGGCCCAGTATTTGCTCGGCGGCGACCGCCCCAAGCGTGTCTGGATGCTCTATGACGATGTGCAGCATTGCGAATTCGATGCAGGGCTGCGTTTTGACAGGGCGGCAACCAAGGTCACTGATCTTGCCGGCGATGGCATTACCCAGGCCACGGTGGGCTACTCGCGCACCTGCACCAGCGATGTCAGCCCGCGTGAGTTCAAGCTGATCATGCATGTGGGCAAGTCGCAGAAGTACCGCCTGCGCGGTGTCGATCGCGTCGGCGCAAGCTGGTGGGACGAGGATGCCGGTGCCCTGCGGGGTATGCCGCTGCCTACTGACTGCAGCGTTGCCGCACAGCAGGCACTGGTCAGCCAGTACAAGGAGCAGGGCACCGAGTTGCCGCTGCCGGGCTGTTATGGCGATGAAAGCGACTTTGCCAAAGCGCCGGACAGCTACCTGGCGTTCATGCGTCAGCACTGGTTTGCACTGATGCACAAACAGGATGCCGACTGGAGCCAATCCCAGGCGCAACCTCAGGCTGAAAACCCGACCGAGGACGACGAATCGGCGCCGTGATGTTGTGCCGTGATTTGGTGCCAAGCCCGGTCCTGAGTTAGACTCGACCTCCGCCAATTCACTAAATACCTCGATTAAACAAAGGCTTGAATGAGGTATTTAATCCAAAGGCTGATCTACCTTGACTGAGTCTATCCGCAACCCACTGACCCTTTACCTCACCCGCTTGGCGCCCTCCAGCCAACTGACCATGCGCTACGTGCTGCAAGATGCCGCCGACCGCCTGGGCTATGAAGATATCAACCTGGAAGAGATCGACTGGCACCTGCTGCAACCCGAACAGGTGATTGCGCTGGTCGGCGCATTGCGCGAGGACGGCTGCGCGCCGAACACTTCTTCGCTGTATGTGAATGCGGTACGCGGGGGGATGAACGAGGCCTGGCGAATGAGCCTGATCAGCCAGGACCACCTGTTGAAGATGCGCTCGGTCAAGGCCACGCCAGGCACACGCCTCAGCCAGGGCCGTAACCTGCGCCGCACCCTGATCCGCGAAATGATGGAAGTCTGTGCCGCCGACCCACGCCCCCAAGGCCTGCGGGATGCCGCCGTGATCGGCATTTTGTATGGTTCAGGCATGCGCAAGTCGGAGTCGGTCAACCTGGACCTGGCGCAGATCAACTTCGATGAACGCAGCTTGCGTGTGATTGGCAAAGGCAACAAAGAACTGATCAAGTACGCCCCAGCCTGGGCGTTCGACAAATTGCAGGCCTGGCTGGCGTTTCGTCGCGAGCAGCTCAAGGAAGGTGAGCAGGACGATAGCTTCCTGTTCAATCGTATTCGCCGTGGCAGCCATATCACCCGTGAACGCATCACCAAGCACGCGATTTACTACATCGCCCGTCAACGCGGTGAGCAGGTGGGCGTGAAGATCATGCCCCATGACTTCCGACGCTCGTTCATCACGCGGGTGATTGAAGAACACGACCTGTCGATTGCGCAGAAACTGGCGCATCACACCAATATCCAGACCACCGCCAGTTATGACGTGCGCGATGACAACGAGCGGCGCCGGGCGGTGGACAGGTTTGATTTGTAGTTCTTAACACAGCAAAGATTTTGGAGCCCCTCTGTGGCGAGCAGGCTTGCCCTGCGTTGGACTGCGAAGCAGTCCCAGTAAAGGTACTGAATTTCTCCTGAAAGAACTCAGTCTCTGAGTTTGGGGCTGCTTCGCATCCCAACGCAGGGCAAGCCTGCTCGCCACAAGAATGCCGTTGCCACACAGTCGCAATGAGTTAGAGAATCGGTTTGCCGCCAGTGACCGCGTACCGCGAGCCGGAGATATAGCTGGCTTCGTCTGAGGCCAGCAGCACATAGATCGGTGCCACCTCTACAGGCTGGCCTGGCCGCCCGAGCGGTGTTTCGCAGCCAAAGCTCTGCACATCCTTGTCGGGCATGGTCGCTACAATCAGCGGCGTCCAGATCGGCCCTGGTGCCACACTGTTGACGCGAATACCCTTGTCACCCAGCAACTGCGCCAGACCACCGGTGAAGTTGGCAATCGCGCCTTTGGTGGCGGCGTAGGCCAACAGGGTTGGCTTGGGCATATCGGAATTAACCGAACTGGTGTTGATGATCGAGCTGCCGGCTTTCATATGCGGCAGGGCCGCCTTGCAGATCCTAAACATCGCGGTGATGTTGATATCGAAGGTCTTGACCCATTCTTCATCCTCGATCTCTTCGAGGGTTTCGTGGGTCATCTGGAACGCGGCGTTGTTGACCAGCACATCGATGCGGCCAAACTGCTCGACGGTCTTGTCCACCAGCGCCTGGCAGTTGGTTTTTTGCGCGATATCGCCCGGCAACAACAGGCATTGACGGCCCGCTTCTTCGACCCAGCGTGCGGTTTCCTGGGCGTCTTCATGCTCATCCAGGTACGCGATGGCTACGTCGGCGCCCTCACGGGCAAAGGCGATCGCCACCGCGCGGCCGATACCGCTGTCGGCGCCGGTGATCAGGGCGATCTTGTTGGCCAACCGGCCGGAGCCTTTATAGCTCTTCTCGCCGCAGTCGGGGTACGGGTCCATTTTCTTCTGGGTGCCCGGCACGGACTGGGCTTGGGGCGCGAAGGGTGGGCGAGGGTAGTCGGTCATGTCTAACTCCATAGAACGTCAAAGGTGCTATGGAGTTAGGTGTTTTGCCGCCCGCGATAGTTGTAATGGATGGGCCACGCCCCCGACGAATGGCGTCAATCACGCGCCAGGTGAGCCGGCAAACGACGCAGGGTCCATAAGGTCACCAGCATCGCCGCCACCGCACACAGCGCGATGCCGACCAGCATGGGCGCAGGTGTATGGTCGGCAAACACGCCAACCAGCGTCATGGACACGGCCGCCGTGATCATCTGGATAGCACCGAGCAGCGCCGAGGCAGAACCTGCCACTGCGCCGTGATCCTCCATGGACAACACCCCCGCGGCTGGCAATAACAGGCCGAGAAAACCGAAACCGATAAACAGCAGTGCCATCATCAAGGCGAGGTTGTCACTCCACAAGGTGGTGACGGCCAGCGCGCTCATAACCACCGCCACGCCGATCACCGACCCGCGAATCAGCGGCGCCAGGCCAAAACGCGCGCTCAGGCGTGCGGTCAGTTGGCTCATGGCGAAGAAGGACGCGGCGTTTACTGCAAAACACAGGCTGAATTGCGTAGGCGTCAGGCCGAAATACTCGATGTACACGAACGGCGCGCTGCCGATAAACACAAAGAACGTCGCCAAGCCAAACCCGCACACCACCGACAGGCCGGTGAATACCGGGTCGCGCAGCAAGGCGCCGTAGCTGCCGATCGCACTGCCCAGGGTCTTGCCCAGGCGGCGTTCGGCAGGATGGGTTTCGGGCAGTTGCACAAAGGTCATCACCAGGCACAACAGCGAAACCACTGCGAGCACCACGAACACTTCACGCCAGCTCCAGAGTGAAATCACCACGCTGCCGGCCAAGGGCGCGAGGATCGGCGAAACACTCATCACCAGCATCAGCAGGGCCATCAACCGTGCGGCTTCGTGGCCGGTGTACAGGTCACGCACCACCGCCCGCGGGATCACCATGCCGGCGCAGGCGCCAAAGGCTTGCAGGGCACGAAAACCAATCAGCACTTCAATCGTCGGCGCCAGCGCACAGCCGACGCTGGCCACCGCAAAAATCGCCAGACCCGCGTAAATCGGCGGCTTGCGACCGTACACATCGCTGATCGGCCCGTAAAACAACTGGCACACGCCAATGATCATGAAGAACACCGTCAGGCTCATCTGCACGGCCGCCGGCGACGCCTGCAGGCTGGCACCCAGGGTGGGTAGCGCAGGCAGATAGCTGTCGATGGCGAAAGGGCCGATGGCGGTGATCAACCCGAGCAACAAGGCGAGGTGGGCAATACTTCGAGACATGGGGGTTCCGGGTCACAGCAAAAGATCGGCCAGCTTAGTGAGCTGTACCTGGGCACACAAGATGATGCTTACACAGACGCTACATTTTCCTGCGGCTTGACTGATCTTCATAAAATAAAGATTGAATAATCACACTTAATGTTATTTAAATAACAAAACAAGAGCGCTACGACCTGCCTGGTCGTGCCGCAACAAGGTGAGATAGCAATGGGCAAGATCGCAGTCATCGGCAGCAACATGGTGGATTTGATTACCTACATCGACCGCATGCCGGACCAGGGCGAAACCCTGGAAGCGCCGGGCTTTGCCCTGGGGTGTGGCGGCAAAGGCGCCAACCAGGCGGTGGCGGCAGCCAAGCTTGGGGCGCAGGTGCTGATGCTGAGTAAAGTCGGTGACGACATGTTCGCCGACAACACCCTGGCCAACTTCCAGCGTTTTGGTATCGACACCCGTTACGTGCAGCGTGTGCCGGGCGTCTCCAGCGGCGTGGCGCCGATTTTTGTGCGCGCCGATTCCCATAACAGCATTTTGATCGTCAAAGGTGCCAATGCGCATTTGTTGCCAGCGGACATCGAGACGGCCGCTGCCGACCTGCGTGAATGCACGCTGATCGTGCTGCAACTGGAGATCAACCTGGACACGGTCTACTACGCCATCGAATTTGCCCGCCGTCATGGCATTACGGTGCTGCTCAACCCGGCGCCGGCCCTGGCCGACTTGAGTGCCGAGCACCTGGCGCAGTTGGATTTCCTGATTCCCAACGAATCGGAACTGGCGTTGATCACCGGTCGCGTCGTGGACTCGCCGGACTCGGCCCGCAGCGCCGCGCGTACGTTGGTGGCCAGCGGCATTCGCCACGTGATCGTCACCCTCGGCGAGCACGGCGCGCTGTACGTGGGCGCGGAGGGCGAGTTCCAGGTGCCCGGCCAGCGGGTGGTGGCCCGCGACACTACCGGCGCCGGTGATGCGTTTATCGGTTGTTTCATCCAGCACTGGAGCCGCGACGGCGCTATTCGCCAGGCCATGGAGCAAGCGGTGGCGTATTCCGCCTGTTCGGTCACAGCGCTGGGTACACAGACCTCCTATCCCGACGCCGAAGCGTTCGCCCGTTTCCAGCAACAGCGGTAAGACTCTCAACCCAGCCCGGAGAACAATAATGAACAAACCTGCGCTGCAACAGACACCCGATGGCTTCTATCTGAACCGCACGCCCTGGTTCGCGTTTATCCTGCTGTGCAGCATTTTTGCATTGTGGGCTGCAGCGGCGAGCATGAACGACGTGCTGATCGCGCACTTCAAGAAAGCCTTCCTGCTCAGCGATTTCCAAACCGCCTTTGTGCAGTCGGCGTTTTACCTGGGGTACTTTTTCGTGGCGATTCCGGCCGCGATGGTGGTGCGCCGCTTAAGCTACAAAAGCACCATTCTGATCGGCCTGTTGCTGTACATGCTGGGCTGCCTGTTGTTTTTTCCTGCGGCGTCCACCGCCAAGTACGGCATGTTCCTGCTGGCCCTGTTTGTGATTGCCGCCGGTCTGTCGTTCCTGGAAACCGCGTGCAATACCTATTCAACCCTGATGGGACCAAGGGAAACCGGGACGCGGCGCTTGAATATCTCGCAAACCTTTCACCCGTTCGGCGCCATGGCCGGGGTGTACGTGGGCAGCTTTGTGATGTTCAAGGACACCGATGCCACCACCGAGCAACTGACGCAGATGAGCGCCTCCGAGGCGGCGGTGCAGCAGTTGCAGATGATCCAGTCCACGCTGTTGCCCTACAAATGGATGATCGCCGTACTGGTGCTGATGTTTATCCTGATCGCCATCACCCGGTTCCCGGCCTGCAAGGGCAATAAGCCCGTCGACAATAAATCCGGCAGCCTGCGCCAAAGCCTGGGCCGACTGTGGCGCAACCCGCGCTTTACCTTTGGTGTACTCGCGCAGTTTCTGTACGTGGGCGCGCAGGTTGGTGTGTGGAGTTTCACCATTCGCCTGGCCATGCAGATGGGCGGCATGAATGAGCGCAGCGCTTCATGGTTCCTTTTGACGACCTTTGCCGCCTACTTTGTCGGCAAGATGATCGCCAACCTGCTGATGCGCCGCCTGCACCCGGCCCGGGTATTGGCGATTTACGGCGTGCTGTGCATTGTGCTGCTGGCCTACACCATCCTGGTGCCGAATATTTCGGCGGTGTATGCGGCGGTTGGCGTGAGCATTTTTCTCGGACCGTGCTGGCCAACCATCTACGGCCTGACCATCGATGGCCTGGGTGAGGACACCGGTGTCGGCGGTTCACTGCTGGTGATGAGCATTGTCGGTGGCGGGGTGATTCCGATCTTCCAGGGCCTGTTGTCTGACGCCAGCGGTGGCAACATGCAGTTGGCCTACAGCGTGCCGTTGCTGTGCTTTATCGTGATCGTGATGTATGCGCTCAAGTGCATGCGCCAGTCGGACAGCGTGCCGTCGGGTGCGGCGGCGGTGGCCTCATGAACACGCGTATCCCGCTGTATCCGGTGCTGTTCAGCGAGCAGGAAAAGGTCTTGCTACAGTCCGAAGACTTCAAGGTCAGCGCCTGGGTTTACCCGTCCGGCGTGCTGGCCGTGGGCCTGGAGAACAGCCGTGGACGCCTGGTGGTGTTGCCTTATCAAGGGCAGATGATCTGGTCGGCGGTGTTCGACGGCTGCGACCTGACCATGACCAACCTGTTCGAGCAGCCAAGGCCCAGCCCGACCGTCATTGATACTTATGGCTGCTTTATGTTTCACAGTGGCCTGCTGCGCAACGGTTGCCCGGCGCCGGATGACACCCATGCCTTGCACGGCGAAATGCCCTGCGCGCCCATGGACACAGCTTGGCTGGAAATAGGCGAGGGCGTTGTGAGCCTGGGTGGCACTTACCAATATGCCAAGGGCTTTGGCGATCGATACAGGGCAACCCCGAGCGTGACACTGCGCGCCGATTCAGCCCTGTTCGATATCGATATGGACGTCACCAACCTGGCCGGCAAGCCCATGGAACTGATGTACATGGCCCATATGAACTACGCCTATGTGGCCGGCGCGCGGTTTGTCGAGCCGCTGGGCATGCAGCGCCTGCGCCTGCGCACCAGCGTGCCGGACCACGTCAAGCCCACGCCTGACTGGAGCGCCTATATGGCGCAACTGGCCGAGCATCCGGCGCAGTTGGCGTGTCTCGACACACCGGCGTTGTACGACCCTGAAATCGTGTTTTTCTTCGACGACGTGGGCACAGACGCCAGCGGCCATGCACATTTTCTGCTGGACCACCCGAATGGTGCGGCGTTTTACACCCGTTATCGCCCCAAGGAGTTCGAGCACGCCGCACGCTGGATCCTGCACTCACCGGACCAGCAAGTGGCGGCGTTCGTACTGCCGTCAACCTGTGAACCCGAAGGTTATAACGCCGAAAAAGCCAAAGGTCACGTGCGTGTGCTGGCGGCCGGGGCCAGCGCTTCGTTCAGCGTGACCACCGGCTACTTGAATGCGCGGGAGCGCCAAACGTTGCTGGGTTAAACCAGCAATTGCGCGCCGCTGGCCTGGATGGCTTCTTTGTACGCTTGGGGGATTTTCTTGTCGCTGACCACGTATTGAAAGTCTGCAAGGCTGGCAAAGTGCGCAGTGCGCACCGTGTCGAACTTGCTGAAGTCCGCCAGCAGCACGCGCTGCTGGGCTTGGCGCAGGACCTTTTGCTTGACCTCGACTTCATTGAAGTTGAAGCAGGTCACGCCAAATTCCTGGCTGACGCCCGCCGCCGTCACAAAGGCCCACGTGAGGCGCACGCTGTCGAGAATGCTGCTTTCGGCGCTGCTTTCAAACACTTGGTTCTTGCGGTGAAAGGTGCCGCCGCACAGCACGATATGGCAGTTGGGCTTGTTCTGCAGCTTGAGCAACACGTTCAACGAGCTGCACACCGCGGTGAACTCCAACTCGTCGGGGATGAAATCAATCACAAACGGCGAGGTGGTACCGCAGTCAAAAAATACCGTGTCGCCGGGCTGTATCAACCGCGCAGCGAGTTTGCCGATGCGGCGTTTTTCTTCGACGTGACGCGTGCCTTGGTCGGCGACCCGGTAATCACCGGCCTCACTGCCGACCCGTGTGATGTAGCCACCGAGCAGGCGCAAATGCTCGCTGAAGTGGCTGAGGTCGCGGCGCAGGGTCATCTCGGAAACATCCAGCAGCGCCGCCATTTCCCGCAGGTGAATGGCGCTCTGGTCCTGCAGGGCTTGCTGGATAAGCTTGAGTCGCTCGGCTTTTTTACTGTCCACGGGCATTCCAGGGCTTGATTGTTTGTGTTAACTAAGTAACATTAATTGTGAATATTGTAACGTTTAATGTGAGCGCCGCAACACGCGGCACACCACCATTGGCAACATACAGGCAAGGGCACGTTATATGAATACGCTTCAACCCGCAGCATTGGCCAAGTACATCGATCACACCTTGCTGGCCCCCGATGCCACCCGTGAACAGATTCGCACCTTGTGCGAAGAAGCACAGGCGCACGGCTTTTATTCCGTATGCCTGAACTCGGGGCAGGTGCCTTACGCCGCGTCCTGCCTGACCGACGATCGCGTGGTGATCTGTGCGGTGGTGGGCTTCCCGTTGGGCGCCGGCCTGAGCGACACCAAGGCCTTTGAAGCCGAACGGGCGATAGCCGCCGGGGCAGGGGAGATCGACATGGTGCTCAATATCGGCTGGCTGAAGGACGGCCTGCTTGAGGCCGTGCGCGAAGACATAGCCTTGGTGCATAAAGCCTGCGGCGCCGTGCCATTGAAGGTGATCCTGGAAACCTGCCTGCTCAGCGACGAACAAAAGATCCAGGCCTGCGAAATCTGCCGGGATTTGGGCGTGGCGTTCGTCAAGACGTCCACCGGGTTCAGCCGCAGTGGTGCCACAGTTGAGGACGTGGCACTGATGCGCAAGACAGTAGGCGCTGGGGTTGGGGTCAAGGCCTCCGGTGGCGTGCGTGATTATCCGACGGCGGTGAAGATGATTGAGGCCGGGGCTACGCGTTTGGGCAGCAGTTCGGGGGTTGCAATTGTGGGTGGGGAAATGGCGGCGGTGGGCGGTTATTGAAACGCTGTTTATATAACTCAACTAAATAGACATTTAGTTGAGCTATAAAAAACCACCATAAAATCAAGGGAGCGGGCGATGATTCAACGTAAAGCAAGCGCACAAGACGTAATCAATGCGCTGGATCTCGAACCGCATCTCGAAGGCGGCTACTTTCGCAGAACCTATCAGGCGGACCATCTCGACTGGCTCGAAACCGCTGCAGGACCGCGTTACCTGATGACGTCGATCTACTATCTGCTGACCGAGCAATCAGCGGTGGGCCAGTTTCATTTCAATCAGTCTGACATCCTGCATTATTTCCACTTGGGCGACGCACTCGAATACAGCCTGATCCATGCGGACGGTTCATTGCAGACAGTCATCATGGGCAACGATGTTCTCGCAGGACAGTGTTTGCAATTGCACGTACCGGGTGGCATCTGGAAAGCATCACGATTGCTGGACGGGACAAACGGATTTGGATTGATCAGTGAAGCGGTTTCGCCAGGATTTGATTTTGCCGACATGGAAATGGGAAATCGCCAGAAGCTCACGACAGCGTTTCCACAGCATCGAGCGTTGATTGAAAAGCTGACGCGGGATGAGGATTGAGGGATGCGGATTCAATAGATTATCAGGTTGGAGGGAAAGCGTAGTCGGGAAAATGATGAAGTTCCGGTGAAGATTTATCCAGAACGTCCATATCAGAGGATTTTTTATGATTTTTCTGAATGACGATTAACGTAAAAAAGTCTAAAAACCTGTTATTTCTAACAGTACAAAAATAGAGTTGATTACCGAAGTATGGGGGTTGTTGGAATGCTGTATTTTCTACACAAGGAGAACTCCCATGCCCGATTACACGGAACAACAACTCTTAGATCTTCCTAAAGAAAAACTGATAAATCTGACATCACAGCAATTGAAAAGGCGAGACGAATTACTGCGCGAGCAGCTAGTATGGGAAGCTGATCTCCACAATCCGAGCACCATGGATGAGATTATATCGGTCTCACAGAAGTACGCCAAAGAATTAGAGGAGATGTACCAATCAGATGAGGACCTGAACTCTTCAGAAAACCTCGACCTGCCCGCAAAGCAATAGCCGCCACCTGATTGACAGTCAGGAAAATCAACATCCGCGCCGGTAACCGGCTAAGCCGGCTGATCTCAACCCAGACGGAAAACTCCAGAGATCACCAGAACTCTGGGGTTTTTCTTCGCGAGACGAATGCTAGAGATGTTATCTCACCTTGAGCCTCTGATTTCCCCAAAGCGTCTTTCACAGGCGCGGTCAATCAAACCTACAAACTGGATTCGCATTCTTGGTGATTGGAAAAGAACCCAGATCGAG
Source organism: Pseudomonas sp. B19125 (assembly GCF_044218855.1). Taxonomy (NCBI): domain Bacteria; kingdom Pseudomonadati; phylum Pseudomonadota; class Gammaproteobacteria; order Pseudomonadales; family Pseudomonadaceae; genus Pseudomonas; species Pseudomonas sp. B19125. The sequence continues at coordinate 3,684,270 of NZ_CP162589.1, forward strand.
ACGCAGCGCTTACTGACGTCGCAGCCGCCGAGCAACGCAGCAGTGAGCAATACGGCGGCATAGAGCTTCATGCAGATCTTCCTTGAGCACGGGTGGCGTTGGGACGAGTAAAGATCAAACCTGAGGGCGTTGCCATGTGGTGGGTGAAAACGATGAGGTTGCGGCGTCCTGGCAACTGAGTGGTGATGATCAGTGAGAGGAGGAAAAGCCTGGAGACGCTGACTCAAAATCTGACGCGTACTGCTCCTGATTAAGTAACATCGTGTTACGCATAATGTATATTATGTTAAATTATGTATCACGCACTGGCGATGGTAAGTCATCACCGCTGTCACCGATCCTTAAAAAAGAGAAAAATCCTTAAAAACAATAATCCATATAAATCAAGCAATTAATATGGGTTTTCTTGCTGAGCAAACGAAGCATGAGCAGAAAAAACCTTATAGAGAATAAAAAACTATACTCGCAAGCCCTTTCCTAAAACGGCTAAAGATTTTTAATTAAGATAATTTGGCGGAATTTCTTCTTTATACGAACATCGACCGGGCCTACATGCATTTTCCTTCAATAAAACCATAGCTTTGGCGAGAGCTCAGTCCTGCGTTAGCATCGCGCTAATTGAATTTTTTAGATCGTCAGTACCGTGAAGATGAACGCTACACTGTAATTTAAATGACGCAGCCCCCCTAAGAGGCTTTCGTCAGCAGTTTAAGAGGTACGCAGCTATGAATGAAACCGAGCGTTGGACAGTCAAGTGCCAAGACCCCGTGGATGGTAGCGGTGATGTTATCGTCGACTTGCCCCCAGAATTGCTTGCGAGATTTAGCTTAAGCATTGGTGACGAATTGACGATTGAGGTAATAGACGGCGTGATCGTCCTGAGGCCAACGCGCACGACGCCCCTTACGTCCTAAATTATGCCCTCCCACCTCCATGTAATATCCGATAACGCGCAGACCCGGTTGTTGCAGATTGCTAGGGCGATGCTTAACATCACATCAAATAGACTCTATCGCTAATATGGTAATCACATGCCTGCGTCTCCGATCCCTTTGTTTGAAACCTACAATCGTTTTAGAGATCTGAATTTTAGTCGTGTGTCTGATGAGCTACCTGTTGTAACTCAGTACCTTTCTTCCTTTGCGTCAGAGCTAAAGGCTCAAGATGGTTACCTTGCGGTTCGCGGATTCCTAAAGTCCTATTCAAACAACGAAGCCACTTTCAATTCATACCGTACTCATGTTGAACGTCTTCTGCTGTGGTCTCTCCTGATAGCCAAAAGGCCGCTTCTAGAGCTCAGGCGCCACGATTGTGAGAATTTTCTGGAGTTTTGCTTACAGCCTCGTCCTAAGTGGATCGGTCCGGTCGTCAAATCGAGATTTACCCGGGTTGGAAGTCGCAAGGCTGCAGAAGCTGACGCCTATATCATCAATGAAAAATGGCGCCCTTTTAACGTCAAGATCGATAAACAGATTCGCAAGGTTGCTGCGGAGAACAGTAAAGATGTAGATGACATAGCGTACAAAATGTCCGCTGGCTCGATGGGCCAGGTGTTTGCCGTTTGTGGCAGTTTTTCCAGTACACCATTGACGAAGGTCTCACCACTGAAGCCAATCCAATACGAGCCGTCAAACAAAAATCCAACTTTAAATAACGCAATACGGTGATGAACTCATGAAAAGCGCTCACTCCGCTCCAGTGGAATTATGTAATTGAAACCGCAGAAATCCTGGCTCAGGAGGAACCTCGACATGAGCGGACGCTATTTATTGTAGCCACCCTCTTCTCTCTCTACCTCCGAGTCTCCGATTTCGTCGGTCGGGACAACTGGAAGCCTACAATGGGTTCGTTCGAGTACGACGGTGAAAACTGGTGGTTCAACGTTGTCGGTAAGGGCAACAAGGCCGCGAAAATTAGCGTGCGAGATGAATACATTGAAGCCTACTTAAAGCGATATCGGACCACCCTCTCCCTTCCGCCGCTGCCGTCTCACAAGGAGAGTACTCCACTAATCACAACGGTCAGCGGTCGAGCTGGCCTGTCAGGTCGTTACATTCGTGCCCTCATTCAGATAGTGTTCGATAAATCACTTCAGCGCATGAAGGACGAGGGTCAAACTGACTTAGAGATGGACAAGCTTAGGTCGGCATCCCTGCATTGGTTGCGTCACACGGCGGCTACATTTGACGCGCCATTACGCGATATCAAAGATCTCCAAGCTGACTTACGCCACGAGAACATGTCGACAACTCAGAACACCTATTACAACTCGCTGGATCAGAATCGTGCCAAGTCAGTTAAGGGGCTCGGGATCAAGGACAGAGGTTAGGATTTAGATCCAAGGCGGTATCGTCAGAATGTTGAATTAAGAAGCCAGCTTTGGAAATGAATTTGGCCCTTTGACCCAGCACAGAATTTGAGCCTTCTTACTCTTGGGCTAGACACGCCTTTTTCTGGTGATGGGCGTACGGCAGTTTTTTTGCCTGCTTTTGGTTTCGTAGAACCGGCTTGAGTCTGACGAGCCAGTTGCGCATCCAAAGTTACGGCGCGCGCTTGCTAATGAGTTTACCGTCATAGAAATTTAGTTCTTGGGCTTCCGGCGTCTAGATACCGCGGGACTATGTGACCTCCTATGGCGAGGTCCTCGCGGACCTAGCCACGCATGCCCCCCCTAGCTTCTTCGAGTGTTATCTCGCTGAGCAGGTGCGGCGTGTCCGCCATGTAAGGTAGGGCGCTGGGCGCTACGGATTGCGAGGCCTGCGGGTCGGATTCAAGCAGAGGCGCACCTCCTTGCAAGCGCGCGGTGCACCCACCCAGCCTCACGTCCAGCATGACCAATCTGAATATCCGGCATTGCTCCGGCGCCTTTATGGCATGGGCTACTGAAGCAAAACCCGGAAAGAGACCCCGACGGAAGTTTCGGCATCGCACTTAAGAATCGGAATAAACGCACCGTTTAACCAGACGACAGATGAGTAATTGCGTTCCCTGGTCATTCATCACTTAAGAGTAATAAGTCGCGCTCGCATTCCCCACTGGACGGCGTACGCCGCACGGGGATCTAAACACGCACCCTCCCACACAAGCATCATGGCCAATCGCGCGGGTTTTGCCTGCAAGGCCATCCGACATCCACCACGAGTTGTATCAAAGAGCGCCATTAGCATAACCGCTTGACTCAGCTATGATCGAAAATCCTTAAATGGAATGACGGCCCGTTTTAATGGTGGTGACCGTCGAATTAATCTCGCTTCCTAGGAATACGGAAAAAAACCTCATGCACCTGCAGAGTTTGCGAATTCAAGGATTTCGGCGCTTTGACGACCTGTCACTTCGCTTCAAAAGTGGGCTAAATATCATTGTAGGTCCCAATAACGCCGGCAAGACTGCTGTTGTTGATGCGCTTCGTGTGTTGCTATCTGCCAGCGATGAGGGAAACCTACGTCTGACGGAGTTAGACCTGCATCAGCAGCGAAATGGCACGCGTCGCACTTCTGCGACCTTTACCTTCATCTTCAGCAATTTGTCAGATGATGACGAAGCTGACTATATGACTGCTCTCGTCCCGGTCAAAGACTCAACTGAAACAATCACGGGGTACGAGGCACGGTTCACCGTGCAGTACACACAGGCCGAACCCGGAGGACGTCTGCGTCTTCGGCGCTGGGTCGGGCTACATGAAGAGAACGTCATGACCACGGAGATGCTTGAGGAGCTCCGTGCTATCTACCTTCAGCCGTTGCGAGATCCGGCCCTAGGCCTGAAACCTGAGTTCGACGAGGCTCTAAAGACAAAGCCTCCCGTTTCATCGACTAATTTGGCTCTCAACACAAAGCACGAGAACATGCTTGGCAGCGAGTTAGCTCAGGTTCTTGCGCTTGAACTCACTTCAGGCGACTTTAATCGTTTTGCTGCCCGTGTAGGCCTAGCGGTGGGCGGTATGGAGATTGAACAAAATGGGCTTGGATTCAACAACTTAATCTACATGGCAGTCGTACTCAGCGAGCTTGCTTTAAACACAGAGGCCACTTACTGCGGGCTCATCGTCGAAGAACCCGAAGCACACCTTCACCCTCAGCTACAGGCTGTCTTGCTCGATTATTTGCGAACGGTGGAGAAGCCTGCGGAGGGCGAGCGAGCTGTTCAGGTCTTCGTTACCAGTCACTCTCCGAACTTCGCTGCTCTTGCGGACATCGACTCTATCTGCTGTGTCTATGAGAGCCCGAGTGGTCCCGCGGCGTTCGCACCACGCGACGCAACGTTTGCAGTGGGAAAGAAAGAAAAGCTTCAGCGGTACCTAAACGTGACACGGGCAGAATTATTCTTCGCCAGGCGAGTGATCCTGGTAGAAGGAACGGCGGAGCTCTTCCTTGTTGAAGCTCTCGCCACAAAAGCAGGCTTCGATCTGCGAAAAAATTCCGTGAGCGTAATCAGCACTGACGGCCTCAATTTCGATGCGTTCCTTCCCTTGTTCGGCGAGAACGCCATGCAAATTCCGACTGCGGTCATCACGGATGCTGACCCGCCAGCAGATTTTTTCCCGGAGAAAGACTCCACTCTCCAATTGTCAGCAAATGCATCGTTGCTTAAAGCGAGCGAAGACGATTTCGTCCATTGTTTCTTTTCGAAGAAAACCCTCGAATACGATCTCGCCTTCGAAGCTGACCGGCGCCAGCTGATGATCGACGCGCTCAAGGAGATACACCCTGTTATTGGCAAAGCACTCGAGACCGAGATTGATGAAGGCGTAGGTGATAGCGAGAAGGCAAAACGATTGTACTGCGGCATGTTCCAACGGGGTGAAACCAAGGAGGACGTCCAGAAAGGACGTTACTCTCAGATTTTAGCGTATGGCATTGCCACATCAAAGACTGCTGTCACGGTTCCACCCTACCTGGTGAGCGCTTTACAGTTCGTCATTGGTGCAGTGGAGAAAGCCGGTGGATGAATTCGACGCCACACCCGAACAGCAAGCAATCATCAATGCTGACCTTAAGCCCCTCTCCGTTGTCGCCTGTCCAGGTAGCGGTAAAACCGCAACGGCCGTCCGACGCCTGGCGGAGTTGCGTAATCGAATGACGGGTACGCGCGGGAACATTGCACTGTTGTCCTATTCGAACGTGGCCGTCGATACGTTCCGAACCGAGTATCAGCAATTGCGGGGTCGTGACAGCACTTCGGATAAGGTAGTAATTCAAACAGTGGACTCGTTTATCACGATGTTCGTACTGAGACCTCATGGCTCGCGCATCATGAAAGCGAGCCGTACACCGTTCCTAGTCTTGGGTGGCGAGTCTTTTTTGTCTAATTACCGCTTTGGAGATGACAAGAAACCTATCGGTATAGAAGACATCGCGCTAGATCGTGAGAACGGCAAAACAATCCTGTACCGCAAACATAGGAGTGGTGGTTCGTCCAGACTCGACGACGAAACTGCAGAACTCGCACGCAGTAAGATTGGCGCGCTCGCAAAGGTAGGCGGCTACACGCATGCTTTAGGTCGTGCATATGCCCTCGCCCTTCTCAAAAAAGAGCCAAGACTGACGGCAGCATTGGCGCGTAAGTTCCCTCAAATACTGGTCGATGAAGCGCAAGACATTGGAACCTTCGAGGGCGAAATTCTCGATATGCTGATAGCTGCCGGGGCGGTGGTATCGCTGATCGGTGACGTCCACCAAAGCATCTATGGGTTCAACTTCGCCACTGGCACCTACTTACGCGACTTTTCGTCACGCGCAGGAGTATTGAGCCATACCCTAACTCAAAATCGGCGCTCGCTACCTTGTGTAGTATCCGTGGCAAATTCGTTAGCATTGACTGCCGCCCAGCCCTACCGGACGACTGCAAGTAGATTATCCGGCGCCTACTACTGGTGTTACGACATTGAACAATTACCCCTGCTGGTATCGGCATGGGGCTCGGCACTTTGCTCGTCAGGATACCAACTTAACGAAGCATCCATTTTGTGCCGGGGCGCTTCCCTGCTATCCAGATTGTGTTCGGAAACAGTAGAAATGGGTCAGTCTGCGGTTAAGCACTTTGCGGAGGCAGCCACGATGCGCGACCAAGGCGGTGATATTGCCAAGGTACTCGATCACTGCGCCAAAGGAGTGCTGCAAGTCGTTCAAGGGCTTCCCGTAACGTTTCTTCAGGATCTCAAGGGCATGCGCATGCATGGTCAAATGCAATCCATCCGGCGCCTAATTTGGATGCTAATTAAAGCCCCTGACAAGGGTCTTCCCCGTGCTTCTCTTTTGGCCAAAAGCCAGTGGTTGCCACAGTTGAAGAGTAATCTTGCAGGTTGGTTGGATCAGCTTGAACAACAAACTTCACTCAAGCGCGTACCCACTTGGGCGGCACGTGTTAAATCTACCAAATTGTCCGCGACTGGCCCGTTGCTCGCACGTGACCTTGATACAAACGAGTGGGCCGGGCTGCGCTGTGGCACGGTTCATTCCGCAAAAGGTGAAGGTATCACCGCAGTCATGTATCTCACGACCAAGAAAGATCTTGAATCTATGCTCGCTGGTACTAGCAGTGAAGAGGGACGGATCGGCTTTGTGGCAGTTACCCGCGCCCGGGATTTGCTCGTCATCGCCATCCCCAAAGATACAACCGACACTACGATTCGAGCCTTGGTCGACAATGGGTTCTCTGACTGGGACACGACCAAGAGTGGATGCACCCCATCGGCCGTTACGACAAACGAAGCCCAAATGCCTAGTACGGTTTCGACACTCGTCGGCGAAACGAATTGACGTGACTATGGCTCGTCTAGGCCTGGCTCAACTGGGAACATAAGACCGTCCCGCAGAGCTACGACGCCGAGGTACATGCATATCGGTTCAGTCTTTCGAAATGCGGGGCTTTGAATGTCATAGGCGAGCCACGCCGCTGCCCCGCCAGATAAAAGCGGCCCAACGAATGGTACTAACGTTGCGAGCCACGGGTTACGTTTCACTAGCTCCGCTAGAAGGTGCTTCGCAGCTTCCTTGCCAATAGTCACTGACATGACCCGAATGATTGCCGCTTCAATAATCGCGAAAGTAATTTCAGGACCAGCAAACCGATAAAGAACCGGAAGGATAGCAACTGGTCCGTTAGCTTTGAGATGTTCGATGATGCGGTCGACTTTCTGATTATCTACCCCTTCTTTCCTCAATCTCTCACAAAGGTTAACCGGATCCATGCGGCAAAGCTCTTGGTGAGCAATCGCTTTAGTGAGCGCCTCCAGTTTCGCCTCGATAGGTGTGCCTACCTTTATCTTCACCTTTCGGCGCTTACAAACGTCATTAATCACCTCGTCTGCTTCGACCCCACCGTCCTCCCCAAATGCCATGCGCTTGAGCCAAGCGACATCAGAAGAACCGTAATAGCGGATCTGCTGGTCCATCAGCTCTATGAGTTCCTCGTGTGCTTGCAGGCTATCGATGCTGGAAGCCAGTAGAGCCTTACGTTTTTTGTCGTCAGTAAGCGAGGCATAGCTGTCGAGAATCTCAGAAAGAAACTGGAGGTCCGTCCTGGTGCATTTATAAAGAATTTTTTTCACTTGCGGCCTATATATTCCGTCATTGATGTTTCACCGCCGACAACCGCTACATCATATGCGCGACTCACTCAGAGAATCGCTATTGACTTAGGTAGCGAATCCTCGCTTAACCGCTATGAAGCAAGGAAAGAGTGAGCGAGACAGCCGGAAAACGCTGAAACGCGGTGGATGCGATTATATTTTTAGTACCGTGAGGCTCATCGGTGAGTTCTGTAGATTAGATTGTCAATATCCTTATCCCCACCCATCACCCATCACCTATGACTTTTCGAAATTGAAACAGCCCCCCTCCTACACAAGCAAGCGGGAATGGCAGCGAGCAAAGAGATTCAGCGATCAGTCCTTTGTGAGCGAAAAATCTCCGTGCACGGTCATGAATATTGAGGTATCGATCCATAATCCCGTTCCACGACCAGGTTCGCCTGGAAGGTAGCATACAAGACAGAAAGACCGGAAAGCTCCAAGCTGCTGCAAGTCCTCGATCTGTAGCTAGCGTTGCGTCAGCAGCAGTTCCAGAACCGCCAGACGTGACTCGGCCGTCTGCCCCGGCACCCGGATCTCACTATTCAGGCGTTCGGCAAGGCGTCCCCACCTTTGGAAGCGCAGGCCGCCGACCCGGCTGGTGCACTCGTTCCACCGACGGCCGTTTACGGCGGACCAGCAACGCATCCGCCGAGGCAAATACATCCGTTTCCGGACCTCCTATTGCCATGGCTCACCTCCGGCTCTAGAGGTCTGATAATAGAAACCAGTCATTTCGAAGCGGAGCGTAGCGGTCGCGGCCCTACTCTGCCGCGCATGCTTGCATCCAAGGCTCAAGTCCAGGAAGCGCGGCGGTTTCCAAGTACAAAAGAAGTGGGTCATTGGCAAGGACACTTTCGTAAAAAATGTGTCCCCAGGAGTTGATCGATTTTCGACGTGCTTTATTTCGAAACAACGTCAATTGCTGCCGCATGTTGAGCTCCTCCTCACGAATGTCGGCGGCTGACCCGAGGAGGTGGGTGTACTGCTCACGAAAGAAATGGTAATAGCGAGTACTGATGCCAAGGTTCTCGATATGCCGTGTGATCAAAGCCTGCAATGCCGGGCTCAAGTTTACGCTAGGCCGCAATTCCATCGAGGCAGGGGCGTGGTACGGTTCTCCGATGCTCAACTGCAACACTTGCTGGTCAAGAAACTCGTCGAAATAAGGATGAAGAAACAGGCGCTCACCGTCCTGGCTTAGTACCTTCTCGAGCTTCCAGCCCTGGCAGGTATCGCACATCGGGAACAAATTGACTGCCGTCACAGCAAAATCTGGGAACTCGGTTTTGGGCAAGTAATGATCCAAAGTGTTGGGTGTACCATCCTCACCACAAGCTGGACACATTTGTAACGTGCGTTCTCGCAGTTTCTCAAGTACAGGCTTTTGCACCGAGTCGGCTTGCGGACTGCTGTACAACGACAGGAATCGAGTTTTGAATGACACCGCCCGAGCCCAAGGCGTTACAACTTCGGGATTCCCGCGGGCCTCGATGTAGTGCTGAACGCGCTGCTTCCAAGACGCTCGAATCCCCTCGAAATACCCTCGATTTCTCCCCCGCTGCCGCTGATCGACGACTTGATTCACCAACTGGATGTCATCGATGGCAGGGCGCTGAAGACGGGTTACCATTTTCCGGCCCCCATGGCGCTGATCTGAATGATCATCTCTTCGTTGATGTCATCACCCAATGCCTCGATGAGGGCCTCGGCCGTACCGAACTCCTTGAGTTGTTGCCGGATCCAGGCTTCGAACGGTTTCGACACCGATTTATCGCCAAACACGTAAGAAGAAATTCGCTGCATATCCCCCCCGAATGTTTCGAAGGGCGGATGGTTGATGAAGAATTCGCCATTTTCCATCTCAAAGACATGTACACAACTGCGGGGCAGCTCTCTAACCGTCACAAGCGAATGAGTGGCCAACAAGGCTTTGGACCGATAGCTGATGAGAAGATCTTTGAGCATCGAGATGAATGCAATCTCCAGCGTCGGGTGCAGAAACAATTCTGGCTCGTCGATCAAGATCAGGCTGTTGCGGCGAATCGCGCCCAGCACATTAATGACGATAAAGGAGAACAGCCGCTGTCCTGAGCTCAGCTCGACGATTTCCCCATTTTTTAGAAAGAAAACGCCCTTGCCCGCAAGGAGGGTCGAAGCGAGCGCTTCTGAGTTAAGCGCGTCAATTCGATCGCCGGCGATCGGAATCAGGATGCGCTCGGGACTATCCGAGTCTTTTTCATCCGTACGCAGCCTCACCACCACATCGCTATCGTGAATTTCTTTGTCAAATAAGAACAACGAATCATGCAGGAACAACTTGCTCAAGTCGGTTGTGGGATCCACGGCCACCGCTGCGCAGTCGAAATCAATGGCCGTGCGGAGTACGCGGTGCATCGTGTTTACCTTGGCCGACCAGTCTTTGATCGCACCATAGGTTTGATCATCTGTCAGACAAGCCAGAAGGGAGCGTGCCGCATTTATCTTCGGCCGGCTGTGCGACAGGCGAATCTTTTTCTGAGAATCCCCCATCTTATCGTAGACCGATTGCCAGCCACGCAACCCAAAATAACGGTACACACCTTGATCCTGTCGCCCGCCCGACTGCTTCACGCTGTTTTCAGCATCAATAGGAAAGCGTTCAAACGGGCTGTATGAAACGACGACCAGTTGACTGATATTGGGTGGATTGCTGAATCCCACACCCTCATCGTTTTCAGCACTTAAATCTAGCCAGTGCTCTACCATCTGCATCAGTGTTTGAGATTTGCCTACCCCGTTGGGTCCAATAAGCACATGGATGTCACGAGGCAAGAGCCGCTCAGCAGCGTCAAAGCCCAGATCCAACATCTGCGATTTCCCCTGAGGATCGACAAAACGAAACTGCAGGTCCCCCACATTTAGGCTGCCAGCGGTGAGCAGCTTCCAGACACTATGGTAAGCCGCCTGGGCTCCACGTTCTCGCAGCAAAGAATGTCTGAATCCTTCAGAATCAATCAAATCCAGGCTCTCGGGATCTTCGTCAATCCAGCGTTTTAGGCTTGCATCATTGAGGGAACGTGCTACTTCGAGCGTGGCAGCGTGATCAAGATGACCATCAATTTGCTCATAAAAAGTCGTGGCCGCTGGTACCGAGACATAGCTGGCGCCGGGCACCGGGAACTCACCGTCCCATCCTCGATCCACCAATTCATCCAAGTAACGGGAGGATACTTTTTCCCCGCGAAAGAGGATTTTGAGATCGCCTGTTTGCACCGCTTCACCCGCGATACGACACTGCACGGGAAAGGATGTCTTGTAGTCGTAGTCATCCCAGCGATCGTAGCCAAGAAGCAACAGATCCTCTTTCTCGTTCAGCAACGCTTGGCGCTTCCGTGAATTCAGGCCAACATAAAACACTCGCACGTGACTGGCCCTCCCCTAAGTTCCGTGCGCCTCAGTCAGCCCGCGACGCAATTTTCGAAATGTATTCTAAGGAAAGAGCGACTAATGCGGAACTTGATAATGTCACAATGCTTCCCAAGGTTTAGCGTAGGGCCGCAATGCGGATTGGGTAGGATCGAAGGCATCAGCGCTGGATCGGGCCGATGGTTTCCCGAATCACGTCTTGCACTTGGGGGCAGTTTCGCTTGATGCAGATTCGCGAACTGCCGCGCTAACGTTTCACTCACTGAGTTCGGTGATTTGAGCCCCGTGCCATCTTGCTGTCCCGCCTCTTCGCGATGACTCTAATGAGCGACACGCAGGAAACTGTGCTGGAAGCGCCTTCTCGCGATGCCCCCCAGCAGCAACCACGCCGGCGAGGGCTGGGATAGTGAATCCTCTACCCTCTACCCTCTACCCTTCGATCTGAGTGCGTGTCCGTCCAGATGTGTAAAGGTGAAGCTCGTCAACGCGATCTCAATCAGCTCTGACTGCTGTGACGGCGTCCTCAAGTCCTCAGAGACTGTGTCCGCAAGCGTTGTCTCATTTTGGATTGAACTCGTACACGACGCTTCCTTTCCCGACCGCCCGAAACGTTCCAGCTCCCTTGCTCGAGAAAGGATTGGAAAGGAGTGTAGGAGTCATCCTAGCGGGGTCTCCCACATTGGCGAGATATAGGATCCGGTACTGATGCTCTTTATCGCCACGATAGCGTTGTGCCGCAAATATTTCGGTAGGGCCCATCTCGAATCTCAATGGATTTCCGGAACTAGCTTTAACCTCGTAGTAGTACGTACGGCTCTTGGTCGCGACAATGAAGTCATACCCCAAACTGTCCGAACCACCGCTCGTGTCGAGCACTGCATCGCGATAGCGGGATACCCATATGCTTTCGTCGACTGACACGAGCTTGTGCCGGCGGCGTAGCCATTCCCGAGCCCATAGCTCTCCCATTAAACCCACCGCGAGTTTCTGTTCATCAGACATGATAGTCTCGGGAAGCTTGGGCAGACCTCCAGTCCCACCACCGTCCGTGGTCCCGCTTGTCTTATACAAATCTATTGTTTTCAGCGTCGCCTCTTTCGATGAAACGTGATTCAACGCGGGGGCTTGTGCCGCCGCCGCAACAACTGCCGCGGCGATGTCGATGTACCCTGCCGAGATCGCGGACATGGATACACCGTCAAACTCTACCTGCATACGCCGACGTTGCTGTTCAAGCCGAATGTTCTTCGCCCGTTCCTCATTGCTAACCATGCTCTCCGCGGATAACCCCCAATACGTCAAATCCTTGCTTGCGGCTTTTCCAATAGGCCAGATACTGGCTTGGGACAACCACTGCACGATCTGTTCATCATCCAATAAGCGAAAGTCCAGCCAGCCATTGTCGCGCGCATGGGCGATGCAGGTGTCACGCGCCGCTTCTGGGGTGCTCCATGTCTGGCGCACCAAGGGGGCCGTAGCGACTCCGCCAGCACGAACCCAGGCCGACAGTATCGGTGCGTAATGAGTCAAAAAATTACGAAGATTTGCGCCGTTGGACGCTCGACATTCAGTCAGCGTAAGGTCCAATGGCACATCCGAAGCGCCAGCAGGTAGCGCTCCATCAATCCAGCTATCGATTTGGGCATCCATCATTGCAGAGGGCAATTCGTCATACGTTGTGAACCAGGTTGACTGTGGAGCGATATCCAGTACCCCTTCCTTTGCGGCAATATATGCATCCAACCTCTGTTTCTGGTCGAATAAACCAACACTACGCTCTCGCAAGCGCTCGATGATGTTTGTCTGCTGTAGGCGCAAATGGCGCATCCAGGCCTCTCGATGCATATGCTCGTTGCTGGCGAGCTTGTAGCGGTTGCCAAGAACAGCAATGGCTTCATTGAGTTGCGCGATCGGAAGTAAGAACTCCACCTTGAGATCGGATAAATCGGCTAGATGAATCATCCGAGCCTCAAGGTTAGCAAGCGGTATGCCAATCTCGAAGGCCAACGCTTCAAAAACCGCACGCAGGTCTTCATCCTGAGGTTCGCTCTGTGTTGAAATCTCTTGTAGGCGTGCCGTGGTTTGCGGTGACCCTTTACAGGCCGAAAGCGGGATCGCGAGATCGAGCATTCCAATCAAATCACCACTTGCGAGGAGCCGCGTTTGCCGGATTACTTCCGGTTCTACCCCTAGAGCAGCTGCCAAAATCGCGTCATCGGGCGTTTCTTCGTCCCCATTCCGCATTGTCGAGGCGAGGCGCAACAAAGCAGCATCGAGCCCGTGCGCCAAATCCCGCGCCCCCAGAGCAACCGCCAACTGGGCCGACGCTCCTGCAACATGCTCCAGTGTCAAAGGTCCTTGCTCAGCTTGGATTATCAGTACGGGACCAGCCGTACGATTGAGCACAAGTGAACCACGCAGCGACAAAGGCATGGCTACCCATTTGTTGCCGTGCGCGATTTGAATCTTTTGCCCACTAACCACCTCCAACGACAGCGCCGCGCGTCGAATTCGCCCAAGCGTTCTTTGGGTTGACTGCATGAATGCACTGCTTTTGTGTTCTGCAACACACACAAGGAACTCGACAAACCATGACCCAATGACCTCGCTCAGAAGACGACTTGGCGTACGGTCATCAAACCTGATGCCGTCGACGTAGACTTCTGCTGGCTCGTCAGAGATGAGTCGAAACCTATGCGGCACATTGGTGTTCACCCAACCCCACGCAGCTGCGGTGTCCCCCGGCACGAAGTCGAAAATAGGTTCTCCGACCTCCTCCAACAACTGCTTCTTTACCCCATCATGCTCATCATCGAAGTAAGGCTCGATGTTTTCTTCGTTAGTCCTGGTGAGCACTCGAATTTCGTTGCCTATACGTACTGGCACAGATATGCCTGCCTCAGGAGTACCTTTCTTACGTGCGTGGATCCATAGGCGTCTAAACCACTCCTGAAACCGCCGCACGTCCCGAATATCGGAGATCCCCCCAGAAGCTGATTCGATCAGTGCGAGCAATGCACGCCCGGCATGCGACTCATTATTGAACAATCCGAACTTCGCTTGGCGTTGAAGCCATTCGAGCGATTGGGAGTCAATCGCTGCCGCCACTTGGTGGGCCACGAACTCTACGAATCGTGGGGGGCGCTCCTCTTCGCTGTTGAAATACCATGCATCTGAGGGTTTAACGAACCGTAACTTACCTCCCGGGCGGATCACTGGTAACCACTGGGCACCGGTTAGAAAGGCGAATAGCGGAGTTGATATCCGGTGTGCCTCTAAATTGCCGATCTCCGTCCGTACAGCGCGGAACGTACGGTGTTCGTCACTGAACGCTCGCATAGCTAGTGCAACCTGTACTGCAAAGTCTCTCCTGATGTCAGGGGGAAAGGACTCACATTCACCCTGACCTGGAATTCGCCAAGGCCGCAGTTCTGCCCGGTAGTGGCGTGTGAAATACATCTGGGAGCAGTCTTGCGTAATTTGCGCTCGCCAGTGGGAGCGCAACGTTTCGGTGATTCCGGGCAAATCGCGTGTGACGATTGTTGGTAAAAATGCGGGAGAGCCAATGGGGCTGTAGGTAATGCTTTCACCGCCAATGGGGCGCAGGCAGTCAACGACTCCACTGGCATTGAGAAAGCGAACCCATTCGGATTGGATGCCATAACGAATTGGCCACGCAATGAATTCCGGCACCAAGCGCGCCAGAGAAACCTTCATGTCGTCAGAGTCATCGGCAGTGATCCGCAGCAACGCTTGTAACTTGCTGCCATTCGGAACGTCCCAACCGGCGCCAAACATTGCTGTCTTTGCATCAACCCAGCCGTTGGCGGTCGGTACAAAGAAATCGGCCGAGCGCGTCTCCTTGTCGGAAAGCGACCGGCCACTGCTCCATAATCGAAAGGCCCATTCGAGGGCCTGTTCTCGTGTACGGTCTAGAACGGATGAGCGAGTCACTCCGGCAAGGGTGCGAAGCACGTCTCTGGTGTCGTACTCGCGGGCCAGCTTACCGGCAATGAGGAAGGATCGACCAGGTCGATGGCCGCCATCATCTTTTAACCAGGGTATATCCCGGCTCAACAAGGCGAATCCCTTACGCAGCGTCGCGGGGAGTTGATCCAAAGGTAAAGATCGCTTGCTAGCTTCATCGTCGACGTCTGCGTCGACAGACAGCACCGGCGCGAAATAGACGTCCGCTGCCCGCCGACTGCGTCCGGAGCTAGTGTTCGCAGGCAACTCACTGCTGATTAAGTCGCCACTAACGCTCAGCAGAAACTTTTTACCGTAAAGATACGAAGCATGCCCCACCATCACGGTAGACACTTCGTCATAAAAATCAGCCCACCGCTCCGAGGCAGTGATCTGCTCATGCATTTTTACAGCGATTGCCTCAATCCAGTCTGCTACAACACTGGCAGGTGGTTTAAAGTCCGTATGTCTAAGTTGTATATACAGTCGATCCAGTGCTGCTCTCTGGGGAAGCGTGAGCGAATCGACTAAAACCTTTCCGCCACCAATCTCGCAAACCGTCTTAGTGGATAGACAGGCGTCCCGGGGAGCTATCCATGAATACGTTTCCTTGGGAGATGCCCAGGAAATCGTGTCATCTTTTCCACGTACAGGTAGAAACTTCCGATTCAAGATGCCTTGGCCGTCGCCGCCCATGCCTACCTTCAACGCGGGTTGATACGCTTCGTCCCAGCACAGAAGACTGACGACCGCACTCGGCGCCTGTGTCCACCCACTCTTGACCATAAAGTCGATCAGTTGGCAGCTTAACCAGGCGGCCGTCCGCATAAAGAATTCGTTGATGGCAATCGATACGTCGACCGTTCTTCGATCCATCTTCGTGTAGAAGTTGGCGTTGATGTAGCCGCAGAACGGCGCTTTTCCTTCCGCTCCAAGCGGCAGGAAGCAATACAGTCTTCCCGTCTCCAAGGGTGCACCCAGCGGGACGGCGATACTGATCCTAGCGATACCATCCCAGTCTCTCCAACTTTCAGGTATTTCTTCTTTCTCGAGGCTTGCGTGCAACGCTTGCCTAAACAGTTGGTCATTGATGTCCCAATGAGCCGCGACAAAGTCCGCATTGCCGAGGCGAAGCTGGGCCACAGTGATTGGCGAGCCTACCTTCAACCCCTCGGGTATTACAGTCCAGGTCTCCTCTACAGATCGCTCCAGTACGAAAGGCTCGTCCATTCCAGGATCGAGAGAAATGCGTCCGACCCGATCCAAAAACAACTGGAGCGGTGTGGTCAAACTCATCAGCACGTCAATTTGTGCCCGCACGGATTGCAGGGCCTCTGGCGATTTCAAAGGTAAGCGGACAACGGTGGAAAAACCTGCCTCGGCAAATCGCGTGACCTTGTCATCGGTCTCTGTGGGGACTGGTATGTGCCAGCAAGGTAGGTTGCTGGCCATCTCTTCAGCGGCATCGGCCGAGTGGACGTCATAGTGAGCACGCAGGTCATCGATGGTCGCGAAGCGGAAGCACAATCCGTCGAAGGTGGCACCTCCTCCTTCGCCATGAACCGAATAGATTTCGGGCCAACTGCACACCTGTAGCACACTTCGAAATCCCAACCCCTTATTTCCAATACCAGCATTGACGGGTTTGCTACTCAACGCGATGTTGGTGATGGCTTGCAGGTTTTTACCGGTAAAACCAGCACCACGGTTCGCCACATAAAGGCATCCATGGCCCTCCGTAATGTCCAGCACTACGGCAATCTCACCATCTGTACGTGACGGATCGTGAGCGTCATGGGCATTTTGTATAAGTTCTACGAGAAAACGGTTGCCGTAGTCATCGGAGACGAACTGCGACATATTCCGAACGCTCTGATAAAGGCTGGGATCGTTGCGAGCGGCCAGGTAGTTTGAGATACGTTGATGCATTAACTTCGCGATAGATTCCGCAGGGCCGAGTTCTTGATCATCTACCGACACTTCAAGACTTACAGACATATAACGTCTACCTCCTTGTGATTACTTAGCTCCCAGGTCTGTTGAGCCCGGCGCACTGTCCCGATGTCTGCCATTTTAGAAGCTCTAACAGATCCTTAGGTTTTTATTTCAGCCAATACAGGAGAATTGATAAGGTGTTTGGATTTGTATGCAAAAGGCAACATCTGAGAGTCACACGAGGGTAAATCTGGCAAGATGAGTTGGCCCGGTCTCGCGAAAGATACGTAGCTATATCGATAAATAGCGAGCCTAAATCCTCCAGCGTGGTTGCAAGGGTTTAGACCTGAACAGACAGGACTCTCGACCGGATAAAATCGCCATGCTGATAGAATCGCATTAGCACCCATAACACTCCTCTGAGAATTGGCATGAACCCAGATTTAACTGAAGAAGAAATGCGCCGGGCGCTGTTCGGTGGTAGCGAGCAAGCTCCGCAATGCAGTGAGTCTCCAGTGCAGAAGCCCGTCTCGGATATCGTGATCACGCAGCCGGAAAAAGTGGCCGAGAAAAAGAAAGTCGCGAAAACGTTTACATCCAGGCTGAGAGTCACGCTTCGAGTGGGCAATGAATTTGAAGGTGAGACGCACGAGATGGTCCATGAGGCCGATACGCTAAGTACCCTCCTAGCCGAGCAAGAGGCTATTAGGGCGGCCAAGAAAAAATTCCGATTTGTGAAAGTGGTTTCGATCAAGTCGATGTAAGAGAATTCTCACAAGACTTGTGGGCTGGGCGTGGAACGCCTTTCATTTGGAACGATCGCTCTAAAATCGGGATCCAGGCCTGACGTCACTGGCGGAAATCGACCCAGTACGGCCTATCGCCGTCCCCAATTTATGCCCAATTGCCACCGCCGATATCAGATGGTCGCTGACAGTGACAGCGCTGTGCAAGCGAACGCTGAATGTGTGCTTAGTATGCAACTCAAAACAATCCCTAGAAATTCACAGCAGTGTTTCTTTACCCTTATACGCATCAAGGCTCCCCCCTGCTCATTTTGGGCGCCACCCTCTTCGCTTGAGACTTGATTCGTCCGGCGCGCTTCAGTGGCCCTGAACAATCGCCCGAGGAAACCATCTGGTTCAGACGCTCATGCGCATATTTGAGGTCAAGAGTGCTTGCAACGGAACCGCCATACACCGCGTTAAATTTGTTCAATCTAACTCTCCTTGGGTATTATTTAGTGGAGCCTTCATTGTCGATATCAGGATGAGCCGCGGCTTGTCGTAGCTGAGCGAGCTCCGCTGAATATTGCAATGACAACCTCGTGGCTTCGGCGAGTTGCGAGCTCGTCTGCGCCAAACCCTCCTCTAGCCGCTTGGATTCTGCACGCGACATACCGAGCTGTTCCTGAAGCGCTTCTTTCGCACCGTCAGCCTTGGCGACTGCTGTCTTCATGGTGTCAATCTCACCGACCAATCGAACCGCCGCATCTTCATGCGTCGCCGCAGCTTTGGCCAGTTGCCGAGCCTCACTCAGCAAGCGCTCGTTATCTCTGTTGAGTCGAGTCAGTTCGTCCTGCTTGACTATCAACATCTGCTGGAGTTGACGCAGCTCAACCTGAACTTGCTGCACCTGCCCTTCGTGTCGTTGCTGTTCCTGGTCACGCTGTTCCTTGACCGCATTGCGGTAATGCTCCAGCGCCTCGCGGGAGTGAAGGTGCTTCTCTTCCAGAGAACGGATCTGCTCATCCTTCTCCTGCACGCGAATTTCCAAGTCACCGCAATTTTGGCTCAGGCGTGCATTGCGGGTGAGCTCGGTTTGCAGGCTTGTCTGACAAATCTGCAACTCATCCGCTTGAAGCACTAACGCTCCTTTCTGACTATCCATTTCACGCTGCAATGAGGTGAGTTCGGCACTCAAGCCGTCGAGCTTTTGCTCCAGCTCGCTGCGCTGCTCGTCGAAGCGCGCCTGGGCGTACGCAAGAGCTTCGCCGCCCTCCACTGTCATTCGCTCTAAGAGGCCGGCAACAAGCTCAGTCAATTCATCACTCAGCCGCTCTCTAGAGGCCCGCGGTCGAGGGTCAAAATCTTCTATTTCCTTCAAATAACGGTGAATAGTTGTCTTTGAGCCGGTATTTCCCAACTCGATGCGCACGGCGTCGATGCTCGGATTCTCTCCCCGAGCCAGCAGCGATTCCCGGGCTTTTTGGACAATCGCCTTATTAATTCCGCCGCGTGCCATTTTTCTCTCCTACGATTTCGTACCGTTTTACATACCACGTATATACATAGCACTTTACTGAAAAAAAAGGACAATATGAGATCTTTTCTTTGATAAAATAATGGAGCGTTATCGCATCATAGAACCGTTTTTCGCCTTTTCCAGTGTTGGAAAAGGTACGTTTGGCGTAGAAGGGTCGAGATGAACAAGGCGGATCGTTACCTGCAAGCCGGCACCCGGGAGAACACTCGGCGTAGCTACCGTGCGGCGGTGGAACACTTCGAAGTGACCTGGGGCGGCTTTCTCCCCACGACTGGCGATGGCATCGTGCGTTATCTCGCCGAGTATGCCGGACAGCACACCATCAGCACGCTGAAGCAGCGTCTGGCCGCCTTGGCTCAGTGGCACATCACCCAGGGATTCCCCGATCCCACCAAAACGCCGACCGTTAAGCAAATGATCAAGGGCATTCGGACATTGCATCCTGCCCAAGAGAAACAGGCCGCCCCCCTCCTTCTACATCACTTGGAACAAGCGGTGGGGTGGCTTGAGCGAGAGGCGGCTCTCGCGGCTGAGCGCGGCGAATTTGGAAGTGTGATCAGGCATAGGCGAGACATCGCTCTGGTGCTGATTGGGTTCTGGCGGGGGTTCCGGGGTGACGAACTGGCTCGTTTGCAGGTCGAGCACACCCAAGCCGAGTCAGGGATAGGCATCACTTTCTATCTGCCGCACACAAAGGGCGATCGACAACACATGGGGACCACATTCCGCACCCCTGCCTTAAAAAAACTATGCCCAGTTCAAGCCTATATCAACTGGATCACCGCGGCCGGAATTGCGCGTGGGCCGGTGTTCAGGAAGTTGGACCGCTGGGGCAATCTCGCCGAGGCTGGCATCAATTCGAACAGCTTGATACCCCTACTTCGCCGCATCTTCGAGCACACAGGAGTTTCGGCTGATCTTTATAGCAGTCACTCCATGCGGCGTGGGTTTGCCACCTGGGCGGCGGCGAATGGCTGGGACATTAAAGCGCTGATGACCTACGTCGGCTGGAAGGACATGAAGTCAGCCATGCGCTACATTGATACGGCAGATTCCTTTGGGGACTTGGCGGCAGGTCGGCCGCTCACTTCATCAGCTATTCCTCAAGCGCATGCGTTGACAGTGGCTGAAAATTCCTAAGGTCGGATCACGTCACATGGGTAGGGGCACGGACCTGAGTGCGATCGATTTTCGTAGACCATTGTGCCCTAGGTAGATACCGCCATAGCACTTGCGACCCAACTCTTTTGTCGCGATGCTCAAGCCGACTTCGGCATGGTGCAAGCGACACTCTATCGCTGCCCCCTTATGTGGATTAATACATTTCATAGAGCCATATGCCCGTGCCCCAACCAAGGCTTTTCCTATATTGGTCAAAACATACATAAAAAAACGATTGCTTGGGATGTGGCCAGAACACTGGCAAAGCTAGGCGCTATTCAACCATGCAACACACAACACGCAACAAATGAGTAGAGAGTACCAGAAGCGGTCATTCCACCTGCCTGCCAAATTAGGGCGTTTCAGACTTCGTTGCGCGCGCTCGCAGTGCGTCGTAAGCGTGCGACTCTGTGTAGTGAGTACCTTAAAGAACAGAACATGGATATCACCATTCAGCGCAAGAAAGGAATATTTGACAGCGCCTATGGCCAGGCGATCCCGCTGGCAGTTTTGTTTGATGGAACGTTCGTCGGCCGCCTGGAAACGGGTGAAACATTACCTTTGAACCTTCCGGACGATTGCGGGACGTTGCAAGTCGGTATGCTTGCCCCCAGAAACTCGCCTTACATTGGAAGCGCGTCTGGTGAGGTCATATCGACCAGCAATGCACAGAGGGTTACCCCCGAACAAGCCGTTCAGTCTTTTTCGGTAAAGACTCGGAAATGGGTGTTCTTTGACATGCTGGGTTTGGCGGGCTCAGCGCCTTTCAACCGCTGGGTACTGGCGCTTGAGACAGATCAACTTTAGGGAGCTTCTGACAGGCTTCAATCGGCCAGAAGCGGTCACTCGGCGTGTCTACGAAACTAGGGGCGATTCAGGCAATTATTCGCAACTATGTCGCCGCTAATTAGCGCATCCCAATATACGGATCTGATACAGAGCTACCCAACTCGGATAACGCGAGTGAAATCTCATTAAACACCTCCGGTGACACGTCTTTAGGCGAGCGAGAGGCTAGGAAAGTATTGATCGCTTCAAGCCCTAAGCTCGCCATAATGCTAATAACCTCTTCAGCCTGCTCCAGATCATGACCATTCCATAAAGACAACAAGCAATGTTCAATTCGCTCTCTGAGACTATCGTCTAACAAACTATAGGTATGCCACTGTCGTTCACTCAATTGCACCAATGACTTTATAAGCTCCGCGCTGCCGTTTTTTTCAGGTTCGAACTCATCCAACAACTCTGCAAACGCCGTTTCAAGTTCCTCCTTGGTAATGAAATCTGGCAGCGACGCATAATATTCAACATTTTTCATGCTTAGAAATCCACAGGTATATGCGTTGTATTCGAAGGCCTCCGGTAAAGCACGCCGTCTTGACCCAGCAATTTATTTCCTATTTTTATTTGCGCGGTCCATCCAGCTCCCGAGTTCGACCCTACATGATTCATGGCAGCGTTCGCATCCGGAGCATGCCACTTTATCTCGACCCGCTAACCATTCAACGTGAATCGCTCCGGATTTCTTGGACAGTGAGCGACTGCTTTTGGCCGATTTCTGCCTGTCGCGACCGGTTGAAACCGATATCGTCGCGACGATTCAGCCACAAAATTTTCAGCCTTTACGCAATGCGCCTCCTCTTTTGCGGTCTGTAACCCTGACTCCGCAAAAGGAAAGGCTTCATGTCGATACGCCCTCTGCTCTGCCTGCTTGTATTGCCGTTGTTCGCAGGCTGCCAGTTTTTGCCCCATACCAACTACTTTACCGCGCCCGAAAACGAGCCTAACCCTGCCTGGGTACGTATCGTCGACTACACGCAGCACGCCGAAATTTACCAATACGAAAACGGCAAACGTTCGGGCGGCGCCGTTCGCACCGGCCCCCTGCCGTTCACCCACACACAGGACGTGGGCATGCCAAAGGCAGGGCAAGACCTTACATGGGACTATTACGAAACGCAGATCCGACCCGGTATCGAAACGCAAGTGGATCTATTCTGGGAGGGGACACGCACTCGTTCCTGCTATGTCTCGACGAAGTTCACGCCCCAAGCCGGACGCTATTACCAGTTCAGGCTGACATCCGGCTCATCAGGCAACTGTAGCTTGTACGCATCACTGATCGAGCGCGACAAGGAAGGAAGCGGTTGGCATCTCACGCCAAACCCGCAGGTGACCTATAACGGCGATGGACCGACGGCCAAAACCCATTACGAGAACAGCCGCTTTGAGAACCCCAATTATCGTCCACCCGCGGATCTCTATCCGGGGATAGACGTTTACTAAACAGGTAAACGACTACAAGGAATCGTTGATTGGCTAGCGCAAAATACTTCCGAATGATCGGTGAGCGAGCCTCAGAGGATCTGTTTGCATGGTCGGCATTTGTCGTGCAAACAGAATTCCTATGGCAAGACACGGCGTCAGTCCAGGACGCCGTCGCTTGGCAGCGTGTTTGGTTCGAGCTGGAAATACTCAACGGGCTTGCATTGGCGCAATGGGAGGATGAGGGAAAACCTGATAACTGGTCGTGCCGCTGGAACACCGACTATCGACAAGAAGCGGCGGTCCTGGCGAATGAGTTGTTGGAGCTGCTGTGCGATGCAGTCTGTTCAAAACATGCCGAATAGAAACTCGGCTGCTCAATGAACCTTTGTCTTTGGGGACTTGTCATTACGAAAATGGGCATGACCCGGTATATCCGGCTAGACCTGTCGCAAGGTGAGTATATGGAAGACATAGATGATTTTAGATTTAGATGCCACGAGCTACTAGTTGAGCTTGATGCCGCCAACACCAAAATGATGATGATGGTGGTCTCGAAGAGAGTTTCAGGGCCTGATTGGGATGAGGAAGTCAAAAAGCATCATGAAGCATACAAGGCCTGGAACTCTTTTCTTAATCCCGTTACCGTCCCTCCAGACGATCAGCATTAGTTCTTATTAAGTGGCCAGAAGGTTCCCGAACAATGGGGCTGGGCACGACCAAGTGTTGTAAATGCTTCTATCGTATCGGGCCGGAATCAGTCTGGGGTATCGCCATTGCCAGCTTTGCGTCGAAAGCGGCTTTTAGTAAATGGCGGCTAATGGCCGATGTGGGACCTTCGTGAGAGGCAGCAGTCGATGCGTTCAATGTGATGGACCTTGGAGCCATTTTTTGACGATAGCGTGATATGTGCCATCTTGCTTGATCCGATCCAATTCTGCCCTAAACCGTTCTACGGTTGCGTCTGGCGTAGCTGGACTGAAGGCCATGTACAGCCCTTCTTCACTTGATAGCTCGGGTAACGGCAGTGAACGCACCATCGTCATTTCAGGATCATCCCCATTCTTGCGCATGAGGTGAATGTGTTGGCGCTGCCCCTAGATTGAACTAGCTCCCGACGCAAGACTGCCCATCTTCAAACCTGCAAAAATAAACCACAGACAGTGATTTACGAGGAGTCAAATGGGGCAGAGAAATCTCAGCAACTGGGTCACCACGGCATCGGCGTCAACAATTACGCATCTGTAGCATAGCAATAGGCCAGCCCTATGCCGATAACTTGCGATCAAGGCAATTGCTCGGTCACTGATAGATCCCACCAAGTCTTAAAGATTTTCAGAGCCGCCATATTGCTACTCGCCTCATTGATCGCCATGTAATAACCCCGTGCAGTGCGATGCTCCAGATCCAATGGCTGAACCAACTGCCCGCTGTCGATATAGCTCTTGAGCATCCCGACGCAAGCGAGCCCGATACCCCGTCCCGACAATGTGGCATGGATCTGCTGTGCGTAATTGTTGTAGGCAAAGCGCGACGGCGGCAGCGGTCCCTCATAGCCCATTTGACTCAACCAGGTCGACCAGTCCACTACCGGCCAGTTGAAGCCCCGCCAGTGTTCGTGATCCAGATGCAATAGTCGCTCACCTACAAGGTGTTCCAGGCTCTCGATACGTTTGCCTTGCAGGTAAGCGGGGCTGCACAAGGGCACCATGTTCTCGTCAAACAGCCGAGTCATTCGGATGTGTTGAGACTGGCCTTCATCACCGCAGGTGAACGCCACATCGATTTGTTCCTCGCGCAAACTCACCTCGCGGTCCAGTGCCAGGATGCGGATCGGCACTTCGGGATGCGCTTCCTGAAACGCCTCCAGGCGCGGCATCAGCCAGTACGTCGAAAATCCGATGGTGGCGGTGATGGTCAACGCTTCCTGAGTGCCGCTGCGAATATCGTTCGCGGTCTGGGCGATACGCTCAAGGCTCTGATCTACTGCAGCATAAAGCCTCCGACCGGAGGCCGTGAGGCTGACCCTGCGATGCTCGCGCACGAACAGATCATGGCCGAGAAAATCCTCGACCTGTCGTATCTGACGGCTAACCGCTGCTTGCGTGATGCAGATTTCATTGGCCGCTGCGGTAAAGCTCAAAAGACGCGCGGCCGCTTCGAAAATCACGAGGCCATTTAGAGGAGGAAGGCGACGCCGAAGTTTTTCCATTACCAGAAGTCATCCAAAGCTGATCAATTAATTGTTTGTTCCGCCGTCTCGATCATGGCCAGATAGCCATCAGGGCGTCAGGCACGCCCCCGATGCTTACGTTGCCCACTATTCGATCTGCCTCCGTGCCATTACCAAGCAGTATCTTAATTTTTGGAGATAAGCAAATGCGCGTAAAGCAAGCGTTCAAGGTTTTATTGGGTGTCTTAGCGTGTTCAGTGTTGCACGTGATGCCAGCCAGCGCTGAGCAGCCACCGATCCGAATCGGCTGGATCAATTGGGCAGACGCGGAGATCACCGCCAAGCTGGCAGCAAAAGTGATCGAGGATCAGACCGGTCGGTCGGTCAAGCTGGTCATGGCTGATCTGGGCATCCAGTTTCAGGCGCTGGCCAACAAGAATGTCGATGTCATTCCAATGGTGTGGCTGCCCGGCGCTCATAAATCCTACTGGGAGAAATACAGCAGTCAGGTGGAAGATCTCGGCGTGATATACGACGGAAAGATCGGCTGGGCCATACCCGATAGCATTCCAGCCAGTGAAGTGTCGAGCATTGAGGACCTGAATAAACCCGGCATCGCCGAGAAATTCGGTAATCGCATCCTCTCGGCCGAAGCCGGCAACGGTCAGTACAAATTGTCGGAAAAGGCGATCACCGAATACGGCCTGAAGGGCTACAAACTCTTGGCGTCTTCAGAGGCGGGCATGCTGTCTGAGCTTGCGCGAGATCAGAGTCGCGAAAAATGGTCGATCATCAACGCGTGGAACCCCCATTGGATGTTCGCCAAATGGAAGCTTCGCTACCTCACCGACTCGAAACAGATCTTTGGTGGCACCGAACACATTCACGTGGTTTCTCGTTTGGGCTTCACCAAGGACGAACCGAAGGTCGCCACATTCCTGCGGCACTACACGCTACCGCTGAGCGATCTGGAAGCGATGCAGATGGAGGCTAAGGACAGTTCCGCCGATAAGGTTGTGGACGCTTACTACCTCAAAAACAAAGCGCGCTTCGCTGCGATGTTCAATTGACCGGGGCACTACGCCCAGCCTGATGCTTCAACCCTTTTGAATCGACACCTAGCACACGGTCGCGCCGTTGTGACGCATTCTTGTGCCCGCAATTCACTGCTTCAAAGGCAAACCCCACCATTCTGACCAGGAGATACATCATGAAAATGACAGATTTTAAAGTACTGACGTTCGACGTCGTTGGCACACTGATTAACTTCGAAGCCGGCATCCTTGCCGCAGTGCGCAATATTGGCGGGGCCAAGGCCCATGATATTTCGGATGACGCGATCTTCGATGCCTACAAGCGTGCCGATGATGTATATCGGGGGGAGATGCGTGCACCTAATCGCTTCATGTACACCATGAGCGACATCTACCAGGCTTTCGCTGCCGAACTGGGCTTGATCAGCGACAAGGCGGCAGGTGATCGTTTCCAGGCGTCGGTGGTGTCTTGGCCTGCCTTCGCCGACTCGGTGGATGCGTTGGCACGCCTGCGCAAGCATTTTCGTCTGGTGGCCATGACCAACGTCGACCGCACGTCGTTCTCGGCGTACCAGTACACACTGGGTCACCCGTTTCACGACAGCCTGACCTCGGAAGAGACCGGCGTTCACAAACCCGATCCGTTGTACTTCGCGTTCAACGAAGGGCGTCAATCAGCAGCAGGCTTCCAGAAGCGCGACATCCTGCATGTCGCTCAGAGCCAGTATCACGATATCGGCGTGGCGAGCGAAGCGGGTTACACCACCTGCTGGATTGAGCGTCGCCATGACATCGAAGGCTATGGCGCAACGCCGGTCCCTCCAAAGGTCACCAAGCCAGACTTCCATTTCCATTCGATGCAGCAGTTTGCAGATGCTGTCGAAGCAGAACTGGCTAACCCCGCCGCCCGCTTTTCTTAAGGACGCCCCGTCATGACTGCGCGCGCCCTGTTCCCGGATGTAGCGTCACTGTGGCAGGAAACGGCCATCGATCCACCGGTCCTCAAGCCTTTGGAGGGAGATCATCAATACGATGTGGTGATCGTCGGTGGTGGCTACACCGGACTGTCTACAGCGAGGTATCTGGCCGCGAAAGGACTGTCGCCGATTGTGTTGGAGGCCAGCCGGATCGGATGGGGAGCGAGTGGTCGTAACGGCGGTGTGGTGTCGGCTAAATACCGCCTGCCTCTGAGCCGAGTCGCCGCGCGCCATGGCCTTGAGATGGCGCAGATCATGCGGCGGCTGTCCCTCGAGTCAGTGGAACACATCGAAGAGCTGGTGGCGGCTTACTCGCTGGAGGCTGCGCAGTATCGCAAAAATGGCAGCCTGCATTGCGCGCACAACGCGACTTCCCTGGCGTACTGCGCACAGGAGGCGCATTGGTTGGCTGCTGAGCTGGGCGAGCGCTCTTTGCACGTTATGTCTGCCAGGCAGATGCAGGAAGAAACCGGCTCCCCGGACTTTGTCGGCGGGGTGCTGGACACTGGCGGAGGTGTGCTTCACCCGCTGAATTTCGCAAGAGGCTTTGCCCGTGGCCTGCAGGCAGAAGGCATAACGCTGAGTGAGTCATCACCGGTCACGGGTATACGCCGGGTTGCGAACGGCGTCGTAGTGCAAACCTCGCACGGGACGGTCACCGCGAAGCAGGTGGTGTTGGCAACCAATGGATATTCCACGCTGACCTCTGTAACAGATGCAGTTCGCCAGTGTGTGGTGCCTTTTCGCTCAGCAATGTTGGCGACGGAGCCTCTGACAGGGCAAGAGCTGCAGTTGCTGAGGCATGCTCGCAGCTACACCGAAACCCGCCGAATGATGCGCTGGTTTCGCATGGCTGGCGACCGTCTGCTGTACGGCGGTCGCGGAGCTTTTGGTACCGATGAGTCGAGTACCGCATACGAGGCGCTTCATAGGGCGATGATTAAGCAGTTCCCGACGTTGGCCGAGACTGCGATCAGCCATCGATGGTCGGGGCTGGTGGCTTTGACGGTCGACAGCGTGCCGCAGGTGGGGCGTCTGGATGACCGGATCGTATATGCGATGGGCTACAACGGCACTGGTGTGGCGATGTCTTCGTACATCGGTAAACACGTGGCCGAAGTCGTCGCAGGAAGCACACCTGAGCTGGGATTGATATGGGCGGACCGCGTTCGCCGCATCCCTTTTTATCCATTACGGGTGCCCGTGGTTCGGCTGGTTGCTGGCTGGTATCAGTTTCTGGATGCCATCGGGCGGTGATCCGGGCCTTCTTGTACAAACCATCTGATCAGGCAGCCCGTTTGCCTGTGTATACGGAGGTGAAGACATGGTCATGCTGTTGGAAAATGAAACCCCTTGTTTAAAGCTCGGCGATGATCTGACCGCCGAGTTAATGGAACTAAACGATGATCCACTCGCCATGTGGCTGGCCAGTTACATCGCGAGATTGATGCGCGAGTTGGAGCAAGCGCAGGATGCAGGCCAGGTCGCGCGAGCCAGCAACGCTTGCGTGGACGCCATTCTGAAACTCTGGGAGCACCGGGCATCGTTTCCCTCCCTGGGGCAGAACCGTTTCAGAAACGGCTCAGTCATCCACTCACCATTCAAATCGGTCGGCTGCCCATGAAGATAAAAATTATTGCTCAATCGTCTGTCGCACAGGGGTTGGAGTCTCTTGGCGCGCCCTTAAGATCGCTGAGCACACCCGCCCAGAACATGAGTGGCATGGAGGTTCACCTTGAAGGTGCGGCTGAAAACAAAACGGGAATATGGGAATGCACCCCGGGACGGTTTGAGCGTCAATTAACCGAAGCTGAAGTCATGCATATCCTGACGGGGGTTTGTACGTTTACACCCACTGATGGAGAACCTCTCGCTATAAAAGGCGGAGATACGCTGTTTTTTCCTCGAAATATCTCAGGTGTCTGGGAGATTCAGGAAACTCTGAGAAAGGTCTATGTGGTGTTTAAGCCCGCAGGCCCTACCTGACCTGATAACTGCGATCAGTCTCGATGGTCGGGACTTTTGACTTTGACGGTCGACAGCGTGCCCCAGGTGGGGGGTCTGGATGATCGGGTCGTGTATGCGATGGGCTACAACGGCACGGGTGTGGCGATGTCTTCGTACATCGGCAAACACGTGACCGAAGTAATCGCAGGAAGCTCACCGGAGCTAGGGTTGATGTGGGCGGACCGAGCTCGCCGAATCCCTTTTTATCCATTATGGGTACTCGTGGTTCGGATCGTTGCGGGCTGGTATCAGTTTCTGAGTGCCATCGGACGTTGATCCGGGCCTTCTTGTACAAACCATCTGAAACAGGCAAGCCGTTTGCCTGCGTATAAGGAGGTGAAGACATGGTCATGCTGTTGGAAAATGAAATTCATTGCTTAAAGCTCGGCGCTGATCTGACCGCCGAGTTAATGGAACGAAACGACGATCCACTCGCCAGGTGGCTGGCCAGTTACATCGCCAGGTTGATGCGCGAGCTAGAGGATGCTGAGGATGCAGGCCAGGTCGCGCGCGCCAGCAGCGCTTGCATGGATGCAATTCTGAAACTCTGGGAGCACCGGGCATCGCTTCCTTTCTGTCGGCAAGTCCATGCCAGAAACGGTCCTGCCACCCTCTCATTTGTATAGTTTGCTCGACGATTAAACGACAAATAATCGCTCAATCGGATGTCGCGCAGAGCTTGTGATCTGTTGGTAGCCATTCTAGGTTGCTGAGTACGCCAGTGCAGAAACTGAAAGAAACTCAGGTCATCGAGCATGCGCATGGATTTCCTAAAAACCAGGATTGGCTTTCTAGCAAGACTAATTGTTAATCCAAAGACACTGCAAACACTGAAATCCATGCCCCAATCAACCCAGGAGTCAAATCCATGAGCAGAACCCAGTACAAAATTGCAGTGATCCCCGGCGACGGTATTGGCAAGGAAGTGATGCCCGAAGGCGTGCGTGTACTCGACGCTGTGGCTGCCCGGTTCAATCTGGAATTGCGATGGGACTGGTTCGACTTCGCCAGCGCCGATTACTACCTGGCTCACGGCAAGATGATGCCGGACGACTGGTTCGACACCCTCAAGGGCTACGACGCTATCTACTTCGGCGCCGTGGGCTGGCCGGACGTGGTGCCTGACCACATTTCCTTGTGGGATTCGCTGCTGCAGTTCCGTCGTGAATTCGACCAGTACGTCAACTTGCGCCCCTGTCGTCTCATGCCCGGCGTGAAGGCCCCACTGGCGAACCGCAAGCCCGGCGACATCGATTTCTGGGTGGTGCGCGAGAACACCGAAGGCGAGTACTCCAGTGTCGGTGGCAAGATGTTCCCCGGCACCGATCGCGAGATCGTGCTGCAGGAAACCGTGATGACCCGTGTCGGCGTCGACCGTATCCTCAAGTTCGCCTACGACCTGGCGCAAAGCCGTCCGAAGAAGCACCTGACCTCGGCGACCAAATCCAATGGCATCGCGATCACCATGCCGTACTGGGATGAGCGCGTCGTGGAAATGGGCAACAAGTATCCCGACGTCAATGTCGACAAGTACCACATCGATATTCTCACTGCGAACTTCGTCCTGCACCCGGACTGGTTCGACGTGGTAGTGGCAAGCAACCTGTTCGGCGACATCCTTTCCGACCTGGGCCCTGCGTGCACCGGCACGATCGGCATCGCCCCCTCGGCCAACATCAACCCGGAGCGCAACTTCCCGAGCCTGTTCGAGCCGGTGCATGGTTCGGCGCCCGACATCGCCGGAAAAGGCATCGCCAACCCGGTCGGGCAGATCTGGTGCGGTGCGATGATGCTCGAACACCTGGGCCATCCCGAAGCGGGTGCCGCAGTGCTGACCGCGATCGAAACCGTGCTTGCGATGGGCCCGGAGAATGCACCCTTGACCGCCGACATCGGTGGCACCGGCGACACTGAATCGCTGGGCAAGGCCATCGCTGCTGCGGTCTGAAGACGAGAATAGCGACATTAATTGCGGCCTCATTCTGGACGATGAATTGTCGGTTGAGCAGATGGGGCAACGCATCTTCGAGCACATCCTGGAGGCGGCCTCAGGCGCCTCGACCAAGAGCGAATTGTTAGGGCTTGGGGATCACGAGTTCGTGCCCTGGCACCTGGGCATCGTCAGCTGAACCAACCTGTTTGCACACATTTAAGGAGCCTCGGCATGAGCTTGAAACTGACCCGCACTGACCTGATTCGAACGCAGAATTTCATTGGCGGCCATTGGCGCACCAGAGATCCAGAGGCGCTGCTGGCGGTCACCAACCCGGCCGACGACAGCTATATCTCCCAAGTGCCCGACAGCAATGCGATTGACGCCCGTGAAGCCGTCGATGCCGCGCATTCGGCTTTTGCTGCCTGGCGAAGCACCCCTGCCAAGCAGCGCGCGCAATTGATCAAACGCTGGAACGATCTAATTCTGGAGCATCAGGAAGACTTGGGTAGGCTCATATCCCTGGAGCAGGGAAAACCGCTCGCAGAGGGGCGCGGCGAAGTGATCTACGCCGCCAGCTATGTTGAGTGGTTCGCCGAGGAGGCGACGCGCTCTTATGGCGATGTGATCCCGGCACCGGTCTCGGGTCGCCGCATGACTGCAATCAAGGAACCTGTTGGCGTGGTCGCAGCGATCACCCCCTGGAATTTTCCGGCGGCGATGATTGCCCGCAAGATCGCGCCAGCACTGGCAGCCGGTTGCACCGTCGTCTGCAAGCCCGCCGAAGACACGCCACTGACGTCCCTGGCGCTTGTGCGCCTGGCGGAAGAAGCAGGTTTTCCGGCAGGAACACTGAACATCGTCACCGCTTCGCGCGAGCGTACCCCCGAAGTGGTAAACGCTTGGCTGGCGGATTCACGGGTGCGCAAAATAACCTTTACAGGGTCGACGCCAGTGGGCAAACATCTGGCCCGAATGTCAGCCGACACCTTGAAAAAGTGCTCGCTTGAACTGGGCGGCAATGCCCCATTCATTGTTTTTGATGATGCGGACCTCGATGCTGCAGTGGACGGCCTCATGGCCTCCAAATTTCGCAACGGCGGTCAGACCTGCGTGTGCCCCAATCGGATCTACGTGCAGAACGCTGTTCATGATCAATTCGTGCAAAAGCTAGTAGCAAGGGTCAGTGCGCTGAAGGTTGGGCCAGCCTCCCACGGCGATTCTCAGATTGGTCCGATGATCAACGGGCGCGCCATCGACAAGATCGCCCGCCACGTGGATGACGCTGTTTCTAAAGGCGCAGAAATCGCCACTGGCGGTCGACGTATTCGCGATGCTGTCGCAGACGGTCCGAACTACTACGCGCCGACAGTGTTGATCAATGCGACCTCGCACATGGAACTCTGCAATGAAGAGACATTCGGCCCCGTGGCACCCATTTTCCGCTTCACGACTGAAGCGCAAGTGATCGAACTGGCCAACGACACTCCATTCGGGTTGGCGGCCTACTTTTACACCCAGGATGTCAAACGCGTCTGGCGCGTATCGGAGGCGCTTGAGTACGGCATCGTGGGCATCAACGAAGGAGCTATCGCCGCAGAGGCCGCCCCGTTTGGGGGTGTCAAAGAGTCGGGGTATGGCCGTGAGGGTTCACGTTACGGCCTGGAAGACTACATGCACATAAAATACTTGTGTCAGGGCGGCTTGAACTAGTTCCGACAACTGCGACAGAGGCGTAAAGCTACCAGCCAGTTCTCGGACTTGGCAGCGGTGGTTTACGACTTCTGCCCTACTCGTGCCGGAGAACATGCTCGCAACTTCCTGAAAGACTGGAAGGGCAAGTTTGTCTGTGATGATTTGGCGGTTACAAGGCAAGCTTCGAACTTGGCGTTACCGAAATCGGCTGCATGGCCCAGACGCCGCTGACGGCGCTTAAGTTAGCCTCGTTAATAGCCACGGTTTTCCCTGCTGGCGTGGTCAATGTTGTGTTCGGACGCGGGCCCACTGTAGGAAAGCCGCTCACTACCCACGAGAAAGTGCGGATGGTCTGCTTCATGGATGAACAATATGTTTTGTCAGTCAGATAAGTGCTTCCACCTACTCGGCGTTGGCACTACGCGCAGCCTGCAAAAGCAAGACTGCGCGGTTGTGCGTTTCAGCATTCGTGTGGGCGGCTGCAGAGACGGCGCTAAAGTTCGGTCAGTGCTTGACCATCACGTGGCGAATCACGGTGTAATCCTCCAATCCGTACATCGACATGTCTTTGCCGTAGCCGGATTGCTTTACACCACCGTGTGGCATCTCGCTCATCAGCATGAAATGGGTATTGACCCAAGTGCAGCCGTACTGCAGGCGCGCCGCAAGACGGTGAGCTCGTCCTACGTCAGAGGTCCACACCGATGATGCCAGGCCATAATCAGAGTCGTTTGCCCAAGACAGTGCCTGCGCCTCGTCTTCAAATTCGGTCACGGAAACCACCGGGCCGAAAATCTCCCGGCGCACCACTTCGTCGTCTTGTCGCGCGCCGGCAAGTACC
Source organism: Pseudomonas sp. B19125 (assembly GCF_044218855.1). Taxonomy (NCBI): domain Bacteria; kingdom Pseudomonadati; phylum Pseudomonadota; class Gammaproteobacteria; order Pseudomonadales; family Pseudomonadaceae; genus Pseudomonas; species Pseudomonas sp. B19125. The sequence continues at coordinate 3,717,500 of NZ_CP162589.1, forward strand.
GTGGGTTCGAAGAAGTAACCGGGACCTTCCACGCGTTTCCCGCCCGTCACGACTTCTATGTGTGGCAGTAACCGTGCTCGATCCACGAAGCCGACAACACGGTCCAAGTGCTGTTGGGTGATCAGAGGCCCCAGCTCAGTCTCAGGATCATCCTGAAGACCAAACTTGATACTGGATACGGCGATGCCGAGCTTTTCAACGAGGCGAGCGTAAATGCCTTTTTGCGCATAGATCCGGCAGGCTGCGGTGCAATCCTGGCCGGCGTTATAGAAACCGAAACTACGTATGCCCTCTACAGCCCCATCGATGTCTGCGTCGTCGAAAATGATGACGGGGGCTTTGCCTCCCAATTCCATATGCATACGCTTAACGGTGTCAGCGGTGCCGGCGATGATATGACTGCCGGTGGCCACTGACCCCGTCAGTGAGACCATCCGCACTTTCTCGTGGGTAGTGAGCGGCTTTCCTACATTGGGCCCTCGTCCGAACACAACATTGACCACGCCAGCAGGGAAAACCGTGACCATTAACGAGGCTAACTTAAGCGCCGTCAGCGGTGTCTGTTCGGAAGGCTTGAGGACAACGGTATTGCCGGCCGCCAAGGCGGGAGCCAGCTTCCACGCGGCCATCATCAGTGGATAGTTCCAAGGCGCGATCGAGGCGACGACACCCACGGGATCGCGCCGAATCATCGAAGTATGGCCTGGCAAATACTCGCCCGCCGCCGAGCCTTGCAAACACCGACTCGCACCCGCGAAGAAACGAAACACATCGGACACGCCAGGCAGTTCGTCGCCCAAGACGGCCGCGTAAGGCTTGCCACAATTATTCGATTCCAGCCGGGCCAGTTCTACGGCATGGCTATCGATGAGGTCAGCCAGTTTGAGCAACAACAGCGAGCGATGCTTTGGCGTGGTCTGGGACCAGCTTTCGAAGGCGGCGTCAGCGGCTTGCACTGCGCAATCAACCTGCGCGGGCGTAGCCTCAGCAATGTCCACTAGTGCGGTCCCCAGAGAAGGGTTCATTACCGCGAGTCGCTCGCCTTCGCCTGCGACCAATTCGCCGTTGATGAGCATTTTAATGTGCATAGGCGTCTCCAATGAGTGCAGGCGCGAGATGCCTGCACTCAGAAAGAATTTAGATTTAACGGACAATAAGTTGCTGACTAAGTCAGCCGTCCAGTTGGGGAGTCACGACAGGTTTGCGTATCGGCCACATGGTTTTTCATGCAGCCTTAAAGTCACAGAGGGGCTCTATACGGGTATGTCCAACGAGTTCTTGCCTTTCAGAATCCACGCGACGATGCCACCGAGTACGAGCCATGCGACACCGACGAGTTGGGCGTTCGAGTTCGCGCTGAACAGTGCGTAGCAGAGGACGGCCGCACCCAGTACAGGGGAAACGAGATGTCTGAAGAAAGAGCGATCAGTCTTACCCCTGAAGAAAGCAATGACAGAAGCATGCAACATCACATAGGCACACAATGCGCCGAACGTGACCATCGTTACGATGGTTTCAATCTGGTCTTTGCCGACAATGGCAATCACCAGCGAGAGCGCAGCGACCAGGTATAACGCGGTCGTTGGTGCTTCATTTTTATTAAGTTTGGCGAGCACACGAGGCAGCTTTTTATCGCGTGCCATGCAGTAGATGACTTTTGTCGTGGTGGCCTGGGAGATAAGTGCATTAGCCAGCAAAGCTATTAGTGCATTCGTCAACGTGATGACCGGCAGGAACCACGTCCCCACCACTTGGGTGCTGACCGTGTAAAAGGCAACATCAACGGCGCCGTCCTGATATTTCGACCCTAGGGGAACGAACACAGACGCCAGGTAGACTTGCGCAACGAACAGCACGGTCACGATCACCAGCAACAACATCGTCGCCCGCGATACGGTTTTACCGCCCCCCTCGGCCTCCTCGTTCAGCGTCGAAACAGCATCAAAACCGATAAAGCTCAGAGCGGCGATTGGTACGGCGCCAAACACGGCGGACATACTGAATTGCGACGGGTTATAGAAAGGCGCTAACAGTTGCTCCTTGGAAACCGTTCCTCCGGCGATAAGGCCAACCGCAAACACGATGAAAATCGAGAGGACAACCAGCTGGATGACCAGCAGCACCTTTCCCACATTCACATTAACGGTGATACCGAACAGATTAACGATCATGGGCACAGCGACGAAAATCCCTAACCAAACCACCTTGTCGATGCTGGGAAACAAAGGTTGCAAGGCCGCTGCACCTAGAACCGCCAGCAACGCGGGAAGCAACAGATAGTCCAGCAGGATGGCCCATCCCGCCATAAAGCCGAATGTGGCATTGGTGCCCTTTGTCACATAGGAATAGACCGATCCAGAAAGAGGAATTCGTTTCGCCATTTCGCTGTAGCTGATCGCACTGAACACCATCGCGATGGCGGCCAGCGTATAGGTCAGCGCGGTCAGTCCATTGGACGTGTTATGAATCGCTCCAAAGACAGAGACAGGAGCAATCGGAACGAAGTAAAGCAACCCGTAGACAAGGACGTCCGTCAGCGAAAGTTTCTTGCTGAGTTGACCATTATCACTGGGTACGACCAAGGTATCGCTCATTTTTGTTGCCCCTTGACGATTGGCCCGGATTTTCACCCGGACACTATTTAGGTACGGTTGCCGCGTGTCGCCAGCATTTGCTGTGGAACCGCGTACCGCTTTTGTTATTTGCACATCGGGACTGGAAAGGACCTATTCACTCAAACACCAAGATGGGTCTTTTGACGTTCGATGAATTCAGTTTAGGAGCCCCTCTTACTGTCGACTATCGAACCAGCGAACCGCGCTTTTCGTGTGAGTGCACGTCGCCTTCTATTGCCATGAACTTGTCGCGCCCTAAGAGCAGCCGGGCGTGGCTGCCCCTTGGGTCCGATCAATGTATGCACCGCAGCATGGTCCGCACCCCGAGGCCAAGCATCGGCCGGGCTCCGCACTCATGCATCTGATGGACGGTCAATTGCAATCGATGATGACGTCCAGCGCTTCAGGGTGCAGGAACCGCTTGAGCACATTGCCGGTGAGTCGCGCGACATTGTTGTCGTAACGGTTGTGGGAAAGTGAACCGCTGTAGGCAATTGATCCCACTGAGAACACGCCGCCCCCTCCTGGCAATGGACACAGAACGATGTCCGCGCGAACGCGAGACTGCTCGGTCCCGCCAATGCCAGGGATTGATTCGTAGACGTCCTCGGCGGCGATAAGATAGGCATCCGACAATGGCCCGGAAGTCGCCAGGACAAGCGCACCCGGTGGGGCCCCTAATGACGGATCGTACCGGTCGATCTCCGCGCCGGCGGCACCACCGCCCATGATTCCAAAGTCGCCAATGCGCTCGTCACTGCCAATCCCTTCAAACGCAAATGCGGCGAGTGGGTCGTAGCTGTCGGTGAGGCGTTCGTAATACGTGCAGCGGTCGAAGCCTTGCGCGGCGAACCCCACGCCTAGTAGTCGCTGCGGCGCCTTACCCTTGTTGCGCCATAGACCGGCCATTTCACCGGAGGTCTGGTGGCGGCGATCGCCAAACGGCGACTCGTGGGGGCGTGTACCCGCGTCTGACCTGCGCAACTCCATGACATGCCGCTCTTCCGGATCAAATGAAACGGTTGCGAAAAAACCGTTTCCTCCCAAGTACATCAAGCGTCCGCCGTTCCCGGTGAAAGCCTCGATCGCGTTGATTTCGTTGCGTGTCACGTATTCTGGATGACTGCCCGTGATTAGAACCTTGTAGTCCTTGAGCAGGTCGACGCCTTCGCGATCGAGGTCTTCATCCGTCAGCGCGTCGAATTCACAACCGATTGTGTCGAGCCAATGAACGATGCAGAGATCAGCAGGAAGCCCCCATACGCCCTCTGCCTGGAACCAGGCGCGGTGTTTGGGGTTGAGCGTCAGGATGGGGCGCCGAGTGCTGCCGAAGACGACGCCAGAGCCATCGTTATGGATTTCATAACAGGAACGACCGAATTCAGGATGGTCTTGAAGCGTCAGATCTTGACGATCAATGATCGGTGTCCGACTGACGATGATTTCCGCGCCATTGGCTTCAAAGGCTATTCGGTCGTTGGCGTACGCCAGATAAGTCGCCGTAGAGAAAAGCACCGCCACTTCGCGTTTCTGGCGTCCCGGCCTGACGAAAAACGGGATGTATTGTTCAACGCCTGCACTGCTCAGTTTCGCGGCGTATACACCACTCGCGAGATCGTCCGGGACCTGAATCTTGAACGCCGTTGGCCACTGGGCGTCGGTGATGTCATCGTCGTGAAAATGGATCGCATCAAACTCGTCAGGTGCCCGCCGAAAGTCGTCGCTCAACCCCTTAAACCTATGGCCCGCCACTCCCCGTGTCGGCGCGTTGAAGCAGCGTCCATGCAAACCGTTTCCGGACACGTCTACAACATCGCTGAGTAACAGGCCATCGTCACGAAGGCTCTTGCCAAAGTGCCAGGCGGCCAGCTCGGAAACAGCCGCATCGCCGAGAGAGGGACGCAGAATGCGGACTCCACCGATTTTTCCGTTGTAGGCGGCATTCGCCAGCCATCGACCGTCTTGCTGACAGGCCAGCGCCCCGATCCTGAAGGGGAGTTGGCTTTCAGTCAGTCTCGCGCCGAACGGGACAGTACGTGATTCTGCGCGCAAGGCACTGGCACTCGCTGAGAGACGGTTCATGATGTTGTCGATTGGTGTCTGCTCCAGGCAGACCGTCCCGGCATCCGATTTGACACTGACTATGACGCGATACCACTGGTGTGCAATAAGTGGCGTTGCCAATGAAACTTTCTTTGTCTCACCATCTGCCACCCATATAAACGTTGGCCGCCCTTCCTCCAGTACAAGGGCGTAGCCAGAACAACTTGCCACGGACCAGTTTCCCAAAATGGCCTGTAGACTCGAATCACTCTCAAATGAGTTCTGTGTTACGTGGTAGGCCCCGAAGTTGCCCGAGCGTGTGCCTTGCGGCAGTGTCGGATAGACATGGGCTTCAATAACCAAACCGTTAGGGGATCGCAGAAGTCCTTGCGTGTCAGTGAATTCCACATAAGAGCCCGGCTGGCACACATGCTGGATACCCTCGTAGCTTCCTTCGAACGACGACTCAAAAGGCGTCTCAAGGAAACCGGGGCCCGACTCCCCCGTAAACCCGTGTCGAAGCTTCACAAGCGAGGCGTAATATCGCGCGACCCCTTCGCAACTTACCTTGAAAGAAAGACTTTCACCCGGCGACACAGAGAATCCGTCGCTATAGCCGAAAATTTGCTGACTGACCTGGTTCATTCTCATTTCATCCGTTATGCGACTGAGAATCCGTTTCGCGCGACTCGGTAGCGAAAAGGGCTCGGCATCGAAGCGAAAAAACGTGACGCAATGCGTCGTCGTAAGTCAGGAAAATGCCTGGACTTCGAAAGAAGTTGCCTGGCTCTCCAATCACAATGTTCCCTACGCCCCATGGCCCGTCGATACCCAGCGAAATGACAATCGCCTTGCCGGCTATAGACGCCCCGCCCAGCCCACGCACGACCCTTCGAGTCTTGTCATCGTGTGGCCCGAGCGGAGACCGTTCGTAGGCGCCGATCACGCCAGAGTCGCAGTTGTCACGCAGGCGCTCAAAAAACCGAGCCTGGAACAAAGCGGCCAATTCAGCTTCGCGATCTGAGGAGGTACGCATGGTCATTCCCTCGGTGCGGTAGTTATTGTTGTGTGCATACTTTTCTCTTGCTTGTCAGTAGATTGCGCAGATATCCAAAAATGCGCCTGGCCGCGTTGCGGAGAGATGGTCCGGAGGAGATACGCTGACCCCCTGTACCGGTAGCGATATCGTCCGATGGACCGCCCCCCGCGATCTATCGCATGAGAGAACCAAGATTTTCGTCAGCGTGCACGGGTGCGCAAAGTGGGTGCACGAGTCTGGTCTTTGCTCGCAACCGGCTCACATACAGAGCAACGGCTCACGGCATACCTCTGTTTCCGCACCATTGGTCTGCTTAAGCTGGACTTAGTCATCCGCCGGTTATTATCGAAATATCACACGGGGCTTCCGACGGCTGACTAAGGTGGCCTTGAAGTCATGGCATAGGGCTTGCTAGAAATTCTAAGGCAGTGATTCTTTTAGGAGGGCGTGTGGATTCGTTACATTTGATAACCCGGTTCTCGACGGGCGAGGTTCATCCACAAAGACGTCTTGCTGCCTGGCAGGATTTCATGAGCGATGTCTACTACCCGATAGACGTGGCGGCCTACAACCCGGCATCGTTCTGCGGAGTCATTGAATCCACCCAGATCGGCGCGGTCGGAATTACCCGCTTTGCCGCTGATGCGCAACGGGCTGTGCGCCGCAAAGTACATGCCGGATGCGATGATTCGGATTTTTTCGCGCTAGTCATGCCGACCATGCAAACTGAGCAGTTCACACACCTGGGTCGATTTGGAGACGTTGCGCCAGGCCAGGTCTCTGTCTTCAATTCCGCAGAAACCTATCAGCTGGATATCCCCAACGGTACGAGAAACGTAACAGTCAAAATACCAGCTGACCAATTCAGGGCAATGTGTCCGAAAATTGATGCGCGTTGTGGCCGCGTCGACGTCGCCAATTCGCGTTTCGTCCCGCTGCTAACGCAATTCGCGTTGCAAGCATCGGAAAACGCCTCCTGCCTTTCCCCCGAGCATGTCAGAAGCTTGGAGAGAGGATTGCTGGAATTGGCTTTCTTGATGATGGATGTACCGGAGACCGATGCAGCGGGGGATTCACGAACGGTCATCGATCACTTCTTTCACCGTGTGATGGCGTATATCGCGGCAAACTTTCACGACACGGATCTTGCACCTGAACGAGCAGCTCAAGCTCACCGCGTTTCCATCCGCTATGTCCACAAGGTTTTCCAGGCTCACGATACGACGTTCGGGCGAGAACTCCGTCTTGCTCGGCTAAGGCACGCTCAAAAGCTTCTGCGCGAGAATGCGCTGCACAAGGCTCGGCCCACGACCATTGCGGAAGTGGCCTACAACTGTGGTTTTTCCAGCCAGGCGCTTTTTTCCGTCCGGTTCAAGGAAGCTTTTGGATACTCACCTCGAGACGAAAAAAGCCGTTAGTCCCATGCTAACGCCCATCAAATGGAAGGCACTCATCGCAAAATGCTTTTTTCGGCGACTTTTGCGCCATGCCCTCTATTTTTCGTCGTATTAGGGTATGGCGATTGGCTGCGTCAGCGCCTGTAAAGGCGCGCGGCACCCACTGTCCGGGTAAAGACGAGACTCTTGATGTTGTCGCACGAGCTGGTGAGCTCCTTGCTGTCGGTTCGTCATTACTTGACACTTTCGCCAGGTAGCATTAGATCGATCTCTGCCCTTCACGACTGGCAGAAAACGGCCGATTCTGTTGAAAAAGTCGGCTTTGAATTCCACACCAGAAAAGCACGCGCCTGAGATTGAAATCTGAGTTTTTAGCAGAAGGTTTTCAAGGCTCGGATTTAACGTAGCAGCGTGCAACAGCGGTATTTTCATCCATCAATATTCGAGTGTTTTGGGAGAATCGACTTTTTCAACACAGTCGGCCAGAAGCGGACATACCCCGATCACTCTACAACCTTGGCGCTCTGTATCAGCCACCGGAGCATCAACGCAGCGAGGAGAAATACTGAGTAGGCGGTTTACCCAGGGCTTTTTTGAACATCGTGATGAAGGCATTAACAGAGTCATATCCCAGAATGCCTGCCACACGTTGCACTGAAACCCCCTCCGCCAAATGACTCAGTGCGATCATCAAATGCAACTGTTGGCGCCAGCGTCCGAAGCTCAGCCCGGTCGTGCTTTCTACAAGCCTGGCCAGCGTTCGTTCACTGGTTGCAAGACGAGTGGCCCACTCGCGCAACGTGGTTCGGTCACCTGGATCTGAGAAGAGCGTATCCGCAATTTGTTTGATCTTGGGGTGGTCTGATATCGGCAAATGCAGCTCTTTCAGCGGAGCATCGGAAAGCTGCTCAAGCAGCACTGCAACCAGTCGCGCTGTCTTGCTCTCGGAATGGTAAGCAGGTTCCTGTTCAGCGAGATGCAGGATCATCTCCCGAACAAGGGGCGTAATGGCAACCGTGCAGCATTCTTCAGGCATGGCTGCCGCACCGGGCTCAACGAACAGAAAGCAGGTCCGGGCGTTTTCGGTCACTCGGCAACTGTGCGGCGTGCCGCCCGGGATCCATACGGCGTGCTGGGGAGGGACAAGCCAGAGTGCATTTTGCACCTCACAGCTCACTGCGCCATGCAAAGACAGGATCAGCTGGCCTTTGCGATGATCATGCGGACGGGCACCCGAACCATTGAGGTCAGGCGCAACCTTGAGCGCAATCGCTGCCTGGGCGAAAAGGTCTGAATCGAAATCTTCCGGCGAGGAAACGACATTTTTTGAGCTTGGCATAATTTAGATATCAGGTGTCTTGATATCTATATTAGACGATTCTGAAGTTCTCTACATTTGTCTTCTTTTAAGAGGACAGATAAAGAATATGTCAGATACAAAAAACAAGTGGCATGCCATCGCGCTCGTCGCAGGCATTCTGCTTATCGCCGTGAACCTGCGCGCTCCCTTTACCAGCATCGCGCCCGTTTTGCCGCTGATCCAGAATGATTTTGGCTTGAGCGCCTCAGCTCTAGGCCTGCTTACTTCACTGCCATTACTTGCCTTTGCAGCCTTCTCCCCGCTCAGCGCATCGGTCGCCCGCAGGTTCGGCATCGAGCGCACGCTTTTCGGTGCACTGTTGGTCATTTCAGCGGGCATCCTGCTCCGCTCCGCAGGCAGTGCCTGGGCGTTGTACGCCGGTGCGGTATTGATAGGCACCGGGATCGCCCTGGGCAACGTGCTGCTGCCCGGCCTGATCAAACGCGACTTTTCAACAAAAATGGCGTCCATGACCGGCGCTTACTCCATCACAATGGGCGCAGCAGGCGCTGTCGGTTCAGCTGTGATAATTCCGCTGACCCAATCATGGGAATGGCCGATTGCCCTGAGTTTGTTGGTCGCAGCCCCTCTGTTGGCGATGGTGGTGTGGCTTCCGCAGTTGAAAAAACACGAACACGTAAATCTGTCCGGTCCGAAACAAGCGCCAACCGTGGCCGTCTGGCGTTCGCCGCTGGCATGGCAGGTCACGCTGTTCATGGGGCTGAACGCGATGCCTTTTTATGTCGCCGTCGGCTGGCTGCCGACCATTCTGATGGACCATGGCATATCCCCGGAGCAAGCAGGCACGGTACACGGCACGCTTCAACTGACCACGGCCATTCCCGGCTTGATTCTGGCGGCCACGCTTCGTCGTCTCAAAGACCAGAAACTGGCAGCCGCTACCGTCAGCCTGTTAACCGCCTCATCCCTGATCGGGCTCATTTACGCGCCAGACTACGCCATGTTGTGGGCCGCGGTCCTGGGCTTCGGCTCTGGTGCCAGCATGATGCTCGGCCTGACCTTCATCGGCTTGCGCACAAAAAATGCCGGTGACACGGCGGCACTTTCAGGAATGGCGCAGTGCGTCGGCTACCTGATGGCAGCCGCAGGCCCCTTGCTGCTGGGCCAACTGCACGACTGGACCGGTGGCTGGACAGCACCGCTGCTGATCACAGCCGCAATCTCCGTAGCCGGCGCATTCACCGGCATGCTGGCCGGGCGCAACGTTCAACTTGAATCTGCTGAATCATCGTCGCGAACAAGCCCAGCAATCCAGTCAGCGAATGCGCTCACAGTTGGCGATAAAAAGCGCTGATGCGGGTATAGCAGGTGCACAGGAACCGATGCGGGCTGCCAGTCAGCAAGCACTTCGACCAGTCGCCCTTCTCGCAGATGCTCGCTGACCACATTCTCAGCGAGCTGCACCAGCCCGAAGCCTTCAAGGCACATTTTGATGTAAAGCCCAGTCTCGTTGACGGCCGCTGTGCCGTTCACCGGGACTGAGATTTTTTCGGTACCACGGGCAAAACGCATTTCACCTGCTTGCCTTGCGCGGCCCGAGAAGTAATGGATGGCCCGGTGGTGAGACAAATCTTGCGGATTTTGCGGAGTGCCGTTCTCTTCGAGATAGGCGGCAGACGCACAGGTTACCCAGCGAAACCGACCGAGTGGGCGCGCAACGAGCGTTGAGTCATCGAGCTCGCCTGTACGAATAACGCAATCGACACCCTCTTGAACCAGATCAACCTGCCGATCGTTGACGCCTATCATCAGGTAGATATCTGGGTAGCGCCTGTAGAAGTCTTGCAGGTTTGGCATGACGATGAAGTGTGCAATGCCACCCGGCATATCGACACGCAAACGCCCCTGTGGCCGTTTTACGGAATCCGTCAGGCTGGTCTCTGTGTGTTCGATCAGCTCCAATATTTCCCGGCATTGCGCCAAATATTGTGCGCCCTCAGAGGTCAGGCTGACACGCCGCGTTGTTCTGTTCAGCAGGCGTACCTGCAAGTACTTCTCAAGACTTTTAACGCTGCTGGTAACTGTCGAGGCCGGCAGTGAGAGCGTCTGCGCCGCCTGGATAAAGCTTCCTGCTTCAGCCACACGTACGAAAACCTGCATCGCTTGAATACGGTCCATGACTGTTAGCAACCTCAAAGCAGTGATCGGGGGAAGTCGTTATTATTCGTAAATATTGAATAATAAAAACAGTTTAACCATCTTTTTCCCGCGGTACCGCATTGCGTACATTGCTTCCAACGAAATTTGAAGAGGTGTACAGAAAATGGCTAAATATAACCGCAGCATTGTGCAGGCCCCGGCCGCTCCGGCCGCCCGCACCCTTATCCGCGGCGCCACTGTGCTGAGCATGGATGGCGATATTGGCAATCTGGCGCGCGGCGATATCCTTATCGAAGGCAGCACCATCACGGCCATAGGTGAAAACATCGAGGCTGGCGACGCCGTGGTTATCGAGGCATCCGGTATGATTGCCATGCCTGGCATGGTCGATACGCATCGTCACTCATGGGAGGGCCAACTGCGTCGAATCAATCCGAATGCCGAAACCCTGGAAGACTACTGCAACGCCACGCACTTCTCGTTCGCCAAATACTATCGCCCGGCTGACATGTATATCGGCAACCTGCTGACTGCATTGGGCTGCATCGATGCGGGCATCACGACCGTGGTCGATAACTCGCACAACAGCCGTACCGGCGCGCACTCCGATGCTGCGGTAGAGGCGCTGCTTGATGCTGGTATCCGATCTGTACACGCCTCCGGTGCGCCAGTTTCCGGTGAGTGGGACAAAGCCCACTGGCCCGGCAACCTGGAGCGTCTCCAGGAAAAATACGTCAATAACGGTGACAACCCGCTGCTCTCGCTGGCGGTGATGGCACAGCTTGAACCTGAGCTGTGGGCTGAGGCCAGGCGTCTGGGGCTGCCGATCATCACCGAATTTTTTGGCGGGGACATGGCAGCTGAGTTGGAGGGTTTGCATCGCGAGGGCCTGCTGCGTCCCGATAACATCTTCAACCACTGCACCTCGCTGCCGGACGCCGGCTGGAAAATCCTTAGCGAGGCTGGCGTGCGGGTCAACGTATGCCCGCGTTCAGATGCCCACTACGGCATTGAAGATGGAATGTTCGCCATGCAGTCGGCCCAGCGCCACGGCATCAGCCCGGGGCTGAGTGTCGATAACGAAACCTCCTACAGCGGTGACATGTTCATGGAGATGAGGGTGGCTTTCTACCTGCAGCGCGTCATGGGCATGCATCAGCAGCGCTGCTGCGGCGCAGAACATCATCCGGTGACCCTGCCTGCTCATGGCCTGCTCAAAGCCGCCACTCTCGACGGCGCTGCCTGCGCCGGATTGCAGGAGAAAGTCGGCAGCCTGGCCCCCGGCAAACAGGCCGACTTGATCCTTATAAACACGCAGGACATCAACCTTTACCCGTCAGGCAACGCATTCGGCACCGTGGTACACGCGGCCGAACGCAGCAATGTCGACACAGTCATGATTGGCGGGTGCATCGTCAAACGCGGCGGCAAGGTGCTGGGCGTGGACAGCGCAAGGCTGCGTGCAGCAATCGACGAGTCCCGTGAGCATCTGTTTGCTGCCGCAGGCTACCAGCCCGATATTTTTGCCGAGACATTCATGCCGCTTGAGTCAGCCAAGTAAGGGGGCGCGAGATGAACGCAGCTTACTACCTGCTGGCCATCGCCGCGGGGCTTGGCATTACCCTGCAGACCACGCTGAATGGTCAACTCGCTAAAGGTGTGGGTGGAGATTCCGTAGCGGCGGCGCTGTTCTCATTTACTGCAGGTGCGGTATGCCTGGGCTTCTTTTCATTGATGCGCGGCGGGATAGTGGCCTCACTGGCGGCTATACCTGCCCAGCCCTGGTGGAGCCTGTTGGGCGGTCTGCTGGGTGCCGGTGCCTTGCTTAGTTATGTGGTGCTTGCGCCAAAAATCGGTCTGTCAGCCCTGCTGGGCCTCGCTATCGCAGGTCAGATTATCTCTTCACTGGTTATCGATCATTTCGGCTTGATGGGGGCATCGGAAAGGCCGGTGTCTCTCATCAAGTTGGCCGGGTCGATGGTGATGCTCGCAGGCCTGGCCATCGCCCTGTTCGGTGACAGGTGGTCAGCGCTTTTCTCCAACTGACTGCCTTGTTTGCCCCATCCTGTTTCGTAGGACGCAACCATGTTTAAAACCCTAACCGGCACCACCTGTCTTCTTGGCGAGTGCCCTGTCTGGTGTGAAAGAACGGAGCGTCTGTTCTGGACTGACATCCCGGCCTGCGAGTTGCTTGCTCTGGATCCCGTAAACGGCGAAGTGCAGCGCTGGCCACTGCCGGAGCCATTGGGGTCATTTGCCCTCACGGCAGATGAAGACGTATTGCTGATGGGGCTGGCATCCTGCCTGGGCTACTACAACCTGAGCACTGGTCGTTTCAGCAAAATCACAGCCACCCCTGGCGTGGCAGGAACCCGGATCAATGATGGCCGCTGCGACCGTATGGGAAACTTCGTATTCAGCACTATGGACACCGGCGTGCCGGTGCAAACCATAGGCAGATTTCACCAGCTCAATGCCGCGACGCTCGAGACAGAAACGCTGGACCTTCCCGATGTGGCGATCCCGAACAGCATCTGTTTTAGCCCGGACGGTTCCACCATGTATTACGCGGACTCCCTGCAAGGATGCATTTTCTGCTGCGATTACCCGTCGCTAGAAAACCAGCGTGTATTCACTACAGTCAACGGTCAGGGTGCTCCAGACGGTTCTTGTATTGATGCGCAGGGCTTTCTCTGGAATGCGGAATGGGGCGGTAGCAGAGTTGTGCGTTACGCGACTGACGGCAAAGTTGACAGCGTGATCGACTCCCAGTGTATTCAGACAACTTGCCCGGTGTTAGCGGGAGCTGGTTATGAAACGCTTTACTGCACCAGCGCACGGATAGGGCTAGATAAGCCGGCAGATTTCGATGGCACGCTGATAAAAGCCGAAGCCGTTGCAGCTGCCGGATTCCCTGAAGAGCGATTTACAGGACGACTGCACTGAATAGTGGGTTCTAGCCTGTCGCGCCGTTCTGAATGCCAACTTGGTAGACGCGCATGAATGACCGGTTCTGGCCGATTGTGTTGAAAAAGTCGGTTTTCCCAAAGCACTCGAATATTGATGGATGAAAAACCTCTGTTGCCCGCTGCTACGTAAAATCCGAGTACTGAACCGCCTGCCAAAAATTCAGATTTCAATCTCAGGCGCGTACTTTTCTGGCTTGGAATTCGAAGCCGACTTTCTCAACAGATTCGGCCAAAAGCAGCCGTTCAGCAAACGCAGACATTGGCTAGAGTGGAGCACGTTCTAGTTGCGGGGGCGACATGGGTGCTCCAACACCGCTGCAGCGGCAAGCACACCAGGTAGTACATGAGCCAACACGCGTAGGTGCTGGAATGCAAGTAGCAGGCACCAGATGCCAGCTTTCAACCCATAGTTGCTACTGGATGTCCAAGTAGCGAAGGCTCTCATGGCAGTACCATTCAGGTGGCGGCGTGTCGTCGAGGTTGATGATCGTTACTTGTGTGACGATCTGCTATTCCACTCGGCAGGGATCGCAATATGCAAGCCGACTCTTTCGCCAGCGGTTGTGGCGATACCGAATGCGCCAGACCATGAGTCGACGATGAAACTGCTGGGATGACACACCGATGGAGCGCGTATTTCGGAGCTTGAAAACAGAATGGATACCGACCGTGGGCTATCGAACTGCGCAGGAAGCACAGCGCGATATCAGTCATTTTTTGATGCATCGGTACAACTGGATTCGGCCTCATCAATTCAACGATGGGTTGGCACCAGCGCGGCCCGAGGAAAAATTTCACGTCGTGTCGGGGATTAGTTGACCACTACAGTTAAGGCAGTAGCTCGCCGCCACATTGCGAGGCGGCAGAGTCTCATGGGAAATCGGATGCCGGCATGGGCCATCAGTGAGATGGCTTTCCATCCTTTGAGAGCAGTTCTTTTGCCATCTCCATTGCCTGCTCACGTGAAGCAGCGAGAAGCAAAGGGTAGCCCCAGAACTTGGCAAAAACGATCGCGAATGCCCTGAAACCAAGACGTTTTGCAGAGTTGGGCTCGATCATGATCATAGCCAGAACTAACCTTCGCAATTCGACCTTGTGCTTTTTCATCCAAAGCGCGGTGCGTTTCTTTTCCTCCGGCGAGTGCTCGTGGTCTTCGGCAGGTACGGTATCGGTCAAAATTACGAAGGACTCCCCACGCTGCAGATTGGCCTCGAATTCGGCGAAGTCCTTTTGGTGATCGTGTCCGGGTTCTTGCATAAGGCTCATCCAGACATAAGGGAAGTCAGAACTATTCACCGACATGGCCGTTTCCTCTGCTTTTGATGCTACGCCAGGTGGCCGCAATGGCAAACACGCCGGGCAACGTAATGAAGAACGTTGCAGAAAAGGCAATGTGCCAACCGTCGCGCAGCCCGTCTGTGATTCCCCCGAGGGTATTCAGGGCGACAAGCAGGCTGCCCAGAACCAGGGTAACCCACTGAGCCTTACGGGTTCCTCTCAGAGCGATAAGCACCGTTACGAACCAAGAGCCATAGAATGCTGAAAACATCCACAGTACATCGGGCTCAAACGTAATCGCCGGTATCGCTCCGGGTGCTCTCGCAAAGTCGTTTACGTAGAAAAATAACTGGAAAGTGACAAAAAGTACGGCACCCGCGGCGGTGGTCAGCCAGAACAAGGCGACTCTGTTTGCGTTGTTCACGACCAGCGCTTCGCTGGAGTGCAGGGTAGTCTGAAGAGACATAGGAGCGTTCTCGATAATCAATGGGCTGTTCTAGGTGTGGGGGCTTTTAACGGGTGAAGCGTCCGCCTGCGGGTCATCAATACTTATAATCCATCGTCACCATCAAGTTACGGGGGGCGCCATAACCTACGGTGTCGAAATCGCCCTTCTGCAACGCATACTTCTTGTCGAGCACGTTATTGACGTTGACTGCCGCGGTGATCTGCTTCGTGACGGCGTAGCGCCCCAACACGGATACCAGCGCATAAGAGCCTTGTTCCCCGCCCAACGAACTGGTGCCGGTGTTGGGCGCCTCGTAGAAGCGGCTTTGCCATTTAACGCCTCCGCCCAGCGTCAATTTGTTCCACTCTCCCGGCAACTGGTAGGTGCTGAAAAGCTGGGCAGTGGTGCGCGGTATTTGCGAATTCAAGCGGACGCCATCGCCATCTTGTGCCGTGAAATGGGCGATGCCTGAATAGATGTTCCAGCCACGCGCCAGCTCGCCCTGCAAGTCCAGCTCGATACCCCGCGACTTCGTCCCATCCGAACCCATATAGGCTTGGGCACCACTTGGCGTATAGGTTCCTGCGACCATCTGTGCAGCGTTGTCCAGCTCGGTATGGAACAAGGCTACCGACGCATTCAGACGCCCATCCAAGTAAGCGCCTTTAAGGCCGACTTCCTTGGTTTTTCCCTTTGTCGGCGTGAGCACGTTGCCCTTGCTGTCTCGATAGTCGGTTTGCGGATTGAATATGCCCGTGTAGCTCACGTAGGCCGAATAGGTCTTATCGATGTCGTAGATCAAACCAGCATACGGGGTGAATTCACTGCTCTTCTTGTAGTGCAACGACGAGGCGCCGACCGCGTCGTCGATTTCGTAGTTGCTGAAGCGGCCGCCGACAATCAGTTTCAGAGGCTCGGACAGCGAGAACCGCGCTGCGCTATAAACACCGCTCTGTTTGATCAGGGTGCGGGTCGGTATCGAAGCCATGGCATCGAAGTTGGGACGGGGAAAGGCCGGGCTCAGTTGATAGACATTGACCGGCGTGAAGCCTGCATAGAACGGAGCGATAGCTTCCTGGCTGGAGGTGCGGCGCGAACTCGTCGCCCCCAACACCAAGTCATGCTGGCGGCCGAGCAGTTCGAAGGGGCCGCTCGCCATCACGTCGAAGGTGTTTTGACGGCTGCTACCTTCGGACGCCAGTGCCACCGGAAGAGCCCCGTTGGGAAAAGAGCCCAGTCCCGTGGCGCGATCGGGGCGGCCGACCAGGCCGAGCAGTTCGGCATCGAATTCCGTGCGGTATTGATTAGCGACGGCCCGGAGATTCCAGCCGTTGTCAAAGCGGTGCTCGACCCCGGCAAACGCGGTCTTAAGGGTGTTGTCCCAATGGCTCCATTTCTGCGCGTAGTTCTTGGAGCGTGAATACTCGGCCTGCGTGCCGTCGCTGAACCATAGCGGTAAACCTCCCCAGGTGGAGCTCTTCGGCGTGCTGTCCTGGTAGTCATAGCCCAGATTCACCGTCGTGTCTGGTGTCAGATCTGCCTCGATGATGCCGTAGAACGCCCTCCTCTGCGGTTTGTAGCCATCAATGTACGAGTTTCCTTCCTGGGACGTCCCGACCATGCGGGCGCGGATACGGCCATCCTCGGTCAACGGAGTCGATACGTCGGCCATTTCCCGGTGGGTATCCCAGCTCCCTGCACCGAGCGAGGCGGACGCCGAGAAGTCGCGGGTCGGTCGTTTGCGCACCAGGTTGACGGCGGCCGAGGGATTGCCGGTGCCGGTCAGCAAGCCAGAGGCGCCGCGCACGACCTCTACACGATCGTAGAACGCGGTATCTAGGGAGCTGATCCCGCTCCCGCTGACGATGTCGCCGACGACGGTGGGTATGCCATCGTACTGAACGTTGTTGATCAAGAAACCACGCGAATAGAAACTCGTCCGTTCGCTGTCGGATTGGTACGACGAGACGCCCGTGGTGTTATCCAGCACGCTCTGCACCGAGTTCAGTTGCTGGTCGTCCATGCGTTGACGGGTGATCACCGTCACCGACTGCGGTGTTTCTCGTAGCGAAAGTGGCAGGTGCGTCGCCACCGATGTCTGACCCGTAGTGTAGGAACCAGTACCTTCGGTGGTCTCCGTATCCATAGGCCCCGTTACGGTGATGGCCGGCAAGGCTATCTCCTCTTGAGGCGTTCCACCGGCCTTGGTCTGAATCTGCCCTGGCTCGGCCGCGAATGCGCCCTGCGCACTAATGAGAACTGCCGCAGCGACTGCCGAGCCCAGCACGGTGAGGGGCGCGCTCCTGGCTGCGCCCTTGTACGGCCCATCCAAATGAGAATAGAAGGCGGGCTCTACGTGTATATCAATTGGCCGACGAGATTTCCCAGTAGTTGTGAGGGTGGTCATCAACAATACTCATTTGCATTTAGGTGGCGTATTTAACAATAGAGCTGGATGAGTATGCATGGCTAAATCAAGCCAGATTGTTATTCAATTAGGCCAATTTCAACTGCTTCATGCCTTTGGCTGTATTGCGAAATAAATTGACCTTTTTACGCAATGTAGAAGTGTGTCCAGGCGGATAGGCTGCGCTTCATCGTGGTCTGCCATGCCTCAATCCAGCTTGCTTGGCGGGCCGATTCCCCATTTCTTTCCGAGGAAATTCCCCCTATGCACTCACTTTGCTTTGGTGGGTCGGCCCCGCACCGCCGGTCACGCGCCACCCCAATCTCCATTGTCATCGGGAGGAACGCATGAGCACCGCTGTTATCTCCCGTGCCAAACCCATCGTCGTAAGCGTTGTTGCGCTCGTCATGGTCTTCGGCATGCTATATGCCTGGCGCACCACCCGCGCCGGTGGCGCGGAACATTACGCTATGCCGCCGATGCCCGTCTCGACGATCCGCGCCGAACCTCGCGGCGTGGCCGAGGAGTTGCAGGCCGTCGGCAATTTGCAAGCCGTTCGCGAAGTGCTGCTGGCCCCCGACACGTCGGGCCGCGTGACAGCCATTCATTTCGACGCCGGCCAGTCCGTGAAGGAAGGGACGGTGCTGGTTCAGCTCTACGACGCTCCCGAGCAAGCGGATCGTGCCGCTGCTGCAGCCAAGGCCGATTTTGCCCAGGCGCAATTACGGCGCTCGCAGGAACTTGCCCCTACCGGCGCCGAGCCACGCGAATTGCTCGAACAACGCAAGGCGCAAGCCGCCCAGGACGTTGCGGCGGTGCGGCAACTGGACGCGCGCATCCAGCAGAAGGCCATCCGTGCGCCGTTCTCCGGCCAGCTCGGCATCCGGCGCATCAATCCCGGCCAGTACCTCAATGCCGGCGATGTGATCGCCACGCTGACCCAGCTTGACCCGCTCTACGTAAACTTCACGCTGCCCCAGCACGACTTGCCCAAGCTGACGCCGGGCGCACCGGTGCATGTGACGGTAGATGCAGCACCAGGTCAGGTATTCAACGCCAAGATCAGCACCATCGAACCACGCATCGACGGCGAAACCCGCAATGTGGCCGTGCAGGCACTGTTGTCCAATGCCGACAGGCTGCTTAAGTCAGGCATGTACGCCACGGCGCGGCTGGCGTTGCCCGCGACCACCGACGCCATCGTGTTGCCGCTGACGGCGATCCAGACTTCGGCCTCCGGTGACAGTGTGGTGCTCGTGCAGGATGTCGACTCGCAGGGCATCGGCAAGGCGGTCGCCGTGCCGGTCGTCACTGGTCGCCGGCTCGGCGAGGAAGTCCTCGTGACCCAGGGCGTCAAGCCTGGCGACATGGTAGTGATGGCTGGTCAGAATCGACTGCCGCCCGGTGCGACGGTGAAGATCAATACGCCCGCGCCTGCCGCCGCAGCGCCGCCCGCCACCCCGGCGGTCGCCTCCGCCGCCAGCGCACGATAGAGGACGGCACCATGCATTTCACCGACATATTCATCCGCCGGCCCATTCTCGCGCTGGTCGTCAGCCTGTTGATCCTGCTGATGGGCGCCACCGCCTTGTTCCTGCTGCCCGTGCGGCAGTACCCCTATCTTGAAAACGCCACCATCACGGTCAGCACCACGCTTCCGGGGGCGACCCAGGACGTGATGCAGGGCTTCGTCACCACCCCGATCGCGCAGTCCATCGCCACGGCCAGCGGCATCGAATATCTCAGTTCGACCACCACGCAGGGCAAGAGCGAGATTAAGGCGCGGCTGGTACTCAACGCCAACGCCGATCGCGCGATGACCGAGATCCTCGCCAAGGTGCAGCAGGTCAAGTACCAGTTGCCGGCCGGCGTCACCGATCCGGTCATCGCCAAGTCCACCGAGGGCGGCACCGCCGTGCAATACGTCGCCTTCTATAGCAAGACCCTGTCGATCCCACAGGTAACGGATTTCGCATCCCGGGTAGCGCAGCCGTTATTCACGAGCATTCCCGGCGTGGCCTCGGCCGACGTCTTTGGCGGTCAGGCGCTGGCCATGCGCGTCTGGATCGATCCGGTACGGTTGGCCGCACATGGACTGTCGGCCGGCGAGATTTCGGCCGCACTGCGCGCCAACAACGTGCAGGCCGCGCCAGGCCAGCTCAAGAGCGCGCTGACCGTTACCAACATCAGCTCCTCCACCGACCTGCGCGGCGTCGAGGACTTCCGCCAGATGGTCATCAAGTCCAGCCCCGGGGGCGGCGTAGTACGGCTGTCGGATGTCGCCACGATGGAAGTCGGTGGCCAGAACTACAACAATCTCTCGTTCGCTACCGGCGTCCCCGCGATCTTCGTTGCCCTCCAGCCGACGCCCGATGGCAATCCTCTGGAGATCGTCAAGCAGGCCAAAGAACTGCTGCCCAAGATCCGTGCCATGGCGCCGCCGGGACTGACGGTGGCACCCAACTACGACGTGGCACGTTTCGTCAACGCCTCCATCGAGGAAGTGAAACACACGCTGATCGAAGCCATCGTGATCGTGATCGTGGTGATCTTCCTGTTCCTCGGCACCTTCCGCGCCGTCATCATCCCGGTTGTCACCATTCCGCTGTCGCTGGTCGGCACGGCGGCACTGATGCTCGCCTGCGGCTTCTCGATCAACCTGTTGACGCTGCTGGCGATGGTGCTGGCGATCGGGCTGGTGGTGGACGATGCCATCGTCGTGGTGGAGAACATCCATCGCCACATCGAGGAAGGACTGACACCTGTGCGTGCGGCACTGCTCGGCGCGCGCGAAATCGTCGGGCCGGTGATCGCCATGACTATCACGCTGGCGGCGGTTTATGCGCCGATCGGCATGATGGGCGGGCTGACCGGCACGCTGTTCAAGGAGTTCGCGTTCACGCTGGCCGGTTCTGTGATCGTCTCGGGGATCGTCGCGCTGACGCTCTCGCCGGTGATGAGCTCGATGCTGCTCAGTTCCAAGCAAAGCGAGGGGCGGCTGGCGAAGCGCGTCGAACACACCATGGAAGGTCTGACCGCATTCTATGGACGCCTGCTGGCCCGCACGCTGGCCGCTCGCGGTGCAGTGCTGCTGGTTGGCGCGGTCGTGCTGGCCGCCATCATGGTGCTGTTCACCGGCATCCGCCACGAACTGGCGCCGACCGAGGATCAGGGCGCCGTCATCGTCGTCACCAAGGCGCCGCAGTATGCCGGCGTGGGCTATACCGCCCACTATGCCCAGCAGATCGAAAAGCTGTTCGAGTCGATTCCGGAGTTCGACAGCAGCTTCATGAATATCGGCGACTATGCCGGCGGCCAGAACATGATGATCGGCGGTGCAATCCTCAAGGACTGGTCGGAACGCAAGCGATCGGCCACCGACATCCAAGGCCAGATCCAGGCCGCCGGCGGCGCCATTGACGGCGAGACGCTGACCGCGGTGCAGCTGCCCCCGCTACCGGGTTCCAGCGGCGGCCTGCCGGTGCAGATGGTGCTGCGCTCGCCGGACGACTTCAAGACGCTGTACGAAACCGGCGAGAAGATCAAGTTCGCCGCCTATGCCAGCGGCCTGTTCCTCTACGTGCAGAACGACCTGTCCTACGACAGTCCGCAGGCGCACATCAGCATCGACAATGCGAAGGCAAGCGAAATGGGCGTGACCATGCAGTCCATCGCCGACACCCTGGCCGTGCTGGTCGGTGAGAACTACGTCAACCGCTTCAACTTCCACGACCGCTCCTACGACGTGATCCCGCAGGTGCGAGGCGGCGAACGCATGACACCGGAAGACCTCGGGCGATTCTACGTCAAGGCAACCTCCGGCGCACTGGTACCGCTATCAACCGTGACCCGCGTCGAAATGCGTTCGCAGGCCAACCAGCTCACCCAGTTCGGCCAGATGAACTCGACCACGCTGGAAATGCTGCCGGCCCCGGGCGTGACCATGGGTGACGCCGTGGCGTTCCTGCAATCGCAACCCTTGCCGCCCGGCACCAGCATGGACTGGCTCAGCGACAGCCGCCAGTTCGTGCAGGAAGGCAACCGCCTGCTGGTGTCGTTCTGCTTCGCGCTGGTGGTCATCTTCCTGGTACTGGCGGCGCAGTTCGAGAGCCTGCGCGACCCGCTGGTGATCCTGGTGACGGTGCCGCTGGCGATATGTGGCGCGTTGGTGCCGCTGTGGCTGGGCTACGCGACGCTAAACATCTACACCCAGATCGGGCTGGTCACGCTGATCGGCTTGATCTCCAAGCACGGTATCCTGATGGTCACCTTCGCCAACCACATCCAGCATCACGAAAACTTGAGCCGCATCGAGGCCATCGAGAAGGCCGCGGCGGTGCGTATGCGCCCCGTGCTGATGACCACCGCGGCGATGGTCGCCGGCCTGGTGCCACTGCTGTTCGCAGATGGCGCGGGTTCGGCCAGCCGCTTCTCCATCGGCATCGTGGTGGTGATGGGCATGCTGGTCGGCACCTTCTTCACGCTGTTCGTGCTTCCCACCATCTACAGCTTCCT
The DNA here is from genome assembly GCF_044218855.1 of Pseudomonas sp. B19125. Lineage (NCBI taxonomy): Bacteria > Pseudomonadati > Pseudomonadota > Gammaproteobacteria > Pseudomonadales > Pseudomonadaceae > Pseudomonas > Pseudomonas sp. B19125. The sequence continues at coordinate 3,739,692 of NZ_CP162589.1, forward strand.
CGCCGAGGATCACCGCGCGGCAGCGCAAAGCCCCCGCGCCCGCGAACTTGCCACTGCGGAGGCCCCCGATGTCTCACTCTAAAGCGATTGCTGCCATGACGACTGCTTCGCATCCAGCCATGTTTTTCCCTCGGCGTGCTGCCTTAATGGCCATTGCCATTGCGGTGATCACCGCAGGTTGCGCCAGCGGCCCCGACTATCGCGCTCCGGCCACGCCGGAAACCGCGGCAGGCCCCTTCGTCAGCAAACCCGCCGATACGGAGTCCACCGCATCACTGCCGGCGGACTGGTGGAAGCTGTATGACGATCCGGCACTCGACAATCTGGTGCAGGAAGCCCTGTCGGCCAATACCAACCTGCGCGTGACGCTGGCCAACCTCGACCGCGCACGGGCCATCTACAAGGAAGCGCGCGGTGGCCTGTTTCCCTCGACCAACGTGTCGGCGGGCGCAGGCTATGGCCGCGACCAGTCCACGTGGACGGGTACCGGCCAGGCGCCCACACAATGGAGCTACAGCGGTGGCCTCGACGTCTCCTACGAACTCGACCTGTTCGGCCGGGTCAGGCGCGACATCGAGGCCGCACGCGACGACACCGATGCAGTCGCCGCAGCCCATGATGCCGCCAAGGTCGTCGTCGTCGCCGAGACGACACGCGCCTATGTGGACGCCTGCACCTATGGCGAATCCATCGGCGTCGCACACTCGTCCATTGACCTGGCTCAGCGCAGCCTGGATCTGGTCAGCGGCCAGGAACGCGCCGGCTCCGCGTCGCATCTGGATGTGGAACGGGCCGGTGTCACGCTGGCCCAGGCCCGGGCCGCCTTGCCGCCGTTGCAGAGCCAGCGGGATGCCGCGTTGTTCGAGCTGGCCGCGCTGGTGGGCCGCACTCCGTCGCAAGTGCCCGAGTCGGCGCGCGCCTGCACCCAGGCACCTGAGATCGCGGGGGCGCTGCCGATCGGTGATGGCACCGCGCTGCTGCGCCGCCGCCCGGACTTGCGCCAGGCCGAGCGCCAACTGGCCGCCGATACCGCCCGCATCGGCTTGGCCGTTGCCGACCTCTATCCGCGCGTCACGCTGGGCGCCTCCGGCAACTACCTGCGCAACGACTACCTAAAAGGCAATCGCACCTGGTCGTTCTCCTTCGGGCCGCTGATCTCCTGGAGCTTTCCCAACACGATGGTCGCTCGTAGCCGCATCGCACAGGCAAAGGCGCAAAACGCGGCATCGCTGGCCAGCTTCGATGGCGCCGTGCTGAATGCCCTGAAGGAGTCCGAACAATCGTTGAGTGCATACGGCGCCGCGATGCAGCAGCGCGAGGCACTGATCGAAGCGCGCGACCGGGCCGAAAAAGCCTTCCAGTTGGCAGACCAGCGTTACCGCGCCGGGTCTATCAGCTACCTCGACGTGATCGTCGCGCAGACCAGTCTGATCGACACGAAGTCGCAGGTAGCGGTTGCTGACCAGCGCGTAGGTGCCGCGCGGGTCAGCGTGTTCAAGGCGCTTGGCGGCGGATGGGAACAGGCCGCTGCGCAGTAACGCCTACGGACATGGGGCGCAGTGACGGCCCCAACATTGCGCCCATGTCCGAGACCAACGATTAGCCACGCCGCTCCGCATTGTCACAAGCAATCGGATATCCGGCATAGCGAAGGAATACAGAGATGGAACCGCACGATGCCCAACCCCGGATCATTGACCTGATTACATCATTCGGTAGCAAGAACCTGACGTCAGGCAAACACATGATGAAGCACTCCGCAGCAGCCAATCCAGAGGCCGGAGCGCCGACATCGTCTCAGGAACAACGATTGCTGGCGAGCCGACTGCTACCGACGATCGCTCGTACCAGAGTCTTGAACGCGCTGGAGAAGGCGACCCCGAACTGTCTAAATGCCAACCAGATGTCTCGTATCCTCAGCTCGCGATTCGACAGCTTCGCGCCGGGATCGATCTACCGAACGCTGAATGATCTCTGGACCGCTGGGTTGCTGGTTCGCACAGAAGGCACACATGGGCGCGCGTTCTATGCAATCAAACCAGAGGCGCCAAGCGACCAGCACGACACACTGCGATGTCATTGTGGCGCGCGGCTGGTTTTCATTGAAGACCTGGCGTTGCATGAACACCTGCAGTCGCTGGCGTCCGAGGAGGGCTTAGCTCTCGACGAGGAAGTCAGTCTTCACCATCACCACAACGTGTGCGAAATGTCGGCCCCCCTGCAAGGAAGGGCAGCAGACGATGCAGGGCGGTCGGTGGTCCCGGGCCAAGACAGCCTGATCCAATCAGGGTGAGATTTCATCGGGGAGCATGATGCTGGGAACGGAGGCAAGCTCCACGCCACTCATGCGATCCGAGAGGTATCGTGCCGGAGGCTTGCCGACCGCCTTGCGGAACATGGTTATGAAGCCGCTGGCGTTTTCGTAGCCCAGCTCCAATGCCACCGTTTGCACGCTTTCACCCTTGGTCAAATGTTGAAGCGCAAGGATCACATGCAACTGCCGGCGCCAGCGCCCGAAGCTCATTCCAATTTCGTGCAGCAGAAGACGGCTCATGCTTCGCTCGCTCATGCCAATACGAGTAGCCCAATCGGCCTTCGAGGTTTTGTCCTTGGGATCGGCAAGCATCATTTCCGCGAGGCGACGTAATCGGGAGTCGCGCGGCATGGGCAGATGCAGATCTTCCACTGGCGCCGCCACTAACTCATCGAGCAAGGCGGCAATCAGCCGATCTTCCCGTCCCCCCAGCACGTACAATTCAGGAAAGCCTGCCACCTTCAGTAGCAACTCGCGTAGCAATGGTGATACCGAAATCGTGCAACAGACTTTCGGAAGATCCGGTGCGGCGTCTGGTTCGACGAACAGGCAGTAGCATTCCGTCTCACCCGTCCCGCGCGCCGCGTGCGGCAAGTCTCCCGGTATCCATATGGCGCACTGCGGCGGCACGATCCAGACGCCGTCTTCAATTTCGCAATTGAGGATGCCGCGTAGAGAGTAGATCAGCTGCGCCTTGCGGTGCTGATGCCTTGCATTTTCCCAGTCCTTTGTTACTGATGTGGCACTCAAGGCCACGACGGGGCGCGAGACGCTGTCGACGTCCCAAGGCACAATTAGATCGGTGATTGCAATGTTAGACATGTTGTCTCGTAGTGCCTCGGACGGAAAATGAGGCTTTGGCCTAATCGAAAAATACTATGACCAATTTGCTCAATGACGTCTAGCCATTCCGAGGCCTGGATTAGGTCCAGCGGCAGGAAGGGTCTGTTAAAGGTGCTTTAACGAGTGACTGCTTCTGGCCGGTTAACCCACTAATGCGGAATCAACTTGTCAATCTCGCTCACCCGCTGCGTCGGCAAATGCCTCGCTTTCTTGCCGCGGCATGAGGGCACCTAAATATTTTCGACATCGAAAGCTTTTCGTAATTCTCAGTTCTCAAGCTACGAACGAGGAAACGCAGCTCGGCCCACGCATTTTACTAGACTGAATTCCAGCATACCTGACGTACCCATCATTCATGAGGACCACAACTCCCGATATCCTAATGATGAAAAAAACATCTGTTTAACGCAGACAAATGAAAGCTGTCTTACAAAGCTCTGTCGTTCTCATACGAACTAAACAACGATTGCCTTTTGATCAGCAAGGGCCTTTCACAATGAGTACTAACGAGCGCCACAGCTATAGAATTCGCAACGGCCATGGCCTACGCCATGACCCCTTGCCGTCCATTCTGGGACCACGTCCTATTGGTTGGATATCCACCTGCGATGCTGAAGGGCGCCGGAATCTTGCCCCCTATAGTTTTCTAAACATCTTTGTACGGACCGGACACATGGTTGACACATGTGCGGGGACATGGTGGACGCATTATTGACCATAATCAGGCTTACTAATGTCGATTGTTCGCAAAAAGTGATGGCAGAAATAGACGTCGAACAGACCATCGCTTTCTGCGTTCGGGCGGATTGCTATGTGCTGTCCTACCAAGCCTTTTGCGATGCTGAAGTAGCGTTTTTGGAAGCGAAAACGGCTGTGATAAACCTTGGCTAACACGTCGTCTGGTCCGTATTCAAACTCAGGTAGCTTTTGCGGATAAGCCCAAGGACTGCTGCGATAGCGGTCCATGGGCACCTTGTATTCCAGCGCCTGATGAGGACGTTGCAGGTTGTATATTTCACGCCATTGATCGAATGCTGATTGAGCATCCGCTAGCGTAGAAAAGTGACGCCCGTTAAGGACTTCTGCCTTGAGTGATCGATGAAAACGCTCGATTTTCCCATTTGTTTGCGGATGGTAGGGACGACTGAAACTTATCCGAATTCCCAAACGCACCAGCCAAATACTCAACTCTGTGATCTCGCCAGGATTACGCGGTGAGCCCCATGGCGCGCCATTGTCGACGTTGATACGTGCCGGTAAACCGTAAGTTTCAAATACCTCGCTCATCTTCTGTTTTACGGTGGTGCCTCGCTCGTTATCACACGCTTGGATGGCCAGGTTGAACCGCGAATGATCGTCCAGGATGGTCAGGGGGTGGCATCGGCCTTGCTGCATTGCAAAGTGGCCTTTGAAATCCATCTGCCAAAGATCGTTGGGCTCAGGATGTTCAAATCTCAGCCGGGCCTCTGGTTCTTTCTCTGAAGGCTTAATCAAGCTGTGCCGGTGCAGGACATTAGTGACAGTACTGGGAGCAATTCGCTTGTCCAGCATGCTGCTAATTGTGCGTCCGCCCCATGCCGGATGATCTTGGCGAAGTGCAACGACCTCAGCCTCCAGCTCGGCCCGGGTCAGTTTGGGGCTGCTGGCGGGCCTGCGTGACTTCTCTTGCAAACCCGCAGAGCCGCCGGCCTCGTAACGCTTTAGCCACTTGTAGGCGGTTTGCGGACTTATACCAAATCGTCGACACAGCTCTCGCTTATTACTGCCGGGTTTCTTTGCTAAGGAAACAAACTCTTGTTTTAGGCTCATGGCGTCTCTCGTGTTCCAGGGCATGATGGCCTCCCGGCGAAGCTGGCTTCGCCGAGAAGTGTCCACCATGTCCCCGCACACCCGTCAACCATGTGTCCGGTCCGTACAACATCTTCAATTATCACCCGCCGCTGGTTGCCTTCTCCAGCGTGGGTAAAAAGGACAGCGTTCGCAACGCTGAGGCTACCGGTGAGTTTGTCTACAACTTGGCGACCCGACCGCTCGCTGAACGGGTTAACCTGAGCAGTACAGAGCAAATCGGTATTGACGAGTTTGCGTTGACAGAGTTGACGCCGGTCCCTTCGCTTGAAGTCGCAGCACCGCGCGTCATGGAGAGCCCAGTTTCGCTGGAATGTAAAGTCACCCAGGTTCAACAGCTGGTCGGCCTGGATGGTGCTGCTCTGGATACCTGGATGGTCTTTGGAAAAGTGATTGTGGCGCACATCGATCGTGCAAGTCTTCGTGACGGCATCTACGATACCAGCCGAGCACAACATATCTTGCGAGGCGGTGGTCCGGCCGATTACTTCCAGGTTCTACCCGAAGGACTGTTTCACATGACACGGCCCGAGTAGTCACTGGCGAGCCCGCCCCCTTGTAGTCACGCAACGCCCACTAATCACTTTTTCATGCGCCTTCACAGCGGGTTAAAGCCCATGGTCTGACAGCCCACCATCACTCGACAAAACACCTGCGTATTGTCGGGTGATAGACGCGCGCCCTATAGATTCAAAGTCTCGGGCTATGCTGATCGATGAGTTCGCGCAGGACTTCCTTGAGCGCTTCGATCTTCTTTGCCTCGAAAGGAGCAAGAATCTCACGCTCGTGTTTTTCGGCCAGGACAACATTTACCTAAATCGATATACCAAACAGCCAAGCCAGGTATTCGTCCTTTGCGGTATAGCGGGTCCTTGAGGTCAAGCACTTCGACATAAGACAGTTCAGCCATCAGAACCGCTTCTGGCATTCGGCCTTCTATCGATCCATAGTCAGGTTCGTAATGTCTGATGGATAAATATGGTGGGCCAACCTATGATTGCCGAAGTCTAGCTAGCCGTAAGCGTATGGCCAATACAGATTGTGGGATCAACGGTCTGATCCGCAGATGTTAGAATCAGTGGCAAGCCTGACCTGACGCGGGGTCGCACTGGACGTTGTGGAACGTCAATCTTGGATAACCAGACGGGCCGGAAGGTGCAGTAATGTTTCTAAGTCTTGAAGTTCGCAGCTATGAGAGGGAAGACCGTCACCACCACCACGAGCATGCTCAATTGGTACTGCCGATTCGTGGCGAAATGAAAATTGACGTAAACGGTTGCGGCGGCTGCATTGATCAGTCATTGGCAGCGCTTGTGACACCTGGCTCGATCCATTCGCAGCAGACTAACCTCGATAGCCGTTTTTTAGTTTTGGACTGTGCGCCGACGACTTTTGAAACGCTCCAGATCGAGCGTCTTGCTCAGAAAATATATGTGCCCATTTCCCCCGCAACTCGTCGGCTTATAGAGTTCGCTGAGCTAATCGGCAACGCACAATTGTCCATCGCGGCCTCCCAATTGGGGCCTCTGCTTTTGTCGTCCCTAAATCCGGGAATCTCCCGCTTTCCAGACCCCATGAGGCAGTTGATCGCTCGTGTTCAGGCGGATCCTGGAGCGAACTGGAGCAATGAAAGCATGGCTCAAGTAGCAAAAATGAGCATCAGTCAGATGCACCAACGTTTCCGGCTAATGTTCGAGATGAGTCCGCAAGCTTGGTTGACTGATTTACGCCTGCAAGAAGCTCAACGATGGTTGCGTGGAACCTCATTGACCATATCCGAGATTGCCTTGCGTGCCGGCTTTTGCGACCAGGCATCGCTTACCCGTGCAATGCAGCGCGTGAGGGCCACGACCCCGGCGGTTTATCGTAAAACGCAAAAACAGTCTGGGTAAAAAATCCCGTAGTTACCGACAATACTCCCCGAATCAGTTGCTCCAGACTTTACCCATAACGCTTTGGAGCGCGGATGAAATGTTTGCTGATCGATTACTGCTAAACGGCATTGTCTACGGAGTTTGCGCGGGCCTGTGTTGGGGAGTGATCTTCCTCGGCCCCCAGCTCACCCCTGGGCTGAGCGGCCTGCAATTCGCCGTTTTGAGATTTCTCTGCTACGGCGCAATTTCGGTGGCCTTGCTTATGCCCCGCTGGAGGCGCGTTTGCGCCAATCTCACTATCGTCGACTGGAAGTCACTCTTCTGGCTTAGCCTGATTGGGAATCTCATTTACTACACGCTAGTGGGCACCGGTGTGCAGTTGGTTGGGATTGCCACAACGTCTCTGATCGTCGGACTCATTCCGGTGTTCGTCACGCTGGCAGGTCGTCATGACGTCAACGCAATTTCTTTGCGCAAGCTCACTCCCTCGCTGTTCTGCGCTGTGGGCGGGGTCGTACTCATCAGCTGGCACGCACTGATCAACGGCGACAAGCCAGACATACTGACAAACGTCGCCGGAATTCTATGCGCAGCGGGCGCGTTAGTGACATGGAGTTGGTTCGCAGTGAGCAACGCTCGGCGGCTGGTTCAGGTAGCCAGCGTTTCCGCCCATGACTGGGCACTGCTGACAGGGGTCATGACTGGCGCTCAGTCACTGCTTTTGGCGGTACCTGTCCTGGGCAGGCAGGTCGGAACGCATGGCAACTCCGAATGGCTACACTTTGTCATGGTAGCCGGTGGCGTAGCGTTTTTATCTTCGGTTGTGGGTAATGCGTGCTGGAATCAGGCGAGCCGACTTCTACCACTGGCACTAAGCGGACAAGTGCTCGTGATTGAGACGTTAGCGGCGCTGGTTTTTGGATTTCTATGGGAGCATCGGCTGCCCGACTCATATGAAATTGCGGCGATTGCACTTCTGGTCACCGGTGTCGTGTGGTGTCTGAATTGTCATCGCACTCCCCGTCACTCTCCGGCTATTTAACTCGTACAGAGACGCTACAGCAACAAGAATACTGAATACCCCTAGCACCACGTCGCGCAGCGCATCAGCCAGCGGCTGCAACTGAACCCCAGTCATTGGGTCAAGGATGAGCGTGGGATCGCCAGGCCAACTTGCCACGCACATGACGTTCAACGGTAAATACGCCAGACGTTTAGTCCAGCCTCTCACTGACGTCCTCGCCGATACGCTTGGCAGACCCAGCACTAATGCCTGAAGTTGCTCGGTATCCAGTTCCATTCCAGAGCTATGGCGCATGCTAGGTCAGTGGAACTTGCCTTGATTCAACTGGCGCGCCGCCAGCCATATTCCAAAGCCGTCATGTACCAGCACGTTCAAGCGATTTGCGCTCCGGTTGACAGAGTGGGGATTTGGCTTGCGGTCCGGCGATTGAATCAAGGGCGCTTCTTTTGGCCTGGCGTGCGGCACGGATCACCTCAGCGTATATTAAGTCTGATAATAGAGTGTTATCCGGTCTTATTTTTCAATTTATGAAAGTTTAATACGTTGAACGTAATAGATCTTACAGATCAATTGCCCTTGGTTGACACTTCCCCTCTAGACCCACATGTTCTGGCGTTTAACGCCCAAGAGGCCGCAGCGGCGTTTATTGCCGCCGGCACACCGGTCAACACGGTACGCATACTCAGTTACCGTAGCACCCTCGCCTATTGGTCGGCTTGGCTGCAGTTACGGTATGGCCAGACGCTCGGCGATGCGATGCTGCCGGCCACCGCGGCCGTGCAGTTTGTCCTCGATCATCTGGCCCGGCCGTTGGGCGTACCTGCTGCCGCCTGGTATCGACGCGGCACTGGTTGCCGCCCGGGTCAAGGCTAAATTGGGACCGCTGGCGTTTAGTGCGGTCAACCACCGCCTCGCCATTCTGGGCAAATGGCACCGGATCAATGAGTGGGATAGCCCGACCGAAGCGCCCGCACTGAAGACCTTGCTCTGAGAGGCACGTAAAGCTCAGAACGTCAAGGTGTAGCGGTGCGTAAGAAACGAGCGATCGTGCTCGAGCCTTTGCAGGCACTGCTGACCACCAGCGAGGTCAGTGTGCGAGGTATTCGTGATCGAGCCCTGCTGCTGGCTTATAGTGGCGGCGGCCGCCGGCGCTCTGAGGTGGTCGGCCTGCGTATTGGCGATATGCGCCAACTGGATGCCGACACCTGGCTGTGTGCCCTGGGCACGACCAAGACCCATACTGGCGGTGTGCGTCGTGAGAAACCGTTGCGCGGGCCGGCGGCCGCAGCTCTGACCGCTTTGCTGGCAGCAGCGCCCGCCGACTCTGGCCCGCTGTTTCGCCGGCTGTATAAAAGGTGGCAAGGTCGGGACGGCAGGTTTGTCGGCCGACCAGATCGGGCGCATCGCTCAGCGTCGGGCGAAGTTGGCGGGCCTGGACGGCGATTGGGCGGCGCACAGTTTAAGGTCGGGGTTCGTCATCGAAGCCGGGCGCTAAGGCGTACCATTGGACGAAGTTATGGCCATGACCGCACACCGCAGCGTGACCACGGTGATGGGTTATTTTCAGGCGGGACTATTGTTGGATAGTCAAGCCACCAGATTGATGGGGGGGTAACTCGGACATGACAGAAACTCCGTTCCGTTTTGAACGACTGCCTCAACTAACCGCTAGAGACCACTGCCCCTATTTAGCTCAGATTTCCTGCTGCCGCTTCTCAACCTGTTCACCACCTCCCACCTGCACTTCACTCCGCACTTGCGCTAGGAGATTTTCAAGACTCTGACAAGAGTCCAGCATTAGAAAGCTCTCAGCAATCAAAGTGATTGGGTGCACCTCAAGAACGGACGCAAGCTCGACCACCTTTTCCAGCGTTGGACACTTCATGCCGCGCTCTAACGTACTCAGATAGGTTCGACTGCTGACATCAGAGAAATCCTCCTGGGTCAAACCATGTTGCTGCCGGCGCGTTTTTAGGGCGCGGCCGAAGGCTTGTTTCATATTCATTTGTGCAGTTCACAAAAGGAATAATGAAGCCCTCTTCGAATACTTTAGAGCTACAATCTATAGTGTTCATTTTCATCAATTATGGTAAGCAGCTCTAGGCCTACCGAATAACCGAGCTTATGCGGCAATGACTCCCGTCTTCTGTGCAGCCATACCCGAAACATCGCCTAAGCGTGAGCACCTACGCTGCGGGTTCACAGCGTTGCGGCTCACTGTCCCCGATATCATCAGTCAATATGGCCTCAATCGCCCTTCGCAGGCAGGAGCCAAGCGGAAACGACGAAACACCGCGACTCGGGTTAGCATTGAATCCTATAGGGCGACAGCCTATAGTGCGCATTCGCCGATTGCATGTCAGTGGCTAACCGATCTGAAGGAGGAATTAAATGCGCTTCCAAGATGATTTCACCCGTGAAGGTCGATCCCGGAGGGTCAAATCTTTGAACCACTCGGTCGAAATCAAGATGGTGCACTGGCTGGAGCGTTGGCTGCTTGAGGGGAACATGGTGATTTGCAGGAAGTGTGGCGGCTGGCAAAACATTAGGGAATCTGGCGCGCCCTTTCTAGGACTGCATAAAGCCGGGTGCGCGCTGTCCGAACAAGTTTCTCAGGTACCGCTGGGCGAACTCGCAGAAATATTAACTGGTTGGCATTTTATATTGATAGATGACGAATAGTTTTTATAATGAATTACGTATCGACATAAGATATGTCTCAGCATTGCTTCTCATCTGTTGTTCAGTTTTTAGATGGTGTTGCGGTATGCAGACAACCTAATGTCAACACAACCCTCCTTATGATCACTATAGCACTCTCTGATGCGATGTAGCTGCGACCTAGCCGCCATGTAAACCGTCTCGTAATTCATTCTTGGACTTATCTATTTTGTCATAGCTTTTGCTACCCCGCGGCCGCTTAGCCTGACTGACAGCGACGCTGGGCCGCAAGCGTTCCGAGAAATCTGACGAAATGCGTGGCGGAAATTGTCAAGCAGCACTATACATTTGTAAGCACTGTGCTAGAGAGGTCTGGCATTTTTTTCATATCGCAGCCAAGCATGCAATGCGCTAGGCCATAGAAATCTAATTAATTTTACATCGTATAATATTACGAAACTCAAAGAGTCTGGAAACCATCAGCCCAATCACTTGCTCATTCCTGTCTCTAATGACATCTTTAGTTGTCCGTTGACTTTGTCGTTGGAATGAAAAATGAGTGAAAAAATAATAAGCGCAGGCTTAAAAATACTACATGACGGGCAGATTTGGGAAGTCGCTGCGTGGCTGAGTTCCGACATGCTTCAGATCAAGAAATCAAACAGAGAACAAAAAATTATAAGCCCAGATCAAATTGCTGAAGTAATTGATCAGGCACTGTTAGAGAAATCTCTACGAGTAGCAGAACCTGACTTGGCATCATTTTCCGAGAAACAACTTGTGGACGCAGAGCGAAAGTATGATGCGCTTTCCCGATACCTTGATGGCGACCCGAAACTTTCGAGCATTGAAACCCTAGCATTAGAATTAGGCCTCAGCAAATCTTATGTGTACGTTTTATTAAGAAAATTCTGCACTGGCACGTTGGTTTCTTTGGTAAGTGAGCAGCGCGGCCGAAAACGCGGCACCAAACTGCTTCGAATCGAAGTCGAGGAAATTATCAAAGAAGCAATCGATGCAAGTTCCGGCGCGGGCAGTACCGTGCGAGCGATCGGGCGGGAAGTTAGGGAGAGGTGTGAAAACAGAAAACTTCCGGCCCCGTCAATTAGGGCAATTTGTCTTAGGATTAGAGACAGGCCCGAAAGAGAAACCACAAAGCGCATCTTTGGATCAAAGAAGGCGGCGCAAGATCACTCAGTTCGTGGACAAAAAAAACTCACATCCAAACCTTTAGAGTTGGTACAAATAGATCATTGCATCGTGGATGTAGTAATCGTGGATTCAGTGCATCGTAGACCTATAGGTCGCCCATGGCTGACGATTGCAATTGACATTCACACTCGCAGCGTCCTTGGTTTCTATCTAAGTCTCGATCACCCATCCGCCCTCTCCAATGCACTGTGCATGACCCATTGTATTTCCCCAAAAAAACTTTGGCTCACCGAATTAAATCTTTCACACGTTATCTATCCTATGTTTGGTTTACCCAAGTGGATTCATGTCGATAATGGGAAAGATTTCCGATCAAGAGCGTTTGCATACGGATGCAAAGAATACAAGATAAAATTAACCTTTCGCCCTCCTGGCTCCCCACATCATGGCGCTCATATTGAACGTTACATAGGAACGTTGATGCGATCTATGCGTGGAATTATCGGCTCTACCCTTTCCAGCGTTGCCGATAAGAAACGCTATTCAAATCTTAAAGAGCCAGGCATGACCTTTACTGAGCTGCGCGATTGGTTGATTGAACAAATTGGAATTTACCACATGACAGAGCACTCACAGCTGAATTGCTCACCACTCTACAAATGGGAGCAATCATTCAAGCAAACGGATGAAGGTTTTTCCCCGCCGGCCCTAATCATAGACCGAAAGAAATTTTTTATTGATTTTTTACCTTATAGATCAGGCACAATTCAACGCTGCGGAGTTGAAATAAATACAATTCATTATTATTCACACACACTCAAGCGCTACAGCATCAAAAAACGATGCATTATAAAATTCAACCCCGCCTCCATAAAAAATGTATGGGTAAAACCAGAAGGCGATGATGAGTATATCGAGTGTGCATACGCAGATCTGAGTTTGCCTGACAGTTCTCTTGCGGAATATAAAGCAGCCAGGAAGAATCTTTCTAACCGTAGTCGGGAGCGGATTCCACCCAGCGTCGTATTCGCCGCGATACAACGCAATGAACAGCGAGTGTCCAGCGCCGCGAGACTCACTAGTAAAGAACGGCGCGCTCAAGAAAAGAAAAGACAGAAAGGGAACGCACCCCACAAATTAGAGGATGCCACAAAATGCATCAGTAAAATTGACTACAGTCGGCCACCAAAAATTTATGACGTGGAGTGACCATAATGGAAGACAACCTTTCGCACTTAAGCCAGACTTGTAAAATACTAATGAGTGGGTCTGATGCAGCTCGAATTGATTTTATCCATAATGATCGGTGGATCAATCACGAAATCGGTTCCCAGATTCGAAAAAAAATTAACTCGTCATTATTTTTACCGCGAAACTCTCAGGCTATATGTATGCTAATTATTGGGATTGGGGGCGCCGGAAAATCGAGCTTGCTTGATCGCGTGATCAAAGATTGCGATTCGTGGGCCCAGCGTCACGGTGTACCATTACCCTATCTGCAATTAACGCTCCCTCCGGAACCTACACTAAAGACCACCATAAACGCGTTATGTGAAAGGTTTGACCTGACTACGTCTTACGCGGCAAAAGGCAGCCTGCCGATACAGTTTCAATTCCTTCTAAAAACCAAAAAAATTAGGGGGCTTTTCATCGACGAATTCAATCATGTACTGGCAGCAAATAGAATAGAAGTAAGAAAACTTCTCAATTTCTTCAAAAATTTATCAGGCCCACCTTGGTCCCTCGATTTAATTGCTTTCGGAACCAATGAGGCGATGCATGCTGTAAAAATGGACATACAGCTATCCAGTCGATTCCAAATATTTGAAATCCCACTCTGGTCTGCAGATGAAGAATTTCGAGCCTTCCTCGCCACATATGAAAAATACTTACCTCTGGCTATGCCATCTAATCTGGCTTCGCGAGAGATCGTAACGTATCTGACGAAGAACCTTGACCCAACCACCCGAAACATTATCAATCGCTTAAAGTGGGCAGCTATGACAGCCGTGGTTGAAGGGGCGGAATGCATTACCTTGGACATCTTGGATCGTTCGAACACATTGCCTGACTTACTATCGGTCTACGAAAATGAATCAGATATTTAGCGGAATACTTCGTCCATTACCCGGTGAGATTTTCAGTTCATGGTTGTTAAGGGGGGTCAAGAGCGGCGATAAAAAATTAACTATAGCCGCCAGCATTTTAGAGCATTACGAAATCCATGATCCCGATGTTGACCAAATGAATAAAGCAATTGATTTGCTGTCTAAGCCTCTTGCATGCAGCAGAAAAGTTCTTCTTCATTTATTCCCAGCTCCATTTCTTTGGTTGCCACATCAGAGCCATCGAACAAAGTATTGTGCGTCTTGTATAGCCCAAGATTTTTCAACCGGACATCTCGCATACCGAACACTTTGGCTGCACCGATGGATGGTTGGATGCCCTTTTCATTTACATCCACTGTCATTCGTCGAACACCCTGTCACTAGTACTAATCAAACACTTGAATTAGGACTTTTAGCTGTCGCATCAGAAAATACTCACTGGGGGAAATTTACGTTTCGAGATGTGTTGCGAGCGTCCTCTATCCGGCCAGAATTGGGTTGTTTTCTGATAGCTTTATATTTTCAACGATGGTTGATATCAAATTTCAAAGGAGAATTATGTGTGTTGCCGAATGGGCAACGCGTTAAACAAGTGCATTTCCTTCAAATCCTAGAAGCTGCGTCATTAACATTGCTTGACCCGTATCACCAAGATATTTCATATACGAACTCATCTGCTACAAATAGTTTTTCTAGAAAGCCATTCGTACTAGAAATCCAAACTGGCACGAGGAAAATCGCGACTCATGATTTGGCACGTTACGATCCCCTACACATATCTACCCTCTTTGCCATCGCCGGTTTATTTTTTCAAATACCTGCCTGCGTCACAATATGGAAAACGTTGAGGAAAAATCCGATATATCAACCTTCGCTGCAGCAAGTATTTTTCTTGGAAGAAAAGAATAAACTTGATTCTAAAATAATCGACATGCTGCGCTCTCAGTGCAATCCATTCGTATACTTGGTGGAGGAATGGATTAGCAGACCTGGAGTTGAGAAATTAAGACCCCGCCCATTTTTATTTATGCAAAGATAACTTAAGATCATAAGGTAAAATAAAATGAATAGAACTCACTCAACCCTTAGCGAAAATCACCGCGATTATGGTGAGCCCTATTATTGCCTTATGATAGGGAAAGTATTAAAATTATACTTAGCTCCGTTTTCTAGTGGCAGCCAGGTTACAATGATTAGAATACTAAAAAGAATTTCCCGCGATATAGGCTGCGGTCATTTGCCTATCGAAAGGACTCCTTGGCCTAATATAGATATCACTGTTGTAAAGTCACTTGTTGGCAAGTGGGAGGTTAAACTTTCTCCTGCGACACTAAATATTTATTTGTTTGCGATTAGAGAAATTTCTCGCTGTTGTTTTTTGGAAGGAGCGATTGGTGACCTCCAATATGCCGATATCAAGTCATATCGACTCGAATCTGCAGAGTCCCGTGGATGCAGCGGGCATTACGTAAGTTTTGAAGAGCGTAAAAAACTAATATATAGCTGCGTGTCGGATCATCGAAAAAACATCGGCTTACGTGACCACGCAGCTCTTGCACTATTATTTAGCGCTGGGCTTCGGTGCACGGAGGCGATAAACCTAAAACCCTGTGATATTAAATATGACTCCGCAACTCTGGTTATCAAGAAGGAAGACACGTTGAATTCCATACGGCATTTGGAGGCTTGGGCGGTGCTCGCTTTGAAAAAGTGGCTTGACGTTTCTCGCGAACATCCGAATGCTGGATCAAATATCATCCAGCGAATTAATAAAAATGGAGATGCCGTAGGAGATATTGGGATTTCGGGCCTATACAAAACTTTACGGTCTAGATGTTTATTGGCTCAGGTTGAATATATGTCTCCACAGGATGCTCGATATACTCGCGGCATAGATCTGATACATCAATATGGATTGATCCATGCTAGTCAAGCACTGGGGCACAAAAGTATTTCAACCACTGAAAGGTATATATCACGTTAGTACTGATACTGCTTATTATACTGGCACAAATACGCCTGCCCTAAATGCCCCGTGGCTCCATGATTTTCAGTACTCGGGTACGTAATTGAATTCCGAGAGCCTAGGTCGTACGCCCCCAGTTCAAACCACGGTTATTCGAAACTGCTGGCATCCGTGCTAGGGATCAGGTAATCCTTCGCTCGTTTGATCCTTGGGATGCCCCCTTTGCAACGCGGCGGCATATCGTAACTAAGCGTCGTGGAAGATGCTTCATCGGCGACCCCACCCGGGCAAGCCAGGGAAGGAGACTTGGCACTCCTCGGTGAAGAGCAGCAGTGCCATGCGTCGGACCGTGCTAGTACTCAGCGTGCATGCAAAATTGCGTCAACAAAGTGATCTAGGGAGGTATAGCTGCTGCGGCCATGCCGGTCGAGCCAGTTACCGGACATACCGAATGCCGAGGGGCCTTCACAGTCACATAGCTTTGAATCACCGACCATCCAAGTGTCGGCCGGCGATATCGCTAGCTGCTGCGTCACATGCCGATAGATGTCAAACGAAGGCTTGATAGCACCCACGGCAAAGCTGTAGCTGTAGCCGTCTAACCCTGGATAAAGGCGTTCGATGGCAGCGGAATAGGGTTTCGCCAAATTGGAGCACACACCCACTTTCAAACCCACGGCTTGGAGCTGTTGCACTGCACGCAGTCCATCTGGATATGCTTGGATATCAGCCAACTCACTACACAGATCAAACTCCCATTGAGCCATCAGATCTAGATCAACCTGAATTCCAAATAGTTTGGCGGCTTGGCGCAGGTCTAATGGCAGCGACAATAGCACCTCCGCATCCGTAGGTTGCGGCCGTCGGCCCTGTTCAATTCCAAGCTTGAAAAGCTTCCGATAAGGATGGGAGCCTTCGCTGATTTTCACCAAGGTGCCAAAGGCATCAAAAATGGCGGCCAAAACAGGCATAAAAAACGTTACCTCGGGGGGGGGGCGGCCGTTTGCGATGCGGAATTGATGTACACACACCAAGTTCGCATCAGGTCCATTTATTCAGAACAATCTAACAGTTTATCCTGGTGCGGCCCGACGGCTTAGATGCCCTTTTTTCCTGCTAGTGGCCCTAAGGGCTCAAGCGAGGCATGGCGTGTTTGCAGATGGGCGATCAGCCGAAGATCAGTGCAATTGGAGCTTCTGAACCGGAGCTGCCTCAACTCAAAGGTTCGTTGTAGAAGCCTCGCGCGATGTTTGTTGAGGGGGCAATTCTTGATCCTGCGCATCACATCTTCCTCGGTCGTCATTGCCCTGACTATCTAACAAAGGTCGAGAGCTACTCTTTTCGTCGATTTTTTTGATAACTAAGGAGGACGGCGTCCTCCGGCGACATTTGTGACGAATCAGCCATCAGGATGTTAGCGCTAAAGCGATTTTGAACCAAGCAGCTGATTTTACTGGCACCAGTACCACATCGAAAATACCCGCACGTCCATCGCTTTCCTTCCCCGGGTGGGTAAATTAATTCAGGTAGATCCGTTGAATGCACCAGTGTAAAAAAAGCTGGCGACTTTGCGAAAACCGCCACTAGTGACGAAAACTCGGTAGATCGTAAATGCCTCGGAGTCGATCTTTAAAAGAATAAATTGTCAAAATAACCGTGTAAAAAGTAGAAACCGCGCATTTTTTTATATCCCTTTTGCGTCGGAATATTTTTGTCCCATAAAAATCAGATAGTTGTAGATTATTTTTTTTAGGGGTTACCGACAACCGCCACGCGCTCAGTTTGCAGCCCGCCCCGATCCAAGGCTGGCCCACGGTTCGCCAATCCCCCACGACGAACC
Organism: Pseudomonas sp. B19125; assembly: GCF_044218855.1. Classification (NCBI taxonomy): domain Bacteria; kingdom Pseudomonadati; phylum Pseudomonadota; class Gammaproteobacteria; order Pseudomonadales; family Pseudomonadaceae; genus Pseudomonas; species Pseudomonas sp. B19125. The sequence goes on from NZ_CP162589.1 coordinate 3,757,322, forward strand.
GTATTCCGATTGGGTTACAGCGTATAAGAGATCCCCACTTGCACCGTACGCGGCTCACCGGGATAAGCGTAGAAGTTCAGGAACGAGCCTTCGTCGTACTCACGGTTAAACAAGTTCTTCACGTCGAGGTTGAGTCTGACCTTTTCGTTTACCTTGTAATAACTGAGCAAGTCGACGACGGTGTAAGCCCCCATCGAGAACGTGTCATTGGCGGTCTGCCCGGCACGTTCGGCTACGTACTTCCCACCTGCGCCAAGGCCAAACCCTTTGAGCGCGCCATCCTGAAACTCGTACACGTTGAGCAGGCTGAAGCTATTGCGCGGAATATTCGCCAGACGTGTTCCGGAGCGCACGGTCGTGTCCCTGGTCACTGCGGCATCCACATAGCCATAGCCACCGATCATCCGCCACTCGGGCGTCAGGTTGCCGGCCACGTTCAGATCGAAGCCGCGGCTGCGGACTTGCCCTGTCGCGACATTGAAGGCCGAATCAACCGGGTCGACACCCTGGACATTTTTCTTCTCGATCTGATAGATCGCCGCGTCGACGCTCAACTGACGGTCCAGCGCTTCCCACTTAACGCCCACTTCGTAGGACTTGCCCTTCTCCGGCTCGAATCCGCCGCCTTGACGACTGGCACCCGTGTTGGGCTTGAACGAGCGCGCGGCGTCCGCGTAGATCGCAACCGTGTCAGTGAGGTCATACATCACCCCGATGCGCGGCGTGACGGCGTTGTCGGCGGCGTTCCAGCTTCTCACACCGGGCACGTAGGATTCGTACTGGTGCTCGAAGCGCTCAAAGCGCGCACCGGCGAGCACCTTTAAACGCTCGGTCAGCGCCACTTGATCCTGGACGAAGGCGGCGTAAGTCTTGAGGTTTTCTTTGTCGTGGGTGGGCGTACGCGTCAGCGCCGGACGTGGCTGGCCATAGACCGGGTTGAAGATATCGATTGGGAAAGCCCCCGCCGCGCCGCTGGAGCGTTGGATGATCGACTTGTAGTCGTAATCCTCATACTCGATGCCGGTCAGCAACGTGTGATCAAGGCCGCCCGTGGAAAAGCGCCCGGTCAGGTTCAGTTGATAGTCCTGGTCGGTCCAGTCCAGCTTGCGGTAGTTGAAGTTGCGCTGGAGTGTTCGCCCATCGGCGTTGAGGCTGGTGGCATTGTTTGCCTCAACACCATTGCCCTTCATCGTACCGTCCAACCACTGCATACCACCGCCCAGTGTCCAGTTGTCGTTGAGTAGATGCTCGAAGCGCACCTGAGCCATGTTGTTATCGTTGTGCAGGTTACCGGCGTACTTTTCACCCCAGAAGGTCTCACGGGACGGCGTGCCACGCTGGTTGGCGAAGCGGGTCAGACCGCGATCCAGCGGATGATTGTTACGCATGAAGTCGCCTTCGAAAATCACCTTGGTGTCGTCGCTGACCTGCCAGCTCAGTACCGGCGTGACCCCATAGCGTTCGGTTGAGACATGGTCGCGGAAGGTGTCGCCGCCCTCTCCCACCACGTTGAGGCGATAGGCCAGGCGGCCTTGCTCATCCAGCGGGCCGGAGGCATCGAGGGTGCCGCGCTTCATACCCTGATCATCCACCTGGCTACCCAATGTGACCGTACGTTCAGGCAAAGGCTGTTTGGAGACCACGTTGAAGGTACCGCCGGGATCGCCGCGCCCATAGAGCATCGTCGCTGGCCCACGAAGCACTTCAAGGCGCTCAATGCTGTTGGCGTCCGGCATGCTGGGATAGCCCCGGTTGATCGGAAAACCGTTGCGGTAGAACTCTGCTGTTGTAAACCCACGCACCGTGAAGCTGGTAAGCCCCTGGCCACCGAAGTTGTTCGCTCGGCCGACGCCGCCGGCATAGTCCAGGGCCTCCTGCAGGCGAGTCGCGCCAATGTCCTCGACCACGTCCTTGGGCACGACGCTGATGGACTGTGGCGTCTCATGAATTGAGGTGTCTGTGCGCGTGGCACTGGCAGAGCGTGTGGCGCGATACCCTTTGACAGGCCCCTGAGCCGTCTCGGCGTCTACGTCTCCCGTGACGTTGATGGCTTGCAACTCAAGGCTGGCATTTTCGCTGCCGGCAACCTGCGCCCAGGCAACAGGGGCAACCGCCTGAAGTACGCAGAGAGAAATCAGGGTATGACGCATGGGTTTTGGACCTAATGGATGAGCGGACGGGAAGGTAAACCTGCCTGGATTCGGGAGGCATGATATACCAGCAGATCTCATTTGCAACTCATTCTCATTTGAAGGTTTTCGAGTATCGGCTGTGTACCTCTGCCATCCCAGGGCCGGGATGGCAGGAGCAATTTCTCTAACCTGCTTCGACTGCCTTAAGGACCTTGTAGATCTCGGAAATCACCTGCCCCGTCGCCTGTTCAATCGCCCCTTCATTACGGCACAAAACCCAGCCCTGATCACCCGCCGCTCGCAAAAACGCCTGGGTACACTCGACATGCTCCTGCAGCGTATGGATCAACGTACTGCCCATCCCGCGCCGTCGCTGCGCGGCCCTTGACCATGAAATCTCGGGGTCGGTGATAACGCCCACATGCAGGTCTGGCACTCGTACGTGTCGGTCCAGGTTTAACTGCAATATGTCGGCGAACGGGACTGTCCGGCGAAACGCGGCATCTGAGGGGTACCAACGGTCTATCAGGATGATGCTGTCGGGCGGCTGTTTAGTCAGCACGTGGCGGGAAATCCAGAGCCGACTATCCGCAAAGCGCTCACACACTCTCCACTCCGAATCATCGGTGGGGTTTCTGGCGTGTGCGTTGACCAGGGCCATGGTTTCAGCCCTGTAGGGATCGCTTTTTCTCTCGCAAAGACGGATCACCTTTTTGTTGTCTGCCCGCAGTGCTTGGGTAACGGCTTCCAACAGCGTGGTTTTCCCCGTGCCTTTAGGCCCATCCAGGGAGACAAATAATGGACGATTCATGCTTCACGTAATGATGGATAAGTGATGAGCACCTTAACGTAGTTTGAAGCCGATGACGCTTGTCGATGCTATGGCTCACGCAGCAAAAAAGACGTGCCCCATGCCAACGGCTCCAACCCCAAGTGCACCGCCAGGCTCTGGCCGATATCGGCAAAGCTGGCTCGCTCGCCCAACCACCCCGCCGCCACGCCTGCACCATAAGCCAGTACGGGCACATGCTCACGGGTATGGTCGCTGCCCGGGCGCGAGGGGTCGCAGCCGTGGTCGGCGCTGATGATCAACAATGTCTGCGAGTCCATCAACGCCAGTAATTCCGTCAGCCTGCGGTCGAAGGCTTCCAGCGCGGCAGCGTAGCCGGCCAGGTCTCGGCGGTGTCCGTAGAGCATGTCGAAGTCGACGAAGTTGGCAAACACCAGGCTGTTGTCAGGTGCTTCCCGGTAGGCCTTGAGCGTGGCGTCGAACAGCGCGTCGTTGCCATCGGCCTTGTACAACCGGCTGATGCCTCGGTGAGCGAAAATATCGCCAATCTTGCCCACCGCGTGCACGGTGCCGCCGGCGTCGCAGAGGCGATCAAGCAGCGTCGCTGACGGTGGCGGCACGGTGTAGTCGCGGCGATTGCCGGTGCGCCGGAACTGGCCCGCGTGCTCCCCGGTGAACGGTCGGGCAATGACCCTGCCGACCGTGTATTCATCACACAAGGTGCGCGCGATTTCACACACTCGGTACAGCGCTTCAAGGCCGAAATGGCTTTCATGGGCGGCGATCTGCATCACGCTGTCGGCCGAGGTGTAGCAAATCGGCTGCTGGCTGCGGATGTGTAATTCACCCAAATCGTCCAGCACCGTGGTGCCCGAGGCATGGCAATTGCCCAGGATGCCCGGCAACCCTGCCCGCTCGATCAGGTCGGCCAGCAGTTGGGGTGGAAAGGACTCGGTCGGCTGCTCGAAATAACCCCAGTCAAACAACACTGGCACGCCCATCATTTCCCAATGCCCGGACGGCGTGTCCTTGCCGGATGATTGCTCGCGCGCATGGCCAAAGGCGCCGATCGGTGTCGCGTCGCCCCAGTTGCCTGGCAGCGGGCCATTGCCACTGGCCGCCGCTGCGGCGCCCAATCCCAGCTGGCCCAGGTTCGGCAGGTTCAAAGGTCCCCGGCGCAATGGCCCATCGGCCTCACCACGGGCACAGGCTTCGGCGATATGGCGCAAGGTGTCGGCGCCGGTATCGCCAAACAGCGCGGCGTCGGCACTCGCGCCGATGCCCAATGAGTCCAGCACTAATACGATGGCCTTGCTCATAGGATTGCCTGGATCAATTCGCGCGCGGCCAGGCGTTCACCGCCCAGCCGATACGCTGCGCGCAAGGCGGATGCGCCCTGCCCGGCCTGCTCTTGGGTGCGCGCGTGAACCCAGCCCAGGGGCCGTTTTGCATTCACCTGTTCGCCGACGAAGGCCAACTCGCTGAAGCCCACGGACAGGTCCAGCACGTCGTCCGGATGGCTGCGTCCACCGCCCAATGTCACCACCGCCAACCCCACGGCGCGGGTGTCGATCTCGGTGACACAGCCCTCCTCCCCGGCCCACACCGGCACCGACACGACCGCCTTGGGTAAATGTTCATCGGGTTTGTCGGTAAAACCCTGCGGGCCGCCCAGCGCAACAACCATCTGCTCAAATCGCTGCAAGGCCGCGCCGCTCTGCCAGGCTTGAAGCAATTGATCACGGGCCTGAGCCTCGTCCCTCGCCAGGCCGGCCATCGTCAGTGCCTGTGTGGCCAGCGCCAACGTCACTGCCCACAGGCGTTCACTGCGCACCTCGCCTTTGAGCAAAGCGACCGCTTCAGCCACTTCCAGGGCATTGCCGGCACTGCGGGCCAGCGGCTGGTCCATGTCGGTGATCAGGGCACGGGTGTTGACTCCGGCACCGTTGGCCACCGCAACGATGCTGGCGGCGAGTGCTCGCGCCTGCTCAGGCTCAGCCATAAAGGCGCCGTTGCCAGTCTTCACATCCATGATCAATACATCGAGGCCGGCGGCGAGTTTCTTGCCGAGGATCGACGCGGTGATCAGGTCTATCGACTCCACCGAGCCAGTCACATCGCGGATCACGTACAAGCGCTTGTCCGCGGGTGCCAGGTTGGCGGTCTGGCCGATGATCGCGCAGCCGACTTCAGCCACCACCGCGCGCAGGCGTTCGGTGCTGGGTTGGCAGTCGTAGCCGGGGATGCTTTCGAGCTTGTCCAGAGTGCCGCCGGTATGCCCCAGGCCGCGCCCGGAGATCATCGGCACGTAACAGCCACAGGCCGCCAGCAAGGGCGCGAGCAACAAGCTGATCATGTCGCCGACGCCGCCGGTGGAATGCTTGTCGACAATCGGCCCCGGCAGCTCCCACTTCAGTATTTGACCGGAATCGCGCATTGCCTCGGTCAAGGCAATGCGTTCGCTCACGTCCATGCCCTTGATGAACACCGCCATGGCGAACGCCGCCACTTGCCCATCGCTGAGGCTACCGTCGGCAATGCCGGCGACAAACCGTTGAATGTCGATAGCGGCCAGGGCATGCCCGTCGCGCTTACGGCGAATCACTTCTTGTGGCAACCACATACTGTGCTCCTTACAGCGAAATGAAAAAGCCGACAATCGCCGCGCTCATCAGGTTCGAAAGCGTACCGCCGATCATGGCCCGCAAGCCCAGCCGCGCCAGTTCTTGACGCCGTTGCGGGGCGATACCCGTGAGGCCGCCCAGTTGGATGGCAATCGAGGACAGGTTGGCAAAACCGCACAGGGCGAAGGTGACGATCACTTGGGTGTGTGCCGACAACAGCGGCACCCCGGCTGCGGCGGCCTTGTCCGCGGTCAGGTAGTTGGCCAGGTCGGCATAGGCGACGAACTCGTTGAGCACCAGTTTTTCCCCGATAAAACCGCCGGCCAGCACTGCCTCATGCCACGGCACCCCGAGCAGAAAAGCGATCGGCGCCAACACGTGCCCGAGCACCAGTTGCAAGGTCAGCTGCGGGTAGCCAAACCAGTTGCCCGCCCAGCCCAGCAGCCCGTTGAACAAGGCGATCAGCGCGATAAACGAAAGCAGCATGGCGCCCACCGCCAACGCCAGGCGCAAGCCGACCTGCGCGCCCTCGGCAGCCGCGTCGATGATATTGGTCGGCCGATTCTCGGCCTGCCCCAGCTCTTCAATCACCTCGTCGGTGCGCGCCGCTTCGGTTTCCGGTTCCATAAGCTTGGCCATCAACAACGCCCCCGGCGCCGACATGAAACATGCGGCGATCAGGTATTTGAGTTCCACCCCAAGCCCGGCGTAACCGAGCAGCACCGAACCTGCTACCGCGGCAAAACCGCCGACCATCACCGCGAACAACTCAGAGCGCGTCAGCTTGGCAATGAACGGCCGTACCACCAGCGGCACCTCCGACTGGCCGATGAAAATCGCCGACGTCACCACCATCGACTCGACGCGACTGGTGCCCAGCAACAGACGCAGGCCGCCGCCCACCAACCGGATAATCCAGCCCATCACGCCGATGTAATACAGCACCGAGATAAAGCTGCCGAAGAACACAATCATCGGCAACACTCGGATAGCGAATACAAACCCGCCATTGCCGAACACTTCAAACATATGCGGAGAACTCAAACCGCCGAACAGAAACTCGATGCCTTTGTTGGCGTAGAGCTGCAGGGAGGCCACCGCGCCCGACAGCGCGGCGAGCACCGTCTGGCCCCAGGGCACGTACAGCGCAAAAGCGCCGATCAGGACCTGGATCACAAAGGCGACCGAAACCGTGCGCCAGTTGATTGAGCGTCGCTGGTGGGATAAAGCAATGGCAATGACAATAAGGGTCGCTATTCCGACAAGACTGATCATGCAGGCGTCTCAACAAGGGACCAAGCGGACGCAGGCCAGCAGGCCTGCCCAGGGTTAGAAAGCGTCGAAGGCGCCCGGCAACAATTGCGCCAGGGTCCAGGTACGCGTGGTGGCAGGGTCACTGCCCTGGCAAATCACCACTGCATCCTTGGCCATCAACTCCAGCATCACCTGGCGGCAGGCACCGCAAGGGCTTATCAGTGAAACGTTGGGTGCGTAAACCGCGATGGCCCTGAAACTGCCCGGCGCATGGCCCTGGCTGATGGCGCTGAACAAGGCGCTGCGTTCGGCACAATTGGTCAGCCCGTAGGAGATGTTCTCCACGTTGCAGCCCAGTACGACCTCACCATCGGCGGTCAGCAATGCCGCGCCGACCGGAAACCTGGAATAAGGTGAATACGTACGCTCGGCCGCCCGCTTGGCCTCTTCCATCAAACGCTGTTCAATTGTCATTTACAGGGGCATCCCATTTTCTTGCGAGCACGTCCAGGACGGTCGTGACGCTCTTATGGGTGTTATTAAAATAACATTTGGTGTGAATACTCAATCTTTATTTTTGCCTGCGGGCAAAACCCGGATCTTTACTTTCGCGTAAATCCTCCATGCCCTAGGTATGCTCCGCTTTTATTGCCTGACACTGCCTTCGGGGTGCCTGCCAGCGCCTGCGCCACCCTGGGTCCTGGATGAAGCAAACGCATTCAAATGGGGCGCGGCGATCGTAATGCCGGATTTTTTGCGAACAACAAGGATTGAGATGAATATCGGCGCTGTTGAAGATCTGCTTAACGAGTTCCATCTCTGGTATGACGTGGACCAACAGGCCAAACGTCGCTACCAGGCGCAATTGGCCCCTGACTTTCAGCTCATGGCGTTTTTGCGAAGCGACGAGAACGCCCTCTCCGCCTATCTGAGCTTGCTGCTCGATCCGAATGGCGCACACGGGCAGAGTGATCTGTATTTGAGCAGCTTCCTGCGTCTGTTTCAGGATCAGAAATTTCACCCCGCGCCAGCGGAACACAAGAGCAACCACACGGAGTTCAGGCTGCCCAGCGGTCGCCGTCTGGACATGTACCTGCGCTTCAGTTCTGGCAGCGTAGCAATCGAGAACAAACCTTGGGCGCCCGATCAACCCAACCAATTGCTCGACTACGCAATCTACCTTAACAAGCAGCATGGTGATGAGTGGTTGCTCATCTACCTAAGCAATGGTGATGTTTGCGAACGCAGCCTCCCCATGGGCACGCCAGCCTCACTCGCTGAACGGATCGTCACCTTTGATTTCTTCCGTCTCAAGGCGTGGCTCGAAGACTGTGCGCGTCATACGCGGGCAAACTCAGTAAGGGTGTTCGTTGAGGCGCTCGCCCAGTTTGTAGATCAACACATCAATGGAGAACGGCATTTGGACACAACCCAGGAACTCACGCGTTTGTTGCTGCGCAATGACAAAAACATCAAGGCTGCATTCTTGATTTCCCAGCAGTTGCGTGAGGCCAAGCGCGAAATGTGGCGAGGCTTTCTGGCTCACCTGAAACTCAACCTTAGTCACTTAAATGCTGAGTTGTTTTGGGACCAGACGTTGCTGGACGGTTCGCCGCAAGGGTCGTTCAGTATTCGTTTTGATCCCTCACACCTGTTTGGCATCGGCTGGGCGTTTGATCGGGGTAATCACGGCAGGCTCTATTTCGGGATATGCCGCTGGGACGAAGGTGAACATGCTGAGCTGGATGTTCAGCGGCTCGGTAAACACATGGACGCACTGTGTGATGTGTCAGGCGGCACGACGAAATGGTGGCCCTGGTGGACATACGACGCCCGCGCATTCTCCTCGCTGCCCATTGCATCGGACTGGAGCGTTGATCCGGATGCCTGGCTAATGCTCAATGACCGTGAGCCGACAGGTTTTGCCTATCAGGTCATCGAAATGGTCAAGCGTGTGCAACTCGAGTTTGACTGGACACTGCTCAACCCTCGACAGGGTTGAGCCCGTTGCAACCTCGAGTCTGTTATTGCTGGTACGGTGGCCTGCGCTGATAAGTTGCAACAGGCCACCCGCGCCCAAAACCCTCTACGCAACGCCCAACCCCAAACTCTCGCGTAACGTCGTGCCTTCATACGCCGTGCGATAAACCCCGCGCTCTTGCAACAACGGTATGACTTCCCGGGTAAACCGCGTGAACTGCCCCGGATGCCCAATATAAATATTGAACCCATCCACCGCCCGCGCCTGGAGCCAATCGGCCATTTTTTTCGCGACAGTATCCGCCGTCCCCACAAACGCCCCCGGCCGCAGTTGCCGGCCAAATTCAACCGTCTGACGCAAGGTAAACCCCTTCTCCCGCGCCTGATCAGCAATGCGCTTGGCATTGGTAAAAAAGCTGCTGCGTGCAGCCTCCAGACTCTCCTGCGGAAACGGCGCATCCAGGTCGTATTGGCTGAAATCATGCCAGCCGAAATTACGCCCAAACTCCTTCAGTGCCAGCTCAAAACTATGGTCAGCCTGATGGTAATACTGCTCGATTTCACGCGCATGCTCGTCGGTATCGCCTACATAGATTTCCGCGCCGGGCATCACCAGTAACTGCTCCGGGTCGCGCCCGTGTTGCAGCGCCCTGCCCTTTATATCCCGGTAAAACGCCCGGCCCTGCTCGATGCTGGCGGCGTGAGTGAAGATCACATCGGCGGTGGCGGCGCCCAGGTCGCGGCCTTGTTCCGAGTCACCGGCCTGGAAGATCACCGGCTGGCCTTGGGGCGAGCGCTGGATATTCAGCGGGCCGACCACTGAAAAGTGCTCGCCCTTGTGGTTCAGGCTGTGCAGTTTGCTGGGGTCGAGAAACTGGCCCGTCGCACGGTCGCGCACGAAGGCGTCATCCTCATAGGAATTCCACAAGCCCTGTACCACCTGGACATGTTCGGCGGCGCGGCCGTAGCGGGTGTCGTAGTCGTAATGCTCGTCACGGCTGTAGTTGCCGGCGGTGCCAGCGTCACCGCTGGTGACCACGTTCCAGCCGGCGCGGCCTTTGCTGATCAGGTCCAGGGAGGCCAAGCGCCGTGCCACGTTGTAGGGCGAGTTGTAGGACGTTGTCAGTGTGCCGACCAAACCGATATGCCGTGTGCTGACGGCCAATGCCGATAACAGGGTCAGCGGCTCCAGGCGATTGAGGTAGTGGGACGGCGAGCCGGGCGTGATGAACTGGCTGTCGACGATGAACATCAAGTCGAACAGTGCGGCCTCCGCCTGGCGGGCAATGTCGATGTACCAGTCGACGTTGACGCTGGCATCGGCCGGTAACTCGGGGTCAAGCCATAGGTTATGGCGGCCGGGGCCGCCGCAGCCCATCGTCAGGGCGCCAAGTTTCAGCTGTCTTTTAGTCATTTGTTCAGTGTTCCTTGAAGCGTTTTGGCCACGGCGGGTTGCAAGGCGGCCGCGAATGAATCGTCGAACAGGCTGGCCGCCGAATAGGACTTGACCAGGCCTTGGCTGGCAAAAAAGTCCACGGTCTTTTGCGCTTCCACCGGTGACTGGGCCGTGACCGGTTCAACCGTGGTGCGCGCGCGGGCAAACCAGGCGCGGGCGATGTCGGCATCGGCGCGGGTACGTTTGGCCCAGGCATCCGCATACGCATCGGCATTGGCCGGGCTTTGGCGTGTCCAGTCGCGGGCCTTCTTCAAGCGCTGCAGAAAGTCGCTGATGGGTGCGCGTTTGCTCTCCAAGGCCTTGGTGTTGGCGGCAATAAAGCTCTGCGCAGGTATCAACCCCTCAGCCGTTGCCAGCACCCGTGCGCCTTGGCGTTCCTGCTGGGTAACGTAGGGTTCCCAGGTGGCGATCACATCAACCGAGCCGCCTTCCAACGCATGGGAAGCATCCAGAGCGCTGAGGTAACGCAGCTCCAGCGAGTCATGTGGCACGCCGGCTTTGTCCAGCGCCGTCAGCAGCAGTTGCTGGCTCCAGGAGCCTTTCCAGATGGCCGCGCGCTTGCCGGCAAGGTCGGCAAGGCTGTGGATCGAGGAGTCTTTTCTAACCAGAATCGCCACGCCTTCGAGGTTCTGTCGGCTGATGCCAATCACTTTGATCGGCGCGCCGAGTGCCCCCAGGAACAACACCGGCGCATCCCCCAGCAGGCCGATGTCCAGGCTGTTGGCATTCAGCGCTTCGGCGACGGGCGAGCCGGCGGTGAATTGTTTCCATTCCAGGGTGTAGGGCAGGTCGTTGAGCACCCCCGCTGCTTCCATCACGGCCTGGGCGTTGTAGCTTTGGTCGCCTACCACCAGCGTTTGCGCGTGCGCAGTCAGGCACAGCAAGGCGGCGGTCATCCCGGCCGTCAGTGTTGTCAGGTAACGCACGTTTTTCTCCAGAAGCCTGTTTATAGGGAGGGAGAAGATGAGGGACTGATCATCCAGTGTAAAATACTGATTATGCATATCCTAATTCTACAAGAATGCGGAATATGCATTTTATAGCCATCAGTGCATCGGAAACTCAGGGGGCGACATTGCATAGCGCCCGGCACCACCTACACTGGTTTGAGTCCAGCGTCCCTGATGCACCTGCAGTCATTGCTCAACAAAAAAACAGTTAGCCAACTGATTAATAGAGTCAACATGAAAGAGCAGCCTCGGCAGCGTGTATCACACGTTCTCGCTCCGCTTAGCCTCCTGTGCCTGGCCCTCGCCGGCTGCACCGTCGGGCCGGATTTCGCCCGACCCGATGTGGCCGCGAACGCCGACTATTCAAAAGAAAAACTCACCACCACCGCCCACGCCGATATCGACACCGGTGGCGCCGCGCAGCGGCTGATCGCCGGGATGGATATTCCCGGGCAATGGTGGACACTGTTTCGTTCGCCCGCCTTGAACGCATTGGTCGAAGAAGCCTTGAAGGCCAACCCGGATGTGAGCGCCGCGCAAGCCGCGTTGCGCCAGGCCAACGAGCTGATCTATGCCGATCAAGCTTCGTTGTTCCCGTCGGTGAGCGGCAATGTGCAGAAGGCCCGTGAGAAAGTCTCGGGGGTCACCTCCGGCGTGCCGCAATCGCCAATACTGACCGTCAGTTCAGCGTCGCTGAGCGTCTCCTATGCCCCGGATGTGTTTGGCGGTACGCGCCGGCAAATCGAGTCGACCACGGCGCAGGCCGAATACCAGCGCTTCCAGCTGGAGGCGACTTACCTGACCCTGACCGCCAATGTGGTCAATACCGCCATCAGCCTCGCGTCTGTGCGTGATCAAATCGCGTCTACCGAGGAAATCATTCGCCTGCAGGGCGGCCAGCTTGACCTGCTGCAAGCCCAGCGGCGTTTGGGGGCGATTGGCGATTCCGACGTGCTGACCCAGCAAACCGCACTGGCGCAAACCCGTGCGACCTTGCCGCCGTTGCAAAAGCAATTGGCGCAGACACGCAATCAGTTGATGGCCTACCTGGGGCGCTTCCCGAATCAGGACCAGGGCGAACGCTTCAACCTGGCGTCTTTACGGCTGCCCGAAGAACTGCCGGTGAGCCTGCCCTCGGCCATTGTTGGCCAGCGGCCGGATGTGCGTTCAGCCGAGGCTCAATTGCATCAGGCCAGCGCCAATATCGGCGTGGCCGTCGCCAACCAGTTGCCGCAGTTCAGCATTACCGGCTCGCTGGGTTCCACGGTGGCAAGCGGGACCAAGCTGTTTTCATCGGGCTCTGGCGTGTGGAGCCTGGCGGGTTCAATCACCCAGCCGATCTTTGACACTGGCGCACTCGAACACCGCAAACGCGCAGCCGTGGCCGCTTACGACGAGTCGGCGGCGCGTTATCGCGGCACGGTGGTGACCGCCTTCCAGGACGTGGCCAACGCACTGCGGGCGCTGGAAGCCGACGCCGACGCGCTCAACCAGCAGGTCGTGGCAGAGCGCTCCGCGCAGGCCAACCTGGATCTGGTCCAGGCCCAGTTCCGTCTCGGCGCGGTGGCCTATATCAACCTGCTCACGGCCCAGCAGACCTATCAAAACACTGCACTGTCACGCGTGAAGGCCCAGGCCGCCCGCTACAGCGACACCACCGCCCTCTTCCAGGCCCTGGGTGGCGGTTGGTGGAACCGTGCGGATGTAAATCCGGACACCAAGGGCAGCCCGGATCGCTTCGGCCTGCCGTCGTGGCAGGAAATCATGCCGGCCAAGAGCAAAGCCGCGCCGGCCGATGCCGCGCGGCTCAACTGAATCAACAGTGAGAAACCCCATGGCTGAAGTCACCCCTGTCTCTGCCCCACCACCGGCCCCCAATGGCCCGCGCAAGCGGCGACTGTGGCGGCCGATGCTGATCATGATCGTGGTGGTGCTGGTGATTGTCGCGATCATTGCCGGGGTGAAGTTCGTGCAGATCTCGGCGCTGATCGCCCAGTCCAAACAGCCTTTGCCTGCAGCGGTGGTGACGGCGATGCAAGTGCCATTCAGCGATTGGCAACCCAGCGTCTCGGCGGTAGGCTCGATGAAGGCAGTGCGCGGCGTGGATGTGACCACGGAAGTGGGCGGCATCGTGCGCACCATCGGGTTCAAACCCGGCCAGGATGTCGAAGCCCAGGCACTGCTGGTGCAGTTGAATGCCGACTCCGACATCGCGCAACTGCACTCGCTCGAGGCCACAGCCGACCTCGCCGTCATCGTGCTCAAGCGTGACAAGGCGCAACTGGCGGTCAACGCCATCTCCCAGGCCCAGGTCGACACCGACACCGCCGACTTGAAGGCCAAGGTTGCCGCCGCCGAGCAGCAGCGTGCGCTGGTGGCGAAAAAGACCATTCGCGCACCGTTTGCCGGGCGCATCGGTATCACCAGCGTCAACCCCGGCCAATACCTCAACCCCGGCGACAAGATCGCCACATTGCAGACGTTTGATCCCATCTACATCGACTTCAGCGTGCCGCAAACGCAGATGGAGGCCATCGCCATTGGCCAGGGCGTCGCGGTAACGGCTGACGGCCTGTCCAGCCAGACGTTCAAGGGCCGCATCAGCACCATCGACACCCAGTTCGATGCCACCACGCGCAACGTCACCGTCGAAGCAACGGTTGAAAACCCCAAGCAAAACCTGGTGCCCGGCATGTTTGCCCGTGCCGTGGTCAGCTCGGGCGCCACCCAACGCTACCTCACCGTCCCGCAAACGTCGGTGACCTACAACCCGTATGGCACCACGGTGTTCATTGCCACCTCGAGCAAGAATGACAAGGGTGACGAGGTGCTCACCGCGCAACAGACCTTTATCAAGACCGGGCCGACCCGTGGCGATCAGGTCGCGATCCTGTCCGGCGTCAAGGAAGGCGATCTGTTGATCACCAGCGGCCAGATGAAGCTCAAGAACGGCTCGCCGGTGAAGGTCGACAACAGCGCCGCGCCGCTGAACGACCCGGCGCCGACGCCCCAAGAACATTAAAGGTGTCCCATGAAGCTTACCGATACCTTTATCCAGCGACCGGTGTGGGCCATCGTCGTCTCGCTGTTCATTCTGATCCTGGGGCTGCGCTCGATTTTTGAACTGCCGGTGAATCAATGGCCGCGCACCGAAAATACCGTGGTCACCATCACCACTTCCTACTACGGCGCCGACGCCTCCACGGTCGCCGGTTTTATTACCCAACCGCTGGAATCGGCGATTGCCCAGGCCCAGGGCATCGACTACCTGGCTTCGTCGAGCATCACCGGCATCTCCACCATCACCGCCACGCTGCGGCTGAACTACGACGCCAGCAAAGCCCTTACCGAGATCAACACACAGGTCAATTCGGTCAAGAACCAGTTGCCGGCGCAAGCCCAGGAGCCGGTGCTGACCATTGCCGTGGGGCAGACCACCGACGCCATGTACCTGGGTTTTTACAGCGACACGCTGCCGACCAATAACATCACCGACTACCTGGTGCGGGTGGTCAAGCCCAAGCTGGACTCGATCCAGGGCGTGCAAACCGCCGAGATCCTCGGTGGGCGCCAGTTCGCCCTGCGCGCCTGGCTGGACCCGGACAAACTGGCGGCGCATAACGTCACCGCGCAGGACGTGTCCACGGCGCTGGCCAACAATAACTACCTGTCGGCCGTTGGTTCGACACGTGGGCAAACCGTGACGGTCGACCTCACCGCCGGCACCGATTTGCACACGGTGGATGAGTTCAAGCGGCTGGTGATCAAGCAGAAAGGCGATGCGCTGGTGTACCTGGAGGATGTGGCCACCGTCACCCTTGGCGCCGAGAACTATGACAGCAGCGTGGCGTTTTCCGGCAAGCGCTCGGTGTTTATTGGCATCAAGGCGGCGCCCACCGCCAATATCCTCACCGTCGCCAGCAGCGTGCGCGAAGCCTTCCCCGAGTTGCAATCGCAACTGCCGGCCGGCGTGCGCGGCGAAATTGTGTATGACTCCACCGCGTTTATTAACACCTCGATTTACGAGGTGGTGAAGACCCTGGTCGAGGCCATGATCATTGTGTCGGTGGTGATCTACCTGTTCCTCGGCTCGTTCCGCGCGGTGATCGTGCCGTTGGTGGCGATCCCGTTGTCGTTGGTCGGCACCTTCTTTGTGATGTACCTGCTGGGCTATTCGATCAACCTGCTGACCTTGCTCGCACTGGTATTGGCCATCGGCCTGGTGGTGGACGACGCGATTATCGTGGTGGAAAACGTCGACCGGCACATCAAGGAAGAAGGCAAAGGCGTGCTGGAGGCCGCGCTGGTGGCGGCGCGGGAGTTGGGCGGGCCGATCATCGCGATGACTGTGGTGCTGATTGCCGCCTATGTGCCGATCGGGCTGCGCAGCGGGCTGACGGGCGCATTGTTCAAGGAGTTCTGTTTCTCGCTGGCGGGCGCTGTGACCGTGTCGGCCGTGGTGGCGTTGACCCTTTCACCGATGATGACCTCCAAGTTGTTCAAACCAGGGCAGGAAGAAGGTCGTTTCGCGCGCAAGCTCGATGACTATTTTGACTGGTTGCGCAAGCGTTACCACCGCGTGCTGGCGGGCGGCCTGAATATCTGGCCGGTGCTGGTGACCTTTGGTTTTGTGCTGTTCTTGCTGGTGGCCGCCAGTGGCATGACGGCCAAGAGTGAGCTGTCGCCCATCGAGGACCAAGGGCTGGTGTTTATGCAGATCAAAGGCCCACCCACCGCCTCACCGCAGCAGATGGAGCGGATTGCCGACCAGGCCTTCCAGATCGCCAATAAAGAGCCGGAATACGCGCAGATGTTCCAGCTCACCGGCCTGCCCGCGCTCAACCAGGGCCTGGGCGGCGTGTTGCTTAAAACCTGGGATGAGCGCACACGCTCCCAGGCCCAACTGATTCTGGATTTGCAGCAAAAGTGGAACCAGGTGCCGGGCGCCACCATTGCGGCCTTCCCGCTGCCCTCGCTGCCGGGCGCCCAAGGGCTGCCGGTGCAGTTTGTCATCACCACCACCGATTCGGTGGAAAACCTCAACGAAGTGGCGCAGGCGGTGATGGCCGAGGCACAGAAACAGCAGCTGTTCTGGTTCTCCGACATGGATTTGAAACTCGACAAACCTCAAGCCAAGCTGGTGGTGGACCGCGAAAAAATCGCCGCGCTGGGCATGACCCAGGCCGATGTAGGTGCCGCGCTGTCGGCGGCACTGGGTGGCAATTATGTGAACTACTTCTCCACCGCCGGGCGCTCCTACAAAGTCATTCCCCAGGTGTTGCAAGTCGACCGCCTCAACCCGGACCAGATTCTCGATTACTACATCCGCACGCCTTCGGGCAGCATGATCCAGGCGCGCACGGTGGCGCACATCGAGACCTCGACCCAGCCGGAATCAATCAACCACTTCCAGCAACTCAACTCGGCAACGCTATCGGGCGTCAGCGGCGTGGCCCAGGGCGAGTTGCTGGCCAAGCTCAATACTATCCTCACCAACGTGGCACCGTCGGGCTACACCTCGGATTTCTCCGGCGAGTCGCGCCAGTTCATTCAGGAGTCTGGCGGCTTCGTCGGGCTGCTGTTGTTTTCGATCCTGATCGTTTACCTGGCGCTGGCGTTCCAGTTCGAGAGCTTTCGCGACCCGGTGGTGATTCTGTTCTCGGTGCCGCCTGCCCTGTTCGGCGCCCTGGCCTTTATCACCATGGGTTACGCCTCGATCAACGTGTACACCCAGGTCGGTTTGGTGACGTTGCTGGGGCTGATCACCAAGCACGGCATCCTGATCGTGCAGTTTGCCAACGAATTGCAGCGCGCTGGTCACAGCAAGCGTGAGGCGATTGAAGAAGCGGCGGCGGTGCGGCTGCGGCCGATCCTGATGACCACCGCCGCCATGGTGTTGGGCGTGGTGCCCTTGGTGTGGGCGTCGGGCGCTGGCGCTGCGGGGCGGCATGATATGGGCCTGGTGATCTTCAGCGGGCTGTCGATTGGCACGTTGCTGACGCTGTTTATGGTGCCGGCGATGTATATGTTTATTGGTGAAACCCATCATAAGGACGTCGAACAACCGGGATCCGTGCCCGTGGCGGTGCCTGACCACAGCCGGTAACCTGAGCGCTCACCCACGCTGACCACCGAGGCGGCACTTGGATTATTTCGCTGCGCTAACCGCCTTTGTCGAGGCCGCCGAAGGCAATAATTTCTCCCGGGCGGCTGAGCGACTGGGCATCAAGGCGTCTACCGTCTCGCGCTATGTGAAGGATCTTGAGCAGGACTTGGGCATCGCCCTGTTCAACCGCTCGACACGCACGCTGCACCTGACCGAAGGCGGCCAGACGTTTCTGCTGCACGCCCGCCGTGTGCTGGATGAGCTGGAGCAAGCCAAGGCAGCCACTTCGGCGCTCAACCAGCAACCCCGAGGGGTACTCAAGCTCAATTTGCCACCGGCGTTTGCCCGGCACCATATCCTGCCGGTCTTGAACGTGTTCCTGGCGCGCTACCCGCAAATCAAGCTGGAATTGGTGCTGGATAACGCCCAAGTCAACCTGATTCATTCAGGCGTTGACCTGGCCATTCGGATTGGCGCCCTGCCCGACTCAACGCTCAAAGCGCGCAAGATCTGCGCGGGAAAGTACCTGCTGGTGACCAGCCCGGGGTTTTGTGAGCAGTACGCGGCCCCAGCGACACCGGCAGACCTGGCCGGCCTGCCGGCCATCCTGAGCGCGCATGATGTTGCCTTCGAGGCCGGTGGTGAAGTCTTGCCGCTGGTATACGGCGACTGTATCCGCATCAACGACCTGGACGCGCAGTTGCTCGCTGCACGCCAAGGCCTGGGCTTTGCCTTGCTGCCTGATTGGCTGGTGAGCAAAAGCGTTGAGGCGGGTGAGTTGCAGGTCTGGTTGCCGCACTGGAGCATTCTGGGGGCTGAACAGGCGTTTGCGGTGTGGTTTGTCTACCCGCCCAAGCGGATCGTGTCGTCCAAGGTGCGCTGTTTTATCGACTTTGTCGTCGAGCAGCTGGGTGAAACGCCCTATTGGAAATAAGGCCGACCTGAGCGGCTGGCACTAAAGCAAAACCTGTGGGAGCTGGCTTGCCTGCGATGCAAGCACCTCGGTACATCAGGCATACCGAGTTGATGCAATCGCAGGCAAGCCAGCTCCCACATTTTGACCGAGTACTGTCAGCTGAAACGGATATCCAGCGCCCGTAGGTAGGTTTGCAGCCCGGCATCCTGGATAGGGATCAGGAATGCCTCGGTGTCTGACTCATTGAAGTGCGCATGCCAGTAACCCGGCGGTGTCACGAACGCCAGCCCCGGCGACCAGTCCACCCGCACCGGATTACGGATCTGGCCATCAGCGTCCAGCTCCGTGCCCACCAGCGAATAGCAACCCTCGGGGCAGTTGATGATAAAGTCCAGCGCAATCGACTGGTGCCGGTGCGGCTTCTGGATCGAGCCCGCCGGCAGAATGCCGTACATGGCCCAGAGCACATGCGTGACGGTTCGGGTTTGGGGGAAATTGCGGTTGCCCAGCAAAATGCTGATGCGGCTGCGGTCCTGGGCGCGGGGGTCATCCGCTGCTTCCCGCAGCTTCTGGTTGGCCAGCGCGGCGGGATACAACGTCGGCACAAAGCGATCAGTGCTGCGCGTCACACCCAGGTAGCGCAACAGCGGTTCATCATGCACGTAGTACAGGCGTGCATCCTGTGAAGCGCTGAAACGCGCGGGCTGCAGGCCAGGCAGCGCGATAAAGCAACCGCTGGACCATTGGATCTCATGTTCGCCCTGCACCACGCGGCCTTCGCCTGCGATGACATAAAACACCTGTGAGGTCGCATTGGGGTGCAGGTCCAGGGCATCACCGGCGTTCAAGCGGATAAAGTTGGCGCACAACCCTGGCCCGGTCGCCGGGCCTTCACAGCCCAGCGCTTGGCTGAGGTCCAGCGCGACCACCCGCGAGGCGCCGCTGTCGTAGAGCGAGGCCGGGAAGCTGTGGTAGGGAATCCGGGTAATCAGGTTGGCGCTGATCGGGTTGGCCGCCTTGCTGTACTCGAAGTACTCGGCGTCCACTTGCTCGTTTGGCACTGTATCGGTCAGGTCGGGTTTGAACTCGCTGTTCATGGTTCACCTCAGGCTTGGGCGGTTTTGAATCCACTATAGGCATTGCGCTTGCGGGGATTAAGCACTCCGCCGGCACAGCAGTTGTGCAGGATGGGGCGGCTTTGCCCCGCGACGGTGCAATCGGACTGTCCAGCGCCTGAGCGTGAACCGATGATCCATGTGTTCGGCGCCTGTCTCATGCTCAAACGTCATAATCCCAGGTACCTCTGCGTGGTAATCTTGGCGCCACCACGAATAGACATTGATCGTCACATGACGATGACCAAAGCCAGGAAAGAACATGCCAAAGATTTCTCACTCAGCGTTGCGCCGCAACTTCCGTGAACTGCTTGCAAAACAAATCTGCGTTGAAACCGCCTCCGTCTTCGACCCCATGTCCGCGCGCATCGCCGCCGACCTGGGCTTTGAAGTCGGTATCCTCGGTGGTTCGGTCGCCTCGTTGCAGGTACTTGCAGCCCCCGATTTTGCGTTGATCACACTGAGTGAGTTCGTTGAACAGGCCACCCGCATCGGCCGCGTCGCCCAACTGCCGTTTATTGCCGACGCCGACCACGGTTACGGCAACGCTTTGAACGTGATGCGCACCGTCGAAGAGCTTGAGCGTGCCGGTGTGGCCGCGCTGACCATTGAAGACACGCTGTTGCCGGCGCAGTTCGGGCGCAAATCCACCGACCTGATTTCCGTCGAAGAAGGGATCGGCAAAGTGAAGGCGGCGCTTGAAGCGCGTGTCGACCCTGAACTGTCGATCATCGCGCGCACCAACGCCGGTGTGCTGCCGACCGAAGATGTGATCGCACGCACCAAGGCCTATGAGAAAGCCGGCGCCGACGGCATCTGCATGGTTGGCGTCAAAGACTTCGACCACCTTGAGCAGATCGCCGCCAACCTGACGGTGCCGTTGATGCTGGTGACCTACGGCAACCCGCAGCTCAATGACAGTGAGCGTCTGGCGGCCCTGGGCGTGCGCATCGTGGTGGCCGGCCACGGCGCCTACTTTGCGTCGATCAAGGCCACTTACGACAGCCTGCGCGCCCAGCGCAAGCTGACCAGCAGCACGTCCAACCTCAGCGCTACGGAGCTGACCCATACCTACACGTTGCCGGAAAGCTATGTGGCGTGGGCTGAAGAGTTCATGGACGTTAAAGAGTAATTGCCGCAACGGTGCTGATTGTTGCAATCAGCACCGGATACTCACGGTGAGGGCTGCTTCAATCAATCCTCCAGCGTTCCCCGCGATTATTACCCGTGCCTTTGTAGCCGCCGTCTCCATCCGGTTCCCAGCCGCCCCCCGCATTCAAGCCGGTGCCGATAAAGCCACCGCGACCATCGGACTCAAGCCCCCTGCCCTCGTTCTTGCCGGTGCCTACATAGCCGCCCCGACCATCGGACTTGTACCCACGCTTGCGGTACTCGCCGGTGCCCTCATACCCGCCGTTGCCATCGGAGCGCCAGCTGGCGCCTGAGGCCTTGCCGTCGCCACGGAAATAGCCTTTGCCGTCAGACCGGTAATCCTCACCCGTGTTAAAACCTGTGCCCTTATAGCCGCCCGAGCCGTCCGGGCTGAACCCGCGGCCATTGTTGTAGCCGATGCCCTTGAGGCCACCGTCATCGGCGGGAATATAGCCTTTGCCGATATTTTTACCGGTGCCCCTGAGTGATCCATCTTCTTGCAGCGCGTAGTCACCGCCCAGGTTTCCCCCGGTACCTCTAAGGCCGCCGTGGCCGTCCGGCTCATAACCGTTCCCTGTATTGATGCCGGTGCCAATAAAACCTTCGGCCGCCAGCGCTGAGGCACTAAGCCCCAATAAAACGGTAGCGAGCAGGATACATGACGCTTTTTTCATGAGGCCTCTGGTCCTTTCAGAGAGGATGATGGGCGCCATGATAGGGCATGGGTTCTGCGCCGCAACTGCAACCCAAGTAAAACAGGCAACCACTGTGGCGAGGGAGCTTGCTCCCGCTGGGGCGCTAAGCGTCCCTGAAAAACGGGCCTGCTGCGCAGTCCAGCGGTAGCAAGCTCCCTCGCCACAGTGATGGTGTTGCGCCTTGCGTCAGTAATTGGCGTTGGGATTTCCCACGTCCACCTTCTCGCAGAGTGTCTTTCACGCAACACTGGGAAGGATTATTGGAGCGCAAGTGCAACAGTCTTGTTACAAACAAAATAATTAGGCGCGCGCAAGCATATCGCCACTACTGATGGCGACTTAGAAGTATCAACATGGATATATATTTATTGATATCAGCTTAAAAAATCCGCCGCAGAGCCTGCGGCGGCAAACCAAAGGTTTTGTCGAAGCAGAGCGGCTAAGACCCTGTCAACGCTACACCCATGAGACATTAAAAGAGGTGAAGTTTAATTAATCGAGTTTAATCCTCGGCACCGCTGCTGCCCTCGAAAAATATGATAAAAATCAGCTTCGACAACCAAGTCGAGCACAATAAAAACAGCATTACGCTCACCTGAAACATCTGCCATACAACCTTAAGCACTATCCAAGCATGCGGTGTTTCTGTGCACGCGTTAATTATTCCGGGGAACTAACAACATGATCAAACAGTGGAGCCTGTTAACGCTGGCGGTGTGCGCCAGTATCAGCCAAGCGGCCCTCGCCGAGTCAGTCAGCGACCAGGCCGATTCCAAAGGTTTTATCGACGGCAGCAGCATTACCGGGTTATTGCGCAACTATTACTTCGACCGCGACCGCCAAAGTGGCAAGGCCGACAACCGCGACTGGACCCAAGGCGCGATGCTCAACTACGCCTCGGGCTTTACCCAGGGCACCATCGGTTTTGGCGTGGATGCCTACGCCTACGGCGCGATGAAACTCGACGCCACCCACGCCGATGCCGGCACCGGTGAATTACCGACCAACCGCAATGGCGACCCGGAAAATGGCTATGGCTCAGTGGGCGCTGCGGTAAAGATCAAGGTTTCCAAAACCCAGCTTAAATTCGGTGACATGCAACCCACCGCGCCGGTATTCGCCACCGGCGGCACGCGCATTCTGCCGCAGACCGCCACCGGGTTTGACCTGACCAGCAGCGAAATCGCAGGCCTGGACCTGGAAGCCGGGCACTTCACCAGCACCAACAGCGGCATGACCAGCAACCATGACCACGATATCTACGCGACCTACGCCAACGTGGCGGCCAACAGCGCAAGTTTTGTCGGCGGCAAATACACCTTTACCCCATCGTTGAGCGCGACCCTGTATGCCGGTCAGCTGGAAGACATCTGGCGCCAGTACTACACCAACCTCAACTACGTGATCCCACTGGGGCATGACCAGTCACTCGCGCTGGACGGCAACCTGTACCGCACCCTCGACACCGGCAGCGCCAAGGCCGGGGCCATCAACAACACCACCTACTCGGTGGCGGCGGCCTACTCGTTCCTGGCGGCGCATACCCTGACGCTGTCGTTCCAGAAAGTCCACGGCGACACGCCGTTCGACTACATCGGCACCGGCAACAATGGCGCGGGCGAAGGCGGCGACTCGGTGTTCCTGGCCAACTCGATCCAGTGGGGCGACTTCAACGGGCCGGGCGAACAGTCGTGGGGCATCCGTTATGACCTGAACATGGCCAGTTACGGCGTACCGGGCCTGAGCTTCATGACCCGCTACGTCAACGGCTCGGACATCAATGGCACCCACACCCCGACCAACAGTGCCTACGCCGGCGACTATGGCGCCGACGGCGACCACCACGAGACCGATGTGGAAGCCAAATACGTACTGCAAAGCGGCCCGGCGAAAAACCTGTCGTTTCGTGTGCGTGACGCCATGGTTTCATCCAACGCCGACCAACGCGACGGCAAGTTGAATGAGCTGCGGGTGATCGTCGACTATCCGTTTACCCTGTTGTAATCATTCCAGGCTCAGCCGCTCGCGCATCCCTGCGCTGGCGGCTGGACCGGCCTGCACCACGCAGCGATCCCACCCCACTACCGAGCCTTCGGCGGTTGCCATCATCGGCTCCAGCAACTTCCCGGTCTCGCGCTCCACCACCTCCACGCTGCGGCCTTCTTCGGCGTAATGCCGATTGCCCCACGCCACCAATGCCATCAGCACCATACGAAAGTCCTCGCCCTTGGCTGTCGGCACGTATTCGTAACGTGGCGGCCGCTCGCTGTAGGCGCGGCGCTCAAGCATGCCGGCCTCCACCAAACCATTCAGGCGGCGCGTCAGCATGTTCGGCGCGATGCCCAGGCTGCGCGAGAACTCATCAAAACGCCGCAAGCCGTGCAGCGCGTCACGCATGATCAACATGCTCCACCACTCCCCTACCCGTTCAAGACTGCGGGCGATGGGGCATTCGTCGCTGATAAGGGATTTGCGTTGCATGGACGTTCCTGGCTGCGGGTGCAAAAGTGTGTGACCCCATGTTACTTTCATCATGATAGTGACGTCCACAGCTGTGTATCCCTCAAGCAACAGGAGTCGATTGATCATGAGTAAACGTATCGTCGTGACAGGCATGGGCGCGCTGACGCCGCTGGGGTCGAGTGTGGAATCCACCTGGCAGCGCTTGTTGAACGGGCAATCGGGCATTCGTCGCCTGCCCGAAGAATTGATCGGCGACCTGGCCGTCAGCATCGGTGGCCAGGTGCAAACTGTGCTGCAAGACCCCGAAGCCGGGTTTGATCCCGATCGACTGCTGGCCGCCAAGGAACAGCGCAAGATGGACCGTTTTATCCTGTTCGCCCTGGCCGCTGCGGATGAAGCCCTGAAGCAAGCCGGTTGGGCGCCAGAAACGCCGCAAGAGCAGGAACGCACAGCCACCATCATTGCCTCCGGCGTCGGCGGTTTCCCGGCGATTGCCGAGGCGGTGCGCACCACCGATAGCAAAGGCCCACGGCGGTTGTCGCCGTTTACCATTCCATCGTTTCTGAGCAACATGGCCGCCGGGCATGTGTCGATCAACTATGGCTTGAAAGGCCCATTGGGCGCACCGGTGACCGCCTGCGCGGCGGGTGTACAGGCGATTGGCGATGCGGCGCGAATGATCCGCGCCGGGGAAATCGATGTGGCGGTGTGCGGTGGCGCGGAAGCGGCGATTCATCGGGTCAGCCTTGCCGGCTTTGCTGCCGCACGGGCGTTGTCCAGCGACTTCAATGACACGCCGGAGCTCGCTTCGCGGCCGTTCGATCAGGCGCGTGATGGTTTTGTGATGGGCGAAGGCGCAGGGATCCTGGTCATCGAAGCGCTTGAGCACGCCCTGGCACGCGGCGCGCAACCCATTGCCGAACTGGTCGGGTATGGCACCAGCGCCGATGCCTATCACATGACCGCAGGCCCGGAAGACGGCGATGGCGCGCGGCGGGCAATGACGCAAGCATTGCGTCAAGCCGGTATCGAGGCGTCCCAGGTGCAGTATTTGAATGCGCATGCAACGTCGACACCCGTGGGTGACAAGGGCGAACTGGCAGCCATCAAGACCGTGTTCGGCGCCAGTGGCCACCCGGCCATCAGTTCGACCAAATCCGCCACCGGCCACCTGTTGGGCGCCGCCGGCGGCATTGAAGCGATCTTCACCGTCCTCGCACTGCGCGATCAGATTGCGCCGATAACACTTAACCTCGACAACCCGGATGCGCTGGCAGACGGCCTGGACATGGTGCGCGGTAAGGCGCGGCCCATGCCGATTGAATACGCGCTGTCCAATGGCTTCGGTTTTGGCGGGGTGAATGCCAGCGTGCTGTTCCGGCGCTGGGTGTAGTTTGCCCCTGCCGTAGATTTCGGGGACCATGGGCGCCTTTCTGCAACCGCCAACAAGAGGCGCCCATGGCCAACCACGACCTGTCCTTCACCCCCGACCCGGATGCCGACTCCATCTCCAGCGACGTCATCGGCTTCAATGGCATCCTGGTTTCCACCCAAATCCCGACGCACGCCGACGGCAGCCTGGAACTGGGCGATATCACCCTGCAAAGCGAATGCACCCTGCAAGCGCTGAAGGTCGCGCTGGAGAAAGCCGGCAGCTCCATGGACCGGGTGATGCACCTGACCATCTACCTCACCGACATGGCTGACCGCGCGGCATTCAACGAAGTCTACAAACGCTTTTTCGCCAAGCCCTGGCCCGTTCGTGCCGCCGTTGGCGTGGCTGCCTTGGCGGTAGAAGGCATGCGCGTGGAAGTCACCGCGATGGCCGCCAAAGCCTGAGTTCCAAGCCTCAGCACACATCCACTGTGGGAGCTGGCTTGCCTGCGATGGCATCACCTCGGTATGCCTGATGTACCGGGTTGCCTGCATCGCAGGCAAGCCAGTTCCTACATGACAGCCCTGCGGTAGATGCCGGTCAGGCATTTCACAGCTACAATGCGCGCCTCAACCGTGACAAGCCTGACTAAAAAAACTATGTCCTTGCCCAAGCACCACCTGGAATTGCTCAGCCCTGCCCGTGATGTCGCCATTGCGCGCGAGGCTATCTTGCATGGCGCCGACGCCATCTACATCGGCGGCCCAAGCTTCGGCGCGCGCCATAATGCGTGCAACGAGGTGAGCGATATCGCTCAACTGGTGGAATTCGCCCGCCGTTACCACGCCCGCGTGTTCACCACCATCAACACCATCCTGCATGACAACGAGCTGGAGCCTGCGCGCAAGCTGATCCATCAGCTCTACGACGCCGGTGTCGATGCCTTGATCGTGCAAGACCTGGGCGTGATGGAGCTGGATATTCCGCCCATCGAGCTGCACGCCAGCACCCAGACCGATATCCGCACCCTGGCCCGCGCCAAGTTTCTCGACCAGGCCGGTTTCTCGCAGTTGGTATTGGCCCGTGAGCTGAACCTGCAAGAGATCCGCGCCATCGCCGACGAGACCGATGCCGCCATCGAGTTCTTCATTCACGGTGCGCTGTGCGTGGCGTTCTCCGGGCAGTGCAATATCTCCCACGCACAAAATGGCCGCAGCGCCAACCGTGGCGACTGCTCCCAGGCCTGCCGCCTGCCGTACACCTTGAAAGATGACCAGGGCCGCGTCGTGGCCTTTGAAAAGCACCTGCTGTCGATGAAAGACAATAACCAGAGCGCCAACATCCGCGCCCTGGTCGAAGCCGGCGTGCGTTCGTTCAAGATCGAAGGTCGCTACAAGGACATGGGCTATGTGAAGAACATCACCGCCTATTACCGCCAGCGCCTTGATGATGTGCTCGAAGACCGCACGGACCTGGCCCGTGCCTCCAGCGGCCGTACCGCGCACTTCTTCCTGCCCGACCCGGAAAAAACCTTCCACCGTGGCAGCACCGACTATTTCGTCAGCGACCGCAAGATCGACATCGGCGCCTTCGACACCCCAACCTTTACCGGCCTGCCGGTGGGTGTGGTGGAAAAAGCCGGCAAGCGCGACTTGCAGGTGGTCACCCATGAGCCGCTGTCCAATGGCGACGGTCTCAATGTGCTGATCAAGCGTGAAGTGGTGGGCTTCCGTGCCAACATCGCCGAAGCCAAGGGCGAGTTCGAGGAAGACGGCCAGAAGCGCTATCGCTACCGCGTCGAGCCAAATGAAATGCCGGCCGGATTGCATCAACTGCGCCCGAACCATCCGCTGAACCGCAACCTCGACCATAACTGGCAACAAGCGCTGCTCAAAACCTCCGCCGAGCGCCGCATCGGCCTGGCCTGGGTGGCACGTCTGCGTGAAGACCAGCTTGAAGTCACCGCCACCAGCGAAGAAGGCATCAGCGCCAGCGTCACCCTGCCCGGTCCGTTTGGCGTGGCCAACAAGCCGGAACAGGCGCTCGACACCCTGCGCGACCTGCTTGGCCAACTCGGCACCACCGAGTACCACGCCACGCACATCGAGCTGGATGCGCCGCAGGCGTTCTTCATCCCCAACTCGCAGCTCAAGGCCTTGCGCCGTGAAGTGATCGAAGCACTGACTGCCGCACGCGTTGCCGCGCACCCGCGTGGCGGGCGCAAAGCTGAAACCTCACCGCCGCCGGTCTACCCGGAAGCGCACCTGTCGTTCCTGGCCAACGTCTACAACCAGAAGGCCCGTGATTTTTATCACCGTCACGGCGTCAAGCTGATCGACGCGGCCTTCGAAGCCCACGAAGAAACCGGCGAGGTGCCGGTGATGATCACCAAGCACTGCCTGCGTTTCTCGTTCAACCTGTGCCCTAAACAGGCCAAGGGTGTGACCGGCGTGAAAACCAAGGTGGCGCCGATGCAGTTGATTCACGGCGACGAAGTGCTGACCCTCAAGTTCGACTGCAAGCCATGCGAGATGCACGTGGTGGGCAAGATCAAGGGGCATATCCTTGGGCTGCCGCAGCCGGGCAGTAAGGTGGAGCATTTCAACCCGGAAAACATCATCTTTCAGGGCACGCACTAGCCCTTGGGGCGCGGGGCCACCACCAGCCCCGCTGCAACCCCGCTGCCGCCAGCAGGATTGCGGCCACGCCCAGCCATTGCAGCCAGCCCAGGCGATGGCCGAACGCAATCCAGTCAACAAAAATCGCCGCAATCGGATAGATAAACGACAGTGCACCGGTAATGGCGGTGGGCAGTTTCTGGATCGCGCCGTACAACAACACGTACATCAAACCGGTGTGCACCACCCCAAGCGTCACCAGTGCTGCCCACGCATTGGTTGACACCGGCAGGCTGTTCCAGGGCACCAGCGGCGCGAGTAACAGTGCGCCGGTTGTCACCTGGATCAACGCCATCAAATGCGGCGGCACTTCCTTCAGGCGCTTGATGATCAGCGCGGCAATCGCATACAAAAATGCCGCGCCCAAGGCCAGAGCAATACCTGCCAGGTAAGCCTCGCCACCGCTTTGCTGCTCACCATGGGCGGTGACAATCGCCAACATGCCGAGGAACGCGACGCTCAACCACGCCATTTTCTGCACGGTGATTTTCTCACCGAGAAATACCGCGGCCAGCATCACCAACATAAACGGCTGCACGTTGTAGACCGCCGTGCTGATGGCAATTGAGGCGTGGGAATAGGATTCGAACAACAGCAGCCAGTTGCCGACGATGGCCACGCCACTGAGCATCGCCAGGCCGAACTTGGCCCAGGTGAGCAATTCCAGGCGCAGATAACCCAACAATGCGCAGACCAGCAACAAGGCCAGTGCGCCGATCACGCAGCGCCAGAACACCACCTCGATCACCGATACACCAGAGACCAATACAAACCAGCCGATGGTGCCCGAAATCAGCATGGCGGCGACCATTTCCCACGACCCGCGACGGATAGATGTGTCCACGATGAAAGCTCCTCAAGTGAGGCGCAATTATGGCAATCTGCTGGTCAGCGGCTCCAGCGACTAAAAAAGGCAAAACCCTTTATTCACCTTTTGTTATTAGGCAGGCAACATGATTGACACCATCGACCAGCAACTGATCAGCGCCTTGATGGACGACTCGCGCCTGTCGCTCAAGGCCTTGGCGGGCATTACCGGGCTGTCATCGCCCAGTGTCGGCGAGCGCTTGCGACGCCTTGAAGAGCGCGGCGTGCTCACCCACTACACGGTAGATATTGACCCCAAACATTTCGGCTACCTGCTGCAAGCCATCGTGCGTATCCGCCCCCTGCCTGGCAAGTTGCAGGAGGTGGAGCGCCAGATCCAGGCAATCCCCGAGTTCACCGAGTGCGACAAGGTCACCGGCGACGACTGCTTTATCGCACGCTTGCATGTGCGCACCATGGACCAGCTCGACAGCTTGCTCGACCGCCTCAACGCCTATGCCGAAACCAACACGGCCATCGTCAAGAAAACCCCGGTAAAACGCCGTTTGCCGCCTCTCGCCGATTAGTGATTTTGCGTCATTAAAGCAGTGACGCAATCGCTATTCTGTCATCACTGGCCGATCTTTATGCTGGGCTCCACTCAATGGAAACCACAGGTATAAAGCTCATGTATGTGATTACGGGTATTACCGGCAAAGTCGGCGGCGCACTCGCGCGTAACCTCATCAAAGCTGGCCAGCCGGTGCGCGCGGTGATTCGCGATGCGGGCAAAGCAGCTTTTTGGGCCGATCAAGGTTGCGAAGTAGTGTTTGCGCAGATGGACGACGCACAGGCATTAACCGAAGCGTTCATGGGCGCAACCGGCGTGTTTATCCTGCCGCCTCCCGGGTTTGATCCGCAGCCGGGTTTTCCCGAAGCCCGTGCGGTGATTGCCGCAGTCAGCCAGGCGTTGCAGGCAGCTGCGCCGAACAAGGTGCTGTGCCTCTCGACCATCGGCGCCCAGGCTACTGAGGTCAACTTGCTGACCCAGCGTACCCTGATGGAACAGGCCCTGAGCGCACTGGACATTCCGGTGACCTTCCTGCGTCCCGCGTGGTTTATGGAAAATGCGGCGTACGACCTGATTACTGCGCGGGAAACCGGCGTGATCCACAGCTTTCTGCAACCTCTGGACAAGTCGGTGCCGATGATCGCCACGGCGGATATCGGCACCCTCGCCGCGCAGTTGCTGCAACAGGCGTGGGCCGGCCATCAGGTGGTTGAACTGGAAGGCCAGTGGGTCAGCCCCAACGACATCGCCCAAGGCTTGTCACAGGTGCTCGGCCGCGACGTGCACGCTGAAGGGGTGGCGCGTGACACCTGGGAAGCCTTGTTGCGCGCCCAGGGCGCTCAGAACCCTCTGCCACGTATGCGCATGGTCGATGGATTCAATGAAGGCTGGATCTGTTTTGAGCATGAGCAGGTGCTTAAGGGGGAAACATCGTTGCTGACCGTACTGCGCGAGCTGGTGGATAACACCCACTGAGTATTGCAAACAGGCTTCCCGTGGCGAGCAGGCTTGCCCTGCGTTGGGCTGCGCAGCAGCCCTAAAACAGTCACCGCGTATTTCCAGGTGTATTGCATCGTCAGATGCAGGGGCCGCTTCGCGCCCCAACGCAGGGCAAGCCTGCTCGCCACAACACGCCAATTCAACACAGGGGGATGGGGGTAGAAATATCGGGACACGCAAGTCTCCCGGGCTGGGCCAATTGCGCTGCTAGCGTCAAAGTCTCTTATTCATGCAAGGAACAACGGCGTGTCTCCTCAACCCAACTCCCATCTGTTACGTCGTGGCCGCTATTCAGAAACCGGTCGTGCTTATTTGGTCACTGCCGTGGTACATCAGCGTCTGCCCTTGTTTCGGGATTTCCAGCTAGGCCGTTTGTTGGTCGCAGAATTTAAACGAACTCACGAAGCGGGCCAGGTCAACTCACTGGCGTGGGTGGTGATGCCGGATCATTTTCATTGGTTGTTCGACCTGAACAACTCAACTCTGCGCGATGTGATGCGCCAGACCAAGTCGCGCAGCACACTCAGCATCAATCGAGCCCGAGGCAGTCGAGAAAGATTCTGGCAGCGTGGTTACCATGACCGCGCCGTTCGAGCCGATGAAGATGTTCTGAAAATGGCCCGCTATATCATTGCTAACCCGCTAAGAGCCGGGCTGGTGGAACACATTGGCGATTATCCGTTATGGGATGCGGCCTGGTTATAAAAAGCTTACTGGATGCACCGACCTGTTCTAGCAAACAGGCTCCCTGTGGCGAGCAGGCTTGTTGTGGCGAGCAGGCTTGCCCTGCGTTGGGCTGCGTAGCAGCCCCAAAACAGTCACCGCGTATTTCCAGGTGTATTGCATCGTCAGGTATAGGGGCCGCTTCGCGCCCCAGCGCAGGGCAAGCCTGCTCGCCACAAGAGCTGTGTTCGTCGTGTTAGTCGTGCAACGCTTTTGCAGCAGTCAGCAAGCCTTGGAATTTGCAGTATCGGGCCTTCAGCGTCATTTGTTGCCGGGTATCCGGGATGTAGCGCATTTTCACCCTCATCCCTGCCGCCAACAGGTCTATGCCAATCGCCATAAACCCCAGCTTCGCCGCCCCCACAGACGCGCTCAATTCACTGCCGTGCAGCGTGAAGATCTCCCGCTGGAGGATATTGGCCAGCAACTGCGCCCAATACGCACTCCGTGCCCCGCCGCCGACCAAGGCGCAGGCGGTCACGTCGGCACCGGTCGATTGCACCGCACGCAGCGCATCGAGCAAGCCGAAACCTACGCCTTCCATCACCGCATAACCGAGCATCGCCGGGGTGCAGTCATGCCCCAGGTTCATAAACCCACCGCGCAATAACGGGTCGTTGTGCGGCGTGCGTTCACCGGCCAGGTACGGCAGAAACAACGGCGTCGACAGCGGCACCGGCTGCTCGATGGGCAACTGCGCCTGCACCTGATCCAGTAATGTTTGTTCATCCGGCTGGCCGGTCAAGCGCGTCACCCAGCGCAAGCAACTGGCCCCGGCGAGCATGGCGCCCATGGTGTACCAGCGGTTGGGCAAGGCGTGGCAGAAGCTGTGCACGGCACTGGCCGGGTTGCCGGCGGCGTGGTCGGTGATGGCGACGATGGCCGCGCTGGTGCCCAAGGTAATAAAGCCGTCACCGGCATTGACCGCACCGATGCCGACCGCCGCCACCGGGTTATCGCCACCACCACCGGCAATCACCACCTCGGGCGACAGGCCCAACCCGCTTACATTCAGTACACCGCTCGCCGCACCGCCTTCCACCAGCCGGGGCATGTGGGCCAGCGTCAGGCCGGTGGCGTGGAGCATCGGCGCAAACCATTCACGCTGCGCGACGTCCAGCCACAGGGTGCCGGCGGCATCCGACATATCGCTGATGCGCTCGCCTGTCAGGCGTAACCGCAGGTAATCCTTGGGCGACAGCACACACTCAATCGCCTTGAATACCTCGGGTTCATGCTGTTGCAGCCACAGCAGTTTGGGCGCCGTCAGCCCGGCCATTGGCAGGCTGCCGGTGGTTTCGGCAAACCCGCTGCCCAGTTGCGTGGCCTGGGCCACTGCGCGCGCGTCATCCCACAGGATGGCCGGGTACAGCACGCGATCATCGTTGCCCAGCAATACCGCGCCATGCATCTGCCCGGACAGGCCGATGCACGCCACACGGGCAAACGCCGCATGCTCGCGCAGCTGCGCCAGCGCTTGCAAACAGGCTTGCCACCAGTCTTCGGGGGCCTGTTCGGACCAGCCGCTGTGGCGCCGTGAAACGCCAAGTCGCACACCGACGTGGGCCAGCACGCTGCCGTCGACGTCCATCAAAATCGCCTTGAGCTCTGAAGTGCCGAGGTCAATGCCGAGGGAAACAGGGTTGCGCATACGTCAGTTATTCCACTTCAATACAGCCACAGGAGTCACGCCGTTGCAGGCTCGGCGCTAGGCGCACGCTTTGGGTGGGTGCGCCGGGCGTGGCCATGCGTTGCAGCAGCATATGCACCGCGCGGGCGCCCAGTTCCTTGACCGGCTGGGCGATCAGGGTCAGGCGTGGCACGAAGAAGTCCGCCCAGTCAAAATCATCAAAGCCCACCAGGGCCATCTGGCCTGGCACCTCGATGCGCGCGTCACGCAGAGCGTGCATGGCGCCCAGCGTCATCAGGTTATTGCCGGCCATGATTGCCGTGGGTGGCACCGGTAACGCCAACAACTGCGCGGTTGCTTGTCGCGCAGGCGCGCTGTTGGAACCACCGTTGACCAGTAACTGTGGGTCGAACACCAGCCCCGCTGCTTGTAAAGCCGCACGGTAACCGGCCACGCGTTCATCGGTAGTGCTCAGCCCTTCGCGCCCGGCAATAAAGCCGATGCGCCGGTGCCCATGTTCAATCAAGTGTGCGACCAGCGCCTGGGTGGACTGGGTGTTCTCCACCCCAACCTGATCAAACTGCTCGCTCATCATGCGGTCCACCAGCACCGTCGGCATCTCGTTGGCCTGCAGATATTCCAACGCGCTGGAGCCGGTCGACGGCGCCAATAAAATCCCGTCGACCCGCCGGTGATGCAGCGCCGTGACCACCCGCAATTCCTGCTCCGGGTCGTCGTGCGGGTCGGCAAACAGCATCATGTAGCCGTGGCGCACGCACTCGGTTTCAATCGCTTGCACGGTTTCGCTGAAGTAATGGTTGGACAGCGCCGAGATCGCCACGCCAATGGTATTGGTGCTCGAACGCGCCAGCGAGCGCGCCAGGGTATTGGGGATATAGCCCAACGCCTGGATCGCACGCTGCACCGCCTGCACCGTGGCCGGGCTGACCTTGCGGGTGCCGTTCAACACGTGGGACACGGTCGAGGTGGACACCCCGGCCCGGCTTGCCACGTCATCCATGGTGACCACAACGCTTTCCCCTTTAACTCAATGTTTACTCGACCAGCCGCTGTACGTCGCAACGTTGTCGCGGGTGATCAGTTTTGGCGTGAGCAGGGTAACCGCTTCGGCCGGGGCTTTGTCATTGAGAATGTCATTGCCGACGTTGACGGCAGTCTGGGCCATGGCCCAAGGGTCCTGGCTGGCAGAGGCCTGGATTTGGGTGTCGGTCTTCAGCGCGTTTTCGATATCCGGCGCACCGTCCACCGAAGTAATAATGATGCCGCTGCGCTTGAGCTGTTTGGCCGCCAGGTCGCTGCCGATGGCTTGTGGGTCATTGATCGCGAACAAGCCGTCGATTTTCGGGAAACGCGTGAGGTAACCCTGCATCACATTCAAGCCACCTTCGCGTGAGCCTTTGCCGTCCTGGTCATCGGACAGCACCTTGATGTCCGGTGCACCGGCCAATGCCGCTTTGCAGCCTTTGACGCGGTCGGTCACGGCGGTCACTTGCGGGCCGTTCTGGATAATCACATTGCCCTTGCCCGCCAGCTTGTCCACCAGGAACTGGCAGGCCAACTTGCCGGCTTCGACGTTGTCAGTTTGTACCGTGGCGTTTACGCCTTTGGCGTCCACATCCACCGCCACTACCACAATGCCGGCATCCCTGGCTTTCTTGATGGCCGAGGCCATGGCCGATGGGTCGACGGCATTAAGCAGGATCAGGTCAACCTTGGATGAGATGAAGTTGTCGATCTGGGAAAACTGCTTGCTCAAGTCATAGTCGGCCGACACCGAGGTGACCTTCACAGCAGGGTTCAGCTCTTTGGCCCGCGCAGTGGCGCCGTCGGCCAGGGTCACGAAATACGGGTTGCCGAGCGAGCCCATGCTGATGCCCAGGGCTTTGAGTTCGCGGGCTTCGACGCCATGGGACAGCAGGGCAGCCAAGGCCATAACGGGAAAGATACGTTTGAAGTTCATACCGGTCTCTCTTGTGATTATTGTTGAGGTGAATCAGGTTCGTGCGCCGGACTGGCGATAGCGATCCAGCGCTACCGCGCCGATGATCACGATGCCCTTGATGATGTACTGCCAGATATCCGATACCCCCAGCAGCACCAGGCCGTTGGTGAGTACCGCGATAATCAGTGCGCCGATCAGCGTGCCGCCGATAGTGCCCACGCCGCCGGTAAAACTGGTGCCACCCAGGATCACCGCCGCAATCGCATCCAGCTCATAGGATTGCCCCAGTTGCAGGCCGTTGGCGGCGAACAGCCGCGAGGCGCTCATCACGGCGCCAAGCCCAGCCAGCGCGCCGGACATGGCATACACAAACAGCAGCACTTTCCACACCTTGATGCCCGACAGCCGCGCCGCCTCCGGGTTGCCGCCCACCGAATAGATCTGCACGCCCATCACGGTGCGGCGCAATATGAACCAGGACAGCAGCACCACAGCCACGGCGATGATCACCAGCCACGGCACGCCGAGCACGGAGTCGTTGCCAATAAACGCAAACGGCAGGTCGGGGTTGAACACGGTCTTGTCATCGGCCAATAAACGCGCCAGGCCACGCATGGCGGTCAGCGCACCCAGGGTGACGATAAACGGCGGCAGCCGCATGAAAGCGATCAGCCCGCCGTTGACCAAGCCCAGCAACAGGCCAAAACCAATGCCCGCCGCAATCCCGAACATGCCGAACTGCGGCGACATCGATGCCTGCAAGGCCACCACTGCAGACGCCGCCAGAATCGCGCCCACCGACAGGTCAATACCCGCCGTCAGGATCACAAAGGTCATGCCCGCCGCCAACACCACATTCACCGAGGCTTGCTGGGTGATGATCGACAGGTTCTGCACCGTGAGGAAGTTTTCGCTGGCCAGGGCAAAGCCCACCAGCAGCAAGACCAGCACGGGCAGCATGCCGACGGTGCGCATCAGCTCACGCACGCGTTCGGCCTTGCCGGTTGTTGCAATCATTGAATCAGCCATGGGCAGCCACCTGATCGCCACCAGTGGCGAGGTCGATAATTCGTTCCTGGGAAATGACGTGGCCCGAAGCCCCGCCGACTTCGGCCACTAACTGGCCTTCGCGCATGATCAGCACGCGGTCGCAGGTGCCGATGATTTCCGGCAGCTCGCTGGAGATCACCACAATGCCCACACCGGCCAGCGCCAGTTGATTGATGATGCGGTAGATCTCGGATTTGGAGCCGATGTCCACGCCGCGAGTCGGCTCGTCGAGGATCAGCACATGCGGCTTGACCTCCAGCAGCCGCGCCAACAGCACCTTTTGTTGATTGCCGCCGGACAGTGCGCCGACATTGACCTTGCCCGACGCCACGCGAATCGACAGTGACTTGATCGCATCATTGGCACGTTGCGCCGCGTGCCCACGGTCCAGCACGCCACCGGCATGCGCATCCGGCACACAGGCGCACACGTTGATGTTGTCGGCCACGCTCATGTCCAGGAACAGGCCTTGAGCCTTGCGGTCTTCGGTGAGGTAGACGACACCTGCGCGAATCGCATCCGCCGGGTTTCGCAGGTGGGTGACGGTCTTGCCGACCACTTCCAGGGTGCCGCAGGTGCGCGGGTCGGCGCCGAAGATCAGCCGTGCCAGTTCCGTGCGCCCTGCCCCGACCAGCCCGGCAATGCCCAGCACTTCACCGGCATGCAGGTCAAAACTGCACTGGCGCACGCGTTTTCCGTCGGCCATGTCGCGCACACGCATCACCACATTGCCGGGGTTGTACGCGGCGTGTTCCTTTTTGTAGAAGCCTGACAGATCGCGGCCGACCATCATCTTCACCAGCACTTCGGCCGACAGCGCATCGCGGGTCAGTTCGCCGATGTACTGGCCGTCGCGCAGCACCGACACCCGGTCCGACAGCTCGTAGATCTCGGCCATGCGGTGGCTGATATAGATGATCGCCAGACCCTGGCTGCGCAGTTGTTTGATCAAGGCAAACAGGCGGTCAGTTTCGCGCGATGACAGCGGCGTGGTCGGCTC
Source organism: Pseudomonas sp. B19125 (assembly GCF_044218855.1). Classification (NCBI taxonomy): domain Bacteria; kingdom Pseudomonadati; phylum Pseudomonadota; class Gammaproteobacteria; order Pseudomonadales; family Pseudomonadaceae; genus Pseudomonas; species Pseudomonas sp. B19125. The sequence continues at coordinate 3,793,751 of NZ_CP162589.1, forward strand.
GTCCATCACCAGAATGCGTGCGTGGGCATGCAGGGCGCGGGCGATTTCAACCAATTGGCGCTCGGCAATCGACAGGTTGCTGACGGGCGTGGCGGGTTTGAACTCGGCGCCCAGGCGTTGCAACACTTCGATGCAACCTTCCTGCATACCTTTGCGGTCGATGGTCCAGCCACGCCGCAGTTCGCGGCCCAGGTAGATGTTCTCGGCCACGCTGAGGTTTGGGCACAGGCTCAGTTCCTGGTAGATCACGGCGATGCCGAGGGTCTTGGCTGTGGCGGGGTCGAAGGTGGCGACGGGCTGGCCGTCGATGCGGATTTCGCCGCCGGGGTCGGCCTGGTAAGCGCCGGAAAGGATTTTCATCAAGGTTGACTTACCGGCGCCGTTCTCACCCATCAAGGCGTGGATTTCACCGGGGTAAACCTTCAGGCCGACATTCTTGAGCACGCGCAAACCATTAAAGGTTTTGCTGATGCCCTGCATCTCAAGCAAGGGTTCAAGGCTCATGGATGAGCTCCTGGATTTATTATTTTTGTAATCGAGTGTTGCCGACTCTATGCCAGATGCATTTCCGTACGCAAGCGCTTGCGCGTGCATTTTTTTGTTTGATTAAACGTTTCATCAAGCGCAAAACGAAGAAATTCGCCCTGCGCGCCCGAAAATGATTACCCGATCACGCCGACGCTCCACGCCCACATTTGACCGGGTCGAGCCAATAGCCTTCAGCCACGCTCACGCGGGATCAGGCTCTGCAGTTGCGTGGCCAGGAAGTTGGCATCGAAGGCAAAGGTGTCCGGGTCTTTCAAACCATTGGTTTTCTTCCACAGCCAATCGTTTTTATCGGCCGGCAACACCAGCGACACACTGCCGTGCCGAGCAGCGGTAAGGCCCATCACCGACACCGATATCAAACCACCGGCCCCCATCACTTCCGGGACAAACTCCACGGGCTTGCCGGTGATATGCACGGTGAGTTTTTCGGTCTTGAAGGTCGAACTCTCGGCCGGCAGGCCCGGGCCGCTGGCGACGTAGGCTTCACGCTGAACCTCGAGCAAACCAACGCGCTTGACCGGCTCCAGCCACTGTTCGACCTGCCCGAACAACTCACCGAGCTTTTGTGCCCAGCGCGCTGACTGCAGGTCAAATTGCTGTTTTTTATGCGCTTCGCTGTCGGCGTAATGACGAAGCATCTCGCCCAGTTGCTGTACATCGTCCATTGCCATTTTCCTTGGGTTAACCAGGTTGCGAGCGGTGATCATGGCAGATGCGGCGGCTGACCGTTTGATTAACGCCTGCGCAACTGCACCGGTGATTTCGCCGGCAACTGCGTATGACTAATCCGTGGCCTGTGGGTAAGGTGAGGCAACATTTCTGTTCCGGAGCATCGCATGCGCACCATCGGCCTTATCGGCGGCATGAGCTGGGAGTCCAGCGCCGAGTATTACCGCATCATCAACCAGCGCGTGCGCGACCAGCTCGGGCCGCTGCGCTCGGCGCAACTGTTGATGTACAGCGTGGACTTCGGTCCGGTGGAACAAGCCCAGCACGCCGGGCGCTGGGATGACACCGCGCTGATCCTCGAAGACGCCGCGCGCCGCCTGCAAGCGGGTGGCGCCGACTGTGTGGTGCTGTGTACCAACACCATGCATTTGGTGGCGCCGCGTATCGAGGCGGCGGTGTCGATTCCGTTCCTGCATATTGCCGATGCGGCGGGAGCGGCAGCGGTCGAAGCAGGCACCCTGACGGTCGGCCTGCTGGGCACCGCGTTCACCATGGAACAGGACTTTCTCAAGGCCCGCCTGGCCGCACAGGGCTTGACCGTACTTGTGCCCCACGCGCACGAGCGCGAGGCCGTGCACCGGATCATTTATGAGGAGTTGTGTGTCGGGGTGATCAGCGAGGCTTCGCGCCAGGTTTATCAACGCGTGATCGAGTCATTGGCGGCACAGGGTGCCCAGGCGATCATTCTTGGCTGTACGGAAATCGGCCTGCTGATCAAGCCACAACACAGCCACCTGCCGTTGCTGGACACCACCGAGCTGCATGCGCAGGCTGCGGTGGCGTTTGCACTGGCGGATTAGGCCGATTGGCGCAGGCGCGCCATGCTGACGGTGTCGACAAACTTGCCATCACGCAAAGCGTAATCGCGCAACAGGCCTTCGACTTCGAAGCCGAACTTTCGGTACAGGCCTTGCGCGGCTTGATTGTCGGCGTACACCGTGAGTTCCACGCGGTGCAGGTTCATCCAGTTATCCGCCACGTCCAGCGCGGCCGCCAACAACCTGGAACCCACACCCTTGCCCTGCCAGGCCGTGGCCACGCCCATGCCGAACGAGCCGACATGGCTGCGCCGCACCCGCAGGGTCTGCTCCAGGCCAAGCTGGCCGATGACCTCGCCGCCATGCACCGCCACCAGCTGTAGCCGCCGCTCATTATCCAACGCCAGCTTGTTGCGCCAGGCCTCCACCGATTGGTAAGGCATTTGCAGCACCTGACGGCACACGGCCGGTTCGTTATAGAGCGCAGCGACGCCTTCGAGGTGGGCTTCGGTAAAGCGCTGGATCACGATATGGGGTTCAGGTGTGTGCATTGCGTTTCATCCTATGAAAGACAAGTGGCCGGCCAGTGTAGGGGCCGAGGCTGCATGCTGGCTAGGGTGGGAGCCGGGCTTGCCCGCGATGCAGGCAACTCGGTCGGTCTGTTACGCCGAGTTACGCGGTCAAAATGTGGGAGCTGGCTTGTTAACTGCGCTGGCTGAACGCTGTGCGCCATACCCGCGCTATGTCCACCGCGCGCTCGCGCAACAGACGCGGCGCCTCGCTGCACGCCTGTTCCAGGCTCATTGGGCCTGATGGCAAGGCGAAGGCGGCGTCCACACCATGGGCGTACATTTGCTCATAGCCTTCGCCCAAGGTGCCGGCAATCACGATGACCGGTACGCCATGACGTTGAGCAATCCGTGCCACACCAAAAGGTGTTTTGCCGCGCAAGGTCTGGGCGTCGAAGCGGCCTTCGCCAGTGATGACCAGGTCCGCACCACGCACGGCCGAGTCCAGGCCGACCAGCTCGGCGACCACCTCCACGCCCGCACGAAACTGTGCGCCGAGAAAGGCCTTGGCGGCAAACCCCAAACCGCCTGCCGCGCCGCTGCCCGGTTCATCGCGCACGTCTTTGGGCAGCACTTGGGCGCAGTGATCGGCAAAGTGCCCAAGCGCCGCGTCAAGCTGTTCGACTTGCTGTGGGTTGGCGCCTTTTTGTGGGCCGAAAATGGCAGAGGCGCCCTGCGGCCCGCACAGTGGATTGTTGACGTCGGCCGCGATTTCAAAACGCACCTGGGCCAAACGTGGGTCCAGGTGTTCCAGGCTGATCCGCGCCAGGCCTGCGAGAGCCAACCCGCCCGGTGCAAGTGCCTGGCCTTGGGCGTCAAGCAGCTGCACGCCAAGCGCCTGCATCGCGCCCGCGCCGCCGTCGTTGGTGGCGCTGCCGCCAATCGCCAGGATGATGCGCTGCGCACCGGCATCCAGAGCGGCGCGGATCAGCTCGCCGGTGCCGAATGTGCTGCTGATGCAAGCATCACGCTGGCCCGTCGGTACACGTTGCAAGCCACTGGCTTCGGCCATTTCGATCATCGCGGTATGGCTGTCGGCAAGCCAGCCCCAGCGTGCCTCCACCGCCTCGCCCAGTGGCCCGTTCACCGTTTCGCGACGCAGTTCACCATGGCAGGCGGCGAGAACCGAGTCCACCGTGCCTTCACCGCCGTCGGCCATCGGGCACTGGACTACCTGTGCATCCGGCCACACCTGCGCGAGGCCGTCGGCAATCGCCTGGGCTACGCCTTCGGCACTCAGGCTGTCCTTGAATGAGTCGGGGGCGATGATGATTTTCATGGGCTTTCTCCGGTTTTTATAACGCCCATGCTGCCAGTTGCCATCGGCAATGACGCCGGTCCGATGCACAAGTGCGGGTGAGGTTTGTTGTTCATTGCGACAAAGCCTGGGGCAATAGCTGCACGCCAAGGTACAGCGCGAGCATGCCGTCAAGGGTCAGCGGGTCGACGCCGCTGAGTTCGGCAATGCGTTCCATGCGGTAACGCAGGCTGTTGCGATGAATGCCCAGGGCATCAGCACAGGCCTGGCTTTGGCCATCGTGTTCACACCAACTGCGCAAAGTAGCCAACAGTTGGCCGTTGGTGTCCTTGGCCAGGACTTTGCGCAAGGGGTTGAGCAGTTCGTCCAAGGCATCGTCGTTGCGATGACGCCAGAGCATCACCGGCAGGCGGTAGCGATTGAGGGTTAACAGCTGCGATTGCGGCAGGATATCGCGACCATAGGCCAGCAAATCCCCCACACGCCGGTAACAACGACGCAGCCCGGCGAGGCCATCGGCCTGCCCGCCGACGGCGACCCGCAAGATATTCCAGCCCAGACCCTGAAGCTTTTCCAGCAGTCTTGGGTTATCCACTTGGGCCAACGCAGGCCGGCACCACAACAACGAGAATTGTGCGGAACTCACGCACCAGCTGTCCGGGTAACGGCTGGTCAGCCAGGCACTCAATGCCTCCGCCGATTGGCCTGCGCCCAACTCGAACAGGTAGGGCGTGCGGGCCAGCTGAGGCTTGAGCCCCAACTGCTGGGCTTCATCCACCAGGCGCGGCGAGTTACCGCTGTCGGCCAGCAGCAAGGCCAGCAGGTCATCACAGCGTTGGCGCCGCCATTGCTGCTCGGCTTGCTGATGGCGATGGCTCACCAGCATTTCGGCGGTCATGCGCACCAGTTGCGCGTAGGTGCGCAGCAACGCCGGCTCGCCGGTAATGCCCAGCACGCCGATCAGGCGCTGGTCGTGCATCAACGGCAAGTTGATACCGGGCTGCACGCCTTTCAGGTGTTTGGCGGTCTGGCCGTCGATTTCCACTACGCGACCATTGGCCAGCACTAACTGCGCACCTTCATGGCGAGTGTTGATTCGCTCCGGCTCGCCACTGCCCAGAATCAGCCCCTGGCTGTCCATGACGTTGACGTTATAGGGCAGGATCGCCATGGTGCGATTGACGATATCCTGCGCCAGGTCATGATCGAGCTCGAACATGAGGCTAAGTTCCTTGAAAGGCGCGGTTGTTCATGGGGTGTTCATCCTGTTGTTCAGAGGCACAGCGCAAAGCCTGCTTGACTGTGCGCGGGCACAAAGACAGCACCCAGCAAGGTGGCCGAGACTCTTTGGGCGATCAACGTTACCCTCGCATCGCGAAAAATCATAATAAAGAGAGACTGCCATGTCACAGAGCGCCGCTGCCACACTGGCCACCGATGACGATAAAAACGCCATCTACAAGCGCATTACCCTGCGCCTGATCCCCTTCATTTTTATCTGCTACTTGTTCAACTACCTGGACCGGGTGAACGTTGGCTTTGCCAAGTTGCAGATGCTCGATGCGTTGAAATTCAGCGAGACCGTGTACGGCCTGGGGGCCGGGATCTTCTTTATCGGCTACGTGCTGTGTGGTGTACCGAGCAACCTGGCGCTGACCAGGTTCGGCCCTCGACGCTGGATTGCACTGATGATGATCGTCTGGGGCACGCTTTCCACCTGCCTGCTGTTCGTCACCACTCCCAGCCACTTCTACGGCTTGCGCCTGTTGACCGGTGCCGCAGAAGCCGGGTTCTTCCCCGGCGTGGTGCTGTACCTCTCGCAGTGGTTCCCGACCTTTCGCCGTGGGCGGATCATGGCATTGTTCATGTCGGCAATTCCGGTGTCCGGCCTGCTGGGCAGCCCATTTTCCGGCTGGATCCTCAACCACTTCGCCGCCGGCCAGGGCGGCCTTGCGGGCTGGCAGTGGATGTTCCTGCTGCAAGGCATTCCCACGGTGATCCTGGGCGCCCTCGCCTACTTCCTGCTCAGCGACAGCTTTGCCAACGCCAAGTGGCTCACGCCCCATGAACGTGCAGTGCTGGAAGCCGATCAGGCGACGGACTTGGCCAACAAACCGAAAACCACCACCGATTCGCTCGGCGAAGTGTTCAAGAACCCGGCGATCTGGGCGTTCGGCCTGATCTACTTCTGTATCCAGAACGGCGTGTACGCCATCAACTTCTGGCTGCCATCCATCATCAAGAACCTGGGCTTCAGCGATAACCTGGTGATTGGCTGGCTGAGTGCGATTCCGTACCTGCTGGCCGCCGTGTTCATGCTGTTGGTGGGCCGCTCCGCCGACTTGCGCAAGGAACGTCGCTGGCACTTGGTGGTGCCGATGTTGATGGGTGCGATTGGCTTGGTGATTGCGGTGAACTTCGCCACCACCCCGGCGCTTGCGATTCTCGGCCTGACCATCGCCACCATGGGTGCCCTTACCGGCCTGCCGATGTTCTGGCCGGTACCCACTGCCCTGCTCAGCGCGGGTGCGGCGGCTGGCGGCCTGGCGCTGATCAACTCCATGGGGCAGATGGCAGGGTTCTTGAGCCCGTATATCGTCGGCTTTGTGAAGGATGCCACCGGGTCCACGGACATGGCGCTGTACCTGCTGGCGGCGGTGATTGTGGCCGGCAGTGTGTTGGCGTTGCGCATGACCCGCACCTTGAAGGTATAACGCGGTCTCTTTGAGGGCTGGCTTGCCTGTGATGCGCGTCGGTATCTAGGTAAGTCTTGGCCTCGGCTGGGCTGCTCTATCGCAAGAGTGGCAGGCATAACCGTTATTGGGGTGATGGCGCAACTCTACGCCGCGGTTACCCCAATACCAGTTATGCACCTCGCCCAACCGCCCACCAGCGCGGCAACAACTGCCGCACACGGGCCTCGCCAAAGCGGTCATCGATCAACATCACCACGCCTTGGTCCTGCTGGCTGCGGATCACCCGTCCCGCCGCCTGTACGACCTTCTGGATACCCGGATACAAATAGGTGTAGTCATAGCCCGCGCCGAAAATCGCGCCCATGCGCGCTTTCATTTGCTCGTTGACCGGGTTCAGTTGCGGCAAGCCCAGTGTGGCGATAAAAGCGCCGATCAAGCGCGTGCCGGGCAAATCGATGCCTTCGCCAAACGCGCCGCCCAGCACGGCAAAGCCAATGCCCCGGCTGTGCTGGGTGAACTGGTCCAGAAACCCTTGGCGTTCGGCTTCGGCCATGCCGCGTGACTGCAGCCACAGCACAATCTGCGGGTGCCGCTCGGCCATCAACTGCGCCACTTGTTGCAGGTAATCAAAACTTGAGAAAAACGCCAGGTAGTTGCCCGGTTGCGTGGCAAATTGCTCGGCAATCAGCTCGACAATCGGCGCCAAGGAGGCTTGGCGATGCACAAAACGCGTGGAGATCGCATCGACGATGCGCACCTGCAGTTGCTCGGCCTGGAACGGTGATTCCACATCGACCCACGCAGTATCGGCAGGCAGTCCGAGCAAGTCGGCGTAATAGTGGCGCGGGCTCAGGGTGGCGGAGAACAGCACGCTGCTGCGGGCGGCGGTCAGCCTGGGGCGGATGAACTCGGCGGGCACCACGTTGCGCAGGCACAGGGTCGAGGCGCTGCGCTTGCCGAACTGGCGCTGGCTGATATCGAAGATGAAGTGTTCATTGAACAGCTCTGCCACCTTGGCAAACTGCAACGCCTCGAAATAGAAGGTTTGCAGGTCGCCGCTGAGGGCCAAGGGGTGGTCGTTGAAGTAATCGCCCATGGCGCTGGTGCACAGGCTTAAGGCCTGCAGCAGCTTGTCGGGTTTGCTGGCGTAGGCCTGGTACGGTGCGACTTGGTCCTTGTGCACGGCGTTCCATTCGCGGTTCAGGCGCTGCAACGGTTTTTTCAACGGCTCAGGGGCGCTGTCGCGCAGGGTCTTGAGGCTGTACTGATCAAGGCTGGCGCTGTACATCGAGCGGGCGCGCTCCACCAGGTTGTGGGCTTCGTCCACCAGCACGGCGGCGCGCCATTGGTTCAACTGGGCCAGGCCGAACAGCATGGCGCCGAAGTCGAAATAGTAGTTGTAGTCGGCGACCACCAGGTCGGCCCAGCGCGCCATTTCCTGGCTCAGGTAATACGGGCAGACGTCATGGGCCAACGCCACCTCGCGCAGGTTGCGCTGGTCCAACAGGCGCACCTTGGACGCCGCCACGCGTGCCGCCGGCAAGCGATCATAAAAGCCCTTGGCCAACGGGCAGGAATCACCGTGACAGGCTTTGTCCAGGTGCTCGCAGGCCTTGTCACGCGCCACCAGTTCGAGCACGCGCAGCGGCAAATCGGGGCTGCTGGTGTAGAGCACGTGCGCGGCGTCGAGGGCCAACTTGCGCCCGGGTGTCTTGGCGGTCAGGAAAAACACCTTGTCCAGTTGCTGCGGCGCCAGCGCCTTGAGCAGCGGGAAGATCGTGCCGACGGTCTTGCCAATGCCGGTAGGCGCCTGGGCCATCAGGCAGCGGCCGGTGCTGACGGCCTTGTAGACCGACTCGGCCAACGCACGCTGGCCGGTGCGAAACTGCGCATGGGGAAACGCCAGCGCCCGCGCGGCGTCGTTGCGCGCCTCGCGGTGCTGCATTTCCTGGCGTGCCCAGCCGAGGAACAGCGCACATTGCTGGTTAAAGAACTGCTCAAGGTCGGCCGCTTGAAAGCGCTGGTTCAGCAAGGTTTCACCTTCGCCAACAATATCGAAGTACACCAACGCCAGGTCGATTTCCTGCAGGCCGAGTTTGTGGCACATCAGCCAGCCGTACACCTTGACCTGCGCCCAATGCAATTGGCGATGGTTGGCGGGTTGCGCGTCGAGGTCGCCGCGATAGGTTTTGACTTCTTCCAGGCGATTGCTGTCCGGGTCGTAGCCGTCTGCCCTGCCCCGCACTTTGAGCTGCTGGTATTCGCCTTCCAGGGCTACTTCATTCTGGTAATGGGCACTGCGTCGTGAGGCCACCGTGCGATGGCCGATAATGCCTTCCTGGGCGCTGGGCGACGGCGTAAAGCGCAGGTCCAGGTCGCCGACCTTGGCCGTGAACTCGCACAGCGCGCGCACCGCAACGCTGTAGCTCAAGCGGTTTGCGCCCAGCGCACATAACAGACAGTCACCGGCATCTGGTATTCGCCGCAGAACTCCAGCCAGCGCAGTTGGTTGTCCTGCAGTCGGTCACCAGGGCCTTTGACTTCGATCATGCGGTAGGTCTTTTGCGCCGGCCAGAACTGGATCAGGTCCGGCATGCCGGCGCGGTTGGCGCGGATATCCAGCAGCAGGCGTTCAAACCAGTAACGCAGGTGTTCGGCCGGCAGGCACGTCAGGGCTTGCTCCAGCAGCTCTTCGCTGAGCAGGTTCCAGAACACGAACGGCGACTGGATGCCCCATTTGTCCACGTAGCGCTGGCGGATGGTGGTTTTGTAACGCTCATCCGTAAGCTGTTCGAAGCACGCGGCGAACAACACAGCCCGACTTTGATGAAAGTCTTCGCTGTGCAGGTCCACCGGCCCACGCTGGAACGGGTGGAAAAACGAACCCGGCAGCGGCGCGAAAATCGCCTCCCAGCACAACAGCCCGAACAGCGAATTGATCAGCCCGTTTTCGACGTAATGCACCGGCGCATCGGGCGCGCTCAGGTGCGCCTGCACGCAGGATTCCACCGACATCAGCGGCGCCTGCACCAGCGCCAGGTCCAGGCGCGTGACTTCACGTGGCTTGACCTTGGGCAGCGCCGGTTCACCGAGCTTGCGCCGCAGGCGTGGCAGCACGCGCAGCAGGTGCTGCTGTTCGGCAGCGCTTTGCGGTGCTTGCTGCGCCGCGCACGCCAGGGCCATGGCTTGAGCGTAATCCTCCTGGCGTTCGAGCACGCGAATCAACCGCGAGCGCGCGCCGGGATAGGTGCAATCACGGTAGATCTGCGCCGCCAATTCCAGCTCGGCACTGCGTTCGCAATAGTGGCCGATCTGGAACAGTAACTTGGCCCGACGTTTTTCCAGCCACGGGTTATCCGTGGCAAGCAGCACGATCTGCGCCAGTACCTCGTCCAACGCCTGGCCGGCTTCGAAGGCCTGCTGGCATTGGTGCAGATACAGAAAACCGTGCACATCGTCACGGCTGCGCAGGCCACGGGACTCGGCGCAGAACTCGACTTTTTCGTAGGTGTAGATGCCCAGGTCAGCCAGCACGAACTCCGACCAGTCCTGGTGCAGGTTGCCGAAGAACATCAGCCGCAGGCGGTCGCACAGGTCCATCACGGTGAGGCTGTAGAGCGTGTCGCTAAGTTCGGGGCACCACTGGGCAAAGCTGCGTGACTCAGTGAACTGCGCCGCCAGCCCTTCCAGCCAGTCGGCCTTCTTGCCTTTGGGCTGGTCAATCCACGGCGCGAAGGCGGCGAGGATTTCGCCTTTTTGCAGCAGTGCGAACAATTCATCAAAACCCAGTTGGCCCTGCTGATCCACCCAGCCCTGCTGCACCAGTGCAAGCGCCGCCGCGTGAGTGCAGCCAATTTCGAGGTAATTGAGTTTGCTCGCACGAAAATGCGCGCCCTTGCGCATCACCATGCGCACCAATAACGCCTGGGACGGCTGCGGTAACCTGTCAAATTGCTGAATAAACTGCATTTCATCCGGGTCGAGTAAATCGGCATAACGCTGCCCCAGCCACAGCAGGACTTGGCGGAAGTTATGCAGGTAATACAAGGGATCGTCGAGGGGATTGGCCATGTCGCGCACTGATCAAATACTGGTTATGCATACAGAGTGCCGCCAGCGGCGGGCTGTTGCAATCAGTAATAGATAAATGGCCCACGCAACTTTTTGTATAAAAGTGATCAGATAGGACAGTTGATGGCGTAACATTTGTGGCCCGAAGCCTTAGGCGCGGGACTTTTCAGGGTTAAAGGTAAGGGTAATGAACATGAAGAATTTGGGTCTGCCGCTGGTTGCACTCACTTTTCTGCTAATGGCCGGTTGCTCCACGCAAACCGTAGTGACATTGCAAAATGGCACGCAGTATTTGACCAAGGACACCCCCAAGACCAAGACAGCCGATGGGTTCTATGAATTCACCGACATCGCCGGCAAGCACATCCGCATCAAGGCTGATGACGTTGCGACGGTACGCAGCGAAAAGTGAAAGCAATCGCCTGAACATAAAAAGCCCCGCAATGCGGGGCTTTTTGTTTGATGATCGTTCCCACGCTCCGCGTGGAAATACAGCCCAGGACGCTCCGCGTCCCAAAGCGTGACGCAGAGCATGGGAACGATCAGTACCGGTAGTACGGGTGGTAATACGGGTGATAGTAGGGATGGTAGTAATACGAGTGGTAGTACGGCCGGTAGCAGCATGGGCCAGGATAGGCCGGGTACACCGCGCACCCGCCCAAGCCCAGTAGCACCAAGGCGCACAGCAGCAATCGAAGTCGGGACATGTTCGGTTCCTCACATGACGCGCGAAACAGCTCGCGGGTAGTGATTAAACGCGTGAGGCCTGCCGGCCCCGTCGCAGCGTTGCGCCGCTGGTCGGTGAAGATTTATTTACCGAAGGATTTTCGCCAACCCGGCGTTCAACCGATAAGCCGCCTTCATCTTCGAAGGCGGTAGAACGGAGAAAGACGGCCATGGCACTCATGTCCCGGACGGTACGCGCGCTGTTACTCATCCCCCTGAGCCTGGCGGCGCTGGCCAGCGCGCCGGCGTTTGCCGATACCATCATCATTCGTCAGCCGCCGCGGGTCATCGTGGTTGCTCCCCCGCCGCCGCCGGTTTATTACGGGCATTGGGGTTACGCCCCACGGCCTTATTACTACCCACATCATGTTTACAGCTATGGCTACGGCTACCCCCACCGGCCGTATTGGGGCGGTGGCTGGCGGGGGCAACACTGGCACTGATCAGCCGATGCTGACGCCATCCGCCCACAGGCCGCCGTGCCCGACGCCGACCAGGGTCACCGAGTCGGCGCCAAAGGTCAGCACCGTGTCTGCGCCGACCACTTTGGCATGGTCGCGCAGGTCGGTGCTGCCCTCCACATTCTGGAACACCAGCTTGTCCGTGGTTTGGTAGCCAATCACCCGATCATTGCCAAAATGGCCGCTGAACAGGAAGGTGTTATGCCCGCTGTTGTCGCGGATTGTGTCATTGCCTTTGCCACCTTCGATAAAGTCTGCGCCCTTGCCGCCCTGGATCAGGTCATTGCCGTGGCTGCCGATAATGAAGGTGTTGCCCTTGTGCGGTTCGGCATTGCGGTTAAGGTCCTGCACCCAGGTGGTAGCCCGCGCCGGGTCAGACAGGTTGGCGACAATCACTGTGGAGTCGCGGGTCATCTGGTCGTAGAAGCCGGACTCGAGGATGCGCGTCATGCCGTCGCCATAACCGGTGGGCAAATGTGAGACCCAGGTCGGCAGGTTGACGATCGAAAACGGCAGGATATTCCACAACGTCGAGGCGTAGTGGTCGTTGAAGCTGACGATATTGTCGGTGGTCGACTCGTGGGGTTTGTCGTGCACGCCCAGGGACGACAGGTTGAAGGATGAGCCGTCGAGCGCGCGGAACACCGGGTCGTTTTCGTAGCCGATATTGAGCACTTTATCGCCCGCGCTCTGGGTCGGTGAGGCATAGGCCACGTAGTTGGCGTCCTTGTAGAACCCCGACCATTTGTTGTTGCTTAAATCTGCCATGCTGTTGACCGCCAGCCCGCCCAGGCTGTGGCCGCTGACGACCACGTCCTTGCCGCTCAGGCCATGGGCGCCGGCATAGTCGGCGACATTCTTGAGCAAGCCGCCAAAGGCTTCGCCCGCATAGTTCTTTGCATAATCCTTGGGGCCGAAGGCCGCCAGCAGGTCGCTGATTACGTCGCCGATGGAGTCTGTGATCAAGCTTTCCCGTGGCCCCGACGTGCCGCGGAAGCCGATGCCGATTTCGAGCAGTTTGCCGGCGTCATCGTACTTGCCCAGCACCTCGACCTGGGCGGTGGTGTAACCGGCTTTTTCGCCAAAGAAGGTGCCGCGCGCATCGACCTTGCCGCCATAGCCCAGGTCACTGGCGCTTATAGGCGTCCAGCCGGCTTTTTGCACCGCATCAAGCGCGGCCTTTTCCGAGTCGGGGTTCCAGGGAATCCCCGGGATCACCCCTTGCGAATTAGTACTGCCCAGCAACGCCCCCACCAGCGTGGCCGGCAAGCCAAGCCCCAGGCCGTTGTGCTGGTAACCCACGGCAAAGCCGTTGTCCAGGTTGTGGTAGGAATACAGCGTGATCGCCATGGCATCGGCGAACAGTGTTTTGGAGCCCTCGGTGCCGAGGTTTTTATAGTCAAAGATACCCATGGTAGTGCCTCTCTGTTGTTGGATTTGTAGAGAAAGCGAAAACACGTGTGGCCCTCGTGGTGAGTGAGCCTATGTGGGAGCTGGCTTGCCTGCGATAACCTCACCTCGGTACAACTGACCGACCGAGGTGTCTGCATCGCGGGCAAGCCCGGCTCCCACATAAGCCCAAACCCATACAAGGTGTGAAGCCTTTTAGAACGCCCAGTCGAGGCTCAACCCCACCCCGTGGACCTTGTCCTTGCTGGCCAACAGGCCGTTGTAATCAAAATTGACCCGCGCATCCTTGCTCAGCGCCAGGCTGACCCGCGCACCGACCAACGCGGCGTCGCGCACCATCGGCGCACTTTCCACTGCGAACGCAGGGCCGCCCGAGGCGAACGCCAGGTGCTGCTCGGAATCGGTGCTGCTCAGGTTGTGCTGCCAGCCCAGGGTGCCGGACACTTCCAGTTGCTGGTGATCGTTCACGTTAAAGGTCTTCAAGGCGCGCACGCCCAGGGTGCTCAGCACCACATCGCGGGTGTCGTCATGGCCTTTGAGCGCGGCGGCGTCACCCTTTTCGGTGAACCCATCAGTGTCCAGATGCACATAGGCCAGGTTGGCGAATGGCTCCAGGGCCAGCGGTTGCAGGTTGACGCGGTAAGCCGCCTCACCAAACACCTGGGTGCTGCTCGCGTCCACTTTGACCTTCTGCTTGCCGGCCACATCACCGTATTGCAGGTCACGCTTCACATCGGCGCGATGCCAGCTGTAGGTCGCCCCACCGCTCAGGCGCAAGGCACCGATTTCATGCCCGGCATAGGCACCGAAGTGGTAGCTGTCGACCGAGGCACGGGAATGGGTGTCGTTGCCCATGTTCAAGGAGGTGTCACTGTAGCCAGCGACCAAACCGATACGCGTCGAGTCATCCAGTGCGCCATCCACACCGGCGAGCATGCCGCCCAGCGACGTGGTGTAGCCCGCGGTGTCGCTGCGGCTGTCGGTCTTGCCCCACGCGCCCAAGGCCTTGACCCACACGTTGCCACGGCTGTCGATGGTTTCGCTGCTGGCGCCCATCTCGCCATTGCGCAGGCGTTCGCCAACGGCTTCGCGCACGTAACGGCTGTCGTTGATTAACGCACTTTGCAGCGCCGGGTAGATTTCGCCGGAGAGCTGCTGGAACGCGCCTTGGGCCGAGGCCGCATTGGGCGCCAGCAACAGGCTTTCATACACCGCATTGCCGGCGCCCAATTGGTCCGCCGCCGCCGCGACCGCACGCTGGTTCGGCGTGACCGCCACACTGGCGAAGCTGTTGGTGCGTGCCACGTCCAGTTGCACGCCGTTGGCGGCATAGTTCAGCGTGCCGCCGATAAACAGGTAATTCGGCAGCACCGCGCCGAAGCTGCCGGTAATACCGCCTGCGGCTTGCAGGATGTTGTACTGGCGGCCAATCAGGCTTTGCGCCTGTGCGTTGGTTAGCAGCGTCGGGCTGTTCTCCAGGGCCAGGGTCACGGTACCGCCATTGAGCGTGGCGGTGCCGCCGGCCACAATGCGGTCGCTGCTGGTGGGCGACAGCTCAACCGCGTAGGTCGAACCCGCATCAAAGGTGACATTGCCTGCCACATTCAAGGTGCCGATGGAGTTGCCCGGCGCCACGGTGCCGCCGCTTTTGGCAGTCAGCGAGCCGATACGGCCCGAGCCACCGAGCACGCCGGCCTGGCTGACGGTAACGTCGGAAGTGACCGAGCCATTAATCGCCAGCAAGCCCTGGTTGACCAGGGTCGGCCCGCTGTAGGTGTTGGTGCCGCTCAGCACCAACGTACCGATGCCTTGCTTGGTCAGGCCGCCATGGCCGGAAATGTCATTGCTCCACACATCCAGGCCGCAATGCACGTCGGTGCACAGACGCTGGGTCGGTTTACCGGCATCCACCACCGCACCAATGCCTGGCAGGTCGGCGACAAACTGGCTGCTGCCATAGGCGCCATCGATACGGAACTCAGCAGGAATATCCTCAGCGGTCACGAACATCCCTGGCCCGTTGACTGCTTTGCCCAGGTTGATCATGCCCCAGCCATACAGCGCGTCGATGCCCGGCGCGCCAAGGTCGGTGGCGGTGGTTTTGAGCACGGTGGCGACCTGCTCGCCGCTCATGTACGGGAAGCGCTCCATCAGCACCGCCGCTGCGCCGGCCACATGGGGCGCAGCCATGGAGGTGCCGTTTTTGTTGGCCCAGTCGGTGGTCAGGTTGCTCAGGTCGGTGCCGTTGATGATCGAACTGAAGATTTTGGTACCGGGTGCCGACACACAGAAGCTCGCCGCATAACCGCAACGTGACGAGAAGGTGCTGATCACATACGGGTTGGCACTCGCGGTGTCCGGGTTTTGCTGCAAGGCGGCTACCGACAGCCAGTTCGGTGCAATTTCCGGCACAAAGTACGCAAGACCCGACATCGCGTCCGGGTTGTTGCGGTTGTAGTCGTTACCGGCGGCAAAGATGGTCAGCACGCCGCTGCGGGCCGCATCGATTGCGCCTTGGTAGGCGCCGCCGGCAAGCGTGCCGAGGATCGGCCGGATGTTGTTGAACTGCGCCTGGGCTTCATTGACCGTGAAGTTGGGGTACGCCGGATCGCGGCCGCCCTTGGCGTATTGATCGCCAATGCCGATGCCCCAGCTGTTGTTGATGATGCGTGCGCCGCTGGCCACCAGCCCATCCCAACCGGCCTTGTACACCGCGCCGTCGTTGCCGAGGATGATCCCGTCTTCCGGGCCTGGGTCGCCGTTTTCGGCGCTGAGGATCTGCGCATTGAACGCCACGCCATGCATCGGCCCGCCGTCACGGTTACCGGCGGCAATCCCGCCGACGTGGGTGCCGTGGTTACCCAGCTTGCCGTTGGAGTCCTTGGACGGCGTGCCGTCATAGCGGAACGCATCGCCGGCCTTCACCGGGATATACGGGTCGGTGTATTGGCGGATGCCCTCGGTGACAATCGTCACCACCTTGTTGGGGCTGGCGAACTCCGGGTGCTGCGCATACACCGGCTGGTCAAAGATGCCCAGCTTGACGCCTTTGCCGGTGTAGCCGGCGGCATACGCAGTGTCTGAATGGATGGCGCCCAGCCCCCAATCGGCCTTGAACTCGTTGCTGCGCCAACTGGCGGCATCGCCCAGTTTGCCGGTTTCCACATAGGGTGCGGCCTGGGCAGTCCCCAGACTTGCCAGGCAGCACAGCAGCGCGCCGTATGGCACGCAGCTCAAAGCCTTGAGCGGGTAGCCCGGGCCTGTGTGAGTGGCGGTATTTAACCCTGGTTTGCGTTTGTTCACGGTGACCTTCCTTAGTTTTCTTATTGCACTTTTTTGGAAATCCAACCTGATCGTTCCCACGCTCCGCGTGGGAATGCAGCCCAGGACGCTCTGCGTCCAAAGCGTGACGCAGAGCGTCACAAGAGGCATTCCCACGCAAAGCGTGGGAACGATCATCGCTGCGGCGTGTTTAGAACTGCCAGTTAAGGCTCAGCCCCACGCCTTGGGTTTTCGCACGCCCACCCAACTGGCCGTTGTAATCCAGGTTGACCCGCGTGGCCTTGCTCAGCGCCAGGCTGGCCTGCACACCGACCAGCGCGGCATCGCGCAGCAACGGCGAACTGCGCACGGCAAAGGACGGCCCGCCGGCGACAAACGCCAAGTGTTCTTCGGATTCAACCGCCGTCAGGCTGTGCTGCCAGCCCAGCGAACCGGACAGTTCCAGCTGCTGATGGTCATTCAGAGGCAGGGTTTTCAAGGCCCGCACACCGAGGGTGCTGAGCACCGCATCGCGCCGATCGCTACCACGTTCCAGCGCCGCCGCAGCGCCTTTTTCATGAAAGGAATCACTGTCCAGGTGCACATAGGCCAGGTTGGCGAACGGCTCCAGCGCCAGCGGTTGCAGGTGAATGCGGTAGGCAGCTTCAGTGAACAACTGCGCCGTGCGCGCATCCAGCTTGGTCTTTTGCTTGCCGCTGACTTCGCCGTACTGCAGGTCACGCTTTACGTCGCCGCGATGCCAGCTGTAGGCACCACCCACGCTGACGCGCCAGTCGCCCAGTTCACGCCCGGCATACGCGCCGAAGTGGTAACTGTCGATGGACGCCGACGAGTGCGTGCCACTGCCCATGTTCAGCGAACTGTCGCTGTAGCCGGCAACCACACCCACGCGGGTCTGTTCATCCAGCGCGCCGTCCACACCGGCGAGCAAACCGCCAATCGAGGTGGTCGAGCCTGCCGTTTCGCTGCGGCTGTCGGTCTTGCCCCAGGCGCCAAGGGCCTTGAGCCACAGGTTGCTTTCGCCGTTCACCGGCACATGGCGCAGGCGTTCACCTACAGCGTCACGCAGTTGCAGGCTGTCGTTGATCAGCATCGCGCCAATCGCCGGGTAGATCTCACCCGACAGTTGCTGCAAGCCCTGGCGGGCCGTGACCACCGAGTCCGACTGCAACAGGCTTTCATACACCGGGTTGCCGGCGCCCAACTGCTCGGCCGCCGCCGCGACACTGCGCTGGTTGCGCGTGGCGGCAACGCTGGCGAACGCCGCGTTGTTGCGCCCCACGTCCAACTGCACGCCGTTGGCGGCGTAATCGAGGGTGCCGCCGAGGAACAGGTAGTTCGGCAGCACCTGGCCAAACTGGCCCTGAATGCCACCCGCCGCCTGGAGGATGGTGTATTGGCGGCCGATCAGGCTTTGCACTTGGCTCTGGCTGAGCAGTGTGGGGCTGTTTTCCAGCGCCAGGGTCACGGTGCCGCCGCCCAGCACGGCTTTGCCGCCTGCGACGATGCGGTCGCTGCTGGTGGGCGTGAGTTCCACCGCATAGGTGGAGCCTGCGCCCAGGTTCACATCACCGGCTACCTGCAAGGTGCCTACGGAATTACCCGGTGCCACGGTGCCGCCGCTGTTGACGCTCAAGGCGCCGATGCGCCCGGAACCGCCGAGGGTGCCGCTGTTGTTGACGGTCACCGCCGAGGTCAGCGAACCGTTGACTGCCAGCAGGCCGCCATTGACGCTGGTGGCACCGCGATACGTGCTGTCGCCGCTGAGCACCAGGCTGCCGGCGCCGGATTTGATCAGGCTGCCTTCATACACGCGGTTGGCTGCGGCCTGATCACGGGCAGTGCCAACGGCGTAATCGGTCTGGTCCTGCTGGCTGGCATTCGCGCCCACGCCGTTCTGCCAGCCCTTGTCGATCAGGGTTTGCTGCCAGGCACTGTGCTCGGCGCGGTCTTCGGCCTGGCGCTGAACCAAGGCCTGGTCGGAGATGCCGTTGCTCCACACATCGCCCTGCCCGGCCGCCAAGTTGACGTTCATTGCGCCGAGCAATTGCCCCGGGCCATGCATCGCTCGGCCAAGGTCCGGCACGCCCCAGCCGACGATGGTATTCGGTGCTTGAGTGACAGAGCCGTCGAGTTGCGTGGCAGTGGTCAACAGTACCTGCAACGCCTGCTCATTGGTCATGTACGGGTAGCGCTCCATCACCAGCGCCAGCGCGCCGGTGGCATGCGGTGCCGACATCGAGGTGCCGGACTTGACCCCATAACCGCCATCGGGAATGGTGCTGTTGATCAGCGCGCCAGGCGTAGAGATGCACCAGTATTTGGCGATTCCGCACTTGTTGTATTTCTGGTTATTGGCTTTATCCAGGCCGGACACCGCCAGCCAGTGGCCTTCCAGTTCCGGCTGGAAATACGGCAAGGCCGAGCGCACGCTGGCATTCGCATACCCGCTGTTGCCGGCGCTGAACACGTTGATCACCCCGGCCTTGGCCACATCCGCCGCGGCATCCAGCCAGGTGCCCTGGTTGTAATGCTGCGCATAGGCGGCGTGCAGGTCGCCGAGGGTCTGGTAACTGACATCCTTGGGCTGGCTGCCCCAGCTGTTGTTGATGGCGCGCACGCCGGAATCCACCAGCGCGGTGTACACCGCCTTGAAATACTTGGGGTCCGGGGTCGGGCCAAACAGGAAGCTGTCGTTGGCGTTGGTGTTGCCCACGTAGATTTGCGCGTTGTAGGCCACACCGTGCATGCCCACGCCATCACGGGCTGCGCCCATGGTGCCGGTGACATGGGTGCCGTGGGAATCATTGTTGGGGTTGAGTGCGCCGGTGGTGCTGAACGGCTTGCCATCGACGTAGGTGCCGCTGGCGGTGACAGCGTGGTAGCGGTCTTTGGAAGCTTCAGGGTGGTTGGGGTCAAAACCCGAATCCAGCGCGCCGACTTTGACCCCGCTGCCGGTGATACCGGCCGCATAGGCTTCATCCGCCTTCATGCGCCCCAGGCCCCAGTCGCTCTGGAATTCGGCGGAGCGCCAACTGGCGGGGTTTCCCGCTTGGCCGTTTTCGGTATAGGCCGCCTGTGCCGCAACGGACAACAGGAGTAACGAGCCTGCGGTAAACGGTTTGAAACGTGGTGAATGGGTAATCATCTAACCCCTCCTTATTCTTCTTATGGATGCTCATTTCACCGGGCCGAAAGCCTCATCGACTTTCGCCAGGTCGGTGTCGCGCAAGTTGCCCGCGTAGTAGTGCAATTTGGTCCAGGCCATCAGGTAGTCGTAACGCGCCTGCGCCAGGTCGCGACGGGTGCTGTACAGCTGCTGCTCGGCGTTCAGTGCGTCGAGGTTGACCCGCTCGCCACCGAGGATGCTTTGCTTGGTCGACACCACCAGCGCTTCGGCCGAGGTCAGTGCCTTTTGGTACGCACGCAATTTGCTCACCCCCGACAGGCACGCACTGAACTGGCGGCGCAGTTCGATCAGGGTTTCGCGGGTCTTGCCTTCCAGCTCGTACTCGGCCTGTTCCATGCCGCGGCTGGCCTGGCGAGTGGAGGCGGAGATCCCGCCACCGGCGTACAGCGGCAGGCTGACTTCGACACCGATGGTGTTGGTGTCGTAGCGCTGGTTGTAGGTGTTGCCGCTGTCGGACTCCTGTTTGCGCGAGCTGGCATACGCGGTGATCTTGGGCAAATGCCCGGCGCGGTTGCGCTCCACTTCATAACGCGCCACTTCCACGGCCTGGCGCTGGGACGCCAGCGTGGGGTTATTGCTCAGCGCCAGTTCATGCCAGGTGTCGTAGTTGGCCGGGGTCAGGGTGAAGGCAGCAAAGCTCTGGTTCAGCGGCGCCAGGTCGTGGATGTCGACGCTTTGCACGCCGATCAACGCCCCCAGTTCGCGCAACGACGCGTCCTGCTCGTCCAGCGCCTGGATCTCTTCGGCGGTGGCCAGCTCATAGCGCGACTCGGCTTCGAGAATGTCGGTGCGCGTGCCTTCGCCCTGCTGGAACAGGTGCTGGTTCTGCTGGAACTGCTGCTCGTAGGCCTTTTTCTTGGCGCGGGCGATGTCGATCTGGTCCTGGGCAAACAGCGCCTGGGTGTAATAGCTCAGCACCCGCACCAGCAACGCCTGGCTCTTGTCGCGAAAGCTTTCATCGGCGAACAGCGCCTGGGCCACGCCCTTGCGATAGTTGGCA
The DNA here is from genome assembly GCF_044218855.1 of Pseudomonas sp. B19125. Lineage (NCBI taxonomy): Bacteria > Pseudomonadati > Pseudomonadota > Gammaproteobacteria > Pseudomonadales > Pseudomonadaceae > Pseudomonas > Pseudomonas sp. B19125. Next base: position 3,814,450 of record NZ_CP162589.1, read on the forward strand.
TAGGCTTCGTAGTCGAACAACGGCTGTTGCAAGCTGAAGGTCGAGCCATAGCTGTTGTAGTTGCGGTCGTCGCGATAACTGCCGCCGCGCCCGTCCGGCAGGTGCGCCTCGGAGTTGTTGCGGCCCTTGTTGTAGTTGTACGACAGCCGCGGCAGCAGCCCGGCACGGCCAATGGTGCGGTTCTCCAGGCCCGCGTCGCGCTCCTTGATGGCGCCCAGAAACACCGGATCGTTACGCAATGCCTGCTCGTACACATCAAACGGCCCCATGGCTGCCTGGGAAACGCCGCACACCAACATCAACGAAATGAACACAACGCGCATGCTCATTCCTCAGTCAACGCAGAACCGGCGCGATCGAGCAGCGGTTTGAACAGGTAATTGAGCAGCGAGCGTTCGCCGGTACGCACAAACATCTCGGCGGGCATGCCCGGCTTGATCACCAGACCGTGGAGTTTTTCCAATGCAGCCTCGCTGACCGTGGTGCGCAGCACGTAGTAAGGCTGGCCGGTCTTTTCATCGAGCATCTGGTCGGCCGAGATCAGGCTGACTTCGCCCGGCACGCGTGGTGTGCGGCTTTGGTTGAAGGCAGTGAAGAGGATATCGACCGGCAGGTGGGTGCCCACTTTATCGACCAGATGCACCGGCAGTCGCCCTTCCACTTCCAGGCGCGTGCCCTGGGGCACGATCTCCAGCAGGGTTTCACCGGCGCGCACCACGGCGCCTTCGGTGTGCACGCTGAGGTTGACCGCAATGCCATCGGCTGGCGCATTGATCTCGCTGTGCTGCAAATCAAAGCCCGCCGAGGTCAGTTGCTGCTCCAGGGTCAGGCTGCGCAGTTGCGCGTCGGCCAGTTGGCTGCGCACCTCTTTTTGATATTCCTCACTGTGCTGCTGCAATTTGAGGCGTGATTCGAGAATGCCCTGCTCCACGCGGCCACTTTCGCCAGTGTTTTGCGCCAGGTCCTGTTGCACCTGGGACAGTTGGCGCTGGTAGTCCAGCAAGCGGTTGCGCGGGATATAGCCGTTGTCGGCCAGGGGTTGCAGGTTGGCCAGTTGGTCGCGCAGGGATTGCGCCTGGGCAGACAGGTCGGTACGGGCGCGGCGCATGCCGCTCAGTTGCGAGGTGGCACCGTCGATGTTGGCGCGAATACCGGCTTGTTCACGGGCAAAGGCTTCACGGCGGCTGCTGAACAGCTGGCGTTGGCCTTCCAGCACCAGGGCCAGGGCCGGGTCGGGGTTGGCGCTCAGCTCAGCGGGAAAGGTAATCGCCGCTTGGTTGTCACGCTCGCTCTGCCAGCGTGCCACGCTGGCCCAGGCCATGCGGTACTGGGCTTGCAGCGACTGCACGTCGGCCTGGTTCTGGGTCTGGTCGAGGCGAAACAGCGGCTGGCCCTGTTTGACCAACTCGCCCTCCTTCACCAGGATCCGGCTGACCACCCCAGGGCTGAAGGTTTGCACGGCCTTGCGCTTGCCCGAGACCACCACCGTGCCTTGCACCGGGATGCCCTGGTCCAAGGGCGCGAGGCTGGCCCAAAGGAAAAAACCACCGGCGCCGACAATCGTCAACCACCAGCCCATCTTTACGAAAAAACCGGCATCACGTTCTTTAAAGCGGGGCTCTACAGTAAGGCTGCTCATGCGCCTGGATTCCTTCCGGTCTGGTACTGACGGCTAAGGCTCACACCGGCCTTTTCCCGTGGCGCTTCCTGCTGTTGCTGGCCCGACAACGCGCGCAGCACTTCCTGGCTGGGGCCGAAGGCCTGCAATTGGCCTTCACTGAGCACCAGCAACTTGTCGGCCTGGGCCAACGCCGAGGAGCGGTGGGTGACCAGCACCACGCTGCTGCCCTGGGCTTTCATCTGCACGATGGCACTGGCCAAGGCGGCCTCGCCCACGGTGTCGAGGTTGGAGTTGGGTTCATCCAGCACGATCAAACGCGGCGCGCCATACAGCGCACGCGCCAGGGCCACCCGCTGCTTCTGGCCGCCGGAGAGGCCGCCACCGTTGTCGCCCAACACGGTGTCGTAGCCTTGCGGCAGACGCAGGATCAACTCATGCACACCGGCCTGTTGCGCGGCTTTCACCACCCGCTCCGGGTCGGCTTCACAAAAGCGCGCAATGTTGTCGGCGATGCTGCCGCTGAACAGTTCGATGTCCTGGGGCAAGTAGCCGATATGCGGGCCGAGGTCGTCGCGGTTCCAGCGATGGATATCCGCGCCGTCCAGGCGCACGGTGCCGGCCAGGGTTGGCCACACGCCAACCAGCACACGGGCCAGGGTCGATTTGCCCGAACCCGAAGCACCGAGCACGCCCAGCACTTCACCGGCGCCGAGGTTGAAACTGACCTGTTGCAAGGTCGCCACACGCCGCCCCGGCGGGCCGGCGCTGACGTGCTCGAAACTCACCTGGCCCTTGGGCGCCGGCAACGCCATTTGCTCGGCTTCGGGTGGGAATTCACGCAGCAGGTCGTCAAGGCGTTGGTAAGCCAGCTTGGCCGAACTCCACTGCTTCCACACCGCAATCAATTGGTCGATAGGGCTGAGTACACGGCCCATCAGGATGGACCCGGCGATCATCATCCCGGCGGTCATCTCGCCCTTGATCACCAGAAAGGCGCCCAGGCCCAGCACCAAGGATTGCAGGCACAGGCGCAGGGATTTGCTCAGCGAGGTAATCACCGAGCCGGTGTCGCTGGCCCGGTTCTGAAACCCGAGGAACTGCGAATGCACCGCGAACCAGCGTTTACGCAACGCGCCGAGCATGCCCATGGCCTGGATGGTCTCGGCGTTGTGCAGGTGGCTGGTAGCCAGCTGGGTTGATTGTTGGGAAAAAACACCCGCCTCGCCCAGTGGTTTTTTGGTCAGGTATTCATTCAGGCACGCCAGCGCGATCAACAACACAGCGCCCGCCGTGGCCAACACGCCCAGCCACACGTTGAACAGGAAAATCACAAACAGGTAGATGGGAAACCACGGCGCATCGAAGAACGCGAACAACGCAGGCCCGGTGATGAATTGGCGAATCACGGTCAAATCGCCCAGCGATTGCCCGGCATGCCCCTGCCCGCGTTGCAGGTTGCGTTCAAACGCGGCTTTGTACACGCGCAAGTTGAAGCGCCGCTCCAACTGGCTGCCGATGCGAATCACGACAAAACTGCGCAGTACTTCCAGCGTGCCGATGAAGACAAAGAAACCCACGACCATCAGCGTCAACATCACCAGGGTGGTTTCATTCTGGGAGGACAACACACGGTCGTACACTTGCAGCATGTAAATCGACGGCACCAGCATCAACAGGTTAATCAAGGCGGTAAAGCAGCCGATGCTGATCAAAATACCCTTGTATTCACCCAGCGCCCTAAATAAGGGCGCAACCACATTGGACTTCGCCATAGTGTCTGTTCTTCCCCGAAGCCAATGACGCGCAATAGTTGCCCGTGACCTGAAGTGGGCGGCCAACTATTAAACTCTTGTTATAAGCTTATAACTTTTTAATTAAGGTGTTCGTTGCAGCACAACTTCCGGTATTGAAGGCGTGCGCCCTTTGTATTCACCGTCTTTCTCGCGATTCAAATGAATAATCCCGCTGCCCTCTGCATTAAAAAGCCAGATACCGTCCGGGGTCGGCGACCAAGTCAGGGGCTTTTCCCTCAGCCATAGCTCGGCGCAGGCGACATCACCGGCCACGGCGTTGGGCTCATCCAACAGGTCGAGTGCACACACCTGGTCCTGTTGCTGCAATTGCCAATGGCCGGCCAATTGCGCGGTGGTGGGTAAAACCAGACTGCTCGCCATGACGTGGGCTCCTGCCGAAACGAACAACACCTGTGAAGCACAGGCGATCAAATGGGAAAAACGCGGCATCTGCTGCTCCATCCTGAGAGCGCGGCGCCGGGGCGCCGCGCGCTTTACATCAGGCTACGATGTCGCTGGAGACTGCCTGGCCGACGGTGGTGACGAGGAAGTCCGCCACGCCGTGCCCGGAGAAGTCCACCGCCAAGGTGCCCAGGTTGGTACCCGAGGCATAGCTCAGTACAGCATCGCCGGCATGCCCGGTGAATGCATTGACGAAGCTCAAGCCTGCACCTTTGGTGATGCCGGACAGGTCGATCTTGTCCGAACCGGAGGTGAAGTCAAAGATCTTGTCCGCCGCACCCGGCTTGGAGTCGGAACTGGCACCGTACACGAAGGTGTCATTGCCGGCGCCGCCCCATAGTTGGTCGGCACCGCCACCGCCGTAGATGATGTCGTTGCCGGCACCGCCTTTGATGATGTTGGCGGCGTTGTTGCCGATGATCAGGTCATTGCCCGAACCGCCGAACGCGTTCTCGATGGTAACGCCCTTGGCGATGGACACGTTGCCCACCAGGCCGCCAACATCGGAGAACGAGGCCTCATTGAGGTTGATCTTCTGGTTTTGGGTGAAACCGGAGAAGTCCAGGGTGTCGTTGCCGCCACCGTCCCATACCGAGAACACCAGCTTGTCGGCATTGGACGTGGCGCTGAGGAAGTCACGCCCGGTGTTGGAGTTGAAACCGTAGGTGGTGTCGCCGGCGCGGGTGGCGTAGTTGGCGCCGTAGAGCTTCTGGATCGCGGCAATGTCGTCGATCAGCGGGCCGGACGAATAGGCTTCGACCCCGCCTTTACTGAAGTTCTGGTTGGTGTTGCTCTCGCTCCAGTAACTCATGACGCTGTAGCCACGCGTGTCCTGTCCATAGTCCGCGTCTTTGTACGAAGGGTTGCCGGTCCCGGCGTTGTAGTCGCCAGGGTGATCCAGGCCCAGGGTGTGCCCGATTTCGTGGGTCAGGGTCTGCCGGCCATAGTTGTTCAGGTCCGGGGTCTTGTTCGGTGTGTAACTGTTGTTGGTCAGGTACCAGGAAGTACCGTCCAGCCCGCTCTCGTTGTACTTGGCATTGGTGCCAGGCAGGTAAGCGAAGGCCGCTGCGCCATCCTGGCCGCTGCTGTAGTTGCCAAAGGTCATGTGGAAGTCACCGCCCGAGGATTTCTCGGTGAAGGTGACGTTGGCCACATCCGCCCAGGATTGCATGGCCAATGCGGCCTGTGCTTTCTGCTGGGTGTTGAACTGGCTGAACCCGGAGATGCCATGTTTGTTCATGGTGGCCGAGGAAGCCGAGGTCAGGAAGGTGTAGGTGAGGTCGATCTTGCCGTTGCCATCAATGTCCCGATACGCAGCATTCTCGCGCAACAGGTGGTCGGCGGCCTGGTCCACTGTGAACGAGGGCTTTCCATTGACCGTGAGGTTACCGCCACGGTCATACAGATGGCTGAAGCTATCGATTTGCGAGTAAGCAGTGCTGGCTTGCGCGGCAGATACAATAGCTTTGTCTTTTACTTTTGACATAAACGTACTTCCTTGTTTGCAAGTGCATCAGTCTTTGTTCGATAGGAACCTCGCGGGCGAGGATCGTCCTATCACTCGCCTCTTTTGAAGGCGTATCGAAACTGACACAACTTGAAATCTTTCGTCTACAAATATTTCCGCAACAAAAATGTGACCTAGATTCAACTTAAGGAAGTCGCACACAGCGTTTGCTGGGGGTAATTGCGCTAGCGCCGCAAATCGCCGCCGACTGTTATTTAAATATTAAATAGCGGTAAAGCCGCTCTTGCTGAGCGGCCCTATCTAATAATGGATCCAATATATTGACACGGTGTCATAGTTCAATATTAAAGAGCCACCACCCGCACTATTAAAGTGCGTGCCCCCCATTACCGGGACAGACTCCAGCCGCACTTGTTTAACGCGCCGATTAATACTTCGTCGGCAAGTCCGGGTACCGTGATGCCGTCTTCCGTCGTCATGTCCTCGCCCGCCAGGATCGCGTTGATAATCGCCTCCTCCACCGCCTCTGCGGCGGCACTGAACAAGGGCGAAATATGGTCGTTGTTGACCATGCGCAATACGCTGCTGAGTGCCAGGTCCTTGCGCCCGTAATCGGCCGGTGGCAGGCCGTGATTGCCGGTGGCGAAGGCCAGGAACAGGTCGCCACTGGAATCCTCGGTGCCGCCACCGGTGCGCGCGATACCGATGGAGGCGCGTTGCGCCAGGCGCTGGCATTGATGGGGCAGCAACGGCGCGTCGGTGGCGATGATCACCACGATCGAACCCATGCCCGGCGTGCCGCGCTCGGCGAAGGGTGATGGAATGTCCATCAACTGGCGCCCGACCGGGTAGCCATCCACGCGCAGCTCCTGGCGCTTGCCATGGTTGGCCTGCACCAGCACGCCGACGGTCCAACCGCCCTGCTCCTCTGGCACACGCCGGGATGCCGTGCCGATGCCGCCCTTGAACTCATGGCAGATCATGCCGGTGCCGCCGCCGACGGCGCCCTCTTGCACCGGGCCGCCCTCGGCCGCGTCCAGCGCCTGGCGCACATGTTCAGGCTTGACGTGCTGGCCCCAGATATCGTTGAGCAGGCCGTCGTAGGTTTCCATCACCACCGGCATGCACCAGTACACCGCCGGGTCCGCCAGGCGCTCGCGCTCCAGGGCAATCAGGCTGTCACGCACAATCCCGATGCTGTGGGTGTTGGTGATAGCGATGGGTGTGGTCAGCAGCCCCGCTTCGCTGATCCACTCAAGGCCGGTGGCGTCGCCATTGCCGTTGAGCACGTGGTAGCCGGCGAAACACGGTTGCTGTCGCGCCTCCCCGGCGCGCGGCTGGATCACGCTGACGCCGGTGCGCACCTGCTTGCCGTCGATGCTGGTCTTGAGCGTGGCGTGCCCCACCCGGACACCGGGAACATCGGTGATGGCATTCAATTTGCCGGGCGTGCCCAGCCCCAACGTAATGCCCAGTTGACGTGCTCGCATACCCACTCCTTACAATTTCTGAAACGCCGGACTCGTCCGGCCAGTGATGCAATACAAAATCACCGACAAGGCCAGCAAGCCGATGATGATCATGATGTCGCGCACCGACGCCGCGGCGATCAGGGTCACCAGCAGGTAACCGGCGCCCAGTACCGCCAGCACTGCCGGCAGCGGCCATAACGGCATGCGATAAGGGTGCTCGCGATCACGCAGCAGCACCCGGCTCATCAGCGCGCTCAACGCCACCACCAGGTACACCAGGATGATCAGCAATACACTGAAGGACGTCAGGTCCGCCAGGTTCGAGCTGAAACTCAACAGCGCCGAAGGCACCGCCAGGAACAGCGTTGCCAGCCATGGGGAATCCCAGCGCGGGTGAATACGCGTGAACAGCGCGTTGATGCGCGGCGTCCACAGGGCATCGCGGCCGCTGCTGAACACCACTCGACCAATCTGGATGACGATAGCGACAATCGCGTTGAACACCGACAGGAAGATCCCGGCACTGACCAGGCGTGACAGGGTTTCATTGCCGTGGCTGGTCAGCAGATAGCCAATCGGGTCAGGGCTGCTGATCATCGCGCTCAGCGACGGCGCGCCGATCAGCAGTGCCGTGATCGGCACCAGCTCGATCACCACCACCAACCCCAGCGACCACAGCACCGCTTTGTGCACGCCTTTGCCACCGCACTTCATGTCTTCGGCCAGCAATACCGCAGGACCATACCCATTGAACGAGAACAGGCCGATGCCGACGGCGCCAATCACCAATGCCCAGGGCGCCAGGTGCAGCACGCCGTTTTCGACGATCTGCGGCTGGAACAGCACGCTGGCGGGCTGCACGGGATTACCAAAGCCGATAAACACGATCACCAGCAACGCCGCCACTTCCAACAGCAGGCAGGTGCCGGTAATCCAGGCATTGAGCTTGATATTGAGGATGCCCAGGGCGTAGCTGCACACCACGATCACCAGGGCGACGGTTTGCGAGTCGAATTTTGTGCCCAGGGCGTTATTCAGGTACGTCGCGGCCCCTGTGGCCAAGACCGGCGGGATAAACAACAGCATCACCAGCACCGTCAGAAACGTCGCATAACCGGCCATGCCGCCAAACACTCGCTTGGCATACACATATTCACCACCGGCGCTGTTATGGGCGCGACCGAGTTCGGCGTAACAGAAGGCGAACATCAGCGCGAGCAAGGCCGCCATCACAAACGCCATGAACACACCACTGCCCGCCTGCTGGATGGCAAACGGCGCAATCACGAATACGGAGCTGGCCGGCGTGACCGCCGAAACCGTGATGGCCACCACATCGAAAACACTCAGCGTTGGCTTGAGCACGCCGTCTGGCGCGGGGGAAGCACTCATATCGTTATCCTCTGTCGTTATTTTTGGTAGGAGGCAGAAACGAAAAAAGTCGGGCGGTTGCGAGATATGTTTCTCGCTGGATGACGGCAAAGTAAACGCTGTGTTTATGCGGGCCAATTCCCCTATTGGCGTACTCCCCTTGACGATACTCGGCAAAAGCCGAACCCTTGGCTGATCAATTGAGGGCTGGAGCCGTGTTTATGAGCCTGTTCAGAGAGGTCGGCATGCACGCAGGCCTGGGCCGCACCGTCGCACACCTGGGCACCGAGCACTTCTGGAAGCAGTTGGTGCTGTTGCTGCACCAATGCCTGCCGTTCGATAACGCCCTGGCGATTTTTTACCCCCTCGATGGCCCGCCCGTGGCCCTGGAAGAATACGACGCCCAGCCCAGCAGCAAACCGGCCTCGATGCTGGTGTACCTCAATGGCCTGTACCTGATCGACCCGTTTTACCAGGCTTACCGCGAAGGTTATGCCAGCGGCGTGTATCGCCTGGAGGAAGTGGCACCGGACCATTTTCGCCAGAGTGAATACTTCCTCAACTACTTCCACGACAACGTGTTGGAAGACGAGGTGCAATTCATTCTGCAGTTACCCGGTACAGGCACGCTGTCTTTGTCGCTGGGCATGCAGCGACGCTTCAACTTTGAAGAGACCGGGTTGATGACCACACTGGCGGCCTGGGTGCTGCCGTTGATGCAGCAGCACTGGCAGCAAAGCACCCAGCGTGTACCGGCGATGGACACGCAGATTCGCGATGCGCTGAGCCATTTTGGCAGCGGTGTACTGTCGGAGCGCGAGCTGGAAGTGGCGCGCCTGGTGCTGCGTGGGTTCTCATCCAAGGCCATGGCCGAGCGTTTGAAAATCTCGCCGGACACGGTCAAGGTGCATCGGCGGCACCTGTACGCAAAGCTGGATATTTCGTCGCAGCCGGAGCTGTTTTCGTTGTTTATCCAGTCGTTGGGGCATGATCTGGAAAACCCCTGAAAACCGGCATTGCACAGTCAAAATGTGGGAGCGGGCTTGCCCGCGATAGCGGTGTGTCAGTCACCCACTAGCCGACGGACAGGTCGCAATCGCAGGCAAGCCAGCTCCTACAGGGGCTCGGTGTAACCCCTAGCGTCCGGTACGAATGGTGTTCCACACCCGCGTGCGAATCCGGTCGATGTTCAGCGGCATTGCTTCCAGGGCGAACAACTTGCCCATCATTTCCGGGCTTGGGTACACCTTGGTGTCGGCCTTGATTGCAGGGTCTACAAGGCTGTCAGCCGCCGCGTTGCCGTTGGCGTAGTGCACGTAGTTGGTGATGCTGGCCATCACCTCCGGGCGCAGCAGGTAGTTCATGAACGCGTAACCGGCTTTTTCATCCGGGGCGTCGGCGGGCATGGCGACCATATCGAACCAGATCGCGGCGCCTTCCTTGGGAATGTTGTAGCCGATATTCACACCGTTCCTGGCTTCCTTGGCGCGGCTTTCGGCCTGCAGGATGTCGCCGGAGAAGCCGACAGCCACGCAGATGTCGCCATTGGCCAGGTCGGCGGTGTACTTCGAGGAATGGAAGTAGGCCACATACGGACGCACTTTCATCAACAGGCCTTCAGCCTTTTTGTAGTCCTCGGCCTTCTTGCTGTGGGGCGGCAGGCCCAGGTAATTAAGCGCCGCCGGCAGCAGTTCCGGGCCGTTGTCGAGAATCGCCACGCCACATTTTTGCAGCTTGGCCATGTTCTCGGGTTTGAAGATCAAGTCCCAGGAATCCACCGGCGCGTTGTCGCCGAGCACCGCCTTGACCTTGTCGATGTTGTAGCCGATGCCGGTGCTGCCCCACAGGTATGGGAAACCATGCTCGTTGCCCGGGTCGTTGTTTTGCAGGGCCTTGAGCAGCACCGGGTTGAGGTTTTTCCAGTTGGGCAACTGGCTCTTGTCGAGTTTTTTAAGCGCGCCGCCCTGGATCTGCCGGGCCATGAAGTGGTTGGACGGAAACACCACGTCATAGCCGGATTTGCCGGTCATCAACTTGCCGTCGAGGGTTTCGTTGCTGTCGTATACGTCGTAGGTAAAACCGATGCCGGTTTCTTTCTGGAAGTTCTTGGTGGTGTCCGGCGCGATGTAGTCCGACCAGTTGTAGATCTTCACCGTCTCGGCGGCCTGACTGATAGAGGCCACCAACATCAAGGGCAACAGGGCAATGGCTTTCATGGTTCGATTTCCTGGCGGTTTTAGGGCTGTTTTTATGGCAGGCGATCAAGGATCAAAGCGTTACAGAATCAACACGTAGGTCTTGCGCACGGTCTCGTGGATGTCCCAGATACCGGTGCTGTTGGCCGGCAACATCAATGCATCGCCGGCTTGTAGGTGAACGACTTCACCGTTGTCGGGGGTGAAGGTGCAGCGGCCCTGGATAAAGTGGCAAAACTCCTGGGATTTGATCTGCCGACGCCAGCGGCCTGGGGTGCATTCCCAAATGCCGGTTTCGACGCCATCGTTGCGCTCAACGCTTAAGGTCGAGGCTACGGCGATAGGCTCGCCCAAGGGCACGGCCACCGGTGACGAGTCCGGCAGGTGGGCGTTCAGCGTGTCTTTGAAGTGAGTGATGCTCATGGGTTTTCCCGTGTGAGTGAAACGTATCAGTGCATGAAACCTTCCATGAACCCGGCCACGCCGGTCGCCAATTTGCGCCGCCACGGCGCGCTGTTGGGGTTGGCGAGCACCTGGTCTTCATGGACAAAACTGCGAATGATCGCGTTGTAACCCAGCCAGCGGCAGGGTTCGGGCTCCCAGGCCTTGAGCGCGTCCAGGCCACGCTCGCGGATCACCCAGGGCTGGATGGTCAGCGGCGTATCGAGGCCCAGAATCATATCGGCCAGGGTGCGGCCTCCGAGGTTGGTGGCACCTACGCCCTCCCCGCCATAACCACCGGACAGCGCGATGCCGGTGGTGTGATCGCAGAGCATGTGCGGCCGGAAGTTGCGCGACATGCCGAGGTTGCCGCCCCAGGAGTGGGTAATCCTGACGTGTTTAAGCTGTGGGAAGAGTTCGCTGAACAGGTAGCGGCGCAGCTCCACTTCGCTGGTGGTCAGGTCGAAGTTGTGGCGCAGCTTGCCGGCAAACTGATAGCCGCCACGGGCGCCGAATATCAGGCGGTCATCCGCCGAACGCTGGCCGTAGGTGACCTGGCGGCTGCTTTCGCCAAAGGCCTGGCCTCGGCTCAAGCCAATTTCATCCCAGGTGCTGGCCGGCAACGGCTCAGTGGCGACAATCAGGCTTTGCACCGGTAACTGATAGCGCCCCAGCGGCGGCAACGTGGTGGCGTAGCCCTCAACCGCCGGCACTACCCACGCGGCGCGCACGCTGGCATTGGCCGTGCGCACGCTGCCTGACTGCCAATGGGTGACCGGGCTGTTCTCATAGATCGTCACGCCCATGCTCTCCACCACCCGCGCCAGGCCGCGTACCAGTTTGGCGGGGTTGATGGTTGCGACATGGGGCGCATAGATACCGCCATACGGCTTGGCGATGCGGATTTGCTCGGCCAGCTGTTGCGGGCTCAGCCAGCGGTAGTCCGCTTCGGTGAGGCCCTGGGCGTGGAGCGTGTCCAGGTAACGGCGCAGGCTGCCTTCCTGCTCCGGGTAACGCGCCGCGCAGTACAGCACGCCGCCTTTGCGGTAGTCGCAGTCGATGCCTTCACGGGACAGCACCCGGGCGACCTCGTCGGGGATGCCATGCAACAGGTCAAACGAGGCGCGCCGTTGTTGCGCTGACAGGCCGGCCAGCAGGCGGTCTTCGCCCAAGAGGTTGCCCATCAGCCAGCCGCCATTGCGGCCAGACGCACCGAAGCCTGCTGTCTGCGCTTCGATAATCGCAATCTTCAGCTCCGGGGCCTGGCGCTTGAGGTAGTAGGCGGTCCACAACCCGGTGTAGCCGGCGCCGATAATCGCCACATTGACGTCCAGGTCGTGCGCAAGGGACGGCCGCGCCACCAGCGGGTCGTCCAACTGGTCCATCCATAAACTGATGTTGCGCCATGCCGGCATGCCAAGCTCCCCAACCTCATTTCGATAGGCTGGATCCTAGAGCGCGGCGTTATGGGCTGTCTTGCGCGCGTGCACGCAGAGAAATTTGTTTGACGTAGGCCTTGGGCGATTGCCCGGTGTGCTGGCGGAACGCGCTGTAGAACGCCGACAGCGAATTAAAACCGGCGGCAAAGGCCAGGTCATCGACCTTTATCGGCGGCACAGCCTTGTCCAGCGCAGCCAGCAGGTGTTGGAGCCGGGCCTGGTTGACGTAACGGTAGAAGCTCTGCCCCAGCACCTGGTTGAGCAGGTAGGAAATCTGGTTGCGGCTGTAGCCACACTCATTGGCCACACGTTGCAGGTCCAGCTCCGGGTCGAGATAGGGTTGCTTGAGTTCGAAGTACTGCTGCAGATCGTTGGCCATATGCCCCAATTGTTGGGGCGACAGGCCCAGGCGGCTGACTGTCGGGCGCAGGGTTTGGGTCGGCTGCTCATGCACCAGGGAGGCGTACTCGTTGACGCGCCAGATCAACCCATCGCGCACGGTAATCGCCTCACTGGTGCGAAATGACACCAGGCCCTGGCCGCCGCGCAGCGTAATGCGGTACTGGATAAACGCGGTATCGCCGTCGGCGCGAATACGGTCGATGTGCTCAATCGCCTCGTCGGCGCCACGCGGCATGCTGGCTTGCAGGTACTCGCGCAACTCGGCCTGACCCACCACGCGGTTTTGGAAAAAGTCGTGGTACTGAATGTCGGGGTGGTAGTAGGACATCACGCCATCCAGGTCGCGATGGCGCCAGCACAGGTGATGGCGCAACACCAGATCGCCGGTGGCTTGGGTTTGTTCGTACTCTTCACTCAAGACGGGCTGCATGGAAGGCTCTGCGGCGGGAATGCCTGGGAGATTGCCGAATTTGCCGGCGGCATTCAATGGTCAATTGGAACTTCTGACTAATGGCCTTTTGCCTGGTTTTGAGTAAGAAATGATCCACGTCATATGATCGCTAAAGAACTGCCGAACGGCCCCTAAAAAGTCACCGCGCGCTTGCGAACGAATGCTATTTTGAAGGTCTTGATGCCACGACCAGTGAAGGCCATGGCCCCCTGCCGCGAGCTAAAGGAAGCGCTCAATGAACAAGGTGGGCAACATGAACAAAGTGACATTTCCCAACGCCTGCCAGCTGATGCGCTGGCATTTTCATCCGATGGGCTTCGAGGGGAGTATGGACGCCCCCGGCAGTATGGTTGCGCGCCTGTTCGACCGGGCCAGCGGCGAGACGTTGATCGCGATTGCCGGCATTCCTTGCGCCACGGTGATGAATGCGGCCGATGTGGAGCGCATCATCGAAGCGGTGGAGGATGAGCTGGAGTGTTTTGTGCCGCCGCTGTCGTTGCGGGCGTGAACCCGATTTAACAGGTAAATCTTAACCAATATGGGAGCGGGCTTGCCCGCGATGGCGGAGTGTCAGTTTGCAAAGTTGCCAACTGATCTACTGCTATCGCGGGCAAGCCCGCCCACACATTGGGTACTGTGTTTAGCTGCTAGCTGCGTCGGTCATCAAAAAACGCCTTGCGCCCATCAACCCGCTCCGAAGCCCTTGGCACGTTCACGCCCTGGCCTTCCGGCTTCTCCACATACCAATAGCAATGGCTCACCGCCCGGGTAATCCCGACATACGCCAGGCGCAGCACTTCGTCTTTCTGCGCGCTGTCGTAGGGCTCGCTGTCGCCGTCCTTGCCCAGGCCCGCCATGCGGTAAACCTGGTTTTTGTAAGGCGAGCTGGTGACGTGCTGGCAATCCCCGAGCAGGAATACCGCGTCTGCTTGCAGGCCCTTGGCACTGTGATAAGTCAGCTGTTTGAGTCGGCGATCCTGTGGCTGCAAGCTAGAATCCACATTAACTACAGATTGAATATGCTCCTGTATCAATAACTTATCGCTACTTTTTCGATAAAGCATTAGCACTGTATTACCGCGCTGATAGTGCTCCAGCAACTGCCGCCCCAGTGCGGCGTCGTCCCGTTCCAGCACCACGACGGGCACCAAAGCCTTGGGCTCGCCACTGGCCTTGGCCTTCTTGCCGGGGATCGCCGGGGCTGCGCGCACCACATGTTCGGCGGCGTCGATGATGTGCTGGTGGCTGCGGTAGTTCTCGCTGAGCATCACGCGGGTGGTGCTGGGTGACGGGAATTCCTGGTTGAACGCCATGAAGTACTTGGGTGAACTGCCGCGCCAGCCGTAGATCGACTGCCAGTCATCACCCACGCACAGCAACGACGAGCGTTGCGCCCCGCGCCCTACGTGCATCGCCGGGCCACGGCTGCGAATCTCGCGCAGGCTGGCGCGGATCCACGAGACGATCTGCGGCGACACGTCCTGGAACTCATCGATCATCAGGTGCGACATCGGCCGTAGCAGTGGATCGCTGAGCAGCTTGAGGTTCTCCGGGGTGTTCTCACCGAACAGCGAAAACATGCGGTTATAGGTCATGATCGGCGGCGATTGATCGAGCAAATGATCTTCCAGCGCCTTCCAGAAAATGCTCAAGGCTTCAAAGTAGCCCCGATCCGGGTCGTCCTTGGCGAAGCTCATTTGGCCCACAGCCGTTGGCACATCCAACCCGAGATTCTCGACAAACCCGGCCGCCATCACGAAACTGTCCAACAGCGGCGCCGAGGCCAGCTCGCCCTTGACCTTGTAATCAAAGCCAGGCCCAGCGCTGGCATCGCCCGCCAGGCTGCTTAAAAGGCGCTTTGATGATTCATAGTTATCTAGCCATATCAGTGGCTTGCGACAGAAAGCTTGAAACAAGGTGCGCTTTACCGCCCATTCGGCCCGCACGGAAAGCTTTGCATTCGGCCGGCTGATCTGAGCGTTTTCCCGCGGATCAAAACCCAGTACTACCCAGGCATCCAGTTCCGCGATGTAGCCGTGGCAGTGAAATTGCGCACCATTGATTTCGAAGGTCTGGCGACTGGGCTCTATGCCCTTGATCGGCCAGGCGCCGGCGCGAAACCACAGGTCCTCGATCACGTCACAGAGTTCTTCATCGCGCTTGGCTGCCAACTCGGTGACAGCGATGCGTTTCTGCACGTCGGGGTGGTCGCGCTCCAGTTCCTTGAGTTGCAGGCCATGACGGGCCAGTGGTGCGATCAGCTCGCGAAAGCGCGCATGGCGGCCATGCAGCCGGTGATAACAAGTGTTCATCTGTTGGCGCTGGGCGTCGCTGATACGCAGGTCGAAGGGGTTGCTGTCGGCATCGTCGAAACCGCTGCTGAGGTTTTCAAACGCTTGCAGCCGCTCGAAGCCCGGCAGGCTGCGCACCATCGGCAGAATGCGCGAATGAAAGGTACGCACCACGGCCTGGGCTTCTTTGAAACCAAGGGGCTGGCCCCACAGGCCGAGAATTTCCATGAGCTTGTTGATGAAGTCTTTGCGCGATTCGCGGGTGAAGGTCACCACGGTCATCGAACTCAGCTCAAAGCCCAGATAGTGGTTAAGCAAGAGGATGCGCAGCACCAGCGAGGTGGACTTACCCGCCCCGGCACCGGCAATCACTGAGGTCGATGGGGTGTCACTGAAGATCATCTTCCATTGCGCGGCACTGGGCTGGGCGTGGGCCGGTAGCAGACGTGCTACGTCAGCCTTCATGCGCTTCTTCACGTCGGCCGTGAGTGGCAAGCGCCAATCGTCGAACAAGCTGTCATCCACCCCCGGTGCGCGGTGCTCGTCGGGGCGAAAGTCGCGGATCAGCAACACCTGCCGACCTTCCTCGAGGCCGTCGGCCTTGCCTTCGCGATAGCCATATTCCACGCCGGCTTCGTGCCCGCTGCGAAAGCCGTCCGCCTGGCCGTGCAGCCAGGAAAACCGATGCTGGGCACGCAAACGCGTCAGGCCATGGCCAAACAAACGGGCGGCGAGCCGTTTCAGCAGGGGCATTTCTGCCAGGGGACGCAGTTCGGGGGGCAGATCGGGGGTTTGTTGCGGCACGCGGACTCCAGCGATGAGGTTGGTTCTGGCGAAGGTGCCATGGTCGCCGGAATCGGCGCGCAGTTCCAGCCAATTGCTTTGTTGTCATGCAGTTAGGCGATGAAGTAAAAGTCAAAACGCCAGCAATCAATCGAATAAACAGATTGGAATCCGGCATTTTTTACGCTTTTTATCGATCATGTACTGCTGGATGATAGCCACCATCCACAGGAGACCCATCATGCTTGAACTTCGACCATTCACTACCCTGGGCGGCGCCCATCATGGCTGGCTCGACGCCCATCATCACTTTTCCTTCGCCGAGTACCACGACCCCAAGCGCATGCACTGGGGCAACCTGCGGGTGTGGAACGACGACATCATTGCGCCCGGCACGGGCTTCCCGCAGCACCCGCATCGCGACATGGAAATCATCACCTATGTGCGTGAAGGTGCCATCAGCCATGCCGACAACCTTGGCAATAAAGGCCGCACCGAAGCGGGCGACGTACAGGTCATGAGTGCCGGCACGGGGATTGCCCACAGCGAATACAACCTGGAAGCCATGCCCGCCAAGATTTTCCAGATCTGGATCATCCCGAATGAAGCCGGGCTGCCGCCATCATGGGGTGCCAAGCCGTTTCCCAAGGGCAATCGCGAGGGTTTTGTGACCCTGGCCAGCGGCAAGGCCGGTGACACTGAAAGCTTGCGCATTCGGGCGGACGCACGCCTGGTGGCGGCTAACCTGAAGGCTGGGGAAAGCGCCGAGTATCGGCTGGACAGCGGGCGCCGGGCGTATCTGGTGCCGGCGACGGGAATCATTGAAGTCAATGGCCTGCGTGCGCAAGCGCGAGACGGTGTGGCGGTGGAAGATGAGCAGGTGTTGCGGGTAACAGCAGTTGAAGACAGCGAAATCGTGTTAGTAGACCTGGCCTGACCTTCAGCCCGAACCCAATCAACTGTGGGAGCTGGCTTGCCTGCGATGCGCACAACTCGGTACATCAGGTACACAGAGTTGATGCAATCGCAGGCAAGCCAGCTCCCACATTGCGTCAGTTAGAACTGATGGCGCCGTCTACCAGCACCTGCGCCTCTTCCACCAACTGCTTGAGGTGGTCTTCACCCACAAAGCTTTCAGCGTAGATCTTGTAGATGTCCTCGGTGCCCGATGGCCGTGCGGCGAACCAGCCGTTTTTGGTCATCACTTTCAAGCCGCCGATTGCCTGGTTATTACCCGGCGCGTGGCTGAGGATCTGCTCGATGCTCTCCCCGGCCAGTTGCGTGGAGGTGACCTGCGCAGGCGACAGCTTGCCCAGCAACGCTTTCTGCGCCGGGGTCGCCTTGGCGTCGACACGAATCGCGAACGGCTCGCCCAGCGCGTCAGTCAGGCCACGGTAGATCTGGCTGGGGTCCTGGCCTTTGCGCGAGGTCATTTCGGCGGCCAGCAAGGCCGGGATCAGGCCATCTTTGTCGGTGCTCCACACCGTGCCGTCCTTGCGCAGGAACGACGCGCCGGCGCTTTCTTCGCCGCCAAAGCCCAGTGAGCCTTCGAACAGGCCATCGGCAAACCACTTGAAGCCCACTGGCACCTCAAACAGGCGACGGCCGATACGCGCCGCAACCCGATCAATCAAGCCACTGCTGACCACGGTCTTGCCCACCGCAGCATCGGCGCGCCACTGCGCACGGTTCTGGAACAGGTAATCAATCGACACGGCGAGGTAGTTGTTCGGTGCCAGCAGGCCACCCGAGGGCGTAACGATGCCGTGGCGGTCGTGGTCCGGATCACAGGCGAAGGCGACGTCGAAACGGTCCTTGAGGCCGATCAAGCCTTGCATCGCATAGCTGGAGGACGGGTCCATGCGGATCTGGCCGTCCCAGTCGACGCTCATGAAGCGGAAAGTCGAGTCGACCTCGGTGTTCACCACGTCCAGGTTCAAACGGTAGTGCTCGGCAATCGCCGACCAGTAGCGCACCCCTGCTCCGCCCAACGGATCCACGCCCAGGCGCAGGTCGGCGCTGCGGATGGCGTCCATATCGATCACATTGACCAGGTCGGCCACATAGCTGTTGAGGTAGTCATGGCGATGGGTGGTGTCGGCCTTGAGTGCCTGGGCGTGGGTAATGCGTTTAACCCCGGCCAGTTTGTTGGCCAGCAGCTCGTTGGCCTTGGCTTCGATCCACTTGGTAACGTGGGTATCGGCCGGGCCGCCATTGGGCGGGTTGTACTTGTAACCGCCACTTTGTGGCGGGTTGTGCGACGGCGTAATCACGATGCCGTCTGCCAGGCCGCTGGTACGGCCACGGTTGTAGCAAATGATGGCGTGGGAGATGGCCGGGGTCGGCGTGTATTCATCGCCTTCAGCCAGCATCACGTGCACGCCGTTGGCGGCCAGCACTTCCAGGGCACTCGCGCCCGCTGGAATCGACAGTGCGTGGGTGTCCAGGCCGACGAACAAGGGACCATTGATGCCCTGGGCTTCACGGTACAGGCAAATAGCCTGGCTGATAGCAAGTACGTGCCATTCGTTGAAACTCAGCTCGAACGAGCTGCCACGGTGACCGGAAGTACCAAAGGCCACGCGCTGGGTGGAGATCGCTGCATCAGGCTGGCCGGTGTAATAGGCCGTGACCAGTCGCGGGATATCCACCAGCAACTGAGCTGGCGCCGGCTTGCCCGCAAAAGGACTGATTGTCATGCATAAACCTCGAGAAAGAAGGATTCGGAAAAAATGACAGTTTACTGAGAGTTGGACTACTGCGCGACGGTATTGATCCTACAAGACACAGAGAAATTTCATGCATCTAGCTGATCTGTGCATCACGTAGCGCCTCGCCCACCAAGGCCAGGGCAATGTCCAGGTTGGGCTGCCCATGGAAGGTGCTGCTCAACCGCAGATGCTGGTGATGCAGGCCGCACAGGCTGAACAACTCACCGGGCGCCACGACTACCTGACGGGCCAGCAAGGCGTGGAAAGCCTTGCGCATGTCCACCGCCCGGGAGGCGCCCAACCAAAAGGTGGCCCCGCCCGCCGGCATTCGGTAAGTCACTTGATCAGCCAGGTGCCGACCCACAAGTTCGCCCATTTCGCGCGCCTGCTCACGCAGCAGAAGGCGTAAGTGGTGCAAGTGCTGGTCGATCTTGCCGCTGTGGTACAGGCGCGCAATCGCGCGCTGGCGAATTGAGGATAGCCGGAACGAGCGCAGCAGGAACTGGCGCTGCAACTCACCGCTTAAGTGCCGCGACAATGCGTAGCCAAACGGCGCCTCTGGCCCGAGTATTTTCTCGAAAGAGGCAAACACCACCAACCGCTCAGGGTTGACCAGATCGCGCAGGGCAACCGGTGCCGGCTTGAATCCCAGTTCGCCGCAGGTATCGTTTTCCAATAGCCAGCAATCGTACCGATCGAGCAGTTGCGCCACCTCGAGGCGGTCTTGGGGCTGCAAGGCAAAGGCTGACGGCAAGCTGATCGACGACGACAGCACGACCAATTGCACTGATTCGTGACGCAGCATCCCTTCAAGCAATGCCAGTTCCAGGCGGCCATCCTCGCCCCAGGGCAGTTCAAGGACACGTACCCCGGCATCCTGCAGCAGGCGCAGGATCGACCACTCGCAGGGTGACTCGACCACCACCGAGGCACCGCGCAAGCCCAATACCTCGATAAGGATGTCGAGCACACCGCGCAAGTCCGCGCCGATGTACACGTCATCAGCATGCCAGCAGCGGGTGGGTGATGAGGTGTAGCGAGCCGCCAGTGCGGCTCTTAGTTCCCACACCCCGCAGGGCTGTGACCAAGGCTGCAGATGCCCAGGATACTGGCGCACCAACTCGCGCTCCAGGCGCAGCAAGGTGCCGTCCAATGATGCCAGCAAGGCCGGTTCATCGCCGCTGAGCACTGTCATGCCCGGGCGCCGGGACGCCACATAGAGACGCTCGAGCAGATCCCCGCTGGGACACGCCACGGGTCCACCGGCGAGCGGCCAGGCGTAGTACCCCGACTTGGCCACCGAATACACCCTGCCCTCCTTTTCCAGCAACGAATACGCATATTGAATGGTGGAGATCGACACGTTGAGTCGCTGGGATAACTGGCGCAATGACGGCAGCTTTACGCGCGTATCCGTGCTCACCTCGTTAATCAGGCTGATCATGTAGCGGTAGACCGCCTGATAAGCAAAGTCAGCCTGCCGTGCGCCCCGCAGCGTCATCGCCCAGACAGCTGAAAGGCCATGCCATCACGGGCTTGAGACCTTTGCACAGGCGCGCTGCGGGCACCGCCGAGGGCCAGGTTCATCGGCCGCTTGCGGTACAGATGCTGGAGCAAAGGCAACGGCAACCCACTGGCATCGGCGACCCATTGCTGCAGCATCTCGGCTGCCGGTTTACCCTGCAAAACCTTGTGCAACTCGGGCAACGCCACCAGCATGCCAGGGTGGCACTGACGCAAATAGCCTTCCAGCCGTTCGCCATGATGAATGAAAGGCGAAAACAGCAGGCAGACCAACTGGTTCTCGTCCAGACCGAAAAATTGTTGGGCAAGGCTGCTCGACAACGCACGCTCCCCGCGATTGGCGACCTGGTTCACCAGCTCTTCGGGCACCTGCCGACGCCGCAGGTAATTGCGCGCCTGCCCGAGGAACTCCTCCACGCCCTCCTCGTAATGCAACTCGCGCAGGCATTCGGCCTGCAGGCCGCGCAGGTGCGCCATCAACGGTGGGTTGGCAAAGCTTGGGTGGCTAAAGTGAAAGCCCAACGGATCTGGCGTGTAAGCCATGAAGTCGATGAGCAACGGCGCAGTCGCGCGGTCGATGCCTTCGAGCAAGTCGGCAATGCCGATATAGGCCAGGTGGCGATACCCGCCTGGGCTGACGTCAGCTTTGGGCACATAGTGCTCGCCGTACAGGTCACGGTAGAAATCGCCGCTCCACTCATCCATGCGCGTGAACAACCCGCCAAGCGACGTCGGTATCCCCTTGGCGGCCTTGACGCTTTTGGCCTGGGCGGCTTTTTTCAGCCACGCCAGCAGTTGGCTCTGTTTGCGCGCGGAATCGCCGCTGACCAGCGCGTGCACGCCACCGTTCCAGGCGGTGACACGCTGATAAAAGTCCCCCAGTGCCAGGTAGGCATCGTTACACAGCGTGGCGCGAACATCGCCGGAGGTCAGGTGCCCCACCATCAACATGTTGCGCTGGTGAGCTTCACAGCCACGGCTGGAGGCCGGACGCTGATGGTTGAAGGGCAACACCTGTTCGTTTTCGACCATCAACAACTCGACCCGCTCGTCATCATGGAAAAACAGCCGGCTATAACCGCGATGAATCGCGTCGAGGGTTTCTTGCGTCATACCCGCGTGGCGTAACGTTGCCACCCGTAACTGGAAGGTCCTGGGCGCACGTGCGGCAATACTCAACTGTGCGGCACGCAGTAGCGCCAAGGTGTAGCTGCTGACTTCGCCACCGCCATGGGCCACCAGCACTTTGTAATCGCCTACTTGTTCCATGCCGCCGGCGGCCACGACAATACGCTGAATCAATAATTGAAGTGCGGTGCGCTCC
Source organism: Pseudomonas sp. B19125 (assembly GCF_044218855.1). Classification (NCBI taxonomy): domain Bacteria; kingdom Pseudomonadati; phylum Pseudomonadota; class Gammaproteobacteria; order Pseudomonadales; family Pseudomonadaceae; genus Pseudomonas; species Pseudomonas sp. B19125. The sequence goes on from NZ_CP162589.1 coordinate 3,836,198, forward strand.
GCGCGTGTGAAATACCCAACCAAGCGTTGTTGAACTTGCTGGTAAACATAATTCATGGCCTGCTCGTGAATAGCGCTCATAGTTCTACTACCTGAGTTGAAATATCAGTTCAAAACAACTACCGAGCGTAGTTGTCCGATCTATTGCATGTGTAAGAACGTTGCCTGCGGCGCAGTGTGTGCGACAGATAAACACTAGCACCCGGTAACAAATCGATAAGGACCGCGTAGGGGGCTCCTTGCACGGCAGCGCTGGCGTCGAACAGCCGTACCGCAAGCATCCCAGCGATTTTCAGCAGCGCTCCTAGGAATATTCAGACAAGCTCCTACAACTCTTTAACCTCGAATTTAAAGATCCATCTGACAAATAAAACTTGTCAATTTTCAATCTCCGGTCATGCATCGATCGGAACCAGTCCTTGGCGTGCCGATCACCTCGCGTCCTGATAGCAATGGCGTCACGCGTAGTTGCAGGAAGTACCTGCTGATGAATCAGACAATCATTCATTACTCAGTCCTTGAGTTGAAAGTGAAGTACCAATTATCAGGGCTGAAATAATGATTAACAGATACAGAAGCTGGCCGAAAACCAGTTCAGATAGTTGCCGGGCCAAATACGCAGGGCGCAGACACAACAACGCCGCGCTGAATTTCAGGGCGGCGGCGGGAAAAAGGGCATCGTTTGCGGGACCGGACGGCCGTTGCGCGTTTCAGACAACGCGCGGATTCAACCCTTTCAAATGGCGCATTTGCCCCATGCGCCGAGGGTTTGTAAAACTCATTTACGAATCTTCCTACACCTCAAACAGCCTCAACCTGCAACGCAACGCGCTCGCGGCACGGGCATTCGTCCATGTAACGGTGTGCTTCTACAAACTGGTTGAACGCAAACACGGTGGTTTTCAGCGGCACCAGCACGCGATCGGCCGTCAGTTGGTTGATGTCACGCAAGGCGCGTTGCAAGGCAACGTGGTCCTGAATGATGCCCAACTCCGGCTTACCGGTGAAGTTACCGATACAGTGCACAAAGAACTGGATGTTCTTCTGGAACGCTGCACAGGCCGGGAATGGCGTCTGATTGCCGCCTTGCAAACCGTAGAGCACCAGGCTGCCACGGGGCGCCAGCACATCACCGAGCAATGACATCTGCGGGCCGCCCAAGCCATCGAACACCACATCCACGCCGCGGTTATCGGTGAACTTGTTGATTTGCATCAGCAGGTCCTGCTCTTCGGTGACAATGACCTTCTCGGCCCCCAGCGACAGCAGGTATTCACGCTCGGCGCTGTCCTTGGTGGCGGCGATCACCCGAACACCCAGCGCCTTGCCCAGTTGTACGAACGAAGGGCCGGCACAGTGGCTGGCGTCAGTCACCAGGGCAAACTGGCCGGGTTTGACCCGCGCCAGGTCCATATAGGCAAAGTAGGCGATCAACAGCGGCGTGTAATGCACGCTGGCTTCAATCGGGCTCAGCACATCCGGATAACGGGTCAGCGCCGAACGCGGCAGCACGATTTGCTCGCCATACACGGGGTAATCATTGGGGCTCTCGGCCGGAAAACTGGCCACCTTATCGCCCACCGCCAAGTCATCCACGCCCTCACCGAGGGCCACCACCACCCCGGCCATCTCATGGCCAAGGCCGGACGGCAGACGTGCATGGGAAGACGCCAGGTTCTGGCGCCACAGAATGTCATACCAGCTGATGCCAATCGCTTCGACACGCACCTGCACTTCGCCCGGTGCGGGCTGCGCGGCTGCATGCTCTTCGCATTTGAGCACCTCGGCCGGACCAAACTTGTGAAAACGGATCGTGCGGGACATCGCAAACCTCGTCAAAGTAACCTCTAATGCCATGAACTCTATCTGGGCTTTCCAGGTAAGGCCACCGGTCGCCATTAATAGTCGACATGTCTGTCATTGATTCCGCAACTGAGGCAGTTGCCTCAAGTATCGTAGGAAAACTCAATTATCCGGTGCAGAGTACCAGCCTTTCCCCGTAAGATTCATGCCGGTCATTGTTTACATGTGGCCGCTCACGTCAAGTTTGCTGACTCTTCCAGGACACAAGATGAACCGTAACGACCTGCGTCGTGTCGACCTTAACCTCTTGATCGTATTCGAAACCTTGATGCATGAGCGCAGTGTGACCCGCGCTGCCGAGAAATTGTTCCTTGGCCAGCCGGCCATCAGCGCGGCGTTGTCGCGTCTGCGTGGGCTGTTCGATGACCCGCTGTTTGTACGTACCGGGCGCAGCATGGAGCCGACGGCACGTGCCGTGGAAATCTTCGCCCTGCTCTCCCCGGCCCTGGACTCGATCTCCACCGCGGTGAGCCGCGCCGCCGAGTTCGACCCGGCCACCAGCACCGCCGTGTTCCGTATCGGCCTGTCCGACGACGTTGAATTCGCCCTGCTGCCACAACTGCTCAAACGCCTGCGCGCCGAGGCGCCTGGCATCGTGCTGGTGGTGCGCCGCGTCAACTACATCCTGATGCCGGGCCTGCTGGCCTCCGGGGAAATTTCCATCGGCGTCAGCTACACCGCCGACCTGCCGGCCAACGCCAAGCGCAAAGTGCTGCGCCGCAGCCTGCCAAAACTGCTGCGCGCCGACAGCGTGCCCGGCTCCCTGAGCCTGGACGACTTCTGCGCCCGCCCTCACGCCCTCGTGTCCTTCGCAGGCGACCTGAGCGGGTTTATTGATGAAGAGCTGGAAAAACTCGATCGCAAACGCCACGTGGTATTGGCCGTGCCGCAATTCAACGGGCTGGGCACACTGCTGGCCGGCACCGACATCCTCGCCACCGTGCCGGATTACGCCGCCGAAGCACTGACCTCGGCGGGCGGTTTGCGCGCCGAGGACCCACCGTTGCCGGTGCGCACGTTTGAGCTGCACATGGCGTGGCGTGGGTCGCAGGATAATGATCCGGGGGAGCGGTGGTTGAGGTCGCGGATTCAGATGTTCTTTGGCGACCCTGACAGTCTCTAGGCATCTTCTGGAGGGCTCGAATGCAACTGCCAGAGCAACGCCGACGGTTTGGCCGTCACAACGCTGCGGCAGCGGGCATTGCAATACGGGTGCGCCGCTCATTCAGGGCAAACACCGTCATCGCCAGCGCCGCAATCGCGCCGGGGATCGCAAAGACCATGAAATTCAGTTGCAGAGGCAGTTCGATCGCCATCAGCGCACCGCCCAACAGCGGGCCGACTATCGCGCCATTGCGACCGATGCCGGACGCCCAGCCCAGGCCTGTGGCGCGAAACGACAAGCCGTAAAGCTGCGCAGCCCCCGCGTACAGCAGGATCTGCGTACCAATGGTGGTGCCACCCGCGACGAAGATCAGCAGGTACAGGACCGGCATCGGGCTGTTGATGCCCAGCAGGCTGATCGAGACCATGGCGGCGGCGAAGAAGCAGATCACGACTTTCATCAGGTTCAGGCGGTCGCCCAAACGGCCGCCGAGCAGCGCCCCGGCCATGCCGCCCAGGTTCAGCGCGATCAGGAACGACAGGCTCGACCCCAGGCTGTAACCGGCGCCGGCCATCAGCTTGGGCAGCCACGAACTCAATGCATAGACCATCAGCAGGCAGCAGAAAAACGCGATCCAGATCATCGCCGTACGTACCGCCAGGCCATGGCGGAACAGCTCTACCACCGAGGCGCCTTTACTTTTGCTGTCGACGATCACCAGCGCATCGTCGACCTCGATCCTGGTGCCTGGCGACAACCGATTAAGCAGCGCGCAAGCCTTGTCTTGTTGGCCCTGGCGGATCAGGTAGCCGATGGACTCAGGCAGCCAGTACACAATCAGTGGCAACAGCAGCAGCGGAATCACCGCCACAAAAAACATCGACTGCCAACCAAAGGCCGGCAGCATGAAAATCCCCACGCTGGCGGCGAGCATGCCGCCCAGGGAATAGCCGCTGAACATGAAGGCCATCAAGGTGCTGCGCAATTTCTTCGGCGCGTATTCGTTGATCAGCGCCGCCGCGTTGGGCATCAACCCGCCGCAGCCGAGCCCGGCGATAAAACGGCAGATACCGAACTCGGTTGGGCTGCTGGCAAAGCCATTGATCACGGTGGCCAGACTGAACAGGGTGAAACAGAACACGATGCCTTTCTTGCGCCCGAAACGGTCCGCCAGGGTGCCGAAAATCAACGCGCCGAACATCATGCCGAACAGCGCATAGCTGCCCAGGGCGCCAGCCTGCAACGGCGTCAGCCCCCACTCGCGCATGATTGACGGCAGGACCACGCCGTAGATAAACAAGTCATAGCCGTCAAAGATCAATAGCAAGGCACACAGGCTCACGATCAACCAGTGGAAGCGGTTGAACGGGGCATTATCGATAATCGAATGGACATCATGGCTACGCATGGCAGTGCTCTCTTTATTGTTGTTGTGAGTCAGTGTCAGCTGATGGAAAAAGCCTTAGCCGAGGTCGCCGCCGCCCACCGGCAAGGTCACGCCGGTGATGTAGGAGGCCTCGTCGCAGGCCAGGAACAGAATCGCGCCAGCTTGTTCGTCGATGCTGCCGTAGCGTTTCATCGGGCTGCTGTCGAGGGTCTGGTCGACGATCTGCTGGTACCACACACGCTCTTGCTCGCTTTGCGGCTGGCTGTTGCGCGGGATCCGCCGTGGCGGTGCCTCGGTGCCGCCGGGCGCGGTGGCGTTGACCCGGATCCCGCTGCCGGCAGTCTCCAGGGCCAGGCAGGCCGTCAAGGCATTCACGCCTCCCTTGGCCGCGCCATACGGCACGCGATTGACCCCGCGCGTCGCCACGGAAGACACGTTGACGATGGCGCCCGCGCCCTGCTCCAGCATGTAGGGCAGCACGCAATGGCAGCACCACAACGTAGGGAACAGCGAGCGGCGCACTTCGGCCTCGATTTCAGCCTCGGCGTAATGCTCGAAAGGCTTGGCCCAGATAGTCCCGCCGACGTTGTTGACCAGCACGTCGATGCGCCCGAAACGCGCCGTGGCGGCGGCCATCACCCGCGCGCACTCGCTGTAGTGTTCCAGGTCGGCGGTCAGCAGCAGCGCTCGCTCATGCTGCAATTCATGCACCAGCTCGGAGCGATCCACCGCGACCAGCCAGGCGCCCTCCTCCAGCAAGCACTCGGCGACACGCCGGCCGATCCCTTGGGCAGCGCCGGTGACCAGCGCGACCTTGTTGTTAAACCGTTGAGTCATGCGGCAGTCCTCAGGCGGCATCGCACGTGGCGACGGCGTTAGCGGTGAATTTCTCGTAATGGAAGCTGGCCGGGGTCACGCCCTGCTGCTTGAAGTGCTCGCGCACCGCATCGACCATCGGCGGCGGGCCGCACAGGTACACGTCGACATCGCCGCCATTGAGGGCTTCGTCGGCCATGTGCTGGGTCACATAGCCCTGGCGCGGGTGAGTGGTGTGCGGATCAGCCACGCAGGTCACCAGGTTGAAGTCGGGCAACCGCGCGGTAAAAGCCTGCAACGCCTCGACCATCACCAGGTCCTGATCGCGCGTTACGCCGTAGATCAACCGGATTGGGCGGGTTTCCTGGCGCTGCGCGAGCACTTCAAGCATCGAGAGGAACGGCGCCAGGCCGGTACCACCGGCCAGTAACAGCAGCGGCCGCGCCACCTCACGCAGGTAGAAACTCCCCAGCGGGCCGGTAATCGCCACGCGGTCGCCGAGCTGGGCGTGCTCCAGCCAGCTGCTCATCAACCCGTCGGGCACGTGCTTGATCAGGAAGCTGGCGTGCGTGTCGCCCGGGCGACTGCTGAAGGAGTAAGCGCGTGTCTGCCCACTGTCGGGCACGCTGATATTCACGTACTGGCCGGGCAGGAATACTGGCGCCTGGTCCAGCTCGAAACTCACCTGCAGCGCGGCATCGGCATGTCGGGTGATGCCGGCCAGCGTCGCGGCAAACTGCGTGGTGCCGGTCTTGCAGGCGCTGGACGGCACCGGCACGGCGATCACGCAGTCGGACTGCGGCACCATCTGGCAGGTCAGAACCAGGCGCGCCTGCGCTTCGTCGGCGCTCAGCGCGTCGTCGATATAGTCGTCGCCCAAGTCGTAGGCGCCGGTTTCACAGCGGCATTTGCAGGTGCCGCACACACCGTCCGAGCAGTCCATGGGCAGGTTGATGCGTTGGCGGAAGGCGGCATCGAGCACCTTTTCCCCCACCTTGCAGTCGATGAAGCGGGTCACCCCATCTTCGAAGTTCAGGGCAATGGCATACGTCATGGCGGTGTCCTCAGATGTGGTAGATGTCGATGACCTGGTGGATGTAGTCGTTTTTAAGCACCACCTTCTTGCGCGTGATCAGCGGCTGCTCGGCACCGATGTCGAGGCGATAGAAGGAGGTACCGAAATAACTGTCGGTGGTTTTGTAGCGGTGGCTGAGGGTGTGCCAGTTGAAACGCAGGTCCACCTTCGAGCCATCGTCGGCCAGCACTTCGAGGTTGCACAGCATGTGCACGGTGCGTGGCTCGGGGGTGCTGGCGCTGGAGCGCTCGGTCTTGATGCGGAAGATGCGGTCTTCCAGGCCGTCACGGCTGGGGTAGTAGATCAGCGAGATTTCGCGCTGCGGGTCTTCGGTGAGGGTGTCGTGATCGTCCCAGGCGGGCATCCAGAACTCGGCCTTGGGCGAATAGCAGGCCAGCCAGTCATCCCATTGGCGGTCGTCGAGCAGGCGCGCTTCACGGTAGAGAAAATCCAGCAGGTGCTCACGGGCAAGGCTCATGGCTGCACCTCGCGGTCGCTGGCAATCAGCCCTTGCTGTTCGCGCTCGATCGCACGCTGCAGGCTTTGGGCCCAGTGCGCATGCTGGCGCACAAACAAGCCCTCGTCCTCGGTCTTGACCCCGCTGAGCTGCGGTTGCATACCCATGGCCAAGGCATTCTCATCAGCCCCTTCCACCCACTGTTTGGCGCCACGGCTGAGGTCATTCCACAGGGTGCTCGCGCCCTGGTAACCGGTCTGGCAGGCGCGGAACTCCTCGAGGTCATCCGGGGTGCCCATGCCGCTGACGTTGAAGAAGTCTTCGTACTGGCGAATCCGCGTGGCGCGCTCCTGGGCGCTTTCGCCGATGGGCGCCATGCAATAGATGGTCACTTCGGTTTTATCCACGGCGAGGGGGCGCACCACGCGGATCTGGGTCGAGAACTGGTCCATCAGGTACACATTGGGGTAGAGGCAGAGGTTGCGGGTCTGGTCGACGATAAAGTCGGCGCGCGCCTGGCCCAGGCGTTCGGCCAAGGCCTCGCGGTGAGCGTGCACCGGACGCACTTCGGGGTTGAGCAGGCGCGTCCACAGCAGGATATGCCCGTGGTCGAAGGCGTAGACGCCGCCCAGGCTTTTCGACCAGCCATTGGCGTCGACGGTGCGCGTGCCTTCGGCCTCGTAGTTGCGCCGGCCCATGGTCGCCGAGTAGTTCCAGTGCACCGAGCTGACGTGGTAACCGTCGGCGCCGTTTTCGATTTGCAGCTTCCAGTTGCCGTCATAGACATAGGATGAGCTGCCGCGCAGCACCTCCAGGCCCAAAGGCGCCTGGTCGACCATCTGGTCGATGATCACGCGGGTTTCGCCCAGGTAATCGCGCAGTTCCGGCACCGCATCGCTGAGGCTGCCGAACAGGAAACCGCGGTAGTTTTCAAAGCGCGCCAGGCGCTTTAGGTCATGGGAGCCGTCGCAGTCGAAGCTGTCCGGGTAGGCGCCGGTCTTGGCGTCCTTGACCTTGAGCAGCTTGCCGGCGTTGCTGAACGTCCAGCCATGGAAGGGGCAAGTGAATGAGCCCTTGTTGCCTTGTTTGCGCCGGCACAGCATGGCGCCGCGATGCGCGCAGGCGTTGACCAGGCCATGCAGCGCGGCGTGTTTGTCACGGGTGATGACCACCGGCTGGCGGCCGATCCAGGTGGTGAAGTAATCGTTGATCTCGGGCACCTGGCTTTCATGGGCCAGGTAGATCCAGCCGCCTTCGAAGATGTGTTTCATCTCCAGGGCAAACAGGTCGGGGTCGGTAAAGATGTCGCGGCGGCAGCGGAACACTCCGGTGGCGGGGTCTTCCTGTACGGACTCGCGCAATTGGCCGGCGAGTCGGTCGAGTGTACTGATCATGGGGCGGGCCCTCCGTTGTTCTTGTATCAGGCGCCCTCACCGTACGTGTTCGCCCTGCGCGTCAATATCCGCTGCCTGCACATCGTTATCCGCCCGGCGCACGTCGCTTAACGATGGCGTTTGAAGGTCTGCGACGGCAGTTCGCCGAAGCATTTGCGATAGGCCTCGGCAAACCGCCCCAGGTGCATGAAGCCATGGTCCAAAGCCACCTCGGTCACGCTGCGCGTGCTGCGCAGTTGCAAGTGTGCGTGTACCCGTTCGAGCTTGCAGCGGCGTACATAGTCGCGCGGCGACAGCCCCACCTGGCGCGCAAACAGGCTGTACAGCGAACGTTCGCTGACGTTGGCCACCGCCATCAACTGCTCGACGCTGATGTCATCGCCCAGGTGCTGCTGGATAAATTCGCGCACCGCTTCAAACCCACCGCCGTGGGCCGCCTGGGGGATCACCCGCAACACATTGCTGCCCAGCAATGCCAGCAGCTTGTTGGCCACGATGCGTTCATACAGACCCTGCGTGTGGGGCTCGGCAGCGTTTTCCGCCTCATGGCAGATCAGCCCGAGCAACGGCAGGAAGCCGCCCATTTCACTGAGCGCGTGGCGGGCCGTCGCGAAGCGGATACCCACCTGCGGCAGGCTCCAGTGCTGCTCCAGGCAGGCGTTTTCCAGCAGGCGCACCGGCAGTTTGATGATGAATTTCTCGCAGTCGGCGGAATAGGTCAGGTCTACCGGGTCGTCCGGGTTGATCAGCAGGATTTCCCCCGGCCCGAACACGTCATCCTCACCACGGGAGCTGGAGCGGCAATGCCCGCTCAACAGGATCTGCAGGTGATAGATGGTCTCCAGCGCCACCGATGTGACCCGTACCGGTGCGCCGTAGCTGATGCGGCACAGGTCCAGGCTGGCGAAGGTGCGATGGCTGATACTCGCCCGGGGCCGGCCCTTGGGAGGCAGGCGAATGCAGTGGCTGCCCACGTGCTGGTTGACGTAGTCCGACACCGCGTAGGCATCGGCGCCCCGAAAAATCTGGCTGCGCTCACTCAATAGCACGGTCATGGTTGCGCCTCTTTTATAGTTATTGGGCTCAGGCTGACGCGTGGGTACGGGGGCGTCCAATATGGATAAAGTCTGAAGGGATACCCTGGAGGTATTGTCGGGCGTTCTGCGCCAGGGTTTCAGCGGTGCGCCGGGGCGCGCAGGGCTTGCGGTGAGCATGGCGTGCTAAAACTTTGAAACAATACGCTTGGCCGGATTGGACGGCCGCTCGGGTACCTAGCGATACCCCCGCGCCTGAACATCGAACAACTCGGCATAGCGCCCACCCGCCGCCATCAATTGGTGATGGCTGCCCTCCTCCAGGATTCGCCCGCCGTCCAGCACGATGATGTGGTCGGCATTGCGCACGCTGGAGAATCGATGGGAAATCAACAACGTCATGCGGCCCTTGGCGTGTTCGCGAAAATGCTCGAACACCGCCGCCTCGGCGCCGGCGTCCAGCGCAGCCGTCGGCTCGTCAAGAATCAGCAGGTCCGCCTCCTGGCGCATATACGCGCGTGACAAGGCGACTTTCTGCCATTGCCCACCCGACAACTCCTGGCCGCCAAGCCAGCGCCCTAACTGTGTGCCGTAGGTTCTGCTCAGGCGCTCGATGAATTCGGCGGCCACCCCCTGGGTAGCGGCAGTGCGCCAGCGCGCCTCGTCGTTCAGCGCATCGACGTCACCCACGCCAAGGTTCTCGCCGACGGTCATCTGGTAGCGGATGTAATCCTGAAAAATCACCCCGATGCGCTGGCGCAGTGTCTGTTCATCCCAGTCTTGCAAGTCGCTGCCATCCAGCAGAATGCGCCCCGCGTGCGGTGTATACAGGCGCGTGAGCAGTTTGATCAGGCTGGTTTTGCCCGAGCCATTCTCGCCCACCAGGGCCAGGCTTTGCCCCGGCGCCAAGTGCAGGTTGATGTCAGTCAATGCCGGCCGCTCAGCGCCGGGGTAACTGAAGCCCACGTGCTCGCAGCGCAGACCGTCGCCGGGACGCGCGCCCTGGGTAAGCCGGCCACGCGGCACGACCACGGGGGTTAGCAGGTACTCATAAAGGTCCGACAGAAACAGACTGTCGTCATACAGGCCGGCAATCGCGCTGAGGCTGGCGGTGATCGCACTTTGCCCCTGCTTGAACAGCACGATGTACATGGTCATCTGGCCCAGGCTGGTCTGGCCGCGCACGGTGTCCAGCACCACCCAGGCGTAAGCCACATAAAACGCCGCGGTGCCCAGCAGGCCCAGGGCAAAGCCCCAGGCATCCCGGCGCACCGTCAACTGGCGGTCTTCGGTGTACAAGCGCCGGGCGTTGTCGCGGTAGCGCTTGAGGAACAGCGGCGCCAGGCCGAACAGTTTGACCTCTTTGGCGTGGGTTTCGTGGGACAGCAGCGATTCCAGGTAATTCTGCTGACGGGTCTCGGGCGCGCGCCGGTGGAACAGGCGAAACGCATTGCCCGAGAAATGCGTCTCGGCGAAGAACACCGGTAACGCGCCGACCACCAGAATCACCAGCGCCCACGGCGAAAAGTGCACCAACAGCACGGCAAAGCTGATCAGCGAGATCAGGTTCTGCACCAGCCCCAGGCCCTTGGTGACCAGGCTCAGCGGCCGTGTCGACGCGCCCTGGCGCACGCGCACCAGCTTGTCGTGGAACTCGGCGTCTTCAAATTGCAGGAGTGAGAGGGTCTGGGCTTTCTCCAGAATCATCAGGTTGACCTTCACCCCCAACTGCACCCGCAGCAACGATTGCTGCATGGACAACGCACGCTGGGCGGCGGCCAGCAGCGCCAACACGCCCGCCTCGGCCAGCACGTACTGCATCACCGGCCACACGGGCGCCTGGCTGCCGGCGGCATGAATCTGCATCGCGTGCACCACGCCATCGACAATGCGCTGGCCGATCCAGGCAGCCAGCGCAGGCAACAGACCGGCAATGATGGTGGCCAACAGCAGGCCTATGAATAAGGGCCGCGACGTGCCCCACACCAGCTTCAGTGCCCGGCGCGCCTGGATGGAAAACGCGCTCAATCGATTCAACAGCACCATGAATGGCATGGACTCCGTGTGGGGGGCTGGGGTGAGACGGGTGGATTATGGCAGGCGATGGCGTTGCGCACATCCAACAGCGAGGCAACGGGGGCAAGTGGTGGAGCAAGGGGCACCGCGGCAGATTCTCGGCGCGCCGCAGCATGACCACCCCGCAATCACCCATGCGCGGCCCAGAACCTGCGACATTCAATCCTTGCTCAATTTGGGTATGGCCATACGGCTGCCCGCTTTGATTTCACGCAACGCCAAACTCGACTGAATAGACGCAATACCGACCTGGCGCCGCAGCACTTGCTCGATAAAGTCGCTGTAGCTATCAAGGTCCTCCGCCAACACTTGGAGCACGTAGTCGGCATCTCCGGTGATCTTGTGGCAGGCCAGTACCTCTGGCAGTTGCACAATCACTGCCTCAAAGGCGTCCGGAGCGTGATCGGCATGCGTGGAAAAGCGGATGTGCACGAATGCCATGATATCCAGCCCCAGCATTCTTCGATCAAGCGTTGCCTGATAGCCCTTTATCACCCCCGCCTCCTCCATTCTCTTGCGCCGTCGCCAGCAAGGCGTAAGGCTCAATGAAAGCCGCTCACTGAGTTCGGCATTGGAAATGCTCGCGTCCTCCTGCAATAACTCAAGAATGGCCAGATCGGTCTCATCGAGGCTGATGCGCCTGGATATATTTTTCTTCATTACGCCATTCCTGAGTTAAATCGCCCGATAAATATACAAAATCACAAAAACAAAGCAAAGAAATCGCCTCCTGACCAGAACAGAATATTTGCACTGGCTCACATTAACGGATGCGCAGAATGTTTACAGTTTTCAGTGATTCCCATCGTCTGCACCATGGCACCGAGTTGAAGGATGGCGTGCTCAAGCCGTCGTTCGAGCAGCCCAGTCGGGCCGACACGGTTCACAACCGCGTCAAGCAAGTTGGCCTTGGCCAGATAGTCGAACCGCGCGCGTTCGACCGCTCGTGTTACGTCAACGCGCACAGCGAGCGCTACGTGAGCTTCCTGGAAAGCGCCTGGTCGCAATGGTGCGCCACAGGGCGCACCCATGATGCGCTGCCACTGGTGTGGCCTGTACGTGACTTGGCCAACGATCAGGTGCCCACGTTCATTGACGGCAAACTCGGCTTCTATGCGATGGATGCCGGCTCGCCGATCACTGCCACCACCTGGCAGGCGGTCAAGACCAGTGCCGATATCGCCCTGACGGGTCTGGCGCTTATCGATGAGGGCCATGACAGCGCCTTTGCCCTTTGTCGTCCGCCGGGCCATCACGCGGCGCGTGAATACATGGGGGGTTACTGCTATCTCAACAACGCGGCCATTGCTGCACAGCAGGCAATCACCCAGGGCGCCAAACGCGTCGCGGTGCTCGACGTCGATTTTCATCACGGTAACGGCACCCAGAACATTTTTTACCCGCGCAATGACGTGATGTTCATATCGCTGCACGGCGAGCCGGCCGTGTCCTATCCCTACTATTCGGGGTTCAGCGATGAAGTCGGCGCAGGTGTTGGCGAAGGGTTCAACCTCAACTACCCGCTGCCGAAAAACACCGCCTGGGATACCTACCGCGACGCCCTGCTGCATGCCTGCAGGAAACTCCATCAATTCTCGCCGCAGGTATTGGTGATCTCACTGGGGGTCGACACCTTCAAGGACGACCCGATCAGTCACTTCCTGCTGGAAAGCGAGGATTTCATCGGGATCGGCGAGCTGATAGCGAGTGTGGGTTGCCCCACCCTGTTTGTGATGGAAGGCGGCTATATGGTCGATGAAATCGGAATCAACGCGGTGAACGTACTGCATGGCTTCGAGAGCAAGCGCGCTTGAGCATCCGCCCGAAGACGGCGTGATCAACCTGAACATATAAAAAACCTGTTCCAGAGGCTTGATCAGCAGCCGACCAAAGCCGCCCCCAGGCATGTGCAAGGGGCCGGCGCTGTCCACCATAAACCAACACCGTCACCCGCCATTGCATCCTGACAATGGCGCTGACTATGCACTTTTCTGCCAAAACTCAAAAACATAAAATCAAGAGGTTTTGAAATGAAATCGAATCTATCAGAGCAGGTTGAGCAGCCTGCGCTGCAGCGCACGCTCAGCAATCGTCACATCCAGTTAATGGCAATGGGCGGAGCCATTGGTACAGGGTTGTTCATGGGCTCCGGAAAGATCATCGCCCTCTCCGGCACCTCGATCATTCTTATCTACATGATCATTGGCCTGTTCGTTTACTTCATCATGCGTGCCATGGGCGAAATGCTGCTTTCCAATTTGAATTTCAAGACCTTTGCGGATTTTGCCGGCGCCTACCTGGGGCCTCGCGCTGCATTTTTTCTCGGCTGGTCCTATTGGCTAAGCTGGAGCGTTGCAGTGATCGGCGATGCCGTCGTCGTCGGCGGTTTTTTCCAGTACTGGTTTCCCCATCTGCCTGCCTGGATACCGGCTATCGGGATGCTGGCGACACTGTTTGCCTTGAATGTGCTGACGGTCAGGCTTTTCGGTGAAGTCGAATTCTGGTTCGCGATCATTAAGATCATCGCCGTCGTAACGCTTATCGGGGTCAGCATCGTACTGATTGCCAGCTCGTTCGTTTCGCCCAATGGCGTCACCGCGTCGCTAAGCCATCTGGTGGATAAGCAGGCTGCATTCCCTAATGGCTTGCTGGGGTTTTTTGCCGGCTTTCAGATGGCGATATTCTCATTTGCCGGCACCGAGTTGATCGGCACCGCTGCAGCAGAAACCCGCGCTCCGCAGAGGACCTTACCCAAGGCAATCAACTCGATTCCGCTGCGAATCATCCTGTTCTACGTGTTGGCATTGGCCTGCATTATTGCCGTGACGTCCTGGCAACAGGTTTCACCGGTAAAAAGCCCTTTTGTCGAGCTTTTCCTCGTCGCAGGCTTTCCCGCAGCAGCCGGCATCGTTAACTTCGTGGTCCTGACATCCGCCGCGTCATCGGCCAACAGCGGCGTATTCTCCTCCAGCCGCATGCTGTTCGGGCTGGCGAATCAAGACAACGCTCCGGGTATTTTTCGGCGTCTATCGGGCAACAGCGTGCCTCTGTTGAGCCTGGCCTTCACGACACTGTTGATGCTGTCAGGTGTGCTCGTGCTGTTCATCGTTCCGCAAGTCATGACAGCTTTCACCATCGTTTCCACCGTGTCGGCGATCCTGGTGATCTTCACGTGGTCGACCATCCTCGCGTCTTACATTGCCTATCGCAAAAAACGTCCTGAGCTTCACGCCAAATCTGCTTACAAGATGCCAGGCGGCGTGCCAATGGCCTGGTTGTCACTGGCTTTTATGGGCTTCGTGCTCTGCCTGCTGGCATTGAGACCTGACACACGCGTGGCGTTGATGGTCATGCCGGGGTGGTTCATATGGCTGGCAATTGCCTATCAGCTGACACGTAGCAGGAAACCAAAAACCGCCGTTGAATCGGCAGGGCAATTCGGTTGAGTCAAAAGGCGTATTTCAACCGGCAACGACCACGGCAGAAAACCCCACACGTGCGCGTGTCAAAGGTTGATTAAAACAGAAGAAAATTGGACTCAAGGAAAACCTGATGACTACCGATCCAGGGCTGAGCTGCAGCCGGGCTAGCGGAGCCCGATCCCACGTGGCTCCGGGCAGGTAGAGGCAGTACTCACTGATCAGAGGCGAGTAGCCTTTTAACTTCGGCAATGATCAAGTCGATGTTGAATGGCTTCGCCAATACCGCATCAAACAGGTCCGATCTCTGCATACCGATGTGTGCCTGAGCACCGCTCATCAGGATGATCGGCAATTGATTAGCGCACGGGAGGGCTCGAACGGCTGTGGCAAATTCCAGGCCGTCCATCACGGGCATCATAAAATCGGTGATGATCAAGGCTGGCCGTTCTCTATCCAGCACTTCCAGTCCTTTTCGACCATTGCTGGCAGTCACCACCATGAACCCCTCATCCTCCAGCGCGAAGCTGAGAATGTCAGCGATCAAATACTCGTCATCGACGACCAGGATGGTGGTCATGTTAATTCAACCCACTCAAAAGCTTAAGAAAGTGAACCGGGCGATGTCCCAGTGGGGGCTGAAGGTTCATGTCTCGAAGCCTTTTTCAGGAAAACATCGCGATCTTGGATGACAACCTCAAATCTGGAGGGGTCATAAGAGCTATCTCGTACCTTAAGAATGGAAAGCGTCCTGCTTAGTTCAGAGTGATTCTCAGAGAAACGCATCAGCATCAAGTTATCGACGATGCTGGACAGGTCAGAGTTTGGCGCGCTGACCTCGGAGCCAAATAGATCACGCATTTCCCAGGACGCGAATACGGTTACGCCCCTGGAGCGCAGTTCATTCATCAGCGCACTCAAGAAGTCAGTAATTCGCGCCGGATTTGTAGAAACTCGTGTCATACCGCTAAGGCTATCGATGAACAGGCGCTTGATGCCCTTCTCTTCTACAAGACTCAACAAGCGTGCGCCCAACCCATCCAGCAACCCCTCAGTGGTAGGCTGCCAGGCAATGCTCAGGGCGCCGCTGTTCTCCATGCCCTGGATATCGATACCCAATGATTGGCCTTTGAGTCGCAACCGTTGCGGGCTTTCATAAAAGCCAAAATGCAGTCCCGGAGCCTCCACCGTCGACTCGGCCAGAAACTTCAGGCCCAGCGTCGTTTTACCAATGCCGGAGGGGCCCATGACCAGAGACACGCTGGAACTGTAAAGGCCGCCCCCCAATATGCCGTCCAGCGAACCAATGCCACTGGCAATACGCGTCATGTCGGCGCTGTCGGGGGCGGACGGGTGGCTATAAAGGCTTTCGAGACGAGGGTAAACCACCAAGCCATTGTCGGTAATCTCACACTCATGAAGGCCTGTCATGGCTCCACTGCCGCGAGTTTTACGCAGTTGAATACGACGTACCGAGCGGGTGCCAAACAGCTCTTCGCCCATTTCAATGACGCCATCAACCATGGTGTGCTCAGGGCTGCCGTCGTCGAGACGGGAGCTGGTCAGAAATAGCACCGTGCAACCCGCGAAAGCGGCGTGCCCTTGCAACTCGGAAATGAATTTCTTGGTGTCGATGTGCGAGTCGGCTTTTGAGCGAGCATTAAGCAAGCCGTCTACCACCATCACTGTAGCTTTTTGTCGACTTATCTCGCGCCGAAGCAGTTTTACCACCTCGTCCAGCCCTTCGTTTTCCAACGTATCAAACGCGCTGACAAACTGAATGTCGGCGCCCACTTTGGATGCGTCGAAAAAGCTCAGAGTAGAAAGAAATTGAAACAGACGGTCGTGTGACTCGGCCAGCAGTGTGGCGACCAGAACCCGGCCTCCATTGTTCGCATGATGGAACCCAAGTTGGTTGGCCAGGATCGTTTTGCCAGACCCTGGTCGCCCCTGGATTATGTAGGAGGCGCCCGCGACCAGCCCTCCCTTGAGCAGAGCGTCGAGCCCTTCGATTCCACTTTGGAGGCGTTTTAGCTTTTCCACAATGCGACCCTGATCTGAAAAACAGGCTGTTTAAGCCGAGTGATGGGAATGCTAACGCCATTTACGCTTTAGAGCCATTCAGACCTGGAGCGCGGTGGGTTAATCAACGGGAATGAAGTCCCAGATCATCTATCCCATGCGCGTATTGCGCAAGAAATGCTCAAGCACGTTACGAACGGGTTCGAAACGGTTTGGCTAACCGGATCAAAGATGCAACGCGGGCTTGGACTGGCGGATGCCATGGGCGGAGGGGACGCGAACACGCAGCGCGATCAGCAACGCGGCCAGCAGCATCAACACGGCCGCGGCTACAAATACGCCTGCGCTTCCACCGAGGCTGAACACCGCACCGCCAGCGGCGGCGCCCGTGGCAATGGCGGACTGCACCGAGGCCACCACCATGCCCCCGGCGCTTTCCGCCTGGTCAGGGACCGAGCTGGCGACCCAGTTCGACCACGCCACCGGCACGCCACCAAAGGCCAGGCCCCAGATCGCCAGCAGGACCGCCTGCCCCGGCACCGAGGCCGGCAACAGCACCAACGCCAGTGCGGCGACGCCGACCAGTGCGGGCATCAACACCAGCGTGGCCAGCGGGTGGCGCTCCAGCAGCCTCCCGGCCAACAGCGTGCCGACGAAGTTTGCGACACCGAACCCCAGCAGCATCAGTGACAGCCCTTGGGCGCCGATACCCGTAGTCCCCTCGAGGAAGGGCCGAACATAGGTGAACATCGCGAAGTGCCCGCTGTGCACCAGCACACAACCGAACATCCCCATGGCGATGCCCGGGCGCAGCAACACCTCAAGAACGGTGCGCAGGCGTGCCGGTCGGCGCGGCGCAAGGCGCGGCAGAGTGAACGCCTGGAAAGCCAGCGTGACCATGCCTACCGCCGCCGCCGCAAAGAACGCGCTGCGCCAGCCATACAGCCCACCCAAGTAGCTGCCCAGCGGTACCGCAACGACCGTGCCGATGGCGATGCCGCTGAAGATGATCGACAACGCCCGGGGCAACAAGGCACTCGGCACCAGGCGCATCGCTACTGCCGCCGCCATGCTCCAGAACCCGCCAAGGGCAATGCCCAGCAAGATACGCATCAACAACAGCACCGCGAAGCTGGAGGAAACGGCGACCAACAGATTGGAGGCGACCATCAACGTGGAAAAACCCAGCAACACCCACCGTCGGTCGATGCCACGGGTCAGGCCTGGTACCAACAAGCCGGCGAACAACGCCACCACGGCCGTCACCGTTACTGCCTGGCCAGCCAGCGCTTCGGACACGCCCAGGTCAGTCGCCATCAGCGTCAACAAACTGGCTGGAAGGTACTCAGCGGTCAGTAATCCGAACACCCCCATGGCCAGGGAAAATACTGCCATCCACGCGGGGGTTGCAGGTTCTAGGTCCGAGTCGACGCCGCACGGGCTATCGGAAACGGTATTACACACACAGTCAGTCATTGCACGGATCTCCCAATCTTCATTGCGAGCCGCAGTCTAGGCACGGGAATCCGGATGATCTATGATCTAAAGTCTCTACTTTTTGATCAAAACACCTGAACGATGCCTACAGATCAGTTTGCGCTTTCCTCAGATCTCATCAACGAGCTGTTACGCGGCATGCGCCTGCGTGGGGTCGAATACCGGCGTATCCAAACGGGCCCGACCTTTGGTTTGGGCTTCGCGGAAAAACCCGGGCACGCCTGGTTCCATTTCATGGCCGTCGGCACTGCAGTGTTGAAAATGGAGGACGGAACCACCTACGCGCTATCTGCCGGCAACGCCGTGTTTATTTCCCATGGCGCGGCCCATCAACTGTTTTCCCATACGGACGTGCCGGTTCAAGACATCGACCGTTTAGACGGCGCCCCTCTGGGCGACACCGTCAGCGCGGTGGATACCGGGACCGACGGCAGCCCTACGCCAAGAACTATTGTGTTCAGTGGCTGCATGGAGTTTGAACTGGGCAGCATCCATGGGCTTGGTCGGCTGATGCCGGGCCTGATGCTGATTGATGCCGGTGGCCAGCGTTACCCCGGACTGGTGCCGATCCTGACCACCATGGAACGCGAGGTCAGCGCCGCCCGTGTCGGCTTCGCTGGTATCCTCGCGCGGCTGGCCGACGTGGTGGCGGCCATGGTCGTTCGCGGCTGGGTGGAGTGCGCCTGCGGCAACGCCTCTGGGCTGGTCGCCGCCTTGCGCGATCCACGCCTGGCCGGTGCGCTGCTTGCGCTCCACCAACAACCGGGTCGCGAATGGACCGTTGCGCAGCTGGCCGAGCACTGTAATACCTCGCGCTCGGTGTTCGCCGAGCGCTTTCAAGTGACTATCGGCATGACCCCGCTGCGCTATGTCACCGAACTGCGAATGCGGCTTGCAAGCCAGTGGCTGACCCTCGAAAGGCTGCCGATTGAAGAGGTGGCGCAGCGCTTGGGCTATACCTCCCAGGCCGCCTTCAGTCGTGCATTCAAGCGCATTACGGGGCAGACACCGGGATTGAGTCGCAAGGTCAGGCAGCCCGCGCTGACTTGAACCGGGCGCAAGCAGCCGATGAGCCGTGGCGCCGGCTCATTTACCGCCCGTCACGTCGAGGAATGTACCGGTAACGAAGGATGCCTCCGCGCTCGCCAGCCATAGAATCGCGCGAGCCACCTCTTCGGGCTGACCACCGCGCCCCATGGGGATCGAATCCTTGACCCGATCGACCCGCCCCGGCTCACCGCCACTGGCGTGCATGTCGGTATAGATATGCCCGGGGCGGATACAGTTGACGCGTATGCCTTCGCGCGCCACCTCCTTTGCAAACCCAATGGTGAACGTCTCCAACGCGCCCTTTGACGCCGCATAGTCGACATACTCATTGGGGCTGCCGAGGCGCGCCGACGCCGAAGAGACATTGATCACCACACCGCCCGGGCCGTTGTGGCGGTAAGCCATGCGCTTCACCGCCTGTTGGGCACAGAGTATTGGCCCAATGGCATTGACCGCAAAGATGCGCTGCATCCGCTCCATGCCAAGGTCTTCCAGGCGAGACTGAGGCCCCAGCATCCCGGCGTTATTGACCAGCACGTCGATACGTCCGAACCTGCGGTCGATGGCCGCGAACAAGTCGGTCACCTGTTGCGGGTCGGCACTGTCGGCCCGCATCGCCAACGCCCGGCGCCCCAGTGCTTCTACATCCGCAGCCACGGCCAGCGCTGCGGATTCGTTGGCAACGTAGCTGATAGCCACGTCATAACCCCTTTCGGCGGCCAGCCGGGCGGTGGCGGCCCCCACTCCACGACTGCCACCCGTGATTAGAATCAGCGGTGCCTGCGAGACATTGACCATTGAACATAGCTCCTGAGCTGTTGGCTGTATCAGCCGATGATGAGCGTACCGCCGGCTATCACCACGCACGCCAGTATCCGGCGTGCAGTGAGCGTCTCGCCAAGAAACGCATAGCCGATCAACGCCGCGAACAGCACGCTGGTTTCGCGCAGTGCCGATACCGCGCCCAGGGGCGCTTCGTTCATGGCGTAGATGATCATTCCATACGCGAGCAATGAGACCAGGCCGCCGACCAACGCGGTCACTGTTCCGGGCCGGACGCAGAACAAGCTGCGGCTGTCGCGCAGGCCGATGTAGACCACCGGCATCAGCACGCCCCACAGGGCGCACATCCACACCGTGTAGGCAAGCGGCGCACCGGAGAGCCTCGCACCGATGCCGTCGACCACACTGTAGGCCGCGATAAAGCCGCCCGTTCCCAGCGCATAGGGCAAGCTGGGAACCGACAGACTGCGGCCTCTGAAAGCCAGCGAAATAATCCCGCCCGACACCAGCGCAATACCGACGAGCTCGCCGGGGGTGATGCTTTCTCCGGCAAACACGGCGGCACCAAAAGTGATCAGCACCGGCGACGATCCACGTGAAATCGGATAGACCTGCCCCAGGTCGCCAACCCGGTAACTGCGCACCAGAAACAGGTTGTAGCCCACATGCAGCAACCCCGACACCACCGCGTAGCCCCAACTTTCAATCGCCGGGGACGCCATGAATGTCGCAGCAACCACACTGGTGATGGCGATGGCGACGCACATCACCGTCATCGACCACAGCCGATCGGCGCCGCTACGCAGCAGCGCGTTCCAACTGGCATGCAGGAGCGCGGCGAACAGCACGAGGAACACGAGATGAATAGGCATGCGCCACTGTAGGCAATGCGGCGCCGGAGCTAAAGCGAAGTCTCCTCATTGCGCCATGAGCAGATGCTCATAACTCGCTTGTCTACGCCTGTACTTTCAGCGCCTCACTGACCAGCCATTGGCGAAAGCTGGCGATGTGCGGCTGCGATTCGATGCCCTTGGGGCAGACGAAGTAGTAAGCCAGCGGCGATGGCAGCGGTATGTCGAACAGCCGCACCAAACGGCCATCGCTGATTTCCTTCTCGACATGCCCGCTGCGCACCAATGCAACGCCCTGGCCGAGCAAGGCCGCCTCGACCGTCATGTTGGTATCGCCAAACCTGACGCTCTCCTTGAGCGGCAAATAGGCCAGGCCGACGGTTTGAAACCACACCTCCCACTTTGGCACCAACTCGGCGCCATCGCGCGTCAGCAGCGGGAAGTGCAACAAGTCTGCGGGGCTCTGCGGCGTCCCCACGCGTCGCAGCAGTTCGGGGCTGGCCACAGGGAATACCTGCTCCCCAAACAGGAACTCCGAATGCAGACCTGGGTAATTGCCCTTGCCCAGCCTGATCGCAACATCCGCCTGGCCGTGCGAGAAGTGGATGATTTTATCCGTGGTGTCCAGCGAGACCAACAGCTCGGGGTGCTGACGAGCCAGACGTGGCAAGCGTGGCAGCAACCATTTGAGCGCGAAGGAATAGGTGGTGCTGACGCTGAGTCGCACCCTGCCCTTTTGCTCGCGCAAGTCACCCAACGTCGCCTCCAGGCTGATGAAAAACTCCCGCACGATGGGCGCCAGCGTAGCCCCCGCCGCCGTGAGGCGTAACGCCTTGCCACGCTCAAACAACTGCACGCCCCAAAGCGCCTCCAGGTGCTTGAGCTGGTGACTGACCGCGCTTTGAGTCACATGCAACTCCTGTGCGGCGGCTGTAAACGTCGGGTGGCGGGTCGCAACTTCAAAAGCACGCAAGGTCGCGGTGGGCGGCAGATCTCTCATAGGGGCGGTATCCAGCGAGTTATCGGAAAAGCGTAGGCATGAACGTTAGCTCATGCAGCGGCGAAGTTCACTGTAAACGTCGCCTCCGTGACAGTACCGTGGCTCAATTCAAACTGAATACTCAAAAAGCATTTTCGGTTTTAACTTTCCTTCTCGCATTTGCCTGTGCCACCCAAAGCATACTAAGGCCCGCCATATGGAAAACAAACAGCCCTCCTCTTATCGAGCCAAGCAATTTTATTACTGCTCTAGCGCTACTGACTCAATCACCTTAGCGATTCAAGATCGCAACCGTATAACTTCTAGCAAACGTTAAAAAGACCAGGCAGGCAAAGCCTGCCTTACAGCTCTCAAAAAAATCGACGATACCAACCTCGCTCATAAGAACCATCATTTATTTACGGCATATTCCTCTATCAACTTCCACAGTAGACGCCCCATGGGCACGCGATAAATATCGCTATGCGCACCACCTCCTGATCCCGGAGAATTAAATTGGGTGATGCCGTCCGACACGTTTATATAAGAGACCTTCCGGACTTGCCGATTGCCATCGAATGGATCATTACAAGCTTGCCCCCCATGCTTGCAGATACTGAAGCTGCCTGCCGACGCTGCCGAAGTATCAGACGCGGTCATACAATTAAATATATCCTTATAAGGCGAATCGGGCGAGTCGCAAGCTTTATGATAAGAACTGATCGACCCTGCTGGTGACGTCCAAATGATAAATGGAGAGCCCACCGCACTGTCATTAGCCGCGGCAGTAAGTACCAACTGAGTGTTTTTTAACTTCGCATAATCACGGTAAGGAGCGCCCTCACTGCTCAAGCCAGCTACAAACCGATTGATGCTCATTGCACCTTGTAAAGCGACGGCGAGATCAACGGAGCTAGTCACCATCTTCTGATCAGGGAAATGGTTATCTATAGGTACCAGCGCAGGCGAACTGAAAACAGCCCTCGTCATTGCCCGAGCCCCAAAGCTATGCCCTAGTGCAACCACACGTGCGGGGCTACCTGAAGCGGCCAGGCTCTTGGGAATTGTCTCGTTCAGAATTTTATTGAGCCAAGACAATCCGACTTCATCTGCGTCGCCTGCCTTATTTGAGTAGCTCAATACGTTACCGGCAGAGTTCGACCAATAGGAAGGCCAGGTGACGCCAATCACTAGTGGCCTGAATGGTCCATTGATAGCTTTCTGTGTATCCAGTGCCTCCTTGCGATTGATCTCGTTTTCCTGGAGGCCTCGTTTGTCCTCAAGCGAGGCCGCAATTACGTTGCCGGTGAGGTCATTAAAGTTTCGGATTGCCTCTTGCTGAGAGGTATTCCAGCCCATAACAATAACCAGAATGTGCGTATAACTACCGTCGAGCAGGTCTTGCGTAAGGTTGGTTTCCAACGAGGCCAACGCGTACTTTCCATAGTCATACAATTGGTAGGCTTTCGCGTCCACCTTATCCAGGTTCGTGGAGATTCTGCAGGCGTGCCAATCGCTGATTTTAGCGAGGTCATAATCCTCTTTTATGAGTGCCAATGGTTTAGCGGCATAAGCGTTGTAAACAAAACAATGTGAGGTGGAAACGTAGGGCTTGGACAACACCGCAACGTTCTGGGTATAGCGATTCTGAACGATATGTGAGATGAACATTGCCTTCGGATCGTTGCGCTGAAATCTGCTGATAATATTGGACGTATCACCCGCACTCGTTTGCTCGCTGTTTATGTACTGACCACTTCTTACAAAACTTACCTGTGGGTAGGGCTTGGGACCACCCACTATCGATTGTGGGCTTTTTTCGAGCGCAACCACGTAACCTGGGTAATGCAAGGCGGTTCCGGACGGAAAATGCAAAACAGAATGGAAGTTCTTGGCATTGGAACTACCAACCTTCAGGCTCGTTTCGTACGGTTCCATAACTGATCGCTGGTCTGAACACGCAAAAAGTCCGATGCACCCCGTCAGAACACACACCCATTCAAGTTTTTGCATAGTATTCCCCAGGCTCGTAAGTGGTCTGCAATCGTTGAACTA
This sequence comes from Pseudomonas sp. B19125, assembly GCF_044218855.1. Lineage (NCBI taxonomy): Bacteria > Pseudomonadati > Pseudomonadota > Gammaproteobacteria > Pseudomonadales > Pseudomonadaceae > Pseudomonas > Pseudomonas sp. B19125. Next base: position 3,860,060 of record NZ_CP162589.1, read on the forward strand.
TGTAAATGCCCTTATGCCGTGAGTGTGGTTAATCACCGCATAGCAGGATGACTATAGTTCGCAGAATTCAAGAACGCTCATCGCTCTTAGAGGGTGAATGCCCTCTCCTATCTGGATCTCACGATCCACAACCCCAACGGGACTGGGTGGCTTGGCTGGGGATCTGGTTCATCGTTGCGCTGAAGCCGAGGCCGCTGCACGCAACGTATTGATCGGTTTTCGCCTGGGCGATGTGTGGGCGGATGTTTTCACTGATGCCAAATACAAGCTTTGGATCATGTACAGGGATAGAACCACTACCCTTTGATAGTTACTGCCTAGCTAGACCTACCTACAACCGGTTGCATTACTGAACCTGTAAATCAGCAGCATTTGCTTGGCAGGTACTCGTCACGACTGAAGTCTTTCAAGCCGCAGCGTTGTTCTGTGGCGTTGGCGAAACGGCGAAGCATTTGTATCGCCCCGTCACGTGCTTCTTTCGACAAATCACAGGCAAGATCGCGAGCTTCTCCCACCAAATCCGACCGAATACTTTCATAGATGGCCGTGCCTTCTGGTGTAACTGTAATGGCTAACGCTCGGCCGTCCGTTTCGTCGGGTACGCGGCGCACCAGCCCTTGTTTGGCAAGTGAGTCCACCAGCCGGCTGGCATTGCTCTTGTCTAGATAAAGCTCACTCGCCAGCGATTGAACGCGAACAGGCCCAGCCTTTATCACGTGCTCCAGCGCGTAGCATTGAGTTACGGATAACCCTTCGCAGCAGCTGCGGTCTCTGTCACGAAACTGGTAGACGCGAACCAAGTGACTAAGCGCTTCGTAAAGCTGTTCGGCATCCTGGTCGATCTGATCAATCTTTGTCATAGCACTCGGCTCGCAATTCCGGGGAAACGCTAATAACACCTTAGCACCCGAAGCGACACATTTTTTTGGGTATAAGCCCTAGCAAAATTGTTCCAATATATTAGTTGCGACTCGCAACGTATTTTGCGATTGTGGACTGAAGGCAAGGCCTGCGGCCCTATCAAACGGCAATTCCGGTAGCTTTCGGAGACACAAGGATGTTGGTAGAAGCGCTTAGGACGAAAACAGGTTCCCGTTTACGGAACCTATGGAGCAGCGTTTCCATGCCTCTCCCTGTCGCAATGCTACTGGGCGCGATTCTAATCCCTCTTCTTGCCGGCACTAGCAGCGGTGACGTATTTCAATCGCTGAGCGAAGGCTTCGCAAACAACCTCGGCTATTTCGCCATCGTCATCCTGAGCGCGTTTTTCATTGCCGGATGGATCTCGACGCAAGGCAGTGTGTCTTTTGGAAAATTCGGTATCTCTCTATCACCCCTTTTGGGTTCTGGGATGGTTTGTCCCGATACGGCCTACGCCTCTCTTGCTCCCATTGCGGGGCAACACAGGAAATACATCGCCATAGGATGCTACTCAGGGTTCAAGCTGCTGATGCCCGCAGGCCCGCTGATCATCGGGATTGGGCTGGGAGCCAACACTCATGACCCAAAGTTTCTGTATCTAGGGTTGCTGCTCACCGTCGTCACGTGGATAACTGGAACGATCTGGACGTACTGGACGACTCGCACAGACTTTTCATTCCCCCAGAATTCGACGGCCCCGACCGTGCCTCAGGACTCGGTTTTCAAAGTAATTCTGCCTCTGGCAGTATTTTTCGCGCTCCTGGTCGCCGGGTACACCCTCACAAAGAACCAGCACTCTGTAATCGAGTTCTTTACTACGCCCGCCGGTGCGCTGATCGCCACATCGTTATTGATCGCGATTAGCTGCAAACCTGGTGAGGTTCAAGATCTGCTCTCCAAAGCGATGCGTAGAACCAGCTCGCTACTGTTCACCATCGGCTGTGCATCTGCGTTGGGGCAGGCCCTTGGTAGGGTGCTTCCCAAGGATCTGATTCAGCAGGCATTCAGCGCGTCGGGCAGCACCACGCATATTCTGGTTGCGGTGTTCCTGTTGGCAGCGGTATTCAAAACACTGAATGGTTCTTCGCTTGCGACCTTCGCTGCCATCCCTCCTGTTCTCTCGCCGATCCTGGCGTCCAGCGGGGTGGACTTGATGAGCGTCACATTCGCCGTGTGTCTCGGATCCTTTGTCGCCATTCTCCCTAACGACAGCTATTACTGGCTGGTCAAATCGGACGCTTTTCCCGAATACAGCACCGGCAGATACATGCGCTTGGTGACAGCAGGCTCAGTTCTACAAGCATTCATAGGGCTGGCAGTTCTTCTGCTGATATCGCCTTAACTTCGAATTCCTACAAAACCAACAGTGACTCCAGTCACCGAATTGTCGTGCCTGAACTCAAGGAGAAAGAGAATGAATTATCTGGTCGCCAGTACATTCGAAGGGGGGTATCAACCGCTCAACGCGATATCTGCAACCACAGCCCTACTCGATGCAGATATCGACGCGCAGCTCATCGATATCTACGTCGAGGGACTTTCCCTGGAGAGATTCAGCGACGCAGATGTGGTCTTCATCTGCGTACCGCTTTTTGACTCTCTGACTGCGGGAACGCAGTTGGCCAAGCAGCTTAAAGAAGCGAAGCCCTCCCAAAAAGTTTGCTTCTTCGGTCAATACGCGACCATCAATGCAAAAAGCCTGGCCTCCAAATACGGTGACTATGCAATCGCAGGCGAGTGGGAAAAACCTATTGTCAGCTTGGCCAAACATCTGAGTGGCGAACAGGACCAAGATCTGCGCGGAGTGATCGATCGGACTCGCGGCCTTTCCAGTGAGATCGTTGTGCCTCAGTTGATCCGTGACGGATTCCGCCTGCCGCGCAGGGACCTGGCACCGCCTCTACACAAATATCCGCAACCTCAGCTGGAGAAGTTGCTCGGCGAAAAGAAAGTTGTGGGTGGGGTCGAAGGGTCGCGCGGATGTCACCATAAGTGTTCCTACTGTTCGGTGTATGCGGCCTATGACGGCAAGGTGCTTTTGGTCTCCGACGATCTCGTTGAGCGCGACGTGGCGAACCTCGTTGCACAGGGCATGACTCACCTCACGTTCACGGATGCCGATTTTTTCAATGCCAAGAAGCATGGTTTGAAAATCATCCGGACTCTGCATTCGCAGTTCCCTGATCTCACTTATGACTTCACCACTCGCGTGGATCATATTCTGGAGAACAAGGACGCCATCACAGAAATGGGGCAGCTCGGGCTTGCCTTCATCACCACCGCGCTGGAGTTCCCCAAGCAGGAAGTTCTCGACCAGGTCTTCAAGGAAATGAACGTGCCCATGATCGAGGAGGCGTTGGCGTTTCTGAAAGAGGCCAGCGTCAAGGTTAACCCGACCTTCATCACGTTCAACCCTTGGGTGAGCCTTGAGGACATGGCCGAGCTGCACGATTTCATTGCTCGCAACGAGCTGGAGAACATCGTCGACCCCATTCAGTTTGAAACTCGGCTGCATCTCTACAAGGGCTCACCGCTGCTCAACAACGACACGGTGAAGGAACTGCAGTTGGAGGAGCACGAGTTTCACTTCGACTGGCAGCATTCGGATTCCCGCCTGGACAAGCTCTTCATGGACTCGGTCACACCGCCAGAAGCAGGTGTGTTCAAACGTTGCTGCCTGAAATGCTAAGGAGATAATAGATGTCGTCACTTACTTTGTTGCAGGCGGCTCTCAGGCTGGCCAACCAAACCGATGGTCTTCAGGTGCCGGGCCATATTGCTTGGCGCGCTCATAACGAGTCGTTGAGCAGGTCGCTCAAGAACGGCAAAGACACTCTTTTCATCTGCTCCGCGAGCCGCAATGACGAACTCACAGCCCAGTATGGGCAAGCTCAGGGCGTAGTGTTCAGTCCGAGTTCGGACGAAGCCAACTCCACTGCGGCCGTGTTCGCGAACATTTACTGGGAAGGGTTCAATGCCGAGCCCGAGTTTGGCCGAATCGCGCAATCGCTCTGTGAGCGACTGCAACGTCATGGTCGACTGGTATTTCCGGCGATTCTGTCTGATGAGGAAGCCGTAGCGCTCCGGGCCTTCACTGTTGAGGGGTTGGAGTGTAATAACGCACTCACCGAGTCTGCTGTTGCCGAGCAGCTCTGCGAGGCGGGCTTCCATGGCATCACCTATGAGCTGGCATCCGAGGTGCCTGTCTCCATTCAGGACGGCATTGAGTTCCGCCTGTTCACCGTGAGCGCATACAAGGGTAAGGCCGGCGTGTGCCTCGACCAAGGGCATGCCGTTATCTACAAAGGTCCTTGGAAACATACGGTCGACGACGACGGCCATACCTACCAGCGCGGCGTCCGTACCGCGGTGTGCGAGAAGACCTTCAATCTGCTGATGTCAGCGCCTTACCAAGGCCAATTCATACCAGTGCGCTGCTATGTCGAGCCAGACTTGGACAAGAGCGGCTTCTTCGACTGCAACACGCCTTCAGTTCGAGACCCCAAGGTCACCAAAGGGCTTGTGCCCATCGCAGGCTCAGCCGAGGAATCGTGCTGCGCTGATGGTAGTTCGTGCTGCTGAACGGGAGATGTGAGCAATGACTTCTGCAATTGAAAACACAATCATCGCGGACTACACCGAAGCGTTGAGCAACGGCAACGTTGTCCTTGAATCGCAGCTGACTGAGAGCTGCTGCAGCGACGCTTATGGTGCCCAGTACCTGAAGAACATTCCAAAGCGAATCATCGAAGCCAACTTCGGTTGCGGTAACCCGACCAAGTATGTGCGCGAAGGTGATGTCGTCCTGGACTTGGGCTCAGGGGCCGGTCTGAATTGCTACGTCGCTGCCCAAATCGCCGGTAGTAACGGTGCTGTCTTTGGTATCGACATCAACCCAAGCATGTTGCAGATCGCTCGTGAAGAAGCGAAGGCGTTTCAGAAGGCAACGGATAGCGCACCTTTGCGTTTCTACCAGGCCTCCGCGAGCAACTTGAAAATCGATCAGGAGCTGGCCGAGGAACGCCTGCGTACAGAGCCTTGTGCTGATTGGGCATCGTGGAAAAACTTCGAGCAGTTCATCAGCGATAGCTCCCAGTCCAAGCCTCTTATCGACAGCCAGTCTGTCGATCTGGTGATCTCGAACTGCGTGATCAATCTAGTTGGTGAGACCGAAAAGCAGAATGTTTTCGCCGAAATTTATCGGGTACTGAAACCAGGTGGCCGTTTTGCAATTTCTGACAACGTCTCAGATATCGCCATTCCTGACGAATTGAAACGAGACACCAAGCTGTGGTCGGCCTGCTACTCAGGCGTACTTCAGGAGCAGGAGTTCTACAAGCAGCTTCAGGAAGTCGGTCTCACGGGAATAAAGATTGAGGCCCGGAACGACGCCTCAACCAAGCGAATTGGCTCTGTCCGGTTCTACTCCGTCACTGTCACCGGTACCAAACCCGAAGTTCAGAATGGGACACCTGCAACGGTGATCTACCGAGGGCCTGGCCGCGAACTCACCGGAGATAGCGGCAGAGTTTACAAGCGTGGCGTGCCCACGGAGTTAGCCTCACAGGATGCCTACCTTTCCGCAGGCGATGCGCTGTATGTCGTGGAGGGAAGTCAGCCCGTTAAGCCCAAGTCCTGCTGCTCGTAACAGCGTCTGCGGCTACGAGCCATCTCAGTAGCCGCTACCCCTAAAATCTCTCCTCATAGAGCCTATCCAATGAGTACTTCACGGAAGATCTTGGCTGAGTTTCTCGGTACAGCAGTTCTGCTGTGCACCGTAGTTGGTTCTGGAATCATGGGTCAGCGCCTGGCCAACGGTAACGATGCGCTAGCGCTTCTTGCCAATGCGCTGGCAACTGGCACGAGCTTGTATGTACTGATCGTGTGCTTCTCCACTTTTTCGGGTGCGCACTTCAACCCGGTAGTCTCTGTAGTCGACTATTTGCGCGGAGGACTGAGCAGCAAGCAACTGGGCCCCTACGTGGTAGCTCAAACGATGGGTGCGATTTTCGGTGTATTCGCCGCGCACTTGATGTTTGAGCTGCCCTTGGTCGAGTTCTCCCACCACGCTCGCACAGGACCCTCGCAGTGGTTCAGTGAGTACCTGGCAACGTCGGGATTGGTACTGACAATTCTGCTGTGCGATAAATATCACAAAGCAAAAGTGCCTCAGGTAGTTGCCGCGTATGTTGTCGCAGCCTACTGGTTCACGTCCTCCACGAGCTTTGCGAATCCGGCAGTGACCATTGCTCGCGGGTTCACCGATACATTCTCGGGAATACGTATTTCAGATGCTGCACCCTTCATTATTTCGCAGTTCTTTGGCGGGCTGACTGCACTATTCCTGGCGAAGGTTCTTGGGGGGAAAGAAGTGATCGTGGACATCCCGCAGCCAGGCCTGCAGGAGCAGAAGCTCCCTATACAGTGATCGAGCCTCGCTTCGATTCGCGGATGTGATGAAGCTTTTCAAAAGGGTGATATACGAATCCAGCGCGATATTCTGATCCCGGTTGATGCCTTGCATGGTTCAGCCCGGACCAGCCACGGTTCATTATGGCAAACAGCAAGGAAAAACATGAATTACAACGTTAGGGTTGCAACACCCGCTGATGCCTCTGCCATCCAGGCTATCTATGCGCCTATGGTGTTGGACACCGTCATCTCGTTTGAGCTGGCACCACCGACAATCGACGAGATGGCGGAGCGAATTGCAGTAACCCTGCGGACGTACCCCTATCTGGTTGCAGAGATGGGCGGCAAGGTCGTTGGATACGCTTACGCAAGCCAGCATCGAACTCGAGAGGCCTATCGCTGGTCGGTAGACGTCACCGTCTACGTTGACCCCGCCGTGCACCGACGAGGGATAGCTCGTGCGCTTTATCAGCAGCTACTTCCCCTTCTTGAGAAGCAGGGGTTCCATGCGGCCTATGCTGGCATCGCATTACCCAATGCGGGGAGCATAGGCCTCCATGAAGCGCTCGGTTTTACTCATATTGGTACTTACCCTGAAGTTGGGTACAAACACGGTCAATGGCACAGCGTGGGCTATTGGCGGGCGCCACTTTGTGCGCAGACGCCCCCACTGGAAATCACCCCGTTTCGCGATATGAAGAACTGCGCACCTGCTTGAGCTTGGTTGCTCGATTGCATTGCCGGGAAGCTTCTCTTCGTCAATTTTTTTGGAACCCCGATAGCCTGTAACAAAACCCATAGAGACCCAAGTTCAAGGTTGCCGATCCACCGCGTTTGCGGCCTCGCGCGCTAAAGCCCTACTTCGCCCACCTACTCCTTCGCCCTCAGCACAACAATCCCCGGCGTGTTGGCCACATACGCCAGAAACGGCGAATCCACCACCTTCTGGCTGCCTGAATGTGAGGACGCATTGCGCAGTACGGGGCCTTTGTCCGTCATGATAAAGAACCCCACATGGGTCACATCCAGCCCGGCCAAGGGCGTATAGATGCCAATAAAATCGCCCTCGTGCAGGCGATTGATGACCTTCTTATCGATAAAACCGGCAGGAATGTAGGTGACCGTACGCTGGACCACCGGCAGGCCAGGCAAGTAGGTACTGCCGTCGGCTTTTTGGTTGAGGCGTTTTTCGCGGCGAACGGCATGGGCACTTATCTGCGCGGTGATGTCTTGCGCCGGCTTATACGTGCCGCTGTAGGCCCAATCCGTGTAGAAGTGCTTACGGCTCAGAAAGTCGAGATCGCCATCAACATAACGCGTGCGCAGCAGGTTTTTCATAAAGTCGGGTTGTGCTGCCGATTGTCGCAGGGCCTCGACGTAATCCAGGTAGGTAAAGCAATCCAGGCCTCGAAAATCGACCACCAACTGTTCGGGCGTGCTCAGTGAGCCCTGTAACTTGTTGGCAACATAGGGCGTGCCTAAAAAGGCCTCCGAGATCAGGCCGATCTGTTGGCCCGCGGGAAGCAACCGGTAGTTTGGACGCTCTTGGAGAATCGCATTGAGCTTCTCAACGGTGTAAGGATCCAGCGTCGCACCGGACGTCAGCGCTGCATTTTGCTGACGTTCGAGCGCATGATTTCCAGTGGTTGCGCCCGACGAGCCGCAACCCGCCAACAGCATCGACATCAAGATAAAAACATAGGGTGTGCGCATCTGACTCTTCACTTATCCAAGGGGCATCCGATCATACCTGCCAGCGCAAGTCAGCCGTGGCCGGCGCTCAAGCGCTCCCACAGAAAGCCATAGACCAGCGCTTTCATGTACGCACTCTGGGCATTATCCGCCGCGCCGCCGTGGCCGCCTTCGATGTTTTCGTAGTACGTCACGTCCTGGCCGGCATCGATCATTTTGGCCGCAAGTTTACGGGCATGGGCCGGGTGTACGCGGTCATCGCGGGTCGAGGTGGTGAACAGCACCGGCGGGTAGGTCTTGGCCGGGTCGAACAAGTGGTAGGGTGAAAACGTCTGGATGTAGGCCCATTCTTCAGGCACGTCCGGGTTGCCGTACTCTTCCATCCATGAGGCGCCCGCCAGCAAGTGGTGATAGCGCTGCATGTCGAGCAAAGGCACCTGGACGACCACGGCCGCGAACAACTCGGGGTATTGGGTGAGCATATTGCCGGTCAACAGGCCGCCGTTGCTGCCACCTTGCACGGCCAGGTGCCGGGGCGAGGTGATGTTGCGTTCGATCAGGTCTTGCGCCACGGCGGCAAAATCCTCATAGGCGCGCGCACGCTTGTGCTTGAGCGCCGCCTGATGCCAACGCGGGCCGTATTCGCCGCCGCCGCGAATATTCGCCACGGCATACACACCGCCTTTGGACAGCCAGGCGCGGCCCAGCCCGCCGGAATACTCCGGGCACAGCGACACTTCAAAACCGCCATAACCGTAGAGCAAGGTCGGCGCGTTGGCGTTGTACTGCAAGCCCTGTTCGTGCACCAGGAAATACGGCACGCGGGTGCCGTCCTTGGACACGGCAAAATGCTGTTCAACCTCATGCCGGCTCGCATCGAAGAACGCCGGCATGGCTTTGAGCACTTCAGGTTGCGCGTCAAGGTCGGCCAGTGACAGCGTGACCGGCGTGAGAAAACCTCGGGTGACCATCCACACGGCGTCGCTGTCATCGCTGTCGACGGCGCTCACATCCACGGTCGCCATCGCCGGCGCGCCGATAAATGCGCTGCGTGCCCAGCCTTGTGGGCCCGGCGTCAGCACGCTGAGGCGGTTTCTGACGTCCTCCAGCACGTTGAGTACCAAGTGGTTGCGGGTCCAGTCCATGCCGGCCAGCGAGGTGCTGTCCGATGGTTCGAACAACAGGTCGAAATCCCGCGCGCCGGCCATGAAGCGTGCAAAGTTGATCGCCAGCAACGAGCCAGCCACATAGCCATCACCCACTGCCCAATCATCACGCAATTGCAGGAGCAACCAGTCTTTGTGCACCGACTTGTCGGCCGAGTTCGGCGCGTCGATTTTGCTCAGCGTGCCATCCGGGGCGCGCAGGTACAGCTCGTTGTTGTAGAACGCCAGGGTGCGGCTGACGAAATCACGCTCGTAACCCGGCGTGCTGTCGTGCATCGCCGCGATATACATATCGTCGTGCCGGCCTTCGTAGACGATCGTCGCGGCACTCAGGGGTGTACCGCGCTGCCACTGCTTGACGATGCGCGGGTAACCCGAGCGGGTCATGCTGTCTGCACCGAAGTCGGTAAACACATACACGTTGTCGTGGTCGATCCAACCCAGCCCGCCCTTGGATTCGGGCAACTCGAAGCCGTCATTGACCCAGGCTTTTTCGACCAGGTCGAATTCGCGCGTGACACTCGCGTCCGCACCACCGCGGGACAGTGCAACCAAGGCGCGTTGATAACCAGGGTGCAGGCAGTCGGCGCCGTGCCATACCCAATTCTCACCTTCCCGGGCATTCAACGCGTCGATGTCCAGCACGGTTTCCCAGGCCGGTTGCGCCTTGCGATATTGCGCCAGCGTGGTCCGCCGCCACAGGCCGCGAGGGTGGGCGGCGTCGACCCAGAAGTTGTAATAGTGGGCGCCGATTTTTTCCACGTAAGGGATATTGCTGTCCGAATCGAGCACCGCCAGCAGGTCGGCCTGCATCGCCTTGAAAGGCGCGGATTCGGCGAGTCGGGCGTGGGCCTTGAGGTTTTGTGCGCGCACCCAATCCAGCGCCTGCGTGCTGTCGACGTCTTCCAGCCAAAGGTAAGGATCGTCGCCCGTGGAAGGCGGTGTCGGGAGGTTTGGCATCTGCGCATCCTGTGGAAAATTTGTTCGGAAAATCAAGGAGTGTCACTCAACCGCGCCCAACCCTGCAACCAGCACCTCCACCACCGCACGCACCTTGGGCAGCGCGTGGCGGCTTTTGATCCAGGCCACACTGATGCCCATCCCTTCACTTGCCCATTGCGGCAAGACTTGCACCAGCGACCCGTCCTGCAAGTGTTGCTCAATCAGCCACGACGGCAGTTGTGCAATACCGCAGCCGGCCAGCGCAGCCATCTTCAGGCCGTTGCCATGGCCGATCACCAGTTGCGGCTGCACGTGGCTGTGCAGTGTCGCGCCATGTTCGCCGGCGTGCTGCCAGTGGCTGACGCGACCATCGACCCAGCCGTAGGCAATGCACGGATGCTGTTCAAGGTCACGCTCGGACTGTGGCGTGCCGTGGCGAGTGAGATACGCAGGGGACGCACATAAAACATGCCACTCTCGGGTAAGTAACTGGTGCCCTACCGTCTCCGGCCAGGCCGGGGCGTCGCCGATGTGCACGACGATATCCACGCCTTCCTTGAACGGATCGACAAAGCCATCAGAGAAGGAGATGTGCGGGGTCAGCAATGGATGAGTGTTCAGCCACGGCAGCAGGATCGGCAGCACCTGCGCCTGGCCAAAGGCGCCGGGCAGGTCAATGCGCACACGCCCGCGCAGTTCGGTGTTTTCAGCCTGCAATGCCCATTCGGCTTCTTCCAAGTCGGTTAATACGCCGGTGCAGGTGCGCAGGTAGGCAACGCCGGCATCGGTCAGCGACAACCTGCGCGTGGTGCGTTGGAACAGTCGGGCACCCAGACGGGCTTCCAGGCGCGCAATGCTTTTACTCACGGCCGAGGCGGTCAGGTTCATTTTCCCGGCGGTCGCCGTAAAGCTGCCGTACTGCGCGACACAGACGAATACATCGATGCCCTTCAGGCGCTCTGAAGAAAACATGCACAGCCCTTATTCATGAATTGAGTTCCTGTGTCTGGATAAAAACCATCCTAAATCAGAACTCGGTTCAAAGGTAAGCTGCTTGTACTCTGATAAATGGACTCTGAGGCTCGAATGCTGGCCACGCTGAAAAACTACCCCGCCACCCTCAACCTGCTATTGAGCGCCTCGCTGATACTGACGCTCGCCCGCGCAATCACCCTGCCCTACCTGGTCATCTATTTGTCGAGCCACTTTGGCTTGAGCATCGCCGATATCGGCTTGGTGATCGGCAGCACACTGATCATTGGCTCGCTGCTGAGCCTGTATGGCGGCTTTCTGGTGGATCGGATGAGCAGTTACCGGCTTATCCTGCTCTTCTGCGGTGTGTTCACGCTGGGCTTTCTCGGCGCCCCTATCGCGCCTGCGCTCTGGCTGTTTTACCTGTGCCTGGTGTTGGTGAACCTGGCGTATGCGGTGATTGATATCGCGGTAAAAGCCGGGTTTGGCAGCCTGCTCCCCGTTGAACAGCGCAGTGAAGCGTTTTCGATCAAATACACGCTGACCAATATCGGTTATGCCGTCGGGCCGTTCCTGGGCGCGGGGTTGGCCGCCGTGGATGCCAGCCTGCCGTTTCTGATGTCAGCCGGGCTGGGTGCCGGGTTCTTGTTTATTTACTTCGTGTGGGGCGACAGGCGTTTGGAGACGGCCCAAGCAAACCAGCCACCCGTAGCGTTCCTGGCGGTCGCCACACTGCTGCTGCGCGATTACCGCCTGGTGTGCTTTACCCTCGGCGGACTTCTCAGTGCCGTGGTATTCGGCCAGTTCACGGCCTACCTCTCGCAGTACCTGATCGTCACCACTACACCTCAGGAGACCTACCGGATCATCAGCACAATCGTGGCCACCAATGCCCTGACAGTTATCAGCTTGCAATACAGCCTCGGCAAACGGATTTCCCCGCGCTACCTGAGTCGGTGGCTTGCCGCTGGCCTGAGCCTGTTTATTGTCGGGCTGGGCGGGTTTGCGCTGTCGACCACGCTGCTGATGTGGGTGCTGTCGATGGCGATTTTCACCCTTGGCGAAATTATCGTGTTCCCGGCCGAATACATGTTCATCGATAACATCGCGCCCAATCACCTGCGCGGCATGTACTACGCCGCGCAGAACCTGGGCAATGTCGGCGCGGCGTTGGGGCCGGTGTTGTGTGGGTGGGTGTTGGCTACGCAGCCGGCGTACAGCATGTTTTATATGTTGGTGGTTTTTGTTGTGGCGGGCGGGTTGATGTACTTTTTGGGAGGGCTGACTGCTAGTAAGCGTGTCAGCCTGACGCCACCGTAAGACGTTTGAAGGAGTGGATTCATCTTGTTGCGAGGCAACGACAGCGGGTTGTGAGCCTCGTTCCTTGCACGCTACGCAATACACCTTTGTCATCACGCCTATTGATAGCTCCCTAACGAAAACGCCATTCTAGAGGGCTCGCATCTCGCTTATATCATTCCGAATGATAGTTACCTTTGTTTCATTCGATTCGTGACATAGCACCTCGCCGCGCATGATCCGCCCATCTCAAATACATTGGCGGATGCACCTCATGGAACAGTCACTCAAACACTTGCGCTTCCCCTTGGCGATTTTGGCCGTGGTGGTGATGAGCGCCTGCGGCAAGACCCCGGATCAAGCGGCCGCCATGCCCCCGGCGAAAATCAGTGTGGCCAAAGTGCTGGAACAACCGGTCAACGAGTGGGACGAATTCACCGGTCGCCTGGAAGCGCCAGAAACCGTGCAGATTCGTCCGCGCGTGTCCGGCCAGATCGACCAGGTGGCTTTCACCGAAGGCGCGCTGGTGAAGAAAGGCGACCTGCTGTTCCAGATCGACCCGCGCCCGTTCCAATCTGAAGTGCGCCGCCTCGAAGCCCAGCTCGCACAAACCAAAGCCGCCGCCAGCCGTAGCGATAATGAAGCGCAACGTGGCGAACGCCTGCGCCAGAGCAATGCGATCTCCGCTGAACTGGCCGACTCGCGCACCACTGCCGCCCAGGAGGCTCGCGCGGCTGTCGCCGGGATCCAGGCGCAGTTGGACCTGGCCAAGCTGAACCTGAGCTTCACCCGCGTGACCTCGCCGATCAGTGGCCGCGTCAGCCGTGCCGAAATCACTGCCGGTAACCTGGTGACCGCCGACACCACGCCGCTGACCAGCGTGGTTTCCACCGACAAGGTTTACGCCTACTTCGACGCCGATGAGCGCGTGTACCTCAAGTACACCGAGCTGGCCCGTGAAGGCCGCCGTGGCGCGACCACTCCTGTGTACCTGGGCCTGTCCAACGAAACCGGCAACCCGCACCTGGGCCAGATGAACTTCGTCGACAACCAGGTCAACCCGGCCACTGGCACCATCCGTGGTCGCGCCGTGTTCGATAACAGCAAGGGCGAATACACCCCGGGCCTGTATGCCCGCTTGAAGTTGGTCGGCAGCGGCACCTACTCCGCCGTGCTGATCAACGACGAAGCGGTGGGCACCGACCTTGGCAAGAAGTTCGTGCTGGTGATGGACGGCGACAAGCCGGCTTATCGCTCGGTGGAACTGGGGCCGAAGATCGAAGGCCTGCGCATTGTGCGCAGCGGTTTGAACAAGGACGACACCATCGTCGTGAAGGGCTTGCAGCGCATTCGCCCGGGTTCGCCGGTTGCGCCGGAAACGATCCCGATGGCCAGCAAGGAAACCCTCGCCGCCTTGGCACAACAACGACAAGCGCTTGAAGCCAGCAACCTGGAGCAAGTGGCGCCGGATAAAGCCGCGCCCAAGCTCGCAGCCGTCGCGACTCCACGCGGTTAAGGGATACAACTCAAGATGAATTTTTCCAAGTTCTTCATTTCGCGGCCGATCTTCGCAGCGGTGCTGTCGCTGTTGATTTTGATCGCCGGTGCGATCTCGCTGTTCCAACTGCCGATCAGCGAATACCCGGAAGTGGTGCCGCCCACCGTGGTGGTACGTGCCAACTTCCCGGGCGCCAACCCCAAAGTCATCGGTGAAACCGTGGCCGCTCCGTTGGAGCAAGCCATTACCGGCGTCGAGAACATGCTGTACATGTCCTCGCAGTCGACTGCCGATGGCAAGCTGACCCTGACCATCACCTTCGCCCTGGGCACCGACCTGGATAACGCGCAGGTGCAGGTGCAGAACCGTGTGACGCGCACGCAGCCCAAGCTGCCTGAGGAAGTGACGCGCATCGGTATTACGGTCGACAAGGCTTCCCCTGACCTGACCATGGTTGTGCACTTGACCTCGCCGGACAAGCGTTACGACATGCTCTACCTGTCCAACTATGCCTTGCTCAACGTAAAGGATGAGTTGGCCCGTTTGGGCGGTGTGGGTGACGTGCAGTTGTTCGGCATGGGCGACTACTCCCTGCGTGTATGGCTGGACCCGAACAAAACCGCTTCGCGCAACCTGACCGCCACCGATGTGGTCAACGCCATTCGCGAGCAGAACCGTCAAGTGGCCGCCGGTGCCCTGGGTGCGCAACCTGCACCGAATGCCACCAGCTTCCAGTTGTCGGTGAACACTCAGGGCCGCCTGGTGACGGAGGAGGAGTTCGAGAACATCATTATCCGCTCCGGCGCCAACGGTGAAATCACCCGCCTTAAAGACATTGCACGGGTAGAGCTGGGTTCCAGCCAGTATGCGCTGCGCTCGTTGCTCAACAACCAGCCGGCGGTGGCGATCCCGATCTTCCAGCGCCCAGGTTCCAACGCCATCGAGATCTCCAACGAAGTACGCGCCAAGATGGCGGAGCTGAAAAAGAGCTTCCCGGAAGGCATGGATTTCAGCATCGTCTATGACCCTACCATCTTCGTGCGTGGCTCTATTGAGGCGGTGGTTCACACCCTGTTCGAAGCACTGATTCTGGTGGTGCTGGTGGTGATCCTGTTCCTGCAAACCTGGCGCGCCTCGATTATTCCATTGGTGGCGGTGCCGGTATCGTTGATCGGTACCTTTGCGGTGATGCACTTGTTTGGCTTCTCGCTCAACGCACTGTCGCTGTTCGGCCTGGTACTGGCCATCGGTATCGTGGTGGACGACGCCATCGTGGTGGTGGAGAACGTCGAGCGAAATATCGAGTTGGGACTCGAACCGTTCCCGGCCACCGAAAAGGCCATGAGCGAAGTAACCGGCCCGATCATCGCGACCGCGTTGGTGCTGTGTGCGGTGTTCATTCCAGCGGCCTTTATCAGCGGCTTGACCGGTCAGTTCTATAAGCAGTTCGCGTTGACCATTGCCATTTCCACGGTGATCTCGGCATTCAACTCGCTGACCTTGTCCCCTGCCCTGGCCGCCGTGTTGCTGCGCAGCCATGACGCGCCGAAGGATCGCTTCTCCAAGGTGCTCGACAAGCTGTTGGGTGGCTGGTTGTTCCGCCCATTCAACCGCTTCTTCGAGAAAGCCAGCCATGGGTATGTGGGCACCGTACGCCGGGTGATTCGCGGCAGTGGTATCGCGCTGTTCCTGTACGCCGGCCTGATGGTCCTGACCTGGCTGGGCTTTGCCCACACGCCAACCGGTTTCGTACCGGCCCAGGACAAGCAGTACCTGGTGGCTTTTGCGCAATTGCCGGACGCCGCGAGCCTGGACCGTACCGAAGACGTGATCAAGCGCATGTCTGACATCGCGCTGAAACAACCCGGCGTGGAAGCCGCCGTCGCCTTCCCGGGCCTGTCGATCAACGGCTTCACCAACAGTCCGAACAGCGGCATCGTGTTCGTGACCTTGAAGCCCTTCGATGAGCGTAAAGACCCGAGCATGTCTGCTGGCGCAATTGCCGGTGCATTGAACGGCAAATACAGCAGCATCGAGGAAGCCTACATGGCGATCTTCCCACCGCCGCCGGTACAGGGCCTGGGTACGATCGGCGGGTTCCGCCTGCAAATCGAAGACCGTGGCAACCTGGGTTACGACGAGCTGTACAAGGAAGTGCAGAACATCATCACCAAGAGCCGCACCACGCCTGAATTGTTCGGCCTGTTCACCAGCTACACGGTCAACGTACCGCAGGTCGATGCTGCCATCGACCGCGAAAAAGCCAAGACCCATGGCGTGGCGATCAGCGACATCTTCGACACCCTGCAGATCTACCTGGGTTCGTTGTATGCCAACGACTTCAACCGCTTTGGCCGTACTTACCAGGTCAACGTGCAGGCAGACCAGCAGTTCCGCCTGGATGAAGACCAGATCGGCCAGCTGAAAGTGCGTAACAACAAGGGCGAGATGATCCCTCTGGCGACCTTTATCAAGGTCAGCGACACCTCGGGGCCGGACCGCGTGATGCACTACAACGGCTTTATCACCGCCGAAATCAACGGCAACGCCGCACCGGGCTACAGCTCCGGCCAGGCTCAGGCGGCGATTGAGAAACTGCTCAAAGATGAATTGCCCAACGGCATGACCTACGAGTGGACCGACCTGACCTATCAGCAAATCCTCTCGGGCAATACCGCGCTGTTCGTGTTCCCGCTCTGCGTACTGCTGGCGTTCCTGGTGCTCGCCGCCCAATACGAAAGCTGGAGCCTGCCACTGGCGGTGATCCTGATCGTACCGATGACCCTGCTGTCGGCCATCACCGGGGTGATTATCTCCGGTGGCGACAACAACATCTTCACCCAGATCGGCCTGATCGTATTGGTGGGCCTGGCGTGTAAGAACGCGATTCTGATCGTCGAGTTTGCCAAGGATAAACAGCAGGAAGGTCTCGATCCGCTGGCCGCGGTACTGGAAGCTTGCCGCTTGCGTCTGCGGCCGATCCTGATGACCTCGTTCGCCTTCATCATGGGTGTGGTGCCTCTGGTGTTGTCCAGCGGTGCCGGTGCCGAGATGCGTCATGCCATGGGTGTGGCGGTGTTCTCCGGGATGATCGGGGTGACCTTCTTCGGTCTGTTGCTGACCCCAGTGTTCTACGTACTGATCCGTCGTTATGTGGAGCGCGGCGAAGCACGCAAAGCGGCCAAGGCCTTGAAGCTGGAGACACAGCAATGAGCGTGAAAGTATTTTTGCCGAGCTTGCTGGTACTGGCGCTGAGCGCCTGTGCCGTAGGCCCGGACTACAAAACCGAAAAATTGGAGGCGGCCAATATCACGGCCGCCGCCGACACCAAAAGCTATGACCACGCCAAGTACGAAGGCATCTGGTGGCAGCAGTTCGAGGACCCGACCCTCAACCAACTGGTCACCCAGTCGTTGAGCGGTAACCGCGACCTGCGTGTGGCGTTCGCCCGTCTTCGGGCGGCACGCGCCATCCGTGATGACGTGGCCACCGACATCATGCCGGTCGTCACCTCTCGCGCCAGCAGCGACGTGGGCAAAGGCCAGATCCCGGGCCAGACCACCAAGCGCGTCAACAGTGAGCGCTACGACCTGGGCCTGGACATGGCCTGGGAAGTCGACTTGTTCGGCCGCATCCGCCGCAACCTGGAAGCCAGCGATGCTGACCAACAGGTCGCCGAAGCCGACCTGTACCAACTGCAAGTCACCATGATTGCCGAACTGGTAGACGCCTACGGCCAACTGCGCGGCGCTCAATTGCGTGAACGCATTGCTCTGGACAACCTGAAGAACCAGCAGGAATCTCGCACCATTACCGTGAGCCTGCGTGATGCCGGTGTGGGCGATCAGCTCGATGTGGAACGCGCCGACGCACGCCTGGCCGCCGTTGAAGCCAGCGTGCCGCAACTGCAAGCCGAGCAAGTGCGCGAGCGTAACCGCATCGCCACCCTCCTCGGCCAGCGCCCCGACAAGCTGAGCGTGGACCTGAGCCCCAAAGACCTGCCGGCGATTGCCAAGGCCTTGCCGATCGGCGACCCCGGCCAGTTGCTGCAACGTCGCCCGGACATTCTCAGCGCCGAACGCAAACTGGCCGCCGCCACCGCGCGTATCGGCGTGGCCAAGGCCGACCTGTTCCCACGGGTCAGCCTCAGCGGCTTCCTCGGCTTTACCGCCGGGCGTGGTTCGCAGATCGGTTCGGCTGCCGCCAATGCCTGGTCCCTTGGCCCTAGCATCACCTGGGCCGCCTTTGACCTGGGCAGCGTGCGTGCACGGTTGCGCGGTGCGAATGCCGAAGCCGATGGCGCCCTGGCGACCTATGAGCAGCAAGTGTTGCTGGCGTTGGAAGAATCGGAGAATGCCTTCAGTGATTACGGCAAACGCCAGCAGCGCCTGGTCTCGCTGATTCGTCAAAGTGAATCCAGCCGCGCTGCCGCAGACCTCGCCGCGATTCGTTATCGCGAAGGCACCGTGGACTTCCTGGTGCTGCTCGATGCGCAGCGTGAGCGCTTGGCGGCTGAAGACTCCCAGGCCCAGGCCGAAGTGGACTTGTATCGCGGCATCGTCGCGATCTACAAGGCCCTGGGCGGTGGCTGGCAGCCGGACACGGTCGTCGCCAGCAGCAAGTGATGTAACGAGCTCCTTTGGTTGGTCGCATCCAGCCAATTTTTAGCCCTGCGGCTCATTCGGTCGCGGGGCTTTTTTTTGCTGATGATTTGAGGTGAGGCTTTCAGCTCGGTCGTGCAGGAGGGCGACAGTTGTCGGGGCGCGCGCAGAGTCGGGGTCAAACCAGCGAGAGATGAGCATCCCTGCTCGAAACAACAGTGGTTACGTTTTAGAAACGATTCAGCCTTCAGACGCCTTGGGCGGTGATTGCTGGGCAAAATCTATCGTGCCGTTAACCGTATTTGGCAATCCGATGTTTCCCACTAAGTTAGTGACTTCTTTGCCCGTACGCTCGCGTGGCGATAGCCTGATTAATGTCGCGGTTTTTTTGCTACCACACACCAGTTTTCTGAAATCAGAGAGTCCTTTCCCTAATGATTTAGGGACGTTCACCCCCACGCTTCTGACGCCCATTGCGGTGAGACGAAACAAGGATTTCGCCGTGCCGGCCACTGCCCCCGGTAGATTAAACATCGACAGCACTGCTTTACCCGCAACGGCTAACTTGGCAGCTATCGACCCTGCCTTTGCGACCGCGCTGACGGCACTGGCGGCCACAAACAGAGCACCTACAATTTCCAAGCCCAGCCCAATAGCGCCCACGGCAACACGACGGCGATCGCCTGAGGCGAGCTCTTCGATATTGCCTTTGAACGGAATCAGGGTATTGATGACGAAATTATCAATAGCATCCAAACGCTGCTGAACGGCTTCGTTATACGTCGTGCCTGCAGCTTGCTTCATCAGCAGCAAGGGGTCGACGAGCAAATTTTCCAGTTGCAGGGCTCTAAGAATTTCAGCCGTTCGTGTCGATGAATAGGTATTGGGCAAGCCCGCTGATGCGTCCTGACGCTTAGGCGGCGCGGGAAAGTGCGCGACGACCTCAATATCAACCGGCAGTGTCGGGCTTAGGCGCCGGCGCATGATTTTCCCGAAGGAATCGGTACCCGAATCACTCATAAACGTCATGGCGTCGACCAGTTCCGCGCGTTCTGCGTAGCGGTTAGAGCCAGGGAGAAACTCATAACACTTGGCGCCCGACGCATCTCTGAGAAATAGAACAGGCCCGATTTTTTGCTGAGCCTCTTCTTGATTGAGGTCGCCCTCTTGAGTCGAAGCGCCATAGACGGTGACTTCGCCAGACTCTAACCTTCGCCTGTCTTCAACAGGCAATTCGCTCATCAGCATTTTCGTGGCAATGCCCTGATAGGTTGCCAAGCTTGTAATGCCCTGCACGACGGGCAATAGAAACACGCTTTCGATCGGCTTCAACTTTACAAGTTGATTCTTCAATGCCTCGAACGCGGTTTTATCTGAAGGGTTGATAAAGTTCCATTCTTTCGTGTTTATATTTTCAGCCGTCAACTCGCCTGACAAGTATAAATCCTTGATTGAACAAGGCCCCGCTGCAAGCCCAAGGACAGTGGTATCAGGTTTCCACGCGTTGATGGCTGAGTTCGCAATGTTGCTCAAGGGTACAGCGTTAACAACTGAAGAACTGGGCTTGAACAGTACCGTCCTTTTACTAAAGAACTCACTCTGGCCAGGGCAAACACGCTCCAATTCCTGTTCACCTACATGCGTGCGGGCTTTAAGTAATGAGCTGGCCTTATCAAGGCTGGCGGCCACTAGCCCAGTGTCCTCCACGCGCTTGTTGTAAGCAATTGCCGCGGCATTCAGCGCTGTGGGTGAGTAATCATCCTCCTCGGTCACGACCCCCTGGGCCAAGGCCCAATCGTATATCGGTCCGGCACAGTGCATTGCTTCCAATTGTTCGTGTTCAGGCGAGACCGGCCTCAGTAAGGCACGAGAGCCAAGTTGTTCTACACTCATCAGCCGCGAACTGCCTTGAGATGCCATTTCCGCCAGTGCCGTGTGGACGCGCAGGCTGACCAGTGGCAACGTCCCCACACGTACAGTATCCGCGCCCTTCACCAGAAACTCGGGGGCGACGGTCGACAACAATGCATGCGTGACCAGTATGGCTTGCTCGAGGGGCAGTTGTTTTTCTCTGGCCAGGTGTTGTTCAAGCTCAGTACGCACCTCGAACAGGGTTTTTCCTGCGTTTGATGCCGAGTACAGGTTGTAGCCGCCGATATGATTGCGCTGCGTACCCAGCGTTGGATCTATGATCAGCAGATCACGGGTAAGGATCAGCTGTTTGCGATAGCTTGGCGAAGCCTTCCCGCGCACCTCTGCCCCGTCGTCTTTAAGTGCAGCAAGAATGGGCTCACAGCGCCTCAGTCCTGCACCTTGAGTCAACGCTTGGCTAATGAGTTCGTCGGCATTCTGGCGGATGGATACCGGGCTCTGGCCTGCCCAGGGTTTGGGTGAGCAATCAAGCAGTGTCAACTGTGGGGGTATGTTGTTGCCGGGTGCTGAGCGGCGGACTCTGATACGTTGCCCCTCGGTCAGGGAATCAGGTGATTGCTGATCTTCCAGAAAATTACGGGCATAGCTGCCAAGTGGTGGTTCTGGTGGTAGCGGGTTGAGTTTCCAATTCACAATGTTGCGCAAGTCGCTGGCAGTCATGACGGCCGGTAATTCGCTCGACGTTGCATAGCGCAGCAATTGCCATACATCGCCGATTGAATGTGATCTGATTATTTTTCCAGTTGCTTCCGATTGCTGAATGGCACTGTCGAGCAGTTGCGCGAGCGTGGGATGGGCCAGAACTTGCTCCGTCACGTTGCGCCACGGTCCAGATGTGCCGTTGGCGCTGACCATAAACTGCCCATTCTCCAGCCGAACCTGGGCATTCACGCCTGTGCGGTTTGCGCTCAAGATGGGTGCCATCAGAGGATCGCGCATCAAGCGCTTCACTATTCTGAGCCCCGAGCGATTGGCAATCCCAAGTGACGACCCCGGTGCAATGTCCTGGGAAATCGCTCTGAGGTCGATGTCCTCGTTGTCTGGTTTGTCCTTGAGCTTACTGAGCAGCGTATTTATCAATGCGCTTTCATTTTCTACATCCATGAACTCACGCTCTGCCAGCTTGCGCATTTCAGGCGACCGCAGGGGGTCTTCCTCAACAGGCTTTACCGGAAAACCGGTGGCTTTGAGAGCGTCGGCATCGGTACTGTTGATGGGCCAGCGAACGCCGTAGAACGCCGCAATCTCAGCGGGCAAAAGCCTGGTTCCGGGGTTGCTCAGGCCATTTGCTTGCGGATCAAGCATGGCAGCACTGGCAATCACCTGCCGTCCGATCGGCCACCAACCGCTGCCATCAGACGGGGTAAATGTAGTGATTTTACCGGTATCTTGCGCTTGTACCGTCAGGGTGGACCCCACTATGTGAAACCTAGGCATCACGAAATTTTGCGCCCTTACCCAAGCCTGCAGGGACGGCGCGTTCCACGCGTCAACAAAGTGGCCCATCCATTTGCCAATCGACGTCTCTGGCGACAAATCTTGAAAGCGCCAATCGTCTTGGTGCCCGCTACTCAGCAGGGTGGCCAGTTCAGCGTCAGCTTCAGCGGTTGGTTTAACGGCAACCGCCAGCTTGTCCGTTTGGCCGGTTGACGTCGCCAGGTTCAGCTCACCGGGTGACGGATTTGATTGGTGTGAGAGCGCACTGTTGCCTGTATCAACACGGGATAAGCTCATTAGACGTACTCCAGAGAAAGGAGCCTAATAATCTGAGAGCCGCCCCTTCGAAACGGATCGGCTTATTCTGAAGCGCAGTGCAGCAAGTGTATGTACACATTACCTCCTGCTAATCAACGCATGAGCCTGCGTCACAAAGACGGCAACGCGTCACTCAGAATCAGGCTGCGGTAGTGCCCTGGGTTTGAGCCGGACCATTTGCGGAAGGCTTTGTAGAATGAGCTGACATCAGCAAAACCAAGGCGCACGGCAATTTCAACAAAACTGATATCGGCCTCGGCAAGCCAGACAATCGCCAGTTCCTTGCGCACGCTATCCTTGAGCCCCTGATAAGTCTGCCCTTCATCTGCCAGGCGGCGACGCAAGGTTGACGCCGATATACACAGGTTGGCCGCCAAGCCTTCGGTTTCGGGCCAGGTATTGGCAGGCATATGGCGCAGATCATTTTTGATGCGATTGGCCAGGCTCGCCGGGTCGCGGTACTTGACCAGTATGTTGGCCGGCGCATGCGCCAGGAACCGCTTGAGTTCTTCCGGGCTACGCTTGATCGGCAGGTCGAGACAGTCGGCAGAAAAGATCATGCGCGTGCGTGGCCGATCAAAGCGCAGGTTGTCGGAGAACATCACGCGGTAGTCATCACAGAATTGCGGCTGCGGGCAACGCAGCTCAATGGCGAGTATCGGGATACGCCGACCCGCCAGCCAACAGGCCACGCCGTGGACGATCATCCAATAGGTGAAATAGGTAAACGCGCGTTTGGGTTCGGGTTCGAGCAAGACGATTTCTGCCAGGCTCTGTTGGCGCACCAGCTGTGCAGGCATCTGCTCGAACATCAGCGACAAAAAACCCAGGCCGGTTTCCAGGCCGGCATCCAGGCTCGGTTGCGCCATCGCGGCGCGGCACAGGAACGCCAGGCTGCCAGACTTGAGTTGGCGCGGGTCCATGCCAAAAAACTCATCGTCCATGCGCCGCGCCAGCAAGCGCCACAGGCGTGCGTAGGCCGTGGCGGGCACGCGAGCGTCGGGCTGCTCGAGCAGCGCCGGGTCTATTCCGACCTTGCTCAAGGCTTCAACCGTGGCCGTGCCGGGCGCGCAGCTCTGCAGCAAGGCTTCGCGCACAAGATGGATAGAGATGGTGTCTTTTTCCGCCATGGGAATCGGGCTATTCAATGCTGCAAAAGATGGGATGCATCATAAGGGCGGTTGCGATTCGCCACCACCGTTCAGCCGCAGTTCAGCAAAGGTCAATATTGGCTGTTTAGTAATGAGTATCATTATGTTACAAATTAGCATCCTATCCAGCCTTGATGCGGTGCCGAATGCTCGTTCCCTTTCTAATCATGCTGCGCGAAGGCATTGAAGCCGCATTGATCGTTGGCATTATTGCCAGTTACCTGCAACAGACCGGCCGTGGCCAGTGGATGCCCGCCGTGTGGATCGGCGTGTTCCTGGCCGCTGCGTTGGCCCTGCTGGTAGGTGGCGGCCTGGAACTGGTCAGTGCGGAGTTCCCGCAGAAACAACAGGAATTGTTCGAAGGTATCGTCGGCTTGGTAGCCGTCGGCATCCTCAGCTCCATGGTGTTCTGGATGCGCAAGGTGGCGCGCTCCATCAAGCATTCCCTGCACGAATCCCTGGATCATGCACTGGCCGGCTCCAAGCACCAAGTCATCGCGCTGATCGCCATGGTGTTCTTTGCCGTGGCCCGTGAAGGTCTGGAAACCGTGTTCTTCCTGCTCGCCGTGTTCCAGCAAAGCGAAGGTCCGGGCGCCCCGATTGGCGCCCTGCTCGGCTTGATCCTGGCGATTATCGTCGGCTTCCTGATCTACACCGGCAGCATGCGCCTGAACCTCGGCGCGTTTTTCCGCTGGACCGGCCTGTTCATCCTGGTGGTGGCCGCCGGCATTCTTGCCAACTCGGTGCAGGCGCTGCATGAAGCCGGGGTGTGGAACCACCTGCAAACCGTGTTGTTCGACTTCAGCGCCGTGCTGCCGATGGACAGCCCGTTGGGTTCGGTGCTCGCCGGGATGTTCGGCTACCAGGAAGCGCCGACCGTGAGCACCCTGGGTGCCTATCTAATTTATCTGGTAGTGGCGCTGGTGATGTTCTTCCTGCCCTCGGCCCCTGCCAAGCCTGTCGCCAAACCTTCTTCCGTTTCCAGCCATTAAGGACCGTCTCTTGTCCAACCCAACCCTTCAACCGGCACCGCCGTCGCGCGCCCTGCGCTGGGCAGTGGCCGGCTCGGTGGTGGTGATGATCGCCGCCGGTGCGCTGTTTTATTACGCCGCGCAATTGGCTGCCGCCAAGCGTCAGACCAACCACAATGAAATCGCCGTGACGATTCACGCTCACGCTTGCGAGCCGAATGAAATCAGCGTGCCCGCCGGGCGCGCGAGTTTTCGCATCATCAACCGCTCCGACCGCGCGGTGGAATGGGAAATCCTCGACGGCGTGCTGGTGATTGAAGAACGCGAAAATATCGCGCCGGGCCTAAGCCAGGTGATCAACGCCAACCTGTTGCCCGGCGACTATGCGATCACCTGCGGCTTGCTGAGCAACCCGCGCGGCACCTTACATGTCACGCCAACCGCCGAGTCCGATGCCCAGGCCAAGGCCAAACCGTCGATGGTGGCGTTTATCGGCCCGCTGTCGGAGTTCCGGGTGTACCTGAGCGGCCAAGGCAGTGCACTGGTCAAGGCCGTGACCGCGATGCAGCAAGCCATTGCCGCCGGTGACCTGGCCCAGGCGCAGGCGCTGTATGTGCCGGCACGTGAAGCGTATCAGCGCCTGGCTCCCGCCGCGCAACGTCTGGCCGAGCTGGACAACGCGATCAACGCCCGCGCCGATTACTTCGAAAAACGCGAGCAAGACCCTGCGTTCAGCGGCTTCCACCGCCTCGAATACAGCCTGTTCCAGCAGCGCAGCCTCGATGGCCTCGGCCCGATCGCCGAGCGCCTGGTCACTGACGTCACCACCCTCAAGCAACAGCTGCTTGCGCAATCACTGCCGCCGGAACAACTGGTCAGCATTGTGGTGCGCAACCTCAACAGCCTGGCGGATGTGCGTGCCGCCAGCGGTGAAGAGGAACGCTACAGCCATATCGACTTGAACGGTTTTGCTGCCAACCTGGAGGCTGCCCGCAAGGTGGTCGACCTGATGCGCCCATTGCTGACCAAATCGGCGGCGGACCTGTTGCCAAAAATCGACAGCGCGCTCGATGCCTTCGATGCCCAACTCAACAGTTTTAAAGTCGACGGCCAGTACAGCCGCTACGACAGCGTCACGGCCGATCAGCGCAAGCAGATCGCCGACAAGGCCAAGGCTCTGGCCGTTGCACTCGATGGAATCGACCCCGCCCTTGGCCTTTCCGGCCTGCAGTGAAGACGACCTAATAGATGAGTGATTCAGAACAGTTTTCCGCGCAACGTCGCCGTGTCCTGCTGGGCATGGCCGCCACCGGTGCCGCGATTGCCGGCAGCACCCTGACCTGCCCGGCCATGGCCGCCGCAGCCGAGCAAGTCACCACCGCACCACGCAGTGACAAGACCCAGGACCACCACGACTTTTTCGGCCAGCACCAGACCGGCATCGTCACCCCGCGCCCGGCCTGCGGCATGCTCGTCGCCTTCGACGTGCTGGCCAGCGATCGCGAAGACCTGGAGCGCCTGTTCCGCACATTGAATGAGCGCATTGCGTTTCTGATGACCGGCGGCACCGTGCCGCAAGTCGACCCGAAACTGCCGCCCACCGACTCCGGAATCCTCGGCCCGGTGGTCACGCCGGATAACCTGACCATCACCGTCTCGGTCGGCGAATCGCTGTTCGATGAGCGCTTCGGCCTGGCGGCAGCCAAACCCAAGCGCCTGAGCCGCATGGTCGGCTTCCCCAACGATGCGCTGGAACCCGCGCAGTGTCACGGCGACCTGAGCCTGCAATTCAGCTCGAACACCCCGGACACCAATATCCACGCCCTGCGCGACATCGTGAAGAACCTGCCCGACCTGCTGCTGGTGCGCTGGAAACAGGAAGGCAGCGTACCGCCCCAGGCACCGGCCAAACCCGGTGAACCGGCGCAGAGCGCACGCAACTTCCTCGGTTTCCGTGACGGCTCGGCCAACCCGAACTCCAACGATGCCAAGGCGATGGACCAGATCGTCTGGGTGCAGCCCGGCAGCGACGAACCGGCGTGGGCCGCCCACGGCAGCTACCAGGCCGTGCGCATCATCCGCAACTTCGTCGAGCGTTGGGACCGCACGCCGCTGCAGGAACAGGAAAGCATCATCGGCCGTATCAAACCGACTGGCGCGCCCATGGATGGCGACAAAGAAACCCAAGTACCTGACTACAGCAAAGACCCGCAAGGCAAGTTGACCAAGCTCGATGCGCACATCCGCCTGGCCAACCCGCGCACCCCGCAGACACAGGCCAACCTGATCCTGCGTCGGCCGTTCAACTACTCCAACGGCGTCAACAAAAACGGTCAGCTGGACATGGGGCTGTTGTTCATCTGCTACCAGGCTGACCTGGAGAAAGGCTTTATCAGTGTGCAAACCCGGCTCAACGGCGAGCCCCTGGAGGAATACCTCAAGCCGGTTGGCGGCGGGTACTTCTTCACCTTGCCTGGGGTGACGGGGCCTAAGGACTTCCTTGGCCGCACGCTGCTCGCTGCAACGCACTCTCAAACCACTGCCAAGACCTAAAACAAACCCAGAGCGGAAAAGCCCCATGAAGAAGTCGACTATCGCGTTGTCGTTGCTAATGACCCTTTCACCGTTGGCAGCCTTCGCCGCCACCGCGCCTCTGGACCTGGTAGGCCCGGTGTCGGACTACAAGATCTACGTCACCGAAGAAATCGGCGAATTGGTCACCCAGACCAAGGCGTTCACCGATGCCATCAACAAAGGCGACCTGGCCACTGCGCAGAAGCTCTACGCACCGACCCGCGTGCACTATGAGTCCATCGAGCCGATCGCCGAGCTGTTCAGCGACCTCGACGCTTCGATCGACTCGCGTGTTGACGACCACGAGAAAGGCGTGACCGCTGAAGACTTCACCGGTTTCCACCGCATCGAATACGTGCTGTTCTCCGAAAAGACCACCAAAGGTCTGGAAGCGCTGACCGCCAAACTCAACACCGACGTCAACGACCTCAAAACCCGCGTGGATGGCCTGACCTTCCCGCCGGAAAAAGTCGTCGGCGGCGCAGCAGCACTGTTGGAAGAAGTGGCTGCCACCAAGATCTCCGGTGAAGAAGACCGTTACAGCCACACCGACCTGTATGACTTCCAGGGCAACATCGACGGCGCGAAGAAAATCGTCGACCTGTTCCGTGGCCAGATCGAGAAGCAGGACAAAGTCTTCCTGGCCAAAGTCGACAAGAACTTTGCCGCCGTGGACAAGATCCTGGCCAAGTACAAAACCAAGGACGGCGGTTATGAGACCTACGACAAGGTCAAGGAAACCGACCGCAAGGCCCTGGTGGGCCCGGTCAACACCTTGGCTGAGGACCTGTCGACCTTGCGCGGCAAGTTGGGTCTGAACTGATTAAAAGCCCCGAGCCATGCATTCATACCGCAAGGCACGGCTCGGGGCTTATCGGTGCTTAGTTCACCGGTGCGTCGGGCTTGAAGTCTTCAATTGGCGCTCCAGTGGGTGTCTGCGTTACCGGATCAATCGCATACCATTTAGTGTCTATTTGTACCGCATATGTCGGGCAACTTCGACTCACGCCCAGCTGGCTTCCTGGGTAAGCGCCGGCCTCCTGCCGTGGGGCTAACGCGTCATACGCCCCAAGCCCCCAACGGCATTTCTCAAAGGCGGTGGTCGTCAGAAAAAAGCCTGGCCCCACACAAACCAATTCGCCTCTGAGCACCTGCCTGGCTGCCCCCAGGGCTTTGGGGCCAATCCTGAGCACATCAAAAACCCCGTCCAGCGGGTTGAACAAACCGCGCAACGTTTTCGATCCACCCTTCAGCGCGGTCATCGTAAACGCACGACTGCCGAACGGCACAACCGTTTTGAACCCACTGAAAAAGCCACGTAACCCACCGGTAAACGCAAAGGAAGTAAAGTCGATCACCAGCCCCTTCAAGCCTGCGCCAATGTTGCCGTCGGCGATATCGGCAATCGCCCCCACAAATGGGATCAGGCTTAATACCATCCTGAGGTTTTCACGGGTAAAGACCTTTCCGGAATCAAACGGATAACTGCGTCTTCTCTGTAGCGTTGTCGGCGCGTTGGCGTATTCCAACAGCGTCTCGCGCTTCACATCGAACGTAGCGTTGACGATGGCCCTGGCTATATCGTTGGTTTTTTTCGACGCCCAACTGTTAGGCACAGCACCTGGCGTGCTGCTGGCCCACCTCGACGAATTCTGCCCCGGCAACGTCTCTCCGAACTTTTCGATAATGGCCTTGGTTCGCACGCCGGGACGCAGCTCGCTGCCTGTCTGATAGGCCTGAAGGTCAAAATCTACTTGTGTTGCCTTGCGATAGTCCGCAGGTACATTGGCAAAAGGACCATACGGGACCGTCCCCTTTTCAATCACCCCGTCCAACTTTAGCGTAGAGAACAGCAAGTTACGCTTGCACACTTTCATGGACCCCGGGAACATTTCGAGACAGGTATAATCTCCCTCTGGCCCCTTGTTCTTGTAGCGCAACAACACACCCTGCTTGGCCCTCTTTTCGACCACCTTCGAGTCGCTCCCCTGATCCTGGGCCAGGGATTCCCCGGTTTCCTCACGCAACGTGAAAATCTCCACATCGCCGGACTCCAACCCTGTGCGTACATCCAGCGGTGCATTGGCGATCATCAGTTTGATCACCGTTTCCTGTGCGCGACGACTGTCGGCCAGGTATTGGTCCACTGCCGGCGCTACCAGCGGCTTGATACGTGGAAGCTTCTTGATTCTTTCTTCAAAGGTTTCCTGGGAGATAGTGGGGTGCGTGAATGCGTATTTCTTCTCGCCAAAAAGTCGCGTATTCACCCACTGCTGAGCCACGAAAAAAGGGTCCTCCTCAGGTTCTCCGGCAAGGATCAACTCGGTCAACAACGGGGTACGTGTTTCCAGGTGGCCCTCGTTTCTGGCGTCATACGGTTTGTCGGTCACCAGCGTCAACTTGATCTTGGCGATCTCATCCCGCGTCATTTCGGGAAACAACAGAACCAATTGATCAATCAATAGGCTCGTCTGCGAAGGTGGCTCACTTGTCAGGCTCTGGAAGGCCGCGACAGTACTGCTCTGGCGGTCAGCAAACGCTTGCGCGGCCGCCCGATAATCCCCTGCGGAATAAGTCCCATCGCTGGTTTTGGGAAACACACCGGCCATCACCGCCCAATCCAACAGAGGCGCAGCCCCCAGGCATTTGATCAGCGTCTCGTGCTCCGGCCCCATGGGTTCGAGTCGGGTAAGGGCTTGCGCCTCCGAGATGTTCAATGCGCGCGAACTGCCTGCCCCACTGAGTTTTTCCGCCATGGCGCAACCCAGGCGCAGGCTCATCCAAGCGGTCGAGCCCACGCTGACTTGGCCAGGAGACAGCTTGAGCGCCTCAGGTGCCTGTGGCGATAACCCAGGATCCGGTTTGATCAGAAACTCGGGGGCCGCCTGTGCCAACAACATATGGGCGATCAAGGGCGCGGTATTGACGTCGGCACCCTTTTTTCTCAATAAGCCTTCAATGTCAGCACGTACTTCGTCCAAGGTACGACCAAGGTTGTTGGGCTGATAAATGTCGTAGCCCGCAACCATCCCAGGCTTGCCAGGCATCTGTGCATTGACGCTGGCCTTGATGGTGGCCGCCAGGAGTTGATGGCGGGTAGCCTTTGACAGCTGTTTGCCGCCGGTAACCTCAGCCATATTCAACTGCTGCGCCAATGCCTGAGCCTTGATGATCGCCTCGTGCGAGTCGAAAAACTGCTGCAGTTGCAGGTCAGGGTCGCGGGGCAAATTTGTCCGGGCCATATGGCTGGCGAACAGTTCGGACACCGAGCCAGGCCCGCTGGACGCTGCCTTCAACACGTTCAGGTCAGCGGGCGACAGCGCGCCAGGGGCCCATGTATAAGGTGACAAACGGGCATAGTCACCCTGCGTTGGCGCGGGTGGCAGCTTGGCGGTCAGCCAACTGATGGCCGAATTGATCTGCGTAACCGTTTCGGGGCTTCCCAGCCCGGAAAACGCCAGTACTTGCCGCACGTCATAAACGGCCTGGGAGTACAGGGCATTCCCGGTCGCCTTGCTCATCTCTACCAGTTGATGGAGGTCGTTATTGAGCGCGTGGATAGCGGCTTTTTCGGCCGGGCTGCCACCTATCGAAACGTTGTAGATCTCTTGGTCAAGAATGACTTGAACACTGATCCATTGATTGGCCGAGTCACGTATCTCAAGGCTTCCATTGGATATCCTGTAAACGCTCTCAGCACCACCCAGACCGGACCTCTCGATGAAAGCCTTGAACGCCGGCCTGCCCAGCCACTCAACAAAACGTTCACGGGGCGCATGACTTTTGTGTGCCAGCGTCGATTCAGGATAAACGGTGGCGTACTGCGCGCTCAGAGTGGGCGTATCACCCTCCCCACGGTCCTTGACCAACCCTCGCAACTGAGAGGTGAGGTGCGTTCGCACATCAATGTCACTGTTGTGCTGCATGAGCTGCTCATACTGCCGGCGCCACTGGTCGCGATGCTGGTCGGATATCGGCGGCCAGCCGTGTTTTTTCAGGCGTTTCCCAAGCGCCTTTGCATCTATTTGAGGGGCCGGATATTCCACACCGTAGAATTCAAGCACCGCATTAAAATCGCGAAATTTGACCGTGTGCTGGCCCGGCAGCAATACACCCATATCACTCGGCTTCAACTGCTTCACTGCCGCACTCACTTTCGCGCTGACCTCCCACCAGCCGGAGCCGTCGGTGGTCGTGAAGGTTCGCGCGACTGTTTTGCCGTCAACCACCACTGTGCCTTCGACCCTGTCGCTGAAAACAAGCGCAGTTGATAGATCCAGGCCTTTGGATGTGAGCCAGGCCTGCACCTGTGGCTCGTTCACCGCCTCAGTGTAGGCATCAATGAAGGGCCTTATCGAGGCACCTGGAGGAAACGGGTCGGCGTTCAGTTTGTGGGTAGTCAGCAGATGAGTGAGGGTTTTCTGCAGGCTGCTGTCGGCTTTTTTTGCTTGCGCCAATGCGGGATAAACCGCTGTTTTGCGCTCAGCGTCGGGGGCGTGCGCGTCACTTTCAGACGCAACCTCGCGCGTCTTGCGTATCGATGCGGGTTCAAACTTGAATTGCGTCAGCTGTCCGCGTACCGGGCGGGGTGCGCCTGCAGGCGGCCCGTTTTCAATCATTGGCAAAACAGCGGGGTCAGGCGTTGCAGGCTTTACAGCAGGCCCCGTGGGGAGCTGCATCTGAGACAGGTGGGGATGACTGACAACTGTAACGCTACCCTTGGCAAGGCTTGTCGACATTCAAAAATTCTCTCTACCGGTTGGGTTGATGAGAGTTCTCGTCCCTAAAAACAGTCGGTTAAGAAAATATTAAGAATTCTTGAGATGCAGAGTAGGAAATTTCTCGATTGACTGAGGAATAGTGTGAAAACCTGAGCGCTTGAACCGGCACCGAAAGGATGTGCCCGTTGTGGGCCACCATCTGGCGACCAAGCCCTTGCGGGTGGGAGATCCACTCAATGAGCGCAGGTATGTGCGCACAAGCGAGTGGCAGCGTGCACGTCCCTTAGATCTGTTCCACAGAGAAATGTACGAACCTGGGTGTAGGCAAACTCTCAAGATGGCGAAGACCTTCTGAGAGTTTGCGGTAACGCGTCCGCTTTCCTACAAGATCCGGTAAAGCAACCGCTCAATCCGCACCCGGCTGACCCGGCGCAAAAACTTGCCGACTGCTGGCGGATACTCCACCAGGGTCTGCAATTGCTGATACCGCTCGATGCGCGTGGTGTGCTGGAAGATCTGCGCGAGCTCTGTGCGCCGCGGCGCCAGCCACTCGCCCTTGGGATCATCGATCAGCAAGGCATTTTCCAGATCGAGGCGGAATGCCCGTGGGTTGAGGTTGTTGCCCGTGAGCAAGGTGTAACGCTGGTCGACCCACATACCCTTAAGGTGATAAGTGTTGTCGCCGTCACGCCATAAGTGCAGGTTCAACTGGCCGCTGTCGATCATCGGCTGATGGCGTTTGGCGAAGCGGCGCAGGCTGATTTCATACAGGTAAGGCAAGGCCGAGATCACCTTGAACGGCTCGCTGGGCGGGATGTAGAAATCGTTGGCGGTTTTGTCGCCGACGATAATGTCGACCTTCACCCCACGCGCCAGGGCGCGGTTTATTTCGCGGGTCACCGGCAGCGGCAGGTTGAAATACGGCGTGCAGATGGTCAGTTGATGCTGGGCACTGGCAATGAGTTCGAGGATCACCCGGTTCAACGGATTGTTCTTGCCCACACCCAGCAACGGGCTGACCGACAAGTGCCCATTGGGCAGCAAACCTGTGGTGGTGTCGTAGGTCGCGTGCTTCAAGCGGCTGCGCAAGTCACCGATGTCATTGCGCAGGCTGCGGGTGGTCGGCAGGTTTGGCAGGTCCAGGCGATGCACGGCTTTGGACGCGACCAGGCCGTGTTCCACCAGGTGTTGCATCGAATCAGCCAAGGACTTGCTGTGGATCAGGTGATAGCGGTCAAAGCGGTATTTGTCGAACTTGTGCAAGTACACATTGTTCAGGCTGGCGCCGCTGTACAGCACGCTGTCATCGATCACAAAGCCCTTGAGGTGCAACACGCCGAACAGTTCGCGGGTTTGCACCGGCACGCCGTACACCGGTACTTCGCTGGCGTGGGAGTGGGTCATGGCCTGGTACCAGGCGCTGTTGCCCGGCTGCTTGCCGGCGCCGATCAGGCCGCGCTGGGCGCGCAACCAGTCAACCACCACCACGATATCCAACTCGGGCCGTGCCGCCTTGGCGGCGTGTAAGGCGTCGTAGATTTCCTGCCCCGCTTCGTCCTGCTGCAAGTACAGCGCGACGATGTAGATGCGTTGTGTGGCCTGGGCGATTTTTTCCAGCAGGCACAGACGGTACGCAGCGGCACCGGACAGCACGTCGATGGCATCGGGAGACAGCGGGAAACCACGCAGTTTGGGCAACAGGGAGCGTTTGAAGAACGACGGCATAAGGCTCGCAATGGGTCGAATCCGAAGAGGCACAGAGCTTACACCATGGGGCTGCTCAGGTCTCGTCGTGGCCAATGGAAAAAATTTAATTGACCATGAAGAACGATCGTTCTACTGTTTGTTGCATGAACGATATTAACAGCAACGAAACCCGCGACATTATCCTCGACGTCACCCAGAAGTTGATCTATCGGCACGGCATCGCCGCCACCGGCATGGAGTTACTGGTGAAAACCGCCGGCGTCTCACGCAAAAGTATTTACCGTTACTTTGCCAATAAAGACGAGCTGGTCATCGCCGCCCTGCAACGCCGCGACGCACGCTGGATGCAGTGGCTACGCACTGAAGTGGAACGCAGCGAAGGCAGCGGCGAGCGCCTGCTGGCGCTGTTCAGCGCACTCAAGGCCTGGTTTGGCTCGGCAGACTTTCGCGGCTGCGCCTTTATCAACACCAGTGGCGAAACCGGCGATGCGCAAGACCCGGTGCGCCTGCTGGCCAAGGCGCATAAACAAAAACTGTTCGAGTACGCCCTCGAACTGTGTAAAGCACATGGCACCCCCGACCCCGAACGGCAGGCAGCGCACCTGCTGATTCTGATCGATGGCGCCATTACCGTTGCCCTGGTCATGGGCGATTCAACAGCAGCTGATAATGCGCAATGCATGGCGCGAACGTTATTAGGACTTTGAACGCACAGGCTGAGCAACTTTCGACAACACCTTGGTATTGATAGGAGCTGCCCCATGTCATCGACAGCAGAACAACGTCCGCCGCTGCCACCGTTCACGCGTGAATCGGCCATTGAAAAAGTGCGCCTGGCCGAAGACGGCTGGAACTCCCGCGACCCGCAACGCGTGTCGCTGGCGTATACCCTGGACACGCAGTGGCGAAACCGTGCCGAATTCGCGCATAACCGCGAAGAGGCCAAGGGTTTTCTCACGCGCAAATGGGCCAAGGAACTGGACTATCGTCTGATCAAGGAGTTGTGGGCATTCACCGACAACCGTATCGCCGTGCGCTATGCCTATGAGTGGCATGACGACTCCGGCAACTGGTTCCGTTCCTATGGCAACGAAAACTGGGAATTCGACGAAAACGGCCTGATGGCCAACCGTTTTGCCTGCATCAACGATCTGCCGATCAAAGCAACCGAGCGCAAGTTCCACTGGCCGTTGGGCCGGCGCCCGGATGATCATCCGGGGTTATCCGACCTCGGCCTGTAAGCCACACGCATAGGTATCTACACAACCGGTTATTGTGGCGAGCAGGCTTGTCCTGCGTTGGGCTGCGAAGCGGCCCGAGTGAAGGCACTGCAATTTTCCTGAAAAAACTCGGCGTCCGGGTTAGGGGCTGCTTCGCAGCCCAACGCAGGACAAGCCTGCTCGCCACAGGAGAAATTGGCGGCCTTCAAGCCAGCTCCCACATTGGACCATCAGCCTCTGTCAGTCCTGATTCAAGCCGACGCGATACAGTACGCCCTTGTCCTCATCGGTCAGCACATACAGGAAGCCGTCCGGCCCCTGACGCACATCGCGAATCCGTGCCTTCAACCCGCCCAGCAGGCGCTCCTCGT
Organism: Pseudomonas sp. B19125; assembly: GCF_044218855.1. Classification (NCBI taxonomy): domain Bacteria; kingdom Pseudomonadati; phylum Pseudomonadota; class Gammaproteobacteria; order Pseudomonadales; family Pseudomonadaceae; genus Pseudomonas; species Pseudomonas sp. B19125. Next base: position 3,894,965 of record NZ_CP162589.1, read on the forward strand.
GGATCACCTTGTCGCCATCGAACTGCAGGCGAATCAACTCCTGGCTGGCCAACGCGCCGATAAACAGGTTGTGGTCCCAGGCTTTGAAACGCTCGGCGTCATAGAACGCCATGCCACTGATGCCGGGTGATTTTTCCCAGACGTGGTGGGGTTCCACAGTGCCCTCCACAGCCTTGCCCTTGGCTTCCGGAATCGGCGTCAGCGAATAATTGATGCCGTGGGTTGCCAGGGGCCAGCCATAGTTTTTGCCGCGCTCGATGATGTTTATTTCATCGCCACCGCGCGGGCCATGTTCGTTTTCCCAGATCGTTCCGCTCCAGGGGTTCAACGCCAACCCCTGCGGGTTACGCTGGCCGTAGGACCAGATCTCCGGGCGCACGCCCTGCTGGCCCACAAAGGGGTTGTCGTCCGGCACACGGCCATCCGGGTAAATGCGCACGACTTTGCCTTGCAACTTGTCCAGGTCCTGGGCCGTCGGCCGGTCATTGTTCTCGCCCAGGGTCACAAACAGGTAGCCGTCCCGGTCGAACGCCAGTCGCGAGCCGAAGTGATTGCCGGTCGACAGTTTGGGCTCCTGGCGCAATATCACTTTGAAGTCTTTGAGCCCGCTCAAATCATCGGCCAAACGCCCACGCCCCACGGCAGTGCCGGCCTTGCCACCCTCGCCGCCGCCTTCGGCATACGACAGGTAGACCAGGCGGTCTTGCTTGAAGTCTGGCGACAGCACCACGTCGAGCAAACCGCCCTGCCCTTTGGCCCACACCTGCGGCACGCCGGTCAGCGGCGCAGAGAGCTTGCCGTCCGGGCTGACAAAGCGCAGGTGGCCGGGGCGCTCGGTCACCAGGAAGCCTTGTTTGTCCGGCAGAAACGCCACGGCCCACGGGTGATCGAGGCCTTTGGCAATGGGGGTGGCAGTGATGCTGCCTTGCTCACTGGGGAACTGCTGGGCATCCGCCGCCATGACGGCCGTCACGGGCAGCAGGGTTGCGCAGATAGCGGCTAACAGGGTTTTGCGTAAAAACATAAGACAGAGTCCTTACCGGCGATTGCCGTTGGCATCGTAAGTGGGCGCTTTGGGTGCAGTGGCAGGACGGCTCGGGGCCGCGTTACGCGTCGGGTAACGATTGCCGATACCGCCGTTTTCCACGGTCGGTGCAGGGCCGGTCGGCGCGGGTTGAACCCCGCGGGTGGCGGCCGGCGCATTGGGCTGGGTGCCCTGCATGCTGTTGGGGTTAGCCCGATGGATTGGGCTGTTATTGGTGTTGTAGCTGCCGGGCAGGTTCTGCGCCTGGGCCAACGGCGCGAGGGCCAGGCCCAGCGCGACTACGGCGAGGTAACGCACACAGCTGTTCATGACAAAGCCTCATTGGGGCGAGTAGTACGTGCTTTCGATAACACGCTACGCCTTGGGTTCGGCTTTCGACATTAAATAGTTTCTCATCAGATGTAACACGATCTGTCCGCGCATCCGTCCGCCGAAACTTTTGCGCCAGCCTGCGAGTCACCAGAACACCGACTCTTCTCAAGGAACCGCAGCCATGCCAAGGGCAATCTGGAAAGGCGCCATCAGTTTCGGCTTGGTCCATATCCCGGTCTCGCTGGTCTCGGCCACGTCCTCCCAGGGCGTTGACTTTGACTGGCTGGACAAACGCAGCATGGACCCGGTGGGCTACAAGCGCATCAACAAGACGACTGGCAAGGAAGTCACCAAAGACAATATCGTCAAGGGCGTGGCCTTTGAGAAAGGCCGCTATGTGGTGCTCAGCGAAGACGAGATTCGCTCGGCCCACCCCAAGTCGACCCAGACCATCGAAATCATTGCCTTTGTTGCCGCCGACCAGATCCCGCTGCAAAACATCGACACGCCCTACTTCCTGGCCCCGGACAAACGCGGCGGCAAAGTTTACGCGCTGCTGCGTGAGACCCTGAAAAAAACCGCCAAGGTCGCCCTGGCCAATGTGGTGCTGCACACCAAACAGCACCTGGCAGCGCTGATGCCGCTGGAATCAGCGCTGGTATTGGTGATGCTGCGCTGGCCCGCCGAAGTGCGCAGCCTCGACGAACTGGAACTGGGCAGTGACGTCACCAAACCGAGCCTGGCCAAGGGCGAATTGGACATGGCCAAGCGCCTGGTCGAAGACATGAGCGCCGACTGGCAGCCGGACGAATACCGCGACAGCTTCCAGGAAAAGATCATGGCGCTGGTGGCGAAGAAGGCCAAGGCCGGCAAAATAGAAGACGTCGAAAGCCAGCCAGGCAGCGAAGAACGCAAATCTGCCGATGTAATCGATCTGACCGAACTGCTCAAGCGCAGCCTGGCCGGCAAGCCCGCAGCAAAAAAAACGACCGCGAAAAAAACCAGCAAAAAGGCCTCTTGAGCCCGCCATCAGCAGGAGAACGCCATGGCCAAGCCCCTGAGCGAATACACGCGCAAACGCGACTTCGAGATCACCGCAGAGCCCGCAGGCGATGCACCTGCCAGCAAATCCAAAGCCTCGGCATTGTCATTCGTGATTCAAAAACACGACGCGCGCAACCTGCACTATGACTTTCGCCTGGAACTTGATGGCGTACTCAAAAGCTGGGCGGTGCCCAAAGGCCCGAGCCTGGACCCCAGCCAGAAACGCCTGGCGGTCCACGTTGAAGACCACCCACTGAGTTACGGCAACTTCGAAGGCAATATCGCCGCCGGGCAGTATGGCGCCGGCGATGTGATCGTGTGGGATCGGGGGGTCTGGCAGCCTCACGACGATCCGCACAAGGCGTATGCAGCCGGCAAACTCAAATTCACCCTGGTCGGTGAAAAACTCTCCGGCGATTGGGCGCTGGTACGCACCCGCCTCAAGGGCAGCGGCGACAAGGAGCAGTGGTTGCTGATCAAGGAAAAGGATCAGCAAGCCCGCCCGGCCACAGACTACGACATCGTAAAGGCCCAGCCCAAAAGCGTGCTCAGCGATGCCACCGTGGGCAAGCCCGCGCCTGCACCGCGTGCAAAGCGCCAGAAAGCCAAGACCGCCCTGCCCGATCAATTCGCGCCACAACTGGCCACCCTGGTCGACCGCGCCCCGCCCGGCGATTGGCAATACGAGATCAAATTCGACGGCTACCGCATGCTGGCGCGTATCCGCGACGGCGATGTGCGCCTGTTCACCCGCAACGGTCATGACTGGACCGAGCGTTTGCCGCGCCAGGTCAAGGCCCTTCAAGCCCTCAAGCTCAAGGACAGCTGGCTGGATGGCGAAGTGGTCAGCCTTAACGCCGATGGTTTACCGGACTTCCAGGCGTTGCAAAATGCGTTCGATATCGGCCGCAGCCTGGACATCGTTTACTACCTGTTCGATGCACCTTTTTTACACGGAAAAGACCTGCGTGAAGCGCCCGTGGAACAGCGCCGTGCTGCGCTTAAATCCGCGCTGTCGGGCAGCCGCAGCAAATTGCTGCGGTTTTCCGAAACCTTCGCCGCCAACCAACGCGACATCTTCGAAAGCGCCTGCGACCTGGCGCTCGAAGGCGTGATCGGCAAGCGCGTCGGCAGCCCGTATGTGTCCAGCCGCAGTGCCGACTGGATCAAACTCAAATGCCGCCTGCGTCAGGAGTTTGTGATTGTCGGTTACACCCGCCCGCAAGGTTCGCGCACCGGCTTCGGCGCGTTGCTGCTGGCGGTCAATGACGACAACGGCTTGGTGTATGCCGGGCGTGTCGGCACCGGGTTTGATCAGCACGCGCTCAAAGCGATTTACGCCCAGCTCACGCCTTTGGCGCGCAAAACTTCGCCACTGCAAAACCCGCTGACCAGCAGCCAGGCACGCGGCGTGCACTGGGTGGAGCCCGAGCTGGTCGGCGAAGTCAATTTCGCCGAATGGACCCGCGAAGGCGTGGTACGCCAAGCCTCATTCGTGGCGATGCGCAGCGACAAGCCTGTGGCGCAGATCATCCATGAGCAACCGCGCGCGGCCAAATCTCTCAAGCAGGCCTCAGTGCCGAAAAAAGCCGGCAACGGCGTGAACATCACGCACCCCGATCGCGTGATCGATCCACGAAGTGGCACGCAAAAGCAGCAGTTGGCAGACTTTTACGCCAGCATCAGCGAATGGCTCCTGCCGTTTCTGCGCCACCGGCCGGTCTCGCTACTGCGCGCGCCGGATGGCATCGAAGGCGAGCAATTCTTCCAAAAACATGCAGAGCGCCTGGCCATTCCCCATATCAAACAACTGGATCAGAACCCCGACCCTGGCCATGCACGGCTGATGGAAATCGACACCACCAAAGCCCTGCTCGGCGCCGTGCAGATGGGCACCATTGAGCTGCACACCTGGGGCGCGACTGCCGACAAAATCGAAACCCCGGACCGGTTTGTGCTCGATCTCGACCCGGACCCGGCGCTGCCCTGGAAAAGCATGCTGGAGGCCGCGCAATTGACCCTGTCGGTACTGGATGAGTTGGGCCTTGAGGCGTTCGTCAAAACCAGCGGTGGCAAAGGCCTGCACGTGGTCATCCCGCTGGCGCGCCGGGACGGCTGGGAGACAGTAAAGGCCTTTGCCAAGGCCATCGCACAGTTTATGGCACAGCAACTGCCTGAACGCTTTACCGCTACCAGCGGCCCGAAGAACCGCATTGGCAAGATCTTTATCGACTACCTGCGCAATGCCCGCGGCGCGAGTACGGTGGCGGCCTATTCGGTACGGGCACGCCCGGGCCTGCCGGTCTCGGTGCCGGTGAGCAAGGACGAACTGAACGGGTTACGCGGTGCGCAGCAATGGACGGTGGCTAATCTGCATGAGCGTTTGAGCACGCTCAAGGATGACCCCTGGGCCGGTTACGCCAACCGGCAGAAGATCAGCAAGAAGATGTGGGACAAGCTGGGGGCGCAGCCGCCACAGTGATTGGCATCCAGCGTCCGCCGCCGATACGAAAGCGTCGGGGATCGCTTTGGCCAGGCCCCCAGCAAAGCCAACACAGCAAGCAAACCACCAGCGTTCTTGAATACGGTACCGCGCTTCATGCAAAAACCTCTACGAACAGGGATGGTGTTTGTGTGCCGACATCCCTGTCGTTAAGGCTAACGTTTGGCGGGGGCCATAAATTCCGGCCCGATTGGATCTTTTATCGTGCTGGCAAGAATACGGTCGATATGTGTCAGGTCATCGGCGGTCAGGTGCCAGCCAAACACCTCTTCAAAACCCTTCAATTGTTCCGGGCGGCGCGCGCCCCACAGTGCAATGGTCGGGCCTTGGTCCAACACCCAGCGCATGGCCAGGGCCAGCACCGACTTGCCATGGCATTCGCGCGCATAGCTGTCCAGCGCCGCCACAGCCGCCAGGTATTGCTCGAAACGCGGTGCCTTGAATTTGGGATCAAGCTTGCGCACATCATCCCCGGCAAAGCGGGTGGCCGAGTGCATGCTGCCGGTCAGCAAGCCACGGCACAGCGGGCCATAGGCCAACAGCACCAGCGAGCGCTGGCGGGCATAGGGCAGGATGTCGCTGTCGATGGCGCGCTCGAACAGGTTGTAGGGCGGCTGCACGGTGGCCAGCGCCGTGTGCCGACTGAAGTCGTCCATTTGCGCGCAGGAATAGTTGCTCACGCCAACGGCGAGGATCTTGCCCTCGCGGCGCAGGCGCTCGAGCTCTTCGGCGGTTTCTTCCTGGGCCACCAGCGGGTCGGGCCAGTGCACCTGGTACAGGTCGATATAGTCGGTGTCCAGGCGCACCAAAGAGTCTTCGACTTCTTTGCGGATGCGCCGCGCCGTGGCATTGCGCCGGGTGGTGCCGTCGTCCCATTGCAGGCCGGCCTTGGTGGCAATCACCGCGCTGTGGCGCATGCCGCGCACGGCCTTGCCGATCAGTTCTTCGGACAGCCCAAGGCCATACACCGGCGCAGTGTCGATCAGGTTGATGCCGCAGTTCAATGCATGACGAATGGTCTTGATCGACTGCTCGTTGTCCGCACCGCCCCACAAATGCCCCCCCATGGACCAGGTGCCGAGGGCAATCCGCGAGACGGCCTTGTCGATGCCGGCAATCCGGAGGGTCTCGATGCGCATAAAAAACTCCTCGAAGAGCAAAAATACGTAGGAAAACAATTACTCTAGATCATCCGATGTTGAATAGGGCTCAACGCCCCATGCAACCGAACTCCTAGTAAAGAGGCTTGATATGGCGGCTTTTAATCGTTCCGAATTGGCCGATCTGAATGTGTTCATGGCGATCATCCGGCGCCGCAGTTTTCGCCATGCCGCCCATGAGCTGGGCGTGACCACCTCGGCGCTGAGCCACACCATGCGCAACCTCGAAACGCGCCTGGGGGTCAAGCTGCTGTACCGCACCAGCCGCGCGGTGGAACCGACTGACGCCGGCACCCTGCTGGCGGAAAAACTCACCCAGGGCTTTGCCGTCATCCAGGACGGTCTCGATACCCTGGAGCTGCACCGCGAAGCGCCGATTGGCCGCTTGCGCATCAATGTGCCACGGGATGCAGCCGTGCTGCTGTTGGCGCCGATCCTCGGCGACTTCACCGACGCCTACCCGCAGTTGCGCCTGGACTTGATCGTCGAAGACCACATGCTCGACATCATTGCCGAAGGCTACGACGCGGGTATCCGCTACGGTGCGACCGTGCCACAGGACATGGTCGCGGTGCCGCTGACCGGCGCACTGCGCTGGATCATGGTCGCCTCCCCCGCCTACCTCGCCCGTCGCGGTACACCTCAGGTACCCAAGGACCTGCTGGAGCACGCGTGCATCCGCATGTACCTGGGCGACAAGACCACCTACAAATGGGAGCTGGGCAACGGTGCGCGCCAACAACGCATCGATGTGCCCGGGCACTTCAGTGCGGCCGACACAGAAACCATCGTCAATGCTGCGTTGCAAGGCGTGGGGATTGCCTATTGTTTGTCCGACCGCGTGCAGCAGCAGCTTGCCGAGGGCCGACTGGTGGAAGTCATGCCGGACTGGGCCTGCATGGGCGAACCGCTGTGCATGTACTACCCGAGCCGCCGCCAGTCGCAACCGGGTTTGCGCCAGTTGATGGATATGATCCGGATGAAAACCATCGGTTCGCAGTTAATGGAAACACATTGAACCTGGGCCAGGCAGGTTGGCCTGGAGGGGGCGAAATATAGGGTTACGACTGAATCGGTGGAAGCAGGGAATCAAACCGAAGCGGCTGTTACGTAAGGGAAATGCCTCGTTAGTTCCCACGTCGAGGCGCTATTCCCACACGCACAACGGCAGCCCACTATGAACAGTGTTTCCAATCAGATCATCGCACGCCCTTCATCTGCTCCAACGTTGCCGCTACTGCCGCCGCTTTCAAGGCCAAAACGTGACACCGCGTCCCCGCAGGAAGAGCAGGCTGCCACACGGGCCAATGGAGACAGCGAACTGGCCATGCAATACGCGATCGCCCTGAACCTGGCTGGCCGTCGCACTCATGTTGAAGACTTCGATCACATTGCTCCCCACTCCACCTTTGGCCAATGGTGGAGGCACTTGCATGATGCCTTCCAATTGCCCGATGTTCAGCAGTGGATCAAGGCCTTGGGGGTTGATACCACCTCGATAAAAATCGATCCAAAATCAGGTCAGATTTCCTTTTACCGTGAGCGCTTTCTTGACCCGCTAAGCACATTACACACGCTGGGCCAGGACGACAGCCAGTGGGCTGCCCTGAGCGGGCCTATCCTGCGGGCCGCGAGCGTCATAGATGGCGAATTTCCTTTTGCGCCTCCCGTCAATAGCCCGGACGCACCTGTACCCTGGAAGCTCGTCGGTCGATTTTATCAGGAGCCACAGAACCTGACGCTGTCTGGCATGCTCAAGCGAGCGGACGAAATCAGCCACCAGACGGGTAACTTCAAAACCCTCGATCCAGGCCGCTTTGCGGACAAGATCCAGTCGCGCAGCGAAGAAACACTACAGGAACAGAAAGCGGCACTGGGTGATATCCACAACTGGCACCGGGCGGGTGCTGCACTGCAACGCCTGGCGATGGCCCTGGAGGATGGCAGTAAAAAATTCGAGGAACTCCAGCCCGAACTGGGACAGCCGCTGCCACTGTCTGCAGACAGCACCTACCGGCCAACGGGCACTGGCGCCGCCAACGAAACCAGCCTGCTTCAATTTCTGACGGAGCATGGCATTGACGTCCCCACCAACCCCGAGCAACTGGAAAACCTCTCCAGCGCGCTCCTCACGACGCCCCCCAAGGCCGCCCCCCATGGCGACTTGGGCGGCGCGCTGACATGGCCCGAACCACTTGCACGTGACAACCAGACACAACTGAAGACGGGAATTACCGAAGGAAAATTCGGCGACGTCAGATTAAAACCCTTCAAGCATGTCCTGGATTATCTGCTCAACGGCAGATCGATCTCCGCGCAGGAACAGCTGAATCCGCGGCAGTTGATCAGCAGCTTGATAAGTTCAGACAGAGGCACCGCACTGGGCAAGGCAATTGAAGCCACATTCGAGGCTCGCTCAGTCAAAGGCAGTGTCACCGACTGGCTGCTGGCGGCCTTGGGCGTGGGGAAATACGACCAAGCCCACGGTGAAACACGTATTGAGGGCTACCCCCTGGTTTCAGCCCACAACAGCCATAAATCGGCTTCGAGGGTGGTCAAGGAGCTGGAGGAGCATCTGCTTGCCAACGGCCTCGCTTCCAGCGCGCAAACAGCATCCGTGCAGGCCCACCTCATGCTCGCCAGTCGCGCACCGCAGTTTCTGGTCAAGGGTATCCCGCAGGAAGTGACGATGGGTTCGCACAGCTGGGTCAGCTTCACCACGGCGGTAGCGCGCGTGGAAGCGAAAGCGCCAGGCGCGACAGCCAACATGGACTACGCGCAAATCATGCTCGCGGCCAATATTGCACCGATCTCGAACGAGGAACGCCAGATCGAATATGCCGCCCAGAACGAGGCGATCAAAGCCTGGGGCGTTCCCAACGGCATGGGCTATCCGACCACGCAGACAGCCCTGTCCGAGGTGCGTGAGGCGTTCAACCGGCATATCAGCGAAATGAGCGAAGCCGCCTCACTGCCGCTCCTCGAGACGCCGACCACCAAAGCCATTGCGGTCGAGCTTTTGAAAAAAGCATGCCCCGGGATGGACCCAGCGCTGTTTGAGAAAAAGTGCATTACGTCGCAGCCCTCTACCAACGTATACCCCGGCCCCTACTCACTGTTGGACCTGCTCATTGATCGCAGGGCGCTTAGATCCCCACCACCAGATTCCGACAACAGAAAGCCTGCGGTATGGGTTTCATCATCAGACGAAATCAATATCGGCGATCTGCTGCCAATCCTCAAAACCCTGCCGGATCCCATCAAGCAGTTCAATGAGGACTTTCGCACGTTCTCTGACGCCGTCAAAAAGGCCACGTCGGCGCAGTTCAAGGTCATGATTTCGAAATTGCAACTGGAAGACCGGCAAAATCTGGCGTTCGGCGAAATCGTCGTACACAAAGAAATTCGCTACGACCGCATTCAAGGCTCCAGTTATGACAAGCGTGTTGAAACAGGCGTGGTACTGGTGGAGACCCTGCGTACCGTCAACGGTAAACCTCAGACCAGGCAGTACGCAATCAACCGGCTGGAGGGCACTATCACCCCGCAGCCGAGCCTGTTTTATGCATCACTCCCGCCCGCCAGCCTTGCGTCTACCGGCCCACGTTACATAGCAGACCAGATAACGCCCAGGGGTGAGTACCCCGCGGGAATAACAGACGAACGCAAAGGCGCCACGGGTATACCTGATAGCTTTGCCAGTGCCAGAACCCAATACCTGGCCGATGCATTGATTGAGGATATGAAGCTGCCTGAGTTGGGCGCATATTCCAGGGGAACAACGACCTTTCAGACGGAACACAGCACCACCGAAGCCATTCGCGAGGTGCTGCTGGGCTTTATTCCGTTCAGGTCGGCCATTAAAAATTTCAACGAGGGCAAGACTGCCGACGGTGTTCTCGACCTGGCGTTCGACATTTTTGGTTTCGTGGTCGGCGTCGGCTCCGCTGCCAAGGCCGCGAGAGCTTCATTTGTCGGTGCTTCCGTGCTGTCAAAAGCTGCCCTGGGGTTCAAGATTGTCGGGCGGGCAGCAGTGGGCGCGCTCAATCCGTTGGGCGGTATTGATGACCTCGCGCGTAGCGCTATAAGGGGCGTAAAGTTTGTAGCCGGCAAAGCCTATAAAGGTGTCAATTACCTGCGCGGTTCGTACCGCCATGTCAACCTGTTGGAGGTGGCCAAAAGGGCCGATATCGCTGAAGGCGCATTCAGTGCCGCCAACAGCGCTCGCAACACAAAAGCCCTGGCTAAGTTCGATGAGGCAACCCATAAGTGGTACGCCTTGGATCCGCGCACGAAGCAGGCCTACGGCAAGCCGCTGGAGAACTTCGCCCCAGACGTGCCAAAACCGGGCGACTCGAATAGTTTGCGAGCAATCTCCAGTGACGACGCAATCCAGAACATCAGCAAGCAACACGGCCTGGCAGCAACCGGGACAATCCAGGTGGGCCAAGAAACAGTCGAGCGCCAGGCGGTGATGTTTCTGGGTAATTGGCATGAATACGATGCATTGAAGCAACGCGCCATGGGCCTGCCCTTGAGAGACTTTAAACCTAACCGCGTTGCTGCCAATGGAGAAGTACGCTCACTGGATGATCTGCACAGTTATGAAGCCCGCTACATCGCCGCAGACGAGTTATCGACCACGGGGTTGCAGAACAACGTGTTGGTGGGCCGCAGTAAACGCGAATATGTGAAGGTTGATGGCAGGCTCTTTGAGTCCCAAGTCAAAGACGGCCGGCGCGTCATCCGCCATCCGAACGGCACGAGCCCCGATATACCCGTCAAGGATCTTGGCCTTACAGGGTGGGCACCTTTATCCCGATCCGAACGTTTGCTGGCCGGCGCAGGTGGCACACCGACGCCTTTCAGGCTGGGAGATGGAACCTACGTAGTGCCGATGGACGATATTAAACGCGTGGAAACCTCAGGCAATCCATTCAGGATTACTTACAAAAACGTCGATCAGGAAGTTGCGTTCGACAGCACGGCCGGCGCATGGAGAGGCACCCACGAGCAAGGCCAGCAGTATTACTGGCGAACTACCAAAGGCCACTGGCAACGGGGAACACTTGAAGCGTCCAAAAAGGCTAAAAAAGCCAGCGCCCATCACTATAACTTTGTGGATATTTCGTCGATTCCCAGAATCCCCAAACAACTGGCTCCCGTGCCCAAAACGTTGAACTATTTCTGGGCGGGCCAGGAGATTCCCACCCTCTTGGTCGACAACATGACAAAAAACGCCACCCGAGCTTCAGGCTATAAAACAGTCCTGCACGTGGACGCCGACAGCCCCGCTGTGTTCAAACAAATAGAAAGCAAGCTGAAGGAGAAAATTCCCGGCGTGACGGTGCTCAATCTTAATGAAGATGCCGCATTCAAGCAGTTGAAGACCGGCGAAATGTACAACTACTTCCGACAAGGGCAAGGGAAGAATCTGGCGGCAGCTTCGGATGTAGCCCGCTACCCGATAATGAATAAACACGGTGGTTTTTACCTGGACACCGATGATCTTATCCAAAGCAACGTCGGGGCCGTCGATGTAGCAGCAGGCGCCGACGATGTGCTGCTCGGCGCAGCAATGACGAATTACGTAACCAATTACAAAACGTTCTATAACACCAGTAACTTTGCTACTCGACCCGGCAACCCTGTACTTGGAGAGATGATCAAGGAGATGAACAAGCGGTTTGCGGCTAACAAATCCTATTTTGCGAACAATCGACCGACCGTCAGTCGCGGTCCCGATGGCAACGTTCAATTCACCCAGGAATTCAAAGAGTATGAGGAAAAAATTTTTAATACCGTAGGCCCGGATATGTTTAATGACACGCTTAAAACCAAAAGACCCGATATGTACGACTTAGGTTTCGATGGCCTCGCTAGAGAAGCAAAGTGGGACGGTGTCAAACTCGTGCCGCACGGTCCAGTCGTCAGCATTGAAAACACAGTGAGTGAGGCCTATGCGCGTCAGGGCATGGTGGTGCCGATAACAGAGCCCTTACAGATCAAGAGGGCCAAGGAGCATTACTTTCCGCTTCGCTACAAATTCAACGTGAAAATTGGGGCTGACCATTCCTGGATCAATACCTGATCGAAACCCGTTGATCCAGCCTGCACCGAGTTGCTGGGCCGTCGTTCATGACCTGAGCACTCAGCCAAAGCTGGCGTGGTATGAACGACGAGCCAAGGCGAACGCTCAATCCTGACTTTCGGTGTTGCCTACATCCGCTGCATCATCGAGGTCGTTGAGCGGTACTTCTGCATCATCCATCAATGAACCTGGGTCTTCATTGCCCGGGTCATTGAGTTCTTCATCGTCATCGAGTTCCTGGGACATGACCTTCTCCTCTAACCACCTTGGGTGTCGATATCGGCATCGGTTTCAGGCTTGGGCTCGCGCGTGGGCTTGAAGTCTGGACTGTAGTCGTTTTCCCGGGCTTTGGGGTCGCTGGCAGGTTTCGGGTCTTTTGGCGCATCGGCAGCGGTGCCGGGCGCCGGCTCGCCGCCATCGATGGCCGGGTCGTTACGGTTGCCGGTTTGGGGGTCCTTGCTGGTGTTCATAGGTCACCTCTTGAGTAAAACGCAGCCTGCGTAGAGTTAAGGGTGTGCGCAGCACCACGAAGTTCAAATTGCTTAAGAGACCGGGTTATCCACCTGGATATAAAACGCGTAGGCACCCAGCAGCACCCAGAACACCATAAACAGCCACGGTGCACGCATGGAGAACAGCAGCGACTTGCGATAGCCCTTGTGTGACGATTCGGTCTCGCAGAACAGCGGCGAATCATCGTAGGCCATGCCCATCACCGGCTCACTGCGCAGCAGCTCGCTCTGCTTGTAGTGCCAGTGGTCGATAATTTCGTAGGCGGCGCGAATACCTGGCCAGGCATTCAATGAGCTAAGAATGCCGAGGAAGGCCAGAAACGCGGGCACAACCAAGGTAAAAAACTTGCCCCACTCCGGGTTCAGGTTACCCATGCCGGAGACAAAGGCGATCACCAGGAACGACTGTGCCGAGAGATAGGCGTCGGTACGGTTGGCCAGAATGGTGGTTTCGTACTGGATCTCGCGGCGATAGAAATCGAGGCGGTCTTTGGGTGAGCCGAAAATCTTGGCATTGTGCTCGTTGTGATCGTCCAGGGCGGCTGCCGGTGTGTTGGGAGAGATGATTCTGGGCACGGCGGTGCTCCACAAGGTGACGAGCCTTGTTAGAAGAATCGGGGCTGGATGAAGTTCAAGTTTGTTCATGCACCAATTTGGCGCATTCGCTGCACCCTTGTAGTGAGCGGCGTTTAGTGGCACCACGCTTTTGTGGCGAGCGAGCTTGCTCGCGTTGGGCTGCGTAGCGGCCCCAATAAAAGCGGGAGCGCTGCGCACTCCAGCGCGAGCAAGCTCGCTCGCCACAAAAGCTCGCTCGCCACAGGGGAATAACTGCCTTGAACACCGTTCCGGCACAAGCATTGCTTAATGCATTCATCTGCCCGGATACAGGAGCATTCGTTACCCCCCGACCCAGAGCCGACCCCATAAGAAAGTAAGGACCAGGCCCGTTGGCACCCTCAGCCACAGGCTCATAAAAATATGCGTTTTTTTAAGCGGCAGTGCCACCCAAGGCAACCCTGGGCACTGACAAGGTACTGGAATGGCTCGATCTTTCTTTGATGAAATGAATGACGCAAACGGCGCCTGCCGTGCGCACTATCAGGACTTCTCCCGCTGGCTGGCCAATACGCCGCCGGAACTGTTGGCCCAACGGCGTCGCGAAGCCGATTTGCTCTTCCACCGCGCCGGGATCACCTTCACCCTCTACGGCGACGAACAAGACACCGAGCGCTTGATCCCCTTCGATATCATCCCGCGCAGCATCCCCGCCAGTGAATGGGCCATGATCGAACGCGGCTGCATCCAGCGCGTCAATGCGTTGAACATGTTCCTTGCCGATATCTATCACGACCAGCGCATCATCAAGGCCGGGATCATCCCGGCGGACCAGGTGCTGGGCAACGAGGGTTATCAAAAGGCGATGGTCGGGCTGGACCTGCACCGTGACATCTACTCACATATTTCCGGCGTGGACCTAGTACGCGACGGCGACGGCACCTACTACGTGCTTGAAGACAACCTGCGCACCCCCAGCGGCGTGAGCTACATGCTCGAAGACCGCAAGATGATGATGCGCCTGTTCCCGGAAGTGTTCGCCAAGCAGCGCATCGCGCCGGTGGACCACTACCCCAACCTGCTGCTCAAGACCCTGAAAAGCTCGAGCCGGCTCGACAACCCCAATGTGGTGGTGCTGACGCCGGGGCGTTTTAACAGCGCGTTCTTCGAGCATGCGTTCCTGGCCCGGGAAATGGGCGTGGAGCTGGTGGAAGGCGCCGATCTGTTCGTGCACGACCTGAAAGTGTTCATGCGCACCACCGACGGTCCTAAACCAGTGGACGTGATCTACCGGCGTATCGACGACGCATTCCTTGACCCCCATGCCTTCAACCCGGACTCCATGCTTGGCGTGCCCGGCCTGGTCGCCGCTTACTGCGCCGGCAATGTGGTGCTGGCCAACGCCATCGGCACCGGCGTGGCCGATGACAAGTCCATCTATCCTTACGTGCCGGAAATGATCCGCTTCTATCTGGACGAAGAGCCGGTGCTGCAAAACGTACCGACCTTCCAGTGCCGCAAACCGGATGAACTGTCCCATGTGCTGGCGCATTTGCCGGAACTGGTGGTCAAGGAAACCCAAGGCTCCGGCGGCTACGGCATGCTGGTTGGCCCGGCTTCAACGGCTGCCGAAATCGAGGACTTCCGCCAACGCATCAAGGCGCGCCCTCACGCCTACATCGCCCAGCCGACGCTGAGCCTGTCCACCTGCCCCACCTTCGTCGAAAACGGCATCGCGCCACGGCACATCGACCTGCGCCCGTTTGTGCTCTCGGGCAAGGAAACCCGACTGGTGCCTGGCGGGCTGACCCGTGTAGCGTTGAAGGAAGGCTCGTTGATCGTCAACTCGTCGCAAGGCGGCGGAACCAAGGACACCTGGGTGGTGGAGGGCTGAGTATGTTGAGTAGAACCGCCGCAGATCTGTACTGGATGTCCCGTTACCTGGAACGTGCCGAGAACCTGGCGCGCATGCTGGAAGTCAGTTATTCGCTGTCGTTGATGCCCCAGGCCGGGCGCAGTGACGGGCTGGATGAGTTGGCCATGTCGCTGCTCAGCAGCGGCACACTGGACAGCTACCTCGAACGTCATAAACAACTGGACGCCGAACGCATGCTGCACTTCTTCGCCCTCGACGAAGAAAACCCGGCCAGCATCTACAACTGTCTGCGCGCCGCCCGTGGCAATGCCCACGCCGTACGCGGGCGCATTACCGCCGACATGTGGGAAAACCTCAACGCCACCTGGCTGGAAATGCGCAGCATCGCCGCCGGCGGCCTGGCGCGCCATGGCATCAGCCACTTTTGTGACTGGGTCAAACAGCGCTCGCACCTGTTTCGCGGGGCCACCTCCGGCACCATCATGCGCAATGACGCCTACCGGTTTATTCGCCTGGGCACCTTTGTCGAGCGTGCGGACAACACGTTGCGTCTGCTGGACGCGCGTTATGAAATGTTCGGCGAAGAATCCGAAGAGGTCAGCGACCTTTCGGCACGCGGCTATTACCAGTGGAGCGCCCTGCTCCGTGCGTTGTCGTCATTTGAGGCTTACACCGAGCTGTACCCGAATGCGCTGAATGCGCGCTCGGTCTCGGAGTTGCTGCTGTTGCGCAGTGATGTACCGCGCTCACTGCACGCGTGCATCGAGGAGTTGAGCCATATCCTCGCCGACCTGCCCGGCAGTTACGGGCGCGAGGCTCAACGCCTGGCGGCCGAGTTCGAAGCGCGGCTGCGTTATACCGGCATCGATGAAATCCTGGAGGACGGCTTGCACAGCCGGCTCACGGACTTTATTGACACGGTGCGCGAACTGGCGCGGGCGATTCACAGCTCGTACCTGGAAGTGGTGTGAGTGCATTCGGGTTACTTATCTGTCAATTCGGGTGATTGACCCTGCTTGAGTGCCGCTCTTATGTTGGGCAGGTGAACGACCTTCCCAACATAAGAACAGGTACAGCCCATGTCCGAACTCCACCTGAACCCCGCCGCCGCCCACACCCTGCAACGCTGGCACGCCATGCTGGCCGCACGCGACCTCAACGCCCTGCCCGAACTGCTCGCACCTGACGCGGTGTTCCGCTCGCCCATGGCCCACACGCCCTACCCCGGCGCGCCGGTGGTGTCGATGATCCTCAACACGGTGATCAAGGTGTTCGAAGACTTCGCCTATCACCGTGAACTGGCGAGTGCCGATGGGCTTAACGTGGTGCTGGAGTTCAGCGCGCGCGTGGGTGAAAAACAGCTCAAGGGTATCGATATGATTCGCTTCAATGAACAGGGGCAGATCGTCGAGTTTGAAGTGATGGTGCGCCCCCTGAGCGGGTTGCAAGCGCTAGGTGAAGAAATGGGCCGCCGGCTGGCGCCGTACCTGGCCAAGGCCAAATCCTGATGACGATCGTTCCCACGCTCCGCGTGGGAATGCCTCTTGTGACGCTCTGCGTCACGTCTTGGGACGCGGAGCGTCCTGGGCTGCATTCCCAAGCAGAGCGTGGGAATGATCAGTCCGGGTGGTTATTGGTTTTTGACTAATACCGGCTCGGCGCGGTACTGGTCGGGAAACAATTTTTTGAGCTGCGCCACCTTGGGCAAATCATTGATCACGATGTACGGGTAAGACGGGTTCTCGGTCAGAAAATCCTGGTGATAGGACTCCGCCGGGTAGAACGTCTTGCCCATCTCGACCTTGGTCACGATCGGCTTGTCGAACGCTTTGGCGGCGTCCAACTGGGCGATATAGGCCTGTGCGACTTTTTGCTGTTCGGCATTTTGCGCAAAGATTTCCGAACGGTACTGGGTGCCGCTGTCCGGACCCTGGCGGTTCAGTTCAGTGGGGTTGTGGGCCACCGAGAAGTAGATCTGCAACAGCTTGCCGTAGCTGACTTTGCTCGGGTCGTAAGTCACCGACACCGATTCGGCGTGGCCGGTATCGCCGTCGCTGACCGACTCGTACTGGGCCGTGTTTGCAGCGCCGCCGTCATAGCCGGAAACGGCGTTTTTCACGCCTTGCACATGCTGGAACACGCCTTGGACACCCCAGAAGCAACCCCCGGCGAACACCGCGGTTTGCAGGTTGCCGGGCTCGGCCGGCAGGTCCATGGCCGGCGGCGCGATCATCACAGCCTCTTCGCCGCCACCGAAGGAGAACGCCGAGCTTTGGCCGACGAAAGCGGCGAAGGCCAGTGCGGGTAAAATCTTGAGAAGCTTCATAGAACTCACTCCAGTACGCGGTCAAGTGTGGGAGCTGGCTTGCCTGCGATGGCACCGCCAGATCCAACATCATCGTCGGCAGGTACACCGCTATCGCAGCGATGCGGCGACCCGACAAGCCAGCTCCCACATGGATCAGGTTTTCACTTCAACCGAAAGTGAAGGCATACGCCGACACATGCGGGTCGAGAAATTCGATGCTGAAGGTGCGGTCCTGCACGGCGCCGCTCTGACGCACCAGTTGGTAAAGGCGCTGCTCGGTCACCGTACCGCTGCCATCCGGCGCCACATCGGTGCCATGAGCATCGCCTGGCGCCTGGCCATCAATCGTCACCTTGAAGCGCACCGGCTTGCCATCGGCGCCAGGCCCCAGCACCAGGTGCAGGTCACGGGCATGAAAGCGGTAAACCACACGCCCGCCGGCCTGGTCGAGGGTGGCTTGCTGACCGCCGACATTCCATGGGCCTTCCAGGGTCCAGTTGTTCAGGGCCAGGTGGCCGGCCGCCGGGTAATTCACCACTTTGTCGGTGCCCAACGCGCCGGTGGTGACGAAGTTTTCCGCACGCTGGAAGCCCAGGTAGGTTTCCGGCGATTGCACCTCGTTCATGTCCGGCGCTTGCTGCACACCCTTGGCATCGGCCTCGATCAAACCACCGGCGACGTTGGTCGAGCCGGCCTCACGCAACAGTTGCTGAATCACCCGCTCCGACTCGGCGTAGTCGCCTTCACCGAAGTGGTGATAACGAATCTGGCCCTTGGCATCGGCAAAGTAATGCGCCGGCCAGTATTGGTTGTTGAAGGCGCGCCAAATCTTGTAGTTGTTGTCGATCGCCACCGGGTAGGTGATGCCCAGGTCTTTCATGGCCTTGGTGACGTTGTTCACGTCGCGTTCAAAGGCAAACTCCGGGGCGTGTACGCCGATCACTACCAAGCCCTGGTCTTTGTATTTCTCGGCCCAGGCTTTGACGTAAGGCAAGGTGCGCAGGCAGTTGATGCAGGAGTAGGTCCAGAAATCCACCAGCACCACTTTGCCCTTGAGTGCTTCGGCGGTCAGCGGCGGGCTGTTGAGCCATTGCACCGCGCCCTCCAGCGGCGGCAGCGTGCCTTCGATAGGCAGTGTGTCGCTGTGGTTGGCCGCCGCCATCATGGCGCCACCGGCCATCATCGCCCCGCTCTTCTGTGCAGGTTTGGCGCTCAGTGTGTCGACCAGGCTTTGTTCAAGGCCACCGGTAGAGGCGGTCGACAAGCGCGACAACACGCCCGTGTCCAGGCCCAAGGCGATGGCGGCCACACCGGCCAGCATCAGCGCACCCAGGCCACGGCGCAGCCATTCGCCGGCGCCCAGGGATTTTTTCATCAAGCCAAAGACTTTACCGCCGACCAGCAAGGCCAAGGCCAGGGAGGTGGCAGCCCCGGCGGCGTAGGCCAGCAAGAGCAAGGTAGTGCCGATGCTGGCCCCTTGCAGCGCGGCGCCGGTCAGCAGCAGCCCCAGGATTGGCCCGGCGCAAGGCGCCCAGAGCAAACCGGTGGCCACGCCGATCAGGAACGACGCGCCCGGACGCGGTTTGGCATCGGCCCCGGCGGCCTCCGACAAACGACTGCCGGCGGCCACCAATGGCCGCGTCAGTCGCTCCGAGAGTTTCGGCAGCAACAGCGTGAGCCCGAACAGGGCAACGCACAGCAACGCGAGCCAACGCCCGTATTGATTGACTTGCACCACCCAGCCGCCGCCCACCGCCGCCAGTGAGGCCACCAGGGCGAACGTCACCGCCATCCCCGCTAACAGCGGCAAGCCACTGCGCATAAACGGCTGCCCGGTGCGAGCGAAGACAAAAGGCAGAACAGGCAGGATGCACGGGCTGACAATTGTCAGCACGCCGCCCAGATACGCGAGAACCAGCAGCCACATGGAATCGACCCTTATACGAATTAAAAATGGACATCGGCTTAAGCCGCCGTGAACGTCATGGCGACGCCATTCATGCAGTAGCGCAGGCCTGTGGGCGCCGGGCCATCGTCAAAAACGTGCCCTTGGTGGCCACCGCAACGGCGACAATGAATTTCCTTGCGTACCACGCCATACGAGGTGTCGACGTGGCTGGCGACCGCGTTGTCCAGCGGCTGCCAGAAGCTTGGCCAGCCGGTGTGGCTGTCAAACTTGGTGGTCGAGGAGAACAGCGGCAATGCGCAACCGGCACAGGCAAAGGTGCCAGCACGGTGTTCATCATTGAGTGTGCTGCTGTAAGGGCGTTCGGTGCCCTCCTCGCGCAGCACGTCAAATTGCTCAGCCGTCAGCAGGCTGCGCCACTGGGCTTCGGTGTGGTTGACCTCAAAGGCCTCGGCCGCTTCGACTTCGGTGACCATGCTGAGCTGTTTCAGCAGGCCACCGGCCAGGACGGCGACACCCAGGCCACCACCGGCCAGCAGCATTTGTCGACGTGAGTACATACGATTCTCCTCAACCCATAGGCATTCATGGCGAGCGTGCTTGTTGTGGCGAGCGGGCTTGCCCCGCGTTGGAGTGCGCAGCGCTCCCGCTTTTTTGGGGCCGCTACGCAGCCCAACGCGGGGCAAGCCCGCTCGCCACATAAAACCCATCCGCAGCAACAATGTCGCCATCCTGAGCCTTGGGCGGTCGCGAAATCCTCACGCAGAGTTAAACAATTCGTGATAACTACACTGTGGCAAAAGCCGCACAATGCGCGGACTACAAGCGAAGGTTTTCTTATATGGATCAGCCCAAACGCGTCCTGGTGGTCGAGGACGATGCCCATATTGCCGACTTGATCTGCCTGCACCTGCGCGACGAGCAGTTCGAGGTGGTGCACAGCGCCGATGGCACCGAGGGCCTGGGCCTGCTCGAACAAGGTGGCTGGGATGCACTGATCCTCGACCTGATGCTGCCCGGCGTCGACGGCCTGGAGATCTGCCGCCGTGCCCGTGCCATGGCGCGCTACACACCGATCATCATCACCAGCGCGCGTTCCAGCGAACTGCACCGCATCCTTGGCTTGGAGCTGGGCGCTGACGACTATTTGGCCAAGCCGTTCTCGATGCCGGAGTTGGTGGCGCGGGTCAAGGCACTGTTGCGCCGGGTGGACGCGATGGCGCGCAACCTGAAGATGGACGCCGGCAGCCTTGAGCTGGGCGCGTTGTTCATCAACCCGCTGACCCGTGACGCCACCCTGCAAGGCCAGCGCCTGGACCTCACGCCGCGCGAATTTGACCTGCTGTACTTCTTTGCCCGTCAGCCGGGTAAAGTCTTCTCGCGCATGGACCTGCTCAACGCCGTGTGGGGCTACAGCCACGAGGGCTACGAGCACACCGTGAACACCCATATCAACCGGCTGCGCGCCAAGGTCGAGGTCGACCCGGCCAACCCGGCGCGCATCCTCACGGTGTGGGGCCGTGGCTACAAATTCGCCGAGAGCGCCGCATGAAGTTGACCCTGACCCAACGCCTGTCGGTGGTGTTTGCCGTGTTGCTGGTGATCTGCAGCGGCACGTCGGCCTGGCTGCAGGTGCGTTCCAACCACATGCATGAACTGGAAGTGGTGCAAGGCCTGTCCCGCGACCTGGCGGCGCACATTGCCCGCGATACCCAACTGATGGACGCCGACGGCCTCAAGCCCGATGCCGTGCGCAACCTGTTCAACCAACTGATGCTGGTTAACCCGAGTGTCGAGGTGTACTTGCTCGATATTGACGGCCGTGTGGTGGGTAACGCCGCACCCAGCGGGCATTTGCTGCGTGACCATGTGGACCTCGCGCCGGTCCGACGTTTTCTCAGCGGTGCCATGCTGCCGATCCTTGGCGATGACCCGCGCAGCGTCGACGGGCGCAAAGTATTCAGTGCTGCGCCGCTCAAGGCCAACGGCCAGCAAACCGGCTTTCTGTATGTGGTGCTGCTGGGCGAAGCCCATGATGTGTACGACGCCAAGGACGCCACCGGCATGGCCTTGAAGATCGCCCTGTGGTCCATCGGCCTGGTCGCCCTGCTCTGCCTGATGGCGGGCCTGATCGCCTTTGCCTGGATTACCCGGCCACTGCGCCAACTGACCGACAAGGTCGGCCAGTTCGACATTAACGGCGCGCCGAAAGCCGCCGAAACGGCTGTTCCCGAACTCAACAGCGGCGATGAAATCGCCGTGCTCGACCACGCCTTCGTGCAGATGGAAAACCGTTTGGGCGAGCAATGGCGCGCCATCACCCATCAAGACCAGGAACGTCGGGAGATGGTCGCCAATATTTCCCACGACCTGCGCACGCCATTGGCGTCGTTGCATGGCTACCTGGAAACCCTGTCGCTCAAGGATGCGAGCCTGAGCCCCGAAGAACGCCGGCGCTATCTGGGCATTGCGCTGGACCAGAGCCGTAAAGTCGGCGGCCTGGCCCAGTCTCTGCTGGAACTGGTGCGCCTGGAGCACGGTTTTGTGCAGCCGGTGATAGAAGGCTTCTCGCTGCCGGACCTGGTGCAAGATATCTTTCAGAAATTCGAACTGACCGCTGAAGCCCGCGCCATCACCCTCATCGCCACCCTGCCGCCCCAGGTGCCGACGGTGATGGCCGACCTGGGCCTGATCGAACGGGTGCTCACCAACCTGCTGGACAACGCGTTGCGCCATACGCCGGTGAATGGAGAAGTCGAGGTGATCCTGGCGCCCGAGGCCGGTGCCGTAGCAGTCATGGTCAGCGACAGCGGCCCCGGAATCGATGCCCAATTGCGCGAAGGCTTGTTCCTGCGCGCCTTCACCATCGGCGGCGCGCGCCGCGATGGCGGCCTGGGCTTGCGCATCGTGCACCGCATTCTGCAACTGCATGGGCGCAGTATCGAACTGGTGGAGCGCCCAGGGCACGGCGCGACGTTCAGGTTCTCCCTGGAAACCCGAGCCTCAACGCGTTGACTTGCGACTAGGCTGGCATGGCGGCCTGTGCCGCCATACCTTTTTTGCACTGCCTGCGCCCTTTGCGAACCAGCCCCTACACTTTTGCTCAGTGTTTACAGCAGGCCTCCGCCGTCGATATCAATTACCGCGCCGGTGACAAAGCCATTTTCCATGGCCAGTACATAACCCGCCGCCACTTCATCCGCCTGCCCGACTCGCCCCACTGGCAACGCCGTGCCGGCCTTGGCGAACATCGCCAGGCGTTGCTCGTCTGCCAACCCCGCATATGCCGGCGTGTCGATCACACCTGGGCTGATCACATTGACGCGCCGTGGTGCCAACTCTTTTGCGAGCTGCTTGCCCAGCGCTTCAGTCGCAGCATTGATACCCGTCTTGATGAACTGCCCCGCCATCAACTTACGGCCCAGTTGGCCCGAGGTCAGGCTGATGCTGCCGTGCTCTGCCAAAAATGGCAGCGCTTGCTGAATCGCACGCAATGCACCCCAGAGTTTCACGCTGAAATTGTCCTGGGCCTCGTCCAGATCGGTCTCGACCAGCGGTTTTGCCCGCACTGACGGGCCGGAGGTAAACACCAAGTGGTCAAAACGCCCGACCGTCTCGAACAAACGCTGCAAGGAGGCGCTGTCGGTGACGTCGACCGGTTCGCTGCGCACAGCGTTTTCGACACCCGAGGTCAAACGCCGCCCGGCCAGCACCACGTGTGCGCCACGGGCGCTGGCGGCCTTGGCCACGGCGGCACCGATGCCGCTGCTGCCGCCGATCACGATAACGGTTTTACCGCTGAGGGAAGATGTCATGGGGTTACTACCTGGCTAAAAAAGTGAGCGTTGATCTTCTCAGCTTGGCAATCGGCGAAAAATCCCGGTAAAACGACAAGATCTTTAAAGGATTTTTACAAATGAGCTCGACCCTGGACCTTGAAGTGTTCGTGCGCACCGCCGACACCGGCAGCCTGTCGGCGGCGGCGCGCAGCCTCAACCTCACCCCGGCGGCGGCAAGTATTGCGCTCAAGCGCCTGGAAACCCGGCTGGGCATCCGCTTGCTCGCCCGCTCGACGCGTAGCATGCGCCTGACCGAAGAAGGCCGGCGCTACCTCGACAGCGTGCGCGTAGCCCTCGAAGCGCTAGCCGAAGGCGAGCAGGCGATCAAGCAACAAGGCCAGAGCTTGAGTGGGTTATTGCAACTGGCAGCACCTTCGGACTTCGGCCGCAATGTACTGCTCGGCTGGCTGGATGAGTTCAAGCTTGCGCACCCGACGATCCGCCTGCAGCTACTGCTCAACGACAGTAACGCGGATCTGTTCCGCGACACCGTCGACATTGCCCTGCGCTTTGGTGTGCCGAGGGATTCCAGCCTGGTGGCGCTGCCCGTGGTACCCGGCCACCATCGTATCCCCTGCGCCAGCCCCGACTACCTGGCGCGCCACGGCACACCGCGCACGCCGGCCGACCTGGCGCAGCACAGTACATTGCGCTATATGCGCCGTGGGCAGGCAAACAGCACCTGGTACTTTCGCCAAGGCGCCTTGCTGCAGGAGGTAGAGGTGTCGGGCGATTACCTGAGCGATGACGGTGAAATCGTGCGGCGCTGGGCGCTGGCAGGCCACGGCATCGCCTATAAGGCCAACCTGGATATTGCCGGCGATATCAAGGCTGGGCGGTTGGTGCCGCTGCTGCCCGACTGGCAAGGCGAGCCCACGCCGTTCAACCTGATGTGCCCACATCGCCTGCAAGTGTCGGAACGGGTGAAAGTGCTGCATGGTTTTTTACAGCAGCGCTGCCAGACCTTGCTGAGTGTATGAAGAAACGCGCGCAGGGCTTGTTCCAGAGCCGTCGAGTCTGGTATTGCATGGGTAACGTTTCCCTGCCATGAGGAGCTTTGCATGATTTACCGCACATTGGGCCAGTCCGGGTTGAAGGTCAGCGCACTAACCCTGGGCACCATGATGTTTGGCGAGCAGACCAACACGGAAGACTCGCTGCGCATCATCGACAAGGCCTGGGACCAGGGCATCAATTTCATTGACACGGCCGACGTCTACACCGGTGGGCGCTCCGAGGAAATCGTCGGCGAGGCCATTGCCCGCCACCGTTCGGATTGGGTGCTGGCCACCAAAGTCGGCTTTGGCCCGGTGGACGGCCTGCCAAACCGCAGCGGCTTGAGCCGCAAGCGCATGTTCAATGCACTGGAAGCCAGCCTTAAGCGCCTGGACACCGACTACCTGGACATTTATTACCTGCACCGCGAGGACCACGACACGCCGCTGGAAGTCACCGTGTCGGCGATTGGCGACCTGATCCGCCAAGGCAAGATCCGCTATTGGGGCCTGTCCAACTACCGTGGTTGGCGTATCGCCGAAGTGATTCGCGTGGCCGAGCGTCTGGGGGTCGACCAGCCGATCATCAGCCAGCCGCTGTACAACATCGTCAACCGCCAGGCCGAGGTCGAGCAACTTACCGCTGCAGCCGCCTATGGCTTGGGCGTGGTGCCTTACAGCCCACTGGCCCGTGGCGTACTCAGTGGCAAATACGCCCCCGACGTGACACCCGAAGCCGGCAGCCGTGCGGCGCGCCAGGACAAGCGTATCCTGGAAACCGAATGGCGGGTGGAGTCATTGCGCATTGCCCAGCAGATTCAGCAATACACCCAAGGACGGAGTGTGGGAATGGTCGAGTTTGCAATTGCCTGGGTGCTGAACAACTCCGCGGTCAGTTCGGCGATTGTCGGGCCGCGTACCGAGGCGCAGTGGGATGCGTATACCGGGGCGCTGGCGGTGAAGATCACGGCAGAAGATGAGGCGTTTATTGACTCGCTGGTGACGCCAGGGCATTCGTCTACGCCGGGGTTTAATGACGTGAGCCATTTTGTGTCAGGGCGTATTAGTCGGTAGTCATACCCCGCCCACAGTCGCCAGTGTGGGCGGGTTTGTTGGTTACCGCGTTATAGTTTTATATCCGCTTTTACACCTAACCCATGGGCGGCTTCCCTGGCCTCTTCTTGTGTCACAGGTTGTTGTTTTAATATCTTCGCCAGCACGGCGGCGACAGATCTGTAAGTACCATAGCCAGGCACAAACCCCTGAGCGGCAGTCGCAAAGTTGGTAAGTATCGCGTTCATTTCACTTTTTGGCAGACCGAATACCCTGCCGATATCGTTGTTCTTATTCAAGAAAAGCAACACGGCATTGACGGGGTTATCCAGGCCGCGTTCGACGGTATCGGCAGTTGCTTTGTCGACTCCAAGCGCTTGCAGGAGCGTTGAGACCCCGGAAAATGGACTTTCTAGAAAATTGGCGAAGGCGTTGACCACAGAGTTCAGGTCACCATTGCCCCTGAAGACGAGCTCTCTTAGTTGTGGCAATGTGATGGGAACCAGTGGCAATTGACTATGGGCGCCATTTTTAAGGAAGTAAAAATTCCCCTTGTCACCCGAACCCAGCAAGTTGCCGTGAAAGTCGTACCGATAGACCACTTTCTCTCCATTGGGCCGCACGCCGCTAAAGGTCGGCCTGCCGTGATCGACCGATTCCAATTGCTGATTGACAAGCCCGTTGACAAACCTGATTGTCGTAGGGTTTTCACTGGTTCGATCCAAGTGCTCAAACACATTCCCTACGATCTGCTGGCCTGGTCCTATCAGCATATTGGGTGCGCTGCCTTGCGTTGCGGATGCACGCGCCTGTACTGCTGTTCTGACAGGGGAAGTCGCTGTCTTGTCGACAAAATGGGCAAGAAACGCGTTAAAGGCGTCAGTATTTTTCGGTAAACTTTTCAGAAAATCGTCGATTGCCTGATAACTGTTAAACTCATAACTTGATTTAAAGTCCTTCTCCGGCATCCACAATACAAAATTCACGGCGCCCTGCACGATCGGTTCGCGTTTGACAATAAAACTGTCCCTGGCCGAATAAGGACCCACGTTGAAGCAATAAGCACTGACGCGAGGTTGTTTAGAAGTATCTGGAGAGGCAACCGCGTCCAGTAATTCCTTACCGTCCGCCGTGAGTACGCCGCTGTTGTTATCTCTGGCGACCGACTCGAAAAAAGTCTTATAGGTTTCAAGTTTTTTCCAGGACGGTGTGTCACCTTTCGGAAACGCAACGCTTTCGCCGAACCTGCCTATAATGCCGGGCAAGCCGTTGAAGGTAGCAGGTGAAGAGCCATAATAGGGGGAAATGCCATGCATAGAGTGGACCTCATTATCTAATGTCTTAGTCTGCAACCCTCTGAACCACTCCTTGCCAGAGCCATGGTTATCATCACGCAATGATGACGCCCACCAAAGTCGCGCTTACTAACTTATTTCCATTAGTTGATGTTTTTTGCAGAGCATTAATAAGCCATGCAAAACTTTCCATGCAAAACCAAGCGCAGTCATGCTAGCCGCGAAAAGTCATACTTGTGTGGCACGGGGGTAGGAAGGTGTTCCATTAAAATGTTGTAATCGGCGTGACAAAGAGTGTCACGAACCCTATATTCCCCACCTAAGTTCCCCTTCTTCTGTAAAAATCAGCTTTCGCGAGGACAGTGTGTCTAAAGGTGTTGTTTTATCGGTCTTGGCCTCGGTGTTGTTTGCCGTGATGTATTACTTCACCTCGCTGCTCACGCCCTTGAGCGGCCTGGAGATTTTTGGTTGGCGCATGCTGCTGACCGTGCCGTGCATGACGGTGTTCATGATCGTCAGCGGTGAATGGCGGCGCGTGTGGGAGTTGCTGCGAATGCTGGCGGCCAGGCCGCGGCTGATCGGCGGCGTGGTGCTGTCGTCCGCCCTGCTGGGCGTACAGTTATGGCTGTTTATGTGGGCACCGTTGAACGGGCGCAGCCTGGATGTGTCGGTGGGGTATTTCCTGCTGCCACTGACTATGGTGCTGACCGGGCGCCTGGTCTACGGCGAACGCTTGTCGCGCTTGCAGCAGATCGCGGTATTTTTTGCCGCGCTCGGGGTGCTTAATGAGTTGTACCAGGCCGGTGGTTTTTCCTGGGCCACGTTGGTGGTAATCATTGGGTACCCGATCTACTTCGTGGTACGCAAATACCTGAGCACCGATCATCTGGGCGGCTTGTGGCTGGACATGGCGCTGATGCTGCCGGTGGCCTGGTGGTTTGTGCAGCATGGCGAACAAGGTTTTGCCGTGCTCGAGCTGCACCCCAAGCTCTATGCGTTGATTCCAATGCTGGGCTTGATCAGTGCCTCGGCGCTGGTGAGCTACATCATCGCCAGCCGCTTATTGGCCTTCAGCCTGTTCGGCTTGCTCAGCTATGTGGAGCCTGTGTTGCTACTGTTCGTGGCCTTGTTGCTGGGCGAAGGCATCAAGGGCGGCCAGTGGCTGACGTATATCCCGATCTGGCTGGCGGTGATGGTGCTGGTGTATGAAGGTTTCAAGCATCTGCTGCGTCAGCGCAAAGCCTGATGCGCAGGCAATAAAAAGCCCGGCCGGGGGTTAACCTCGGCCGGGCTTTTTTGTGCTTAGTCGGTGGTCAGTACACCACGACGCACCTGGTCACGCTCGATCGACTCGAACAGTGCCTTGAAGTTGCCCTCGCCAAACCCATCGTCGCCTTTGCGCTGGATGAATTCGAAGAACACCGGCCCCATCAGGGTTTCCGAGAAAATCTGTAGCAGCAGACGTTTGTCGCCCTCGATCGAGGAGCCGTCCAGCAGAATACCGCGCGCCTGCAGTTGGTCCACCGGCTCGCCGTGGTTTGGCAGGCGGCCTTCGAGCATTTCGTAGTAGGTGTCCGGCGGCGCAGTCATGAAGCGCATGCCGATCTTCTTCAGCGCATCCCAGGTCTTGACCAGGTCTTCGGTGAGGAACGCCACGTGCTGGATGCCCTCGCCGTTGAACTGCATCAGGAACTCTTCGATCTGGCCGGCGCCTTTGGACGATTCCTCGTTCAACGGGATGCGGATCATGCCGTCCGGGGCGCTCATGGCCTTGGACGTGAGGCCGGTGTATTCACCCTTGATATCGAAGTAGCGTGCTTCACGGAAGTTGAACAGTTTCTCGTAGAAGTTGGCCCAGTAGACCATGCGGCCGCGATACACATTGTGGGTCAGGTGGTCGATGACCTTGAGGCCTGCTCCTACCGGATTGCGGTCGACACCTTCGAGGTACACGAAGTCGATGTCATAAATCGAGCTGCCTTCACCGAAACGGTCGATCAGGTACAGCGGCGCACCGCCAATGCCTTTAATGGCTGGCAGGTTGAGTTCCATCGGGCCGGTTTCGATATGAATCGGCTGGGCGCCCAGTTCCAGCGCGCGGTTGTAGGCTTGCTGCGAGTCTTTGACGCGGAACGCCATGCCACACACCGACGGGCCGTGTTCGGCGGCAAAGTACGACGCCAGGCTGTCGGGCTGGTTGTTGAGGATCAGATTGATCTCGCCCTGGCGATACAGGTGCACATTCTTGGAGCGGTGGGTCGCGACTTTGGTGAAGCCCATGATCTCGAAGATCGGCTCCAGGGTGCCTGGAGTCGGCGATGCGAATTCAATAAATTCAAAGCCCATCAGGCCCATCGGGTTTTCGTATTGGTCGGCCATTTCGGCACCTCATCATTCTTGTAAGTAGCAAGCAGTCAATTACAGGCAAGGATGAGGTTGCAGGGTGGCGCGCACGAGAGGCCCCGCACGCTGCGGGCGAGGAAGTCACCAAAGATCAGGGGGGAGCCGAGTAGCTTCATGATTACATCAGTCTCTGACGGCCGAGGCTTGCGTGAGCGCAAGTCCATATTCTTGTATGCGTAAATCGATTCTACACAGCGTAACAGTATTTGTCCGCACTCTCATCAAATCCCTATTGCCCTGGGCTGCGCAAGGGGTTTGTTGCACAGATAGATGCCCAACAGGATCACCGCGCCACCCAGCGCCATGGGTAACGTCAGTTGTTCGCCGAGCAGCAGCGCGCCGCAGATCACCGCCGTCAGCGGGTTAAGCGCGATGAACACGCCCGCGCGGGTCGCGCCGATACGCCGGATGCCATCGTAATAGCCGATGTACGCCAGCGCGGAGCCGAGCACACCCAAATACAACAGGCTCACAACCTGCGACCAGTGCAGGCTGACGACCCCTTGTACGGTGAAGCGTCCGGTGAGCGCGGTGGCCAGTGTCAGCATCAGGGTGCCGAGCAATACTGACCACGTGACGGTTTGCAATGGCCCCAGGCTTTGATTCAACGCGCGGGAAAACAACGAGTAAATCCCCCACCCCAGCACACAGCCAAACACCAGCACGTCGCCCTGCCAGGTACTCGATGCACCTTGCAGCAGTTGCGGGTTACGACTGACGATCACCGCCGCAGCGCCAGCCAGGCACAACGCCATGCCCAGCACCTTGGCAGCGCCGAGGCGCTCTTTGAACAACCACCAGGAAGCCAGGCCGATCACGGCCGGATTCAACGCCACGATCAATGAAGCGCGCGAGGCATTGATGTACTGCAGGCCGTAGAAAAAACACAGGTTGTAGAAAAAGATCCCGAAAAAACCCAGCACTGCCAGACGTAGCAGTTGCCGGGGACGTGGCCGCGCCAGCGGGATGCGTGCACACAGCATAAACAGCAGCAGCGCCAGGCTGGCCAGGATAAACCGCAGGCTGGCGGCCAGCAGCGGGTCTACTTGATGGGCCAGGTAGCGCCCGGCGACAAAGGTGCCACCCCAGATCATGGTCACAGCGGCGAGCTTCAGGTAGGTGAGGCGATCAGATGAATGATGCATTAGCAGTTGCTCGACAGGTGGCAGGGTTGGCATATTCTTCGACTAATGTTCAGTAATCGTAAAATGAGCCTTTACTCATGACCTTGACCCAACTGGAAATTTTTTCACTGGTGGCCGAGCTGCAAGGTTTCACCAGTGCGGCGCACCGCCTGGGTATCAGCCAGTCGGCGGTGTCCCATGCGGTCAAGGCCTTGGAGCAGGAGCTGGGCGTGGAATTGTTTCGGCGCCACCAGACGTTGGTGGAGCTGAGCGATATCGGCGCGCAATTACTCGGGCGCGCCCGTGCCATGCTCGGCCTGGCCGCGACGTTACAGCAGGAAGCCGCCGACGCCCGTGGCATGAAGCGCGGCACCTTGCGCATCGGCTCCTTCGGCCCCACTGCGTCGGTGCGCTTGTTGCCGACAATCCTCAGCCATTTTCGGCAGGCCTACCCGGGCATTGAAGTGCATGTGGACGAGGGGCCAGACCGGCAAGTCATCCAGTGGCTGGACGAGCGGCGTGTCGACGTGGGTTTTGTGGTGCTCGCCGACACGCCAACAGACAGTGAGCGTTTCGACACCGTGGCGTTGTTCGAGGATCAGCTTGTCGTGTTGTTGCCGGCCACCCATGCGCTGGTTGCCAGCACATCAGTACCTTTGCAAGCTCTGTGTGACGATCCGTTCATTCTCACCGAAGCCGGCTCATCAGAGCTGGTGATGCGCTTGTTCAGCGACGCGCGTTTGCGGCCCAACGTGCGGTATCGCTGTGCCCAATTGCTCAGTACGCTGGAAGCCGTCAGCCGTGGCGACGGGTTGAGCATCGTGGCGCAGGCATCGTTGCCCGAACGTGTCGACAGTCGTTATGTGGCACGGCCATTATCACCGCCGGTGCCGCGCCGGATCGGCCTGGCGGTGTTGGACCGGCGCCAGGCCTCACCTGCTGCCCTTGCGTTCCTCACACTCGCGCAAGGGCTGCAACACACCGGCACTCACCGATAACTCATGGTGAACGAAGCCAACCCGTTGGCCGTACCGGGTCGGATCATTTTTTCGGTTTGCACATAACGAGCAGTCAAAGGGATCGTGATAGTGCCGTTGCTCGTACTTGTCACCCGCCATTGGTTCAGGTTGTCGACGGCTGAAGAGTCGGCGCCATAGTTGAGCACTGAGGGGCCACTCAACAGCTGTATTGCCACACCCTTGGCTGTCGAAGTACGCGTCAGCGACAACTGATTGCCGCGATTTGCGGGGTTAGTCTGGTCGGTCACCGTGACCCAGATATCCAGGCTACCACCGGTTCCCCCGGCACAGTCCAGCCTGATGTTATGGCTCACGCTTGCGGCGTAGCTGCCTACGCCCGTGAAATCACGGCTGGCCACAGGCCCCATCGGCATGACAACCGAAGGTGTCGAAACATGGCAGGTAGGCCGCAGCGGCGGCGCTATGACCGCGTTGCTCAGGCTTACCGAAGCGTAGCCCGGGCCTGAGGTCGTGACATTGGTCAGCGTGTAGTTGGCAAACGTTCGCGCAGTGATCGTGCCGGCCGAGACAGGACCGGTGGCCACCAGGTAGATCCGCCCCTGGAGCCCCCACCCATTGGGCCTGTTGTGTTTGACGGTTAATAACGCCGTGGTGCCGTGATGGAGTGGGTGAAAAGGCTGGCCGGGGTCCCTGGCCATCACCGCGAATCCCACTCCGGGCAGGTTGGTGGCGTAGACCGGCATCGAGAGGCCGGACGCACTGAACGTGATCCCCGTAGCCGGCGAATTGACTATGCTTATGTTCGCTGTCACGGGTTGTTCGATAGGCCAATCCTTGTATTGACAGCGCATTACATAGCCATTGCCACTATCGAAGTCGTAGCCGTTTGCCGCGCCCAGGGCCTGCCCGATCTGTACGTGGCCCTGCAAGGTGATGGGCGCAATCGAGACATTCAGGTTTGCCTGGGGCGAACAATCGCCAGCATTACCAAAGTGCGCTTGGGCAGGCATTGCGAAAGCCCAGCCGCTCAGCAGTGCGACGACGCCGGAAAACCTGATCGTGAAGCGTTGAGCACCGTTCATCGTGTGACTCATCAGGTGTTCTCCTCATAGCGACACTGGCTGACCAATTGATCTGTATTTTCCTGGCGGCGACCGGGTTCACGGGCAGGTAGATGGTAACGAATGAAACACCGCTCGCCCGCCGCCTCAGCCCACTGCACGGTCAGCCTGCCGTGGTCGGCAACCCCGCGTACAAAAGCCTTGCCCGCCTGGCCAACCACCCCGACTTCGTTGCCCTGCTCGTCAAATACCTGGGCTGCGAACGGCAGGGGTCTGCCGTTCGGGTGGGTGGCTTTGATCACTACCGCCCGGCCGCTGACGGTCTCGAATTTGACCAGCGATATTGCGCCCAGGGTCGGTACCACGGAACGGTTCGACTCCTTTAATTCCACGTCCATGGGCATGCCTTGCGGGTCGATGTCCACGGCGTTGGGCTGGTACGCCCGCAAAGAAGGCATGACCCCGTAACCCTGCTTGTCGATACGCACCCCGGAACCGCCGAGCTGCGCTCCCTGGGCATCCGGCGCATACACCAGCGCCGAAGCTTCACCGAGGTTTTGCGCCAGGGTGACGCCACCGCTGTGGGCGATCAGGCCGCCGTCGACGCTCATGGACACTTGCGCATTGCCCTGGCGCTGGCCATAACCGCCGCGCAGGTTGGCTGCGTTACTGCGATAGCCCGCGTAAGCGTTGAAGCTTGAGCCGCCGTGATCGCCGGTGCCGCGACTGCCGACCAACCCGTAATGGGTGTGCGCCGTATCCCCCAACAAACCATTGATGCCGACTTGTTGCTGACTGCCACGCGACTCACCTGCATCCCGCGACAGTGAACTGCTCAGGGTCGGTGCGCGCGTGCCCTCGCCCAATGGCATGGAGAGGCTCAGCACCCAGTGATTCTCAACGCGTTCGGTTCGCGTCGAGCGGCCGAAGAAAATATCCTCACCGCGTTCGCGGTCGCTCGCCCGATACAGCTCGCTGACTCTCGAACGCTGCGCCGAGAGGTTCCAACTCAGCGACTTCCAACTGGCCCCATAACTGGCGGTGAACGACGTCTGGCGCCCTTGCTGCCCGGCCCAGTAGTCAGTGGAGCTGCCATACAAACTCAGGGTGCCCTCCCCCAGCTGCTGGCTGATCGTCAGGTCCAGGCGGCTCTTTTGCCGGGCATAGCTGTCCAGGTTCCCACCATGACGGCCCAGGTCGCGCACATTCAATGCGTCCGGCAGGTTCAGGTAGCCATCGGTCGAGAAGCGATAGGCGCCGAGTGCAAAATGCGTTCCCGAAAACGGCACATTCTTGTTGTAGGCCAGGCCAAGGCTTTGTCCGCGGGCCAGGGCTTGCCCCTGCACCTGTGTGCGTGAGTGAGTAGTGTCCAAGGCGAATGCACCAACAGGCGTACTCATCGCCAGGCCCGCCTTGCCTTGGCTATAGCCCTGGGAAAGCGTGGCGCCGCCATAAACGGTGAGGTTATCGACTAGCCCATGTTGCAGCGTGCCTTGAAACACTGAAGCGTTGGCATCACTCACACCATGCTGCTGCACCCGGCCCACCGTTGCGCTGTAGTGTGTGGCGCGGTAACGCAACAGTTGCGGGGCCACCGAATAAGGCACGACAAAGGTGCTGCGTCGCCCGTCTACCTCGGTGACACTGACGTCGAGGTCGCCTCCGTAGCCCGTGGGGTAGAGATCATCGATCACAAAAGGCCCAGGCGCCACAGTGGTTTCGTAAAGGGTGTAGCCGTTCTGGCGCACCGTCACCGTGGCATTGCTGTCGGCAACGCCGCGCACCTGAGGCGCATAGCCTTGTTGCGACGGCGCAAGCATACGGTTATCCGTGGCCAGCGTAACGCCACGCACGCGCACGCCATCAAGGATCTGACCGCTGCTGAAACTGTCACCTACGGTCAGTTGCGACTGCCAGGCTGAAACGGCGCGTTGCAAGTAGGTGGCCGTGGCTTGATAAGGCAAGTGGCTGCTTCGCGAAGCCCAGGCTTGCCCGCCCTGGTGGCGCAACCGCCAGTCACCCAGGTTGACCCCGCCGTCGAGGCCAAGATAACTGCGGTCTTCACCCGCACCTGATGTCACCGCAGCGGCGCTGTAGGTGTAATTGAGCAGTGCGGCATCAACGCCCGCGTCCCATTGGGCGGGGTCAATGTAGTCGCGTGCGGAGCCATTGATGTAGACCTGCGGGATGCTGACATCCAGGGTCAGGGACTCGACATCGACATGGCTGCTGGCCATGGGCATCCATGCGGCGAAATCGCGACAATCCCCCTCGGCGCCTGCCTCGAACTTGCGCAGTACTACTCCGAGTTCGGCCAGTTGTTGCGCGCTCACACAGGGTTGCGCAGCGTCCTGTTTGTCCAGGTTTACGAAGGTGATCGGGCGACGGCCCAGCGATTGGCCGTTGAGTATCACGTCAACGCGATAAACCCCTGGCGTCAACACATTGCTGGTATTGAAGCGTGAGAGATCCGCCGGGCTGGACACACCGCTGGTAAAGGCCTCCAGGTCAAACAACAACGGGGCAGCCTCGGCCGATAACACAAGCGTGCTCAGCAGGCCGAACAACAGCACCAGCCGAGGGTGGGAAAACAGCCAGGCAGCGCCTTGGCAAAACGTGAATGGCAACAAGGCAGGCATAGTCAGAACTTCAGAGGAGCACGCTGCGGCGCGGAAAACGTGCCGTAGTCATTGATGTATTTGAAATGCACCCGGGCATCCGCAGGGATGGGCCGCACGGCCTTGTGCACCCTCAGGGTCAGGTTGCCGCCTGGCGGCACCATGCCCTCTTCCGCCGGCAGCAGCGGCGCGTCTTGCTGCGGGCCCATGGCCAACGCCACCTCGTTGAATGTCACGTGATAGGCCGATGGGTTGTGCACGTCCAGCAGCGTCCCCTGGGTACTGCGGCGCAAGGACCAGCGTAATTGCGTGTGCGCTTCGTTCGGGCTGCCAGGCAGATCGGCGGGGCGAAAAAACACTTTGGTACGGATACGAAAGGCGAATTGCAGGTGATTCGCCGGGCCAACCTCTGCATCGGCCTCGGTGTTGACCTTGGGCGGGATCTCCAGCGCATTCAGCCAAAACAACGATTCCCGATCAGCCGGCAGTGGCTCTTGGGTGTAGACCAGGCGCACGGCCTGGCTTTTCTGCGGGTTCAGGCGAAACACCGGCGGCGAAAGGCTGAAAGGCACCTCGCTGTTAGAAGGGTCTGACGCCGGGTCACCCTGATCCAGCCATACCTGGACCAGGCGCGGAGCCCGTTCGTCGTCGTTGGTCAGGCGCAAGGTGATTTCGCGACGCTGTTGCGGGTAAATGTGCCGCGTGCCATCGATCACTACACCGGCATGGGCAACGGATGGCCATCCGCTAACCATCGAAATGGCGAGCAGCAAGGCAATTGCGAACATGAGTCGGGCAAGCATGGGGCGGTCCTCCAAGGCGCTGTCCAGTGCCTGGCGAACCGCCAGGCTCCGGGCCTTGATCAGGGAAACGTGACGGAATACAGCACCTGCGTACTTACCGGGCCTGGGGTTGCGGCGCCGGTGGCGAAGTACTGCGCGGCGAACGGCAGCGACACCTCACCGTTGTCGGGGACTTTTGCGCTGCTCGAATTGAGTGCCAGGCGCAGGTCCATAGGCTTTTGGGTAGTGCCGTCGACAATCTGCACCTCAACCAGGCTGGCAGGCACTGGTTTGGCCGGCGCTTGATTCTTCAAGTTGCCGGTAGCCGGGTTGATCGCCGGGCTGCTGCTCTCGAACAACACCGCCACCGTCGTATCCTTGGGGCACGCACCCACACGCACAACAAATGGGGTGGTGCCGGCCGTCTGGCCTTTTGCCTTGAGCGCGCTGGCCTGGACCTTGTTGAGCACAACGGCGAAGTTCGGGCTGGCGCCAGGCGCGGAGCCTGCCCCGCCACTGATACTGCAGGTGGTGCCGGTGATTTCACCGGTCAGGCTGATGGTACCGTCTGCGGCAAAAGCAGGCAGCGCGGCGACGCCGGTAGCAGCCAGGAAAGCAGCGGCCAATCGGATGTTGTTCATTGCAGGTAATTCCTTATCAAGTAGCGTTAACGGGTTACGAAACGAATTTCAACAATTGAAAGACGAGGGTCGACCGTCCCGCCAGAAGTGGGCTGAAACGGCTGAGAGAGAGGCTGGAAGGGTCGGTGCTCCGAAGTCTCTTACTTTTTGCAACGATGTTTATCTTGCCAAGTTGAGACAATCGCAACAACTGACCGAACGGCTAGGTCAATTCGCGCCAAACAAGTGAGCGGCACTGCGCAATGCCAACTATCATCGGCACACACCCGTCTTTTTATTCTGTTATTGGCTGCCTCTATGCCCCTCACTGCCAAAGGCCCCCGAAGCCGAACTGCACGCGCGCTCATCAGCAGTGTCTGCGGCCTGGTTCCCGTTTTATTGGGGGTTGTGATTCTTCATTGGCAAGCCGAACGCACCCTTGAGCAAAGCACCGCCCAAACCGCGCTGGAGGCTGTGCGCCAATTCGATTTAATGCTCGACAACACCGCCCTCGCCGCCCAGGCATTGCTGCCGCTGGCCGGCCAACCGTGCGACAACGGCGCGCAACTGGCACTGCGCGAACAGGTCACGCGGCGCCCCTTTGTGCGGGCAACGACCTTGTCCTGGCAAAAAAACATCTATTGCAGCTCGTTGTTCGGCGGCAGCTACCAGTCACCGGTCAACCCGGACGATTACGTAGCGGGCACGCTGTGGTTGATGAACGGCAACCCGGTAACGCCCGATACCGCGTTGTTGGTTTACCGCCTGGTCGATGGCGATAAAGCCGCGTTTGCCTCGGTTGACGGCTATCACCTGACCAACGCCTTGCGCCTGATCAGCCGCTACGCACACCTGATCCTGCAAGTGGGAGCCAACTGGCTGGACGCTGACGGCAAGGTGCACACCACTGCAATGCCGCAGTTTGCAGTGGCCCATCAGCACCTGAACTCCGAGCGTTACCCGTACAGCGTCGATGCCGGCATGCCTGTCGGTGAGGTCTGGCGGTACATGGAGGCGCGCTACCCGGCGCTGTTCAGTCTGCTGGTGTTCTTTGGTGTGCTGGCGGGCGTGTTGGCGCACTGGCTGCAAAAGCGCTCGTCCGCGCCGACCCATGAGTTGCAGCGGGCATTGGGGGCCAATGAATTCATTCCGTATTTCCAGCCAGTGGTGCGTGGCGACACCCGCGAATGGGCCGGCTGTGAAGTATTGATGCGCTGGCGGCACCCGAAGGAAGGCTTGGTTCGCCCTGACCTGTTTATACCGTTGGCCGAACATTCGGGCCTGATCGTGCCGATGACCCGCTCGTTGCTACGCCAGACCGCTGCGCAACTGGCCCCGCATGCCGGGCGCTTCACCCCGGGCTTCCATATCGGCGTGAACATCACCGCCAGTCACTGCCAGGACCTCGACCTGGTGCAGGACTGCCGGGAGTTTCTCGCTGCGTTCGCCCCCGGCCAGGTGACGCTGGTACTGGAGTTGACCGAACGTGAACTGATTCAGCCTACCGACACCACCGCCCGCCTGTTCGACGCCCTGCATCAACTGGGGGTGATGATCGCGATTGATGACTTCGGAACCGGCCACTCCAGCCTGGGTTACTTACGCAACTTCAACGTCGACTACTTGAAAATCGATCAAAGTTTTGTCGCCATGATTGGCGCCGATGCACTCTCACGGCATATTCTGGACAGCATCATAGAACTCAGCGGCAAGCTGGACCTGGGTATTGTCGCCGAGGGCGTGGAAACAGCAGAGCAATGCGAATACCTGGCGGCCCAAGGTGTGGATTTCCTGCAGGGCTACCTGTTCGGCCGGCCGTTGCCCTGTGAGGAATTCATTAAGTCGCTGAGCAGCCATTGAATAGCCATCTAGTGCGCTGGATGAAATAATCTTATTTAGGTAACGCCGTGATTTACTCGCGCGGCATTAACTACTACAATTTTTCCTGCCTGTGCTGAACTCGCAGAAAGGCCTCTTTCTTTGAGTTACCTTAAAGCTCCTGGCTTACACGCTTTATCTGCAGTTGATATCAGCCAACTACACTATTGGAGTACAGATTTTGTCCAGACTCGCCGAATTTCGCGCAGCAGAAAAAGCCCTTCAAGAACAGCTGGCTCAGCTGGAATCCTTGAAGAACGACGCCGGCCTGAAAAAAGAAATCGAATTCGAAGAAAAGCTGCAAGGGCTGATGAAGCACTACGGCAAAAGCCTGCGCGACATCATCTCGATCCTTGATCCTAACCCTGGCAAAGCCAGCGCTGCTGCCGCCGCACCAAAACAGCGCCGCGCACGTGTGGTCAAGGTTTACCACAACCCACACACCGGCGAACTGATCGAAACCAAAGGCGGCAACCACCGCGGCCTGAAAGCCTGGAAAGAACAGTATGGCGCTGCCACAGTAGATTCCTGGTTGCGCGGCTGATCAAAAGACGCTGCAAAAACCCCGCTGATGCGGGGTTTTTTTTTGCTTCGAAAACGAACTTAATCAAGTGTTCACTTTGTTCAAAAACGAGTGAGATAACCCGTTCAAAGTTTAAGGCTATCACGCACTGAACTGACTTCAGCCTTACTGGCTTCATAGGCCTCGGCCTGACCGGCGAAGGAAAAGACATAGGCTTTATCGCTATCAACTGCGCCGACCAATGTTTGTGACAATATGTGCCGACCGTTCTCGGTAATCAAGCAAGTAGTTTCCAGCGCTTCAAGACGGCTCAATGTGCTGGTGTGCATTTTGGTGCACACGCTTTGATAACCGCTGCCGGCAAAATCCTTCTGGATGGATTTGCGCATTTCCAGCAGTACGCCTTGAAGATTAACTTTATGGCCCGCCTCAATCGGTGTACCGGTCAACTCCATGACCATCAAGGTGTTGCCGTTTTCATCATTCTTGATTGCGCGTTGGCGGGACACCGCCTGAGGTTTTACCGGCGCTTCGTCGTCGGGCACTACTTCCTCGACTTGCCAGCCGCTGGGCCAATGAATTTCCGGGTCGGCCGCCAACACAAAGGGGCTGCCCAGCAACACACATACAGCGCTCAACAACGGCTTACGAAATTCAATCATCAAGAAAACACCCAAGGTTCAAGCGTCGAAGTTTGAGCCTGACACCCTTGGCTCGCAAGGGCTGAGTAACCTTTTTCATTTGGCTCGGCCGGCAACGCTTGCGTATCATGGCGGTGCGGCACGGATGCCGGCCGCAAGCCAAGGGACCACTCAAGTCACGAGTCGCGTTTGCCCCATTTTTTCTGGAGGGCCCATGAGCCTGCACGATCTGAACACTTTCCCGGGCGTCACCGCCCAACCTGACACCGCCACGTCGAACTTCGTGTTCAACCACACCATGCTGCGGGTCAAGGACATCACCAAATCGCTGGACTTCTACACCCGCGTATTGGGCTTTTCCCTGGTTGAAAAGCGTGACTTCCCGGAAGCCGAATTCAGCCTCTACTTTCTGGCCCTGGTGGACAAGGCCCAGATTCCAGCCGACGCCGCCGCGCGCACGCAGTGGATGAAGTCGATCCCTGGCATCCTCGAACTGACCCACAACCACGGCACCGAAAACGACGCCGACTTTGCTTACCACAACGGCAATACTGACCCGCGTGGCTTTGGCCATATCTGCATTTCGGTGCCGGATATTGTCGCCGCTTGCGAGCGTTTTGAAGCCTTGGGCTGTGATTTCCAGAAGCGCCTGAGCGATGGCCGCATGAAAAGCCTGGCGTTCATCAAAGACCCGGATGCTTACTGGGTTGAGATTATTCAGCCGGCGCCGCTGTAAGCGTTCTGCGTGACGCGGAGCGTCACCGGATGCATTCCCACGTAGAACGTGGGAACGAGAAAACCCCATGATCACTCATGGGGTTTTTTATTTTCGCAGCCGGATTTAAGCGGGTGCCGAGGTACGGATCAGGTGATCAAAAGCACTCAGCGAAGCCTTCGCGCCCTCGCCTACCGCAATCACGATCTGCTTGTACGGCACGGTCGTCACGTCACCGGCAGCAAACACGCCCGGCAGTGAAGTTTCGCCACGCGCATCGACGATGATCTCGCCGCGCGGGGTCAATTCCACCGTGCCCTTGAGCCAGTCGGTGTTGGGCAACAAGCCGATCTGAACAAAGATGCCTTCCAGGTCGATGGTCTTGAACTCGCCGCTGTCACGATCCTTGTACGCCAGACCGGTGACCTTCTGGCCATCGCCTTTGACTTCACTGGTCAATGCGCTGGTGATCACGTCCACGTTCGGCAGGCTGTAGAGCTTGCGCTGCAACACGGCATCGGCGCGCAACTTGCTGTCGAACTCGAGCAAGGTCACGTGGCTGACGATACCGGCCAGGTCAATGGCTGCTTCAACGCCGGAGTTACCACCGCCGATCACTGCCACACGCTTGCCTTTGAACAACGGGCCGTCGCAATGCGGGCAGAAGCACACGCCGCGGGCCTTGTATTCCTGCTCGCCCGGCACACCCATCTCGCGCCAGCGGGCACCGGTGGCCAGAATCACGGTTTTGGACTTGAGGGTCGCACCGCTTTCAAAGCGAATTTCGTGCAAGTCACCGGCATTTTTTGCCGGGATCAGGCGGCTGGCACGCTGCAGGTTCATGATGTCCACGTCGTACTGACGCACATGCGCCTCCAGGGCGCTGGCCAGTTTCGGCCCTTCGGTCTCCTGCACGGAGATGAAGTTCTCGATGGACATAGTGTCCAGCACCTGGCCGCCGAAACGCTCAGCTGCCACGCCGGTGCGAATACCTTTGCGTGCGGCGTAGATAGCTGCGGCAGAACCGGCTGGGCCACCACCGACCACCAACACATCAAAGGCCTCTTTGGCGCTGATTTTCTCGGCGGCCTTTTCGATACCGCTGGTGTCGAGCTTGGCGAGGATCTCTTCCAGGCCCATGCGGCCCTGGCCAAAGTTCACACCATTGAGGTACACACTGGGCACTGCCATGACCTGGCGTTCATCGACCTCAGCCTGGAACAGCGCGCCGTCGATGGCGACGTGGTGGATGTTCGGGTTAAGCACGGCCATCAGGTTCAGCGCCTGAACCACGTCAGGGCAGTTCTGGCACGACAGCGAGAAGTAGGTCTCGAAGCTGAACTCGCCTTTCAAGGCACGAATCTGTTCAATCACTTCGACACTGGCCTTCGACGGGTGGCCACCGACTTGCAGCAGGGCCAGCACCAGCGAAGTGAATTCATGGCCCATGGGGATGCCGGCAAAACGCAGGCTGATATCGGCACCCGGGCGGTTGATAGAGAACGACGGCTTGCGCGCATCATTGCCATCGGTTTTGAGGGTAATCAGCGTGGTGAGGCTGGTTACGTCCTGCAACAGGGCAAGCATTTCCTGGGATTTCGCGCCGTCGTCGAGGGAGGCGACGATCTCGATCGGCTGGGTGACCCGTTCCAGGTATGACTTCAACTGAGCTTTAAGATTGGCGTCCAACATACGGGCGATTTCCTGTTAATTCGGTTTATTGCAGACAAAAAAACGCCCGAGCGAATCTCGCCCGGGCGTTTTGAGGGCGGTGCAGCTTACTTAAGGTGCGGCAACCCGCCCTTGATGTTTCACAGACTTAGATCTTGCCGACCAGGTCCAGGGACGGAGCCAGAGTAGCCTCGCCTTCTTTCCACTTGGCTGGGCAGACTTCGCCTGGGTGAGCAGCGACGTACTGAGCGGCCTTGATTTTGCGCAGCAGCTCGGAGGCGTCACGGCCAACACCGCCGTCGTTCAGTTCAACGATCTTGATCTGACCTTCCGGGTTGATCACGAAGGTGCCGCGGTCTGCCAGGCCAGCTTCTTCGATCAGTACGTCGAAGTTGCGCGAGATGGTCAGGGTTGGGTCGCCGATCATGGTGTACTGGATTTTGCCGATGGCTGGCGAAGTGTTGTGCCAGGCAGCGTGGGCAAAGTGGGTGTCGGTGGACACGCTGTAGATTTCGACGCCCAGTTTCTGGAATTCGGCGTAGTTGTCAGCCAGGTCTTCCAGTTCGGTTGGGCAAACGAAGGTGAAGTCGGCTGGGTAGAAGAAGACTACGGACCATTTGCCTTTCAGGTCAGCGTCCGACACGTCTACGAAGTTGCCGTTTTTGTAGGCGGTCGCTTTGAACGGTTTTACTTGGCTGTTGATGATAGGCATCGGTGACTCTCCGTCAGTGGTTGAAAAGTTGATGAGATGAATCCTACTCACTCTTTCCGTCGGTGGCTCATTGGCAAACCTGATGCTGACGATTGGTTTTCCCTATCAGGTATCTGTATTAATAGAAGAAATCTCAAAGCAGCGGTGGAGTCGCCAAGGTCATGCCCAAAAAGGGTGTCGCTTCAACATAGCGCATGGCGGATTTCATGTCGCTCCAGCCGACGTAACTCATCAGCGACTTGATGTCCCAGCCACTGCGATGGGCCCAGGTGGCGAAACCGCGGCGCAGCGAGTGACTGGTGTATTGATCAGCCGGAATGCCCGCGCGCTCCAGAGCCTGGCGCAGCAGCGGGATCACGCTGTTGGGGTGCAGCCCCTCCTCGCCCAGGTTGCCCCAGCGATCAATCCCCCGAAACACCGGCCCCCGCACCAGGGCCGAGGCACTTAGCCAGTCGCTGTAGGCCTGCACCGGGCACAAGCGCAGCAGCGCCGGCGTCTGGTAGGTTTTGCCGAGGTTGTCGCGGTCACTTTTGCTGCGCGGCAGGTACAGGCTGATGCCGGCGCCGGGCACCGCTTGCACGTGTTCGATGCTCAGGCGACATAACTCGTCGCTGCGAAAGCCGCGCCAGAAGCCCAGCAGGATCAACGCAGTGTCGCGCTTGGCGCGCAGCAAGCGCGGCTGATCCCGCGCTTCAATGGCCTGCCTGGCTTCAACCTCAAGTGATGCCACCACCTGTTCAAGGTGCTTGAGCTGCAAAGGTTCGGCCTGTTTCTCCCGTGCCGGGTGCACCGCCCGAATGCCCTTGAGCACCTTGCGCACCACCGGCGCCTTGGTCGGGTCCGGGAAACCCTGGCTGGTGTGCCACTGCGCAAGCGCCGAGAGCCGCAGCTTCAAGGTGTTGACCGCCAGCACCCCGGCATGGGCCACCAGGTAGCGCGCCACGCTGTCGCTGGTGGCTGGCAGGAACCCGCCCCAACTCACTTCGAAATGCTCGATGGCTGCGCGATAGCTGCGCCGCGTGTTGTCGCGGGTGGCGGCGTTGAGGTAACGGTCCAGGTCGCTCATGAAAGGCCTATTCGTACTGCTGGCGGGTGTATTAACGGTTAAAACGGCTCTGACACGGGATAATACGCCAATATCCCATCTGTTAAATCATGAATTTAAACGGGTTTTTATTCGTGATAAAGTATGTATCTACATACCATGTACCACAGTACTAAATCGACGGAGACTTCATGGCGCGCGGCGGCATAAACAAAGCAGTGGTTCAAACGGCACGCCTGGCGATCCTGGCCCGTGGCGAAAACCCGAGCATCGACGCGGTGCGCATCGAGATGGGCAATACCGGCTCGAAAACCACGATTCATCGCTATTTGAAGGAACTCGATGACAGCGAAACCCGGCTGACCATCACCCAGGCGCCCATCGACGATGAACTGGGCGAGTTGGTAGCACGGCTGGCTCAACGCCTTAAAGACAAGGCCCAGGAGCCGATTGACGCGGCACTGGCGCAGTTCGAACAGCAAAAAGCCTCCCTGCTCGCCCAGGTGCAAACGCTTGAAGAAGCCCACGGCCAGCTCAAGCAGCAATTGGATATCCAGGCCGCCGCACTGGCCGAAGAAAGCGCCGCCTTGCAGACCGCCAGCACCAGCCTGCAAACCGAACAAACTCGCAATGCGGGGCTCAGCCAGGCGTGCAGCGATTACGAGTTGCGCATGAATGACAAGGACGAGCAGATTCG
This sequence comes from Pseudomonas sp. B19125, assembly GCF_044218855.1. NCBI lineage: Bacteria > Pseudomonadati > Pseudomonadota > Gammaproteobacteria > Pseudomonadales > Pseudomonadaceae > Pseudomonas > Pseudomonas sp. B19125. The sequence continues at coordinate 3,938,929 of NZ_CP162589.1, forward strand.
CTCGCTGGAAGACAAACACTTGCACGCCCGCGACGCGCTTGAGCACTACCGCAATGCGGTGAAGGAGCAACGCGAGCAAGAGCAACGGCGCCATGAAGGTCAGCTGCAGCAGGTGCAGGCCGAGCTGCGCCAGGCGCAACAAAGCGCCATGGTGCGCCAGGATGAGATCACCCAGCTGCATCGCGATAATGAGCGGCTACTGATCGAGCACCGCGTGACCAGCAAGGAACTGACCGCCCTGCAGGAGCAATCACGCAAGGAACAGGCGCAGCAGCAAACACTCAGCGAACAGCTGGGCCGCATGGAAAGCGAACGCACCCTGCTTCAGGAGCGCTTGCGGGTTGCGGTAGAGGAAAGTCAAGCGCGCCAGGCAGCGCTGAGTGAGCAACAGCAGGTGAGCAAAACCCTGGAACTGGACCTGATCAAGGCCCAGGCCAGTATCGAGGCATTGCGCCTGGCGGCCGTCGTTGCAACGCCGCCAGAGGCAACCGCCGACGCCTGATCAGCCCGCTACAGGCGTGCGCATGGTGACGAACTCTTCCGCCGCCGTAGGGTGCACGCCGATGGTTTCATCGAAATGCTGCTTGGTCGCGCCCGCCTTGAGCGCGATCGCCAGGCCCTGGACGATCTCACCCGCATCCGGCCCGACCATGTGGCAGCCCAGGACCTTGTCGGTGTCGGCGTCGACCACCAGCTTCATCAGGGTTTTTTCCTGGCAATCGGTCAACGTCAGCTTCATCGGCCGGAAGCGGCTTTCGAAGATTTGCACGTTATGGCCGTTCTTCTTTGCCTCTTCCTCACTCAGGCCCACGGTGCCGATATTCGGCAGACTGAACACCGCGGTCGGGATCATCGCGTAATCGACCGGACGGTATTGCTCGGGCTTGAACAGGCGACGAGCAACCGCCATGCCTTCGGCCAGCGCGACGGGCGTCAATTGCACGCGCCCGATCACATCGCCGATGGCCAGGATCGAGGCTTCGGCGGTCTGGTACAGGTCGTCGACTTCGACAAAGCCACGCTCATCCAATTTGACGCCGGTGTTTTCCAGCCCCAGGTTGTCGAGCATCGGGCGGCGGCCGGTGGCGTAGAACACGCAATCGGCTTCGAGCACGCGGCCGTCTTTTAGGGTGGCCTTGAGGCTGCCGTCAGCCTGTTTGTCGATGCGCTCGATATCGGCATTGAATTGCAGGTCGAGGCCGCGCTTGGTCAGCTCTTCCTTCAGGTGCGTGCGCACTGCGCCGTCAAACCCGCGCAGAAACAGGTCGCCGCGATACAGCAAGGTTGTGCGCGCGCCCAAGCCATGGAAGATGCCCGCAAACTCGACGGCAATGTAGCCGCCGCCCACTACCAGCACGCGCTTGGGCAGCTCTTTGAGGAAGAACGCCTCGTTGGAGCCTATGGCGTGCTCACGGCCCGGGATTTCCGGGATCTGCGGCCAGCCGCCCGTCGCGATCAGGATGTGCCTGGCCGTAAAGCGCTCGCCATTGATCTCCACCTGGTGCGGATCAACCAAACGCGCATGCCCTTCGTGCAGGGTCACGCCACTGTTAACCAGCAGGTTGCGGTAGATGCCATTGAGGCGGTTGATTTCACGGTCTTTGTTGGCGATCAGGGTCGCCCAGTCAAAGTTCGCTTCACCCAACGACCAGCCGAAACCGCTGGCCTGCTCAAAGTCTTCGGCGAAATGCGCGCCGTACACCAGCAGTTTTTTCGGCACGCAGCCAACGTTCACGCAGGTACCGCCCAAGTAACGGCTTTCAGCTACCGCCACTTTAGCGCCAAAGCCTGCGGCAAAGCGCGCCGCGCGAACACCGCCGGAACCGGCGCCAATTACATACAGATCAAAATCGTAGGCCATTTCACTCTCCTCGGCAGGGCACCAGCATACCGACTTACATGGGGCTGAAAAACGAAAAAGCCACCCGAAGGTGGCTTTTTGGGCGGGCTACCGTGAATCAGTAAGCCTTACCGGTCTTGTAGAAGTGCTCGTAGCAGAAGTTGGTGGCCTCAATGTAGCCTTCAGCGCCACCGCAGTCGAAGCGACGGCCTTTGAATTTGTAGGCGATCACGCAGCCATCTTTGGCTTGCTTGAGCAGGGCGTCAGTGATTTGAATCTCGCCGCCTTTGCCTGGCTCGGTTTCTTCGATCAGCTTGAAGATGTCCGGCGTCAGGATGTAACGACCGATAATCGCCAGGTTCGACGGCGCATCTTCCGGCGCTGGTTTTTCAACCATGTCACGCACGCGAATCAGGCCATCACCAATATCGTCGCCGGCGATCACGCCGTACTTGTTGGTTTCCTGAGGGTCGACCTCTTGAACAGCAACGATGGTGCAGCGGTATTTCTGGTACAGCTTGACCATCTGGGTCAGTACGCCGTCGCCTTCCAGGTTGACGCACAGGTCATCAGCCAGCACCACGGCGAACGGTTCGTCACCGATCAGCGGGCGGCCAGTGAGGATGGCGTGGCCAAGGCCTTTCATCTGGGTTTGACGGGTGTAGGAGAACGAGCACTCGTCGAGCAGTTTACGGATGCCGACCAGGTATTTTTCCTTGTCGGTGCCCTTGATCTGGTTTTCCAGCTCGTAGCTGATATCGAAGTGGTCTTCCAGCGCGCGCTTACCGCGGCCGGTAACAATGGAAATTTCGTTCAAGCCGGCATCCAGTGCCTCTTCGACGCCGTACTGAATCAGTGGCTTGTTCACCACCGGCAGCATCTCTTTGGGCATGGCTTTGGTCGCTGGCAAGAAGCGAGTGCCGTAACCGGCTGCTGGGAACAAGCATTTCTTGATCATATAAGTCCTTACAAAGGGCTGTGCGTACGGAATTCGGCGCAGTCTAATCAGGCCGCAGTCACCTTACAATGGGTCCTGCTGGCGTTGCGATGTCAACATAGAGAAAAAATGTGCGCGTAAGTTCCGCTGATCCTACGAAGAGCATTCACTCAGGGCGCGACATAACCAGCCATCGCCCCTTTGCTTACGAGCGCCTCAATGGTTTTAGCACGCTTTTCGCGGCAGGGCACTGACCTGCAACAACTTGCGCGCCTCGGGGCCAATTGGCGCTATCATTACTGGCTTGAACCAGACTACGAGATTGATAGATGTCAGAACCAAAAGGCGTAAACGGCTACCTGATCACCAAGCGTGCGGACGGCTGGCACCTGATCAACTTCCACGGCGACAGCGTCGCCGGGGTATTCGCGAGCGAAAGCATGGCCGTTGCGGTGGCTGAAGTGTTTGTGGACGAAGCCGGCCACGCATCGAGCAAGCGCCCCAAGGACAAAAAGTAAGCGTCATTGCTTGCGCACAAAGCCCCGGTCAACGGGGCTTTTTTGTGTTTGTCTGTACCTTGATGGCCGTTCGCTATAATCTTGCTACGAACGCCCCACGACAGTGTCTGCGCCCCTCCTACACCCTCGACGACGACCCAACACATGAACAAGATTCTGGCACTGACTGCGGCACTGGCGCTGATGACCGGCTGCACCACCACGTCCGACACCTACCTGAAAAACGGCGAGCAAGGCCTGACCATCGACTGCTCGGGCGAGGCCAATTCATGGGCCAGTTGCTACGAAAAAGCTGACGCTTCGTGTGCGGGCACCGGTTACCGCATCGTCGGCACCGAAGGTACGCCGGCACTCAAGGAGAGCGACAAGACCCTGGGCAAAGACGTAGGCAACTTCAAGAGCCGCAGCGTCGTCGTGGTGTGCAAGTAATACTGCGTACTACAGATGAACCTCGGCGAACTTGAGCCCCAGGCCACGCAAGGTCTCGATCAGGTCATCCAGGCGCGGGAATGACTCAACCTCATCCTGATCGTCGACCAGAAAGTAACTGCGGCCGCCGCTCTTCTTGAAAAATACGATCCACTCGCCCAGGTCGGCGGGGTTCTGGATAACATGGGTGGCCGATATTTGGCCTTCGGCATGTCGGGCTTTGACGTGTTCTCGTTTCATGACGGGCTTTCCAGGAAGGACTAATGCCGCGCAAACTCAAAGTTTGAGCGGCATCTTTGCATTGAATGGCCGACAGTTTAACGGATGCCCTGCCCGATCAGCACTCCCTCTACAAGCGACAACACCCGAATAAACGCAAAAAAAAGCCTGACGCTGCAACCGCAGGGTCAGGCTTTTTTATCGGGTTCAGTACGCGGATAAACCAAAGGCTCAGCCGGAGATGCAATCCTCCCCGGCTTTCTTGATGTCGCCTGGGCGAATCGGCACATTTGACATGCTTTCATAGAGCTTGATACTGCTGCCGCTGGAGCGCTCTTCGATCTCGAAGATCGCCGATGGGTCGGCCGAGAATTTCTGCGGAACAATCACCTGTACACCGTCCTTATGCGGCTCAATCTGCGGCGGCCGACGCGTCGCCTCCAGTTTTCGGACCACACAGGCAGCATATTCAGGCGGTTTTTTGCCTGAAATAACCACCAGGGTTGGCGGGGTCTGCTTGATATCTGCAACCGAAGCACATCCACCTAACGCCAAGGCCAGAACCAACACACTCCACTTCATACTTAAACCTCCGATAAAGACCCTACGACCGCGAAGAGAGGAAATTTCTCCCGCCCATGTGGGATTTATCTCTGAAAACTTGGGAAATAACTGTTTTAAATTGTCGAAGTCGTCGACGACGACCCGATAATAATCGCGTCAGGGCTGATAAACTCTATCTTAACCTACGTATCATTCTGATTTTTCAGAAAAAGCCCTTCTGGAGACACCCCCATGAAATTCATCCACCAGCGCGAGCACCTCAACGAGGGCGACATCGTTGTCATCGAATGCTCGCAGACCTGCAACATTCGCCTGATGAGCGATGCCAATTTCCGCAGTTTCAAGAACGGTGGCCGCCACACTTACCACGGCGGCGCGTTCGACAAATTCCCGGCAAAAATCACCGCACCCAGCACCGGGTTCTGGAACATTACCCTGGATGTGGTCACGCGCCGCGCCATCAGCGTGACCCGCAAACCTGCGTTGTCCCACAAGATTCGCATTGTTCGCCGCACCAGCACCAAACTGAGCTGAGCCGAACCCTCGACAGGAAAACCGCTGTGACTAAATACGTTATGAAGTACAAGCTCAATGGCGAACGTCGCTTTGAATTCGCCCTGCTGCAATCGGGAAGCGTTGAAGAAGCCAAAGAAGCCCTGGCAAAAATCCACGATGCCACCGATGAAATCACCGACATCACCGTGAGCAAGGCCCTGTAACCCATGCCAGGCCCGACGGCTGATCTGTTCGCTGAGGATGCCTTGCAGCAACCGGCGAGGCGCGAGCAGATTGGCGAAGAGTCCTACGTACTCAGGGGCTTCGCCCTGCCATGGATTGAACGCCTGCTGCCTGAACTGCGACGGGTGTTGGCCCAATCGCCGTTTCGACAAATGGTCACACCCGGCGGCTTCACCATGTCGGCCGCACTCAGCAGTTGCGGCACATTGGGTTGGACCACCGACAGCACCGGCTACCGCTACAGCCCGATTGACCCCCGCAATCAGCAGCCCTGGCCGGCTATGCCCGAAACGTTGCGTGAACTGGCCACGCTTGCCGCAGCCGAAGCTGGCTTCAGCGCATTTGCCCCGGATGCCTGCCTGATCAACCGCTATGTGCCGGGCGCCAAGATGTCCCTGCATCAGGATAAAAACGAACGCGCCTATAGCGCCCCTGTGGTTTCAGTCTCTCTGGGCCTGCCGGCGATCTTCCTGTTTGGCGGCCATGAGCGCAGCAGCAAAACTCAAAAAGTTTCACTGTTCCACGGCGACGTGGTGGTCTGGGGCGGCGTTGATCGCTTGCGTTTTCATGGGGTGATGCCGATTAAAGAGGGCGTGCATCCAGTCATGGGCCCGCAGCGCATCAACCTGACCTTTCGCACCGCTGGCTAATTTGACCGCAAGCTTCAGAGTGCCGGCCATCTGCAACGCGGTTAATCTGGCCGTGATCCGTCAAGAGTGCAGGCCATGACCACCGAACAAGACCCCCGCTGGGCCGCCATCGTCGCCCGTGATGCCAAGGCTGACGCCGTGTTTGTCTACGGCGTTAAAACCACCGGCGTGTATTGCCGCCCCAGCAGCGCCTCGCGATTGCCACGCCCGGAGAACATCGAATTCTTCGACACCCCTGCCCAGGCTGAAGCGGCGGGTTATCGCCCAAGCAAACGAGCGGCCGGCGACCAGACTCAATTGGCGGCCCTCCACGCCCAACGGGTGGCCGAGGCGTGCCGGCAGATCGAGCAGGCCGAAACCGCGCCCAGCCTGGAAGCACTCGCCAGTGGCGCCGGGCTGAGTTCATTCCATTTTCATCGCATATTCAAAGCGGTGACCGGCCTGACGCCCAAGGGATATGCCAGTGCCCTGCGTTCGCGCAAAGTTCGCCACGGCCTCAAGGGCGGGCATTCAGTGACCGATGCGTTGTATGACGCGGGCTTTAATTCCAACAGCCGCTTTTATGAATCAGCCAACCGACTGCTCGGCATGAAGCCCAGCGACTACAAAGCCGGCGGCACCAACAGCACGATTTTGTTTGCCGTGGGCCAATGTTCACTTGGGGCGATTCTGGTGGCGCAAAGCCAACGCGGCGTGTGTGCGATTTTATTGGGCGATGACCCGGACACCTTACTGCGCGACTTGCAAGACCAGTTCCCCAAAGCCGAACTGGTCGGCGCAGATCATGAGTTCGAACAATTGATCGCCCAGGTCGTGGGTTTTATCGAAGCCCCTGCCCTGGGGTTGAATTTACCCCTGGACCTGCGCGGCACCGCCTTTCAGGAACGGGTGTGGCAGGCACTGCGCGACATCCCGGTGGGCAGCACCGCCAGCTACGCGCAGATTGCTGTGCAGATCGGCGCGCCCAAATCGTTTCGCGCGGTGGCCCAGGCCTGTGGCGCCAACAGCCTGGCGGTGGCGATTCCCTGCCACCGCGTGGTGCGCAGTGACGGCGCGTTGTCGGGCTACCGCTGGGGCGTAGAGCGCAAGCGGCAACTGCTGGAGCGCGAACAGTCGGTGAAACGCTAGCGAACACCGATACACACCAGCGCCACATCGTCAGCCTGATACATTTCGAATGTCAGTCACAAAGACAGCCTCACGCTGTACCCGGCGTTCCAGGCGTTTTTTCAAGGCCACGCAGGCGACAACGCGAACTCCGGGCGCATCCATGCGGTGTTGGGGCACGCCATCGACGCATGGCAGCGCACGAAATTACCCCCTCGTCCAGTGAATAAAACAGACTGGCCGGGTGCCAATGGCCCTGTTAAAACAGCGCAAAGTCTTATTCACGCTGGAGACGCATCCCATGAGCACCTGGCCAGACACCCGAATTCTCGACCTGCTGGGCATCGACGTGCCTATCATCCAGGCCCCGATGGCCGGCGCCACCACCACAGCGATGGTCATCGCCGCCAATCAAGCCGGCGCCTTGGGCTCGATGCCCGCCGCAGCGCTGAGCATCGAGCAACTGCGCGACGCCTTGAACACCATTCGCCAGGCCAGCGCGAGCCCGATCAACGTCAATTTCTTCTGCCATCAACCGCCAGCAGCTGATAACGCGCGTGACCACCGTTGGAAAACGTTGCTGGAGCCCTACTACCGCGAGCTGGGCGCTGATTTTGATGCACCAACACCGGTGTCCAACCGTGCGCCGTTCGACGAAGCCGCCTGCAAAGTCGTCGAAGAATTTCGCCCCGAGGTGGTGAGTTTTCACTTTGGGCTACCGGAAAAAGCCTTGCTCGACCGGGTAAAAGCCACCGGCGCCAAGGTGCTGTCCTCGGCCACCACCGTTGAAGAAGCCATTTGGCTCGAACAGCATGGCTGCGATGCAATCATCGCGATGGGCATTGAAGCCGGTGGGCACCGAGGGATTTTCCTCAGTGACGACCTCGACACCCAAATCGGCTTGATGGCGCTGGTGCCACAAATTGTCGACGCGGTGAAGGTGCCGGTGATCGCCGCAGGCGGCGTTGGCGATGCACGTGGCATCGTCGCGGCATTGGCCCTGGGTGCCTCGGCGGTGCAAATCGGCACTGCGTACCTGTTTACTCCCGAAGCCAACGTCAGCGGGTCACACCACTATGCCTTGCGCCATGCCCAGGCCAGCGAAACCGCGCTGACCAACCTGTTCACCGGCCGCCCGGCGCGCGGCATCGTCAACCGGGTGATGCGCGAACTCGGTGCGATCAACCCGTCTGCCCCCGCATTCCCCACTGCCGGCGGCGCCTTGATGCCGCTCAAGGCCAAGGATGAAGCCGGCTTCAGCAACCTGTGGGCAGGCCAGGCGCTGCGTCTGGGTAGAGATATTTCTACGTATGACTTGACCCGCCAGTTGGCCGAACAGGTGCTGGCCAAGCTCAAGCGCCACTGACACTTGGGGCAACTTTGCACTGTACCGGCAATGGCCAACCGCTATATATTCCCATACATAGCGGTAAAGCCTTCTACCTATAACAAGCCGTACAACCCCCAAGGAGCTGCTTCATGACGATCCGCGCCTCACGCCTGGCCCCTACTGCCCTGGCCACCCTGATTGCCGCTTTTACTTTTGGCTCAGCCCACGCCGATGAAGTCCAGGTGGCTGTCGCCGCCAACTTCACCGCGCCGATCCAGGTGATTGCTGCCGATTTCGAAAAAGACACCGGCCACAAACTGGTCGCCGCCTACGGCGCTACCGGCCAGTTCTATACCCAGATCAAGAATGGCGCGCCGTTCGAAGTGTTCCTCAGTGCCGATGACACCACCCCGCAAAAACTTGAAACCGAAGGCGACACGGTCAAAGGTTCACGCTTCACTTACGCGGTCGGCACCCTGGCGCTGTGGTCGGCCAAAGAAGGTTACGTGGATGCCAAAGGCGAGGTGCTGAAGAAAAACGACTTCAAACACCTGTCCATCGCCAACCCGAAAGCGGCGCCTTATGGCCTGGCGGCCACTCAAGTGCTGGCTAAAGAAGGCCTCACCGAGAAGGTCAAGGACAAGCTGGTCGAAGGCCAGAACATCACCCAGGCGTATCAGTTCGTGTCCACCGGCAACGCCGAGCTGGGCTTTGTGGCGCTGTCGCAGATCTACAAGGACGGCAAGGTCACCAGCGGTTCGGCGTGGATCGTGCCGGCGGCCATGCACGACCCGATCAAACAAGACGCGGTCATCCTCAACAAAGGCAAGGACAGCGCTGCCGCCAAAGCCTTGGTTGAATACCTCAAGGGGCCAAAAGCCGCTGCGGTGATCAAGTCCTACGGTTACGAGCTGGCTAACTGAATATGCCGCTGTCGAGTGCCGATTTTTCCGCCATCTGGTTGACCATTAAACTGGCGTCACTGACGACTGTGATCCTGCTGATCATCGGCACTCCGATCGCCCTGTGGCTGTCGCGCACCCACTCCTGGTGGCGCGGCCCCATAGGCGCGATTGTCGCGTTGCCGTTGGTGTTGCCACCGACGGTCATCGGCTTTTACCTGTTGTTGACCATGGGTCCCAACGGCTACTTCGGCCAGTTGACCCAATGGCTGGGCCTGAGCACCCTGACCTTTAGCTTCGCCGGGCTGGTGATCGGCTCGGTGATCTATTCCATGCCGTTTGTGGTGCAGCCGTTGCAAAATGCCTTCTCCGCCATCGGCACGCGCCCATTGGAAGTGGCGGCGACGCTGCGTGCCAACCCATGGGACACGTTTTTCACGGTGATCCTGCCCCTGGCCCGCCCCGGCTTTATCACCGCCTCGATTCTTGGCTTTGCCCACACCGTCGGTGAGTTCGGCGTGGTGCTGATGATCGGCGGCAATATCCCCAACAAAACCCGCGTGGTCTCAGTGCAGATCTACGACCACGTCGAAGCCATGGAATATGCCCAGGCGCACTGGCTGGCCGGCTCCATGGTGGTGTTCGCTTTTCTCGTATTGCTGGCGCTCTATTCCAGCCGTAAAACCAAGATGGGCTGGAGCTGACCGCCATGATTGATGTACGCCTGAACGTGAAGTACCCAGGCTTCGCCCTGGACGTGGACCTGCACCTGCCCGGCCGTGGCGTGACCGCGCTGTACGGGCATTCCGGCTCCGGCAAGACCACATGCCTGCGCTGTATCGCCGGGCTTGAGCGCGCTAAAGACGGGTTTATCCAGGTCAACGAAGAGGTCTGGCAAGACAGCCGTAACGGCGTGTTTGTGCCGCCGCATAAGCGCGCACTGGGGTATGTGTTCCAGGAAGCGAGTCTGTTTCCCCACCTGTCGGTGCGTGCCAACCTGGAGTTCGGCCTCAAGCGTATTGCCCGCCCGCTTCGCCGTGTGGACATGGCCCAGGCCGCCGAACTGCTGGGCATCGGCCACTTGCTTGAACGCCACCCGCAGCACTTGTCCGGCGGCGAACGCCAGCGCGTCGGCATCGCCCGCGCATTGCTCACCAGCCCGCAGTTGTTGTTGATGGATGAGCCGCTCGCGGCCCTGGACAGCAAGCGCAAAAGCGAGATCCTGCCCTACCTCGAACGCCTGCACGATGAGTTGGATATTCCGGTGCTGTACGTCAGCCATGCCCAGGATGAAGTGGCGCGCCTGGCCGATCACATCGTGCTATTAAGCGACGGCAAGGCGCTGGCCAGCGGCCCCATCGGCGAAACCCTGGCTCGCCTGGACTTGCCGATGGCGCTCGGCGATGACGCCGGCGTGGTCATCAATGGCAGCGTGATTGCCTACGATGAACACTATCAACTGCTCACCCTGCAATTGCCCGACAGCCCGTTGCAAATGCGCGTGGCTCACGCACCGCTGGCGTTGGGCAAACCGTTGCGGGTCAAGGTGCAAGCACGCGACGTCAGCCTCAGCCTGCACGCCGAAGAAGCCAGCAGCATCCTCAACCGCTTGCCGGTGACGGTCACCCAGGAAATAGCGGCGGACAACAGCGCCCACGTGCTGGTGCGCCTGGATGCCGGCGGTACGCCACTGCTGGCGAGGATTACCCGATTTTCCCGCGACCAACTGCACCTGCATCCGGGCCAGGTGTTGTGGGCGCAAATCAAGGCGGTGGCGGTACTGGCGTAAGTATTTGGCACGCGCGCAAAACCCTGTGGTCAATCAGGTATACCGGCCTGATCTGTTGCCAAGGAACTTGCACCATGCCCGACTCTGCGCTGCCTGCCGACCTGCCCCGCGACCTGCATTATGTTGACGACACCCAACCCGGCATCCGCCGTAAAAAACTGCGCGGCACGTTTCAGTATGTCGACCCCAAAGGCCAGCGCATCACCGATGCCGATGAAATCAAGCGCCTGAATGCGTTGGCCGTACCACCGGCCTACACCGACGTGTGGATCTGCGCCGACCCGCGCGGCCACCTGCAAGCCACCGGCCGTGATGCGCGGGGCCGCAAGCAGTACCGCTATCACAGCCGCTGGCGCGAAGTGCGCGACACCGATAAATACTCGCGCCTGCAAGAGTTCGGCAAGGCCTTGCCCAAATTACGCAAACAATTGGAAGCGCAAATCGCCGCGCCTGGGTTCACCCGTGAAAAAGTCCTGGCCACCGTGGTGATGCTGCTGGACGCCACATTGATCCGCGTCGGCAACACCCAATATGCCCGCGACAACAAATCCTACGGGCTGACCACCCTGCGCAACCGCCATGTGGACATCAAGGGCAGCGAAATCCAGTTCCAGTTTCGCGGCAAGAGTGGCGTCGAGCACCAGGTCAGCGTCAAGGACCGGCGCCTGGCCACGGTGGTCAAGCGTTGCCTTGAACTCCCGGGCCAGAATCTGTTTCAGTACCTGGACGAAGACGGCGAGCGCCACACCGTCAGTTCCCACGACGTGAATGCCTATTTGCACAGCCTCACCGGCGCCGATTTTACCGCCAAGGACTACCGTACCTGGGCCGGCACGGCGATGGCCCTGGCGGTGTTGCGCGAATTGGAATGGCAGCCCGAATCCGATGCCAAGCGGCATGTGGTGGCGATGGTCAAGGATGTTGCCAAGCAGTTGGGCAATACGCCAGCAGTGTGCCGCAAATGCTATATCCACCCGGCGGTGTTGGAGCATTTCAGCCTGGGCGAGCTGTCCAAGCTGCCCAAGCCACGGATGCGCAAAGGCCTTAAAGCCGAAGAAGTCGCGCTGGCGATGTTCCTGGAGCAATTGGCCGCCGACTTGCCCAAGCACGCCTAGCTGAGTTAGCCTGCGGGTCCCTTCTGACTCACGGGATGAGCGCCGACGTGAACAACTAAGCCTTCCGAAATGTATTTGCAACGAGCCGCCTGGCGCGCTTGTTGGCCTGTTCGACATTTTTTTGGAGGTGCTGATGACTGACGTCAAACGCCTGCCCGTATTGGTTTCCCTGCAACACGTGTCGTTCCAGTTCGCCAATGGCGAAACCTTGCTGGACGACCTCACCCTGTCCATTGATTACACACCCACCGGGATTGTCGGCCGTAATGGTCGCGGCAAAAGTATCCTGGCGCGCTTGCTGGCCGGCGTACTTGCGCCCTCTTGCGGGACGCTCGATGGCAAGGCCCGCGTAGCCTACGTCGCACAGAGCCTGACGCTGCAACCGGGAGCAAGCCTTGCGCAGATCACCGGTACTGCCCAGGCATTGGCCGCGCTTGAGCGCATGGCCCGAGGCGAGGCCTGGGCCGGTGACCTTGAGCTGATTGACGATCGCTGGGACCTTGCCGAACGCTTGCGTGCCGCACTTGATGACGCGGGTTTACACGCACTCGGTTTTGAAGCCCCAGCCACTCAACTGAGTGGCGGCCAACTGGCCAGGGTTGTCGTAATCGGTGCGCTATTGGCCGCGCCGGATCTGCTGGTACTGGATGAGCCCACCAACCACCTCGACAGCCATGGGCGCGAGTGGCTGCTGCGGGTTTTGAGCAACTGGCGCGGCGGCTTGGTGGTGGTCAGCCATGATCGACAGCTGCTCAATACCCTGGCGCGTATCGTCGAACTGTCGCCCCTTGGCATGCGTGTGTATGGCGGCAATTACGCTGCCTATCGCCAGCAGCGCGATACCGAACAACACGCTGCCGCCATGGCACTTGAGCATGCTCGCCTGCAACGCAGCCGCGAGCGCAAGCGCCTGCAAAAGGATCACGACAGCCTGCAACGCAATGCCGCACGCTCACGCAAGCATGCCGAAACCGCCAACGTTGATCGCTTTACCAAAGCCCGCTGGAAAGGCGCCGCCACGGAAATCGTCAGCACGGTGCGCAGCGCTCACCACGCCTATAAAAATGAGCTGGATGGGCAGGTGCGCCAAGCCTATGCGCGTGTCGTCGATGAAACCCCCACGTTGCTCGCCCTGCCCGGCTCGGCCTTGCCCAACGGCCGCCACGTACTCACCCTGGAAAATGCCCAACTGCCGTGGCTCGACCCACACCAGCCAGCCACTTACCTGACGCTCAACTTGAACGGCCCGGTACGCGTGGCCGTGCGTGGGCCAAACGGTTGCGGCAAGTCCACGCTGCTCAAGCTGCTGGCCGGCCAATGGCAAGCGGTCAGCGGCGCCTGCACGGTGTCGATACCCGCCGCGTATATCGATCAGCACCTGGCGCTGCTGATGGATGAGCGCTCCATCGTCGAACAACTCAACCTGCTCGACACGCCCCTGGCCGAAGCCGAGCTGCGCACGCGCCTGGCCTTGTTGCAACTGGACGCCCTGCGCGTCACCCAACCCACCGGCCAACTGAGCGGTGGCGAACGCTTGAAAGCCGCCATGGCGATCGCCTTGTGGCGCGATGCCCCGGCGCAACTGCTATTGCTGGACGAGCCCACCAACCATCTGGACCTGGAATCGGTACTGGCCTTTGAACAGGCGCTGCGCGGGTTTAGCGGGGCCATTGTTGCGGTGTCCCATGACGAGGCGTTCATTAACGCGATCCGGCCGACCCACCACTTGATCTGGCAGCACACCGGCTGGCGACTGGAAAGTGCCTGAGGTCATTGCATGCACCGCCAAAGCGTCCTACGGTAGTGGCCGAATAATCTCACCGCGGAGCCCGATCCTATGTTGCCTTCGTCCCAAAGGCTTTATGCCAATGCAGCGCTTGCCCATCGCCAACGCTGGCGCGGGCGGGTCGGATTGATGCTGGTGGCCAGCCTGTCGGTGCTGGCGGGCATGACCGATGCGATTGGCTTTATGGCCAGCGGGGATTTTGTTTCATTCATGAGCGGCAACACCACGCGCCTGGCGGTGGCAATCAGCGCCGGTGACCTGGGCCTGACCGGGCGCCTGCTGTTGCTGGTGGCGGTATTTGTGCTGGGCAACGCCTTGGGGGTGGTGGTCAGCCGCTTCAGCCGCCGGCATGCGCTGCCTTTGCTGCTGTGCATCGCCGCCTTGTTGTGCGGCGCGGCGCTGTGGCCCTTCGACGATACGTTGCCGGCGCTGCTGGCGGCGATCCTGGCCATGGGCATGCTCAATGCGGCCGTGGAAGAGGTCAACGGGTTGCCGGTGGGCCTGACCTATGTGACCGGCGCGCTCTCACGTTTTGGTCGCGGGTTGGGGCGCTGGATACTGGGGGAGCGGCGTAACGGTTGGAGGGTGCAACTGGTGCCGTGGGTCGGCATGTTCGTGGGCGCCGTGATCGGCGCGGTGCTGGAGCACCAGCTCGGGCTCAAGGCGCTGCTGGTGAGTGGCGCATTGGCCGCCGTGCTGGGGCTGGTGTCACTGAAAATCCCCCGGCGCTGGCACTTGGGCTACATGCCGCGATAGGAAGGAAACGAGGCCCGCTCGACGATCAGGCCTCGACGTCCGTGTACTGGTAAAGAGCCATCGCGTCGAGCGAGCGGGAGGAATAATAAGCCAATGTCCGGCGGCTGTCCCGCCGGGCATTTCCGAAAAATGCTAAGGAGACAGCCTACAGACAGGTGGCCAGTGCGGCCAACCGCCGCTTGGCCGGCATCGTGTCCTGGGCGGCATAGTATTTGACGCTGGAGCCGCCACCGGCTACGCGCACATCGGCAAAGTAGTCACCGCCCGTGGTGTAGACGGTAAAACCGCCTGTTTCGAGCGGCTCTTTGAAACCACCGGCATCCACGCCGAACACGGCCTCGTCCTGCCAGCCGAACTGGATGCATTGGGCAACCACCAATGTGGCCTTGTCCGACGCAAGGGTCTTGTAGGGCTGGCCGCTGCGCGCGTCCTTCATCTTCGAGCCCGCACAGCCAGACAGTGCGGCCACTGTCAATGCGCCAATTACCAGCTTTCGCATGCCATCGCTTCCTTGAAAAAAATGCGACTCTACCACTCTCCGGTGATTGTCTGATGCGTGCATGAATTTTGTTTCACTGTAAAAGGGGCGCCTGGCACCTATAGTCGGCAGGCTCATTTTTAAGAAGTATCCCTTCTGCCCGCTCTCCCGCGGGCTTTTTTTTGCCTGGTTATTTTTAGTGATTTGGGGGGACGATTTCAGATCAAGATCAAAAACGCAGATCAAAAGACCGCTGACTTCGCCGGCGAAAAGGATGCAAGGGCCAGATCAACAGCAACAGCAGAGCCAGCTCCCACAGTTTTAACCGCGTTCTGTCAGTGCGTGCCGGGGTTAGCGCGCAAGTGCGCTACCTTTTGTTCCAGGCCTTTCCACGCCGGCGCATTCGGCGCAAATTGCCCGCGCAGGTAGTCGACCAGATCCGCCACCTGGCCATTCGACAGGCTGTCCTTGAAGCCCGGCATATACCCCAAGTCCCGGGTCGCCGGGCTGCTGATACCTTGCAAAATCACCTTGATCAAATTATCCGGCTGGTCGCTGAACACATTGGTATTGGTCGCCAATGACGGGCTCACCCCGAACAGCTTCGGCCCCAGGCCATCGGCATGACAGGCTTTGCATGAGCCTTCGAATACACGTCGGCCATTGGGGTTGGGCAGCGGCGCCGTCGCCACCGTTTGCACCTCGGCAGTGGCCTCGCCATTAAGTGACGCCAGGTACACCGCCATCGCACGAATATCGGCCTTGGGCAGCTTTGACAACTCACTCACCACCGGCCCCATCGGGCCCGCCGCCACGCCATGGGCATCGGAATAGCCAGTGCTCAGGTAGTTGAACAACTGGTCCTCGGTCCACGGCGTCGGTGCCTTGGACAAGCCCGTCAATGCGGGCGCCTCCCAGCCATCGACCATGCCCCCGGCCAGAAAGGATTTGCCGCCCTTCTGCGCACCCATCAGGTTGCGCGGCGAGTGGCACGCGGCGCAGTGCCCGAGGCCATTGACCAAGTAATTGCCGCGATTCCATTGCTCGCTGCGCTCAGGCTGCGGGGTGATTTCACCACGCCGCAGATTCAGTGCATTCCAGCCGGCCATCAATGGTCGGATATTGAACGGAAAGCGCATGGCATTCGGCGTCGGCGCCTGGCTGACCGGCGCCTGGGACATCAGGTAGGCATACAACGCCTGCAGGTCGGCATCATTGATATTGCGAAACGCCGTGTAGGGAAACGCCGGGTACAGGTTGCGTCCGTCACGGCCAATGCCGTCACGCATCGCCCGCTCGAATGCCGGGTAGGACCAGGCGCCGATGCCGGTTTTCACGTCCGGGGTGATATTGCTGCTGTACAGCGTGCCGAACGGCGTTTGCATCGCCAGGCCGCCGGCATTGGTCGCGCCATCCGGCGCGGTATGGCACACCGCGCAATCGCCGACAGCCGCCAGCAAGCGCCCGCGTTCCAGGGTGGCCTTGGACCAGGTGCCCGCGCCGGGCGGCGCAATCGGTGCGATTTCAGGGTGAAACGGCCAAGCGGTGGCCAGCACTGCGCCCAAGGTGGCAAACAGCGCACCGAACCACCACTTCCTGCGTTTTTCCGGCGACTTGGCAGGTTCGCCAAGGCTGCCTGCATTCAGCGCCGCCAATACCCGTTCGGGCGTTATCGGCAGCTCGCGAAAACGAATGCCGGTGGCGTCATAGATCGCATTGGCAATCGCCGCCGCACTCGGCACCGAAGCCGACTCGCCGGCGCCCATGGGCGGCTGGTCCTGGCGCGGCATCATCAGCACGTCGATCCTGGGCACTTCGGGGAAGGTCAAGATCGGGTAGCCGCCCCACTCCTTGCTCGCCACCGTCGACTCCTCAAAGGTCACCCGCTCCTTGAGCACACGGCTGGTGGACTGGATCACATTGCCGTGGATCTGATGCTGCACGCCCGCCGGGTTGATCATCATCCCCGAGTCATGGCCGATCACCACCCGCGTCACCGACACATCACCGGTGTGCTTGTCGATCGCCACGTCCGCCACCCACGCCGCCCACGCCGCGCCGAAACCGGGGAATTTGCTGTGGATATAGCGCGCATAGGCAAAACCGCGACCGCGTAACAGGTGGTCCTCGTTGGCGGTTTGCATCGGCGCCGTGCGCGGTGACCAGTTGGCACGTTCGGCGGTGGATTTGACCAGCTCGATGGCGCGCTCGTCCTTGAGGTAACGCAGGCGGTATTCCACCGGGTCGACGCCCGCGGCAAACGCGAGTTCGTCGATGTAGGATTCATGCGCAAAGGTGTTGGGCAACGCCGATACGCCGCGCATCCACGAGGCGCGCACGATGGGTGCCATGTCGTTGATGGTCACGCGCATATTATCGATGGCGTAGGGCGGGATCGAGGTGCGGTCGCCCATCTCGAACATCGCCGCCACCGGCTCCACCCGGCCGGTGAGCAACAGCGCCAGGGTCGGCGCGCCGTTGGACGGGTAGCTGGTTTCAAAGTCATAGGCGGCAATGCTGCCGTCGGCATTGAGCCCGCCGTCAACATCCATCAACTGCGCGGTGCCCTTGGGTTCCCACAGGTGTTCCTGTTCGCGGGTCAGTTGCACGCGCACCGGCTTGCCCACCGCGCGCGACAGCAGCAAGGCATCGGCGCACACATCGTCCGCACAGTTGCGCCCGTAACAGCCGGCGGCTTCCATGCGGATCACGTCGATCAGCGCTTCGTCGCATTCCAGCAACCACGCAAGGTCTGCGCGCAGCAGGTGCGGGTTCTGGCTGCCCGACCACACGCGGCTGCCGGTTGCTTGATAGTCCGCCACGCCGCACGAAGGCCCGATCGAACCATGCATCTGGTACGGCCACAAATAGCTGCGCGGCATGCGCTGGCTGGCGCCCGCCAAGGCTTCGTCGACGTTGCCCTGATCGAGCACCGTGCGGCGTACCCGTGGGTTGTCGCGGATGGCCTGCTCGACATCGCTCATGTCCGGCAAGGCGTTGTTCCACGGTTTCCAGTGCACCTGGAGTTCGTGGGCGGCCTTGATCGCCTGTTCTTCGCGCATCGCCACTACACCGACAAAATCGCGAATCACCACCACCGCGACAATGCCGGGGATATGCGCGATGGATGCTTCATCCACACTCAACAAACTGTTGCCGACAAACTCACCGCAGTCGAACCCCGCATACGGCGGGCGTACCACGCGACCATGGAGCATGTCCGGCACGCGCATGTCGTGCACATAGGTCAACTCGCCGGTCGCCTTGCCGGGAATATCCACGCGCGCGGCGCCCTTGCCGACCAGGCGGTAATCCGCAACAGGTTTTAACGGCGCGTCACCGCTGATGCGCAACTGGTCATGTTGGCCGCTGACCAACTCTGCGTAGGTCGTGGTGCGCCCGTCGGCAGCGTGGACAACCCCGGCTTCAACCTTGAGGCTGCCCGTGCTCACGCCCCAGCGTCCCGCTGCGCGCGCGAGCAAAAAGCGCCGTGCTTCGGCGGCCGCGTTGCGCAGCGGGATCGCCGAAATCTGCAAGGTCGCGCTGGCGATGGTTGCACCCTGGTTGGGCGCACGCTCGGTATCGCCCAGAACCATCTTGACCTGCTCCATGCTCAGGTCCAGCTCTTCGGCCACAATCTGCGCCAGCGACGTGCGAATGCCGGTGCCCAGGTCCACATGGCCGTTAAAGGCATACACCAGGCCGTCATCGTTTACCGCAATGAACAACCCCAGTTCCTTGGGTTTCACGGTCGGTGTGCCGCCCTTGGCCACCGGGCCTGAAGGTGGCAGTACATCATCGACAATCAATAAGACGCCCGACTTGGCCAGCCATTGGTCACGGGAAATATCAGTCATGGTCGGCCTTCCACGCTCAAGAGGTGCGCTGCACGCAGTACGGCGCGCAGGATTTCGATATGGGTGCCGCAGCGGCACAGGTTGCCCGACAACTCATTGCGCACCTGGGCTTCGCTGGGGTTGGGGTTGCGGTCGAGCAACGCCTTGGCAGTCATGATCATGCCGTTGAGGCAATAACCGCATTGTGCCGCCTGCTCCTCGATAAAGGCTTGCTGCACGGGGTGCGGCGCCTGGCGTGTGCCGAGCCCTTCAAGGGTGACAATCTCGCGCCCGGTTGCACCCGCCAGCGGAAACACGCACGAGCGCGCCGCCACACCATCGATGATCACGGTGCACGCACCGCACTCGCCCAGGCCGCAGCCGTACTTGGGGCCGTTAAGCTGCAAGTCATTGCGCAACACCAGCAGCAGCGGCGTATCCGCCATCGCACTGACTTCGCGGATGTGGCCGTTGACCTTGAGGGCAACGGTGATGGGTGGGCTGATCATTCGCTTCGCCTGTATCAGTTGATGAAGCAATCACTACACGAAACAGCCAAAAAAAAGCGCCGCGGAGTTGGGGCCTCGCGACACACTTGGCACGTGAAGTGACTACTACATGAACTCAGAGCAAAAACGATGCCAGCGCCGGTTTATTCCTGCGGGTCGTCGATCATCTTGCGCAGCAGAAACAGCACCGCCACGCGCTCGGCGGGGTTGAGGTTGCTCATGGTCAGCTCGCTGATCTGCGCGGCGCGCGGCGCGGTTTGCGCGACCAGTTCGGCGCCGGCTGGCGACAGGTCAACCACCACCTTGCGCTTGTCCTGGGGGTCTGGTTCCAGGGTAATCAGCGCCTTGGCCTTGAGCCGCTCGACGATACCGCGAATGGTCGCCTGGTCGACGGCCGTGGCCTTGACCAGTTCGGTGAGGGAACTTGCACCGTGATCGCGCAGCGCACACAGGGTGACGAACTGCACGGCGGTGAGTTGTGAGTCGCCGACATTCTGCTGAAAAATCGCCAGGTGGCGCTGGTAGGCCTTGCGCAGCAGGTGGCCAACTTGTTCAGAGAAAACGTAGGAATCAGGCACGGCGTGGCTCGGTGGGTGATTAGCGATGGTGGGCATGATGGCGGGGATAGTGAACGGACTCAAGCCTCAAACTAAAGGAGCACGCTCAAACTGTGGGAGCTGGCTTGCCTGCGATAGCGCCGGATCAGCCAGCCGTGATGTGCCTGCCAAACCGCTATCGCAGGCAAGCCAGCTCCCACACTTGAACACTCAGCGTGCCAGGGAGGCTTGCGGTGCAACGACATCGCCGCCGATCACCACCGCCTCATCATTCAGGTACACATCACAATTACGCAGCGGAATATCCATATGGCATGGCGTCTTGCGTGTGCCGCCCACTTCGGTATTCGGCCCGGTGGAGAACAGGAAGTTGCCGTAGAACGCCCGCGCATCCATGCACATGCCATCGTTTTTGTCGTGCAAGCCCATGGCCGTCCACTGCGCCTTTGGCTGCAAGCCCCAGCCGATATGAGAGATGCCATACACCTCCGGGTCATTGAAATACTTCATGTAATCGCGCAGGTACTCGGCCTCGAAACCGCCGTGGATCTTGGTGATAAAGCCCTTCTCGATCTCGAGGGTGATCTTCTCGCGGGTGTAGGTCTTGAACGGCAGCAGGATGTCACCGATATCCAGCACCAGCACACCTTCGGCGGTTTCTTCGTTGGGCCAGGAGAACAGGAAACCACTCGGCCAGTGGTCCCAGCGCCCAGGCTCGTCGGCAAAACCGTACTCGGTGACCGACGGGTATTGGCCCAGCGCTGCACGGAAATCACTGCCTGCGCGGGATTTGACGTGGATCGAGCGCGCCTTCTTCAGCAACTGCTCGGCCGCCAGCACACGCACCTTGTCGGCTTCGGTGGGCAGCATGCGCGCCAGCACTTCCGGCGGTTCCACCGCCAGCAGGATACGCGTGCCGGTCTTGAGGATCTGCTCCTGCTCCGGCGAGTGCAGCAGCATCATGGTGTCGACGATCAGGTCGGCGGCCTCCAACGCGCGCTGGGCAGCGATATTGCCGGTGAGTGCGGTGTCGCCGCAGTAGGCGGTCATGTCGTTGCCCATCGCTTTGGGATGGTTGAACGACGGCAGTTCCACCGCATACACCTTGGCCCCCAGGCGCTGCGCCGCGTCCATCGCAGCACGCACAGTGCGCGGGTCCGAGTAATGGCTCTTGAGCACGGCGACGCTCTGGGTCGGGTCGACCTTCGAGAGTTTCAACACGTGTTCAAACATCTGGGTCAGTTCGCAATCGCTTACCGGCATTTTCCTGTCTCCTGTGGGGCTGCACCAAGTTCAAGCACCGCGCTTCACTCCAGTGCATTTTTATAGTGTATACGCCAATTAATACCGATAAGACCCGAATTGAAGACGAACTGCAAGTAGCACACCAAAACGTTACCAAACCACACAAACACTACAGATAAAGGAAAAAACCCGTTACACAGGATAAATACGGCCAAAAAATAAAATTATGAACGTAGGCTTCCCATTTCAAAAAATGAGCGTATACACTTTAAAAACCTTGCGGACAGATGCCGCCAAAAATCAAAAAGAGAGAGGTTCACGCCCCATGGGAAGCACACAAAAAATCGCCATCGTCGGTGCCGGCCTGGGCGGCGCGGCGGCGGCCACACTGCTGCAGCAAGCCGGTTTCGATGTCGATATCTATGAACAGGCACCGGAGTTTTCCCGCTTGGGTGCAGGCATCCACATGGGGCCTAACATCATGAAAATCTTCCGCCGCATGGGCATCGAAAAACAGCTGGACCTGATGGGCTCGCACCCCGAGCACTGGTTCAGCCGTTGCGGCGAAAGCGGTGACTACCTCTCGCGTATTCCACTCACCGGCTACGGCGCTTCCTACATCACCGTGCACCGTGGCGACTTGCATGCACTGCAGATGTCGACCCTCAAACCTGGCACCCTGCACTTCAACAAGCGCCTGGAAAACCTCGAAGAAACCGATACCCAAGTGCGCCTGACCTTTGCCGACGGCGAAGTGACCTACGCCGATATCGTGATCGGCGCCGACGGCATCAACTCCAGGATCCGTGAAGAGCTGCTCGGCGTGGAAAAACCGCTGTACAGCGGCTGGGTCGCGCACCGTGCGCTGATCCGTGGCGACCAGTTGGCCAAGTACGACTTGAAGTTCGAAGACTGCATCAAGTGGTGGACCGAGGACCGCCACATGATGGTCTACTACACCACCGGCAAGCGTGACGAGTACTACTACGTGACCGGCGTGCCCCATGCCGAATGGGACTTCCAGGGCGCGTTTGTCGACAGCAGCCGCGAAGAGATGTTTGACGCCTTCAAAGGCTACCACCCCACCGTGCAGGCGCTGATCGAGTCCACCGAAAGCGTGACCAAATGGCCGCTGCGCAACCGTAACCCGTTGCCGCTGTGGAGCCGTGGCCGCCTGGTGTTGCTGGGTGACGCCTGCCACCCGATGAAACCGCATATGGCCCAGGGTGCCGGCATGGCCATCGAAGACGCGGCCATGCTCACCCGCTGCTTGCAGGAAACCGGTATCAGCGACTACCGCACCGCCTTCCAGCTCTACGAAGCCAACCGCAAGGAACGTGCGTCCCGCGTACAAGCGGTGTCCAATGCCAACACCTGGCTGCGCACCCAGGAAGACCCGGCCTGGGTCTACGGTTATGACCTGTACGCCCAGGAACTGAAATCGGGGGTGGCCGCGTGAGTACCTTCCTGTATGGCGCCAATGTGCAAGCCAATGGTATTCGCCAGCACTACCTGCGCTACGGCGGCAAAGGCCCGGCGCTGATTTTGATCCCGGGCATCACCAGCCCGGCGATTACCTGGGGTTTTGTGGCTGAGCGCCTTGGCACCCGGTTCGACACTTACGTGCTGGATGTGCGCGGGCGCGGCTTGTCGTCCACAGGGCCGCAATTGGACTACAGCGCAGACACCTGCGCCGAGGACATTGGCGCGTTTGCCGATGCGCTTGGGCTGGACAGCTACGACCTGGTTGGCCATTCCATGGGCGCGCGGTTTGCCGTGCACAGCGCGGTCATGCACCCCCAGGGTGTAAACCGCGTGGTGCTGATCGACCCGCCAGTATCCGGCCCCGGCCGGCGTGAATACCCGAGCAAGCTGCCATGGTACGTCGACTCGATCCGCCAATCGCGGGTCGGCATGGACGCTGACGCGATGCGCGCCTTCTGCGCCACCTGGACCGTCGAGCAACTGCAGCTGCGCGCCGAATGGCTGCACACCTGTTATGAGCCCGCCATCGTGCGTGCTTTCGATGACTTCCACACGGTCGACTTCCACCAGCACCTGCCCAAGCTCAAGGCCCCTGCCCTGTTGATGGTGGCCGGGCGCGGCGGCGTGATCCTGGATGAAGACATCGCCGAAATCCAGGACCTGCAGCCCGCTATCCAGGTCGCCCGTGTACCGAACGCCGGGCACATGATTCCGTGGGATGACCTTGAAGGCTTTTTTGCCGCCCTCGACGGCTTCCTCACACAAGAATAAGGGAACCACCATGCTCAAGCCTTACCGTATCGGCCAGATCGTGCCGAGTTCGAACACCACCATGGAAACCGAGATCCCGGCGATGCTTAACGCGCGCCAGGCGATCCGCCCCGAACGCTTTACCTTTCACTCCAGCCGCATGCGCATGAAGCAGGTGCGCAAGGAAGAACTGGCGGCCATGGACGGCGAGTCCGACCGCTGCGCCATCGAGCTGTCCGACGCCAAGGTCGACGTGCTGGGTTATGCCTGCCTGGTGGCGATCATGGCCATGGGTCTGGGTTATCACCGCAACTCCGAACAGCGCCTGCGTCAAGCCACCGCCGATAACGACGCCAACGCCCCGGTGATCACCAGCGCCGGCGCCTTGATCGAAGGCTTGAAAGTGATGGGTGCCAAGCGCATCGCCATCGTCGCGCCGTACATGAAGCCACTGACCGAGCTGGTGGTGAACTACATCCGCGAAGAAGGCTTTGACGTGGTGGACTGGCGCGCCCTGGAGATCCCCGACAACCTCGAAGTGGCGCGCCACGACCCGGCCAACCTGCCGGGCATCGTCGCCGGCATGAACCTGGAAGGGGTGGACGTGATCGTGCTCTCTGCCTGCGTGCAGATGCAGTCGCTGCCGGTGGTGGCCAAGGTTGAAGCGCAAACCGGCAAACCGGTGCTCACCGCCGCCATCGCCACCACCTACGCGATGCTCAAGGCGTTGGACCTGGAACCTATCGTGCCCGGTGCCGGTGCCTTGCTGTCCGGCGCTTACTGACACTCGTGGTGAATGAGCTTATGTGGCGAATGAGCTTGTTGTGGCGAGCGAGCTTGCTCGCGCTGGGCTGCGAAGCGGCCCCAAAAAAGCGGGAGCGCTGCGCACTCCAGCGCGAGCAAGCTCGCTCGCCACATAAGCTCGCTCGCCACACAAAAATGAGGGGTTGAGAAGATGAACAACCAATCCGCCGACGCCAACTACCAGGGCGTCTGGGGCAATCGCATCGGCTTCGGCAAAAAATCTGCGCTGCTGATGATCGACTTTATGCAGGGTTACACCACCGAAGGCGCGCCGCTGTATGCCCCCGAAGTAGTGGTGGCCGTAGCTGAAAGTGTCGAATTGCTGGCCACCGCTCGCCGGCACGCAATTACGGTGGTGCACACTAATATCCGCTACCATCCCGGCCATTTCGCCGATGGTGGTATCTGGGTTAAGAAAGCCCCGGTGATGAAAGACATGGTCGAGGGCAACCCGCTCGCAGCGTTCTGCCTCGAGGTATTGCCCCAGGCGGATGAAGTGGTGATCACCAAACAGTACGCCAGCGCCTTCTTCGGCAGCAGCCTGGCCCCGATGCTGCACGCCCAGGGCATCGACACTGTGGTGCTGGCCGGCTGTTCCACCAGCGGCTGCATCCGCGCCACGGCCGTGGATGCGGTGCAGCATGGGTTTCGCACCATTGTCGTGCGCGAATGCGTCGGCGACCGACACCCGGCGCCCCATGCAGCCAACCTGTTCGACATCGACAGCAAGTATG
Source organism: Pseudomonas sp. B19125 (assembly GCF_044218855.1). Classification (NCBI taxonomy): domain Bacteria; kingdom Pseudomonadati; phylum Pseudomonadota; class Gammaproteobacteria; order Pseudomonadales; family Pseudomonadaceae; genus Pseudomonas; species Pseudomonas sp. B19125. The sequence goes on from NZ_CP162589.1 coordinate 3,964,007, forward strand.
GCGATGTCGTGAGCAAGCAGGAGGCGATGAGCAAGTTCAGGGAGCAATAAAGGTTACGAAGAACTGCGCCATAGAGCGCGGTCTTGCACAAAACTGTGAGCCGCCCCCGCCCAACGGTGGGAGCTGGCTTGCCTGCGATGACGGAGTGTCATGCAGCATAATTGTTGCTGATCCACCGCTATCGCAGGCAAGCCAGCTCCCACATTAAAAAGCCGGTGCAGCTTTCAGTCTTCTGACACTGCCTTTGGATGTCGCTTTTACAGCACTCCGAAGTGCTGGAAAAAAGCGGCTGTATAAAAACCATAAGTCACCGCCAGGAGACACCCCAATGCCCATTGCGAATGCAGCGCCCGCGACCACGGTCGCCGACCCCGTTACCACGCTCTACCACAAGATCACCTGGAAGCTGATTCCGTTCCTGTGTTTCTGCTACCTGGCCGCCTACCTGGACCGCATCAACATCGGCTTCGCCAAGTTGCAGATGCTCGACCAGTTACACTTCAGCGAAACCGCGTTCGGCCTCGGTGCCGGCTTGTTTTTCGTCGGCTATATCATCTTTGAGGTGCCCAGCAACCTGGTACTTGAACGAGTGGGCGCGAAGATCTGGATCGCGCGCATCATGATCACCTGGGGCCTGCTCTCGGCCTGCACCATGCTGGTCACCTCCACCACCCAGTTCTACATCCTGCGCTTTCTGCTCGGCGCCGCCGAAGCCGGCTTTTTGCCGGGGGTTTTGTATTACCTGACCACTTGGTTCCCGACGCACCGACGCGGGCGCATCATCGCGCTGTTCATGATCGGCCTGCCGCTGTCGAGCGTCATCGGCGGCCCGCTGTCGGGCTGGATCATGGGCCACTTCGACAACATGGGCGGCCTGCGTGGCTGGCAGTGGTTGTTCCTGATCGAAGCGGTGCCCAGCGTATTGCTCGGCGTGCTGACTTTCTGGGCGCTGCCCAACACCTTCCAACAGGCCAAATGGCTGTCGGACGAAGAAAAGGCCCTGCTGGAAAGCGAACTGCGCAAGGACGAAGCCGGCGCCACCGGCAGCAAGCACAGCTTCCGTGACGGCTTCTTCAACCTCAAAGTGTGGATGCTCGGCGGTATCGACTTCTCGATCCTGCTCAGCGCCTATGCCATGGGGTTCTGGATGCCGACCTTCATCCGCAATGCCGGGGTCACCGACACCTTCCATATCGGCGTGCTGACTGCATTGCCCAGCGTTGCGGCGCTGCTGGGCATGCTGCTGATCGGCGCCAGCTCCGACAAACACCGCGAACGCCGCTGGCACATCATCGTGCCGTTCTTCATCGGTGCGGCGGCCATGGCCACCAGCACGTTCTTTACCCACAGCGTGGTCGCCACCGTGTTGCTGTTCGCCATTGCCTCAGCCGCGATCATCGGCGCCGTGCCGGTGTTTTTCAGCCTGCCGGCAACCTTCCTCAAAGGCACCGCAGCGGCGACCGGCTTTGCCCTGGCCTGTTCGGTGGCGAATATCGCAGGCTTAGTGAGCAACTCGTTGATGGGAGTTGCCATCGACGTCACCGGCAGCAGTGCGGGTGCCTTGTGGTTTTTCGCCGGCTGCCTGATCCTCAGCAGCTTCCTGGTCATCGCCTTGCCGGCGAAACTGGTGAACCGTTAATAACAACAATTTTTTGCGGATGAATCACCATGCAAGGTTTTCTTAAAAGCTGCGCGTTGCTTGTCGCCGTCGGCCTGTGTGCCGGCACGGCACAGGCAGCGCAAACCGCGCCTGAAAAAGTCATCTTCGACACCGACTTCAACGTGCTCAATGATGACGGCCAGGCCTTTATCATGCTCGCGCAGTTGCACGCGCAAAAACGCATCGACCTGCTGGGCATGACCCTGGTCAGCGGCAATGCCTGGGTCGACCAGGAACAGGTCGACGCCCTCAAGGCCGTAGAGCGCATGGGCGTGGAAAAACAGGTCGGCGTCTACTCCGGCGCCGCCTACCCGTTGCTGCATGACTACGCCACCTACGAGGCAGAAAAAGCCCTGTTTGGTTCGGGCTGGCCGGGCGCGTTCAAACACCCGCGCCCGACTTCACCCGCGCAGCTGGTCGCGCCACCGGATGGCCTGGCCACCCACACCCAGCTGCGCAGTGAAACCGCCGCGCAGTTCATTGTGCAAAGCGTGCGGGCCAACCCGCACCAGGTGACCATTCTGGCCGTCGGCCCGCTGACCAACATCGCCCTGGCGATTCGCTCGGCGCCGGATATCGTGCCGCTGATCAAGCGCATCGTGTACATGGGCGGTGCCCTGGAGATTCCGGGCAACACCACGCCGGCGGCGGAATTCAACTGGTGGTTCGACCCGGAGGCCGCGAAGATTGTGTTGCGCTCACCCATCGAACACGTGATTTTCCCCAACGATGTGTGTGAGAAAGTCACCTTCGACAAGTCGGTGTACCAGCGCGTGATAGCCCACAAAGGTGCGATTGCCGATCTCTACAAGCACGAGTTCGGGCCGCTGTTCGACAAAGACCCGAGCTACCACAGCTTTACCTGGGACAGCTTGCCGGCGCTGTTTCTGGTGAGCCCGGAGATTGTCACTGAGTCTCGCGACCTGTGGGTGGATGTGGACGCCACGTTTGGCGCCGACTACGGCCGGGCGCTGGGCTACAAAAAAGGCGCGCCGGTGGGCACGCAAAAAGCCAAGGTGGTGTTTGGTGTCGACCAGCAAAAATTCTGGGATGGCTACGTCAACCTTGTAACCTTGCCAACACCCGTAAAACCCTGACGTTTTAAAGCTGAACACGATCTAAATGTGTGGGCGGGCTTGCCGTGGCGAGCAAGCTTGCTTGCGCTGGGGTGCGAAGCGCCCCCAAAAAAGCCGGCTCCCACACTTTACGGGTGACATGCCCGCAGTATCTGCAGCAGCCTCAATGCCAGTTCATTGGCCTGTGCGGCCGTCGCCACATTGGTAAAGCCCATCAACAACCCCTGCCCACCTCCCGGCTCAAGGGTCCACGCTGACAATGCGTTAACCGCCAACCCCGCCTCATTGGCTGCCATGGCAACTACCTGATCCGGAACAGGCACCCGCAACCGCGCCAACAGGTTAATCCCCCCGGCCTGTTCATCCACGCGTAAAAAATCCGCGCAATGGGCCTGTAACGCGGCGACCAAAAAGCCCCTTCGCAGCGCATACAACTGACGCATCTTTTTCAAGTGCCGGGTGAAATGGCCCTGCTCGAGAAAATCCGCCGCGGTCAGTTGCAACAACTGCGCACCGCGCTGCTGCAAGGCCTCGGCGCTGCGCCCAAACACCTCCACCAAGGCTGCCGGCACCACCAGATAGCCCAGGCGCAAGCCCGGAAACAGCATTTTGCTGAAGCTCCCGGCATGGATCACTCGGTCGTGCACATCCTGGCTCTTGAGCGCCGCCAATGGCTGGCCCTGGTAGCGAAACTCGCTGTCGTAATCATCCTCCAGCACCCAACTGCCCTGCTTCTGCGCCCAGGCCAGCAAGGCCTGGCGGCGCGTCAGGCTCAACGCCACACCCAGCGGGCTCTGGTGGGCCGGCGTCACAATCGCCAGCCGTGCTTGCCGATCACGCTGGATGCCCTGCTCAACATCCAGCCCTTCACGGTCGACCGGTACCGGCACCAGCTCAACCCCTTGATGCCTCAATAACTGCCGCGCATGCACATAGCCCGGGTCTTCGTACCAGCAACGTTGCCCGGCCATTTGCAGTGCATCGCACAACAGCGTCAGGGAGCCGGCATACCCCGAACAGATAAATACCTGCTGGGGCGTACACTCCACGCCTCGGTACAACGCGAGATAGCTGGCAATCGCCACGCGTAACGCCTGGGCGCCGCGCACATCGCCCATGGCCAGGCTGTCGGCGTCGGTGCGGCGCACTTGCTGGGTGACCAGCCGTGCCCATAGCTTGCGCGGGAAGGCATCCAGCGCCGGCTGGCCCATTTGCAAGGCTGGCGGCGCCGATGTCGGCGGTGGTGCGACGGGCTGGGGCTTCATCGCCACCTGCGGCAATGTCCGCGCAATCACGGTGCCCGCCTGCCCACGCGCCTCAAAAAACCCCTCACTGACCAGCAACTGGTAAGCCGCCTCCACGGTCCCGCGGGCGATCTTGAGTTCCAGCGCCAGGCTGCGCACCGACGGCACCCGATCACCGGGGCCGAGTTGGCCCTGGTCGATGGCCAGCCGGAAGCGGCGGTAGATTTCCTGATATTTGGGCAATGACGACATCACAAGGGGGCTCGGCAGGACGACAAGGTGGAGTCTGATCATGTCCCAACCCACTTGTCCAATCATGCCCCTGTCGAGCAACCCGGCCACCACCGAAAATGGCGCATCTCTTAACGCAACCCAAGGATCACCCATGAAACACCGTCTCGATTACGGCAACGCCGCCCCCGCTGGTTACAAGGCCCTGGGCACCGTGCACAGCTATGTGCATGGCTGTGGCCTGGAGAAAGAACTGATTGAACTGGTGTACCTGCGGGTTTCGCAGCTCAACGGCTGCGCCTATTGCCTGGACTCCCATTCCCGCGGCCTGCTCAAGCAAGGCGCAAGCCTGGAAAAGATCATGCTGCTGGCCGCCTGGCGTGAAGCCTTGCCGTTGTTCACTGTGCGTGAACAAGCCGCCCTGGCCTGGGCCGAAGTGGTCACCCAGGTGGCGCAAACCCACGTGCCGGATGCCGACTACGCCGCCGTGGCAGCGGTGTTCAACGAGAAGGCAGTCGCCGACCTGACCCTGGCCATTTCCTTGATGAACGCCTTGAACCGCGTGGCCATCAGTTTTCGTAAAGTACCGGAGGCGATCAAGGCCCATCTGGAGAACCTTGATGAGCAATGAGCCCATTGAGTTCGCCCTGATGGAAACCGAGACCGACTGCCTCGCAAGCTTTGCCGTGATGCAGCAACTGCGCCCGCACCTGACCGACGCCGCCAGTTTCGCCGCGCAGGTTCAACGCCAGCGCCAGAACGGCTATCATCTGCTGGCCGCACGCGAACACGGCAAAGTCATTGGCCTGGCCGGCTACCGCCTGACGGAAAACACCCTGTACGGCAAGTTCATCTACGTCGATGACCTGGTGGTAGACGCCACCTTGCAGCGCCGACGCCTGGGCGAGCAGTTGCTCGACCGCGTCCGCGAAGAAACCCGCGCACGCGGTTATCGTTACCTGGTGCTGGACACCGGCCTGCATATGGCCCTGGCCCAGCGTTTCTATTTCCGCCAAGGCCTGCTGCCGCGAGGCATGCACTTTTCCCAGGACCTGAGCCAATGACCCGCGCCCTGCTCCTTAGCTTCAGCCCCCACGGCAAGGCCGCGCAGACCTTCAAGCTGGCCCGTGCCTTGCTCAACGACCTGGTGCCTGGCGCAGAGGTCATCGAACGCGACTACGGCAGCCAGGCGCTGGCGCCGCTGACCCGTGAATACGCGAATGCACTCACTACGCCTGGCGGCTTGAGTGGCAGCGCCACGGCGTTGTCGGAACAGCTGATCGTCGAACTGGAAGCCTGCGACCTGTTAATCGTCTGCACGCCGGTGCACAACTTCACCGTACCGGCGGCGCTCAAGGTCTGGATCGACCATGTGGTGCGCATCCATCGCAGCTTTACCATCAATGCGCAGTTCGAAAAAGTCGGCCTGCTCAAGGACCGCCGCACCTTCGTGCTGGTCAGCAGCGGCAATGCGCGCAAGGGGCATGAACCGGACTTTCTCACGCCTTACATGACCACCATCCTGTCTACGGTGGGCATCCACTCGGTGGATTTCGTCTACCTGGGCGCCATGGTGCGCGGTGAAGAAGCGGTCGCTCGGGCCGTGGAACAGGCACACCTGCAGCTATCGGCGGCAATCAGCACTGGCCTATAAAATTAATGGCGCTAGAATCAGCGCCATTCCTGCACCTGCCTCCCTGATACGAGCCACCCATGAGCTTTGATTTCGACACGATCCACCCCCGCCAAGGCACCGGCAGCACCAAGTGGAACCGTTACCCGCAAGACGTTCTGCCGATGTGGATCGCCGACATGGATATCGCCGCGCCACCCGCCGTCCTGCAAGCCCTGCACGCACGCCTCGACCAGCAGGTGCTCGGCTACAGCGTGGCTGGCGCGGATGTGCGCGAAGCCATCATCGCGGACCTGTGGGCCAAGTACGCCTGGCGCGTACAGCCTGAAGAGTTGCTGTTCCTGCCCGGTGTCGAGCCTGGTTTCAATATGGCCCTGCATGCGTTCGTACAGCCGGGCCAGCCCGTGGTGCTGCAAACCCCCAACTACCGGCCGATTCGCCTGGCACCGGGCCACTGGAACCTGCCGCGTATCGAAGTGCCGTTCGAGTTGATCAACGGCGAGTACATGACGCCCATGCCCGCCATGCGCCAGGCGCTGAAGGGTGCCGGTGCGCTGCTGCTGAGCAACCCGCACAACCCAGTGGGCAAGGTCTTTGCGCGTGAAGAACTGTTGGCCGTGGCCAACGCCTGCGTGGAGAACGGTGCACTGATCATCAGTGACGAAATCCACGCCGAGCTGTGCTTTGACGGCCGTCGCCATATTCCCACCGCCAGCCTCAGCCCCGAGATCGCCCAACGCACCATCACCCTGATGTCGGCGAGCAAGGCCTATAACGTCGCCGGCCTGAAGACTTGCTTTGCCGTGGTGCAAAATGCCGAGGTGCGCGAGCGCTTCAACAATGCCCGCTGCGGCATGGTCGACAGCGTCAGCCCGTTGGGCCTGGAAGCCACCCGCGCCGCCTACAGCCAGTGCAGCGAATGGCTGGATGCGCTGGTGCAGTACCTGCAAGCCAACCGCGACTACCTGCTGCACGCCGTGCAAACCCGTTTGCCCGGCGTGGTGATGCACGCGCCACAAGGCACCTACCTGGCCTGGCTGGATTGCAGCGCCCTGGGCCTTGCCGACCCGCAGCAGTTCTTCCTGGAGCAGGCCAGGGTCGGCCTGAGCGCAGGCATCGAATTCGGCGATGACAGCCAGCAATTCGTGCGCCTGAACTTCGGTTGCCCACGATCGATGCTCGAAGAGGGTTTGCAGCGCATGGAACGTGCACTGCGTCACCGCTAAAACGCATTTCACAACGTTTCGCAACGAGTGCCGAACCCCTGCTGTTACTGTTTTTGCCGACCCGTCCCACCGGCAACAGCAGGAGTTCCATGGCATGTCGACCCAGCCGCTTGATCGCTCGTCCGAGCCCAAAAGCCTTCCGCGCACTCTATCAACATCGGGCGAAGCATTTGCTGTGCTGCTCAAGAACAGCGCCCATAAAAAAGTCGAACCCCATGACAAGTCGCCATCGGGGCTCGATGCGAGCAAAAAAGACGGTTATGAACTCGCGGCCAAAGACGCCACGCCGCCTGCTGCCCTGGCCGACTACAAGGCCATCGGCCCGCCCGATGAAGTGGGTCCTGGGTTGATTCGTTATGAAACCCAGGACGGCAAGAAGATCATCGTCAGCGAGCACGACAGCCCGGAGCTGTTCAAGCAGGTCAGCCAGGACTTCAAGTCGCTCTCTGGCGTGGTCGCCAGCCAGAACGCCGGTTATCAGAGCCTGGGCGCCGAGGGCACAGCGCCGGGTGCATTGGCCGATTACAAAGCCCTCGGCCCGCCCGATGAAACCGGCCCTGGCGTGATCCGCTACGAGACCCAGGACGGCGGCAAGTTCGTGATCAGCCAGCGTGACAACCCCGAGGCTTTCCAAAAGGCCAAGGAAGCTTATGAAAGTTTCTCCGGCCTCTCCAGCAGTGAAGATGCCGGTTACCGTCGCGCCACCGACAACGAAGTATGGCCACCCTACGGCGGCACTGCGGTAGGCCCGGTGGACGAAGTGGGTCCCGGGCTGATCCGCTACGAAAGCAACGGCGAAAAAGTCGTCGTCGCCCGTGAAGACAACCCCAAGTTGTTCGACTACCTGGCGGGCCTTAACACGGTGTACTCCGACCCCGGCAAAAAAGCCGTGATTGAAGGCGAACTGAACAACGGTGCAGCCCTGGCCGACGCCAACACGCCCGTGCCCGGGCTCAACGACTACAAGAACTTCAGCTGGAACAACGACCAGAAAGACAGCGTCCTCACCTACGAACTGCAGGATGGCACCAAGGTGGTGGTGTCTGCCGACGTCAGCCCCGAGCTGTTCAAAAGCGTGGCCACGGCGAACGATACCTGGGCCAAGATCCACACCAGTGAAGACGCCGGGTACAAACTGGCCGGGCCGAATGACTTCCTGAAAAACACCGACATCACTTTCGGCTCTCCCGATGAGCTGGGCGACGGCCTGATCCGCTATGAAACCAGCGAAGGCAAGGTCATCGTCTCCAAGGAACTGAGCCCACAGCTCTATGATGACGTGCTGGCCAAATGGGAAGCCTTCAGCGCCAGCTCCATCGACGACACCCGCGCCAAGCACAACCTGCCCAAGGCCGGTGACCTGGATGTGTTGAACATGGACACCGGCGTGCATTCGGACCCCAAGGACGACAAGTCGCCGACCATGAGCGTCAGTGAGTTGGCCACCACCCAACTGATCGACACCTACCGCGCCGGCGTCAAGGACGGCTCGATCCCCAAGGATGACCCACGGGCCAAGCTGGTGCGCGCCCTCGAAGCCCAGGCTGCCTACCAGAACGGCCATGGTATCACCGGCTATGAAGAAGCCAAACGCCCGTTCAACACTACTTGGCGCGAGTCGGATGACAAGCAAACCGAGCTGAGCGCGGCCGACATGCACGACATCATCGACGGCAAGGCCGTGCAAAAGCAGATCGGCGAGCTGTTCAACGACCCGACCATCCAGGCTGACTACAAGTCGAAAATGGACGACGCGCTCAACAAGTTGCCCAACAAGGATGAGGTCAAGCAGAAGCTGCTCGATCTCACCGCCAACCCCGACTACGTGCTGTACCTCAAAGACCTGCAAAACCAGGGCAAGTCCAGCGACGCGCAAAAGGACTTGAGTGACACCCTCACCTCGCTGTCGCTGTTCGACCCCGAAGCCGCCAGCAAGGCCGCGCAAAATATCCAGGCCGACGGCTTGACCACCGACCTTAATGCGATCCTCTCGGACCCGAGCAAAATCTCCGACGACAACAAGGAGCTGGCGACCAAAGACTTGTTCGGCCTGCTCAAGGGCGTGCTCAAGGGCAACCTGCTCGACCTGCCGCGCCGCACCCAGGAAACCCTGGAGAAGTTCCTCAACGAGGGGTTGCAAGGCAAGGAGAAATCGGCCGGTGTCACCAAGGCCCTGGAAGAACTCGGCGAGGTCTACAAGAACAGCGGCACCATCAGCGAAGCCGACGTCAAAAAGGCCCTGAGCAAACCCTATATTGCGGTAGCGGATCGCGGCATGCTCGGTGAGGTGTTCAACACCCTTAACAGCAAAGGCATCCTGGGCTCCCTTGGCGCGGGTGTGACGCTGTTTTCGGCGATTTACCAACTGGTGGGCAAAGGCGGCAAACTCGGCGAAACCCCGGCGCAGCGCATGAGCATCGCCAAGGACTTCCTGAGTTTTGCCGGTGGTTCCAGCCACTTCGTGCGCCTGGGTGACAAGATCGGCGAGACCCTGGGCAAGGGCGGCCTGGTGGACTTCCTGGGCCTGGACAAAACCTTGCCGGAAATCTGGGGCAAGGAAGGCGTGACCGGCAAAATGCTGGATTTTGGCCCCGGCGGCGAGATCGACGCCAAGGTCAGCAAGGAAATCTCCGCGGCGCTGGATGCGGTGCCTGACAGTCAGTACGACGGCATCGGCAAGTTGTTTGGCGAAGGCGATACGGCGGTCAAGCAAGCCACCGATGGCCTGGCCACGCACCTGGATGACGGCCTGGCTGCCGCCGGTGCGGCCAAGTTGGGCGCGTCCAAGTCTGCGAAAATCGCCGGTTCCGTGATCAAGGTGCTCGGCCCGGCCACGGACATCGTCGGAGGGTTTGCCGATATCGTGCTCGGCGCCTTGGCGATCAAGAGCGGCGTCGACAGCAAAGACCCGCTGGCTCAGGCCGCCGGTGGCCTGCAAGTAGCCGGGGGCGCGTTCGGTGCCTCGGCCGGGGTCCTCGGGGCGGCGGCACTGTTTGGCGCAGGCACCGCAGCGGCATTGACCGGGCCGCTGTTTCTGGTCGGCGTGGTGCTGGCGGTGGTGGGCGGGATCATCGGCTACTTTGTCGACCACAACAAAAAGCAGAAGGCCACCAACGCGGAAAACGATTGGTATCGCGGCTTGGCCAACGACGGTTTATTGCAAAACGACTGGGCGGAAAAGGTCGAGTACGCCCACTACGAAATCCACCACTATCACGGCCGCGACACGCCGACCGATGACAGCATCTTTCGCTTCCAGCAATCGGAATGGCAGCACTTTGAGGAGACGCCGAGCAAAGGTGGCTCCTCGAGCAATCGGCTGGATGGGGATTTGCACAAGCACTACGAAGACCCAAACACACCGCCAAAGAACCTGCCCAGCGATGCGCCACCGGACAAACCGCAGCCGCACCCGCCGGGCGGTGGTGGGCCGCGCATCAACTGATGCATTGGGCAGGCTCCCACACATCAATGTGGGAGCTGGTTAATGTGGGAGCTGGCTTGCCTGCGATGCAGACACCTCGGTGTGTCAGGTACACAGAGTTGATGGCATCGCAGCGGTGCGACGATTCGACAAGCCAGCTCCCACATTAGTCCGAGTATGGCTTTGCTGTTGCAGTGGCCCTTACATCCTTTTCGATGACGAAGTCAGCGGTCTTTTGATCTGTGCTTTTGATCTTGATCTGAAATCGCCCCCCAAATCACTGGCGGATTGCGGGCATGCCGAGCCATAGCGAGGCACCGAGTGTTGGGGCGAAGACTTTTTGGTTACTTTTGACTGGGCCGGCATTCCGGTCCTTGCAAAAGTGACCCGCTGTAAGAGCTGAACCATAGGCAGCCGTTACCGCAGCAACAGATATGTACCCCGCCAAAAGACCGCCATCACAGGCACCCCAGCTCTCACACTTGCGAACACATTTACAGCTTGGCAATCGACACTTCAGTCGACTTCACAAAGGCAATCACTTCACTGCCCACTTTTAATTCCAGGTCACGCACCGAGCGGGTGGTGATCACTGATGTGACGATACCGGACGCGGTTTGCACATCAATTTCGGACACCACTTCCCCCAGCAAAATTTCCTTGATCACGCCCTTGAACTGGTTGCGCACGTTGATCGCTTTAATGGTCATGTCGGCTTTCCTTTTGGCTGTTGGGTCAATCCGCACGAATGCGCAGGCCCTCAAAATGCGTTATCGGCACCAACATTAAAAGGAATAAATAAGTCTTTATTTATACGATAAAGGTATATATGAGGTGTTCGCCTGCCAACAGCCATTCAACACTTTGCCCTCTCCCGCCACAGCCGCCCCCATAGAAACCCGCGTAAAGACGCTGCGCACAAGGTGGCACAGAGACTGCATATTCCTTTAAAGCATGATGGAACATGCCGTTTCAATTTTCTGAATATAAGAAAAGCCTTCTCTCAACGCCTTGTCTGGAGCTGTTCCATGAAACCCTTTGCTTTATTGAGTGCCTGCGCCCTCGCCCTGTGCCTGCAACCCCAGGCCTTTGCCGCCGAAACCGACCCCGCCCAGGTCAACCTCGATTACGCCTACTATTCGCCCGTGAGCCTGGTGCTCAAGCATTTCGGCTGGCTCGAACAGGCGCTTCCCCACACCAAGGTCGGCTGGGTGCTGAGCCAGGGCAGCAACCGCTCGCTGGAATACCTCAACAGTGGCGGCGTCGACTTTGCCTCGTCTGCCAGCTTGTCGGCGGTGTTGAGCCGCGCCAATGGCAGCCCGATCAAATCGGTGTACGTCTACAGTCGTGCTGAATGGACCGCACTGGTGGTGCGCAAAGACTCGCCGCTCAACACCGTCACGGAACTCAAAGGCAAAAAAATCGCCGCCACCAAAGGCACCGACCCGTACCTGTTCACCCTGCGCAGCCTGCAACTGGCGGGGCTGAAAAAGGATGATGTGGAGTTGGTGCATTTGCAGCATCCGGACGGCCGCACCGCCTTGGAGAAAGGCGACGTAGACGCCTGGGCCGGCCTTGATCCACACATGGCCGCGAGTGAAATCCAGGCCGGTTCGCGCTTGCTGTATCGCAATAAAGACTTCAACAGCTACGGCGTAATCAGCGTCACCGAGCAATACGCCAAACAGCACCCACAAACCATCACCAAGGTCCTCGGGGCCTATGAGAAGGCGCGTGATTGGGCCGTGAAGCACCCGGATGAATTCGTCAAATTGCTCGCAGACGAAGCCGGCTTGCCGCTGGAAGTGGCCAAGCTGCAATTGTCGCGCACCGACTTGAGCAACCCGCTGCTGAGCGCCAGGGACGTGGCGTCATCCAAGGCCGCCGCGCCGATCCTGGTGTCTGAGGAATTAGTCCGTCGTGGCGTGGATGTCGACCCCGTGATCGATCAGTTGATCGACACTTCGTTTGGCCAAACCCTGCCCAAGCCTTAAGGGAGGCGTGATGACCGATAAAAGCCAAGCACTGCCGCTACCGGCACCCGTGGTGATCAACCGAAGCGCCTGGCCAAAACGGCTCAAGGGCCTGGTGCTGCCGGTACTGATCCTGCTGGTACTGGAGGGCGTGGTACGCATCGGCTGGCTGCCGTCCTACCAGATGCCGGCCCCCAGCGACATCGCAGTGACCCTCACCGACCTGGCCGAAGGCGCGTTGTGGAAACACATCAGCGCCAGCCTGCTGCGGGTACTAGCGGGGTTTGCCATCGGTGCCAGCCTGGCCCTGGTGTTTGCCACCTGGGTGGGGTTGAGCCGTGAAGCCGAAGCGTATCTGGAGCCGACCTTCGCCGGGCTGCGCTCGATTCCGAGCCTGGCCTGGGTGCCGCTGTTGCTGCTGTGGCTGGGTATCGATGAAACCTCCAAGGTCGTGCTGATCGCGATTGGCGCGTTCTTTCCGGTGTACCTCAACGGTGTCGCGGCGATTCGCGATATTGATCGCAAGCTGGTGGAAGTCGGGCAAATGTACGGTTTCAGCCGAGCACGCCTGGTGCGCCGGATTCTGCTGCCCGCCGCCCTGCCCGGCCTGTTCACGGGGCTGCGCAGCGGCTTGAGCCTGGCGTGGATGTTCCTGGTGGCGGCCGAACTGATCGCGGCCACCAAGGGTCTCGGTTACTTGCTCAGCGATGGTCGGGAAACCTCACGGCCAGACATCGTGCTGGCCGCCATTACCGTGTTGGCACTGCTGGGCAAGCTCAGCGATGGCCTGCTCGCAGCCTTGGAGAAACGCTGCCTGGCCTGGCGCGACACCTTCACAGGCGAAGGCGCGGAGCAATGAGTATGAAAGCGTTATTGGAGCTTCGCGTGGCGCGCAAAAGCTTTGCCGGCATTACGGTGCTGAACAACGTGCAGTTGGCGCTGCAACCGCGCGAAACCGTCAGCCTGCTCGGGCCCAGCGGTTGTGGCAAAAGCACGTTGTTGCGCATCGTCGCCGGCCTGGAGACCGACTTCCAGGGCGAACTGCGCAGCCCCGAAGGCGAAGTTGCCTTTGTGTTCCAGGAACCACGGCTGATGCCCTGGCTGACGGTGGAACAGAACATCGGTTTGCGCGATGACAACCACTATGACAAGGCCTGGGTTACCCAGTTGATCGCAGAAGTCGGCCTCACCGGCTTCGCCCAGGCGCTGCCCAAAGCCTTGTCCGGCGGCATGGCGCAACGCGTGGCCATTGCACGCGGGCTGTATTCACGCCCGCAGGTGTTATTGCTTGATGAGCCGTTCAGCGCAGTGGATGCCTTTACCCGCATGAAACTGCAGGACTTGCTGCTGCAACTGGCCGAGCACCATGGGATTGCCTTGCTGCTGGTGACCCACGATGTCGACGAGGCGCTGTACTTGAGTGACCGGGTGCTGGTGATGGACAACCGGCCGAGCAGTATTCGCCGGGAACTGGCAGTCGACCTGCCACACCCAAGGGACCGGCGTGACCCGGCGCTGGCGCAACTCAAGGCACAGTCTTTGACCGAATTGCAGCGCGCGCATGTGATTTAGGTCCCTGGAAATGGATTAACTTCCTGTGGCAAGCAGGACTGTTATGCCAAGCCCACCTGTTGTGGCAAGCCTCTGCCACTAGGAGCCTGATGGCCAGCGTGAAGCGTCAAGCCAGGGTTCGGCTGAGTGTCACCCAATACCGCGTGCGCGCTCGCACCTCAAACCCCAGGGTCTGGGCCAGCAGTGTGAGGATGCGGTCGGTGTCATCCAGGCGAAAGCTGCCGGTGACCCGCAGCGTTTCCAGGCTCGGGTCCCAGCGCAACACGCCAGGGCGGTAACGTTCCAGCTCACGCAGGAAATCCCCAAAGGGTTGGTTCTGTGCGGTCAATACACCGTCACGCCAGCCCAGTTGCTGCACATCAAACGCCGCCCTGGCACTCAGCCCGTGAGGCTTTAACGAGGCTTGCTGACCGCTGTTCAACGTCGTCAATTGCCCGGCCAGATCACGCACCTGCACCGCGCCCTTGAACACCGACACGCGGCAGCCGGACGCCAATTGCCGTACGCACACTTCAGCCTGGCTCACCTCTACCTGGCCGTAGCACGTGTGCACACTGATCGCTGCCGCGCCCGGCACCGTCAGCGCCAACTCGCCGTCCACCAGCGTGATGCGCCGCTGCGCCAGGTCAACATCCACCGCCGTCGCCGTGTTGAGTTGCAAGCTGCTGCCATCGGCCAACGGCAGGCGTTTGCGCTCGCCGGTGGCGGTGTGCAAATCAGCCCGCCACGCCTCGATGGGCAACTGACGGCTGATCAGCCAGGCGGTCGGCACCAGCGCCGCTACGCCCAAGGCCCGCTTGAGCAACGCACGTCGCCCCGGTTGCGGGCGGTCGAGGCTGGCCATCGCCACGGCCTGGGGCAAGTCACGCAAGCGCTGGCGTAGCGACTGGGCTTTCTGCCAGGTCTGTTCGTGCTGAGGGTGGCTGTCGCGCCAAGCCTGCAAATTGGCGTGGTCACGCTCGGTGGCCGCTCCGGACTCCAACAACGCCAACCACTGCGCCGCAGCACGCGCAACCTCGTGACTCATAGGGCCACCAACAGGCAATGTTCATAGGCCTGGGCCATGTAGCGCTTGACCGTGCGCTCAGAGACGTCGAGCCGCTCGGCAATTTCGCGATAACCCAGGCCTTCCAACTGGCTCCACAGAAACGCGCGCCGCACCACCCGCGGCAAACCGTCGAGCAACTCATCCAGAGCGTGCAAGGTCTCCAGCACCAGCCAGCGTTGCTCGGGCGACGGCACGCAGGTTTCGGGCAAATTCGCCAGCGCCTTCAGATAGGCTTGCTCAAGGCTGCGGCGCTGATGAAAGTTGGCCAGCAAACGCTTGCCGACCGTCACCAGATACGCCCGTGGCTCCTGCATCTGCGCAATCGGCTGGGCACTGGCCAGCACCCGCACAAAGGTGTCCTGGCTCAGGTCCGCCGCATCCCAGGCATTGCCCAGGCGCCGCCGCAACCAGCTTTCGAGCCAGCTGCGATGGTCGCGGTACAAACGCGACAGGGTCATTTCGCCAGTGTGGGTCGGGGCAACAGCATCAGTCATGAAAAGCAACCTGCGCAGCGCGAGTGAGTCTCAAATGAGATTCATTCTATTTAATATCGCTGCTGATCACCACGCTCTTTTCAACATTGCGTTTATGCACTGGGTGACAAGCCGACCTTTACTATTTGTCTTGATATAGATATTTTATCCAAGTCCGCCCACGAGGTCCGCCCATGCAATTGCCTGACTATTCAGATGTCGTCGCCGCCGCCCAACGCCTGCAAGGCTTTGCCCATCAAACGCCGGTGTTTACCTCACGCACCCTCGACGCTGAAACCGGTGCCCAGGTATTCATCAAGTGTGAAAACCTGCAACGCGCTGGCTCGTTCAAGTTTCGCGGTGCGTTTAATGCCCTGTCGCAGTTTGACGCACACCAGCGCAAGGCCGGGGTGGTGGCGTTCTCTTCCGGCAACCATGCTCAGGGTATTGCGCTGGCCGCCCAATTGCTCGGCATGCCGGCGACCATCGTGATGCCCGCCGACGCGCCCGCCGCCAAGGTCGCCGCCACCCGGGAATATGGCGCCAGCGTGGTGCTGTATGACCGCTTCAACGAGGACCGTGAGCAAATCGGCCGCACCTTGGCGGTTGAGCATGGCATGACGTTGATCCCGCCTTACGACCACCCACACATCCTCGCCGGCCAAGGCACGGCCGCCAAGGAACTGCTGGAATTCACCGGCCCTCTGGACGCCCTGTTCGTCGGCCTGGGCGGTGGCGGCATGCTCTCGGGCACCGCGTTGTCGACCCGTGCGCTGGCACCCGATTGCCAACTGTTTGGCGTTGAGCCCGAAGCAGGCAATGACGGCCAGCGTTCATTCCAGACCGGCAGCATCGTGCACATCGACACCCCGGCGACCATCGCCGACGGTGCGCAAACCCAACACCTGGGCAACTACACCTTCCCGATCATCCGCGACAAGGTGACCGACATCCTCACCGTCTCCGACGCGCAATTGGTGGCCTCGATGAAGTTCTTTATGCAACGCATGAAAATGGTGGTCGAACCCACCGGCTGCCTGGGCCTGGCGGCGTTGCGCCAGCTGGGCGAGCGGTTCAAGGGCCAGCGCGTGGGCATTATCGTCACTGGTGGCAATGTCGACATCGCGCGCTACGCCGCGTTGCTCAGCGAGGCGTCATGAACATCATCCACACCGAGGCCGCCTCGGCGCCCGCCGGGCATTACTCCCAGGCCGTCAGCCACGGCGACACGCTGTATATCTCCGGGCAATTACCGGTGAGCCCGCAGGGGCGCCACAACCTTGAAGCATCGTTTGCCGAACAGGCCCAGTTGGCGCTGGCTAACCTGCTGGCCATCTTGAAAGCCGCCGGCGGCTCGCCCCAGGATCTGGTGAAGGTCACGGTGTATGTGGCCGGGGTTCAGCATTGGCCGCAATTCGACCGTATTTACGCCGCCGCGCTGGGCGAGCACCGCCCTGCCCGCGCGGTGGTGCCGGTGCCCGAGTTGCACCACGGTTATCTGGTGGAGATTGAAGCTGTGGCGCGCTACTTGGCGTAGGTGTAGACCGCCGCCCGTGAAACGCCCAGGTGCGCGGCCACGGTCTCCATGGCCCGGCGAATGTCCATGCAGCCCGAGTCCTTGAGCTCTTGCAGCAACAGCCGTCGATCCGCCGCCTTGAGCGCGCGCGGGGTGGTGGCCAGGCGTGCGGCGAACTGGTCGATGCGGGTGCGAATCACATCGGCGCCGGACGGCTCCAGGGATTCGATAAGGGTGTCGCCAGTGACCGAGCCAAATTGCTCAAGCATGCCCTGCAGGCCACGAAACAATGAGAGATCGACGTTCATGCACAAGGCCGCGACGTACTTGCCACTGGTGTCCTTGATGCCGATCGAGGTGCTTTTGACCTGGCGCCCATCGCTGAATTGGTTGCGGTAGTTGGCAATGATCTGCGGGTAGTCGGGGTCGGCAATCCGCGCCAGGCCCAACTCGGTGGTCGGGTCGCCCGGCGAGCGCCCGGAGAGGTTGTTATGGATCGCCAGGATCGCCTGCTGCGGGTCGCGCAAATCGTGCAGCACGACCTCACAGAACGGGCTGAAGGTTTTGCTTAAGCCTTCGGCAATCTGTTCGAGCTGGCTGATCAGGGTGGTTTCTTCGGGAGAGGTCTTTTTCATGCAAGACAACATATCCAGTCCTGGACAGGCCGTCAATTTGGCCGCTGTCCGCCCTTGTGGAGCGTTAACCATGGACACCCCAGCAGCATTGCTAGA
This sequence comes from Pseudomonas sp. B19125, assembly GCF_044218855.1. NCBI lineage: Bacteria > Pseudomonadati > Pseudomonadota > Gammaproteobacteria > Pseudomonadales > Pseudomonadaceae > Pseudomonas > Pseudomonas sp. B19125. The sequence goes on from NZ_CP162589.1 coordinate 3,981,814, forward strand.
CAGCGTGAAAATGCAGCGCAACATCCAGCGCATGCAACAGCGTGCCGACAGCCTGGGTGTGCATTTGCGCCCCCATGTCAAAACCCACAAGTGCGCCGAAGTGGTGGCCGCGCAGATAGCGGCCGGTGCCCGTGGCATCACCGTATCGACGCTCAAGGAAGCCGAATATTTCTTTGAGCTGGGCATCCAGGACATCCTCTACGCCGTCGCCATGGCCCCGCACAAACTGCCCCAGGCCCTGGCGCTGCGCCGCCGGGGTTGCGCGCTGACGCTGATCACCGACAGCCTCGCCGGCGCCCGGGCCATCGTCGATTTCGGCGGCGAGCAGGGTGAAACCTTTGCCGTGATGATCGAGATTGATTGCGACGGCCACCGTTCCGGGGTCAAGCCGCAGGACGCGTTATTGCTCGACATCGCCCGACTGCTCGGTGACAGCCTCGTCGGCGTATTGACCCACGCAGGGGAAAGCTACGGCCTGGATACGCCTGAAGCGTTGCAGGCCATCGCCGAACAGGAACGCGCACGCTGCGTTGAAGCGGCGCAACGTATCCGTACCGCCGGGATGGCCTGCGATCAGGTCAGTGTCGGCTCCACGCCTACCGCGTTGTCGGCCGTAAGCCTTGAAGGCGTGACCGAACTGCGCGCGGGTGTGTATGCGTTTTTTGACCTGGTGATGCACAACATCGGCGTATGCCGCACCGAGGAACTGGCCTTGAGCGTGCTGACCACAGTGATCGGCCATCAAGCGGAAAAAGGCTGGATCATCACCGATGCCGGCTGGATGGCCATGAGCCGGGATCGCGGCACGCAAGCGCAAAAACGCGACTTTGGTTATGGCCAGGTGTGCAATGAGCACGGGGAGTTGATCGACGGCTTGCTGTTGAGCAGCGCCAACCAGGAACATGGCGTGGCGCGGTTCGAAGCGGGCGGCGTGGATGTGGTGACGCAATTTCCGCTCGGTACGCGCCTGCGTATTCTGCCCAATCATGCCTGCGCCACGGGGGCGCAGTTCGGCAACTATAACGCCGTGTTGCACAACGGTGAAGTGCAACGCTGGGAACGCTTGCGCGGCTGGTAGTCGACCTTTCAAGGGCTGCTATAGCCCCTGTGGGAGCTGGCTGTATTTCAAATCAAGCTCGACGCGGCTGTCACAGACCCTGTAGGAGCTGGCTGTATTTCAATTCAAACTCTGCGAGGCTGCCACAGACCCTGTGGGAGCTGGCTTGCCTGCGATGGCGGTCTCCCAGTAGCAAATGGGCCAGCTGACCCGACGCTATCGCAGGCAAGCCAGCTCCCACAATTCTGGCTGTATTTCAAATCAAGCTCGATGCGGCTGTCACAGACCCTGTAGGAGCTGGCTGTATTTCAATTCAAACTCTGCGAGGCTGCCACAGACACTGTGGGAGCTGGCTTGCCTGCGATGGCGGTCTCCCAGTAGCAAATGGGCCAACTGACCCGCCGCTATCGCAGGCAAGCCAGCTCCCACATTCAGGCATCCTCAAGAATGAGGTCGGCGCCCTTCTCCGCCACCATCAATACCGCCGCATGGGTGTTACCCGAGGTCACATTCGGGAAAATCGACGCGTCCACAATGCGCAAGCCGTGCAACCCGTGCACCTTCAAGCGCTTGTCCACCACCGACATCTGCGGGTCCGAGCCCATCGCACAGGAGCCGCACAGGTGGTAGATCGAGCCGCTGTTTTCGCGGAAGTATTGCAGCATCTGCTCGTCGCTCTGCACGGCCGCGCCGGGCAACACCTCGGCCACCGTGATGCCTTTGAGCGCAGGTGCCTGCATGATCTTGCGCATCAAGCGGCTGCCCTGGATGACTTCGTCAATGTCCTTTTGCGTACTCAGATAGTTCGGATCGATCAACGCCGCATCCCGCGGGTTGTTCGAGGCGATGCGGATGGTGCCACGACTGGTCGGCCGGCACGGGTTGAAGCACAGCAGGAAACCGGAATACGGCTCGGGCTTGAGGCTGGCCTTGTTGTTTTTCGGAATCTGGTACGACAGCGGGTTAAAGTACAACTGCAGGTTCGGGTCCGCCTGCTGGTCGTTGCCGCGAAAGAAACCACCGGCCTGGTTGACGCTCATCGCCAACGCGCCCTTACGAGTGAACAGGTATTTCAGGCCCAGTTTCAGCTGGCCGAACAAAGAGCTGAGTTCGTCATTGAGGGTGGGAATATTGGCCTTGTAGTAGTAGCTGGCGCACAAGTGGTCCTGCAGGTTTTCACCTACGGCCGGCAGGTGCTTGACCAGTGGGATGCCGTGTTCAGCCAGCAGTTGCTGATCGGCCACGCCGGACAGTTGCAGGATCTTCGGCGTGTCGACGGCACCCGCGCAAAGGATCACTTCCTTGCGTGCCTTAAAGGTGCGCACCACGCCCTTTTGGGACACGCGAATCCCGCTGGCGCGTTGCTGGTCATCAAACAGCACACGATCAACCAGTGCATGCAACTCCACGGTCAGGTTCGTGCGACTGAGCGCCGGATGCAAATGCGCAAAGCTGCTTGAGCAGCGCTCGCCATTGCGGGTGTTGACGTCATACAGGCCCGCGCCTTCGAAATGGGGGCCGTTGAAGTCATCACTGAGGCCGTAGCCGAGCTGTTCGCAGCCCTTGAGGAACACGTCACAAATCGGGTGGGTCTGGCCCTTCATCGGTGTGATGCTGATGGGGCCGCTGCCACCGTGGTACTCGGTGTCGCCCAGCGGGTGATTTTCCAGTTTGCGGAAGTACGGCAGTACATCCTTGAAACCCCAACCGTCGTTACCGTTGGCCGCCCAGTCATTGAAGTCATGGGCCTGACCGCGCACGTAGATCATGGCGTTGATCGAACCCGAACCGCCCTGCACCTTGCCGCGCGGCGCATAGATTTCCCGGCCAGCCAAGTGTTTTTGCGGCTGGCTGTAGTACATCCAGTTAAAGGTCGGGTTGTAATACATCTTGGCGAATCCGACCGGGATCTTGAACCACCAGGAACTGTCTTTGCCACCGGCTTCCAGCAGCAACACCGAGTATTCGCCCGAAGCGGAAAGCCGGTTGGCCAGAACGCAGCCGGCAGCACCCGCGCCGGCGATGATGTAGTCATATGTCATTCACGGTTACCGCGTAAGTCGTTTTTATCAGCCCTTGGCGGGCGAAGTGTCTTTGACGTCAGCTGGCGTCGGCGCCATCTGCAGGTGCAAACGCTCGCCGGTGTACGGCGTGTGTTTGCGCACCACGTCCATGTTCAGCTCCACGCCCAGGCCCGGTTCGGTGGACGGGATGATGTAGCCGTCCTCCCATTGCAGCGGCTTGGTCAGCACTTCGGCGTGGAAACCGCCCCAGGTCATGATGCTTTCCTGGATCAGGAAGTTCGGCGTGCACGTGGCCAGCTGGAAACTCGCCGCCGCGCCGATCGGCCCGTTGTACAAGTGCGGCGCGATTTGCGCGTAATAGGCTTCTGCCATGCTCGCGATCTTCTTCGCCTCCAGCAGCCCGCCGCAACGCGCCACGTTCATTTGCAGGATCGACGCGCCGCCGGCCTGCAGCAGTTTGAAAAACTCGTACTTGGTGGTCAGGCGCTCGCCGGTGGCAATCGGGATGCTGGTCTTGGCCGCGACCTGGGCCATCGCGTCTTCCTGGCCAGGCGGCACCGGTTCTTCGAACCACAGCGGGTCGTATTTCTCCAGGCGCTTGGCCAAGCGGATCGCCGATGACGGCACCATCTGCCCATGGGTGCCGAACAACAGGTCGCACTTGTCGCCCACCGCCTCGCGGATCTTGCGGCAGAAAGTCTCGCAACGCTCCAGCACTTCCAGCGAAATCTGGTGGCCGGAGTACGCGGTGTACGGGCCGGCCGGGTCGAACTTCACGGCGGTGAAGCCTTTGTTCATATTCTCGATGGCGCACTCGGCGGCCAGGTCCGGGTCGTCGTAGTCGTACTCGCCCTTGCTGTTGACCGGGTACAGGTAGGTGTAGGAACGCAGGCGCTCGTTGACCTTGCCACCCAGCAGCTCATAGACCGGCTTGTTGGCGGCTTTGCCGATGATGTCCCAGCACGCCATTTCCAGGCCGCTGACCACGCCCATCATGGTCAGGTCCGGGCGCTGGGTGAAACCGCTCGAATAAGCCTGGCGGAAAAACCGCTCGATGTGGTGCGGGTCGTGGTTGAGCAGGTAGCGCTCGAACACATCCTCGATGATCGGCAGCATGGCCTTGGGACCAAAGGTGGCGGCGTAAATCTCACCGACACCTTCAATGCCGCAGTCGGTCTTGAGTTTGACAAACAGCCAATACATGCCACCGATATGCGGTGGTGGGACGGCAACGATATGGGTTTCAAGGGCGACGATTTTCATCTCAGGCACCTGTCTGGTTGATTTTTTTACGATTGATTCGAGCGCGCAGCGTCAGGGCCGCAAGCGTCCCGAGCACGCCGATAAAGGCGATGTAGCCGAAATACAGGTTGTAACCGGCCTTGCCTGGGTAGGTATCGGTCAGGTAGCCATTGATCAGCGGGATAAAGGTGTCGGGCAGGTAACCCACCACCGAGACGATGCCGATGGCCAGGCCGGTGATGCGCAGCGGAATGTCGCAGCTGTCGAGAATCGCCCAGTACAGACCGCGAATCGCATAGGTCATCAGGCCGATAAAGATCACCGTGCCGATCAGCAGGCCGAGGCTGTTGAGCGCCGGGAGCACGATCAGCCCGACCATCGCCAGGGTCACCAGCACCAGCGCGACGATCAGCACCGAGATGTTCGAGAACTTGTCGCCCAGCCAGCCGCCGCCGATGCCGCCGATGGGGCGCATCCACAGTTTGATGGTGGTGATGGTGCCGGCCATCACCGCAGTCATGCCGCTGCCTTGCAAGTAGTCGGAGAAGCTGTAGGTAGCCCAGAACATGTGATAACCGCAGAACACGATGGCGGTCACCAGCCACAGCTCGGGGATTTTCACCAGGGTGGTCAGGTCGGCGATCAGGTTGAACTTGCCCTTCTCTACCGCTGGCGTCTCGGCCAGAGACTTGGGATCTTTGAGCAGTACCAGCCCGCAGCCAATGGCTATACAGATAAACGAGTACAGGTACACCACGTGCTTGAAGCCTTGGGCCGCCGACTGGCTTTGAGTTTCGGTGGCATAGGCAAACAGGCCCAGGGCCACGGTCGCCAGCAAGGCTTCCACCAGCCCGCGACCGCCATCGAGAATGCCGAAGAACCGCCCCTGCTCACTCTGATGAGCAATCATCTTCACGCGCTTGAGCACCGAGGCCCAGAACGTCAGGCCAGTGGTCAGGCCCCAGCAACCGAAAATGATCATCAGGCCGGTCATTGACGGCACGCTGGCGTACCACAGGCCCAGTGCGCCGGTGGCGACCAGCGAGAAGAAGATCAAAAAGCGTGGCGGCAAACGGTCGGCCAGCCAGCCGCTGGGCAGGTAGCTAAGCAAAAAGATCGTGCCGAGCATGGAGTACAGGTAGCCCAGTTGACTGTGGTTGATCTGGAACACGTCGAGCATGGTGGTCTGGTAGACCTGGCGCAGGTAGAGGATCGGGTAGATCGCGCCGGCGGCGAGTACCAGCAACAGCAATTGGAAATAACGGCTGGCAGTGTCGTTTGCCGCGGGCACGGCAACGGAAACCTGGGCAACGGGTGCAGGCTTGGACATCATGTGGACCTCAGGCACCCGCTGCGCGGGCGCCCTGATAATTGTTTTTATTAAAGGTGCAACAGGTGCGCGTGGATCAGTACTTCATGACCACCAGGCGGGTCTGGGTAAACTCAAGCATCCCGTGCTTACCGTCATCGCCGCCCAGCCCTGAGCGTTTCCAGCCGGCGTGGAAGCCCTGATACGGGTCTGCCGGCGTGCGATTGACGTACAGCTCGCCGGCTTCGATGGCATTCGCCACTTTCATCGCCGTGCGGTAGTTCTCGGTGTAGAGCACTGATGACAGGCCGAACTGATGGTCGTTGGCCATGGCCAGCGCTTCGTCGATGTCGCGGTACTTGAGCACCGGCAACACCGGACCGAAGATTTCTTCCTGAATGATTTCCATGTCCTGGCGGCAACCGCTGAGCAAGGTCGGCGGATAGAAATGGCCCGGCCCGGCTGGCAGCACACCACCTGTTTCCAGTACAGCACCGGCAGCGACGGCGCGCTCGACCATGGCGTGGATATTCTTTTGCGAGCTGGCGTTGACCAACGGGCCCATCAGGCTTTCGTCCGTGGAACGGTCACCGAACTTCACCGCGCTGATCTTGGTTTTCAGCAATGCGAGGAATGGGTCGTAAATGCTTTCGTGCACATACACGCGTTCCACCGCCGTACACAGCTGACCGCAGTGGGTGGTCTTGGACGCAACGATAGCGCTGGCGGCTGTTTCCAGGTCGGCATCCGGTTCGATGATTACCGGGGTCTTGCCGCCCAATTCCAGGGATGGCTTGGCGATATTGGCCTTGCAGTAATCCAGCACGATACGCCCGGCGTTCACGCTGCCGGTGAGGGTGATCAGGCCGACGGCCTTGTGCGTGCAGACGCTGGCGGCGGTGGCGTGGTCCATGGTCAGGATGTTGATCACACCGGCTGGAATACCGGCTGTCACCACTGCCTTGGCAATTTCAAACGCCGACAGTGGCGTGTTGTTGCTGGGCCGCACCACCACGGTATTACCCGCGATCAGCGCCGGGGCAATCTTGCGCAACAGCGTGTAGACCGGGTAGTTGAACGGGATCAGACAGGCCACCACACCAATCGGCTCGCGGTGCAGGAACAGGTTTTCGTCCGAGGTATCGCTGGGGATGATTTCGCCTTCGATGCGGCGGGCCCATTCGGCGTGGTAACGGGTAATTTGCGCGGCGTAGCGGGCTTCGTTGCTGGCGTCAGTGACGCTCTTGCCGGACTCGCTGGCCAAAGCCGTGCCGATGGCTTCGGCGTGGCTGTCCAAGGCATCAGCGAAGGCACGCAGGTGCTCGGCGCGTTCGATGCTGGTGAGCGTGCCCCAGGTTTTCTGGGCGCGGGCGGCGGCGTCGACGGCGGCAATGGCCTCATCGGCGGTGGCGGCGCTGACATGGCCGACCAGGGATTCATTGGCAGGGTTGTAGACGGCGATCAGGGCGTCGCTGGCGGGTTCGACGAATTGACCGTTAAAGAAATTGCGCTCGAATTGCATGTGGTTTGCCCAACGTTGTTGTTTTGCGAGTGACATGCAGTTTTGTCGTTGTTAGGGGGGCGGGCAAACGACTTATTGGGTGGGGTAACGTGAGGAAAATGCAGGTTAGCAGTGATGAGTGTGGATTTGAGCGGCGTGCAGATGACTACTGTTCAAGTCAACACTCAACACGGGTTACAAAGCCCAAAACCCCAGACGACCAAGACTGGCCGCCAACCTCAGGCGTGACGTCTGCCAGCGGCTGAGGGTTTGAATATGCTCTTGCTCGGCACCGGAATACGCGGTCAGGGCATTGAGCAACTCAATCATGCTGCCCACCCCGGCGTGATAACGGCCCTGGATGACCTCCAGCGACTGGCGTGATTGATCGACCAACTCGCTGGTGCGCTGCAGACTTTGGGTCTCAATATTCAACGTCTGATAACTGGCCCATAGGTCTAGCGCGACCTCTTGCTCAACCTCAGCCAGTTCTGCTCGGCCCGCGTCGACACGAGCTTGTGCTTGGCGGATCTGGTAGGTCCGGCCAAAACCGTCAAAGATCGGGATGCTCAACTGCAAACCGATACTGCGGTCCCGCTCACGCTCATCGCCATTGAATATCTTCGATTGCTGGCTACGTGCGTACGTCAGGTCGGCGGTCAGTGCCAGGCTCGGAAGGTTGGCAGCGCGTCGCTCATCAACGGCCGCCTGAGCGGCCCTGAGCCTAGCATGTGCGGCGAGTACTGCCGGGTGATCCTGACGCGCCTGGGTCAACAACTCATCGACCGCCTGCAGGAACTGAGTGTCCGGCAGTGGAGTGAGGTCACCCGCCAACTGCAGAGGCGTTTGGGGTGATAGCCCCATGCGCAAGGCAATCACACCCAAAGCGTTATGCAATGCTCCACGGTCGCGGATCTGGCGCAAATTAGCCTGGGAAAACGCTGTTTGCGCCTGCAAGCGATCAGAAAGTGCGGCCGCACCGGCTTTGTATTTGGCATCCGCCGCTTCCAGGTTGCGAGCCGCCAATTCGGTGATCTGCACCGAGGCGGCCAAGCTGCGCTGAGATGACAAGGCATCGTAATAAGCCTGCGCTGCCTCAACAAAAGTACGCTGCAACATGGCGTCCTGGGTAGCGTTGGCAGCCACCAGCAACTGGCGGGCATTGCGCAAGGCGGCCCCGCGTCGACCGAAATCCACCAACACCCAACTGAGCTCAAGACTGGCGCTGTCGCGCCGCCGGTGCCCTTCACCAGAACGTAAGGCCGGTTCATCGTAGTCAACCCGACCATTGCCGCGATTACTGCCAACGCGCCCATCCAGGCGCGGCAGATACGACGACTGGCTGAGCCCAACCTGGGCAGCCTGAGCCTTGGCATTGGCCCAACTGATACGCGTCTGTGGGTCGTGGCACAAAATCCGTTCGACCACCTGCTCTAACGGCAAACGTTCAGGTAACCGGCCAAAACTACACGACAGCTCGCCACGTGCATCGTCATACACCGCTTGCCGGGAAACGTTGCGTGCAGTGTCAAAAACGTCTGGCTCAAAGGCCCATGCAGAACGTGAACAACACAACAAGGCCATCATCAAGATCGAGGATAATTGCTTCATACCTGGCCCTGTTTCATCTCTGGCGAAGTGTTCGCGGTATGTGCGCTATTCGTTGGTCCGTCAGCATCGCCATGTACCACCCTACCGGCCAGAATCCGGATGACACGGTCCGCAGAGGCGATGGTTTCAGGGCGGTGGGCAACCATGATGCGCGTAATTCGCAACCCCTGAATGGCCTGATTCACACGCTGTTCACACGCGACATCCAAGTGACTGGTGGCCTCGTCCAGAAAGAGTATTCGCGGTTTCTTATACAGGGCCCTGGCCAGCAGCACGCGCTGCTTTTGCCCACCGGAGAGCACCGTGCCCATGTCTCCCACCAAAGTGTTGTAACCCATCGGCATGGCTTGGATATCACTGTGAATCGACGCGATCCGGGCACATTCGATCAACCAGGACTGATCCACGTTGAGGTCGAAGAAACTGATGTTATCGCGCAAAGATCCCGCAAACAGCACATCGTCCTGCGTCACAGTACCTACCAGTTGCCGCAAACCATCCAGGCCCAGTTGCGCCAATTCAATACCGGCGATACGAATCTGCCCCCGAGTGGCCGGCAGGATACCGAGCATGACGTTCATCAGCGTGCTTTTGCCGCAACCCGACGGACCAACGATAGCCACCGATTCACCCGCAGCAATGTGCAGGTCGAGGTTGTCCAGCACCCAGGGCTCCTGCTCGGCATAACGGTAGTGCAATCCCTGGATTTCAATGCTCGCATCACAATCCATGAGTGTCTGCAGGTCGACACTGGAAGCGGTTGCTTCCGGTGGGTGCAGAACAATATCTGCCAGCCGTTCGCCCTGCAGTTGCAACATACGCAGCTCGAAAAACTTGTCTATCAAGTTACCTACTCGGGTATCAAACTGCGTTTTATAGGCGATAAACGCGATCAACAGCCCGACGCTGAACTGGCCATCCATCACCATGCTTGCGCCAAACCAAATCACCAACAAGTTCTCAATGCCAAACAGCAACCCATTCAATTGTTGATAGAGCAACCGCAGCTTTTGCGTGCGCAATCCAGCGTTGATCTGCTCCACCAACAAACCAAGCCAGGCTGAACGACGCTCTTCCTGGCGCTGAAACAGTTTCAAGGGGCGAATGCCACGCACCGTTTCCAGAAAATGGCTTTGCTGACGTGCGGCATGGATGATTTGCTCTTCGGTCGCATTGCGCAGCGGTCGATACCAAAGGCAGCGTCCAACGGCATACAGCAGCATAGTGGCGATCGCAATAGCGGCCAGGGCCGGACTGTAGAGCAGCATCATTGCAAGGGTCGCGACGGACATAAGACCGTCGAGAATCGCCGATAGGAACGCCGCCGTCAGCGTCTGCTGAATAGTGTCTACGGCGCCGAAACGCGACACCACATCTCCCAAGTAGCGCTTCTCAAAGTATTGGCTGGGCAACCGTAACAAGTGGCTGAAGACATTCGCACGCCACTGCACGGAAAGCAGCGTACTCAAATGCATCATGACCCAGGCACGCACGCCGCTGACCGCTTGTTGCATCAACAATAACAAGGTAAAGCCCAGTACCAGTGTACTGAGCAGATCGTGGTCGGCGCTGATAATGACGTTGTCGATCGTCCACTGAAGCAAGAACGGGGTGATCAGGGAAAAGACCTCGAGCGTCAGTGCCAGCAGCAGTACTTGCACCAACGAGCGATACAGCCCGCTAATACGCCCCATCATGTTCAGGAGTTTGATTCTTGGTTTGTCTTCTTGCAGCTCGAAACCGCTGTCCGGCCACAATTCCAGTGCTACGCCGGTGAAGCTTTGAGATAAACCTTCATGATTGATCCGGCGCAACCCTCGCGCAGGATCATGTATAACCACGCCTTGCCGATCGACGGACTTGAGTACGACAAAGTGGTTGAAGTTCCAGTGCAGAATACAAGGCAGCTTGAGCTGGCCGAGGCCGTCCACATCCAACGTGACAGCACGAGCACCCAGTTGCAGTTGCTGAGCACTGTTGATCAGTTGTTTGAGGGCAATACCTTTGAGGGAGACGCTGCAACGGCGGCGCAAATCCAGCATATCGACCCGATGCCCGTGGTATCCAGCAATCATCGCCAGGCAAGCCAGGCCGCATTCAGTCGCTTCGGTCTGCAATACCACGGGCAGACGACGCCCGGGACGCAAGGCTATGGCGTCAAGAAAAGTCATGGGAGGGGTTCCTAGAATTTGCCGGTGAGGCTGTAGAGAGGCTCCAGCACCCATTCATAAAGGCGGCGGCTTTCCTGCAGGATGTCGGCATCCAACAGCATTCCGCTTTGCAGCAACTGAGGCTTGCCATAGGCCATAACGGTCTGCTCGTCGAGTTGTACACGCAAGCGGTAGAGCTGTTCGCCGTTGCGCGAAAGCCCCGGTACCTCACCCGTCATAATGGCAAGATCCGCAGAGGGCACGGCAGTGCGCGAAATAGACACCACTTGAGCGTGATATTGGCCAAACTTCTGATAGGGATAGGCCTGATAGCGGATCAGCACGGCGTCCCCCGGCCTGATAAACCCCACCGCTTTGCTCGGGGCGTAGAGCTCAGCCTGCAGTTGGGCGTCACGGGGCATGATGCTCAACAACGTACGCGACGGGTCCACTGTCTGGCCGACTTCCGTCAGAACTGCCGTTGCCACACCGTTTCCTGGAGCGGTGATCAATACCGTACGCTTGGCTTCACTCTCTGCCAGCTCTTGTTCGATACCCGACAGTTGTCGATGTATCGGCGCCAGTGCATTGGCTTGGCGTGTTTCAAGCCCCGCCAACTCGTTGTTGCGCTCGGTGAATTGTTGGGTGATTGAACTGCGCTCGCGATCCAGGCCCTGTAGGGCTTGACGCTGTCCCAAAAGCTCGGCTTGCCGCTGCTGGAACTGGTCCATAGAGATATAGCCCTTTTGCATCAATCCCTGATAGCGATTTGACGCATCCCCCGCCAGCGCCACGCGCTCGCGCTGGCTGACCAATTGCGCAGCCAGGTTGGCTTGCTCATCACGCAGTGTGCTCACCTTACTGGTCAAACTGTCGCGCTCGGCCTGTTGCAGTTGCCGGGTTTTATCGAGTTCCTGCTCCAGTGACTCCCTCCGTTGCTTGAGCTGATAACTCACGCGTGCCTGCACCGGGTCGGCGCCGGCATCATAACGTTCACTGGAAATAGTCAGCAGAGGATCACCCATGACAACGGACTGCCCTTCGACGACAAACTTTTGCAGCACCACTCCGGTTTGCGGCGTCCGGACCTTTATCTGGCCGTTGGCTGGAACCAGTTGACCACTCACCGTGCTGCGCTTGGTGTAAGAGCCCCAGATAAAAAAGCTGCTTACCAAGACCAGCATTCCCAAGGCGAACATAATGAGAAAAGTGAAGGATGTCGGCCGGATCAGCACAATCTCCCCCAGCCATTTGACGCGCTGCGCTTCAGACGCGGCCCTGCGAAATATCCTGTCGCCCACAAATCACTCCTGACACCCCTGCACGCCCGATGCTTTACTCAGCATCCGTTCATGGTTGCTTTCACTTATTGATCATTAGCCCGCGCCGGTTATTGTTATCGTTGATGAACATTTGTATTTGCTTTCGCCATGCAGCTTTGGTCTGCTCGTCGGCAGCATCACTGAGAGTGGGCATTTGTTTCTCGATAACTTCCAGGCGCTTGCCGGCTTCGGGAACCCGTGCACTGGCTAGCCAATACCACTTGTAGGCTTCGGGTAAATTGACTGCCTGACCAAGCCCTTTCTCGAAGATATAGCCAAGATTCGCTTGCGCCTGAGGCACGTCAAGCATCGCTGCCTCTGTGTACCATTGGGTGGCCATGGGCAGGTTTTTGGGCATGCCAACACCCGTGGCGAAACATTTACCAGTTAGAAAAGCGCCTTCACCAAGTCCGGCTTTCGCTGCCTTTTCATAGTATTGACAAGCCGACTCAGGGCTAGCGTCCGCGATCAGGTGGTTAGCACTCAAGGAGCCCAAGCGAAATAATGCTTTTGAATAATTTAGTTGTGCCGATTTTTTATAGTACTCAATGGCTTGGGGCATGGACTTGCTTACCCCCAGACCGGACTCATACATAAAACCTAAATTGTAGATAGAGGTCGGGTCTTCATGTGCTGCCGAAAGTTCCAGATAATGCTTGGCCTTAACATAGTCAGTTGCGCCAATCGCCTGTCCGTCCAGATACAAGGCGCCCAAAGTCGCTTGTGCAGCGGCATAGTTTTGCTGGGCCAAGTCAGTCCATAAGTTTAGGGCGGCGTTGACATCGCGGTTGTGCCCCTTTCCCGTGAACAGCAATCCGGCGAGCATATTTCTAGCATCAGGATCGTTAGCTTGCTTGGCTAGCGTAGAAGCCAGAGAATAGGCACTTGCATAGTCATCACGGTTATAGGCCGCCCGCGCGTCATCTATATTTGCCGCGTGCGCGACTGAAAGAAACAGGGCACAGCAGGCAGCCATCAGCCGCTTATTGAACTGGGATTTTTTGTTTGTAGCAAGCTCTTGATTCATGTGTATTCCATATCAATTCGTAGTCTTGAAACGCTGGCCATCCCAAGACATAGGGCGTCAGGTACTTTTGCTCGGCCAGTGTCGTATAGGAAACATCTTTCGCCCCCCCTCCAATGTTCAGATTGATTGTGGCCTGGGTGATGGTTCGGGGAGAGGTACCACTCACATCGGTCATTATTTTGCTTTGCTGATCATTCCCCGCTGAACCGACCTTGGCTTCGCCACCACTTAAGTAGTAAAGATTACCGGTATCAAGGGAAGCAGCGGTTTGTTGACCGTCCACATTAGCGAGCACATATAAAAACTGAGTTTGTCGTGAATAAGAGCTGCCTAGAAATACGCTGCCCACGCACTGTTTTTCAAGTGCCTCTATTTCCGCTGGGGTTACGTTCAGTGTGATATGCTCACTTCCAACAATGACATTGTCGAAGCCAGACATCAGGTCCAAACCAAACAAACTGAGCGACCCGCCCACTACAACCAGAACGTTCCTGAGTTCAATGCCCGAAAGGTTAATCTCCCTGATCAAGCCGTACTGGGCATTCACCGATTGCCGGCTGTAATAACTATTGATTTCCACCGGCAACTTAATCAATTCAACGCCATATCGGAGGGCATCAGACTCGCTGATAACTGTCACGCTCGCGCCCGTATCAAACAAGACCTTTGCCGCGTGGCCATTGACTTCAACTTCAAGCAAAGGGTCGGTAGCGCTTTTGAGATAATCATTTTCTTCACTACTTAATACTATTTGAGTGCGCTTCAATAAGCCGGCTTGCCGATCGCCCACACGTTTGAGCGTATCGACATCCAACTGAGCAATAAACTGTTCGGCTCGGCGACGCTGTTCAGCAGTCATGGACGCCAGGACCTGCGCATAAGCCGCGAAGTGCCCATCATTCAAGTGATTACCGAGCAGTATGAGTTTGCAGGCGGTCGCCGTATTTTCCACATTGAGGACTGCGCAATCAGCAAGGCTGACTTGCGTCGCGGGCTTCTTGGACTGGGCCCTGGCCAGAACGGCGGAAAGCAGCGTATTAGCGTCTATTCTTGATGCTTCCAGACCGCGTAATGGAATAGAACTCGGGGCATACAGTTTGGCTTGTATGTCCTGCAACTCGACAGCACTCACTGGGTTCGACAGCAAGAGTGCGACCACGCATAGAGTGAGGCTATTGCGGCACATTCTTTAGTCCAAATGATCGCTCGAGCCTTTTAATTTCGTCTTCCGACAGCAGCGGCTTCGGTGGCACGGTGAACGCCTTTTCCGGCGACGGCAGCGGGTTGACCAGAGTGGTCTTTTTTACTTTTGATGCAATTTCTCCGCTGCTCACGGGGTACAAGGCCTCATCCAAACACTTATCCCGCATAGTCTGGCTGGACAAGCCATAGCAACCCTTTCCATTTGACAGTGCCCTGGCTTCACAGGTACTGCGGCCATCAGGATCCTCCTGCTCCACACAGCTCAAAGAACCGAATGCGTGGCCTAGCACACTGGCCGGGTCAGCAGCATGAGCGACGGTGTAAAACAGCAACGGCGCCAAGGCGAATAAGGTATTTTTCATATTCGGTCACTCATAGAAAGTGTGCCAATCAAGGCACACTTTTTAACTTAGAACTTAACAGTTACACCTACTCCCCCCGACAGCTCGCCTCCCGAAGCAGAGCCGCCTACGGTGACGCTGGTATTACCCGAAGTCCAGGTCGGTCCTGTGTAACCGCCATTTGATCCCAACCACTCAAACTCTCCTGGGTCCCAATCAGTAACAGGCTCAACCGTCGTCTGGCCGCCCGATACAAGCGCCAATTCTTTTTCCGTCAGTACACGCATTTGATAACTCCCTGGTGACGGAAAGAGCCTTCCATGACCCGCCCGTTGGTTATTTGCCCTGATGGGCGCCTCAACTCCCTCTGAGGAAATAAACCTAGTGCCCGGCCATAAAGCCAATGATGTCGCAATGGAAGCGCACCCAATCATCCCACTCACCAAATAGCTCAGCCTGCCGGATACGCAATACATGAGCGCCGGGCGAACAGTTATAAAAGTCATATAAGGGAATGTAGTTTTGCGATGTACGCCCCATCAGGGCATTGAACAACACGCGTGCCAACCGCCCATTACCATCCAAGAATGGATGACAATTCATCAACCCTACGGTAGCAACGGATGCACCCAATAAGTCTTGGCGACTGCTCGGTAAATCGGCCATATACTTCCAAAGCGCCATAAGTGCCGCTGGTATATCAGATGGCTGAACAAACTCTACTGTGCAGCCACGCTTATCAGGCCTGACACCCACTCGCGTCGCTCTGATTGTCACAATGGTGCCTGTGAGTGCGCAGGCAGCGGCTTCCAACATTTTACAAATCGTCGAGTACTTCAGAGTGACCAGAGACTGTTCAAGTGCTGATGAAAACACCTCAACATACTGTTGTTCAGTAGGCGTTCTATTGCTCAAGGGCTCCAACGCATTATTCGTTGCATAATGCTCGAACAGCGGATGTTGGAAGCACCGCGATTTACTTTCGCGCGCCAACACAACCGATACCGATCCGGGCGAAACAGGCCATGGCTTATGCTTATACATCTCAAGCCTAGCCTGAGCGTTAAACACCGATTTAACCGTTTCCTCAGTCAGCACCGCTCCAACTGGATAAATCAGGGACTTTCTAAAATGTGCTTTTACTTTTGCCATGACAAAATCCATTTCATTTCCGCCCCTGTGCCTCATGCACAAATAACGCTTGCGACAACGCCACTTGGAAATAGCTATTTCCTCAGGAACGATCACGCTACCAACGAAATGTGACATTTTGCCAAAATCCGTGTGAAGCTTTTATTGATCCGTTACTTTGTTAGTCTCCCCGGTTTAACACGTTGCGCCCTTCAGCAGACACGTAATACATTGTCCACTCCCGCAGCCCCACCCAATTAAAACAAAAACAGTCTTCACCTCACACAGCGTCTTTTATTAAATGGGAAAATTCAGAATGACCCACACCGACTTAGACTCGATTTTTTCACAGCATTACGCCAACGCCAAGACCCTGGAGTTCCCAGCGTTCATAGGCAATAAGTCCACCTGCAACCCAATCAATTCAACACCTTATATAACGTCCCTTTCACGCTTTTTTGCAGAGCCTAAAGATCCTAAAAGGCGCTTGCTCTGCGCACGGCTTAAGGCTGCTATAGCAGAGTTGGCGATGGCTGATATCAGCGTTGAAATCATACTGATAGGTGGAAGTTTTCTGGACTCAACAGTCATCCCAGGCGATTTGGATTGCGTACTGTTCTACTCGATGAACGCCGAAACAAGCGTGCTTGACCTTCAACAATGGCAACGGCAGATGAAAGCGCAGGACCTGGATGCCAGATTGATCCCCATGGATACTCACCCACTCATCATGTGGAAATCCGCGTTGTTTTTTTCGGTGCTGTATACCCAGAGGAAAAATGGCGACGGCGTACCGACCGGTTTGATTCTACTCGACTGTAAGCACTGAGAACGCACCCGAGCTATTTTAAATAAACTGTAACTCCCATCGCACATTTCAGAAATATAAATGTATTTAAATCTCAATAGCCCGCCCTCAAAAGCAGGTTTAGTCGCTCGTACCGTGCATACTTAATCTTAAACGTTCAACTTGACTGCACATAAAATACCTGCGATCAGACACCATGAAAGTCTATAAAACGGAGTGAACAATGCGAGAATTGACAGCGAAAGAACTTTTGCTCGTTTCAGGCGGTTCCAACACCGACCCGATATCACATGACCCAGGCCCTCATCCTGATGACGGTTCGGCCCATGACCCCGACGATGTGCATTCTCCAGAGTCATGGACGATGTAATTAACACTGCCCGGCTCACCGCGTGAGCCGGGTGACAACGTTCTCTACAGTTATCCAATTCAAAACTCTTTTGCGGAGGGCATCGGCGTGGGTGCCCGTTTAAAATTCGCCATCACATCCCACGCCGCCAAGTGTGCTGATTTAGTGCGCAAGGAATATAAACATAGCTCTGCCCCCAATTGATTTTTCATCGAAGGTGGCGGCTTCATACCCTGAATCAGAAAGGCGACAACTTCGTCAGGCGCAGGAAAATAAGCGGATGATTTCAGTATTGAAGGACTCACCAGGCTTGTGACCAGCCGGCATGCCGTTATAGCCTCCTCGTCCACCTGTTCTCTACTCGCGGAGCCTGCGTTCACCAGGCTGCTGGAAATACTCAAAACCACAAACGCCAACCCTAACGATTTCAATAGCAGGCTCCTTATCCTTAGCAGCGATCAACAGTACTCTAATACACTATTGTGACTGTTCTTCAGGCGCTAAACCGCCGCCGTAGAAGGCTCCAACTGCCGCTGCGCCAACCAGATCTCCTCCTGCAACCACCGCCCGAAGACCTGCAACTGCGGCATATCCGTCTGCTCCGGCCGGGTCACCAGCCAATAGGACTGATGCCCTTCCACATGCACATTCAGCACCTGCGTCAACTGCCCACTGGCCAGTTCCGCTGCGACCATGTGCCAGTCGGCAATGGTAATCCCCAACCCATCCGTTGCCGCCCGAATCGCCAGGTCCAGCAAGTCGAATTCATAGCCGCCCTGGGTATCCACCCCATGAATCCGCGCCGCGTCCAGCCAATGCTTCCACGTCAAGTAACGCTGATCTTCACTGGCCAACACATGCAACAAGGTCATGCGATTCAGATCCACGCCATCGCTGCATTCCCGGGCATACAGCGACGGCGCGCACACCGCGATGTGCCGCTCCTGAATCAGCAACGAACTGTCCAGGCCATCCCACTCGCCATTGCCGAACCGAATGGCGCAATCGAGCGTGCTGGTCTGCGCCAAGCTGTCTTGCAGGCACGTGGTGATGCTCAGCTCCAACTCCGGATGCGCCTCGCGCAAACGCCCCAAACGCGGCATCAACCAGCGGCTGGTAAACGTCGGCGGCGCGTTGATGTGCAACCGGTTGGAATGGGTTTTCTGCTGGATGCTGCGCACTGTCAGCTCGATCTTGTCGAACGACTGGTGCAACGCCCGCAACAACACGCGCCCGGCGCTGGTGAGCTCGAGGTGATGGTGGCGCCGTTCCAGCAGGCTCTCCCCCAATTGTTCTTCCAACTGGCGTACCTGGCGACTGACCGCGCTCTGGGTCACGTTCAACAGCTCGGCAGCCCGGGTAAAGCTGCCGGTGCTGCCGGCGACTTCGAAGGCTTTGAGGGCATTGAGACCAGGCATTTTGCGTTTCATGGAGAGCACTCGACAACGATCAACAAGGAAGATTGAGCAGAGAAATACCCGTACAACATACCTTTTTGTATTGGGCCAGCGGTAGCACTCCCCCCACAGAGAAAAATACTCGACCGAAATCAATCATGTCGTTTTTGGACTAAACACGTCGCTGACGAATAAATAGCACGCGTATAACGCATGCACACTAAGACAATTAAGCATTGGCTGCCCGCGCACTACAAAAGTTAGTCTTCCCTCCAACTAAGTCTATTGACTCTTCGCCAACTAAATCGAGGCCGCGCCATGTCTAGCACCCCTATTTCAACGCGGCGAAGTATCGGTTTACTGGCATTGGTATTTACCGCCTGTAACGCGACCACCCACGGTTTCAGTATTTTTCTGTACTCCGCCTTATTGCCGCAGATCCGTGGGGTATTTGAACTGAACTACAGCCAGGCCGCCTTGATTGCAGCCGTGCTGCAGCTGTTCTACATGGGTGCCTCGATTGCCAGCGGCATCGCCGCGGCCTGGGTGAGCCCACGCAATATGGTGCGCCTGACCATCGTGTTAAGCCCGGTGTTGCTGGCACTGGCCGTCGCCACGCCTTGGGTAGTGCCGTTTGCGCTATGCCTGGCGCTGGTGTCGGCCTGCGCGGTGTCGAACTGGAACGCGATTGCCGCATTGGCCCGAGAAGTGATCCCGGCGACTCATCGCAGCCGCGTGCTGGGGTTGGCGTCGTCGGGGGCCGCTTTTGCCATTTGCTTGAATGGGCTATTGATCGCACTGTTGCAAGGTCTGTCATTGCGCCAGTTTTGGTTGATCTGTGCAGGCCTGACGCTGCTGGTCACGCTGCTGACCTTGTGGACCTTGGCTGCGCACGTCGAACAAGCGCCCCGCTCTGTCCAGCCGCCCGCATTCACCCAAGTGCTCAAACAATGGCTGCAACTGTGCGTCGACCAGCCAGTGGCCTTGCACATTGTGTTACTCAGCGGATTTATCGGCGCAATCAGTGGACCGTTCCTCAACTTTTTATCGGCCTTTGTCAGTGACCGCCTGCACGCCGGTGCGGCGGTTACGGGCTCGATGTGGACGTTGATCGGCATTGGCGGCGCCATCGGCGGGCTGCTATTGGGCTCGCTGGCGGATCGCTGGGGCGCACTGCGGGTGCTGGCGCTGAGCATTAGCGCATTCGGCCTCGCCATGCTCGGCCTGCTGGGGCATCCCAGCCTATTACTGAGCTGGTGCGCTGCCGGATTTTTCGCGCTGTTCTATTTCCCTTCATGGGGTTTGATGGCCGCCTACCTCAGTGCACGCCTCGATCCGGTGCAAAGCCTGCAAGTGGTGAGCCTGAGCATGGTCAGCTACGGGCTGGCCAGTGCTTCGGCCAATGGGCTGTGCGGTTGGCTGTTGCAGGTCAGTGGCGAATTTACCGTGGTACATGCCTGGATTGCCGGCTGGGTACTGGCAAGTTTGCTACTGCTCAAGCGCATGGCCCATCGGCAGGCCGTGGACGCGTTGGCCGTGCAAATACCCTGAACGTCCCAACTGGCGCTGCAAAATTTCCACCAGCGCCTCCACCTCCGGAACCTGGCAACCCACCGAGCGCCAAAACATCAGGCGCGCCGGTGCAATGGCTGGGAAGCCTTGCTGCTCATCCAGAATCTGCCAGCCCTCCGGCACCAGCCGCCGTGCCATCACGCCCACCGACAAGCCTTGCTCGATGGCAATCGCAATGCCGCGCGGGCTCTGACTCGTATAAACCACCTGCCACGAACGCCCGGCCTGGGCCAGCGCTTGCACGGCATTGGCACGGAACGCACACCCTTCGGCGTACACCGCCAGCGGCACCGACTGGCGCCCTACGCCACTCCAACTCGGCGCCGCCACCCACACCAACGGCTCATCACACAGGTATTCCCCCGGCTGCAGGCCCGCATGCTCAACACCCAGCACCAAGTCCAGCTCGCCGCGATGCAAGCGGCTGACCAGCGCGGTAGACATCTCACAGCAAATATCCGGGCGCACCTGGGCAAACTGCGCCTGAAAGTCCTTGAGCATCCCGCCCAGGCAGTATTGAGCGTAGTCCTCGGGCATACCCAGATGGATACACACCTGCTCATTGGGTAATTGAGCCGCGCTGACCGCCTCAAGGTGCAGCTTGATGATCTGCCGCGCATAGATCAGAAAGGTTTCGCCGCTCGGCGTGAGGCCGATGGAGCGGCTGGTGCGGTGAATAAGCGGCGTTCCCACGATCTCCTCCAGGCGCTGCAAGTTCTGGCTGACGGTGGACTGGGTTTTATGCAAACGCTCAGCAGCCGCCGAAAACCCCTGGCATTCGATAATTGCCACAAACACTTTAAGTAAGCCCCCATCCAGTTCGCCTGACATAACTATCGCCCCTGCCGATGGATTCGATCACAACTTGTAATTTCCACTTCAAACCGGTTTACGCAACTATCGACTCAACACAACAGCCTACTTCAGGAGCCGTGTATGAGTCTTAAACTTGCCGATGCCGAAACCGGTGATATCAGCGATATCATTAATACAGCGCTGTATCCCATACATGATTCGGGCCATGTTCAACTGCGCGCATTAATTGAACATGCGCGTGCCGAACTGGCCGAAGACGGTTGCTGCCTGCTGAAGAACTTCCTGCGCCCCGAAGTGCTGGAACAGGCGCGCCTGGAAGGCCAGGCGCTGTCGGGCAAGACGTTCTATTCAGTACGCAAGGTCAACCCCTACTTCACCGAAGACGACCCCAGCCTGCCCCAGGATGACCCGCGCCGCACGTTCATGGAGCGCACAAGTGGATTCGTGACCCGCGACATGATCGCCCCCGACGCGATCATCCATCGCCTGTACGTGTCGCCAATGATGAAGCGCTTTATCGGCGCCTGCCTCGACGAACCGGAGATTTTCGAATACGCCGACCCTTTCGCCGGCCTGGTGATCAACGTGATGCCCGAGGGCACCGAGCAGCCTTGGCACTTCGACACCAACGAATTCATCGTCAGCATGATGACCCAGAAGCCCGAGGCCGGTGGCCTGTTCGAGTACGCGCCGATGATCCGCTCGCGCAGCCAGGAGAACCTCGGCGCCGTCGGCAAAGTGGTGCGTGGCGAAGACCGCTCACGGGTGCAGAATCTGGCGCTCAACCCCGGTGATTTGCAGATCTTCAAGGGCCGTTTCTCAGTGCACCGCGTCACCCGCGTGGAAGGCTCAACCGAGCGCAACACCGCGATCTTCGCCTACTCCGAGAAACCCGGAATCATTGGCCGCGCCCAACGCACCAAACAGCTTTACGGACGTTTGTCCGAAGCCCACCTGCAAGCCGAACGCAACCTGGTGCGCAGCGACCAGTTGCTCGACTGATTCACCCCATAAAAAACCAAAAAACTGTCTTTGCCCTGCGAGGAACACCCATGAGTCTGTCAGGCCCCAACCGCAACCCCGCCGACTGCGAGCCCACTTATGACGAAATCCAGCAAATCCAGCTGGACCGCCTGCAACGGGTACGCAACGAACTGAAAAAACGTGACTACGCCGCTTGTGTGCTGTTCGACCCCACCCATATGCGCTACGCCACCGGCTCACGCAACATGCAGGTGTACTCGGCACGCAACCCGGCGCGTTATGCCTTTATACCGGCAGAAGGCCCGGTGGTGATCTTCGAGTTCGGCGGCTGTCTGCACCTGGCCGAAAGCCTGAATACCGTGGATGAAGTGCGCCCGGCCAAAGCCATTTCCTACTACTTCTGCGACAGCTTCTTGAACAACGTCACCGCCGACTGGGCCGCCGAGATAGATGAACTGGTGCGCCAGTGCGGCGGCGGTAAACGCATTGCCATCGAAAGCGCCACCTCGGCCGCCGCGTTCGAACTGCAACGGCTGGGTTACCAAGTGTTTGACGCCCAGGAACCGCTGGAGCGTGCGCGCTGCATCAAGGTGCCCAACGAACTGAAAATGATCCGCGCCAGCCTGCGCGCCACTGAAACGGGTGTGCGCCTGATGGAAAGTAAACTGGTGCCGGGCATCAGCGAGAACGAACTGTGGTCGCATCTGCACCAGCATGTGATCGCCACCGATGGTGATTACGTCGAGACTCGCCTGCTGTCCTCCGGCCCACGCACTAACCCGTGGTTCCAAGAGTGCAGCACGCGGCCTATTGAAGCCGGTGATCTGGTCGCGCTGGACACCGACGTGGTCGGGCGCTTCGGCTACTACGCCGACTTTTCGCGCACCTTTCTCTGTGGCGACCAGGCCGCCACCGCCAAGCAACAGGAACTGTACAAACTCGCCTACGAGCAAGTGCAGACCAACGTAGAAATGCTCAAGGCCGGGCGCAGCTTCAAGGAGTACGCGGAGATGGCCTGGAAAATTCCCGAACATTACAAAAACAACCGCTACTTCGCCCTGGCGCACGGGGTTGGCATGACCGGTGAATACCCTTACGTGGTACACCGCGAAGACATCGACGCGCTGGGCTATGACGGCGTGTTCGAAGCCGGCATGACCATCTGCGTGGAAAGCTACATCGGCCACGATGACGGCGGCGAAGGCGTGAAGCTCGAAGAACAGATCTATATCCACGAACACGGTATCGAGTTGCTCTCTGATTACCCGTTCGACCCGCGCCTGTTGCCACGCTGAACACGTCTAGCTCGAGAGGTGGCCTTGGGAAGGATCGGTAACATGCATTTATAGAAGGTTACTGCGCAGAATTTGTCGTTTGTCCATCTTTGCGCAAATGACAAAACTGCGGGCATCTCTAATAAAAACAACATGAGAGCTGCCCCTATGTCCTATCCCATTGCCCGCCTTCTGACTTCGTTGCGCCTTGTTCTTCTGCCGGTTTCACAGCGGTTCGTGCTGCGCCGTTGCTGCGCTTGCCACTGACCCTTGCGGTTCAACAAAAACGCATATTCGCAAGTACCGGAGAGGCTTATGAAAGACTTGACTACCCTGGACGGCGCCCCGCCGCATCCAGCCATCAACGACCTGTGTGTGCAAGTTAAAAGCGCTGAAATCAACCGCCGCCAGTTCCTGCGCACCGCCGCGCTATTGGGCGTCACCGTCGCCAGCGCCAGCACCTTTCTGGGCTCTGCTTTACTGGGCAGCGACGCCCAGGCCGCCGACGCCACACCGGCCCGCCAGGGCGGCAGCCTGCGCTTTGCCTGCGCGATCCAGGAAATCCAGGACCCGATGCTGATCACCTGGATCGAAGCCTCGAACCTGTTGCGCAATTCACTGGAATACCTGACCTGGGTCGACGCCGACAACATCACCCACCCGTACCTGGCAGAAAGCTGGAGCCCGTCCGACGACCTCACCACCTGGACCTTCAACCTGCGCCAGGACGTGAAATGGAGCAACGGTGACAGCTTCAACGTCGACGACGTGCAGCACAACATCGAACGCTGGATCGCTGCCGACTCCAAGTCGGTCAACCGCACCGCGTTCCAGGACATCAAGGCCTTCGAAAAAGTCAGCGACTACCAGTTCCGCCTGCAACTGAAACGGCCGATCCTGGCGATTCCGGAAATGCTCAACGCCTTCACGTGCGCCATCGTGCACCGCAGCTTCAAGGCCGGCGACGACTGGTCCAAGAACCCGCTGGCCACCGGGCCGTTCAAGCTGGTGGCGTTCGCAGTGAACAAGCAGGCGACCTTCGCCAAGCGCGCCGATTATTGGGGCAAACCCGCCAACCTCGACGAGCTGCGTTACATCGACATGGGCACCGACGTGTCTACCCACCTTGCCGCACTGCAAGCCGGGCAAGTCGACGTGCTGTACCGGGTGACGGTGGCCGAGCTGGACCTGGCCAAGCGCCTGCCGGGCGCGCAGTTGCTGACCTGCAAATCCGCGCAAACCGTGGTGATGCGCATGGCCTGCGACCAGAAGCCCTTCACCGACCTGCGCATCCGCAAAGCCGTGGTGCTGTGCGCTGATAACGCGCAGATGCTCAAGATCGCCTATCGCGGCATGGGCACCTTGGGCGAAGACCACCATGTGGCCCCCTCCCACCCCGAATATTTCCCGCTGCCCAAGCGCGAGCGCGACGTGGCGGCGGCAAAAAAGCTGCTGGCCGACGCCGGTTTCCCCAACGGTCTGGACATCGACTTGATCGTCGGCAACACCCAGGGCCGTTATGAGCAGGACTGCGCGCAGATCCTGCAACAGAACTGCCTGGAAGCCGGGATTCGCCTCAACCTCAAGGTGATACCTGCCGCTCAATACTGGCCAATCTGGGACAAAGCCGCGTTCAGTCTCACCTACTGGGCCCATCGCCCACTGGGCGTGATGTCCCTGGAGCTGGCCTATCGTGGCGGCGGCGCCTGGAACGAAAGCCACTACAGCGACCCGGCGTTCGACGCCGCGCTGGACAGGGCCATGGGCATCATCGACCCCAAGCAACGCGCGGTGGCGATGCAAAGCGTCGAGCAGATTTTGCAGGACGCCTGCGTGATCGTGCAGCCGTTCTGGGGCGACAAGTTCACCGCCGTGAGCAAAAAAGTCCAGGGCTTTGAGGTGCATCCTTCCGACTTTTACCCCATGGGGAACGTGTGGCTGAGCGCCTGAGTCAAGGCGCGCGTTTCCTGCCCACATGGGCAGGCATTCCAACCTTCGTCGGAGCATGCACCCATGGCTCATTTTCTATTGCGCAAACTACTGGCGCTGCTGGCGACCTTGCTGTCAGTGTCCTTGATCGTGTTCCTGGCCCTGGAACTGAACATCGAGGACGTCGCCATCAACGTCCTCGGCCCCTACTCCGCCGCAGACCAGCGTGCGGCGTGGCTGGTGGAACATGGCTACAACCAACCCTTCGTGTGGCGTTATCTGTTGTGGCTCAAGGACTTTGTCAGCGGCGACTGGGGCACCTCGGTGTATTTTCGCGAATCGGTGATCAAACTGCTGCTGCCCAACCTGGCGCAAACCCTCACCCTGGCCGGCCTGGCCCTGCTGGTGATGGTGCCCGTGGCGTTGACCTTAGGCATTCTCGCCGGCATTCGCCAGGGTTCGCTGCTGGACCGGCTGGTGTCGTTCCTGTCGATCGTCACCACCTCGATCCCCGACTTTGCCAGTGCAGTGTTCGTCTCGGCGATCTTTGTGTTCTGGCTCAACTGGCTGCCAGGCGTGAGCAGCATGAGCGATGGTTTCAGCGCCGTGCAACTGGTCTTGCCGTTGATGGTGCTGTGCCTGTTCGGCATCGGCTACCTGGCGCGGATCACCCGGGCGTCGATGGTCGAAGTGATGCAGTCGCCCTACATCCGCACCGCGCGGCTCAAAGGCGCCTCCACCGCGCGCATCGTGGTACGCCATGCCCTGCGTAACGTACTGATCGCGCCGATCACGGTGATCATGCTCTACATCCCGTGGCTGCTGTCCAACGTGATCGTGGTCGAGGTGTTCTTCGCCTACAAGGGCTTCGGCTCGCTGCTCTACACCGCATCGCTGAACCATGACGTGTACCTGATCGAAGCCTGCGCGATGGTCAGCGCCGTGGTGGTGGGCATCACCAAGATCTTCTCGGATCTGGCCTACACCTGGCTCAACCCGCGCATCACCCTGCGCAGTCTCGGCGGAGGTGCTCAATGAATCGCCTGCAAGCCTTCAAACATCCCCTGGCGTTACTTGGCTTGTTGCTGGTCGGCGGCTGGGTGCTCATCGCAGTGTTCGCGCCTTGGCTCGCGCCCCATGACCCACTGGAAAGCTTCACCCCATTGCTCACGCCAATGACCACCGGCGACAACGGCCAGAGCTTCCTGCTGGGCACTGACATGATCGGTCGCGACATCCTCTCGCGGCTGATCTGGGGCACCCGCACGGTGCTGTTCTGGTCGATCCTGGCCACGCTCACGGCGTTCGCCGTCGGCATCGCCATGGGCCTGTGTGCCGGTTACTTCAACGGCTGGGTCGATGCGCTGCTGTCGTATGTGGCCGACACCGTGCTGTCGTTCCCGGTGCTGGTGTTGTACATCGTGATCATCATTGCCCTCGGCGCCTCGGCGCTGAACATCCTGATTGCGGTGACGTTTACCAGTGCGCCAGCGATCTTTCGCATCATGCGTGCGCTGACCATCGATATTCGCTCGCGCGACTACGTGCTCAGTGCAATCACCCAGGGCGAAGGCTCGCTGCGCATCATGCTGGTGGAGATTTTACCCAACTGCGGTGGCCCGTTGATCGTGGATTTTTGCCTGCGCATCGGTTACACCGCGATCATGATTGGCGCCCTGGGTTTTCTCGGCCTCGGCCTGCCGCCGCCCACACCCGACTGGGGCGGCATGATCAACGACGGCCGCGCCATGGCCATCGCCTTCCCGCACCTGGTGATCTTCCCGTGCATTGCCATCTCCACCCTGATGCTGGGCTTGAGCCTGCTGGCGGACGGCCTGGATGAAAACGCCCAGCAAGGCGCAAGGAATTGAGCATGAACCCACAACCTGTATTGCGCGTGCAAAACCTCTCGATTGAACTGCCTGTCGGCGCAGACCGCAGCCATGCCGTGCAAGGCATCAGCCTGGAGGTACGCAAGGGCGAAATCCTCTGTGTGATCGGCGAATCCGGCTCCGGCAAATCGGTGCTGTCGGCGGCGATTATGGGCGACTACGCCAAAGGCTTGCGCCACGCCGGTGGGGTGATCGACTTTCTTGGCGATGATATTTGCAGCCTCGACGAAACCCGCCTGCGCCAGCTGCGCGGCAACCGTATCGCGATGATTTTCCAGGAGCCCATGGCAGCGTTGAACCCGGCGATCCGGATCGGCAAGCAAGTCGAAGAAATCTTCGATATCCATGCGCCGCAGATGCCCCAGCGCGAACGCCGCGAACGCATGCTCGCACTGCTGGAATCCACCCAGTTGCCCGACCCGCCGCGCATCGCCAACAGCTTTCCCCATCAACTCTCCGGCGGCCAATGCCAGCGGGTAGTGATCGCCATGGCCTTGGCGATGAACCCCGACTTACTGATCGCCGACGAACCGACCACCGCCCTCGACGTCACCACCCAGGCTCAGGTGTTAAAGCTGGTGCGCGACCTGCGCGGGCGCGGCCAGCATGGCATTTTGTTTATCACCCACGACTTCGGGGTGGTAGCGCAGATTGCCGACCGTATTGCGGTGATGGAAGGCGGCCGCCTGGTGGAAATCGGCGAGCGCGACCAGGTGCTCAACGCCCCGGCCCACGCCTACACCCGCAAGTTGATCGCGGCGGTGCCGGCGCTGCATCCTGAACTGCACACACCCAGTGCCGACGGCGAGCTGGCGCTGCGCATCGAGAACCTGACCAAGACCTACACCGTCGGCGGCAGCTCGGTCGCGGCCTTGCGTAACGTATCGCTGAACCTGCCACGCGGCAAAACACTGGCGATTGTCGGCGAGTCCGGCTCGGGGAAAAGCACGCTGGTCAAGGCTGCAATCCGCCTGGTGGACAGCGACAGCGGGCATGTATGGGTCGGTGATACGGACTTCCTGGCCTTGCGCGGCTCAGCGTTGGCGGCCAATCGGCGGCGCATCCAAATGATCTTCCAGGACCCGTATGGGTCGCTCAACCCGCGCCATCGAGTCGGCGACATCATTGCCCGTGCTGCGCAACTGCGTGGTTTATCGGCCAAGGACGCCTGGGCCGAGGCCGGTGATTTGCTTGAACAAGTGGGCCTCAAGCGCGATGCGCTCAAGCGCAAACCCCGGCAGTTTTCCGGTGGCCAGCGCCAGCGCATCGGCATCGCCCGCGCTCTGGCCATGCGCCCGGAAGTGTTGATCGCCGATGAAAGCGTCTCGGCGCTGGATGTGTCGGTGCAAAAGCAGGTGCTGGAGCTGCTGGCCGATCTGCAAAAGCAACTCAACCTGAGCATCCTGTTTATTACCCACGACCTGCGCGTGGCGGCGCAGATCAGCGACCACATCGCCGTAATGCGCCAGGGTGAGGTGGTCGAATACGGCAGCGCCGAACAGGTGCTGTTGCGGCCCCAGAACAGCTACACCCAGGCGCTGCTTGCCGCCGCACCGGGCGCCACGCAATTACCGGCTGCCGGGCCGCCATTGAGGTTGATCCGCCCCGCGGCTCACTGAGTTTTCCCTTTCCCTGCGTCGCAGCGTCCGCTGCGGCAACGGGCTGCTGTTGCCAAAAATAACTAATAACGAGAGTAAAACCATGCGACCAACCCTACGTTTTATTGCCCTGGTCCCCGTGCTCGGCACCCTCGCGGCGCCTGCCATGGCCATCCAGGTCACCGACAACCTCGACCTCGGGGGCGCCGTACGCGCGCGCTGGGACTATGACCCGGATCGTGGCATCCAGAAGTTCGGCCTCGACACCGCGTTCCTCAGCGCCAAGTACAACTCCGACACCTGGATCGGTGAAGCGCAGTACCGCTTCTACGGGCGTTCGTACCCGTACCAGTACACCAAGAACTACGGTGATATCCAGTTCGCCAAATTCGCGTGGGTGGGCTACAAGTTCAATCCCGACCAGCAAGTGCAAGTGGGTCTGAACACCGTGCCGTTCGGCTTGCAGCCCTATTTCGGCAGCACCTTCTACGAAACCCTGGGCAATGTGATTGGTCTGGAAGACGTGCAACAGGTCGGCGCCAAATACATCCAGCAAAGCGGTGACTGGAATATTCAGGCCGGTTACTACCTGCGGCCGGCGTGGCAAGGTAAAGGCACCAGCAAAGGCGTGACCTATTCCAGCGTGGTCTCCGAAGCCGACAGCTACGTGGCCGACGGCAGCAACAACCAGGAACGCAACACCGTGGTGGTACGCGTGGCCAAGGCTATGGACCTGGGTAACTGGAAATCCGAAGTCGGCCTCTCCGGCTTGACCTCGACCCTGGAGAACAAAGACACCGGCAACGACGGCCGCCGCAACGCTGTGGCCATTCACTACCTGGGCAAGAACGGCCCGTGGGGTGTGCAACTGCAGGCGGCACGCCAGCAAATGTCGCCGCGCAACGAAGGCACCGACGGCGTGGTGACGCTGGGCGGGTATGACGGCACCTTCAACGTCGCCAGTCGCGGCAACTTGTATGTGGCGGATTTGAGTTACGACGTGGGCGGCAAGTACCTGTTCGATCAGATCAGCGGTGTGAAGCTGTATGCCAACTACAGTGCCTTTGACAAGTCTGACAATGACTTCAAAACCTCACAGCGACTGATCCTGGGTACATCGTTTTCGGTCAGTAAATTATGGGTAGCGACGGAGTGGCTGATCGGCAAGAACGACCCGTACATTGGCGGCAGCAGCTACACCCAGAGTTTGGGCGCAGGCGGCAGTAATCAGTTGGAAAATCAGCTGTACATGAACATCGGTTACTACTTCTAATAGGCCACTGACGCTATCGCAGGCAAGCCAGCTCCCACATTGAAATGCGTTGCCAGTTTGGGAGTGGGCTTGCCTGCGATGAGCATAGGTATCTACACAACCGGTTAACACGAAGTCTGTGGCCAGTGAGCTGTTGTGGCGAGCAGGCTTGTCCTGCGTTGGGCCGCGAAGCGGCCCCAGTAAAGGCACT
The DNA here is from genome assembly GCF_044218855.1 of Pseudomonas sp. B19125. Taxonomy (NCBI): domain Bacteria; kingdom Pseudomonadati; phylum Pseudomonadota; class Gammaproteobacteria; order Pseudomonadales; family Pseudomonadaceae; genus Pseudomonas; species Pseudomonas sp. B19125. The sequence continues at coordinate 4,011,814 of NZ_CP162589.1, forward strand.
GCAATTTTCCTGAAAGTTCTCAGTGTCAGGGTTTGGGGCCGCTTCGCGGCCCAACGCAGGACAAGCCTGCTCGCCACAGGAGAAAGTGGCGGCCTTCAAAAGTTGTGTAGATACCTATGCTGCGATGAAGCCAGCAAAGACACCATAAAAATAACAAGTATGGACTCCACCCATGCGCCACCTGCCTGCCCTCAACATGCTACGCGTCTTCGAAGAAGTCGCCCGCCATCGCAGTTTCAGCCAGGCCGCCGTGGGCCTCAACGTTACCCAGGGCGCGGTCAGCCGCCAGATCAAGCAACTGGAAGACTACCTCGGCGTCGCCCTGTTCATTCGCACGCCCCAGGGCCTGTCCCTGACCGAAGCCGGCTTTGCCCTCTCGCCGCACCTGAGCGACGCCTTCGACCATATCGAGCGCGCCCTGCAAGCCGTACGCGTGCCCAACCTGCGCCAGCGCCTGCGCGTGGTCGCACCGCCTACCTGGGCCACGCGCTGGTTGTCGGCGCACTTGCGGCGTTTCTGCGAGCGCTACCCGGATATCAACCTCAGTGTCACCCACCAAAACACCCACGACAGCCTCGCGGAGATTGACTGCCGGATTCGTTTCGGCCTGCAGGCGGACCCGCATTGCAGCAGTGAGCTGTTGGTGATGGAGCGGCATATCGCCGTAGCCAGCCCGGAGTTGTTCGAAGGTGACCAGCCGCCGGATCTGCGGCGTTTCCCACTGCTGCATATCCTGCACGACGGTAAGCGTTTGAAGGTTTGGGAGAACTGGCTGGCGGCCATGGGCCGAGACGACATCGCTGCGGGCCAGGGCCTGGAATTCAGCACTCTGGACCAGGTGATCCATACCGCCCTGGCCGGCGGTGGCCTGGCGGTGATCGACCGGCAGATGATCGAACGTGAATTGGCCAATGGCAGTTTAGTGCCGATCACTCCCGTGGAAGTGATCGGCCCCTATGGTTATTGGCTGGATGTGGCGGCAGACAAGCAGGGATTATCCAAGGTTCGCTTGTTTACGCAGTGGCTGGGCCAGGTCAGCAATCCCTGACACCGACGGCGCTTGGGCTTTGCACGCCTGGCTCAAGGTCAACGCCTTGGTCTCTGGCGCCCATGCCCAAGAGATGATCGCACCCAACATCAGGATAGCCGCGAGAATCCCCATGGTCGGGCTCAAGCCAATGCCCGCCACACTCAACGGCAGCAAAAACGTGCTGACCGCCGACCCCAAGCGGCTTACCGCTGTCGCCAGGCCAATACCGCTGGCACGCACTTCGGTAGGAAAGCTTTCGGCCGGGAACACGCCAACCAAATTGCTCACGGCCGACAACACCAGCGTGAACACACCAAAGGTCAGCACCATCAACCACGCCATACTCCCCGGCAACACCGCCAGTAGAAACAACGCCGCCGCGAGAATGATGAACGAATTGATCAAAAAACCCCGCCGCGAGAACTTCACCGTGCACCAAATACCAATCAACGCACCGACAATCAGCAACAGGTTAAGCAGCAACTCAGTCCCAAATCCCTGGGACAACCCCATCTTCTGCAGGATCGACGGCAGAAAGGTATAGATCGCGAAATACGGCATCACAATGCAGACAAAAAACAGGCAATTAAACGCGGTGCGCTTACGGTACTCACGACTGAACAACACGCCATAACCGGAACGGGTCTGCGTCGGCGGCTCTTCATCCAGTACCACATGCTCGCCCAAGTGCTTTTTGACGATGGCACGAGCCTCGGCGATGCGCCCACGGTTGACCAGCCAACGCGGTGATTCCGGTGTGCCGATTCGGGCGATCAGGATCAACCCGGCCGGAATCGCCGACGACGCCAGCATCCAGCGCCAGGCGTCGTCGCCGAGGCTGAGCATCGCGGTACCGACAAAGGTTGCCGCCACATAACCAACGGTCCAGACCACGCTGAAGGAGCCGAGCAACACGCCGCGATGCTTCTTCGGCGCGAACTCGGCGAGCATGGCGTGACCCACGCTGAAATCACCGCCCAGGCCAATGCCGATGAGGATGCGGCACAGCAACAGGCCCATGGCCGTTTCAGCGTAGAACTGCATCACTGACGCGACGGTAATCAGTACAAAGCTGACCAGGAAGATTTTCTGCCGGCCGAGGCTGTCGGAAATCCAGCCGAAAAACAGGCTGCCCACAAACAGCCCGATCAGCGCCGAAGCGCCGATGAGGCCTTGCCAGAAGGCATCCAATTGCATCTGTGGGCTGAGCAGGGTGAAAGCGATACCGATCAGGCCAAGGATATAGCCGTCAGTGAAATGCGCGCCGAAGGTGAGGCCGGCGATTTTCAGGTGAAAACGGCCGATGGGCAGGTCGTCGATTTTGACGGGTTGAGCGGTCATGGTGTTCTCCATTTTGTTGTTCTTGACGGAGTAACAGCGGGCTTATGCCGAATAATTGCTCTATGTGGGAGCTGGCTTGCCTGCGATAGCGGTGGATCAGCTAAATGATCGGGAACTGACCCACCGCTATCGCAGGCAAGCCAGCTCCCACATTAGGACTGCGTGGTCTTACAGCCCTCCCATCAACAGGTATTTGATCTCCAGGTAATCATCCAGCCCATACTTGGAACCTTCACGGCCCAGGCCTGATTCCTTGATCCCACCAAACGGCGCAACCTCGGTGGAGATGATCCCTTCGTTGATGCCGACCATGCCCGCCTCCAGACCTTCGGCCATGCGCCACACCCGGCCGATATCGCGACTGTAGAAGTAGGCGGACAAGCCGAACGGCGTGTCATTGGCACGTTGCAGCACCTCGGTCTCATCCTTGAAGCGAAAGCACGCGGCTACCGGGCCAAAGGTCTCTTCCTGGGCGATCAGCATCTCGCCATGGGCTTCGGTGAGAATGGTCGGTTCGAAAAAGGTGCCGCCCAATGCATGGCGACGGCCGCCGCAGAGCAGTTTGGCGCCCTTCTCCAGCGCATCGCCCACATGCGCTTCAACCTTGGCCAAGGCCGCCGCATTGATCAGCGGGCCTTGCTCGGTGTCGCCGTCCAGCGCACTGCCCACACGCATGGCGCTGACGGCTTCGGCCAGTTTGCGCGTGAAGGCGTCGTAAACGCTGTCCTGGATAAAGAAACGGTTGACGCACACGCAGGTCTGCCCGGTGTTGCGGAACTTGGACGCCATGGCGCCTTTGACGGCGGCGTCCAGGTCGGCGTCGTCGAACACGATAAACGGCGCGTTGCCGCCCAGTTCCAGCGAGACTTTTTTCAGCGTGTCGGCGGCCTGGCGCATCAGCAGTTTGCCGATGCGCGTGGAGCCGGTGAACGACAGCTTGCGCACTACGCTGGAAGCTTGCAGCGCGCCGCCGATGGCCACAGCATCGCCGGAGACAATATTGAACACCCCGGCCGGAATGCCCGCCTGCTCGGCCAGTACCGCGAGGGCAAACGCCGACAGCGGCGTTTCTTCCGATGGTTTGAGAATCATCGTGCAACCGGCCGCCAACGCCGGGCCGACCTTGCGGGTGACCATGGCCAGCGGGAAGTTCCACGGCGTGATTGCCGCGACCACGCCGATGGCTTCCTTGGTCACAATAATGCGCGCGTCGGCCTTGTGGGTCGGTATCACGTCGCCATAGGCACGCTTGGCCTCTTCACCAAACCACTCCAGAAAGCTGGCGGCGTAGACCACTTCGCCCATGGCTTCGGCCAAGGGTTTACCCTGCTCCAGACTCAGCAGCCGGGCCAGGTCTTTCTGATTGCTGAGCATCAACTCGCTCCAGCGCTTGAGGCGCTGGCTACGCTCCTTGGCGGTGAGCTTGCGCCAGGCCGGCAGTGCGCGGTTGGCGGCGTCGATGGCCAGGTGGGTTTCTTCAGCGCCAGCGCGTTGCACCTCAACGATCAGCGCGCCATTGGCCGGGTTGACCACCGGATAACTCGGCCCACCGCTGGACCATTGGCCATCGATGTAGTTGCCAGTACGGATCAGCGGGTTCATGCCACGGCCTCGATCAGGTTGAAACGGTCCAGGCCCGGGCGGGCCGCGCGCAGGATGCGCTTGCCGGCGGTGTAATCATTGATCACGTCGCACGGCGTGTAATTGCGTTCCAGCTCGTGCAGTTCTTCGGCGTCGAGCTGGGTGTCCAAGGCCGCCAGCGCGCTGTCGAACTGCGCGGTGGTGTCGGCGCCCACCAGCATCACGTCGACGCCTGGGTGATTGGCGACCCAGGCCTGGGCGATCTGTGCATTGGACACGCCACGGGCACGCGCCACACGCTGAACCGAATGGGCGATGTCGAACGAAGCCTGGTCGCTGTACATCTGCTGGGTGAAAAAGTCGGTCTGGTTGCGCGTCGACTGCACTTCGCCGGTCAACAGGCCACGGGCCAGCGGGCTGAACACCGAGACGCCCAGGCCCTGGTCGCGGCAGAACGGGATCATCTCGCGCTCTTCTTCGCGGTAGGCGCAGTTCAGTTGCAGCTGCATATTGATCGGCTTGACCCAACCATTGCGTTCGCAGGCCATGAGGATTTTCGCCAGTTGACCGGTGAGCATGGTCGACACGCCGATGTAGCGAGCCTTGCCGGAACGCACGATGTCGTTCATCGCCGCCATGGTTTCTTCGACCGGGGTGTTCACATCGAAGTAATGCAGCATGAACACGTCGACGTAATCCATGCCCAGACGGCTGAGGGATGCGTCAATGCTGTCCATGATGTGCTTGCGCGAGTGGCCGCTGGCATTGATGCCACTGCGGGTGCCGTAGCCGACCTTGGTGGTGACCACAATGTCTTCACGCCGTGCCACGCGCTTGAGGATGCGCCCCACCACTTCTTCGCCGACGCCTGCGGAATAGAAGTCGGCCAGATCGATGAAGTTGACCCCGTTGTCCAGGGCGTGGGCGACGATCGGTTCGCTTTGCTTTTCATCGAAAATCCACGGTTTCCAGTCCGGGGTGCCCATGTTCATGGTGCCCAGGCACAGACGCGAGACTTGCAAGCCGGAGTTGCCCAAACGAATGTATTGCATGGCAGTCTCCTCAGGCCTTTGGCGTGTAGAAAGGGTTGCTGATGTGGTTGACCACATCCGCCAGTTGCTCGGTGTACGGCGTGCCATTGAGGGCCGCGCGGATGGCGGTGCGGCAGGCGTTGTAGTTGTTCAGGTAGACCGCATCGAGGTCGTCGCAGCCTGGGTTGACCCAGTTGGCGGTGACAATCGCCCACTCGTCTTCGGCTTCGGGCGGCAAGGTGCCGTCCAGCAAGGCTTCGAGCACCGCCTTGGCGATGCCGGCCTGGGACGCGCCCCAGGTGGCGTTGCCGTGCAGGTCGCTGCCGATCGCGGCTTTGTTGACGTAGAGGGTCATGGGTTTGACCGGGATATTCGGCTGGGCGATCACCATAAATGGGCAATGGCCCTGGCTTGGGGACGCCAGGCTGTTGGCGAACGCTTGGCCGGCAGGGCCGTTGCGGGGGCCGATCAGAATATTGATGTGGGCAGCATTGACGCCTGGGCCTTCGAAGCCTTCGCCGATGTACAGATCAAGTGCTTTCATTTTCGCAAACGCTCATTGTTGTTATGGGGAGCTGGTTGGCGAATTTTTAGCACTGACGGCAAAAGCGCCCGTAACCATTAAAAGTCATGGGGCTGTGAGTTTTTATCATGCCCCCGCTACAGCGCGAGCTCCATCTTGATAATCTCGATGGACACCGGGCTGTTGCCCCGACTGAAGGTGCCCTCGCCGACCTTGCGAAACCCGAAGGCGGCATAGAAGTTTTCGGCGTTGAGGGTCGCTTCCAGACAGGCCTTGGCATGGCCGGCGTTCTTGATGCGCTGCAAGGCCTCATTGAGCAGGCGCGCACCAATGCCCTGCCCGGCGGCATCGCCGCGCACAAACAGTTTGCTGATTTCATGGCCGTCGATTTCGATAAAACCCTGCAGCCTGTCGGTGTGTGCCAGCCACAGGTTGCCGGCAGCAATGGCCTCGCGGTAGGTGGCGGGTGAGCGGCCGTTGAGCCACATGGCGATCTGCTCGGGGCCGTAGTCGCCCGTGCAGAGGTTTTCGACGGAATGCTTATGCACCTCGAAGATGCTTTGCGCGTCGTCCAGCAGGGCGGATCGGATCAGTACGTTTTTCATTCCCTTGAAATTCCACCGGCAGCCAATGAACCCAGGTTTTATAGCTCAACCGGCGATGTGCCGCGACCCAAGACCGCACATCTTGTGCGTTGACCTGTTTTGTTACACACCATATAGTGTGCCCACAAACACAAATCACCACTACATAGTGTGCAGTATCGGTATTTACCGACCACACTCTGCGCAGTATTTCAATGCCTTGAAGCCTGCAAAAACCTATTTTTCGAGTACCAGGAAGGAGAATTTCAATGTTGAGTTGGGATGAAGTCGACAACGAAGACACCGGTGCAGCGGTGATCAAAGGCGCCAACGCCGGCCACGCCAGCGAAGCCAACATGGACCGCCTTGACGGTGCCGGCGCCGCTGCTGCTCTGGAAGCGCGCAACGTGACCGCCAACGACTCGGCCGCGATCATCCGCGCCAAGGCCGCCCTCGACAAACTCGACGTCGCCGAAGGCCTCGCCGAGCTGGAAGGCTCCGCCGCCCGCGTCGCCGTTGACGAAAAGCGCATGATCAACTGCCGCGCCGACCTCAACCAACTCGTACCTTTCAAGTACGACTGGGCCTGGCAGAAGTACCTCGACGGCTGCGCCAACCACTGGATGCCGCAAGAGGTCAACATGACCGCCGACATCGCCCTGTGGAAAACCCCCGAAGGCCTCACCGACGACGAACGCCGCATCGTCATGCGCAACCTCGGCTTCTTCTCCACTGCTGATTCGTTGGTCGCCAACAACCTGGTACTGGCCGTGTACCGCCTGATCACCAACCCGGAGTGCCGCCAGTACATCCTGCGCCAGGCCTTCGAAGAAGCGATCCACACCCACGCCTACCAGTACTGCATCGAATCCCTGGCCATGGATGAAGGCGAGATCTTCAACATGTACCACGAGATCCCATCGGTGGCTAAAAAAGCCGCCTGGGGCCTGAAATACACCCGTTCGATCTCCGATCCGAAGTTCGAAACCGGCACCGTCGAAACCGACAAAGAACTGCTGCGCAACCTGGTCGCCTACTACTGCGTCCTGGAAGGCATCTTCTTCTACTGCGGCTTCACCCAGATCCTGTCCATGGGCCGTCGCAACAAAATGACCGGCGTGGCCGAGCAGTTCCAGTACATCCTGCGCGATGAGTCGATGCACCTGAACTTCGGTATCGATGTGATCAACCAGATCAAAATCGAAAACCCGCATTTGTGGGATGCCGAGATGAAGGAAGAAGCGACCCAGATGATTTTGCAGGGGACGCAGCTGGAGATTGAATATGCGCGGGATACCATGCCGCGTGGGGTGTTGGGCATGAATGCGGCGATGATGGAGGATTACCTTAAGTTCATCGCGAATCGTCGTCTGTCGCAGATCGGCCTGAAAGAAGAGTACCCAGGGACGACTAACCCGTTCCCGTGGATGAGCGAGATCATGGACTTGAAGAAAGAGAAAAACTTCTTCGAAACCCGTGTGATCGAGTACCAGACTGGCGGCGCGCTGAGCTGGGATTAAAAATGTAGGAGCGGGCTTGCCCGCGATGGCGGCGGGTCAGTTAAGCATATATTGGCTGACACTCAGCTATCGCGGGCAAGCCCGCTCCCACATGGGTTAGCGGTTTTTTTTAGACTTGCGTACAAACTTTATGCCCAACCAAACCATCAAAACGCCCTGCGTCGGCCTGTGTTCCACCGTTTACGGCGACCTGGTCTGCCGGGGCTGCAAGCGTTATCACCATGAAGTCATCCAGTGGAATGGCTACAACGCCGACGAAAAGCAGGCGGTGTGGCTGCGCCTGGAACAGTTGCTGGTGCAGGTGATGGCCAGCAAGCTTGAGGTGTTTGACCCGCAGCTTTTGCGCCAACAACTTGAAACCCGCAAGATTCGCTTTATGCCACACCAGTCGCCGTACTGCTGGGCGTACCAGCTGATTGCCCGGGGCGCGCGGGTGATTTCCAAACTGGACGCGTATGGGCTGGCGCTGCTGCCGGAGTTTCGCGAGCGTCACCTGGCGGATTTGCGTGATGCGATTGACCGCGAGTTTTTCCTGCTGTCCGAGGCGCATTACGAGCGCTATATCGCGCCGGGCTTTTTGAAAGAAGCCTTTGGGCCATCACTGATCGCCACCTTCTAGACTTGCCGTCAGCTATGGACAGGCAGCGCTAACCCGAACAGCACAAAAAAACCACCGCAGACTTTATTGAATCGGCGTCCGGTTCGGGCTAACCAGGGCCTGACCCGATGTGCTGCGCTGGCCACCAGATATTCAACAACAAACTCCACCACGGCGTAGGTCAGCGCAATAGCGGCCGTCTGCGCGATGAGGCTTCGGTGTGGGTCCAGAAAAGGTGGAATGAAGGCGGTGAACAGCAGCAGCGCCTTGGGGTTTGAAATCGCCGATACCAGCCCTTGGCGAAACAGCGGCCAGCTTCGCAGGCTGGTCGTAACGGCTGCCTCAAGACTCACAGGCGCCGAGCGCCACAACCCAAACCCCAGCCAGATCAGGTACAGCCCGCCAACCACCTTCAATGCCGTGAACCAGGTGGCAGACGCCTGGATCAGTGCCCCCAAGCCTAAAGCGCAAAACGACAGCACCACGGCAAAACCGAGCACGCCGCCCGAAATCGTGAAGAGTGTTTTGCGACGCCCGTGAATGGCGCCATGGGTCAGCACTAATAACGCATTGGGCCCTGGCACTATAGCGATGCCGCAGCAGGTAACCAGGTAGAGCAACCAGGTGTCGAATGGCATGGTCAAATCCAGCAGGCAGGGGTTGAGGCGAGGATTTTGCGAGTGAACAAACCTCTTGAAAAGCGCATAATTTACGTCACAGCCATTCGATTAACGAATAGAGGTCACCTGGATGCCTGCCAGCAATTTGCAGATCGATTGGCTCAAATGCTTTGTGGCCGTGGTGGATGCCGGCTCGCTCTCTGGCGCGGCCCATGAGGTCAACCGCTCGCAGTCCGCCGTCAGCATGCAAATGAAAAAACTGGAGGCAGCGCTGGGGCGGCAGTTGTTGAGCCGTGGCCCGCGTCACCTTCAACTGACGGCGGACGGTCAGTTACTGCTGGGCTACGCCCGGCGCCTGCTCGCACTGCACGCCGAGACCCAAGCGGCCTTTCACGGTGAAGAATTGACCGGACGCATCCGCCTTGGCGTTGCGGAAGACTACGCGGCGATGTATCTCACGCCGGTGCTCAAGCGTTTTTTGCCGCGCTATTCGGGTGTGGAAATAGAACTGACTTGCGAACAGTCGGCCGCACTCATCCCGCGTGTGCGCAGCGGCGACCTTGATCTTGCACTCGTGTCGCGTGACGCCCCTCAAAGCGGCACTTTTCTGTTTAAGGAACCCATGGTATGGGTCGGTTCGCCCCAGTTCGAACTGTGGAGGCGCGATCCGCTACCTATCGCCGTCTACGAAAGTGCAAGCCTGGCCAGACGTTATGCGGTGAACTCACTGAGCCAAAAGGGACGTGAATTCAAGGTGGTTTACAACAGCTCCAGCCTTGCCGGCCAACTAGCCGCCGTTGAAGGTGGGCTGGCGATTGCCGCAATCACCCAATGTACCGTGCAGGCATCGCTTCAGGTTCTGGGCAGCGAGCACGGCTTGGGCAGGATTGAACCCATGGAGGTTTCAATCCTGCGAAGCCGGGCCTCGCGCGGGTCTGAAGCGGTTGATAGCCTGCATGCATTCATCATCAGCTCACTGAGGCAGCAGGCTTAACAGGGGTTCAAGAGGTCCAGGAAGGCTCGCGCTCCGCCTGTACGCCATACCGCTCGATCGCCTGCTGACAAACCTCGGGTTCCAGACGGCCCTGCTCCACCAACGCCGTCAGCGCCGCCAGCACAATGTGATAGCGATCCACCTCAAAGAAATCACGCAACGCTGCCCGAGTATCGCTACGCCCAAAGCCGTCGGTGCCCAACACCGTGTAGCTGCTGTCCAGATACGAAGCGATCATCTGCGGCACCGCCCGTACATAGTCGGACACCGCAATCACCGGTACACCTTTAGGCAAACATGCATTCACATGACTGGAGCGCTTCATATCCTGAGGATGCAACCGATTCCAGCGCTCCACCTGTCGCGCATCCCGTGCCAGCTCGCTGAAACTGGTCACGCTGAACACCTCGCTCGCCACCTGCCAATCCTCCTCCAGTAACTGCGCGGCCGCCTGGGCCTCACGCACCAGCGTGCCCGAGCCGAGCAGGCGCACCTTGGCATCCGCAGCACCTTGCAACCGATACATGCCCTTGATAATCGCCGCCTCCACGCCCGCTGGCAGCGTCGGTTGCGGGTAGTTTTCGTTCATCAGGGTCACGTAGTAGAACTCGTCCACATCGTGCTCCAGCATCTGACGCATACCGTGGTCGAGGATCACCGCGAACTCGCCGGCAAACGCCGGGTCGTAGGCGCGGCAGTTGGGCACCGTCGCGGCTGCCAAGTGGCTGCTGCCGTCCTGATGCTGCAGGCCTTCGCCGCCCAGGGTGGTGCGCCCGGCGGTGGCGCCGAGCAGGAAACCACGGGCGCGCTGGTCGGCGGCAGCCCAGATCAGGTCGCCGACGCGCTGGAAGCCGAACATCGAGTAATAGATATAGAACGGCAACATGCGCAGCCCATGCACCGAATAACTGGTGGCCGCCGCCACCCAGGAACTGATGGCGCTGGCCTCACTGATGCCTTCTTCGAGAATTTGCCCGTCGGTGGCCTCGCGGTAGCTGAGGATCGAGCCAATGTCTTCCGGTTCGTAACGTTGCCCAACACTGGAATAGATGCCGATCTGCTTGAACAGGTTGGCCATGCCGAAGGTACGCGCTTCATCCGCCACAATCGGCACGATGCGCGGGCCGAGAGCCTTGTCCTTGAGCAGGTTGGTGAGCATGCGCACAGACGCCATGGTGGTGGACATTTCCTTTCCGGCGGCTGCGATGGCGAACCCGGCGTAACCCGCCACCGGCGGCACGCTGACGGGTGCGGCCAGCGGGCTGCGGCTTGGCACATAACCGCCGAGTTTGTGCCGACGTTGATGCAGGTAACGCAGTTCAACGCTGTCCTCGGCGGGTTTGAAAAAACTTAAGGATTCGGTCTGCGCATCCGTGAGCGGCAACTGGAAGCGATTGCGAAAAGCGAGCAGCGCGTCGCGATCGAGCTTCTTCTGCTGGTGCGTGGTCATCTTGCCCTGCCCGGCTTCGCCCATGCCGAAGCCCTTTTTGGTCTGGGCCAGGATCACCGTGGGCTGGCCTTTTACCCGGCGCGCGGCATGGTAGGCGGCGTGGATCTTGACCATATCGTGGCCACCGCGCTTGAGGCGGTCGATTTGCTCGTCGCTCATGCCCGCCACCAGGGCCGCCAGCGACTCGCTTTGGCCGAAGAAGTGCTCGCGGTTATAGGCGCCGTCTTTGGCGGCAAAGGTCTGGAATTGCCCGTCGACGGTGTTCGACAAGGTTTCCACCAGTGAACCGTCAGTGTCCTTGGCCAGCAAGGCGTCCCAGTCCGAGCCCCACACCAGCTTGATCACGTTCCAGCCGGCACCGGCAAACAAGGCTTCGAGTTCGTCGATGATGCGCCCGTTGCCGCGCACCGGACCGTCGAGGCGCTGCAGGTTGCAGTTAACCACCCAGGTCAGGTTGTCCAGGCCTTCGCGGGCAGCCAGGGTCAGGGCCGACATGCTTTCCGGCTCGTCCATTTCGCCATCGCCGAACACACCCCAGACGTGCCGGTCGGTGGTGTCCAGCAAGCCGCGATGTTGCAGATAGCGCATGAAGCGCGCCTGGAAAATCGAGCTGATCGGGCCGATGCCCATGGAGCCGGTGGGAAACTGCCAGAAGTCCGGCATCAGCCACGGGTGCGGGTAGCTGGAAAGGCCGCGTGCGCCGGCTTTTGGCCCGCCGATTTCCTGGCGGTAGTGCGCCAGGTCGTTTTCCGTCAGGCGCCCTTCCAGATAAGCACGGGCATATATACCCGGTGCGGAATGCGGCTGGTAGAACACCAGATCGCCACCGAAGGTGTCGCTGCGCGCCCGGAAGAAGTGATTGAAGCCGACTTCGAACAAGTCCGCCGCACTGGCATAACTGGCGATATGGCCACCGAGTTCGCCATACGCCTGGTTGGCGCGCACCACCATGGCCAAGGCGTTCCAGCGCACCAGCGAGGCGATGCGTTCTTCGGTGGCCAGGTCACCGGGAAACGCCGGTTGCTGCTCAACACTGATGCTGTTGATATAGGGCGTGCCGTGGCGCGGTTTCCAGTCGATGGGCGCAGCGCTGCCTTCGCGGGCCAGCAGGTCGAGGATCTGGCGCGCCCGTTCTGGCCCGGCATTGGCCACCAGCGAGGCCAGGGCGTCGCGCCACTCATCCAGTTCTTGCGGGTCTTGGGCTGTGTGATTGACTGCACTCGCGAAACCGTTCATGGGCACCTCCGGGCTTTTTTTCCAGTTTATGTCGGTGCCTGAGGATTTTTTGCCTGTTATCAAGCGCAGGCTCAAGCATTTTGAGCATGAATCACTGCCAATCATCTTTTTTGCAGCACGTTGTGCTCAAACACGACGAAGCACCGCAACTGTGTTTAAAATGCCGCCCGCTCAACGACTGACGCTCAACGATGAACCCAGACGCACTCGCTACCCTGCACGCCCATTTGCTCACCGCCCTGGCTAACCCGCCGAGTGAAACCCGGCGCCTGTTCCACGGCCGTGGCCGCTGCTGGCCGGGCCTGGAGCAACTGACGGTGGACTGGTTGCAGGGCGTGCTGCTGGTCTCGTTGTTCAAGGAACCCGAGCCTGCGCAGCTCGAAGCCCTTAAACAACTGCTGCAAACGCAGTTCAGCGCTTACACCGTTGCCCTGCAACACCGCTACCTGCCGCAAAGCACCACCGAATGGCTCTCGGGCGAGGCCGTTGACGAGCTGACCATTACCGAAGGCGGCCTGCGTTACCTGATCGACCTGGGTAAAAAACAGAACAGCGGCCTGTTCCTCGACATGCGCTACGGCCGCAACTGGGTGCGCGAACAGGCCAAGGGCCAGCGCGTGCTCAACCTGTTCGCCTACACCTGTGGTTTCTCGGTGGCCGCCATCGAAGGCGGCGCCGACCATGTCGTAAACCTGGACATGGCCCGTGGCGCCTTGAGTCGCGGGCGCGACAACCATCGCCTCAATGGTCATGACCTGAGTAACGTCAGCTTCCTGGGCCACGACCTGTTCAAATCGTGGGCCAAGGTGACGAACAGCGGCCCTTACGATCTGGTGATCATCGACCCGCCGTCGTTCCAGAAAGGCAGCTTTCTGCTGACCAAAGACTACCAACGCGTGCTGCGCCGCCTGCCGGATTTGCTCACAGCCCACGGCACGGTGTTGGCCTGCATGAACGACCCGGCCTTCGGTGAAGACTTCCTGATTGACGGCGTAACCCGCGAAGCACCGGGCCTGCGCTTTGTGCAGCGATTGGAAAACCCGCCGGAATTTCCCGATGTCGACCCGCAAAGCGGTTTGAAGGCATTGGTGTTCCGTCAGGGTTGATGCCGAAACGTCTGACCCTTGCTACGCTAAGTGATACACCGGGGCGGTGAACCTTATTCCCTCCTTCCCGGTCGATACCTGCATTCCCTGGTCAGACTCGACGGCGTTACGTCGTCGGCTGCCCTGTTTCATCTTTTGGAGAGCCGCCCGTGATATCGACCCTGCATGTAGCCAGACTCAAAGCCTGGGGCGCCCACGGCTTTACCGCCACCGGCGTGGTGCTGGCGTTCCTGGCCACCCTGGCATTGCTGGAAAACTCACCCAAGGCCTGCCTGCTGTGGCTGGGCCTGGCGCTGGTGGTCGATGGCGTCGATGGCTCGCTGGCGCGACGGGTGAACGTCAGCACGGTACTGCCCAGCTTTGATGGCTCGGTGCTGGACCTGGTGATTGACTACCTGACCTATGTGTTTATTCCGGCGTTGTTTATCTACCGCTATATCGACCTGCCGGACTTTACCCACCTGTTTACCGTGTCGGTGATCCTGGTGTCGTCGCTGTTCTGCTTCTGCAATGTGAACATGAAGAGCAAGGACAACTATTTTGTCGGCTTTCCCGCGGCCTGGAATGTGGTGGCCTTGTGCGTTTACATCATCCAGCCGGACGCCTGGGTGACCCTGGCCACAGTGATCGGCCTGGCGCTGCTGACCGTGACACCGATGAAGTTTCTGCACCCCTTCCGGGTCAAGCGCTTTATGCCGATCAACATCGCCGTGACCACCATCTGGTTGCTGTGCAGCTTTTTGATGGTGGTGGATTACCCCAATACCAACCCATGGACGTTCGGGTTGTGGTCGGTGATGTCGGCGTATTTTCTGGGGATTTGTGTGTGGCGCACGGCGTTGGAGTGGCTGGACAAACGTCACAGCTGAAGATCCAGAGCAGACGCAGAGCGTCAGAGGCGGCATTCCCACGCAGAGCGTGGGAACGATCACAGCCAGGCGGGCACGATTTAAAGGTGGGAGCTGGCTTGCCTGCGATGGCGTCGGGTCAGTTACAGCAGTTGGGCCTGCCCTGCCGCTATCGCAGGCAAGCCAGCTCCCACATTTGGATCGCGTAGAACAACAAGATCCAAGTAAGATACCGGTCTTTGGCGCAGCCCTTTTCTGCGCCCTGCCAATAATAAGCCCTGCCCATGCCCTTCGAACTCAGCGTTGACCTGACCACCCTCGCCATTCTTGCCTGCGTGGCCTTTATTGCCGGCTTTATCGACGCCATCGCCGGCGGCGGCGGGCTGCTCACCACGCCGGCCCTGCTTACCGCCGGCATGCCACCGCACCTGGTGCTGGGCACCAACAAGCTCAGCTCGACCTTCGGCTCCGCCACCGCCAGCTTCACCTTCTACCGGCGCAAGCTGTTCCACCCGCGCCAATGGGTACACGCCATTGTCGGCACGCTGGTCGGCGCATTGGCGGGTGCCGTGGTCGCCCACTACCTGCCCGCCGAAACCCTGAACAAAATGCTCCCGGTGATCGTGTTCGCCTGTGGTGTGTATTTGCTGTTTGGCGGCACGCCCAAGGCGCCGCTGGACGCCGATGCACCGATCAAGAAGAAATGGCAATCGACCCAAGGCTTCGGCCTGGGCTTCTACGACGGCGTGGCCGGCCCCGGCACCGGCGCGTTCTGGACGGTGAGCACGATGCTGCTGCACCCTATCGACCTGGTCAAAGCCAGCGGCGTGGCGCGCAGCATGAACTTCGTCAGCAACGCAGCGGCGCTGTCGGTGTTTATCTTCAATGGCTCGGTGGACTGGATCGTCGGCCTGGCGATGGGCTTCTCGGTAATGTGTGGCGCGTTCTTTGGCGCACGCAGCGCAATCAGCGGCGGCGCCAAATTCATTCGCCCGGTGTTTATCACCGTGGTCCTCGGCCTGACGGTGCGCCTAGCCTGGCAACACTGGTTCAGCGTGACCTAAACGGCGCGCCAGGTAGAGGTCGATCAGGTAACGCGCGATCGAACGTGACGCCGGCAACGGCGGCAAGTCGTGGATGTTGAACCACTGCGCGTCTTCGATCTCATCAGCCTGGGGCACGATGTCACCCCCGGCGTATTCGGCATGGAAGCCCAGCATCATCGAGTGCGGGAACGGCCAGCACTGGCTGCCCATGTACTGGATGTTCTTGACCTCCACCTGCACTTCTTCGCGCACTTCACGGATCAGGCAGTCTTCGGCCGACTCCCCCGGCTCGGCGAACCCCGCCAGCGTGCTGTAGACACCCGTGACAAAACGCGGCGACCGCGCCAGCAGAATCTCGTCGCCACGGGTCACCAGCACAATCATGCTCGGCGAAATGCGTGGGTAGCTGCGCAGGTCGCAGGCCTGGCAATACATCGCACGTTCGCGCGGCACCTGGACCATGGCCTGGCCGCAACTGCCACAGAACCGATGCTCCCGCGCCCAGGTGCCGATCTGCGCGGCGTAGCCCAGCACTTTGTACAGGGTGTGGTCGCCCTGCAACATAAAGCCGCGCAAACCCTGCCAACTGCAACCTGGCACCTCGGCCGCCGCGTTCAGCTCCAGCAAGTAAACAGGCTCACCGTCAAGGTGGCCGATGCCGTGTTCGGCGAACACCGACAGGTCCTGGCGCTTGAGCCATTCACGCGGGAACAGCGGCCCGTTGGTGTCATGCAAAAAGCCCTCGCGGCTGCGGGCGACGGCCCAGCCGCCAGGGGCGTCGTTGTCCAGCAGCGTTGTGGTAATCCAGCCTGGGGTCATGTCAGTCAATCCACGAATTCGGGTTTCTGCTTACTCATATGGGCCGCGATGGCCACGCGCAGGTCGTTGGATTGCAACATAGCCGAGTTCCAGGTGGCAACGTATTCCAGACCATCATTGACTGTGTGGTCACGCATATAACTGATCATGGCTTTGGTGCCGGCCACGGCAATCGGTGATTTGCTCGCGATTTCATGGGCGATTTCCATTACACCGGCCAACAGGCTGTCCTGATCGGGATACACACGATTGACCAGGCCAATGCTGCGCGCTTCTTCTGCGCCGAACGGGCGACCGGTGTAGGCCAGTTCACGCAACATGCCGTCGCCAATGATGCGTGGCAGACGTTGCAGGGTGCCGACGTCGGCGGCCATGCCGATGTCGATTTCCTTGATCGAGAACTGCGCGCCTTCGGCGGCGTAGCGCATGTCACAGGCGCTGATCAGGTCAATGGCGCCACCAATGCAGTAACCCTGGATCGCCGCCAGCACCGGCTTGCGGCAGGTGTCGACGGCATTGAACGAGGCTTGCAGCTCGAGGATCTTGCGCCGCAGCAAGCGTGCATTGCGGCCCACGTCCTTGCCGAAGCTATTGGCCACCGAGGCCATCATCATCAAGTCGATACCGGAGGAGAAATGCTTGCCGGCGCCGCTGAGCACCACGGCGCGCACGGCGTCGGTGTCTTCGACCCATTGGAAGATGTCGATGATCTCGGTCCAGAACGCCGCGTTCATCGCGTTGATCTTTTCCGGGCGGTTGATCTGCACATGGGCAACGTTGCCGGTGAGTTCGACGATGAAAGCTTGGTATTCGGACATGGCAGTGATCCCTGACTGGCGAGTAATAAGGCTCGAACTATAACAAGGGAGCATGACGGCGCATCGGCCAAAAACGGGACTGGCAAAAGTAATGAAATGTTGTGGGCGCGGGGTTTATGACCTGCCGATACATTTCACCCAGGCACCGCACTTTATCGGCTATACACTCAGGGCCATTGCCTGGAGCCCGCTATGCCGCCCACCTTTCGTTCATCATTGATTCTGGCCCTGGTGGTCGTGCTGACCGGCATTGGCGCCGGGCTGGGCGGGATGCTGCTGGCGTTACTGCTGCATGGCATCCAGCACCTGGCCTACGGTTACAGCCTCGACAGCCTGGTCAGCCACGAAACCTTTTTGTGGGGCGTCACCGCTGCCGCACCGGAGCGCCGTCTGCTGGTGCTGGTGGTGTGCGGCCTGGTCGCCGGGCTGGGCTGGTGGACGATTTATCGCTATGGTCGCCCGCTGGTGAGCATCAAACAGGCCGTGTCTGAAAAGATGCCGATCATGCCGCCCAAGACCACCCTCGCCCACGCCGTGCTGCAGATCATCACCGTGGCGCTTGGCTCGCCATTGGGCCGTGAAGTGGCGCCGCGTGAAGTCGGCGCGCTGGCCGCGACCTGGCTGTCACAACGCGCGCGCCTGGAACCGCACATGCACCGTTTGATCGTGGCCTGCGGTGCCGGTGCCGGGTTGGCGGCGGTGTATAACGTGCCCTTGGGCGGCGCTGTCTTTGTGCTGGAAGTGCTGGTGGGCGCCTTCAGCTGGCCGGCGGCGGTGATTGCGCTGGCGACCTCGGCGATTGGCGCTTCGGTGGCGTGGATCGGGCTGGGTGCGGAATCGCAATATGCAGTGCCGCACTTTGTGCTCAGCCCGGCGCTGATCGCCTGGGCGGTAGTGTGCGGGCCGGTGTTTGGCGTGGCCGCTTATGGGTTCAGCCGTTTTACCGGCGCCGCCAGGGCCAACGCCGCGCGCGGCTGGCGCCTGCCAGTCATGTCGCTGATCAACTTCACCATTATCGGCGGGCTGGCGATGCTGCTGCCGCAGATACTGGGCAATGGCAAAGGCCCGGCGCAACTGGGCTTCGACAATGAGCTGACGATAGGCCTGGCCGCCATCCTGCTGCTGGTCAAGGTGCTGATCACTGCGAGCAGCCTGCGCGCGGGCGCCGAGGGTGGCCTGCTGACGCCGGGCCTGGCCAATGGCGCGCTGCTGGCGATTCTGCTCGGCGGTGCCTGGAGCCTGGTGTGGCCCGGGGTGCCGCTCGGCGCGTTTGCGATTATCGGCGCGGCGGCGTTTTTGGCCTCCAGCATGAGCATGCCGCTGACCGCGATTGTGCTGGTGGCCGAATTTACGCGCATCGAGCATGACTTTCTGGTGCCGATCATTCTGGCGGTGGTGGGTTCGATGTGCGTGAGCAAGCTGTGTCAGCGCTGGGAAATAAGTGGAAAAAAGCCCGCCCAAGCGCCATCCTCTGCGCTTTAAGCCGCCCACTTCGCGGCGCTCGACGTTTAAAGGATATGCCCATGCTCGCCCAACCCCTCACCCCTGCCGATTTCGACTTCATCGACGAAACGCTGTTGAAATACGGCGACGATCATTCGGTGCTGAACCTGGCTGAACTCGACGGCTACTTCACCGCGCTGGTCTCCAGCCCGGCACAGGTGGACGTGGGTGAGTGGTTCCCGGCGATCTGGGGTGGGCAGAACCCGGAGTGGGAAAACGTCGAAGAAGCCCAGCGCTTCCTCGAGCTGTGCGTGCACCATATGAATATGCTGGCGGCGCAATTGGCCACCAATGCGCAAGGCTTCAAGGCGCGCTTCGATGACACCGAGCACCAAGGTCAAACCGTCACGCTTGCCGAGGAATGGTGCTTTGGTTATATCCGTGGCGCCGCGATTGGCAACTGGCCAGAACTGCCGGCCGAACAGGCGGCGCTGCTGGAGAAGATTTCCTGGTGCGCCGAGCAGGACAACTTCGAACTACCGGCCGACCTGGATGTAAACGCCCACCAGCAGCGGGTTCGAGCCATCGAACCCGCCGCGCGGGCGCTGCATGACTACTGGTTGGCCCAGCGGTAACAGCGCTTATTTGAAGTCCAGGTCAAACGCCTGGTAGAACGCGTTGCCGGTGTTGGCCACGATCCACATCAACACCACCACATGCCGGCCTTTCTTGCCCTTGGGCAGCGTGACCTGGTGTTCGACCTTGGCCTTCATTTCATCGGCGTGCTGGTAGTACGGCACCTGGGTGTAGAAGTCTTCGAAAAACGGCTTGGCCTCAAGTTGCGCACGGCTGATGCGTTGCTTGGGGTCCCAGCCATCCTTGGTGATCAGCCAGCGATAACCACGGGTGACGTGGGCGGCGGTGTACTCCCACTGCACCTTGAACACCTGGCCAGCCTCGACATTCAGCAACGGCCAAGTGAAGGGGCTATTGAGCTTTTTGCTCATCTCCTCGTCGGTGAAGTTGATGCAATCGCGGTCGTCGGTTTTGCCGCCGCTCAAGATATGCCCGTCGCCAGGCGGTGTGACGCTTTGATCATCGGTTTCATAAGGTGCCGGGAATGGCCCGGCGGCGAGCGATGGGAAGTTTTTACCGCCTTCCATCTCGTTGACTTGCCAGTTGCCGAGCAGCCCACGCTCCACCGCCACTGAACCACGGCTGGCCGGGGTCACCACGCGACCGTGACGAAGTTGGGTCTGGGGTTTGTTCATTTCATTCACTCCTTGATTGAATGTGCCCCGTCATGGGGCACGCCTTGAACTTACCTTGGCGGGCTTTATTGTCCAGTCGCCACTTCTCTCGGAAAGATCTCACGTCGCCCTCGTTTCGCTAAGTGAGCGCCGTTGTCCTGCATCAGATTTGCTGCTTGTCCTACGCCCGCAGGAGTAGTTCGACTACAGGAGCAGTCCATTCCCCGGACAAGTCGGCGACCGCCTCGAAATACGCGCCCTACCACGATCCCTGCTCGACAAGGGTGGCGTGTTTAGCTGATTATTCGGGTCCGCCCGTCGGCCACTCCCTACCGCCTTGCCTTGATCAGGAGCCTTGTACCTTGAGTTCGCAGAAAACCGTGACCGTTACACCGCCCAATTTCGCCCTGAACGGCAAGGTCGCGCCCCCCGGCTCCAAATCCATTACCAACCGCGCCCTGCTGCTGGCCGCCCTGGCCAAGGGCACCAGCCGCTTGAGCGGCGCACTGAAAAGCGATGACACCCGCCACATGTCGGTGGCCTTGCGCCAAATGGGCGTGAGCATCGATGAACCGGACGACACCACCTTCGTTGTGACCGGCTCCGGCAAGTTGCAATTGCCGTCGCAGCCGCTGTTCCTCGGCAATGCCGGCACCGCGATGCGTTTTCTGACTGCCGCCGTGGCGACCGTCGAGGGCACCGTGGTGCTCGACGGCGACGACTACATGCAAAAACGCCCGATCGGCCCGCTGCTGGCCACCCTCGGCCAGAACGGCATCCGCGTCGACAGCCCGACCGGCTGCCCGCCGGTGACCGTACACGGCGTGGGCAAGGTGCAGGCCAAGCGTTTTGAGATTGATGGCGGCTTGTCCAGCCAGTACGTGTCAGCCCTGTTGATGCTCGCCGCCTGCGGCCAGGCGCCGATTGAAGTGGCGTTGACCGGCAAGGACATCGGCGCCCGTGGCTACGTCGACCTGACCCTGGACTGCATGCGTGCGTTCGGTGCGCAGGTCGAGGTGGTCGACGACACCACCTGGCGCGTAGCCCCCACCGGCTACAGCGCCCATGACTACCTGATCGAACCCGACGCCTCCGCCGCCACTTACCTGTGGGCTGCCGAAGTGTTGACCGGCGGGCGCATCGACATCGGCGTGGCCGCGCAGCACTTCACCCAGCCGGACGCCAAGGCCCAGGCCGTGATCGCGCAGTTCCCGAACATGCAAGCCACGGTAGTCGGCTCGCAGATGCAGGACGCAATCCCGACCCTGGCCGTGCTGGCTGCGTTCAACAACACCCCGGTGCGCTTCACTGAACTGGCCAACCTGCGCGTCAAGGAATGTGACCGTGTACAGGCGCTGCACGACGGCCTCAACGAGATTCGTCCAGGCTTGGCGACCATCGAGGGCGACGACCTGCTGGTGGCCAGCGACCCGGCGCTGGCCGGCACCTCTTGCAATGCGCTGATCGACACCCACGCCGACCATCGCATCGCGATGTGTTTTGCCCTGGCCGGGCTGAAGGTGGCGGGAATCCGCATTCAAGACCCGGACTGCGTGGCCAAGACCTACCCTGAATACTGGAAGGCCTTGGGCAGCCTTGGGGTAACGCTCAGCTACTGAGCCAGCACGTCGGCGTAGGGAGGGAATGCACATGTCAATTCGCCAACCCTGCCCACCCGGCGTCTGCGCTTGCGACCGCGAACAGCTGTTACAAGCGCCCGGCGCCGACCTGCGCATTCTCAGCCTGACGCGTCAGGAAGAAAAAAAGCTGGTCGAGCGCCTGGAAAACCTCCAGAGCCTGCAAGACCTGGAATACATGCAACAGAAGATGTTCGAACTATTGGGCATCCGCGTGCAGGTAGCGCCGGGGCACACCGAGGTCAAGAGCATGCGCGGCATTCAGATCAACATCGATGAGCAGCCCGGCCTGTGCCGCAAAACCCGCCAGGCGATTCCGGCAGCGATTCGCCGTGGCATGGAGAAGCGCCCGGAAATCGCCTACCGCCTGTTGGATGCTCACGATCTGTTTCGCGAAGGCTGACTAACCAGCCACCGTTTCGTGTGCAAACAAGCCCTGCCCTATGGCTTTCGCGGTGTGCAAGTGCGCCTGCGCAGCGCCGCTTTCCGAATCCAGCAGCAGCTTTGACGTCACCACCTGCGCCCCACAGTAATCAAAAATCCCGTAGTCGATTTGCGTGCGCATGGCCTTGGCATAACCGTGCCGATCAAACGCGCTTTCATCTGCCGCACCCAACGCCAGCAGGTGCACCTGCAAGTGCCGCAGTTTTTTCACCACCGGCGTATCGGGGCCGTAATCAATCGCCCAACCGTTGACGAACACGCGGTCAACCCAACCTTTGAGCAGCCCCGGCAGGGACCACCAATAAATCGGAAACGCCAGCACCAATGCATCGGCGCGGTCGATGCGCGCCTGCTCGGCGAGCACATCGGCGGGCGGCTCAGCGCGAGTGCGGTGTACGAGGTGGTCAGCGCCGGTATAGCGCGGATCGAAGCCTTCGGCGGCGAGGTCGGCAACCTCATAAGTGTGGCCGCCCGCCGTGAGCCCGGCCGCCACTTGCGCGGCGAGGCTATGGGTGAGGGATTGCGGGTCGTGATGGGCTACAACGATCAGTGCGTGCATGACATTGACTCCATTTCGAGCTAGGCTGGGCGCTAGCTACTTTTAGTAGGTTACGCACCTTAAGTTACTTTTGGTATATAAGCATGTCAAGCGCTGAATCCCCTGCCCCACGCCGCCGCCTGTCCCGCGAGGATCGCCTGCGCCAATTGCTCGACATGGCCTGGCAACTGGTACGCGAAGAAGGCACCGAAGCCCTGACCCTGGGCCGCCTGGCCGAGCTGGCGGGCGTCACCAAGCCGGTGGTCTACGACCATTTCGTCACCCGCGCCGGCCTGCTGGCCGCACTGTATGAAGACTTCGATAGCCGCCAGAACCAGGTGTTTGCCGATGCGCTGGACACCAGCACCGCGACCCTGCAGGAGCAAGCCTGGGTCATCGCGTCGTGCTACGTCGATTGCGTGTTGTTGCAAGGGCGGGAAATTCCGGGGGTGATTGCCGCCTTGAGCAGCTCGCCGGAACTGGAAACGCTGAAGCGCAAATACGAGGCGATCTTCCTGCAAAAGTGCCGCGACGCACTGGCGCCGTTCGCGCCCAACGGCACTGTTTCCCAGGCAGGCTTACGCGCCATGCTGGGTGCCGCCGAGGCCTTGTCCCAGGCGGCCGCCAGTGGTGAGATCAGCCGTGAGGAGGCGCAGCAGGAGCTGGTGGCGACGATTCTGGCAATGGTCAACCGCGGCACGGTGAACTGATTCATCATGTGGGAGCAGGCTTGTCGAATTATCGTACCGCTGCGATACCGAGGTGCCTGCATCGCAGGCAAGCCAGCTCCCACAGAAAGGCAGATCTTCGGTGCATGCAGATCCGCTTTTCGCTTTTGATCTAACCACTCAGGTCGGTTACTAGGCCGCCGTGCTCTGCTTTTGATCTTGATTTTGATCTGAGGCGCCCCGTTAACCACGATGGCCGAACGCAGGCTTGAATCCGTGGGTAACCCGGCAGGACGCCGGGTTAGCCGCGCTGGGCCAAGGATGGCCCATCGCGGCGGCCCACGGATTCAAGCCGGAGTGCGGGCATGCCGAGCCTAAGCGAGGCACCGAGTGGTGGGGCACAGACCTTTTGGTTACTTTTGGCTGGGCCGGCATTCCGGGCGTTTGCCAAAAGTGACCCGCCGTCAGGGCGGAACCCTAAGCCGCCGTTACCGCAGCAACGGATATACACACACCCCCTCTACCCAAGGAAGGTCTTTTACATTCAGGCCTGATGCTCGCTTAAAAATAGCTGCACCTTACGCGCAAGGTAATCCAAGTGCCGATCCCGCTGCTTCTCGGCATCAACCATCGCGCGCTTGCCGTGTTTTTGCAGCAAGTACGTATGAATCTGCCGCACCTCCAGCGAGCTGTAGATCGCAGCCACGTCCAGCACGCCCATCAAACCATCGGTGCCGTAATCGCGGGTGTTCATCAACACTTGGGTGCCGCGTGCGCCACGCACCTGAAAGCCCAGCGCTTGGAACGCCGGCACTTTTTCCACTGAGCAGGCCAGTTCTGCGTGGGGATAATGCGCCAGCACCTCGCCAAGCATGGCGCGGGCCACGCCCTGGCGCCGGTGCCCGGCTTGCACCGCCATGAAGGCGATGCCACAGGCGTGCGGATCGTCCTTGACGGGCAGGTACAGGCAAAAGCCGATCACCTGTTCGTCCCGCATCGCCACCACCAGTTCAACCGCGATGCCCTTGGCGCCATTCAGCGCTTCAAGGTACAGGTGCACCTCAAAGCCGACGGCATATTGATAGATGTTGTAGAGCAGGTTGCTCGGCGGCAACGCCACACTGCTGATGTCGGTGAGGTTGTCCACCACCATCTGCAGGATCTGGCTGTTGATCGGCTCGGGGCACGCGGTGGTGTAGCGGGTAAGGCTGAACATGCAAATTCCTGGGTTTAGCGTCAAGGCAGCGGTGATTGTACCTGCTGCCCGCACACCTGGCGCAAACAGCCGCGCAACCAGCGGTGGGCCACATCGGCATCCAGGCGTGGGTGCCAGAGCATGGCCACGGTGAACGGCGGCACGACTATCGGCAGCGCGAAGCTGTACAGCCCGTCGCGCTGATGGGCGGTGTAGCGTTCGGGCACGCTGGCGATCAGGTCGGTGTCGCGGGCCAGGGCGATGGCGGTGGCAAAGCCGGCGACGATGGTGCTGATCTCCCGCGTCAGGCCCAGCGCTTGCAGGGCGTCGTCGACCTGGCCACGGTCCAGCCCACGGCGTGACACGTAGACATGCTGGCCCTGGGCAAAGCGCTCGGCGCTGACTTCACCCTGGCTCAGCGCATGGCCGCTGCGGACCACACCGATCAGTCGGTCACGGAACAGCGCCTGGGTCAGCAGTTCGGGACTGGCGCTGGCGTCGACCACGCCAATCGACAGGTCAATACTGCCCTCGCGCAGCAGCGCCGAGTCCTTGTCGCTCTTGTCGACGAAACGCAGGCGCACGCCCGGCGCTTCCTGGGCGATACGCGCGAGCAACGCCGGGCCGAGGTTTTCGACAAACTCCTCGCTCGAGCGCAGCGTGAACGTGCGTACCACCTGGCCCATGTCCAAGGTTTGCGCAGGGCGCAGCACCGCCTGGGCCTCCTGCACCAAACGGCTGACGTGTTCACGCAGTTCGACCGCCCGCGGGGTCGGCACCAGCCCGCGCCCGGCGCGCACCAGCAAGGGGTCACCGGTGGTTTCACGCAGGCGTGCCAGCGCGCGGCTCATGGCCGAAGGGCTCAGGCGCAAGCGCCTGGCGGCAGCGGCGACACTGCCCTCGCTAAGCAACGTATCCAGGGTAATGAGCAAATTCAGGTCGGGCATACGTGCTCCTTATCAGGCGTTTGATGCAGGTATTAGCTGCAACCCATGCGTCTTCCGCCATATTAGGCCACGCCGTAGAGTTGTGTCAGTTGCCTTCACTCCAGGAATCGTCCATGCACAACTCTTCACGCGCCGCGCTCGTCAGTCTGTCGCTATCCATGTTGCTGGCCGCTTTGGGCACCAGCATCGCCAATGTCGGCCTGCCCAGCCTGGCCCAGGCATTTGATGCATCCTTTCATGCCGTGCAGTGGGTGGTGCTCGCCTACCTGCTGGCGATCACGGCGGTGATTGTCGGTGCCGGCCGCCTGGGCGATCGTTGGGGGCGCCGACGCGTATTGCTCGCTGGCTTGCTGCTGTTCGCCGTGGCGTGTGCACTGTGCGCGGCAGCACCTTCGCTTAAATGGCTGATTGCCGCGCGCGCCCTGCAAGGCCTGGGGGCGGCGAGCATGATGGCGATGACCCTCGGGATGGTGGGCGACACGGTCATCAAGGCGCGTACCGGGCAGGTGATGGGTTTGCTCGGAACGATGTCAGCAGTCGGCACCGCCATGGGCCCCAGTGTCGGCGGGGTGTTGCTGAGCCTGTGGGGCTGGCGCGCGTTGTTCGCGGTCGGCGTACCGTTGGGCCTGTTGGCCGCCGCCCTCGCCTTTTATTACTTACCGGCAGACCGCCAGGCCAGCGCCCGCGAATCGGCAGGTGCTTTCTGGCAGCCTTTGCAAGACCCGACGCTGCGGGCCGGGTTGGCGATGAGCGCACTGGTGGCGGCAGTGATCATGGCCACGTTCGTGGTCGGGCCGTTTTACCTCTCCCGTGGCCTGGGGCTCGACCCCGCCTGGATGGGCCTGGCCATGGCCCTCGGCCCCTGTGTTGCGGCGCTGACCGGTGTGCCGGCGGGCCGCCTCACCGATCGCCTGGGCAGCCATCGCATGAGCCTCGCGGGCTTGGGGCTGATGGCCCTGGGTGCCCTGTCGCTTTCGCTGACGGCGGGACTGCTCGCTTACCTCGGCGCCCTGATCCTGCTCACAACAGGCTACAGCCTGTTTCAAGCCGCCAATAACACCGCGGTGATGAGCGATGTCGCGCCGACACGCCGAGGAACCGTCTCTGGCCTGCTGAACCTGTCGCGCAACCTGGGACTGATTTTCGGTGCCTGGGCCCTGGGCGCGGTATTTGCCTGGGCCAGCCCCGATGTGGCCCACGCAGCGCCGCTCAGTGTTGCCAGTGGCTTGCACGTGACCTTCGCCATGGCGTTGGTCCTGATCGTCACCTCCAGCACGTTTGCCTGGGGCCGCAACCGCGCCACGATCTGCCCGCAGAACACCCGCTGAGGCAAAAAAACAAAAAAGGCGTTGCCCCAAACCGGGTTACTTCGCGCATCATGGGCACTTTCAAGCTCAAGGGTAACGTCCATGCGCGTGCTGTCATTGATGATGGGTCTGACGACGCTGGCCGCCAATGTGGTGTTCTGCGCCAGCGCGATGGCGAATGAAGAAAGTCAGTTAGTGCAACAGATCAACGAATACCGCAGCCACGTACAACGCTGCGGCAACCAGGGTTCCCAGGAACTGCCACCGTTGGCCAGCGATACGCGGCTGGTGCTGCCGGCCACCAATGTCGGCGACTTGCAGCAGGCGCTCGCGCGGGCCGCGTACCCGATGGTGAATGTGCAGGCCATCAGCCTCTCCGGCCCCAAAGACGCCGAGGCGGCGATGAAGGCCGTGCGCGAAAGCTTCTGCCGCGTGGTGCTGGACCCGCAATTTGTCGATATTGGCGTGAGCAACAGCGGCCAGGACTGGCGCATCGTGCTGGCACGCCCGCTGCTCACCAGCGGCCTTGGCGACTGGCAGACCGAGGGCAAAAAACTTCTCGACCTGGTCAACACCGCCCGTCAACAACCACGCCAATGCGGCACCCAGGCGTTTAGCGCGACCACGCCGCTGTCGTGGAATGACGACTTGGCCAGCGCCGCCAACAGCCATTCGCGCAACATGGCTAATGGCAATTTCTTCGACCACCTGGATCATGACGGCCGCACGCCTGGCGATCGTGCGGAACTGGCCGGGTACATCGCAAAAAACATCGGCGAAAACATCGCCGCCGGCCTCGACAACCCGCGCAAGGTCGTGGACGGCTGGCTCGCCAGCCCCGGGCATTGCGCCAACCTGATGAACCCGCAATTTCGTGAATTGGGCGCGGCCTACGCCATGGACCCCAAAAGTGATGCCGGCATTTATTGGACGGGGGTTCTCGGCGCGCAATAGGCGTCTTAGGCCCGACTGCAGGCCTATTCATTTGTATAGAACATCAAATTGCTATCACCTGAATAATCGTGCTGAACTGGCAGCATTCATTCCGGTCTGTTGCTTGTTAGCCTGACCGCTTCAGGCCCTCGACAGACCGTGGTAAACAAGGTGTTCTCGCAATGATGAATTGGCTGCAAAGCAGCAGCGAAATGGCTGAGCGGGTTCGCCAGCATGACTGGGCGAACACGCCACTAGGCCCGCTGGAGCAGTGGCCCGACGTGCTCAAGACCACCGTAGCGCTGTGCTTCGCATCGAGCTTTCCCCAGGCGATTGTCTGGGGGCCGCAGTTGATCACACTCTACAACGATGCATTCATTCCGATCCTGGGCACCAAGCCCGACCCGTTGGGGCGCCCGTTCAACGAGGTGTGGCATGAGGTGTGGGCGGATATCAGCCCCATCGCCGATGCCGCCTTCCAAGGCCATGCCACCTACATCGAAAATTTCCCCCTGATGATTGAACGCGGCCCGACGCGGGAACAGGCGTACTTCACCTTTTGTTATAGCCCGATTCGCGACCCCGAGGGCAAGGTGGTCGGCATTCTCGACACCGTGTCGGAAACCACCACCACAGTATTCCTCGCCCGTCGCCTGGCGGTATTGGAAGCCATCAGCCACACGGTGGCCAATGCGGCAGATGCCGAAACCATTCTGAGCAGCACCACTCAATTGGTCGCCGAACATCTGCAGGTGAGTAACTGCGCCTACGCCGATATGGACGCCGATGAAGACGGCTTCACCATCCGTGACAATTGGACAGCCCCCGGTTCGCCCAGCATTATCGGCTGCTACAGCCTGGCGGCTTTCGGTGAAACGGCCGTCAACTGCCTGCGGGCCGGTGAGCCACTGGTGATCCATGACAACCTGCGCGAGCTGCCACCAGAAGAGTCAGCGTCCTTTCAGGCATTGGGCGTCAGCGCCACGATCTGCATGCCACTCATCAAAAATGGTCGGCTGACGGCCTTGATGGCGGTACACGATAAAGTCCCACGGCTGTGGTCGAGCTACGACCTGGCTTTGCTGCGCGAAGTCACCGAGCGCTCCTGGGCGCATATCGAGCGCGTGCGCGCCGATGCCCATGTGCGTGAAGGGCTGGCAGCCTTTGCCGAACTCAACACCACCCTGGAGCAGCGTGTCGAAGAACGCACCCTGGCGCTGGCCCAGGCCGAAGCCGCTCTGCGCCAGTCGCAGAAACTCGAAGCCATCGGCCAGTTGACGGGTGGCGTGGCCCATGACTTCAACAACCTGCTGACCATCATCCGCTCCTCGGTGGATTTTCTACGCCAGCCGGGGTTGTCCGAAGAGCGCCGCCAACGCTACATGAGCGCGGTGTCCGACACTGTCGAGCGGGCCAGCAAACTCACCAGCCAACTGCTCGCCTTTGCCCGCCGCCAACCGCTGAACCCGGAAGTTTTCGATGTGAGCCTGCGGGTCAAGAACATCGGCGAGATGCTCGAAAGCCTCACCGGTGCGCGTATCCGCGTGCAGTTGGAGTTGCCGCAGCGACCGTGCCATGTGCGCGTCGACTCCAGCCAATTTGAAACCGCCCTGATCAATATCGCGCTCAATGCCCGCGATGCCATGGAAGGTCAAGGCACCCTGACCCTGCGCGTCGCCCACATTGCCAGACTGCCGCGTATCCGTGGCGATGCCGAATCAAACCAGCCCTTTGTGAGCATTGCCTTGGCCGATACCGGCAGCGGCATTGCCGTTGACACCGTCGAGCGCATTTTCGAACCCTTCTTTACCACAAAGGCGGTGGGCAAAGGTACCGGGCTTGGCTTGTCCCAGGTGTTCGGGTTTGCCAAACAGTCCGGTGGCAACGTCGACGTCACCAGCAACCTCGGCCAGGGCAGCGTGTTTACCCTGTATCTACCCGAGGCCGAGCCTGTGGCGGTGCAGGCCTGCCCGGTCCAGGAAGATCAGAGCCCGCTGCCCGCCACTGCGGCGCGCCACATCCTGATAGTCGAAGACAACCTCGAGGTCGGCCGCTTTGCCAACCAGATCCTGCAGGACCTGGGTTACCGCACCACCTGGGCCACCCATGCCGAGCAGGCACTGGCACTGGCCGGCCCGGACGGCATGGCGTTTGACGCGATTTTCTCGGATGTGGTGATGCCAGGCATGACCGGCGTGGCCATGAGCAAACTGCTGCGCCAGCGCCGCCCCGACTTGCCGGTGGTTCTCACGTCAGGCTACAGCGAAGAACTGGCCGACAGCGGTTATGAAGGCTTCGAATTCCTCCCCAAGCCCTACTCCGCCGACCAAGTGGCGCGGGCATTGGCCAGGTCGATGCTCAAGGAGTGAGGCGCTACTGCGCGACGGCCACCTGATTACGCCCCATAGCCTTGGCGCGGTACAGCGCTTTGTCGGCGTTGTTCATCAGGCTGTGCAAGTCCTGATCAAGGCTGCGGGTAGTGGCCACACCGAGGCTGGCGGTCAAGCCCTTCACCGGTTCACAGGTCAGGCCCGAAATCGCCTGGACCAGTTGCTCGGCGATGCCTCGCGCGGTTTCCAGTGAGGTGTTGGGCAGCAACACCGCGAATTCTTCACCACCGAGCCGACCATAAACATCGGCCTGGCGAAACGACGTGCTGATCACCCCGCCAATCTGGCGCAACACCTGGTCGCCGGCCTGATGGCCGTAGGTGTCGTTGATGTCCTTGAAATGGTCCATGTCCATCATCAACGCGCTCAGCGGCTGCTGGTGGTGGTGGCAATGCGCGTACAGCAGGTGGGCCTGTTCGAAAAACGCGCGACGGTTCATCAGCCCGGTGAGCTCGTCGGTCTGGGCAGCACGCGTGGAGATATGGTGAGCACGTTCCATCTGTCGGGTCAGTCGGAAGGCTTTTTCCAGCGCATCCGAGAGCTTGCGCGTGGCACTGACCACAAAGGTCGAGAACACCAGCACCGCAATTGCCACACCTACTTGCATCGGCGCCGGCTGGAACAGCAACCACAGGGTACACGGCAACAGTACCAGCGCCATGGAGCCCAGGGTCATATAGCGATAGGCCGAATAACACGAAACCGCGCTCACTGACATGCCCACGGTAAACAGCATGACCAGCACCTGGGAGACACGATCATCCGTCGGCATCACGGCCAGGGCGCCAAGGCCCCAGGTGCCGGCTGACAGCATCAGCGTGACCCAATAGCGGCGCTCCCAGCGCCGGGGCGTGCGCTCGCTGTCGGGGCAGCGAAACCAGTCGGTGAACAGTTTGACGCGCACCAGCGATGTCACCGCCAGCAACCCCAGCCAGACCAGCATGACCTTGTGGTCAAACCGGCCCCAGCACAGCCAGCAGAGCATGACAGCGCCCAGGTAGCTGCCGAAAATAGCCGAGAACGATTGGCGAAACAGCTGGTGCAAACGGTCGGTTCGCACCTGCTGTTCGATGAGTTCATCCGGGTCTTGCCCACGCCCAAGGCCGTTCATGAAATGCGCCTGCTTCGACTGCCACGACAAAGGCGCCATTGTGGCACCCTGCCAGTAGTGCGGACAACAGAATCCACCACACTAGAGCCGTTACAGCGCTTGCGGGCGAAGAATCAACACGCCCAAAGGCGGCAGATTCAGCGACAGCGACACCGGCTGCCCATGGCGCGGCTCCTCTTGGGTGAGCACTTCGCCGCCGTTGCCATAATTGGAGCCGGCATAGGTGTCGGCATCACTGTTGATCACCTCGCTCCAGCGCCCGGCAAACGGCACGCCGACCGCATAGCCCTCACGCGGCACCGGGGTGAAGTTGGCCACCACCAGCACCGGTTTGCCGTCCTTGCTCCAGCGTAGCCAGGCATAGACACTGTTGATCGCATCGTCGCCAATCAACCACTGGAACCCTTGGGGCGCATCGTCCTGCTCATGCAGCGCCGGTTCCTCGCGGTACAGGCGGTTAAGGTCACCGACCAGTTTCTGCACGCCTCGGTGTTCGGGGTATTGCAGCAAGTACCAATCCAACTGCTGATCGTGGTTCCACTCGCGCCATTGGCCGAATTCGCAGCCCATAAACAGCAGCTTCTTGCCGGGGTGCATCCACATAAAGCTCAGATAGGCGCGCAGGTTGGCGAATTTCTGCCAGCGATCGCCGGGCATCTTGTCGATCAGTGAGTGCTTGCCGTGCACCACTTCATCGTGGGAGATCGGCAGGATAAAGCGTTCGGACCACGCATACACCAGGCCGAAACTCAGCTCATTGTGATGATGGGCGCGGTACACCGGGTCTTGCTGGATGTAGTGCAGCGAATCGTGCATCCAGCCCATGTTCCATTTGTAGTTAAAACCCAGGCCGCCCTGCTGCGTGCTCTGGCTGACGCCCGGCCAGGCTGTGGACTCTTCGGCAATCACCAGCGCACCCGGCGCTTCCAGCGCGACCACATCATTGAGATGGCGCAGGAAGTCGATGGCCTCCAGGTTTTCGCGGCCGCCATGGCGGTTGGGCACCCACTCACCGGCTTTGCGCGAATAATCGCGATACAGCATTGAGGCCACGGCATCTACGCGCAAACCGTCGATGTGGAAGTGCTTGAGCCAATGCAACGCCGAAGCGAGCATAAAGCCGTGCACTTCGGTGCGGCCCAGGTTGTAGATCAGCGTGTCCCAGTCCTGATGGAAGCCTTCCAGCGGGTTGGCGTATTCGTACAAGGCCGTGCCGTCGAACTGGGCCAGGCCGTGGGTATCGGTGGGGAAATGCGCCGGCACCCAGTCCAGAATCACACCGATGTCGGCCTGGTGCAGGGCGTTGACGAAAAACCCGAAGTCCTCCGGCGAGCCAAAGCGTGCGCTCGGCGCAAACTGCGACAGCGCCTGGTAACCCCAGGAGCCACCGAACGGGTGCTCCATGATCGGCATCAGCTCGATATGGGTAAAGCCCAATTGCTGCACATAAGGAATCAAGCGCTCGGCCAGTTCGCGCCAGCCATATTGGCGCGACACTTCACCGGCCTCGTCGAGTTCACACTGCCAGGAACCGACATGCAGCTCATAGATGGATAATGGCGCCGAGGCCTTTTGCTTGTCGGCACGCGTCTGCATCCACTCATGGTCTTGCCAGTCCACCTGCAACGGCGCGGCGACTTTTGAGGCAGTGTCGGGCGGCAGTTGAGTAGCAAGCGCCATGGGGTCGGCCTTGAGCGGCAGAATCCCATGGGCGCCGAGAATCTCGTACTTGTAGGCCGCGCCCGTTTGCAGACGTGGGATAAAGATCTCCCACACGCCCGACGGATGCCGCAGTCGCATCGGATGGCGGCGGCCATCCCAGATATTGAAGTCACCCACCACCGATACGCGCCGCGCATTCGGCGCCCACACCGCAAAACGCACGCCTTGCACGCCGTCGACGCTGGTGAC
Source organism: Pseudomonas sp. B19125 (assembly GCF_044218855.1). Classification (NCBI taxonomy): domain Bacteria; kingdom Pseudomonadati; phylum Pseudomonadota; class Gammaproteobacteria; order Pseudomonadales; family Pseudomonadaceae; genus Pseudomonas; species Pseudomonas sp. B19125. The sequence goes on from NZ_CP162589.1 coordinate 4,044,733, forward strand.
CTGCGCACCCAGGCAACTGCTGAGGTCACGGTGATTGCCTTCGGCGAACAGGTACAAATCCATCTCACCCAGCAGTAACTGGCTGAAGCTGTAAGGGTCTTCGGTGATCTGCTCGCCGCCGGCCCACTGGATCTTCAGCAGGTAGCCCTGGCGCGTGGAAAAATGCCCGACAAACAAACCCGGCACCTGGGTCGCGTCCAGGCTGCCGATGGCTTCACCGCTTTCGCGGGCCAACACCTGGACGCTCAAGGCTTCGGGCAGGAACGCGCGGATAAATTGCCCGCCCTGCTCGTCATCGTGCGGCCCCAGGATGGAAAAAGGGTCCGGGTGTTCCGCGCGCACCAGCGCTTCTACATCTTTGGGCGCCGGCATGGCGGTCAACTTCGCTTGCAGCGGTTCTCTCTGTGTAAAACTCATGACGTCTCCCCACCGCGTGCATTATTCGCTTGAGATAGCAGCCCGCTGAGTAAACCGTGCAGCCCTTGCAGGGGCACCGGCAACCAGGTCGGGCGATTTTCTGCTTCGTAAGCCACTTCGTACGCGGCCTTCTCCAGGCTGAACAACGTCAGCGCTGCGTCCTGCCCATTGGCATCCTGCCAGTCATGCGCCAGTGTAGACGTAGCCTGATGATAAGCCTGGATAAATGCCTTGCGCGCTTCACTCAGGTAACGGTCAGTCACACGCTTGCGGGCGGTATCCGCTTGCGGCGAGTGATCCACACCTTGCACATTCAGGGCCATGGCGGCGGCGTAATCAAACGAGCGCAGCACGCCACTTACATCTTTATACGGGCTGTGCTTGCCGCGCCGTTCATGCAGCGGGCGCGCCGGCTCGCCTTCAAAGTCGATCAAATACGCATCGCCCTTGACCACCAGGACCTGCCCCAGGTGCAAGTCACCGTGGACCCGAATGCGCAAACCGCCGGCCGTGGCTTTCGCCAGAGCCTGGACACTGCTGGCCAGCGCTTTTTTCTGCCCCAGCATTTCACTGACCAGCGCCTGATCGGCGGGGTTCAACTGGCTTTGATGAAGTTTTAACAAATGCAGCGCGCGGTCGATCTGCGCGCCGACGTCCTTGGCCCAGGCCTGGGTGTCCTTGGCCGTGGTGGTCTCGGGCTTGAAGTCTTGGTTGGTGGTTTGTGCTGCCAGCACCCCGTGCATTTCGCCCAGGCGCTGGCCGAGTAAACCGGCAAAATCCTGCAGTTCACCCAAGGCATTGTAATGCTGCTCCTGCTCGGAAATCGCTTGGGCCAGCTCGTCGCGAATCGCGCGCTCCAGGTTGTTCTGGGTCCAGCTCCAGGCGTCGCCCTGGTTGCTCAGGTAGCCTTGGGCAATCATCAGCAGGTTGTCCTGCCCCTGGCCATCGCGACGAATCATCGAGCCCAGCAACGGCGAAATATTCGGGTAATCGGCGGCCGTCAGGTAAGCGCTCATTTCCAGCTCCGGGTGCACCCCGGCGCTGACTTTGCGGATCAGCTTGAGCACCAGGCTCTCGCCCACCACCACCGAACTGTTGGACTGCTCGGCCGACAGGTAGCGCACCTGCGCCTCATCGGTCAGTTGCAGCGCGGCTAAGTGCGGCGTGGCTTCAAAACGCAAATCACCTTCGTGGGTGTTCAACACCGTGCCCGCCTGCAATCCCTGGATCACCGCCCGGACAAAGTGTTCCAGGCTGAAAGCGTCGGTCACCAAACCGACCTGACGCCCCCGGCGTACGCGGGCCAGCGCCAGTTGCTGGGGCAAGGCACTGGTGAACTGGTCTTCGGCTAAAAAGCCGAACGGCAATTGATAACGACTGACCTGGCCGCCGCTGGTCACCTCGACCTCACTGAGCAGCACCGGATGCTGCGGGTCGCCAAACCGCACGCCGTAGGCAATTTGCACCTGGTCGATGGCCGTGTCTTTACCGGCATACCAGCGCCGCTTGGGCAACCATGCCGGCAGCGAGGTGTGCTCCAGGGTGGTGCGGCACGGCTCGTCGAGTAACTCTTCCATGCGTTGTTTGAGCACCAGCGTGGTGAAATCCGGCATGCTCTGCGCCGGCTCAACATGCCAGCTGGGCATCTGGTTTTCGGCCGCCAGCACAAACCAATAGAAACCGTACGGCGCCAGGGTCAGCAGGAAATTCAGCTGGCCGATGGGCGGGAACGCGTTTCCGCCGAGCATCTCCACCGGCACCATGCCGGCGAAGGCGGATAAGTCCAGCTCGGCCGCCTGGGCGCTGCGCGACACGTTGGCCACGCACAGAATGGTTTCCGTGCGGCCATCGTCGCCGGTGAACTCACGGGTATACGCCAGGATGCGGCGGTTGCTCGGCGAGAGCATTTTCAGGCTTCCACGCCCGAAGGCCTTGGACTGTTTACGCACCGCCAACATGCGCCGGGTCCAGTTGAGCAGCGAATGCGGGTCCTGGGCCTGGGTTTCGACGTTGACCGACAGGTAGCCATATTGCGGGTCCATGATCGGCGGCAACACCAGGCTGGCCGGGTCGGCGCGCGAGAAGCCGCCGTTACGGTCGATGGACCATTGCATCGGCGTACGCACGCCGTCGCGGTCGCCCAGGTAGATGTTGTCGCCCATGCCGATTTCATCGCCGTAGTACAACGTCGGCGTGCCGGGCATCGACAGCAACAAGCTGTTGAGCAGTTCAACGCGGCGACGGTCACGCTCCATCAGCGGCGCCAGGCGCCGACGAATGCCCAGGTTAATGCGCGCACGGCGGTCGGCGGCGTAGTAGTTCCACAGGTAGTCGCGCTCTTTGTCGGTGACCATTTCAAGGGTCAGTTCATCGTGGTTGCGCAGGAAGATCGCCCACTGGCAGTTGGCGGGGATCTCCGGGGTCTGGCGCAGAATATCGGTAATCGGGAAACGATCTTCCTGGGCCAGCGCCATGTACATGCGCGGCATCAGCGGGAAGTGGAAGGCCATGTGGCATTCATCGCCGTCGTCGCCTTTTTTGTCACCAAAGTACAGCTGAGTATCTTCCGGCCACTGGTTGGCTTCGGCCAACAGCATGCGGTCGGGGTAATGCGCGTCGATCTCGGCGCGGATCTGCTTGAGCACGCCGTGGGTTTCCGGCAGGTTCTCGTTGTTGGTGCCGTCGCGTTCGATCAGGTAGGGAATCGCGTCCAGACGCAGGCCGTCGATGCCCATGTCCAACCAGTAGCGCATCACCGAGAGCACGGCTTTCATGACTTGCGGGTTATCGAAGTTCAGGTCCGGCTGGTGCGAATAGAACCGGTGCCAGAAGTACTGGCCGGCGACCGGGTCCCAGGTCCAGTTGGACTTTTCGGTGTCGAGGAAAATGATGCGGGTGCCGTCGTACTTCTGGTCGTCATCGGACCACACGTAGAAGTCCCGTGCCGCCGAGCCCGGCTTGGCCTTGCGCGCCCGCTGGAACCACGGATGCTGGTCGGAGGTGTGGTTGATCACCAGTTCAGTGATGACCCGCAGGCCCCGTTTGTGCGCCTCACTGATAAAGCGCTTGGCGTCGGCCATCGTCCCGTAGTCGCTGTGCACGCCACGGTACTCGGCGATGTCATAGCCGTCGTCGCGGCGCGGCGACGGGTAGAACGGCAGCAGCCAGATGGTGTTGACGCCCAGATCGGCGATGTAGTCGAGCTTGGCGATCAGGCCGGGAAAGTCGCCGATACCGTCATTATTGGAGTCGAAATAGGATTTGACGTGAACTTGGTAGATCACCGCGTCCTTGTACCAGAGCGGGTCTTTGATAAAAGTGGCTGGGGTGGGTTTCTTCGCCATTGGAAACTCCTGGAACACTGAAAATTGTGCAGAAGACATGCAATCAAGGTGGGAGCTGGCTTGCCTGCGACAGCGGTGGGCCAGCTAGCCTTTTCGGTGCTGACATACCGCTATCGCAGGCAAGCCAGCTCCCACCGTTGATCCCTGACAGTTAATCCCTGTCAGGCTCAGGAGACGGTGATACGCCAGATCCCGAATGGCATCTGCGGCTCGATGCGCATCCATTGGTTCTTGCCATACCAGGTCCAGCGATGGCCATTCATCAGGTCTTCGCCTTGGGTCTGGGCATCGTCCGGCAGGCCCAGCTCCCACAGGGGCAATTCGAAATGGGCCTCTTGGGCGTTAAACGGGTCAAGGTTGACCGCCACCAGGATAAAATTGCTGCCGTCATCGCTGCGCTTGCCGAAGTACAGGATGTTGTCGTTCCAGGCGTTATAGAGCTTCAAGCCCAGATGGGTGTGCAGTGCCGGGTTCTGCCGACGAATACGATTGAGCTGGGCGACCTCGGCAATGATGTTGCCGGGCGCGGTGAAGTCCCTGGGGCGGATTTCGTATTTTTCCGAGTCCAGGTATTCCTCCTTACCCGGTACCGGCGCCGCTTCGCACAGTTCAAACCCCGAATACATGCCCCACAAGCCTGAGCCCATGGTGGCCAGGGCGGCGCGGATGAGAAAGCCCGGGCGCCCGGATTCGTGCAGGAAGCCGGGGTTGATGTCCGGGGTATTGACAAAGAAATTCGGCCTGAAGCACTCGCGCCACGGCGATTCGTTCAACTGTGTGAAGTACTCGCTCAACTCGGCCTTGGTGTTACGCCAGGTGAAGTAGGTGTAGCTCTGGGAATAACCGACCTTGCCCAAGCGCGCCATCATCGCTGGCGTGGTGAAGGCTTCAGCCAGGAAGATCACCTCCGGGTGCCTGGAGCGCACGTCACTGATCAGCCATTGCCAAAACGGTAGCGGCTTGGTGTGCGGGTTATCCACGCGAAAGGTTTTCACGCCCTCTTGCACCCAACCTATAACAATGTCGCGCAACTCGGTCCACAGGCTCGGAATAGAGTCGGCGGCATAGAAATCGACGTTAACGATATCCTGGTATTTCTTCGGCGGGTTTTCGGCGTATTTGATCGTGCCGTCCGGGCGCCAGTTGAACCAGCCTGGATGCTGCTTGAGCCACGGGTGGTCCTGGGAGCACTGAATGGCAAAGTCGAGGGCGATTTCCAGGCCATGCTCGGCGGCGGCCTTGACCAGCCGGCGGAAGTCCTCGCGGCTGCCCAACTGCGGGTGGATGGCTTCATGGCCGCCCTCCTCGCTACCGATCGCATAAGGGCTGCCGGGGTCATCGACGCCTGCGGTCAGCGAGTTATTCTTGCCCTTGCGATGGCTGCGGCCGATCGGGTGGATCGGCGGAAAATACAGCACGTCAAAGCCCATGTCATGGATCATCGACAGCCGCGCATGCACGTCATTAAAGGTGCCGTGGCGCGCCGAATCGTCGGTGACCGAGCGCGGAAACAGCTCGTACCAACTGGCAAATTGTGCGGCCTCACGCTCCACGTCGAGCGGGTATACGGTGCTGATGCTCAAGTAAGCGCGGTGGTCGGCCTGGGTCATCAAATGTGCACTGTCTTCGTGCAAGAACTGCGCGACCTGCTCGGTTTCCAGCAAGCCCGACAGCTCGTGGTGCAGCAGCATCAAGCGGTCGCGTAACTCATTGTCGCTGCGCTCGGCGGCCTGCAACACCAGGCTGCGGCCTTCCTGCAGCTCAAGGCTGACCGGCACACCGGCCTCATGTTTTTTGCGCAGTTCGTAGCAGAAGCTCGCAAAGGTATCAATCCAGGCTTCGATGCAGTATTCGTGCGGGCCTTGCTGGGCCACGGTAAACGCGCCCTCCCAGCCATTGTTGCCCACATCCGTCATCACTACGCTGTGCCAGCTTTCGTCCTGCAGCGGGCGCCAGCGGATCAGCACGGCGAGCTTGTCATGGCCGTCGGCAAACACCTTGCTGGTGACGGTGACGCGCTGGCCCACCACGGCCTTCACAGCAAATTCGCCGCCATCAATGACGGGCGTAGTGCTTTCAATCGCGATCCTTGGCAACAACAAGGCCTGGGACAGCGGCAATATGGAGTCTTCTGGAGTCAGTGTTTCAGCAGTCATCGAGCATCTTCCCCTTACGCCCTGTGGACGCTCTTTGCTTGATCCGAATTCTGAGACGGCGACGCTCTCCCTGAGCAGGGCCGTAATAGGTCCGAGCCTGGGCTGCGCGCAAAAGTTCAGGTGGATGTGCCGCCATTGGGCGGGAATCAAACCTGCCCGGCGGTTGTCCACCGATAGAGCAAAGCACAAAGGAGGCCACACCGATGAATATCCCGATCCCGGCTGAAACTCCGGACCCGAATATCGACAACCCAACGCTGCCGCCGAGTGAACCGGAACCGATCCCGGAGAAGGAACCACCGGAAAACCTGCCGCCACCCGTGGAGGAGCCGCCCACAACCATGCCGCCGGTGATTGTTCAACCTTGTTGATCAACGCCATCACTCACACGCGTACTCGCGTCAGGATGCCTGCCTTAAAAACGCATTAACCTGCGCGCACAGGTGAAATAGCCTACATCTCGCCTGTGCGCCTATTGCTACAGTCCCACACGCGCTTACTTGAGCACATTTCATTTACCCCCCTCTTAAACGCGAGCAGGTTAATACCATGTCGGACATTCACGTGAAGCAAAGCCGCCACCAACACGTACATTCAGACGTTTCCGTCAGCCGGCGTTATCTCACCGAGCTTAAAGCAAGCCTCACAGAGGAGGACATCGCCCAGGTCTTGCGTGCGCCCAACGACCTGAAGTCGCGTAAAGTCCTCAATGAAATGCGCATGCATTTCAGCCAGGAAAGTGTCGACTCCATGTTGAAAGAACCAGACGCCGAGGAAGTTGCTCACCTCCTGACGGACATCGGCAAGTTCCTGCAAAAAAATAGTGACGAGGCCTGCGTAAAATTATCCACCCAACTTTATTTCAGCGACTATCAGGCAGCCTATGACAAACAGAAAATCGCCTTACTGTTAAAGTTGATATCGGGTAAGGACGATTATGGCTTTCGCCATGTCTATGAGTTTTTCAAAGGCACGGCCGGAGCATTCGAGCACCTGAATGGGTGCGTGAAGGACACAGCCCAAACGGTGATGGATATGAACACCATCACCGAGGCGCTCAACCCAACACACATTAAATCAAGGATGAAGGCTCACTGATCATGGACTCAACGTTCCTTCTCGAAGAGCCTGACGACTTTGGGCATTAAGCCAAGTACAACGAGCGCCAGCAGTGTACTCAATACCGCCGTTGATTCACGCCCAACCCCTGCCGCCACGCCAATGGCGGCGGTCATCCACAACCCGGCAGCGGTGGTCAGGCCTTTGACGTGCTGGCCCTCTTCATCCTCCTTGCCCTTGAGGATAGTGCCGGCACCCAGGAAGCCGATCCCGGCGATAACCCCCTGCAAGACCCTGCTCATGGCGTCCGACTGGCTGCCTGACATCTGCGGCACCAGCACAAACAGTGCAGCGCCCAAGGCCACGAGCATGTGGGTGCGCACCCCCGCCGCCTTGCCCTTTTGCTCACGCTCAAACCCCAGGATACCGCCCAGGATCGCGGCGATAAGCAGGCGAACGGTTATCTGAGTGAGCTGCTTTGCATCAGCGATGTCAGCAAATTCTGCATGCAGGGTTTGAAGCACTTCTTGCCACCAGGCGTCCATGGTCGTTATCCGTTTTAGTGTGGTTAGAGGATGGACAGCGCCGACCGCCAGTCAGTTGCCTGGAACACCTGGCACTGCGCGACGCCCTAACCCATGACTGCCCATAAAAAGGAGAGCACCATGCCTGTACGTATCGACAATCAAACGTGCTTTTTCAAGGTCGCTGACGACGGCCAGGAATACGCCCTGCCCGCCACGGGTGTGACGGTGAGTACCGACAGCGCCAAATCCATGTCTTTTGTAGAGTTACAAGGCGATCGGGTCTACATCACTGAAGCCGAAGCGGACGCACTGACCGTCGCCGGTGCCAGGGACGGTCGCAAACACTTGAAGGCGACCGACAGTGATTCGGTGATTTGATTGATCTGTATCAACCTGCGCACAAGCCAGCTGCACCCCAGGCGCTACGGGGTGCAGCACATTGTCACAGTGACGTATAAAAAGCCCATCTGATCCGCTTTTTATCGACCTACCTGAGTCTGTTATGCAAACAGCGTGAAGTTCATAGTTCATTGGCCTGATGGAGGCTGATGAGCGAACGACCATGAGCGAAAGAATCCCAACCGTGGACACCTTTGAGCCCATACACCCAAAGAAGGTGAAGGCCAAATCCAGTGACAACCTGATCCATACCCGCAGCTTCACCGGCGTGTTCCGCACTTTGCGTGTGGGCGGTGCCGCTGTGCTGTTCCTGGCGTTTTTTGGCACCGTGTGGCTGAACTGGTCCGGGCGCCAAGCCGTGCTGTGGGACTTGGCCGAAAGCAAATTCCACATCTTCGGTGCCACCTTCTGGCCCCAGGATTTCATCCTGCTGTCGGCGCTGTTGATCATCTGCGCTTTCGGCCTGTTTGCCATTACCGTATTTGCCGGCCGCGTTTGGTGCGGCTACACCTGCCCGCAAAGCTCGTTCACCTGGCTGTTCATGTGGTGTGAAAAGGTCACCGAAGGTGAACGCAACCAACGCATCAAACTGCAAGCGGCACCCTGGAGTCTCAACAAACTGGCGCGGCGTTCGGCAAAACATACGCTATGGCTGGGTATCAGCGTGCTGACCGGGCTGACGTTTGTCGGCTACTTCACGCCAATCCGCCCGCTGGCCAGTGAGTTGCTGACCTGGCAGATGGGCGGTGTGAGCCTGTTCTGGGTGCTGTTTTTTACCGCAGCCACCTACATCAACGCCGGCTGGCTGCGCGAAGCGGTGTGCATGCACATGTGCCCGTATGCACGTTTTCAGAGCGTGATGTTCGACAAAGACACCCTGACCATTTCCTACGACGCGGCGCGTGGCGAAAGCCGAGGCCCGCGCAAACGCGAGGTGAAACCGGCGCAGGTTGGCCTGGGGGATTGCATCGACTGCCAACTGTGCGTGCAAGTGTGCCCCACCGGCATCGATATCCGCGATGGCCTGCAAATGGAATGCATTGGCTGCGCCGCATGCATCGACGCCTGCGATTCGATCATGGACAAGATGGGCTATGCCCGTGGTCTCGTCAGCTATACCAGCGAACATCAACTGCAAGGTGGCAAAACGCACCTGCTCAGGCCACGCCTGATCGGCTACAGTGCCGTGCTGCTGGTGATGATCGCCGCCTTGGTGGTGGCCTTGATTGAACGGCCAATGGTGTCACTGGACGTGACCAAGGACCGTGGCATGTTCCGTGAAAACAGCCAGGGGCTGATCGAAAACATCTACAGCTTGAAGGTCATCAACAAGACCCAGCAGCGCCAGGATTACCGCCTGGAACTGGTGGACGCCGAGGGCTTCCAGTTGCAAGGCAAGACCCGGCTCAGCCTGGCGCCGGGGGAAATCAGCGATGTGCCGGTGTCGGTGGCGTTGCTAGCCGATAAACCGGCGAGCAGCTCGCAGACCTTGCGCTTCAAGGTTGTGGATGTGGATGAACCGTGGATTTACAGTGCAGCGGACAGTCGCTTTGTGGCGCCGTTGAATCGTTGATATCCAACACACACAGAAGATCAAGTGTGGGAGCTGGCTTGCCTGCGATGGCGCCCGGTCTGGCACGGATGATGTTGAATGTGCCACCGTCATCGCAGGCAAGCCAGCTCCCACATTTTGCCCTGCGAACACTATTGGAACGTTAATCAGGCCGCCATGAAACGCTACGAAAAATTTGCCGACGACATCGCAGAACTGATTCGCTCCGGCGTCCTCGGCCCTGGCCAGCGAGTGCCCTCAGTGCGCTATGCCAGCCAGACCTATGGGGTCAGCCCGTCCACGGTGTTCCAGGCTTACTACCTGCTCGAACGCCGTGGCCTGATTCGTGCGCGGCCGCGCTCCGGCTACTTCGTCAACACTCACGCGCCCAGCCCGTTTTCCGAGCCGGTGGTGAGTGAACAGGTGCACGAGTCCACCGAAGTCGATGTGAGTGAGTTGGTGTTCTCAGTGCTCGACTCCATCAAAGACCCCAACACCGTACCGTTCGGCTCGGCCTTCCCCAGCCCCATGTTGTTCCCGCTGCCACGCCTGGCGCGCTCGTTGGCCAGTGCCGGCCGTGAGATGGACCCGCGCCTTGTCGTCACCGACATGTCACCGGGTAACCCGCAACTGCGCCGGCAGATCGCCCTGCGCTACATGGTGGGCGGCCTGATGCTGCCGATGGAAGAGCTGCTGATCACCAACGGCGCCCTGGAAGCGCTGAACCTGTGCCTGCAAGCGGTGACCGAGCCGGGCGACCTGGTCGCTATCGAAGCCCCGGCGTTCTATGCCTGCCTGCAAGTGCTCGAACGCCTGAAGCTCAAGGCGGTGGAAATCCCCGTACACCCACGCGATGGCATCGACCTCAATGCCCTGGCGCAAACCCTTGAGCGCTACCCGATCAAAGCCTGCTGGACCATGACCAGCTTCCAGAACCCCATGGGCGCCACGCTGCCAGAGGCGAAAAAACAGGCGCTGGTGGAACTGCTGCGCAGCCATCAAGTGCCGATGATCGAGGACGATGTATACGCCGAGTTGTATTACGGGCAGCACGCGCCAAAACCGGCCAAGGCCTTCGACACTGAAGGGCTGGTGATGCACTGCGGTTCCTTCGCCAAGAGCCTGGCACCTGGCTATCGCGTCGGCTGGGTAGCGGCCGGGCGCTATGCGCAGAAGGTTGAACGCCTGAAGCTGATGACTTCGCTGTGCCCCTCGATGCCGGCCCAGGCGGCGATTGCGGACTACCTGCAACACGGCGGCTATGACCGGCACCTGCGTAAATTGCGCTACGCCCTGGAAGAACAGCAGAGCGCCATGCTGGCCGCCATCGCGCGCTATTTCCCGGCACAGACGCGGGTCAGCCAGCCGGCTGGCGGCTATTTCCTGTGGCTGGAACTGCCGGAGCAAACCGATTCGTTGAAGCTGTTCCAAATGGCCCTGGCCCAGGGCATCAGCATTGCGCCGGGGCCGATTTTTTCGGCGACCCAGCGCTTCAGAAATTGCATTCGCTTGAACTACGGCAGCCCGTGGACCGAGGCATCGGAAAAGGCCATGGAAACACTCGGGCGCATTGTGCGGTCCTTCTAGGCTCGGTTGTTGCCTTATCTGACGCCATCGCGGGCAAGCCCGGCTCCCACAGTGAAATGCGTTCCACTGTGGGAGCCGGGCTTGCCCGCGATGGCGCCTTGACTGGCGCTAAAGACTCAACGGCCACCGCCCAAATCCAGAAAAGTGCCAGTGGTATACGAAGCCTTGTCCGACAACAACCAGATAATCGCCTCCGCCACTTCATCCGGGCGCCCGCCACGGGCCATGGGGATGCCGGACTCCAGCTTGCTGACTCGGTCCGGGTCGCCGCTCAGGGCATGGAAGTCGGTAAAGATGTAGCCAGGGCGCACCGCGTTGACACGGATCCCTTCACCCGCCACCTCTTTGGACAGGCCGATGGTGAAGGTATCCAGCGCGCCCTTGGACGCGGCATAGTCGACATATTCGCCCGGCGAACCCAGGCGCGCGGCTACCGACGACACGTTGACGATGCTGCCGCCCTGCCCGCCATGCCTGGGCGACATGCGCAGCACCGCTTGCTTGGCACACAGGATCGGCCCCAGCACATTGGTCTTCATGATTTTGAGGATGCGGAACTCGGACATTTCATCGACCCGCGACTTGTGCCCCACGGTGCCGGCGTTGTTGACCAGTGCCGTCACGCGCCCAAGCTCGGCATCAACGCGATTGAACAATGCGATCACTTCATCCTCGATGCTGACATCGGCCCGCACCGCAATGGCCTGTGCACCCAAGGCGCGCACCTGGTCCAGCACACGCTGGGCCGCTGCCTCATCAGACTGGTAGTTGATGCAAATGCGGTAGCCCTGGCGTGCAGCCAGCAAGGCCGTCTCAGCGCCGATACCACGGCTGCCTCCAGTGATAATGACGACTTTGTCCATGCGTGCGGTCTCCTGAATAAACCAACGGTTTAAGGTTGGATCCAAGAATACCCGTCATCCACGGCTTTTGTCAGGCGCCAAGGCGTCTTCGGCGCGCTGGATATCGGCCATGAACCCCTCGGCCGGCAATGGGTGGCCCAGCAAGTAGCCTTGCAGCGCGTTGCACCCCAGCCGGGTGAGGAAACTTTGCTGCACATCGGTCTCCACGCCTTCGGCGACAATGCGCAGCCCTAGCGCCTGGCCGAGGGCGACAATGGCCGAGACGATGGCGGCGTCGTCACTGTCGTGTTCAAGATCGCGCACAAACCCGCGGTCGATCTTCAGCTCGTTGGCGGGCAACCGTTTGAGGTACATCAGGCTCGAATAACCGGTGCCGAAGTCGTCGATGGACAGGTCCACGCCCATGTCCGACAGTTGCTGCAGCACCGTCATGCTCGCATCGGCATCGCTCATGGCAGTGGTTTCGGTGATTTCCAGGGTCAGGCTGTTGGCCGGCAAGCGGTGACGCTCCAGCGCCTGCGCGACACTTTTAACCAACCCTGCATGGCAGAACTGCAACGCCGACAGGTTGACTGCAATGCGCCAGTCTTCATAACCCTGCGCGTACCAGACAGCCATCTGGCGGCAAGCCTCGTTGAGCACCCACTCGCCGATGGGAATAATCAACCCGGTTTTTTCCGCCAGCTCGATGAACATCGCCGGCAACAACAGCCCCTGTTGCGGGTGCTCCCAACGCAACAACGCTTCGGCGCCGACCGCAATACCGCTGAGCGCGTCGAACTTGGGCTGGTAGTACAGGCGGAACTGTTGGTGCTCAACGGCGTTGCGCAGGTCCTGCAACAACTGCAGCTGTTTACGCGCATTGGTGTTCATCGACACATCAAAGAAGCTGTAACCGTTCTTGCCCATGCCCTTGGCGTGGTACATGGCGGCATCAGCGTTCATCAGCAGTTCCTGAGGGTTAACGCCGTTACCGGGGAACATGGCAATGCCGATGCTCGCGGAGATCTTCAGTTCATGCTCGGCTACCTTGAACGTACGGTTGATCAAGCCAACCTGGCGCTCGGCCAAGCCCATGGCGTCGTCCGGCTGGGTCAACTGCACCAGCAGCACAAACTCATCGCCACCGATGCGCGCCAGGGTGTCCTGGCTGCGCAGGTCCTCACGCAGACGCAAACCCACCTCGCGCAGTAATTGGTCACCCATGTGGTGGCCAAATGCATCATTGACCGGCTTGAAACCGTCCAGGTCGATAAACATCAACGCAAAACAACCACCCTGCTCCCTGACCGCCTGTATGGCTTGTTGAATGCGGTCGGCGAGCAAGGTGCGATTAGGCAGCCCGGTGAGCATGTCATGCAGGGCCAGATGGGTGAGTTCCTGGTTGGCCAGGGTCAGTGAGTCTGCGAGCACGGCAGTGCGGGCTTCAAGCCGGGCGTCGAGCAATGAGGTCAATAACGCGATGATCAAGACCGCCAGCGAAGTGACCAGCACCAGGTTATCCAGGCCCTTGCCACTCAGTCCCGTCAGCGCGGCGCCGCAGAAACTGTTGTCATCAAAACGCGCGGCAGCCATGCCGGTGTAGTGCATACCAACGATCGCAATGCCCATCACCACCGCGGCGCCCCCCCGCGCCAGGCGTACGTAAGGCGTGTTGCGCCGCAAGTTGAAAGCGATCCACAAGGCCGCGCCGGACGCCAGCACGGCGATCAACAATGAGGCGCCAAACAGCCCGGGGTCGTAATCGATGCCCGGGGTCATGCGCATCGCGGCCATTCCGGTGTAGTGCATGCAGGCAATACCAGCCCCCATCACCAACGCGCCAAATGCCAACTGCCAAGCCGGCAGACGTGGCTGGCTGACCAGCCACAGTGCAAAGCCACTGGATAACACGGCGATCAATAACGACAGCGCGGTGATACCCAGGTCAAACCCGAGAGCAAAGGGCAGGCGCAACGCCAGCATGCCGATAAAGTGCATGGACCAAACGCCCACGCCCATGGCCAATGCCCCGCCGGTCATCCACATGTACGCTGCGCGGCCCCTGGCGGTCGCAATACGGCCGGCCAAGTCCAGCGCGGTATAGGACGCCAGGATCGCGACGCACAGGGAGATGACGACCAGAGAGGGGGAATAACTACCGATCAGCATGGGACTTCTCAAGACTGACGGGCCTGAAAACGCCCGTGCCAAGTGGCAAAGCGGGCGATTGTAGCGAGAATAATTATTGCCGGTTTGATTAATTATCAAGGGGCCATTAGTGGCATTTTGACGCCAATCTACTGACCTTGAAATGCCCCTTGCTTCAGCCCGCTGAGCCGGATCATCTGCTTGAAAATCAGGCCGTGGGCGATTGAACAGGCGCGGGCGGATTTTGATCAGCGATGTGCCGAGGAGTAACAAGTGCGGGCTGTTGTGGCGAGGGAGCTTGCTCCCGCTCGGGTGCGCAGCGCCCGCAAGTGTTATGGGGCTGCTGCGCAGCCCAGCGGGAGCAAGCTCCCTCGCCACAGTGACAGTGCCCAGCCTTGATTGGGAAGGTGCTTGAGTTGTTTTTAATAGCTACTCAGTCACTGCTTCTCAGCCAAAGACGTCTGCCCGTCCCAGCCGCCACCCAACGCCGCAATCAACTGCACACTTGCCACCAACCGCGTCTGCAACAGGGTCAAGACCGTGCGCTCATTGCTCAACGCAGTGGCCTGCACCGTCACCACATCCAGGTAGGCGATCAACCCGGCCTTGTACTGATTCTGCGTCAAGCGCAGGGACTCGCGCGCGGCCTCCAGGGCTTCATTGCTGACCACCGCCTCATCTTCCAGCACCTTCAACTGCACCATATAGTTTTCCACTTCGCGGAAACCATCCAGTACGGTCTGGCGGTACTTGGCCACCGTCTCGTCATAAGACGCCACACTACGATCAACCTCAGCCGAACGCTGCCCACCGTCAAACAAGGTCATCGCAAGCTTGGGCCCCACCGACCAGAACCGGTTCGGCAAACTGATCCAATCAGCATAGGTGCTGCTGGAATACCCGCCCGCCAGGCTCAAGGTCAGGTCCGGGTAATAAGCCGCCTTGGCCACACCGATATTCGCGTTGGCCGCAATCACTGAGCGCTCCGCCGACGCAATGTCCGGGCGCCGCTCAAGCAATTGCGATGGCACACTCAGCGGAATCTGCGGCAAGGCAGGTATGTCTTTGCTCACCGCCAGATTGAAGTTGGCCGGCGCTTCGCCGATCAACACTGCGATGGCGTTTTCCAACTGCGCACGCTGCCAGATCAAGTCGATCAAACTGGCCTGGGTCGTCTTCAGTTGGGTCTGTGCCTGAGCAATCGCGGCTTTGTCGGAAACCCCCGCCCGGTACTGGTTTTCAGTCATCTTCAGGGAGCGCTGATAAGTCTCCAGCGTGGCCTGCAGCAAACGTGTCTGCTCGTCCATCACGCGCAGTTGCAGATAGTCCTGCACCAACTCCGACTGCTGGCTCAAACGCATCGCCGCCAGATCCGCGGAACTGGCCTCAGCCGTCGCCTCATTCGCTTCAAGACCACGGCGCAACTTGCCCCACACATCGGCCTCCCAACTCACGCCCAACTGGGTATTGAGCGTGTCACGAATACCACTGCTGGAACTGCTGAGGCTGGCGTTACTGCTGCCGGTGCCCTGACTGGCACGGGTTTTACCGGCACTGAAGTCCACCGTTGGGAAAAACGCCCCGCGTGCGCTGCGCACCTGGGCCTGGGCCTGGCGAAAGCGCGCTTCGGCCTGGGCCACGGTTTGGTTGGAATTGTTAAGGCGCGTGACCAGCTCGTTAAGTTGACGGTCACCGTACAACTCCCACCAGGCGCCACGGGCCAGGGAATCGCTTGGGTTGGCCTGGCGCCAGCCCTGGGCTTCCTTGAACTGCGCGGGTTCGACCACCTCCGGGCGCTTGTAATCCGGGCCGATGGCGCAGGCACTGAGCAAGGCGCCGCACAACAGCATCGTTACCCCCTTCACACCCTTGCCGATACGTGTGGCGTGGCGAGGTCGACTATCTGGGGCCGCTGCGCAGCCCAGCGGGAGCAAGCTCCCTCGCCACAGTGTCTGGGCATTCGTTGAATCGGTCATAGCGCAGTATCCAAGGCAGCATCGGTACGCACGCCACGCCAGGCGTTGAAGCGATGGCGCGCGCGGTCAAGATAAAGGTAAACCACCGGAGTGGTGTAAAGAGTCAGGATCTGGCTGAACACCAGCCCACCGATAATGGTCAGGCCCAGCGGCTGGCGCATTTCGGCGCCATCGCCGGAACCGAGCAGCAACGGCAAGGCGCCGAGGATGGCGGCGAGCGTGGTCATCAAAATCGGCCGCAGGCGCAACAGGCAGGCGCTGCGGATCGACTCCAACGGGCTCATGCCATCGTGGCGCTCCAGCTGCAGCGCCAGGTCAATCATCAGGATCGCATTCTTCTTCACCACGCCGATCAGCAGGAACAGACCGAGCAAGGATATCAGGCTGAATTCACCGCCCAGCAGGTAGATCGACAGCAGCGCGCCGACACCGGCCGACGGCAAGGTCGACAGGATGGTCAGCGGGTGAATATAGCTTTCATACAGAATGCCCAACACCAGGTACACCGCCACCAGCGCGCCAAGAATCATGAACGGCTGGCCCTTCTGGGTCGCCGCAAACGCATCGGCGGTGCCGGCCATCTTGGCGATCACGTCTTCGGGCAAACCGACCTTGGCAATCGCCCGCTCGATAGCGGCCGTGCCCTGCTCCACCGTTACGCCGGGCGACATGTCGAAGGCAATATTTTCCGAGGCAAACTGGCCTTCATGGCTGACACGGTCGTCGGCCAGGCTGTTTTCGTAATGGGCAATGGTCGACAACGGCACCCGCGCGCCCGTGGAGGTGATCACCTGCATCTGGTTCAAGGTGATCGGGTCCTGGGCGTATTTCGGGTTGACCTCCATCACCACCTGATACTGGTTGAGGCTGTCATAGATAGTAGAAATCTGCCGCTGACTGTAGGCGTTGTTCAACACCGAGGTGACCATGCTCATGTCGATGCCCAGGCGCTTGGCCTGGTCGCGGTCGACCACCAGCGTCACCTGCGCCGCACCGCGACCTTCGCGGGCGTCGATGGCGGTCAGCTCCGGTAGCTCGCGCATGGCAGCGACCACTTTCGGGTACCACAAGCGCAACGCAGCCAGGTCGCCGCTTTGCAGGATGTAGGAGTATTGGGCGCTGGTCTGGTCACGGCTGCCACCAAATTGCAGGTCCTGGTCGGCCATCAGGAACAGCCGTCCGCCCGGCACCAGCGGCACTTCCTTGCGCAGACGCTCGATCACTGCCTGGGCCGAGAGCTTGCGTTCGGCAATCGGCTTGAGGCGCACCAGCATCACCGCATTGTTAGTGCCATTGTTGCCACCGATAAAGCCGGCCACGCTGAGCACCGCCGGGTCTTTGAGGACCGCCTTGCGGAAGGTTTCCATTTTTGGCTGCATCACATTGAACGACAGCCCATCATCGCCGCGCACAAAACCGATCAACTGCCCGGTGTCCTGCTGCGGCATGAAGGTTTTCGGCACCACCACGTACAGCGCGATGTTCACGCCCACGGTGATCAACAGGCTCA
This sequence comes from Pseudomonas sp. B19125, assembly GCF_044218855.1. Lineage (NCBI taxonomy): Bacteria > Pseudomonadati > Pseudomonadota > Gammaproteobacteria > Pseudomonadales > Pseudomonadaceae > Pseudomonas > Pseudomonas sp. B19125. The sequence continues at coordinate 4,062,253 of NZ_CP162589.1, forward strand.
GCAGGGTCAGGCGGCGATGGCGCAGCACCCAGTCCAGGCTGGTGGCGTAGGCTGCAACCATGCGGTCGTTGACCTTCTGGCTCCAGCGCTGCAAACCGGTCATGTGCCCTTTGACGTGCGGTTTGAGCCAGCGCGCGCAGAGCATCGGGGTCAAGGTCAGCGAGACGATCAGCGACACTATGATCGCCGCCGACAAGGTGATGGAAAACTCACGGAACAGGTTGGTGACGATGCCGCCCATAAACAGGATGGACAGGAACACCGCCACCAACGACACGTTCATCGACAGCAAGGTAAAGCCCACTTCCTGGGCGCCCAGGTACGCCGCCTTCATCGGCGGCACGCCGTCGTCGATATGCCGGGAAATGTTTTCCAGCACCACGATGGCGTCGTCCACCACCAGGCCGGTGGCCAGGATCAACGCCATCAGCGAAAAATTGTTCAACGAAAAACCAAACAGGTACATCACCGCAAAGGTGCCGACCAGCGACACCGGCACCGCCAGGGTCGGGATCAACGAAGCGCGGAAGTTACCCAGGAACAGGTACACCACCAGCACCACCAGGGCCACGGCAATCAGCAGGGTCATCTCGGCTTCATGCAGGGTCGCGGTGATCACCGGCGAACGGTCCATGGCCAGGTTGAGCTTGACGCTGGACGGCAGCACCGCCTGCAACGCCGGCAACTGGGCCTTGATCTGCCGGACGGTCTCGATAATGTTGGCGCCGGACTGGCGGTTGATGACCAGCAGCACCGCCGAATCATTGTTGAAGAAGCCGCTGTTGTAGCGGTCTTCCACGCCATCGCTGATCTTGGCGACATCCCCCAGGCGCAAGGCCGCGCCGTTCTGGTAGCGGATCAGCAGCGGCTCGTAGTCCTTGGCCTTTTCCAGCTGGTCATTGGCCTGGATCTGCCAGTTACGCTCGCTGTCTTCCAGGGAGCCCTTGGGCCGCCGCTGGTTGGCATTGGCGATGGTATTGCGCACATCGTCCAGGGCCACGCCATATTGGTCCAGGGCCTTGGGTTCCAACTCGATGCGCACTGCCGGCAAGGAGCTGCCACCGATCTGCACTTCGCCTACCCCCGGCACCTGGGACAGGCTTTGCGAAAGAATGGTGGAGGCCAGGTCGTACAGTTCGCCCTTTTGCAACACGTCGGAGGTCAGTGACAACACCATGATCGGTGCCTGGGACGGGTTGATCTTCTTGTAGGTCGGCATGCTGCGCATGCCACTGGGCAGCAGGTTGCGCGATGCATTGATGGCCGCCTGCACTTCCCGCGCCGCACCGTTGATATCACGGTCGGAGTCGAATGCCAGAATCACCCGCGTAGAGCCCTGGCTCGACGAACTGCTCATGGTGGTGATGCCGGCAATCGCGCCGAATGAGCGTTCCAGCGGCGTCGCCACGGTAGACGCCATGACCTCGGGGCTGGCGCCGGGCAAACTGGCCGACACCACGATCACCGGGAAGTCGATCTGCGGCAACGGCGACACCGGCAGCAAGTTGAAGCTCACGCCACCGAGCAACATAATCGCCAGGCTCAGCAGCATGGTGGCTACTGGCCGGCGAATGAAAGGTCCGGACAGGTTCATGACTCAGCCGGCTCCAGGCTTTGTGGCTCTTTGCGCCAGCGACGGCCCAGGCGGTCGAAATACAGGTAGATCACCGGCGTAGTGAACAGCGTCAGCACCTGGCTCACCAGCAGGCCGCCGACCATCACCAGGCCCAGCGGTTGGCGCAACTCCGCGCCGGAACCCGTGGCCAGCATCAATGGCACCGCACCAAACAAGGCGGCCAGGGTGGTCATCAAAATCGGCCGAAAACGCAGCAACGCCGCCTGATAAATTGCCGTTTGCGGGTCCAGACCCTGGTTGCGTTCGGCGTCGAGGGCAAAGTCGATCATCATTATCGCGTTCTTTTTGACGATACCGATCAGCAGGATAATGCCGATGATCGCGATCATGCCCAGGTCATTGCCACTGAGCAGCAACGCGAGCAAGGCGCCGACTGCGGCGGATGGCAACGTGGAGAGAATCGTGATCGGGTGAATGTAACTCTCATACAACACGCCGAGCACGATGTACATGGTCACCACCGCCGCCAGGATCAGCAGCAAAGTGCTCGACAGCGAGGCTTCGAACGCCTGGGCCGCGCCCTGGAACTGGGTCTGCACGCCCACCGGCATGCCGATGTCCTTCTGGGTCTGGTTGATCAGCTCCACGCCTTTGCCCAGCGCGACGCCAGGCGCCAGGTTGAACGACATCATCACCGCCGGGAACTGGCCGATATGCGCAATTGCCAGTTGTGCCTGACGCTGCTCCACATGCGCCAGGCTCGACAGCCGCACCTGGCCGCCGTCGGTGGTTTTCACATAAATCTGGTTGAGCGCCGCCGGCCCCAGGGTTTCACCCGATTGCGCCTGCAATACCACGCGGTACTGGCTGGCCTGGGTGTAGATGGTGGAAATCTGCCGCTGACCGAAGGCGTCGTACAGCGCATCGGTGATGGTCGACACACTCACGCCCAGGCGCGAGGCCGCATCACGGTCAATCACCAGAAACACTTGCAGACCCTTGTCCTGCAGGTCGCTGGCTACATCGGTGAGTTCCGGCAACTGGCGCAAGGCGTGCACCAGTTTGTCGCTCCACAGCGCCAGCAGGTCGGCGTCCGGCGAGGACATGCTGAACTGGTACTGGGTACGGCTCACGCGGTCTTCAATGGTCAGGTCCTGCACCGGCTGCATGAACAGGCGAATGCCCACCAGCTTGTCGATCTGCGGTTGCAGGCGCGTGATGACCTGGGCCGCGCTCACGTCGCGCTGGCCGTGGGCCTTGAGGTTGATCAGCAAACGGCCGCTGTTGAGGGTGGCGTTATCACCATCCACACCAATGTAGGACGACAGGCTTTCGACCGATGGGTCGGCCAGGATCACCTTGGCCAACTCCTGCTGGCGCTGGCTCATGGCGGCAAACGAAATCGACTGCGGTGCTTCCGATATGCCCTGGATCACGCCGGTGTCCTGCACCGGGAAAAAGCCCTTGGGCACCACCAGGTACAGCACCACGGTAAGGCCCAGGGTGGCGATGGCCACCAGCAGGGTCAACGGCTGGTGCTTGAGCACCCACTGCAATTTGCGCCCGTAGGCTTCGATCAACCAATCGATCCAGGCGCCGCTGGCCTTGTAGAAACGGCCTTGTTCTGCTTCCTTGGGTTCGCGCTTGAGCAGGCGCGCGCACATCATCGGCGTCAGGGTCAGTGACACCACCAGGGAAATCAGGATCGCCACCGCCAGGGTGATGGCAAATTCGCGGAACAGCCGCCCGACCACATCGGCCATGAACAGAAGCGGAATCAGTACCGCGATCAGCGACAGGGTCAGGGAAATCAGGGTGAACCCGATTTGCTTGGCGCCCTTGAGCGCAGCCGCCATGGGCGTCTCGCCTTCCTCGATGTAGCGCGAGATGTTCTCCAGCATCACGATGGCATCGTCCACCACAAACCCGGTGGCGATGGTCAGTGCCATCAGCGTCAGGTTGTTGATGGAGAAGCCCGCCAGGTACATCACGCCAAAGGTGCCCACCAGCGACAGCGGCACGGCGATCGACGGAATGATCGTGGCGCTGACCCGGCGCAGGAACAGGAACGTGACCATCACCACCAGGGCAATGGCGATCAGCAATTCGTGCTGTACGTCCTTCACCGAGGCGCGGATGGTCTGGGTACGGTCGGTAAGCACCGTCACATCCAGGCCCGCGGGCAGGTTATCGGTGATGCTCGGCAGCAGCGCCTTGATACGGTCCACCACCTCGATCACGTTGGCGCCGGGCTGGCGCTGGATATTGAGCAGCACCGCCTGGTTTTCATTGGCCCAGGCAGCGAGGCGCTCGTTTTCGGCGCCGTCGACGATCTGCGCCACGTCTTTAAGGCGCAGCGGCGCGCCGTTGTTGTAGGCCAATATGAGTTCGGCGTATTGCTCGGGCGAGACCAACTGGTCGTTGGCATCGAGCATCGATACCCGTGTGGGGCCGTCAAAGTTACCCTTGGGCTGGTTGACGTTGGAGGCGGCGATCAGGGTGCGCACGTCCGACAGGTTCAAGCCGTTGGCCGCCAGGGCCTCGGGGTTGACCTTGATGCGCACGGCCTGGCGCTGGCCACCGGCGATGCTGACCATGCCTACGCCGCTGATCTGTGCAATTTTTTGCGCCATGCGCGTGTCAACCAAGTCGTTGAGCTTGGGCAGCAGCATGGTCTTGGAGGTAATTGCCAGGGTCAGCACCGGGGTGTCTGCCGGGTTGACCTTGTTGTACACCGGCGGCGCCGGCAAATCCTTGGGCAACAGGTTGGTCGCGGCGTTGATCGCGGCCTGCACCTGTTGCTCGGCGACATCCATATTGATGTCGAGGTTAAAGCGCAGGGTCAGCACCGAGGCGCCGCCCGAACTGGTGGACGCCATCTGGGTGAGGCCGGGCATTTGCCCGAACTGACGCTCCAGCGGCGCAGTGACCGCGCTGGTCATCACGTCCGGGCTGGCGCCGGGGTACAGGGTCATCACCCGGATCGTCGGGTAATCCACCTGGGGCAAGGCCGAGACTGGCAACAAACGGTAAGAAATGATGCCGGCCAGGACAATGGCCAGCATGCTCAGCGTGGTGGCAACCGGGCGAAGGATAAACAGTCGCGACAGGTTCATGAACCGACCTTTTGCGCCTTGCCGGCGTTAGCGCCGGTCTCCCCTTTTGCCGCAGGCTTGCCTTGCAGGTGTTCGGTCGGCGTGGTCGGCACTTCGCTGCTGGCGTTGACCACTTCAATGTCGCTGCCGTCCTTGAGGCGGTCGGTGCCTTCCAGCACCACGCGATCACCGGCCACCAGGCCTTCCTTGATGACGGTGTTGTCGCCGTCGGTATCGCCGACCACCAAGGGTTGCATCTTGACCTTCTTGTCGCCATCGAGCTTGTAGACGAAGGTGCCGCTGTTGCCGAACTGGATCGCGGCGGACGGTGCCAGCACCACGTTGTGCAAGGTGTCGGCCAGCAGGTGCACATTGACGAACTGGTTGGGGAACAGCGCCTGGTCCTTGTTATCGAAACGGCCCTTGAATTTGAGCGTGCCGGTGGTCACGTCGATCTGGTTGTCCAGGCTCTGCAGCACGCCGAGCGCCTGCTGCTTCACATCGCCACGGTCCCAGGCTTCCACGGGCAGCTTGTTGCCGGCGTGGTAACGGGTGAGCACAGTGTCGAGGGTGTTTTCCGGCAGGGTGAAGACCACGCTGATCGGCTGGGTCTGGGTGATCACCGCCAGAAAGGTGGTGTCATTGGCCGCCACCAGGTTGCCGACGTCAACCTGACGCAGGCCGACGCGGCCGCTGATCGGCGCGCGGATCTTGGTGAATTCGAGGTTAAGCTTGGCGTCGTCTACCGCGCCCTGGTTGGTCTTGACCGTGCCTCGGTACTGCATGACCAGGGCTTCGGCGGTGTCCAGGGTCTGTTTGGCGATACTGTCCTGGGCATACAGGTCACGGTAACGTTGCACGTCAACCTGGGCGTTTTTCAGTTGGGCCTGGTTCTGCAAGAGCGTGCCTTGGGCCTGGAGCAAGGCGTTCTGGTAGCTACGCGGGTCGATCTCCGCGAGCAGGTCGCCTGCCTTGACCATCTGACCCTCTTCAAACGCGATCTTGACCAGCTCACCGCCCACCCGGCTGCGTACATTAATGGTGTTGAGCGCGGTCACCGTGCCCAAGGCCTTGTAGTACACCGGGAACTCGCCCAGTACCGCTGGCGCCACGCGCACCGGGATCGGGCCGGTGGAACCCCCGAAACCTGGGCGCGCCATCCCCGTCTTGCCGGTATGCCCGGCCGGTTTCTGCGCGCTGGCATCTGTATGGCCTGCGGGCCAGAATTTCCAGCACAGGCCGGCGATAACCAACAGCACGAGCAGGCCGAACAGCCAGCGGCGGGAATTGCGGGGGGAGGATTGCATGGAGTGATCAACCATTGGGCGCGAGAGCTTCTTCTTTGGGAGGCTGAAAGATAAGCACTGGGGCGCATTAAGAAAAGCGCCTTTACCGGCTATTTACCTTGGATTACAACTTTTAACTTCTGAGCTTAGTCCGTTGGCTATTTCGCTAAGCGTTTGAGCCGCAAATAAAAACGGCCTGGACTAGGCCAGGCCGCAATCTTGCATCAAGCGTGCTACTGCAAAATGACAGTAATGCGCCGAAACAGTTACTTCAAAACAGCCAGGGCTGCTTCGTAGTTTGGCTCTTGGCCGATTTCAGGCACCAGTTCGCTGTGCAGCACGTTGTTGTTTTCGTCCAGTACCACCACGGCACGGGCGGTCAGGCCTTGCAGCGGGCCATCGGCCAGGGATACGCCGTAGTCTACGGCGAAGTCGGCGTTGCGAAAGTCCGACAGGCTCAGCACGTTGTCCAGGCCTTCGGTGCCGCAGAAGCGCTTCTGGGCAAACGGCAGGTCAGAGGAGATGCACAGTACAACGGTGTTGCTCACGTCGTTGGCCTGGGCGTTGAATTTGCGTACCGAAGTGGCACAGGTCGGGGTGTCGACGCTTGGGAAGATGTTCAGCACTTTGCGCTTGCCGGCGAACGTTTCCAGGGTCGCCTCTGACAGGTCGACGGCGACAAGATTGAATTCTGGAGCGGTGGAACCGGTTTTCGGCAATTCGCCTTCAACCTGGACAGGGTTACCACGAAGGGTGACTTGAGCCATGAACGGAATCCTTATGCTGGGTTTTGGTTAAACGAATTCGAGAGGCCGAAGTTAACCACAAAGTGCAGTGACTACCTACCACCGGACACAAATTGTCATGCCCCGCAGGTGTGGTTTAATTGCGCGTTTTTTGCCCGCCCTTCAAGGATCTGCTTTAGATGAATCAGCCCGCCACCAAAGTCCTGGTCATAGGTTATGTCTGGCCGGAGCCCCGCTCCTCAGCCGCCGGCGGGCATATGATGCAGATTCTGCAGAGCTTCCTGGACCAGGGTTGGGACATTACCTTCAGCAGCCCGGCGACTATTGGTGAACACAAGGCCGACTTGCCTGCCCTGGGCATCGCCGAGTGCGCCATCGAGCTCAACAACAGCAGCTTCGACGATTTTATCCGCGCGTTAGCCCCGGATATCGTGTTGTTCGACCGTTTTATGATGGAAGAGCAGTTCGGCTGGCGTGTGGAGCAATGCTGCCCCGATGCCCTGCGCGTGCTTGAAACCTCCGATTTGCAAAGCCTGCGCGATGCGCGCCATCAGCGTTTCAAGGCCCACCTCAAGGCTCACCCCGACAGTGACGACTTCAGCGCACTGTTCAAGCCGGCCCTGCAGGAAGCGTTCCAGTGGATGGCCGACACCGACCTCGCCAAGCGCGAGATCGCCGCCATTTACCGCTGTGATATCAGCCTGATGATTTCCGATGTGGAAATCCGCCTGCTCACCGAACAATTCAAGGTGCCGGCCGCCCTGCTCCACTGGTGCCCATTGATGCTGGAACCACCGGTTGAAGCCTTTGCGCCGTTTGAAGACCGCGCGCACTTCCTGAGCATCGGCAATTTCCGCCACGCGCCCAATTGGGATGCGGTGCTGTGGATGAAGAGCAGTTTGTGGCCGTTGATCCGCCAGCAACTGCCGGGCGCACAGCTGCATATCTACGGTGCCTACACGCCCCCCAAGGCCACCGCCCTGCACAACCCGGCGCAGGGTTTTCACGTGATGAATTGGGCTGAAGATGCGCTGCAGGTCATGGCCGCGGCCCGTATCTGCCTGGCGCCACTGCGTTTCGGCGCCGGCATCAAGGGCAAACTGATGGATGCCATGCTCTGCGGCACGCCAAACATCACCACGCCGATTGGCGCCGAGGCCATGGGCGACGATCAGCCATGGCCCGGTACCATCGAGCAAAGTGCCGAGGCCCTGGCCGCTGCCGCCGTGGCGCTGTATCAAGACCGCGAGCGTTGGACCCAGGCCCAGGAAGACGGCCGCCGATTGCTGGCTCGGCGCTACGACCAGAGCCTGCATGGCCCCGCCCTGGTGGCTTGCCTGGAACACTGCCGCAGCCGCCTCGCCGCCCATCGCCGGGACAACTTCACCGGCAGCATGCTGCGTCACCATGCGCATAAAAGTACCCAGTACATGTCGCAGTGGATCGAGGCAAAAAACCGCAGCGTATAAAGGATGACGCTAGCGAGGTTGCGCGCAAGGGGGCATTATCCTGTGCAGCAACCACAATAAAGCGACGGCAGCATGACCCGAGCAATGCGCATTACCGACCCTTCCTACGAGTTGATGGACGATCACAACGGTCTGTCCATCATCTATCGCCAGCATGGTTTCCCCTGCCCGTTGGTGCGCTGGCACTTCCACAAGGAATACGAGCTGCACCTGATCGTCGCCAGCTCGGGCAAAGTGTTTATCGGCGACTACATCGGTAACTTCTACCCCGAAAGCCTATTCCTTACCGGCCCCAACCTGCCCCACAACTGGATCAGCCAGGTGGAGGAAGACGAGGTGGTGCCCAAGCGCGACATGCTGGTGAATTTCACCGACGAACTGTTTGAACAGGGCAGCCCCGTGTTTGCCGAACTCAAGACGCTGGCGCCGATGCTGGAACGGGCGCAGTACGGCATCGAGTTCCGTTGCAAAAAAACCATCGCCCAAGCCATGACCTTGATGCAGCGCATCGAAGACGCCCAAGGTATAGCGCGCCTGGGGCACTTCTTTATTCTGCTGGAGGTGTTGAGCGCCTGTGAGGATTACCAACTGCTGTCCGGCGGGACGACACCGCAAGTGGCCGACGAGCACAGCATCGATCGCACCAACCGCGCGGTGGACTATATCTTTGCCCACTACGCCCGCGAATTGTCGCTGGAGGAAGTGGCGCAGTACCTGGGGATGAAGCCGACGTATTTCTCACGGGTGTTTAAACAAGCCACTGGGCGCACGTTTATAGAGTTTGTTAACCGGCTACGCATCAGCAAATCTTGCGAGCTGCTGGCCGATGGCGACAAAGCCGTGACGGATGTGTGCTTTGAGTCGGGTTTTAACAATATTTCCAACTTCAACCGGCGTTTTCAGCAGCTCAAGGGCATGACGCCGTCCCATTACCGACGTCTGGCGGTGCAACGGCTCACGGATCAGAACCTGACGCCGATAGGCGCTTAGCACTTCAATTCGAGGGCAGCAGGCCTTAATGGGCCATTTGCTGAGATACGCCTCCCGCCCGTCTCGTTTAAATCCCGCAATACAAGGGGCGGAACACATTCCTTCTCGCGACCAACAAGCTACCAGCCCGCAGCCTGACTGCTTGCTCACCCAACGTCGCCAAATCGGAATGCCCCATGAGAAGTTACCTGACGCACTCACCCCTGACCGTTGCTGCCCACCCCCCAAGCCCATCCCCTGCGCCCGTTGAGGGGCAACCGAATAAAGCGCGGATACGGCGCAGCACATCGGCTGACGTAATCTCCCTGGAAGTACAAAAAGCCGCCCAGACCTTGGTACGCCAGGCGGACGCCGACCTGGCCGGAAAATTCGCCACCGCCTTGATGGAACAGGTCAATTCAAATAGCACAGGCCGCCAGCAGCCCATCGCCTCCGGGGTAGTCTCTGCTATTCCCGCCAACTCCACGTTCGGACAACTCTGGGCACAGCTTACTCACACACTCAAGAGCGAGCCGTTTGCCACGTTTGCAAAAAATAACCACATTGATCTTTCAAACCTGAAAGTGACGCCCAGCGGCTGGCTGGATTGCACCGTTAACGGCAAGCGCAGGACCTTTTCCAATTACGAAACAGGCTTTGAGCAAGCCACTGTCGACGTTTTGATCGCTGCCCGCAAACTGAGCCCTGACAACAAGTCGTTTGTATACGTAGACGAACACAGCGCCACTACGCGTGCTGTCGGTAATTTTTACGGCGTGCAGGTTCCCAATACAAAAGCCGCGACGCTCGCGGATATCCGTCAATTGCAGGAGAACATGAGGTTCCCCTCCGTGTTTTCTCCTGACGCCAACGCACCACGCCCCCGCCGACACGAATACCGGCACGCCAGGCAAATGCAGGACGAAGCAGAGCAGGACCTCGCACTTCAGATGGTTCGGGAGCCGGGGAAATTTCCTCCCCAGCAGGGTCAAGCTGGCATTCCTCAGCTCGCGCCGCCAAACCCTGCCCAACCGGCCACAACGCCGGTGCAAACGCCAACCGCCACCACTGAGCCGGTGGCCGCCATTGCGCGCCGTCAGTTTGCCGGTGAGCCCAATGTTTACTCGGTGGTCGCGCGCGCGCTAAGCGATAGGATAAAGGACGCGGCCCCCGCACTGGACGTCGACGTCAACCAGATCTCTATTGAAACGCCCGATCCGGACACCCCTGGTGCATTCAAGCGAACACAATTAATGGCACGTGTCTTCGACTACTTGACGGGTGGGGAGGCCCCGCGCTTCACAGGCACCGATAGGGCTTTTGACACACGTCCTGATCTATTGGCACGGACGGGCAACTCTGCCGACACCCCGCTCGATCTGGATTTGTCAGCGTTGAGCAGTATCATAAATGCATTGCCGGCTCGACTGAACCACTACTACGAAACGGCCATGGGTGAATATTGGGATAAGCCGGCCTTCGCTGGAGGCACTGATGCGGGTGCTGCCTTTACCGGCAGCCACAGGGCATTAGTTAGTCGAATTCTGCGAAGCAACTTGCAACTGGCCAGTCTGAAACAACCCGGCCTGGATGATGAGCAGCGCAAGACCATAGACATGGTCGCAAGACATCCCGAAGAAGCCACACGCCCCGCCCCAACTGACCCCAACTCATCAGGGGCCACCGTCTATAGCCTGGTCGGTACAGCGCCAAAGATGGTGATTCATCGCTACTTGGCGAACATAAATCGCGACATTCTTCTATTAGTGGAGCCCAGCGGGAAAATCACCCCGTTTAAGAGCTGGGATGAACTCAACGGCTTGGGTGCTCTGAATGACAGGCTGACCGGCAATATGTTCAGCGCCCAGGCCGACATCATCATCGATCAGCACCTGGGCGACAGTTTGTCTGCGCCTTCAACGCCCTCAGGCACAGACGACTCGACGAAGGAGACCATCCCTCTGCCCGACTGGATGAGCAAAGCCGGCGAAGCCGAACGTTTTGTCATGCATGAACTCAGCCTGGGATTGGCAAGCACTCACCAAACTAACCAAGGCCGCAGCTACAACAGCGGCATTGAGGACATTCGCAGTTTTGCGCAGCATCGATTTGACAGCCTGCCCGAAAACCAAAAGCTGACGGCGCACGCGGCCGCCAACCTTGAGGTGGTCTTCAAAGTGCCTTATGGAACGCTGAACTCCGGCTTCATTGACCGGCAAACCATGAGCCTGACGGACATGCTCCTCAATAACTTATCGGGGCTGCCTAATGGCCAGATAGAAGTCTTTTTCAAGACAGGGCTCAAAGATGAGAACGGTGCAGAAATAAAAGTCAGAGTGCCCACACTGGAAAAAGAAGGTGTGCTCAAGCAGCTAGTTGACGAGCTCGATATTGGCAAAACCTATACGGATTTGCTCAAAAAACAATTGCTCGACGACCCCAGCGAAAAAGCGCAGCGCCAGTCACTTTTCGCTCAGCAAGTGCCGCTCGAACTACAGTTCAAAGCCCTGGAACTGAGCATCAAGGGAGCGTCCGGTTTCAACGCAACAGGTTTCAGGTACATCCAGGAAGTGTTCAAGCCTGGCCTTGGCCCCAGGGTCGTTGATGGCAAGGAAATCGTCATCCGACCGCTGGCGTTTGATAATCAAGCCAATGGAAAGCCCGATGGGGTGGAAGGTGCCTATCTGATCGAACCCAAAGACACTACGACCGGCCCGCATATTCTGTATAGGCCGCTGATCAGCGATGCTCCGCTGCTGCAATTTCCAACCCGCCAGGCACTGCTGGAAGCCATACAGAACAAAGGCAAGCTGCAAAATGACATCCTCGCCTGGCTCCCGGATGAAAACACTCGAAAACTCTACAGCGGCGACGGTTTCAAGCATCCCAACCTGGTGATATTCGGTTTGAACCTGGGGTCCGTTCCCCTTAACAAGGCCCACCCTCTGGCCATCGATACCCGACTGCAGCAAACGTTACAGGAGGGAAAATTGCTGGAGCATCTGTACGAGGCCAATGCCCGGAACTTGATCACCCTGGCTGAGCACCAATCAACAACAGACGCTCAAAGCCGGTGGGCATCCCTCAAGGAGGGTGGTTTCCTGCTGCTCAATTCAGTGCTGCCTGTGCTGCGCGGCCCCGGCGCCATACTCGGCTTGATGATGCAGGCTCAAGGCATTATCAGCGACTTGGGCATCCTGCTCGACGATGACGCACAAAAGAAACAAGCAGCCCTGACCGATCTGCTGGTCAACCTGGCAACGTTGTTTATCCACTTCAAGGCACGCTCATTGTCGGAGCCCTCTTCCGTTACGTCGACAAGCCCGGCAACCGGCGCCAGCGTGATGGTAGATGAAGCAGTACCGCTCACCCCGCCCCTACAGCGCTTTCGGATGGGGGGGCCGCTGGAAAGGATCATACCTGTGGACGGGGAAATCCAAACCAACGTAGACACTTACAATCGTAAAGGCCAGGAAGTGAAGCGGCTGAATATCATTGGTCATGCCGCTAAGCCTGAGGGAGAGCAATCAGCGGTGATTGTCGCTGAAGGTGAACAAGTCTATACGGCTGAAAAACTCGATAATGAACTCTTTGGGCGGGGCATTAATATTCGAGATTACCCGGAAGTTCGCTTGCTGGTGTGCTACTCCGCCAAAGGGGGTGACAACTCTCTGGCGGCACAACTGCACTCGCTCACTGGCGTCCCGGTAAAGGGATATGAAGGCACAGTCGACGTAGGGTATATATCTGGTGTAGGCGTGGACCCGGAAGATATATACAAAACAGCCCTTGAAAAACTCAGAACCCAGCGTCCAGAATTTTCTGAAGCCGCCAGGAAAGAACTGGCAGAGATAGCGCTGAACAACCAATTAAGAGACATTGATATTTTTAACCATGTGGAAAAGAAGAGTGGTAAAAAAGTAAAAGTAAACTGGGGAACGATTCAAAATCCAATCTATGAAGAGGTGTCAGTCGACTACCGTCCCAAGCGCTTCGGACCGTCAAAGACCCGAACAATTGCGGGCACTGCAGAGGTTCAAGACACCTCAAAAGAACTGCATAACATGGGTGAATATAAAGCCTTCAAGGCGTTGCCCGAGGCTGACAAACTGAAAAACAGCATTGCTTTTACGACCTCGGAAGACGGTCAGTATGAGTACTTTCTGGACCGGACAGTGGGCAGCACGGAAATCAGACTAAACATCATCGGGCATGGTGATAAAGGCGGCGCTACATTCAAAAGCGATCTGAAAGGCGCAGCGTCCCACTCGCCTGAAGCATTTGCAAAATTGATTGCCCCCATGCTGAAAAAGACCGGGGCTACCCATATCAGGATGATCAGTTGCAAATCAGGCAGCACCGGCTTTTCGGAAGAACTCTCAAAACGCTTGAACGTGCCCGTCAAAGCGCCTGTGGGCACCGTCACTCAATTTGAAGTCATGAAAGACAGGTACTGGATTCTGGAGAAATTCCCGAACCCACGTCGCCCGCACGATCATGAGTGGAAGACATTTACACCTGCCACACCGGCCTAGTAGACCTCAACGCGCCAGTCCCCACTTATGCCAAGCCGTTGAATCACCCGGTTCAAGCCCCTGGTGGTTCAGCGGCTGACCAGGCCGGGCGTTGCTGAAAGGTTTCATGCAATCGATTGCCGAGTGCAAAAAAGTATCAGCTCAAGTGTGCCCAAGGATTTGTCACACGCCCATTTCAAGGCTGTAATCAACGCACACTCTTCCTGACACCTTGTGGGAAGACACAACAACAATAACTGTCATTCTGTAGCCCTCTGGGCACGGAAATGGAGTGCGCGATGAAGTTCACAGCAAAAGCACTGCTTGTCTCCACCTGCATGACCACCTGCATGACCCTCAGCGCCGTCAGCTTTGGCGCGCAAACCCTGACCATTGCCACCGTCAACAACAGCGACATGATCCGCATGCAGAAGCTCTCGAAAACCTTCGAGACCGAGCACCCGGACATCAAGCTGAACTGGGTGGTGCTTGAAGAAAACGTACTGCGCCAACGCCTGACCACCGACATCGCCACCCAGGGCGGCCAGTTTGACGTGTTGACTATCGGCATGTACGAAGCTGCACTGTGGGGCGCCAAGGGTTGGCTGGAGCCGATGAAAGACCTGCCGGCGTCCTACGACCTCGACGACGTGTTCCCTTCGGTGCGTGACGGCTTGTCGGTCAAAGGCTCGTTGTATGCCCTGCCGTTCTACGCCGAAAGCTCGATCACCTACTATCGCACCGACCTGTTCAAGGGCGCCGGGCTGAGCATGCCCGAGCACCCGACCTGGACTCAGATCGGTGAATTCGCCGCCAAACTCACCGACAAGAGCAAAGAGCAATACGGCCTGTGCCTGCGTGGCAAAGCCGGTTGGGGTGAGAACATGGCGCTGATCACCACCCTGGCCAACGGCTACGGCGCGCGCTGGTTCGATGAAAAATGGCAACCGGAATTCAACGGCCCTGAATGGAAGGACGCGTTGAACTTCTACGTCGACAACATGAAGAAATCCGGCCCGCCGGGTGCTTCCAGCAACGGTTTCAACGAGAACCTCGCGCTGTTCAACAGTGGCAAGTGCGCGGTCTGGGTGGACGCCAGCGTGGCCGGTTCGTTCGTCACCGACAAGTCTCAGAGCAAAGTCGCCGACAGTGTCGGCTTCACCTTCGCGCCGCACGAGAAGACCGACAAGGGCACCTCGTGGCTGTACTCCTGGAGCCTGGCCATCCCGACCAGTTCCAAAGCCAAGGATGCCGCCAAGGTGTTCACCACCTGGGCAACGTCCAAGGAATACGGCGAACTGGTAGCCAAGACCGACGGCATCGCCAACGTACCGCCTGGCACGCGCAAATCGACCTACAGCGACGAATACCTCAAAGCCGCACCGTTTGCCAAGGTGACCCTCGAATCGCTGAAAGTCGCTGACCCGACCAAACCGACGCTCAAGCCGGTGCCGTATATCGGTATCCAGTTGGTGACCATTCCTGAATTCCAGGCGATTGGTACCCAGGTCGGCAAGTTCTTCTCGGGCGCGCTGACCGGTCAGCAAACGGTGGACCAAGCCTTGACCGCCGCGCAGACCACCACCGAGCGTGAGATGAAGCGGGCGGGTTATCCCAAATAACTCAGCATCACCGCGATAAATGCTTTGTGTGGGAGCTGGCTTGCCTGCGATGCGGGCGACTCGGTCTGTCAGCCAGACCGATGTGATGCCATCGCAGGCAAGCCAGCTCCCACATTGAGCGCGCTCCGATTCTAGTTTTGCATGCCCCCGACTGGTCTTGATCCTAATGAATACAACACCCAAAAACCGCCTGGCCAACCCCGGCTGGTTCCTTGTCAGCCCCTCGGTGGCCATGCTGCTGCTGTGGATGATCGTGCCACTGGGCATGACCCTGTACTTTTCGCTGATCCGCTACAACCTGCTCTACCCTGGCGAAAACCAATTCGTGGGGTTGGAAAACTTCACCTACTTCATCACCGACTCGGGCTTCCTGCCTGGCGCCACCAACACCCTGTTACTGGTGGGCAGCGTGTTGCTGATCAGCGTGGTGTTCGGCGTGTTGATCAGCGCGTTGCTGGAGGCCAGTGAGTTCCTGGGCCGCGGCATCGTGCGGGTGATGCTGATTTCGCCGTTCTTCATCATGCCCACCGTCGGTGCGCTGATCTGGAAGAACCTGATTTTCCACCCGGTGTCGGGGATTCTCGCCGCCGTGTGGAAGCTGTTCGGCGCCGAACCCGTGGACTGGCTGGCGCACTACCCATTGCTGTCGATCATCATCATTGTGTCGTGGCAGTGGCTGCCCTTCGCCATCCTGCTGCTGATGACCGCCATGCAGTCCCTCGACCAGGAACAAAAAGAAGCCGCGCGCCTGGACGGTGCCGGCGCCATCGCGATCTTCTGGCACCTGACCCTGCCCCACCTGGCCCGCCCGATTGCCGTGGTGGTGATGATCGAAACGATCTTTTTGCTCTCGGTCTTCGCCGAAATCTTCACCACCACCAACGGTGGCCCCGGCTACGCCTCGACCAACCTCGCCTACCTGATCTACAACCAGGCGCTGGTGCAGTTCGACGTGGGCATGGCCTCGGCCGGCGGCTTGATTGCCGTGGTCATCGCCAATATCGCGGCGATCATCCTGGTGCGGATGATCGGCAAAAACCTGACTGACAAGCCTTGAGGGCCGCGCCATGACGCTTCAACAATCCCGCCGCCTGCAAAGCCTGCTGCTCGGCACGTTGGCCTGGGCCATCGCAATCCTGATTTTCTTCCCGATCTTCTGGATGGTGCTGACCAGCTTCAAGACCGAAATCGACGCGTTCGCCACGCCGCCGCAGTTCATCTTCACGCCGACGCTGGAGAACTACCTGCACATCAACGAGCGCAGCAACTACTTCGCCTACGCCTGGAACTCGGTGGTGATCTCGTTCAGCGCCACCGCCCTGTGCCTGCTGATCTCGGTGCCGGCCGCCTACTCCATGGCGTTCTATGAAACCAAACGCACCAAGGGCACCTTGCTGTGGATGCTGTCCACCAAAATGCTGCCGCCAGTGGGCGTTTTGATGCCGATCTACCTGCTGGCCAAGAGCCTTGGCCTGCTGGATACGCGCATTGCGCTGATCATCATCTACACCCTGATCAACCTGCCGATTGTGGTGTGGATGGTGTACACCTACTTCAAGGACATCCCCAAGGACATCCTCGAAGCCGCGCGCCTGGACGGCGCCACCCTGTGGCAGGAAATGGTCCGCGTGCTGCTGCCGATCGCCAAGGGCGGCCTGGCCTCTACCGTGCTGCTGTCGCTGATCCTGTGCTGGAACGAGGCGTTCTGGTCGCTGAACCTGACCTCCTCGAATGCCGCGCCGTTGACAGCGCTGATCGCCTCTTACTCCAGCCCCGAAGGTTTGTTCTGGGCCAAATTGTCCGCCGTTTCGACCCTCGCCTGTGCGCCGATCCTGATCTTTGGCTGGATCAGCCAAAAACAGCTGGTGCGTGGCTTGTCCTTCGGCGCAGTTAAATAATAATTCCAAGCGGAGGCCCATCATGGCCAACCTGAAAATCAAGAATTTGCAAAAAGGCTTCGAAGGTTTCTCGATCATCAAGGGCATTGACCTGGAAGTGAACGACAAGGAATTTGTGGTGTTCGTCGGCCCGTCGGGCTGCGGTAAATCCACCCTGCTGCGTTTGATCGCGGGCCTTGAGGAAGTCACCGAAGGCACCATCGAACTCGATGGCCGCGATATCACCGAAGTCACCCCCGCCAAGCGTGACTTGGCCATGGTGTTCCAGACCTACGCGCTGTACCCGCACATGAGCGTGCGCAAGAACATGTCGTTTGCCCTGGACCTGGCCGGCGTCGACAAGAAGCTGGTGGAGAGCAAAGTCAGCGAAGCGGCGCGCATCCTCGAACTCGGCCCGTTGCTGGAGCGCAAGCCCAAGCAGCTTTCCGGCGGCCAGCGTCAGCGCGTGGCAATCGGCCGTGCGATCGTGCGTAACCCAAAGATTTTCCTGTTCGACGAACCGCTGTCCAACCTCGACGCCGCCCTGCGCGTGCAGATGCGCCTGGAACTGGCGCGCCTGCATAAAGAGCTGCAAGCCACCATGATTTACGTGACCCACGACCAGGTCGAGGCCATGACCCTGGCCGACAAGGTGGTGGTACTCAACAGCGGCCGTATCGAGCAGGTCGGCTCGCCGCTGGAGCTGTACCACCAGCCGGCCAACCTGTTTGTGGCGGGCTTTCTGGGCACGCCGAAAATGGGCTTCCTCAAGGGTAAAGTCACCCGTATTGAAAGCCAGGGCTGCGACGTGCAATTGGACGCCGGCACCCTGATCAGCCTGCCATTGAGCGGTGCCAGCTTGAGCGTGGGCAGCGCGGTGACCCTGGGGATTCGCCCCGAGCACCTGGAAATTGCCGCGCCTGGGCAAACCACCCTGACCGTCACCGCCGACGTCGGCGAGCGCCTGGGCAGCGACACCTTCTGCCACGTCATCACCGCCAACGGCGAGCCGCTGACCATGCGGATTCGTGGCGACATGGCCAGCCAATACGGCGAAACCCTGCACCTGCACCTGGACCCGGCGCACTGCCATCTGTTCGACACCGATGGCGTGGCCGTGGCTCGTCCACTGCGCGCTGCCGCCTGATTTCGCGAGACTTGTGATGAAACTGAATAAACAGAACCTCACCCAATTGGCGCCGCAAGTAAAAATTCCGGCCTACGCCATTGCGAGCACCTCCCAGGGCATCGCGCATATCGGCGTCGGCGGTTTCCACCGTGCGCATCAGGCGTATTACACCGATGCGCTGATGAATACCGGCGTTGGCCTGGACTGGAGCATCTGCGGCGTCGGCCTGCGCAGCGAGGACCGCAAGGCCCGCGACGACCTGGCCGGCCAGGATTACCTGTTCACCCTGTATGAACTGGGCGACACCGACGACACCGAAGTGCGCGTGATCGGCGCCATCAGCGACATGCTGCTGGCCGAAGACGGCGCCCAGGCGCTGATCGACAAGCTGGCCAGCCCTGAGATTCGGATTGTCTCGCTGACCATCACCGAAGGCGGCTACTGCATCGATGACAGTAACGGCGAGTTCATGGCGCACCTGCCGCAGATCCAGCACGACCTGGCGCACCCTAATGCACCGAAAACCGTGTTCGGGTTTATCTGCGCCGCACTGACCCAACGCCGCACCGCCGGGACCCCGGCGTTTACCGTGATGTCCTGCGATAACCTGCCGCACAACGGCGCCGTCACACGCAAGGCCCTGCTGGCATTTGCCGCCCTGCACAACGCCGAGCTGCATGACTGGATCAAGGCCAACGTGAGCTTCCCGAATGCCATGGTCGACCGCATCACGCCGATGACCAGCACCGCCCACCGCCTGCAACTGCACGATGAGCACGGCATCGACGACGCCTGGCCAGTGGTGTGCGAGCCGTTCGTGCAATGGGTGCTGGAAGACAAATTCGTTAACGGCCGCCCGGCGTGGGAAACCGTCGGTGTGCAGTTCACCGATGACGTCACGCCTTACGAAGAAATGAAGATCGGCCTGCTCAATGGCAGCCACCTGGCCCTTACCTACCTGGGTTTTCTCAAGGGTTATCGGTTTGTGCACGACACCATGAATGACCCGGTGTTTGTGGCCTACATGCGTGCCTACATGGACCTGGACGTCACGCCAAACCTGGCGCCGGTGCCGGGCATCGATTTGACCCAGTACAAGCAGACGCTGGTGGATCGTTTTTCCAACCAGGCGATTGCCGACCAGTTGGAGCGTGTATGTTCCGATGGCTCGTCGAAGTTTCCCAAGTTCACCGTACCGACCATCAATCGCTTGATTGCCGATGGGCGTGAGACTGAGCGCGCGGCGTTGGTTGTCGCCGCCTGGGCGTTGTACCTCAAAGGCGTTGATGAAAACGGCGTGACTTACAAGATCCCCGATCCACGCGCCGAGTTCTGCCAAGGGCTGGTGAGTGACGATGCGCTGATCAGCCAACGCCTGCTGGGTGTGGAAGATATTTTTGGCAAGGCTATTCCCAACTCGGCTGAGTTTGTGGCAGCGTTTGAGCGGTGCTTTGTCAGCTTGCGCGACAACGGCGTCACCGCAACACTGCAGCAACTGCTGAAAACACCCGATTAAAAATGTGGGAGCTGGCTTGTGTGGGAGCTGGCTTGCCTGCGATAGCATCACCTGGGTTTGACTGATAGACCGAGGTGCTGGCATCGCAGGCAAGCCAGCTCCCACACAGACCAGCGTCCACATTTAATCGGGCTATCAATCCAAGAATAATACTGCTGAGCACTCCTTCATGACCCAGCAAAACCTGTACCTCGGCATCGATTGCGGCACCCAGGGCACCAAAGCCATCGTCCTCGACGCGTCCAGCGGCAAGGTCCTGGGCCTGGGCGCCGCCGCGCATACGCTGATCAGCGGCGCCAATGGCCGTCGCGAACAGCACACCCAGGAATGGCTGGATGCCTTTACCGAAGCCACTCACCGCGCCCTGCAACAGGCTGGCGTGGACGGCCAGGACATTCTCGGCATCGGCGTCTCCGGCCAGCAGCACGGGCTGGTGCTACTGGACGAGCACGGTGAGGTGCTACGCCCGGCCAAACTCTGGTGCGACACCGAAACCGCCCCGGAGAACGACCGCCTGCTGGCGTACCTGGGCGGCGAAAGCGGCTCGCTGGAACGCCTCGGCGTGGCGATTGCGCCGGGCTATACCGTGTCGAAACTGCTGTGGACCCGCGAACAACACCCGGACGTGTTCGCACGCATCGCGCATATCCTGCTGCCCCACGACTACCTCAACTACTGGCTCACCGGCCGCGCCGTGGCGGAATACGGCGATGCGTCGGGCACCGGCTACTTCAACGTGCGCAGCCGCGAGTGGGACGTGGCCCTGCTTACGCACATCGACCCGAGCGGGCGCCTGGAAAAAGCCCTGCCCGCGTTGATTGCGGCGAATCAAGCTATCGGCAGCATCCTGCCGGCCATCGCCGAACGCCTGGGGATCAACCCCAATGCCAAGGTGTCCAGCGGCGGCGGCGACAACATGATGGGCGCCATCGGCACCGGCAATATCGCTCCCGGCGTGATCACCATGAGCCTGGGTTCGTCCGGCACCGTCTACGCATTTGCCGACCAGCCGAATGTCAGCCCGCAAGCCTCGGTCGCGACCTTCTGTTCGTCCAGCGGTGGCTGGCTGCCGTTGATCTGCACCATGAACCTGACCAACGCCACCGGGGTGATTCGCGAGCTGTTCGAGCTTGACCTTGCGACCTTCAACAGCCTGGTTGCGCAAGCGCCGATTGGCGCCGATGGCGTGAGCATGCTGCCGTTCCTCAATGGCGAACGCGTGCCCGCCCTGCCCCACGCCACCGGCAGCCTCCACGGGCTGACCATGACCAACCTGACCCGCGCCAACCTGTGTCGCGCGGTGGTCGAGGGCACCACCTTCGGCCTGCGCTACGGCCTCGACCTGCTGCGCCAGACCGGCCTGCAAAGCCACAGCATCCGCCTGATCGGCGGCGGCTCGAAAAGCCCGGTGTGGCGGCAAATGGTCGCCGATATCATGAACACCGAAGTGGTGTGTACCGAACAAAGCGAAGCCGCTGCCCTGGGCGCGGCGATCCAGGCGGCGTGGAGCCAGTCCGGCGACACCCTGGCCAGCCTGTGCGACAAATGTGTGAGTGTCGACCCAAGCAGCCGCACGCTGCCGGTGGCGGCCAATGTCAGTGCCTATCAACAGGCTTACGAGCGCTATCAGCAGCTCGTGGCAACCCTTTAAGAGCGAACGACTATGTATCTGGTGTGTGGCGAAGCGCTGTTCGATTTTTTCAGCGAGGAGGATGCCAGCGGGCAGGCTTCCAGGGTCAATTACAAGGCCATTGCCGGTGGTTCGCCGTTCAACGTGGCCGTGGGTTTGCGCCGCCTGGGCATTGAGTCCGCGCTGTTGGGTGGCGTGTCCAACGACTTCCTTGGCCAGCGCTTGCTGCAAGTGCTCAAGGACGAAGGCGTCAGCCAGCAGTTTCTGCTTGAGTTTGCCGCGCCAACCACCCTGGCGATGGTTGCCGTGGGCGCCAACGGCTCACCGCAATACAGCTTTCGCGGCGAAGGCTGCGCCGATCGGCAATTGACGCTTGAGCATCTGCCGACCTTGGGCGATGAGGTTCGTGGCGTGCATATCGGCTCGTTTTCGCTGGTGGTGCAGCCGATCGGCGACACCCTGCTGAGCCTGGTCAAACGCGAAAGCGGCAAACGCCTGATCAGCCTGGACCCCAATGTGCGGCTCAACCCGCAACCGGATATCCAGCTGTGGCGTGAACGCGTAGCCGAGTTGGTCAAGCATGCCGACATGATTAAAGTCAGCGATGAAGACCTGCACCTGCTCTACCCCGACCAGTCGCCCGAGAGCGTGCTGCAAGGCTGGTTGCAGCACCGTTGCCAATTGGTGTTCCTCACCCGTGGCGGCGATGGCGCCAGCGTGTTCAGCCGCCAGCACGGCAGTTGGTCGCAACCTGCGGTCAAGGTGGAGATGGCCGATACGGTGGGCGCTGGCGACACCTTCCAGGCCGCGTTGATTGCCTGGTTGACCGAGCAGCAGCTGGATTCCATTGACGGCCTGCAACAGCTGACACGCGCGCAGATCGACAGCATGCTGGGCTTCGCGATCCGCGCCGCCGCGCTGACCTGCAGCAAGACCGGGCCGGACCTGCCATATCGCCAGCAGTTGGGCTGAAGCCTGGGTTTCATGAAGGTTTTGTCAGCCAAGGCAAAATTAATCGATGGTTAATCCCGCAAGCCGAGAGTGAATTCGAACTCACTTGCGGAGCACCACCATGAAACTGCGTACCTTGTTATTCACCGCCACCTTGGCCCTTGCCGCGGTGTCGGGGATGGCCCAGGCCGACACCGCCGCCAAGCCTGTGCAGTATCAATACGGCATGCCCTTGAACGTCGACAAAGTGATCGCCATGCACGAGGAAGACACCGACGTGTGCAAGGTGATCAACGCCGATATCAAGTTCGTGGACAAAGCCGGGAAGATCGAAGATGTGGGCTACCGAAAAATGTCCGAAGCCTGCGATTTTCAGAATTGAAACACACCGCATTGGGCCTGGCGTTTACCAGGCCCACAGGTCGTCGGTGAATCACTCTCAAACACTTGGCTGACTAGTAGCCGCGCCCCGCCACTCTTTGCTGAGCAGGCGCTTGAGTGTGCTTGAGGTCTTCGCGCAACCCGCTGATCAGGTTGCAAATGGCTCGACTGCTGTCGAGTTTTTCCGCGTTGATACCTTTGACTTCCAAATCCACCCGGTCACGGTCGCGGTCGTCATACACCTTGATCGTCAACGAGGCGTCTTCGGCTTTGGTGCATTCGCACCGCTTGGGCAGGAAACTTCCTTCAATAATACTGCGTAGCTCTAGTTCCGAAAGCATGGCCAACCTCTCCTTTTTTGAGACTGCCAACAGATTTTTGTGTGTCCGGCAGGCGCAGGCCCACCACGTCTTACCGACCTTGGCAGACGTTTATAGTCAATAAGCCTACTCGGCAAAGTCCGTTGCTGTTGTAACTTTTCCTCATAAGCACAACGGCGCGTTATATAAGCCGGTTCGTGTAGCCAGCATCCTCGTCGAACCGCGTCGATTAAACGTTTATGCACTAAGTTACACTTTGCGCCGCTACTCTCTCCGCAACATGTCGCAAACTATCAAAGTTGATATTGGCCCCTGAATTCACTGCCACCAAGGTCTGCCCGCGCACGCCGTTTTGGGTGACGTACTTGCGAACGCCCGCCACCGCCAGTGCGCCTGAAGGCTCAGTGATGGAGCGCGTATCGTCGTAGATCAACTTGATGGCGCTGCACAGTTCGTCATTGCTGACGGTGATCACTTCATCGACCCAATCGCGGCAGATCTCAAAGCCATAGGCGCCGATCTGCGCCACCGCGGTGCCATCGGCAAACCCGTCGACACTGGGCAGCACCACCCGCTCACCGGCGCGCAAGGCAGCCAGCAGACAACTGGAACCCTCGGGTTCGACGCCGACAATGCGCACCTCGGGCCGCAGGTATTTGACATAGGCGGCAATCCCGGCGATCAGGCCGCCGCCGCCCACCGGCACGAAGATCGCGTGCAGCGGGCCTTGCTGCTGGCGCAGTATTTCCATGGCCACTGTGCCTTGGCCGGCGATCACATCGGGGTCATCGAACGGCGAAACAAAGGTGCAACCCGACGCCTCGGCCAACTGCAATGCGTGGGCCAGGGCAAACGGAAAGCTTTCGCCACGCAATACCGCCTCGGCGCCACGGGAGCGCACGCCCAGCACCTTCAATTCCGGCGTACTGCACGGCATGACGATGCGGGCCTTGATGCCCAGTTCCCGCGCCGCCAATGCCACGCCCTGCGCATGATTACCCGCCGAGGCGGTCACCACCCCACGGGCTTTCTGCTCATCGCCGAGTTGCACCAGTTTGTTGTAGGCGCCACGGATCTTGAAGGAAAACGTCGGCTGCAAATCTTCCCGCTTGAGCAGCACTTGGTTGCCCAATAGCGCCGACAACGCAGGCGCCGATTGCAAGGGCGTGCGCACTGCCACGTCGTAAACCGGAGCGGCGAGGATCTTTTTCACGTAGTGCTCAAGCAGCCCGTTATTGGCGGTTTGCGCGGCGCGGTGGGTACTCATGGGCGTCTCCTGGTGTTGGTGTGCTGCCCAGGAGTCGGAAAAACAAAACCCGCCTCTAGGGCGGGTTTGGGTGCAGCCGTGTGCTATCCCGCCAAATGAGGAATGGCGGTAATAATAGTGCTCGGCTGGCGGCGCAAGGCTGGAAAGGTCATGCACCGAAATTAACCGGCGGTGGCTGGGCAAGTCAATGGCCTGTGGCCATTTAGCGGGTTGGGGTTTACGAGAGATATACGAAACGTATACGCTTTGTATATCCATCTAACACAGTGAAACCCATGGGCATCGTCAAGATTACCGACCAACTGCACGAACAGCTTCGCCTGGCCAGCGCCGCCATGGACCGCTCCATCAATGCCCAGGCCGAGTTCTGGATCAAGATCGGCCTGTTGGCCGAACTCAACCCGCACCTGCCCTACAACGAGCTGATCAACAAGCTGTTGCTGGACAAACCCGACCTGATCCGAGGGCGCGGCTGATGATCAAGACACCCGCACAACTGGCCGTGATGCGCGAATCCGGACGCCTGCTGGCCCAGGTATTCAGCATGCTCGACGGCTTTGTCGCCGCCGGACGTTCGACCCTGGAGCTGGACAGCGCCGTCGAAGCCTTCATCCGCAACGAGCTCAAAGCCCGGCCGGCGAGTCTTGGGCAATACGACTACCCCTTTTGCATCAACACCTCGATCAACGAAGTGGTGTGTCATGGCATGCCCAGTGCCAAGGATGTGTTGAAAGACGGCGACATCATCAACATCGACATCACCCTGGAAAAAGGCGGTTTTATCGCTGACTCCAGCAAGATGTACATGATTGGCAGCGTGGCGCCCAAGGCCCGGCGCCTGGTGGAACAGACCTTCGAAGCCATGTGGGCCGGCATTCGCCAGGTCCGCCCCGGCGCACGCCTGGGCGATATCGGCCATGCGATCCAGAGCCATGCGCAAGCCAACGGCTACAGCGTGGTGCGTGAGTATTGCGGCCACGGCATCGGCCGGCAGATGCACGAGGAACCCCAAGTGCTGCACTTCGGCCGCCCCGGCACCGGGCTGGAACTGCGCGAAGGCATGGTGTTTACCATCGAGCCGATGCTCAACCAGGGCAGCGCCAAGGTGCGCGACCTCAAGGATGGCTGGACGGTGGTGACCAAGGACAACAGCCTGTCGGCGCAGTGGGAACATACCGTGGCGGTGACGGCGGACGGCTTTGAAGTGCTGACGCTGCAACCGTAAACCTGTGGGAGCTGGCTTGCCTGCGATAGCATCGACTGTGTGTCACTGACACACCGCTTGCACAGGAGCGCTGTTGTGGCGAGCGGGCTTGCCCCGCGTTGGGTTGCGCAGCAGCCCCAGTAATGGCACAGGGATGTTTCCTGAAAGAACTCAGCGCCTGGTTTGGGGCCGCTTCGCAGCCCAACGCGGGGCAAGCCCGCTCGCCACGAAGGAGTTTGGCCACCTTACCTGTCAGTTCCCACAAACTGCAATGTGTTCACGCGCGGCTGGCGCCGCCTGCGATGCGCTTGAGCCCGAACACCATCAACCCCGCCCCAACGCCCATCGCCACCATCAACAGCGGGTATGACACCCACCACGGCGTGCCCGCCGTCATCATGCTGAACTCCGACATGCCGCCCACGCTGGCGATCAGGTTGAGCGGCAGAAACACCACGTTGATCAACGTCAGCTTGCGCAGCAGGTTGTTCATGCTGTTGTTCATCAGGTTGCCGCGTGCATCGATCAGCCCGGAAAACACGTTGGAGTAGATCTCCGCCTGCTTGTAGCACTGGTGGTTCTCAATGATCAGGTCATCGATCAACCCCAGCACCTCGGCGCTGAAATGCTCCTTTTCCGCGTGGTTGCGCAACCGCGACAACACCGCGCCATTGCTGTGCAGCGCGTTGATGTAATAGATCAGGCTTTCACTGAGGTTAAACATCTGCATCAGGTGCTGGTTGCTCATCGACGCATTGAACTGTTGCTGCAACTCCCGCGCCACCAGCTTGATCACCTTGAGGTGGCCCAGGTAGTGGTGAATGTTGTTAAGCAGCAGATCAAGCAGCACATCCAGCGGCGTATGCAACGGCCGACGCGCGCCGAGCCCGGAGAGTGGGGTGTCATCCGTGGCGATCACCAGCAGGCGGCCGGGTGAAAACAATAGCCCGCAGGAGGCCACTTCGAACATCAGGCTGCCGCCGCCCGAGTAGTTCTCCGGGCGTTTCCAGATCAGGAACAGGTTATCGGGGTGAAACTCGATGCGTGAGACTTCATCTGGGTCAAGCGCCGAAGCCAGGGCGTGCTCGTCGAGTTTGTGATGGTCGCGCAACCACTCGCGCTCGGCCGCGTCCGGGTTGTTGAACAGCATGATTGCAGCGTCGTCCTTGTCCGCCTTGCACAGTTTTCCGTCGGTCAGTTCAAAGCGCTGAATCATCGCGCGTCACCAGCCCTGGCCCTGGCGTTTCAACTCCAATCGCCGTACAAACTCCTCGAGCACCAGCGCATACAGGTCGTCTTGCAAATAGGCATCTTCGATACCGGCGTCCATATTGGGGTTGTCGTTGACCTCGATCACCACCACTTTGTCGCCGGACTGCTTGAGGTCGACACCGTAGAGGCCGTCGCCGATCAGGTTGGCGGTTTTGACCGCCAGTTCCACCACTGCCTTGGGCGCTTCATGAACCGCCAGGGTGCGGCATTCGCCGTTTATGTCCTGGCCGATAGCCTTGTGGTTATAAATCTGCCAGTGGCCCTTGGACATGAAGTATTGGCAGGCAAAGATCGGCTTGCGGTTGAGCACACCGATGCGCCAGTCGTACTCGGTGTAGAAAAACTCCTGGGCCAGCAGCAGCACAGAGTGTTCGAACAACTCGGCGGTGGCCTTGAGCAGGGCTTCCTGGCTTTCCACCTTGATTACGCCGCGCGAGAAGCAGCCGTCGGGGATCTTCAACACCAGCGGGAAACCCAGGCGCTCGCCGACCCTTTCGAAATCTTGCGGTCGCTCCTTGTAGAGAATCTCGGTGGCGGGCATGCCCAGTTGATGGCTGTTGAGCAGGTCAGTGAGGTAGACCTTGTTGGTACAGCGCAGGATCGATGCCGGGTCGTCCATGACCACCAGGCCTTCGCTTTCGGCTTTTTTGGCGAAGCGATAGGTGTGGTTGTCGACACTGGTGGTCTCGCGGATCAGCAAGGCGTCGTACTCGGCCAGCCGTGAGTAATCCTTGCGCTCGATCAGTTCCACATCGATGCCCAGCCCTTTGCCGACCCGCACGAAGTTTTCCAGGGCGCGAGCATTGGACGGCGGCAGTTGCTCCTGCGGGTCGTGAAGAATCGCCAGGTCATACCGCGCCAAGCGGCGTGAGCGCGGCTGGCGCCAGATCTTGCGGCTGAAGTTGTCGAGGGCGTGGGCGAACTGGTCTTCCTGGTCATCGCGCAACTTGTGCAAGACCCCGGACTTGACCCCGTCGATGTGCCAGCCATTGTGTTTGCGAAACTCAACTAACAAGATCGGGCACGGGAAGGTTTCAAATAACTGGCGGGCCAACTCTTGCAGCGGCTCTATATTGGTTCGACCAAAATAAAGTGTCAGGGTAAAGCCTTCGGTATTGCTGTAAAGGTGATGACTCAAGGCTTTATCGAGGGTTTTATCCAGGTCATCCAGTGACAAGCCATACAGCGACTTTTTAGTCAGTTCACTGATGGTGCGTACCGACGGAATCACCTTGTGGCCGCGCGCTTCGGCCAACAACGAGCAGTAGTAGCCGTGCCCCAGATACTTGTAGCTGCGGCACAGGTTGATCACCTGCACACGCTTGCCCGTCTCGCTTTCACGGGTTTGTTCAAGGTATTCCTGGGCGGTCACGATGTCTTCGCTGGGGAAGTAAGAGGCCCAATCTTCCTTGCGTTCGACAATGATCACCACTTGGCTGGAACCTTTGCTTGCGACCGAAAAATAACCGCTGGAAGTTATTGTCGCCGCGACGTTTTGCTCGGATACTTCACGCCAATGACCTTGTACCGCTGACATAATATTTGATCCGCTTTAGAGAACTCGACCTTTTCTATTAAGCACGATCTTTTAGAGAAGTCCCGTTTCGTTACGCAACTTTTACGGCGGTTATATGGCTCTTTCCTTTCGCGTTGCAACCCCTGCTGATGTGCCTGAATTGGTCGCACTGGAACAGCACTGTTTCACCACCGACCGGCTCTCGTTGCGCAGTTTCCAGTGGATGATCAGCCGTGCCCATGGCCAGTTGCTGGTGGCGGAAAATGATGCGCAGTTGCAAGGTTATGCACTGGTGCTGTTCCATCGCGGCACTTCATTGGCGCGCCTGTACTCCATCGCCATCGCCGAGCGTGCGCGCGGCATGGGCTTGGGCAAGCAATTGCTGACGCGCATCGAGGCCTGCGCCCTGGAACATGATTGCGCCTATCTGCGCCTGGAAGTACGCACCGACAACCCCGGCGCCCTGGCGCTGTACGAGCGCAACGGCTATCGCCGCTTTGCGCTGATCAATGACTATTACGAAGATCACACCGCCGCTATTCGACTGGAAAAACGCATCCTCCAGCACCAGGTCGCACGCCCCCAGAGCGTGCCGTATTACCAACAGACCACCGACTTCACCTGTGGCGCCGCGTGCTTGCTGATGGCCATGGGCGCGTTGCTGCCTGGGCGCGTGGCCGGGCGGCGCGAAGAACTGCAGATCTGGCGTGAAGCCACCACCGTGTTCATGACCGCAGGCCATGGCGGCTGCAGCCCGCAAGGCTTGGCGTTGGCGGCCTGGCGCCGGGGTTTTCGGGTGCGTATGCAGGTGAATGTGCGCGGGCCGTTGTTTCTGGATGGCGTGCGCGACCAGCACAAAAAGGACGTGATGCGCTTAGTGCATGAGGCGTTTGAAGAGGAATTGGTCGGCAGCGACGTCGAACAGGTATTCGGCGGCGCGCTGGATTTACCGCAGGTATTGCAGGCCGGCGGGCAGCCGCTGGTACTGATCAGCAGCTACCGCCTCACCCGTTCCAAGTCGCCACATTGGGTGATGGTCACCGACTGCGATGAAGAGTTCGTCTACCTGCACGACCCCGACGTGGACCACAGCCAGCATCGCCAATCCCTGGACTGCCAGCATCTGCCGGTCAGCCATGGGGAGTTCGAGCGCATGTGCCGTTTTGGCAATAACAAATTGCGCGCGGCCGTCGTGTTGTTTAAGCCACCTGCTTGACGCCGGCCTTGGCTTCCAGCTCGCGCACCAGCGGCAGGACGCGCTGGCCGAAGTATTCGACCTCTTCCTGAAAATGCAGGAAGCCGGCCAGTATCAGGTCCACGCCCACGGCCTTGAGCGCGACAATGCGCTCGGCGATCTGCTGCGGCGTGCCAATCAGGTTGGTCTTGAAGCCGTCGTTGTATTGCACCAGGTCTTCAAAGCTGGACTTGGCCCAGTTACCCTCGCCTTCCGGTGAGGCCTTGCCCGCCTGTTTGGCCGCATCGCCAAACGCATTCACCGCTTCGGGGTCGGCCTTGTCGATGATTTCGGCGAGCACGGCGCGGGCTTCTTCTTCGGTGTCGCGGGCGATCACAAACGCGTTTACACCCACTTTCACCGAGTGGTGATTGGCCGCGGCCTTGATGCGGAGATCGTCAACCTGGGCCTTGATGCCTTCGGGCGTGTTGCCGTTGGTGAAGTACCAGTCCGACACGCGTGCCGCCATGTCCCGCGCCGCCCGTGAGCTGCCGCCCTGGAACACTTCCGGCTGGCCGAGTGGCTTGGGTTTGAGGCTGTAATTGTTGAAGCGGTAGAAGTCGCCCTTGAAAGTGAAATCGTCCTGGCTCCAGATGCCTTGGAGGGCACGGATAAACTCCTCGGAACGGCGATAACGTTCGTCATGTTCCAGCCAGGGTTCGCCGATGGCCTGGAATTCGCCCTTGAACCAGCCACTGACGATATTCACCGCGATGCGCCCATTGGTGAGCTGGTCGATGGTCGCCAGCTGCTTGGCCGCCAGCGCCGGCTGCCAAGGGCCAGGCAGGATCGCGGCGATCACCTTGAGCCTAGTGGTCGCCGCCAGCAACGCATGGCTGAACGCTACAGACTCATGCTGATTGTCGGCACCGTAGCCGGCGGTGAAGCGAATTTGCGTCAGGCCATATTCGAAGCCGGCCGCCTCGGCCAACTGCGCGAGCTTGCGGTTGTAGTCGATGCCCCAGTGCGTGCGCTGTTCGATCTTGCTGACCACCAGCCCACCGCTGACGTTGGGCACCCAATAGGCAAATTTCACGGCTTGCTGACTCATCTGGCAGTACCTCGCACGAAAGAAGGATGTAACCAGGCTTGAGCAGCAAGCGTGCCAGACATCATCAAAGCGCCACCCCACGGGCGTTGCGGCGTATATCGCTGTGGTTTTTGCCAAGCCGGCGAATGTCGCGGATGGCCTTGTTTTGTCGATTTACTGTTGCTGGGGCAACAGCAGTTTGGATCCATCCCCAGTAAATACGGGCTGCGCCGCCCGGCACGGACTGTGCAATCAGCTCACCATTGATCACTGCCCAGGAGCCGTATCCCATGACCGAGCAACATGTCATCAACCCGCTGTCCATCGGCGTCGATTACCCCACACTTGCCGCGCGCTTTCGGCCGATCTTCCAGCGCATCGCCGAAGGTGCCGTGGCACGTGAACAAGCGCGCGCCCTGCCCTATGAGCCGATTGAGTGGCTCAAACACGCAGGGTTCGGCGCGGTGCGGGTGCCGGTGGAATACGGCGGTGGCGGCGCGTCCCTGCCGCAATTGTTTGAGCTGCTGATCGAACTGGCGGCGGCCGACTCCAATGTGCCCCAGGCGCTGCGCGGGCACTTCGCCTTTGCCGAAGACCGCCTGAACGCGCCACCCAGCGCGGGTCGCGACCTGTGGTTCAAGCGGTTTGTCGACGGCGATATCGTCGGTTGCGCCTGGACCGAAATCGGCACTGTGGCCATCGGCGATGTGGTCACTCAGGTCAGCCCGGATGGCGATCACTGGAAGCTCAACGGCGAAAAGTTCTACAGCACCGGGAGCATTTTCTCCGACTGGATCGACGTGTACGCCCAGCGCAGCGACACCGGCGCCGACGTGATCGCCGCCACCCGCACGCACCAGCCCGGCGTGGTGCAACGTGATGACTGGGACGGGTTCGGCCAACGCACCACGGGCAGCGGCACCACACGGTTTACCGATGCGGTGGTTGAGGCTGACAACGTGATCGACTTCGCCACCCGCTTCAAATACCAGACCGCGTTTTACCAGTTGGTGCTGCTGGCAAGCCTGGCCGGTATTGGCCGTGCGGCGCTCAACGACGTGGCGCAGCAGGTGCGCAGCCGCAAACGCATCTACAGCCATGGCAATGCCGCACATGTCAGCCAGGACCCGCAGGTGCAGCAAGTGGTGGGCGAAGTGGCCGCGCTGGTGTATGCCGCCGAGGCCAGTGCGTTGAAAGCTGCGGTGCCGGCGCAACGGGCTTACTTGGCAAGATTTGCCGGGGATGAGGTGGCTGAGCGTGAGGCAAACGTGGCTGCCGAGATTGAATCGGCGACAGCGCAGGTGGTGGTGTCGGAGTTGATTCAGCGGGCTACCAGTGAGCTGTTCAATGCACTGGGGGCGTCGGATGTGCGCCAGGGTAAAGCGCTGGATCGCCATTGGCGCAATGCGCGGACCGTGTCGTCGCATAACCCGGTGATCTACAAGGCGCGGATCGTGGGGGATTGGGTGATCAATGGAACCGAGCCGCCGTTTGTGTGGCAGATCGGGAATGGGCCTGGCAAAGCGTAATTGATCGTTCCCACGCTCTGCGTGGGCATGCATCCTGTGACGCTCCGCGTCACGGCTTCAAGAGCGGGACGCAGAGCGTCCGGGGTGGCATTCCCACGCAGAGCGTGGGAACGATCCTGTGTACCACTCAGAACGCGAGCTTATACCCGATGGTCATCAACATAATCGCCAGACACGGTCGCAACACGCCGTCCGGGACTTTGCCGGTCATGTGGCTGCCCAGGTAAATCCCCGGCAACGACCCCATCAGCAAAAAGCCCAGCAAGTGCCAGTCCATATTGCCCATGCTGGCATGCCCCAGGCCCGCCACCAGGGTCAGCGGCACGGCGTGGGCGATCTCGGTGCCGACCAGACGCCGCGTGGCCAGGAACGGATACAAGATAAACAACGCCACAGTCCCGAGGGCACCCGCGCCGATAGAGGTCAACGCAACCATGGTGCCCAGGATCGCGCCGGTGACGACTGTGAGTGCGTTGAGGTTGCGCGGGCTCATGTGGTAATCATCGCCCGCATGCCGCTGGGCGAACGCCAACAGGCTTTTCTTGAACAGGATTGCCAGCGCCGTCAGCAGCAGCACAAAGCCCAGCGCCTGCTTGATCACCGCATTCATCGCGCTGGGATCAGTGTGCAGGCTGGCCAGGAACCACAGCGTCAAAAGCACCGCCGGCACGCTGCCCAAGGTCAGCCAGCCAGTGATGGTCCAGTCGATATTGCGGTTTTTGCTGTGTACCAGCACCCCACCGGACTTGGTGATGGCGGCGTATAACAAGTCAGTGCCCACGGCGGTGGCCGGGTTGATGCCGAACCACAACAGGATCGGCGTCATCAGGGACCCGCCGCCAACACCGGTCATGCCGACGATAAAACCAACGATCAGGCCAGCGACTACAAAACCAAAATTGCCCACATCCATTACAACTACCCGCGGCCTTATAAAATTCTGGCCGCAGGATAGCGATTTTTCTTATAACGACTTATATCAATATGATCTGACTTTATGCTTTTTCTGTCAGACGATGGCAGACATAGGCCTGGGTCTGATACGGAAACGCCACAGTGTCACGCCCGCGCAGCGCCGGGTGAGTGTTGATCAGCCCGCGTAATTGCTCGGTCACCGTGGCCTTTTGCGCGGCCGGTAGCGCCGCGATAAAGCTCACAGACAGAAAGCGATCCATGATCACTTCCTGGGGGCTGCCCACATGCTGATAGGCAAAACAGCTCATTTGCGGCGCGGAAAAATACCCACCGGTGAAGGCTTCGCGCCAATGCCCTGTATGAAAACGCGGCGTGTCGCCTTCATAGGGCGTAATGATTTCGGTGATGGCCGCAACCCAGTCCACCGACTCATCGCGCACATTCCACACCAGCCCCAGGCGCCCGTCAGGCTTGAGCACGCGGTGGATCTCTGCCAGTGCGGCCTCGGTTGCGAACCAGTGGAAGGCTTGCGCGCACACCAGCGCATCGGCGCTGGCCTCCGGCAAAGGGATAGCGTCAGCGGTGCCGCTGAGCAGGCGTACATCCGGCAACAGTTTGCTCAGTTGCGCGCCCATGGCCTCGACCGGCTCGACGGCAATCAGGCTGGGCGCCAGGGTGCTGAGCAAACGGGTGAACTTGCCGGTGCCGGCCCCCAGGTCGATCACGGTCGACTGTGCGTTGATACCCAGTGTATCGGTCAGCCAGCCGGTGAGTTGGCGTGGGTAGTCCGGTCGACCTTGGGCGTAGGTGGCGGCCTGGGTCGAGAAACCTTGTTGAGCAGACGTGTGAACACCAGTCATTGCGAGTTTCTCCTCGGGGGCGGGCGCACAGTGTGCGCCCTCTGAGGTTTATTTTCTAACCCGTGCATCCAATCGTGCGCCTCGCGTGTAGTCCTTGCAGTCACCCCGCTGTTTTACTCAAATGGAGCACTACCCATGAACGCTAAAACACTGTTCTGCCTTGCGGCTGCACTCACCGTTGCGCCTGCGGCTTTCGCCCAGACCGGCTTGCCGGACAGCATCAAGGTGCCGGACGGGCACAAGATTGCGATGGAAACCACCGGGGTCGGCGAAATCACCTACGAATGCCGCGACAAAGCCAACGCCGTCGGCCAGACCGAATGGTTCTTTGTCGGCCCCAAAGCCGTGTTGAATGATCGCAGCGGCAAGCCGGTGGGCAACTACTTCGGCCCGCCCGCCACCTGGCAGGCCCAGGATGGCTCGAAAATCACCGGCACCCAACTGGCGGTAGCGCCTTCGAGTGCAGGCAACCTGCCCTATCAACTGGTCAAGGCCAACCCGGCCGAAGGTAAAGGTGCCATGAGTGGCGTCAGTTACATCCAGCGTGTCGCCCTTAAAGGCGGCGTGGCGCCGAGCAGCGAATGCACGGCGGCGAACAAAGGCCAGCAGGCCGTGGTGAAGTACCAGGCCGACTACATTTTCTGGGCAGCCAACTGAGTAAACTCGGCTACGCTGCCTGTGGCGAGTGCGCTCGCCACAGGACTCAGCCCTTTAAGGATGCCGTGTTTGTTTGATTACGAAACCTGCCTGGCGGCGTGTGCCCGTGGCGACCAACGCGCCTTGCGCCAACTCTATGCCGAGGACAGCAGCCGCTTGCTCGGCGTGGCGTTGCGCATTGTGCGTGACAAAGCCCTGGCCGAAGATGTCGTGCATGACGCGTTTATCAAGGTCTGGCGCGGCGCCGGCAGTTTCGACCCAAGCCGTGGTTCGGCGCGGGGCTGGGTGTTCAGCATCACCCGGCACCTGGCGCTCAATGCCGTGCGCAATCACTCCCGGGAGGTGGCATTGGGCGACGAACACGAGCAGCTCGCCGCCCCCAATGACAGCTTCGAATTCAACGCCCGAGAAGGTCAGGTGTACCGCTGCCTGGAACAACTCGACCCGACCCGTCGCTCGTGCATCCTTCACGCCTATGTCGACGGTTATTCCCACAGCGAAATCGCCCGGAAACTGGACACGCCCCTGGGCACCGTCAAAGCCTGGATCAAACGGAGCCTCGTCGCGCTGCGCGAGTGCATGGCATGAGCAACCCACTGGATGAACTCGCCAGCGAATACGTGCTGGGCACCCTGCCCGCCGAGCAACGCGCCGAGGTCGAGCAACGCTTGAAACATGACAGCGAGCTGCGTGCGGCGGTGGATGCCTGGGAGCAGCGCCTGCTGCCGCTGACCGCCTTGGCCGAACCCGTGCCGCCGTCCGCGCAACTGTGGCGGCGCATCGAACGCAGCACGGCAAATCAGCCAGCCGGCGTGCCGTGGTGGAACCTGCTGGCGTTCTGGCGTGGGTTGGCCGGCGCAGGCCTGGTGACCACACTGGTGTTGGCGGCCCTGCTGTTGACCCGCCCGCCCGTAGCCGACCCGACGTTTGTGGTGGTGTTGGTTGCGCCACAGAACCAGGCACCCGGCTGGGTGATCCAGGCCAGCCATGACCAGCAGATCCAACTGATTCCGTTGGGGGTGATGGAGGTGCCGAGCGACAAAGCCCTGCAATTCTGGACCAAGGGCGATGGCTGGCAGGCTCCGGTGTCATTGGGGCTGGTCAAGCCTGGGCAAACGCTCTCGGTGCCGCTGGACAAGCTGCCGCCGCTCACGCCCAACCAGCTGTTCGAGCTGACCCTGGAAGACCCTCGCGGCTCACCGACCGGCAAGCCGACCGGGCCGATCCAGGCCATCGGCCGCGCGGTCAAAGTGCTCTGATCAACCTGCGCTGGGCAACCACACCCTGAACCGTGCCCCGCCCAGGGGCGACGCCAGGGCCGTCAATGTGCCGCCCTGGGCTTCCATGGCGCGCCGGCTGATCGCCAGGCCAAGGCCAAAGCCGCCAGTGGCGCGGTCGCGGCTGCGGTCCAGGCGATAGAAGGGTTCGAAGATACGCTCGCGCTGTTCCACGGGAATGCCGATGCCGTCATCGTCCACCCATATTTCACAGCCATCGGCACACACCTTGACCCCAACCTGAATGCGCTTGTCGCAATAGCGCGTGGCATTGCGCAACAGGTTCTGCAATGCCCGGGCCGTGAGGCGCGGGTCGAGGCTGAAACGCTCCACCGCGCAGTCAAGCGCCACGTCGATGACGATCTCGGGGTTTTCCAGTTCGTCATCGACGCTGCCCAGCACGCTGTCGATAAACTCGTCGAGCACCACGTCCACCCGCTCCGGCAACTGCGCCGGGTTTTGCAAACGGCTGTAGGAGAGCAATTCCAGCACCAGCTCGTCCAGTTCGCGTATATGCGCCACCAGGCTTTGCAGGCGCTCGCGGCTGGCCTGGGGCAAGTCTTCGGACAGCGCCAGGGCCAGGCCGAAGTCCAGGCGCGTCAGCGGCGTGCGCAGTTCATGGGACACCGCGTTGAGCAAGTCGCGCTGCTGGTTGAGCAGGCCTTCGATGTCGTCGGCCATGGTGTCGAACACCGACGCCAGGCTGCCGATGTTGGAGCTGGCGGGAATCTGTGTGCGCTCGCTGAGGTTGCCCCGGCCCAATTGCGCGGCGGTGCTTTTCAGGCGCTCCAGGTCACGCCAGTGCGGGCGCAGCCAGAACAGCAGGCAGGCGAGCAAGGCCGCGCCAATCAGCACGTTCATCGACCAGTACAGCAGGTTCATGTCCAGCGGGTCCGGGGGGATGCTCAGTTTCACCGCAAACTGCTGGTTGATCGGCGAACTGATGTCTTCCATCCAGCCCCACTCGCCCAGGCGGATCACCGGCTTGCCGTGCTCCAGCAGTTGCTCCTCCTCGGGGGTATAGCTGGCGTCCTGGCGCAGCAGCAACTTGACTTGCAGCGGCGCGAAATCCCGGTTCAGTTGCTCGGTCACGTGCGACCAATGCTCCACCGGCGCACGCAGATACTGCTTGACGATAAGCTTTTGCAGGCCACGGGTCTGCTCGATGTTGTAGTCCATGTAGCGGTGTTCAAACAGCTGGATCACCAACTTGGGAATCAGGAATATCGCGGCACTGAAGGTAATGATGGTGACCAGGTAGAGGCGCAGCAGTACACGAAACATGGATCAGCATTCCCACTCGGAACGGCTGAACAGGTAGCCCTTGCCCCATACGGTCTTGATCTTGCGCGCCTCCCCGGCGTGGTCGTCAAACTTGCGGCGCAGCTTGGAGATGGCCACGTCCACCGAACGGTCGGTGCCGTTGAACTCGATACCGCGCAAACGTTGCAGGATCTGGTCGCGGCTGAGCACTTCACCGGCGTGCCGGGCCAGCACCACCAGCAGGTTGTACTCACCGCTGGACAGCTCCACCGCCTGTTCACGCCAGGTCACGGTGCGTTCCGACAGGTCGATGCACAGGTTGCCCATGACGATCTGGTCGTTGGCCACCTGTGGCTCGGACAAACTGCTGCGGCGCAGCAAGGTGCGTACACGGGCGAGCAGCACACGTGGCTCGCAAGGCTTGGTGACATAATCGTCGGCGCCCATCTCCAGGCCCAGCACCTGATCGTGGCTGTCATCGCGGGCGGTGAGCATCAGAATCGGCAGGCCCGCCGAGTCGGCACGCAGCAGGCGGCACACCTGCAAGCCGTCGAGACCGGGCAGCATCAGGTCGAGGATCACCAGGTCCGGCGGGTTCAGGCGCGCCCGTTCACGCACATGGTCGCCGCGGCTGAGCACATTGACGTGGTAGCCATTGCGTTCCAGGTAGCTGGCAATCAGCTCGGAGAGTGCGGCGTCGTCTTCCACCAGGAGGATGTTGGGCATGGTGTTTCCAAATAATACTGTTTGTCGGCGGTACGCAGACCCTTGTGGGAGCGGGCCTGTGTGGGAGCTGGCTTGTGTGGGAGCTGGCTTGCCTGCGATAGCATCGCCTCGTTCTCTATGAAAGACCGAGGTGCCTGCATCGCGGGCAAGCCCGGCTCCCACATAAGCCCGGCTCCCACACAGGCCCGGTTTTCACATTTGATCTTTGCTGTTTGCAGGATTGTGCAAGGATATACGCCCTCAAGCGACTATGGGCCGCACCTTACACTTCTTCACACACGGCCTACACAGCTTCACAGCACCACGGCGCAGGTGTCTTTAGGATGCGCCAGTCAATATTGGGATATGAGCATGTCGAAGAATCTGTTTGCGCCGTTTTGCCTGCTGGCCCTGACGCTGGCCCTGAGTGGCTGTGGCCAGTCGGCCGATGAAGCGCCAGAGGCGCCACTGGCCAAAGTGCGCATCGAAACCCTGCAGGCCAAGCCTCTCTCGATCACCAGCGAATTGAGCGGGCGTATCGCCGCGCCGCGCATTGCCGAAGTGCGCGCACGGGTCGCCGGCGTGGTCATGCAGCGGGTGTTCAAGGAAGGCCACGACGTAAAACAGGGTGACGTGCTGTTTCGCATCGACCCCGCGCCGTTCAAGGCCGACCTGGACAGCGCCCAGGCCAACCTGAGCAAGGCCGAAGCCAACGCATTCCAGGCGCGCCTGCAGGAGCAGCGCTACAGCCAGTTGGTCGAAGGCAACGCCATCAGCGGCCAGGACTACGACAACGCCCGCGCCGCCGTGCGCCAGACCAACGCCGAAGTCGCCGCCAACAAGGCCGCAGTCGAACGCGCCCGGTTGAACCTGGGCTACGCCACCGTCACCGCACCGATTTCCGGGCGCATCGGCCGTGCGTTGGTGACCGAAGGTGCGCTGGTCGGCCAGAACGAGGCCACGCCGCTGGCAATTATCCAGCAACTGGACCCGATCCACGCCGACCTCACCCAGTCGACCCGCGAACTCAATGACCTGCGCCGCGCCTTCCGCGCCGGCAGCTTGAAGCAGGTCGGCCAGGACCAGGCCAAGGCCACGCTGATCCAGGACGACGGCAGCCTGTACCCGTTGCCGGGCAAGCTGCTGTTTGCGGAAATCAGCGTCGACCCGGGCACCGGGCAGATCATCCTGCGCAGCGAGTTCCCCAACCCGGACCTCGACCTGTTGCCGGGCAGCTTTGTGCGTGTGCGCCTCGAACAGGCCGTGGACAAGCAAGGTATCAGCGTGCCGCAACGCGCCATCACCCGTGACAGCGCCGGCATCCCGATGGTGCTGCTGTTGGACGCCGAGCAGACCGTCAGCCAGCAGCCGGTGGAACTGGGCGCGGTGATCGAGGACCGCTGGATCGTCAGCAGCGGCCTCAAGCCCGGTGACCGTATCGTCGTCGAAGGCCTGCAACATGCGCGCCCCGGTGAAAAAGTCGAGGTGGACGACAGCCCCGCCTCCGGCCAGCCAGTCAAGGAATAACCCGCCATGCCGCAGTTCTTTATTGACCGCCCGATTTTCGCCTGGGTGGTGGCCCTGTTTATCCTGCTGGCCGGCGCGCTCGCCATCCCGCAGTTGCCGGTGGCCCAGTACCCCAACGTTGCGCCGCCGAAGGTGGAGATCTACGCGGTGTACCCCGGCGCCTCGGCCCAGACCCTGGATGAAAGCGTGGTCAGCCTGATCGAGCAGGAGCTTAACGGCGCCGATCACTTGCTGTACTTCGAATCCCAGAGCAGCCTGGGTTCGGCCACTATCACCGCGACCTTCCAGCCGGGCACCAACCCGGAAATGGCCCAGGTGGACGTGCAAAACCGTCTTAAAGCGGTAGAACCGCGCTTGCCGCAAGCGGTGACCCAGCAAGGTTTGCAAGTGGAGAAAGTCTCCGCCGGCTTCCTGCTGCTGGTGACCCTGACCTCCAACGACGGCAAGCTCGACGACGTAGCGCTCAGCGATTACCTGGCGCGCAACGTGATGAACGAACTCAAGCGCCTGGACGGCGTGGGCAAGGCCCAGCTGTATGGAGCCGAACGGGCCATGCGCATCTGGATCGACCCGCAGAAGCTGATCGGCTTCAACCTGACGCCGGCTGACGTGAACGCCGCGATCAGCGCGCAAAACGCCCAGGTCTCGGCGGGCAGCATTGGCGATTTGCCGGGCACCAAGACCCAGGAAATCACCGCCGCAATCCTGGTCAAGGGCCAACTGTCGACCCCGGCGGAATTTGCCGACATTGTGCTCAAGGCCAACCCCGACGGTTCCACCGTGCGCATCGGCGATGTGGCGCGGGTGGAAGTCGGCAGCCAGGAATATCAGTTCTCCACGCGCCTGAATGGCAAACCGTCCACCGCCGTCAGTGTGCAACTGTCGCCCGGCGCCAACGCGCTGAACACCGCAACCTTGGTGCGGGCAAAGATGGACGAGCTGTCGCGCTACTTCCCGGCCAACGTTGAGTACAAGATCCCTTACGACACGTCGCCGTTCGTCAAAGTCTCGATCACCAAAGTGGTCTACACCTTGCTGGAGGCGATGGCGCTGGTGTTTGCGGTGATGTTCCTGTTCCTGCAGAACGTGCGCTACACCTTGATCCCCACACTGGTGGTGCCGATTGCACTGATGGGCACCTTCGCCACCATGCTGGTGCTGGGTTTCTCGATCAACGTGCTGACTATGTTCGGCATGGTGCTGGCCATTGGTATCCTGGTGGACGATGCGATTGTGGTGGTCGAAAACGTCGAGCGCATCATGGCCACCGAAGGCCTGTCGCCCAAGGACGCAACGAAAAAAGCCATGGGCCAGATCACCGGCGCCATCGTCGGGATTACGTTGGTGCTGGTGGCGGTGTTCCTGCCGATGGCGTTCATGCCGGGTTCGGTGGGTGTGATCTACCAACAGTTTTCGCTGTCGATGGCCACCTCGATCCTGTTCTCGGCGTTCCTGGCCCTGACCTTGACGCCGGCACTGTGCGCCACCTTGCTCAAGCCGATCGCCAAGGGCGAGCACCATGCCAAGGGCGGCTTCTTTGGCTGGTTCAACCAGCGCTTTGAGCGCCTCACCGATCGCTATGAAGGCTGGGTGGCGTATGCCCTCAAGCGCAGCGGCCGCTACCTGTTGATCTATCTGGTGCTGTTGGTGGGCCTGGGGTGGATGTTCAGTCGCCTGCCCTCCTCGTTCCTGCCGGTGGAAGATCAGGGTTACACCATCACCGATATCCAGCTGCCGCCGGGCGCGAGCAAGAACCGCACGGTGCAAGTGGCCGAGCAGATCGAAGCGCACAACGCCGGCGAGCCTGGGGTGGGCGATACCACCATGATCATGGGCTTCAGTTTCTCCGGGTCCGGGCAGAACGCGGCGCTGGCATTTACCACGCTCAAGGATTGGTCGCAGCGCAGCAGCGAAGATTCGGCCTCGGCAATTGCCGAGCGTGCCAACGAAGCGTTCAGCGAGCTCAAGGATGCGATTGCCTACGCGATCCTGCCGCCGCCGGTGGACGGCCTGGGTACTTCCAGCGGCTTCGAGTTCCGTTTGCAAGACCGTGGCGGCGTCGGCCATGCCGCGTTGATGCAAGCACGTACCGAGTTGCTGGCGGCCGCCGAAAAAAGCCCGATCCTGGCCAACGTGCGCGAAAGTGCATTGGCTGAAGCACCGCAAGTGCAGTTGCAAGTGGACCGCAAGCAAGCCAATGCCTTGGGCGTGTCGTTTGCCGATGTGGGTAATGTGTTGTCGTCGGCCATCGGCTCGGCCTATGTCAACGACTTCCCCAACCAGGGCCGCATGCAGCGCGTGGTGGTGCAGGCCGAAGGCGACCAACGCAGCCAGGTGGCGGACTTGATGAAGATCAACGTGCGCAATAACGCCGGCAAGATGGTGCCCTTGTCATCCTTTGTTGAAGCCAGCTGGACCCAAGGCCCGGCGCAGCTGACGCGCTACAACGGCTACCCGGCCATCGCCATCAGCGGCGAAGCGGCGCCGGGGCACAGCACCGGTGAGGCCATGGAAGAAATCCAGCGTCTGGTCAGCCAACTGCCGGCGGGCCTGGGCCAGGAATGGACCGGGTTGTCGTTGCAGGAACGTTTGTCCGGCTCCCAGGCGCCGTTGTTGTTGGGCCTGTCGCTGCTGATCGTGTTCCTGTGCCTGGCGGCGCTGTATGAAAGCTGGTCGATACCCACCTCGGTGTTGCTGGTGGTGCCGCTGGGTGTGCTCGGCGCCGTATTGGCGGTGGGCTTGCGTGGCATGCCCAATGACGTGTTCTTCAAGGTCGGTTTGATCACCATCATCGGTTTGTCGGCAAAGAACGCGATTCTGATTATCGAGTTTGCCAAGGACCTGGTTGACCAAGGTGAGGATCTGATCGACGCCACCCTAAAAGCCGCGCGGCTCAGGTTACGGCCGATCATCATGACCTCGCTGGCGTTTATCCTTGGCGTGGTGCCCTTGGCGATTGCCACCGGCGCCAGCTCGGCCAGCCAGCAGGCGATTGGTACAGGCGTGATCGGCGGGATGATCACCGCGACGCTGGCGGTGGTGTTTGTGCCGGTGTTCTTTGTGGTGGTGATGAAGCTGGTGCGCAGACGCAGCGACTAGCATTAAGCGGCAAGTGGCAAGCTTCAAGCGGCAAGTAAGAGCTGGCTTGCCTCTAACTTGCAGCTTGCCGCTTGCCGCTTGCACCTTGTAGCTTGCAGCAGCGCAACATAAGGTGCTCACAACCTCCCCTGTTGTGAGCACCTATGGCCTTCCTCGCCCGCACCCACCCTCGCCTCTCATCCGCCGCCGTCCTTGGCCTTGCCGTGGGCATCCTGGCGCCGGCCGATACGCTGATCAGCAAAATCCTGATTGGCTGGAACGCCGGGGTCTGGACCTACCTGGCGCTGATGCTGTGGCTTACCAGCCGCTCACGTGCCGATGACGTAAAACGCATCGCCGAGATCGAGGATGAAAACGCCGGGCTGGTGCTGTTCATGGTGTGCATTGCCGCGATAGCCAGCCTGGCTACCATCACAGTCAACCTGGTAGGCAGCAAAGACCTGGACAGCACGGCGCGCCTGCTGCACTACGGTTTTACCGGCATGACGGTGATTGGTTCATGGTTGCTGACCGGGGTGATTTTCAGCGTGCATTACGCCCGCCTGTTCTACACCTGGGAAGGCGACGAGCCGGCGCTGCGGTTTGCCGAGGGGCTGCGTAACCCCAATTACTGGGACTTCCTGTACTTCTCGTTCACCATCGGCGTGGCGGTGCAAACCGCGGATGTGGGGGTTGCTACACGCGCAATGCGCAAAGTCGTTTTGGGCCAGTCGTTGATTGGGTTTCTGTTCAATACGGCGATTCTGGGCTTCTCGATCAATATTGCTGCCGGGCTGTTCAGTTGAACCCTGATATGGCGGCAATCCTGATCTAACCGAAAAAGGCTATTGAAAAGCGCTTTTGCGTTCAAAAAAAAAGCCCTGATCTTTCGATCAGGGCTTTATAGGGCGCCGGTTTATTTAGAACGCATAACGCAGGCCAACATTGACAGCGGCTTTTTGCTTGATTTTGTCACTGGTGCTGGTCTCCAGGTCGACATGCGCCTGCAGGTCCTGGGTAAACGACACCGCCACACCGGCACCGTACTTGGTGCGCGAGCCCGACAAATCATTGTTGAAGGTCTGGTTGTTGACCGTGACCTTATTGTTGTTGGCAAACTCGTGGACCATTGCCGCACGCAGGTAAGGCTTGATCAGCGTGCCATCATCGAGTTGGAACTCATGACCAACGGTCGCACCGGCCTCGGCGGTCCTTGAGCGGGTGCGCTCACCGTCCACTTGCAAACCGTTTTTCAGGCTGTACGTGCCACCCTGGACCACAATGGTCGACAGTCGGCCGTAAGGTTCAATAAAGGAACTCTCACCGAACTTGATATGACGGCCGAGTTCAGCCGATACACCACCGCCTACGTTGTTGTAGCCACCCTTGGTCGACGTGTTGTCACTGAGTGTTGCCTTGGCCTGGTTCTGGAACCGGTTGGCTTTGGCCACGGCATCAAAATAGAAACCGCTTTCTTCGTCCATCCAGGTGGCATAGGTACCCAGGAAGTAGCTCTTGACGGTACCGGCAGCGCCGCGAGCCGGGTTTACGTCAGAGTTACTGTGGCCGCCAAATACACCCACCTTCCATTGGCTGTCGCCCAGCGGCGTATCAGCACCGATGGAAAAACCTCGCAGGTTCTGCGAGTAGCCGGTGCCCGAACTCTGGGACACATCATATTGACTGCCGATACCACGGACCCAAAGACCGGTGCTTTTCGAGTAACGCAACTCACCCATACGTTGGCGCAATGAGCCCTCTTCGGCGGTCATGATGGTCACCGGGGTGTTGAACAATGCCGTCACCACGCGGGCACTGCGGCTGATCACACGGGTTTGCGTGTCCAGAAACCAGTCATTGCCTTCCTGTTTCAGGTTATAGGCATAGGCACCCATGTCGACCGGGCCGCCCTCCAGGGAGAACGCCGCGTCACCGCCGCCGGTGTGCACAACCTGGGTTTTGACCAGTTCGCTGCCGCTGGCTGCGAGTGCCAGGCTGTGGTTGCCCGTGGCTTCGCCGGTGACATTGATAAAGTCGGTTTTGCCTTGGTCGAAATCGGTGCCCATGACAAAGGTGCCGTTACCCGAAAGCGTCTGAAGGTTCAGTTGGTAAAACTCATTCGCCGCGCCCATGGTCACCGTACCACCGGCCATGTTCAGTGCGCCCACCTGGCTGTCACCGGTCATGTTCCAGTTGGAAGCATTGCCT
The DNA here is from genome assembly GCF_044218855.1 of Pseudomonas sp. B19125. Taxonomy (NCBI): domain Bacteria; kingdom Pseudomonadati; phylum Pseudomonadota; class Gammaproteobacteria; order Pseudomonadales; family Pseudomonadaceae; genus Pseudomonas; species Pseudomonas sp. B19125. Next base: position 4,106,876 of record NZ_CP162589.1, read on the forward strand.
ACGCTCAGGGTGGAGACGTTCTGCAACTGGCCCGTCAGCTCGGCGTTGTTTTGCAGGTTCAAATGCACGGTGCTGGTGGCATCGGCGATTACATTACCGGCCAGGTTTCGGCTGTTATCCACATTCATCGTTGCCGTGGCACCGCCAGACACCGACAGTAGATTGCCATTACCGCCTTTCAACGTAGAACCGTTGAGTACATCGATAGACACCACTGGCACTCGATTTGGCGTGCCCCTGACCGAGATGGCCGAACCGCTGCGACCCTCAACCACGGACTGGTCCAAAACCAGTTTGCCATCCGTCAGGTCCCCCCGATTACGGGTGAACGACACGCCATGACCATTGCCGATGATAGTACTTTGCGTGGCAGTCGCCGTGGCACCTGCGAGGGAGAGCCCAAAGGCCCCTACTCCCGTGCCCTGCACCAGCGAGTTTTGTTTAAAGTGTAACTGACTGCCGGTGAATGCTTCCGCACCGCCGATAGCGCCACTGATCGTAGAGTTGCTGACCTCAGCGGACGAGCCGCTCGAAGTGCCTACAAAACCAAACGCCTGCAACCCTACGCCGCTGGTATTGGTGAGGGTACTGTTATTAATAACCGCCTTACTGCTGTCCAGCCGCACGGCGCCGTATAGGGAATCGCTCGAAGTAACACGTGCAGCGTCCATGTTTACTGTGGAGCCCTGCACAGCATGTACACTATTCGCCATACTGCCGCTGTTCATGTTCAACGTGGAATTTGAAAGGTTGATCGTGGTGGCTGTTGCACGGTTCATCGTCAACGCTGATTGGCCCGACAATTGCCAATCCGTTGTTTGCTCAGTTGCGTCAATGGTTCTTTGCTCACCGCTACCTATCACAACCGCCTGAGCTTGCCCCTGCATCGCGGCAAACAAACAGAATGTAATGGTGGGGACTTTCATCATTGCACTCAAGGGTTTGAGTTCGAACGTGTTCAGTGCCGACATGGTCAATCACTCTTTTGGTAAGGCCTACAAAAGCGGTTCGGCTCACTTCCTGAAAGTGACGCCTTACCTGTGCGGCACGTAGAGTAAGTATTAAACACTCACTCTTATGTAGGATTAATCTGCAACCTATTGGTAAGTAGGCAGCACTTTGGGTCATCCAATCGGTAGGGCACTGTCAGGGAAACCCCCTCTCAGAGTGAGAGGGGAACCCTGCAGCGTATCAATGACGCCTCTAAGGGACGATGATTGGTCCCACGTTATCGCACCGTGTGAAACTCAACGTCGTACGTACGTTAACGCCCGCAGTACCACGCCCCAGCGTGCCGTTGTTCAGCGGCACGGTGTAAGTCGCCTCCGCACGCCCTACTTGGGCATGTTCAAGGAAACCCGCGTAGGGAATCCGGAAGATATGGCCGTTATCTCTAATGGTAGGGGTAACGAGTACGTTGAAACTTTGCGTTTGGTCAAAAAGCCGAGGTGTGCCCGTGCGAGGTCTGAACACCTGCAGTACCAAGGTCAGTAGCTGACCAACCACCATTCTCGGGTCCGGATCCACAGCTACCCTGCCTTCCCATTTTGTCGGCTCCGGTGCTAATAGCGCTTGGCAGGCCCATTGACCAAACGGCCCCCCCGTCGCATTGACATATTTAGCCGCCGGCAGGGGTGTAGTTACCGCATCCCGCACGTCAACCTCTCTAGGTAACGCGCGATTGAGGTTAGTGGCAGACGTTGGCGTTGCCGTTGGTGATACGACATAGCTGATGTTATGTTTGCCATTGCCCAGTTTTTGAAAGACACTCCAGTCGATGTCCCAGGTGACAAAGTCTCCAGGTATCTCATTGCTTATTTCCTTAGCGGGCGCGATGAACGTACCGTCAGGGTTGACAAGGATAAGAAACATGCCTGGCGCCGGCAGTTCAGCAGGGTCAGAGGTTCGCCATAACTCGACCGTAACGGTGACCGGCTTGCCAGCCTGTGCAAACTCCATTATGTTCGGTGCCGCCGCGTCGGTCCCAAGGAACGATGCAGGAATCAGTCGGGTATTGATACTGCCTGGTATTCCCGGATTGCTCGGCCCCGTCACACTAAAGTCCACTCTGAACGGCGTGGTCGGGCCAGGGAAAGTGTCACCATTTTTGCGTATTTCATAGGCGATACCGACCGATTTCGGACCTTTTGCATTGGCATAGTCCGCTACAGCCAGGGGGCTCAGAAAGGCCTGATCCAACGTGATTGGAACCGAGAGAACGCGAGACCATGGGCTCCAAGCTCCATTGTTGTATCGAACCCGATACTCGTCCTTGGTAGTGTCAACGTTCGTATAGGTCGGTATTTCGCCCGTTGGGCCTGATTTCAAGTCTTCAATAGTGACCAAGTCATCAACGAGGTCTGGCGCCTGGTGAATGATAATCGGCTGTAAATTTTCGGGTGCCGGATCCAGCGCGATAGTGAAGGTAATCGAAGGCGCAGAGACCAAACTTGCATTGCCCTGCGAGTCCCTGATTTGGTAAGTAAAGAAGCACGGCCCCCCTTGCGTAATCTCATTGGCGAGCACTGTCAGCATGTTGCCGGTTTGGGCCATGGGCCGGGGTGGAGTCTGTCGGGCTACTTCTGTGGCTGTCACGGGGGTGCCGTGGTTATAGAAGAAGGTCAGCTCATCTCCTGGCTTCCAAGCCCCGAGGCCCGTCGTTACGTTGTCAGGAATAGAGAATGGCAAATTGAACTGCGTCAGTTGTGCCAGACTAATAACCTGGCCCGGCGGAAAGGCCCCCGTGTATTGCGGCGCAGGTGGCTGAACCCTTAAATAGGGTGGATCCAAGTCTATTTTATACGTCGAAATGGGTGAGGACTGGCCGAGAGAACCAGGCCTGTCTACGGAGCCTGGAATAGTTGGATCCGCCCCCTCATTCTGGTGCAAGTCAAAACGTACTTGAAAATCACCCGACTGCTGCACTCCCGAGCTCGTAACGACAGGAATACTCGCCGAAAATTTGTCACCTGGGGCGTTGATTACAAATTGCACTTGAGCCACTAACGTCCATGAGTCAGGCAAGTCATTAATGACGTCTCTTCGATAGACTCGAACCCAGTCACCCGCGTCTGAACCTGGGCCGGAAGTGATGATCAACACCACAGGCTTGTTCCCGTCAGCCGCTGAAATATACCCTGTTACAGGGTCTACTCCTTGGATTTCGGGAGCAACTGCTCCAGGGCTGGGATCTGCCTTTACCGTAATTTTTTTACCGATCATGTCCTATTCTCCATCCGCAATTATATTTTTACCGAATAAAACCAAACGACCAGGGACCTCTGGATACTGAAGCCCTCACGCCACTTACCTCACTGCCACCTACACTTCGATCTTCATGAATGGGTTTATGCAACGCTAGGCCGGCCCACAATACTTCCCAGTCGGATATTTAAGGTCAACTTGCACATACCCGACTTTCGATACGCCTTTTAATCCGTGGTTTCGAAAAACACTATATTTCGCAGAGGCGCCGGCATAGTCCCTCAGCGGTTTGATTATGTTTTGATAATCTGTAATTTCAAAAGTATGGGACATTTGATTGACGCCCCACGTATGACTCAGGATAAGAGCTGTCGACGCTATCGGGTTGCGATCCGGGTAATTAGCGTACCCCTGGAACGACAGCGTACACACATCCCCTGGGGCTATACCGACTCCGGGCGTCACCTGAATCTGAAATACCTCCCAGGGAAGCGGGATCGATTTGCCGTCGGGGCCAAAGCCAGGTGTGCAACTAATAATTTTATTAGGATGATTTATATTTTGAGGGAACGTGGGTTTTGGAAAACTTATAGGCGGCGTGATGGTTACGACAACACTTTGATTACCCGATTGTTGCTCGTTAACGCCGTTGGTGCTCACGTAATACACGGGGGCAGTCGTATTACCACCGCCCTGTATGATCGACCAGCTAATGCGATTGTCAAAAACGATAAGGGCGCCAGCGGTGTCACCCAACTTGACGGTATAGGTTGCCACCGGCGCTGCCTGCCCCGGCCAGTACAGCAACAGCATGTCACCGACTTGCGGGTTACCGGACAGGCGCGCTTCCACTCTGACAGCGTCGATACTGTCGCGACTGTCCAGTTTATTGGCTGTATTGGACACCGCGCCATAGAGATTGGCCAAGTCCAACAGTGGGTTAAGTAACGCTGGCGCCTGATTGTGATCGCGGCCGAATACCGTGAAATCCATATTGAGCAATTTCAGCGGAGACAGCGTCCCAGGGCCCACCGTGTCGGAAGCACGTCTAATGTAATAGCGAAACGGCACCTTGTCCTTTCGCTGCAGGTCGGAGCCGTTGGCAATCAGCTGCTGCCAGGTCAAGGTTCCGGTAAACGGAAATGAAGTGACAGGTATCGGCGGAAGTTTAACACCCGCCAATTCAGGGATACAGAGATCCCCAGGTATAAAATTGGTGTAGCTGCTGATGCCAAACGAGACGATATTACGCGCATCGTCACGTTTGATGAGTTGATCAAAATCAAACGCAGGCACCGTAGGCACGGGCAAATTGCCGGGCAGTGGCGTTAGACTCAGCAAGACACTTCCGGGCGTGGAAAGTTGACTGATGTTACCCCCCTCATCCTTGACCCGGTACACCGCAAACAATTCTTGCGCACCTGAAAACTTGCGAAATTCCGACACCAGCACCTTCAAAATAATTGCGCCTGCAATAGCAACTATTTTTTCAACGTGAATCGGTAAGCCAGTCGGATTTGAATTGCTGCTCATAAACCACAGAAATATTTCGTCAAGCGTGGCGCGAACCTTATAATCGCCCGGCACCACGACATCCAGTGTCAAATTATTATCCAGATCAGGATTAGTAATAACTGCACTTGAAAACACCGGCGCCTTAAGCACCTCGCCTTTACCCGGCGCACTGCGGTCGATAATAATCCTGACTGGGGGCGAGAAATTGGCCACCGGTGCGTCGGGCTGGTCAATGTGTATGCGATAAGAAAGATTGAAGACACCGTCATTCATCAGCAAACTGCTAGGAATATACGTCGGCAGTGGAAAGTCGCCGGGAAACAACTCTCCCACGACCGGTATCGGTTCAACGTAAACAGGCAGCGCTAATCCCTCCTGATGCAAAACATGAACAATATAATCAACGGCCCCCGGCTTGGTCAGTTCAATCCATGGGCCGGGTATCCATACGAGAAGATCATCATCCAATAAGCGTTTTGGAATCACACCACTTGCCAATCGTCCCTCAACGATTGGCAAGGGGGCTTGAGGCACGGCGGTCACAACTGTGCCGTCGGGCAAACCTGTGGCGCTATTGGTTTGAACATTGCTATTAGTTGGGGGGGGGCTCATATCATTCTCCGTAACAGCAACATTACGCCGGTCACTGGTTTTTATTGAAGGCTGTGACGTTGATTGAATACCCGTTAGTAACTTCCCGATACTGTCAGAACTAACAGGTCTTACCGCCATTCGTCGGTTGCACGCGCGAATGAGCGCTTGCCGCGCGCTGAATGACACTTGACGTTGTTTCGTGAATGAGGTCTCCTGAAACCGGTTTCAGAACGTCACCACCTCCAATAAGAAAGGCCTGCCACCGTGACTCCTTTTTCCGCCGCCCAGCGCAGCCGCGTGACCATGCTCGACGTCGCCGAACGCGCCGGCGTGTCCAAAGCCAGCGTGTCGCGCTTTATCGGCGAGGACCGCGCCCTGCTCTCCGACGCCATTGCCTTGCGCATCGAACAGGCGATCAGCGAACTCGGTTACCGCCCCAACCAGATGGCGCGCGGTTTGAAACGCGGCCGCACGCGCCTGATCGGCATGCTGGTGGCCGATATCCGCAACCCCTACTCCATTGCCGTGATGCACGGCGTCGAAACCGCCTGCCGCCAGCATGGCTACAGCCTGGTGGTGTGCAACACCGACCGCGATGACGAGCAAGAGCGCCAGCACCTTGCGGCGCTGCGTTCGTACAACATCGAAGGGTTGATCGTGAACACCCTTGGCCACCACCTTGACCAACTGCTGGAGTTGCAGCGCGAAATGCCCCTGGTGCTGGTGGACCGCAAGGTCGAGCCGTTGCACAGCGATATGGTCGGCCTGGATAACCCTGCGGCGGTGCGTGTTGCCGTGCAGCACCTGGCACAGCAGGGTTATCGCGACCTGTTGCTGGTGAGCGAAAAGGCCGATGGCACCAGTTCACGCCTGGAGCGTCAGGCGAGTTTCAATGCCGAGATTGCGGCACGCCCAGGGTTGACCGGCGCCGTGCTGGAACTCGATGGCACGCTGGAAAACCGCCTGCACAGCTTTCTTGCCAAGCCAGGTCCCAAGGCGTTGTTCTGCGCCAATGGTGTGGCTGCGCTGGCCTGCACCCACGCACTCAAAACGCTGGGCTGCACGCTGTTTGATGATGTTGGCCTGATCGCCCTGGATGACCTCGACTGGTACCCGCTAGTGGGCAACGGCATCACCGCCCTCGCCCAACCCACCGACGCGATTGGCGCCAGCGCCTTTGACTGCCTGCTTAAACGCTTGCGCGGCGATGACGCACCACCGCGTACCCTGGATTTTTTGCCCGAACTGATCGTCCGTGGCTCCACCCAATCCCTTGTGGGAGCTGGCTTGCCTGCGATGGCGGTCTGTCAGGCGAAGCCGTAGTCGCCTGACACACCGCCATCGCAGGCAAGCCAGCTCCCACATTGGTTTTTCGTATAAAAATGAAACCGGTTTCAGAGGTACATAACAATGCATAAATACCCCGTTTCCATCAGCCTATCCAGCTACGGTGCCGACCTGGTACGCACGCTTGGCCAATTGAGTTTTGTCGAACTGCTCAGTGCCGCCGGCGCCCAGCGCATCGAGTGGCGCGAAGAACTGCTGACCACCGAACAACCCACCGACCTCGCCCAGGCCGCTGCCGAAAACGGCCTGGAATCGGTGTACTCATCGCCCCTAGAACTTTGGATCGCCGGGCGCGCCCAGCCCAACGCTGAACTCAGTGCAACCCTGGACCGCGCCCAAGCCTTTGGCTCGCGCTGGCTGAAGGTTTCCCTCGGTTATTTCACCGACACCAACGACCTGCAAAGCCTGCACGCCCTGCTCAACCGCCACCCAGTCAAACTCCTGGTGGAGAACGACCAGACCCTGCACGGTGGGCGCATCGAGCCGATGCAACGCTTCTTCACTGAGGTGGAACGCCTGGGCTTGCCGGTGAAAATGACCTTCGACATCGGCAACTGGCAGTGGCAGGACCAATCCGCGCTCACTGCCGCGCGGCTGTTGGGCCGCCATGTGGATTACCTGCACTGCAAGGCCGTGGCGCGTCGCCCGGACGGCAAGCTGGTGGCCTTGCCGCCCGGCGCTACCGACCTGCATCTGTGGGAACAACTGCTCAAACATATGACTCAAGGTATTACCCGGGCCGTGGAATTCCCGTTGCAAGGCGATGACCTGGTTGCAGTCACCGCACAGCAGGTCGCCGCCCTCGCCCTCCTTGGCCAGCCCCGCGCGGAGAATGCCCATGTCTGAGATCGATATCCTTTCGTTTGGTGAAACCATGGCGATGTTTGTCGCCGAACAGACCGGCGACCTGGCCCAGGTGGCGCAGTTTCACAAGCGCATTGCCGGGGCCGACAGCAATGTCGCCATCGGCCTGTCGCGCCTGGGTTTCAATGTGACGTGGCTAAGCCGTGTCGGCGACGATTCCCTGGGGCGCTTTGTGGTCGACACGCTGAAGAACGAAGGCCTGGATTGTCGGCATGTGGCGGTCGACCCGCTGCACCCGACCGGCTTTCAATTCAAGTCCCGCGAAGAAGCCGGCGCCGACCCGCAGGTGGAGTACTTCCGTAAAGGCTCGGCGGCCAGCCACTTGTCGATTGCCGCGATCAGCCCCGCCTTGCTGCAAGCGCGTCACCTGCACGCCACCGGCATCCCGCCCGCCTTGTCCGCGGCCACCCGCGAGCTGTCCGTGGAACTGATGACGCAGATGCGCAAGGCCGGGCGCAGCGTGTCGTTCGACCCGAACCTGCGCCCGTCGTTATGGGCCAGCCAAGCGCAGATGGTCGGCGAAATCAACGCCCTCGCCGCCCTGGCCGATTGGGTGTTGCCGGGCCTGGGCGAAGGCCGCCTGCTCACCGGCTTTGACGACCCGGCCGACATCGCCGCGTTCTACCTCGACCAGGGCGCCGAAGCCGTGGCAATCAAGCTGGGCGCGGACGGCGCCTACTACCGCACCCACATGGACCAAGGCTTTATTGCCGCCGTGCCGGTGGAAACCGTCGTGGATACCGTGGGTGCCGGTGATGGTTTTGCCGTCGGCATGATCAGCGCCCTGCTCGAAAACCTGAGCTTCCCCGAGGCGGTACAGCGCGGCAACTGGATCGGCAGCCGCGCCGTGCAAAGCCGGGGTGATATGGAAGGTTTGCCCACCCGCTCTGAATTACCCAGCCGATCTGTTGCATGACCCACTCCCTGTTGCCACAACTACAACAAGCTCAGGAGCAACCCCATGGAAACTGTGAAACTCGCCACCCGCCGCTGGTGGTACATCATGCCTATCGTGTTCATCACCTACAGCCTGGCATACCTGGATCGTGCCAACTACGGCTTCGCCGCTGCCTCCGGCATGGCCGAAGACCTGATGATCACCCCCGGCATGTCGTCGTTGCTGGGCGCGCTGTTTTTTCTTGGCTACTTTTTCTTCCAGGTGCCAGGTGCGATCTACGCGCAAAAACGCAGCGTTAAAAAGCTGATTTTCGTCAGCCTGATTCTGTGGGGCAGCCTGGCCACACTGACCGGCGTGGTCTCCAACGCTTATATGCTGATCGCCATTCGCTTCATGCTCGGCGTGGTTGAAGCCGCGGTGATGCCGGCGATGCTGGTGTACCTGTGCCACTGGTTTACCCGAGCCGAACGCTCACGGGCCAACACCTTCCTGATCCTCGGCAACCCGGTCACCATGATGTGGATGTCGGTGGTCTCGGGCTATCTGGTGCAGCACTTCAGCTGGCGCTGGATGTTTATCATCGAAGGCCTGCCGGCGGTGATCTGGGCGTTTATCTGGTGGAAGCTGGCGGATGAAAAACCCGCCGACGCCAAGTGGCTGAGCAAGCAGCATAAACAAGACCTGCAAAGCGCCCTGGCCGCCGAACAGGTCGGGATCAAGGCGGTGAAGAACTACGCCGAAGCCTTTCGTTCGCCCAAGGTGATCATCCTGGCGCTGCAGTTTTTTTGCTGGAGCATCGGCGTGTATGGCTTCGTGTTGTGGCTGCCGTCGATCCTCAAGGCCGGCTTGCAGATGGACATGGTCGAAGCCGGTTGGCTGTCGGCTCTTCCCTACCTGGCAGCGGTGATCGGCATGCTGGCGGTGTCGTGGGGCTCGGACAAGCTGCAAAAACGTAAACGTTTTGTGTGGCCGCCGCTGCTGATCGCGTCTATTGCGTTTTACGCGTCCTACGCGCTCGGCGCTGAGCACTTCTGGTGGTCCTACACCCTGCTGGTCATCGCCGGGGCCTGCATGTATGCGCCCTATGGTCCGTTCTTTGCCATCGTCCCGGAAATCCTCCCGGCCAACGTCGCTGGCGGCGCCATGGCGCTGATCAACAGCATGGGCGCGCTCGGTTCGTTCGGCGGTTCGTACCTGGTCGGTTACCTCAATAGCAGCACCGGCTCACCCGGCGCCTCGTACTTGCTGATGAGCGGGGCGCTGATGTTTGCCGTGGTGCTGACGATTTTCCTCAAGCCCGGCGCCAGTGATCGCGTGCCGGTGCCAACCCTGGAGTTGAAGGTAAAAACCTCATGAAAAAGTCTGTGGTCCTGTACAAAAAACTCTCCGCGCCATTGATGGCCCGCCTGCACGAACACGTCGACGTGACCCTGATTGACGCCCTCGACGAACCCGGCCTCGCCCGGCTGCGTGACGCCTTGCCTGGTGCCCATGGTTTGTTGGGTGCCAGCCTGCGCCTGGATGCCAGGCTGCTCGACCTGGCGCCCAAGCTCGAAGCGGTGGCCAGTGTGTCGGTGGGCGTCGACAACTACGACATCGACTACCTGACCCAACGCGGCATCCTGCTCAGCAATACGCCGGATGTGCTTACCGAAACCACGGCGGATACCGGCTTCGCGCTGATCCTGGCCACCGCTCGCCGGGTGGTCGAGCTGGCCGATATGGTGCGTGCCGGGCAGTGGAGCAAGAACATCGGCCCGGCGCATTTTGGCACCGATGTGCATGGCAAGACCCTGGGCATTATCGGCATGGGGCGCATCGGCGAAGCCCTGGCTCAGCGTGGGCATTTCGGTTTTGGTATGCCGGTGATTTACCACAGTCATTCGCCAAAACCGCGGGTAGAGGAGCGCTTTGGGGCGCAGTTTCGTAGCTTGCCGGAGTTGTTGCAGCAGGCTGACTTTGTGTGCCTGACCTTGCCACTCACGGCTGAAACCGAAAAGCTGATTGGCGCGCGTGAGTTTGCGTTGATGGGGCCGGAGACGATTTTTATCAATATCTCGCGTGGCAAGGTGGTGGATGAGGCGGCGCTGGTTGAGGCGCTGCAACAACGCACGATTCGGGCGGCGGGGTTGGATGTGTTTGAGCGCGAGCCCTTGAGTCATGACTCGCCGTTGTTGCGTTTGAACAATGTGGTGGCTACACCGCATATCGGTTCGGCGACCCACGAGACGCGGGAGGCGATGGCCGCTTGCGCGGTGGAAAATTTGCTGATGGCGCTGGCTGGGGAGCGGCCGGACAATCTGGTTAATCCGAGTGTGTATGCTTGAGCTTGCGGTGGGTCCGTTGGCGGGTTCGGTGACTGGCGTCGCTGCTGTGTACATATCCGTTGCTGCGGTAACGGCCACTTAGGGTTCCGCCCTTACGGCGGCTCACTTTTTGAAGGACCGGAATGCCGGCCCAGCAAAAAGTAAGCAAAAAGTCCTCGCCCCAACACTCGGTGCCTCGCTGTGGCTCGGCATGCCCGCAATCCGCCAGTGATTTGGGGGGCCGCCGCGATGGGCCATCCTTGGCCCAGCGCGGCTAAACCGGCATCCCTGCCGGTTTACCCCCCAAATCACTGTCAGATTCCGGCCATCGTGTTTGACGGGGCGATTTCAGATCAAGATCAAGATCAAAAGCGCAGATCAAAAGACCGCTGACTTCGTCATCGAAAAGGATGTAAGGGCCGGAGCAACAGCAACAGCAACAGCAACAGCAACAGCAACAGCAACAGCAACAGCAACAGCAACAGCAACAGCAACAGCAACAGCAACAGCAACAGCAACAGCAACAGCAACAGCAACAGCAACAGCAGAGCCATACTCGGTCAACTGTGGGAGCTGGCTTGCCTGCGATAGCATCAACTCGGTGTGCCTGATGTACCAAGGTGTCTGCATCGCAGGCAAGCCAGCTCCCACAGAAAATCAGATCTTCGGTGTATGCGGATCCGCTTTCGCTTTTGATCTAACCACTCAGGTCGGCTTTCAGGCCGCCGTGCTCTGCTTTTGATCTTGCTTTTGATCTGAGGCGCCCCGTTAACCACGATGGCCGAACGCAGGCCTGAATCCGTGGGTAACCCGGCAGGACGCCGGGTTAGCCGCGCTGGGCCAAGGATGGCCCATCGCGGCGGCCCACGGATTCAAGCCGGAGTGAGGGCATGCCGAGCCTAAGCGAGGCACCGAGTGGTGGGGCGAAGACCTTTTGGTTACTTTTGGGGCGTTTGCCAAAAGTGACCCGCTGTAAGAGCGGAACCCTACTCAGCCGTTACCGCAGCAACGGATATGTACACCGAAAAACCACCACAGCAGGCAACCCAGCTCCCACACTTAAAACACCCAAACCCTCAGATCAACGCAACGCCCGCCGCAGTACCTTACCCACCGTAGTCTTGGGCAACTCAACACTGCGAAACTCCACATACTTGGGCACCTTGTACCCCGTAAGATACTCCCGGCAATGGGCCAGAATCTGCTCCTGGGTCAAGCTCGGGTCCTTGCGCACCACGATGATCTTGACCTTCTCCCCCGTCACCGGATCCTCCACACCAATCGCCGCCACCTCCCCCACACCGGGATGCAGGGCCACCACGTCTTCAATCTCATTGGGATACACGTTAAACCCCGAAACCAGGATCATGTCTTTCTTGCGATCCACCAGACGAATATACCCACGCTCATCCATCACCCCAATGTCCCCGGTGGACAACCAGCCCTCGGTATCCAGCACTTCAGCCGTTTCCTTGGGCCGCTTCCAGTACCCCTGCATCACCTGCGGGCCACGCACTTGCAGTTCACCTTGCTCACCAATGTCCGCCAGTTCCCCATCCTCACGCATAAACCGCACCCAGGTCGACGGCAACGGCACACCGATGCTGCCGGTGAATTCCATCTCACGCATGCGAGCAATGTTGATCGGGCTGATGCTCACCACCGGCGAGCACTCGGTCAGCCCATAACCTTCAATAATCGGCAACCCAGTGACCTCCTTCCAGCGCTTGGCCACCGCCGTGTGCGTGGCCATGCCGCCAGCAATCACCATGCGCAGGTCAGAGAAATCCCGCGCACAGAACTCTTTGTTTTCGAGCAAGCCGTTAAACAAGGTGTTGACCCCGGCAATGCCGTTGAAACGCTCCTTGCGCAAGATCATCTGCACCCGTTTCACATCCCGTGGGTTGGCAATCAGGATGTTGCGCCCGCCCAGGCACATGAACATCAGGCAATTCACCGTCAGCGAAAAGATGTGATAGAGCGGCAGCAAGGTCACGTTGGTTTCCTGCTTGTCCTGGTCCAACTGATCCCCGACCCAGGCCTTGGCTTGCAGCAAATTGGCGATGATATTGCGGTGGCTGAGCATCACGCCCTTGGCGTCCCCCGTGGTGCCGCCGGTGTATTGCAAAAACGCCAGCTCATCGAGGTGCATCGCCACCGGAAAATGGTTCAGCGCCCGTCCCTGTTTCAACACGTTGTTGAAGCGCACCGCGCCAGGCAGGTGAAATTTTGGCACCTGTTTTTGCACGCGACGCAGGATGAAGTTCATCGCCGCGCCCTTGAAGGTGCCGAGCAGATCGCCAATGGCCGCCACCACCACGCGTTTGACACGGCTGCCCTGCGCGACTTTTTCAAAGGTGTGGGCGAAGTTTTCAAAAATCACCAGGGTTTCGGCTTCGCTGTCCTTGAGCAAATGCTTGAGTTCATGGGAGGTGTACAACGGGTTGACGTTGACCACCACCGCACCGGCCAGGATCGTGCCCAGCAGGCAGATCGGGTACTGCAGGCAGTTGGGCATCATCAGCGCCACCCGGTCGCCCTTTTTCACGCCTTGGCCCTGTAGCCACGCGGCAAACGCCTGGCCTTGCACCTGCCAGTCGGCATAGGTCATTTCGGTGCCGATGCTGACGTAGGCGACCCGCTCGCGGAATTTTTCCAGGTGCTCCAGGAACACCTCGCGCAGCGACGGGTAGGCCTCGATACCGGCCTCGATGTCCGCCGGCACGCCCGGCAAGTAGGCGTTCAACCAGACCCGTTCGGTGTGTTCCTGGCTTACAGCGTTCATGGCAGTCTCCTTATTGTTGTTTTTGATCAGGCTATTTTTCGACGATGGCGGTGATGCCCAGCCCGCCTGCTGCACAAATCGAAATCAGGCCGCGCCCACCACCGTTCTCATGGATGGTTTTGGCCAGCGCCGCCAGTTGCCGGCCACCGGTGGCGGCAAACGGATGGCCACAGCCCAGGGAGCCGCCATTGACGTTCATCTTGCTGCGATCGATGGCGCCCAGTGGCGCCTCCAAGCCTAGACGCTCGCGGCAATACTCGGGGTCTTCCCACGCCTTGAGCGTGCACAGCACCTGGGCGGCAAAGGCTTCGTGAATTTCAAAAAAGTCAAAGTCGGCAAACCCCAGCCCCTCACGCTTGAGCATGCGTGGCACGGCATACGCCGGGGCCATCAACAAGCCTTCGGTGCCATCGACAAAGTTCACCGCAGCGGTTTCGCCGGTACGCAGGTAAGCAAGCACCGGCAAACCCTGTTCGGCAGCCCAGGCTTCGCTGGCCAGCAAGACCACTGAGGCGCCATCGGTCAGCGGCGTGGAGTTACCCGCCGTCAGCGTGCCGTTCTGGCGATCATAGGCGGGCGAAAGGCCGGCGAGTTTCTCCAGGCTGGCATCGGCACGCAGGTTGTTGTCACGCGCCAGCCCGCGATAGGGGCAGATCAGGTCATCGAAAAAACCGCGTTTATAGGCCGCATCCAGGCGCTGGTGGCTGGTGAGGGTCAGCTCATCCTGGGCCAGCCGTTTGATCTGCCAGCGCCTGGCCATTTCTTCGCAGTGTTCACCCATGGACAAACCGGTACGCGGCTCGCCATTGCGCGGCAGCAGCGGTTTGAAAAACATCGACGGGCGCACCTTCAGCAGGGTCTTCAACTTGGCGCCCATGCCCTTGGCGCGATTGGCCGCCAGCAAGGTGTGGCGCAGCGATTCGTTGATGCCGATGGGCGCATCGGAGGTGGTGTCGGCGCCACCGGCGATGCCCACTTCGATCTGGCCGAGCGCGATCTTGTTGGCGACCAGCAAGGCCGCTTCCAGGCCAGTGCCGCAGGCTTGTTGTACATCGTAAGCGGGCGTTTCGGACGACAACGTGGTGGACAGCAACGCCTCACGCGCCAGGTTGAAATCCCGCGAGTGCTTGATCACCGCGCCCGCAGCAAACTCGCCCAGGCGCTGGCCGTGCAGGTGATAGCGCTCCACCAGGCCTTGCAGGGCAGCCACCAGCAGGTCCTGATTGCTGTCGTGGGCATACACGGTGTTGGAACGGGCAAACGGGATACGGTTGCCGCCGATAATCGCCACGCGGCGGGTCGGGGCCGGGTTGAAGCTGTAGTCACTCATTGATGGCTCTCGTTCCAAATGAATAGCCCACGCATATGCGGTTTATCACCGGCACCATTGCGCACTTCAAACTCACGGCGCGGCCCGGTCACCGGGCGGCTCCATAGCGCGACCTGGCCGGGCAGGAAGATCGGCAGCTTGAAGTCGCAATGCGCTTGCGCCTGATCCAGCCCGCCCGGCGGTTGTTGCGCCGCCAGTGCGCGGCCCAGGGTCCACATGCCATGGGCGATGGCGCGGCGAAAGCCGAAGATCCTGGCGCCGATCACCGAGGTGTGAATCGGGTTGAAATCCCCCGAGACCTTGGCAAACCGGCGCCCCAGGTCGGCCGGCAGCATCCAGCGCTGGGTGCGCAACAGGCCGTCTTCCTGCAAGGGCAGCGCGTCGTCCCAGGGTTCGCCGAGCGGGTCTTTGACGTCGCGGCGCAGGTACAGGCTGTCGCTTTCCCACACCAACGTATCCGCCGCAAAGGCGCGGGTGGCGATGCTCAGCGCCTGGCCCTTGGGGTGCGCCACCCAGCGCTCGCAGTACACTTCCAGCCGCAGCGCCTGGCCTTCGCGCAAACGCTGGTGCTGTCGAATGCGATTGGCCAGGTGCACCATGCCACTGGCCGGGTACGGAAAGCTCGGCCGGGTCAGCAGCATCAAATGCAGTGGGAACGCCAGCACATGCGGATAGGACAGCGGCACGCCCTGCTCACGGCGAAAACCGCAGGCGCGGCCATAGCCGGCGATGCCAGCAGCGCTCAGCTCCACCGCCGAGCGCACCAGGCGCGCGGTGGGCAGCGGCGGCGGCCCGTCAAGCTTGGGTTTGCGCAGTGCGCGCACGCCGTCCAGCAACAGCTGGGTGCGCGACGGTGGCGGGTCGATGATCTGCGTCACATAGTCCATGGTTCAGGCTCCCAGCAGGCTTTGGCCGCACACGCGTACCACCTGGCCATTGACCCCGCCGGACGCCGGGTGCGCCAGCCAGGCGATGGTCTCGGCCACATCGATCGGCTGCCCGCCCTGGGACAGTGAGTTCATGCGCCGCCCGGCCTCACGGATCATCAGCGGGATTTTCGCGGTCATCTGGGTTTCGATAAACCCCGGCGCCACCGCATTCACCGTGACTTGCAGCGCGGCCGCCTGGGGTGCCAGGCCCTCCACCAGGCCAATCACGCCCGCCTTGGAGGTGGCGTAGTTGCTTTGCCCGAGGTTGCCAGCGATACCGGAAATCGACGACACGCACACAATCCGCCCGCCAGGGTTCAAGCCTCGCCCCTCCAACAGTGCGCTGCTGAGCTGCAACGGCGCTTCGAGGTTGACCGCCAGCACACTGCGCCAGGCGGCTTCGGTCATCTTGGCGATGGTTTTGTCGCGGGTGATCCCGGCGTTGTGCACCACCACGTCGAATGCGCCGTATTGGCTGACATGCGCCTGCAACAGCGCGGCCGCATCGGCTGCGGTGATGTCCAGCGGCAAGGCCGAGCCGTTCACACTGTCGGCGGCTTGAAGCAGCGCTGCCTGGGCCTGGGGCACGTCCACGCACACCACATGAGCACCGTCGCGGGCCAGCACCTGGGCAATTGCCAGGCCAATGCCACGTGAGGCGCCGGTGACCAGGGCACGGCGACCGGCGAAGGGTTTGTCCCAGTTCACCGCCACCTGGGCGTCCACGGGTTTTTCCAGGCGCACCACCTGGCCCGACACATAGGCCGAGCGGCGCGATAAAAAGAACCGCAGGCTGCTGTCCAGTGCGTCTTCGGCGCCCGGTGCCACGTAGATCAATTGCACCGTAATTGCACGGCGCAATTCCTTGGCCAGCGAGCGCACCAGCCCTTCAAGGGCACGCTGGGCGATGGCCTGGGGCAAGTCCTGGCAATGTTCCGGCGCCGTGCCGAGCACTACCACGCGGCCGTGCTGGCCGAGGCGCTTGGCATTGGCGTGGAAGAACAGGTAGAGCTCGTCGAGTTGTTGCAGGTCGAGCACGGCCGTGGCGTCGAACACCGCGCCCTGCACCTTGACCGTGGACGGTGCCTTGAGGGTTGCCGGCGTGGCGGCGACGGTATCGGTGTCTTTGAAGAGCTGTTGCACCTGCGCACCGAGGCGCCCTGCCCCGGCGACAATCACCGGGTTGGCAAGGCCTTGCTGGCCGCTGCGGTGGCGTTGCAAGGGCAAGGGTTGCGGCAGGCCGATGGTTCGGGCCAGGCGCCGGCCCCAAGGGGAATTGACGAAGGATAGGTAGTTGTCACTCATAAAACATTCTTTCCCTGTGAACCCGATCCAGTGTGGGAGCTGGCTTGCTGTGGCGAGGGAGCTTGCTCCCGTTCGACAGCGTAGCTGGAGCCCGCTTTTGGGGGCGCTTCGCACCCCAGCGCAAGCAAGCTTGCTCGCCACAGCAAGCCAGCTCCCACACTGACCGTGTTAACTAACTGAGGTGTTTTCGCTTTGGCTGCTGCGGCGTTTGGTCGTCGGCTCCAAGGCTTGCTTGCGCTGCTGCAAAGCCTCCAGCAAGCCAAAATCCTGCGGGAAGTCGTCAACCTGAATACCGTGGTCGGCATATTCCACGTAACGCCCGAGCAAGCTGTCTTCCTCATCACTGATCAGGTCCAGCGCCCGCGCCTTGACCCGCCAGGTGGTAAAGGCCGTGGCGGAAATCGGCATCGGTTCGATCAGGCCCTGCTTGATCGCGGGCTTGAGCCGCGCCTCGATCAGCTCCACCTGCGGCAACAGTCGGAAGCCCAATTCGCCATAGGCGAGCTTGTCGATTTCCGGGCGCGGAATGTAGGAATTGGCCAGCAAGCGGTCGCGGGTTTCTCCGGGGGTTTGCACCACATCGGCCACCTGGGCCAGCAGGCGGTCCGAGGGTTTGTGCTGGGGAATACCGAACGGGAAACTCAAGGCACGCACCACGGCTGCCGCCGGTTTCGACGGGTAGTTGTCGAGTACTTCGGCAAAGGCTTCATGGGCGCGCAGCAACGCGTCCTGGGCCGACCAGTGCACCAGCGGCAAGTCGGCCTGGGGCCGCCCGTCGTCCTCAAAACGCTTGAGCACGCAGGACAAGATGTACAGCTGCGACAGAATATCGCCCAGGCGCCCGGTGATACTTTCCTTGCGCTTGAGCGCACCGCCAAGCACGCCCATGGACACATCCGAGATCAATGCCAGCACCACCGACAGCCGATTGGCCTGGCGGTAGTAGGACGCCAGCGCCGGGTCGGTCTTGGCCGGTGCGGCAAGCAGCCGCCCGCCTGTCAGCGAATGCACCGCAGCGCGCACGGTATTGGCCAACACGAAACTCAGGTGGCCGAACATCGCGCTGTCGAAGGCTTCCAGGGCTTTGCGTCGATCCGGGTTGTGCGCCGCTTCCATCTCGCGGAACACATACGGATGGCAACGAATCAGCCCCTGGCCAAAGATGATCAGGCAGCGGGTCATGATGTTCGCGCCTTCCACGGTGATCGCAATCGGGCTTTGCTGGTAAGCGCGAGCCAGGAAATTGTTTGGCCCCATGCAGATGCCTTTGCCGGCCACGATGTCCATGCCGTCGTTGACGATCATCCGCGCGCGCTCGGTGACGTGGTACTTGGCAATCGCCGAGATCACCGAGGGCTTTTCACCAGCATCCAAAGACGCCACCGAGACCTTGCGCACCGCATCGCAGGCATACAAATGCCCGGCCATGCGCGCCAAGGGCGCCTGTACGCCTTCGAACTTGCCGATGGGCAGGCCGAACTGCTTGCGCATCGCCGCATAAGCCGTGGTGCCACGTACCGCGACCTTGCCCAGGCCGACGTTGGCCGACGGCAGCGAAATGGCGCGCCCGGCTGCCAGACATTCCATCAGCATGCGCCAGCCATTGCCGACCTGTTCGCGGCCGCCGATCACCCATTCCAGCGGAATAAACACATCCTTGCCGGTGGTCGGCCCGTTCTGGAACACCGCGTTCAGCGGCCAATGCCGACGACCGCTGTTCACGCCCGGGTGGGAGGTGGGGATCAACGCACAGGTAATGCCCAGCGAACCAGCCTTGCCGAGCAAGCCATCCGGGTCTTCGGCACGAAACGCCAGGCCCAGCACCGTGGCAATCGGGCCGAGGGTGATGTAGCGCTTGTCCCAGGTCACTTTGAAACCCAGCACTTCCTCGCCCTCATGCACGCCTTTGCAGACGATGCCCAGGTCTGGAATCGATCCGGCATCGGAACCGGCATACGGGCTGGTGAGGGCAAAGCACGGGATGTCTTCGCCGCGTGCCAGGCGCGGCAAATAGTAATTGCGCTGCGCATCGGTGCCGTAATGCAGCAGCAATTCAGCCGGGCCAAGGGAGTTGGGCACCATCACCGAAATCGCCGCGGCCGAGCAACGCGTCGACAGCTTCATCACCACCTGCGAATGCGCATAGTGGGAGAAGCCTTTGCCGCCGTACTGCTTGGGAATGATCATGCCCAGGAACCCGGCGTCCTTGGTGTACTGCCAGCCTTCGGGGGACATGTCCTGCCAGACTTGGGTGGTTTCCCAGTCGTTGGCGATGTCGCAGAGGGTTTCCACTTCGTTATCGAGAAACGCCTGCTCTTCGGCGCTCAGGCTGGCAGGCGCGGCTTGCAGCAAGCGCTGCCAGTTGGGCTTGCCGCTGAACAGCTCGGCGTCCCACCACACGGTGCCGGACTCGATGGCCGCGCGCTCGGTGTCAGACATCGCCGGCATGATCGTGCGAAACAGGCCCAGGGCCTTGCTGGTCAGCAGCGTGCGGCGCAGCGGCTTGATCGTCATCAGCACGGCGGGCAGTACCACCAGAATGGCCGCGACGCTGGCGCCAAAGCCTGCGACCACATTGAACAGATAACCAAGCGCCAGCCAGACCAGGCCGACGCCCAGCCACAGGGCAGCAGCGGCTTGTCGATAGGCCAGGGCAATCGCGGCGGCGACACCCAACAATAACCAGATAACCATGGGGATACCTCTACTCAATTCAGGGTATGGCATGCGCGTCGCTCGTTCGGGATGAACGAGGGCGTAAAACCACACTACAAACTTGAAAGGACAAATTCAAATTTTGTTTTGAAATTTTTATTTAATGCTTTGACGAAAAAAATAGGCTGATCGAGTCAGCCAGTTTCTGCATTGGGAAAACATTAAAACCAGTACATTTGCAGCACGGGTGTGAAGCGCCAGAAAGATGCGCTGACTGACCACTTCACACCTGAGCACGCACAGATTGTGGGTTAGAACTTATACGTGGCCGACAGGCTTACCACCTCCCCTTTGCTGTCCACCTTTCCATCCAGGCGCGCAGCCCCAAGGCGATCTTCGTTGACGGTCTTGAGCTTGACCTCCTGTACAAACTGCCGCGAGTAGGCGCCGTCCACACTCAAGCCTGGAACCGCTTTGATGTTGTAGCCAAAACCCAACGAGGCAAAATAACGATCACCGTCAGGAATGCGCGGGTCACGCGTGGAGTCACGGGTAGGCGTCTGATCATAGGCAACACCGGCACGCAGGGTGAAATCGTCAGTGAGCTTATAGTCGCCGCCCAGCGAGTACATCATCACGTCTTTGTACTTGTAAGGAATCGACACAATGGTATTGCCGTCAGACTTCAACGTCAGGGCCTTGAAGGACGACCACTGGGTCCACAAGGCACTGGCGCCCAGGGTGAAGCGGTCATTGAACACGTGTACCCAGTCGATGGCAGCAGTCGCCGGGATGTCCAGTTGCGTGCTGGCGTTGGCACCGTCCGGGAACAGTTTCAAGCCTGGGTAAGCGCGCTCAACCAGCGTCAAGCCGTCGCCGCCTACGTCAGTCATCAGTAACCGACTTCCTGGGTCGGCATTGAATTTGTACTTGCCCTCCAGCTTGTTCTTGATTTTGGCGTGGTAGTTGAAGCCAACGGTATCCTGGTCGGTGGGTTTCCACGCCATGCCGCCAAACCAGCCCACAGACGTATTATCGACCTTGACCCGAATCAGCGATTGGCCCACTCCGGATGGAAAGGGAATACCAAAGCCGCCCAGCCCCGGTGAAACTGCCGCTGCTGCGTACAAGTCGACGTTCTGGCTGACAAACCCACTCGTATGCTGAACGATGGCGCCGCCACCGATAGAGAACTGGTCGTTAACTTTGAAGGACAGCGAACCGGTCAGTCCCACGGTTTCGATTTTGGTGTCTACGGCAAAATCGCGGCCTTTCCAATCCGGGTCCCAGGTCGACTTCATCCCCTGGGGCACCACCTGGCTTAGACCAACACTGAAACGATCGTTAATGGGTATCACCAGGAACCCGGTCGGCAGCCAAGCGGTGAACCCGCCTTCGCCACCATCACCCGTACGCGGCGTAGAGGTAACGCCACCAAACTCGTCCAATACCCCTACAGAAGCTGGGTCGCCTTTGTAATCAGTGGCATTGCCTTTGAACTTGATATTGACGCGCGCATAAATGACGTTTTGCTGCGCGATAGTTTGATCGATAAACGCCATGGCAGCCGGGTTGTTGTACGCCGAGGACGGGTCGTCCTTGAACAACGAACCACCACCGAACGCACGACCCCAACCTTGGGCACCAAATGTAGGAGTCGAGAAGCCACCGGCCTGCACCGAACCGCCCGCGACCATGAGACCGCCCAACAATGCCAGGCCGATAAACGTCTGGGCCGGTTGTTTCTTATTATTCATGCTCCACTCCTTATTATTTTTATCCACCACGGCCGGGCCTACCGTCCCTGGTTTTCCTCAACAGGTGCCCCGAGAGGGGCACCTGCATTTCAACGTGTGATCATCACGTCCAACGCGTTGCTATCAAGGATTTACAGTGAGTGCTGGGCTTGGAGCGGCGTTCAGAGCAGTGATTTTGCAGCTGCCGACCGTTTGAGCAGATGGAACGGTGATGGCGTGGGTGTTGTTGTTGTAGAGCACGTTGATAGTGACTGGGCCACTGGCGCAGTTGCTGACAATCTTGAAGTTGACGCCGGACACGGTACCCGCATACACACCTGCACCGGTGCTCGTGGAGGTTGGCGTCAAGGTCCAAGGCAGACCCAACAGCACCGGCACGCCACAGAGTGGGTTGGCACCACTGACAGTCGCGCCCGTAATAGCAGCGGCGGAACCGTCGGCGGCCACACTACCGGTGAACACGATATTGCAGGAAACAGGCGCACCGAACGACGCTGGCGACGACACCGCAATGGTCCCGGCAGGCGTGGAAAAGCCCGTGCCTGCAGGAGAAATAGTGGCTGCACTCGCCATGGAAGCAGCACCCATGCAAACAGCCAGAGCAGTCAACGACACGAGAGTTTTCAAGCTTTTCATTGTTTTTCCTCACATGTTATGGCGAGTCAGTTCGCCAGGGGTAATGGCCATGATCGAGAGGTCACGGTGAAACTGCAGAACTTCCCTTTCCAGCCAAATTTCAATACCTATACCGCTACAGTTTTAGAATTCGTTTATTCGACCACTTTGAAGTTCGGCGGCATCTTGATCGACACCGTCTTGATCTTGCAGTCTTCGCCGATTGGCACATTCGTCGCTTCCAACTTGCCGGTGGCGTTATCCCAAGTACCGTCGGCGGTCGACGGGCCGCACTTGCCGCCTAAACCGAAGGCATGCACATCCACGCTGATGTTCGACATCGAGCCGCTTTTAGTGTCTTTGGCAATCAATACCCACGGCAAGTTGATGGCCTCGACGCGGCTGCATTTCAGGCCGCCGTCGAATTCAACTTTATCGACATTCACCGACGCCCCATTGGCCGCGACCTTGCCGGCCACTTTGATGGTGCAGTCGGCGCTGATCAACGCACCCTTGGAAAAGCTGATCGGGCCTTGGGCCGTAAAGGCGCTGCCGGCCGGCTCGATACGCGCAGCCTGGGCTTGTTGGTAAACCATCAGGCCCAGTGCGGCCAGAATGACATGGGCGGTAAAGGTGGCAGGGCTTTGCATGGTGTACGTCCTTCCCTTGAAATTATTGTTGTAGGGTCAAACCACTAACTTGCAATAAAACCGATGAATCCTGGGCGATGAAGGCCTGCGCGGTACACAGACCCCGAGTTCAACCACACAGGCGTTAGTTCAGATTAAAACGGCGTCGCGCTGTTGCTGTACTTCTCCAGATACTTCAACCGCTGTGAGGGTTGAAGATTGGTCAGGGTGATATCCCCGGCATAGTGGTTCAAGACACGGTGGTCCATGCGCCGTCGCCATAAGTACGGCACATAGGCCCAGACAATCATGCTGGCGTAACCGTAAGGCAGTTGCGGTGATTCATCAAAGTGGCGCAACGACTGGTAACTACGGGTCGGGTTGGCATGGTGATCGGAGTGGCGCTGAAGTTGGAACAGAAAGATATTGGTGACAATCCGATTACTGTTCCACGAATGCCGAGGCGAACAACGCTCATAACGGCCGTTGGGCAACTTCTGGCGTTTAAGCCCGTAGTGCTCGACATAATTGACCACTTCCAGCAGCGAGAACCCGTAGATACCCTGGATGATCAGGAACGGAATCACTGCCGCGCCCAGCCAGGCAATCATCGCGCCCCACAACACCAGGCTGTACATCCAGGCGCTGAGCACCGCGTTCTTCCAGTGCAAGGCCGGCAGGCTGAGTTTGCGCAGGCGTTCGCGCTCCAGGTTCCAGGCTGACACGGCGCTGAACCACACCGAGCGCGGCAGGAACGCCCAGAAACTCTCACCGAGGCGCGAGCTGGCCGGGTCTTCCGGGGTGGCGACGCGTACATGGTGGCCACGGTTGTGTTCGGTGTAGAAGTGCCCGTAGAAGGTCGGCGCCAGGGTGACTTTGGCCAGGAACACTTCCAGCGGCTTGGGTTTGTGCCCCAACTCGTGGGCGGTGTTGATGGCAATGCCGGTGGCGGCACCGGTGGACATCGCCATGCCGAGGTAAGTGAACCAGCTGACCGCACCGTGCAACTCAGTACGCGCGGTAATGAAGGCGGCGGTTTTGGCCAGCCAGCTCGACGGGTCCAGGTGGGCGGTGGCGTTCAGCAGACCGCCGCTGATGATCCAGTCGATGCCGCCGGCGGCGAGCCAGCCGGTGATCACCACCGACGAGATGACGAACAGCACACCGGTGTAGACGATCCAGCGGTAGTAGCTTTGGGATTCGAGTTGGTTGACGGCGGATTCGGGTGGGTTGCTGACGTCTTCACCGAGCAGGCCGTCGATCAGCGGGATAAGGCCGAAGATCACCAGCACACCGACCCACCACAGTTGCTGTACGCCGGTGGTAATTGCCAGGGCGCCGGACAGCAAGGGGGTTGCCAGTGGCATGATGCCGAGCCACCAGAGGTGACGCTTGCCGTCGGTCCAGACGGTTGGGCTTGCCATAGTCTGATTCATGGCAGCCTCCGAACGAGGCAGGTTGGGTATGCGATAAAAGGCGTTTTTTTCATTATTTTATTCGCTCTTAGGCATTTCAAAAACTGTTTCAAATTACACATTGAAATAATTTTTTAAAATTAATAGCGCGGAATCGTTAGGTCGTCAACTAGTTTCTCGAAGGCTTTTTAACGTGACCGGGCAGTCTCTTTTTCAGCCGTTTGGTCAGGTGTCTAAAGCAGGCATCGACGCCGTTGAACCGCGAGTCGGATTGCACAATCATTTACCCAGCTACTTACCCAGCTACTTACCCACCAGGGCCAATGGCCGTTGCGAAAGCGGGTCGTTTTGCGGCGGTTTGACGCGCTTGGCAATCTGCTCCACCACCGCCACCACACGCTCTGTGGCGGTGATCGGCAGCATATGGCCCCTGCCCTCCACCACTTGCAGCTTCAGCCCCGGCACCTTGCTGGCCAGGGCCTGGCCGTGCTTCTGGAAGTCCAGCACCTTGTCGCGCGCGCCATAGATCAGGCCGATGGGCAAGGTCAGTTGCGGGTAGCGCTTGACCATGTCCGGCAGGTGATCGTTGACTGTGTTGATCTCGGTGGAGGCGGCGTAGAAGTTGTCCGGGCGCATCCCCAGCAGCCCGCCGCCACGGGTGGCGAAGTCCGGTGGAGCGGTATCGGGGGCGAACACGCCCTTGACCACCGAACCTTTGGTCAAAAGCCCCACGGGCAGGGTCAGGGTGTGCGACACCCAACGACGCAACCAGGCCGGGCGTACGGCCAGTGACAGGAACACCAGCGGCAACAGGCGCTGCGGGTGGGTCAGCGGCGCAACCAGGACCAACCCGGACACCGCATGCGGATGATCAAGCGCCAGCGCCAGGGCAATCGCACCGCCAAGGGAATGCCCCAGCACCAGCGGCTTATCCAGGTCGAGGGTCTTGATAAACGCGGCGATTTGGCGGGCCTGGGCCGGCAGGTCTGCCGCCGTGTGGGCGCCACGGCTGGAATAGCCGGAGCCCGGACGGTCCAGCGTAATCACCCGAAAGCGTTCACGTAATTGCCCGGACAACGCATAGGTGAGGTTGCGACTGCTGCCCATCAGCCCGTGAATCATCACCAGCGGTGGGCCTTTACCTTCTTCGACATAGTGAAAGCGCTCGCCATCGACCTCGACGAAACGCCCGTTGATCGGAACGGTGGTTTCTATACGCCGTGTCATCCAGGCACTCAAGCCCCACAGCAGCGCACTGGCGCCCACCAACACACCCGCAGCAACAACCCATTCAACCGCCATAGCTCGGTCCTCTGCTTCCCTGCTGCTGCTCCCTGACCGGTATTGGTCAAGGCCTCAGCCACCGTCCACACCCTGGACCCGGACTTGCTGCATAACGTGCGCGTCTGTCGGACAAGGCGCACATTGCGAACAAGGTCCTAGCGTAGGCGATATTTTCAGGTAGATTATTTAAAATCTTTTTTAAAATAATTAATTCATTTTTTCTTTGCAATGGTGTTCTATCTAAAAGACAAAACAAAAACAGGAGCACATCTGATGCCCATGAGGGACAGCCTATGAATGCCCACAGTGATTCCATCGACATCGCCATCATCGGTTCAGGTTTTGCCGGCCTGTGCATGGCGATCAAACTCAAGGAAGCCGGGTTTACCGACTTCTTTATCGCCGAGCAGGCCGACACCCTGGGCGGCACCTGGCGTGACAACCACTACCCTGGCTGCGCCTGCGACGTGCAGTCCCATGTGTATTCATATTCGTTTGCGCCCAACCCCAACTGGACGCGGCAATTTGCGCCACAGGCGGAGATCCGCGCTTACCTTGAGCACTGCGCGCAGCGGTTCGGGCTGGCGCCCTATTTGCGCTTCGCCATGGGCCTGCAACGTGCGGTGTTTGATGAGCAGCAGCAACGCTGGCAACTGAGTTTCAGCGATGGCCGCAAGATTAGCGCGCGGGTGTTGGTGTCGGGCATGGGCGGCCTGTCACGCCCGGCGTTGCCGGATATTCCAGGGCTGGACAGCTTCAAGGGCAAACGCTTTCACTCCCAGCACTGGGATCATGACTATTCGTTGAAAGGCAAGCGCGTGGCGGTGATCGGCACCGGCGCCAGTGCGATCCAGTTCGTGCCGCAGATTGCCCCGCAGGTGGCGCACCTGGACCTGTTCCAGCGCACGCCACCGTGGATCATGCCCAAGCCGGATCGCGAGATTTCAAGGCTCGAACGCTGGGCCTTCAAACACCTGCCGTTTACCCAACGCCTGGTGCGCGGCGCCTTTTACTGGGCGCTGGAAGGCCGCGTGGTGGGCTTTGCCCTGCACCCGCGGCTGATGAAGATGGTGCAGAAGATCGCCCTGCGCCACTTGCGCAAACAGGTGGCGCGCCCTTCCCTGCGCAAAACCCTGACGCCGGACTACACCATCGGCTGCAAGCGCGTGTTGATCTCCAATGACTACTACCCGGCGCTGTCACGCAGCAATGTCGAGGTGGTCACCGACACGGTGCTGCGCATCGAAGCCGATGGCGTGATCACCAGCGACGGCATCAAGCACCCGGCCGACTGCCTGATTTTCGGCACCGGCTTCCAGGCCACCGACCCGCTGCCCCGCGACTGCATCATCGGTCGCGACGGTGTCGACCTGATGGACGCCTGGCGCGACGGCGCCCACGCCTATAAAGGTACGACGGTGCCGGGTTATCCCAACCTGTTCCTGATTGTCGGGCCTAACACGGGCCTGGGGCATAATTCGATGATCCTGATGATCGAGGCCCAGGTCAGGTACATCCTCGATGCGCTCAAGCACATGCAGCACCAGCGCATTGCCACGGTCGAGGTCAAACCTGCCATCGAACAGGCTTACAACCAGCAACTGCAGGACAAGCTCAAGCGCACCATCTGGAACACCGGTGGTTGCCAAAGTTGGTACCTGGACCCGCGCACCGGCAAAAACACCACGCTGTGGCCCGGATCGACCTGGCGTTTCAAGCAAATCACCCGGCACTTTGCCCTCAAGGACTACCTCGCCAACCCGTTGCCGGCCTCCGCGCCGCGCGCGGTTGTGGCCCCGCAACCCACTGCAGAAGGCAGCCTGTCATGAAGTCATTCAATGGCCGCGTGGCGGCAATCACCGGCGCAGCCTCCGGCATGGGCCGTGCCCTGGCCCTCGCATTGGCGCGCGAAGGTTGCCACCTGGCGCTTTCGGACAAGAACAGCCAAGGCTTGGAACACACCCTGGCGCTGATCAAGTCTTCAACCTTGTCGCCGATCATGATCACCACCCACGTCGTCGATGTGGCCGACCGCCAGGCCGTGCAAGACTGGGCCGCACGCTGCGCGGCCGAGCATGGCCAGGTCAACCTGATCTTCAACAATGCCGGCGTGGCGCTGTCGAGCACCGTCGAGGGTGTGGACTATGCCGACCTTGAGTGGATCGTCGGCATCAACTTCTGGGGCGTGGTGCATGGCACCAAGGCGTTTCTGCCGCACCTCAAAGCCAGCGGCGAAGGGCATGTGATCAATACTTCCAGCGTGTTCGGCCTGTTTGCCCAGCCGGGCATGAGCGGCTACAACGCGACCAAGTTTGCCGTGCGCGGCTTTACCGAATCCCTGCGCCAGGAGCTCGACCTGCAAGGCTGCGGTGTGTCCGCCACCTGCGTGCACCCCGGCGGCATTCGCACCGATATCTGCCGCAGCAGCCGCATCGACGCGAACATGACCGGCTTTCTGATCCACAGCGAGCAACAGGCCCGCGCCGACTTCGAAAAACTCTTCATCACCGACGCCGACCAGGCCGCCAAGGTGATTTTGCACGCCGTGCGCAAGAACAAGCGCCGCGTGCTGATCGGTCGCGACGCGTATTTTCTCGACCTGCTCGCCCGTTGCCTGCCGGCGGCCTATCAGGCCCTGGTGGTGTTCGCCAGCAAGCGTATGGCGCCCAAACCGCGCACGCCGGTGTTCGAAACCAACGACGAAACCCGACTCTGAAGAGGAGCACGCACCATGCTGCCGATCCGTCGCGATATCCGTTTTGCCTTGCCTGCCGAGCGCATTAAGGACTGGCACGAACAAGGCCCGTTCATCACGCACTTTTTCAACGCGTTGTCGCTGCTGTTTCCCCAGGGCGAGCTGTTTTTCATGGACAGCGTGCGCCACTACCGCCAGCGCATCGACGACCCGGCGTTGAAGAAAGAAATCCAGGGGTTTATCGGCCAGGAAGCCATGCACAGCCGCGAACACGTGGCCTACAACGATCACTTGCAAGCGGCCGGCCTGCCGGCGCACACCCTCGACAAGCGCCTGAAGTTCTTCCTCGACCTGCAAAAGAAACACCTGCCACCGTCGTTCAACCTGGCGGTGACCATCGCCCTGGAACACTACACAGCGATGCTCGCGGAAATCCTGCTCAGCGACCCGTCGCGTTTTGGCGAGTCACTCAAGGGCTACCAGCAGATGTGGTACTGGCACGCCCTCGAAGAAACCGAGCACAAGGCCGTGGCGTTCGATGTGTGGAACACCGTGATCAAGCCTGGGCCGATGCGCTATCTGTTGCGCACCGGCACCATGTTGACCACCACGCTGCTGTTCTGGCTGGTCGTGTTTGATTTCCATGTGCGCCTGCTGTTGGCCGACCGCAAAGCCGGTGGGCACCTGAAGGGGTTCTGGCGCATGCTCAAGTTTCTATACGGGCCCAAGGGCGTGTTCCCACGCATGCTGCGGCCGTGGTTGCACTATTTCAAACCGGGCTTTCACCCCTGGGACCATGACAACCGTGCACGCCTGGCGGGTATCGACGATCTGGTCGAAGCGATTGAACAAACCCGGCGCGAATACGCGTCCGCCCACGCTTAAGCCTGAGCCGCCGCACGCCTGCGGACAAAGCCCGGTAGCAGGTCGCCGGGCAGCGCCTTGCTGAAATACCAGCCCTGGATAAACAGCTCGGTGCCGGTATTCAAAAAGGCCAACTGCTCGGCGGTCTCCACGCCCTCGACCACCACGCCCAGGTTCAGCGCCTCACAAAAGCGCAACATGCCGGTCAACACCTGGGCGCCTTTGGGGTCGCGCTGGGCCACCACGAAACTGCGGTCGATCTTGATAAAGTCCACCGGAAACTGATGCAGGTAACTCAAGGCCGAAAACCCGGTGCCGAAGTCATCGATATACACCTTGGCGCCGATCGCCTGGAGCCTCTGGATGGTCTGGCGGGTGGCCTGGACATCACCCACCAATGCATCTTCGGTGATTTCCACCGAGATCTGGCCACAGGCCTGGGCGAGGATCTCCACCAGGCGCTCGCCATAGCCTGCGTGAGTGAGCGTGGCGCTGGAAATATTGATGGTCATGGGCAAGGCAAAGCCGATCTTTTGCCACTTCTGATATTGGCGCACGGCCTGGGACGCCACCCACAGATCAACATCCGGCATCAACCGCGCCTGGGCCAGCCATTGCAGGAACTCCCAGGGTGAATGCACCGTGCCCTGGCTGTCCCGCGCGCGCATCAGCGCCTCACAGCCGGTGCACAGGCCGGTGCGGGTCGAGACTTGCGGCTGGAATTCCAGGTAGAACTCGTAATCGCTGATCTGCTGGATACGGCTCAATTCGACTGCCTGACGGGCGGCCGCCTTGTGGGACGCCAACACCGGGTCCAATTCCAGCAGGCGGCCTTTCTCTTCGAGGCCACGGAAGGTCATGTCCAACGACTTGAGGTACACCGTGCCACCCTCACTGGACTGGCGATGAATCGCGCGCACATACGGCGCATACACCAGCGTGCCCAGCCCCAACAGCACCACTTGCAGCACCACCGCCGCCACGTCGCCGTGAGTGCTGAGGTAGGCATTGAGCAGCACTGGCGCGGTAAATGGCACGCTGGCCACTGCCGGCGATACCCAGCCCAACTGCACCACCGTCAATGCCAGCAGGGTGTTGAACGCCGGCACCAGCAGAAACGGGATAAACAAGCGTGGGTTAAGGATGATCGGCAAGCCGAACAACAGCACTTCGCTGACATTGAACAACGACAGCGGCAGACTGGCCATTGCCAGCAAACGCATGGTTTGGCTTTTGGAAAACAACAGGATCGCCAGCAGCAAACACAACGCCCCGCCCGACCCACCGATAAACGCGAAAGAACCGAGCAGGCCACTGTTGAGCAGGTACTTGACCGGTTCACCCGCCGCCAGCGCGGCGCCATTGAGCACTACGGCCTGGTCCAGTACATCAAACAGCGGCTGCATGGCGTACACACCGTGAATGCCGAAAAACCACAGCAGCGAATTCATCAAGGTCACAAACAATCCGCTGCCATACGGCGTTTGCAATGCATCCAGTACCTGCGGCCCCTGTAGCTGCGCCACATAGGGAATCTGCAACATCAACGACAACACCACCACCAGCAACAGCGCTGTAATCGCGCCGGGCACCACCATGTTGATGGTGCCGCGCAGGTTGTGGCCCACCAAGTCTTCGTTGACCAGCCGCGTCCAGCGGAAACGGTGCAGCCAGGCGATCGTCGGCACATTCAACAGCGGCGAAGCGATGGCGATAAACAATACAAACGTCGCCGATGCTCGCGGGTAGTCGCGCAATACAAAGGTGGCGATAACCACGTGGGCCAGGCACAAAAATGCCACTGGCAATTGTGGCAGCCGGTGCTGGATGGCGAGCATGTAGCCAATCGATGCCGCCACCAGCAGCGGGATCACCGAGCTGATCTGGTTATGCAACCCCGACAGAAAGGCCACCACCTGCGGATCGAAGCCCAGCACCTTGGCGCATTCAGCCAAGATCAGGAAACCGGCAGACACCAGCAGGCACGGCAGGATCCACAGCAAGCCTTCACGGATGGCGCGCAATGATTCGGTACTGGCCAAGGCCGCCAGGCGTTGGGTGAGGAAAAGTTTGAACAGCGTTTGCGCCATGCCCCGTCCCTCTGCCCGTATCGCTTTCTGCCCATGCTTGGCAGTGCCCAAAAATCCCATGTAACGCTACACGGCCACCTACCGGTAGCGAAAGGCTTTTGCCGCACTACAATTAATTATTCAGAATTAATTTCAGATTGCGCGGTGTATCGGGGCCGTCGGGTCAGCGCTCAAACCCGTTTTCTCGATGCCCAGGCCAGCGACCCTGCCCGCCTGCCCGCCAGCTGATTGCAAAGCCTTGTGCGTGACCCCATCTATTCACTTCATCCCATCAGGAGTAAGCCCTTGTCAGAACCCGGTGATAACCACCAGCGCGCCCTGGACCGTTTCTTGAGTGAACACCCCCAGGTGGCTTCGCAACTGGATACGCTCAACCCTCTGGCCGCCCAAGCCAAAGGCGAAACCCTCGCGCAGTATCGCGCCGAGCGCTTGCATGAAGCTTTCGAGGCCGAGGCTGAGCGCCAGAATCTGTTTGCCTGGGAGCTGACGCTCAAGTTGACGGCCGAGTCGGCTGAAACTTTTGAGGCTCAGCGCCTGGAAGTGCATAAAGAAGTCGCCCAGATGGCGGGGTTGGGGTGGGAAGAGTACTGCCGGCTGCATGAGTTGGCTGGGTAGGTCATGTGGGAGCTGGCTTGCCTGCGATGGCATCAACTCGGTGCACCTGACACACCGAGGTGTCTGCATCGCAGCGGTGCGACGATTCGACAAGCCAGCTCCCACAGAACAACCGATACACAGCGTAGGCCAAATCGATACCTTGGCAGGCACCCATAGCTACCTGAACCAGCGCCATCGACAACGCGCCATAACCTCGCCCAACGCCTCCACGCTGATCGTTCGGCGCTCAGGATCCATCGCCAACGCCAAGCGCAAGGCTGGCCAGCACGCTGCGGGCAGCTGGCGGGGGCGCTCCAGCCGCTCAGTGGCCCGACGCTCGCCCAAGCGTTTGCCATGGGCCAACTCATACACCACACACGCCACCGCATACAGATCAGCACTCGCCGTCAATGCACCGCCCGCCAACAACTCCGGCGCAGCATAAGCCGCTGTCCAGGCATTGAACCGGTCGCGACACACACTCGCCAGCCCTGCCATCGCCTCTGCCGTCGCCTGCCCGAGGCCGAAATCGAACAAACGAATACCCTCTTCACCCACCATGATATTCACCGGCTTCACATCCCCATGCAGCACACCTTGGCGATGCACATACGCCACAGCATCCAGCAGCTGCACAGCCAGAGGCTGCAACTCACGCCACGGCAAGCCATCGGGACACTCCAGCAGCAGCCGGTCCAGGGTCATACCGTGCATTAACTCCATGCTGAAAAACGCGATCTGGCTGCTGATATCCACCTCAAACGCAAACATGCGTACCACGCGCTCATGCTGCAGGCTGCGGGTCAGGGCAAACTCGCTGTAGAGCAGCACATGTGCATCGGGCGCCAGGCGGAGATTCTCACCGAGCACCTTGATTGCCACGCTGGAACAGGGCTCGCCAAACTGCTCATGCAGCAGGTCGCGCGCCCGGTAGACCACACCCATGCCGCCCGAGCCCAACACGCGCTCCAGGTGATAACGCCCCGCCAGCAAGGTGGGCATGCCAGGTGCCGTGGTCATACGCGCACCACCACGGCCGTCAGGTCATCCCGCGCCGGCCCGCGTAGCGCCGCCGTGAACAGCCGCGCCACCACCTGTTGCGGCGTACCGCTGTCCATGGCGCTGCCCAGCTCGGCGTGCGTCATCGCCTGGTACATACCGTCACTGCACAGCACAAACACATCGCCTGGGTGCGCGCCCAACTCCAGCACCTCGAGTTTCAGCGGGTGCCGCGCGCCTACGGCGCGGGTCAATGCCCTGGCGTCGGGATGCGCCTGGGCCTGCGCCAGGCTCAATCGCTGCTCATCCATCAATTGGCGCAGCAGTGAGTGATCGCGCGACAGCTGATACAACCGCCCGCCTCGCCACAGGTAACAGCGGCTGTCCCCCGCCCAGATACACGCTGCGCGCCGGCCCTCCAGCAGCAGGACCACCACGGTACTGCCCATCCTGTCGTCGCGACCTGCGGCCGGCGGTGAGGTGTTATCCCCCCAACACTGATTGAGCCGTTGCAGGCATCGCCGCACCGCATCGATGCGCTGATCGAACGTACCGTGGACCGGCAACGCGGCAAGGCTGTCGACCACCCATTGGCTGGCCCTGTGTCCGGCCCGGTGGCCGCCCATACCGTCGGCAACCGCCCAGCAACCTTGTTGGGGGCAGTCGAGGAACGCATCTTCGTTGCGCTGCCTGGCCTTGCCACGTTGAGTACGTGCCGCGCTGTTTGCGGCGGCTTGCGGCGCGGTCACAGCCGCTCCGGCAAACGGAACGTGCGCCACGTGTCCATCTGAAACGGGCTGGGTGTGCGCTGGCTGACCAACAGGTAATTGGCACGCAAACCAGCGAGGTCGGACTTGAGTATCTGCGCATCGCGCCCACTGGCGGGCTCGCTGTGCAGCAAGTCAAAAAACCGGAACAACGACCAGGCCCCGCTGTTCTTCTCGATGCCCAACGGCCGCTGTGCACCTCGTTCCAATACCAGGCTGCTGCGACCATTTTCCACCTCGCTGGGCCACTGGAACGTCACAGGCACAATCGGCCCATGACGGTACTCCAACTGCTGACCGCCAAAGCTCAACACCGCGCGGCTGACCGCCTGATCCAGGCTATAAGGTGCCAACGTAAATCGAACCGACAACTCGCCTGGGTCGCCACCAAAAAAACCACGGCGGATGGTCTGCGCTTTGCCGAGTTGCTCCAGCAGCGCGCGCGACATTGGCAGGCTCTGGCCTTCCAGGCCGCGCAAGCGATAACGCCCGCCGTCGGCGCTGATAAACGGGCGCAGGTAGGTTTCATGGAACCTTGCCAGCACGCCCTGGGGTTTAAAAAACTCCTCGAAGTCGCCCAGGGCCACGTCGCTGCTGGCATGGGCATTGAACGGGTAACGCTGGCGAATAGCCTTGGCATACAGGCTATACACCTCGCTCTGGTAGCGTTGGTTCACATGCGTATAGGCCTCATCGAACAAATGCCGCCAACTGTCGTCGGCAAGGCCCTCGACCCAACCTTTGAGCGGCAGCGGCAAACGTGCGGCAATATCGCGTAACTGTCCCAACCCAGGTTGTTGCCCTTCCATACGCCGTTTCACCATCTGGAAAGCCGCCTGCTCCGGTGACCCTTCGCGGTTCAGCGCTGCCATTTGCAGGTGCACAGCATCAAGCAGGCGCAACGCCTGGGTCAGTTGCTCACCCGGGTTTTGCTGCTCATCAAGCAGTTGATGCAAAGGCTCGAAACGGCGTTGCAAGGCGCGTCTTGCAGCGTCATCGCCTGTGGGCTTGGGCAAAACACCCGCGCGTACACGGGCAGCCATCGACTGAGCGATAGCCGCCACGTCACCGGCCTCGTGGGGCACCGCTGACATTGGGTCATCAGTGGATAGCAAACGGGTATTTTCACGCACCTGCTGTAACAACAACACCAGTGGTGATTGCGCCGAGGTGAGGCTCGCCAGTTGTTCGGCGTCCTGGCGCAGGTTTTCGGTTTCGCGTAATCGGATTTGGCCCAGGGCCTGGCTCCACGCATCGGCGTACTCGCTGAAATAGCGCTGTTCGAGCTCGACTATCAACCGGCGCAACTCCATCGCACTGAGGTCAGTCGCCTGCCCCAGCACCCAATTGTCCAGGACAATCGCGTTAACCAATCGCGGGCCTTGCTGGTCGAAATACTGCACATAGCGCTTGCTGTAAAACCCGGAAATCGGTTGGTCCAGCGCCATGAACACAGTGCCGTCGGTGAGACGGCTGGGCTCCAGCGTGTGCGATTGCTCGCGCAGCACGCGATATACCACGTCTGCCAGCGACTCTCCGCGCAGCACCTGGCGAGCCTGGGCGACCAGTTCATCATTGAGTGGCGCGGCAAAAGGTTGTTCAAGCAGCCGGCCGAAGTGCTCACTCAGGCGCGCCTGCGTCGAAGCCTCACCGGCATAGCGCTCGGACCACCGAGTCGCCACGCGCTCCGCCAGCCACCCGGCATCACGTCGCTCGCGCAGATTGAGCATCAGGTAGGCGCGCAGGTTATCCAGTAACCGTTCGCGATCCCCAAGGCTCGACCGCACCTGTTCTTCGAGCAGCGAAGCGACCTGGGCGACCATTTGCTGCAGGGCGTCGTTGTAGGCACTGACCAACGGTGGTCGGCTCACTTCACCCTGAAACAGTCCGGCTCTCTCCAGCACGCCGGCCTCTGACACCGGCGGAAACACCCGGGTGGCCGCCAGGCGATTGTCCAGCAATGTCAGTAACCCCAACGTATGGTCCGCATCGTCCGGGGCTGGCGTATTAACTTGACCTAACTGCGCCAACAGCTCCAGGCGTTGGTGGTTGATCCCATAGCTGTGCACCCAGAGCATGCCCGCCGCACCGATGACCAGTGCTACGGCGCTCGCCCATCCCGCCTGCTGCCAACGAATGCGTCGGTGCTCCTCGGCGTGCAGCCCCGCAAGATCGGCCTCGGCGAAAATCACCTGGTTGAAAAGACCTTGGACAAAGCGTTCGTGCCGCTCACCGGCACAGGTCAAATAGAAACCTCGCAACCCCTGGATGCGCTGATTGCGATGGGCGCAGAACGCAACTTCGATAAACAGGCATAAACGCTCACCGATGCGTGCCACCTGGGGCACAAAACCCAGCATCCAGCCACGGCGCTCGACATTGCGCTCCTGGTGCAGGCGCTGCACCAGTTCGCCACTCAGGCGCTGCAGCAACGTCTCGAACACCTGGCGCACCTGCGCCATAGGCACACCCGTGTGGCTGCCAGTGATCAGCTCACCGAGTACGCCCTCTGCGGCGCTGTCGTGCGGCGTATCAAAAAACGCGGTAAAGCCTGGGATGTGGTCAGCGTGGGTCAGCACCAGATAAACCGGAATATCGATATGCAGCGTCTGCTGGATATCTTGTAACCTGGAATGCACATGCCGTGCATGGCGCTCCAGATCATGCTCATTGCTGCCCAACAGCGTGTCCACCGACAACGTCACCACCACGCCGTTGAGTGGACGTACTCGCCGCCTGGACTTGAGCAGCCCGAGTAATGTTGACCAACCTGCGGCATCGACCGCGCGGTCGGGCTGGTCCAGGTAGCGTCCGGCACTCTCCATCAGGACGCCCTGATCGGCGAAGAACCAGTCACAGTAGGCGCTGGCCCCTGATGATGCGGCTTGAAGGTGATCCGGCGGGCGCTGCAAGCCATTCGCTGCCAGCAAAGCGCTCTTGCCGCTGCCTCGCTGTCCGATCAACAAGTACCAGGGCAGTTCGTTGCGTGAGCGCACGCTGCGCCCGAAATAGTGGCGAGATGTTTTCAAGGTGTGCAGCGCGTCCTTGAAACGGGCGCGTACCTGTTTGCGCTCATCCTCTACCAGCCCCGGATGCTGACGGTCGGCCCGGCTTTCGTCGGTTTTGGACCTTGCGCTGTGGCGTGCGCCCGCAATGACCATCGCCAGCCCCCATAGCAGAAACAGCCCGCTGATAGTCACGAGCCGAG
Source organism: Pseudomonas sp. B19125 (assembly GCF_044218855.1). Taxonomy (NCBI): domain Bacteria; kingdom Pseudomonadati; phylum Pseudomonadota; class Gammaproteobacteria; order Pseudomonadales; family Pseudomonadaceae; genus Pseudomonas; species Pseudomonas sp. B19125. The sequence continues at coordinate 4,143,528 of NZ_CP162589.1, forward strand.
CCGTAGCACCTTGCCAGAACCGGTGGTCATCCACCGCCAGCACAGGCCCGAAAAACCACACCAGGCACGCGCTGGAAAGCACCAGCAACAAGCTCCATACCCAAACGATGCGCAGCAGGTTGCCCGCGCCCTTGAAGAATGCGTTCATTCAATGTTCCCAGCGTTACAAGGGCGTCGGAGTCAGTTCCGGCGCCGAAGATTGAAAGGGTTGCAATGCATGGGCTCGCTCCTGCTCCAGTACCCAGGCAGTTGCCGAATACATCGCCAGCAAAGCGATCAAGCCCAACGCCACACACCAGGTTGCGGAGAGTGTGCGCAGCCGCTTGCGGCGTGCCGGCTCCGGCCGGGGAACAGAGGCGGACACAGACACCGGGTCGCCACGCACGTGTCTTATCTGGCGATACAAGGCGTCACGGACGCCCTCAAGCTCGGTCACGCCGCGCTCCATGACCCTGTATTTGCCTTCAAAACCCATCGACAGGCACAGGTACATCAGTTCCAGCATGGCCAAGTGCTTCACGGGGTCGCGAGACAGTCGCTCCAACAGCTGGAAAAACTTTTCGCCGCCAAAGGTTTCGTTGTGAAAACGGCTCAGCAGACTGATCTTCGACCAGTCGCTGCGACTTCCCCACGCCGTGGTGACTACCGCTTCATCAACGACGCTGCACAGCACATAGCGAGCAGCAATCACCTGAGCGCTTTCCATGCCTTCATGCTGGGCGCGGACCTCGAAGCGTGTGAGGCTTGCGGCCAGTCGCTCATTGAGCGTCTGCAGGTTTTCCCGACCGCTGCTGAGTTTAAGTTCAAGCACCTCGCACATCAGTTCCCAGGCCGCTGTCACCAGCGGGTTAAGGCCCACGTTGAAACGTTGAGCGCCCTGCACAGCGGCGGCGTAGACCATGCGGTCTTCCAACTGTTCAAAACGCGGTGGCGAGGGAAAGTCCGTCACCGGGCGCTGTACCGGGCCGTGGCCGTTACGATCCAGCAACACGGTTTTTTCATCCAGCGGGTAATCACTGTCCATGTTCATGCTGTTCAATTCCTGATAGCCCAGAAGGTCAGTTCCAACTCGCTGAACTCGCCGCCGACATGGAACGCAAAACCACCCGATTGCTCCAACTGCGCGATATCCCGGGCACTGAGTTCGAGCATGAAATAGGTTTTACCGGAATGAAAAGGGATCTGGCGGGGCGCCACCGGCAGTGGTTTGACCTTGATGCCCGCCAGGTGCAGGTTGACCAGTTCGCGGATGCGCTCTACGGGACCGATTTTCAGATGGGCCGGCAAACGATGGCGCAGTTCTTCCGAGTCGCATTGAGCCGCGACTGCCAGGATGAATGTCGCGGTGCCCAGCAGCTTGAGATCGGCCACTGGGCAGACCATTACCCCATACTGGCGCTGTTGCAGTACCAGCTCCAGGGCATGCTGCTCAAAGACCATCGACAGCACTGTGCGCAACCCCGCCATCAACCCACGAAAACTCGTGCCCTGGTCGCCGTGGAGGTAGCGCACCTGCTGGGTGGCACGTTTGCTGTCGCTGGCAAACGTCGCCAGTTCGCCCAGTATCGACAGCATCTCGCGGAACAACGCCTCTGAACGCACTTGCGCCTGCACCAGATAATGGCGCAACACCGGCTCGGTCCGATTGATCAGTTGCAGCATCAAAAAGTCCGCAATCTGCGCACCCGCCGTGGCGCCATTGCCGCCCATCCGCTCAGCAATCGCATCCCCCCGGCTGGCGAGCAGGCTGATCACTTCTTTGAGGCAGGACGAAACAAACCCCGAGCCCTGCACATAAATAAACGTCGGGGCAAAATCAGGCTCCATACGCAGCCCCTCTTCAGCAGAGCATTCCAGCACCTGGGCAATCTTCAGCTTCACGTAGACCTCATCCCCCGGCTGCTCACCCAGCAACAGGCGCAAATCCGGCCGTGCGCAACTGATCTGGCAACGAGCGTCCCGGCCCGCATTGGAGTCCGCCACTTCAATGTCACAGGCGATGTAGCGCGCCAACACCTCCGGTGCCTCCTGCGTGCGGGTTTCAACCTGATTGCCGGTCGTCATCGGTAACGCCAGGTACACCGATTGCCTACCCGCGTTGGCCGGCACCTCCAGCACCAGTGGCGCCATGGCGGTGGTCAACTCGAAAAGACTGCCGTCCGGCAAAACGCCACTGGCTTGATTGACCACCAGCTTGCCCAGGTTCAGGTATTGCAGGTCGATGTCCAGGCTCAGGAAACCCCAGGCATCACTGCCCAGCAAGCGAGTTCGATTAAGCTGCTGATGGTAATAACGGTCGTTATGTTGCAGGTGCTGGGGGCGCAGCAACATCCCTTCCTGCCAGATGACTTTATGAGCCTGCATATCAGTTCTCCTCCAGGCTGGCGAGCGGGTCGCCAGCACGGATACCCGCCTGGTCAAGCACCAGGTGCGCTCTTGTGACTTGCTGTGGCGCCAGCGCCAGCACCCAGCGCCATTGCACATGGGGTAAATCGCGGTACGCCGCAATGATGCCCACGTAACGGCTTTGCGGTTCGCTCCTGAGCTTGAGGGCCACCTGCTCGCCGGGGCGCAGCTCCAGCTCCTCGCTGCTCACCCAGTCTTTGGGCAGCGCCTGCTCGGCATGCCCATACAGGGTAAAAAAATCTGCGTTTTCGAATGCCACTGGATGCTTGAGTTCAAACAGCTGCACCACCACCGGCGAGGGGCGCCCATGCAGGTCGGGGTTCACTTCGTCACTGGCGGCCAGCGTCAAGTCGAGCTTGGTCAATGTGGAAAACGGTGACAGGTTGCTGCAACCACCCAGCAGCACCAATACAACCAAAAGAGGCAGGGCGACACGGGTCATGGGCATCCTCCCGGAGGTGTGGCAAACAACGCCGAGGCCAGGCGTACCTGCTCCTCATAGGCCTTGGAAAAGTTGCCGCGCAACAGGTCCGTATTCGATGCATTTTCTTCGACCACTCGTTGATAGTGGCGCTGGTAGGCCCGCCAATGCGCCCTGTCGGCAAAGAACCTCGGCACCTTGTCATCGCGCTCAAAACTGGCCAGCAAGTGACCGGGGGCAAACGTCGCCAACGAGGTGCGCAGCGCCGTGCGGCATGCAACGAGCAGCGCGACCTGATGCACTTGCATTTGCCGGTACACCTGCGTAATGGCCGCTTCGGCGCAGGGTTGCGCCAACTCGCCCGTGCCCAGCAACGACGCCAACGCAGAGTCAATGCACAGGCTGTCTTTCAACGCGTTCGGACGTTTGATCAAGGTGCTCGCGTCCAGGTCCAATTCGTTGTGCAGTTCGTCGTGAGTGCGCAGGTTCTGTTGCAACCCATCAATCGCGTGCCTGAGTAAACCCGCAACCTTAATCGCCAACGCCTCGCGGCCAGCGCAATCGAGCGCATGCGCACTGACGCCCAACGCTTTGGCGAACTGCGCCCAGAACACTTCGTAAGCCTCGGGCGCCTGCGAGTCAGGCAAGACAGGTTCGACCCTCTCTACCAAAACGTCTGCCTGTGCAGGTAAGGCCAGGTAGTCGCGCTCAACACCGTCACCAGACATCCAGGCACTCGGTGCCTCTTGCACGTCGTTCAAGGCGTCCAGCTCGCACAGCGGTGCGCCGTGCATCGACTGGCGATCCCATTCTTGAACGGGGTCCAGGCCCAGGTAAGCATCATCGGGTATCACCCCGCCCGCCGTGGATAATGGCTGGCAATGCGACGCCACGCGCTCAATCAACCGCGCACGGATAGCAAATGGCCCCAACTGGAAAACATCACCCTCCACGATCAACCGCGCCTGCCCCTTTTGCAGCGACTTGCCACTGCTCACCGCACGGATACCGTTACTGCTGATATCCGTCAGGAAATAACGCGCGTCACGGTACGCGATCAACCCGTGGTGACTGGAAAGCAAGCGACTGGGGTCAGGAATACTCCAGTCGCAACCGGCTCCACGACCGACCACGCCGCCCACTCCATCGAACACCTTGCGCAGTGGCGGCTCATCGCCCCCGCCATCACACACTTCAAGCACTAATTGCATGAAAGGCTCCTTTTCATTGGCCGCGACGGGTCGCTTGGGAGTCACCCAAAGGACGATAGTCAGCGTCATCAAACACATAATTGGCGCTGCAACCGCTCAGCAAACACAACACAAGCAGTACGGCTCGCCATGGACGATCAGGCATCGGGGTTCTCCCTGGAAGATAAAACAAGCGGGGCATCGCAGAGCCCATTAGCACGCCAGCGTGAATACGCCATTCAGCATTCTTCTCGAGACGCGCCCATGGGGATATTCAAACGCGCAAGCCGGTACAGAAGCGTGCGACGCGCGACCCCAAGTTCACGCGCGGTGCGCGTTCGATTGCCACGGTTCTTGTGCAGGCAATCGATCAGAAAGACCCGTTCCACCCGCTCCAGGCGCTGACGCAGAGTCGCCTCGGCGGTCGTACCCGCGGGAGCCGACGACAGCGACAGGTGCGCAGGTAAAATCACCCCGTCATCACACAGCAGCACCGCCCGTTCCACCAGGCATTTGAGCTCACGCACATTGCCTGGGAAGGCGTGGCCGGAGAGCTGGTCAAGCGCGGCACTGGACCAACTGACCACCGGCTTTTTGAGTGCCGCGCAGACCTTTTCAGCAAAGTGCCGGGCAAGCAGCAGCACATCACCGTCACGCTCACGCAAGGCCGGTAATTGGATAGGGAACTGTGCCAATCGGTAATAGAGGTCCTCGCGAAAAGTCCCCTGGCTGACCATTGCCAGCAGGTCGCGATGGGTGGCGGCGATGATTCGCACGTCGACCTTGTGGGCGGTATTGGCGCCCAGGGGGCGCACCTCACCTTCTTGTAGAACTCTCAGCAGCTTTGCCTGCAGGGAGAGTGGCATATCGCCAATCTCATCCAGCAGCAGTGTGCCGCCATCAGCCGCGTCAAATAGCCCTGCATAGTTACGCTCCGCACCGGTAAACGCGCCTTTGCGGTAGCCGAACAGCTCACTCTCCAGCAAGCCCTCAGGGAAGGCTGCGCAGTTTTGCACGACAAACGCTCGCGTGCTGCGCGGGCCGGCGGCGTGAATCGCACGCGCCACCACCTCCTTGCCAGTGCCGGTTTCACCGTGCAACAGCACGGTAAAAGGCGCCTGCACAACCTTGCCGATGAGGTGACAGGTCGCTTCCATCGCGGTGCTGTTGCCGATCAAGCCATAGCCGCCTGTGACGGGCGCACAGCGCTGGGCAACAGCAGTGATGCGCCCAGGATGGGCAAGCCGGCGCAGAGTTAATTGGCCGAGGGCAAAGCTACCCAGTTGGCCCAACGACACGGCGTAGCCCTGCAATTGCGTCGGGCGCAGGCTGGCACAAAGCAGGACGCCGCACACCGCCTTGCTCCGGTTGAACAAGGGCAGGCATGTCAGCGAGTGCCAAGGCAACGTCGCTACGGGCAGAAAACCGCTGTCATAGGCGCTGTTGCACAGTTCATCAATGGTCAGCTCCCGCCCCTGGTTAAGGACGTAGTGCAATAACTGCTGGTGTTGAACCTCCACAGTTGCAGCCCGCTCGCCTGAGGGTTCCCCGTCAGGAAAGTATTGAGCGATCAACCTCAACTGGCCGGTGGTTTCCTCCCGCGCATACAGTTGGCACAGGTCACACTCGCTCAACTGCGCAGCGGCCGTGACGCAAAGCTGCGCCAACGTCGATTCCTCACACTCAAATCCCAGGCGGGTGAACCAGCCCAGCAGTTGGTCGGTGCAGGCCTGCGGACCAGGCAACGGCTTGAATGCGCTGTGCGTCATTGGCTGAACTCACACACAGGCACACCGCGGCCATCCAGCGTCGCGTGGGTGGCAGAGAGGGATTCGCCAACGGCCATCGCACTGAGCAGGCGATCAACGATCTGCGGCAGCAGGTGGGATTCGATCCACTGGTCGATATAACGCGCGCCACTGTCCTGGTGCATACAGCGTTCGACCATGTGCGTGACCAGTTCGGCGCTGTAGCTGAACACCAGTTCACGCGTGTGCAGCCGTTGGCCAAGGCGCGCAAGCTTGAGCCTTGCCACGTCCTGTAACCGTTCGCCTGCGAGCGGGTAATACGGCACGACACGCATCCGGGCAAGCAGAGCCGGCTTGAAGTGAGCGCGCAATACGGGGCGAATCACTTCCTCCAGCACCTCAGAATCAGGGCGCTGGCCATCGGCGCACAGTGCTGTGATGCAATCGCTGCCCAGGTTGGACGTCATCAGGATCAGCGTGTTACGGAAGTCGATTTCGCGACCTTCACCGTCATTGGCCAAGCCCTTGTCAAAGACCTGGTAGAACAGGTTCAGCACCTCTGGGTCGGCCTTCTCGACTTCATCGAGCAGCACCACTGAATAGGGGCGCTGGCGCACGGCCTCGGTCAGCACCCCGCCCTCGCCGTATCCAATGTAACCGGGAGGCGCTCCGATCAATCGGGACAGGGAGTGTTGCTCCTGGTATTCCGACATATTGAGCGTGATCACAAACCGCTCGCCGCCGTACAGCAAGTCCGCCAGCGCCAGCGCCGTCTCGGTCTTGCCGACCCCGCTTGGGCCGGCCAGCAAAAATACGCCTACTGGGGCCTCAGGATTATTAAGGCCTGCAGCCACCGCTCGCAGGTTGCGATCAAGCGCCTGCACCGCCGGTTCCTGCCCAATAATTCGCTCGCGCAGGGCATCGGCAAAACCCGGGATGCGCTCACTGTGCTCCAACGCCAGTTGCTCGACCGGAACACCGGTCCAGCCGCTGATGACCTGAGCGACCACCCGTGGGCAGACCTCGTGACTGGCTTGCTGCTGTTCACGCTGCATCCAGCCCTGCTCGGCTTGCTGGCGCTCAAGCTCGAGGGCGTCCAGACGCCGGACCAGTGTTTGCAACGCTGGCTGGTCAACTGACAAGCCTGCTTGAACATCGCGCTCAAGCGCCACGCGCTGCTGTGTGCCCTCGGCCAATTCAGCGCACAGCTGCTGCAACACCTCAGGCGCCGCCGTCAGGCTAATGCGCACTTGCGCACAGGCTGTATCCAGTACATCGACGGCCTTGTCCGGCAACTGGCGCCCCGCCAGGTAACGAGCGCTCAGTTGCGCTGCCGCCACCACCGCATCGTCGCGTACATAGACGCCATGGCTGGCTTCATACACCGGGACCAACCCGCGCAAAATGGAAACTGCCGCCGCCACACTCGGCTCGCCAACCTTCACCGGCTGGAAGCGCCGTGCCAGCGCAGGGTCTTTTTCGATGTATTTTTTGTACTCGGACCAGGTCGTGGCTGCGATTGTGCGCAATTGACCGCGCGCCAGGGCGGGCTTGAGCAAATTGGCGGCATCGCCTCCACCCACCTGCCCGCCGGCACCCACCAGGGTATGTGCCTCATCAATAAACAGGATCACGGCCTGTGGTGAGGCGTTGACCTCGTCGATCACACCTTTGAGCCGCCGTTCGAACTCGCCCTTGATGCTGGCGCCGGCCTGCAACAAGCCCATATCCAAGGTCAGTATGCGTACTCCCTTGAGTGGCTCGGGCACCTGTGAGGCAACCACTCGCAAAGCGAGCCCTTCGACGATGGCGGTCTTACCCACGCCCGCGTCTCCCACCAGGATCGGGTTGTTCTTGCGCCGACGCACAAGGATATCGATCAATTGACGGATCTCTGCGTCGCGGCAAAGGACCGGGTCGATACGGCCTTCGCGGGCTTGATGCGTCAGGTCGTGGGTAAAGCGCTCCAGCAGCGACTCGCCTGGTCGCAAAGGACCAGTTCCAGATCCCTGGCTCAACAAAAAATCGAGCACCCGTTGCGCGTCCAAACGACTCAGCAATTGCTGATAACCACTGCCCGCGTGTTGCAGTGGATGGCGCAGAAGTGCCAGCAATAAAGCACCGGCATCGACTTCAACCTGCCCCAGTTCAAGGTGGCCAACCATTAATGCTTGTTGCAACCACTGCACGAGTGCCGGGGCAAACACCGGGCTGCGCGATGCACTGTGTTCACCTTTGAGCTGCAGCATGGCCTGAAGCTCGCCTGGAGCGATCTCGGCATCCGCCAGAGCCCTGGCCAAAGGACCATCATGGTGTTCCAGCAGTGTCAGCAGCAGGTCCTCAACCAACACTTCCTTGCCACCGCGCGTAACACATCGTTCAGCTGCCCGCGCCAAGTCAACGCGCGTTTGCGGGGTCAAGGTCCGGATCAGTTGTTGCAGGTCTACATTCATCATAATCATCAGTCCCTAATCAGAGTGGCTGGCCAGAGTGACCACACCGTCGGCACGCTCGTACCCCAACCAACTGGTCCAACCGAGACGACATACGTTGCGCTCGCCAATATGCAATGGCCGCACTTCACCCTCGGCCAGTACCAGGCGCACGTCATAGTCCAATGGCACCCGCAGCATCAGGCGAACCAGCGAGCACAACGGTTTGCACGCGCTGCCGGCGGGTAGAAACGTGTGAAAGCGCTGCCAGCTCAAGCCCTCGACATGCACCCTGAACTTGCCGCTACGATCGGCAACCCGGTGCCCGAGCAGCAGGTCTTCGCCAAGCACGTTATTGGCCGTACCGAGTTGATTGCGTTGCTGTTGGGCGATGACCACCGTGCGTTCAACCCATTGTTCAATGAACAAACGACTGTGCTTGAAGTAATGGCGCAGCACCGTTTCGATCAACGTTGCCGAATGCGCTCGCAGGCTCAGCAGCCCCAGGTACGGCAACAACCGCTTGCAGTCCAATTGCGCCGCGTCTCGAATCTGGCGGCTGCCCAGCCCGACCAGCGCAAACATCTGCGCGGAAAAAGCATCACTGGCGTCGGTGCGAAAACTCGCTCGATAGCGATACTTACGCCAGATCGGCAACATCAACCTCTGCAGGCGGTGGTGAAATACGTCGAGAAAGCCACGGCTGACGCTGCCACTCGCCTGCTCTTGATAAAACCCAGGCAATGGCGAACCGGCGCCAAACAAGCCGAGCACGTTAAGACGCAGGCGCGCGCGTAACTGTCCGTGCTCGACAAAAAAAACCACCCGGTCAATGTCGTGCCCAGGGAAACCCAAGCTTGGGTTGGCCTGGAACTCGAGCAGGTCATATAACGCGTCGTCATCCAGTGAAGGATGGCTGTCGCGCAGGCGCTCGATCACCTGCAGTACCGCCTGGAATAACGAATACTCGCGAATTGTGCGTGCTAGAGCAGTCAAAGCAGGGCCTGCCGACCCATCCGGGGTGGCCATAGATACACGTCTCCTTGTGTGCTGGTGACCCGCAGTTCGTGATACGAATTGAGGCCGGCGTATAGGGCAAAAAACTCATTGAGTGCCGAGGCGAAGACAAACAGGTCGCCCTGGCCGGCAAAGCCGTTGACGTCAATACTCAAGTCGACCTGCAGGCCGCGTATCGGCAGCCCACGATGTATTCGATCGACGGCTTGATGACGGATGGACTTCAACGCATCCAGTCTTCGCTGGCTGACGTTGTGAGCCTGTCGATCGTGATAGCGCGGCAAGTCGTATGTCTGGAGGATGACTTTCAAGGCACGGGTATCGGTCAACGAGAGGTAGTTGAGCGACATGTTGCTGATCAGTTTCCAGAGGAAGTCCTGGTCCAAAGGCGGAGCAAAGCTTGCCGTCGGCGCACAGATATTGCGAAACGTCAGGAATTCCGGGGTTTGTTCACAGGGCTGATTGATCTCTCCCACCTGCAGCAGCCGTGGCAAGTTGTGGTTGGTGCAGGTCAATTCAATCGAAAGGGTTTCCTGCTCATTGCCTGGACCAGTGCCAAAACTCAACCAGGTATCCAGTTCGGCACTTTGCACCGACGAGCGCTGACGAATGCTGTAGCTGGGCGTGCGCGCCGAAGTGGCATTGCCACTGCCATGCTCGAAGGATTCGAACGGCACATACGCCTGGTAGCCCAGCCCACCCGGGCGCCATCCGGTCACCTGGTCCACGGAAAAGACCGCGGCATTGCCCCGCGCTATGCCACCCGGCAGCAGCAGGTACTCATCCTGCTTGCCATCGAGGCGAATGGGCACTGCATCGTGCTTGAACAGGTTGGCAATCGGCGTGCAATACAGCTTTACGTTGTCCAGAGTGGGGCGATGCGCCGCATGCGCGGGGTGGTTTAACTTGAAACGCAGCTCTATACATCTCGCCTGCTTGCGCAATTCATTTGGCAACGCCTCTAACGCATCCAGCCCCAGTACATCGACAAACAGATACTTGTCCGTAAACGCAAAATATTCCTGCAGATGGCGATAACCGCAAAAGGTGTTGGCGGGATAGGGAATCAGTGCATGCTCCTCATCGAACCCCACCGGTTTTACCTGGCTTGCAGCAAGCCGCAGCGACAACGGCTGGCCATCGCGATCCTTGATCACAACCCCTTCGTGGTCAAAGAGCCGCAATTCGATGCCCTCCAGATGACGCAACAAGCTCAGGTACAAGCCTTGGCTCACCTGTCGATCACCCGCCAGGTGCAAACGCAATTGATCGAACGCCAACTGGCTCAAATTGCCCTCGACGCTCATCTCCATGTGCAGGTTGAGGAGCGTTTGTGCTCCCTGGGACACGTACTCCAGGCGACTCAGTTGCAACGCCAGCACCTGGGTGGCGTAGCAGGTACGAAAGCGGCAGCGCTCACCATTGACCAGCACGCTTTCAACCGGCGTGTCCCGTTCTACGCTCACCGTGGTGCACGCATGTTTCACCGGGTCAAATTGCAAGATACTGAACGCCGGCAGTGGTCGCATATAGTTGGGCCACAGCAGATGCATCAATGAGTGAGTCAGCTCTGGAAGCTCGTCGGCAAGCTTCTGGCGCAAGCGCCCGGTCAGAAAGGCGAAGCCTTCCAATAGACGCTCTACATCCGGGTCCTGGCCTGAGTCGGCGAGAAAAGGTGCCAAGGCTGGGTTGCGTTCAGCAAAACGCCGCCCAAGTTGGCGCAAGGCACTGAGCTCACTTTGGTAAAAGTGGTTAAAGGACATCAGGCAGTACCTCAACCCGACCACCACCGGCCAACTGCGCGTTAAAAACCACTGGTTGCATAACGCCGTCGATGAGCAGTGTTGCCTCAATCACAAACGCCAGGACCAAGGGGTTGCCGGTATCGGGTAAGCCCCTGACACACACATTCGAAAGACGTGGTTCGTAAACCTGGATGAAACGCTCAATCGACAGGCGCGACTGACTCAATGACTCATGCAGGCTCAAGCGCATGTCATTGAGGTCGGGCAGCCCATAGTCCGGCAGCGTCAAGACACTGCCTGCACGTGTGCCGAGCATGTTCTCCAAGTGCGCGGCAATCGACGCTACACTTCCGGCCCTGGCGGGTGCCAGGCCTTCGAGACGCTCAAAAAGGCTGCGATAGTCGGGTATCCCCTGCCCCTTTCTCATTCTTTGTCGAGTTTGCCGACGAGGGACAGGGTGAAGTCCGCGCCCATGTACTTGAAGTGCGGTCGCACACTGAGGTTAACGCGGTACCAGCCAGGTTCGCCCTCAACATCACTGACCACGATGCGGGCAGCCCGCAATGGGCGCCGCCCACGCACTTCGGCGCTGGGGTTTTCCTGGTCGGCAACGTATTGGCGAATCCATTTGTTGAGCTCCAGCTCAAGGTCGGTACGCTCCTTCCATGAACCCAACTGCTCACGCTGCAACACCTTGAGATAATGCGCCAGCCGGTTGACCACCATCATGTAGGGCAGTTGTGTTCCCAGGCGGTAATTCAACTCAGCTTCCTTGCCCTCGGCACTGCTGCCGAAATACTTGGGTTTTTGTACTGAACTGGCGGAAAAGAACGCCGCGTTATCACTGCCTTTGCGCATGGTCAGGGCAATAAAACCTTCCTGTGCGAGTTCGTACTCGCGACGGTCAGAGACCAGCACTTCGGTCGGGATCTTGGTTTCAATTTCACCCATGCTCTGGAAATGATGCAGGGGCAGGTCTTCCACTGTCCCACCGCTTTGCGGGCCGATAATGTTCGGGCACCAGCGAAACCGGGCAAAACTGTCCGTCAGCCGGGTGGCAAAGGCAAACGCGGTATTGCCCCACAAATAGTGTTCGTGGCTGTTGACCACGTTTTCCTGGTAGGCAAATGTCTTGACCGGGCACTCAAGGGGATCGTAAGGGGTACGCAACAGGAACCGCGGCACGGTCAGGCCAATGTAACGAGCGTCTTCGCTCTGACGAAAGCTTTGCCATTTGGCAAATTGCGGCCCCTCGAAATGATCCTTGAGGTCCTTCATGTCAGGTAGACCGGTAAAGCTTTCCAAACCGAAAAAGCTCGGCCCTGCGGCGGCAATAAACGGTGCATGGGCCATGCAGGCAACACTGGAAACGTATTGCATCAGCTTCACATCCGGCGCGCTGGGCCCAAGGAAGTAGTTGGCAATGATGGCGCCCACGGGCTGGCCGCCGAACTGACCATACTCGGCACTGTAGATATGCTTGTAGAGCCCGGACTGGGTGGTTTCCGGGGAGTCTTCGAAATCGTCCAGCAGGTCCTGTCGTGAGACGTTCAGCAGTTCGATCTTGATGTTCTCGCGAAAATTGGTGCGATCGACGAGCAGTTGCAACCCTCTCCACGAAGCTTCCAGTGCCTGGAAATCCGGGTGATGAAGAATTTCATCCATTTGCTCGCTGAGCTTCATGTCGATCTCGGCGATCATTCGATCGACCAGACGCTTCTTGACCGGCTCGCCGCTGTTGTGCGGTTTGACAAGCTCTTCGATAAACGCCGAGACACCGCGTTTGGCAATGCTGTAGGCCTCGTCATCCGCGCTCAGCAGTGTTTGGGCAATGATGGTATCGAGAATGCTGTGCTCGTCAGCCACTCGGGTGGGTAGCGGATGCTGTTGGGTGGTCATGGCGTCAGTGTCCTTTACTGAAAATGTCAGGCGGTGGGGTCACTCAACCCCAATTCGGTCAATACACGTGCGCGGGAGTCGTCATCCGCCAGCGCCTGTTCGATCGCCTTGCGAAAGCTCGGCGTGTTACCCAATGGCCCCTTGAGGGCCATCAGTGCTTCACGCAGCGCCATGAGTTTTTGCAGCTCCGGGATCTGCTCGACCAGGTTCGCCGGGGTAAAATCCTTCATCGAGTTGACCCGCACCTGGATCGACAGTGCTTCGATATCGGGCAGTTCCTGCAGGCGATTAGGCACACTTAGCGTCAACGCCAGTGCCTGTTTGGCCAGCACGTCATCAAAGGTGTTCTTGTCGATACCGATAGGCTTGCGGTCTTCGAGCTTGCGTGGGTCTTCGCGCTGGGCGAAGTCACCCAGCACCAGCAACTTCAGAGGTAGCTCAACCTCTTCCTGGGCGCCCCCGACGGCGGGCTTGAAGGTGATATTGATGCGTTCCTTGGGTGCTACCGAACCTTCTTTGGCCACGGTAAATCTCCTTTTTTCGAGGGGGTTCAAAAGCCTATTCAAGTACCGCTTCAACATCGAAGTGGCAGAGCCTTCGGTGGGTAGTTTCCTTACGCTCGCGTATGGCCTGGCTTTGCGGCAAAAGCTCGCAACAGCGATACAAAAGCTGCGCAACCTGCAGTGCCAGTTCCGGCTCCCAGCGATCCAGACCGGCGCGCTGAAGCTCGTGGTCCAAGTCTTCCAGCTGCACCTTCGCCAGCGCTTGCTTGCCTGCCGATACGCACAACCGCGCCAGTGCCAGACGCCAATGAAAACGCGCGCGCTCGCTGCGTGCGGTGTGCATGCCCTGCTTGAGTTCGCGTATTGCCTCCTTGAGCCCGTCCTTACGCAACCTGGGCATGACCTCTTGCAAGGCCGCTTCCCAGGGTTCGGCGTTGGCATCCACAACCACGCCGGACGGCGCAGGCGGCTGCAAGTGTCGAGCGACCTGAAGCGTGATCCAGTCCCGGGTGGCGGTATCGGCAAACGGCGCACCGTCGTGAAATTTGAATTCGGGCAGGTCTGGCAAACGTTTCAATAACAGCGCGAAGCTGACTTCCAGTTCGGTCATGGCCAGATCGGCCTGCAAGGCGTCAAGGCATTCCCAGACCATGCGCAAGCCGTCAAACCAGAACAACGCACCCGCCAGGCTGGCCTCAAGTTCAAGCAACAGGTCGCCGTAATGCCCTTGGGCAAAACGCTCCCGGTAGCGCTTGAGCTTGTCGGGCGTCGGGCCACGAAGCACCGTGAGCCGGTCACTGTCAGCGTCCGGGTAGGTGTTGAGTGCCAGCCAGGTCAGTGTCCGGTTAAGCCGCAAGGCGCGCAGGTCGGTCGCATCCTGGCGCAGCCACCAGTTGCACAAGTGCCGGCCATGTTCCTGTAAGGCGCGCAGTGATTTGTGGGCTTCTTTTTCACTGGCTATCGTCTGGTTACCCGTTTTGTCGTGACCCGTTGCCGACTCGGGGATCAGCAGCCGCGTCGTCGCCTGCTTGACCTGAGCAGTCACACGCGCCGAACCGGCTTCTGACAGCTCCACTTCTACGGCCTGCTCCAAGCGCTGCGTCAATTGCCTGCGCAGCGGCAATAACGTCGGTGCCTCATCACTCAAATGCGCAGACCAAAGCTCATCGAGGTGCGTCAGGTGCTCAAGCATGCGGCGAAACAATGGCTGCTGGTCCTTGAGCGAAAAGCTTTGTGCAAATACCTGCTCCAGGCGTAGCGCCAACCAGCCCAGTGCTGCGCCACGGGTACGTAATTTTGCCGGATAGACAACCGCCCAATGGTGCTCGCATAAATGACGTATCAACCCGAGGCCCGCCACCAGCCCCGGCAAGGATTCACGCTGGTACAGCGCCCAAGTCAACCAGGCCGCCACCCGCAGATCCTTGGTGTGCTGACGCAGCAGGCACTCGCTGATGTGCATGGCCTCCTGCCAGTCCGGCTGGGTGCTGACATGTATCGATTGCACTTTGCCAAGCTCGGACTCCAAGGCCTCATATTCACTTGAAAAGCGCATATCGCTGCCTGCAAAGTTACCCTGCGAACAGGGCGCCAAGGCAAGTTCAAGATAATATCCACACAAAGCGCCTGAATAATCCATTTTGGGCCGCACACCATTTAAAACAATTAAATTCTGCACACCTGAAGCACACTCAGGCGCAAAAAACACGATTATAAAAACCTCGCCACTCTCTCCACGAAGTTCGCAAACACTAGCCGGACAAATAACATCCGGCAAGTGTCAAATCGGCACTTAAGGATTTTCCTACAACCCCCTAAATCATTGGCGTGCGCACCATTTTGCGCAGCAAAACCAGCACGCCATGCTCAATTAACCCTCTCCTCCAATAAGCACACGAAAAAACTAGACGAGCAAATTAATGCACACTTCTGCGCAACTAATTTCATTTAAATCGGATTAAAACATCCACCTCCTTAATGAAATCAAGCTCAATAACAAGCAACCCCCTGCTTTTACTGGGCTTGTTAATTTCAGGCACGCTTCTTGTTATAGGAACTTGCCCAGCCGGCACAACTGCCGCTGGGCACTACTTCAACCATCAGGCAAGGAAACCCGTCATGCCAACACCCGCATACCTTTCGATCACCGGTGTCAAACAAGGACTGATTACGGCAGGCACGTTTACCCAGGACTCGGTAGGCAACATTTATCAGGAGGGCCACGAAGACCAGATCCTGGTCCAGGCTTTTTCGCATCAAGTGATCATTCCCCGTGACCCGCAATCCGGCCAGCCAACCGGCCAAAGGGTTCACAAACCGCTGATGATCAGCAAGGTCTTCGATAAATCATCGCCCCTGCTGTTCAGCGCCCTGACCAGTGGCGAAGAAGTCAAATGCCAACTGCAATGGTTCCGCACCTCCTCGGCCGGCACCCAGGAGCACTATTTCACCATCGAGCTTGAGGGTGCGACCATCGTGGACATCCAGTCACGCATGCCCAACTGCCAGGCACCGGAAAACGCGCACTTCACGCATTTGGAAGATGTGCATTTCACCTATCGCAAGATCATCTGGACGCACGAAGTGGCAGGTACTTCCGGCTCGGACGACTGGCGTAGCCCGGTCGCCGGCTAACCCTGGGTGACGCAGAAACGCCGGCCATGGACGGCAGCGTTTCTGCACGCTTGCTACACCATTGACAGGGGATGCTTGCGCTTGGGTGCACCGAACACGCGGTCGATCGCATCCAGATCGTGCTCATCCAGCACCAGTTTCGCGGCACTTGCGTTTAGCCGCACATGCTCGGGGCTCACCGCCTTGGGAATGGCAATCACACCCTCCTGACGCAGTACCCAGGCCAGGGCGATCTGTGCGGGTGTGGCCTCATGTCGGTGGGCAATTTGCTTGAGCGTCGGGCTGGACAGCAGTTCACCGCCCTGGGCGATTGGGCAGTACGCCATCAGTGGCAAATGGTGCTGTTGCCACCATGGCAACAGGTCGAACTCGATACCCCGCTCTTCGATGTTGTAGAGCACCTGGTTGGTGGCACACGCGGGGGATGCAAGTTCCTGCAGGTCGGCGACGTCGAAGTTGGAAACACCCCAACGACCGATCTTGCCTGCCTCGCGCAGACGTTCGAACGCTTCGACGGTTTCTTCGAGCGGGTACTGGCCGCGCCAGTGCAACAGGTACAGGTCGATATAATCAGTGCCCAGCCGCTGAAGGCTGGCGTCACAGGCACGCGGCACGCCCTTGTGGCTGGCATTGTGAGGGTAGATTTTACTGACCAGGAACACCTGGTCGCGCTTGCCACGAATGGCCTCGCCTACCACCTTTTCGGCGCCACCTTCGCCGTACATTTCAGCGGTGTCGATCAGGCTCATGCCCTCGTCGATACCCAATTGCAACGCGGCGACTTCAGCTTTGCGCAGGTCCGGGTTTTCACCCATGCGCCAGGTGCCTTGGCCGATGACAGGCACGGGAACACCGGCCAGATCAATGGTGCGCATAACAACCTCCTGATGAGTTGGCGAATTAACAGTGTGGCACTGACCGGACAAAAGGGTTCAATCGAAGTATGGTTAGCCTTTACCCAATCACCAGGCAGGACCTGTAATGCTGTTTGTTGTCATGCTCGGGGGCAAGCACCCAAGGGCCAAAATCGAAGTTCACGATGTGGTGTTCGCAGTGGCGGACACGCTGCAAGCCACCTACCCGCAATTGCGAGACGGCTGGTTCGGCAGCCCCAAGGGCATGCATATCGACGCCTGGATGGCCGTCGATGGCGTAGACGGCTGGAAAGTCGAACTCAGCCAAATGGCGCCGCCTGCAGGTGCCCATCACCTGTACTTCATCAACCTGGGTGGTTATGAAGCCAAGGTGTTCGGCGAGGCCCACCATTACTTACTGGTGGTGGCTCGCGACAAACAGGAAGCCAAGCGCAAAGGCCAGCAGCAGCTATTGCAGCACTGGTCGCAGGCCCATACCGATGGCGTGATGGATATTGACGACTGCCTGCCTATCGATCTGGTGGACGGTCGCTATGTTCACCTGGTGCCAGGCGCGCACCAGCCGATCATCCAACAGAACGACTACATCACCCTGCCCTGAGCCTTTATGTACAGGGCGCCAAGGTTTTGCCAAACAAACGATTGCCATGGGTTTCCCCTTGGAAGGTATAGGTCGGCGACCCCAGCACCGCGTAACCCCGTCGGGGGTAAAAACCCAGCGCGCGCTCATTGCCCACCCACACGGTTGCCCACACGAAAGACGCCCCGCCCAGCACCGCGCGCTGTTCTGCCGCCTGCAGCAACCGATAGCCAATTCCCTGGCCGGTAAATCGCTCCTGGATGTAGAGGCGCTGCAACTCGGCGGCATCTGAAGCTGTGATCATCGAATGAGTGGCGTGGAGTTTGATCTGGGCAAAGCCAACAAGGTGGCCATTCGACTCAGCCACCACCAGCGAGAGACCGGGTTGTATCAGCAGTTGGGTGATGGTCTGCGGCGCAAAGGCTTGCAGCGCCTCTCTGGCAATCGAGGCGCGGATACCTTGGGTCGCGTAAGTATCGAGAAACACCTGCATACCGAGCACGCCGATGCATAAGGCGTCCTCGGCAGTGGCATCCCGAACAGTAATGGGCGGCGGGTTGATAACAGGCATTGAGTCTCCGTACTCAAGGGGTGCAGGGATCAACGTTTTACCACGAATGCAGCCAACAGCAATTGCCTCTACCGATGGGCCGCAGTAGGGTTTACGCCTCGCCCAATCTGCAGGAGCCCGCCATGAGCTTTTTTTCCGACCCTGATGCCGTCGCCCGCTACGCCGAAGGCCCTGTGCGTCTGGTACCGGGCTTCGATGGCTTGCAACGGATGACCATCCTGCTGCTGCGTGAAACTGTTCCAGCGACCGGCAGCGTGTTGGTATTGGGCGCCGGGGGCGGCCTGGAGCTAAAACGGTTTGCCGACGCCGAGCCAGGCTGGCGCTTTACAGGCGTCGACCCGTCGGCCGAGATGCTGAAGTTGGCGCAGGCGACACTGGGCCCTTTAAATGAGCGCGTGCAGTTGCACGAGGGTTATATCGATACCGCCCCATTGGGTCCCTTTGACGGCGCCACCTGCTTGCTGACCTTGCACTTCATTCCAGAAGAGGAACGCCTGCAAACCCTCAAGGCCTTGTGGCAACGGTTGCTACCCGGAGCACCGCTGATCGTGGCGCACCACAGTTTCCCCCAGGCACCGCAGGAAAAAAGCCGCTGGTTGAAGCGTTACGCCGCGTTTGCGGTGGACTCGGGCGTGCCGGCCGAGGATGCAGAGCGCGCGATTACCGCGATCAGCGCCAAATTGCCGGTACTGTCACCCGCACAAGATGCAGCCTTGATGGTTGAAGCCGGGTTCGAAGGCGTGGAGCTGTTCTACGCCGGCTTCAGTTTCAAAGGATGGGTAGGTTATAAACCGCGCTAGCGCTTACCAACTACCAGATGCCCCACCGCCACCACTGGAACCACCGCCTCCGGACGAACTGCTGCTTGAACTGGAGCTTGAACCCGAGCTGCCTGAGCTTGAGCCAGACCCGCCGCCCGAACCCGAGCCGCCATCGGAAATACTCTGCAAAAACACTATAAACGCCACCACCGAAGCGGCGGGTATGGCGATGATCCAGCCTTGATAACCGTGCCCCAGCAGTAACCCGACTGCCACATACACCGCTACCACCGCCGCCACCCGCACGAAGAAGAAGCGCGGGCTATTCTTCCAGGATTGGTGGATAACGAAAAACAGTCCCATATACAACGCCAGCACCAACGCGCAGCCAAACGGCCACACCAGCCAATGGACGAAGTTGACGGCCACGAAATGGTCGACCACCAGCAGCCCGGCAACGTAGGCCAGCACCCCAATCACGCAATAAAACACGGTGCGCGCCAGCCATAAGGCGCCGAAAGTCGCGCCGCCAATCAGCAGGGTCAGCGGCAACACCAGCAGGTACATCGGCCAGTCGCGACCGCCCCCATACAGCGTCAACAGTACCGTAACCGCCACGGTGGCGATTAACGCCGGGCGCCACGGCAGCTTGCCGGCGGCGATCAGCACACCGCCGACGCCTCCCAAGATAAACGCCAACAGCACCGCAATGGCCTGCGGGTTGACCTCAGGCCCCACCGGCTTGGGCAGGTCGCCGCCGTCTACCAGCACGCCCAGGTCATCGACGGCCTGTTGAATCCCTCCCGCATAGTCACCCTGGCGAAACGCCGGGGTGATGTGCTCTTCGATGATGCGGTGGGCCAGCAGGTCGGTGACCGTGCCTTCCAGGCCGTAACCTACTTCGATACGCACGGTGTGGTCGTTTTTAGCCACTACCAGCAGGATGCCGTCATTGACGTCCTTGCGCCCCAGTTTCCAGGCACGGAACAGTTGGTTGGCAAAGTCTTCGATGGTTGCGCCGCCGGTGGTGGGCACCAGCAGCACGGCAACCTGGGCGCCCTTGCGTTGTTCGAGGGCGGCGAGTTGAGCCTTCAAGCGCTCGGTTGTGCCGTTATCCAACGTATTGGTGAGGTCGATCACCCGTTGATCGAGGGCGACCTTGATCGGCGAAGTGTCCGCCTGGGCACTGGTCAACAGGCCGATAAACACCAGCGCCAGCAGACTCAAGACGGATTGGCGCAAATACAGCCGCATGTTTTGTTACCTGAAGTTTCTTCGAGGAGGCGTCGACTTTACCTTATAGACGTATAACGCGTGACCCCACGCCCGCGACTATCTAAACTGCCCACACATATAGCAATGCGCCATAGCTGAGAACCCCATGAACCTAAAGCACCGCAACAACGTCAGTGTGATGGGCAACGGCACGGCGACCTTGGTGTTCTCCCACGGTTTCGGCTGCAACCAGGCCATGTGGAATTATATGACGCCGCACTTTACCGAGCGTTTTCGCGTCGTGATGTATGACTTGGTGGGGGCTGGCCTGTCGGACCTCAGCGCATTCGACAAGACCAAATATGCCGCGCTGGGCGGTTATGCCCGCGATTTAAACGAGATTATCGACGCTTTCGCCAGCGGCCCGGTGATCCTGGTCAGCCATTCGGTCAGCGCGATGATCGCCACCCTCGCCGACCGCCTGGCACCAGGCCGTATCGCCGCCCATGTGATGATCGGCCCGTCGCCACGCTATATCGACGACGTGGGCTACGTCGGCGGCTTCAAGCGCAGCGATATCGATGACCTGCTTGACACGCTCGACAGCAACTACCTGGGCTGGTCCAGCACCATGGCCCCCGTGATCATGGGCGCCCCCGAGCAACCGGCGTTGAGTGCCGAGCTGAGCGACAGTTTCTGCCGTACCGAACCGGACATCGCCAAGCAATTTGCGCGGGTGACCTTTATGTCGGACAACCGTAAGGACGTGATCGGCCTGACCACGCCCGTGCTGATCCTGCAATCACGTGACGACCTGATTGCACCCGTGGCGGTGGGCGAATACCTGCACAGCGTGCTGCCCAACAGCACCTATTGCCTGGTCGATAATGTCGGCCATTGCCCGCATATGAGCGCGCCCGAGGCCTGCACGAGGGCGATGGACAACTTCCTGGCGCCATGGGCCATGGCTGATGTCGGCTGATCTGTTCGACAGCGCCGCCTGTGCCCTGGCGGTGACGGCTGAAGACGGCACGATCCTGCGCGCCAACACGCTGCTCGGCCAATGGCTGGGGCTGCGCAGTGCCGAGCTGTGCGGGCGGCGGTTTCAGGATTTGCTGACCATGGGCGGGCGAATATTCCACCAGACCCACCTGACGCCGATGCTGCGCATGCGTGGCAGCGTCAGCGAAGTCAAACTCGACTTGGTGCACCACGACGGCCACAAAGTGACCGTACTGCTCAACGCCAGCGCCCGCGAACAGGCTGGCGCATTGGTACACGACCTGGCGCTGTTCGGCACCACCGACCGCGACAAGTACGAGCGCGAGCTGCTCAATGCGCGCAAGCTTGCCGAAGCCTTGTTGCAGGAACGCACCAGCACCGAATTGGCGCTGCATCAGGCCCAGGCGGAACTGAGCGAAGCCTATGCCATCGCCCAACGCCGCGCGTTGTTTGCCGAGCAGATGGTGGCGATCGTCAGCCATGACTTGAAAAACCCACTGACCGCCATCCGCATGGCCTCGGACATGCTTGCGCGCAGCGAGCGCACGCCCAGGGAGCACCAGTTGCTGGGCCATATCGGCCAGTCCTCCGAGCGCGCCCAGCGAATGATTGCCGACCTGCTGGATTTCACCCAGGCCCGGGTCGGCCACGGGATCAGCATCAAGACCACACCCCTGGACCTGCACGGCGTGATCCAGCACGCCGTGGATGAACTGCGCGTGGCCTTCCCCAAGGCCACATTAAAGCACCAGCCCGAAGGTATGGGCCAAGCGTGCCTGGATGCCGACCGGGTGCAGCAGATCATTGGTAACCTGGTGGCCAACAGCGTGGCCTATGGCGACTTGTTGATGCCAATTACCATCACCTCACGCTTGGGCGAAGGTGGCTGCCAAGTGGCCGTGCATAACCACGGTGCCGCGATCCCGCAAACGCTGCTGGCCGGGCTGTTCGAGCCCATGACCCGAGGCACCGACCAGGGCAGCGAGGTGCGTAGCGTGGGGTTGGGCCTGTATATCGTGCGTGAACTGGCCAGGGCGCACGGTGGAGACGTGGCGGTGAGTTCCTGCGTCAACGAGGGCACGACCTTTACCGTAACGCTTTAAAGCAGGTACGCCGTGCCCTGCATGACCGGCTGGACACGGCCGGTCAACACCACACCGCCCTGCCCGTCCCACTGCACAGTGACCGTGCCACCGTCGCATTGCACCTGAACCGTGGCGTCCAGCAACCCGCGCCGAATCCCATTGACCACCGCGCCACAGCAGCAGGAGCCGGAACCCAGCGGCACACCCCCGCCGCGCTCCCAGATACGCAGGCGGATGTGGCTGCGGTCCAGCACCTGCACAAAATGCACATTGGTGTTGGCCGGGAACAGCGGATGGGTTTCCAGCGCCGGGCCCACGGCCGCCACGTCGATGGTGCTGATGTCGTCGATAAAATACGTGCAATGCGGGTTACCCATGCTGCAGGCGGCAGGCGCGCCATCGATGGGCAAGATACGGGTGTCCAGCGCGTCAGCCAGTGGTACGCCAGACCAGTCCAGCGAGGGCGCGCCCATGTCCACCGACACTTGCTGGCCGGCGGCCCGCACGCACGTCAGCAAGCCTCGATCCGTGCGCAATACGATGGTGTCGCGACCGGTCTCATGCATCAAGCGGTCGGCCACGCCGCGGGTGGCGCTGCCGCAGGTTTGCAGCGGCGTACCGTTGGGGTTCCAGAACTTGATGCGGGCCAGGGCGTCTTCGCAGTCGAGCACCACCGCCAGTTGGTTGAAGCCGATACCGGTGTGGCGGTTGCCCAGTCGCCGGGCGACCTGCGCAGTGATCGGGTCGTCCAGGCCACGGCGGTCGATGATGATGAAATCGTCGCCATGGGCATGCATCTTCACAAAGGGCAAGGTCATGGGCGGTCCTCGGTCGAGATCAGCCTGCAAGCATACGGGAGTTTCATCCAAGCCGTTTCAGCCGCGTGCTAGCGTTGGCACATCCTTATCCAACAGAACCGTCCATGAACAAAACCACCCTTGCCTTTACCTTGCTGCTGGCCGCGTTGCCCGCCGTGGCGATGGCTGCAAGCCTTTGCCAGCCTGCGTCGGCAAACCCGGCAGCCCACGCGCTGCTGGCCGCCGCCCAACGGCATTTGGCCGACCAGCCTGCGCCGTTGCCGCAGGTGCACACCGAAGGCACCCTGCCGAACCATGGCATTCGCGAGCAAAGCCTGGTTGCCGAAAAGGACTGGCCGCTGATGCGCCAGGCGGCGCTGGCCTGGCGCATCAGCGGTGACCCGCGTTACCTCAGGCAAGTCGACGACTACCTCGCCGCCTGGGCCGATGTCTACCAGCCGGATTTCAACCCCATCGACGAAACCAATCTCGATATGCTGATCACGGCCTATGCGCTTACCGCCGACCACCTGCGCCTGGAAACCCGCGCCGCCAGCCGCCGTTTTATCAGCAAGCTGGGCAATGGCTACATCGCGCATATCGAACAATTCCACGGCCAGAAAAAAGGCACCCAGACCAATAACTGGCAGAGCCACCGCATCAAGTTGGTGACCCTCGCCGCCGCCGCACTCAACGACCAGGCCATGCTTGAGCACGCTCATCAACTGTTTAAACAGCAAGTGGCCGATAACATCCTGCCTGACGGCTCGGTCACCGACTTCCAGGACCGCGACGCCCTGCATTACGTGGTCTACGACCTTGAACCGCTGGTGCAGGCCGCACTGGCGGCCAAGTCCTACGGCGGCGACTGGCTGAACCTCAAGAGCAATGGTGCGTCGCTGGGCGCCGCCCTCGACTGGCTGGTGCCTTACGCCACTGGGCAACGCAGCCACCAGGAGTTCGTGCACACCCACGTTCAGTTCGACAAAGACCGTGCCACAGTAGGCGAAGCCGGTTACAGCGGCACCTGGGATGCCAAAAGCAGCGCGACGCTGTTCTGGCTGGCGGCGCAACTGGATAAACGCTACTTGCCCGTGGCCACGCAACTGGCGGCCCACCCGGCCGATTGGATCAGCGCCTGCTATTTGAAGTAAGCGCGGCTAGACTGGCCGGGCGCCCTATTCAAAGGATTGACCATGCTTATTGTATTCAGCGGCCTGCCCGGCACCGGCAAGACCACGATTGCCAGCGAACTGGCACGTCGGATAAACGCGGTTTACCTGCGTATTGATGTGATTGAGCAGGCGCTTCGGGATGCAAACGTACTGACCGGTGATGTGGGCGCCAGCGGTTATGGCGTGGCGAATGCGCTGGCATTGAGTAATTTGAGAATGGGGCAGACGGTGATTGCCGACTGTGTGAACCCGCTGAAGGAGAGCCGGGAGGCGTGGCAGGCCGTGGCGGCGACAGCGGGCGTCGAGATGCTTGATATTGAGGTGGTTTGCTCTGACCTGCTGGAACATCAGCGCCGGGTGGAGGGCCGCACGGGCGATATTGCCGGGTTGGTGCCGCCCTCCTGGCAGTCCGTTTCAGTACATGAATATCAGGCGTGGGCTGAGACGCCACTGACTGTCGACACTGCAAGTGTGACAGCCGCCGAGGCCGTCGAAGTGATCCTGGCACACATCACCCCTCTGGCGAGCGGGCTTACCGTGGCGAGCAGGCTTGCCCTGCGTTGGGCTGCGAAGCGGCCCTAATAATACAGTCACCGCGTTTTCTCAGAGACACATAAGCGTCTGGTTTTGGGACTGCTACGCAGCCCAACGCAGGGCAAGCCTGCTCGCCACAACAACCCCGTCTGCCACAACAAACCAGCTAGCCACAACAAGCCCGTCTGCCACAGTGAGTTTTTAGAGCACCGCTCCCATCGCCTTCACCAACACCGGGTCACGCGCATAAATATCCGGCGAGTACACCAACCCGCCTTGGCGATCGACTTCCACTGTCCAGTAACCCAACAGCACCGGCACCGGCGTGGCCAGCCTGAATTCATGGGTTGTGCCGGTGGCTAGCAATTCTTCGGTGCGCGTGCGTTCGGCCGGGGTTACCAGCAGGTCGCGCAGCATCATCGGCTGCTCAACCCGCACGCAGCCCGAACTGAATGCCCGTGGGCCTTTGGTAAACAGCGGCTGGCTCGGCGTGTCGTGCAAGTAAACGGAATAGGGGTTGGGAAAGCGCATCACGATGCGGCCCAGCGGGTTGCGCGGGCCGGCCTCCTGGCGCAGCAGAATGTTGCCGGGGTGCGACCAATCCACCTGGTCGGCCGTCAATGGGCGGCCCTGGGCGTCGAGCACTTGCAGGTTTTGCTGGCGCAGATATTCGGGGTTGAGGCGGATGGCCGGGAGTTTGTCCTCACGCATGATCGTCGGCGGGATGGTCCACGTGGGGTTGAGGGTAAGCCGGGTAATGCGCGACTTGAGCAGCGGCGTCTGGCGTTCGGCACGCCCCACTTGCAGGCGGGTTTGCCACACCGGGATGCCGCTCTGGTAAACACTCAATTGCGCAGCCGCGACGTTAACCACGACACCTTCGGGTTCCAGGTCCTGAGCCAGCCAACGAAAACGTTCGAGGTTGATGCGCAACTGATCGCGGCGCATCGCCGGGCTGATATTGAGTTCGGCCACAGTACCCGTGCCTATCACACCGTCGGCCTGCAACGAGTGGCTGAGCTGGAAGGCCTTGACCGCCTTGACCAACTCGTCACGGTACTGCCGGCTGTTGCCCGTCGGCGCCTTGGCGAGATAACCACCGCTATATAAGCGCCGCGCCAGGTCGGGCACGCGCGGGTCCTCCATGCCTGGCTTGAGCAGCGGCCCGGTGGCGACCGGGTCCCAATGGGGCAACGGCTGCAGGCGCACAGTGGCGTAGGTATTGCGCAAGCTGCGGTACAGGTCGGCACTGGGGCGCGCCTGATCAAAGGCTTGCGCCATGTCTTGCAGGCCGGTGGTGGCAAAAGCCAGCACTTGGGTATTGGGGTCGAGGGTGGGTGGCTGGGAATGCCAAAGCGGCTCGAAACGCGACTGTTGCAGGCGCCCGTAATGCAAATCCTGCAGGGCTTGCAGGTATTGCCGGCTGCTGCCGATATCGCTGCACAGCACGTTACCCGTGGCATCCACGGTAGGCAGGCTATAGTGGGTGGGGTCCAGGCCATCGTCGGCCAGCATCAGCAACTGAGATTGCAGAGTGTGGCGGCGCTCATCGGACCACAGCGTCACATTGCCCTGTTGCTGGTAGAACGCCTGCAAGCGCGCTTGGGTCGTTGCGTCTATCTGCGCGGCAAGGTTGGGGCAAACGCTGGGCAGTTCAGAAAGGGCCAACTGCACCGGGCTGGTCGAAACCACCGGCACAGCGTCCACCGGCAGCTCATCAGCTGTCGCGACCAGTGGTGCAACGAGCAGGCAAATGCTCAAGTAACATGCGTGTTTTTTGAACAATTGACTTAACTCCAATCCACAGCGGGGGGATGTACTGTAGATGCTGACTTTAATATGCCGCGCCGGCTTGATCGCCATGACCCTGGCTACGCTGAGCAATGTTACGCTCGCCGCCACTGCCAACCCTCCTACTTTGTATAGCAGCCTGGCGCGCTCGGCTCCAGAACTCAATCCCACTGTACTGAAAAGCGCCCTGAGCGCGGTGCAATGCGCGGTCAATAACGGCGAGGAACGCTCGGATCGCCTGGCCGTCATTGACTACTCCCAGCCCTCTACCGCCCGTCGGCTGTGGATCTTCGACCTACGCAAGAGGTCCCTGGTACTGCGCGACCTGGTGGCCCATGGTGCCAAATCCGGGGAAAACTTTGCCACGCAATTCTCCAATCGGGAAGGCAGCCACCAATCCAGCCTGGGTTTGTTCCGCACCCAGGAGAGTTACTTGGGCACCCACGGCTACTCGTTGCGCATGGACGGCCTGGAGCCGGGCTTCAATGACCAGGCCCGCGACCGCGCACTGGTGATTCATGCGGCCGACTACGTCAACCCGGCGTGGAGCAAGCGCGAAGGCCGAATCGGCCGCAGCCAGGGTTGCCCGGCCGTGCGCCCGCAAGTAGCGCGCCAGGTGGTAGACAAACTCAAGGATGGGCAGTTCATGTTCTCCTGGTACCCGGACCAGCGCTGGCTGAAGTCCTCGACGTATCTCAACTGCAAACCCCAACAGGTGGCGAGTAGTCGTACAATCCGTGGTGGTTAGCCTGTCCCCACAGATAAAAGAGAGCGTCGCATGCTTCTACACACCTCCACCTGGATCGAAATCGGGCAGTTTCTGGAACGCAGCCGCACGGTGGTTATTCCCATTGGCTCCAACGAGCAGCATGGCCCCACCGGCCTATTGGGCACCGACTGGATGTGCCCGGAAATCATCGCCCACGAGGCGCAGAAAAACGCCGACATCCTGATCGGCCCGACCTTCAATATCGGTATGGCCCAGCACCACCTGGGTTTTCCCGGGACCATTTCCCTGCGCCCTTCCACCTTTATCGCTGCCATTGGCGATTGGGTGCGTTCATTGGCCGGGCATGGTTTCGAGAAAATCCTGTTCTTGAATGGTCACGGCGGCAATATCGCCACCATCGAGGCGGCCTTTTCCGAGCTGTACGCCGAAGCCAGCTACGCCCGCCGCCCGGCCGGGTTTGCACTCAAGCTGGTGAACTGGTGGGACCTGGAAGGCGTCAACGAACTGGCTCACCGCCAATTCCCGGTGGGCCACGGCAGCCACGCCACGCCGTCGGAGATTGCAGTGACGCAGTGGGCGTACCCAGAGTCGATCAAGTCGGCTGAGTATTCGCCACAAATCGCCAACACCGGGCCGATCCGCGAAGCGCTGGACTTTCGCGCACGCTTCCCCGACGGGCGCATGGGCTCTGATCCTGCGCTGGCGACGGTGGAAAAAGGCGGTGAGTTGGTGGCGTTGGCAGCCAAGGGGTTGGTCAACACGGTGCACACCTTCAGCAACGAAGCCAAACCCTAGGCCCACCATAAATCCAAATATGGGAGCTGGCTTGAACGGTGTGAAGGCTCGGATTATTTGCAATCCTGCGCCGCCAACTCAAGCCGCGATGGCTTGATCGCCGACGCCAGTGGCTTGCGCTCATACAGGAACACCTTGGTGCCGTCCTGGGACTTGTAGGCTTCCAGTACATCATCGGCGGCAATCTTGCTGGTCAACACCACTTTGGCATGACGCGAGTTCTGGGTCACCGTCGAGGTAATGCCGTGTTTTTCAAGCTTGGGCAACACGCACTGCACATAGCCTTCAGGGGTCTTATTGGTTTGCAGGGTCAAGCTCGGAGCGTTGGGAGCGGTGATACAACCGGTCAGCAACAAAGGAGCCGCAGCCAGGGCCGGAACGAAAAAAGCGCGCATATAAAATCCTGAGTATAAAAAGAAAAGTTCACATCAACTGGCGCTTACCAAC
The DNA here is from genome assembly GCF_044218855.1 of Pseudomonas sp. B19125. Classification (NCBI taxonomy): domain Bacteria; kingdom Pseudomonadati; phylum Pseudomonadota; class Gammaproteobacteria; order Pseudomonadales; family Pseudomonadaceae; genus Pseudomonas; species Pseudomonas sp. B19125. The sequence goes on from NZ_CP162589.1 coordinate 4,171,881, forward strand.
GCCTTGAGCGACACATCGAACTGCTTCAACGCATCAAGCTGTACATCACGCTGCTGTTCAATCTGTGCGGCAATTTCCGGCACCGCCTTGTCATGCACCCACACAGACGGCACCTGTTTGTGCACCGAGCCTTCAGCCTTGGCGATGTATTGCAGGTTCGCGTCATAGAACCGTGCAACAAAGCGCGCCTCAACCTGATCGTTACGCTGGGTCAGCAGCTGGTTGTGGGTATCGAGCACCACCACCACATCCGGGTGCGCCTGCACCAATTCATCGAGGCTGCTATAGACCGTTACTGTAAGAAAAGTGCCCTGCAACGAACTCATTAACCAATCGATGGCCAGTTCCGGGTCGGAGCTGTTGACGAACGCTTCACGGATGCGCCCGTCGAGGGCATCCTTGGCGCCGTTCATGGCCATGGCGTGGTAGCGTTCAAGGTAGCTGAGGTTGTCGCGGGTGTTTTCGCTGTACAACACCCCCACCGATTGCGCATGCCGCAGGGAGTCTACGCTACCGACGAGAGGCAGCAAATGGCTTGTACGCAGATCATCGGCAATCGCCGGGTTGGCCAGCACCGTGGTGCCGAGCATCAGTATCATCAGGCCCAGCTGGATTATCGTCCTCATCGCGCATTTCCTTGAACAGCGTGTCGATGGCGTGATTGTCCGCTTTTGGCGCAAAAACAGAACGTGTGATCCTTGATGGTGACTATCATTTGAACCGATAGTGTCAGGCAGCCTAACTCCATAAAACCTATAAGGACCACGCCATGAAGCCCCACCAGAAAACCTTCGACCGCATCCGCGAAGCCGTATTGCCGGAGTTTCGCGAGCGGGTCGCCGATTACCTGGTTGAATATGAGAACGTGCTGCAGGACGACACCGCAGACGCCGACCTGCGTTACGCCAGCGCCCAGCAACTGCTCGGTTACCTGCGCGGCTTGAACACCACGCGGGTGTTGGGCATGGCCGATTGGGAAGACCTGGGCCGGCGTGTGGCCCAGGAATGGCTGTAACCCCTAGAGCGCCGGGCGGTGCAGGTTGACCCAGGCCTGCACGGAAGGCCGCTGCCATTGGTGTTGTGCATAGGCCACCAACTCGGCGGGCACGTTGTCACCGTTGAGGATCAAACGGTTGAGCATCACCGCCAGGTCCACATCGACTATCGACCACGCACCGAACAGGTACAGCGGGTTGCCTGCCAATAACGCCTGTGCCGCCTGAATCAACTTGTGCGCGGCCGCCTCACCCGCAGGCGACAACGGCGGCATCTTCTGCCCATAGAACACCACCAGCGTCGAACGTTCCTGGCGAATAGCCTGCAAGTCGCTGCGCAACCACGCCTGAACCTGCCGCGCCCTCGCCCGCTGTTTTAAGTCCGTCGGGTATACCGTGGTCTGGGGGAAAGCCTCATCCAGGTATTCGCTGATTGCAGAGGACTCCGACAAGGCGAAGTCGCCTTCCACCAACGTGGGCACACGCTGAGTCAGGGACAGTTGGACAAATTCCGCTGCCTGGTTTTGCGCCGTGTCCAGGTCAAGGGTGACGGTTTCGAAGGTCATGCCCTTTTCCAGCAGGGTGACGAATACCGACATGGCGTAGGGGCTGGTGTATTGGGCATCCACGTAAAGGCGCAACGATGGTGAAGGCATAAAAGCTCTCCTTGGGTGAGAGACCACGCTACGAGATCGGCGCCCAGAAAGACAATGCGCTGTTTTTATAGGGGCATTCCTGGTGGGAATGCATACTTTTATCCAGCGCTCGCCAATACTTGATCAAATGCATAGCCCATCATGTTATTCAAGAACTTCTCTTGCCCATTGTCTACCGTGGTGCCTGAAACCTCAGTGGTGGTAAGTTCAATATCACTGAATGCGATCACTCGGCCCATCGTGCCGCCTACCAACCAAAAAAGCACATAAGCACCCAATGTCGCCAACACCTTGCTCCCCGGCGGAAGTTGTGTTGCAGCCACTGAGAGTGTTGCGTTCCCCTTCATTGTCACGCCTAAAGAGTTGCCGAAATAGCTGCTTAAATTTTCCGTCGCGGAAGATAATCCGCTGTAAACCCCCGCGACAGTCGCGCCAACAAGAGTACCGGTATGCCCAAATCGCTGTAAAACATTCAACATGCCTACGGCGCTACCACAGTCGCAGGCTAACAGCAAGACGCCGCCCAGCGCTGCATACTCTTTCAGTCTATCGGCTTGTACCACGGTAAAATTACTGCCATGCAACCCGACAGACAGCACATCATATTTAGCCTTCAATTCAGCAGCCGTTATAGAGGGAGCAACAATATCTGCCGTGGCATCAATGGCGTCTACAGACTGGATTTTATTATAAGTCCCGTTGGGTCCGTAGTTTGCGGGTTCTTTAACCTGCGCCATCAAATTGGGGTAACTTGAATTACCAATGGCGACACCCGTAAAACCAAACTTTATAACCTGCAACTTTACTGGCTTGGTCACGGCCGCAGTCGCCGCCGAACAACAATGACGGTGCACATGAACATGCACGTGTATATGCACCTCTTCACCACTGAGGCAGTTCTTGTGATCTTCACGGCACGTCTCAGAAACTACGACACCACTGATTTCACGCGGGGACTGGCTTGAATCAGACATATTCAAAACTCCTATAAACTTAGCAAACTTACCGGAACGTTACTGCCGACCGCATATGCGCTTATTCCGCGCTCACCAGCACCTGATCAAAAACATAAGCCATCATATTATTTACAAATCTCTCTTGCCCGTTATCGATCGTAGCGCCATCGACATCAATCACCGCCAGGTCTATATCACTAAAGGCGACCACCCGGCCCTTTGTCCCACCCACTACCCAGAACAGCACATTAGTTCCGTAAGTGGCTATCACTCTACTGTCGACAGGGAGTTGCGCAGCCGTTATTGCCAACAGCCCACCGCCCTTAAGCGGAACCGCCTCAGAGTTGCCAAAATAGCTGCTAAAGCTTTCTGATACGGAGGACACTCCGCTATAAGTAAATGATGGAGTGACAACAAAGGAGCCGGTATGCCCAAATACCTGCAGAACATTTGTCATGCCTGCCGCAGTACTGTTATCACAGGTCAGCAGCAAGACACCGCCCAAATCGGCATAGGCTTTCAACTTGGCAGCTTGTGCCACGGTAAACGTACTCACATGCAGCCCTACCGACAGCACGTCATATTTAGCTTTGAGTTCGGCAGCGGTTACGGTGACCGATACAATATCGGCCATCGCATCAAACGTAATGACAGATTGAATTTTATTATACGTGCCCTCTGCACCATAGTTGGCTGGCAACTTGACCTGCGGCATCACTTTAGAATAATTCGGACTGCCAATTGCAATATTGGTAAAACCAAGCCTGATAACTGGCAATTTTTTTTCGGCCACCGGCACGGGTACGGGTACGGACACCGCCCCCGTCGAACAGCATTTATGGTGTACATGAACATGAATATGCACGTGCGCCACCTCCCCATGATCGAGGCAGGCCTTGTGATCTTCATGGCACTGCTCAGATACAACGGTGCAGCAGACTTCACGCGGGGCTTGGCTTGAATCGGACATGATCGACACTCCTGGGGCCTAAGAGCACCTACCTCAGTAACAGGTAGGTACCCGCCCTCACCTGGGCGGACTCACAGCACTACACGCCGAATCCAATACCCCGTCTACTGTCAGAATTAACAGGGCTGGCGTAAAAAGTGTCTGGCGCACCGAGTGCATTCCTGGCGGAATCAGTCGCATTGATGGCAATATCATAGCTCTTGGCTACGAAGCAAAACCGCACCGGTATTCGTCGCATTACCCCCATAGCTTTCAAGGAAGATAAGCTTATGAAACAAGCAGTTGTGGTTATCCACGGCATCGGCGAACAGCGCCCAATGGACACGCTACGCGGCTTCGTCGAAGCGATGATCCCTGCCGCCCCGCCCGATGGCACACCGTTTTACTGGAGCAAGCCAGACCGGCTTTCGCGCAATTTCGATCTGCGCGTACTGAAGTCGTCAGGTCGCACCTCCACGGACTTCTATGAATACTACTGGGCCCACAAGATGCAGGGCACCAGGGTCGGTCACCTGCTGGGCTGGCTATGGGATATTTTCAAACGCCCGCGCCGTGACATTCCCGAGGCCATCGTGCCGATCTGGCGCACCACGCGCTGGACGCTGATGGTGCTCCTGCTGCTGATTGCCAGTGGCACTCTAGCCACGGCCTGGGGCGGGTTCGAGCCCAGTGACAATCCGTTCGCACTGTTGCCACTGCTGCTTGGCGCCATCGGGCTAGGGTTGCGCTATTCAGCGCTGTCTTACCTCGGCGATGCGGCGCGCTACTTGAGTCCCAACCCGCAGAACGTGGTGATTCGCGAACAGATCCGCGCAGACGGGGTGGCGTTGCTGCGCGCCCTGCACAACCAGGGCGACTACGACCGTATCATCGTCGTCGGCCACAGCCTGGGCAGCGTGATTGCTTACGACATCGTCGGTTACCTGTGGCATGAACACCACGACCAATTGACCCAGGTGATCCCCAGCAACCGCGAGCTGGCCAGCCGTTATGCCGCCAATGCCACGTTGCAACCGGTGATTAATGAAGCATTGCCCAACGCCGGCGCCGCCCTCGATGGCAGCCTGGGCAGCACCTTGAGGTTCCGCGAGCAGCAGGCCCAGGCATTTATCGAGCAACGCGGCCTGGGCAATCCGTGGCGCATCAGCGACCTGGTCACCGTCGGCAGCCCGATGGCCCACGCCAGCCTGTTGTTGGGCCGCAGTGTGAGTGACTTCAAAAAACGCATTGAACGCCGCGAAGCGCCGGCCTGCCCACCGACCGAAGACACCAAGGGCTATGGCTATAACGCACGCAAGCCAGTGATGCTTGGGCAAAAACCGTTTACCCCGCAGTACCTGCACCATGCTGCGGCGTTTGCCGTGACGCGCTGGACCAACCTCTACTTTCCCGCGCCCTACGGCTTGTTTGGCGATATCGTCGGCGGCCCGGTCAAGCCGGTGATGGGTGCAGGCGTGCTGGATTTACCCGTCACCGTAGGCACCTGGAAAGGCTGGCTCGCCCGCTCCTGGCTCAGCCACACCCATTACTGGAGCGAGCGCGGCGGTGCCCAGGGTTACCTCGGCACGCTCACTCAGGATGACAGCGCAATCAGCCATGGCCAGCGCCCGTCGGCCACCGAAGCCTTGCGCTGGGCGGTCGACCTCAAGGGGTTGCGGCGCTTTCGTCCGGTGGGCGCCAAGGCAGCCTTGGCACCCACCGAGGTCTAGGAGGCCCATGATCGCTCCCACGCAATGGGAACGATCACGGCCTAGCCGGCGAAACCACCGGCCTTGAGAAACTCATGCTCGGGTTGGGTGGTTGCCCTTGCCAATACCGCGTTGCGATGGGGAAACCGCCCAAACCGTTCAATGATATCCGCGTGCTCCTTGGCCCAATGGTAGGTGCTGGCATCCAAATACTGGTTCAGCGCCAGCGAACGCTGCTGGTCCGCCGGGTCTTCGGAATGTTCAAACGGCAGATAACAGAAGGCGCGCAGTTCGGGCTCGATCTGTTGATCCAACCCGGCGTCCACCGCCCGCCGCGCATACAAACGCGCCAGCGGGTCGGTGGCAAACATATGTGCCGTGCCGCGAAACGCATTGCGCGGGTATTGATCCAGCAAAATCAGCAAGGCCAGCGCACCCTGCGCCGAATCCAGCCAGCTTTCCAACTCACGCCGGGCGGCTTGCATATGCGTGGCGTGAAAGGTCTCGCGAAAGGCTGCGTCAAACGCGTCGTCCTTGGCGAACCAGCGTTTTGGCCCTGCCTGCTTCCAGAACGCGATCACTGCCTCGGCGGATTGTTCGTTCATGCTCGTCATCGTCCTCTCCAACACTTAACACAAAAAAAACCGTACAGACTTCATCATCGACGTCGGCAATATCCATCAAGTTTCCCACATGGGCTGCGCAAGCTTGCGCGCGGTCGCACCATTGCACATAGGGTTTACCTGATGATCCACCGTCTTGCCCAGGTTTTCAGCGACTCCAATAGCCAAGTGCGCAACAAGCTGTCGGGTACAACATCAACGGGATCTTTGTCGCCAACTGCGCGATCTCGGTGATGCTGTACCGCTGGAAAAGCCTTGATGCCATTGAGCTCAAGCGCCCTGTGGCCTGAAACTGCGCGCCACCGGGTTCAAGGCGCAATAACGTGCAGGTAGAACGCGTGAAACATGAAATACGCACACCCGGCCAACGCCAGCCCCATGCAGCGGTTGAACCAGGTAAACGCCGCCGCCCCGTTGATCCGCCGCCCCAACAGTGCGCCCAACAATGCGTAAACCCACGGCGCTCCGACCGCCCCCAGCCCCAGTAAGGCCGACACGCCAAAGATCGAGGCCCCGGTGATATGCGCCGCCGGCAACATCACGCTGGTGATTGGCAACACCGCGACGATGCCCTTGGGGTTGAGCAACTGGATCACCAGGCCATTCCAGAAGGTCAAGGTTTTGGCAGGCGTGCTTGGGGCGTCATCCACTTCGGTACGTGCGGTGAACACCTGGTAGGCGAGGTACAGCGTGTACACACCGCCAATCAAAGAAATATACGGCAGCGCCGCCTGGGAGATGATCGCTTCGCCGGTGTAGCCAAACAGCACGAACATCAGCAGCATCGCGCACCCCACGCCGATGTAGAAACCGCTGGAGCGACGCAATTTGCCCGTAAGCCCGGCATTGAGGCCCATCAAATTGACCGGACCGGGGCTGTACATGACGCTGAACGCGTAAAGGAAAATGTCCATGGCGAACCTGCAGTAGAAGAAGTCGGGCGAGTCTACTGAGCGGGGTGGTGCGCAATCTTGAACGTTTGTGGTTGATTGGCGCACACGTGGCGAGGGAGCTTGCTCCCGCTGGGCTGCGCAGCAGTCCCGAAGCCACACTCTGTAGTGAGTCCCTGGGCGCCCGCTACACATTAAATCGGGGCCGCTGCGCGCCCCAGCGGGAGCAAGCTCCCTCGCCACAGGTAGAGTGTCAGCCGGCCAAACGATAGAATCATCCAATGCGGTCAGATTTTTGACCCGGCTTGTCAGCGAATGGGAAAACGGCACCCTGCGGTTTGACAAACCTGGTGAGTGCCTATTGGGCGTGTTTCGTCACGACCTGTTGATTGCGATCGGAGGTGTTTCACGTGATCCGTACTCCAATCCAGACACCGGCCGGTTACGCCGCGTATACGTTGCCCCCTCAATGCGCAGACACAACGTTGGCAAGGCGCTGGTGCAACGGTTATTGGAACACGCAGCGGCACATTTTCAACAGGTGCACCTGACCACCGATACACCAGAAGCCGCAGCGTTTTATCTGCGCTGCGGCTTTCATCAGATAACCAATGGCACAGCAACCCACGCGAAATCGCTTGTGCCGGGCGTCACCGGACCTTGAGCCTTACATCAACGGAATCGAGTAATTCACAAATACCCGGTTCTGGTCCTGGTCCCGCGCGACTTCGCTGCGCGACACGCCATTGCGCCAGCCGAACCCGACGTTCTTGAACGGGCCGCTTTGCACCACGTAGTCCAGGGAGATATCCCGTTCCCATTCGCTGGCGTTGTTGCCGCTGGCGGTGAGGATGTGGTCGCCCTTCAAGTACATCACCGACGCTTTCAGGCCGGGCACGCCGAGCGCGACGAAGTCGTAGGCGTATTGGGCGAAGGCCGTGCGTTCACCGGCCTGGATAAACGTTTGCACGGTACGATCGGTGTAGAGGTACAGGCTGGAGCCGCCCTCCCCTTTATTCACCAGCCCGCCCTGGTTGAGTTGGGCGAAGTTGCTGTCGTCCGAGACTTGCTGGTAACCGGCGGTAATGGCGTGCGGGCCGAGCGAATAGATGAACGCGGCGCTCCAGGTGTTGTTGTCGATCTCCCCCGTGCCGTTCTTGGTATAGCCGCTGAACTTATAGCCTTCTGCACGGCCGGCGGCGCTGCTGTTTTTGCCGTCGGAGGTGGTCTTGAAATAACGCAGATCGGTTTTCAGTGAGCCGTAGTCACCCAACGGCAACACATGGATCAGCCCGGCAAAGTGTTGTTGGTAATAGTCTTCAAGGTTGGCGTAGTAGTACTGCACCAGCAGGTCCTTGTTTACTTGATAGTCGGCACCGGCGTAGTTGAATTTATTGCTTTCCTGGGTGCCGCCTGCCGCTGCCAGGCCACTGCGGTCGCTGGACCCGCGGCCGGTGGTGTGTTGCAGTTGGCCGCCAATCAAGGTCAGGTTGTCGATGTCTTTACTGGTGATCTGCCCACCTTCGAAAGACTGTGGCAACAGACGGCCATCGTTGCTCACCAGAATCGGCAGGTTTGGGCGCAGGTAGCCGTAGCGCAGCTCGCTCTTGGCAAAACGCGCCTTGGCGGTCGCACCGCCACGGGCCCAGCTGTCGGCGGCTTTGCCGTCATCGTTGGGGATCATCGAGCTGCCGACATGGCGGCCGGCACCACTGTCGAGGGTCAGGCCGAGCATGCCTATAGCATCCAGGCCAAAGCCTACGGTGCCGTCGGTAAAGCCCGACTGGTAGTTGAGAATAAAGGCCTGGCCCCACTCTTCGGTCTTCGACGGCGCGGCGGTGCCGTCGCGGTTATCGTTGTTGAAATAGAAGTTACGCATGTTCAGGTTGGCTTTGCTGTCGTTCAGAAAGTCAGCCGAGGCCAAGGGGCTCAGGGCAATGCCCAAGCCGCCGGTCAATACGCTTAAAACATTCAAAGTGGCTTTCATCAAGGCGAACTCCGGCGCGGAATCCAAGTTCCGGGCGCAAAAAAGGGCAGCAGGATGCACGCGACCAAACTTGCGTGGGTCGCTGCGTTAACTAACGTTCAATTACCTGGTTGTAAGGAAGTGGACCTCCGTGAAACCTCAGTCAATCAATCCATGGGCGTCATAAAACGGATAGGGCCCCGGGTAGTCCCCGAACACACCGTTGTGGCTGATCAACCCGTGCTGTTCATCCCAGCGATGCAACAGGTAACCCGCCGGCTCCAGGTTGAAATGCGCGGGCGCGGCGTCTTGCAGGTCGAGCACGATCTGGTGGGAGGTGCCGGGGCAGACACAACTCAGGCTGCCGCCAAAACGCCGCTGCATCGGGCGGTGCAAATGGCCGCACAACAGACGCTCCACTTGTGGGTGACGGGAGACGACCTTTTCCAGCGCAGCCGCGTTGATAAAAGGTTCACGGTCCATATGACCGATGCCGCTGATAAACGGCGGGTGATGCAGGATCAGCAGGGTCGGTACATGCGGGCGCAGCGCCAATTGCGCGTCCAGCCACTGCAACTGGCTTTCCAGCAACTGCCCGCCATGGCCACCGGGGATGGTCGAATCGAGGCCGATCAAGCGCAACGGGTGCTCATCCACAACCCAGTCCAGCGGGCCATCCGCCGACGTCGGCAAATAGCGGTGATCGCCGAATGCATCCAGCAACGGCCCACGCGTGTCATGGTTGCCCGGCACCACATAGCAAGGCATGTGCAGGCGCGACAGCTCCGGGTGCAGCACGGCGTATTCATCGGCGCGACCAAAATCCACCAGGTCGCCGCTGACCACCACGATGTCGGGCCGTGGGTCACTGGCATTCAGATGGTCGACGGCACGGCGCAGTGCGCCCAGCGTGTCGACCACGCCATAGGTGAGGCGATTACCGGCTTTCAGGTGCAGGTCGCTGATCTGGGCAACAACAAACGGACGGTTCACAGTAAATTCTCAAGCATTGAGGGTAAATAACTTGTGTGGCGCAATCGCCAGGGCAATCGGTGCGCCGACGCTGTGCAATAGGTTGTCGCTGCTGTCCACCAGCAGCGGTTGGGCGCCACCGACATCCACCAGCAGGCGGCTTTGTGCACCCTGGAAGAATTGCGCCACAAGATGGCCGTGCACGTGCCCTTCGTCTTCCATCACCCGCAAGTGTTCGGGCCGGCAATAGACGGTGCTCGGCGAGTCAGCCCTGTGCCACGGCAACTCGCCGCCGCAGACTTTCAGGCCGCGGGCGGTGCGATCAAGCACCACAAAGGCATTGAGGTTGCCGACAAAGCCTGCGACGAACGCATTGGCCGGTTGCTGGTAGATCTCCCGCGGGCTGGCCAGTTGCGCAACACGGCCCCGCTCCATGACCAGGATGCGATCGCCCAGGGCCATGGCTTCGCCTTGGTCGTGGGTGACAAATACCGAGGTGATGCCCAACCCACGCAACAGCTCATCCAACTCACTGCGCAAACGCTCGCGTAATTGCGCATCCAGGGCTGCCAACGGCTCGTCCAGCAACAGCACTTTGGGGCGCGGCGCCAAGGCTCGCGCCAGGGCCACGCGTTGGCGCTGGCCCCCGGACAATTCGTGGATGCTGCGTTTGCCGTGGTGCTGCAAACCCACCAGTTCCAGCAGTTCTTCACAACGCTTGTTGCGCGCAACGGGCGACAGGCCGCGAATCTTCAAGCCATAGACGATGTTCCCGGCCACATCCAGGTTGGGAAACAGCGCGTAATTCTGGAACACCATGCCCACATCGCGGCGCTCGATCGGCAGGCGGGTGACGTCCTGGCCGCCGAAAAACACCTGCCCCACGTCCGGGCGTTCCAGCCCGGCGATCAGGCGCAGGGTGGTGGTTTTGCCACAGCCGGACGGGCCGAGAATCGCCAGGGTTTCACCGCCTTCGACGGTCAGGTTCAAGTCATGCACGGCCACGGTGCCGTCGGCGAACGCCTTGCGACAGCCCTTCAGGCGGATAGTGATAGCAGTCATCGACGCTCTCCACGGGACAAACGAGCACTGATGGCCTGCAACGCAATCAGCAGCGGCACGATCATCAGCAAAAAGATAAGGGTGTAGGCGCTGGCGATTTCCAGGCGCGCCGAGGCATAGCTGTCGGCCAGACCGACCGGCAAGGTTTTGGTCATCGGCGTGTGAAGCATCCACGTCAGGTTGAACTCACCCAGGCTCAGGGTGACCACCATCAGTACGCCCGCCAGAATCCCCGCCCGGCAGTTGGGTACCACCACACTGAAAAAACGCTTGATCGGCCCGGCCCCCAGGCTCGCGGCGGCCTCTTCCAGCACTGGCAGGTGCTGGCGTTGCATCACCGCCATCACCGGGCGTACCAGAAACGGCAGCGTGAACAGTACGTGACCGACAAGAATGAACAGCCAACTGCTGCGAAAGGTGCCGAACTGGCCGTAGGTCAGCAGTAACGCCAACGCACTGGCGAGCCCCGGCATCGCTACCGGCAGAACCATCAGTTCCTCGAACGCACGGCTGAAGCGGTTGTTCATGCGCACTAACGCATACGCTGCGGGCACACCCAACACACAGACGCACACCGCGCAGGCCAGCGCCAATTGCAGCGACAGCCACACCGTCGGCGAGTAGGCCTGCCACACCTGGATCAGCCAATCGAAGGTCAAGCCGCTGGACAGGCCGACAAAGAAATTGCGCGTCAACCCGGCCAACAACGACATCAACACCGGCACCAGCATGAAAGCGCACACCAGCAGGGTGAACAGCAGTTGAATCACAAACAGCGATGAGCGCTTCACAGGACAGTCCCCGCGTTTTTAACCAGGCGTCGTGTCAGCAACAGCACCGCCCAGGTTACCGCGCCGAGCACCACCGACAGCGCGGCTGCCACGGCAAAGTTGGCGTAATTGGTGAACACGTTGTAGATCGCCACCGGTGTGACATTCAGGCGTGTACCCAGGGTGAAGGCCGTGCCGAAAGCGCCCATGGAGGTGGCAAAGCAGATGGCCCCGCAAGAAGCCAGCGCCGGCGCCAAGCCCGGCACGATCACGTCACACACCACGCGCCAATGCCCCGCGCCCAACGAATGCGCGGCCTCCTCGAGGCTGCGATCGAGGCTTTCGCACGCAGCCATCACCGTGAGAATCACCCGTGGGATCGAAAAGTACAGGTAGCCGACAAACAACCCCGCCAACGAATAGGCAAAGATCCAGCGCTCACCGGCCAAGTGCATCCCCAGCGCCGCAAACAAGCCTTGACGCCCCGCCAACAGAATCACCAGGAAGCCCACCACCACGCCAGGAAATGCCAAGGGAAACGTGAGCAGCGCCACCAACGCCGAACGCCCGAAAAACTGCTGGCGTGCCAGAAACACACCGCTGATGCCACCGATCAACAGCGCGACCAGCGTCACCACCATCGCAAGCATCAGGGTTTGCCCAAGGCTGCCCAGGTATTGCGCGCTGCTCAGCACCTGCCAATAGCCGCTGCCGTTGCTGTCACGGCTGTCGGCGCCCAACACCACCAGGTGCGCCAACGGCAACAGCCAAAAGGCGAGCAGCACCGCAAAAGCCGGGGCCAGCGCCCAGGCCGCGTGTCGGGTCGAAGTTGCCACTTACTTGACCTCGTTGAGGTAGCGGGCGGCGAAGGCTTCCTGCACCGCGGCCATTTTCTGGTAGTCCACGACACCTGCGCGGGCGTAATCGCTGTCGGGCAAGAACTGTGCGGCGACCTCGGCCGGCATTTTCACCGGGCGCACCGGGCGCAGGTACGCCTTGGCCCACAGCGCCTGGCCCTGGTCCGAGAGCACGAAGTCGAGCACCTTCTCGGCGTTGGCGCGATGCGGCGCATTGGCCACTTGGCTCATCACATACGGCACGCTGATGCTGCCCTCTTGCGGAATCACAAAGGCAACATTGGCGTTGTCCTTGTAGCGGGCACGGTAGGCGTTGAAGTCGTAATCCACCAGGATCGGCAATTCACCGGACAGCACCCGTGCATAGGCGGTTTGCTTGGGCACGATGGGCGCGTTTTTCGCCAGTTTCTGGAAATAGTCGATGGCCGGGGCGAAGTTATCCAGGTCGCCGCCCAAGGCACGGTTGATGGCCACGGCAGACACGTAGCCGACGAATGCGCTGGAGGGGTCGAGGTAGCCGACTATGCCTTTGTATTGCGGCTTGAGCAGATCGGCCCAGCTCTGCGGCACCGGCAAACCGCCGAGCGCGTCGACGTTGACCATGATGCCCAGGGTGCCCGAATGGATGGCGAACCATCGGCCCTCGGGGTCTTTCAAGCCTGCGGGAATCTGCTCCCAGCCCTGGGGTTTGTAACCCTCCACCACCCCGGCTTTTTGCGCTTGTAAACCGAACGTCACGCCGTAGTACACGACGTCAGCGACCGGGGCGGCCTTTTCCGCCACCAGTTGCGCCAGCGACTGGCCGGAGTTCTTGTTGTCCAGCGGCACCTGTACGCCAGTGCTGGCGGCGATGGCCTTGAGCTGCGTGCCCCAGTCGGCCCAGTCCGGCGGGCAGTTGTAGCAAATCGCGGTTTCGGCGGCCTGGGCCAGGCTGGCCACACCGCACAGCAACACAGCGGCCAGGGTTTTACTGAATGCGCGCATCGAGGGGCTCCTCATGGGGTTGAGTGCTTTCGCCCGGCCGGATATGGCAAGGCAAGCAATGGGAAATCGGGGCGTTACCGGCGATTTGCGCCAGCAGTTGGTCAATCACCGTGCTGGCCAGCAGTGCAATGGGCTGCACCACGCTGCACAGGGTCGGGTGCATCTGGGTGCCAAGGGAGATACCGTCAAAGCCCATCACCGACAGTTGCTCGGGCACATTCCAGGCATTGCGGCGCAGTTCGGCGATCAGGCTGATGGCCAGGAAATCGTTAGAGCACACCAACGCCGTGGGCGCGTCCGGGCCTTGCAGATACGGCTGGATCGCGGCAAATTCGGCCTGGGTGTGCGCCGGCATTTCGATCACGGCGCGCGGTTGAAGGCCATACGCTTTCATCGCATCGCAATACCCGGCGTAGCGCAGTCGCGCACGGTCCGATTGCAAGGCAGGCCCGGCGACCATGCTGATGCGTCGGTGCCCGGCCTCAAGCAAATACCGCGTGGCCAGCGCCATGCCCGCGCGGTTATCAACCGACACCGCGCTGTAGCCGGGGTTGCTCGGCTGGTGGTAAGCCAGCACAAACGGGGTTTGCTCCATAGCCAGGCTGTTCAGCACGCTGCTGCTCTCGGCGTCGGTGACGGTCAGCACCAAGCCATCCACACGCTGGCGCAGCAGCTCTTCGACCACCACGCTTTCGCGCTCGCAGCTGTAATCGGTGGTCGCCAGCAACAAGCTGTAGCCACGCAGCCGCGCTGCGCGCTCCATGGCCTGGAACTGTTCGGCAAACACCGGGTTGAGCAGGTTGGGCACCACCACACCGATCAGATGGGTGGTTTGCAGGCGCAACTGGCGGCCGAGCAGGTTGGGCCGAAAACCCAGCTCACGGGCAGCAGCGAACACCTGCTCACGGGTGGCCTCGCGCACCTGCTCCGGGGAGGCGAAGGTGCGGGCGGCAGTGGCGCGGGATACACCGGCCAACTGCGCAACGTCTTTCAAATCAGTCATTGTCACTCGCTTGAGATCGATCTCATTGGCGAGGACAGTAACGGGGGAATGTGGCAGGACGGTGCCAGGGAGATGACGGTTTAATGGCAGCCAGGGTTCACGAGAATGTCTTTATTGCGACGTAGGGTTCAGCAAATCCGCCCGCTAACCTTTCGATCTGATCCAAGTGCGGGCACAATGCGTGTCCTTTTTTGGCAGGCACCGCCGCAGGCTCTCAAAAATGATCAAAACGCCGTACTACCTCATCGATAAACAGAAGCTTCTGGTCAACATGCAGAAGATTGCTTACGTGCGCGAGCAGTCCGGCGCCAAGGCTTTGCTGGCGCTCAAGTGCTTTGCTACCTGGTCGGTGTTTGACCTGATGCAGCAATACATGGACGGCACCACCTCGTCGTCGCTGTATGAATTGAAGCTCGGTCGCCAGAAGTTCGAAGGTGAAGCGCACGCCTACAGCGTGGCCTGGGCCGATGACGAAATCGAAGAGATGCTGGAGAACTGCGACAAGATCATCTTCAACTCCATCAGCCAACTGCAACGTTTTGCCGAACGCAGCGAAGGCAAGACCCGCGGCCTGCGCGTCAACCCGCAGGTGAGCAGCTCCGACTATTTGCTCGCCGACCCGGCGCGCCCGTTCAGCCGCCTGGGCGAATGGGACCCGGTGAAGATCGAAGGCGTGATTGATCAAATCTCGGGCTTCATGTTTCACAACAACTGTGAGAACGGCGACTTCAGCCTGTTCGACAAAATGCTCGGCACCATCGAAGAACGCTTCGGCGCGCTGCTGCACAAGGTCGAGTGGGTCAGCCTTGGCGGCGGCATCCACTTCACCGGTGAAGACTATGCCGTGGACGCGTTCTGCGCGCGCTTGAAAGCATTCTCCGAGCAGTACGGCGTGCAGGTGTATCTGGAACCGGGTGAAGCAGCGATCACCAACAGCGCCTCGCTGGAAGTCACCGTGCTCGACACCCTCTACAACGGCAAGAACCTCGCCGTGGTCGACAGCTCCATCGAAGCTCACCTGCTGGACTTGCTGATCTACCGCCTCAACGCCAAATTAGCGTCGAGCGACGGCGAACACACCGTGATGGTGTGCGGCAAATCCTGCCTGGCCGGGGACATCTTCGGCGAGTATCAATTTGATCGTCCGCTGGCCATCGGCGATCGGCTGTCGTTCATCGACACCGCAGGCTACACCATGGTCAAGAAAAACTGGTTCAACGGCCTGAAAATGCCGTCCATCGTAGTGAAACAACTCGACGGTACAGTCGAGGTGGTTCGTGAATTTGGTTACGACGACTACCTGTCCAGCCTTTCGTAAGCTGGCGGATAAAGGAGAGATAAAGCAATTGAAAAAGAACGTTCTTATCATTGGTGCAGGAGGTGTCGCCAAGGTGGTGGCCCACAAGTGCGCGCAGCACAACGACGAACTCGGTCGTATTGCTATCGCGTCGCGCAACATCTCCAAATGCCAGGCCATCATCGACAGCGTCAAGGCCAAGGGTAGCCTCAAGGTGCCCGCCGACATCCAGGCCTTTGCGCTGAACGCTTTGGACGTGGAAGCGACCAAGGCCCTGATCCGCGAGACCGAGTCGCAGATCGTTATCAACGTGGGTTCCGCGTTCCTCAACATGTCGGTACTGCGTGCCTGCATCGACACGGGCGTTGCGTACCTGGACACCGCCATTCACGAAGAGCCGGGCAAGGTCTGCGAGACCCCGCCGTGGTACGGCAACTATGAATGGAACCACCTGGAAGAGTGCAAACAGAAGAACATCACCGCCATCCTTGGCGTGGGCTTCGACCCGGGTGTCGTCAACGCGTATGCCGCGCTGGCGCAGCAACAGCATTTCGACCGCATTGATTCAATCGATATTCTCGACGTCAATGCCGGCAGCCATGGCAAATACTTCGCCACCAACTTCGACCCGGAAATCAACTTCCGCGAGTTCACCGGGCAGGTGTGGAGCTGGCAGAACAGCCAGTGGACCAGCAACACCATGTTCGAAGTCAAACGCACCGACGACCTGCCGGTCGTCGGTTCGCAGAACCTCTACCTTACCGGCCACGATGAAGTGCACTCGCTCTCGAAAAACCTCGACGTGCCCAACGTGCGGTTCTGGATGAGCTTCGGCGAACACTACATCAACGTGTTCACCGTATTGAAAAACCTCGGCCTGCTCTCCGAAAAACCGGTCACCACCGCCGAAGGCCTGGAAGTCGTACCGCTTAAACTGGTCAAGGCCGTGCTGCCCGACCCGTCTTCGCTCGCCCCCGGCTACACCGGCAAAACCTGCATCGGTGACCTGGTCAAAGGCACCAAAGGCGGCCAGCCACGTGAGATGTTCATCTACAACGTGGCGTGCCATGAAGAAGCCTTTGCCGAGACCGACAGCCAAGGCATCTCCTACACCGCAGGCGTGCCTCCGGTAGCCGCTGCGCTGCTGGTAGCGCGTGGCGAGTGGGATGTGAAACACATGGCCAACGTTGAGGAACTGCCGGCTGAGCCGTTCCTGAAGGCGCTGGACGTGATGGGCTTGCCGACTCGGATTAAAGACGAGCACGGTGATCGGGCTTGGGATGCGATTGCTTGATTAGGTGATTGCTGACCGAACAAAAAAATGCGCCCTCTGGGGCGCATTTTTTGTTTGGAACAAACGCAAATCTCCACCCCAATGAAGATCAACCTGTGGGAGCTGGCTTGCCTGCGATAACGATCTTCCAGTACCGCATGGGTTGGCTGACACACTGCTATCGCAGGCAAGCCAGCTCCCACATTGAATCTCCGGTGAATGCCAAAACAGTTCAAAAAACTGTCAATTCTCACAGGTTACGCCTCCCACAAACTGCGCTAGCTTAGCCAGTCGAGAGCGCAATCATCGATTGGCTCACCCATTCATCATGAGCGAAAGGACTCGTCTATGAACCGGCCAAAACCCGCAACCCGCAACACTTCGCCGATCAAGCCACGGGCACGAAACCGTTTAGGCATCACCGCCCACCTGCCCCGCTGGGTGTTCGCGCTGCTCATTGCACTCTGCACCCTTGGCGCACTGCAAGACCGCGCCCGCCGCGTACGGCCGGTGTACGCCGTACTGCTGTGTGTCGGCGTGCTCATGCTGTTATGGGCGGGCTGGATACGCTGGTTTGCGCCTGGTTCATAGCTCGCAGGTATGACACTCGCCATCAACGAGCGATGAAGATCAACCTGTGGGAGCTGGCTTGCCTGCGATAGCGGCCTTTCAGTGCCGGATGGGTTGACTGACACACTGCTATCGCAGGCAAGCCAGCTCCCACAGGAGATCGCGTGCGTTCAGATAATTCCCACAGTGGTTTCAGGTTGTCGGTCGGAAGTGGGCTGACTAATCTCTGTGCCGTCGCTGCCAATTCAGCGGCCGGATTTGACCGTCCGATTAATTAAAGTACAGCTTGGCTCTAACCTATTTCAGGTGTTTTTTTCACGCCTGAGGTATCGTGTTGCGGTGGCTGTATGCGGGATACCTTCGGGTATGCCGGATTTCCTTTGATTGCCGGTCGGTCAACCCGTGTACAGCTGCCACCCTCTTCGCTTGACCGCGAACGTTGGCAGCTCCACTTAATCTTAGGACCTTCACCATGATCAAAGACAGCCCAAATCCCCCAGGCCAGCCAGACTACGACACCAGCACCCTGCACGAAGTGGCCTACCGTGCGATCGCCCACTACCTCAACCCCGGCAAACCCATTCCCGAACCCAGTGAAGGCATCTTCACCGTGCGAGCCGACCTGGGCACCGAAACCCTGCTGGTCAACGCTTCCCAGGACTTGGCGTCCATCAGCGATATCGCCAACCACCTGGCGTTTGAAATCGACGGCTCCCAACGCAATGTCGCGCTGGGCATCTGCCGCATGCTCGAAGGTGTGCAACTGCTGGTGGACAAAGCTCTGAACGTAGCGCACCCAGCCGCCTGAAGATCGTTTCCACGCGTTGTGAACGATCAACCTCAAAACCGATGAAGATCAATAGGTGGGAGCTGGCTTGCCTGCGATGACGGCCTTTCAGTACCGCATGGGTTGACTGACACACTGCTATCGCAGCATAGGTATCTACACAACTTTTAAAAGCAGCCTATTTCTCCTGTGGCGAGCAGGCTTGTCCTGCTCGCCACAACAGCCCACCTGCCACAGACTTCGTGTTAACCGGTTGTGTAGATACCTATGGCTATCGCAGGCAAGCCAGCTCCCACAGGAGATCGTGTGCGTTCAGATATTTCCCACAGTGGTTTCAGGTTGTCGGTCGGAAGTGGGCTGACTAATCTCTGTGCCGTCGCTGCCAATTCAGCGGCCGGATTTGACCGTCCGACTTTAAAGAGCAACTGCACCCACACCGATCCTGGGCGTTTTTTTTACGCCTGATGTATCGTGTCGCGGCAGCTGTACGCGGGATACCTTCGGGTATGCCGGATTTGCTTCTTTAGCCGGTCGGTCAACCCGCGTATAGCTGCCACCCTAATTCGTTTGACCGCGAATCGTGGCAGCTCCATTTATAAAGGAGCTTCACCATGATCAAAGACAGCCCAAATCCCCCAGGCCAGCCAGACTACGACACCAGCACCCTGCACGAAGTGGCCTACCGTGCGATCGCCCACTACCTCAACCCCGGCAAACCCATTCCCGAACCCAGTGAAGGCATCTTCACCGTGCGCGCCGACCTGGGCACCGAAACCCTGCTGGTCAACGCTTCCCAGGACTTGGCGTCCATCAGCGATATCGCCAACCACCTGGCGTTTGAAATCGACGGCTCCCAACGCAATGTCGCGCTGGGCATCTGCCGCATGCTCGAAGGTGTGCAGTTGCTGGTGGACAAAGCCCTGAACGTGGCCCACCCAGCCGCCTGAAGATGGACGAGGTAGAGCGCCTGAGCTATCTTCGGGCGCTCTATCGACAGACCGGAACAGGAAGTTACCGCTTGAGTACCTCGCCCCTTCTACGAAGCCGCACCTTCGCCCTCCTCGCCGGCATTGCCTTTATTGCCGTGGACCAGCTAGTCAAACTGCTGGCCCTGGTTTCGCTGCAAGCCAGCAGCTTCAAAATTGGCTCCAGCCCTCTCAACCTTGCGCTGGAACTGAGCCTCAACCCAGGCGCCTTCCTCAGCCTGGGCGCCGCATTGCCGCCGCAGGTCAAACAGCTGATCTTTATCGTTGGCGTAGCCGTCGTGGTGACGTGGGCCATGTGGTGGTCGCTTTCCAACTGGAGCCAGCCGCTGCGTAAAGTCTTGCCGCTTTACGCAATTGCCTTGGGCGGTATCGCCAACTTGATCGACCGTGTGTTTCGCGACGGGCATGTCGTGGATTACATGGTGCTGAACGTGGGGCCAACACATACCGGCGTGTTCAATATTGCCGATATCGCAATTACAGCCGGGGCATTGTTTTTGATGCTTGATCTGTTCGTGAAGCCTCGTAAGTCCTGATCAGCAAGGGGATTCATGCATCAGCGTGAATCCCCAGGCACTCAAAACACCGACCACCCAATCCGCTCGCTCAGCAACTCCAACGCCTTCATCCCCGCCAGCGAGTTCCCCGCCGCATTCAATTCCGGCGACCACACGCACACCGTAAACTGCCCCGGCACCACGGCGACAATTCCGCCGCCGACGCCACTCTTGCCCGGCAAACCCACACGGTAGGCAAAGTTGCCCGCCTCGTCATACAGCCCGCTGGTGGCCATGATCGAGTTGACCTGCTTGGTCTGGCGCGCGGTCAAAATCTGCTCGCCACTGTGGGCACTTACGCCCTCGTTGGCCAGGAAGCTGAATGCCCGGGCCAAATCCAGGCAGCTCATTTGCAGCGCGCAGTAGTTGAAGTAACTGTGCAGCACCGCGTCGACGTCGTTGTGGAAGTTGCCGAAGGACTTCATCAAATAGGCCATGGCCGCGTTGCGCGCGCCGTGCTGGGCCTCGGAGTCGGCGACGACGCTGTTGACCAGGATTTGCGGGTTACCCGACAGGCGCCGCACAAAGTCACGCATCGACAAAATCGGCACGGCGAAGCGTGACTGGTTGATGTCGCAGATCACCAGGGCGCCGGCATTGATGAAGGGATTGCGCGGGCGGCCGCGTTCGAACTCCAGCTGCACCATGGAATTGAACGGTTGCCCCGAAGGCTCGTGGCCCAGGCGCTCCCAGATGGTTTCGCCGCCATGGTCGATGGCCTGCACCAGGCTGAACACCTTGGAGATGCTCTGTACCGAGAACAGCGTGTCGGCATCGCCTGCGCAATAGGCCGAGCCATCGTTGCCGTACACGGCGATGCCAAGCTGATTGGCAGGTACATCGGCGAGTGCGGGAATGTAGTCGGCGACTTTACCCTGGCCGATCAGGGGGCGAACTTCGCTCAGGATCGATTCCAGCAGTGCCTGCATGTCTTGTCCGGTCATTCTTATTGAATCAGTGATAAGCGGGGCGCGGAGGATACTTTAATGCGTCCGCGAGGACACCCCCTTGATCGTTCCTACGCGCTGCGTGGGAATGCCGCCTCGGACGCTCCGCGTCCCGCACCTGAAGTCGTGACGCGGAGCGTCACAGGATGCATGCCCACGCGGAGCATGGGAACGATAGCGCAACGATCGGGCACATCAAAAATGCGCCACATCCGACACCTGCTCATCGAGTACATCCCGCGCCAGCGCCCAGGCGCGGTCCCTGGATTCCACCACCAGCAGCGGGTAGCCCCAGGCCTTGCCGAACATCAGCGCAAACGGCTTGAGGGCCAGGCGTTGCGCGGCGCTGGGTTCCACCTGGATCATGCCTTTGACGTAAGTGCGCAGCGCCTGTTTGTTTTTTTTCATCCAGATCGAGGCGTGTTTACGCTCCTCGTGAGAGTGCTCGTGGTTGTTTTCGTCGACGGCTTTTTCGTGCAGCAGCACAAACGCTTGCTGGCGAGCCAGCAGGCTTTCGAACACCGCAAAAGCATCCTCCGGGCCGCCTTCGTTAGGCGCGTCAAACACGATTTTCACCACGGGAAAGGTTGAACTGTCGAGTCGCATGGCAAAGCTCCTAAATGAGAGTGGCTCTCACTATAGAGATCTTGCGACTGGACGGCATTGCACAGAATAGCCAGAATATTTCGCAATTCGGCCAAATAGCGAATCCGCCATGCAACGCCACCGCCTTGAAGAACGCGACCTGTCCCGGTCCAGGGACGCCGACCTGATCCCGCGCGCAGTGGTCGCCGTAGGCGCCACCAGCACGTCCGAGCGTTGGGAACATACGCCGCACTCGCACCGCAAAGGCCAGTTGATGTACACCCTGCGCGGGGTGATTCATTGCCAGATCGAGGCCGGCATCTGGATCGTGCCGCCCCAGTGCGCACTCTGGATTCCCGGCGGCCTGGCCCATGCCGCGCGGGGTGCCGGGGAGGCTGAGGTGTATTGCCTGCTGATCGACCCGGACGCCGCCGGCGCTCTGCCCACCCAAGGCTGCACGTTAGCCGTGTCCGGGCTGTTGCATGAGTTGATCAGCAAGGCGGTGAGTTTTCCGCACTTGTACGAGGAAAACGGTGCGCAGGGACGCTTGATCAACACATTGTTGGACGAACTGGCCCAAGCCCCCATTGAAGACTTGCACCTGCCCATGCCCCAGGACCTGCGACTGCGGCGCCTTGCCGACAGTTTGCTGGCAGACCCCACCGACAAGTCCACGCTCGAACAATGGGCACAGCGCATCGGCATGAGCGAGCGCAGCATGACGCGCCTGCTGCTGGAGGAGCTGGGTTTGAGTTTCGGCCGCTGGCGCCGGCAGTTACATGTGATTCTGTCACTGCAACGCCTGGCCAAGGGTGAAAGCGTGCAACGGGTAGCGCTGGACCTGGGTTATGAGAACGCCAGCGGCTTTATCACCATGTTCCGTAAAGCCGTGGGCCAGCCCCCGGCGCGTTACCTGGCGGATCGCGCCGGCGCGTCGAGTGCAACGGCGGTTGGCGCCATCGCCTTGCACCCCGACCGTTGATCAACGCTGAACCGGAATGCGGATATCACCGCCCCTGCATTGGCTCTTAACACTGCGGGGGCAGCCGGCAAAACGCAGCTCTTTGCTCAGGCACACGCGTACTTCAGACAGCACCTTGCCTTTGCAAATGACCGCCATGCCATGGTTGCCCATGGCCGGGTTGCTCTGGCGGAACAGGCTCTCGATCGCTTGTGCATCCATGTAATTGGGCACATTGAACGGCTGCAACTGCTGCGGAATCTGCACGTTGGCCAAGGCCGTATCGGTGGCCTCCAGGTAACGCGAAGCGTCCAGCCCGCTGCAGGTGCCGTGTTTGGCCCACTCGTGCTTGAGCAACGCCTGCGTGGGGAAGATCAGCGCACCTTTGGCCAGGTCCGCCGCCGACAATCGCGATTGCGTATCGCACGACGCGGGCCAGCCGCCCTTGGCGTACTGCGGCCAAAGCCCGTGCAACACAAACCCGTAGCCTTTGCCCGTGCATTGCTCGTTGCCAGGGTGCGTCAGGCAGAACGTCGGCGACCATGACAGCGACAACACATAAAAATCAAACTCCCCAGGCGTCCCCTGACTACGCGGGGCCGCCAGCACATTGGTGGCCAGTAACAGCCACAACAGCATCCAATATTTCATTTGCCTATTCCTGAGAGAAAAAACAGGTATATCCCCGTTAACCCGGCAAATTAGGGTTACGGAGTAACACCTTATCGAGGATCCGGTCGGTCTTCAGCGCCTCGATCGCCAGTGACGGATGTTCGGCTTCGCCACAAATATGCGCATTCATGGCCAGTACGTGATGCCACTGGATATGTTCATGGCAGGGTATTTCCAGCACCTCATTCACCTCACCTTCCAGGCGTAACGGCTGGTCTTCAAACACGGCAAAGGTGATGCGGCCGCGGCTGCCGATCAGCTCCACGCGGTCTTCGCGCCGGTCTGCGACAAAGTTCCAGCAACCCATGCCCAGCGCGCCATTCGCGAAAGTCCAGCAAGCCGTTACCGCATCTTCAGCCACATAATTGCCAGCCTGGCGCGCGGTAAACCCGGTGACCTCGACGATATCGCCGGCCAGGTACTGGAACAAATCAAACCCATGGCTCGCCAGGTCGGCAAAGTAGCCGCCGCCGGCAATAGTCGGGTCGGTGCGCCAGTTGGCAGCGCTGGCATCAGCGGCCGCCGGTGGCTTGCACAGGCTCCAGGTCACGTGGCGCAACTCGCCAATGCGCCCTGCCTGCAGCCAGTCGCGTACTTGTTGAAAGCGCGGCAACGAACGGCGGTAGTAAGAGACAAACAAGTGCAGCCCGGCCCGCTCGAAGGTGCGCTGCATCAAGGCGCTCTGCTCGGCATTCAACGACATGGGCTTTTCGACGCAGCAATGCTTGCCGGCTGCCGCCACCATCAGGCTGTATTCGAGGTGGCTGTCGGGCGGTGTGGCGATGTACACCGCGTCCACTTCAGGGTCGTCGATCAAGGCCTGGGCGTCGGTATAGAAACGGGCAATGCCGTGGCGTGCCGCATAATCACGCACGGCTTCTTCACGGCGCCCCATCACGGCCACCAGCGCCGAACCTGGCGCTTTGTAGAAGGCGGGTCCACTCTTTAATTCAGTGACACTGCCACAGCCAATCATGCCCCAACGTACGGTATTCATCAGTTGTCCTCGTCCGTTTTCATCAAGGGGGCAGTATCCACATCACCGCTGGTGCTTGCCAGCCTGAATCAGCATGACAATTGCATTACACTTTCATGACAGCCATTGAGCCAGGCAGGTGTAGACATTGAAAATCCGTGCAACCGTAATTTGTGAACACCAGGGGCATATCCTCTTCGTGCGCAAGGCCCGCTCGAAATGGGCCTTGCCGGGCGGCAAGGTCGAGCGTGACGAGCGCCCGGTCGGCGCCGCCGCACGCGAGCTGGAAGAAGAAACCGGCTTGAATGTGGATGGTTTGTTGTACTTGCAGGAGCTGAAGGCCCGCGACACCGTGCATCACGTGTTCGAGGCCTCGGTGGTCAACATCAGCGAGGCGCGCCCTTGCAACGAGATCATTGACTGCCGGTGGCACGCTTACGGCGCCATGGACGAACTGGACACCACCGACGCCACCCGCCACATCGTCAAGTCGTTCCTACGACGCCTGTAAGTCCGCACTCTGCCCGCTGTCCAGCAAACCGCGCTTGACTCCACCCTTGGCTTTCTGCCGTTCGACAAAGGATTTGACGAACGCGGCAGCGGCTGCATGCGCCACTGGAACGGCCATGGCCTGGTGAATGGTCATGAAGTTATCGTCAAGCAGGCGCCAGTGCGCAGACACACGGGTTTGCAGAAAATCCCGCACCCCCGCCGCCGCATCCAGGCCTTGCTCGATAAACCAGTCCACCGCCGCCGCAGAAGTGGGCGCACGCACCAGTTCGGCGTGCTGCACGGTTCGGCTCAGGTACAGGTCGTAGGCCGCGCCCTGTCCCACGGCGATACGCTTGCCCGGCGCATCCAGTTGCGCCACCTGGGTCAGCGCCGAATCAGCCGCCACCAGGTACGTGCCCTTGATCGCCACATACGGTGCGCTGAAGGCGATTTGCTGCTCACGCACCGGCTCGATCGCCAGGAACGCCACGCGCCACACGTCTTCGGCCAAGGCGGCAAAGACCTTGCCGGCGGCGTCAAAGGTGATCAGCTCCAGGCTGGCGCCCAGCTCCTCGGCCAGCGCGCGTGCGAGTGCCACCGACACACCCTGCGGCTCGCCGTCGGCGCCGCGCTGCGCCAGCACCGGGTTACCAAGGTTAATAGCGGCGCGCAGTACGCCATCCGGGGCCAACTGTTGCAGTACTTGCGGGTCAATCATCGAGCGCTCCTTGACGGGTCCGTTGCACAGTCTAACGGATCACAAACGGCAACACGCCGCCGTGCTCAAGGTACCCAAGCGCTTGCAGCGAGTCGAGACGCAAGGCCAACACGCTCGTGGCAATACTCCGTCGGCGCACTCGATACGCAGGCAGCGATGCGGCGACCCGACAAGCCAGCTCCCACACTTGGATCGCATGGCATCAGCTGGATGTGAGCAACCGCTCAGGAACGCGGTCTAGTCCCCGCCACCTGCGGCAGTTTCTCGCGGTTTTTGGCCTGCCCGCGCTGGTACAGCGCCTCGACCAGTTTTTGCCGCTCATCCTGGGGCAAATTGCTCGCAAACTGCGCCAGCGTCGCGTCCACCAATGCCCGGAGCGCCGCATCTGCCTCGCGGGCCTTGGCCAGTTCAGTGACCAGCGCATCGCGATCCAGCGTCGGCGCTTCCAGCTGCTTGATCACCCCCAGGCGTGCTTCGCGACCGGCCATGATCAGCGGCTGGCTGTCGGCGCGGTTGTGGCGCAACAACTGGCGCAATTCCTTGCGCCGCTCCATCGGCAACTTGATCATCGCCTGGCGCAGACCGTGCTGGTTGACCACCGCTTCTGCGGGCTTGGCGGTAGCCATCCAGTGATAGAGGCCGCCGCCCACGCCACCGATCAAAAACACATTGAGTAATACCGAGAAAACCAGCCAGGGTTTAAGGGATGTTGGGGTCATTGCTCGGTTTCCTCGGCGTTGACGGTGAAGACGACATCGGCGTCGCCCTGATCGAAGACGCTGGGCAGCACGTCGGATGACAGCATCGGCAACGGCACACTCAGTGACGCCACCAGTACCCCGGCGGCGATGCCGGCAATGCCCACGCCCACCAACCCGGCAGGCGACAGCCAGTTGGCATAGCGTGCCCAGAACGACGGCCGTCGCGGTGCAGACTCGCGAATCTGTCGTGCAAGCGCCGGTTCGTTGAACACCAACTGATGGCTGTCCAACTGGGCGTCGAGCCAACCGACCTCGCGCAACGCCTCGCGCGCGCGTGGGTTGCCGCTGTCGAGCAGTGCCTGGGCGGCGGCTTGTTCGGCGCTGGGCCAGCGATGCAGGCTGGCGCCGTAGGCGTCAGCCAAGTGCGCAAAGCGTTCAGGTGTCATGGTTTTCCCCTTCCTGGGCGGGCGAGCCCGGGTGTGTCGGCAAGTTGGCTGCGCAACTGGCGTCGGGCCCGCGACAGCAGGCTCTCCAGTGCCTCGACGCTGATGTTCATCAGGGCCGCGGCGTCGATGTTCGACAGCTCCTGGTAGTACTGCAGCACAATGGCTTCACGCTGGCGCTCGGGCAAGGCCGCCAGGGCGGCGGCCATCCTTGCACTGCGGTCCGCCGTTTCCAACTGTTCATCTGGCGAGGGTGCGCTGTCTGCCAGTTCCAGCGCTTCATCCTCGTTCAACGGGCGTTCCTTGCGCCGGCGCAAGCGGTCATGGCACAGGTTGAGCGCCACGCGGTGCAGCCAAGTGTCAAAACGCGCTTCGCCGGGGCGCCAGTTGGCCGCCTGGCGCCAGATGCGCAGGAAGCTTTCCTGGGCCACGTCCTTGGCTTCGTCGGCATCCCCCAGCAGCCGCCCGGCAAGCGCAAGCAGGCGCGGCAGCTTGCGCGTCACCATTTCGTTGACGGCCGCAGGTTCGTTGTTGCCGATACGTGCCAGTAGCTCAACGTCCGGATCAGTGTCTTTCAATCAGGTAATACTCGGTCCGGGGGCTAAGAGGTTTCAGCGAATCCAGTGCCCTTTGCGCCAGTACCAGTTGGGGCCACGGGATTCCCAGTGCCCAGGCTCCCAGCGTGCGTTACGCACCACTTCCTGCCAGTGGCCCGGCACCCAGGCATACGCGCCACGTTCCCATTGCCAGTGGCCACGGTCCCAGACAAAGCCCGGGCGCTCAGCCGGGATCACTTCAACGCGTTCGGCCGGTGGGGCCTGGCGAATGATCACTTCGGTCTGGGCAAAGGTCGGGGTGCTGACAAGCGCGGCGAAGGCCAGCGGGACCAACAAGGCATAGCGCAATTTGGCCAGAGGGTTCATGGCAACTCCTTCATACGGCGGACGAAAATGTTCGCATCTGATGGGTTGAACGCTGGGCACAGGAAAATCCGTCGCGAGAACGGTGAATTGTTTCTCGACGATGGGAGTATTGCTCAAGGGAAGAAAACGCTGGATGAAATGTTTGAAAGCATCGCGACGGATTTGTGCAGGTGGTGGCGTTCAACAGGTAACGCAAAACACACAATGAGGAAATATCATGCCCCGTCGACTCTCTATGCTGGTTGCCGCCCTGTTGATCGTCAGCCTCAGCGGCTGCGTAATCCTGCCGGAACATCGGCATTGCTGCTGGCGCTACTATGGCGCTGACACCGCCCCCACCAGCAGCGTCAACAGTTAACCGACTGCCGCAAAACCACGCCGCCCGGCCTTGATCTCGGTGCGCAGTTCGCCAATAAGGTTTGAGATGGAACGGATGCTGTCCAGGCCTTGGGGCGAGACCCGGGTCAACAGCAGATCGACGCGACCCGACGCTGGCTCGAACACCCTGATGCGCAGCGAGCCGTCGCTGTTGAGGCTGCAATCACAGGCCAGCGGCAGGAAGCCCGCGGCCATGATCTTATTGAGTTCGTCGAGCGCAATCATGCTGAGCCCCCATCCCTGGGTTCGACCCTGTGGGTGTGATGCAACCAGCATAGATAAGGTTTTGCCTGCTACTGAACAATTAATTCAAAAGTGATAGCTGTGCCACATTTCGCCCTGTAAACGCTGGTGCACTGGCGCCAGAAACCCAACACACGACCTCTCGTCTGCTGCTTTGGCAAGGGCTTGACTCACAACCTGTATCAAAAGACGCTCTTGGCTTTTCGCCATCACCCTGAGCCGCCCGCCATGAGCATCGTTCCCCCGAGCCAGCCCGACAGCGACGTGTACAAAACCCTGCTGGAGTCGACCAAGGCCATCCCTTGGCGCATCGACTGGCAGAGCATGACCTTCAGCTACATCGGCCCGCAGATCGAAACGCTGCTGGGCTGGAGCCCGCAAAGCTGGGTGAGCGTGGATGATTGGGTCGAACGCATGCACCCGGACGACCGTGAATACGTGGTGAACTTTTGCGTGTCGCAATCGCGTGCCGGCGTGGACCACGAAGCCGACTACCGCGCACTGACGGCCAACGGCGAGTATGTGTGGATCCGCGATGTGGTGCATGTGGTGCGCAAGGACGGCGAAGTCGAAGCCTTGATTGGCTTTATGTTCGATATCAGCGAGCGCAAGAAGACCGAAGAGCACTTGATCCGCCTGCAAAAACAACTGGAGGAATACTCCTTCCAGGACGGCCTCACCGGCATCGCCAACCGCCGCATGTTCGACACCGTGCTCGAACGCGAATGGGCCAGTGCCCTGCGCAGCCAATTGCCGCTGTCGTTGATTATTCTGGATATAGACTTTTTCAAGCAGTACAACGACCACTACGGCCATATCAAGGGCGATGAAGCCTTGCGCCAGGTGGCCCGCACTTTGTCGCAGGCGGCCAACCGGCCACGGGATTTTATTGCGCGTATCGGCGGCGAGGAATTTGTGTGGTTGCTGCCCGAAACCGACGCAGCCTCAGCCAGGCAAGTGGCGCAGCGCTGCCTGCACTTGATTTGCCAGCAGCAGATCGAACACGCCGTTTCGCCGGTTTCCAAGTTGCTGAGCCTGAGCCTGGGGGTGGGCACGCATACCGTGACGCCCAACAGCGACCTGCTGGCGTTCGTCGAGTCGGTCGACAAGTTGCTGTATCAGGCCAAACGCAATGGACGCATGCGTGCAGAGTTCGCTGATAGTGAAGTGTGATGCCGAGGTCAAACTCCAGGCAAAAAAAATCCCAAGTAGCTGATGGAAACTTGGGATTTAAAAATGCATAAACCGTGGGAGGTGAACGCCCGGCTATAGTAACGATTGTCAAAACCTGCAACAAGATTATTTTATTCCTTTCGTCGGATTAAAAGCCGCGTAAGTCATTCAATAACCACATGATTTTTAAGGTAGCCAAGTCAACAAGTGCCACTTTTTGGTGCAATAAACCGATATAGCCCTTATCACTTAGTGGCTATATATCCATTGTTCAAATAGGGTTATTGCTTATCACGGCGCGGCACTCTCGCTGTAACGCTTTCTGAGTTGCTTACAGGCCTCAAGCGATTCCAGACTGGTAGTCGAAGTGGCACGGGCCACACTTTCAAGATGTTGGCACAGCGCCAAGCGTTCGGCGGCCTCTTCCCGTTCCAGGTCAACCTGAGCATTGAAGCGCATAAACAAGATGCCGAGCAGCACCGCGGCGCACGCAACCCCGATCGTCGCATAGCGAAGGCCGTTGGTGGACGGGGGTTCTGCCGGGTTCATGATTTAAGGTGCCCTGCTCTTTTCATACCGCACATCATCGCCCTCGACCCGGCCCACCTGCGTCCAGCCCAGCCGTTGGTAAAACCCGTTGGCGCGGATTTCACCGCGCCCGTCGGTGATCAGGTACAGCGTCGGGTGGTGCTCAAACAGTGCGGCTTCAGCCACCGCCATCAGTTGGCGGCCCAAACCCCGGCCTTCGTAGGCGGGCAATACGAACATCGCAAATACCTCGCCGCTGTCAAAGTTGACCATCGAAAAAGCCGCCGGCTGGCCCTCCACTTCTGCCAGCCACACGCACGGCGCTTCACGGATGCTGTCCGCCAGCACCTGTGGCGTAATGCCCAGATCCGCCATCTGCTCACGGCTCAAGTGGTTCTGCACCACGGCCGTGCGAATGGCGAACAACGTGTCGATATCCGCCAGCGTCGCCAGCCGAATAGGGTTTTGCATAGATGCCTCCTCCGTGGATGCACGCAATTGTATGTAAATAGAAACACACAGATTGTCGTGGATTTGTAAGAGAAGGCGCTCGACTACAGGGGTTTTGCCTGTTGTTGACGCCGAAACTGCCCCGGCGCCAGGCCATGGGCCTTGCGAAAGCAGCGGGAAAAGTACGCCTCGTCGGTAAACCCGCAACGCAGGGCAACTGCACCTATCAATTGCGCAGTGTTGAGCAATAAGGTGCGCGCCAATTGCATGCGGCGGTCGAGCACCCACTGAGAAAAGGGTTTGCCGGTTTCTTTGCGCAGCAAATGGGTGAGGTAGTTGGGTGACAGGAACGCAGCGGCCGCAGCGTCAGTAAGATTGAGGCCCGGCTCGTGCAGATGCTCGCGGATATAGCCGTGCACCCGTGCCAAGGCGTCTTTGCGTCCGCGTCGGGTGGTGTTATTGGCGGCAAACGCCTGCAAGGGTTCGGCGTACTGCTGGCAAACCAGGCCGATCAGTTGGAACAAGTAGCCCTTCAAGCGCTCACGTGCGCCGAAAGTGCGCTGGGCGTCCAGGGTGCGCATATGGCCGAGCCAGATGTGCACTTGTTCAAAGTCGGCGTCGTCAAGGATGAAGTCCAGGTGCTCCTGAAAACGGAACGGTGACAGCTCCGGCGCCTGGCTGATGGGGATGTCTTCCAGGTCCAGCGGGTCGCAGGTCAACTGCGGCAGGAAGAACGCCTGGCTGAAGTTGATCAGCATGAACTCGCCGTCTTGCGGGTGGGGAATCACATGCAGGCGATGGGGCAGGATAAACGCCATGGCTTTGTGCGGGAACGGACGCACCGCGCCGCCGATATGTTGCACGGTGTCGCCGCCCAGGTTGATCTGGATCTGGAAGTATTCATGCCGGTGCGGGCTGGTCAGCGCCGCCCGCCCGCGCTTGTCGCGGATATAGAAGTCGGGGCGGTCGCTGCGTTGTTCCATGCCATAGGTGGTGACGCGGGTGCCTGGCATAACAGTCTCTCGAAGGGCCTGGGCACCACTTTAGCCTCAACCCTGGCTGAGGGTGAAACTCAACTCGCCGATGCCCTTGATGCCAGCGGTAACCGCATCCCCACGCTGCAACGCGCCGACGCCTGCCGGGGTGCCGGTAAAGATCAGGTCACCGGCCTTGAGTGCTACGGATTTTGAGGCGTAGCTGATGATTTCACTCACCGACCAGATCAGGTCAGCCAAGTCGCCGACCTGACGCTGCTGACCATTGACCTTGAGCCAGATCTTGCCGCTGGCCGGGTGCCCGATAACGCTCGCAGGTTGCAAGGCGGTGCTGGGCGCCGATTCATCGAACGACTTGCCCCAATCCCACGGACGCGCGAGCTTTTTCGCCTCGGCCTGCAGGTCGCGACGGGTCAAGTCGATACCGACGCCATATCCCCATACGTGAGACAAAGCGGCTTCAGGGCTGATATCCACCCCACCCTTGCCGATGGCCACCACCAGCTCCACCTCATGGTGCAGGTCGGCGGTCAGTGGCGGATAAGCGATCACGCCTTCGGCCGGCACCACCGCGTCCGCCGGTTTCATGAAGAAAAATGGCGGTTCGCGATCCGGGTCATGCCCCATTTCACGGGCGTGTTCACTGTAGTTGCGGCCCACGCAGAACACGCGGCGCAGCGGGAAACGTGCGTCGCTGCCCTGTACGGCCAGGGATGGGGTTGGCGCGGGGGGGAATACGTAATCAGTCATGGCCTGTGCCTCTTGGTTTACCTGGCGCCAGTATGGCCAGCAGCGCCAAGGCAAAGTTG
The DNA here is from genome assembly GCF_044218855.1 of Pseudomonas sp. B19125. NCBI lineage: Bacteria > Pseudomonadati > Pseudomonadota > Gammaproteobacteria > Pseudomonadales > Pseudomonadaceae > Pseudomonas > Pseudomonas sp. B19125. The sequence continues at coordinate 4,203,737 of NZ_CP162589.1, forward strand.
GACAGGCTTACGCAGATTTTGCACTGACCGGTGCAAAACAGCCCTGGATCATTTACGCGCCACTTTGTAGCGCAGGCAGTCCTGGTAAAAACTCTGGCGGATGACTTCGGGCTTGAGCCGTGAGCGGCTGTCGTAGGTCTGCTCGGTGATGCCCATGGCCATCATGCGCATCCACGATTTGCTGAACTTGATGGTCTGGATCTTCTGCCGCGCGGCATACAGCGACACACCCGACAGCTTGAGTTCCTGTGCCCTGGCGGCGGTGCCTGCGCCCCAACTGCACATGTACTTGTCACCCTCGCGCAACTCTCGGGCCTGCACGCTCGCCGCGCCGCCAGCCAGGGAACAGGCGATCAGCATCATTCCAACAGTGCGCATTTGCATCCCCATCTAACCACCTGAAAATAAAAGTGATTTTGGCGGGGATTTTGTTACAAAGGGGCCATTAAATTGCCTTCCTGGGTAAACATTTACCTAATAAATGTTGGCAAACCCTGTGGCGAGCGACTGTGGCGAGCGAGCTTGCTCGCGCTGGGGCGCGAAGCGGCCCCTTGACCGGATGACCGTGTACTTCAGGTGTACCCAAGTGTCAGGTTTTGGGGCTGCTGCGCAGCCCAGCGCGAGCAAGCTCGCTCGCCACAACAGCTCGCTCGCCACAAAAAACGGATCACCCTAAAGGGTGCCGATTACCACTGGTAAGTGGCACTCGCCTGCACGGTGCGCTGCGAGCCATACCAGCACCACGAATAGGAGTAGCACGAGGCCACGTATTCTTTGTTTGCCAGGTTGGTCGCGTTCAGCGCCAGGCGCAGGTTGTCTTTGGGGTTGGCGATATTCGGGATGTCGTAGTGCAGCGCCGCATCCATCAAGGTGTAGCCCGGTACCTTCAGGGTGTTGGCGGTATCGCCCCAGGACGAGCCCACATACCGCGCGCCCGCCCCCACGCCGAAGCCCTTGAGCAGGCCGTCGTGGAAGGTGTAGTCGGCCCACGCCGAGGCCGTATGGCGTGGCACGCCGTAGGTGGTGGTGCCCTCAACGGCAATCGCCGGCCCAGTGCCGACATCGCTGATCGGCGCGTAGCGAACGGTACTGTTGGATTTGCTCGCGCGGTTGTCCAGATAGGCGTAAGCCGCGGTAATGTTCAGGTTGTCGTTGAGGCTGGCCTTGCCTTCCAGTTCAAAGCCACGGGACTGTTGCTCGCCGTCCTGGATCTGGCAGCGGCCACTGCCGCACAGGTGCGTCGGGTCCGGATCCATGGTCGGCACGTTGGATTGGCGCAAGTCGAAAATCGCCGCCGTAATGAAGCTGTTGCTGCCTGGCGGCTGGTACTTGATGCCGATTTCATACTGTTTGCCTTCGGTCGGCTTGAACACCGAACCGCCGTAACCCGTGCCCGATTGCGGGTTGAACGACTCCGCGTAGCTGGCGTACGGCGCCAGGCCGTTATCGAACAGGTAGACCAGGCCGACCCGCCCGGTAAAGGCCTTGCTGTCCAGCGACGACTTGCTCTTGGTGCCGGAGCTGATGGTTTTGGTGGTGCTGTCGGTGCTGGCCCAGTCATAGCGACCACCCAGCAACAACACCCATTGGTCCCACTTCATTTGCTCTTGCAGATAAACACCGGTCTGCTCGCTGCGCGAGGTCGCGTCGGTGATGAACGCGGGTGTGGTGACCGGCGCGCCGTAGACCGGATCAAAGATATCCAGGTTCGGGCCACTGCCATAACCGGTCTTGGTGTCGGTGCGGGTGTTCTGGTAATCGAGCCCCATCAACAGCGTGTGCTGCAACGAACCAGTGTCGAATTTGGCCTGCACCTGGTTATCGAGGGTGTAGGCATCCATGTCCACATCGGCAGCGATGGTCGAGCGCTTGGAGGTGCGGTAGTCGCCCATCAGGTAGCTGTTATAGATGCTGCGATAGACGCCCTCGGCGCGCAGGTAACGGGCGTTCTGGCGCACCGTCCACACGTCGTTGAAGTGATGTTCGAAGGCATAGCCGAGGGAGTAATGCTCGCGGTCGCTTTTTTCGAAGTTCTTTTCACCGTCATAGAAGTCCACATCGATCTTGCGTCCCGTAGGGCTGCGCAGCACTGAGCCCCAGGCTGGCACCGACCCGTAGGACGCGCCCTTCGGGTCTTTCTGAAAATGCCCAAGCAAGGTCAGCGAGGTAGCATCGTCCGGGCGCCAGGTGAAGGCACTGGACAGCGACTGGCGGCGGGTTTCGGTGTGGTCGACCTGGCCATCGGCGTCATCGAACAACCCCGCCACGCGATAGGCATACACACCCTGATCATCAATCGGGCCGCTTAAATCAAAGGTAGTGCGCTTCTTGTTGAAGGTGCCGTATTCCACGCCGACTTCATGAAACGGCGTGTCCAGCGGGCGTTTGGTGACCATGTTGATCACCCCGCTTGGCGTGCCCTGCCCGTACAGCACCGAGGCCGGGCCGCGCAGCACTTCGACGCGCTCCAGGTCGAAGGCGTCTTTTTGCGGCAAGGCATCTCGGCTCGATGGCATACGCAGGCCGTCGAGGTAGGTTGCCGGGGCGAAGCCACGGATAGTCAGTTGGTCGAGGCGCGAAGCCGTGGCCCCACGGGTCTCCGGCACCACGGCGGCGCTGTAGCGCAGGATCTGGTTGAGGCTTTCGGCGTTTTGCGCACGCATCTGGTCCTTGGTGACCACCGAAATCGACTGCGGCGTCTCGATCAGCGCGGTATCGGTCTTGGTGCCCGACAGGCTGCGGGTGGCGACATAACCCGCCACCGGCCCAGTGGGGCTTTCGCTCTGGTAGGCGCCGCTGATGGTGGTGGCCTGCAACTGCATGGCGCCGCCATCGTTCGGGAGCGCTTCGAGGCGATAGCGGTCGGCGGAGATCTTGATGGCCTGCAAGCCACTGCCGGCGAGCAATTGCGCCAATGCCACGTCGGTGTCGTATTGCCCGCTCACACCGTTGCTGTGCTTGCCGCGCGTCAAGCCTGCATCAAACGCCAGTACCAGCCCGGCCTGCTCGGCGAGACGATTGAGGGATTGGCTCAAATCACCCGCGGGAACCGAAAAACGGCGCAACGCGCTGCCGGTTTCTTCGGCAAACAATGGCTGGACGACGAACAACGGCACAGCGGCAAAAGCCATCGCCACCGACAGGGCCAGTGGGTGCAAGGGACGAGCAAGGCGCGACATGGGAAATCCTGCGTAATGGAGGTTCTATTAACCATGACGGCCATGTCGCCAAATCGGGCAAGGATGAGAGTAATTTTTATTTGCATGACTTTATTGCAATGAGCCGGTTCGCTTTTTTGCGTAGTCCTTCGGGATAGTTTTTCGCGGTTTTTACCCGTCCTGCGTCATCCCATTCTGATTTTTCCAACCATTCGTCCAGCGGCTTTTTCCTGCAGCAGACTCCGACGCCTTGCCATTTTTTGCCGAGACGTCACGGATGACCAACGCCGCCCACATCGCCTTTATCGAACATGAGCTCAACGGCTTTCATCGGAGCCTGGCGGAGTATCGCCAGCAGATGGACGCCTGGTATGCGCGGGCGTTGGATACGCTCAGCCATGCTGCCGACATGCCGTCGCTGTTGGGGATGGACCGTGTGCTGCGGGTTGGCGATGCGCAACAGTCCGTGAGTATTACTGACATGGGATTTTCCACCGTGGCCCTGTGCCCGGCGGGCGGCGAGCTTAAAATCCAGAGCTTGTTCGAATCAGTGTATGACGTGCCGATCGGCGATATCCCGGTGGAGGTTGTCGGGCTGGATGACGGCAGTTCCACGCTTGTCATGCTCGATGAACATGGCAAGGGTTCGCATTTTTGCGCCGCTGGTGGGCGCTATCAGGTGCGGGTGCAGGGCGGCGTTTCTGCGCAGCAAGTGGACGCGCTGTTTGCCTCTTACGCAGGGCTGACGGCCGACCTGGAGCACTGGCTGCGCGAGCAGTGGAAAGATTTCAAACCGTACTGGCAACAATCGACTGCCAGCGCGATTGGCAGCGGCGTGCTGGCGGGCAGTTGGGCGGCAATCCGCGATGTATGGGACAGCATCAAGCTGGTTCAGGCGATTCTTGAAGACCCGCTGAAATTTGCTGAGCAACTCGGCGCCGAGGCCGCCAGGTTGGCGCAGTTGGCCACCGATGCGCCCAAGGTCATGGAACAGGCCATGTTACTGGCCAGCGATGAGGCCGCGCTGTACCTGATGCTGCGCACCGCGATGCTCTGGCTGGACGCACTGCCACCCGGCGAGATAGCCGAGACGGCGGCGGGCTTTGTAGTGTCGCTGCTGATTGATCTGGTGATCGGCGCAGTACTGACCATCGCGTTGCCGGCGGCGGGCGTGGCTTATCTCGGCTTGCGGCTGGCCAAGTATGGCGCGCGGATTTTGGATGCCGCTGTGGGTTTTGTCAGGAGCCTGCTCGGGATGCTGACCAAATTCATGCAGGCGGTGGACCGTTACAAGGCGGTGGCGGTTCGCGGAGTGGTTGGCGGGTTGAAGCAAGGCACGCTGCAGATGCGCTGGCGGGCGCGGCAAAACGCGGTGGTTAAGCAAAAAGAACACGTTGATGACGTGCCTGCTTCGGGCAAGAACCTGAATGGCGATGCGGCGGCTCCTGCGGACAAAACCGTTACCAACGGTTGCCCGGTGTCCATGGTTACCGGCGAGGAACTGCTGACCCTCACCGATGGCACGTTGGACGGGATTTTGCCGTTTGAGTGGACGCGGGTGTATCGCACCAGTGCGGTGGAAGTGGATTGCGGGTTGGGGTTTGGCTGGAGCCATTCGCTGGCGCAGCGGCTTTGTGTTTCCGGTGATTCGGTGGTGTGGACGGATCATGAGAACCGCCGTACTGAGTTTGTGCTGCCTACCGCTAATCGACCGGCGATTACCAATAGCTTGGCTGAAGCGGCGATCTACTTGGGCGACTTGCCCGATGAACTGGTGCTGGCCCAGGCGTCGCGGTTCTACCACTTTCAAGAGGGTGTGCTGACAGCCATCAGCGATGCATATGACAACCGGTTGCGGGTTTTCCGCGATCGTTTGGGGCGGGTTGAGCGGCTGGATAATGGCGTAGGCCGCTCGCTGTTTTTGCGTTATGAATTGGGCCGCATTGTGGCGGTGGACTATCAGGTTCATCGGGCCAAAGGGCATGAGCCGTTTGAATGGGTCACCGAGCAGAAAGTTGTTTCCTACGCCTATGACGAACTTGGCCGACTGGTTTCTGCGACCAATGCTGTAGGTGAAAGCGAGGTTTATCGGTACGACGAGCAGCACGTCATTCTTGAGCGTGGGTTGGCCGGTGGGGCGAGCTTCTTTTGGGAATGGGAACGGGCGGGTAAGGCGGCGCGGTGTGTTCGGCATTGGGCCAGCTTTTCGCAGATGGATACGCGGTATGCCTGGGGCGATGACGGCCGTGTCACGGTGCATAACGCCGATGGCAGCCGGGAAGTGTATGTCCACGATGACCGCGCGCGGCTGGTGCAACGGATTGATCCGGACGGCGCTGAACACTTCAAGTCTTATGACGACAAGGGCCGGCTGACGGTCGAGCAGGATCCGCTTGGGGCGGTGACGGCGTATCAGTACGACGACGCCGGACGCTTGGTGGCGCTGTTTCCGGGGGACGATGAGCCGACGTCCTACGAGCATGACAACGGGTTCGTACGGGTCGTAAGGCGTGGTCTCGCCGTCTGGAAATATGAGCGCAATGATCAGGGCGACGTCATTCGCAAGACCGATCCTGACGGCAATATCACGGACTATAGCTACAACAAATATGGGCAACTGACGGGGGTTTGGTTTCCCGATAACAGTTGCCATCGGCTGGTCTGGAATGAGCGTGGGCAGTTGCTTGAGGAGTTGCTGCCCAATGGGGGTATCAAGCGTTATCGCTATGACGACCTCGGACGACAGGTTGCCCGCGAGGATGAACAGGGAGCGCTGACCCAGTTTCAGTGGGACAGCGTGGGTCGGTTGATTCGTGTCGTATTGCCAGGCGGCGCGACGCGCGAATACAGCTACAACGCCTACGGAAAAATCACCGCCGAACACGACGAACTTGGCCACGTCACCCGCTACGAATACGCCGACGGCCTGCACCTGATCAGCCGCCGTATCAACGCCGATGGCACCCACGTCAAGTACCGCTACGACAATGCGCGCTTGCTGCTGACCTCGATCGAAAACGAGGCAGGCGAAACCTACCAACTCGATTACCACCCCAATGGCCTGATCCAGCAGGAAATCGGCTTTGACGGCCAGCGCACGGCTTACGTGTATGACCTCAACGGCAACCTGGCGGAAAAAACCGAACACGGCGACGACGGCAGTCAGCTCGTTACCCGTTACAAGCGAGACCACGCCGGGCGCCTCGTAAGAAAAACCCTGCCAGACGGCAATGTTGTCGACTATGCCTACGACCGCCAAGGCAACCTCCTAAGCGTCGACGACGGCCGCTGGGCGCTGGCCTACGAATACGACCCACAAAACCGCCTCACCGCCGAACACCAAGGCTGGGGCACCTTGCGTTACGGCTACGACGCCTGCGGCCAACTTAAAAACCTGCGCCTCCCGGACAATAACCGGCTGGTGTTCAACCACGACAAAGGAGGCCACCTTTCAACTGTCGAGCTGAACGGCGAAACCCTCACCTCGCACCTGTTCAAAACCGGCCGCGAACACCAACGCCAGCAGGGCCACCTCCTCAGCCACTACCACTACGACGACCAAAACCGCCTGCACGCCCACGCCGTCAGCCAACAGCAACACACGCTATACCAACGCCAATACGACTACGACAAAACCGGCAACCTCACCCGCCTGCTAGATACCCGCAAAGGCGAACACCACTACCACTACGACCCCCTCGCCCGCCTGACCCGCGCCGACCACTCGCAAGACGTGCAGGAACGCTTCGGCCACGACCCGGCTGGCAACCTCCTCATGCAAGACCGCCCAGGCCCGGACATCGTGGCGGGGAACCGGTTGATGATTCAGGGCGATCATCACTACGACTACGACGCCTTCGGCAATCTGATCCGACAGCGACGTGGCAAGGGTCATCAGCTCGTCACCGAGTACCGCTACGACTGCCAGCATCGGCTGGTGGGTATTACTCAACCAAACGGGCAAACCGCCAGCTATCGCTATGACCCGTTTGGGCGGCGGATCAGCAAAACCGTTAACGACATAACCACGGAGTTTTTCTGGCAAGGCGACAAGCTGGTAGCCGAACACCACGCGGATCGGCATCGCAGTTACCTCTACGAGCCAGACAGTTTTCGGCCGCTAGCACTACTGGAAGGTTTTGGCCCAGAAGACACCAAGCCCTTCCACTACCAACTCGACCACCTCGGCACGCCGCAGGAACTGACAAACCCCGAAGGCGAAATCGTCTGGTCCGCGCACTACCGCGCCTATGGGGAAATAGCCCGTCTAGACGTCAAAAACATCGACAACCCGCTGCGTTTTCAGGGCCAATATTTTGATGCGGAAAGCGGACTGCACTACAACCGCCATCGCTACTACAATCCAGATATTGGTCGTTACCTGACGCCGGACCCGGTGAAGCTGGCGGGTGGGATTAATGCGTACCAGTATGTGCCTAACCCTACGGGGTGGGTCGACCCGCTGGGGCTAAGTACTTGCCCTGGTGAGGACGGTTGCAAACCACAAATCAGTGCAGACGATCCAACCCTCGTAGCATCTGTGGATGAAGGGCTTCCGTCGACGCCTCTAATCCATGGAGTTAACGCAACTACGTTAAGTCGCACGCACAGCATCGAAGGCAAACGCTCAACCAAACGAGTCGAAGATATTGCCCGTAGCATGCGAAGCAACGGCTATGACGTAAAAAGCCCCATTGACGTAGTTGAACATAACGAGCGGAGGTATATTGTTGATGGTCACCATCGAGCTTCGGCCGCAAGACAAACCCATACACCGGTCACCATAAGACTCATCGAAAACATAGATGGTCACAAAAGCTCGTTTAGCAGTACTAAAGACGTGTTAGATGCCTCAGATGCAGTTGGACTCGATCGATTGGAGAAACCCAGACGATGAAAACCCAGACCCTGGAAAATTTGATCACCGAATATTTAACACAGGTAAAAAAAGCCACAGATTTGCTTGACCGCTCATTCGGGACCAAAAACTTGCTCAGCCTTTGGCGGTCCAAGAAAATCCCACAAAGGGGAATCGTCACCAATGACGTGACCTACGAGTTACATGGCATTGGCTGTAGAGTTTACCTGTCCGAGATATGTATCGACTTTGATTACGGCCCAAATGATCGAGTAGACGGCTTCGATCCTTGGCGGTTATATACATACGCTTGCGAAGTACCGCAAAAATATAAGAAATACACCAACCAAAATAGGCTCAAACGTGAGTTCGATGAGTATTTGAAAGCAGGAAAGGCCATACAAATCAATAACTCAATGTCTGATTTATACTTTTTGCGCAACTGACTGCATGAAGACCTTTCATACGAAAGAAAGGGGCCACTCACCGCAGCCCCTGTCCACCTTCAACTCATAACCGGCGCAGCCCCCACCTGCACCCCACGCCCACTCGCGGCCATCTCAAACAACCCCTCCACCCGCGCTTGCTCCACCACGCTCGGCTTGATCACCAGCGCGCACACCACAAAAATCGCAGCATTCACCACCAGCCCCACAATCCCGCTGGTCAACGACCCAAGCGCTGGAATGTCATCCGGGTACAGCGTGGTCAGTACAATCGCCACCATAATCCCCGCCAACATGCCGGCAATAGCGCCCTGTTTGTTGCCACGGCGACTGAAAATGCCGAAGAACAGCGGCACGGCCAGTTGAATGATGCCCTGGTAGGAGATCTGCGCCAGTAATTGCAGGCGCGAATAATCAAAGGTCAGGTAGGCCAGCACCGAGGCGGCGACGATAAACACCACCATGCCGGCCTTGGCCAGTAAGGTGAGTTGGCGGTCGGTGCGTGGGGTGTTCCAGGTGGCCAGGTCGTTGGCAAACTGGGTGCCGCAGACCTGCACGCAGCCGTCGACGTGGCCGATGCTGGCGGCCAGTACGATGACGATGGCCAGCGCCAGCAGCCATGGCCCGCCAATGTCGAACAGCGAGAGGAACCAGCCTTGTTGCGGGTGGGCCAGCACGTTGGGGTCCTGGCTGATGGCGGCGGCGAACAGCATGAGAATGCCGTAGAACCCGCCCACCAACAGCATGGTGTACAGCGTGCCCTTTTTCACCGCGCGCACGCCGCTGGCGGTGTAGATGCGCTGGAAGCTCATCGGCCAGCACATCGAGCCGATCACGCCGGTGAAGATCAGGCTGAACATGTACATCGGGCCATAACCGGTGCCGGCGGCGCCGGGAATTTGCAGCATTTTTTCCGGTAATTGCGCGAGGTTGGAAAACGCGGCCTGATCGCCGAACAGCAGGAACACGCAGACCCCGGCGCACACCACGTAGGCGATCAGGCCCTGGAACATGTCGGTCATGATCAACCCGCGCATGCCCATGCTCACGGTCCAGTATTGGCGGATCAGTACCACCGCCACGCCTGCAAACAGGCAGGTGGTGACGCCCCAACGTCCGAAGCTGGCGAACTGGAACAGCATCGCCAGGGCCTGGATGCCCATCACCACCCATGGAAACACCGAGATGATGCCGATAATCGAGGCCACCCGTTTTACCGCCGGGCTGTCGAAGCGCATGCCCAGCAGGTCCGGCTGGGTGCGCAGGTTGAAGCGTTTGCCCCAGGTCCAGGCGCGGCTGGCCATCAGGTACATCGCGGTCACGCCCAGGGTCGCATAGACCATGCCGTAGAAACCCAAGGCGCCGCCGACGCTCAGGGCAAAAAACGCGGTGAAGGTCGAGCCCGGCCACCAGGAGTTGGTGTAGCACATGGCGATATACCACGGCCCGTAAGAGCGCCCGCCAACGGCGTAGTCGGAAAAACTGGTGCTTTCGCGGTTGGTGGCATAGAGCACGGCGATCATCCCGGCCAGGAACAGGCCGATCACACCGAAGGTAATGAACAAGTGGGCATCGCTGCTGGTGCTGATCATCACACGCCCTCCTCGTCAGGAATATCACCGGCCTTGAGCTCGGCCAGATACAACCCCCACACCCCTAGTGCTGCGAGTACGGCAATGGCGATCCAATAGAAAATCGGCAGCGGGATGCCTACCACCAAGGCGCGACTGCCACTCACGCTCAAGTAAAACGGCGGGAACAACGCCAGCATCAACAACAGGAAGAAGTAGGCGCCAAAGATCTGGTTTCTCAGGCGTGCGGGTGACGCGCTTGCGGGTTTCATGATGGAGGGTGCTCCTTGAATTTCTGGATCGGTTTGTTGTGTGATCAATCAAAAAATCAAGCAGTGAAACGTCAGCGCAAACCAGCGCCAAAGGAGCTACAGGGTGACTCGTCGTTATTGTGCTGGCGCAGGCTCAGGCCTGTCTTAGCCAGGTTTCCCATTGCGAATCATTGATCACGCTACGTGCGCGCATGTGCTTCCAGGCACCGTATTTGTAGAAGTCGAAATCCAGCTGCGACACCGCGTGCTGGACCATCGCCCAGGTCGACCATTTGATGTCGGCCAGGGCCTTGTGCAACTTGATCCGCGCCAGCCGTTGCGGGGTGACCTGGCCGAAATAATCTTCGATCAGCGCCAGTTCCATTTCGTCGGTGAAGAACATCTCGCCAAACCACAGCGCCAGCTCGTAATGACGGTCGTTATTGGAGGCGTACTCAAAGTCCACCAGGCGAATCTGGCGGCGGTCATTGAGCATGAAATTACCCGCCAGCGTGTCGTTCATGCACGGCGCCAAGTCGATGCCCGACGCTTGCAACGCGCCACGCGCCCGGTCACATTGGCGACGCAGCCAGGCATCATCGCTGGGCGTGCAGCCCTGCAGTTCTTCGACCTGGCGCTGATGCTCGGCAATCATGTCGAACACGGTTTTGGTCTGGCACAGCGGCGACTGGTCGTTGAACGCTTTCAGCGCATGCAGGGCGTTATGGCGCACATCGCGGTCGAGAAAGTCCTGATTCGAAGAGGCGCGCCAGCCTTCCATAAACTCGAAAACTTCAACGCCAAACTCTTCGAGGAAGGCAAACACCGGCGCACCATAGCCGGTTTGCGCGGCCTTGACGCTGGCGTCATGGGCGGTGCGCCGGTCGATAAACATCTCGGTGCCGGCACCGGGTACTTTGAAGAAGTAGGCGGTGTCGAGTCCGCTGACCTCGACCCGCCAGTTGCTGTTGGAGATCCCGCCGCTGACCGGCTCGTAACGAATGCCCGAACCGCTCCAATCGCGCACGCCGCGCACTGCCGCCTCCAATTGGCATTCTTGAGGCGTACAGGCCTCACCCATTGCTTTCATGCCTGCCCCTCCTGTACCTGCCGTAACCAACTTTCAAATCGCGGGTCTTGCAAGCTCTGCCGGCAGCGCAGCAAGGTCCACTGCCCCACCTTGGAGAACTCCAGGGGCCGCGTTGAGGTCGCGCCGACCCACAAGCCCCACAGCGTCCAATACCAATCATTGATCAGCGCATAGAGGCGGCAGCGGGCGTAATCGCACTCGCGACACTCACCGGCCCAGGCCTTGATGCCGTCACGCCACTGGCTTTCAAAGGCATACAACTCGTTTAGGCTGACGGCCACGTCGTACCACGGGTCAAAGCAACCAGCGTAGTCGAAGTCGATCAATTGCAACGCGCCGCCGGGGCCGATCATCACATTGCTCGCCAGCCCGTCGCCGTGCAAGGGCACGCAGGTGCCAGGGCTCAATTGCAGCGCGGTCCAGGCCAGATCGATGCAGGTTTCAATCCACCCATGATCAGCGGGCAGGCCCACGCCGTCACGGCTGCACAGCTCACGCAGGTGCTGGATATCCTGCAACGGCGAACGGTTGAAGCCCGGTGAGGTGCCGACGTGCAACTGCCGCTTCAAGGCCCACAGCGCTTGCAGGCGCTGGGGTTGCAGTAACTCATCGAGCCGTGCCCAACGCCACTCGTGGGCCGGCAAGGCATCCAGCAGCAGCACGCCGGCAGCCACATCCACCAGGCGCACGCCGGGGGTCACGTCACAGTCAGCCGCCAGTTGGGTGGCGCGGCCGGTGCGCTCGATGTCGATCAGCGCACGCATATCGTCGTGCAGCACTTTGGCGTAGCACTGGCCCCAGGGCGCCGTGAGGTGAAAGCCGGTCCACTCGGTGGCCAGGCGTATCGGCGAGGCGATACCGGCAGTGCCGTCCGAGACCTCGACATGGGCAGACAGGCCGGCGGACTCCAGGGCGCCCATCAGGCGCGACAGTGCGTAGGAACAGTTGGACATGGCGTCCCTCACCGGTAAGCGTTGGGGGAAGTACAGGCGCAATGCAGCAGCGCGGTCAGCATCTGCAGGCCGGTGCGCATGTCGCGGTCATGGGTGAGTTCCGCCTCGTTATGGGACACGCCGTTGCTGCTCGGAATGAACAACAGGCATGCCGGGTAATGCCGGCCGAGGCTGATGGCGTCGTGGCCGGAGACCGTGACAGTGTTGCCGACCGCCAGCCCCAGTTGTTGACCGACGCCGTAGGCCAATTCGGCAAAACCATGGTGTAACGCGATGGGCGCACGCAGGGCGCGGCTTTCGACTTCGTATGTGGTGGCGGTCGATGCAGCGACGGCCTTGAGGCAGGCATCCAGCCGATAACCGGCAACCGCCAGCAATGCCGTATCCGGCGAGCGGTATTCCACATGCAAGGTGACGCGCGAGGGCACCACGTTCGGCGAGTTGGGGTAAATTTCCAGGCGCCCTACCGAGCTGTGAAACTGCAGCCCGTGCACGTCCGCTTCGGCGCGCACGGTGGTTATCGCATGCGCCGCCGCGAGCAAGGCATCTTTGCGGGCGGCCATCGGGGTTGGGCCGGTGTGGTTCTGTTCGCCGTCGAAACGGATACGCTGCTTGAGCGCCGCCCAGGTTTCACGCACTACGCCGATGTCCAGGCCTTGGCTTTCCAGACCGTCGCTTTGTTCAACGTGGATTTCCACATAACCGGCCACATCCAGTTCAACCAGGCCGTCCCCCAGATAGCCGATCGCTTGCAGCGCATCCTTGAGACGAATGCCGTCGCCATCGCGGCATTCCCAGGCTTCGTGCAGGGCCAGGTCGCCGGTAAACACGCTGCTGCCGATCAGGCTGGGTTGAAAGCGCGCGCCTTCTTCGTTGGTCCAGTTCACCACCGCCAGGTTGCACGCCGGGGTTTCGCCGCGCTCGTGCAGTTGGCGCGCCAGGCTGGCGATGGCGACTGCGCCAGCCAACACCCCATAGATACCGTCGAAACGCCCCGCGCTGGGCTGGCTGTCCAAGTGCGAGCCGCACAGCACATAGGGGGCGTCCGGGTTGAAGGTGATCAGCCCGAACAGATTGCCGATGGCGTCTACGCGCACGTCGAAACCGCGCTCACGCAGCCACGCGCTGAACAGGTCGCGCACCGCACCGTCTTCGGCCGATGCGGCCAGGCGGTGCAAACCACCTGCCGGTGTCGCACCGATGGCTGAGCTGTCGCGAAACAGCGTCTCGAAGGCCTCGACGTCCGCCTCACTGGGAGACAGCCACTCAGGGGTAAAGGATGTCGACATGGGCGTGCTCCAGGCAGGTCGCAAACTCCGCGGACGGAGGGCGATTGGTGACCAAAGTGGTGATGGCGCTGAACGGCAGTGTGTTGATGAACGTGCGATGGCCGAACTTGGCGTCGTCCGCGAGGATGACGCTGCGCAGGCAATGTTGGGTCAGGGTGCGGCGCAGCAGCGCCTCGGGCTCCTGGTAGTCCATGAAGCCCAGCTGCAAGTCCACCGCGCCGATGCCCATGAAGGCGATGTCGTAGTGAAACTGCCGGACAAATTCCAGGGTGTGGGCGCCGATCAGCGCATTGTCATTACGGCGCACATCACCGGGCACCACCAGCACCTGATTACTGCTTTGCTGGGTGATCAACTGCGCGATGTCCAGCGAGTTGGTGATGATGCGCAGTTGGCTGAAACCAATCAATTGCTGGGCCAGGGCCAGGGTCGAGGTGCCGGTATCGAGAAACAGCACCATGCCCTCGCTGACCAGTTTGGCAGCACAGACTGCCATGCGGGTCTTGGCCTGGGCCTTGATGCGGGTGCGCACTTGCAGCGGTTGCTCTTCGTTAAGCCTGGGCAAGATCGCGCCGCCATGGATGCGACGCAACTTGCCGGCCTCCTCCAGGTATTTGAAGTCGCGGCGAATTGTTTCTTCGCTGACGAACAGCGCTTGCGCCAGGTCCGACGCCTTGACGCGCTGATGTTGGGTGAGCATGAGCATGATTTCGTCGAGACGCGGCTGATTGAGCATAAAGGATGCATTCCAAGGCAAATTCGAGCCGTCAGTATCGCGCGCTTTGCGCCCACCACGGTACGCGGCATGCACCAGTCCGGCGGGGGGCAAAGGACGACTGACGGCGATTGATCGGGTCACGTTTACCTCTCACTCATCGGGGTGTGAAAGGGCAGAAACACTACAAAAGGATCTGTCCAGGGCAGGCCTCTAACGAGCCGGCTCCACGGGGCAATCAGGCACTACAACAACAGCGGCGGCAGGTGCTGGTCCCAAGGCGCAATGGCTTCTACTGCGGCGCAGAACTGCAACACCTGGGCGTCGGCAAAGCGCGGGCCGACCACTTGCAAACCAATCGGCAAGCCGCTCGGGCTGAAGCCGCAAGGCAGGCTCGCAGCGGGGTTGCCGGTGATATTGAACGGGTAGGTAAAGGGCGTCCAACGTGCCCAGGGCACCGCGCCGTCCGCGCCCGGCCAGCCTTCGGGCGCGACCTGGTCGGCGGCGAACGGCAGGGTTGGCAGGGTGGGCAGCAGCAACACGTCATAGTCGTTGAACAGCGCGTGCACCTGGTTGGCGAAGTGCGCCCGTTGTTGCACGGCCTTGAGGTAGTCACCGAGGTCGTAATCGCCCGCGCGCTGGATCAGCGCGGCAAAGCCTGGGTCCAGTTGGTCGAGGCGATCCGCCAGGGCTTTGCCGTAGGCAATGCCGCGTCCGCCGACCCACAAGGTTTCGAATGTGGCGAGTGGGTCCTGCCAGTCCAGCGTCAAGGTGGTCACGGTGACCGGCAAGCGTTCCGCCAGGTTGTACACGGCGGCTTCGACGCTAGCGGCAATGACCGGGTCGACCGGGGTGTTGAACAATGTCGGGCAATACGCCACCCGCAGCGGCCCCAGTGGCTGGTCGCAGCGCGCCAGGCAGGATTCGGTCAATGCGGGCAAGGCCTGATGATCCAACGGATCCGGCCCGGAAAGGATGTCGAACAACAAAGCGCTGTCGCGCACCGTGCGCGTGATCGGCCCGGCATGGCTGAGCATTTCGGTGGCAGACCAAGGCCAGGTCGGAATGCGGCCCAGGGAGCCTTTCATGGCGAACGCCCCGCAGAACGCCGCCGGAATGCGCACCGACCCACCGCCATCGGAACCCAGCGTGCCCGGCACCATGCGTGCCGCCACGGCAATCGCCGAGCCGGAGCTGGAACCACCGCTGGTGAGCTGTGGGTTCCAGGGATTGCGCCCGTTGCCGAACACACGCGAGGTACTGGCGCCGGTCCAGCCGAATTCAGTGGTGGCGGTTTTGCCGAGGATGATTGCACCGGCGTCCTTGAGGCGGCGAATGATCGGCGCATCCTGGCTGGGCACATGCTCAAGGCCGGTCAACGAGCCTCGGGTGGTGCGCAGGCCGGCGGTGGAAAACAGGTCCTTGATACCAAAAGGCACGCCGTGCAGCGGGCCACGCAACTGCCCTGCCCTGGCCTCTTCGGTCAGCACTTGCGCTTGCGCCAATGCCGAGTCGGCGTACACGTCGCCAAACGCATTGAGTGTGGGATTGTGGGTTTCGATTGCGTGCAGGCTTTGCTCGACCAGGTGTACCGCAGACAGCGTGCCCGCGCGAATGGCCTCGGCAGCGTCGATCACAGTGGGCATCAAGAGGTCTGTGTTCATTGAGTATCCTGGGCCGTCTGCACATGAGTCCGGTGGGTACGTCAATAAACGCTCGCGCCTGGGGGCGTGTCAAGTGGGTTTTGTTGGCTATGTGGTTTTTGTGTGCTTTGTTATCAGTTCCACGCCACGATCAATAAACCCGCGCCCAATACCAGGCACAAGGGTGAATAAAAATAGGTGTCCAAACGGGCAAATCGTGACCCGCTCACTTTCTTGAAAAAACCCACCAGTTCCGAATCGCCAATCGCCCTGGCGAACATCACCAAGGCAATCGCACTGATGCCCCATTGCAGCGCGCCGTGGGACACCGGCGAAAAGTACAACCCGGCACGCAGGCACACCAGCAAGGCAATCGCCACCAAGCCCATCGCCACCAGAAACGTGCCCAGTGCCGACGGTTTGAACGCCGGCCGTGGCCCCTGGGCGAACTCGCCGGGCAATTCGGGGATGGCGGCCAGGCTGCCGAGCTTGCCGCCGGCGGCCCAGTACAGATGCACCATGCTGATGCAGGTAAAAATCGCGACGATCCAGCGTGCGACGAAAAAGCTCATGGCAGGCGCTCCCTTAAATGTGCGAATGAGGATAGTCGGCCTGAGATTTTTTGTAGGCATTTCGTCGGCGGCTGATGGTAAAGTGCCGCCCCATGAAAATCGCCCGTGCCGACCGCTCACTCATTGCCTGGATGCTGTATTGCTGCGTCCTGTTCAATGTGTTCGCGTGCAGTATTGGACATGGGCAGATGCTGGGCATGCAGCTCAACGGCATCGGCGGCCAGTTTTGTACGGTCGACCCGCGCACCCAGGCGCCGGCACAGAACAACTCCACCGACGAGAACCTGCCGACGCTGTCCAAGGCGTTCGGTTGCCCGTTGTGTTCGACCGGCGGCATGGGCCCGGCACTCAGTTCCAGCCTCAATGTGGCGGTGTTGCCCCAACCGCACGCGCCGCCGCCAGCGGTGGTGCTTGCCGCTGATATTCCTGCCCGCTTCACCTGGCCCACGGCCAACCCGCGCGCGCCTCCCGTTTTCGCCTGATCCCTGCGCTTTCTGATCTGCATCGACCACCGCTCCCTTTAGGACTGCGGAGGACTGTGCGTTGTTTTCAAGCCAAGATTTTCAGGATTCAACCATGAAACATTTACCCTTGTTGGCGGGCCTGTTCGGCTGCCTGCCTGTCTGTGGCTGGGCGCTCGAGCTGGCCCCCACCACCATTGATGGCGAACAAACCAGCGAACCGGGCCTGGCCCTGGACCAATCCAGCGGCACGGCGTCACGCCTGGGTTTAAGCGTGCGCGAAACCCCGGCGTCGGTGGCCATTGCCAACCGCAACGACATTGAGCGCCATGGCGCAAAAACCTTCCGCGATGCGGCCAACACCTTGCCCGGCGTCAACGCCAGTGCGCCGCCGGGGTTTGGCGGGTTTGTGTCCTATCGTGGTTTTACCAGCAGCCAGATCACCCAGATGTTCAACGGCATCAACGTCGCCACCGGCCTGGCGCGGCCGGTGGATGCATGGATCTATGACCGGGTTGAGCTGGTCGGCGGCCCCTCCTCCCTGATCAACGGCGCCGGCTCAGTGGGCGGCTCGCTGAACTACGTGACCAAGCTTGCCACACGCGAGGAACAAGCCGCCGAAGGCCAGCTCACCTATGGCAGCTACGACACTGCCGGCATGGCCTTTGGCCTCAACCATGCCCTGACCGAACCCGGTGCCGAGGTGCAGCACTACGCGCGCCTGGATGTCAGCCGCAACACCAACCACAGTTACATCGACCGCGACCAGCGCGATGCCTGGAGCCTGGCGTTCTCCTTGCTCAGTGACCTCACCCCCAACCTGTCCCACACCCTGGCCCTGGAATACCAGGATGAACATGAGGACAGCCCGTATTGGGGCACGCCGGTGCTCAACCCCAAGGCTGGTGAGTTGAAAATCGACAAGCACAACCGCTTCAACAACTACAACGTCGCCGATGGTCGTTACGAGCAACGCACGATCTGGATGCGTTCGATCATCGACTACCGGATCAACGACAGCACCACACTGAAAAACACGCTGTATCACCTGGACAGCCAGCGTGACTACCGCAACCTGGAAACCTACCAGTACAACGCCGACAACAGCGCGGTGAACCGCTCGACCGCCTACCAGGTACGCCATCAGGGCGAACAGCACGGCAACCAGTTCGAGCTGCGCCATGACGACAGTGTGTTCGGCCTGTCAACCACCTGGTCCGGCGGCTTCGAGTACAAGGTCAACAGCACCACCAACAACCCGCTGAATGTGCCAGGTAACAGCACGGTGGACCCGAATGCCTACAACCCCGGGCACTTCTACGACATTCCGGGCACCCGGCCTGGCTTTGTCAAAGACAAGACCAACGAGGTCACCACCAAAGCCTTGTTTGTGGAAAACCGCTTGGGCCTCACTGATAAACTCTCGCTGCTCACAGGACTGCGTTACGACGCCATCGACCTGGATGTGACTAACCATCGCGTGATCACCGCCACCAACCCACGGCACTTCAAGCGCAGTTGGGAGCCGGTCACCGGCCGCGTAGGCCTGACGTATCAGTTCATCCCATCGGCCAATGTGTATGTGCAATACAGCACCGCAGCGGAGCAACCTTCCACCACCACTCAAGTGTTCGACGTGTCGACCGGCAAACAGTGGGAAGTCGGCAGCAAGTTCGACTACCTCGACGGTCGCGGTTCGGCCACCGTCGCCGCCTACAGGATCGAGCGCAAGGACTTTGCCGTCACCGACCCGCTGGACCCGAACAACAGCATTCCGGTGGGTGCGCAGACCTCCAAGGGCATCGAGTTGGCCAGTTCGTTACGCATCACGCCACGGCTGCTGGCCGAAGGCAACTTTGCCTGGGTGGACGCCGAGTACGATGACTTCAACGAGAAAATCGCCAGCGGCGCAGTGGTATCGCGCAAGGGCAATACGCCCACCAACGTGCCCAAGCGCGTGGGCAACGTATGGCTGACGTATGACGTTGCCGAGGACTGGCAAGGCGGTGTGGATGCGCGGTATGTGGCCCAGGTGTATGCCGATAATGCCAATACCCAGACGGTGCCGGCCTACACGCTATTCGGCACGTTCCTGCGTTACAAAGTGGATTCACATACCTCGGTGACCGGGCGGGTACGTAACCTGACCAATGAGGTGTATGCCGAGTTTGCGCATGTGTCGCCGGCTTACTATTTGGGCGCGCCACGGACGTTTGAGTTGGCCGTACAAACCCGATTCTAAACCTGGAATAGAGAACCAAATGTGGGAGCCGGGCTTGCCCGCGATGGCGGTGTGTCAGTCCTGTATAAGTTGACTGTCACGCCGCCATCGCGGGCAAGCCCGGCTCCCACATTGGAGGTTACTTCAGGCTCGCCTCAACCTTCTGCGCCACCTGCGGCGTCAACCACGCCTTCCACACTTCAGGATGCTCCTTGAGGAACACTTGCGCCACGTCACGCGGCGCCGTGTGATTTTCGCTCATCGCCGCCAAGGCTTTATTCAATGGCTCAATCGGAAACTGCACCTTGGTAAAGAACTCGGCAATCTGCGGCTGCGCTTGCTGGAACGGTGTCGACACACCGATGCTCAGCTTGGACGCCAACGAGCGCGTCGGCCGTGGGTTGGGGTTGTCTGCATCGGTCAGGGTCTTCCAGGCATCGGCGTCAAATGGCGGTTCTTCCAGCTGGATCAGCTTGTAACGGCCCATCAAGGGCGTTGGCGACCAGTAGTAGAACAGCACCGGCTTGCCACGACGGATCGACGACGCGATCTCCGCATCCAGCGCCGCACCCGAGCCGCTGCGAAAGTTCACATAGCTGTCGTTCAGGCCATACGCCTTGAGCTTCTGCGCGTTGACCACTTCCGAGGTCCAGCCGATCGGGCTGTTAAGAAAACGCCCCTTGCCGGGCGACTCCGGGTCTTTGAACACGTCCTTGTAACGCGCCAGGTCCTGCACGGTCTTGAGGTCCGGCGCCAGCGGTTTGAGGCCTTTGGCCGGGTCGCCCTTGACCACGTATTCCGGCACCCACCAACCTTCGGTGGCGCCTTTGACCGTATCGCCCAGGCCGATGACTTTGCCTTCGGCTTCGGCCTTGATCCACACCGGGCTGCGGCCGGCCCATTCTTCGCCGATCACCTGGATATCGTTTTTCGCCAGGGCGGTTTCCAGCGTAATGGTGGTACCGGGCAACGTATCAGTGGGCAGGTCATAGCCCTTTTCGACAATAAAGCGCAGCACTTCGGTGATCAGGCTACCGCTTTCCCAGTTCAGGTCGGCAAAGTGCACCGGCGTTTGCGCAGCCGATACCGGCAACGACAGACTCATGGTCGTCAACGCCGCAGCCGCAGCCGCAACCACCAGGGTTCTCAATCCTTTCATGCCTTTGCACCTCGCATTTTCACAGCCATAGCGGGCGGCTTTGCTGCGGATGCGCGAAGCCTCTGAATAGTTAAGTCAACTCAACTGTAGTAGAGGTTCCGGAGGCGCAAGAATACACGTGGCGTTTAGCAGTTACTCACTGGCCTTGAACGTCACCAGTTCACCCTTGCGCCATTTGGCGGCCTTGCCGGTCACGGCCTTGAGGGTTTTGGTCAAGCCTTCCTGCAATTGTTCATTGGCGGCGAACACCAGCATCACGCTGTGGCCTTCCTTGAACACGATACCCTGGCCTTCGGTCGACGAAACAAAGGCGTAATCGCCCAAGCCATACACCGTCAACTTGATGTCACGAAACTTCAGTTCGAACTTGCCGCCTTCACGGCTTGGCAACACGGCGGCACGAAAATGGTCGCCGACCTTGAGTTCCAGGCGCGGTTTGTCATCCACGACCAGCGCCGATTCAGTATCGATCTCGGCGATGTAAATGCCTTCCGGCGTCTGTTCAGTGATGTAAACGAAACGGGATTGAAACTGCTTGACCAACTTTGCGCGCAAATCACCCAGCACGAATAACGCGTGCATATCCAGATTACTGACTGCCAAGGAAACGCCCCCACATCAAAAAAGGCGCTGACCGCCAGAGCGGGCAGCACAAAAAAACGGCCGTTACGGCTCGATCACACATTCGTAAAAAACTGAAGAAACCTGCTGCCACGCCATAAGACTAGTACACAGATGCACGATGGACCTTATGCAAGGTCATCAGGCGACACAGCAAATCACAGGTTCAGCAGCCCGAGAACTCGGACCGACCCACTTCAGAGAATAACCCGGTTAAAAACGCGATTTCCGACAGCCTACACATTACATAACACCCGGAATGGAACCAGGCATCGGCTGCCGACGACAATACTAAAACAGCAACCCGGTTCAAAACCACTCGAAACGCTGCTGGTAAGTCCACAAGGTCGATCGACAGGAGCTGAGCATGCAACCACGTCAACACGCCGTTATGTCATCGCGCACTCGTTCATCATGTCCAGACGAGCGCCAATACTACTGCTTACATAACCCCAACGGGTACTCCAATTACGTTCTTTACCAAGTGGTACCGGCCGGACGCAATTTCTTTCATATCCTTGAAGTGACCAGCGGCAGGATCAAAGGCTTTCGCAGCACGCATTCCAAGGCTTGCGAATTGGCCCAACAACTTGAAGCCAACCTGCAAGCGGTTCACGCTGCGATCGTTTCGTCACCCGCCTGACTTTACTGCGCCGTCGCCCTTCAACAACTGCCATACTGGCCCGTCCATTGAAGTTTGCCCCTTGCGTGTCGGCGTTCATCAGTGCAGTGACCTTGATGCAGTTAACTTGAAGGGAAGGCTATACGTGACGGAATTTGATATTGGCGAATTTTTCATCCATGGCGATGCGCGAGAAGTAGATGGCGAGTTTCAAGCGGTGATCATTATGCGGGCCAAACCACCGCTGACCACGGTCACCACGCATCAGGTAGAAAAAGATCGTTGGTTCAAAACCGTCGACGCTGCGGCCATTGCCGGCAAAGATGCCGCCAGGGCGCTGAAATCCGCGGTGGATTCAGGTGCACTCAATTCCTGACCTGTGCAAATCCTGAACTCTGTCGCGTCCCCGGCCTCACATGCACAACATCCCTCACCTTGCATGGAGAACCCACCATGGACGCGCCAATCCCAACGCTTGAAACCCTGTTTGATCAACTCGGTCTGGATTCAACACCTGAAGCCATCGATGCTTTTATCGTCGCGCATCCGCTACCTGAAGACGTGAAGCTGATCGACGCACCCTTCTGGTCTGCGCAACAAGCGGCGTTTCTTAAAGAAGAACTGCGCGAAGACGCCGAATGGGCAATACCGGTGGATGAGCTGAACCAGCGCCTGCACCCGTCTAAATAACACGCCTCAATGCAGGCTGTCTGATTGTTCAAGGTGCATCAGTGCCTGCCAGGCGGCTCTGCACTCCTCGGCTTCACTGCGGCTGGCGAATGCCGTACCGCGTTGCTCGCCATTGAGCAACACCACCCAACAGGCTTTCTGGCCCAGCGCACGCAGGGTTTCGGGAACACCACTGCCGATCATCACGGCGACATCGACCTTGTTTTGCATGGAGCTTCTCCGCCACATTAGTTAGCTACCTAACAATGTTGGCCATGCTACGGTTTTATTCCACGTGGAAAAAGCTATCTCCGGAATAGCTCCATTGCATAAACAGTAACAATCCTAACGCCCAGCCTTGGCCCCTTCCGGTTTATAGCCCAGGCGCAAGCCACCCCAATGCCGCCCCTTAACCATGATCGGCACCGACAAATCGTGCATCAGTTCGCCAGTATCGCGGGTATAGGTCTGCAACAGCACTGCTTGTTGATGGCTGCCACAACGAATGCCGGTACGGTCGTCGAACTTGCGTTTGGTACGGTTCTGCACGGCGTCAACCTGTGCATCGCCGGTCAGGGCGTGGGAGAACGCCTTGTTGTGTGTGGGCACATAGCCCTGCGGTGTGCAGGCAATCGCGAACACCAGCCCCTCATGGCGCGGCAGCAATGCCTCCTGGATCGTCGGCAGCACTTGGTCGGTGTAGCCATCAAAGCGCGTGTGGTATTTGCTCGGCCGGGTGTTGGGGATCGGCGTGTAGCTGCGGTCGAACAAGTCTTCCAGGCTGATGCGGTTTTGCACGATGTCAGCCTCGAACTGCTCACCAATACGGCTCGCCCCTTCGCGAGCCAGGTTGTAGATGCGCTGGTGATAGTCATCCAGCCCGACTTCAGCCAGGCGCTCACTGATGGTTTCAGCCTGTCCTTCCATCTGCACAGCGACCTCGGCCAGTTGCCGCGTCTGCTGGTCGCTCACCGTTAAATCGCTGCGCATCTGCTCTACCGCGTGGAACAGGCTGTCGAGTTGCGCGCGGTTGGTGTCGGTGCCTTGGGCGATCTCGTTGACCTGCCCTTCTACGTCGGCTGCCAGGCTGGCGATATTTTCCAGTTGCTCACCCGCCTGCTCCACCTGCTCGACGCCGATGTGCAAGTCGGCGGACAGTTGGCGAATCTGTTCCACCACCTGGGCGGTGCGTTGTTGAATATCGGCGACCATCACGCCGACCTCATCCGTCGCCGTGGCCGTACGCCCGGCCAGGCCACGCACTTCATCGGCCACTACGGCAAAGCCGCGCCCGTGCTCGCCGGCGCGCGCCGCTTCAATGGCGGCGTTCAGCGCGAGCAGGTTGGTCTGGCTGGCAATGGACTGGATCACCAGGGTCACGCGCTGAATCTCTTCACTGCGCTGGCTCAGCGCCTCGATCAACTCTCGGCTGGCATTGGCGCGCAGGCGCAGTTGGTGCATGCGAGTGATCGATTGAGCCAACACTTCGCGCCCTTCAGTACTGCGCTGGTGCGCCTGGCTGGCCGCGCCCAAGGCCTGCCGGCTGAGTTGAGAGGTGACTTGCTCGGTGCCGATCATCACTTCGGCGCTGCT
The DNA here is from genome assembly GCF_044218855.1 of Pseudomonas sp. B19125. Lineage (NCBI taxonomy): Bacteria > Pseudomonadati > Pseudomonadota > Gammaproteobacteria > Pseudomonadales > Pseudomonadaceae > Pseudomonas > Pseudomonas sp. B19125. The sequence goes on from NZ_CP162589.1 coordinate 4,227,629, forward strand.
GACAATTTGCTTGGCGGCGCCTAATTGCGATTGCACGCGCGCGGCCAGTTGCTTGACCGAATAGGCCACGCCGGCAGCGGAAAGTGCGTTATGACTGGTGGTGTAGGAAAGATCGCGAGTCAGCTCACCCAGCGTATCAATCGCCTGGGCAGGCGCTACACGCGGCACTCGGGCTTTGAGCGCAGGCAGCCAGATCACCAGCAAGGCCAGTGGCAGGCACAGGTACAGCGGCAAGCCGGCAAACGACAGGCCCAGCAGGACCAGCACCAGCGCGGTGCTCTGCATAAGCGGCGTCAGCCAGCCGGGCAGCACGCGCACCACCGTTTGCGGTGGCGCCGCTGCGCCCATCAGAGATCCGTCTCCAGCCATCGTCGTTACCCCTCTGTTTGTCGTTATTGTTGCTGCATTAAACGCCACTATTGGGCCATTATCCATGGGCCTTTCGTGGGGTGCTTGCAGCAGATCAATAGACAGGGACGTAACCGGTGTTTCTTCGGGCATCACAGCTGCGATGCCCGACTTCAGCGCATCAGGCCTGGCGCTGGTGCTTGTCGATCTGCTCGTGACGCTCTTGCGCTTCGATACAGTATTTGGTGGTCGGGCTGATCAGCAGGCGCTTGAGGCCGATAGGCTCGCCGCTGTCATCGCACCAGCCAAAAGAATCTTCCTTGATGCGTTCCAGGGCACGCTCAAGCTGCGGCAGCATGCGCTGGTCGCGGTCGATGGCGTTTACCAGCCAGGTGCGCTCTTCTTCCACAGAGGCAGCGTCAGCCGGGTCCGCCGGGGTGTCCAGGCTTTCGATGGCGATGCGGTTCTGCTCAATGCGCTCGTGGTGTTCCACTTTCATGTCTTGCAGCAACTTCTCGAAAAAAGCGTGCTGTTCGGCATTCATGTAGTCATCCGCCGGCATGGCCAGCAACTTTTCCTTTGTCATTGATTTCTCTATAAAAAATACGTGCATTAAGGCGAATAAGGGAGCGTTCCGGCAGACCTTCGCAGGCCTCGGAAGGGCGCCGTCCATTTCAAGCGCCACCCGGCACTCAATTTAAGAGGGGCGGCAGTCTAAGGCCGACTGGAAGGCTCAGCAACTGAAAAGACAGGCATTTTTTCCCAATTAACCCCCAAAGGCACCAGGACGGGCTTGGCGAACGGTCATCGGAGTGCGTTTATAGCAAGAAATTCAGTGCTGTGGAGCTATATAGAAGACAAACGGTTAGAACGGTCTGATAAAGACTAGCTATGGGAGCTGGCTTGCTGTGGCGAGGGAGCTTGCTCCCGTTCGACAGCGCAACTGGAGCAGGCTTTTTAGGGGCGCTTCGCACCCCAGCGCAAGCAAGCTTGCTCGCCACAACAAGCCAGCTCCCACATTGGATAGGTGTTGCCCGTTAATCGGTATCAGCGCTTGAGCTTGCGCTTGTTGCGATACTGGTCGATCACCACCGCAATCACAATGATCAGCCCCTTGATGATGTCCTGGATATACGCATCCACCCCCACAAAGGTAAACCCGCTGGCCATCACGCCGAGAATCAGCGCGCCGATCACGGTGCCGGTGATGCGCCCTACTCCGCCCGCCAGGCTGGTGCCGCCGATCACCGCCGCCGCAATCGCATCCAGCTCATAAGACATGCCCATGCCGGCCTGGCCGGTGGCGGCACGCGCCGAGGCCACCACACCGGCCAGGCCCGCCAGCAGACCGGCGATGCTGTAGACGATGATCAGGTGACGCTTGACGTTGATGCCCGAGGTGCGCGCCGCCTGCATGTTGCCGCCGATGGCGTAGGTGTACTTGCCGTACTTGGTGTAGCGCAGGGCGATATGGAAGATCACCGCCACCACCAGGAAGATAATCACCGGCATCGCACCATGGCCGATGGCGGTGTACGAATCCGAGAGCATGCTCACCGGCTGGCCTTCGGTGTAGTAGCGTGCCAGGCCACGGGCCGAGACCATCATGCCCAGGGTCGCAATAAACGGCGGAATGCCGGTCACCGCGATGATACTGCCGTTAATTGCCCCCGCCAGCAGCCCCACACCCAGGCCCATCGCCACCGGAATCCACACCGGCAAGTCGGTCAGGCTGGGAAACACTGCCCGGGAAAAATCCGAGGTTTGCGCCAAACTGGCGGCAATCATCGCCGATAACGCCAACACCGAGCCTGAAGACAGATCGATACCGGTGGTGATGATCACCTGCGTCACGCCAATCGCCAGCAGGCCGATGATCGACACTTGCAGAATCATCAGCACCAGGCGCTGGGAGTTCATCAGGAAGCTCTGGTCGCGCACGATCCAGCCGAATAGCTCAAACACCAGGCCGATGCCGATCAACACCAGGAAGATACTCAGCTCGGTGGGTAAACGCCGACGGTGCTTGACCGGTGCCGTGGCAGGCTTGTTGTCTGTTATTGCGTTCATAGCCAATTACCTTCTTATTCTGTGCGGTTCGTCAGTGGACTACGGTCATACCGGAAGCCAGCTGCATGACTTTTTCCTGGGTCGCGTCGGCGCGATCCAGGGTGCCCATCAGTTCGCCTTCATGCATCACCATCACCCGGTCGCTCATGCCCAGCACTTCCGGCAGTTCGGAGGAAATCATGATCACCGCCATGCCTTCGCTGGCGAGGAAGGAAATCAAGCGATAGATCTCGGCCTTGGCGCCAACGTCAATGCCACGGGTCGGCTCATCGAGGATCAGCAAGCGCGGGTTGGTCATCAACCAGCGCGCCAACAGGGCTTTTTGCTGGTTGCCGCCGGACAGAGTGTCGATGCACTGCTCCAGTGACGGGGTTTTCACCCGCAGCTTCTTGCACATGTCTTCGCACAGCACGCGCAGGGCTTTTTGCTGGATAAAGCCGTTACCCGAGTAATGCGGCAGCACCGCCATCTCCATGTTCTCCAGCACCGACAGGCACGGGAACAGGCCACTGAGCTTGCGGTCCTCGGTCAACAGCGCAAAGCCTTTCTCGATAGCCATGTGCGGGTCGGTGATGCGCACCGCTTTGCCGTCAAGGGTGATCTGGCCGCTGGAACTTGGAGTGATGCCGAAAATGGTCTCTGCCACGTTGGTGCGCCCCGAGCCCATCAGCCCGGCGATGCCGAGAATTTCACCAGCATGCAGGTCGAACGACACGTCCTTGAACACGCCGTCCAGGCTCAAGTCGCGCACCGACAGCAGCAAGTCGCCGATGGGTGTCTCGCGCACCGGGAACAACTGGCTCAGCTCGCGGCCGACCATCATCGAGATCAGGCTGTCGCTGTTCATGCTGTCAGCGCGCTGCAGGCCGATGTACTGGCCGTCACGAAACACCGCCACTTCATCGGCGATGGCAAACACTTCGTTCATTTTGTGCGTGATGTAGACGATGCCTTTACCCTGGGACTTGAGGTCGGCAATGATCGAAAACAGGTGGGCCACTTCCTTTTCGGTAATGGCTGAAGTCGGTTCATCCATGATCAGGATGTCGGAGTCGTAGGACACCGCCTTGGCAATCTCGACCATCTGCCGCTCGGCGATGCTCAGGTTGCCGACGTGTTCTTCCGGGTCCAGGTTGATACGCAAACGGGCCAGTAACTCGGCGGTGCAGCGGTGCATTTCGCGGTGGTTGACCATGTGCAGGCTATTGAGCTGCTCGCGGCCGATCCAAATGTTCTCGGCGATGCTCATGTGCGGCATCAGGTTGAGTTCCTGGTGGATCATCGCGATCCCGGCCTTCTGCGCCGCCAGCGGTGTTTCAAACACAATCGGCTTGCCGCGCAGACGAATTTCCCCGGCGTCGGGCTGGTAGATGCCGGCGATGATTTTCATCAACGTCGACTTGCCCGCACCGTTCTCGCCCATCAGCGCCAGTACCGAGCCTGGGCGCACGCGCAGTTGCACATCGGCCAGGGCCACAACGCCGGGAAAGCCTTTGCTGATGTTGACGATTTCCAGCAGGTAGGGTTCTTCCAGCAGCGCGGGCTGGAGACCGGGAGGCTGCGAGACAGTGGCTTGAGCAAGCATATCGGGTACTCCATCAGCAGAGCGACCGTGGCCGCCCTGCTTGCTTATTGTTGTTATGAAGGGCTACTTGAAGTCTTTGACGTTATCCGGCGTGATCAGCTTGAACGGGATGATTACGTTCTGCTCGATGGGCTCGTTTTTAGCCATCTTGCGCGCAGTCTCCACCGACTTGTCGGCCTGGCCCTTGGCATCCTGGAAGGCCGACACGGTCATGTCGCCCTTGGTGATCGCATTAAGGCCGTCCGGCGTGCCGTCGACACCGGCGATCAACACGCCTTTTTTGCCTGCCGACTTCAGCGCCATGGATGCACCAATGGCCATCTCGTCATTGTTGGCCAGTACCGCGTCAAAATCGCGGCCCTGGGTCAGCCAGTCGTTAACCAGGGTCATGCCCTTGTCACGCAACCAGATACCGGTCTGTTCCTGTTCGATCTTGATGCCGGGGTACTTGGTCAGGACTTCCTTCACGCCCTTGGTACGGTTAGTGGTGGAGTTGTTCGCCAGGTCGCCCAACAGAATCACAATGTTGCCCTTGCCGCCGAGTTTGTCGGCGATGTATTGCATTTGCAGTTTGCCGGCCTCGACGTCATCGGACACCACCGCTGCCACGCCTGGGGCCAGGGTTGGGCTATCCGGGCGGCGGTTGACGAACACCAGCGGAATTTTCGCAGCGGTGGCGGCCTTGATGATGTTGGCGGTCGAGGCGGTGTCCACCGGGTTGACGATAATCGCGTCGACCTTCTGGCTGATGAAGTTCTCGACCTGGCTCAGTTGTTTCACCACGTCGGCGCGGGCGTCTTCAAACTGCAATTGCACACCATCGCCCTTGGGATAGGACTTGGCTTGCTTGTCCATGTCTTCACGCAGGTAGGTCAGGAAGGTGTCATCAAAGGCGGACATGGTCACGCCAATCTTCAGGTCGGCGGCCGAGGCAACACCACTGGCCAGCAACATGGACAGGGCCAGCGCGGTAAAACGGATCGGGGTCTTCATGAACGGTCTGTCTCCACTTTCTTGTTGGTTTTTTGGACGTTGCGTTTATCAGCGCTCGGCGGGCAATCGAACCACCGGTGCCCCCGGGATGCAGCAGACCAGCGCGCCGTGGTTTTCGACACACAGCACATTAAGGAAGGAGAAGTAAAACGGCCGGGCGCGGGGCAGACCGCGTGGCGCTGAGGCAGGGCGTAAAACTCGCAGTACAGCGTTGAAGATTTTCATCTGACGGTACCTGGTTGTTTTTGATCTTGTTTTTGTTGAGCCGCGCGAATCGAGTTCGAACGTACTTTATGCAACCTGGAAAAGACTGTATTAGAAAATAATTTCCATATCAACATGTTTTAGAATTTTATTCTATTTTTGTCGAAACCACCTGCTGGCGCTCGGCGCTGAGGCGTGCGGCGTCCAATATACGGGTGGTTTCCAGCGCGTCATAGGCGCTTACCGGCAATGGCCCCTGCCCTTGCACGGCCAGTTGCAACTGGCGATAGAACTGCGTCCAGCAGCCCTTCTCGGACGGCACCCGCTCGCGATCCTCGCCTTGCTCGAACCAACCCCAGCGTCGATGCTCCTCGGCACCCCAGTGCTCGCCTTCGGTTTTTGGCGACTTGCCGGCCATCAGCGCGTCTTCCTGGCCGTCCAGCCCATCGACGGTGTAACAACCCAGGGTGCCACTGACCCGAAAACGCGGTGCCTGGCTGTTTTGCAGGGCGCTGCCCCACAGGTGCGAAATCACGCCATTGGTGTGGGTCAGGGAGACGAAAAAACCGTGATCAAGGGTGGGGTGTTGCGGCGTGAACTGCAATTGCGCAAACACCCGGTCCACCGGGCCGAACAATTGCAACGCCTGGTCCACTAGATGGCTGCCCAGGTCACGCAGCCAGCCGCCGCCACTGGCATTGCCCACCGCTTGCGGGCTGTAGCGTTCGACGCGGGATTCAAAGCGTGTGATCTCACCCAAGGCACCGGCGTCGATCAGCTTGCGCAGGGTCAGGTAATCCGAATCCCAGCGCCGGTTCTGGTAGACGCTGAGCAGCGAGCCCTGGCGCTCGGCGGCGGTGATCAGCGCCTGGGCCTGTTCGGCGTTGCTGGCGAAGGGTTTGTCGCTGACCACCGCCACGCCGTGCTCGATGGCTTCCAGCACCAGCGCCGGGCGGCCTTTGAGGGTGGTGGAGATCACCAGCGCGTCGACACCGGCCTCGACGATCTGGCCGATGCTGTCAAAGGCCTTTACGCCCGGAAGGTCGGCGTTCAACTGTTGGCGGCGCTCCGCTGAACGGGTCACCACGCCAACAAAGGTCGCACCGGGCAAGGTTGCAATCAGCGGTGCATGAAAGAAACGCCCTCCGTGGCCGTAGCCGACTAGTCCGATTCGCATAAGTTGTTTCCTTGTTGAATTGCAAACCCAATCAAGTGTGGGAGCAGGCAAGCCAGCTCCCACACTGACTGCATTCCACCTGGCAGATTGTGATTAGCCGTAAAAGTGCGGACGCTCCGGCAAGCTCACCTTCACGATCTGCTCACTGTTCTGCGCCTCGATGCATGCATCCGCCGCCACCGCCGCTGCAAAACCGTCCCAGGCCGAAGGCCCGCCGACTTGGCCCGCACGCACACTGTCGATAAACGCCTGCAATTCCACGTCGTAAGCCCCGATAAAGCGGTCCTTCCAGTCCATCAAAATGGCATTCGACAGCTTCGCGCCACTGCGCATTTGCACCTGCGAAGGCTCCGGCAGTTTGGCGATGCCGGTCTCCCCCACCACTTCACACTGGATGTCGTAGCCGTACTGGCAGTTCACGAACACTTCCACGTCGATGCGCGTGCCCTTGGCGGTTTCCAACAGCACGATCTGCGGGTCGCGCAGGTGGGCCAGGGCTTTGCTCGACTTGCGCGGGAACACCACCTGCACCGACACATAGTCATCGTTGAGCAACCAACGCAGCACATCCAGCTCGTGGATCAAGGTGTCAGTGATCGCCATATCCGTCTTGTAGTTCTCGCCCACTGTCGGGTTGCGGTGCGCGCAATGCAGCATCAGTGGCTCGCCGATCTGACCGCTGTCGATCACGGCCTTGAGGGCGCGATAACCTTCGTCATACGGGCGCATAAAGCCCACTTGCACCAGGCGCTTGCCGTAGGCCAGTTCGGCGTCGACGATCTTGCGGCAGCCTTGCGCCGTCACCGCCAACGGTTTTTCGCAGAACACCGGCTTGCCGGCGGCGATGGCGGCCAGCACGAACTCTTCGTGGCTCGGCCCCCAGGACGTGACGAGAATGGCTTCAACCTGCGGCGAGTTGATCAGCGCATGGCCATCGGCGTAGACCTCGGCGGCAAGCTTCAAATCAGCGACGACCTTGGCGGCTTGCTCAAGGTTAATGTCGGTTACCGCCACCACCTGGCTATTGAGCAAGGTCTGGCTGCAACGACGGATATGGTCACGGCCGATAGCGCCGGTGCCAATCACTCCAAGCTTTAACGACATACACAACTCCTCTTGTTATTAGTACTGCCGGGCCTTGGCCAGCTGTTCGTTGAGTTTTTTCGCGGCGGCATTCGTGCGTTCACTGGTGGACACTTGCGCCACGCCCACCCGCCACCACGACAGGTAGCCGTGGACCATGGTTTTGGGCAGTACCTTGATATCAATCAGCGTGGACACCGTTTGCGTGCGCGCATCGGCCAGCGCCGCCTGAAGCTGTTCCACGCTGCTGACCTTGTAGGTCTTGCAGCCATAGGCCGCCGCGCTCATGGCGAAATCCACCGGCACCAGGCCGCCGTCGAGCTTGCCGCTTTCGGGGTTACGAAAGCGGAACTCGGTGCCGAAGCTGTCCATGCCGTTGCCGATTTGCAGGTTGTTGATGCAACCGAACGCCATGTTGTCGAGCAGTATCACGTTGATCTTGCGCCGCTCCTGGATCGAGGTGGCCAGCTCCGAGTGCAGCATCATGTAAGAGCCGTCGCCGACCAGCGCATACACCTCCTTGCTCGGCTCGGCCAGCTTCACACCGAGGGCGGCGTTGATCTCGTAGCCCATGCATGAATAGCCGTATTCGACGTGGTAGGTGTTGACGCCCTTGCTGCGCCAGGCGCGTTGCAAGTCGCCGGGCAGGCTGCCGGCGGCGGCGACGATGATCGCATCGTCCGCCAGGGTGTCGTTCAACACGCCGAGTACACGGCTCTGGGTCAGGCACGACCCGGTCAGCTCGATAAATTCGCGCAATACGGCGCGGTCCAGGTGGTCATCCACCTCCGGCACAAAATCGTCGCCGTGGTATTGCACCTGGTGCACGCGATCCACTTCCGCGTCCAACTGCGCCTTGGCATCGCGGACCTGCTCGCCCCAACCGGCGCGGTAGTCGCCCAAGGCGTCAGCCAACGCCTCAAGGGCCACTTGCGCATCGGCCAGCACTTGCACGCCGTCAAGCTTCAACGCGTCGCACGGGCTGATATTGAGGTTAAGAAACTTCACCTCGGCATGCTTGAACAGCGACTTGGACGAGGTGGTGAAATCGGTATAACGCGTGCCGATGCCGATGATCAGGTCCGCCTCGGGCGCCAACAGGTTCGCCGCCAGGCAGCCGGTTTCGCCGATGCCACCGACGTTCAATGGGTGGCTGGACACCACCGTACTCTTGCCCGCCTGGGTTTCGGCGAAGGGAATCTCAAAACGCTCGGCGAACGCTTGCAGGGCCGCATTCGCGCCGGAGTACTTCACCCCGCCGCCACAGATGATCAGCGGCTTGCGCTTGCCCCGGAAGGCCGCCAGCGCATCGCTGATCATCGCCGCCGTCGCCGGCCGACGTTCGATACGGTGCACGCGTTTTTGCAGGAAATAATCCGGGTAGTCCCAGGCTTCGGCCTGCACATCCTGCGGCAGCGCCAGGGTTACGGCGCCGGTTTCCGCAGGGTCTGTGAGCACGCGCATGGCATGGATCGCCGCCGTCATCAGTTGCTCAGGGCGGTTGATACGGTCCCAGTATTTGCTCACCGAGCGGAAGGCATCGTTGGTGCTGATGCTCAGGTCGTGGAATTGCTCGATCTGTTGCAACACCGGGTCCGGCTGGCGGCTGGCGTACACATCACCGGGCAACAGCAGCAGCGGGATCCGGTTGGCCGTGGCGGTCGCCGCCGCGGTGAGCATATTCGCCGCGCCGGGGCCTACCGAGGCGGTGCACGCATAGATCTTGCGGCGCAGGTGCTGCTTGGCGAAACCGATGGCGGCGTGGGCCATGCCTTGCTCGTTACGGCCCTGATGCACCACCAGGTCGCCGCTGTCCTGCTCCAGCGCCTGGCCCAGGCCCAGCACATTACCGTGGCCGAAAATCGTGAACACACCGGCGACAAACTTGCTCTGCACGCCGTCGACTTCGATGTATTGGTTATCCAGGAACTTCACCAGGGCCTGGGCCATGGTCAGTCTTGTTGTGGTCATCACTTGCACCTTGTGTGAATGCAATTGGGTTGATTAACACTGCTTCAATGTGGGAGCTGGCTTGCCTGCGATAGCAATGTGTCAGGCAATGTACCTTTCACTGATAGACCGCCATCGCAGCGGTGCGACGATTCGACAAGCCAGCTCCCACAGGTTAATCGGCGTCAGGTTCGGGGGTTTTGCAGGTGGGCGATGCTGGCCCCAATGGCCTGCTGGATATCCGCCAACCCATGCACGCTTTCGGCAAACGGCTCAAACGACAGGTAACCGCCGTACCCGCTGCTGAGCAAGGTGTCGATCTGCGCGGCGTTGCCGAGGATATCGCCCTCGCCCACCAGCACGCGGTGGCCGTCACGAATCGAATTGAGCGGCGCTTCGGCGTCTTCTACCCCGGAGATATGCACCAGGCCGGTCAGTTGCGGGAAGAACTCCTGCTCGCTCGCCAGGTGGTGGTGGAAGGTGTCATGCACCAGGCGGAACACATCCAGGCCGCCGATGGATTGGATTGCGTCCACCGCCACGCGCTTGCGACGCAGGGCACATTCCTCGAAACCCAGCGGCTCGATAAACCCGAGGATGCCGTACTCGCGCAGGATCGGCGCCAGCTCGCTCAGCGCCGTGCGCAAACCGGCGGCACGCTGGGCCTCGTTGCGGGTGTCGCCACGTTCATTGAGCGGGCACATCACCAGGCCCTGTGCGCCGCATTCACGGGCGTAGGTGGCGAGCTTGATGGCCTGGGTGCGACGCTCGTCATTCCACACATCAAACGGGTACAGCGCATTGATCGACAGCACCGTGATGCCCTGCACTGCGCACAACTCTCGCACGCGGCTGGCCGGGGTGCCGTATTCGATTTCATGGCCTTTAAGGTCGTTGCGAATCTCGATGGCATCGCACTTGAGGGCCGCGGCCAGCTGGATAAAGTCCGGCAGGGACAGGTTGGGGGCGACCATGCGGTTAAGGGCAAAACGTAGCGGCGACTTCATTGTTGTTCTCCGTCCAAAACCGTTTAAAGGTCCAGCAGCCAGCTGTGCTGCGGGTCGTTATGGAAATGCCAGGCGCGTTTTGGCCCGGCCATCACGTTGAGGTAATACGATTCGTAGCCATACGGCACGCTGACCGGGTGATACCCCTTGGGCACCACCACCAGGTCGCTGTTCTCCACGGCCATGGCCTGGTCGATGCTGCGATCGTCGGTGTACACGCGCTGGAACACAAAGCCTTGCGGCGGGTTGATCTGGTGGTAATAGGTTTCTTCCAGAAAGCTCTGGTGCGGCAGGTCGTCGGTGTCGTGCTTGTGCGGCGGGTAGCTCGACGAGTGCCCGGACGGCGTGCGTACTTCCACCACCAGCAGCGAATGGGCCGGCTCGCTGTCAGGCAGGATGTCGCACACGTAGCGGGTGTTGGCGCCTTTGCCGCGCACGCTGCGCTTGCACTGCTCGGGGCGAATCAGGCGCGGTTCAAAGCCAGGCGCGCCGGGCGCGGCACAGACGGCAATCTGCACGTCGCTCAAGGCGGTAATCTGCGCATCGGTGCCGGGCGGCAGGTACGCGGCGAAGGGGGATTTGTCTTCGAACACCGACTGGCGGTCGCCAAGGTTCTGCCAATTGAAGCCTTCGCCTTCTATATTGACGCGCCCGCTGAGCAGCACCAGGCACAGCTCTTGATCCCCGGCGCTGACCGGCAGGGCTTCGCCCAGGCTCAGTCGATAGGCGGAAAAGCCCACGTACTCCAGGCGTCCTGCTTCCAGGGCCACCATGGTTTGCCCGCGTTTGCTGCTTTTGACCAACAAGCTCATCACTTAGTCCTCTCGTTGAGCAGCGCACGCAAGGTGTCGTAGCCTTTTTTGGCATAGATATAGCTAGGCGCCACGGCCGGATCCTGCTCGGCTTCGACCACCAGCCAGCCCTTGTAGTGGGCAGCCAGCAGCACATCGAGCAACTCGGCAAAATCGATGTCGCCATCGCCGGGCACGGTGAACGTGCCGTTGACGATGCAGTCAGGGAAGCTCCACATCTGGTTGCGCGCCAGTTGCACCACCGGCTTGCGCACGTCCTTGAAATGCACGTGGCAGACGCGGTCGATGTGTTTGCGCAGGACCTCGAGGGGTTCGCCGCCACCCATGTAGCAATGGCCCGAATCGAACAGCAGGCCGACTTCCGGGCCTGTTCGTTTCATCAGCTGGTCAATGTCTTCAGGGGATTCGACGTAGGCGCCCATATGGTGGTGATACGCCAGGCGCACGCCTTGGGACAGGGTGAAACGCGCCAGCTCCGTGAGCTTGTCGGCGTATTCCTGCCAGGCGTGCTCGCTGTGAAAACGCGGGCGTTCGATCAGGCGCACCTTCGAGCCCTGGATCGAGTCAGCGACTTCGCCGTATACCAGCACGTCAGCGCCATTGAGTTTAAGCAGCTCGACATGGCCGGCAATGGCTTGGATTTCTTCGGCCACCGAACGGCGCGCCAGGCGGCTGGAGTACCAGCCGGAGACCAGCGCCAGGTCATAAGGACGCAGCACATCACCAACGCCTTTGGCGTCCTTGGGGAACTTGCCGTTGAGTTCAAAACCTTCGTAGCCGATCTCCTTGCCTTCGCTGAGCGCGGTGCTCAGCGGCGTTTCACCGCCGAGGGCCGGCAGGTCGTCGTTGCTCCAGGAGATCGGGTTGATGCCAATTCGGATTGCGGGCATGGCTGCACCTTTTATTGTTTTCAGATAGCACTGAGATCTGCTTTATGTGGGAGCTGGCTTGTGTGGGAGCTGGCTTGCCTGCGATAGCATCACCTCGGTTTCATTGCTAGACCGAGGCGATACCATCGCGGGCAAGCCCGGCTCCCACACAAGCGGCTCCCACATTTGACTGTGTTTAATTTCTGGAACTGCGCCAGGCATTGATGAGCTGTTCGAACGTGCCCTGCACTTGCTCAATCAACCCTTCATCATCAATCTCCCCCGCCATCCACGCACGGCTTGGCTCCTGGAAGATCGTACGGCCCACCGCGAACCCACGGCAGGTGGTGCTTTGGCTGGCTTGCTGAAAGCCATCGGCCAGAAACTGCGCCGAAGCATTCAGGCCCAGCAGCACCACACCACGGCAGTACGGGTCACGCTCGTGGATCAGTTCGTCGAGCTTTTTCCAGTCTTCAGCCGACTGCGCCTCGATCTTCCACCACGCAGGATATATGCCCAGGTTGTACAGGCGCTTGAGGCTGCGATAGAGCACATCGGGATAGGTCGACGGGTGATCCTTGGGCGGCACGACTTCCAGCAGCAGTTCATGGCCGCTGACCAGGGACGCCTCGTACACCGCCTTGAGTTGCGCCTCCTGCTCCAGGCGCAGCATCGGCTCGTCGTCCGGGTGGAACTGCACCAGGCACTTGATGATTTGCTCCTGGGGCCAGGCAATCAGGTTGCTGCCCACCGAGCGGCCGTGTTCAAACGCCAATGGCCGCGAGTTCTGCACCTCCACCGGGCGGGCGATCCACCAGCCACGGCCGCTGGCGGCATTCAGCGCATCCTGGCCGAAGCGCTGGTCGGCCAGCAGGCCCACATCGGCGTCGATGCCCTGCTGCGCCAGCTTGGTTTCCACACGTTCGATGGCCTGGATAAACAGCTGCTTGATGTCACTGATACGGCTCAGGTCCTGGCCGCCTTTTTGCGCCAGGTCCACCAGTTGCCAGCGGTGGTCGAAGGCAAACACAAACAACTGCTTCCAGGTTTTGCGCGGCACCGTGACGCGGTGCAGGCGTTGCAGGGTTACGTCCTGGTCCGGCCGGGTGATGGGCACCGGGCTGTTGAACAGGTAATCCAGTTCGGCGGGCGTGGGCATGGCCGGCGCGCAAGCGTGGCGGGACACGACCAGGCCGCCGCAGGCGTTGGCCAACTGGCTGCAACGCTCATCGCTGGCGTCATTGAGCCAGCCGCTGAGGAAGCCGGACATGAAGGCGTCACCGGCACCCAGTACATTGAGCACTTCAACCCGCACGCCGGGGTAAATCGCGCCGTCTTCCAGGCGCGCCGGGACGGCGCCGTGAATCACCGTGCAACCTTGCGGGCCGAGCTTGACCACCAGGGTCGCCGGGGTTAGTTCACGCACGGTGCGCAGCGCGGTCAGCAGGTCTTCACTGCCACCGGCGATCAAGAACTCTTCTTCCGTGCCGACGATCAGGTCGAAACGCGGCAGGATGCTCTGCACATGCTGGCTGACGTTCTGGTCGGCGACAAACCGCGTTTCGCCATCCGCCTTGCCCGCCAGGCCCCACAGCACCGGGCGATAGTCGATATCCAGCACACGCTTGACGTTGTGCTTGGCGGCGTAATCCAGCGCCTGGATGCTGGCCTTGTACACGCCATCGGTGGAGAAATGTGTGCCGGTGATCAGCAAGGCTTTGCTGGAGGCGATAAAGGCTTCGCTGATGTCTTCGGCGCGCAGTGCCATGTCGGCGCAGTTTTCGCGGTAGAACACCAGCGGGAAGGTTTCGCGATCTTTAAGCCCCAGCAATACCAGGGCCGTGAGGCGCTCCGGGTCGACCTTGATACCGCTCACATCACAGCCTTCACGGGCCAGGGATTCGAGCAGGAAACGGCCCATATGGTCATCGCCCACGCGGCTCAACATCGCCGACTTGAGGCCCAGCCGCGCCGTGCCGAAGGCGATGTTGGCGGAGGAACCGCCGAGGTACTTGGCAAAGCTGGACACGTCCTCAAGCCGCGCACCGACTTGCTGTGCATAGAGGTCGACGCCCAGGCGCCCGAGGCAAATCAGATCCAATTGACGCCCACTGGCAAAACGAGTCTGGCCCATGCTGGCTCCTGTTATTTTTATCAGCCTGCGTGGTGCCGCCGTGGTGACGGCACACGCTCTTGGTGCAAGCAGACTAGAACGTCCGGCGGCGGCAATCAATATTTATTCCATAATTATTTTTTGTGGAATATTTTTTCCAATAAGCCAGCATAATGGCATGCCAGCCGCCGTGCATCGTTTCAGCAGCCCACGGGCGCCGTGATGCCGAGGTATTTTTTTGCGCCTACCCTGTAGACTTGCGTCACCCATCAGCGCATCAGACGAACACGCCAGAAGGATTGCCCATGTCCCGCACCGATCCCGAGACCACCCTGGAAGATACGATCGCCAGCCCTCCGATCAATGCCGAACGCCTGTTGCAGCTGATCACGGACGAATACGAAAGCCTGCCGCGCCAGCTCAAACGCATTGCCAGCTACATGAGCCAGCAGAGCGACCGCATCATGGTCGACCGCATCAGCGACATCGCCCGCGAATGCGAAGTGCACCCTTCGGCCATCGTGCGGTTTTCCCAGCGCTTCGGTTTCAGTGGGTTCAGCGAGATGCAGGCGCTGTTTCGCGAGGCCTACACCCACAAAACCACGCCGGTGCAGAACTACCAGCAGCGCATCCGCAGCATGATCGCCAACAAGTCGCAGAAGGCCAGCGGCGGCGACCTGGCGCGTGAGTGCGTGAATGCCACCCTCTCCGGCATCGAGCGCCTGGGGCTGGAACTGGATGATGTGGCGTTTGAGAAGGCGGTGGACCTGGTGGTCAACGCCGACAATATCTACGTGGTCGGCGTGCGCCGCTCGTTTGCCGTGGCCGATTACCTGGTCTACAACCTGCAGCACACCAACAAGCGCATCCACCTGATCTCGGGCCTGGGCGGCAGTTATCGCGAACAGATGCGCAGCGTGCGGGCCAACGACCTGGTGATTGCGATCAGCTTTACGCCCTACGGCAAAGAGACCCAGCATTGCTTGCGCATCGCCCAGCATCATCAGGCCAAGACCTTGATCATCACCGACAGCAACCTGTCGCCCCTGGCCAAACGGGCGAACGCGGTGTTGTTGGTGAATGAGGGTTCGTCGTTTGCCTTCCGCTCCTTGAGCGCCACGTTGTGCCTGTGCCAGGCGTTGTTTATTGCCGTGGCGTATCGGTTGGAATTGAAGGTGGATGAGATTCATGAGCAGGTCGGGTTTGACGACTGACGTGCCGGCAACGCAGGTCTCCTGTGGGAGCTGGCTTGCCTGCGATAGCATCAACTCGGTATGCCTGATACACCGAGTACTGCCAAGCGCCAATTAAACCGCCATTAACAATTTGTTGAGAGCCCGGCCGTGAAAACGAATCTGCGCCAGGGTCAGCGCGGTGTAGCCGATGATCACCGCAGGCGGCAGGCTGGCCTCGTCACAGAACTTGCCCAACGGCTGAAAAGTCAGGCCGACGGCGGCAGCGCGGCTACAAAAATCCGCCTCGCAGACGCCTGCCGGCAACCACAGCACAAAATGCAACCCGGCCTGCTGGCCGCTGACCGTGCAGCCGTCCGGCAGGCAGGCGAGCAATGCATCGCGGCGCGCCTGATAAGCCTGACGTGAAGCGCGCAAATGACGCACAAACGCCCCACTGCCCAGGAATTCGACCAGGCCCAATTGATCCGTGGCGCCCACCGAATGCCCGGTCCATTGTGAAGTGTGCAATAACGCAGGCCGCAGCGCCCTGGGCACCACCATGAAACCCACACGCAAGCCGGGAAACAGGTTCTTGTTGAAGCTGCCGCAATAGATTACCCGGTCGCCGGAATCGAGGGATTTGAGCGCGGCCAGCGGCGCGCTGTTGTAGTTGTATTCGCTGTCGTAATCGTCTTCGACCACCCAGGCGTCAGCGCGTGCGGCCCAGTCCAGCAATGCCAGGCGGCGCGAGACCGACAAGGTCATGCCCAAGGGCGCCTGGTGGGCAGGCGACACGTAAGCCAACCGCGCCGTGGCTGGGAGTTGGTCGGTGTCGAGGCCTTCGGCCGTGACCGGGATCGATTGAACCTGCGCGCCAGCCAGGCTGAACAGGCGCCGCGCAGGCTTATAGCCTGGGTCTTCGACGCATGCCGTGTCGCCGGGTTTGAGCAGCGTGCGCGCGATCAGGTCGAGGGCGTGACGAATGCCCGTGGTGACAATCACCTCATCCGCCTCGCAGTGCATGCCGCGGTAACTGCGCAGGTAGTCGGCGATTTTCTCGCGCAACGCCGGTAACCCGGCCGGGTGCGCGGCCTCCAGCGCACCCGGCCCCGCCAACAGCAAGCCACGGGAAATACAGCGTGCCCAGGTTTTCAAGTCGAACAGACTGGCATCCGGGCGCCGGGCCACAAAAGGCACGTGGCTTTGCACGCCGGCGTCGGGCTGATCAGGCACGGCCAGGCGGCGCGGTTTGCTGCTCGGCGCCGGGGCCGCGATAAACTCCTCGGGGATCACTGCACTCACCCGCGTGCCGGAGCCCGCCACGCGCTCGACATACCCCTCGCTGTGCAAGCGCTCGAACGCCGCCTCCAGGGTGCCACGCGACACCAGCCAGCGTTCGGCCAGGTTGCGGGTCGAGGGCAAGCGGCTGCCCACCGGCAACTGGCGATTGAGGATGGCGGCGCGCAACGCGTCATAGGCGCCCTGCTGCTTGCTGGCGTCCAGCGTATCCGGGCGCGGCAAGTCCAAGATGGCGGCGGTTTTTCCTCGGCGCATAAGTGGTCCAGTGTTTTAAGCCATAAGCGGCTCAAAGAATTAAACCACAAAGTCGTTAGAGTTCAGGCTCTACTCGTTAGCAAAGAAGCTTCCCATGACTCAACGCGCCCTCTCCACCGGGTTCTGGCTGGTCCTGCTGACCGTGCTGATCGCCCTGCCCCGTCTCACCCTCGACCTGCACCTGCCAGCCTTGCCTGCCATGGCCGACTACTTCCACAGCAGCGACAGCCAACTGCAACTGACCCTCACGCTGTACACCCTGGGCTCGGCGATTTCCCTGCTGGTCAGCGGCCCGTTGACCGACCGTTTCGGTCGGCGCCCGGTCTTGCTGGCCGGGCTGCTGCTGTACGTGGTGGCGACGGTGACCTGCGCCCAGGCCGACAACCTCGGCGTGCTGGTGATCGCCCGGCTGTTCCAGGCCCTAGGCGGTTGCTGTACCACGGTGATCGGTCGGGTGATCGTGCGCGATTACTTCGACCGCCACGAACAAGCGCGCCTGCTCGGCCTGATCTCCATGGCCATGGCCATCTCGCCGATGGCCGCGCCAGTGCTTGGCAGCCTGATGCTGCCCTTGATCAACTGGCGTGGCTTGTTTGTGCTGCTGGCCGTGATCGGCGCCGTGCTGTGCCTGGTGGTTTACCGCCGCCTGCCGGAAACCCGCCCGACCGAAGTTGCCGCTGCGCCGCCGAGCAACCTGCTGCGCGTGTATGGCCAACTGCTGCGCGACCGCTATTTCCTGCGGTACGCCTTGGCCATCGGCTGTGTGTACAGCACGTATTTTCCGTTTATCAGCGAGTCGTCTTCGCTGTTGCAGCGCGGCTACCAACTGACGGCTACGGAATACGCGCTGGTATTCGCCGCGACGATCAGCGGCTACATGCTCGGGGCGAACCTGTTTCGCCGTTTGGTATTGCGCTTCGAACCCGACCGCTTGATCAACGCTGGTATCGGCCTGAATGTGCTGGGCAGCTTTTTGCTGGCGATGGCGACCCTCGCGCTGCCGGGAGAATGGCTGGCGATTGTGCTGCCGATGGTGGTGATCATGGTGTCGGTGGGGATGGTGATTCCGGCCTGCCAGCTGTCGGTGCTGCAGCCCTATGGCGCGATTGCGGGGACGGCGTCGGGGTTGTTCTTTTTTATCCAGATGATCCTGACGGCGGTGAGCAGCTGGGTGACGGGGTTGTTGTCGGATGGCACTTCACTGCCCTTGGTGATCATGACCGCAGCGGCGAGCGCCTTGCTGATCACAACCTGGCTGACATTACACAAAACCAAATGTGGGAGCGGCGGTGCGACGACTCGACTTGCCCGCGATAGCGGTGTGTCAGTTAGATAAACCATCAACTTACACTCCGTCATCGCGGGCAAGTCGAGTCGTCGCACCGCCGCTCCCACAGTTAACCTGAATCAGTGCATGAAAATCGCGATCAGGATGATCACCGGAATCGGCACGCCGAGGAACCACAGTAGTAATGAGCGCATGATGTTCTCCTTGAATTAACGAACGTAGTTTTCGGTTTCGACGTACACCACAGCATCCCGACGACGACCGCCGAAGGTTGCTGCGAAGCTGGCAAAGAACGCGCCGATCAACAGGGCCACAAAGGTCCACAGCGAGGTGTAGGCAGCGACTTTGGCGGCAGTATCGGCCGCTTGCTTGGCTTTGAGCTTGGCATCGTCAATGGCTTTACGGGCTTCGCCGTAGACCTTGTCGATACGCGCTTCGGCGTCGGCCTGGCTGAGGTTGGTGCGCTGGCTGATCAACTGGGCCAGGTAGGTACGGTCCTCCGGTGCCAATTGGCCGTCGTTGCTCAGGGTGCGGGTGAGGATGCGTGCGACCACGCCGTGTACCGCGTCATCGCTGACGGCAGCTGGGCGGTCATCGCGGAACAGGCTGTCGACGTAGTAGTCGAAGTCGCCGCTGTTGGCGCCCTTGGCTGCGCTACCGGCGGCCTGGCTGATGCCGCTGGCGGCACCTGCCGCCACACTGGCACCTGCTTTCACGCCGCCACTGACCACGCTGCTGACCGAACCGACCACCAGTACTGCGGTGACCAAAGTGGCGACGGCCCAGGCGAGGAAACCATGGGCAGTATCGCGAAAGTACACTTCATCGCCATGCATATTCGCCCACTTCACACGCAACCGGCCGGCAATGTAACCGCCCAGGCCCGAAGCGACGATTTGGGTGAATGCCAGCCAGATAATCGTGGAAATACCCAGCCCCTTGGCGCTCATGCCGCTGTCGGCCCACGGCGACACCGCCGAAAAGCCCAGGCCGAAGCCCAACAGCACCAGGATAAGCGACAGTGCAGCCGCCGCAGCGGCCCCGGCAAAGATTGCGCCCCAGGAAACCCCAGAGCGCGCGCTTGACTCTTGCAGCGTGGATGACGATGTGATCATTGTTGTTTTGCTCCCGGCAGGAAAAATAGTGTTACAAGTCTCAAAAGGGACAGTGCAGGCAGCGTGCCAGCCGGGCAAAAAATTAAAATCATGTTATTTCAACGAGTTAAGTAATTTGAACTTCGCAGGACCGTGCAACTTGCAAGAAACAGCAGTGGCGGGCGTGCTTTATGCAATATCCCTGCAAACCCGCTCGCTGTGGGAGCTGGCTTGCCTGCGATAGCGGTCTTCCAGGTTGATATTTTGTCTCTGACACACCGCTATCGCAGGCAAGCCAGCTCCCACAATGATTGTGTGCAACCCGGATATTTGTGGTGGTTTTGCCAAGATGAAGTTTAATTTAGGAAACATTCAGCTACTTCTTGGCAAAATGACCCCACTTCTAGTGTGAATCGCTCACCAGGTAATCCTATGACCCGTATTTTGACCATCGAGGATGACGCCGTAACGGCCCGCGAGATCGTCGCCGAGCTGAGTAGCCATGGACTGGACGTGGATTGGGTGGACAACGGCCGCGAAGGCCTGGTCCGCGCTGTGAGTGGTGATTACGATCTGATCACCCTCGACCGGATGCTGCCGGAGCTGGATGGCTTGGCCATCGTCACGACCCTGCGCACCATCGGGGTGTCGACGCCGATCTTGATGATCAGCGCCCTCTCCGATGTCGACGAACGCGTGCGCGGCCTGCGGGCCGGTGGTGATGACTACTTGACCAAGCCGTTCGCCTCCGACGAAATGGCTGCCCGTGTCGAAGTGCTGCTGCGGCGCAAAAGCACGGTCAAGGAGTTCGAAACCGCCCTGCGCGTGGCCGACCTGGAACTGAACCTGATCAGCCGCGAAGCCAGCCGTGCCGAGCAGCCGCTGAGCCTGCTGCCCACCGAATACAAACTGCTTGAGTTTCTGATGCGCAACACCGGGCAGATCCTGTCGCGGATGATGATCTTCGAGGAAGTCTGGGGTTATCACTTCGACCCGGGCACCAACCTGATCGATGTGCACATCGGTCGCCTGCGCAAGAAAATCGATCCACCGGGCCTCACACCGCTGATCCGCACGGTACGAGGTTCCGGTTATGTCATTGCTGAACCCCTCTAAGGGCTGGCGCTCCTCCAGCAGCCGCTTGCTGGCGCTCTACAGTTCGCTGTTCGTGGCCTGGAGTTGCATCCTCATGGGGGTGCTGTATTTCGAAGTCTCGGGTTACCTGGGCGACCTGTCCCGCCACTCGCTGATGCAGCGCCAGCACTTGTTTCAGCGTTTCGACGGCGAAGAACTGGTGGAAGCCCTGACCACCAGCATGACTTTCGACATGAAGGGCGTGGACGCCTATGGCCTGTTCGATGAGCAATTTCGCCCCCTGAGCGGGCCGATTCGCGCCGTGCCACCGGACTTGCCGCTGGACGGCAAGATCCACGCGCTGGCCAATTGCGTCGAGTCCGACGACCCCAAACTGCCCAAAGACAGCTGCGACGCCGTCGCCACCCACACCGAAGACGGCCGCTGGCTGGTGCTGGTGCGAGCCAACGGTTCGCTGTTCGGCGTCACCCGGATCATCTGGCATGCGCTGCTGTGGGCGCTGTCGTTGACGATTATTCCCGGCGCGGCCGGTTGGCATTTGCTGCGCCGCCGCCCGCTGCGGCGTATTCGCGGGATCCAGGCCAGCGCCGAGGCTATCGTCGCCGGCGACCTGACCCACCGTTTGCCGCTGTCGAATCGGCGTGACGAACTGGACATGCTCGCGGCCATCGTCAACGCCATGCTCGACCGCATCGAGAAGCTGATGAACGAGGTCAAGGGCGTGTGCGACAACATTGCCCACGACCTGCGCACTCCGCTGACACGCTTGCGCGCGCAGCTTTACCGCATCAAGCAGGAAGCCGAGGAAAACTCGGTGTACGCGGTGAAGCTCGACGACGCCATCGCCGAGACCGACACCCTGATGGCGCGCTTTCGCGGGCTATTGCGCATCTCGGAGCTGGAAGACCACCAGCGCCGCTCGGGTTTCCTGGTAATGGACCCGTTGCCACTGCTGCGCGAGCTGCATGACTTTTATCTGCCGTTGGCCGAGGAAGGCGAATTGCAGTTGCGCCTCGAAGTGCCCGAAGCGCTGCCGTGGATCACCGGCGACCGTGCGCTGTTATTCGAAGCGTTGGCCAACCTGCTGAGCAACTCGATCAAGTTCTCGCCCGCCGGTGGCGAGGTGATCTTGCGTGGTGTGAATGACGGCGGCAGCACGCGCATCGAAGTGCACGACTCCGGGCCGGGTATTCCGGCGGCGGAACGTGATGCGGTGTTCCAGCGTTTTTATCGCGTGGATGAAAGCGACCAGCAAGGCGGCTTCGGTTTGGGCTTGTCGATTGTGGCGGCGATCATCAACTTGCACGGGTTCAAGCTGGAGGTTGGCAGCAGCCAGCGTGGCGGTGCGCGGTTGGTGCTGGAGTGTCGGCAGCAGTTGATGCCCGAAGCCTGATCGTTCCCACGCTCCGCGTGGGAATGCAGCCCAGGACGCTCCGCGTCCCACAGCGTGACGCGGAGCGTCACAAGAGGCATTCCCACGCAGAGCGTGGGAACGATCATCTCCAGGCGCTACAAAACCGTGTGGGAGCTGGCTTGCCTGCGATGACGATGTACCCGGCAAATTTGCAGTGCCTGACACTCCGTTATCGCAGGCAAGCCAGCTCCCACATTGGAACGGCTTTGCCGGTTAGTTAGAAGTTGGCGCGCAGCGCTTCGAGGCCGCCGCTGTAAACACCGGTGAACAACTCTTCCACCGCCGCGTCCGTGGTCCCGGCTGCCGGGGTGAACACGCCGGACCAGGTCACTTTCGCCGAGCTGTCGGTGAGCGCCTCAACCTGCAAGGTCGCAAGGTAAGCACTCACCGGAAACGGCGATTGCTCGATGGTGTAGCTGTAGTTGCGTGCCACGTTATCAAAACGCTGCAAACGCTCGACCACCACACCGCCATCTGCGGTTTGCAGGTGGCGCACGCGCCCGCCCTCGCTCGGCTCGCTCTTGACGA
Organism: Pseudomonas sp. B19125; assembly: GCF_044218855.1. Classification (NCBI taxonomy): domain Bacteria; kingdom Pseudomonadati; phylum Pseudomonadota; class Gammaproteobacteria; order Pseudomonadales; family Pseudomonadaceae; genus Pseudomonas; species Pseudomonas sp. B19125. Next base: position 4,249,988 of record NZ_CP162589.1, read on the forward strand.
TAAACGGCAGCCAATCCGGCAGCGCGTTGAAGCCACCGACCAATTGCCAGACCTGATCGGCCGAAACCGGGATTTCAATTACAGAAGAAGCTGTCGCCACACTAAATACTCCAGGAAAAATAAAGACTTCAGATCGCCATGCTGTCGACCACACCACCGTCGACCCGCAGCGCAGCGCCTGTGGTTGCAGAGGACAGCGGTGAAGCAATGTACGCCACCAGGTTCGCCACTTCATCCACATTTGCCGCGCGCTGGATGATCGAGGTCGGCCGTGCGTTACGTACAAATACGTCGGCCTCGTCCCGCGCACTGCGCCCGGACTTTTGTGTGGCGTCCTTGAGCATCTGCTCCAGGCCGTCGGTAAAGGTCGGCCCCGGCAGCACTGCGTTAACCGTCACGCCGGTGCCCGCCAAGCGCTTGGCCAGGCCATGGGAAACCGCGAGGTTGGCGCTTTTGGTCACGCCGTAGTTGATCATGTCGGCCGGTGTGGCCACGCCGGACTCCGACGACACGAAGATCACCCGCCCCCAGCCCTGCTCGACCATGCCGGGCGTGTAATGCCGTGCCAGGCGCACGCCGGAAATCACATTGACCTCATAGAAGCGGGTCCACTCGCTGTCGGGCGCATCAAAGAAATCCACATCGTTGAAGATGCCGAGGTTGTTGACCAGGATGTCGGCACGCGGTTCGGCGGCGAACAGTTTCGCGGCGCCTTCGGCGGTGCCAAGATCCGCCACCAGCCCGCGCAGATCAGCGCCCGGCACCGCCTGGCGAATGCTTGCCAGCGCATCGTCGACCTTGCCCGATTCGCGCCCGATCACCACCACGGTGGCACCGCAGGCGGCCAGCGCCTGGCTGATGCCCAGGCCAATACCGGCGGTGCTGCCGCTGACGATAGCTACTTTGCCGCTTACATCAATGTTCATCGGTGGTACTCCTGAAGTTAGAGCGGCAGAGGCGCACGGGCCGAAATCAACCGGGCCTCGCGCAGCGCCTGCCAGAAGGCTGCCGGGATCTTCTCTGACAACGCCGCAACGTCTTCGGCAATCCGCCCCGGACGACTGGCACCTGGAATCACCGCCGCCACGGCCGGATGCGCCAGGGAAAATTGCAGGGCTGCGGCTTTTATACTTACCCCAAACGCCTGGGCAATCGCCTTGATCTGCTCGACTTTATCGATGATCGCGGGGCTCGCCTGCTGGTATTCGAAGTGCGCGCCACCGGCCAGAATGCCGGAGCTGTAAGGCCCGCCGACGACGATCTCGACATTCTGCGCCAAGGCTGCGTCCATCAAACGCTGCAAGGCACGTTCGTGGTCCAGCAAAGTGTAGCGGCCGGCCAGCAGGAAGCCATCGGGCCGGGCTTCGCTGAGGTCAAGGGTCAACTCGCAGGGTTCAACGCGGTTGACGCCCAGGCCCCAGGCCTTGATCACGCCTTCTTCGCGCAGGCGGGTCAGCACCTTGAAGGCGCCGGTGCGGGCCTGGTTGAAGTAGTCCAGCCATTGGTCGCCGTAAAAGTCCTGGGCGATGTCGTGAATCCACACGATGTCCAGGCGGTCGGTTTGCAGGCGCTCGAGGCTGTTTTCGATGGAACGCAAAGTGGCGTCGGCACTGTAGTCATTGACCATCTTGTTGGGGCGGCCGTGTTCGAACACGCCGCTTTTTTCGCCGAGGTCGCGGGCGCTTTCTTCGACTTCATCGAGAATCACCCGGCCAACTTTGGTGCTGAGCACGAAGTCATCGCGGTTGTACTGCGACAGCGCCTGGCCCAGGCGAATTTCCGACAGGCCCGAGCCGTAAAAGGGAGCGGTGTCGAAGTAACGCACGCCGTGGTTCCAGGCAGCCTCGACGGTGGCCTGGGCTTCGTCTTCGGCAATTGCGCGGAACATATTGCCCAGCGGTGCGGTGCCGAAGCCCAGCGGGCCGGGCAATTTGTCTTTCAAGCTCATGGTGGGTCCTCAATCGGTTGTGGGTCGCTGTGACCGTTGAGCAGATCCTAGATTGCATAGATCGGACCGTCCAAGACATACTGCGACCAACTTGAGTCCTGAAAGGTCTTACACATGATTGATCTTCGCCAACTGCGCTACTTCGAAGTGGTCGCGGAAGAAGAACACGTCGGCCGTGCCGCCGAGCGCCTGCATATCTCGCAGTCACCGCTGAGCCGCCAGATCGCCCAGCTTGAAGAGCGCCTGGGCCTGACCTTGTTCGAACGCAGCCAGCAGCGCATCCGCCTGACCCGCGATGGCCAGACGTTCCTGGCGGAAACCAAGGCGCTGTTGACCCACGCCAATCGCTTGGAATCCCTCGGCAAACGCCTGGGACGCGGCGAAGAAGGCGGTTTGTGCATCGGCTACATCGAAAACGCCATGCATGCCGGCGTGCTGCCCAATGCGTTGCGCGTATTGAGGGATGACCGACCTACCGTGCATATCAAGCTGTACAACTTGCCGTCGCTGGAACAGCTCGAAGGCTTGCGTCAACGCAGCCTCGACATTGCCCTGGTCGGCGAGCCACCGGCCACCGATGACCCGGACCTGACGGCGCTGCAGGTGCTGGACGACCCGATGCTGCTGGCGCTGCCGGAACATCATGCATTGGCGCGCCACAGCGAGTTGTTACCCGAGCATCTGGCTGATCAGGAGTGGATCGGCGTGCAACGCAAGCCTGGCGCCAACCCGGCGGATGACTTTGTGGCGGCGTGCATTCGTGCTGGTTTTACGCCGCAGATTCCCATGGAAGCCAGTGAGCCGTTTACCGCCCTCGGCCTCGTCGCCTCGGGGTTGGGTGTGGCGATGGTGCAAAAAGGGTTGAGCCGCAATGCGCCGCCTGGCGTGGTGTTGCGTGAACTGCCATGGCTGACCTACACCACGCCGCTGTGGGCGGCATGGCACCGGGTTAATTTGCGGCCTTTGGTGGAAACGTTCAGGAAGGTGCTGACTGAAAGCCTGTGAAGGCCAGGGCAACGGGTAACCTCATCGCCCCGGACATACTCGGTCCAATGTCAGCCACTCACGCCCTTACCTCAATCTTTCCCCCTCAGGCTCATCCGGTTAAACGCGGCTGCCAGTCAGAGCATTTCCCGCAACCGATACCACAGCATCCCCAACGCCAGCAGCGGCGAGCGCAGGGCCTTGCCGCCGGGGAAGGTCATGTGTGGCACTTGGCTGAAGATATCCAGGCCGTGGCTTGCACCGGCGTGAATGCCTTCGGCAAGCAGGCGCGCGCACCAATGGGTCACGTTCAGGCCATGCCCGGAATAGCCTTGGGCGTAGAACACATTCGGGTAGTGCTTGAGGCGCCCGACCTGGGGAAAGCGGTTGGCGGTGATGCCGATCTTGCCGCCCCACTGGAACTCGATGGCGGTGCCTGCCAACTGCGGGAACACCTTGAGCAACTTGGGCTGCATATACGCGGCAATATCCGCAGGGTCACGCCCCGAGTAATGGCAGGCGCCGCCGAACAGCAGGCGCCGGTCAGCCGAGAGCCGGTAGTAATCGAGCCCGACTTTCTGATCGCACAGGGCGAGGTTTTGCGGAATCAACTGCTGGGCCAATTCGACCGACAGAGGCTCGGTGGCGATGATGTAGCTGCCCGCCGGCAGTACCTTACCGCTCAAGCGCGGTTCCAGTTCCTCCAAGTGCGCGTTACAAGCCAGTACCAGATTAGCCGCGCGCACCGTGCCGCCGGCGCAACGCACCTGCACCGTATCGCCGTGTACAAGCTCCAGCACCTGGGTCTGTTCGAAAATCTTCACCCCGAGCGACTCGGCCACCTGCGCCTCGCCCAGCACCAGGTTCAACGGGTGCAAGTGCCCGGAGCCCATGTCCACCAGGCCGCCAGCGTAGACGCTGGAGCCCACCACCTGCGCCATGTCCTGCGGGCCGACCAGGCGGGTTTCAGGGGCATAACCCAGCGCTGCCAGGCCGGCCTGCTCGCCCTTGAACGCGGCAAACTGCGCCGGGGTGTTGGCCAGTTCGCAAAAGCCCCAACGCAAATCGCAGTCAATGTTGTGCTGGGCGATACGCTCGCCCACCAGCGCCACCGAGTCGATCCCGGCGTGCTGCAGGTAACGCACGCCCTCCTCACCCACATACTTGGCGAACCCCGACACATCATGGCCGATACCACGAATCAGTTGCCCGCCATTACGCCCACTGGCGCCCCAGCCGATGCGCCGGGCCTCCAGCAGGATCACCGAGAGCCCGCGCTGGGCCAGTTCGATGGCGGTGTTGACGCCAGTGAACCCGCCGCCTATCACGCACACATCGGCGCTCAGGTCGGCGCCCAGTGACGGGCGCTCCGGCATGGTATTGGCCGAAGCCCGGTAGTAGGACCGGGCGTGGTCATTGGACGGGATCATTTGTTGGTCTTCACTTTGCTCCAGGCGCGGGTCATCAGGCGCATGGTCGCCGGGGTCGGCGTGGTGGAAATATAGAGTTTGTCGAGCACTTCCTGGGACGGGTACACCTCAGGGTTGTTGACCAGCTCCGGCGCCATAAAGGGCTTGGCCGCCGGGTTGGCGTTGGCATAACCGACCGCGGCACTGACCTTGGCGATCACCTCTGGGTCGAGCAAATAATTGATGAAGGCGTGGGCCTCTTTCGGGTTCCCGGCGTCGGCAGGAATCGCCAGCAAGTCGAACCACAGGTTGGAGCCTTCCTTGGGAATCGAGTAGGCGATGTTCACGCCGTTCCTGGCTTCCTTGGCGCGGTTGGCGGCTTGAAATACGTCGCCTGAATAGCCGAAGGCCACGCAGATATCGCCGTTGGCCAGGTCCGAGATGTACTTGGACGAATGGAAGTAGGTGATGTACGGGCGCAACGTCAGCAGCTTGGCTTCGGCCTGTTTGTAGTCCTCGGGGTTTTCGCTGCGCGGGTCTTTGCCCATGTAGTTGAGGATTGCCGGGAACAGCTCATCGGCCGAATCCAGGAAGGCCACGCCACACTCGTGCAGCTTCTTGATGTTCTCCGGCTCAAACAGCACCGCCCATGAGTCGATGTGGTCGATGCCCAGCACTTGCTTGACCTTGTCGACGTTGTAGCCGATGCCATTGGTGCCCCACAAGTACGGCACCGAATGCGCGTTACCGGGGTCGTTTTTCTCCAGCAGCTTGAGCAGTTTGGGATCGAGGTTCTTGAAGTTGGGCAACTGCGAGCGGTCGAGTTTCAAGAACGCGCCGGCTTTTACCTGGCGTGCCAGGAAGTGGTTGGACGGCACCACCACGTCATAGCCGGTGCGCCCGGCGAGTAACTTGCCTTCCAGGGTTTCGTTGGAGTCGAACACGTCATAGATCACCTTGATCCCGGTCTTGGCCTGGAAATCGGCCAAGGTGGTCTCGCCTATGTAGTCGGTCCAGTTATAGACGCTGACGGTCTGGGCGGCCTGGCCGGTGCTGCTGAACGCCGCGACAAGAGCCAGCGGGAGAAGCTTTTTCACAAGACGCATATCGACACCCCTTTATTGGTTTTTTAGACGCTCAACAGCAGGAACTCACGCTCCCAGGAACTGATCACTCGCTTGAAATTCTCGTGCTCGGCGCGCTTGACCGCCACATAGCCACGCACGAACTTATCGCCCAGGTACTGCTTGACCGTGTCGCAGTCCTCCATGCGCGCCAGCGCATCTTCGAGGGTAAACGGCAGGCGCAGGTTGCGGCGCTCATAGGCACGGCCTTCCACCGGCGCGCTCGGCTCAATTTGCTCGATCATGCCCAGGTAGCCGCACAGCAAGCTCGCGGCAATCGCCAGGTACGGGTTGGCATCCGCGCCCGGCAGGCGGTTTTCCACGCGCATCGCGTCGGGGCTGGAGGTCGGCACACGCAGGCCGACAGTGCGGTTTTCTTCGCCCCACTCCACGTTGACCGGCGCCGAGGTGTCCGGCAAAAAGCGGCGGAACGAGTTCACGTTCGGCGCGAACATCGGCAGCAGTTTGGGAATGTACTTTTGCAAGCCGCCGATGTGATGCAAGAACAGCTGGCTCATCTTGCCGTCGGCGTCGACGAACACCGGCTTGCCGGTGGCGATCTCCACCACGCTCTGGTGCAGGTGCATGGCGCTGCCCGGTTCGTCGGCCACTGGCTTGGCCATAAAGGTCGCGGCCACATTGTGCTTGAGCGCGGCTTCACGCAGGGTGCGTTTGAACACGGTGATCTGGTCGGCCAGGTCGAGGGCGTCGCCATGGCGGAAGTTGATTTCCATCTGTGCCGGGCCGTCTTCGTGGATCAGCGTGTCAAGGTCCAGACCCTGCAGTTCACACCAGTCATAGACGTCTTCGAACAGCGGGTCGAATTCGTTGGCGGCGTCGATGGAAAACGACTGGCGCCCGGTTTCGGCCCGGCCCGAACGGCCCACCGGGGTTTTCAGCGGCAGGTCCGGGTCTTCGCAGCGCTGGGTCAGGTAGAACTCCATTTCCGGCGCGACAATCGGCTGCCAACCTTTGTCGGTGTACAGTTGCAGGACTTTTTTCAACACGTTACGCGGAGACAACTCGATGGGGTTGCCCTGCTTGTCGAAGGTGTCATGGATCACGATGGCGGTGGGTTCGATCGCCCACGGCACCACGTAAGTGGCGTTGGACACCGGCCGGCAGATCATGTCGATGTCGGCAGGGTCGAGCAGGTCGTAGTAGATATCGTCGTCGACAAAGTCCCCGGTCACCGTTTGCAGCAGCACACTCTCCGGCAGGCGCATGCCTCGCTCATGCAGGAACTTGTTGGTGGGCGCAATTTTGCCGCGTGCGATGCCAGTCAAATCACTGATCACGCACTCGACTTCGGTAATCTTGTGTTCTTTCAGCCAGGCGGACAGCTGATCGAAGGGGGCGTTCATAAGGACCTCGTCATGGGTTGGTTGCACGCGCCGACTTGTACTCCCGGCGCATTGAGGTCTATCTTGGGCCAGCCTTCAAACGGCATCTATCCACTTTGCACGAACCATAACGCACCAATAGAGTGCGCCCAGGTTACCCATGACACAGGCAACAGCTTTGCGCGTACAGGCCTTCACCACCGGTGATGTGGCCGCTCAATGCAGTGCGACACCCGGTTGGGTGCAGCAGTACCAGCAGATGTCCCCAGGGCATTTTGCCGGGCAGATCCGCTACCTCGACCTGCACGGCGTCGAGGTTTACGAAGAGTGCATGAACACTCGCGTGGAGCAGCATTTCAATGCGCCACCGGGCTCCCTGGCGTTCTGTTTCGATGGCAGCGACAACGCGCTGTACATGCTCAATGGCGAGAGCCGCAACACCTGGATCACCCCGGAAAACTACCGCGAAGTCGCGGTGGTATTCGGCCCGCAGTTCGTGCAGCGCCATGGTTTGGATGTGGCGAAACTTGAGGGGTTGTTCATGGCACCGCTGACGTGCCAGCAGAACGCGCTGTTCACCCGATGGCTCAGTGGCACGCTGACACGGCTGTCCGCGCTGACTGACCCTATCAGCCGTGATGCCCTCACCCAGCAATTGCTTGATGACTGCCTGTTTATTCTCGACAACGCTTGTGTGTGCCTGGACCGCAGCTCGTTGCAGCGGCGCAGTGACGAGCGCCTGTTGATGGCGCGTATCGGTGAATGGGCGGCGGATGCGCCGGATGAAACCGCCAACCTGCTGGAACTGGCGCAGATCGCCGGTGTGCCGTTACGCCAATTGCAGCAAGGCTTTAAGACCTACACCGGAATGAGCCCGGCGCAGTGGTTGCGCTTGCGCCGGTTGAACGGGGCGCGGCGTGAGTTGTTGAGCTCGACTCGGGCTACGGTGGCTGAGGTGGCGATGAACTGGTCGTTCTGGCACTTGGGGCGGTTTTCGCAGAGTTATCGGGCGTTGTTTCGGGAGTTGCCCAGTGAGACGCTCAGGCGTTTGGGTTGACGGGTGTTTTTGGTACTGACCTGGGGGCCAAAGGATGTAAGAGCCGCAGCAACAGCAGAGCCATACTCGGTCAAAGGTGGGAGCTGGCTTGCCTGCGATGGCATCAACCGGTTGTACCTGATGTACCGAGGTGTCTGCATCGCAGGCAAGCCAGCTCCCACAGAAAAGCAGCTCTTCAGTGTATGAAAATCCGCCTTTCGCTTTTGATTCAACCACTCAGGTCGGCTACTAGGCCGCCGTGCTGTAGATTTTGATCTTGATCTGAGGCGCCCCGTTAACCACGGATTCAAGCCTTCGTTCTGGCACACCGAGCCTAAGCGAGGCACCGAGTGGTGGGGCGAAGACCTTTTGGTTACTTTTGGCTGGGCCGGCATTCCGGGCGTTTGCCAAAAGTGACCCGCTGTAAGAGCGGAACCCTACTCAGCCGTTACCGCAGCAACGGATATGTACACAACACAACCATTCTCAATAACTTGTAAATCCCAGCACATCCCCCTAGCTTATGCGCCCCCCGCCCTGCGCTTTAAGGCCCTACCCCCATGGTTGTGCGTTTTCGTCCCGTCGTTACCTCACGTTTCGCCCTTGGCCTGCTACTCAGCAGCAGCCTGGGCAACAGCATGGCCGCTGAAATCGAACTACCGGCGGTAAACGTCCAGGGCCAGGAAGACTCCGGCTATCGCACCAACAGCGCCTCGGTCGGCGGCTTCAACGAAGCGCCGTTGCTGGACACTCCGGCATCAATCACCGTGATCAACGCCGAACTGATCAAAGACCAGCAGGCGCGCCTGCTCAGCGAAGTGCTGCGCAACGACGCCTCGGTAGGCGACAGCTACGCCCCCATCGGCTACTACGAAAACTTCGTGATCCGCGGCTTCTCACTGAACGCCGCGAGCAGCTACAAAATCAACGGCCGCACCATCACTGGCGAGCAAAACGTCGCCCTGGAAAACAAGCAGCAGGTCGAAGTGCTCAAGGGCCTGGCGGGTTTGCAAAGCGGTATTTCCGAACCCAGCGGCGTGATCAACTACGTGACAAAACGCCCGGAAGATGTGCGCTCGGTTACCGTGTCCACCGATGACCGAGGCAGCGGTTACATAGCCACCGACGTGGGTGGCTGGTTTGGCAGCGAGCAGCAATTCGGCCTGCGCGCCAACGTCGCCCACGAAGACCTCAATTCGTATGTCGAGCACGCCGATGGCCAGCGCGATTTTGTGTCCCTGGCCTTCGACTGGAACATCAGCCCCGACGCGGTGCTGCAACTGGACGCGGAATACCAGAACAAGCAACAGCGCTCCGTGCCGGGTTATCAACTGCTGGGCGGCACCGAAGTGCCCCATGACGCGTCACCGAAGAAATTGCTGGGGCACCAGAGTGGTTCCCATCAGGTCGGCATCGATTCGCTGAACCTCAATGGCAAGTTTGAATACCGCTTCAGTGATCAGTGGAAAGGCAGCCTCAGTGCCGCCCACAGCAAAGTGGTGATTGATGATTACAGCTCGTTTGCCTGGGGCTGTTACTACGTCGGTAGCTGCAACGCCAACACCTTCAGCCCGGAAGGCGACTACGACGTCTACGACTACCGCAGCCCCGACGACACCCGCCGTGATGATGAAGTACAGGCGGCAATAACAGGCCTGTTCGACACCGGCAGCCTGGGCCATGAACTGACTTTCGGCACCAGCGCGTTTCGCCGGGTGATCGACAAGCGCAAGTCCGTCAACGAATACATCGGCAGCGGTAATATCAACCAAGACGCACCGACCTTCGAGCCTACTGATAAGCCGCTGAACCCAAGCCATCGCAACCTCGACAGCCGTCAGTACGGCCTGTTCGTCACCGACCGCATCCGCTTCAACGAGCAATGGCAAACCATCATTGGTGGGCGCGAAGTGCGTCTGGATGAAAAAGCCTACGATGACCAAGGCAACCAGGCGCGCCACACCCAGCAATACGTATTCCTGCCTCAAGCTTCGTTGATCTATAAACCCGTGGAAAATATCTCGCTGTACACCAGCTACAGCAAGGGCTTGTCATTGGGCGGCACGGCACCGTGGTTTGCCCGAATTCCCGATGAAACCCTGGCCCCAACCGTGTCCCGGCAAATCGAAGCCGGCGTGAAATACGACTGGCACCGCATCAGCTTCGCCGCCGCCGTATTCCAGACCCGCCAGGCCTATCAATACGCAAAACCCGAAGGCCTCGAGTTTATCTACGTCCAACAAGGCGAACAAAAAAACACCGGCCTGGAACTCTCCGCCAACGGCTGGGCCACCGACCGCCTGCAGATCGCCACCAGCGTCGCGGCGATTCGTGCCCGCGTGAACAACAGCGGCACGCCAGACTACGAAGGCCACCAGGCGCTCAACGTCCCCAAACTGCGCGCCAGCCTGTATGCCGATTACGCCCTGCCGTGGATGAATGGGCTGGCCGTGCTGGGCGGCGTGCAATACAGCGCCAAGAAGTACGCCGACCGCACCGGCAATGTGCAAGTGGGCGACTACGCCGTAGTGAATGTCGGCAGCCGCTACACCACCAAAATCGACGGCTATGAGACCGTGTTCCGCCTCAGCGTCGATAACCTGTTCGACAAACGCTACTGGCGCGATGCGGGTGAATACCTGGGCGACGACTACCTGTTCCAGGGCGCGCCCTTGACCGCGCGCCTGAGTGCTTCGGTTAACTTCTGAGCCTGCGCGGCGCTGCCAGCCACAGCGCCGCCAAACCACAGACCAACAGACTCCAACCCAGGTCCTGGGCCCAGGCGACCAGGGTCAACCCAGCGCCGATCACCAGGTAATACAACAAACCAAACAGCGCGGCGGCAGTGCCCAGACGATCTTGGTAGGCCACCAGCGCGGCCCCCAGCACATTGGGGATGGCCATGCCGAATGCCAGTACCACCAGCAGCATCGGCCAGACAAATAACCCGCTGTGTTGCAGCAGCACGACCAGCAAGCCACCCAGCACTGCGACACCGGCGGCGATCAGCACTAATCGCTCGCCGTTTACCCCACGCTTGAGCAGTCGCTTGTTCAGCCACGCACCACACCCGGAGCCCAGCGCCAGCAAGACGCCGCTGTAGCCGAAGTCGGCGGCAGACAAACCCAGCCGCGAAAAGATGAATGGCCCCACGCTGTAATAGCTGAACAGCGCAATATTGAACGCCGCCACCAGCCCCACCGAACGCCAGATCCCGGCATCCCTGAGCAGCAACCGCAACGTCTGGCCCAGCGCGGCCGTCGGCATCGAGGCTGGACGGGTCTCGGGCAACGCCCACACGCACCACGCCCATAAGGTCAGCGAGAGCAGCAACAAACCACTGAGCACACCGCGATAACCGAAGAACTGCACCAGGCTGGCGCCCGTGAACAGGCCCACGGCCGGGCTGGCGGCCAGGGCAATGCCCATCAGCGAGAATACCTGGGCCAATTGCACGCCCTTGAAACGGTCACGCAGCACGGTCTGCGTCACCACCGAACCGACCGCCGCGCCAAACGCCGCCAACGCCTGGGCCAGCAACAAACCGTTGAAGCTGGTCATGCCCAAGGCCAGCACCGAGGCAGCCACGTACAGAGCCAACCCGGCCAGCATCACCGGCCGCCGCCCCCAACGATCACACAGCCGGCCCCACACCACCACGCCAAAAGCGAACGCCAGGAAATACACCGATAACGTCTGCCCGGCCCGCTCCGGCCCCACCGCAAACGCCCGGCCGATATCTTCCAGCGCTGGGCTGTAGAGCGTTTGGGCCAGTTGCGGGAACATCAGCAACGCGACCGTCAGTGGCAAAAAAAATTTAACCTTCATCCCCAACTCCTTTGCTTGAAACAGCGCAAGAAGTGTAAGGACTGTCGACTGGAGTATTATCCAGACTTTGACAATTTACCCATCAAATCGGACAACCTATGGCCTGGCTCGCCAACGACGCTACTTTCGATCCCGACCACCTGGCAGCGCCGGTCATCGGCATCGCCGCCCTGCTCGGTGATCACGACTCCGGCCTGCACCGCCACCAGCGCGGGCAACTGCTGTTCACCCGCCGAGGGTGCACCCGTATCACCCTCGACAACCAACTGTGCCTGCTGCCGCCTTCGCGCGCCGCGTGGATCCCGTGCGGCGTGCCGCATCGCGCGGTGATGCACAAAACCGTGGACTATCGCTCGGTGTATCTGAGCCCGCCACTGGCCGACCAATTGCCTGCACAGGTGGGGGTGATCGAGGTCAGCCCATTGCTTCGCGCAGTCCTGGAACCCATAGCGATGGCGCCCTTCGACACCGATTGGCAAACGGGCCGCTACGCGCATTTGCTGGCGCTGTGCCTGGATGAAATCCAGGCGGCCACCGCACAACCGATGCTCCTGCCCTTGCCCCAGGACAAACGCCTGGCGCCCTTGCTCGCCGATCTGGAAAGGTTACCGCCGACCCTGCAAGCCCTGGAAAAACAGATAGGTGCCAGCACCAAAACCATCGGCCGGATTTTCCTGCGGGAAACCGGCCTTGGCTATCAGCAATGGCGCCAGCAGTGGCGCCTGATGCGGGCCATCGAACTGCTCGCCATCGGGCGCAACCTGGGCTATTGCGCGTTCGAGTTGGGCTTTGCCAGCGACAGCGCGTTGATCGCCTTCTTCAAAAGCATGACCGGCAGCACGCCACGCGGGTATTTGAAAGTCGACTGAGGGCGTGCATGAGGCCGCTTCAGCCCGGTAGCGGAATCACCCGTAAAGGCCGCACCGACTTATAGGAAAAACTTGAGTAGATTTCTTTAACACACGGCAACGTCTGCAACACCTCACGCGCAAACTCGCCGAACGACTCCAGGTCTTTGGCCACCACCTCGAGCAAAAAGTCATAGCGCCCCGACACGTTGTGGCAGGCGACAACTTCGGGAATCTCCAGCAGCCGTTGCTCGAATGCCCGGGCGATTTCCTGGGTGTGGCTTTCCATCATGATGCTGACAAACGCCGTCACGCCATACCCCAGCGCCTTGGGCGACAGAATCGCCTGATAGCCGCTGATCACCCCGCTCTCCTCCAGGTTGCGCACCCGTCGCCAGCACGGCGAGGTGGTCAGGGCGACGCGGTCGGCAAGTTCGGCCACGGTCAAGCGGGCATTACCTTGCAAGGCGTTTAAAAGGGCTTTGTCGGTGCGGTCCAGACTCACGGGCATAACGTGCCTCTATTTGTTGTTTTTGTCGATTATTCGCCCCGAAATCCGGGATTTTCCTGGGTTTTTTGCAATGTTCAACTCTGGTTATGAGCATAGCATTGTAGGAAATAAGGAGCGTCCGATATGAACAACAAACACAATACATTCGGCTTTTCTACCCGCGCCATCCACCATGGTTACGACCCCAAGGACCATCACGGCGCCCTCGTACCGCCGATCTATTTATCTGCCACCTTCGCGTTCCCCACCGCCGAATATGGCGCTGCCTGTTTTGCCGGGGAAGTCAGCGGCCACTTCTACACACGCATTTCCAACCCGACCCTGGCACTGTTGGAATCACGCATGGCAACCCTGGAAAACGGCGAAGCTGCCGTGGCCTTCAGCTCCGGCATGGGTGCGATTGCCGCAACGTTCTGGACCCTGCTGCGCCCGGGCGATGAAGTGATCGTCAGCCAGACCCTGTATGGCTGCACCTTTGCCCTGCTGCACCATGGCCTTGCTGAGTTCGGCATCCGGGTGCGACACGTCGACCTCACCGACCTGGCCGCCCTGCGCGCGGCATTGTCCCCTGCCACCCGCATGGTCTATTGCGAAACCCCGGCCAACCCCAACCTGCGTCTGGTGGACATCGCCGCCGTGGCCGAGCTGGCGCACCAACAGCCAAATGTCACCGTGGTGGTCGACAACACCTACTGCACCCCCTACCTGCAAAGGCCACTGGAACTGGGGGCCGATGTGGTGGTGCACTCGGCCACCAAGTACCTCAGCGGCCATGGCGATATCACCGCCGGTATCGCCGTGAGCAACCAGGCGCTGGCACAACGTATTCGCCTGCAAGGCCTCAAGGACTTGACCGGCGCGGTGATGTCGCCGCAGGACGCATCCTTGCTGATGCGCGGCCTCAAGACCCTGGCCCTGCGCATGGACCGCCATTGCAGCAACGCCCAGGCGGTGGCCGAAGCGTTGCAAGCACACCCTGCTGTGCAGTGGGTCACCTACCCGGGCCTGCGCTCTTTCCCGCAATACGCCCTGGCAGCGCGGCAGATGAAGCAGTCCGGCGGCATGATCGCGTTTGAACTCAAGGGCGGCATCGACACCGGCCGGCGCTTTATGAACGCCCTCAACCTGTTCACCCGCGCCGTCAGCCTGGGTGACGCCGAGTCGCTCGCCCAGCACCCGGCGAGCATGACCCACTCCACCTACACCCCCGAAGAACGCGCGCAGCACGGCATCAGCGAAGGCCTGGTGCGCTTGTCGGTCGGGCTTGAGGACATCGCCGACCTGTTGGCCGATATCCCCAGGCCCTGGCCAAATGCACGCGTGCGGCACCGGGCCGCGCCGTGGTGGAAGAACACGCCGTGAAATAGGGCCTACGGTTGAGGTAATCCTTTCCTACAGACGGTGGTCGGACTGGTCCGACCGCCGTTATGCGTTTTTAATCTGTTTTTTTTGCCGATTGGATCCCCATGCATTTCCCTGGCTGTACTAGCATAGGTGCTCGGCGGGTGCATTATCACTGTAGGTTATTCACATTGGTTACCTTGTTAAACCCCGTCGCTATAAGGATGAATACCTGCACTCAACATTCATGGACGAACTGATGAACTCACACCTGTTCCCTCATATAGGCAAGGTCATCGCCAGCACCGGCAGCCGCCATTTCCCGCGCATGCTGCATGACTTGATCCTGACCCAGCTGGCAGTGGACGCTACCCATATCACCCAACTGCAGGTCAGTGCCGAAGGGCACACCCGACGCCGGATCAGCCCGGTCTACACCGACTCGGTGACGGCGCTGGGCGAAGAACAACCCGCTGCCCAATTGCACCTCACACGCCGCAAGGACGATGTGCGTTATGTGTTGTCGGTGTATCGCTCGCATCAGTCGGAAAGTTTTTCGCCACAGGAACGCAGCATGCTGGAGGATTTTTCGACGCTGCTTCTGCCCATGGTCGAGAAACACATCACTGCGATCCAGCCGTGTCGCCAGGGCGGATCGCCTGTGGTCGCGGAAAATCAAGGGCTTGAAACCTTGCGTCGGCGCATTGAAGAACGTCTGGTGCAATCGGGGTTGACCTTGTCCAATCGAGAACTGGATGTGTGTGTGGGTTTGCTGGCCGGGCGGACTGCACCGGAGTTGGCGGAGCAGTTGGCGTTGAAGGTCAACACTATTGAAAGCTACCTCAAGCGGGCGGCGATCAAGCTTGGGATCAGCGGGCGGCATTCGTTGTTGCGGTGGATGTATGCGGGTGATGAGGGCGTCGCCACGGCTCTCTAGATCAGGCTGTGGGTTGTCTTTTGGTGGTGTACATATCCGTTGCTGCGGTAACGGCTGCCTATGGTTCCGCTCTTACAGCGGGTCACTTTTGTAGAGACATGTACGGACCGGACACATGGTTGACACATGTGCGGGGACATGGTGGACGCATTATTGACCATAATCAGGCTTACTAATGTCGATTGTTCGCAAAAAGTGATGGCAGAAATAGACGTCGAACAGACCATCGCTTTCTGCGTTCGGGCGGATTGCTATGTGCTGTCCTACCAAGCCTTTTGCGATGCTGAAGTAGCGTTTTTGGAAGCGAAAACGGCTGTGATAAACCTTGGCTAACACGTCGTCTGGTCCGTATTCAAACTCAGGTAGCTTTTGCGGATAAGCCCAAGGACTGCTGCGATAGCGGTCCATGGGCACCTTGTATTCCAGCGCCTGATGAGGACGTTGCAGGTTGTATATTTCACGCCATTGATCGAATGCTGATTGAGCATCCGCTAGCGTAGAAAAGTGACGCCCGTTAAGGACTTCTGCCTTGAGTGATCGATGAAAACGCTCGATTTTCCCATTTGTTTGCGGATGGTAGGGACGACTGAAACTTATCCGAATTCCCAAACGCACCAGCCAAATACTCAACTCTGTGATCTCGCCAGGATTACGCGGTGAGCCCCATGGCGCGCCATTGTCGACGTTGATACGTGCCGGTAAACCGTAAGTTTCAAATACCTCGCTCATCTTCTGTTTTACGGTGGTGCCTCGCTCGTTATCACACGCTTGGATGGCCAGGTTGAACCGCGAATGATCGTCCAGGATGGTCAGGGGGTGGCATCGGCCTTGCTGCATTGCAAAGTGGCCTTTGAAATCCATCTGCCAAAGATCGTTGGGCTCAGGATGTTCAAATCTCAGCCGGGCCTCTGGTTCTTTCTCTGAAGGCTTAATCAAGCTGTGCCGGTGCAGGACATTAGTGACAGTACTGGGAGCAATTCGCTTGTCCAGCATGCTGCTAATTGTGCGTCCGCCCCATGCCGGATGATCTTGGCGAAGTGCAACGACCTCAGCCTCCAGCTCGGCCCGGGTCAGTTTGGGGCTGCTGGCGGGCCTGCGTGACTTCTCTTGCAAACCCGCAGAGCCGCCGGCCTCGTAACGCTTTAGCCACTTGTAGGCGGTTTGCGGACTTATACCAAATCGTCGACACAGCTCTCGCTTATTACTGCCGGGTTTCTTTGCTAATGAAACAAACTCTTGTTTTAGGCTCATGGCGTCTCTCGTGTTCCAGGGCATGATGGCCTCCCGGCGAAGCTGGCTTCGCCGAGAAGTGTCCACCATGTCCCCGCACACCCGTCAACCATGTGTCCGGTCCGTACACAAGGACGCAAAAGTAACCAAAAGGTCCTCGCCCCAACACTCGGTGCCTCGCTGTGGCTCGGCATGCCCGCAATCCGACAGTGATTTGGGGGGCCGCCGCGATGGGCCATCCTTGGCCCAGCGCGGCTAAACCGGCATCCCTGCCGGTTTACCCCCCAAATCCCTGTCAGATTCCGGCCATCGTGTTTGACGGGGCGATTTCAGATCAAGATCAAAAGCGCAGATCAAAAGACCGCTGACTTCGTCATCGAAAAGGATGTAAGGGCCGGAGCAACAGCAACAGCAACAGCAACAGCAACAGCAACAGCAACAGCAACAGCAAATCCATACTCGGTCTAATGTGGGAGCTGGCTTGCCTGCGATAGCATCAACTCGGTGTGCCTGATGTACCGAGGTGTCTGCATCGCAGGCAAGCCAGCTCCCACAGAAAAGCAGCTCTTCAGTGTATGCAAATCCGCTTTCGCTTTTGATCTAACCACTCAGGTCGGCTTTCAGGCCGCCGTGCTCTGCTTTTGATCTTGCTTTTGATCTGAGGCGCCCCGTTAACCACGCTGGCCGAACGCAGGCTTGAATCCGTGGGTAACCCGGCAGGACGCCGGGTTAGCCGCGCTGGGCCAAGGATGGCCCATCGCGGCGGCCCACGGATTCAAGCCGGAGTGCGGGCATGCCGAGCCTAAGCGAGGCACCGAGTGGTGGGGCACAGACCTTTTGGTTACTTTTGGGGCGTTTGCCAAAAGTGACCCGCTGTAAGAGCCATGCCTTTCAAGGTCTATGTTTAAGAGTCCGTTTAACGTCATGTTTAGGCCTGTTTATCCGCCTTGGCAGCCTTAAGCACCCGAGCTGTTGAGACATGCGCCCGTGCCGCCTTACCTTCCAGCCACTCCTTGGGTTTAGCGACTTTGGCGCCGCGAGGGCTCTTTGCGACGGACTTGGGTTTGATCAACCTCGCCAGGGCCAGTAATCGCTCTGCCAGCCCTTGCGAGGTCTTTTCAAGGGGGAAATTTTCCGCAGGCAATGCGATCTGCAAACCCTGATAATCACTGCGAACATGCACCGCCAAGTGGAAAATCGAAGCTTCCCAACCCTCTGGCTGTGTTTCCCGGTGCGCCTGCTCAACACTACGTTTGAGAACCGATAAAACGTTGTAAGCCAGCACCGCCGAGGCAAAGCCCAGCAGCGCGGCTTTCGGGCTGCCAAAGCTTGTGATTTCACTCTCCAGTACCGATTCAAGGCGTTGGAACATGCCTTCAATACTCCAGCGACGACGGTACAAATCAGCTATCTGTTGAGCACTGATGGTGTCGGGCAAATTGCTCCAGAACCACATCACCACATCACCTGAGTCATTCGCTGTTTGCAGGCTCAATTCAACGCGTCTCCAGCGGCGGCCACTGGTCACTTCGATGATTTGTTCGCGAACGGTGCCGCTATCGACTGCTCCTGAATCTTGCCACTCACTTTCTTGGACGAGTCGTGGATGTTTGCTGGGTTGGCGAACGATGAACGAAGCCCCCGTGTCCTCGCAGGCTTGCAAGACGGGCAGCGTGCAATAGAGCCGGTCAGCCATCCACAACTGGCCCGCGCATGCGCGGGCCAGTAGCGGTAAAACACTGACTCGCTCACTGGCGTAGGCATCTTCCCACGGCTGAAGATCAACGACTAAATCCAGATCCGGATCGTAGGCAACTACTGAAAATCCTGGGCGTGCTGCGCCGCGCTCATTGCGCAGAGCACCTAGACGTTTTTCAGTGGCCGGCAGATGGTTGCCATCAACAATACGCAACTGCCAACCGGGAAGGATCGATGAATGGCCAAGCGTTTCTACGGTCGGTATCAAACGCTCGGCACTGCCCGAAATGAGGGCGCGCAGAAGCTCGGGTTCGGTTCGCTTGATCTTGTCATAGAGGGCTGCAAGGCTGACCGAAAGGCCCTCCATCTTGCGCGCCGCCGCGTGTAATGACGGCCTCAAGCCCAATGAAACAAGGGACATCAGCTCAACAACGGTTGAAAACAAAAGCTCACGGGAGTACTGACGCTGGCGATGATCATCGAACACCTTGTCTACCCACTTGGCATCTACGGCCTGCTCCAAGACCAGCTTGGTCATGACACTGGCTGGTGCTTGTTTTTCAAACCGTTCTAAAACCTTTTCCCACATAGCTTCGTCGTCCTGACTGAATTGATTAGGGGATTTTAAACCAAGACCTTGAAAGGCATGGCTGTAAGAGCGGAACCATAAGCCGCCGTTACCCAAATAACGGATATACACGCCGACAAACCGCCACCAAAAGCCAATCAATCCCGCGCCAGTGCCTCAATCGGGTCCAACCGCGCCGCATTCCGTGCCGGCACAAAACCAAACACAATCCCGATCAACGTCGAACACGCAAACGCCGTCACAATCGACCCCACGGAAAACACCATCTCCCACTCCTTCACAAACAGCGAAAACAGATACCCAATGGCGTAAGACAACGAAATCCCAATAACCCCGCCGATCAAACACACCATCACCGCCTCCACCAGAAACTGCTGGCGAATATCCGATTGCCGCGCCCCCACCGCCATGCGAATCCCAATCTCACGGGTGCGTTCAGTGACGGACACCAGCATGATATTCATCACCCCAATCCCACCCACCAACAACGAAATCACCGCAATCAGCGACAACAGCAGCGCCAGGGAGCGGCTGGTTTTCTGCACCGTCTGCATGATGCTATCAAGGTTATTGGTGAAAAAATCCTTGGTCCCATGCCGCTGCAGCATCAGCTTGTTAACGTTGTCTTCCACCACCTTGCTCGGCTGCCCATCCTTGATACGCACGGTAATGCTGTCCAGATGCCGCTGCCCCAACAGCCGCCCCGCCGCCGTTTCATAAGGTACCCACACGTTCAACGCCTTACTGGCAGCGAACATGTTTTTATTGTCAGCCGTCACCCCGATCACCGTACACGGCAGGTTCCCAACCAGGATCACCTGCCCCAGCGGGTCCACGTTCGGCCCGAACAGGCGATGCCGAGTGTTGTGGTCAATCACCACCACCTGCGCCTGACGCCGCGCATCACTTTCACTGAAGGCAATCCCGGCTTCGAGCTTGAGCCCCTTCACTTTGAAATACCGATCACTGACGCCATTCACCTGCGCATCCAGGTCGATATTGCCAAAGCGCAGCAACAGGTTGCGCCCTACCACCGGCGTGGCGCTGTCGACGTAATACAGTTGATTCAACGCCTCCACATCCGACGGCATCAACGTCTCGATGGCCGACGCACGACTGTCGCCGAAACTGGTGCCGGAAAAGATATCGATGGTGTTGCTGCCAATCGCCTGGATGTCCTTGAGCACATAACGCTTGGCCCCCTCGCCGATCGCTGAAATCGACACCACCGAGGTAATGCCGATGACAATACCCAGCATGGTCAGCAAGGTACGCATGCGATGGGAAATCAGCGCGACCCAGGCCATATTGAAGGCCTCCTTGAACAACCCCAGGCTCGCCACCAGGCGCCGAGCGCCGCTGCGCTTGGGCTCAATCGGCGCTTCGCTGGGCAACTCCAGCCCCACACTGTCATTGGACTTGTCGCTGACTATTTCACCATCGCACACCTCGACAATCCGCTGGGCGTTCGCCGCCACCTTGGGGTCGTGGGTGACGATAATCACCGTGTGCCCGGCCGCGTGCAGCTCGGCGAGGATGCGCATCACCTCCTTGCCGCTGTGGGTGTCGAGGGCGCCGGTGGGCTCGTCGGCGAGGATCACCTCACCGCCATTCATCAAGGCCCGGGCGATACTTACGCGCTGTTGCTGGCCACCGGAGAGCTGGCTCGGGCGGTGGGTGGTGTGCCCCGCCAGGCCCAGGCGCGTGAGCAGGTCGCGCGCCCGGCTGTGCCGTTGGCTCTCGGGCGTACCGGCGTAGATCGCCGGCATTTCCACGTTATGCAAGGCGCTCAAGTGCGCGAGCAAATGGTAGCGCTGGAAGATAAACCCGAAGTAATCCCGGCGCAGTTCCGCCAACTGTTCATCGCCCAGCGAGCGGGTCTCGATGCCGTTGATCTTGTAGCTGCCGGCGGTGGCGTAGTCCAGGCCGCCGAGGATATTCATCAAGGTGGATTTGCCCGAACCCGAGGCACCGATGATCGCGACCATTTCGCCGGCATGAATCGTCAGGTCGATGCCCTTGAGTGCGATGAACTCGCGCTCGCCGGCCATGAAACTGCGGGTAATGCCCTTGAGCTCCAACAGGGGTTGGGTCATGGCTCAGTTCCCCGCCACAGCTGGGCTGGCGTCGCCGATCACGACTTTGTCGCCCTCGGCCAGGCCCTCCAGGATCTGCACCTTGACGTTGTTATTGATGCCGGTTTTCACATCCCGCGACAGCGCCTTGCCCTTGGCGTCCAGCACCCGTAACGGGTAAGTGCCGTCGTTATTGCGCGCACCAAGCGCCGCCACCGGCACTATCAAGGCCGCCTGGGCAGTGTCGAGCACAATACGCACTTGGGCGGTCATGGCGATGCGCAGACGATGGTCCGGGTTAGGCACGTCGAACAGCGCGTTGTAAAACACCGCGGTGTTCTGCTTGGGCGTACCGGCGGTCTGGGTTTCGAGGAAGTTCTGCGGCGCCGGCTCCGTGCCACGCAGCTTGGCGTAGTAGCGCTTGTCGGCTTCACCCAGGATGGTGAAATACACCTGCTGGCCGGGGCTGATATGGATCACATCGGCCTCCGACACCTGGGCCTTGACGGTCATGGTGTCCAGGTCGGCCAGCTTGAGCAGCACCGGCGCCAACTGGTTGGCGATCACGGTCTGGCCTTCCTGCGTGACGATGCCGACTACATCGCCGTCAATGGGCGCGACGATGCGCGTGTACGCCAGATTGACCTTGGCGGTATCGATCTGGATATGCGCGCTTTTGATCTGCGCATCCAGCGACAACAGGTTGGCCTGTTGCACCTGGAACGTGGACTCGGCGTCTTCAAAATCCTGGCGCGATACCGACTCATCCACCTGCAAGCCCTTGTAGCGCTCATACACCGACTTGGCCTGCTTGAGCTGCGCCGCCGTGGCGCGGCGCTGGGCCTGCAGGTTTTCCTCATCCACCTGGGCCTTGCGCAAGGTGTTCTGCAGGATTAGCGGGTCGATTTCGGCCAGCCACTGGCCCTTCTTCACCTTGTCGCCGACCTTGACCTTGAGCGACTTCAACTGCCCCGACACCTGCGCGCCGACATCGACCTGCTTGATGCCCTCGAGCAAACCGGTGGCCAACACAGCATTCTCAATATCACCGCGCTCAGCCGTGGCAGTGAGGTACTGCGGCGCATCGGCGGGTGCCTGCACCGTGTACACCACCAGGCCAATGGCAACAGCCAATACCGCGAGCATTCCAATTTTGCGAAACTTTGACTTTTCCATAAATGACCATAAAAAGATGAAGAGGGCCTAAAACGGCACGGTCCAGTGTGGGAGCTGGCTTGCCTGCGATGGCATCAACTCGGTGTGCCTGATGTACCGAGGTGTCTGCATCGCAGGCAAGCCAGCTCCCACAGAAAAGCAGATCCCAGGCGTATGCAAATCCGCTTTTCGCTTTTGATCTAACCACTCAGGTCGGCTACTAGGCCGCCGTGCTCTGCTTTTGATCTTGCTTTTGATCTGAGGCGCCCCGTTAACCACGATGGCCGAACGCAGGCTTGAATCCGTGGGTAACCCGGCAGGACGCCGGGTTAGCCGCGCTGGGCCAAGGATGGCCCATCGCGGCGGCCCACGGATTCAAGCCGGAGTGCGGGCATGCCGAGCCTAGGCGAGGCACCGAGTGGTGGGGCACAGACCTTTTGGTTACTTTTGGGGCGTTTGCCAAAAGTGACCCGCTGTAAGAGCGGAACCCTAAGTCGCCATCACAAAGACAACGGATATGTACCCGGCATTCCCCCCTCACGACACCACCTCCCCAACCACCACCCCCTCAAGCCACCACCGCGCCAACCCCAAAACATTCGGCGCCTTAAGCAACGTAAAGTGATTCCCCGCGCCATACCAAACCTGCAACCCGTTCCCCTGGCGCCGCCACCCTTCCACCATCAACCCCTGCTCACGCTGATTACCCGCCGCATCCAACGCCGGATCCTGCGCCAACACCAACCGCACCACCCCGTTGAACCGCTGCGCCGGCCGATACACCGTGCGCAACGCCGCCGCATAAGTACGCGCCGGCCCCGCCATCGCATCCACACTGGCACGCCCCGGCAACAAACCCACGCTCACCATCCCCGCATGCAGCCATTGCTGCTGCGCCACCTCATCGCGCCCGGCAAACTCCACCCGGTCAATGCCCAGCGACTTGCCCGCCGACAACTGCATGGCCTCAATCAAGCGCAACAACGCGGCCGTGGTCGAATAAGGCTTGCCCGCACCGCCCGGTGATTCACTGTCGATCACCGTCAACGACGCCACCTCACGGCCCATCGCCTGCAAGCGCAGCGCCATCTCCAGCGCGACCCAGCCACCAAATGAATGCCCGACCAGATGCACCGGCCCACGCGGACACTCGTGCGCCAGCGCCGCCAGGTAACACTGCGCTGCCGCTTCCACCTGGCTATGGGGCACCGCCTCGCCATCCAGCCCGCGCGGCTGCAAACCGAACAGCGGCCAGTCGCGCCCGAGTGCCTCGCCCAACCCCACAAACCCGGTGACGCTGTCACCCGCTCCTGGCACACAAAACACCGGCGCAAACCCCGCACGCCCACTCTGAATGCGCAGCACCGGTTGATGCACCGCTTCCGTCACCGGCGCACTCGCGGCCAGGGCCTGCGCCATCGCCGCGCCCAAGCCTTGAATATGCGGCGCCTGCATCATGCTTTGGTGATCGCCCGGCACCTCGACCCGGCGCAATTGCCCAGGCGCCAAGGCGTCTTCCCAGCCCAGCGACTCACTGCGCCGCGACAGCTCGGTCGGCCGTTCACGGGCACTGAACAGATGCACCGGCACCGGCAGCGGGAACAGGCTGTAGTGCGCCAGCGCATGCCCGTGGCCGACTTCACGCTCGATAAAACTCAAGAGGTCCGCGTCCGTAGCCTCTGCCATTTGCGCGTATAGCAGACCTTGATCGCGACAGCGTTGCAGCAAACCCGCAAAGTCCAGCTGTCCAATGCCCGCCTCAAGCTGTTCAAGGCTCGCCAGTTCATCCACACCTCCCTGTGCGTTCCAATACGCCGTGCACTGCAACAGCAAATGCCGCTTAAGCGCATCCGGCCCACTCCAGCGCGCCTTGCCTTGGTCGGTCATGCGCGGCACGTAGCTGTCGATCAGGCCGAGGAACGCCACCGGCTCATCCAGCCCCAGCAATTGCATCGCCACTTCATAGGCCAGTACGCCGCCAAACGACCAGCCCGCCACGCGGTAAGGCCCGTGTGGCTGAACCTCGCGGATCAGGCCGACCATGCGCGCCGCCAAGCCTTCCATGGTGTTCAGGTGCGCCTCGCCCAGTGCCGCGCCCGGCAGGCCGTAGATCGGATAGTCGCCGGGCAAGTGCTGACCCAGCGCCGGGAAATACACGTCCATGCCACTGAACTCGTGCACCAGAAACAACGGCGGCTGCGATCCGCTGCTGCGCACGGTAATCAGCGAGGTGTCGCGCACCGGCTCGCCGGTGCGCTGGCGCAACATCGCCGCCACCGAGGCCACGCTGACGTGCTGGAACAGCTCGGCCAGCGACACCTGCAAGCCCGCTGCCTCCATCAGGTTGACCAGTCGAATCGCCAGCAAGGAATGCCCGCCCAGCTCAAAGAAGCTGTCGTGACGCCCCACCTGCTCAAGTTTCAACACCTTGGCCCACAGGCCGGCGAGCGACTGCTCCAGTGCATCGGCCGGCGCCTCGAAGTCGCGGCTGAGCAAGGCCTCCAACGCCGGAACCGGCAAGGCTTTGCGATCGATCTTGCCATTGGCCGTCAGCGGCAACTGCGCCAGCGGCACATAGGCCGACGGCAGCATGTAGTCCGGCAACTGGCCGTGCAGGTGCGCACGCACACTGTCGATGTCTACGGGCTCGCCAGCCCAGGTGAAATACGCCACCAGGCGCTTGTCGCCGGGCACGTCCTCACGGGCCAGCACCACTACGTCCTGGATGCTCGCCAAGGTCGCCAGGCGCGCTTCGATCTCGCCCAACTCGATGCGGAAACCACGGATCTTCACTTGGTCGTCGTTACGCCCGATGCACTCCAGCAAGCCGTCCGCTGTCCAGCGGCCAAGGTCGCCGGTGCGGTACATCAAGGCGCCTGGGTTGAACGGGTCGTCGACAAACTTCTCGGCGGTCAGCTCCGGCCGGTTCAAATAACCCTTGGCCACGCCGTCACCGCCGATGCAGATTTCGCCGATCACGCCCACCGGCAGTGGCTGCAAGTACGCATCCAGCACATGAATCTGCGTGTTGGAAATCGGTCGACCGACCGCCACGCTGTCAGCATCGGCGGCGATCGCCTGCACCTCGTAAGTGGTGGCGTAGGTGGTGGTTTCAGTCGGCCCGTAGCAATGCACCAGGCGCAAGCCCGGCGCCTGCGCCAGCAGGCTGCGGAACGCCGCCGGGTCGGCACGCTCGCCGCCGCAGAGCAAAATGCGCAAGCCGGCCAGGGCTTCGGGGATCATCTGCACGTACTGGTTGAACAACGCGGTGGTCACGAACAACACCGTCGCACCGTGCAGCGCACGGCCGAATGCAGCGGGGTCGAGCAACGTGGAATGGTCGATCACCTGCACCTGGCCGCCGTTGAGCAGCGCGCCCCACACATCCATGGTGCTGGCGTCGAACGCCGGGTTGGAGGCAAACGCCACGCGGTCGGCGGCGTTGAAGTCGGCGTAACCGTTGTTGAGCACCAGCCGTGTGATGCCGCGATGAGGCACCAATACGCCCTTCGGTGTGCCCGTGGAGCCGGAGGTGTACATGATGTACGCCACGCTGTCCGAGGACTGCGACAGGTCAGGGTTGTGGCTCGGTTGCGGGTCCAGGGTCAGGGTGTCCAGGTCCAGGCGCCGCGCCGGGAACTCAAGCGCCGCGTCACTGCGGGTCACCAGCCAGCTCGCGCCGCTGTCCTGCAACATGAAGCCCTGGCGTTCGGCGGGTGCGTTTATGTCCAGCGGCACATAGGCCGCCGCACACTTGAGGATCGCCAATTGACTGACCAGCAGGTCCAGGGAGCGCGGCAGCAGGATCGCGACGTTATCGGCCGGGCGCACACCCAGGCTCATCAGGTGATGGGCCAAGCGGTTGGCGCGGGTGTTGAGTTCGCCGTAGCTCAGTACCGCGTCAGCGTGCAACGCAGCCACCGCGTCAGGCCGTGCGTGGGCCTGGGCTTCGAACAAGCGCTGCACCGTGTGCTCGCGGGGGAACACACGGGTGGTGGCATTGAAACCTGCCAGCTGTTGACGCTCGGCCGCCGGCAGGATTGGCAAGCGGCTGATGCCCCTATCACTGTGGTGCTCCAGCGCCTCAACCAGTTGCTCAAGGGCAATGTTCAGGTAATCACACAAACGCCGGGCGCCCTGCCCCATGGCGGTCAGGCTGAAACCCTCACCAAGGTCATCGACACTCACCGACACCCCGTAATTGGTCTGCTCCTCGGCACTGAGCAGCGCAATCCCCTGCCATGCGTCGGCCACGCCACCACTGTGCGGCGCGCTGTGGCGGTAGTTGAACAGCACGTTGAACAACGGCGTACCCACTGGCACGCCGCTGCACTGCTGGGCCAATGCCAGCGGCGCGTGCTCATGACTGAGCAATTGGGTCAGGCGCGCATGGGTGGCACGCAACGCCGTGCGTACCGCGCGTTCACCCAGGTCAACGCGCAGCGGCAAGGTATTGATAAATACGCCCATGGCGCGCTCGGCACCTTCGCCGCCTTGCAGGCGGCCGAGCATTACAGTGCCGAACACCACCTGTTCGCGGCCACTGACCTTGCCCAGCACCTGCGCCCAGGCCAGGTGCATCAGGCTGGCGGCACTCACTCCAGCCTGGCGCGCCTGGGTGCGCAGACGCTGGCTCAACTGCGGGTCGACGGCCAGATGCGCGTGTTCATCGGCGCCCAGGTATTGGACGTCGGTTGGCTCGTCTATTTCACCGAGCATTTCGCGCAAGAAGGTTTCGTGATTGTCAACGCCCAGGCGGGTCTGGGCCACAGTCTGGGCCACATAGTTTCGATACGGGACGGCCGCGCCCAGGGTGTGCTGACTACCGAGCAGGAACGCCTGCATTTCATGCTGCAGGATGTCCAGCGCGACGTGGTCCATCACCAAATGATGGAACAACAACGTGGCGACCACGCGCAACGGTTCCTCGGTATAGATCAACCGCATCAACGGCGCTTGCGTCAGGTCCAGGCGCTGCGGCACAGCACCGGCTTCAACGCTGAGCGAGGCCTCACGCCAAACCACTTGCACCGGTTCTTCCAGGCCCTCCCAATGGAAGGAGGAACGCAGGATGTCATGCCGCTGGATCACCGCCTGCAATGCATGGGCAAAGGCGTCCAGGCGCAGACGGCTATCGAAGGCAAACTGCGCCCGCAACAGGTAGGCATCGCCTTCAAGCACAGCCCGATGGTGATACAGGATGCCGGCCTGCAACGGCGCCAGCGGGTAGATATCCTGCACATTCGCCGCACCGCCGGGAATGCACGCGACGATGCGGTCGACGGCAGCCTGGTCCATCTGGATCAAGGGCAACATAGCCGGGGTGATGTGGCTGCAGCCTTCGGCGATGCCATTGGCCGGCACCGCCACTTCGCGCCCACGGCCCTGCGCCGCCGCCAACGCCGAGAGCGTCGGCTGGCCGAACAGCACCTTCACATCCGCCGACAAGCCCAGGCGACGCATGCGCCCCATCAGACTGACGGCCAGCAGCGAATGCCCGCCCAGTTCAAAGAAGTTGTCGTGACGGCCCACGCGCTCAACATTGAGCAGTTCGGCCCACAGGCTGGCCAAGGCCATTTCGGTATCGCCCCGGGGCGCTTCGTACTCGCGCACCACCACCGAATCCAGGCCCGGCGCCGGCAGCGCCTTGCGGTCGAGCTTGCCGTTGGGGCTGAGCGGCAACGCCTGCAGATGCACGAAAATCGCCGGCACCATGAACTCCGGCAGATGCCGCAGCAGATGACCGCGCAGCGCGTCGATGTCGCTCGGCGTGCCGGTGTAGTAAGCCACCAGCCGCTCTTCACGGGCGATCACAGCGGCTTCGTTGACCTGAGGATGCTCGAGCAGCCGCGCCTGGACTTCACCCAGCTCGATGCGCAAACCACGAATTTTCACCTGGTCATCATTGCGCCCCAGGTACTCGATATTGCCGTCCGGCAAGTAACGCCCGACATCACCGGTGCGGTACATGCGCCCCTGCCTGAAGGGGTCGTCAAGGAAACGCTCGGCGGTCAGCTCCGGCCGGTTCAGATACCCCCGCGCCACTTGTACACCCGCGATAAACAACTCGCCCACCACACCCAGCGGCACCGGTTGCAACTGGCTGTCGAGCAGGTACATGCGGGTGTTGGCGATGGGTTTGCCGATCGGCGTGTTGTCCGGGGTTACCAGACCGGCACAGTTCCAGGCGGTGACGTCGACGGCCGCTTCGGTCGGCCCATACAGGTTATGCAGCTCGCTGCCTGGCAGTTGCTGCTTGAAGCGCCGCACCAGGCTGCCCGGCAAGGCTTCGCCGCTGCACATCACCCGCGCTAGCCCTATGGCCTGGCTGACATCGCCGTGGGCCAGGAACACATCGAGCATCGACGGCACAAAGTGCAAGGTAGTGATCTGTTCGGCCTCGATCACGTCGCACAGGTATTCGGGCTCTTTGTGCCCGCCGGGGCGCGCCATCACCAGACGCGCGCCGGTAAACAGCGGCCAGAAGAATTCCCACACCGATACGTCAAAGCTGAACGGGGTTTTCTGCAGCACCGAATCCTGCGCGTTCAGGCCGTATTCGTCCTGCATCCACAGCAGGCGGTTGACTACCCCGGCGTGGTCGTTGATCACGCCTTTGGGCTGGCCGGTGGAGCCGGAGGTGTAGATCACATAGGCGCTCACGCCCTGGACGTGAGGGTTGCCTGCGGGCAGATGCTGCCAGGTGGGCTGGTCCAGGTCGACTACCGCCACTGCGCCGAGCAAGCCACGTGTTGCGCCTTGGGCCAGCACCACCAGCGGCGCACTGTCTTGCAGCATGTAGGCCAGGCGCTCCTGCGGATAAGCCGGGTCCAGCGGCACATACGCCGCGCCGGCCTTGAGGATCGCATACAGGCCAATGACCATCTCCAGGCTGCGCTCGACGCAGATCGCCACCCGCGAATCCGGCTGTACACCCAGCGCCAGCAGGTGATGGGCCAGCTGATTAGCCTGCGCATTCAGCTCAGCGTAGGTCAGTTGCCGCTCACCTGCCTTCACCGCAATCGCGTTCGGCGTGCGCACCACCTGCGCTTCAAACATCCCGTGCAGTGTCTGGTCGAGGTTGTAGTCCACCGCGGTGGCGTTGAGATCGACCAGCAGGTGCTGACGCTCACACTCATCCAACAACGGCGCATGTTCCAACACCGCCTGGTCGTTATCGACCATTGCCTGCAAGGTGCGGGTGAAATACCCGGCGTACCGCTGCAAGGTCGACTCATCAAACAGCGCCACGGCAAATTCAAGCGCGCCGAGAATGCTGCCCTGCACTTCACCCAGGTTCAACGACAGGTCGAACTTGGCAAAGTGGCTGTTCTCGACGATGCCTTCCAGGGCCAGGTCGCCCAGCGCCAGGGTCGGCGCGCTGCTGTCCTGCCAGCTCAGCAGGGTCTGGAACAGCGGGCTGTGGGCCAGGCTGCGCACCGGCCGGGTGATTTCCACCACCTGCTCAAATGGCAAGTCCTGATGCGCCTGGGCCGCCAGCGTCAGCGCCTTGACCCGTGCCAGCAAGGCCTCGGTGCTCAGCTCGCCCGAGGTGTCGATGCGCACCGCCAGGGTGTTGACGAACAGGCCGATCAGCCCTTCCACCTCGCTGCGGGTACGGTTGGCCACTGGCGTGCCGATCACCAGGTCGTGTTGCCCGGACAGCCGCGCCAGCAGGGAGGCCCAGGCCGTCATCAAGGTCATGTACAGCGTGGTGCCATGGCGTTGGCTCAAGGCCTTGAGCCCGGCGGTCAGGCGTTCGTCCAGGCGCACTTCGACGCTGTTGCCGGCGTAGTCCTGCTGCACAGGGCGTGGGCGATCGGTAGGCAGCGTGAGCAAGGCCGGCGCACCGGCCAGTGCCTGTTGCCAATAGGTACTTTGGCGCTGCAGCACTTCGCCGCTCAGCCACAAACGCTGCCACACGGCGAAGTCGCCGTACTGAATCGGCAGGCTTGGCAATGGGTCAGGCATGCCGTGGCTGAAGGCTTGATACAGCGCCATCAACTCACGGGTGAGCACGCCCATCGACCAGCCATCGGAAACGATATGGTGCAGGGTCAGCAGCAGCACATGGTGATCGTCGGCCATCACCACCAGGCGCCCACGCAGCAACGGGCCGCGCTCCAGGTCGAACGGTGCCGAGGCTTCGCCCTGAATCAAGGCATCCAGCGCCTGCTGCGGTTGCGGGTGGCGGCGCAAATCCTGCACTTGAAGGGGCAGCATGTCTTCAGCCGGTACGATCAGTACCTGGGCTTGGTCGCCCTGTTGGGCAAAGCGGCTGCGCAGGGTTTCATGCCGCGCAACAATGCGCGCCAGCGCCCGTTGCAGCGCCTCGACATGCAACTGGCCACGCAAACGCAGGCCGATGGGAATGTTATAGGCGGTATTTGCGCCTTCCATCAGCGCCAGAAACCACAGGCGCTGCTGGGCGAACGACAACGGCACGAGCTCATCACGATTGGCCGGCAGAATATCCGGCAAGGTGCTGCGCCCTGACTGCGCCAGCACTGCGGCGACCGCCGCCAGCTCCGCATTGGCAAACAAGTCGCCCAGCACCAGTTCCACCCCCAGGCGCTGGCGCACTTGCGAGACCATGCGCATCGCCAGCAACGAGTGCCCGCCCAGTTCGAAGAAATGGTCGTGCCGCCCGACACGCTGCACCTGCAGCACATCGGCCCAGATCTGCGCGAGCACGCTTTCGATCTCGCCCTCGGGCGCTGCGTATTCGCGGGTAAACACCGCGGCCATGTCCGGCGCTGGCAAGGCCTTGCGGTCGAGCTTGCCGTTGGCGGTGAGTGGCAACGCCTCGAGCTTCACATAGGCGACCGGGACCATGTAGTCCGGCAGATGCGCAACCAGGTGGGCGCGGATATCACCGACCGCCAGCGGGTCGAGTTGCGGGCTCTCGGTGAAATAGGCGACCAGTCGCTCCTCGCGCACCAGCACCACCGTTTCCTGGATCCCAGGCAGTTGGCCGAGCTGGGTTTCAATCTCGCCAAGCTCGATACGCATGCCACGGATCTTCACCTGATCATCGTTGCGCCCCAGGTATTCAAGCGTACCGTCCGGCAACCAACGCGCCAGGTCGCCGGTGCGGTACATGCGCCCCGGGTTGAACGGGTCTTGCAGGAAGCGCTCGGCGGTCAGGTCCGGGCGGTTGAGGTAACCACGCGCCACGCCCTTGCCACCCACGTACAGCTCACCGGCTACCCCCAATGGCACCGGCCGTTGTTGTTCATCGAGCAGGTACACCGTGGCATTGGCCACCGGTTTGCCGATATGCAACGGCTGGCCTGCTTCGACCTTGCCGGAAGTGGCAACCACCGTGGCTTCGGTGGGGCCGTAGTTGTTGATCAGCTCAAATCGCTGTGCCCGCGCAAACTGGCGCAGGCGGTCACCGCCGATGAGCAAGGTGCGCAATGTAGGGTGTTCGATGTGCTGGCTGAACGCGTATTCGGCCACCGGCGTGGGCAGGAAGCACACGTCCAGTGGCTGCGCGCACCACCAGCTCAGCAGCGCGTCGATATCTTCGGCGCCGTCCGTGGCGGGCGGCAGGTGCAGGGTCGCGCCGACACACAGCGCCGGCCACACTTCCCAGGCCATCGCATCAAAACCAAAGCCGGCAACACTGGCGGTGTGGCGCCCGGCGCACAAGTCAAAGGCGCGGCAATGCCAGTCCACCAGGTTGGCCACCGTGTGGTGCTCCACCATCACCCCTTTGGGCAGGCCGGTGGAGCCGGAGGTGTAGATCACATAGGCGAGGTTCGAAGGGCTGACGGCGGCTTTTGGATTGCTGGCTGAATGGTGCTGCCAGGTGTAGCGGTCCAGCTGGATCACCGGCACGTCCAGCGCCGGCAAGCGCTCGAGCAGTGCCTGTTGGGTCAGCACCGCCACCGGGGCGCTGTCGCTCAGCAGGTAGCTCAGGCGCTCGGCCGGGTGCGATGGGTCCACCGGCACGTAGCAGGCACCGGCCTTGAGGATGGCCAGCAACCCGGCCAGGGTGTCCAGGCCACGCCGCGCGACGATGGCTACGCGGTCATCGGGTTTGACCCCCAGCGCCAACAGGTGATGGGCAAGCAGGTTGGCTTGCTGGTTGAGTTCGGCGTAAGTCAGTTGGCGGCCCTGCTGCACGGCGGCGATCGCGTCCGGCGTGAGCGCGGCCTGGGCTTCGACGCGGCCGTGCAAGGTACTGCTCTGGGGGAAATCGGCGTGGGTGGCGTTGAACTGCTCAAGCAACAGTTGCTGCTCGGCGGCAGGCAGCACCGACAGCTGATTGAGCGCGGTGTGCGGTGCTTGCTCCAGCGCCGTCACCAGGTTCTCCAGGGCGGTTTGCAGATAGCTGCACACGCGCTGCGGATCGACCCGCTGGCTGGCCAGCAGGCTCAGGCCAAAGCCTTCACCCAGGTCATCCACACTCAGGGTCAGCGGGTAGTTGGTGCGTTCTTCGGCGCTGAGCGCGGCGATCCCTTGCCAGGCCGACACGGCTTCGGCGCTGGCGGCCGGGGCGCTGTGGCGATAGTTGAGCAAGGCGCTGAACAGCGGCGTCGGCGCCACCACCCCGCTGCAGCGTTGGGCCAGGGCCAGCGGCGCGTGTTCATGGCGCAACAAGGTGGTGAGCCGCGCGTGGGTGGCCTTGACCCCGGTGCGTAGGTCCTGGGCGTCCACGTCGACGCGAAACGGCAAGGTGTTGATGAAAATGCCCAGCGCCCGATCCGTGGCATGGCTGCCTTGCATGCGGCCCATCAATACGGTGCCGAACACCACCTGCTCTTTACCGGCCAGCACCGCCAACACCTGCGCCCAGCCCATATGGAACAGGCTGGCGGCACTCACCCCCAATTGCCGGGCTTGCGCGCGCAACCGCCGGCTGAGTGCTGCGGGCAAAGGCAGGCTGACTTCGCCGATGCCACGGGCATCGCCCTGCACGTCCTGCAAGCCGTATGGCAAGGTCGGCTCGCTGATGTCGCCGAGCATCTGGCGGAAGAAATTTTCGTGTTCCGGCTCGCTGATACCCAGGCGTGCCTGCGCCACATAATTGCGAAACGGCACGGCCTGGCCAAGCGCCGCGCCCTGCCCCAGCAGGCACGCCTGCATTTCATGGCACACCACTTCGAGGGCGCTGTGGTCGAGGGCCATATGGTGGAACAGCAAGGTGGCGACAATGCGCTGGTTCAGCCGGTCGTCGGCCCGCACCAGGCGCAGCAGCGGCGCCCGGGTCACGTCGAGGCGATAGTGGCGGGCATCGAACAGCCCGTGCAGTTGAGCGGCAATATCGCCGTCGGCCGGGTTCAATTGCAGCGCCTGCACCGGCAGGCGTGCCTGGCGCCACACCACTTGCGAGGGTTGCTGCAAACCGTCCCAGACCACGCCGGTGCGCAGGATATCGTGGCGGTCCATCACGCGCTGCAACGCTTGGGCAAAGGCCTCGAAACGCTCCAGGCTGTCGAACGCGAACTGCGACTGCATCACATAGGGGTCGCCCTGCTCGGCGCTGACGTGGTGGAACAGAATGCCTTCCTGCAACGGCGCCAGCGGGTAAATGTCCTGGATATTCGCCACACCGCCGTCGACCGTGGCCACGATGCGCTCGATCTCGTCCTGGCTCAACGTCGACAGGCTCAGCATCGCCGGGGTGATGTGCTCGGCACCTAGCGGGATGCCATTGGCCGGCACCTGCACTTCGCCGGCCTTGGAGGCCGAGTATTCACCGGCCTTGATCAGTTCGATCAAGGCCGCTTTGTGCTCGCGCAACGCCGCCAGGATCAAAGGGTCGCTCAGCGCTTGTTTGTTGCCTTGCACCGACAACTGCTCGCCCTTGAGCGCCAGTTGCACGTCCTTGGTTTTCAGCGTGCTCAATAACTCAGAAATGCTCACAGGACGATCTCCATTCGTTCGGTAATAGCGGCGTAGCCGGCCAGGCTCGGCTGTTCGAACAGCGCCCGCACATCGGCTTCCAGGCCTTCCTGGCGCAGGCGTCCGATCAAGCTCACGGCCAGCAGCGAGTGCCCACCCAGTTCAAAGAAGTTGTCATGGCGCCCAACGCGCTCAACGTTGAGCAACTCGGCCCACAGCGCTGCCATGAGGATTTCGGTGTCGCCTTCGGGGGCCGCGTATTCGCGCACATTCAGTGCGTCCATGCCCGGCACCGGCAGTGCCTTGCGGTCGAGCTTGCCGTTGGGGCTCAGTGGCAATGCGTCGAGGTGCACAAACACGGCGGGCACCATAAAGTCCGGCAAGTGCTGCAACAGGTGGGCGCGCAAGCGGTCGATGTCGGTGTGTGCGCCGGTGTAGTACGCCACCAGACGGTCCTCGCGGGCGACCACGGCGGCCTCGTTGACCTGCGGATGCTCCAGCAAGCGCGCCTGGATTTCGCCCAGTTCGATGCGCAGGCCACGGATCTTCACCTGGTCATCGTTGCGGCCCAGGTATTCGATATTGCCGTCGGGCAGGTAACGACCGACGTCGCCCGTGCGGTACATGCGCCCGCTGGTGAACGGGTTCTTGAGGAAACGTTCGGCGGTCAGCTCCGGGCGGTTCAGATACCCGCGCGCCACTTGCACGCCGCCGATAAACAACTCACCCACCACCCCCAACGGCACCGGCTGCAACTGGGCGTCCAGCACGTACATGCGTGTATTGGCAATCGGCTTGCCGATCGGCGTGTTGTCCGGCACGTCGGGCCGTGCGCAGTTCCACGCGGTGACATCGACCGCCGCTTCTGTCGGGCCATACAGGTTGTACAGCCCAACCCCCGGCAGTTGTGCTTTGAAGCGCCGTACCAGGCTGCCCGGCAAGGCTTCGCCGCTGCACATCACCCGCGCCAGCCCTTTGGCCTGGCTGACATCACCATGGGCCAGGAACACATCGAGCATCGACGGCACGAAATGCAAGGTGGTGATCTGCTCAGCCTCGATCACCTGGCACAGGTACTCCGGCTCTTTGTGCCCACCCGGGCGGGCCATCACCAACCGTGCGCCGGTAAACAGCGGCCAGAAAAATTCCCACACCGACACGTCGAAGCTGAACGGGGTTTTCTGCAGCACCGCGTCATGGGCCTTGAGGCCATAGGCGTCCTGCATCCACAGCAAGCGGTTGACCACGCCGGCGTGTTCATTGATCACGCCTTTGGGCTGGCCGGTGGAGCCGGAGGTGTAGATCACATAGGCCTGGTGCCGGGCGGTCAGGCCCGGCACCTGCGGGTTGCTCGCGCTCTGCTGTTGCCAGGTGACGTGATCCAGGTCCAGCACCGGCACGTCGCCCAACAACTGGCGGGTCGCGTCTTGCGCCAACACCACCACCGGTGCGCTGTCTTGCAGCATGTAAGCGATGCGTTCGAGTGGATACGCCGGGTCCAGCGGCACATAACCGCCACCCGCCTTAAGGATCGCGAACAGGCCGACCACCATGTCCAGGCCACGCTCGACGCAAATACCCACGCGCGAATCCGGCTGCACGCCGAGTTCGCGCAGGTGATGGGCCAGGCGGTTGGCGCGTTCGTTGAGTGCCCGGTAGGTCAACTGCTGGTCACCGGCCTTGACCGCCACCGCATCAGGGGTGCGTTCGACCTGAGCCTCGAACAGGCCGTGCAGGGTCTGGTCGAGGTTGTAAGCGACCTCGGTGGCGTTGAACGCTACCAGCAGTTTTTGGCGTTCCTCGGCGCCCAGGATCGGCAGGCGATTGAGCGCCTGGTGCGGTGCCTGCTCCAAGGCTTCGACCAGCCCGGCCAGGGCGTTCTGCAGGTAACCACACACCCGTTGCGCGTCAACCTGCGCCAGGGCGGTGATATCGTAACCATCGCCCAAGTCATCCACGTTGAGGGTCAGCGGGTAGTTGGTGCGGCCATCGTTGACCAGCGTCTGCATGCCTTCCCAGGCGTGTTGCGCCTCGGCAGAACGCGTCGCGGCGCCGCGATGGCGATAGTTGAGCATCGAGCTGAACAACGGCGCCGGGGCCGCCACCCCGCTGCAACGCTGGGCCAGGGCCAGGGACGCGTGCTCATGGCCGAGCAACGCGGTGAGCCGCGTGTGGGTGGCACGCACGGCATCGCGTGCGCCTTGCGCGTCGATATCCAGGCGCAGCGGCAAGGTATTGATAAACACCCCGAGCGCACGATCAGCGCCCTCACCGCCTTGCAATCGGCCGACCAGCACGGTGCCGAACACCACGCTGTGGCGCCCCGAAGTGGCCGCCAACACTTGGCCCCAGGCCAGGTGGAACAGGCTCGCCGTGCTCACACCGAGTATACGTGCCTGGGCTCGCAGGCGGCGGTTGAGGTCGTTGTCCAGGTGCAGGCTGTGTTCCTCAATCGCGCTGCCGTCGCCGCGCACGTCCTGCAAGCCGAACGGCAAGGTCGGTTCATCGACATCGGCGAGCATCTCGCGAAAGAACGCCTCGTGCTCCTGCTCACTGACGCCCAATCGCGCCTGGGCCACGTAGTTGCGGTACGGCATCGGCGCCGCCGTCGGGGCGGCGTGCCCCAACAAATGCCCTTGCATTTCACGCAGCACCACGTCGAACGCGGTGTGGTCCAGCGCAATATGGTGATAGAGCAACACCACCACCACGCGCTGGTTGGCCGGGTCCTTGGCGTACTTGAGGCAGATAAGCGGCGCCTGGCTGATGTCCAGGCGATAACGCCGCGCATCAAAACGCGCGTGCAGGCCGGCGAGTACATCGCCCTGCAACTGCAGCTCTTCAAGCGGCAATCGGGCCTGGCGCCACACCACTTGCAGCGGTTGCGCAAGGCCTTCCCAGACCACACCCGTGCGCAGGATGTCATGGCGGTCGATCACCTGTTGCAGCGCATGGGCGAAGGCCTGCAGGCGCTCGAGGCTGTCGAAGGCCAGGTGCGATTGCAGCAGGTACGGGTCGCCCTGTTCGGCGGTGAGGTAGTGGTAAAGAATGCCCTCCTGCAACGGCGCCAGCGGGTAGATATCCTGCACATTGGCGGCGCCACCGGGGATGCGGCTGACGGCGTGATCGAGGGTCGACTGGTCGATATCAACCAGGGGCAGCATGTCCGGCGTGATGCGCAGGCAATCGGCTGCGATCCGGTTCGCCGGCACCTGCACTTCGCGGCCACTGCCCACGGCAGCCGCCAGCGCGGCCAGGGTCGGCTGGCTGAACAGCACACGGACATCCGCGCTGAGGTCCGCTTGACGCATGCGTTCGATCAGGCTCACGGCCAGCAACGAATGGCCGCCGAGCTCGAAGAAGTGGTCATGACGGCCGACCTGTTCGACCTGCAACACCTCGGCCCAGATCCGCGCCAGGGTGGTTTCCACTGCGCCCTGGGGCGCTTCAAAGTCGCGGCTGAGCAATGCCGCCTGGTCAGGTTCCGGCAAGGCCTTGCGATCCAGCTTGCCGTTGGCGGTCAGGGGCAATGCGTCGAGCTTGATGTAGGCCACCGGCACCAGCGCGTCGGGCAGTTGTGCTTGTAGCTGCGAACGCAGGGTTTCAATCGCCAGCGGGTAGTTTTCCGTGAACCAGGCCAGCAAACGGCCTTCGCGCACCAGCACCACGGCCTCGCCAACGCCTTCCACTGCCGCCAGGCGACTTTCGATCTCGCCCAGCTCCACGCGTACGCCACGCACTTTGACCTGATCATCATTGCGGCCCAGGTACTCGATATTACCGTCGGGCAACCAGCGCGCCAGGTCGCCGGTGCGGTACATGCGCCCCGGGTTGAACGGGTCTTGCAGGAAGCGTTCGGCGGTCAGGTCCGCACGGTTCAGGTAACCGCGCGCCACGCCGCTGCCGCCCACATACAGCTCACCGGCCACGCCCACCGGCACCGGGCGCAGCTGTGCATCGAGCAAGTAGGTGCTGGCATTCGCCACCGGCCGGCCGATATGCAGCGCCTGCCCGGCGCGGACACGGCCGGAGGTGGCGACCACCGTGGCCTCGGTCGGTCCGTAGTTGTTGATCAGCGCAAAACGTCGCTCCTGGGTGAACTGCCGCAGGCGGTCGCCGCCAATCAGCAGGATGCGCAAGGTCGGGTGTTGCAGGTGCTGGCTGAAGGCGTATTCGGCCACTGGCGTGGGCAGGAAGCTGACGTCCAGCGGCTGCGCCAGCCACCAGGCCAGCAGTTCGTCGACGTTTTCATTGCCCACCGTGACAGGCGGCAAATGCAGGGTCGCACCGGCACACAGCGCCGGCCAGACTTCCCAGGCCATGGCGTCGAAGCCAAAACCGGCGACACTGCTGGTATGGCTGCGCGCATCCAGGCCGAAGGCTTCGCAGTGCCAGTGCACCAGGTTTTCCACATTGCGGTGCTCCACCATCACGCCTTTGGGCTGGCCGGTGGAGCCGGAGGTGTAGATCACATAGGCCAGGTGCGCCGGGGTCAGCGCTGCGAGCTGCGGATTGCTGACGGCGTGGTGCTGCCAGCTTTCGCCCAGCAGGTCGACTGTGGCGAACGCCCCCAGCAACGCTTGCGTACTGGGCTCGGCCAGCACGGCCACCGGCGCACTGTCCTGCAACAGATAGGCGATACGCTCGGCGGGATAGGCCGGGTCGATCGGCACATAACCGGCGCCGGCCTTGAGTATGCCCAGCAGCCCGATGAGCATCTGCGGGCCACGACGGCAGCAGATCGCCACGCGATCGTCGGGCCGTACGCCGAGCGCGAGCAGGTGATGGGCCAGTTGGTTGGCGCGTTGATTGAGTTGCTGGTAGGTCAGCGACCGTTCGCCCTGCTGCACCGCAATTGCGTGGGGCTGGCGCTCGACCTGGGCTTCAAAGGCACCGTGCAGGGTGTGCCCGGTGGGGAAATCTGCAGCCGTCGTGTTGAATTCACGCAGCAGGGTGTCGCGTTCGGCCGACGGCAGTATCGGCAGGCGGTTGAGCGCGGTATCGGCGGCGTTTTCCAAGGCCTCGACCAGTTGCTCCACGGCGTTATGCATATAGCCGCACAGGCGCTGGGCGCCGATCTGCGGCAGCGCCAGCACGCTGAGGCCAAAGCCTGCGCCAAAATCATCCACGCTCAAGGTCAGCGGGTAGTTGCTGCGCTCTTCACCGCCCAGCAGTTGCACGCCTTCCCAGATGCCGTGGCCATCGCGGGCCATTTCGTCGGGGCGGCTGTGGCGGAAATTGAGCAAGGCGCTGAACAGCGGCACGCTGGTCGGCACGCCGCTGCAACGCTGGGCCAGCGCCAGGGACGCGTGTTCGTGCCCGAGCAAGGCGCTCAAGCGCGAATGGGTGGCCTTGACCGCCACGGCGGCGCCCGCCGCGACATTCACCCGCAGCGGCAAGGTGTTGATAAACATGCCCAGCGCCCGATCGGCGCCCTCACCTGCCTGCATGCGCCCCATCAATACAGTGCCAAACACCACGTCATCACGCCCGGACACCAGGCCCAGCACTTGCGCCCAGGCCAGGTGCATCAGGCTCGCCGCACTTACGCCCAACAGGCGCGCCTGCTCACGCACGCGCATGGCCAGCGCCGCGTCCAGGTGCTGCTCGGCCTCTTCGATATCACGGCCATCACCCTGCACGTCCTGCACGCCAAACGGCAAGGTCGGTTCGTCCACATCGGCGAGCATGGCGCCGAAGAACTGTTCATGCTCGGCCACGCTCACGCCCAGGCGTGCCTGGGCCACGTAGTTGCGAAACGGCGCCGCCACGGGCAGCGCGTCCGCCTGGTTGAACAGAAACGCGCGCATCTCCTGGCCCACCACTTCCATGGCCGTATGGTCCAGCGCCAGGTGGTGGAACAGCAGGATCGCTGCGACTCGGTTATTCGCCGGGTCCTGGGCGTAAACCATGCGCAGCAATGGCGCCTGGGTAATATCCAGGCGGTAGTGACGGGCATCGAAACGTGCGTGCAATTGCTCGATGATGCCGCCCTCGGCCGGGTCCAGGATCACCTCCTGCACACTCAGTTGCGCGTCGCGCCAGACCACTTGCACCGGGCTGTCCAACCCTTCCCAGACCACGCCGGTGCGCAGGATGTCGTGACGCGCTACTACCTGTTGCAGCGCGCCCATAAAGCCGTGCAAACGCTCCAGGCTATCGAACGCCATGCGCGATTGCAGCAGGTACGGGTCGCCCTGTTCGGCGCTGATATGGTGATAAAGAATGCCTTCCTGCAACGGCGCCAGCGGGTAGATATCCTGCACATTGGCCGCACCACCGGGCACGTTGGCGACGATGCGCTCGATTGCCGGTTGATCAAGCTGCACCAGGGTCAGCATCGACGGCGTGATCTGTGTGCAGCCCGGCACAATGCCATTGGCCGGCACCACAATTTCACGCCCACTGCCGACTGCCGCCGCGAGTGCCGCCAGGCTCGGCTGGCTGAACAGCACGCGCACGTCCGCGCTCAGGCCGACCTGGCGCATGCGTTCGATCAGGCTGACCGCCAGCAACGAATGCCCGCCCAACTCGAAGAAATGATCATGGCGCCCGACGCGTTCGAGCTTGAGCACGTCCTGCCAGATCTGCGCCAGCACGGTTTCCACTTCACCTTCCGGGGCTTCGTAGCCACGGCTGAGCAGCGCACTTTGATCCGGCACCGGCAGGCCTTTGCGGTCCAGCTTGCCATTGGCGGTAAGCGGTAACAGCTCAAGCCACATATAAGCCGACGGCACCATGTAATCCGGTAGCTGGCCTTGCAGATGGCCGCGCAGGGCTTCGATTGGCAACGCTGCCGAGGCGGTGTAGTACGCCACCAGGCGTTTGTCGCCGGGCTCGTCTTCGCGGGCCACTACCACAACATCGCGCACGTCTGGGAAGGTCGCCAGGCAGCTCTCGATTTCGCCGGGCTCGATGCGGAAACCACGGATCTTCACCTGCAAATCATTGCGCCCCTGGTACAGCAAGGTACCGTCGGCCTGCCAGCTGGCAAGGTCGCCGGTGCGGTACAACAGGCCTTCACCGAACGGGTTGGGGATGAATTTTTCGGCCGTCAGTTGCGGCTGGTTCAAGTACCCCTTGGCCACGCCTGCACCGCCGATGTACAGCTCGCCGACCACACCCAACGCCAGCGGCTGCTGGCGCGCATCCAGCACATAGGCCTGTGCATTTGCGATAGGTCGGCCGATAGGCACAGCGCCCGCGCCCGGCGTGGTGATTTCAAACGTGGTCGAGAAGGTGGTGGCTTCGGTCGGCCCGTAGCCGTTTAACAGGTGTTGCGGCTTGCCGTGCTTGAGCACCCGGGCAATCACCAGCGGGTCAAGCACATCGCCGCCGACGATCAGGTAGCGCAACTGGCGCAGCACCGGCAGCAACGCGTCGGCGTATTGATGGAACAAGCCTGCCGTCATCCACAGCACGCTCACGGCCTGTTCCTGCAACAGCTCGGCAAATGCGGCCTGGGACAGCAGCACCGCATGCTCGACCACCACCACGCAACCGCCATTGAGCAACGGCGCCCACACATCCAGGGTGCTGGCGTCGAACGCCGGGTTGGAGGCGAAGGCCACGCGGTCGCGCTCGTTGAAATCGGCATAGCCGTTGTTGAGTACCAGCCGCGAGACGGCGCGGTGCGGCACTTGCACGCCTTTGGGCGCGCCAGTGGAGCCGGAGGTGTACATGATGTACGCCACCTCGTCCGAAGACTGCGCAAGCTCCGGGTTGCGCGGCGACAGGCTATCCAGGTTCAGGTCGGCCAGGGTATGGAGTACATGCCGCGCTCCGCTGTCCTGCACCATAAAGGTCTGGCGTTCGAGCGGCGCGTTGATGTCCAGCGGCACATACACCGCTGCGCACTTGAGGATCGCCAGTTGGCTCACCAGCAAATCCAGCGAGCGTGGCAACGCAATCGCCACGCACTCACCCGGTTGCACGCCCTGGTTGATCAGGTGATGGGCCAGGCGGTTGGCACGGCGGTTGAGGTCACGATAGCTCAAGGACAACGCACCCTGCACCGCCGCCACGGCTTCGGGCCGCGCCAGTGCCTGAGCTTCGAACAGCTGGTGCACAGTGAGCTGCGACGGGTATTGGCGCGCGGTGGCGTTGAACTCGACCAACAGCTGGTGACGCTCGGCCGCCGGCAAAATCGACACCGCCTGCAACGCGGTGGTCGGCGCTTGTTGCAGCGCGGTCACCAGGTGGCTGAGCGCGGTGAGCATGTAGTCGCCCACGCGCTGCACATCCAGACTGGCCACGCCTTGTACGGTCAGCGCAAAGCCGGTGCCGAGGTCATCGACGTTGAGCACCAACGGGTAGTTGCTGCGCTCCTGGGAACTGAGAATCTCGATACCGTGCGTGGCAAACGGGCTGTCTCCCGGTGCCTCGTCCGGGGCGCTGTGACGGAAGTTGAGCAAGGTACTGAACAGCGGCAACGAACCCGGTACACCACTGCAACGCTGGGCCAGGGACAGCGAAGCGTGCTCGTGCCCAAGCAACTGCGCCAGGCGCGCATGGGTGGCGCGCACGCCGGCCTGCACGCTGGTGGCGCCCAGGCTGACGCGCAGCGGCAAGGTGTTGATGAACATGCCCAGCGCCCGGTCGGCGCCTTCGCCGCCTTGCATGCGCCCCAGCAGTACGGTGCCAAACACCACGTCCTGCTGGCCGGAGACCTGGGCCAGCACCTGCGCCCAGGCCAGGTGCACCAGGCTCGCGCTGCTGACACCCAGCTGTCGCGCTTGTTCGCGCAGGCCCTGGCTGAGCGCCGGGGCCAGCGGCAAATGCGCCTCGACGATGCCGCTGCCGTCGCCGTTGACATCCTGCAAACCGAACGCCAGCGTGGGCTCGTCAATATCACCCAGCATGTCGCTGAAGAAGGCTTCGTGTTGCGCCTGGGTCACGCCCAAACGCGCCTGGGCCACGTAATTGCGGTATTGCACCGCCGGCGGCAGTTGCGTGCTGTGGCCGGCCAGGCTGGCGCTCATCTCCTCCACCAACACCTGCAGGGCGGTGTGGTCGAGCAGGATATGGTGCAGCAGCAGGATGCCTGCAAAGCCATCCTGTTGTTGCGCATAACCGAAATGCATCAGCGACGCGCGGCTCAGGTCGAGGCGGAAATGGCGTGGGTCAAAGCGCTGTTGCAGCTGCGCCAGCGCATCATCGGCCGGCACGTCGAGGCGCTCGACGTGCAGCGGCGCCTGGCGCAACACCACTTGCACCGGCTCATCCAGGCCTTCCCACAGAATGCCGGTGCGCAGGATGTCGTTACGCTCGATCACACAGTGCAAGGCGCGGGTAAACGCGTCCACCGCCGCTTGGTCAGCAAAACTGAACTGTACCTGCAACACGTAGGGGTCGCCCTCGGTGGTTGCCAGGTGGTGATACAGAATGCCGGCCTGCAACGGCGCCAGGCCGTAGATGTCCTGCACGTTGGCGATGCCACCGGGCACGTGCTGGAGGATATGGTCGATGGCGGCCTGGTCCAGCGCCACCAGCGGCAGCATGTCGGGGCTGATGTGTGCGCTGGTCGCCGTGATCCGATTGGCCGGCACTTGGACTTCCTGCTGCCCGCCCACCGCCGCGGCGAGTGCGCGCAAGGTGGGTTGGCCGAACAACACGCGCACGTCGCAGCTCAACTCCACCTGGCGCATGCGTTCGATCAGCTTGACCGCCAGCAGCGAGTGGCCGCCCAGCTCGAAGAAGTTGTCGTCGCGCCCGACGTTGTCGAGTTTCAACAGCGACTGCCAGATGCCGGCGATGGTGCTTTCCACAGCGCCTTGCGGGGCGGCGTAGTCTCGCCGCGCGAGGGCGTCGGCATCCGGCGCGGGCAAGGCTTTGCGGTCGAGCTTGCCGTTGGTGGTCAGCGGGAATTGGTCCAGCAGCACGAAGGCGCTGGGCACCATGTATTCGGCCAGGCTCAGCAGCAGATGGTCGCGCAGTTCAGCGGCACCGAGTTCGCGCTCGGCGATCACGTAGGCCACCAGGCGTTTGTCACCGGGCTCGTCTTCACGGGCGATAACCACCGCGTCACGCACGCCGTTGGCGCTGGCCAGAGTGGCTTCGATTTCGCCCAGTTCAATGCGGAAACCGCGGATCTTCACCTGGTCATCGTTACGGCCCAGGTATTCGACGCTGCCATCGGCCAGCAGGCGGCCGAGGTCACCGGTCTTGTACATGCGCAGGCCGGTGGCCGGGTCGGCCAGGAAGCGTTCGGCATTCAGCTCGTCACGGTTGAGGTAACCACGCGCCACACCGGCGCCGCCGACATACAACTCGCCGACCACACCCATCGGCAACGGCTCGCGACGCGCATCCAGCACATACAGCTGCAGGTCGGGAATGCGCACACCAATCGGGCTGACGCCAACCAACTGCGCATCCGCCGCTTCCAGGGCGCGGTAGGTCACGTGCACGGTGGTTTCGGTGATGCCGTACATGTTGACCAATTGGGTGCCAGCGTTGATGGCGCGGGCGTACCACGGTTTGAGCATGCCCGGTTCCAGGGCTTCGCCGCCGAAAATAACCTGGCGCAGTGAATGCGCCTGGGCGCTCTGGGCCGCGATCAACTGGCGAAATGCGCTGGGC
Organism: Pseudomonas sp. B19125; assembly: GCF_044218855.1. Lineage (NCBI taxonomy): Bacteria > Pseudomonadati > Pseudomonadota > Gammaproteobacteria > Pseudomonadales > Pseudomonadaceae > Pseudomonas > Pseudomonas sp. B19125. The sequence continues at coordinate 4,294,478 of NZ_CP162589.1, forward strand.
GTCTGGTTGAGGATGCTCACACCCGCGTCACAGATCAGCGCGTAGCACTCATCTGGCGAGCGGCTGACCAGTTGCGGCACGATCAGCAACTGGCCGCCGTGCATCAGCGCGCCCCAGATCTCCCAGACCGAGAAGTCGAACGCGAAGGAATGGAACAGCGCCCACACATCATTGGCGTTGAAGCCAAACCAATGCTCGGTGGCGGTGAACAGCCGCGCCACGTGGCGGTGTTCGATCATCACGCCTTTGGGCAGCCCGGTGGAGCCGGAGGTGTAAATCACATAGGCCAAGTTGGCCGGGCTGAGCGCAACGCGCGGGTTGACGATGGATTCTGCACGCAGGCTGTTGAGGTCGATGCGGGTCAAATCACCGACCAGATGCTGCGTGTCGGCTTGTACCAACACGGCCACTGGCGCGCTATCGGCCAGGGTATAGGCGATGCGCTCCAGCGGGTAAGCCGGGTCGATGGGCACATAACCGGCGCCAGCCTTGAGGATACCCAGCAGACCAATAATCATCTCCGGGCCACGCTCGACGTAGATCGCCACGCGATCATCAGGGCGAATGCCCTCGGCCAGCAGGCGGTGGGCGACCTGGTTGGCGCGTTCGTTGAGTTGGCGGTAGGTGATGCGCTGGGTGTCGAAACGCAGGGCGATGGCATTGGGTTGAGCGGCGGCGTGGGCTTCGACTTGCGCGTGGATCAGGGCCGTGTCGCTGTAGTGCGTTGGGCTTTGATTGAGGCTGTGCAGCAGATGGTGACGTTCGGTATCAGGCAGGATATTCAGGCCGCAGAGCGGCATATCCGGTCGCTGCTCCAGGGCATCGGCCAGGCTGTGCAGGGTCGTGTGCAGGTAACCGGCGACCCGTTGCGCCCCGATGGACGCATCGACCATTACCGTCAGTGCAAAGTCTTCGCCCAGGTCGTCGACGTTGACCGTCAGCGGGTAGTTGGTGCGCTCTTCGGCGCCCAGAACCTGAATGCCCTCGGCCACCTCGATCACCGTCGCCATATCGGTGGCGGCACTGTGACGGTAGTTGAGCATCGCACTGAACAGCGGCGTCGGCGCCGCCACACCGCTGCAACGCTGGGCCAGCGCCAGGGACGCATGCTCGTGATTGAGCAAGGTGGTGAGGCGTTCGTGGGTGGCCTTGACCCCGGCGCGCACGCCCTGCTCGCCTACATCCACGCGCAACGGCAAGGTGTTGATAAACATACCCAGCGCGCGTTCACCGCCATCGCCGGCGCCCATGCGGCCAAGCATCACCGTGCCGAACACCACGGCATCGCGCCCGGACACCACGCCCAGCACGCGCGCCAGGGCCAGGTGCATGATGCTCGCCACGCTGACGCCCAGTGGCCGTGCCAGGCCACGCAGGCGGCGGCTCAGGCTGCTGTCGACGGGCACACGCACTTCATCGATGCCGTGCCCGTCGCCTTGCACATCCTGCAGGCCGAAGGGCAAAGTCGGCGCATCGATATCCGCCAGCATGTCGCGGAAGAACGCCTCATGCGCCTGTTCGCTGACGCCGTGGCGCACCTGGGCGATATAGCTGCGAAACGCCACCGGCTCGGCCGCCTGGGCGTGCTCACCGGCCAGATACAGTTGGATCTCATGGCGCACCACGTCCAGCGCGGTGTGGTCGAGGATGGTGTGGTGGAACAACAGCATCGCCACCACGCGCTGGTTGGCCGGGTCATTGGCAAACACCAGGCACAGTAACGGTGCCTGGCCCAGGTCCATGCGATAGGCGCGGGCGTCATAGCGGGCGAGCAACTGCGCCAGGCGGTCGCCGTCGACAAAATGGGCTTCTTCGCAGGCCAGGGTTGCCTTGCGCCACACCACTTGCAGCGGTTCGTCCAAACGCTCCCAGGCCATGGACGTGCGCAGGATATCGTGGCGGTCGATCACCCATTGCAGCGCCTCGGCAAACGCGTCAAGGCGCGCGCGGCTGTCGAACACAAACTGCGCGTGCAGCACGTAGGGGTCACCTTGCTGCGCCGAAAGGTGGTGGTACAGCATGCCTTCCTGCAGCGGCGCCAACGGGTAAATATCCTGCACATTCGCCGCGCCACCGGGGATGGCGGCGACAATGCGGTCGATGGCCGGCTGGTCGAGCGTGACCAGTGCCAGCATGTCGGGGGTAATGCGGTAAGCCGGGCTTAGCCAGTCACCGCCGTGTTCAGCCACGAAGGCAAGCAATTGAGGTTTGTGCGCGATCAGTTGATCCCACAGATCGTCATCCAGGGCTTCGTCATCGCCGAGAATAATCAGGTCGCCTTCTTCCAATTGAAGACGGATCGCATGGGTGGAAATCGCTGCCAATAATTCACTGAACTGCATGGGGTAACCTGCCTGATAAGTCACGGTTGAGTAGAACGTCCGTATTCAGCTGCCGTTTGAAGCGGGTGTGCTGGCGCCGGGAAAAATCGCGGGCACAGCCGAGGGCCTGGAGTGGCGTCCGGCAGGCTTGGAAAATTAAGGGATTTGGCAGGCAGGGGGTGACATGGGAAGCGGGGACAAGCGGGAATCAGGCAGCGTTCAGTTTTATCAAGCCTACAAACTATCGATAGGCCGATAGTCCAGATGCAGCTCAAGCGCCAGCTGTTTTGCGCGGCCCAGCCTGATCGGGCCGCGCTCGATATCCACCAGTAGCCCAGGACAATCGAGCACGGGCAACCCAGCGATAGCCTTGAGCCGCCCATCGGTAATCACCAGCAGCCGCTGCTGCTCGACCGGGTAACGCCGGCGGCGCGCGTGCAGCCATTGGCCAGCTTCGGACAACGCCGCCAGCAACGGTGTGCCGCCACCGGCGCCCAGCTGCGCCAGCCAGCCACTCAAGCCTTTGGCGGCCTTGAGCCCCTGCACCTGCCATTTAGGCGAGTGCCCGCTGGCGGTCAATAACGCCATGCGCGCGCGCTGCCGGTAGGCGTCGTCAAACAGCTGGGCGAGCAGGCCTTTGGCGTCGCTCAGCGCGCCATGGCGGCGGGTGGACGCCGAGGCATCGACAATCACCAGCCACAACTCATGGGCCGCGCGGCTGCGCAGGTGATAAAGCAGATCCTCACGGCACTGCGGCCGGCCACCGAGCAAGGTGCCCGGCCAATTGATCGCGCCACGCTGGGCGCTGCGTGCCTTGCCGTGCCTGCCATGTTCCAGTCGCCCTGCCTTGGGCCGGGCATCCGCCCCCGCGTCAGGTCGAGGGCGAATGCCTAGGGCTTTTTTGGCCAGGTGGGTACTTCCCGACGGGCGCCCGTGGGCAATGCGGGCGCGGGCATATCGCCCCACTGGCCCTGGCCGGGTGATGGGTCAGACGGTTTTGCAGCCTGGCCTGGATCGGGCGGGCTTGTCGACGGCGTTTGCGGTTGGCGGCGATGACGCAAGGCGAACTCGGCCACCGCTTCGATATCTTCCTCGGCGATGGCACTCGCGCCGCGCCAGGCAGCATGGGCGCGCGCGCCACGCAACCAGACCAGGTCGGCGCGCAAGCCATCGACGCCAGCGGCAAAGCACCGCTCGGTGATCTGCGCCAGGGCCTGGTCGTCCAGTTCAATACTGTCGAGCCGCTGGCGCGCCTGGGTGCAACGCTCACGCAACGCCGCCTGCGGTTCGGCCCATTGGCGGCAGAACGCCGCCGGGTTGCTGTCGAAATCCAGGCGGCGCCGGATGATCTGCCCGCGCTCGCTCGGCAAAGTCTGCCCGCTCAGCGCCACATTAAAGCCGAAACGGTCGAGCAGTTGCGGGCGCAACTCGCCCTCCTCCGGGTTCATGGTGCCGATCAGCACAAAACGCGCCGAATGGCGATGTGAGATGCCATCGCGCTCAATCAGGTTGGTGCCGCTGGCGGCCACGTCCAACAGCAGGTCGACCAGGTGATCGGGCAGCAAGTTGACTTCATCGACATACAACACACCACCATCGGCCTTGGCCAATACGCCGGGGGAAAACTGCGCCCGGCCCTCGCCCAGCGCGGCGTCCAGGTCCAGAGTGCCGACCAGGCGCTCTTCGGTGGCGCCCAGCGGCAAGGTGACGAACTGGCCGCTGACCAACAGATCCGCCAGGCCACGCGCCAGGGTCGACTTGGCCATGCCACGCGGGCCTTCGATCAGCACACCGCCGATTTTCGGGTCGATGGCGGTCAGGCACAGCGCCAGTTTCAGCTCATCGGCGCCGACCACGGCGGACAGCGGGAAATGGGGAATATCAGTCATACCTGCTCTCTTTAAATTCTGCTATTTCTTGTGGCGAGCGGGCTTGCCCCGCGTTGGGCTGCGAAGCAGCCCTAAATCCAAACGCCGCGTTCTTTCAGGAAAACCAGGTTGACCTTATTGGGGCCGCTACGCGGCCCAACGCGGGGCAAGCCCGCTCGCCACAGTGTGGGAATATCGGTCATCAGCTGTCTTCTTCTATGTCCAGCAACAGGTTTTCCAACGCCTCGCGATACGCGCCCGGCGCCTGCCACATGCCGCGTTGCTGGGCTTCGAGCATGCGTTCGGTCATGTCGCGCAATGCCGCCGGGTTGTGCTGCTGCACAAAGGCGCGGGTGTCGGCGTCGAGCAGGTAAGCGTCGGCAAGCAAGGCGTATTGGTGATCGTCGATCAGTGCAGTGGTGGCGTCGAATGCGAACAAATTGTCCACCGTGGCCGCCATCTCGAATGCGCCTTTATAACCGTGGCGTTTCACCCCGTCGATCCACTTGGGGTTGGCGGCACGGGAGCGGATCACCCGGTTGAGCTCTTCCTTCAAGGTGCGGATCTTCGGCAGGTCCGGCTGGCTGTGGTCGCCATGGTAGCTGGCGGCCTTGTCGCCACTCAGGGTTTCCACGGCGGCGAGCATGCCGCCCTGGAATTGGTAGTAATCGTTGGAATCGAGCAGGTCGTGTTCGCGGTTGTCCTGGTTGTGCAACACCGCCTGTACCTGGCTCAGGCGCTGGGCGAATTGGTCGCGGGCGGCGGTGCCTTCGTCGGCACCCCCATAGGCGTAGCCGCCCCAGTTCAGGTAGACCTCGGCCAGGTCTTCGCGGCTTTGCCACAGGCGACCGTCAATCGCGCCCTGCACACCCGCGCCATAGGCACCGGGTTTAGCGCCAAAGATGCGCCAGCCGGCCTGCTTTGCCGCGGCCGCTTCATCCAGGCCCGACTCGAGCAACGCTTCACGCTCACTGCGCACCTTGGCCGCCAGCGGGTTCATGTCGTCTGGCTCATCCAGCGCCGCCACCGCCTGCACCGCCGCATCGAACAGGCGGATCAGGTTGGCGAACGCATCGCGGAAGAACCCGGACACGCGTAGCGTCACATCCACCCGTGGGCGATCCAACAAGCTGATCGGCAGGATTTCAAAGTCATCCACACGCTGGCTGCCGGTGGCCCATACCGGGCGCACGCCCATCAGCGCCATGGCCTGGGCGATATCGTCGCCGCCAGTGCGCATGGTGGCGGTGCCCCATACAGAGAGACCGAGCTGGCGCAGATGGTCGCCGTGGTCTTGCAAGTGCCGCTCAAGGATCAGGTTGGCGGATTGAAAGCCGATGCGCCAGGCCGTGGTAGTGGGCAGGTTGCGCACATCCACGCTGAAGAAATTACGCCCGGTAGGCAGCACGTCGAGGCGCCCGCGACTTGGCGCACCGCTGGGGCCAGCAGATACGAAACGGCCACTCAGGGCATCCAGCAGGCCGCGCATTTCGGCGGGGCCGCAGGCGTCCAGGCGCGGCGCGACAACAATGCGCAGGCTCTCGATGACCGACTTCACGTCCTCCCAACCGGGTTCTTCGAGCTGTTCGAGCGGCCCTTCCAGTGCCTGCTCGATCAGTCGCGCGGCATACAGTTCCAGACGTTCACGGGTGTCACCGGCGGTGCGCCACAGCTGCGCATCGATCTTCTGTAACACCTCGGGACGGCGCCCGGCCCAGGGCTCGGCCAGGGCACAATCGAGCGGGTCGAAACCCAGGTCGAAGGCTTTGGCCAACACCCGCAGCAGGCTCGATTGCGGGCCACGGCCATCGCCACGGGGAATGCGCAGCAAGGCCAGCAAGGTGTCGATGCGCAGGCGGCCTTCGGGCGACTCGCCAAAAATATGCAGGCCGTCGCGGATCTGCGACTCCTTCAAGTCGCACAGGTAGGTGTCCAGGCGCGGCAGCCAGACCGCCGCGTCGGCGTCGTTATCCAGCTCAAGTTCCTGGTCGATTCGGGTTTCGCGCACCAGCTTGAGAATGTCTTTTTGCAGCTCGAGGGCACGGCGTGGGTCAAGTAACTGCGCTTCGTAATATTCGTCTGCCAACAGCTCCAGGTTACGCAGCGGGCCATAGGTTTCGGCGCGGGTCAGCGGCGGCATCAGGTGGTCGATGATCACCGCCTGGGTGCGGCGCTTGGCCTGGGCGCCCTCGCCTGGGTCATTGACGATAAACGGGTAGATATTCGGCAATGGCCCGAGCAGCGCATCCGGCCAGCAATGTTGCGACAGCCCGACACCCTTGCCCGGCAGCCATTCAAGGTTGCCATGCTTGCCCACATGGATCACGCCATGGGCGCCGTAGGTGTGGCGCAACCAGAAGTAGAACGCCAGGTAGCCGTGGGGCGGCACCAGGTCGGGGTCGTGGTACACCGCGCTGTGGTCCACCTGATAACCGCGTGCCGGCTGAATGCCGACGAAGGTCAGGCCCAGGCGCAGGCCGGCGATCATCATGCGCCCGTCGCGGCACATCGGGTCGTTGTGCGGCGCGCCCCAGCGCTCCAACACGGCCTGGCGATTGGCTTCGGGCAAGCGCTGGAACATCGCCTCGTAGGCGTCCAGGCTCAGGCTTTGATGGCACGGGCGCAGGTCGAGGCTGTCGAGGTCGTTGGTGACGCCGCCGAGCAATTCATGGATCAAGGCAGTGCCGCTGGCGGGCAACTCACTCGGCACCGGGTAACCTTCGGCTTGCAGCGCACGCAGGATATTCAGCGCTGCTGCCGGCGTATCCAGGCCCACGCCATTGCCGATGCGGCCGTCGCGGGTCGGGTAATTGGCCAGGATCAGCGCAATGCGTTTGTCGGCATTGGGTACTCGCGCCAGTTCGACCCAGCGCCGCGCCAGTTCAGCGACAAAATCCATGCGTTCCGGCGCTGCGCGGTAGCACACCACGTCGGATTGGCTTCGCTCGCTGCGCCAGGCTAAATCTTTAAAGCTGATGGGCCGGCTGATAATGCGCCCGTCCAGCTCCGGCAAGGCAATGTGCATGGCCAGGTCACGCGGGCCAAGGCCCTGTTCACTGGCCTCCCAACCAGGCTGATTGTCCTGGGCGCAGATCGCCTGGATCACCGGGATATTGCGGCGAAACGGCCGCAGGTGCGGGGCTTCAGGGCTGGACTGAGCAAAACCGGTGGTGTTCAAAATCACCGCCGCCTGCACTGCATCCAGCAAGTCCTCGACCACCGTCAGGCAGCCGGGTTCTTTCAAACTGGCCACCGCCATCGGCAGCGGGTTAAGACCCGCCGCCTGCAAGCGTTGGCAGAACACATCGATAAAACCGGTATTGGCCGCCTGCAAGTGCGAGCGGTAGAACAACACCGCCGCCACCGGCCAGTCGGCGTGCCAATCGGCCTGCCAGTCGTTCAGCCGTGGGTGGGGTTTATGCGGGTGATAAATCGCCGTGCGCGCCAGGGTTTGCGGCTCGTCCCAGGCGTAGTCGCGGCCCAGGTGGCTGCTGGCCAGGCAACGGTAGAAATCCAGCGCATTGCCCAAACCGCCCTGGCGCAGGAAGTGCCAGAGGCGGTCGCGCTCAGCCATGCCAACGGTGCTTAAGCCGCTGAGTTCCGGGTCGGGGCGATCATCGCCCGGCACCAGAATCAACTGCACGCCGCGCTCGGCCAACTCCACCAGGCGCTCGATGCCGTAGCGCCAATAACCGATGCCACCGTGCAGCGAAATCAGGATGACCTTGGCGTGGCGCAGCACCTCGTCGACGTAGAGGTCGACCGAGGCGTGGTTTTGCACCTGCATGGGGTTGGCCAGGCGAAAGCTGGGGTAGTCATCGGGTAACTGCTGGCCGGCCTCGGCCAACAGTGCAAGGCTGGAATCACCGCTGCACAGGATCACCAGCTCGGCAGGGGTTTGCCCAAGGTCGGCAATATTGTCGTCCGAAACGAAACCACCCGGCTGAGTCCTGAGCAGGTGCATGGGTTAAACGCTGAGCGCTGCGCGCAATTGCGCTTCGAGGCCCGCCGCATCCAGCTCCTGGCCGATCAGCACCAGGCGTGTGATGCGCGCTTCGTCGGCGCCCCAGGCGCGATCGAAATGTTTGTCGAAACGCGTGCCCACACCCTGGATCAGCAGGCGCATCGGCTTGTTCGGGATCGCCGCGAAGCCTTTGACGCGCAGGATGCCGTGTTGCACCACCAACTGGTTCAGGGCGTCGAGCAGCAGCGCTTCGTCGGCTTGCGGCAGGTCGATGGAGATGGAGTCGAACGCATCGTGGTCGTGATCGTCTTCACCTTCATGGTGATGATCGTGATGGCTGTGGCGGCCGTCGATGTGTTCTTCGGAACCCGCGTCCAGGCCGATCAGCACGTCCAATGGCAGGCGACCGCTGCTGGCTTCGATGATTTTTACGGCCGGCGGCAGTTCTTCGGCGACTTCCAGGCGCACGCGGGCCAGGTCTTCGGCGCTGATCAGGTCGGATTTGTTGAGGATCACCAGGTCGGCGCTGGCCAACTGGTCGGCAAACAGCTCGTGCAGCGGCGATTCGTGGTCCAGGTTCGGGTCGAGTTTGCGCTGGGCGTCAACCTGGTCCGGGAAGGCGGCGAAGGTGCCGGCAGCCACGGCCGGGCTGTCGACCACGGTGATTACCGCGTCAACCGTGCAGGCGCTGCGGATTTCCGGCCACTGGAAGGCTTGCACCAGCGGTTTTGGCAGGGCCAGGCCCGAGGTTTCAATAAGGATATGGTCGAGGTCGCCGCGACGTGCAACCAGCTCGCGCATCACCGGGAAGAACTCTTCCTGCACGGTGCAGCACAGGCAGCCGTTGGCCAGTTCGTAAACGCGGCCGTTGGCTTCTTCTTCGGTGCAACCGATGGAGCACTGTTTGAGGATCTCACCGTCGATGCCCAGTTCGCCGAATTCGTTGACGATCACGGCGATGCGACGGCCTTGAGCGTTGTCGAGCATATGGCGCAGCAAGGTGGTTTTACCCGAACCGAGGAAGCCGGTAACGATGGTGACGGGGAGTTTGGCCAGTGTTTTCATCGGATGCCCTTGGGGGCGGGCAGACGGGACGATAGACCCTGCGACGGCGCGCAGCAGCGGATTTCGTCACCGGATCACCCCGCCCGGTTAAGTAGAAAATCGGTTGCGAGGCAGGTCTCCTGGCTTGGGGTTTGCAGGTCTTGCGACCCGCGCTGGCTGCGCCTTCCCGCCGTTATGGCAGTGGCGTGGCAGGCAGCTGAACCCTTCACAGTTGCGGGGGCAGCCGCGGCTTGGACCGCGTTCCCTTCTTAGCTTCGGCGTGGGCCGAAGAACCTCGAAGGTGCAAGGCTACAGGGGCTCGCGCGATTTGACTACCGTCGCCCGCCCATGCTCTCCTACACATCTTGTTTCGGGTGCCCTTCACAGGGTGAAACGGGAAACCGGTGAGTCATAGCGTGATGACGAGTCCGGTGCTGCCCCCGCAACGGTAAGCGAGCGAAGCATCAAATCCACTGTGCCTGTGCATGGGAAGGAGATGCTTGATACGGCCCACCTCTTTTCCCAAGAGCGCCCCTCGCAAGCCCGGAGACCGGCCCGAAAAAACCAGATAACAAACCCGCGGTGGGCGGGCGCTGTTCAGAACCCTGCGTGCCTGCCTCGCGGGGTTTTCATGCGCCTGCGTCACCCTGAACCCCTGAAGGGACGCGCCATGTCGATCATCAGCAGCACTTCGCACACCGCCAGCAGCACCACTACCTTGAGCCAACGCCTGGGCGCCGCCATCGGCGCGTCGATCCTCGGCGCGTGCCTGGTGTACTTCGCCGGTTTCTCGCATATCGAAGCGGTGCACAACGCCGCCCACGATACCCGCCACAGCGCCGCGTTCCCGTGCCACTGAGGCCTGCCGACATGATCAAGCGTATTGCCCAAACCGCAGGTTTCACTGGCCTGCTGGCCGCCCTGTTGCTGACCCTGCTGCAAAGCTTTTGGGTCGCCCCGCTGATTCTGCAGGCGGAAACCTTTGAAAATGCCCCGGCCGTCGAAGTGGCGCACGAACACGCCGCTGGCGCCGCAGCCCACACCCACGACGCCGAAGCCTGGGAGCCGGAAAATGGCTGGCAGCGTGTGTTGTCGACCACTGGCGGCAACCTGGTGGTAGCGGTCGGTTTCGCGCTGATGCTGGCCGGTCTCTACACCTTGCGCGCGCCGACCCGCACGGCTCAAGGGTTGCTCTGGGGCTTGGCCGGTTACGCGACGTTTGTACTGGCGCCCACCCTGGGGCTGCCGCCGGAGTTGCCGGGCACGGCTGCCGCCGACCTGGCGCAACGGCAGATCTGGTGGATCGGCACCGCGGCCTCCACCGCCGCCGGTATCGCACTGCTGGTGTTTGGTCGTAGCTGGCTGCTCAAGGTGTTGGGCGTGGCGATCCTGGCCGTGCCCCACGTGATCGGCGCGCCGCAACCGCAAGTGCATTCGATGCTGGCACCCGAAGCCCTGGAAGCACAGTTCAAAATCGCCTCGCACCTGACTAACGTGGCCTTCTGGCTGGCCTTGGGCTGGATCAGCGCATGGCTGTTTCGTCGCAACCGCGACAGTCAATACTCGGCATGACACTGGTGGTCGGCCTGGGCTGCCAGCGCGGCTGTGATGTTCACACCCTGCTCGGCCTGCTTGACGCAGCCCTCGCCGACGGCGGCATTGAACGCCAACGCATCACCGCGTTGGCGAGCATTGATCGCAAACACGCTGAACCCGGCCTGCTGGCCCTGGCCCGACTGCTGGAGCTGCCTTTGCAGTGTTTCAGTGCTGCACAATTGGCCGGTTATGAACAGCGCTTGAGCCACAAGTCAGCCGTCGCTTTTGCGCATACAGGTTGCTATGGCATCGCCGAAAGCGCCGCCCTGGCCCTGGCTGAACAGCTCTCCCAGCGCCCTGCCCGCCTGTTGATCACGCGCAAAAAAACCGCCCAGGCCACCTTTGCATTGGCGTGCGCCGACTAAAATCCCGATAATTACCCTCCTCGATCATGAGCAACTTTCATGCTCGCCCGTTTTTCAACAGGAATTCCCATGACCGTCTACTTTATCGGCGCAGGCCCCGGCGACCCGGAATTGATCACCGTCAAGGGCCAGCGGCTGATCCGCAGCTGTCCGGTGATCATCTATGCCGGCTCCCTGGTGCCGGCGGCGATATTGGAGGGTCATCAGGCCGAACAGGTGGTCAACAGCGCCGAATTGCACCTGGAACAGATCATTGAGCTGATCAAGGCAGCCCACGCCAACGGCCAGGATGTGGCGCGCGTACACTCCGGCGACCCGAGCCTGTATGGCGCGATTGGCGAGCAAATCCGTTATTTGCGTGAGCTGGGCATACCGTTCCAGATCATCCCTGGGGTGACTGCAGTGTCGGCTTGCGCCGCGTTGCTGGAAACAGAGCTGACCCTGCCGGACATCGCCCAGAGTGTGATCCTGACCCGTTATGCCGATAAAACCAGCATGCCGGCGGGTGAGGCATTCGACAGCTTGGCGCAGCATGGCACAACGATGGCAATTCACCTGGGGGTCAACCACCTGGAGAAAATCGTCGCCGAACTGCTACCGCACTACGGCGCGGACTGCCCGATTGCCGTGGTACACCGCGCGACGTGGCCGGATCAGGATTGGGTGCTGGGCACGTTGGCGGATATTGCCGAGAAAGTAGCGGCCAAAGGGTTTCGGCGTACGGCGTTGATTGTGGTGGGTCGGGTGCTGGCCAGTGATGGTTTCAGCGAATCGTCGCTGTATCGGGCGGGCCATGCGCACCTATATCGCCCCTGAAGTGTGGGAGCTGGCTTGCCTGCGATAGCGGTGTATCAGCCACCGGATTTGTTGGCTGATAGGCCGTCATCGCAGGCAAGCCAGCTCCCACAGTTGATCTACTTTGTTAAATAGACTGCGTAACGCACTGAATTTTAAGCATAAAAAACGGCGCTCACGGGGCGCCGTTTTTTTATTCGCAGTGAACACCTTACTCAGTAGTAGGCGTTTTCTTTCTGCGTGTGGTCGGTCACGTCACGCACACCCTTGAGCTCCGGGATACGTTCGAGCAAGGTGCGCTCGATGCCTTCACGCAAGGTCACGTCCGCCTGGCCGCAGCCTTGGCAGCCGCCGCCGAACTTGAGCACGGCAATACCGTCTTCGACCACATCGATCAAGCTGACCTGACCGCCGTGGCTGGCCAGCCCAGGGTTGATCTCGGTTTGCAGGTAGTAGTTGATGCGCTCGTTGACCGGGCTGTCGGCGTTGACGTTCGGTACCTTGGCGTTGGGCGCCTTGATGGTCAACTGGCCGCCCATGCGATCGGTGGCGTAGTCGACCACGGCGTCATCGAGGAAGGCTTCGCTGAAGTTGTCGATGTACGCAGTGAAGCTTTTGAGCCCCAGGGCGGTGTCTTCAGGTTTCTCTTCCCCGGGCTTGCAGTAGGCGATGCAAGTCTCGGCGTACTGGGTGCCGGGCTGGGTGATAAAGACGCGGATGCCGATGCCTGGGGTGTTCTGCTTGGACAGCAGGTCAGCCAGGTAATCGTGGGCGGCGTCGGTAATGGTTATGGCAGTCATGGAAACTCCTCACAGGCTTGCCGGCAGTTTACGCCAAAATATTACGCAGGTACAAAGTCCGAGTAATTTTGTCGGAAAAGGCCCAACCAACTCATCAGAGATTCTCATACCGATTCATATCCAGCACCCCGTCTTCCAACGGCGCAGTCTCGCGGATGTACTGCGACAGGTCGTGAAAGTATTGCCAGAACAGCGGATGACTGCGCCGCACACCCCACCGATCAACAATTTTCTCGAACCGCTTGGCATCCTTGGCGTTTTCCATAGCCGCCACAAACGCCGGCACTTCCTGCGCCGGGACGTTGAAGATGAAGTTCGGATAACTGCTAAGCACACCCGGATAGATCGTCACCGTATCCAACCCCGGCTGATAGCGATAAGCCTCGCCCAGCAGGAACGCCACATTACTGTGCGCGCGGTTACGCAGCAGGCTGTAAACCACGCGCTTGCCGCTGGCGGTCTCGATACGCAGCATGGTCGCCTCAGGCAACTGATCAATCACCTTGAGCCCCGCCGCCGGGCGTGATGTCAGCCGGCTCAATGCCTGCTCCGCGTCCTGCAACGCCGGGTCGATACCATCGCGCGAGCAATAAGCACCCGTGCAGCGGTTGATCGGATCCGGGCTGGCATTCAAATCGCCGTAACGCGTCAATAACTGGTTGGCAAAGTCACGTTTCGGGTCTTTTTCATCCAGATGCAAGCCGCTTGGCTTGTCGTCGTCAATCGCCTCGTAGTCCAGCCACAGCTTGAGCTTGCCGCTGTTCTGGTACCAATCATCCATAAAGTCATCGCGGGTATCGGCTGGCATCAGGCGCAGGAAGTTCTGCTCGGCACCGTTGCGGATCAGGTCGAAATACAGCCGGGTCTGGGCCTGGTGCGACACATTGCCGAACACATCGAAATTCACCGCCAACTGGTAATAGGTGCGCTCCAGCAGCGGATAGTCGAACAACCACATCGTCTGCGGTACTTCGCCAATCAAGCCTTTGGTCACCGAAGCACTGTCGAAATGCCGGAAAATCGTCAGCAAGGCGTTGTCATTACCCGCCCACAAGGTCGACCAGCTCGGCGGCGGCACGTCCGCGTAGCTGTCACGGCGCAAGGCTTCGTATTGGTTGCGCTTGTCGCGATAGGCCAGCCACAGGCTCAGCACACTGCCCACGTCATCGTTCTGCCCCGGCATCGCCAGCAGCGGAGTAGCCTGGCCGCGATAGCGTGCATCGGTGATGTACAGGTCGTGGTCCGGGTCCTGGAACAGGGTCCAGAAGTTATCGCGAATCACGTCCGTGGCGATCTGACCACGACAGACCGGCCCGCGAATGAAGGTGCGTACAAAATACTCGGCGTTATCGAGCATGAACTGGTAGCGCGCCTTGGCCGGGATGGCTTCAAAGGTTTCGAACGGGTTGGCACGACGACCGGGGCCATAGCCCGGCAAGGCACTCACCTGCCAGTCGCCGGAATAGAACAGGTCTTTGATCCGCGCCATTTTCGCCGCGCTGAACGGGTAAGTGATGTGGGTTTTATGCACGATCACGCCCTGCACCGGCCACAGGCGGTAATACACCTGGGTGCCCGGGTCATCGTTGGGTCGACGGGTGGCGATCAGGTCGATGGGCTGGCCACTTGGCGTGCGCGAACGCACCCATTGGAAGAAATGCCCCGGCTCACCGTTTTCGAAATAAATATGCGCCAGGTACAAATGCTCGTACAGCCAGCGCGCCACCAGGCTTTCACGGGCGCCAGGCTGGTTGAACAGGTTTTCCCACTGCTGTACTTGCAGGGCTTCCCTGGCACTTGGCGCCAGGCCTTGCTCGTCAATCGGCGCACCGGAGGCGAGCCAGCGCTGCAAGGTTTGGTATTGCTGGCCGGTCAAACCGGTGACCGCCAGCGGCATGCCTTCCTTGGGATGGCTGCCGGCGTAGGCATTGAACTCGCCGGGCATGGCGCACATGTTTTGGCGGTTGAGGCCCAACACAATCTCATCGGGCAACTTGGCATTGGGTTGCAGCGGCGCGTTATGCCCCAGCTCCAGCATGCGCGCCATCAATGCGGCCTGGCTGCCTTGGGCGTCGAGTACCGAATAGAAGCCTTTTTGTTGCCAGGCCTGTTTGCCGAATGCGTCGTAGAACAAACGCGTGGTCGGCGTGGCCTGGCTGCGCTCGCCGTCATACACCGGGGTTTTGCTCGCGCCACGGGACGCACCCTCGGCGCTGCCCAGGTTTAATTGGCACGCGGAGTCGTAGCAGGCATGGCAGGCCACGCACTTTTCGGTGAAGATCGGCTGAATGTCGCGGGTATACGAAATCGCCGGGGCGGGTCCGTTGGCCTGTGCAACGCAGGCGACCAGTGCCAGGACGGCGCTGGTGAGTAGACGAAGTGACATGTATCCGGTCCCGATTCAATGCGTGCGCTATAAGTGCCGGCAATTCTACCGGGCCAAGACCCGCACCAACATGAACGATATTCATGCAAAACCAGGACATGCTCTAAATCGGCACAGGTTTGTTATGATTCACGCCCTCCGAAATGCCTGACCAGAGTAGCCCCATGTCCGACCGTAGCGTTCGTCTGCAAGCCCTTCATCAAGCCCTCAAGGACCGAATCCTGATCCTCGACGGCGGTATGGGCACGATGATCCAGAGCTACAAGCTCGAAGAGCAGGATTATCGCGGCAAACGCTTCGCCGACTGGCCGAGTGACGTCAAGGGCAACAACGACCTGCTGGTACTTACCCGCCCGGACGTAATTGGCGGTATCGAAAAGGCTTACCTGGATGCCGGCGCCGACATTCTGGAAACCAACACCTTCAACGCCACGCGTATTTCCATGGCCGACTACGGCATGGAAGAACTGGCCTATGAACTGAACGTAGAAGGCGCACGCCTGGCGCGCAAGATCGCCGATGCCAAGACCCTGGAGAACCCGGCCAAGCCGCGTTTTGTCGCCGGCGTGCTTGGCCCGACCAGCCGCACCTGCTCGCTGTCGCCGGATGTGAACAACCCCGGCTACCGCAACGTGACCTTCGATGAACTGGTGGAAAACTACACCGAGGCCACCAAAGGCCTGATCGAAGGCGGCGCCGACCTGATCCTGATCGAGACCATCTTCGACACGCTCAACGCCAAGGCCGCGATCTTCGCCGTGCAAGGCGTGTTCGAGGAATTGAATGTCGAACTGCCGATCATGATTTCCGGCACCATCACCGACGCCTCCGGCCGTACCCTGTCGGGCCAGACCACCGAAGCGTTCTGGAACTCGGTGGCGCACGCCAAGCCGATTTCGGTCGGCCTCAACTGCGCCCTGGGCGCCAGCGAACTGCGCCCGTACCTGGAAGAGCTGTCGAACAAGGCCAACACCCATGTGTCGGCGCACCCGAACGCCGGCCTGCCCAACGAGTTTGGCGAGTACGACGAACTGCCGTCACAAACCGCCAAGGTCATCGAAGAGTTCGCCCAGAGCGGTTTCCTCAACATCGTCGGCGGCTGCTGCGGCACCACGCCGGGCCACATTGAGGCCATCGCCAAGGCGGTGGCCGGGTATGCGCCGCGCCAAATTCCGGACATTCCCAAGGCCTGCCGCTTGTCGGGCCTGGAGCCGTTCACCATTGATCGCAGCTCGTTGTTCGTCAACGTCGGCGAGCGCACCAACATCACCGGTTCCGCCAAGTTCGCCCGGCTGATCCGTGAAGACAACTACACCGAAGCCCTGGAAGTCGCCCTGCAGCAGGTGGAAGCCGGCGCGCAGGTGATCGACATCAACATGGACGAGGGCATGCTCGATTCGAAGAAGGCCATGGTGACCTTCCTCAACCTGATTGCCGGCGAGCCGGACATCTCCCGTGTGCCAATCATGATCGACTCCTCCAAGTGGGACGTGATCGAAGCCGGCCTCAAGTGCATCCAGGGCAAGGGCATCGTCAACTCGATCAGCATGAAAGAAGGCGTCGAGCAGTTCATCCACCACGCCAAGCTGTGCAAGCGGTATGGCGCAGCGGTGGTGGTGATGGCCTTCGACGAAGCCGGCCAGGCCGACACCGAAGCGCGCAAAAAAGAGATCTGCAAACGTTCCTACGACATTCTGGTGAATGAAGTCGGCTTTCCGCCGGAAGACATCATTTTCGACCCGAACATCTTCGCGGTCGCTACCGGTATCGAGGAGCACAACAACTACGCCGTCGATTTCATCAACGCCTGTGCCTACATCCGTGACGAGCTGCCGTATGCACTGACCTCCGGCGGCGTGTCCAACGTGTCGTTCTCGTTCCGGGGCAACAACCCGGTGCGTGAGGCGATCCACTCGGTGTTCCTGCTGTATGCGATTCGCAACGGCCTGACCATGGGCATCGTCAACGCCGGCCAGCTGGAGATCTACGACCAGATCCCGGCCGAGCTGCGTGACGCGGTGGAAGACGTGGTGCTTAACCGCACGCCGGAAGGCACCGACGCCCTGCTGGCGATTGCCGACAAGTACAAGGGCGACGGCAGCGTCAAGGAAGCCGAGACCGAGGAATGGCGCGGCTGGGACGTCAACAAGCGCCTGGAACACGCGCTGGTCAAGGGCATCACCACGCATATCGTCGAAGACACCGAAGAATCGCGCCAGTCGTTCGCACGCCCGATCGAAGTGATCGAAGGCCCGCTGATGTCCGGCATGAACATCGTCGGCGACCTGTTTGGCGCCGGCAAGATGTTCCTGCCTCAGGTGGTGAAGTCCGCCCGGGTGATGAAGCAGGCCGTGGCGCACTTGATTCCGTTTATCGAGCTGGAAAAAGGCGACAAGCCGGAGGCCAAGGGCAAGATCCTGATGGCCACGGTCAAGGGCGACGTGCATGACATCGGCAAGAACATCGTCGGCGTGGTGCTCGGTTGCAACGGCTATGACATCGTGGACCTGGGTGTGATGGTGCCGGCGGAGAAGATCCTGCAGGTGGCCAAGGAGCAGAAGTGCGACATCATCGGCCTGTCCGGCCTGATCACGCCGTCGCTGGATGAAATGGTGCACGTGGCCCGTGAGATGCAGCGCCAGGACTTCCACCTGCCCTTGATGATCGGCGGCGCCACCACTTCCAAGGCGCACACGGCAGTGAAAATCGAGCCCAAGTACAGCAACGACGCGGTGATCTACGTCACCGACGCCTCGCGTGCCGTGGGTGTGGCCACGCAGTTGCTGTCCAAGGAGCTGAAGGCCGGTTTTGTCGAAAAGACCCGCCTGGAATACATCGACGTGCGCGAACGTACTGCCAACCGCAGCGCGCGCACCGAGCGCCTGAGCTATCCGGCCGCCATCGCCAAGAAGCCGCAGTTCGACTGGAGCAGCTACACGCCGGTCAAACCGACCTTCACCGGCTCCAGGGTGCTGGACAATATCGACCTCAAGGTGCTGGCCGAATACATCGACTGGACGCCGTTCTTTATCTCCTGGGACCTGGCCGGCAAGTTCCCGCGCATCCTTGAAGACGAAGTGGTCGGTGAAGCCGCTACTGCGCTGTATGCCGATGCCCAGGAAATGCTCAACAAGCTGATCGACGAAAAGCTCATCAGCGCCCGCGCCGTGTTCGGTTTCTGGCCGACCAACCAGGTGCAGGACGATGACTTGGAGGTGTATGGCGACGATGGCCAGCCGATTGCCAGGCTGCACCACCTGCGCCAGCAGATCATCAAGACCGACGGCAAGCCGAACTTCTCCCTGGCCGACTTCGTCGCGCCTAAAGACAGCGGCGTGACCGACTACATCGGTGGTTTTATCACCACCGCAGGCATCGGCGCCGAAGAAGTCGCCAAGGCTTATCAAGACGCTGGCGACGACTACAACTCGATCATGGTCAAAGCCCTGGCCGATCGCCTGGCCGAGGCCTGCGCCGAATGGCTGCACCAGCAAGTGCGTAAAGAGCACTGGGGTTACGCCCGGGACGAACAGCTGGATAACGAGGCACTGATCAAGGAGCAATACACCGGTATCCGCCCTGCCCCCGGCTACCCGGCATGCCCGGACCACACCGAGAAAGCCCAACTGTTCCAACTGTTGGACCCCGAGGCCCAGGAAATGCACGCCGGGCGCAGTGGTGTATTCCTTACCGAGCACTACGCCATGTTCCCGGCGGCGGCCGTCAGCGGCTGGTACTTCGCCCACCCGCAGGCGCAGTACTTTGCCGTGGGCAAGATCGACAAAGACCAGGTCGCCAGCTACACCGCGCGCAAAGGCCAGGACCTCAGCGTGACGGAGCGCTGGCTGGCGCCGAACCTGGGGTATGACAACTGAGGTCAATCAGCGGGCATACCATTCGACCCAGGTAATGGTCATCTCAGCGACGTGATGACCGACCGGTTGAGGTGAAAGCGGACATTGCACCAGCCCCCCGGCTGAATGCCTGCCAGGCACTGATGCGCCGTGCGGCATGCCTCCATCAATTTATGTTTGCGGGCCATAAGCTTTTCGACTCGAACCGCCCGAGCACTTCATAGTCCAGCTGGTGGCTATTGGCGTCCGAGCGGTAGATGACTGGTGTATGCCAGGATGTGCCGCTCGCCTAGGGTGGTACAGCGCGTCGGTGGTACTCCTGTAACGCCATCACCGCGACCAAATCCGATTTCCTGTTGCTTCCCCATCAAACAGGCAAAAGGATTTCATCATGCCCACCCCGAGTTCCTCCACGGCCCTGAGCCAGCTACCCGCCCAGGCCATCCATGCGCATTTCGCTACGCGCCCGGCCTTGTATTCCGTGGTGTTCAATGCGCTGCGCAGCCGCATCCTGGAACGCTATCCGACACTCAAGCTGGACCTATCCACGCTTAAGCTGGCTATTCCACACCCGGACGGCGTGTACACCTACAGACCGCTGATGGAAATCGCCATCGCCCATGTGCTCAACCCGCAGTTGCTCGACCTGCAGCCCAAACGCGAGCTGGCGTACTATCTGACGCAACAGATCCCCACGATCCTCAAGCCTGATGCCCCGACGCTGATCGACATGCAGGCAATCGCAAGCATCATTGATGACCTGCCCGAATCGATTCACCTGTATTTCCAGGCGGCGCTGGCCGACTATTGGAGCGAAACCGACAGCCATGGCAGCAGCCGCTGGCAGTGGCTGGGCGAGTTTCTCAACGGCCGGATGACCGCGAGTGCCACGAGCGGATCGAGCTTGAACCCGACCCAGCAGGACATGCTCAGGGTCGTCGCCACCTGGCCGACACAGACCGAGCGCCTCCCCAAATCTTCGCCCGCCACTTATGTCTATTTTGTTGAGAACACACTCGTCAATGCCGACCAGGAAGTTCGCCTGCTGACACCCGACCTGCTGCTGGTGCGCGACAAGCAGGTGCTGCTGTACAGCGTGGCCGGGGATATTCAGGTGTTTGACGGCCTGGATGAATTCGGCCAGGCCTGGGCAACCAGCATGCAGACGCGGTTCCAGTTCGACAGCCTCACCTGGCGACGCAATGAACCCGATGGCAACGTGTTCGAGCAACAGGCCGGCCTGATCCTCAATCAGCAACTGGAAGACCTGGCGACGTTGAAGTTTCAGGGCCAGGACGAAGTGACCCTTGGGCGACGCCTGGAAAAGCTCACCGATCCGGCGCTGCTGTTTACCCAGGTGCCGACAGCCGCAACGGCGACCTTGCAAAAGGTCGATGAGCACCTGCCACCGTGGTTCGCTCAAGCCAACGACACTGACCGCTTTGCCTACCATCGCCACCTGCAAGACATGGCACAGGTGATGCGGCAAAACCAGGGTCAGGCGTTCAATGAGGGCATAGAAAACATCTACAGCTTCAGTCGCGATGCGTTGCGCAAGCAGATGCAAACCGATCATGGCGACTGCGACCCCGATGAGGTGGTGCTGGACTTTGCCGTGGCTGCCGGCTACCCAGGCGGCGCTGGCATTATCGAGCATGTGCGCATGTCGCTGACGGAACTGGCGCTGAAGAACCTCGCCGGCAAGCCTAAAGGCACACTCACGCTGTTTTCCAAAAATGCAACGCCTCTTCCAAGCTGGCTCAACGCGGACTATCTGTTGAGCAGTACCGGGCTGATCCAGCGCGTCGATATCGGCACCATGTACCCGCAAAAAATCAAAGACACCTTGTTGTCCGACACGGTTGACGCACGGCGCCGGGAAACCCTGTTTACCCGTGAACTCAAGGTCAAGCTGCCGATGCAGGCGCTGGAATACAAGATCCGCGGGCAGCATGGCGTCACCGTCACCGGTTATCGCTATGTGAAGGCGTTGATGGGCGAGATGCCCTCGGACAGGGTCGTCGACGAGCAGGAGATTGTTTTGCGCCCATTGGCCCTGTGCCGCAAACCCGGCGCTGCGCCAGATGAGGTCAATAATGCGTTTATTATCGAACCGCGTGATGCGCGTGTCGGCCCGCACCTGCTGTACCAGCCGCTGTATGCCGACGCCCTGCATGAATACCCGACCCGCCAGGCCCTGCTCGACGCACTGGCCGTACCCGGCGCGCTGCAAGACACAGTGCTGGCGTGGCTGAGCGACAAGGCCCGCCCCATCTACGAGCATGGCGGCATCAAGGAACCGCACATCATTCGCTTCCTGCCTGGGGACGAATTCAGCCTCCCTGAAAATCCGGCACCTGCGACCCTGGCCGTGGATGAAGGGGCAGGCGAATGGCTGCAATCGCAAGTCAACGGTCAACTGCTCAATCATCTGTTCGGCAGCACCGCACGGGCCCTGGTCGACCTGGCGGACCGCGAGTCGGTGTCCAACCACGAAAGCCGCTGGGCCGTGGTGATGGAAGGCGCATGGCTGCTGTTCAATACCCTGCTGTTACCGCTGGTGCAGGGCCCGGCCATGCTGGCTGGCTGGTTCCTGGTGCTGGTCAGCAGTCTGGAGCAGGATCTGGCCGGCCTGGACAGCGATAACCCCACCACCCGCGAGCTGGCACTGATCGATCTGTTGCTCAATACCGCGATGGTGCTGCTGCATGCCGCCGCGCCCGCCAATCGGTCCCAACAGCCCTTGTCCCAACCCTCCGCGCAGGAGCACGCCCTGCAACTGGAAGCCTGGCGCCGCGCGGCGGGACGGCCACCGGCGCAAGCGGCGCCACAGGTGCGCCATGGCGCCGTGGCGCTGCCCGGCGAGCCACCCGCCACCGGCCACACGGCTCTGGACTTCAGCCGCTCGATTGCCAGCCCCCGGGCCGGCGCCAAGCTGCTCAACGCGTTACTGGAAGTACGGGTGCCATGGCCTGAAACGTTGCCGCCCGTGCAGCTCAGCGGTGCGCTTAAAGGGCTGTACCGCATTGACGGGGCCTGGCACGCCAGCGTCGGCGGCCTGCTGTTCCAGGTGAGCGTGGTACCGGGTTTCAACGAGGTCTACCTGGTGCATCCGCAGCACCCGCAGCGCCCCGGCTTCAGGTTGCTCAGCGACGGCCAAGGGCATTGGCGGCTGGACCGGCATGCCAGGCTGGAGGGCGGCATGCCCAGACAAAGAGTGGCTGCGTTAATCGATCGCAAGAAACAACGGCTGGCACAACTGAACCCAATGCTGGAAGTTCATAGCCGTGAATTAACGCCGATGGCGAACCATCTGCAGCAGCTTCTTCAAGCCGTGACCATGGCGCGCACTCAATTGGCTGAACAGAAACTCGCCCTCAGAAAGGACTGGGAAATGCTCAACAACCCCGGACTGTTGCCGGCATTGCAACCCCGGATCGCCGAGCGCCATGCGCAACGCCAACGCTCCACGGCGCGCGCCAGAGTTCAATGGGATATCGCCGTCGACAATTACCGCACAAATGCGCAGGGGCTTCTAACCGGGCTGCAACAGAGCGAAGCCATGGCGACGGAAATGATGGAGCTGGACAGAACAGAGCCGACATACAAAGAGGCACGCGATAACGCGACGTCGAATATTTACAAGCACTGGTTGGCGACTTATGCGCACCAGCATCAAAAAATCGCCGACACGCTGGAGACCCCGCGCGGCGAAAGCTTTTCAGCGTTGCTCAAACGTATCGACAGGGAACTGCCCAACTACATCACTGATGGCTATGACGAATATATCAGCGCCGCAACGCAGCGACTGGAGGCGCTCAATGAACTGCTCGAGAGCGCAGAAAAATGCGAAGCCATCATGCAACAAGCCAGCCCGGCACTGCGTGAAAGCTTGTTGAAAGAGCATCCAGAATTCCAAAACATTTCCTCGCTCGTCATCAAGCAGCACATCCTGTTATCGCTGGTCGAGGTGCTGCTCAATCGCGCGCTTGACGCCGATAAACCCCAAGAGCGTCCGTTCCTGGAACTCCTCGCCGACCGCCAGATCTACGCTACTGTCAACGCACACACGGAAATGCGCACGACTGCCGGTTACTCCGAGACTGAGCAAATCAACGTACTCAAGGATGTGCTGCAGCGCTATGAAAGCCTGGAAAACGCCGTTCTCTCGCTGACGGACATGGGCTGTGCGCTGCTGCGAGAGCAGTACCGCGCGCCATTTGTGCAGCAACTGAGCGAGGACCGCACCAGCCTCGAAGCGCAATTGGCCAACTTGATCCTGGTTGAAGAACGGCTGGCCCCCAGGCCCGCCCGCGACAAAGCCAAGCGACAAAAACCGGCCAACCGACGGGTCATCAAAACCGCCGACAAGAAAAGCCTGGTCGGCGACGTGCGTACCGGCCAGGCTGATGAACCGGGCAATTACGTCGACATTGTCGACACGCTTACCGGCGCCATCGTCGCTACGTACCACGAACACGCCAGCGAAGGCGTGTGGAAAATCGTCGAGCCCGCAAGCGTGCCGACCAAAGCGCCCACGCCCGCGGCTCGCCCATTGAGAAGAATCAGGGCAGATGCCCAAGCCATCAAGGCTCAGCGCGCAGGCATTGATGCCAGCATTCGCTTCCAGCAGCGCAAACTGTTGGAGCCCAGTCAACGTGAGGAAGTCGATCCCCATGATTGGGATGTAATGTTGAGCCAGCACGCGGCCAAATTCGAAGCACTTGCCGAGGAACTCAAAAGCGCGACCGACGAACCCGCCATTGACTTGAGGAATAGCTACCGCGAAGAGGCCAGAGCCGCAACAGCCCAGGCTCGGCAGCTGTGCGCCGAAGGTTACCTGCTGCAACGCCCCAAAGCCGCTAAGGTCGACTATCTGCACACTCATGGTTTTGTCGACATCAACCTGGTGAAAAAACGCGTGCCGCTGAAGGCCGGCGACTACCTCACCGAATATGTCATACGCGACAAGCGCAAAATCAAGCCCGGGCAACGGTCGGAAGATGCGGACCTGTGGTTCGCGCATTTCCATTACCGATCCGTCGAGTCGCCGGCATCAAAACCTGACTTCGGCCACTTGAAGACCCCGGCGGAGCGGCGCTTTACCCGCAAGGAACTGATTGATCAAGCCAGGGCAAACAACCGCGCCGTGATCAACCTGGACAAGGCCCTGATTGAGGCGCCGCTGGATCAGAAACTGTTCTTGATCCTGGAAGTGTAAGGTTGTTCTGATCGTTCCCTCCCGTGGGAACGATCAAAAGGCAGAGTCCAGAGGGATGATACAAGCCAGTCGCGGGCTGCCCGATTGTCTATGCTCTGTAGGACAGCCTTGCGGACGAGGGATTTATGAACGATCCAGCCAACAACAAGCCGCCGACCTTCTGGCAGATGCTGCACAGCATCATGGCGGCGGCCTTCGGTGTACAAAGCGGCAAAAACCGCGCTCGAGATTTCACCCATGGCAAACCCAGTCATTTTGTCGTACTGGGTATTGTGTTTACGGCGGTGTTTGCGCTGACGTTATTTGGCATCGTCAAGCTGGTACTGCACCTGGCCGGGGTTTAATGCAACAGCAGTTGCAGGCTGAACGGGTAACGGTAGGACGCGGGCTTACCCACGGCTGACAGTGCGCGGAAATCCACCGCTGGCATTGGCCCTGACAAACGTTTTGATTGGTTGGCATCAATCAGCTGGAATAACGCCTCTTTACGGTCACGCCCGCCGTAGGCGCCAATATCAAGCCCTTTGGCGTCATCATTGATCAGCACCATCGCCCAGCCACCCAGGGTGAAATGCCCTGCGACCAAAGTACTCAGGCGCCCATCCAGGCGTGCCTTGAGGATGTCGGGCGAGCTATTGATCGCGCTGAACAGCGCGTCCTTGCCCGGCACACGACCGCTGTCTTGCAGCGCCTGCATGGCGCCCAATGCCATCTCATCATTGGCCGACCACACCAGCGCCGTCTGTGGGTAGCGTTTGAACAGTTGCGTGGCTTGTTCAAAGGCGCGCTGGCGGCTCCACTCGCCGTAGACCAACTGGCGCAGGCGCACTTCGGGGTGTTCGGCCAAGGCGCGGTGCAACCCTTGTTCACGCAACTGTGCGGCTGGCGTGTTCTTGGCGCCGGAAAACGCCAGCAGGTCCAACGAAGTGCCCGGCGTCACCGGGCCGTGGTTGCGCAACAAATCGGTGAGCATCAGGTAACCGGCTTGCTCGTCGTCGGCCACCAGGCTGCCGATCCAGCGGGCATCTTTATGCGCATCGAGCAATTGCACCTGATCGGCGGTCAGTGCGTTATTCACGATCAGCAACTTGACCCCACTGCCCTGGGCCAAGCGCAATATCTGCGGGGCGACGTATTGCTCGTTGACCAGCACCAGGTAATCGGGCCGCTCGCTGCCTTGCAGTGCTTCGCGGGCCTGGGCCAAGGTGTTAGCGGCGCTGCGCTCGGAATAACGCACGCGCAAATCCAGGCCGAGGTCCTTGGCAGCGGCCTGCATAAATTGCGCATAGCTGACCCAGAAGCTTTCAGCGGACGTGCCCGGGTTGAGAAACACCACTGAGGTTGCCTGGGCCATCGCCCCATAGGCCACGCCCAGCAACCCCACACACGCAATCAGAACCTTCAGCATGGTTGTTTGTGCCTCGAATGTTGATCGCCATCATAATGGCAATGAGACAGTCAATCGAGGTTCAATCAACCTTCTTTATTGGTGGCTAACCCAGAATACGGCGGTTCCAACCACTAAAATTATCAGAAACAGAATGGCCCAGGCATCAACGGTACTGTCAGGTTTACGTGCTTTGGTTGAATTGCTCATCGCATCGCCTCTTGTCGGTTTTATAGGTGATTGCACTAAGACTCGACGACAGTAAAGATCATGATTGCCCGCATGACAAATGTGGGTATCGCGATAACGGTTCTCATTAGTCAATTTGGTTATTTACATATACTCAAACATCACTTTTGCGCATAAACGCAAACTGGTATCGTGCGCCGGCTCCGTTGGGAGTGCGCGGCCGTGCGCGCAGATTTGCCGAGAACAGGACCTATATGTACGTATACGACGAATACGATCAGCGCATCATCGAGGACCGCGTCAAGCAGTTCCGTGATCAGACCCGACGCTACCTAGCAGGTGAACTGAGCGAAGAAGAGTTCCGCCCTCTGCGCCTGCAAAATGGCCTTTATGTTCAGCGCTTTGCGCCGATGCTGCGGGTTGCCGTGCCTTATGGCCAACTGACTTCGCGCCAGACGCGCATGATGGCCAAGATTGCCCGCGACTTCGACAAAGGCTACGCCCACATCAGTACCCGCCAGAACGTACAGTTCAACTGGCCGGCACTGGAAGACGTGCCGGACATCCTGGCTGAGCTGGCCACCGTGCAGATGCACGCCATTCAGACCAGTGGTAACTGCCTGCGCAACGTGACCACCGACCAATTTGCCGGCGTTGCCGCTGACGAGCTGATCGACCCACGCCCGTGGTGCGAAATCGTGCGCCAGTGGACCACCTTCCACCCGGAATTCGCCTACCTGCCGCGCAAGTTCAAGATCGCCATCAATGGCTCGACCTCGGACCGCGCAGCGATCGAAGTGCATGATATTGGCCTTGAGCCCGTGCACAACGCCGCCGGCGAGTTGGGTTTCCGTGTGCTGGTCGGTGGCGGCCTGGGCCGTACACCAGTAGTCGGTGCGTTCATCAATGAGTTCCTGCCGTGGCAGGACCTGTTGAGTTACCTCGACGCCATCCTGCGGGTCTACAACCGCTATGGCCGTCGTGACAACAAGTACAAGGCCCGGATCAAGATCCTGGTCAAAGCGCTGACCCCTGAGGTATTTGCCCAGAAGGTCGACGCCGAGATGGAACACCTGCGCGGCGGCCAGACCACCCTGACCGAAGCCGAAGTACACCGTGTAGCCAAGCACTTCGTCGACCCTGAGTACAAAGCCCTGAGCAATCAGGACGCCGAACTGGCTGCCCTCGACCAGCAACACCCAGGTTTCGCCCGCTGGCGCACGCGCAACACCCTGGCGCACAAAAAGCCGGGCTATGTGGCCGTGACCCTGTCGCTCAAGCCAACCGGTGTTGCCCCGGGCGATATCACCGACAAACAGCTGGACGCCGTCGCCGATCTGGCCGAACGCTACAGCTTCGGCCAACTGCGCACTTCCCACGAGCAGAACATCATTCTCGCGGACGTCGAGCAGAGCCAACTGTTCACCCTGTGGGGCGAACTGCGCGAAGGCGGTTTTGCCACGCCGAACATCGGCCTGCTGACCGACATCATCTGCTGCCCGGGTGGCGACTTCTGCTCCCTGGCCAACGCCAAGTCGATCCCGATTGCCGAATCGATCCAGCGCCGTTTCGACGACCTGGACTACCTGTTCGACATCGGCGAGCTGGACCTGAACATCTCCGGTTGCATGAACGCCTGTGGTCACCACCACGTCGGCCACATCGGCATCCTGGGCGTGGACAAGAAAGGCGAAGAATTCTACCAAGTGTCCCTGGGTGGCAGCGCCAGCCGCGATGCGAGCCTGGGCAAGATCCTCGGCCCGTCCTTCGCCCAGGAAGCCATGCCTGAGGTGATCGGCAAGCTGATCGACGTGTACATCGAACAGCGTACCGAAGATGAGCGTTTCATCGACACCTACCAGCGCATTGGCATCGACCTGTTCAAGGAGCGCGTCTATGCAGCGAATCATTAAGAACAACGAAGTCCTCGACGAAACCTGGCACCTGCTGCCCAAGGACGCGAGCTTCGACGGCATCTCCAACTGTGACGACCTGATCGTGCCGCTGGCCCTGTGGCGTGAACACGGGCACGCCCTCAAGGCCCGCGACGGCGGCCTGGGTGTGTGGCTGGACGCCGACGAGGAAGCCGAAGAGATCGGCGACGACGTGCAGCACTTCCAGGTCATCGCCCTGAACTTCCCGGCCTTCACCGACGGCCGCAACTATTCCAACGCGCGCCTGCTGCGTGACCGTTATGGTTACAAGGGCGAACTGCGTGCGATTGGGGATGTGCTGCGCGACCAGCTGTTCTACCTGCGCCGTTGCGGGTTCGATGCCTTCGCCCTGCGCGCCGACAAAGACCCGTATGAAGCGCTGGAAAGCCTCAAGGACTTCTCGGTCACGTACCAGGCTGCCACGGATGAACCGTTGCCGCTGTTCCGTCGCCGCTGAGCCTGCTGCTGTGAAAAACCCTGGCTTGCCAGGGTTTTTTTATGCGCGGCGTTTAGTCGGCCCCGTGACGCAATCTTCACATTCAAGGGTGAACATCCGCGGTGTTCGAACTGTCCTCTACTGATCAGCAGCCTTTAACCTCACTGACGATTGGAGTTCTTCATGGCGAAAATCAACCTGGCCCAGCAGTTGGCGACCACCCTTGAACAGGCGGGCATCAAGCGCATCTGGGGCCTGACCGGCGACAGCCTCAATGGCCTCACCGACGCCCTGCGCACCATGGACAGCATCGAGTGGATGCACGTGCGCCACGAAGAAGTGGCCGCCTTCGCCGCCGGCGCCGAAGCAGCCGCCACTGGCGAGCTGACGGTATGCGCCGGCAGCTGCGGGCCGGGCAACCTGCACTTGATCAATGGCCTGTTCGACTGCCATCGCAACCATGTGCCGGTGCTGGCTATCGCGGCGCAAATCCCCTCCTCCGAGATCGGCTTGAACTACTTTCAGGAAACCCACCCGCAGGAACTGTTCAAAGAGTGCAGCCACTTTATCGAGCTGGTCACCAACCCTGCGCAGATGCCCCAAGTGCTGCACCGCGCCATGCGTTCAGCGATCCTCAACCGCGGCGTGGCGGTGGTGGTGATCCCAGGCGATATCTCGCTGCTGGAAGTCGAAGACAAACTCAAGCCCTGGCCGGCCCTGCACGCACCGCGCACTTTGCCGGCGGAACAAGACCTGCAGCGCCTCAGCGAGATCCTGCACAGCAGCGAGAAAGTCACCCTGCTGTGCGGCAGCGGCTGCGCCGGCGCTCACGACCAGGTGGTAGCCCTGGCCGATGCTTTGGGCGCGCCAGTGGTGCACGCCTTGCGCGGCAAGGAGCATGTGGAGTGGGACAACCCGTTTGATGTGGGCATGACCGGCCTGATCGGCTTCAGCTCCGGTTACCACGCAATGCTCAACTGCGACACGCTGATCATGCTCGGCACCGACTTCCCCTATCGCCAGTTCTACCCGACCGACGCCAGGATCATCCAGGTCGACCGCAACCCGCAGGCGCTGGGCCGTCGCGCCACCCTGGACCTGGGCATCGCCGCCGATGTTGGCGAGACAATTGACGCGCTGTTGCCACGCCTGACGCGCAAGGCCGACCGCAGCTTCCTCGACACCTCGCTCAAGCACTATGAAAAAGCCCGCCAAGGCCTGGATGACCTGGCGCAGCCATCGAAGGCCGACCGGCCGATTCACCCGCAGTACGTGGCGCGCTTGCTCAGCGAGCTGGCCGACGACGATGCGATCTTCACCGCCGACGTCGGCTCGCCCACCGTCTGGGCTGCGCGGTATTTGAAGATGAACGGCAAACGCCGCCTGATCGGCTCGTTCAACCACGGCTCGATGGCCAATGCCATGCCACAAGCCATTGGTGCACAGGCAGCATTTCCTGGACGGCAGGTGATCTCGATGTCCGGCGACGGTGGCTTTGCCATGTTGATGGGCGACTTCATCTCGCTGGCGCAGTTGAAATTGCCGGTGAAGGTCATTGTGTTTGATAACTCGTCACTCGGGTTTGTCGCCATGGAGATGAAAGCCGCCGGTTACCTGGACACCGGCACCGAGCTGAAAAACCCGGACTTTGCCGCCATGTCCAACGCCATGGGCATCCTCGGCATTCGCGTGGAGCAGTCCGAAGACCTGGAACCGGCCTTGCGCCGCGCCCTGGCCCATGACGGCCCGGTGCTGGTGGACGTGGTTACCGCTACCCAGGAACTGGTGATGCCGCCGACCATCAAGCTTGAACAGGCCAAGGGGTTCAGCCTGTATATGCTCAAGGCGGTGATGAGCGGGCGTGGCGATGAAGTGATCGAACTGGCGCGCACCAACTGGTTGCGCTGAGCCTCAGTGCCGGCGAACAGCGCCGTAGCGGACCACCACCTGGGTGATGACCTCGACCAGGCGCGGGTCCGCCTCCGGGGCGCTGAACAGGCGGAACTCGGCATCGGGCAACGCGGGCAAGCCGTGTTCGGCGCCGAGTATCGCCAAGCCCGGCCCGACCTGGCTCTGCGCCATCGGTGCAATCGCAAACCCGGCCGCTGCGGCGGCATGCAGCGCCGCGTAACTGCTGCACTGCATGGCGCTGCGCTGGGCGATGCCCGCTTGGGCAAGACGCGTCAGCGCCGCCTCTCGATACGGGCAAGGCTCGGGAAACAAGGCCAGGGGCAACGGGTTCGGCAAGGCTACGAGCGGCTGCCCGGACCAGGCCCACACTAACGGCTCACGCCATAGTGCCAAACCTGGCTCACTGGATTCGCACAACGAACCCACCACCACCTCCAGCTCACCCTGCTTCATCAAACTCAACAACGAACCGGGAATGCCCACTTGCACGCTGATGTACATACCAGGGTATTGCGCCGCGACGTTTTGCAGTTCACGTAACAGGCGCGCATCCGCGAACTCCTCCGATACGCCTACGCGCAGGTTGCCTTCAAACGCCGAGCGCGTCAGCTCGGCCCAGGCGTCCCGGTTCAACGCGAGGATGCCACGGGCATAGGCCATCAGCCGTTCACCATCGGGCGTCAATTGCTGGGACCGGGTGGTGCGGGTGAGCAAAGGTTTGCCCACCTGCTCCTCCAGGCGGCGCAAATGCCCACTGACGGCCGACTGGGTCAGGTGCAGGCGCTCTGCGGCGCGGCTGAAACCGCCCTCATCGACCACTGCGACGAAGGTTTTGAGCAACAAGGCATCGAACATATTCTGATTGGTGATCAATAGATGATTTAAATACGATTTATATTTCAATGCTCGCTATGTTGCAATGCCCTGGTCAACTTTCCCGAGGCCACCATGACCACACTCCTGCACATCGAATGCTCGCCGCGCAAACAACGCTCCGCGTCCCTGGAGATCGCTCGTCAGTTTATCGCTCGCTATCAGCAGAACGCCCCGGACACCCAGGTGGTGACCCTGGATTTATGGGCGCTGGAATTGCCGGAGTTTGCCGGACCGGTGATGGACGCCAAATACGCGGGCATCGCGGGTACGCCATTAAGCGATGAGCAAAGCGCTGCCTGGGCGACACTCACAGCGCTGGCGGCTCACCTGCATCAAGCTGATGTGCTGGTGTTTTCGGTGCCGCTGTGGAATTTCGCGATTCCCTACAAGCTCAAGCACTTTATCGACGTGGTATCACAGAAGGACGTGCTGTTTGAGTTCAGCCCGGAGCATGGAGTGCGGGGGTTGTTGCATGACAAGATCGCGGTGAATGTGTATGCACGGGGGATGGATTTTTCGGCACCTGGTGCGCAGGGGATGGACTTTCAGAAGCCCTATATGGAGGCGTGGCTGGGGTTTATCGGGGTGACCGATGTGCATTCGCTATATGTGGAAAAAACTATTTTGGGGGCGGAGGTGGATCAGGTGTCGCGCCTTGAAAGTGCGGGGATGGCGCTGAAGCTTGCTGACCGATTGGGGTCGGCTGGGGGTTAGGGCCTGCAGAGCCATACTCGGTCAAGGGTGGGAGCTGGCTTGCCTGCGATGGCATCAACCGGGTGTACCCGACACTCCGAGGCGTCTGCATCGCAGGCAAGCCAGCTCCCACAGAAAAGCAGACCTCCAGTGGATGCACATCCGCTTTCGCTTTTGATCTAACCACTCAGGTCGGCTTTCAGGCCGCCGTGCTCTGCCAAGGATGGCCCATCGCGGCGGCCCACGGATTCAAGCCTTCGTTCTGGCACACCGAGCCTAAGCGAGGTGCCGAGTGGTGGGGCGAGGACTTTTTGGTTACCTTTTTGGTCCTTCAAAAAGTGACCCGCCGTCAGGGCGGAACCCTAAGTAGCCGTTACCGCAGCAACGGATATGTACACCGCCCTCCCATAGCTATCAACCCAACTGTTTCTCAACCCACTTACCATACCCATCAATAAACGCCTGCAAAAACGGCCTGGTCTTCTCCGACACCTTACCCGCCTCATCAAACACGCTCCCCGCCCCGCCCAGGTACGCTTCGGGCTGCTGCATGCAAGGTACATCCAGAAACACCAGCGACTGACGCAAATGATGGTTCGCCCCAAACCCACCAATAGCCCCCGGCGACACACTGATGATCGCCCCAGGCTTACCCCCATAGACACTTTGCCCATAAGGACGAGACCCAACGTCAATGGCATTCTTCAACGGGGCCGGCACGGAGCGGTTGTATTCCGGTGTCACAAACAACACCGCGTCGGATGAGCGTACTTGCTGACGGAAAGTACTGTAGGCTGCGGGCGGCGCAGTACCGTCGATGTCTTCGTTGTAGAGCGGCAAATCGCCAATTTCCACAATGTTCAACTTGAGGTTGGCAGGGGCCAGTTCGGCCAATGCCAACGCGACCTTACGGTTGATCGACTCTTTTCTAAGGCTGCCAACCAGGACGGCAATCGTATAGACCTTGCTCATTGAGGTTTTCCCGACATCTGACTAAAGGAGCCTTTAGTTATAGAGCCTTCGTGACGCGTTAACCAGCGGGTTTTGATAATCCCGAAGCTGTTTGCCACGCACTCACCAGCGTAGGAAGCGTCTGAAAACATCAACGAATAGTATTTTTTTCCCATAGGTAAACTACCCCGCTCCATGACGGTCTACAGAACCGCAAATCGAGTGTTTATCTCCAGAGGTTCTAAACAGATGGCTGCAGTACTTGTCGGACAGTTCCATGCCAGAGACGCGGAAGGACGCGTGTATTCGGTGCATGAGTTCCAGGAATCCAACCCGGCGCAGGACAGCCAGGCTGGCTCGACGCCTACCACCACCTACAAGCTGGCCATTGGCGACCGTGTAGAAAAATTGGAAGGCGATGAATTCAAATTGATCCAGTCGGGGACTATCATCGTCCGCGAATCGCAAACCACCCTCGCGTCATAAGATCCCGCCTTATCGACCTGCTCAGTCCTGGCCATTACTGGCGTTGACTGGGCCGGGGGATCACGGCCGGCGCATCTGCGTTACCTCCACGTCCTGCTCACCGTCCAGCTGCTTGAGCGTTACCAGCAACCGCCCCCGCTCCCCTTCAACGGCATACAGCGAACGCTTGTAGCCCGGCGTGCCGTAAGCGGGATACGCCACCACCTGCCTGACCAGCGCAATCTCCAGCACAGCCCCCACCTGCTCGCTCACCTGTTCCTGGGAACGGATAAACGCCTCAAGGGCGTGGTTTTCCGGGGTGCGTTCGTCTTGATTATTGAGGAGATAAGCAGCCACGCAGCCAATGGTCACCAAGACCAGCAGCTGTTTGGCCCTTACCCCGAAAAACGTCGAGGGTAGAGGCATGTGAGACCAGACCTGTTGTTGTTTTAAGTGCCGGGTGAGCGGCATTGGTCGTTGATGATCAGATGCGTCATTCTAATCAGGTCGATGGGGAATGCCAGGTGATTCAGTGGTCGCCGTAGGTAATATCCTTGTTATCGCCGACGCCGCCCAGGGTTCGGTCCTTGCCGAATGAAAACAGGTCGAAGGGGGTGTTGGGCTGGGTCGCCGGGTAGTGGTACTGATAGGCAACGCCCCAAGGGTCGGTCAATAACTCATCCTTGACGTAGGGTCCTTTCCCATTGGCTGATGCCGCAGGTTGCACGGTCAGCACCTCCAGGCCCTCCTCATCCGTAGGATAGCGGCCGGTATCCTGATGGAACTGCTCGACAGCCTTGCCCAGCTCAGCCACCTGCGCCTTGGCAGTGGCGATTTCCGTCAGCGTTACATCCCCAAACAAGCGCGGCCCCAGCGCCAAGGCCAACAAGCCAATAATGACCAGCACCACCAGCACCGCCCAGCGCGTGAAGCCGCGCTGGGTGAGTATTTTTCCGCTTAAGCGACTTGATGGCATGTTGAGGCTCCCCCTTTCCCTCGATTGATACACTCGTTGTATACCCTGCCCGTGACAGTGACATACCCACTAACGGTAGCCAACACTCACCCATGCCTGTGCTCTTTTTTACCCAGGCATTGAAACCCCATCGCACTGAACATAGACTCCGGCGATGCGTTTACGTCATATCGAAGTGATTCAGGCCATCTTGCAGACCGGACATCTCGGCACCGCCGCCGAATGGTTGCAACTCCCCGTGGGCGATGTGGACGCAACCCTCAAGGACGCCGAGCAGCAATTGGGCTTCATGCTGTTCGCCAGTGTGCGCGGGCGCTTGCAAGCGACGCGCGAAACCCTTGAGCTGCAGGCTGAAATCGCCCACCTCTATGAAGCGCTGGAACCGTTGCAACGCCTGGCCGGGCGCCTCAAACATCATCACGCCCCGCCCTTGCGCACCTTGTGCACGCAGCCCTTGGCTAACCAATTGTTGCCGCAAAGCCTGGCTATGCTGCGCCGGCGCTTTCAGGACACACCGTGCACCCTGTCGAGCCAACCGACCCGGGAGATCGTCAGGAGCCTGCTGCTGCGCGAAGCCGACGTGGGCCTGAGCCTGCATGATCCGCAGCACCCACAAATCCAAAGCACCGTACTGGCCCAAGGCAAGCTGCAACTGCTCGCGCCCCATGGCTGGCTCAAACCCAAGCAAAAGTACATTGCACTGCAGGACCTGGCCGGGCAGTCAATGATCGGGCTGGAAGGTCACGACCCGCTAAGTCGTCTGCTGGACGCAAAACTGCAAGCCCTGCGCCCACTGCCGTTGGTGCAGACACGGGTGCAGACCTACCAGATGATGCGCAGCATGGTGGAGGCCGGAGCGGGTCTGGCGATTGTCGACCCGTTTACCGCCTTCGGCGCGCGGGAAGCTGGGCTGGATGCGTGCCCGTTATCGCCGCCGATACCTGTGGTCCTTTACGCATTGACGTTGAAGGAATCTGAACCTGCTCCGGCGTTGAATGCACTGTTGGAAATCGTCGCCGACAAGGCCGAAACCTTGCTGACCGTTACTGCATCCACCTGACCCCGCCCTGCGCACCATCTAGTGCGCTTTCACCGACATAAATTCTAAAAACTCCCGCTGGAACCTTGTTCTAGAAGCGTCGCACTCACAGAAGCAGAAAGCACAGCCGAGTGCTTTCCACTGGACGACATACTCTAAACAAGGAAGCGTTTTCTATGACTACCCTCCATTCTGTCCTTACTGATCGAGCCCTTCAAAACCCTGCCAGTCTCAACCCACCGCAGGACGCCGGTGCGTTAACTAGCGCTCAACCGAATTCGATTGAAGCCTCAGCCAACGATGCAACCCCTGGCACCCTGGACAACCCGGCAGCGCTTAAAAAAGCTTTTGCCGATCGGTGTAACTGGGAAACCCTGGCGGCAAAACTGCGCACAAGCCTGGAAGAACTGCAAGCCGCCTTCCCGCCCCCCCTTTCCAGTGAGCAACAAAGCCTGCTCGAAGGCCGGCTGACGTCGCACTGGAATAGCACCTCAATACCGGTCTGTGAAGGCTCCAGCTACTATCAAAAGCACAATCTGGCGCCGACCAGCATCGTCAAATTGGGCACATACCTCAGCGGCAGCGACTTGCCCCTGCCCAAAACCCTGAACGCGTTGCAGGCCCTTTATCAGCTAGCGACAAAGCACGTTCAGACCCCGCCCCTGGGCAACTTCAGCGGCGCGCTGTCCTGGCCGATCCCGCTCTCGGCGCAAGACAAACAAGCCATCATCGACCTGCTGAACGCTCCTGACTCAACGCTGCCGGAACTGCCACTGACTGATCCAAAAGGCGTGCTGGGCTATCTGTTGTCCGCGTGCGAGTTGTCCAGCAATGATTTCAAATTCACCAGCAGCGCAGTAGAAACGCTGCTGGGATCGGCCAAGGCGCAAGCGCTGGGCCAGGCCATTCAAACCCGGTTGGGCGGCATTGCAACGAACACCAGCGTCAATGACTATTTGTTGGCTGCGATTCATCTGGGGCTGAATCCCCAATCCGTGGGCACTCCGGCGCGTAACCGCGTTGCCGGCTTTGATCTTGGGCAACGCCAGCATTGGTACCGACCGGCCACGGTCGTCATCGAGGGTTTGAGCCGTCATCTGGTGGCAACAGGCCGAGCCTCTGCGGCATCGGCTCAACTGGCGGCCCGCATGTTGTTGGCCCACTGCGCCCCTGAATACCTGGTCAAGGACATTCCGGCGAGCGTGACCTACGGCAGCATTCCCTGGACACAGTTGACGATCGCCGCCGCCAAGCTGGAAGCTGAATCGCCGGGGCGCACACTCACAATGACCTACAGCGAAGTGCTCGCCGCCGCAGAGGGCATCGACATCGGCACACCGCTCTCGCAGCATATCCATCGCGAAGCGTTGCACAATTGGGGTGAAGTCAAAGGCTACTTGAATGCAGGCACGACGCCCGACGACACGCAGATGCACACTGTGCAAAGTACCTTTAGCGCCCAGCAGCAAACCTTGCAAGACATCAGCCGGGCACTCGCAACCCCCATCCCGATGCGTGAAAACCTGGGAATGGATCTGCTCAGGGAGAAATTTCCAGGCATATCCGATGAGGTCTTCAAGGCGAAAAACCTCACGAAAGCCCGACTGATCGAAGGACGCCCCGGTCGCTTCCCCGGAACATATTCAATGCTCGATGTCGTCATGCACGGCGACAAAGTCAATAATGATGACAGCGAACATTGGGTCACCAATGACAAGCGCATCCCCATCAAGCAATTTTGCGCGCTTTCCGATAGCGGCGAACTTTCCGTCGCAGACACCTTTACCCAACGCTACACATCGGCCATAGCAGAGTTGGAAAAAGGCCACTCGGGGATGACCCAATACCTGATTTCGACGGTGCCACCCGAAGATAAAGAAAACTTTGATGATGGAAAACTCGAGTTTTTTCATACCGACAGCTACCTCATCGGCCTCGATTTCTCGACCAAAAGCCTGATCCAAAAAGGCCATACGCTGGATGTGAAAACCACCCGTGGAGGACAGGTCAATATTTACCGCATCGATACACGCGCCGGGACCATTTCCAAACACAATTACCTGGCTCACATTTACTCGCCACCCTACACCCGGCTCGATAATCGAGACGCCAACACACTGCATAGAACCGTACGATTCAACCCGTTCGAAGACGAGCATGCCGAGCAGGCCAAGGAAAAGCCGGCGACCACAGTAACACCACAGGTCTTCGATTCAGACCGCACCCGCTACATCGCCAAAATACTCACCAAACGCATGGACTTGCAGGGCGATGAGCTACTGCAACATGCCCGAGGAACAACGTCTTACGACAAAACCAGTGCCGCCAACAAGGCCATCGGGGAGTTTTTCCTGAATATGATTCCGTTCAGGTCTGCGATTGTTAACTTCACGCAGGGCAATATCGGTGAGGGTTTGCTTGACCTTGGCATGGACGTGATCGGTCTGGTGACTCTGGGCGCCGGCAAGGCAGCACATGCGAGTAAAGCCCTCGCCAAAGGCGTGGCCGGCCTCAAGGGTGCAGCAAGAACCGCCCGGTTTCTGGGTACCGTCGCAATCGACGCGCTCAACCCGTTGGGCGGTGCGGGCGATTTGCTCAAAGGTATCAGCCGCTGGACCTGGTCCAAGGGAAAGAGCGTATTCAATACCCTCAAGGGCGCCAGCGGCAACTACGACGTGCTCAAAGCCGCCAGCACACAGCATGGCTTGGTTGCCATAGGCACCTCCAGGGTTGCTGGTGAAATGCTGGAAGGTGATGCGTTGTTCCAGGGCGGTAAATGGTATGCCTTCGATGCAGCCAAGGGGCGTCCCTACGGTTCACCGTTGAAAGATTTCCAGCCTGCGGCGGCGGCGGCCGGTGAGAGCGTCAAAGTCTTTGATAGAACCTCGCTGCTTGAATATGAGGCCATCGTTTCCCCGGACCTGCTGCAGGTTAAAGGCTTGCAGGCGAATATCTACGTCGGCCCGAACAACAAAGAATATATAAAAGTCAACGGCAAGCTCTATCAGTCCACCATCAAGGATGGCCAGCGGGTTATCCAACACCCCAGTGCCGCCCGAGACAACATTGTGGTCCGGGACCTGGGCAGCGCCGGCTGGGAGCCTCGCGCCACTACCAATCGCTTATTGGGTGGTAACTCCCCGTCACCCTGGAAACTCGATGAAAACACCTACGTCGTACCGGTAGACGACGTAAAAATAACCACGGGTTCCTCATACCCCTTCACCATCAATTACCGAGGCATGAACTATGTCACCACCTTTGATACCAAGGTGGGTGCCTGGATGGCCGGTTCGGGTAACGCCAACGGCGTCACCACCGAGTACTTCTGGAGAAGCGCAAAGAACAAGTGGCAGATGGGACCCTTGGAGGAATATAAAAATGCCCAGAAGATCCCCGAGCACAACTTCAGGTTTATCGATGCAACCCCACCGGCTATCTTGCAGAAGTCCAGCAATATCAGGCCCATCCCAACCAACATTCACTACTTCTGGGCCGGCGGCGAAATACCCGACAAGCTGATCAAGAATATCGCGACCAACGCCGAAAAAATGCCCGGTTTCAAATCCATTGTGCACGTCGACGCCGACACGCCAGAGTTGCTGCAGACCATCAAACTCAAGCTGGAAAAGGATGCGCCCGGCGTCACCGTCATGAATTTGCATGAAGAAGACTTTTTCCAACCCTTGAAGAACACCGAACTGTACGCCTACTTCCGCAGAGGCCAAGGAAAAAACCTTGCCGCCACTTCCGATGTAGCTCGCTATCCGTTGATGAATAAATATGGTGGCATTTATCTCGACACCGACGACACCATCAAAGGCGCGGTGGGATCCGCCGGTTTGAACGCGGGTGACTCGGATATGCTGCTCAGCAAACCAGTCGCTCACAAAATCACTGACTACAAACCCTTCTACAACACCAGTAACTTCGCCACGCAACCGGATAACCCGGTGGTCACCGAAATGATCGCCGAGATGAACCGGCGCTTCACTGAAAACAAGGCGTATTTTGCGGCCAACCGCCCGACTCTTTCCAGAGAGGTCAACGGCGGGCTCACCTACACTTCAGATTTTCTGGAGTACGAAGGCAAGATCTTTGAGACCGTCGGCCCGAACCTGTTTGACGATGTACTGAGGTCCAAGCGACCGGACATTTACGATGCGGGATTCGATGGAATGAGCAAAGAAAAAATGCAGCAGGTCAAACATGGCGCGGTGCCCGGTATACCGTTCAGCCTGGAAGACGACATTCACCAGTACTACGCCAGTAAAGGCCTGAGTGAGCCGGATGGGCTACAACAGAGTCTGGAGCAAGCCAAGAAGCACTACCGCTCACTCCGTGACCAGTTGCAGGTTACCATTGGTGCCGAACATTCGTGGATCGATTCATGACTTAGCCTGCCGCACCTCAACGCGGCCTGAACGCCAGGGGCAAGGGCATTCAGGCCGTCTGCCGCTCAGACGTGAACAACCGATACCAGAAAATTGCCACTTCGCGGGTTTGCGGGTCAATCCCGCGATAGCGCAATTGATCGATCCCACCCATCACATACCCGCAGCGCTCATACAATCGGCAAGCGCCGAGGTTATTGTTCTGGGTTTCGAGCATCATGCCCGGCAAGTTCTTCTTGCGGCTCCAGAACTGCGCCACATCCAGCAATGCCTTGGCTACACCATGGCGCCGCGCAGGCATGGCCACCGCCAGCTCGTCGACATGGGCAAAACCATTCCAGTTGGTGCTGACCACAATGTGCCCCACCGCGCGATCATCCAGGTACGCCATAAAAATCGCACTGTCGGGAGCATCGCGGAAACTGGCGAACTCTTCCGGGTCGATGCCGTAACACTTGCGGTACGGCAGAATGCGCTCCAGCGCCCATTGGTCGACGCGCTTGCCCATCTCCGGTACGCCATAGGCGCTGACCTCAAAGCTGAAATCATTGCCCCACACGTAGGCGTCAAAGCCTTCGTCGGCGACCCGAACACTGAGCCCCGGATACTTCGGGTTCATTACAGCTTGCATAAACATCCTTAACCCTTGATGCAATCGACGGTGTAACAACGGCCACTGCCGTCATCTTCGTGTTGCAACCCATGAACATCGGCGACAAAACCGGGGAAACTGCTATCGAACGTACGGGCAAATGCCAGATAGTCGATGATCGAGCGTGTCGACTCGGTAAAGCGCTCGCCCGGCATGATCAACGGGATGCCCGGCGGATAAGGCACCAGCATCACGGCTGCGATGCGTCCTGGCAAGGCGTCAATGGAAACGGCTTCGACTTCACCCCTGACCAGTTGGTCGTAGGCATCGGCCGGTTTCATCGCAATTTCCGGCAACACGGTGTACATCCGCTTGAGGTGCTTGGCGGTGGCGTTGCTGCGGTAACAACTATGCAATTGGTCGCACAGGTCACGCAAACCCAGGCCTTGATAACGTGCCGGGCCTTCTTTGAACACCGAGGGTAAACAACTGGCCAGGCTGGCATTGGCGTCGTAGTTGCGCTTGAACTCCAGCAATTCGGTGAGCAAGGTACTCCATTTGCCTTTGGTAATGCCCATGGAGAACAACACCAGGAAGGAATACAAACCGGTCTTTTCCACCACCAGCCCCCGTTCCCAGAGGAATTTGCTGACCACTGCGGCGGGAATTCCGCAGTCGCTCAAGGCGCCACCGGCGTTGAGGCCGGGCATCACCAAGGTGACTTTGATCGGGTCCAGCAACACATAGTCTTCGGCCACATCGCCAAAGCCATGCCAGTCATCCTGCGGGTGCAACAGCCAATCCGCGGTGGCGACCCGGTCGATGCCGGCCACCGACGGTGGTTGCCAGATGGAGAACCACCAGTCTTCGGCGGCAATATGCTGGCGCAGGTTGGCCAGGGCACGGCGAAAGCTCAGGGCTTCGTCGAACATCTCCTGCAACAGCGAGCGCCCGGCCGGGCCTTCCATCATCGCCGAAGCCACATCCAGCGAAGCGATGATGCTGTATTGCGGAGAAGTGGAGATGTGCATCATGAAGGCTTCGTTGAAGCGGTCGCGGTCCAGCTGGCGCGCGCCACCGTCCTGCACGTGGATCATCGACGCCTGGCTGAAGGCCGCGAGCAATTTGTGGGTCGAGTGGGTAGTGAATACCAGCGGGCTGTCCGGTGTGCGCGAGGTGCCCATGCCATAACGCCCGGCAAAGAATTCGTGAAAGGCCGCGTAGGCGTACCAGGCCTCGTCGAAGTGCAACACCTCGACACTGTTGCCCAGTTGCTGTTTGATCAGTTCGGCGTTGTAGCACAGTCCGTCATAGGTGGAGTTGGTGACCACCGCCAGTTTCACTTTCGCCGGCCGGCCACGGGTCAAGGGGCTGGCTTCAATTTTGGCGCGGATCGACTCGGGGCTGAATTCGCTTAAGGGGATCGGGCCGATAATCCCCAGTTCATTGCGCTCCGGGCACAGGTACAGCGGGATCGCGCCGGTCATGATGATCGAATGCAGCACCGACTTGTGGCAGTTTCGATCCACCAACACCAAGTCATCGCGCCCGACCATGGAATGCCAGACGATCTTGTTGGCCGTCGAGGTGCCGTTGATCACAAAGAACGTGTGATCGGCGCCAAAGTTACGCGCCGCGCGGGCTTCGGCTTCGGCCAAGGGCCCGGTGTGATCGAGCAATGACCCCAGCTCCGGCACCGACACGGACAAGTCCGAACGCAGGGTGTTTTCGCCAAAGAATTGATGAAACGCCTGCCCCACCGGGCTTTTGCGATAAGCCACACCGCCGCCATGGCCGGGGGTGTGCCAGGAATAGTTGGAGTCGGCCGTGTGCTGCACCAGCGCTTTGAAGAACGGCGGCAACAAGCCATCAAGGTAGGCGCGTGCAGCGCGAGCCACTTGGCGGGCCAGAAACGGCACAGTGTCTTCGAACAGGTACAGAATGCCGCGCAGTTGGTTGAGCTCGCTCATGGCATCGGCCGGCGCGTTTTCCAGGGTGACCTGCTCGCCCAGGGCAAAGATCGGCAGGTTGGGCGCCCTCACCCGCGCCAGACGAATCAGCTCGACCATGTTTTGCAGCAGGTGGGTGTTTTCGCCAGCGCCCTCGGCGGCAATCAACATGCACGCCAGGCCATGATGGGTAGAAGCCACCAATCGGCCTTCGGCGTAATCCACCGCAGAAAAAATACTGAAGCCCTCTTGTTCCAACTCCCTGGCGATGCCTCTGACCCGATCACCGGCAACGGTGTCGGCCTTGATGTCACGGTGCACGATAAGAACAGGGAACTTCAGGTCTTTGTACATGAGTGCTTTGAGTCCTGAGGGCTATGCACTCAGGGTAGAAGCTGGGAGGGGATGTGGCGAATGAAGATTTTACAGACGACGCAAATCTACTGTGGGAGCTGGCTTGCCTGCGATGCAGGCACCTCGGTACTTCAGGCACACCGAGTTGATGCCATCGCAGGCAAGCCAGCTCCCACATTTTTTAATCGTGTTCAGCCGTGATTATTGCTGAGTCAGTTGCGACCACAACGCCGGCGCACCCGCCGACTTGGCAATCGCTTCCAGGCGCGCCGCATGCTCAGCCAAATCCTGCTCGCTGGCACGGATGATGGTGGTCGGCTTGCGATCCGCCGCCAAACGGCGGATTTCCGAAGGACGGTTGCCCGAACCTTCCGCCGAGCCGCTGCCATCGGAAGCATTACCGGCCAGGGACAGGCTGGTCTGCCCGCCGGTCATGGTCAGGTAAACGTCGGCGAGAATCTCGGAGTCGAGCAAGGCGCCGTGCAATTCACGGCCAGAGTTATCAACCCCATAACGTTTGCACAACGCATCCAGGCTGTTGCGCTGGCCGGGGTGACGCTCACGGGCCATCATCAAGGTATCGAGAATCGAGCAGTGCTGGGAGATATCCGCACGCTCGGTCTGCCCCATCAGGGCAAACTCGTTATTGATGAACCCGACGTCGAACGCCGCGTTATGGATGATCAGTTGAGCGCCGTTGATGAACTCGAAAAACTCGTCCGCCACTTCAGCAAAGCGCGGCTTGCCCTTGAGGAATTCATCCGTAATACCGTGGACGCCAATTGCGCCCTCGTC
Organism: Pseudomonas sp. B19125; assembly: GCF_044218855.1. Classification (NCBI taxonomy): domain Bacteria; kingdom Pseudomonadati; phylum Pseudomonadota; class Gammaproteobacteria; order Pseudomonadales; family Pseudomonadaceae; genus Pseudomonas; species Pseudomonas sp. B19125. Next base: position 4,337,633 of record NZ_CP162589.1, read on the forward strand.
ACTGTCACGATCCGGTTGCAGGTAGACGTGAAAGTGACGCCCGGTGAGGCGGCGACCCATCAATTCGACACAGCCGATTTCAATGATCCGGTGACCATCGGTCACCGGCATGCCGGTGGTTTCGGTATCGAGTACAACAGATCGGATGGCCATCAGGGTTCAGCTCTCAACGGTGGTGTGCAGTGTGGTGTGAATCAAGGGGCGCGATGTTAACACGTCAGCCGGCTCAGCTCTGTTTGTAGCCCCGAACTTCATCCACGCCACGGTTGGCCAATTGATCGGCGCGCTCGTTGCCCGGGTGGCCGATGTGGCCGCGTACCCATTTCCAGGTGATGTCATGGCGGTTGCATTGCTCATCGAGGAGTTGCCACAGGTCGGCATTCTTTACCGGCTCTTTGGCCGCGGTTTTCCAGCCGCGCTTCTTCCAGTTGACCATCCACTCGTTGATGCCCTTCATCACGTATTGCGAGTCGGTCACCAACAGCACGTCACAGCGACGCTTGAGTTCTTCCAGGCCGCGAATGGCGCCCATCAGCTCCATGCGGTTGTTGGTGGTGTTGGCTTCGCCGCCCCACAGTTCCTTCTCCACACCTTTGCACACCAGCAACGCGCCCCAGCCGCCGGGGCCAGGGTTGCCCTTGCAGGCGCCATCGGTGAAGAGTTCTACGGTATCGGTCATCAGTTGCTCGGTCTTCAATCAAAAAGAGGGGTTACGGTTCGCTCTGCTTGCGGTTGACCTTGGCCATCGGCATCGGCACCAGCTTGCCCATGGGCTGACGCGCGACCTGCCGCACCGGCCGCAGCCCGACCACAATCTTGCGCGCGACCAATAAATAGAAGCCACCGCCCGACAGTTGCCAGGCACCCGCCCGGCGCTCCCAGCCGGCCAGCCGTCCTTGCCACTTGGCAGACGCAAGCGGCGGACGATAGCACCCGAAGCGGCGTTTCTCCAGCGCGAAGCCCAGCAGGTTCAACCAGTCGCCCACCCGCGACGGCGCGATGCAACGCGCCTGGCGCAAGCCGTCATGGGCGAACACATGGCGCAGGCCCCAACTGCTCCAGGGGTTGATGCCGATGATCAGCAAATGGCCACCTGGGCGCACGCTGCTGGCGGCCTCGCGCAGCAAACCGTGGGGCGACAGGCAGAAATCCAGGCCGTGCTGCAGCACCACTACATCGGCGGCATGTTCGCTCAGCGGCCAGGCCTGTTCCTCGCACACAATCTCGACCCCAGGCAACGGCGCGCCCAGGCGCACATTGCGTTGCACCTGCGGCGCAGCGGGCGGCGTCTGGGCCGACGGGCCGTAGTGCACCAGGTAGCCACCAAAGAACCGGCCCAGCTCGTCTTCGAGCATGCGCCGCTCTTCGTCCAGCAAAAATTGCCCGATCGGCCCGGACAGCCAATCACGGGCTGCGCTGATCAGGGCCAGCCATTCAGGATCGGCCTGGGCGAACGCTTTATCAGTCATTGCATTCTCCAATTCGCCTAGACGTTCTAAGATGCACCAAAGTGTTCAGCTTGGCGAATCGAAGAATGATACAGATCAGTGCCCTGCCCGCCTTCACCGATAACTACATCTGGTTGTTACAAGACCCTGATACCCTACGCTGCGCCGTGGTCGACCCCGGCGATGCCGCGCCGGTGCTGGCCTGGCTCAAGCAAAACCCTGGGTACAGGCTCAGCGACATCCTGATCACCCACCACCACCATGATCATGTCGGCGGCGTCGAACAGCTCAAACATGCAACCGGCGCCAAGGTTTACGGCCCGGCGAACGAAAAGATCCCGGCGCGGGACGTGGCCCTGCACGATAACGCGCGCATCAACGCGCTCGGCTGGGACTTCGACGTTTATAGCGTGCCCGGCCACACCCTCGGCCATATCGCCTATTACCACCAGGGCGTGCTGTTTTGTGGCGATACCCTGTTTGCCGCCGGCTGCGGGCGCCTGTTCGAAGGCACCCCGGAACAAATGCACGCCTCGCTAGCGCGCCTGGCCGCCCTGCCCGCCGACACGCTGGTGTACTGCACACATGAGTACACGCAAAGTAACCTCAAATTTGCCCACGCCGTGGAACCGGACAATGCCGATATCGCCGAACGCGTCGAGACCGTCAAGCAATTGCGCGCCCGTGGTGAAATGACACTTCCCTCCAACCTGGCCCTGGAAAAACGTACTAACCCTTTCCTGCGTACCGCCGAAACATCCGTTAAACAAAAAGCGGACGAACGGAACGGTCGCGACAACCGCACTGGGGCCGAGGTGTTTGCTAGCTTGAGGGCTTGGAAAGATAAGTTCTAAGCGGATGCAATCTGATACGGAATTTCTGAATGGTTGACCGGAACCAAAGCGCTTTCTAGAATCGCCCGACATTTTTGCCCGGAACTTACTTCCAGCCAATGTCGTCATCTATTCGTAAATCCATTTCTTCAGACGCATTGACCCGCCTGGCTCAAGCCGTGGCGGTGGCCGTTTCCGCGACTCTGGCGGGCTGCCAATCGACCAATTTCGCTGCACAATCCACCGTGCAACCCAAACCCAATCTTGCTGCCAAGATCAAGCAAAAACCTATTTGGCTCTCAGAGAAGCCTAGCCCCGAAGTGCCCCAGGATGTCTGGGAACGCATGCGCCGGGGCTTTCAATTGCAGGACGGCCTGGGTGTGAACCCGCGCATCGAGCAACAACGCTTGTGGTTCGCCAGCAACCCGTCCTTTTTAGAGAACGCCGGAGAACGCGGCAGCCTCTACATTCACTACATTGTCGAACGCCTTGAAGAACGCAACATGCCCCTGGAGCTGGCGCTGCTGCCAGTGATCGAAAGTGCCTACAACCCGATGGCCTATTCGCGCAGCGATGCGGTCGGCCTGTGGCAGTTCATCCCCTCCACCGGGCGCTACTTCAACCTGCGCCAGACCCGCGCCTACGACGGCCGCCGCGATATCACCGCCTCCACCACCGCCGCCCTGGACTATCTGACGCGCCTGCATGACATGTTCAACGGCGACTGGCTGCTGGCCCTGGCGGCCTACAATGCCGGCGAAGGCACGGTCAGCCGGGCGATCGAGCGCAACGAAAAGCTCGGCCTGCCCACCGACTACTGGAACCTGCCCCTGCCCCAGGAAACCAAGGACTACGTGCCCAAGTTCCTGGCGCTGTCCCAAGTGGTGCTGGCCCCCGAGGCCTATGGCGTCAACCTGAGCCCGATTGCCAACACGCCGTACTTCGAAGTGGTTGAAGTCAAGCAAAGCATGGACCTGTCCCGGGTTGCCGCGCTGGCCGAGATCGACGAAGACGAACTGTTCCAGCTCAACCCGGCCCTGAAACAACGCACCACCCTGGACGGCCCGCAGCATTTGCTCGTGCCAAGCTCCAAGGCGCAGTTGCTCACCAGCACCCTTTCGACGATGAAGCCCGAAGAATTGCTGGCGATGCGCCCGAAAAAGCAGGTGTTCGACGAAGTTGAGAGCACACGGGTGGCCGGGCGTACCCGCAACTACAAGGTCCGCAGTGGCGACAACCTCACGCTGATCGCCAAGGCGAACAAGGTCGATGTACATGACCTGCAGCGCTGGAACAAACTCAATGGCCAGGCCCTAAAGGTCGGCCAGACCCTGGTGATGCAGGACACCCGCAAACTGGTGGCCAGCAGCAAGAAACCGGTGCAGTACAAGGTCAAGAAAGGTGACTCGCTGTACATCGTCGCCAAGCGCTTCAACGTCGAGATGCAACATCTCAAGCGTTGGAACCCGCGTACTGGCCAGGCGTTGAAGCCGGGGCAGATGCTGGTGGTTTCCGGGCCGCGCTAACCCCTCAAGAACACTGGGGAGCAAATGTGGGAGCGGGCTTGCTCGCGAAAGCGGTGGCACATTCAACATCTCTGTTGACTGACACACTGCATTCGCGAGCAAGCCCGCTCCCACATTGGATCTCCAGTGGTTTCAGCCACCTTTTTCCAACCGGAACAAGCTGTTACTGTACCGATCATAAAGCCCAAGCCGCCTGGATCGGATCTCTGACTTGAAGCGTCCCCTCCTTCTACTAATAAGTCTGGCCTTGAGCTTTGCTGCGAACGCGACGATTACCGAGAGCCACGGTTACACGCAGTTCGGCACACTCAAGTACCCGGCCAAATTCACCCACTTCGACTGGGTAAACCCTGCAGCGCCCAAAGGCGGGACATTGCGGGTCATGGCATTTGGCACCTTCGACACCCTCAACCCCTACACCTTCAAGGGCACCAGCCCGGTTTCCACGCCCAATTTCCTGCAATACGGCGTCAACGAGCTGAACGAGCCGCTGATGGTCGGCACCGGCCAGTACGCGCCGTCCGGTGACGAGCCCACCTCCAGCTACGGGCTGATTGCCCAATCGGTGGAGTACAGCGAGGACCGCAGTTGGGTGGTGTTTAACCTGCGCCCGGAAGCGCGCTTCCATGATGGCAAGCCGATCACCGCTTATGACGTGGCATTTTCCTATCGCACCCTGCTCACCGAAGGCCACCCGCAGTACCGCACCAACCTGCAGGAAGTGGCGCGGGTCGACATTCTCAACCGCCATCGCATCCGTTTTGTGTTCAAACGCGCCGGCAACCCACTGCTGATCCTGCGCCTGGGCGAACTGCCGGTTCTGCCCCAGCATTACTGGAAGAACCGCGACTTCAAGGCCACCACCTTCGAGCCGCCTTTGGGCAGCGGGCCGTATCGCATCACCAAGGTCACCCCGGGCCGCCAGCTGGTGTTCGAGCGGGTCAAGGATTACTGGGGCAAAGACCTGCCGGTCAACCAGGGTTTCTACAACTACGACAAGGTCGAAGTGGAGTTCTACCGCGACAGCGACGTGGCCTTCGAAGCCTTCAAGGCCGGTGAATTCGACCTCTATATCGAACACCAGGCCAAGAACTGGGCCACCGGCTACAACTTCCCCGCGGTCAACCGCGGCGACGTGATCAAGGCGCAGATCGCCCACCAGATCCCGACCCAGAGCCAGGGCTTGTTCATGAACACGCGGCGGCCGATCTTCAGCCAGACCAAAGTGCGTGAAGCCCTGGGGTTGATGTTCGATTTTGAATGGACCAACCGCACCCTGTTCAGCAGCGCCTATAAACGCACGCTCAGTTACTACCCCAACAGTGAGTTTTCTGCGACCGGCGTGCCAGTGGGGCATGAATGGCTGATGCTCTCGCCCTACCGCGACCAGTTGCCGCCCAACCTGTTCACTCAAGCCTTCAGCCTGCCGCAGACCGACGGCCGCGGCATCCCGCGCGAGACGTTGCGCCGCGCCCTGGCCTTGCTCGGCGAAGCGGGCTGGAAACTCTCAGACCAGCGGCTGCTCGACAGCAAGGGCCAACCGCTGCGCTTCGAGATTCTGCTGGTCAACCCGAACCTTGAACGCATCCTGCAGCCCTACGTCGAAAACCTCAAAAGTATCGGCATCGACGCGCGCCTGCGCACGGTTGACCGGGCGCAATACAAGCAGCGCCTGGATCAGTTCGACTACGACATGATCCTGATCACCCTCAACCAGACCTTGAGCCCGGGCCTTGAGCAGTGGCAGTACTTCCACTCCAGCCAGGCGGCCATCAAGGGCAGCAAAAACTACGCCGGCATCGCCAACCCGGTGGTCGACCACCTGCTCGACCAACTGCTGGCGGCGCAGACCCGCGAAGAACAATTGGCCGCCGGCCGCGCCCTCGACCGGGTGCTGCTGTGGCAGCACTACAGTATTCCCAACTGGTACCTCAACTATCATCGCTTGGCGTACCGCAACCGGTTCGCCTTTGTCACCACGCCGCCCTATAGCCTGGGTTTGAGCGCGTGGTGGCTGAAAGCTTCGGAGAAAGCCCAATGATGACCTTGCGCACCGCCCTGTTTGGCGCCTTGTTAGCGTGCGGCGCAGCCAATGCCGCGCCGCAACATGCGCTGACCCTGTACAGCGAGCCACCCAAGTACCCCGCCGACTTCAAGCATTTCGACTATGTAAACCCCGACGCGCCCAAGGGCGGCACCTTCCGTGAATCGAGCATGGGCGGCTTCGACAGCCTCAACCCCTACATCAGCAAGGGCGTGCCCGCAGACAACCTGCCGCTGATCTACGACACCCTGGCCATGCAAAGCCTGGACGAGCCCGTCACCGAATACGGCCTGGTGGCCGGCAAGATCGAAAAGGCTCCGGACAACAGCTGGGTGCGCTTCTACCTGCGCCCCGAAGCGCGCTTCCATGATGGCCATCCGATCCGGGCCGAAGACGTGGTGTTCACCTTCCAGGCGCTGATCAAGGACGGTTCGCCGCTCTACCGCAACTACTACGCCGACGTCGACGAAGTGGTCGCCGAAGACCCGCTGCGTGTGCTGTTCAAGTTCAAGCGCACCAATAACCGTGAATTACCGTTGATCCTCGGCCAACTGCCGGTATTGCCCAAGCATTGGTGGGCAACGCGCGACTTTGCCAAGGGCAACCTGGAAATACCGCTGGGCAGTGGCCCGTACAAGGTTGCCGAGGTCAAACCCGGGCGCATGGTGCGCTATGAGCGAGTCAAGGATTACTGGGCCAAGGACTTGCCGGTGACCCAGGGCTTCTACAACTTCGACAACCGCATCACCGACTACTACCGTGACAGCACCGTGGCCCTGGAAGCCTTGAAAGCCGGGCAGTTCGACTATTGGCTGGAGTTCAGCGCCAAGAACTGGGCCAACGCCTACAACATTCCGGCCGTGGCCCAGGGCCGGTTGATCAAGGAAGAAATTCCCAACGGCAATCCCACCGGCATGCAAGGGTTTGTGTTCAATACGCGCAAGCCGATGTTCCAGGATGTGCGGGTACGCAAGGCCATCAGCCTGCTGCTGGATTTCGAGTGGAGCAACAAACAGCTGTTCAATGGCGCCTACACCCGCACCCGCAGCTACTTCGAAAACTCGGAGATGGCCGCCACCGGCCTGCCCGGCCCGGCGGAAACCGCCATCCTGGCGCCGTTTCGCGACAAGATCCCTGCCGAAGTCTTCACCCAAGCCTTCGAGCCGGCCAAGACCGACGGCAGCGGCATGATCCGCACCCAGCAGCGTGAGGCTTACCAGCTGTTGCAGCAGGCTGGCTGGAAGATCGTCGACGACAAGATGGTCGACGCCACCGGCAAGCCGGTAAACATCGAGTTTCTGTTGACCCAGACCGATTTCGAACGGGTGCTGCTGCCCTTCAAGCGCAACCTGGCAGACCTTGGGATCAACCTGGTAATCCGCCGCGTTGACGTTTCGCAATACATCAACCGCCTGCGCTCGCGGGACTTCGACATGCTGGTGGGCAGCTTCCCGCAGTCCACCTCGCCGGGTAACGAGCAGCGCGAATTCTGGTCGTCCGCCGCCGCCGACAAATCCGGGAGCCGCAACTACATGGGTCTCAAGGATCCGGTGGTCGACCAACTCGTCGAAGAACTGATCAACGCAGACTCGCGCCAAAGCCTGGTCGACCACGCCAAGGCGCTGGATCGGGTCTTGCAGTTTGGCTACTACGTGATCCCCAACTGGCACATCAAGACTTACCGCGTGGCGTACTGGGATCACTTGGGTCACCCCAAAGTCCCGCCACGCTACGACGTCGGCACGGCCACCTGGTGGGCCAAACCTGAAGTCAAACCTGCCGTCGACACTGTCCAGAGCGCCGATCCGGCGAGCGGAGGCGATTAAATGCTGGCCTATATTGTTCGCCGCCTGTTGCTGATCATCCCCACGCTGTTCGGGATCCTGCTGATCAACTTCATCATCATCCAGGCCGCCCCCGGTGGCCCGGTGGAGCAGATGATCGCCAAACTCGAAGGGTTCGACGGCGCCACCAGCCGCATTGCCGGTGGCGGCGCCGAGGTCTCGGTGGCCGGCTCCAGCTACCGCGGCGCCCAGGGCCTGGACCCGGCGCTGATCAAGGAAATCGAAAAGATGTACGGCTTCGACAAGTCGGCGCCGGAACGCTTGTGGATCATGGTCAAGAACTACGCACGGCTGGATTTTGGCGACAGCTTCTTTCGCGACGCCAAGGTCATCGACCTGATCAAGGAAAAGATGCCGGTGTCCATCTCCCTCGGGTTATGGAGCACGCTGATCATGTACCTGGTGTCGATCCCGCTCGGCATCGCCAAGGCTACCCGGCACGGCAGCCACTTTGACGTGTGGACCAGCTCGGCAATCATCGTCGGCTATGCCATCCCGGCGTTTTTGTTCGCGATTTTGCTGATCGTGGTGTTTGCCGGCGGCAGTTACCTGGACTGGTTCCCCTTGCGCGGGCTGACCTCCAACAACTTCGAAGAACTAAGCTTAGGCGGCAAGATTCTCGACTATTTCTGGCACCTGGCCCTGCCCGTCACCGCGCTGGTCATCGGCAACTTCGCGACCATGACCCTGCTGACCAAAAACAGCTTCCTCGACGAAATCAACAAACAGTACGTGGTCACCGCCAAAGCCAAAGGCCTGACCAACCACCGCGTGCTCTACGGCCATGTGTTTCGTAATGCCATGCTGCTGGTGATTGCCGGTTTCCCCTCGGCATTTATCGGGATTTTCTTCACCGGTTCGCTGTTGGTCGAGGTGATCTTTTCCCTCGATGGCCTGGGCCTGATGAGCTTTGAAGCGGCGATCAACCGCGATTATCCGGTGGTGTTCGGCACGCTGTTTATCTTCACCTTGCTGGGGCTGATCGTGAAGCTGATCGGCGACCTCACCTACACCCTGGTCGATCCGCGTATCGACTTTGCCAGCCGGGAGCATTGAGATGAACCTGTCCCCCCTCAATCGCCGCCGGTTCGAGCGTTTCAAAGCCAACAAACGTGGCTGGTGGTCGCTGTGGCTGTTCCTGATTCTGTTCGTGCTCAGCCTGGGCGCCGAGTTGATCGCCAACGATAAACCGCTGGCAGTCCATTACGACGGTGGCTGGTATTTCCCGGCGCTTAAACGCTACCCGGAGACCACGTTTGGCGGCGAATTCCCGCTGGAGGCCAACTACAAAAGCCCGTATATCCAGGAACTGCTCAAGGCCAAGGACGCCTGGACGCTGTGGGCGCCCATCCCGTTCAGCTACCAGAGCATCAACTACGACCTGAAAGTCCCCGCGCCAGCGCCGCCGTCTTCGGTGAACCTGCTGGGCACCGACGACCAGGGCCGCGATGTGCTGGCGCGAGTGATCTACGGCTTTCGTGTGTCGGTGCTGTTTGCCCTGACGCTGACCGTGCTCAGCTCGATCATCGGCGTCATCGCTGGCGCCTTGCAGGGTTTCTATGGCGGCTGGGTCGACCTGGCCGGCCAGCGTTTCCTGGAGATCTGGTCGGGTTTGCCGGTGCTGTACCTGCTGATCATCCTCGCCAGCTTTGTGCAGCCCAACTTCTGGTGGCTGCTGGGCATCATGTTGCTGTTTTCGTGGATGAGCCTGGTGGACGTGGTGCGCGCCGAGTTCCTGCGCGGGCGCAACCTGGAATATGTACGTGCCGCCCGAGCGCTGGGCATGCAGAACGGCGCGATCATGTTCCGGCATATCCTGCCCAATGCCATGGTCTCGACCATGACGTTCATGCCGTTCATCCTCACCGGTGCCATTGGCACCCTCACCGCCCTGGATTTTCTCGGTTTCGGCCTGCCGGCCGGTTCGCCGTCCCTGGGCGAACTGGTGGCCCAGGGCAAATCCAACCTGCAAGCGCCGTGGCTGGGCATGAGTGCGTTTGCCGTGTTGGCGATCATGTTGAGTTTGCTGGTGTTTATCGGCGAGTCCGCTCGCGATGCCTTCGACCCGAGGAAATGAGATGAATCAGGACAATCTGATCGAAGTCCGCGACCTCTGCGTCGAGTTCGTCACCGGCGAGCATCATCACCGCGTGGTCAACAATGTCAGCTTCGATATCAAGCGCGGCGAAACCCTGGCGCTGGTCGGCGAAAGCGGCTCGGGCAAATCGGTGACCGCCCACTCGATCCTGCGCCTGTTGCCCTACCCGCTGGCGCGGCACCCGGCCGGCACCATCAGCTATTCCGGGCATGATCTGCTGACCCTCAAAGAGAAAACCATCCGGCATATTCGCGGCAACCGCATTGCGATGATCTTCCAGGAGCCAATGACCTCGTTGAACCCGCTGCATTCGATCGAGAAGCAGATCAACGAAGTGCTCGGCCTGCACAAAGGCCTGACCGGTAAAGTCGCGACCCGGCGCACCCTGGAACTGCTTGAGTTGGTGGGCATCCCCGAGCCGCACAAGCGCCTCAAAGCCCTGCCCCACGAACTGTCAGGCGGCCAGCGCCAGCGGGTGATGATCGCCATGGCCCTGGCCAACGAGCCCGAACTGCTGATCGCCGACGAACCGACCACGGCCCTCGACGTCACCGTGCAATTGAAGATCCTGGAACTGCTCAAAGAGCTGCAGGCCCGGCTGGGCATGGCATTGCTGCTGATCAGCCATGACTTGAACCTGGTGCGGCGCATCGCCCATCGTGTGTGTGTGATGCAGCAGGGTTGCATCGTTGAACAGGCTGATTGCGAGACGCTGTTTCAGTCGCCCCAGCACCCTTACACCCAGGAACTGCTGGCGGCGGAGCCCAGCGGTGGGCCAGCCAGTAACGAGGTCGGGCCGCCCCTCCTGGAAGTCGACGACCTGAAGGTCTGGTTCCCGATCAAAAAGGGCTTTTTGCGCAACACCGTCGATTACGTCAAGGCGGTGGACGGCATCAACTTCAGCCTGCCCCAGGGCCAGACGCTGGGCATCGTCGGTGAAAGCGGCTCGGGCAAGTCCACCCTGGGCCTGGCGATTTTGCGCTTGATCGCCAGCAAAGGCGGGATTCGCTTTGAAGGCCAGCAACTTGACCGCTTGACTCAGCAACAGGTGCGTCCGCTACGGCGGGAGATGCAGGTGGTGTTTCAAGACCCGTTCGGCAGCTTGAGCCCGCGGATGTGTGTGAGTGAGATCGTTGGCGAAGGCTTGCGTATCCACAAAATGGGCACGCCGGCCGAGCAGGAACTGGCGATTGTTGCAGCGCTCAAGGAAGTGGGCCTGGACCCGGAGTCGCGGCATCGTTACCCCCATGAGTTTTCCGGTGGGCAGCGTCAACGCATTGCCATCGCCCGTGCCTTGGTGCTCAAGCCCCGCTTGATACTGCTCGATGAACCGACGTCCGCGCTGGACCGCACGGTGCAGCGGCAAGTGGTGGAATTATTGCGGGGGCTGCAGGCCAAGTACAACCTGACGTACCTGTTTATCAGCCATGATTTGGCGGTGGTGAAGGCCTTGAGTCACCAGTTGATGGTGGTCAAGCATGGGCAGGTGGTGGAACAGGGGGACGCGGCGGGGATCTTTGCGGATCCGCAGCATGCTTATACGCGGCAGTTGTTGGAAGCTGCGTTTTTGGTGCCTGCTGTTGTGGTTTGATCGTGTACATATCCGTTATTTAGGTACCGGCGGCCTATGGTTCCGCTCTTACAGCGGGTCACTTTTGCAAGGACCGGAATGCCGGCCCAGTCAAAAGTAACCAAAAGGTCCTCGCCCCAACACTCGGTGCCTCGCTATGGCTCGGCATGCCCGCAATCCGACAGTGATTTGGGGGGCCGCCGCGATGGGCCATCCTTGGCCCAGCGCGGCTAAACCGGCATCCCTGCCGGTTTACCCCCCAAATCCCTGTCAGATTCCGGCCATCGTGTTTAACGGGGCGATTTCAGATCAAGATCAAGATCAAAAGCGCAGATCAAAAGACCGCTGACTTCGTCATCGAAAAGGATGTAAGAGCCGGAGCAACAGCAACAGCAGAGCCATACTCGATCAAAGGTGGGAGCTGGCTTGCCTGCGATGGCATCAACTCGGTGTACCTGATACACCAAGGTGTCTGCATCGCAGGCAAGCCAGCTCCCACAGAAAAGCAGATCTTCAGTGTATGCAAATCCGCCTTTCGCCTTTCGCTTTTGATTCAACCACTCAGGTCGGCTTTCAGGCCGCCGTGCTGTAGATCTTGATCTTGCTTTTGATCTGAGGCGCCCCGTTAACCACGATGGCCGAACGCAGGCTTGAATCCGTGGGTAACCCGGCAGGACGCCGGGTTAGCCGCGCTGGGCCAAGGATGGCCCATCGCGGCGGCCCACGGATTCAAGCCGGAGTGAGGGCACACCGAGCATTAGCGAGGTGCCGAGTGGTGGGGCGAAGACCTTTTGGTTACTTTTGGGGCGTTTGCCAAAAGTGACCCGCTGTAAGAGCGGAACCATAGGCCGCCGTTACCGCAGCAACGGATATGTACTCAATCAACCCAACCCACCACAAGATGGAACTTTGCCAACAAAAAACCACCTGAATCCGGTAGGCTCACCCTTTTTACTTCAAGGAGTTACCCCCATGGCCAAAGCCACCGCCCGCCACATCCTCGTTTCCACCGAAGACAAGTGCAACGAACTCAAGGCCCAGATCGAAGGCGGCGCCGATTTCGCAGAAATCGCCAAAGCCAACTCCAGCTGCCCATCCAGCCGCGACGGTGGCAACCTGGGTTCGTTCGGCCCAGGCCAGATGGTCAAGGAATTCGACACCGTCGTCTTCAGCGCCCCCGTCAACACCGTGCAAGGCCCGGTAAAAACCCAGTTCGGCTACCACCTGCTGGAAGTCACCAGCCGCCAGGACTGATCCCGTACGCGCTGATGCTATAAACAACGGCCCGCCTTTTGGTGGGCCGTTGTGCATCAAGTGACTGGCAACCCATAAGCCGTTAACGTACAAATCCCTATTACTGTTCACCCGGCGCTCAAGGCTGATAATGCGATTGGTTTTTTCCACAAAACTCTTCAGCTCCACCCTGGCCCTGCTACTGGCCAGCACCGCCGTGATCGCGGCCCCGCAAACCTACCTCACGGTATACGGCGAACCGGCCAAGTACCCCACCGGCTTCACCCATTTCGACTACGCCAACCCCAACGCGCCCAAAGGCGGCAGCCTGCGACGCTCAGCCATCGAAATCGGGCGCTTCGACCATGTATTGCCGTACATAGACAAAGGCATCGGCGTCTCCCAGGTCGACGGCTGGCTCTACGCCCCGCTGGCCCAGCGCTCCCTGGATGAGCCCTACACCGTTTACGGCCTGGTCGCTGAAAAAATGGAACGCGCCGACGACGGCCTGTCGCTGCGCTTCTACCTCAACCCCAAGGCACGCTTTGCCGATGGCACGCCGATCACCGCCGAAGATGTACGCTACAGCTTCGACCTGCTGATGACCCAAGGCAGCCTGCGCTTTCGCACCCTGTTCGCCGACGTCAAACACGTCGAAGTCGAAGGCGAGCGCCAGGTGCGCTTCGACTTTTCCAGCAATGAAAACCGCACCCTGCCTCTGGATATCGCCACCCTGCCGGTATTCCCCGAGCATTGGTGGAAAACCCGCGACTTCGCCAACGGTGGCGGCTACGAAGCGCCGCTGGGCAGCGGCCCGTACAAAATCAGCAAAATCGACTCCGGCAGCACCATCACTTTCACCCGCGACCCCGACTGGTGGGGCAAGGACTTGCCCGTCAGCCGGGGCCTGTACAACTTCGACCACCTGAGCCTGGAGTACTTCGGCGACACCGAGGTGGCCCGCCAGGTGCTGCGTGGCGGCGCCTATGACTTCAACCGCGAGTTCTCCGCTACGGGCTACTCCATCGGCTACAACGGCCCGGCCCTCGACGATGGCCGCCTGCAACGTGCGCACTTGGCCAAGGAGATGCCGCAACCGGCCCAGGGCTATGTGTTCAACGTGCAAAAACCGATGTTCAAGGACCGCCGCGTGCGCCAGGCCCTGGCGATGCTGTGGGACTTCGAATGGGCCAACCGGCAGATGATGCGCAATATGTACATCCGCCAGCAGAGCTTCTTCTCCAACAGCCCGCTGGCTGCAAGCCAACCGCCGACCCCAGAGGAACTGGCGATTCTTGAGCCACTGCGCGGCCAGGTGCCCGACGAAGTATTCACCCAAGTGTTCAAGGCGCCGGTCACCGACGGCAGCGGCATGATCCGTGACAAACAGCTGCAAGCCCTGGCACTGCTGGAAGCCGCCGGCTGGACACCCAAGGGCGACAAGCTGGTCAACGCCGACGGCGAGCCACTGGAGTTCACCTTCCTCAATGCCCAGGCCGGCCTTGAGCGCCTGTTGCTGCCGTACAAGCGCAACCTGGCGCAGATCGGCATCACCCTGAATATCCGCCGCATAGACTCGTCCCAGTACGTCAACCGCATCATGGCCCGCGACTACGACATGATCGTCATCGGCTTCCCGGTCACCACGTCGCCAGGCATGGAGCTGTACAACTACTTCGGCTCGCAGGCCGCCTACGACCCAGGTGCGAACAACTACATGGTGCTCAAAGACCCCGCCGTCGATACCCTGATCAGCGGGCTGGTCAAAGCCAACACCCAGGCGCAGATGCTCACCTATGCCCATGCCCTGGACCGCGTGCTGCAATGGAATTACCTGTGGATCCCCAACTACTACCCGCCCGGCACCTCGGCCGCGTGGTGGAACCGCTTTGGTCGTCCAGCCATCGAGGCCAAGAACGACGAAGCGCTGGAAACCTGGTGGGAAATCAGCTCCACACCACTGACGAATGAGCAAATGAACGCCGAGTTGAAAAAACGCGGAGGAACGCGCTGATGTTTGCCTATATCGTGCGGCGCCTGCTGCTGATTATCCCCACGCTGGTGATCATCCTGCTGGTCAATTTCGTGATCGTGCAGGCCGCGCCCGGCGGCCCGGTTGAACAAGCCATTGCCCACCTGCAGGGCATCGGTGGCGGCGGCATCGGCGGTGGTGGTGGCGAAGCCGTCAACGGCTCGCGCGCCAGCCGTGGCCTGGACCCCAAATTGATCAAGGACATCGAAAAGCAATACGGCTTCGACAAGCCCGCGCCGGAACGTCTGTGGCTGATGCTCAAGAACTACGCCCAACTGGATTTCGGTAACAGCTTCTTTCGCGGCAAAAGCGTGATCGACCTGATCCTGGAAAAAATGCCGGTGACCATTTCCCTCGGTTTATGGGCCACCTTGATCACCTATCTGGTGTCGATCCCCTTGGGGATTCGCAAGGCCGTGCGCCACGGCAGCAGCTTTGACGTGTGGAGCAGCACCGCGATTGTCATCGGTTATGCGATGCCGGCCTTCCTGTTTGCGATGTTCCTGATCGTGCTGTTCGCCGGTGGCACCTCGCTGAACTGGTTCCCGGTGCGCGGGCTGGTCTCGGAGAACTTCGACGAACTCAGCACAATCGGCAAAATTGCCGACTACTTCTGGCACCTGGTGTTGCCCGTCAGCGCCCTGGTGATCGGCGGGTTCGCGACGCTGACCATCCTCACCAAAAACTCATTCCTGAATGAAATCACGCGCCAATACGTGGTCACCGCCCGTGCCAAGGGCTTGAGTGAACGCCGGGTGCTCTACGGCCATGTGTTTCGCAACGCCATGCTGCTGGTGATCTCGGGGATTCCCCAGGCATTTATCAGCGTGTTTTTTGCCGGTTCCCTGTTGATCGAAGTGATCTTTTCCCTCGATGGCCTGGGCCGCATGAGCTACGAAGCCGCCGTATCCCGCGACTACCCGGTGGTCTTTGGCTCGTTGTTTATCTTCACCCTGTTCGGGCTCTTGATAAAACTCATCGGTGACCTCTGCTACACCCTGGTGGACCCGCGTATCGACTTCGCCGCGAGGAACGCCTGATGCTTAATCTGTCTCCGGTGGCCCGTCGGCGTTTCGAGCGCTTCAAGAAGAACCGCCGTGGCTGGTGGTCGCTGTGGCTGTTTATCGGCCTGTTTATCCTGACCCTGGGCGGCGAGTTGATCGCCAATGACAAACCCTTGGTGCTGAGCTTCAAGAACGAGCTGTATTTCCCGGTGTTCAAGCGCTACACCGAGCAACAGTTCGGCGGCCAGTTGCCCTTCCAGGCCGACTACCGCAGTGACTACGTGCAAAAGCTGATCAAGCAGGACGGCGGCTGGATGCTGTTCCCGCCGATCCCGTTCAGCGACGACACGCCCAACTACGAACTGACCCGCCCTGCCCCCAGCCCGCCCTCGGCGGTGAACTGGCTGGGCACCGATGATCAATCCCGCGATGTGCTGGCGCGGGTCATCTTCGGCGCACGGGTGTCGATCCTGTTTGCCCTGGCACTCACCGCCATCAGTGCCGCCATCGGCATCGCCGCCGGCGCCTTGCAGGGCTATTACGGCGGCTGGGTCGACCTGCTCGGTCAGCGCATTCTGGAAGTGTGGTCCGGACTTCCGGTGCTGTACCTGCTGATCATTTTGTCCGGCTTTGTCGAACCGAATTTCTGGTGGCTGTTGGGGATCATGGCGCTGTTTTCCTGGCTGGCCCTGGTGGACGTGGTGCGCGCCGAGTTCCTGCGCGGGCGCAACCTGGAATACGTCAAGGCCGCACGCGCCCTGGGCCTGGGCGATGGCAAGATCATTCGCCGGCATATCCTGCCCAACGCCATGACCGCCACCTTGAGCTACCTGCCGTTTATCTTGACCGGAGCAATTTCAACCTTGAGCGCCCTGGATTTTCTCGGGTTCGGCATGCCCGCCGGCAGCGCGTCCCTGGGCGAACTGATTGCTCAGGGCAAGCAAAACCTGCAAGCGCCCTGGCTTGGCCTGACGGCATTTTTCACCTTGGCGCTGATCCTGTCGCTGCTGGTCTTTATCGGCGAGGCATTACGTGATGCCTTCGACCCACGCTCATGAGTAATTGCGTATGAACCTGATCGAGATCCGCGACCTCAGCGTCGCCTTCAGCGGCCAGACCGTGGTGAGCAAACTGTGCCTGGACGTGCGCCCTGGCGAATGCCTGGCCTTGGTCGGCGAGTCGGGTTCGGGCAAGTCGGTAACCGCCCACTCGATTCTGCAATTGCTGCCAGACGCGGGCACGCACACCACAGGCTCGGTGAAGTATCGCGGCCAGGAGCTGATCGGCGCGTCGACGGCCACCTTGCAAAAGCTGCGCGGTAACCGTATTGCGATGATTTTCCAGGAGCCGATGACCTCGCTCAACCCGCTGCACAGCATCGAAAAACAGATCGGCGAAACCCTGCTGCTGCACAAGGGCCTGGGCGGCAAGGCGGCGCAGTCACGCATTCTTGAGCTGCTCGAACTGGTGGGCATCCAGAAACCCCAGGAGCGCCTCAAGGCTTACCCGCATCAACTCTCCGGCGGCCAGCGCCAGCGGGTGATGATCGCCATGGCCCTGGCCTGCGAGCCGGAGCTGCTGATTGCTGACGAACCCACCACCGCGCTGGACGTGACCGTGCAGCGCAAGATCCTGCTGCTGCTCAAGTCCTTGCAACAACGCCTGGGCATGTCGCTGCTGCTGATCAGCCATGACCTCAACCTGGTGCGCAGCATTGCCCAGCGTGTGTGTGTAATGCGCGCCGGAGAGATTGTCGAGCAGGCCGACTGCGAGACGCTGTTCACTGCGCCGCAACACCCCTACAGCCGCCTGCTGCTGGATGCCGAGCCGTCCGGCGATGCGCTGTGCAGTGATGAACGTGAGACGGTGTTGCAAGTCGACGACCTGAGCGTGCAATTCCCCCTCGGCGGCGGGCTGTTCAGGCGCAAAACCTGGCTGCGCGCAGTCGACGGCATTAGCCTTAGCGTGCAGCGCGGCAAAACCTTGGGGATTGTCGGCGAGTCCGGCTCGGGCAAATCCACCCTCGGCCAGGCGATCCTGCGCTTGCTCGATTCCACCGGCAGTATCCGTTTTCAGGGTGAAGCCCTCGACCCGCTGAACAACCAGCAGATGCGCCCATGGCGCAAGCAGATGCAGGTGGTGTTCCAAGACCCGTTCGGCAGCCTCAGCCCGCGCATGTCGGTGCAACAGATCATCAGCGAAGGCCTGGAAGTGCACGCGCCGTGCAGCCTGGCCGACCGCGATGCGCAAGTGATCCAGGTGCTCAAGGACGTGGGCCTCGACCCCGCCAGCCGTCATCGTTACCCCCATGAGTTTTCCGGTGGCCAGCGTCAACGCATCGCGATCGCCCGCGCCTTGGTGCTCAAGCCTGCGCTGATGCTGCTGGATGAGCCGACCTCAGCCCTCGACCGCACCGTGCAGAAACAAGTGGTGGCGCTGTTGCGTGAACTGCAGGAAAAATACGGCCTGACCTATCTGTTTATCAGCCACGACCTGGCGGTGGTGCGGGCCATGGCCCACGACATGATCGTGATCAAGGACGGCAAGGTGGTGGAGCGCGGCGCGAGCCATGTGGTGTTCGATACGCCGCAACATCCTTACACCAAAGAGCTGCTGGCGGCGGCGCACATCCCCTTGTAGGCGCTGGCTTGCCTGCGATGGCGATCTTGAGGACGCCATCGCAGGCAAGCCAGCTCCCACAGGACCGTATTCCAATCATATTTTGCGTTGGCAGTGTGAGCATGAATATCAGCGACAGCCTCAAGGACTACCAGCAGGTTCGCGGCCTGGCCATCCAGTCGCTGTTCGAGATCATCGAGCAGTCCAGCGAAGGCACGGTGATAGTCGATCGCGACGCGAATATCGTGTGGATGAATGAGCGCTACGCCAAACGTTTTGGTCTTAAAAGCGCCGATGAAGCCATCGGCCAGCCGTGCGAGCAGGTGATTTCCAATAGCCTGTTACGCCAGGTGGTGCGCAACGACCAGCCGATTCTGCTGGATATCCAGGACACGCCCAAAGGCCCGTTGGTGGTGATGCGCCTGCCGATCCACGATGACGCAGGCGCGGTGATCGGCGCGATCGGGTTTGCGCTGTTTGATGAGCTGCGCAACTTGTCGCCGCTGATCGAGCGCTACCTGAGCATGCAGCAGGAGCTGGCCTCCACCCGTTCGCTGCTGCGCTCGCGCCAGAGCAAATACAACTTCGCGCATTTTATTGGCACCAGCGCCGCCAGCCTGGAAGTCAAACGCCGGGCGCGGCGCAGTGCGAGTGCCGAGTCGCCGGTGTTGCTGCTGGGCGAGACCGGCACCGGTAAAGAGCTGTTGGCCCAGGCCATCCATGGTGCCTCCACACGCGCGCATAAGGCGTTTGTCAGCATCAACAGCGCCGCCATTCCCGGCGACCTGCTCGAAGCCGAGTTCTTCGGCACCGCGCCGGGCGCCTTCACCGGTGCCGACCGCAAGGGCCGCCCCGGCAAGTTGCAAATCGCCCAGGGCGGCACGCTGTTCCTCGATGAAATCGGCGACATGCCACTGCCGCTGCAAAGCAAACTGCTGCGGGTGTTGCAGGAAAAGGAATACGAGCCGGTGGGCTCCAACGAAATGGTGCACAGCGATGTGCGGGTGATCGCGGCCACGTCCATGGACCTGGAAGCGGCGATCAAGCGCGGCGAATTCCGGGCGGACTTGTATTACCGCCTGAACGTGCTGCCGATCCAGGTGCCGCCGTTGCGTGAGCGCCTGGAAGATATTCCGGCGTTGAGCGAGGCGATTCTTGAAGAGTTGCGCAGCCAGCATGAGCTTGACCGCGAAGCCTTGGCGTTGCTGGCGCAGCACGCGTGGCCGGGGAATATCCGTGAACTGCGCAACGTACTGGAACGCGCGGCGTTGTTGAGTGATGACCTGGTGCTGGATGCCGAAGAGATTCGCGCGGCGATCGGCACGTTCAGCCCGGTGGCCCGTGGGCGGGTGGAGACGGTCGAGGGCGAGACATTTGCGGCGGCGCGGGAGCGCTTTGATCGGCAGGTGATTGCGGCGGCACTCAAGGCCTGTGAAGGCAATGTGGTGGAAGCCGCCAAGCGGTTGGGGCTGGGTAGATCGACCCTGTACAAAAAAATGGTGGCATTGGACATGAGCGAGTCTCAATAAATAGACACAATTCCACAAACAAAGACAGCCCACTGTGGGAGCTGGCTTGCCTGCGATAGCGGCCCATCAGTCAATACCTATTGAGCTGAACCACCGCTATCGCAGGCAAGCCAGCTCCCACTTTTGATCCTTGCCAGTCTCAAAAAAGAGACAATCTCAAGAATTGCACCCGCACAAAATAATAATATCTATATATTTCAACAACTTAGTCAATTGGCACACATCTCGCTATAGCCCCTCTCCAACGCACCACCCCCACAAAAATAACAATTCGATCTGGAGACACACCATGAGTGTGATCATTGCCCTGGCAGCCCTCGCGCTGCTGATGCTGGCCGCCTACCGTGGCTACAGCGTGATCCTGTTTGCCCCCATCGCCGCCCTCGGCGCCGTGCTGCTCACCGACCCCTCCGCCGTCGCCCCCGCGTTTACCGGGGTGTTCATGGAGAAAATGGTCGGCTTCATCAAACTGTATTTCCCGGTGTTCCTGCTCGGCGCGGTGTTCGGCAAGCTGATTGAGCTGTCGGGCTTTTCGCGCTCGATTGTGGCCGCCGCCATCCGCTTGCTTGGCACGCGCCAGGCGATGCTGGTGATTGTGCTGGTCTGCGCCCTGCTCACCTACGGCGGCGTGTCGCTGTTTGTGGTGGTGTTTGCGGTGTACCCGTTTGCGGCGGAGATGTTCCGCCAAAGCAACATTCCCAAGCGCCTGATCCCGGCGACCATCGCCCTCGGTGCGTTTTCGTTCACCATGGACGCCCTGCCCGGCACGCCGCAGATCCAGAACATCATCCCCAGCACCTTTTTCAACACCACCGCCTGGGCGGCGCCGTGGCTGGGTTTGATCGGCACGGTCTTCGTGTTCTGCACCGGCATGCTCTACCTGGCGCGCCAGCGCAACAAGGCACAACGCGCCGGTGAAGGTTATGGCACCGAGCTGCGCAACGAGCCGGAAACCGCCGACAACCTGGCGCTGCCCAACCCGTGGGTCGCGCTGTCGCCGCTGATTCTGGTGGGCGTGATGAACCTGCTGTTCACCCACTGGATCCCGCAGTGGTACGGCAAGACCCACAGCCTCAGCCTGCCGGGCATGAGCGCGCCGGTGACCACCGAAATCGCCAAGCTCACGGCGATTTGGGCGGTGCAGGCGGCGTTGCTGGTGGGCATCGTCATGGTGCTGGTGTTCGGCTGGTCGGCGATCAAAAGCAAGCTCGCCGAAGGCAGTAAAAGCGCGGTCAGCGGCGCGCTGCTGGCGGCCATGAACACCGCCTCGGAATACGGCTTTGGCGCGGTGATCGCCTCGCTGCCAGGCTTTCTGGTGCTGGCGGACTGGCTCAAGGGCATCCCCAACCCGCTGGTCAACGAAGCGATTACCGTGACCCTGCTGGCCGGTATCACCGGCTCTGCCTCCGGCGGCATGAGCATCGCCTTGGCGGCCATGTCCGAGAGCTTTATTTCGGCGGCCCATGCGGCCAATATCCCCCTTGAAGTGCTGCACCGGGTTGCGGCCATGGCCAGTGGCGGCATGGACACCCTGCCCCATAACGGCGCGGTCATCACCCTGCTCGCGGTCACCGGGTTGACCCACCGCGAAGCCTACAAGGACATCTTCGGCATCACGATCATCAAGACCCTCGCGGTGTTCGTGGTGATCGGTACTTTCTACGCCACTGGCATTGTGTGAGGTTTTCATGACGACTTTGAATGGCAAGACCGCCCTGGTTACCGGCTCCACCAGCGGCATCGGCTTGGGCATCGCACTGAGCCTGGCCAAGGCTGGCGCCGACCTGATCCTCAACGGCTTCGGCGACGCCAGCGCGGTGATCGCCCAGGTGCAGGCGTTCGGCGGCAAGGTCGGGCATCACCCGGCGGACGTCAGCGACCCGGCGCAAATTGCCGACATGTTTGCCTACGCCGAGCGCGAGTTCGGCGGCGTCGACATTCTGGTCAACAACGCCGGCATTCAGCACGTGGCGGCCGTGGAAGACTTTCCGGTGGAGCGCTGGGATTCGATCATCGCGATCAACCTGTCGTCGGTGTTCCACAGCACGCGCTTGAGTCTGCCGGGCATGAAGGCCAAGGGCTGGGGGCGCATCGTCAATATCGCGTCGGTGCATGGCTTGGTCGGCTCGGTGGGCAAGGCGGCCTACGTGGCGGCTAAACACGGGGTCATCGGCCTGACCAAGGTGGTGGGCCTGGAGACCGCTACCGGTAACGTCACCTGCAATGCCATCTGCCCAGGCTGGGTGTTGACGCCGCTGGTGCAAAAGCAGATTGATGATCGCGCGGCCAAGGGCGTTGATCCGCAGCAGGCGCAGCATGATTTGCTGGCCGAGAAACAGCCGTCGCTGGAGTTTGTGACGCCGCCACAGCTGGGTGAGTTGGTGTTGTTCCTGTGCAGTGAAGCTGGCGCCCAAGTGCGCGGCGCCGCGTGGAATATCGATGGCGGCTGGCTGGCCCAGTAAATCAGGCAAGCCAGCTCCCACAGTTTCGACCTGTGTTGGCTGGAGGATTTGTACAAAAACAAGAGATTGCGCAAATGTCCGAGATCCTCTGGCAACCCTCTCCCGAACGCATCGCCAACACGCGAATGGACCAGTTCCGGCGCTTCATCAACCAACGCTACGGCGTGCAGCTGCGCGACTACCCAGCCCTGCACCAGTGGAGCATCGACCAGCGCCCAGCCTTCTGGCAGGCGATCGTGTCCTTTTTCGACGTACACTTTCGCAACCCGCCCAGCACCACACTGATCGAAGGCGCGGCAATGCCCAGCGCCGAGTGGTTCCCCGGGGCGACCCTGAACTTTGCCGAACACCTGCTGCGCCGTCGGGATGCTCACCCGGCGGTGGTGGCGGTCAGCGAAGAGGGCCAGCGCGAACAACTGACCTATGCCGAACTGGCCGAGCATGTCGCAGGCTTGCAGCGCAGCTTGCGGGCGGCCGGTGTGACCCAGGGCGACCGCGTGGCTGCGTGCATGCCCAACACCTGGCAAACCCTGGTCGGCATGCTTGCCACCACCAGCCTGGGCGCGATCTGGTCGTGCTCCTCGCCGGACTTCGGCACCCAAGGCGTGATCGACCGTTTCGGCCAGATAGAACCCAAAGTGTTGATCACCTGCGCAGGCTACCGCTACGCCGGCAAAAACATCGACCAAAGCACCAAACTCAATGAAATCCTCGAACGCCTGCCGTCCCTGGAACAGTTGATCATCGTGCCGTATGCCCAGCCCCAGGCGCGCGTCGAGGACTACCGCACCCACGCCAGGGTCGCACTGTGGAACGACTTCTACCAACCCGGCGGCGAGCCTGAATTTGTCGCGGTGCCGTTCGATCATCCGCTGTATATCCTGTACTCCAGCGGCACCACGGGCGTGCCCAAGTGCATCATTCACGGCACCGGCGGCGTGCTGCTCACCCATCTAAAGGAACACGGCCTGCACGCCGACCTGTCGCGCGAAGACTGCCTGTTCTACTACACCACCTGCGGCTGGATGATGTGGAACTGGCTGGTGTCAGTGCTGGCCCTGGGTGCCACGGCGGTGCTGTATGACGGCTCGCCGTTTCACCCCGGCCCCGAGCGGCTGATCGACCTGATCGACGCGGAAAAAATCAGCGTATTCGGTACCAGCCCCAAGTTTCTCGCCACCCTGGAAAAGGCCGGCCTGCAACCGCGCCTGAGCCACGACTTAGGCAGCCTCAAAGGCCTGATCTCGACCGGCTCGCCGCTGTCGCCGCAGAGTTACGACTATGTGTACCGCGAGATCAAGGCCGAGTTGTGCCTGTCGTCAATGTCGGGCGGCACCGATATCGTCTCCTGCTTTGTGATCGGCAACCCGGTGCTGCCGGTGCGGCGCGGCGAAATGCAGTGCAAGAGCCTGGCCATGGCCATCGAAGTGTGGGACGACCAGGGCCGGCCGCTGGTCGGGGAAAAAGGCGAGCTGGTGTGTACCCGGCACTTTCCGGCCATGCCGATTGGCCTGTGGAATGACCCCGACCAGAAAAAACTGCGGGCTTCGTATTTCAGCCAGTTCCCCGGCGTGTGGGCCCAGGGCGACTACGCCGAACAGCGCCCCAATGGCAGCCTGCTGATTCATGGGCGCTCCGACGCGGTGCTCAACCCCGGCGGTGTGCGCATCGGCACCGCAGAAATTTATCGCCAGGTGGAAAAAGTCCCGCAGGTGCTGGAGAGCCTGGCCATCGGCCAACGCTGGCAGGACGATGTGCGGGTGGTGTTGTTTGTGCGGCTCAACGAAGGCGTCACGCTGGATGACGCGCTGGAGCAGCAGATTCGTCAGGTGATCCGCGCCAACACCACGCCGCGCCATGTCCCGGCGAAGATCCTCGCCGTCGGCGACATACCGCGCACCATCAGCGGCAAAATCGTCGAACTGGCGGTGCGTAATGTGGTGCATGGCGAGCCGGTCAAAAACACCGATGCCCTGGCAAACCCGCAGGCGCTGGAACAGTTTCGCAACCGCCCTGAGCTGGCGGACGGATGAAAGGTTTCAGCTCTGACGCACTGATTTGAAGACAACCCCTCAATGCATGCTATTTTTCGAGGGGTAGTCAGCCGTTCCCGTCTCGCGGGATAATCGGCTGTTGTCGTATTTCAAAGTGTCAGGTGCAGGGCTTTTTCATGAATGGAACATCCACCGGTAGCGAAGCCGCCGCATTGATTGCGCGGCTGAACTGGGCGCAAAGCCCGCTCGGTGAGGCCGATGACTGGCCACAAAGCCTGCGCACAGCCGTCGATATCGTCGTCCATTCACCGATGCCGATGCTGCTGTTGTGGGGCAGCCAGCTCACCCAGCTCTATAACGACAGCTTCGCCGTGCTCGCGGGCAACAAGCATCCCGAGGCGCTGGGCCAACCGGCCCATGACACCTGGCCGGAGCTTGAGAGTTTTACTGCGCCGATCTACGACGCGGTGCTCGGCGGCCAGGTGCGCACCTTCAGCGAACAGCGCTTTGTGCTGCAACGCAATAACCGCGACACCGAAATCTGGCTCGACCTCACCTACAGCCCGGTGCGCGACGAAGGCGGCAGCGTGGCCGGGATCTTGGTCACTGCCATCGAGACCAATGAGCGGCGCAGCAAAACCCTCGAACTGCAACAGCGCTCCGAGGACAGCCTCAAGGCCCAGCACAACAGCGAACAACGTCTGCAACTGGCACTGGCGGCAACCGATGCGGTGGGCACCTGGGACTGGGATATCGGCGAAGACCGCTTTATCGCCGACGCCCACTTTGCCCACTTGCACGGTGTCGACCCGCAAGACGCCGGCCTGCTCCCCATCAGCGACTACCTGCACGGCGTTCACCCCGAAGACCGCGGCATGGTCGCGCGCAGCATCAAGCATTGCATCACCTTCGGCACCGAATACGCCGAGGAATACCGCCTGCTGCAGGCCGATGGCCAGGTGCGCTGGGTGTTTGCCCGCGGCCGCTGCTACAAGGACCACCAAGGCCGCCCGGCGCGTTTCCTGGGGGCCGCGCTGGACCTGACCGAGCGCAAGCAGACCGAACAGGCGCTGCGTCAAAGCCAGACCGAGCTGCAACTGATCATCAACGCCATGCCGGTGCTGATCGGTTATGTCGACCACGAGCAGCGCTTTCGCCTCAACAATAGCGCCTACCTCGATTGGTACGGCATGACGCCCCAGGAGCTGTACGGCAAAAGCATCCGCGAAGTACTCGGCGACGAGGTGTATGCCGGGCGCGCGGACAAGATCGACGCCGCGTTGCGCGGCAAGGCCTGCAGCTTCATGACCATCACCCCGCACCGCGACGGCCGGCCGCGCCATGCGCTGATGAAGTACTTGCCGCGCTTCAGCAATGACGGCTCGGTGAATGGTTTCTACATTTTTGTGATCGATGAGACCGAACGCAAACTCACCGAAGAAGCCCTGCGCCACCTCAACGAAAACCTTGAAGAACGCGTGGCCCAGCGCACCCAGGCATTGGCCGAGGCCAACCAGCGCCTGCAAAACGAGATGTTCGAGCGTGAGCGCGCCGAAGACGCACTGCGCCATGCACAAAAAATGGAAGCGGTCGGCCAGCTCACCGGCGGTATCGCCCATGACTTCAACAATATGCTCACCGGCATTATCGGCAGCCTGGACTTGATGCAGCGCTATATCGCCGCCGGGCGCAGCGACGAAATCGGCCGTTTTACCGATGCGGCCGTGTCGTCCGCCCATCGCGCGGCCGCCCTCACCCACCGGCTGCTGGCCTTCTCCCGCAGGCAGTCGCTGGACCGCCGGCCACTGGACCCGAACGAGCTGGTGGCGTCCCTGGAAGATTTGTTCCGTCGCACCAAAGGCGCGCATATCACGCTCAAGGTGCAATTGGGCAAAGATATCTGGCCGGTCAACACCGATGCCAGCCAGCTGGAAAACGCCTTGCTCAACCTGGTGATCAATGCTCGCGACGCGATGCCCGACGGCGGCGAATTGCGCATCGAAACTGCCAACAGTTACCTGGACGGCACCGACATCACCACGCTGGAGCCGGTCAAGGCCGGCGACTACGTGATGCTCGGCGTCTGCGACAACGGCACCGGCATGGCGCCGAAGATTCTCGCCAAGGCCTTCGACCCGTTCTTCACCACCAAGCCCATCGGCCAGGGCACCGGCCTGGGGTTGTCGATGATCTACGGCTTTGCCCAGCAATCCGGCGGCCATGTGACCATCCAAAGCGAACCCGGCCAGGGCACCTGCGTGCGCCTGTACCTGCCGCGGTTGCACGGCACCGCGCTGGAAAGCAACCTGCCGCCGCATTTGGGCGAAGCGCCGCTGGCACTCGCCGGTGAAGCGGTGGTGGTGGTCGAGGATGACCCGGCGGTGCGCATGCTGGTGGTCAATGTGCTCGCCGAGCTGGGCTACACCGCTCACCAGGCGGCAGATGCGCGCACCGCGCTGCCGCTGCTGGAATCGGACCTGCGCGTGGACCTGCTGGTCACCGATGTCGGCCTGCCGGGCATGAACGGCAGGCAACTGGCCGAAATCGCCCGTCAGCACCGGCCTGGCCTGCGCGTATTATTCATGACCGGTTACGCTGAACAAGCCGCCGAGCGCCAGGGCTTCCTGGAGGACGGCATGGACATGGTGGCCAAGCCGTTTTCCATTGATCTGCTGGCGACTAAAATCCGCAGCATGATCAACGTCGACGAATGAGTTCAGGCATAATCGCGCGCCGTCGCACACCTGGTAGAACCTTATGAAAGCCCAAGCCCGTCATATTCTGGTGAAAACCAGCGAAGAAGCCGAACAGCTCAAGCAGCGCATTGCCAAGGGCGAAGCGTTTGATGTGCTGGCCAAAAAGTACTCCACTTGCCCCTCCGGCAAGCGCGGCGGTGATTTGGGTGAAGTGCGGCCTGGGCAGATGGTGGGGGTTATTGATGCGGTGATCTTCAAGAAGCCGGTGAAAGTGGTGCACGGGCCGATCAAGAGCAAGTTTGGTTACCACCTGGTGCAGGTGTTTTACCGCGACTGAGGGGTTGGCTCAGGACCGCTATCGCAGGCAAGCCAGCTCCCACACTTGAGCGCATTTCAACTGGAAAAATTCAGTCAAATGTGGGAGCTGGCTTGCCTGCGAACCGCCGCAGGCGGCCATTCACCGCGCAATCAAAGCCCCGGGCACCTGAATCACCCTACTCGCCAACCGATGCCCGGCCAACGCCGCCTGTTCAGGCGAGCCGCCCTTGAGCCGACTGGCCAAATACGCCGCACTGAACGAGTCCCCCGCCGCCGTCGTATCCACCACCTTCTCGACCTTCAGCGCCGGCACTGCAAAGCGCTCGCCATCACAACGGATCAAGCACGCATCCGCGCCACGCTTGAGCACCACTTCTGCAATCGCCGGGTACGCCGCGAACACCTGCTCGCTGTTGGCATAACCAAACAACGCGCGCTCGTCATCCTCGGTCAGCAGGGCGATATCCACCTCGGCCAACACCTGGTGATACGCCGCGCGCGCCGCGTCGACACTCGCCCACAGGCGCGGGCGATAGTTGTTGTCGAACACCACCTTGCCACCGCGCCGGCGCGTTTCGATCAGGGTTTGCAGCAAGCGCTCACGCCCGACTTCGCCCAATACCGCCAGGGTGATGCCACTGAAATACACCACGTCGTAGTCCGGCAACGCAGCCAGGATCGGCTCGGCTGCCGGCGTGGTAAAGCAGTCGCGCACAGCGGCTTCGTTGCGCCAGTAGAGGAATTTGCGTTCACCATTGGCGTCGGTCTGGATGCAGTACAACCCCGGTAGACGCCCGGGCAGGCGCTGGACCATGCCCAGCCCGAGGCCTTCGGCGGTCCATTGCTGGCACATGGCATCGCTGAAACTGTCATCGCCCAGGGCGGTCACGTAGTCGACCGTACCAACGGTGCCCAACTCGCGGCGCAGGTACACCGCCGCGTTCAGGGTGTCGCCGCCGAAGCTCTGTTGCAGGCTGCCATCGGCGCGGTGTTGCAGTTCGATCATGCATTCGCCGATCAGGGCGATGCAGGGAGTTGTGTTCATGCCTGAGGACTCTTGGTGTGTGGGAGGGCCTCATCGCAGGCAAGCCAGCTCCCACAGCTGGAATGCATTTCAACTTCAAATGTGGGAGCTGGCTTGCCTGCGATGGCCACGACGCGGTCTAGAAGCAGGTATCCAAGGATTCAACGACCTGCAACCGCTCATCCACCAGGCAACCCACCTGCCACTTGTCAAAGGTCAGGCACGGGTGCGAAGTGCCAAAGGAGATGATGTCGCCGATACGCAACTCAACCCCCGGCGCCACCGTCATGAACGCGTGCTGGTCCATCACCGCCGTGACTTTGCACGCGGTTACATCATCGCCTTCAGCCGGCACAATCCCGGCCTTGTAGCGCTTGAGCGGCACCGGCAAACCGGCGTCGTAGGCCACGTCGCGCTTGCCCAGGGCAACCACCGCAAAGCCAGGCTCGGGCATCGATTGCACGTGTGCCCAGACTTCCAGGGCCGGGCGCAGGCCTTCGTTGAGGTCGCCGCGACGATCAAGCACGCAGCACTGCGCTTCTTTGTAGATGCCATGGTCGTGGGCCACATAGCTGCCGGGGCGCAACACGCTGAGGAAGCGCCCGGCGGCGTTTTGCGCTTCGAACGACTCGGCGATCAGGTCGTACCAGGCCGACCCCGAGGCGGTGATGATCGGCTTGGGCAAGTCGAACGAGCCATTGTTTTGCAGGTCCACGGCCAGGCGCACCAGGCTGGCGGCGAAGTCACGGATGCCGCTGACGGCGTGTTCGCCGTGGATCACACCTTCGTAGCCTTCAATACCCGTCAGGGCCAGGGCCGGTTGGGCCTTGATTGCCTTTGCCAGCTCGCGCACTTCCTGCTCGCTGCGGCACCCGCAACGGCCACCGACCACGCCGTATTCGATCATCACGTTCAGGCGCAGGCCACGGGCGGCGAAAAACAGCCCCAGGTCAGCGACGTTGTCCGGATGATCAACCATGCAGTGAAAGTCAAAATCCGGGTCCGCCAGCAGGTCGGCGATCAGCGCCATGTTCGGCGCGCCCACCAGCTGGTTGGCCATCAACACGCGGCGCACGCCACCGGCATAGGCGGCGCGGGTCTGCACGGCGTTAGCCAGGGTGATGCCCCAGGCGCCCGCCTCGATCTGACGCTGGAACAGCGCCGGCATCATGCTGGTTTTGCCATGGGGCGCGAGCTCTGCACCGCTGTTGCTGACAAATGCCTGCATCCAGCGGATGTTGTGTTCCAGTGCATCGCGGTGCAGCACCAGGGCCGGCAGGCTGACGTCGCGCACCAGGTGGGCACCGACGGCGGCGGCGCCTTTTTCAACGGCATTGAGGGCAGACATGAAGTACTCCTATTCGTTGATACGCCGGGCCAGGTTATTGGCGCTGTCAATCAACACCCGGCGATAGTCGTTGTAGTTTTTGATCGCATCGGCGCGCGGTGCAACGATGCACAAGGTCGCAATGCTGATGCCCTGCGCGTCCCGCACCGGGGCGGCAAAGCAATGGGTGAAGGTGTCGGCCACGCTGTCGAAGGAGAAAAACCCATCGAGGGTGGCTTGACGGATTTGCGCCAGGAAGGTTTCCAGCGGCAGGCGCTGGCCGTCCGGCAGGATGAAGTCGTCGTAGTCGATCAGGTCGATGATCTGCTGGTCGCTCAAGTGCCCCAGCAACAAGCGCCCGGAAGCGGTCCAGGGGATTGGCGCGTTTTCGCCGATGTCCGAGGAGATACGAAAATGCCGCTCGCCTTCGCGCATCAGCGCCACCGTGTATTTGCGCCCGTTAAGCAGGCACATCTGCGCGGTTTCATGGGTCTGGCTGACGATCTCCTGCAAGGCGTGGTCGGCCTCGCGGGTCAGGTCGAAGTGGCGCAGGTGCGCCTGGCCGAGAAAGTACAGCTGGCGGCCGAGGTAGACGTGACCGTCCTTGCCCACCGTCTCCAGAATGCGCCGCTCCAGCAACGACGCGACCAGTTCATAGACGGTGGATTTGGGGCTGCCGATGCCGCTGGCAATATCATTCGGGCGCAGGGGCTGGCCGATCTCCTTGAGAAAATCGAGGATATCGAATGCACGGTCCAGTCCTTTGGCGCGGCGTTTGATGGTGTCTTCGGTCATGGCAGTCGTCGGTCCGGTCATAGTGGTAATGCTGCACAGTGATACCCTGTGGGAGCGGGCTTGCCCGCGATGGCGGTGGTTCAGTTACCCAGGGCTGCCTGACACGCCGTCATCGCAGGCAAGCCAGCTCCCACATTGGATTTCAGTGATCTCAAGAGAGGGGCATTTAGCCTTTTTTCTTGTAGGCCACGCAATCGATCTCGACCTTGCAGTCCACCATCATGTTGGCCTGCACACAGGCGCGTGCCGGGGCGTGTTCCGGGGTGAAGTATTCGCCGAACACTTTGTTGAAGCTCCAGAAGTCCCGTGGGTCTTCCAGCCATACGCCGACGCGCACCACGTCTTTGAGTTCGTAACCGGCCTCTTCCAGAATCGCCACCACGTTGCGCATGGTCTGGCGGGTTTGCTCGATGATGCCGCCGGTGATGATTTCACCGTCTACCGCCGGCACCTGGCCCGACACGTAGAGCCAGCCGTCGGCTTCCACAGCGCGGGCAAAAGGACGCGGCTGGCCGCCGCCGGCAGTGCTACCGGCACCGTAACGAGTGATGCTCATAAAAATTGCTCCTGATTAAAAACGAATGTTCTTCAAAAATTCCGCCAGGCGCGGCGATTGCGGGCGTTCGAAGATGTCTTTTGGCGCCCCCTGCTCTTCAATGCGGCCCTGGTTCATGAAGACGATCTTGTCCGACACTTCATAGGCAAAGCGCATTTCGTGGGTGACCAGCAACATGGTCATGCCCTCTTCCGCCAACCCCTTGATCACACTGAGCACTTCGCCCACCAGTTCCGGGTCGAGGGCCGAGGTGACTTCATCAAACAGCATCAGGCTGGGGTTCATGGCAATGGCGCGGGCAATCGCCACGCGCTGTTGCTGACCGCCGGAAAGTTGACCGGGGAAGTGGTTGCGGCGTTCCAGCAGACCTACGCGGTCCAGCCATTTTTCGGCCAGGGCCACAGCCTCGTCCTTGCCCATCTTCTTGACCTTGAGCAGGCCAAGGGTGACGTTTTGCAACGCGGTCAGATGCGGAAACAGGTTGAATTGCTGGAAGGCCATGCCGGTCATCGCACGGTGCTGGGCAATCACCCGCTCGGGGTGACGCACACGTTTACCGGCGATTTCGCTGTAGCCGATGGACTCGCCGTCCAGGCTGATCTGCCCGCCCTGGAACTCTTCGAGCAGGTTGACGCAACGCAGCAAAGTGGTCTTGCCCGAGCCGCTGGAGCCGATCAACGTCACCACGTTGCCGCGCTGCATGGACAGGTCGACGCCCTTGAGCACTTCGACCTGGCCGTATTGTTTACGCAGGCCGCGAATGTTCAGCAGCGGTTGGTTGGTTTGAGGTTGGTTCATGGCAAGGCCACCCGCTTTTCAATGTAGCGACCGAATAACTCGATGGCGTAGTTGATGACAAAGAACAGAAACCCGGCGAACAGGTAGAACTCCAGGGTCATGAAGGTACGTGCGATGACTTGCTGGGTGCTGAGCAGCAGTTCGGCCACGCCGATCACCGAGAGCAAGGTCGAGGCCTTGACGATTTCGGTGGAGGAATTGACCCAGGTCGGCAGGATCTGGCGCAACGCCTGGGGCAACAGCACGTAGGTCAGCGATTGTTTGAACGTGAGCCCAATCGCCTTGCCCGCTTCCAATTGCCCACGGGGAATGGCTTGCAGCGCGCCGCGCACGATTTCCGCCACGTGGGAGCCGCAAAACAGCGTCAACCCGACGGCGCCGGCCTGGAACGCGCTGATCTGCCAACCGAGCGCCGGCAGCATGTAAAAACACGCCAGCACCAGCACAAACACCGGCGTACCGCGCACCAGGTCGACGTACAGACGAAACGGCGCGCGCATCCAGAACTTGCCGTAGGTGAGGATCAACCCGGCAAAGATACCGATCAGCGTGCCAAAGATAATCGCCAGCACCGAGCAATAAATACTGGTTTGAAACCCCGCCCAGAGCGTATCCCGGGCGATCCACAACTCATGCAGCCAGCTTGGGGACTCGTACATGCAAACCCTCCTTAACGACGGATCGCCAGACGCTGTTCCAGGTAACGGAGCAGCATGGCAATGAAGTAACAGGCCGCCACGTAGAGCGCGGTCGTGACCATCCAGGTTTCAATCACCCGGTAGCTTTCGACGTTGATCTTGCGGGCGTAGTAGGTCAGCTCCGGCACCGCAATCGCGGCCGCCAGCGACGTGTCCTTGAACAGCGAAATAAAGTTGTTCGACAGGGCCGGCAACACGTTGCGCAGCATCACCGGCACGGTGATGTAGGCGCGGATTCGCCACTCACCCAAACCGATGGCCAAGCCGGCTTCACGCAAGCCCTTGGGAATATTCAACAGCCCGGCGCGGAACACTTCGGTCAGGTAAGCACCGGCATACAGCGACAGGGTGATGATGAACGAGGGGATCTTGTCGAGCCGGATCCCCAGTGTGGGCAAGGCAAAGTAGATCAACAGGATCAGCACGAGGATCGGCGTATTGCGGATCACCGTCACATACACCGAGGCGAAGATTCGCAACGCCCGGTGCTTGGACAGCATGGCAAACGCCATCATCAGGCCGATCACGCAACCGATGGCGATCGACAGCAAGGCCAGTTCGAGGCCCAGGCCGAGCCCCGCCAGCAAGCTGGGGAAATCACGCCACACGGCGGCAAAGTTCAACTGATAGTTCATGGTCGGCAGTACCTGCTCGGGGCGCCGTCAGCGACGCCCCAGGATTTACGATTTACTTGAACTCAACCGGGAAACCGATCGCAGGTTCTGGCAAATCCACACCGAACCATTGCTTGAACGAGGCTTTGTAGGCCGGGAATTCCACGCCGGTCATGGCTTCATGCAGCGCGGTGTTGACGAAGTTCAGCCAGTCCTGATCGCCGCGCTTGACCGCGCACGCGTAGGTTTGCGGGCTCCAGGCGTAGGTCGGGCTGCGGTAGCGGCCCGGGTTTTGCACCATCAGGTACTTGACCGAGGACTGGTCGGTGGCGGCGGCATCGGCACGGCCGGAGTTCACCGCCTGGTACATCAGGTCGACGCTGTCGTACTGGTCAACCTTGGCCTTTGGCAACGCCTGGTGCACCAGCTCTTCGGCATACACGTTTTGCAGCACGGCCACGGTCACGCCATCGCCCGCCGCTTGCAGGTCTTCGATTTCCTTGTATTTGCTGTTGTTCGGCAGCAACAGGCCCACACCTTCGCGGTAGTAAGGCAGGGTGAAGGCAACCTGCTGTGCACGGCTGGCGGTGACGGTGATGAACTGGCAACTCATGTCGACCTTGTCGGTCAGCAGGTTGGGAATACGCGCGTCAGAGGACTGCACCACAAACTCGACCTTGCTTGGGTCGTTGAACAAACCTTTAGCCACGATTCGGCCGATGTCGATATCAAAACCCTGCAACTTGCCATCCGCTCCCTGGAAGTGCCACGGCGCATTGGTACTGCCTGTACCCACAATGAGATGCCCACGTTTGAGCACATCATCGAGCTTGCTGTCCGCCGCGTGCACAACGCTTGCGAGGGAAGCCGATGCGGCGAAGAGAAAAACACACGCTTTAAACACGGAAGGTCGGTGATGCATGACAAGCACTCCAGGAGTTGTGTATTCCGCTATACCGGAACTTGGTATGTAACAACGGAATAGACAGCAGAAAGTGTGCCACACGCGCTAACGGAAAAAAATGTCAGGGATAAATTCTTTTTAAATCATATGGATAGTTAACTGGCCAGGACGCGGCGTTACGCCACCCTTTCGAATCGGCTTGCTACCCAAGACCCCACACACCGGTGACAACCCTCAATCGAGTGCGCCAGAACAGTGTTACCGCGCACCCTTGCAGTGCGCGCGCCATGGATGCGTGAGCATGTCTACCTGTGAAGGTTGACAGTAGACGGCCCTGCCCGGCAGTTCTAGCGTATGTACCCAACGTCTATGAGCGGGCACGCAAGGAAATCCTATGGGCATTGCAAGCATGACTTACAGCGATCTGGAGGACTACGAGGCGCAACTGAAAAAATATGCGGCGGCCATCGTGTTATTCACTCATCCCGATTGCCCGGGCTGCGTTGGACTCGACGAGAGGTTCGAGACCATCGCCAAACAATACGCTGGCCCTGTAACAGCACTGATCGTGAATACCGACCGAAATCCGAGGGTGCCCAGCGTATCGGGCACCCCGGCGACGCTGGTGTACCAGTTTGGCAAGGTGCAGGAGCAGCTTGTTGGCCGCCCCTTAGACGCTGATGCGTTTTTCAGCGACCTGTTTGAGGATTATTCATCAAGGGAAATAACAGCACCTGTATGACCCGACGCTCCTCAACCGCCGCGACGGTCAAGCGCCAGCCCTCATGCTCCAGGCTATCACCCACCACGGGCAGGCGGTCGAGCAGGCTCATCACCAACCCGGCGAGGGTTTGATAGTCCTGGGTTGCGGCAGCCTTGAAGCCGGTACGCTGGCGCACCAGGTTAAGGTTCAAGGCGCCATTGGCGCGGTAGCCCTCGCCCTCCTCGACAATATCCGGCCCTTCGATTTCGCTGGCGTCCGGCAACTCACCGGCGATGGACTCAAGGATGTCGGTCATGCTCAACACGCCCATGAAGTCGCCGAATTCGTTGATCACGAACGCAATGTGAGTTGACTCCTGGCGCATTTGCTCCAGGGCGTTCAGGATCGAAAAGCTCTCCAGCAAATTGACCGCCCGGCGCGCCAGGTGCTCAAGGTTAGGCTCATTGCCGGCCAGGTACTCCTTGAGCAGTTCCTTTTTGTGCACAAAACCCAACGGCTCATCCACAGCGCCGTTGCGGATCAACGGCAGGCGCGAATAGGACGAATGCATCAGTTTTTGCCGGATGGTGTCGGCGTCGTCCGCCAGATCGATACAGTCGACCTTGGCCCGCGGCGTCATCAAGGTACGGATCGGCCGCTCGGCCAATTGCAGCACGCCGCTGATCATCACGCGCTCACGTCGATCAAACAGCGGGCCTTGGCCGGCATCCGGCTCGCCCAGCAGGTCAGCAACGTCGTCATCCACGCCCTCTACCGCCAAACTGCGGCCACCGAGCAAACGCATCACCGCATGGGCGGTACGCTGGCGCACGGGCAAGGTGCCCTGCGCCGACTTCTTGCGACGGGCGCGGGCAATCTGGTTGAACAGCTCGATCAGGATCGAGAAACCAATCGCCGCGTACAGGTAGCCTTTGGGAATATGGAAGCCCAGGCCTTCGGCGGTCAGGGCGAAACCAATCATCATCAAAAAGCCCAGGCACAACATAATGACCGTCGGGTGCGCGTTGACGAAACGGGTCAGCGGCTTGCTCGCCACGATCATCAGGCCGATGGACACGATCACCGCGATCATCATCACGGCCAGCTCATCCACCATGCCCACGGCGGTAATCACCGCGTCGAGGGAGAACACCGCGTCGAGCACCACGATCTGCGCCACGATCGGCCAGAACATGGCGTAAGCCACATTGCCCGTGCGCTGCGCCACATGGCCTTCAAGGCGTTCGTGCAACTCCATGGTGGCCTTGAACAACAGGAACACACCACCAAACAACATGATCAGGTCACGCCCAGAGAAGCTCTTGTCGAACACCTCGAACAGCGGCTGCGTGAGCGTCACCAACCAGGAAATACTCGCCAGCAGGCCCAAACGCATCAGCAACGCCAGCGACAAACCGATCAACCGCGCACGGTCGCGCTGCTCCGGCGGCAATTTGTCCGCCAGGATCGCGATAAACACCAGGTTGTCGATGCCCAGCACCAGTTCCAGCACAATCAAGGTCAACAGGCCGAGCCAGGCCGTTGGATCCGCTAACCATTCCATTTAATAGAGTCTCTTTAAAGTTTTCAGAACGCCGGACACGGCAAGGCGCGGTCAGTGGACCGGGACAAGGTTAGCAGTCGGAATACGGGATGCTTCAGCGGGAACAGCGACAGTGGGTGCCTTGGGGAAAGACGACTGGGAGGCTCCGAGAGGGTGTTCATGCAAGTCCTGCAGTGAGAAAAGGACTTGAATCGTACAGTCGAAACTCAAATTTCCCACACTGCAAAACTATTACAAAATCTGTAAGCCCAACACATAACCCCTGTGGGAGCTGGCTTGCCTGCGATAGCATCACCTCGGTGTTACTGAAAGACCGAGTTGTCTGTATCGCAGGCAAGCCAGCTCCCACAGTTTTTGACCTTTGTACATTCAGGACTTACGCGTCGCATCATCCAGCGCCAGAATCGTGTGCGCATTCGTCACCGTGGTCGCCAACGTATTAATCACCCCCGAGCGCAACGCGCCAAGCGTCGCCGCCGCCTTGGTGTTCTCGCTGGCAATCGCCACCACATCCGGGATGCGAAACAACTCCTGCACGGTCAACCCGATCACCCGACCTTGAATCGCGTTGACCGCCGGCTGGCCGTGGATGTCGATAAAGTCATACCCCATCATGTCACCCACCGTGCCGGACAAGCGCGCCTGGGCGATCTCCTGCGGCGAGAACCAGCCCATGCGCACCATGTTGCTGTTCTCGCTCATGTCGCCAATGCCGATCAGCGCGATGTCTGCACGCCGCGCCCGATCAAGGGTTGAGCGCACGGTGTCATTGTTGATCAGCACGCCGCGCAATTCCGGGTTGGCCACCAGTGCCGGCGCATACAGACTTTCACTCTCGCCACCAAAACGCAGGGCCAGGCGTCGGCAGATATGGTCAGGGTTCATGTATTCGCCCGCCTTGAGCGAACCACCAATCGCGCAGACAAATGTGCAGTTGCGCGTCACCGGCAAGAACACGTTGTCGGCTACCGCGCCAACGTTACGGCCCATGCCGACGGCGACGATCATGCCGTCGCTCAAGGTTTTGTTCAGGTAATTGGCCACCAGGCTGGCGACGGCCGAGCGCTGGGTGTCGGGTTCGCTGTGGTCGACCGCAATCAAAGCGCGGTCCAGCTTGAAGCGCTCCACCAATGCCCGCTCCAGCTCGTTGTTCATCGCCGGGTGCTGCAACACCCGCACCTCGACAATCCCTTCATCGCGCGCACGCTTGAGCAAGCGGCTGACTTTGGCCCGCGACAGGTCGAAGCGCTTGGCAATGGCCTCCTGAGTGACGTTCTCAAGGTAATAGAGCATCGCCACTTCGGTCATCTGATCGATATCGCTGGCAATGCGCTGGGTACTGTCACTCATGGGGACGGGCTTCCGTTTCGGCGTCAAAAACCCATTCTCCCGACTCTTGCCCCGTCCCGTCCACTACTGATGCCCATCGCGCTCGATCGCGTTGATACGCTCGACCTTGGCCCCGGAACGCGCCGCCTCAAACTCCGACTCCAGAAACGATTTGACGATGCTTTTGGCCAGTTCGGCGCCGATCACCCGTGCGCCAATAGAGAGGATTTGTGCATCGTTGCTCTTGCGTGCGCGCTCCGCCGAATAGGTGTCATGGGCCTGGGCCGCACGAATGCCCAGTACTTTATTGGCCGAGATGGCCATGCCAATCCCGGTGCCGCATACCAGCACGCCGAGGCGTTGCTGCCCGGCATTGATGGCGGTGGCCACCGCCAGCGCGATGTCCGGGTACAGCACCGGCGCGGTGGAGTGGGTGCCGAAGTCGGTCACCGGGTAACCCAGCGCCTCGATATGGCGCTTTAACAGCTCTTTGAGCTCAAAACCCGCTTCATCGCATCCGATAGCCACCGGGAAAGGTGTGTTCATGGCGTCTGGCTCCGCTGCCGTTTAGGTGCTTTAGACTGATCATTTGATCAGTCAATGAAATTTCGCTCAGTTATTTCTCGGGTATTGCAGCCCTTCTGTCAAGCGAGTTTTAGCTGACCTCCTAGTCAAAGCCGTCTAAACAGGCCTGATTTGCGCAAACAAGCGTATTTATAACTTTTTAGTGAAAGCGATTGACTGATCAGAATTTCATTTGATACACATATGATCACAGCAAAACATGACTGTGCGACCTAATAAGAATTCACAGCACGAGGACACGCCGATGGCCACGCCATTACTGCTCCAGGCTGAACACGTCGCCAAGGCTTACGCCGGGGTGCCTGCCCTGCGTGACGGGCGCCTTTCTCTGCGGGCCGGCAGCGTGCATGCGCTGTGCGGCGGCAATGGCGCCGGCAAGTCGACCTTCCTGAGCATCCTGATGGGCATCACCCAACGTGACGCCGGGACCATCCTGCTCAACGGCACGCCCGTACAGTTCAACCGCCCAAGTGAAGCCCTGGCGGCGGGGATCGCGATGATCACCCAGGAACTGGAGCCCATCCCTTACATGACCGTCGCCGAAAATATCTGGCTGGGCCGCGAACCGCGCCGCGCCGGTTGCATCGTCGACAGCAAGACCCTCAACCGCCGCACCCGCGAGCTGCTCGAAAGCCTGGAATTCGAGGTCGATGCCACCAGCCCCATGCACCGCCTGAGCGTGGCGCAGATTCAACTGGTGGAAATCGCCAAGGCGTTCAGCCATGACTGCCAGGTGATGATCATGGACGAACCGACCTCGGCAATCGGCGAGCGCGAAGCGGAAACCCTGTTCAAGGCCATTCGCCGCCTCACCGCGCGCGGCGCCGGCATCGTCTACGTGTCGCACCGCTTGAGCGAGCTGGCGCAGATCGCCGACGAGTACAGCATCTTCCGTGACGGCGCCTTTGTGGAAAGCGGGCGCATGGCCGATATCGACCGCAACCACCTGGTGCGCGGGATTGTCGGCCAGGAGCTGACACGCATCGACCACAAGGTCGGCCGCGAATGCGCCGCCAATACCTGCCTGCAAGTCGACAACCTGAGCCGCAATGGCGAGTTCCACGACATCAGCCTGCAACTGCGCCAGGGCGAAATCCTCGGCATCTATGGGCTGATGGGTTCGGGGCGCAGCGAGTTTCTCAACTGCATCTATGGGCTGACGGTTGCGGACTCCGGCAGCGTGACCCTGCAAGGCAAGCCCATGCCCATCGGCCTGCCCAAAGCCACGATCAACGCCGGCATGTCGCTGGTCACCGAAGACCGCAAAGACAGCGGCCTGGTGCTCACCGGCAGCATTCTGTCCAACATTGCACTGTCGGCCTACAAGCGCCTGTCGAGTTGGTCGCTGATCAATGCGCGCAAGGAAACCCAACTGGCCGAGGACATGGTCAAGCGCCTGCAGATCAAGACCAGTTCACTGGAATTGCCGGTAGCGTCCATGAGCGGCGGCAACCAGCAGAAAGTCGTGCTCGCCAAATGCCTGTCGACCGAGCCGGTGTGCCTGCTCTGCGACGAGCCGACCCGTGGCATCGATGAAGGCGCCAAGCAGGAGATCTACCACCTGCTCGACCAGTTCGTGCGCGCCGGTGGCGCTGCCATCGTGGTGTCGTCCGAAGCACCGGAACTGCTGCATTTAAGTGATCGCATCGCCGTATTCAAGGGCGGCCGACTGGTGACCATCAGCACCGACACCGCCCTTTCCCAGGAAGCCTTGTTGAGTCTTGCCTCATGAATGCCAAAACCATCGCACCGCCCATGACCACCGCGCCGCGCAATCGCCTGCGCTTGTCTCTCGACCGCTTCGGCCTGCCGCTGGTGTTTATCCTGCTGTGCGTGGTGATGGCGTTTTCCAGCGAATACTTCATGACCTGGCGCAACTGGATGGACATCCTGCGCCAGACCTCGATCAACGGCATCCTGGCCGTAGGCATGACCTACGTGATCCTCACCAAGGGCATCGACCTGTCGGTGGGCTCGATCCTGGCCTTTGCCGGGCTGTGCAGCGCCATGGTTGCGACCCAGGGTTATGGCCTGCTGGCGGCAGTCAGTGCGGGGATGTTTGCCGGTGCGATGCTCGGTGTGGTCAATGGTTTTATGGTCGCCAACCTGTCGATCCCGCCGTTCGTGGCCACCCTCGGCATGCTCAGCATCGCGCGGGGCATGACCTTCATCCTCAATGACGGCAGCCCGATCACCGACCTGCCCGACGCCTACCTGGCGCTGGGCATCGGCAAGATCGGCCCGATTGGCGTGCCCATCGTGATCTTCGCAGTGGTCGCGCTGATCTTCTGGATGGTGCTGCGCTATACCACTTACGGCCGCTACGTGTACGCGGTGGGCGGCAATGAAAAGAGTGCGCGCACCTCGGGTATCGGCGTGCGCAAGGTGATGTTTTCGGTGTACGTGGTCTCGGGTCTGCTCGCCGGGTTGGCCGGCGTAGTGCTCTCGGCACGCACCACCTCCGCCCTGCCCCAGGCCGGGGTTTCTTATGAGCTGGACGCGATTGCCGCCGTGGTGATCGGCGGCACCAGCCTGTCGGGCGGCACCGGCAGCATTGTCGGCACGCTGTTTGGTGCGCTGCTGATCGGCGTGATCAACAACGGGCTGAACCTGCTCGGCGTGTCCTCCTATTACCAGCAGGTCGCCAAGGGCCTGATCATCGTGTTCGCAGTACTGATCGACGTGTGGCGCAAGAAAAAACGCTAGAGAACGACCCACAACAATAACCGGAGCTCTACTCATGAAACTTGGTACCACTTTGGCCGCTGCGGCGACCCTCACCCTGCTCGCCAGCAGCATTGCCTTTGCCGCCGATGGCAAGACCTACAAGATCGGCGCGGCCGTCTACGGCCTCAAGGGCCAGTTCATGCAGAACTGGGTCCGCGAGCTGAAAGAACACCCGGCGGTCAAAGACGGCACCGTGCAACTGACGGTGTTCGACGGCAACTATGACGCCCTGACCCAGAACAACCAGATCGAAAACATGGTGACCCAGCACTACGACGCCATCCTGTTCGTGCCGATCGACACCAAGGCCGGTGTCGGCACCGTGAAGCAAGCCATGAGCAACGACGTGGTGGTCATCGCCTCCAATACGAAAGTAGCCGATGCCTCCGTGCCTTATGTGGGTAACGACGACGTGGAAGGCGGCCGCCTGCAGGCCCAGGCCATGGTCGACAAGCTCAACGGCAAAGGTAATGTGGTGATCATCCAGGGCCCGATTGGCCAGTCGGCGCAGATCGACCGGGAAAAGGGCGAGCTGGAAGTGCTGAGCAAGCACCCGGACATCAAGATCATCGAGAAAAAGACCGCCAACTGG
Organism: Pseudomonas sp. B19125; assembly: GCF_044218855.1. Classification (NCBI taxonomy): domain Bacteria; kingdom Pseudomonadati; phylum Pseudomonadota; class Gammaproteobacteria; order Pseudomonadales; family Pseudomonadaceae; genus Pseudomonas; species Pseudomonas sp. B19125. Next base: position 4,379,099 of record NZ_CP162589.1, read on the forward strand.
GACCGCGCCCAGGCCCTGACCCTCACCGAAGACTGGCTGAACGCGCACCCCAAAGGCATCAACGGCGTGATCGCGCAAAACGACGATATGGCCCTGGGTGCCGTGCAGGCGCTGAAGTCCCACGGCTTGACCTCCAAAGACGTGCCGGTCACCTCTATCGACGGCATGCCGGACGCGATCCAGGCGGCGAAGAAAGACGAAGTCACCACCTTCCTGCAAGACGCCCAGGCCCAATCCCAAGGCGCGCTGGATGTGGCGTTGCGCGCACTGGCCGGCAAGGACTACAAGCCGCAATCGGTGATCTGGGAGCGCTACGGCAAGGACGTGAAATGGGGCGATGGCACCGCCAAGAACTACATCCTGCCGTGGGTGCCCGTCACTAACGCGAATGCCGATGCGCTGTACCAACAAGTCAGCGGCGGCAAGTAGCTTGATCGTTCCCACGCTCCGCGTGGGAATGCATCCCGTGACGCTCCGCGTCACCCAACATCGGGACGCAGAGCGTCCCAGGCGGCATTCCCACGCAGAGCGTGGGAACGATCAACTGCTTTCGAAAATGGAGTCATTCATGTCTGGATTCTGGAACCAAGCCTTCGACCTCACCGGCCGTTGCGCGGTGATCACCGGCGGCGCCGCCGGCATTGGCCTGGCCTGCGCCCACCTGCTGGTGGAGCGCGGCGCCCGCGTGGCCTTGCTCGACCGCGACCCGGCGGTGGTGCACGTCGCGGCCAGCCTGGGCAACGGCCACCTGGGTATTGCCGTCGACCTCGGCCAGATCGGCCAGATACAGCGCACCATCGACAGCGTATTCGAACACTTCCAGCGCCTGGATTACCTGATCAACAGCGCCGGCGTGGTGTTGCTGGACAAGGCCATCGACGTCAGCGAAAGCGCCTGGGACACCACCCTGGACATCAATCTCAAGGCCAGCTTCTTTGTGGCCCAGGCCTGCGCCAGACACATGTTGGCGCAGGGCAGCGGGCGCATCGTCAACCTGGCCTCCCAGGCCGCCGTGATTGGCCTGGACCGTCACGTCGCCTACTGCGCGAGCAAGGCCGCCATCGTCGGCATGACCAAAGTGCTCGCCATGGAATGGGCGCCACAGATCAACGTCAACGCCATTTCCCCGACCATCGTCGAGACCGCCCTGGGCAAAAAAGCCTGGGCCGGTGAAGTGGGTGAAAAGGCCAAATTGCAGATCCCGGCCGGCCGCTTCGCCCAGCCGGAAGAAATCGCCGGGCTGGCGCTGTACCTGCTCAGCGACGCCGCGCAGATGATCACCGGCGCCAACATGGTGATCGATGGCGGCTACAGCATTCAGTAATTCATCTTTTGTCGTGAGGTTTTTGCCATGTCCACCGCCACCGAACGCACACCTGAACACCTCTCCCCGGTCATCCCGAAAACCATGCAGGCCGTGGTCTGCCACGGCCCGGAAGACTATCGCCTGGAAACTGTCGACGTGCCCACGCCCGGCCCCGACGAGATTCTCACCAAAGTCGAGCTGTGCGGCATCTGCATGGGTGACATCAAGACCTATCGCGGCGCGCCGTCGTTCTGGGGCGATGCCGAGCAACCGCGCTATGTGAAGCCGCCGATGATTCCGGGGCATGAGTTCGTCTGCCGTGTGGTTGCCCTCGGCCCAGGCGCAGAAAAACGTGGCGTGGCAGTCGGTGACCGAGTGATCTCCGAGCAGATCGTGCCGTGCTGGGGCTGCCGTTTCTGCAACCACGGCCAGTACTGGATGTGCCAGAAGCACGACCTCTACGGTTTCCAGAACAACGTGCAGGGCGCCATGGCCCAGTACATGATCTTTACCAAGGAAGGCATCATCCACAAAGTCCCGGAATCCATCGCCCCGGATGAAGCCATTTTGATCGAGCCGCTGGCCTGCTCGCTGCACGCGGCCGAACGCGCGAATGTCGACCATGACGACGTGGTGGTGGTCGCCGGTGCCGGTACCTTGGGCCTGGGCATTATCGGCGCGGTGCGCCTGCGCAACCCGAAAAAGCTCATCGTGCTGGACATGAAACCCGAACGCGCCGCCCTCGCCTTGCGCATGGGCGCCGACGAGGTGTGGAACCCGGCCGAAGTCGACGTGATGGCCAAGATCCGCGCGATCACCGACGGCTATGGGTGCGACATTTATATCGAAGCCACCGGGCACCACAAGGCGGTAAACCAGGGCCTCGCGATGCTGCGCAAGCTGGGGCGTTTCGTCGAATTCAGCGTGTTCAATGACGAGGCCACGGTAGATTGGTCGATCATCGGCGACCGCAAGGAACTGGATATTTTGGGTTCACACCTGGGACCCTACATGTACCCGCGCGCCATCGACTTTATCGGTAACCGCAAGATCGACATGCGCGACGTGGTGACTCACAAGTTTGCGCTGGCGGACTTCAAGGAAGCATTTGCGGTGATGGAGCGCGGGGACAAGTCGCTCAAAGTAGTCCTGCAACCCTGACTTCAGCGACACCCCCTGACCCTGTGGGAGCCGGGCTTCCTGTGGCGAGGGAGCTTGCTTCCGCTGACTGCGCAGCGGTCTGCGGCTTTTTGGGGGCGCTTCGCACCCCAGCGCAAGCAAGCTTGCTCGCCACAATAAGCCAGCTTTCACAATTAAAAGTGTTGCCCTTTAAGAACAAGAACAGGAACCCGCGTTATGAATCGAGTCATCAACGATCCGGACCAAGTGGTCGAGGACATGCTGCGCGGCATCCTGGTCGCGCACCCCGAGCTGCGCCAGTACGAAACCAACCCAAGGGTCATCACCAAGGCCAAGCCATCGGCAGCCGGCCGCGTCGGCATCGTCACCGGCGGCGGCTCCGGCCATGAACCGGCCTTCCTCGGTTACGTCGGCCCAGGCCTGGTGGATGCCGTGGCCGTCGGCGAGATTTTCTCTTCACCCACCGCCAAAAGCTTTTTCGACGCCTTCCGCGCCGCTGACCATGGCGCGGGCGTGGCCTGCCTGTACGGTAACTACGCCGGCGACAACATGAACGTGAAGCTGGCCATGAAAATGGCTGCCAGCAAAGACATGCGCATCCGCACCGTGGTCGCCAACGACGACGTGGCTTCCGCGCCCAAGGCCGATATCGCCAAGCGCCGTGGCGTGGCCGGCGAAATATTCATGTGGAAGATCGGCGGCGCTGCGGCTGCCCAGCATTACGACCTGGATGGCGTGATTCGCGTCGCACAGAAAACCGTGGATAACTGCCGCTCCATCGGCATCGGCCTCACGCCCTGCACCATTGCGGCCGTGGGCAAACCGAACTTCCAGATTCCCGATGGCCAGATGGAACTGGGCATCGGCCATCACGGCGAACCGGGCATTGAAGTGATCGCCATTGAACCGGCTGCCGCCATGGCCGAGCGCATGCTCGCGCCGATCCTCGCCGACCGCGATTTCAGCCAGGATGACAGTGTGGTGGTGCTGGTTTCTGGCCTGGGCGCCACACCGGTGATGGAGTTGTATGTGTTCTACGCCGAGGTCGAAAGCCAACTCAAGGCCAAGGGTTTGAAGATTCACCGTTGCTACGTCGGCAACTACTTCACCTCCCTGGAAATGATGGGCGTGACCCTGACCCTGCTCGGCCTCGACGCGGAGCTTAAAACCCTGATCGACCAACCCTGCCGTTCCATCGGCATGACCCAGGCGGAGTGAACCATGAGCCAGCATTTTTCCACCCGCGACGGCAGCGCCATTGTCGCTGACCTGGTCAGCGTGATCGTGGCCAACCGTGAATACCTCAGTGAAATCGACGGCGCCATTGGCGACGGCGACCACGGCATCAACATGGCCAAGGGCTTTGCCCATTGCGGGCGCAGCCTCGAAGGCCGCCAGTTGACCCTGGCCGAAGCCCTGGATGAACTGACCCTGAGCCTGATGGAAGGCATCGGCGGCTCCATGGGGCCGCTGTATGGCAGCCTGTTTATCGGCATGGCCGACGAAGTGCGCAGCAGCGATGACATCGACGCGGCAACCTTTGCCCACCTGCTGCGCGGCGGCCTGACCTCGTTGCAGGACATCACCGAAGCGGGCGTGGGCGACAAGTGCTTGATGGACACGCTGATCCCGGCAGTTGAAGCCTTTGAGCGTGCGCATGCCAGTGGCGCGTCGTTTAATGATGCGCTGGAGGCGATGAAAACCGCCGCGTCCCAAGGGCGCGATTCGACCAAAGACCTGATCGCCAAAATCGGTCGCGCCAGCCGCCTGGGCGAGCGCTCGCTGGGTGTACTGGATGCGGGGGCGGTGTCGTGCTGCCTGATTCTTACGCGCCTGGCCGATTCGGTGCAGCCACGGCTGACTGCTTGACCTGCTGGATATAACGCGCCACCGCCGGCGCTTTTTCAAAGCGCCGGTGAATCAGCGACAGCCACGACAACGCTGCATCATCCTGATGAATCGTGCGGTAGACCACGCCCGGCAAACCCACATGCCCGACCATCGATGCCGGCACCACCGCCACGCCCTGCCCTAACGACACCAACGCCACCACCGCAACCAACCCGCCCGGCTGCGGCCCCAGGCGCGGCGCGAAGCCGCCTTGGGCCGCCACGTGCAAGGTGCCGTTGATTTGTTCCGGCAATATAAACGTCTCGTTTTGCAGGTGTTCGCAGCCGATGACCTTAAGCCCCAGCAGCCAGGAGTCCTGAGGCAGCGCCAACACAAAGCCTTCGCTGTCCAGGCGCACTGCCTCCACGCCGTCGGGCAAGGTCATGGGCGAGCGGATATAGCCGATGTCATAACGCCCGTCGGCCACCGCGCCGGGCAAGGACGCCATGGCGCATTCGCGCACATTCACGCTCACATCGGGAAACGCCTGGCTGAACGCCTGCATTTGTTTTTGCAGCAGCCCCGAATACACCGCCGAAGCCACATAGCCCAATTCGATATGCCCGATTTCTCCCCGCCCGGCGCGCTGGGCGTTGCGTTGGGCGAACTCGAACTGGCGCACGGTGGCTTCAGCCTCGATCAGCAAGGCGGTGCCGGCTTCGGTGAGGCTGACTTCACGTTGCTGACGGATAAACAGGCGCGTGCCCAGCGTGGCTTCCATGTCCTGAATTTGGCGGCTCAAGGTCGGCGGCGCGATGCCCAGTTGCTCGGCAGCGCGGGTGAAATTGCGCTGCCTGGCGACGGCGAGGAAGTAGCGGAAATGGCGGATTTCCATTTTTGAATTAGCTCAAAGGTAATGAAGTGCGGCGCTCCAGCTAATAAAACAGACCATAGTCGGAGATAAGCTCAGCGCACACCTACACTAGAGAGCCCTTGCGATGCACGTCAACTGTCTTTCCAACATTACCTGTAAGGCAATCAAGACATGAGCCGGGTCAGCCCGCGCCTCACCCTGCTGACCGCCTCCGGCGTCTGCTCGCTGATTGTGCTCGACACCAATATCGTCGCCGTCACCCTGCCAAGTATTGCGCGCGACCTGGGTGCGAATTTCGCCGATATCGAGTGGGTGGTCAGCGCCTACATGCTGGCGTTCGCCGCGTTATTGCTGCCCGCCGGCAGCATCGCCGACCGCTTTGGTCGCAAGCGGTCGCTGATCTGGGGCTTGAGCATTTTCATCCTCGCCTCGCTGGGCTGTGGCGCTGCACCGAATGCGTTGCTCCTGGACATCGCCCGCGCCGTCAAAGGTGTCGGCGCAGCCTTGCTGCTGACCGCTGCCCTGGCCTCCATCGGCCACACCTTTCACGATGAAGTAGAGCGTGCCAAAGCCTGGGCGTTCTGGGGTGCCTGCATGGGCGTGGCGATGACCGCCGCGCCGACACTGGGCGGCGTGATCACCCAGTACCTGGGCTGGCGCTGGATCTTCTACCTCAACCTGCCCGTGGGCCTGGGGTTGATGGCGTTGGCGCTGCGGGCGATTCCCGAATCACGCGACACTCAATCGGCACGCCTGGACCCGTGGGGCAGCCTGGCCTTCAGTGCCAGCCTGCTGTGCCTGATCTGGGGTTTGATCGAGGCCAATCGCATCGGCTGGGACAGCGCGCTGACCTACGCGCGCCTGATTGGCGGCGCAGTGTTGCTGGCGGTGTTTGTGCTGGTCGAACGTGTGCAGCAGCGGCCTATGGTCGACTTGCAACTGTTCCGGCACCCGCGTTTTATCGGCGCGCTGCTGGGGATGTTTGCCTACGCCGGGTGCGCTCAGGTGATGATGACGTTGCTGCCGTTTTATCTGCAAAACGGTCTGGGGTTTTCGGCCATAGCGTCGGGTCTGGGTATGTTGCCGTTTGCCCTGACCATGCTTATTTGCCCACGCATCGGTGCACGGCTGGCCGGACGCTTTGCGCCTGCAACGATGATGGCAACCGGTTTGATTCTGGTGGGCTGCGGCAACCTGTTAAGCGCCTGGGCGGTCAATGCGGGCGGTTATCTGCCCTTCGCGCTGGCGATTGCGGTGACGGGCGCCGGTGCGGGCCTGCTCAATGGCGACACGCAGAAAAACATCATGGCCTGCGTGCCACGTGACCGCGCGGGCATGGCGTCGGGCATGAGTACCACCATGCGTTTCAGCGCGATCATGTTGGCCATCGGCGTGTATGGGGCGTTGCTGAGCAGCCATAGTGAGCAGTTGCTGAGCACAAGTGTCGACCCGCAATGGCAGGCGCAGGTGGCGGGGATTGCGTCGCGAGTTGTGGCCGGGGATATGCCGGCGGCGATGGGCTTGCTGCCGGAACCGGCGCGGGCGATGGTGCAGCCATTGGCCCGACAGGCGTTTGTGGGTGGGTTCAGCGGGGTGTTGTGGGTGGCGGGGTTGTTGGGGTTGCTGGGGGCATTGGTGGTGGGGACGTTGATGCGAAAGCCGATACCCGCCCTGGCGCAAAACTAAAATGTGGGAGCGGGCTTGCCCGCGATTACGGTGTATCAGCCGACAACTATGTTGCCTATGCCACCGCCATCGCGGGCAAGCCCGCTCCCACATGGATCACCTGGGTCTTCAGATGTGGGTTACCAGAACCGCTGCTGGGTCAACCGGCTCCACCAGGTCAGCAATACACGGTCCACCGAGCCGCTGGCCGCCAGGCCCACGCGTTCTTGCAGGCTTTTACGCTCGGCGTAGTGCAGGTGGAACACCTCGGCCGTCTTGGCCTTGGTCGCCAGGTATTCGTCGCTGGTTTGCAGTTCATCGACCAACTGTTTGTCGAGCGCTGCAACACCCAGCCACACTTCTCCGGTCGCGACGTCATCGATTGCCAACTGCGGGCGATAGCGCGACACAAAGTTCTTGAACAACTGATGGGTGATGTCCAGGTCTTCCTGGAACTTCTCCCGCCCCTTCTCGGTGTTTTCGCCAAACACGGTGAGGGTGCGTTTGTATTCACCGGCGGTCAGCACTTCAAAGTCGATGTCGTGCTTTTTCAGCAGGCGATTGACGTTGGGCAGCTGCGCCACCACGCCAATGGAGCCGAGGATGGCAAAGGGTGCGCTGATGATCTTCTCGCCAATGCACGCCATCATGTAGCCGCCGCTGGCCGCAACCTTGTCGATGCACACGGTCAACGGCACGCCGGCCTGACGAATACGCGCCAGCTGCGACGAGGCCAGACCATAGCTGTGCACCATGCCGCCGCCGCTTTCCAGGCGCAGCACCACTTCGTCTTTCGGCGTGGCCAGGCTCAGCAGCGCGGTGATTTCATGGCGCAGGCTCTCGGTGGCCGAGGCCTTGATGTCGCCGTCAAAATCCAGCACAAATACCCGTGGCTTGGCCTCGGGTTTCTTCTTGCTGTTCTTCTTTTCGGTCTTGCTTTCGGATTTGCGCAGGGCCTTGAGCTGGTCCTTGTCGAGCAGGCTCGACTCGAGGCGCTCACGCAGGCCTTTGTAGAAATCATTGAGCTTGCTGACCTGCAATTGGCCGGCGGATTTGCGCCGCCCCTTGCTGCGCAACGCGGCGAAACTGATCAGTACCACCAGAATAGCGACCACCAGGGTGACGGTCTTCGCCAGAAAGCTCGCGTATTCGGCCAAAAAATCCATATGTCTCCTTAAAAAAGCACGGCGCCAGGCGCGGATGGCCCCAGCATACCGACGGCACCGCCTTCGGACCAGTGCTCAAACCGCCAGCAGTCGGCCTCTAACGCACTTTTAAAACAAGCGTATGTTTTTTCATTGACAGCTCCCTGCCATCCTCATAACCTCGCCAGACTTTCAACGTACCGGGAAAACGGACGTGGGCAGCATCTATCTGATTCGACATGGCCAGGCCTCCTTCGGTGCAGACGACTATGACGTCCTGTCGCCCGTCGGCGTAGAGCAAGCGCAAGTACTCGGTCGCCACCTGGCCGACCTGGGCCTGACGTTTGACCGCTGCCTGTCTGGCGACCTGCGTCGCCAGCAGCACACTGCCTCCGCCGCATTCGATCAATACCGTGCCCTCGGCCTGTCAGCCCCAGCACTGGAAATCGACCCGGCCTTCAACGAATTCGACGGCGAAGCGATCATCCGCACCCTGCTCCCCGACCTGCTGACCACCGAGCCTCACGCCTTGGATATCCTGCGCAACGCTGCGCAAAACCGCAGTGAGTTCCAGCGCATTTTCGCCCTGATCATCGAGCGCTGGCTGGCCGGCACCTACGACCCGCCCGGTCTGGAAAGCTGGCTGGGTTTCGTGGAACGTGTGCAGGGCGGCCTGCAACGCATCCTGGAAGCAGCCGAGAACACCGACAAGATCGCCGTGTTTACTTCCGGCGGCACCATTACCGCCCTGCTCCACCTGATTACCCGAATGCCTGCCGCACAGGCCTTTGAACTGAACTGGCAAATTGTTAACACCTCGCTCAACCAGCTTAAATTCCGTGGTCGCGAGGTGGCACTGGCTTCCTTCAACAGTCATACCCACTTGCAACTGTTGAAGGCGCCGCAGCTCATCACATTCCGATGAATTGCGGCCAACCGTGACCCCAAGGTCACTGGACTCTACCTTAAAGGATCGAAACCATGACTGACGTAGCCAAAGCTGTAGAAGCAATGAAAGCCAAATTCAACCCAGGCGCTGCCGACGGCCTGGACCTGGTGTTCGGTTTCCGTATCGACGACACCCAGAACTTCTCGCTGGTAGTCAAGAACAACACCTGCGAACTGTTGGAAGGCGAAAACCCTGACGCCCAGGTTACCCTGGTGACCGACGGCGAAACCATGGAAGGCATCGTCAGCGGCGAGACCGACGGCATGCAGGCCTTCATGAGCGGCAAGCTGCGCACCGAAGGCGACATGATGCTGGCCATGAAACTGAGCGAGCTGTTCCCGGCCTGATAACGCCGCGCTCAAAAAAAATCCCGCCTTTCGGCGGGATTTTTCGTTCAGCCAGCCTCCCGGTCAGCGGGTGTTGGCGTTATCCATTTCTTCGAACGTGTCCATGTACGCAGGGTCATTACCATCGTTTTCACGAATCACACGCCCTTCATACTCGGCGGTGATTTCACCGGTATTGACGTCAAGCCCAACCACGATCACCAGCTTGTATTTGCCCACTTGCAAGTACATGTCATAGAGGTCCCGGGGTTCATCAGGTGCCATAAAAAAGCTGTAGCTATAACGTACGCGCTTGGTTAACACGGGCCACTGTGCTTCAAACGTGCGGGAATCGAAGGATGGGAGCACATCGCTGATTCCACGCAGCGCGGCCTCGACCAGTTGGTCATTGTCCTTGGCCTTGAAGACCACCGGATGAGTGCGAGTCATCGACCGCATCGGGTTGGGAACAATATCCGTTTCAAGGCGGTACATGCCGCTGCTGAACCACTTTGTTGCATCGAAGGTGTCGTCACCTTTCTCGCATTCGCGGCAATGCATCATCAGCGGGGCCGCGGCGCTTTCTCGGGAATACAGTGAAGTCATGAACACACCGCAGGTGAGCAGCAATACCCCCAATAGGCCTGCACTGCCAACCCGCGCGATAACATTCGCCATCGTCTACATCCTTGTCTGAAGGGGCGGCGAATTTACCTGATTCAGACCTTTTGGTGGCGGGAATTTTTTGCCGGCCAGTTCGCAAGCGATGTCGTTTCAATGTGGGAGCTGGCTTGCCTGCGATAGCGGTGGGTCAGCCCACCCGTGTGTGGCTGATACACCGCTATCGCAGGCAAGCCAGCTCCCACAGAAATGCAAACCAGTGGTGCAGCTTAGATTTTCGGCTGCAATAGCAACGCCACCAACGCACTCCACCCGGTCTGATGCGACGCCCCCAGGCCACGCCCGGTTTCGCCATGGAAATACTCATGGAACAACACCAGATCGCGACTGGCCGGGTCCGCTTCCAATTGCGCATAGCCCGCCATCGACGGGCGCAGGCCATCTTCATCGCGCAAAAACAAGCGGGTCAAACGTTGGCTGAGGCTGTCGGCCACTTCTTCCAGGGACGCCAGATAACCACTGCCCGTCGGGTACTCCACCGAGAAGTTATCCGCGTAGTAGCGGTGAAACTCGCGCAGCGATTCGATCAGCATGTAGTTCACCGGCATCCACAACGGCCCGCGCCAATTGGAGTTGCCGCCGTACAAGCGTGAGTCGGACTCGCCGGGCTGGTAGCGCGCGCACAGGGTGTCGCCGTTCATCTTCAGCGCCAGCGGCTGCTCGGCAAAGGCCTTGGATAATGAGCGCACGCCAAACGTCGACAAAAACTCCTGGTCATCGAGCATGCGCCGCAGCAGGTCCTTGGTGCGCTCGCCGCGCAGCAAGGCGAGCAACAGGCGGTTGCCCTGCCCCGGTTCGTTCCAGCGCGACACCAGCTTGGCCAGGTCCGGCCGGTGTTTCATAAAGCCCAGCAGCCGCTCACGCAAGCCTTGCAGGCCTTCGTGCTCGCGTTGCTCCAGCACCAACACGGCAAACAACGGCATCAGGCCGACGATGGAGCGCAGGCGCACCGGCTCGCTCTGGCCGTCCGGGCGGTGCAGCACATCGTAGAAGAACTGGTCCTGCTCATCCCACAAGCCTTCGGCGCTGTCGTCGACACGGTTGATCGCACCGGCGATGTACAGGAAGTGCTCGAAAAACTTCACAGCGATATCCACGTACACCCCATTGCGCTTGGCCAGTTCCAGGCCGATGCGCATCAGGTCCAGGGCATAGGCGGCGACCCACGCGGTGCCGTCGGCCTGATCCAGCTGGTAGCCGGGCGGCAAGGTGGCCGAGCGGTCGAACAAGGCGATGTTGTCCAGGCCCAAAAAGCCGCCCTGAAACAGGTTGCGGCCCTCGGCGTCCTTACGGTTGACCCACCAGGAAAAATTCAGCAGCAGCTTGTGGAAAATCCGCTCGAGGAAATCCATGTCACCCACGCCGGTCAGCGCCTTGTCCTGCTGATACACGCGCCAACTGGCCCAGGCATGCACCGGCGGGTTGGCGTCGTCGAAACGCCATTCATACGCCGGCAACTGGCCATTGGGGTGCATAAAACGGTCTTTGACCAGCAACAACAACTGTTGCTTGGCATACCCCGGATCAATCAGCGCCATCGCTACGGCCTGGAAGCCCTGGTCCCAGGAGGCGTACCACGGGTACTCCCAGGTGTCGGGCATGGACAGGATGTCGAAGTTCGACAAGTGCCGCCAATGGGTATTGCGGATGTGCAGGCGCTCGGGCGGCGGCGCGGGTTGGGCCGGGTCGCCGTCGAGCCACTGGTTTACATCAAAGTAGTAGAGCTGCTTGGACCACACCAACCCGGCCAGGGCCTGGCGCTGTACATTGCGCGCGTCAGCATCGGCAATGCCTTGCTGCAGGGCGGCGTAGAAGTCGTCCGCCTCCTGGCGACGCAGCTCGAACAGCTTGCGTGCATTGACCTCAGGCGCGTCCACCGGCGCAAACCGCAGGTACAGGGTTTTGCTCTGCTGGCCCGCCAGTTCGAGGCTGAAACGCGCGGCGACCTTGGTGCCCGTGTCGCGACGGATTGCCGAGTCTGCGCCGCCCACCACGTAGTCGTTGATGCCGTCCTTGAACGGCCCCTGCGCCGGTTGCCCATCGAGCTTGGGGAAGTTGCTTTCGTTTTCGCAGAACAGCCACTCCAGGCCGTCCTCGCCCCAGGCGCTGAGATGGCGATCGGTCAGCTCATGATGCCGGGCCAGCACCCGTTCACCGTCCAGGCGCAACTGCGGCTTGGGCGCGTCAAAGGTCCAGCTCCAGTCATTACGCGCCCACAGTTGGGGCAGCACCTGCACACGCGTCGGCTGGTCCGCGCGATTGTGCACGGTGACGCGCATGAAAATATCATCGGGCTGATGCTTGGCGTATTCGACCGTTACATCACAGTAGCGGTTGTCTTCGAATACGCCGGTGTCGAGCACTTCGTACTCGGCATCCTCAAGCCCACGGCGGGCGTTTTCGGCGATCAGGTCGGCGTAGGGAAACGCCGCATGCGGGTATTTGTAGAGCATGCGCATATAGGCATGGCTGGGCACGCCGTCGACAAAAAAGTACAGCTCCTTGACGTCTTCGCCGTGGTTGCCCTCGGCGTTGTTAAGGCCGAACAGGCGCTCCTTGATGATGCTGTCACGCTCGTTCCACAGCGCCAAGCCCAGGCACCAGCGTTGCGCCTTGTCGCTGAAGCCGGCCAGGCCGTCCTCGCCCCAACGGTAGGCGCGGCTGCGGGCGTGTTCGTGGGGGAAGTAGGCCCAGGCATCGCCGTCGGCGCTGTAGTCTTCGCGCACCGTGCCCCATTGGCGTTCACTCAGATACGGGCCCCACTCGCGCCAGCGCTCGGCGTCTTCGGCGGCCAGGCGCTGGCCTTCAAGGGTTGCAAGGATGTTGGTTGCGGGCGTGGCCGTCATTGGGTCCTCCATCACTGACACAGTGGGGGCAGTGTAGAACCCATCCGTGCGCGGATGCACATGAAGTCGTGTTCGCGCGCGCAAAAAAAGAGGCCGCTGACTAGGCGGCCTCCGTTTGTGGCGGCGCGAGCTTAGAAGATCGCGTAGGTGTAGTTGAAGATCAGGCGCGTCTGGTCCTGGTCCGCAGTGCCGGTGTTGTGACCTTTGTAAGTACCAGTACGGAAGGTGGTGCCGAAGCCTTTGAGCGGGCCTTGCTGCACCACGTAGTCCAGGCGGAAGTCGGTTTCGTTTTCTTTCTGATCCGAACCACCGGCCACTTTGGACTTGATGCCCGTGCCGTCCAGGTACGCCACGGAGGCTTTCAAGCCTGGCACAAGGGCCTTGAAGTCGTAGGAGTACTGGCCAAAATTGACCTGCTCGCCCGCGCGGGAAAACTGGCCCACCACGGCGTCGGTGAACAGGTAGAAGTCGCTGCCGCCCGCGCCTTGTGCGTTTGGATCAGCGATGCTGCCCTGGTTGACCCAGACGAAGCCGCCGTCATCGCTCACACCGATGTGACCGAGCATCAGGCTGCTGCCGCCCAACTGGTAAGTGAACGCGGCGCTGTAGGTTTTGTTGTCCACTTCACCGGCGTGCTTGGCGTAGCCGCCGTTGTTGTTGAACTGGTAGCCGGCGTCACCGTTTTTGCCGTCGCTGGTGCTGTCGAAATAACGCAGGTCAGTCTTGAACGATTGGTCATTGCCCAATGGCAGCACGTGAACCAGGCCGAAGTAGTTCTGTTTGTAGAAGTCCTGCAGGTCGGCGTAGTAGTACTGCAACGTCAGGTTTTTAGCGATGGCGTTGTCGGACGAGCCAAACGGTTTGTAGTCCACACCGCCGAACTTGAAGCTGTCGCTGTCGCGGGTACCGCCGGCAACGCTCAAGCCCGTGGAGTTGCTGGAAGCACGGCCTTCGGCACGGTTGAGCTCACCACCGGTGAAGGTCACGTTGGGGATGTCGTTGGAGGTCAGGATGCCGCCGTCGAAGGTCTGCGGCGCCACACGGCTGTCGTTGGAAACCAGAATAGGCAACACCGGGGCCAAACCGCCACCAACGTGCAACTCGGTCTGGGAAATACGGAATTTCACGTTACCCGCAGCGCGACTGAAACTGTCGGCGGGTTCAGTGCCGTTGTTTTTGGTCGGGAAGAAGCTGTTGCCGTTACCCGCCAGGCCCGGGCCTGCGGCGTGGCCGTCGCCACCGTCCAGACGCAAGGCGCCGAACGCCATTACGTCAAAACCGACGCCAAGGGTGCCTTGGGTGTAGCCGGATTTGTAGTCAAAACGCAGCAAGGTCGCGGCTTCGCGCAGATCGTTGTTGGTGCCCGAACGGTTGTCGGCGCTGTAGTACATGGTCCGCGAGCTGACAGCCGCATGGCTGTCTTCAAGAAAACCGCTGTGCCCCGTGCCCGTGCCCAGAGAACCGAGCCCGAAGTCATCAGCGCACGCGTGTTGCGCGAGCAACGCTGCGGTGATGGATAACGCCAGTGTAGAAATTTTCATGTGTAACGGCCCCTAAACATTTTTTTATGTGCGTTGTGTGCAAACGGCGTTTTCATCCCTACAAACGTAACGATTGTTTCATGAGGACCGGGGCGCGCCTCGTGAAGAATTAGTTAGGAAAGTACCCGTGAAAATGAAATTTTCCTGGCGCCGATTTTTGTCATATTCATGTCATTTCATTCATTTGCAGAATGAAGTCCTGAGGATTCTTCGTTTGCCAGCCCCCTTAAAGCCCAACAGAATCCAGAGAAAGGCCGCACCCTCACCACCGTGTTCAGGAATTTTTCTATGCCAAGTGCCGCGTATGTCAGCCCCGACGAGATTCGCAAAGACTTTTCCAGGGCCATGTCCGACATGTACCGAGATGAAGTTCCGCTTTATGGCGCGCTGATGGAGTTGGTGGCCGAGACCAACACGCGGGTTTTGGACAGTGATTCCGGCCTGGCCAAACAACTGCAGCGCACCGGTGAAATGGAGCGCCTGGCCATGGAACGCCACGGCGCCATCCGCCTGGGCACCGCCCATGAGCTGGTCACCATCGGCCGTCTGTTTGCGGTGATGGGCATGCAGCCGGTGGGCTATTACGACCTCACACCCGCCGGTGTGCCGGTGCATTCCACCGCCTTTCGCGCTGTGCATGAACAGGCGCTGCAGGCCAGCCCGTTCCGCGTCTTTACGTCCTTGCTACGCCTGGAACTGATCGAAAACCTCGAGCTGCGCGCCTTCGCCGAAAGCGCCCTGGCCAAACGCTCGATTTTCACCCCTGGCGCCTTGGCGCTGATCGAGCAAGCCGAACGCGACGGTGGCCTTAACGCGGCGGATGCCCAAGCCTTTATCCGCGAGGCTTTGGAAACCTTTCGCTGGCACCACACCGCCACCGTGACCGGCGCCCAATACCAGCAATTGAGCGACCAGCATCGCCTGATCGCCGACGTGGTGGCGTTCAAAGGTCCGCATATCAATCACCTGACCCCACGTACTCTGGACATCGATCAGGTGCAGGCCGCGATGCCCGGCAAAGGCATCACGCCCAAAGCCGTGATCGAAGGTCCGCCACGTCGCCAGTGCCCGATCCTGCTGCGTCAGACCAGCTTCAAGGCGCTCGACGAGCCCATCGCGTTTACCGACGCAAAAGGCAGCCACAGCGCGCGTTTCGGCGAAATAGAACAACGGGGTGTGGCGTTGACGCCAAAGGGTCGCGCCCTGTACGACCAGTTGCTGAACGCGGCGCGCGACGAACTGGGCGCCTTCCCGAATGAGGGCAACGCTGCACGTTACGTCGAATTGATGGCGCAACACTTCCAGGCCTTCCCCGATAACCACGCGCAGATGCGTGAACAGGAACTGGCGTATTTCCGCTACTTCGTCACCGAGCAAGGCTTGGCGGCACGCGGCCAGGCCGGTCAGCCGCAAACGTTGGAGGCCTTGATGGCGGCCGGGCACGTGGCGGTGGAGCCTTTGGTATATGAGGATTTTCTGCCGGTGAGTGCGGCGGGGATTTTCCAGTCGAACCTGGGCGATGCGGCGCAAAGTCACTACACAGCCCATTCGAACCAGGCTCAATTCGAGCAGGCGCTGGGCCGCCGGACGATTGATGAATTGAAGCTGTATGCCGAGACGCAGCAGCGCTCCATGGATGAATGCATCCAGGCGCTGCGTGCATGAAATAGGATGCCCGCCCGGCTCAGCAGCGCAATCCTTGCGCCGCAACAGTCCCCAGAGCCGGGTGGACGGCCGGCATCATAAGCAGTGAAACGCCGGCTGTCGCTCAGACAATTCTGAACAAATATGTCCGCGTCCTGTAGGACGTTTTATTGCAGCAAGTCCCTGATCTCGTCTTTAACCAACAGGCGTTTATCCTTCAGCTTCTTCAACGCCTCATCACTACCGGATGCCTTTTCGGCGCTCACCACCTGCTCATCGACGGTGTTGTACTTATCAAACAGCGCGTTCAAATGGGGATTTTTCGCCCGACGCCCGTCGACCTCTTCCTTGCTCAAACCCAAATCCTGATACAGGTCGTGTTTCACTGGCATGGAGTACCTCCGCAAGTTGATCAATGGCCTACGCCTTGAAACTAGCCCATTCCAAGGGGTCTTGTCATGTCTTGGGTCAAGGCGGTCCCGTTCGTCGTAATGCGCATGATGGGATCAAACCTTTGCCGTGCCCTGCCCTCCACTGTAGATCGCCACCCGAGGGAGAACGGTTTCATGACTCACGCTGCCACTGCTGTCGACACCCAATGCATCAACACCATTCGCACCCTGGCCATGGATGCCGTGCAAAAGGCCAACTCCGGCCACCCCGGCACGCCCATGGGCCTGGCTCCGGTGGGCTACACGCTGTGGAGCCGCTTCCTGCGTTACCACCCCGAACATCCGGATTGGCCTAACCGCGACCGCTTTGTCTTGTCGGTGGGGCACGCCTCGATGCTGTTGTATTCGCTGCTGCACCTGGCCGGTGTGGTCGAGATTGATGCCCACGGCAAGCGCTCCGGCCAGCCGGCGATCAGCCTGGACGACATCAAGCAGTTCCGGCAGATGAGTTCCAAGACCCCCGGCCACCCCGAGTACCGCATGACCACCGGCGTGGAAACCACCACCGGCCCGCTGGGCCAGGGCTGTGCCAACAGCGTCGGCATAGCCATGGCCGAACGCTGGCTGGGCAAACGCTTTAACCGCGACGGCCAGGTGCTGTTCGACTACAACGTCTACACCCTGTGCGGTGATGGCGACATGATGGAAGGCATCAGCAGCGAAGCGGCGTCGATGGCCGGGCACTTAAAGCTCGATAACCTGTGCTGGATCTACGACAACAACACCATCAGCATCGAAGGCCACACCGAGCTGGCGTTCAGCGAAGACGTGATCAAGCGCTTCCAGGCTTATGGCTGGCACACCTTGCACGTCACCGATGCCAACGACCTGCAAGCCCTGAGCGCAGCGCTGGAAACCTTCCAGGCCAACACCGGCGCGCCAACCCTGATTGTGGTCGACAGCGTGATCGGCTACGGCTCACCACACAAACACAACACCGCCGCCGCCCATGGCGAGCCATTGGGCGAGGAAGAAATCCGCCTGACCAAAGAGGCCTACGGCTGGCCGCAGGATTCCAGCTTCCTGGTGCCCGACGACACCCGCACGGTGCTGCGCGATGCGCTGCTGGAACGCAGCCAGCCGCTGTATGAAACCTGGCAGCAACACCTGGCGCAGTTGGAGCAGTACGAACCGGAACTGGCCGATGAATTGCGCCGCATGCGCGCCGGCGAAATGCCGGAGCATTGGCAGGACGAACTGCCCCGCTTCGACACCGACGCCAAGGGCATCGCCAGCCGCGCCGCCGGCGGCGAGGTGCTGAATGCCTTCGCACAACAAATACCCTGGCTGCTGGGCGGCTCGGCGGACTTGTCGCCATCAACCAAGACCAACCTCACCTTCGACGGCGCCGGGCGTTTCAGTGCCGATGACTACAGCGGGCGCAACCTGCACTTCGGCATCCGCGAGCACGCCATGGGCGCGATTGCCAATGGCATGGCGCTGTCCTACCTGCGGCCGTACACCTCGACCTTCCTGGTGTTCAGCGACTACATGAAACCGCCGATCCGCCTGGCGGCAATCATGGAATTGCCAGTAGTGTTCGTATTTACCCATGACTCGATTGGCGTGGGTGAAGACGGCCCGACGCACCAGCCCGTCGAGCACCTGACACAACTGCGCGCCACGCCGGGGTTGCTGACCTTGCGCCCCGGCGATGCCAACGAAACGCTGGAACTGTGGAAGGTGGCCCTGGCACAAACCCATCGGCCGAGCTGCGTGGTGTTGTCGCGCCAGGCGTTGCCGACCTTGGATCGCACAAAATATGCGGCGGCGTCCGGAGCGGCCAAAGGCGCTTATGTGTTGGCGGGTGCCGATAAGCCTGAGGTGCTGCTGTTGGCGACCGGCAGTGAAGTGAGCCTTGTGGTGGTGGCTTATGAGCAGTTGAAAGCTGAGGGCATTGCCGCTCAGGTGGTGTCGATGCCCAGCTGGGAATTGTTTGAAGACCAGGATCAGGCGTATCGCGACAGTGTCTTGCCACCCGCGGTAAAAGCCCGTGTGGTGGTGGAACAGGCAGGCCCGCTGGGTTGGGACCGCTATGTTGGGCAGACTGGCGCTAAAGTGGTGATGAACAGTTTTGGCGCGTCGGCGCCGTTGGCCAAGTTGCAGGAAAAGTTCGGGTTTACGGTGGAGAATGTGGTGAAGCAGGCCAAGGAGCAGATTCGACTGACTGGGCGTTGAGGGGGCATATCCGTTATTTAGGTAACGGCGGCGTATGGTTCCGCTCTTACAGCGGCTCACTTTTGCAAGGACCGGAATGCCGGCCCAGTCAAAAGTAACCAAAAGGTCCTCGCCCCAACACTCGGTGCCTCGCTGTGGCTCGGCATGCCCGCAATCCGCCAGTGATTTGGGGGGGCGATTTCAGATCAAGATCAAAAGCGCAGATCAAAAGACCGCTGACTTCGTCATCGAAAAGAATGTAAGAGCCGGAGCAACAGCAACAGCAGAGCCATACTCGGTCAAAGGTGGGAGCTGGCTTGCCTGCGATGGCATCAACTCTGTGTGCCTGATATACCGAGGTGTCTGCATCGCAGGCAAGCCAGCTCCCACAGAAAAGCAGCTCTTCAGTGCATGCAAATCCGCAGTCGATCTCATATTCAAAACTGCATGCGCTCCCACATTTAGACCCCGCGGCATCAGGTAGATAGGCTTTTGCCTTGCACTTGATCTGGCTCTTGCTTCAACCACTCAGGTCGGCTTTCAGGCCGCCGTGCTGTAGATCTTGATCTTGATCTTGATCTTGATCTTGCTTTTGATCTGAGACGCCCCGTTAACCACGATGGCCGAACGCAGGCTTGAATCCGTGGGTAACCCGGCAGGACGCCGGGTTAGCCGCGCTGGGCCAAGGATGGCCCATCGCGGCGGCCCACGGATTCAAGCCTTCGTTCTGGCACACCGAGCCTAAGCGAGGTGCCGAGTGGTGGGGCACAGACCTTTTGGTTACTTTTGGCTGGGCCGGCATTCCGGGCGTTTGCCAAAAGTGACCCGCTGTAAGAGCGGAACCATAAGCCGCCGTTACCCGAATAACGGATATGTACACCGACAAACCGCCATCGCAGGCAAGCCAGCTCCCACAATTAATCGGCGTTGAAACTTACACCAACTCCCGCGCCAGAAACGCTGCAGTACGGCTGGCTTTGCTTTTGGCGACCTTCTGCGGCGTACCATGAGCCACCACCTTCCCGCCCAAATCCCCAGCCCCCGGCCCAATATCAATCACCCAATCCCCCTGGGCCACCACGCGCATCTCATGCTCCACCACAACCACCGTGTGCCCCGCGTCCACCAGATGATTAAGCTGACTCAGCAAACGGTCCACATCCCGAGGATGCAAACCCGTAGTCGGCTCATCCAACACATACAACGTCGCGCCCCGGGCATTACGTTGCAACTCGGTCGCCAACTTGATCCGCTGCGCCTCACCGCCGGACAGCTCGGTCGCCGGCTGCCCCAGACGCAGATACCCCAAACCGATATCCCGCAACACTTGCAACGAACGCAACACCCCAGGCTGCTCGGCAAACACCTCGACCGCCTGCTCCACCGTCAACCCCAGCACCTGGGCAATGCTCAAGCCTTGCCACTTAATCGCCAACGTCTCAGGGTTATAACGCGCACCATGGCACGTCGGGCACGGCGCATACACGCTGGGCATAAACAGCAACTCGACACTGACAAACCCTTCCCCCTCGCAATGGGGGCAACGGCCCTTGGCAACGTTGAACGAGAACTGCCCGGCATCGAAATGACGCTTCCTGGCCGCCGGTGTTGCCGCAAACAATTTGCGCACGTTATCGAACAACCCGGTGTAAGTCGCCAGGTTAGAACGCGGCGTGCGGCCGATGGGCTTCTGGTCCACCTGCACCAAACGTCGAATCTGTTCCAAACCGCTGCTGATCCGCCCACCACTGCTTTGCGGGGCATCATCTTCAAGGCTCGGTTCTTCGTCGCTTTCCAGCACACGACCCAAGCCCGTGCCCACCAGTTCCAACAGCGCCTGGCTGACCAGACTGGACTTGCCCGAGCCGGAAATACCCGTCACCGCCGTAAAGCAACCCAGCGGGAAATCCACGCTTAGGTCCTTGAGGTTATTACGCGTCACGCCTTCAAGCTTCAGCCACCCCGACGGCTCACGTCGCGTCGTGCTGCAAACGCGCCGTTCGGCAAACAAATACTCGCGCGTCTGCGAGGCCTGCACATCCGCCAAACCGGCAGGCGGACCGCTGTACAACACTTGCCCGCCGTGCTCACCGGCCGCCGGGCCCACGTCGATCAGCCAGTCGGCGCGGCGCATGGTTTCCAGGTCATGTTCCACCACAAACAACGAATTGCCGGCCGCTTTCAAACGCTCAAGCGCAGTAAACAATGCTTCGCCATCCGCCGGGTGCAGGCCTGCCGAGGGCTCGTCCAGCACATAGATCACGCCGAACAGCTGCGAGCCCAACTGGGTGGCCAGGCGCAGGCGCTGCAATTCCCCGGATGACAATGTAGGCGTGCTGCGCTCCAGGGACAGATAGCCCAGGCCCAACTCGGTGAGGGTGCTGACCCGCTCCAGCAAGTCCTGGGCGATACGCTGAGCGGCAAGGCGCTTTTCCACCGACAGCTTCATTTTGTCCTGCCCCGCCGCCACCGGGCGCAGCAGCTCGGCCAACTGCGCCAGCGACAGTTGCGACAGCGCGCCGATGTCCACCCCGGCAAACTTCACCGACAGCGCCGCCTTGTTCAGCCGCTTGCCCTCACACGCCGGGCACGCACTGCCCTGCATGAACTGCGACACGCGCTTTTTCATCAGTGCGCTTTGGGTATGGCTGAAGGTGTGCAGGATATAGCGCCGCGCACCGCTGAACGTGCCCTGGTAGCTCGGCTCCAGCTTGCGTTTCAACGCGTCGCGGGTTTGCTGTGGGGTGAAGCCTGCGTACACCGGCACGGTCGGGGTTTCTTCGGTAAACAGAATCCAGTCGCGCTGCTTTTTCGGCAGGTCGCGCCACGGGATGTCCACGTCATAGCCCAGGGTCACAAGGATGTCGCGCAGGTTCTGCCCCTGCCACGCCAAGGGCCAGGACGCCACCGCACGCTGGCGAATGGTCAAGGACGGATCCGGCACCATCAGCGCCTCGGTCACCTCATACACGCGGCCCAAACCGTGGCAGTGCGGGCAGGCGCCCTGGGGCAGGTTCGGTGAAAAGTCCTCGGCGTACAGCATCGCCTGCCCCGGCGGATAACTGCCGGCACGCGAATACAGCATGCGGATCAGGCTCGACAAGGTAGTGACGCTGCCCACCGACGAGCGTGCACTCGGCGTGCCGCGCTGCTGTTGCAGGGCCACGGCCGGGGGCAAGCCTTCGATAGCGTCCACATTGGGTACGCCGACCTGGTCAATCAGGCGCCGCGCATAGGGCGCCACCGATTCGAAATAGCGGCGCTGAGCCTCGGCATACACCGTGGAAAACGCCAGGGATGATTTGCCCGAACCCGATACGCCGGTAAACACCACCAGGGCATCCCGGGGAATGTCTACATCGACGTTACGCAGGTTGTGTTCGCGGGCGCCGCGCACGCGTACAAAGCCTGGGCGCTGGGCGGTGATCGGGGGGATGTTGCGCTGTGACGTCATGGGCAACCTTGTCTGGCGGTGAGCACGCTGCGCACCCGTTGCGTGAGGGCTTCGGGGCTGTAGGGCTTGCTCAGCAGATGAATGTCGGAGCTCAGCAAATGATTGCTGGAAAGAATGTCGCGGGTGTGCCCGGAGGTGAACAGCACCGCCACCGGCGGGTGCTGCACGCGCGCCCAGTCGGCCAGGTCGGTGCTTTTGACCCGGCCGGGCATCACCACGTCGGTAAAGATCAGGTCCGGCTGCACGCCGTTTTGCAGGGTTTGCATGGCCCGGTCACCGTCTTCGGCGGTCAGTACCGTGTAGCCCGATTGCTGCAGCAACTCGACCACGGTCAGGCGCACGCCTTCGTTGTCCTCGACCACCAGGATGGTTTCCTGGCCGCCGCTGTGAGTCGCCTGCTCGGTGTCGACCTCACCACATTCGGGTTCCAGGCTGTGGGGGAAATACATCTGCACTACCGAGCCTTTGCCCTCCTCGCTCCACACCTCCACATGCCCGCCGCTTTGGCGCACAAACCCGAACACCATGCTCAGGCCCAGGCCGGTGCCGTGCCCTTCGCGCTTGGTGGTGAAGAACGGCTCGAACGCACGCTTGAGCACCTCCTGGGGCATGCCGACACCGGTGTCGGTCACTGCCAAACGCACGTATTCACCGGGCTTGATGCTTTTACCGATGCAATCGCCCGGGTTGAGGATGATATTTTCGCCGCTGATGCGAATCACGCCTTCGCCTTGCATGGCATCGCGGGCATTGATCGCCAGGTTGAGCAGCGCGTTTTCCAATTGGTTACGGTCGACATTGATGCACCAGGAATCCTGGGGCAGTTGCACGTCGATATGAATGGTCTCACCCAACGCCCGTTGCAGCAGTTCGCCTAAACCGGCGTAGATGCGTTGCGGGTTGTACACCGCTGGCGACAACGGCTGGCGACGCGCAAACGCCAACAGTTGCGAGGACAGCTTGGCGCCGCGCTCCACCGCCGCAATGGCCGCCGTGACCCGGCGCTGCACCTGGGGGTTGTCCGGCTCATTCCGGGCCAGCAGGTGCAGGTTGCCGGCGATCACTTGCAGCAGGTTATTGAAGTCATGGGCCACGCCGCCGGTCAGGCCGCCGATGGCTTCAAGCTTCTGGGATTGGCGCAACTGATCTTCGGCGGCGGAACGCGCTTGCACTTCGGCGGCGACGCGTTGCTCCAGGTTATGGGTGAGTTCCTGGCGCAGGCGCTCGGAATGCACGTGCTCGGTGGTTTCCACCACAATCGCCAACACCCCGGCTGGCTGCTGATTGTCCCCGGCGACGGGGCTGTAATAGAGGTCCAGCCAGACGGTTTCCGGCTTGCCGTTACGCAACAACACCAGGTCTTTGTTGTTAAACGTCAAGGTGCCGCCCGCCAGGCAGGTGTCGACCACGTGGCGATTGAACTCGGCCACCTCCGGCCAGCCCAGCTCCACCGGCGTGCCGAGCAAGTACGGATGCCGACCGCCGGCAAACACCGAATAGCTGTCGTTGTAGATCATGTAGCCCGCCCGCCCCCACAGCATCACCATCGGCACGGGCGAGGCCAGCATCATCTGCACGTTGCAGGCCAGGCTGGCGCTCCAGGTGTCAATCGGGCCAAGATCCGTGGCGGACCAATCGAAAGCACGGATACGCTGGGCCATTTCACCGGACCAGCCTTCACAGCCGTAGGGGTTGGATAAAAATTGCATCGGTTGGCTCTGTGCAAAGAGAGGGTATTTGCAACGTTTTGGAGCGCGCCAGCGGCGGATGGTTTCACTTGTTATAAGTTAGGAGGTAATGGCGACAAAAACCACTGCCCTCAATGAAAATCCCGGCTGCGCACATGAATGCCTTCCAGCAGCGGCGTCAGGTCGGTAAGACGCCCGGCAATCAGGTGCCGCACCTCACCCACCGCCTCCCAGCGCCCGTCGACTTTGAGCAACCGCGAGCCGACCAGCGCCAGGCGCTGGCGTTCTGCCAGGTCGCGCCAGACCACCACATTGAGGTTGCCGAATTCATCTTCCAGCGTCACAAAGGTCACGCCGCTGGCGGTGCCAGGGCGCTGGCGCCCGGTCACTAGACCGGCGACGCTGACATTGCGCCCATGCTCCACCGCCATCAGCTCCAAAGAGCTGCGGCAGCGGCGTTTGCGCAACTCATCACGCAGCAACGCCAGCGGGTGCGGGCCGAGGGTGGTGCCAACCGTGGCGTAATCAGCCTGCAAGTCTTCGCCAACCGTCGGCGCCGGCAATTGCACCGCCGCTTCGTCGGGGCTCGGCAGGCCCGCGAACAACCCCAGCTGTTTATGCACGCCTGCCACTTCCCAGCGTGCCCGGTGCCGGTTGCCCGCCAGCGCACGCAAGGCCCCGGCATCCGCCAGCAACGCCTGGGCCCGCGCATCCAGGCCGGCGCGGTCGTCCAGGTCGGCAATGTCACTGAACACACGACGCTGGCGCGCCGCCTCGATGCGCCGTCCATCCTCCTCACGAAACCCCGAGATCATGCGCAACCCCAGGCGAATCGCCGGTTGCTGGCCGTCGACAGGCTCCAGGCTGCAATCCCAGTCACTGGCCAGCACATCCACCGGGCGGATCTGCAAGCGATGGCGCCGCGCATCCTGCAGGATCTGGTCCGGGCTGTAGAAACCCATGGGCCAGCTGTTGATCAAGGCACAGGCGAACGCCGCCGGTTCATGGCACTTGAGCCAGCAACTGGCGTAGGTCAGCAAGGCAAAACTGGCCGCATGGGACTCGGGGAAGCCATAGCTGCCAAAGCCTTTGATCTGCTCGAAAATCTGCGCGGCAAATTCCTCGCTGTAGCCGTTCTTGAGCATGCCGGTGCGCAGACGCTGCTGATGCGGTTCCAGGCCACCGTGGCGTTTCCAGGCGGCCATGGAACGGCGCAACTGGTCGGCTTCGCCGGGGCCATAGTCGGCGGCAACCATGGCGATCTGCATCACCTGTTCCTGGAACAGCGGCACGCCCAAGGTGCGCTTCAGCACCGCCTCAAGTTCCGGCGATGGATAAGTGGTGGGCTCTTCGTTATTCCGGCGCCGCAGGTACGGATGCACCATGCCGCCCTGGATCGGCCCAGGCCGCACAATCGCCACCTCAATCACCAGGTCATAGAAGTTCTGCGGCTTGAGCCTGGGCAGCATCGACATCTGTGCCCGCGACTCGATCTGGAACACGCCGATGGTGTCGGCCTTGCTGATCATTGCGTAGGTTGCCGGGTCCTCCTTGGGGATCGTCGCCAACGCCAGATCGCGGTTGCGATGGCGGCGCAGCAAGTCGAAGCAACGGCGTATCGCGCTGAGCATGCCCAACGCGAGGATATCCACCTTGAGCAGGCCGACGGCGTCGAGGTCGTCCTTGTCCCACTGGATAATGGTGCGCTCGGCCATGGCGGCATTTTCCACCGGCACCAGGGTGTCCAGCGGGTATTCGGAAATCACAAAACCGCCAGGGTGCTGGGACAAGTGCCGGGGAAAGCCGATCAGTTGTTGAGTCAATGTCAGCACACGCCGCAGGATCGGGCTTTGCGGGTCGAAGCCGCCTTCGCGCAGGCGCGCAAGCGGCGGCGCATCTTCACTCCAGCGTCCGCAACAGTCGGCCAGCGCGTTGATCTGGTCCGGCGGCAAACCGAGGGCCTTGGCCACATCACGCACCGCGCCGGATGCGTGATAACTGCTGACCACCGCCGTCAACGCCGCGCGGGTGCGGCCGTAGCGTTGGAACACGTACTGCAGCACTTCCTCGCGGCGTTCATGTTCGAAGTCCACATCGATATCCGGCGGTTCATTGCGCTCCTTGGACAGGAAGCGTTCGAACAGCATATCCGTCAGGCTTGGGTCGATTTCGGTGATGCCCAAGGCAAAACACACCGCCGAGTTGGCGGCCGAGCCACGGCCCTGGCACAGGATCGAACGGCTGCGGGCGAAGCGCACGATGTCGTGCACCGTCAGGAAGTAGCTTTCGTAACCGAGGTCGCTGATCAACTGCAATTCCTTGTTGATCTGCTGCAAGGTCTTGGCGTCAACACCGTGTGGCCAGCGCTGGGCAATGCCTTCCTCGGTCACGGTGCGCAGCCAGGATTGGGCATCATGGCCGGCGGGCACCAGTTCGCGTGGGTAGTGGTAGCGCAACTGGCTGAGATCAAAGGTGCAACGTTTCGCGATGGCCAGGGTTTCATCACGCAGCGCTTGCGGGTACAACGCTGCCAGCGCGTCGAGGCTGCGTAAATGCCGCTCGCCATTGGGGTGCAGGCGCGTGCCGGCTTCGGCCACCGGCACGTGATGACGGATCGCGGTCATGGTGTCTTGCAAGGCCCGGCGCCCGCGCGCATGCATGTGTACATCGCCGCAGGCCACCGCCGGGATCTGCAGGCTGGCGGCCAGGGCCAGGCGCTGCTGCAAATGGCGCGCATCGTCCTGACCGCAGTGCAGGTGCACCGCCAGCCACAGGCGTTCGGCGAAGGTGTGTTGCAGCCATTGGAGGGTGGCCTGGGTGTCGCTGTCTTCGGCCACCCACAGCGCCAGCAGGCCGGGCATCGGTTGTTCGAAGTCGGCGTGCAGCAGGCGGTAACGGCCTTTTTCGGCGCGGCGGCGAGCCAGGGTGATCAGGCGGCACAGGTGTTGATAGCCGCTGAGGTCTTCGACCAGCAACACCAGTTTCGGGCCGTTTTCGATGCGCACTTCACTGCCGATAATCAGCGGCAAATCCACCGCCTTCGCCGCCTGCCAGGCTCGCACGATGCCCGCCAAGGTGCATTCGTCGGTGATCGCCAGGGCGCTGTAGCCTTGGCGCTTGGCACGTTCGAACAGCTCCAGCGCACTGGACGCGCCGCGCTGGAAACTGAAATTGGACAGGCAATGCAGCTCGGCATAGCTCATGCGAACCAGCCTTGCAGCCACAGCCCGTCGTTCTGCCCCACACAGCGATAGGCCCAGCCTTGCTGGCCGGCACGGGTGCGGATCAGGTAATAGTCGCGGCGGATATCGGCGCCGTCCCACCAGCCGGATTCGATGCGTTCCGGGCCCATCAGGATCTGCACGCCCTGCTCGGCCAGCAAGGTCGGTTCAGTCAGCAACCAGCCGGGGCGCTGCACTTTGTGCAAGGTCGGGCACGCACGGCTGTCGGCGCTCGCCTGCCAGGCACATTCGGGGCGGTGGTCGGCATGAAAGCGCAGGCTTTGTACGGCCTCATCGCCAAGCCGTGCGCGCAGGCGTTCGCGCAGTTGCTCCCAAGGCAAGGTTTGTTGCGGGCGATCGTCGAACAGGTCCTGGCGTTGCGGTACAAACACCGGCAGGTCCTGGGCCACCAGGCGGAACCCGCGCACCGGAGAGGTGACTTGCACCTGTTCCAGGCGGCCACGGGCCAGTTCGAACAGCATCGACGGTTCGCGCTCGGCACTGAGCAGGCCGACCTTGATCACACTGTCGGGCGCCTGGGCGTGTTCCAGGTGCAAGTCGAAGCGCTGCACGCCACTGTCGCGCCCGCAGAGGAAGGCGGACAAGTCACCGGTCAGGCGCCGTAACGGGAACAGCAGCGCCTGGTGGGATTGCACGTCGAAATTCAGCTCGATGCGCACGTCGAACTGATCCGGCGGCTGGTAAAACGCCAGGGCCAGTGGGCGCTGCCCGCTCAGGGCATCCAGGTGCTTGAGCAAGCCGGCGTCAAAGCGTCGCGCCAGGGTGTGCCGAGGCAACGCCTGCACCTGGGCCAACGTACGCAGGCCCATGCGTGACAAGGCCGTGGACGTCTGCGGGTCAAGACCGGCGCGGTCGATAGGCAGTGGCGCCAGAGCCTGCTGCAAGGCGTCCTCGCCGATCGCCAAACCATCATAAATATTCGCCAGCACCCGCGCCGCCGCCGGGTTGGGCGCAGCGACGATACGGTGGCGAAAGCCCAATTCGGTCAACTCCTGGCGCAAGCGCGCCTCGAACTGCGGCCACGGCCCGAACAGGCCCAGGCTCGACTCGATCTCGAACAGCAACGCACGCGGGTAATACACGCTGACCTGAGAGCTGAAACGGTAGGCCCAGGCGGCGAGGAACTGCTGCCAGCGCTCGATTTCGGCGGGGTCGTATTCGGCGCTGGCAAAGGTTTTGGCCAGGGCATGCGCGGCCGTCAGCGATTGACCTGATCGCAGGCCCAAGGCGCGGGCGGCGGCATTGACGGTTTGCAGCACGCGGCGCTGCGGTGTGCCGGCCAGCAGTACCAACGGTTGATCCGGCTCAGGGTGCACACGCTGCACCCCGTCCAGCGCCAATTGCGGGAAGACAATACACACCCAGCGCATGGCAACCTCAGTGCCCCGCCAGTGCTATCGGCGCCGGGTGGGCCAAGCCGCCCCGGCACTTGAGCACCCGCACTTGCGCAGGTTTTGCCTCGACGGCCAGGCGCAAGGCGGCGGGCGATGAATTGACCGCCTCGCTCAAAGCGCGCCAGGCAAACGCCAGGGTTTGCCCGGTCTCGGCCGCCACCTGCAAGCGCCGCAAGGCGCGGTCATCGGCCTTGCGCGGCCAGCACAGCACCGCGCCGCAACTGCCCGAACGCAGGCACTGCTCCACCGCCCACAACACGTCGCGCGCCTCGGCCTGGATCACCGAAAGCTGGCGCAAATCCACCCCGGCGTTCTGCCAGGCGTGGGGGTACGGCGTGTAGGGCGGCGCCACCAGCACAATCCGCTCGCCCGCCGTTGATAAGCGGGCCAGGGTTGGCAACACCAATTGCAGCTCGCCAACGCCCTCCTTCGCCATCAGGATTTCACTCAGCGCCGACTCCGGCCAACCGCCCGTGGGCAACACCGCGTCCAGCGCCGCCAGCCCAGTGGGGTGCACGCTGGCCGGTGGCACAGCGGGCCGGCCTTTCCAGACGCGGCCGCCATTGAACAGCGTATCCAGAGCAACGACGGCGCCCATCAACCTTGCCTCACCAGGCCGCAGAACACCCCTTCGATGGCCAGGTCCTGATCCGGCCCGACCACAATCGGTTGATACGCGGGGTTGCGCGGCAGCAGGCGCACCTGCTCGCCGTGGCGCTCAAAGCGTTTGATGGTGACTTCGCCGTCCAGGCGCGCCACCACAATCTGCCCGTTCAAGGCTTCGACGCTGCGGCGTACGCCCACCAGATCACCGTCGAGGATGCCGTCTTCGATCATCGAATCGCCCTGCACACGCAGCAGGTAATCCGGGGTTTTGGCGAAAGTGGCGGGGTCGAGTTGCAGACGATTGTGCACTTCGGCATCGGCGCCGATGGGCAGGCCGGCGGCGACACGGCCGAGTACGGGCACGTCCAGCCATTCGGGACGCGCCGGTTGGTTGAGCAGGCGGATGCCACGGGCCTGGTTGGGGTTGACCTCGATGAAGCCGGCTTCGGTCAGGGCCACCACGTGTTTGCGAGCGACGCTGCGCGAGGCAAAGCCGAACGCCTCGGCGATCTCGGCGAGGCTTGGGGGCTGGCCTTGTTGCGCGATACGGTCGCGGATGAAGGTCAGGATGGCGGTGCGACGGGGGGTCAGGGTTGTCATGGAGTACATTTGTACTCTTGTGGGAAATTTCTGACAATAGCCGGTAGTCGGGATTGGGGGGCTGTTGGGGTTGGGGTTGGGGTTGGGGTTGTGTGCATATCCATTATTTGGGTAACGGCGGCTTATGGTTCCGCTCTTACAGCGGCTCACTTTTTGAAGGACCAAAAAGTAAGCAAAAAGTCCTCGCCCCAACACTCGGTGCCTCGCTGTGGCTCGGCATGCCCGCAATCCGACAGTGATTTGGGGGGCCGCCGCGATGGGCCATCCTTGGCCCAGCGCGGCTAAACCGGCATCCCTGCCGGTTTACCCCCCAAATCACTGTCAGATTCCGGCCATCGTGTTTGACGGGGCGATTTCAGATCAAGATCAAAAGCGCAGATCAAAAGACCGCTGACTTCGTCATCGAAAAGGATGTAAGAGCCGGAGCAACAGCAACAGCAAAGCCATACTCGGTCTAATGTGGGAGCTGGCTTGCCTGCGATGGCATCAACTCGATGTGTCTGATGTACCGAGGTGTCTGCATCGCAGGCAAGCCAGCTCCCACAGAAAAGCAGCTCTTCAGTGTATGCAAAACCGCTTTTCGCTTTTGATCCAACCACTCAGGTCGGCTTTCAGGCCGCCGTGCTGTAGATCTTGATCTTGCTTTTGATCTGAGGCGCCCCGTTAACCACGATGGCCGAACGCAGGCTTGAATCCGTGGGTAACCCGGCAGGACGCCGGGTTAGCCGCGCTGGGCCAAGGATGGCCCATCGCGGCGGCCCACGGATTCAAGCCGGAGTGAGGGCACACCGAGCCTAAGCGAGGTGCCGAGTGGTGGGGCGAAGACCTTTTGGTTACTTTTGGGGCGTTTGCCAAAAGTGACCCGCTGTAAGAGCGGAACCCTAAGTAGCCGTTACCGCAGCAACGGATATGTACTCAATCACCAGCCATCTTTAAGCATCCGCAATTCCAGATGCTGCAACAGCATAATGGTCTTGCCATCGACAATCTCCCCACTCTGCACCATCGCCAGCGCCTGCTCAAACCCCAACTCCAGCACTTCGATATCCTCGCCCTCCTCCTCCAGCCCGCCCCCCGTACCAATCTGATCCGCCTGCGTATACTCACCGATAAAAAAGTGAATCCGCTCAGTCACCGAACCTGGACTCATAAACGCCGCATAGATTTTTTCCACATGACCGACGCGATACCCGGTCTCTTCCTCAGCCTCCAGGCGAATACGTTCTTCAGGACTGGCATTGTCCAGCAACCCGGCGGCCGCTTCGATCAAGTAGCCGGGGTAATCGTTGACAAACGTAGGCATGCGAAACTGCCGGATCAACAGCACCGTGCGCTGCCCACGGTTGTACAACAAAATGGTCGCGCCATTGCCCCGGTCATACACCTCACGAGTCTGGGCCTGCCAGCTGCCATCCTGGCGACGCAGGTCGAAGCTGTACTTTTTCAAGTTGTACCAGCTGTCTGAAAGGGTTTCTTCAGCGGTGATGCGAATAGGGCTGTTGTCCATGGTCGGGCCTTTGCTCATAGAAGCCGGGAGCATGTCGCGCCAGCAATACCAGCGTCAAGCGGCCTGCTTACGGATACAATCGCCACCCAAGAAGGATCGCCAGGTTCACGCCAATGATGCTGCACCTCCCGACGCTATTGATGGTAGCCATGTTCGTGTTCGGCCTCATGGGCCTGCTCACGGTACATGCCTGGAGTCGTGGCCGCGAACCGACCCTGGGCTATCTGGGCAGCATGCTGCTGCTCGCCGCCCTGGGCACCGGGCTGATTGTGGTGCGCGGCGTGGGCATGGACTTTGTCGCGCTGGTCATCGGCAACGTGGTGCTGCTGCTCAGCGCCGCCATGAACTGGACCGCCATGCGCACCTTCGTGCAACAAAAACCCAATGTACCGGGCATCCTCGCCGGCGCCGTCCTGTGGTTGCTGATGTGTTTGGTGCCGCCGTTCTATGGCTCGCTGTCGGCACGCGTCACCCTGTATTCACTATTGGCTGCCGGCTACGGCGTGCTGTCGGCGCTGGAGCTGTGGCGCAAGCGCAAAAGCCTGGAAGTGGCCTACGTGCCGGCCCTGGTGCTGACGTTGTGGCACACCGGTTTTTATGGCGTGCGCGCCTTTACCGACCCTGGCCTGCCGATCAACAGCGAACGGGCCTCGGAGAGTGAAAGCACGCCGTTTTTTGCATTCATGCTGTTTGAGTCGATGCTGTACGCCATCGGTATCGCCTACGTCACCTTGGCGATGGTCAAGGAGCGCGCCGAGTTGCGCTTCAAGGCCGCCGCCTTCAGTGACGCGCTGACCGGCATCGGCAACCGCCGCGCCTTTATGCTCAAGGGTGAACACCTGCTGCACCGCCATCAATGCGCGGCCCTGTTGCTTTGCGACCTTGACCACTTCAAACGCCTGAACGACAGCTTCGGCCATCCCATGGGCGACCAGGCGTTGATTGCCTTCAGCCAGGTGCTGCAGGACGCGTTACGCAACGAGGATGTGTTCGCACGCATTGGCGGCGAAGAGTTCGCCTGCCTGTTGGCAGGCAGCGATGAAACCGATGCGTTGGCAGTGGCCGAGCGAATCCGCCTGGCGTTTGCGCGGTTGGAGTTGCTGGCGCCGGGCTTTCTGAGCGTGAGTATCGGCATCGTCACCACCCAGGCAGCGGGCAGTGACTTATCGCATTTATTGTCCCAGGCCGACCAGGCGCTGTACCTGGCCAAGGCGCAGGGGCGTAATCGGGTTCAACTGGTCACGCCGGCCTGAGCCAGCGGCTGCTTGATGCGCGACCACGCGGCGGCGACTTCTTGCGCATTGGCCGCCTTGATGCGTGCGAGATTGCGCGGGTACTCCACGCCTGGGTTTTCGGTGAAGCGCGTGGCGGTGAATTGACCATTGCTGGCGCGCAGGATGTAGCCCGTGTCCTGACACTGCCCAGAGGCCAGGAACACTACGCCCGGCGTCACCCACTCTGGCTTGAGTTCATCCGGTTCGTCGGTCACGCCCCACATGCGCGTCTTGGCCACCGGCGAGATCGCGTTGACGTTGATGCCGGCCTCGGCGCCTTCATGGCTCAGTGCATTCATGATGCCCAATTGCGCCATCTTGCCGGCGCTGTAAGCCACCAGCCCGGTTTGCTCGTACTCCACGTACATGGCGCGGTCGGAGGTGGTCAGGATAATGCGCGGCGCCGCTGAGCGCAGCAGGTGCGGCCAGGCGTGCTTGCACAGCCAGAGCGGCGCGTAAAGGTTGATGTCCATGGTGCGCTGGAGGAACGCGGCGTCGAGGTCGGCGATGTTCTGGTAACCGACCCAACCGGCGTTATGGATCAGGATATCGAGCTGGCCGTAAGCCTCGATGGTGAAGCTGATCAGTTGTCGGCAACCCTCGTCCGTAGACAGGTCGCCGCCATGCCCGAGCACCGCCAGCCCTTCGGCCTGCAAGGCTGCGGCCGCCGCGTGCACCACCGATGCATCAGTGCCGACGCCTACCTTGTTGGCGCCGATATCGCTGATCACCACCCGCGCGCCACCTTGGGCCAGCGCCCGTGCATAACTGAGGCCCAGCCCGCGCGCGCCGCCGGTGATGATTGCCGTTTTGCCGGTGAAATCCATGTCTGTGCTCTCCTGTTCGGCCGCCCACCCTAACAACCCGAGCAGAGGTTGTTCAAGGCAGCAACACTTTGCAAGCAATCCCCCTCTACGGCCGTCGAATTAATGCCTGCCGGCCCACGCCATCTGGTAAAACGCCTGCTTCGCCTTTGTCCTGGAACCTTCATGTCCTCTCGTTTTCTGTCCCGCCTGGGCCTGCGCTGGGTTCCCCTGCTGTGCATGGCCATCCTGATTGTCGGCCTGCCGGTGGGCTGCGCCGTGCTGCAACACAAGGAGCGTGAGCTGGTGTTTCGCATCGAGCCGGGCACCGCCGGCTGGTACACCGGCCTGCCCAAGGCGGTGCAGGAATTCGATATCAAGCCGGCCAGTTTCAAATCGGGGCAGAATCTGCACGGCTGGTGGTACCCGGCCGGCCACAAGGATGCGCCGGCGATCCTCTACCTGCACGGCGTGCGCTGGAACCTTACCGGGCAGTTGTTTCGCATTGAACAACTGCACGCGCTGGGCTTCTCGGTGCTGGCCATCGACTATCGCGGGTTTGGCCAGAGCCACGGTGATTTGCCGTCGGAAACCAGTGTGTATGAGGACGCGCGCATTGCCTGGGAACGTTTCCAGATATTGCAGCCCGACCCCGGCAAACGCCTGATCTACGGGCATTCGCTGGGCGGCGCCGTGGCTATCGATCTCGCCGCTGAGCTGAGCAAACAAGCGCCTGTGCCGGTGCGCGGGCTGGTGATCGAGTCCACCTTTACTTCCCTGGGGGATGCGGCCACCGCCGTGGCCAATACCTCATTGCCGGTGCGTTGGCTGCTGTCGCAGAAATTCGATTCCATCGACAAGATTGCCGACGTGCACATGCCGTTGCTGGTGGTGCACGGCCTGGCCGACCAGTACGTGCCACCGCGTTTCA
Source organism: Pseudomonas sp. B19125 (assembly GCF_044218855.1). Classification (NCBI taxonomy): domain Bacteria; kingdom Pseudomonadati; phylum Pseudomonadota; class Gammaproteobacteria; order Pseudomonadales; family Pseudomonadaceae; genus Pseudomonas; species Pseudomonas sp. B19125. The sequence goes on from NZ_CP162589.1 coordinate 4,413,154, forward strand.
GCCAGCAGTTGTTTGAAGCCGCCCAGGAGCCCAAGCGGTTGCTGCTCGTACCCGGCGCCACCCACAACAACAGCATGAGCCTGGCGGGTCGCAGTTATGGCCAGGCCCTGGAAAAACTCATGCAGGCGAAGATGCCAGCAACGACGCCAGCAACCATCGCCACGCACTCCACAGGTCGCGACGGCGAGTCGTAATAGCAGTTTTCGGCACTGGGTTCGCGCTTGGCTGTCAAGCGCCAACCCTGCCCATACTGGTCCAAAATAGAATCTGATCAAATATTAACCGAAGGTTAAATCGCCAACCCTGCCGGGCCTTCGCAAAGTTATCCACAGAGATACCCACGGTTTTCGTGGACAACTCTTTTTACTTTTTTACGATTTTTTTGCTCAGCAAACCCCTGTGGGAAAGCTACCCGGCAGCAAAATCTCGCGATTCACATCGCGTATATCGTTATAGCCACACAGTGCCATCGACACATCCAGCTCGCGGGCGATGATGTCAAGCGCCTTGGTCACACCGACTTCACCCAACGCGCCCAAACCATACAAATGCGCCCGGCCGATCATGGTGCCTTTGGCCCCCAATGCCATGGCCTTGAGCACGTCCTGGCCGGAGCGAATGCCGCCATCGAGCCACACTTCAATCTGCTCGCCCACAGCCTCTGCAATCGCCGCCAATTGGCTGATGCTCGACGGTGCGCCATCGAGCTGGCGCCCACCGTGGTTGCTCACCACCAGCGCATCCGCACCGCAATTAGCGGCCAGCCGCGCGTCTTCCACATCCAGGATGCCCTTGATAATCAGCTTGCCGCCCCAGCATTGCTTGATCCATTCCACATCGTCCCAGCTCAGGCGCGGGTCGAATTGCTGGCCGATCCAGGATGACAGCGAAGTGATATCGGCCACGCCTTTGACATGCCCGACGATATTGCCGAAGCCATGGCGCTTGGTGCCGAGCATGCCCGCCACCCAACGCGGCTTGGTCAGCATATTGAGGATATTCGGCACAGTCAGCTTGGGCGGCGCCGACAAGCCGTTGATCAAGTCTTTGTGGCGTTGGCCGAGGATCTGCAAATCCAGAGTCAGCACCAACGCGTCCACACCGGCAGCCTTGGCGCGCTCGATCAACTGCTGCATAAACGCGCGATCACGCATCACATACAACTGGAACCAGAACGGTTGGCCAACGTGGGCGGCGATGTCTTCCAGCGAACAAATGCTCATGGTCGACAAGGTATAACGCACGCCAAAAGCGGCAGCCGCGCGGGCGGTGAGGATCTCGCCATCGGCATGCTGCATGCCCGCCAGCCCAGTGGGCGCCAAAGCCACGGGCATGGCCATGTCCTGGCCGATCATGCTGGCGCGGATTGAACGCTCATCGATATTGCGCGCCACCCGCTGACGAAATTGGATGCGGGCAAAATCGCTTTCATTTGCCCGGTAAGTGCTTTCAGTCCAGGAGCCGGAGTCGGCGTAATCGTAGAACATCCGTGGGACACGTTTTTGCGCGAGCCTGCGTAAATCTTCGATGGTTGTGATCAACGGCATCTAGGTCACCTCTCCCTGAACTGAGCCTGGAGAGTAACCGCCCATCGGCTTGGTAACCAGCCATTGCGTTTGCGTGGACGGGTGATTAATCTTGCATAAACACGCAGAAAGACGCACAAACATGCATAACACACATCAAGCTATCGACCTGCCTTCGTTGCGCAAACAGAAGATTTTGCTGCTGCTGGAGCGCGACGGCAAAGTCACTGCGTCAGAATTGGTCGAGCACTTCGCCGTGTCCCAGGACACCATCCGCCGCGACCTCGGCGAACTCGCCGCCGCCGGGCTGCTGCAACGCGTACACGGCGGCGCCTTGCCCCGGCCCAAAGACACCGGCAAGGATTTTTTCACCCGCGTCGGCGAGACCAACGAAGCCAAGCGCCACCTCGCGCAACTCGCGGCGGACCGCGTAGAAGACGGCCAGATTGTGCTGTTCGATTCGGGCTCAACCACGCTGCGTATTGCCCAGTCATTGCCGCACGCCATTCGCCTGACGGTGGTCACGCCGTCACCGATGATTGCCATCGCCTTGGCGGACCACCCAAATGTCAAAGTGATTTTGGCCGGTGGCCAGATCAACCCGGCGACCCTCTCCACCAGCGGCCACGAAGCTGTACGCCTGATTCAGAGCATCCAGGCAGACCTGTTGTTTACCGGTGTCTGTGCATTGCACCCGCAAGTGGGCATCACTTCGCTGCACTTCGATGAAGTAACGGTCAAACAAGCCCTGCTCGACAGCGCCTCCCACGTGGTGGCCGTGACCATGGCCGACAAGCTCGGCGCGGTAGAACCCTTTGTGGTGGCGCCGTGCAACCGTATTCATACGCTGATCACCGAGTGGCATGTGCCGAGTGTCGAGGCGTATGAGCAACTAGGCCTGGAAGTGCTGCGGGTAGAGGTCGAGTAGCAACAAGCCATCGGTCACGGCGTGATTGAATCAGCAGGCAGCCCAGTTGCTCCCCCAAGTGCAAGCACTGCTCAAGGAACTCATCCAGTACCGTCTCGCAGAGCTGCAAGCGCAGTTCATGGGTGATGCCCTTGGGCGCCTTGACCGAAAACCGAACGCCCGAAAAGTCCGGCCAGTGTGCGCGCGGCAGACTCCAGCCGGCACAGCGCACGAATAGCGGTGCCATCAAAACAGAACCTTGGCCGCGTCACGCATGAAAATCTCGATGGTTTTTGGCCCCACGCCGTCGAATTCGGCCAGGCGTTTTTCGAAGGCCTCACGGTTTTCGCTGGCGCTGCGCATGTGGCTGATCTTGCCCGCGTACTCGGCATTCAACTTGGCGCTGAGGTCCAGCAGACGCTGCGCCGTGCTTTCGTCGTAACGCACGTAATGGGCACGCCCGAGCATCGAAACCAGCTCACGCGACGTGCAATGTTGCAACTTGCGTGCAGTGTCGCGGCCCTCTTGCTCCACGATCACCTTGTAAGCCTGCGCCGCGATGGGCGCCTGAATACGCTTGCCCATCAGGAAGCTGGCGATAAACCACTTGAACAGGCTGGCGTCATCGTCGGGCGCAAGCTCAATGCCCAGTTCAGACGCCGTGATCGAACGGGCCATGCTCAGTGGCCCAGCTTGCGCTCGGCCTTGGCGGCCTGCTCGTTGATGGCGTCAGTCTGGCGTTCAGTGTCCTTGATCGACGTGGGCGTCAACACTTTGTCCACGGCTTTGGTCTTCGGGTTGGGCTGTTCCAGCGTCTGCCCCTTGGCAGGTTGTTGACGGCCTTTCTGGGCATCTTCAGAGCTGATGGGTTCCGGGGTTTTGTCGACAGTCTTGGGATCGGTCATGGTGAGTCTCCAGGCAATAGAAGGCCCGCAAAAAGCAGCAGGCGTCTATGCAGCAGAGGCCAGCGATTTTCGATAGTTCAGGATTTTTGCAGGTCGGCCCTCCTCGAAAACCACCCAAGAAAAAAGTCCAAATTAATTTAAACCTTTGCCGCCCACGCTCGATCCACTCTCCCACACCGCATGATTAATCCATCCAGCAGGAGAGACTCGACCATGAGCTCACAACTCAACGGCAAGAACATCCTCATCATCACCTCCAACACCGGCATCGAGCGCGACGAGCTGCTCAAGCCTCTGCAAACATTGCGTGGCTATGGTGCGACGGTGACGCATGGCTCCAGCAAAGGCGGCACCGTGCAGACGTTCGTCGGCGACACCGAGAAGGACCAGACCGTGGAATCCGAGGTCAAGCTGTCGCAGGTGCTGAGCAGTGACTTCGACGCGCTGGTGATTCCCGGTGGCACCGTGAATGCCGACACCCTGCGTCAGGACGCGGCCGCATTGAAGCTGATCAACGACTTCGTCAAAGCCGGCAAAACCGTCGCCGCCATCTGCCACGGGCCATGGGCGCTGATCGATGCCGGCGTGATCGAAGGCAAGACGCTCACCGCATACAAGAGCGTGCGCATCGACCTTGAAAACGCCGGCGCTGCAGGCGTGGTAGATGCCCAGGTCAAGGCGTGCAAGGCCAATGGCTGGACCTTGATCACCTCGCGCACACCGGATGACCTGCCGGCATTCAACGAAGCGATTGCCAAGGCGGTCGCGGGATAACGGGCAGGCTTGAACGCAAACAGGCGCCCGGGGGCGCCTGTTTGCTGTGTGGCTTGTGTTCAGTGTTTACGGTGCTATTTATGGTGCTGGTTATTTACGGTGCTATTTATTTACGGTGCTGGGCCATCTCACGTTTTGGCCCGAACATGGCCCAGGCAATCAGCCCGAACAACGGCACAAAAATCAGAATGATCAACCACAACCCCTTGGTCTCCCAGCCGCCGGTGCTGCGCAACACGATGTTGATCGCCCACAATTCCAACGCCAGCAAAATCACCGCCAGCACGATCCAGATATAGTCTATTTGCATGCATCACCTCCTGAGGTCGTATGCATTAGGTCAAGTGATCGGCGTGAGGGTTCATTAAAAATGTCGGTTCATGGCCTTTCGTCGTGGCGGCGAAAAAAATCAAAACTTTGCCGGATCCCCTGCACTCCCAATTAATGCCTCCCTTCGGATTCAGAGCAAGGGCAGCTTTTGACAGGTGAAGCATGGAAAAGGATTCTCGTCATGAAGACCGGTATTTCCTGCAAGATCGTGTTAGTGATTTGCCTGACCGGGTGCTTGGCAACCCCCGCCTACGCAGCCTTCGGTGATGCCGTACCCGGTTCGGCCCTGCCTCCGGGCACATACCCCAGCAGCCCGTCGGACAGCAACAAAAAAGCTGAAACGCCGCAGAAGGAAAAGACCTCCTCCAGCGGCACGTCAACTCAGCAGCAAGGCGGGAAGAAAACCCAGAAAAAAGCCCCCAAAAAAGGCCGTTGACCTAGCGCCATAACCGGCGGGCGCCTCCCGTCATGCGTCGCAACACCTGCGGATTGCCGCGCAGAGAATGCACGATCACCATGCCGATATGACCGACGATCAACACCAGCATTGTCCAGCCCAGCAAGCTATGAAAATTGCGCCCCAGGTCAATCATCCACTGGATTTTATCGCCCTCGAAACCCGCCATTATCGGCAGGCCAAACGCCGAAAACTCACGACCGGAGCCGTACTGGCGTACCAGCCCGATAACAGGGATAAGGAACATCAGCGCATACAGCACAGCATGCCCGACAGCAGCCGCACGGTTGAAACTCGGCGGGCGGTTGTGCCGGTTCAGCAGGTTCCAGCCGGCTCGCAGTATCAGCAGCACCAGCAAAAGCAGGCCCGCCGACTTGTGATACGGCCATAGCCACTTGTCCAGCGCAGAATCGGAGGACAGGAAGTGGACAACCGCCGAGCAATAACTCCAGGCAAACACAATTGCCATCAACCAATGCAAGACCCGACTGACCGGGTCGTAGCGGTCGCTCGCGCAGAAGGAATGGGGCATCTCATCAGAAGTTTTCGTCATCTCAGCCTCTTATTAGTCTGTGCATTACAAAGACCGTGAAGATGGCATTCCCGGCAAAAAAATAGAATTGATGAGGATGCCCGCACGAAACATCAGGCCGTTTCCTACGAGATTTTGGGACGCTCTTAGGGTCTTACGGCACCGGCAACCAGCCGCTGAAACCGTTTTTGGCCAGCGGGCACCAGGCAAAGTCGCCTGCCGGGTCCGGCAGTATCTGATGCTCAACGCCCGCCAAGGCGCTGCCCTTCCAGTCGAACACCCTTGCGTCTCGCCAGGCCAGGACCACGCCCTGGGCCTGGCTTTCATCGGCATTGATCCAGCGTGCTGCCGCGGCCGCCATAAAGGCTTCGATCGGCTCCTCATCGATGCGCGTCCGATACGAGGACGCCAACAGCCAGCGGCACACATTCAGGTGATAGGTCCAATCCTGGGCGACCTGGTTGCGATAGGCCCAGGTCATAAAGCTGCGGAACAAGTTCAAGCCCTCCGGAGGGTCGAGCTTGAGCAGCGCCGGGCAGATATCGAACAAGGTGTGCCAATACGGCAACAGACGTGCATCCAGGTGCACGAAGCAGCGCGAATTGCTTGGGTATTCGGGGCGCAAGGGTTCGGCGCGCAAACGCCGGGATGCCTTGCTGACCAGGCGGCTGGCGCCTGCTGGCAAAGGTGGGTTCATGAAACGCACTCACAGTCGTGACGATAGAACGCCTCCTGATCACAGGAAGCCCAAGGCACACGTCAGAAAGTGGGGGAAGCGCGAGGGTTGGCCGACGGCCAGCAATAGCGTGGCGGTGCCTTGTTGCGCCGTTCATGGGCCGGGCGCGGGGTTTGCCCAAGGCCGAGCAGCCAGGCCAGGCCGATCATGAATACGATGGCCACGGTCACGGCCGCGCACACCGGGCAGGCAAAGTAGTTCGAGATGTTGCTGGAGGCCGTGTTTCCTGACCCTTTGTCGGAAAGCGGCGCCTGGCTGCCGTCCACCGAACAGAACGCCCCGCCGATACCATTGAGCTGCAGGCCCATCATCTGCCCATGCCCCAAACCGCAGACGAACAGGTTCATCAGCACGCAGAAGTACAGGGCCCAGGCGATCAGTGAACGGTCGGGGTGGCTCAATTTCATGGCGGCGACTCTACCACCGAAGCCGCAAAAGGATGAAGCGCCACGCGCCCCTGTGGCAGAACGTCGCAGATTACGTGGGCTGGCCGGGGTTGGTAGACTGTGCGCCCGCATCATTACTCCTTTTCAAAGCCTGAACTGTAGATCCAGAGCAATGCAGGCGTTTCACAGGATGCACAGTTGATGAGTACGTTATTCACCCGCCGCAAAGTGCTGACCGGTATGGGCCTGCTGGGCCTGGGCAGCCTGCTGGGCGGCTGTGACTACAGCCCCAAGCTGAACTTCAAGTACGGCAAGGACCTCAGTGACAAGATCATGGGCCGCACCTTCAAGCTCAAGAACACCGACGGCGAAACCGTCACCCTGAGTTCGTACCGTGGCCTGATGCCGGTGGTGTTCTTCGGCTTCACCCAATGCCCGGCCGTGTGCCCCACCACCCTGGCCCGCGCCGCCCAGGCCAAGAAGCTGATGGGCCGCGATGGCAAAATCATGCAGGTGGTGTTTATCACCCTCGACCCCGAGCGTGACACACCCGAATTGCTCGACCGCTACGTCAAGGCCTTCGACCCCAGCTTCGAAGCGCTGTATGGCACCCCGGAAGAAATCGCCGTGGCCGCCAAGGAGTTCGGAATCTTTTATGAAAAGATCCCGGCCGGAGACACCTACACCCTGTCCCACACCTCCACCAGTTTCGTGTTCGACACCCGCGGCAATCTACGCCTGGGCCTGTCGGCATCCCTTACCGCTAAAGAGTGCGCAGAAGACCTGCTCACCGTCATGGAGGTCTGCTAATGACTGCCGTTCAAACCCTCAAGCGCCTGACATTCGGCCTCACCTTGCTGGGCCTCGCGGCGCACGCCAGCGCCCAGGTTCAGGTCAGCGATGCATGGGTACGCGCGACCGTGGCGGGCCAGACCTCCAGCGGCGCGTTCATGACCGTCACCGCCGACAGCGACAGCAAATTGCTCAGCGTGAAGTCGCCTGTGGCCAAGGACGTGCAGATTCATGAGATGAGCATGAAGGACGACGTGATGCGCATGGGCCCGGTGGATTCGGTGGCCCTGCCTGCCGGCAAAGCGGTCAAACTCGACCCGGAGGGCTACCACGTGATGCTCATGGGCCTCACCGGCCAGATCAAGCAAGGCGACCAGGTGCCGTTGACCTTGACCGTGGAAAACGCCAAGGGTGAGAAGCAGACCGTTGAAGTAACAGCCCCTGCCCACGCGCTGACCGATATGGGTGACATGGACCACAGCAAGATGCACTGAGAACCGCTGATGAATGTGGGAGCTGGCTTGCCTGCGATGCAAACACCTCGGTGTGTGAGGTAGACCGCGTTGATGCCATCGCAGGCAAGCCAGCTCCCACAGAAAAGCAGTTCGCGGCGCACACAAATGTGCTTTTGATCTTAATCTGGCAAGCGCTATTAGCCATATCCAAAACCTCTGCCATCAACACTTTCTATATATTTTCAATCTACTCAAACACCCGCTAGCCTGATTGCGCCGCAACGTCGGCCCATAATTCCAACAATAAATCAGGTGTCTCTGTGAACAACACATCCCCCCAACGTGCTGTGAAAAGCCTGCTTTCCCTTGCCGTGGCCTTTGCCCTGTTCAACAGCCTCAGCGCCTATGCCGCCAACACTGGCGAGCTGCCCTGCACCACCACCGAACAATGCGCGGCCCAAGCGGCCAAGGTCGGCGCCACGCCCGACAGTTCCCAAACCGGACACAAGGCCAAGGGCGACCCCACCCAGACCCAATTCGCCTGGCTCAACCGCATCAACAAAGCCTCGATCGTGATGCTCACCGAAGAAGGCATCGTCAAGCCCGAGATGGGCCAGAAGATCGCCGGCGGTGTGCGCTACGCCATCGCCCAGGCCGAGCAGCCCGGCGGCACGCGCCCCAGTGATGTGCTGCAACTGGAAAAAATCATGACCGACAAGATCGGTCCCGAAGCCTCCTTGATCCACTCCGGCCGCAGCCGCCAGGACATGCTTGCCACCTACCGCCTGGCCGCCCTGCGCAGCCAGGTGCTGGCCTACAGCGAAGCGCTCAACGCCACACGCCAACGCCTGCTGAACATCGCCGACAAAAACGTCGACACCCTGGTGCCCGCCTACACCAACGGCGTGCAGGCCATGCCCATCAGCTATGCGCATTACCTGCTGGCCTTTGAAGCCGCGTTCGACCGCGACGGCCAGCGTATCCGCGAGCTGTACACACGCCTTAACCAGAGCCCGATGGGCACCGCCGTGCTGGCGAACTCGGCGTATCCGCTGAACCGTGAGCGCCTGGCCGAGCTGCTGGGCTTTGATGGCGTGCGCGAAAACTCGCTGGATTCAAGCCAGGTCTCGACCTATGACATTCCCATCGAAGCGGCCAATATGGCGTCATCGTCCGCCATCCGTGTGGGCGCGATGATTGGCGATATCCACACCCAGTATCATCAGATTCGCCCCTGGCTGTTGCTCGATGAGGAAGCCACCTACACCAGCAGCGCCATGCCGCAAAAACGCAACCCGGGCTTGCTGATGCGCGCGCGTGAGAGTGCCTCTGACGTGGTGGGTCTGGCCCAGGCCGTCACCTTGCGCGCGCATAACGTCACCACCGGCATGACCGACTACAAGTTCGCCTTCGACTCGCTGGGCGTGTTCCGCTCGACTCAGGAGATGTTCCACAGCCTCGACGCGGTGCTCGACGCGCTGCAGATCAACCCGCAGCGCGCGCTCGAAGAACTGGAGTCGGAATGGACCACCTCGATGGAACTGGCCGACACGCTGGAGCGCCAGTACAAAGTGCCGTTTCGCATCGGCCACAGCTTTGCCTCGCTGATCGTCACCGAAGCGCGCAGCAACGGCACCACGCCGAAGACCTTCGCCTATGCCGACGCGCAGAAGCTGTATAGCCAGGCGGCGGACAAGTACAAATGGACGCCCAATACCCTGCCGCTCGATGAAGCAGGTTTTAGAGCGGCGCTGTCGCCCACCAACATGGTCCAGACCCGCAAAGGCACCGGCGGCCCGCAGCCACAGGAGGTCAAGCGCATGCTGGTAGAGGCGCGCAAGACGCTGCAGGCTGATCAGCAGTGGCTCAAGGAGCGGCGTGAAAAGCTCAAAGGCGCCGAAACCCATCTCGACCAGGCCTTCGACAAGCTGGCCGACAGCAAACGCTGAACGGATTGTGGTGGTCGCAGGCTTTGGGCATATTGACGGCCGGGCCGCTTGCGGCCGCCCACCACTGCGTCTTGTCACGGGATAGGCCACCATGGAACTTCGCCATTTACGCTATTTCATCATGGTGGCCGAAGAACGACATTTCACCCGTGCCGCCGCACGCCTGAACATGCAACAACCGCCCCTGAGCCAGCAGATTCGCGCCCTGGAGCAGGAGCTGGGGTTCGATCTTTTCAAGCGCCACCCCAAGGGCGTGGACCTGACGGCCGGTGGCCTGGTGTTTCTTGAAGAAGCCCAAGCCATTTTGGCGCGTGTTGAGCATGGCGCACTCAAGGCCTCCCGCGTGGCCCAGGGCATCGAGGGCACCCTGGCCATCGGCTTCACCAGTTCGGCCGCCGCCCACGCGCTGATCCCGCGCATCATCCGCGCCTACCGCGAGCACTACCCGGCGGTAGAGCTTTCGATCAATGAAGGCAGCGCCCGGGAATTGACCGAGGACGCCATCGAAAAGCGCATCGACGTCGGCATCCTGCGCGCCCCGGTCAGTACCCATCAAAGCCTGACCTTCCACCGCCTGCTCAACGAAGAAATGCTACTGGTCCTGCCCACCGGCCACCCATTGCTGGCTGCCGCCGACAGCGCCATCCCCATTGGCGCACTCAAGGACGAACGCTTTATTCTGGTACGCCGCCCTGGCGCGCCGGGCATGTACGCCAACTTGATCACCGCCTGCCAGAACGCCGGTTTCGAACCCAGGATTGCCTTTGAAGTGGAACGCATGCTGACCAACGTCAGCCTGGTGGCGGCTGGTGAAGGCATCTCCGTGGTGCCGGCGTCGATGCGCGATGTGCACCGTGACAGCGTGGTGTATTGCCGAATAAAAGACGCCAGGCCCAAGCTGCTGGCGCCGATTACTTTGGTGCGGCGCACGTTTAATCCGTCGACGCCGTTGCAGAATTTTATTGGGCTGGCGCGGGAGTTGGGGGCGGTGTATCGCAAAGGCTGAGACCCTTCACCCTAGGTTGCGTCATCAAATGAAACCCCTCGCTGAGCAATTCGACCGTGGCACGGATGCTTTCGGTCTGGCGCGGCACCGCGAACAACCCATAGTTGACGCTCAATGCGGCATTGCCAGCGGGCGCCAGCGCAATCACGCGCATGGTGTGCGGGTTGATATTGTCGGCAGGCAACAGGGCAACGCCCAAACCGTTTTCGACAGCCGCGCTGATCACACCGACGTTCGGGCTGGTGACGGTCACGCGAAAGTCGCGACCGGCCGCCAGTAATGCGTCGAACATCAAGCGTCGCAACGCGCAAGGCTCGGCGTACACGATCACGTCCAGAGGCAGCGCTGGATCGACTTCATCGTCAATCGCGCACACCCAATAAAGCGGCACATTCCAGGTGCGCACCGGGTCGGCGGCGAATACCGAGCTGACGCCGATGGCCACATCCAACAGGCCGTCGTGCCAGCGCTGCGCTAACGCATCGCCGTGGTCCACGGTGATTTCCATGTGCATATGCGGGCAGGTGCGGCGCAAACGGCCCAGCGCCGCCGGCAAGGTAGTGACCGCCACGTCTTCGGACAAGCCCACGCGCACAGTGCCCATCACCGTACGCTCCTTCAGGCGTGTGGCGACCGTTTCACCCAGGGCCAGGATGCGTGTGGCGTAGCTGAGCAACAACTCACCCTCGGTGGTGGGCACCACACCACGCCCAGTTCGGCGCAGCAGGCGTTGCCCAAGCAGCTCCTCCAGACGGCGAATCTGCGCACTCAGGGCCGATTGCGCCCTGCCCGCCTGCTGGGCGGCGCCACTGAGGCTGCCGTGGTGGCACACCGCAACGAAAGTGCGCAGCAAATACGGTTCGAAGGCATCGGATATCATGTTTGGCATAACTCTGAATCAACTGTTATGAGCCTACCTTGATAGCTTGCCCATGGCTACGCTGCTCAGCCTGTTCAATCAGTGAGTAATACGCCATGAACCACACCGAAAACACACGCATCGTTTTGGCCGCACGCCCCGACGGGCGCCCGACAACCAGCGACTTCCGCCTGGAACACTCACCGGTCCCCGAACCCGCCGACGGCGAAGTGTTGCTGGAAAACCTCTACCTGTCCCTCGACCCCTATATGCGCTGGCGCATGAGCGCGGCCAAATCCTATGCCGAGCCGGTGGGCATTGGCGAAGTGATGGTGGGTGGCACCGTCGCGCGCATCAAACAGTCGCGTCACAGCGATTGGCACGAAGGCGATACAGTGCTGGCCTACGCCGGTTGGCAGCGTTTTGCCTTATCCAACGGCCAGGATTTGCGCCGCCTCGACCCCAGCATCGCCCATCCCACCACTGCGCTCGGTGTACTCGGCATGCCGGGGTTTACCGCCTACGCCGGGCTGCTGAATATCGGTAAGCCAAAACCGGGCGATACCGTCGTGGTGGCAACGGCCAGTGGCGCAGTCGGCTCGGTGGTCGGCCAGATCGCTCGGCTGCAGGGTGCCCGCGCCGTGGGGATCGCCGGCGGCGCCGACAAGTGTGCTTTCGTGAAGGATGAACTGGGCTTTGATGCAGTCATCGACCACCGCGCGCCGGACTTTGCCGAGCAACTGGCCAAGGCCTGCCCGGACGGCATTGATGTGTACTTCGAAAACGTCGCCGGGCCGGTGTGGGACGCGGTGCGCCCACTGCTCAATAACTTCGCGCGGATTCCGGTGTGCGGGCTGATCGCCCACTACAACGACGGCGCTATCCAGCACGCACAGGCCGACCGGCTGCCGGCGACGATGCATGACATCCTCGCCAAGAGCCTGACGGTGCGCGGGTTTATCCAGACCGAATTTGTCGACCAACAACAAGACAGGTTCTTGCAGGAAGCTGCGCAGTGGATCGCCGAGGGCAAACTGAAATTTCGCGAAGACATCATCGACGGTCTGGCCCAGGCACCTGAGGCGTTTATCGGGCTGCTGGAGGGGCGTAATTTCGGCAAGTTGATCGTGCGCCTCAATCCACAATAAACAGCTTCGCACCACTGTGGGTGGATGAGCGATGGCCTTCCATGTCATTGCCCACCTGGTAACTCATCCCGGCCGTCAGCGTGAACTGGCGGCCGTCTTCCAATTCCGTGTGCAATTCCCCTTCAAGACACAGCAATACATGCCCGCGCCAGCACCAGTGATCGGCCAGATAGCCAGGGGTGTACTCGACCATGCGCACGCGGGTGGTGCCGAAGTGGCAGGTACGCCACAGGGCATTGCCGGTAATGCCCGGGTGAAGTTCCGGCTCGACGGTGGACCAGTCGGTGGTGCCAAACGGGACAGCGGTGAGTTCCATGGTGGGCTCGGTTGTCAGTTAACGTGGCACGACACTATCCGCCTGGCACACGCAGCGACAGACACAGATCACCAGCTTTTGTGAGATACAGCCGCCCATGCTTGTTATCCTGCCCGCCCGGCTCTCATGGACGCATGCGCATGCAGATCGACCCCGCCTTCATCCTTCATGAAACCGAGCACTGGTTGCTCAATCATCATCTGACCTCAAAGCTGCCGGGTTACCTGATGCTGGGCGCCAAAGCGCAGATCGACTCCCTGGCGGCTATGCCCGAGGCCGCGTTGGCTGAACTGGGTGGCCTGCTCGCCAAAACCCAACGGGTGATGGAGGCACAGCTGCGGCCGAAGTGGCTGTATATCAGCCGCTACGGACACATGCCGGGCTTGCCGCTGCACTTTCACTTCATCCCGGTGCATGACTGGGTGGAGCAGGCGTTTTGGCGGGATGAGCGCTATCGGATGCTGCAAGGTTTTGGCTCAAAGGAACAAGGGCTGACCGATGGGGCTGAGCTGACGCTGTTCGTATGGCGCGAATTTGGCGAGAGCCTTACACCGCCACCCGTCCAAGGTCCCACCGTGGAACAGGTTATTCAAACACTGTGCACAGCCTTCGGCGCCGAATGAAATCAACGATGGGAGCTGTCGAGCCCCGGCGAGGCTGCGAAGGCGGCGGCACTGGCGATACATAAGTTGCCTGACCCACCGCTTTCGCAGCCTCGCTAAAGCTCGACAGCTCCCACAGGGGATCGGCTGTGTTGGTTAGATCTCAGTTCGCAGGGCCATCGCGCCATACACCCCCCCAGCAACAAAGATCCAATGTGGGAGCTGTCGAGCCCCGGCGAGGCTGCGAAGGCGGCGGCACTGGCGATACATAAGTAGCCTGACCCACCGCTTTCGCAGCCTCGCTAAAGCTCGACAGCTCCCACAGGGGATCGGCTGTGTTGGTTAGATCTCAGTTCGCAGGGCCATCGCGCCATACACAAATCCCCCCAGCAACAAAGATCCAATGTGGGAGCTGTCGAGCCCCGGCGAGGCTGCGAAGGCGGCGGCAATGGCGAAATATTAGCTGCCTGACCCACCGCTTTCGCAGCCTCGCTAAAGCTCGACAGCTCCCACAGGGGATCGGCTGTGTTGGTTAGATTTCAGTTCGCAGGGCCATCGCGCCATACACAAATCCCCCCAGCAACAAAGATCCAATGTGGGAGCTGTCGAGCCCCGGCGAGGCTGCGAAGGCGGCGGCACAGGCGACATATAAGTAGCCTGACCCACCGCTTTCGCAGCCTCGCTAAAGCTCGACAGCTCCCACAGGGGATTGGCTGTGTTGGTTAGATCTCAGTTCGCAGGGCCATCGCGCCATACACAACCCCCCCAGCAACAAAGATCCAATGTGGGAGCTGTCGAGCCCCGGCGAGGCTGCGAAGGCGGCGGCAATGGCGAAATATTAGCTGCCTGACCCACCGCTTTCTCAGCCTCGCTAAAGCTCGACAGCTCCCACAGGGGATCGGCTGTGTTGGTTAGATCTCAGTTCGCAGGGCCATCGCGCCATACACCCCCCCAGCAACAAAGATCCAATGTGGGAGCTGTCGAGCCCCGGCGAGGCTGCGAAGGCGGCGGCACTGGCGATACATAAGTAGCCTGACCCACCGCTTTCGCAGCCTCGCTAAAGCTCGACAGCTCCCACAGGGGATCGGCTGTGTTGGTTAGATCTCAGTTCGCAGGGCCATCGCGCCATACACAAATCCCCCCAGCAACAAAGATCCAATGTGGGAGCTGTCGAGCCCCGGCGAGGCTGCGAAGGCGGCGGCAATGGCGAAATATTAGCTGCCTGACCCACCGCTTTCGCAGCCTCGCTAAAGCTCGACAGCTCCCACAGGGGATCGGCTGTGTTGGTTAGATTTCAGTTCGCAGGGCCATCGCGCCATACACAAATCCCCCCAGCAACAAAGATCCAATGTGGGAGCTGTCGAGCCCCGGCGAGGCTGCGAAGGCGGCGGCACAGGCGACATATAAGTAGCCTGACCCACCGCTTTCGCAGCCTCGCTAAAGCTCGACAGCTCCCACAGGGGATTGGCTGTGTTGGTTAGATCTCAGTTCGCAGGGCCATCGCGCCATACACAACCCCCCCAGCAACAAAGATCCAATGTGGGAGCTGTCGAGCCCCGGCGAGGCTGCGAAGGCGGCGGCAATGGCGAAATATTAGCTGCCTGCCCCACCGCTTTCGCAGCCTCGCTAAAGCTCGACAGCTCCCACAGGGGATCGGCTGTGTTGGTT
This sequence comes from Pseudomonas sp. B19125, assembly GCF_044218855.1. NCBI lineage: Bacteria > Pseudomonadati > Pseudomonadota > Gammaproteobacteria > Pseudomonadales > Pseudomonadaceae > Pseudomonas > Pseudomonas sp. B19125. Next base: position 4,428,502 of record NZ_CP162589.1, read on the forward strand.
AGATTTCAGTTCGCAGGGCCATCGCGCCATACACCCCCCCCAGCAACAAAGATCCAATGTGGGAGCTGTCGAGCCCCGGCGAGGCTACGAAGGCGGCGGCACTGGCGATACATAAGTAGCCTGACCCACCGCTTTCGCAGCCTCGCTAAAGCTCGACAGCTCCCACAGGGGATCGGCTGTGTTGGTTAGATCTCAGTTCGCAGGGCCATCGCGACATACACAAATCCCCCAGCGACAAGCTCAACTGTGGCAAGAGTCAAAGCCGTTTTACCATTGGGATACACGCCAACGCCAACCCCGAAGGCGAGTGATACACCGCCTGCTCCTCACCCACATACCCGCAGGCCCGGTAGAAACTCGCCGCATTCAACGTCGCGTCCAGCACGACCTCTTCAATCGCCAGTTCCCGCGCGAGCTTTTCCAGGTGATCCAGCATGGTCTTGCCGTAACCTCGGCCAGTAAACGCCGGCAGCACAAACAGGGCGCCCACTTCGTTGTTGTCCAGATCGAGCATGCCGGTGGCGACCGGTACGTCATTGACCCAGCCCAGGTAAAACGGCTTGTCCATCAGTGTGTCGTAACCGTCTTCGGCGCTGCCGCGTGTCCACAGCGCCATTTGCTCAGCGGTGTAGGCGCCGATGCATTGGCTGCGGATGGCCAACAGACGAATGTCGAACGCCGCCTGGGCGTCCGCTTGGGTGGCGCGTTTGATCGCTAGCATTGCTCTCTCCATCCATGACCTCACCGTGCCATTAGCACACTTGTGCTAATCGACCCCTTTACCCGGCGGCGCTATATTCCTCGGCACTTCCAACGCTCCCCCCGGCACCGCACACCTGTTGCGCGAGGGTGCATTGCGCGTTGGAAAAACCAAAACAATCCCAAGGAAGAAGCATCATGAACCTGCACGCTCCCGTTACCCGTCTCACCCTGCTCGGCGCCCTGATCATCGGTGTCGCCGGTTGCAGCAACGTCAAGCCCAGCGAAGACCATCTCAAGACGCTGTCGGAAACCAACCTCGGTGAACCGGTCAAGCGTATCTCCAATGTACGCAGCGACTCCATGACCACCTACTACATCGCCAGCGCCGCCTCCGGCGATTACAACTGCTCCGTGCCCAGCGGTGCCAGCGGTGGCATGTTTGCCGTGGCCAGCTTTGGCCTGATGAAGCCTGCCGCCTACTGCCAGCCCAAGGGCGCCCGGGGCAATGGCCTGACGCCGTTTAACCAGTAACGCCCGATTGGCTGAGGTCACGCAGCGTGCCGCGCAGTTCTGCAGGCCGCACCGGTTTGGACAGAATCGCGATCTGGCGGTCGTGCAAGGCCGCCTGGATTTTCTCCACGTCGTGGCCGGTGAGGATCAGCGCCGGCACCGCCCAGCCGCGTTGCTCGCGCAGGGCGTCGATGCACTCGATGCCGGTGGCGTGGTTGCCCAGGTCGTAGTCGGCGACGATGATGTCGCAGTCGCTGGCCAGGCCTTGCCCGCTGGATTCGGCCTGCACCTCGCAACCCCAGCGCTCCAGCAAGGCCTGGGTGGCCAGCAGCACGTTGTGGTCATCTTCCACCAGGCAGACTTTCAACCCCGTCAGCAGGCCGGCCTGGCGCGCGTCGTCGCGCGCAGCCGGTTGGCGTGGCGCCGTCGCCAATGCCAGGCCATGCAGGCTCACAGAGGTGCCATGGCCCACCCGTGATCGCAGGCTCACTTGCACCCCCATCAATTGCCCCAGGCGCTTGACGATGGACAGCCCCAGGCCCACGCCTTCGACGTCCTTGTCGCGCAGTTGGCGGACCCGATAAAACTCTTCGAAGACCTTCACCTGATGCTCCTCGGCAATACCGCGCCCCTGGTCATGCACCTCCACCGACAAGCCGCCGTCGCGCACGCGCACGCCGATCAGCACGGGCCGTTGTGCGCCGTATTTAAAGCAATTGGAGAGCAGGTTTTGCACCATCGTCGCCAACATCGCGGGGTCGACCTGTACCCAATGCGCACACGGTCGCAGGCGCAGTTGCACCCCGGCCCAATGCGCCGCTTCGGCGTGTTGGCGCACCAGGTCGGCGAGGAATTCGCCCAAGTGAATCACCTGGTACTTGGGCAACAGCCTGCCGTTGTCGAGGGTGTAAAGGTCGAGAATCGAACGGAACAGCTGCGACACGTTGAGCAGCGAGCGGTCGATATTGTCCACCAAGCGCTGCTCAGCCTCGCCCAACTGCGCTTCACGCAAACAGGCGGTGAACAGGCCGATGGAGTGAATAGGCTGGCGCAGATCGTGGCTGGCCTGAGCCAGGAAGCGCGATTTTTCCAGGTTGGCGGCGATGGCTTCTTCGGAAGCCTTGCGCGTGCGCTCAAGCAAGATATGCGCGTACACCGGGATCACCGTGCTGGTGATCATCAGCATCAGCACCATGAACGGCTGCGCCTGCCACAGTGGCGTCAGCCGATACACGATCAGCAGCGCGAGCAAGGCCAGGCCGGTGGCAATCGCCAGGTAGCGCGAGCCGTAGCGCATGCCGTTGCCCAGGTTGACCCACACCATCACCGCATACAGTGGCAATGCCGGTTCGCCGCCCACCACCAGCCCGAACGAGGTACCGGTGTAGTCATGGATCATGCCGAATATCCGCCGCGCCGGGTAATGCCCTGGCCAGCGCGCAATCACCTGACGCAACGCGATGGAGACCAGCAGGAACGCGACGATATACAGGATCACCGGCAAATAGGTGTCTACCGACTGGCCCGGCAAAAAGCCCAGCGCGCCGATGTAGACAATGGCGATGGCGGCCACCACGATGCGCAGGTTGGCCTGGTCGAGTTCGGAATTGGTCTCATGACTCATGGGGGACGTCCTTGTGCGGCATTCGGTCTATCCTTTGCGCGCCAGAGGCGTCCCTGTGGCGCGGTGCTAAAGTAGCATGCCAATGCACACCCATGCCCCAGGAAGGAGCACGCCATGACCGGCCGAATCATCATAGCCGACGACCACCCGATGTTTCGCGAAGGCATGTTGCGCACCGTGCAGCGCCTGTTGCCCGAGGCCGTGGTGCAAGAGGCCGGCGACCTCGATGCGGTGCAGGCGCTGATCCACGCGTGTGGCGACATCGACATGCTGATCCTCGACCTGCGCTTCCCGGGCCTTACCTGCATGAGCCAACTGGCCGACCTGCGCCAGCAACTGCGGCGCACCACCTTGATCGTGGTGTCGATGGTCGATGACCCGGCGCTGATCGATCAGGTCATGGCCCTGGGCGCCGATGGCTTTATCGGCAAGAACATCAGCCCCGATGAAATCGGCCAGGCCCTGTTGGCGATCCGCGAAGGCGAAGTGCTGGTCAAGTTTTCTCCCTCCGGCCTGCTGCCGCTGGGCACCCACAGCCTCACCGCGCGCCAGCAGGAAGTGCTGCGCCTGATCGCCCAAGGCAAGACCAACAAGGAAATCGCCAAGGCCCTGGCGATCTCGCCGTTCACCGTGCGCATCCATGTGTCGTCGCTGCTGCGCAGTTTGAAAGTGCCCTCGCGCGCCGCGGCGGCGGTCAAGTATTCCGGGGAGTTCTAGGCGTTTTCATGGCCTGGGCGATGCCCTGGCGGCGGTAGTCCGGCAGCACCAGCAGGTGTTGCAGGAAGCTGCGCCGGCCACGCACCCATGAATACACGACCGGCTGACCGCTTCGGCTATCGCAGCGCAAACCAGGTGGTTTTCAGCTGCGTGTACTTGTCGAATGAGTGCAGCGACAGGTCACGCCCGAACCCGGACTGCTTGCCACCGCCGAACGGCACCGCGACATCCAGGGCGTCGACGGTGTTGACCGACACCGTGCCGACATTCAACGCTCGCGCCACCCGATGCGCGCGATTGAGGCCATCACTCCAGACCGAGGCCGCCAGCCCGTAGACGCTGTCATTGGCTTGCTGTATCGCTTGCTCCTCAGTGTCAAAGGCGCTGATCGCCAACACCGGGCCAAACACTTCATCGCACGAGAGCCGCATGTCGCCGGTCACCTCAGCAAAAATCGTCGGCTGGATGAAGTTGGAGGAGCCATTAATGCTCACTTGCTCGCCACCCGCCAGCAGCTTGGCGCCCTCGCCCTGGGCCTGATTGATCGCCCTCATGATGCGGGCGGTTTGCTCACTGTCGACAATGGCACCGGCAGCGCTGCCAGGGTCCAGCGGATCACCCGGCATCCAGGCACGCGCCTTGGCAATCACACGCTCGACAAATTCATCATGGATGGAGCGTTGCACATACAGCCGCGAGTTGGCCGAGCACACTTCGCCCTGGTTGAAAAAAATCCCGAAGGCCGCTTTCTCGGCCGCCAGGTCCAGGTCCTGGCAGTCGTCAAACACCAGGTTCGCGCTCTTGCCGCCACACTCCAGCCACACCTGCTTCAAGTTGGACTGCGCCGAGTACTGCATAAAATACTTGCCGACCTGCGTGGAGCCGGTGAACACCAGGCAATCAACATCAGGGTGCAGGCCCAACGCCTTGCCGGCACTTTCGCCGAGGCCCGGCACCACATTCAAAACCCCTTCCGGGATACCCGCTTCCAGGGCCAGTTGGGCCAGGCGCAGGGCCGAAAAGGGTGACTGCTCGGCGGGTTTGAGCACCACGCTGTTACCCGCCGCCAACGCCGGTGCGAGCTTCCAGGCCGCCATGTCGAGTGGGAAATTCCACGGCACCACCGCCGCAACGACGCCCAATGCTTCACGGGTGATGGTCGCCAGTGCGTTGTGCGCGGTGGGCGCGACTTGATCGTAAAGCTTGTCCAGCGCCTCGCCGTACCAGGCAAATACATTCGCGGCGCCGGGCACATCAATGTTGTAGGCGTCCATCACCGGCTTGCCCATGTTCAGCGAATCCAGGAGGGCCAGCTCTTCGCGATGGGTCATCAGCAACTCGGAGAGCCTGATCAGGATTTTCTTGCGCTCAACCGGCGGCATACGCCGCCAAGGGCCGCTTTCGAAAGCCTGGCGGGCGCTGCGCACGGCCAGGTCTACTTCTGCGTCACCACAGGCGGCCACACGCGCCAGCAGCTGGTGGGTGGCGGGGTTGATTGCATCAAAAGTCGCCCCGCTGGCTGCGCTCACGGGCCGACCACCGATCAAGGCGGTGTCGATAAAGGTCTGGCGGGCAACGCGTTGTTGCCAGTAATGAAGGTCGAACACGGTGTACTCCCAATGAAGGTCGATGGACAGGCGAAGGTTTTATTCCGCGATCTGCAGTTCAGGCATCTTCACGCGCAAGCCGCGCGTGATCCCCAGCAAACAAATAAGGCCAACCCCCATCCAGCACAGGCCGATGGTGAAGGACAAGCTCGACAGGCTGGTCCACAGCCAGACCGTGCTGAGGAACCCCAGCGCCGGCAGCGCGGCGTACAGCAGGTAATTACGGGTGCCGCGTAACTGCTGGTCGACCACGTAATGCTTGATCACCGCCAGGTTCACCGCCGAGAACGCGAACAGCGCGCCGAAGCTGATCATGTTGGCCACCGTGTCCAGGGTGATAAACAGCGCAATCAGCGAGAACAGGCTGACCAGCACAATCGCCGTAGCCGGCACGCGCTTTTTCGTCACCAGCTTGCCGAGCACGCGGGGCAGCGCGCCGTCGCGGCCCATGGCAAACAACACCCGCGACACACTGGCCTGGGAGACCATCGCCGAGGCGAAACAGCCAGCTACGTAGGTCGCGGTAAACGCCGTCACCAACAGCTCGCCACCGACCCGGCGCATCACATCCACCGACGCCGAATCCGGGTCGGCGAAGGTGTTCCATTCCGGGAAGACCATTTGCGCGAAATACGACACCAGCAAAAACAGCAAGCCGCCAAATAGCGACACCACCATGATCGCCAACGGGATGGTGCGGCGCGGGTTGGGGGTTTCCTCGGCCATGGTCGACACCGCATCGAAGCCCAGGAACGACAAACACAGCACCGCCGCACCGGCCATGATCAAGGGTGCGCTGAAGCCTTCATGATGGAATGGCGCCAGCAGCGAAACGGGCGCCGGCTGACCGTTGAGGTTGTGCACCGACAGCGCCACGAACACCACGATGAACACCAACTGGGCCACGATCAGGATCCAGTTGACCCGCGTGATGGACTCGATACCGACCAGGTTCAGCGTGGTTACCAGCGCAATCGAGCCGAGCACCCACACGGCGGTCGGTACAGCGGGGAAGTACTCGGACATGTAGATGCCGATCAACAAATAACTGAGCAGCGGCAAAAAGATGTAGTCGAGCAGCAAGGTCCAGCCGGCGATAAAACCGAAGTACGCACCAAACGCCTTGCGCGTATAGGAGTAAACCGAGCCGGAAAACGGATGCGCCTGGACCATGCGACCATAGCTGTAGGCGGTCAGTAGCATGGCCGCCAGAGTCAGCATATAGGCGGTCGGCAAGTGCCCCTTGGTCATCTGCGTGACCAGCCCGTAGGTGGTAAAGACCGCCAGCGGCACCATGTAGGCCAGGCCGAACAGCACCAGCCCGACCAGCCCCAGCGGCTGGCGAAAGCGGCGCGTTGAAGCGGCTTTGGTTGAGGTGTGATGGGAGGGAGTTTCGGCCACGCTTGTTATTGTATTCATGGGTGACTCCTGGAAAGAGGGATGCGGGCCATCGCGGCAGTCGATAACCTCGCTGCCGTTCAAGCCGTGTCTGATGGAGATTGCCCGCCACCCGCACCTGGGGGTGGCGGGCAGGTCACTTCAGAGTTTTCCCGCGATCCGTGCGGTGCGGTCTACCGCAATGCGGGTCTTGTCGACCAGCTCATCCAGCTCTGCGCGCGTGGCCACCAGGGCCGGCGCCATGATCATGCGGCCCAGGGTCGAGCGGATGATCACGCCCTCTTCAAAGCCAAAGGTGCGGCACTGCCAGGCCAGGTCGTTTTCGTTGGCAAAGCGTTTGCGCGTGGCCTTGTCTTCGACGAACTGCAACGCCCCGAGCAGGCCTGTGCCCTGGATCTCACCGATCATTGGGTGGTTGCCGAACACGTCGTGCAGCAGTTGCTGCAAGTACGGCCCGGTGTCGTCCTTGACCTGGCGCACGATGCCTTCATCGCGCAGCGCCTTGAGGTTGGCCAGCGCCACCGCCGCCGCCACCGGGTGGCCGGAATAGGTCAGCCCGTGGGCGAACACACCGCCCTGCTCCACCAGCGCCTCGGCGATGCGTTTGCTCAGCACCAGGCCGCCCATCGGCAGGTAGCCCGAGGTCAGGCCCTTGGCGATCGACAAGGTGTCGGGTTCGAAGCCGAAGTGCTGATGGGCGAACCATTCGCCGGTACGGCCAAACCCACCAATCACCTCATCGGCGCACAGCAGCACATCGTATTGGCGGCAAATGCGCTGGATTTCAGGCCAGTAGCTTTCTGGTGGGAAGATCATGCCGCCCGCACCCTGGAACGGCTCGGCGATAAAACCGGCGACATTTTCGGCGCCCAATTCCAGAATCTTTTCTTCCAGTTGCAGCGCACAACGACGACCAAATTCGGCCGGTGTCAGCTCGCCGCCATGGGCAAACCAATACGGCTCGTCGATGTGCGCGACGTCGGGAATCATGCCGCCCATGTCGTGCATGAACTTCATGCCGCCCAACGCAGAGGCTGCCAGGGTTGACCCGTGATAGCCGTTCCAGCGGCCGATCATGATTTTCTTCTGCGGTTGCCCGACCACTTGCCAGTAACGGCGCACGGTACGGATCAACACCTCATTGGCCTCGGAGCCGGAGTTGGTGTAGATCACATGGCTGTAGTGCCCCGGCAACAGGCTGAAGAGCAGCTCCGACAGCTCGATCACCGCCGGGTGGGTGGTGTGAAAGAACATGTTGTAGTACGCCAGCTGGTCCATCTGCGCGGCGGCGGCGGCGGTCAGATCCCGACGGCCATAACCGAGCTGGGTACACCACAGGCCGGACATGCCGTCCAGGTAACGCTTGCCTTCGCTGTCCCACAGGTACAAGCCCTCGCCGCGCACCATCACACGCGGGCCTTCGGCGTTCAGCGCCTTCTGGTCGACAAACCCATGGATATGGTGGGCCGCATCAGACTGCTGGTAATCCTCGGTGCGACGGTTGATTTGGGCGGGTAGGTTCATGGTTTCTCTCTCTTATTGGTCGTGACGCAAGGGCTGGCAAGCCACTCAGCGGTGCTTGCTCATGTAACTTTCAAGCGGGTCTTTGCTCAGCACGCCCTGGGCTTCGGCGAGCGAGTCGATAAACAAGGCAAACAGTTCCGACTGCGCGCCGATATCGAGCTTGGTGTAGATGTGTTTGCGATGGGACTTGATGGTGTCTTCCGCCACCTCAAGGCGCTCGGCCAGCGAGCGGGTGGAGTGCCCACGCAAAATGAGTTGGGCAATGCGGCATTCACGCTCGGTCAGGATCGACGAGCCGAAGTTGTTCAATGCCGCGTGAATACGTTGCTCCAGCAGGTTTTCGAAGCGTGCGCCGTGGGCATCCAGGCCGACAAAATGTTTGCCCAGCACGGCCAGTACCCAAGGGGTTATGCGCTTGAATTGCGCGATGGTGGCGGCGTCGAGCTTTTGCGTAAACGCCAGGGACACCGCCAGGCTGGAGCCTTTGCTCGACTGCAGGATGTAATTGAGCTCGTCTTCGAGCTGAGAGTGGCGGTAGAACGACTGGAAGTATTCGCTCAATTCGAAGTGGTCAGGCGCAACGTCGGCCAAGGCATAGCAGCCTGAACTGACGCCTTCCACACAGGCGTCGTAAAACGGGTCGAGCAAGTAAAAGCCCGACAGGTACTGGCGCACATTGCCTTGCGGCAACCACGGCCCATCCAGCTCGAACAGTGCACTGGGCATGCCGCCACGCGGGTAAAAATACAGCGTCGTGGCCTGTATCGGCTGCACACACCCGAGCGCATCGAACAAGGCGGCAGCGAACCCCGATTGCCCGATGTTATCGGTCACCAGGGCCATCTGTTCGAACCATTGCGCAGAAGAAAGCCGGTCGTTTTCCACGTCGAAGCCTCGCTCAAAGAACTGCAAGGATGGTCACACACCCGCTCAGTCCTCGAAATCACCCGATAGGGTGAGCTTGCATCCGATATTTATGCTCACTCCAAAGCTTAATAATATTTTATTAAAAAACGCCCTCCCCCTAGCCTTGAAGCCATGCCCAAGCTGAATCCAACTGCATTACGCAAGGACAGACACATGACTCAAGCCATAACAAAAACAGACACACTGGTAGTGGGAGCCGGCCAGGCCGGTGTGGCCATGAGCGAGCACCTGAGCAAGCAAGGCGTGCCGCACCTGGTGCTGGAGCGCAGCCGTATCGCCGAGCGCTGGCGCACCGGGCGCTGGGATTCGCTGGTCGCCAACGGCCCGGCCTGGCATGACCGCTTCCCCGGCCTGGAATTTGATGACGTTGCCGCCGATGGTTTTGCGCCAAAAGAGCGCGTGGCCGATTACTTCGAAGCCTATGCCCGCAAGTTCAATGCACCGATCCGCACCGGCGTGGACGTGACCTCTGTGGTGCGTAACGTGGGCCGCCCAGGCTTTACCGTGCACACCAGCGAAGGCGTGATCGAAGCCAACCGTGTAGTCGCCGCCACGGGGCCGTTCCAGAAGCCGGTGATCCCGGCCATCGCGCCTGAAGACAGCGCGCTGCACCAGATCCACTCCGCCGACTACCGCAACCCCGCACAACTGCCCGCCGGCGCCGTGCTGGTGGTGGGCGCCGGTTCATCCGGCGTGCAAATTGCCGATGAGCTGCAGCGTTCCGGGCGCCGGGTGTACCTGTCGGTCGGCGCCCACGACCGCCCGCCGCGTGCCTATCGCAACCGCGACTTCTGCTGGTGGCTGGGCGTGTTGGGTGAGTGGGACCAGGCCGCGATGAAACCCGGCCGCGAGCACGTGACCATTGCCGTAAGCGGCGCCCACGGCGGCAAGACCATCGATTTTCGTGAGCTCGCCCAGCAAGGCATGACCCTGGTCGGCCTCACCCAAGCCTTCGACGGCAACGTCGCGCGCTTCCAAGCCAACCTGGTTGAAAACCTGGCCCGTGGCGACGAGAACTACCTGGCTTTGCTGGATGCGGCGGACGCCTACATCGAGCGCAACGGCCTCGACCTGCCCGTGGAGCCCCAAGCGCGCCGCGTATTCCCGGATGCCGAGTGCATCAAAAACCCGATCCTGGAACTGGACCTGGCCAAGGCCGGTATCACCTCGATCATCTGGGCCACCGGGTTTGCCGTGGATTACAGCTGGCTGAAAGTCGACGCGTTTGACGCCGCCGGCAAGCCGCAGCACCAGCGCGGTGTGGCCAGCGAGTCGGGCATCTACTTCCTGGGTTTGCCGTGGCAGTCGCGCCGGGGTTCGTCGTTTATCTGGGGCGTGTGGCATGACGCCAAATACGTGGCCGACCACATCGCCATCCAGCGCCAATACCTTGAATACCGCGAAACCGCACCGGTTGCTCACCCGTCGCCGGTCCTTGCCTGATCACTTTTTTCGGAGTTTTTTTGATGCCTACTCACACTCGCATCCGCATGTTCAACACCAAGGAAACCTACCCTAACCAGAGCCTCGACAACGACCTGTGCCAGGCCGTGCGTGCCGGCAACACCGTGTATGTGCGCGGCCAGGTCGGCACCGATTTTGATGGCAACCTGATTGGCCTGGGCGACCCGCGCGCCCAGGCCGAGCAAGCGATGAAAAACGTCAAGCAACTGCTCGAAGAGGCCGGCTCCGACCTGAGCCATATCGTCAAGACCACCACCTACCTGATCGACCCGCGCTACCGTGAGCCGGTGTACCAGGAAGTCGGCAAGTGGCTCAAGGGCGTGTTCCCGATCTCCACCGGGCTGGTGGTGTCGGCCCTTGGCCAGCCACAGTGGCTGATGGAAATTGACGTGATCGCCGTGATCCCCGAATAAGGAGCTGCCCATGACCTTTTCAATCGTCGCCCGTTGCGCGGACACCGGCCAACTGGGCATCGCCATCAGCTCCTCGAGCATCGCCGTGGGCGCCCGCTGCCCATGGCTGCGGCCCGGCGTGGGCGCAGTGTCGACCCAGAACATCACGTTACCGGCCCTCGGCCCGGACGTGCTCGACCTGCTGGAACAAGGCCTCGATCCTGCGGCCGCCGTCGACAAAGCCCTGACGAGCAACGGCTACAGCCAATACCGACAACTGACGGCGATTGATCACCTGGGCCGCAGTGTGCATTTCAGTGGCAGCGAAACCCTCGGCACCCACCATGCCGTGTCGGGCGAACAGTGTGTGGCGGCGGGCAATATGCTCGCCGACCGCGCAGTAATCGAAGCGATGGTGCATGCCTTCGAACACGGCGAAGGCCAGCTCGCCGATCGACTGCTGGCGGCGATGCACGCCGCCATCAACGCCGGTGGCGAAGCCGGGCCGGTGCATTCCGCTGCACTGGTGGTGGTGGGCGAACTGACCTGGCCGATCATCAACCTGCGCGTGGACTGGGCCGATGAACAGCCCATCGCCGAACTGCAAAAGCTCTGGGATGCCTACCGCCCGCAAGTGCAGGACTACATCGACCGCGCCCTCGCCCCCGACCGCTCACCGGGCTACGGCGTGGCCGGAGACGACCGATGAGCCGCAGCCGCGAACTGCTGCAGACGCTGGTGGGGTTTGATACCACCAGTCGCGAGTCCAACCTGCTGCTGATCGAATTTGTGCGCGATTACCTGACGGGTTACGGCGTGGCCAGCGAACTGGTCTACAACGAGGAACGCAGCAAGGCCAACCTGTTCGCCAGCATTGGCCCGGTGCAATTGCCGGGCATTGTGCTGTCGGGGCACACCGATGTGGTGCCGGTGGACGGCCAACCGTGGACTGTGCCGCCGTTTGCGCTGACCGAGCGCGACGGCAAGCTGTTTGGCCGCGGCACGGCGGATATGAAGGGTTATATCGCTTGTGTGCTGGCGTTGGTGCCAGCGTTGGTGAAAGCCAACTTGCGTATCCCGGTGCATATCGCCCTGTCTTACGACGAAGAAGTCGGCTGCCTGGGCGTGCGCTCGTTGCTCACGGTGCTGGAGCAACGGCCGGTCAAACCGATGCTGTGCATTATCGGTGAGCCGACCGAGCTGAAACCGGTGCTCGGCCACAAGGGCAAACTGGCGATGCGTTGTGATGTGCATGGCGAGGCGTGCCATTCGGCGTATGCGCCCTATGGGGTGAATGCGATTGAGCATGCCGCCGAGTTGATTGGCGAACTGGGGCGCATTGGCCAGCGCCTGCGCGAGCAGCAGGACCCGCGGTTTGACCCGCCGTTCAGCACGGTGCAGACCGGCGTGATTACGGGCGGCAAGGCGCTGAATATCGTACCTGCCGACTGCCGCTTTGATTTTGAAGTGCGCGCACTGCCGTCGATGGACCCGGGTGAAGTGGCTGAGGAGCTGCAAGCCTATGCCATGCAGCAGGTGTTGCCGCGTATGCAGGCCGTGAGTAAACAGAGCGCGATTCGGTTTACTGAGTTGTCGGCGTATCCGGGGTTGGTGACCGATGAACGCAGCCAGGCAGCGGAGTTGATCGCAGCGTTCAGTGGCTCGCGGGACTTCGGCACCGTGGCGTTTGGCACCGAAGGTGGGTTGTTTGATGCCGTGGGCATTCCCACGGTGGTGTGCGGGCCGGGGAGCATGGACCAGGGGCATAAGCCGGATGAGTTTGTGAGTATTGAACAGTTGGCAGGCTGTTATGCCATGCTGGAGCGCATGCTCGACTCGATCCGCGCCTGAGCCAGCTCCCCACCAAACACCACAGTTCAACTGTGGGAGCCGGGCTTGCCCGCGATGGCGGTGTATCAGGTGGCACATTTGCAGCTGGCCCACCGCTATCGCAGGCAAGCCAGCTCCCAAATTTTTTGCCCTGTGTTCCAGTCCAGGCACCGCACAACCTGTGGGAGCCAGGCTTGCCCGCGATGGCGGTGTATCAGGTGGCCCATTCTCAGCTGGCCCACCGCTATCGCAGGCAAGCCAGCTCCCACATTTTTTGCCCTGTGTTCCAGTCCAGGCACCGCACAACCTGTGGGAGCCGGGCTTGCCCGCGATGGCGGTGTATCAGGTGGCACATTTGCGGCTGGCCCACCGCTATCGCAGGCAAGCCAGCTCCCAAATTTTTTGCCCTGTGTTCCAGTCCAGGCACCGCACAACCTGTGGGAGCCAGGCTTGCCCGCGATGGCGGTGTATCAGATGGCCCATTCTCAGCTGGCCCACCGCTATCGCAGGCAAGCCAGCTCCCACATGTTTTGCCCTGTGTTCCAGTCCAGGCACCGCACAACCTGTGGGAGCCGGGCTTGCCCGCGATGGCGGTGTATCAGATGGCCCATTCTCAGCTGGCCCACCGCTATCGCAGGCAAGCCAGCTCCCACATTTTTTGCCCTGTGTTCCAGTCCAGGCACCGCACAACCTGTGGGAGCCGGGCTTGCCCGCGATGGCGGTGTATCAGGTGGCACATTTGCAGCTGGCCCACCGCTATCGCAGGCAAGCCAGCTCCCACATTTTTTGCCCTGTGTTCCAGTCCAGGCACCGCACAACCTGTGGGAGCCGGGCTTGCCCGCGATGGCGGTGTATCAGGTGGCACATTTGCAGCTGGCCCACCGCTATCGCAGGCAAGCCAGCTCCCACATTTTTTGCCCTGTGTTCCAGTCCAAGCACCGCACAACCTGTGGGAGCCGGGCTTGCCCGCGATGGCGGTGTATCAGATGGCCCATTCTCAGCTGGCCCACCGCTATCGCAGGCAAGCCAGCTCCCACAGGTGATTTTCAGTGTTTATCAGAAGGTATTCAGCCAAGGAGTCTTGCGAGTTCTTCGCGGCAGTAATCCACAAACAACTGCACCGGCTTGGTCAACGGTGCCCGTCGCAACCAGACGGCGGATAATCCTGAACCGGTGACCGTTTCCGCCAACGGCACACACACCACCTTCTGCCCGTCATAGGTGTACTCGGTAAACGGCTTGGTCACCAAGATCGAAAAGCCAAACCCGCGCCCTACCATGCCGCGCACCATCTCGATGGACGGCGAGCTGAACACGATATTCGGCGTTAACCCGCGTTCTTCAAAGATGCTCACGAAGTAGGTCCGGCTCGGCAGCACATCGAGCAAAATCATCGGTTCCAGCACCAGGTCCGCCAGCGACACCTTGGCCTGCTGCGCAAAGCGGTGATCGGCCGGCAACAACGCATAGGGCTGCTGCGGCGGCATCAATGGCGTGGTTTCGATGGTGCCGCCCAGGTCGTGCTCAAACAGCATCGCCACATCGATACTGCCGGCAGTCAGCGCCTGCACCAGCTCTTGCTGCTCGCCGTCGCGAATGCGGATTTCCACCCCAGGCCACAGCGCCTTGAACCCCGCGATCAAGCGCGGCAAATACAACGGTGCCACCGTCTCAAAGCAGCCGATATCGATCTGCCCCGCCACCACATCATTGTCGGCCAGGGCGTTTTGCTCGAACTCATGGGCTACCCGTAGCAACTCCAGCGCCTTGCGATAAAAGCGCGCGCCGCTGGGGGTGAGTGAAACGCCCTGGGCGTGATGACGGATAAACAGCTGCACACCAAAGCTGTCCTCCAGCTGCTTGATCGCGGTCGACACCGAGGGCTGGGCGATATACAGCTTGCGCGATGCCTCGGCAACGCTGCCGCACTCGGCCGTGGTGACAAAATATCTGAGCTGGCGCAGGTTATAGGCAGCCATCGGGACCTCCAGAAACGTGGGACTTCGCCCCAAACAAGTGCGTAAAAATCGGCTTTTTCACACTGATTCAAGACCATGCAACATACCGGAGCAAAAATTCCGGTGAGCTATATTTTTTAAGGTCTATAGCAACAAACTTACTAATTTACCTCCCTGCGCCCATTGCAGATGATCACTCCAACAACAAAGCGCCGCCCACGCTGCGCACAGCGAAGTACGTCAACGTACTCACCTTGCCTTGGAGTTCGTCATGGTCACCACTGCAACATCCTCCGCTCCGCTTATCGAAAAACACACGATCGGATACGTGCCCCCCGAAGACCGCCATGGAAAGGTAAGAGACCTGTTCACCCTGTGGTTCGGCGGCAACATCGCGCCGTTGCCGATCGTGACCGGCGCGCTGGGCGTGCAATTGTTCCACTTGAACCTGGTGTGGGGCATCGTCGCCATCCTGGTTGGCCACCTGGTCGGCGGCGTGCTGATGGCGCTGCACTCGGCCCAAGGCCCGCAAATGGGCATCCCGCAAATGATCCAGAGCCGCGCGCAGTTCGGCTCCTTGGGTGCCCTGCTGGTGGTGGTGATCGCCGGCGTCATGTACATCGGCTTTTTCGCCTCCAACATCGTGCTGGCGGGTAAATCCCTGCACGGCGTGGTCGACAGCGTGCCCGTGCCCGTCGGCATCGTGATCGGCGCCATTGGTTCCGGCATCATCGGCATCATCGGTTACCGCTTTATCCACGTGCTCAACCGCATCGGCACCTGGGTGCTCGGCGCCGGCATCGTGCTGGGTTTTGGCTACATCTTCACCCATGTGCAGACCACCGACTTCCTGACCCGTGGCAGCTTCAACATCTCCGGCTGGCTGGCCACCGTATCCCTGGCGGCGTTGTGGCAGATTGCTTTTGCGCCCTACGTGTCCGACTACTCGCGCTACCTGCCGGCCGACGTACCGGTGGCATCGACCTTCTGGACCACCTACCTGGGCTCCGCCCTCGGCTCCAGCCTGGCCTTTATCTTCGGCGCCGTCGCCGTGCTTGCCACTCCGGTGGGCATGGACACCATGGACGCAGTAAAACTCGCCACCGGCGCCATCGGCCCGTTGATGCTGGTGCTGTTCTTGCTCAGCGTGATCAGCCACAACGCCCTCAATTTGTATGGCGCGGTGTTGTCGATCATTACCCTGATCCAGACCTTCGCCTACCGCTGGATCCCCACCGCCAAAAGCCGCGCAGTGATCTCCACCCTGGTGCTGGCCGCGTGCGCCATTGCTGCCGTGTTCGCCTCCAAAGACTTCATCGGCCACTTCGTCGACATGGTGCTGGTGCTGCTGGTGGTGCTGGTGCCGTGGACGGCGATCAACCTGATCGACTTCTACGCGATTCACAAAGGCAAGTACGACATTGCCTCGATCTTTCGCGTGGATGGCGGGATTTATGGCAAGTACAATCCACAGGCGCTGCTGGCCTATGCGATCGGGATTGCAGTGCAGATTCCGTTTATGAACACGCCGCTGTATGTAGGGCCGATTTCCGAGCACATCAATGGCGCGGATTTGTCCTGGGTGGTGGGCCTGGTGGTGACGTCACCGCTGTACTTCTGGTTGGCCAGTCGAGACAGTGCTTATAAGCGCCGGATGGACGGCGGGAAATTGGTGAGCGGGGTTTAAGCAAACCGACTGAAGCGGGCTGGCCCCGTTCAACTGGGGTTCAATGGTGAACCCCAGTCACCAGCCCCCGTCACACACTGGTTACGACCCGCCGCCTTGGCGCTGTACAACGCCTGATCCGCCACCTCCACCAACCCTTGCAAGTCCTCCAACTGAACCCCGGTGGCCGTCGCAATGCCGATGCTTGCCGTCAGCCGCCCGAACGGGCTGGTGCTGTGCACGATGTTCTCTTGCTTCAACAGGTCGAGAATAAGCTGGGCCACCACGGCGGCGCCGTCAGCGTCGGTGTCCGGCATGATGATGCCCATCTCCTCGCCGCCATACCGCGCCACCAGGTCTAACGGCCGCCTTACGCACGCCTCGAAGATTCTGCCCACCGTCTGCAGGCATGCGTCCCCTGCCACATGCCCGTAAGCGTCGTTAAAGCGCTTGAAATAGTCGATATCGATCATCAGCAATGCCAGCGTCGTGCCCTCACGCTTGGCGCGCAGCGCCTCCCTGGCGAGGCTCTCATCAAAGCAGCGCCGGTTTGCCAAACCCGTCAGCGCATCCTTCATCGCCAGCAACTCAAGCTGCCCGTTGGAGGTGAGCAACTGCCGCTGGGTTTCACGCAACTGATCTTCAGCCTCGGTGCGCCGACGGATATCCAGGATCAAAAACCAGCCGATAAGACCGGTAAGCCCCAGCAGCCCCGCCACTACCACCGCTGACAAGAGCGCCTCGGTGCGCCACGCGGCGAGGGCTTCGTGCTTGCCGATTGCCACCGTGGTGATCAGCGGCAGCCGGTCGCTCTGGCGAAAGGCGTAGAGCCTCTCCACGCCGTCCAGGCTGGAGGTAAATGAGGCGGTGCCGACTGACTGATCAACCAGGTACTTCACATAGATGGGCGACTTGGAAAAGTTGCGCCCCATGTCCTGCTCGCGAAACGGATAGCGAGCCAGCAACGTACCGTCTGTATGGGACAAGCCAATCGCGCCGTCCTGCCCGACATCGATCTTGCCAAACAAGCGCAGGAAATTTTCGATGCCTAAGGTCACCGCCACAACACCGGCAAAATCACCCTGCGAATCATTGAAACGCCGGCTGATGGTCATCACCCATTCCTGATTCGACCGGCTGATAATCGGCGGGCCGATAAAGATCTCGTGGGAAGGATCGTCACGGTGATGAATGAAATAGGCACGGTCTGTGCTGTTGGCGCCCGCAGGAATCGGCCGGTTGGAGGACATCAACCAGTGCCCCTGTTTATCGTAGATCGTGACACCACTGAGCTGTGGCATCAGCGGCTGCTGGCGGTTGATCAATGTACTTAGCCGCTGAATCTGCACCGGGCCGCTGCCTTCGGTTTCCAGACGCTCGACCAGCCCGAGCAACAGCAGCGCACTTTGGCGCACGATGCCTTCGGAATAAGTCGACAGCGCCTGGGTAAGGTTCAGGCCATGGACGTCCACCTCCTGCAGGGCGCGATCTCGAGAGGCAAACACCTTCCAGACCGTCAATGACCCCAGGGAGCAACCGATAACGGCCAGCAAAAGCACAACCAGGTGGGTATCACGCTTCACATTGCTACCTTTGGAACCTACGGTTTTCCGTAACAGCGGACAGTGGACCTGGGCACTGGCGGCAGCCATTCGCCCTTATTCGCGGGCAAGGATACAAGCAGTTATAAACCGGCGCAGCAACAGATTATGCGCACGAGAACGGTTCATATTGCCGCGCCTCATGGCGCCCCCGAGCCGACGCTTACAGCTGATGATGCTCGAGCAAAAAGTCCACAAACAAGCGCACCCGCGCGGGCATCGCCGCGCCGCCGACGAACACCGCGTGAATCGGCTCAACGTCGCCGGGGTTCCAGGCTTGCAGCAGCGGTATCAGCTCGCCACGCCGCAGGTCTTCGCTGACGGTGAACTCGCCGATACGCGCAATACCGGCGCCCACACGCGCAAGCTGTGCCAGCGCTTCACCACTGCTGCATTCGATGTTGCCGCTGACCTTGAGGGAAAACCCCTGGCCGTCGCGCATAAACGGCCAGTTGGGTTCGGCACGCCGAAAGTTGAAGCGCAGGCAATTGTGTCGCAGTAGGTCTTCGGGTTGCTGCGGGGTGCCGTGGCGCTGCAGGTACTCGGGCGAGGCCACCACCACCTGGCCGGTTTCGCCGAGCCTGCGCGCGGTCAGCGGGCTGTCGGGCAGAAGGCCAAAACGTATCGCCACATCGGCCTGGCCGCCGAGGATATCGACCACTTCGTCGCCCAGGGTCAGGTCGACCACGATGTTCGGGTAGCGCGCACTGAAGGCGGCCACCAAGGGCACGATCGTCATACGCCCGTGGCCCAGGGCGGCACTGACCCGCAACCGGCCCCTTGGCACGCCTTGGTCGGCAATCGCCTCTTCCACCTCGTCCATGTCGGCCAGGATACGCCGGGCACCGCGCAGGAACGCCTCGCCCTCGGCGGTAAAGGTGATCGCGCGGGTGGTGCGCAACAGCAGCCGCGTGCCAAGGCGTTGCTCGGCGCGCGCGATGATCCGGCTGACCGCCGACGGCGTAAGCCCCAACGCCCGCGCGGCCGCCGACAGGCTGCCCTCCTGCGCCACGCTGGCGAATACCAACATCTCACCCGACCTGCCGTTGAAGTCCATTTGTGCCCCTTACGCAAAGGTGATTGGCAAAAACGCCATCTACCGCCTTCAAAGGCTGGATCGTAGCATTGGCGGCATAGATAAGGAGCCTTCCATGCGTATCAATCCACCCCTCGTTGCACTCGCCATGGGTGCCTTTGGCATCGGCGTCACCGAATTCGCCCCCATGGGCATGTTGCCGGGCATCGCTGCCGACCTCGGCGTCTCAATTCCCGCCGCCGGCCTGCTGGTCAGTGCTTACGCCATGGGCGTACTGCTCGGCGCGCCACTGATGACCCTGACCACCGGCAAGATCCCCCGGCGCTACCTGCTGATCGGACTGATGGCGATTTTCACCCTGGGCAACCTGATGTCCGCCCTGGCCACCGACTATTACAGCCTGATGATCGCCAGAGTCGTGACCTCACTGAACCACGGCGCGTTCTTTGGCGTGGGCTCCGTGGTCGCCGCCAGCGTGGTCGCCCCGGAGAAACGCGCCGGCGCGGTGGCCGCCATGTTTATGGGCCTCACCCTCGCGACCATCGGCGGCGTGCCGCTGGCCGCCTGGTTCGGTGAACTGTTCGGCTGGCGCACCGCGTTCTGGGGCATTACCGGCCTCGGCGTTGTAGCCATGGCCGCGCTGTGGTTCGCCTTGCCCAACCTCAAGGCGCCGCCACACGTCAGCGTGATGGCCGAAATCCGCGTACTGGGCCGTGGCCCGGTGCTGGGCGCACTGGCCCTCACCGTCATCGGCTCGGGCGCCATGTTCACCGTCTTCACCTACATCGCGCCCATCCTCAGCAGCGAAACCCACGCCTCTACCACTTACATAACCGCCATGCTCGTGCTGTTCGGCGTGGGCCTGACACTCGGCAACCTGTGGGGCGGCAAGGCTGCGGATCGCTCGATAGATCGCACCCTGATCGTGTCGCTGAGCGTGCTGATTGTGGTGTTGCTGGCGTTTACCGTGCTGATGCGCTGGCCGTTGCCCGCGGCTGTGGCCATCTTGATATGGGGTGTCGCGAGCTTTGCCCTGGTGCCGCCGTTGCAGATGCGGGTGATGGAGGCGGCCAAGGACGCGCCTAACCTGGCGTCGGCGGTGAATATCGGGGCGTTTAATTTTGGCAATGCGATTGGGGCAGCGTTGGGGGGTGTGGTGATTAATGCCGGGTGGGGGTATCCGGCGATTTCGTTGGCGGGTGCGGGGATGGCGGGGTTGGGGTTGTTGATGGTGGTGGGGTTTGCTTGGCGGTCGAGGGCGAGAGGAGTGTTAGCCGTCAATCAGGCGTCCAGCTAGCCAGCTGGGCCAATCGCCGGAACACTCCGGCGAACGTAATAATTGTCGAATTCACTGCTTTCGATGAATTGGAAACCATGGCGGATATAAAAGCGATTCGACGCGCTTTCTTTGAGAGCCCCCACTTTAATGGGGAGCGCAGCCGCATCCGCCTCTTTGAAAATCTGAGTAAGCACCGCAGACCCTACGCCGGATCCTTGCGCGCCCGGCCGCACATACAAATGGTCAAGCAAGAGCTCATTGTGGTGATGCTTGACCACTACGAAACCAACCCGCTCGCCAGATGCCTCGATGTAGCGTGTGTTGCGAGCTTCAAAACCCCCAAGAAACCGCTCGCGCGCGCGCACTGGATCAAATCGCCCAACACGCTCCAGGCTTTCACGCATGGCCTCGATTCGAATGGCGACCAGATCATCCAAATCACTTTCTTGAGCCTGGACCAACCTGATTGGGGAATTTTGATTGGGTGTGACGGGCATAGTCTGCGCTCCAGCTAGCGTCCTGGGACGGCCAGTATAGAGAGCCTGGCATTAGGTGCCCAGGTTCAGGGATGCGGGGCGGTTAGTTTTCTATGAAGAACCAGCTGATAGCCATTCCTATGATGGATACAACCGCTACGAGTAGCGGCATGACCATCCAGAACTTGAGACGTCGTGGGATTTTTTCAACGTCCCCAACCTGTACCAAATGCCGCCACTGAAACACTTTAGGGATAAGAATGATGATAGCCATGGCGACTACACGCACGTGCCGCCCCTCAAAATGAGCATTACGGAAAATATGCCTGTACCCGAGTACATAGTCGCTGTGTTGCACGTAGTGCTCTGCGGCATCGAGTTTTTTGAACATCACGTAAAAAGTGAGCGGAATGCTGAGTACCATGAGGATGAGGGAGCACGTGCCCAGATATAGCCAAGCCATTTAATTACTCACGGTCTTGTAGATAAACTTGCCTGCGCTTTCCGCCAGTCCGCTTCCGAGCGCCCCTGTAGCGAACCCACCTGCTGCACCGCCTACGATTGCACATGCCAAGGCTCCAGCACCCGCTGTAGGTATGCCAAGAACAACTACACAGGCGCTGATACCAATACCAGCCCCAATGCTCCCGCCAACTGCTGCGCCCGTAACTCCGGCTACCAATTTACCCCCTTCAACATACTTTGCCTGCGTACACTCTTGCTCACGCCCTGTGGAACACGCCTCCGTTATCTCCAGCGCCGTCGCCCCAACATCCAGCGCTATGCCAATGTAAGTCCCCTTCTTCAATATTTGCGAGGCCTTGGCTAAACGTTTAACCCTTTCCTCATACCCACGAATGTCTCCATGGTGCCAATAGCTTTTACTGGAAATCCCCAACATCTTTTTAATCGAACCTTCGTTTCTCAACCCCGTACCAAAGCGCGCCATGCCCGAGATTTGGCTATCCAACTTGGCAAACAGCGCCCTTCGCTTAACCAAAAACTCCTCCCTTGCCCCAGTGGTGCCTTTGCTCAAGTACTGCTTATGCAAACTCTCGATTTCGACAAGGGTCTTCTCGACTTGCGCCAAATGCTTGCTCCATGCACTGCTGGCACTGCCGATGCCAAGGGACGAATAGCTCAAGATAGCCTGCACCTGATCATAGTTTTTGATCAGGAACTGGTCAGTTGCGGAGTACGCCAACAGGGCGAGCTTTATATTTTGCGCCGATCGCATCAGCTGTGCCTCTTCAGCGGTGCAAGCGGCGGTTCGGCTATCCCCGATGATCACCAATTGCCCCGGCAACACCACCGTGTTGCGGATGTGCTGGTTGAGGGTGTCGAACTTGGTGTGTGAATACGGATCAAGCGCCAAGCTTAGTTTAAGCAATGGATAAGGCTGGGGATGTTCATTGATAAATGCGTAGGGTCCCTGCATGCGTGCACCTCCAAGTGGCTGAGGCGCACGACTATAAGAAGGCGCCACAGCGGAGGTAAGACGTGTATAGGGGTGTTTTTAACGTTTCAGAAACGGACCACTTCACTCTAAGTACATGCCTACGCACTGGACGCTCCGGGGCTCGCTGAGCCGTTGTTACATCGACATATTCAATGTCGATACGGGCGTGCGCGTGCCCACGGCCAATGAGCCGAAAATAGAACGTACTTGTGTGTTGGATCGGTTACCGACGCTGTAGCGTAAAAACGGGATCATATTTAACTGTGGTATGACCCCGGTTTTAATGAAAAAACCTAGTTGCCCCGCCCTCCCCCAAACGACCACTCATCACCGGCCGTCGTGGCGATCACCACCATCACGTCTTCCGCGTTCAACCCCGTCGCCCGCCCCAATTTCTCGACCAGATCACGGTAAAAATGCTGTTTAGTCGTAACACTTCGAGCACGCCCGGCAGTAATCGCGATCAGCACAAAGTCATGGCTACGCGGCCCACCCAGATAGTGGGGATCGAATATCAGCTCGCCGACCTCATGTTGGTGAATGACCTGGAAGCGATCTGTCTTCGGCACTTCGAAGCTCTCGACCAAAGCGTCGTGCAACCCCTGCGACAACGCCTGTAAATACTCGGCCGACTTACCTCGGTGCAGTGAAATCCGTGCAAATGGCATCAGCGCTTACTCCTGGCGTGCTGAAAGGCAAAGCTGTAGTTCGCTCAGCACATTCAGCGCCGAAGCAGCCGTCGGCCAACCTGAATAAAACGCCAGATGGGTGATGACTTCGGCCAGTTCGTCGGCACTCACGCCGTTATCCAGCGCTCGTTGCAAATGAAACGGCAGTTGCTCAAGACGGTACATCGCCACCAGCGCAGCCACCGTCACCAAACTGCGTTCACGGGGCTTGAGTTGCGTACGCGTCCACATGTCGCCGAACAATACGTCGTCGGTCAACTCGGCAAACTTCTGCGGATAGTTGCCCTGTGGCTCTCCCCCAGTGGCCATAGCTGTATTCATGATGTTTTTCCCTTCAATGTCCCGATCTGAAGGATGAAATTATCAAGTCGCAACCCTTCCGAATATCAGATTTAATGGCACCGATCATCCGGAATTAGTGGACTATTGAATGCGCCGCCCCACCTTCGATCTTGATGTATTGCGCACCTTCGTCACGGGTGTGGAGTTCAACAGCTTTGCCAAAGCTGCGGATCGTCTCGGTCGGTCGACGTCTGCCGTGAGTGCTCAGTTAAAGAAACTTGAGGAGCAGATAGGCACGCCGGTACTGGCTAAGTCCGGGCGCGGGCTGGTCTTGACCCCCACAGGCGAATCACTGCTGAGCCATGCCCGCCGGTTACTGGAGTTGAACGACAGCATTTTCCACAGCGTGCATCAAAGCCAGACCGCCGGAACCCTGCGCCTGGGGCTTCAAGAGGACTTTGGCGAACATTTCCTGAGCGATATCCTGCGACGCTTTGTACAGACTTACCCGAGGGTGAGCCTCGAAGTCAGGATCGCCCGTAATGCCGAACTGCTGACGCTGATCGAAAGTGCAGCCCTGGACCTGGCCCTGACCTGGGACACCGGGCCTATGTCGCCCTATGCCACGCGCCTGGGCGAAACACCGATGCACTGGATCGGGCCGCGCGATACGCCATTGCTGACCGCCGCTGACGACTCACCACTGCCCTTGATAATGTTCGACGCGCCTTGCGTACTCCGCAGCGCCGCCACCCAGGCGCTGGACGCCGCGCAAATACCCTGGCACATCGCCCTCACCAGCCCCAGCGTGGCGGGTATCTGGGCAGCCGTCGCCGCCGGGTTGGGCGTGACGCTGCGTACCCGCATTGGGCTGCCGAGCCATCTCAGTGTGGTTTCTGGCTTACCCGTCGTGCCAAGCCTTGGTTATGTGCTGCACAGCGGTGGCAGCGAGCCCACTGCGGCTGCCCGACAATTGGCTGCTTTGATCAAGGCGGGGCTGCAAGAACAGGCGTTTCGGTTCACGGTTACGCAATAATCGAAAGTACGTAAGGGCTCAGTTCGAGTGATGTGGATGGGGAGCGTAATTGGGCAGAATCGGCCAAGAGCAGACATTTAGACTTACGCCCCCGTCATTCATAATGATTGTTCCAGTAAGAGCGAGAATTAAGCGCTGATGTTTGATCAATACTTGAAACGATGGGCGTTGACGATCGACGGTGACGCTTTCGGCTCATTGAATGGCAACCTACTACCTGTTCGTCACCATGGCATGCCAGCCATGCTCAAAATCTCGCAAGAGCCGGAGGAGCAAGCAGGCAATTTACTCATGGCTTGGTGGGACGGTGAAGGGGCGGCGCCCGTGCTGGCACATGATGGCGAGGCCTTACTGATGGAGCGCGCGATCAGCCCGATCTCACTTACGCAAATGGTGAACTGCGGCGAGGACGACGAGGCTACTCGCATACTCTGTGCTGTGGCTGGCCGCCTTCACACACCCCTTGCAAAACCGCTTCCTGCGTTAGTCCCACTGGAGCTACGGTTCGAAGCCTTATGGAGCGCGGCGGCAACCCACCGAGGGATCTTTGAACAATGCGCCAAAACCGCTCGCGAACTTCTGGATGCCCCGCGTGACATCAGGGTATTGCATGGTGATATCCACCACGGCAATGTGTTGGACTTCGGAGCTAAGGGGTGGCTCGCTATCGACCCTAAGGGACTCTACGGTGAGCGCGGCTTCGATTACGCGAATATTTTCTGCAATCCCGATTGCAAAAGCGCTTTGGCGCCAAGTTGTTTCGCGCGCCGGATCGGTATCGTGACACAAGCCTCCAACATTGATCGCCACCGATTATTGCAATGGGTGCTTGCCTGGGCCGGATTGTCAGCAGCCTGGATGCTCGAGGACAACATGGAGCTGGATACCCCCATTGGCGTGGCAAAGCTTGCAGCGTTGGCCCTGGACTTGTGACTTTTACGGCCGGGCACGGCCAGCATCATTTTTTGTCAGTGATGGGTTGGTTGTGCCCGTTCTCCGTTTCAAACAAAAGGACTTCCATGCACATTCGTGGGCTCAAAGCGCTATTAGCGTTACCACTGCTCTTCATCATGTTTTGTGCTGAAGCTGCCTCAGTAGTGGCGAGCGACAAAGTAGTAAGCCTTTTCGAGGCGGAACAATACCAGGCGACCATTGAGGAAGCGGACCGCGTGCTTGAAACCGACCCCGACAACTCCGAGGTATTGAATATCAAGGCGCTGGCAGTCTACGTGCTGGGCGATGACCGCACCGCGATCCACCTGGTCACCCAGGCAATAGAGGCGGCCAAACAAAACGGGCAGGCATCCATCGCGCAACAGGCGACCTACTGGAACAACCTCGGCTATTTTCACGAACGACAACGCAATCTCGAAATTGCTCTTGGCTACTATGAAAAAGCCTTGAAAATGCGCCTCGCGGTACTCGCCGCAGATGACCTGCAGATTGCCGACAGCTACAACAACATCGGTACCGCGCAGAGCAAATTGGGCAGGTATGAAGAGGGTTTCGAAAACCTGCGCAAAAATATCGCGTTAAGAAAGCGGCTGGGAGAACACGACGCTTCGGTAGCCACCGCCCTGAACAATCTGGGAAACGCCTATAACGTCCAGGGCAACCACAAGGCCGCGTTGCCGCTTTTTCAACAAGCACTGGATATCGACATGGCCCTGCGTGGCCCCAACCATCCAACGGTCGCCATCCGCTGGAACAACCTCGGCGACGCCTATCGCGGCCTGGGCCAGTACGACAAAGCTGAAGCCTTTTTGACTAAGGCCCTGAACAGTGACCGCGCAACGTTCGGAGAGAACCACCCCAAGGTGATTTTGCGCTACTTCAACCTTGCAAGAGTTTATGAGGCTCAAGGCGACACCGCCAAGGCGCGCGATGCGTATACAAAAGCGCTTCAGCTACTCAGGCAGGTCGACCCCGATGATGCTGCGCAAATTCGCTACTTCGAGGAAAAACTGCGAACGCTGGAAGGCTAGTGCAGGAGCGACTGCGGGAGGTCTTCGGCAACGTCAATTCACTCGGTAATGTCGGCAGCCCCCAACAATCGGTGCTTACGCCTCGGTCGGTTACGGCCCATTGTGACTGGCTGAAACCGGCCCAAAAGCAGTCGTTGACGATGGACAGCTCCTGATCAGAAGCGGTCATTCTGAACTCATGTATGCTCGTCTGCTCAACCACATCTGAGAAAGCCCATTGACCTCCCCTTCAGAATCTCCCAATCATCACTCTGCTTCTTTTGAAGAGACCGTTGAACAGTTAGCCGAAGATCTGCGAAGAGTAGTCGGCAATCTTGTCCGGGAAGTGCGCAGTGGGTCGGACACACCGTCCTCGGCACAATCTGAAACGCTAGGTTTGCTTGACCGTCATGGCCCCGCGAGCATAAGCGCGCTTGCTGCACATCGTCACGTCAAGCATCAAAGCATGCGGCTGGTTATCGCCCAGTTGGAGCAGCAGCAGCGGGTTACACGAGGTCCTGATCCGAGCGATGCACGAAAGCAGCTCTTTGAGCTGACGCACGCTGGTCGAGCTGCGCTTGAACACAGTCGTCTTCAGCGCAGTGACTGGCTGGCACGCCAGCTTAAGGAAAAAACCACCGCGTCACAGCTGCAAACACTCGAAGCTGCGGTCAGAATCCTGGAGCAATTGATTGCCGCCGCCCCAAACGGTCAATCAACCTGAGCGCAAAGCCGCCAGCACACTCGGCAACGAATTGACGCCCCAGTGCTCGACATATTGGCCGTTGCGGATGCGAACGATGTCGATGATATCAATGGACACTGCACGTCCCGTTGCCTGTATACCGGCAATCACCCCGGAGTGGCGGCCGGTAATGCGCTTTCGGGTCGTCACCTTGTCGTCTTCAGCAACCTGATCCAGCACCTCGACCTGGAGGTCGGACAAGCCCGGATGCAGAACATTGTGAAAGGTATGCCATAGACCTTCCCGACCGCCGTCTTGCCCCGCCGCCGCTGAATGGTTTATGAAATCTTGCGCCACGAGCACTTCAAATTCGTGGCGGTCGCAGTTCTCAATAACCTTCTGATTGAAACGACGGACGATAGCTTTGTTCACTGCTGACATAACGCCACCTGATGCTTGAATGCGTAGAATCCCGAATATATACAGTTAGACTGTACATATCCAGAGCATCAGTGAGCGCTGTCCGGTGACATCCGCAGGGCATTGATCTATTGCTGCCAGTCGCAGGCCCAAGGTCGCGCGCTCGCGGGCGGACCTTGAACAAGCCAACGGAATCAGACGCGACACTTGGCCGAGGAGCTGCAATATCGGCCGACAATGCTCCAGCCGGTGTCACTCCTTGGTCAGATCAACCAACGGCGTCTGCCGCACTTCAGTCTCCCGCCCATCCTGAATCTCGCTCACCTGCTTCAAGGCCTTATCCACCGCGGCCTTATCCGCTAACAAGCTGTAGCTGATGCGGAACTGCTTGTGTTCCTTGGGCCCAATTGTCGGAACCAGGTTCAGTGGCCGCTGGTAACGGCGGTTGTAGGAAAAACTTGTCCCCGGCTCCAGCCCCGTGACATAGCCCTGGCCTTGGGTATCGGTGTTTTTCCACAGGGAAAACACCGGCAGTGTCTGGGTATTGAAGCCGACCGAAACGCCCAGGCTGCCGGCCTTGTTATGCAACACGGTCAACGTATCGCCCTTGGCATCGGCATACGGCACCACGTTGTAAACCGTTTCGTCGTAGTCCTTGGTCGGTGCGCGGTAGGTTTGCCAGTCGGGCAGATCGCCCTTGGCCTTGTCGTTGAACGGCGACACCTGTTTCACCGGCGCGACGAAACGAGCGCCCTGCTCCAGGAACGGGGTGCTGAAGTTGCTGTGATACAGCGCCTGGTATTCCTTCGGATAGTCGCCGTTGTTGGTCAGGGTATCGTTGAGCGCGAACACGACGCTGCCGGGTTCGGTGACCAGTTCGGTCGCGACCGAGAAGTCGACCTTCTTGAACGCCTGCTCTTTCAATTCGCCGCGCAGGGTGATGGCGTACGGTGGTTTTTCATCGATATGCAGGGTGACTTTGTTCGCAGGAATGTTGGCGGCGCGACCGTGCAGGGTCAGCAGTTCGCCGTTGTCGACGCCGGGGTGGCCGACCCATTCGTAGCCGCAGCGGGCGACCAGTTCATTAAAGCCTTCCAACCAGCCCAGACCACCGCGGCCATTGAGTTCAATGAAGGACGGATTGACCACTTCCTTGACCGGAGAATCCCAGCCCATGCGCACACTGCCGACCGAGGCCTGCAAGACGTTCATGCCGCGAGTCGGCACTACCGAGAGCTTCATCGTGCCGTTATCAATGTCGACGATGCTGACGCCCTCCTGGCGACCGCCGTGCAAGGTGCGCAGGGCAACGCTGAAGGGCTTGTCGGTTTTTATCCCGAGTTGCTGGCTGGTGATCTGCCAGCTCTGGGCGGCTTTGTCGGTGTCGAGCAGAACGTAATCCCAGGCCATGGCGTGGGAGGCAGC
Organism: Pseudomonas sp. B19125; assembly: GCF_044218855.1. Taxonomy (NCBI): domain Bacteria; kingdom Pseudomonadati; phylum Pseudomonadota; class Gammaproteobacteria; order Pseudomonadales; family Pseudomonadaceae; genus Pseudomonas; species Pseudomonas sp. B19125. The sequence continues at coordinate 4,457,173 of NZ_CP162589.1, forward strand.
GGACAGTGCGCTGAGGGCAACGAAGAGTTTGAGCGGGGTCATGGCGACAGCCTTTCTTGGAGTTGTGCCATTTTTATAAACTTGATGAAACGTTTCAGCAAGCTAAAAAATTGACTTTACTCCGACGAGGTTGGCAGCGGGCAGTGGGCGTAAGGCAAGAAACGGTAATGTCGTTGATAGCCGCTTGCGGCCCTTCGTTACGGTCAGCAATCGGCCAGAAGCGGTCAGTCATGAACGGTTGTTATCGACCCATAGCAGACGCTCAGCGGTATCCAGGAAAGTCAGGGTGATTCAAACGATAACCTTTTGCGGGCTAGTACTTTTAATTGTTTATATACACATCTGTTAAAAAATCACCAATTTGTTTTCCCGCTTTCTCGGAATACCAAAAATCGAAGTTGTCGTCGATCACGCTAAATTCAATGGGAGGGGTGTCGGATTTTATAATTAATGATATAAGTTGGTTGCCCAGGAATTTGAAATTGTCGACAAATACAAAGCAGGCCCAGTTCAGTCTAGAATTGCGTGATGGGTTATGTGGTTCGGTAGCGCGATTAAGGAGCGGTGGAATTTCTATCATCTCATGGCGAGCAATCTTATCATCGTAGTCACCCTGTGGTGATACTGCTTGAAAGCGAAGTTCGTCTTTGGAGTAAGTCTGGCTTATTATTAGTCTTGGATTGCCAATTTTTAAGAACCCATTCAGTATGTTGACATTGTGGAAGACAAAATTTGACGTTATTTTTTGGAACTTTCCATCGTAAAAAGCTGCGATCTCATATCCGCCGCCAAAAAACTCAAATATACTTTCCGCACCGCTGCCTTTCCTAAATTCGGCATTCAACAAGTGTGCAACTTGAGTTAGGGCTAGTGAAGCGCCGCGCGCGCATATGTCATCTATTTTTGGTTCTTTTAACGCCATTTCCTTTACAATGCCAATATACTCTTCAATGACAGAGGCGCCTGAGCCTGCGTAATGAACTTCGCCCAGAGTGGGGCATTCAAGCTTGTGGCAATCGAAACCAAAGGTCTGCATCTTTTCGTTTTCGTATATAGCTCCTACGATCGAAATTTCATCTGAGTCGCACTTGACGAAGATACGTTCAATTATTCTTTTTGTTATTTTTATTCTTTTTGATAGCTTGCTGATTCGCATAATGAATACACGAGCATGCAACTGGCTTCCTGCCCAGGCCAATGCGCAATAATCCGATACAATACAAACTTTCTGTGACGATTTGTGAATCCCCCAAGCGCCTCCAAAAAAGTCTTCCATGTTGCCTAGGGTAGGGAGACTGGTTCTTGGAGGTTTTTCCTCATTAACAGGACCGTTGATAAGAATATCTCCGATTACGATGCCACAACCGAAATGATTGTATGAGGCGATGACAGTCATCAGTAACTCCTGTTATTGCATGGTGTGAATGGATTTAAATTTCTGGTTTATATAAATTGAAAGTTGCGTAAAGAGGTTTGGTGTCGGTCGTTCCCTGTGCGCAACTTTCAAAGTGGAAATTGTTCCAAGAGTTGCTATATTATGTCTTGGTTGCTGATTCTTGGAGCGAGTTCTTCAAGAATTCTACTTTTGCAGTAAGGGATGAATTCCGTGTGTCGTGAGTAAAATAAGCCGGGGGTGTTGGCGTCCACTAGTAGGTGGGTCATCACTTCGCTTACGCACATAACCCCTAGAGATTTGCCTTGTCTTTCAGATGTAATCTGCTCAAGATTTGTTCTTATGAAATTATTTGATATTGCCCGATGTATGGCTGTCCCTTCTTTCATCGAGTTAGGTCTGAGTGTTGACGAACTAGGCAGAAGGTCGGATACGTTTATGGCTATAAGTCCGTATACTTTAGAGGAGGCATCAGTTTTCACTCTAGAATATATCTGCTTGCTCGCCTTTTTTATATTTGTGCCTATTTTTGCTTGGGATTTAATTCTCTTGCACTCAACGAATAGTTTTCCATCGCCAACTAAGTCTACCACTACATCGCATATGCCAGTTAGCGAGGTGCTAAAGCCTGCTTTCATGAATCTACTTGCAATTGAAAGCTCGAAAAGAAAATCTCTGGCTTGGTCATTTTCGCTATTGGCCCTGAATTCTTGACCTGAAGCCACCTTCCGGATTTGCTCTGTGAACTCTCCAGAGTCAATTTCTTTTAAGCGGTCGTATATTCTGATGAGCTGATTTACTTCAAGATAAGCGTTGTCAAATTTTTTCTTGAAACTCAGCAGGTCTTCATTTTCCAGGTTGTTGTGGTTGTTTGCGATTTCTGTAAATTTCTCGAAATGCTGCTTGTATACGCCATATCTGTTTTTGGAGTAGGCTATTCCAAGTTCACCAAGCCACTCACAAGCCTCGGCATATAGAGAAATCAAATTATCTAGCTGGTGTGAGTAATGTTTGTCGTCACTTTTCATTTTTTGTCTTAAGGGGTAGGTGGGTCAGTCTTAAGTTTCTGGTTTTGCTAGACTTTAAAGGGCAGGCTAAAACTGATTGTATTCTAGGCCCAAAACTCTTTCTGTTTGAGCAGCTTACCCCAGTGAGTATCCAGTAATCAACGGATTACGGTCTCAGTGCAACCAAGCTTTTGGCTGCGAAATTTCGTGCCGTGAAATAGGCTATTCCCAAGGGTTCTGCGCTAACACTTTAATATGCATGGTGTAATTCTGTTTGGCATTACCTGTATGCGTAAGTATGTATAACTCCTCGCGGCGAGAATACCGATGCTTAATTCAAATATCTGAGGCCTGATAAAAGTGGGGACTACCGTTCGCCACAATCCGCTTTCGATCCAAATTTGTCAGTCGACCGACCACTTCTGGCCGAAAGCAATCGGTCGCACAAATTAATATTGCCCATCGCTTCGCATGCCTGATACGACCGCAAACTCTGGGCGTAGCGGCGGGCTGATCAAGAGATGATTACTTAGAAATTGCTACGGGAGCCGGGGCACAGGGGCCTGAATGCAGAGCCTGCGAGAGTTTTAGGGCGGCCTACGTCCAATCCATTATCGAGCGGATCGTTCCTGTGGAGCTACGAGCGTCGGACGTTGGGGCAAAAATGGGGCAAACCGCACGCCAATCTATGCCCTTCAATGCTAATTATGCAGTTTTGCAACCGTCTGTATGCACGCATTAAAGCCAGCAACCACGGGCCTTTCCCCCCAAATCCCCCACATACCCCTACACAATCGGGGTGTGGCAAGGTATGACTGCGAAGCAGTCCGAGCTGGAAAAGGCTAGAGCTACATCGGCTCACAGAGCAGGAAAAGGAAATGATCCGAAAGCATTACCGAATCGACCAACAAAAATTGCCGGCCGGCTACCCTACGCACCGACACTCGAACGAATTTTGGGAGCAATTGGGTCGTACCGTTGCTACCTACGGATTCTTGGAGCAAGTATTGGGCCGCGCCATCTTCGCTCTTACCGCCACACGCAAGTATGCTCAGGATGAGCTGGAGGAGGCATACGGCAAATGGTTGGGGCAGCTTGAGAGGGCCTTGTCCGATTCTCTTGGCGGGCTCATCAATGCGTACGACAACGCATTGCGAAAGCACCATGAGTCGCCAGTCTATAATCTCGAACAGTTGATCGGGGACCTCCAATGTGCTGCCCAATTACGCAACGTGCTTTGCCACGGATCCTGGCAGGCACCGGATGGCGAAGGTAAGTCGTTTCCGCTGTTTGTCGATAAAAAGCAGAGAGTCTTTGCCACCGCTATTGATGCCTCCTACCTACAACAGGTTCGTGTCGACTTGACCGGCCTGATTTGTGCGGTCATCGATTCCATCAGCGGCCTGGGCTTGCAATTCCCAGGATCGGGTGGGCCGGGTGAGGTCATCTGGACTAACGGGTGATCGCTTGTTTCAAGTGCGCATTCAGCGTCGGCGAGATCCCTGACGAAGCTGCGAGTAAATACACAGCTTGCATAAAAATTGCTACATAGCGAGCTACAGCGAAATAGCTAGCCAAGCTGGGACCTGATGGGGCCCTACGTCCAATCCATCATCGGACGGATCGTTTAGCTAGCTTCCCTGCGGTCGTATGGGATCCTAAGGTGCCTTCCGCGAAGGGCAGCAGTCGGCCAGAAGCGGACTTCCGACTGCGTCCGTGGTAAAAAAGCATTCGGCAAGATCTGGAGCGCCAAGCCCCAAGCCATTTGGAAGTCGGCTCTCGACAGAATTGATGGTACTAGAAATTGGTCAATTCGCGGCGTAGAAAAGTCGGAATCATATAGAATTGGCCTTTTAAGCATCTAGATGGATCTATTATGTCTCAGTCAACCGAATTAACTGGTGGCGCCGGGTTTGTCTATGAAAGCCATGTTGCTGCATATTTCATGTCTGCCCTTCTTGCGGAGACCGTCAGGCCTCCATTACAAAGTAAAATAAAGAGCGTACGTCTTCAACAAGCTGCTATGGGTGCTCCTCTTGATGATGTCATTATCGAATTTGATACTTTAATTCAGATGAAGGCGCACTTCCAAGTCAAGCGCAGCCTCATCATATCCTCATCTAAGACCAATGAAGATTTCAAGGAGATTGTTGTTAATTCCTGGAAGACCTACATTAATTCAAAAAAAGAAAATCGTAATGACATTTATGGAGCGCTAACGGACGAAATAGCAAGCTCATCCCTGAGAAATGTTCAAACTGTCTGTGAAAGCGCACGAAGTAGCGAGAGTAGCGAATCATTTTGGGCTATTGAAGCTCAGGCCAGCGTAAAATTCAGAGAGTTCATTGATGTACTACGTAACATCTTAGATGGCGCACAGATCCGGAGGACCCCGAACGAATTATATGAATTTCTCCAAGGGCTTCATATAGAGTCTTTAAGAGTCATGACATCGGGCTCTCCATTGCTCACGTCAGCGATAAACGAACTTAAGACAGTGCTTAGGGCAGAACATCGCGCGACCGACCTATGGGAAACTCTTAAAGGAATAGCAAGAGAAGGAGCGGGCCAAGCTGCCACTTACAACAAACGGTCACTTCAACAAAAATTGGTATTGTTTTCCTTCAAAGACATAGCTGTTGAGCAAGAAGTAAAGACGGAATTAGGACCGTCAAGAATTGGAAACTTGGAGGCCACCCCAATTACGTGCTCTCTTGCCTTTTCGCATATTAGTATCGAGCAGAGCGATGTCGCACTTACCGCATTAATTGTAACAGACGAACCTGAAGCGTTATCTAATCAGATACAGTCTTGGAAAGAGCTCGTTGCTCGGAGCGCATTAATCCCTGATGCGAATAGGTCTGAGATTGCTCGAGAACCACTAAAAAATATAGTCGCGCAGCCTGTATTAGCACATATCCTCCTTCAGAACTTGGCTGTGGCAGACTTTTCTGCCTATGTTTATTATGCGCGAAAGATAAATATTGAAAATTGGGATGAAACCAGATACGAACTTGAATTTAAGACACTGCCCTTGCTTCACAGATTGAGCAGCAAGCGCGAATTGATTGATGAGCTTCTCACTACTGAGGTAAACGCCAAACGATTTTCAGACGCTGCCATAAAACTTGTAGCTGAAAACTATCACCGTGAAATCGAAAGCCCTACACTAAAAACCAGTACTGGAAAAACTTCAGCAATTAAAGAGCTTGCGGATATTGTCGCTAAAATAACTGCTAGCTTCATCGCGGGTGATCAAGTTGCAGTTGCCCAGATTGGCTATATTAAGACGAGAATTAGATATGGCGAGAATGTTGTCACGAGGGAAAAACACTTGCGAGATCGTAATCCGCTAGCGTAACTGCCTCAAAAGTCTCCATAGCTTTTTAGCGAACTCTGGCTCAATTGAGTATGCATAAGCTATCATGCCTTTCATTTGGGCCCAAGAAGGTGTAATTGAATCTACTCGTCGACTTCTTTCAAAGTGCTCTTTTCCATATTTGCTTGCGTAGTAGACTGCAAGCCTAAGCCTCCTTTTCAATTTTTTTGGAAGTCTTGGTTTTTCTCGATCAACTACAGATAGTCCTGTGACAAACTGTCTCGAACCACGTCGCTGGACATAACAGCCGCTGTCTCTAAGTTCAAAACCGTTGTATTTAACAATCTGGCTAATAGCGCTAATATCTGGCGTTTCCTCCCCTGACATGGTCATATTGTCCGCGTAGCGACTATATATGCAGTCATGGGTGGAGGCTAAATCTAGCATCGCTTGATCCAACCCCTTGCAAACTAGATTCGAAATTGTTGGACTGCAGCGAGTTCCTTGACGCAAGAATCCGTCAATGGTTGAAATCCGTGCTAGCAATTCTGAAATTTGAGGGGTCGCTCCAATTGTTAAAAAAGCTTTCGCAATTTGTCGTTCTGTAATTACGTTGAAAAAATTTCTTATATCCGCGTGAAGGATTAGGCTTTTACGGAGATGGAGCTCAGCGTTTGTTAGGGTCGAGCGTCCCTTGAGAAACCCTTGTACGTGCGTACCAAAGCTAGCGCTGTTCGTGACCAACATCGAAACAGATCGGTGGAGCTGGGTGACCCACTTATGGTTTGCCTTATAGACCTCTCTAAATTCCCCTTTACGGTTTTTTCCGCGTTTTGGGATTTCGAGCTTCTCGTAAAACCCTTCCTGGCAATCCGAAACTGCGTATTCGATTATTTTTGACTCGCTCACACCTGCCGCTTGAGCTAGCTCTTGGGTGGAATGAATGTCTTTCAGGCGTCTTGTAGTCATTAGAGGCTGCAGAGAATGAGGGGCGGCTGGATGGAATATGTAAGACCTCAAAGATCGGGCACGGACTCATGCCCACGGACATAACCGCGGTCAGTCATCCAGCCGCCACTGTGAATCTACCATACCTTGACTGGAATGTGGATGTCGTCTCCGATTCGCTCTCCTTCTTTAGTCGTATGCCTCATAAGAAATGCTAGGAGACTGGCTCAAAAACGAAATCCTGAACAGATCCCAAAGCAACACATGAGCCTCAGCCACTAGACATTGATCACCTGAAAGTTGAAAGTGCGTTTTTCGCAATCGGAAAGCTACATGATGAAAAACTTAGGTCATCCCATGTCGACACCGCCGAGTTGGTTTCACGATCGAGGGCCATCCCCTATTGAGGACGAGTTCAGCAAGGCTGCTTCTGACTTCGCGGGCCTGATTGAAAGAGAACATTGGTTTGGTGACGCGGATAAGCACCATCGTTATCGGGTGGATTTCATATTAAAAGATGCGCGACTCATCATTGAGCTTGATGGTCATTCATCACATTCAACAAGAGATCAGTTAGAGAAGGATGCTGTCAGACAACGCTATCTAAGCCGAGCCGGCTACACTGTGATCCGTTTCACAGGACGAGAAATCGTCAGAGACGCGCAGGGGTGTGTTTCAGAGGTGCGTCAGATGTACGAAGAGCGCATGCAGCGCGCTCCTGCTAAGTTTCGAGTCATGTACATTGACTACTCATTTGTCAACAAGCAGATGAATGAGGCTCTAAAATTTTACCGGGGAATTCACCCTAGCAAGGAACTCACCTTCCAGCCGCTTGAAAAAATCATCCCTCATGCAATTGAGTGGTTGCATGAAAAGTCATTTGTCACGGCCTTCGTATTCTGTCCTGCTGAACTACGCAGTGAAATAGAACATTTGAATGCAACTATCTTGGAATATGACAAGGGTGAAATCAAATTCAGCATTTTGGCAAGTGAATTTTACTCGCTGGACTTGGGCGAACACCTAGAAAGTTTTGCTCACTTTTTTGACGAGTTCATGGTGATCGCTGATGATCCAATCTATCGAGACCCCATTCGTGCCGTACTGCCAGCGAAGATTACTGAAAAAACCGTCGGAGCTTACACTCACAAATATCTTGCGAATGCTAAACTTTTACGTTTAGGCAATGACGAAACCTCCTTCGCCGGTACCGAGTTGGCTTACGTACGCTGGCAAGACATATTCTACCCAATCGGATTCGCTTTGGGGCTGAGCAGATACGAACTTTAGTTATTTGAACGATAGTTTTTCGAGGCGAATGGTACGCAGAGGATGGGGTAGTCATGAGCTGCTGGCTTATTCCAATCTCTGCAATAGCAGGCGACCGCTTTTGGCCCTTTCCAGGCTATCGCTACCGTCAGCGTTTGGATGGAAGCAGCTCCCGGGTCGCAACTCCGTTTCTAAACGTAAGATGCCCTTTGCAAAAGTTAGGGGGGGCAAGCGTGAGTCGGCTAAAGCGTAATGCCGCAAGCTCTGCCATTCACTAATTGGAAAAGGAGAACAGCGCGATGGAGATGGCCGGTAGTGGAGGAATCATGACCTACGTGAATGCAGCGATAGCTTTAGTGGCGCTGTACCTGAGTATACGTAACCGAAAAACTCAGATAGCGATGTATCGGCTGACTCAGTCGACGCACTGGAGCAGCACGAACGATTTTCATGTGATCAGCGCCGAGCAACTAGATGACTCGGTTTTAGTTAAGTTGGTTTTCTTTAACCCCGGGTCGGTGTCAGCAGTGATACAAAGCTTAGCTGTTTATGAAATCCCCCGCCCAGTCTGGTGGTTACCACGCCGACTGGATTGGTTACGAAGGAAACGTCTAGAACTTGCAAAATGGTGGCCTACCAGAGACGAGGAGGAGAAAATACCTCGCTTATTTGCAGATAGGTATCAGGAGCTGATGGTGAAAGAAAATCGAGTAATCCTTGTGAGATTCCCTGGCATGATCAATCGGCTTACTCATGCGTTTGAACTGAAAACCAATCATGGTTTGATCACGACGTGGTATGCCCTTGACTTCGTAGAAAAGGGATTTGCGTATCAATCCCATCGAAATTTCAAATAATGATAAACGATGGTCAGTATTTGCTTGGAAAGGCAGCCGCGTCGATGATTAGAAATGCGCGTATGAAGTGAGGGATGTAGCTTGCGGAACGCCGAGCAACCCTTATTTTGCCCGAAGCGGACTATACGCGAACGTCCGCTATTGGCCGATAGCCGTCTTCCGCTCCGACGATGGCGCGTCCTGTTCTACTCTCCGATCAGACCTCATGCCCTCCAGCTCAAGGGCATTTCGAACACTTTGGCAAGCCGAGCCAGCTTCTCGGCAGATCTGGCTGAGATAGCGAGAGGGGGCTCCTTGATCATGTAGAACAGATGATCGAGTGCGACACCCGCTTCGCCGTGCGCGATGTAGTCCAGAACGATTTCTGCCCCATTCTCAAGACCTGACTGTGCCAGTGGATGATCATCAGGCAAGGGGCCAAGCTGCGCATATTCAGCGGACATCAGTGTAGAGACCTCATCCAGCACTTCGAGGAGATCTTCACGCAGATCGGGACTCAGCTGATTCATATCACCTCAATCCAAGTCGTCATATGCTCAGTTTGTACCACCATTTGCCGAAGAGTCGCAGCGCTGACTCCATGACGGACAGCTTTCGACCCAATGTGGATACTGCAGAGATGAAATCACGCTCGCTTAAAAGCAACCTTAATCGCCGCACCAGCTTGACCAGCGAGCAAAGCTATCTCAGAGTTGATGACAACCTCGCTCCAAGACAATTTGGTTGCGACGCACACTATTAAATACAGCTCACAGTAGCGCCCCCCGAGTTCGGTTTTGACCCAAGCAAGGGTACCCCCTAAGGCAGCCATCGTGACTGGGATAGAGATATACCGGCTTCCGTCCGTCACTCGCATGCCGCCACGACGACATTCGAAGTGAACGGCCAGTCGTTCGTAGGTCTCAATGTCAATGCCATGCACGACGACGAAATAGCTTAAGCAATCATCTTGGTTCACTGTAGTGATCATATTTTTACAGCCTACCTCGCAGGCCAACTCGTCATTGGTGTCATAGCAGATAAATTCCGCTTTTGGCCCACTTCTGCCAGTGTCGACCGGCTGTATTGGGTCGTTTTCTTCCATCTCGCGACGGGCCGAAGACGACCCAAAGCCGACATAACTCCGTGCATTATCGTTTTTCCACAACAACCACATAATCGGAGAAGTCGACATCACCCACCCCGTCGCTACATTCCAACGTCATCGTGCCATCGGTCCCGTGGACGTGAATTCCAGCATTGCCAACCCATGCATTCATGCCAAAAGCGCTCTTCCAGACGTTCCAGATTTTTAGAACGTTTCCACCTTTAGAAAACACTTCTATCTCCAAAGCATCGGGACTGGTATCAGACCGCAAAACTATTTCGGGACAGCCGTTGCCAAAGCCTTCGACGACGATTTTCCCGCCCATCATCTTTAATGCCAATCCTTGCACTCGACCGTTCGTAGCGCCCAATCGACGAACTGAAAAGACGGTTCTAGGCTCTGTGATCTTGATCTCCATGATCGCAACGATAGTTTTTCCATTGAAACTTATGGGCTTCCCTTTGGTGCCCATAAATGTAGAGGAGAGTGTTTCTTCCATTTTTTGATCCCAGGAATATCTCAGGTGCCTTGCCTCAGTTTGGCCTAGCGAGGTTAGCATCCCTATACCTTAAGGGATTATGAATGGCTGCTTCTGGCCGATTGCTGCCATTTACGGTGGACGAATCTCAGCTATTTGCGCCCGGTTATGCTCGTAGGCAATCGGAGAATTTCTGCCAGCTATGCACACAGACCTACAGAAGCTCCCGCTGCAAACGACTGAGCAGGACTAACGCGCATGGCTGCCCAGGCCTGTGAATCTAGCCAAATCTTCCAGACCTAGGGGTGGGGAAATTATGACTGAGGTTGATACATCCTCTCAGTTGCACCCTAGCTACCCACACCTTATAGTTCGCCCCGTCGCCAGCCATGGCCAGCGACAGGGTTTCGCAGCCCTAAAACGATTCACACCAGCACCGTCAGACATACCCCAGCCGGCTCCCGGCTGCCGAATGTTTTATGGCGGTTGTGCGTGGGAGACCTTCGGGTCTGCCGGGTTTTGGTGTAAATCGTCCGGTCTGCGAACCCGCGCACAGCTGCCACCCAATCTGTTTCGCAGCAGAGCCGGTGGTAAATCTTTTTTCTTGAGGATTTACACCATGACTACTCAACACCCGCCCCGCCGCTTCACCCCCATGTCCCAAACCGCTACCGAATACCCTGTCCTGCTCATCGACAGCGACGCCCCGCTCAGCGAGCTCCATGCCTGCGCCAGCGAGCGTCTCAATGCTGCCCTCGCCTACCTGCACCTGATGGCCTGTTCCAATGTGTCCGACTACGCCGAGCATGACGTTAATACCGTCGCCAATACCGCGCGGATCATGATCCAGGACGTGTCGGATGTGTTTACGGTGATGGAGCGGCGCGGTTTTGATGTGCCTGCTGTGAGTTGACGTGATGTGAGCTGTGAGGAAACCCGCTTTGGCGGGTTTTCTGGTTTTTGGGGCGGCTACTGCCTGCCGGTCTTGATGTTCACAACGTTCTTTCTAGGCGGCTCGCCAAACTGGCGCTTGTATTCTCGACTAAGGTACGCGGTGATAGGCGTGATGCTCGATTCACACTCCCCTCTTTTATTGGCGAAAATGGCTGTTGGAAAACCCGGCTTCTGTGGCGAGGGAGCTTGCTCCCGCTGGGCGCGAAGCGGCCCCAAAAATGGGACTGCTACGCAGTCCAACGGGAGCAAGCTCCCTCGCCACAATTACCGGCTATGCCTTAACTGACTGGCATTAGCGCAAGCCCGCTCGCCACAGTGGGCTGTTTGCCGTCACCACAATCTGTGTCAGGCACTGGATGTTTCTTTATGATGTGGCCTTTCGCTTAATGCCCCAGGAACCTCCCATGCCCCCCCTCACCTTCCGCAACGCCCTGCCCGCCGACGCCGCGCGTTGCTTTGAAATCGAAACCAGCGCCTACGAAGGCGATGAAGCGGCGACGCTGGAGAAGATCGCCACGCGTATTGCGCAGTACCCCGAGGGCTTTTTGATTTTGGAGGCGGATGGCGCGGTGGTGGGGTTTATCAATTGTGGCTGCGCCCATCAGGTGGTGATGTCGGATGAGGCGTTCAAGGAGTTGGTGGGGCATGCGGCCGAGGCGCCGAATGTGGTGATCATGTCGGTGGTGGTCGACCCGGCGCAGCAGGGTAAGGGCTATTCCAAACTGCTGATGACTGAGTTTGTGCAGCGCATGCGCGCGATGGGCAAGCAAACGATTCATTTGATGTGCAAGGAGCAGCATGTGCCGTTGTATACGCGCATGGGTTACGGCTATGTGCAGCCGTCGCCGTCGGAGCATGGCGGGATGGCGTGGCATGAGATGGTGATGGGCCTTTAGGCCGTTAACTTTCTGGTCGTGTTTATGTAACGGGATTTACGCCCGTCAGCCATCATTGAACGGGCAACTGTGTTGCAACAGGTAAGAAGCGCGCCTCTATTGCCTTTTCTGACAGCCAAGTTGAAACGTCATACGCGGTTTTGAGCCACGGCCTATAGACCGCACCCATCGTTACATGAGCGCAGTCACCAGCAGTTTTGAGCAGTTACATCTGCAAAAAATCACCTTATTGAATGCCTTGGCAGGGCTCTGTAGTTTTCGAAAGGAATCGCCGGATCAGGTTCTGGCGATACTTTCTCTTAAAGATCGCCGAGGTACGTCCATGTTTCCAATCACCCGTACGCCCTACACTCCCCCTTCGCACATCCAACACATGCATGAGGCAGCTCACCGTGATCCCTTGGATCGCGAGCCCCAGGCCTCGCATACAATCATGTCCCCAAGGGGCAAGACGGCAAACCAGGCAGATTTCCCGCTGGTCAATTCGAATACCAAACTCTGGGCCAGCCTCGAACACCGAATTGATAACGACACCCCCTTGCGCAACAAGATGGATGACACTGCCGGTGACGATGCCGAAGTGTTCGATCCAGAGACGCAAACATGGCAGCCTACCCAAGCACTCGGCGGGGGGCTGCACGCCAATCTTGGCGACGCTTACCGCGAAGCCATCGATTTCGAAATCAAGGCCGACAACATGGGCGGCTGGCAGCGAGTGTGAGTCGCTGACGGTGTTAGGCTCCGTGGAGGGTGTTCTAAGCGCTAGACGAACCCGGCCCACACCTTCGGCCGCTCGCAGGAGCTGTCTCTGCTGATGGAAGGCGCACAGGTGGTGGCGCAGAACAAAGGCTTTGATCAGGTGGGTGAACGGCTGATGCACATGGTGCGCCAGCGGCTTTGAGGAGCGAGAACGCATGAGCATGATTGAAATCAGCGACCAACCCAACCCCGACGCCGAGCGCCTGCTGGGCGATGGCCTTGCCGCCTTCAATGAGGCCGTCACCGGCGGCAATGATCGTCGGCCGTTGATGGTGTTGCTCAAAGACTCGGACACTCAGCAGCTGCTCGGTGGCATCACGGGTAAAACCACCCTGGGCATGGCCTTCCTCGACCTGTTCCACTTGCCCGACGCCCTGCGCGGTTCGGGCCTGGGCAGCCGGTTGCTGCAGGCCTTCGAAGACGAGGCGCGGCGCCGGGGCTGCCAGCATGCGGTGCTGTACACCCTGAGTTTTCAGGCACCGGGGTTTTACGAGAAACAGGGGTGGGTGCGGTTGGGTGAAATACCCTGCCAGCCCGAAGGCAGCAGCCGGGTGTTTTTGTCCAAGCAGCTTTGAAGCTGACGACTCCGGCGCTCTGTGCAATGATCGCAACTCGCCTCAAGGGATGGAGCCACCGCCATGTCGCTGAACACCCCGCCTCACCTCGCGCACGCGCCACGCTTCTGGCGTGACGAGCGCTTGCCGTTCATTGAGGCACGCACCATCGCCGACGGGCGCAAGGTCACTTACACCCGTCACGCCCACGAGCATTTTTCCATCGGCGCCATCACCCGCGGGCGCAGTTATTACCACTATGGCGCGCAGACCTTCGAGATCAGCGCCGGCACGGTGGTGTTGATGAACCCCGGTGATGTGCACGCGTGCAACCCGATCCACGACCAGCATTGGTCGTATCACATGATTTACCTCGACACACCGTGGCTGACGGACCTGCAATACCAGCTGGGTTTCAGTACCGAGCAGGGTTATCGGCCTTTCAATACGCCGCATACCCGCGACACGGTGTTGTATAACGGCCTGATCGAGCTGTACGGCATTCTGCTGGATGAGCAGGCCGAGCTGCTGCAAAAAGAGAGTGCGCTGGTGAGTTATTTCACCGAAGTGCAGCAGCGCCTGAACCCGTCGCTAACGCCGCTGCGTGAGGTCAACCACAAGCTGGAGCGCGCCGCGGAGTACATCCGCGCGCACTGCACCGAGGCGTTGAAGCTGGAGGATATTTGCCTGGCGGCCGAGCTGTCGCCGTCGTATTTGATTCGTGCGTTCAAGCAGTATTACGGGCTCACGCCCCATGCGTTTCTGGTGAACCGGCGCATTCAGTTTGCCCGCACGCAATTGCGCAATGGCGAGCTGATCGCCGATGTAGCCCTGGCCGCCGGGTTTGCCGACCAGGCGCATTTTCAGCGCACCTTCAAACTGCATTTCGCCGCCACGCCGGGCCAGTACCGCGACTTGCTCAAGCCATCAGCAAATAACCCACACTGGCCACCAGCAACGCGGCCATTGAGCGGTTGAACAGGCGCACACCTTGGGGGTTGCTCAGGTAGCGCCGCAAAAACGTGCCGGCGTAGGCCCAGCACGCCACCGACAGGTAGCAGATCACCAGGTACAGCGCCGCAAACAGCCACACTTGGCGCGCATCGCCATCGGCCACGAACAAGCCCATGCCCGCCACACAGGCCAGCCAGGCTTTGGGGTTGAGCCATTGCATGATCGCGCCGTAGAGCATCGATGGCGCGGTGGCAGTGCCTTCGGCGTCGAGTCGGCCATCGTCGACCGCGAGTTTCCAGGCCATGTACAGCAAAAAGGCGACCCCGCCCCACTGGATCAACTGGGTGAGGATCGGCCAGCGCACCAGCACTTCATGCAGGCCCAGGCCAATCAGCACCAGCAGCAAGGTAAAACCGACGGCGGCGCCGACTACGTGTTTCTGGCTGGCGGCAAAGCCAAAGCGCGCGCCGGAGCTGAGCGCCACCACATTGACCGGGCCGGGGGTGATGGAAGTGGCCAAAGCGAAGGCGGCCATGGAGATGATCAAGCTCATTGCAGTTCCTTTTGGTGATGCCGAGTGACGATGGCTTCACGGTAAAGGGCTGAGCTGCGGTGGTATTGAAGAAAATGCCCCTGAGGTCTTGGAGGCTTTGCCTGAGAGCGTTTCAGGTCGCCATGTTCCCTTTGTGGCGAGCAGGCTTGCCCTGCGTTGGGTGGCGAAGCCGCCCCAATCCAGGCGGCGCGGTGAGTCAGGCAGAAAGAGCTGGGGCTGCTTCGCAGCCCAACGCAGGGCAAGCCTGCTCGCCACAACAAGCCTGTTTTCCATAACAAGCCTGTTTGCCACAACAGCCTGCTCGCCACAATGGCCCAGTCTTTATGCCGCTGGCATCTGGGTGATGATGTCTTCCAGGCCCAGCACCCGGCCATCCTCGGACACGATCTCAACCTTGCGCAGCGGCTTGAGCAAGCGCGCATCCAGCAAGTGGGTGGCGCCATCGGCCGGCTGCGTGAAGGTTTCGCCCCATTGCGCCAGGGTTACCAGCACCGGCATCAGCGCGCGGCCTTTGTCGGTGAGTTGATATTCGCTGCGCGCGCCCACTTCACTGGTTTGCAACAGACCTTGTTCGACCATGTCCTTGAGGCGCGTGGCGAGGATGTTTTTCGCTACGCCCAGGTGTTTTTGAAAGTCGCCGAAGCGCGTCACCCCGGCGTAGGCGTCGCGGATGATCAGCAGCGTCCACCAATCCCCCACCACGTCGAGTGCGCGGGCGACCGGGCAACAGTCGCCTTCCAGGCATTTGCGTTTCATCGTCGGGCCTCCGGGCAATCAGAAATATTAGGTTGCATTATAGGACCAACAGGCTCAAGATAAAAACGGTTTCATTATTAAACCTAACTCGTCGCCTGGAGTGCATCATGGATATTCGTGGAAAAGTGGTGTTGGTTACCGGTGCCAATCGTGGCCTGGGCAAAGCGTTTGTCACCGCGCTGCTGGCAGCGGGTGCGGCCAAGGTGTATGCCGGTGCGCGCGACCCGGCCAGTGTGGATATCCCCGGCAGCACGCCGATTGCCCTGGACATTACCGACTCGGCCAGCGTGCAGCGCGCCGCCGAGCAGTGCGGCGATGTCAGCGTGTTGATCAACAACGCGGGCTGGCTCAAGTACGGCTCGTTGCTGGCCGAAGACAGTATTGAAAACCTGCAACAGCACTTTGAGGTGAACACCTTCGGCACCTTGCGCCTGAGCCGCGCTTTTGCGCCGATCCTGGCCCGGCACGGTGGCGGCGCGTTGATCAATATCCTTTCGGTACTGAGCTGGCTGAGCCCTCCCGGCTCCGGCGGCTACAGCACCTCCAAGTCGGCGCAATGGGGTCTTACCAATGGCCTGCGTGGTGAATTGCGCGAGCAGAACACCTTGGTGATCGGCGTACACCCGGCCTATATCGACACTGACATGGTGGCGGATGTGCAGGCGCCAAAAAGCACCCCGCAGGAAGTGGTGGCCATTACCCTCAAGGCATTAAGTGAGGACCGCGAAGAAGCGCTGATCACCGACATGACCCACGCGGTAAAAGCTTCGCTGTCCACCGACAGCCCGGTGTATTTGAGTCATTGAGCAACCAGCAGTGCGCGCCGAACCCGGTGCGCACCTTCCAACTGAAACAACTCAGTCTGAATGTGGGAGCGGGCTTGCTCGCGAATGCGTAGTGTCAGTCGATGCATAGGCGACTGACCCACCGTATTCGCGAGCAAGCCCGCTCCCACATTTAGATCGCGTTATATCCCGAAGATATGGCGTTACGGCCTCACAACCCGCGGTTACGCAGCCATTGCAAAAAGCCTTTCTTGACCGGCACCACCGGCGCGTCCTGGGTCAGGGCTTGCGCGGCGTGCACACGGAAATCCAGCAGTGCCTTCATCGCTTCGCTGATGTCGTGGCGCGCGTCCAGGCAGGGTTTTAGGTACTCATTTTCGATCCGATACAGCGTGCAGAAGGTCTTGGCGGTGAAGTCCGCCAGCGCCGCTTGATCGGACAAAATCCCCGACTCGCCAATCACCTCGCCCGGCCCCATGCGCCCGGCTTCGAACGTGTGGCCATCCTTGATCAACATCACCGAGACCACGCCGGACTCGACGATAAACAAATGGTCGCTGACCTCCCCCGCCGGCAGGATCATCTCGCCGGCACGGTAGGTGTGCAGGGTCATGTTCTGGCTGAAGGTGTCTTTTTCCTCTTGGCGCAACGTGGAGAAAATCGACGAACGCTCCAGCAATGCCCGTGCGTGTGACATCACCGGCGGCGCGCTGCTTTCAGTGGCCGACAGCAGGCCCACGCCCGCTGCTTGCAGGTGACGGAACGCCAGGTCGTAAAGCTGGTTACGCACTTCGCGCTTTTGGCCCATGGCCGGCACGAACCCGCTGATCTCGTATTCCACGCCGCCACTGGCCGAAGCCTTGAACGCCACGCTGGGCGCGGGTTTGGCCAGCAATGGCCGGCAACCTTGCATCGCGCGCTCCAGCGCTTCGATCACGGTTTGCGGGCGCGCATGCGGGCTGACTTGCAGGCTGACCGCCAGGCCGAACATGTCCGCCGGGCGTGAGAAGTTGATGATCTTGGCCTTGGCCGCCAGGGAGTTGGGGATCACCGCCATGCTGCCCTGGGAGGTTTGCAGGCGCGTGGCGCGCCAGTCGATGTCGGTGACGCGCCCTTCGGTGCCGTCGATGGAGATCCAGTCATCCACCTGATACGGCTTGGTGGTGTTGAGCACGATCCCGGAAAACACGTCGCTCAAGGTGCTTTGCAGCGCCAGGCCGACGATGATCGCCACCGCGCCGGAGGTGGCGAGCACGCCCTTGACCGGCAGGTCGAGTACGTAGGCCATGGCGGCGATGATCGCGATCAGGAAGATCACTGCGCCCAGCAGGTCTTGCAACAAGCGCCCGCCGTGCCCGACGCGATTCATCATGACCGTGCCGAGCAATACCGTGAGGGTGCGCGCTGCGAACAGCCACCAGCCGATCTGCAACGCCGTGGCCGCCAGGTGCAAGGCGGTGTTGTCGCCATAGGGCGCAAGCTGCATGGGGTTCATGCCGTCGTTGAACAGCACGGCGCTGAACACCGCAAAGATCGCCAGGCGCGCCGCCAGTTTCCAGTTGGCGAGGTTGGCGGAAATAAGCCGCCACACAGCGATGTCGATAAAGATCAGCGCCACGGCGCACAGCATCGGGTGATCAGCGATAAATGAAGGCATCCAGGCGACTCCAGGGTGTGTGGCGAGAAGATCGCATGAATCGGCAATACTGAATAACAAAATGTGGGAACAGGCTTAATGTGGAAGCAGGCTTTGTGTGGGAGCTGGCTTGCCTGCGATGCGGACACCTCGGTATGACTGATAAACCGAGGTGATGCCATCGCAGGCAAGCCAGCTCCCACACTAACCCGCTCCACACAGGGGGTATGTGGCAACCCTTGGGTCTTGCGCTTACTTGGCGCCAGTCAGCGCGTTATAGCTGGTAAACAGGTTGCGATAGTCCGGGATATGGTTGGCAAACAAGGTACCCAAGCCTTCGATATCGTTGCGCCAGTCGCGGTGCAGCTCACAGGCCAGGCCGAACCAGGTCATCAGTTGCGCGCCGTTGGCCGACATGCGGTCCCAGGCCGAATCGCGGGTGATTTCGTTGAAGGTGCCGGATGCGTCCGTCACCACGAACACCTCAAACCCTTCAGCCAGAGCCGACAACGCAGGGAACGCCACGCAAACCTCGGTTACCACGCCGGCGATGATCAGTTGTTTCTTGCCGGTGGCCTTGATCGCCTTGACGAAATCTTCGTTGTCCCAGGCATTGATCTGGCCAGGGCGCGCAATGTACGGCGCGTCCGGGAACAGTGCCTTCAGCTCCGGTACCAGTGGGCCGTTGGGGCCGGTTTCGAAGCTGGTGGTGAGGATGGTCGGCAGCTTGAAGTACTTGGCCAGGTCAGCCAGGGCCAGCACGTTGTTCTTGAACTTGTCCGGTTCGATATCTCGCACCAGAGACAGCAGGCCAGCCTGATGATCAACCAGCAGAACGGCGGCGTTGTCCTTGTCCAGACGCTTGTAGGGAGTAGTCATGAGTGCTTCCTCTTTTCCATGGGCGACAGCCATCCTTGGCCGGTAAACCGGCCTGGCCATCTGGGTTGGGTGTTGCGGGGGTGAATCAGTGATGCATCTGGCCGAACTGGCCGGACTGGAAGTCGGCAAAAGCCTGGTGGATCTCTTGCTCGGTGTTCATCACGAACGGGCCGTGGCCGACGATAGGCTCATCGATAGGTTCGCCGCTGAGCAGCAGGAACATCGCGTCGTTGTTCGACTCCAGGGAGAGTTGGTCGCCGTCGCGTTCGAACAACGCCAGTTGCCCTTCGCGCACCAATTCCTGGCCATTAACCTGCACCGTGCCTTTGAGCACTACCAGCGCGGTGTTGCGCCCGGCGTGCAGGTCGAGGGTCACAGACTTACCGGCATTGAGGCGCACATCCCACACGTCGATCGGCGTGAAGGTGCGGGCCGGGCCTTGTTTACCGGCAAACTCACCGGCAATCAGGCGCAAGCTGCCGGCGTTGTCGGCCAGCGGTAATGACGGGATATCGCCGTCGAGGATGGTCTGGTAGCCGGCATCGGTCATTTTGTCCTTGGCCGGCAGGTTGACCCACAACTGCACCATTTCCAGCGCGCCGCCCTTTTGGGCAAACGCTGCGGAGTGGAACTCCTCATGCAGGATGCCTTTGGCCGCCGTCATCCATTGCACATCGCCTGGGCCGATGGTGCCGCCAGCGCCGGTGGAATCGCGGTGCTCGACTTCGCCCTTGTAGACGATGGTCACGGTTTCAAAGCCGCGATGCGGGTGCTGGCCGACGCCACGACGTGCTTGGGTCGGGGTGAAATCGGCCGGCCCGGCGTGGTCCAGCAACAGGAACGGGCTGATGTGTTTGCCCATGGTGTCGTAGGAAAACAGCGTACGAACCGGAAAGCCGTCGCCTACCCAATGGCTGCGTGGGCTGGTGTAGATACCGATGATATTTTTCATGGCGTTTCTCCAAAGGCGTGAAAGCAGTGCATGTACACAGCTTAAATCCGCTACCTTTACCGCGCTAGACGGCAAAAATAACCCTTAGCGTTCTATTTGGAGAACGATAGTGGAAGACCTCAACACCCTCTATTACTTCACCCAAGTGGTCGAGCACCGTGGTTTTGCCGCCGCGGGCCGCGCGCTGGACATGCCTAAATCGAAGCTCAGCCGGCGTATCAGCGAGCTCGAAGAGCGCCTGGGTGTGCGCCTGATCAACCGCACCAGCCGGCATTGTTCGCTCACCGAAATTGGCCAGGTCTATTACCAGCGCTGCCTGGCCATGCGGGTAGAGGCCGAAGCCGCCGCCGAAGTGATCGAGCGCAACCGTTCCGAGCCCCAGGGCATTGTGCGTTTGAGCTGCCCCACCGCCCTGCTCAACTCCTGGGTCGGGCCGATGCTGACCCGCTATATGCTCAAGTACCCGCTGGTGGAGTTGCACCTGGAGAGCACCAACCGGCGTGTGGATGTGATTCACGAAGGCTTCGACATCGCCCTGCGCATTCGCTTTCCGCCCTTGGAAGACACCGATCTGGTGATGAAGGTGCTTGGCAACAGCACGCAGTGCCTGGTGGGCAGCCCGGCGTTGGTGTCGCGCCTGTCCAACCCGCCGTTGCCGGGGGACTTGAATGGGTTGCCGAGCGTGTATTGGGGCTCGGCGCAGCGCGAATACCAGTGGGAGTTGTTTGGCGAGAACGGTGCCAGCGCGGTGATCCGGCATTTCCCACGGATGATCACCGATGACCTGTTGACGTTGCGCCACGCGGTGTGTGCCGGGGTGGGTATTGCGCACCTGCCGAGTGTGGTGGTGCGCGAGGACATTGCTGCCGGGCGCCTGGTCAACTTGATCCCGGGTTGGTCGCCAAGGACCGGGATCGTGCACGCGATTTTCCCTTCGCGCCGTGGGCTGTTGCCGTCGGTGCGCACCCTGATTGATTTTCTCGGCGAGGAATTCGCGCACAGCGACATGGCCTGACCGCTGATCGTTCCCACGCTCCGCGTGGGAATGCATCCAGTGACGCTCTGCGTCACGACTGCCAGAGCGGGACGCGGAGCGTCCGGGGCGGCATTCCCACGCAGAGCGTGGGAACGATCAAGCCGCGGCCAGCAGCGCTTGGCGCTGGCGCAGCAGGTGGAACGCCACAAACGCCGAAACCGCAAAGCTCGCCTGGATCATGATCATCGGCGTGGCACTGCCATCACGCAGATGGCTCAGCAACAGGCCACTGCACGTCGCGCCAAACATCTGCGAAAAGCCCATCAATCCCGCCGCCAACCCCGCACGATGGGCGTTGGGCATCACCCCGCCCGTGACAGAGCCCGGCAACACCAGGCCGCCGCCGAGGGTGACCAATGCCACCGGAATATCCAGGCCCAGCGCCGACAGGCCGAACAGCTCGTAAATCACCACCGCTAGAATCCCGCCGATGGCGACCAGCATCACGCCCATCGACACAATGCGTTGCGGCCCCAGGCGCAGGATATTGCGCCGGGTGTAGGTAGAACCCACGATCAGCATCGACACGATCAGGCCAAAATTAAGCCCGTACTCCAGGCTGCTGAACCCCAGCAAGTTGATAAACACCGCCGATGAACCCGCGATCACCGCGAACATCGCGCCGTAGGTGCAGGCCAACGCCACCGCGTACGCCCGATACTGGCGGCCCTTGAGCAAATCCAGGTATTGCCCGCCGAGGGTGCGCCAATGCCCGGCCTTGGGGTCCAGAAAGTGATTGCTCTCGCGAAAGAACAGCAGCGCCAACACCAGCACCACGCTGCCGATCACCAGCGCCAGCACGATCGGCGCCTGCCAGCCCAGCAGCTTGATCAGCAACCCCCCAATCATCGGCGCCACAACGATGGCGTAGAGCATGCCGATCATGGTCAACGCCAGCGCCGGCCCCGCTTCGGCCTTCCACACATCACGCACCACCGTGCGCGCCAGCACCAGCGCGGCGCAGGCGCCCAGGCCTTGCAGCACGCGGGCGGCAATGAACTGTTGAATGTCGCTGACCAGCAGCATCGACAGGGTTGCCAGCACATACAGCGCCAGGCCGCCAAGTAGCACGGGGCGACGGCCGATGCGGTCCGACAGCGGCCCGAACAGCAATTGCCCAAGGCCAAATGCAGCCACAAATGCCGACAACGCCATCAACGCCGAACCCGCTGGCGCCGCCAGTGCCTGCTCGATGGCGCCCAGGCCGGGGATGAGCAATTGGGTCGAGACTTCACCGAGTGCGGTGAGCGCCATCAGTAAAAACAACAGGCTTCGTGAGGGGGCCGGGGCGTTCGACATAAGGAATATCCGGGGGCTGGATTAATTTATATTTCAACCATAATATGAGCAAAAAATTATGTCCATAATTTTTTATCCATTGGCCACCCCTGGAGCCCGTCATGCACCCTCTTCCCCTGCGTCTTCTCACGCCCCTGGCCCTGTTGATTATCCTCAGCGGCTGCAACAGCAAGGCCGACACCGCTGCTGAAGTGCCGCTGCCGCGTCCCGTTCTGGCCGCCAAGGTAGAGGCCGCCGGCACCCAGCAAAGCGCCTACACCGGCGTGGTCGCGGCGCGCACCGAAAGCGATTTGGGCTTCCGGGTCAGCGGCAAAGTCATCGAACGCAAGATCGACCCCGGCCAGCACGTCGCCCGTGGTGACACCTTGCTGGTGCTGGACATCGGCGACTTCGAACTGGCCCTGCGCTCGGCCAAAAACCGCGTCAACGCTGCCCAGGCGCAATTGCGCCAGCGCCGTGATGACGAAAACCGTTACCAGCGCCTGGCCAGCACCGGCGCCGTGTCGCGGCAGATCTTCGACCAGTCGGCGACCAACCTGCGCGTGGCCGAAGCCGAACTGGCCGCGGCGCAATCGGATGCCAGCCAGATCGAAAACCGCCGCACTTACTCGGTGCTCAAGGCCGACGGCGACGGCATCATCACCGATGTGCGCGTGGATCGCGGCCAAGTGGTCGCCGAAGGCCAGATCGTGGCGCGCCTGGCCCACGACGGCGCCCGCGAAGCCATCGTCAACCTGCCGGAAAACCAGCGCGACCAAGCCGCGCAAAAAGCCCTGGCCTTCCCGTTCGGCGCACAGGACCAGGCCGTGACAGCCACCCTGCGCGAGCTGTCGGCCAGCGCCGACCCCACCACCCGCACCTACCGCGCACGCTACGTGCTGCATGGCGCCGTCGACCGTTTTGCCCTCGGCTCCACCATCACCGTACGCCTGCAAGGCAACGGCCAGACCCAGCAAACCCGCGTGCCCATCGGCGCGTTGCAGGATGCGGGGCAAGGCACCGGCGTGTGGGTGATCGGCGCGGACGACAAGGTCAGCTTCGCCCCCGTTAACGTGGCCAGCCTCGGCCAGGAAGACGCGCTGCTCGACAGTGGCGTAACGCCCGGCCAGATCGTCGTCGCCCTCGGCGCGCACTTGCTGCACAGCGGCGACACCGTGCGCCTGCTGCCGGCCCAGGCACTGGCCCTCAACCGTAAACAGGACCACTGAGCATGCGCGGCATCAACCTCTCCGAACTGGCGGTAAAGCACCGCGCCGTCACGCTGTTTCTGATCATTGCGATCCTCGCCGCCGGGATCTTCTCGTTCGGCAAGCTGGGGCGCGCTGAAGACCCGTCGTTTACCGTCAAGGTCATGACCATCACCGCCGCCTGGCCCGGCGCCACCGCCCAGGAGATGCAGGAGCAAGTCGCCGACCGCCTGGAAAAACGCCTGCAGGAACTGGACTACTACGACCGCGTCGAGACCATCGCCCAGCCGGGTTTTGTGTCGATGCGCATGACCTACAAGGAATCCACGCGCCCCAGCGAGATCCAGGACCTTTTCTACCAGACCCGCAAAAAGCTCAGCGACGAAGCGGCGAAACTGCCCAAAGGCGTGATCGGACCGTTCTTCAATGATGAATATTCCGATGTGTATTTCGCCCTGTATGCGCTGGAAGCCGAGCACCTGCCCCATCGCCAGCAAGTGCAGATGGCCGAAGACTTGCGCCAGGGCTTGCTCAACCTGCCGGGCGTGAAGAAGGTCAATATCCTCGGCGAGCAGGCGCAGCGGATCTTTGTCGAGTTCTCCTATGAGCGCCTGGCCACGCTGGGCATCAAGCCGGACCAGATCTTCGCCGCCCTCGCCGCACAGAACGCCGTGGCGCCGTCGGGCTTTGTCGAAACCGCTGGCGCGCGTGCCTATATTCGCATCGACGGCGCCTTCGACAGCCTGGCGCTGATCGAAAACGTACCGCTGGAAGTCAACGGCCGCGTACTGCGCATTGCCGATGTGGCCAGCGTGAGCCGTGGTTATGAAGACCCGCCCAGCTATCGCATCCGCCATCAGGGCGACCCGGCGCTGATGCTTGGCGTGATCATGGAGAAGCACTGGAACGGCCTGGAATTGGATAAAAGCCTCAAGGCCCAGGAAGCCAGAATCCAGGCGGACCTGCCGCTGGGCGTGAACTTCGCCAAGGTCTCCGACCAGGCGAAAAACATCAGCCTGGCGGTGAATGAGTTCATGCTCAAATTCTTCGTCGCCCTGGCCGTAGTGATGGTAATCAGCCTGTTGGCCCTGGGCTTTCGCGTCGGGTTGGTGGTGGCCGCCGCGGTGCCGCTGACCTTGTCGGTGGTGTTTGTGATCATGCTGCTCACCGGGCGTGAATTTGACCGCATTACCTTGGGCGCGCTGATTATTTCCCTGGGTTTGCTGGTGGACGATGCGATCATCGCCATCGAGATGATGGTGGTAAAACTCGAAGAAGGGTTTGACCGGATTCACGCCGCCACGTTTGCCTGGAGTTCCACCGCGGCGCCGATGCTCACCGGCACCTTGGTGACCATCATCGGCTTTCTGCCGGTGGGTTTTGCGCGCTCCGGCGCCGGGGAATATGCCGGCAATATCTTCTGGATCGTCGGCTTTGCGCTGATCTCGTCCTGGCTGGTGGCCGTGGTGTTCACGCCGTACCTGGGCGTGAAGTTGCTGCCGCAGATCAAACCGGTGCCAGGCGGTCATGACGCGATTTACGCCGGCCGTTATTACCAGAAACTGCGCAGCCTGGTCGAAGCCTGTGTGCGCCAACGCTGGCTGGTCACTGGCCTGGTGGTCGGTGCCTTTGTACTGTGCGTGCTGGGCATGGGCGTGGTGAAGAAGCAATTTTTCCCCAACTCCGACCGTTCCGAGCTGATCCTTGAGGTGTATATGCCGCCCGGCAGCGCCTTCAAAAGCACCGAAGCGGTGGCGGCGCAGCTGGAAAAAGCCTTGCTGCAAGAACCGCAAACCAGCCTGGTCGACACCTATGTAGGCGGCGGCGCGCCACGCTTTTTCCTTTCGCTGAACCCCGAACTGCCCGACCCGGCCTTTGCCAAACTGATTGTGCAAACCCCGGACTCCCATGCCCGTGACGCATTGAAAGTGCGCATGCGTGAACGCATTGCCGCCGGTGAATTCCCGGCAGCGCGGGTGCGCGTCACGCAATTGCTGTTCGGCCCGCCGGTGCCGTTCCCGGTGGTGTTTCGTGTGTCCGGGCCGAACCTGGATGTGCTGCGCGGGGTGTCCGAAGACGTGCGCCGCGTCGTGGCGGCCAACACGCTGACCAGGGACGCTTTCCTCGACTGGGGCGAACGCACCAGCGGTTATCGGCTGGTGCTGGACCAGGACCGCCTGCGCCTGCTGGGTTTCACGCCCAACGAGGTCAAATCCCAGCTCAACGCCTTGCTCAGCGGCAACCCGATCACCGAAGTGCGCGAAGGCAACCGCACCGTGTCGGTGGTCGCGCGTGCCCAGGGCAACCAGCGCGAGAACCTCGGTAACCTCAACAACATGACCCTCACCAACAGCGCCGGCACCTCGGTGCCGCTGGCCCAGGTCGGGCACTTCCAGGCGGTGATGGAAGAGCCGATCCTCAAGCGGCGCAACCGTGCAAGCACCGTGGAAGTGCGCGCCGACATCATCGACGGCGTGCAACCGCCCGACGTGGAAATGGCCGTGTACAAAGACCTGCAACCCTTGATCGCCAAGCTGCCCGCCGGTTACCAGATCGAGATCGGCGGCCCGGTGGAAGAAAGCGCCAAGGCCAACGTGGCGCTGGCGGCACTGTTCCCGATCATGATTTTGCTGACCCTCACGGTGATCATGTTCCAGGTGCGTTCGTTCGGCGTGATGTTCATGGTCTTCGCCACCGCGCCGCTCGGGTTGATTGGCGCGGTGCCGACCCTGCTGCTGTTCAACCAGCCGTTCGGCTTTAACGCGATTCTGGGCCTGATCGGGATTGGCGGCATTCTGATGCGCAACACGCTGATCTTCACCGACCAGATCCGCCAGAACCAGGACCATGGCATGGCGGTGCGCGAGGCGATTATCGAAGCCACCGTGCGCCGGGCGCGGCCGGTGATCCTGACCGCATTGGCGGCGGCGCTGGCGTTTATTCCGTTGACGCTGTCGGTGTTCTGGTCGTCCCTGGCCTACGTGCTGATTGGCGGGGTGCTGGTAGGCACCGTGTTGACTCTGTTGTTCCTGCCGGCGCTGTGCAGCCTGGTGCTTGGGCGGGAGCGCACGAAGGCCGTTGAAACTTCCCACGTAAACGCCGGATAAGCTCTACAGAGTTGTCCTGAAAATCTCTGCAAAGTCCTTCGCCTGATCACACAGTGCGAGGGATTGCAGATGGTTTTGTTAGTTAGAGCCCAGGCCAAAGGGGCTAGCGCTTGAACCCGGCCATTGGCAGGCTGGCCCTGACCCCAATGGACGTGAAGACGGTCGACGTTGAAAGCGTCTTCCGTGATTTTCGCGAATGCCTGAATACCTTTGACGAATGGGCGTCGAGCTTCTGGAGCTTCTCGGCGCTGGATGTCGAGCAGGTGTTCAAGGTCGGGGATGAGGTGGCGCTGGTCGCCCCGATCAACCGCTCCATCATTCCCAGCAGCACCGTTGCCACGTGCCAGGCCAATGGCACGTTGACCCTGGTGCATATGTTCCAAAGCACGCGTTTTGTGCCCATCGGCAATACGCCGGTGGTGCTGCAACGCGTCGATCCCAACGGCGGCCCATTGGGCGAGCCGATCCACCACACCATCGGCCCCAGCGGCATTCTCGAAATCACCGAGTGTGATCGTAATCAATCGTACCGAATCAGTTTTTACCCCGATGTTTCCAAAGATCACGTCAAGGCACTGTACGCGTCTTATCAGTCAGTGATTGCGGGGTTGGAAGAGCGCCTGCGTAAAGAGTGGAACGACACCTTCCAAGCGCAGTGGAGAATTTATACCGACGCCAAACCGCTTGATCAACGCAGGATGCTGGAGAAAGCGGCTCTCAATGGCATGGGCACGGCGCTCTACACCCTTTGGGACAACTTGACGCAGCTGTTTGACATGTTGGCGGACATCAAGCCCAACAGCGAAAAGTTGCTCAAGTACATCTCCCAGGCCGAGCTTGATGAGCTGCTGACACTCAGCAATGACGCGATCGCCAACGGCCTGCTGGTACTCAGCGATGAGCCGCTGTTGTTCATTTACGTGTCGGCAATGGTCAGCTGGATGCGCCTGCTGCCGCCGCAAGACATGCAGGAGCTGATGGGCGAAATCACCGGCGAGGTGTTGATCAACTTGCTGTTGATTCGGGCGACGGCGGGCATGGGCGTGGCAGTACGCCTGGGCACTCAAGTCCTCGGGCACATCAAGTCCGGGCGGGCGCGGAGTTTGCTCGAGTTGCTGGCAAAACAGCATGTGGGGCCGACGTTGGAGCCACATGTAGCGGCGGTTAAACCCTTGTTGCTGAGCAGTGCCCCGACGCCGATCAAGACCGTGCCGGTTGCGCCGCTGAAGGCTGGGGACCAGTTGGTTGCCAACCCGGTGCCGGCGGTGCGCGGCAAGACGCAGCAGACCGCGTTGGTGCGCCAGGAACCTGTGGATGATGTGCCGGCTTCGGGCAAGAACCTGAATGGCGATGCGGCGGCTCCGGCCGACAGAACCGTTACCAACGGCTGCCCGGTGTCGATGGTCACCGGCGAGGAATTGCTGACGCTCACAGACGGCACGTTGGATGGGGTTTTGCCGTTTGAGTGGACGCGGTTGTATCGCACCAGTGCAGTGGAAGTGGATTGCGGGTTGGGGTTTGGTTGGAGTCATTCGCTGGCGCAGCGGCTTTCTGTTTCCGGTGATTCGGTGGTGTGGACGGATCATGAGAATCGCCGTACTGAGTTTGTGCTGCCCTCCGCTGCTCGACCGGCGATTACCAATAGCTTGGCTGAAGCGGCGATCTTTTTGGGTGATCTGCCCGATGAACTGGTGCTGGCCCAGGCGTCGCGGTTCTACCACTTTCAAGAGGGTGTGCTGACAGCCATCAGCGATGCGTATGACAACCGGCTGCGCGTTTTTCACGATCGTTTGGGGCGGGTTGAGCGGCTGGATAATGGTGTAGGTCGCTCGCTGTTTCTGCGTTATGAGCTGGGCCGCATTGTGGCGGTGGACTATCAGGTTCATCGGGCCAAAGGGCATGAGCCGTTTGAATGGGTCACCGAACAGAGCATTGTTTCCTACGCCTATGACGACCTTGGCCGACTGGTTTCTGCGACCAATGCTGTGGGTGAAAGCGAGGTTTATCGCTACGACGAGCAGCACGTCATTCTTGAACGTGGGTTGGCCGGTGGCGCGAGCTTCTTTTGGGAGTGGGAACGGGCTGGCAAGGCCGCTCGGTGTGTTCGGCATTGGGCCAGCTTTTCGCAGATGGATACGCGGTATGCCTGGGGCGATGACGGCCGTGTCACGGTGCATAACGCTGATGGCAGCCGGGAAGTGTATGTTCATGATGACCGTGCGCGGCTGGTGCAACGGATTGATCCGGACGGTGCTGAACACTTCAAATCCTATGACGACAAGGGCCGGCTGACGGTCGAGCAGGACCCGCTTGGGGCGGTGACGGCGTACCAGTACGACGAAGCCGGACGCTTGGTGGCGTTGTTTCCGGGGGACGATGAGCCGACGTCCTACGAGCATGACAACGGGTTCGTACGGGTCGTAAGGCGTGGTCTCGCCGTCTGGAAATATGAGCGCAATGATCAGGGCGACGTCATTCGCAAGACCGATCCTGACGGCAATATTACGGACTACAGCTACAACAAATATGGGCAGCTGACGGGGGTTTGGTTTCCCGACAACAGTTGCCATCGGCTGGTCTGGAATGAGCGCGGGCAGCTGCTTGAGGAGCTGCTGCCCAATGGGGGTATCAAGCGTTATCGCTATGACGATCTTGGTCGTCAGATCACGCGGGAAGATGAGCACGGCAAGCTCACACAGTACCAACGGGACGCTGCCGGGCGCCTGCGAAAACTGACCCTTCCAGGCGGCGCGACGCGCGAATACAGCTACAACGCCTACGGAAAAATTACCGCCGAACACGACGAACTCGGCCACGTCACCCGTTACGAATACGCCGACGGCCTGCACCTGATCAGCCGTCGTATCAATGCCGATGGCAGCCATGTCAACTACCGCTACGACAACGCGCGCCTGCTGCTGACCTCGATCGAAAACGAGGCAGGCGAAACCTACCAACTCGATTACCACCCCAATGGCCTGATCCAGCAGGAAATCGGCTTTGACGGCCAGCGCACGGCTTACGTGTATGACCTCAACGGCAACCTGGCGGAAAAAACCGAACACGGCGACGACGGCAGTCAGCTCGTTACACGCTATAAGCGAGACCACGCCGGGCGCCTCGTAAGAAAAACCCTGCCAGACGGCAATGTTGTCGACTATACCTACGACCGCCAAGGCAACCTCCTCAGCGTCGACGACGGCCACTGGGCGCTGGCCTACGAGTACGACCCACAAAACCGCCTCACCGCCGAACACCAAGGCTGGGGCACCTTGCGCTACGGCTATGACGCCTGCGGCCAACTGCACAAACTGCGCCTGCCAGACAACAACCGCCTTACCTTCAACCACGACAAAGGCGGCCACCTTTCCACCGTCGAGCTGAATGGCGAAACCCTCACCTCCCACCTGTTCAAAACCGGCCGCGAACACCAACGCCAGCAGGGCCAGCTCCTCAGTCACTACCACTACGACGACCAAAACCGCCTGCACGCCCACGCGGTCAGCCAACAGCAACACACGCTTTACCAACGCCAATACGACTACGACAAAAGCGGCAACCTCACCCGCCTGCTCGACACCCGCAAAGGCGAACACCACTACCACTACGACCCCCTCGCCCGCCTGACCCGCGCCGACCACTCGCAAGACGTACAGGAACGCTTCGGCCACGACCCGGCCGGCAACCTGCTCATGCAAGACCGCCCCGGCCCGGACATCGTGGCGGGGAACAGGTTGATGATCCAAGGCGATCATCACTACGACTATGACGCCTTCGGCAATTTGATCCGCCAGCGACGTGGCAAGGGTCATCAGCTGGTTACTGAATACCGCTACGACTGCCAGCATCGGTTGATTGGCATTACCCAACCCAACGGGCAAACCGCCAGCTACCGCTACGACCCGTTTGGGCGGCGGATCAGCAAAACCGTTAACGACATAACCACGGAGTTTTTCTGGCAAGGCGACAAGCTGGTGGCAGAACACCACGCGGACTGCCATCGCAGCTACCTCTATGAGCCAGACAGTTTCCGGCCGCTAGCACTACTGGAAGGTTTTGGCCCTGAAGACACCAAGCCCTTCCACTACCAACTCGACCACCTCGGCACGCCGCAGGAACTGACAAATCCCGAAGGCGAAATCGTCTGGTCCGCGCACTACCGCGCCTACGGGGAAATCGCCCGCCTAGACGTCAGAAAAATCGACAATCCGTTGCGCTTCCAGGGCCAATATTTCGATGCGGAAAGCGGGCTGCACTACAACCGCCATCGCTACTACAATCCAGATATTGGTCGCTACCTGACGCCGGATCCGGTGAAGCTGGCGGGTGGGATTAATGCGTACCGGTACGTGCCTAACCCTACCGGGTGGGTAGATCCGTTAGGCTTGAATACTTGTCCTGGGGCTGATGGGTGCAAGCCAAACAATTCTGCTCAGAATCCTATAGCAGGGGTTGAACACGGAGAACCCGCTTTACCTCAACTGGGACGCGCACAGCGACAAGCACGCATTAATGAGCTTGGAGAGGCCAACGCTCACCGGCGCTTATCAGAACTGGAAAGGTCAATCCCAGGGGCGCACTTCTTGGAAAAACACGGTGCTCAGACGTTACTCGAATCTCAACTTGAGCGAGTGATTACAGCTAGAAACCCTACCACTGGGGAAATTGAAACGTTCGATAGAGGGAGGAACGCAGGACAACCTCGGCCTCCAAGCGCCGCCACACGCTTCCTGAGCCATAGAGATCAATTGAACGCTATTGATCGAGCGATTTTAATCTTCAAACTTAACGGCCGGTCCCGAGCGCCTAAAGCAATGAACATGGGCAAAACAATCGGAGAAGGATATAAAAGAGAGGGACTCGAATATGGAAAACAAACCAAAGCAATCGTACATCTAAACACAGATGGAAAACCCATCACTGCTTATACGGAGTTTGACAAATGAACAAAAAACCAGACTTGGAAATCCTTCGAGGCCTATTGTTCACTTATTGTATAGAAAACACTAAAGATCTAGACAGAGAAGAAATTATAGTTTCCAAAAACGTCAACAACCCAAAAGAGCTTGCAGAGCTTTTCGATGCATTGACCAAATCAGAATTTTTCTCCTACAGAGAAGACGAGCAACAATGGTTTATCGATACCCTTGAGCACTTCCTCTCTACCGACGAAAATTTCGAATCTGTTTTTTACTTATTCGATACCTACTTCGAAGATGAAATATTTGACAAAAGAGCCTTCATGATGGTGCTGCTCGAACGCCTCAAAAGCTACATGAGCGAAGCGCTCTCAGCTAAACCGATACAAGACGGCACCCACTAAACCCAACCCAAAGGCAAAACCAACCTATGCAACTAAGTACTAAATTCAAAAGCCACAAAATGCAACTTGCAGCACTGAATGAAGTCACCACAAGAACAGCCCGCAAACTGGAGCCTTTCACTGGAGAGGATTACTACGGAAACCCCATCGTCCGCATAGAACTGCAAGGCTGTGGAGAAGGCTACATTCCTAACCCAGAGGATCTGACCAACCCAGTATATGATGATGACATGAATACCATCGTTGCAAAATTCGACCGTGAAACCAAAAAACTCTACACCGTATTCCCCGTGAGTGACGACCAATGCTAAAACACCCTTTTCTAAATAAGCCCTACCAGCCAAAATTTCGACACTTCCTTTCCCCCTTCGACATCTATGATCGTGAAGAAACACTGGGCGAAATATTTTCAACCTACAACATCAATCATAAACGCGACAGAGAAAAACTAATCAAAAAGTACATTATAGACAAAAGTACAGGCTTAAATTATCGGCATCGAAAACTCCTAGTCGACACTTTAGGCGATGCTCTTGAAGACGAAACTTATGATTTTTCGCAAGCTTTGAGCCAGGCTCCTGGTTTTTACTGTTCTCTACCTTGGGGATGGAGCGATATGGAGGATCCAAGAGGTTTCTTCGAGGATATCTATAGGATGACGAATGAGTGGTGGAAAGACGACCTCCAAAAAGCCAGCCTGGAAGACCCATCAACATGGTAAAAACACCACCTACACCACTGAAACACCCCACCACTGTGGCGAGCAGGCTTGCCCTGCGTTGGGCTGCGCAGCAGCCCCAATAGGGAAAAAGCGAGATACTAGCGTTAACCAGTGTCGTCTGTTTTGGGGCTGCTGCGCAGCCCAACGCAGGGCAAGCCTGCTCGCCACATGAGTACGCTCAGCCGTTCAATGAGCCCTGCGAACCTCTCACCGCTTCGACAGCTCCATAATCATCCGACTCAACAAATAAACCCGTGGCGCCACGCTCTCCACCTCGGCATATTCCTCCGGCGTATGAATATTCCCACCGACAATCCCAAACCCATCCAACGTCGGCGTCCCGACCCCAGCTGACAAGCTCGCATCTGCGGCCCCGCCGCTGCCTTCAATGGTCAATTTACGACCCAATTCGCCATAGATCCCCTGGGCAATTGCGACCAATTTGTCCGACTGCGGCGTCTGTGGCATCGGCGGCAGGCCGCGCAACAAACTCGTTTTCACTTCAGTGTCCGGGATCAGCTTATTGGCTGACACCCGCGCCAGGTCTTTTTCGATCCGATCAAACTCTTCCGGCAGTGCCGCGCGCACGTCGGCTTTGGCGGTGGCTTGGTCGGGGATGACGTTGGTGCGGTCGCCGGCCTTGATCACGGTGAAGTTGATGGTGGTTTTCTTCTCTTCATCGCCGAGTTTGCCCAGTTGCAGAATCTGGTGCGCGGCTTCCATGGCGGCGTTGCGGCCCAGTTCGGGGGCGACGCCGGCGTGGGCGGCTTTGCCTTTGACTTCGACCATTGCAGTGGCGCTGCCTTTGCGCCATACCACCAGGCCGTCGGCTGGGCGACCGGGTTCCAGGTTCAAGGTTACGTCGTGGGCCTTGGCGGTTTTGCGGATCAGTTCGGAGGCGGCTTCTGAGCCGGTTTCTTCGCTGGCATCGAGCAGGAAGGTGATTTGTGCGTAGTCCTTGAAGCCCTGGTTTTTCAGGACTTTGAGCGCGTAGATGCCGGCGACGATGCCACCCTTGTCATCCATCACGCCGGGGCCGTAGGCGCGACCATCCTTGATATGAAACGGTCGCTCGGCGGCCGAGCCTTCCTTGAACACGGTGTCCATGTGCGCCATCAGCAGGATTTTGGCTTTACCGGTGCCCTTGAGGGTGGCGATCACATGGCTGTTGTTAGCCGCTTTGTCGGGCACCAGCTCAATGCTGAAACCGAGCTGCTTGAGCTCATCCACGGCAATGTCGCGCACTTGGGTCAGGCCCGGCTCGTAGCCGGAGCCGGAATCGATGTTCACCAGGCGTTCGAGCAGTTTCAGGGCCTCGGCCTTGTACTGTTCGGCATCCGCCTGGATTTGCTTGTGGGGTTCGGCGCTGTAGGCCGGCACGGCGAAGGTCAGGGCCAGGGTGGCGGCCAGCAGGGTACGGGAGAAGGTGAAGAGCATGGACCGATCCTTGTTGTTGTGGGGGTATGCTGCGCTACCCTACCCCACTAAACCGAGCGTAACCAACTGCCTTGCACGGAACTGACGCGGTTGCGCCCGCTGCTCTTGGCTTCATACAGCGCCTGGTCTGCGTCGTTGAGCCAACTGGTGGAGTCGGCGTGCGCCGGCTGGTACGGCGCCAGGCCAATGCTCAAGCTGGCGCGCAGGGTCGGGTCTTGTGCATAGGCCAGCGCGCTGAAGCGATCACGCAAAGCGTCCATCACTTCGGTGGCGCGATTGAGCGGCATGCCTGGCAAAATCACACAGAATTCGTCGCCGCCATAGCGCCCGGCCAGGTCGGACGCCCGCAGGTTCTGGCGCAACACCTTGCTGAGTTGGCGCAACACGATGTCGCCGGTGACATGCCCGTAGGTGTCGTTGATGGTCTTGAAATGGTCGATGTCGATCAGCGCAATGGCCGCGCCCACCTGTTCACGGCGGCAACGTTGAAACTCGATTTCCAGATGGTCCTTCCAGGCGCCGTGATTGAGCAGGCCGGACAGGCTGTCGGTGCGGCTCAAGGCCAGCAACTCGCGCTTGTGGCGGGCCAGGGTCACGGCCTGGCGGTAGCAGATCCAGCCCAGCGCCAGGGGATACAGCATCAGGATCGGCAGGCACGCATACAGCTGCGCCTCGCTGGTCACCGCGACAAACGCCGGCGCGAACACCAGCAGGGCGGCGCCGATGCCCAGCCCCTGCGCCACCCAGCCGGCGAGCATAAAGCGCGGCCCGCCGATGGCGACGTTGTTCATGGTCATCATCGACAGCGTGGTCACGCTGGGCAGCGGGTTGAAGTGCATGGCACCGACCCAGAAGCCGCCGCAAAACGAATCGAAGAGTAAATTACGCCGTTCGCTGCGCAGTGAGTTGCTCGCCCGGCGCGACAACTGGTAGGCCACGTGCGGCCACACAAACGCGTTAATCAGCATCCAGGCCCACACCCACAGCGACGGGTGCAAGGGGTACATGCCAAATACCACGCAGACAAAACCGAGCGTCAGCCCCAAGAGCCGCGATTTGAACAGGCGCGAAGCGAGCGGAAGTCCATTTCCTCCGGCGGCTGACATGGTGGGGTGTAATCCTGGATGAGTGCCTGGAGTCTAACAGGGCAACGTCAAAGCGCCACTACTGCTTACCTGCTAATACTTCAGTGCGAAAACCCGCGCGCCAGCATCAACGCAACACCCAATAGCAGCACCGCCGTGATCCGCTGCAACAGCACCCGGCGCTTGGGGTTTTCCAGCACGTGCTTGATGCGCTGGCCGAAATAGCAGTACAGGCAGCCGCTGGCAAACTGCAGGGTCAGAAACGTCAACCCGAGGATGGCGATATCCGCCGCCGAGCTGTGCTCGCCTGCGCCTGCAAACTGCGGGAACACGGCGCTGAACATGATGATGGTCTTGGGGTTGGAAAACCCGGTGAGCAACCCCTTGCCGAACAGGCTGCGCGAGCCTTCCACGGCGCCGCCCTGGTTGATCGACACGCCGCTGCTGGTCCACTGCTTGTAGGCCAGGTACAGAATATAGGCCACACCGACGAACTGGATGGTCTGGGTAATGGCGAGGTTGCCCTTGATCAGTTCCGAAAAGCCCACGGCAAAGATCAGGATGGAAATCAGGTAGGACACACTGGCGCCGATCTGCGCCGGGATCGAACTGCGCAAGCCGTCCTTCAAGCCCAGGCTTAGCAGCAACAGGGTCATGGGGCCGGGGCTGAAGGTCATGGTGGCGCAAAACAGCAGGAAGTAGAGAAACGAAGACAGCGTTAACGCACTTGTCATGGGCCAGAACCTTGGAATGGTAAAAACAACAACGGGGCGCGCTTGAAACGCACGCCCCTGCGCCTGTCAGGCAACGGCAATTTCAGTGGTCAGGGATTCACGGTACATCAGCGCCAGGTCGGCCAGGGCGGCCTTCGCGGTCTGGTTGCGGGTTTCGAACGCCACCAGGCCCTTCCAGTTGGTTTCAACGATGGCCTGCACCACGTCGGCGTAATCACAGTTGCCGTCATGAATGCCGAAGTGCTGATCCTGCACGCCATTGTTGTTGCTGAAAGAAATGCCCTTGATCAAGTGGTGATACTTGCGCACCACGTCGGCCGGCAGGCCGTTCTCGATGTTGGCGTGGCCCGCATCCAGGAAGAAGTACACGTTGCCATGGGCCTTCAAGCGCTCGAACACAAACGCGTATTCGGCCTCATGGGTAAAGATGTAGTGGAACGGCCGGTAGTTGACGTAGTTGGACAGGTTCTCCAGGTAGATATCCGTGCCCTTGGCCTCGGCGTAGCTCGCCAGTTCCTGTACCGACTTGAGGTAGTGTTCCAGCGCAACTTTCTTGGCCATCAGCACCATTTTTGGCTCAACGATGCAGCCGCCGTGGATGATCAACGGCGCGCCGAGGCGGCTGGCGATATCAATCTCTTTTTTCACGTAGTCCACCGCCGCTGCGCGGAACGCCTCGACGTCACTGCCCAGCGGCGCCTTGAAGTTGCCGTGGAAGATCGGCGTGACGCCACTGGCCGCGATGTGCGCCTGCAGGCTCTCAATGCGTGCATCGGTCCAGTCATCGACCATCTCGCCGAACAGGCTGCCGTCGATGTACCAATGGGTGCAATCACCCTCGATAGCGGTTTGCAGGCCTTTTTCGGCGCTGAGGTATTTCTGGTGCGCCACGCCGGTACAGAACGGCACGGTGGGGTTGATCAGTTTGCTTTCCATGGAGCGATTCCTTTCGTTGATGGAGGATTAGAGTTCAATGGCCATAAAGTCGGCCTTGGTCACACCGCAGTCAGGGCATGTCCAGTCTTCCGGCACTTCTTCCCAAGGGGTGCCGGCCGGGATTCCGTCCTCCGGAATACCCAATTCTTCTACGTACATAAAACCGCAGGGGGCGCACATATAAGTCTTCATGAGAATGCGAAATCCATTGCTCGCGTGTAAGAAACTTCGCCAGTTTCCGGCGAGATGGCGCGCAGTCTAGGGCAGCGTCATTGCACAAGGCAGGTAAAGTGGTGCCTAATCCGGCCTAACTTCACCGGTAAAAGCACCGGCAAAGACAAGGAAGGTTTATGTTTGTATCCGCCATCGCTTTTGTGGAAGGCACGCCCAAGGTGCAGCAGATCGTCGACGCCTTCAGCCAGGCCATCGAGGCCGGTGAATGGGCACCCGGCAGCAAGTTGCCGTCGGTGCGTGAGCTGACCCAGACCCTGGGCGTCAGCAAGTTCACCCTCAACGAAGCACTGGACCGCCTGCGCGGGCGCCACCTGCTGACCTCAAGCCAGGGCCGCGGCTATTTTGTGGCGATGGAAACCGCACGCCCGGCCGCCGCGACCTGGGTCGACCTGCTGCCCCAAGACCTGCTCAGCGTGCTGCGCCGCCCGCTGGTCACCGCCAGCGGCGAGCTGCGCCCCGGTGGCGGGCACTTGCCGGAGGACTGGTTGAACGGCGAGGCCATCCGCCAAACGATGCGCAGCGTGGTGCGTGCGCCGTCACTGCGCATCGCCGGCCTGGGCACGCCGGCCGGGTTGCTGCCCTTGCGCCAGGCCCTGCAACAGAAGCTGCACGGCGAAGGCTTGTCGGTGCCGGTGGAACAGATCATCACCACGCCCAACACCGTGCAGGGCCTGGACATGCTCATGCGCCTGCTCGCACGCCCCGGCGACACGGTGCTGCTGGACGCGCCGTGCTACTTCAACTTCCACGCCAACCTGGCCCTGCACGGGGTCAAAGTGGTGACCATCGAGCGGCGCCCCGACGGTTTTGACTTTACTGCCCTCGAACAGCTGCTGGCCGAGCATCGCCCCAGCCTGTACCTGACCACCAGCGTGCTGCATAACCCCACCGGCCATTCCTTCAGCCCCGGCCAGGCGTTTCGCTTGCTGCAACTGACCCAGCAGTACCATTGCCATATCGTCGAGGACGACCTCTACGGCGACCTGCACCCCAACCCGCCGCCGCGCCTGGCCGCCCTCGCCGGGCTGGATCAGGTCACCTACCTTTGCGGGTTCTCCAAGATCCTCAGCGCCAACACCCGCGTCAGCTACGTGGTGGCCGCGCCGCAATTGGCCGCCAACCTCACCAACATGAAGCTGATGAGCGGCGGCGTGACCTCGGAGCTGTTCGAGCAGATCGTCTACCGCATGCTCAGCGAAGGCAGCTACGCCAAGCACCGCAAGCGTATGGTCCAGCGTTTGATGGAGTCCGGCGGGCGCGTCGAACAATGGCTCAAGCGCTGTGGCTGCGAGCTGCCGATGGCGTATGAAGGCGGGATGTTTATCTGGGCGCGCCTGCCCAAGGGCGTAAACGGTGAACTGCTGGCCCAGGAGGCGTTGAAACGCAGCCTGGTGCTGGCGCCGGGCGCGCTGTTCGGCTACGACCCGGCGCACCTCAATTCGATGCGCTTCAATGTCGCCCACACTGATGAGCCGCGCGCCCAGCGGGTGTTCGAGGCGCTGTTGCTCAAGGCCGTGCGCCACTGATTTTTGCTTCGCCGTGTATCTGGTCAGCGCCAGATACACTGCAATACAAAGCGCACAAGGCAAAGGCTGCGGCGATGGCTAGACTGCGGCCAAGAGCATTTAACGAGGAAGGCAGCATGGATCATGTCGATCACATCCTGATCGTCGATGACGACCGGGAAATCCGCGAACTGGTGGGCAATTACCTGAAGAAAAACGGCATGCGCACCACCGTAGTCGCCGACGGCCGCCAGATGCGCAGCTTCCTCGACACTACCCCCGTGGACTTGATCGTGCTGGATATCATGATGCCCGGCGACGACGGCTTGCAGCTGTGCCGCGAACTGCGGGTGGGCAAGCACAAGGCCACGCCGGTGCTGATGCTCACGGCGCGCAACGATGAAACCGACCGCATCATCGGCCTGGAAATGGGCGCCGATGATTACCTGGTCAAGCCTTTCGCCGCGCGTGAATTGCTCGCACGCATCAATGCGATATTGCGCCGCACACGCATGCTGCCACCGAACCTGATAGTGAGTGAAACCGGGCGGCTGATCCGCTTTGGTCGCTGGCGCCTGGACACCACCGCCCGCCACCTGCTCGACGAGGACGACACCCTGGTGGCACTCAGCGGCGCCGAATACCGTCTGTTGCGGGTGTTTCTCGACCACCCGCAGCGCGTACTCAACCGCGACCAATTGCTGAACCTGACCCAGGGGCGTGACGCCGACTTGTTCGATCGCTCCATCGACCTGCTGGTGAGCCGCTTGCGCCAACGCTTGCTGGATGACGCCCGCGAACCGGCCTATATCAAGACCGTGCGCAGCGAGGGTTATGTGTTTTCACTGCCGGTGCAAATCCTCGGGGCCGAGCAATGAGGCCATGGCGGTTTGGCTGGCCGCGCACACTGGCGTCCCAACTGTCGCTGATTTTTCTGATCAGCCTGGTGTGTGCCCATGGGTTGTCATTCAGTGCGCAGTTCTACGAGCGCTATATCAGTGCGCGCACGGTGATGCTCGGCAACCTGGAAAACGACGTGTCCACCTCGGTGGCCATCCTCGACCGCCTGCCCGCCAACGAACGCGCCAGTTGGCTGGCGCGTCTCGACCGGCAGAATTACCGGTACTTGCTCAACGCCGGCGAGGCCGGTGAACCGATGACTAGCAACGATGTGCCAATGGCCGCCACCTCGATTGCGGACGCACTGGGCGAGCATTACGCCCTGACCTTTCGCGATATTCCAGGCATCCAGAAACACTTCCAGGTGCACCTGACCCTGGCCGATGGCAACCCGATCACCCTCGACGTACGCCCCGCCGCCCTGCCCGTAGCCTATTGGTTGCCGGTGGTGCTGGTGCTGCAACTGGCGCTGCTGCTCGGCTGCACCTGGGTCGCGGTGCGCCTGGCCGTGCGCCCGCTGACACGCCTGGCCCGTGCGGTCGAAACCCTCGACCCGAACGCTCACCCCACCCCCCTGGACGAAACCGGCCCGAGTGAAGTCGCGCATGCCGCCGCGGCGTTCAATGCCATGCAACAGCGCATTGCCGAATACCTCAAGGAACGCATGCAGATCCTCGCCGCGATTTCCCATGACCTGCAAACGCCGATCACCCGCATGAAACTGCGCGCCGAGTTTATGGACGACAGCGCCGACCGCGAAAAACTGTGGAGCGACCTGAGCGAAATGGAGCACCTGGTACGTGAAGGCGTGGCGTATGCGCGCAGCGTTCACGGCGCCACCGAGGCCAGCCACCGCATTGACCTGGACGCCTTTCTCGACAGCCTGGTGTTTGACTATCAGGACATGCAAAAGCAGGTCAGCCTGCGCGGCAAAAGCGCGCTGATCCTCGACACCCGCCCCCACGCGCTGCGCCGCGTGTTGGTGAACCTGGTGGACAACGCCCTTAAATTCGCCGGCAACGCCGAGCTGGAAGTCGGCTCGACAGCCAATGGGCAGTTGTCGATCAAGGTGTTGGACCAAGGCCCCGGAATTGCCGAAGACGAATTGGCGCAGGTGCTGCAGCCGTTCTACCGGGTAGAAAGCTCACGCAATCGCGGCACCGGCGGCACCGGGCTGGGGTTGGCGATTGCCCAGCAACTGGCGGTGGCGATCGGCGGCACGCTGACCTTGAGCAATCGGGTTGAAGGCGGCTTGTGCGCCGAGATCCGTTTGAGTCTTTAGCGCACTGTTCTGTGGGGAGCAGGCTCGCCACATTGAGTGCACAGCTTTAATAAAATTTACGCATGATAATTCTGCTTTTTATAATTAGGTTAGAACCAACAGGCATTTTACAGACCCCGCCACGGCCCTTACTTTTGACCCGAGTGACCGACCCCACGCCCGGAGGAGGTGTTAATCGCGCAATCGACAAGGACAGACCATGAGCATCGAATTTATCGGTTACATCGGCGGCCATCACGCTTCCGAGATTCACCCGCGCAGCGGCCCTACCCTGCAGCCGGACTACGTCGAAACCGTGGCCCGCGCCCACGAAGCGGCCGGCTTCGACCGCGCGTTGGTGGCGTTTCATTCCAACAGCCCGGACAGCACGCTGATCGCCGCGCATGCCGCCAGCGTGACCCAAAAGCTGCAGTTCCTGATCGCCCATCGCCCAGGTTTTGCCCAGCCGACCCTGGCCGCTCGCCAGTTCGCGACCCTGGACGTGTTCAACGGCGGGCGCACGGCCGTGCATATCATCACCGGCGGCGATGACCGTGAACTGCGTGCCGATGGCAGCCATATCGGCAAGGACGAACGTTACGCACGCACCGACGAATACCTCAGCGTGGTGCGCCAGGAATGGACCCACGAGCAGCCTTTCGATTTTAAAGGCACCTACTACCAGGTCGAAGGCGCGCACTCGACGGTGAAGTCGCCGCAGCAACCGCATATCCCGCTGTACTTCGGCGGCTCTTCCGCGGCCGCGATTGCGGTGGCCGGCAAACATGCCGACGTGTATGCGCTGTGGGGTGAAACCTACGAGCAGGTGCGCGAAGTGGTGACCCAGGTGCGCGCAGAAGCGGCCAAGCACGGGCGCACGATTCGCTTCAGCTTGTCGTTGCGCCCGATCCTCGCGCAAACCGAGGAGCTGGCCTGGGCACGTGCCGAGACAATCCTGCAACAGGCGACCGCACTGGCTGACAAGCAGGGCTTTGTGCGCCGCGAACCACCCAACGAAGGCTCGCGCCGCTTGCTGGCAGCGGCAGCGCAAGGTTCGCGCCTGGATAAGCGCCTATGGACCGGGATCGCCGAGTTGCTGGGCGCGCAGGGCAACTCCACTTCATTGGTCGGCACCGCCGAACAAGTCGCGCAGGCATTGCTGGACTACTACGACCTGGGCATCACCACCTTCCTGATACGCGGGTTCGACCCGCTCAACGACGCAATCGACTACGGCAAGCAGCTGATCCCACTGACCCGCCAGCTGGTCGCCGAGCGCGAACAAGCCAAACAGGTCGCCTAACTAAAGAACACCACACAACCCATGTGGGAGCGGGCTTGCTCGCGAATGCGGCGGGTCAGTCAACGCAAATATTGACTGATCCACCGCATTCGCGAGCAAGCCCGCTCCCACATTTTTGATCTTCAGTGGTTTCAAGTTCAGTTTTTGTAGTCGGTATCCGTACGCTCCAACTGCCGAATCAACGCATTCCAATGCCGCGCCACACCCGGCCCTGCGCCATTGCTGAACACCTTGGCCTGCTCCTCCACCTTGGCCACCACCTCTGCCGGCGGGAAGACAAGCTCGGCATTGCCGCCTGCCTGCGCCGCGATCTGGATATTGCACGCGCGCTCCAGCCCTTGCAGTTGCTGGAAGGCGTGTTCCACGCTGATACCGGCAGTCAACAGCCCATGGTTACGCAAAATCATCACACTCTTATCGCCCAGGTCAGCCACCAAGCGCTCGCGCTCATCCAGGTCCAACGCCACGCCTTCATAACCGTGGTACGCCACGCGCCCGGAGAACGCGATGGCGTGCTGGGAGATCGGCAGCAGGCCATCCTTCTGTGCCGACACCGCAATGCCGTCGCGGGTGTGAGTGTGCAGCACCGCTTGCAGGTCATGACGCGCGCCGTGGATGGCGCTGTGGATCACGTAACCTGCGTAGTTGATACCCAGGCCGGTCGGGTCGTCGACAATCGTGCCATCGAGGTCGACCTTGACCAGGTTGGAGGCGTTGATTTCATCGAACAACAGCCCGTAGGCGTTGATCAGGAAATGCTCATCCGGCCCCGGCACGCGGGCGGAGAAGTGCGTATAGATGTGGTCTGTCCATTTGTACAGCGCCGCCAGCCGATAGGCCGCCGCCAGCTTGACGCGCACCTCCCACTCTTCTGGCGTGACGCGCTGGCGGACATTGCTGGAAACGCTGGAAATCGAGGTGACACTGCTCATGGCAAAACTTCCTGGATGGCCTTAAGGACTTCCAGTCAGCCTAGGGGATGGCCAAAAATAATAAAAAGCACATTTTAATCTAAGCTAATTATTATTTTTTTTTATAAAAAATCAGCTACCACATAGATAGTTCCCACGCTCCGCGTGGGAATTCAGCCCTGGACGCTCCGCGTCCCAAAGCGTGACGCAGAGCGTCACAGGAGGCATTCCCACGCAGAGCGTGGGAACGATCAGTCTGCACTCACGCAGCGTTGCGAATCTTGTGTAAAGAGGCCGCCACCAGCGTCCCAAACGCATCCACCGGCCCTTGCAGGTTGCCCAGGAAGTGCGGGTAGATCAGCCACAAATCCATCACCGGTTTGAAGTCCTTGAGCGGCACCACCGCCAGTTGCTCAAGGTGCGCACTGCGCTCCAGCAGCGGCCGCGGCACCAGCCCCAGGCCCAGGCCGTCCGCCACCAGGCCCAGTTGCAACTCAGTGCCAAAGGTTTCCAGGTTCACTCGCAGCGCCAAACCCTGGTCGGACAAGGTGCGCTGCAACCCGGCACGAAAACCACAGCCATCCGGGTTGAGAATCCAGCCGCCCTGGTACACATCAGCCAACTTGCAGGGCTTTTTCGGCAACTGTGCCTTGGCACACACCACCACCAACTCCATCTTGCCGATGGACTCGCCGACAATGTTGTCCGGGAAGATCTTGCCCGCCGGGAACAACGCCACCGCCGCATCCAGCTCGCCGCGCTCGATCTTGCCGACCAATTGGCTGCCCCAACCGGTGGCGACCTGGGCGCGCAAGTCGGGGTATTCACTGCGCAAGTGCTTGAGCGCATCCAGCAGCACCACATCGCCGATGGTCTGCGGCACGCCCAGGCGCAACACGCCGGTGGGCGGCGCATCGGTGGCCACCAGCTCACGCAGGGCATCCATCTCGCGCAGGATCAACCGGCATTGTTCATACACCCGCGTGCCGATCA
This sequence comes from Pseudomonas sp. B19125, assembly GCF_044218855.1. Taxonomy (NCBI): domain Bacteria; kingdom Pseudomonadati; phylum Pseudomonadota; class Gammaproteobacteria; order Pseudomonadales; family Pseudomonadaceae; genus Pseudomonas; species Pseudomonas sp. B19125. The sequence continues at coordinate 4,501,181 of NZ_CP162589.1, forward strand.
GCGTAGGTTTGAGCGGCTTGGTGTTGCGGTCGAACAGCTCCACGCCCAGCGCCTGCTCGAAGTTCTGCACGCGGCGGGTGATGGCCGGTTGAGTCAACTGCAACGACTCGGCGGCGTGGCTGATGGACTGGCAACGAATCACTTCGACAAAGGCATCGATATCGTCAATTTTCATTTGGGCCGCACATAGAGAACAGTCATTAAGATGTGTGGCAAGCATAGTTGCCACACGGCGGTCTGGATAGCCTGCGCTGTGATCGATAACGTCTAACGCTATTCAGACCGGTTCTAAATTACCTAAAGCTATAAGCTAATCATTAAAAAATAGCATATTAACTATAAACATTATGCTTATATAAACCCATCAAGCCATCCCCATAACCGCCATGATGGAATTGCCATGACCCAGTCCCGACACCCCGAAAGACTCAGAGCCTTTATAGGCGCCCTGGCGGAACTGATCGACGGCAACCCGCGCGAAGGCGACCTGTTGCACCGTGGCGGCAAGCTGTTGGCGCAACTGGTCAGCCATGACGACTGGCTGCCCGACGAGTACGCCCAACCGGATCCCGAGCGCTACCAGCAATTTTTGCTGCATGCCGATTCGCGCCAGCGTTTCAGCATCGTCAGCTTTGTCTGGGGGCCGGGCCAGCGCACGCCGATTCACGACCATCGGGTGTGGGGCCTGATCGGCATGTTGCGTGGTGCGGAGTTCTCCCAGGGTTTTGAGCGTGCGCCCGATGGCAGCCTGGTGGCCGAAGGCACACCGGTTCAACTGCTGCCCGGCCAGGTTGAGGCGGTGTCGCCCAAAATCGGCGATATCCATCAGGTCAGCAATGCCCACAGCGACCAGGTGTCGATCAGTATTCACGTGTACGGCGCCAATATTGGTGCCGTGCGCCGTGCGGTGTATCAGCCCGACGGCAGCGAGAAACTGTTTATCTCCGGTTATTCCAACGCCTACCTCCCGAACATCTGGGATTTGTCCAAAGAAAAGAGCCCTGCCCTATGACCACCGTATCGAACCGCAGCTTCGCCCAGATTCGCCAGGCCCTGTTGGACCGTGAAGAAGTCGCCTTGGTCGACGTGCGCGAAGAAGCGCCCTTTGCCGAGTCGCACCCGCTGTTCGCTGCGAATATCCCGCTGTCCAAGCTGGAGCTGGAGGTGTATGCGCGCATTCCCCGTCGCGATACCCAAGTGACGGTCTATGACAATGGCGAAGGGTTGGCCGAACGTGCCGCCGCACGCCTGGTTGCGTTGGGCTACACCCAGGTCAGCTTGCTCGAAGGTAGCCTGGACGGTTGGCGCCGTGCCGGTGGCGAGCTGTTTATCGACGTCAACGTACCGAGCAAAGCCTTCGGCGAGTTGGTTGAGAGCGAGCGCCACACGCCCTCCTTGGCCGCCGAAGAAGTGCAGGCGCTGCTCGACAGCCAGGCCGATGTGGTGGTGCTCGACGCGCGCCGCTTCGACGAATACCAGACCATGAGCATTCCTACCGGCATCAGTGTGCCGGGTGCCGAACTGGTGCTACGCGCCCGTGAACTGGCACCGGACCCGGCCACCCGTATCATCGTCAACTGCGCCGGGCGCACCCGCAGCATTATCGGCACGCAGTCGCTGATCAACTCAGGCATCGCCAACCCGGTGTCGGCACTGCGTAACGGCACTATCGGCTGGACCCTGGCCGGGCAGAAACTCGCCCATGGCCAAGCGCGCCGCTTTGCGCCGACATCGGAAGAACACCGTCAAATCGCCGCCGCAGACGCACGCCGCGTCGCCGACAAAGCACGCGTCGGCCGCGCCACACTTAACGACCTGCAACGCTGGCAGCAGGAGCCGACCCGCACCACCTACCTGTTCGATGTGCGCACGCCGGAGGAATTCGAAGCCGGCCATCTGCCGGGCGCGCGCTCCACACCCGGCGGCCAGCTGGTGCAGGAAACCGACCATGTGGCCAGCGTGCGCGGAGCGCGCCTGGTGCTGGCCGATGACGACGGCGTGCGGGCGAACATGTCCGCCTCATGGCTCGCGCAATTGGGCTGGGAGGTGTACGTGCTGGACGACCTGCAAGCGGCGAACTTCAGCGAACAAGGCGCCTGGGTAGCGCCGGTCCCGGCACCCTTGCAGGCCGAACTGATCAGCCCCCACACCCTTGCCGAGTGGCTGCCCCATGGCGACACGGCGGTGCTGGATTTCACCCCCAGCGCCAACTACGTCAAACGCCATATCCCCGGTGCCTTCTGGGTCTTGCGTGCGCAATTGGCCAACGCCCTGGCCAAGGTGACGCCTGCCGAACGTTATGTGCTGACCTGCGGCACCAGCCAACTGGCGCGCCTGGCGGTCGCCGAAGTCGAAGCCATCACCGGCAAGCCGGTATTCCTGCTGCAAGGGGGCACGCTTAACTGGATCGCCGAGAAGCTACCGCTGGAAGAAGGCGAAACCCATCTCGCGTCACCGCGTATCGACCGCTATCGCCGCCCGTACGAAGGCACCGACAGCCCGAAGGAAGCCATGCAGGCGTATCTGGACTGGGAATTCGGCCTGGTCGACCAGCTGGCGCGCGATGGCACCCACGGTTTCTACGTGATCTGAACCACCTTCACGCCTGCCCCACACCGGGGCAGGCCGCACCGACCCCTTGCCAGGCGGAGGTAACCCACACTTTTTCAATTTGCCTGGGATTTATCCATCATGGTCTTTAGCACGCCCTTCAAACACCTGCTGCTGAGCAGCGCCCTGGCCCTCGGCCTGATCAGCACTGCACACGCCGCCGATCTGCAACCGCTACGCGTGGCCAACCAGAAATCCACGATAAAGGCATTGCTGGAAGCCTCGGGCGAAACCAACAACGTGCCCTATCAAATCCAGTGGTCGGAGTTCCCTTCCGCCTCGCCGCTGGGCGAAGCCCTGAACGCGGGCGCCGTCGATATTGGCGCCCTCGGCGACGCGCCGTATGTGTTCGCCTTGGGCGCCGGTGCCGCGCTCAAGGTGGTCAGCATCATCCACGCCGAAGGGCGCAACACCACCGCCCTGGTGGTGCCCAAGGACTCGCCGATCAAGACGGCCGCCGACCTCAGGGGCAAAAAAATTGTCACCGGACGCGGCTCCATCGGGCACTACCTGGCGATCCGGGCCTTGGCCAGCGCAGGCCTGACGAGCAAGGATGTGCAATTCATTTTCCTGCTGCCCGCTGAATCCCGGCTGGTACTCGATAACGGCACCGTTGATGCCTGGGCCACTTGGGATCCCTACACCACGGTGGTCACCTCACAAAGCCACGCCCGCGTCCTGGTCAGCGGCAAACAGTTGTTGAGCAACCACCTGTATTTCGCCGCCACCAGCCAGGCCATCGCCAACAAACGCCCGCAACTGGATGACTTCGTGGCCCGCGTCGACCGTGCCTACGCCTGGGCCAACACACACCCGGATGAATACGCCGCTGCCCAAGCCAAAATTACCGGCCTGCCCTTGGCGGTGCACCTGGAGGTGGCCAAAGACACGCAACTGAACCCCGTGGTGATTGACGACAGCGTGATCAAGGGCTTGCAAGCCACCGCCGACACCTATCAGCAAGAAGGCCTGTTGCCCAAGCGCATCGACGTATCCCTGGGTTTCGACACCAGCTTTAACGCCGAACGTTTTCCCACTTCCCAAGCATCGCGCTAAGCAAGGAGCCGCACATGAGCACGCCACGTCATCTGAAACTGGGCGCTATGGTCCACGGTGTCGGTCACGGCTGGGGCGAATGGCGCCATCCGCAGGCGCAACCGAATGCCAGTACCAACTTTGGCTTCTACAAACAGCAGGCCGAGTTGGCCGAAAGCGCCAAGTTCGACTTCGTGTTTATCGCCGACAGCCTGCACATTCACGCCAAATCCAGCCCGCACTACCTCAACCGTTTCGAGCCGCTGACCCTTCTCTCGGCCCTTGCCGCGTTGACCACCCACATCGGCCTGGTCGCCACCGTGACCGTCAGCTACACCGAGCCCTACCAGGTGGCGCGCCAGTTCGCCTCTTTGGACCATATCAGCGGCGGCCGCGCCGGCTGGAACGTGGTCACCTCCTGGCTGAGCGGCACCGCCGACAACTTCGGCAAAGCCGAGCACCCGCCCCACGCCGTGCGCTACCGCATCGCCAAGGAACACTTGAACGTGGTCAAGGGCCTGTGGGATTCCTGGGAAGACGACGCCTTTGCCTACAACAAGCAGAGCGGCGAATTTTTCACCCCCGACAAGCTGCACGCGCTGAACCACAAGGGCGAGTTTTTCTCGGTCAAAGGCCCGCTGAACATCGCCCGCTCGCGTCAGGGCCAGCCGGTGATTTTCCAGGCGGGCACCTCTGAAGATGGGCGCAACTTTGCCGCTGAGCATTCCGATGCGATTTTTGTGCATGTTGAGACGCTCGAAGAAGCCAAGGCTTACTCGGCTGATTTGAAACGCCGCGCCAAGGGTTTTGGCCGTGATGCGGGCAGCCTGTCGATTTTGCCGGGCATTCGTCCGATTGTCGGGCGCGATGCCGCCGAGGTGGAAAGCCGCTATCAGCAGGCCGTGGATCTGGTCACCGTCGAAGATGCGATTGTGGCGCTGGGCCGCCCCTTCAACGACCACAACTTCAGCCAATACCCATTGGACGAACCCTTCCCGGAGCTTGGCGACCTGGGCAGCAACAGCCAGAAAGGCGGTTCTGACCGTATCAAGCAACTGGCCAGGGACGAAGGCCTGACCCTGCGCGAAGTGGCCTTGCGTTTTTCGCGGCCCAAGCGCGAGTTTGTCGGTACTCCGGAGCAGGTTGCCGATTCCATCCAAACCTGGTTCGAGTCCGGCGCCAGCGACGGCTTCATCATCAACTCGGTACTGCCCGATGGCTTGCAGTACTTCACCGAACTGGTGGTGCCGGTGCTGCAACAACGCGGGCTGTTTCGCAGCGAATACAGCGGCCAGACCTTGCGCGACAACCTGGGGCTGGAGGTGCCGACCAATCGGTACAGCGAAGTTGAAGTGCAACAGGAAGCGCTGGCATGAGTGAACCTCTCAACCGACTAGCCAAGGTGGGAGCTGGCTTGTCTGCGATAGCGGTCTGCGGGCCTGCATTGCGGGTGGCTGATACACCGCCTTCGCAGGCAAGCCAGCTCCCACACGGGCCGGCGCAATTCGACGCCCTGCTCGAACACCTCAGCGCCGAGCTGGCCAGCAGCGCGCACCTGTATGACGAAAGCGGCGCCTTCCCCCACGCCAACTTCACGCGGCTGCATGAACATGGCCTGGTCGCCCTCACCGTGCCCAAGGCCCTGGGTGGGGGTGGCGCAAGCTTGGCGCAGGCGCGCAAGGCCATCAGCGCGATTGCCAGGGGCGAGCCGTCTACCGCGCTGATTCTGGTGATGCAGTACCTGCAACACACACGCCTGCAAGACAGCAAAACCTGGCCGCAGCACCTGCGCGTGCAGGTCGCCGAAGACGCCGTGCGCAACGGTGCATTGATCAATGCGCTGCGCGTCGAACCTGACCTGGGCACCCCGGCCCGTGGCGGGCTGCCGGCGACCACGGCGGTGCGCACCGCCGACGGCTGGCGCATCAGCGGCCGCAAGATTTACTCCACCGGCAGCCACGGCCTGAGCTGGTTCAGCGTGTGGGCGCGCAGTGATGATGCCGACCCGCTGGTGGGCGCCTGGCTGGTGCCGAAAAACAGCCCCGGCGTGAGCATCATCGACACCTGGGACCATCTGGGCATGCGCGCCACCTGCAGCCACGAAGTGGTGCTCGATAATGTCCTGGTGCCGCTGGACCATGCCGTCAGCGTCAGCCCCTGGAGCGCACCGCAACCTGAGCTGGATGGCGAGGGGTTCCTGTGGATGTCGGTGCTGCTGTCGTCGGTGTACGACGCCGTGGCCCAGGCGGCGCGGGACTGGCTGGTGAACTGGCTGGAGCAGCGCAAGCCGTCCAACCTCGGCGCCGCGCTGTCGAGCCTGCCGCGTTTTCAGGAAACCGTCGGCCATATCGACACCCTGCTGTTTGCCAACCGCAGCCTGCTCGAGGCCGCCGCCCAGGGCCACACGCCAGCCGCCAATGCGGCGCAGCTTAAATACCTGGTGACCGGCAATGCGATCCGCGCCGTGGAGCTGGCCATCGAAGCCTCGGGCAACCCTGGCCTGTCGCGCCATAGCCCGCTGCAACGGCATTACCGCGACGTGCTGTGCAGCCGCGTGCATACGCCGCAGAACGACGCGGTGCTGCAAGGTGTGGGTAAAGCGGTGTTCGCTCAACGTGCGCAACAATGAATAAGGAACGCTCATGAGTCAGGTGATTATCGCCAGCCAGCTGGACGAAGATTACAACCAGGTATTGCGCGAACGCCTTGCCTCGATCCACCCCCATGCCCAGGTGATCGGCGTGCCGGCCGGTGTACCCAGCGACCTGCCGCCCCAGGCCAATATCCTGCTGCTGCGCCCTATCAATGTGCGCGGCTACACCGCGCCCGATACTCCGCCGCCGGGCTGGCCGTATGGCGCGCAGTGGGTACACCTGGTGTCGTCGGGCATCGATTTCTACCCGCAGTGGCTGTTCAACGGCCCGCCGGTGACCACCTCACGGGGCAGTGCGGCCGATAACCTTGCCGAGTTCGCCCTGGCGGCGATCTTTGCGGCGGCCAAGCATTTGCCGGCTATCTGGGTGAAGGATGCCCAGTGGACATTCACCGCGCTGCGCCCGCTCAAGGGCAGCACATTGGGCATTCTCGGCTTTGGTGCGATCGGCAAGAGCCTGGCGCAAAAAGCCCAGGCCTTGGGGATCAACGTGGTTGCGCTGCGCCAGAGCCAGGCACCCTTTGAGGTGGACCATGTTGAGGCCGCCAAGGACATCCACGACCTGTTTGCCCGCGCCGACCACCTGGTGCTGGCGGCGCCGCTCACCGAGGCCACGCGGCATATTGTCGACCGTGATGTGCTCGGCAGCGCCAAGCCGGGATTGCACCTGATCAATATTGCGCGCGGTGGTTTGCTGGATCAGGAGGCCCTGCTGGAAGCCCTGGATAACGGTCAGATCGGCCTGGCCTCGCTGGATGTGACCGAGCCTGAGCCACTGCCGCAGGGCCACCCGTTGTACAGCCATGCGCGGGTGCGGTTGTCGCCGCATACCTCGGCGATTTCGACCAACAGCCAGCAGGAGATTGCCGACACGTTCCTGGCGAATCTGCAGCGGTATGTGCAAGGTTCAACGTTGGCCAATCTTGTCGCCCCTTGAATATGTGTGGGAGCCAGCTCCCACATAAGCCAGTCTTCACAATAGATGCGTGTGGGTCAGCAACCGCTGGCCAGGCGTTCGCGCAAAAACTCCACCAGCGCCTGCACTGGCCGCGAACTTTGCCGGTGCTGCGGGTACACCGCCGACAGGGTCAGGGCTTCGGGGGCGAAGTCGTCCAGCAGGGTTACCAAGCGCCCGTCTTTCAACGCCTCGGCAACAATAAAAGTCGGCAGGTAGGTCACGCCCAACCCGGCGATCGCAGTGTCGCGCAGCAACTCGCCATTGTTTACGCGCATGCGTCCACTGACGCTGAGCGCCTGCAACTTGCCTTTGAAGCGCCATTGCACTTGGCGGCCATGGCCGTAGGGCAGGCAGTCGTGGTCGGCCAGGTCTTCAGGCCTGAGCGGCGTACCCTTGGCGGCGAGGTAGTCAGGGCTGGCGCAATACACTCGCTGCACACTGGCGATGCGCCGGGCAATCAGGGTTGAGTCTTCCAGCGTGCCGATGCGCAAGACCAGGTCGTAGCCCTCGCCGATCAGGTCCACCGGGCGATCACTCAAGTCAACTTCCACCGACACCTGCGGGTGGCGTTGCAGGAACTGCGGCAACAGGCAGCCCAGATGGGCCATGGCAAACGACAACGGCGCGCTGAGCCGAATCGTGCCCCGCGGTTCGCTGTTCTGGCCGGCGATGCCCTGCTCCACTTGCTCGACTTCACCGAGCAGGCGCAAAGCGGATTCGTAATAACTCTGGCCCAGTGGCGTGACGTCCAGCCGACGCGTGGAGCGGTTGAGCAGGCGCACGCCGAGGCGGTCTTCCAACTGGATAAGGCGGCGGCTGACGAACTGCTTGGACAGGCCGAGTTGCTCGGCGGCGGCGGTGAAGCTGCCGGACTCCATGACCTGGCAAAACAGGCGCATGTCTTCGAAGGGGTTCATTGTCGCTTCTCGGTGGACATTTGGCTGGTTTATAGCCTGTCAGCCGCTACGACACAATCAAATGCAGGAGGGGCTTGCCCCCTCCTACAGGGTTAATCTACCCCTTCAAACGCAGCTTACTTGGCCGTAAACGCCGAGTAGCTGTTCATCAGGTTACGGTAGTTCGGAATGCGCGGCGACAGCAGGTTGGCCAGGCCTTCCATGTCGTTGCGCCAGTCAACTTGCAGTTCACAGGCGACAGAGAACCAGTTCACCAATTGTGCGCCGGCGGCCGTCATGCGTGCCCAAGCGGCTTGTTGCACGGTTTCGTTGAAGGTACCCGAGGCGTCGGTCACCACGAACACCTCAAAGCCTTCAGCGAGGGCGCACAGGGTCGGGAACGCGACGCACACATCCGTTACCACGCCGGCAATGATGATCTGCTTGCGGCCGGTGGCCTTGACGGCCTTGACGAAATCTTCGTTGTCCCACGCGTTGATCTGGCCAGGGCGGGCGATGTAAGGCGCGTCCGGGAACAGCGCCTTGAGTTCCGGAACCAACGGACCGTTAGGGCCACTTTCAAAACTGGTGGTGAGGATGGTCGGCAGGTTGAAGAACTTGGCCACGTCGGCCAGGGCCAACACGTTGTTCTTGAACTCGTTCGGAGAGAAGTCTTGCACCAGGGAAATCAGGCCGGTCTGGTGATCGACCAGCAATACAACGGCGTCATCTTTGTTCAAGCGCTTGTAAGTCATGGGTGAACTCCTTTGGGTGTTTTTAAAATCAGAAGGCAAAGCACGAGCAACCAAACGCGCCCCAGAAACCCTGGAAATCGCTGACCGGTACGCTGGAGAGCCGCGCTTTTTCATGGCCGTGGGCATGCACGCCGCACGGTCCGCTGCAGTGGTGTACTTGCGCTTGCACCGGTGAACCTGGGCGCCAGTGCCCCGGCACCTTGACCACCGGCGACCAGTCCGGCAGCACCGGTACTTGGGGCGGGGCGAAATCTTCGAAGTCGCCGGCGCCGTACACCACCTTGCCGCCGACCACGGTCAGTACCGACTCGATCCATTTGATGGCTTCTTCATCGACGCTGAAGAAGTCCGCCGAGAGTGCCGCCACATCCGCCAACTGGCCGACCTTGATCTGGCCCTTCTTGCCCTGCTCCGAGGAGAACCAGGCGCTGCCGTGGGTGAACAACTCCAGCGCGGTGAGGCGCGGCAGGCCTTCGGCGTGCAGCTCCAGGCCGCCGACGGTGCGGCCGCTGACCATCCAGTACAGCGAAGTCCAGGGGTTGTAGCTCGAGACCCGCGTGGCGTCGGTGCCCGCCCCTACCGGCACGCCTTCGGCCAGCATGCGCTTGATCGGTGGCGTGGCTTCGGCGGCCTTGGCGCCGTAGCGCTCGACAAAATATTCGCCCTGGAACGCCATGCGGTCCTGGATCGCGATACCACCGCCCAAGGCCCGGACGCGCTCGATGTTTTTCGGCGTAATGGTTTCGGCGTGGTCGAAGAACCACGGCAGACCATTGAACGGAATGTCGCGGTTGACCTTCTCGAACACATCGAGCATGCGCGAGATGGATTCGTCGTACGTGGCGTGCAACCGGAACGGCCAGCGCTGCTCAACCAAATGGCGCACCACCGGTTCCAGTTCCTGCTCCATGGTCAACGGCAGGTCGGGGCGTGGCTCAAGGAAATCTTCGAAGTCCGCCGCCGAAAACACCAGCATCTCGCCTGCGCCGTTGTGGCGCAGGTAATCGTCGCCCTGGTGCAGGGTGACGCTGCCGGTCCAGTGCTTGAAGTCGCTGAGTTCTTCCTTGGGCTTTTGGGTGAACAGGTTGTAGGCGATGCGCACCGTCAGCTGTTGGTCCTTGGCCAGTTGTTCAATGACCGCGTAGTCATCGGGGTAGTTCTGGAAACCACCGCCGGCGTCGATGGCGCTGGTGAGGCCCAGGCGATTGAGTTCACGCATGAACTGGCGGGTCGAATTGACCTGGTATTCGAGCGGCAGTTTCGGGCCCTTGGCCAGGGTTGCATACAAGATCATCGCGTTGGGACGCGCCACCAGCATGCCGGTGGGGTTGCCGTTGCTGTCGCGCACAATCTCGCCGCCCGGCGGGTTCGGCGTGTCCTTGGTGTAACCGGCTACGCGCAGGGCGGCGCGGTTGAGCAAGGCACGGTCATACAGGTGCAGCACGAACACCGGCGTATCTGGCGCGGCCTGGTTCAACTCTTCCAGGGTCGGCATGCGTTTTTCGGCGAACTGGAATTCGTTCCAGCCCCCCACCACACGCACCCATTGCGGCGTCGGCGTGCGATCGGCTTGATCCTTGAGCATGCGCAACGCATCGGCCAGTGACGGCACGCCTTCCCAGCGCAGTTCAAGGTTGTAGTTCAGCCCGCCACGGATCAGGTGCAAGTGCGAGTCGTTAAGGCCGGGGATCACGGTGCGGCCCTTGAGGTCGATGACCTGGGTGCCGCTGCCGCGCAGGGCCATGGCCTCGCCGTCGGTGCCGACCGCGACAAAGCGGCCCTGGTGGATTGCGACCGCAGTGGCCCGTGGGTTTTCGCGGTCCACGGTGTGGAACTGGCCATTGAACAGAATCAGATCGGCGTTCATAGGGTGTCCTTTACAGAGGCTTCAAGCCAGGGAGCGAACAGGCGGGTGGCGGCCGGCATCAGCAGGTAAACCACCAGCAACACAATGGTCAGGGTCACCAAAAAAGTGGAAACCACATAGTTGGACAGGAACGGGTGCAGACGCAGGATCGGCCCCCAGATAAACGGCAGCAGCAGGGTTTGCGGCAGAATCACGCACAGGCTGACCACCGCCTGCTTCCAGCGCGGCGGTTTGGCGGCGCTGTCGGCCAGTGGCGCGAACCAGAACTCATTAGCCGCACCAATTTCGGTCTTGTCGCCGTCGGCCAGCATCGGCGCCGCTTCAACGATCAGCGCCAGGCGTTCGGGGGAGTCGAGCCAGCGTTGCAGCGCGTCGGTGGAGCGATAGCGCAAGACGCAGGTAAACAGTGCTTGCCCACCCTGCTTGCCGCGCACCACATCCACACCGAGGTGGCCGGGGCGCTCGCCGGCGATGCGTACGATGCGCCGCAACCAGGCCTCGTAATCGGCTTCACGGCCGGCCTTGATCAGGTGTTTGACGACCAGGGTGACGACTTCGTCGGGGCTGGTTTCAGGTGTCGGGTCCATACGGTGTGATTCCCCCTGGAGAGCTAAGCGATGGGGGGAGTCTGGCGGGGAACGGGGGGCAGGAATTGGATGTTTGTGCTGTTTCGCCTGGCGCGCTCACGCCACACGCGCCATATGCTCACTGATGCGCGAGCGCAACCAGCGCTCCGCCGGGTCGTTGTCATGCACGCCGCTCCAGACCATCGAGAGCTCCGAGGCTTCAATCGCGAACGGCGGGTCCTCGGCGCGCAGCACCGTGCCTTCGGTCAAGGCACAGGCGGCGTAGTCGGGCACTGTCGCGATGATTTGCGTGCCCGCCAACAGTGCGCGCAAGCCGCTGAACTGGGGTACCGCCAGCACCACCCTGCGCGCCCGGCCGATGCGCGCCAGGTCAAGGTCGATATTGCCGCTCAAGTCCCCCGAGAACGACACCATCGCGTGGGGCCGCGTGCAGTAGTCATCCAGTGTCAACGGCGCCGCGCCGTCGTCGCCGCGCAGCACCTTGCAGGGAATGTCCCGCAGCTTCTTGCGCTTGGCATTGGCCGGCAGTTCGGTGGTGTAGCTGACGCCCACGGAAATCTCGCCACTGGCCAGCAACGAAGACATCAACAGGTAATTGGCGCGGCGTACCACCACGATGATCCCCGGTGCCTCTTCGCGCAGCTGGCTGAGCAACGGCGGGAACAGACCGAACTCGGCATCATCGGACAGGCCGATTCGAAACACCGCGCAGCTGGTGGAAGGGTCGAAATCCTTGGCGCGGCTGACCGCGCCTGAAATGGTGTCCATCGCAGGTTGCAGCTCCTTGAGTATCGCCACCGCCCGTGGCGTGGGCTCCATGCCGCGCCCGTTGCGCAGCAGCAATGGGTCGTCGAACAAGTCGCGCAGGCGCCCGAGCGCGGCACTCACGGCCGGCTGGCCCATGAAAAGCTTTTCGGCGACCCGGGTCAGGTTCTTCTCGAACATCAGCGCCTCGAAAATCACCAACAGGTTCATGTCGACGCGGCGCAGGTCGTTGCGGTTCATGGCGGTATCCAAACGGTTATCAGGCCGTCAGGTAAGCATGCCGGACAGATCGCAGATTGCATGCCTGTGCTGTCTTTTCCGGGCGCGCACCTGGCGAAATTAACAACGATTAACTCGCCAGCCAGACGGCCCGGCGCCAAAAATACAGCGGTCTACACTGCATCCATTCACCGGGAACGCTCCCATCGACTACGGATATTTGTCATGGCCCGACTTGATGACTGTGCCCCTCGCCTTGGCGTCACCGGTGGCTTGTGCCCCCGGCGCGAGCGAGTTGCCAAGCAACTGATCCTCGCCAACCTCGGCGAAAGCCTGGCAATTGCCGACTTGGCCCAGGCCTGTGCGCTGTCGCGCAGCCATTTTTCCCGTGCGTTCAAGTGCACCACCGGGCTGTCGCCCCAGGAGTGGATTCGCCAACAACGCATTCAGCGGGCCAAGGAACTGATCACCGGATCGTCCCTGAGCCTGACCCAGATCAGCGTCGAATGCGGCTTCTGCGACCAGGCGCACTTCTGCCATATGTTCACGCGCAGCGAGGGCGTGAACCCGATGACCTGGCGAAGTCACCACATCCGTCAAAAATCACAGGTGATTGCAGCCTAGTGGTCTGCACCGGCCTGGAATATGCTGGCCAAACTCTTTTCCTGAACAGGGGCCACTATGCGTGACCTCAACGACCAGGCCGTGCATTTCGGTCCCTACCGTGTCCACCCGCGCCAGCGCCTGGTGCTGGAGGCTGGCCGCCCCTTGCGCCTGAGCCGACGCGCGCTAGAAATCTTGCTGATTTTGCTGGAGCACGCCGGCAATGTGGTGAGCAAGCAGGAACTGATCACGCGGGTATGGCCCAAAACGGTGGTCGAAGACGGCAACCTGCGTGTGCATATGGCCGCGTTGCGCAAGGCCCTGGGCGATGGCCAGGCCGGGCAGCGCTATATCGTCACCGTCGCCCAGCGCGGCTACAGCTTTGTCGCCCCCCTGAGCATTGAACCGATGACGACAGCCATCGACGGTATTCCCCACAACCAGGGCCATAACCTGCCGCTGCGCCGTACGCGGATGATTGGCCGCCAAGTGTTGATCGACGCACTGGTGCAGCAACTGCCGCAGCAACGTTTCATCACCCTGACCGGCGCGGGCGGTATCGGCAAGACCACCGTGGCGCTGCGTGTGGCGGAATTATTGATCGGCCATTACCGCGACGGCATTCACCTGCTGGATTTGGCGCCGCTCAGCGCGCCGTCAATGATCCTGCCCAACCTGGCCGCCCTGCTCCATCTCGCACCCACCGAACATGACCCGCTGCTGACCTTGGCCCGAAGCCTGCACGCGCGGCAGTTGCTGCTGGTGATCGACAACTGCGAACACCTGCTGGACGACATCGCGCTGATCAGCGAAACCTTACTGCGTCACCTGCCACACCTGCACATTTTGGCCACCAGCCGCGAAGCCCTGCGCGCCGAGGGCGAGTACGTGCAACGCCTGGAGCCGCTGGCCTGCCCACCCGCCACCGGGAACCGTGCCCAGGCCCTCGGCTACCCGGCCTTGCAACTGCTGATCGAGCGTGCCATGTCGCACCAGGACAGTTTTGAGCTCAGCGAGGCGCAACTGCCCCTGGCGATCGAGATCTGCAAGCGCCTGGACGGCATTCCCCTGGCAATCGAATTGGTCGCCACGCAGATCGAGCGCTTCGGCTTGCCGGGTTTGCTGGTGCAGATGGAGGACAATCTGCGCCTGCTCAACCGTGGCCTGCGCAGCGACCTGCCCCGCCAGCAAACCTTGCGCGCCACGCTGGATTGGAGTTTTAACCTGCTCACCGCGTGCGAACAGATCTGCCTGCGCCGCCTCGCGGTGTTTCGCGGCGGGTTCAGCCTGGCAAGCGCGGCGGCGGTGATCGCCGGGGAGCAGATCGCACCGGCCGAAGTGCTGGGTTCGATCACCCAACTGGTGGCCAAGTCGCTGCTTAACGTCGAGGCCGGCGATGATGACATGGTCTATCGTCTGCTGGATGTCACCCGCAGCTATGCCCTGGAAAAGCTCGACCACGCAGCTGAACTCGACAGCACACGCGAACGCCATGCGGCGCGCTGTCTGGCGCTGATGGACCAGGCGCGGGAAGACTGGGAATTCACTGCCACCGAGCTGTGGATCAACCGTTATGCGCCGTTGCGCGAGGACATTCGCGCCGCCCTCGACTGGGGCTTGGGCGAACACGGCGCGCACCTGCTGGGCATTCGCCTGACGGTCAGCGCCATGCCCTTGTGGCAGGAGTTGTCGCTGCTGCGCGAACATGGGCTGTACGTAGACCAGGCCCTGGCGCTGATGCCGCAATCGGGCGCGCCCTGCACGCAGTTGACCATGCAACTGCAACTGGCCCTGGGCAGCCTGTCCTATCACGCCTTGGGCGGCGCACCGCAGACCATCGCCGCGTTTGTGGCGGCCCGGCGCCTGGCGCAAGCGCTCCAAGACAATGGGGGCCAGTTGCGAGCCGTCTCCGGGCACATGGCGGTCAACCTGTGTGCCGGCCGCTACCGTGAGGCGCTGGAGCAGAGCATGCAGTTCGACCGCCTCGACCCACGCACCGATCCGCTGCTGGATTTGAGTGCCCAGCGCTTACGGGTACTGGCCCAGCATTTCGCGGGCAACCAGGTCCTGGCCCTGCACAATGCCGAACAAGTACTACAGCGCATGGCCCACAGCGGCCATCTCAACCGTTTCACCCATGGCTTTGGCGTGCAATACGACCAAAGTGTGGCGTCGCTGACGGTGCTCGCGCGCATCCTGTGGCTGCGCGGGTTTCCAGAGCGGGCCGCACGAATGGCAAACCAGGCGCTGGAGCTGGCGTTGCAGATCAACCACGGCACCTCTATCTGCTACACCCTGGCCCTGGCCAGCGTACCGATTGCCCACTACAACGGTGGCAGCGGCGCGGCGCACGCGCTGCTGGCGCTGTTGCTGGAGCACTCACAGAAACATTCGGTGCAGTTGTTTCATACCTGGGCGCGGCATTACGAGGGCACCGCACCCCATGCGACATTGCAAGGCCTGGGCCTGGTTCAGGACATACTGGTGACCTTCAATGCCGCGCAGGTAGATGACACGGTATTTGAGCGCGCCAGAAACGGCGCGGCCGGTTGGTGCACGGCCGAGATTCTCAGGGTGCGCGCCGAGGCCCTGCCCGACCTGCGCGCGCGCGAATCGCTGCTGCTGGAGGCATTGGGCTTGGCGCACGAGCAAGGCGCACTGGCCTGGCAGTTGCGCTGCGCGACCTCACTGGCTTGCCTGTGGCAAAGCCAGGGCCGTGTGCGGGCAGCACGTGAGCTGTTGAATTCGGTCTACGGGCAATTTACCGAAGGCTATGCCACCCAGGATCTAGTCCGCGTGCGCAGCCTGCTCGACCAGTTGCAGGACAAACGGCCGGCCTGAAAATGGCCCCAGATAATGCCCATAGCCCTGCTGCAAACGCGCCACCTGCAACGGGTCACGCAGCTGCGCCAGGGCGTAGCTGCGCACACTGTTGAGCAGCCGATAGCGCCGCGGGCCGGGGCCGGGCTCGACCACCAGGGAAGACATCGCGACCAGGCGTGCCAGCAGGTAAGCCAGGTCGGCGTGCGCAAGTTCAGTGCCGGCCACCAGTTCGGTCAAGGCCGGCAACGTCACCGCGCTTTTGAACAGCGCCAATTGCAGGAACAGCCAACGCTGCGGCAGGCTCAGGCGTTGATACGTCCAATCCAGCGCCGCCGTCAGCGACTGATGGCGCTCGACCGCCGTGCGTCGGCCACGCCTTAACACTTGCACGCCGTTGTGTAACTGCTTTTGCAACCCGCGTATTCCCAGGGCTTCAACCTGGGCCGCCGCCAGTTCCAGCGCCAGCGGGATGCCGTCCAGACGCCGGCAGATATCGCACAACGGCGCCAGGTCCTCAGACCGCAGTACAAATCCCTGCTGACCGGCACGCACCCGCGCCACAAACAATTGCAGGGCCGGATACAGCATGGCCTGCTCGACACCACCCCGGTCAGCCGATGTCGGCAGCGCCAGCCGTGGCACGTGGTGCACCCATTCGCCGGGCACCTGCAAGGTTTCGCGGCTGGTCAGCAGCACGCTCACCTGAGGCGCCCTGGCTTGCAGTGTATGCACCAGATGACGGCAGGCGCCCAGCAACAAATCGGCATTATCGAGCACCAGCAACAGTTGCCGGGCGGCCAATTGCTCGCACAGTGCATGGGCGCCGACACAGGGTTGGAGGTGCAGGGTTTCGCTCAGGTAGTCCAGCAACCGGTTCGGCGCCTGCACAGTTGCCAGGTCCAGCCACCACACGCCATCGCGATAACGCGGCAACACCCGTTCGGCCAGCGCCAGTGCCAGGGTGCTCTTGCCGATGCCGGCGCAGCCGGTGAGCATCATCAGCCGTTGGCCGCCCAGGCGTCTCACCAGGCTGCCCAGCAGTTCGTCGCGGCCGATCACTGGGCTGAGCCGTGCGGCCAGATTGTGCCGAAGCCGCGGTGACGGCACCGGTGACGGCGCCACGAAGCAGTAGCCGCGTTGCGGTTCATTGAGGATATAGCGTTGTCCGTCCAGCGCACGACGCAGGGCGGCGATGTGCACGCGCAAATTATTGTCTTCCACCACGCTGTTCGGCCAGACCCGGCCGATCAAGGTGTCCTTGCTGACAAATTGCCCCGGCGTCTCCAACAGTATCGCGAGGATATCCAGCGCACGCCCACCCAATGGCACCGGCTGGCCGGTCTTGCTGACCAGACGTTGATCACGATGAAAGGTATAGGGGCCGAAGCTCACCGAGTGTGCATTGTTCATCTGCTGACAGCGCTGGAACACCCGGCCTTGGGCGCCTGCGCCTCCTTTCAAGGGGCCTGGGGCTATCTTGCCAGCTATGCGTGACAGGACAATGCTGGCACAGGGAGCGACACGGACAATCAGGGCAGCCAGACGGACATTCCGGCGTCAACTGAACTGTTGGCGGTACTGCGTGGGGTTAAGGCCGAGTTTTTCACTGAACAGAAAGCGCATATGCCGCACGCTGCCGAAGCCTGCGCGGAAAGCCACGGTCTTGAGCGGCAGGTCTGTGCTTTCCAGCAGGTGCCGGGCACGGTCGATACGCGCGCCTTGCACAAAGGCCATGGGCGTCATGCCCACCTCTTTGGCGAACAGCCGCGCAAAATGGCGCGCGCTCATGCCCGCCAGCGCGGCCATGGACACGATGCTCAATGGCTGATCCAACTGCGCCAGCACCTGGTTCTGCACGCGGGTGATCGGGGTTTCCAGCGGCGCGACGGCGGCGGTCATCGGGCTGAACTGAGCCTGCCCGCCCTGGCGTTTCATCACCACCAGCAGCACCTTGGCGACGTCGACCGCCACCTGCCGGCCATGGTCCTGGGCGATGATCGACAGCGCCAGGTCGATGCCGGCAGTGACCCCGCCGGAGGTAATCAAGCGGCCATCCTGCAAGTAAATGCGATCGGTCTCGACGGTGGCCTTGGGAAAGCCTTTGATCAGGCGGTCGGTGTAGTGCCAGTGCGTGGTGACGCGGTGGCCGTCGAGCAGCCCGGCGTGCCCCAGCACAAAGGCGCCGGTGCAGATCGAACCGAAGCGCCGTGCCCGAGGCGCTGCGGCCCGCAGCCAAGGCAGCAGAGCCGGATGGCATTCGTTATAAGCGCCAGGCCCGCCGGGCACCAGCAGAAGGTCGTAGGCCTCATCGGCATGCGCCAGTTGCAGGTCGGCATGCACGTGCACGCCATTGGAGGCGCGCAGCGGACCGGGCTCGGTACCGATCGTCAGGATCCGATAATGCTCCGACGCCGGCAAGTAGCGATTGGCTATGGAAAACACCTCCAGCGGCCCGGCCATATCGAGCAGCAGGAAGTCTGGAAACAGCGCCATGGCCACGGTTTTCATCAAGAGCAAGTCCATCGTAACGGGAGTCGGGACGGCATTATGGCACGCTTGAAACTGTCAACTAAAATGAGACATTAATTCAATTTTCAGCTTATTAATGAATCACTGGAAAACCATTAACCTTCTTCTCAACGCAAGCGCCCTGCATTTCGCAGCCAGCGCTCACTTGAGGACAAGACCATGCTGACCCTTCGCAAAGCCTCGGAACGCGGCGCCGCCAATCACGGTTGGTTGAAGTCGTTCCACACCTTCTCGTTTGCCAACTACTGGGATCCCAAGGAGCAGGGTTTTTCCGACCTGCTGGTGATCAACGATGACCGCGTCGCCGCCGGCAAAGGCTTCGGCCAGCACCCGCATCGGGACATGGAGATTTTCTCCTATGTGCTCGAAGGCGCCCTGGAACACAAGGACACCCTGGGCACCGGTTCGGTGATCCGCCCTGGCGACGTGCAATTGATGAGCGCCGGCAGCGGCGTGGCCCACAGCGAGTTCAACCACAGCCAGAGCCATGGCGTGCACTTCCTGCAGATCTGGATTGTGCCGAATATGGTCGGCGCCGAACCGCGCTACCAGCAGGAGCACTTCAGCGCAGCGCAAAAACGTGGGCGCTTGCAGTTGATCATCTCGCCGGAAGGCACGGATGGCTCGCTCAACGTTCGCCAGGATGCACGGGTGTATGCCGGGCTGTTCAACGGCGACGAAACCACGACCCTGGACGTGCCGGCGGACCGCCATGTGTACGTGCACGTGGCCCGCGGCAGCGTCGAACTCAATGGCCAACGCATGCAGGAAGGCGACGGCGCACGGCTGCGCAATGAGCGGCAGATCCGCCTGAGCCAGGGCGAAGACGCCGAGGTGCTGGTGTTTGACCTGCGCCCTCAGGAACTGCCGCAGATGCCTTGAGCGCCTGCACGATGGCCCGCCACAACGGGCCATCGCTGGCGTCGATAGTCACCATCAGCGCAATGAAGTTCTCTTAAAAAATCCAACGCGTACCATCAAACCCATACCCGGCAACACCCAACTACAACTCTCGGAGCACACCACCATGAAACGCCAACTCTTGCTTAGCCTCGCTTTCTCGGTACTGGCTGCCAACGCTTTTGCCCACCCGGTTGTCGCTGAAGGCGGCGCGGATCGCCTGCAAGGCAACCACGTAGCCGAAAATGGTTCTGACCGTCTGCAGGAACGCCGTATAGCCGAAGGTGGCGCTGATCGCTTGCAGGAACGCGGCCTGGCTGAAGGCGGTGCTGACCGCCTGCAGGAACGTGGCCTGGCCGAAGGCGGTGCTGATCGCCTGCAGGAACGCGGCCTGGCTGAAGGCGGTGCTGACCGCCTGCAGGAACGTGGCCTGGCTGAAGGTGGTTCGGATCGTCTGCAGAGCAACCACGTATAACCCTCGCTGTTGGCGAGGCACCCCAAACCGGCCTGATCAGCCGGTTTTTTTTCGCCTGCGATCTGGCCATGTACCCCACCCAACGTCTGGTTAACGGGCTGTTGTGGCGAGCAGGCTTGCCCTGCGTTGGGGCGCGCAGCGGCCCTGAAACCTGAACACGCGGTTTAACTGAAAAATCGGATTAGCCGCACTGGGGCCGCTTCGCAGCCCAACGCAGGGCAAGCCTGCTCGCCACAACAAGCTTGCTCGCCACAACAAGCCTACTCACCCCACCAATCAGCGCAGGTCGCGGTCCACCCACAACACCGCCTTGCCGATCTGCTGGCGCGCCTCGATGCGCGCGTGTACCTGTTGCACCGTCTCCAGGCTGTAATGGCCCTCGATCTCCACGCTCAACGACCCTTCCAGCATCGCCGCGAACACCGCATTGGCACGCCGCTGCACGGTCGCCCCGTCGGCCATGTGGTCCGCCAGGCGTGGTCGGGTCAAAAACAGCGAGCCCGCCTCGCCCAATTCAATCGGGTCCAAATCGCTCAGTGAGCCCGACACGTTGCCATAATTGACGATCAAACCCCGCGTGCGGCAAGCACGGAAACTCTCGCGCAAGGTGTTTTTGCCGACTGAATCAAACACCACATCCACCCCGCGGCCATCCGTGGCTTGCAGCACCTGATCGGCAAAGCCGTCATAGGTCCAGGCCTGGTGGGCGCCACGTTGCCGGGCAATCGCGCATTTTTCGGCGCTGCTGCCGGTGGTCAACACGGTCGCGCCCAACCGCCGCGCCATCTGCACCAACAACTGGCCGATGCTGCCGGACGCCGCGTGAATCAGGCAACTGCTGCCTGCCTGCAAGCGCGCCACGTCCTCAACCAGGTAGTGCGCGGTGCAGCCCTGAAACATCGCCGCAGCCGCTTGATCGAAGGGGATGGCGCTGGGAATCTGCGCGACTTTGTCGGCAGGCACGTTGGCGTATTCGGCATAGGCGCCCCAGGCAATGCACCAGGCCACCCGGTCGCCCACGGCCAGGTGGCTCACGCCCGGGCCAACCTCAACCACCACGCCGGCGCCCTCCATGCCCAGGGTGCAAGGCAACCGCACCGGGTAAGTCACCGACGCCGCGTATTTGCCCTGGCGGGTATGAATATCCATGAAATTAATCCCGGCGCAGGCCACCTTGACCAGCACATGCCCGGCCGTGACCTGGGGTTTGGCCACATCATGGCGCAGTTGGGCGACATCGGGACCGCCGTAGGCTTGCAGGGTAATGGCTTTCATCAGGGAACAACTCCGTTTGCACTGGGAAGCGGCCATGGTAAAAGGGATTATTCGGTTGGAATATTCCCCAATCCCTCCCAGCCTCTGTGCGGAAATAACCCGATGTTTGATTGGCAGGACCTCTACTACTTCACCGTGCTGGCCCGCACCCAGTCATTGTCGGCCGCCGCCCGCGAGCTGCAGGTAGAACATGCCACCGTCGGGCGCCGGGTCGATGCACTGGAAAAAGCCCTGGGCGTAAAGCTGGTGGACCGCCTGCCCCGCAGCCGCCCGCTCACGGCGCAAGGCCTGGCCTTGGCGCAAGTGGCGGCGGGCATGGGCGATATGGCCACGCAGGTGATGCGCTTGTCGCGTGTGGCCTCCATTGAACTGGCCGGCACTGTGCGCGTCAGTTGCCCGCCGTCCATCGCCAACCACTGCATTGCACCTCAGCTTGCGCGTTTACGCGCCCACTACCCGCAGCTGAATCTGGTGCTGATGCCGTCCACTCAACTGGCCGCGCTGGACAAGGGCGAAGCCGACATCGCCTTGCGCACCCTGCGCCCCGACGAAGCAGCCCTGGTGCGGCGCAAAGTCGGCGTGGTGCGCTTCGGCTTGTACGCCGCACCTGCGCTCGAACACTTGCCGGCAGCGCAATGGACCTTCATCGCCTACGACGCCAGCCGCGACCACCTGCCCCAGCAAGCCTGGCTGCACCAACTGCGCGGCCCTCGCCCTATCGTATTTGCCGCCAGCGAGTTGATCACCCAGCAGATGGCCGCGCGCGCGTAGGTCGGCGCGGTAGTGCTGCCGACCCTGGTGGGCGACCACGACCCGCTGTTGACCCGGTTGCCCACGCCCAGCGACGGCCCGGTGCGTGATATCTGGCTGACGGTCTACCCGGATATGCGCCGCTCACCGTCGGTGAAAGTGGTGATGGAGTTTCTGGTGGAATGTATTGAAGCGCAGGCGCAGCTACGTCGCTGATTCAGGCCGTGGCGAGGAATTTCTTGCGATACGCCGCCGGCAGCATCCCCACGCGCTGCTGGAACAGGCGGCGAAACGAATTACTGTCTTCATACCCCACCGCGTAGGTGATGCTTTCGAGGGTCATGCGCGTGGACTCCAGCATCTGCTTGGCCCGCTCCAGGCGCAGGGTTTGCACATAACCCACGGGCGTATAGCCGGTCGCCTCCTTGAAACGCCGCTTGAAATTGCGCACACCAAAACCAAAGCGCCGCGCCACGTCGTCAATTACCAACGCCTGGGCAAAGTGCTGCTCCAGCCAATGCTGCACCCGCAGGATCTCGCCGTCGCCGTGGTTCTTGGGCAACGACCACAGGGCGTACACCGACTGCTCGGTACGCACGCCGTCGATCAACAGGTATTTGCCACAGGTATGCGCAAGCTCTGGTGAACCGAAGCGGCGGATCAGGTGCAGCATCAGGTCCATCGCCGCGCTGGCGCCACCGCTGGTGATTACACGGTTTTCTTCACACAGGATCTGCGCGTCCTCCAGGCTCACGTCGGGGTAACGGCGCCGGAACAGCTCGGCAAACGCCCAGTGGGTGGTAGCGCGCAAGCCTTGCAACAGGCCGCTTTCGGCCAGCAAAAAAGCTGCGGTGCACATTGATGCCAGCACCGCGCCCTGGGCATATTGCTCACGCAGCCACGGGCCGTAGGCAGGAAAAGTGGGCAGGGCCTGCTTGAGGGTAAACAGGAAACCGGGGATCAGGATCAGGTCGGTGCGGCGCACCTGCGCCGCCGCGCACGCCACCTGCATGCACTGCCCGCTCCACGTGGTGACGGGCTGGCCGTCCAGGGAGACCACCAAGACCTCAAAGGGTGGGCTGTCGGCAAACAGATTGGCGGCGCTGAGCATTTCCAGGACCAGGGTGGCGTTGGCGGCAGAACAATCATCGGCCAGGAGCAAGGTAATGTGCATAAAAAGCCTGTTTGCGTTTTTCGCATGTAATAAGTCATTTGCGCACCTACCTTAGCCGATTCCGGCTGCGTACAGTGCGGCTTCTGATCAACTGCCTGGCACGTTTATGAATCTCTGGTTTCGATTGCTGTTCATGTTGTTCCGTCGTCCCTGGCGCAAGCCCGTGCAGGGTTTGGACACCACTGTAGTGCGCATGCGGGTGTGGCCGCTGGACCTGGATATCAACCGGCACGTCACCAACGGCCGGTACTTCACCCTGGCAGACGTTGCGCGGATGGATTTTGTGCTGCGTACCGGCGCTTTTCGCGTGGCCCTGCGCAACAAGGCGTTGCCGATTGTGGGCGACACCTGGGGCAAGTTCCGCCGCGAGCTGAAGCTCTTTGAAGTGTTCGAGGTACACACCCGCATGCTCGGCTGGGACCACAAATGGAGCCTGATGGAGCATCGTTTTATCAGCAAGGGCCGAGTGGTGGGCGTGGTGGTGATGCGCGGCCTGTTCCGCTCCGCCAAGGGCACCCTGCCCCCGGCCGACTTTGTGCGCGAACTCGGCTTGGCCGAAGCTTCACCGCCCATGCCGCAGTGGCTGAGTGACTGGGCAAACAGTTGTGATGAGATGAGCGTGCAGTTGCGGGCGCAGGAGCAGGTTTGAGCGCACCTAGGCCTTGGATACGAGTTTCTTCAGGTTGGCTTCGGCGTCATCCCTGGCCAGGTGGAGTATCGACGAAATTCATCCCAGTGCAAGTACCGACTTTTGCCGTCGACCGCTTTGCAGAGGCCCGCCAGCTCGATAACTTCCAAGCCGTATTGCTTTAGCAAATCTGCGAAATCGGTTGGCTTATGGGTTCTCGCCATCGCTGAAACTCAATTTTCGAAAACTGAGTTGTTCCTTGCGCATGGGGTTGGCGGTGTCAAGGACTATGCAGTCAGACTGTGGGGTTGCGGGACGCGGAGCGTCCCAAGCGGCATTCCCACGCAGAGCGTGGGAACGATCAGACCGACAACTACCAGCTCTCCCCCAACCCCAACAACCCCAGAATCTGCCGGCGTAAATCCACCAGATAGGCATCATCGCGATGCCGAGGATAGGGCCGGTCGATGGTCAACTGCGCCTGGATCTTCGCCGGGCGGTCGCTGAACACGATCACGCGGTTGGCCAGCAGCAAGGCTTCTTCCACGTCGTGGGTCACCAGCAACGCCGTGTAGCCCTGGCGCTGCCACAGGTCGATAAGCTCCTTTTGCAGGGTGATGCGCGTCAGCGAGTCCAGCTTGCCCAGGGGTTCATCCAGAATCAGCAGCCGTGGCTGGTTGACCAGCGCACGGGCCAACGCCACGCGCTGGGCCATGCCGCCGGAAAGTTGTCGAGGGTAGGCGTGCGCGAAGGCGCTGAGGCCGACTTTTTCCAGGGCTTGATCGACCTTGGCCGAATGGGTCTTGAGCAAGCCTTGAGCCTCCAGGCCCAGCGCGACGTTGTCCCACACCCGGCGCCACGGGTACAGGGTCGGGTCCTGGAACACCACCACGCGGCTCGGGTCGGGGCCGGTGATGGCGTGCCCATCGGCCAGCAAACGCCCGGAGTCAGCCGGTTCCAACCCGGCCACCAGGCGCAGCAAAGTGGATTTGCCGCACCCCGAAGGCCCCAGCAACGCCACGAATTCTCCGGGCGCCACCTCCAGGGAAACCCGCTCCAATACCGGCAAATGCTGCCCGTCCAGTGCAAAGCCATGGCTGAGGTTCTCAATCCGCAGCGCCAGCCCGGGCGCGGGTTGAACTGCCTGTGCCAGCGCTACCATTTCATCGCTCCTTTCTGCCAGGCCAACAAGCGGTCACGCACCAGGAACAACCCGGTGATCAACCCCGAACAGGCCAGTGCCATGATCAATAATGCCGCGTACATGTTCGCGTAGGCGGCCCAGCCTTGAGCCCATTGCAAGTACCAGCCGATGCCGGATTTAACCCCCATCATTTCCGCCACCACCAAGGTCGAAAACGAGGCGCCCAGGCCCATGAACAAGCCGACAAACACGTGGGGCAACGCAGCGGGAATCGCCACTTTGAAAATCAGGAAGCCCGGTTTGGCACCCAAGGTGCGCGCCACGTCGTAATAGGCTTTATCGACACTCGCCACGCCGGACCAGGTCAGCACCGTGACCGGAAACCAGGTGGCCAGGGCGATCAGGAAAACACTTGCGCTCCAACTGCTGGGAAACAGGAAAAAACACAGCGGCAGCAACGCCGTCGACGGCACCGGCCCGAGGATACGCAGCACCGGGTGCAACCAGTAGCCGATGCGCGTGGACCAGCCGATGGAGACGCCCGCGACAAAACCAGTCGCCGCGCCCAGCGCCACGCCCGAACCCAGCAGCAAGGCCGAATGCAGCAGGCTGTCGGCCAGGCGCGCATAGTCTTCGACATACACCGCAAGCAAGGCCTGGGGCGGCGCGAAAAACGGCACCGGCAGCAGCGCCAGCTTGGCGGTGAGCAGTTCCCAGATACCCAGCAACACGGGCAAGGCAATCAACCACGGCCCGTCCTTTTGCAAGCGCTGGCCGAGCCGCGAAAAACGCAGGCCCAGCAGGCTCAACAGAATGAACAGCGCAGCCACCGCCACGCACACATTGGCCAGCCCTTGGGTCATCGGCCAATTGCGCACGGCATTGGGCCAATAGCTGATCAACAGCGCCACGGCCACCCAGGCAGCCACCACCGTGGCGCCCTGCCAGCCGGCCTTGAATGTCAGGCTTGGGTTCAGGGTGGTTGCATCAACTGAAGACATCAGCGGTGATCTCCTTGGCAAACTCCACCGGGTCGGTGCCTTTGCTGATCACCTCGACGGTTTTCAGGTCGGTGACATAGGTGGTGATTTCCTGCGTCAGCGCCGCGCCGACCGCATGGTGGCCGTGGGTATGATCGTGCAGGATCGCCTGCACTTCCTCAGTGGTGGTATTCAGCGCATAGGCCTGGAAGCCCTTGGCGACTTCTTCGGGGTGCTGCACGGAATAATCGTGGGCCTCCAGAATCGCCTGGGTCAGCGCCGCGACCACGCGCTTGTCTTCACGTACCAGCTTGCCGGTGACGCCGACCACGCAGCAACTAAGGTTGGCGTATGCCTCCACCAGGTTGGTGGACAACTCCCGCGCCACGCCGGACTTGATCAGGCGGTACATGAACGGGTCACTGCCGCTGACCGCCTGCACTTCACCACGCTCCAGCGCGGTGCCCAGCAGGTCGGCCGGGTACAGGCGCCATTCGACGTCGCGCACCGGGTCGACGCCGTGCTTTTTCAGCAGGATCGAGAAGAAATTGCGGTCGGGGCTGGCCATGTCGGTGACACCGATGGCCTTGCCCTTGAGGTCCTCCAGCCTGTTCACGCCGCCGTTCGCCGCACTCAGCAAGCGCAGGCAACCGCCGTGGGTACCGGCGGTGAGCTTGACGTCAAAGCCTTGTTCCAGCGCCTTGAGCCAACGCAGCGCCATGCCTATGCCGGCATCCGCCTTGCCGGTGGCGATGGCTTCGAGCAGCACTTCGGTGGAGTTGCCGAAGTTGACCAGCTCCACATCGAGGTTGTGCTTGGTGAAGAAGCCCTGGCCGTGGGCGATCACCACTGGCGCCAGGCACACAGCGTTGAGGTTGACCGCCAGTTTGAGCTTGCGCGGCGCGTCGAGGCGGATGAACTCGCCGGTACCTGCAGGTTCCGCAGGCGTGCCGTGCCCGGCGTGCTCGTCGGCCGCCAAGCCCAGGCTGGGCAGCGCCAGGCCGGCCATGGAAATGCCTGCCATGCCGAGCAAGCGGCGACGGGTCAAGAGATCAAAAGCAGCCATGCGCACTATTCCTTTAAATTGATGTACCCAATAAAAAACACCGCCGCCCAAATGTGGGAGCTGGCTTGCCTGCGATAGCGCAGTGTCAGTCAACAACGGTGCAAACTGACCCACCGCTATCGCAGGCAAGCCAGCTCCCACATAGAGCGCATCAGTCCAGACCGAGGTGCTCACGCAACGTCGAACCTTCGTACGCCGTGCGGAACAGGCCCTTGCGCTGCAAATGCGGAATCACGCTTTCGACAAATTCGGTGAACGAGCCCGGCAAGTACCCCGGCGAAATCACAAAGCCGTCGCAACCGCCTTGCTCGAACAGCTCAGCCAATTGGTCGGCGATCTGCGCGCCGGTGCCCACCAGTTGCGGCACGCGCACGCTGCTGGCGAAGATCCGGCCGAGTTGTTCCAGGGTCAGCTCAGAGCCTTGCATCAGCAGCTTTTCAGCGGCCGCCGCGTGGATCAGCGGCGATTGCGCCACCTCGGCCAAGGTGGCCGACAACGGGAACGGCGACAGGTCCACATTCAGCTGCGAAGCCAGTGTCACCAGCCCCAACTCCGGCCGCGCCAGGGCGTTGTGCTGGTCGCGCTTGGCGCGGGCTTCGGCTTCGCTGCCGCCAATAAACGGCATCACCGCGGTGAGTATTTTGCAGCTGTCGGCGGCGCGGCCTTGTTGCACCACCTGGGCGCGCACGTCATCGCGAAAGGCCCGCATCGCCGCCAGGTGCGGGTGAATGGTAAAAATCGCCTCGGCCCACCGTGCGCCAAAGCGCCGACCCCGCCCGGAAGACCCGGCCTGGATCAGCACCGGCCGGCCCTGGGGCGAACGCGGGATATTCAGCGGGCCTTCAACCCGGAACCACTCGCCCTGGTGTTGCACCGAGGTAATCAATGCCGGGTCGGCGAGCACGCCGCTTTCGCGGTCGAGCTTGAGCGCGTCCTTGCCCCAGCTGTTCCAGAGTTTCAGCGCGACCTCGACAAACTCATCGGCGCGGTCGTAGCGCAGGTCATGCTCCAGGTGCTTGGCCTTGCCGAACAGGCGCCCTTCGCTGTTATTCATCGAGGTGACGATATTCCACGCCGCGCGGCCCTTGGACAGGTGGTCCAAGGTGGCGAATTCGCGGGCAATATGCGCCGGTTCGTAATAGGTGGTGGAACGGGTCGCGCCCAGGCCGAGTTTGGTGGTCTGGCCCACCAGGTACGACAGGATCGGCAGCGGGTCGAGGCGCGTGGCGTCCTGGGCGCCGTAGCGCAAGGCAAACTCACGGGAGCCGCCCATCTGGTCGCCCACGGCCAGGCGATCGGCGAAAAACAGGAAGTCGAACAAGCCTTCCTCCACGACTTTGGCGATACGCGTGTAGTACTCGGGGTCGAGGTAATTGCCGACGGTTTCGGGGTGGCGCCATACCGCGTGGCTGTGCACCACCGGGCCGCTCAACAGGAAGGCTGACAAATGGATCTGGCGGCGTGAGGTCATAAAGCGTCTTCGCGGGAAAGTTCGCTTTTTATTATATTAATCACGCAAAATTATGAAAGAATCATATAACTCTATGGTTATGCCCGATTGGTCGGACGCTGCAAAAAGCGCCCTAAGCTCAGATCGAAAGAGTATTTATCGAATGCTTTTCATAACTTTAAGCTTGGCGCTATTTCGCAAGAAAATCGCGGTGATGACAGGCACGCCTTACGCCAAGGCGGTGGATGCGCAGGACGTGCAGACCTGGAAGCCTTAAGGCCGCGACAGGTTTGCACGCGCGGTAAACAGGGCGCCCCGGAAATGGTACAACAGCTACCTTCACTCTTTTCCTGGGGACCGCCACTCATGACGTCCAAGCTCGAACAACTCAAGCAATTCACCACCGTGGTCTGCGACACCGGCGACCTGGAAGCCATCAGCCGCCTGCGCCCGGTGGACGCCACCACCAACCCGTCGCTGCTGCTCAAGGCCGCCGCCATCCCGGAATACGCCGAGCTGCTGCGCAATGCCGTGAGCCTGTCCAAAGGCGATGTGGACCTGGCCTGCGATCACTTTGCGGTGTCGGTGGGCGCGGGCATTCTCAAGGTGATTCCGGGGCGTATTTCCACTGAAGTCGACGCGCGTTTGTCGTTCGACGAAGACGCGCTGTGGGCCAAGGCCAACCAGCTGATCGCCCTGTATGACCAGGCCGGTGTCGGCCGCGACCGCGTGCTGATCAAACTGGCCTCCACCTGGGAAGGCATCCGCACCGCCGAGCGCCTGGAAAAAGCCGGTATCCAGACCAACCTCACCCTGCTGTTTTCCTTCGCCCAGGCCCAGGCCTGCGCGGATGCCGGGGTATTTTTGATCTCGCCGTTCGTGGGCCGCATCTACGACTGGTATCGCAAAAACACCGGCCTGGACTACACCGGTGCCGAAGACCCGGGCGTGCAGTCGGTGACGCGTATCTACAACTACTACAAGGCCAATAAAACCGACACCGTGGTGATGGGCGCCAGCTTCCGCACCTTGAGCCAGATCGAAGAGCTGGCCGGTTGCGACCGCCTGACCATCAGCCCTGACCTGCTGCAAAAACTGGCTGACGATAACGGCGTGCTGCAACGCAAATTGGCGCCGGGCGTAGAAGGCGAAGCGCGTCAGCCATTGACCGAAGCGCAATTCCGTTGGGCGTCGAATGAAGATGCGATGGCGACTGAAAAACTCGCCGAAGGCATTCGCCAGTTTGCGCGGGATCAGGAGAAGCTCGAGGCGGTGCTGGCTGCGCTGTAAGGTACTAAAACCGCATGCGGTCAAATGTGGGAGCTGACGTGTGGCGAGCAGGCTTGTCCTGCGTTGGGCTGCGAAGCGGCCCCGGCTTTTTCTAGCCACCGCGTCGACTGAATGGGGCGGCTTCGCCACCCAACGCAGGACAAGCCTGCTCGCCACAACAAGCCCGCTCCCACAGGAAAGCAGATTACCGCACAGGCGAATGATCCAAATTTTAGATCCCGCCCATTTGCCTGTTGCCCCTGAGAACCTCGCACGTTAACCTTTCAACTCGCAGCAAACGCTGCGATTGGACTTGGCGGTCCGACCAGATATAGGCGCAACAGCGCCCCCAACACGATTGCAGGCGCTTTTTTGTGCCCGTGATTTCGTGCAATGGCGGGTTGCGCAGGGACTTCTTCGGAAGTGCCGGGTCCTATATCCCCGGTCCGCCAACCTTGCGTAATCCGCCACCCTAATTCTGCTTGGCGGCAGAAGGTGACGGCTCATTCAGATATAGGAGCAAGATCCATGACTGCACAAGATCGGTATATGCCCATCACAGGCCCCGATTGCATTATCCCTACCCTGCTTATCGACACTCAGGCACCACTGGACGCACTGCATGATGCAGCGGTGTTTCGCATACGGGCAGTCACTCAATTTCTTGAGAACCTGGCGCTTCGCGATGGGCTTAGCAGCGACACTGTTGTGCTGCAGGACTTCGCGTTGCTGTTAAGTATTCCACTGCGTGACGGTTGCGACTTACTCGATGTGATGGGGCGAAGATTGCGAGCGTAGGGCTGTAAAGAAAAATGGGCGACCTCTTGGTCGCCCTCTAACTGCCGCGTCTGGAATGACTCAGAACGGCCCTTTCGTCATCACCCGCTCATCAATGAACCCGCGCAACATACCAATCCGCTGCGTATAAGCAGCGCTCAGGCAACTGACTTTCGCCCCGCAGGCATGCCGCTGTTTGAGCCACTCGGCCTGCCCGTCCATCAATGAGCCGCGCCCGCCCATGGCCATAAAGTGCTTGTTCAAGTCGTAGAGCAACGCCATGGTCACATCCTGGTCATTGAGGCTGACGTTTTTGCAAATCGCAATTTCGTCAGGCGCTTTGGCCTTGCCACAGTCGAAGCTGGCGGCTGAGCTCGCAGGGCTGATCAGCAGCATGGACATGCCGATGACGAAAGCGAATACGGCGGGTTTGATCACGGCGTTCAACATCGGTACTGGGCTCCAGGAAAAATAGGCAACGGGTGCTCTAGGCCCTTAACATGCCTGAAAGTTCTGACCGACGATGCCAGCCCGATAGCCGGTCCTAAATCAGTGCGCGCTTTTTGACTTGTCCAGCGCATCAATGTAAGCCGCCTTCAATGCAAGACCGACTGTGCTCAACACCTCGCCGTTGAGAGACGCACGCTCCTGGCTGATCAGACGCTGCCCTGGCTCTTTCAACTTCAGGCGTGACCAGCCGGCATATCGTGTGCCGCCGATGTCCACCGTAAGGCTCACTTCACATGCGTAGTACTCTGGTGAATTCCAGGTTTTAACGAAGACTCTGTCGATTTCAACGGTAGTTTTCAGAGGCGCCTCAGAGGAAGAACCCACTGATAGCCTGGCGAATTCGAGCCAGTCATCCACAGGCACAGCGGCAAAGCCTTCATATAGACCGACGTTGTAATTAGCCGCATGCCAGACCACTTTGCTTGACTCAGAGCAACGCGTGCAGCTTTCTGCCCCGACGACATTCACGATATCAGCCTGAATAACCCTGCTCTTGATCGCTTCCAACTGAGCCGGCGTAGAGTACGAAGCAAAATGCAGTTGATTCGTCACGCAGCCGCTGAGCAAACCGAGGAAAAGTAAAACGATCAGATGCCTCACAGTCCGTAACCGCCCTTGGAATCAGCCACCGACAGGTCAAGGTAAAGGCATTTAACAATGGCGTTATCGCCCTCGTCATATATATCCGGGATGTAGAAGCTCATTCCCAGTGCCTTCGCGTCAATACCGGCGTTATCTGATAAAAATGCGACTTCGTGAAGGCGCAGCGTCTTTTTAAGATCGTCGCAAGTCATTCCGACCAGGATTTCCCCTTTCCATGAAAATTGGCTGCCTTGGAAAAACTCCACGCCCTTGAGCTGATCAGTTTCATCGTAGTAAAGATGAAGACGCTGTACGTCATAGGCGTCTGTGGTATTCATCGACTCAGCTGTCTTTTTGAACGTTTCGAATGCCTTTCCCAAGATTGCGCGGGCCTGTTCCCGAGGCATACCAAAACGCAGTGAGCCAACCGAGCCCGGTGTTAAAAACTCAAAAGCAGACATCATTCAATCCTTCGAAAACTCAAATTCATCATTGAACAAGTATTACTGGGTACGCGCCACACCCGTCCCAAACCGCCGAATCGCCAGGCAATACCCGATCAACGCCACCGCTGCCAACGCCCCGCCCGCCACGCCGATCCAGGCGAAGCCGAAGTGGCTGCCGACCCAGCTGCCCATCAGGGCGCCGCCGCCGATGCCGATGTTGTAGATGCCGGAGAACATTGCCATGGCCACGTCGGTGGCGTCGGGGGCCAGCACCAGCACCTTCGATTGCATGGCGAGGCCGAAGCCCATGATGGCCATGCCCCAGAAAATGCTCAGTATCACCAGGTACGACTCGGCGCCGCTCAAGGGCAGCAGCAGGGTCAAGCAGGCCGCGAGCAGGAACACTGCGCTGACCACGAAAATATGCGGGTTGAAACGGTGCACCAGGCTGAACAGCAGCGAGCCGATGATGCCCGCGCCGCCGAACACCAGCAAAATCAGGGTTACGGCGCCACCGCCCAAACCGGCCACGCCTTCGACGAAGGGTTCGATGTAGCTGTAGGCGGTGAATTGCGCGGTGACGGTCATGGCGGTGAGCACGTACAGCGCCACCAGTGCTGGGCGTTTGAACAGCAACGGCAGGCTGCGCAGCGAGCCGGAGTTCTGGCTCGGCAGCGGCGGCAAGGTGCGCGCCAGCCAGAACACCAGCGCGCCAGCGAACGCGGCGATCACCAGGAAGGTGGTGCGCCAGCCCATGGCTTCGCCGAGCAGGCGGCCCAGCGGAATGCCCAACACCATCGCCAGGGACGTGCCGGTGGCCAATAACCCAAGGGCTTGCACCTGCTTGCCTTCCGGCGCCAGGCGCACGGCCAGGGACGCGGTAATTGACCAGAACAGCGCGTGGGACAACGCAATGCCGATGCGACTGACCATCAGCAGGCCAAAACTGTTGGCGACGCTGGAGAGGATATGGCTGGCGATAAACAGGCCGAACAGCACGATCAGCAACTTGCGCCGCTCGACGTTGCGCGTCAGCAGCATCACCGGCAACGAGGTCAGCGAAACGATCCAGGCATAGATGGTGAGCATCAAGCCGACGCTGGCGATGGGCATGTCGAAGCTCGCACCGATGGCGCTGAGCAGCCCCACGGGCACGAATTCGGTGGTATTGAACACAAAGGCGGCCAGCGCCAAGGCGATGACCGGTTGCCAATTGGCTTGGGGCGTTGCGGCTGAAATGCTCATTGGCGGGCGAGATACTCTGGCGATGATCCAACGGCCGCGCAGAACAGCGCCGCCGCCGGGCATTCTATAGGTTTCTTGGCCCGCTGTTGACGCGGATCGTCGCCCGAAGGCTTAGGGCGAGGTCATGGTAATCACGTAGTTGCCCGACTGGA
Source organism: Pseudomonas sp. B19125 (assembly GCF_044218855.1). NCBI lineage: Bacteria > Pseudomonadati > Pseudomonadota > Gammaproteobacteria > Pseudomonadales > Pseudomonadaceae > Pseudomonas > Pseudomonas sp. B19125. The sequence goes on from NZ_CP162589.1 coordinate 4,534,304, forward strand.
TCGCCTTGCCAGCGGCATCCACCAGCAAGTAACTCTGGTTGTAATAACGCCCATCGCCGCTGTCTGCCACCAGCTTTACATGGGCGGCGTTGACGCTGGCCACTGGCGCAATATTGCGCACCTCGAAGCGACTGCCGCGATTGGAACTGGCGCACCCGGTCAACTCCATCACCGCGCCACTGCGCGCATTTGTCGCACAGCCAGGTTCGACGATGGCGCCGCGAAATTGAATGGTGCCCTGCCCTATGGTCTGCGCAGCACCACAGGCTCCCGCCCATAGGCAAAACAGGCCGGTTAATACCGAAATACCTTTAACGTTCATGCCGACACTCCTTATTGGGCTCTCAATAAGGAAGTCGTCTGCTCGGGCGTTAACTTGAGGTCAATCTTCCCAAGGTGTGCGCTGGATCACGGATCGACCTGGCCCATCATCTCGGGGATGCTTTCCGGGCGTTTGGCATAACGCTGCGCCAACGCCGCACAGACCATCAACTGGATCTGGTGAAACAGCATCAACGGCAAAATCAGCACGCCCATGGTCGCCCCGGCGAACAGCACCTGGGCCATCGGTACACCGGTGGCCAGGCTTTTCTTCGAGCCACAGAACAAGATGGTGATGCGGTCTTCCTGGTTAAACCCAAATGCCTTGCCCAGCACGGCGGAGGCCACCAGCACCAAGCCCAGCAACACGCAGCAGGCGACGACCAGACCGCCCAGCTCCCACAACGGGATCTGGTGCCAGATGCCTTCGTTGACCGCTTCGCTGAAAGCGCCATACACCACCAGCAGAATCGAGCCTTGGTCGACGAACTTCAGCCAGGATTTATTACGCCCCACCCACTCGCCAATCCAGCGCCGGGCGATCTGCCCGGCCACAAAAGGCAGCAACAGCTGCACGCTGATTTTGAGGATGGCATCGACCGTGGAGCCGCCATCGCCGTGTACGTTAAGCAGCAAGGTCACCAGCAACGGCGTCAGGAAGATGCCGAACAGGCTGGAGGCCGCCGCGCTGCAGATGGCTGCCGGGATGTTGCCGCGGGCCAGCGAGGTGAAGGCAATCGCCGATTGCACCGTGGCCGGCAGCGCACACAGATACAGCATGCCCATGTACAGGTCGTTGCCGATCAGCGGCGACAGCAGCGGCTTGAGCGCCAGGCCCAACAATGGGAACAGCACAAAAGTCAGGCTGAACACCAGCAAATGCAGGCGCCAGTGCCCGGCACCAGCGACGATGGCCTGGCGCGACAGCTTGGCGCCGTGCAGGAAAAACAGCAGCGCGATGGCCAGGTTAGTCACCCAGCCGAAGGCCACGGCGGTCTGGCCGCTGGCCGGCAGCAGTGACGCAAGGATCACCGTGGCGATCAGGGTCAGGGTGAAGTTGTCAGGTAGAAAACGCGGGCGGGTCATAAGCAAATCTTCCAGGGGTTGCCAAGAGCATCGCTGCGACTCTAACTTAACGGCCTGTTACCGACTAACGCCAATGAGCCAGTAAATGCCGCCTAAAGGACATGACAAGACGGTTAGGCGCAGTGTGCCCGGGCTTTCCAGCCTGCCACGCCCGGTGTATGGCCGCACCGAATCGCTGCCCAACCGCGCGCTGACCCGCCGGCACAGCCACCCGTGGGTGCAGTTGTCGTATGCGATTTCGGGGGTGCTGGAGATCCAGACCAGTGTCGGCCGTTTCGTCGCCCCGCCCCAGCGCGCCGTGTGGATTCCGGCGGGCGTGCCACACAGGGTGTTCAGTTCACCGCACACGGAAATGCGCAGCCTGTACCTCGATTGCAGCGTCACCGCCTGGGCGGCCGAGCGTTGCCAGGTGCTGGAGGTGAGCAGTTTGTTGCGCGAGTTGATCCGCAGTTTCAGCGAGTTGCCGGTGGAGTATGCCGAGGACGGCCCGGACGGGCGGCTGGCCCAGGTGGTGCTCGACCAACTGGCGGCCGCGCCCCAGGTGGATTTGATGCTGCCGTTGCCCCATGACCCACGGCTGCGGCAGATTTACCGCAGCCTGAACCTGCACCCGGAGCAGCAGACCACCCTGGGTGACTGGAGCCACAAGCTTGGGGTCAGTGAAAAGACCCTGAGCCGGTTGTTTTTGAGTGATACAGGCCTGACCTTTCGCGCCTGGCGTCAGCGCCTGCGCTTGCTCAGCGCCCTGCCCGCGCTGGAGCAAGGCGAGCGGGTGACGGATGTGGCGCTGGGGTGTGGGTATGAGTCGACGTCGGCGTTTATCAATGCGTTTCGGCAGCAGTTTGAGTCTACGCCGGGCGAATTCTTCCGCTGACACATAGACAACAACGATCCACTGTGGGAGCTGGCTTGCCTGCGATGCAGGCACCTCGGTGTGTCAGGTACACCGAGTTGATGCTATCGCAGGCAAGCCAGCTCCCACATTGGCTCCCAATTACAAATCAGCTGCCATCACCACCATGGGCTTCTTCAAAGAAGTAATCCTTCCAGCTCGCCGCCTTGTTCTTCAGCACGCCCAATTCCTGCAGCTTTTGGGCATAGATAAACGTACGCTGCGGCACGATGGTGAAGTCGATTTCCGGGTCCTGGACGATTTTCTCCACCAGGTCCAGCGGCAGCTTGGATTCCTCTACGCGAATATACGTCTTGGCGGCCGCAGGTTTATCGGCCTTGATGATCTTCTCGGCCTCCGCCAGCGCGTCATAAAACGCCTTGTAGGTCCTGGGGTTGTCATCGTGAAATTTCTGCGTGGTGTAGAGCACGTTGAACGACGCCTGCCCGCCAAGAATGTCGTAGGAACTGAGCACCTTGTGCACGTTAGGGTTCAACAACTCCTGATACTGAAACGGCGGGCTGGAGAAGTGTGAATTGATCTCCGAACCACCGGCAATCAACGCCGCCGTGGCATCCGGGTGGGCCAGGCTGATGGAGATGTCGTCGAACTTCTTGAAATTGGCATCGCCGAACAGCTTGGCCGTCTCGATCTGCAAGGTGCGCGACTGGAAACCCACGCCGGCGGCCGGCACAGCGATGCGGTCTTTGTCGGTGAAGTCCTGCAGGGTCTTCACGTTGGGGTTATTGGTCAGCAGGTAATTGGGCATCGAACCCAGGGAGGCGATGGCCTTGACGTTCTGCTTGCCCTTGGTGCGGTCCCACAGGGTGAGCATCGGCGGCACACCCGCCGAGACCACATCCAGGGCGCCGGCCAGCAGCGATTCATTCATGGCGGTGGCGCCGGAAATGCTGTTCCATTCCACCTTGATATCCAGGCCCTGCTCCTTGCCATGTTTTTCGATCAGGTGCTGGTCGCGCACCACGTCGAGGATCAGGTAACCGATACCGAATTGCTGTGCAATGCTGATCTTGCCTTCGGCCTGGGCGCCGGGGCTGAGCAAGGCGCTCGCGGCCGCCAGGGACGCGGCCAACAGGGTCAGGGAGGAACGCTTGAAAGTCATGGGAATCTGCCGCGTTTTCGAGAAGGTGATAGAGCCTAGCGACGAATTTTAAGACTGGAAAAGAATATCGGGATCTATTGTTATGCTAATCATCCCCAAAATGCCGTGTGGCTGTTATTGTGCCGCGCTTTGAAATACACCTGCCAACCTGCGAGGAAATGGACGTTGAACACTGACGATAAAATGACTGGGGATCTGTTCGAGGTCGATAAGCGCCTGTCACTCAAGCCCGTGGTGGACTTCAACGCTTACCTGCGCAGCGCATTCGGCGATGGCCCATGCACCTGCGTGCGCTGCAGCGCCGCCAACGGTGACGAAACCGGCTACGCGTTCCAGCACACCTTCAACTTCGACGGCAAACCCACGCACCGCCGCTTTGCCTCCACGGCGGGCAGCGATGTGTTGATGGTGTTGAAGAAGGCGTGGCTGTCATACACCAAGGCCGAGCTGCCGCTCAGTGGCGTATTGGTGCTGGAGACGGTGAAGGAGTTTGTCGAGCCGCAACTTCACAAGCGCTTGGCGCCGCTGTTTTTGGCCAGTGAGCTGGTCAAGGATGTGGATGGGCAGTTGCAGGTTCAGCCGCAGGCGAGTTGAACCCACTCGATAACTCTTTAGAAATAAAAAAAATTGCTCTACTTATCAAACAGTATAAAAAACTGTCAAGTCTCACAGTATGAAACCTATTCGTCCTGCCTTACCTTCAGTCCATTCAGGCCGTGACTTGCTAGACAACCCGACCAACGTCTGAATAATTGCCCACTCAATTAAGGATGATCAAAATGACTTTGATATATGGCAGCCAAGGCGACATTCCCAGTGACCTCAACGGTGCGAACGATGTGACTGTAATTGCTCTACTGGCCACCATGATGGGACGCTATAGGGTTCTTCCAAACGCCCGGCCTGGTGCAACGGTTTTGATCGTTACCCAAGACTGTCAGTACGGAGAACTCACGATGACGAACATTAGTGGCTACGCGCCTGATACCGTCCTTTATCTACAGAAAAATCATGTGTATCACCTGACGTCCAAGGGGGCGACCTGGGATATGACATTCCGGGATCTGCAATCGGGCGCTGGCTACGGCGTCGTCAATACCCCACCAGCCTATCAGTAACGCCCCTTAAACGGACCAGTCATCGTTCTAAACCTGAAAAACGGCACGCAAGCGTGCCGTTTTGTCATCACGAACCAGTGATTACTTACGCGCCGCCTCCCACTGCTTCAACAGATCACCATAAGCCACGGTCTCCCCTTTGGGCTTCTCATTCGCCAGCTTGGGCTTCGGCGCGCCCGGCTGGTCAAACCAGTACTGCGCATCCCGCTCCGGGTTCATTTTTGGGCCGCACACCGGCTGCACCTTGGAACGCTCCAGGCGCGTCATGATCGCGTCCTGTTCCTTGGCCAGGTTATCCAGCGCCTGTTGCGGGGTTTTCTCGCCACTGGCCGCTGCGGCGATGTTGCTCCACCACAACTGCGCCAGGCGTGGGTAGTCGGGCACGTTGGTGCCGGTCGGCGTCCACTCCACCCGCGCCGGGCTGCGGTAGAACTCCACCAGCCCGCCGAGTTTCGGCGCCATGTCGGTCATGGCCTGGGAGTTGATGTCGGACTCACGAATCGGCGTCAGGCCAACGATGGTTTTCTTCAGCGACACGGTTTTCGAAGTGACGAACTGCGCGTACAGCCACGCCGCAAGCTTTTGCTTCTCGGGCGTGGACTTGAGGAAGGTCCAGGAACCCACGTCCTGATAGCCCTTTTTCATGCCCTTTTCCCAATACGGCCCGACCGGCGACGGCGCCATGCGCCATTTCGGCGTGCCATCGGCATTCACCACCGGCAGGCCCGGCTTGGTCATGTCGGCCGTAAACGCGGTGTACCAGAAGATCTGCTGGGCGATGTTGCCCTGGGACGGCACCGGCCCGGATTCGGAGAAGGTCATGCCCGCCGCTTCCGGAGGCGCGTAGGCTTTCATCCAGTCCACGTACTTTTGCGTGGCAAACACCGCGGCCGGGCCGTTGGTGTCGCCGCCACGGGTCACGCTGGAGCCTACCGGGTGGCAGTCCTCCACGCGAATGCCCCACTCGTCCACCGGCAAGCCGTTGGGCAGGCCCTTGTCGCCGCCGCCGGCCATGGAGAACCAGGCATCGGTGAAGCGCCAGCCCAGCGATGGGTCTTTTTTGCCATAGTCCATGTGCCCATAGATACGTTTGCCGTCGATTTCCTTGACGTCTTCGCTGAAGAACTTGGCGATGTCTTCATAGGCCGACCAGTTCACCGGCACACCCAGCTCGTAGCCGTATTTTTCCTTGAACTTGGCTTTAAGGTCCGCGCGCTCAAACCAATCGGCGCGGAACCAGTAGAGGTTGGCGAACTGCTGGTCGGGCAGTTGGTAGATCTTGCCGTCCGGCGCGGTGGTGAACGAGATGCCGATAAAGTCCTTGATATCCAGGGTCGGCGAGGTGAAGGCCTTGCCTTCGTTGGCCATCAGGTCGGTGATGGATTCGGTCTTGCCATAGCGAAAGTGCGTACCGATCAAGTCGGAATCGTTCACCCAGCCGTCATAGATATTCTTGTCGGACTGCATCTGGGTTTGCAGCTTCTCCACCACGTCGCCTTCCTGCAGCAGGTCGTGGGTCAGCTTGATGCCGGTGATTTCGCTGAAGGCCTTGGCCAGTACCTTGGATTCGTACTCGTGGGTGGTGAGGGTTTCCGACACCACGTTAATCTTCATCCCACGGAACGGTTCCGACGCCTTGATAAACCACTTCAACTCTTCGAGCTGCTGGGCTTCGGTAAGGGTGGACGGTTTGAACTCGCTGCCGATCCATTTTTTCGCGGCATCTTCGTACGCGTCGGCCCAGGCCGTGGCGCTCAAACCGCTCAAGGCCAGTACGGCGGCCAATGAAATGCTATGTCGCAGCTTATTGTTTTTATTCAACATAGAGACCTCCTGGTGGTTTATTCATAAGGGCACTAGTTCATAAGGGCACTAGCCCCAACGCATCACACTCAACAGCCATACCAGGGATAGCGCAGACGCCACCCAGATGCTCCAGTCGGTAACGCCGATCACCAGCAAATGCAGGTAGGCGCTGCCGAGAAGACCGATAAACAAACGATCACCACGGGTGGTGCTGATCGGCAACAAACCGCGCCGAGGAATACTCGGCGAACGCAGTTCCCAGGTGGTCATGCCTGCCAGCAGCAGGCCAATCGTCACAAAGAACAGTGCAGTCGGGGTGGTCCAGGCCATCCATTCCATCATCGAACCCTCTAGACCCGGCCCAGGGCAAAGCCCTTGGCCACGTGGTTGCGAACAAACCAGATCACCAGCATGCCCGGCAGGATGGTCAACACCCCCGCCGCTGCCAGCACGCCCCAATCAATGCCGGAAGCCGAGACCGTGCGCGTCATCACCGCCGCGATGGGCTTGGCGTTAACCGAGGTCAAGGTGCGCGCCAGCAGCAGTTCGACCCAGGAAAACATGAAGCAGAAAAATGCCGTCACACCGATACCGGAGCCAATCAACGGGATAAAAATCTTCACGAAAAACTTGGGAAAGCTGTAGCCGTCGATGTAGGCGGTTTCGTCGATTTCCTTGGGCACGCCGGACATGAAGCCTTCCAGGATCCACACCGCCAACGGCACGTTGAACAGGCAATGCGCCAGCGCCACGGCGATGTGCGTATCGAACAGCCCGATGGACGAATACAGCTGGAAAAACGGCAGCAAAAACACCGCCGGCGGCGCCATACGGTTGGTCAGCAGCCAGAAGAACAGGTGCTTGTCGCCCAAGAACCGATAGCGCGAAAACGCATAGGCCGCCGGCAGCGCCACGCTCAGGGAGATCACCGTGTTCAGGCTCACGTAGTACAGCGAGTTGAGGTAACCGGTGTACCAGCTCGGGTCAGTGAAGATCACCTTGTAGTTGGCCAGGGTAAAGTCCTGCGGAAACAGGGTCAGCCCGCCGAGGATTTCGGTGTTGCTCTTGAAGGACATGTTCAGCAGCCAGTAGATCGGCACCAGCAGAAACAGGATGTAGATCAGCAGCGGAATAACCTTGCGCTTGCTCATGTTGGCGGCCTCAGCGGTTGGCGTCGGAATGGGTCATGGCGGTGTAGAACAGCCAGGACACCAACAGGATGATCAGGAAATACACCAGGGAAAACGCCGCCGCCGGGCCCAGGTCGAATTGGCCTACAGCCATTTGGGTCAAGGTCTGACTGAGGAACGTGGTGGCGTTACCCGGCCCGCCGCCCGTCAGCACGAAAGGCTCGGTGTAAATCATGAAGCTGTCCATAAAGCGCAACATCACCGCGATCAGCAGCACGCTTTTCATCTTTGGCAATTGGATATGTCGGAACACCGCCCAAGCGGATGCGCGATCAATCCGCGCTGCCTGGTAGTACACGTCCGGAATCGCACGCAGCCCCGAGTAACACAGCAGCGCCACCAGCGAAGTCCAGTGCCACACATCCATCACCAGCACCGTCACCCAGGCGTCCATGGTGTTGGCCGCATAGTTGTAGTTGATGCCCATGGCGTTGAGCGTCGAACCCAACAAGCCAATGTCGGCGCGGCCAAAAATCTGCCAGATGGTGCCGACCACGTTCCACGGGATCAGCAGCGGAATCGCCAGGATGATCAACACCAGTGACGACCAGCGGCCCTTGGTCGGCATGGTCAGGGCGATGGCGATGCCCAGCGGGATTTCGATCAACAGCACGCAGGCCGAGTAGATGAACTGGCGCAGCAAGGAGTCATGCAGGCGCGGGTCGAGCAGCACCTGTTTGTACCAGTCGGCACCGACAAAGTAGCGGCTGGACTGGTCGAAAATGTCCTGCACCGAATAGTTGACCACGGTCATCATCGGGATCACCGCGCTGAACGCCACCAGCAGGAACACCGGTAACACCAGCCACCAGGCCTTGTTGTTCTGCACCTTGTTCATGGCTGCACCTCCAGCAGGTAATCGTCGGCGTACACCATCAACCACTGCGCGGGAAAACTGATCGAGGCTTTGCCTTCCGGCACCGGTTTGTCTTCGGCCAGGCGTACTTTCAACGACGCGCCGTCGAGGTTGAGGGTCATGATCTTGTAGGTGCCGAGGTCTTCCACATGCACGACGTCGGCCTGCAGGGCGTCAGGGTTGTACTCGTCCCACACGTGGATAAATTCCGGGCGGATACCCACCTGCAGCTTTTTGTAGTCCGCCTCGCGCAGGCGCTGTTGCAAGGCCTCGGATAACGGCAGCAACGTGCTGGCAAAGCGCACGCCACCGGCTTCGGCCTGCACCTCGATCAGATTCATCCCGGGGCTGCCGATGAAATAGCCGACGAAGGTGTGGCTGGGCCGCTCGAACAACTCGCGCGGTGTGCCGAATTGCACGATCTGCCCGCCGTACATCACCGCGATTTTGTCAGCGAAGGTCGACGCCTCAAGCTGGTCGTGGGTGACGTAGACCATGGTGATATTGAACTGCTCATGAATCTGCTTGAGCTTGCGGCGCAGTTTCCATTTGAGGTGCGGGTCGATCACCGTCAGCGGTTCGTCGAACAGGATCGCCGACACGTCATCGCGCACCAGGCCACGGCCCATGGAAACTTTTTGCTTTTCATCGGCGGTGAGGTTGCGGGCTTTTTTGCTCAGCAGGGCTTGCAGGTCGAGGACTTCGGCAATTTCCTGCACCTTGCTGTGGATTTTCGCCTCAGCCATGCCCTGGTTTCGCAGGGGAAACGCCAGGTTGTCGAACACCGTCATGGTGTCGTACACCACCGGGAACTGGAACACCTGGGCAATATTGCGTTTTTCCGGGGTCAGTTCGTTGACCACTTTGGCGTCAAACAGCACTTGGCCTTCGGACGGGCTGAGCAAGCCGGAGATGATATTGAGCAATGTCGACTTGCCGCAGCCCGATGGCCCGAGCAAGGCGTAGGCACCGCCCTGCTCCCACACATGGTTCATGGCCCGAATGGCGTAGTCCTCAGGCCCATTGGGTGTAGGGCTGTAGCTGTGCGCGAGGTTCTGCAAATGGATCTCGGCCATCAGGCAACCCTCGCGACGCGGCGCCCGGGGGCCTGGACCAAACGGCCCTGGCCATCGAACACAAAGAGTTTATGGGTGGGGATATACACGCGGATCGGCGCGTCGACGTCGTACTCATGCACCCCCGGTAAATGCAGCACCAACAGGAAATGCTCGCTGCGCACGTGCAGGAAGGTTTCCGAACCGCTGATCTCGGCCACCTCTACGGTCACCGCCAGTTCCAGGTCATCGTCGTTGCTCGGCACCAGGCTGATATGGCTGGGGCGCACGCCAAACCGGAACTCGCCTTCGCCGATGGGACGCAGATCCACGTTCAACGGGAAGTGCACGACATTGGCAAAACTCACTTCATTGCCGCTGATACGCCCCGGCATCAGGTTGATCGGCGGCTCGGAAAACAGCTCGGCGGCCAGCACCGTCTGGGGCTGGTGATACACCTCGGCGGCCCTGCCGCTCTGGATCACCCGGCCTTCGTGCAGGATGGTGGTGGTGCCACCCAGGGCCAGGGCTTCATTGGGTTCGGTGGTGGCGTAGATGGCAATGGTATGGCGCGCCTTGAACAACTCGCGCATTTCCTGACGCAGCTCTTCGCGCAGTTTGTAGTCCAGGTTCACCAACGGCTCATCGAACAGGATCAGCTCGGCGTCTTTGACCAAGGCGCGGGCCATGGCCGTGCGTTGCTGCTGGCCGCCGGAAAGCTCCAGCGGGTGGCGCTGCAGGAACTTCTCGATGCGCAGCATCTGCGCGGTTTCCAGCACTTTGCTGTGGATCAGTTCGTTGGACACACCGGCCTGGCGCAACGGCGAGGCGATGTTTTCGAACACGGTCATGGTCGGGTAATTGATGAACTGCTGGTAGACCATCGACACGTTGCGCAGGCGCACCGGCTTGTGGGTGACGTCTACGCCGTTCATCAGGATGCGGCCGCTGTCGGGTTTGTCCAGCCCGGCCATCAGGCGCATCAGGCTGGTCTTGCCGGACAGCGTGCGGCCGAGCAATACGTTGAAAGAACCGGCTTCGAAACGCAGGTTGGCGTCTTCGATCCAGGTCTGGCCTTCGACAACGCGGGAGACATGTTCCAGGGTCAATGACATGACACGCCCTTTTTATTATTGGAATGATTCTGGCCATTCGTAAGAGCGAGTTTCGTGCCAGAAGTGGCAGGTGGTTGATCTGTAAGGAAATGGGTTGAACAGGATGTTCAGGCATGAACACAAATGAACAACCAGCGCTGAACAACTGAACATTAAGCGGGTTGACATTGAACAGTTCTGAACAACAATCGATGGGCGCCACAGATTTAATGTGGGAGCTGGCTTGCCTGCGATAGCGATGGTCCAGCTTGCCAATTCGGTGGCTGACAAACCGCCATCGCAGGCAAGCCAGCTCCCACAGTTGGACGGCGTAAGGCTTGATAAGAATAAAAATAAAAGAAGGTCGCCCCCATGGCCGAACCCCTCGCACACGACACCCTTATCCAGGAATCCTGGCGCCGTTGCCGCGCCTTTGGCCTGGACCACCAGAGCACCCCCAGCTTCGATCAACTGCCCGCCGAAGGCATCAGCCAGTTGCTCGAAAGCCAGCATTCACTGGTGCAGACCACCCATCAGGAAGTGCTGCCCTACTACGAAAACATCCTCAGCAATTCCAACTGCCTGATCATGCTGGCCGACAACCAGGGCCAGGTGCTGACCTCGTGGGGCACCCAGCGTTTTATCGAGCCGAAGCTGGCGCGCGGCTTCAGTGCCGGCGCCAGTTGGATGGAGCGCTCAAGCGGCACAAACGCCATCGGCACTGCGCTGGCCTGTGCCCAGGCGGTGCATATCGAGCACGATGAACACTTTCTCAAGGCCAACCGCTTCATGACCGGCTCCGCGGCGCCGATTTTCGATGCCCAGCGCGAAATCATTGCGGTACTGGATGTGTCCAGCGACAGCTACCTGCCGCCCTCCCACACTTTGGGCATGGTCAAGATGATGAGCCAGACCGTCGAGAACCGGCTGATCCTCAACCTGTTTCGCGGCGAGCATTTCCAACTGACCTTCAACACCGGCCTGAACAACCTCGACAGCCAGTGGGCGGGCCTGATCATCTTTGATGACAGCGGCCAGGTGCTGTCGGCCAACCGCCGCGCCGACAACTTGCTGGGCATCAGTTTGTCGCGGGTGCTGATCGACAGTTTGTTTAAAGTCTCGCTGCTGGAATTGTTGAATCAACCCGAGGGCTTGCCGTTCTCGTTGCAGGCGGCGGGCCGCAATCGGTTCCAGTGTTTATTGAAGCGGCCGCAGAAGATGCCGGTGCAGGCGAGGGTCTTTGCTGAGCCCAAGCCCACAAAACCTGCGCCGATGGGCATCCAGACCCTGCATTTTGGCGATGTGCGCGTAGAAAAGGCCGTGCGCCAGGCCGAGCGTTTGCTGGAGAAGGACATACCGTTGTTGATACACGGCGAGACCGGCGTTGGCAAAGAGGTGTTCGTCAAAGCCCTGCACCAGGCCAGTTCGCGCAGCAAACAGGCGTTCATTGCGGTGAACTGTGCAGCGATCCCCGCCGAACTGGTCGAGTCCGAGCTGTTTGGCTATGAAAAGGGCGCCTTTACCGGTGCCAACCAGAAAGGCAGCATCGGCCTGATCCGCAAGGCGGATAAGGGCACGCTGTTTCTGGATGAAATTGGCGACATGCCCTTGCCGACCCAGGCCCGTTTGCTGCGGGTGTTGCAGGAGCGTTGCGTGCAGCCGGTAGGCAGCAGCGAGCTGTTCCCGGTGGACTTGCGCATTATCTCGGCCACCAACCGTGTGCTGCGCGACTGGGTGCAGGCCGGGCGCTTTCGTGAGGATTTGTACTACCGCATCGGCGGCCTGACCCTGGAACTGCCTCCCTTGCGCGAGCGTACCGACAAACAGGCGCTGTTCCAGCAGTTGTGGCAACAGCACCGTGAGCCGACCCAATGGGCCGGGCTGAGTGCCGAAGTGCTGGCGTTGTTCGAGCAGCACCCGTGGCCGGGCAACCTGCGCCAGGTCAGCAGCGTGTTGCAGGTGGCGCTGGCGATGGCCGAGGAGCAGCCGGTGCGACCGGAGCATCTGCCGGATGATTTCTTTGTCGACCTGAACGTGACCGCGCCCTTGCCCACCCAGCCAAGCCTGGAAGACAACAGCGACCTGAGCCAACGCTTGAAAGCAGCGGGCGGCAACATCTCCCACCTGGCGCGGGAACTGGGCGTAAGCCGCAACACCCTGTACAAGCGCCTGCGCCAGCACGAAGGCTGATCTAGAGCGGTTTGACCACCACCATCAGGTCGGTGAAGTACTCCACCCGAATCGGCAGGTTATCGGCCAGCGCCGAGAGCGCCGCCGCCGTGTCGTCGAGCTTGAACACCCCGGACACACGCAGGTTTTTCAACGCCTGGGCATCAAAGCGCACCAAGCCGTGGCGGTAGCTGGCCAGGGTTTGCAGCACCTCACTCAGCGGTTGGTCGTTGACCTTGAGCAGGCCACGGGTCCAGGCATCCGGGTCGGCGCTGCCGCTGGCCTGTGCAGGCCCCGCGTGGCCATGATCAAGAATCGCGCGCTGCCCGGCCGTGACCTTGACGCCCTCGCCCGTGTCACCTTGGACCGCCACGGTGGACTCGATCACCGTGACCAGGGTGCTGCCGTCCGCCGCGCGCTTAACCAGATAGCGCGTGCCCAAGGCCGTGGCCGTGCCTTGATCGGTGCGTACCACGAACGGCCGTTGCGCGTCCTTGGCCACGTCAACCCACAGCTCGCCCTGCAGCAGTTCGATCACGCGCTGGTGGCCGTCGAATTTCACGTCCACCGCCGAATTGCTGTTGAGCTGCAACTGGCTACCGTCTTCAAGGGCGACCTGGCGGCGCTCGCCGACGCCGGTACGCTGGTCGGCCGTCCACACCGGCATGTGCTGCACACCAAACCAGCCGCACAGCAATACGCCGAGCACCCCCAAGGCCTGCACCCTGCGCGAACGTTGGGGCGCAAAGGCGCGATTCAGGGCGATGCGTGCCGGTTGCGCGGGCAACGTATCGAAGCCACCCCAGAGCGAGCGCATACGCTCGATGGCCACGGCATGGCGCGGGTCGGCCTGGCACCAGGTATTGAAGGCGTGGCGCTCGGCATCGCTGACGTCTTCGTCGTGCAGCCGCGTCAGCCAATTCGCCGCTTGTTGAATGATCTGCTCGGTGTTCACGGCAACGGGTCCGCCCCGTACAGGCTGTGGTAGCAATGCACCAGCGCGGTGGACAGATAGTTTTTGACCGTGCTGGATGACACCTCAAGGCGCGTGGCGATCTCACTGTAGGTGAGCCCGTCCAGGCGGCTTAACAGGAAGGCTTCACGGGTTTTCGCCGGCAGGCCGGCGAGCATCTCGGCGATGCGCTCCAGGGCTTGCAGCGCCACATGGATCGCGGCCGGGTCGGGCATGCCGGCGTCTTCACACTGCACCAGCAGGGCTTGCAGGTAGGCCTTTTCGATCCGGCGGCGCCGCGCCCCATCGATCAACAGGCGCCCGGCGGTGGTGGCGAGAAAGGCGCGAGGCTCCTTGATGGTGTGCGGATCGGCCAGCATCAACACGCGGATAAACGCATCGTGGGCCAGGTCGGCAGCGTACTGGGAACACCCGAGTTTTTTGCGCAGCCAGCCGTGCAACCAGCCATGGTGCTCGCTGTACATCGCCGTAAGGGTCTGCTGACGGGCGCAATCGCCCGGCGCGGCCGGAATGTCATGCATGCGCAAAAACTTCTCAAATGGGAAAGATTACCAATTGAGCGAACAATGCCAGTAAAACTGTGGCGGGGCAAGGGCCACTCGGGTGGGCTGGATGCCGTGGGCGGGCTTGTGTGGGAATTGGTCTGAGTGGATGCTGGTCTGTGTGGGAGCTGGCTTTTGTGGGAGCTGGTCTGTGTGGGAGCTGGTCTGTGTGGGAGCTGGTCTGTGTGGGAGCTGGTCTGTGTGGGAGCTGGCTTGCCTGCGATGGCATCGCCTCAGTTCAACTGAATGACCGAGGCGCCTGCATCGCAGGCAAGCCAGCTCCCACACAAGCCAGCCCCCCCACACAAGCTCGCTCCCACAGTTAGACCTCGGTGACAGTTAAATTGGCTTAGCGCCAGTTCCACGACACACCGGTATAGATACCGCGCCCATCGGCCGGTGTGGAGCGGGCCACATCCAACCCCTTGTCGTCATACCCCGGCGTGACGGTATTGGCATAACGCCGGTTGGTGAGGTTGCGCAGATCAACCCAGGCTTGCCAGTCCTGTTTCGGCGCGTCATAGCCGAAAGTGGCGCCCAGCGTTGTGTACGCCGCCGCGTAGTAAGAGTTGGCGTAATCCACCGCCACCCGTGAAGCGTGCTCGGTGTTGAGGCTGGTGTAGAAACCAGTCGGGTGGCTGTAGCGCACTTGCGCCTGGTAATAATGCTTGGGGATGCCCGGCAAGGTGTTGGCGCCGAAGCGGTCGTCGTCACGGTAGTGGAAATCGCTGTAGGTGTAGGCCTGGCGCAAGGCCAACTGGCCATTACCACCGCCGTCCCACAATGGGCTGAGCAGGCTCAACTCCACGCCCTGGTGCACGGTGGGGCTGGCGTTGGCTTCGGCCACGACGGCGCTGCTGCTCTGTGTCTGCGCCTGGGTCTCCACTGTGAGCAGTTCGTGACGCACTTCGGAGCGATACAACGCCAAATCCCACTGGCCGAACCATTGCTCACCACGCCCGCCTATCTCCAGGGTAGTGGCGGTCTGATTGCGCAAGCTCACGCCTTCGCGGGCCAGCCCCTTGGCCGGGCCGCCGGTGAAATACTTGTTGGAGCCCCAAATCATCGACCACGCGTGCGGCGGTTCGACCGAGCGACTCAGGTTGCCGTACACCTGCAACTGCGGGGTGAAGTCATAGCGCAGGCCAATGCGCGGCGCGTAGTCCCAATCATGCTGGCTGAGCGGCGCCTGCCCTTGCGGGTAGCTGACCTGGGTTTCGCGGCGGGTGTAGATCGCAGCCAGGCCGGTGGTCAGCCACAGGTCTTGCACCAGTTCCAGCTCGTTGCCGATATGCAACACCGTGTCGGAACCCAGGTAGCTGTAGTCGCGGGTCTTGGTGCCGGGGGCGTAATAGGTGGCGGGGTTGCTCGACGGTACGCGCACATATTCCGAGGCACCGTTGTTGGGCATCGCCTGGGTGGTGCGCAGGCCAATGGTGGTTTTGCTGTCGTGGCCGAACCAACTGTCCTGGCGAATGTAGTTCAGGGTGCCGCTGACATCCGTGTAGGCGACTTTCAGGCGGTTGAGCCCTTCGCGCAAATCCATCGGGTAGTCGTGATAGGCCAGCCCCACCTCGACGCGGGAAGTGTCATCGAGCTGCAAGGTGGTCTTGTTGGCGATCCAGGTCGAGCCCGGCTGCAGGCGTTTCGAGTCGCGGGCGGCGTTGAGGCTGTTGGCGGCGGTTGGATCGTGGCTGATCTGGTAGCGCGTCAGCTTGCCGGGGCTGTCGTTGGTGGTTTCGCGGTAGCGAAAATAGAAGCGCGTCTCCAGGTCCGGGTTGAACCGGTAGCCAAAGTTGGCCGCAATGCCCTTGCCGGTGCCGGCGCTCTGGTGCTGGTAGCCGTCGGATTCGGAGTCGGTGAGGCTGATGTAGTAGTCGGCGTCGCCCAGCACCTGGCCGGAGCTGATTTCGCGTTGGGCATAACCGCGACTGCCCACTTCATAGCGCACCTGCAACTTCGGCGCGTCATAGCCGGTGTGCGTGACATAGTTGACCGAGCCACCCAGGGCCAGGGCGCCCTGGTCAAAACCGTTGGCGCCGCGCAGCACCTCGACGCGGCTTTGCCACAGCGGATCCTTGAGTTCATAGGGCGTGCCGCCGGGGCCGGTGAGCGGCAAACCGTCGAGCATTTCATACAGGCCCGAGGCGTGGGAGCCGGGGCTGCGGTTCAGGCCGGAACCGCGGATCGACAACTTCACGCCTTCATTATTCGCCGCCTTGGCATAGACGCCGGCCTGGTACTTGAACACGTCTTCGTTGGTGCTGACGCGCCCCTGTTGCACGCTGCTCATATCAATGAAGTTGGTGCCACCGGGCACGCTCTTGAGCTGCGCCTGGGCCACTTCGCCAGCGCTGGCTTCGCTGCTGGAGACCTCGACCGGGGCCAGTTGCAGGGTGTCGGCGTGCGCCAGTGAACTGAGGGTCAGGGCGGTAAACAGTAGTGGGGGTTGGCGCAACAGCATGGGGTAAATCCTTGGCATTCGGGGGCGTGACAAAGCCTGGGCCATCACGCGAACAGTGATGGGAAGCCAGGCAGGCTCACCAGGTCACGCTTAATTAACGGACCAGACCCTTCCCACAACAGCATCGGAACGGGATTATTTTCTAAGTCCAAAATCGCATTAACACATGCAAACTCAGTATTTAAAGAAATAACCAGCACGCATTACTGTGGAGGCATTGAGTCGCCCACGAGATTTCCCCCATGCAAACATCCGCCAGCGTTATTGACTTCACCCTCCACCGTAAACGCCGCCAGGCGCGTGCCGCGGCCGAGCTGATGTGGGCGATGTACGCGGCACGCGCGGGGCTTGCGGTGTTCTCCGCCCACACCGCAACCGCCAGTGATACGCGCCGGGCGTAACGCCGATGAATTTTTTACAGGTACTGCCCGAATCAGCCCAAGCACTGCCAAAACCTGCGATTGAGGATGACGACACCAGCCTGTGCGTGGCGCAGAACCTGCAACGTTTGCGCAGTAAGCGCCACCTCTCGCTGGACGGGTTGGCACGCGCGTGTGGCGTGAGCCGGGCGATGCTGGCGCAGATCGAATCGGGCCGCAGCGTGCCGTCGATCAAGGTGCTGTGCAAAATCGCCAAAGGCTTGAAGGTGTCGGTCGCGGCCTTTCTGGAGGACCGTGCCTTTGAAGGCGTCGAGGTGTTGCCGGCGCGACAAAGCAAACGCCTGGTAAGTGCCGACGGGGCATTCGTCAGCCGTGCGTTGTTTCCCTTTGATACCGCCCGCCAATCGGAATTTTACGAAATCCGCTTGCGTGCGCTCGGCGAAGAAATTTCTGCCGGTCACGGCCCCGGCATTCAGGAAAACCTGGTGGTGGCCCAGGGCGTACTGGAAGTCAGCGTCAACGATGAGCGCTACTTGCTCTCCACCGGCGACTCGATCCTGTTCTACGCCGACCAGCCCCACCGCTACCGCAACCCGGCGGACAGCGAGGCGGTGGCATTTTTGGTGATCACCTACCCGGAACGCCTGGACTGAATGCAAAAAAGCCCCGACAAGTCGGGGCTTTTTTTTGCGTTTCAGGCAGCAGCGGTCAGCAGGTGCAGCACATCATCGGCATGCCGTTGCAGCTCATCATCATCGGCATGGCGCAGTCATTCATCAGTTTGTTCATGAGCATGCAGCAGTTTTCCATCATGGCCATGCTCATGCCTGGCATTGGCATCATTTTGCACATCATGCTGTCGCCCATCACGCTGCATTCCATCATGCATTTCATCATCGACATCGACATCGACATGCCCATGGTCATCATCGGCATGTTCATGTCAGCCATCATCTTCATGGCATCGGCCGACATGCACAGCATCGACATGTTTGCGCACTGCATCATCATCGGCATGCCGCAGTTCATCATCATCGCCATCATGTCGGCATTGGTCTTGAACTGCGCCATGTCCATACCGGCCGCCGGCTTCATGGTGCACATCATGGCGTCGCCCGCCATTTCGCACTTCATGGTCGCCATCATCATCGGCATGCCCATCATCGGCATCATTGGCATGGACGTGTTCATCGGCATCTGCATTGCGTTCATCATGTTCGAAACTCCGTAATCGACAGGAAATGGCTAAGTTCTGGCGCCGATTCTAGAGACACCGGGCGACGGCGCAAGACGACGGCAGAGCAGCACAAATGGCTGTTCGGGAGCTTGCTTGGGTGACCAGGACAGCGACACCGGGCGTGATAACAGATAAATCGCTGTAAAGACGTTTAAAGCCGCTACTGGCACCGCATAAACGCCAGGATGGATATGCGATTAAAGCCTTGCGACCTCACTTAAGGAAATAAACGATCTAACCCGAGAGCAAAACCTGGTGATCAGTCGCGTCCGTGAGCGGTTCGATCGTGCGCATAAAATCATCCGCCTCAGACCCCCTGAGGAAACTGAACCCCGCCATTTCATCGCAGGCCAGGATGTCAGCCAGGGCTTTACGTAACTGAGACTCCGCCGGCGAATCGCGCAGCAGTTTATGTGCACTCAATAACACCTCGGCAGGAACACCCTGGGCGCTTGCCACGTCGATCACCGCAAAGAGAATGAATCGCAGACGAACTTCGCGATCCGTAGGCCAAACCGTTTTTCGCTTACCCAAGGTAGGCACTCATCCGTTGAGAAAAGTCCGAGGCTATTGCCCACCGAGGGGTGTTTCAAGCGTGGGGACTTAAGATAGGCCACTTCCTACACCTGAAAGGGAAATACCGTACCTACATTACTGCACCGGCAAGAAATTCATCAGCAGCAAACTCTGCGCGTAGTTGAGCGCCACACGTCGGTAGCGTTCATCGAGCATCTGCGCGAGCAAGTCCAGGCGCGCAACCACTTTGCCGAACTCGACCGCAAAGCTCAGGTTACTGCCCTCCTCCGATATCTCGTTGGAAAACAGCAGCAACACCCCGTTGGCATCCTGGCGCTGACTGAGCAGCCAGGTGGCTTTTTCGATATTGCGTGCGGCGTTGCTGACAAACTGCGGGTTGATCGAGTCAGTCATATAGAACTGGGTGCGGCCGCCGTGGGCGGTCACCAGCATGCTGCCGATCGCGTAGATAAACGCACCGACCCGGTCGCCTTTGAAGTCGGGGCTTAACGAGTAACTCAAGGCCGCGAGATCGCGCCGCTCGCCCAGGGCCGGCAGCGGTTGCTGATGCTCGATGGCCTGGCGGATTTCCCGCGCGGCACTCACCGCATCCGGGTAACCGGATAGGCGCCACTGGCTGGGGTTGCGCAGGTAGAGCTTGCTCATCAGCAGATACAGGCTTTGCAAGTTGTCGCGCATGCTCAGGGTTGCCATGCGGTCAACGCTGGTCTGAAAGAACTCATCGGGCCTGCCATTGCTGAACTGGCTGGCGATATCGCGGCCCTGCTGCTGGCTGCAACCACTGGCAAACAGTGCCAAAAGAACAACCAAAAACAACGGCCAGCGGGAGATACAAGTATGTGACGTTCGATCCATCGGCACCGGGTCTGATTCTGCTGCCCACACTCTGAATGAGTGGGGTCGTGACAGGGATAGATCAGGAGAATCAAAAAAAGTGCGGCGAGCCGGGTCGGATCAGAGGTTGCCTACACACAAAGGAGTGCCTATAGGATCGTTCCCACGCGCCGCAAAGGAATGCCGCCCTGGACGCTCCGCGTCCCGCTTCTGACGCCGTGACGCAGAGCGTCACAGGATGCGTTACCACGCGGAGCGTGGGAGCGATCAAGCTGCCGGTAGTGCATTCCTGCGAAATACTTGCCTGATCCTCCGACTTATCGACTGGCGGATAGATAGCCCTTGCGCCGTGGTCTAGAGTGCAACGATGGGCCACAAGTCCCACTCTTCTTATAAGGGCTCAAAAGAGCTCAGCACCACCAACCGATGATCAGCAGGTGAACCCGCCATGGAATTACGTATCAACCAAAAGACCTACCAGGTCGATGCCGACGCCGACACGCCGCTGCTGTGGGTGATCCGCGACGACCTCGGCATGACCGGCACCAAGTACGGTTGCGGCCTGGCCCAGTGCGGCGCCTGTTCGGTACTGGTGGACGGTAATGTGGTGCGCTCTTGCGTTACCCCGGTGGCAGGTGTGGTCGGCCGCGAGGTCACGACCATCGAGGCCATTGAGGACGATGCGGTGGGCAAGCACGTGGTCGCCGCCTGGGTCGAGCATCAGGTGGCGCAATGCGGCTATTGCCAGTCCGGGCAGGTGATGGCGGCCACGGCGCTGCTCAAGCACACCCCCGCGCCGACGGTCGCGCAAATCGATGCCGCGATGGTCAACCTGTGCCGCTGCGGCACCTATAACGCCATCCACACCGCCATGCAGGATTTGGCCCAGCAGAAGGAGCGCGCATGATGAATACGCGCAACGAACTGCTTGATGTGGCCCTGGGCGACCCGGTCAACCTGTCACGCCGGCGCTTTCTGGCCAGCACCGCCGTGGGCGCGCTGGTGATTGGTTTCGGCCTGCCGCTGGGTGGCGGCCGCGCCTTCGCGGCCACCGCCAACCCTGCGGAGCGCGGCACGCAGGTGCCGGCGTTTCTCGAGATTCGCCCAGACGGCACGGTGCGCCTGCTCAGCCCCTTTATGGAAGGCGGCCAAGGCACCCACACCGCCATGGCGCAAATTGTTGGTGAAGAATTGGACGCCGACCCTGCCACCTTTGTCGTCGAAGCCGCGCCACCGGGCGATGCCTATGTGGTGATGGAAAACGGCATGCGCATCACCGGCGGCAGCATGTCGGTGCGCATGAGTTACCCGGTAATGCGCCGCCTGGGCGCCCTGGCCCGCGCCATGCTGTTGCAGGCCGGCGCCGAGCAACTGGGCGTGCCGGTCGCGCAACTGACCACCACCCCCGGCCGCGTGGTACACGCCGCCTCGGGCCGCTCGCTGGGCTACGGCGAACTCGCCAGCCGCGCCCTCGACATGCCGGTGCCTGACCCGTCCACTATCACCCTGCGCGACCCGAGCCAGTTCCGCTGGATCGGCAAGCCGGTCAAACGCCTGGATGCCTACGACAAATCCACCGGCAAGGCGCAATACAGCATCGACCTCAAGGTCGACGGCATGCTCCACGCCGCCGTGCAGCATGCGCCGCGCCTGGGCATGACCGTGGGCAGCCTGCGCAATCAGGCGCAAGTTGAAGCCATGAAAGGCGTGCACTCGGTGCATCAACTGCCTGGCGCCGTGGCCGTGGTGGCCGAGCGCTGGTGGCACGCCAAGCGTGCAGTAGAAGCTATTCAGGTCGAATGGCTGGAAGCCGCCGCTGACTCTACAGTGCGCGCCATGCCGGCAGACTTTTCCAGCGACAAATACCGTGACTTCCTCGCCGCCCAGCAAGGCCCGGCCCGCGACGAAGAAAACGAAGGCGACGTCAACGCCACGCTGGCAAACGCCAAGACCAAGGTCGAAGCCACCTACCACAACCAGTACGTCAACCATGCCCAACTGGAGCCGCCATCGGCCCTGGCGCGCTATAACCCGGACGGCACGCTGGAAGTCTGGCTGCCCAACCAGGCGCCAGACATGTTCCGCGCCGACATCGCCAAGCGCACCGGGCTGGATGTGTCAAAGATCACCTTGCATTCGCCGTTGCTGGGCGGCTTTTTCGGTCGGCATTTCCTGTACGACTCAGCCAACCCGTACCCGCAGGCCGTCGCATTGGCCAAGGCTGTGGGACGCCCGGTCAAGCTGATCTGGAGCCGCGAAGAAGAGTTCCTGCGCGATGTGCTGCGCCCGGTCGCGGTGGTCAAATTCCGCGCGGCGCTGGATGACAAAGGCTTGCCGGTGGCCATCGAAGCCGTGAGCGCCACCGAAGGCCCATCCGAAGCCATCGCCGGCAAACAGGGCGACAAAATCGACCCGACGGCTCTTGAAGGGTTGTCGGGCAAATCCTACGCGATTCCCAACAAACGCATCGCCCAGATCTACGTCAAAGGCCCGGCCATGCTCGGCTACTGGCGCTCGGTGGGCAACTCGCTGAATGACTTTTTCTACGAAGCCTTCCTCGATGAACTGGCTGACAAAGGCGGCCATGACCCGTATGAGTTGCGCCTGCACCTGCTGCGCGACAACAAACGCCTGACCACGTTGCTGCAAGCGGTGGGCGAGTTGTCCGGTGGCTGGAAACGTGGCCCGTATACCGCAGAAGACGGCAGCCGGCGTGCCCGTGGGGTGGCCATGGCCTCGCCATTTGGCTCGCATGCGGCGGTGGTTGCCGAAGTGTCGATCGAAAACGGCCAGGTCAAGGTGCATAACATCTGGGAAGCCATCGACCCTGGCAGCATCGTCAACCCGGCGATCATCGAGGCCCAGGTCAACGGCGCCGTAGCGTTGGGCTTGTCACAAACGTTGGTGGAAGAAGCGGTGTACGTGGACGGTAAACCACGGGCGCGCAACTACGACCTTTACCCGATCCTGCCACCCTCGCGGATGGCCAAGGTGCACGTAAAGATCGTCGAGAGCGGCGAAAAGATGGGCGGTATCGGCGAGCCGCCGCTACCCGCAGTGGCGCCTGCCGTGGCCAATGCGGTGGCGCACTTGACCGGCCAGCGCATCCGCAGCCTGCCCCTGAGCCGATACACCTTCGCCTGACCGACAAGGAACGCCTATGAACAACCAACGATTGGCTAGAACCGCTGGCTGGCTGGTGCTGGCCGGCGCAGTCGCCGCCGGCCTGCTGGCCTGGTACGTCACCCGTCAACCTGCTTCGCCGTTTGAACAGGCCAACGCCACGGCTGACCCGACACTGGTCAGCCGTGGCGAATACGTCGCCCGCGTCAGTGATTGCGTGGCCTGCCACAGCCTGCCGGGCAAAGCGCCGTTTGCCGGCGGCCTGGAGATGGCCACCCCGCTGGGCGCCATTCATGCCACCAACATCACGCCAGACAAGAACGTCGGCATCGGCACCTACAGCCTGGCCGACTTCGACCGCGCCGTGCGCCACGGCGTGGCACCGGGCGGGCGACGGCTCTACCCGGCCATGCCCTACCCGTCCTACGTGAAACTCAGCGACGACGACATGCGTGCGCTGTATGCGTTTTTTATGCAAGGCGTGCAACCGGCCAGCGAGCCGAACATTCCCAGCAGCATCCCGTGGCCACTGAACATGCGCTGGCCCATCGCACTGTGGAACGGCGTGTTCGCGCCGACTAAAACCTATGCCGCCAAACCCGAGCAGGACGCGTTGTGGAACCGTGGCGCCTATATCGTCCAAGGCCCCGGCCACTGCGGCAGTTGCCACACGCCGCGTGGGCTGGCGTTTAACGAGAAGGCATTGGACGAGTCCGGCGCGCCGTTCCTCGCCGGTGCCTTGCTCGACGGCTGGTACGCACCCAGCCTGCGCCAGGACCACAACACCGGTTTGGGCCGCTGGAGCGAGCCGGAGATTGTGCAATTCCTCAAGACCGGGCGTAACAAACACGCAGTGGTGTATGGCTCGATGACCGAGGCGTTTAACAACTCCACGCAGTTCATGCAAGACGACGATCTGGCGGCCATTGCGCATTACCTCAAATCACTGCCGGGCGACCCGCAGCGTGACGGTTCGCCGTGGCAGTACCAAACGGCAGCGCTCGACACGAGCGCACCGGGTGCCCACACCTATGCCACCCGCTGCGCCTCCTGCCATGGCCTGGACGGCAAAGGCCAGCCGGAGTGGATGCCACCGTTGGCCGGTGCTACCTCAGCCTTGGCCAAGGAAAGCGCCTCGGCGATCAACATCACCCTCAATGGCTCGCAACGCATCGTGACCGCCGGTATGCCGGACGCGTACCGCATGCCGGCATTCCGCGAGCAATTGTCCGACCAGGAAATCGCCCAGGTGTTGAGCTACGTGCGCGGTACATGGGGCAACAACGGCGGCGCGGTGGAGGCTGCGGCGGTGAACAAGCTGCGCGGGCATACGGACCCGGCCAGTAGTAGCCCGATTATCCTGCATATGCGCTGACAGATCGTTCCCACGCTCCCGCGTGGGAATGCAGCCCGTGACGCTCCGCGTCACAGCTGCGCAAAACTTGAATGTTGTGAGCGGGACGCAGAGCGTCCCAGGCTGCATTCCCACGCAGAGCGCGGGAACGATCTGATGGCCGCAGGCTACCAGCCATACAAGATGGACCAGAGGATACAGCCAGCAAACCATACCATCCCAAAATGATACGGCCACACCGCCCAACGCTTGAGGGACAGGGGGACGGCCGCCACCTCTGCCTCGGTCACCTCGCCTCTTTTAATGTGAAATTTAGGCATGCCCAACAGGTCACTGATCACGAGCATGCGATGAAACCTGTCGATGTGCTTGTTTCTGCCCCAAAACCGTTTGTTGGCGCAGACCACCTCGTTTTCGCTGAAGTAGCTTTCCAGGGCTTCGAGCTTTGTGCACTCGGCGTAGAAAGTGAGTCCGCCAAAAACGAACGTCGCTATGGATAGAATGATTGCAAGGATGAGTTGAAAATCCATGCTTATGCGCCCTCTGGCTGAAAGATCAGATCACCGTCGATCTCTTCGATTTGCCCGCCCAGAAACGCACCGAAATCGCCAACTACATTGCCTACTGCAAACCCTCCCGCAGCGCCGCCGATCACTGCGCAAGCCAGGTCACCGTTTCCTTTAGCCACGACGCCCAAAAAAACCTTGCAGCCGAGACGGGCTATTTTCGCGCCCGCCTTCCCTCCGCCATAAGCGCCCCCTACGCCACCCACCAACTTCCCCGTTTCCACATACTTCGCCCGCCGACACTGCGCCTCGCGTCCCTCCACACACGCCTCCTTGATCTCCAACCCTGCCACGCCCACGTCCAGTGCCAAGCCCACATAGGTGCCCATCCCCAACCACTTCGAGGTCTGCGCAATGCTCCGCATCCGCTGCGCATACCCGGCAATCTCACCCTTGTGCAGATAGCTTTTGGTTGAAACCCCCAATATCTTTTTCAGCGCCTGATTACCTCGCAACCCCGTGCCAAATCGCGCCGCGCCTTGCAACTGGGTATCCAGCAGCCCAAACAGCGCCTGGCGCTGGCGCAAAAAAGCCTCACGCTCCAAGCCTGCGGTTTTCAGGCGCTGGTGCAGCCGCTCAATCTCTTCCAGCGTCTGCGCCACTTCGTCCAGATGCCGCGCCCACGCCGATGTTGAGCTGCCCACTCCCAACGAGCCGTACCCGAGAAGACTTTGCAGCAGGTCATAGTTGTTGACCACTTGGGTGGCGGCGCGCGCGTCCAGCTCCCGACCGATTGCCTCGGCATGGCGCACAAGCCAGGCCTCTTCCAGCGAGCAGATCACGCTGTAGGGATCGGCACGCTGCCGTCCCGGGGCATGACCCATCAACTGGTTTTTCAAGCTGATGTAGTCCGTGAGGCGGTCGTTGATATAGCCCTGCGCCATGCTTCGTATCCCTGAATGCAATGAAGATGGCGTTGGAATATAAGCAGGCGAACAGGGCTCGGACACAAGGTCGGGAAGGCTGAGTGATATTTGGGAAGTTGCCTACATCACTAGAAATTAACGCCTACAAAAATGGCCGGACTTGATAGATCGTTCCCACGCTCCCGCGTGGGAATGCAGCCCGTGACGCTCCGCGTCGCACCTGCGCAAAACTTGAATGTTGTGAGCGGGACGCAGAGCGTCCCAGGCTGCATTCCCACGCAGAGCGCGGGAACGATCTGTGGCGAGATTAGTGGCATTTGGTCATGGTTTTTAAAGGGCCAGCAGGGCGCGTCCCTTTAAATTGCAGGACGTTTCCTAGACAATCCTTGCCGCCTTGTGCCTGTTGGAATCGATGGCTAGTCTGCGATCCGTCACTGCTTATCAGTGATCGGGTTTAGTCGCTCGGGTCTTACATGGCGCATGGTCCTCCGTGAAATTTTATGGTGGCTGTGCGTAGGGCACCTTCGGGTGCGCCGGTTTTCCATGTGACCGGTCGACTAACCTGCGTACAGCTGCCACCCTCGTTTAGTCGCGACAAGTGTCAGCTCCAACCATGTGGAGTTACACCATGAAAAAAGTCGTCCCCGACCCACCCCGCAACGCCGCCAAAGACCGCGCCGCCTTCAACCGCGCCATCGACCATTACCTGCCCTCCAACGGCGTTAAAATCGAAGACCTGAGCTTCGAAGACGCCCTGCTCTACACCGCCAGCTTGCTCGACAGTGCTTCAGCTACCGCGCTCAATTGCGGTGAATTACTGGCCAGCCCACAGCGCGCGAAGATTCTGGCGGTGTGGCATTTGCTGGAGATGGCCAAGACCACCGTGGACCGATCCATCGAGTGCCTTAAACCCACAGCCCCGCCTGCCTGAACACAATAAAAACGGTGGGAGCTGGCTTGCTCGCGAATGCGGTGGGTCAGACCCAGAGATGCTGACTGAACCACTGCATCCGCGAGCATGCCAGCTCCCACATTTGACCTGCGTCATTTAATAGGCCTCATCACATTTGTTAACCGTTTATTTGACGTTTTTTTCTCATCTGCGCCTCTACATTCGCCGCGCCCCAACATGCAAATGATTCCTATTGGTCTAGTCTCAATCGACCCCTCACGGGCTTCCCGTGCCTACATAAAAACCGGAGCATTCAACGTATGGCTTCCCGTCTACCGTCTTTCCTCACTAAAGCCCTGCTCGCCACTGCATTGGTTGGCGCCGGGCAAGTGTATGCCGCCGAAACCGCCGGCATCGTGGTGTACAACGCCCAGCACGAAAGCCTGACCAAGGCCTGGGTTGAGGGCTTCACCGAGGAAACCGGGATTCCGGTAACCATCCGCAATGGCGACGACACCGAGATGGGCAACCAGCTTGTGCAGGAAGGTGCGGCCTCACCGGCCGACGTGTTCCTCACCGAAAACTCCCCGGCCATGGTGCTGGTGGACAACGCCGGGCTGTTCGCGCCAGTAGCGCCGAGCACGTTGGAACAAGTGGACACCGCCTACCGCCCCGCCCACGGCAAGTGGCTGGGCATCGCCGCACGTTCGACGGTGTTCGTGTACAACCCGAGCAAACTCAAAGAAGCCGAGCTGCCAAAGTCCCTGCTGGACCTGGCCTCGCCAAGCTGGAAAGGCCGCTGGGCTGCCTCACCGGCCGGTGCCGACTTCCAGGCCATCGTCGCCGCCGTGCTGGAACTCAAAGGCGAAGCCGCCACCCTCGACTGGCTCAAGGCGATGAAAGCCAACGCGAGCATCTACCGTGGCAACAGCGCGGTGCTTAAAGCCGTCAACGCCGGCCAGGTCGACAGCGGCGTGATTTATCACTACTACAGCTTTGTCGACCAATCCAAGACCGGCGAAAACAGCAAAAACACCCAATTGCACTACTTCAAACACCAGGATCCAGGCGCCTTTGTGAGCATCTCCGGCGCCGGTGTATTGGCCTCCAGCAAGCATAAAGAAGAAGCCCAGGCCTTCTTGAAGTGGATCACCGGCAAAGACGGCCAGGCGATCCTCAAGGACGGCAACTCGTTCGAATACGCCGTGGGCCAGGGCGCACAGTCCAACCCCAAGCTGACACCGCTGGCCCAGCTGGACGCGCCGAAAGTGGACGCCTCCAAGCTCAACAGCAAAAAGGCCGTCGAACTGATGACCCAAGCCGGACTGCTCTGATTGCTGCCTGAACCTTTAGCTCCCGCCTTAACGCAGGCGCAACCGCGTAAACGCGCCCACGGTTTGTTTAAAAGCCGTGGGGGCACGTGGGTCACCAGTTTGTCAGTAGTGGTGTCGCTGCTGGCACTGCTGCCCATTGCGTTTGTGATCGGCGTGTCCTGGCAAATCGGCTGGGCGCAGATTGAAGCGTTGGTGTGGCGTCCGCGTGTGGGTGAACTGCTGGTCAACACCGTGTTGCTGGTGGTGTTCACCCTGCCCTTATGCGTGGTGCTGGGCATTGCGCTGGCGTGGCTGACCGAGCGCACCAACCTGCCAGGGCGCCGTGTGTGGTCGCTGCTGGCGGTTGCGCCGCTGGCGGTGCCGGCGTTTGTGCACAGTTACGCCTGGGTCAGCCTGGTGCCGTCGATGCATGGTTTGCCGGCCGGCGTGCTGGTCTCGGTGATTGCCTATTTCCCGTTTTTGTACTTGCCGGTGGCGGCGACCTTGCGCCGGCTCGACCCTGCCATTGAAGACGTGGCCGAGTCCCTGGGCCTCAAGCCCTGGGCGGTATTTTTTCGCGTGGTGCTGCCGCAGTTGCGCCTGGCGATCTGCGGCGGCGCACTGCTGGTAGGCCTGCATTTACTCGCCGAATACGGCTTGTACGCGATGATTCGTTTCGATACGTTCACCACCGCGATTTTCGATCAGTTCAAATCCACCTTTAACGGCCCTGCCGCCAATATGCTTGCGGCGGTGCTGGCGCTGTGTTGTTTGGCGATGCTCACGGCGGAATCCGCTGCACGCGGGCATGCGCGTTATGCGCGGGTCGGCTCCGGCAGCGCCCGCGAGCAACGTATTGTGAGCCTGCGCACGCGCACCACGCTGCTCGCCCTTGGCCTGCAAGGGCTGACCTGCGCGCTGGCCCTGGGTGTGCCGTTGATCACCCTGGGCAAGTGGCTGATCGCCGGTGGCCGTGAGGTATGGCAGTTCAACGAACTGCTGCCCGCGCTGGAGCAGACCGTGCTACTGGGCGTGGCCGGTGCCGTGCTGACCACCTGTGCGGCGGTGCCGATTGCGTGGCTGTCGATTCGGGCGCCAGGGCGTTTACAGCGCATCCTGGAAAGCTGCAACTACATCACCAGTTCGTTGCCCGGCATTGTGGTGGCGCTGGCCTTGGTCACAGTGACCATTCATTTCGCCCGGCCGATCTACCAGACCACCATCACCGTGCTGCTCGCCTATTTGCTGATGTTCCTGCCACGGGCGCTGGTGAGCCTGCGCGCGGGTATCGCCCAGGCGCCGGTAGAACTGGAAAACATGGCGCGCAGCCTCGGCCGTTCGCCGGGCCGCGCCCTGTGGCTGATCACTTTGCGGCTGGCCGCGCCTGCTGCGGCTGCGGGTGCGGCGCTGGTGTTCCTGGCGATCACCAACGAGCTGACCGCCACCTTGCTGCTGGCGCCTAACGGCACGCGCACCCTGGCCACCGGTTTCTGGGCGCTGACCAGCGAAATCGACTACGCCGCTGCCGCGCCTTACGCGCTGATCATGATCCTGTTGTCACTGCCGTTAACCGGCCTTCTCTACCATCAATCCAAACGCACGGCAGGCCGATGAACGCCCTCGAACTCCACGCCCTCTGCAAGACCTTCGGCACCCAGCGTGCCCTGGCGGACGTCTCCCTGGCGGTGCCCACCGGCAGCCGCACAGTGATCGTCGGGCCTTCGGGCTCGGGCAAGACCACCCTGCTGCGCATGATCGCCGGCTTTGAATTCCCCGACACCGGCAGCCTCACGCTCAACGGCCAGGTATTGGTCGACGCCACCCATGCGGTGCCGGCCCACCAGCGCCAGATCGGCTATGTACCGCAGGATGGCGCGCTGTTCCCGCACATGACGGTGGCCGACAATATCGGCTTTGGCCTGGCCACCCAAGGTGAAGCCCGGCACACGCGCATCGCCGAACTGATGGACAGCGTGGCCCTCGACGCCAACATGGCCCGGCGCTGGCCCCATGAACTGTCTGGCGGCCAGCAGCAACGCGTGGCACTCGCCCGGGCCTTGGCCCAGCAACCCCGGTTGATGTTGCTGGATGAACCGTTTTCCGCGCTGGACACCGGCCTGCGCTCGGCCATGCGCAAAATGGTCGCGCGCCTGCTGAGCGACGCGGGCATCACCACGATCCTGGTCACCCATGATCAAAGTGAAGCGCTGTCGTTTGCCGACCAATTGGCAGTGATGCGCCAGGGGCGCCTGGTGCAGGCGGGCCACCCGATGGACCTGTACCAATACCCGGTCGATGAGCAAACCGCGTTGTTCCTCGGCGAAGCGGTGGTGATGCCCGCCCGTGTTGAAGCTGGCTGGGCGCATTGCGGGCTAGGCCGTGTGCCGGTGGACAGTACGGCGGACCACGCAGCAACGCGGATCATGCTGCGCCCGGAGCAATTGCAGCTGAGTACCACCGACCTGTCGGGCTGCCGTGGTGTCGTGACCGAGCGCGAATTCGGCGGCAATACCTGCACGTTGACCGTGGTGTTGCAGCCTGCCGAGGATGAACCGGGCCAGGCGATTCTGGTGCGCAGTTCCGGCCTGCAAGCCCCGCCCACCGGCAGTGTGGTGCACCTCACGACACTCGGCACGGCGCATGTATTGAAAAAACCCCAGGCCCTCAGTCTCAGCTAAGTGTCGGGGCTTACCTTCTCCCCTGCGCCAACCACTGCGCAGTCAAGGAGAGGTAACCCCGATGAATGCCACAGCAGCCCGTTGGCTGAACAAAGTACCCGAGGTGACGCTGTCATTCTGGGTGATCAAGATACTGTCCACCACCGTGGGCGAAACCGGCGCGGATTACCTCGCCGTGGATGCAGGCTTCGGCGCCGGCTGGACCAGCTTCGGCATGGCCGCTTTGCTGGGGCTCGCGTTGTTCTGCCAACTGCGCACCAAGGCCTACACGCCCTGGATCTACTGGCTGACGGTGGTGCTGGTGAGCATTGTCGGCACACAGATCACCGATATCCTCACCGATAAGCTCGACGTCAGCCTGTACACCAGCACGGCGATTTTTTCGGTGTTGCTCGCGCTTAACTTCATCGTCTGGTATCGCACCGAGCGCAGCCTGTCGATCCGCGACATCGTGACCCCACGGCGCGAGTGGTTCTACTGGACCACCGTGCTGTGCACCTTCGCTTTAGGCACCGCCGCCGGTGACCTGGCCACCGAAGCCCTGGGCCTGGGCTTTACCCTCGGCGCGGTGATTTTCGCCGGTTTAATCGGCGTGATACTGCTGGCCTGGCGCCTGGGCGTCAACAGCGTGCTGACCTTCTGGATCGCCTACATCCTCACCCGCCCGTTCGGAGCCTCCCTCGGCGACCTGCTCACCCAAGCCAAGACGTATGGCGGCCTAGGCATGGGCGCCAGTTGGACCAGCGCGCTGTTCTTGTGCGTGATCGTGTTGCTGGTGGCCGTGGCGCAAATCAGCATCGGCAGCCGTAAAACCCTCATTCAATAAACTCTCACTCCAAGGAAACTGCCATGAGCAAAGTTCGCAATGTGATCCGCCATGCCGCCATTGTTTCAGCGATTTTTATGCTGGGCATCGCCACCGGTTGTTCCAAGCCGGCTGACAAACCTGCCAGCGCGGCCAACCCCACCAGCAGCCAGCGCCATATGTCGCAACTGGGTGATCTGTCGGCGTTTCGTAACATCGCGGTAGACGTTTCCGGTCTTGTCGCCAAGAACGACCTGGCAGGTGCCAAAGCCCGCATCAAAGACCTGGAAACCAGCTGGGACAGCGCTGAAGCCGGGATCAAGCCACGTGCCGCCAACGACTGGCACGTGCTCGACAAAGCCATCGACCGCGCCCTCTCGGCCCTGCGTGACGGCAACCCTAACCAGGCAGAGTGCAAAGCCTCGATGGACGACCTGCTCAAGACCTTCGACCTGATGAAGGGCTGATATCGGACAAATGCCTGCCCAGGTGCTTCAATACACACGCGGCGATCACCTCGCCGCGCGTGCTTTTTGTGCGGAGAGACTTATGCGAATACTGCTGGTCGAGGACGACCCGATGATTGGCGATGCGATCCAGCGTGCGCTCAGCGACGCGAGCTATGCCGCTGACTGGGTCAAGAATGGCCTCACCGCCCTCGCCGCCCTCGACACCCATCCCTATGACCTGGTGCTGCTCGACCTTGGCCTGCCTGGCAAGGATGGCCTCGACGTGCTGGACACGATTCGCGCACGCAACAACCCCGTGCCCTTGCTGATCATCACCGCCCGCGACAGCCTCGACGACCGCCTGCGGGGCCTTGACGGCGGCGCCGATGATTACTTGCTCAAGCCCTTCGATATCCCGGAACTGCTCGCACGCATGCGCGCCGTTCTACGGCGTAAAGGCGGCAGCGCCCAGTCGTTGCTGGGCAATGGCGTGGTGACGCTGAACCTGCTCACCAAGCAAGCCAGTACGCAAGAACAGCATGAGGTCGCCCTTTCCAGTCGCGAATTTGCGCTGCTGCAAGCGCTGTTGATTCGTCCCGGCGCCATCCTTTCGCGCAGCGAGTTGGAAGACCGCTTGTATGGCTGGGGCAATGAGGTGGAAAGCAACGCCATCGAATTCCTGATTCACGCCTTGCGGCGCAAATTGGGCACTCACGTGATCAAGAACGTCAGGGGCATGGGATGGATGGTTTCAAAAAACGTCTGAGCGAGTCAGTGCAACTGCGCCTGTCGGTGGCGTTATCCCTCGCTATTTTGCTGGTGGCCTTGGTGGCCAGCGTGTTCGCCTTTGTCTCGGCGTTTGAAGAAACCCACGAACAGCAGGACGCCACCTTGCGCCAGGTGGCGATGCTGTATGACCGCCAGCACATGACCCTGCAATACCCACAAGGCCCGGCGCTTAAAGGCGATGACGAAGAAACCCGGGTGATCATCCAGCACCTGAGTGACAGCCCAAGGGCCACGGGCACCACGGATGAAGCCTTGCCTTTGCCGTTTCCGGCCAGCCTCGCCGATGGCCTGTCTACCGTCGCCGTGGTCGGCGAAAATTTTCGCGTGCTGGTGCACACCACCGCCCGTGGTGAACGCATCGCCGTGGCCCAGGAATCCGATGCCCGCGACAAGGACGCCCGCGAAAGCGCCTGGCGCAGTTTGTTGCCGTTCCTGATTCTGTTTCCGGTGTTGTTACTGGTGGTCGGCGACTTGGTGCGCAAGTTGTTTCGCCCCATTGGCGTGCTTGCCGCAGAGATCGACCAACGGGCCGAGCAAGAACTGCACCCGATTGAAGAGCAGCACCTGCCCAGCGAAGTACGCCCGTTTGTGGTCGCGATCAATCGCCTGCTGGCACGCGTCGGGCAGTCCATGGACAGCCAACGGCGCTTTGTCGCCGATGCCGCCCATGAACTGCGTTCACCGATGACCGCCCTGGCGCTGCAAGCCGACCGGCTGGCCGCCACCGAGCTGTCGCCCGTCAGCCGCGAGCGGTTTGAGCCGCTGTCACGCGGCATTCAACGCGGGCGCAAACTGATTGATCAATTGCTGAGCCTGGCGGCAGCGCAGTCGGCGTCTGAGCGGGCGCAAACCACACTGTCGGTGCATACCGTGTACCGCCAGATACTGGAAGATTTGCTGCCATTGGCCGAGAGTAAACAGATCGATATAGGCGTTGAAAGCACCCAGGATGTGCAGGTGACGTTCAACGAATTGGACCTGTTTACGCTGGTGAAAAACCTGGTGGATAACGCCATTCGCTACACCCCGCCGGGTGGGCGTATCGACCTGTCGGTTGCGCTGACTGCCGACGGCGCTCAACTGCAAATCAAAGATTCCGGCCCCGGCATTACGCTAGAGGAACAGGCGCGCGTGTTCGATCCGTTCTATCGCAGCCTGGGCACCGACGAGGCCGGCTCCGGGCTTGGACTCTCGATCGTCAAGGTGATTGCCGATCGCACAGGCGCACGGGTGCAACTCGCGTTTACTGACGCCATTGCGCAACGGGGCTTGTGTGTCACGGTGTGGCTGGCGAAGTAACGTGCAGTTTTTTCTGACGTGGATATTGCCCAACAGAACTAAAAGTCCATAATGGACAAATTAGTTTATCTGCGGAGATTGCCATGTCCAGCACGCCCCTTGTCATGAATCAGGCCCAGGCCCGTGAATTGCTCACCCAGGTCGATGTGCCCCACATTCTGCACAAGCTGTTCCGCGACCTGGCGGCCGGGCTGGCGGTGCAGCCGGCGCAGCAGCTGGTGGAGTTCCCGCATGGGGCCGGCGACTTTATCAACTACCTGGGCGTGCTGGCCGATGAGGGCGTTTATGGCGTCAAGACGTCGCCCTACATCGTGCGCGAGCAAGGCCCACTGGTGACGGCCTGGACGTTGTTGATGTCGATGCACAGCGGCCAGCCGCTGATGCTGTGTGATGCGGCCGAGCTGACCACCGCGCGCACCGCTGCCACCACTGCATTGGCGGTGGACGTGCTGGCGCCTGCTGCCGCGCGGCGCCTGGCGATTATCGGCAGTGGCAAGGTGGCGCAAGCGCACCTGCACTACGTGCGCAACCTGCGCGACTGGCAGCAGATTCGCCTGTATTCACCGAGCCTGGGCCACGCCAGCGTCGACACCCTCGCCCACCTCAAAGGCCTGGACCCGCGCCTGACCCTGGCCGACAGCTGTGACAGCGCCGTGGAAGACGCCGATGTGATCCTGCTGTGTACCTCATCGGCCGGCCCGGTGCTCGACCCGGCGCGTTTGCGTAAGCCAGCGCTGATCACCTCCATCAGCACCAATGCGCCACGCGCCCATGAAGTGCCACCCGCCAGCCTGCACGCCATGCATGTGTTCTGCGACTATCGCCAGACCACGCCGGGCGCGGCCGGTGAGATGCTGATCGCCGCCGAGCAACACGCTTGGGACAAGCGCGCCGTGATCGGCGACCTGCCGGAGTTGCTCAGTGATATGGCGCAGCGCCCGGACTATGACCGCCACGTGTTTTTCCGCTCGATCGGCCTGGGCCTGGAAGACGTCGCACTGGCCAATGCCCTGTACCAAACCCAGCGCTAACCATTGTTTAAGGAGATGTTTATGAGCCATGCAGACTTCATCATCATCGGCGGCGGCATTGCCGGTGCATCCACCGGGTTCTGGTTGTCGCAGCATGGCAAAGTATTGGTGCTGGAGCGCGAAAGCCACCCGGCCTATCACTCCACCGGGCGCTCGGCGGCGCTCTACACCGCGGCTTATGGCACACCGCAAGTGCGCGCGTTGACCCTGGCCAGCCGTGCATTTTTTGATAACCCGCCGGCAGGCTTCTGTGAGCACCCGTTGCTGACGCCACGCGGGGAGATCACCGTGGATTTCAGCGGCGACCCGGCGGAACTGGAGCGTCAATACCAGAGCGCCAAGGCCACGGTGGCGCAGGTGGAACGGCTGAGTGTCGATGAGGCGTGCGCACGCTTGCCGATTTTGCGTCGTGAAAAAGTCCACGGCGCCATCTTCGACCCGACCGCCAGTGACATCGACACCGATGCCCTGCACCAGGGTTATTTGCGCGGTATCCGTCGCCATCACGGCGAAGTGCGTACCGACAGCCCGGTACTGGGCCTGAGCCGTGACGCCGACGGCCTGTGGCAGGTGCGTACCCAGGACGCGACCTACACCGCGCCGATCATCATCAACGCTGCCGGTGCCTGGGCCGATCAGATCGGCGGCCTCGCTGGCGCGGCGTCCATCGGACTGCAGCCCAAACGGCGCTCGGCGTTTATCTTCGCCGGGCCAGAGGGTGTCGACACGCATGGGTGGCCGATGCTGGTGGCCCTCGACGAAGCCTTTTACATGAAGCCTGACGCGGGCATGTTCCTCGGCTCACCGGCCAACGCCGACCCGGTCGAACCCCAGGATGTGCAGCCCGAAGAACTGGACATTGCCATGGGCATTTACCAGATCGAAGAAGCCACCACCTTGACCATCCGCCGTCCTACCCGCACTTGGGCCGGGCTGCGCAGTTTTGTGCCTGATGGTGATTTGCTCGCGGGCTTCGACCCGCAGGTGCCGGGGCTGTTCTGGGTCGCGGCGCAGGGCGGTTATGGCATCCAGACTTCACCGGCCATGGGCCAGGCCAGCGCGGCGCTGGTACGCGGCGCACCGTTGCCGGAGCCGCTGACGCGGTTTGGCCTGGACGCTGGTATGCTCTCGCCCGTCCGCCTGGAGCCGCATTGATGAGCATTGCTGAACAAGAAAACGTTGTGCAGAACTTTCGGGCGATCGCCGATGCGATCGCCACGCTGTTCTTTCCCCACGCCGAAGTGGTGCTGCATGACTTGCGCACGCAAAAGGTCGATTACATCGCCAACAACCTGTCGAAACGCGCCATTGGTGACGACTCCTCCCTGGAGGACATGCTCAGCGATGACATCCGCGAAGTGAATATCGGCCCGTACGAAAAGCTCAACTGGGATGGTCAGAAAATCCGCAGCCTGAGCACGGTGCTGCATGACCACAAAGGTCGTCGGCTGGCAGTGCTGTGCATCAACCTGAATATCTCGTTGTTCGAAAACGCCAAGGCGGCGCTGGACCTGTTCCTGTCACCGAGCAAGCTGATCCCACAGCCGGATTCACTGTTTCGTGATGACTGGCAGGAGCGCATCAACACCTTCTTGCATGCCTGGATGCGTGAACGTCAGTTGAGCCTGAACCTGCTGACCCGCGACCATAAGCGTGAGCTGGTGCTGGCATTGCATGCCGAGGGCGCGTTCAAGGGCAAGAGCGCGTCGAACTACGTGGCGAATGTGCTGGGGATGGGCCGGGCGACGGTGTACAAGCACCTTAAGGAATTGAAGGGCTGAACGATCATTCATCAACTGTGGGAGCTGGCTTGCCTGCGATGGCATCAACTCGGTATTCCTGATGTACCGAGGTGTCTGCATCGCAGGCAAGCCAGCTCCCACATGTGACCGAGTATGGCTCTACTGTTGCTGTTTCACGCTCAGTCGCCGTAGATATCGGACTTGAAATACTGCTGTGAAATCTTCTGATACTCGCCATTCGCGCGGATGCCGTCGATGGCCGTATTCAGCTCACTGACCAACTCGGCATTGCCCTTGCGCACCGCGATCCCGGCGCCCTCGCCCACGTATTTGGGGTCTTTGAGTTCCGGCCCGACAAACGCGTAGCCCTTGCCACGCGGCATCGACAGGAAGTCACTCAACGGGATGGTGTCGGCAAAAATCGCATCCAGGCGCCCCGCCGCCAAATCCATGTAGATTTCTTCGTTATTGCTGTAGCGCTTGACGTTGATGCCCTTGGGCTCGAACACCTCGGTGGCATAGCGGTCGGTGGTGGTGGCGCGCTGCACGCCAATGGTCTTGCCCTTGAGGCTGGCGTACTGGTCATCCACCACCGCGCCGTCCTTCATCACCAGGCGCGAGGAAGTGAAGTAATACTTGTGGGTGAAATCCACCGATTTCTTGCGGTCTTCGTTGATGGTCATGGATGACAGGGCCATGTCGATTTTCTTCACTTTAAGCGAAGGGATCAGGCCGTCGAATTCACCTTCCACCCACACGCACTTGACCTTCATCTGCGCGCACAAGGCATTACCGATGTCGTAGTCGAACCCGACGATCTTGCCATCCTGGGTCTTGGAGGCGAACGGTGGGTAGGCCGCCTCAATGCCGATACGCAAGGTTTTCTCAGCGGCCAGCACATGGCTTGAAGCAAACAGGCCCAGGGCCAGTGCAGCGATCAGCGCGGGTTTCTTCATGGTCGTTATCTCGCAAGTTGTTGTTGGTTTGGCAAGCGTGAAGAAAGAGAGGCATAGGCTTTTTGTACTTATAATTCCATATTGGACTTTTAGGTATTGATCGTCAATCCATGCCACCTTCCTAAGCGCTCGGGCACAAATTATTGCCCGCCTCCATCGTTTCTCCACAAAACCTCCCATGAATGCGCACGTTGGTTGCGCACACTTGCGTTAACCGTTGCGTAGATTTACCAGGAGAACACGATGATTCCTGCTCTGGAGGTCAGCACCCTCACCCAGAAGCTATGATCACTACTGGCAAACGTGGCCATGGACCGGCAGCCACGATAAGGCAGATAAGCACGAGCGCAGGGATGCACAGGCTCGCCGCGTATTCACCGAGCAGACCATGACTGATTTCCCCGTTGCATCGATGCCCCGCCCGGACTGCGTCAGAGAACCCCAGGCTCTCGTGCTGATTGCCGAAGATGAGCCGCAAATCGCCGACATTCTGGAGGCTTACCTCAAACGCAGCGGCTTTCGCACCGCCCACGCGCGTGACGGCCAACAGGCGCTGGACATGCACCTGGCGCTCAAGCCGGAGCTGATGTTGCTGGACGTGCTGATGCCCCACGTGGACGGCTGGCAAGTGCTCGCGCAAGTGCGCCAGCGCGGCCATACGCCGGTGATCATGCTGACCGCGCAAGACCAGGACATGGACAAGCTCATGGGCCTGCGCATCGGCGCCGACGACTATATCGTCAAGCCGTTCAACCCCGCCGAAGTGGTGGCGCGCACCCAGGCGGTACTGCGCCGCTCCATCGCTTATCGCGACCGCGCCTGCCCCACGGTGCTGCGGGTGGACGCGTTTGAAATTGACCTGGAAAGCTATGAAGCCACGGTGACGTTGGCCGGCCGCCGAGTGCCGCTGGCCTTGACCGTCACCGAATTCAGGCTGCTGGCGCAACTGGCCAAGGCACCGAAACGGGTGTTCACCCGCGCCGAGCTGTTGGCCCAGTGCTCACCGGAAAGCGACAGCCTGGAGCGCACGGTCGACAGCCATATCAGCAAACTGCGGCGCAAGCTCGAAGACCTCGGCGTGCAGGGTGTGCCCACCAGTATCCGTGGCGTCGGCTACCGGTTCGGGAGCATGGTGTGAAAGGGCTCAATGGCCTGAGCCGACAGATCATCCTGTCCATGTGCGCCGTGGTGCTGTGCGTGATCGCCCTGGCGGTGATCGGCTCATATATTTTTTATGCATTGCTGTGGACCTACTGGCCGCTCACCGACGCCGAAGTGGATGCATGGCTGCCGGCCAAGGCTGAATGGGTGTGGATGGGCCTGACCACGTGCGTGAGCCTGGCGGTGGGCTCGATTGTGGCGCTGAAACTGTCGCGGCGAATCCTGATGCCGCTTAACTCCGTGGCCGAGAACCTGCGCAAACTGGCCGACGGCGACCTGGACGTACAGGCCGTTGCCGGTGACCAGTCGATCGGCGAAGCGGCGATCCTGGTCAATGACTTCAACAGCATGGCCAAACGCTTGCAGCGCATGGCGCAGGAGCAAGCGTTCTGGAATGCCGCCATTGCGCATGAACTGCGCACACCCCTGACTATTCTGCGCGGGCGCCTGCAAGGGTTGGCCGAGGGTGTATTCGAACCCGACACCGCGCAGTTCTATAGCCTGCTGGGCCAGGTCGAAGGCTTGACGCGCTTGATCGAGGATTTGCGCGTGGTGGGCCTGGCCGACAGTGGCTACCTGGAACTCAACCTGCAAGAAGCCGACCTGGCGACAGGCATCGAAGACGATGTACGGTTGTTCGAACCGAGCCTGGTGGCCGCAGGTTTTGTGCTGCAACTGGACCTGCAACGCCGCACGATGCGCTGCGACCCGGCGCGCATTCGCCAGGCCTTGCTGGCCCTGCTGGAT
The DNA here is from genome assembly GCF_044218855.1 of Pseudomonas sp. B19125. Classification (NCBI taxonomy): domain Bacteria; kingdom Pseudomonadati; phylum Pseudomonadota; class Gammaproteobacteria; order Pseudomonadales; family Pseudomonadaceae; genus Pseudomonas; species Pseudomonas sp. B19125. The sequence goes on from NZ_CP162589.1 coordinate 4,573,752, forward strand.
AACATTCGGCGGCACGCGACACCGGGCAATGTCATCGTCCACCTGAGCACCCGCGACGGCTTCAACTACCTGCGCGTGCGCGACGACGGCCCCGGCATCGACGAAGGTTTTGCCGCGCGCCTGTTTGACGCCTTCCAACGCGGTGAAAACTCCCGCTCACGCGCCCAGGGCGGCAGTGGCCTGGGCCTGGCCGTGGTGCGCGCTATCGCCCTCGCCCATGGCGGCGCAGTGACCTGCCGCCGCATGGAAAACGGCGGCACGCTGTTTGAACTCAGTTGGCACGTTTGATTGAGCGAGGCACGGCGATGCGTATGTTTTTTTCGGTGTTTAAGCGCCCGCCCCGTTATCGGCACTTTGCTTTATTGGACGCAAAGCAGGTGTGTATTGCGTTTAAAAGCTGCCGCACAAAACCTGTCGGCGAGCATTGGATAGAAGTCGAACGGGTCAACCTGTCTTGGCTGGGAACCACGCTCCCAGGCTGCGCGCGTACCGTTGAGGGAGGGTAAACATGAGCAATGACATTTCCCGACTCGAAGCCTCGTTAAGGCTGCACACGGCCCGTTTGAAAAGGTTGCAGCGTTTCTGGGTGCCGCTGCAACGGCGTGCCCCGAAGTGGGTGCTGGGGTTGTGGATTGCAGGCATCTTCATATCGCTGGCCACCCAATGTTACGAGCACTGGCTGGTGACCGCACCGATGATCTGCGCATTGATCATGGTGGAGATTATCGTCGATGAGCGGCAAATGACGCTGTTATTGCGCGTCGACCAGATGCGTGACCTGCTCAGAGAAGCACGCAACCGCTATCTGTGTTGATAAGCGCAGGTTGCTGGCGAGCCCTTGCGCAATCATCGTAGTCAATTTTGATCAGCAGATTCTTCAGGTCCGTGAACTACGCCTGGACTAAGTGAAGGCCGAGCGAAGCTGACAGTAAAGGCCAGTATCTGCACCGGTAACCTGTGGCGAGGGAGCTTGCTCCCTCGCCACAGAAGTGATACGGATCCTTAACTATTACAACGCTTGCTTGCACCCAATGCGCCCCGGCAACTGCCCTTGCCTGGCCTTCAACGCGGCCTGCACCGCCTGCGGCAGATCACTCCAGAACGTCAGCCCGGAGCGCTCTTCGATTTGACTCACGGGCACCTGGTAATCGCAGAAGTTCGCGCCTTTGGGCGTTTCCTGGTTCATGACGAACGAGGCGTACATTCCGCCTTCAGGCGAGCTGCCGACAAAGATGATTTTCCAGTAGCCACTGGGAATGGTGTGCACCTTGTTCGTACCCGGCAGCGTGCCGACAAAATGCTCATACAGCGGCCCGGTGGCGACATACACCGCGTCGATCCCCGCCTGCTTGCTCAGGTTGCGCTCCTGGTCTTCCAGGTGCGCCCACGGCCCCTGGTTGAGGTCGGACTTCTGCGGGGTGATGTTCGACAGGTAATTGAGGCTTTGCCAATCGGCTACCCCCGCCATCGAGGCGAGGTTGGCCTGATGGCCACGGTCGACTTTGAGCGCGACATTGGCGCCGTTGTAATCCACCGGGTCGAGGGTTTCGCCGGCCGGAATGTCCGGATCGGTCTGCCAGTCGCGCGAGCGGCCGCTGGCGGGGGTGGTCTTGGTGATTTTGTATGACACCCAGTTGGCAAACTTGGTCGAGCCATTATTGTTCAGGGTGTACGCCTGGCGGTTCAGCGTCAGTGGGCTGCCACCGCTGGGGCAGCCGACCGAGCAGTTGTCGAACTGCCAGGCCTGTTGGGGCTGTGCTTGCGGTGTGACGGCCGACTCACGGGTTCTGTCCGGTGTGGTACAAGCGGCAACCAGCGGGATCAACAGAAACGCGAGGTGTTTGGACTTCATACTTCCATGCATGGTGTAGCTCCTTGGGATGATTCAATGACAGAAGGTCTGTCGGCGGCTGCGATCCATCGCAAGCCGACATAAACATTAAACCACTTAAACGTTTCAAATTGCGTACAGGTTTCAGTGGGCGCTAAAAAAACCGATCACACCGCCGAAAATCAGGTTGCTGCTGTGCTTTTGATCCGCTGGGGATCACGTCAATGCAGGCGATTGGACGCGCAGGCCTTACAATGAGAGGGTCTGCTGCGGGTGCAGGCACGGGCACTTATCCTGACCGCTCACTTATTCCCAGGCTGGGGCTTTAAATGGACATCAAGCAACTCAAATTCCTGATCGCGCTGGAGCAGACCCGGCACTTCGGCCAGGCGGCTGCGCGCTGCCATATCACCCAGCCGACCCTGTCGATGCGCCTGCGCAATCTGGAGGATGAGCTGGGCCTGGAGTTGGTCACCCGTGGCCAGCGCTTCGAAGGCTTCACCCAGGCCGGCGAACGCGTGTTGGCCTGGGCCAGAACCCTGCTCGCCGCCCATGACGGTTTGTTTGCCGAAGCGGCGGCGTGTCGCGGGCAGTTAGTGGGTAGCCTGCGCCTGGGGCTGGTACCGCTCAGCGGGTTCAACTCGATCAGCTACATCCAAGGTCTGTCCCAGACGTTTCCAGAGCTCAAATTCAGCCTGTCGTCCATGAGTTCGGACAAGATCATCGAAGCCCTGGGCACCAATCAACTGGATTTGGGCGTGTGCTACCTGGACCACGTAAACCCCAATTACCTGGAGGTTTTTGAACTGGGCGAAACCCGCGTCGGCCTGCTGTACGACACGCGCCACTTCCAGTTCGAAGGCACCGAAATGAGTTGGGAAGATGCCGCGCAGTTGCCCCTGGGGATGATCAGCAACGGCATGCATTATCGAAAATCCATTGACCTGAGTTTCCGCAGCCGTGGCCTCGACCCGCAGCCCATTCTCGAAAGCGACTCGACCTATCAGTTGTTCCAGGCGATCCACGAAGGTTTTTGCTGCGCGATCATGCCGCTGGACAGTGGCATGGAAAACCCGATCGAGAACCTCGCCTTTATCAACTTGCCGGACGCCAGCGTGCTCGCGCCACTGGGGTTGGTGATGCGCAAGACCGAACCGCGCTCGGCCATCGCCGAGAAGTGTTTTACACACGCCAAACAGATGTTTGCCGGCAACGGCACGCACTGATCTGCAGCGCGAAAGGACGAACACTCTGACTGTGGCAAGCCTGCTTGCCACAGGTCCAGCGTCGCACCACCGTTAGGTCGATAACGGTGCAAGATGACGAATGGCTCAGTTCGACACTTGCTCAAGGAAAATCAGCTGCAGCGGCTCGCTAAGCAAGTCGTCGGCCGTGGCTGCAAATTGCTTGAAGTACGGCGTGGCAAAATGCGCATCGAGGGCCGCCTGGTCCTTGAACGACTCACGCATGTAGAAGGTGCCGGGGGCGTCGCGCAGCTCAAACAGCACATAGTCGAGGTTACCGGGCTCGGTGCGCGTTGGCGCAACCAGGGCCAGCAGGCCGTGTTTGAGTGCCTGCTGTTTGCCAGGTTTGGCTTTGAGTACGGCGATGGAAACCAAGGGTTTTGACACAGGGTTCGCTCCGTCAGGGGAATGGCTCGCACAACCTGCAATCAACAGCGCAAGCAGCGTCACACCCGTAGAAGTGATGAGGTTTTTAAATACCATGTTGATATACGCCGCAGGTGGTTAAGGAGAAACCCAGCGTAATGAAACCCCGGCTGCGTTAGCCATCCGCTCGGGGCGCATAGACTTTCAATGGAATGTTGAAAGTGATTGAAACGGCAGCTGACGATACAAGGTTCTGACGCTCACACCCGAAAACGCATCGGCCGAAAGTTGCTCAGCAATGGCGACGCGACACCGGTGATCAGCTCTTCGCTCAAGAGCCGCGCCAAGGTGGGCGCCAGGGTCAAGCCTGGATGGGCGCTCAAGATATAAAGCCCGCCGTCGTCGCCCGCTGGCCCCACAATAGGCAGGTGGTCGTCAGACAGCGGTCGCCACCCCACCGCTACGGACTTCAGCGCGATGGATTGTGCACCGTTCAACTGCCCACGAATGGCCTCAAGGGCTCTGAGCCCAATGGCAGCGGGGCCATTTTCGGGCGTATCGTCGATGTAGTCTTCAGCCGCAATCAGCGTACAGGTGTCGCCTTGACGAGCCTCCATTTCGGCGTTCGAAACAATGCCATTGAGCAGCGCCTGCGCCACTTCAAACTTCAACAGAATCGCCGGAGACGGTCGAATGGGCAGATGCAGGCTTTGGCCAACTAAAAGATCAAGCACTCCCAAGCCCGCAGCCAGTACCGTTTTTTTGCCATACCAATTGCCTGCCTGCGTACTGACGCCCACAACCTGGCCATTTTCAACGAGCAACTGGCTGACTGCACAATCGCAGACTACCCGTGCGCCAAAGCCTTCAGCGGCCAGAACCAGGCACTCAATGGCTTCGACCGGCGAGATGATCCCTGCCGCCTGCGTATAACGGGCGTGAAGAGGCGGGCGAGAAAGATTGGGCTCCAGTGCTCGGATTTCAGCCTGCGAAACCGTACGCGGTTGAAGGGAAGAAAGGTTCAGGCCCGCTGCTGATGCTTGGGGATTTTCCGGGCAGACGCCATAGGTCAATTCTGCACACCAACGCAACGGGAACGATGGCAACGCAGCCTGAAGGTGGTGGTAATCATCCATCACGCTATACGCCAGATGCTGCACGGGTTCAATCAATGCACTGGCATTGATCCACCCAAAGGCATGGCCGCTGGCACCGCTGGCAGGCCGGGCTTCTTCAATAAGCATCACGCGCTGCCCGGCCTTGGCGCTGTAATAGGCCAAAGCCGCACCATGAATGCCGGCCCCCACAATAATCAGATCGTATTGGTTCATTAAAACAACTCCCTTGCCTGGCACTTGCTTCTTCCCTGGGCCGCAGATCAACCCTGCCCGCTTGCCGCATGCTGATGCCTGCGATAGCCGGAAAGTGAAACCCCGGTTTGACGCTTTGAGTAGCGGCACAAGTATGAAGTATCGGAGAAGTCGCGCACATCAGCCGCGTCACTTACCAGCAGTGGCTGGAACATACTCCAGCCAGATAAAGCCCCACGCCGAACACCGCATGACTGATCAGACTGCGCAGGCAGTTCTTGCCCGGCGTGGGTGTCCTGGAGGAGGCAAACCCCGCGCCCATGGCAGGTTGTATGACACACAGCGGGACAGCCACGGTGGCGATACCCAGCACCAATGCCGGCATGAATGTGGGCGCCTGCAACCAGGCGATTCCTTCTATTCCCACCAGCAGCAGCGCAAACACAACCCCCGTGACGTAGTGCGCGATCCAGCCCAGGGCCACCTCACCCTGCACGGGCGGCGCTTGTGCAATGCTGCGATGCGCAAACTGCCCGTGGCAGGCATGCCCGACCCAGCGCCCCACGAAGGCGAAATTCAGCGTGGGCACCTTCAGTGCCTTCATCAACAGCATCCACATATCCATCACGACCGTAGCCCCGGCCCCCAATAAAATTACCTGTGCAGCCACGTGCAGCGATGCCATATCGACCCCTAATTCATGGACCCATTTAACCTGCGCAGGCATCATAGAAGTTGAAGTCAACTTCAAGTCAAGGGTCTGGTAATGGATATCACTGAGGTGGTCAAACGCACGGGCGTGCCGGCTCACACCTTGCGTTTTTATGCGAAGAAAGGGCTCATCACCTCCATCAGCCCGCCCGGCGCTCGCCGTCAGTTTGGCGCGGCGGTGATTGAGCAGTTGGCGGTGATCGCCCTCGGCCAGGCCGGCGGCCTGTCGCTGGACGAGATACAGGCCATGCTGTCCCCCAATGGCCAGGCCACGGTGGACAGAACGCTGCTGCTGGCCAAGGCCGATGAACTCGACGCGACGGTCAAACAACTGCAAGCCATGAGCCGCGGCTTGCGCCACGCTGCAGCCTGCCCTGCTCCCGACCACGCGCAATGCCCGAACTTTCGGCGGTTACTCGACATTGCCGCCGCGGGGGCGTTCAAGCGTGCCAGGCACGCGGGCGCGAGCCTGACACGTTAGTGTTCAGTTGACCCGTTGCAGGCAGCCGATCAAGGTCTCGATAAAGCCATGGAGCGCAGTAGGCAGCCTGCAATTTTCCAGTCACGGGTTGGGTGTAGTGATCGCCTTGCTATTCGGCTACTTCCTGAACACCCGCCTGAACGACCACCCGATGCTCGACTGAGGTTGGCGCATGACGTTTTTTGTTTGGCTTGATTCCGGGTCTGGCTGCGAACATACCCTACCAGAACCAATAAGGCAGAAACTTGGGTGTCGGCTCATCGGCCAATTCCAGGTGGTAAGTAATCGAATTGAAGAAAAACATATCCAGGACCAGGAAGGCGGCAGCACCAAAACACAACAGTACGAACTCCCGGTGTGGATGTGCATGAAACCGCGACGTCACCCAAGAGCGAATGGCAATAAGGCTGATCAACCCGGCACACGCGCCAAGATAGTTAGGCCGCAGCGGCGTCGCTGCATACAGGCCATAGATAAAGGCAAGTAACAACATGCCCAGGCCGACCATAGGTAAGTTGAGGCAGAACTTCAGCAACTTGTCGCGGGTACTTGCAAAGCGCTGACTGCGATCCACGAAGATATACGCGGCCAATAATGAAATCGCCGGCGTAATCGAAAGAATGTAACGCGCTTTCTTGGAACTTGGAATCGTGAACAGTACGATCACTACCAATAACCAACCGGTCAGGTACAGCAGCATCTGAGTGGCCGGCGCCGGCGAGCGATCCAAGAAGTGTTTGCCCTTCTTGATGATCACGTTTAATGCGATAAAGGCTGTGACGCCATAGGTGAGCAAGCCTGCAGAGAAGTAGAAGTAATAACGCGGGGCGTGATCAGCGCCAAAGCGCCCCAAGCCTTGCATAACCAGCACCTCTTGCACAAAAGCCTGCCCACCTTGCAGGTAGGCCGCGCCGCTCAGCACTGTGATACCTGCGGCCAGCACCAGGCCTGCGAGCAAGCAGAACACCACCAGCAGGCGCCATTGTCGACTTAACAGATAATAGGAGGCGACCACGCCCGCCGGGCCGATCAGGCCAATAGGGCCACGAAAGGCAAAGCCCAGCGCCAGGCCCAGGAGTACCGGCAGCACATGAAAACGGTGCGGGTGCAGTTGGCCCGCATAAGCCAGGTAAAAACACATCACGGTAAACAGCGCCGGGTAGATGTCCAGCGCCAAGGAATTCACGCCGTCCAGAAATGACCAGGTAAACAGCGCAAAGACCACCGCATAGGCGCCCCATTTTTTTTCGTGCAGGGCACCCAGCTTGTAAATAAACACCAGCATCAAGGCAGCCGCCACGCAAAAAGGCAGCCCCATCGACAGTATGGATACACGCCCAAACGGCAAGGAAACCAGGTACACAAGCAGTGTATTGAGCACCGTGTAATCGGGGTATGGCTGCAGGTCATCAGCAATGGGAAACAGTGTCACGCCATGGGCGAGCATATACTCGGCAAAGTCGACAAAGCGTGTGGTGTAGTTGAGCACGGCCGGTTTGTATTGCAGCACAGCCAATACAATAAACGCCACTATAAATATTGATGAACAGGGCTTGTTTACAGCCAGTTCCTTTAGCCTTTTCATGCGCGCCTGCTGCCTGTCGAAAACGCGCAGGCTAGCATGTTTTTTTTTCGCTCATCCAGACTGCAAAGGTAAAGAGTTGTAAAGGTTATACGCCCTGTTTATTCAGTTTAATTCGGCCTGAACAACAGCTTAATAATCATCAATAAAAGTGCAAACCACTAACTTCAGGTATTGATTTTTTACTCATAAACTCTCATGCGTTGTGAAGTAACGCCCAGGCGTCACCCCAAACGTGCGGCGAAACAGCGCGATAAAAGCACTGACGTTGTCATAGCCCAACTCCAGCGCCACACGCGTGACCGGCACACCCGCCGCCAGCCTCTCCAGCGCGCGCAACAAACGCACGCGCTGGCGCCACGCGGTGAAACTGAACCCCGTTTCCAGCACAAACCGACGTGTCAGTGTGCGCGGAGCGATGCCCGCCCATGTCGCCCATTCCTGCAGGTGGCGTTCGTCATCCGGGCAATCGGACAGCGCCTCGGCGATCTTGCGCAGGCGCGCATCCTGAGGCATCGGCAAGCCCAGGGTCACACGCGGCAAGGTTCGAATCTCATCCACAATCACCCCGGCCAAGCGTTGCTGCGCAGCATCCAGTTCAGGGCTCTGCCAGGCGGCAGCGCGCATCACCGCCTCGCGCAAAAGGCCGGAGGTGGCCAGGATGCAAGGCGTATCCGGCAGCTCGACACAGCCCTGCGGCGACACGTAGACACTCCACCCCGCGAAGGGACCATGGGAGCGCGCGCCATGGGCGACATTCGGCGGGATCCACACCGCATGGGTCGCCGGCACCACCCACTGGCTGGCGCCGGCGTCCACCGATAACAAGCCCTGGCCTGTGCCCAGCAACTGCCCACGCGCATGGCAATGGCGTTCGGTGATACGCGGTTCAGCGCCCACTCGGACCACGGCGACAACCAGCGGGTCATCGACAGCCGTTAATACCGAAGTGGGAATCAGCGGAGCGGACATAAGTGGCCTTAGCGGACTATTGATTGTCTTCAATAGCGTACCCAGGCCACATTGGTGCGTCTATAGTCGCAGCCTCAACTCCCAGGAATACACCGCATGCGCGCCGAAGAACTGTTGCCCGATGACCAGAACCAGACTGAACGCCACGGCGTTGTGATCCGCAAAGGCAGCGTCGGAGCCTTTCTGGTGAATGCCCAGGCCTGGTGTGATCCAAACACCGATGCACACCTGCGAACCGTCGCCGAGCAGGACCTGCTGGCGTTGCTCCCGGCGTTACGTGCCCTTGGGCTGTTCGAGGTGTTCAGGATTCGAGACCCGCAGTTGCAGCGCCTGGTGGATCAGTATTGAGCGCACGACTGGCGGACGGGTTGCTATCAGGATGCGGCCGATCTGCTGGCGCAATACGCACGTGCGGATGGCGGCGCGCAGCTGAGTTAAAACAACCCAGCCTACGTAATGCCAGCCAGTTAAGCGTTCGAGCTGACAATCACTGACCCGTGGCGAGGGCGCTTGGCCCCGCTGGAGTGCGTAGCAGTCCCATTTTTGGGGCCGCTTCGCGCCCCAGCGGGAGCAAGCTCCCTCGCCACAGTTGCGAGGCGACAAAACTCAGACCACTGTTTATCCACACAGCATAAAAAATGAAGCACGCTTGCGCTGTAGAAAAATAGCGCTATGACGGCAGTCATACGCTTCGGGCCATGTCGACCCGCATTCAAGCACGCACTTTACTTAAGGATGAGTATCATGAACGACGACTTGCAGCAGTCAGGCGCTACCACTACCACCCAGGCCACCGTCTCGCAGGAGCAGATCAAAGCCGCAAGAGTCCTGGATTTCACCTGGGCACCTGACGCCAACACGACCAGCACCATCGTCTCGACAGATTACATCGACTACCAGGTTGATACCTCCACACGTTAGCAACCCAGGGGTGCGAACAAATACGCTCAATCCACTCGATGAGCTGCAAGCCAGTACCTTCCCGGACGTCCCGGTCTTCCTGGCATTGCGCGTCAGGCCTGGTGCTTGACACGCTGACAGCAAAGCGCTGGCCAAGGAGGCGCTCAAGGCCAGCGCTGGCTGTATGCTGCTGATGCACTTGCCCGCTGTTCTTTTTTTGAACACTGCAAACGCCTTCAACACTAATACCTTACCCATTCGCCCCAACGGTGATTCCAATGGCCCAAGACCGACACTCGCCGGCCCATGAAAACCGGCTAATCCGCCAGGCCACGCCTGATGATGTGCGCGCCCTGGTGGAGTTGGACGCATACGCCACAGCCCACGCTCATCGACGCGTGTTTATCCATGATGCGGTAATTAGCCAGCGATGCCTGGTCGTCGTCATTGCCGGTGAATGCGCGGGCTACCTGGTGTTGACTGATGAGTTTTTCAGCTACGACTTTGTTGCGCTGGTGGTTGTGTCGCCGATACATCAACGCCAGGGTCTGGCGCTGCAATTATTGGCGGGCGCAGAAGCGTTGTGCAAAACGCCCAAGTTGTTTGCGTCAACCAACGCCTCCAACCTGGCGTCCCAGGCCATGCTCGCCAAGGCCGGGTTTATACCGAGCGGGCGAATCGAGAACCTTGATGAGCATGACCCTGAGCTTGTCTATGTAAAGTTCGTGCGCTAATCAGGAGGATTTCCTTTGACCACTTCCACGCTGACTTCGCGTTTTTACAGCACGCCCCGCCATACCACGCACTATCTGGAGTCGGGCCCGGCCGATGGGCCGTTGATGATCTTCCTGCACGGCTGGCCCGAGCTCAGCCTGATCTGGCGCGCGCAAATCGAAGCGTTCGCTGCCCAAGGCTGGCACTGCGTCGCACCCGACATGCGCGGCTATGGGGGCTCCTCTGCGCCCTCCGACATCAACGCCTACACCCTTGAAAACATCGTGGCCGACATGGCCGAGCTGCATGAGCATCTCGGTGGGGCACCCGCCATCTGGGTGGGCCATGATTGGGGCAGCGTGGTGGCAGGTGAACTGGCCGCCCATCAACCGCAGCGCAGCCGTGGCGTGGTGCTGGTGTCGGTGCCGTACTTCCCGAGCACCAATGCACTGCCCACGCTCGTCCCGCTGGTGGACCGAACGCTCTATCCGGCGGACCAGTACCCTGACGGTCAATGGGATTACTACCGCTACTACAACACGCACTTTGCGTCTGCTGTCGCTGATCTTGATGCGGATAAAGCCGCATCGCTGGCGTCGATTTATCGGCGAGGCGACCCGGCGAATATCTCCAAGGTGACGTCAAATGCCGAAGTGACCCGCAAAGGTGGACGGTTTGGCGAGGCGCATCGGGCGCCACCTACCCAACCAGACCTGGCGCTATGGCCGCAGGCGGACTTCGCTGCACTGGTACGCAGTTTCGAAGCCCATGGTTTCCGCGCACCCTGCGCGTGGTATCTGAACGACGATGCCAATATCGACTATGCGCACCGAGCGCCCGATGGCGGCCGCCTGTCATTACCCGTGTTGTTTGTGAATGGCGATTACGACCCGATGAATACCATCAAGGGCAATCGGTTGGGCGACCCCATGCGTGCGGCTTGCGCAGACCTCAGCGTAACCAGCTTGTCCGGCGGGCATTGGTTGCCGGTGGAGTGCAAGACGGAACTGGTTGAGGCTATAAGCACTTGGCTGCTGGGTAGAAAACTCGGGTGACGGTCGAGACAAAAAAACACCGAAGTGTCTATTACGTAAATCGCAGGCAAAAAAACCACTCACCCCTGGATAAGCCAATAACAGTGCGCCGACCGTGCTTTCATGGGCGCGAGACGGCGGGAATCGGTTTTTGTACAGAGTGGGGCTCCCGCGCGGTGATGACGCCGACCAGTGATATCAGCAAGGCCAGGCCGATCGTCGAAGACACCTCGAAGCGATGCTCGGGCGTTAAAAGCATCACCGCCAATGCACAGCAGATAAATACAATTACCGCCCAGGTGAGCCAGGGAAACAGCCACATTTTGAACGTCAGCAGAATATTGCGCTGTTGCAATACCTTGCGCATGCGCAATTGTGAAACGGCGATCACCAGGTACACCAGCAAGGCGATGGCGCCCGAACTGGCCAGCAAAAACTGGAACAGCCCAGCCGGCATGAAGTAACTGAGCAAGGTCACGCCCGCGCCCAGGATGGTGCTGGCGATCACCGCAGCCCTGGGCACACTCTGTGCCGAGGTCTTTTTCATCAAGGCTGGCGCGTCCCCACGCTTGCCCAGTGAATACAGCATGCGCGAAGCAATGTAGATGGAGGAGTTCATGCAACTGGCCACCGCAATCAACACGACGACATCCACCAGCAGCTTGGCATGGGGAATGTTCATCAACTCCAGTGCACGCTGATAAGAGCCGACCGACGCCAGCAACGGGTCATTCCAGGGCACCACGGAAATAACCACGAAGATCGATAACACGTAAAACACGCCGATGCGCCACATCACCGAACGTGTCGCTCGGGCGATATTCTGCGCCGGGTTGCTGGACTCCGCAGCCGCAATAGTGACGGCTTCAGTGCCGATAAAACTGAACATGATGGTAATGAATGCGCCGACGACGGCCGACAAACCATTAGGCGCAAAGCCTCCATGCTCATCCATCAGTCGACTCAAACCGCTGGCCTCCCGTTCGGGAATCCAGCCCATCAACACCGCGCCCCCCAGGCCGATAAAACCTATGATCGCCACCACCTTGGCCATCGCGAACCAGAACTCGAATTCGCCGTACTTGGACACACTGAACAAGTTGGTAACCACCAACAAAAAGATCGACAACAAGGCAAACAGCCAAGCGTCGATCTGCGGGAACCACTGGTTGAGAATATGCCCGGCGGCCAATGCTTCGATGGGAATCACAAGCACCCAGAACCACCAGTAAAGCCAGCCGATGGTGAACCCGGCCCAGCGGCCGATGGCTTGATCGGCATAGGTTGAGAAGGAGCCTGTGTCGGGGTTGGCGACCGCCATCTCTCCCAACATCCGCATTACCAGCACCACCAGCAGGCCGGAAAACAGGTAGGCCAGCATCACCGCCGGGCCCGCCGCCGCAATGGCATGCCCAGACCCGACAAACAACCCTGCGCCGATAATCCCTGCAATGGAGAGCATGGTGACGTGACGCGGCTTGAAACCCTGCGCCAGCTGGCCGCTTGCATCCTTCGAACTTGGGCTGTTGATCATTCTTATTGTTCTCTGTGATCGGCTTTAAGACGTTCTGACTATAGGGTCAGGCGATCATCATTCTCCAATGACGAGTCACAATACGCGGCCTTCCAACCGCAAAAATAGCCTCATAACGGCACACTAGTGCCTGATATCGACATGCAGTGCGCTTCATAAGGCACAACACGTGTCACATTGAGTTGATCCAGCACCTCAGCAGGCGTGAGCGGAGCACGCCGTGCAATCCCAAACTGACGGGCCAGCATTTATGCGTGAGTGAGGTACCAGCGCCAGTCCTGTTCTCCGACTTCAGCATTGAATTCACGGAACTCGCGCCACTTGATCGCCAGGAACACCTTCAGGAACTCAGCGCCCAGCGCCTCACGTGCCCAGGTTGAACGTTGCAGTGCCTGCAAGGCTGTCAGCCAGTCGGTGGGTAGAAAATCGGTCGACTGTTCATAGCCATTCCCCACAATCGCCGCGCCGGGATCGCTTTCATGCGTGATGCCGTAGTGAATGCCCGCCAGTAACGCGGCAGCGGCGAGATAGGGGTTGGCATCGGCACCGCAAATGCGGTGTTCGATATGCCGACTGATTGCAGGGCCACCGGGCACGCGGAACGAAACGGTACGGTTGTTGACGCCCCAACTTTTAGCCAGCGGCGCGTAACTACCGGTTTGGAAGCGTCGATATGAATTGGCGTGGGGGCAAAATATCGCCAGAGCGTCAAACAAGGTCTCCATCATCCCGCCGATGGAGTGCCGCAACAATGGCGTGCCCTGTGGGTCTTCGCTCGCATACAGGTTATTGCCGTGCTCGTCGGCAAGGCTGACGTGCAGGTGCATACCGCTGCCGGCCTGATCGCTGAATGGCTTGGCCATGAAGCACGCTTGCAGCCCATGTTTGTTGGCCACACCCTTGACCAGGCGTTTGTAACGTACGCCTTCATCAATGGCCTGGAGTGCGTCGAACCGATGCTCCAGCGTCAACTCGACCTGGCCTGGCGCGTACTCGGATATCGCCGTACGTACCGGCAACCCCTGCAGCGCGCACGCCGCGTAGAGGTCATCAAGAAACGGTTGAAGCTGCTCCAGCTCGTATACGCCATAGACCTGTGGAGCCACAGGGCGTACGCCATTGGCCTGCAACGCCGGCTGCGGCCGACCGTTGACGTCGCGTTGTCGGTCCAGCAGGTAAAACTCCAACTCAACCGCCATGACCGGGTGCAATCCATCGGCTTTCAGCCGCTCGATAGTGTTCACCAGTACGTGGCGCGGGTCCGCCGGTGCGGCGGGAATACCTTGGGTCGGGTGCATGCTCACCTGCACTTGACCGGTGGGGTTGGTGCGCCAGGGTTGCAAGGTCAGGCTTCCCGCCAAGGGGTATGTCCAACAATCGGCGTCGGCAACCTCCCAGACCAAGCCTGTGTCTTCTACGTCTTCACCCTGCACGGTCAAGGCGAGAATGGAACTGGGCAATGGCCGGCCATTTTCGTAGATCGCCAGCAGTTCGTCGCGATGCAACAGTTTGCCCCGTGGAACGCCATTCGCGTCGATAAGGAACAACTCGATGCTCAGCACTTCAGGGTGGGCGGCCAGATAATCCAGGGCCTCTTTTTTATCCGCAAATTGCATGTCAAACCTCTTAGCGCTCATTCAAGCGACTGGCAGTATGTAAGAACAATGGCGTTTTCAGACGTGCCGTTATCAAGCGATAACCCGCGCGCCAGGCAGGGCAAGCAGCGTGGTCAGCGCGTTATCCAACTCAGCGATCAGCCGGTCGATATCCGCATCACCTGTTTGCGGGCAGCACAGGGTCATGTTGTGAAAAGGCGTGATCAGGATTCCGCGGTTGATTAGATAAAGATGCAGCGCCATTTGAAGGCTGTCATGAAAAGCCGCCTCGGCTTGCGCACCGGTTCTTGGCGGTGTGGCACAGAATTGAAATTCACAACGCGCGCCCAACTCTGTTACCGACCAGTTCAGTTGGTGCCGCTTGAACAACGCTCGAAATCCCTGGGCCAGCCTTGAGGCCAGCGCCAGCATGTGCTCGTAGGCAGACTCGGTCATGACCTCTTCTAGACTGACGCGCATGCAACGCATCGCCAGTGCGTTGGCGGACAGCGTCGTTCCCATGCCACTGTGGCCATGCCCGCCGCTCTCTTCGCTGATGGTCTTCTGGACGTCGCGCATGGCCGAGGCGACTGGCTCGCTAACGCCAAACACCGCGCAAGGCACGCCACCTGCAATGGGTTTACCCACCACGAAAAAGTCGGGTTTCAAATCCCACTGGCGCGTGCATCCACCGAGGCCGGTGGAAATAGTGTGCGTCTCATCAATGACCAACAGGCTGCCATATTTAAGAGTCAGCTCTCGACACGTTTGCATGAACCCCGGATCCGGCAGGACCATGCCAATGTTCGTCATCGCCGGCTCGCACATCAGCGCGCACACATCGCCCTGGGCTAACGCCGCCTCCAGTGCGGCGACATCGTTGAAGGGGATGGATCGACTGTATTGGCTCAAGTCGTACGCTTGGCCCACAAGACCTGAACGGTGCACTGTTTTGCCGTCACGGTAGCGCACCATCACGTCATCCACGGTGCCGTGGTAGCAGCCATCGAACACCAGCAAGACCTTGCGCCGGGTGATAGCGCGCGCCCAGCGCAGCACATAACGGTTGGCGTCAGTCGCATTGGCGGTCACTTGCCAGTAAGGCAGCTCGAATCGCTCAGCCAGCAACTCACCGCAGACCACCGCGTCTTCGCCCGGCAGCATCGTGGTCAAGCCATTGTTCGCCTGTTCGGCTATGGCGCGGGCAACAGGATCAGGTGAATGGCCAAACATCGTGCCGGTGTCGCCGAGGCAAAAGTCGATGTATTCATGACCGTCGACATCGGTGAAGCGCGCCCCTTTGGCACGCTGAACGAAGAGCGGCGAAGGCATCGACCAGTCGCTCATCCAGTGCATGGGCACACCGTTGAACAGATTCGCCTTGGCGCGCTCGGCAAGCGCCAGTGAGGTGGGGTTGTTTTGTATAAACCGGGCACGCTCGGAGGCGGTAAAAGCAGCAATCGCTGATTCACTGATTCCACTTTTCGACATGATCAATACCCCATGTTAATTATCAAATTAATTAAAAGTCCGTTGCTGACTGACAGCCGGATACGGCTCAAAGAACTCATAGGTTCTTTGATACATCACGCTTTTATAAATCTCGGTTATCGCCCCCGCCCACCCTCGTGGATTGAGCGTGCTGGCGCGTATTCAAACTTAATAATCGCCGTGAGGGGCTTTGTTCTCGACCAGACAGTTCCCGCCATCCACCACAAGGACGTCCCCTGTGATGTAACTGGCGTCAGGCGATGCCAGAAATGCAACCGCCGCCGCCACTTCGCGGGGGCTGCCTGCGCGCCCAATCGGGGTGAAACGCCCCGCCTCGGCTTCAACGGGGGTGGTTGAACCCGTGGTGATCCAGCCGGGGGCCACGCTGTTGACGGTAATCCCCTGCCTGGCGACTTCAAGCGCAAGCCCCATGTTCATGCCCACCATCGCTGCCTTGGCGGCGCTATAAGCGGCTTCCCCCGGATTGCTCCCGCGGGTGCCCGTGGTGGAACTGATATTGACAATGCGCCCGTAGCTTCTCGCCTTCATACCGGGCAACACGGCTCGGGTCAGCAGAAAGGCAGTGGTCAGGTTTCGGGCCAGTGAAAGGTTCCAGTCATGCAGTTCCATCGACGCCAATTCCGAGAAAATCTCAGGGCTGCCGTGCATGGACATCCCGGCATTATTCACCAGAATATCGACCCGTCCCCAGACTGACTCTGCCCACAGGCTGAATTCACGCACCAACTTTTCATCAGTAAGGTCTACAGGTCGGCCTTCAACTTCAAACCCTTCACGGCGCAGCTCTTTAACCCGATCCACAATGCGGTTGCTGCTGGCAGTGATGATCAACTTCGCTCCGGATGCACCTAGCCTGCGAGCAATAGCCATGCCGATCCCGGATTCACTCCCGGCACCACTGACGAGTGCAACATACCCTCTCAATTGCGTATCCAACATGGTGTGCCCCACGTACTTCATTTGAAAGAGAGTAGAAACTAGGCGAATAAATCTGATACATAAAGACAATCATCATCAGAAAATCTGACAACCCCCATGGCGTTTACCAGTGAGTCACTTAAGATTTTCCTTTCGGTCATCGACAGCGGATCCTTTTCGGCGGCGGCGCGAAAATTAGGCCGGGTCCCCTCGGCCGTCAACATGGCGGTGTCGCAGCTTGAAGCAGAGCTGGATTTGTTGCTGTTTGACCGATCAACTCGCAAAGCCATTCCTACCGCCGCCGCCAAGGCACTTGAGCCCCAGGCACGACAGGTCGCGAGCCAGATCAACCTGCTGGATGCGCATGCCCTCCAGCTGCATCAGGGGTTGGAGGAACGCTTGGTCTTTGCGATGGCGCCGGAGTTGCAAACAGGCGTATGGAATCGTCCGCTGTCGATTATCGCCAGGGAGTTTCCCACGCTTGAAATCGAGATTCGCTCCGCGTCCCATCCGGAGGCAATGCGCATGCTCCATGAAGGGCGTGTGCAATTGGCACTTGGATTTGAGCGACCAGGGCTTGACGAGCGGGAAACATTTCTTGAGGCGGGGAGCCAGTTGTTAGTCGCGGTTGCTGCTCCGGATCACCCTGCGGCCGCCGGCAAAAAAAGCCCCTTGAGTGAGGAGCAACTGGTCAACGTCAGGCAGATCATCGTCGCGACCGGAGGACCTGCAGACTCTGATCCACGTGTTGTGCTGTCGCGGCGGATTTGGCACAGCGACAATTATCTGGCCACGCTGGACCTGGTGCAGCAAGGATTAGGCTGGGCATATCTTCCAAAATCGCTGGTACACCCTCTCATCACGTCAGGCGCATTGACGGAGGTGGTGTTTGACTACATGCCGAGTCAGATGCGGCTATGGGTCGATATCATCTGGGTAAAAAACCGGCCCCTGGGACTGGGCGCGCTTCGTTACCTGAGCCTGATACGCGAAATTACGCAGGGCGAGCCTCGTCGTATTTGATGAGTCAAAGTGCACATTGAGGCTTGCGGCGGCGCCAACCCGCCGTCGCGAAGATCAAACAACTCATCACCCCGTCATTATTAGCCGTCTGGCCCAGCGCTTGTGTAGCCGCTCACCAAACCGCGATATGCGAATCCGCCCTTGGCTCAGTGCCCCCGCACAACACGCCGGTGGCGGGGTCACGCAGGATGATCTGCCCTCGCCCATAGTCGGTCAGGTCGCTGTCGGTCTGCACCTTGTGCCCACGTCGCGCCAGCGCATTGACCAGGTCGCGGGACGCGCCGTGTTCGATGCCGACCTTCATGTCGCCCAGCCATTGCCAGCGCGGTGCGTCGAGGGCCGCCTGGGGGTTGAGGCCGAAGTCCACCAGGTTCATCACCATCTGCACATGGCCCTGGGGCTGCATGTAGCCGCCCATCACGCCGAACGGGCCAAGGGCCTGGCCGTCCTTGCTGAGAAAACCCGGGATGATGGTGTGGAAGGTTTTCTTGCCCGGTGCCAGGCAATTGGCATGGGACTCATCGAGGCTGAATTCCTGCCCGCGGTTCTGCAAGGCGATGCCGCTGTCGGGCAGCACCACGCCGGAGCCGAAGCCGTGGTAGTTGCTCTGGATGAACGAAACCATATTGCCTTCGGCGTCGGCGGTCGCCAGGTACACCGTGCCGCTGGCATGGGGGGTGCCGGGTTTGGGCGGCTGCGCCTGCTCGCCGATCTCGCCACGGCGACGGGTGCTGTAGTCGTCACTCAGCAAGTCGGCCACCGCCACGCGCATGTGCGCAGGGTCGGTGATGTAATGCAGGCCGTCGCTGTAGGCCAGCTTCATGGCTTCCAGTTGGCGATGCCAGGTTTGCTGGCTGTCGCGGTGATCGAAGTTGAAGCCTTCGAGGATCTTCAGCGCCATCAGTGCAACCAGGCCCTGGCCGCTCGGCGGGATTTCCCAAACATCCACGCCCCGGTAATTGATGTGGATCGGCTCCACCCACTGCGCGCGGTAATCCTTGAGGTCGCTGGCGCGCAGGTAACCACCGCTGGCGCGCGAATGCGCATCCAGACGCTCGGCCAGAGCGCCGCGATACAGGCTTTCGCAGCCGGTGGCGGCGAGTTCTTCCAGGGTACGGGCCTGGGCCGGGTTGCGGAAAATCTCGCCGGCCTGGGGCGCGCGCCCATCGATGAGGAAGGTGTCGAACCAGGCTTGCAGCACGTCATCGCGGTGCGGGCTGAATTCGTTCAAGGATATCTGCCATTGATGGGCGACCACCGGCGACAACGGGAAACCGTCGCGCGCCAGGCTGATGGCCGGCTGCAGCAAATCAGCAAACGGCAACTTACCGAAGCGTTTGGACAACTCGGCCCACGCCGACGGGCAACCGGGCACCGTCACCGAGGTCCAGCCGTACAGCGGCATCTGTTGATGCCCTGCCGCCTTGACCGCCTCGATACTCAAGGCGGCCGGCGCATGGCCGTTGCCGTTGAGGCCATGCAACTGCCCCTTGCACCACACCAGCGCAAAGGCATCGCCACCCAGGCCACAACCGGTAGGTTCTACAACGGTCAGCGCAGCGGCGGTGGCGATGGCGGCATCAATGGCATTGCCGCCCTTTTGCATGATTTCGATGCCGGCCTGGGCCGCCAGCGGCTGGGACGCCGCGACCATGCCGCGACGGGCAAATACGCTCTGGCGTTGCGACGGGTAGGGGTATTCGTGAGCGGAGAATTTCAACATGGCAAAGGCTCTTCAAAAAAAGGTCATAACACGCGGCTGAGAAACGCCCGGGTACGCGGATGGCTGGGACGGCTGAAAATCTGTTCCGGCGGCCCTTGTTCGATCAGCTCGCCCTGGTCGAGCACCACCACGCGGTCGGCCACTTCACGGGCAAAGCCCATTTCGTGGGTGACCACCACCATGGTCATGCCCTCCTCGGCCAGTTCCTTCATCACCTGCAGCACTTCGCCGACGGTTTCCGGGTCGAGGGCGCTGGTGGGTTCGTCGAACAGCATCGCCTGGGGTTTCATCGCCAGCGCACGGGCAATCGCCACCCGTTGCTGCTGACCACCGGAGAGCATCGACGGATAGTGGCTGGCCTTGTCCGCCAGGCCGACCCGCGCCAGCAAGCCCCGAGCCTGTTCCAGCGCCTGGGCACGCGGCACGCCGAGCACCTGGATCGGCGCTTCGATAATGTTTTCCAATGCGGTCATGTGCGGGAACAGGTTGAAGCGCTGGAACACCATGCCGATGTCGCGGCGCTGGCGGGCGATGTTGCGCTCCGAATCGCGCACCAGGCTGCCATCGGCGCGTTCGCGATAGCCCATGGCACGGCCGTTGACGCGAATGCGCCCGCCCTGGATGTCTTCCAGCAGGTTGATGCAGCGGATAAAGGTGGTCTTGCCGGAGCCGGAGGCGCCGATCAGCACCACTACTTCGCCGCGCCGCACTTGCAGGGAGATGCCCTTGAGGATCTGCAACTCGCCGAACGACTTCTGGATATCCTGTGCGTCAATGATCAGCTCTTCACTTTGGTGCGCCATGGTTAACGTCCCCTCAGCAGTTTCAGAGTGCTGCGACCGAACATGCGGCTGGCGGCCGGAGGTGGCGCCGAAGGTCGATCGGACTGGCCGAAACGGTTTTCGAGCCAGCGTTGGAAAAAGCCCCACAGCGTGGTCAGGGTCAGGAAGTAAATCGCGACGACCAGGTACAACTCGAATACGCGAAACGTCGCCGAGGTCACCATCTGCGTGCTGAGCAACAACTCCTGCACGCCGATCACACTCACCAGCGTGGTGTTCTTGAGCATCACATTGAACTCATTGCCCAGCGGCGGCACGATCACCCGAAACGCCTGGGGCAGCACGATGCGCCGCATCAGCTTGCCGAACCCCATGCCCAGGGAACGCCCGGCTTCGTACTGGCCCTTGTCCACCGCGCCGATGCCGGCGCGGATGATTTCGGCCATGTACGCGCCTTCATTCAGGCCCAGGGCGATGATCGCCGCCTGGATATTGCCGGGGATGATCAGCCCGAACAGCTCGATGTCCTCGAAGCGGAAGATCCCGCCCGCTGCCAGTGCGGTGTACAAAAACACGATCTGCACCAGCAGCGGCGTGCCGCGCATCAGCCACACATAAAGGCGTACCGGCAGGTGCAAAAGCGGGTTCTTCGACAGGCGCAACAGCGCCGCCGCCAGACCCAGCGCACAGCCGAGCAGCATCGCCAGCACGCTGATCAGGCAAGTCAGCCACAGCCCGGTGAGGTAGACCCCACTGGGTTGCAGCAGGTATTGCCAGAACACATCCCAATTGAAATTCATCGTGGTAGAACCTCAGTCAAGTGTGTCGCTGCTGACATGCCATTTGTTGAGCAATTGCACATAGCTGCCGTCGCTGCGCATGTCGCTGATGATCTGCTGCACGGCGGCGGTCAGTTGCGGGTCGTCCTTGCGCATGCCCAGGCCGGTGAGGATGCGGCTGAACGCAGGCACCCCTTCCTGAAACAGCTCCGGGGCCATCGCCGCGTAGTAACCGGCGGTTTCCACGGTGGTGCCATAGGCGTCAACCTGGCTGATGCGCAGCGCCTGGAACGCATCGGTGTCAGTGTTGTAGACCACCAGTTTCATCGGTGGCTTGCCGGCCTTGGCGAGGCTTTCGTTGTGGGTGTCGAGCAGGGTCTTGATGGTAGAGCCGTTGAGCACCGCCACCTTGCGCGTCGACAGGTCATCCAGGGTCTTGATGCCTTTGGGGTTGCCCTTGGGCACCACCACCGACTGGCTGGAGTACATGTAGTTGACGATGTCGATCACCTGGCGCCGCTCGGGTTTGTCGAACAGTTGGTCGACGATCATGTCGCACTGCTGGGCAAGCAGCGCCGGCACCAGGCCGGAAAACGGAATGACCCGCCATTGCACGGTTTTATTGCCTAGGCGCTTGGCGATTTCCAGGCCCAGGTCGACGGTGAGCCCACGCGGTTTCTGGGATTCGTCGAAGGACACCAGGGGCGGTGAATCCATCCCCGAGCAATAGGTGAGTTTGTCGACGCTCTTCAGGCGCTCAGGCACCTGGACTGCGGCGCTGGCCCATTGTGTACAGAGACCCAGGGTGACAGCCACCAGCAAGGCGCGGTGTTGTTTATGCATGACCAGACACTCCACTTCGTTAAATAACGGGGCAGGAATCAACGTCTAAACATGGGCGGGTTGGAACCCGCCTCTTTTATTTTTCCAATTGCAGAAATTGAATCAGCAGCGGCACGGTGCTTTCGATGTGTTCGCGTACCACAGCTTCGGCACCGGCGGCGTCACCGGCGCGAATCGCGTCGAGGATTACCGCGTGTTCCTGGCGTGCGCTGAGGGGTTTTTCGCTGTGCTGCAGCCACAAGCGCATGGGCGCTTCCACCAGCGAATACAACGCCGAAATCTGCTTGAGCAAGCGTGGCCGGCCGCTGAGCCCGCACAGGTATTCGTGAAAGGCACGGTGGCAACGGACCCACGCGGCGCTCTCGTCGCGGTAGTCATCCATCTCGTCCAGCAGCCGCTCCAGAGCCGCCAACTGGCGCTCACCGATGCGGCTGACCGCGACGCGCACCGCCAGGCCTTCCAGTGCGCTGCGCATCTCGAACACTTCGTACAGCTCAGCGATATCCAGGCCGCTGACGATGGCACCGCGATTGGGCCGCAGCGTCACCAGGCCCTGGGCATCCAGGCGGCGGAATGCCTCACGCACCGGCATGCGGCTCATGCCGATCTCGCCGGCGATATCCTCGGCGATCAGACGATCGCCCTTGCGGAAACGACCGCCGCAGATGGCGTCGAGCAGGAAGTTGTAGGCCTCCTCCTCGGCAGTGAGGGGCTGGCGGTCAACGTAAGCGGGAGCAAATTGCATTGGCGACCTCTTTGTATTTTTGTATCCAATTATCCATGAATACAAAAAAGCATAACGCGTGCCAACACCTACCGCAGAACATTAGTCATTGATTTAAATGAAGTCTTCCGTTCGGGTGGGGGAAATTACGCAAAGCGGGTAAAGCGATTTGCTACCAAATGACGCAGCAACTTCCCATTTCTGCGCAAAAAAGTAGCGGATGTCCGGTGAAGGGCTTGGTTACGCCCGATGATCTAGACAGGGTATTTTTGGCAGGCCTTTCTTTGCCATCAGCGCACCAAACGCCGCCCACTCAATGGATCCAATAAGAATCCATTGGTCGATAATCGCCCATAATAACCTCAAAATCACTGCCATATATATTGACTCATAGCAGCTCTGGAAATCTAATGGATCCATTAAACAAAAATAATTAACCAGCCAGAGAGTCGCCATGTACCCCAAAAACACTTGGTACGTCGCCTGCACACCCGATGAAATCGCCCAAAAACCCCTGGGTCGGCAGATCTGCGGTGAAAAAATGGTGTTTTATCGTGGCTCGCAAGGCAGCGTCGTAGCCGTCGAAGACTTCTGCCCCCATCGCGGCGCACCGCTTTCACTGGGTTATGTCGAAAATGGCAACCTGGTGTGTGGCTATCACGGCCTGGTCATGGGGGCCGACGGTAAGACCGTCGAAATGCCCGGGCAGCGGGTGCGTGGTTTTCCGTGCAACAAGACCTTTGCCGCGGTTGAACGCTATGGTTTTATCTGGGTATGGCCCGGCGATCAGGCCCTTGCCGACCCGGCGCTGATACATCACCTGGAGTGGGCAGTGAGTGACCAGTGGGCGTACGGCGGCGGGCTGTTTGACATCCAGTGCGATTACCGCCTGATGATCGACAACCTGATGGACCTGACCCACGAAACCTACGTCCACGCTTCCAGCATCGGCCAAAAGGAAATCGATGAAGCGCCTCCCGTCACCACGGTTGAAGGCGACGAAGTCGTCACCGCCCGGCACATGGAAAACATCATGGCTCCGCCGTTCTGGCGCATGGCCCTGCGCGGCAACAACCTCGCCGACGATGTGCCGGTGGACCGCTGGCAGATCTGTCGCTTCACCCCGCCCAGCCATGTGCTGATCGAAGTCGGCGTGGCCCACGCCGGCAAGGGCGGCTACCAAGCAGCGCCCGAACACAAGGCGGCAAGCATCGTGGTCGACTTCATCACCCCGCAAACCGAGACGTCGATCTGGTATTTCTGGGGCATGGCGCGCAACTTCAACCCTCACGATGAGGCGCTGACCGCCAGCATTCGCGAAGGCCAAGGGAAGATTTTCAGCGAAGACCTGGAGATGCTCGAACGTCAGCAGCAGAACCTGCTGGCCCACCCGCAACGCAACCTGCTCAAGTTGAATATCGATGCCGGCGGCGTGCAGTCGCGCAAAATCCTGGACCGACTGATCGCCAAGGAACGCACCCTCGAACCACAACTGATCACGACCACCACCGCCTGAACGGCGCGACAACACTGCGAGGACCGAACATGATCGATGTGGTGGTGGTATCCCGTAATAACGAAGCCCAAGACATTTGCAGCTATGAACTGGCCAGGGTCGATGGCCAGTCGCTGCCCGCCTTCAGTGCCGGCGCGCACATTGACGTGCATCTGCCGGACGGACTGGTGCGCCAGTATTCGCTGTGCAATCACCCCGAAGAGCGTCATCGCTATCTGATCGGCGTACTCAACGACCCGGCTTCTCGCGGCGGCTCGCGCAGCTTGCACGAGCAGGTACACGAGGGCGCCCACCTGACGATCAGCGAACCACGCAATCTATTCCCCCTGGCCCATGAAGCGCGACGCAGCCTGCTGTTCGCCGGCGGCATCGGCATCACCCCGATCCTGTGCATGGCCGAGCGCCTGGCCCATGCAGGTGCGGACTTCGACCTGCATTATTGTGCTCGCGCCAGTGAGCGTGCTGCGTTTGTACAGCGGCTCAAGGCGTCACCGTTTGCCGAGCGCGTGTTCCTGCATTTCGATGAGCAGCCCCACACGGCCCTCAAGACTGCCGAGGTGTTGGCTGCGCCCGCAGACGATGTGCACTTGTATGTCTGCGGCCCCGGCGGCTTCATGCAACACGTGCTCGACAGCGCACGGGCACAGGGCTGGCAGGAGGACTGCCTGCATCGCGAGTACTTCTCGGCGGCGCCAGTGGACAACAGCCTCGACGGGAGCTTTTCGGTGAAGCTCGGTAGCAGCGGCCAGGTCTTCACGATCCCCGCCGACAAAACCGTGGTCCAGGTCCTGGAAAGCCAAGGCATCGAGATTGCCGTGTCCTGCGAACAAGGGATCTGTGGCACCTGCCTGACCCGTGTGCTGGACGGCATCCCGGAGCACCGCGACCTGTTCCTCACCGAGCAGGAACAGGCGCTGAATGACCAGTTCACGCCCTGCTGCTCACGCTCGAAAACGCCACTGCTGGTGCTGGACATCTGAACCGTGTCACGACGCGGGCAAAATCACCTTCATGCGCGCGTCGGCGGTGGTTGAACTGAAGATCTCGGCATAACGCAATGTCGCATTGGCGTGTTCGCGCATGATGGCTTCGGCGCGCGCGCCCTGGCGATTGACCAGGGCATCGAACACCGAGTGATGCTGCATGTGGGCATAGTTGAAGCGTCGGTATTCACGAGCCATGTCCTCACGATCCACCGCCAGCGCGGTCACCGATGCGAAGGGCAGGTGATCATTGCGTGCCAGCGCATCCGTGATCGCGGGGTTGTGGCTGCCCTCCACAATGACCTGGTGAAAGCGCATGTTCAGGTCGTGGTAAACCTCGAGGTCATCTTCGGTCACGTAGCCTTTCTCGAACAGTTGGTCGCCTTCCACCAGGCAGCGCTCCAGCGCCGCACGCGCCGCGTCGGAAAGACCCTGCTCGGCGGCTTGCCGTGCAGCCAGGCCTTCCAGCACACCGCGCACTTCGACGGCGCCGGCAATGTCGCTGGCGCTGACCGACCGCACCTGATAGCCGCGCCCGCCAAACGGCACCAGCAGCCCTTCCTGCTCCAGGGTACGAAATGCCATGCGCACCGGCATGCGCGACACACCAAAGCGTTGCGCCGTAGGGGTTTCCATCAGGCGCTCCCCCGCCACCAACTCCCCGTTGGCAATCATCTTGCGCAGTGCAACCAGCACCAATTGACCGGGCTTACTCATCCAGGCAACTTCCAGAAAACGTGGCCTGCCATAGTACCGCAAGCATCCGATCCCGTCAGACGAACGCCAGCGCGGCGCGCGCCCCCTCTATGGCACCCAGGTGTTGCGCCAGCCGCGACGGCAGGTAATCGAAAAAGAACCCGGCGCTTTGCAGCTTGGCGGCACGCAATGGATCGTCTTCGGGCAATGCCCTGGAGACCCGCGCAGCCCGCGCCCAGGCAAAGGCCAGCAACACCACGCCACAGAGCTGGAGGAAATCCGGCGCGGCCCGATAGGGGTATTCACTGTCTTCCTGCGCGCGTTCATGCACGGCGCTCACCACACTGGCCAGCGCGTCGCACAGGCTGCCCAATGCGCGGGAGAACCCTGCGCACTCGACATATTGCACGCCCTGCCCGGCCTCGGCACGCAACTCGGCCAGCAGCAGGCCAAAGGCTCGACCTTCATCCCCCAGCACTTTGCGCAGCAACAGGTCATTGGCCTGGATCTCGTTACTGCCCTCGTAGATCATCGCGATGCGGCTGTCCCGCAGGGTTTGCTCGATGGCGAACTCGGTGACATAGCCGTAACCGCCGAATACCTGCAGCGCATTGCTCGCCTGACGAAAGCCCTGCTCGGTGAAAAACGCCTTGATGATGGGCGTCAGCAAAGGCGCCAACCGGGCGGCCGACGAATCCTGGCCATGCTCGGCTTGATCCAGCAGGTGCGCCGCCCAATAGCCGATGGCGCGCATGCCCTCGCTGGTGGTGCGCAGCTCCAGCAACACGCGGCGCATGGCCGGGTGATAACGGATCGGGTCAGCGGCCTGGGCCGCCACGTCTTCGGGCCTTGACGGTGCACGCATCTGCACACGCTCGGCAGCGTACTGCCGGGCATTTTGCCAAGCCGCCTCGACATGCCCCAGACCTTGCAGGCCGACATGCAGGCGCGCCGAATTCATCATCACGAACATCGCCGCCAGGCCCTGATTGGCATCACCGATCAGCCAGCCTTGGGCGGCGTTGAATACCAGGGAGCAGGTGGCGCTGCCCCTGATGCCCATCTTGTGTTCGATACCGTCGCAATGCACACCATTGGCCCGGCCATCGTCCAGCTGCTTGGGTACCAGGAACAGTGAAATGCCGCGACTGCCCGGCGGCGCATCGGGCAGGCGCGCCAGCACCAGGTGCAGAATATTGGCCGTGAGGTCATGCTCACCGCCGGAGATAAACAGCTTGCTGCCGCTCAAGCGATAGCTGCCATCCGCCTGGGGTTCAGCGCGACAGCGCAGCAAACCGACATCGCTGCCAGCCTGGGACTCAGTCAGGCACATGGTGGGCAACGCCTGGCCACTGACAATCTCCGGCAAGTAGCGTGCCTGCAGCCAAGGGGCGGCGTGAGTCTTGAGGCACAGGTAGGCGCCGTGGGCGATCCCGGTGTACATGGCCCAGGCATGGTTACTGGCGTAGAGCATTTCTTGCAGCGCCGCATCAAGCAGTTGCGGCAGGCCCTGCCCGCCGAGCTCTTCGGCGCACGCCAGCGCCGGCCAACCACCCTCGACGTAAGCACGATAGGCCTCGACGAAGCCGTCCGGGGTGCTGACCTGGCCCGCCTGCCAGCGGCAGCCCTGGCGATCACCGCGGCTGTTCAACGGCGCCAGCACGCCCTGGCTGAAGCGTGCCGCCTCCTCCAATACTTGAAATGCCAGCGGCAGGTCGAGGGCCTCGAACGCCGGGTTGCGTCGCCAGCTGTCGGGCGCCTGCAACCAGTGTTCGAGGACAAATTGCATATCGCGCAGGGGCGCCTCATAGCTCCACATCGGGACACCTCATCAACTAAAAAGAATCACGTACTCAAGCGCGAAAAGCAGGGTTCTCGATCAGCAGCGCCATGCCCTGCCCGCCGCCCACACACGCCGCGGCAATCCCGTAGCGCAGGTTGTGCTGACGCAGTTGTCGGGCCAGGGACATGACCAGGCGCAGGCCAGTGGCAGCCAGTGGATGCCCCAGTGCCAGCGAACCGCCCTGGACGTTGAGGCGGGCGCTGTCCAGCTCAAGTTCATGGGCCACCGCCAGCACTTGGGCGGCCTGGGCTTCGTTGATCTCGAAGCGGCCGATGTCATCCAGATTCAACCCGCTGCGTTGCAGCAGCAGACGAATCGCCGGTGCCGGGCCGATGCCCATGAACTCGGGGGCCACGCCGACCACCGCGCTGGCCAGCAACCGCGCCAGGGCCGGCCGCATGCAGGCCGAGGCGCGGCCCACCAACGCCGCCGCCGCGCCATCCACCACGGCACAACTGTTGCCGGCGGTTTGCACGCCGCCGGGATGCACGGCGCGCAAGCGTTTCAAGCTCGCAAGGTCGGTGGGCCGAGGGTGGCTGTCCTCGCTGACGGCAGCGGTCCGACGCGCCAGGCTGATGCCTCTGGGCTGGTATCCCTCAAGCTCGAATAGCTGGTTATCGACCGCCACCACCTCGTCAACCCAAGCGCCGTCACGCTGCGCCTGCAACGCTCGCTGGTGGCTGGCGCAGGCGTAGCGGTCCACCGCCTCGCGGCCCAGACCATAACGGCGCGCCAGGTTGTCGGCCGTGGCGATCATGTCCAGGCCCGGGGCCGGGTCGTACAAGGCCTCCCACAGAAAATCCTTGAACTGGACCTCGCCGCCAAGACGAAACCCGCCCCTGTGGGTGTAAGCCGCGATGGGGTTGCGCGACATGGATTCACTGGCCACACACAAGGCCAGTTGCACGCCGTCCTGCAGTTGCCCGGCAGCCTGGCGCAACAGTTCGAAACCGGTGGCGCAGATGCGCTGCACCCCCAGTGCCGGGACCGCTTGCGCCACCCCGCTGTACAAGCCGATATGCCGTGGCAGCAAGTAGGCATCGAAACTGGCCTGGGCCATGGAGCCGGCCAGGACGCTGTCCACTGCCTGCGGTTCAATACCCGCCCGGGCCAGTACCTCACGGCCTACCTTGATCCCCAGGTCGATGGGTGAGACCTGAGACAGTGCTCCACCCAGGTCAATCCAGGGGGTGCGCACGGCCTCGAGAATTGCCACATCGGCAAATGCCGAATACTGCCCGCTCAAGGTTTCGGCTCGGCGCGCAGGATCGTGGCCTCTTCGCCGCGATACAACGCCTCGACCTTCGCCGCGCGCCATTGCAGCACGGCGCGCTGGTTGATCGAACCTTTGTCGGTGATTTCCCCACGGTCGATGGACGCCGGCTCGTCGAGCAAGGCAATCCATTCCAGGCGACTGGCATTGCCGGTGGCCTCGCGATTGAGGCGTTGCAACCAGTCGCCGAACCACTGGCGCACCGGCGCGCTGCCGAGCACGTCGGCATCGCTGGCGGCGGCGTCCAGGCCCGCCAGCCGACGGCATTCGTAGAGCCTGGGGAACACCAGTGCTCCGAGGCACTCGCGATCGGGCGCGGCAATCACCAGGTCCTGCACATAGGGCGAGCCGTCGAGCACCGCGCGATTGCGCAACGGACCCACGCTGACAAACACCCCGGAAGAGAGCTTGAAATCCTCGGCAATTCGCCCATCGAACATCAGGCCCAGTTGCGGCTGCCGAGGATCGGCGAGCTTGATCGCGTCTCCTGAACAGTAGAACCCCTGTTCGTCGAACACTTCGGCGGTTTGCTGGGGCGCCCGCCAGTATCCCGGCATGATATGCGGCCCG
This sequence comes from Pseudomonas sp. B19125, assembly GCF_044218855.1. NCBI lineage: Bacteria > Pseudomonadati > Pseudomonadota > Gammaproteobacteria > Pseudomonadales > Pseudomonadaceae > Pseudomonas > Pseudomonas sp. B19125. The sequence goes on from NZ_CP162589.1 coordinate 4,603,211, forward strand.
CGAAAGCGCCCTTCGAACTTGCCGTCCACCGGCACCAGGCGCACCTCGCAGCCCGGCGCGGGCAGACCGATATAGCCGGCCATGGACAACGGCCCGGTGGTGAAGGTGCAGGACGGCGCGGCTTCGGTCATGCCCAGCCCGGCCATCATGCGGATGCGCTCACCGCAGTGCTGTTCGGCCACGCGGTCGAGGCGATCCCAGATACTTTGGGACAGGCCGGCGGCGGCGAAGAAGAACAGTTTCATCCGCGCAAAAAAACGCTCGCGCAACTCGGCGTCCTGTTCCAGGGCGTTGACCAGCTCTTCCCAGCCCTTGGGGACCGTCAGGTAAGCCGTGGGCGAAATTTCCTTGAGGTTGCGCAAGGTCTGGGCAAAACCCTGGACCGTGGGCTTGCCGTCGTCCAGATAAAAGGTGCCACCGTTGTAGAGCACAATGCCGACGTTGTGGCTGCCGCCAAAGGTGTGATTCCACGGCAGCCAGTCCACCAGCACCGGAGGTTCCTCACCGAACACCGGAAACGTCTGCAGCAGCATCTGCTGGTTGGCGCAGAGCATGCGCTGGGTGGTGATCACGGCCTTGGGCAATTTGGTCGAGCCCGAGGTGAAGAGAAACTTGGCAATGCTGTCGGGACCGGTGGCATTGAAGGCCTGCTCGGCCTCAGCGCCCCCCGGCGTGTGCAACAGGCTGGCGAAGCTTATCTGGCTGCGCCCGGGCACTTGGCCGCGCACGCAGATCAACGGGGTTTCGGCCGGCAATACGGCCTCGATCGCACGCTGGTAGGCCGCCGCATCGCTGACGAACACCAGCCCGGGTTGCAGCAGGTCACAGACATGCCGTAGCTTGGCGAAATCCTGGGACAACAACGCGTACGCCGGCGAGACCGGGCAGTACGGAATACCGGCGTACATGGCGCCGAGGGCGACCTGCAAATGCTCAATGTCGTTGCCGGACAGCAAGGCCAGCGGCTTGTGCGCCGACAGCCCGTAGCTGAGCAGGCCCTGGGCAATTGCGCGCACGCTGTCGAGCATTTCGCGGTAGCTGACACGGCGCCAATCCCCACCGGCCTGGCGTGCCGCGATAAACGTCTGCTCGGGCCGTACCCGAGCCCAATGCACCAGGCGATCGAGCAGGCGCGCCGGCAACTCGGCCAGGGGTTCCAGGGAGCGCATGTGCAACACGCCGTGTTCTTCAGTGACCGCCACCGGTGCGTGGCCGATGGAGACCTCGCGGTATCGCGGTGCGGGCTGGGGTTGCGGTCGGAATTCGGAACTCACAAGGATGTCCTCCAGCAAGGCGGATCACAGCCGCCTTGTTATTGTTATGTCGCAGCAACTGCTCAGATCGGGTAATGCCGTGGCCCGTTCTGCAAGGTCACCCAGCGCAATTGCGTGAAGTGCTCAATGGACGCCTTGCCACCAAAGCTGCCGTACCCACTGGACTTGACTCCACCAAACGGCATCTGCGCTTCGTCATGCACGGTCGGGCCGTTGATATGGCAAATACCCGACTCGACCCGCTGCGCCAGTGCCAGCGCGCGCCCGGTGTCGCGACTGAAGATCGCCGCCGACAAGCCGAACTCGGAATCGTTGGCCAGGCGCAACAAGGCTTCATCACCCTCACCACGCAGCAGGACGGCCACCGGGCCAAAGGACTCTTCGCGGTACAAGCGCATGTGTTCGGTGACGCCATCGATCAGGGTCGGCTGCAAGATGCTGCCCTCGAGCTGGCCGCCTATCACCAGCCGCGCGCCCTTGGCCAGGGCATCGTCGATCAGGGCCTTGATGCGTGTGCCGGCGCTGGCGTCCACCAGTGAACCGAGTACCGAATCCGCCGCAGCAGGGTCACCCGCACGCAGGGTCGCGACCTTGGCCGCCAGCTTGGCGGTGAACGCATCGGCGACCCTGGCATCGACGATCAGGCGTTCGGTGGACATGCAAATCTGGCCCTGGTTGAAATAGGCGCCAAAGGCCGCCGCCGCCACAGCCGCGTCAAGATCGGCATCGTCGAGCACCAGCAACGGCGCCTTGCCACCCAGTTCCAGCAACGCCGGCTTGAGGTGACGCGCCGAGAGCTCGCCGACAATCCGCCCGACATGGGTCGAGCCGGTGAAGTTGACCCGCCGCACGGCCGGGTTGGCGATCAATCGCTCGACAATCGCGGCGGCATCGGCCGGGGCATTGCTGATGACGTTGACCACGCCATCGCCCAGGCCGGCGTCCTGCAATACCTGGCCGATCAGGCGGTGCACCGCCGGGCTCAGCTCCGAGGCCTTGAGCACCACGGTGTTACCGCAGGCCAGCGGCATGGCGATGGCGCGCGTGGCGAGGATTACCGGAGCGTTCCACGGCGCGATGCCCAGCACCACACCGCACGGTTGACGCAAGGCCATGGCGAAACTGCCGGGAACATCCGAGGGAATCACCTCCCCCGTAATCTGGGTGGTCATCGACGCCGCTTCGCGCAGCATGTTGGCCGCCAGACGCACGTTGAAGCCATACCAGTTGGCCATGGCGCCGGTCTCGCCGGCGGCGGCGATGAATTCGCTGCTGCGCGCCTGCAATTGCTCGGCAGCGTTGAGCAAGCGGGTGCGGCGTTCGTTGGGCGCCAGCGCCGCCCACGCGGGGAACGCGGCGTGGGCGGCGGCGACCGCGGCGTCGGCATCTTCCAGGGTCGCCGCAGCCACCCGCGAGACCACTTCACCGGTCACCGGGTTGCGACGTTCGAAGGTTCGACCGTCACGGGCGGGGCACGACTGGCCGCCGATCAACAGGGGCACGTCCAGCATGGTGATTCCTCTTTATTGTCTTTATCGGGAATACGTTCAAGCAGGGTACAACGGCGCGGCCAGGCGGCCGCGCCCTTCAGCGTTTATAGGCCTGCAAGCCAGGCTTGATGCTCTTGTCGTCAAGGAACTGTTTCATGCCCTGCTCGCGACCGCCTTCGGTGTCGAGCAGGCGCGACTGGTCGAGCTTGGCGTAGAGGTAATCCTCGTTCTGCTCCCAGGTCAGTTCACGGCAGCGCTTGAAGCCATGCTTGGCGGCACGCAGCACCACCGGGTTTTTCTCCAGCAGGTTGCGCGCCAGTTCGATGGTCACTTCGCGCAGTTGAGCCAGGGGCACGCTTTCGTTGACCAGGCCCATTTGCGCAGCTTTCTGCCCGCCAAAGGTCTTGCCGGTCATGATGTAGTACAGCGATTGACGATGGCCCACGGTGTCGGCCATGGCCTTGCTCACCAGGTTGCCCGGCGGGATGCCCCAATTGATTTCCGAGAGGCCGAAGGTCGCTTCGTCGGCGCAGATCGCCAGGTCGCACGCCACCAGCGGGCTGAAGCCACCGCCGAAGCACCAGCCATTGACCATGGCGATGGTCGGCTTGGCGTACATGCGCAGCAGTTTCCATTGCCATTGCGAGGCTTCGCGGCGGATTTTTTCCTGGAGGATTTCCGGGCCGGCATCCACTTCGCGGAAGTATTCCTTGAGGTCCATGCCCGCCGTCCAGGCTTCGCCCGCACCGGTGAGGACCAGCACGCCGGCGGCAGGATCCTGCTCGAGGGTTTCCAGGACGTCGATCATTTCCCGGTTCAGGGTCGGACTCATGGCGTTGCGTTTTTCCGGACGATTGAGAATGACCCAGGCGATGCCTTCTTCGATCTCAACCTTGACTGTGGTCCAACGGCCTTCGTAATTGCTCATGGCGGTACGCTCTTGTTCTGGGTGTGAAGATGATTCGAAATTAAACCGCAAATATAGTTATGTCAATTAACTATTAATCTGAATAACCAATATTTTTCCTGCTTAAAACCCGCGCGGTGCAGGCGCTTTCAAAACCCGGCATAGCCATAGCGCGCCAACACCGGCAAACTAGATACTCTTATTAACCTGCACCTTCTGAGGATTGCACTGCCAATGGCCAAGCCTTCCACCATCGCCACCGCCAGCCAGGCCCTGCCCGACAACGACGAGGTACGGCCGCCGCTGGATTCAGCCCTGGACGATCTGATCGGTTACGCCATGCGCCGCGCCCAGCTCAAGCTGTTCCAGAACCTGATCGGCCGGTTATCGGACCACGACCTGCGCCCGGCGCAGTTCTCGGCCCTGGCGATCATCGAGCAGCACCCCGGGCTGATGCAGGCCGACCTGGCTCGCGCCCTGGCCATCGAGCCGCCCCAGGTGGTGCCATTGCTGAACAAGCTGGAAAGCCGCGCTCTGGCCGTGCGGGTACGCTGCAAACCGGACAAGCGCTCCTACGGGATCTTCCTCAGCAAGAGCGGCGAAACCCTGCTCAAGGAACTCAAGGCGATCGCCGCCCAGAGTGACCTCGACGCCACGGCCGCCCTCGACGGCCAGGAACGTGAAGAGCTGCTGCGCTTGCTGAAGAAGGTCTACCAGGACTGATCGGCCTACCAGAGCGCCACGGTGTAGAGCACCAGGAAACGGGTCTGGTTTTCATCGCGAAAGGCCGCGCCGCTCGGGAAGTCATTGCGGTAGATCGACTTGCGCGCCATGAACCCGACGTTCTTCAGCGGGCCGCTCTGAATCACATACCCCAGTTCCATCTGGAACTCGCGCTCCTTGCGATCCTCGGCGTTCAAAGCGGCCAGTTCGATGTGGTCGCCACGCACATAGCGCAGCCGAGTCTTCAACCCCGGCACACCCGATGCCGCGAAGTCATAGTCGTAGATGGCTTGCCAGGTGCGCTCCTTGGCGTTGAGAAAGTCCGAACTCATGGTCAGTTCGCTCATGCCCATCAACTCCGTTCCCGAGATATAGGGCGTGGCCGTCTCCCCGCTTGAGTGCATGTAGCCAAGGCTGACGCGATGGCCGCCCAGGCGGTAGCCAAACAACGCCGAGAGGTTGCGGTTATCCACCTTGCCCGCCTTGGCACTGCCATCCTCACGGCTGAAAAAACTGCGCAGGTCGCTGGTGAGCACACCATCGCCCACCGGCAGGTTGTGCAGCAGCGCCAAGGTGTCCTGCTGGTAGAGGTCCGCGATCTGCGAGTGATAAACCCGCAGGCTGAGGTCTTTATTGACCTGGTAATCACCGCCCACATAAGCCAGGTGCGAGGTGGTGGCGGTGGCGTTGAAGCGCCGGTTGGGCGAGGCGATGGTCATGGCCTGGTAGTCGGTGGAGTCGCGCTTGTTGATGCGGTCGATATAGCCCGTGTTGAGGGTCAGGCCATCGATGTCCTTGGAGCTCAACGTGGTGCCGCGAAACGTTTGCGGCAGCAGCCGCGAGGGACTGGCAAAGGCAAACGGCAGGAAGATCGACACATCGCCGGCCTTGACCGTGGTTTGGGCGAACCGCAGTTTGGCGGTTGGGGCCAGGCGCGAGTAGTCGTCGGCGGCGCGCTTGTCGCTGGCCGACACCGGCAACAACTCGGTACCGCTGCGGTCCGGCGAAGAGTCGAGCTTGACCCCCATCAACCCGCGTACATCCAGGCCAAAGCCGACCGGGCCAGGGGTGTAACCCGATTCCAGGTTGAGGATGAACGCCTGGGCCCATTCCCGTGCGGCGGTCTTCGCACCGTCATCCTTGTAGTCGCGGTCCAGGTAGTAATTGCGCAAGGTCAGGGTGCCGTGGCTGTCGTCGATAAAGCCTGCAGCCCACAGCGAACCGGGCAGCACGCTCAAGGCCAACAATGCCATCAGCCAGCGTGGAGTGTTGTTCGACACACAGGAGACGGACGCCGCTGCAACGGCATCCTCCAAAGGGAGTTCTGGCATGTTCGATGTCCATTTTTGTTGTTGTTATTGGGTTGGCACACGCTCGGCCCTGTGAGCCTCGCGAGCCAAGAATGGAAACAGCCGACGGTACTCGTCAACCGTAACTGACCGATAATCGAACATTAATAAAGCTATCTATTTTTTATCCATGAACAAACAAATATCTCAATCAATTGAATTTAATCACTTTATTCTGTTTTTTTACTGATTTTATTCCTCGATTCGTTTTTAGTTATATTTGTTATCTTAATCCTTAGCAGCCACTCAAGCTCGCCACCACAACAAAAACAACAATGAGGTTTGCCATGGACAGTCCATCGCGTCGTTCGACGCTGACTATTGCGTTGTGCTTTATCGTTGCGCTGATCGAAGGGTTCGATCTGCAAGCCGCCGGCACCGCCGCCGCTGGGTTACGTCAAACCTTCGCCCTGGATCCGAAGATGCTCGGCTGGGTGTTCAGCGTCGGCATCATCGGCCTGCTGCCGGGGGCGTTCTTCGGGGGCTGGGTTGCCGACCGGATCGGGCGCAAGAAAATCCTGGTCAGCGCCGTGCTGCTGTTCGGGTTGTTTTCACTGAGCACCGCATTTGTCGAGAGCTACTCAAGCTTGTTGCTGGTGCGCTTTCTCACCGGCCTGGGGCTGGGCGCAGCGTTGCCCAACCTGATCGCGCTGTGCGCCGAAGCGGTGAGCGAACGCAACCGTGGCACGGCCATCAGCGTGATGTACTGCGGGGTGCCGCTGGGGGGAGCATTGGCCGCGGTGGTGGCGATGTTTTCCAGTGAGCACTGGCAGACCACGTTTATTATCGGCGGCCTGGCGCCCTTGCTGGCCGTGCCGTTGATGATCCTGCTGCTGCCTGAATCCAGTGCCTTTCGCCAACAGCTCGACAACACCCACGGCGCCCGCCCCTCCACCGGCCAGGCGCTGTTCGGCGACGGTCGCGCGCGCACCACGCTGGCCTTGTGGCTCAGCTACTTCTTCACCCTGACCGTGATGTACATGCTGCTTAACTGGCTGCCGTCGCTGTTGCTGGAACAGGGTTTCAGCAAACCCCAGGCGGGCATGGTGCAGATGCTCTTCAATATCGGCGGCGCCCTGGGGTCGCTGCTCGGCGGCGTGCTGCTGGACCGCTGTAATGCCCTCAAAGTGGTGCTGTCTGTGTACGCCGGGCTGCTGGCGGCCCTGGCCGGGGTCGGGCTGTCAGTGGGCATCGTACCCATGGCCATTGCCGGCTTTGCCGCCGGTTTGTTCGTGATGGCTGCGCAGTTGGTGCTGTACGCCTCGGCACCGCCCTCGTATCCCACCTCGGTGCGTGCCACCGGCGTCGGGGCCGCCGTGGCAGTGGGCCGCCTGGGTTCGGTGGCCGGGCCGCTGGCGGCCGGGCAACTCCTCGCTGCCGGCGCCGGCACCGCGGGGGTACTGCTGGCGACGTCCCCCGGGGTGGTGATTGCCGCACTGACCATCATCAGCGTGATGGTGCGTACCGCGCCTACTAGAACTTATGCAGCCAGTTGAGCACCAGTTTGTTGCCCTCGGTGCGGTTCTGCGCCTGCTGTTCAAAGTAGGCGTTTACCGATAGCACCTCCTCCTTGCTGAACGCATAGACCAGGCCTGGGCCAATGGCCCAGACCTTTTCCCGGCGCCCGCTCACGGCGTGCCCAGCGACCTGGGTGTCGGTGATCTGCTTCAACCAATAGCCGTTCACCCCCACGCTCAGTTGCTGGCTCAAGGCATATTGCAGCGTCAGGTTGGCATGCAATGCCTGGCCGGCCTGGGTATCGGAAACATCCCCGAAGCCTGCCTGCGGATCATCATTCTTGCCATTCCACAGGTACATGAAACGCCCGCTCGCCGACCATGTCGGGCTGAACCAGTACGTCGCCGCGTAATACGGGTTGAATGACCAGAAGTTGCTGCCGGGGTTGATCGAGCGATGGCGGTCATAGGCCCCCACCGGGATCGAAACATCAGCCTCGGCACGCTGGGTCAACAGCGGGCTGCCATCAGCGCGATTCAGGGTTGGCAGTTGCAGGAAGGCACCGACCGTCAGGTCACCGACGCCAGCACGGGAACTCAGCGCCGCATTGTTCAACCCATCGTCGACATTCACCCGGGCCAGGGAAGTGTTGATCAGGGTGAAGCCGGGCATCGCGCCATTGGCCAGGGGTTGGCCGACGTAGATGATCTGCGTGGTGGGCGCCACCACTTCCAGGTCCTGCTTGGGCAGCGCCAGCTTGTTGCCGTGGGCATCATTGAAACGGTTGGACCGCGAGTAGGTCAGGTACTCCTCCAGGTACCAGCCAGGGCCGGCCGGCGCTGGCGAGCCGTCGTAGAAACTGGTGGTGCCGAGGTTGAGTCCGGGCAGGTCGTAAGCATGTGCAGTCGATGTCAGCGCGACAAATGTCGTGGCCGCAACCGTCCGCAAGATAGGCTTGAGCATCTTGTATGTCCTGTATTTTTGTTGTTGTTCAAGACTCCCGGCACGTAGGGCCCGCACCGGGATTTATTGCTGTGGCAGGCCCTACACGTAGGTGGCGGCCAAACCGCCATCCACCGGTAGATTGACCCCGTTGACCCAGCGCGCAGCGTCCGAGCAGAGGAAGGCAATCACCGCCGCCACCTCATCGGCCAGGGCTGGACGGGTCATGCGCTGGCTGTCCTCGGCCACCCGCTGCGGCCCGAGCATGCTGACGAAATCGCCGAGAATCGGGGTAAACACCGGCCCCGGCGCCACGCAGTTGATACGCACCGAGTGATCGCGAAACCAGCCCTGGGATTGTTGGAAGCTCCACACGATCAGCGCCTCCTTGAAGTATTGATAACAGCTGCCCTGCTCCACCGGATTGGCCGCCAGCCACTGCTGCCCGGCCTCGAAGCTGGGTATCGCGGCCAGCGCCTTGTGCAGCTCCAGCCGTTGCGGCCATTGCGCGCCAAGCACCGAGGCGACATTGACGATGCTGCCGCCCGCCGGCATGCGTGGCAGCAGCGATTGAGTCAGGTGCCGCAGCCCCAGGTAATTGACCGTGGCCACCGCGTGCACGGGCGCCGTACCAGGCACACCAGCGATGTTGCACAGCCCGTGGACCCGCGCGGGCAGGCGCGCCACCAGCGCATCAATGCTGACAGGGTCACCCAGGTCAGCCTGGAAGAAACCATCCAGGGTCAGTTGCGGTTCATGGCGATCCACGCCGATCACCGTGGCCCCCTGGAAACGCGCGAGCCGCGCCAGTTCGGCGCCAATGCCTGAAGCGACGCCGGTGACAATCAGGGTTTTGTTGTTCAGGTTCATGTTCAAGCCCTCTTATTTTTGTATAGGCACGGGGGTAACAAAGCGATGAGCCAGCGCCCAGAACGGCTATGGCTCAGAATGGATAGACAGGCGGCGTATTTTTCAGCGTGACCCACTGCCACTGGCTGTACTCGTCCCAGTCGGCCGGCCCGCCGACGCTGCCGCCGTTGCCGGAAGCACCGCGCCCGCCGAACGGGTTGATGCATTCGTCGGCCACGGTCTGGTCGTTGATGTGCAGCAGGCCGCAGTCCAGCCGCTCACCGATGGCCATGGCGCGCCCAACCGACGGCGAGATGATGGCGGCCGAGAGGCCGTACTCCGTGCGGTTGGCCAGTTCGATCGCTTCCTCGTCGGTGGTAAAGCTGACCACCGTGGCCACCGGGCCGAACAGCTCTTCCTCAAAGGCGCGCATGCCCGGACGTACGCCACTGAGCACGGTGGGCTGGTAGAACAACCGGTCATAGTCGCCGCCCGCCTCGAGCCGTGCGCCGGCCTGCAGGCTGTCACTGACGATCTCGTGCACGCGCAGCAATTGCCGTTGGTTGATCAACGGGCCGAGCGCCGCTTCACCCCGGGCGGCATTGCCCACCGTGAGTGTCCGGGCCTTGTCCACCAGCTTGCGGGTGAGGCTTTCGGCGATGGATTGATGCACGAGAATCAGCCCGGTCGCCATGCAGATTTGCCCCTGATGCAGCCAGGCGCCCCAGGCTGCATTGCTCGCGGCCAGGTCGAGGTCGGCGTCTTCAAGAATGATCAGCGGGTTTTTCCCGCCCAGCTCCAGCGCAACCTTTTTCAAGTGTCGCCCGGCCACTTCAGCGACTTTGCGCCCCGCCGCCGTGGACCCGGTGAACGCAATCATCCGCACATTCGGATCGCGGCACAGCGCTTCCCCCGCCGGCGCCGCGCCGGGCATCACCTGCAGCAGGCCCTTGGGCAAGCCCGCCTCTTCAAACAGCCGGGCAATGAGAAACCCCCCGCTGACCGGGGTCTGCGGGTCAGGCTTGAGCACCACTGCATTGCCTGCCGCCAGCGCCGGGGCCACTGAGCGAAGTGACAGCACCAGCGGAAAGTTGAACGGTGAAATCACCCCGACCACGCCGTGGGGCTGGCGCCGTGCATAGGACAGTCGGCCGGCTGCACTGGGCAGCACCACCCCGTGAGGTTGGGACAACAGCCCCGCCGCCTGATGCAGCAGCACAATCGCTTCACGCACTTCGTGCTCGCCCTTGAACAACGCGCCCCCGGTTTCCCGGGCGACGTACAGCGCCAGCTCGGCGAAGGACCGCTGGGCCAGGTCCGCCGCCTTGCGAAACACCTCGGCGCGCTCCCGTGGGCCCAACGCAGCCCAGGCCGGCTGCGCCAGGGCCGCACTGCGGCAGGCGATGGCGATGTCGGCCGCGTTGGCCATGGCGCAGCGCATCAGGGGTTCGCCGGTGGCGGGTTCAATCACGTCAATCACAGATCCCGACACGGGAATCCAGTCGCCGTTGAACAGGCATTCGGACGCGATGGCCCGCTGTAGAAAGGGGGTGGTTTCAGACACTGGCATTGGCAACTCCGGTTCTTGTAATTGTCATCGTCTGCACAGGGTGCAAACGCCGCATCCAGTCTTGAGCAAAGGCTGTGCCGCTTGCACGCAACGGCGCGCACATAAACCGGCGAGGGCTCTGGGTCGAGGCCTGCCGCGCAACGCTCACACGCCTGGGGCGTTGACCCGCAAAAAACCCGGGCTCAGCCACTTGTTCAATTGATAAGGTTATGTTTTATAACTATCTGAGCAGTTGCTCATATCGATCACTCGCTTTGCAGGGGCATAACAATGACTAATCCCCACAGCGCGCTGCCCGACGACCGGGTGGCCAGCGCGCCCTACCCTCCGCGAGGCGACAGTCGCCAACTCAGTGACAGCAGCTCGCCCACCACGGCGGAACTGGCCGACTGCCTGTTCTTTTCCCCTGAAGACGGGCGCATCTGGCTCAACGATCAACGCATGTTGTTGCTGCACAGTTCGTCGTTCGGCGCCCTGCGCGCCGAGGTCATCGAGCGCCTGGGACTGGACCAGGCCCGGGGCCTGTTCACCCGCACCGGTTATGCCTCCGGCGCACGGGATGCGCGCTTGATCCGCGAGCGCTGGCCACAGGCCGATGCCGCCGCGGTGTTTCGCGCCGGGACACACCTGCACACCCTGGAAGGCATGACCAAGGTCGAACCGCTGCACTTCAAGTTCGATGCCGACTCGGGGTTCTATGAAGGGGAATTTCTCTGGCACCACTCGTGCGAAGCCGATGAACATATAGGGGCTTACGGCATCGGCCAGGACCCGGTGTGCTGGACCGAAACCGGCTACGCCATCGGCTTCGTCAGTGGCCTCTTCGGGCAAATGGTGATTTTCCGCGAAGTGGAATGCCGTGGCATGGGCCATCGCCGTTGCCGCGTGATTGGCAAGACGGCCGAGCAATGGGGTGATGTCGAACAGGACCTGCGCTACCTGAATGTGTCCCAGGCCGTCACTGGCCCTGCCACCCCCACGCTCGCAGGCCCCGTGGGCAGCAATGGCGGAACCCGCCAGCTGCAACCGTTGGTAGGCGCCAGTGCTGCGTTCAACGCGGCGATGCAAGCGCTGCAAAGGGTTGCACTGACGCCCGCGACGGTGCTGATCAGCGGTGAGTCCGGTGTGGGCAAAGAGATGTTTGCGCGCCAGCTGCACCAGCTCAGTCGTCGCCATGACAGCCCGTTTGTGGCACTCAATTGCGCCGCCATCCCGGATAACCTGGTGGAGGCCGAACTCTTTGGTGTCGAACGCGGCGCCTATACCGGCGCTACGCACTCGCGCCCCGGGCGATTCGAACGGGCCCAGGGTGGCACCCTGTTCCTGGATGAAATCACCAGCCTCAGCCTGCCCGGGCAAAGCAAGTTGCTGCGAGCCTTGCAGGAACGGGAAATCGAACGGGTCGGCGGGGTGCGCGGGATCAAGGTGGATGTGCGCGTGGTGGCCGCCACCAATATCGACCTGCGTAAAGCCGTGGCAGACGGAAGCTTTCGCGAAGACCTGTTCTACCGGCTGAACGTTTACCCCATCGCCCTGCCCCCGCTGCGTGAACGCCGGGACGACATCCCGCTACTGATCAATGCGTTCCTGACGCGCTTCTGCCAGGACTACGCCCGGACCCCGGCAGGCCTGACCATGCGCGCCCTGAAGACGTTGCTGCGCTACGACTTCGCGGGCAATGTGCGCGAGCTGCAAAACCTCATCGAACGCGGCCTGATCGCCAGCGACGAAGGCCAGGCCATTGACCTGGTGCATCTGTTTCGCAACGAACCGATGCCCGCCGAGCCCTATGGCCTCGACGACCAAGGCAGCCTGTCAAATACCGCGCAGGCGCCTCGCTCGACGCTGCTGGATACCCTCGACCCGTTGGACCAGGGGGTTTCCATTGAAGGCCTTGAATCGCGCCTGATTACTGAAGCATTGCAACAAAGCGCCGGCAACCTGGCCGCGGCCGCCAGGCTCGTGGGGCTCAGCCGTGCTCAATTTGCTTACCGTATGAAGAAGCACCGGCGGCAAACTCCTTGAATGGCAATTAGTGCTTTAAAAGCTTTACCCAATTAAGTATTTTGCAGGGGTATGGGGCCGACACGCGCCCCTCTTTATTATTCGTGACAAGGATCTCCTGTGAGTGGACTGCGTGAACGTCAGAAAGCCGAGCGCCGGCAAGCTATCAGTGAAGCTGCGGTCGAACTGTTTGAGCGCCAGGGTTTCCAGAACACCACCATCGAACAGATCGCCAGCCAGGCCGGAGTGTCGCCGCCGACGGTGTTCAAGTACTTCGGCAACAAGCAGGAAATCATCCTGGAGATCCTGCACCACGCCGATCAACGCGCGATCACCGACACCCGCAGCCTGATCCACCAAATAGACGACCCGGTCGAAGCGCTCTGCCACCTGGAACGCCTGCTCACGGGCTATGCCCTGGAGGTCATGCACCCCAGCCTGTGGCGTGAACTGCTGCCGCTGATCCTGTTCGGCGGCAGCAATGGACTGCCGGAAGGCTACCGAGCCATGAACGATGCGCTCAGGGCCGAAATCAGCGAACTGCTGCGGGAACTGCAACGGGCCGGCAAGCTGCGCGCGCAACTCGATGTGGAATTGGCCGCGTTCCTGTTGAACGACTATTCGCACCTGCAATTGTTCAGGCTGGTAAACCAGGAACACCCGGATATCGACGCGCACTCCCTGCAGGTCAGGCGTATCACCGAGCTGGTGTTTTACGGCATGCAGGCCTGATTGCCTCCTGAGTCGAGCCCGGCGCGCACGCACCGGGCCACACAGATCATCGGTTGCTCTTGATGGCGGTCCAGGTGCGGGTACGGATGCGCTCCACGGCGGCCGGAATCGGCTCCAGGGCAAACAGGGTCTTGCGCGCTTCGTACGGCACATACATGTTGGGGTCGTTGCGGATGCTGGCGTCCACCAGCGCGGTAGCGTCCCTGTTCGGGTTGGGGTAGCCGATCTTGTTGCTGATACGGGCAATCACGTCCGGGCGCAGGATGTAATTGATGAACGCATGGGCCTCCGCCAGATCAGGGGCCTTGGCCGGGATCATCATCACGTCCGACCACATCGGCGCGCCTTCCTTGGGCAGTGCCATCTGGACCTTGACGCCCTTGCCGGCGGCATCTGCCAGGCGCATGGCCAGTGCGACGCCGCCGGACCAGCCCACGCCCACACAGATATCACCGTTGGCCAGGTCCATGCCGTAGCGCGACGAGTTGAAGTAAGTCACGTAAGGGCGAATCTTCATCATCACCGCCTGGGCTTGCACATAGTCTTCACGCTTCTGGCTATTAGGGTCGAGGCCCTTGTAGTGCAAGGCAATCGGCAGGATCTCGTTGCCGGCGTCGAGGAAACCCACGCCACAACTGGCGAGCTTGGCGAGGTTTTCTTCCTTGAAGATGATGTCCCAGCTGTTCATTTGCACGTCGGGGCCGAGGGCTTTGCGCACCTTGTCGACGTTGTAGCCGATCAATGTGGTGCCCCACAGGTAAGGCGCGGCGTAGCGGTTGCCGGTGTCACCCACGGCTTCCAGGGACTGCATGAACTGCGGGTCCAGGTGCTGCCAGTTGGGCAACTGCTTGCGGTCCAGCGGTTGCACGGCACCGGCCGTGATCAAGTGCCCCAGGTTAGCGGTGCCGGGGAACACCACGTCGTACCCGGAGTTGCCCGTCAACAGTTTGGACTCCATGGTTTCGGCACTGTCGAACACATCATAAATAGGCCGAATGCCGGTTTCTTCCTCGAAGCTCTTCAGCACTTCGGGTGGCAGGTATTCGATCCAGTTGTAGATCCGTACGGTTCGTTCTTCAGCCAGGCAAACACCACTGATGAGCAACGAGGCGACAGTGCCCAGCACGGTATTACGCAGAAATCTGTTCATGATCAAAACACTCCAGCGCGGCCGCGATGGCTCGCAGCACTTAATAGCGGTAGGTGAAATACAGTTCCAGCGCACTGAACGTCTGGTCATCGCCAAACACCTGTTTGGCGGTGGCCAGTGGCTTGACCCAGTTGTAGGACAGCGACGTATAGAACGACGGCGTGGGTGTCCAGTCGAGGAAAACCACACTTTCGTCGGCAAAGCGCCGATCTCTGACCGGTGCGCCCAGGTAGTTTTTCTCATCCAGCCAGAACTGGTAGTGAATCGCGCCGAGGGTCAGGGTTTCGTTGAGGTGGGTCTTGAGGGAGAACTGCTGGACATTTTCGTTGCTGTTGAACAGCAGGTAATTGCCGACCACGTCCCCGACCAGCCACGTGCTCCAGTCGACGAAGCCTTTGCTCAGTGGGTCCCAGGCTTTTTGCCGGTTGTCGGTGAGGTTGTCGTCGCCGGAAAAGCTCGCGTAGCGGTAGCCAAGGACCGGCGTCAGCGGCAAGGTGTTGAAGGCATAGTCGGCCTGGGCATACCAGGCGCTGGCAGCGTAATCGACACCCTCGCCGCTGCCCCGCTCCAGCGCGTACTCGGCATTCAGCGTCAGCGCCTGTACGCCGGGCACTTTGGCGTTGAGCGCCCGCAGGTTATACACCTGCATCCCGTCCCGGCGGCGCGGGAGCGTGCTACCTCTGGGGCCAAGGGCATTGACCTTCATGGCCATGGCGCCGAGCGTCACCTGGTCATCGAGGTTGTAATCCAGGTTGACGCCGGTCATGCGAAAATCGCCCAAGTCATCATCGGTGCGCAAGGTGAAAGCCTGAGACTTCAGCGCACCATGATCCCAGGCGAGGATCGCCGAATCCCTGAACGCGGTTCGCGGGCCGAGCCAGTAGGCGCCATCCTTGAACTGGTCGAGGTTGCCATCCATGACGATGAACCCCGTACCGATCATGTAGTTCTGGCGGCCGGCGGTGAGCTTCCACTCGCCGGCGCGAAAACCGCCATAGAGTTCTTCGGCGGCGGCCTTGCCATCGGAACTGCGGCTGAAGCCACCCGCGTCACCATCGCCAAAGGTGCTCGCCGCCACCAGGGAACCGCCCGCGAGCAGGCTAAAATCCGGTTGCAGCGCGTACTCGAGTTTGACCCCCGGTTTTACGTAAACCTCTTGCCAGTTGATCCGGGCGCCGCCGTTTTTACCGTTGCGCGCATCGACCCGGCCGCTGCCGAAGTTGACCCCACGGGTAAACAACGTTGCCCCGCCTGCGGTGAGATTGACTTCGCCCTTGAGATCGCCGTCCTCAAAGGTGTAGCCCGCGAATGCGACGTGGGTGGTCAAGGGTAAGCCGACCGCCAACAGCGCTCGAGAGAAACGCTTGGTGAATACCATAAGAAGCTCCTGTGGAATTATTGTTGTTACAGGGCAGTCAATGGCGACGCAGGGCGCCGCCAACACCTGGGCAAGCCAGGTGAATAGAACGCAAAACTCTTATTGTTTGGCGTGGGTCAGTGGCTCAGGTGGGCGGCGATCGCGCGCAGCATGCGCACGCTGTCAGTATCAAATGGGCTGACCGCATCGGTAAGCGAAGACTGCTTGACGATCACTACGCCGGACGGCTTGTCGATGAACAGGTACTGGCCGTGAATACCCCCGGCCATCAGGGCCTGGCTGTGGTCGTTGAACACGTACCACTGGCTTCGATAGGACGCACCGGGCGTCCAGCGGGAGAACTCAACATTTTGCGTGTAGATGGCCGGGTCCGCACCGGCGGTGATACGGGCCACAGTCTCGGGCGACAACAACTCAACACCGTCGTGACGACCGTTGTTGGCCAGCAAGCGACCGAAACGCGCCATGTCTCTCAAGGTGGCGCTGAAGCCCGCCCCGGCCACGTTACGGCCCCAGGGATCGGCCAAAAAATAGCCGTCGCGCTCGCATCCCAGGCGCCCCCAGACCTCCTCCAGCATCTGACTGCAGGCCTTGCCCGAGGCACGTTCCATGACCCACGCCAAGGCTTCGGTGGTGGCCGTCACATAATGGAAAAAGCCCCCGTGGCTGCCGCGTTTCTTGAGGGATGGCAAGTACTGGTACAACGATTCGAACTGCGCGTACTGCGCCGGTGCGGGTTGAAAGCCGCAGGCATAGCCGTACTGCGAGCTTTCTGAATTGGGGTCGTCATACACTTCGCTGTAGTCGATGCCCACCGCCATATCGAACAATTGGCGCACCGTCGCATCGCCAAATGCGCTGCCCGCCAGTTCAGGCACGTAGTAAGCGGCCGGCCGCTCGGGCTTGAGCACGCCGCTCGTCACCAACTGTTCACCCAAGGTACCGATCAGCGACTTGGTGACCGAGAACATGATGTGCCGGTCACAGGCGCGCTGACCGTTGAAGTAGCGCTCGTACAACACCGTGTCACCCTGCATCACCAAAAAGGCGTCCGTCTGGCTGGCGACAAGGTGCTCGATCACACGGATGCCCAGCCCACTCTCACTGTCGAAACACAGCTGATCCAGCGCGCGCGGGGCCTCCTGAAGCTGACCGACAGGCCCTGGCCCCGCCGACACATCAATGCTGGGGCGCAGTCGCGCCAGATGACGGAACCCCCACTGATTGAAGGGCGTGCGCATCCAGTTGTTCCACGTTACCCGGTGTTCCGGCGCGGCGGGAAACCCCTGCATCAGCAGCGGCGCCACGCGAGTGGCCAATGAAGACTCATTGGCCTCGACATAAGAAGTCGCGAGGGAGAATTGGGCTTTATGACTCATCGGGGTAACCCTGAAGATGACTCTGCATGAAGCAGATGCAGAGAAATAATTACCCCATATAATATTTTAGTCAATAAAACTTTTTACCATGAAAATATATCCCCTTACACGCAGTGCCCGGGGCAACTGCAGCCTGTGTGGTCACACATTACCTTTGCGTGGATTGTTACCGTCGATCAAAGGTAAGCGTCCGGCAAAGCCACGGTAAGCACCTAGCCAGGACACCTCCCTGGTGCGTCAGGGGCGGTGCCCCTTACGGTTTGTTAAATTATTCGAGGTGGTAATTCAACCAAATATGGTGCGTTCCATCGGTGTCAATTGTGATCCCTCCTGACCCTGATATCCCTTTCAAACCGTCCGTACCACTGCCTCCAACTATGCAGAAAAACTCATCTGCACGATCAATTCCGGTAGTGGAGGCGGAATGAATGAAGTTAAAGGAACCCTCTACCCCATTCACCGTACCCTTGAAACTCTCCATCGCGATGTAGCTGCCCCTTCTTGACGCTTGGTCGAACGCCGCAGTAAAGGCTGTTGAAGAAATACCATCGATAGCTCCTGTATAGGACTTTTCCATGGAGCTGATCGACACTGGTAAGCCTGTTGTAATTTCGGGCGTG
The DNA here is from genome assembly GCF_044218855.1 of Pseudomonas sp. B19125. Classification (NCBI taxonomy): domain Bacteria; kingdom Pseudomonadati; phylum Pseudomonadota; class Gammaproteobacteria; order Pseudomonadales; family Pseudomonadaceae; genus Pseudomonas; species Pseudomonas sp. B19125. Next base: position 4,621,036 of record NZ_CP162589.1, read on the forward strand.
AGAGTCAGGTCAGTTGGTTTGAAATTCTTGGAGGAAAAAGTGGCTCGCGCTTCCATTCGGATCAATCCTGTTCCATATGAGTTGAGCGGTCATTCTAATGCAAGAGCACCCTCACGTTGAGAACGTCAGGCCGAGATCCAATGCTCTGGCAGCAGTTGGTCGATCTCACTTGCTCGCTGCGTCGGCAGGCGCGTCAGCACATCTTTCAGATACGCATAAGGATCATGCCCATTCATGCGGGCGGACTGAATCCAGCTCATGATCGCAGCTGCCCGTTTACCGCTGCGTAGCGACCCGGCGAACAACCAGTTCGAGCGTCCAAGTGCCCACGGCCTTATCTGATTTTCGACCGCGTTATTATCTATGGGCACAGCCCCGTCCTCGAGATATCGAGTCAGTGCCGTCCAGCGTTTGAGGCTGTAATCCAGAGCTTTCGCGATAGCCGACCCTTCGGGCACAAGATCATGCTGGGCCAACATCCAGGTATGCAGTGCGTCGATAATGGGGGCCGCTTTTTCCTGGCGTATTCGCCAGCGATTTTCGTCGGTCATTTCCCGCGCTTGCCGTTCAATTTCGTACAACCCGCCAATTGAGTGCAGCGCCTGCTCAGCCAGTTGGCTTTTATTCGTCGCGTGCAAATCGAAAAACTTGCGGCGGGCGTGGGCCTGGCAGCCGATTTCGGTGATGCCTTGTTGGAAGCTGGCTTTGTAGCCGGCAAAATCATCGCAAACCAGCTTGCCATTCCACGGGCCAAGAAAGTTGCGTGCATGTTCGCCCGCACGGCTTGGGCTGAAGTCGTACACCACTGCCTGGAGCGCCGAAAAAGGCGTAGTGCAGTCGGCCCAGACATAAGCGCGATGGATTTTCTTCTCGCCCGGCGTGAGCATCTGCACCGGCGTTTCGTCAGCGTGGATCACGCCTTGAGCAAGCACTGTTTCGCGCAGTGCGTCGACCAAGGGTTGGAACTGCACGCCAGTTTGGCCGACCCACTGCGCCAGTGTCGAGCGGGCGATAGCCAGGCCGGCGCGGCCGGCGGATTCAGCGCCTTCAGCTCGGCTTCGATGACCGCGATGTCGGTGTCGAGCAGGCAGCCTTGGGCAGGGCTCAATTGCTCACTGCGCTTGGCAAACTTGTTACGTTTGAACCAGGCGATTTCGTGGGTGAGCTGCTCGATGATGGTTTGGTAGCGGTCGTTCTTCTTGCCCATCCGGTCGACCTGCTGCCCGAGAGAATCAACCTGGGACAGCAACTGCGCCGCGAGCCTTGGGCGCTCATTGGGACAGCCTGGACTGCATTGTGCACTCTGTCTTTCCTACCTGGGCGCGGAACGCACCATGCCTAACTATAACGTCATGGGCATGGCAAAAGCCTCTCTCGAAGCCAGTGTACGTTATCTTGCCGGCTCACTAGGCCCGCAAGGCACTCGCGTCAATGCCGTCTCGGCTGGCCCGATACGCACGCTGGCCGCATCAGGTATCAAGAACTTCCGCAAGATGCTCGCGGCTAACGAGGCGCAGACTCCACTGCGCCGCAACGTTACTATCGAAGAAGTTGGCAACGCTGGCGCATTCTTGTGTTCGGAGCTGGCGTCCGGAATTAGCGGCGAAATACTGTATGTCGATGGCGGCTTCAATACCACAGCGATGGGCAACATTGAAGATTGAGGCTTCATAGGTTGCGGAAGCTTGTTATTAAGACTCAATGCTTCTGCACTTTTGGATCAGGGGCGGCCAATAGGCCGCCACCTGGAGACTCATGAAGCATTCATTTGCTGAAATAACTTAACCGTATAGGCAAGAAATCCAACTTGCCCCGGTTACCGGGGGACGTAAATGCGTTATGTTACGGCCCCCCATCTTAATGATTAATCCCATGCAACTCACACGCCTCGATATTAATCCAATGTAAGGCAAAGAGGTGTCTACGAAACCCCGGGCGATTCAGTCAGGGCTTCGCCAAATACCACTGCGCGAGGCAATATCATCGTCATTTCCTCATTTTCCTGTCGTAGGGACAACTGCTGGCTGATCAGCTTCGACCGGTAATCACTTACTCAATGCGCTTTGGTGAAAGGCAGGGATTGATGAGCACCGTTTCGATTGAATAACGTCATCGCCTGTTCCGCGACGATATTCGCTCGGTGTCTGTTCCATTTCGATGCGAAAGTGTCTGTTGAAGTTAGAGAGGTCTTCATAGCCAACTTCAAAGCAGATGTCTGCAGCCGACATCTCTGTTTGCGACAACAGCCGACAGGTGCGCTGAAGGCGGTTGGCCGGACGCGTTCAAATATTAAAACCAGGTTTCCATCTGTATGCCGTATTGCCATACGCCTCCAGCGTGGAAGTCCGTCATGCCAAAGGAGTCTGTGGTACTGAATCTGTCCAGATCCGAAGACCAGTTCATGAAGCTTGCGAACACTCGCAATTCGGGGCGTGTGAGAAGATCTCCAACGTCAAGTTTGAATGTCGGGGCGACAGTGAATTTCCAGAAGTTACCGTCGACCGCATTACGTTGTAGATAGCCCTTGGGGTCGAGCTTCATGGTTTGCCAACTCATTTCGTAGGCCATCTCGAAGTTGCTGTTGATTTGGTTAGCCAATCGCACGTTGAGGGTTAGCCAGCGGTAGTCGTCACCCTTGACGTATCTGTCCTTGCTCTGTTCGGCCAGCAAACTGGGCCCGATGCGCCAGTCAGGCGCAATAGGCGTCTCACCGTAAAGTGCAAGACGCAGAGCGCGGGCGTCGTCAATCAGTTCACCGTCCGAGCCAACGTTCTTGACCTCGGCCCCCAGGCCTTGCCCATAGAGCAGCGCGGTTTTGAAGAAGCCTTCTCTGCCGAAAAAGTTTTTCTGGTGATTGGCCAACATGGTGTGCAAGCCGGAATTCGCAGGCGTCAAACCTGCCTTATTGGTGCGGGTACCGAAATCGTTTTTCTTTGCGCCGATGGCGTTGTACATCCACTGCCATTGACCCTCCTCGAAGAACTGGTTGGAGGTCAGGATGTAGCTTTCCACATTGGCATTAATACCGCCCTGACTGAAATCCCCGTAGCTACGCCCAATCAAGGAGTAATTGGAGCGCCAATTCTTGTTCATCTGCACATCGTAAATGCCACCGCCGGTGCCGGCCAGGTAGACGACGTCAGAGTCCAGCCAGTGGATATCGAAATTATCTCTATCAAATCGCTTGCCTGCCCACAGCGTGGCGTTCTCGAACACTGAATTCCCTTTGAACGCCGCCACATGGTCGAGCGCGGTGAACACCTGGCGTACGTTCAGTTTGCTCTCGTCGGCCGTCCAGTCATTGGAGCTTTCCACCCCGTCGGCGATGGAGACCGTGAATTTGGAACGGGTACCGTTTTGCGCATAGATTTCTTTCGACAGGTCTATACGCATGTAGGTGTCGTCCTCGTTACCGAGTCGCCCGACTGCGCCACCGACCGAGCCGGCCGGCGTTGTATAAGGGCCACCACGGCCACCACCAAGCCCTTCGTCGACCAGCAATCCAGAGCGGGCATAGCCGTGGAAGCTGAACCCATCCGTGAGGTGTCCGGTATTGCCCTCTTTCTCCAGGCTTTGCTGACGGGCTTCGAGTTTCGCCACCCGGGTGTCCAAAGCAGGCTCCGCAATGACTTTCGCTGTAGACGCGGCGGGCTGCAAGGGAGGTGTGGCGAGTTTGATCTGCTGCAGTTCCCTGGCAAGTGCTTGGGTCTGCTGTTCAGCCGCGGCTGCACGCTGTTCTGCTGCGCTGGCACGGGCTTCAAACGCGGCCATGCGCTCTTCCAGAGTCATGGCCTGAGAGGTTGCCGCCGATGTGCCGAGCACACCTGCAAGTAGCCAGTTTGATCCTTTCCGCATGGTGGATTTCCTATTTTTTTATTGTTTGCTCCCGCGACCGGGCTTTTTTGCGTGAGTTGCGAGTTGTTCCAATTGGCGAAAAAAGGATGTCTTATCGCAAATACGCTGATACATTTGGCCGTGTTAACGTTAACTTCTCTAAAAACAAAAATAAAGGGTGATCAATGAAACATCTGAAATCTCTTCTTCCTGCCGCACTGTTCACCCTCTGTGTCGGACTTCCATCCGTCTCGAACGCAGCCGATTTGACGATCTCGTGCGGCGCGGTGGGTGCGGAGCTGCAACTCTGCAAAGAGGCAGTCGAGGCATGGTCCAAACAGACCGGCCACAACGTCCAAGTGGTTTCCACGCCTAACTCGGCGACCGAGAGGTTGTCGTTCTACCAACAAATTCTCAGCGCGCAGTCCACTGACATCGACATCATTCAAATCGATATGGTGTGGCCCGGGATGCTGGCCAAACATCTGTTGGATTTGCGCGACGTGCTGCCCGCCGATGCGACGCAAGGCTACTTCCAGGCACAGGTGGATAACGCGACTGTGAATGGACGGCTAGTAACGATGCCGTGGTTCACCGACTCGGGCCTGCTGTATTACCGCAAGGACTTGCTCGAGAAGTACAACAAGCAGGTTCCCCAGACCTGGGAGGAAATGACCACTACCGCCAGGGAGGTTCAACAGGCTGAACGCAACGCCGGGAACGCCAATGCGTGGGGTTATATCTTCCAGGGACGCGCTTACGAGGGGCTGACGTGTAATGCGCTGGAGTGGATCAGCAGCCAACCGGAAGGCGGGCTGGTCAATCCACGCGGAGAGATCGTGGTCAACAGTCAGGCCTCAAGAACTGCTTTGGCCCTGGCGAAAAGCTGGGTAGGCGACATCTCCCCACGCGGCGTACTCAACTACACCGAGGAAGAAGGACGTGGCGTATTCCAGTCGGGAAATGCGTTGTTCATGCGTAACTGGCCTTATGTCTGGGCCCTGGTGCAAAGCCAGGACAGTGTCGTCAAGGACAAGGTTGGGGTTGCTCCCCTGCCCCGAGGCGGCATGACCGGTAGCCATGCGTCCACGCTCGGCGGCTGGGGCCTGGCGGTATCCCGTTACAGCGCTCATCCCAAACTCGCGGCAGAGTTGGTGAGCTACCTCACCAGTGCTCAAGAGCAAAAACACCGTGCCCTGATCGGCGCCTATAACCCGGTTATCGAGTCGCTGTATCAGGACCCCGAATTGCTCGCGTCAATGCCTTATTACAGTCAGCTCCACAGCATTCTCAGCGACGGGGTCATGCGCCCCGCCTCAATCACCGCCGAGCGTTACCCACGGGTCTCCAATGCGTTCTTCGATCGAGTGCATGGCGTGCTGGCAGGCGAGTTGCCTGTCGATCAGGCACTGGCCGAACTGGAAAGCGAACTCACGCGCATCAAACGCAAGAACTGGTAAGCCACAAGGAAGAAAATCACCATGCCTGCCTCTATTACCCATGCCTGCCCTGATGAGCGCCTGCTCATCAGGGAAACCCCCATAGAGCGTCGCCGAATACGCGCTGCCTGGCTGTTTCTGACACCGATGTTGCTGTGTCTGGCCCTGGTGGCCGCCTGGCCGCTGCTACGGACATTCTGGTTCAGCCTGACCGACGCCGACCTGGCGGACACCGGTGGCGGATCCTTCGTGGGCTTGAGCAATTATCTGTCCCGCGACGGCGCCAACTGGTCGGGCATCCTGGTTGATCCACAATGGTGGAACGCCGTGCGCAACACGTTGCATTTCACCGTGGTGTCGGTGGGACTGGAAGTCGTCCTGGGGCTGCTGGTGGCGTTGCTGCTGAACACCAAGTTCACCGGCCGCTCCCTGGTGCGCGCGCTGATTCTGATTCCGTGGGCAATTCCTACCATTGTCTCGGCGAAGATCTGGTCATGGATGCTCAACGACCAGTTCGGCATCATCAATCACATGATGCTGAGCGTCGGCCTGATTGATGCTCCCCTGGCCTGGACAGCAGATGCGGATCTGTCGATGTGGGCGGTCATCATCGTCGACGTCTGGAAGACGGTGCCTTTTGTCACGCTACTGATGCTGGCTGCCTTGCAGATGTTGCCGAGCGATTGTTACGAAGCCGCCAAGGTCGATGGTATTCATCCGCTGAAAGTGTTCTGGCGCGTTACGCTTCCACTGTTGATGCCAGCCTTGTTGGTGGCCGCGATCTTCCGCATCCTCGATTCCCTGCGGGTATTCGACGTCATCTATGTGCTGACCTCAAACTCTTCCAGCACCATGAGCATGTCGGTCTATGCCCGCCAACACTTGGTGGAGTTCCAGGATGTTGGCTATGGCAGCGCGGCCTCGACTCTGCTGTTTCTGGTCGTTGCGGTAATCGCCATGCTTTACCTCTACCTCGGACGCCGTCAAATGGAGGTTCGAGCATGAGCCTGCGCTTACTCAAAAAAGCGCTGTTGCGCTTCGGGTTCTGGTGCCTGATCGGGATTTTGTTGCTGTATGCGGTCTTCCCTTTCTATTACGCCATCGTGACGTCACTAAAGCCGTCCAGCGCTTTGTTCGAGGTCAGTTACTGGGTCGACAGTCCCGACTTTTCCAACTATGCGACGGTACTCCACCAAGCCTCATTCCTGCGGGCTATCGGTAACTCGCTGACGGTCGCGCTTTGCGTGGTGACGCTGGCGCTGTTCCTCAGTGTGACTGCCGCCTATGCCTTGGGAAGAGTGAAATTCCGTGGGCGTGGCACGGTATTGATGATGGTGCTGGGCGTGTCGATGTTTCCCCAGGTCGCGGTACTGTCGGGGCTGTTCGAAGTGATCCGCGCTCTGGGCCTGTACAACACGTCTTGGGCGTTGATCCTGAGCTACACCATTTTCACCCTGCCCTTCACCGTCTGGGTGCTGACCACGTTCATGGGTCAACTCCCTCATGAACTGGAAGAAGCGGCAATCATGGATGGCGCTTCGCCCTGGGTCACGCTTACCCGGGTGCTGTTGCCACTGCTATGGCCCGCACTGGTCACCACCGGTTTGTTGGCCTTTATCGCCGCGTGGAACGAGTTCCTGTTCGCCTTGACCTTCACCCTTACAGACTCACAACGCACGGTGCCTGTTGCCATCGCCTTGATTTCCGGCGGGAGCCCCCATGAGCTGCCTTGGGGGCTGTTGATGGCCGCATCGGTACTGGTCACCGTCCCACTGGTGGTCCTGGTGCTGATCTTCCAGCGTCGAATCGTTTCCGGCCTCACTGCCGGCGCGCTAAAGGGTTGATGCCCAACAACTACAAGGAACAGCATCGTGATCAAATTGAAGCTAGATAATGTGAACAAACAATTGGGCGGCGCACGGATTCTTCGCGACGTCAGCCTGGAGATTGCTGCGGGTGAATTCGTGGTCTTCGTTGGCCCTTCGGGTTGCGGAAAGTCGACCCTGCTGCGACTGATCGCCGGGCTGGATTCCATCTGCGGCGGCGACTTGTTGATCGACGGGCGAAGGGTCAACGACCTGGAACCGCGCGAGCGTGGCGTCGGCATGGTGTTTCAGTCTTATGCGCTGTACCCGCATATGAGCGTCTACGACAACATCAGCTTTGGTCTCAAACTGGCCAAGACTGAAAAGACCAGTCTGCGCGAGCGCGTGCTGAAAACTGCGCAAATCCTGCAGTTGGACAAACTGCTGCAACGCAAGCCAAAGGAACTGTCTGGCGGGCAGCGTCAGCGTGTGGCGATGGGTAGGGCCATGGCGCGCGAACCGGACATTTTGTTGTTCGATGAGCCGCTCTCCAATCTGGATGCATCCTTGCGGGTGCAGATGCGCAACGAAATCGCCCGGCTGCATGATCGACTTGGCTCGACAATGGTCTACGTCACCCACGATCAGGTGGAAGCGATGACCCTGGCGGATAAAATTGTTGTGCTCAACGGCGGTCGCGTAGAGCAGGTCGGCTCACCGCGTGAACTCTATGAGCGTCCAGCAAGCCGCTTTGTCGCCGGTTTCCTCGGCTCGCCCAAAATGAATTTTCTGGCGGCACGCCTGCAGGCCCCGGGAGCCACCAGCCTGGTCGACGCCCCCGTGTTGGGCATGACCACCCTGCCCTTCGAGAGCGCCGACCTGGCGGCGGGTACGCTGCTGACCCTGGGGGTTCGCCCCGAGCACATTTCGCTCAAAGCGGCAGAGGCAGACGCCGGAATCGTCGTGACCGGGGTCGAATACCTTGGCAGCGAAACGTATGTGCACCTCGAAACAGGTCAGGACGAGCCACTGATCTGTCGTTGTGAGGTCAGCGCCGGCTGGCAGGCTGGCGATCGGGTCGAGCTGCAGCTGGACATCGACAACCTGCACCTGTTCGGCGAGGACGGCACTGCCTTGAAGCGCCCCCCCCACACTGTTGAAAACCCGCGCAGTGATGTCTCCCTGCACGCAGTCCGAGTACAGGCCCTATGACCATGCCGTCAAATAACATCAGCGATCCAATGTCTTCCTGCCTCGACCTTGCGCAGCGTGCACTGACTGATGGCCTGTCTCGCGTCATCCAGGATTATCGACCCGATTATCATATCGCCCCCCCGGCAGGCTGGATGAACGACCCTAACGGGGTCGTGTACTTTCGTGGCGAATACCACGTGTTCTATCAACATTACCCCTTCGAAGCCAAATGGGGCCCTATGTATTGGGGGCACGCCAAGAGTGCCGACCTGGTTCATTGGCAGCACCTGCCCATCGCGCTGGCACCTGGCGAAGACTTCGACCGTGACGGTTGTTTTTCCGGTAGTGCCGTGGTGTGTGGAGAGACCTTGGCCCTGATCTACACCGGCCACACCTGGCTGGGAGAAGTGGGGGATGAACGCTTGATCCGTCAAGTTCAGTGCCTGGCCACCAGCACTGACGGCATCCAGTTCGTCAAGCATGGCGCCGTCATCGAGACCCCACCGCAAGACACCATCATGCACTTTCGTGACCCCAAGGTATGGAAGGAAAATGGCTGCTGGTACCTCATTGTCGGCGCACGCCTGGGCGATACGCCGCTGCTGCCGTTGTACCGTTCCACCGATCTGCACGCCTGGGAGTTTCTCGACTATGTGGCAAGCGGCAGCGAGGGTGATGGCTATATGTGGGAATGCCCGGACCTGTTTCGGCTGAACGGACACGATGTACTGCTGTACTCCCCTCAAGGAATGCAGTCCGAAGGTTACGAACGGCTCAACAAGTACCAGACGGGTTACCGCGTGGGCCGACTCGACAACGAGTGGCACTTCACTGGCGGGCCGTTTATCGAGCTGGATAATGGCCACGACTTCTATGCCGCACAAACGCTATTGGCCCCCGATGGTCGGCGCCTCGTGTGGGCGTGGCTCGACATGTGGGAAAGCCCGATGCCAAGCCAGGCCCATCATTGGTGCGGCATGCTCGGTTTGCCACGCGAGCTTGAACTCAGCGCAGATCGCCTTTGCATGTTTCCGGCACGGGAGCTCACCGCTCTGCGCCAGGCAGCGTTGCCGAGTACGCCCTGGTGGGATGAGCAGGGAACCCGGGACGTGCCGCACGTGAATGGCGATAGGCTGGAAATCCATGTGCACCTGGATGTGCTCGACTGCACCGATGGGCACTTGGGGATCGCCTTGCGCTGTAGCGACGATGGCCATGAACAGACCCTGCTCTACTACGATGCGGTGTTGCAGCGCCTGGTCCTTGACCGCAGCCGCTCAGGTGCGCAAGTCACCGGTCAGCGCAGCGTGGCGATAGACCCGACACAAGGCTTGCTGGCACTGCGGGTGTTCCTCGATCGCTCGTCCATTGAGGTGTTCGACGAAAACGGGCGTTTCAGCCTCAGCAGTCGCCTATACCCACAGCCCGGTAGTTTGGGTGTGAAGCTTGTTGCAAGCGGGAGTGGCGGACGTGTCTCGATTTCCAGGGCATGGTCTCTCGCCTCGGGATGGTTATGAGCAGCGTCATTGGAGTCGCGAGAAGCGCAAACCATGTGTCATGTGTCATGATTCGTCGTCAATCTGACCGGTTTCTCTTCGCATGACTTCAGTGAAAGACGTTGCACGGCTGGCCGGCGTGTCCCTGATGACGGTTTCCCGAGCGCTCAGCAATCCGGAAAAACTGAGCCCCGAAACCTATCAACGGGTGCGTCGTGCCATTGACGAATTACAATTCGTGCCGAGCATGTCGGCGCGAAAGATTCGTGGCGACAACCTCCAGAGTCGAACCATCGGTGTGTTCGCACTGGACACTGCTACAACACCGTTTGCTGTCGAGTTACTGCTGTCCATCGAACAGACCGCACAGCAAGCTGGCTGGAATGTCTTTATCCTCAACCTGCTAAGCAACCCGCCCACCGACCAGAATATCGACCTGATGCTATCGCACCGTCCCGACGGGCTGATCTTCAGTGCCATGGGGTTACGCCAGGTGTGCATTCCTGAGCGATTGAAAAGTAAACCCCTGGTACTCGCCAATTGCCTGGCGGATGACAGTCACCTGGTCAGTTATGTGCCAGACGACGAAATGGGACAGTATCGGGCGGTACACCACGCCCTGAGCCAGGGCTATAGGCGCCCTCTGTGTATCAATTTGCCCAAAAAGAGCCTGGCCTGGCACCTGCGACAAAAAGGCATGCAGCGCGCCTGTCAGGCATTCGGCCTGGCGCCTGACGCGCTCCTGCAATACGACCTTTCTGATCATGACGCCTATGGTGAAACCGCAGCCATCCTCGACAGGCACATCATGGACGGTCGTCCCCAATTCGACATTCTGATCTGTGGCAACGACCGCATTGCCTTTTGTGCCTATCAGTTGTTGTTGGGCCGTGGCCTGAAAATTCCAGACGATGTCGCAGTACTCGGCTACGACAACATGATCGGTATCGCTGAACTGTTCATCCCACCGCTGACAACGGTACAACTGCCGTACTACGAGATCGGGCGCAGGGCCGCCCGGCACCTGATCGAAGCCCTCGACGTATCCGGAGCCCAGCCAGTTGATTGCCCATTGGTTGCCAGGACATCGCTGTAAAGGATTTAGTTAATTCGGCGAAAGCCGCCCTCAGTTATCCAGCTACCGGTAGCACGACAGGGGCAGGCATTGCTGGCTCGGCGTGGTTGTGGCCGATCAGTCAACCCAGCCATGACAACACTGCCCTGCGTCATCAGTGCCTCCGAAAGTGATTTTCGGCGCAGATAGAACGTAACAAGGTCAATTCAAGGAGAATGACAGTGAAGTGGATGGATGATTTGCTAGACACGATCGACAATGCCCGAACCGAAGTTGAATTGTTGACCCGGATCGTAAGCACTGCAAAACATCTAGGGTTTGACTATTGCGCCTATGGGATCCGAATACCTATACCCGTCACCCGCCCCAAGGTCGTGATGAGCAACAACTTTCTGCCTTCGTGGCGACAACGCTATACCCAATGCGAATACATCGCCGTGGACCCGACGGTACAACACTGCACGAAATCGACGGTACCGATTGTCTGGGACGAGCAAATGACCCAGCAAAACCCGCAGATGTGGGAGGAAGCCCGCGCCGTCGGACTAGCCCACGGTTGGGCGCAATCCTGTCTGGACGGCCGCGGCAGCGGCGGCATGCTGACACTGGCGCGCCCCAATGACCCTATTACTACCCAAGAGCTTGCCGCCAATCAAAAATACATGCGTTTTTTGGTGCAGGTCGCCCATCAGGGTTTCTTGCGCGTGCTGACACCGCACTGGCAATTACCACAGGAAAAATCGCTGTCGCGGCGCGAATGTGAAGTCCTTAAGTGGGCAGCCGACGGCAAGACCGCCCACGAGATCGGTTTGATCCTCTCGCTATCGCGGGAAACCATCAAGTTTCACCTGCGCAATGCAGGCTCGAAACTGGGCGTCCATAACTGTACCGCTACCGTAGTGCGCGCCACTTCACTGGGCTTGCTCGTCTGACACACAACTCAGTTCCGCACCTCTGATGCGTTAAGGTCGCTGAGTGATAACAACAATAATGATACTCGCACCTTGGCGGCACACCTGCCCAAAAGAGCAGTACCTAAGCATTCGATTATTCTGCCGAATAGCCCCTCGATTATTTGCCGAGGGTTCCTCATGTATATGACCACGGGTACGCGCCTTACATTACCGATAGAACTGTGGCAGGCCCTGTTGCTCTATCGCTATCGCGTATTTGTCGAGAAGCTTGGATGGCATCTGGATTGTGCGATCGGTGAGGAACTGGATCAATTCGACCGCGACGACACGGTATACGTGATCGCCCATCAAGGCCCGCGCATCGTCGGCGTAGCGCGGCTGCTGCCCACGCACAAGCCCTATCTGCTGGGAGAGGTGTTCCCCCAGGTGATTGGCGGCCAGGCACTCCCTCATTCCGCAGACATCTGGGAAATCTCCCGTTTTGCCGCCGTCGACCTGCAACAACAGACCTTCACTGGCCATTCACTGTCATCGCCGAACGCCGTGGCGCTACTGCACGAAGTGCTCAAGGTCGCGGCTCGCCACGAGGTTCGCCAATTGATCACGGTCTCTCCGCCGGGGATTGCCCGATTGTTGCGCAAAGCGGGCTTCGACGCGCATTGCGAGGGCAAGCTGACCGTAATCGACGGGCATAAGATCATGGCCAACTGGATCAGGGTACCGCCCAGCCTTGTTGATCGAGCAGTGGCCTGAAGCACCACGAAAGGCCTGCCGCTGCCGGCAAGTTGGCCAAGCCGACTCCCCAAAAGGTTAGGTTACAACCTCAGGCACCTACTCTTAAATAGTGCTGCATCGGCATTCCAACCGACTCTATAAAGGACACGCGCCCTACATGAAAAACGTCATTGTCATTTCTGGCCATCCTGATCTCTCGGTTTCCCGCGTCAATACCGCGATCATGAGCAAGATCAGCCATCGTGGCGTCAAGGTCCATAGCCTGGCCAGCGCGGTCACGCCCACCGGGTTCGATATTCATGCAGAGCAAGCGTTGCTCGATGCCCATGACCGCATCGTGTTGTTGTTTCCGTTGTATTGGTATTCCTGCCCGGCAATCATGAAACAGTGGATCGATGAAGTGTTCACCCCCGGCTATGCCTACGCACGCGGCGGCGACAAGCTCAAGAACAAGGAGTTCATGATCATCACCACGGTGGGTGCACCATCCACAGGCTACCGCGCTGGCGGGTTCAACCGTTACACACTGGATGAATTGCTCAGGCCTTTGCAGCAGACGGTGGCGTATGTCAAAGGTATCTACCTGCCTGTTGTCGGGATTTACGAATCGGTATTCATCGATGACGAATCAATCGACGTCACCGCTCGGAATGTCGCCGAACAGGTCATTGAGGACCAGGCATCCGCCGACCAGCTCTACGAAAACATGCTGTTGCAGGCCGAGCAGGCGCAAATCGCCCTGCTGCAATAAGGCGTCATCAAGGATGAAGACGCCAAATGACCAGATCCCACCGTGCGCCAGCCTGGTGGCCGCGCACCATGAGCTGAATTTTCTGCATTCGGCCAGCGCGATCATCGACACCGAATCCACGGTATTCGAACTGTACTGCCAAATGACGGCCGCGACGCCCGCCTGGCTCAAAGGCGCGTTCAGGCTGCGCGACAGCATCTCCCAGCACTTTCACGTCGAGAGGATCGGCGGGTTCTCGGGCGTCACACCACAGTGCGTCCCGACGGTCGGCGAAAAGCTCGATTTCTTCACCATCGAGGCCATCAGCGCACAGAAGCTGGTACTGACCTCACGCGATACCCATCTGGCGGTCATGGTCTCGATCGATGCAACACTCGCGCAACCGCGTTGCCTGCATATCACCACCTCCGTCAAGACCTTCAACACGTTCGGCCGCCTGTACATGCTGCCGGTGGCGCCGGTGCATGGGCTCATCATCAAGCTTTTACTGTCCCACCTCCCCCTACATTCCCCAACTCGCTCACTTGGAGATCGCAACTCATGAACAGCGCAGACTCGATTGACCCTCATCTGTTGCACAAAGACACATCCAAGGATGTCCTGATCGCTCGACCAAGGCTGCTTCTGCCCAGTTTTCTCAGCACTCCGATCGGTGCCGAAATACTGGCTGGCAACGCGCAGGATCAGGCCCTGTTCAAGGCCCTGTACCGTGCGCAAGATGGCCAGTATGTGCTGCGCTATCTGCCCTTGACCATCAGCGCGCAGCAGGCGAGCACACTCTCCACCTTCGAGATCCGCCTGACTGACTTCTATACCGAGTGCGGCGACCACTTCATCCTCACGGCTGAATTCATCCCCCAGCAGGCCCAACGCTACCTGGCCCAGCATTTTCAGGGCGGTGATGCCGAAATACCGGCCGACGGGGTATTACGCATGATCGAATGCCTTGAAGCGCTCGCGCAGTGGGATAAGGCCAGGCAGGGGTCTTATCTGTTGATCAACGACACCAAGAATTACTACTTCTACAACAAGCAGCACGAACATGTACCAGGCCTGATGTTGATCGAAGTGGCCAGGCAAGCCATGTACCACTACGTCTACAACTACTTGGGACACCAACGCGGCGCAGTTTCCATTTCTATCGAAGACTTGCGCATTTCCTTCAATGCCTACACCGAATCGGCCTATGAAGTCGAAGTCGTGGTGCAGCAGGCCCAGGGCCTCAAGCGATCACAACCCAAGTCCATCGACAAGTGCGCGAACTTCTATCAGAACGGTCGGCTGGTGTCGCGTCTTTGGCTACAAGGCGCAGTGATCAAGTTACCGCTGTTCAAACGCATGCGCTCGTTGAACTACCCTCAGGATCATTGGTTTGCCCCTTCTGATCGCTTGCCCAAGAACATCCTCGTGCATCACGCCGATAGCGTGTTGCAAGCCAGGCTGAGCCTGCTCTCGGTACTGGGAGTGCTGGTGACTCATCAAGCCGGGGCCATCGATTGGAGCACGGTCAGTACCGTATCGCTCTACATCGAAGGGGGTGGTTTCCTCAGTCTGCCAGTTGCTTCGAGCTGCTCCACCAGCGAGTCCGACCAGCGAGTGCTGGTGTTCGGCAAGCTGTCCAAGAACCAGGCCAGCGAACTGCGTGAAACGATCAAGTGCCACTGCTTCTTTGCCGGGCAGATGCAATGGGCCGCTGCCGCTGCCCCTTCACCTGCCTCTCTCGCCCACGAGCAAATCGTGGCATGAGGATCGTGCACCCATGAGCTATGAGATATCACAACGCCCACTGGTGATCGGCCAGAGCGTTTCGCTGAAAAACCGCTTGTATTTCGCCCCGATGGGCATCGACCTGGCCACCTCGGACGGTTCGCTGTCCGAGGAAATGCTCACCTTCTATAAACATGTGATCGACGGTGGCTGCGCCATGGTGGTGCTGGGTAACTCCTCCATAGCGCCCTCCACGCGTCTGCATGCGCGTGGCCTGTGCCTGCACAGCGATGCCAACCTGGAAAAGCTCGTGCCGCTGGTGGAGTACGGTCGCCAGCGGGACTGCCCAGTGGTGGTGCAACTTCAGCATTACGGAGCCCAAGGCGGCACGCAGATCAGCGGCCAACCGCTGCTTTGCCCGAGCCGCAGTGCGTTATCCGCCAGCAGCGGCGCCGATCTATTGGTAGAGATGAGTGTCGAGGACATCGACGCTGTCTGCGATCAGTTTGCCCAAGCGGCTCTGCGTGCCAGGCAGGCCGGTGCCAGGATGGTCCAGCTTCAGGCATCCAACGGCTATCTGCTGAGCAGTTTTCTGTCGCCCTGGACCAACCATCGCCGTGACGCCTATGGCGCAAGCCCCATCAAGCGAGCGCGGTTCCTGCTGGAAGTCATCGACCGCATTCATAGGGTTACCGCTGGAGACCTGGAGGTTTCCGTGCGCCTGGGCATCGATGATTGTCTGGGCGCCAGAGGGCAGCAACCGGAACTGCTCGAGGACGTGGTGGCAGCCCTGGCGGACGCGGGGACGTCGGCAATCATGTGCTCGATCACCATCAAGGAAACCTTCCGCTACATGCTTACTGCCCATCCGACAATTCAGCGACAGTTCGTCGAAGGGGTACGCCTGATCAAGTCGTTCACCTCGCTCCCGGTCGGCTATGCCGGTTTCATTGGCTCCCTGCAGGAGGCAGAAGATCAACTGCGGCTTGGTCACTGCGACCTGATCGGCATGAGCCGGGCCCTTTTTGCCGATAACGACCTGATCAGCAAGTCGCTCGCCGGCCACGAGGATCAGGTCCAGCAATGCCGGTTTGACGGTAACTGCTTTCGGGACAAGAGCAATCCGCAACTCGATCGGGTGTATTGCTGTGTAAATGAGCATTACAAGCGTCCTGCTCACATCCATTACGGGAATCAATAACATGGAATTTAAAGACAAGAACATCGTCATTACCGGCGGTGCAAGCGGCATCGGCCTGGCGGTGGCAAAGCAACTGGCCGAAGCAGGCGCACGGCTGTTCCTGATGAGCAGGAACCAGCAAAAGGCTGACGCCGCTCTGGAGATACTGGGTGCTTCGGCGCAGTTCATCTTTTGCGATGTGGCGTCGCAAACGTCAGTAGCCGAGGCATTCGCGACGGTGGCTGGCGAGGTTGATCGGTTGCACTACGCAATCAACAACGCAGGCATTACCGCCCCCTACGCGCCGATCGCAACAATCCAACCGCAGGACTGGAACAGGGTCATCCACACCAACCTGAACGGCCCCCTTTACTGCCTGCAAAAAGAACTGGCATTGATCAGCCAGTACCCCAATGGAGCGATCGTCAACGTGTCCTCGTGCGCTGGCGTGATGCCCATGGCCAATCAGGCGGCCTATGTCGCCAGCAAGACAGCGCTCAATGCCTTGACGCAGGTCGCCGCCATGGAAAATGCCTGCGACAGCGAATCCCGCTTTGCCGTGCGCGTCAACGCCGTAGCGCCCGGGCCGACACTGGGAGGTATGAACTCTCCGGAACGGCTGGCTGCCCACCCGGAAAACACCCAGCGCAAGCTTGACGTGACGGCCATGAAGCGCTTTGCCCAGCCAGAGGAAATCGCCGATGCGATCGTGTTTTTGCTGAGCAAGAGATCCAGCTACATCACCGGCACGGTGCTCAGCGCCGATGGCGGCTATCACATCGGCAAATTCTAGGGGCAATCATGGCTAGCATATTGATCACCGGTGTAAGCACCGGTATCGGCAACGCTTTGGCGCGCTATCACCTGGCCAGAGGCGACGAAGTGCTCGCGGTGTCACGAAGCCCTGCGGCCAATATCCCGCCACAGGAGCGCTTCCACTTCCTGCGGTGCGATTTGACCGATATCGAGCGCGCGCCGGCAATCTTGCAGGCGTTGCTATCGCGCACCCCTACCCCGGTAGAGACCGTCTACCTGAATGCGGGAAGGTTCGGCAGCGCGCCCCAACTGGCCACGCAGACCTCGATGCAGGAGTTCAATAGCGTCTTGGCGCTCAACCTGGGCGCCGTGAAAATGGTCCTGGACATTATGCTGAGTGCGACGCAGCCCCCCAGTACCGTGGTCTTCTCATCATCGATTTCGGCACTGCGCCAACGTGCAGGGATGCTCTCATATTCGGTATCCAAGGCGGCGTTGAACGCCCTGGCAAAAATCTATCAATTGGAAAACCCACACACCTTCTTTGCCGTTCTGGGGCTCTGCAACGTCCAAACAACGGTGGCACGAACCATCATGGCGGCGGATGAGCGTTTCAGCGACCTTGTCGCGCTGCGACAACGAGCGGCAACTCCCGGCTACATCGTCGACGCCGAGTCCCGCGCTGGGCATATCGCCTACGTCTTGGCCGAGCGCCATCGTAATGGACTGAAATCGGGAGAGTTCCAAGAAATTCGTGACTTGTTGAACCAGCCACTCCAGGAGGAGACTCGCAATGACCCAATCCACACATGAGAAAATCGTACGCGTCGGCGCTGCATACGACGTCCTTGCAATGGCTCCATTCGCCTTGCCGGTGGTGTCCATCTGGGCCTATTCACTGATCCAATGGCTCGATCATCAACTGGGCTTCGACAGCCCCTTCTCGACGCTCGACCCCACGGCCATGTTCCTGCTCAACATCGGTGCGTGGGCCTATCTCGTGTGGGGCTTTGTGCGTTGGCGAGCCCCCACACGCGAACACGCCCGTCTCAGCGCCTTGCTACGCGTGATCGTAGTGGTATTGCAGGTAGTGGCCGTCAGCGGTGGCGCTTCGCCGTTCTTGCTGGTGCTGGGTGCCGTTCAACTGGTGCTGGCGGTACTGGAGTTTTCCCACGGATTATTCGAGCGCAACGTCGCCAAACCCACCCAACAAGGGGCCCGCTCTTCCTGATCCTGCCGGGCCCCCATTGTGGGCCCTGTTTCACTTAACCACCGGCGCATGCTCGGCCATCAATTCTATTACCCAGTCGATAAATACCCGCACCTTGGCGCTGACGTGGCGATTCGGCGGGAATGCCAGATACATCGGCATTGGCGCCATGTGCCAGTCCTCAAACAGCGGCAGCAGCTCGCCGCTGACCAGGTGCGGTTTGGCCATGTACTGCGGTAGCCAAAGCATGCCCAGGCCAGCCAGGCCGGCGGCGAGGTACGCATTACCGTCGTCGACCGTCAGTTGCGGGCGACCCTGGGCCTCAATGCGTTCCTCACCCCGCTGCATCGCGTAGGGCAAGGATTTGCCGGTACGAAACCAGAGGAAGCCAACGGTACTGTGCCTGCCCTCCTCCATCTCACGAGGGTGCGCCGGCATACCGAAGCGCTGCAGATAGCCGGGCGCGGCATACATGCCGATGTTCAGATCGCCCACATGCCTTGCCACCAGGGACTGATCGGTGATCTCGCCGCCGCGCAACACGCAGTCGACGTTTTCGCCAATGATATCAACGATGCGATCGCTCGCGCCCACGGTCAGCTGGATTTCCGGGTAGCGTGCAAAGAACCCCGGCAAGGCGGGTATCAGCAGCATTCGCGCCAGCGGGCTGGGCACATCCACCCGCAGCCGCCCGCGCGGTGTCATCGACGCGCTGGACAGGCTGGTCTCGGCGTCGTCCATATCGACCAGTAGCCGGATGACGCGCTCGTAGTAGGCCGCGCCGTCGGCGGTGACGTTGACCTTGCGTGTGGTGCGGTTGAGCAAACGCACACGCAGCCTCGCTTCCAGTTGCTGAACGAGCTGCGTCACGGTGGTCTTGCTCATGTGCAGGGTGGCTGCCGCCTTGGTGAAGCTGCCGGTTTCCACCACTCGGGCAAAGGCCTGCATTGCATCGAAACGGTCCATTTCACGCCTCACTCGGATCTGGATAGTTTGGATTCTACAAACAGTCATGACCAGCGTTGCGCGTTTATTCAGGTCGCTCGTCTTTTTACACTGGCTCCATCGTAAACAGCGGGCCGCGATGGCCCCCGAAGGAGGTATGCAATGACCCGCAAACGTGATGTCGTTTTCCCGCCTGACCGCCATGCACTGTACGAGCTCCACCGCTACTCACCGGCGATTCGCTCCAACGGTTTTCTGTTCGTATCCGGTCAGGTCGGCAGCCGCAAGGATGGCTCGGCCGAGCCAGACCTCGCGGCACAGGTTCGCCTGGCCTTCGCCAACCTCAACGCGATCCTGGCCGAGGCCGGCAGTAGTTTCGAGGATGTGGTGGACACGACCATCTTCATGGTCGACCCCGACTCAACATTCGAAACAATCTGGGAAGTAGCGGCCGAGTACTGGGGCGAAGCTCCCTACCCGACGGCGACCGCTATCGGCGTGACCTGGTTGTCCGGCTTCGACTTCGAGATCAAGGTGATTGCCAAACTATCCCCATAAACTCAGCTCAGGCCTTCTCCGACCGACAAAGGGAACCCTCTTGTTTTTTCTGAAGTGACCCTCCGCTCCCGGTCGGTTTATGCCTGATGTCATCGCCTGCTTCTGGCCAGGCTGTGTGAAAACACATGTTTATAACGATTCGGCCATGGGGGTATTTGTCTAGGTTTTGAGGCACCATATCGTCTCTAGGAAGCCAACAGCTCGACGCAGCTCGCAAACCAAATCAGGAAGAATGCTCCATCAGTAGATAGGGGTGTTCGTCACCGGGGATTGAGTTCCATACCTTCGACCTTTACCAGGGCATAGTGAAACAGCTGGTTGAACCAGGTTCGGCATTTTTCAGCCATGATGAAGGCTTTGCGTTGTTCGATGGTATTGAGAATGGCCAGCAGGTCATGGCGGGTGATGCTTTTGATAGGACGTTCAGCGAGGGTCGGCAAAATGTCTTTTTTGAAGACCCTGAGGATTTGCGAGAGGGTGGTTTGGCGACCTGAGGGGATCCAGCAACAATACGAATTCGAGTCTGTCGGTTAGACAGTACTTAAAACGATACTTAAACGTACCGGATTGCCCTGGATTCCAGTAGTTTTCCGCAGAAACGAAAAAAGACGCCTAAGCGTCTATTTCGTGGATCCCAGCGTCCAGTGGACATCTGTGGATCAAATTTTGGAGCGGGAAACGAGACTCGAACTCGCGACCCCGACCTTGGCAAGGTCGTGCTCTACCAACTGAGCTATTCCCGCGTCTTGGTGGTGTGCATTCTATAGAATCCAGAACCCCCGTCAACCCCTTGATTCAAAAAAGTTTTATTTCTTTTCAACGGTGGTACGCAGATGCGGCCAGGCGGCGCGCAAATACTGAAGCATGGACCACAGGGTCAGGCCGGCGGCGATGAGCAGCAAGGCGTAACCGATAAGAACCCAAATCGAGAAGTCCGATGGGTTGGCCAGCAAAATCACCAGCGCAAGCATTTGCGCGGCGGTTTTCCATTTGCCCATGTTGGAGACGGCCACGTGGGCGCGGGCGCCGATTTCGGCCATCCACTCGCGCAGGGCCGAGACAACGATCTCGCGGCCGATGATCACGGCGGCCGGCAGGGTCAGCCACAGGTTGCCATGTTCCTGCACCAGCAGGACCAGGGCGACGGCGACCATGAGTTTGTCGGCCACAGGGTCAAGGAACGCGCCGAATGGCGTGCTCTGCTCCAGGCGGCGCGCCAGGTAGCCGTCGAGCCAGTCGGTTGCGGCAGCGAAGGCAAACACCGAACTGGAGGCGGCGTAGCTCCATTCGTAGGGCAAATAGAACAACAAAATGAAAATCGGGATAAGCAGGACGCGTAGAACGGTGATCAGATTAGGGATATTCATCGGCACAACTGGCTACGAGGTGAGAAGGCATTCTATTCGCTGTGCAGACTTGCATAAATCAATTCTGCGAGCTTTTTACTGATACCGGGGGCTTTGGCTATTTCGTCAATGCTGGCACGGGATAGCTCCTGCAAGCCACCAAAATGTTTAAGCAAGTCGCGACGGCGCGTCGGGCCAACACCCGCCACCCCTTCCAGGGTTGAGGTTCGCCGGGTTTTGCCACGGCGGGCGCGGTGGCCGGTAATGGCAAAACGGTGGGCTTCGTCACGAATCTGTTGGATCAGGTGCAATGCGGGTGAGTCGCCCTTCAAAGTGAACTCATGGGCGGCATCATTCAAGTACAACGTCTCGAAACCGGCCTTGCGCGTGGCGCCCTTGGCCACGCCGAGCAGGATCAGGTCGGGCACGGCCAGTTCGTTGAGCACGTCACGGGCCATGGACAACTGGCCCTTGCCGCCGTCTACCAGCAGGATATCGGGGAGCTTGCCCTCGCCGTCCTTGAGTTTGCTGAAGCGCCGCGTGAGCGCCTGGTGCATGGCGGCGTAGTCATCGCCGGCGGTGACGCCTTCGATATTGTAGCGCCGGTAATCGGACTTGATCGGCCCTTCCGGCCCGAATACCACGCAGGAGGCCACGGTGGCTTCGCCGCTGGAGTGGCTGATGTCGTAGCACTCCAGGCGCTGGGGCGGCTCGTCGAGGTTGAGGACCTCGGCCAGGGCATCGAAACGTGCGGCAACGTGCTGACGATTGGCCAGACGCGCGCCCAGGGCCTGTTCGGCGTTGGTCACCGCCAGTTGCTGCCAGCGCGCGCGGGTACCGCGTACACGGTGGCTGATGTCCAGCTCGCGCCCGCGCAGCTCGTGGATCGCCTCGATCAGCGTGGGGAAGTCCTCATGCACCACGTTGACGATCAGTTCGGACGGCAAGTCGCGCTCGGGGCTACTGACGTAGTACTGGCCAAGGAAGGCGGCCATGACTTCGGCCACTTCCTCGTCGATACCGGTCTGCGGGAAGAAGTTCTTGCTGCCCAACACTCGCCCGCCACGCACGCTGATCAGGTGCACACAGGCGCCGCCCGGGTTGACGAATGCAGCGATCACATCGACGTCGCCGTTGCCACCCTCCATGCTTTGCTGGTCCTGGACGCGGCGCAACAGCGAAATCTGGTCGCGCAACTCAGCGGCCCGTTCGAAATCCAGGGTGCTGGCGGCCTGCTCCATGGCGCCGGAGAGTTCATCGGTGAGGGCATTGCTGCGTCCTTCGAGGAACATCACCGAATGGCGCACGTCTTCGGCGTACTCAGCAGGTTCAACCAAGCCGACACAGGGTGCCTTGCAACGTTTGATCTGGTATTGCAGGCACGGCCGCGTGCGGTTTTTGTAGAAGCTGTCTTCGCACTGGCGCACAAAAAAGGTCTTTTGCAGCAGGCTCAGGCTTTCGCGGATCGCACCGGCGCTCGGGTACGGGCCGAAATACTTGCCTTTGGCCTTCTTTGCGCCTCGGTGAATGCTCAGGCGCGGGAAGTTGCCGTCGGACAAATACACATAGGGGTAGGATTTGTCGTCACGCAGCAGGATGTTGTAGGGCGGCCGCCACTCCTTGATCAGCGTCTGCTCCAGCAGCAGCGCCTCGGTTTCATTGGCGGTGATGGTGGTTTCAACCTGGGCGATACGCGCCACCAGCGCGGCGGTTTTCGGCGCCAGCCCGGTCTTGCGAAAGTAGCTCGCCAGGCGGTTCTTCAGGTTCTTGGCTTTGCCCACGTAAAGCAGGCGTGCCTCGCTGTCGAACATGCGGTACACGCCAGGGCGGCCACTGCAGGTTGAGAGAAAGGCACTTGGATCAAACGGTGTGGTCATGTCAGGCGCTGGCGTCCACCATGCCGTGGCGTACCGCGAGCAGGGTCAACTCAACATCACTGCTGATGGCGAGCTTCTCGAAAATACGATAGCGGTAGGTGTTGACGGTTTTGGGCGACAGGCACAGCTTGTCGGAGATCGTCTGTACTTTCTGGCAGCCGACGATCATCAAGGCGATCTGGATTTCCCGCTCCGACAGCGCATCAAACGGCGAGTCGCTGGTAGGCTGGAACGATTTGATCGCCAACTGCTGGGCAATCTGCGGGCTGATATAGCGCTGGCCGGCAAATACCAGGCGTATGGCTTGCACCATCTCGGCCAGGCCTGCGCCCTTGGTCAGGTAACCGGCTGCCCCAGCTTGCAGAAGCCTCGTAGGAAACGGATCTTCCTCGCACACAGTGACCACCACGACCTTGATGTCCGGATGGCTGCGCAACAATTTGGTGGTGGCACCAAGACCGCCAATCCCAGGCATCTTGACGTCCATCAAAACCACATCGGGTTTCAACTCCCGAGCCTTGATCAGGGATTCCTCCCCCGATTCAGCCTGGCCGACTACTTGCAGGCCATCGATGTCAGCCAGCATTCGTGTAATGCCCGTACGAACGAGATCATGGTCATCGACTACTAGCACCCTAATCAAGCAGACACCTCGCGATATGGTCTTATAGGTTGCTGAACACCTTAGCAAAAAACCAAGGCGCAGACCTAGCTGCTAGCGTCATATATATAGAGTTTCAACGCGATGCGGCGGCCCGTCGGATGACAAGCAGCGCTATTTCCTGGGTAAAAGGTCAGGAATCCTGGGGTTGCGGTTTGCTTTTCCCATTCGACGCAGCCGAATGTTCGGCCAGGGTAGACGTCAGGCGGCGGATTGCATCCTGGTCTTCCTTGAACATGGCGCGGTAATCACCGAGGACCTTTTCTTCTATCTGGCTGAGGTTTTCCAATTGAATCGGGGTGGCGTTGCCGGTTAACACATACAGGATGTCCACACCTTTTTCGGCTACCCGTGACAGGTAGTCGGCTTTAGGCGCCCGGCCCCCATTTTCATATTTACCCTGGGCATTGGCCTCAACCCCTCCAATTTCACCAAATGCTTTTTGCGACAAGCCAAGTCGCTCTCTTTCTTGCCGCAAACGCGAACCGATTCCACTCATTTGGATGTATGATCCTATCTGGCACACCCCAAGAGGTGACACATTCATCTCGCATTACACAAACTTGAACGGTTTTGAACTATGCCCGGAATCCGTACCGCTGCACAAGCCAAGGCCTGGCTGGAATATCAAGGAAAGTCAGTTCAAGCGTTCGCACGTGAACATGGCGTTGATCCGGCCACCACGTATCAAGTGCTTGCTGGGCGTAAAAAGGGACGGCGTGGGGAAGCCCATAAAGTAGCGGTGCTGCTGGGCATGAAAGAAGGGATTATCGTGGATGAACGCGTCGCTCAACACCTTAATCCAAGCAGTGTGTCCTGAGCGCAGTATGCGCTTATTCCTACAGCGTGCCTGATTTAGTCCACGACAGCCGCCCGACACTCGCGCTCCATGCGCCAAAAGCAGTCCTTCTCCCCGACAATACTCAACCCTTGGCGCTGATACAGGCGTCTCGCCGGGTTGGTCTTGAACACGGTCAAGCGTAAAAGGCCCAAGCCCTGCGCACACGTCTTAAGCACCATCTGCTGTAACACCCAACTGCCAGCGCCCTGTTTGCGGCAGCGCTCGAGCAGGTGTAATTCGCGAATATAGAGTGCCTGGCTGTCACGATTCACGCTGATAAACCCCATCACGGTTTCATTCTGGCAAATCAGCCAGTTTTCACGCGAAGCCCAGGCGACGTCAAAGCCATGGTCAGACCACAACAAATCGTACTGCAGGTAATAGCGGTTCATGGCTTCATGGGTCAGCGTTCGTGCGAATGGCAGGTCGCGGTCCGTCGCCGCGCGCAGGTGAAAAGCCATTTCAGAAGGCTACCACTTGGCCAGTCCATTGCTCACCGTTGCGGCGAGCAATCACCAAGGCCTCGCCAATGCCCGGTACGTCGGCAAGCAGGGTTCCATCAGCGCTCCAGATAGCGCTGCGCCCCGCACAGGTATAACCGCCGGACGGGCCACCATGGTTGGCCATCAGTACCAGCATGCGATGCTCTGCGGCATACCCCTGAAGCAGCGCGCTGTCGGTCGCGTACCCGCCTTCGCTGATCAGCACACCGGCGGCGTACACCGTAGCGCCAGCCTCTGCTGCCAGACGCGGATGGCTGGCGTGGGAAAAGTCCGCACAGACCGCCAGCGCAATCCGGTCATCCGCCCATTCGAGTGCTGCACCGCCCTGCCCTGCGACAAACGCCACCTCTTCGCCCGGGTGCAAATGCTGCTTGGTGTAGACCGCCAGCGAGCCATCTGCGCCCAATACCAGGGCGCCAATAAACACACCGGTCCCGGGTGCCAAGCGAATCGGCATGCCCACCACTGCGGTCATTCGCAACTCTTGCGCCATCTCACGTAGCGGCGCCAGCAGCACGTCCTCGGGCGTAATTGCCAGTTGGGCGGCCACAGCGGGTTCATAGCCGGTCAACGACAATTCCGGAAACACCAACAATTGCACGCCCTGCTCCGCCGCCGCCTGCATGAACCTCAGGTGCCCCTGGATGTTGCCCGGCACGTCGCCGGCGATGGAAGTGGTTTGAGCTGCGGCGAGGGTCAAGGCAGTCATGGTCGCGTCCTGGCAATCATTATTAACGTGTTACCAGCATATCGGCACTTACCCCATAGCCGTAAGTAGGTCATGCGATAGAAATTACTGATTGAATCAACCCGCGTGCCTCTAGTAAGCTCCCCCCATCATTTGGAGACACACCATGTTGCAACTCACCCATACTCAGGTTTGCCCTGCTGCCAGCGCCCAGCGCTCGGTGTCGGCTACCCGTGTGAGCGGTTTGAGCGCACTGGTCAGCTTTTATTTTGGGTATTGGTTTAGCCACTGGCGCGCCTGATACCTGAAATCGGCGCCCACTACTCAAGGGGTCGCCTACCAGAGAAATCTAACCCCCGGTCGGCTCCCCGACCGGGGGTTTTGTTTTTTCAAGGCCCCAATAATTTTGCTTCACACCGAACACTAAAAGGACTCACGACATGAACTACGCCACTTATTACCGTTACGACACTTCGACTGCATGGCGATTTAGCAAGCTCCGTTCGGGACAGCCTGCCGCCTCCGATCGGTCACCTATTGGTGGCAAGCCAACACACGTAGCCAATACGGCCAATTGTCGAACACCCCAGTAGGGCAGAGCGTGCGGGAACAGCCCGCCGCTTGCCCAGGAAGCCTTGAATATGAACTCTGCCACTGCCGCCTTGCCTGTTGCCAACCTGTCCAGCGCCAATGAAGCCCTGACCCAGCGCCTGCCCAGTTCCCTTGAACTCAAGCACCAGTTGCCCCTCAGCCCGTTCCTCAACGAACAGATCCACGCCCATCGCCAAGCCGTGCGCGCCATCCTCAATGGCGAAGACTCGCGTTTGCTGGTGATTGTCGGCCCGTGTTCGATCCACGACCCCGAGTCGGCCATGGAATACGCGCGCAACCTCAAGAAGCTCGCGCTGGAAGTCAGCGACCAGATGTTGCTGGTGATCCGTGCCTACGTCGAAAAACCGCGCACCACCATCGGCTGGAAAGGCCTGGCCTACGACCCGCACCTGGATGGCAGCGACGACATGGCCGCAGGCTTGACCCTGTCGCGCGAACTGATGCGCGAGATGCTGCGCCTGGGTTTGCCGGTCGCCACCGAGCTGCTGCAACCCATGGCCGCCGGCTACTTCGATGACCTGCTCAGTTGGGTCGCCATCGGCGCACGCACCACCGAATCGCAGATCCACCGCGAAATGGCCAGCGGCCTGGGCATGCCGGTCGGCTTCAAGAATGGCACCGACGGCGGCGTCGCGATTGCCTGTGATGCGATGCGCTCAGCGTCTCACCCGCATCGTCACTTCGGGGTGGACAGCCAAGGCCATCCGGCGATCATCCAGACACCGGGCAACCCCGACACGCACCTGGTATTGCGCGGCGGTCATCGTGGGCCGAACTACGATGCGAAAAGCGTGGCGCAGGTGAAACACGACCTGGCCAAGTCCAAGGTCGCGGCGCGCATCATGGTCGATTGCAGCCACGCCAACAGCGGCAAAGACCCGCTGCGTCAACCGGCGGTGTTCAACGACGTGCTCCAGCAGCGCCTGCAGGGTGACACGTCGCTGATCGGCATGATGCTCGAAAGCCACCTGTTCGAAGGCTGCCAACCGTTGAGCGCGTCGATGAAGTACGGGGTGTCGGTGACCGATGGTTGCCTGGGTTGGAGCGGCACCGAGCAATTGCTGCGCAGTGCGGCTGAGCGCCTCCGCCAGCAACACACAGCCAACTGATCCATGCAGATCAAAATGTGGGAGCTGGCTTGCCTGCGATGCAGACACCCCGGTGTGTCAGGTACACCGAGTTGATGCTATCGCAGGCAAGCCAGCTCCCACATTTGAATATCGTTGCGTTCAGGACAGTGGATACAGCGCCTCATCAAACTGCGCCAGCTTCGGAAATACCAAGGGCTGCTCATCCGCAAGCCCTTGCAGCCGCTGTTCATACCCCAGCAGAAAATCCTGCCGCGCCTCGGCACTGATATACGGCACATGCCAGGCCACAAATGGCGCCAGCACGTCATACCCGACATACGCCAAGGTGCCGCGCAGAATCGGCCGCAGCATCTCCTCCAACGGCCCGTGAATCGTGCCCTCACCAAACATATGCTCACGCCCGCCCAAGGTCACGGCGACCAGCGCGCGCTTGCCTGCCAGCCCGCCCTGATCGTAAAAACGCTTGCCGCCGTAACACACGCCGGACACCAGCACCCGGTCGATCCAGCCCTTGAGCATGGCCGGTGCCGAGAACCAGAAGATCGGGAAGTTGAGGATCAGCAGGTCGGCCCACAGCAGCTTGTCCAGTTCGCCCTGGATGTCCGCCGCGATCGACTGATTTTTTACGCCCAGGCGCTGCTCCAGGGCATACACCAGATAATCCGGATTCTCCCGCGTGGCAAAGTCAGCGGCAGACGCCACAGGGTTCCATTGCATAGCATACAAGTCACTCACCTGCACTTCATGGCCCTGGCCTTGTAACGTAGCCAGCGCCTGGTCGCGCAACGCCGCGGTAAACGACTGAGGCTCAGGGTGAGCGTGAACAATCAACACCTTCATGTGCATTCCTCAAACAGTGGGCGCCGCCCGTTGGGCCAGCAAATGGTCGAGCCAGTCCGGGTCCATTTCCGGCTCCGATGAAAACAACAGGCCGGTGTAAGCCTGGTACGGCGGAGTAAAAATCGCATTGCGGCTGCCTTGGTCCACTACCCTGCCCCGCTGCATCACCAGCACCTCGTCGGCAATCGCCCGCACGGTGGCCACGTCGTGGGTGATAAACAGGTAGGCCACGCCCAGTTGTTGCTGCAGGCGGTTGAGCAGTTTCAGCACGCCCTCGGCCACCAGTTGATCAAGGGCCGAGGTGACTTCATCGCAGATGACCAGTTGCGGGTCGGCCGCCAGCGCGCGGGCGATACAGATACGTTGCTTTTGCCCGCCCGATAATTCACGGGGCTGGCGCTCCATGAACACCGCCGGGTCCAGTTCAATCATCTCCAGCAACTCGGCGACCCGCGCGCGCATCGCCTTGCCTTTGAGGCCCAGGTAAAACGTGAGTGGCCGGCCGATGATGTCGACGATGCGCTGACGCGGGTTCAGCGCCGTGTCGGGGATCTGGTAGATCATCTGGATGCGCCGCAATTGCTCCTTGCTGCGCCGCCGAAAATCCACCGGCAGCGCCTCGCCGTCATACAGCACCTGCCCCGCCGTGGCCGGCAGCAGCCCGGTAATCAAGCGCGCGGTGGAGCTTTTGCCACTGCCGGACTCGCCGATCACCGCCAGGGTCTGGCCGCGATACAGCTGCATCGACACCCCATGCAGTACCGGCTGCTGCCCATAGCTGGCGCAGGCCTGACGCACTTCCAGCAACGGCACCTGCGCCACCGGGCATGCCTTGGGCTCGGTGCGAAAGCTGCGCACTGCCCACAACGATTTGGTGTAGTCCTGCTGCGGCTGGCTGAGCATGCTGCGAGTGTCGGCCTCCTCCACCAACTTGCCGTGGCGCAGCACCATGATGCGGTCGGCCATCTGCGCGACCACGGCGAGATCGTGGCTGATATACAACGCGGCGCTGCCGAAGGTTTTCACCGCGTCACGGATCGCCGCCAGCACTTCGATCTGGGTGGTGACGTCGAGGGCGGTGGTGGGTTCGTCGAAGATAATCAGGTCCGGATGGCAGGCCATGGCCATGGCCGTCATCACCCGCTGCAACTGCCCGCCCGAGACTTGATGCGGGTAGCGTTGGCCAATGGTCTCGGGGTTGGGCAAACGCAGTACGCGGTACAGCTCCACCGCCTCGCGCTCGGCCTGGGCGCGGCTGATGCCGCCGTTGATCACCGCCGTTTCCACATGCTGGTCGATCAGGCGGTGCGCCGGGTTGAAGGACGCCGCCGCGCTCTGCGCGACATACGCGATGCGCAAGCCGCGCAGCTTGCGCAAGGCTTCGGGCTTGGCCTGCAGCAACTCAATGCCATCAAAACACACCGAGCCGCCGATGATGCGGCAACCGTCGCGCGCATAGCCCATCGCTGCCAGCCCGAGGGTGGATTTACCCGCCCCGGACTCACCGATCAGCCCCAACACTTCACCGCGCTGCAAGGTCAGATCAATGCCCTTGATCAACGGGTGCCAGGCATCCTCGTAATGCCCTTCCACCTGCAGGTTGCGGATTTCCAGCAATGGCCTGTCCATCCTCAACCCTCCTTCAGGCCGCTGGATTTGTGCAGCATCCAGTCGACGACAAAATTCACACTGACGGTGATCAACGCCACCGCCAACGCGGGCAACAATGGGCTGATATCGCCGAAGGTAATCAACACCGCGTTGTCGCGCACCATGCTGCCCCAGTCGGCGGTGGGCGGTTGGATGCCCAGGCCGAGGAACGACAGCGCGCTGATAAACAGGAACACAAAGCAAAAACGCAGGCCGAACTCGGCGATCAGCGGCGCCGCGGCGTTGGGCAGCACTTCGCGGGTGACCAGCCACCACAAGCCTTCACCGCGCAGGCGCGCGGCTTCGACAAAATCCTGCACCACCACCGTCATCGCCACCGCGCGGGCCAAGCGAAACACCCGCGTCGAATCCAGCAGCGCAATCACCAGCACCAGCGAGGTGGCATTGGTGCCGACCACGCTGAGAATCAACAAGGCAAAAATCAGCTGCGGGATCGCCATGAGGATATCCACCACCCGCGACAACCCCTGGTCGACCCAGCCGCCCTTGATCGCCGCGACCAAACCGCTCAAACCACCGAGCAGAAACGCCAGCGTCGTCGTCAGGAAGGCAATGCCCAAGGTATTGCGCGCGCCGTACATCAGGCGGCTGAACATGTCGCGCCCCAGGTTATCGGTGCCCAGCAAAAACTGGCCGCTCCACGGCGCGAAGCCTTCACCCACCACCTGGGTTTCGCCATAGGGCGCCAGCAGCGGCGCCAACAGCGCCAGCGCGACGTATAACAGAATAATCAGCAGGCCGAACTTGGCGCTCAACGGCGCCCGGGCCACTTGGCTCAACAGGCTCATGGCTTACCCCTTGGGATGCATCAGGCGTGGGTTGCTGGCGATGGACAGCACATCCGCCCCGGTATTGAGCAGGATGTAGGTGGCGGCAAAAATCAGGCTGCACGCCTGCACCACCGGGATGTCACGCTTGGACACCGAGTCCACCAGCAACTGGCCGAGCCCTGGATAGACAAACACCACCTCGACCACCACCACACCCACCACCAGGTACGCCAGGTTCAGCGCCACCACGTTGACGATCGGCGCCAGTGCATTGGGCAACGCGTGCTTCCAGATAATCCGCGATTGGCTGATGCCCTTGAGCCGGGCCATCTCGATATACGGGCTGGCCAACAGGTTGATCAAGGAGGCGCGGGTCATGCGCATCATTTGCGCGATCACCACCAGACTCAGGGTGGCAACCGGCAGCACCGAGCGCTCCAGGAGCATGCCGAACGTGGCATCCGGCGCCAGGTTGGACAGGCTGGGAAACCAGCCCAGCTTCACCGAGAACACCAGGATCAGCAGGTACGCGACAAAGAACTCCGGGAACGACACTGCGCTCAACGCCGTGGTGTTGAGCAGGCGATCGAACCAGCTGTTGCGGTACAGCGCCGCAAGCATGCCCAGTACCAGCGCGGTAGGCACCGACACCAATGCCGCCAGGGCGGCCAGGTTCAAGGTGTTACCCAGCCGCGCACCGATCAACTCGGCGATGGGCCGCTGGTTGGCCAGCGACGCACCCAGATCACCCTGTAACAGCCGCAACAGCCAGTGCGCAAAGCGCGTCAGCGGCGGCAGATCCAGGCCCAACTGCGCGCGGAAAGCGGCGATGGTTTCCGGCGTGGCCGACTGGCCGAGCATGGCCTGAGCGATATCGCCGGGCAGCAGGCCGACGGCGAGGAAGATGATCACCGAGACGGCGAACAACGACAGTAGGCCGAGGGCCAATCTCTGGAAGACCAGTTTCAACAGACTATTCATGTGTGTGTTGACTCCTAAGCCACCACAAATCCAGTGTGGGAGCTGGCTTGCCTGCGATAGCGGTACATCAGCGATAGATTTTTAGCCTGACACACCGCCATTGCAGGCAAGCCAGCTCCCACATTGAATCTTCATTGTTTGGAGGGTTTCTATGCCTGCCACCACCGCTCAATCAACCGCAACCCATCCAGTTCGCCGTAGGGCGCCGTCAGCGGCCCATGACTCACGCGGTTCGAGCGCGCCGCCACGGAGCTGGCGAACAGCGGCACAATCGCGCCGCCGTCATCGCGGCACAGGGCCTGCATTTCGTTGTACATCTCTTGGCGCAGCGGCGCGTTCATCTCGCCACGGGCGGCGGTGAGCAGTTGGTTGAAGCGTGGGTTGTCCCAGTGGGTTTCGTTCCAGGCTGCACCTTTGGCATAGCCGATACTGAACATGCGGTCGGCGGTCAGGCTGCTGTACCAGAACGAGGTGGTGAACGGCTGCTTCATCCACACATTGGAGAAGAACCCGTCAGCCGGTTCGCGTACCACGTCAATGTCGATACCGGCCTGGCGCGCCTGCTCCTTGAACAGCACCGAGGCGTCCACCGCGCCGGTGTAGGCGGCGTCGGAGGCTTGCAGGCGCACCTTGAGTGACTCCACACCGGCTTTGCGCAGGTAAAAGCGTGACTTGTCCGGGTCGTAAGTGCGCTGCTCCAACGCCGCGTTGATAAAGCGGCTGCCGGGCTGGATCGGGTGGTCGTTGCCAACCAGGCCATAGCCATGCAGTACTGAGGCCAGCAAGGTTTCGCGGTTGATCGCGTGCTTCATCGCCAGGCGGATGTCGTTGTTCTTGAACTCGTTGCTGTCGCACAGCATCGGGAAGGTGTAGTGCTGGGCGCCCTTGGTTTCCTCGATCACAAGATTTGGATTGCGCTTGAGCAAGGCCACGGTTTTGAGGTCGACCTTGTTGATCACATCCACTTGCCCGGTGACCAGTGCATTGACCCGCGCCGCGCCGTCGGCGATGGCCAGCAGTTCTGCGCTGGCGAAGTGCGCGCGGCCGGGCTTCCAGTAATCGGGGTTGCGTTCCAGGTCCATGCGCACGCCGGGTTCAAAGCTTTTCAGGCGGTAACCGCTGGTGCCCACACCGGCCTGCCAATCGGCGCCGCCGTCCTTGGCGGGCATGATCACCAAATGGTAATCGGCGACTACATAAGCAAAGTCGGCATTGCCGGAATGCAGCTCGAATACCACCGTATCATTGCCCTTGGCGCTGACACTGGCGACGTCGCCCAGTACGGTTTTGGCCGCCGACGTGGAGTCTTTGCTCAGGTGGTGATTGATCGACGCCACCACATCGTCGGCGCTGAGGCTTTTGCCATTGTGGAAGGTCACGCCCTGACGCAAGTGAAAGGTCCACACCCGCGCATCCGGGGTGAACTCAAAACGCTCGGCCAATTCGGGGATCGCGCTGCCGTCGACGGCGATTTCAGTCAGCGTGTTGTACACCGCCGAGAAGCCGACGAACGTGAAGGTGTCGACCCAGGAGCCGGGGTCGCGCGAATCGGTGGTGCTGCCGCCTGCCAGGCCCAGGCGCAGCACGCCACCGGCTTTGGGTGTCGCCTCTTCGGCAAACGCGTGCAACGGCAGGCCCATGGAAAACGCTGCCGCCACCGCACCCGCCACGGCGCTGTGTTTGAGAAAGTCCCTTCGGTGCATCGCTTGAGTCATTTTGTTGTTGTTTTCGCTCATGGTCTTGCTCCTCTAAAGGTCAACAGGCACAGGCATGTTTGAGCTCGATCAAGGTCACGCCATTGCGTTTGAAACCGTTGCGCAAGTCCGTCTGCAACTCATCCAGGTTTTTGGGTTGGTTCACGGTGCAGCCGAACGCCTGGGCGAACAGCGCAAAGTCCGGGTTGCGTGGCAGCACGCCGATGGGCTCGATGTCCAGGCTGAGCATGTCGTCGCGGATCTGGCCGAGGGCGTCGTTGTTCCATAGCAGCACCACCAACGGGCTGTGCAGTTCCTCGACCGCGGTCGCCAGTTCCTGGGCGGTGTAGAGGAAGCCACCATCGCCCACCAACACCAGGCCCGGACGCAGCGGCGCGCCGAACTTGGCGCCAATGCCGGCAGGCAAGCCATAGCCCAAGGTGCCGTAGCCGGTAGGGTGCAGCCAACTGCGCGGGGCGCGGCTGCGGTAGGCGTAGTTGCCGGTGTAGGCCAACTGGGTCATGTCGCTGCTGATAAATGCGTTGGCGGGCAGCTCGGCCTCGATACGCTCAAGAATGCCTTGGTGAATGGTCTGCAAAGGGCCGTGCCCCCGCTCGACCGCCTCAAGCAATGTCGCGACCTGTTGGCTTGCCGCATCGGCGTTACGCGGCGCAGGCGGCAGACGTTCGAGCAAGGCCAGCAAGGTCTGTTGGGCATCGCCTTTGAGCGCCACGGCGCAAGGGTAGAAATCGTTGAACTTGCGCGGGTCGATATCGATGCGCAGCAGTTCGCCGGTGATGGGCAAGCGCTCGCGCCAGTAATCGGTGTCGGCCATTTCCGTGCCGACGGCCAGCACCACATCCGCCTGGCTGATCAGTTGCCAGCCGGGTTCCACGCACAGGGTGGCACCGGCATTCAGCGGGTCATTGACCGGCAGTAAACCCTTGCCGGCCACACTGCTGAAAAACGGCGCCGCCAACAACGTGCTCAAGCGCTGCAACGCATCACCCGCCGCCAGCGCGCCGCCACCGGCAATGATCATGGGTTGCTTGGCCGCCGCGAGCTTGGCTACGGCCAGCTCCAGCGCCTCGGCCGATGGCAGGCCGCGTCCCGGGCGCCGCACGACTTCATGGCTCCAGTCGCGTTTGATCGGCGCTGCCAGCACATCCAGCGGCACCGAAATATGCACCGGCCGTGGCCGCTCGCTGTCGAACACCGCATAGGCGCGGGCGATCAATTCGGGCAAATCCTCGGCACTCAAGGCCAGCGCCGAAAACGCGGTGATCGGCGCGGTGATGGCGCGCTGGTCCTGGGTTTCGTGCAGGCTGCCCCAGCCTTTGCCGAGGCTGGCGGTGTGGTTGACGCTGGAGATCACCAACATCGGAATCGAGTCGGCGTAGGCCTGGCCGATGGCGGTGGCGGCGTTGGTCACGCCAGGCCCGGTGATCACAAAGCACACGCCCGGTTTGCCGCTGACCCGCGCATAGCCGTCGGCCATAAAACCGGCGCCCTGCTCGTGGCGTGTCAGCACGTGGCGAATGCCGCTGCCGGGCAAGCCTCGATACAGTTCCAGGGTGTGCACGCCGGGAATGCCGAACACGGTGTCGACGCCATAATTAGCCAGCAACCGCACCAGGGCCTGGCCGCCGGTCAGGGTCTTATCTTGCATGTTCATCTCCTAGGCGAATCAACGCATCCACCGCCAGCGTGCCGTGGGCATTGACCAACAATGGGTTCACATCCAGTTCCAGCAACCGCCCGGCGTTGGCGCAGGCGTAGTCGGCCACCGCGCGAATGGCCGCCACCAACGCATCCATATCCGCCACTTCACGCCCGCGAAAACCTTGCAGCAAGGCCGCGCTGCGCAGGCTGAGCACGGCGTTGCGAATCGCCTCGTCGGTAGTCGGCAGCAGCAGGCTGCGGCTGTCTTTGAGCAACTCCACGAGGATCCCGCCACCGCCAATCACCAGGGCCAGGCCAAAGTCATTTTCACGTTTGATGCCCACGATCAACTCGGCCAAGGGCTTTGTAGCCATGCTTTCCAACAGCAATTGATCAAAGACAATGCCCGGCGCATAAGCGCCGATTTGCTCGCGCATCTGCTCCAGCGCGGCGGTCAGTGCGACACCGTCTTTCAGGTTGAGCGCCACTGCACCGGCTTCGGTTTTGTGCGGCAGGTCGGTGCTGACGGCCTTGAGCACCAACGGATAGCCCAAGAGTTTGGCGTCTGCGATGGCGCGCCCTGGCGTGCTCAGCACCGCCGCTGGCGTGCTCAAGCCAAAGGCGCGCAAGGCTTGTTTGGACGCCCATTCATCCAGCGCCAGGCCTTGGCCCGCAAGAGGCTGAGGGCACAGCGGTGCAAGGATCGACTCGCCGCGTTCCAACAACACACGGCGATGGTTTTGATAGTCGGCAATCCGCCCCCAGGCAGCGAGTGCATCTTCCACCCCCTGCAGCGCGGCAATGCCGTGGGCATGCAGGCGTTCGCGGGCATGGGCCGGCAGTAATTCGGGAAAGGCCGAGGTGACGAATCCGGTTTTGCCATGACGACTGAGCGCGGCGCAAAACAGCGCCAACAACAGGTCGCATTCCTTGCGCTCGCCAGTGAATTCGGCCGGGTAATCCAGCACCAGCATCGCCGCATCGGCATCGGTGCGCAGGGCCGTTTCGAGCATGCGTTCGAGCGCCTCGCGGTCGCCCCAGATGGCGGTGGTGAAGTCCAATGGGTTGACCAGGTTGGCATAGCTGGGCAGCACCTGCGCCAGTTCGGCGCGCTGGCCTGCGTCGAGCTTCGGCAAGGCCAGTTGGTTGCGCTCGGCGTAGTCGGCAATCAGCCCCGCGTCGCCACCGGAACAGGCCAGTGCGATCAGGCAATTGCCGCCAGGTAGATTGCCGCAGGCCGCCGCTTTCAAGGTTTCGACAAAACTCACCGGCCCACTCACGCGGATCACGCCAAGGCGCGCAAACAGGCTGTCGTACAGCGCATCGGAACCAGACAGCGAACTGGTGTGACTCAAGGCCAACTCGGCGCCGATCTGCGACACGCCGGTTTTCAGCGCGATAATCGGGATGCCTTTTTCCAGCGCCTTGTGCGCCGCGCGGGCAAACCCCGGCACATTCTTCAAGCCTTCCAGGTGCAGGCCGATGGCGGTCACGCGCGGCTCATCGAGCAGCACGTCCATCAACTCGGCAACCCCCAACTGCGCCTGGTTGCCCACCGACGCCATATAAGCAATGGGCAGCGAGCGGTCGCTCATCGACAGGTTGTAGGCGAAGTTGCCGCTCTGGGTGAGCACCGCCACGCCCTTCTCTACCGCCTTGCCGCCGTGGGCCACCGGCCACAGCGCGGCGCTGTGCAAATAGTCCAACAAGCCGTAGCAGTTGGGGCCGAGCAAGGCCATGTCGCCCGCCGCTGAAATAAGCTGGTGTTGCAAGGCCGCACCAATGGCACCGGTCTCGGCAAACCCGGAGGCATAGCAAATGGCGCCGCCAGTGCCGAGGGCGGCGAGTTCGGCTACACAAGCCAAGGTCAGCTCCCGGTTAGTCGCGATAAACACCGCATCCGGGCCGTAAGGCAAATCGGCAACCCGACGTACACACGGGATGCCGTCGAGGCAGTCATGCTGCGGGTTGACCAGCCACATCGGCCCGGTAAAACCGCCGTCGGCGCAGCGCTTGAGGGCGCGGGCCATGCTGCGCCCGCCGACAAAAGCCAGGTGCCGGGGCGCCAGCAGGCGCTTGAGGTTGTCGCGAATAGCCTGGGACATAAGCGTTCTCCGCGCCGATCAGCGCAACAACGGCCGCAACAGTTCACGGGCAATAATGTGCCGCTGGATTTCCGAAGTGCCTTCCCAGATCCGTTCGATCCGCGCGTTACGCCAGATGCGCTCCACCGGCCCTTCATCCATCAAGCCCATGCCGCCAAAGATCTGCACGGCTTCATCGGCTACCCTGCCCAGGGTTTCACTGGCAAACAGCTTGGCCATGCCGGCCTCACCGTCAGTCATGCTGCCCTGGTCCATCTTCCAGGCGGTTTGCAGGGTCAGAAGCTCGGCGGCGCGAATCTGCGTGGCCATGTCGGCCAGCTTGAAACTCACGCCCTGGTAGGTGCCGATAGGCTGGCCGAACTGCTTGCGGTCCGCCGCCCATTGCAGCGACAACTCCAGCGCACGCTGGGCCTGGCCGACGCAGTTGGCTGCGACCATCACCCGGCCAGCGGTGAGCCAGGCGTTGGCGACCTCCCACCCCTTGCCGACTTCGCCCAGCACTTTGGAGGCTGGCACGCGGCAGTCGTCGAAGAACATTTCATAGGTGTGATAACCGCGGTTGCTCACACACTTGGGGCCACGGCGGATGGTCATGCCGGGCGTGCCGCGATCGACCAGGAATGCAGTCACCGCATTGCGCTGGCGGCCGTTGTGTTCGTAGGTGTCGGTGACGGCAAACACGATGGCAAAATCGGCATGGCCGGCGTGGCTGATGAAGTGCTTGCTGCCGTTGATCACGAAGTCATCGCCGCTGCGCACGGCGCGGGTCTTGATCGCATTGGCGTCGGAGCCGGCGCCGGGTTCGGTCAGCGCGAAACAGTCAATTTTCTTGCCTTGCACGCACGGCAACAGGTAGTCCTCGACCTGCGCGCCGGTGCAGGCCATGAGAATCTTGGACGGGCGCGCGACAAACACATGCAGCGCCCACGAGACTTTGGACAGCTCGCGTTCGATCAACGCCTGGGACAGGTAATCCAGGCCACCACCGCCCACCTCTTCGGGCATGTTGAAGGCATAAAAACCGGCAGCGACAGCCTTGTCGCGAATCTGCGCGGCCAGCTCGGGCGAAACCGCGTCGGCACGGTCCACCGCGTCCTCATGGGGCAGCAATTCCCTGGCAACAAAGCTGCGTACCGCGTCCACCAACATGTC
This sequence comes from Pseudomonas sp. B19125, assembly GCF_044218855.1. NCBI lineage: Bacteria > Pseudomonadati > Pseudomonadota > Gammaproteobacteria > Pseudomonadales > Pseudomonadaceae > Pseudomonas > Pseudomonas sp. B19125. The sequence goes on from NZ_CP162589.1 coordinate 4,659,129, forward strand.
TTGTTCTTGGCTGAGTTGGAAATTCATGGCGCTACCTGTGTGTGCTTCCTGTGTGGGCTTAGTGACCGGAGAAAACCGGCAGGCGTTTTTCCATCGAGGCACGCAGCGCTTCAGCGCCGTCGTCGCTGCGCCCGCACAGCAGCCCGGCGGCCAGTTCGGCCTCAAGCTGTTCAGGCAGGCTGCGCCCGGCGCCTTCGCGGATCAGGGTTTTGGTCTGGGCGAAAGCGAAGGTCGGCCCGTTGGCCAGGCGCGTGGCCAGCTCGCTTGCGTGGGCATGCAGCTGCTCATCGGCGACCACTTCGCCCACCAGCCCGGCGGCCAGTGCACGCTCGGCGCTCCACAGCTCATCGAGGAACAGCAGGCGCTTGGCCTGCTCGCTGCCGATCAAGCGCGGCAAGTGCCAACTGGCGCCAGCGTCCGGCGAATACGCCATGCTGGTGTAGCCGGCCTTGAACCGCGCCGACTGGGCGGCGATGCGCAGGTCGCAGCACAGGGTCAGGTCCATGCCCGCGCCGACGGCGGTGCCGTTGATCGCAGCAATCGTAGGTTTGTCGAGGGTATGCAGACGGGTCATCAGGGCGTGAGCGGTTTCGGTCCAGCCGTAGGTTTCCAGGGCGCCACGGGACTCGGCGTCGGCCCACTCAGCCAGGTCGGCACCGGCGCAGAAACTACGGCCGCTGCCGGTGAGCACCACCACCCGCACGCTGGGGTCGGTGTTGAACGCGTCGAGCACCGCATGCAGGTAGTTGAGGGTCGGGATGTCGAGTGCATTGCGCTGCGGGCCACGGTTGAGCGTGATCCAGGCAACGCCAGCTTGCACCTGAGTGAGCACGGGCGAATCGGTAGTCATGGCTTCCTCGAATTATTTTAATTGGCGTGAGGGGTGCGACATGGCGAGATACTAAACGAGTGTTCAGCAAGGAGGCAATCGGCAAACTGCAAATATTTTCAGGGCGAAAAAAAACGCCCGAATAGAGCGTTCAGGCGCTGCAGGGAAGGTTCAGGCTTTGAGCTGGTAGCGCGCGCGACCGCCGCCTTGCAGGCCGTCCACCCAGGCTTCGCAGATCTGGATGCCCTGCTGCGGCGTGAACGTGCCGGGGTTGAGCCCCGACTCCAGCCACAAGCCATCGAGCAACGCGCTCAAGCCGATGGCGGCCAAATCAGCGTCGAATTGCTCCCAGCCTTCCTCTTTGGCCATGTCCGCCAACGCCGAACGCATGATGGTGCGGTACTCGCCATAGGAATGCTCGTGGGCCTGGTTGATCGCCGGCGCGGTCTTGACCGCGCCCCAGAACACCAGCCAGGCGTCCAGCAGCTGTGGGTCGAGCAGTTCAGCTGAAAAGGAGCCACGGAACAGCGCCGATAAACGCTCACGCGGCTGCGGCGGCGCCTTGGCCATGGTCTCGCGCAACAGGCTCATGACTTGGGCGGTGATGGTGCGATAGGCCTCGGCCACCAACTCATCCTTGCCCGAATAGTGATGGCTGATCAGCCCTACCGACACCCCGGCCTCAGCGCTGATCTTGCGGATCGAAGCGCCCTGGAAGCCATCGCGCTTGAGGCACGTCAGCGTCGCCTGAACCAGGTTGGCCTTGCGCAATTGCGGCTCCATGCGGGAGAAACGCGATTCCTGAGTCATGGGGCGGTGTCCTTCGGTTGAGTCGGCTGCACGACTCTACCTCAGTCGCGGTAACCGGGCGACACCCGATCCAGCATCCGCAGCAACGCCGCCCATGCCAGCTGCATGGCATTCACATCGGTCAGCTCGCCCTCCTCCAGCGATCGGTTGGGATTATTGAATTGCTGCTCGGTGTAAGCGCAAACCTCAGCCGGCGGCAGGATCAGCTTGCCGCAGGCCTGCGCGGCGATCTGGATATCGCAGGCCTTGTCCAGGTAATACATGCGCAGAAACGCCTCACCAACCGTCGCGCCCACCGTCAACAAACCATGGTTGCGCAGCATCAGCACCGGCTTGTCGCCAAGGTCCTGCACCAGCCGGCGTTGCTCGTGCATGTCCAGGGCGACGCCTTCATAGTCGTGGTAGGCAACCTTGCCGTAGAACTCCATCGAGATCTGATTGACCGGCAACAAACCGCACTCCAGCGCCGCCACCGCACAGCCGGCGCGGGTGTGGGTATGCAGCACGCACTGGGCGTCTTCGCGAGCGCCATGAATGGCGCTGTGAATGACAAAACCAGCCGGGTTTACGGCATAAGCAGAAGGTTCGACCGCCTGCCCGTCCAGGCCGATCTTGACCAGGTTGGAGGCGGTGATTTCATCGAACATCAGCCCATAAGGATTGATCAGAAAGTGATGTTCCGGCCCGGGAATACGCACCGAAATATGCGTGAAGATCAGGTCGCTCATGCGGTAGTGCGCGACCAATCGATAGCAGGCCGCGAGCTCTTCGCGCAGTTGCTGCTCGGTGGAGTGAGTCATTTTTATTCTCCAGGCACGGGGTTGGTAAAGGCGACGCTAAGCCAGCCGTCAGTAAAAAAACAAGTTGATTTTTTACTGGCGCTCGCCTCTTACTAGAAAAATAACAATAACAGCGCCTGGAGTATCCGCACCATGTCGCACGCTGCCTTCCCGCATCTGTTCGAACCCTTGGTACTGCGTGGCAAACGTCTGAAGAACCGCATCATGTCCAGCGGGCATGACACCTCGATGCCGACGGATAACCGGGTCAATGCGCAATTGATCGCTTATCACCGTGCGCGCGCCGAAGGCGGTGTGGGGCTGATTGTGTTGCAGGTGGCGGGCGTGCATGACAGTGCGCGGTACACCTCCCATGTGCTGATGGCCACCGACGACGAATGCATCGACGGCTATCGTGAGTTAGCCGATATTTGCCACGCTCAGGGCACCGTGGTGCTGTCGCAAATATTCCACCCGGGCCGCGAGATCATGGAGTCGGCAGACGGGTTGCTGGCGGTGGCGTACTCGGCGTCGGGAGTGCCTAATGAGCGGTTTCGGGTGATACCACGGGCGCTCGACCAGGCGATGATCGATGAGATCGTCAGCGGTTACGCAGCGGCGGCCAGGCGCCTGCATCAGGCGGGAATTGACGGCGTGGAAGTGGTCGCCAGCCACGGCTATCTGCCCGCGCAGTTTCTCAACCCACGGGTTAACCGGCGCACCGATGACTACAACGGCGTGCTTGAACAACGCCTGAGATTCCTGCGGGAAATTATTGCGGCCGTGCGGGCCGCGACCGACGCGCAGTTCATCATCGGCCTGCGCATTTCTGCCGATGAGCGCGACAGCGAAGGCCTTACCGAAAGCGAATCCCTGGAGGCCGTGCAACACCTGCAAACGCAGCTGGATTATGTGCATATCGTCGCCGGCACCTCGGCGTCCACGGGCGGCGCAGTGCATATCGTGCCGCCCATGGCCATCGCCGCCGCGTACCTGGCCGATGCGGCCGCGACGTTCAAAGCCAGCCTGTCGATACCCCTGTTTGTCACCGGGCGGATCAACCAGCCGCAGGAGGCCGAGCTGATCCTGGCGCGCGGCCAGGCCGATGTGTGCGGCATGACCCGCGCACTGATCTGCGACCCGCTGATGCCGGCCAAAACCCTCGACGGCCGCGCTGAAGACGTGCGCGCGTGCATCGCCTGCAATCAGGCCTGTATCGGGCACTTTCACAAGGGCTTGCCAATCTCCTGCATCCAGCACCCCGAGACGGGGCGCGAGCTGCACTTCGGTAACCTGCAACCGACGTTGAAACGCCGCCGCATCATGGTGGTCGGCGGTGGCCCGGCCGGCATGAAAGCTGCCGCTGTGGCCGCGCAACGCGGCCACGACGTGACCTTGTTTGAAGCCAGCGGGCAATTGGGCGGGCAGGTGCTGTTGGCGCAGTTGCTGCCACGGCGCAGCGAATTCGGCGGCGCCAGTACCAACCTGCAACGAGAGATGACGCTGGCAGGCGTGCGTGTGCTGCGCAATACCCGCGTCGACCGCGCCCTGGTGGTGCAGGAGCAACCCGACCACGTGATCATCGCCACCGGCGCCGAACCCTATTGGCCGGCATTCGAGCGCGGCGGCGAGCTGCAAGTAGTGGATGCCTGGCAGGTGTTGCGCGATCAGGTCACCTTGGGGCGCTCGGTGGTGGTGGTCGACTGGCGCTGCGACTGGATCGGCCCCGGTATCGCCGAGCGTCTGGTGCGCGCCGGCCATCAGGTGCAACTGGCGGTCAATGGCACGCATTGCGGGGAAAACCTGCCGCTCTATGTACGCGATCAACTGGCGGGCGAGCTACACCGCCTGGGCATTCCCATCATCCCTTATGCGCGCCTCTACGGCTGCGACGACAGCACGGTTTACTTGCAACACAGCGCCAGCGGCGAACCGATGCTGCTGGAGAATATCGACAGCCTGGTGTTGTGCCAGGGCCATCAGCCGGTGGACACTCTGGGCGCGGAGCTTGCGGGGCTGATGCCCTTTGAGCGCATCGGCGACTGCCTGGCGCCGCGCACCGCCGAAGAGGCGATCTACGAAGGACTCAAGGTAGCGTGGAAACTCTGAACGACGAACCGCAGCCACTGTTTCTCGGTACGCGCATTCGCGGTCTGCGCAAGGCACGCGGCCTGACGCTGACCGAACTGGCGCAACTGAGTGAACTGACCGCCGGCTATCTCAGCCAGTTGGAGCGCAACCTGGCGTACCCATCGATCCCGGCGCTGTTCAATATCGCCCGCAGCCTGGGCGTGACTATCCAGTGGTTTTTTGCCAGCGAGGCCGCCCCTGCCCCAGCGGATGAAGGCTATGTGGTACGTAAAAACAATCGTCAAAGCATCCGTTATGAAGATGGCATCGTCGACCAACTGCTGACGCCATTGCCCAACCACCAACTGGAGATCCTGCACTCATGCTTCCCACCCGGCACCTACAGCCAGCAAAGCTACAGCCATGAAGGCGAAGAAGCGGGCTATGTGTTGAGCGGCACCTTTGAGCTGTGGGTCGGTGAGCGGCATTTTCTGTTGGCTGAAGGCGACAGTTTCAGCTTTGCCAGCAGCGAGCCGCACCGGTATGGCAACCCGGGCAAGGTGGATACAGTGGTGATCTGGGTGATTACACCCCCGACATTTTAGGCCGCTGTAGCAAATGCAGACGTTTCCTACGGGAACTGGCGACAGTGGCGCGGCTTGCCATCAGTGGTGAGGCACCCAGTCGCTTGCTATAAAAATGGCTACTTCTTTTCGAGGTTGTCGCCATGTCTTTATTGCATTTGTTGTTTGGGAAACCGACTCAGGATGATTGGGATCGAGTAAGGGATGTCAAATCCCGTAAAACCTGGAAGGTCGTACGTGGAGGCATCGGCCTGGACATCGATGAGGTTATCGCGTCAGAGGGTTACAGGGACGCTCTGCGCCAAGTGCAAAAAATGGAGTCAGACGACTCATGGGCCTGCTGATCATTGTGCCGTTACTGGTCAGTGGCTATCTGGTCTGCCTCAGGCACCCGTTTTTCTACTTGCGATTGCACCGATTCCAGGGACAGTTGCTTTACCTGCAGGTAGCAAGGCTCGGAATGCTCTGCCTAATCGTTGCCACGTTTTTGAGTGCTGCCCTGCTGACGTTATCAAAACAAGCAGCCTTTATCGCCGGGCATGAAGTTGCGGCGGACTACAGCCAAAAACTGGGTACGCTATTGGTACAACTCGACATTGCCAATGAGAAAAACTGCACGCTATGGGTTTTCATGTTGCAGGCGGGCATGACCACTCTGGCGATTCCTTTTTTCTGGGCAAGGCTATATGTACGCGCGAAGAAGAAAATGCTGAAGCTGGAAACCGACACGCAGCTCTACCACGTGCTTTCGCTGGGTATTCTTGAGGGCACGCCATTCAAGCTTTTATTGAGAGAGTCCATCGTCAAGTGTGTGCCGTGCATGTTCAGTTTGAGCGACAGGAAGGTCTATGTCGGGATTGTAGTATTCGCAGGCACCCCCACGGAGTCCGAAGGCATTGGTCAGGGGTTCAGCCTGGTGCCCATACTCAGCGGGTACCGGGACAAGGACACATTGGAGGTCACGCTCCACACTCACCACGCCCCTATAAACCGCCCCAGGCCGATCCTGCTGGTTCAGGAAAACGTCGTGTCGGCCACTCGTTTTGACTTCACCACATGGATCCGTTCCCAGTCCCGCAGAAGCCGAAAGGCGCAGCAGGGGCAGTTCTATCACCACCGCCCTGCGCGCCCGGCAGAAGCCTCGCGCATCTGCGCATGAAGCTGGGTATCACGGCCACTTGAACATATCGTCCACTGGTACACGGTAGCCGGTAGCCAGGCGGTTGGTCTCGTTGGCCATGCCGACCACGGCCTGCAATTCGCCAAACATCTCGTCTGTCATGCCGGCCTTGCGTGCGGCGGCGGTGTGGGAGGCGATGCAATACGGGCAATTGTTGGTCACGCTGACCGCCACATACAGCAACTCCTTGGTCAGCGGGTCGAGAGCTCCCGGTGCCATGATTTCCTTGAGGCTTTCCCAGGTGCGGCGCAACGTCGGCGGGTGGGCGGCCAGGCATTTCCAGAAGTTGTTCACCTGGTCGACCTTGCGTGTTTGCATGATGTCGTCGTAAACCGCACGCACTTCAGGGCTGGCGTCGGAGTATTCGGTGAGGTGTTGGGTCATGGTCTTTCCAAGGCTGGCATAAAGCATTCTGGAATACCGCGCCACACCCATGGCTGGCAAGTGAAGCCGGTAAGCATCGGGTGACAAAGTTGACCAGCGGTCATGCGAACCCGTGCTGTTGTGAATCAGCGTGCTGGGCACAGCCTGCTCACCCTGACAAGGCCGCGGGCATTCGTGACTTGTGGTTAAGAGTCCTTTTCGCAATGGGCGGTTTTTCCGAGTGAACGACGGGCGGATACTCGACTCCATTGTTCACACCCCTTCTGGAGTTACTGATGTCTACCCCAACCCCAAACGTCCCCGCCTTCGGCCTCGGCACCTTCCGCCTGCAAGGCCAGGTGGTGATCGACTCGGTGAGCACCGGCCTGGAACTGGGCTACCGCGTCATCGACACTGCGCAGATCTACGAGAACGAAGCCGATGTCGGCCAAGCCATTGCCGACAGCGGCGTAGCGCGTGATGAGCTGTTTATCACCAGCAAGATCTGGATCGCCAATTTCGCCGAAGGCCAGTTGATTGCGAGCCTGCGCGAAAGCCTGCGCAAACTCAAAACCGATTATCTCGACCTGACGCTGATCCACTGGCCATCGCCGGAAGACCAGGTGCCGGTCGCCGAATTCATGGGCCAGTTGCTGGAAGCCAAGCGCTTGGGACTGACACGCCAGATCGGCATTTCCAACTTCACCATTGACCTGATGAAGCAGGCAATCGCTGCGGTGGGTGCCGAGAACATCGCCACCAACCAGATCGAGTTGCACCCCTACCTGCAAAACCAGAAGGTTGTGGATTTTGCCACCGCCCAGGGTATCCAGATCACATCGTACATGACCCTGGCCTATGGCGAAGTGCTCAAAGACCCGGTGATCCAGCAGATCGCCGAGCGCCATCAAGCCACACCGGCGCAGGTCACGCTGGCCTGGGCCATGCAGTTGGGTTACGCGGTGATCCCGTCGTCGACCAAACGCGCCAACCTGCAAAGCAATCTCAAGGCCCTGCACCTGACCTTGAGCGCTGCCGACATGGCGCAGATTGCAACCCTGGAGCGTGGCCACCGTTTAACCAGCCCCAAAGGCATTGCGCCGAAGTGGGACTAAACCCCGGCCAGCGGTTTGCGCGATAATTCCCGCAGCCATGGCAACACCCGCAGGCCCGCCGTGGCTGCGGGTGGGTCGATGATGTCCATGAAGTGTTCGAGGTTGACGCTGTCCGGCACACCCGGCAACCGCACCAGCACCGCAGGCTGAGTATCAGCCGGTTCGCCCAGTTCCTGATGGTCATAGAGCAGCACATGCCGCACCTGAGGCTGCGGCCCGCAAGCCTGCAGCGCCAGCCCCGCATTAATGATCAATACGTCGAAGGGCTCGGCAGGGATCGCGGTGAGTATCTGGACTTCCTGGTAGGTTTGCACCGGCACAATGCGGTGGTAACCCAACTGATTGAGCATTTTTTCTATGTACAGTCGTTGCAGGTGTTGTTCATCGGCAATCAGGATGGTCAGTGCTTTGTTCGGCATGGCGAACCCCTGGGCTGGCAGCGCTCGTCAGTGAGCGTGCCCCATTCTCCAGACATATACCGAAGACAAAATCAGGCATGTTCCCCCTTCATGTAGGAGTTCTCCCAAATTCACCGAATGCCCCTCAACTGCAGTCAGGCCTGCTTGCAATAGTCACCCATGCGCTGGTGCAAATCAGCAATTGCCGTGTCAATTGTTGCAACAGCCGCGCCCAATGTGCTGCGCTCCTGTCGCTCACACACCGCCTCCAGCATTTCGCAACTGGCTATCAATGGCTCGGCCTTGACCATTCGCGCCCCACCTTTGACGCGGTGTGCGAGGTCATGCAGCCCACTAAAACTATGCTGACGTGCCAGCAACGCCAGCATCGCGCGGTCTGCCTCCAAACTGTCGAGCAAGGCGCTCAAAAGCTCATTGAGCGCGGCGTGATCGTCTCCCGTGACGACCTTCAAAGCCTTTAAATCAAACCCTGGACCAGCGTCGGGTGACTCAGGGCCGAGCGCATAGACGCTCAGCGCAGAGCGCAAGTCCTCAAGCCCGGCAGGCTTGAACAGGCAACCATCCATGCCCGCCTGCCGGCAGCGCTCGGTTTCTTCCGGCTGGGCATTGGCGGTAAACCCCAGCAGCAGGCAGGCGGGCAAGCCATGCTCACGCTCTTGCGCACGGATTTCACGCGCCAAGGCATAGCCATCCTTGAGGGGCATGTTGCAATCGGTGATTACCACATCCGGCCGCTGGGTTTGCCAGCGTTCCAAGCCCTGGACGCCGTCTTCGGCGGTGCTGATGCGATGCCCCAGAAAGCTCAGCTGCCGGGCCAGCAGCAGGCGATTGGCCGGGTAGTCATCCACCACCAGAATGTCCAAAACACGCACGGGACGGGTAGGTTCCGGCGTAGCCGAAACCTCGGCCGCTATTGCTGCTGTGGTGGCCAACGTGAGTGCTACGTCCACCCGTGTCCCCTGCCCCAGCGTACTGCTCAACTGCAGTTTCCCCGCCATCATTTCGCATAGCGTGCGGCTGATCACCAACCCCAGGCCCGAGCCGCTGCGCGCCGACTGCTCGGTATTGCTGCCCTGGATAAACGGGTTGAACAGCCGCTGCTGGTCCTCGGCACTGATGCCTATGCCGGTGTCTTCTACCCACAAGGTGAGGTTCAATTGGCCGGGGTCCGATGCCAACCCACAGCGGCCGCCCAAGCGCACCCGGCCGTGGTCGGTAAACTTGATGGCATTGCTCAGCAGGTTGGACACCACCTGCTTGAATCGCAACGGGTCGATCAACACCGCGCAATCCATCTGCGGATCAAGCTCTACTTGCAGCGCCAGGCCTTTCGCGCGCGCCAACCCTTCGAATACCCGCGCCACCGACTTCAATAGCTCATGCAGGTTGGCCGGTTCAAGGGACAAAGACAAATGGCCGGACTCAATTCGGGCAATATCCAAAATGTCGCCGATCAGGTCCAGCATGCCGTGGGAGGCCACCGAAGCGACTTCCAGGGCGTCACGGTCGGCACGCCCTTGTTCAGCGTTGGCCAACGCCAGCTCGATCATGCCGATCACCGCGTTCATGGGGGTGCGAATTTCGTGGCTCATGGTCGCCAGGAACGTGGTCTTGGCACGGTTGGCGGCGTCAGCGTCCTCCTTGGCTTCCTGCAACTGGCCCAGCAGCCGCTGGCGCTCGCTCACATCGACCCAACCGGCAATCATGCCCACGACATTTTCGTCGCCATCACGGTACGGCAGCATCCAGTGGTAAATGGTCAACACCTTGCCCGCAGGCAACCTGAGCACCCGATCATGAATCTGCGGTTCGCCCCGCTCCATCAACCGCAGATAGTCCTCATGGAACGACTGGGCCTGCGGCGGGTTGCCGGTGTCGGTCTCGATCACCGTCTTGCCGATCACCGCTTCAAGCTTGAAGCCAAACACGTCCAGGTAGGCACTGTTGCAGGCCATCAGCCGACCCTGGCGATCACGCACGTAGATCGGGTGGGGCGTACCGTCGATCAGCACGCCCATAAAGCGCATCTGGTCACTTAACGCGCGTTCGGCCTGAGCGCGCTTGCGTATCAGGCTGCGCAGGTAAATCGCCCATCCCAGGGTGATCAGCAGCAATACCGCCGCCAGGCCGAACCCTTGGATAATCGTGCGGCGATGGCGTAGCCAATGATCTTCGATGATGACATCGGTGCGCCATTGGCTGATCAGTTCATCCATTTCCTGAGGCGGGATGCTCAGCAACGCCTTGTCCAGTATCGAGTACAGCTCCAACTGCCCCCGGTTGACCCCGAACGTCATACGCACAGGTTCAGAGCCGACGGTGCTGGTCACGTGCAAGCGATCGCGGTACTCAAAGGCGATCAGGTAACGCGCATAGATCAGTGAACTGACGGCACCCTCGGCGCTGCCATTGGCCACCAGAGCCATGGCATCCGTAGGATTTTTCGCCTCCACAAACTGGATACCGGGATAGTCGCGATTGATGACGTCACGCAGCGCATTGCCGCTGGGTATTACCAGGCGTTTACCCAGCATATTTTCCAGTGTCATGGTGCCAGGCGTGTCGGTACGGGTGACCAGCACCAGTGGATTGGTCAAGTAGGGCCGCGTAAAACGCACCTGGTCAGAGCCTTCGAGGCTGGGCGTGACCACCGCCATCATGTCCGCCCGGCCGGAACGGACCGCCTCTATTTGCTGAGGCATTGAGCCGCCCGGGACCACATCGAACTTCAAGCCGGTGCGCAAGCTGATCCGGGATAGAACGTCTGCACTCAAGCCCTCTGATTGCCCTTGTGCCGTGAAGGATGCCAACGGCAACATCTGGTCGGACGCTACCACCCTCACCCGTGGGTGTTTTTCCAGCCAGCGTTGCTCGCTGGTGCTTAAGCGCAGGCGCTCGGTCCCCAGAACACCAAGATTGCCAGCACTCCAACGGCGCAAAATATCCAGCTGCTGGTTAGCCGGAATCGACCTCAGCGCGCTGTTGATGATGCGCAGCAAGCGAATATTGTCCCGGGCCAGCGCGAACGCAAAGGCGTTGGACTCCAAAGTGGAAAAGTCCGCCAGCTGTACATTGTTGAGGTGGTTGCGGTTGATCTGGTAGTGGGCGGTGATGGCGTCTCCGAGGTAGACATCGGCACGGCCAAAAGCCACGGCGCCGATGGCTTCGAAGACCGACGCAAACAGTTCCACATGGGCCTTGGGGTAAAACGCCTCGACCACATCGGGCGGCATATAGTGATAAAGCATCGCCACACGCTTGCCGGCCAGGTCGACACTCAGGGACTGGGTGTCTCCGGTACGGGTGACCAGGATGGGCTGATCATTGGCATAGGAGCGCGAAAGGACGAGTTGCGGGTCCCCCGCTTCAAACCCGTTGGCCGACCCCAAGAAATCGATAGAGCCCTGCTTGAGCGCCTCAATCACTTCATCACGGGTGTCATAGCGGCGCACTTCAACGCTGACGTTGAGCGCCTGGGCAAGCAACTTGGCATAGTCGGCGGTGACGCCTTCCAGTTCATCGTTATTGTTGGTCAGTTCGAAAGGCCCGTAATCGGGCGCGGAAACCCCCATCCACAGCGTGCGGCGCTCACGCAGCCAGTGCCAGTCAGCGTCCCCCAGCACCACGGGCGGGCCATTCTCGTCGAGGCTGGAATGCCCCAGCAACCGCAAGGTGTGGGGCTCATCAAGGGCCGCAGCGAGCAACGGCAGCAGGCTCATCAACACCAGCATGATCAACCGTCGGACCTGGGCAAGGATCATGTCGATTCAGATCAGATGATTACGCTGGGCAAACTTGGCCATGTGCACCACAGACGTCATCCGCAGCTTCTCCTTGAGCCGGGTCTTGTAGGTGCTGATGGTCTTGTGGCTCAGCAGCATATCTGCAGCAATTTTGTTGTTGGTAAAGCCCAACGCCAACATCCTCAGCACTGCCAGCTCGCGGTCTGAAAGCGAGTGCACCAGCTCGTGCTCGGTGGTCTGCAAATCATCACGACGCACCGAACTGCTCGGCAGACTGGGGAAGCAGTTGTAGTTGGACATCACCGCCTTAATGGCTTTTTGCAGCTCCTCCAGCTCTCCGGTCTTGGCGACAAACCCCATGGCGCCGGCACGCATGCACCGCGTGGAAAAAAACTCCGGCAGATACGACGTCAGTACCAGAATTTTGCACGGCACACCCAGCGCCTTGACCCGGCTGATCACCTCCAGCCCACCCAGTTTTGGAATGGCCAGGTCGAGAATAATCAAGACTGGACGCTTCTCTCTAACCTTCTGAAGCGCGTCCGCCCCCGTACCGGCTTCCTCGATGTCAGTGAAGCCTTCGCACTTGAGCAAATGCTTGACGGTTGCCCGTATAAACGGATGATCGTCCACAACTAACACGGTCCCACTACTTAGCGCTTTGCTCATATCACTACCCTGAAAAGAATAAGTACCCTTACACATCACACGGGACACCACTACCTGTGAGAAATGACAGTTTCGACCAGCGGTACTGCCGTCACTCAGGTGGTCCGCTTCTATCGAAGTCACATCGAGCACGTATAGCCAAACCGTGACCACCGGCTAGCTGCAAGTGCGCAACCTTAACAACGAAATGACGTATTGACCGAAGGGGCAATCCCAATCAGATGTAGGATTTTTCTTCGCAAAAGTAGCCGTTGAGCGCGTGTCAGTCAGTGGTACTCGGGCTCCAGAACGCTTGCACCACCAGTGTCGAGGTGGAAATTCGCGCCACCAGCGCGTCCAGTTCGTCGCCGTCTACCGAGGTCGCGGCCAGGGTGGCCTCGATCTCCACTTCTTCGCTGCCGAACGGCCGCACATCGACGTCGCTGGCCGGGTAGTTGCACCGCGCCAGTTCGGCCTCCAGCAGCACCATCACTGCCTGCTGCTGGCTGCGCCGGGCGATGACATAGAGGATGTTGGTGACCTCCGCCGACACCACGTCCAAAGGCTGACGGTTGATGTTATTGACGATCGGCCGCAGCAAGGTGTTGGCCGCCAGCACAAATAGCGTGCCCAGCAGTGCTTCGAGGATCAGGTCAGCCCCCGCACACGCCCCCACCGCTGCCGAAGCCCACAACGTCGCAGCAGTGTTGAGCCCACGCACGTTGCCTTCCTCACGCATGATCACGCCAGCGCCCAAAAAGCCGATGCCCGAGACCACGTACGCAACCACCCGCACCGCGCCTTCCGCGCCACCCAGGCGGTTGGCCATGTCGACGAAGATCGCCGCGCCCACTGCCACCAGCACATTAGTGCGCAAGCCCGCCGTGCGCTGGCGGTACTGGCGTTCGAAACCGATCAAGCCACCGAGGATAAACGCCGCGGTAAGGCTGACCACGGTATCGACCAACGAGTTGAGGTTGATGTTGTTGATTGCCTGCATAAAAATTCTCCATGACTGCTGCGCATGCCAGAAACCTTAGTGCAGGTACGACCGACTGCACCGTCCCCGTTTAAAGGCACAGTCAGCTTGGCCCGCCCGCCGTAAAAGGCAGGCGCGTCCGTAGCATCCCAAGTGATTTGAGGTGCTGGTCAGCGTCGATGAGAGGGATGCAGGCAGGTGCCAGGACTGGCCGCTGCCGGAATGCCGCTTCTCGCTTTTTGAGGCGAGACAACGGCATCAGGAAAAATGCGCGTTACCTTGCCAAGTATGTGCCAGTAACCGAAACCGGCCGACGACTGTCGCTCGAACAAGTACCCACTGAGGGTCTCCGCTATTGATGAAAACGCGCGGAGTTTACGCCGCGTTTTCGAGGGAGTAAACCGTAGGAGAATTTACCATAGGGGTTTAGGTGGATTGTTCAGGGTGAGTTCAGCAACTGTTTTTTGGGTCACGCCGAAGATCAACTGTGGGAGCTGGCTTGCCTGCGATGGCGGTCTGTCTGCTGGAGGTTTATTGCCTGACACTGCGTCATCGCAGGCAAGCCAGCTCCCACAAGGAGTGTGCACGTCCGCTATTACGGCATATCGGGCCGATCCCGCTCAACCCGTTTCAAGTACTCGTCCATCTGCCCACCTGCCAGCGGCTTGACCTGAATAGACACCCTGTTGACCTGCCGTCCCATCCTGATGCCTTCACGCGTGCGCACCTGCACATACCCAAGCTTGGGCCAGAAGCGCTCGGCCTTGGTATTGCCGACCACCACCGTCAACCGCAGCCACTGGGCACCGTTGCTCACCGCCCACGCTTCAAGATCGGCATGCAATTGTCGCGCGAACCCGGTGCCATGCAGGCGCGTATGCACCAGCAGCAAACCGATATGCCACACGCCGACGGCCAGCAAGTCGGCCGCGATGTTCACGACGGCGGCCAGTTGGTCCTGCATATCGCGATAACCCAGCCAGTACATCCGGCTGCAACGCCAACCTGCCGGCAACTGACCCTGTAACTCTTCGTGCGCTTCGGTCGGTGTGGCCGGTTCACCATTGACCGCGATGAAATATTCGGGTGCCTGGTCAAAAAAACACTGCAGTTCGGCCGCGTCGCCGTCGTGCAGTTCAACCACTCGAATACCTTCGAGTGCGCAATCAACCTCCATGTTTACTTCCCCTTCAATCGTCGCGCGTCAGCACTTCCAGCAACTCGATTTCAAAGCACAGATTGCTGTTGGGCGTGATATGCGCGCCCATCGAACGCTCGCCATAGGCCAGGTGCGCCGGCACAAACAGTGTGCGCACGCCACCCACCTGCATGCCCATCAAGCCCTGGTCCCAGCCCTTGATTACGCGCCCGGTGCCGATCACGCACTGGAACGGCTTGCCGCGCTCCCAGGACGAATCGAACACGGTGCCGTCTTCGAGGGTGCCGGTGTATTGGGTGGTGATCAGCGCCCCCTTGACCACGGCTTTGCCGGTGCCCAGGCGGGTGTCGGTGATCTGGAGTTCATCGTTGCTCATGGGGCTCTCGTTGGATGAGTTAAGACTGGGGTTTTCCCAGAATAAAATGAGCTTGGCAAGTGCGCCCTCGCCACACCCTTATGCCGATCGTTCCTTACAGCCAATGCCAGAACCGGCTCCAGAAACCCCGGCCCAAATCATCCTTACAGCGCGCATATTGCGCCGCGTACATCTGCGAGCGCGCCTGCACCTTGCTCGCCACCGGCGGCAGCCAGGCTTTGGCCGCATAGGTACGCTGGCGATAGCCGCCCCAGCCTTCGTGGTAGTTCAGGTATTGGCCGTAGGCGTCGTATTTGTACACGCCGTTGATGGTGTAGGTCTTGTCCATGTACCACCCCACAAAGTCGATGGAGTCATCGAAATCCTGACGGCTCGCACCGCTGCGGCCGGTGCTCTTGCGGTAGTCGTTCCACACTTCATCCTTGGCCTGGGAATAGCCTTCGGCGGTGGACACGCGCCCCCAGGGGATGATCCATAGCAGGTATTTGCGTGGTGTCTTGGCATCCTGGCGGAAGCCCGACTCTTGATACATGATCGCGAACGGCACCTGGATCGGCACGCCCCAGCGCTTTTGCGTGACCTTGGCGGCGTCGTACCAGTCATCTTTTTCACGGAAGATGCCGCAGATGTCGTTTGGCGTGCGTGGCGGCGAAGTACCGCACGCCGCCAACAGGGAGGTGAGTAATAACAGTCCGACAGCTTTGCCTGCGCTCAAGGGGCACCTTTGCGTGATACACGTAAAAAGCCGGTATTTTACGCATTCATTCGAGCGCAGGGGGTAGCGAGTTCACTCCATAACCAGCTTCCACAGGCGGCATCCATGCCGCACATGCTCAGCTTAAGCCAACGGCACGCGACGCGTGGTCAGCGCGGTACGACCCACAAAGAAGCTCAAGGCTGCACCCAGCAGCAACATGGCCAAGGTGCTCCATGCAGCGCGGGACAGCTGCTTAGCCGCTACTTCACCGGCTTCACGGGCTTTCTGTTCGGCTTGCTGTTTCAGCTCATCGACCTTCTGCATGGCTTGCTGATAAGCCTGGGCATAGTTCTCGACGATCTGCGTGGCTTCGGCTTTGCTCTTGCCGGTACGGGCGGCCACGATGTTGACCAGCGCGTCTTTGTCCGCAGCATTCAACGCAGGCTCGCCGGAGGCTTTGACGCGTTCGAACCACTGCTTCAACTCATCACCGGCCTGGGCAGGGTTGGTCGCGGCGTCCTTGGCCGATTGCTTGCCGTCGGCGGCGGCCTGGTCGGTTTTCTGCTCGACGTTGGCAGGGTCCAGCTCAGGCTTGCCGCTTTGCTTGAGCAAGGTGTCGAGTTGGCCTTGCAGGCTGTTCCAGTCCAGTTGGATACCCTGCTCGTTCAACTGCTGCTTGATGCTGTTGCCGATCCCAGGCGCAGCAGCGGCGATACCACTGCCGGCGGCGGACAAGCCTTTGCCTACTACGTTACCGGCGGTGCCGACCACGCTGGCGGCCAGGCCAGCCAGCAGCCAGGTGGTGAGCAAGGTGGTGAAGGTCCAGGTCAATACGCCGTGCAAGCCGCCACGGTCCGGTGCAGTGCGCCCGGCCACAAAGGCGCCGAGGCCGACAGCCACCAGGGTGGAGACAAACAGCCAGATCCCGGCGCCGGTGCCGAAGCCGCTCAGGGGGTTGCCCGCTTCCATCGGGTTGACGGCACTGGCGCCGATGGCCGTGCCCAGCACGCTGAGTACCAGGTAGGTCACCAGGGCAATTGCACTACCGGCGAGCACAGAGCTCCAGGACACGCGAAACGGTGAACGGTTGGTTTCATAGACAGTTGTCATGATTAATCCTTTGAGTGGTTGACCGTATCAGTCTGGCGAGACCGCTGCCGGTCGTCCCCGCTCAAATGCACCAGAGCATCTGGTGCATTCGCACCCCGCAACGGGCACGTTGTGTGCACTATCCTGATGCCTGGGTGTCGTACCCTTCATGCGCCCATCCCCGGAGAGACCATGACCCAGGACGTTCTTGCCAAAGAAACCAACCGCCGCCAATTACAGCAGATCATCTCCGGGTTATCGGACGGTGTGATCCTGGCCGAAGTCGACCAGACCATTCTGTGGGCCAACGAAGCCGCGCTGGCCATGCACGGGGTCAGTGAGGTCGAGCAGCTCGGCGCCAATACCGAGCAATACGCCAAGCGCTTTGCCTTGCGCTATCGCAACAACCACCCCTTGCCGCTGGACAGCTACCCGCTCAGCCGAATCGCAGCCGGTGAAGAATTCAGCGATGTGGTGGTGGAAGTCACCCCCGTTGACGACGAGGACCGCAGTTGGGTGCATCGCTTGCGCAGCCTGGTGCTGACGGACGCCCACGGTGAACCGGAACTGCTGGTGCTGATCCTCAGCGACGCCACCGAATGGGCCAGCGCCGAGCAGCGCTTCGAAAAAACCTTCAACGCCAACCCGGCACCCGCGGTGATCTGCCGCCTCAGCGACCTGCGCTACATCAAGGTTAACCAGGGTTTCCTGGAGATGACCGGTTACAACCGCGATCAGGTCATCGGCAAATCCGTCTATGAACTGGATGTACTGGAACACGCCGATCGCAAGGACCTGGCCATTCAGCGCCTGAGCGAAGGTGCGACCATCCCGCAGATGCAGGCTGAACTGCGCCTGCCCGAAGGCGGCAGCAAACTGGTGATTGTCGCCGGCCAGCCGTTGGACATGAACGAGGAAGACTGCATGCTGTTTTCCTTTACCGACCTGGAGCCAAGGCGCAAGGCAGAAATCGCCCTGCGCCAGAGCGAAGAACGGTTCGCCAAATCCTTTCGCCTCACGCCGGTGCCGACCCTGGTGTGCAACGCCGCCAACCGGCAAGTGGTGGACATCAACGAAGCGTTCATGAACATCACCGGTTACATCAGCGAAGAGCTGATCGGCAAGAACGTTGAGGACATCAACTTCATCGACAGCGCCCCTGCTGGAGCGCAGTTGTTCGCCACCCTGGAAAAAGCCGGCAACCTCGAAGGCCAGGACCTCAAGGTGCGCAAGAAAGGCAACGAGGTGATCGACTGCGTGGTCTCCGCCGACACAGTGATTATCGAGGACGTGCCCTGCTACCTGTTGGTGCTGATGAACATCACCGAACGCAAACGCTCGGAGCTGGAGCTGGTGGCGGCCATTGAGGAGGTGATGCAAGACGCCTCCTGGTTCAGCCAGACCCTGATCGAGAAACTGGCCAACGCCAAGAGCGTCAACAGCCCCAACCTGCCGAACGTAGCCTTCACCGACCTTACCGCCCGTGAGCGTGATGTGCTGGGTTTGATCTGCGAAGGCCTGGCCGACAAGGAAATTGCCTCGCGCCTGAAGCTTGCGCCCAACACGGTGCGTAATCATGTGGCCACGGTGTACTCCAAACTCGGTGTGCACAGCCGCAGCGCGGCCATTGTATGGGCCAGGGAGCGCGGCTTGTTTGCCGGCGAACTGCGCGTCAAAAGCAAACCATAGAGTGCAAATGCACTAGTGCGACCAGTGCAAATTCGCCTTATTGCGCTGGCGTACGCTGCTTAACCTTGAAGGGTGGGCACAGGGCCTTTGGTCCCGTGCCGTAATGGTTTGATCTCTTCCAAGGAAAGCACGATGAAAAGCGAACAAGTCAAAGGCGCCGTAGAGAAGGTTGCCGGCAAGGCCCAGGGTTTTATCGGCGACCTCACCGGCGATGAACAATTGCAGGCTGAAGGTGTGGCGCGTCAGGCCGCAGGTCAACTGCAGCAAACGTACGGCGACGCGCTGGACACTGTCAGTGATTTTGCCAAAAACAAACCCCTGGCTACCGTGGCTGTCGTCGCCGGTATCGGCCTGCTTGTGGGCCTGTTGCTGCGTCGTCGTTGAGGAGGCCGAGGCCCATGTTTACCCTCTCTCAACTGCGCAACTGCATCGAAGAAGGTTTGTCACCGCTGACCTGCGAGTTCACCCTGTGCCGGGACGCGTCCCTGACCCTCAAGGTCTACGACGCCGAAACCGGCCGTGTTGATCTGGTGGTGACAGGCATCAGCACCAACCGGCTGCAAACCGCGCAAGAAGTGGCCAAGATGGTTGAAGAGTTGCGCTACGAACTGCAAAGCAACAACGTCGGCAAGCTCACACTGGATGATCTGCCTTCAACGACGGCCCAATGAAAATGAAGGCAGGCTGATATCCAGGTCGACCTGGGTGACGCCGAGGCCGAAGTGATGGGTGAGGTAACACGACCGGTGTGGCCGGTTACCTTAACGCAAGAGCGAGGAAAACAGACCGATCACCGCTTGACGGGGGTGATCTCAAGAATGGTGCCGTTGGTGGTTTTGAGCAGCACAAACTTATCACCCACCCGCGCCCATTGGCTGTCTGCCTCAGGCTGCTTGAGGCCGCGTTTTTTCCAGTCGCTGACCGCCGATTCCTTGCGCATCAGGATATCCGGGGCGCGATCACCTTCTTTCAGATCCCGCGTATTGATGCTGGAAGGCTGCACGGTTTCCTGGGGTGTATCACCGGCCTGCACGACAAAGCTGACGGTGGACAGGCCAGCGGTGAGCAGCAGGCAAGCGGCTAGGGTCTTGGACTTCATGGGTGCTCCTTCAATGAATGATGCGTACCCAGGTTCCGACCGCAGGCGCATGGAATCATTCAAGTTTGCACCCTTCTTGTGGCAAGGGAGCTTGCTCCCTCGCCACAAGGGCGCCGGGTCTATAACCAGGCTGCGTCCCAGAGCGGATAATCGCCGATATGTTCAGCCAACCCAGCGCGCAATGGGTTGCCAATTATGTAGCGTGCGATCTTTATAAGATCCTCCTCAGCGCGCGCTGCGCGATCATGGTACCCGCACTGCCAGAACGCGCCCCGTGCATGACAGGCTCGATTGATGGTCAATGTGCTGCGCGACTTCACCCTTTTCATCACTTGCGGCAACGATGCGGCTCTGAGTTCAAATAGCCAACGGAAATGGTCTGGCATGATGACCCAAGCCAAAGAGTTAACCATCTCAAGGTCATGAGCCTGTTTGAACTCTGCCACCAACAACCGCCCCAAGCGAAAATTGGCAAACACCGGGCGGCGCTGATAAACCACAGCAGTTACCAAGTAAGCCCGACCCGCCTCTGAATAACGGCCACGTCGCAATAGGTGAGAATTGGGTTTCTGAAGCAATCCTTTGCTCTGCGATTGAATGAATGAATGATCCATTTACCCTAGCAAGCCACTGCAATACCTCCGTTCAATTCAGTTTCCCAATATGTCCCCCCCACTGTGGCGAGGGAGCTTGCTCCCGTTGGGCTGCGCAGCGGCCCTAAAAAGGCTGGCCGAGTAACACCTGAACCAACGCTGTGGGTCGATTGGGGCCGCTTCGCTGCCCAGCGGGAGCAAGCTCCCTCGCCACAAAAGCTATGCCACACCCATTGCCACCGTGAAATAATCCGTGTAATTTTTCATGAAATTTCTCGACATAAATTTCATGAACCAACAACAAGAACTCGACGCCCTGGCTGTGCTCATCCACGATCTGCGCAAGCACAAGAAACTCACCCTCGCCCAACTCGCGCAAAAAATCGAGCGCTCGGTGGGCTTTTTGTCTCAAGTCGAACGCGGCCTGTCACGCCCTACTGTGGCCGACCTGACTGCCATCAGCCACGCCCTGGATGTGCCCACCACCTACTTCTACAGCCTGCCCAAACCCAAGGCCGTCGACTGGGTCACACGCCCCAACGAGCGGCGCACGGTGTATTACGCCAATGGCATCACCGACATTCTGGTTTCGCCAAGCATGCACGGCGCCTTTTCGATGCTCGACAGCCTGTTGGCGCCCGGCGCCAACAGTGGCGAGCACACCATGAGCGACCGCGCCGAACAGGCCGGTTTTGTACTGGAGGGCGAGTTGACGCTATGGGTGGAAGGTGAAGCCGATTCGGTCACCCTCGGCCAAGGCGACAGCTTCCACCTGGCCAGTTTTGCCCATTGCCGCTACGCCAACCTGACTGATCTGCCCGCCCGCGTATTGTGGGTTTACAACTAGGAGCAACACCCGTGAAAAGCCAATCCTCCACGTTGCTGGCCGAAGTACGGACCTTTCGCCAGAACCACCCCGAGGTGCGTTACGTCGACCTGATCGCCCTGGACATTCCCGGCCATTTCTACGGCAAGCGCTACCCGGTGGAGATGCTCGAAAAAGTCGCCGCCGGCAGCCCGCTGAAGCTGCCGCAAAATGCCGTGCTGCTGGGCGCCCAGGGCGGGCTGTTCAAAATTGGTGACTATTGCTTCCACGACGGCGACCCGGATGCCAATCGCCGCCTGGTGCCGGGCACGCTCAAGCCGGTGAGCTGGGAAGCGCAACCGCTGGGGCAGATGCTGATCACCTCGGATGGCACTGAAGCGCCCATCGAGTTTGAACCACGTGAAGTCCTGGCCAAGGTGCTGGAGCGCCTGCAGCACAAGGGCATTCACCCGGTGGTGGCGTTTGAGCTGGAGTTTTACCTGTTCGATAAAAAGCTCGACGACGGCCTGCCGCAATTCGCCCGCGACCCGCTGAGTGATGACGCTGACGACCAGCCCAACCTGCACATCGAGCGGTTGTCGCGCTTCAGCGAAGTGCTCGACGACATGGCGCAAACCGCCCAGGCCCAAGGCATCGACATCACGGTGATCACCGCCGAACTCGGCCCTGGCCAGTTCGAGATCAACTTCGGCCACTGCGACGACGGCCTGCGCGCCGCCGACTGGGCCGCGCTGTTCTGCCGCAGCACGCGTGGCGTGGCACTCAAGCATGGCTACCGCGCCAGCTTTATGGCCAAGCCTTACCTGCAATTTCCCGGCAGCGGCATGCATGTGCATGTCAGCCTGTATGACGGCGCGGGCAATAATTTACTCGCGGCGCACCAGCAGCAACCGCTGCGCCACGCGGTGGCCGGTTGCCTGGAATTGTTGCCGCACTGCATGCCGATTTTCTCGCCCAACCACAACGCCTTCCGCCGCTTGGGTGGCACCGTGAACGCGGCAACGCGTGCCAGCTGGGGCTTTGAAGACCGCGACGCGTGCGTGCGTATTCCCGATTCAGACCCGCGCAACCTGCGCATCGAACACCGCCTGGCCAGTGCCGATGCCAACCCCTACCTGGTGCTGGCAGCGATCCTGGCAGGGTTGGAGCATGGCCTTGAAGCCAGGCAAGAACCCATCGCCCCGCTGAATGAGGACCGTAACAGCGGCGCCGACTTCCCCCTGGAAATGCTCGATGCCGTACGCGCCATGCAGCATCAAGCGGTATTGCGCGATAAGCTGGGCGCCGAATTTATCGACGTGTACTGCGAAAACAAACGCCAGGACCACTTGGCCTTTCAACAAGAGATCAACGCGCGGGAATACCGCTGGTTTCTCTAGCCATGGAATCACCGATGACCGACCAAAGCGCCCCGGCCCTCAAGGAAATCTTCAACGTTGAACGCCTGCAACACATCGCCAGTGAAATGACAGCGGTGTACCCGGCCTTTGATGCAAAAGGGTTTCTAAAGCACGCCAAAGCCGGGCTGGCCGAGTTGTCGGTGATGCAGCGCATGGCGCGGGTCAGTGAGAGCCTGCATGCGGTAATCCCACTGGATTACGCGCAAACCCTCAAGCTGCTGCATGCGCTGGCTCCGCGACTGAACAGTTCATTTGTGTGCCTGTTTCTGCCGCACTACGTGGCCAGTTACGGGCAAAGTGACTTCAAGCGCTCCATGGCCGCGCTCAAATACTTCACCGTGTTTGGCTCGGCCGAGTTCGCCATTCGCCCGTTCTTGTTGAACGACTTCGAGCGTACCCTGGCCGTGATGCAGCAGTGGTCGCTGGACGCCAACGAACACGTGCGTCGCCTCGCCAGTGAAGGCTCGCGCCCTCGCCTGCCGTGGTCCTTTCGCTTGGCCCAGGTGCAGGCCAACCCGCAGCTGTGCGCCTCGATCCTGGATAACCTCAAGGCCGACAGCAGCCTGTATGTGCGCAAGTCGGTGGCCAACCACCTCAACGACATCACCAAGGACCACCCGGACTGGGTGCTCAGCCTGATCGAAGGCTGGAACCTGGACAACCCGCACACGGCCTGGATCGCCCGGCACGCCTTGCGCAGCCTGATCAAGCAAGGCAATACCCGCGCACTCACGATCATGGGCGCCGGCGCCAAGGCCGAGGTAAACATTCACCACCTGAAAGTCACACCGGCGGTGATCAACCTGGGCGAGCGGATCAACCTGTCGTTCAGTCTGGAATCCACCGCCACCGCCGCGCAGAAGCTGGTGGTCGACTACGCCATCGACTACGTAAAAAGTGCCGGCCATAGCGCGCAGAAAGTGTTCAAGCTCAAGGCCTTTACCCTGGGCGCGGGCGAACATCAGAGCATCCGCCGCGAACAACATATTCGTGAGTTGACCACGCGCAAGCATTACGCAGGCAAGCACTGGGTGCATGTGCTGGTGAACGGCGAAAAGCTCGCCAGTGCCGAATTTGAACTGCTAAAACCCTGACAAAAATCAACCAAAAGGCTCTAGAACGGGCCTTTCAGACACATTAATTGTCAGACAATCCTGGCTTTTTTTGTTGCGATCCATTATCATCCGGCGCCTTCTCACTACCCATCGGGTAGTTGTTCCACTGTGTCACCCGAGGCGCCAATGTACCGTTCGCACCGTTTGTATCGTTTTTCGTTTCACAGCCCCTTGCTTGCCCTGAGCCTGGGGCTGGTTTCCCACGGTGTCAGTGCCGCCCTGCAACCCATGGCCGAAGCCCCGCTGGCCAGCGACACCGAGCTGCACTGCCACTTCAACCGCGACGCCAGCACCGACTGCACTACAACCCAGCACTACACCATCCTCAAGCCCAACGGCCGCGAAATGCTCTCGCGCATCGACTTCGATTACTCCGAAGGCGACACCTTTGAAGTGATCAGCGCGCAATCCACCCAACCAGGCGCCAAGCCGGTCGCGCTGGACGCCGCGCAAATCGACACGCGCACCGCGCCCAACCCGGACCAAGGCTTCAGCCGCTACAAGCAAACCTCGCTGGCCTTCCCAAACCTGCGCGTAGGCACGCAAATTCGCTACACCGTGCGCGAACGTCGCGCCGCCAAACCGTTGGTGACCCAGTTTCACTACGCAATCATGTTTGGCCCCAGCACATTCCGGCGCGACCACGTCAAGGCGCGCTTTACCGCCGAGCGCCCGATCCAGTGGCGCAGTGAGTTGTTCGACGGTTTCAAAGTAACGGCATCTGCCAACGGCAAAACCCTGGACGTGGTGCAAAAAAAACCGACCTATCTCAATTACATCAACGAATCCTCCAGCGCCGCGCTGCAACGCATCCCGCGCCTGGAAGTGGGCAGCGCCCTGGAGCGCCAGGCGTATTTCGGTGATTTCGCCCAGCGTTACAACCAGATCCTCGGCGCCAACCTGCCGGCGCAAGCGGCCGCAG
Organism: Pseudomonas sp. B19125; assembly: GCF_044218855.1. Lineage (NCBI taxonomy): Bacteria > Pseudomonadati > Pseudomonadota > Gammaproteobacteria > Pseudomonadales > Pseudomonadaceae > Pseudomonas > Pseudomonas sp. B19125. Next base: position 4,683,613 of record NZ_CP162589.1, read on the forward strand.
CCGTAGCTGCCGCACGCAACCTGGCGCCGGCACAACAGGTCGAAGCGCTGATGCAGCACATCAACGATCACTACCGCTACCTGGGCGACTGGCGCGCCACCGAGCGCGGCTATGTGCCGTTCAACCTGGCGGAAATCGAGCAGCATGGTTATGGCGACTGCAAAGACCTGGCGATCCTGCTGACCGCAATGCTCAAGGCCAGCGGCATCAAGGCCGAAACCGCCTGGGTCAGCCGTGGCGACGTGGCGTTCTCATTGTTGATCCCCGGCACCAATGCAGCGAACCACGCCATCGTGCGTGCCGAAGTCGATGGCCAGGTCTGGTGGCTCGACCCGACCAATCCGGTGTTCGCACCCGGCCAGACCATGCCCGACATTCAAGACCGCTGGGTGCTGGTCAATGATGCTCAGGGCCAGGTACGCGAAGAACAGATCCCGCTGGAACGCCCGGAAACCACCCTGCGCCTGGACAAAAAAGTGCACTTCGACAAGCAAGGCAATGGCGCCACCCAGGCCACCATCACCTTCAGCCGCCTGCCGCTGATGCAAATGAGCGTCGCCGACCGCCAGCAAGGCACCACCGCCACCGACCAGAACATCTGCGGCAACTTTGGCAACGAAATCAGCGACTGTAAAATCACCCGCCAACCCACCGCCTTCGTGGTGCACGACGGCTACACCGTCAACGCCAGCATGAACGACCAGCGCGCGCTGGAAAAGCTCGCGAACGACTACGTCTACACCGACGAGTCACTCAAAGGCCGTTGGGATGGTTTCATCAACTACCGTCGCCATGATCAACAAGCCGACCTTTACCTGGGCAACCCCGAAACCTACGACTACCGTTTCACGCTGACCGGTGGGCAGATGGAAAAAGCCATCCCCGGCTGCCAGGTGCGCTCGCCCTGGTATGACCTGGATTTGGATGGCAAGCGCACGGATGACGGCCTGCAGTATCACTATCGCCTGAGCCAGAAGATACGCTGGCTGACCCATGCAGAAGTCGCCAGTGAAGCGTTTGGCAAGATGATTGACGAGGCGCGGGCGTGTGCTGAGCAGGTGCATCAGGTGGTGAAGCTCTGACCCCTCACTGACACAACACAAACCCAATGTGGGAGCTGGCTTGCCTGCGATTGCAGTGTGTCATTCAACAAATAAGTTGACTGACAGGGACTCATCGCAGGCAAGCCAGCTCCCACATTTTTTTATCCGGTTTCTTCAGTGGGTTTCGCCTAACAGCAACCCCTGCTCCCGCGCACACAACTCCACCACATAATCCCACAACACCCGCAACCGCACTGACTTGTGCAGCTCCCGGCGCGAGCTGATCCAGTAGCTGCGCTGGATGCTTTCTGCCGGCAGCAAAGGCACCAGGTCCGGGTCGCCAGCAGCCATAAAGCACGGCAGCACCGCAATGCCCAATCCCGAACGCGCCGCCTGGTGTTGAGCAATCACGCTGGTGCTGTGGAACACCACTTTGGGGTTGCGGCAAAAGCTGCTGAGGAACTTGAGTTCCTGGCTGAACAGCAGGTCATCCACGTAATCGATCCATGCATGGGCGGCGAGGTCTTCACGTTTTTCAATCGGCGGATTGCGCGCAAGGTAGGCGCGGCTGGCGTAGAGCGCCAGGCGGTAGTCGGTGAGTTTGCGCGTGACGAGTTGGTCGACGCTGGGGCGTTCGAGGTGGATGCTGATTTCCGCTTCGCGGTTGAGAATGCTCACAAAGCGCGGCACCGCCACCAGTTCCACTTCCAGCCCCGGATAACGCTCGAACAGCCCGCCCATGCGGCTGGCGAGGAACATCACGCCCAACCCCTCAGCCACGCCAAGGCGGATCTTGCCCAGCGGCGCAGCGGAATGGGTGAGTTCGTCTTCGGCCAGCAACGCGACGTTTTCCATGGCCTCGGCGTGCTTGAGCAGGGCTTCACCGGAAGGCGTCAGTTCGTAACCCTGGGCATGCTGCACGAACAGCGCGGTGCCGAGGCTTTTCTCGATGGCCTCGATATGCCGGGCCACGGTAGCGTGCGTGGTTTTCAGGCGCTGTGCAGCGGTGAGCAGGCGGCCGCTGCGTTGCAACTCAAGAAAAAACCGCAGGTCATTCCAGTCGAACATGTCGCCTCCCTTGGACAAATGTACCTTCTAATGCCTGGCCCGGCACCTGTGGCTGGCGCTTACTGTGGCAAGCTCGCTCGCCACAGGCATAACGTTGCTTCGAGGTTTAAGTGCCGCTGTTTAAAAACGCACAGCAGCTGGGTAAAAACTAACATTTTTAAGACGAAAACTAACAACTAGGATGGGCCCAATAAGAAAAACAAGCGAGACCTCAGATGCCCATTGCAACTGCTGAATACGATTACATCGTCGTAGGCGCCGGCCCCGCAGGCTGCCTGCTGGCTAATCGATTGTCCGCCAACCCCGCCCACCGCGTGCTGCTGCTCGAAGCCGGTGGCCGCGACAATTACCCCTGGATCCACATCCCCGTCGGTTACCTGTTCTGCATCGGCAACCCACGCACCGACTGGTGCTTCAAGACCGAAGCCCAGGAAGGCCTGCAAGGCCGTGCACTGAGTTACCCACGCGGCAAAGTGCTGGGCGGCTGCTCGTCCATCAACGGCATGATCTATATGCGCGGCCAAGCCCAGGATTACGACGGCTGGGCCGCCGCAGGCAACCCCGGCTGGGCCTGGAAAGACGTGCTGCCACTGTTCAAACAGAGCGAAAACCATTTTGCCGGCGGCTCGGAATTTCACAGCGACGGCGGTGAATGGCGCGTGGAGCAACAGCGCCTGCACTGGCCGATCCTCGATGCCTTTCGCGATGCGGCGGCGCAGAGTGGTATCGCGCCGATCAGCGATTTCAACCAGGGCGACAATGAAGGCTGCGGCTACTTCCAGGTCAACCAAAAGGCCGGGGTGCGCTGGAACGCGGCAAAGGCGTTTCTCAAGCCGATCCGCCAGCGCCCCAACCTCACCGTGCTGACCGAAGTGGAAGTCGACCGTGTAGTGCTGGAAAACGGTCGTGCTTCGGCCGTGGTCGGGCGTCAACATGGGCAACAACAGAGCTGGAAGGCACGCAAGGAAATCGTCCTGTGCGCCGGTTCTGTCGGCTCGCCGGGCATCCTGCAACGCTCAGGGATTGGCCCGTCCACTGTGCTCAAGCCATTGGGCATCAACGTGCTGCATGAACTGCCGGGTGTCGGTGGCAACCTGCAGGATCACCTGCAACTGCGGCTGATCTACAAGCTGGAAAACGCACGCACCTTGAACCAGATCGCCGGCACCCTGTTGGGCAAAATGGGCATGGGCCTGCGCTACCTGTATGACCGCAGCGGCCCGTTGTCCATGGCGCCCAGCCAGCTTGGCGCCTTCGCCCGCTCCGGCCCGGAACAGACTACGGCCAATCTTGAATACCACGTGCAGCCGCTGTCACTGGAGCGTTTTGGCGAGCCGTTGCATGCCTTCCCGGCATTCACCGCGTCGGTGTGCGACCTGCGCCCGCAAAGCCGTGGCCGCATTGATATTCGCTCCGCCAACCCGGCGGATGCACCCCTGATACGGCCCAACTACCTCAGCCATCCCGAAGATTTGCGCGTGGCCGCCGACGCGATCCGCCTGACCCGCCGCATCGTCGCCGCACCGGCCTTGAGCCAGTTCAAGCCGGTGGAATACCTGCCGGGCGACGCGCTGCAAACCGAAGAACAACTGCATGAAGCCGCCGCGCGTATCGGCACGACGATTTTCCACCCGGTGGGCACTTGCCGCATGGGCGATGACCAAGATGCAGTGGTCGATGCGCAACTGCGCGTACATGGCGTGCCGGGCCTGCGTATTGCCGATGCCTCGGTGATGCCACGCATTACATCCGGCAACACCTGCTCACCTACACTGATGATTGCGGAAAAGGCAGCGCAGCTGATGCTTTCGCCGAACACAAGGAGTCTCGCCCCGCAGAGAGAAACGGTTCATGCAATCTGAATAGCGGCGCCGCACCCGGCGCCGACAGTGGAACAACAATAAATAATCACTGTGAGGGATACCCGATGTCAGAACATGCTCAACCCCTGGGCTCGGCCGTCAAGGCGAGCACCGGCAGCGAATCAAGGAAAGTCATCTTCGCCTCGTCTTTAGGGACGGTGTTCGAGTGGTACGACTTTTTCCTCTACGGCGCCCTGGCGGCGGTGATCAGCAAGCAATTTTTTGCCGGGGTCAACGACACCACGGCGTTCATCTTCGCCTTGATGGCCTTTGCCGCAGGCTTTGTGGTGCGGCCGTTCGGCGCGTTGGTGTTCGGCCGCCTGGGCGACATGATCGGGCGCAAGTACACGTTTTTGGTCACCATCATCCTGATGGGTGTCGCGACCTTCTGTGTCGGGCTATTGCCGACCTATGCCAGCATCGGCATTGCGGCGCCGATCATTCTGATCGTGCTGCGCATGCTGCAAGGCCTGGCGTTAGGCGGTGAATATGGCGGCGCAGCCACCTATGTGGCCGAGCACGCACCGGCCGGCAAACGCGGCCTGCACACCAGCTGGATTCAATCCACAGCCACCCTTGGCTTGCTGCTGTCGCTGCTGGTGGTACTGGCTTGCCGTTACTTCACCGGCGACCAGTTCGAGGTGTGGGGCTGGCGCATTCCGTTCCTGTTCTCGATTGTGCTGCTGGGCATTTCCACCTGGATCCGCATGAGCCTGCATGAGTCGCCGGCATTCCTGAAGATGAAAGAGGAAGGCAAGGCCAGCAAGTCGCCGATCCGCGAATCCTTCGGTAAATGGGAAAACCTCAAGGTGGTGCTGATTGCGCTGTTCAGCATCAACGGCGGGCAGGCAGTGACCTTCTATGCGGCGCAGTTCTATGTGCTGTTCTTCCTCACGCAGTTCCTGAAGATGGACCCGGCCCTGGCCAATATGCTGTTGATTATCAGCGTAGTGATCGGCGCGCCGTTCTTCATCCTGTTCGGCTGGCTGTCGGACAAGGTTGGGCGCAAACCGGTGCTGATGCTCGGCTTGCTGTTGGCCACCGCACTGTACTTTCCGATCTTCAAAGGGCTGGCGCATTACACCAACCCGGCGATGGACCAGGCCAGCCACCAGGCGCCGATTACCGTATTGGCCGACCCGGCCACCTGCACCTTCCAGTTCGACCCGGTGGGCAAGGCGCGTTTTGACAGCCCGTGTGACAAGGTCAAGACCTTCCTGGTCAAGCAAGGTCTGCCATACAGCAGCGCCGCCGCGCCAGCCGGCAGCCCGGTACAGGTGAGCGTGGGTGATGTGCGTATCGACGGTTACGATGAAGCGGCCCTGCGCGGCGCGGTAACCCTGGCCGGCTACCCGACTTCGGCGGATGTGGCCCAGGTCAACAAAGTGATGGTGGTGGTGCTGATCGTGGTGCTGATCCTGATCGCCGCCATGTGCTACGGCCCGTTGGCAGCACTGATGGTGGAACTGTTCCCGACGCGCATCCGCTACACCTCGATGTCGCTGCCCTACCACATCGGTAACGGCTGGTTTGGCGGGTTCCTGCCGACCGTGTCGTTTGCCTTGGTGGTGTACACCGGCGATATCTTCTACGGCTTGTGGTACCCGGTGGTGGTAACCGGCGTGAGCTTGATTGTGGGGTTGTTCTGCCTGAAAGAAACCAAGAACGTGGATATCAATAACAACTGATCTTCAAAACGCTGAAGCCCCCTGTGGGAGCTGGCTTGCCTGCGATTGCATCACCTCGGAGTGTCAGATGTGCCGAGTTGTCCGTATCGCAGGCAGGCTAGTGCCCACATTTTTCTGAGTGCTGACCACACAAATTGCTGTACATCCATACAGATAACAGTTGCTCAATTGCCTTTGACTGAGCATCCTGCAAGGCATCGACCCAATCTGATGTGATGACCATGCGGCTGTACCTCTGTGAAAAACCCTCCCAGGCCAAGGATATCGCGGCCGTGCTCGGCGCCAGTCGGCGTGGCGACGGGTGCTGGCTGGGTAACGGGGTCACAGTCACCTGGTGCATCGGGCACCTGTTGGAAACCGCCCCACCCGACGCCTACGACGCCAAATACAAGCGCTGGGTGCTGGCCGACCTGCCAATCGTGCCGGAAAAATGGAAGATGCTGGTCAAGCCCAAGACCGCCAGCCAGTTCAAGGCCGTCAAGCGTTTGCTCGGGGAAGCTCAGGAACTGGTGATCGCCACCGACGCCGACCGCGAAGGCGAAATGATCGCCCGGGAGCTGGTGGAGCATTGCCGCTATCGCGGGCCGATTCAGCGTTTGTGGTTATCGGCGCTGGATGACGCCTCCATTCGCAAAGCCCTCGCCGCCCTCAAACCCGGCGCCGAAACCTTCAGCCTGTATCACTCGGCCCTCGGCCGCTCACGCGCCGACTGGTTGATCGGCATGAACATGAGTCGCTTGTTTACCTTGCTCGGGCGTCAATCCGGATATCAAGGCGTATTGCCGGTGGGCCGCGTGCAAACCCCGACCTTGCGCCTGGTGGTGGACCGCGACCGCAGCATCGCCGACTTTGTGCCGGTGGCTTACTGGGCCATTGATGTCGACTTGCGGCATGAGCGCATGACCTTTACGGCTCAATGGCGGGCCGCTGAGGATGCCTGCGACGATCAAGGCCGCTGTCTTAACCCGCAACTGGCTCGCGATGCTGCCGATGCGATGACCAACGCCGCCAGCGCCAGGTTGGTCAAACTGCGTACCGAACGCGTGCGCGAGGTGGCGCCCCTGCCCTTCGACCTCGGCACGTTGCAGGAAATCTGTTCCAAGAAGCTCGGCCTCGGCGCCCAGGAAACCCTGGACATCGCGCAGTCCCTTTACGAAACCCACAAAGTCATCACCTACCCTCGCAGTGATTGCGGCTACCTGCCGCTCAGCCAACACAGTGATGCGCCGAAGATCTTGGCCGCGCTGGCCCGCGCGGATGCGGCGGTGAATGAGTTGATGCCGCATATCGACCCGCAACGCCGCTCGCGGGCCTGGAACGACGCCAAGGTCAGCGCGCACCACGGCATTATTCCTACGGGGGCCGGTAAGGACGTCGCGCAACTGGCCGGCAAACACCGTGCGGTCTACACGCTGATTCGCGCGCGTTACCTGGCGCAGTTCCTGCCCAACCATGAATACGATCGCACCCAGGCGGATTTCGACTGCGCCGGCCAAGCCTTGCGCGCGGTAGGCAAAGTCATCATCGAGCCGGGCTGGAAACGCGCCCTGCCCGAGGCGCTGGCGCCTGCCAAAGGCCGTGAAGCTCCTGCACCGCAGGCCTTGCCGACCTTGGTGCAAGGCCAGGATTACGCGGTGGCCAAGGTCAACCTCAAGGACCTCTGGACCCAGCCGCCCAAGCCCTTCACCGAGGGCGACCTGATCAAGGCGATGAAAAACGTCGCCAAACTGGTGGAAGACCCGCTGCTCAAGCAAAAGCTCAAGGACACCACCGGCATCGGCACCGAAGCCACCCGCGCGGGGATTATCCAGGGTTTGCTCGACCGGGGTTATCTGGTCAAAAACGGCAAGGCACTGTCAGCCACTCCGGCTGCGTTCAGCCTGATCGACGCGGTGCCTCGGGCGATTGCCGACCCAGGCACCACCGCGATCTGGGAGCAGGCGCTGGACATGGTGCAAAGCGGTGAAATGAGCCTGGAAGAATTCGTCGCCAAGCAGGCTGCCTGGATGAGCAAACAAGTGGCACGCTGCAATGGCATGCGCATGACCATCACCGGCCCAGCCAGCCCGGCAGGCCGAGGTGCTACGCCGTGGAAAAACAAGCGCAAGGCTGCACCGCGCAAGACGACAGGCGCTCCAAAGCGGGCGAAAAAGCCGAACAGTGCCGGCTGAATAGCGAAATAATCCGGCGAATGACGTTTTTCGACGGGTTTAACGCCGCTTTGGGCCTTGCGGCGCTGTAGCCCGTCTAGGATTCTGTAAGGGACTCGCTGACTTCCTAATAACAACACCGGAGTGGCCGCCATGAAAACCGTTGCACAACTGCTCAAAGCCAAGGACCAGAAGAACCAGGACGTCCATACCATTCAATGGGACCACACGGTCTTTGAGGCGCTGGTGCGGATGTCAGAGAAAAACGTCGGGGCCTTGCCGGTGGTCAAAGACGGCGCGGTTGTCGGAATCATCAGCGAACGTGATTACGCCCGCAAACTCATCCTCAAGGGACTCTCTTCGGTTACCACAAAGGTCCATGAGGTGATGAGTTCACCGGTCATCACCGTGGATACCCATAAAAGTGTCGAAGAATGCATGAACATCATGACCGACAGTCACTTGCGCCACCTCCCAGTGGTCGAAGACGGCGAACTGAAGGGCCTGCTGTCCATCGGTGACTTGGTAAAAGAGGCCATTGCCGAACAGACCGACCTGATCAAACAGCTGGAGCAATACATCCGCGGCGAATAGGGGAACCCATGCTCGATACGCTGGACCATCAAGAAAATCACCTCGACACCCTGTACCGGGCCATGGCTGAACGACGCTTTTTGGTCTTGACCGGTGCAGGTATCAGCACGTCATCGGGCATCCCGGATTATCGCGACAGCGAAGGCGTGCGCCGTGGCAAGGCGCCGATGATGTACCAGGAATTCCTCGCCACCGCGCAAGCGCGTCGCCGCTATTGGGCACGCGCCATGCTGGGTTGGCCACGGGTGCGTATTGCGCAGCCGAACCAGGCTCATCTGGCGCTGGCCACGCTGCAGCAGCGTGGCCGTATCAGCGGGCTAATCACGCAAAACGTCGACACCCTGCATGATCAGGCCGGCAGCCATGATGTGATCGAACTGCATGGCAGCCTGCATCGTGTGCTGTGCCTGGACTGCCAGCAGCGCAGTACCCGCGATGTGATTCAGCGGCAGATGGAAATCGACAATCCTTACCTGGTGCAGGTCCACGCGGTGCAGGCGCCCGACGGTGACACCCTGCTCGATCCGACCTTTGAAGAACGCTTCCAGGTTCCTCGCTGCCCCCATTGCAATGGCGAGCGCTTGAAGCCAGACGTTGTGTTTTTTGGCGAGAACGTGGCACCGGCTACGGCAGCCAGGGCCATGGCCGCCGTGGGGCATGCAGACGGGCTGCTGGTGGTGGGTTCTTCGCTAATGGCCTATTCCGCATTTCGCCTGTGCAAGGCGATGGTGGAGCAAGGCAAGTCGGTAATTGCCATCAACCTGGGCAAGACCCGTGAGGATGAGCTGTTGCAGGTGAAAATCGAGGCGTCATGCGAGCGGTTGTTGCCTCTGCTGGCCGAACGACTGAGTTAGCAAAACCACCGAAAATCCAACTGTGGGAGCTGGCTTGCCTGTGATAGCGGTGTATCAGTTAACAAGTCTTTGGCTGACACACCGCGATCGCAGGCAAGCCAGCTCCCACAGGGATTGCGCGTTGGATTGGCTATCTGCCCACCACGACCCACCGCACAAAAAATGACGCCCAAGTCACGTTTTCCCGCATTCTCCCGTCCCCACAGCAATTTATGTAGTGACTAAAAATAATCACTACATAATCGTTGACGTAACCTTTTTGTCCTTGCATTATCGAGACGTCTCCCGGATCGGGAGCGTTGGTAACACGCGTTTTGAACAAGCTCGTCTGACCGCCGAGCTGTTTTTTCCGGATGTGCACTGCCCACAAGGCAGATTGATGAAGCTGACCGGCCCGCAAGGATCGGTACAAGGAGCTCAAACGCTGCTTGTCTTCGTGATGAAACCATTACGTAGCCGCTCATCAGCAAGACTACATGCATCAGGTTCAAGACCCTGCCCGTATTCGGCAGACCGTTACTGACGCCCGGTTTTCGCAACCGGAGACAACTAAGCAGTTTTAACGAACCAACTGATAGATCGCCAACTGGTCAAGGGGCTTACACATGAATCTGAACAACCAACCAACTATCGATGAATTGGCTGAGATGTTCGCAGCGCAAAAAGACAAACTCGACGACCATATCCTGTGGGTTGGCAAGTCGGGCGAAGTCAAAATTGACTGCCTGGCGCCCCACACCGAAGAAGCCGAGTTTGACCGCACTCACCGTGAACTCGCGGCGCGCCTGAAGATGTACCGCCGCGGCCAGGGTTATGTCGGCAAGAAAGCGGCGGCCGATCGAAACTTCATTGAGCAAGTATTCGACACACTTAACAATGCCTGGGCATCTTTCAAGGATAACTCGCAAGTTAAAGTGATCGACCGCTACTACTAAGTAAAACTTGCCCACTGTGGGAGCTGGCTTGCCGGCGATAACGGTTTAACTGCCAACACTTTTGTTGAATGTTAACTGGCTATCGCAGGCAAGCCAGCTCCCACATTTGTTTTGTGGCACGCTCAAAACGTCGGGAAACGTCCCTTCGCCGCTTCGTCGCGAAAAATATCAAACAACACCTGCGCCGCCGCCGACAACTCATGCCCAGGTTTGGTGAGCACGCCGATCGGCCGCTCGATCACCGGGTCGCTCAAGGTGATGCAATGGGCGCCCGCCTCCTCCATCTGGCGCGCGCATAGCGCAGGCACGGCGCTGACACCCAGGCCACTGGCAACCATCTTGCCGACCGTGGCCAATTGATGACTTTCCAACGCCACCGGCAATTTCATCTGCAAGGCCCCAAGGTGCTCCTCCAGCATCACGCGCACCGTCGAGGGTCGTTGCAGGGTGATGAACGGGTGTTCCAACAGGGTTTTCCAGTCGACTTCGGTACATTGCGCCAAGGGCGAATCACCGGGCACCACCGCAATAAACCGGTCCAGGTATAAAGGCGTGAATGCCAGGGACGAACCTTCGGATGGCTCGAACGCCACGCCCAACTCCACTTGGCGATCGCGGACCATTTCCAGCACCTGTTCATTGATAAGGTCATGCACCGTCACATTCACCTGCGGGTAACGTGCGCGGAATATCTTAAGAATCGGTGGCAGCAGGTTGCCCGCAAACGAAGGCATCGCCGCCACGGTGACGCGGCCACGCTGCAGGGTGAAACGCTGACGCAGTTCGTCTTCGGCATTGTCCCAGTCGGCAATCAACCGGCGCGCCAACGGCAGCAGCGATTCACCTTCAGGCGTCAGTGCGACGTTGCGGGTATTGCGGCTGAACAGGCGGCCGCCCAGGCCCTCCTCCAAGCCCTTGATGGTCAGGCTCAGCGCCGATTGGGAAAGGTGCAGGCGCTCGCAGGCGGCGGCAAAACTCAGGCTTTGGGCCACGGCGAGAAAGGCGCGCATCTGTTTGACGGTCATGAGGCTGCTCCGGGCGGCGATTGGACTATGCTGTTTTCTAAATCAATCAACCTTAAAAAACAACTTAACAAATCAATCCGTCGGCGCAACACTCAGTTCATTGGCTGGCCCACAAACAATAAAAGAGGTGCATATGGCAGGTTTCGATAAACGCGTGGCGTCCTATGAAGAAGCACTGGCAGGCCTGGAAGACGGCATGACCGTGCTCTCCGGTGGTTTTGGCCTGTGCGGCATTCCAGAAAACCTCATCGCCGAGATCAAGCGCAAAGGCACCCGCGACCTGACCGTGGTTTCCAACAACTGCGGCGTCGACGGGTTTGGCCTGGGTGTACTGCTGGAAGAAAAGCAGATCAGCAAGGTAATCGCCTCCTACGTCGGTGAAAACGCGCTGTTCGAGAAGCAACTGCTCAGCGGCGAAATCGAAGTGGTGCTCACGCCCCAAGGCACCCTGGCCGAAAAAATGCGCGCAGGCGGCGCCGGCATCCCGGCCTTCTTCACCGCCACCGGCGTCGGCACTCCGGTGGCCGAAGGCAAGGAGACCCGCGAGTTCAACGGTCGCCCGTACCTGATGGAAGAGTCCATCACCGGCGACTTCGCCATTGTCAAAGGCTGGAAAGCCGACCACTTCGGCAACGTCATCTACCGCCATACCGCGCAGAACTTCAACCCGCTGGCGGCTACTGCGGGCAAGATCACCGTGGTCGAAGTTGAAGAAATCGTCGAACCGGGCGAGCTGGACCCGGCGCATATCCACACCCCAGGGATTTACGTCGACCGAGTCATTTGCGGCACCTTCGAGAAGCGCATCGAACAGCGCACCGTCCGCAAATAATCCGCCAGCCCAAATAATAAGGAGACAACACATGGCTCTTACCCGCGAACAAATGGCTCAACGCGTCGCCCGCGAAATGCAGGACGGTTTCTACGTCAACCTCGGCATCGGCATCCCGACCCTGGTGGCCAACTACATCCCCGAAGGCATGGAAGTGATGCTGCAATCGGAAAACGGCCTGCTCGGCATGGGCCCGTTTCCGACCGAAGAAACCATCGATGCCGACATGATCAACGCCGGCAAACAAACTGTGACCGCACGCATCGGCGCCTCGATCTTCTCCTCTGCCGAGTCCTTCGCAATGATTCGCGGCGGGCATGTCGACCTCACCGTGCTCGGCGCATTTGAAGTGGACGTGCAAGGCAACATCGCGTCGTGGATGATCCCCGGCAAGCTGGTCAAGGGCATGGGCGGCGCCATGGACCTGGTGGCCGGTGCAGAAAACATCATCGTGATCATGACCCACGCGTCCAAGGACGGGGAGTCCAAACTGCTCAGCCAATGCAGCCTGCCGCTGACCGGCGCCAAGTGCATCAAGCGCGTGCTGACAGACCTTGCGTACCTGGAAATCGAAAATGGCGCTTTTGTCCTCAAGGAACGCGCACCTGGCGTCAGCGTTGAAGAGATTGTGAGCAAGACCGCCGGTAAACTGATCGTCCCGGACCACGTTCCAGAAATGCACTTCCAGTGAGGACAGATTCCATGCAAGACGTCGTGATTGTTGCTGCCACCCGCACCGCCGTGGGCAGCTTTCAAGGAGCGCTGGCCAGCATTCCGGCACCGGAGTTGGGCGCGGCCGTGATCCGTCGCCTGCTGGAGCAGACCGGTCTGGACCCGGCTCAGGTCGATGAAGTGATCCTCGGCCAGGTACTGACCGCAGGCAGCGGCCAGAACCCGGCGCGCCAGGCCTCTATTCTGGCGGGTCTGCCCCATGCGGTGCCGGCTTTGACCCTGAACAAGGTCTGCGGCTCGGGCCTCAAAGCCCTGCACCTGGGTGCCCAAGCCATCCGTTGTGGTGACGCTGAGGTGATCATCGCCGGCGGCATGGAGAACATGAGCCTGGCGCCGTACGTATTACCCGCTGCGCGCACCGGTTTGCGCATGGGCCACGCCAAGATGCTCGACAGCATGATCACTGACGGCCTGTGGGATGCGTTCAACGACTACCACATGGGCATCACCGCCGAGAACCTGGTGGACAAGTACGGCATCAGCCGTGAAGCCCAGGACGCCTTCGCCGCCGCCTCCCAGCAGAAAGCCGCCGCCGCTATCGAAGCCGGCCGGTTTGTCGATGAGATCACTCCGATCCTGATTCCACAGCGCAAGGGTGATCCGTTGTCCTTCGCCGTGGATGAGCAACCGCGCGCCGGCACCACAGCCGAGTCGCTGGCCAAGCTCAAGCCCGCGTTCAAGAAAGAGGGTAGCGTCACCGCCGGCAACGCCTCCAGCCTCAATGACGGCGCCGCCGCTGTCTTGTTGATGAGCGCCGAAAAAGCCAAGGCTCTCGGCCTGCCGGTGCTGGCGCGTATCGCCAGCTACGCCAACGCCGGCGTGGACCCTGCGATCATGGGCATCGGCCCGGTCTCGGCTACCCGCCGCTGCCTGGACAAAGCCGGTTGGAGCCTGGGTGACCTGGACCTGATCGAAGCCAACGAAGCCTTCGCCGCGCAATCTCTGGCGGTGGGCAAAGAGCTGGAGTGGGATGCGAACAAGGTCAACGTCAATGGCGGCGCCATCGCCATCGGCCACCCGATCGGCGCCTCAGGCTGCCGCGTGCTGGTGACCCTGCTGCATGAAATGATCAAGCGCGACGCCAAGAAAGGCCTGGCCACCTTGTGCATCGGCGGCGGCCAAGGCGTAGCCCTGGCCCTCGAGCGCAGTTGATCTAAAGAGCAACATGAGAAAAGGCTCGATTCCACGAAAAATCGGGCCTTTTCTTTGCCCGGTTTTCCTGAAAAAAAAACAATACTCATGTGGGAGCTGGCTTGCCTGCGATAGCGGTGTGTCAGCCAAGCAGTTGTTACCTGATACACCGCTATCGCAGGCAAGCCAGCTCCCACATTTAATCTTCATCGTCAGAGTGAGGTACCGCAAACACCGCATTCGCCCGTGCCACCACCTTGTCCCCCACTTGCAGGCTCACGGTGGCAAACGCCATCTGCCGGCCACGCTTGTGGTGCTCCAGCCGCACCACAATCCACTCCCCCACCTGCACGACACCCAGGTAGTCCAGAGTCATGCTAGCGGTTATCAGCGGTAATGGCGGTTCGCTGGAAAACGCCATCGCATAGCCCATGCCGACATCCGCCAGCGTTGCCAACACCCCACCGTGCACCGTGCCGCGCCCATTGGCGTGGCGGTTGTCGGCACGCAGGCCGATTTCCAGTTGCAACCCTTCACCCCGGCAATACGCCGGACCTAACAGGTCGAGCAACGGGCTGCTGCGTGGCAGCGAGACAAAGCCTTCGGGCACGGTGTAAGTGATCATGGCGAGCTCTTCCTTGGCCAAAACACGAGGTGTACCCCAGCCTCCCCAAGTTCACCATCAAGATCAGCCAAGCCAATGATCAACAATCAGCTAACGCTTCATGCAACGCTGATAGCGCTCATCCACACGCTTGGCAAACCACGCGGTAGTGAGGTTGCGGGTGATCTTCGGACTCTTGAGCACGATGCCCGGCAAAATCGCGCGCGGCACAGGCTTGCCGGCAGCTTTGTCGGCCAGGGCAAATACGCGTTTGTAGAGGGTGGTTTCTTCGAAGTCGAGCTGCTCGCCCTTTTCCAGCTGGCTGCGGATGCTGGGGTTGCGCATATCCAGCTTCGCGCCCAGGGAACGCACCGCCAACTCGGTGGTGCCGGGCAGCAGTGAGCCATAACGAATCAGGTCCCCATCCAGCGCCAGCTCGGTGCCGCTGACTCGGCTGACAGCAGCCTGGAACGCGGCATTGCGGCTGGCATACCACCCCGCGTTGAAATCGGCAAAGCGGTACAGCGGCTGGTCGTAGCTCACCGGGTAACCGAGAAGATGCGTGATACCGAAGTACATGCCGCCACGACGGGTGAAGACTTCGCGACGAATTGTGCCATCCACGGCGTAGGGATAATCGCGAGCGTGTTGCTGCGCAAAATCGATGCTGACCTGCATGGGGCCGGCGGTGTGCACCGGGTTAAAGCCGCCGAACAAGGTATTACCCAGGGGCACCATGCTGATGAAATCGTCAAAAATGCCGCTCAAGTCCTTCTCTGTGCGCGCGGCATTCAAGCGCTCGGCGTAAGTCTTGCCGGTCGGCGAACGCAGTTGCAGCGTGGTACGCACCACAAAGGCCGGCACATGGACCTTGCCGGCGCGGCGCAGGATTTCATCCTGGGCGATCTTGCCCATGTTCGGCACCGGCGGGTCTACCTGATAGGTGGACTCTTGCTCGGTCACCGCCAGCACAGCGCAGATATTTTCGCTGCTGGGGTAGATTTTCTGGGTGTCGAAGGCGGTGTAGATGTCTTTGGCCCAGCCGTTGCGGTCCGCCACCGTGGCCGGTAACAGCCGCACAATCTGCGCCTTCACCTCGGCCTCGCTGCGCTCAGGCTGCTGCGGGCCGCGTGGAGTGGAGCAGCCGGCCAGCACCAGCAAGGTGGTGAGGCACAGGATCAGGCGGCTTGAATACATGGGGTTTCCTTGAATAACGACGGGCCGGTTGTGCGGATATCGACAGGTAAGTCTAACCGGGGTTCGCCGACCTGTTGCACTCGCCAGTTATCACTGAACGTGACAGGATCGGTCATCGACCATTCGTACAAGGAGTTTGAATGCCATGCTCAGCCTGAACTTCTTCGTCACCTGCCTGATCGTCGTGCTGATCCCCGGCACTGGGGTGATCTTTACCGTGTCCACCGGCCTCACTGCCGGCAAGCGTGCCAGCCTGTTCGCCGCGTTGGGCTGTACTGCCGGGATCATTCCCCACTTGCTCGCATCGATATTGGGCCTTTCCGCCCTGCTGCATACCAGCGCCCTGGCCTTTGAGGCGTTGAAATTCGCTGGGGCGGCCTACCTTTTGTATCTGGCCTATGCCACCTGGCGTGACCGCTCGGCCTTCGCCATGAGCGACACACCAGCGGTCGCGACTGCACGCAGCCTGATGCTGCGCGGCTTTCTGCTGAATATCCTGAACCCCAAGCTGACGATTTTCTTCCTGGCCTTCCTGCCGCAATTCGTCACCCCCGGCAGCACGGCGCCCGCTGTGCAGATGCTGGTACTAAGTGGCGTTTTCATGGCGATGACGTTTGCGGTGTTTGTGGTGTACGGCCTGCTGGCCAATGTGTTTCGCCGTGCCGTGATCGAGTCACCACGGGTACAGAATTGGTTGCGCCGCAGTTTTGCCGCAGCCTTTGCGGGGTTGGGGTTGAACCTGGCGTTTGCACAGCGCTGACAAGAACTAGCGAAACCTCCTACCCAACACCCGGATAAGCTCTACAGATCCTTCCTGAAAACCGCTGCAAAGTCCTTCGCCTGATCACACAGTGCGAGGGATTGCAGATGGTTTTGTTAGTTAGAGCCCAGGCCAAAGGGGCTAGCGCTTGAACCCGGCCATTGGCAGGCTGGCCCTGACCCCTATGGACGTGAAGACGGTCGACGCTGAAAGCGTCTTCCGTGATTTTCGCGAATGCCTGAATACCTTTGACGAATGGGCGTCGAGCTTCTGGAGCTTCTCGGCGCTGGATGTCGAGCAGGTGTTCAAGGTCGGGGATGAGGTGGCGCTGGTCGCCCCGATCAACCGCTCCATCATTCCCAGCAGCACCGTTGCCACGTGCCAGGCCAATGGCACGTTGACCCTGGTGCATATGTTCCAAAGCACGCGTTTTGTGCCCATCGGCAATACGCCGGTGGTGCTGCAACGCGTCGATCCCAACGGCGGCCCATTGGGCGAGCCGATCCACCACGCCATCGGCCCCAGCGGCATTCTCGAAATCACCGAGTGTGATCGTAATCAATCATATCGAATCAGTTTTTATCCCGATGTTTCCAAAGATCACGTCAAGGCACTGTACGCGTCTTATCAGTCAGTGATTGCGGGGTTGGAAGAGCGCCTGCGTAAAGCGTGGAAAGACACCTTCCAAGCGCAGTGGAGAATTTATACCGACGCCAAACCGCTCGACCAACGCAGGATGCTGGAGACGGCGGTTCTCAATGGCATGGGCACGGCGCTTTACACCCTTTGGGACAACTTAACGCAGCTGTATGAACTGTTGGCGGACATCAAGCCCAACAGCGAAAAGTTACTGAAGTACATCTCCCAGGCCGAGCTTGATGAGCTGCTGACACTCAGCAACGACGCGATCGCCAACGGCCTGCTGGTACTCAGCGATGAGCCGCTGTTGTTCATTTACGTGTCGGCGATGGTCAGCTGGATGCGCCTGCTGCCGCCGCAAGACATGCAGGAGCTGATGGGCGAAATCACCGGCGAGGTGTTGATCAACTTGCTGTTGATTCGGGCGACGGCGGGCATGGGCGTGGCAGTACGCCTGGGCACTCAAGTCCTCGGGCACATCAAGTCCGGACGGGCGCGGAGTTTGCTCGAGTTGCTGGCAAAACAGCATGTGGGGCCGACGTTGGAGCCACATGTAGCGGCGGTTAAACCCTTGTTGCTGAGCAGTGCCCCGACGCCGATCAAGACCGTGCCGGTTGCGCCGCTGAAGGCTGGGGACCAGTTGGTTGCCAACCCGGTGCCGGCGGTGCGCGGCAAGACGCAGCAGACCGCGTTGGTGCGCCAGGAACCTGTGGATGATGTGCCGGCTTCGGGCAAGAACCTCAATGGCGATGCGGCGGCCCCTGCGGACAAAACCGTCACCCACGGTTGCCCCGTTTCGATGGTCACCGGCGAGGAATTGCTGACGCTCACAGACGGCACGCTGGATGGGGTTTTGCCGTTTGAGTGGACGCGGGTGTATCGCACCAGTGCGGTGGAAGTCGATTGCGGGTTGGGGTTTGGCTGGAGTCATTCGCTGGCGCAGCGGTTGGTGGTTTCGGGTGATTCGGTGGTGTGGACGGATCATGAGAACCGCCGTACTGAGTTTGTGCTGCCTACCGCTAATCGACCGGCGATTACCAATAGCTTGGCTGAAGCGGCGATCTATTTGGGTGAATTGCCCGATGAACTGGTGCTGGCCCAGGCGTCGCTGTTCTACCACTTTCAAGAGGGTGTGCTGACCGCCATCAGCGATGCGTATGACAACCGGTTGCGGGTTTTCCGCGATCGTTTGGGGCGGGTTGAGCGGCTGGATAACGGTGTGGGTCGCTCGCTGTTTCTGCGTTATGAGCTGGGCCGCATTGTGGCGGTGGACTATCAGGTTCATCGGGCCAAGGGGCACGAACCGTTTGAATGGGTGACGGAGCAGAAGGTTGTTTCCTACGCCTATGACGACCTTGGCCGACTGGTTTCTGCGACCAATGCCGTGGGTGAAAGCGAGGTTTATCGCTACGACGAGCAGCACGTCATTCTTGAGCGTGGGTTGGCCGGTGGGGCGAGCTTCTTTTGGGCATGGGAACGGGCTGGCAAGGCGGCGCGGTGTGTTCGGCACTGGGCCAGCTTCTCGCAGATGGATACGCGGTATGCCTGGGGGGATGACGGCCGTGTCACGGTGCATAACGCTGATGGCAGCCGGGAAGTGTATGTCCACGATGACCGTGCGCGGCTGGTGCAGCGCATTGATCCGGACGGCGCTGAACACTTCAAATCCTATGACGACAAGGGCCGGCTGACCGTAGAGCAGGATCCGCTTGGGGCGGTGACGGCGTATCAGTACGACGAAGCCGGACGCTTGGTGGCGTTGTTTCCGGGGGACGATGAGCCGACGTCCTACGAGCATGACAACGGTTTCGTGCGGGTTGTACGCCGTGGTGAGGCCGTTTGGAAGTATGAGCGTAACGATCAGGGCGACGTCATTCGCAAGACCGATCCTGACGGCAATATTACGGACTACAGCTACAACAAATATGGGCAGCTGACGGGGGTTTGGTTTCCCGATAACAGTTGCCATCGGCTGGTTTGGAATGAGCGTGGGCAGTTGCTTGAGGAGCTGCTGCCCAATGGGGGTATCAAGCGTTATCGCTATGACGACCTTGGTCGGCAGGTTGCCCGCGAGGATGAACAGGGAGCGCTGACCCAGTTTCAGTGGGACAGCGTGGGTCGGTTGATTCGTGTCGTATTGCCAGGCGGTGCAACACGCGAATACAGCTACAACGCCTACGGAAAAATCACCGCCGAACACGACGAACTTACCCACGTCACCCGCTACGAATACGCCGACGGCCTGCACCTGATCAGCCGCCGTATCAACGCCGATGGCACCCACGTCAAGTACCGCTACGACAATGCGCGCCTGCTGCTGACCTCGATCGAAAACGAGGTGGGCGAAACCTACCGACTCGCTTACCACCCCAACGGCCTGATCCAGCAGGAAATCGGCTTTGACGGCCAGCGCACGGCTTACGTGTATGACCTCAACGGCAACCTGGCGGAAAAAACCGAACACGGCGACGACGGCAGTCAGCTCGTTACCCGTTACAAGCGAGACCACGCCGGGCGCCTCGTAAGAAAAACCCTGCCAGACGGCAATGTTGTCGACTATGCCTACGACCGCCAAGGCAACCTCCTCAGCGTCGACGACGGCCACTGGGCGCTGGCCTACGAGTACGATCCACAAAACCGCCTCACCGCCGAACACCAGGGCTGGGGCACCTTGCGTTACGGCTACGACGCCTGCGGCCAACTTAAAAACCTGCGCCTCCCGGACAATAACCGGCTGGTGTTCAACCACGACAAAGGCGGCCACCTTTCCACCGTCGAACTGAACGGCGAAACCCTCACCTCGCACCTGTTCAAAACCGGCCGCGAACACCAACGCCAACAAGGCCAACTCCTCAGCCACTACCACTACGACGACCAAAACCGCCTGCACGCCCACGCGGTCAGCCAACAGCAACACACGCTATACCAACGCCAATACGACTACGACAAAACCGGCAACCTCACCCGCCTGCTAGATACCCGCAAAGGCGAACACCACTACCACTACGACCCCCTCGCCCGCCTGACCCGCGCCGACCACTCGCAAGACGTGCAGGAACGCTTCGGCCACGACCCGGCCGGCAACCTGCTGATGCAAGACCGCCCCGGCCCGGACATCGTGGCGGGGAACAGGTTGATGATCCAAGGCGATCATCATTATGACTATGACGCCTTCGGTAATTTGATCCGCCAGCGGCGCGGCAAGGGTCATCAGCTCGTCACCGAGTACCGCTACGACTGCCAGCATCGGCTGGTGGGTATTACTCAACCAAACGGGCAAACCGCCAGCTATCGCTATGACCCATTTGGACGGCGGGTCAGCAAAACCGTTAACGACATAACCACGGAGTTTTTCTGGCAAGGCGACAAGCTGGTAGCTGAACACCACGCGGACTGCCATCGCAGCTATATCTACGAGCCAGATAGTTTTCGCCCGTTGGTACTGCTGGAAGGCTTTGGCCCACAAGAAACAAAGCCCTTTCACTACCAACTCGACCACCTCGGCACGCCACAGGAACTGACAAACCCCGAAGGCGAAATCGTCTGGTCCGCGCACTACCGCGCCTACGGTGAAATCGCCCGCCTAGACATCAGAAAAATCGACAACCCGTTGCGTTTTCAGGGCCAATATTTCGATGCGGAAAGTGGACTGCACTACAACCGGCATCGCTACTACAATCCAGATATTGGTCGCTACCTGACGCCGGATCCGGTGAAGCTGGCGGGTGGGATTAATGCGTACCGGTACGTGCCGAACCCTACCGGGTGGGTGGATCCGCTAGGTTTGAACTCGTGCCCTGGTGAGCATGGCTGTAAATCAAAATCTGAAGCGGTAGACATCGCCAAAGCGAAAGTAAACAAGGGAGAGCCCAAACAGCCAGCCAGCAACAGCGAATACTTATTCCGTGGCGATGACAAAACTCCAGACCGTATTTTTCAATATGGTTTTAAAAGCAAGGGCGACAGCAATGACTTATACTTGCACGCGCTCGACAGCAACAACCCACCGAGCAACTTCATAAGTACTTCTCCCTCGAAACTTATCGGAATTGATTTTGCGACCGAATACGGAACTCGAAAAGGCTTTCTCTACGCGCTAAAAAAGATTCCCGGTCGTGACGTTAACAAAGAATTAGGAAAATTAGCTCCTTTTGACAATGAAGCCGAAATAGCTATACAAAGCAAGATAAATACAGAAGACATTTTGGGTGCGACGCCTATGAAACGAGATGGCAGCTATGTGGGATATTCGATTCCAAACCCAAACAGGAAAATAAAATGAAAACAAAAAAAATCAAAGCCATAGTAAATGGTGTAGAAAAATACGTCACTTTCAAGTATGACTCAGCCCATATAAAGTTAAAGTTTTCCGAAGCAGATAATTTTGCGAAAGTATACACAGCAGAAGACATGTACAAATGCTTGGCAAAAGTTAGAATAGAATTCCCTCATATAAAGTTTCTTTGCAAAGGCGCAAAAATCAATGTCAGGCCTTCTAGCATGGCCTCGCAGATGAGTGGAGGAATGGTTGCTTATGAATTAACTCTTGGAAAACGCGCTACACGAGAAGATTTGGTCAACATATTTGACTTTGAAGAACATAACCTCACGAGCGATCCAAACGAGCAATATAATTTTTACAAAGAATGGATAACGTCTATAGGTGCAGATCGAACTGAAGCCCTTGATCCAAAAGAAAGTAACGACTGACGAAATCAGTCAATACCAACCCTGTGGCGAGATACTCACTCGCCACAGGCCTACAAACCAAATCAGATCCCGGCCAACGCTATGATTTGGATTTGGGTGAAGCCAGCGTCGTCGAGTACGCAGCCGGTCGCCTGGACTTGGCCGTGCATGGGCGCCGACGCAGGCGGCTACGGCTTGTTTGCCGAGGTTGACCTGATTAATCCCAATAGAAGTTAGAAAGTGAAAAAATTAGAAATCACCACAATCAGAAATTCGATTCGCGAAAATGCGACCATCGAGTGTGATGGAAAAACAGCAACGCTCTCGATAACGTTCGCGAACGGCGTAAAAGAAACTTACACCGACATTGACATCTATATATGTTTCGGCCTAATGAGAAAAGACTTTAGCGACATAAAATTCCTCTGTAAAGGCGCTAAAATCAATGTATATCCTTCGGCAATGTGCTCACAAATGTCTAGTGGATTGGTTGCTTACGAAACAAAACTAGGTGATCCGGACGCGAAGCTCGTTCGTATATTCGATTATGAAGAAAATGAACTCACAAACGACATTAACGAGCAAATTGCGTATCGCACACGATGGTCTGAATCACTGTATGCATAGCTTCAAGCTCCTGTGACGAGCAACCTCACTCGCCACAGGCCCACAACCCAAATTCAAATCCCAGCCAACGCCAAATCCATCGCAAAATACGTAAAAATCAAATCCGCGCCAGCCCGCTTGATCGACCCCAACGTTTCGCGCACCACCCGGGCCTCATCAATTGCGCCTGCCTGGGCGCCAAATTTGATCATCGCGTATTCGCCACTCACCTGATACGCCGCCACCGGCAAGCGTGAGGCTTCGCGAATGTCGCGGATGATGTCGAGGTAGGCGCCAGCCGGTTTGACCATCAGCGCATCGGCGCCTTCCTGTTCGTCGAGCAGGGACTCGCGTACGGCTTCGCGGCGGTTCATTGGGTTCATCTGGTAGCTTTTGCGGTCGCCCTTGAGGGCGCTGCCGCCGGCTTCGCGGAATGGGCCGTAGAGGGCCGAGGCAAATTTGGTGGAGTAGGCCATGATCGGGATATGGGTGAAGCCCGCGTCGTCCAAGGCACGGCGAATGGCCTGGACCTGGCCGTCCATGGCGGCCGACGGTGCGATGACATCGGCACCGGCGCGGGCGGCGGCCACGGCTTGTTTGCCGAGGTTGACCAGGGTCGCGTCGTTGTCGACGTGGGCACCGTGCATCACGCCGCAGTGGCCGTGGTCGGTGTATTCGCAGAAGCAGGTGTCAGACATCACGATCATGTCCGGCACGGCGTCCTTGATGATCGAGGACATGCGCGAGACCAGGCCGCGCTCTTTCCAGGTGTCGCTGCCGTTGGCGTCCAGGTGGTGGGACACGCCGAAGGTCATCACCGACTTGATCCCGGCACGGGCATAACGCTCGATTTCACCGGCCAGTTTTTTCTCAGGAATACGCACCACGCCCGGCATGCTGGTAATCGGCACAAAGTCGTCGATTTCTTCTTCGACAAAAATCGGCAGTACCAGGTCGTTGAGGGTGAATTCGGTTTCCTGGAACAGGCCACGCAGCTCCGGGGAGCGGCGCAGGCGGCGAGGACGGGCTTGGGGGAACTGGCTGGTCATGGCTTTCCTGGATAGCGGCAGAATAGTTGGGGCAAAAGCTTATGCCCCTTGGCCCCCGCAGCACAAACGCCCAGGGGCCAATAGTGTATTGCGTGGGCCGTAACAATATATTGATCTAGAGCTGGACTCGCCCTTCGATGCACGCCGCCACTGCGCCGCCCACCCAGATTTCATCACCTTGGCGCTCCACGTGAATTCGCCCGGCACGCCCAATCGCGGTGCCCTGGCTGACCACATACCGCTCGGGCGCGAGGCCTTCGGCCAGCAACCATTGGGCAACACCGGCATTCAAACTGCCGGTGGCCGGGTCTTCCTGGGCGCCGTCACCGGCGATAAAAGCGCGCACTTCAAAGTGGCTGTCCACCTCGTCACGCGCCGGGTCACAGGGCGCGATGACGCCAATGGCCAGGCCGTGCAAATGCGCGTAATCGGGCTGCAAGGCCAACACCTGCTCGCGGTCGGCCAGCATCACCGCCAGCCAGTCCGCGCCGTTATCCACCCACTGGCTGCGCACAATGGCCTCAGGTGCCAGGCCCAACCCCAGGCGCACGCGCTCCAGCAGGGGCGCTTCCACCGGCCCTGTGCGCAACAACGGCGGTGCAATAAACGCCAGTTCATCACCTTGGCGACGGACACGCACCAGGCCGATTTCGCACTCCTGGATAATCTCCTCACCCTTGGGCACGCCGCCTGCCTGCAGCCACGCATGGCAACTGCCCAGGGTCGGGTGCCCGGCGAACGGCAGCTCTTTAAGCGTGGTAAAAATTCTTACCCGATAATCCGCCCGAGGGTCACGCGGCGTCAGCAAAAACGTGGTCTCGCTGAGGTTGGTCCAGTTGGCGAAGTCGGCCATTTGCTGGTCGGTGAGGCTATCGGCGCCGAGCACGACCGCCAAGGGGTTGCCCTTGAGCGAAACCCGGCTGAACACATCCAGTTGCTTGAAATCGAAAGTCGGCATGTCTTAGCTCGGAATACTCAGGCCACGAATCACCGCCGGGCGGGCGACAAAACCGTCCAGTGCACGCAACACATTAGGGAAATCAGCGATGCCAACCAAGTCGCCGGACTCGTAGAAACCGATCAAGTTGCGGATCCATGGGAAGGTGGCAATGTCGGCGATGCTGTATTCATCACCCATGATCCAGGTGCGGCCCAGCAAGTGTTTTTCCAGCACGCCGAGCAAACGCCGAGATTCGGCGGCGTAGCGATCACGTGGGCGTTTGTCTTCGTATGCTTTGCCGGCAAACTTGTTGAAGAACCCGACCTGACCAAACATCGGGCCGATACCGGCCATCTGGAACATCAGCCACTGCAGGGTTTCGTAACGGGTGGCCGGGTCTTCGGAGAGCAACTGGCTGGTTTTTTCCGCCAGGTAAATCAGGATTGCGCCGGATTCGAACAACGCCAGCGGCTGACCGCTCGGGCCATTGGGGTCGATGATCGCCGGGATTTTATTGTTGGGGTTCAGGGACATGAACTCTGGCGACAACTGGTCCTGGGTCTCGAAACTGACCTTATGTGCTTCATAAGGCAGGCCCAGTTCCTCCAGCATGATCGACACTTTGACCCCATTGGGCGTGGGCAGCGAATACAGCTGCAAGCGCTCCGGGTGCTGGGCGGGCCATTTGCTGTTGATCGGGAAAGCGGCAAGTGCGTTCATCGGGAAGTCCCCAGGCTCAAAGTCCCCATAATAGCCACCTGCACGCCGTCCTGCATGGGTCATCATTGCGCAACATAGCCGCGCTATGGTGCGCACAGGCGAACCAAAGAGCCGATTCACACTCTTAACTGCGCCATGACGGTGAAAGGAGATACGCCGTAACAATCACAGGTTAAACCGCAGCACGCCGGATGCGTCGCTGGGGCCAGGCTTGCCCGCCTTAATCGCCGCACTGAAGACTCGAACCTACAATGACAATCAAGCCTCTGTGCCTTGCGCAACGTCTTAAACGTTATGCCTACATCATGTTGCCGCTGTTGCTGGTGGGCGGCGCCATCGGCCTGACCCTGGAGTCGCGAATCAGCCGCGCCGCGCCGGTGGACGGTGTGCAAACCCTGGTGTTCCTGCGCCACGGCGAAAAACCCGTCGGCGGCCTCGGCCAGCTCAATTGCCAGGGTTTGAACCGCGCGATGAACCTGGCCACCGTGCTGCCGGAAAAATTCGGCAAGGCCAACTACGTATTTGCGCCCAACCCGACGCGCAATATCGAGGAAGGCGAGCACGACAACTCCTACAGCTACATTCGACCCCTGATGACCATCAGCCCCAGCGCCATCAAGCTCGGCCTGCCGGTGAACATCAAGTTCTCCGCCAATGACACCCACGACCTCGCCGATGAGCTGGTGGAAGACAAGTACCACAATTCCATCATCTACACCGCCTGGTCACACGGTTATTTGCCGGAGCTGATCAACCGGGTGGCCAGTGAAGCCTCGGGTGAAAAACACACCATCACGGACGATTGGTCGGGCGGCGATTACGACACGCTCTATGTACTGACACTGACCTGGCACAACGGCAAGGCTTCGCTGCTGAGCCGCAACTACAAGCAAGGCCTGGATAACGGCCAGCAGACATGCCCGGATGCAACCCAAGTGAGCGCGGATATCTGAAGCCCTGCAGATAGAGCCCACGCTCCCGCGTAGGAATTCACTCCGTAACGCTCAACTTTCACCCTGGGCGAGGTTCAGGTGCTGGGGCCAGCGTCGCGACGCAGAGCGTCTCAGCCTGCATTCCCACGCAGGAGCGTGGGAACGATCGGTAGTAGGCGCGTATGATGCCCCGCTATTGAATCATCTGCGGACCTGCACCATGCCCAACCTCATCTCCACCCAGCCCAACCGGGGCTGGTCGTTCTGGTGGAAACCAGCGCTGTTCATATTGGTGGCCTGCATCGGCCTCTATTACGTGAAGTGGTCGCCCTACTACCTCAAGGCCTTTGTCGCTGCGGATAACCACAGCATCGGCGCCTCGATTCTCAACGATCAGCAAAGCTCACCCTTGGCCGCGGCACTGGCCTATGCTCAGGTGTATTTCCTGGCGATCTGGAAAGCTGCCGTATTGGCGGTGATTCTGGGGTCACTGCTGCAAGTGTTGATCCCCCGCGACTGGCTATTGCGCCTGTTTGGCCGCGCCGGGCTGGGTTCGACCCTGCGTGGCGGGCTGTTCGCCTTGCCGGGGATGATGTGCAGTTGCTGCGCGGCCCCGGTGGCAGCGGGCATGCGCCGTCAGCAGGTGTCGGTGGGCGCGGCGCTGGCCTTCTGGATCGCCAACCCGGTGCTGAACCCGGCAACCTTAGTGTTCATGGGCTTTGTGCTGGGTTGGGGCTTTACCGCGTTACGCCTGGTGGCGGGGATTGTGCTGGTGGTGGGCGTGTCGCTGGTCGCACAACGCATTGCCCGTCCCGACCATGTGCCGGAAGCGGCACTGGACGCAGTGGCTGACGCGAGTCAGACCGAGTCGCAGCCATTTTTGAGCCGGTGGCTGCGGACCCTGTGGCAGCTGTTCTGGAGCACGATCCCGATCTATATCGTCGCCGTGCTGATTCTGGGCGCCGCGCGGGTGTGGCTGTTTCCCCATGTCGACGGGGCCATGGCCAATAGCCTGGTGTGGCTGGTACCGCTGGCCATCGTCGGCACGCTGTTCGTCATTCCTACGGCAGCCGAGATTCCTATCGTACAAACCATGATGACATTGGGCATGGGCACCGGCCCGGCCGTGGCGTTGCTGATGACCTTGCCCAGCGTGAGCCTGCCGTCGCTGTTGATGCTGCGCAAGGACTTCGACGCGCGGGTGCTGGTGACGGTGGCCGGGCTGACCATGCTGGTGGGGGTGGTGTGTGGGCTGATCGGGGCGGTGATTCTTTAGGCTTTGTTGTGGGGCTTAGGGCCTAATCGCAGGCAAGCCAGCTCCCACATGTTGATCTGTGAATGCAGTCAAATGTGGGAGCTGGCTTGCCTGCGATGAGGCCCTCAAACCCACCGCATCACCCCCGCCTGGCACCCCGCTCGCGCAAGTACTCCACCACCGCGCCCTGCTCCCCTGCAAACTCGATTCGCGCACCTTTGCTTTCACGCTGGAACGCATACATCGGGTCGTAATACTCGCGCAACAGGCCTTCGATCCACACCCGGTGTAAATCCACAGCACCGCTGCGCGCCTGCTCTGCCAGGGCATCTTGCAAAATGGCCTGCAAGCGCTGGAAGCGTTCGCCACCCAGGCGCTTGTGGATGTTGGCCAGGCTCTGGGTCAAGCGCTCGGCAAACAACACCTGCCCGCCTTCGCCAAACACCGCGATAAATTCGGCGTAAAGATCAACCACGTAATCGCGCAGAATCCGTTCGACGCGGCCTTCAACACTGTCTTGCAGCCACACCATCGGGAAGGTCTGCATGCCCTTATGCAACGGCAACGGCAGTGCACAGCTGCCGATCATGCGGCTTTCGTCCTCGACCACAAACTGTTCGATACCGCCCGCGCGTTTCTTCAGCAGGTCCACCGCCAGGCGGTTCTCAAAGTCGATGTTGGTCGGTTGCGCCGTCGCGCGCTTGCCGAAGCTGGAGCCGCGATGGTTGGCGTGCCCTTCAAGGTCCAAGGCATTGCGCAACTGGCTCAACACCTCGGTCTTGCCGGTCCCGGTCATGCCGCCGAGCAAGACGAAATCACACTCGGCCGTCGCTTGCTCCAGGGTTTCCAGCAGAAAGGTGCGCATGGCCTTGTAACCACCGCCGACGCGCGGATAGTCGATGCCGGCCTCGGTTTTCAGCCACTGCTGCACAATTTGCGAGCGCAGCCCACCGCGAAAGCAGTACAGGTAACCGTCGGGGTTGGCCTGGGCGAATTGCGCCCAATGCTCGATGCGCTCGGCCTTGATTGCCCCGGACACCAACTCATGCCCCAGCACGATGGCCGCTTGCTGGCCCTGCTGTTTGTAGCAGGTGCCGACCCGCTGGCGTTCGTCGTCGGTCATCAGCGGCAGGTTGACCACGCCGGGAAACGCGCCCTTGGTGAACTCGATCGGCGCGCGGGTATCCATCATCGGCCGGTCGTTGAGGAAGATGTCGCGGTAGTTGGTGATGTCAGTTGCCATCAAAACACCTCTACCGCGTGGGTCTGTCGCTCAACCAGTGCGCCGATTGGCTCAAGGCTCAGGCCCAGTTCTGCGGCCACAGAGTGAAACTCGGCGTCGCCCTCCGGGGTAACGGCGATCAACAAGCCGCCGCTGGTCTGTGGGTCGCACAGCACGCGCTTGTGCAGTTCCTGCAGACGCCCCAGCTTGCTTGAATAGCTGTCGAAATTACGCAAGGTGCCACCGGGCATGCAGCCTTGGTCCAAGTAGTCCTCGATCCCGGCGAGGCGTGGGACTTTGGCGTATTCGATACGGGCGGTGAGACCACTGCCGTCGGCCATTTCCACCAGATGACCCAACAGGCCGAAACCGGTGACATCGGTCATTGCCGTTACGCCGGCCAACTTGCCAAAACGGCTGCCAGGCTTGTTGAGCGTGCACATCCAGTCACGGGCCAGGCCGATGTCCGCCTCGCGCAATTTGCCCTTCTTCTCGGCGGTGGTAAGGATGCCGATGCCCAGCGGTTTGGTCAGGTACAGCTTGCAACCCGCGGTGGCGGTGTCGTTGCGCTTCATATGGCGCTTTTGCACGATGCCGGTCACGGCCAGGCCGAAGATCGGCTCCGGCGCGTCGATAGAGTGCCCGCCGGCCAGCGGAATACCGGCGGCGTCGCACACCGAGCGGCCGCCACGGATCACTTCGCGGGCTACTTCCGGCGCCAGCACATTCACTGGCCAGCCCAGAATCGCAATGGCCATCAACGGGTCGCCGCCCATGGCGTAGATATCGCTGATCGCGTTGGTGGCGGCAATACGGCCGAAGTCGAACGGATCATCGACAATCGGCATGAAAAAGTCGGTGGTGGAGACCACGCCGCGTTCGTCGTCGATGGCGTACACCGCCGCATCGTCACGCGAGGCGTTGCCCACCCACAGGTTGGGGTCGAGGTTCTGTGCGCCGCTGCCGGCGAGGATCACTTCCAGCACCTGGGGCGAAATCTTGCAGCCGCAACCCGCGCCGTGGCTGTACTGGGTGAGGCGAATCGGCTCGTTCATGGTGGACCTCAAGGTAACAAGTGGGCCGATTCTAACAGACAGCAAAAAGCCGGCTGGGCTCTTGTGAGCACAGCCGGCTTTTTGCTTCAGCGCTTACGGGCGGGCTGCCAGCAAGCGTTTGTGACGGTTACGGCGGGCAATGTTCAGGCATTCGATCACCGCCGAGAACGCCATGGCCGCATACACATAGCCTTTTGGCACATGGGCGCCGAAACCTTCGGCGATCAGCGTCATGCCGATCATGATCAAGAAGCCCAGGGCCAGCATCACCACGGTCGGGTTGTCGTTGATGAACTTGGCCAACGGCTCGGCCGCCACCAGCATCACGATCACCGAGACCACCACGGCGATGATCATGATCGGCAGGTGCTCGGTCATGCCCACGGCGGTAATGATGCTGTCGATGGAGAACACCAGGTCGAGCAACAGGATCTGCCCAATCGCGGCGGCAAAGCCGATGGCCACGGTGTTGCTGACGCTGGCTTTCTCCTCGGGCTCCGGGTCCATGCTGTGGTGGATCTCGGTGGTGGCCTTCCACACCAGGAACAGGCCACCGGCGATCAGGATCATGTCCTTCCAGGAAAACGCCTGGCCGAAAATTTCGAACACCGGCGCGGTCAGCTGCACGATAAACGCGATGGTACTCAACAGGCCCAGACGCAGGATCAACGCCATGCTGATGCCTATACGTCGCGCTTTGGCCCGGTGTTTTTCGGGCAGCTTGTTGGTGAGGATCGAGATGAAGATCAGGTTGTCGATGCCCAGCACGATTTCCATGACGATCAAGGTGGCCAGTGCAACCCAGGCGGTCGGGCTGGCGGCCAGTTGTAAAAGGTAGTCCATAGGTCAGTCCTGACGTTGTGCTGGGAAATTAAGCTTCTTTACGCTGGGTTTCAGATTCTTTTTCGGCCTGCTCAGCGTCTTTTTCAGGTTTGATCAAACCTTGGGTCGCTTCACTCAATGCCTGCTCGGCGGCCTTGTGGGTGTCATCGATGGCTTGTTTGGCCGATTCGGTGGCTTTGCCCAGCACCTGCTGCGCGCTCTTTTCGACTTGATCACAGCCGCTGATCATCACCAATGAAAGCGCAAGTACGGACGCCGCGCCCAGGGAATTGAGTTTCATCATGTATTCCTCGTTAGAACCATTGGGTCCAAATAGTGGCCCCTCGATAGCGAGGCATTCTATGCAGCTGAACAGTTCAGTAAAATTCGTATTTTTCTCACGTATACTTCGATTTTTACGAAGTGTAGACCGCCATGCTCAATTATCGACAATTGCATTACTTCTGGGTGGTGGCCAAGACCGGCAGTATTGTGCGCGCCTGTGAGCAACTGAACCTCACGCCGCAGACCATCAGCGGCCAGATCAGCCTGCTGGAGCAGACCTTTGGTATCGCCCTGTTTCAGCGTGTCGGTCGCCAATTGGAACTCACCGAAGCCGGGCGACGGGCCTTGCCCTATGCCGAGCAGATGTTCCAGACCGGTAACGAGCTGGAAGCCATGTTGCGCGCAGCACCCGACGAACAGCAGATCCTGTTTCGGGTCGGGGTCGCGGATGTGGTGCCAAAATCCATCGTTTATCGGCTGATCGCGCCGACCATGGAGTTGAGCGAGCCGATGCGCATCACCTGCCGCGAAGACAAACTCGAACGGTTATTGGCCGACCTGGCGATCCAGCGCCTGGACCTGGTGATCTCCGACAGCCCTATGCCCACGCATCTGGACATCAAAGGCTACAGTCAGAAACTCGGGGAATGCGGCATCAGCTTTTTCGCCACCCAGGCATTGGCGGACCAATACGGCGGCGATTTCCCACACTGCCTGCAGGGCGCGCCGTTATTGATTCCGGGCGCAGAGACGGTGGTGCGCAGCCGCTTGCAGCGCTGGTTTGCCGAGCAGCAGATCCAGCCGAAGATCATCGGCGAGTTCGACGACAGCGCGTTGATGCAGGCGTTTGGGAAGTCGGGCAGCGGGATATTTATCGCCCCCAGCGTGATCGCCGATGAGGTAGTGCGCCAATATGTCGTGGCGCTGATCGGCCAGACCGATGCGGTCACCGAGTCGTTCTACGCGATCTCGGTGGAACGCAAGATCAAGCACCCCGGCATCGTGGCGATTACCGAAGGGGCGCGGCGCGAGCTGTTTACCGCCCTGCCCTGACGGCAAGGTGTGGGAGCTGGCTTGCCTGCGATAGCATCACCTCGGTCTTACTGATACACCGAGGTGCCTGCATCGCGGGCAAGCCCGGCTCCCACATAAGCCTGATCCCGTCCCAGCCAGGCTGACTCAGGCGCTGGACGCCATCGGCTGCTCGGCGGTCATCAACCACAGCGCCAGCAGGATCGATACGAGGATAAATCCGGACGCCGCAAACCCCAGGCTGGCAAGGCCAAGGGTGTCGATCACATGCCCACCCACCATTGCCCCCAGGCCAATACCCAAGTTGGCGCCAGCGATATTCAGCGACGCCGCAAACGCCGGGGCGTGGGGCGCGGCTTTCATCAGGCGCACATGGCTGACCAGAAACATCGCCGCCTGGGTCACGCCCCACACCGCCATCGCCGCTGCCAGGCCGAGGGTGGAGTGAATCGCCGGGACCACCGCGACCATGCCGGCGATCATGAACCCGCAAAACACCATGGACGCAATCAGCGGGTGACGATCCACCGCACGCCCGCCGAGGGCGTTGCCGATCAGGCCCACTGCGCCAAAACCCATCAGGCACCAGCCCACCAGCGTGCCGTCGAAGCCGGCCAGGCGCTCAAGGATGTCTGCCAGGTAGGTGTAAGCGGTAAACATGCCGCTGAAAACCAGGATCGACAGCAGGATATGGCCCTGCATCAACGGGTTGCGCAGGAGCTTGAACTGCGAGCGCAGGCTCACCTGATCGTTCTTGGGTGTGGTCACCGGCAGGTAGATAAACAGCAGCAAGGCCTTGGCCAACGCCACCACGGCGAGAATCGCAAACGCTGTGCGCCAGCCGAACATATCGGAGATCAAGGTGCCAACCGGAATGCCGAACACCGTGGCGCAGACAATCCCGAAACCGATCTTTTCAATGGCCCGGCCGGCAAACTCCGGCCCGACGATATCCACCGCCGTTTCACTCGCCAAGGCCCAAAACACTGGCAAACCCAACGCCGGAATCAAGCGCGCCAAGGCCATGACCCAGATGTTCGGCGCCAATGCCGCCACGGTATTAGCCAGCGCAAACATGATCAGGATGCAGATAAACAGGCGCTTGCGCTGGAACCGCGCGAAGTATGCGGTCAGGAACGGCCCGAATGCCGCCACGGTAAACGCGAACAACGTCACCAGCAGCCCGGCCTGGGACACGCTGACGTTCAGGTCGCGGGCGATCGACGGCAGCAGCCCGACAATGATGAATTCTGTGGTCAGCACGGTAAAACCGGCGGCCGACAGCAGCAGGATAGGGAACAACATGAAAACTCCAGAAACGACGACATCAACGACAGCCCGAAGGGCTCGCTGACGGAGAGGAAAGATGAGAGGCCGCAATCTTAACAGAATAGGTCTTGGCCTGGCCAAACCCTACAGTTGAGGGTGACGGAATGCCGCACCGAAACGGGACGCTTCCTACAGCATGTTAGACTTTGGGCCTGCTTCCTACGTCGCTATGTGCCTGCAATGCTGCGTCCTACTAAAAAAACTAGAGACAACTGTTTATGACTGCTGCCCCTTCCCTGCTGCAACGACTGATGCGCGTCAGCCTGGTCACCCAAATTGTCATCGGCCTGGTGGCCGGTATCTTACTGGCCTTGCTGTTGCCCGAGGCTGCGCGAGCCACTGGTTTTATCGGCAAGGTGTTTGTCACCGCGCTGAAGGCCGTTGCGCCGATTCTGGTGTTTGTCTTGGTCATGGCGTCTATCGCCAACCATAAACATGGCCAGGAAACCCATATCAAGCCAATCCTGTTCCTGTACCTGCTCGGCACCTTTGCCGCTGCCGTCGTCGCAGTGGTTGCCAGCATGCTGTTCCCGTCACCTTTGGTGCTGGCTACCCACGACGCCACCGTCAGCGCCCCCGGCGGCATCGGCGAAGTGCTGCAAAGCCTGCTGCTGAGCGTGGTGGATAACCCGGTGAGCGCGCTGATGAATGCCAACT
Source organism: Pseudomonas sp. B19125 (assembly GCF_044218855.1). Lineage (NCBI taxonomy): Bacteria > Pseudomonadati > Pseudomonadota > Gammaproteobacteria > Pseudomonadales > Pseudomonadaceae > Pseudomonas > Pseudomonas sp. B19125. The sequence goes on from NZ_CP162589.1 coordinate 4,717,320, forward strand.
TTATCGGCATCCTGGCCTGGGCCATCGGCATGGGCATCGCGATTCGCCATGCAGGTGTTACCACTCGCACGGTGCTCGATGACCTGTCCAATGGCGTCACCCTGATCGTGCGCGTCGTCATCCGCTTTGCGCCGCTGGGTATCTTCGGCCTGGTGGCCTCGACCCTGGCCACCTCCGGTTTCGGCGCCCTGCTCGGCTATGCCCACCTGCTGGTGGTGCTGATCGGCTGCATGCTGTTTGTCGCGCTGGTGATCAACCCCGCCATCGTGTTCTGGAAACTGCGCCGCAACCCTTATCCGCTGGTGCTGATGTGCTTGCGCGAAAGCGGCATCACCGCATTCTTCACGCGCAGTTCGGCGGCGAATATTCCGGTGAACCTGGCGCTGAGCAAACGCCTGGGCCTGCATGAAGACACTTACTCGGTGTCGATCCCGCTGGGCGCCACCATCAATATGGCCGGCGCGGCGATTACCATCACCGTGTTGACCCTGGCCGCTGTGCACACGCTCGGTATTGCCGTGGACCTGCCAACCGCCGTGCTGCTCAGCGTGGTCGCGGCGGTATGTGCCTGCGGCGCGTCGGGTGTGGCCGGTGGCTCGTTGCTGCTGATTCCCCTGGCGTGCAGCCTGTTCGGCATTCCCAGCGAGATCGCCATGCAGGTGGTGGCCGTAGGCTTCATCATCGGTGTGCTGCAGGACTCGGCGGAAACCGCGCTCAACTCGTCCACCGATGTGCTGTTCACGGCAGCCGCCTGCCTGGGCAAGGAAGAGCAAACGGCTTAACTATCCAGGCGTAAAAAAGCCCGGGGCGTTCGACAGCAACGATCCCGGGCTTTTTTGTATCTGGATGCTTAGAAAGCGCCCATGTAATCGCGTTTGCCCACTTCCACACCGTTGTGACGCAGCAAAGCGTAAGCGGTGGTGACGTGGAAGAAGAACTGCGGCAGGCCATAGGTCAGCAGGTAAGACTGACCGCTGAAGCGCTTCTCTTTCGGCGTGCCTGGGCGGGTGATGATCTCGATGCCTTCCTTGCCGTCGATTTGCTCAGGCTTGATGGTGTCGACAAATGCCAGCACCTTGGCGATCAGTGCTTGCAGATCGGCGAAGGTCACTTCGCTGTCTTCGTACTTCGGCACTTCGATCTCGGCCAGGCGCGCGGAAACGCCCTTGGCGAAGTCGACGGCGATCTGCACTTGGCGCACCAGCGGGAACATGTCCGGGAACAGACGCGCTTGCAGCAAGGCATTGGGTTCGATGTTCTTGGCGGTGGCGTGGGCTTCGGCTTTGTTCAGCACGTCGCTCAGCGCGTTGAGCATTTGCTTGAAGACCGGGATGGAGGCGGCGTACAGGGAAATAGTCATGACAGTCTCACGGTGATGGCAGGGTTTGGAACCAGCGGCGATTATAGCCATGCCTGCGGCTTGTCTTTTATTTTTTCAGGATTAGGCTAGTGAGCTTCACTGCATAGGGAAAGCGCGATGACCGCCGAGCACGACACCGACACCCCTGAGCCGCGCCTGAACAGCACGGAAATCCGCATCCTGGGCTGCCTGATCGAAAAACAGGCGACCAACCCGGAGACCTACCCGCTCACACTCAATGCGCTGGTGTTGGCCTGCAACCAGAAGACCAGCCGGGAACCGGTGACCAACTTGAGCCAGGGCCAGGTCGGCCAGAGCCTGCGGGTGCTCGAGGGCCAAGGCTTTACCCGCCTGGTGATGGGCAGCCGCGCCGACCGCTGGGAGCATCGGGTGGACAAGGCACTGGAGCTGGTGCCGGCCCAGGTAATCCTGATCGGGCTGCTGTTTCTGCGCGGGCCGCAGACCGTCAACGAACTGCTGACCCGCAGCGGGCGCATGCATGACTTTGAAGATGCCGAACAGGTCGTGCACCAGCTTGAACGCCTGATTGCGCGCGGGCTGGCAGTATTGGTGCCGCGCCAGGCAGGGCAACGGGAAGATCGTTATACCCATGCGTTGGGGGATCCGGCGGATATTGAGGCGATCATCGCGGCACGCGGGAGCCCGGTGGAGCGCTCGGCGGGTGGGGTTTCGGTGGAGCGAATCGAAGAACTTGAAGCCAGGATTGCAGCGCTGGAAGAGCGTTTGGCCCAACTGGAACAGGCTTAACTCGATTAAAAATGTGGGAGCGGGCTTGCCCGCGATTGCGGTGGGTCAGTGATGTATAAGGCGGCTGACACGCCCTCATCGCGGGCAAGCCCGCTCCCACATTTGGATCTGCGCAGTGCTTTAGGTTCGGGCAAAGGCCACCGCCGCCTCAAACTGCTCTTGCGTCGGCCGCACACCGGTGTACAGCACAAACTGCTCCAACGCCTGGATTGCGATCACTTCCAACCCGGTAATCACTCGTTTGCCCTGGGCACGCCCGCGCACGATCAACGGCGTTTCGGCGGGGATCGCCACCACATCGAATACAGTGTCAGCAGCGTCCACAGCGTCCGCCTCGAAGGCCAACTGGTCCGCTTCTGCACCGCCGGTCATGCCGATCGGCGTCACGTTGACCAGCATCTGTGGGCGCAACTCGCCCAGCTCTGCTTGCCACTCATACCCCAGGCTCTGCGCCAACGCCCGGCCCGCCGCTTCGTTGCGCGCCACAATCACGCCGTTGGCATAACCGCCGTCACGCAGGGCACTGGCCACCGCCTTGCCCATGCCGCCGCTGCCACGCAGCGCGAAGGTCGAATCCTTGGGCACCGCGTGCTTTTTCAGCAATTGTTCCACGGCAATGTAGTCGGTGTTGTAGGCCTTGAGATGGCCGTCGGTGTTAACGATGGTGTTGAGCGAAGTAATGGCCTTGACCGAGGCATCCAACTCATCGACCAGGGCAATGGCAGCTTCCTTGAACGGCATGGACACCCCGCAACCACGGATGCCCAGCGCCCGAATACCGCCGATCGCGCCGGGCAAATCCTGGCTGCTGAAGGCTTTATAGTAGAAGTTCAGCCCCAGCTGTTCGTACAGATGGTTGTGAAATCGCAAGCCAAAATTCCCGGGACGCGCCGACAATGACATGCACAGTTGGGTGTCCTTGTTGGGGTGCATCTGCATGGAAAACTCCTTTGAGTAAGCAAATCGGTACAGACCTTACACAACCTTTACCTAGTGGCGGTGCTGTTTTTCAGAAATACGTTGTCTTAAAAGTATCCCCGCGACAATCCTTGAGTCTATTGATTGCAGACCACAAGCGCAGGGGCTAACCGAGGAATGACCATGATTCGTAAAATCCCCAAAATCGCCTTGCTTATCGGCGCACTCGCTATGGCAGGCCAAGCCTCCGCCCACGGTGGTGGTTGGGGTGGCCCGGCCATATTGGGTGGTTTGATCGGCGCAGCCGTTGTCGGCTCCGTAGTTGCCAGCCAATCCCAGCCGGTTTACGTGCAGCAACCGGTGTATGTCCAGCCTCAACCGGTGTATGCCGCACCGCCGCCGGTCTACTACGCACCGCCACCGCCGGTGTATGTGCAACAGCGGGTTTACTACCGCCCGGCGCCGGTCTATTACGGCCCACCACGCGGCTACTATGGCCCTCCCTACGGTTATTATGGCCGCGGCTGGTAACACGCGGTCAGGTTAGAAATGAACAGGCCTCGCCCACACGCGGGGTCTTTTTTTACCTGCGTTTTGCCTGGGTTTTGCCTGAAAAGCCCGGTTTTATCATGCCAAGGTCGCTATGAGGACAATGCCCGAGCCGCAATCCCACATCATGACGGTCAAATGTCCACTTGCTTGACCTGGGCCTGCGCTGTCATGTTTACGTCACTCAACGGTCTCACTATCGAGCGGTCCACCCAATAACAATTAAGGACGACTGACCATGCCCACGCAAAACCCGCACCGCACCGCTGGCCTGTGCACGTCCAGCAAGGTTTACAGCGCACTTACCGAACTCAAGCACCTTGAGGGCCACCGCAGCGCAAAATTTCTCGCGCTGCTGGCAGAAAACCTGGTGCGCAAAGGCCTGCTCAGCGAGCAGGAAGTGGTGAACATGCTCGATCAAGTAGTGGATTGACGCCTGGCGTTAATGTTGACTATCGAGAAGGGTGATTTTTCCTACGCGCCATCAGCCCGTAAGGTGACCCCCATACCTTTGGAGGTGCCTATGCCTACTGTTCAAATCATGTCCGTTGTCGGCAGTGCCGTCCCCGCCCCACTCCGGGAGCTCGGGTTGCTGGCCTGCTGGTATGTGGTACGCGATGGCGAAACCATCAGCGGCCCGCTCACCTCGCTGTCCGCTGCGCAACAACAGCAACAGCAGGTGTCGAACTTCAGGCTCCATGCCTGAAGCCTCCGGCCTGAAAACTCACGTCTGAGAACTAGGGCAATGGCAGTTTGACCCGCGGCTTGCTTTCGACAAACAACGCCCAACTGGACATAAACAGCGCCGCCACCAGCGGCCCGATCACAAAGCCATTCAAGCCAAACACCGACAGGCCGCCCAAGGTCGAGATCAGGATCAGGTAATCCGGCATCTTGGTGTCTTTGCCCACCAGAATCGGACGCAATACATTGTCCACCAGCCCGATCACGAACACGCCGAACAAGCCCAGTACCACGCCCTGCCAGATCGAACCGCTCAACAGGAAGTAGGCGGCCACCGGCCCCCACACGATCCCCGCGCCGACGGCTGGCAGCAACGACAGAAACGCCATCAACACCGCCCAGAGCAACGCGCTGGGAATGTCCAGAAACCAGAAGATCAAACCGCCCAGCGCACCCTGGGTCACGGCGACCAACACGTTGCCCTTGACGGTCGCACGTACCACCCGATTGAACTTGAGTTGCAACCGGCGCTTTTGCGGCTCGGCCAACGGCACCGCCGTACGTACTTTGCGCACCAGTTCCGGGCCGTCACGCAGCAGGAAAAACAGCAGGTACAGCATGATGAAAAAGCTCACCAGGAAATCAAACGTGCCCTGGCCGAAGCTGAACGCCTGGGTGGCAAAGAACTGGCTGCCTTGCATGGCGCTCTTGACGATCTTTTCCCGCAGCCCCTCCAGGTTACCCATGCCGAAGCGGTCGAGCAGATGCTGGAAATAAGGCGGCAGGATGTTCTTGAACTGTTCGATATACCCCGCCACGTCCAATTTGCCGCTTTCGATATTTTTATAGAGGGTGGCGCCCTCTTGCACAAGCAGCACGCTGGTGATGATCACCGGCAAAATTGCGATCACCAGGCATACCGTAAGGGTGGCCAGGGACGTCAGGTTGCGGTTCCAGCTGAAGCGTTGCTGCAGGCGCCGCTGCATCGGGGCGAAGATGATGCCAAGGATGACCGCCCAGAACACCGCGCCATAGAACGGCAGCAATATCCAGATAAAGGCGATGGTCACCAGGGCCAGCAATAACAGCAGGGTTTTGAATTGAAGGTTGGTTTGGTTCATGTCCGGTCCATGTCAGAAAAGCAGAGGGCCTTCAGCGGCCCTGTTGCTTAGTCCGCGGCAGAACCTGGGAGTGCCCTTCAAGCGTAGACCGCCTCATTGAATCGCCCTGGCCTCATTCAACAGTACTTCAATCACCTGTTCCTGAGCCTCGTAGCGTCCCTCACCGAAGTGGCTGTAACGCACGTGCCCCTTGGCATCGATCAGGTAGTGGGCCGGCCAATATTGGTTATCGAAGCTGCGCCAGATCGCGTAGTTATTGTCGATGGCCACCGGGTAACCGATGCCCAGCTTGCGCACCTGTTCCTTGACGTTGGCCGGGATGTGCTCAAACGCGTATTCGGGCGTGTGTACGCCAATCACCACCAAACCGTCTTTTTCGTAGCGTTTGGCCCAGGTATTGACGTAGGGCAGCGCACGCCGGCAGTTGATGCAGTCATAGGTCCAGAAATCTACCAGTACCACTTTGCCTTTGAGCGCTTCAAGGCTCAGAGGCGGTGAGTTTAGCCATTCGACCGCTCCCGCCAGCGACGGCGTGGCGCCCGCAGGTTGCTTGCTCTCGCCACTGGCCATCCAGCTTGCGGTCAGAGCGAAAGCCAGCAGCAGGCTGGTAAACAGGAATGTGATAGGTCGCATGGTGATTACCTTGTCGAGTCGCAGAGTGCCTATTGAAACCCTCTGAGGTATCACGCCTGTGTCGAACGGCACCCGCCGATACACAGCGATACAAAACCCGCAAAAGCCCGACCTGGATCAATAAATGCGTGTGCCAGCTCCTTTACGCTCGCGACCTTTTGCGACCCGAGCCCATGCCCCCCGTGATTGCCCCCGAACTACTCGCCCCCGCCGGCACCCTGAAAAACATGCGCTATGCCTTCGCCTACGGCGCCGATGCGGTCTACGCCGGCCAGCCGCGCTACAGCCTGCGGGTGCGCAATAACGAGTTCGACCACGCCAACCTCGCGCTTGGCATCCAGGAGGCGCATGCACTGGGCAAGCGTTTCTACGTGGTGGTCAACATTGCCCCGCACAACGCCAAGCTCAAGACCTTCCTCAAGGATTTGGCCCCGGTGATCGCCATGGGGCCGGACGCGTTGATCATGTCCGACCCAGGCTTGATCATGCTGGTACGCCGTCACTTCCCGTGCATGCCGATTCACTTGTCGGTACAGGCCAATACGGTGAATTGGGCCAGCGTCGAGTTCTGGCAACAGCAAGGTATCTGCCGGGTAATCCTGTCGCGGGAATTGTCACTGGAAGAAATCGGCGAAATCCGCCAACAGGTGCCGGCCATGGAGCTGGAAGTGTTTGTGCACGGTGCCCTGTGCATGGCCTATTCCGGGCGCTGTTTGTTGTCCGGCTATATGAACAAGCGCGATGCCAACCAAGGCACCTGCACCAACGCGTGCCGCTGGAAATACCAGGCCACGCCGGCGGTGGAGAACGCCACGGGCGATATCGTCCAGCAGTGTGAACCGACCTTGGGTATCGGCGCGCCGACCGATCAGGTGTTCCTGCTGCAGGAAGCCAACCGCCCGGATGAGCAGATGCCCGCCTTCGAAGACGAACACGGCACCTACATCATGAACGCCAAGGACCTGCGCGCCGTGCAGCACGTGGAGCGCCTGGCGCACATGGGCGTGCATTCGCTGAAGATCGAAGGGCGCACCAAGTCCCACTTCTATTGCGCGCGCACCACCCAGGTGTATCGCCAGGCCATTGACGATGCGGTGGCTGGCCGTGCGTTTGACCGCAACCTGATGACTGATCTTGAGTCCCTGGCCCAACGCGGCTACACCGAAGGTTTCCTGCGTCGCCATGTGCACGACGAATACCAGAACTACCAGAACGGCAGCTCGGTGTCGGAGCGCCAGCAGTTTGTCGGCGAATTGACCGGCGAGCGCCGGGGCGAGCTGGCCGAGGTCAAGGTGAAAAACCGCTTTGCCGTGGGTAATCATCTGGAATTGATGACACCGGCCGGCAACTTTCACTTTGACCTGACCAACCTGCACAACGCCAAGGGCGAGGCCATAGACGTGGCGCCGGGGGATGGGCACACGGTGTATGTGCCACTGCCGAGCGACATGGACCTGCGCTTCGGCCTGCTGATGCGTGACGTCTAACGCAGGGGCGGTGACAGGCCTATTTGTATCAGCGCCAGGCAAACATACGCTGAGGCCAGGGTTGATCAGATCCTGAACTGCCCCACCAACTGCCCCAGGCGCTGGCCCAGGTCCGCCAGGCTGCGCGAGGTTTGCGCGCCCAATTGGGTTTCATCCGCCACGCTGTCGACCGCCACGGCAATCTGATGCACGCTGCGGTTGATCTCTTCGGCCACGGCGGTCTGCTCTTCGGCGGCGCTGGCGATTTGCGCGTTCATCGAGTTGATGGTGCCAATCAACTGCGCCATGGTATCCAGCGACGCGCCGGCTTGGTTGGCCTGGGCCGAAGTGCCATCACCGGCATCGCTGGAGCGGCGCATGGCATCCACGGCGGCGACGGTGCCTTTTTGCAGGCGGTCGATCATGCCCTGGATTTCCTGGGTGCTGGTTTGCGTGCGACTGGCCAGCGCACGCACCTCGTCGGCGACCACCGCAAACCCGCGACCAGCCTCGCCTGCCCGTGCGGCTTCGATGGCGGCGTTGAGCGCCAGCAGGTTGGTCTGCTCGGCAATCGAGCGGATCACGCCGAGCACGCTGACGATCGACGACACGTCCTGCTGCAAACTGTCGAGGGACACGCCGCTGCTGCGGATGTCGTTCACCAGCGCATGGATCTGCGCGATGCTGCCATCCACTACCCGCTTGGCGGCCTGGCCTTCAGCGTCGGTCTGTTGCGCGGCCACCGCAGCGCCCTGGGCACTGCGCGCCACTTCGTGGGCCGCCGAGGACATTTGGTTGATTGCGGTGGCCACCTGATCGGTCTCGTGGCGCTGGCGTTCCATGGCGGTTTCCGAGCGCTGGGCCTGATCGGACACCTGGCTGACCAGCCCGGTGAGTTGCGCGGTCATCTCGGTGATCTGGCGCACCAGGCCGTGGATCTTGTCGACAAAGCGGTTGAACGCGCCGGCCAAGTCCCCCAACTCATCCTGGCTGGTGATGGCCAGGCGGCGGGTCAAGTCGCCCTCGCCCGCGGCGATATCGTCGAGGTTGGCTTTCATCAGGCTCAGTGGGCGCAAGATGGTATTGGCCACCAACATGCCCACTGCAGCAATCACCAGCAGCACCACCACCGCCACACCAAGGATGCTCAGCAGCACGCCTTCCATGCGTTTTTCGACCTTGGCCTCGACCACCGCCACCTGGGCTTCGATGCCATCGAGGTTCACCGACGTACCAATCACCATGTCCCACTTGGGCAGGTATTCGGTGTAGCCAAGCTTGGGCACCAGTTCGGTCTGGCCGGGCTGGGTCGAGCTGTATTGCAGGTAGTGGGTGCCGTCCTTGCCGACCTTGACCAGGTCGCGGTTGACGTAGACACCGTTGGGGTCACGGTTGTCCTTGAAGCTCTTGCCTACGCCGTCCGGGCTGTTGCCCTTGAACAGGCGGATGGTCTCGGAGTCGTAGCCGAAGAAGTAGCCGTCCTTGCCGTAGGTGGTGTTGGACAACAGTTTGACTACCTGCGCCCGCGCCGCCGTGTCGCCGGGGGCGGCCGCGTCGTAGAGCGGCTTGATGGTGGTCATCGCCACTTCCACATAACTTTGCAGCGTGGCCTTGGCGTCATTGAGCAGGCGCTGGCGGGTTTCATCCACCTCATTGCGCGCCTGGCCCTGCAGGATCCACACCGTGGTCAGGCTGATGACCACGGCAAACAACAACACAGGCACGACGGCCAGGGACAGGACTTTGGCCTTCAAACTCAGACGCATGGCTTTTCTCTCTTATTCGTGGCGACTTGAGAGGTTAACGGCCAGTGGCGAAATATCTGTAGGGCACCTTGGCTGAGTGGCGACTGGACTGTTGTGGCGAGCAGGCTTGCCCTGCGTTGGGCTGCGTAGCAGCCCCCTTTTCAGGCGCCGTAACACGCCAGGTAGATCGAGGTGTCTGGATTCAGGACCGCTTCGCGCTCCAACGCAGGGCAAGCCTGCTCGCCACAATTGAACCTGTTCCAGATACTAGAGGGTCATCGCGGCAAACCAGCCAAACGCCAGCAACGGAATGTTGTAGTGCAGGAAGGTCGGCACCACGGTGTCCCAGATATGGTGATGCTGGCCGTCAATATTCAGGCCGGAAGTCGGGCCGAGCGTGGAGTCCGACGCTGGCGAACCGGCATCGCCCAGCGCCCCCGCCGTACCCACGATGCACACAATCGCCAACGGACTGAAGCCCAGCTGCACACACAACGGCACAAAAATCGCCGCCAGAATCGGCACCGTAGAAAAGGACGAACCAATGCCCATGGTCACCAACAGCCCCACCAGCAACATCAGCAGCGCGCCCACACCACGGCTGTGACCAATGAATGCCGCCGAGGCTTCCACCAGTGAGCGCACGTCACCGGTAGCCTTGAGCACTTCGGCAAACCCCGATGAGGCGATCATGATGAAGCCGATCATCGCCATCATCTTCATGCCTTCGGTGAACAGGTCGTCGGTTTCGCGCCAGCGCACAATGCCCGACACCGAAAAGATCAGAAACCCAGCCAGGGCGCCGATGATCATCGAATCCAGCCACAGCTGAATGATAAACGCCGAGGCAATTGCCAGCCCGGCCACCAGCAGGGTCAGCGGGTTGTACTGCACGGCTACTTGCTCGACGCGCTCGATTTTTTCCAGGTCATACACACGCTTTTTGCGGTAGCTGATAAACACCGCCACCAGCAGGCCCACCACCATGCCCAACGCGGGCAAGCCCATGGCATGGGTGACGTTGACTTGGCTGATGTCCACGCCGCTCTTGGCCACGTTGGCCAACAGGATCTGATTAAGGAAGATATTGCCGAAGCCCACCGGCAGGAACATGTAGGGCGTGATCAGGCCGAAGGTCATCACGCAGGCGATCAGCCGGCGGTCCAGTTGCAGCTTGGTCAGCACGTAAAGCAGTGGCGGCACCAGCAGCGGGATAAACGCAATATGGATCGGCAGAATATTCTGCGAAGCAATCGCCACCACCCACAACAGACCAATCAGCAGCCATTTGACATGACTTCCGCCGGTGGCTTCCTGGCGATCGACCAACAGCAGCGCCTTGTCCGCCAAGGCATGCGCCAGGCCGGACTTGGCAATCGCCACCGCGAAAGCGCCGAGCAAGGCGTAGGACAACGCCACGGTCGCGCCGCCGCCCAAGCCGCCGTTAAAGGCCTTGAGCGTGGCCTCGATGCCCAACCCGCCGGTCAAGCCACCGACCAGGGCGCCGACGATGATGGCGATGACCACATGCACACGGGACAAACTGAGCACCAGCATGGTGCCGACCGCGGCGATGACTGCGTTAATCATGGTTACCTCAAGCAAAAAACATAAAAAACAGACAGGCCCGCGACCGGGCGGCCATCAAGTGGCGTCCGTGTGCAGGCTTTAAGAGGTCTTATTAGAGGGCGCGCACTTTGCCGCAGGCGGGCCGTCATGTCAAAAACTGTGGCGAGGGAGCTTGCTCCCGCTGGGCTGCGCAGCAGCCCCAAAAAAACAGGAGCGCTGCGCACTGGAGCGCCAGCGGGAGCAAGCTCCCTCGCCACAGAATAAAGAAGCGTGAAAGGCAGCCGATACAAAGGCTCTCTGTGTTTTCAGGTTAAGGATGCTCCTCGATGTCGCTTAGACAGCTCTCCATTCAATGGAAAATCACCCTGCTCGCGGGCCTGTGCCTGCTGGGGATCGTGACCCTGCTGGTGGGTCTGTCGCTTTTTCGCATGGAGCAGAGTTCACAGCAGGTCAAAGCGTCCAGCATGCAGATGCTCGACGCGTCCGCCCAGGCGCGCATCGAGGCCCAAGGTGAAGTGCAGGCGCTGGGCATTCGCCAGCAATTCATGGACGCCTATCAGTACGGCCATGGTTTTTCGCGCCAAGTGTTGTTTTTGCGTGAGCAGGCGGAAAAACGTTTCCTCGACGCCTTCGATACCCGCGAAGACCTGACCCGCCAAGTCAAGGCCGCCCTGCAAGCCAACCCCGATCTGCTCGGCCTGTCGTTGGTGTTTGAGGCCAATGCGCTGGACGGCAAGGACGAGTTGTTCGCCAATCAGGCAGAACTGGGCAGCAACGACAAAGGCCGCTTCGCCCTCTACTGGTCGCAGCCCACACCCGGCAAACTCACCTCCATGTCACTACCCGAAAGCGACATGGCCGACATCAGCGTCGGCCCCAGCGGCGAAAAGGCTAACGCCTGGTTCACCTGCCCACGCACTACGCTGAAACCCTGCGTGATCGAACCGTACTTTTATGTGATCGACGGGCAAAACGTGCTGATGACCAGCATCGTCTTCCCGTTGATGGTCAACGGCAAAGTTATTGCCTCGCTGTCGGTGGACATCAACCTCAACAGCCTGCAGGCCGTGAGCCAACAGGCCAGCCAGAAGCTGTATGACGGCCAGACCCAGGTCAGCATCCTCAGCCCCACCGGTTTGCTCGCCGGCTACAGCCCGGACGCCGGCAAACTCAGCCAGCGTCTGGATCAGGTCGACAGCGCCAGCGGCGCGCAACTGATCAGCGTACTGGCCAGTAACCCTCAGACCAGCAGCCTGCGTACCGATCACCAACTCAAGGTGCTGGCGCCCTTCGCGCCGATTCCCGGCGGCAAGCCGTGGGGCGTGTTGCTGGATGTGCCGGAAAAAGTCCTGGTCGGCCCCGCCGAAACACTCAAGGCGCAGTTGGACGCGGACAACGCCCGTGGCACGCTGCTGGAATTGAGCCTGGGCCTGCTGGCGGCCGTGGTTGGCTTAGTGCTTGTGTGGCTGATGGCCCGCAGCGTGACCCGGCCGATCCTCGGCGTGGCACGCATGCTCGAAGACATCGCCAGCGGCGAAGGCGACCTCACCCGCCGCCTGGCCTACGACAAACAGGATGAACTGGGCCAACTGGCCGGCTGGTTCAACCGCTTTCTCGACAAGCTGCAACCGATCATTGCCCAAGTGAAACGCTCCGTGCAGGACGCCCGTGGCACTGCCGACCAGTCCGCCGAAATCGCCACGCAAACCAGCGCCGGCATGGAGCAGCAATACCGTCAGGTCGACCAAGTGGCCACCGCCTCCCACGAAATGAGCGCCACCGCCCAGGACGTCGCCCGCAGTGCTGCCCAGGCGGCACACGCCGCACGCGATGCCGACCAGGCCACACGCGACGGCTTGAGTGTGATCGACCGCACCACCACCAATATCGGCAACCTGGCGGCGGATATGAGCACCGCCATGGCCCAGGTCGAAGGCTTGGCGGCCAATAGCGAGAAGATCGGTTCGGTGCTGGAAGTGATTCGCGGCATCGCCGAGCAAACCAACCTGCTGGCACTCAACGCCGCCATCGAAGCCGCCCGCGCCGGTGAGGCTGGGCGTGGTTTTGCGGTGGTCGCCGACGAAGTACGCAACCTGGCGCAGCGCACCCAGGAGTCGGTAGAAGAAACCCGCCTGGTGATCGAGCACCTGCAAAGCGGCACCACCGACGTGGTTGGCTCCATGGGCAATAGCTATCGGCAGGCCCAAGGCAGTGTCGAACAGGTCGGCCAGGCGGTCACCGCCCTGCGTCAGATTGGTGAGGCGGTCACGGTGATCAGCGACATGAACCTGCAAATCGCCAGCGCCGCCGAACAGCAAAGCGCCGTGGCCGAAGAGATCAACAGCAATGTGGCGACGATACGGGATGTGACTGAATCGCTGTCGGAGCAGGCGAATGAATCGGCGCGGGTGAGCCAGGCGTTGAACAGCCTGGCGAATCAGCAGCAGGGGTTGATGGATCAGTTTCGGGTGTAATGATCGTTCCCACGCTCCGCGTGGGCGCGCCTCCTGTGACGCTCCGCGTTGCCCGTCGACAGCGGGACGCCGAGCGTCCAAGGCGGCGTTACCACGCAGAGCGTGGGAACGATCTCAACGTTTGGGTAATTCGATCAGCACCTTGAGCCCGCCCAGCTCGCTGTCCTGCAACCGCAACGTACCGCCCCACACCTCGACAATATCCCGCACGATCCCCAGCCCCAGGCCATGGCCGTCAATCTGCTCATCCAGACGCGCGCCCCGGCTGAGCACTTGCTCACGCTGAGCCGGCGGGATGCCGGGGCCGTCGTCTTCGACTGCCAGCAGAAAGCTGCGCGGGGTTTCGCTGACCGTCAAGCGCACGTCGGCATCCGCCCATTTGCAGGCGTTATCCAGCAGGTTGCCGAGCAGTTCCAGCAGGTCTTCGCGGTCCCAGGGCAATTGCAGGCCGGGGTCGACGTGGTAGCTCAAGTCCAGGTGTTCACCGTGGATCATGCTCAAGGTGGCCAGCAGGCCGGGCAGTTCTTTTTCACAGTCAAACAGCGCGCCGGGCAGGGTTTCACCGGCCAGGCGGGCGCGGTTAAGTTCGCGGTTGAGGCGTTGTTGCACCTGGTCAAGCTGCTCGCGCAGCAGCTTGCCGATTTCGGGGTGGTCCTTGAGCGCTTCACTGGAGGCTGCACTCAGTAGCACCGCCAATGGGGTTTTCAGCGCATGGCCGAGGTTGCCCAAAGCATTGCGTGAGCGCTTGAGGCTGTCTTCGGTATGGGCCAGCAGATGGTTGATCTGCGCCACCAACGGCTCCAGTTCCAGCGGCACTTGGGTATCAAGTTGCGAGCGCCGGCCCTGTTGCAGTTGGGCAATCTGGTTGCGTGCCGTCTCCAGCGGGCGCAAGGCGCGGCGCACGGTGACCCGTTGCAGGATCAGCACCAGTAACAGCGCCGCCAAGCCGATGATCAGGCCGATCTGGCGCATCAGGCGAAAGCTTTCGCGCACGGGCGTGTAGTCCTGGGCCACGCTGATGGAAATTGACTGGCCGAAACGCTTGTAGTCCGAACGCAACACCAGCAGTTGCTGGCGTTCCGGCCCCAGTTGCAGGTTGCCCTTGAGCCCCGGCTCGGTCAGGCGCGGCAGTTCCTGGTCCCACAGCGAGCGGGAGCGCCAGTGAACGTCGGCAAAATCAATGCGGAAATAATGCCCGGAAAACGGTCGCTGATAGGCCGGTGACAGACGCTGCTCATCCAAATGAACACCCTCCGGCCCACGCACCAGTGCTGCCAGCAGGTTCTCGCTGTCGTTGCGCAGCCCGGCTTCCAGGTAGCGCTGCAAACCGGCCTCGAACAACCACAAACTGGTTTGCGCCAGCACCACGCCCACCACCACCATGACGCTGATCAGACCCAGGCTCAAACGCCGTTGAATCGACCTCATGCCGGGGCGGCGCCAAACCGGTAACCCTGGCCACGCCGGGTTTCAATCACACTGCGCCCCAGTTTGCGACGCAGGTGGTTGACGTGCACTTCCAGCACATTGGAGTCGCGCTCGGTTTCGCCGTCATACAAATGTTCGGCCAGATGGCTTTTCGACAGAATCTGCTCCGGGTGCAGCATGAAGTAGCGCAGCAGGCGGAATTCGGCGGCGGTCAGCTGGATCTCGTCGCCATCGCGCAGCACACACTGGCGCCCTTCATCCAGGTGCAGGCCGGCGGCTTGCAGCGTCGGCTGGTTGGCCTGGCCGTGGGAACGGCGCAGAAGCGCCTGGATGCGCAGGTAGAGCTCTTCGGGGTGAAAGGGTTTGCTCAGGTAATCGTCGGCGCCGGCCTTTAGCCCTTCGATACGTTCGGCCCAGGAATCGCGCGCGGTCAGCACCAGCACGGGCGTGGCCAAGGCCGCGGCGCGCCATTGCGCGAGCACCTCCAGGCCCGGCAGGCCCGGCAAGCCGAGGTCGAGGATGATCAGGTCATAGGGTTCGCTGCGGCCTTGATACGCGGCGTCGCGCCCATCGGCCAGCCAGTCGACCGCGTAGCCCTGGCGCTGCAGACCGGCCAACAGTTCATCAGCCAGCGGTACGTTGTCTTCCACCAGAAGCAGGCGCATCAGTCGTCTTCCTTATCTTTGAGCAGCTTACCGGTACTGGCGTCGAGCTCGATTTCGCGCACCACGCCTTCGACGGTCAACAGTTCGATTTCGTAGATATAGCGCACCGAGCGATCCTTGTGCTCCTCAAGCTCGGCGTCCAGCAGCTTGGCACCCGGGTAGCGCTCCAGCGCCGGCCCCAGCAACTGTTCCAGCGGCGCGATGACGCCCTCCTGACGCAATCGCAGGGCTTCATCCTGACCAAGGTCATGGGCCGACAGGCTGGCGCTGCTCAGTAGCAATACCAGCGCCACCTGACTGCCCGCGCGTAGATTTACCTTCATTACGTATCCTGATGTTCCTTGAGGGCGGCCCGATGCGGGACATGGGCCACCACGGTACCCGTGACAACTTAACTGAAACTGAATTGCCACCATGGCAATTTTCAATCGGCAACCTTACCCATCGCTGCAAGAACTCTCTTATATTGCCTGTTCGCTGCAACCGAGACCTGTATGACTGCCATCCACATCAAGTTTCCCGCGCTGACCCTCAAGGCCGGCAAACGCGCTTTCACACGCATTCGCGAGCAAGGCCTTGCGCCGGCGGATGTCGGTATCCTACCCGGTGCGGCCGGTGGCCCCAAGGCGTTGGGCATTCAAGGCCTGGACCTGGCGCTGTTCGGCGATTGGCTGCCACGCGCGCCGCGTGAGCGTGCACTGATCGGCGCGTCCATCGGCTCCTGGCGGTTCGCCAGTGCGTGCCTGCCCGACCCGGTGCAAGGCCTGCTGGACCTCGGCCGCTTGTACAACGAACAACGCTTTGCCAAGGGCGTGACCATGGCCGAAGTCAGCCACAGCTGCCAGCGCATGCTCGACGACCTGTTGGCCGGCCGCGATGCGCGGGTGCTGGACAACCCCGACTATCGCCTGAATATCATGGTGGTCAAGAGCCACGGCCTGCTCGCCGATGACCACCGTGGGCGACTGGGGCTGGGCCTGTCGTCGGTGATTGCCGACAACCTGCGTGGCCGTGCGCGGCTGTCGCGGCATTTTGAGCGGTTGATCATCCACGACCCGCGCCAGGCGCCACCGGTGCATGCGCTGACGGACTTTCCCTCGCGCTTCCTCGACCTGCAGCTGGGCAACCTGCGCCAGGCGCTGCTGGCCTCCGGTTCCATCCCCATGGTGATGCAAGGCGTGCGCGACCTGCCCGGCGCAGGCACGGGCACTTACCGCGACGGTGGCCTGCTGGACTATCACCTCGACCTGCCCTATCACGGCGACGACATTGTGCTGTACCCGCATTTCACCGACCGGGTGATCCCCGGCTGGTTCGACAAGGGCCTGCCGTGGCGACGCAGTAATCCACAAGGCTTGCAGGATGTGCTGCTACTGGCGCCCTCCAAAGACTACCTGGCCCGTCTGCCCCATGGGAAATTGCCGGACCGCAGCGACTTCAAGCGCTTTATGGGCGATGACTCTAGCCGCAACAAATACTGGCAAACCGCGATGAGCGAAAGCCAACGGCTGGGGGATGAGTTCCTGCAACTGGCGGACAATGGTGGGCTGGGCGAGCGGCTGCAAGCGCTGTAACCCAGCGGTATGCGCGGCAGAGGATCAAACTGTTAAACTCGCCGCCTGCCAGATACCTGACCGAGCTGAAAATACTGTGGAAATCTTCAAAGATTCCACGGTAGCCTCCCGACTGAACCCCCCCCTTCCCAATTCCCTCCGTATATCCCAATAAACAAAAGCTTTTGAGTATCAACGCGTACCACGCAATACCGTCCCAATGACAATTAGTTAGTACATCATCCAGTACATTGAAAATGGTTTTGAGAGGATGTACTAGTGGCACTCACGGACACAGCGGCCAGACAGGCTAAGCCAAAGGAAAAGGCATACACCCTCCCCGACTCCCTGGGTCTTTCGCTTTACGTGGCGAACAGTGGAATTAAAAGCTGGCACTTTCGGTTCACATGGCTTGGAAAACAGGCAAGGATTTCTTTTGGAACATAACCGGAAACGGGCCTGAAGGAAGCGCGCTCTCGCAGAGATGAGGCGCGGGAAGACATTGCGCGCGGCGTAGATCCGCGCGAATCGAGGAAGGAGAAGTAGGCAGGACTGATTGAGGCCGGCGGCCGCACATTCCGCCGCGTGTACGATGAGTGGCTGGCATTCAGGAAGGGCAGCATATCGCCGGGCACGTACCGGATCATCAGCAATTTGATGGAGCTGGACGTGCTTCCAACATTTGGCGGGCGGCAGATCGACGCCATCAAGCGCGCCGACGTGATCGGGCTGATACGGCGCATCGAAAAGCGCGGCTCTATAGTCACGGCGGTAAAGGTTCGGCAGCGGATGGGCCAGGTGTTCAGCTATGCGATCGCCACCGGACTGATTGAATCGAACCCTACAGCTGAGATGCACGCCGTCACCGAGAAAGGCGCGCAGAACCGGCCTCATCCATTCTTGCCGTTCAGCGAACTACCCAAGCATTCAACAGTGCGTGTCCGGCCACCAGTTGCGGTCAGCGATCATGCTGATGATTTACACCGCATCACGCCCGGGCGAAGTAAGGTATGCCGAGTGGTCTGAAATTGATCTCGATGCGGCGATCTGGACGACGCCGGCGGCAAAGAAGATGAAGGCACGACGTGAGCACGCCGTGCCGCTGCCAGCACAGGCCGTTGAACTGCTGAAAAGCATGCTACCCATCACTGGTGGCCTTCGCTATGTGTTCACAAATCGTAGCAATCCAACAATGCCGATTGGCACGAACTACGCCAACAACGTCATGGACCTCTGCGGGCTCACCGGCAAGCAGTCGCCCCACGGCTTCAGGCATCTATTCTCGACCGAGATGAACGGGCGCGGTTACAACCGTGACTGGATCGAACGGCAACTTGCCCATGCTGATAGCAGTTTCATCCGCGATGTGTACAACCATGCTGCGTATCTGGAGCAGCGTCGAGAAATGATGCAGGAGTGGGCGGACCTTGTGACGGCAAATATCTAACACCCCATGCTGGGAGCTTTACGCACTCAAGCCATTGATTAAAAAATTTAATTATTCATATAACGATTGCAAGACATCGTCTTAGCCGTGCTTTTGAAAAACGGTAAGACGTAGTCTTTAGCAGAGGTTTGCGCAAACGCGTGGCCGCCCTCACGCAACAAACACCTAGGGTGAACCATCTTTTTCCCTCATCAATTTTTTTGCTGCATTAGCGCCCGTTTGTGCATTTTTCTTCGCTTCATCCATGCAGCTAGAACGCTCCAGCCCCACAAGACCTTGACAGTCTCTGGTCAGATAGATAGTCGTATAATAATTCCATATCATTACACCGATCATCAGTAGCACGCATAGTCCTAACAGCACCAAAAACGCCTTAATCCCTTTCATATTTGCCCGTCCGTCCATATTTTTTGACTGGTCAGCCTCACAGCAATAGCAAAATACCATTACCAATCCCTGGCGTCCTGCCGAACGAATACAAACTCCCCAAAGAAAACCGACTGCTAAGCTGTCCACCCCACCAGAGGAACGCCAATACCAAACTCCGACCTACTCCCTTCACTGCCCTCCAAGCTTTACGAAAAGCAGTTGGCCCTTGAAGCTTCCATCGTGGAAATAGCGAACTGGGTAGAGCAGCGCGGCTCCCCGCCTGGTTTACCGTCCAGATAAGTGTCGTAGCAGTGGTTGAAGCCCTTGGGCGTACCAATTCGCAACGCATGCCCGCCCTTACGCATACCAACGCCGGGAATCTGGTACTGACAAGTCGATAGCATCGGCCGCAGCACTTCTTCCCACGCAGCCCACGGGCAGTCTGCCCATTCATCCACCAGGACGAAGAACAGGCCGGAGCCCCGCAGGTTGTCGTAGTTGTCGAGCCCCACCACGCGCATGACGTGGCCAGACTTGAGGGTGATCGAGCATTCCGTCTCATTCGGGCGGTGCGCACGCCATGCTTCGGGGATAGCCTGCTTCAGGCGACGCCAGAACACCCGCTTGGCCTGTTTGAAGGTCGGTGCACCGTACCAGATCTCGTCTTCAACGCTCACGCCCCACTCAGCCGCTAGTCGAGCCGCGCGGCGCATCTCTGCCTTGCCCAGGAACGTTTTACCGAACCGCCGGCCACACACCGCATCGCGGAATCGGGCCTCAGGCTGGAAGCCCCAGCAGTAAATGTTCGCCTGCTTGGGCGTCAGCTTTACCGGCGGGTCAAAGGTACGGGGTAGCGGGGATATTCTCATCAGGCTCCAAGGTGTACTCAGCAACGGCGTGCTGCTGGTCCGCTTGAGAGCCCAGAGGTTTTTCAGGTTCGAGGCGACGATTCACGTAAACATCGCCCACCTCTTTGGCGGCCTGCTCGTACAACTGAGCGGTCAGCGCCAGGTTGCGCATGTTCTCGGCCTTTTCAGCCATTCGCCCTAGGCCACGAAGCCGGAAGGCGCGGTTGGCAATCGGGATCTCTGCGGTCTCTTCTCGGAACCGCTTCCTGGTGTCGTGGAAAAGGGTCACCCACTTCACCGCCAGCCCCTTCCCCGCGGACTTGGTTAGGTCGTGCGTCTCCACCTGCTGGCGGCTCACCACAACCCCGTATTCGTTCTTGACGGCTTCCACCACCTGGGATGGGGTATCAAAGCACGCCAGCGCCTGAACGATGAAACTCTTCACCTCATTTTTCAGGGCTGCCATAAATTCTCATCCGTCTAGAGCCTGTCAAGAATCAGGCCGATCTCAGCAGACAGGTTCCGCAGGCCCTCGCAATGTTCAATTTCCCCACCTCAGCAGGACTGTTTGCAGCATCCACCAACGCTTGAACGTCAGGGCTTGCACCGTAGCGGCGGACAACACCGACGAACTCTTCCACGTCGTGGCCCTGCAGCTTGATCTTCGGTGCACCGTCTTGGGTGAATGCTGGTTGACCATACCTATCGGTCGCGTGAGCCAGGTGATACAGCTCGTGTTCAATCAAAGCGCAGAACTCAAGGTCGCTGCACTGGGCGCAGTAGTCGGCAGCCAGAGTGATGATGAAGGCCAGCACGTCGCCGAACCAATCACGCATCTGTTGCTCCATCCGGGCTTTCTGCCAACCGCCGGCGCGGAACGCTGCCTGTTCGGCTTGGCCAAGCACTGTCCTGCCCTGCTTCTCGAAACTCGACGACGCCCACATGACCCGTGTCCGCATCCAGTAGGTGGGTGTGGTCTTCGTTGTGAGTGTTGCCGGTGTCGGCGAGGATCTCGGCTTGGAGCCACTCCCATGCCTCTGGGGCTGGACGCAGAGTCAGGCACAGACAATTCAGAAGGTCGGCCGGTGGTATCGGTCGGCTCATTTCTACCCTCATATTTGTCAATGCTCTGCCGATATGATGTCACCGGTGAAACGGAATTCATGACTGAGTTAACGTGAGAGCAATTACATGTCGAGAGATAACTTTACTTCCGCGACCAAAAGTGCGCTGGCACGAAACG
The DNA here is from genome assembly GCF_044218855.1 of Pseudomonas sp. B19125. Taxonomy (NCBI): domain Bacteria; kingdom Pseudomonadati; phylum Pseudomonadota; class Gammaproteobacteria; order Pseudomonadales; family Pseudomonadaceae; genus Pseudomonas; species Pseudomonas sp. B19125. The sequence continues at coordinate 4,738,160 of NZ_CP162589.1, forward strand.
TACATTTTCGATGTGTTTACCCAGGGTGCCCCAATGTCACCCATGCTTCTACACCACATGGGGGGAACATAAATGTAGGTCAAGCTGCGCATATGTCAGCGGCAGCCGCTGGAGGTCCACGATTTGACGAAGAGCTTACCCCCGAGCAACGTAGGGCTTATGAGAATGGCGCGTGGCTCTGCGCCATACACGCGAAGCTGGTAGACGACGACCCCATAACCTTCCCAATTGAAACCATGCAGCTATGGCAGCGCACAATGGAGGCAAGCGCAAGGGCCGCTATCTATGGTTCGCCCATGAATGCCAATTTCGATTTTTCTGAGATTTGCAGAAAACTGGAGCTTTTCCTCAAGGCCTGCAGGAAAACAACTTTCCCAATTTATATAGAACCCAAATACATCCAGATATCCCGAGATTGTGTGATCGCTATGCAAGAACTGCTGAGGGAGTGCCCTCGGGACCATTGGAGACCGGTGCATCAGTGGCATTCGCTACATCCACTCACTCACAGCATTCAAGTGCGAGCTGTGGACGCAATTCGACGAATTTCTCATGAAATTAACGATTACTCCAAATGGTACAACGACGGATATAGGTATGTCGTAATCACACCGAATGATTATAGTCCCGATCATGCCGAGCAAATCGTGCGCGCCACCCAAACGGCAGCGACTGTAAGTCAGGCCGCTCAAGAGCTCGCAGATTGTTTGGCTCATCTTAATGAATACGCTGCAGGCAAGAGGCACCCCGGTAACATTTCTTAATCCGGTGGCGGTTCGAGAGCTCGGGATGAAGCTCGACCCACGATAGGAGCTGCCTTTCCAAGCTGGTAGCAATCAAGGCGATACCCGGTTGAGGGCTTCATCCGCCTTGTCGGCAGCAGTGCCGGTTTGGCGGGTCAGCTCTTCCAGGCGCTTGTCGCGCTCACCCATCGCAGTGTCGTAGGCCTTGCGGATGTCAGTCACTTGGCTGCTCTGCTTCTCGGCGAGCGACCAGTAGGCGGCCTGGTAACCCAGAACTGCACCACCACCCACCAGCACGACTGCAATGGCCCAGACCTCAGCCCGGCGCCACCAGCGGCGCGCGATAAATTCCAATGCGCATCTGTCCATCATGCGACTCCTCCCAACTTGGTGCGCAGGCGGGTGATCTCGTCGCTCTGTTGCGTCACGCGGTCAGTGAGCTGGGCGACCTGGCTGGTGAGCGCTTCGATCTTGCCTTCCATACGCCCAACGGCAGCCGCCAGGTCGTTCCGCTCTTTCGCAAATTGATCAGCTCGGGCCTCCGCTTCTTTGCGGGCGGCTCGCTCCTGGTTCAGCAGCTCGTTCTGGCGCTTCAGCGTACCGATATCAGCGCTATCCATTGCGCGGTCGGCCGCATCCTTGGAAAGGAACCGGCGGAGCCATAACAGCCCGCCCAGCACTACGGTGGCACTACCGCCCAGCCAGGTAGCTGTGCCTGGGCCGAGGTCAGTAGGATCCATCGTCACTCCATGAAGAAAATGGCCTTGGCCAGAATTAGGTCAGCCCCGGCGGCACTCCCTGCTCAGTGCGAAGGGTGTGGCAGGGCCGAAAACGAAAAAGCCCCGGCGAATGCTGAGGCCTCAATATGTACCGGGCCCAACAACACAAAAGTGTTGTATTAAAACATAAATGTTGTATTGTGAGCTCGGCAAACAACGAAGTGAGGTGATGGGGTTCAGCGAATTCAGGCGATGGTTCAAGGCCCAAGGGGAAATGCTGGAAGCGGGCATAGGAAGCCACTTCAAAGTCACCTCCCCAAACGGTAAAAAGACAACCTTCGCAGATCTACGCGCTGAACCATCACCAGGAGATATTTCTATGTACGACTATGCAATGCGATTCGAGCAAGACGACCATCTGGGGTACGCAATCTTCTGTCGCGACCTGCCAAAGCTCAACAGCTATGGTGACAACCTTGAGCATGCAATCCGGGAGTCATTCGATGCGGTTGAAACGACCTTGTCCCTTTACGTTGACCAGCGCTTGCCTATTCCTGAAGCATCTGCGCCACGCGATGACGAACGAGTTATACGCCTTTCCGCGGTGACGATTGCGAAGATCACGCTCTGGAACAGAATGATGTCGCTTGGGATGCGGAAGTCCGATCTATGCAAGCGGCTGAAAATATCCCAGACACAGGGTGATCGCCTGGTTGACTTTCTGCACACATCAAAGATGGAACAATTGGAGAAAGCCTTGAAAGCACTGGACACCGCTGTACGCGTAACTTCCGCAGATCCCGAGTGGATCGACCTTCCGCACGGTGGAGGTCAAGCTGGGTTTTATGTCGGTCGCCTCGTGGACGAGCTTCGCACCCGGCCTAACCAAGAGGCGCCTATCGGAGCGACGAAGAGCAATTTGGACGAGGTCAAACCTGAGTCCCTGGATTTTTTCCTGCGCAGCCGTTACGCAAAAAATCCCAACACCATGCAGGCTGTCCAGTCTGTAATCCAGGCTATCGTTGACACAGACAAATTTGAGTATTTGCCTCGTGCACCCGGTCAACCCGCGGGACTACTCCGTCTGAAGTAATTAGAGGCCCTGGCTGTGAGCCCGAACGTTTTTCAGAAAATTGTGAGAGTCGTTCCCCTCCTGTCCGCCAAAAGCTTCACCATCGCCGGCACCCAACTGCACCAGTCTCGACGGATCACCTCGCGCAGCAGATGCAAGCATGATGGACTGCGCGCGGATTGCCGGTGTTTTATGCAGCACGGCACCACCGGCTTATCAGTGTCCAGATATCCCCCTAAAGACTGCCCTGGTTACAGGTGCAACAAATGGCGGAGACAAAAAACCCGGCTCGGTGGCCGGGCTTGAGTCTAAGGATTGAGCTCCTTAGCTCGTAGGTATCCCTTCAGTCACTACGGCAGCAGGAGCCTCCAGAGCAAGCCGCTGCTGTCGCTTTTCCTCAAGCAACTCAACGAGTGAGGCCCGATGTTTTTCGGTATGCGCGAGGAATGCGGATCTTGGAAGCAAAAGACGCACAGGCGCAGGCAGAAGCTCAAAAGCTTTCTCCGCAACAAGCAAAAACACTTCGTCATCCTTGATGCGATCATGCGTAACAGTAAGCAGGCCATCAACCACGACGCGCTCTATCTGTGGCCAATTTTTTTCCAAATACTCAGTCGCTGCGTTTGCCCCCTCTCCAACAGAGTTAAGGACTGCATCCTTCGCTGAGATCGCCGTCTCGCTAACGGCCTCTGACAATGCCTTTGCCTTGTCGGCCAAAAATCCGAACATATTCATCCGCTCCATGAATGCACGATAAAGATTTATCGACACCGATTGAGCGTTCTTTAGAACAAATTTCTAGCATAGAAAACCCAGCGCTTGACTGGGTCTAGGATTTGTGAAAATCAAGAATCTAGCTGGTGCAAGATTCCCCGAATTTCTCCAGCGTCAATCGTGGCCTGCATGGACTGGAAGAGCAGCACCACGTTGTGGCCTCGGAGCGCAGAATAAAGCTCATGTCCAAATTCGGTTTTACGCTTCACGCCCAGAATGGCGGGGCCATGCCCAGATGCTGGTGCCTTCTCAATCAGGCCAACGAATTCCATTTGGGCTGCGAGAGTTTCGGCCCAATTGTGGAAGTCTTCTACTGGCGGGAGATCACGTTCTCCAAGACTTTCGAGATGTCTTCGATACGCAGACCCAGCGAGAGAGGGAGTAAATGATTGCCCCTCGTTGGCCGAGGCCAGAATACGCTTAGCGAGCTCCCACATTTCCATACATATCACTCCTTTGAAGTTAGGAGGACTTTGCCATGACTACGGAAAATAAAAAACCCGGCTTGATGGCCGGGCTTTACTATGCAACCTAAACGCGCAAGATCGACAGGATGGACAAATACTCTCTCACTCTCTCACTCTCTCACTCTCTCACTCAGTGCAATGGTTTTTTGCTACGCGGCACAACTTTCGATAAGCCCCTCTGCATCGAGCAGTTCCTAAGCGACGGCCAGCGCTTCGTTCACCTGGTCATCAAGCGTCTTTCGGATCCCTGAGCGCCACCGGTAACGCGTCGACTCAGGCTTGCCGTCGTTATCCCAGTTAGTGATGTCGTACCAGGCGGCTGGCAGCACCGAGGCGGAGCGCTTGCCCTCGGCACCAGCCACCTGCGGAATGGCCCTGGTCAGCACGGCACATTCCCGGAAGCGTTTCGGCGCCGGCGTCTTCACCGAGTTGAGCAATTTCAAAATAGCTCCGTGCTTGCGCTCCTGGTGCGTCGAGTACTTCGCCACAAGTGCCCGCCAGTGCGCCGGGGTCAGCGCCTTGTGTAGCCGACCGAACACCCAGCAGTCCTGGAGAAACGCCGCCTCCCTGCCGACGATCTCCCCCTTCTGCTGGCGCACTGAACCTTCGAATCGAAGTCGCAGCCGCCGGCGGAAGTGATCGTCTCGGCGGCCAGCGCCCGAACCACTGCTGAAACAACATTGCGATAGGTCATGCTGCCTCCCTCTTCAGTTCTCTGGTCTTTGCCCGGTACTCGGCCTTGATGGCCTTGATCTCTTCCACGGTGTACTTGCAGGCCGAGTGCAGACCTTCGAGCCATGCGACCTTTTCGGCGCCGATGCGCTGCACCAGGCGAATGCGGTACTCCACGGCGTTGCCGGATAAGTTGCGATTGCACTTCACACACTGGCGGTGGATGTTCAGCGGCTCGAAGCGCAGCTCTGGGCAGGCACCCACGGATCGGTAATGCCCAGCGTCCCACCGACTGCCGGTCATGAGGTCGTTGTCGTTCGGCGTCGAGTCGCAGCTGATGTAGGGCAGGTGTGCATCACGGAGGCGCACGTACTCGTTCACCGCGGCCTGGGCTTCGCGCAAGTGACCCGGCCGACGCTCGCCATTACTGCAAGCTGCACTTCGGCGTGCAGATCCTGCTGAACGAGGACGCTGGCTTTCAGGCCGAGTGGTACCGGGTCATGCGTCATCTGCCCTACGAAACGAAGCTGGCCATGATGGGCGATTGAGTCGGAACATCCAGGGAGCTATCGACGCAATCGAAAAAGAGGTTCATCGGCTGAACGAGCTCAAGCGCATCAGGAAGAATACCGTCGGCAAGCTCGACGAGTACCTGCGCAAGAACATGGAGGCCGCCGATTTGAAGACGATCAGGCGGCCCTTGTTCACGATCACTTTGGCTCTAGCGCCCGAAAAGGTCATCGTCGATAAAGAGGACGATATCCCGGACGACTTCATCGACACCAAAACCGTGTTCTCTCCCGACAAGCGCGCCATCGCGGCCAAGCTCAAGGAAATCCGAGAGCACAACGTAGCCGTACGAAAACGCATGGCCGCCGGTGAAGATGCAGAACACGAACTACTCGAAGAGCCCATCTGGGCACACCTCGAGCGCGGTGACAGCTCCATCCGGATCAAGTAAGACAACAGGGTCCTGTAGGAAAAGTGACGTCATGACGGCGGTCATACGTTTCGGGTCAATTCGACCCACACTTAAATACGCACTTCACTTAAGGATGAGTATCATGAACGATGATTTGAAGCAGTCAGGCTCTACTACTACCTCGCAAACGACCACCTCTCTAGAGCAGGTTAAAACCGGCAGGGTCTTGGATTTCACCTGGGCGCCAAACGCCAACACAACGACCACCACCGTCTCAGCGGACTTTGTCGACTACAAGGTCGACACCTCCCAGGGCAGCCCTACTGGAGACAGCCACTCCATTGCGCGCTTTACCTATGTCCAAGGTACAGGCGGTGGCCAGATCAGTCAGCTGTTCCTTGAAGAGATGCGTGCAGGCGTACGTGCCAACACCCAGATCGGGCTGATGGTAGGACGCAAATGGGTTCTGGATCCCAACGCTGAAGTATCAGGCAGCATCGGCACCTACGTGGTCGAGCAATTCGATGACATGCGCGCCAGTGTGAATTATGTCGGCGCCTTCGCCCGCGTCTTCGCAGACCCACGAATGGTCAGCTACCACGCTGGGGGCCACGTACACACCAACGTCTCCATCACCGGCAGCAGACCACTGACTATGGCGGACTCAGGTAAGTCGATCCTGGTCATCAGCGACACTGACGTCACGCTCACAATTGGTGATGACGTGACTGAAGGGTTCAAGGTGAATTTGATCCAGGCGGCCGCCGGCAAGGTCAACATCGCCGTATCGAGTAGCCATGTGATCTACAGCAATGCTGGGAGTCGCACACGCACGCTCAACCCACTAGATGAGTTGGAAGTCAGTACCTTCCCATTCGGGCCCGTGTTCCTGGCCTTCCGGGTCAGACCTACGGCCTAACGATCCATTGCGGGCTGGTAGAGATGGATCTTGCTGCCAGCGCCGCATCAACATCCAAATCACCGGTAGACCTGGCTCGCACTGCCGGCCAGCGGAATACAAACCGTCTGGTGAAACCGCAAATGCCCCTAAGGATCAAGATGAGCTTTCAAGTCAAGGTTTTCATTCTCCTTGAAACTGATAGAAAGCAAACTAACGTCATAAAAAACCTAAGAAGCAATTCGCTATAACAGCCCCTTATAGCCGAATATCTGAACAACTAAATTTACAATCTCAATATGATATCAATTTGACACCTCAAAAACTTGTGAACTCTAAGTTCTAGAGCTAAGTTAAGTTCTGTTGGCAATCGCCAACAAAAACTCAGGATGAGGATACTGCAATGAGCGACTGTACTTGCAAAGAACATAAAAACTCAGACTCCAATGAACATGTACCCGATTATTCTACAGTCGGGTTCGACGCAGCGGCGGGCTCAGCCCCCAAATTAGATGGTGTACTAGCTCTTAGGATGTCCGTGTGCGTTGGGGCCAGCTACAATCAGGCCACAAACAAAATCTGCTTTACCATTCCCGTATATGGCGATTATTGCTTAACATCGCCAATTACAATCCCGGTAAGCGGACAGCTAAAAGTTTGTGCCGAAACATGCGGATCTATTATACCCACAGGTCTTAAGGCTACTGTCTACCTGAACGGAACCGTGCTGTTCACAGCAAAGCTATTTGGTATCTGCTAAGTATCAGAGCTTAACTAGCAATACCCAAAGAGGTACTGCATTCAGCATCTCTTTGGGCTTTTTTACATTTACCCCTGCGCAACTACAACGCCGCACTAGCAGATTTTTCTTATAGGTTACCGCTATTCAGAGTTATGGATAATTATTAGAGCAGTAAATCGAAAAACAACAAACACGTAAATTCGAAGAGGTAGGCCATGGCTGCCGAACAGAAGGAACGCACAGCCAAGCTTGCCGAGAAACGGCAGGAACTGGGCGAGCAGGAATTGCGGCACACGGTCCCGTACGGCACCCGGCAGATGCTCGACGATCTGATGCTCTGGCATGAGGTAGAGGAAGTCAGCGAGGCAGTGCAACTGCTGGTGCTGAACGGACGTGCCGAGGATATGCCGCCGGCGCCGCCGAAGGTCAAAGGGCCGTCCGATATCATCCGTCACTACTTCCGGCAGGGAATGCGTGACCGGCTGGCGGCAATCACCGCAGAACTTGGCGAGACGAAAGACCGGGCGACCATTTGGCGGTTGATCGCACACGCCCAGTCGCTGGGCGCCGATGAATCCGCAAGCTACTTCAAAATCAAGCGCCACGTTTTAGACGTATCCGAAAACGTGGCGCGCAAATTACGGCAAGCAGGCTTCGCTGAATCGCTCCAAATGAACGCCGAAGAAGACGAATAATCCAACAAATCTGACTAAAACCTTGGTCAGGCTCAGACCTTAGTCGACTGCGTGAAAGCCCACCCAAATGCGACCGCTGCGATGACTGGTCGAATCAGATCTGTCGCTGGCGCCATGCCGGTAAAAATTTGCAGGCTAGCAAATACGAAGACGACAACTGCAGCAAGGATGCCCAGCACGGAAATCCAGCGGAAATATCTTGGAAACATCGAATCACTCCTTTGCGAAGGCCGCAATCGTAATTGCAATGAGCCATCACATCAACTCTCGCTGCATCCGGTAACCGGAGGGCGGCGCCTGACTGGAGATAATCCATGAGCAACTACATGTACAAGACCACCGCCCCTGCCGTGGTTGCGTCGGTCATCGCATGGGAAACCAAGCGCAAAGAGTGGGACGCCCAGCGCGTCAAACTTGGCCAGGTGTTCGGTGGTGCGGCCTCGCCGATGCGGTCAGGTAATCGAAGCTACGTCGGCGGCGTGAAGATCAGTGATAGCCGCGAACTGGACGTGCACTGGTGCCGACCCGACCAGTACGACTACCGTGCTCTGCGCTCCAGTGCCAAGCCAGCGAAAGGAACGCCAAAGGAAGCACGCGCCGCGCAGGTCGTCGAGCATGAGCGCCTTTCGGCACTGTGGAAGGAGCATTGCCCCGCCAGCATCGACATGGACGAGGCATGGGAGGCAATTGGCCTCAGCCCGGGCGCCCTGTGGATGTGTGGCGGTGTGTTCTTCGAGCTGGATGGGGTTGTATACCTGAACCTGGGCCTAGGTCTTGAGGATGGAAACGAGAACATCGAGGGCGCCGCCGAGATCCTCGGCAGCGAGTTTGAAGCGGCGCGGCAGCAGGTATTAAGCCAGCGCAACGCGGCTTGAATTGTTACTCCGTCCTTGATAGCACCAGTGCGTGGGCATTACTAATCTCTTGCACGGCCTGAACCCCGTAGGCGTTGCTGGCAATTTGATAAGGGCTGCCGCTGTCGATGATATATAAGCCGGCCTTTTTAATGATATTTCCGACGTCCACACCACCGCCTGTTTCGGCGGCTGCAATAATAGCGACGAGCGCCTGTTCCAATGCGACTTCACGATCTGTTGGCATCTGTCTCTCCTTGATCCGGCTCCATGCCGGACACCCGTAATACCGCCGCCAACACCAAATTGCCATTGCCCCGGAGAACGGTGCCTACCTAAACAAACACGATACTCAGCTTGGGGTTTCGCTAACGACTACCCATCTCATTTTGTATGGGTAGTGGTCGTCGCCGTAGCTGCACTGCAAGGAAAGATCCTCTGTGGGTTGAAGAGTGAAGGGCTTTATCGCTTCCGTTGGCTTTCCCCCGCCCCATGGATTGAAGATCTCTTTAACAACGACCCTATATGCCCGTTTGGCATCGCTGTTTACCAGATGTGCGATTTGGCCGGCTGAGGCGAACCCGCAGCGTTCATTGTATTTGACCGTTACGACAGGATCCGCAATTGCTGGGCCAGACAAAATCAGTGCGACGAAAAAACCTACCCAAATTCTTACTCGCATAGACACCTCGCGCATTCGTGCTAGCCCTATGCCAGCTCTAAGGTTATAGACCACCAAAACCAAATTGCCACCACCGGACGGCGGAGGGCGGCGCCTGACTGGAGATAATCCATGAGCAAGCCAAAAGTCGACCCAGCATCGCGTAAGGTCCTGGCCTACTCCGTAGAGACCAACGACCCCGAAGAATCCAACATCCAGTTCGCTACTTCGAACGCGGCGGCTCGACGCCAGGGTGCGGACGAGATTGGCACTGACTTCGGCGCGGTGTCCTGCCGTCGCGCTCATTGGGCCGACCAGTATGTCGGCCAGCGCTTTATCCCAGCGAAAGCCTACATCGATGCTGGCTGGTGGTTCGGATGCAACCACTGCGGCGCCAGGTGCGACAGTGATGCCAGCTACTGGGATGAAGAGACCGAAACCGATATCACACTGGATTTGGTGTTCGACGGCCGTGTCGTTTACTGCTCGCCTGAGTGTAAGACTGGGCACGAAGCTGAGGTCGCGGCCCGCAATGCCAGATTTGAAGAATTCAAGGTTCGTTTGGTAGCAGAGCGACCCGGCGTGACCTTCACCGAGTTCACCGGCGGATACCCGTGGTGCGGTAACAAAGGGTTATTCACCTTCCCTGGTGCCCAGTACGGCGGCTCAGTTACTGACAACGAAGAAAGCACGGAACTGAAATGGTATGTGGCACAAAGCGACAAAGCTGCTTGGGACTACTTCATTGCTGGGCAGTCCGTTCCTGATTAGCCCTCGCCTATTGCGCCGAGCGCAGATTAAAGATCAGGCGCCCTGATTACCTCGACTCCGCCACTATATCCATCTGCAAAGGAAGTTAAGCTCAGTAAAGCCTTTTCGGGCGCACCGTTGAGCACCCACAAAGATTTTCGGCTTTCATCGGACTGATATCCTTGAGTGGATATTTGATCTAGAACTTTGTGCATTCGATTTGCGTACAGGGCTATGTTCTGCACGTCCCTAGCGACCAAAGCTCCAGGGAGTTCGTAAATAGGAAGCCTTGCAATCCATAGTGCTGCGGCCTCAAGAGCTTCTCTATGTAAGGGCGCACTCCCTTCAATCATGATATCGGGCATCTTCCTGGCAACCTCAATTACGCGCCTAGCAACAATTTCAGCAACCTCAACCGTAGCCCTGAGCGACGCAATACGCTGAAGCCTGGCTTCTTCCGCCGCGTGGTTAACCTGGTATCGAAACAACTTTTGCGACTGGCGTCCTTGCCACCATGCAACGCCTATAGCAACAAACAAAGCAACGACCGACCCAATTGCTTGAGCCCACGATGCTAGTCCTGAGTGGCTATCCATCCAATTCAACTCTATCCGCTCCTTCCGGCCCCATGCCGGTCACCCGTAATACCCCATATCAAACCAGAGTTCCACTACCCAACTCGGTGATGACATGCCTGATATGTACTCAGAGCAGCGCACGCGGCTGCTCAAAGAAAAGATCGCCTACGACCCAGAGACTGGGTTGTTCACCTGGAAGGTTGATCACTGCCGACGCAAAGCGGGCGAAGTGGCGGGATCGATAAAGCCTGACGGCTACGCCTACCTGAAGCTCCACGGGCAAACCTACGGCGCTCACTGGGTTGCATGGATGTTGGTCACGGGGTCATGGCCAGAAGGCCCGATTGACCATCGAGACGGTGACCGGAGTAACAACCGACAGACAAACCTGAGGGCAGCCACCAGAGCGCAGAACAACGCAAATGTGCCAGCGCGAGGCGCGTCAGGGCTGAAGGGCGTGTGTTACAGCAAAATGGACCGGAAATGGAAGGCTCAACTCTGTATCAATGGTAAGCAGACTTGCCTCGGATACTTCCATACGCCCGAGCAAGCTCGCGCCGCATACCAATCGGCAGCCAATCAGCATCAAGGCGAGTTTGCGCACCACCGCTCACGAATAGCCTAAACACCCCCCACCTAAAACGAATCACGCCAGCCGGCGAGCCAGGCGCACGCTTGGAGATAACCCATGAGCGTTCCCGCAAGTGCGTTGAGCGACGAAGAGTGCCTGCACTACGCAGCGCTTGAGCCGGCAGCCGCCGCTGAGCTGACCCGGCGCCTTACCGCGCAATGCATTGACCCGAGCGCTGAGGCCGAGAGCCTTCGCGAAGATATCCGCATGCTCGAGAGACGGGCCGACGACGCTGATGAAGAGTTGGATCAGTTGCGATACGGAGCTGAAGAAGCGTGCAGGTACATCAAGCGCGCAATAAACCACGGCGGGTATGTTCTGATGGACATCACCTTACGCATGCTGCAACTGCAAGAGCTGAAAGCCGCACAGGGCTTCGACAAGGACTACATCATTGACCGTGGTCTGTTCATCGATCCGGTGACCGGCGCCGAGCAATGGTTGCCGATCAACAAGACCAATCAGGTCAGGCTCATCGGCAACAGCGTTTGTCCGGACGAAGCGGAGGCTCTGGTCAGGGCGAACGCCGCTGACATCATTGAACTTTATCGGCGGCTTGCAGCATAGGCCTATGCTTCAACTCTCGGAAGATACATTCCCCATCAATCATCGAACTCGAGCATCAACATATCGGCAGCTATTACATCATCAATATCTTTAGCGCTAAGAGGCTCTCCCTTTTTATCACTTTTCTTAAGAGTCTTTTTTCCTATTATTAAAAAAAGCTTTCTAAAAATTAGATATTCACGAAGGCCTTCATGTCCCAGCTGAAATAAACGATTGCGCTCTTTTGCTCCGAAGTCTTCAGAAGACCGCAGCGGGTCTTCATAGTTTTCAGGGAAGCTCATGAACGTATATACCACATTAATTATTCTAGTAGGAATCCAGCTTCTACCCCCTTCAGGATGATCGACGCCACTGACAACCTCACCAATAGTCTGACCTTGATTCCCCCCACAAAAAAATGCGCCTCTAAGCTCTTTTCCACCGACTTTCAACATATCTCCAAATTTGTGCCTCTGAAAATCACGTTCTGCCTCGAATATCAAAGCGTGAGTTTCAGTGGTGACTTTTTGGCTTAATACTTCAGCTCGAGTTATCAAACGAGCACAAGTTACCCAAGCAACTCTATCGTTTGTTAATTTACCGTCCACCACAAGCACATGCGCCGCCCTCTCAATTAAGGACAAAGCGCTTTCTAAATTTGTAGCTGATTGAGAGTACTCTTTTTCATGCTTGTGAGACCTTATCCCGACGAACATGGTTCCCGCGATAAAAACCATAATAACTACTTGTATGCAATCAGCAGGAGTTAAAGCCTGCACCTTTAGCGCACCACTCCAAACAAACAAGCTAATGATAATAATTACCTCTATACCAATTATTACGTAAGTCCATTTTTTACAGAAACATACCAAAGCATTCCAGCAACCACGAATCCAATTACGCATTTCAAGTCCAGCGCTATAGTTAATCTTTAGAGGAGAGAGCCGGGTTCTTATCAAAGTTTCGGTCCACACCGTTTGTTTCAGTCTTTATTCGATCCTAGATTAATCCGGAAGACCAACAGTAACTGAAGACTAACATTCATACCAATTCCGCCGCCACCAGCAGCGCGCTCCCCCTTGAAAGTCAGCCGCTATAGCGGCAAGGACGAAGTCATGCCTGAAGAAATCAAATTGATCCAGCCAGCCCCGGTCGTGCGCGACGAATACGGCATGTTCGCTCACCCCGATATGCCCGACTTCGACGAGGGCGACGGTGATAAGTGCAAGGCCTGGGTCGCTGCACAGCGGTTGCAGGTGAACATGGTGCAGCTCGAATACCACAGCGACGAAGCGGTGTCTGAGCGCTATTTCGAAGCTGGCGACCCGGACTGCAGCTACTGGGATCCTGACCGCCCTGAAGGTGAAGGTTGGTTCTGCCTGTCCATCCACGACACTGACGACGGCCCGGTCTGCTGGTGGGCGCGCCGGGAAGTAGCACCGTGAGCGTTATCGACGACGTGATGACCGACAAGATCACCCTGCACGGCCTGGGCTTTGTGCAGATCCAGCTGGAAGGCAAGCAGCGCATGCACGTCTGGCACCCTGAGCTACCACGCCGGGCGTGCTTTGAGCACTCGGCCATCCACAATCACCGCTTTGATTTTAACTCTTTGGTAATCGTGGGCACGCAGATCAACGTTGAATTTTCCGAGTTACCGCCCGCAGCCGCCTGTTTCAAGCAGGCAACGCATGAACTGTACATCCATGAAGGCGCCCGCAGCGCCAGGGGCGGCCGGCCATGGGTGCGCAATGGAACTGTAGAGATGCTGCAAACCTGCCGGCAGGCCATTGCTGCCGGGTCGACGTACCGCACGCGGGCCTACGACTTTCACCAAACAGAGCCAGGTGGTGACGGAAAGGTAGCGACGATCCTGAAAAAGGGTTGGGAGGGCCAGCAAGGCGCGCAGTCGAGCTGCGTAATCGGAATTGAGCCCGATGGCGACTTCGACCGCTACCAGTGGTCACCGGCACAACTCTGGGAAATTGTCGCCGACGTGATGTTCGGCCAGCGGGTGACGCCATGATCGCCACCCTCTGGTTCGCCTACGTCTTCATCTACAAGGCAGCGAACTGATTCGGCATGCCTTTCGGCTCTTAGTTTCATGCCAGAGTGCGAGGAGGATTGGGCCCATACTCAACGAATACATCGGCCACACGCCGATCTTATCCGCGCCGTGAAGTGCAATGGCTGAAAGCCCGACCACAACGGCAGCGCTGTATCCAAAAACTACAGAACTTTTCATAGTGATATCTCGAATTCCATTTTCGAAAGCTGGGGGTGAATAGCGAACCTGATACGTCTTGATCTACAAGGGGCCGAGATTATGGTTATAGAAATCAGTCAGCACTCGGTGCTCCATCATTTTTTTGGAAATAGCCATCTCAGGGCGACCGAAAGAGCCGCTGCTATGAAGGAAGCAGCAATTTTCGAAGATGAATGAATCACATTGAGAAAATCTCCAAAGGTCGCCGTCTCCGGATCAGCTTCCACTAGAAATAATACGATAAATCCAAGATAACAGCCTAGAGCACACGCCAAAAAAGCCTTCATTTCAGAGCGCGCAAAAGCTATGAAGCGTTGAGTTAACAAAGTACCACGGTGGGCGGCGCTTCTTAGCGACTCGTTGAAACTCATAGCCTGGTTCCTTCCATTGATTGCTGGCTGATCGATAGTAAATCAACGCAAATAAAACCCCAATCCCCCTACATGCCTTCCGGCGAGCGGAGGTCGAGGTATTCGTATGCCTGCAAACTGTGAATACAGCATGGAAAAAAGTGATGCCTCGAACCTGGCGGGCATGGCGCAGCTGGATCTGGAAGAGCGGCGCTCTGCGCTTGAGGTTTACCTGCAGATCCATGGACAGCGCCGTTTGGTTGAGTTCACGGCACAACTGATCGGCATGGCCAACTCGGTCGCGGAGAACTGCGCTGAGATGAGCGATCAGGTGCTGATCGAGGAATGCGGCGTCCACCCCGACAGGTTTACCAGCGTGAACCTGCCAACGCTCATCGGCGCATGCCAGGGCGTAATGATCGCCAGCAAGTGCGACCTGGCGGGCGCGTGCCATGGGTGCGCTTACCGCCTCGGCTCAATAGCCAATCAGTCACCCATCACCACGTGTGATGCGGAGTTCATGGAGCACAACCAGAAAGGGTTCATGTGTCACGCGCACCTCGACGAACGCGGCGAGCCCACCAAGGTATGCGTCGGGCACGCGAAAGCAGCAAAACCCTAACCCACCTTCTGCCGCCCAGCGCGGCTCATTGACTCACGCCGCCCGCGGCACGGAGAATCAACATGGCAGCAGCAGAGAAAATTGATCGTTTCCTGCGCCTCGACGAGGTGCTTTACACCACAGGCCTGGGCCGCAATACAGTTTATCGGCGGATCAGGGAAGGCACATTCCCAAAACAGGTTAGAATAGGCCCCAATTCGGTCGCTTGGCGCCAGTCGGCAATTGCTGAATGGATGACATCAACAACGCCCAGCAACGACCAATCAGTACATTGATCAGTACACCAGTTACTGGCAATACTCCACAAGCCACGCAACACAAGCCCTACAGGTCACACCGTGGAAATCTTCAAAGAGTTTACCTTCGAGTCCGCCCACCGCCTGCCCCATGTACCGGAAGGCCACAAATGCGGGCGCCTGCACGGGCATTCGTTCAAGGTGGCTATCCACCTGAGCGGCGACCTGGATCCCCATACCGGCTGGATCCGCGATTTCTCGGAAATCAAGGCGATTTTCAAGCCGCTCTACGAGCGCCTCGACCATAACTACCTCAATGACATCCCTGGCCTGGAGAATCCGACCAGCGAAGTGCTGGCCAAGTGGATCTGGACCGAACTCAAGCCCCTGTTGCCGGAACTCAGCGCGATTCGCATCCACGAGACCTGCACCAGCGGTTGCATCTATCGCGGCGAGTAAGCGCTTGAGTGTTTAAAACCACCTGCGGGTGGTTTTTTTATGCCTGGCCCCTGCAATTGTAAAGCGTGCTTGACATGAAAAACCTGCACACCCAACGTAAAGCACCCTTTGCTTAAACTTCAGCGACGGTTTCCTGGAAACCGCGGGCCTGCCGCGCCTGTCGGCCTTCATGGTCTGGCCGATCATGAGCGGCGTCTGGTGTGTGGCCACAATCATTGGCACAAGGCGCTATCAATGAATAATCAGTTGCGCCAGTTACGCGCAGAACTGGGTTGGTCCCAGGCCGATCTGGCGCAGCGCCTGGGCGTGTCGCGCCAGACCATCAACGCCATCGAGACCGGCCGCTACCACCCGAGCTTGCCGCTGGCGTTCAAGATCGCCAAGGTGTTCGAACGGCCCATCGAAGCGATCTTCGAAGCGCCAGTGGACTGAGCCTTTATGACAGGAGCACGCTGAATTGATACGCCCCGCCACTGCCGACGATAGTGCCGCTATCGAGGCCATCGTCCAGGCTGCCTATGCGCCCTACATTGAGCGCATCGGCCGCAAGCCCGGGCCAATGCAGGAGGACTACCCGCAGTTGGTCGAAGACGGGGGCGTGCATGTGCTGGACCACGCCGGGCAGGTTCAAGGCGTTGTTATCCTGAGGCACACCGACACGGCGTTGCTGTTGGATAACCTCGCCGTCACCCCACAAGCCCAGGGCCTTGGTTTCGGCCGACAACTGATGGATTTTGCCGAACAGCAGGCACTTGATGCCGGCTACAGTGCCATCCGCCTGTACACCAATGAGGTGATGACCGAGAACCTCGCGCTGTACAGTCGCCGTGGCTATGTGCAAACCCATCGCGCCGAGGAACACGGCCTGCGCCGCGTATTTATGATCAAACATCTATAGGAGCACCCCATGGAAAACCTCTGGCTGGCCCAGGCCAAACGCTTGCAGGCACTGGCGTCCACGGGGCTTCATTTTTGCACTGACGACTTTGAGCGTGAGCGCCTTGAGGAAATTGCCGAGATTGCCCACAGCATGCTCGCGCAACTGGCGGATGTGCCGCTTGCGCGCATCACCGGGCTGGTGCCGGATTTTGCCAAGCGTTATTCAACCCCGATGATTGACGTACGCGGCGCGGTGATCGAGGGCGACCGGATACTGCTGGTGCGCGAATTGACCGACGGCTGCTGGGCCCTGCCCGGTGGGTACGCCGATATCGGCCTGTCGGCGGCGGAAAACATCGTCAAGGAGATCCGTGAGGAAGCCGGGCTGAGCGTCACGGCACGCGCGCTGTACAGCGTCACGCACAAGGCCAAGGGCTTGTATCGCCCGGATGTGCGGGACTTCTACAAGCTGTATTTCCTGTGCGAGCGGGTCGACCAACGGGCGCCGATGGCGGGTTTTGAAACCACTGAAGTGGGCTTTTTTACCCTCGACGACCTGCCGCCCCTGTCCCGTGGGCGCACCATCGAAAGCGACCTTGAAGCGGCGTTTGCGTTTCATCGTGGCGAGACCACCCAGACGCTGTTCGACTGATCCATTTTGTCTCACCGCTGCACTGCTTTCGTGCCTGCTTGGGCGCGCTCGACACAGCTGCCTGGCGACAAATACGCCGCGCTGCCGGTTTGGCACGCGCAGTGCAACAGCGCTGCGTCAGTCATCCAGGGAGCAAGGCCATGACGCAGCAAGAACCGGGTAACGATTACCCCCTCAGCGAAGTGCCGATGCATGCGCGCCAGGGCCTTGCGTCCACCGCCATGGTGTTGCTGGGCTTCACCTTCTTCACCGCGACCATGTTCGCCGGCGGCAAGCTGGGCGTGGCGTTCAGTTTTACCGACATGCTCGGCGTCGTGGCCCTGGGTAACCTGTTGCTGGGTATTTACGCCGCAGGCCTGGGCTACATCGCCTTCAAGAGCGGCTTGAATTCGGTCCTGATGGGGCGCTTCTGTTTTGGCGAGGTGGGCAGCAAACTCAGCGACTTGATCCTCGGCTTCACCCAGATCGGCTGGTACGCCTGGGGCACCGCCACCGCAGCCGTGGTGCTGGGCAAATATTTCGAATTGAACCAAGGCACGGTGCTGGCACTGATGGTGCTGTTTGGCCTGCTGTTCTGCGCCACCGCGTATATCGGCTATCGCGGGCTGGAGATTCTGTCCTATATCGCGGTGCCGGCCATGGGCATCCTGCTGTTGCTGTCGATGTGGGTCGCCACCGTCAAAGTCGGCGGCCTGGAAGGCTTGCTGGCAGTGGTGCCGACGGCGGAGCTGGACTTGTCCACCGCCATCACGCTGGTATTCGGCACTTTTGTCAGCGGCGCCACCCAGGCGACCAACTGGACGCGTTTTTCTCGTTCGGCCAAGGTCGCGGTGCTGGCCAGCCTGATCGGCTTTTTTATTGGCAATGGCTTGATGGTGTTGATCGGTGCCTATGGCGCCATCGTCTATCAGCAACCCGATGTGGTCGAAGTACTGTTGCTGCAAGGTTTCGCCATGGCGGCGATGGTCATGTTGCTGCTCAACATCTGGAGCACGCAGGACAACACCATCTACAACTTCGCCGTGGCCGGCTGCAATCTGCTGCGTACCCGGCGGCGCAAAACCGTAACCCTGGCCGGCGCGGTGATCGGCACCCTGCTGGCACTGCTTGGCATGTACGACTTGCTGGTGCCTTATCTGATTCTGTTGGGCACCGTGATCCCGCCGATTGGCGGGGTCATCATGGCGGACTTCTTCTACCGCTATCGCGGCCAGTACCCGCGTCTGGCCGATGTACGCCTGCCGGCGTTCAATTGGCCAGGGCTGGCGGCGTATGCCGTGGGCACCGTGCTGGCGTTTCACTCACCGTGGGTGGCGCCGTTGGTGGGGATTGTGGCCGCGTCCCTGGCCTACATCGCACTCACCGCGGCCCTGCGCGTGCGCGCACCTTTGGCTGACGTACAGGCATGAACCCGACTGTTGCCATGAGGATGGTAACCTTGTGGCTGATAACCCTGATGACCTGGCGGCTGACTGCCTGATTATCCAAAGCCAAGAGGAACTTGCCCATGCATATCATCAATGCCCGCCTGCGCAACCGTGAAGGCCTGCATGATCTGCACCTGGAACACGGCCGGATCGCCCGCATTACTGCACAAACCGTGGCGCCGACATTAACAGCTGACGATCTCGACGCCGCTGGCAACCTGGTCATACCTCCGTTCGTGGAACCCCATATCCACCTGGATGCGACGCTGACCGCTGGCGAGCCACGTTGGAACATGAGCGGTACCCTGTTCGAGGGCATTGAGTGCTGGGGCGAACGCAAAGCCACCATCACCCAGGAAGACACCAAGGCTCGCGCCAAGAAAACCATCCAGGCCCTGGCCGCCCATGGCATCCAGCATGTGCGCACCCACGTTGATGTCACCGACCCTGACCTCACCGCGCTCAAAGCCATGTTGGAGGTGCGCGAAGAAAGCACGCACCTGATCGACCTGCAAATCGTCGCCTTCCCGCAGGAAGGCATCGAGTCTTACCGCAACGGCCGCGAACTGATGCAGGAAGCCATTCGGCTGGGCGCTGATGTGGTCGGAGGCATCCCGCACTTTGAATACACCCGCGACCAAGGGGTTAGCTCGGTGAAGTTCCTGATGGACCTGGCCGAACGCACCGGCTGCCTGGTGGACGTGCACTGCGACGAAACCGATGACCCGCACTCGCGCTTTCTCGAAGTACTCGCCGAAGAAGCCCGCAGCCGCGGCATGGGCGAGCGCGTCACCGCCAGCCACACCACGGCGATGGGTTCCTACGACAATGCCTACTGCGCCAAACTGTTTCGCCTGCTGGGCCACTCGGGCATCAGCTTCGTTTCATGCCCTACCGAAAGCATCCACCTGCAGGGCCGCTTCGACAGTTTCCCGAAACGCCGAGGCGTCACCCGCGTCAATGAACTGCTCGAGGCCGGCATGAACGTCTGCTTCGGCCAGGACTCCATCGTCGACCCATGGTACCCGCTGGGCAACGGCAACATCCTGCGCGTGCTGGAAGCCGGTCTGCACATCTGCCATATGCTGGGCTACCGCAACCTGCAAAGCGCCCTGGACCTGGTCACCGACAACAGCGCCAAGGCCATGGCCCTGGGTGACCGTTACGGCCTGGAAGCCGGTCGCCCGGCCAACCTGCTGGTGCTTTCGGCAGACAGTGACTACGAGGTGATCCGCAGCCAAGGCCTGCCGTTGTATTCGATCCGCAATGGCAAGGTGCTGATGCAACGCAGACCGGCACAGGTGGAGTTTTTGTAAGCCCCGGGGTCAGACGATTGAATCAATATCCAGTGGCTGCACCCGGCCGGCGCCGTCCTGAAGTGGCGCAGGAATACTGGCGATTTGCGCCAACTTGCGGTTTTCGCGGTGGCGCAACCAGCGTTTCACGCTGGGCTGCAAGCCGGTGGAATGAGCGTGGCTGCCATACACGTCACGCACGTCCAGACGGCGCCAGCGTAACGACTCCAATCGGCGCCGACTGCTGCGCAAGCGGTCGACTTCAGCGTTCAGTGCCTGGTTATGCGCATGCCCATAATCGCGTTGGTTCGGTGGGCGACGACGCTCGAGCTCGCGGTTCTTGTCGCGCAGTTGTTGGGTCATGGTGTCGAGCGCCAGGTCTATCAACTCGAACTCTCTGGCGGTGATCAAAGGCCCCTGGCACTCCACGGTTTGCTGCCAGCGGCGCAGAGTGGCCCACGCGGCTGGAATGTAGCTGGCGGTCATGAAATGCTGGCTGGCCTGGAACAGTTGTTTCAACAGGTTGGCACGCTCGGGCATATCGCCATGCAGTTGCAGTATACGGTTGCATCCCGCCTCAAGGATGGACTCACAACCGGGCGTCCATAACACTGAGGAGTGCGTGCCGTCCGGCAGCTTGATGGGCATGAAGTGCTGTTGTTCGCCGTGATGCTGGTAAGGATTGCCGCCGACGCGCACAAGGCCAGCGGCGAACAGCAGGCCACCCGCACCGGGCGCGGCAAAAAGCGTGACGGCGCCCGGCACCCAGAGTTTGGCGGTGGTGTTCATCCACGTGGCAGGGACACTGGGAACCGGGTCGTTGTGGTTGACGATGCGGTGATGGATAAGGGCTGAGGCGCCGTCGGTAAACTCGGAGTCTGCGGCGCGGGGAGCGCCGTAGGTGTAGAGGAGGATGTTGTACTTACGATCAGGAACGCGGCGTAGCCCTTCAGCCAACAGCAATGCAATGGCACCGCCCAGACTGTGGCCGCAAATCACAATGCGCTGTCCGCTGTAAAATCGGTAAAGGTAGCGCAGAACAAAGTCGCGCATCGCTCGATAGGCCTGATAAAAGCCCTCATGGGCTTTGCCAACACCTTCAGCAAATGGCACTTGGTGGGCATTCGCGTCTCGCAAAGCATCGGCACCACTGGCGGTACCGCGTACAGCGATCAGAATCACTTCGTTGTGGTGACTGATAAACGCCTGGGTATCCGTACCGAAGGCTTCATCGTCAAAAAAGTGCAGGCTAGCTGGATGCTCCTGTTTCTCTTCAAGCTCCGGACGATTTTGTGGATACAACTCAGGATCGAAAGGCAATATCTCAAACCGCTGGGAGTATGGAACCTCTTCATACAACGGGTAGAAGCGTTGAGCCTGATCACGATCGACCTTCCAGGCTTCTTGAAACCCCGAGAGTTTTTCCACGAACAGATTGCCTGCGCTGGGATCCAGGGGAAAACTGACGTGTTCCACCGGAGGTTTTGGAGGTTGCTGGCCAAAATCGCAGTAACTCAATGTGGACATCAACGCCAATTGATACAGGTTCAACGCACAAAACTGATCATCGGTCGACAACATCGGGCGCAGGGCCCGCAAAGGCCGTACCTCCAACACCGTGTGCAGGTTGGGGAACAGCACGACGCCTGACAATGCCGGCTGCGGCGGACCAAACCCCAGCTCAGCCATCATTTTCAATGCATGCCTTGGAGGCTGATAGGTTCTGGAGGCAAACGGCGGCAGGTGGGCACTATGTCGAACCAGGTCGCGCACCTCAACCTGATAAAACCGGTCGGCTTGGCCTTGTGCAGGGTTACCCTCGATACGTTGGCCATCAGCCGCTGAAAATCGGGTGTGTTCGGCGCGGGCTTGAAGTTCGGTGATAGGTAACGGGTAAGTCTTGCGCTTTCTCAATTTGGAATATGGCTCTTCGTCGCCTGAATACTGCGCATCCAAAGAAAGAATGACAGGGCCGCAATAAAACCCTTCCACCTTGGCGTATCCCTCTCCATTCAACCTTCCGTTGTACCGGCGCCCTGTAGTGTCTTGGATTGTGTAGACCAGCCCACCGTAAGCCTTCCCGCTGCCCGTTTCATCCACCAGGCAAACGCTTGCCCAATGTCCTTTCAACGGGCAAGCGGGCATCTTGCTACTGAAAAAAGATTGCTTCCATGCTGCCTGGCTCATGAGTCATCTCCTTGTTAATTGCACGTCGGATAAACATCACAGATACGTCCATCCGGCATCTTTATAGGTTTAAAGTCCGTGGTGTTACTGCCACAGTATCCGGACAGATCTTCAAAGCTTTTACCCCGGCACCGTTTCCATCCCCCTGGTACAGCTAGCCAAGTGTCCTGAAAAGCGGGTGCCTCCTCGTCTATAACGCTCAACGTCAGCCTTACTTTTTTTCCTGGGAGCAGCTCTCTCTGTACTACACCACCCGCCAGCCTTTCTTCCCTTTGCCCCGCTGTGTTCAACGCTCTGCATTCCAACAGTTTCGTGATCGCATGCAAGGGACCCACCGTACGAAAAAACCACATACATTGCCCGGCGAACTCCTGGACACCCGAGTCCGGCATGCCTGCGACACGTTCAGACTCAATGGGATCGGCGAAAAAGATCCCTGCGGAATCCCCGTCGACATCGCTATATCGCTCACCCCACTTCGCATAAAGAGTGAACTCCACGCTACGCAACACCGTAGGGCACCCCTCAATGGTTTCAGTCAGCGGGAACTCATAGCTCACTCGTTCGGCCACGGGTTTGTAATCGGCAATAAAGATCTTGCGTTCCGGCCTTTTGCCTCGACGCTGCGGCAAGGTGCAGAGTTCATATCTGGCGGGACGGTAGTTAGCGGCACCGATGAATCGAAACTGTGCGGGTAAATCCACCTCCAGGGTAAAACGCTTAGCCGGCGGTGCCAGCGCACAACCCGAGAGCCATCCTGCACCGAGCGTTATCAAAACGCTGCGCGTCCACCTATTCATGCTTTTGCCACTCCCGTAACACCCGCTCAAAATGTTCCGACGGCGCCTCGCCCTCTATCGGCTGCCACCGAATCGTGCTGCCTTGCGTCGCCTCCTCCAACCGACGCACCACCAGAAACTCGAGCTGCTGGGGGGCTCGCCATTGCCAGGCACGGGCCTGCTCCAGAACCTGCGCCAGCCAGATTCTGGGGTTCTGAAACTCGACCAAGCCGGCGAGCTTTTCGCTGTGTTCAGTCAGCAGATAACGCAGGATATTGGCGTGCAGAATCACTTCGGCCTGAGGATTGGGCGTGTTCAGCCAGGGCACAGGCACAGGCACGGGATACTCCCCCGGCATTGGGTTTTCACCCCGACACCAACAGCCTTGGTGCCAATAGCACACACCGATCAGTGGGCCGAGAAACACTGGCCAGTGCTCGCCCTGTAAATGGGTCAAAGCACGTGCCAAGGTACGGTTATCGTGAAAGCGATACACGGCCTGGCTTCCCTGGCGCCCTACCAGCAGACGTTCGCGCCAATGCCGAACCACGCCAGCCAGATCATCACCGGGCAGGCTGCCCAGCCAGCCCCAGTTCGTCTCGGGGTGTTGCAGCAGATCAACCAGCGCAGGCTCGTCCGCCTGCTCCACCAACAGAATCAACGGGCCTGCCGCTGCCAACTCGACCAGGGCGGTCTCAGCGTACAGGCTGCAATACTGCGACAGGTTACGCACCGCCAACAGCTGTTGACGTGCGCCGTGGTGACCATCAAGGATCAAGCACAGTCGGCGCCCCGCCTGATGCTGTTCGGCCATCCACTGGCCTGGCTCGTTTGGCATCAGGCAGCCCTCCGCATGAGGGTGCACTGGCCTTCACGACACGCCTCGCACACTGGGCAGAAGTCCGCGCCCAACTGCCGGGCCTCGTCCAGAAGGGTGCCTTGGGCCGTCGAGAGGTTCGGCGCATCCATGGCCGATAATGGGTTCGCGGACCGAGTGAGGGGCGGCAAGCCGCCAACGGTGACAGGCCGGCTGCTGAAAATGCCGCCCGCCTGGATAATCAGGTGCTCGCCTCCAGCCTTGAGGCTCAATTGTGCGCCCGCATCGATGATCAGGCTGGCGCCGGCCTTGAGGACGATCTGCTGCCCGGCCTGGATAACCATGGACTGACCGATATGCGTCTGGCTGTCTCCCTGCACATCCAGCCGATCGTTCGTGCCAAGCATGGCAGTGCGGTCTCCGGTGATGTGTCGCTGCTCGCCACTTTCCAAATGAACCGTGCTTAACCCGCGGATGATTTCACGCCGCTCTCCCGCCACCTCAAGACGACTGTCATGGCCGACCTGCTGTTCCAGGTCCCGTTGGGCGCGCAGGAAGATGAGTTCCTCGCCGTGGCGATCCTCAAGGTGCAGTTCGTTGGCCCCCGTGCCCCCCGGAACACTGCGGCTGCGCAACACGCTGCGTGTCTTGTGTTGCGGCAAAGGGTAAGCCGGCCTGTGCAGCGCATTGGGCAGGCAGCCGTTGATCAACGGCTGGTCCGGGTCGCCTTCCAGAAAGGTCACCAGCACCTCCATGCCCACCCGCGGAATCAGCATGGCGCCGAAGCCATCGCCCGCCCAACCGGATGCTACCCGTACCCAACAACTGCTGTTGTCATCGGTGGGGTCCAGGCGGTCCCAATGAAAACGTACCTTTACTCGACCGTAGGCGTCGCAGTGCACCTCCTCGTCTGCTGGCCCCGTCACGATGGCGGTTTGGCTGCCGTTGAGGGTAGGTTTCGGGTGTCTGATGGGGGGCCGATGCACGGCGCGCCAGGGTGTTGCGGTAAACCGGTTTCGGTAGCCGTGGAATGTGCCCGCCACGGGCGCTGCTTCCTCCAGCACCTGCGGTTGATAGCCTTCGTGATGCACCGACGTGAGCAACCACAAATCGTTGCAGGTGGGATCAGGGTGGTCACACAGCTCAAGAAAATGGCCGCTGCCCAGCGCCGGTTGATCACTTTTGCCCACGGCACGATGGCGGTCACGCAGATGCCGCTCCAAGCCCCTTTGCGCCAATTGCCGACCTCGCGCATGGTCGCTGAAACCACCAGGGTAATGGTAATCCTCAAGGCGCTGCGTCAATGCAGGCCCGGCCTTGTCTTCCAGGCGCAGCGACGGATGCTCGAAGTCATGATCACGGCGCACCGTCAGCTGGGTACGGGTCTCCAGGCGCACGTCGAACTGCCGGATGGCTCTCGTATTGGCTGCCAGCTCGTGCGTCGCGCAAAATCGCTGTGCAGCCAGACGCCGAAACACCGTCTGGTCATCACCGAACACCAGCACGTGATTATTCGGGCCATGGCGAAAGTGGTAGTGAATACCCTCCTCCTCGCACAACCGCTGGATAAAGTGCAGGTCGGTTTCCGCGTACTGAACGCAGAACGGACGGGATGGGTAGGCCACAGGGCCCAGTTCGAAGGCATAGGCGTCCGCCAGAATGCCGTGGTGCTCAAGGACCGCCGCAATAATCTGCGGCACACTGCGTTGTTGGAAGATCCGCTGGTTGTGTCGATGGGCAAGACACGCCAGGCGTGGTGCCAGGGTGAGACGATAGCGAGTGAGCCGAACGCCGGGCCCCTCACGGCCGATAGCGTAGATGCGCCCATGCAGCCCCGCACCGGATTCGCCAAAGTCCAGATAAGCCGGCTGGTGAAGCAGCGCCTCCAGATCCAGAGAGGGATTTTCGCTGACTAAGTGCACGGTAATGAAGTAAGGCTGATCAAGGCCTTCTCGGCCTTTGAAAGCGAGTACCTGAAAGTCATTGTTTATTTCTGGAAGTATCAACTTGAAACGTGGCGCGGCAGATGTTTCAACCATCCCTAAGTTACCCATCATCAATTATTTGACTGAAAGGCCTCCCCCCATCGGGCATTGATTGAACTGCCGGGAAAAAGCGCCTGAACCCAATAAATCTTAGCGATTTCAGGCGGAATTTGACCCTTTAAAAATAAAAAAGACGTTTCGCACAACGTGGTAGGACGTGTCTTTTACAAAATAATAAATTCGCAGAATTTAGTAGCATTCAACAACAAGAAACTTCTTACGCCAACTTTAACCACACAACTAACCGATAAAGAAACGGCTGACACGCATTCAAGATATCAGCCACTTCTGCGCCTTCAGGCTTGCACGCATGCAGTCCCGAACAGACTGACGCTCAGCAGCGTTTCGGCCTGGCACTGTAAACGCACCGGCACTGTGCCACCTGGCATGACCACAGCCACCTCGCCGGCGTCAACCCAACCCGCGCGCCATGCCGCGCAGGCAACTGCGCTCGCGCTGGTACCCGAGGACGCGGTGGGTCCTTCTCCTCGCTCAAATACCCGCGCGATGACCCGATTGCCCGAAGCATGTGCGGCCCATTGCAGATTGATCCCCGCCAAACAAGGTTGGCCGCGCCCACCTGGCGGTGCAAAGGCAATGGCCCGTAACGACTCAAACAGTGCGGGCTGGTGCATCGACTGATTGTCCGGCAAGGCCTGTGCGTGCTCGACGAGCGTCACACAATGAGGATTGCCCACACGGACGAACTGGCTGACGGCCCATTGCGGGTCAATCGCCGCCAGTGCAGCCACATGGCTGAATTCACATTGCCCCAATGTTGCTGCGCCAGTACCGGTAGCGGCCACCGCTGCTGGCCCGAAACTCGGCCGGCCCAAGGCCAGCCAGAAGCCTGCAACCTGTTCAAAGATCGCCGGTTGTGAATAGGTCACCAGCACAGAGACTGAATCCTGCTTGTCGTGATGCACCTGCAACTCACACCCTTGCGTCATCAAACCTTGATCCGTCAGCGCCTGGGAAAAAATCGTCAACCCGTTACCACTGCGTTCGGCGAGCGTGCCGTCAGTATTGACGATCAACACGTCAAACGGCGGCGCAGACTGGAACGGCCCGACCAGCAAACCATCGCAGCGGTGTGCCTTGGGAGTGGCCGCACGCGGTAACGTGCCCCATTCACACTCCGACGCGATAGCCAATGCTGCCCACTCTTTTCGAGTGCTGGCAGCGCGGTCGGCACATTCAGGCACGGCAATGCCCCTGCTGCGTAGGTAGTCGGGGCTGGCCACACCGTAAATATTGCCCCGCGCGTCATAGAACAGAGTCATCGAGACACCTTCCCAAGAAAATTCACCGGAAAATTTCTCCGATTGCCTACACACTTGGTAGCAGCGTATTACAGAAAACCGGCGCAGTGGGAAGTGGACTGGAAGGTGGTAATCCAACGCAAAAACCTGGGGTTCATCCGTTTTCACGCAGATTACGCACCTTCCAGACCACCGCCCAACAATCCGATAGCCTCTGTGTGGTCGCCACCGTCCATGACGTTCCGCTGCTGTAACAATAAACCTGCACCTGCGTGTCAGCCCCTCTCTTCAAGGGAACACGGCTCGCTCGACAGGGCCTGATGTGCAAGGATGTCGCGCCGGACATCGTTCGTTGAACGCAAAACCAAGGATTTTTCATGACTGCCATCCCCACCCCAGCGCCCGTGGTTCCCGGACGGCTGGAACAAATGTCGACGCGCATTGCCTTTTTCATCGCCGGCTTCGGTATCGCGGCTTGGGCGCCGCTGGTGCCCTACGCCAAGGCACGGGCAAACCTCAATGAAGGCACGCTGGGCCTGTTGCTGTTGTGCCTGGGCGTCGGATCGATCATCGCCATGCCGATGGCTGGCGCCCTGGCTTCACGCTTCGGCTGCCGCCGGGTGCTGACCGCCGGCACAATCATGATCTGCCTGGCACTGCCGATGCTCGCCACGGTCAGTTCAATCCCCTTGCTGATCGCCGGGCTGTTCCTGTTCGGTGGGGGCCTGGGCACTGTGGATTCGACGGTCAACCTGCAGGCGGTCATCGTTGAACGTGCCAGCGGCAAAACCATGATGTCGGGCTTCCACGGGTTGTTCAGCCTTGGCGGCATCGTCGGCGCAGCAGGGGTTGCCGGGCTGCTGGGGCTGGGCTTGTCGCCGTTGCAGGCGACCCTGGTGGTGATCGTCATCATGGCGCTTGCATTGTTCAAGGCCGGGCCTCATCTACTGCCCTACGGCAGCGAAAGCTCAGGCCCGGCGTTTGCCGTGCCGCACGGTGTGGTGTTGTTTATCGGCTGCCTGTGTTTCATCGTGTTCCTGGCCGAAGGCGCCGTGCTGGATTGGAGCGCGGTGTTTCTCAATGCAGAACGCGGTCTGGATGAAGCTTACGCAGGCTTGGGTTACGCGGCGTTTGCCTTGACCATGACCGCAGGGCGCCTGACCGGTGATTCGATTGTCCGCCGCCTGGGCGCCACCCGCGTGATCGTCATTGGCGGCGCGCTGGCGACTGCCGGCATGTTGCTCGCGACATTATTGCCGGCCTGGGAAACGGCGCTGTTGGGGTATGCCTTGGTGGGCGCCGGCTGCTCGAATATCGTACCGGTGCTGTACACCGCCGTAGGTAAACAAACGGTCATGCCGGAACATATCGCCGTGCCGGCCATCACCACGCTGGGGTATGCCGGTATTCTCGCCGGGCCTGCAGTTATCGGGTTTATCGCCCATGGCAGTAGCCTGAGCACGGCCTTTGTGCTGATTGCGCTGCTGCTGGCCGGGGTGGCCATCAGCGGTAAAATTCTCAAGGTGTAACAAGCTCACCGCACAAGGCCATGGGCTATCTGGCTTTGTGCGCTTCGTATTGTTCCAGCCAGCGTTCCAGGCTTTTGTTACAAAGCCAACCCTCATGCCTGGGACGCCCCAGCAAACGCATGTTGTTGGCACGCTCCAGCGAACGCAGCAGGCCTGGGCGCTCAATGATATTTTTGGCGGTGTAGACGCAGTGTTCACTGTACTTTTTCCTCGGTAGCCCAGTAGCGGGTTCCAACAGGGGCCGGCCCTGCGAATCGAGGTCGTCAGGATCACTCATCACGATTTTGAGCTGGGTTATTTCCACGTATTCAAGCGCTTCAAAAAATACCGTGCGGTCTTTGGGTATGTCCCGCAACTGTTTGAAATAGCCTTGCAAAGCCATTACGACCTCGGCGTTGCCCTGATCATGAAAAGGGTCCTGGCTGAAGGCGCCAGGGGAGCTGTTACCCAGCAACGCTGCAGCGGCTGCGCTGAGGCTGTCGCGGGTGATGTATCCCGCGCCGTCGATGATCGCGTCGTTCAGCAGCGGGCGGTTGAGAATTTCCCTGACCAGCAGGATCATACGGTCGCGCACCTTACTCTCCACTCAAGGTTTGAGCTGCGATCTGGCGCAACGACGCCTGCGTCAAGCGGCCTTCTTTTAAAAAACCGTGCAGCTCGCCAAAGTGTTTTTCCAGCTCGCCCGCCAATTGGCTATCAGTGGAACTCGGACCTGGCGGTGTGGTGTTGGCGCGAGCCGTGGGTGCATTTTGCAGCGCCTGCTGGCGCAGCGAAGACAAGCCTCCACGCCACAACATGGGTCGCTGCGACGGCAACTCCCGCGTTGCGAATGACTCATCGCCGGGCGAATGAAAAACGCGGGACGATGAAACCCGACCTACCTCTGGCCCGCCCAGGCCGATTGGCTGCGCGCGCAGTATTGCACCCTCAATCTTCATGCTTCATCTCTCGCCTTTTGCAGATCCATGCTTGCCTGAAAGTCAGTACCAGAGTGGCCCGAATCATCGATTCGCCCTCTGGGCAGCAAGCAACCGATATGTGGTTAGCGCCACGCGATAGTTCCGGCCGGCAGGAGCATCCCAATAACAGCATGTAACACTGGATCACCCAGATGTTTGCCCACGCCACCGGGAGCAGAGGCCATTGATCAGCGCAGCCCAGCGAAAAATGGGGCGCCTCAAACAGTGAGCTTTAGAACTGTCGGCAGGCCCTGACGCATGCAGCCCGCGGGCAAAATCATCTGCGACGGGCGCCTGGAATTTTTTTTGACCCACAAATGCTTTCATTCGCAGCGTTTCGGTGGCGTATACCGTCGACAAGGCTGCGCAGGTGTCTTCCTTACTTGACGATGTCGAGCAAGCAACTTCATGCCAGCCATCAAAGGTGCAGCGGCCATCGGTCTGGCCGGATTGAAACGAAGGTGAAGTCATGTCTGGCCTCTGGTTCAGCGTCTGAAAACGACCAGTACGATCAACGTCGCTGGTTACAACCTGTGTGGCGAACGCGCGGAAACAGTTCCTGCCCGGGCCCGGGCAGCTTGGTGAGCACCTTGAAAAACAAGTCAAAAAAAATCGCAGCCCTTGAGCTGCGATTTTTCTTACAAACGGTCGGTCAGAAGCCGACGCTCGCCTGCACGAAGAACGTACGCGGCTGACCGAGGTACAACCCGGCGTTGTTGTCACTGGATCGAGTGTAGTGCTGTTGGTCAAAGACGTTCTTCACGCCCACACCCAGTTTCAGGTTCGACAGTTGCGCGCCGAAGTCATACCCGCTGCGCACGTTGACCGAGACATAACCGGGGATATCGCCGTACTGCCCATCGGCGGTGCCCTGGGTGATGTAGGTGGTGCCAGTACCCGGCGCACGCTGACCGGATTGGGCATAGACGTCCAGGTTATGGGTCCAGTGATTGATGTCGTAGCGCAGGCCCGCCGTCAGCACTTCACGGGAGTAGAGCGGCAGGTCGCGGCCCTTGAACGGCACATCACCCTCGGCAGTCGCCTTGGTGTAGGTGAAGCCCGCGTTGGCAGTCAGGCCATCGAGGCGTTGGTCCAGGTTCGACAGGTCGTAGTGGGCCGAGGTTTCGATACCCTGGTGCCTGGTGGCGCCGAGGTTGGTCCAACCCACGTCGTTGCTCACATATTGCAGCTCATCCGAGAAGTCGATGTAGAACAGCGTCACTTCGCCGCCCCAGACACTGTCGTTGTAGCGTGTGCCGATCTCGTAGGTCTTGGCTTTTTCCGGGTTCAGGCCGTCGGCCGCCTGGTTGACGCGACCGCCCTGCCCGATCTGCGCGTACTGCAGGCTGCCGAATGAGGTTTCGTAGTTGGCGAAGACTTTCCAGGCATCGGAAATGTGGTACATCACGCTCAACGCCGGCAACGGCTCGTTACTATTGATTTTGCGATTCTTTTCCACGGTGCGCACACCGTTCAAGGCAACCACCGGGCGGTCATGCCAGTTGGTTTCAATGTGTTCAAAGCGAATGCCCGGCGTGACGGTCCACTTGCCGATATCGATTTTGTTGTCGATGTAGAACGCGTTGGCGACGGTGCCGCCAGTGCGATCCTGGTAAACATGCCCGTCATTTTGCCCGCCCGGCGTCGGCACGTTGTTGACCAGATTGAGGCTGCTGGCCTGTTCATGCATGCCTTCTTTGAGGTAGCGATAACCGACGCTGACTTCCTGGGTGCTCGGGCCCACGTCGAACACATGGGAGATCCGCGGCTCGATACCGAAGGTGTAGTAGCTGCGCGGGTAGGAACTGATGGTCTTGAGGTCGCGGTTGGCAATGTTGCTGCCACGGAAGCTGTCGATGTAATAGGTCAGCACTTCGGCCTGGGTACGGTCGTCGATCTGGCGGAGGTACTTGAAGGACACATCCTTGCGACGGCCGCTGAAATTGTCCCAATCGCGCACCGACTGATACGGGTTGGCGTCAAATTGCTTCTGGGTCAGGCCGCCGGGCATATCGGCGTTGGCATTGTAATAGTGAAGGTTCAGCGAGAAATCGTCTTGATCGGTCGGCGCCCAGTGGGTCTTGAGGATCACGTCGTCGATGTCGTTGGAGTTGTTGCTGTTGCGGTAGCCGTTGCCATTTACCCCGGTATACAGCAACGCCACGCCCATGCCGTTATCGGCAGTACCGCCGACAAAAGCATTGTCGACGTGTTTCCAGCCGCCGTGGGCAGAGGTTTCCAGGGTGGTGCCGACTTCGCCCGAGGCTTGCTCAGGAATCGCGCGGGTCACGAAGTTGATCACGCCGCCGACGTTCTGCGGCCCATAACGGACAGAACCTGCGCCGCGCACCACGTCGATACTGTCCAGGTTACCGGCAGAAATCGGCGCCATCGACAGTTGCGGCTGACCATACGGAGCGAACGCCGCCGGCACACCGTCGATCAATACGGTGGAGCGCGGCGACAGGCGCGAGGTCAGGCCACGCACGCCGACGTTGAGGGAAATATCGCTGCCACCCGTGCCGTTGGCCTCTTGCACCTGCACGCCAGGGACGCGGCGCAGCACGTCACTGACATTCATCGCCCCCTGCTCCACCATGGCTTCACGGCGGATCACAGTACGTGCGCCCGGATGGTTCTGCACCACTTCGGCATTGGCATCGCCCAGCCAGTCGCCGACCACTTTGATGTCAGTGACGCCCAACTCCACCGGCGAGCCGGCTTCCCCCGTGCCGCTGCGCAGTGGACGAAGGGTCACGGAACCGGCATCGATCTGGTAATCCAGGCCGCTGCCCTGGAGCAATTGGCGCAGAGCCTGCTCGGGAGACAGGTTGCCGTCCACTGCAGGCGCATGCTTGCCCGCGACCATGTCAGGGCTGAAGAACACTTGCAGGGAAGTCTGCTGGCCCAGTTGACTCAGCGCAGCGCCCAGCGGCTGCGAGCGAATATGGATGCCGTCGGCCGCAGAGGCCGCAGGCAGGGCGGAACTGACCGCAAGCGCCAGCGCCAGGGGCGCCCAACGGGAGACTTTATTGTTGTACACGACAAGTTTTTTCACGTCGAACCTAGTCCTGTGATCGCAAGAGTGTGCGGCTGTTAATGCAAACCAGTTGCAGTTGCAGAAGAAGACGAAGAACTCGAAAAAAACCTGAATATCAGCGTGAAATAATTTCCTGACTGCCGTCCGGCAAGGCTCGTACGGCCACTGGCAGGATATGTGGCAGCGCTTTGAGCAAGGCGTCGGTGTCGCTGGATTTGAACACGCTGGTCAGCCGCAGGTTGCTCACCGCCGCCGTGTTGACCCGCAACGGCTGCTCGCGATAGCGCGATACTTCCCGCGCGACTTCGCCGAGGGTGGCGTTGTTGAACACCAACTTGCCCGTGCGCCAGGCTGTCAGCTCATCAGCATTCACGGCATACGCCGTAACGACTTGCCCGGTAGAATCGACATGCGTGCCCAGCCCTGCCGTGAGCATCACGATCTGATCCGACGCACGCCCCTGCACCTTGACCGTGCCGGCCTCGACCACCACGCGGGTCTGGTCGTCATCACGGCGAACATCAAAACGCGTGCCGGTGACCGTGACCTGCCCTGCCCCGGCGGCCACCACAAATGGGCGGCGGGTGTCGTGCTCGACGCTGAACATGGCTTCGCCCTGTTTGATTTCTACGCCGCGCCGCCCCTTTTCATAGTGCACCGCCACCACGCTGCGGCTATTCAGGTCCATCACCGAACCGTCGGGCAATGCCACTTGGCGATGCTCGCCCAAGCGCGTGCTGAACTCGGCACTGTAGGGTTTGGGATGATCAAGCCCGCTGAACAGGCCAAGCCCCAAGGCGATGGCCACCACACTGGCAGCCACGGCGTAACGCACAATAGCGCGACGTTTGGGGCGTTCGACCGGGGCCTCGCACAGCGCTTGCAAACGCGCCGTGGGCACAAGGTCGGCGGCGTTCCACAGGCCTTGCAGCACTTCAAATTCGTATTGATGCTCAGGCTGCTCGGCACACCACGCATCAAAACTCTGTTGTTCTTCGGGGCTCAACTCGGCGTCTTGCAGGCGTACAAACCATTGCGCGGCTTCGTCGCGAGCACGGCTATCCATCGTGGAAGATCCTGTTTCAAAACGGGCAGAGTTCATGGGGCCATCGCGTCCAGGCGGTCGCGCAGATGCCGCAAGGTGCGGATCATATACTTTTCCACCATGTTTTTAGACAGGCCCAGGCGTACGGCGATTTCTTGCTGGGTGAGGCCCTCGATTTTCTGCCAGATAAATATCTTGCGACAGTTAAGCGGCAACTCGGCCAAGGCCCGCTCGATGGAGTCCGCCAATTGGATCGCGTGCATGACATGCTCCGGGTCACCGTTGTGGGGCGAACGCTGATCAAAGGCGTCCAATGCCAGCGCCTCACGCCGGTCTTCGCGACGGTAAGCGTCCACCGCAATGTTGCGCGCCGTTTGATGCAGATAGGCGCGCGGTTGCTCAACGTCGCTCGAACGCGACTCAAGCACGCGCACGAAGGTGTCGTGAGCCAGGTCTTCAGCCTGCTGACGGTTTCTCAGGCGGCGTGTCCAGGTACCGATCAACTCTTCGTAATGCTCGAAAAAGCCTGTTCTGCGGGGCGGCTGAGGAATCATCGCGTGAGCACTGGGAGGCGGGGCGTGAATAGTAATGCTTCCTATTAATCGGAGCAATTGCTTCCCATCGCTCGCCTTACTGCGTTGCAACTAAAGATGACCGGCCACCTGTTTGAGTCGGCTCAGCTTCTCTCGACTGCCACACACACTCATCTGGCACCATTTGCGTTGTTTACTTTTGGAGAGGTCGAGAAATATCCAATCGCAATCCGCGCAACTGCAGCACCTCAACGCACGAAGTTCACTCGATACCAGCAGTTGCGTCGCGTCTGTTGCCAGCCGTGCGATCAGCATCGACGTCAACTCCTGCGCAGATGCGCAGGTGCGCCAACCCCATGCGGGCATCCCGTCAATGGAGCGCAATACTCGCCACACCGCGCCTTGTTGGTAGTGCAGATTGATCTGCTGTAATGCCTCATCGGTGACGTTCTGGCGTAATGACAGGTTGTGGAAGACGCCGTACAGACGCTCTCTGAATGCAATAACAGCGTCCAGGTCTGGCTGGAAGGATATAGGCGAGTCAAACACCATAGGCGAGTATGCATCGTACTCTTGCTCAGAGAGCAAAGAGGCGTGTAATGCCCACTCAATGAAGAACTTAAAACTGGTGAGCCGCTCTTCCGTCACCTTAAGTGTGGAATACGGCCTGCGCCCATTAGTGGTATTGATAAAATCCAATACCCGGGCGCCGCCGATCAGCCGGATTGATTTTGCAGTGCCCGTGAAATGTGTCATTCCAACTCCCGAAAAACCTGCACGCTCTGCCTTGGCAGAGAATACCTCGTTTCTTGGAGTCGAAGTCGTCACCCCGTAGCTGGAAGACCAATGGCTAAGCAGGGGCCTGCGCACGCGCCATCCAATCAAGAATGATCCCGACCGATTGTTCAACCGAAAACACGTGGGTCTGCAGATGCACTTCAGGAAACAGCGGAGTGTCGTAGTTCGAATCAATACCCGTAAAGTTCTTGAGCAGCCCGGATCGCGCCTTTTTATACAAACCTTTAGGGTCCCGCTGTTCGACAGTTGCCAGTGGGGCATCCACGTGGACTTCTACAAAATGGTCGTTGCCAATAATCGAGCGCGCGTAATGCCGACTGGCCGATGACGGCGAGATCAGCGCGACAATGACGATAAGTCCCGCCTCCACCATCAAACCCGCCACCTCAGCGACCCGCCGAATGTTTTCATCCCGATCACTGTCGGTAAACCCCAAGTCACGACAAAGCCCACTGCGTACCGAATCGCCGTCAATGATGCAGGTAAACCGGCCTTGGGCCCTTAAGGCAATATCCAGCGCATCGGCAATGGTCGATTTCCCGGAGGCAGAAAGGCCAGTCATCCAAATGACCCTAGGTATTTGCTTCATAAGTGACTGTTCGGCACGCGCGTGGCTGAACGCAAACTCATGCAAATTCTGTTGTGGGCCCTGTGCAAAATAGCTCATGACCGTTCTCCCTCCGTCAGCGAAACAGGCTGTTTGCCCAACATGAACACCATCACGCATTGCAATAACAGAAGCAGCGAAACCACCCAATAGACTGTCGCGAACGACCCTGTCAGGTCTTTGGACAGCCCGCCCAGAAAGTTACCGCACACGCCACCCAGGCCAATCAGCACATTGGCAATGCCAAATGCCTGCGTCAGCCGGTTGACCGGAACGATTTGTCCGATATAGCTGGGGACCAGCCCGAAGATAGGGTAGAACGCCAGCGCAAACAAAAAAGCCGCCAAATAGAACAACGCGATAGCGTTAAAACTGAACACCAGCATGGCTGCCAGACCCGCACTCAGAAAGCACATGGCCAAGGCCGCCCTGGCACCCACTTTGTCCGCAACCCACCCCACCAAAAAGCCCGACGCCATCCCCACAGCGCCGATCGTCGTCCAGATAAACCCTGCGTCCTGTACCGAAACGCCTAATTCATCGCGCAGGTAAGGTGCCAGGTAAGTCTGAAACGGCAGCAGTGCCATCCCATTGAGAAAGGCGATGCCCCAGATCAGGTACAGCGAACGGCTCAGCCATGGCGTGTGGCCATCGAGCGACCGCGAGCGCTCACCTGAAAAACCAGCCGCCTGCTCCGCCCCCATGTTACGCAACAGAAACCAGGCCACGAAACAGAGGCCCAATGACACAAGGCCGGCGGTCAACCAGATCGAGCGCCAGCCACCCTGCAAGGTGAGAAACGACACCAGTAACCCGTTGATGAACACGCCATAGCTGGTGCCACTGGAGATCAGCCCCATGACCCGGGAGCGATTACCTGGACTGAAACCCTTGGTGACGATTTCTGCCAGCGGGATGTAAACCGAAGCGGAGCACCCTCCCAGCAAAATCAACAACCCACCCGACAACCAAATGCTGTCGCTGACGCTCAAGCCCAGCAGGGCCAGAGACGTCACCACGGTGGATACCAGGCTGATTTTCCAACCTTCGAAAAAACGGCTGATGTAACTGGTGACCGAAGAAAACAGCAGAAAGCCGATCTGTGCGCCGCCGGTGATCAAGCCCACAGTGGTGTAGTCAAAGCCGATATCTCGGCGCATATCAACGACCAGGTTGGCGAACAAGTAAACGCCGAATCCATAGGTACTGGCCACAAACCCTGTCAGTACGACTGCCAGCACCACGCTGTCCAGCGCGCGAGAATTATTCTGTACGAGTGTGCTCATCATGACGCCCTCACACGGCGCGGGCGGTGTGGATGACAAAATCACAATTCATCCTGTCGAAGTCACGCTGAAAATCACCGTAATCTTCATGGGCAGAGAAGCCGCTAGCCTGAATCTCGTCGGCCAGTTCTTTGGGTAATAACGGATACACTTTCAGGCTGTAGCGTTGTTTATCTTCAAAGTCGTAAATGAACTCGCACACCTGTGCATCGACCCTTCCCAGGCTGACCGACGCACTGGCCCCGCAGTAATAATAATTGCCGCTGGATTTGAAGTTGCCCGCGCGGATAGCAAAAAAATTACGCTGATCAACAATCAACACACCGCCTGGCTTGAGCAATGCCCTGAACTTGCGCAGCACGCTCATGCGGTCGTGCGCCTCAAACACATGGCACAGTGAACTGCCCAGGCACACTACGGCATCGAACGTGCCCAGCACGTCCGGGTCGAGGTCAAGCCACTCCATATGGTGGGATTCAATAGCCAATTCACGTTCAAGGAAGTTCTGCCGGGCTTTTTTCAACATCGTGCCGCTACCGTCCGTAGCGACCACCTTGAAACCTGCCTGTGTGAGTTGTACGGCATGAAAACCACTGCCCGTGGATACATCCAGCACCGATCTCACACCGTGACTTTTCAGCAACTGCTCAAAGAACCCCTTCTCGCCGGCCTTTCTTTTTTCCCAATCAATCAACGCGTCCCAGCGCTCGACAAAGTCCGACGAATATTGAGTTGAGTAATTGGCTACTTCCTCGTGTTCATACCCCAGGATTTGACTCATGGCACACCGCTCCTAGCCGATTGAATTCTTGAAAGACAGGTACTTTCCCGCCAACTCCCGAGCACAGTCCGCGGACTGCCGAACCGACATGATGTCCTTGGAGTACCCCAGCATCGTCTGCATGATTGCCATGCACCTGGGGTTGAAGGTGACCGAGCCGTCACAATGGATTTCGTCGATACCGTCGTGGCTTTGGCAAATGCTGTTAAGGCGCACCGCGTCGTCGTAGGGGCATTTGTCGGAGAACTGCACATTGATGCGTCCGTCCTGAAGCCAGACCGGATAGCCGCCCGGAAGCCCCAACGGACCGGGCGCGTGCACCAGTACCGGCGTCGGTGAGAACAGCCCTTCGATCACGGTGACCGCAGAACACGCGGTTAGAAACTGCCCATCAACCCCGCCCAAGCGACGAAACTCGGATTTCACCGTAGAAAAAATCACCTCATCGGACAGACGAGCGACTTCGCGCCGGCCGCGAACCTCATACAACAAGCGATAGCTGGCACGCGGGGGCCGTCCGCCCCGTGGCACGTAGTGGCTGAAATAATGCTGGGCATACAGCATCACCTCCACGTCAGCGGGAGAACACTTCAGCAACCGCGCGATGGAGAAACGCACGGCCGGAATCAGGTTGGCGACATTACCCACCCCGATGTCAGGGGCCAGACCGACCCTGGCCAGAATCGGATTGACGGCGTCAGGAAAGGCCGCATTGACGGTCAGGGTCGTGATACCGGAAGCCTTCACTGCCTGCATCAAGTCATGCATCAGTGTCAGGTGCATGGGTAACCAGGGACCGAACTGTGCCTGGTCAAGTTGTTCGAACGAGTGTTTGGGCAACCCGGTGATCACTCTCCATGACTGCAACGAGGCGCAGTTCACGATGATGTCCGGCGCATGTTCCCGAAGCACTTGGGTAACGCTGCCGATATCCGTCAAGTCCGCGATCACTGGCGAGATAGCAACATACTGCTCCAGTTGTGCGCACGACAGCGTCACCAGGTTACACATCCGGATGGTCATTTCTTCGTTGCGCCCCAGCACGACAAACTCGAACCTGTTCCTGGGCGCCAGAATCTTGAGAATGTGCAGGCACAAATTACCTGCGCCCACCAACAGCAACTTTTTCTTCGGTATGGGCTGGCTCACCGTGGGTAGGCTCCGTTATCAACCGGGATAACCTTGCCGGTCATATGACGAAAACCTTCACCGACCAACAGCAAAATGACCTCAGCAACACCACTGGGCAGGATGGGGTCTTTAAGAATTTCCTGGCGCGCGTATTCAGCCCGCCGATATTCAGGAATAGTGTCGTAGATGGCCGTGTCGTGAATCAGTGCCGGAGACACCGCGTTTACCCGCACAAAAGGGGCGAAGTTCCAGGCATTGGCCTTGGTCAAACCGATCACTGCAGCCTTCGTGGCGCCGTACAGGGCATCACAACTGCCCACTTCCCCTGCCACTGAGGTGATATTGACGATGCTGCGCGGTGCTTCGTGCTTCATTTCGCGTTCGGCGAAATCTTTGGAAAGGTAAACCAAGGCTTTAAGGTTAACGTTAAGCATTTCATCCACTTCGTTATCGGAATAGGCATAAATGCTTTTGCCGTGATACAGCCCTGCATTATTAATTAACCCATAGATAGTGGCATGACGCTCATACAGGCTTGGAATAAAGCTCTTGATCACAGCGTCACTGGAAAGATCGGCAACCTGTGTCTCTAATACACTCGCACTGTAAGTTTGTTGCAAGGTGTTGAGCGCATCCACGTCCTTATCGACGGCAATCACAAAGTAACCATCAACAATCGCCTGTTCCAGTGTCGCCCTACCAATTCCATTAGCGGCACCGGTAATAATCAATTTTTTCATGCCCTGTTTCCTATTGACAGAATTCGTTCATGCGCGCGTAAAAAACCCGGTGATAGTCATACATCGCTTTTAACGCTGGCGTATTATCGAGAACCTCTTTATGGGGCTGAGTCTTACTCGACGAAATAATGCACTCACTGTTTTCTGCGGCGACGTGCCAACTTCGCCAGGTTTTCCATTGCGGAGGGCACTCGCGTTTCCACACCATGGCTTGCGGCAGAAATTCAATATCCAAATAGTCACACAGTTTGCCAATCACGCGCTCCGGCGCTGCCGCCAGGTCATCAGCATTAATCACATAGGGCACTTTGCCGGTGAGTTTGGTGACCACACAAAAGATCTCATACAAGGCTTTATGCCCGATGGCTTGCAACGGCATGTTGGGGTGTATTCGATAATGCGAAAGAATGCTGCTGGCGGGCTCCCGAATAAGAAAGATATTGTCTTGTTGCGCCAGAAAGTCCACGTCTACTTTTAAGTCATCGAGGCAGTGATAACACATGTCTTTGTGAAATACGCTGGCCGTCTCCCTGGCCTTGACCAGTCGTTCTTTTATGCCCTGATACGTGGTTGGAAAACTATGATCCCATTCATCCGAAGGAATGGCAGAGTCTGCAGAAAATGCCATATGAGCAAACGGCTCGTGGAAGACTTCAAAGTCTTTGCGCTCGATAAACACGCGCTCCAACACCGTTGAACGAGAACGGGGGTGCGCCCATAACCCGACCATCTTGTTCATACGAGCACCCCGTATTCGGCCGCCATGATCGCACTGAGCGAGCGGCTGAAAGCGTGCACAGGGGGGCAGAGTCGAGTGCAAAAATCGGCCAAGCGTCGGTGCGCACTGTTGGCCTCATTGCACGTGTTGATAAAAGCCTCATGATTGCAAAAGTCATAAGGCTCAATGCCGTCCAGGCAGTAGGCTTCGCAGAAGTACGGAATACGAAACAACTTCGCGAGCGTCGAAGCCGGGGGCTTCAAGGGTTCCGCTGCAGGAAATACAGGTTTACCGCGACTTTCGCGCTCAATCAAAAACTCAACCACCTCCGGCGTCAGTGTGTAGCACGTCGCCGACAAGCCGGTCTTCTCCAAGTGCCAGCAATGCTTGTTTCCACGCTCGTCGACATCGACTTTTATACTGGAAAGCAGGGTTTTGACTGGAACGGAAGACGCCGAGACCAGCGCCTGTATCTGCTCATAAACCAGCAACTCGGCCCAGCGCAGATCCTCTGGACTCAGCGTCAGGCCACGCTCCGCCGCTTGTAACGCAAGCTCGGGTTGACAGGCGAAGCGGCCGATCATGAACGTGATCACGTACTTGCAATGGCTTGTGTCAACACCCTTGCTGCGTGCAGTCACCCTTCCACGCTCTATTGCCTGGATGCCTGCCTTGAATTGCGAAACAGTGAAGCAGAACGTGATGTTGAGAGAACTTCCTTGCGCCACTAAGTGCTCGACAGTCGTAAGGCCTTCCTGGCTTGCGGGGACCTTCACCATCACATTCGCAGACAACTGACGCAGCGCCACTCCCCTGGCAGTCATGCGTTCAGCGCAGCGCACATCGACCGGATCAACTTGAGCGCTAATCCAGCCTTCACACTGCCCGGATTGAACCCAGCGTTGCTTCAGATCCGCAGCCCCCTGCACGATCACTTCGTCGTACAGTTTCCTGCGCAACTCTTGGGGCGCCAGTTTGGCAAGATTAAACCGCGACAACCAATACTCGCGTTTTTCAAGAATCACCGCAGTGACCAGTCGAGGGTTTGTCGTCACATTGCTGAACCCACCGGGTTGCGAAAATGTGTCTGGCATTAACTGCTCTATGCAGCCGGACGCTGCCGGGTATTTTTCAAGCAAGTGTTTCTTATAAGGCACATAGACGGCAGGCGACGAATCCCACCAGACCTCCGAACGTTGATCATTACCCTTTAGCCGCTCTGTATAACCTGAAGTCTTCACAACGCCTCCTCCCTGAGTAGTCATATCACGCTAGCGCCGTGCGTAATTCACGCATATTGGAAAAAGGCAACGCCCCGGCATCAGCCAAAATTAAATGTCGGCCCACGGGCCCAAAACCCAACACGCTTATATTCGCCGCAACCGCCGCGCGAATGCCGGCAACACTGTCTTCAATAACCAATGCATCACGAGGGTCGACGTTATAAGCAGCGCACGCCGTTAAAAATACTAAAGGGTCTGGTTTCCAACGCCCCAACTCGTAACAACTGAATATGTGCCCCTCAAAATAAGACAACAGTCCCGTGAGACGTAAACAGTGTTCTATTTTATTACGGGGCGCACTGGAGGCTACGCAAAAAGGTAGCGTCAGGCCCTCCAGTACTTCTCTTATTCCATCGGTAGGTTTTAACTGCGCCGTCAAATCGATCCGTGCACGCTGACGGAAAGCTTCTTCAAACTGACTGTCCAGGCAAATACTCAATACCCGTTCAGCTTCACGTAAGCAGTCGGCAATCTTGCGCCCACGAAAGCGCTCAATAAATTCTACTAAGTCAAGGCCCGTAGCCTCTGGTGCGTCACGACGTGCTTGTTCATTCAGCAGGGAGATCAATACAGACAGGGTGATTTCTTCGCTGTGTACAAGTACACCGTCGCAGTCGAAGATCACTAACTTAGGCACGCCCACGCGGACAGGCGCAGCCTCCTGAACTGGTAGTTCCCCTATAAAGGCCAATGGGTACATGGGCATCTCTTATAGGTATATCCGCGATGACTTCTGAACTACCAGCGGAGCACATTTAGGTGTGCTTATAAGACGCCTAGAGAAAAATCCTGTCAAACGATTTTTAGCGGTTTATTAATTACTTTTAATTATCTATATTGTGTTTTTTATTCCTAAAAGCTAAGCGCTTCAATCGAAAAACCCATTTGCGACTGCTGAACTTCTACCGACACGTGTCAGTCAGCACAAAGGACTCTCATAGAACGGTGGGTGGGCAATGCAGATCTCCTTGCAGCAACAAGTGGCCCTGGTCACCGGCGCCAGTTCCGGCATCGGCGCAGGCGCAGCCAAGGCGTTGGCCGAAGCCGGCGCGGCCGTGGTGCTCAACTACAACTCCCAGGCGGCGCCAGCCGAAGCCCTCGCTGCGCAGATCAACGCAGGCGGCGGGCGGGCAATTGCCATCGGCGGTGACGTGTCCAAAGAAGCCGACGTGGAGCGCCTGTTCGCCCAGACCCTTGAGGCCTTCGGTCACCTGGACATTCTGGTGGCCAACTCGGGCCTGCAAAAAGACGCCAATCTGGTCGACATGACCCTCGACGATTGGAACACCGTGATCGGCGTCAACCTCACCGGCCAGTTCCTGTGCGCCCGCGCCGCCGTGCGGATCTTCAATCGCCAAGGCATTCGCGACGGCGTCTCGCGGGCGGCCGGCAAAATCATCCATATGAGTTCGGTGCACCAGGTCATCCCGTGGGCCGGGCATGTGAATTACGCAGCCTCCAAGGGCGGTGTGGAGATGCTGATGCGCACCCTCGCCCAGGAAGTCAGTGAACA
Source organism: Pseudomonas sp. B19125 (assembly GCF_044218855.1). Lineage (NCBI taxonomy): Bacteria > Pseudomonadati > Pseudomonadota > Gammaproteobacteria > Pseudomonadales > Pseudomonadaceae > Pseudomonas > Pseudomonas sp. B19125. The sequence continues at coordinate 4,781,123 of NZ_CP162589.1, forward strand.
GCGCATCCGCATCAATGGCATCGCGCCAGGGGCGATTCGCACGGCAATCAACCGTGCGGCCACTGAAGGCGCGGCTGAAAAAGAATTGCTCAAGTTGATTCCCTACGGCCGCGTAGGCGACGTGGAAGACGTGGCCAATGCGGTGGTCTGGCTGGCCAGTGATGCCTCCGACTACGTGGTGGGCAGCACCTTGTTTATTGATGGCGGCATGAGCCTTTATCCGGAGTTTCGTGGCAATGGTTGATTTCAAGAATGAACAACAGAGCGCCATCGATGCCCATGGCATCATCGGCGATATGCGTAGCGCAGCGCTGGTGAACGACAAAGGCAGCATCGATTTTTTCTGCTGGCCGGAATTCGACAGTCCATCAATCTTCTGCTCACTGCTGGACACGCCCGAAGCCGGTGTTTTCCAACTCACCCCCGACCTGCCCAACGCACGCCGCGAGCAAATCTACCTGCCCGACACCAACGTGCTGCAAACCCGCTGGCTGAGCGATGAAGCCGTGGTGGAAATCACTGACCTGCTGACCGTTGGCGAAGACGTCGACGACCTGCCGCTGTTGATTCGCCGCGTGCGTGTGGTCAGCGGCAAAGCCACCCTTCACCTGCGCTGCGCCGTGCGCCATGACTATTCCCGCGCACAAACCCAGGCGACGACCGACAACGGTGGCGTGCTGTTTACGGCTGACGGCCAGCCCGCCCTGCGCCTGGTCGGTAGCCATCCGCTGAACCTCGAAGACCACGCGGCAGTCGCAAGCTTTAGCCTGAGCCAGGAGGAAGGCGCCGAATTTGTCCTCGGTGGCGCCGACGACCCACGCGTCACCAATGACTGCACCGACCTGTACCTGGAACGCACTCTGAAGTTCTGGCGCGGCTGGATCGCGCAATCAAATTACCGTGGGCGCTGGCGTGAAATGGTCAACCGCTCGGCATTGGCCTTGAAGCTTTTGACCTCACGCAAACACGGCGCAATCATCGCTGCCGCCACCTTCGGCCTGCCGGAATCACCCGGCGGCGAACGCAACTGGGATTACCGCTACACCTGGATCCGCGACGCCTCGTTCACCGTTTACGCGTTTATGCGCCTGGGCTTTGTCGAGGAAGCCAACAGCTACATGCGCTGGCTCAAAGGCCGAGTCAGCGATTGCTGCGGCCAGCCGACCAAAATCAATATCCTCTACGGCATTGATGGGCGCCAGGAGCTGCCGGAAACCACACTCGATCACTTGACCGGGCACGGCGGCGCCAAGCCGGTGCGCGTCGGCAATGAGGCGTTCGACCAGATCCAGTTGGATATCTACGGCGAGCTGATGGACGCGGTGTACCTGGTTAACAAATATGGCGAGGCGATTTCCCACGAAGGCTGGAAACACACGGTGGAAGTGGCCGACCAAGTCTGCGAAATCTGGAACCAGAAAGATGTGGGGATTTGGGAGATGCGCGGCGAGCAGCATCACTTCCTGCATTCGCGGCTGATGTGCTGGGTGGCGCTGGACCGCGCAATCCGCCTGGCCTCCAAACGCTCGCTGCCGGCCCCATTCGCACGCTGGGACCAGACCCGTCAGGCCATCTACGCCGATATCTGGAGCAATTTCTGGAACGAAGAGCGCGGGCACTTTGTGCAACATATCGGCAGCACCGCACTGGATGGCTCGATGCTGCTGATGCCGCTGGTGCGCTTCGTCGCGGCCACCGACCCGCGCTGGCTGTCGACCCTGGAAGCAATCCAGAAAAGCCTGGTGCGTGACGGCATGGTCTATCGCTACCGCAACGACGACAGCCAGATCGACGGCCTGCAAGGCACCGAAGGCGCCTTTACTGCGTGCTCGTTCTGGTACGTCGAATGCCTGGCCCGCGCCGGCCAAGTGGAGAAAGCCCACCTGGAATTCGAACAACTGCTGCGCTACGCCAACCCACTGGGCCTGTACGCCGAAGAGTTCGACAGCCAGGCCCGTCACCTGGGCAATACGCCCCAGGCGCTGAGCCACCTGGCATTGATCAGTGCGGCGACGTTTTTGGACCGTAAGCTCAGTGGGGAAAAGACCGTGTGGCAACCCTGAGGTGGGCTGTGCACAATGGGCAGTCCCGTCGTTAGACTGCTCGGAAAACTTGGAGGTAGATGTGGGGTGGCATCCTTTTGCCAAAATCATTGATCGCGAGCCGGTTTTCGCGACACTAGCGCCATGAGCGGATTTCCTGCCCTCGCTACCCCGCGCCTGCACCTGCGAGAACTGCAAGTGAGCGACGCCCCCGCGCTGTTCGCCATCCACGCGGATGCCGCGAGCATGCGCTGGTTCGGCGTCGACCCGATGACTGACCTCCCCCAGGCCGAAGCCCTGATCGAAACGTTCGCCCAGTGGCGCACCCACCCAAACCCAGGCACACGTTGGGGCCTTGAACACCAAGGCAAATTGATCGGCAGCTGCGGCCTGTTCAAGTGGAACCGCGCCTGGAACAGTTGCGCTTTGTCCTGCGAGCTGGCACCTGCTGCTCGTGGGCAGGGCTTGATGAGCGAAGCCTTGCAGGCCATGCTCGATTGGGGCTTTGAGCATATGCAGTTGCATCGCGTCGAAGCCTTGGTGCACCCGCAGAACACTGCTTCTGTAGCGCTATTGAAACGCCTGGGTTTTAAAACCGAAGGCACATTACGAGACGCAGGGTTCTGGAATGGCCAGCGGCATGACCTGAGGGTGCTGGGGTTATTGGCGCAAGAGTGTATAGACAACCACTGAGAGGCCTATAACGATACCGATGCCACTTAACGCGCCCTGATATTCAAGGAATGAATATGATCCTACGTATTGAAAGAGATGTAAGCACACCGATCCGACCTATATTGAGCTGGAGCGAAACGTGGGAAAGCTACGATAAAGGCTTGATCAAATGTTGGGAGGTTGGTCGGGCACTGGCAACTGGATATTGATCCTGCGCAGGAGGTCCCTAAAACGTGCTCGCGTACTCACATGATGGTTACGTTCACGCCCGACAAAGCGAAGTACATCAATCAGACCACGGAATCTGAAGGTTAAGGAGCAGGACGCATGGATCTTCATAAGGAATTCGAGCGAAGCATTTTCTTTCACCAGGCACGTATTGACCGACGCTCTGCCGATGCATTGGTCGGGATTACCGCCGGCTTGACGGCTGATGGAAAAATCAACCAAAGGGAAGCCGAGTTTCTCAAAACTTGGATAGAGACCCATCTGATACAACTTGAAGATCCGGTCGTTAACATTCTTTATCAACGTCTCGCCAATATGCTGAGCGACGGTGTGCTGGATGAAGATGAGTCGAACGAGCTATTGGAAATGCTGCATCAATTCTCGGGCCTTCCAATTGGGGCGCCTCAGCGCACGACAGGCGTTAGCAGCCTGCCGTTGAACGACCCGGTTCCTGAGCTCGATTGGCAGGGCAGGGTTTTCCTGTTTACAGGAGTCATGGCATACGGCCCTCGCAAAGACTGCGAGTCGCTCGTACTCGAACGAGGAGGCGTGATCGGAAACTCTGTTAGTAAAAAAGTCCATTTCCTGGTGGTGGGCAGCATTGGCAATGAGCAGTGGCTCCACAGTTCCTACGGTACGAAAATCAAGAAAGCAGTGGCGTTGCGAAACAGCGGCGTTCCCATCGCAATCATCAGCGAAAGCCACTGGCAACAGGTGGTGTTCGGTTGAATCCCATCATTTCCATCCTCATTCACGTCCCAGACTGGCGCACCGCAACCGACGGGCTAGACAAGTCAGGCAACTGACTTCAAGCGTGCAATGCACCGTCATCGGCTTGAGCTAGAGTTCCAGCAACGTTGGCCTGACCCTGACCTGTGGCGAGCAAGCTCGCTCGCCACAGGTATCTATCGTTCGATCAATCATTTGGTATTTACACCATGAACCCACTCGCCCAGCTGCTCTACGTGCGCACCTCCATGCTCGACGTGGCCTATGAAGCCCACGGCCCCGAAGGCGGCGCGCCGATTATCCTGCTGCACGGTTTCCCCTACGACCCGCGTGGCTACGATGACATCGCGCCGGTGCTGGCCGAGCGTGGCTACCGCGTGCTGGTGCCTTACCTGCGCGGCTATGGCCCGACGCGGTTTATCAATGAGCAGGTCATGCGCTCCGGCCAACAGGCGGCGTTGGCCAAGGATTTGCTGGACTTCATGGATGCCCTTCACATCCCGCAAGCCACTTTGGCGGGATATGACTGGGGTGGCCGCGCCGCGTGTATCGTCGCCGCGCTGTGGCCCGAGCGCGTACGTGGGTTGGTGACGGGAGATGGCTATAACATTCAGGACATCGCCAACTCACTCAAGCCGGGTGCGCCCGAGACAGAGCATCGCTTGTGGTATCAGTTTTACTTTCACACCCAGCGCGGTGTGGACGGTTTGACTGCCAATCGCCGCGAGCTGTGCGAGCTGCTGTGGAAGCTGTGGTCGCCGACCTGGGCCGAAGGACCGAGCCTCTACGCCAAGACCGCGCCGTCATTTGATAACCCGGATTTTGTCGAGGTGGTCATTCACTCCTATCGCCATCGCTTCATGTACGCCCCCGGCGACCCGGCGTTGGAAGCCATCGAACAGGCACTGGCGCTGCAACCGCCGATCTCGGTGCCGAGCATTTCGCTGTGCGGTGCCGATGATGGCGTCGGCCCGGCCCCGGTCGAGGACGACGATGTGGCGTGCTTCAGCGGCGAGTATCGGCGCCAGGTGTTGCCGGGCGTTGGCCACAATGTGTTCCAGGAAGCGCCGCAGGTGACCCTTGAGGCGCTGTTTGAACTGCTCGCTCACGACACCGGCGAAAAGCGTTCGCGGTAAGCCTGGGGCGTCACCGATAACGCGCGCAGAAAGCTGCGGCGCAAGGTTTCTTCGCAGCCGAACCCGCACTGCACGGCAATGCGTTTGATGGACGCCGTGCTGTCGGCCAACTGCCGCCGCGCCGTTTCCACGCGGATCAGTTCGACGGCGCGTGCCGGGGTTTGGCCGGTTTCGGTGCGGTAGTGGCGCACAAAACTGCGCTCGCTCATGCCAGCCTGGGCGGCCAACGTGGCGATGTTCAAATCCAGGGTAAGGTTTTCGGCCATCCAGGCGTGCAAGTCGGCAAAACGGCTGTCGCCCTTTTGCAGCGATAACGTCGCGCTGAATTGCGATTGCCCGCCCGGACGCTTGAGGAACACCACCAAATGCCGCGCCACTTCAAGGGCGACGGCGCGGCCCAGGTCTTCTTCCACCAGGGCCAGGCACAGGTCGATGCCGGCGGTGACACCGGCGGAGGTCCACACCGCACCTTGCTGGATAAAGATCGGGTTGGACTCCACCGTCAGCGCGGGAAACTTGCGCGCCAGCTCTTCACAGCGCGTCCAGTGGGTGGCCACGCGGCAGCCGTCGAGCAAGCCGCTGGCGGCGAGCAAAAAAGCCCCGGTGCACACCGACGTCATGCGCCGTGTGTGCCTGGCCTTTTCGCGCACCCACTGCACCAACGCGGGGTCTTCGGCAGCGCCATACACGCCCCAACCGCCTGCGATCACCAATGTGTCGCAGGGTGTATCCAGCGCGGGCAGCGGCTCGGCCACCAACGCCAGGCCGGCGGAGGTCATCACCGGCGCATCCTGCGCGGCGACCACCGAAACCGCGTAAGGCAACGGCAGGCCGCGCTGGCGCGCCAGGTCATTGGTTGAGGCGAACACCTGCAACGGCCCGGTCACGTCGAGCACTTGGGCATTTTCAAAAGCGAGAACGTGGATGATCCGGGTCATGATTGGCGTGATTTGTGGGCTCAATGGCGTATTCGCCAAAGCCTAGGCCTCTACAGTGAAGCCGTCCACCCCTTTATCGGAGCTTGATTCATGACCTTGCAGATCGGTTTTCTGTTGTTCCCCGGTATCCAGCAGCTTGACCTTACCGGCCCCTATGACGTGCTGGGGTCGCTGCCGGATGTGAAGCTGCACCTGGTGTGGAAAGACCTGGCACCGATCACCTCCAGCACCGGACTGGTGTTCACTCCGACCATGACGTATGCCGACTGCCCGCGCCTGGATGTGCTGTGCGTGCCCGGCGGCTCCGGCGTCGGTGCCTTGATGGAAGACCCGCAAACACTCGACTTCCTCAAAGCCCAGGCGCAGACCGCCCGCTACGTGACCTCGGTATGCACCGGCTCACTGGTGCTCGGCGCGGCCGGTTTGCTGCGCGGCCGTAAAGCCACCACCCATTGGGCTTACCACGACCTGCTCGCCCCGCTGGGCGCCATCCCGGTGCAAGCGCGCGTGGTGCGTGACGGCAACCTGTTCACCGGTGGCGGGATTACTGCGGGGATCGATTTTGCGTTGACCCTGGCCGCCGAGCTGTACAGCGAAGCCGCCGCACAGCTGGTGCAACTGCAGATCGAATACGCGCCGGCACCGCCGTTTGACGCGGGCAGCCCGAGCACCGCGCCTGAACATGTGCTGGAAGAAGCCCACAAGCGCACGGCGGAATCGCGTCGGGTGCGCGGTGAAATTGTGGCGCGGGCGGCGGCGCGGTTGGGCTGATGGCACCTGCGCAGCAAATTCTGTGGCGGTAGTGCTGTAATGGCGGTGGGTCAGGCAGGCCGGGACATAAACGCCAACCGCGCCGCCAATAGCGTCAGCACGGTCGCCAGGCCCCATTTCTGCAGCCTGGCGCTGTGGCTGCTGCCCGCAAACACTCGGCTTATCGCCCCGCCAAAAATGCCCAGCAAGGCGTGGAAAACCCCGGCGATCAGGGTCAGAACGCCGCCCAGCACCCACAGCTGCACCGCAATGGAGCCGGCCTCGGGCCTGACGAATTGGGGCAGAAACACCATGAAAAACAGCAACGCCTTAGGGTTGAGCAAACTGTTGAGCATGGCCTGCACAAACACATGCCGTAAACGCACGCGCTGGACCTGGCTCATGTCCAGGCCGGTGTTTTTTTGCAAGGTCTTGAACACCAGCCACAGCAGGTAGATCACCCCGGCGTAACGAATCAAATCAAACGCCGGCGGCCAACTGGCGACCAAGGCGGTGACCCCACTGGCCGTCAAGGCGGTCAACAGCAAATCCGCCACGCAGATCCCCAGGCTTGAAGCCACGCCACCGCGCCAGCCATAACTCACGCCATGGCTGATCACAAACGCCATGTTCGGCCCCGGCGACAGCAGCAACAGCAAAACAGCGCCGGAAAACACCGCAAGGGTTGCAAGGTCCATCATGCTCAAGCCCTCCACCAGAGAAAGCCTGCAGATTAAACGGCGCGCCGTGCGGCAACAAAAAATTGTGCTGGATACATTCTTCGCCAACGGTCATGTCGGGTGATTGCTCATTGCCACAACCAACGATTAGAATGCGAAACATTATCAATAAGACCCTGCGTCAGGATGCCCCTGTTGAGCGACCATCCTCTGGACTCTGCCGCTATCGGCCAGCTCTACCATGCCCATTCTTCCTGGCTGCGCGGCTGGTTGAGCCGGCGCACGGGCTGTCGTGAACATGCCGCTGACCTGGCGCAGGAAACCTTTGTGCGGCTGCTCCACGCGCGCAAACAACAGACCTTGCAACAACCGCGCGCCTACCTGAGCAGCATTGCGCGCAGCCTGATGATCGACCAGTACCGGCGCCGCGAGCTGGAGCGCGCCTACCTTGAAAGCCTGGCGCACTTCCCGCAAGTGGATGTGCCGTCGGAAGAAACCCGCCTGTTGATCCTTGACAGCCTGGAGCGCATCGACCGCTTGCTCGACCAGCTCAAGCCACGGGTGCGCGAAGCGTTTTTGCTGGCGCAACTGGACGGCCTGACCTGCGCACAAATTGCCCTGCGTTTGGGCGTGTCCAAGGCCACGGTTGAGCGCGACCTGGCCAAAGCCCTGCATGCCTGCTACCGGTTACGTTATGCCGAACTTTGACCCGCGCCTGGTCGACCAGGCCATCCAGTGGATGATCCGGCTGCGTTTCAACATCGCCGATGACGTCAGCACTGCTGCGTTCGAACAGTGGCTGCAGAGCAGCCCCGAGCACCAACGGGTGTGGCAACGGGTGGCCACCATGAGCGATGAGTTCAGCCACGTGCCCGCCGGTGCCGGGCGCCATGCCCTCAACGGCGCACGCCAACGCATCAGTCGCCGTGACACCTTGAAGGTGCTGGGCCTGTTTGCCGGCGCCGCCGGCCTCGCCTGGCTCGGGCGCGACCACACGCCCCTGCCGGTGTTGATGGCCGACTACCGCACCGCCACCGGTGAGCGTCGTTGGGTGACACTCAACGATGGCAGCCAGATCCAGCTCAACAGCGCCAGTGCGATCGACGTTGCGCTCAGTACCGAACGGCGCCGGGTCCGCCTGCGCCAGGGTGAAATGCTGATCAACACCGGCGCCGACAGTCGACCGTTCTGGGTACAAACCCGTGACGGCTACCTGCGTGCCCTCGGCACGCGCTTTCTGGTACGCGAAGAAGGCCAAGGCACGTTGCTCGCCGTGCAACAAGGCAGCGTGGCGGTGTATGCCGACCTGTACGACAGCAGCGCGCGCCAACTGATCAACCCCGGCGAACAGGTGCTGTTCGACCGCACCCATCTGCGCCCACCGATCGCCAACGGCCTGGATCCCTGGGCCTGGAGCGACGGCGTGATCAGCGCCCACAACATGCGCCTGGATGATTTCCTCGCCGAGCTGAGCCGCTACCGCAACGGTTTGGTGCGCTGCAGCGAGGCCGTGGCCGGGTTGCACGTATCGGGCACTTACCAGTTGGATGACACCGACCAGGTGCTCAACCTGGTGGCGCAGTCGCTGGCGGTCAACGTCACCTATCGCAGCCGTTATTGGGTGACGGTTACGTCCCGCGCTTAGTGCATAAAAAATAAATGAGGTTATTTCTCATTGCCGCTCGACCTGTAAGGAAAGGCCGATCAACAGGCCGGTTCTGTTCACTTCCTTAAAGGAGCATCCCGCGGTCATGCAAGCGTTCCCTTCCCAACGTTCCCCCCTCAAGCGCGCGGTGCAGGCCGCCCTGCTGGGCGCCTGCCTGAGCGGCGGCGCCCTGCCGCTGGCCGTGATGGCCGAAACACTCGCCAACGACACCCAGGCACGCGATTGGCAGATTGCCCCAGGTGCGCTGGCCAACGTGCTGGACCAGTTCGCCCGCCAGGCCGGCATCAGCCTGTCCTACGACGCTACCAGCGTCGCCAACAAGTCGAGCCCAGGCTTGAACGGGCGCTATGAGCGCGAGCAAGCCTTGGGCGAACTCTTGCGTGGCCACGGCTTGCAGGCACAACGTCAAGGCGCAAGCACTTGGCTGCTATTGCCACACATCGCCGAGACCGGCGCGCTGAACCTGGGCGCCACCACCGTCACCGGCGAGCGTCTGGGTGCCACCACCGATGGCAGCGGTTCCTACACCACGGGCGCGGTCACCATCGGTAAAGGTCAACACAGCCTGCGGGAAACCCCGCAATCGGTCAGTGTGATGACCCGCCAACTGATGGACGACCAGAACCTCACCACCATCGAAGACGTGATGGAACACACCCCGGGAATCACCGCCTACGCATCCCCCATGGGCGGTAAATATTTCTATTCCCGTGGCTTCAAGATGCTCGGCCAATACCAGTACGACGGCGTACCGCTGGACATGGGCAAAGACTACGTACAGGCCGACAGTTTCAGCGCCAACATGGCGATCTACGACCGCGTGGAAGTGCTCAAGGGCGCAGCCGGCATGCTCAAGGGTGCCGGTACCGCCAGTGGTGCCGTCAATTTTGTGCGTAAACGCCCCCAGGCCAAGCCGACCTCCAGCCTGTCGCTGGCCGCTGGCACCTGGGACAACTACCGGGCCGACGTCGACACCGGCGGCCCCTTGAATGACAGCGGCACCGTGCGCGGCCGCGCGGCATTCAGCCAGCAGGATCGCGGTTCCTACATGGATATTTCCAAACGCAAGGACCAGGCCTTCTACGCCGCGCTGGATGTCGACCTCAACCCCGACACCACCCTGGGGCTGGGCGCCAGCTACGAAGACATCGACGCCAGCCCGTGCTGGGGCGGTCTACCGCGTTACAAGGATGGCAAGAGCGCCAAATTGAGCCGCTCCACCTGCCTTGGCCAATCCTGGAACGACTGGCAAAGCCAGCGCGCCACCTTCTTCGCCGACCTCACCCACCACTTCAACGACGACTGGCAACTCAAGGTCGCCGCCGTGCATAGCCGCAACCTGCAAGACACCAAGTACGCCGCCAGCGAAGGCACTATCGCCTATGGTGATCCCGCGCCCACTGCCAATTCCTACGCCGCGCTGATGGACTACGATCACAAGGACTTCGGCCTCGACGCCTACCTGGACGGCAAGTTCGAAGCCTTCGGCCTGGCGCATGAACTGATCATCGGCGCCAACGGCAGCCGTGGCACTCAGGACGACGTCTACGCGATCCGGAATCTGCCGACTCGCCAGAGCATCTATCAACCCGACCACCACTTCCCGGAGCCGGCCAACGACACCTTCTGGCCGAATATGTACCGGGGCGGTACGGTCAAGGAAACCGCCACCCAATACGGCGCCTACGCCACCTTGCGCCTGCGCCTGGCCGAACCGTTGATGCTGGTTCTCGGCAGTCGCGTCAGTTGGTATGAAAACCGCCGTGAGTCCTTGAACCTGGCCTGGGGCGAGTGGGCCGACCAGGATGCGCGCACCAAGGAAACCGGGGTGGTCACGCCGTTTGCCGCGCTGATCTACGACCTCAATGACAACCTTTCGGTGTACGCCAGCTACGCCGATATCTTCCAGCCACAAAGCTCCTACGCCACGGTCAGCGGTTCGGCCCTCAAGCCGAAAATGGGTGAGAATTATGAGCTGGGTATCAAGGGCGAATGGTTTGACGGGCGCCTTAACAGTTCCCTGGCGCTGTTTCGCGCCATCGAAAAAAACGCCGCCCAAACCGATTTCATCACCCGCTGCGGCAGTTCCTCCGACGGCTACTGCTACACCGACACTGGCAAAGTTCGCGCCCAAGGGGTCGAGGCCGAGCTGAGCGGCGAATTGCTTGAACGTCTGCAAGTGTTTGGCGGCTACACCTACACGCAAACCAAAAACCTGAAGAACATCGACAGCGCAGCCGAAGGCGCGGTGTCCAACACCTACGTACCCCGGCATATGCTGCGTTTATGGGGCGACTACCAATTGGACGGTGCACTGTCAAAATGGACAGTGGGCGCAGGGGTCAACGCCCAGAGCAGTAACTACCGCCTGCAAACCATCAAACTGGAGCAGGCCGGGTATGCGTTGTGGAATGCGCGCATTGCGTATCAGGTGGACGACACCTGGACGGTGGCGCTCAACGGCAACAACCTGTTCGATAAAAACTACTACCAGACCGTGGGTACCTCAGGCTGGGGTAATCTTTATGGAGAGCCGCGCAACCTCACGCTGAGCCTCAAAGGCAACTTCTAAACATCACCAGTCCTTGCACCAGAGCCGGCAAGCCGGCTCTGGTTCGACAACCCCCCTTCCCCCGCCCTGCTTCTGTCAAAAAAAGCTTTTTTCGCTGGCAGGCAAATCCCCACGTTTGTTCCTACACTCCAAAAAGCCATCATCGATTCTCGATTTTTCTGAAAACACGGCCTCCAATGTCAATAAATCGTCATACCATGGGTCTCATGAGAGCCATTGAGGGCGACGGCGAAAAAAAGCCAAAACATTGACACGGAACCTCAAGGAAGCCACTATTTAGCCATCATTCCGTAAATTCCTGCGTCTGAACAGGCATTACGTATTACCCAGCAACTGCAGTTGTTCGATTTGCACCACTTGTAAAGCAAACCTGCCTTATGGATGAGCAAAACGAACAGGAACGTTCTGGTGGTGTATTGAGGATCTGATCTATGCGCGGTAAATCGTCGGTCGATAGCCTGTTTTTGACTCGTCCCGGTTTCGTTGAGTTTTTTGTCGTCTTCGTCAAACTGATCCACGGCCTCACTGCTGTGGTGCCGGCAATTATCCTGTTGTTCTACCCGGAACCTGTCGCCGAGCACATGCGCAACCACTACCTGGGCCTGCTGGTATTCTTTGCGCTCTTGACCATCATTCTGTTCCAGGCCCTGGGGGTGTACTCCGAGGATCTGTTCAGCAATCGCCTGCGTTTTCGCGTGATGCTGGTGGCCTGGGTCTCGGCGTTTTGCATCTTGCTGTTCATGTACCAGATCCTGCTGCTGTTCCCACAGTTGAGCCCACGCAACCTGACGGCCTGGTTCTCCATGAGCCTGGTGCTGTTTGGCGTGGAGCGGATATTGATGCTGCGCCTGTATCGCCATTTGATGAAGAACGGCAAGTTCTTGCAACGTACGGTGATCCTGGGCTTTACCGAGACGGCGGTGCATGTGGCTGAACACCTGTCGCGCAACAGCGATATCCGTTCCGGCCTGATCGGCTTTATCGACGACCGTACCGAGCGCATTCCCAAGGAATTGAGCCGCCTGCCCTTGCTGGGCAATACCCGCGACCTGGAAAAGCTGATCCGCTCCGAACAGGTCAGCCAGGTCATGATCACCCTGCCCTGGGCCGCAGAGCAGCGTATCAACGGGCTGGTCAAGCGCCTGCGGCAGATGTCGGTGAACGTCATGCTGGTGCCCGACATGGCTGCCTTGCGTTATGGGCATAACCGCATCACCGATGTGGGCGGCATCCTGATGTTCAACACCTCGCAGTTGCCGCTGCGCGGCTGGTCGCCCTTTATCAAGCGTTGCGAAGACCTGCTGCTGGCCAGCATCGGCCTGTTGTTGCTGTCACCGGTGATGCTGGCGACGGCCATCGCGATCAAGCTCGATTCCAAGGGCCCGGTGCTGTTTCGCCAGAAGCGCTTTGGCTACAACGACAACCTGATCCGGGTGTTCAAGTTCCGCTCGATGTACGTCGAACAGACCGACCTGAACGCCGAGAACCAGACCACACGCCAGGACCCGCGCATCACCCGGGTAGGCAGGATCATTCGCAAGACCAGCATCGATGAGCTGCCACAACTGTTCAACGTGCTGCTGGGCAATATGTCGATGGTCGGCCCGCGCCCTCACGCCACGGCCACCAAGGCCGCCGGGGTTCCGTTCGAGCAAGCGGTCAGCGAATACAGCTCACGCCACCGGGTCAAGCCAGGCATCACCGGCTGGGCACAGATCAATGGCTACCGTGGCGAGACCGACACCCTGTTCAAAATCCAGAAGCGAGTCGAATACGACCTGGAATACATCGCCAAATGGTCGGTGTGGCTGGATCTGTACATCGTTTTCATGACGGTTCCGGCCGTCCTTTCCACCAAGGAAGTCTATTGATGAACCCTCTTAACGGATTGATCCCGTGCATCATCTCCGGTGGTTCGGGCACGCGGCTGTGGCCGGTTTCGCGGCAGAACATGCCCAAACCCTTCATGCGCATGCGCGACGACCAGAGCCTGCTGCAAAAGACCTTCCTGCGCGCCAGCCACTTGCCAGGGGTGGAGAGCATCCTGACGGTAACCAACCGCGACCTGCTGTTTCGCACCCTCGACGACTACCGCGCGGTGAACACCCAGCGATTGGCCCTAGAGCTGCTGCTGGAGCCGTTTGGACGTAACACCGCCGCCGCCATCGCCGTGGCCGCCTTGCATGTGCAGGAGCATTTCGACGCTGAAGCGCAGTTACTGGTGATGCCCGCCGACCACCTGATCCTTGATGAAGCGGCCTTCGCCCAAGCGGTAGAAAAAGCCCGCGCACTGGCCGAGGCCGGTTACCTGGTGACCTTCGGCATTCAGCCTGACCGTGCCGAAACCGGCTTTGGCTATATCGAACAAGGCGCAGCGTTAGGGGCCGGGTTTCAGGTCCGGCGCTTTGTCGAGAAGCCCGACCTGGCCACCGCCCAAGGCTATTTGGACGGCGGCAAGCACCTGTGGAATGCCGGCATGTTCTGCTTCAAGGCTGCCAGCCTGTTGGAAGAATTGGCCAGCCACGCCCCGGCAGTCCTGGACGCTGCCAAGGCCGCACTCGAGCACAGCCAGAGCCTGCAGAACAGCAGCAGTCGCCAGCGTGAACTGAGCCCGGAAGGTTTCAGTACCGCGCCGGACATCTCCATCGACGTGGCCCTGATGGAAAAATCCGCAAAGGTCGCGGTCGTGCCCTGCAACATTGGCTGGAGCGATATCGGCTCCTGGGAAGCGCTGCGCCAACTCACCCCCAGTGATGACAATGGCAACCAGATCAATGGCGAGGCGATCCTGCACGACGTGCATAACTGCTACATCGACTCGCCCAAGCGGGTACTCGGTGCAGTGGGCGTGCGCGACCTGATCATCGTCGACACCCCGGACGCACTGTTGATCGCCGACGCCCACCGCAGCCAGGACGTGCGCTATATCGTCGCCGAACTCAAGCGCCAGAATCACCCGGCGTTCAGCCTGCATCGCACGGTCACCCGCCCGTGGGGCACCTACACGGTGCTGGAAGAAAGCACGCGCTTCAAAATCAAGCGCATTGTGGTCAAGCCCAAAGGCTCGCTGTCCCTGCAAATGCACCATCACCGCAGCGAGCATTGGGTAGTGGTCAGCGGCGCAGCGATGATCACCAATGGCGAGCGCGAGATCCTGCTCAACATGAACGAGTCCACCTACATTCCCGCCGGCCACAAACACCGCCTGACCAACCCCGGCATCATCGACCTGGTGATGATCGAGGTACAGAGCGGTGAGTACCTGGGCGAAGACGACATCGTGCGTTATGACGACATCTACGGCCGCGCTCCGGTGGAAGTGAAACCCTGATGCGCACGTCCCTGATCATCCCCACCCGCAACGCGGCCAGCCATCTGGACCGCCTGCTGCCAGCGCTGCGCATGCAGACCTTGCAACCGGACGAGATGCTGGTGGTCGACAGCGCATCGAGCGATGACACCGTGGCGCGCTTTCGCGAGTTTGGCGCGCGTGTGGAGGTGATTGATGCCCGTGACTTCAACCACGGCGGCACACGGCGCTGGGCCAGTGAACAGGTGGGCGGCGACGCTTTGATCGTCATGACCCAGGACGCGATCCCCGCCACGGCCGAGACCTTCACCAACCTGATCGCCGAATTGCAACGGGAGCCGCTCAATGGCGTGGCCTACGGCCGGCAACTGCCGCACCCCGGTGCAGGGGTGCTGGGGGCACAGTCGCGGCACTTCAATTACCCGGCGGCCAGCCGCAGCAAAAGCCTGGCCGATGCACCGCAGCTAGGGATCAAGACCTGCTTCAGCTCCGACTCGTTTTCGGTGTACCGGCGCAGCGCCCTGCAGGCGGTGGGTGGTTTCCCCCAGGATGTGATTGGCAGCGAAGACGCCTACGTCGCCGCACGCATGTTGCTGGCCGGCTACCAGGTGCGCTACGCCGCCAGCGCGCAGGTGTATCACTCCCATGATTACCGCTTGCTGGACGAGTTCAAGCGCTACTTCGATATCGGTGTGTTCTACGGCCGCGAGGCGTGGATTCGCCAGGCGTTCGGCGACGCCGGCGGCGAAGGTAAACGTTATGTGCTGGCCGAACTGCGCGCATTGCGCGAGGCCAACGCGCTGCACCGCGCGCCGGAAGTGGTGGTGCGTAGCGCCTTTAAATTGCTGGGTTATCGCCTCGGCCACCTTGAACGCCACTTGCCCAACGCGCTTAAACGGCGCCTGGGCATGTTTTCCACCTACTGGACTTGAGCCGTCATGAAGACTACCAACCGACGTTCCCGTCTTACCCTGCTCAGCCTCTTGAGTGCCTCAATCTGGCTGGCGGGCTGTTCGACCCCCGCGCGGGTGCCGCTTCCTGACAACAATACGCTCAAGGCCGGCCATCAAGCGGCGCTGACCCTGGCCGACCTGCCACCGCCGCAGGTGCTGATCCAGACCGGCGACTCGCTGCGGATCGTGCGCGATGCCCAGGAGCCGGCGGCGGCCGATGACATGACCGTATTCGTCGTGCGCCCCGACGGCGTGATCTCGGTGCCCAATATTGGCCGGGTCAAGGCCGCCTTGCGCACGCCCGAAGACCTGGGCAAGGAAATCACCGAGAAGT
This sequence comes from Pseudomonas sp. B19125, assembly GCF_044218855.1. NCBI lineage: Bacteria > Pseudomonadati > Pseudomonadota > Gammaproteobacteria > Pseudomonadales > Pseudomonadaceae > Pseudomonas > Pseudomonas sp. B19125. The sequence goes on from NZ_CP162589.1 coordinate 4,797,136, forward strand.
ACAAGCGCATCTACCGCGAACCGGCGGTGACGGTGAACATCGCCAGCGCGCCGAGCAACAAGGTGTTTATCGGCGGTGCGGTGTCCAACCCGGCGTTTTTCGACTTGGCCGGCAACGTCAGCGTCGAGCAGGCGCTGCTCAGTTCCGGTGGTGTATTGCCCTCGGCGGATGCCTCCAACGTGGCCTTGCTGCGCACCGGGCCAGATGGCAAGTACAGGACGTACTTCATCAGCCTGGAAAGCATGTTGACCAACCCCAATCACCCGCGGGTGGCGTTGCAGCGCGGCGACTTGATCTTTGTGCCGCAGTCGGGCATCGGCGCGACGGTGGAGGCCGTGGATATGTACTTCACCAAGCTGTTTCCGGTTAACAAAGGGGTTGGACTGGGCTTGAATTATCAGCTCAACAACAAGTCCGGCGATACCACTTACAACATCAGGCCATGATCATGACGCAGGCTTTTTATCACTTGAGCACGCCGATTTCATTCGGCGAACAACATCTGTCCAATGGAGTGATCCTGTGATCGAAATCCGCTCTCTTCGCGACCTGCTGCGGCTGTTTTTCATCTACCGCCGCGAATTCAAACTGGCAGTGATCACCACGATCGTCGTCGCGGTGCTGGGTGCCTTCCTGCTGCCGGCTCGCTACGAGTCCGACGCGCGCTTGCTGGTCAAGCCGGGGCGGGACAACACCACCTTGCCGATCGAAGCCGCCAACCGCCAGACGCTGATTGCCCCGAGCACCCAGCACGACCCGATTGTCGACGAAGAAAAAATGCTCACGGGCCGGCCCATCGTGCATATCGTTGCCGAGCGCTATATGGCGATGACCTCCGAGCCGCCGCAGGGCTTCTGGAAGGTCACCAAGTTCTACGTCAAGAAGGGCGTTGGCGAAGTCGTCAACGGCGTGCGCAGCGTGCTGCAGTTCGTAGGCCTTGCCGAGAAACAAAGCCCGCTGGAGCGCCTGGCGACCTCGCTGGAGAAGAACTTCAAAGCCGCTCACGAGCCAGGCTCTTCGGTGATCGAGATTTCCTTTACCTGGGACGACCCGGCGGTGGCGCAAAAAGTCGTCGAAGAATGGGTCAACGCCTACCTTGAGGAACGTGCGCGGATTCTCGGGCGCAAGAGCCTGCATACCTTCTATGAAACCGAACGCGCCAAGGTGGCGGAAAATATCCAGAGCCTGAAGGACCAACTGCAAGTCCGTTTGAAGCAGATCGATTCGATCAGTGTCGATGCGCGCCTGAAGAACCTCACCAGCCAGATCGACCGTGTCACCGACGCCAAGGTCAGCGCACAAAACCAGATCTCGGGCATTCGCAGCCTCCTGGCCAACGCCAGCCAGCAGATCAAGAGCCAGCCGGCAGACGTGGTGACGATGCGCGAAACCAGCCTCAACCCCACCCAACTGGACCTCAAGCGCCAGCTCAATGCGCTGCAAGTGGAACGCGCACGCCTGTTGCGCACCTACCTGCCGGGCACGCCGCAGGTCAATCAGATCGAGCAGAATATCCGCGACATCGAAGCCCTCAGCGCTCAGGAAGCCACGCGCCTGGAACGCTCGCAAAACACCGCGCCCAACAGCCTGGTGATCAACATCAAGCAGCAAGTGATCGACGCCCAATTACAAGAGCGCAAACTGGCCGGCGAAATCGAGAACTACGACAAAACCCTCGCCGAGCTGCGCGACCAGCGTGACAAGGCGATGACCGATGAGCCGGAACTCAACAAGCTGAGCCAACAACTGCGCGCCGCCGAAAAAAGCTACGCGTTGTACTCGGACAACCTTGAACAGGCGCGAATCGATCATGAACTGGACAACAGCCAGATCAGCAACATCGCCCTGATCGAACACGCCACCCTGAACCCGTCACGTGTGTTTCCCAAAAGCCTGCTGATTCTGTTGTTCGCCATTCCCGCCGGCGTGGCCGTGGGCTTCTTGACCATTTATGTGCTGTACCTGCTGGACCAACGCATCCACGATGGCACACGCTTGCAGGAGATGTTCCAGGTGCCGTTGTGGAGCAGCATCCCCGACGTGCAAGACGCCACGCCGGCCGCCGTCACCGCCAGCCTCTATCGCTTGTACAGCCTGCTGCCCCTGGAGCGCATCGCCAGTGAAGGCTTTGCCCTGGGCCTGACCTCGGCGCGGCATGGCGAGGGTGTGACGTTTATCATCGAGCAGCTCAAGCGCCTGCTGGAAGAACGTGGCCATCGCGTCTCGGTCGACGGGGCGAACGCGCCCACGGCGGGTGAAGTGCTGTTGCTGGATGCCTCGGCCTTGTCATCCAACCCGCAGGCCTTCCTGACGCTGCGCCGTGCCGACCAGATCGTGCTGGTGATCGAAGCCCGCACCAGTACCGTACCGACCATCGAAAACGCGGTGTCGCTGCTGACCACCGCGTTCGGCAAAGTCGACGGCATGATCCTCAACCGCCGCCGCTTCGAGGTACCGGCCAAGGTCCTGGCGCGGATCAACAGCTGGCGCGGTGCGGCCTGATGCGTATTGCATTGCTGGCACCTCTGCCGCCGGAGCAGACCGGGATCGCCGATTACGCCGCGCATTTGCGCAACGCGTTGATCGAACTGGGCCTTGAAGTGGTGACCCCCCTCGCGGGTTGCCAGGACCTGGCTGAACAGTTGCGGCGCTTGCAAGCCTTTGACTGGCACGGTGTGGATCTGGTCCATGCCGAACTGGGAGGTGGGCGCTTCGGTGAGTTCCAGGCGCTTGACTACCTGCGTCGGGCACAACCACAACTGCCGTTGACCGCTACGGTGCATGACCCGGAGCGCTTGATCTGGCGCCGGGCCAAGCTGTTTTTCCCCTTGACCCTGCTTGAACGCCTGCCCCACCCGTTGCCCCAGGCGGCGGCACTGCTGGCCGACCCGCTGACCTTGCACGAAGAACGACGCCTGGCCAAAGGGATGCGCCGGCTGATCACCCTCACCCACCTGGGAGGCGACTGCCTGCGCCAACGCATGGGCCTGCGTCCGCAGCAAGTGGCGGTGATTGCTCACGGCAACCTACCCATCGCGGCCCAGGACTTGCCGCCACTTGCGCCGTTGCGTCTGTTGTATTTCGGCTTTATCTATCGCGGCAAGGGCATTGAGGACCTGCTCCAGGCCCTGGCCCAGTCACTGGCCACCCACCCGCAATGCCGAGGCCAGGTGCGCCTGACCCTGGCCGGCGGCACCGCCCCGGAAATGACCTTCGACCCGGCCGGCAACTACCTCGACGGCCTGCGCCAACAGATCATCGCGCTGCACCTGGAGGATGTGGTGGACTGGCAGTTGGACCTGCCATCAGCGCAGATCGCCGCTACGATCCAGGCGCACCATGTGATGGTGCTGCCCTACCGCGAATCGAAAAAACTCGGTTTCCTGGGACAGATGCGTGGCACCAGTGGCGCGCTGTCATGGGCCAATGCCTGCGGGCGCGGGGTGATCACCTCCAATGCGCGTGCCTTTGCTGAAGAGGTGGCCGGCGGCAATGGCATCACCTATCAGCAGGGCGATATCGATTCCTTGAGCAACGCCTTAAACCGCTTGATCCTCGACCCGCAGCAGGCCCGGCAATGGGCTACCCGGGCAGCGGAAATCGGCCACCAACGCCAGTGGGCCACCACGGCCCGACGTTTTGCCGAATTATTTCGGGATGCTTGTGAGGAGCCGTTGCGATGAATATTTCATCTGTTCGCCCGATGTGGCGCTATCTGCCGCTGGTGCTGGCAATCGCCGTGGGTGGCGCCCTGCTGTCGAGTGAAAAAGTCGATGCGCAGCCGGTGAACCTGACCCCGGAGCGCAGTGTGGTATGGAAGGACTTCCTCGGCGTGAACGCGCACTTTCTGTGGTTCACGCCCGAGCAGTACCGCCAGCAGATCACGCAATACAAGAAACTTGGATTGCAATGGGTGCGGGTCGACCTGCACTGGGATCGCCTGGAGCCCACAGAAGACGGTTATCAACTCAGCACCTTCGATGAACTGGACCGCACCCTGAGCGCTGAAAAAATCCGCTCGGTGTTTTACCTGGTGGGCTCGGCGCCCTTTATCACCACCGCCCCCAAGGGCGCGAAGTTCCAGGACCAGTATCGCCCGCGGGACCCCGAAATCTATGCGCTGCGCCTGGCACTCCTGGCCAAGCGCTACCCCAATATTGATGCCTGGCAGGTATGGAACGAGCAGAACCTGCCGAACAACTGGCGCCCCGAAGTCAACGCCAAGGAGTACGGGCAATTGTTATTGGCCAGTCACCAGGCGTTGAATATTGCCGCGCCCGGCAAACTGCAGGTCATGGGCGGCATGGCGTACTACAGCCAAATGCCGCCGCGTGGCAAAAGCCTGATGTTCGAAGCGCTCGGCGCGCTCGGCGTGCAAAACCTGGGCATGGTCGCGGCCTATCACCCTTATTCGATGACCCCGGAAACCGATGAACCGGGCAAGAACGAAGTGCTGCTGCGCGGTGATCAACTCAATACCATGCTGCACGGCGCCGGGATCAAGAACGTATGGGCTACCGAGTGGGGCTGGTCCAGCTATGCCGGCCCCAAAGAGATGCAGGACCTGATCGGTATCGACGGGCAGGCCGACTACACCTTGCGCCGTCTGGCGTTGATGGCGTCCCAGGACTATCAGAAGATTTTCCTGTTCGCGCTGTCCGACCTCGACCAACGCGCCTCGCCACGCGACCAGCATTACGGCCTGCTGAACCTGGACGGCGAACCCAAGCCGGTGTACACCGCCCTCGCCCGCTTCCTTGAGATCACCGGTCCCTCTCTTAAACCCGGCACCACGCCACAACTCAAGGACGTGCCGGACAGTTTCTACAGCGTGGCCTGGACACGGCCTGACGGAAAACACCTGTTGATGTACTGGAGTGCCGAAGGCAGCAGCATCAGCCTGCCGGATATTAAACGCGCAGAACTGCTGGACCCGCTGACCGGAGCCCGGCAAACCCTGAGCGACGACAACGGTATTCGCCCAGTGGTGAAGCCGAGTTTGCAGATACTGGTGTGGTAGCCCCGGGCATGGAGAGCTGTACATGAGAATCCTATGGATTGTGCCCTACCTGCCGTGGCCGACCACCAGCGGCGGCAAGACCCGGCAGTATCATTTGCTGCGCACCTTGAGTGAGCGCGGGCATCGCATCACGCTGCTGGCGCAATCGAAGACACCGGCCGATGACGCGGCGCACGCAGCCCTTGAACCCTTGCTCGAGCGCCTGATCGTGGTGCCGCGCCGGCCACTGAAACACCCGATGACCCTGCTCGCGGGCGTATTCGCACCGTGGCCGTTGCTGACCACGGTCAATGGCCTGTCGGCACCGTTGCAAGCCCAATTTGCGCAACTGTTGAACGAGCGCTGGGACGTGATTCAAGTGGAACACAGCTACAGCCTGCAACCGTTTCTGCGCACCTTGCAGCAGCGCAAGCGCGAGTTTGTGCTGACCGAGCACAACCTGGAATCAAGCCTGGGCGGCGCCACTTATGACCGTTTCCCCAAGTGGGCCGCGCCGTTCGTGCAGTACGACCAATGGCGCTGCCGGCAATGGGAGCGCAAGGCCTTCGATGCCGCCGCCCATGTGATTGCGGTGACCGAGGCGGACGCCCAGGCCATGCGGCCGTTGACTGCAACGCCGGTAAGCGTGGTGGTCAATGGCGTCGACAGCCGTGCCTTCGCCCAGGTCAGTGCCGATGCGCAGAGCCAGCGTTTGTTGTTTGTCGGCAATTACGAATACGCACCGAACCTGGACGCTGTGCAGTGGTTGCTTGAGGAGATATTCCCCCGGGTCTGGCTGCAGTGTCCGAACGCGCGCCTGGCGGTGGCCGGTTACGGCTTGCCCGAACACTGGCGCGACCGTTGGCCGGATGAACGTGTCGAGTGGCTGGGGTTTGTTCCTGATCTGTGCGCTCTGCAACGGCGCTGCGCCGGTTTTGTCGCCGCGTTGCGCCATGGCGGCGGCTCCAAGCTCAAGGTGTTGGAGGCAATGGCCGCCGGCTTGCCGCTGGTCAGCACGGCCCAGGGTGTTTCCGGGTTGGCGGTGCAACCACAGGCGCATTACCTGGCGGGCGAAAGCGCCGAGGCTCTGGCCGACGCCATCGTGCGCCTGCTCGATCAGCCGCTGCTGGCCCGGCAACTGGCCGATGCGGCACGCGAGTATGCGCGGCAGTACCACGACTGGGCGGTGGCCGGTGACGAACTGGAGCACATCTACAACACCTTGATCGACTCTAAGGAATTTCAGCCATGCGCGTAGCCCTGGACTATCGCCCCGCCACGGTTGCGCCCTCGTCGGGCATCGCCCGCCAGGTCCTGGCGCTGGAAGATGCCCTGCGCGCGCGGGACAACACTGAGGTGCTGCTGTTCACTGAGGCGCCCCTGGACCACCCGCAACGCCAGACCGCCATATGCCCACCGTGGGCCAGCCCGCTGGATGGCCTGCAACGGCCGCAGGTACGCTTGCGGTTTGAGCGAAAATTTTTGCCCAGATCCTTGCATGAGCAACAGATCGACCTGCACATCGCCACGGCCAATATGGGCTTGCCGCTGTGCCGCAAACCCGCCGGCACCCGTTATGTCCTGGTGCTGCATGACCTGTTTCAGCTGACTCAGCGTAACTTCCATCGCTCCAGGCTCAAGGCCCTGGCCTATCGCTTGATCGACGGTGCCTCGATTGCCTGGTCGGTGTGGCAGGCTGACCGGGTGTGGTGCCCTTCGCAGTTTTCCTGCAACGAAGCCGCCCGCGTATTCCCCTGGGCCCGGGCCAAGTTCCGGGTGTTGAGCAACCTGGTGCCCGAATTGAATGCAGCGCCAGAACCGCTGCCAGACAACCTGCCGGCGCGTTACTGGTTGGTGGTGGGCACACGGGAGCCGCGCAAGAACATGGCATTTTTCCTGCGCCAATGGCAGGCCTGCCGTACGGCGAACCCTGAGGTGCCGGACCTGGTACTGGTGGGCCACGCCAGCGATGTACCGTCCGCCCTTGGCGAACTGCCGGGCCTGCACTGGTGCAGCGGTTTATCCGACGGCCAACTGCAAGCCCTTTACCGTCATACCGACTGCCTATGGCAGCCGTCTTATGCCGAGGGCTTTGGCCTGCCGGTGGTGGAAGCCTTGAGTGTGGGCACGCCGGTGGCGGTGGCACGCGGTTCCGCACTGGATGAAGTCGCGCCGCCCGGCGCCCCGCGCTTCGACCCACACGATGCCAGGCAATTGCAGAACGTCATGCAGCAAATGGCAACCGCAGGCAACACGGCAGACGCCGAAACGCAGCGCGCCTGGGCCCGGCAATTTGCCGAACCGGCCTATCGCTCGCGCCTGGATACTTTGCTCAAGGAATTGGACCGCTAATGCTGCCAGGAAAATTCATCAGCCTGCTCCTGGGCCTGGTCTTCGGCATTTTGCTGTTGGCCCTGTCGCCGATCAAGACCTTGCTGGTCGTGGCCGGCGCGGGTGTGGCCTTGACCCTGATCCGCTTTCCCCTGTGGGGCTTGCTGATTTTCGCGGTGTTGGCCACCAGCATTCCCTACACCACGTTGGAACTGGGGATCCGCACCACCATCAGCGAAGCGGTGTTGGGGCTGACCTGGGTCGGGGTGTTCTGGCAATCGTTTATCGGCAAGACCCGCGGCTTGATCCTGTGGCGTCCGACCGAGCGCGCGCTGATGTGGCTGATGCTGTTCAGCACTATTCCGTTTATCTGGGGCATGGTCATCATCCATGCCGAAGGCAACGGGCCGGTGAACTGGGTACGCTGGCTGATGAACCTGTCGTTGCTGTTTATCGTGCCGTTGCTGCTGCGCACCGACGCCGACCGCGACAAGGTGGTGGTCGCCCTGCTGCTGGGCAACCTGGCGATGCTGTTGCTGTCGATTTTCATGTTTCTGAAGACGCGCAACGCCATGTCGATGATCGAGGTGCTCACCGACCTCAAGTACGCCCACCCGGAAGCGGTGAAGGATATTTTTTCCGCCAACTACACGCGCATGGCCTCGCCCTGGGTGCACCCGAACCTGACGGGTGGCGTGCTGGTGCTGTTTATCCCCCTGGCGCTGTTCTACGGCTGGACCCGCAGCGGCTGGCGCCGGGCGCTGGGCCTGGCGGTGGCGGTGCTGGGGTGCGCCGGCCTGCTGCTGAGTATTTCCCGTGGCGCCATCGTGGCCCTGGCGCTGGTGCTGATCTGGCTGACCTATAAGCGCGTGCCTAACAGCGGGCGCATCATCGGTATCGGCGTGGCGTTTGGGGTTGCGCTGGTGATGTTCTATCCGCCGTTGCAGGAGCGCTTGCTGACCATCTTCTCGTCCACCAATGCCAGTACCGAAATCCGCTTCGACGAGTACGCAAGATTCCCCGAGGCCATGTCGACATATCCCCTGGGGATCGGCTTCAAGATAGACCCACCCGTACCCGGCACCAACCTGCTGGGCATCTCTAACCTGTGGCTGAACTTCATCTACAAGGTCGGCATTCCTGGGATGCTGTTGTTTATCACCGTCACTGTGTTGTGGTGGCGGGAAGTGCGGCCCCTGGGCCAGGTGCGCAAGGTCACCGCCGACAACGCCCTGTGGCTGGGGTGTATCTGCGGCGTGATGGCAGCGCTGTTGACGGGGATTTTCGACCACTATTTCAGCTTCACCTTTGTACTGATCGCGCTGTTCTGGCTGTTGATGGGCATGAGCCTGCAACAGGTGCGTCTGCGCCCCTCCATTACCGCCCCTGTTGCTGCTATTGCGCCAAAGGATAACCAACCATGAAGCACCGGATGATTCACTCCACCGATTTGCGCGACCGCCTCCCCACACTGGCCGCTGAAATAGGCGTGAGCCTGCCGGACCTGGAAGAGGCGCTGGACTGGTGCCTGGCCAACGACGTGGTGTTTGAAGAGGGCGAAGGCGACAACAAGCGCTTCTGGATAAACTCCATCGACCTGGAACCCGCCCTTGAGCACCCGGTGGCCCGCCTTTTGTTCCGTCGTATGAAACAGGACCTGCCGGGCAAGCTACTTCCGCGCTATGGCAAAAACTGGGCAACTATCAAGGATCGCTGGCGCAACGCCTGGGACATGGCCTACAACATTTTGATCAACAAGATCCCCAGCCACCATGTGCGCATTGCCTGGCTGCGCCTGGGCGGCGCGAAGATCGGCAAGGGCACAAGCTTGTGGCGTAACACCGAAGTGTTGGGCATCCACAACTTGAGAGTCGGTGACGATACGGTGATCGCCTGGCATTGCCAGGTGGACGCCCGCGCCGGGCTGGTGATCGGCAACCACGTGGCGATCGCCTCCCACGTGCTGATCATCGCCGGCAGTCATGACTTGCAGGCTCCGGAGTTCTGGTCGATTTCCGGGCCGATCTACATCGACGACTATGTGTGGATCGGCAGCCGGGCGTTGATCGGCTACGGCACGCACCTGGGGCATGGCTCGGTGATCAGCGCCAATACCGTGGTGGCCAAGGCTGTGGCCCCCTACAAAATCATTGGCGGTTCCGGGGCCAAAATCATGGGCGAACGCTGCCATGATCTGAACTATAAGGTGGGTGGCAAGGGCCTGTTCACCCTGTTCCACTGATGTTCGGCAGCACGCTCTGGCTGACCGTCGCGACCCTCGCCGGGCTGGTCGCCGGTTTTGCCCGCGAATGGCTGCTGGTGGCGGCCTGGGGCGCGGGCAGTCGCAGCGACGGGTTTCTGGTGGCGGTGTTTTTGCCCGAAGCGTTGCGCATGACCCTGGCCGCCGGCTTGCTTGCGGCGGCTGCCCTGCCCCTTTATCAACAACGCGACCCACAACGCCAGCAAGCCTGGCTGGCCAGTCTTTCCCCACGCCTGCTGGGCGTGGGCCTGGCCCTGTTTGCCGTACTGGCGCTGGGCGCGCCGCTGTGGGTGCGCCTGATCGGCCCCGGCCTGGACGCCGAGGCCCATGCCGAAGCCGCCGCTAACTTGCGTTGGCTGGCGGCCTGTGCGCCGGGCCTGGTGATGCATGGGTTGTTCAGTATTCCCTTGCAGGCACGCCAACGTTTTGTGCTGCCGGGCCTGGGCTCTTTACTGTTCAATCTGCCACCGGTGCTGTACCTGTTTATCCGTGGCAGCGCAAGCGACAGCGGCGAACTGGCCATGAGCTTTTTTGCCGGCAGTGTGTTGATGTGCCTGCCGCTGCTGGCGCCGGTCTGGTCTTTCGGCTGGCGACCGTGGCAAGTCACTGGCGACAAGCTGGCGGGCCGCGAACTGTTGGGGCGCATCGGGCCATTGTTGGCCAGCAATGTCGCCAGCCAGGGGCTGGCGCTGCTCGAACGCTTGATCGCCAGTTACCTGGGAGAAGGTGCCGTTACGTGGGTCAACCTTGCCCGCAAGTTGATCAACCTGCCATTGATCGCCCTGATGAGCCTCAACCAGGTGCTGCTGGGCATGATGAGCGGCGAACAAGGCCAACAGCGCCTGGCCCTGCTGCGTCGCGGCCTGGATGCTGCGACCCTGCTCAGCCTGCCGGCCGCCCTCGGACTGATCGGCGCCAGCCCGGTGCTGATTCATCTGCTGATGCCCACCCAAAGCGCCGACGGCCCACTGCCGGCGCTGCTGGCCTGGTTCGCGACGCCACTGGTGTTCGGCGCCTGGAACGCCATGCTCGCCCGCTATGCCTATGCCAGCGGCGACACGCGCCTGCCCTTGCGCTGCGAATTGCTGGGCAGCGGGGTCAACGCTTTGCTGTTGGTGCTGCTGCCGTACTTTCTGGGTTTACCGGGTATCGCCTTGGCGGCATTGGGCGGGGTTATCGTCACCAACCTGCTGCTGATGCAACGCCAACAATTGCTTGGCCAACTGGGCTGGCCGCTGCAATGGGGGCTGAGTGCGGTATTACTGGGTTTTGCAGCCGTCATCTTGCATCCACTGCAAAACGATGGCTGGCAACTGGGCTTGAGTACCGTGACGGCAGCCCTGGTATTGGGAGGGTTGGCTGGGTGGTTCAAGCCGTGGAAACAGTAAACTGGAACCACCACCGCAACGGCCTGCGCAGGAGCTGGTAAGCCAGCTCCTGCACGGACTCAGTCATCCAGCTGTTGAGGCGCAGCCGGCTTGGCTGCCTTACCCGCTTTGGTAGCGTTCTTGCCAGGCGCAGGCGCAGGTTCTGGCACAACCGGAGCAGCCGCTTCTTTCTCGGCCATCGGCATCTGGTCGATGGTGCTGAAGAACACCTTCAGGTCGAGGGGATCCGGCGGTACGGTCTTCTCCAGTTTCTTCTCGCCATCCTTGCCGATCAGGATCACCTTTGTACCGCTGCCGGCGCCGAGCTTGAGGGCACGGATCAGCGCGTTGGTTTCAGGTGGCGTGAGCTTCTTGTTGTCCTTGGGGTCCTTGGCGAATTTTTCGCCTTCAGCACCGATGCTGCCGAACTTCACGGTGTAGAACACCATGCTGCGCTCTTCAAAGGACTGCTTGGTAGCAGGCTCATCCAATTGTTTCTTGAGGGTCGCCAAAGTGTCGTTGCCGGAATCGAGCTCCACCACCACCAGCGGCCGAGCCTTGCCCAAGTCCTGCTTGAGCGGGTTGATATCATCAGCGGCCAACAGCGGCCCCGTAAAAGCCATCAAGGTAGCCAGGGTCAGCGACCGGATGAGCATGCGCACCTCCTTTGAATTCCATGCAGGGTTCTTGAGTTTCATGTCTGCGACAGTCAATTTCAAGGATGATTCCTACACCTCGTTAAGAAGCGTAGGTCAGTAAGCCTGCCACGCAAGGGCTCGAATGGGGTTATCAGTCATTGTTTCTTCAGATTGCGGAACCATTACGAGGCGTTCTATTGCGGCCAATGCCGCGCAAATACCGGCGCCACCACCGGGTCGGCATCCACTCGCGCCAGCGTCTGGGCAAAGCCTGGCGCGAGGTTGTTCAACACCTCCCGCGCCGCGTCCCAACGCGACACCGCGGCCGCCATAATGCCCAGCGCGTTCGGCACATTGCCGGGGGCGAACAACTGGTCGGCAAACTGCTCGGCAAACACCACCCAGGCCTGGTGCAGGTAACGGCGCGTGCCGCTGATCAATTGTGCCTGTGCGGCGTCATCCACATTACCGAGCCAGCGTTGCGGGTAGTCGATGATGCCGACCGCCGAATAGCAATTGGCGGCGATGTATACCAGCCCGCGCAGGATCTGCGCACGGTTGCCGGCGAGCAGCTCGGAGGCGGGAAACTCCAGGCCCAGGTGGATCAGGATCGCGGCGCTTTCGGTCAGCACCTGGCCCTCGGGCGTCACCAACGTGGGAATTTGTTTGAGTGGGTTGATGCGGGCCAGGGCGTCGCTGCCTTCGCCGTCTTCCCAGGAGCTGGCGTCGATGCGCCGCCATGCCACCGCGCAACGCTGCAGGGCGATTTCGATCATGCAGGAGCCGGATTCGTCGATGCCGTAGAGCGTGTACATGGGGGTTGTCTCCTTATCGCTGCAGTTTGGCCTGCAAGCTGGCCTTCACCTGCAGCCATTCCGAATCGATGATGCTGAACCGCACCGAATTGCGCTTGCGCCCATCGGGCATGATGCGCTCGTGGCGCACAATGCCCTCTTGCACGGCGCCAAGGCGCAGGATCGCGGCACGGGATTTTTCGTTGAGTTCATCGGTAGTGAACTGCACCCGCACACAGTCGAGCACTTCAAAAGCGTAGGTCAGCAGCAAGAGCTTGGCTTCGGTGTTGATGCCGGTTTTTTGCGTGGACTCGGCCAGCCAGGTGTGACCGATTTCCAGCTTGCGATTGGCCCGATCGACCTTCCAGAACCGCGTGCTGCCCACCACCTGGCCAGTGCCTGCGCGCACCAGGGTGAAGGGGATCACGCTGCCCGCGTCGCGGCCGGCCAAGGCCGTGTCGATGTAGGTGTCGATGGTGTCCGGACCTGGCACGTTGGTGACCTTGAGGTTCCACAATTGGCCGTCGGCGGCCGCTTCAAGCAAGGCGGTTTTGTGTTCGCGTTGCAGGGGCTGGAGTTCGACCGTGCTGCCGGTCAACGTGATCTGAGTCATGGAAGCTGCGCCGTCTGAGAGTGGTCGTCAGCGGCCAAGAGTGCAGGCTCGCCCCACGTACAGGCAAGCGTTTTAAAACAAGCCCATTTGCCCGCCGACCAGCGTGCCGAAATCATCATTTACGAACGGCAGGATCGCATCGGCCACCGGCTGCAATTGCCGGGTGACGTAGTGGTCGTAGTCGATCGGCGCCTGGCGTACTTCCAGCGGCTGCGGGCCGTTGACCGTGATCACATAGCTGATCCAGCCGCCGCGCTGATACTGGCGCGGGCGCCCCAGACGGTCGTTATATTCATCCGCCAGGCGTGCGGCGCGCACATGCGGCGGCACGTTGCGCTCGTAATCGTCGAGTGGGCGGCGCAGGCGTTTGCGGTAGATCAGCAAGTCGTCGAGTTCGCCGCTCAAGGTACGCCGCACATAGTCGCGAACGTAGTCTTGATACGGCTGGCGATGGAAGATGCGCTGATAGAGTTCCTGCTGGAATTGCCGGGCCAGCGGCGACCAGTCGCTGCGCACGGTTTCCAGGCCTTTGTAGACCATTTCTTCGCTGCCGTCGGCGCGTACAACCAAGCCGGCGTAGCGCTTTTTGCTGCCCTCCTCAGCGCCGCGGATGGTCGGCATGAGGAAGCGGCTGAAGTGGGTTTCGTATTGCAGTTCCAGGGCGCTTTGCAGGCCGAATTCGTTGTGCAGATGCGCGCGCCACCACTCGTTGACGTGCTGCACCAGTTCCCGACCGATGCGGCTGGCGTCCTCCGCAGCATGCGCGCTGCCGAGCCAGACGAAGGTGGAGTCGGTGTCGCCGTAGATCACATCATAACCCTTGGCTTCGACCAGCTCGCGGGTCTGGCGCATGATCTGGTGCCCACGCATCGTGATCGAGGACGCCAGCCGCGTGTCGAAGAAGCGGCAACCGCTGGAGCCAAGCACGCCGTAAAACGCGTTCATGATGATTTTAAGGGCTTGGGACAACGGCGCGTTGTGTTCACGCTTGGCCACTTCGCGGCCTTCGGAAACCCGCGCGACAATCGAGGGCAGGCAATGCCGGGTGCGGGAAAAACGCGCACCGCGAAAGCCCTCTACCGATTCGCTGTCCTCGGGATGTTTGAGGCCTTCGATCAGGCCCACCGGGTCGATGAGAAAACTGCGGATGATCGACGGGTAAAGGCTTTTGTAGTCCAGCACCAGCACCGATTCATAGAGGCCGGGACGCGAGTCCATCACGAACCCGCCGGGGCTGGCCTGGGGCGGTTTGTCGCCCAGGTTCGGCGCGACGAAGCCCTGGCGGTGCATCAGCGGCATATACAGGTGCGTGAACGCCGCCACGGAGCCGCCATTACGGTCGGCCGGCAGCCCGGTGACGCTGGCGCGTTCGAGCAGGAACTTGAGCAGTTCGGTCTTGGCGAAAATCCGCGTGACCAGCTCGCAGTCCTTGAGGTTGTAGCGCGCCAATGCGGGCTTGTCCTCGGCGAACATGCGGTTGATTTCGTCCATGCGCTGGTACGGCGTGGAGATGTCCTTGCCTTCGCCGAGCAGGGTTTGCGCGACGTTTTCCAGGCTGAAGGATTCGAAACTCCAGGTGGCCGAACGCAAGGCTTCGATGCCATCGATGATCAGCCGCCCGGCGGCAGCGGCGAAGTAGTGGTTGCGGCTGCCATGTTCACGCCAGGCCATCGCCTCGCCGCCACGCCCGAGCAACAGCGGCACGTTGAGGCGCTGGGCATGTTCGTGGAGCACGCGCAGGTCGAACTGCACCAGGTTCCAGCCGATGATGGCATCGGGGTCGTGGGTAGCCAGCCATTGGTTGAGGCACTCGAGCAGTTGGGCGCGGGTATCGCAGTAGTCGAGTTTGAAGTCCACCGCATCGGCTTTGTTTGGCGGGCCGAGCATGTACACCTGGCGCTCGCCGCAGCCTTCCAGGGCAATGGAATACAGGTCGCCTTGGGCGGTGGTCTCGATGTCCAGGGACACCAGTTTGAGCGGCGGGCGGTAGTCCGGCGCGGGTTTCATCTGCGCCTCAAGCAAGGTGCCGCTGGCATCCGGTGTGCCGCCAAACCACACGGGCGCGGTGATGAAGCGTTCCATCATGTAACGCTCGGGCGGGCGCACGTCGGCTTCGTAGACGTCGACACCGGCGGCGCGCAGGCGCTTTTCCAGGTCCATCAACTGGCGGTGCTGGCGGGTGTAGAGACCAAGGACAGGGCGATGATGGAAGTCGCACAATTGCAACGGGCGCAGTTCAATCTCGCGCTCGCCCTTGAGTAGCCAGTCGAGCGGCTTGCGATGGGCTTGCGGAATAAACATCACCGAGGTTTGCACGGGTAGGCGCACGCACCGTGGGCCTTGGTCGGTGGCCAGCCAGAAACTGACCTCCGTGCCCGCCGCCGTGTCGCGCCAATGCCGGGTCAGGACAAAACCCTGCTGTAAATCCACCGTACCGCACCTCAGGAATCGCTTTCAGGGCGTGATTCTACTCGGCATCCGGGCAAACGCGATGGGCGATGGCATTTACCTTTGCGTTTGTACTCAGCGCACGGTCTATCACCCTTGCCCAGGCGCCCGAAGAAGCGTGCGCCGCACGCACCTTTGCCGCCGCTGGTCGGCAGCTCGCGCCTGCGCGGACGACGATTTCACAAACTGGTTGCGAAACATTAATGACAATTACTATCATTCGCACCGGAGTCGTATCCGCGCAGTGAGGAAGCGCAACGTTGTTGCCCTTTTCCTCACATTGACGGTTCGCCGTCCGGATCGACCATGCCCACCTGCAACCAAATTTCTGTGCCGTTTCGCCCTGCCCTGCTTGCCCTTTGCTGCTCACTGAGCCTTGCCGCTCACGCGGCAGCCCCAGAAACTAACAACCGTCCAGACGGCAACACACTGGAATTGGGTGCAACCAACATCAGCGCCGACGCACCTGCACCGAATGCATTGCCGCCGGTTTACGCTGGCGGCCAGGTCGCGCGCGGCGGTCAGCTAGGCGTGCTGGGCAACCAGGACATCATGGACGCGCCGTTCAGCATGTCCTCCTACACCGAGAAGTTGATCCGCGAGCAGCATGCGCAAACCGTCGGCGATGTGTTGCTCAATGACTCGTCCGTGCGCCAGGCATCGGGCTATGCGAACCAGGCTCAAGCCTTTGTGATTCGTGGCCTGCCGCTCAACGGCGACGATATTTCGTTCAACGGTTTGTACGGCATCCTGCCGCGCCAGATCATGTCCACCGACGCCCTGGAACGGGTTGAAGTGTTCAAAGGCCCCAACGCGTTTATCAACGGCGTCACACCCAGCGGCTCCGGCATCGGCGGCGGCGTTAACCTGCAACCCAAGCGCGCTGATGATGTGCCTTTGCGCCGTTTGAGCACCGACATCAGCAGTGACGGCCGGGTGGGTGAACACCTGGACATCGGCCAGCGCTTCGGCGAAGACAACCGTTTTGGCGCGCGGGTGAATATTTCCCAGCGCGAAGGCGACACCGCCATCGACGACGAAAGCCAGCGTTCGAAGCTGTTTTCGGTCGGCCTGGACTATCGCGGCGATGCCCTGCGGGTGTCAGGCGACTTTGTTTATCAGAAGCAGCAGGTCAATGGCGGACGCAACACGGTGTTGCTTGGCAGCGGGCTGACCCATATCCCGAATGCGCCGTCGGCCGACACCAACTACGCGCCGAACTGGGGCACCACCAGCCTGGAAGACACCTTCGGCATGTTGCGCGGCGAGTATGACCTCAACGATAACTGGACCGCCTACATCGCCGGGGGCGCCAAGCACACCAACGAGCTGGGCCGCTATTCGTCGGTGACCCTGAGGGACACACTAGGCAATGCCACAGTCAGCGGCTCGAACATTGCGCATCAGGAAGACAACACCAGCCTGATGGCCGGCCTGAACGGCAAGTTCAAGACCGGTGCTGTCAGCCACAAATTGAACCTCGGCTTGACCGGCATCTGGACCCAGACCCGCAACGCCTTTGACTTTGCCTCCGGCAGCCAGCCGACCAATATTTACAGCCCGGCCGATGTGACCGCTCCAGCCAAAGGCGGCTTCACCTCCGGCAGCGACCTGAACGACCCCGGCATCACCGCCAAGACCTTCGCCCGCAGCGCGGCGGTGTCGGACACCTTCGGCTTTATGGATGACCGTTTGCTGTTCACCGCCGGCCTGCGCCGCCAGGAGCTGGTGGTTCAGGGCTACGCCTACGGCACCGGCACACGCACCGCCAACTACGCCAAGGGCATCACCACGCCGGTGTATGGCCTGGTGTTCAAGCCATGGGAGCATGTGTCTCTCTACGCCAACCACATCGAAGGCCTGGCGTCAGGGCCGACGGCTCCCTCCACCTTCAGCAGCGCCATCGTAACCAACGCCAACCAGACCTTTGCACCCGCGCGTTCGAAACAGACCGAGGCTGGCGTCAAGCTCGACATGGGCACCTACGGCGCAACGCTGGGTGTGTACCGAATCGAACAGCCGACCCAGGGTTTTTCCCAACTGAATGCGGACGGCACCGCGACCTTTGTCTTCGAAGGCGAGCAAGTCAACAAAGGTGTAGAGCTGAACGTCTTCGGCGAACCTGTCAGCGGCTTGCGCCTGCTGGGCGGCGCGACCATCATCCACACCGAAGTCAACGGCACGGCAAACGGCGCCAACGACGGCAACCGCGCCATTGGCGTGCCGTCCTTCCAACTTAATGCCGGCGTGGATTGGGATGTGCCGGGTCTGCAAGGCGTGAGCGTCAACGGCCGTATGCTGCGTACCGGCGGCCAGTACGCCGATGCGGCGAACAACCTCAGCCTGCCGGCATGGAATCGCTTCGATGTGGGCGCCCGCTACAACTTCAAGGTGGCCCAGCGCGATGTGAGCCTGGGTGCCACGGTGGAGAACGTGGCGAATACCAAGTACTGGGAATCGGCGCTGGGCGGTTATCTGACCCAAGGTGATCCGCGGGTCGCCAAGTTCTCGGCGACGGTGGATTTCTAAACGCGTTGTAACCACATGAGTCAGCGGATTTGCGCATCGCTGGCTCAGGCGCGGTGGGCCTGGTTCAGATAATTTTCGATGTTACCCATTTGCTCGTCCCAGCCTCGGGAATTCATCCTGAAGGCTTTTTGGCGACGGGGTTCGGGCACTGCGTCAAAACCGGATTCGACCACCCGCAGCAGGATGCCCGGCGCGCGGTCTTCGAGGGTGAACTCTACCAGGGTCGGAGTTTCGTGGTCGTAGTCGACGCCCTTCTCGACAGCGTAAGGGTGCCATCTGAATGAGAACAGGGTTTGGGGCAGGATGCGCACGATTTCGGCCTTCCACACCACATGTTCATAGCCTGGGTAGGTGATCGGCGCCTCGATGTTTTTTCCAGCGGTAAAGGTTTTACCCTTGAGGGCGATGCCAAACCACTCGCCAAATTGCTCGGCTTTGGTGAGCGCTTCCCAGATCTGCTTGCGCGGTACGTTGAGCAGGACTTTTCGTTCGATGCGATCTAACACGTGCATAAGTCACCTCCTCCATTGAAAGTAGGCGACAACAAACAATGCGCAACCTCAGGTTGTAAGCAATGATGATTGTCCCCGTCCTTAATCAGGCAATACGTGTATGACTGACCCGCTGAATGGAAGTTGCTTCTGCAAAGCCGTGCGCTATCAAATCGACAGCTTGGACATGCCCATCAGCCACTGCCATTGCGACAGTTGCCGCAAGGTGCACGCAGCCGCATTCGTGGCCACCGCCGGAGTGATGCGCGAGCACTTTCGCTGGATGCAGGGTGAGGCGCTGCTGTCGTCGTTTGAATCTTCACCGGGCAAGCTCAGGCATTTCTGTTCGCGCTGCGGGTCACACCTGATGGCTGAGCGTGGCCATCAGCCCCATGTGATTGTGCGGGTGGCGACACTGGATGATGACCCTGGCGTGCGGCCCACCTCGCACATCTGGACGGCCCATGATGTGCCCTGGCTTGCTTACGCAGGCGTAGAGCACTGGGATGAGTGGAAGGTTTGACTAGACGTGCGGGTCACCGGGCGCCTTGGCCGGCGTCGCATATTGCGGCTTGAGATGGCCTTCCTGGTCAAGCAGCCAAGCGTCCATGATCTGCCGCACCACCGGGCCCGCCACGCGGCCACCGGCCTCGCCGTTTTCGATCATCACCGAGATCACGATTTTCGGATGTTCGGCCGGAGCAAAACCGACGAACAAGGCGTTGTCGCGATGCCGTTCCAGCGTCTTGTTGCGGTCATAGCGCTCACCCTGCTTGATCGCCACCACCTGCGCAGTACCACTCTTGCCGGCGATCCGGTACTGAGCACCGGCCGCTGCTGCACGGGCGATACCGCGAGGGTCATGCATCACCAGCTGCATGCCGTGGTTGACCTGCTCCCAATCATGCGGATCCTTGAGCACTACGTTAGGCATTGGGTTCTCGTCCACCGGCGGCACGCCATTGATAGTCTTGGCCAAGTGCGGACGGTTCCACACACCTTTGTTGGCGATCAACGCGGTGGCCTGGGCCAACTGCAATGGCGTGACCTGCATATAGCCCTGGCCAATGCCGAGGATCACGGTTTCGCCCGGGAACCAGGGTTGGCGACGGGTTGCACGCTTCCAGGCCTGGGAAGGCATCAGGCCAGCTGATTCTTCGAACATGTCGAGAGAGACTTTCTGACCGAGGCCGAACTCGGCCAGGTAGTCGTGCAGGCGATCAATACCCAGCTTGTGGGCCAAGTCGTAAAAGTAGGTGTCGTTGGAGCGCATGATCGCCGCATCCATGTCCACCCAGCCGTCACCGCTGTGGTTCCAGTTGCGGTATTTGTGGTCAAAATCGGGCAGTTGGTAATAACCGGGGTCGAACACTCGGGTTTGCGCGGTCACCACGCCACTGTCGAGGCCGGCGATGGCCACTTCCGGCTTGATGGTCGAGCCAGGCGCGTAAAGCCCGCGTAGCACGCGGTTAAACAGCGGTCGGTCGATGGAGTCGTGCAGCGCGGCATATTCCTTGAAACTGATGCCGGTGACGAACAGATTCGGGTCAAAGCTCGGCTTACTCACCATGGCCAGCACTTCGCCGGTCTGCGGGTCGAGGGCCACCACCGAACCACGGCGATCGCCCAAGGCCTCTTCCGCGGCTTCCTGGAGCTTGACGTCGAGGCTCAGCACGATGTTTTTGCCGGGGATCGGGTCGGTATGCTTGAGCACGCGCAACACGCGGCCCTGGGCATTGGTCTCGACCTCTTCATAGCCGACATGGCCGTGCAGCTCGGACTCGTAGAAACGCTCGATACCGGTCTTGCCGATGGACTGGGTACCGCGGTATTCCACCGAGTCGAGGGCCTTGGATTCTTTCTCGTTGATTCGGCCAACGTAGCCAATCGAGTGGGCAAAATGCGCGCCCAACGGGTAATGCCGCACGAACTGAGGTTCAACATCGACGCCCGGCAAGCGGAACTCGTTAACGGCCAGCAAGGCAATCTGCTCTTCGGTCAATTCGTAGAACAGCGTTACCGGCACAAAAGGATGGCGGGCTTGTTTCAATGCCTTGTCGAATACCGCTCGGTCTTCCGCGGGTAAGTGCAACAGGCTGACGATAGCGTCCAGCTCGCCCTTGAGGTCGGTGGTGCGCTCGCGAGTGATGGTCAGGTTGTAGCTGGGACGGTTGTCGGCCAGCACCACGCCGTTGCGGTCATAAATCAGCCCGCGCGTCGGCGTGATCGGCAGTACGTGGACCCGGTTGTTCTCGGAAATCGTCGAGTGATAGTCGTACTGCACCACCTGCAGGAAATACATGCGCCCGACCAGGGCGCAGGTAATACCAATCACCAAGAGTGCGCAGGCGAGCAAGCGCTTGTTGACCAGGCGGTTTTCTTTTTCGTGATCCTTGATCGGTATCGGTTCAGGCATTTCTACAGCATCTCGTTGAAGAAGTTCGACGCCGCGTCCTGCGGTTGAAAGATCAATCCTTGTGAAAATGTGCTGCACCATACCAAAAATGCAGAAACACTTTGCATCGATTTCCCCAACGGCATGCTGTTTTGTCAGACACGGACCGATTTGGGCTGCAAAAGGCCTTAATCACGCAAGTGCGATCAATCACATGACCTTCCAGCTTTGTGCAGGGCGCGTGTGAGAATGGCGATCGGGATGATGCCGATTGAGCTGATCAAGGCGTAGAGGTTTTGAAGTTGGCGCTTTTCGAGCGCCCAAAACAAAACCCCTGATTGCGTTAGCAATCAGGGGTTTCGGAATTTAATCTTGACGATGACCTACTCTCACATGGGGAAACCCCACACTACCATCGGCGATGCATCGTTTCACTACTGAGTTCGGGATGGGATCAGGTGGTTCCAATGCTCTATGGTCGTCAAGAAATTCGGGTACTGAGTCGTAGCCAGATGGCTTCGCTTCAGCAAATTGGGTATGTGACAGCTTTCGGTGTTTTGTGAGCGTCGAACTTTCGGTTCATCTCGTCTTCACACACCGCAATATGATGCTCTTTCGAGTAGTCAAATTGCTTGGGTGTTATATGGTCAAGCCTCACGGGCAATTAGTATTGGTTAGCTCAACGCCTCACAGCGCTTACACACCCAACCTATCAACGTCGTAGTCTTCGACGGCCCTTCAGGGAACTCAAGGTTCCAGTGAGATCTCATCTTGAGGCTAGTTTCCCGCTTAGATGCTTTCAGCGGTTATCTATTCCGAACATAGCTACCCGGCAATGCCACTGGCGTGACAACCGGAACACCAGAGGTTCGTCCACTCCGGTCCTCTCGTACTAGGAGCAGCCCCTCTCAAATCTCAAACGTCCACGGCAGATAGGGACCGAACTGTCTCACGACGTTCTAAACCCAGCTCGCGTACCACTTTAAATGGCGAACAGCCATACCCTTGGGACCGGCTTCAGCCCCAGGATGTGATGAGCCGACATCGAGGTGCCAAACACCGCCGTCGATATGAACTCTTGGGCGGTATCAGCCTGTTATCCCCGGAGTACCTTTTATCCGTTGAGCGATGGCCCTTCCATACAGAACCACCGGATCACTAAGACCTACTTTCGTACCTGCTCGACGTGTCTGTCTCGCAGTCAAGCGCGCTTTTGCCTTTATACTCTACGACCGATTTCCGACCGGTCTGAGCGCACCTTCGTACTCCTCCGTTACTCTTTAGGAGGAGACCGCCCCAGTCAAACTACCCACCATACACTGTCCTCGATCCGGATAACGGACCTGAGTTAGAACCTCAAAGTTGCCAGGGTGGTATTTCAAGGTTGGCTCCACGCAGACTGGCGTCCACGCTTCAAAGCCTCCCACCTATCCTACACAAGCAAATTCAAAGTCCAGTGCAAAGCTATAGTAAAGGTTCACGGGGTCTTTCCGTCTAGCCGCGGATACACTGCATCTTCACAGCGATTTCAATTTCACTGAGTCTCGGGTGGAGACAGCGCCGCCATCGTTACGCCATTCGTGCAGGTCGGAACTTACCCGACAAGGAATTTCGCTACCTTAGGACCGTTATAGTTACGGCCGCCGTTTACCGGGGCTTCGATCAAGAGCTTCGCGTTAGCTAACCCCATCAATTAACCTTCCGGCACCGGGCAGGCGTCACACCCTATACGTCCACTTTCGTGTTTGCAGAGTGCTGTGTTTTTAATAAACAGTCGCAGCGGCCTGGTATCTTCGACCGGCATGAGCTTACGGAGCAAGTCCTTCACCCTCACCGGCGCACCTTCTCCCGAAGTTACGGTGCCATTTTGCCTAGTTCCTTCACCCGAGTTCTCTCAAGCGCCTTGGTATTCTCTACCCAACCACCTGTGTCGGTTTGGGGTACGGTTCCTGGTTACCTGAAGCTTAGAAGCTTTTCTTGGAAGCATGGCATCAACCACTTCGCTAACTAAAAGTTAGCTCGTCATCAGCTCTCGGCCTTAAGATCCCGGATTTACCTAAGATCTCAGCCTACCACCTTAAACTTGGACAACCAACGCCAAGCTGGCCTAGCCTTCTCCGTCCCTCCATCGCAATAACCAGAAGTACAGGAATATTAACCTGTTTTCCATCGACTACGCTTTTCAGCCTCGCCTTAGGGACCGACTAACCCTGCGTCGATTAACGTTGCGCAGGAAACCTTGGTCTTTCGGCGTGGGTGTTTTTCACACCCATTGTCGTTACTCATGTCAGCATTCGCACTTCTGATACCTCCAGCAAGCTTCTCAACTCACCTTCACAGGCTTACAGAACGCTCCTCTACCGCATCACTTACGTGATACCCGTAGCTTCGGTGTATGGTTTGAGCCCCGTTACATCTTCCGCGCAGGCCGACTCGACTAGTGAGCTATTACGCTTTCTTTAAAGGGTGGCTGCTTCTAAGCCAACCTCCTAGCTGTCTAAGCCTTCCCACATCGTTTCCCACTTAACCATAACTTTGGGACCTTAGCTGACGGTCTGGGTTGTTTCCCTTTTCACGACGGACGTTAGCACCCGCCGTGTGTCTCCCATGCTCGGCACTTGTAGGTATTCGGAGTTTGCATCGGTTTGGTAAGTCGGGATGACCCCCTAGCCGAAACAGTGCTCTACCCCCTACAGTGATACATGAGGCGCTACCTAAATAGCTTTCGAGGAGAACCAGCTATCTCCGAGCTTGATTAGCCTTTCACTCCGATCCACAGGTCATCCGCTAACTTTTCAACGGTAGTCGGTTCGGTCCTCCAGTTAGTGTTACCCAACCTTCAACCTGCCCATGGATAGATCGCCCGGTTTCGGGTCTATTCCCAGCGACTAGACGCCCTATTAAGACTCGCTTTCGCTACGCCTCCCCTATTCGGTTAAGCTCGCCACTGAAAATAAGTCGCTGACCCATTATACAAAAGGTACGCAGTCACCCAACAAAGTGGGCTCCCACTGCTTGTACGCATACGGTTTCAGGATCTATTTCACTCCCCTCTCCGGGGTTCTTTTCGCCTTTCCCTCACGGTACTAGTTCACTATCGGTCAGTCAGTAGTATTTAGCCTTGGAGGATGGTCCCCCCATATTCAGACAAAGTTTCTCGTGCTCCGTCCTACTCGATTTCATGACTAAGAGATTTTCGCGTACAGGGCTATCACCCACTATGGCCGCACTTTCCAGAGCGTTCCGCTAATCTCAAAGCCACTTAAGGGCTAGTCCCCGTTCGCTCGCCACTACTAAGGGAATCTCGGTTGATTTCTTTTCCTCAGGGTACTTAGATGTTTCAGTTCCCCTGGTTCGCCTCTTACGCCTATGTATTCAGCGTAAGATAACCATCTTATGATGGCTGGGTTCCCCCATTCAGACATCTCCGGATCAAAGTCTGTTTGCCGACTCCCCGAAGCTTTTCGCAGGCTACCACGTCTTTCATCGCCTCTGACTGCCAAGGCATCCACCGTATGCGCTTCTTCACTTGACCATATAACCCCAAGCAATCTGGTTATACTGTGAAGACAACATTCGCCGAAAATTCGAATTTCTCAACTAAGAGAACTCACAAATTTTACCTTAGCCTGATCCGTTACCAGTGAAAGTAACGTTCAGTCTATCTTTCTATCACATACCCAAATTTTTAAAGAACGATCTAATCAAAGACTAGAAATCAATATTCACTTCAGAATATTCATTTCTAAACTCTAACAGCAGAAGCAGTTAATGGTGGAGCCAAACGGGATCGAACCGTTGACCTCCTGCGTGCAAGGCAGGCGCTCTCCCAGCTGAGCTATGGCCCCATAACAAAATTGGTGGGTCTGGGCAGATTCGAACTGCCGACCTCACCCTTATCAGGGGTGCGCTCTAACCAACTGAGCTACAGACCCAATTTCGAGCGTCACTGATTAGCTAAGAGCTATCAGCTTGGAGCTTAAAGCTGCTTCTATCGTCTTCTTCAATGAATCAAGCAATTCGTGTGGGAACTTATGGAGCAGCTGATGTCGTCGATTAAGGAGGTGATCCAGCCGCAGGTTCCCCTACGGCTACCTTGTTACGACTTCACCCCAGTCATGAATCACACCGTGGTAACCGTCCTCCCGAAGGTTAGACTAGCTACTTCTGGTGCAACCCACTCCCATGGTGTGACGGGCGGTGTGTACAAGGCCCGGGAACGTATTCACCGCGACATTCTGATTCGCGATTACTAGCGATTCCGACTTCACGCAGTCGAGTTGCAGACTGCGATCCGGACTACGATCGGTTTTGTGGGATTAGCTCCACCTCGCGGCTTGGCAACCCTCTGTACCGACCATTGTAGCACGTGTGTAGCCCAGGCCGTAAGGGCCATGATGACTTGACGTCATCCCCACCTTCCTCCGGTTTGTCACCGGCAGTCTCCTTAGAGTGCCCACCATTACGTGCTGGTAACTAAGGACAAGGGTTGCGCTCGTTACGGGACTTAACCCAACATCTCACGACACGAGCTGACGACAGCCATGCAGCACCTGTCTCAATGTTCCCGAAGGCACCAATCTATCTCTAGAAAGTTCATTGGATGTCAAGGCCTGGTAAGGTTCTTCGCGTTGCTTCGAATTAAACCACATGCTCCACCGCTTGTGCGGGCCCCCGTCAATTCATTTGAGTTTTAACCTTGCGGCCGTACTCCCCAGGCGGTCAACTTAATGCGTTAGCTGCGCCACTAAAAGCTCAAGGCTTCCAACGGCTAGTTGACATCGTTTACGGCGTGGACTACCAGGGTATCTAATCCTGTTTGCTCCCCACGCTTTCGCACCTCAGTGTCAGTATTAGTCCAGGTGGTCGCCTTCGCCACTGGTGTTCCTTCCTATATCTACGCATTTCACCGCTACACAGGAAATTCCACCACCCTCTACCATACTCTAGTCAGTCAGTTTTGAATGCAGTTCCCAGGTTGAGCCCGGGGATTTCACATCCAACTTAACAAACCACCTACGCGCGCTTTACGCCCAGTAATTCCGATTAACGCTTGCACCCTCTGTATTACCGCGGCTGCTGGCACAGAGTTAGCCGGTGCTTATTCTGTCGGTAACGTCAAAACAGCAAAGTATTAATTTACTGCCCTTCCTCCCAACTTAAAGTGCTTTACAATCCGAAGACCTTCTTCACACACGCGGCATGGCTGGATCAGGCTTTCGCCCATTGTCCAATATTCCCCACTGCTGCCTCCCGTAGGAGTCTGGACCGTGTCTCAGTTCCAGTGTGACTGATCATCCTCTCAGACCAGTTACGGATCGTCGCCTTGGTGAGCCATTACCTCACCAACTAGCTAATCCGACCTAGGCTCATCTGATAGCGCAAGGCCCGAAGGTCCCCTGCTTTCTCCCGTAGGACGTATGCGGTATTAGCGTCCGTTTCCGAACGTTATCCCCCACTACCAGGCAGATTCCTAGGCATTACTCACCCGTCCGCCGCTCTCAAGAGGAGCAAGCTCCTCTCTACCGCTCGACTTGCATGTGTTAGGCCTGCCGCCAGCGTTCAATCTGAGCCATGATCAAACTCTTCAGTTCAAACATCTTTGGGTTTTTAAGAAACCCTAAACTTGGCTCAGCAATCGTTGGTTACATCTTTGATTTCTCGCGGAGTAACTTGTGATGCTGATAATCTTGTTGACTATCAGTCTGACTCCACAAGCACCCACACGAATTGCTTGATTCAGTTGTTAAAGAGCGGTTGGTTAAGATCTTTCGTCTCAACCGAGGCGCGCATTCTACAGCAGCCTCACTTGCTGTCAAGTGATTATTTTCAGAAGCTTTCGAAGAATTCTTCAACAACTTCAACCACTTGCGCTTACGATCTCTCGTTAGCGGGAGGCGAATTCTACAGCGTTACACGCTGCTGTCAACACCTCTTTTTCAACTTCCTTTTGGCTTCGATGAACTGAAGCAACTTGCTGCCGAAAACTTCGTAACTCATTGTTTACCAAGGAGTTTTCCGTTTCGACTGCGCCGGAAGTGGGGCGAATTATAGACAGATATAAAACGCCGTCAACACTTAATTTAGATTCTCTATCAAAAACCCCAAAAAGCCCTATCCCTTTGTATATAAAGAGGACAGCAACCAAAGCTGAGCAATATATTGCTCAAAAGCCGCCGGTTAAGCATCATAGCCGCTCTGCTTCTTTACCACGACTTCGGACACCCGCCCCAATGACCACTCCACCTCGCAGCCTGGCCTCGGCATTGTTCCCGGTCGGCCTGCTGTTGATCGCCATGGCCTCCATCCAGTCGGGTGCCTCGCTGGCCAAGAGCATGTTCCCCATAGTCGGCGCACAGGGCACTACTACTCTGCGGCTGATTTTCGCCAGTGTGATCATGCTGCTGCTCTTACGTCCATGGCGCGCCAAGCTCACGGCCAAGTCCCTGCGCACTGTCATCGTCTACGGCATGGCATTGGGCGGCATGAACTTCCTCTTCTATATGTCCTTGCGTACAGTCCCCCTGGGCATCGCAGTAGCGCTGGAATTCACCGGCCCGCTTGCCGTGGCTATCTATGCCTCGCGCAGGGCGGTGGACTTTGTATGGATCGGTCTCGCGGTCGCGGGCCTGCTGTTGTTGATCCCCACCGGAGAAACCAGCACCGGCATCGACTTGATCGGCGCCGCTTATGCACTGGGCGCTGGCGTTTGCTGGGCACTCTATATCCTGTTTGGGCAAAAAGCCGGCAACGACAACGGCGTGCAAACCGCCGCCCTCGGCGTGATGATCGCCGCTTTGTTCGTGGCGCCGATCGGCATCGTCCATGCCGGCGCCGCACTGCTGACGCCCTCGCTGATTCCCGTTGCTATCGGTGTAGCCATCTTGTCCACCGCTTTGCCCTATACCCTGGAAATGGTCGCGCTTACTCGCCTGCCCGCTCGCACCTTCGGCACCTTGATGAGCATTGAGCCCGCATTCGGCGCGCTCTCCGGTCTGTTCTTCCTGCAGGAGCACTTGTCCCTCGCGCAATGGCTGGCAATCACCTGCATTATCTTCGCCTCCGTCGGTGCCACACTGACGATGCGCAACGAATCCAAACCGTTGGTGCCAGCCGATTGATTCTCATCGCAGGCAGCTCTGGCATTTGCCGCTCATTTAGGCCATGTTTAAGCCGTAAACGAATGTCTTTCATGGAGAATTTCGACAGGGACAGCTGAACGCTACAATCGAGAGCGAGTTAAGCCTGCATCGAGCCTTTTTGCGACGCGGCTATAAGGATAGTAATGAAACGAATTTTGATACTGTTACTGGTCGTGGGCATTGCTGGCTGTGCTGCGACCACCAAGACAGAAGTGAAACGGGGCAAAAAAGGCATGCACATCAACTGTTCCGGCCTGTCCTCCTCCTGGGACCAGTGCTACACCAGTGCAGCCAACTCCTGCGGCGCCAAGGGCTACCGGGTTATCGCCAAGTCCGGTGACAATTCCGAAGAGCCAGGCGACTATCCTTTCGGTATCAACCCTGCCGGCTACACCAGCCGCAGTATGATCGTCATCTGTAAATGACCGCCCGAGCAGTCCTCTTCCGGCTGCTCCTTTCTCTTTACACGCCCTTCGCTCTGCTGCGGCTACACTCCTGCCCGACACTCGAGCAACGGAGTTCCCATGACACCCAACAAAAAAATCGTATTGGTGGTTGGTGCCGGTGATGCAACCGGTGGCGCCATTGCCCGACGCTTTGCCCGTGAAGGCTATGTAGCCTGCGTCACCCGTCGCAGTGCCGATAAACTACAGCCCTTGGTCGAGAGCATTCAGGCGGCGGGCGGAGAAGCCCACGGTTTTGCCTGTGATGCGCGCAAAGAAGATGAGGTGATCGCGCTGGTTGAGCAGATAGAAACCGAGCTTGGCCCCATCGAAGCTTTCGTCTTCAATATCGGCGCTAACGTGCCGTGCAGCATCCTCGAAGAAACCGCGCGCAAATATTTCAAAATCTGGGAGATGGCCTGCTTCTCCGGGTTCCTGAATGCCCGCGAAGTCGCTAAACGCATGGTCACCCGCGAACGCGGCACTATTGTGTTCACCGGCGCCACTGCCGGGCTGCGTGGCGGTGCAGGGTTTGCCGCATTCGCCGGCGCCAAACACGGTATCCGTGCGCTCGCGCAAAGCATGGCGCGGGAATTGGGGCCCAGGAACATCCATGTGGCCCACGTGGTGGTCGACGGCGCTATCGACACAGATTTTATTCGCGACAATTTCCCGCAAAAATACGCGCAGAAAGATCAGGACGGCATCCTCAACCCCGAACACATCGCCGACAACTATTGGTACCTGCATAGCCAACCACGCGACGCCTGGACCTTCGAACTGGACCTGCGCCCCTGGAGTGAACCCTGGTAGGCACGCCGCCCCCGGTCAAGAACAACAATAAGCAGCGAGAATCGACGATGAGTAAAACCCTGGAATTTTTTTTCGACCTCGGCAGCCCGGCCACTTACCTGGCCTATACGCAATTGCCTGCGCTTTGCGCCGAGACCGGTGCGCAACTGGTGTATCAACCCATGCTGCTGGGTGGCGTGTTCAAAGCCACCGGCAACGCCTCCCCCATCAGCGTGCAGGCCAAAGGTCGTTACATGTTTGATGACTTGGCGCGATACGCCAAACGCTACAACGTGGCGCTCAAGTTCAACCCGCACTTCCCGATCAATACCCTGGTGCTGATGCGTGCCGTCATGGGTATCCAGATGCGCCAGCCCGAGCGCTTCCAGGCCTTCATCGACTGCCTGTTTCGCGCCATTTGGGTCGAAGGTCGACATCTGGGCGACCCCGCCGTCGTGGCCGCCGTGCTGAGTGAGGCCGGTTTCGACCCAGAGGAAGTCCTGAACCTGGCCAACGATGAAAAGGTAAAAGCCGCCCTCAAGGACAAAACCGAACAGGCTGTTCAGCGCGGGGTATTCGGTGCACCCAGTATGTTTGTAGGCAATGACCTGTTCTTCGGTCAGGACCGTCTGGAATTTGTGCGCGAAGCGCTCCGCTAAAACTCGATCGCCAGGCGCCCCTGAGCGCCGCTTGCGAGCAAATCGCAAGCGGCGTTTACCGTATGCCGGTCGAAGCGGTGCGGATCCATGTCACGTTGCGTATCGGCGAATTAGGTGGTGTCGGCCCCCAATCGACGCCAGCCGGCCAGGGGCAAGGCCCCTGAACGGCAACCGATCAGATAGCGGCGGTACGTACCTGCAGCCATTCCAAGGCTGCACCACTGAGCAGCGGGCTCAGGCGTTCACGCACCTCGGCGTGGTAAGCGTTGAACCATTCGCGCTCATCCGCCGTCAGCAACGACGGCTGCAGGCAACGGGTGTCGATCGGGCACAGGGTCAGGGTTTCAAACCTGAGGAAATCACCGAACTCGGTCTTGCCTGCTTCGCGGTTCAACACCAGGTTCTCGATGCGCACGCCCCAACGACCCGGGCGATAGGTACCTGGTTCAATCGAAGTAATCATCCCCGGCTGCATTGCGGTTTGCGGTGCGGTGGCGGCCTGGTAGGCGATCACCTGCGGACCTTCGTGCACATTCAGGAAATAGCCTACGCCATGACCTGTACCGTGGCCGTAGTCCACGCCTTCGGCCCAGATCGGCGCACGGGCGATGGCATCCAGCAATGGCGAGAGAATGCCCTTGGGGAAATGCGCACGCGACAAAGCAATCACGCCCTTGAGCACGCGCGTGCAGTCGCGTTTCTGCTCGTCGCTTGGCGTGCCGATGGGCACCATGCGCGTAATATCCGTGGTGCCGCCCAGGTACTGGCCGCCGGAGTCGATCAGCAACAGGCCATCGCCTTCGATCAACGCATGCTCTTCTTCGGTGGCGTGGTAATGCGGCATCGCACCGTTGGCGTTGAACGCTGCGATGGTGTTGAAACTCAGCGACACATAATCGGGGCGACGGGTACGCGCGGCGGTCAAGTGCTCGTCGATGGTCAGCTCGGTGATGCGCTCACGGCCCAACGCACTGTCCAGCCAGGCGAAGAATTCACAAAGCGCCGCGCCGTCTTGCTCCATGGCTTGGCGGATATGTTCGGCGTCCGCCAGGCTTTTGCGCGACTTGGCCAGCGTGGTCGGGTTCAAGCCCTCGACCAGCTTCACGCCGGCATCGAGGTTTTCCAGCAAACCGGTGGTGACGCGTGCCGGATCAACTTGCAGGCTGACACCCGCCGGAACTGCACGCAGCGCATCCGTCACTTCGCTGTAGTCGCGCAAGGTCACGCCGTCCCGCTCCAGTACCGCGCGCAGCTCGGCATCGACCTTGCTCAGCGCCACAAACAGCGTGGCCTGCTGTTGATTGATCAAGGCAAAGGACACAAACACCGGGTTGAACGACACATCACCGCCGCGCAGGTTGAACAGCCAGGCGATGTCATCCAGGGTCGCGATGAAGTGCCAATCGGCGCCCTTCTCTTTCAAGCTGGCACGCAGGGCGGCGAGTTTGTCGCCACGGCTGACCGTCGCCTGCGGCGGCAGGTGTGGGTAGATCGGCTGGTTCGGCAAGGCCGGGCGGTCTTGCCAGACTTCATTCAACAGGTCGATATCGGTACGCAGGCGAGCGCCGCGCTCGGCCAGCTTGTCGCCCAAGGTACGTGCCGAGGCCACGGCCATCACCGCGCCGTCCACTGCGACCACGCCGCCTTCCGGGGTTTGCTCGGCCAGCCATTCCAGCGGGCCGGGTTGGCCCGGTTGCAGCTTCACCAATTCGATGCCGCTGCCCTTGAGCTCCTTGGTCGCCTGTTCCCAGTAACGGCTGTCGGCCCACACGCCGGCAAAATCCGCGGTGACAATCAACGTGCCTACCGAGCCATAAAACCCCGACAGCCATTGCCGCCCCTGCCAGTAACCCGGCAAGTACTCGGACAGATGCGGGTCGGCCGACGGCACCAGCAGGGCATGGATGCCCTCGCGGCGCATCAGTTCGCGGGTATGCGCCAGGCGCTGGGGAACCGTTCCATGGGTCAAAGGCTGCGTGCTCATCATGTCTCCTGCTAACCACTCATAATTGTTATGTGTTGTGACTGAAAAATCAGACCGCCCAGAACGCCGGCGCATTGACCAGTGCGGCCTTGATCAACTGCACGGCCGCGTCGATATCCTGCTCGGTGGTAAACCGGCCCAGGCTCAAGCGAATAGTTCGACCGGCGCTGCGTGCGTCATGGCCCAAAGCCAGAAGCACGTGTGACGGCGCATTACTCGCCGAATTGCACGCCGAGGTGGCCGAAAACGCGATACCTGCGCTCAGGGCCTGGGAATTAAATTCACCCTCGGTGAACGTGAGGCTCAGTGTATGGGGAATGCGCTGGGTGGCGCTGCCATTGAGGCGCACGCCGGCAATCGTGTCCAACTGATTGAGCAGGCGCTGACGCAACGCGACGATAGCGGCTTTTTCTTCAGCAAAGGACTGCGCCGCCAAGGCGAAGGCAGTTCCCATACCGGCAATCTGGTGAGTCGCCAGGGTGCCGGAGCGCAACCCGCCTTCGTGGCCGCCACCGTGAATCTGCGCCAGTACCTTCTGCTGCGCGCGCGGGCCAACATACAGCGCGCCAATGCCCTTGGGTCCGTACAGCTTGTGCGCAGAAAACGACATCAGGTCCACCGGCCATTCAGCCAGGTCGATCGCGACCTTGCCCGCGCCTTGCGCCGCATCCACATGCAGCAGCGCGCCGTGCTCACGTACGCGCGCACCAATGGCGGGGATGTCATTGAGGGTGCCCAACTCGTTGTTTACCAGCATCAGCGACACCAGGAAGGTGTCTTCGCGCAAGGCTTCACTGACTGCCTCGGCGCTGATCAAGCCTTCAGCGTCCGGCACCAGGTAGGTCACGGCCACGCCGGCGTCCTGCAACTGCCGCGCGGTATCCAATGTGGCCTTGTGTTCGATCTGGCTGGTGATGATATGCCCACCTGCCACACCTCGCGCCTGGGCCACGCCTTTGATGGCCAGGTTGTTGGATTCGGTGGCACCGGAGGTCCAGACGATTTGCTCAGGCTGGGCACCGACCAGCTCGGCCACTTGGCGCCGTGCCTGCTCGACCGTGTGCCGGGCCGCCTGGCCGAACGCATGGGAGCTGGACGCGGGGTTGCCGAAGTTGGCATTGAAGCCCAGACACTCGACCATCACTTGAATGACCCGCTCATCCACCGGCGTGGTGGCGGCGTAGTCGAAATACAACGGACGTTTATTCATGACGTTAAGACTCGCAGAGCGTATTCCCCAGGACAGCGCCTCGGGAGGGCATCGACCGGAACAGAGGTCGTCAGGTTTAACCCGTCGGATGCCATAAAAGAAGGACCACTTTATGCAAATGTGCGTAGGAACGCTCCTGAAATTCAGCTTAACAGGCTGAAGTATCCCAATG
This sequence comes from Pseudomonas sp. B19125, assembly GCF_044218855.1. Classification (NCBI taxonomy): domain Bacteria; kingdom Pseudomonadati; phylum Pseudomonadota; class Gammaproteobacteria; order Pseudomonadales; family Pseudomonadaceae; genus Pseudomonas; species Pseudomonas sp. B19125. The sequence goes on from NZ_CP162589.1 coordinate 4,830,403, forward strand.
GCAAACAAAAAGCCCGAGGTTCCTTAAGGGAATCCTCGGGCTTTTTGCCACTTGGCGCCGGCTCAACTGGGGCGACCGTGCATCACCACACTGCGTTCGGCGTTCATTTCGCCCTGGTGGTCGAAGCCGAACGGCTTCTGTGGCTGCCCGGTCAACGCGGCCCGCTGCTGTTGATATTCATCAAACGACAGGCCACGACGGCTCAAGGCTTCAAGGGCCAATTGCCTGGTTTCTTCGGCGGTATAAGGACGCGACTCAGGCGAAGGATGGGTCGCACATCCGGCAAGGACAGCGCTGACAACTATTAAGGAAACAGCCAGAAAGTGGTTCATGGTGAAGGCCCTGCGAAGGAGGTTTGTAGTCAATGAACACAGGCTACTCCCGCCCTCGCACAGTGAAAAATCATCCGCCGTGATAGTCGCTATCAACCGTTCCGGCATGCTTGATAGCCGCCCACTCATATTCATTTAAGATCTATAAATATGGAAATACGTTCGTTTACGGCATAACCATAACCTTCTATAAATGGCCCTGCGCGCAACCGACACTGTTCGCCACGCAACTGTTGGCCAGGCAACAGTCATTCAACAAAACCGCAACCAGGCAACAGTTCCTTTTTCAACAGTTCGTCTGCAGCCCTCGCCAATCAAGGCTTGCAGCCATTGGTACAGCTCTTGCTCAACACGCTCCATTTCACCTGCTACCCACCCCTGTTGAAAAAGGAACTGTTCTATGTCACGGCCCCTGAATGTCGTTGCCCTCTCTGGCGGAACCTGGCGCCCATCGCGCACCTTGGTATTGACCCAGGCCGTGCTGGCCGAACTGGCCACGTTGCTGCCGATCCAGACCACCCTGATCGAGTTGGGTGACATTGCCCGCCCCTTGGGCGGCGCACTCTCACGCGATGAACTGCCGGCCGAGGTCGAAACGCAACTGTTGGCCATCGAACAGGCCGACCTGCTGATCGTTGCCGCGCCGGTGTATCGCGGCTCCTATCCTGGCCTGCTCAAGCACCTGTTTGACCTGGTAGGCCTCAACGCCTTGATCAACACTCCGGTGTTGCTCGCGGCCACCGGCGGCAGCGAGCGCCATGCACTGGTCCTCGATCACCAGTTACGTCCGCTGTTCAGCTTCTTCCAGGCCTTGACCCTGCCGATCGGTGTGTACGCCACCGAAGCTGACTTCACCGACTACCAAATAACCAGCGAGTTATTAAAAGCCCGCATTCAACTGGCCGCAGAACGCGCAGCGCCGCTGTTTGCCGCGCACTCCCCTTCTCTGCTGAAAATCGCTTAAGGATTTGTCATGGATGTTTTCTGGTTTCTGCCCACACATGGCGACGGCCATTTCCTCGGTACCACCCAAGGTGCGCGCCCGGTCACCCTCAATTATCTGAAGCAGGTGGCGCAAGCGGCTGATAGCCTCGGTTACTTCGGCGTGCTGATTCCTACCGGGCGCTCGTGTGAAGATTCCTGGGTAATCGCCTCGGCGCTGGTACCGCTGACGGAACGCCTGCGTTATCTGGTGGCGATTCGCCCGGGGATCATCTCGCCCACGGTGTCGGCGCGCATGGCCGCGACCCTGGACCGCTTGTCCAACGGCCGATTGCTGATCAACGTGGTCACCGGTGGCGACCCCGACGAAAACCGTGGCGACGGCAGCTTCCTCGACCACAGTGAACGCTACGAAGTCTCCGACGAATTCCTGCAGATCTGGCGCCGTGTGTTGCAGGGCGAGTCGGTGGATTTTGAAGGCAAGCACCTGCGTGTGCAGAACGCCAAAGCGCTTTACCCGCCGGTGCAGAAGCCGTATCCGCCGCTGTACTTCGGCGGTTCGTCGGATGCTGCCCACGACCTGGCCGCCGAGCAGGTCGACGTGTACCTGACCTGGGGCGAGCCACCCGCCGCCGTTGCGCAAAAACTTGCCGACGTGCGTGAACGCGCAGCGCGCCATGGGCGCACCGTCAAGTTCGGCATTCGCCTGCATGTAATCGTGCGCGAAACCGAAGAAGACGCCTGGAAAGCCGCCGCCAAACTGATCGAACACATCAGCGATGAAACCATCGCCGCGGCGCAAAAATCTTTCTCGCGCTTTGATTCCGAAGGCCAGCGGCGCATGGCGGCTTTGCATGACGGGCGCCGCGACAACCTGGAAATCGCCCCCAACCTGTGGGCCGGTGTCGGCCTGGTACGCGGCGGTGCCGGCACCGCATTGGTGGGCAACCCGCAGCAGGTGGCCGAACGCATCCAGGAATACGCCGACCTTGGCATCGAGAGTTTCATCTTCTCCGGCTACCCGCACCTGGAAGAAGCCTATCGCTTTGCCGAGCTGGTGTTCCCGCTGTTGCCGGAACCTTACGCCAGCCTCGCCGGGCGCGGCATCACCAACCTCACGGGGCCGTTTGGCGAAATGATTGCCAATGATGTGTTGCCGAACACCAAAGCCTGAGCGCGCTGAAATCCCCCCCCTATGTGGACACTGCTCTCCTGTGGGAGCCGGGCTTGCCCGCGATGCAAACGACGCGGCGTTTCAGTTGCACCACAGCGATGCTATCGCAGGCAAGCCAGCTCCCACATTTGAACGTGATTGCCAGACAGACATTGAGGAACCCCGCGTGACAGCCAACCCCCACAGCGTCCTGCCTTCACCCTTGCAGACCGCCAAGCTGCTGGCCGCCGAATTTGCCCTCACCGCCGTTGAACGCGATGAGCGCGGCGGCACGCCCAAGGCCGAACGGGACGCGCTGCGCCAAAGCGGCCTGCTGGCCCTGAGCATCCCCACGCAATACGGCGGCCTCGGCGCGCGCTGGAGTGAAACCCTGGGCATCGTGCGCGAGTTCGCCAAGGTCGACAGCTCCATCGCCCATGTCTTCGGCTTTCACCACCTGATGCTCGCCACCGTGCGCCTGTTTGCGCGCCCGGACCAATGGCAGCCGTGGTTCGAGCAAACTGCGCGTAAAAACTGGTTCTGGGGCAACGCCCTCAACCCGCTGGACACGCGCACGGTGGTCAAGGATTTCGGCGGCTGGCGAGAATTTTCCGGCAAGAAGAGCTTCTGCTCCGGCGCCAGCGATTCGGAAATGCTCATCGCCTCGGCCGTGGACGAAAGCGCCGGCGGCAAACTGCTGATCGCCGCGATTCCCAGCGGGCGCAGCGGCATTACGTTGCACAACGACTGGAACAACATCGGCCAGCGCCAAACCGACAGCGGCAGCGCCAGCTTTGAACGGGTGCGCGTCGAAGAGTCCGAGTTGCTGCTCGACCCCGGCCCGCTGAGCACACCCTTCGCCTGCCTGCGCCCGCTGATCGCGCAGTTGACGTTCACGTATATGTTTCTCGGGATTGCCGAAGGCGCCTTTGAAGAAGCGCGCAACTACACCCGCACCGAAACCCGTGCGTGGCACAAATCCTCGGCGGGCGATGTGCGCCAGGACCCTTACGTGCTGCACCACTACGGCGAATTCTGGGTGGCCCTGGAAGGCGTGCGCCTGCTGGTCGAACGCGCAGGCGAATTGCTCGACCAGGCCTGGGCCAAAGGTGCCAGCTTAAGCGAACAGCAACGTGGCGAACTGGCCATTGCCATCGCCACCGCCAAAGTCGCCGCCACCCGCCAAGGCCTGGACCTGTGCAGCCGCCTGTTTGAAGTCACCGGCGCGCGCTCGACCCATGCCTCACTGCGCCTGGATCGCCACTGGCGCAACTTGCGCACGCAAACCCTGCACGACCCGGTGGATTACAAACTCCACGAACTGGGGGACTGGGCGTTGAACCAGTCCCTGCCGATCCCGACGTTCTACTCCTGAGAGAGGTGCCCATGCAGCTGTTAACCTTACCGCCCTCGCCCGCCCTCGCGACCTCGATTCGCGCTACGGCCCAGGTCTTCGAAGACCCCAAATCCCAGGCGCTGCTCGACCATATCCAGCAAGTGGCGCCCAGCGAAGCGAGTGTGCTGATCATCGGCGAGACCGGCACCGGCAAAGAGCTGGTGGCACGCCATATTCATAACCTCAGTGCGCGGCGCAACCGGCCCTTTGTGGCGGTGAACTGCGGCGCGTTCTCCGAATCCCTGGTGGAAGCCGAATTGTTCGGGCATGAAAAAGGTGCGTTTACCGGCGCCCTCAGCGCCAAGGCCGGCTGGTTCGAAGAGGCCGACGGCGGCACCTTGTTCCTCGATGAGATCGGCGATTTGCCGATGGCGATCCAGGTCAAACTGTTGCGCGTACTACAGGAACGCGAAGTGGTGCGCCTGGGTTCGCGCAAGAGCATTGCGATTGATGTGCGCGTGCTGGCGGCCACCAACGTGCAGCTGGAAAAAGCCATCAACGCGGGGCACTTTCGCGAAGACCTCTACTACCGCCTGGATGTGGTCAGCCTGGAACTCAGCCCATTGCGCGAGCGCCCCGGCGATATCCTGCCGCTGACCCGGCATTTTATCGAAGCCTATAGCCAGCGCCTGGGCTACGGCCCGATCACCATCAGCCGCGAGGCCGAGCACAAGCTCAAAAGCTACAGCTGGCCGGGCAATATCCGCGAGCTGGAAAACGTGATTCACCACACCTTGCTGATCTGCCGTAATGGCGTGATCGAGCGTGATGATCTGCGCCTGTCGAACATGCGCATCGAGCGCCAGGACGACAGCCAGCACGGCACCGACAACAGCGCCGACGCCTTGCTGGCCCGCGCCTTTCAAAAGCTCTTCGAAGAACAGGCCGGCGCCCTGCATGAAAAGGTCGAAGACGCGCTATTGCGCGCCGCTTACCGTTTCAGCCATTACAACCAGGTGCACACCGCGAACCTGCTGGGTTTGAGCCGCAACGTCACGCGCACGCGCCTGATCAAGATCGGCGAGTTGGCGGTGAACAAACGCCGCCCCGGCGAAAACGTGCAAGGCGAGCGCATGCTGCATTTATCCATTTAGGCGGCAGTGCAACGCGTTGTCATGGCTGCGCTCGAAACTGCGCAGCACCTGGAATGAACCGAAGGTCACCGCCGTGGCCTGGTGGGCGCGAATCAGCATCCAGAAGTCTTCCTCGCCGTGCTCAAAACACTTGAACGCCGCCTCGCCGTCCTCACGCGATCGCCATTGCAGGTAATTGAGCACCCGCCGCCCGTCGTCGCTGACTTGCACACTGGCATTGATAAAACCGCCATGGCCCTGGGCCAGGCGTTCGCTCTGGGTGGACAAGGCCGCTACCAGGGCAAATTGCTGCCGGGGCTCGATCTGAAACTCGATCAACTGAGTGAAGCTGCGATTTTTCTCTGATACCTGCATGAACACTCCCCTCTCTCTGTAGGCAGAATCTTGCGATTCGATGCCACGCAGGGTAAAACCTCTAGTTAAGTCAAGGTCAAGCGCTTATCTGGAGTTTTTTATGCTTACCAAGGAACTCACCGTCGGCCAACTCGCCGCACGTAGCGGCGTGGCGGTTACGGCGCTGCACTTTTATGAGTCCAAGGGGTTGATCAAGAGCAACCGCAACGCCGGTAACCAACGGCGCTACCCACGGGATGTGTTGCGGCGCGTGGTGGTGATCAAGATCGCACAACGTTTGGGGATTCCATTGGCGACCATTGGCGAGGCGTTGCAGACCTTGCCGGACGGGCGCACGCCCACTGCACAGGACTGGGAACGCTTGTCGGCGCTGTGGCGCGAGGATCTGGATGAACGCATTAACAAGCTGATGCTGCTGCGCGACAAACTCAGTGGTTGTATTGGTTGCGGGTGTTTATCGCTGGAGGCGTGTCCCCTGCGTAATCAGGATGACAAGCTGGGGGAATGTGGGCCCGGCGCGCAATTACTTGAGCCCAGCCCCGAAACCTGACCTGAAAACCCAATCAATGTGGGCGCTGGCTTGCCTGCGATGCAGACAACCCGGCCTGTCAGTTAAACCGAGTTGCCAACACCTCGTCGGTTACCTGCAAGCCACGGCGGGCGTGGCCTATAGTGAAAAGGCCGGACCTTCACAACCCCACCTGAGGAGAACGATATGAGCGTTAAGCCAATCCCTGAGGGTTATCACAGCGTCACGCCGTATATGGGCATCGATAACGCCGCCGAGGCTATCGAGTTCTACCAGAAAGCCTTTGGCGCTACCCAGGTCATGCGCCTGGACATGCCCGATGGCAAGGTCGGCCACGCCGAGCTGCGCATCGGTGACTCGGCGATCATGCTCGGCTCGCCTTGCCCCGAAATGGCCTTGCGCAACCCTGACGAACACACCAGCGTCGGTTTGCACCTGTATGTGAGAGACGTGGATGCGCAGTACCAACAGGCCATTGATGCAGGCGCCCTTTCGGTGTCTGAGCCAAAAGATCAGTTTTACGGCGACCGCTCGGCTAGCGTGAAAGACCCCTTTGGTCATCTGTGGTTTTTGGCTACGCGCAAGGAGGACCTGACTGAAGCGCAGATTCGCGAGCGAGCCACGGAAATGTTCAAGCAAGGCTGAAGTTTCAATAACCCTGCACATCCAATGTGGGAGCTGGCTTGCCTGCGATAGCATCAACCGGTTGTACCTGATGTACCGAGGTGTCTGCATCGCAGGCAAGCCAGCTCCCACAGAAAAGCAGATCTTCGGTGTATGCGGATCCGCTTTAGCTTTTGACCTAACCACTCAGGTCGGCTACTAGGCCGCCGTGCTCTGCTTTTGATCTGAGGCGCCCCGTTAACCACGATGGCCGAACGCAGGCTTGAATCCGTGACCCGCCGTAAGGGCGGAACCCTAAGTAGCCGTTACCGCAGCAACGGATATGTACCCCGCTCCTACACACTTCATGAACAACCCCTCCACGCTTTCCCCCTTGCCCCGAATCCCACGTGATTCCACGATGCAAGCACTTACAAAGAGGAGTCATTCCATGTTCGCCGGATTCCAAAAAGACCAGTGCCACGTCAACGGCGTGGACATCAGTTACCGCAAAGGCGGTACAGGTCCCGGTCTGCTCCTGCTGCACGGGCACCCGCAAACCCACGTCATCTGGCACAAAGTCGCCGAACAGTTAGCCGAACAATTCACCGTGGTCGCCGCCGACCTGCGCGGCTATGGCGACAGCAGCAAACCACCCGTCAACGACCACCACACCAACTATTCCAAACGCGAAATGGCCCGCGACGGCGTCAAGCTGATGCAAGCCCTGGGCTTTGACACCTTCTCGGTACTGGCCCACGACCGTGGCGCTCGTGTGGCCCACCGCCTGGCCCTGGACCACCCCGCCGCCGTGCAGCGCATGGTGCTGCTGGATATCGCGCCCACCTTATCGATGTACGCCCAGACCGACGAAGCCTTCGCCCGCGCCTACTGGCACTGGTTCTTCCTGATCCGCCCGGCGCCGTTGCCCGAAGCGCTGATCGAGAGCAACCCCGAGCTGTACCTGCGCAGCGTCATGGGCAGCCGCAGCGCCGGGCTCAAGCCATTCACCGATGAAGCCTTCGCCGAATACCTGCGCTGCCTGCAACTGCCCGGCACCGCTCGCGGTATCTGCGAGGACTATCGCGCTGCCGCCGGTATAGACCTTGAGCACGACCAGGCCGACATCGACGCCGGCAACCATCTGAACCTGCCGTTGCTGGTGATGTGGGGCGCCGAAGGTACTGTCGGCCGCTGCTTCGAGCCGCTCAAGGAATGGCAGAAAGTCGCCACCGACGTGCGTGGCAAAGCCCTGCCGGCTGGCCACTACATCGCCGAGGAAGCACCTGAGTTATTGCTTGGCGAAGTCCTGGCCTTCCTTCGCTGAGTGCACTGACACCGTGATCTGAAACACCCGCCTCGCAGGCTGCCAATGACCTGCGACGGGTTCGCTTTGCCCAAAAAACATCCCGAGATAATAACAATGACAATCCGAAAACTGCTGGGAACCCTGTATATCCAGGTGCTCATCGCCATCGCGCTGGGTGTGTTGATCGGCCATGTCTGGCCGCCAATCGGTATCGACCTCAAGCCGCTGGGCGACGGGTTTATCAAGCTGATCAAGATGATCATCGGCCCGATCATCTTCTGCACGGTGGTGTCCGGCATCACCAGCATGCACGATGTGAAACAGGTGGGCCGGGTCGGCGGCAAGGCGCTGCTGTACTTCGAGATCGTTTCCACCATCGCCCTGCTGATCGGCCTCCTCGCCGCGCACCTGCTGCAACCGGGCGTGGGTTTCAACATTGACGTGAAGACCCTCGACAGCTCGGCCATCGCCGGTTTTGTCGGCCAGGCCGAACATGGCGAAGGCATCACCGGGTTCCTGCTGCACGTGATCCCCACCACGTTTTTTGATGCGTTCTCCAAGGGCGAAATCCTGCCGGTCCTGTTTGTCTCGGTACTGTTCGGTGTCGGCCTGGTGATGGTCGGGGAAAAAGGCCGGCCATTGGTGGGCGTGATCAACCAGGCCAGCGAAGTGTTCTTTCGCATCGTCGGCATCATCAGCCGCGTGGCGCCCATCGGCGCGTTTGGGGCGATTGCCTTCACCATCGGCAAATACGGCGTGGGTTCATTGCTGCCGCTGCTGAAGCTGGTGGGTACGTTTTACCTCACCGCGTTTTTCTTTGTGGCCGTGGTGCTGGGCAGCATCGCGCACTACGCCGGCTTCAGCATTTTCAAGCTGATGGGCTATATCAAATCGGAGCTGTTGATTGTGCTCGGCACCAGTTCGTCGGAGTCGGCGCTGCCGCAACTGATCCAGAAACTCGAAAGCCTGGGTGCGTCCAAAGGCGTGGTGGGCATCGTGGTGCCGACCGGCTACACCTTCAACCTCGACGGCACCAACATCTACATGACCCTGGCGGTGTTGTTCCTGGCGCAGGCCACCAATATCCACTTGCCGCTGGAGCAACAATTGACCTTGCTGGCGGTGGCCATGCTGACCTCCAAGGGCGCCGGTGCGGTGGTCGGTGCAGGTTTTGTGGCGCTGGCCGCGAGCCTGGCCGTGGTGCCCACGGTGCCGGTGGCGGCGATGGTGCTGATCCTGGGTGTCGACCGTTTTATGGCCGAGTGCCGCTCGCTGACCAACATCATCGGCAATGCCGTCGCGGCATTGGTGGTAGCCGCATGGGAGGGTGAGTTGGACCGCGAAAAAATGGCCCCTATCGCCCTCAAGCATGGCCGCCATGCGCGGGCTGCCGCGCAGGCGAAGATCGCCGCCGAGTAAGCTTTAAAGACAATCACCTTGCTCCCGCTGGGCTGCGCAGCAGCCCCAGAATCCTGGGCACACCCACCAGGTCCAGCGGCAGCAAGCTCCCTCACCACACCGGTGCTATTCTGGCGGCTCATGCCGCCACGTCTGTCTCTGATGACTCATAAGAAAGATACCGTGCCTCTACCCGAAGACCTGCGGGTGTTCCTCACCGTGATCCGCAAGGCCGGCTTCGCAGCCGCCGCCGATGAACTGGGGCTGTCGCCTGCGTATGTGAGCAAGCGCATTCAGATCCTCGAATCCACACTGGCCACGCGCCTGCTGCACCGCACCAGCCGCCGCATCGCCCTGACCGAAGACGGCGAGCGAGTACAACGCTGGGCTGTGCGTATCCTCGAAGATTTCCAGCAACTGTCCGATGAACTCAGCGATGCCCACGACAGCCCGCGCGGGCATCTGCACCTGTGCAGCAGCTTCGGTTTCGGCCGCAATCATGTGGCGCCGGCCCTGTCGTTGCTGGCCGAGCAGTACCCGGACCTGGAAATCCGCCTGGACCTGTTCGACCGCGTGGTGGATATCGTCAGTGAAGGGTTTGACCTGGAGATTCGCGTCGGCGATGACATCCCCGGCCAGCACATCGGCAGGCGGCTGGTGAGCAATCGCCGCGTGCTGTGCGCGGCACCGGAATACCTGCAACGCAAAGGCACGCCGCAACAGTTGAGCGACCTGGAGCAGCACGACTGCCTGGTGCTCAAGGAGCGCGACAATGCGTTCGGTATCTGGAACCTGGAGCGTGACGGCGCGCCCGAAAGCGTGCGCGTGCGCGGGCCGCTGTCATCGAACAATGGCGAGATCGTGTTGCAGTGGGCGTTGGACGGGCGCGGTGTGTTATTGCGCTCGATGTGGGACGTAAAACCGCTGCTGGAACAGGGCAGGCTGGTGCAGGTGCTGCACACCTACACCCAAAGCGCCAACGTGTGGGCGGTGTACCCGACACGTTTGGCCTACTCCGGCAAATTGCGCGCCTGCGTGGAATTTTTGCAGGAGCACTTCAAGGGGTTGTCGATCTGACGCCCCGCGTGGCGCTGACACCCAGCCATACCGTCATGATCACCAGGGCGGTCAATGGCAACCCGTGGAACAGCACGATCACCTGGGCCGGCGTCCACGTCAGGTAGAACGGCCCCACCACCAGCATGCCCACGCCAAAGCCGGCCATCTGGATCAGCGTCAACAGGCTGAACAGCGGCAGGCGCAAGCTATCGGGTTCGCTTTGTGCGCGGGAAACCAGCGCCACCTCGGAGATGCCATCGCCCAGCCCGGCCCACACCACCAGCAGCAGCGCCAGCCACAGTTCGGTTTGCTGGAAGGTCAGGATAAAGCCGCTGGACATCAGCGCCACACCCGCCATGAACCAGCGCTCCATGCCTTGGGTGCCACGGCCCTTGAGCAACGCACTGGCCAGGCGCGCGCCGATGAACTTGCCGCAGGCCCACACCGCCAGCAAGTAGCCCATGACGGTTTTCGCAGTGTCCGGCGAAATGTATTGCGACAACACCGGCCAGCCGACGTTATGTGCCGCGCTGCCGAGGGTGTCGAGCATGCTGATCAACAACATCGCCGCCAACACCGGTGCACCGCGCAGGCCTTTGGTCAACTCATGCCATTCGGCCGCAAGCCCACGATGCGCGGCCACGGCGACTGAATACAAGGCGCGCAACGGCAGGATCAGGCAAGCCGCCACCACGTAAGTGCCGATGTTGACGGCAAACACCGCCTCGAATCCGCCCGTGGCGATCAGCACACCGGAAAGCAAGCTGCCAAACACCGCACCGGTAGCCGCCGCCGAGGTGATCCAGGCATTGGTGCCCACCCGCTGTTCAAGCGCCACCCAGGTCGGCAACTGGCTGTTCAGGCCAATGGCAAACAGCGAATTGCACAGGCCGATGCCGAACGCGATAAACGGCAGCACGTTAAGTTGATGCGCCGGGATCAGCACCAGCAGCGGCACCAGTAACAGCGCGCGGGCCAGGTCCAGCCCGGCCAAGGTACTGCGCCCCGGGAAGCGCCGGAAAAACGGGATGCCGAACAGGCTGGCGACAATCCCGCCCGTGACCCGGCACGCCAGGAACACACTGACAAACACCACGCTTTGGCTGAGCCAGTAAACGTAGGTCGAGAGCGCCACCATGTTGAGGAATGCGCCGAAGTCCGACACGCCCCGCGCAAAGATGATCAAGCGTGCGTTGCGGGTCGACAGGCCCAATGGCTGAACGTCACTCATGCCGGTTGTACCTCGTCTTCTACCCGTACGTCATCAGCCGTCACGCCGCGCAGGCTCACCAGCAGTACATCGCGCCAGGCCGGTGCCGAATCGGCCTGCGCCCGCACGGCGCCGGCGCGGTGATATAGCCCACGGTCGTTGATCACGATGGTTTCCAGGAACTGCTCCATCGCCAGGTCCAGCACGCGGCTATGCTCCGCCTCACCGGTAAACACCTCGGACACCACCGGCACCGTGTTGCTCTGGCCAATGAAGTGCATGAACACCCAGTCCAGGCCATCCTGATGAATACCCGAGGTAGTCGGGCTGGGCGATGGCCCCTCTGCACGCACGCGAAACTGGTGGATATCAATGGTGTAGGCATGCGGGCCAAGGTGCGGTTCGAGCACCGCCAGGTCGGTGGCGAGCAATTTCTGCATCAGTGGGTGCTCGATAAAGCCCTCCTCGCTGTAGCTCAAGTGGTTGACGCCCTGGCGATAGTTGACCGCATAGGTGACCGGCGACTTGAACGCGCTATTGCGGTCGATCTGCAACTGCCGCGTCGGGGATAAACGATAGCGCAGGATCCGCCGTTCGCGATGCGTGTATGCCTTGAACGCCTCATCGCGCACCAGGTTCGCCCAGTAGGCGCGAAAGCTTTGCTCCTCGCCAGGCTCAACCTTGAGCAACTGGCCAAAGTCCCGACGGTGACAATAGTGGTGCTCGCGCAAGTACGCGCCAATCTGTGGGATATCCATATCGCTAACCCTTATTGTCGATAATCACGCGCAGATTGTGCCGTATTGCATCATGCACCGCATGGGCGTGGGCAGCATCGTCGACCCTGGCCCAGCACTTGAGCAAGTAATGCTCTTCGATATCGGCATCAATAGAGTGACCGGACTCCTGTTGGGCATATTCCAGCACCGCCGGCTGTTGAGCGAGCCATTCAAGGCCTTCAATACCCTTGAAGTGGCCACTGTGCTCCGGATAGATCGCCAGCATCGAGTAGTGTTGCGAGGCCTGCGCGACCTGGCGTGCGCCGGCGTCCAACTGCGCATTCACACCTGGCTCACCCAGCAGCAGCGACAGATACAGCTGGTACGGGTCAATGCCTGCCAAGTCACGGAACGCGGCATTGACGTACAGCCCGCCGACGCGTGGGTTGATTTCGATCACCACCGGCCCCGCGTCCGTCATGCGGAACTCGAAATGCACCACGGCATTGGTCAGGCCCACCGCGCGCAGGCACTCCACGGCGTACTGGCGGATCTGCTCACACTGGGCGTCGGTAAAGGACGTCGGCGGCGAAATCAGCAGGTTCTCCAGGACGGTGCCACTGCGCTCGGTCAACATCAGTTTTTCATTGATCAGCAGCGCATGCACCTGCTCGCCCGCCACCACACACTCCACACTGCCTTCAATACCTGGGATGAACCCTTCAAGCAAAAGGCTACGCCCCGGCAGGTATTCTCGTCGCTGCCCATCGTCCTCCGGCAACGTGTGGGCGCAGCCGTAGAAATCCGCATAGGCTGCGCTGGCATGATCTGCCAGGAAATGCGCGTAGTGGCTGCGCAACTGCGCCCAGTCAGAGCATTTCTTGATAAACGCCGATGCGCCACCAAAGGGTGGCTTGGCGATCAGCGGGTAACCGACTTGCTCGGCACCTTCGCGCAGTTGCTGTTCGTTGTTGCACAGCGCAAACGGCACCGAACGCACGCCGAGTTTTTTCAGCGCGCGGCGCATCAGGAACTTGTTGTTACACGCAGCAATGGCAAGTGGGTCGCTATGCACCAGGCCCAGCCGCCGACAGGCCTGCGCCACGATGCAGCCGACTTCGCCCTGCGCAGACGGGTGGCCGGCCTGGCAGAAGATTGCGCGGATCTGGTACTGCCCATCCAGCCGCCCCACCAAATCCAGAATCGATTGTTCATTCAACGCGTCGAGCAGGAACACTGCATCACTGTCGTCCCGCAGCCGCTGCAGGTGCTTGCGTCCGGCCACCCCCGCCGTCAAGCAGGCCAGGCCTTGGGCACGGGCCGCCGCGAAGTGCGGCTCGCGGTAGCAATAGCGAACAGAGGCACTGTCATCCACATCAATAAAAAGAATGGCATCTTGTTTCATCATTAATACCGCCTCATGCGTCAGTCACTTCAGGCATCCTGCCAACTGCACCACTGCCCTTCCCAATTACGGAAGCGGTAATGACGTTGCCCATCGCGCACTTCAAAGTGCGGCAAGTCTTGTGGCTTTTCAAAGTCCAGCAGCGGCACGGTAAACTTGCCCTGTGCATGCGGCAGCACATATTCCGGCATGGCTATATTGGACACGCGCCGCTTGAGGCGATCCATAATAGCGATGGCGTGGCTGATCGATGCTTTATATTCCGACGCCCCCGGAGAAAACGGCATGAAGTGGTACAAGTAATACGGTTTTACGCCCAGCCGATATAGGTCAATAAACAGTTTATGCAAGGTGGCTTCATCGTCATTCACACCGCGCAACAGCGGCATGTTGGAGAACACAATCGGCACCACACTCTGGATACGTTTAACCGCCACGGCAAAGTCCGCACTCAGTTCCAGCGGGTGGCATACATGCACGCCAAACGCATTGACCTTGTACTTTTCCAGCATGGCCAATAACTCATCGGTCACCCGAAACGGGTTAAAGCTCAAGGCCCGTGTGTGCAGGCGAATCAGCAGGTCGTCGCGGATGCCACGCAGGGCGGCGAGGTTCTCTTCGAGCTTGCGGTCGGCGAGCATCAACGGGTCACCGCCGCTGAGAATCACCTCTTCGATGGCCGGGTTGTTGCGGATGTACTCGAGCGAGTCCTTGAACGAGTCGGCGCTGGCATTGGCCTTCTCGGTACCCACTTGCAGGGTGCGCAGCGCTTCGAAGCAGAACTGGCAATAGGCGTTGCAGGTGTTGGTCATGCGCAGGATCACGCGGTTGTCGTATTTGTGCTGGCAAATCGGCGTTTTCATTTCGTGGCCAAGTTCCCAGTTCTCCGAGGTGCCGTCGTAATCGCCAGCGACCTGTTCGCTCCAGTAGGGCACTACTTGGCGCCACAGGGGATGGTCCATCACCTCGCCATCGGTGAGAGAGCGCTTGATCAAGTCAATGTAATAAGGGGTTATCTGCAGCTTGCGGTCTTGCAAGTTGTGTTCGATATGCGCGCTGGTTTCCTCGCTCCAGCCACCGCAGGCAGCCCGCAGTGCCGGTTCATCGCGGATGGCATTCTTCTGCTGCCAACGCCAATCCTGCCACTGTACCGAACGGTGGATCGCTTGATCAAAAATCGACATGAGTTTGAACTCTCTGTGTTCTGAACGAATGTTAAGGCATCGGCATACGTGCCTTTTCACACTGGAAAAGACCGTAATATCCGCAACAACGACAACTGATTGACAGGTGGCAGAAGTCGATCAAGTTACCCACTCGATCACCGGCACCAGAGAGATATAAATGACCACTAATTCACGGGGCATGGCATCAACTTCCTTTTCTTATAATGTGCGACTTTCCAAGTCAGCATCCACTTAAGCCGATGACCTACAAGGTGTCAACAAATACCCTTGTATTTTTTCAGGGCTTCATCTACTAACGCTACACCGCCCTTGCAATCACTGAGGTTACGCGGTGCAACCGGCGTTATTTGAAAAGTAAATAGTCCCCCCAAAAAAAACGCCCCCCAATAACTGGAGGGCGTTTGTTCTACTTATATAACTACGTAGTTACCCCATTAAGGTTTTCAACCAAGCCAGGGGTTGGCCGCCAGATGCTGGCGCTCGAAGGTTTTGATCTGCTCACTGCGTTGCAACGTGCTGCCAATCGCATCCAGGCCGAGCAACAACGCGGTCTTGCGCAAGGTGTCGATCTGGAACGAGATCACCTGGCCATCGCCCAAGCGAATCTGTTGCGCCTCAAGGTCCACGCTGATCTGCGCCTGCGCAGGCTGGCTGACCGTCTGCCCGAGTGTGTGCAACACCGCCTCGTCCAAGGTAATCAGCAACACTCCGTTGCGCTGGCAGTTGTCATAAAAGATCCCGGCAAAGCTACTGCCGATCAGCGCGCGAATGCCCATCTGCTTCAAGCCCCACACCGCGTGTTCGCGGCTCGAACCACAGCCGAAGTTGGGCCCCACCACCATAAAACTCGCGCCCTGCCAGGCCGGCTGGTTCAATACGAATTCGGGGTTGGGTGCGCCATTGGGCAAAAAGCGCAGGTCAAAAAACAGCCCGCGATCGAGGCCGGCGCGGTCGATGCCTTTGAGAAATTGCTTGGGCATGATCACGTCAGTGTCGATATTCGCCGCCAGCATCGGCGCGGCCTGGCCGGTGACCTGGGTAAACGGTTGCAGGCTCATGGGCGGTCTCCAAAATGACGGATATCAGTGAGGCGGCCGGTGATGGCCGCAGCGGCGACCATCGCCGGGCTCATCAAGTGAGTGCGCGCCCCGGCGCCCTGGCGGCCTTCGAAGTTGCGGTTGGTGCTGGACGCGCAGCGATCACCGGGCGCCAGCACGTCATCGTTCATCGCCAGGCACATCGAGCAGCCTGACTGGCGCCATTCGAAGCCGGCGTCGATAAAGATCGCCGCCAGCCCTTCGGCTTCGGCCTGGTCACGCACTTCGGTGGAGCCCGGCACGATCATCGCCCGCACATGCTCGGCCACCTGCTTGCCGCGCACCACACTGGCGGCGTCGCGCAGGTCTTCGATGCGCGCGTTGGTGCAAGAGCCGATAAACGCGTGGCTGATCACAATGTCGCTGAGCGGCATGCCGGCTTCCAGGCCCATGTAGTTGAGGGCGCGGCGCATGTCCTGGCGCAGGATCAGGTCGCTGACGTCTTGCGGGTCCGGCACGCGGGCGCCGATGGGCGCGGCCTGGTCGGGGCTGGTGCCCCAGGTAACCATAGGCTCCAGGGTGCTGGCGTCCAGCTGCACTTCCTGGTCGAACACCGCGTCGGCGTCGGTGTGCAACGTGCGCCATTGCACCAGGGCTTGTTCCCACAACTCGCCCTTGGGCGCACGCGGCTTGCCTTTGAGGTAGGCGAAGACTTTTTCGTCGGGTGCCATAAACGCGCCCCGCGCGCCAGCTTCCACCGCCATGTTGCAGATGGTCATGCGCGCTTCAACACTCAGCGCATCAATGGTGGCGCCGCGAAACTCGATGGCGTAACCGGTGGCCCCGGACGCGCCGATCTTGCCGATCAGCGCCATGATCACGTCCTTGGAGGTCAGGCCGTTGCCCAGGGTGCCCTCAACCGTCACGCGCATGCTTTTCAGGCGTTTGTACACCAGGGTCTGCGAGGCCAGCAGGTGCTCGATTTCCGAGGTGCCGATGCCAAAGCCGAAGGCGCCGAGGGCACCGTAGGTGGTGGTGTGGCTGTCGCCGGCGGCGATCACCATGCCCGGCAGGATAAAGCCCTGCTCCGGGGCAATCACGTGTTCGATGCCTTGGCGTTTGTCGAGGATGTCCAGCAGCTCGATACCGAAGTCCTGGCAGTTTTCCGCCAGGTACGAGACTTGCCGCGCGCCGCCTGCGTCAGGCATCGCGGCAATGCGCATGGGCGTGGTGGGGTTTACGTGGTCGACCACCGCCAGCGCGGTGCCGGGGCGCCATACGCCACGCTTGGCCTCGCGCAGGCCGCTGAACGCCTGGGGGCTGGTGTATTCGTTGATCACCTGGCGGTCTATATACAGCAGCACATGGCCCTGGTCATCCAGGGCGCACACCGTGTGGGAGTCGATGTGTTTGTCGTAGAGGGTTCTGGCAGTCATGTTTGTGGACTCACTTTTATAAGCGCTCGCTCAACGGTATGACCCCATCCTACGCAGCCCCCCGGCCCCATCAATGGCACCTGGGTGATGGCTTGGAACATGTTTCGTGTTCAATCCGGCAACGCTGAAACATTTTCTTTCATATCCCGCTTAGGGATTTCTCATTCTCATCCGTCTTAACTTAGATACAGCCCGTCGCGTCAGCAAAAGCTACGACTGGCCTTTTCCGGGCCTCCTTCGCCCTCCTCCGATCAAGACCCGCATTCACATGTCGAAGAAGTCACGCTCAAAACTCTGGTTTCTGGTTCATAGCTGGTTGGCGTTGCCCATCTGGTTTTTTGTACTGATCGTCTGCGTCACCGGCACCCTGGCGGTGGTCAGCCAGGAAATCGTCTGGCTGGCCAACCCGGACATCCGCGCCAGCAAGCCGTCGGACGATGCCGAACGGCTGAGTTACGACCAGGTCATCGGCGCCATCAAGCGCAACGAACCCCAGGCAATCGTGCAGTCGATCACCCGCCCGGACGAGTCGCACTTCGCGCTGAGTGTCGACCTCAGTTACCCCGACGGGCGCTCGGTGGAGGTCTACGTCAACCCGTATACCGGCGTGATCCAGGGCATCAGCCCAGCGTTCAACTTCCAGCAATTTACCCGTGCCTTGCACGGTTGGTGGCTGGTGCCGTTTACCAATGGCTACAGTTGGGGCTGGTACCTGGTGTCGGCGCTTGGCATACCGCTGCTGGCATCCCTGGTCACCGGGCTGGTGGTGTACAAGCGTTTCTGGAAAGGGTTTCTGCGCCCGACCCTGCGAATCCGCCATGGCGCGCGGATCTTCTGGGGTGACTTCCATCGTTTGAGCGGTATCTGGTCGATCTGGTTTATCGCGGTAATTTCCATCACCGGCATTTGGTTCCTGATCCGGGCAATTCTGGGCGACAACCAGATATCCATCTCCAGTGAGCCCATCGTGCCGGTAATTGCCCGGGAGAAGGTGCCTGTGTCGGCACCGGGCGTACCGGCACCAATGATCCCGATCGATCGGGCCATCGAGATCGCCACGCAGCGCATTCCCGGGCTGGAGGCCAGTTTTGTGTTCCTGCCCAGCAACGCCTATAGCCACCTGCAGATCGGCGGGCGCGGCTGGTACCCGTTGATGTTCCAGACGGCGCAGCTCAACCCGTACGACGGTGAAATTGCCGTGTCGCACCTGCTGTCCGACCGCTCGACACTGGAGTTCGTCACCGAATCCATGCGACCGCTGCACACCGGCGACTTTGGCGGCCTGTGGGTCAAGCTGATCTGGGCATTCTTCGGCCTGATCATGAGCATGATGGTGTTGAGCGGTCTGCTGATCTGGACCAAACGCACCGCGCTGGCCACCCTCAACGCCTTCAAGCGCGAGGCCAAGACGCAACGCGCGCCGGCCCCCGCCACGGCCAGGCAGGCTGAAACCTCGGAGGCCAATTGATGAGCAAACATGCGACCACCACACCACCTTCGCCGCTGCGGGCCTTTTGGCTCAAGTGGCGCTTCCACATCAATGTCCTGCTGTTGCTGGTACCGCTGGGGTTCATGCCCAAGTACTTTGCCGACGCTGCACTGTTTCGCGGTGACAGCGGCATTGGCGAGCGCGTGGCCGGCGAAGTGCAGGTGGGGCCGTGGAGCCTGACCCTCGCAGAGTTTCGCAACGAAGGCCCGCGCCCGGACCCGGCCGGCCCGATGAAATTTTTCAACGCCGCCCTGTGCGACACCTGCGCCGAGCAGGTCAAGGCCACTTACCTGCGTATCGGCAAACCGCGCAGCCTGCGCGCGGCCGGGGTGATTTTCTTCGGCACGCCGTACCGCATGGGTGCGGTGTTGCCGGTGCCGGAACGCACACCCGTGGATGCCGAAGTGTGGGTGACCATGGAAGGCTGGGACGGCTCCATGCACCAGGGTTCCATTCCGCTGAGCCAGGCCTCGCCTGCCACCATTGCCTGGCTGAACAAGCAAGGAGTTAAACCATGACGTTAATGCGCCTGACTCGCGCCGCTTTATTGCTCTGCGCCGGCTTCAGTGGCGTCGCCCTGGCCCATAACCCGATGTGCGAATGCAAGGAAATCCCCGGCGAACAGATCCAGTGCACCGGCGGTTTTTCCGACGGCAGCGGCGCGCCGGGCGTGACCCTGGATGTGATCGGCTACGACGAAACCATCCTGCTGCCGGGCAAGCTCGGTCAGGACTCGACCCTGACGTTCAAAAAGCCCTCGGCCGAGTTTTACGTACTGTTTGATGCAGGCCCCGGCCATGTGGTGGAAATCGACCAAGCGGATATCCAGCCCCAATGAGCACCACACAGGTTGTACGCCCTGCCGGGGCCGGCCATGAAACCCTTTACGTGTTGCTGCTGTGCCTGATCATCCTCGCGGTGGCTGGCACGGTGGTGGCGCTGCACGGTGAAACCCAGGAGGTCGCCGCCGTGCCCAGCCACCAACTGGACGCACGCCGTGACCTGAGCGCTGCCGAGCAAGGCATCTACGCCGACCTGCGCGTGACCCTGGATGAAATCCAGCTGTTGCAGCAGGAGCAAAACGCCCTGCCGACGCCCACGCAACTGGCCGAAGAAGGCTTCGCACCGTTTGCCCAGGACGCCAGTTCGGTGAGCCGTGGCGACCATCGCTGGCAGTTGCTCGAGCCTGCGGCCTACCTGGGTTTGAGCCAAGCGCCAAGCACCAGCGGCTCGGTGCTGATGCGCGTGCAAGGTGACGAGCCGGATGTGTGGCTCAACCGCCAGGCCAACCTCGCCGCCCCTGCCGACCTCACCGACGCGGCGCTGATCGCCGCCGGCTGGCGCCAGGTGGTCACGCAATTCGATGCCGGCGTGACCCGCCAGCACCGTCACTGAACCAGAAGACCGAGTGACCATGTCTATTTCATCGCCCCTGTTACGCCTGTTGCTGGTTGGCCTGTTCAGCCTGATGCTCGCCCCGCTCGCGAATGCCGAAGCGGCCAAGCGCCTGCGCATCGGCATCACCCTGCACCCGTATTACAGCTACGTGGCCAATATCGTCGGCGACAAGGCCGAGGTGGTGCCGCTGATTCCCGCCGGCTTCAACCCCCACGCCTACGAACCGCGCGCCGAAGACATCAAGCGCATCGGCACCCTGGACGTGATCGTGCTCAATGGCGTCGGCCATGATGATTTTGCCGACCGCATGATCGCCACCAGCGAGCGCCCGGACATCCCGGTGATCGAAGCCAACGCCAACGTACCGCTGCTGGCCGCCACCGGTAACGCCGCGCGCGGTGCGGGCAAGGTGGTCAACCCGCACACCTTCCTGTCGATCAGTGCGTCGATTGCCCAGGTCAACAACATCGCCCGCGAACTGGGCAAGCTCGACCCGGACAACGCCAAGACTTACACCCAAAACGCCCGCGCCTACGGCAAGCGCCTGCGCCAGATGCGTGCCGATGCCCTCGCCAAGCTGACCAGCGCGCCGAACCCGGACCTGCGCGTTGCGACCGTGCACGCGGCCTACGACTACCTGCTGCGCGAATTCGGCCTGGAAGTCACCGCCGTGGTCGAGCCCGCCCATGGCATCGAGCCCAGCCCCAGCCAGTTGAAAAAGACCATCGATGAACTGCGCGCACTGGATGTGAAGGTGATCTTCTCGGAGATGGATTTCCCGTCTACCTACGTCGAGACCATCCAGCGTGAATCCGGGGTCAAGCTGTACCCGCTGTCGCATATTTCCTACGGCGAATACACGCCCGAGAAATACGAAGTGGAAATGACCGGCAACCTCAACACCGTGGTACGGGCGATTCAGGAGTCGGGGGCATGACGGCAGCGCAGCAATTGAAGGTGGCCAGCATTGGCCCGACCCTTGAGTTCGACACGGTCTCCCTGACCTTGGGCCGCACAGTGATTCTCGACGCGGTGAGTTTTGAGGTCGAACCGGGCAGCATCCACGCCCTGGTCGGCCCGAACGGCGGCGGCAAAAGCTCGCTGATCAAGACCTTGCTGGGGCAGACCCCGCACCAGGGCCAATTGCGCCTGCACTGGCCGAACACGCCAGGCACGGTCGGCTATGTGCCACAGGCGCTGGAATTCGATCGGGGCCTGCCGATGACCGTCGACGATTTCATGGCCGCCATGTGCCAGCGGCGCCCGGCATTTCTGGGCCTGTCCCGGCATTACGCCGCCTCGATTGGCGAAGCGCTGGAACGGGTCGGCATGCAGGACAAACGCAAGCGCCGCATGGGCGCGTTGTCCGGCGGTGAGCGTCAGCGCGTGCTGTTGGCCCAAGGCCTGATTCCGGCGCCGCAACTGCTGGTGCTGGATGAGCCAATGTCAGCGCTTGATGAGGCCGGTATCCAGGTGTTCGAACGGCTGCTCAATGACTGGCGCCTGGCCGGGATCACCGTGCTGTGGATCGAGCATGACCTGGAAGCTGTGGGCCGCCTGGCCGATCGCGTTACCGGCCTGAACCGTCGCGTGCTGTTCGACGCCACACCGAAAGAAGCGCTGACCCCGGACCGCCTGCTGAGCCTGTTTTCCACCCATCCTCGGAGCGCGGCGTAATGAGTTATGAAGCCTTTCGTTTGATGGTCCAGGGCTGGGCTTCATCCGGGTACCTGCCGGAAGCACTGGCCTATGGGTTTGTGGTCAACGCTTTGCTCGCCGGCTTGCTGATCGGCCCGGTGCTGGGCGGCCTGGGTACACTGGTGGTGGTCAAGCGCTTTGCGTTCTTCTCTGAAGCCGTCGGGCACGCCGCGTTGACCGGCGTGGCCGTGGGCATTCTGCTCGGCGAGCCCTATACCGGGCCTTACGGCAGCCTGTTCGGCTACTGCCTGTTGTTCGGCATCCTGCTCAATTACCTGCGCAACCGCACCGGCTTGGCGCCAGACACCCTGATCGGCGTGTTCCTCTCGGTGTCGCTGGCGTTGGGCGCGAGCCTGCTGTTGATTCTGGCAGGCAAGATCAACGTGCACATTCTGGAAAACGTATTGTTCGGCTCGGTGCTGACGGTGAACGGCAATGACCTGCTGGTGTTGGCGGTCGTCGGCTCACTGGTGATGGCCCTGGCGCTGCCGCTGTACAACCGCATCATGCTGGCCAGCTTCAACCCGCAATTGGCCGCTGTGCGTGGCGTGGCAGTGAAGACCCTGGATTACCTGTTCGTGATCCTGGTGACCTTGATCACCGTGGCGGCGGTCAAGGTGATCGGCGCCATTTTGGTCGGCGCCCTGCTGGTGATTCCGGCGGCGGCAGCGCGCCTGTTGAGCCAGTCGCTCAAGGGGTTTTTCTGGGTCTCGGTGGTGATCGCCACGCTCAGCACGCTGTGCGGCATTCTGCTGCCGATCATCTTCGACCTGCCCATCCCGTCCGGTGCCGCGATCATTCTGGTGGCCGGTATCGCCTTTGCCGTTGCCGCCATCGCGCGCGGCACCGTGCCCAGCCTCAAAGGGAATCTTGGATAATGCGCTCTGTTTTTCATCCGCTGGCCCTGGCCATTGCCTGTTTATTCACTGCGCCGTTGATGGCCGCTGAAGCCGCAAAACCTGCGGTTCACGCCGCCAAACCGGTGAAAGTGCTGGCCTCGCTGCCCATCACCTACGGCCTGGCCGAGGTGCTGCTCAAAGGCACCGATGTACAGCTTGAGCGCGCAGCACCGGCCAACCTGCCCGGTTCGCGGCAGGTGTCCTACTTCACCGGCCGGGGTGCGCCGGCCTTGGGCAGTTTGGCCCAGGACGCCGACGCGGCTATCGGCCTGCGCTCGCTGTGGGCGGATGACCCGCTCTACCCCGTGGCGCGGCGCAGCAATATCCGTATCGTCGAAGTGGACGCCGCGCGCCCGGTGGACGGCGGCTTGCCGGGTATTGCTGTGCAACCAGGCGGTGCCGATGGCCTGAACAGCCAGCCGTGGCAGTCGAGCAACAATATGGGGCGCATGGCCGATGTGATGGCGGCCGACCTGAGCCGCCTGGCGCCCGCGGCCAAACCCAGGATCGACGCCAACCTCGCGGCGCTCAAACAGCGCCTGCTCAAGCTCAGCGCCGACAGCGAAGCAAGACTGGCCAAGGCGGACAACCTGAGTGTGGTCAGCTTGAGTGATCACTTTGCTTATCTGGTCAGCAGCTTGAACCTGGAAGTGCTCAGCACCGATGCCCGGCCGGATGCGCAGTGGACGCCTGAGGCCTTGCACACCCTCAGTGCCGACTTGAAAAGCAACGACGTGGCCGTGGTGCTGCATCACCGCCAACCGAGTGAGGCCGTTAAAACGGCGGTGACGGCAGGCGGTGCGCAATTGCTGGTATTAAATGTCGACGGAGCTGACCCGGTGGCGGAGCTGGAAGGCAATGTGGATCAGGTGATCAAGGCACTGACGCCCTGAATGTGGGAGCTGGCTTGCCTGCGATGCGGGCAACTCGGTATCACTGTCAGATCGCGGTGATGCTATCGCAGGCAAGCCAGCTCCCACATTCAGTGTGTGGTGCATCCGTTGAATGTCCGGCGGTCAAACCACATCCACCCCCACGTGAATCGCATCATGGCGCCAGAATTCCAGGTCGCAGTCGATCAAGCGCTCATGCTGGTCATAGTTGACCCGGGCGATCCGCAAGCCGGGGCTGCCCACCGACACACGTAATGCGCCAGCAGCCTCCACCGGCAGTGAAGTCGGCACAATCTCGAAACGCACGCGGCCGTAATGCAGGTCGTACTTGCGTGCATACAGCTCGGTCATCGACTGGTTAAGGTCGCACGCCAGAATCCCCGGAAAATATTGCGGGTTCAGGTAATGCTCCACATACAGCACCAACCGCCCATCGATCCGCCGGCCCCGGCAGATCTGGATCACACTCGACAACGCCGGCAACTGCAACCATGCACACACCGCTGCCGATGCCGGCTGCAGCCGCGCCGAAATCACTTCGGTCGAGGCTACGCGCCCTTGCTCACTGACCATCGCGTGAAAGTGGCTGCGTTGCATCAGGTTATAAGCCAGGCGCGGCGGCGAGACGAACCAGCCACGCCGCTCCTCGCGATAGATCTGGCCCTGGGCCTCCAGTTGTAACAAGGCTTCCCGCACCGTAATACGCGTGGTACCAAACAACTCGCTGAGCTTGCGCTCGGCGGGCAGTTTGCTCGCGGGTGGCAACAGCCCGTGGCCGATCTGCTCTTGCAGTGCCAGGCCGATGGATGTCACCGCCTTGATTGCCTCATCACGCATCAACGTTACCTATCTGGACTAGACCAGCACCGTTCAGGTGCACAAACCGCGCTGTATTCGGGCGTCTGCCGTTACCTGCCAGCCTAGGCATTACAGATGACCGACAGATGACAGCCCGTGCCGCCTCCCCACTCCACACCCTGCAATACATCGGCCAAGTCCAGGGCCTGCGGGCACTTGGGCATGGTCTACGCTGAGTCTGAAGTCAGCGACATAAACGATTTAAAAACGACATCGACATGAAACTGTCATCCACCGAGCCTAAATTGGCTCAGGTATTGCTGACCTAGACCAACACCACCGCAAACGTCGATAAAAACGCAGCGTTGAAAACGCCCAAAGGAGCTTCGGATGAAACAGCTTTTCCTGGCATCACTGTTAGGCTCGACCATTGCCATGTGCACCGCCGCCATGGCTGCTGATACCGATCTAAAAACTCTGGAAGCCGCCGCGAAAGCGGAAGGCGCCGTCAACAGCGTCGGCATGCCCGATGACTGGGCTAACTGGAAAGGCACCTGGGACGACCTGGCCAAAACCTACGGCCTCAAGCACATCGATACCGACATGAGCTCGGCCCAGGAAATCGCCAAGTTCGCCGCCGAAAAAGACAACGCCAGCGCCGATATCGGTGACGTCGGCGCTGCCTTCGGCCCGATTGCGGTGAAACAGGGCGTGGCACAGCCGTACAAACCGACCACTTGGGCACAAGTGCCGGATTGGGCCAAAGATAAAGACGGCAACTGGGCCCTGGCCTACACCGGCACCATCGCCTTTATCGTCAACAAAAAACTGCTGCACGGCTCTGAAGCGCCAAAAAGCTGGGCTGATCTTAAAACCGGCAAATACAAAGTCTCTATTGGTGATGTGAGCACCGCCGCCCAAGCCGCCAATGGCGTGCTGGCTGCCGCCCTGGCCAACGGTGGCGACGAGAAGAACATCCAGCCTGCACTGCTGATGTTCGCCGAGATCGCCAAGCAAGGCCGCCTGTCACTGGCCAACCCGACCATCGCCACCATGGAAAAAGGCGAAGTCGAAGTGGGCGTGGTCTGGGACTTCAACGGCCTGAGCTACAAAGCCAAGATGGCTAACCCGGATGACTACGTGGTGCTGATCCCGTCGGACGGCTCGGTGATTTCCGGCTACACCACCATCATCAACAAATACGCCAAGCACCCGAACGCCGCCAAGCTGACCCGCGAATACATCTTCAGCGACGCCGGCCAGACCAACCTGGCACGCGGCAATGCACGTCCGATCCGTGCCGAGCACCTGACCCTGCCAGCCGATGTACAGGCCAAACTGCTGCCGAACGAGCAGTACAAGAAGGTCACGCCGATCAAAGATGCCGACGCGTGGGAGAAAACCTCCAAGGCACTGCCGCAGAAGTGGCAGGAAGAAGTCATCATCAATATGCAGTAAGGCTCCCGGGTCTTATTTAGACCCAGAGCTGTGAAAGCGGTCAGTGTGGGAGCCAGCTCCCACACAAACCCGCTCCCACAGTTTTGACCCCGTTCCCCAAGTGAAATTGAGTCAAGCCTATCGTCGCGGAGCGTCTCCCCCTATGAAGCACAACGTCATCCTTGTGGTGCTCGACGGCCTGAACTACGAGGTTGCCCGACATGCCATGGGGCATCTCCAAGCCTATATCGGCGCAGGACGCGCAGCGCTTTACAAACTGGAATGTGAACTGCCGGCCCTGTCCCGGCCGTTGTATGAATGCATCCTCACCGGCGTGCCCCCGATCGACAGCGGCATTGTCCACAACCATGTCTCGCGCCTGTCCAACCAGCGCAGCATTTTCCATTACGCCACCGATGCGGGCCTCACCACCGCGGCGGCGGCTTACCACTGGGTCAGCGAGTTGTATAACCGCACGCCCTTTGTCGCCGCGCGTGATCGTCATACCGACGACAAGGCGCTGGCGATCCAGCACGGGCATTTCTACTGGAATGACCACTACCCCGACTCACACCTGTTCGCCGATGCCGAAAGCCTGCGGCTCAAGCACGCGCCGAACTTCCTGGTGGTACACCCGATGAACATTGATGACGCCGGCCACAAGCATGGCCTGGATACCGCGCAATACCGCAACAGCGCGCGCTCGGCCGACATCATCCTCGCCGACTACCTGCAAACCTGGCTCGACGCCGGCTACCAGGTGCTGGTGACTGCCGATCACGGCATGAATAACGACCGCTCCCATAACGGTGTGCTGCCGGAAGAACGCGAAGTGCCGTTGTTCGTAATGGGCTCGGCCTTCACCTTCGACCCAGGCGCCATCCCGAAGCAAACCGACCTGTGCGGCACCGTCTGCGAACTGCTCGGTGTGCCCCACGACAAACCCGTATGCCGGGAGCTGCTGAAGTGAACGCCATAACCCGTGGCAAATGGCTGGCGATCCTGTGCCTGGTGCCGTTTGCGCTGTTTTTTATCGTGTTTGAAATCGCCCCGCTGCTGTGGGTAATGATCAACAGCCTGCAGTCGGAGGAGTTCGGCTGGGGCCTGGCCAACTTCACCAAAATCTTCAGTTCGAAGTTCTACCTGCAAGCCATCCAGTACAGCCTGGAGATCAGCTTCTACTCCAGCGTGTTCGGGATCATCATCTCGGTGCTCGGCAGCTACTCATTGCGCCGTGTGGATGGGCCACTGCGTAACTTCGTGACAGCTTTCGCCAACATGACCAGCAACTTTGCCGGCGTGCCCCTGGCCTTCGCGTTCATCATTTTGCTGGGCTTTAACGGCAGCATCACCATCATGCTCAAGCAGGCGGGGATCATTCAGGACTTCAACCTGTACTCCAAGACTGGCCTGATCATTCTGTACACCTACTTCCAGATTCCGCTGGGTGTGCTGCTGCTCTACCCGGCCTTCGACGCCTTGCGCGAAGACTGGCGCGAATCGGCCTCGTTACTCGGCGCCAGCAGCTGGCAGTTCTGGCGGCACATCGGCCTGCCGGTGCTCACCCCGGCGCTGCTTGGCACTTTCGTGATCCTGCTGGCCAACGCCCTCGGCGCCTATGCCACGGTGTATGCATTGACCACCGGCAACTTCAACGTGCTGCCCATTCGTATCGCGGCAATGGTTTCCGGCGACATCTCCCTGGACCCGAACATGGCCAGCGCCCTGGCCGTGGTGCTGGTGGCGCTGATGACCGTGGTCACCGTCGTCCATCAACTGCTGCTCAAGAGGAGCTACCATGTCTCGCGCTGAAGCTGGCTCGGCCTCCCTCTACCATCGGGTAGTGGTGTACCTGTTGTTTGCGATCCTGGTCTTGCCGCTGGTGGGCACCTTTGTCTACTCCATTGCCAGCAGTTGGTCGGCCACCATCCTGCCCGCCGGTTTTACCCTGAAGTGGTACGTGCAGCTGTGGAGTGACCCGCGCTTTCTGGCCGCCTTCGGTCAGTCATTGCTGGTGTGCGTCGGTGCACTGATACTGTCGGTGGTGCTGATTCTGCCGCTGCTGTTCGTGGTGCATTACCACTTTCCCAAGCTCGACGCGCTGATGAACATCCTGATCCTGCTGCCCTTCGCGGTGCCGCCGGTGGTGTCATCGGTGGGCTTGTTGCAACTCTACGGCTCCGGGCCATTTGCGATGGTGGGCACGCCGTGGATCCTGATCGGCTGCTACTTCACCGTGGCCTTGCCGTTCATGTACCGCGCGATCACCAACAACCTGCAAGCGATCAACCTTCGCGACCTGATGGACGCCTCGCAGCTGTTGGGCGCCAGCACCTGGCAGGCCGCAATTTTTGTCGTGCTGCCGAACCTGCGCAAAGGCCTGATGGTGGCGCTGTTGCTGTCGTTCTCGTTCCTGTTCGGTGAGTTCGTGTTCGCCAACATCCTCGTGGGCACTCGCTACGAGACCCTGCAGGTGTACCTGAACAACATGCGCAACACGAGCGGCCACTTCACCAGTGCCATCGTCATTTCCTATTTCTTCTTTGTGCTGGTGCTGACCTGGGCCGCCAATATCTTGAACAAGGACAAAAGCCAATGAGCTTCGTCAGCGTCCAACACCTGCAAAAAGGCTACGCCGGCACGCCGGTATTCAGTGACATCAACTGCGAAATCGCCAAGGGTGAATTCGTCACCCTGCTCGGCCCGTCGGGTTGCGGCAAGTCGACCCTGCTGCGCTGCATCGCCGGGCTGACCTCGGTGGACAGCGGCAAGATCCTGCTGGATGGCCAGGACATCGTGCCCTTGAGCCCGCAGAAACGGCACATCGGCATGGTGTTCCAGAGCTACGCCCTGTTCCCCAACATGACCGTGGAACAGAACGTCGCCTTCGGCCTGCGCATGCAAAAGGTCAACGCCGACGACAGCCACAAGCGCGTGCAGGAAGTGCTGCAACTGGTGGAGCTCAAAGAACTCGCCGGCCGCTACCCGCACCAGATGTCCGGCGGCCAGTGCCAGCGTGTGGCCCTCGCCCGCTCGCTGGTGACGCGTCCGCGCCTGCTGTTACTGGATGAGCCGCTGTCGGCGCTGGATGCACGGATTCGCAAGCACCTGCGCGAGCAGATCCGCCAGATCCAGCGCGAACTGGGCCTGACCACGATTTTCGTGACCCATGACCAGGAAGAAGCGCTGACCATGTCAGACCGCATTTTCCTCATGAACCAGGGCAAGATCGTACAAAGCGGTGATGCCGAGACCCTTTACACTGCGCCCGTGGATGTATTTGCCGCCGGCTTTATCGGCAACTACAACCTGCTTGACGCCGACAAGGCCAGCCAGTTGCTGCAACGGCCTATCAGCGGGCGCATCGCGATTCGCCCGGAAGCCATCGAACTGAGTCGCAGCGGCGAACTCGACGCGCTGGTACGCAGCCACAGTTTGTTGGGCAACGTGATCCGCTATCGCATCGAAGCGCGTGGCGTGGAATTGGTGGTGGACGTGCTCAACCGCTCGGCCGACGATCTGCACCCGGATGGTCAGCGCCTGGCACTTTCCATCGACCCCAGTGCGTTGTGTGAAGTAGCCTGACGCAACGATTGATTTGAGAGAGCGTGACAGATGGCATTGGTAATTTTTGATCTGGACGACACCCTGATCCACGGCGACTGCGCCACCTTGTGGAGCGAACAGATGGGCCGCCTGGGCTGGGTTGACCCAGAGTCGTTCATGCGCCAGAACGACGAACTCATGGCCGCCTACAGCCGCGGCGAGCTGGCCATGGAAGACTTCATGGACTTCAGCCTGGAGCCGATGATCGGGCGCACGCCGGAAGAGATCGCGCATCTGGTCGAACCGTGGGTAGAAGACATCATCGAGCCGCTGATCTACAGCGACGCCACCAAGACCATCGCCCGCCACCGCGCGAAGGGTGACCGGATCCTGGTGATCTCTGCCTCGGGCACGCACCTGGTCACGCCCATTGCGGCACGTATCGGAATTGATGAAGTGCTGGGCATTGACCTGGACCTCAGCCATGGTGTGTACAGCGGCAAGACCGTGGGGGTACTGACTTACCGTGAAGGCAAGATCACGCGGTTGCTGGAATGGTTGAAGCAGGAAGGTGAAAGCCTGGAGGGCGCGTATTTCTACTCGGATTCGCGCAATGATTTGCCGCTGTTGCTGAAGGTGGATCATCCGCAGGTGGTGAACCCGGATCCGGTTTTGCGTGAGCATGCTGAAAAGGCTGGCTGGCCGATTCATCATTGGGTCTGACAGTTTGAATTGAAACCCAATCAACGGTGGGAGCTGGCTTGCCTGCGATAGCGGTGTATCAGATGAAACATTCTTCATTGATGCACCGCTATCGCAGGCAAGCCAGCTCCCACAGTGGCTGTATTTCAACTTGAGATCAGACCAGGGTCTCGTCAATCACCAACACCAACTTGCCGGAAATCTGGTTAGTCGCCAGCTCCGCAAATGCTGCCTCGGCATCCTTGATCGCAAACGTCCTGGCCAGTTGCGGGCTCAGGCGACCTTCAACAAACAGCGGCCACACATGCTGGCTCAAGTCGCTGAACAGGTCGGCCTTGAACTGATCGCTGCGGCTGCGCAGGGTCGAGCCCAGCAGCTGGATGCGCTTGCCCAGCACCTGCGCCAGGTCCAGTTGCGCATCACGACCGCCCATCAAGCCGATCAATACCCAACGCCCATCGAGGGCCAGCAGCTTCAGATCCATCGCCGCATAACTGCCGCCGACCGGGTCGAGGATCACGTCGAACGGCCCGAAATCACGCAGCCCTTCAATGCCGTCGGTACGCACCACGCCGCCCTGGGCGCCGAGTGCTTCGCAGTAAGCCAGGCGTTCTGCCGAGCCCACGCTGACCCAGCACGGGCTGCCAAACGCCTTGCACAACTGGATCGCTGCCGAGCCCACGCCGCTGGCGCCGGCATGCAGCAAGACTTTTTCGCCGGGCTTGAGGCCCGCCAACTGGAACAGATTCAGCCACGCAGTGCCGTACACCTCGGGCAACGCCGCCGCTTCGGTCAACGTCAAACCTTCAGGCACCGACAGCACATGGCGGGCATCCACCACCACTTCCTCGGCAATGCCGCCCCCGGCCAGCAGCGCACAGACGCGGTCGCCGACTTGCCAGGAAGAACCCGCGCCTACCTCGCTGATCACCCCGGAACACTCCAGGCCCAGCACTTGGCTGGCGCCAGGAGGTGGCGGATAGAGCCCCGCACGTTGTAATAAATCGGCGCGATTAAGGCCCGCTGCCGCCACCCGAATGCGAACTTGGCCTACATCGCAAGTAGGACTGGGTTCTTCCATCCACTCCACATGACCTTCAACGCCTTGCAATGCTTTCACAGTGCCTCCATAGTGAGTCTGGACTGAGCCCGTAGCTGTAGCGCCGGGCTTTTTGCATTATGCGACCGGATCATATGGAACCGGCTCCCTCAAAGACGGCCTAATATGCGTTATCAATTGCCCCCGCGTCGAATCAGCATGAAGCATTTGTTCCCCAGTACCGCCCTCGCTTTTTTCATTGGTCTCGGCTTTGCGTCGATGTCGACCAATACGTTCGCAGCCAATAGCTGGGACAATCTTCAGCCTGATCGCGATGAGGTGATTGCCAGCCTTAACGTCGTCGAGTTGCTCAAGCGCCATCACTACAGCAAGCCGCCGCTGGACGACGCGCGCTCGGTGATCATCTACGACAGCTACCTCAAGCTGCTGGACCCGTCGCGCAGCTACTTCATGGCCAGCGATATCGCTGAGTTCGACAAGTGGAAGACCCAGTTCGACGACTTCCTCAAGAGCGGCGACCTGCAGCCTGCGTTCACCATCTACAAGCGCTACCTGGATCGCGTCAAAGCGCGTCTGGACTTCGCCTTGGGTGAGCTGAACAAAGGCGTCGACAAGCTCGACTTCACCCAGAAGGAAACCCTTCTGGTGGATCGCAAGGACGCGCCCTGGCTGACCAGTACCGCCGCCCTCGACGACCTGTGGCGCAAACGCGTCAAGGACGAAGTGCTGCGCCTGAAGATCGCCGGCAAAGAGCCCAAGGCCATTCAAGAGCTGTTGACCAAGCGCTACAAGAATCAGTTGGCACGTCTGGATCAGACCCGCGCCGAAGATATCTTCCAGGCCTACATCAACACCTTCGCGATGTCCTACGACCCGCACACCAATTATCTGTCGCCTGATAACGCCGAAAATTTTGACATCAACATGAGTCTGTCGCTGGAAGGCATCGGTGCCGTCCTGCAAAGCGACAATGACCAGGTCAAGATCGTGCGTCTGGTGCCGGCAGGTCCGGCCGACAAGACCAAGCAGGTCGCACCGGCCGACAAGATCATCGGCGTCGCCCAGGGTGACAAAGAGATGGTCGACGTGGTCGGCTGGCGCCTGGACGAAGTGGTCAAGCTGATCCGTGGGCCGAAAGGCAGCGTGGTGCGCCTGGAAGTGATTCCGCACACCAATGCGCCGAACGACCAGACCAGCAAGATCGTGTCCATCACCCGTGAAGCGGTGAAGCTCGAAGACCAAGCCGTGCAGAAGCAAGTCCTCAACCTCAAGCAGGATGGCAAGGACTACAAACTGGGCGTGGTGGTGATTCCTGCGTTCTACCTGGACTTCAAAGCGTTCCGCGCCGGTGACCCGGACTATAAGTCCACCACCCGTGACGTTAAGAAAATCCTGACAGAACTGCAGAAAGAGAAAGTCGACGGCGTGGTCATTGACCTGCGCAACAACGGCGGCGGTTCCCTGCAGGAAGCCACCGAGCTGACCAGCCTGTTTATCGACAAAGGCCCAACCGTGTTGGTCCGCAACGCGGACGGCCGTGTCGACGTGCTCGAAGACGAGAACCCGGGCGCGTTCTACAAAGGCCCGATGGCGCTGCTGGTCAACCGCCTCTCGGCCTCGGCTTCGGAGATTTTCGCCGGCGCCATGCAGGACTACCACCGCGCGTTGATCGTTGGCGGCCAGACCTTCGGTAAAGGCACCGTGCAGACCATTCAGCCGCTGAACCATGGCGAACTGAAGCTGACCATTGCCAAGTTCTACCGGGTTTCCGGGCAGAGCACCCAGCACCAGGGCGTATTGCCGGATGTGGACTTCCCGTCGATCATCGACACCAAGGAAATCGGCGAAAGCGCGCTGCCTGAGGCGATGCCATGGGACACCATCCGCCCTGCGATCAAACCGGCTTCGGACCCGTTCAAGCCGTACCTGACGCAGTTGAAGGCTGACCACGAGACGCGCTCCGCCAAGGATGCCGAGTTCGTGTTTATCCGCGACAAACTGGCCCTGGCCAAGAAGCTGATGGAAGAAAAAACCGTCAGCCTCAACGAAGTCGATCGTCGTGCGCAGCACACCAGCATCGAAAATCAGCAGCTTGTACTGGAAAACGCTCGCCGCAAGGCCAAAGGCGAAGACCCGCTCAAAGAACTGAAGAAAGAAGATGAAGATGCGCTGCCGGCCGAGCCGGAAAAAACCAAGCCGGAAGACGACGCCTATCTGTCCGAGACAGGCCGGGTTCTGCTGGACTACCTGAAAATCAGCAAGCAGGTGGCCAAGCAGTAAATGATGGCAATTTAATGTGAGCGCTCCACGGAGTGTCATCATATAGACATCATTCTGTCGTGAAATAAAGGGACCGCTGGCGTTAGCCTGCGGTCCTTTTTTTTCGATCGAGATCGCCATGACCATGACCGAACAGCTGAATGCATTGGGCTCAATCCTGGCTCAAGGCAGTTTACACAGCCTGTTCCAACCGATCATTTGCCTGTCCGAGCGACGACTCCTCGGCTACGAAGCGCTCAGCCGTGGCCCGTCCAATAGCCCCTTGCACTCCCCCGTCGCCCTGTTCAGCGTGGCCAGCCATGCCGGGCGCCTCAGCGAACTGGAAATGGCCTGCCGCGAAAGTGCCTGCCGACGCTTCAGCGAGCAAAAGTTGCCGGGCAAGCTGTTCCTGAACATCTCGCCGGAGTCCTTGATGGAGACAGCGCATCAACCGGGCCGCACCTTGCAGTTGTTGCGCGACTTCGGCATCCCGCCGAGCCAGGTGGTGATCGAACTCACCGAGCAAACGCCCACCGACGACTTCGACCTGCTGCAAACCGCGCTGCATCATTACCGCGACATGGGTTTTGCCATCGCTCTGGATGACTTGGGCGCCGGGTATTCCAGCCTGCGTTTATGGTCTGAGCTGCGCCCGGACTACGTGAAAATCGACCGGCACTTTATCGACGGTATCCATCAGGATGCGCTCAAGCGCGAGTTCGTCGGCTCCATCCTGCAAATCGCCAAGGCATCCCGCGCCCAGGTGATTGCCGAAGGTATCGAGCTGCCGGAGGAGTTGGCGGTGTTGACGGAAATGGGCGTTGACCTGGTCCAGGGCTACCTGCTTTGCCGCCCCCAGGAACAACCGCCCCAGGAAGCGCGGTTGATGTTGCCCAAGCAGGACCACACCAACATCACCCTCAACGAAGAAGGCAGCGACCTCAGCGCCTTGCTCAACGAGCAACCGGCGGTGGATCAGGACACCGCCACCGCCCAGGTGCTCGAATCCTTCCGCCGTCAGGCCAACCTCAACTCGCTGGCCGTGCTGGATGGGCGCGGTCACCCGGTCGGCATCGTGCACCGGCATTCGTTGTCGGATGCGCTGCTCAAACCGTTCGCCACCGACCTGTTCGCGCGCAAACCCATCAGCCGCTTGATGAGCGATGACTTCCTGGCGGTGGAGTTGAGCCAGTCCCTGCAACAGGTCAGCCGCCTGCTCACCAGCCGCGCGCGGCAACGGATCGAGGAAGACTTCATCATCACCCTCAACGGTGACTACCTGGGCCTGGGTCGGGTGATCGATGTGCTCAAGTTGATCACCGAGCTGAAGATCCAGCAGGCACGCTATGCCAACCCACTGACGCTGCTGCCGGGCAATGTGCCGATCCAGCAATGCCTGACGCGGTTGCTGCAGCAACAACGCGAGTCGGTGATCTGCTACGTGGATATCGACAGCTTCAAGCCGTTCAACGATATCTACGGCTACGGGCGTGGGGATGAGGTGTTGTTGTGCCTGGCGCAGTGCCTGAACGATCGGGTTGACCCTAGCCGCGATTTTGTCGGGCATATCGGCGGTGATGATTTTTTGCTGGTGCTCGGCCCGCAGGATTGGCGCAAGCGGCTCAACCAGTTACTGGATGACTTCCACACCCAATGCCGACGCTTCTATCGTGCCGAGCACTTGGACGCCGGTTGCTTCGTGGCATTGAACCGTCAGGGCGTGCGCCAGGAATTCGCTTTGCTGTCGTTGTCGATCGGCGTGGTGCATTTATATCCACAGGCCTGTGCACAACTGGATGCCAGCCAGTTAGCGGAGCTGGCCTCGCAAGCCAAGCACCACGCCAAAGACATCGCCGGCTACAGCATCCATGTGATCGACAGCATGGACAACCTGCCCGCTTAGGCCTCGGCGGACTCCGGATACTCGTACTCGAACACCCGCACCACTTCCGAAGCATGCCAGGACGCAGCAGCCACACCATCGGACGGCCCGCTGAAACGCCCCAGGCGCTCCACACACTCAAAGAAACCGGTACGCGGCAAGCGGCTGGCGCCCTGGCTGATCACCAGCGAGCTGCGCAACGGCTGCTCGGCCTTGGCGTCCAACGCGGCCAGGTGCTCAAGGGCAGCGGCCAGGGTTTGCATTGCCGGCGTGGGAAATTGCAGGCGCTCCAGCAGCGCGCGGTAGGTGAGCAAATGGCGCTGGCGGCGCGCCTGGTCCAGTTCGTTGAGTAACCCATCCCAATGTTGACGACTGATTCGTAGACTCAAGATTCATCCCTCCAACCTGCAACGCCCAATTCCCAGGCCAGGCTGCGGCGGATGGCGGCATCCGGCTGGCGTTCACCACTTTCAATCAATCCGAGGTACGAAGGGCTGATGCCCACGGTGCGGGCCAGGCTTTCAATGGCCAAGCCCTTGGCCTCACGCAGGCCGCGCAGGTCCGCGAGCGGGCGTAAAGCCTGATCGGGCGCGACCTGAGCGGTAGAAGAAGGAGTGGCGACAGGCTGTTGCTGACCGGCTGCTTTTAGTAGCGCCTGGTACTGGTCCCATGGCAGCACCGCATACTCGGGTGCGCCATCGCGTGAAATTATCTGAATATCCATGACTGCCCCGTAGGATAACAACACTTACTAAGTAAGTTCTTTCCTTAGAAGTGTAATCCTAACAGCCACAAAGGTCGCAGGGGGATATAAGCGTGTTCAGTTTTTTTGCGGGTTTTCCTGGGCCAACAGCGCAGGCGTCGCAGGCAGCCGCTCAACCACCGCGAGTTTTTCCGGGCGCTGGGCGTCGCGCCAGGCGCGAAACGCGCTCAGTTCGCCGTCCAGGGTCTTCATGACCCATGCCAGCACGGCAATGTCATCGAGCATGCCGAACACCGGGATAAAGTCCGGGATCGCGTCAATCGGGCTGAGGAAGTACATCAGCCCCGCCACTACCGAGATCAGCGCCTTGGGGCTTATGGCGCGATACTCACCGCGCCAGTAAGCCAGGCACAAGGCCTGGAGCAATTTGAGATCATCCTTGAGTTTACCCAGCCGATTGCCCTGGCTTGAGCCTTTGGCGGCCACGGCGAACAGCAGGGTCGGCAACCGGCCACGACCAAGCAAGCGTGCGGCCATGGGCAGGAAACGGGTGAAATTGAAGGGTGGTTTCATCGGTCACTCCAGTTCCAGGCGACATAAAAGGTTATCCACACAAATTGTGGATAACCTTGTGAACAGAGCCTGTTTTATCGGCTGAAAGCCGCGATTTACAAGGCTTGCAGTCAGATCGGGCGTTTTTTGCGCACATAAAAAAAACCCAAGAATTCATTGACTTGGCATTGATGTGCGGCTACCCGTGCTCGAGTCTTATATCAGACTGTGACAGTTTCCAGGGGTTCGGTCGGATTTGCGATCCTTACCACGCTCTGGGTGGGAATGCCGCCCCAAGGCACATGTGACGCAGAGCGTCACCGGATGTGTTCCCACGCAGAGCGTGGGAACAATCATGCAAACGCCAGAAACAACAACGCCCCGTAAAAACGGGGCGTTGTGTGTTCAGGTGCCGATTACTTCTTGGCAGCTGGCGCCGCAGGTGCGTCAGGGGCTTCAGCCTTGGCTGGGTCCTTGATGGCCAGCAGTTCCAGGTCGAATACCAGCACGGAGTTGGCTGGAATCGCCGGGCTCGGGCTCTGTGCGCCGTAGGCCAGGTCGGACGGGATGTACAACTCGACCTTCTCGCCCACGTGCATCAGTTGCAGGCCTTCGACCCAACCCGGGATCACGCCGCTGACCGGCAGGTCAATCGGGCTGCCGCGATCTACGGAGCTGTCAAAGGTGGTGCCGTTGGTGAGCTTGCCGGTGTAGTGAACAGTCACTACGTCGGTCGGCTTAGGCTGAGCGCCGTCGGCCTTCTTCACGATCTTGTATTGCAGACCGGAAGCGGTAGTGACTACGCCGTCTTTCTTGGCGTTGTCTTCGAGGAATTTCTTGCCGGCGGCTGCCGACTCTTCGCTCATTTTGGTCATGCGTTCTTCAGCACGCTTTTGCAGTGCGGCAAACGCTTCAACCAGTTCGTCGTCCTTCAGCTTCTGTTCTTTCTTGCCGACGGCATCTTCGATGCCTTGGGCTACCGCTTTGGAGTCCAGGTCATCCATGCCTTCTTGAGCAAGGCTTTTGCCCATGTTCAGGCCGATGCCGTAGGAAGCTTTCTGCGCCGGGGTTTTCAGCTCTACGCTGGTCTGCGAATCACAACCCGCAAGTACCAGGCTAACCAGGGCCACCGCCGCCGCCAACCGATGCTGTTTCATGCTATTTCCTTGTTCGTGCGCCAAAAGGGCATTCGAGTAAAGTCGCGAGCTTATCAGGCGGCCACGACCAATGGCTACCGGCATGTGAGCAGGAAACTTCTGATAAGTTCACGTGTTTAAAAGCATTTTCATTCATTATGGAGGCCCGCGAAGGATCGCGGGACCATTCGCAACCAGGCTGCTGGCCACTTGCCGCACCTGTGACGCAATGGCATAAGAACGCTACAACTCGACAAGGCCGAGACAAGGATAGCCATCTTGCGCATTTTTTCCCGTGTTTTACTTCTGATATTGCTCGCCCTGGGTTTGCTGCTGGGCGTGGTCCTCTATTACACCCTCAACCCCAAGCTGCCGGACTACGTGCCCGTGGAGCAGGTGCACTATCAGCAACAATGGAGCGAAGCCGATCGCCAGACCTACTACTTCACGCCCCAGGGCACCCAGGTAAAAGGCCTGCATTACGACTGGTTCACCGCCCTCGAACTGCCCTTTTCGGACCGGCGTTTTGCCACACCCGACTACCTCGCACGCTTCGGCTTTCTGGTCGATCCCAAGCAGGTGCCCAGCGCACAAAACCCCGGCAACCTGCCGGTGGGTTTCGCCCGGCACCAGAACGCCGGCAGCCAGGTGCAGTACCTGGACATCACCTGCGCCGCCTGCCACACCGGCGAGCTGCACTTCAAAAACCAGGCGCTGCGCATCGACGGCGGTTCGGCCCAGCATGTGCTGCCGTCCAGCGTACCGACCCTGCGCGGAGGCAGCTTCGGCCAGGCGCTGGTGGCCAGCCTCGCCGCCACCTATTACCTGCCCTGGAAGTTCGATCGCTTCGCCCACAACGTGCTCGGCCACGACTATGACGATCACAACAAGCAACAACTGCGTCAGGACTTCAAGCAGTCGCTGAACCAGTTCCTTAAAGTTGCCTGGAACGACACGCACCGTGGCCTCTACCCCACCGAAGAAGGCCCGGGCCGCACTGACGCATTTGGCCGCATCGCCAATGCCAGCTTCGGCGACGCTATCTCGCCGGCTAACTACCGGGTCGCCAATGCGCCGGTGGACTACCCGCACCTGTGGGATATCTGGACCTTCGACTGGGTGCAATGGAACGGTTCGGCCCAGCAGCCCATGGCACGTAACATCGGCGAGGCCTTGGGCGTGGGTGCGACCCTGGCCTTTTTCGACGCGGCCGGCCAACCCCTCCAGGGCGATGCCCGTTACCCTTCCAGCGTGCGCGTGCGCGACCTCAACCGGATCGAAGAAACCCTGCAACGCCTCAAGCCGCCGACCTGGCCGCAAGACCTGTTCGGCGCCATCGACAAGCCCCTCGCCGCCCAAGGCCGCGCGCTGTTCGCCGAGAACTGCGCCGGTTGCCATGTGCCTGCAGTCACGCAGGAAAACGGCCGCCCGGTGCAGCAACTGAAGATGTTGCCCGTGGACTACATCGGTACCGACCCAGGCACGGCCAATAACATCGCCGACCAGCGCTATGACCTCAGCGCCCTGCAGTGGGACCCGGAGGAACTGGCCAGGCTCAATGTCGAGCTGCACCCCACGCCCACCGCACCGCTGGACCTGCACAACCTGTCGGTGGCCCAAGGCCTGGCCTACGTCACTGCCTTCGTCGAAGCACACGCCTACCACGCCGCCGGTGTAACCCCGGCCGAACGCCCAGGCCTGGATGGTTTTGGCCTGCCCATCGGTGTGCGTGAATTGCGCGCCTACAAGGCCCGACCGCTGGCCGGCGTATGGGCCGCACCACCATTCCTGCACAACGGCTCGGTGCCGACGATCTATCAATTGCTCTCGCCCCAGGACGAGCGCAGCACCACCTTCTACAAAGGCACGTTCAATTACGACCCGCGTCACCTGGGCTTTGAAACGGGTGCGTTCAAAAACGCCTTTTTGTTCGATACCAAAATAACCGGCAACCACAACAGCGGTCACGAATTCCGTGATGGCAAGCGTGGCAATGGCGTGATCGGCCGTGGCTTGCTGCCGCAGGAACGCTGGGCGCTGCTGGAATACCTCAAAGTACTGGGCGGCCCGCTGGAGCAAACACTGCCATGATTATCCGATCTCAATACAACCAACGTTCGCTGCTCGCACGCCTCTGGCTACGCCTGGGCGCCTTTCTCGGTAAAACCCTGCTGTGGCTGCTGGGTTTGGGGCTGCTGGGCTGGCTGTTCGCCACGGCCTGGTTCGCCTGGCAACACAGCGGCCCGGTGTCGCCGGATGAACAGATCCCACCCGGCGAAACAGCCATGACCCAAGGCATCATCCAGACGGCAGTGCGCATCGTCGATCAGCATCGCGAAGGCACGCGCTACCTGCGTGACGCGCATGCCAAGGCCCACGGCTGCGTGAAGGCCGAAGTCAGCGTGCTGACGGACCTCGACCCGGCGCTGCGCCAAGGCGTATTCGCTGAACCTGGCAAGACCTGGCAGGCGCAGATGCGCCTGTCCAACGGCAACGCCTACCCGCAGTTCGACAGCATCCGCGATGCGCGGGGCATGGCGATCAAGCTGCTGGATGTGCCAGGCAAACAATTGATGGCCGACCAACAGACGCGCACCGAACAGGACTTTGTGATGTTCAGCCACCCGAACTTTTTTGTCAGTGATGTGGCCGAATACGCGCAGAACATCGGTGCCCAGGCTGACGGCAAAAAGGTGTTGGCGTTCTTCCCTAAAGCCGACCCGCGCAGTTGGCAAGTGCGCCACCTGTTTATCGCCCTGGCCACCCTGGCGCCCGCTCCGGCGAGCCCGACGCAGACGACGTACTTTTCGGTTTCCCCCTACAAATTTGGCGCGGCAAATGCCAAGTTTCGTGTAGCACCCGACCCGCAGAGTTGCCCGGAATATGTGTTGCCCAAGCAGAATCAGGACCTGCCGAACTTTCTGCGCAGCGCACTGAACCAGCAACTGTCCACCGACCGTGTACCGGCGTGTTTTGTGTTGCAGATTCAGCGGCAAAATCCGCAGAAATTCATGCCGATCGAAGACACCAGCATCGAATGGAAGGAAAGTGATGCGCCCTATGAGACAGTGGCCAAGGTGCGGATTCCTGCGCAGGACTTTGATACGCCCGCGTTGAATCTTGCCTGTGATAACCAGTCGTTCAACCCGTGGTTCGGGCTGGAGGCGCATCGGCCGATTGGTGGGATTAACCGGTTGCGCAAGGCGGTGTATGAGGCGGTGAGCGACTATCGGCATAGTCGGAATTTGTGAGGTTATGATCGTTCCCACGCTCCGCGTGGGAATGCCGTCTTGGACGCTCTGCGTCCGCAGTTAAGGGGCGTGACGCGGAGCGTCACAGGATGCATTCCCACGCAAAGCGTGGGAACGATCGAACAGAAAAGCCAATCACCGTAAAGAATCCGTATAAATCCGAAGTTCCCCATAACGATTACGTCGCCTCTATTGAACAACTAAGCCCTAAACTCTACCGTCACTTCCTACCTCCAAAACCCGTAGGAAGTCATCGTGGAAAGTTCAACTTTAGGCATGGTCGTCCTGTCAATGATTGCGCTCTTCGGCACCGCCGCGTTTTGCTTCGAACACCTCGCCACCCGCAGCGAGAAGAAAAAGAAAGCCAAATAAGCTGGTCAACGA
The DNA here is from genome assembly GCF_044218855.1 of Pseudomonas sp. B19125. Classification (NCBI taxonomy): domain Bacteria; kingdom Pseudomonadati; phylum Pseudomonadota; class Gammaproteobacteria; order Pseudomonadales; family Pseudomonadaceae; genus Pseudomonas; species Pseudomonas sp. B19125. The sequence continues at coordinate 4,871,653 of NZ_CP162589.1, forward strand.
AATCAGCAGAACCCCAGACTTTCAAGGGATCAGCCACCCGCGGGCTATCCCTTGTTTTCGTGCGCCCTGCTTTAAACCTTCTATATACCGTCTTAATACCGCCCGCCGTAATCAGTGCCCGAGCTTGATACAAGAGCGCCTAACCTCCCCGGCTTACTCAACAAGGGGAGTTACACCGTGCTGACACTAACGTTCATTTATGTGGCCAGCGGCTTATGCGCCGTGGGGCTGTTCGCTTACTTGGGCTACGCCCTCATTCGCGCCGAAAAGTTCTAGGGAGCCCGCCATGTACGACGTGATGTTTATGGGCCTCTCCCTGGTGTTTTTTGTTGCGACTGCCATGGCCATTGTCGCCATGGGCAAGCTTTGAACGGAGCCACGACATGCTAAGCACTTTGCTGGAATTTGCGCTGGTCCTGGGGTTGATGACCGCGCTTGCCGTGCTCATGGGCAAGTGGCTGACCCGGGTATTCACCGGGAACCGCCATGCCCTGCCGGAACGTTTTACCTACCGCCTGCTGGGCATCAACCCATTGGAAACCATGAGCTGGGGCCGCTACGGTTCAGCGCTGTTGCTGTCGAACGCGGCGATGATGCTGCTGGGCTACAGCATCCTGCGCCTGCAGGCGGTAACGCCGATCAACCCCCTGGGGTTGGCTGCGCAAACCCCGGACCTGGCGTTCAACACCGCCGTGTCCTTTATCACCAACACCAACTGGCAGGCGTATTCGGGCGAAACCAGCCTGTCGAACTTCAGCCAGATGGCGGTCATTACCTTTTTGATGTTTGTCGGTGCCACCTCCGGCGTGGTGGCGGCCGCCGGTTTTATACGTGGCTTGAGCCGCTCAAGCGCGGCCGATATCGGCAATTTCTGGGTCGACTTCACCCGCACCCTCTACCGCGTGATGCTGCCGCTGTGCGTGGGCATGGCGCTGGTGTATGTATGGCAAGGCATGCCGCAAACCTTAGCCTCCCAAGCCCTGGCGACAACATTGGAAGGCGCGCAACAACAGCTGATCGTCGGCGCGGTTGCGAGCTTTGAATCGATCAAGCACATCGGCACCAACGGCGGCGGTTTCTTCAGCATGAACGCCGCGCACCCGTTCGAAAACCCGACGCCGCTGACCAACATCCTGCACATCCTCAGCATGCTGTTGATCCCCTCGGCGCTGACCTACACCTTTGGCAGCATGCTGTTGCAACGTCGTCAGGGCTGGGTGTTTTTCGGCACCTTCCTGGTGATGTTTATCGGCTTTCTTGCGCTTGTGTATGGCGCCGAGCAAACCGGCAACCCGTTGCTGACCCAGGCCGGCGCCAACCAGGTGCTGTCGATCGAGCAAAGCGGCGGCAACATGGAAGGCAAGGAACTGCGTTTCGGCATTGCCGACAGCAGCTTGTTTATCGCCACCACCACGGCAGCCACCACCGGCTCGGTCAATACCATGCACGACTCGCTGACGCCCATGGGCGGCTTCGTGCCCCTGGCGCAGATGATGCTCAACTGCGTGTTCGGCGGTGACGGCGTGGGCTTTATCAACCTGATCCAGTACGCGCTGCTCACGGTGTTTCTGGTGGGCATGATGATCGGCCGCAGCCCGGAATTTCTTGGCAAGAAAATCGAGGCCCGCGAGATGAAACTGGTGATGCTCTCGGTGCTCGCGCACCCGGTCAGTATCCTGGGTTTCACCGCCCTCGCCGCCCTGTGGCCAGACACCCTGGCCAGTCTCAACAACCTTGGCCCGCACGGTTTCAGCGAGGTGCTGTACGCCTACACCTCCGGCACCGCCAACAACGGTTCGGCGTTCGCCGGGCTGAATGCCAATACACCGTTTTTTAACACCACCATTGGCCTTGCGATGCTGATCGGGCGCTTCTTCACGATGCTGCCGATGCTCGCCGTGGCCGGTTCCCTGGCGATGAAAAAAACCGTGCCGGCCGGCGCAGGCACCATTCCTACCGCGACCCCGCTGTTCATGTTGCTGGTGGTGTTCGTGGTGCTGGTGGTCGGTGGCCTGACCTTCTTGCCCGCGCTCGCGCTTGGCCCGCTGGTGGAGCAACTGCAGTTGCTGTCCGGCCAGACCTACAACTAAGGACATGTTGATGACCACTCAATCGATCTTCAAAGGGCTGCTGCGCCCGGTGCTGGTGTCGGCGGTGTTTTTCATGCTGCTGACCGGGCTGGCTTACCCGGCGTTCACCACCGTGGCCGCGCAATGGCTGTTCCCGTTTCAGGCTCAAGGCTCGCTGATTGAACGCGATGGGCGGGTGATCGGCTCGGTGCTGATCGGCCAGAATTTCACCAAGCCGGAGTACTTCCAGGGCCGCCCCAGCATGACCCTCGGCGCTGATCCGCAAGACCCGAGCAAAAGCGTGCCGCAGCCCTACAACGCAGGCGCAAGCGGCGCCAGCAACCTCGGCCCTACCAGCCAAAAACTGCTCGACCAGGTGGCTGCCCGCGCCAAAGCCTATCGCCAGGATAACGGCCTGGCCGCTGACGCCCCGGTGCCGGTGGACGCAGTCACCGCCTCAGCCTCTGGCCTCGACCCGCATATCTCGGTGGCCAACGCCCGCCTGCAGTTGGCACGCGTGGCGCGCCTGCGGCACATCCCCGAACCCGAGCTGCTGCAACTGCTCAACGACCACACCGCTGCACGCACCTTCGGCCTGCTCGGCGAGCCACGGGTGAATGTGCTGCAACTCAACGTGGCGCTGGATGCGCGTCAGCCCTCTATTGCGCTCAGTGAGTAAGAGATTCCTTCATGAAAAATGCTCGTTTACCTCTGTTTGACCGGCGCATCGTGCTCACTGCCGGCGTCGATGCACTGAAGAAATTGCTGCCCCAGGCCCAGTGGAAAAACCCGGTGATGTTCGTGGTGTACCTGGGCAGCATTCTCACCACCTTGCTGTGGTTCCAGTCCCTGGGCGGCAAGGGTGAAGCGCCCAGCGGTTTTATCCTCAGCATCACCTTGTGGCTGTGGTTTACCGTGCTGTTCGCCAACTTCGCCGAAGCCCTGGCCGAAGGGCGCAGCCGTGCCCAGGCCGCGAGCCTGCGCGGCATGAAACGCCAGACCCTGGCCAAATTGCTGCAGCAACCGCGCCACGGTGCAGCGTGGCTGCCGCTGGAGGCGAGCCTGCTGCGCAAGGACAACGTAGTGTTGATCGAAGCCGGTGATCTGGTGCCGCTCGACGGCGTGGTGATTGAAGGCGTGGCGTCGGTGGATGAAAGCGCAATTACCGGCGAATCGGCGCCGGTGATCCGCGAGGCCGGTGGCGACTTTTCGTCGGTCACCGGCGGCACGCGGGTGCTGTCGGACTGGCTGGTGGTGCGCATCAGCGTCAACCCCGGCGAATCGTTCCTCGACCGCATGATCTCGATGGTCGAATCGGCCAAGCGCCAGAAGACGCCGAATGAAGTCGCGCTGACGATTCTGCTGGTAGGCCTGACCCTGTTGTTCCTGCTGGTGATCGCCACGCTGAGCCCCTACTCGATCTTCGCCGTGGCCATGAGCGGCAATGGCAGCGTGATCAGCGCCACGGTGTTGGTGGCGTTGCTGGTGTGCCTGATCCCCACCACCATCGGCGGCCTGCTCTCGGCCATCGGCGTGGCGGGCATGAGCCGCATGATGTCGGCCAATGTGATTGCCACCTCCGGCCGTGCCGTCGAGGCGGCGGGTGATGTCGACGTGTTGCTGCTGGACAAGACCGGCACCATCACCTTGGGCAATCGCCAGGCAAGCAGCTTTTTGCCGGCACCCGGCGTGAAGGAAGCCGAACTGGCTGACGCCGCACAACTCGCCTCACTGGCAGACGAAACCCCGGAAGGCCGCAGCATTGTGGTACTGGCCAAGCAAAAATTCGACATCCGCGCGCGGGACATCAACGCCCTGGGCGCACGCTTTGTGCACTTCACCGCGCAAACCCGCATGAGCGGCGTCGACCTGGCCGAAGGCCGGGCGATTCGCAAAGGCGCGGCGGATGCGATTCGCAGCCATATCGAAACCCTGGGCGGGAGTTTCCCGGCGGCATTGCAGGCCAAGGTCGATGAAGTCTCGCGGCGCGGCAGCACACCGCTGGTGGTCAGCGACGGTGCCAAGGCCTTGGGCGTGGTTGAGCTTAAGGACGTGGTGAAAGGCGGCATCAAGGAACGCTTCGCCGAGTTGCGGCGCATGGGCATCAAGACCGTGATGATCACCGGCGACAACCGCCTGACCGCCGCTGCGATTGCGGTGGAAGCCGGTGTCGATGACTTCCTCGCCGAAGCCCGCCCGGAAGACAAGCTGCAACTGATCCGCGACTACCAGGCCCAGGGCAAGCTGGTAGCCATGACCGGCGACGGCACCAACGACGCACCCGCGCTGGCGCAGGCCGACGTGGCCGTGGCGATGAACAGCGGCACCCAGGCGGCCAAAGAGGCCGGCAACATGGTCGACCTCGACAGCAACCCGACCAAGCTGATCGAAGTGGTCGAGGTCGGCAAACAGATGCTCATGACCCGTGGCGCGCTCACCACGTTCAGCGTGGCCAATGACGTGGCGAAGTACTTCGCAATCATCCCGGCGGCGTTTGTCGCCACCTACCCACAGCTGGGCGCCTTGAACGTGATGCACCTGAGCAGCCCCAATTCGGCAATTTTGAGCGCGGTGATTTTTAACGCGCTGATCATTGTCGCGTTGATTCCGCTGGCCTTGCGCGGCGTGAAGTACCGGGCCATCGGCGCAGCGGCGTTGCTTAACCGCAACCTGTTGGTCTACGGCCTGGGCGGCGTGCTGGTGCCGTTTGCCGGGATCAAGGTGATCGACATGCTGCTGAGTGGATTGGGCTTGGTGTAACACCACAAACCCAATGTGGGAGCTGGCTTTTTGGGGGTGCTTCGCACCCCAGCGCAAGCAAGCTTGCTCGCCACAACAAGCCAGCTCCCACAGTTAATCGTGTTGTATTCAACAGGAAGAACATGCCCGCACTCAACCACGAACGCCCCGACCCCGACGCCTTGCTCGCGCGGGTACAGCTCGAAGAACAGGCCGCCTTGCGCGGCAAATTGCGTATTTACTTCGGCTCAAATGCCGGGGTGGGCAAGACCTGCGCCATGCTCGCGGCGGCGCAACGCGAAGTCGCCCTGGGCCGTGATGTGCTTGCCGGCGTAGTAGAAACCCACGGCCGCACGGAGACTGCCGAGCGGCTCGACGGCCTGGAGCAACTGCCCCGCGCTGCCTTGCTGCACCACGATTTTTCGCTCAGCGAATTCGACCTAGACGCCGCGTTGCGCAGGCAGCCCGCCGTATTGCTGGTGGACGAGTTGGCCCACAGCAACGCGCCTGGCTCGCGGCATCCCAAACGCTGGCAAGACGTTGAAGAACTGCTCAGCGCCGGCATCGACGTGTGGACCACGCTCAACGTCCAGCACCTGGAAAGCCTGAATGATCTGGTCAGCGGCATCATCGGCATTCGCGTGCGCGAAACCGTACCGGACCACGTGTTTGATAACGCCCATGACGTGGTGGTGATCGACCTGCCGCCCGACGATTTGCTGCAACGTTTGAAGGACGGCAAGGTCTATCTCGGCCCGCAAGCAGAACGCGCCGCACAGCATTTTTTCCGCAAGGGCAACCTGTTGGCCCTGCGCGAGCTGGCGCTGCGGCGCACGGCGGATCGGGTCGACGCGCAAATGCGCGTGTACCGTCGCGAACAGTCGATCAAAGCCTTGTGGCCAGCCCGCGAACGCTTGCTGGTGGGTGTGGCGGGCGACGCCGGTGATGAACGCCTGGTGCGCGAAGCTGCACGATTGGCGCAAAAGCTCGAAGCTGACTGGATCGTCGTGCATGTCGCAACGGCCCAAGGCAGCGGCGCCAAGCGTTACCTCACGGCGATGAAAACCCTGAGCCTGGCCAGCGAATTCGGCGCCGATACCGCGACGCTGCCGGGCATGGACGTGGCTGAAGCCCTGGCCGCCTGCGCCCGCGAACACAACGCCAATCGCCTGGTGCTCGGCCATCATCCGCGTCGGGCCTGGCGCTTCTGGCATCAGTCGGTCAGCGACCGGATCAGCCGACATCACCCGCAGATCGATCAGATCGTGATCGCTCACAGCGTCTTGCCCGGGCCTGCGCCGACCCTCGAAAAACCCTCGCTGCCCCCCGGCCGCGCCTTGGCCTACCTGTGGGCCACACTCGCCTGCTTCAGCGCCAGCGCCGTCGCTGCATTGCTGCTGCAAGTGTTCGACCTGGCCAACGTGGTCATGCTGTTTTTGCTCACCGTGGTGCTGGTGGCCTTGCGTTATGGGCGCGGCCCCGGTGTGTGGGCGGCGATGCTGGCGGTGCTGTGTTTCGACTTCTTTTTCGTACAGCCGCGCTACTCGTTCACCGTCAACGACACTCAGTATTTCTTCACCTTTGCGCTGATGCTCGGCATTGCCTTGATCACCGGGCAACTCACCGCCCGCCTGCGCCATGAAGCACGCACGGCGGCCGCGCGCGAACGGCGCGCTACCTCTTTGGCGCGGCTGGCTCGCGACTTGTCGGCGGCACTGACCGTAGAGCACATCAGCGAAGTCGCGCTGCGCACCTTCAGTGGCGTGTTCGAAGCACGCGTCGGCCTGGCGCTGCCGGACGCCGCCGATGGCGTGCACAGCGTGAGTGCCAGCGGCTTGCCGATTGACGAAAGCATCGCCCAATGGACTTACGACCATGGCCAAGCCGCAGGCCATGGCACCGACACCTTGTCAGCAGCCAAAGGTTGTTACTTACCGCTCAAAGCGCCGATGCGCGTGCGCGGCGTGCTGGTACTGGAACTGGCCCAGAGCGAGCGCCTGAACGACCCGCAGGAGCGCCGTCTGCTGGAAGCCTGCATGAGCCAATTGGCGATTGCGCTGGAGCGCGTGCATTTCGTCGAAGTGGCGCAAAGCACGCTGGTGCAGATGGAAGGCGAGAAGATGCGCAACACCCTGCTCGCCGCTATTTCCCACGACTTGCGCACGCCCCTGACCACCCTGATCGGCGCCGCCGACACCGCCCTGCCCCATGCCCCGCCAGGTCCGCTGACCGAATTGCTGCACGGCATCCATGAACAAGCTACATCGATGCAGCGGCTGATCGAAAACCTGCTGGACATGGCGCGCATGCAAGAGCGCGGCGTGCGCCTGAACCGGCAGTGGCATTCGCTGGAAGAAATCGTCGGCAGCGCCCTGCGCCAGTTGCGTGAGCCGTTGGCACACCACCGCGTGCAAACCCTGTTGGATTCACAGTTGCCGCTGGTGGATATCGACGCCCTGCTGATCGAGCGGGTGCTGGTCAACCTGCTGGATAACGCCGCCAAATACACGCCGGCGGGCACCCTCATTACCGTCACTGGCAGCAAAGTTTCGGACAGCATCGTGCTGGAAGTCAGCGACAACGGCCCGGGCAAGGCTCCCGCCAACCTGTTCGAACCTTTCGCACGTGGCCAGCAGGAATCTTCCGTCACGGGCATCGGCCTGGGCCTGGCGCTGGCCAAACGCATCGTTGAGGCCCATGGCGGGCATATCCACACCCACCCGCTTGAGACGTGCGGCATGCACTTCATCATCACCTTACCGGCCGGCACCCCGCCGGCCATGGAAAACCTATGAGCCCTGCACGCATTTTGATTGTTGAAGACGAAGCCAATATCCGCCGCTTTGTCGGGATCGCCCTGCAAGATGAAGGCTTTCAGGTGTTCGAAGCCGACAGCGTCAAACGTGCGCTGATTCATGCCGCCAGCCGTCAACCGGACCTGGTGATCGTCGACCTCGGCTTGCCCGATGGCGATGGCAAGCAACTGATCAGTGAGTTGCGTGGTTGGCTGGCGGTGCCGATTCTGGTGTTGTCGGCGCGTGATCGCGAAGAAGAGAAAGTCGCCGCTTTGGACGCAGGGGCCGATGATTACCTGACCAAGCCGTTCGGCGTGCCCGAATTGCTCGCTCGCATCCGCGCACAACTGCGCCGGCACGGGCAGACGGGCGCTGTGGCGGCGACCAGCAAGGTGGCGTTTGGCGAAATTGAAGTCGACCTGTCGACCCACGAAGTGTGGCGCCAGAGCCAGCCGGTGCACCTCACACCCATCGAGTACCGCCTGCTCTGCGCAATGATTCGCGGCCAGAGCCGGGTGCTGACACATCGGCAGTTATTGCTCGAAGTGTGGGGGCTGGACTACATCGACCGCCCGCACTATCTGCGTGTACACATGGCGCACTTGCGGCAAAAGCTGGAGGCGGATCCGGCGCAGCCGCAGCATTTTATTACCGAGTTGCAGGTGGGGTATCGGTTGATGGGGCTGTGAACAGGCGTTCAGCAACAAAGTCCACAAACACCCGGATCTTGGGTGACAGGTGCCGGCTGGAAGGCCACAGCGCCCAGAATTGGCCTTGGTCATCAGAGTGCCCGTCCAACACGGTTTCCAACTGTGCCTGGGCCAGCGCCTCACGGGCCAGAAAGTCCGGCACGTAAGCGATGCCATGGCCATCGATTGCGGCCCGAAGCATCGCTTCCATATTGTTCAACGTCAGCGCCGTGGGCAGCCGTAATTGGGTGATCGCCGGGTTGGCGGATAAGGTCCACTCCATGATTTTGCCGGTGGTGGCGAAGCGATAACGCAGGCATTGGTGGCGCTCAAGGTCACTGAGGGTTGCTGGCCGACCGTTCGCACGCAGGTACTCAGGCGATGCACACAACACAAAGCGAAATGGCCCGAGTCGGTGCGCCATCAAGGTCGAATCGGCCAGACCGCCGCTGCGGATCACCACGTCGAAGCCTTCCTCGATCACATCCACCAGGTGGTCGTTGAAATCCAGCTCCAACTCAATTTCCGGGTAGGCCCGCCTGAAGGCGACCATATGCGCAAATAGAAACCTGTAACCGATGGTGGGCAGGCTGACCCGCAACTTGCCGCGGGGGGCCTGCATGGCATGGGAGAGCATGGCGCGGGCGTCCTGCAGGTCATCGAGAATTTTCCGACAGCGCTCGTAGAACAACTGGCCTTCAGCAGTCAGGCTGACTTTGCGCGTGCTGCGGTGCAACAACCGCACATTCAACGACGCTTCCAGCTTGACCACATTTTTGCCCACCGCCGAGGCGGAAATGCCCATCGCCCGCGCCGCGCCTGTGAAGCTGAGCGCTTCAGCGGTTTTCACGAAGGCGATCACACCGCTGAGATTGTCGCTCATACCAATGCATCCAATTTGTCCGTTATGTGTGGAATGTAGGCCCATTTATCCGCCATTACATCCTGACTAGAGTCTTTATCTTTACAGGCCCACAGGAATCTCCCGATGAACACAGCCGACTCCGCCCATGGCCGCTATGCCATTCTTGCCGCGATCTGCCTGGCGGCTCTGGTGTTGCCCATGAGCTTTACCGGTGGCGCCGTAGCGACGCCCTTTATCGGCCACGCATTTGCTGCGCACCCCACACAGTTGGCGTGGATCACCAACGCGTTCATGCTTAGTTTCGGCAGCCTGCTGATGGCCGCCGGCACCCTTGCCGATCGGTATGGTCGCAAGCGTTTGTTCCTGTGGGGCATGGCGCTGTTTACAGGTGTCTCGCTGCTGCTGACCGTGGCGCCGGGCATACTCTGGCTGGATGTACTGCGCGGTGTACAGGGTGTTGCGGCGGCTACCGCATTGGCCAGCGGCTGCGCAGCGTTGGCGCAGGAGTTCGACGGCCATGCCAGGACACGCGCCTTCAGCTTGCTGGGCACCACCTTTGGCGCAGGCCTGGCTTTCGGGCCGCTGCTGTCTGGGTGGCTGATTGAACTGTGGGGCTGGCGTGCGATTTTCTTCACCACCGCATTGCTGGCGGGCCTGTCGTTGCTGTGCGCCGCACCCACAATGCGAGAGAGCCGCGACCCGCAAGCGCTGCAGTTGGACCTGCCTGGCGTACTGACGTTTTCGGCAATGCTGGTGAGCTTGACCACGGCGATCATTCTCGCGCCGCAGTTGGGTTGGGCTTCGGTGACGACCGGTTGCCTGCTTGCGGCGGCTGCGGCTTTCTTGCTGGTGTTTATCCTGGTTGAACAGCGTGCGAGCCAACCGATGCTGGATCTGCGCCTGTTTCGCTTTGCGCGTTTTATCGGCGTGCAATTGTTGCCGATTGGCACCTGCTACTGCTACATCGTGCTGGTGGTGTTGCTGCCGCTGCGGTTTATTGGGGTCGAAGGCGCCAGCGCGTCAGAGGCGGGTTTGATGATGCTGGCGCTGTCTGCGCCGATGCTGGTGGTGCCGTTACTGGCCGCAACGCTGACACGCTGGCTGTCGGCGGGGCTGTTGTGTGCCCTTGGCCTGTTGATCGCGGCGTCGGGGTTGTATGGGCTGAGCCTGGTCCCGCTCGGCCAGCCATTGCTGACTGTCGTGGCAATGTTGGTGATCGGGATGGGGACGGGCTTGCCGTGGGGCTTGATGGATGGCCTGGCGATCAGCGTGGTGCCCACAGAGCGTGCGGGCATGGCCGCAGGCATTTTCAATACGACCCGGGTTGCCAGTGAAGGTGTGGCGCTGGCCATCACCGTGGCTGTGTTGAGTGCGCTGGTTGCCCATCATCTGCCCGCAGACAGTTCGCAGGACATTGCTGGGGTTGCCCAACAGTTGGTCATGGGCGACACCCGTGCAAACCTCCCGCTGGAATTGCTGCGCACGGCCTACCTCGCGGGCTTCAATACGTTGCTGCAATGGCTGGCCGGGCTCACCCTGTTTACGGCGGTGGTGGTGTTTGTGTTTCTGAGCCGACGTGAGATTGCACCCGCGCCTGTGGCGCTCGCCGCCGAAGCGCAAAGCTGAATCGCAGGCAAAAAAAAGCCCGCTCAATGAGCGGGCTTCTTGTGGTGACCTGGCGTTCAGTGTTCCAGGTTACCGAATATGGCGCAGCGGACGGGACTCGAACCCGCGACCCCCGGCGTGACAGGCCGGTATTCTAACCGACTGAACTACCGCTGCGCGTAACACTTGAAACGAATGGTGGGTGATGACGGGATCGAACCGCCGACATTCTGCTTGTAAGGCAGACGCTCTCCCAGCTGAGCTAATCACCCTTCGCTTCGGTGTGGGCGGCATAATACACCAAAAATCTGCAATGTCTTGATTTAAATGCAATTTATTTAAAATAATTTCTCTGGTGTCCTCCGCGCCCCGGAAAACGGGGCCTCAAGCCCCAAATGTGAGTCTATTGCGTTTATACGTTGCTTGGCGGCACTGTTAAAAACCATTATCAATGACACCTGAGCCGCGCAACGTGATGGTGACAACGCGTTGGGATTTCTGATCAGCCCATAAAAAAACGCCGCCAATCATCGGAAATGATCGGCAGCGTTTTTTTGGTTTTACAAACCCCGGACAGCAAAAAGCCCGCTCAATGAGCGGGCTTTCTGTGGTGACCTGGCGTTCAGTGTTCCAGGTTACCGAATATGGCGCAGCGGACGGGACTCGAACCCGCGACCCCCGGCGTGACAGGCCGGTATTCTAACCGACTGAACTACCGCTGCGCGTAACACTTGAAACGAATGGTGGGTGATGACGGGATCGAACCGCCGACATTCTGCTTGTAAGGCAGACGCTCTCCCAGCTGAGCTAATCACCCTTCGCTTCGGTGTGGCGCGCATTCTACGGAGCGACCTTAAGTCTGGCAAGCACTTTCTTAAATCTTTTTTTTCAGCCCTTCCAATGGCTTAGGCAGGGTTGGCCTCAGCCCGGATCAAGAGAATAATGCCCCCCTTTGTATAAAGGAGAGACTCACCCCATGTGGTTCAAGAACCTGCTTATCTATCGCCTGACCCAAGATCTGCCTGTTGATGCCGAGGCGTTGGAAGCGGCCATGGCCACCAAACTGGCGCGCCCGTGTGCAAGCCAGGAGTTGACCACTTACGGTTTCGTCGCACCTTTTGGTAAAGGTGAAGACGCTCCCCTGGTGCATGTCAGCGGTGACTTCCTGCTGATCGCTGCACGCAAGGAAGAACGCATCCTGCCGGGTAGCGTGGTGCGTGACGCGCTTAAAGAGAAAGTCGAAGAGATCGAGGCCGAGCAAATGCGCAAGGTCTATAAGAAGGAACGCGACCAGATCAAGGATGAAATCATCCAGGCCTTCCTGCCGCGCGCCTTTATCCGTCGCTCGTCGACTTTCGCCGCCATTGCGCCGAAACAGGGCCTGATCCTGGTCAACTCGGCGAGCCCGAAACGCGCCGAAGACCTGCTGTCGACCCTGCGCGAAGTAATCGGCACCCTGCCGGTACGCCCGCTGACGGTTAAAACCGCACCAACGGCGATCATGACCGACTGGGTCACCACGCAGAAGCCGGCCGATGACTTCTTCGTCCTCGACGAATGCGAACTGCGCGACACCCACGAAGACGGCGGCATCGTGCGCTGCAAGCGCCAGGACCTGACCGGCGAAGAGATCCAACTGCACCTGACTACCGGCAAAGTCGTGACGCAATTGTCCCTGGCCTGGCAGGACAAGTTGTCCTTCATGCTCGACGACAAAATGACCGTCAAGCGACTGAAGTTCGAAGACCTGCTGCAAGACCAGGCTGAACAGGACGGCGGCGACGAGGCATTGGGCCAACTGGATGCCAGCTTTACCCTGATGATGCTGACGTTTGGTGAGTTCCTGCCGGCGTTGGTTGAGGCACTGGGCGGCGAAGAAACCCCGCAGGGCATCTAAGCCATGTGAAGATCAAAATGTGGGAGCTGGCTTGTGTGGGAGCTGGCTTGCCTGCGATAGCATCAACTCGATCCAGCTGAAGACCGAGGTGCCTGCATCGCGGGCAAGCCCGGCTCCCACACAAGCCAGTCCTCACACAAACATCTCCCACACAAGCCCCACATTTGATTGCAGTTACACCCTCGAACTCTAATAACAAGGACTTCCCCATGCGCGCACTCGCCGCCTTGAGCCGCTTCGTTGGCAATACCTTCGCCTACTGGGTGTTGATTTTCGCGGTGCTCGCCTTCCTTGAGCCCGGCTGGTTCATTGGCCTCAAAGGCGCCATCGTGCCGCTGCTGGGCCTGGTGATGTTCGGCATGGGGCTGACCTTGAAACTGGAAGACTTCGCCGAAGTCGCCCGCCATCCCTGGCGCGTGGCCCTCGGCGTGGTTGCGCATTTTGTGATCATGCCGGGCGTGGCCTGGCTGCTGTGCCAGGCGTTCCACTTGCCGCCGGAAATCGCCGTCGGCGTGATCCTGGTCGGGTGCTGCCCAAGCGGCACTTCATCCAACGTCATGACCTGGCTGGCCCGGGGCGACCTCGCGCTGTCGGTAGCCATCGCCGCCGTCACCACCCTCCTCGCCCCGCTGCTGACGCCCGCATTGATCTGGCTGCTGGCCTCGGCCTGGCTGCCGGTGTCATTCATGGAGCTGTTCTGGTCGATTCTGCAAGTGGTGTTGCTGCCGATCGTGCTGGGCGTGGTGGCGCAACGCGTGCTGGGCGACCGGGTGCGCCATGCCGTGGAGGTATTGCCGCTGGTCTCAGTGGTAAGCATCGTAATCATCGTCGCTGCAGTCGTTGCAGCGAGCCAGGCGAAGATCGCCGAGTCCGGCCTGTTGATCATGGCCGTAGTCATGCTGCACAACAGCTTCGGTTATCTGCTCGGTTACTTCACCGGCCGCCTGTTCAAACTGCCGTTGGCGCAGCGTAAATCCCTGGCGCTGGAAGTGGGCATGCAGAACTCCGGGCTGGGCGCCGCGCTGGCCAGTGCGCACTTTTCGCCCTTGGCGGCGGTGCCGAGCGCGCTGTTCAGCGTGTGGCACAATATTTCCGGGGCATTGCTGTCGACTTACTTTCGCAGAATGAGCGAAAAAGAGGACCGCCGCGCCCTGGAGAGCGCGCCGTAAACTTGATCACCTGATCAATTTTCGGCAAGCTACCGGGCTTCGCGGGGACGACCTCGCGACGCTCTCAAGCGCTTAATCCGGGGACGACCCCAGCTATAGAGGGGAGATCAACATGTCCTGGATCATTCTGTTTTTTGCCGGGCTGTTTGAGGTCGGCTGGGCGGTCGGCCTGAAGTACACCGACGGTTTCAGCAAGCCGCTGCCGACAGCACTGACGATCGCCGCCATGGCCATCAGCCTCGGCCTGCTGGGCCTGGCCATGAAGGAGCTGCCGCTGGGCACCGCCTATGCCATCTGGACCGGTGTGGGTGCGGTGGGTACGGTGATCGCCGGGATTATCCTGTTTGGGGAGTCCATGGCGCTGTTCAGGTTGGCGAGTGTGGCGTTGATCATTTGCGGGCTGGTTGGGCTCAAGATCAGCGCCTGAGCCACTACCGCTATCGCAGGCAAGCCAGCTCCCACATTGGACGGTGTTCAGCGTTAAAATGTGGGAGCTGGCTTGCCTGCGATGAGGCCCTTACAGCCAGCAAATAACTACCTGACACTCCCGCGCAACACCCCTACCCGCGCCTGCAACTGCTCAGGCGTCGCGGCCTCCACCGCAACCGGCTCACCCGCCACCAACACCACCCGCGACCAGATCCGATGAAAGATGCCCTTGTTCGGATCGCGACTGAAAAAGCTCCCCCACAACCCCTGCAACGCCATCGGAATCACCGGCACCGGGGTCTGCTCCAGAATCCGCGTCAACCCGCTACGGAACTCATTGATCTCGCCATCGGCGGTCAGCTTGCCTTCCGGGAAGATGCACACCAACTCCCCTTCCTTCAGGTACTGGGCAATTCGCATGAAGGCCTTTTCGTAGATCTGGATATCTTCATGGCGCCCGGCAATCGGAATCGCCCCGGCCGTGCGGAAGATAAAATTCAGCACCGGCAAACGGTAGATCTTGTAGTACATCACAAAGCGAATCGGCCGACGTACCGCGCCGCCAATCAACAGTGCATCGACAAACGACACGTGGTTGCACACCAGCAGCGCCGCGCCTTCATCCGGAATCAGCTCAAGGTTGCGATGCTCCACGCGGTACATGGAATGGCTGAGCAGCCAGATCATGAAGCGCATGGTGAACTCGGGGACGATTTTGAAGATGTAAGTGTTGACCGCAATGTTGAGCAGCGACACCACCAGGAACAACTCGGGGATCGACAGCTTGGCCACGCTCAGCAGCAGGATCGAGACGATGGCCGAAACCACCATGAACAACGCATTGAGAATATTGTTGGCCGCAATGACCCGCGCGCGCTCGTTCTCGGCCGTGCGCGACTGGATCAGCGCGTAGAGCGGCACGATATAGAAACCACCGAACACACCCAGGCCAAGGATATCGAACAACACCCACCACGCCTGACCGTAGCTGAGTACCGCCAGCCAGCTATGTTCCTGGGCCGATTGCGGAAAGCCGCCCGAGTGCCACCACAGCAGCAGGCCGAAGACCGTCAGGCCAAACGAGCCAAACGGCACCAGGCCGATCTCGACCTTACGGCCCGAGAGCTTTTCGCAGAGCATCGAGCCGACGGCGATGCCCACCGAAAACACCGTAAGGATCAGCGTCACCACAGTTTCGTCGCCGTACAACCATTCCTTGGCGTAGGCCGGGATTTGCGTGAGGTAGATCGCACCGACAAACCAGAACCACGAGTTGCCGACAATCGAGCGCGACACTGCCGGCGTCTGCCCCAGGCCCAGGCGCAAGGTGGCCCAGGATTCGCTGAAGATATTCCAGTTCAGGCGCAGCTCGGGCGTGGACGCCGCCGCCCGCGGAATGCTGCGGCTGGCCAGGTAGCCGAGCACCGCCACGCCGACAATCGCCACCGCCACCAGTGGCGCGTAATTGCTCGACGACATGATGATCCCGGCGCCAATGGTGCCGGCCAGAATGGCCAGAAACGTGCCCATTTCCACCAGTCCGTTGCCGCCCACCAGCTCATCGTCGTGCAACGCCTGGGGCATGATCGAGTACTTCACCGGGCCGAACAACGCCGAATGCGTACCCATGGCAAACAGCGCCAGCAGCATCAGTTCCAGGTGGTTGAACAGAAAGCCCGTGGCGCCCACGGCCATGATCACGATCTCGCCGATCTTGATCGCGCGGATCAGCGCGTCCTTGTTGAATTTCTCGCCAAACTGCCCGGCCAGCGCCGAGAACAGGAAGAACGGCAGGATAAACAACAAGGCGCACAGGTTGACCCAGATGGAGCGGTCGCCCTCGATGGTGAGCTTGTAGAGAATCGCCAGGATCAGCGATTGCTTGAAGATGTTGTCGTTGAATGCGCCCAGTAACTGGGTGATGAAAAACGGCAGAAAGCGCCGTGTGCGCAGCAAGGTGAATTGTGAGGGGTGGCTCATCGTCCGTGTTCCTGCGTGGCCTGAAGGCGTGTAGTTTCTCAGGCCACGACTTTACCTAATCGCGCTTACTTATTCGCTAGTCCTGCAATGCATGGCGAAACAAAAAGCTCACCTTTATAGGCGCCCTGCACGGTGCGCTTGGCCACGATCAGCCACATCAGCGCCAATGCCAGCACCAGCACGCTGCCAAAGATGCTGAAAAAGCTCAGGTGCAGCAGACTCGCCAGCTTCAGCGTGGCTAACGCGTAAACCCCCAGCGGGAAGGTAAACCCCCACCAGCCGAGGTTGAACGGAATGCCGGCGCGCAGGTAACGCAGGGTGATCAGCACCGCGATCAACATCCACCACAAACCGAAGCCCCACAAGGTGATGCCGGCCACCACGCCCAGGCCATTGGCCATTTCACCCACACCCGGCAACCCATTGGCGGCGAAAATCGCCGGTGCGTCACCGCCCAACAGCAACATGCCCAGCGCACCAGTGCCGATGGGGCCAAGGGCCAACCAGCTCGATGCGGCCATATTGGCAGGCGGCAGTTTATGCAGGGCCATGCGCAACATCAGGATGGTCAGGATGCTGAACGCCACCGGCAGGGAAAACGCCCACAGCACGTAGCTGGTCACCAGCATCACCAGTTGCGCATGGGCGTCGGCCAAGTGCGGCGCCAGCAAGCCACCGCTGGCGGCAGCGACTTCGGCGGCAACCACCGGCAACAGCCAGACGGCGGTCATCTGGTCGATGCTGTGTTCCTGGCGGGTGAACATCATGAACGGGATCAACACACCGCAGGCCAGGGCCATCGCCACGTCCAGCCACCATAAGGCTTCAGCCAGCGGGATCACCTCACTGCCCCAGCGCGGCAGGCCGAACAGCAGCAGGCCATTGAGAATGGTGGCCAGGCCCATGGGAATGGTGCCGAAGAACATCGACACCGTGGAGTGCCCGAAGATGCGTCGCGCTTCGTGGAAGAACATCACCCAACGCGCCGCGTACAACAGGCTAAACAGCACAAACAGGCCAATGGTGAACAGCCACAGCCCTTCGGCAATGGCGTGCAAACCTGGCAGGTTGAACGGCAGTTGAGCCAAGGCCAGGGCCAGCACGCCGGTACCCATGGTCGCGGCAAACCAGTTGGGGGTGAACTGGCGAATCACTTCCCGTGGGCGGGTCAGATGGCTCAAGGGCTTATAGCTTGGGGTTTTGCAGCCTGGGGGCGTGCAACTGGGAGTCGTCGTGCAGGTCATGATGGCAATCCTCTTCCTCGTATGAGGTTGAAGCCATCATAGAACCTGATCGAATATCTATATAACGGGTAATATCTCTATAAGTTATCTACTTTACCAATATACAGCATCACTCTACTGCCGCCTTGGCCCGCACCGAGCTCTGCAGCATCAAACCGACCAAGGCACTCAGGGCCAGCAATATCAGCGCCGCACCATAGCCTTCAGTCGTGACGATAAGGCCGTAAACCTGGCACAAGTAACCCGCCAACAGCGCTGGCAGGCAAAACGCCAAGTAGCTCAAGACATAGAACGCCGACATCAAACCGGCCCGCTCATGGGGCAACGCCAGTCCGACAATGCTGCGCACACTGCCCATGAAGCCGCCGCCAAAACCAAAACCTGCAATCACACTGGCGACAAAGAACAGCCACAAAATACCCATGTGGACGGCCACCAGCAGCAACGCGACGCCCACGGCCAGCAGCCCTGCCGACAGCCGCATGATTTTATCGCCCGGGCGCTCGCGCACGCTGTAGATCATCACCGCGCCACTCAAGGTCACGACCGCCACCAGGCCGCCACCGATCAGGTGCGAAGTGGAACCGGTGGCAGCCTTGATCAGCGACGGCGCCAGGGATGAGAAGAACCCGCCGAGCGCCCACACCGCCACATTCAGCGGCATCACCAACCATAAAGCCCGGCGCGCTTGCTGCGGCACATGCAGGGTCGGCGCCAGCGACTTCAAGGCCCCCGGAATACGACTGACGGTTTCCGCCAGGCGCCACACATACACAGCCTGCAACACCATCAACCCCAACAGCGTGAAGTAAATCAATTGGGTAGGACGCGGCGCGAACTCCACCAGTAGGCCACTGCCCAGCCCGCCGCTGGCCATGCCCAACAGCGGCGCCAGGCTATTGAGCATCGGGCCGCGCTGGCGGTCGGTGTCGAGCAAGGTCGCACTCAGCACCGCCGTGGCCATGCCGGTGGCGAAACCTTGCAGCGCGCGGGCGGCAATCAGATGCGCGGTGCTGTCGGCGTTGATAAACAGCAGCATCGCCGCAATATTGAGCAGCAATGCGACGAAAATCACCGGCTTGCGCCCCAGGTGATCCGACAGTGAACCCACGGTCAGCAACGCTGCCAACAGGCTGACGGCGTATACGCCGAAAATCACCGTGAGCATTGTCGCGGAGAAATGCAGGTTTTCCTGATACACCTGATACAGCGGCGTCGGCGCGCTGGACGCGGCGAGGAAGGTCAACACCGTGATGACCAGGAACGCCAGGCTGGACCGTTGCGAAATAACGCGAGACATGGGCACACTCCACTAAAGCTAATACTTTGCTTTTGCGCAGTGTGCTACCGGCGCGCGCTTAAAGCAAATTCTTTGTGTTAAGGTTTTACGCATGGTGATAAAAGAAGGCCTTCGCCCGGGAGGCCGCAGTGCCCGGGTCCAAGAATCGGTGCATTCGGCAGTGCGTGAGCTGTTGGAAGCCCATGAGCGCTCCAGCGTTACCGTACCGATGATTGCGACGCGCGCAGGCGTCACGCCCTCGACCATTTACCGGCGCTGGGGCGACTTATCCGTGCTGTTGGCCGATGTGGCCCAGGCCCGCATGCGCCCCGACTGTGAGCCGGCGAATACCGGCAGCCTGCGCGGTGATCTGCGGGCCTGGGCCGAGCAATACCTGGATGAAATGAGCTCCGAGCCAGGGCGCAACATGATGCGTGACCTGCAGAGCATTATCACACCGGGTTATTGCGTGAGCATTCTGAGTGGGCAGCTTCAGACGATTATCGATCGCTACCCACAGAGTACGCCGCCGAGCGTGGACCATTTGATCAACCTGCTGGCGGCGCCGACGGTGTTTCGCATTTTGTTCTCGACCGAACCGCTGACGGTGCAAGAGCTGCACGGACTGATCGAGCTGGCACTTAAAGGTTAAACCTCTGCACAAAACCAAAGGTGGAGCTGGCTTGCCTGCGATGGCGGTCTGTCAGTTAAACAATGGCTGCCTGACCCATCGCTATCGCAGGCAAGCCAGCTCCCACATTGACCCTGCCTGCAGTCAATAAAAAACGGCCTCACTTGGAGGCCGTTTTTTATTGCAGCTAACGGCTTAGGTACGCATCCCGCGCCCACTCACCAGCAACCGCGCACAGCCGACATACAGCACCACGGTCGCCACCAGCATAAAGGTGATCGCCACGCTGATCTTGATATCCGACACGCCCAGGATGCCGTAGCGGAAGGCGTTAACCATGTGCAACACCGGGTTGGCCAGCGACACGGTCTGCCAGAACGGCGGCAGCAAGGTAATGGAGTAGAACACCCCGCCCAGGTAGGTCAGCGGCGTCAGCACGAACGTCGGGATGATCGAAATATCATCGAAGTTGCGGGCAAACACGGCGTTGATGAACCCCAGCAGTGAGAAGATCGTTGCCGTCAGTACCACCACCAGCAGGGTGACCCCAAGGTGATGCACTTGCAGATGGGTGAAGAACAGCGACAGCAAGGTCACGATCACCCCCACCATCAAGCCGCGCAGCACGCCACCCAAGGTGTAGCCGATCAGGATGGTGTGCGGCGACACCGGCGAGACCATCAGTTCTTCGATCGAGCGCTGGAACTTGCTGCCGAAAAAGCTCGAGACCACGTTGCCGTAGGAGTTGGTGATCACCGACATCATGATCAGGCCCGGCACGATGTACTCCATGTAGGTGAAGCCACCCATGTCGCCGATCTGGCGGCCGATGAGGTTACCGAAGATCACGAAGTACAAGACCATGGTGATCGCCGGCGGCAGCAGGGTCTGCGGCCAGATCCGGGTAAAGCGCTTCACTTCGCGGTAAACGATGGTCTGCAGTGCGACGAGGTTGGGTTGCAGTTCGGAACTCATACCGCCACCTTCGCCAGATTTTTCTCCACCAGGGACACGAACAACTCCTCAAGGCGATTGGTTTTGTTACGCAGGCTCAGCACTTCGATGCTCTGGGCCGCCAACTGGGTGAACAACGCGGTGATGCCCATGGCCTTGTCCACCTGCACTTCCAGGGTGTGGTCATCGACCAGGCGGCTTGGGTAGCCGAGCAGTTGCGGCGCCACCGACAGGTTGTTTTTCAGGTCCAGCAAGAAGGTTTCCACATGCAACTGGCCCAGCAGGTTGCGCATGCTGGTGTTCTCGACAATGGTGCCGTGGTCGATGATGCCGATGTTGCGGCACAGCTGCTCAGCCTCTTCCAGGTAATGGGTGGTGAGGATGATGGTGATGCCCTTCTCGTTCAGCTCGGTGAGGAAGGTCCACATCGAACGGCGCAGCTCGATATCCACACCGGCGGTCGGCTCATCGAGGATCAACAGGCGCGGTTCATGCACCAGCGCGCGAGCGATCATCAGGCGGCGCTTCATACCGCCGGACAGCGAACGCGAAGGCACGTCGCGCTTGTCCCACAGGCCCAACTGAGTCAGGTACTGCTCGGCGCGTTCCTTGGCGATTTTCGCCGGGATGCCGTAATAGCCGGCCTGGGTCACGACGATGTCGAAGGTCTTTTCAAACTGGTTGAAGTTGAATTCCTGGGGCACCACGCCGATGGAGCGCTTGAGCGCCGCCGGGGATTTGTCCAGGTCATGGCCAAAGATATTCACCGAGCCACTGGTTTTGTTGACCAGGGTCGAGAGGATGCCGATGGTGGTGGATTTGCCAGCACCGTTGGGGCCGAGCAAGGCGAAGAAGTCACCTTCGGCAACGTCCAGATCGATACCACTCAGGGCCTGGAAACCGTTGCCGTAGGTTTTGGTTAGCTGCCGGATGGACAGAGCGGAACTCATATCGGATTACGCACCAGAGAAGGGAATAGAAAGAGTAGATGAGCGCGCAGCGCATGTAGTTCAACGGCGGCGCATGACAAGCATGGTGCTTGCCCGCGCCGCACAAGTACAGTCACCTGTATTAATAGTCAGTATTAAGTCAACGCGGTCATCACGGCCTTGCGGTAGGCCGGGCGATCTTTGAGGCGCTGGTACCAGGCCTCTAGATGGGGCATTGCCGGGCGCTCGATGGGCATCTCGAACCAGGCGTAGGCAAAGCAGCCCAAGGGGATATCGCCCATGCCGAAATGCTGGCCGCTGAGGTAGGGTTGCTCGGCGAGGGCCTGGTCAACGGTGTTAAGCGCATCGATACAGGCTTGGCGCCCGGCATTGATGCTGTCCCAGTTCTGTTTTTCCGCCGGGGTACGCAGGATGCCCCAGAACACCGCCTTGAACGGATCGGCGAGCGTCGACGTGGTCCAGTCCATCCACTTCTCGGCGCTGGCCCGGGCTTGCAGGTCGCTCGGGTAAAAATCCGACGCGCTCTTGGCGCACAGATAACGCACGATGGTGTTGGATTCCCACAACACAAAGTCGCCGTCTTCGATCATCGGCACCCGGCCATTGGGGTTCAAGGCCCGGTATTGCGGCGTGTCGACCACACCAAAAGCCCCGCCCGCATCAATTGCCTCATAGTCCAGGCCGAGTTCCTCGGCGCACCACAGTGCCTTCCTGACGTTTGATGAATTTTTACGACCCCAGATTTTCAGCATGACCGCGCCTTATCGTTGATGAACATGGCTTGATGAACGCAGCAGCATACGCCGGTTCACCCGCGGCTTAAATCGCTGTGCATATCGCTGTGCATGTCCTTCAGCGAGATCGGCATGTCGTCGGCAAACAGGTGCGGATAACACTGCTGAATATGCGCAAAGAAAAGCGCTTCGGGCACGTCGCTGAACTGCCCGTGGTCCAGCACATATTCCATTGAGCGCCGGCCCTGGCGGTTGAAGGCGTGGAACACGCTGTCGTTGACCCCATCGAACGCCAGCGGTGGCACGTCGAACAACTCGCACAGTTGACTGTTGAACGCCGGCGTGGCCTTGACCCAACGGCCGTGCAGGTACAACTCGGTATAGCCGTGCATGGCGAACACATCACTTTTGAGCAGCGCGAGCAGGCGCGGTGTCGATAAATGATTGCGCACGTCCGCCAGGCCAATGCGCGCCGGGATCCCGCAATGACGGGCACAGGCGGCCAATAAGGTGGCCTTGGGTACACAGTAGCTCTCGCCGGTGGCCAGGGCAAAGCTGGCACTGAGGGTATTTGGATCACGGCTGAAGGTGTACGGGTTGTAGCGAATCGCCTCACGCACGGCGTAGTAGAGACTGACCGCCTGGTCACTTAAATCCGGGCGGGTTCCGCGATGTTTTTCGGCGAACTCCACCACCGCAGGGTGGTCACTATCGATGAAGCGGCTGGGATTCAAGTACGTATCCATGAGCTTTATCTCCAAGGGAAGCCTTGAGTCTAACGACAGGCCTGCCGTGGAGATAACGACGATTCGGCCAAATGTCGGCGTGCGCCAGCACAACTCGTTACACCCTCGCCACCGCGCTTTTTCGGATGCCGACTAAGCTCCATGGTGGTTTCGCCCTTGGTTTCACGGAGGATTGAATATGCTGTTGTTGTGGATACTGGTTCTGGTGGTCGGCATTGCCTACCTGGCACACCGCCGCACCGCGCCCCTGCCCGCGCTGGGCGTGGTTGCCGTCTACCTGCTGGCGATGGGCGCCTGGAGCCATGCACCGGGTTGGCTGCTGGTCATCCTCTGGGTACTGATCGCCGCCGTGGCCGTGCCCCTGTTGCTGCCCGACCTGCGCCGCCAATACTTCACCAAGCCGCTGTTCAGCTGGTTCCAGAAAGTCCTGCCGCCGATGTCCGAGACCGAGCGCGACGCCATCGACGCCGGCACCGTGTGGTGGGACGGCGAACTGTTCAGCGGTCGCCCCGATTGGGATAAATTGCTGGCCTACCCCAAGGCGCAACTGACTGAAGAAGAACAAGCGTTTATCGACGGCCCTACCGAAGAACTCTGCGCCATGGTCAGCGACTGGGAAATCGGCCAGGCCATGGACCTGCCGCCCGCCGCCTGGGAGCACATCAAGACCCACGGTTTCTTCGCCCTGATCATTCCCAAGGAATATGGCGGCAAGGGTTTCTCCGCCTATGCCCACTCCCAGGTCGCGATGAAACTCGCCACCCGCAGCGGCGACCTCGCCTCCACCGTGATGGTGCCTAACTCCCTCGGCCCGGCCGAGCTGCTGCTGCATTACGGCACCGACGAACAACGCAACCACTACCTGCCACGCCTGGCCCGTGGCGACGATATCCCCTGCTTCGCCCTCACCGGCCCACTGGCCGGCTCCGACGCCGGCGCCATGCCCGACACCGGCGTGATCTGCAAAGGTGAATGGGAAGGCAAGGAAACCCTCGGCCTGCGCCTGAACTGGGAAAAACGCTATATCACCCTCGGCCCGGTCGCGACCCTCCTCGGCCTGGCCTTCAAGGCCCATGACCCGGACCACTTGTTGGGTGAGGAAGAAGACCTGGGCATCAGCCTGGCGCTGATCCCCACCGACACGCCCGGCGTGGAAATCGGCCGTCGCCACCTGCCGTTGGGCGCCGCCTTTATGAACGGCCCCAACTCCGGCAAGGACGTATTCATCCCCCTGGAATTCCTTATCGGTGGCCAGGAAATGCTCGGCAAGGGCTGGATGATGCTGATGAACTGCCTGTCGGTCGGCCGTTCGATCTCCCTGCCTGCGGTCGGTACCGGCGCGGCCAAGTTCACCAGTTTGGTGACCGGCCAATACGCTCAAGTGCGCGAGCAATTCAACGTGCCGCTGTCGGCCTTTGAAGGTATCCAGGAAGCCCTGGCGCGCATTGGCGGCAACGCCTGGCTGATGGACAGCGCGCGCATGCTCACCGCCAACGCGGTCGACCTGGGTGAAAAACCCTCGGTGTTGTCGGCGATTCTCAAGTACCACCTCACCGAGCGCGGTCGCGAGTGCATCAGCCACGCCATGGATGTGCATGGCGGCAAGGGCATCATCATGGGCCCCAACAACTACCTGGGCCGTAACTGGCAAGGCGCGCCGATCTTCATCACAGTGGAAGGCGCGAATATCCTCTCGCGCAACCTGATGATCTTTGGCCAGGGCGCGATCCGCTGCCACCCGTTCGTGCTTAAGGAAATGGCCCTGGCCGGTCGTGAAGACCATGACCAGGCGCTCAAGGAATTTGACGGCCTGCTGATGCAACATATCGGATTTGCCGTGAGTAACGCCGCCAGCACGTTGGTGCTGAACCTCGGCATCGGGCACTTTGAAAAAGCCCCGGGCAACCGTTTGAGCCAGGGTTATTTCCGTGCATTGAACCGTCAGGCCGCAGCATTCGCCCTGCTCGCCGACTTGAGCATGATGTTGCTCGGCGGCGAGCTGAAACGCCGCGAACGCCTGTCGGCGCGCCTGGGTGATGTGCTGAGCCATATGTACCTGGCCTCGGCAGCGCTCAAGCGTTATCACGACCTGGATTCGCCGGATCACCTGGAGCCGCTGTTTGCCTGGGCCATGGAAGAAAGCCTCGGTGAGTCGGAGCGTGCCCTGGATGAGCTGCTGAGCAACTTCCCGAACAGGGTCCTCGGTTGCCTGCTGCGGGTGATCGTGTTCCCGTTCGGCCGTCGTCACACCGGGCCGTCCGATGCTTTGGACGCCGAAGTGGCTGCGGTGATTGGCCGTGCCAAAGGCGACCCGACCCTGGAAGAGTTGCTGGCGGGTTGCTATCGCCCGCAATCGGCAGAAGACCCGGTGGGTGCCCTGCAACATGCCTACGACCTGCTGGGTGCCAGCCACCCCTTGCAGAAAAAACTCCACACCGCGCTCAAAAGCGGCCAGGTCAAACCGGCCGCCGGCGAGCATGCCATCGACGCGGCGCTGCACGCGGGCGTATTGCAACCGGCCGAAGCGCAAACCCTGCGCGACGCCGAAGCCGCGCGCCGCAAGGTGATCGATGTGGATGATTTCAGCAAGGAAGAGCTGACCCAGGCTGAGGGTAAAGTGCGCTGACCGCTCACACCCTATAAAGCTAAGGTCATATAAATACGGGCGCGAGAGGCATATACTCTCGCGCCCGTTTTTGCTTTAGAGGACTTATCTCGTGTCCAACGTCGTTGCCGATCATCTCGTCTTGCTCGACCACTTGCGCAGCATCCTGGTTGCCGTCGGCGAAGCCGAACAGGTGCCCGAGGAAAGCCACACCCTGTTCCTGGAGCGCTTCGACGAATTGCGCGCCCTGCTGCCGATCGACCCGATCGAGAGCCAGTACCTGGGCCAGGACCTGATGAGCCAGGTCATCCTGCGTTACCCGCAAATCGCCCACCTTGTGCCACGCGACCTGCTGTGGTTCTTCGGCGGTGATTGCCTGCACTTCATGCCCGATGAAGAACTGGACCTGTACCAGGCCCTGGAAGAACGTCGTTTTGAAGCCGAACAGAACGATGAACCGTTCGACTGGAACCAGGAAAAACAGCTGCTGGCCATGCCGCAGGATCAGAGCAAGCACTGAGTCCAGCTAAGACCGTATGCAGTAAATTGCTTTTCTGTGGGAGCTGGCTTGCCTGCGATGCAGGCGACTCGGTTTGTCAGTTAAACCGAGGTGATACAATCGCAGGCAAGCCAGCTCCCACATAAGCCAGCTCTCACACACGCCAGCGCCCACAATCAGCGGCGGCGCAGTGTCGGCTCCTTCGCCATGCACTCCACCAGATAATCAATAAACACCCGCAACTTCGGTGGCAGATACCGCGTGGGCGAATGCAGCAACCACGCCTCACCATGGTAGGACGCAATAAAGTCCCACTCGGGCAATACCTGCACCAGGCTCCCCGCCGCCAAGGCATGCCGCGCCGTGAAGTACGGCAAGCTGCCAATCCCCACATGCTGCAACACCGCATCCAGGCGCACGCCGGTGTGGTTCGCGGCGTAGCGCCCGCGCACGCCCACGGTCACCGCCTTGGCACCCTGACGAAACTTCCAGCGTGAATCCCCCGGCGTTTCGCCCAGGTAGATGCAGCTGTGTTCCAGCAAATCATGGGGATTTTCAGGCGTACCCTGCGCGGCCAGGTACTGCGGCGTGGCACACAACAGGTGCTCGATGGGTAACAGTTGGCGGCCGACCAAGCCCGGCGGCGGGCTGTCGGTGATGCGGATGCTGAGGTCCACATTGTCGTCGATCAGGTCCACATGCCGGTCTTCCAGGATCAATTGCACATCCACCTTGGGATAGCGCCGCAAGAACTCCGACATATGCGGGTGCACCACAAACCGGCCCACCGCCTTGGGCACGCTGACCCGCACCAGGCCTTCGGCTTCATGGGTGAACTGGCCACTGATCTCCATCACCGAGCGCGCCGCGTTGACCATCTCCTGGCAACGCTTGAACACCTCTTCGCCGCCTTCGCTCAAGCGCAATTTACGCGTGGTGCGTTGCAGCAAGCGTGTCGCCAGCGCCTGTTCGAGACGCGAGATACTGCGGCTCACGGCCGAGGGCGAAACGCTCAGTTGTCGCGCCGCTTCGGAGAAACTGCCGGTCTCCACGACTTTGACGAAAATCGCCATTTCACCCAGCAGTGGCAAAGGAAGATTGATGCTCATGACGCACAGGTCCATTGATAATTGAACGGATTATCACCCATCCACGCACTATTTATACTGCCCGTAGAACCCTGATGCGGATGTAAATGATGACCGAGCGCCTGTTTTTCACCCACGACCACCTGACCGCCGAGCTTGAAGTGCTGAGCTGCACACCCCACGAAGGCCTGTTCGCGGTCACCCTGCAGTCGACGATTTTTCATCCCCAAGGCGGCGGGCAACCCTTTGATACCGGTTGGCTGGGCGACAGCCAGGTGCTGCGCGTGACTCAGGAGGCTGACCGTGTGGTGCATTACGTGGACCAGCCTGTGCAGCCCGGCCCGATCAGCGCACGGGTCGACGCACAACGCCGTGCCCTGTACACGCGCCTGCATTCGGCCGGGCACCTGATCGGCAATGCGGGAGAAAGCTTCGGTTGGATGCCGATCAAAGCCCACCATTGGCCGGGCGAGTGCAAAATCACCTTTATCCGTGGCGAAATGGCCCAGGCCATCGACGCCGAGGCGATCCAGCAACAGGTCAACCAATGGATCGCCGCCGACTACCCGCGCCATATGACCCTGGAAGACGGCGCCCGCGAAGTGGGTTTCGGCGAACTGCCCGCCTACGCCTGCGGCGGCACCCATGTGCAAGCCCTGAACGAGCTCGGCCAAGTGACCATCCTGGCCTTGTCGGAGAAAAAAGGCGCGCTGTCGGTGCGTTACGAAATCAACTGACAGACCACGCGGCTTTTGTGGTCACCGGGCTGTTGTGATGAGCAGGCTGTTGTGGCGAGCGGGCTTGCCCCGCGTTGGGGCGCGAAGCGGCCCTAATACAGTCACCGCGTTTTTTCAGGCAAACATAAGCGCCTGGTTTTGGGGCCGCTTCGCAGCCCAACGCGGGGCAAGCCCGCTCGCCACAACAGCCTGCTCGCCACAAATCCCCCCGCGCTCGCCACGTTGAGTATTTACACCCTACAAGTGCGCTAAACCGCAATCGCCCCCGCTCGCCCCGGCTCCACCACAAACGACTTGAGGGTCGACACCGTGGCGTTGGGATCGCGCGGGTCAGTTATCACCCGAAAGTTCGTCAGCATCTTCTGAGCCGTAAGCTCTACCGACACATACCCTCGCTGGCGGCTGTCGAAAAACTTCACATGCGGATTAAGCGGCAGGATCTTGCTGAACGCTTCAAAGGGCGGGCCATCGGAGGTCACCGAGCTGCCGACAAACTCAGTGGCGATCACTGGCGAGTCCGGGTTGTTGGCGTCGGCGTGCAGGTCAGTGGTCCAGAACGAATGGATATCACCGCCCCAGAACACCGGGTTGCTGACCTTGTGACGCCCGATGGACGCCAGCATGCGTGAACGATTGGCCACGTAGCCGTCCCAACCATCGGTCCAATGGCCCACCTTGTGGTTGCTCAGGTCGCGCTGGAGCAAGGGCGCCACCAGCAAGTCCTGGGCGATCACATTCCACTGTGCCTGCGACTGGGCAAAGCCCTGGTCCAGCCAGGCTTCCTGTTGCCAACCCAGCATGGTGCGGCCGAGATCACGCAGGTCGCTGCAAGTGTTGGCGGCGATATGCCCCTGATGGCTGCCGTTGGCCTGGATGCAGGGTTGCTCGGAGCGATACTGGCGCCCATCCAACACATGGAAGCGCGCCAGCCGACCGTAATCCAGGCGCCGGTAAATGCGCATGTCCGGCCCCTTCGGCACACTGCTGGCGCGCAGCGGCATGTGCTCGTAAAACGCCTGGTACGCCGCCGCCCGCTGCTGGAGAAATTGCGCCACGGGAATCTTCGGGTCTTGGGACCAGCGGTTGGCGTAGTCATTCTGCACTTCATGGTCATCCCAGGTTGCCACGCTGGGGGCAGCCGCGTGCAGGGCTTGCAGGTCCGGATCGGTTTTGTACAGCGCGTAGCGGTTGCGGTAGTCGCTCAAGCTCACCGCGTTACCGCTGCCGTGGGCCCGAAAGACTTTCCCCGAGTCGGCGGCGTAAGAGCTGTCGTAAATGTAGTCCCCGAGAAAAAACACCAGGTCAGGTTGCTCTGCGGCTAAATGGCGATAGGCGCTGAAGTAACCGCGCTCCCAATGCGAGCAGGAAACAAACCCCAGCCGAGCCGAGGCCATCGCCTGCAAAGGTGGCGTGGTACATGCCTGGCCCACCGGGCTCTGCGCGCCGAGGCCTTCGAACTGGTACCAATACGGCCGGCCCGCCGCAAGCCCGGCCACTTCAACATGCACCGAATGGGCGAACCGCTCCGTCGCCAAGACTTCGCCCTGCTTCACGATGCGCGTCATCGCCGCATCACTGGCCACCCGCCAACGCACTGGCACCGCGCGGCTCAAGCCGCCCTGCCCATCCGCTGCGTTGAACAACGGCGCCAGGCGCGTCCATATCACGAAACCATCCGGCAGCGGGTCGCCCGAAGCCACGCCAAGGGTGAACGGGTAATCCACCCCGGCACTGCGCGCAAACGGGCTGAGGATTGAAAACGCGGTAGCGACCGCCAGCCCGGTAAAGACTCGCCGCCTGCCGTGGTCCACTGCGTCATTCACAACGCGCGCTCCCAGTCCTCACGCACGGTGGCAAAGCCCAGCAGGTCTTCGTACACGCCATTTTTGAGAAACGCCTGACGCAGGCAACCCTCGTAGCGCAGGCCGATTTTCTGCATCACTCGCGCCGATTCCTTGTTGCGGCCAAAGCATTGGCTGCCGACACGCTGCAGCCCAAGCTCGGTGAAGCCAAAACTCATCATCGCGCTCGCCGCCTCAGCGGCATACCCCAGGTTACGCGCATGCGCCGCGACCCAGCCGCCCAAATGCCCTGCGTGATGACGAGCGTTAAGGCGCAGGCTGACCATGCCAACCAACTCACCGGTTTCACGCACATGCATGCCCAGGTTCAACAACTCGCCCGCCCGATATTTGTCTGCGGCCCCGGCAATAAAACTCTGTGCAGTTTCCAAGGTATAGGGCGACGGAATGTTGGCCGTGTTGTCAGCGATTTTCGGCCCGTTGGCGAGCATGAAGAGCACCTCGGCCTGGTCCATTTCCAGCGCCCGCAATAGTAGTCGCGGGGTCGACAATTGAGGCAGTGCAGTGGGCATACGCGGCAGCTCTTCAAGTAAATTCCCCCAGAATGTACTGCCTTCGTGTCAATTGCATTACGTCATGAAACCGCAAGGTAAAATCTCTGAAAGACGCGTCCTAGAGCCTTTAAAACGTCAATTAAAGTTAACCATTCGGTCATTTTTGGTTGTTAGCGTGTCGCCCCTAATTCAACGACGGGGTAACAGAATGAGAACCTGGGATGAACCCAAGAAACGCAAGGCACATATCGAGTTGATCCCCATGATCGACGT
Organism: Pseudomonas sp. B19125; assembly: GCF_044218855.1. NCBI lineage: Bacteria > Pseudomonadati > Pseudomonadota > Gammaproteobacteria > Pseudomonadales > Pseudomonadaceae > Pseudomonas > Pseudomonas sp. B19125. Next base: position 4,901,986 of record NZ_CP162589.1, read on the forward strand.
GATGATGTTCCTCCTGGTGTTTTTCGTACTGGTGAGTTTGAACGTGATCCCCGCACTCGGCATGAAGACCCAACTGCCCAGCGCCAGCAGCTCGCAGCAACTCAAGCCGCAGAATAAATTCATCCTGACCCTGGGCCTCGAAGGCCAGTTGCAACTCGACGGCAAGGCCCTCACGGTCGATGCGTTGGTGCCGGCACTGAAGGCTGCAGAAAAGCCTGATACCAAGTCGACCATCATCGTCAACAGCGACAAAGGCGTAGAGGTTTCGCGCCTGGTGGAAGTCATGGACACCCTGCGCCTGGGTGGCTTTACCTCCGTGTCCATTGCCACGCGTAAGTCTTGATCATGTATGTACTGTTTCGTGCGCGTCAGCTGCTGGGCAGTGTCCCGGCCCTGATCGCCCTGGTGCTGATTGCACTGGGTATCCAGTCCCAACCGTTGAAAATCCAGCCGCAGTACGACGAGTCGGCGGTCGAGCTGGCCCTGGTCGAACCCGAGCCCGAAGTGGTTCCCGAGCCTGTGGTCGAGCAAGAGCCGCCACCGCCGGTGATCGAGGACGAAGAAGCCGAACCGGCCCCGCCGCCGCCACCTCCAAAGCCACTGCCAAAACCTGAGCCCAAGCCCAAGCCGGTGCCCAAACCCAAGCCCGTGGTGGCCGCCAAACCGACTCCCACGCCAGCGCCAGTCGCACCAGTGGCGGCCAAGCCAGTACAGGCCGCTGTCGCGCCAACACCTGTGCCGCCCGCGCCACCAGCACCGCCCAAAGTAGATGGCCAGGCACTGGAAGGCGGTTACCTCAAGGGGCTGCGCAACGAGCTGGACACGTACAAGCAATACCCCACCGGGCGCCAGGCGTCCCTCGAGCGCCCCAGTGGCGAGGTGGTGGTGTGGTTGATGGTGGATCGACAAGGCCGCGTCCTTGATGCCGGGATCCAGACCCCGGCGCCGAGCATGCTGCTCAATCGGGCCGCTACCAATAGCTTGCGCCGCATCAAGCAGGTCAAGCCGTTCCCCGAACAAGCCTTCGGTGGACGTAACGAGCAACGCTTCACCGCCACCTTCAACTACAGCGTGCAATAAGCACCCGACACCAGGACGACAGTGATGAGGTTCACACGTATTCATCTGGCACTCGTTGCCGCGACAAGCATGACCCATGGAGTGGTCATGGCTGATACCAGTGACAGTGACGTCGGCACGATCGGAGTTCAGGGAGGCAAGGCAACCGCGGGGGGCGGTTACATGGTCCAGGAAGAGAGCGCCAAGGGCCGCTCGACCATCACCAAGGAAGCGTTGGACAAACAAACCGCCACCGGCAACGCCATCGACAAGCTCAAATACACGCCGGGCCTGAACATCTCCAGTGAGGACAACACCGGTCTGTCGGGCTTTCGCTTCACCATGCGCGGCATGAACTCCGACCAGGTCGGTATGTCGGTGGATGGCATGCCGATCAATGACTCCGGCAACTACGCGCTGTACTCCAACCTGCTCGGCGATCCGGAAAACATCGACCAGATCTTCGTCACCCAGGGCTCGTCGGAAGCCGACGGCCCGCACATCGGCTCCAGTGGCGGCAACATCGGCATCGTGACGATTCGCCCGACCAAGGAAACCGGTGCGTTCGTTAAACAAGTGGTGGGCAGCAACGCCACCCGCAAGACCTTTGCGCGCCTCAACACCGGCGAAGTCAACGGCCTCTCCAACTGGCTGTCGGCGTCCCACACCGAAGGCCAGATGTGGCGCGGCTCGGGCGCGGTGCGTGCGGACAAGGTGGAGTGGAACAGCTTTTTCGACGCCGGCAACGGCAACACCGCCAACCTGATCCTCAAGTACCACGAGCAGGACAACAACAGTTACAGCCAATTGACCAAGGCGCAGTTCCAGCAGTTCGGCCGCCAGTATGACCCGTACCCGGCCAAGCCGGCGCTGGGCTCCAACGGCAAGATCAGCAGCTATTACGACCTGGCACAGAACCCGTTCCAGACCTTCACCGCCGTGCTCAACACCCAGTACAAGCTGAGCGACAACCTGTCGCTCTCGGTGATCCCGTATTACTACTACGGCAACGGCAGCGGCGTGGGCTCCTCCGCCTATGCGCTCAACAGCGGTTCCAACAAAGGCGGCGTATTCGACCTCGGCAACCTGCCGACGCAGGCCCAATACAACGCTGACGGCTCCGCGACGACGGGCGTCTACTACCGCCCTTCGCGCACCCAGACCTGGCGCCCGGGCATCACCACCAAGCTGAACTGGGACCTGGGCGACCACAGCCTGCAATTCGGCTACTGGTACGAGCGCGCCCGCCAAAGCCAGACCCAGCCGTTCATTGCCCTCAAGAACAGCGGCAAGCCCAGCGACACTTGGCCGGACGCCAGCTCCGTGGTCGACGCCAATGGCAACACCGTACAAGGCCGCGACCGCTACACCGTAACGCCAGCGCAAAAAGTCTGGGCTCAGGACACCTGGTACATCAACTCGGACTGGACCCTGATCGCGGGCCTTGCCTACATGAATGTCGAGCGTGAGGGCACCAACCACGGCAGCCTCACCGAACAACCGGGCAAGGCCAACCAGACCTACAACAAGTTGCTGCCCAACGCTGGCCTGAAATACCAGCTCGACGAGCGTGACCAGTTGTTCTACAGCCTTTCGCGCAACATGCGTATCCCGCAAAACTACGTGCTGTACGACAAAGGCGTGGGCTCCCTGGACTCCAAGCCGGAACTGAGCTGGAACCAGGAACTGGGCTGGCGCTACACCGGCGAAGACATGACCCTCGCCGCCACCCTGTTCTACATGCAGTTCAAGAACCGCCAGCTCACGTCCCTGGACAGCAACGGCGATTCGGCCGACATCAACGCCGGTACCGTGATCAACAAAGGCCTGGAACTGGAGTGGAGCGGCAAGCTGCCGCACAACTTCAACTACTACACCTCCTACACCTATACCAGCTCCAAGCAGCAGGATGACCTGACCGTCTTCAGCGCCGGCAAACCGATCGTATTGCCCACCAGCGGCAAGCAGTTCGCCAACGTGCCGACCAACATGCTGGCGGCCAACATCGGCTACGACGACGGGCGCTTCTACGGCACCTTCGGCGGCAAGTTCACCAGCAAGCTCTACGGTGACCTGACCAACGACGAAGCCATCTCGGCGCGCACCATTTTCAATCTCGGCGCCGGTATCTATCTGCCGGTCGATAAGAAGGTAGTCAAGGACGCCACCCTGCGCCTGAACGTCGACAACCTGTTTGACAAGAAGTACCTGGACGGCGTGTACACCACCAAGACCAACGCGGCGAGCTACAGCGGTTTCCGCGATGGCGACCCGGCTTACATCGTCGGCCTGGACCGTACCGTCACGGTTTCCCTGGAAGCGAATTTCTGATTAATCACCTGAGAGGAACACACTCATGGACATGGACCTGCTGCACCAAATCACCTTCTATGTGATGTACGCCGCGATGGCGATTGCGATCTTCATCACCATCGAACGGGGCATCTATTTCGCCTACGTGCGCCGCCAGGCCCGCGCCCTGACCGACGTGCTCGGCGCCAACGTACACAGCGAGCGCGACCTGCCGCAAAGCCTCACCCGCCGCGACAGCCTGCCCTTGAACATGGTGCTGCCGATCCTCGCGCAGAAGGCCTCCAACGGCTCGCGCAAGGACCTGGACGACGAAATCGAAACCCAGTACCTCAAGACCCGTGCGCCGCTGTCGCGCAGCCTGTGGATCATCGAGACCATCACCACCGCCGCGCCATTGCTGGGCCTGCTGGGCACCATCCTCGGCATCATCGACACCTTCAAGGCGCTGGCCAGCGCCGGCGTGTCCGACCCAGGCCAGATCTCCGGTGGCATCGGTACGGCTTTGTTCGCCACCGGCCTGGGTATCGCCATCGCGCTGTTCTGCGTGGTGTTCCACAACTTCTTCCAGGACAGCCTGGAGCGCATCAACGACCAGCTGAAAATCCTGCTGATCCGTGCGGCCACCGGCGCCCGTGTACAGGGTGAAGTACCGCATCTGGTGCCAACGCCGTTGCACACCCGCACGGCATGACCTTCAGGGCGGGCGCATGATGCGCCCGCCTTTCTTTTTGCCCCGATGAGACGCCTATGTCCCTCTCGATAAAGTTGCGTATCGCAGGCCTGACCGGCCTTCTGTTGAGTCCGCTTGCCCAGGCGGACTTTTCAATTCCAGGGTTTGAACTGGTACACACCGTGCCGGTGGACACTGCGCTGGGGACTGCCGACTTGCGCCAGCCAGGGCCGGTGTGGATCGAGCTGTTTGACGGCGCAAAAAGCAGCATTGATATCGGCCAGTTCTACGCGGCCGACCATCCCGGTTCGGTGATGGACAAGGTGATCGAGCATCTGGAAGCTGCCGGCAAACGGGGTGTGAAGATTCGCTTTCTGCTGGAGGAAAAAGGTATTCGGCTGTCGGAGGCGTCTACGCTGGAACGCCTGCGCGCAATTCCTAACCTGAGCTTTCGCGTGTTGGCCTATGGGCAGTTGAGCGGTGGGATCATCCACGCCAAGTACATGGTGGTGGACGGCAAGCAGGCGTTTGTCGGCAGCCAGAATTTCGATTGGCGCTCGCTGGAGCATATCCATGAAACCGGCTTGCGCATCAGCGATGCCAGCGTGGTCAGCCAGGTGCAGGCGATCTTCAACCAGGACTGGCAAGCCCAGGCCGCCTTGGCGGATAAGCAACCGGTGCCACTGCCCGCTGCGGCCCAGGAGCCTGCGCGCACCGGCAACTACCTGGTGGCCAGCCCGCAACGCTACAACCCGCCCGGCGTGGGCGACTCACAACTGGAACTGCCGCGCCTGCTAAGCGAAGCCAAGAAAGAAGTGCGCGTGCAATTGCTCGACTATGCACCGCTGTCCTACGGGCCGGATAAAACCCGCCCCTACTACGCAGTGATCGACAACGCCGTGCGCGCCGCCGCTGCGCGTGGGGTGTCGGTCAAGCTGATGGTGTCCAACTGGAACACCGACAAGCTGGAACTGCCCTACCTCAAAAGCCTGGCCGTGCTGCCCAACGTCGAGGTCAAGATCGTCACCCTGCCCGAAGCCAAACAAGGGTTTATTCCGTATGCGCGGGTGATCCACAGCAAGACCATGGAGATCGACGGGCAAGTGGCCTGGGTTGGCACCAGCAACTGGTTGGGCGGGTATCTGGATAACTCGCGCAACCTGGAAGTGGTGATGCACGACGCGGCGATGGCCAAGCGCATCGGGCAGTTGCACGAGCAGTTGTGGGAGGGGCCGTATGCCAAGGCGTTGGACGTGATGGCATCGTATCCGGAGCCGCATCCGGGTAAGCCTTGAGCACTCATTTCAAACTTCACTGTAACCCCCTGTGGGAGCTGGCTTGCCTGCGATGGCGGACTGTCAGTCGACAACTTCATTGCTGATCCACCGCTATCGCAGGCAAGCCAGCTCCCACATTTGGTTACTGGGCAACCCTGATATTTGAGTAGGACATTTCCCACATCGAGGCTCCCTATCCCGGCCTTGGTGATGGTAGTGTGTGGAAATGTTTCTGACAGATCGATCAGAAACCTCTTACTCACCGCCTGCAAAGGAATGCCTCTAACCATGCACTTTCCACTCAAGAAACTGGTGGCTGCCACCCTGTTCGCCGCCAGCTTTGCGGCCGTCGCCACGCCTGCGTCCGCCAATATCAGCGTCGAACAAAGCACAGCCATCATCAAGCACTTTGGTGAAACCCCAACCACCGATTTCCGTGGTTTCCTCGGCACCCTGGCCAAGGGCGACCTGGCAAAAACCGACGACGTCGGCCCGGCCATCGAAGCCTTCCTCGCCAACAAACCCCTGAGCGCCGACCAGCAGAACGAAATCAATCGCCTGCTGGGGATTTATACCCGCGTGAAGTACGGCAAGGCCGCGCTGGAAACCCTGCGCGAGCTGGTCGAGATCCCAACCTTCAACATCGACGGCCTGCCGCAGTACAAGAACCCGGAATTCCTCAAGATCGCCGACAAGATCCAGGGCCTGGCCAAAGCCTTCAACCTGAACTTCCGTAACGTCGACAACCGCGTGTATGAAATCTCCCTGGAAGGCAGCGGCGATGAAGTGGTCGGCATTCACGCCCACGCCGACGTGGTGCCAGTGACCCCGGAAAACTGGGTGCTCAAGGACGGCACCAGGCTCGACCCGTTCAAAGTCACCCTGATCGGCGACCGCATGTACGGCCGTGGCACCGAGGATGACAAGAACGGCATCGTGGTGACGATGTATGCGATGAAGGTCATCAAGGAAGAAAAGCTGCCACTGGCGCGCAACTTCAAGCTGCTGGTGGACACCACCGAGGAAACGTCCGGAGACGCCATTCCTTACTACTTCGAGCATAACCCGACGCCGCAATACAACCTGGCGCTGGATGGCGGCTACCCGGTGGTGATTGCCGAAAAAGGCTACGGCACCGTCATGGCAAGCTTCCCGGTGCGCAAAGGTGACGGCAAAGGCGCAGAAATCATCGCCATGACCGGCGGCGCGGCCACCAATCAGATTCCTTCGGTGTCGGTGGCCACTCTGCTCAGCGACAAGCCTGCGGAGCTGGCGGCCAACCTGCAAAAAGCCGGCGACGAATACGCCAAAAATAACGGCGCTGACTTCACCGTGGCGGCCAAGGTGGTGGGCAAAGAGGTCAAGCTGACGGTCACTGGTGTGTCCGCGCACTCGTCCGAGCCGGAAACCGGCGTGAACCCGGTCGCACGCATGCTGGAGCTGATCCACAGCGTCGACGGCAAGATCGCCCTTAAGCACAACCACATCACCGACGCCGCAAAATATGCCGCCGACAACTGGGGCCTGGATTACCTGGGCGGCAAGTTGGGCGTGGGCTTCTCCGATGCATTCATGGGGCCGCTGACCACTTCGCTGACCTTTGTTGGCCAAGACGCCAAAGCCTTCAAACTGGCGGTGAACTTGCGCATTCCCAAGGGCAAGTCGCCGGAAAAACTCAAGGCCGAGATCGAAGAGAAAATCAGCGCCTGGGACAAACACACCAAAGTGGCCATGGACGTCACTTACTCGGTGGCAGAACCGATGTATCGCAACCCTGAAGGTGAGTGGGTCAAAGCGCTGTTGGCCGTGGCCAGCGAAAACCTCGGCATGGAGCACAAGTTCGGCACCTCAGCCGGCGCGACCTCCGTGCATGAGCTGCCCAATGGCGTGCAATTCGGCCTGGCGAAGCCGGACGTGAAGTACACCGGGCACACCGACGGTGAGTTCAAGACCGTCGAGCAGTTCCTGTTGGACCTGCAGATCGTCACGGAAATGATCGGCCGTGTGGGGCAACTGCCGAAGCTCTGATAAGCGCAGGTAAAAACCACAACGCCGATCAACATTGATCGGCGTTGTGATTAAACAGGTCTGGCTTGCGGCCTAAAACATATCCATCGCATTGCACAGCTTGGCCTTCTCTACCGGCACGTTCTGCGGTTTCCCCGTCGGGTTCAGGCGCTGCAATGCAATCAGGCACTGGCCACCGTCCAGCAGGATCAGTTCGTAATCTTGCCCGGCCTTGGGGGTGAAGTGAAAGCTCTGCCTGCAGCTGTAGGAATTGCCGCCAGAAACATAGCCCTCACTCTGGAAGTTCATGGCAAAAGGCTTGTTCGCCGGCACCTTCAGTTCGCTACGCGCCGAGCCTTGCGCCTCCACCCGGCGGTTGCTCTCGGGCATGCCCAGGCTGCGGCCATTATTCTGACCCGCAAAGCCGGATTCGGACACGGCCATCACCCCGGCGCCAGGCACACGCCAGTCGATGCAATCACGGCCCGGCACGCCGCGCGCCATGCCATTGGTGATTACACGCAAACGTGCGGTATCCCCGGATGTGGGTTCAACATAGGCCGTGTTGTAAGCACGGATATTGGAAATATTGCCGCAGCCACTTACGGCCACGGCCAGGCCTGCTATCAGAAACGCTCTCATGGAAATCCTTTTTTTGAGGCTTAACGGCAGTGATAAGGGCTTTCGCTGCGCAGTTCCTCGCCGGTCCGGGCATCGCGAATGATGACCGTCGCCCCCGGCGCATTGAGGCAGAACGCATTGCGTATGGGGTAAATGTTATGGCCCTCGGCGGTGAAGGTGCCGAGCCTGGTTAACGGGGCGCCGGAGGCGTCCTGAGCCGTCACGGTGTATTCACCCGACATGGTCAGGCAGCCGCTCAGTGACAGCAGCAAGGTGGCGCAGATTGCATATTTCACAGGTGATGTCCCTATCGCACAGAAATAATTGCCGTGATTGGCAATGGCTGTATGAGCCGACTGCGCCCATATAGTTCAGGGAAACTCGGGAAACCTCCTACCTAACACCTAGAGTGCCTCAGCCCTTCAAGCTTCAAGCATCAGGATATCTTCAAAGAACCCACCAACCGGCTCGGTGGGGTGGCAGAGCTGGATCTCCAGCACCCACACCATTTCACTCGGTGTGATCTCAAGCTCGGCCAATTCCGTGGTGCCGAACAATGCGTGGGGGAAATCCGCAATACGGTGGCCGGCCAGGTTGCGCGACAACCGCCAGCCCTTGGAAACGGCCCGTTCCTCGGCAAAGTCATAGAGTTCACAGCCGGTCATGCCACGCTTCCAGGCCTCGCGGGTTTCATCGAACACTTCATGCACGGCCTTGAAACAATCGCGGTGCAGCGCTGACTCGCCGAAGACGAAGGTGTCGCCATAGTCGCCCTCGTAGCCGTCCCACACCGGGCCGAGGTCGACCACCACGATATCGCTGGCACGCAGCGGGCGCAGTGGGTCAATGCCTTCTCTCGGTGGGCGAACCGTGTCGTCGCCAAAACGGATGTACGTCGGGTGCCAGGTGTGGGAGGCGCCCATGGCCTGCAACTGCTCGGCGGCCATGTCGAGGGCTTCCCCGGTGGTCATGCCGACCTTGAGCTGGCTGGCAATCGCTGCCAGGGCGCGGATGGTTTTTTCACGAGCGGCGAGCATGCCGTCCAGCGAATACCTCGGGCCGACCTTTTCCCAGGTGTCATCCAGGGTCTTGAGCAGCGCGTCGGCGCTCGACTGGCCGCTGGGCACAAAGGCTTCGGCGATAAACCGATGGCTCGGTAAACCTGCTTCCAGGCACTTGGCACGCGTCTGGCTGATCATGCCGCCATTACCGCAGGCATACACCTGAGCGGCTTCCCAACGGTGCCCGTGGCCTAGCGCGACTTCCTGCACCTTGCCCTGCGAGGCCAATACTGGGTGCCAGTGGAAACGCGGGTGGTCGATGACCGTCTGGTCCAGGAATGCGCGGTCGTAAAAATCTGCTGCTTGCGCGCCGCCCCAGTAAAACGTCACCTCTACATCACGCTTCAAGGCGGTCAGCAAGATCGGCTTGATACCCGCATAGCCGGTGCCGGTGGCAAACAGGACGACCGGCGCAGCGTCATCGTCCTGCCAGGTGCAGGCACCAAAAGGCCCTTCCAGCGGCAACAGGTCGCCGGCCTCAAGGCTGCCCAGCAGGGTCTCGGAAAACAGCCCGCCGCTCACCTGGCGAATCTGAAACACCAGCCGCCCATCGCCGTCGGCCGGCAAGTTGGCGATCGAGAAGCACCGCGAATCACCATCGACCAGGCGGACCTTGAGGTACTGGCCTGCCCGCACGGCCAATGGCATATCCGGCATCACCACCAACTCGATGATGTCGGAGCTCAGTGCGCGCTTGCTCAGCACTGTCGACTCGACGACCAGCGCGGGCGTGTCCAGCGACCAGCCGGGAATTTCCAGGCGCATGTCGGCGCAGGCATGGCTTTGGCACAGCAGCATTTCATTGGCCGCCAGCGGGTAGCTCGGCGCGGGTGCGCCGGGGGCCAGTTGCTTGGCGCGGTATTCACCTTGGGTGACCACCACCTTGCACGACCCACAGGCACCGCGTCGGCACGAGAACGGCACTGACAAACCGCTGGCGAGCATCGCGTCCAGCAACAGCTCATCACCGGCTTCAAAGGTTTTACCCGAGGGAGAGAGTTCGATTACATGGCGTGTGTTCATAAAGACCTCGGAGTAAGTGAGGCCTGATTGTTGCGCTAGACTAGGCCCATTAAAACCTCCAGTTTTGGATACTTCAGATGGTCCAGATGCGTAAGTGGCGCCCCTTGCTCAAACTTGATGACGGTTCAAGCCAAGCCTCCTATCGCAAGATTGCCGAAGGCCTCGTCGCGGCCATCCTCGAAGGGCGGCTGCCGCCCGGCACGCTGCTGCCGGGCACTCGGGAGATGGCGCACCTGCTCGACGTCAACCGCAAAACCGTGATCCTGGCCTACGAAGAGGCCATGACCAAAGGCTGGCTGATCAGCGAGCCGCGCCGTGGCACCTTCGTCAATGCGCAACTGGCGCCCAAGCCCGTGCCCAGTCGCTCGCAACCGTCTTTCGCCCCAGCGCTGGTGCCACAGGCGGTCGTGCCCTACTTCGCCCAGAACGCCCAGGTGATTGCCCTGGAGCACCGGCATGACGCGTTATTTTTCGATAACGGCGCGTGCGATCACCGCTTGCTGCCGCAAGCCGTGCTGCATCGTTACTACCGCAACGCCTTGCGCAGCAGCTTTACCACCAACACGGTGCGCTACGGCAGCGAGGGCACCGGCTATTACCTGCGCTGCGCGCTGGCCGACATGCTGCGTAACAATCGTGGGCTGATGATCAGCGCCGAGAATATCTGCCTGACGCCAGGCACCCAGGTGTCGCTGTACCTCACGGCCAGCCTGCTGATCCAGCCCGGTGACGTGGTGTTGGTGGAGCGCCTGAGTTACCCGCCGGCGTGGGAGATTTTCCGCAAACTCGGTGCGCGTTTGATCACGGTCGACATGGACGATGAGGGCTGCCGCACCGACCATATCGAGCAGCTCTGCCAAACGCATAAAGTGCGCATGATCTATCTCACCCCGCACCATCAATTCCCCACCACCGTAAGCCTGCATGCGGCACGTCGGCAACAGCTGCTGGCCTTGGCGGCGCTGCATGATTTTTGCGTGATCGAAGAAGACTACGACCACGAGTATCACTTTAACGGGCGGCCCTATTTGCCGCTGGCCAGTGACAGCGCGCAACGCCATGTGATCTACATCGGCTCGCTTTCAAAGGCATTGGGATCGACGTTTCGTTGCAGCTATGTGGTGGCGCCTGCCCATGTGATTGAGGTGCTGCAAAAAAGCGCCGCACTGGTGGTGGGCGACACCGATGCCGTCGCGCAGAAAATGTTGGCGGACCTGATCAATGAGGGTGAATTGAAGAAGCACTTGCGCCGTGTTTCGAAAGAATACGCCGCGCGGCGCGAAGTGTTGCAGAGCTGTCTGCACGAGGCGTTCGGCGAGCGTATGCAGGTGCGTACGCCCGAGGGCGGGCTGGCGCTGTGGGTGCGTTTCCAGGATGAGACGAATGTTGACCGGTTAGTGGAGGATGCCCTGGGCCAGGGAGTTGTGGTGCGCAGTGCGCGTCAGTTTTCGCCTGAGGGCTTGGCGGAGAACGCGTTGCGCCTGGGGTTTGCTTCGCTCAATCGGGATGAGATCCGCCAGGGTACGTTGCGCTTGGCGCGGGCCATGATGACGTGTTGAACACAGGCCGAACGCTCTGTGTGGGGGGATGGGTTGTTGAGTACATATCCGTTATTTGGGTGATGGCTGAGTAGGGTTCCGCTCTTACAGCGGGTCACTTTTGCAAGGACCGGAATGCCGGCCCAGTCAAAAGTAACCAAAAGGTCCTCGCCCCAACACTCGGTGCCTCGCTATGGCTCGGCATGCCCGCAATCCGCCAGTGATTTGGGGGGCGATTTCAGATCAAGATCAAAAGCGCAGATCAAAAGACCGCTGACTTCGTCATCGAAAAGGATGTAAGGACCAGAGCAACAGCAACAGCAGAGCCATACTCGGTCTAATGTGGGAGCTGGCTTGCCTGCGATGGCATCAACTCAGTGTGCCTGACACACCGAGGTGCCTGCATCGCAGGCAAGCCAGCTCCCACAGAAAAGCAGTTTTTCAGTGTATTCAGTGGTTACTTTTGGCTGGGCCGGCATTCCGGGCGTTTGCCAAAAGTGACCCGCTGTAAGAGCGGAACCAATAGAAGCCGTTACCGCAGCAACGGATATACACTCAAAACCACCGCCCCTAAGACCGCCTCAAAAGACCTGAAAAAGCACCACCCTCAAAGAGGAAGCATCAAACGAGACCGCTCTTGCACCCGCGCCAACTCAGGAAACTCCAGCAGCAGCGCCCGATTACCCCTGCCGATATGCTCCATGACCGCCCGCGTAACGTATTCACGCACCATCCCGGTCGAGACGTAATACATGGCCCAGGCCTGCTCCGGCGTACAGTGACCGATCTGCTCCTCAATCTCCTTGTACGCCTGATAATCGTCCGATTTCACATCGCACGGGTCATCACGTCGGGCCATGATTTATCTCCCTCTCTGGGATCTATGCGAAAGCACTCGGGCCTCACTCAGCCAGTCACGTACCGCTCTTCACCTTGGTCCACACACGTGTACGGATACGCTCCAGCTTCAAGGGCAACGGCTCAAGCGGCACCAGCGTGGCGATGGTGGCTTTGGACGGATAAATCCACGGGTTATCGCGCAACTTCTGCTCAACCAGCGCGGTGGCGTCCTTGTTGGCATTCGGGTACAGCGTGTGATTGGAGCTCTTGGCAATCACCTCGGGCTCAAGCATGTAATTGATAAACGCCAAGCCGGCCTTGGCGTTGGGCGCATCCTTGAGCAACACAAAGTTTTCCGACCAGACCAGCCCACCCTCGCGCGGCAAGCTGTAGGCAATCTTGCGGCCAGTATGGTTTTTCTCATTGATGGCCTGGGCCGTCAGCGCCCCGCTCGCCCAACCCACGACCACGCAGATATTGCCATCGGCAAAGTCGGCGTCGGTTCTGGAGGAGTCGAAGTAGAGGACATAAGGGCGGATTTTCAGCAGCAGCGCCTGGGCCTTCTGGTAATCCTCGGGGTTTTGGCTGTTGCTCGGCAGGCCGAGGTAATGCAAGGCGATGGAGATGATTTCACTCGGCGAGTCGAGCATCGCCACGCCGCAGGACTTGAGCTTGCTGATGTTTTCTTCTTTGAAGATCAAGTCCCAGCTGTCCACCGGGGCGTTATCACCCAGTGCCGCCTTGACCTTATCCACGTCATAACCAATGCCGGTGGTGCCCCACAGGTACGGAATCGCGTATTGGTTGCCCGGATCGTTAGTGGCGAGCAAGGCCAGCATTTCCGGGTCGATATGCGCATAGTTGCTCAGTTGGCTGCGGTCCAGCGGGGCCAGCACGCCCGCCTGGATCAGGCTTGGCAATACGTTGGAGGTGGCGACGACGACGTCATACCCGGTGCGCCCGGCCATGGCCTTGCTTTGCATGACCTCGGCACTGTCGAAGGTATCGATGTGCATCTTGGTGCCGGTTTTCTGCTCGTATTCCTTCGGTGTCTCGGGAGCGATCAACCCGAACCAGTTGTACAGGTTAACCCGGGGTTCTGCCGCCGCTGCGGGCGTGCTGGCCCCGACAAAGACAAGCGAGGCTAAAAAAATGGCTCGCAAATGTGATTTATTCATATAACTATCCTTGTCAAAAACGACAGGCCTTCATGGCCATCAACGCTGGTGGGTGAATATACCCGGCGTCGTCGAATAGTAAATACCTACAAATACTTAGCTCAGCCCCATGAATCCCTAACCCAAAAGGGGTAGTCCATGTCACTCGACCTTCACAACCTCGCCTGGCACCGGTCAGCCGGCAAACTCATCATGGAGCTGAACCGCCCAGCCTTCTGGAGCTCACTGGTTCGCGTGTTGAATGAGTATGTGCAGATCGACAATTGGGTGGTCCTGGTGTTCAGCAACCAGCAAGTCAACGTCGTCAGCGTGACCGAGGTTGCGGATGCCGACGAAGTCGACGCCCTGACGCAACTGTATGTAAAAGGCCTTTACCTGCTGGACCCGTTTTACATTGCCAACCGTGAAAACCCGCAGAGCGGTTTTTTCCATCTGTCAGACATTGCCCCCGAGCACTTCCTGACCACCGAGTACTACCATCAGTATTTCGCCCGGTACGTGTCCGTCGATGAGGTGCAGTACAACGTCCAGCTCGACGCGGATCGAACCCTGTGTATTTCATTTGGCAGTAACACGCGCTACACCCCGGAACAGATCACCACACTGGATATCATCAAGCCGTGGGTCATGGCCTTGATGCATCAACGCATGTGTTTTGAAGTCGATGAAGAAAAAAACCTCAGTGAGCCGCCGCCCTGGTCCGAAGCCATTGTGCAGTTGGGCACGCAGATCACCACGCGCGAGAAGGACGTGCTCAAGTTGCTGCTCAGTGGTTTTTCCAATAAAGAAATCGCCGGCAAACTGGCGCTGTCGACAGAAACCATCAAGGTGCACCGGCGCAATATCTACACCAAGCTCAACATCAAATCGCAGTCCGAACTCTTTTCGCGTTTTTTCATGCCTAAACAGGACGTTTACACGCTGAATTAGGCGCGCGATCACTCGCCATCCTCAAGAAGCCCCCGGGCGGTAACCTAGCCGTTCGGTCAGTTACCGCGCATGCCCCCTTTGCTTACCCTTTCCCCTGGTTTCTATCGGAGGGGGCGTGATGTCCTTGATCAGCGATGTAGAACGCGCTTGCACACGCCTGGCCTCAGCAGGATGGCATGACCTGTTGCTGCACCACGGCCTGGACATCACCTCGACAAGCCTGCGTGAGGAACTCGCCAGGCCTGTGCAGATTGATCGCACCCAGCCAGGCTTTGAGGATTTTTCCGCTGATGCCACACGCGGTATAGAGCCTGGGCACCCGGCCGACAGCCTGCTGTTTCATGCCTTCGCCTCGCCCAATGTGGTCACCGCGGTCCAGGGTAAAACGCTCACGGCCTTCCCCACAGCCGCTGAAATCGAGCACGTCCTCAATTATGTCTACGGCGCCGCTCCCCCGACCCTGGAGGCTTTGCAGCAACTGGCCGGTGAGGCGCAACTGGCGATTGCAGTGTTCGCGTATGAATACCGGCCCTACGCCGAAACTGTGCACAGGCGCCAGGCGGACCTGTGTTTCTCGCGTACCGGGGTGGCCCGGGTCGGCACGGCGGACGCGCTGTATAACCCGCAGCAAAGAGGTTTTTTGCCCTTTGTCGAGGGCCAGCCAAACCAGATGCGGGTGATACCGGCGCGCTACGGCGCGTTCATCGCTGCCCGGCACACCGGCCAACCGGCGCGGTTTGGCCCAATGGATGCTCAACCTATCGATGAGGATCTGGAGTTCTGGGTGCCCCTGCACAAAGTGTTCGATGGCAACGAGTGCCTGGCCGGAATGGACCTGACTGTGCAGTTGGAAAACCACCAGATCAATGAAAAAATCGGACAGATCCATAGGCGATTTCGCGATACCGGCTGGCAAGAGCCTGACATTCTCAACGCGCCTTTCGTCATTACCGAGGGCTTGTGCCATTGGGCGAATACCGATGAGTTCGCGCCGGGGCTGTTGATGCCCGACGCCAAAGAAGCGCTGGTGGAACTGGCCTATTACCAAGACCGTCCGCTGTCGTTCATGATGCCTCCCAATACCGGTGGGTTGGTGCATGGGCGCCATCATTTGCGCGACGACGGTTCGATCGAAGACCTCAACCAGCGTGAGGATGTCGACGCCATCGTCAAGGCGGGCGGCTACCGAGCCCTGCATTATCAGGATGCCATGGCCGACGGCTGGGTACGGGCCCACTGCCCTGCGCTGGAACTGGCGAGCATCGCCGCCTACTCCATCATCGGTGCGCCGGATTTTTTTCCGTTATGTGGGCAACGAGAGCTCAAGCAATGGTCCAGCGACCCGGCGGTTTTCCCTTGCCCTGCGCCGCCCTGCCCAGAGGTTTGGCATACACGGGTCAACCCACTGTCTGACGTGCGCTTTTTCATCAATCAAGCCCTTGCCGGTGGTTACTTCGCCCCTGAAGACCGTGGCGTCACCGCCATCGTCTCCCACCCACAGTCCTCTACAACACCAGGCCCGACGCTACCTGTGCAACGCACACAACGGCAATCCTGGCTGCCGGATTTCGCCAGCGGGGTCTTTGGGCCGGGCTGGGAAGTGGGCCGGGGCCTGGTCGACGCTCCGTTTACGAACATGCTGTGCGGTTATCAGCTAGCCAGCCCGTTTACCGAGGATGCACGCATCTGTGCGGCACTCGGCTCGTACTGGCCGGGGGTGGCGCCTGACTCCACCCGCAGCTTTGAACCGCGGAATGTTTCGGCCACGGTCATTCCGCTGACAGACAGCGAAATCGGCCTGGGCGACAGCCCGGCCTGGGATGGTCGCGCCGGTCCCACCTTGATTGAGTCGCAGGGGCGCATGCTGGTGCAGTACCGTGCTTATGAGTACAGCGACTACACGCAGGCCGCATTGGATGGCCAACTGTCGCTGGCCATCACCGGGCAGACCAGCACCGCGCAGTACCACCAGAGGGTGCTGGGGATGCGTCGTGCTTATGAGGCAGTAGGCGCCGGATCAGACAAAGAACAACGAAAACGCTGGCCATTGCTGTCGTATTTTCGGGTGCAATTGCCGGATAAAGCTTTCGAAGCTGCGCAGCAGGAGGCCGGGTTGCAACTCTCGGGTGAGGTGCATTTTTATACGCTGTACAAACATGGCGCGATAATCACCCCCACGCATGACTTCAAGCTTCGCCACGTGCAAATAGAGCAAGTCATCGACCTGTACATGAGCCACGACGCCGTACTGATCCGTCTGGACGGCGCCGCCTGGCGACCATTCGAAGGCCCCCTCAACCCGCCGCCCCCAAAAACGGCAACGCCAGGTACAGTTTGATCACCACCGCATTGGTAATGTCGATAAAAAACGCCCCCACCATCGGCACCACCAGAAACGCAATCGGCGATGGCCCGAAGCGCTGCGTGACCGCCTGCATATTGGCAATGGCGGTCGGCGTGGCCCCCAAGCCAAAACCACAATGCCCCGCCGCCAGCACGGCCGCATCGTAGTTGCGGCCCATAACCCGGAACGTCACGAAGATCGCAAACAGGGCCATCAGCAACGCCTGGGCCGCCAACAGAATCACTATCGGCAAGGCCAATGCCGCCAGATCCCAGAGCTTGAGCGACATCAGCGCAATCGCCAGGAACAACGACAAGCTGACATTACCCAGCAGCGACACTTCACGCTCAAACACCTGATGCCAGCCAAGCGCCGACAAGCCGTTGCGCAACACCACGCCCACAAACAGCACGCATACAAACGTCGGCAATTCGAAAGCCGTACCTTTAATAAAGCCATACAGGAAGGTGCCGACCTGCAAGCTGATCGCCAATAACGCCAGGGTCTCGATAAATGAAAACGCGGTGATCATGCGTTCCTGGTTGGGCTGCTCAAAGCCTTTGGGCTGGGGCGGTTGCGCCAACTCAACGCCGGGCACCTGCACACGTTTGATCAGCAAGCGGGCAACGGGGCCACCTATCAGCCCACCCAATACCAAGCCAAACGTCGCCGAGGCAATCGCCAGTTCGGACGCCGAAGCCACGCCATATTTTTCGCTGAACACCGCGCCCCAGGCTGCGCCAGTGCCGTGCCCGCCGGACAAGGTGACGGAGCCTGCCAACAGCCCCATCAACGGGTCAAGCCCCAGCGCCTTGGCCAGGGCAATGCCCATGGCATTTTGCACCACCAGCAGGGCCGTCACGACCAGCAGGAAGATGCCGAGGATGCGCCCGCCTTTCTTCAGGCTGGCAAAGTCCGCATTCAGGCCGATGGTGGCAAAGAACGCCAGCATCAAGGGGGCCTGCAATGAGGCGTCGAATCGAACTTCGATATCCGTTAATGCGCGCAGCAACAGCAGCAGCGCAGCCACCAATAAGCCGCCGACCACCGGCTCCGGAATACTGTAGGCGCGTAAAAAGCCGATACGGGCGACCAGCCAACGCCCCAACAGCAGCACCAGAGAGGCGGCGACCAGGGTTGAGTAAAAATCGAGTTGGAACATCTGGGCAGTTCTCTGAAGTGAACAGGCACACGGGGCTGGCCAGAGTAGAGACAGCAGAACCAGTACACACCCACCCGCTATTAACTACAGACTATTCCCACGCACTTCACAACAAGGCCTACACATGTCGCGTGCAGCCGCTATCGCTGGGTGGTCGCCGGTTTGATTTTCGTCATCTACGCCATTGCGGCGGCCGACCGCGCCAACCTCGGTGTGGCGATGCCATTTATTCGTAAAGAATTCGACATGAGCAACGCCGAGGCAGGCGGCCTGATAAGCCTGTTCCTTCTCGCCTATGCCCTAGCGCAGATTCCTGACCCGGCTGATTAAAATCAGCACAAACAAAAACGCCGATCATTGCTGATCGGCGTTTTCGTTAAATATGGAGCGGGAAACGAGACTCGAACTCGCGACCCCGACCTTGGCAAGGTCGTGCTCTACCAACTGAGCTATTCCCGCAAAATGGCGTCCCCTAGGGGACTCGAACCCCTGTTACCGCCGTGAAAGGGCGGTGTCCTAGGCCACTAGACGAAGGGGACACACAACTGAAACACATGGTGTGTATTTCAGTGCCCAGAGGTTAAATCCGAAGATTATGCCCTGGTTTCACTCAATGCCGCCCGAGGGCCACATTGCTTGTAAATTGGAGCGGGAAACGAGACTCGAACTCGCGACCCCGACCTTGGCAAGGTCGTGCTCTACCAACTGAGCTATTCCCGCATATGGCGTCCCCTAGGGGACTCGAACCCCTGTTACCGCCGTGAAAGGGCGGTGTCCTAGGCCACTAGACGAAGGGGACACACGTACAACATTCACTCCCTACCGCGTTTCGCTGTGTGCTTTACGCTGTAAGTGGCGCGCATTCTATGGATGGATTGAAAGGTCGTCAACCCCCAAGGATAAATTTATTTAAATCAATGACTTCGCCCTGCTTTCCGGGCCTTGGCGGGCATTCTGCCCGTCCGGGCTTTGACGCCTATATTCTGGCGCCCGACAAGGCGCTATAGTTCGTCCGAGCAAATGATGGCAATGTGCATCTATGCAGGGAGCCCGCCCGGCAACGCTTACCTATATAGAAGAAACTACCTGGGCAACTGGTCGAACAGTCCTATCCGCCGGATGGTCCAGTCACTACACTCCACAGCAAACCCTATAAAAGAGGTCACACCGGTGACACCACTCATGATCACCCTGCTGGTAATAGCCGGGATCGTAATACTGATCGCCATTGGCTACATGAACCACGTGGTGGAAAACAACAAGCTGGAAAAGAAACGTACCGAGATCGAGCTCAATGATCGGCTGCGTCGGTGCGGTGAAATCACCGAGACCTTTCCTGGCCAATTGATGACCCCGGCGCTCAAGCTGCTGCTCACCCGCCTTGAGCTGAACGTCAACCAGCGTCTGTTGCACCTCAACAAGTCCAGTGCAGCACTCAAGGCGCGTATCACTGAGTTGAATGCGCTGATCGCCCAGGGCGAATCGATTCCGGTGACCAACCCGCCGGCGCCGATCCAGACTGAAGCCAAGGCCAAGGATGTGCGTTTCCTCCTTGAAGCCCTGCATGGCCAAGTGACCCGCGCGGCTCAGGATGGTTTTCTGCCGACCAACGAGGCCAAGCACTGGATCAAGGAAATTCGTCATATCCTGGTGCTGCTGCACATCGAGTTCTTCAACAACCTCGGCCAGCACGCCCTGCAACAGAACCAACCCGGCCAGGCACGCCTGGCATTCGAGCGCGGTGTGCAGTACCTGCGTAAACAGCCAGAGCCGGTGCTCTATAGCGCGCAGTTGCAATTGCTTGAGAATCAATTGGCCCGTGCTAATTCGACGGTACTGACTAACAGCAAGCCGGCTGAAGATGAGGTCAATGAGTTGACTGAAGGGCTTAAAGTTGTGGATGCGGATGCGGAGTGGAAGAAGAAAGCTATCTACGATTGATCGTTGGGGGGCGCGCGCGGTGGATGGATGGGTTGGGTACATATCCGTTGCCGCGGTAACGGCTACTTAGGGTTCCGCCCTGACGGCGGCTCACTTTTGGAAAGACCGGAATGCCGGCCCAGCCAAAAGCAACCAAAAAGTCTTCGCCCCACCACTCGGCACCTCGCTTAGGCTCGGTGTGCCAGAACGAAGGCTTGAATCCGTGGGCCGCCTCAGATCAAAAGCAAGATCAAAAGCAGAGCACGGCGGCCTAGTAGCCGACCTGAGTGGTTAGTTCAAAAGCAAAAGCGGATTTGCATACACTGAAGAGCTGCTTTTCTGTGGGAGCTGGCTTGCCTGCGATGCAGACACCTTGGTGTATCAGGTACACAGAGTTGATGCCATCGCAGGCAAGCCAGCTCCCACAGTTGACCGAGTTTGGCTTTGCTGTTGCTGTTGCTGTTGCTGTTGCTGTTGCTGTTGCCGAGTGTTGGGGCGAAGACTTTTTGGTTGCTTTTGTCTGGGCCGCCATTCCGGTCTTTACAAAAGTGCCCCGCTGTCAGGGCGGACTCCTAAGCCGCCGTTACCTAAATAACGGATATGCCCCCCAACGCAACACGCCACAACAAAGTGCCATCAATTTGCACCTATCCCCCCGCCCCCGACTAGCGTAAAAAAGTGCCCCTAACTCCGTGAAGTCAGAGGCCTGCTATGCCTGTCGCCGTCATTGATGGACAACCGCTGCACTACGTCGACCAGGGCACCGGCCCGGTCGTTCTGCTGGGTTCAAGCTACCTGTGGGACCGCCACATGTGGGCGCCGCAAATCGAAGCCCTGTCGCAACAGTACCGCGTGATCGTCCCCGAGCTCTGGGGCCATGGTGAATCCGGCCCGCTGCCGGCCCAAACCCGGTCCCTCGACGACCTGGCGCGCCAGACCCTGGCCCTGCTGGATCAGTTGGACATCCCACAGATCAATCTGGTGGGCTTGTCGGTCGGCGGCATGTGGGGCGCACGCCTGGCATTACTGGCCCCAGAGCGCATCAACAGCCTGGTGCTGATGGACACCTACCTGGGCGCCGAGCCCGAGGCCACGCGTCAGTATTATTTCTCGCTGTTCAAGATGATCGAAGACGCCGGTGCCATCCCTGAGCCGTTGCTGGATGTGATCGCACCGATCTTCTTCCGGCCAGGCATCGACCGCGAGTCGGCGCTGTACCAGGATTTCCGCCAGTCACTGCAGGCCTTCTCCAAGGAGCGCCTGCTGGACAGCATCGTGCCATTGGGCCGCCAGATCTTCAGCCGCGCCGATATCCTCGACCAACTGCACCGCCTGGACACCGACACCACCCTGATCATGTGCGGTGAGCAGGACAAGCCACGCCCACCCGCCGAATCCAGGGAAATGGCTGAGTTGATCGGTTGCAGCCTGACCCTGATTCCAGACGCCGGGCACATCTCCAGCCGCGAAAACCCGGACTTCGTCAACGAAGCCCTGCTGACCTTCCTCGCCAACAACGCCTGATCGTACGGCTCCGCCTTTGCTCATTGATCAAAGGCGGAAGTGCCCCACCATGCCCTTGAGCTCCGCCCCCAACTGCGCCAACTGAATGCTCGACGCGGCGTTGCCTTGCATGCTCAGCGCCGATTGATCGGCACTCGCGCGAATACTGGTGACACTGCGATTGATCTCTTCGGCCACCGAGCTTTGCTCCTCGGCGGCGGCGGCAATCTGCTGATTCATCTGCTGGATCAGGGACACGGCAGCGGCGATGCTGCCCAACGCGCTCTCGGTTTCCAGCGCATCGCTGACGGCGAGTTTCACCAGCTCGCCGCTTTGCTGAATCTGCTGCACCGATGACTGCGCCGCACTGCGCAAAGTACTCACCAACCGCTCGATCTCCTCGGTCGATTGCTGAGTACGCTTGGCCAGTGCCCTCACCTCATCGGCCACCACCGCAAACCCCCGGCCTTGCTCGCCGGCACGGGCGGCCTCGATGGCGGCGTTAAGGGCCAGCAGATTGGTCTGTTCGGCGACACTTTTAATTACCCCCAATACCGTGCCGATGTGCTGGATTTCGGCACTGAGGCTGTCGATACTGGCGCTGGCACTGGTGCTGGAGGACGCCAGCAATTCGATGCGTTGCAGGCTCTGACGCACCACCTGCTGGCCGCTGTCGACCTTGGCATCGGCGGTCTGCGCCGCTTGCGCGGCTTCTTCGGCGTTACGCGCCACGTCATGCACGGTGGCGGTCATCTGGTTCATCGCCGTGGCGACCTGCTCGGTCTCCTCCTTCTGGCTGCTGACCTCTAGATTGGTTTGTTCGGTGACGCTGGAGAGTGATTGCGCAGAGCTGGCCAATTGCTCTATGCCGGCCTGCAAGCCGCTGACCATCTGGCTCAAGCCATTGCCCATCTGTTGCATCGCTTGCATCAGCTGGCCAATTTCATCGCGGCGACTGACCTCCATCCGCCCGCTCAGGTCACCGGCGGCGATCCGCTGGGCCACTGCGATCACACTGCGCAGCGGCGCCACGATCAGGCGGGTAATCAGCCAGGCTGCAACCAGCCCCACCAGTAACGCCAGTGCCGAGGAACCGACGATCAGCAGCGTGCTTTTCTTCAATTGCGCCTGCATCGACTGGTCTTCGGCGGCATACGCCTGGTTGACCCGGCTGACCACCTGGTCGGCGCGGTCATGCAATTGCTTGTAGACGATTTTTTCCTGAGCCAGCAAACCGGTGTACTCACCGAGCTTTTCGCTGAAGGCCGCAATATGCCCGGACACCTCATTGAGCACGGTCTGGTAACCCGCGTCCTTGACCGAGGTTTTCAACTGCTCAACCTGCGCCAGGGCCTGGTCGGCCTGTTCGATCTTGCCCTGTTCGGCGTTGTCGGCATCGGCCTTGCGGCTCTGGTCCAGGCGTACCCGCGCCTCGTTCATGGCTTGCAGCATCAAGCGAGACACCTGGCTGACCTGCCCGGCCTGTTCGATAAACTCGGCGCCCTCCTTGCCCTGGCTTTCCTTGAGGCCATAGGCGCCATCGTCGGCCAGGCCGGCTTGCAGCACATCGAGGTTATTGGCCACGCTGGAAACGGACCAACTGGCCATTTCCAAAGCCAGGTCCTTGGTCTGGGTCAACTCGACAAATTCATCGAACGCCTTGCGATACGCGGCCAACGCCTGTTCAACGTCGCCCATCACCGGCACATTGGCGGCGGACTGGGCCTTGAGCGTGGCCGCCAGGGCGGCCAGTGCATCGACGCTCTCATGCAAGGCATCAACGGCTTTGGGGTCGGCGTGCAACGCGTAGTCTTGCTCGATCAAGCGCACCTTGAGCAAGCCGCTGTTGAGCGAGGACATGGCATTGAGGCCTTCGAAACGCTGGCCAATGGTTTGCAGCGACCACACGCCAATGGCCGCCACCAGCGCCGTCAGCAGCAGCACCAGGAAGAAGCCCAAGCCCAGCTTTTTTGCCATACCGAGGTTGGCGAAACGTCGTTGCACGGCCGAAATCATTGCACTTGAATCCTCTTGCACGGGCAGATGCCAGCAAGCCTGGTTGCCATGCAGCGAGATTCGCAACGAGACGCCATTGGCACAAGACGTTGGCGTCACAATAATGGCAAAAAGCTACATGCTCGTCGTTTTCAGAATGGTTGAGGTCGATCTGGCAGGCCCCATGGCACGGAACAACTCCAAAGCCCGCTGATCAGCAGCATAGGCCACATTTATGCGCAGCCAGTCACTGTGCTCACCGCGGGGAGTGAACAGCGCCCCGCAAGACAGCAGGACACCAAGCCTGCGCGCGCACGCCTGCAACCGTGAATGATCGCCCAGGCCCGGCCGCGCCCACACAAACATACCGCCAGCAGGCACGGCAAACACCTGCCATTCCTCATCCTCCAGCACCTGCAGGGTGGCTGCCATTTGCGCATTCAAACGCTTGCGCAGGCGTTGCACCCACTTGCGGTAGGTGCCATTGGCCAGCAATGTGGCGACCACTGCTTCGGCAAACCGTGAAGTGCCGATACCGGTCAGGGTCTTGAGGCTGGCCATTTTCGCAACGATGTCTGTGCCGGCACTGACGTAGCCCACGCGCAAGGCACTGCTCAGGGTTTTGGAAAAGCTTGATACGTAGATCACCCGGTCATCATGGGGCAACGCCGACAGCCGCGTGCAACTGGCGTGCTGCAGGTCGCCATAGACGTCTTCTTCAATGATCAGGAAGCCATCGCGTCGCGAAAGCTCCAGCAACCGTTCAGCCACGGCGCGGCACAGGCTGGTGCCGGTTGGGTTGTGGTAGAGGCAGTTGATGAACAGGCACTTGGGGCGATGCCGTAGCAGCAGTTGCTCAAGCACTGGCATGTCCGGGCCGCCCACGGTGCGCGGAACTTCCAGCAACGTGACGCCATGGCGCTCCAATTGTCGATAGAGATTGGCGTAGCCCGGCGTCTCGACCACCACCGTATCGCCAGCCTTGAGCAGTGAGCGGATCAACAGGTCCTGTGCATGGCCGGCACCATGGGTGGTCAGGATGCGATCCAGGCAGGTGCCCACCTTTATCTGGGTCAGCCGCTTGAGCAGTTGCTCGCGCAATGCTGGCAGGCCCAATGGCGTGCTGTAGTTGAAGAGACCGGCCGTGTCGGTGCGGCTGATTTCCCGTATCGCGTAGCACAGGTCATCACTTTCACGCCATGTGTCCGGCAGCCAGCCGCAACCCAGCTTCAACTCGCCCAACGGGCCATCGACATAGGCGCCCCAGCCCAGCTCTGCACCCTCATACCAGTGGCCTTCAAGGCAAACAGGCGGCTGGGCGACCACAAATCCCGAGCCTTGCCTGGACGCCAACAACCCCTGGGCCACCATTCGCTCGAAAGCCTCGATCACGCTGGACTGGCTGAGCAGGTTGTCGAGGGCCAGTTGCCGGATGGACGGCAAGCGCGTGCCGGGGCTCGCGCCGCTCTTGCGTATCCATTGCGCCACCGCGCTGACGATTTGCTGCACCACCGGTACAAGGGCTTGTCGATCGATCCCTAAATCCATGAGCCACTCACTTGAACTGTCTGTTATTCAACCCCAAACAGTTAAGCACAGAAGCTCGCTCAAGCCGGCCGCAAAAAATTATTAAAGTATTGATTTTATTGACTTATTTACCTGCTGATACACATTCTGACGAGGCCTTGTGCCAGCCATGGAAACGCCCCACAGCAGCCCCATCCTTTTCTAAGAGTGCATGGCATGGAGTCCTAGATAGCCGTTGCGCCACCATCCACCGCCAAGGCTTGCCCGGTGGTAAACGCCGCCCCATCACTGCACAGGTACAGCACGGCACTGGCGATTTCCTCGACCTTGCCGATGCGCCCAACCGGGTGCATGGCGGCGGCGAACTCGGCTTTGCGCGGGTCTGCTTCATAGGCACGGCGGAACATGTCGGTGTCGATCACCGCAGGGCACACCGCATTCACGCGGATTTTCTTCTTTGCATATTCAATTGCGGCCGATTTGGTCAGGCCGATCACAGCATGCTTGGACGCCGCATAGATGCTCATCTTCGGCGCAGCGCCCAGCCCGGCTACCGAGGCGGTGTTGACGATTGCACCGCCGCCCTGGGCCAGTAACAGCGGCAGTTGATACTTCATGCACAACCACACGCCCTTGACGTTGACGCCCATGATTGCATCGAACTCATCCAGGCTGCCGTCGGCCAGCTTACCCTTCTCAATCTCGATGCCGGCGTTGTTGAAGGCATAGTCCAGGCGCCCATAGGCGGCGATGGTCTGTGCCATCAATTGCTGCACATCGGCGTCCAGCGTGACATTGCAACGCACGAACAGCGCTTCGCCGCCTGCTTGTTGAATCAACGCAACCGTGCCCTCGCCGCCCGCCACATCCAGGTCGGCTACCACTACTCTCAAGCCTTCTGCGGCAAATGCCAGCGCGGTGGCGCGGCCAATACCGGCGGCGGCGCCGGTCACCAGGGCAACCTGGCCGGAAAACGTCATGCTCATGGGGGATGTCCTATGCAAGAAATAGCCGTGGGCCGAGTCTAGCCAAGCCGACGGCGGGCGCGTCAGCACTATCATATGGCCGGTTGGGGTTGCATGAATCGCAGTGATAAGACGCCCAGGCCAACTATCAGTCCAACCTATCGGCGGGCATTCGCAGCCCCCCTTAACCTTGCCCACAGGCCGCTGAAGGTCTATCACTCAGGGTTCACTTCTAACAGAGTCCCTGCCATGACTGCCCAGACCAACCGCCAATTCCTGCTCGCCAAACGCCCGGTCGGCGCCGCCACGCGGGAGACCTTTACCTACCAGGAAGTGCCGGTGGGCACGCCAGGTGATGGGCAAGTGCTGGTGCGCAATGAATACTTGTCCCTGGACCCGGCCATGCGTGGCTGGATGAACGAGGGTAAATCCTACATTCCACCGGTCGGCATCGGTGAAGTGATGCGGGCGCTGGGCGTGGGCAAGGTGATTGCCTCGAACAACCCTAAATTTGCCGTGGGTGATTATGTGAACGGCGCGCTGGGTGTGCAGGATTATTTCCTGGGCGAGCCGCGCGGCTTTTATAAGGTCGACCCCAAACTGGCCCCGCTGCCGCGCTACCTGTCAGCGCTGGGCATGACCGGCATGACCGCCTACTTCGCCCTGCTCGACACCGGCGCGCCCAAGGCTGGCGATACCGTGGTGATCTCCGGCGCCGCTGGCGCAGTGGGCAGCATTGCCGGGCAGATTGCCAAGCTCAAGGGTTGCCGCGTGGTGGGCATCGCCGGGGGCGCCGACAAGTGCAAGTTCCTCATTGATGAACTGGGCTTTGACGCGGCCATCGACTACAAAAGCGAAGACGTGCCCGCCGCCCTCAAGCGCGAATGCCCTAAAGGCGTGGATGTGTATTTTGATAACGTCGGCGGCGACATTCTCGACGCCGTGCTCAGCCGCCTGGCCTTGAAGGCACGGGTGGTGATCTGCGGCGCAATCAGCCAGTACAACAATAAAGAAGCAGTGAAAGGCCCGGCCAACTATTTGTCGTTGCTGGTCAATCGTGCGCGCATGGAAGGGTTTGTGGTAATGGACCACGCGGCGAACTTTGCCGCCGCCGGCATGGAAATGGCCGGCTGGATGGCCCAGGGCAAGCTCAAGAGCAAGGAAGATATTGTCGAGGGGCTGGAGACGTTCCCGGAGACGTTGATGAAGCTGTTCAACGGCGAGAACTTTGGGAAATTGGTGCTTAAAGTCAGCTGACCCGATCGTTCCCACGCTCTGCGTGGGAATGCAGCCCGGGACGCTCTGCGTCCCAAAGCGTGACGCAGAGCGTCACAAGAGGCGTTCCCACGCAGAGCGTGGGAACGATCATCAGGCGATTTCGGCGACGACTGCGGCCAGTGCCTTGGCCGGGTCCGCCGCCTGGCTGATCGGGCGACCGATCACCAGGTAGTCCGAGCCTGCATCCAGCGCCTGACGCGGCGTCAGGATACGACGCTGGTCATCCTGGGCGCTGCCCGCGGGACGAATCCCCGGGGTTACCAGTTGCAGCGACGGGTGCGCGGTCTTCAGCGCCTGGGCTTCCAGGGCCGAACACACCAGGCCATCCAGGCCAGCCTTCTGCGCCAAGGCTGCGAGGCGCAGTACCTGCTCCTGCGGCTCGATGTCCAGGCCGATGCCGGCCAGGTCTTCGCGCTCCATGCTGGTGAGCACGGTCACACCGATCAGCAAGGGTTTCGGGCCGCTGCGCTGCTCGAGCACTTCGCGGCAGGCGTTCATCATGCGCAGGCCGCCGGAGCAGTGCACATTGACCATCCACACGCCCATTTCGGCGGCGGCTTTAACCGCCATGGCTGTGGTATTGGGGATGTCATGGAATTTCAGGTCGAGGAATACTTCGAAGCCTTTGTCACGCAGGGTGCCGACGATTTCGGCGGCGCAGCTGGTGAACAGTTCCTTGCCGACCTTGACCCGGCAAAGCGCGGGGTCCAACTGGTCAGCCAGCTTCAGTGCGGCGTCACGAGTGGGGTAATCCAGGGCGACGATGATAGGAGTCTGGCAGACGGACATTGGAATGGGCTCTCAGGCAAGTCGAAATCGGCGCGGATTGTAGCGCAAGCGGCGCCGTTGCGGGATCCGATGATCGGTAAAATGCTGATCAAGCGCGCATAACCCAGTGTTTTAAGAAGATGTGTCAAGACTGATACATTCCCGACATGCCCTCAACACGCCCCGCGACTAGCCTCGCGCACATGACCGCTCGCCCGGCACTTCCAGCCATGGAGCCGGGCGCCTATGCTCAATGCAACAACCCAGGCAGATGATCGCACTATGCATACCCCTACCGTCTCTGTAAACGAAGAGCAAAAAAGCGCGGTGATCGCCGAAGACAAGCGGTGGAACACCCGCGCGCTGATCGTCGATGACGACCTGCCGATCCGTGAACTGCTGATCGACTACCTGGCCCGCTTCAATATTCTTGCCACCGGCGTCACCGACGGCACGGCCATGCGCACCGCCATGCAAGCCGAAACCTTTGATGTGGTGGTGCTCGACCTGATGCTGCCGGGCGAAGACGGCCTGTCGCTGTGCCGTTGGCTGCGCACTGAATCGGACATCCCGATTTTGATGCTCACCGCACGCTGCGAACCCACCGACCGCATCATCGGCCTGGAACTGGGCGCCGATGACTATATGTCCAAGCCGTTCGAACCGCGCGAGCTGGTGGCGCGTATCCAGACCATCCTGCGCCGGGTGCGCGATGACCGCACCGAGCAGCGCGCCAACATCCGTTTCGATAACTGGCGGCTCAACAGCGTATTGCGCCAACTGGTGGCCGACGATGGCCTGGTGGTGCCGCTGTCCAACGCGGAATTTCGCTTGCTGTGGGTGTTTATCGAGCGCCCGCGCCGTGTGTTGAGCCGCGAACAATTGCTCGATGCTGCCCGTGGCCGCTCCATCGAAGCCTTTGACCGCAGCATCGATCTGCTCGTATCGCGCCTGCGCCAGAAGCTTGGGGATGACCCGAAAGCACCGCAACTGATCAAGACCGTGCGTGGCGAAGGCTACCTGTTCGACGCCCGGGATATCGGTTGATGCGCGCCACCTTCAATACGCTGTTTGGCAGGCTGTTCGGCGTATTGCTGGTGGCTATTGTGCTCGCTCATGTACTGGCGATCTTCTGGTTCCGTCATTACGGCCCGCCACCACCACGGCCCCAGGAAACCTTTGTCGAGCAACCAGACGGCACGATGAAGCCATTGGCCCGCCATCACCGGCCCTGGTACGGCGGCCCCGTGGTGCCGCTGACCTTCCAGTTTATCTCGCTGATCATCGCCGCCTGGTATGGCGCCAAACTGCTGAGCCGGCCGATCCAGCGCCTGAGCGCAGCGGCCGAACGCTTGAGCCTTGACCTCGACAGCCCACCGCTCGACGAATCCGGGCCACGGGAAGCACGCCAGGCGGCATCGACCTTCAACCTGATGCAAAAGCGCATCCGCGAACAAGTCAGCCAGCGCGCGCGCATGCTCGGCGCCGTCTCCCATGACCTGCGCACGCCGCTGTCACGCCTTAAGCTGCGCCTGGAGCAGATCGAAGACACCAAGCTGCAAGGCCAAATGCGCCAGGACCTGGACGACATGATCGGCATGCTCGACGCCACCTTGAGCTACCTGCACGAACAACGCACCAGCGAGACCCGGCACTGGCTCGATGTGCAGGCGCTGGTCGAGTCCCTCAGCGAAAACGCCCAGGACCAAGGCTCGGACGTACAGTTCTCCGGCACGTGCGTACCGTTGCAGGTGCAACCGATGGCACTGCGTTCGTGCCTCAACAACTTGATCGACAACGCCCTGCGGTATGCCGGCACGGCGCGTATTGAGTTGGCGGACAGCCGTGGCGCCCTGGTGATCCGCGTGATCGACCACGGGCCGGGGATTGCGGCGGATAAACGCGAGGCGGTGTTCGAACCGTTCTTTCGCCTCGAAGGCTCGCGCAACCGCAACTCCGGCGGCGTTGGCCTGGGCATGACGATCTCCAAGGAAGCCGTAGAACGCCTCGGCGGCCACCTGAGCCTGGAGGAAACCCCAGGCGGCGGCTTAACCGCCGTGATGTGGTTACCGAGGGCCTAAAGAACTTTATCTTCGCGACGCTCCTGGGACTGGGTCGCGCTCCAATCCGTCAGCAGGCTGTAGGCCACCGCCAACAAGGTCGGGCCGATAAACAGGCCGATGAAGCCAAAGGCAATCAAGCCGCCAAACACGCCTAACAGCACGATCACCAGCGGCAGGTTGCCGCCTCGGCTGATCAGGTACGGCTTGAGCACGTTGTCCACGCCACTGATGATGAACGTGCCCCATACACCGAGGAACACCGCATAGGTGTAGTCGCCCTTCCATGCCAGCCAGGCCGTGGCCGGGATCCACACCAGCGGCGGCCCCATAGGGATCAGGCTGAGCAGGAAGGTGACGATGCCCAGCACCAGCGCGCCCGGCACCCCCGCAATCAGGAAGCCGATCAGCGCCAGCAGGGCCTGGGCCGCTGCCGTACCAATCACGCCGTTGACCACGCGCTGCACAGTGCCGGCCACCAACTCGATGTAGTAACCGGCGCGCTCGCCGATCAGGCGCTCCAGCAACCGATGGGCAAACATCGCCAGCCGTGGCCCATCACGGTAAAAGAAGAACACGAACACCAGGCTCAGGGTCAGCTCGAGGATACCGCCGCCAATTTGCGCACTGCGCGCCAGCAGCCAGTTACCCACCTGCCCCAGGTACGGCTTGATGCTGACCATCAGCGCCGCGCCCTGTTGGTCGATGCTGTCCCAGGTCGCCACCAGCCGCTCGCCAACAAAGGGGATCGAGTTCAGCCAGGCAGGTGCGGCGGGCAAGCCGTCAACCTGGATATCCTTGATCAGGCCGACCGCATCGCGCACATGGTCGGCCAGGTTGAACCCCAGCCACACCAGCGGCACCGCCACCAGCAACATCCAGCCCAGGGTCAGGATGCCCGCCGCGAGGGATTCGCGGCCACCCAGCCAGCGCGTGAGCAAACGCATCAGCGGCCAGCTGGCAAACGCCAGCACCGCGCCCCAGAACAGCGCCGACCAGAACGGCGCCATCACCCAGAAGCTGGCACCAAACAACACCAGCAGCAGGATTTGCACCAGTAGGCGATCGTTATTGAGCATCGGGTATCTCGAGAATAAGGCTGTAGGAAGAGCAGCTTAGGCGAACGGCACGGGTCCGTTCGCCTTCATAACGGTCAGCGTATCAGATGCAGGTGCAAACCCTTAGCGTCACCGCTGCCGGTTTCCAGGCGGGCAGCCCGCACACCGCTGTCGATCAGGCCCTGGCGCCAGGCTTCGGCGGTCGGCCCGGTGAGGCTCACGCGCAAGGTGGCGTCGAGGTTCAAGCCACGGGAAATCAAGGTCAGCCAAGTGGCGTCAGGCGCGCTGCCGAGTGCCGGAAAGTCCAGCTCGCCGGTGCTTTTCAGCTCGCGCAGCAAGGTCGCCGAAGTGGGCAGCAAGTCGCCCAGCGGCGCCCCGGCGTCCAGTTGTTCTACATGCAGATAAGCCCGGCGGTTGCCGCGCGTAATGCCATATAGCGCCACCAGCGAATTGTCTTGCGGGGCGGCCAGGCGCAGCAGCAGGTATTCCTGCTGGCCGTCGGCGCCGACCAGCTTGGCATTGCCGAACACTTCATTGGCCCACAGGCTGCTTTCGCCGCAATCACGCGCCTGGCACCAGAACAACAGCTGCGCGCCCTTGGCCTGCAGCGCTTCGCGCGTCGCGGTAAATGCGGCGCTGGAGGTGTGCTCGGCAGGCAGCTCATAGGTGACTGCAGTGGTTTTGCCGCGCGCCGTAGCCTGGCCTTCGTAGCGCAACTGGCCGCTGATCTTGCGGATCGCGCCCATGGGGTAGATGCGTTCTTTTTCTTCGGCAGGGCGATAATCGACGATTTGCGCGTCGACCTGACGGGCCACGGTCGGCAGATCCTGGCTGCCTGGCACATCGGCGGCGAACACCAAGGGGCTGAAACAGCACAGCCCGAGGACACGGAGACATTCTTTACGCAGGCTCATCGGATGATTGAGCCCTGGCCATCGAAGTGCGCAGCGGTGTTGAGTTCGTACATGGTTGACTCCCTTTCAATCCGCCCAGCCTCGGCAGTTGACCCCGCCAAGTCAAGGCATGGAGAAAAACCGATTGAAACAGTCTGCAACAAGGATCGCGCCGGGCTCATCATTAAGGTGTAAATGATGGCCGCCCGGCAGCGTGTTCACCGTAAAAGGTAGCTGAGAAAGCAATTCGGAATGTTTCGCCAGCATGCCGTCAGCCGCGACGACCAATTGTGTAGGGCAACCCACACGTCGCACGAAAGCCATCGCCTGTTCATCGGTCAGGCGCATCGGCGACGCCAGGGTCAAGCGTGCATCGGTGCGCCAGGTATAGCCGCCCGGCACGGGCATCAAACCGCGCTGGGCCAGCAGTTCAGCGGCTTCACGGCTGACCGCCACTACACCTTTCATGCGCGCTTCGACGGCTCGATCCAAGGTGCTGTAGACCGGTTTTCGCTTGTCTTGCAGGCTCAATTGCGCCTGCAATGCCATGCCGAGGCGCTCGGCGGCGTTCTCGCCAGCGGCGGTCGGCGGGATCACGCCGTCGATCAACCCCAGGTGTGTGACGCGTTCCGGCAGCGCTCCGGCCAACACCAGGGAAACGATGGCGCCAAGGGAATGGCCAAGTAATGCAAAACGTTTCCAGCCCAGTTGTTCAGCCACTTGCAGCACATCAAACACGTAATCCCACAAGGCGTAGCCGGCCCCGACAGGCCGATGCGCCGAGTGCCCATGCCCGGCCATGTCCAGCGCAACGATGCGCAAACCCGCAAGCTTGGGCGCCAGCCGCGCAAAGCTGTTGGCGTTGTCCAGCCAACCATGCAAGGCGATCACCGGCAGGCCGTCTTCAGGCCCGAACAAATGCGCGGCCAATTCGATATGCGGCAGGCTCAGGCGCACTTCTTCGACGGGGTTGCTCATGCGCAGCTGCGCTCACGGGCTTCCCAGCGGGAAAACAGGTTCTTGATCAACGTCGCGGTGTCCTGAGGGCGTTCGAGAGGGAACATATGGCCGCCGGGCATGGTGAGCATTTCACCCATGGGCAGACGATCGACACCACTGGCATGGTGACGCATCACCACCCGGCTCTGACGCCCGCGCACCACCGCCAGCGGCACCTTCAGCTGGCGAACCTGGCCTGGGCTGGTATGGGGCACGCCTCGGTAGATACTGATTTCGGTGGCCGGGTCAAAGCGCAAGCGCAGGCGATCGCCCACCTGTTGCAGGCCGTGTTGCAGGTACGCGTCAAAGCACTCCGGGTCGAAGCCGCGAAACAGCGTTTTGCCAGCGAAGTAGCTGCGTGCGGCGGCCAGGTCGCTGAATTCTTCACGCCGGCCCAAGGTGCGCCCCGCCGGGGTCAGGCGGTCTATAAAGCCAAAACGTTTGGCAGCGCGAATTACCCAGCGGTCAGCGCGGGTCAACACCGGCGAATCAAGCATCACCACACCACGGTACAGCTGCGGGCGGCGCATGGCCGCGTGCAAGTGCAGCACGCCGCCCAAGGAATGGCCCACGCCCCACACCGGTTCCGGTTGCTGTTCCAGGTGATGGATCAGCTCATCCACCAGGTTCTGCCAGTTGTCATCCACCGGAAACCTGGGGTCGTGACCGTGCTGCGGCAAATGCGCCACCGCGTACTCCGGGGCCAGGGCGGCAAACAACTTGCCGTAAGTGGCCGAAGGAAAGCCATTGGCATGGGCAAAAAACACGTGCTGCGACATACAGGATCCATCTACGGGAACAGAAGTGAATTGTCACCAGCCTTGAGCCGTACAGCAATGACTGTAACCGCCAGGAATGATGACAC
Source organism: Pseudomonas sp. B19125 (assembly GCF_044218855.1). NCBI lineage: Bacteria > Pseudomonadati > Pseudomonadota > Gammaproteobacteria > Pseudomonadales > Pseudomonadaceae > Pseudomonas > Pseudomonas sp. B19125. The sequence continues at coordinate 4,935,840 of NZ_CP162589.1, forward strand.
TCACGCCACGCCTATCGTACGGGTGGGTTCTCGCCCAACGGCACCACGGCCATGGTCAGGCGCGACACACAGCTGGCTTTGCCATCGTCGCTGGTCAAGCGAATGTCCCACACCTGAGTGGTACGGCCGATATGAATCGCCCGTGCTACCGCCCTCACCCGCCCGCTGCGCACACCACGCAAGTGGTTGGCGTTGACCTCAAGGCCCACGCAATAGAACTTGCTGGCATCAATGCACAGGTAAGCCGCCATGGAGCCAACGCTTTCGGCCAGCACCACCGACGCACCGCCGTGCAGCAGGCCGTACGGCTGGTGGGTGCGATGGTCGACCACCATGCTCGCGGTCAGCGACTCGTCGTCGAAGCTTTCGAAACGGATATCCAGCAGTTCACCGATGGTGTTTTTCTGGATGGCGTTGAGTTGCTCGATATTCGGTTGGGTGCGCCACAAGCTCATGAAGTCGTCCTTATTGGTTTTATTACGGTCCTAATCCTGCCACACAATCGGCTCACTGCGTTCGCTCCAAGCCGAAAATTGTGCACCGTAAGTCGACTCGATCACGTTGCGTTTTATCTTTAAGGTCGGCGTCAAAAAGCCGTTTTCCACCGCCCAGTTGTCTTTGACCACCACCAGTTGGCGCAAGCGTTCATGCTTGTCCAATGCGCCGTTGACCTGTTCCAGCCAGCGTTCCAGGCTGCTGCGCAGTGCCTGCCGGTCCTGGCTGCCAGCCGACAATACGCATAAGCCCATCGGCGCCAGCAAGCCATCGCCGACTACACACACCTGTTCGATGCGTGCATGTTCAGCCAGGCGGTTTTCGATCGGCGCCGGGGCCACGTACTTGCCCTTGCTGGTCTTGAAGATCTCCTTGAGGCGCCCGGTCAGGCGCAGGCGGCCGGCGGCGTCCTGCTCACCCTTGTCGCCCGTGCGCAGGAAGCCATCGTCAGTGAGGGTTTCGGCGGTTTTCTGCGGGTCCTTGAAGTAGCCGAGCATGGTCGCGCCACTGCGCACCTGCACTTCACCCGTCAAGTCGATGCGCACTTCGACGCCAGGGCACGGCAGGCCGATCCAACCCAGCGTTTGTTGGCCAGGGCGGCACACATGGGAATAGCCGCAGCTTTCGGTCATGCCATACACCTCCAGCACATCCAGGCCCAGGCGTTGATACCAGCGCAGCAAGGCTTCTGGCACCGGGGCGGCGCCGGACAGCGCGATGCGCAGTGCATCCAGGCCCAGCCCGGCCAGCACTTTGTGGCCGACGCGCTTGCCGATAAAAGGCAGGCGCAACAGGGTATCGAGGCGTTTTTGCGGGATTTTGGCGTAGACGCCCATCTGGAACTTGGTCCAGATACGCGGCACGCCGAACAAGGCTGTGGGCCGCGCCCGGCGCAGGTCGGTCAGAAAAGTCTCGAGGTTTTCGGCGAAAAACACAGTTTGCCCGGTATAGATCGAGGCCAGCTCGACAAACATGCGCTCCGCCACATGGCACAGCGGCAAGTACGACAGCAGCCGGTCGCCCTCGCCCAAGCCAAATATCTCTGTGCCGCGCGTGGCCGCAAATCCAAGGGCGCCAAAGGTTTGCATCACGCCTTTGGGCAGGCCGGTCGTGCCGGAGGTGTAGACAATGGTTGCCAGGCTTGCGGCATCCGGCGCGGGGTTGTCCTGGATCGGCGCATTGGCTTGCAGGTCTGCCCAGCTGAAATCAAAGTCGCCGGCCGGGCACAACGGCAAGCTGATGGTCGGCAACCCGGCCGGGATGCCGGGCGCCATCGCAGGCCAGTCATCCAGCTTGCCGATCAGCACCAGCGCCGCCTCGGAATGCGTGAGCACATGGTTGACGGACTCGGCCGTGAGGTTGGGGTACAACGGCACCGACACATGCCCGGCCATCCAGATCGCCAGGTCGGCAATGATCCAGTGCGCACAGTTTTTCGAGATCAGGGCAATGTGCGAGCCTTGGGGCAATTCCCGGGCGCGCAACCAATGCGCGGCGCAACGGGCCTGATGGCCGACATCGCCCCAGGTGAGCGTCTGCACCTCGCCGCCGCCGATGGGTTGCACCAGAAAGGGTTTGCGCGGGTGTCGCGCTTCACGTTCGAAGAAGACCTGCAACGGCAAACGAAAAGCGACAGGCATGGGACGCGCTCCTTTGTGATCCGATGATAGCCAACCAAGCACTTGCTTGGTTGACTATATAGCACACAAAGTCGCGATTGCTTTTCCTACGGATGCTTCACACTGACCAGGCTCATCAGCCCTGCCAGCGGAAAATCGCCTTCCAGCTCCGCCAGGCTGGCGGTGTGCATCGGCTCTGGCTGGCGCTGGTGACCATGCTGCAAAAAGCTGATCAGGCTGCCCACCAAGGGTTGGTGGCTGACCAGCAGCACGTTGTCATCGGTGTCGAGCTTTTCCAGCACTTGCAGCGGGTTGCCCTCAGGCGTCAACCACGGCACCGTGCGCACCTGCGGCTCGAACCCCAGTGCACCACGCACCAACTGCGCCGTCTGCTGCGCCCGCACATAAGGGCTGGCGATAATTGCACTGATGGGCTGACCAATCAGATGCGCAGCACTGCGCAACACTTCACCACGGCCATGCTCGGTGAGGTTGCGCTCGGCGTCGGTGCGCGCATGCCCTTCGGCTTCACCATGGCGCAAAATCCATAGCTTCACAGCTTTGGCTCCTCATCACGCACCGGGTGCGGCGCTGGCGGCACGCTGTGGGCGGCTTCGCCTTCGGGTGCACGCGGGGTTGGCCAATCGGCGAACGGCCAGGGTTTCTGCTCGGTGTGAAAGCTGCCGAAACGGCCGATCTGCGCCAGGAACTGGCTGAGGCTGTCGCCAAAATTCATCAGGCCCAGATTCGGCGCGCCGTAGATCAGGCGATAAATCAGTTGCACCACCACCAGCGCACCGAGCAGGAACTGCGCCACTTGCCACACCAGGGCAAACACCAGCATCCACAGGACGCGCAGCAGGATGGACTCGTATTTTGGGGTGTCTTTAGGATCGTTCATGTGCGCGTTCCTCAGTTGAAACCGCTGGTGGAAATGAAGTCGACGTCAGTCTTGGGCTCGGCGCGCATCAGCACCTCGATCACCTGGTCCAAGGTGCGCCCTTCAAACAGGATCGCATGCAGGCCGGCGACCAGCGGCATGTACACACCGACTTCCTGGGCCTTGGCCTTCAACACCTTGAGGGTGTTGACGCCTTCGGCGACTTCGCCCAGGCGCGTGACCGCGTCTTCCAGGCTCAGGCCCTGGCCGAGGGCGAAGCCGACTTGATAGTTGCGGCTTTTGGGCGACGAGCAGGTGACGATCAAGTCACCTACGCCGGCCAGCCCGAGGAAGGTCATCGGGTTGGCGCCCTGGTTCACGGCAAAGCGGGTCATCTCCGCCAGCGCGCGGGTGATCAGCATGCTTTTGGTGTTCTCGCCCATGCCCAGCGCCACGGCCATGCCGGCGATGATCGCGTAGACGTTTTTCAGCGCCCCGCCCAGCTCGACGCCAAAGCGGTCGCCACTGGCGTAGACGCGGAAGGTACGGCCATGCAGCACGGCCTGCACACGTTCGCACAGTGCTTCGTCTTCACTGGCCACCACCGTGGCGGTCAGCGCGTGCTCGGCGACTTCCCGTGCCAGGTTCGGCCCGGACAGCACGCCGATGCGCGCCTGCGGGGCGATCTCGGCGAGGATTTCGCTCATCAGCTTGAAGGTCTGCGCCTCAATGCCTTTGGTCAGGCTGACCAGCAGCTTGCCGGCCAGGCGTTTAGCGTGGGGCGCCAACACCGAGCGCAAGGCGCTCGAAGGCAGCGCGACAAAGCACAGGTCACAGTCGGTCAGCGTGGCCAACAGGTCGGTGACCGGCTCCACCGCCGGATGAATCTTGATGCCTTTAAGGTAACGGGGGTTTTCCCGATGCACGCGGATGGCCTCGGCCTGCTCGGGATCACGCATCCACTGGCGCACCGCGTGGCCGTTCTCAGCCAGCAGGTTAGCCACGGCGGTACCAAAACTTCCGCCTCCCAGGACCGCAATAGGGCGCTGTTCAGTCATATGCAATCCGTTAATCCTTACATGGCGATGGCGGCATTATACGGGGCGACCCGCTTGCGGCCAGCCCCCGCGTCAATTCGTGCGCTTGTCGGAAAATGCCACACTTGTGTGAAGTAATTGCAAGTCCCACGACTGGCAAATGGCCCCACCTCAGTTAACATGGGCGGCTATCCGTAATTATCAAGGCTGCACCGTGTATCTGGGCCATCCTCCTCGCTCATCTCTGTTGCTGATGTTGCTGTGCAGCACACCTGCGCTGGCGGATGACCTGTTTCTCGACAGCCAGCCACTGCCGCAAGTGTTGACCGCCACACGCCTCAAGCAATCGGCCGCGGCCGTGCCCGGCAGCATGACGGTGATCGACAGCGAGCTGATCAAGGCCAGCGGCGCACGCGACATCGCCGAACTGCTGCGACTGGTACCGGGGATGATGGTCGGCTACACCACCGGCAACCAGGCGGCGGTGAACTACCACGGCACCAGCGCCAGCGACGCGCGACGCATGCAGGTGTTGATCGACGGGCGCTCGGTGTACCGCGCGGGCCTGGCCACCGTGGACTGGAGCGACATCCCGGTGGCCATGGAAGATATCGAGCGCATCGAGGTGTTCCGTGGCCCCAACACCGTCAGCTACGGCGCCAACGCACTGATGGCGGTGGTCAATATCCTCACGCGCTCACCGGCCAACAGCCACGGCTCGCGGATTAAAGTCATCCGTGGCCAACGCGGCATCAACGACTATTACGCCAGCCAGGGTGTGGGCTGGGAAACCGGTGACTTGCGCCTGTCCTTTTCCGGCCAGCAGGACGATGGCTTTGACAGCGACGCCGTCGGTGCCGACCGTCGTGACGGCCGCCGCCTCAACCGCTTCAGCCTGGCGGTGAGCCAGACCCTGAATGCTCAGCAGAGTCTCGATTGGCAATTTGACGCCAAGGAAGGCACCAACCAGCGTCCTTATACCTACCTGCCGGTGTTCGCCGGGATTACCGAAGGCGGCACCAATTCCGATGCCGTCGCCAAGGACTATGCCGGGTCGTTGCGCTGGAACTTCGACTTCAACCCCGAACACAGCCTGTACATTCAAGGCTCGGCCCAGCAATGGGACCGCCAGCAGGTCTGGAAAGCCTGTGACGCCAAGGTCTCGTTCAGCCCGGAACTGACGCAGTTGTGGCAGTTGAACCCCAACTATGCCGAACGGTTGGCGCGGCACATGGACACCTACAGCCAGGGCGTTGCACCACCCGGCAGTGCCGCCGAACAAACGCTGGGCAACCAGGTACTCGACCAGTGGCGCAACGGCGCGAACCAAAGCGTGTGCGGCGACATCGACCAAAGCACCCGCGAAAGCCGCTACGACCTGGAGATTCAGGACACCCTGAGCCTGTCCGATAGCCTGCGCCTGGTCAGCGGCATGAACTACCGTTACGACCGCGCCGACTCCGACACCTACTTCAACGGCACCCTAGACGACACCACCTGGCGCTTGTTCGGCCACCTGGAATGGCGCGCCAGCGAACACTGGCTGCTGCAAGGCGGCGCCATGTACGAAGACACCCACCTGAGCGGCAACTCGCTGACGCCACGGGTGGCGGTCAACTACCTGATCAACCCGCGCCACGGCTTGCGGGCGGTGTACTCCGAGGCGATTCGCTCGCCGGACATGTTCGAGAACAACGTCAACTGGAGTTACCGCGTCACCAATTTGAGCTCCCCGACCTACGGGCAGAACGCCGGGCAATATTTTGTGGTAACGCGAGGCCCCGGCAACCTCGATAAAGAGTTGATGCGTTCACGAGAGCTGGGCTACAACGGCTTCTTTGCCGATTTCGGGTTGAATGTCGACGTGAAACTGTTCTACGACGAAATCACCGAGATGATCAGCTCGCCGCTGCGCAACAACCAATACATTGCCAGCAACGCCAACAGCGCACGGTTCACCGGCGCCGAATCGCAGTTCGACTGGCGCATGAGCAATACCGACCGTCTGCGCCTGACCTATGCTTACGTCGACGCCGCTTCCAGCAACCCGCTGGACAAGGCGCAGACCGCGCGCAACAGCGGCTCGGCCGGTTGGCTGCGCGAGTGGGGCCACGGCTGGTCCAGTGCGCTGTTCTACTACGGCGACGATGCGCTCAACCAATATCGCTTCGAACGGGTCGACCTGCGGGTGGCCAAGCGCATTGCCCTGGGCAAAGCCAATGTGGAGCTGGCCGGCATGTTGCAACAACGCCTCGATAACCAGCCCACCACCTGGGCCGATAACAACTACGACAGTCGCCATGTCCTGTATTTCAGCGCGGAGCTGGAATTCTGACATGGGCGCTCAGTCACGGATGACCCCCTTCTTTATCTCTCGGCTCTGGCGCCGCGCCTTGCTGCTGGTGTGCCTGTTGCTGACCGCGCCGGCGTGGAGCGCCGATATCCTGTTGACCGCCGCCGAAGACGGTGCCGGCGTTCAGGCATTTACCCAGGCCCTCGCCCAGCAACGCCCCGAAGACCAGGTGAGCTTTGTCCCGCTCAAAGACTTGCCCGCGCCGAGCCAGTTGCCGCCCGGTACGCGCCTGATCCTGCTGGACCTGCCCGGCCTCGACTGGCGCCTGCAGGATGACCAGGGCCCGCCGACCCTGGTGTTGCGCATCAGCCGCTTACAGGCACGCCAGCGCCTGGGCACCACCCACCCGGCAAAAATCAGCCTGTTGTGGAGCGACCCGCCGCTGGCGCGCCAACTCAAGCTGATCGCCAACATCCTGCCGCAGGCCCAACGCATCGGTGTGCTCTATGGCAGCGACAGTGAGTTCCTGCTGCCGGAGTTGCGCGAGTATGCAGCGCCCATGGGCCTGGAAATCGTGGCGCAACGCTGGGACAACATTAACGACAGCCGCCCGTTGCAAAACCTGCTCAAGAACAGTGACGTGCTGCTCGGCCTCGACGACCCGCAGTTGTACAACCCGAAAACCGTGAAGAACCTGTTGCTCAGCAGCTACGCCCAGCAACTGCCGCTGGTGGGGCCCAACGCCGGGTTCGTCAAGGCCGGCAGCCTGGCCAGCACCTACAGCGACCAGGCCGACTGGCTGGCGGTGCTCGACCGGCTGCTGGATCATCCGCCAGCCAACTGGCCACGCAGCCTGTACCCGCAACACTTCAAAGTCGTGGGTAACCCGCAGGTCGCGCGCTCACTGGGGATCGAACAGGTGGACGAAACCGCCGTCGCCGCCCGCCTGGCCGAAGGAGAAAAACGCCCATGACCTTGCGCCGTCGTTGGGACATCAACACCCGCACCCAGCTCATCACCCTGGGCCCGGCGCTGTTGCTGACCTTGCTGTTGATCAGCTTCTTTACCTTCGTGCGTATCCAGGACCTGCGCCAGGAACTCGACCACACCGGCCAGTTGATCGCCAACCAACTGGCCCCGGCCACGGAGTACGGGGTGATTTCCGGCAACAACGATGTGCTCGAAAGCCTGCTGCGTGCCACGCTGGCCACCCCGCATGTGCGCTTCCTGGAGATTCAGGACAGCACTGAGAACATCCTGGTGTACGTCGAACAACCTTCGGAAAAACACGACCGTTCGCTGTCGGTGAAAGTGTTCCAGGCGCCCATCCGCTTACAGCATATCCAGCTGGGCAATGACTTTTTCCAGGACAACCTCAACGAACCCAAGGCGCCGCGTGCCGATTACCTGGGCCGGGTGATCGTCGGCATGTCCAACGACGCCTTCAGCCAGCGCCAGCAGGAGATTCTGTTCAAGGCCGGCATCCTCGCACTGTTTGCCCTGCTGTTTACCTTCCTGCTCGCGCGGCGCCTGGCCGCGAGCCTGTCGCAGCCGATCAGCGCCATGGGCCACGCGGTAAAAGCCATCCAGCAAGGCGACTACAAGACACCGCTGCCGATTGTCGATGATTCGGAGCTGGGCGACTTGTCGCGGCACATCAACAACCTCGCCGAAGGCCTTAACCAGGCCAGCCGCGAACAGCACCAGGCCATGGCCCAGTTGATCCAGACCCGCGAAGAAGCCGAACGGGCCAACAACGCCAAGTCGGACTTCCTGGCGATGATGAGCCACGAGTTGCGCACGCCCATGAACGGCGTGCTGGGTATGCTGCAACTGCTGGAAACCACCGAGATGACCGAGGAGCAGACCGAGTACGCGGCGCTGGCCTCGGAGTCCACCGAGCACCTGCTTAAAGTCATCAACGACATCCTCGATTTCTCACGTATCGAACGCGCCGCGCTGGAGCTGGAACATATCGCCTTCAACCTGGCGGACCTGATCAACAGTTGCGCCCAGGCCTTCCAGCACAGCGCACAGCAACGTGGCCTGAGCCTGGAATTACCGATTCCGCTAGGCATGGACGCCTTGCGCGTGAGGGGTGACCCGACGCGTATCCGCCAAATCCTGGTGAACCTGATCGGTAACGCGCTCAAATTCACCGAGCACGGCAGCGTCACCGTCGAGCCCCATTGGCAAACTCTCGACCATGAACTGGTGTGGTTCACCTGCACGGTGCGCGACAGCGGCATCGGGATTTCCGCTGAACGCCTGGAGCTGATGTTCGATGCGTTCCAGCAGGCTGACAGTTCCATTTCCAGACGTTACGGCGGCACCGGCCTGGGCCTGCCTATTGCTCGCACGCTGGCCGAACGAATGGGCGGCACGTTGCGCGCGCAAAGCCAGGAAGGCCGTGGCTCGGTATTTACCCTGGAAATTCCACTGGCCATCGACCAGCACAGCTTGCCGGCGATCGCCCTGGACGCCGAGGGCAAGGCCAGCGCGGGTGATGGCCGCCATGTGTTGCTGGTGGAAGACAACCCGGTCAACCGCACCGTGGTCGAGGCCATGTTGCGCAGCCTGGGCTTTGAAGTGAGCCTGGCCACCGATGGCGCCGAGGCAATCCGCAGCGCCGAGAGCCTGATTTTTACCGCGATCCTGATGGATTGCCGCCTGCCGCTGATCGACGGCTACGAAGCCACCCGGCGGATTCGCCAACTGCCCGGCTGCGCCGACCTGCCGATTATCGCGTTGACGGCCAACGCCTTGCAGGGCGATCGCGAAGCCTGTCTGGCAGCCGGAATGAACGATTACCTGGCCAAGCCGTTCAAACGCACGGATTTGCAGCAAATACTGCAGCGCTGGGTGCAATAGCGCCGCGCCATCAACCAACTGCGACTGGCGCGAGAGACGAAAGTGCGGCAGTCTTAGGCACCCAAACGGGCCGATAAACAGGCTCGGTTTAAAATTTCAGTGAACAAGTGTACATTGAGTACCTTGACGCTGTGACTTTCACTACAACGCAATAGTCTATGTGTAGGCTGCCGGTATGAGGCATGAACGCTTCATTCGGTCCGGGAAGATTTACCCTGCCCTGCCGCATGGGATTATTGAGGAGCTCGCATGACCAAACAAAACGCCTTTACTCGGGAAGACCTGCTGCGCTGCAGTCGCGGTGAGCTGTTCGGCCCAGGTAACGCGCAACTGCCCGCCCCGAACATGCTGATGGTGGATCGCATCACCCATATCAGCGAAGAGGGTGGCAAGTACGGCAAAGGTGAATTGGTCGCCGAGCTGGATATCACCCCTGACCTGTGGTTCTTCGCCTGCCATTTCGAAGGCGACCCTGTGATGCCGGGCTGCCTGGGCCTTGATGCCATGTGGCAACTGGTCGGTTTCTACCTGGGCTGGCAAGGCCTGCCAGGTCGCGGCCGCGCCCTGGGTTCGGGCGAAGTGAAGTTCTTTGGCCAGGTCCTGCCGACTGCCAAGAAAGTCACCTACAACATTCAAATCAAGCGCGTCCTCAAGGGCAAGCTGAACCTCGCTATCGCCGACGGTTCGGTGACTGTCGACGGTCGCGAGATCTATACTGCCGAAGGCCTTCGGGTCGGCGTATTCACTTCCACTGACAACTTTTAAGGGTTATCCGCATGCGCCGCGTCGTTATCACTGGTCTGGGCATTGTTTCTTGCCTGGGCAATGACAAAGAGACCGTCACCGCTAACCTGCGTGCAAGTCGCCCTGGCATCCGCTTCAACCCGGAATATGCCGAAATGGGTCTGCGTAGCCAGGTTTCCGGCTCCATTGACCTGCCCCTCGAAGAACTGATTGATCGCAAGATCTATCGCTTCGTCGGCCACGCTGCCGCTTACGCTTACCTGGCCATGAAAGACGCCATTGCCGATTCCGGCCTGAGCGAAGACCAGGTTTCGAACGTACGCACCGGCCTGATCGCCGGCTCCGGCGGCGCATCGACCCTCAACCAGATGGAAGCGCTGGACATCCTGCGCGAAAAAGGCGTGAAGCGCGTTGGCCCGTACCGCGTAACGCGGACCATGGGCAGCACTGTTTCGGCCTGTCTGGCCACCCCGTTCCAGATCAAGGGTGTGAACTACTCGATCTCCTCCGCCTGCGCCACCAGTGCTCATTGCATCGGTACTGCGGTCGAGCAGATCCAGCTGGGCAAGCAGGACATCGTTTTCGCCGGCGGCGGCGAAGAAGAACATTGGAGCCAGTCGTTCCTGTTCGACGCCATGGGCGCGCTGTCCACCCAGTACAACGAAACCCCGGAAAAGGCCTCCCGCGCCTACGACGCCAAGCGTGACGGCTTCGTCATCGCCGGCGGTGGCGGCATGGTGGTGGTCGAGGAACTGGAACACGCTCTGGCCCGTGGTGCAAAAATCTACGCGGAAATCGTCGGCTACGGCGCTACTTCCGACGGCTACGACATGGTTGCGCCGAGCGGCGAAGGTGCCATTCGTTGCATGCAGATGGCCATGTCCACCGTGGACACCCCAATCGACTACCTGAACACCCACGGCACTTCGACTCCGGTCGGCGATGCCAAGGAAATGGAAGGCGTGCGTGCAGTATTCGGTGACAAGGCTCCGGCCATCAGCTCCACCAAGAGCCTGTCGGGTCACTCCCTGGGCGCCGCCGGCGTTCACGAAGCGATCTACTGCCTGCTGATGATGGAAGGCAACTTCATGGCCGGCTCGGCCAACATCGACGAGATCGACCCGGTCGTCGCCGATATGCCGATCCTGACCAAGACCGTTGAAAACGCAAAAATCGACACCGTGATGAGCAACAGCTTCGGCTTCGGTGGCACCAACGCCACCCTGGTACTGAAACGCTGGCAGGGCAAGTAAGCCCCGCAGGTTGATCACCTGGAAAAGCCCCGACTGGTTCGGGGCTTTTTTGTGGGCAATGGAATGAGACCGAGTCGCCTTCATCGCAGGCAAGCCAGCTCCCACATATGGCGGTGTTCGCCATTCAACATGTGGGAGCTGGCTTGCCTGCGATAGCGTCACCTCGGTCCCAAGCCCTACACCGAAAACCGCGCCACCATGGTATTCAGGTCCACCGCCAACCGCGACAACTCCTGGCTCGCCGCACTGGTCTGGTTAGCGCCCGTCGACGTCTGATGCGCCAGGTCGCGAATATTCATCAAATTGCGATCCACCTCCCGCGCCACCGCTGCCTGCTGCTCCGAGGCACTCGCAATCACCAGGTTGCGCTCGTTGATCAAGGTAAAGGCCGACGCAATCTCCTCCAACGCCGTGCCCGCCGACTTGGCGATATCCAACGTAGAGCGCGCCCGCGTATTGCTCTGCTGCATCGAACTGACAGCTTGATCGGTGCCTTGCTGAATCCCGCTTATCATCAATTCTATTTCCTGAGTCGACTGCTGCGTGCGATGGGCCAGTGCCCGCACTTCATCGGCCACCACCGCAAACCCACGCCCGGCATCGCCCGCGCGCGCCGCTTCGATCGCGGCATTCAGCGCCAGCAAGTTGATCTGCTCGGCAATCGAGCGAATCACATCCAACACCTTGCTGATGCCATAGACCTTCTGCGCCAAGTCCTCAACCTGGGTCGCGTTGGATGTGACGTCATCGGCCAGCGCTTCAATCGACACCACGGTCTGATGCACCTGCTCGCGCCCACGCTGGGCAATGCGGTCAGACTCGCGGGACGCCTGTGACGTGGCCACCGCATTGCTCGCCACCTCCTCCACCGCCGCGGTCATCTGGTTGACCGCCGTGGCCGCCTGTTCAATTTCCTGGTTCTGCTGGTGCAAACCACGGGTCGCATCTTCAGTCACACAACTGAGTTCTTCAGAAGCCGAGGCCAATTGGTTCGAAGACTCGGCAATCCGTCGAATGGTGTCGCGCAGGTTCTCCTGCATGCCCTTGAGCGCCTGCTGCAAGCGCGCGGGTTCATCGTTGCCGGTTACGTTGATCTCACCAGTGAGGTCGCCGCCTGCCACGCCCTGGGCAACCTTCAGCGACTGCGCCAACGGCAGCACGATGCTGCGGGTCAGCCATACCGCCAGGCCAATGGTGATCAATGCTGTGAGCACTATCATGCCAACCACCCATGTGCGCGATTGGGTGAATACGCTCTGCGCGAGGTTCGCGGCCTGGTTGGCACTGGCCTTGTTCAAGGCGACCAGGTCGTGCAGGGTCGCGGCCATCTCATCGGCCAGTTGATTCATCTCCCCATTGACGATCCTGACCGCATCCTCCAGCTGGTTGGCCTTGGAAAACGCCATCACCTGCTCCTGACGTTGCAGGTATTGCTGCTCCTGGTTTTTGAAACGATCAAACAGTACACGCTCTTCGGGCAGTACGATCAACCCTTCGTAGAGCGTCTGCGCATGGTGCAGGCCGTTTTTCAGGTCGGTGAGCTTCTGTTCGTTCTGCGCCAGCGCCTGCGGGTCACGGTTGACCACCAAACGCAGGGTGAGGGCACGCACCCGCAACAGGTCCTGGCTCATCTCCCCCACCGCCATCACGCTGGGCAGCCAGTTGTTCTCCACCTGATCGGACTGCTGGCGCATATTGGCCATCTGCAGCAGGGCGAAGCCGCCCAGGGCAAACACCATCAATGCCAGCACGCCAAAGCCTAAGCCTGCGCGCGGGGCGATATTCAAACTACGGATACTCATGCCTGGATTCCTTCCGAATGCGCTGCATCCACCTGCAGCAGGTCTCCTGAAAGGTATCGGCCCTTTGTCGCGTTTGCGTAAGACGAAAACGCGATATCAACGCGCTTGGCAATCGCGCGGGCAGCCATTGGAAAAAACACGGAACACTGAAGTGCCAGCATGCTCTATAACTGCATGACCTTTTACTGCCCTCGTGAGGTTTGCCATGCCTGTTACCGTCAATACGCTTAACCACGACAACTTTCGCCACAGCGTGAACATCAACAACCACGAACTGTTCACCGACCTGCCCAAGAGCCTGGGCGGTGATGATTCGGCGCCCTCGCCCCACGATTATTTCGACGCCGCCCTGGCCTCGTGCAAGGCGCTGACCGTCAAGCTCTACGCGCAGAAAAAAGACATCCCGCTCACCGGCGTCACCGTGGAAGTTACCCACGACAGCTCAGAGGAGCAAAAAGGCAAGTACAAGCTCAACGTCAAGCTGACGCTCAAGGGCGTACTCAGCGATGAGCAGCGCGATGAACTGCATCGCGTCGCCGATAAGTGCCCGGTACACAAGCTGATGACCACCGCCGACGTCACCATCGAAACCAAACTGTCCGAAGGCGCTTTCAGCCAGTAGCCCCAACCTCCCGTCGAGCGGGTTATGCTCAGTAGCACCTAACCCGCTCAGACAGGGACGCCCCATGACCACCCTCACCGTGATCCGCCCGCGCGCCGAAGACGTCGAAGGCCAGCCGATCCTGCGACCGCTGCCGTCACGCGAATGCCGCAGCGTCGGGCCTTTTGTGTTTTTCGACCATATGTTGTCGACCCGCTATGCACCCGGCACCGGCATGAATATCCGCCAGCACCCGCATATCGGGCTGTCCACCCTCACCTACCTGTTCGAAGGCGCCCTGCAACACAAGGACAGCCTGGGCTCGGACCAGGTAGTGCAAGCCGGCGACGTCAGCTGGATGACCGCCGGCAGCGCAATTGCCCACGTCGAGCGCACGCCCGAAGCCCTCAAGGCCAGTGGTTTCAGCCTGCACGGCCTGCAGGTGTGGCTGGCCTCGCCCAAGGACCATGAAACCGGGCCGGGCCACTACAGCCATCACCCGGCGGCAAGCCTGCCGGTGAGCGATAACCTGGGCGTGCAGATTCGCCTGATCGCAGGCGCGGGCTTCTGCCTTAAATCGCCGGTGCCGGTGCTGTCGCCTACGTTATATGCCGAGGTGCAGATGCACACGGCCACGACGCTGCTGATCCCGGATGAGCATGAGGAGCGCGCGGTGTATGTGCTGGACGGCGAGGTGCAGTTGGACGGTGAGGCAGTGGAGGCGCATAGCCTGGTGGTATTGCCGAGCGGGCAGGAAATGACCTTGTTTGCCGAAAGCGATTGCCACGTGGTGGTGTTCGGCGGCGCGCCGCTGGATGGGCCACGCCGGATCAATTGGAATTTTGTCGCGAGCGATCCGGCGGTGATTGAACAGGCCAGGCAGCGCTGGGCGGCCGGGGATTGGCCGACGGTGCCGGGTGAGTCAGAAAGAATCGAGTTGCCTGTCAGATAGCTATCGCAGGCAAGCCAGCTCCCACCTGTCGACTGTTTTCACAGTTCAACGTGTGGGAGCTGGCTTGCCTGCGATGAGGCCGGAACAGGCGCTAAAGCTTTAGCCCTTGAACACTTCATCCAGCAAGTTATGCATCGACTGGAACGCACGCTTGGCCGTCTTCGCGTCGTACATCATCTTGCCCGGCACATTGGCGTGCGGGTCAGTAAAGGAATGCACCGCGCCGCCGTAGCTCAGCAGTTGCCAATCCACACCGGCGGCGTTCATTTCTTGCTCAAACGCCGGCAGTTGCTCTTTCGGCACCAACGGATCGGACGCGCCGTGCAGCACCAACACCGAACCCTTGACGTGCTTGGCACCTGCCGGGTTTTGTGTGTCGATCGTGCCGTGGAACGACACCGCAGCCTTCAACGGCGCACCGGTGCGTGCCAGCTCCAGCGAGCAGAAACCACCAAAGCAGAAACCGAAGGTCGCCAGCTTCGAGGTATCAACGGCCGCTTCGGTCTGGCTTTGCAGTTGCTCAAAGGCCGCCTGCATGCGCTTGAGCAGCGCCGGGTTATCGTTCTTCAACGGCATCATCGCAGCGCCGGCTTCATCGCCATTCGTCGGGCGCACGGTCTGCCCGTACAGGTCGGCGATCAGTACCACGTAGCCTTGGCTGGCCACGCTCTTGGCGATTTCCTCGGCACCCGCACTCACCCCCATCCAGTTCGGCGCCATCAGCAGGCCCGGCAGCGGGCCTTTGTGGCTGGCATCGAACGCCAGGCGGCTTTCATAAGACTGGCCATCAATCTGATAGACCACGGAACGTACAGTGACTTGGCTCATCATTTACTCCAGTTGAGGTGCGTTAGAACGAAAAAACCCGCCGAAGCGGGTTTTTCTACAACGGTGTTAAACCGACAGTTCAACCAACAGCTTGTTCAGGCGGCGCACATACGCGGCCGGATCTTTAAGGCTGTCACCGGCAGCCAGGGCTGCCTGGTCGAAGAGGATGTGCGACAGGTCGCCAAAACGCTCTTCACTCTGCTCGCCATCGAGTTTCTCGATCAGCGGGTGAGCCGGGTTGAATTCGAAGATCGGCTTGGAATCCGGCACTTTCTGCCCGCTGGCTTCGAGGATCTGACGCATCTGCATGCCCAGGTCCTGCTCACCGATGGCCAGAATCGCCGGAGAGTCGGTCAGACGGTGGGAAACCCGCACTTCGCTGACGGCATCGCCCAAGGCAGTCTTGATCCGCTCAACCAGGCCTTCTTTGGCCTTGGCGACTTCTTCGGCTTCCTTCTTCTCTTCTTCGGAGTCCAGGTTACCCAGGTCCAGGTCACCACGGGCCACGTCGACGAAGGTCTTGCCGTCGAACTCGCTGAGGTAGCTCATCAGCCACTCGTCGATACGGTCGGTCAACAGCAGCACTTCGATGCCTTTCTTGCGGAAGACTTCCAGGTGCGGGCTGTTCTTGACCTGGGCGTAGGTTTCGCCGGTCAGGTAGTAGATCTTGTCCTGACCTTCCTTGGCGCGTGCCAGGTACTCGGCCAACGACACGATCTGCTCGCCGTCGTCACCCTGAGTCGAGGCAAAACGCAGCAGGCCGGCGATTTTTTCCTTGTTGGCGAAATCTTCTGCCGGGCCTTCTTTCATGACCTGGCCGAAGTTTTTCCAGAAGCCCTTGTATTGCTCAGGCTCGTTCTTCGCCAGCTTTTCCAGCATGTCGAGCACGCGCTTGGTCAGCGCCGACTTCATGGAGTCGATGATCGGGTCTTTCTGCAGAATTTCGCGCGACACGTTCAGCGACAGGTCGTTGGAGTCGACCACACCTTTGATGAAGCGCAGGTACAGCGGCAGGAACGATTCCGCCTGGTCCATCACGAACACGCGCTGCACGTACAGTTTCAGGCCTTTTGGCGCCTCACGCTGGTACAGATCGAATGGGGCACGGGCCGGTACATAAAGCAGCGAGCTGTATTCCAGCTTGCCTTCGACCTTGTTGTGGCTCCAGCTCAGCGGGTTCTCGTAGTCGTGAGCGATGTGCTTATAGAACTCTTGGTACTCCTCGTCTTTGACTTCGGTACGAGGGCGGGTCCACAAGGCGCTGGCACGGTTGACCACTTCCCATTCCTGGGCAGGTTTCTCTTCGCCCTCGACAGCCACTTGTTCTTTCGGCAGTTCGATCGGCAAAGCGATGTGGTCGGAGTATTTCTTGATGATATTGCGCAGGCGGTAGCCGTCGGCGAATTCATCTTCAGCGGCTTTGAGGTGCAGCACGATACGCGTGCCACGGTCAGCCTTGTCGACAGTGGCGATTTCGAACTCGCCCTCACCTTTGGAGGCCCAGTGCACGCCTTCGCTGGCGTCAAGGCCGGCGCGGCGGCTGAATACTTCAACCTTGTCGGCGACGATGAAGGCCGAATAGAAGCCCACGCCGAACTGGCCGATCAGGTGCGAATCTTTCTTCTGGTCGCCCGACAGATTCTTCATGAAGTCTGCGGTGCCGGATTTGGCGATGGTACCCAAATGGGTAATCGCGTCTTCGCGGCTCATGCCGATGCCGTTGTCTTCGAGGGTGACGGTCTTGGCGTCCTTGTCGAAGCTCACACGGATTTTCAGTTCGGCGCCACCTTCCAGCAACTCAGGCTTGGAGAGGGCTTCGAAACGTAATTTGTCGACAGCGTCAGAGGCGTTCGAGATCAATTCGCGAAGGAAGATTTCCTTGTTGGAATACAGCGAATGGATCATGAGGTGCAGCAGTTGCTTCACCTCGGTCTGGAAGCCCAGGGTTTCCTTTTGAGTTTCCACACTCATGGTCATCAAACTCCAATTGGATGGCAGTGGCCGCGCCCGAAAGGGTTGGCGGCGGGTTGTCATCAAAGTTGGGGGCTAAGACCAGGATTTCAAGGGCGCACCAATTCCTCAATTTTGAAATGTGCGCGAGCGGTGGCAATCGGCTCAGCGGCGGTGCTTTGCCAGGCGGTGATCGCCACATTCGCCACCCGGCGGCCTTGGCGCCACACCTGGCATTTGGCGTAAGTGTCGCGAAACTGCCCGGCACGCAAGTAATCCAGGGAAAAATCGATGATTTTCGGCAAACCTGGCGCACCGGTAAATACCAGCAAATGTAACGCTGCCGACAGCTCCATAAAACCTGCGATCACACCGCCGTGCAGCGCTGGCAATATCGGGTTACCAATATTGTCCTTGTTGGCCGGCAGGCGAAACAGCAGCTCATCCCCCAACCTTGAGCATTCGATGCCGATCAGCTTGGCGTAGGGCACCAGGTTGAGCAACGCCTCATAGTCGCCGCGCTCATGGGCCTGTTCGAGGCGGGTCTTGAATCGATGCGTCATGCCTGGTCTCCCTTGATCGAATTGCCGAATCCTTGCGTGCCTTTGAGGCGCTTGCCCATGCGCATGAAGGTGCCCACCACATGGGCGATGGGTTGCTGAGGATCATCCTGGTAGGCAAAGCCACGGGTAAAGATCACGTCGGTGGTCACCCGGTAGCATTGTGCAAAGCCATACACCGGCTTGTGCGGCTCGGCGGGATGCATGTAGTCGACGCGCAAATCCAGGGTCGGGCACACCTCGAACTCCGGCAGCACGCACAGCGTGGCCATGCCGCAGGCGGTGTCCATCAGTGAGGTCAGCGCGCCGCCGTGAATCACGCCGGTCTGAGGGTCACCGACGATATGCGGGCCGTAAGGCAGGGCCAGCGTCATGCCCTCCTCGCTGGCGGCATGCACGATGATGCCCAGCACCTGGCAATGGCGCAGGGCCAAAACAAAGCGTGTGGCACGCTCTAACAAGGGATTTTCGGTCATGTGTGCAGACTCTTATTAGTGTGGGTTTGCGCAGTAGCCGGGACAGGACTAAAAGTTCCTTGGCAGCGGTGTTTTATATATCTTTGAAACAAAAGGAACTAATGCTGGCCGTCCAAGCTCGAAAGGCCAGTAGATATCTTCAATAAGGAGAAACACCCCATGCGCAAGACTTTAGCTATTTCCATGATGTTGGCCGCTGCCCTCGGTCTCGCTGCCTGCGATAAGAAATCCGAAGACAAAGCCCAAGATGCCGCCGCGCATTCTGAGCAAGCTCAGAAGGACATGGCGAAAGCACAGGATAAAGTGAACGACGCTGCGAAAGAAAACGCCGATGCTGCCAAAGCTCAGGCTGAATCGAACGAAGCCGCCGCGAAAGAAGCTGCACCTGCCGCACCTGCAGAACCTGCCAAGAACTAATAGCCTGGCATTTGCTGCAAAAAGAAAGCCCGCTTACATAGCGGGCTTTACTTTGCCTGCGATTTATAGAATTTGATTAACCCTGGGTGCCACTCATCAAGACACGGTTTCTTTAGCCGGCTCGGCTACCGGCATATCGGTCGGCGTATAAACCATCACCTGCAGTACGTCGGAATGAAACTCGCGGCGATACAGCACCAGTACCACCCCGCTGCTCATCAACATGAACAACCAGGGGCTGACAAACCAGGCCAGCATGGTCATGCCGAAGTAATACGAGCGCAGGCCAAAGTTGAACTGGTTGGCCGCCATCGAAATCACCCGCGCCGCCCGCAGGGCAAATGCCTTGCGCTCCTGCTCCGACACCTGCCGCTCTCCGATCATCGGCGCCGAGCCCACCAGCACGGCGGCAAAGTTGTATTGGCGCATGCACCAGCTGAAGGTGAAGAACGCGTAGACGAACACCAGCGCCAGGCACAGCAGCTTGATTTCCGACATACCCTGTGACGCCTGCTGCACCATGGGGATGTCCGCCAGCAACGATACCGCACGCTCGGATGCGCCCAGCACGGTGAGAATACCGGCGAGAATAATCAACGTGCTGGAGGCGAAGAACGAGGCATTGCGCTCCAGGTTGCCGATCACACTGGCGTCGGCAATCCGGTTATCGCGCAGCAGCATACGGCGCATCCAGTCTTCGCGATACAGGTGCAGCACGCTGGCCAGGCAGGCGGTGTCTCGGGCTTTCCAACTGGCATAGCGGGTGTAGCCACCCCAGCACAGGGCAAACCAGAAGGCGGCCAGCAGGTGGATTTGATTGGTTTCGATGAACGACATGCAGGGCCTTGTATACGATGATTAAAGACAAACACGGTTAAAAATGTGCGAGCTGGCTTGCCTGCGATGGCGGTGGACCAGGCTACACAGCAGTGACTGAACCGACGCCATCGCAGGCAAGCCAGCTCCCACATTGACCGAACTCCAACTTTAGAGCGTTGTGGTCTTGCAGGCATAAAAAATGCCCCGTATCGATTGATACGGGGCATTTCAGTACAGCGTGAAACCTTGAGTCAGGCGATGGCTTCGCTACGCTTGCCGAGCATACGGTCAACCACTACCGCCACGCCGAGCGTCATCACCGATGGCACCAGCCAGGCCAAACCTTGCTCACTCAACGGCAGGTGCGCCAACTGTGCAGGCATCCAATCGGCCAAGCCAGCGCCTTTAAGCGCGTCGATGCAACCAAAGATGAACGACACCAGCATCACCGGGCCAACAATACGGCCCTGCTCCTGCCAGAAGTCTTTGCAGAAGCTCAGAGCCACCAGCACGATGCACGGCGGGTAGATCGCGGTGAGCACCGGGATCGAGAAGGCAATCAGCTTGGTCAGGCCCAGGTTGGACACGAACAGCGAGAACAGCGCCAGGATCACCACCAGCGTCTTGTAAGACAATGGCAGCACTTTGCTGAAGTACTCGGCGCAAGCACAGGTCAGGCCCACGGCGGTGACCAAGCACGCCAGGGAGATCAACACCGCGAGGAAGCCGCTGCCCAGGGAGCCGAAGGTGTGTTGCACGTAGGCGTGCAGCACTGCCGCGCCATTGCTGGCACCGGCCGCCACCGCGTGGCTGCCCGAACCCAGGCGGAACAGGCTGATGTACACCAGCGCCAGGCCCACGCCGGCAATCAGCCCGGCGATGATCGCATAGCGAGTGATCAGCTTTGGCGACTCAACACCACGGGAACGAATCGCGTTGACGATGACGATACCGAACACCAGCGCGCCGAGGGTATCCATGGTCAAGTAGCCATTGATAAAGCCCTGGGAGAACGGTGCAGCGACGTATTCCGGGGTGGCAACACCCACATCACCGGCCGGCAAGGCAAACGCAGCGATGCCCAGCACGGCCAGGGCGATGATCTTCAACGGTGCGAGAAAACGCCCTACCGTGTCCAGCAGACGCCCTGGGTACAGGGAAATGAAGAACACCAGCAGGAAGTACACCGAGCTGTAGAGGAACAGCGCGAGCGGGCTTTCGCCGGTCAGCGGCGCCAGGCCCACTTCAAACGAAACGGTCGCGGTGCGCGGGGTGGCGAACAGCGGGCCTACCGCCAGGTACGCCGCCGCCGCCAGCAGGCCACCGG
Organism: Pseudomonas sp. B19125; assembly: GCF_044218855.1. Lineage (NCBI taxonomy): Bacteria > Pseudomonadati > Pseudomonadota > Gammaproteobacteria > Pseudomonadales > Pseudomonadaceae > Pseudomonas > Pseudomonas sp. B19125. The sequence continues at coordinate 4,956,764 of NZ_CP162589.1, forward strand.
CGATCTTGCCGATCGGGCTGCTCAATGCGTCCATGCCGCCGCCGACCTTGGCCAGCGCGATCACGGTGACCACCGGCAAGCCAACTGCGGTGATCAGGAAGCCCAGCGCTGCCATCCAGACGTGAGGCCCGGACTGCAAACCAACGATAGGCGGGAAGATGATGTTGCCGGCGCCCACGAACAGGGCAAAAGTCATAAAGCCTAACGCCAGGATGTCCTGGCTTTTCAACACTTTCATTTCAGGAAATACCACACTACTGAATCGGAATTTAGAGAGGGATTCCCTGTGGATGAGGGAACTGCTGCCGGCCCTGATGGGGACCAACCGGTCTAGCGCGCGGCTTCCTTTTGGGAGGCGGACGCATAAAGAGGCGGCTAGAGTACAGAAATAAGCCGACAAACGCACTGTTGCGGGGCGGACTGTCCGATAAGCGACATCCAAATGTCGCGTTTTCATACTTAATTTGGCAGTGCCGTCCCTGTGGGAGCTGGCTTGCCTGCGATAGCGATCTGTCTGTGCCAAATGTGTTGGCTGACACACTGCTATCGCAGGCAAGCCAGCTCCCACATTTGACCGAGTAAATCTGCCAAAAAATGGGCAAATCCAGAATGCACAAAGGCCACCCGAAGGTGGCCTTTGTGTGGTGAAGCGTCAGCTAAGCGCGAGGCTTACTTGACAGCCCAACCGGTCAGCTCGGACAAAGCCTTGCCGATGTCTGCCAGCGAACGCACGGTTTTAACGCCTGCGTCTTCCAGGGCAGCAAACTTCTCGTCTGCTGTGCCCTTGCCGCCAGAGATGATTGCGCCAGCATGGCCCATGCGCTTGCCTGCAGGGGCAGTCACACCAGCGATGTAGGAAACAACCGGCTTGGTCACGTTGGCCTTGATGTAGGCAGCCGCTTCTTCTTCAGCCGAACCGCCGATCTCACCGATCATTACGATCGCCTCGGTCTTCGGGTCTTCCTGGAACAGCTTCAGGATGTCGATGAAGTTCGAACCTGGGATCGGGTCACCGCCGATGCCGACACAAGTCGACTGACCGAAACCGGCGTCAGTAGTCTGCTTGACAGCTTCGTAAGTCAGGGTGCCGGAACGCGAAACGATACCGACTTTACCTGGCAAGTGAATGTGACCTGGCATGATGCCGATCTTGCATTCGCCTGGGGTGATCACGCCTGGGCAGTTAGGGCCGATCAGGACTACGCCCAGCTCGTCGCACTTAACTTTAGCGTCCAGCATGTCCAGGGTAGGAATGCCTTCGGTGATGCAAACGATCAGCTTGATGCCGCCGAATGCCGCTTCCAGGATCGAGTCCTTGCAGAAAGGAGCTGGAACGTAGATCACACTGGCGGTGGCGCCAGTGGCAGCTACAGCGTCTTTCACGGTGTTGAACACTGGCAGGCCCAGGTGCTCGGTGCCGCCTTTGCCCGGAGTTACGCCGCCAACCATCTTGGTGCCGTATTCGATGGCTTGCTGGGTGTGGAAACTACCTTGCGAACCGGTAATACCCTGGCAGATAACTTTGGTGTCTTTATTGATCAGGACGCTCATTATTTGCCCTCCGCAGCTTTGACAACTTGTTGAGCAGCGTCGGTCAGGCTGGTAGCCGCGATGATGTTCAAACCGCTTTCTGCCAGTACTTTAGCGCCCAGTTCAGCGTTGTTACCTTCAAGGCGAACAACCACCGGGATTTTAACGCCAACTTCTTTCACTGCACCGATGATGCCTTCGGCAATCATGTCGCAACGAACGATGCCGCCGAAGATGTTGACCAATACTGCTGCGACGTTGGAGTCGGACAGGATGATCTTGAACGCTTCGGTAACGCGTTCTTTGGTAGCACCGCCGCCCACGTCGAGGAAGTTGGCTGGTTTGCCGCCATGCAGGTTGACGATGTCCATGGTACCCATGGCCAGGCCAGCACCGTTGACCATGCAACCGATGTTACCTTCCAGGGCTACGTAGTTCAGTTCGAACTTGGCAGCGTGCGCTTCGCGCGGATCGTCTTGCGACGGATCGTGGAAAGTCTTCAGCTTAGGCTGACGGTACATGGCGTTGGCGTCGATGTTGATCTTGGCGTCGAGGCAGTGCAGATCGCCGTCAGCCTTGATCACCAGCGGGTTCACTTCCAGCAGGGCCAGATCGTGATCCTGGAACAGTTTGGCCAGACCTACGAAGATCTTGGCGAACTGGGCAACTTGCTTGCCTTCCAGGCCCAGCTGGAAAGCCAGCTCGCGACCCTGGAATGGCTGAGCGCCAACCAGTGGATCGATAGTGGCTTTCAGAATTTTTTCTGGGGTTTCTTCGGCGATCTTCTCAATGTCCACGCCACCTTCGGTGGAAGCCATGAACACGATGCGACGGCTCGAACGGTCAACGACAGCGCCCAGGTACAGCTCTTTAGCGATATCAGTGCACGATTCAACCAGGATCTTGGTGACTGGTTGGCCATTGGCATCAGTCTGGTAAGTCACCAGACGCTTGCCCAGCCACTGCTGTGCGAAGGCCTTGGCGTCTTCTTTGCTGCGAACCAGCTTGACGCCGCCCGCTTTACCGCGACCACCGGCGTGGACCTGGGCTTTGACAACCCATTCGGTACCACCGATTTTGTCGCAAGCTTCTGCTGCTGCTTCCGGGGTGTCTACTGCGTAACCCTTGGATACTGGCAGGCCGTATTCAGCGAACAGCTGCTTACCCTGATACTCGTGAAGATTCATGCTTTTTACCGTCTTCGTTAGGTACTGCGCATTCGGCGCTGCGCTCATTATGAGTGCCGCACCACCTGTGACTGCTGCTTGCACAATTTGCGAGGCTTAAGACCCGTAAAACTGTGCAAGGCTGCGTCCAGCGGATATTCCGCGGTGAGTCTTGCGCGCAAGGCTCACGACGGGCAACTCCGCCGTGGTTTCTTATTATCTCGCTTAGCGCTTCTTGCGGTTGGCGATGTGGATGGCGCCGCCATTCACTGCCAACGCTGCTTCGTGCAACGCTTCGGACAGGGTCGGATGGGAGAAGACCATCATGCCCAGGTCTTCGGCACTGGTGCCGAATTCCATACCGATCGCGCCCTGCTGAACCAGTTCTGCAGCGCTCGGGCCAATCACGTGCACGCCCAATACGCGGTCAGTCTTGGCATCAGCGATGACTTTGACAAAACCACCGGTGTCGTTAGCTGCCATGGCACGGCCAGAAGCGGCAAACGGGAAGGTGCCGACGTTAACTTCAACGCCTTCAGCTTTCAACTGCTGTTCGTTCTTGCCGACCCATGCAATTTCCGGGTGGGTGTAGATAACCGATGGGATCAGGTCGTAGTTCATCTGGGTTTTATGACCCTTGATGCGCTCGACAACCATGATGCCTTCTTCGGAAGCCTTGTGCGCCAGCATCATGCCGCGAACCACGTCGCCGATGGCATACACGCCTGGCACAGTAGTAGCGCAATGATCGTCAACGTGGATGAAACCACGCTCGTCGATGTTCACGCCGCTGTCGGAAGCCAGCAGGTCGGTGGTCACTGGACGGCGACCCACGGCTACGATCAGCTTGTCGAAGGTGATGGTCTGCTCGCCTTCTTTATCGGTGTAGGTCACAACGACTTCGTCGCCGTTGACCTTGGAACCGGTAACACGGGCGCCCAGCTTGATATCCAGACCTTGCTTGGTCAGGGTTTTCAGCGCTTCTTTGGACACTGCAGTGTCGGCAGCCAGCAGGAACGTGTCCAGGGCTTCCAGCACAGTCACTTCAGAACCCAGGCGCGACCATACCGAACCCAGTTCCAGGCCGATTACGCCAGCGCCGATCACGCCCAGACGCTTGGGAACCGCTTGGAATTCCAGGGCGCCGGTCGAATCAACGATCACGTTCTGGTCAACAGGAGCAGGCGGAATGTCGATTGGACGCGAACCTGGTGCCAGGATCACGTTTTCGGCTTCGATGACTTCAACCGAGCCGTCCGGCTTGGTGATTTCAACTTTCTTGCCGGCCAGAAGCTTGCCGTGGCCTTGCAGGGAAGTGACGCCGTTGGCCTTGAACAGGGTGGCAACGCCGGAAGTCAGGCCTTTAACGATGTTGGCTTTACGGCCGACCATTGCTGGCACGTCCATGGTCACGCCAGCATGGTTGATGCCGTGGATCGCGAAACCGTCTTGGGCTTCGTGGAATTTCCAGGAGCTGTCCAGCAGCGCCTTGGAAGGAATGCAACCAACGTTCAGGCAAGTACCGCCCAGCGCCAGTTTGCCTTCCTTATCGGTGTATTTTTCGATGCAAGCAGTCGAGAGGCCCAGTTGTGCGGCCTTGATCGCGGCAACGTAGCCGCCAGGACCGGCACCAATCACTACAACGTCAAATTTCTGTGTCATGAAAATAGATCCTCTATTCAGCGACAAGCTTCAAGCGACAAGCTGCAAGCCAAGCTGCTTTTTCCTACAGCTTGTAGCTCGCAACTTGCAGCTGCGTCTTTAGATGTCCAGCAGCAGACGAGCCGGGTCTTCCAGCAGGTTCTTGATGGTTACCAGGAAAGTCACGGCTTCTTTACCATCGATCAGGCGGTGATCGTACGACAGCGCCAGGTACATCATCGGGCGGATCACGACTTGGCCGTTGATGGCCATCGGACGCTGGATGATGTTGTGCATGCCCAGGATCGCAGCTTGCGGCGGGTTGACGATCGGGGTCGACATCATCGAACCGAAGGTACCACCGTTGGTGATGGTGAAGGTACCGCCGGTCATCTCGTCGATGGTCAGCTTGCCGTCACGGGCTTTCTTGCCGAAGCCGGCGATGCCGCCTTCGATTTCAGCCAGGCTCATCAGCTCGGCGTTACGCAGGACCGGTACTACCAGGCCACGGTCGCTGGACACGGCAACGCCGACGTCTGCATAGCCGTGGTAAACGATGTCGCTGCCGTCGATGGAAGCGTTGACTGCCGGGAAGCGTTTCAGCGCTTCGGTGGCCGCTTTCACGAAGAACGACATGAAGCCCAGGCGCACGCCATTGTGGGACTTCTCGAACAGATCCTTGTACTTCGAACGCAGGGCCATGACTTCAGTCATGTCGACTTCGTTGAAGGTGGTCAGCATCGCCATGTTCGACTGCGCTTCAACCAGACGCTTGGCCACGGTGGCACGCACGCGGGTCATCGGTACGCGCTTCTCGGTACGGTCGCCAGCAGCGAACACAGGCGCAGCGGCAGCAGGTGCTGCAGCCTTGGCCGGTGCAGCAGCCGGAGCGTTTTTCTTGGCTTCGACAGCAGCAACCACGTCTTCCTTGGTTACGCGGCCGTCTTTGCCGGTGCCCTTGAGGGACGCCAGGTTGATGCCGTTTTCTTCAGCCAGCTGACGCGCAGCCGGTGCAGCGATCGGGTCTTCACCACCTGCAGCCGGAGCGGCAGCGGCAGGTGCGGCAGCTGGAGCAGCAGCGGCGGCCGGAGCAGGAGCAGCAGCGCCGCTCGCTTCGATCGAGCCCAGGATCTGGTTCGACAGGACGGTAGCGCCCTCTTCAGCCACGATCGCGCCCAGCACGCCGTCAGCTTCGGCCAACACTTCCAGAACGACTTTGTCGGTCTCGATGTCGACGATCAGGTCGTCACGCTTTACAGCGTCGCCTGGTTTCTTGTGCCAGGTGGCAACGGTGCCATCGGCAACCGATTCCGGGAATGACGGGGCTTTGATTTCGATAGCCATTATCTGTGGGTCCTTAAAATTCGGTTTCAGTCAGCGCGAAGGCGTTAAACAGTGAAAGCATCTTGCAGCAGTTTTTCCTGCTGCTCGGCGTGCATCGACGCATAACCACACGCAGGTGCAGCAGAAGCATCACGACCGGCGTACTCCAGGCCCAGGCCTGTTTTGTGGTTACCGATACTGCGACGCAAATGATGCTGGCTGCTGTACCACGCGCCCTGGTTCATCGGTTCTTCCTGGCACCACACCGCGTGGGTGAGGTTGGTGTAAGGCGCGATGGCCTCCATCAGGTCGTCTTCCGGGAACGGGTAAAGCTGCTCGATACGCACGATGGCGATGTCTTCGCGGCCTTCGGCACGGCGTTTTTCCAGCAAGTCGTAGTAAACCTTGCCGCTGCACAGGACCAGGCGAGTGACCTTGGCAGCGTCCAGGGTGTCGATTTCTGGAATCACGGTCTGGAACGAACCGTCGGCCAGATCTTCCAGGGTCGAGATGGCCAATTTGTGACGCAACAGCGATTTCGGGGTCAGCACTACCAGCGGCTTGCGCAGCGGGCGGATCACCTGACGACGCAGCAAGTGGTAGATCTGGGCCGGGGTAGTCGGCACGCACACCTGGATGTTGTGCTCGGCGCACAGCTGCAGGTAACGCTCCAGACGGGCCGAGGAGTGCTCCGGACCCTGACCTTCATAACCGTGTGGCAGCAACATGGTCAGACCGCACAGACGGCCCCACTTGTGCTCACCGCTGGTGATGAACTGGTCGATAACCACCTGGGCACCGTTGGCGAAGTCGCCGAACTGGGCTTCCCAGATCACCAGCGCATTTGGCGTGGTGGTGGAGTAGCCGTATTCGAACGCCAGTACGGCTTCTTCGGACAGGAACGAGTCGTACAGGTCGAAACGTGGCTGGCCTTCGTACAGGTGTTGCAGCGGTACGTAGGTGGTCGCGTCTTTCTGGTTGTGCAGTACCGCGTGACGGTGCGAGAACGTACCACGGCCGATGTCCTGGCCGGTCATGCGGATCGGGTGACCTTCGAACGCCAGGGTCGCGTACGCCATGGTTTCGGCGTAACCCCAGTTGATCGGCAGGCCGCCGGCTTGCATCTTCTGACGGTCTTCGTAGATCTTCGCAACCTGGCGCTGCACCACGAAGCCATCTGGAATTTCCAGCAGCTTGGCGGACAGTTCCTGCAGGGTCTTGAGGTCGAACGAGGTGTCGTGACGCGCCGTCCAGGCGTGGCCCAGGTACGGGCGCCAGTCCACGAACAGCTCTTTGTTCGGCTCTTTAACCAGGCTTTTCACTACATGCAGGCCGTTGTCCAGCGCGTTGCGGTATTCGTCGACTTTCGCCTGAACACGCGCATCGTCAACCACGCCGGCCGTAATCAGGCTGTCGGCGTACAGTTCACGGGTGGTGCGCTGCTTGGTGATCTGCTGGTACATCAACGGCTGGGTGCCGCTCGGCTCATCCGCTTCGTTGTGACCGCGACGGCGGTAGCAAACCAGGTCGATGACCACGTCACGCTTGAACTGCATGCGGTAGTCGATGGCGAGCTGGGTCACGAACAACACGGCTTCCGGATCATCACCATTCACATGGAGGATCGGCGCCTGGATCATCTTGGCAACGTCGGTCGCGTACTCGGTAGAGCGCGCGTCCAGCGGGTTGCTGATGGTGAAACCGACTTGGTTGTTGATGACGATGTGAACCGTACCGCCGGTCTTGAAGCCGCGAGTCTGCGACATCTGGAACGTTTCCAGGACCACGCCTTGACCGGCGAACGCCGCGTCACCGTGGATGGAAATCGGCAGGACTTTCTCACCGGTGGAATCGTTACGACGATCCTGGCGAGCACGCACCGAACCCTCGACCACCGGAGAAACGATTTCCAGGTGGGACGGGTTGAAGGCCATGGCCAGGTGAACTTCACCGCCGGTAGTCATTACGTTGGACGAGAAGCCCTGGTGATACTTGACGTCACCGGAACCCAGTTCGACCTTCTTCTTGCCTTCGAACTCGTCGAACAGTTCACGCGGGTTCTTGCCGAAGGTGTTGACCAACACGTTCAGGCGACCACGGTGAGCCATGCCGATCACGATTTCCTTGGTGCCGTAGGAACCGGAACGCTGGATCAACTCGTCGAGCATTGGAATCAGGCTTTCGCCGCCTTCCAGGCCGAAACGCTTGGTGCCCGGGTATTTTGTACCCAGGTATTTCTCGAGGCCTTCGGCCGCGGTCACGCGCTCCAGCAAGTGGCTGCGCACGTCGGCGGACAAAACCGGACGGCCACGCACACCTTCCAGGCGATGCTGGAACCAGTGGCGCTGCTCGGAATCGGTGATGTGCGTAAACTCAGCGCCGATGGTGCGGCAATATGTCTGCTGCAACGCTTCGTGAATTTCGCGTAGGCTCGCTTCCTCTTTGCCGATGAACAGGTCGCCGGCACGGAAGGTCGTATCAAGATCGGCATTGGTCAAGCCGTAATGATTGATCGACAGGTCAGCAGGTGCAGGACGCTTCCAGAGCCCCAGCGGGTCAAGCTGGGCCGCCTGGTGGCCACGCATCCGGTAAGCCTGGATCAGTCGCAATACTTCAACTTGCTTCTTCTCATGCTCGCTGCTCACGCTACCGGCGGAAACCGGTTGGGCGCGGCGCTGGTTCTTTGCCAGCAGCACAAATTGATCGCGAATTGTTGCGTGCGATACATCGGTGGCAGCGTTGCCGTCTGAAGACAACGTCTGAAATTTGGTGCGCCATTCTTCTGGCACAGCGTTAGGGTCGTGCAGGTAGAGCTCATAAAGCTCTTCCACATAGGCAGCGTTACCACCTGAAAGATAGCCGCTGTTCCACATGCGCTGCATCACGCTTTCTTGCATGCTTGGTCACCCTCGATTTGGGGACACCACCGGCGAAAACACCGAGTTTGCTTGCAAAAGGCCAAGTGCAGCGACCAAAACAAGCCACTTAGGATCACGCTGATAGTTCGGGTACCAACCCGAATGCCCCTGCTTGTCTCATTTCTTCAAAATAAGAGCTGCGGCTTTGTAAGTCGCTGCTCAAGTTAAAACTACGGCGCCGGTTGAAGCCTGCGCCGTAGCATTTACGGGCACAACGGTCCTGCTTTGCTACAACGTCGCTTACACGCCGCTTTGCAGCAGCATGTTACGGATGTGACCAATGGCCTTAGTCGGGTTCAGGCCTTTGGGACATACGTTGACGCAGTTCATGATCCCGCGGCAGCGGAATACGCTGAACGGGTCATCCAGTGAAGCCAGACGCTCGGACGTCTTGGTGTCACGGCTGTCTGCCAGGAAGCGGTACGCTTGCAGCAGGGCAGCTGGACCCAGGAACTTGTCCGGGTTCCACCAGAAGGACGGGCACGAGGTCGAGCAGCAAGCGCACAGGATGCACTCGTACAGACCGTCGAGCTTTTCACGCTCTTCAGGGGACTGCAGACGTTCGATGGCCGGAGCCGGCGTGTCGTTCTGCAGGAACGGCTTAACTTTCTCGTATTGCTTGTAGAAGATGCTCATATCGACCACCAGGTCACGGATAACCGGCAAACCTGGCAGAGGACGAACGATCAGCTTGTTACCTTTAACAACAGCCGACAGCGGCGTGATGCACGCCAGGCCGTTTTTGCCGTTGATGTTCATGCCGTCGGAGCCACAAACGCCCTCACGGCAAGAGCGACGATAGGAGAAACCTTCGTCCTGCTCTTTGATCAGTGCCAGTACATCCAGCACCATCAGGTCTTTACCACCGGTATCGACCTGAAATTCCTGCATGAACGGCGCGGCGTCCTGATCAGGGTTGTAGCGGTAAACACTGACTTTCAACATGGCAGCCACCCTTAGTAAGTCCGAATCTTCGGTTCAAACGTCGGCACCGTCTTCGGCGAGAAGTTCACGGCACGCTTGGTCACGCGCTTGTCACCCGGGAAGTACAGGGTGTGGCACAACCAGTTTTCGTCGTCGCGATCTTCAAAGTCTTCACGGGCGTGGGCACCACGGGATTCTTTACGAACCTCGGCGGCGATCGCAGTGGCTTCGGCCACTTCCAGCAGGTTTTGCAGCTCAAGGGCTTCGATACGAGCCGTGTTGAACGCCTGGCTCTTATCGTTGATCTTGACGTTGGCGATGCGCGTGCGCAGGTCGGCCAGCTGGGCAATACCCTTCTGCATGTATTCGCCGGTACGGAATACACCGAAGTAGTTCTGCATGCAGCTTTGCAGCTCGCGACGCAGGGTAGCCACGTCTTCGCCATCGGTACGCTCGTTCAGAGCGTTCAGGCGCGCCAGGGCGGCCTCGATGTTGGCGTCGGTGGCGTCATCGTATTCGATGCCGTCGGTCAGGGCTTTTTCCAGGTGCAGGCCGGCAGCACGACCGAATACCACCAGGTCGAGCAGCGAGTTGCCGCCCAGACGGTTGGCACCGTGTACCGATACACAAGCCACTTCGCCTACGGCGAACAGACCGTGGATGATCTCGTCCACGCCTTCGGCGTTCTGGGTGATCGCCTGGCCATGAATGTTGGTCGGCACGCCGCCCATCATATAGTGGCAAGTCGGAACAACCGGCACCGGAGCAACTACCGGGTCAACGTGCGCAAAAGTCTTGGACAACTCGCAGATACCTGGCAGGCGGCTGTGCAGGACTTCTTCACCAAGGTGATCGAGTTTCAGCAGTACGTGGTCGCCGTTCGGGCCACAGCCGTTACCGGCGATGATTTCCTTAACCATCGAACGGGCCACAACGTCACGACCTGCAAGGTCTTTGGCGTTCGGAGCATAACGCTCCATGAAACGCTCGCCGTGCTTGTTGATCAGGTAACCACCTTCACCACGGCAACCTTCTGTAACCAGTACACCGGCGCCGGCGATGCCGGTCGGGTGGAACTGCCACATTTCAATGTCTTGTACCGGCACGCCAGCACGCAGGGCCATGCCGACGCCGTCACCGGTGTTGATCAGGGCATTGGTGGTCGACGCGTAGATACGACCTGCACCGCCGGTTGCCAGCACAGTAGCCTTGGCACGGATGTAGGTGGTTTCACCGGTTTCGATGCAGATGGCGATCACACCGACGAAGGCGCCGTCGGCGTTCTTCACCAGGTCAACGGCGTAGTACTCGTTCAGGAACGTGGTACCGGCTTTCAGGTTGCCCTGATAAAGGGTGTGCAACAGCGCGTGACCGGTACGGTCGGAAGCGGCGCACGTACGGGCAGCCTGCCCGCCTTTACCGTAATCCTTCGACTGGCCGCCGAATGGACGCTGGTAGATACGACCTTGCTCGGTACGCGAGAACGGCAGACCCATGTGGTCCAGCTCGAACACGGCGGCCGGGCCTTCCTGACACATGTACTCGATAGCGTCCTGGTCACCGATGTAGTCGGAACCCTTGACGGTATCGTACATGTGCCAGCGCCAGTCATCGTTCGGGTCGGCGGAGGCGATGGCGCAGGTGATGCCACCCTGGGCCGACACAGTGTGGGAACGGGTCGGGAACACCTTGGTGATCACGGCAGTCTTGTGACCGCCCTGAGCCAGCTGCAGCGCTGCGCGCATGCCGGCACCGCCGCCACCAATAATGATGGCGTCGAAGGAAATAGTTGGAATGTTAGCCATGAATCAGATACCCCAAAGAATCTGCACACCCCAGACGAAGTACGCGAACATCGCAACGCCGCAGACTGCCTGGAAGAGAAAACGTACTGCAGTCGCGGACTTGCCCAGCGCCATCGGCGTCAGGTAGTCGGTCGCGATGGTCCACATGCCGACCCAGGCGTGAGCGCCCAGGGCTACAAGGGCCAGCAGACTGAAGATTCGCATCGCATTGTGGGAAAACAGGCCATGCCATTGCTCATAGCCGATGCCCGGGTTTGCGACGAGGTATCCGATCAGGAAAATGAAATAAGCCGCGAGAACGACCGCAGACACACGCTGTGCCATCCAGTCATAGAGGCCCGAACGCGAAAGGTTCGTAACGCTGGTTACCATATCCAAACTCCTGCCAGAACGATCAGCACCACGGAAATGGCGATGATGATTTTCGAGCCCAGGCGGCCGCCTTCCAGCGTCTCACCGATACCCGCATCCATGATCAAGTGGCGCACACCGGCTACCAGGTGATACAGCAGAGCGGACAGGAGGCCCCATGCTACGAACTTGGCCAGCGGGCTGGTCAAGCATGCCTTCACCTCGGCGTATCCTTCCTCGGAACCCAGGGATTTGCTCAATGCATAAAGCATGATGCCCAAGCCCAGGAACAGGATGATGCCGGAAACACGGTGCAGGAACGACGTAACGCCGGTGATGGGGAGTTTGATGGTCCTTAGGTCTAGGTTTACAGGTCGTTGGCTATTCACGGCTTTTTTTCACACTGAAGAGCCCCTAACAATCAGGGCAAAGTTGTTGGGGAGTGCACTGGTCAGGTAAGCACCACCCAGGGAGTGCGACCCCCAATGAAAGCAAGCCCAAAAGCCCTTGGCGGTCGGTGGCCGAGTATAGACAGTTAGGTTACTAATGACAACGCGCACTCCTCACCCTAATAGCGGATTGCGCTGGCGGTATAAAAGGCGTAAATGGCAGTCAATTTCGACGAAAAAGTATGGTTAAAGCCTTCTGGAGCAAGACTTTAGGCAAATTGACATCTGGATTTATATCAATATAGTGGTGCGGGCCCTGCGTGGGGGGTCTGTCTGATGATTTGAAGCATAAATAGGAGGCCACATGGCTGACAAAAAAGCGCAGTTGATCATCGAGGGCGCAGCCCCCGTCGAGCTGCCCATTTTAACCGGCACCGTTGGTCCCGATGTTATCGACGTACGGGGCCTGACGGCCACGGGCCGTTTCACATTCGACCCAGGCTTCATGTCGACCGCCTCTTGCGAGTCGAAGATCACCTACATCGATGGTGACAATGGTATTTTGCTGCACCGCGGCTACCCGATTGAACAGTTGGCCGAGAAATCGGACTACCTGGAAACCTGCTACCTGCTGCTGCATGAAGAATTGCCAACAGCTGAGCAGAAAGCCCAGTTCGTCAGCACCGTGAAGAACCACACCATGGTTCACGAGCAGTTGAAGACCTTCTTCAACGGCTTCCGTCGCGACGCCCACCCGATGGCCGTCATGTGCGGTGTAGTCGGCGCCCTGTCGGCCTTCTATCACGACTCCCTGGACATCAATAACCCGCAGCATCGCGAAATTTCCGCGATCCGCCTGGTTGCCAAGATGCCAACCCTGGCCGCAATGGTTTACAAGTACTCCATGGGTCAACCCATGATGTACCCGCGCAACGACCTGACGTACGCGGAAAACTTCCTGCACATGATGTTCAACACCCCGTGCGAGATCAAACCGATCAGCCCGGTGCTGGCCAAGGCGATGGACAAGATTTTCATCCTCCACGCCGACCACGAGCAAAACGCCTCCACCTCCACCGTACGTCTGGCGGGTTCTTCGGGTGCCAACCCGTTCGCCTGTATCGCCGCCGGCATTGCCGCATTGTGGGGCCCTGCCCACGGCGGTGCGAACGAAGCCGTGCTGACCATGCTCGATGAAATCGGCGATGTGTCCAACATCGACAAGTTCATCGCCAAGGCCAAGGACAAGGAAGATCCGTTCAAACTGATGGGCTTCGGTCACCGCGTCTACAAGAACCGTGACCCGCGTGCCACCGTGATGAAACAGACCTGCGACGAAGTGTTGAAGGAGCTGGGCATCAAGAACGATCCGCAACTCGAACTGGCCATGCGCCTGGAAGAGATCGCCCTGACCGACCCTTACTTCATCGAACGCTCGCTGTACCCGAACGTCGACTTCTACTCGGGGATCATCCTCAAGGCGATCGGCATTCCAACCAGCATGTTCACCGTGATCTTCGCCTTGGCACGCACTGTCGGCTGGATCTCGCACTGGAAAGAAATGCTCTCCAGCCCGTACAAGATTGGCCGTCCGCGCCAGCTGTACACCGGCTACGAGTCGCGTGATATCACCAAACTGGAAGATCGCAAGTAAGCATCTAACTATTTGGTCTTAAAAACGGCCTCCTTTCACAAGGAGGCCGTTTTTATTTGTGCAGGAATTGAGCGCAAGACCGGAGGCCAGCGCCAACCGGGACGCAGAGCGTCCATGGCTGTATTCCCACGCAGAGCATGGGAACGATCGGCGTAGAGGCACTTTATTGATGCAAGCGTTGAGAAACTGTTTTGTGAAATCCGTTACCAATAAAAGCAAAAAAATGCCCCGATCTCACGACCGGGGCATTTTTTTGTAACCGTTACAAATATTAGTGATTAACCGCTCCGCTTGCCCCCAAGCCAGTCTGCGAACGCACAAACTGCGGGAAGTACAGCGCACGCTCTTTTTCTGCCGCCGCCGACTTGTCAGTGATGGAGAAGAACCAGATGCCGACGAACGCAATGATCATCGAGAACAGCGCCGGGTATTCGTAAGGGAAGATCGCTTTTTCATGGTGCAGGATCGACACCCAGATGGTCGGGCCAAGGATCATCAGGCCGACGGCACTGATCAAGCCCAGCCAGCCGCCAATCATGGCGCCACGGGTGGTGAGGTTTTTCCAGTACATGGAAAGCAGCAGCACCGGGAAGTTACAGCTGGCAGCAATCGAGAACGCCAGGCCGACCATGAACGCGATGTTCTGGCTTTCGAACAGGATACCCAGGCCGATCGCCAACACGCCCAACGCCACGGTGGTGATCTTCGACACGCGAATCTCATCTTTCTCGTTGGCCTTGCCCTTCTTGATCACACTGGCGTACAGGTCATGGGACACCGCCGAAGCACCGGCCAGGGTCAAACCGGCAACCACTGCCAGGATGGTGGCAAACGCCACGGCCGAGATGAAGCCGAGGAAAATGCTGCCACCCACCGCGTTGGCCAGGTGCACCGCCGCCATGTTGTTACCGCCGAGCAAGGCACCTGCAGCATCCTTGAACGCCGGGTTGGTGCTCACCAGCAGGATCGCGCCAAAGCCGATGATAAACGTCAGGATATAGAAGTAGCCGATGAAACCGGTGGCATACAGCACGCTCTTACGCGCTTCCTTGGCGTCACTGACGGTGAAGAAGCGCATCAGGATGTGCGGCAGGCCGGCCGTACCGAACATCAGCGCCAGGCCCAGCGAGAATGCCGAAATCGGATCTTTCACCAAGCCGCCGGGACTCATGATCGCCTCACCTTTAGGGTGAACCTTGATCGCCTCGGAAAACAGCATGTTGAAGTCGAAGTTGACGTGCTTCATCACCATCAACGCCATGAACGAAGCACCGGACAGCAACAGCACCGCCTTGATGATTTGCACCCAAGTGGTTGCCAGCATGCCGCCAAACAGCACATACATGCACATCAGGATACCCACCAGGATCACCGCTACGTGGTAGTCCAGACCGAACAGCAGCTGAATCAGCTTGCCCGCCCCTACCATTTGCGCGATCAGGTAGAACGCCACCACCACCAGCGAGCCACAGGCCGACAGACTGCGGATCTGGGTTTGCCCCAGGCGATAGGACGCCACGTCGGCAAAGGTGTACTTGCCCAGGTTACGCAGGCGCTCGGCGATCAGGAACAGAATGATCGGCCAGCCCACCAGGAAGCCGATCGAGTAGATCAGGCCATCGTAGCCGGAGGTGAACACCAGCGCGGAAATCCCCAGGAAGGACGCCGCCGACATGTAGTCGCCGGCAATCGCCAGGCCGTTCTGGAAACCGGTGATCTTGCCGCCGGCCGCATAGTAGTCGGCCGCCGACTTGTTGCGTTTGGACGCCCAGTAGGTGATGCACAACGTCGCGCCGACGAAGACCACGAACATCAGGATCGCTGCAACGTTCAGCGGTTGTTTGTGCACTTCACCGGTCAATGCATCCGCCGCCCAAACGGCGGGCGCAAAGACCGAAGCGCCAAGTACAGCCAATAGACGACGGATCATTGCGCAGCCTCCTTGAGAATCGCATTGTTCAGGTCGTCGAATTCGCCGTTGGCGCGTCGTACATAGATGCCGGTGAGGACAAAGGCCGAGACAATCAGGCCGACCCCTATGGGGATGCCCCAGGTGATGGATGAGCCGGGGCTGAGTTTGGCCCCCAGTATTTGTGGCCCGTAGGCAATCAACAGGATGAAAGCGGAGTAAAGCCCTAGCATGATCGCCGAGAGAATCCAGGCGAACCTTTCCCTTTTTCTGACCAGCTCCTTGAAACGCGGGCTGTTTTGAATCGAGAGGTAAATGCTGTCGTTCATTGTTTTTATCCTCGCAGCACAGCTTTTTATTATTTTGGAACATATCCACTGTATGCGGCTGCGGAACAGGTTCCAGACGACCTTAGTAGTAGAGGGAGTGTAGCGAGGGTTTACGGGCGTGCGAGGCTAATGTGGGAGCGGGCTTGCCCGCGATGGCGGTGTATCAGTCAAAACATCTGTGACTTATACGCCGCCATCGCGGGCAAGCCCGCTCCCACAAGGGTTAGTGCTTTATTTTGCGGTCCACTCGGCGACACGTTCAGGGTGCTTGGCGACCCAATCCTTGGCCGCGGCATCAGGCTTGGCGCCCTCTTGAATTGCCAGCATCACTTCGCCGATTTCGTCCTTGGAGGCCCACTGGAATTTCTTCAAGAAAGCGGCGACTTCCGGCGCTTTCTTCTCCAGGCCCTTGCTGCCGATGCTGTTGACGGTCTCAGCAGCACCATAAATCCCTTTTGGGTCGTCCAGAAAGCGCAGTTTCCACTTGGCGAACATCCAGTGCGGCACCCAGCCGGTCACCGCAATGGATTCCTGCTTGTCTTCGGCACGGGTCAGCTCGGCGATCATCGCAGCGCCCGAACTGGCTTGCAGTTTGTAGTCCAGGCCATAGGCCTTGATGGCTTCGTCGGTCTTGAGCATCACGCCTGAACCGGCGTCGATGCCGACGATCTTGTTCTTGAAGGTGGTGTCGGTCTTGAGGTCTTCGATGGACTTGGCTTTAACGTACTCCGGCACGATCAGGCCAATTTTGGCATCCTTGAAGTTGGGGCCGTAGTCGACCACCTTGTCCTTGTTCTTGGTCCAGTATTCACCGTGAGTCACGGGCAGCCAGGCGGAGAGCATGGCGTCGAGTTTGCCGGTAGCTACGCCCTGCCACATGATCCCGGTGGCGACCGCTTGCAGTTTCACGTCGTAACCGAGTTTTTCCCTGATCACCTCGGCTGCCACATGGGTCGTGGCAACGCTGTCGGACCAACCATCTACATAGCCGATGCTCAGGGTTTTGCTGTCGGCGCTGGCCAGTGTGGAGCCCATCGCAACTACCAGAGTGGCAGCTGCGCCCAAGAGTCGTCGCATCTTCATAATACTTCCCCGAAAGTGCTGCGCTCGGCGGATGCCGAGCGACGTCAACCTGTTGTTATAGGGTGCATCGCGCCCCCTTCACGCGCGTCGATCACGGTGGTGCGCCGCCAGTGGAGTGCTGACACTTCGATCATCAACCTGCCGGGGCCTTGGACCTGCTCTGTCAGCGACCTCGGGTAAGCAAGAAACGACATCACATCGCCAGCAGGACAGTTCTTAGGACTTGGCGTCAATTTCCCGCCCGAACTTTGCATGTCTAAATTATGCAGCCCCACTGGGACGGGCTAAATCCGGGTAAGATGCGCGCCTTTGCTCCCCCAGATAAGCTGACCATGCCCGCGACTGCCCGCTTTCCTGCCCTGCCCTATTTCTGCGCCTTGATCCTCGGCGTGCTTGCCCTCGTCGGCTATTGGTACGGCCTTGGCCGACCGGTGGTGTTGCCGGATGTGGCCAGTGCCAGCCACAAGATGCAATGCGCGTCCTACACGCCGTTCGACAAGGACCAGTCGCCGTTCGACCAGCCGTTCAAACTGCGCCCTGAGCGCATGGACGCCGACCTGGCGCTGCTGGCCACCCGTTTTGAATGCATCCGCACTTATTCCATGACCGGCCTGGAAGCCCTGCCTGGCATGGCGCGCAAGCATGGTTTGAAGGTGATGGCCGGCGCTTGGGTCAGCAGTGACCCGGTGGCCACCGAAAAAGAAATCAAAGAACTGATTGCTGCTGCCAATGCCAACCCCGATGTGGTCACTTCGGTGATCGTCGGTAACGAGGCCCTGCTGCGCAAGGAAGTCACCGCCAAGCAGTTGGTGACGCTGATCCATCAGGTCAAAAGCCAGATCAAGCAGCCGGTCACTTATGCCGATGTGTGGGAGTTCTGGCTGCAACACCCGGAAATCGCCCCGGCGGTGGATTTCCTGACCATTCACCTGCTGCCCTACTGGGAAGATGACCCGTCGGGCATCGACCAGGCCCTCAAGCATGTTGGGGATGTGCGCCAGACCTTTGGCAACAAATTCGCCCCTAAAGATGTGCTGATCGGCGAGACCGGCTGGCCCAGCGAAGGCCGCCAGCGCGAAACCGCGGTGCCGAGCCGGGTCAACGAGGCCAAGTTCATGCGTGGTTTTGTGGCCATGGCCGAGGCCAATGGCTGGCGCTACAACCTGATCGAAGCGTTTGACCAGCCGTGGAAACGCGCCAGCGAAGGTGCAGTCGGTGGTTACTGGGGCTTGTTTGACGCCGACCGCCAGGACAAGGGCATCCTTGCCGGGCCGGTGAGTAACGTGCCGTATTGGCCGCTGTGGCTGGGCATCGGCGGCCTGATTCTGCTGGGCACTCTGGCACTGGGCGGTCGGGTGCGCAGCGCGCGTGCCGCATTCATGCTGCCATTACTCGGCGTAGTGGCCGCCTGCTCCATTGGCACCTGGGCCGAGCTGACCCGTGTCACAGCACGTTTCAACGATGAATGGGTGTGGGCGGGCTTACTGGTGGTGTTGAACCTGTTGGTACTTGCCCATGCCGCGCTGGCTTTAAGCGCTCGGGAAGCTTGGCGGGAACGCGCCTTCACTTGGCTGGAGCAACGCGCAGGTTGGCTGGTGGCAATTGCCGGGTTCGCCGGTGCAGTGATGATGCTGGCGCTGGTGTTTGACCCGCGCTATCGCAGCTTCCCAAGTGCGGCACTGGTATTGCCGGCACTGGTTTACCTGGTTCGCCCGGTCACCGGCCCGCGTCGGGAGATTGCGCTGCTGGCCTTCATTATTGGCGCCGGCATTGCGCCGCAGCTGTATCGCGAAGGCTTGCTGAACCAGCAGGCGTGGGGTTGGGCGGTGGTCAGCGGGTTGATGGTTGTAGCGTTGTGGCGTTGCTTGCGGGTGCGCAAAGCTTAAAAATGCTATCGCAGGCAAGCCAGCTCCCACATTCGACCGCATTCCATGGGATGCACCCAATCTAATGTGGGAACTGGCTTGTCGAATCGTCGCACCGCTGCGATGAGGCTCTATCAGACGCCCCGAGGCTTCCTGACCAACCGCAACCCCGCAATCACCACCGCAAACACCGCAAACGTGGTGTTATACAACGCCAGTGCCGGCAACCCGAACACCATCCCCAACACCGCCAAACCCCAGCCCGCTCGCCCCGGCACAAAAAACGCCAGCACCGACGTGACCAATGCGGCCCAGCCCAATACCTTGAAGTGAATCATCAGCCCCAGGTTCGAGCGCAACTGGCATTCCCAGCGGCTGGCCTCGTCAACGCAGACCCCCACCCACTGGCCATCTTCCATAAACCCGTAACGGGCGCCATAACTGGCGGCCAACCATAACGGCAGGGCAATAAGCAGCAGGATCAGTGGCAAACGACGGGACATGGGGTACTCCGATAGGCAAAAACGGCGCTCAGCTTAATGCGCCGGCAGCCGTTAGCAAGGCGCATACACACAATTAGTGTTCATCAATGCATGGCAACGTGTATCTTCTGGCTACTATTACCCCGATTCCGTGGTTTTTTCCGACTTTTAGTGCCGAGGGCTGGCACTTCGGTGGCAACGCGGTGGTCATAGCCTGCGAACTTCATTCAGCACGTTTCCTCTTAGGGATTAAGTCATGCTCCGTTCCTTGCGCTGCGCTGCCTTGCTGGGCAGCCTATTTTTGAGTGCGTCAGCACTGGCCGTCGATATCGACCCAGCCAGCTATGGCTACCCTTTGACCAACCCGTTCGAAGCGACTATCGCCACCACTCCGCCGAATCTGCGCCCGCAATTGCCGAGCGACGACGAGATCAACCAGTCCGACTACAGCCTGACCATGCGCCCTGAGCGCCAGTTCAGCCTGCCGGACAACTTCTGGGCGGTGAAGAAACTCACCTACCGCATCGCCAAGCAAGACCACGCCGCACCGCTGATTTTCCTGATTTCCGGCACCGGTGCGCGGTATGACAGCAGCATCAACGAATACCTCAAAAAGCTCTATTACAAAGCCGGCTACCACGTGGTCCAGTTGTCCTCGCCCACCAGCTTCGACTTCATCGCCGCGGCTTCGCGCTTCGCCACTCCCGGCATTACCCAGGAAGACGCCGAAGACATGTACCGCGTGATGCAGGCGGTGCGCGCGCAGAACTCCACGCTGCCGGTGACCGACTACTACCTCTCCGGCTACAGCCTGGGCGCTTTGGACGCGGCATTTGTGAGCAAGCTCGACGAGACCCGCCGCAGCTTCAACTTCAAGAAAGTGCTGCTGCTCAACCCGCCGGTCAACCTCTACACCTCGATCACCAACCTCGACAAGCTGGTACAGACCGAGGTCAAGGGCATCAACAACACCACCACGTTTTATGAGCTGGTGCTGAGCAAGCTGACCCGTTACTTCCAGCAAAAAGGCTACATCGACCTCAACGATGCCCTGCTCTACGACTTCCAGCAGTCCAAGCAGCACTTGACCAACGAACAGATGGCGATGCTGATCGGCACCTCGTTCCGCTTCTCGGCGGCCGACATTGCCTTCACCTCGGACCTGATCAACCGTCGCGGCCTGATCATCCCGCCGAAATACCCGATCACCGAAGGCACCAGCCTCACGCCGTTCCTCAAGCGTGCGCTGCAATGCGATTTCGACTGCTACCTCACCGAACAAGTGATCCCGATGTGGCGCGCGCGCTCCGACGGCGGCAGCCTGCTGCAACTGATCGATCAGGTCAGCCTGTATGCCCTCAAGGACTACCTGCACGACAGCCCGAAAATTGCCGTGATGCACAACGCCGACGACTTGATCCTCGGCCCTGGCGACCTGGGTTTCCTGCGTAAAACCTTCGGCGATCGCTTGACCGTCTACCCGTTGGGCGGCCACTGCGGCAACCTCAATTACCGCGTCAACGCCGACGCCATGCTGGAGTTCTTCCGTGGCTAAATATCTTCTGCTGCTTGCCGCCTTGATGTGCGCAGGCGTGGCCAATGCCGACAACAGCAAGGCCCACGAGCCGGTCAAAGTCGGCGCCGACGGCTTCAAGGAACCGCTGACCAAACTCAAGTTCAACCCGGGCCTGGACCAGCGTGAATTCGAGCGTTCATCACTGACGGCACTTAACGTCTATGACCCGCTGGAGTCGTGGAACCGCCGCGTGTACCACTTCAACTACCGCTTCGACCAATGGGTGTTCCTGCCGGTGGTCAACGGCTACACCTACGTCACTCCCAGCTTCCTGCGTACCGGTGTGAGCAACTTCTTCAACAACCTGGGCGATGTGCCCAACCTGGTGAACAGCCTGTTGCAACTCAAGGGCCACCGCTCCCTGGAAACCACCGGGCGCCTGCTGCTCAACACCACCATCGGCATCGCCGGCCTGTGGGACCCGGCCACCGCCATGGGCCTGCCGCGCCAGAGCGAAGACTTCGGCCAGACCCTGGGCTTCTACGGCGTCCCTGGCGGCGCCTACCTGGTGCTGCCGATCTTCGGGCCCTCGAACCTGCGTGACACTACCGGCCTGATCGTCGACTACGGCGCCGAGACCGAGATCAACTTCCTCAACGTCTCCAAGGTCAGCGAAAACCACCCGGAAATCTGGGCTTTGCGCGCCGTCGACAAGCGCTACCAGACCAGCTTCCGCTACGGTCAGATGAACTCGCCGTTTGAGTATGAAAAGGTGCGCTACATCTATACCGAGTCGCGCAAGTTGCAGATCGCCGAGTAACCTCCCTGCAGGAGCTGGTTCGCCAGCTCCTACTGCTCAACGCCCCGTTGACACCATTTCTGCCAGGTAAACCGCAACTGCAGCACCGCCGCCCTGGCCATCTCCCGATCCTGCTCCGTCAACCCCGACGGCTGCTCAAGTGCTTGAAGCAGTGCAGCACTTGGCCCATCCAGCATCCCCGCCGTTGCCAAGCCTGGCCCCGCGTGCCTGAGTATCACCGCCAACTGCCGCAGATAATTATCACGCTCGCCAGCCAAGGCGCCCTGGCTGCCCGCAAGGCTTGCACGCAACTCCAGCAACTCATCACCCAGGTCCAACCCGAGCAGGCCATTATCCCAATGGGTACGACGCTCGGCGGGCAAGGTTTGGCTGTAGCGTGACAGGCGAATCAAGCGATCGGCCATGCGCCCGCCAAACCAGCTCTCGGCTTGCTCCAGAGGGCGCGAAGTCAACTGCGCCAAATCGAACAACGAAGCCTTGAACATACGCCGGTAGTGTCGCTCGCCAGGGTTGAGCTGGATCAGGCGAAACACCAGCACTGCAATGCCGACGCCCACCAGGGTCGCGATAGCTTTGTTGAGAAAGGCGGCGATGTCGTAGCTCATGAGGTTGCTGGGCCCGACGTTGTTGACGAAAAAGATGCAAAACGCCGAGGCTGTGGCGGCCAGCTTTACCCGGCTCATGCACAGCGAGGCGAAAAACAACGGCACGCCCAACGCCACGCATAACAGCGCGAAAGCATCAAACCCGGGCAACAAGGCAAAGCGCACAAAGCCGGCTATCGGGATCGACAGCGCAATGCCCTTGAGAAAATTGAGGCCCGACGCAGAAGGGTTTTCCCGCGCGGCAAACAGGCTCAAGACCACGCCGCTGATCGACACTGCACCCAGGCCCGACGGCCAGTCGGTAAAAATCCAGAATGCCGCAACGGCCAGAAACGCCAAGGCACTGCGCAGCCCACCGAGCACGCCTTGCTCGATATCCCGATGCCAGGACAGGGCGCCTGGCGCACCGGGCGGCACCCTGCCAGCTTCGACGGCCGCCAGGGTCAATGCGCCCACATCGATCAAGCGCAGCACCTCGGCCAATTGCACCAGGCAAAAGTGCGCCTCCGCGCTCAAACCTGGATCACCCAGCGCCAACCTCAGGCGCTGCGAGAGTGCAGGCAGCGCATCGGGCCGCTCTTGCTGTAGCGTCGCGGCCACCTCGTCCACCCAAGGCGCCACGCGGGTCGCATCTTCCAGCATCAGTCGCTGCCGTGCCACGCCGCGGGCCGCGCGCAAGAGTCCCAGCAAGTCCCGGCTCAGCACCCGCAGCGCCTGGGATCTGCGCCGGCCCTTGGGGCCTTCGAACCAGGCATGGTCACGCTGGGCATCAACTGCAACCAAACGGCCCAGTGCTTCGAGCAACCCCTTGCGCTGATCGGTGCCCAGCAGCTCCGACGCCGCGGCGCGCAGGCCCGCCTGCCAGGCCGCACGGCCTTGAACCGCCAGCGTCTGCTCAACCCGGCGCGGCCATAAAATCGTGCTGGCGATAGACGCGCAGAGAATCCCCAGGCTGATTTCCTGGCAACGGGCTACCGCCTCATCGAAAACCCCAAGCGGCGCCGCAGTCGCAGGCAGCGCGATAATCGCCGTGGTGTAGCCCGCCAGCACAAACCCATAAGAGGCGTGATTGCGCAGCAACGACGCGCCTGTGGTGCAAAACGCCAACCACAACGCCATGCACAGTAGAAACAACAAAGGCGCTTGGCCGAAGACAGCAATCATCACCACCGAAGCCGCCGCGCCCACAAACGTGCCCAGTAACCGATAGGCACCCTTGGCCAAGACCATGCCGCTGGTGGACTGGCCGACGATAAATACCGTGGTCAGCGCCCATTGCGGCTGCTGCAAGTCCAAGCAAAAGGCCAGATACAACGCGACCCCGCCGGCGATCATGTTGCGCAACGCAAACAGCAGATCGTCCCGCGAGGGCGCCAGGGTGGCTTGCCAGAAGTCAGGCAGTTGAAACGTGGAAAGCTTCATTCAGCGAACACATAGATAGCTAGCTAATGATTAGCATAGTATCTATATACCCGCCGAATGCCAATCTAGCGTTTCAGCGCGCGCCACACTTTGCCTACCAGTGAAACCACGGCCAGCACCAGCGCCCCGGCAATAATCCCGGCCACTGCGTTGAGCAACGTAGGCATCAACCACGCCGCCGCGCCGACACTCTGGCTGAGCGTCTCGATCCAGTGATGCACCGCCGGCACGCCATGGGTGAGTATGCCGCCGCCGACCATGAACATCGCCGCTGTGCCGATCACCGACAGACTTTTCATCATGTAAGGCGCGGCGCGCAAGATCGCCCCACCGATACTGCGAGCCGCCTGGCCGGGCTTTTGCGTCAGCCACAGACCCAGGTCATCGAGCTTGACGATACCGGCCACCAGCCCGTACACGCCAATGGTCATGACAATGGCGATGCCCGACAGCACTATCACTTGCTGCATCAAAGGCGCATCCGCAACGGTACCCAGGGTGATGGCGATGATTTCCGCCGAGAGGATGAAATCGGTGCGAATTGCACCTTTGATCTTGTCCTTCTCAAATGCCACCAAGTCAGTCGCCGGATCAGCCACGGCTTCAACCAGGTGAGCCTGTTCTTCGGTGCGTTTATGCAAGAAGGTGTGCGCAAGCTTCTCAAAGCCTTCAAAACACAAATAGGCGCCGCCGAGCATCAACAGCGGCGTGACCGCCCACGGCGCAAAGGCGCTGATCAGCAATGCCGCCGGCACCAGGATCAGTTTGTTGACAAACGACCCCTTGGCCACCGCCCACACCACAGGGATTTCCCGCTCGGCGCGCACGCCGGAAACCTGCTGGGCGTTGAGTGCCAAGTCATCGCCCAGCACGCCGGCGGTCTTCTTGGCGGCCATTTTGGTCATCAGCGCAACGTCATCGAGTACGGCGGCGATATCGTCGATCAATACCAACAAGCTGCTTCCTGCCATCAATCGGGCTTCCATAAGAATGAGAAACGCCGAGCATAGCGCGGCGCAAAGCTTTACGGGCGCATTCTTGAGGCTCGCGGATAGCCGGTGCTACCATGCACAACCGCCGATCTGGCAAGGAAACTCCTGGTTTATGAGCACCATTCGCGAGCGCAATAAAGAAAAGATCCTGCGGGCGGCCAGCGAGGAGTTTGCCGACAAGGGCTTCGCCGCGACCAAAACCAGCGACATCGCCGCCAAGGCCGGGCTGCCCAAGCCCAACGTCTATTACTACTTCAGGTCCAAGGACAACCTCTACCGAGAGGTGCTCGAAAGCATTATCGAGCCGATCCTGGCCGCCTCCACACCGTTCAACCCCGAGGGCGAGCCGTCGGTGGTGCTGAGCAACTACATCCGCTCGAAAATCCGCATCTCCCGCGATTTGCCGTTTGCATCCAAGGTGTTTGCCAGCGAAATCATGCACGGCGCCCCGCACCTGAGCCCCGAGCAGATCGAGCAGCTCAACGCCCAGGCCAAGCACAACATCAACTGCATCCAAAGCTGGGTAGATCGCGGCCTGATCGCCGCCATAGACCCCAACCACCTGATGTTCAGCATCTGGGCGGCGACGCAGACCTATGCCGATTTTGACTGGCAGATATCGGCGGTGACCGGCAAAGCCAAGCTGGATGAGGCGGATTATGAGGCGGCGGCGCAAACGATTATTCGGTTGGTGTTGAAGGGGTGTGAGTTGGGCTGATGGGCCGAGGTGCCGGTGCTATTCGCGAGCAAGCCCGCTCCCACATTTTGATCCGCGCGAGACATAAATTGTATTAACACCGCAGACCCCATGTGGGAGCGGGCTTGCTCGCGAAAGCGCCCATCCAGACACATCCTGCCAAAAGCCTGCCGATCAGCGTCAGCCACCGAGATCTAGCCTCTCAGAACCCATCTGAAGAGAGGCCATGGAATGCCTGATCTAGCGACTTCACACCGCCTGCGCATCGGGCGGTTCAGCGAACCGAACCGCGTCTACCTGATCACCACCAACACCCAGGAGCGAGTCCCACTATTCGGCGACTTTCACCTCGGCCGCCTGGTGGTCTGGCAGTTCAGACTGGCCCAATACCAAGGCCTGGCTAATTCATTGGCCTGGGTGGTGATGCCAGACCATTTCCACTGGCTGATCGAACTGCAAAAAGGCTCGTTGGGGGATTTGATGTGTCAGGTGAAATCCAAAAGTACGCGATCGGTGAATGGTGCAACCGGGCGCAAGGGCCGGCTTTGGCAAACCGGTTTTCATGATCGGGCACTGCGCAGGGAGGATGATTTGGTAAAAATGGCCAGGTATGTGGTGGCCAATCCACTGCGAGCAGGGTTGGTAGAGCGGATTGGCGACTATCCGTTGTGGGATGCGATTTGGGTTTAAAGCCAAGACCGGGTCGCCGCCTTCGCGAGCAAGCCCGCTCCCACACTTGACCGAGTTCCACCTTTGGAATGCAGCCAAGTGTGGGAGCGGGCTTGCTCGCGAAGAGGCCCTTACAGTCACCACAGAATCAAGCAGAAACCCCCGCATCTGCCAACAACCCCACCCCCTCAATCGCCGTAATCGCGCACTGCTCATCGATATCCGAGGTATCGCCGCTGATCCCGATCGCCCCCAGCACCAGCCCGTCATGATTGCGAATCAACACCCCACCCGGTGCCGGCACCACGCTGCCCTGCCCCAGGCTGTTCAACGCGGCGATAAACGCCGGGCGCTGCTGTGCGTCCAGCGCCAGCAGGCGCGAGCCCTTGCCCAGTGCAATCGCGCCCCAGGCCTTGCCGATGGCGATTTGTGGGCGCAGCAGGCTGGCGCCGTCTTCGCGTTGCAGGGTGATCAAGTGGCCGCCGCTGTCGAGCACCGCGATGGTCAGCGGCGCAGCCGAGATCGTGCGGCCTGCGGTGAGGGCCTGGCTGGCGAGTTGGGTGGCAAGTTTCAAGGTTAAAGCGCTCATGGTGCCGTCCTTCTTTTGTTATTGGGAATGCGGTGGAGGTCTGTTTGATCAGATGCTCGATCAAACAAATAGAACACAATGACATTTATTTTTGTATACAATATTTTCGCACAAAGGCTCCACACGTCGAAAAAAGTGCTTCCGACGAACGCCATGGCCACTTTGCAAAATGCATTGACCTTCGCCGCTCGCCGTGAATACACTTTGTCCAGACACCACTTGTATACAATTACAAAACGCAAGAGGCACCAAAACCATGAGCAAAATGAGAGCAATCGAAGCCGCCGTCCTGGTAATGCGCCGTGAAGGCGTGGACACCGCCTTCGGTATCCCGGGCGCCGCGATCAACCCGCTGTATTCGGCCTTGCAGAAGGTCGGTGGCATCGATCACGTCCTTGCTCGCCACGTTGAAGGCGCCTCGCACATGGCCGAGGGCTACACCCGCACCAAGGCCGGCAATATCGGCGTGTGCATCGGTACTTCCGGCCCGGCGGGCACCGACATGGTCACCGGCCTGTACAGCGCCTCGGCCGACTCGATCCCGATTCTGTGCATCACCGGCCAGGCCCCACGTGCACGGATGCACAAGGAAGACTTCCAGGCCGTGGATATCACCAGCATCGTCAAGCCGGTGACCAAGTGGGCGACCACTGTTCTGGAGCCCGGCCAAGTGCCCTACGCGTTCCAGAAAGCCTTCTATGAAATGCGCTCCGGCCGCCCTGGCCCGGTGCTGATCGACCTGCCGTTCGACGTGCAGATGGCCGAGATCGAATTCGATATCGACGCCTACCAGCCACTGCCGCTGGCCAAGCCCTTGGCTACGCGCATCCAGGTGGAAAAAGCCCTGGCGCTGCTGGATGCGGCCGAACGCCCCTTGCTGGTCAGCGGTGGCGGCGTGATCAATGCCGACGCCAGCGAGTTGCTGGTTGAATTTGCTGAACTCACCGGCATCCCGGTGATCCCGACCCTGATGGGCTGGGGCACGATCCCGGACGATCACCCGCTGATGGTGGGCATGGTCGGCCTGCAAACCTCGCACCGCTATGGCAACGCAACGATGCTCAAGTCGGACGTGGTGCTGGGCATCGGCAACCGCTGGGCCAACCGCCACACTGGTTCGGTGGAGGTATACACCGAAGGCCGCAAGTTCATTCACGTCGACATCGAACCGACGCAGATTGGCCGCGTGTTCACGCCGGACCTGGGCATAGTGTCCGACGCCGGTTCTGCGCTGACGATGTTCATTGAAGTGGCCCGCGAGTGGAAAGCCGCCGGCAAGCTCAAGGATCGCAGCGCCTGGCTGCATGACTGCCAGCAGCGCAAGGCCACCCTGCACCGCAAGACCCACTTCGACAACGTGCCGGTCAAGCCGCAACGCGTGTACGAAGAGATGAACCAGGTGTTCGGCAAAGACACCTGCTACGTCAGCACCATCGGCCTGTCGCAGATTGCCGGCGCGCAATTCCTGCACGTGTACAAACCACGCCACTGGATCAACTGCGGCCAGGCCGGCCCCTTGGGCTGGACCATTCCGGCGGCACTCGGCGTGGTCAAGGCCGACCCGAGCCGCAAAGTGGTGGCGTTGTCGGGCGACTATGACTTCCAGTTCATGATCGAAGAGCTGGCGGTGGGCGCGCAGTTCAAGCTGCCGTACATCCACGTAGTGGTGAACAACTCCTACCTGGGCCTGATTCGCCAGGCCCAGCGCGGGTTTGAGATGGACTACTGCGTGCAGCTGTCCTTCGACAACCTCAACGCCCCGGAACTTAACGGGTATGGCGTTGACCACGTCGCTGTCGCCGAAGGCTTGGGTTGCAAGGCGCTGCGCGTATTCGAGCCGGGCCAGATCCAGCCGGCGTTGCGCAAGGCGCAGGAAATGATCGAAGAATTCAAGGTTCCGGTGATTGTTGAGATTATTCTGGAACGCGTGACCAATATTTCCATGGGCACCGAGATCAACGCCGTCAACGAATTCGAAGATCTGGCCCTGGTCGGCAACGACGCGCCGACTGCCATTTCCCTGCTCGATTAAGGAGAACCCTATGCCGCGTTTTGCCGCCAACCTGTCCATGCTGTTTACCGAGCAGGACTTTCTCGCCCGTTTCAAAGCGGCCGCCGACGCCGGCTTCCAGGGTGTGGAATACCTGTTCCCGTACGAGTTCAGCTCCGCCGAGATCAAGGCGCAGTTGGATGCCAACGGCCTGACCCAAGTGCTGTTCAACCTGCCGGCCGGTGACTGGGCCAAGGGCGAGCGCGGTTTGGCGTGCCACCCGGATCGGGTCGAGGAGTTCCGTGCCGGGGTCAAGCTGGCCATCGCCTACGCCCAGGTGCTGGGCAATACCCAGATCAACTGCCTGGCCGGGATTCGCCCCGCCGGTGTGGATGACGAAACCGTAGAAAAGACCTTTGTCGCCAACCTCAAGTACGCTGCCGACAAGCTGCAAGCGGCGGGCATCAAGCTGGTGATGGAGATGATCAACACCCGCGACATCCCGGGTTTCTACCTGAACAACACGGCGCAGGCCCTGTCGATTCGCGAGCAGGTGGGCAGCGCCAACCTGTTCCTGCAATACGACATCTACCACATGCAAATCATGGAAGGCGACCTGGCCCGAACCATGGCCGCGCACCTGGGTGAGATCAACCACATCCAGTTGGCCGACAACCCTGGGCGTAACGAGCCGGGGACCGGGGAGATCAACTATCGCTTCCTGTTCGAGCATCTGGATCGGATTGGTTACACCGGTTGGGTCGGCTGTGAGTACAAGCCGCTGACCACCACCGAAGCGGGACTGGGTTGGCTCAAGACCCATAACGCCATCTGACTGACACAACACAACAACACAACAGAATGTGGGAGCTGGCTTGCCTGCGATGCAGACACTGCGGTGTATCAGGCAAAACCGGGTGATGCCATCGCAGGCAAGCCAGCTCCCACATTTGGATCTTCAGTGTTTGGTGGACCGTGTCCGCCCTGCACCTAGAATAAAAAGAGGATGTTGATCATGGCTAAAATCGGATTTATCGGCACCGGCATCATGGGCCAACCCATGGCCGCCAACCTGCAAAAGGCCGGCCACCAACTGTTCCTGTCCGAGCATCACGGCAAGGCGCCCGAAGCCCTGATCGCGGCGGGTGCCGTGGCCCTGGCCAACCCGCAGCAAGTCGCCCAGGAAGCCGAGTTCATCATTGTGATGGTGCCCGACACCCCACAGGTGGACGACGTGCTGTTCCGCGCCGACGGTGTTGCCGCCGGCCTGTCACCCAACAAAGTAGTGATCGACATGAGTTCGATCTCCCCCACCGCCACCAAGGCCTTTGCCGCCAAGATCAATGCAACCGGCGCGCAATACCTCGACGCGCCTGTGTCCGGCGGTGAAGTCGGCGCCAAGGCCGGCACCTTGAGCATCATGATCGGTGGCGAGCCGCAGACGTTCGAACGCGCCCTGCCGCTGTTCCAGGCCATGGGCAAGAACATCACCCTGGTCGGCGGCAATGGCGATGGCCAGACCGCCAAGGTGGCGAATCAGATCATCGTCGCGCTGAACATCCAGGCAGTGGCCGAAGCACTGCTGTTCGCCTCCAAAAACGGCGCCGACCCGGCCAAGGTGCGCGAAGCGCTGATGGGCGGGTTTGCTTCGTCGAAGATCCTGGAAGTGCATGGCGAGCGCATGATCAAGGGCACCTTTGATCCGGGCTTCCGTATCAACCTGCACCAGAAAGACCTCAACCTGGCGCTGGCCGGGGCCAAGGAGCTGGGGATCAACCTGCCGAACACGGCTGGCACGCAGCAGGTGTTCAGCACCTGCACGGCGATTGGTGGCGGCAATTGGGACCACTCGGCGCTGATCAAAGGGTTGGAGCATATGGCGAATTTTTCGATTCGCGATAAGTAATTCGATTTGAAATGCAGGCCAATGTGGGAGCTGGCTTGCCTGCGATAGCGGTCTTTCAGTTAGACATTCATTGCCTGGTACACCGCTATCGCAGGCAAGCCAGCTCCCACATTTTGATCCCGTTTCAAGTCTTAACTCTAATAACAAGAATCCCCCGGGAGCCCGCTTATGTCGGTCGATCCGCAACACCTGCTTCGCGAGCTGTTTGCCACAGCCATCGACGCCGCCCACCCCCGGCAAGTCCTTGAACCTTATCTGCCCGCCGACCGCAGCGGCCGTGTAATCGTGATCGGCGCCGGCAAAGCCGCGGCCGCCATGGCGCTGGTGGTCGAGAACTGCTGGCAGGGCGAAGTCTCGGGCCTGGTGGTCACCCGTTACGGCCACGGCGCACCGTGCAAGAAAATCGAAGTGGTCGAGGCCGCACACCCGGTGCCCGATGCGGCCGGCCTGGCCGTCGCCAAGCGCGTGCTGGAACTGATCAGCAACCTCACCGAAGACGACCGCGTGATCTTCCTGCTCTCCGGCGGTGGTTCGGCCTTGCTGGCCCTGCCCGCCGAAGGCATCACCCTGGCCGACAAACAAACCATCAATAAAGCCCTGCTCAAATCCGGCGCGACCATTGGCGAGATGAATTGCGTGCGCAAGCACCTCTCGGCCATCAAGGGCGGCCGGTTGGCCAAGGCCGCATGGCCGGCGACGGTGTACACCTACGCCATCTCGGATGTGCCGGGCGACCAGGCCACGGTGATCGCCTCCGGCCCCACCGTCGGCGACCCGAGCACCTCGCAGCAGGCCCTGGCGATTCTCAAGCGCTACGGCATTGAGGCGCCGGCTTCGGTGCGCAACTGGTTGCAGAACCCAGCCTCGGAAACCGTCAAACCCGGCGACCCGGTACTCGCGCGCAGCCACTTCCAATTGATCGCCCGCCCGCAGCAATCGCTGGAAGCGGTAGCGGTGAAAGTTCGCCAGGCCGGGTTCAGCCCGTTGATCCTCGGTGACCTCGAAGGTGAAGCACGCGACGTGGCCAAGGTACACGCCGGTATCGCCCGGCAAATCGTGCAGCACGGCCAACCCTTGGCCGCGCCGTGCGTGATTCTCTCGGGCGGTGAAACCACCGTCACCGTGCGCGGCAATGGCCGTGGCGGGCGTAATGCTGAATTCCTGCTGAGCCTGACCGACAGCCTCAAAGGCCTGCCCGGCGTGTACGCACTGGCCGGTGACACCGACGGCATCGACGGCTCCGAAGACAACGCCGGCGCAATCATGACCCCGTGCAGCTACCGCCGCGCCGAAGCCCTGGGCCTTAGCGCCAGCGACGAGCTGGACAACAACAATGGCTATGGCTACTTCGCCGCACTCGACGGTTTGATCGTCACCGAGCCGACCCGCACCAATGTCAATGACTTGCGCGCCATCCTGATTCTTGAGACTGCCAAACATGACGCCTGACAAGAAAGTCAAAATCCTCGCCACCCTCGGCCCGGCCACTGACGGCATCGATGACATCCGCGAGCTGGTGGAAGCCGGGGTGAATATCTTCCGGCTGAACTTCAGCCACGGCGAGCATGCCGACCACGCCCAGCGCTACCAGTGGATTCGCCAGGTGGAGCGCCAGCTCAACTACCCGCTGGGCATCCTCATGGACCTGCAAGGGCCGAAACTGCGGGTCGGGCGCTTTGCCGAGGGCAAAGTGCAACTGGTGCGCGGCCAGGCGCTGCGCCTGGACCTCGACCCGACTCCGGGCGATCAGCGCCGGGTCAACCTGCCCCATCCCGAGATTATCGCGGCGCTGGAGCCGGGCATGGACCTGCTGCTGGACGACGGCAAATTGCGCCTGCGCGTGATCACCAAACATGCCGACGCCATCGACACCACCGTGCTCAATGGCGGCGAGCTGTCCGACCGTAAAGGCGTGAATGTGCCGCAAGCGCTGCTGGAACTCAGCCCGCTGACCGCCAAGGACCGCCGCGACCTGAGCTTCGGCCTGGAGCTGGGCGTGGATTGGGTGGCGCTGTCGTTTGTGCAACGTCCGGAAGATATCCGCGAAGCCCGCGAACTGATCGGCGACAAGGCCTTCCTGATGGCCAAGATCGAAAAACCCTCAGCCGTGCTGCGCTTGCGGGAAATTGCCGAACTGAGCGACGCGATCATGGTGGCCAGAGGCGACCTGGGCGTGGAGGTGCCCGCCGAGAGCGTGCCGCAGATCCAGAAAGATATCATCAGCACTTGCCGCCAATTGGGTAAACCGGTGGTGGTGGCCACGCAGATGCTCGAATCCATGCGCTTCTCACCGGCACCGACCCGCGCCGAAGTGACCGACGTGGCCAACGCCGTGGCCGAAGGCGCGGACGCGGTGATGCTCTCGGCTGAAACCGCCTCGGGCGAATACCCGCTCGAAGCCGTACAGATGATGAGCAAGATCATCCGCCAAGTGGAAAACGGCCCGGATTACCAGACGCAACTGGATGTGAGCCGGCCCAAGGCGGATGCCACGGTGTCGGACGCCATCAGCTGCGCGATCCGGCGCATCAGCAGCATCCTGCCGGTGGCGGTGCTGGTGAACTACAGCGAGTCCGGCAGTTCCAGCTTGCGCGCGGCGCGGGAACGGCCGGTGGCGCCGATCCTCAACCTCACGCCGAACCTGTCCACGGCGCGGCGGCTGAGTGTGGCCTGGGGCGTGCATTCGGTGGTCAATGACCGGCTGCGCCAGGTCGATGAAGTGTGCTCGACGGCGCTGGAAATTGCCCAGGCGCAGGGCATGGCGCAGCGCGGGGACACCTTGGTGATTACGGCGGGAGTGCCGTTCGGGCAGCCGGGGTCGACCAATTCGTTGCGTATCGAGACGTTGATTTAGCGTCTGTAAGGGCCTCATCGCGGGCAAGCCCGGCTCCCACAGTTGATTGGGTTCACACCTCTTTATGTGTGAAAACAGCCAACTGTGGGAGCTGGCTTGCCTGCGATAAGGGCAACTCGGTCTCACTGACTAACCACCATGCACAACCCAACCTGCCCCGACTGGGCCGAAGCCCTGCTCAACGGCTTCAGCCAGATATTCCTGCAGCGCCAGCCGTTGTGCGGCCTGCTGTGCCTGTTGGCCATCCTGATCGGCGCCCCGGCCTTGCTCGGCGGGGCGTTGCTGGGCGGCCTCGCCGGTTTGCTCACGGCCCAGCGCCGGGGTTATCCCAAGGCAGAGCGCCAGGCCGGCCTGTATAGCTACAACGGCGTGCTGCTGGGTGTGTTGATCAGCCAGCACTTCGCCTGGTCTGCGTTGTTGCCGCCGTTGATCCTGGCGTGCGGCGGCCTGAGTGCGATGCTCACGCGGCTATGGTTGAAACATACCCATCACCCGGATGACTTGTCCGCGTACACCGCGCCCTTTGTCGGCCTGGGTTGGCTGTTGATCGGCAGCGCGCCTCAGCCTACGTTTGCCTTGGTCGAGCCCAACTTCTTTGCGATTGTCAGCGCGCCCTTTATTGGCCTTGCGCAAGTCATGCTGCTGGACCAACCACTGGCGGGAGTATTGATTGCCGTCGGCTTGTTGTTGGCCAACCGTCGCGCCGCCCTGTGGGCCTTGATCGGCGCTACTGCTGGCGTGCTGGTCGCTCTACTGCTCGACGAACCCGCCAGCGCCCTCCTCGGCCTGCACAGCTACAACCCGGCGCTGGCGGCACTGGCCTTGAGCCAGTCACGACGCCAGCCGTGGCTGCCACTGCTGGGCATCCTGCTGGCGATTATCCTCACACCCGGTTTTGCCACCCTGCACCTGCCCGCGTTGACTGCGCCGTTTATCCTCGCCTGCTGGCTGGTGCGCGCCACGCAGCGGATGTTCAAAGCCCGCGTGGACAGCCCGTTCGAATCCCCCTAGGCTTGCTCGATATTCGATTCAGGCGGGTTTTATGAACAGCAACAGCGACTGGCGCCAGCGCCTCTATGTCATGGTATTCCAGAGCGACACCGCAGCCGGGCGGCGCTTTGACGGCATCCTGCTACTGATCATTCTTGCCAGCATTGTGATCGTGATGCTCGACAGCATCGACGAAATCCACCAGAACTACGCCGATGTGCTGGCCTATATCGAATGGGGCTTCACGCTGATCTTCGCCATCGAGTACGGCTTGCGGCTGTACTGCTCGCCCAAACCCTTGCGCTACGCCTTCAGCTTTTATGGCTTGGTGGACTTGCTGGCCATCGTGCCCGGCATCCTCGCGCTGTATTACAGCGACGCCCAATACCTGCTGATTATCCGCATCATTCGGATGCTGCGGATTTTCCGCGTGCTCAAGCTCAGCCCGTACCTCAAGCAAGCCAACTACTTGATGGCGGCGCTGCGCGGCAGCAAACAGAAGATCGTGGTGTTCCTGGTCAGCGTGTGCACCCTGGTGACGGTATTCGGCACCCTGATGTATGTGATTGAAGGCCCGGAGCACGGGTTTACCAGCATTCCCAAGGGCATTTACTGGGCAATCGTGACCCTCACCACCGTAGGCTTTGGCGATATCGTGCCGAAGACGCCGCTGGGCCAGGTGATCTCATCGCTGGTGATGATCACCGGCTACTCGATCATCGCCGTGCCCACCGGGATTTTTACCGCTGAACTGGCCAGCGCCATGCGCGGTGAACAGCTGGAACACGATTGCCCGGTGTGCAAGAAAAACAGCCACGAACCCAACGCAGCGTTTTGCTCGCGCTGCGGCAGCAACCTGTTTCATAAAGTGGAATAAGCACAGTACGTTTTAATCTTTAAACGCCTATGCAGGCCCGGCTATAGTCGCTGGCAAATTGCCCCCACTCTTCTCTCGAACAACAAGGAATGAGCAGTGAAAAAAATCCTCAGCGCCTCTCTTCTGGCCGCGGGCCTGGCCCTGGCCGGTGCCGTGCAAGCCGCACCGGTCACACTGCTTAACGTCTCCTACGACGTGATGCGCGACTTCTACAAGGACTACAACGCCGCCTTCCAGAAGCACTGGGAAGCCGAGCATCCGAACGACAAGCTGACGTTGCAGATGTCCTTCGGCGGTTCCAGCAAACAAGCGCGCTCGGTGATCGACGGCCTGCCGGCCGATGTAATCACCATGAACATGGCCACCGACATCAATGCCCTGGCGGACAACGGCAAACTGGTGCCGGACAACTGGGTCACGCGCCTGCCGAACAACAGCGCGCCGTTCACCTCCGCCACCGTGTTTATCGTGCGCAAGGGCAACCCCAAAGCCCTGAAAGACTGGCCCGACCTGCTCAAAGATGGCGTGCAAGTAATCGTGCCCAATCCGAAGACCTCGGGTAATGGCCGCTACACCTACCTGTCGGCCTGGGGTTATGTGCTGAAAAATGGTGGTGATGAAGACAAGGCGAAGAAGTTCGTCGGTGAATTGTTCAAACATGCACCGGTGCTGGACACTGGCGGCCGTGCCGCTACCACCACCTTCATGACCAACCAGATCGGCGATGTGCTGGTGACCTTTGAGAACGAAGCCGAAATGATCGCCCGTGAATTCGGCCGTGATCAGTTCGAAGTGATCTACCCAAGCGTCTCCGCCGAAGCCGAGCCGCCGGTGTCGGTGGTCGACAAAGTGGTCGACAAGAAAGGCACCCGTGTGGCTGCCGAGGATTACCTGAAGTACCTGTGGTCGCCGGAAGGTCAGGAAATCGCCGCCAACAACTACCTGCGCCCACGTGACCCGAAAGTGCTGGCCAAGTACACCGACCGCTTCCCGAAAGTCGACTTCCTGTCGGTGGAGAAGACCTTTGGTGACTGGCGTACCGTGCAGAAAACTCACTTCAATGATGGCGGGATTTTTGACCAGATCTATTCGGGTCAATAACTGAAGGTACGCGGTAAAAAATGTGGGAGCAGGCTTGCCTGCGATAGCATCCCCTCGGTGTGTCAGTTACACCGAGGGGATGCTATCGCAGGCAAGCCAGCTCCCACACAAGCCAGCTCCCACATTTGTTTTGTGTTGGGTCCGTTACATCGGCGGTGTCACGCCATCCTTGCCAGCTGAGATCGCCTGGGCCGTAATGGTCCCATCCGCGCCCTGCGCCGCAAACAACACCACCTTCACGCCCGCCTTGAGCAAGCTGCGATCGCCCGGCTCCAGGTTCACGATCGGCACATCATCCGGCACCACAATCTTCTGCTCGCCGCCTTTGTACTTCACGGTCAGGGTGCGCCCGTTGCTGACCACCAGGTCGCCAACCGTGCCGTTGGTCATGCTGCTGCCTTCTTTCAAATCAAACGCGCGGTGCCCGTCACCCGTGCCGGCCATGGCCGGTGGGAATACGTGGACTTCCAGCGCAGTCAGGGTGCCATCGGCGTTCGGCATGGCAGCCGAGCCAATGTAGCTGCCGGGCTTGATCTCATCGATCTTGGCCAAGGTAACGGCGCGTACCTGGGTGGCCGGCGTCAGATGCACCACAACCTCTTCGCCACTGTTGACCTTGACGTGCATCGCGTCACCGTCCATCGCAGTAATGGCGCCGCGTACGCCGACCCGTGGGGCCTCGGCGGCGTTGGCCAGCCCGATGGCCATGGCCGCAGCCAGGGTGGAGGCCAGGAGCATCTTGTTCAGCGTGATTTTCATCGCAGTGGATTTCCTGTTTCGACAGTTATGCCTGAATGTATCATTGGCGCTCGCCCCAAAAGTTAACGATTCAGTCATTAATTTGCGGCATGAGTGATATCAATGCGCGCGCTCTACACCGGCGCAGACGTTGTCTTTACTCTCGCCCGCTACCTTCCTTCGCTTGAATGAGAACACCATGACCGCTACCTCACACGCTTCAAGCACCATGACCCGAGGCATGGTGATGCTGTTTGCGTTCTGTTGCGGCGCCATTGTTGCCAACATCTACTACGCCCAGCCGATCATCGAGTTGATCGCGCCGGACATCGGCCTGACCCCGGCACTGGCGAGCCTGATTGTCTCACTCACGCAAATCGGCTATGCCTTGGGCCTGTTCTTTCTGGTGCCGCTGGGCGACCTGCTGGAAAACCGCAAGCTGATGATCATCACCAACCTGGTGGCCATCGCCAGCCTACTGGGTGCGGCGTTTGCCGAGCAGCCGAATGTGTTCCTGCTTGTGTCGTTGCTGATCGGCTTCAGTTCCGTCTCGGTGCAGATTCTTATCCCGCTGGCCGCGCACCTGGCGCCCGCCGAGTCCCGAGGCCGTGTAGTCGGCAGCATCATGGGCGGCCTGTTGCTGGGCATCCTGCTGGCGCGGCCGGTGTCCAGCCTGGTGGCTGACCACTTTGGCTGGCGTGCGATGTTCATGGCGGCGGCCGCGGTGATGGTGTTTATCAG
Organism: Pseudomonas sp. B19125; assembly: GCF_044218855.1. NCBI lineage: Bacteria > Pseudomonadati > Pseudomonadota > Gammaproteobacteria > Pseudomonadales > Pseudomonadaceae > Pseudomonas > Pseudomonas sp. B19125. The sequence continues at coordinate 4,994,640 of NZ_CP162589.1, forward strand.
TGCCGTGCTGATGCTGACTATCCCCAAGCGCCAACCCGACCACAGCGCCAGTTACGGCCAACTGCTGGGCTCGCTGGGCACCTTGCTGCGCAAGCAACCGCTACTGCGTCAGCGCGCCTTCTACCAAGGCTGCATGTTCGCCACTTTCAGCCTGTTCTGGACCGCTGCACCGTTGGAGCTGGCGCGTAACCACGGCCTGAGCCAAAGCGAAATCGCCCTGTTTGCCCTGGTCGGCGCCCTGGGCGCCATCGCCGCGCCTATCGCCGGGCGCCTGGCCGATGCCGGGCACACGCACCGCGCTTCACTGCTGGCCATGCTGTTTGCCGCGTTGAGTTTTCTGCCAGCCTTTGTGCACCCGTTGTACAGCGTGATCGGCCTGGCGGTGACCGGCGTGGTCCTGGACTTCTGCGTGCAGATGAACATGGTCCTCGGCCAACGCACCATCTACGCCCTCGACGCCAACAGCCGCAGCCGCCTGAACGCGCTGTACATGACCAGCATCTTCATCGGCGGCGCCTTCGGCTCGGCGATTGCCAGCAGCGTGTATGAACACGGCGGCTGGCTGGGCGTGATGCTGGTGGGCAGTGCGTTCCCGCTGGTGGCGTTGTTGCGGTTCCTGGGTGCTTCGCGCCAGGCCGAGGTGGCTACCGCTTAAGAACGCACCAACTTCTCCAACGCCGCATCCGCCAGAAACGACGAGCGGCTTTTGACCTTGTGCTCGCGCACATAGCGGTCGATGCGCTGAATGACATAACCGGGCAAGGTCACATTGACCTTTTCGGTCTTGCCCAGATAGGGCGAGATATCCAACTCCAGCATCCCCCAGCCCATGCCTGCGTAATCTTCGTGGGCATGGTGGTTGGCCACTGACGTCGGCATCGGAATCACCCCGCCTTCGGCCGCGATCTCTTGCAGCAGGATGTGGGCGATCTCTACCGCTGCGTTATACGCCTCTTCAAAACTGTCCCCGGCAGTGACCGCGCCTGGAATATCGGGGATCTGGATACCGGTGGCGGTGAAGTCATCGCCCCATTCGATACACATTGGGTATTGCATGCATGCTCTCCTTAAAACTGAAACAGCCCGGCGCGCTTTCTGATGCTGCGGACCGTGCCCATAGGCAGGTCCTTTTTGGGATGAGGCACCGGGATCGTGTACGGGTTATAGCGGTGGGTAAAAACATGATGACTGCCCGTGACCCGATCCAGCACCCAACCCGCCTCTTGCAGCTCCTTGATCAATAACCTGCTTTGCACCCCAGCCTCCTTGGCTTGGCCCGAATAAAAGTAACCCTAGAGTTATCTTTACTCAAGCACAGTTTTTGTTAGTCGGACTGCCGGGTGTTTTGCTGAATATTGAAATGCAGAAGGGTTACTGGCTTAGCGCCGCAGCGCTGAACCTGGGGATACGGCCGTTAAGCGAGGGCCAGTAGCTGAACCGGCCAGCGTCCGCCAGCAAGGCAGGCTGATGACGCAACAAACCCAACAGCGCTTGCGCGGCGATCGTCAACGCCATCTGTTGGCCTGGGCACTGATGGCGCCCGATACCAAAGCTGAACAGACGCCGTTGCGTGCGCGCCAGCACAAAACTGTCGGGATCGAGGTTGGCCTCAGCGTCCCGATTGGCCGATGCCAGCAGGACTAAAACACTCTCTCCCGCCGCCAACACCCGGTTGCCGATGGTGCAGCGCGCCGCCACGAATCGCCGTGTGTTTTGCACCGGTGAATCGTAACGCGCCACCTCCTCCACCAGCGCCGTGGCGAGGGCTGGCGTGCGCATAATCTGCGCAACCCGCTCAGGGTGCCGCGCGAGCATCACCAGTGAGTTGCCGATCAACCCGGCGCTGGCTTCGCAGGTCTGCGACAACAGGCCGATCAAATTGGCCGTCAATACCTGCGCACTTTCCCAGTTGCCACTGCGGATATGAGCCAGCAGCGCTGTTTCTTCCAACACCGCACAAAACATCTGCTGCAACTGCGACGCGCCGGCCTGCGCATTGCACAACTGCGCTTCACTGCTCAGCGGTGAAAGGCCGGCGACAAACGCCCGCGTTAGCCCGGCGACACATGCCAGCTGTGGCGCCGGGCATCCCAGCAGCGACGCGACCACCGAGACGGGCAAGGTAAACATCAGTGCATCCAGGGTCTGCACGCTGCCGATCAACCGAGCGACCCGTTCAGCAATGGCCGACGCCTCCACCGCCGCCAACGCGGGTTCAATCGCCGCCCGCGGGCATCGATGCGCCGGGCCTTCGTTCATGCGCATCAACCGCGCAAAAACCTGTCCTGCCGCGCCCTGTGCAAGCGCCTTGGGCACCGGCTCATGCAACGGGCGTACGCGACAATCCGGGTGTGCCAGCACCGCCTCTACCGTCTTGGCGCGGCTGGCGACCCACAGCCCCAACTCGGCATCGAACAGCAGTTCTTCATGGCGACGCAGGCTTGCGTAATACGGATAGGGATCAACATGGGTAGCGGCTTGCAGCGGTGTCATCCGGGACGTCCTGTGCTTAAAGAAGCGTTACTATCGGCCCTCCCACGCGGCAATGATTCGTTCAGGAACGAAATATGAACGCCTTTGATGATGACGCGGCACTCTCACAAATCGCCGGTGCGATAGCAGAGCCTGCGCGCACAAAAATGCTCTGCGCGCTGATGGATGGCCATGCGCGCACCAGTACCGAGATGGCCGTGATTGCCGGCGTCAGCACTTCGACGGCCAGCGCCCACTTGGCCAGGCTCAAGGACGATGGCCTGCTCACGCTGCACACCCAGGGCCGACACCGTTACTACAGCCTCGCCGGCGCACACGTGGCCCAGGCCATCGAAGGGTTGATGGTGATCAGCCGCAACACCGCCCAGGCATTTGTCCCCAGCACGCCCAACCGCCTGCAGCTCGCACGCACCTGCTACGACCACATGGCCGGCACGCTGGCGGTGCACCTGCACGACCATTTCATCGCCTCTGGTTGGCTGGTTGGCGACGGCACCTATGCACTGACGGCCCCCGGCGAAACCGCAATGATCGCGTTGGGGCTGGATATGCCTGCGTTGCGCGCGCAACGTCGGCGTTTCGCCTGTGCCTGCCTGGACTGGAGCATGCGCCGCCCGCATTTGGCCGGGGCATTGGGCGCAGCGGTCTTGCAGTGCGTGATTCGTCGTGGGTGGGTGACTCAGGATCTGGACAGCCGCGCGCTGGAGGTCACCGCCAAGGGGCGCAAGGCGTTTGCAGCGCGCTTTGGAGTAGAGTGGTTGAAGCAAGAGCCAGATCAAGTGCAAAGCAAAAGCCTATCTACCTGATGCAACACAGTCTAAATGTGGGAGCTGGCTTGCCTGCGATGCAGACACCTCTGCACATCAGGCACACCGAGTTGATGCCATCGCAGGCAAGCCAGCTCCCACAGGGTTATGCGGTGTTCAAATAATCCGGCCATCCCAGGCCACCGTCACATGCCGTGGCAACTCGCGTCGGTGCTCCAGTAGCCACGTATCCAAGGTGTGCCCCACATGGGTCAAAACGCCCAATTTCGCACCCGTCTCCTCAATGCTCTGCAACGCCAACGTCAGGTCATTGTGGTTACGCGGCGCTTGCGGCTGCGGCGGCATGGAGCAGTCGAGTACCAACACGTCCAACGGCTCCCGTTGCAACCAGGCCAACGTGGCCGGCGGCAAACCCACCGTGTCGGTGAGGTAGGCGATGCGCCGCCCCTCGCCTTCCAGCAGATAACCCAAGGTCGGTTTTGAATGTTGCAACGGCAATGCAGTGACGCTCAGCTCACCAAACTGCCGTGTTTCAAACTCGGCAAACGGCTGGCTGAAATCGAGAATGCCCGGATGTTTGTAAAGGTCGGACAAACCCTCCGAGTCGGCGGGGCCGTGTACCGGAATGATCAAGCCCTGGCCCCAGCGCAGGTGCAACAAACCCTGCGCATGATCGGCGTGATAGTGCGTCTGCAAAATCCCGTTGAAGCTGCGTGGCGGGAAGCGTTCGCAGAGGTCGGGCAAGCCGCTGTCGATCAACCAGCGCTGCTCGCCGCACTCGATCAACGCGCTGCACGGGCGGCGGCGCAGGCTGGCGTCACTGCGCGCCAGACCGCACGCCGCGCACTCGCAGCCATACACCGGAACCTGCCGCGCATCACCGGTGCCCAGTAAGGTCAGGCGCATGCCGTGTGCCCGTGATCGAGGCAGCACAGCAAGCGCTCGACGGTGTTTTCCAGCGGGCCGGAATTGTCGAGCACAAACAACCCGGCGCCATTACCCGCGATCAAATCGGCGGTGAACCGCGCATTGCGCGCCAGGCGTTCCTCGATATCGGCCTGGGACTCGCGCCCGCGCGCCGTCAGGCGCTGGCGCAATACGGCCTGATCCACCGTCAACAGCAATACCATCAAGCTCGGATAGCGCTCGCGGGTTTGCGCCAGGTGCGCACGCGAACCATTGACCAGCACATCGTCCCCCGCCGCCAGCCATTCGTCGATGGCCTTGGGAATGCCATACCACAACCCATTAGCCTGCCAACTGAGGGCAAACGCGCCCTCGGCCTGCATCGCGGCGAACTGTTCCGGGCTCACCCCTTGTGCGGCCTCGCCCACCGCTTCCGGCGAGCGGGTGATCACCCGGCGCACAATGCGGCAGCCGCGCTCGGCCAAGCGTGGGCGTGCGGCATCCAGCAGGCTGTCCTTGCCCGAACCGGATGGCCCGATGAGATAGATCAACCTGCCTGCCATCAAAACACCCTCTTCGCTTGTCGCCAGACTTGTTGCACCACAGGAAGCCCCTCGCAGCGGCGGGCTTGCACCAAATCCGCCCGCAGGCCAATGGCAATTTCACCGCGATCATTGAGGCCCGCCGCTTGTGCAGGCGCCAGGCTGATCATCTTGACGGCCCGCGACAGGTCGCCGCCGTCCTGTTGATCGGCCAGCACAAAGGCCGCCTGCAACAGGCTGGCCGGGTAGTAGTCACTGGAAAGTATATCCAGCAATCCCTCGGCAGCCAGGCCGGCGGCGGCCACATTACCCGAGTGCGACCCGCCGCGCACCACGTTCGGCGCGCCCATCAGCACTTTCATGTTCAGCGCCTGGCAGCCCTTGGCCGCCTCAAGCGTGGTGGGGAATTCAGCAATGGTCATGCCATAGCCCGCCGACTCCTCCACATGCGCCAGCGTCGCGTCGTCATGGCTGGCCACCGACAGGCCGCGTTCCAGGCAATGCGCAACAATGGCGGCGCGATAGCGGTCGCTGTATTGCTTGGAATTGGCCATTTGCAGCACGATAAACGCGTCCATGGTTTCGTCGTTGAGGTGGTACTTGCCCATGTAGTACTCACGGTACTTGGATTCGAGCACGAACTGTCGCTGGCCCGGCGAATGGTCCATCACCGACACCAGGCGCACCAGCGGGTTTTCCACCAGGTCGCGGAACACGCTGAGGGTGTCCGGGTGGCACAGCTCGCAGCGCAGGTGCAGGTGGTGTTCGGCGCGGGTCAAGCCGGCGTCTTCAGCCTGGGCGATCGCGTCGAGCATCGCCGGCAGCTTTTTCATGCGGTTGCCCTTGGGGTTCACATCGCCGATGGACACCGCGTCGAACACTGTAGTGATCCCCGCCGCGATGATTTGCGCATCATGGCTGAGCACCGCCGAGATCGACGGCCAATCCACGCCTGGGCGCGGGGTCATGTGTTTTTCCAGGTTGTCGGTATGCAGCTCTACCAGGCCCGGCAGCAGGCAATCGCCGCCCAGGTCCTGAGCCTGGGGCAACTGGCTGCGGCCTTCGGCGATGTCGACAATCTTGCCGTCGCGCAGCACCACCGTGCCCAGGAACATGCGCTCCGCCGTGACGACCTGGGCATGGGTGAGGATCTGTTCAGCGGGCATGGGCGTATTCCTCTTCGGCAACGGCTGCAGGGGTCATGTCGAAATGGCGGTCGGCGACCGCTTCACGGGCGGCGCGGTCGTGGAAGATGCCGATCAGCGCCGCGCCGGCGGCCTTGGCTTCGTTCATCAGTTCCAGCACCACCTGGCGGTTGTTGTCGTCCAGGGACGCGGTAGGTTCGTCCAGCAACATTACCGGCCAGGCGACCATGAAGCCACGGGCGATGTTGACGCGCTGTTGCTCACCACCGGAGAAAGTGCCGGGCGCCAGTTGCCACAAGCGCTGCGGGATGTTCAGACGCGTAAGCAACTGTTCGGCGCGGGCTTGCGCATCGGCCTTGGCCCAGCCACGCGCCAGGGCCGGCTCCATCACCACGTCCAGGCAGGCCACGCGGGGGATGACGCGCAGAAACTGGCTGACGTAACCGAGGGTCTGCTGACGCACCTGAAGAATGTCACGCGGCTCGGCGCCGACCAGCTCCAGCCACTCACCGGCATGCTGCACACGGATGCTGCCGCCCGCCGGCAGGTAGTTGCCGTACAGGGTGCGCAGCAAGGTGCTTTTACCCGCGCCGGACTGGCCATGCAGCACCAGGCACTCACCGCCCTGCACACTGAACGCCACACCGCGCAACACGTTAAGCACCACGCCGTGTTGCTGATGCAGGGTGAAGGTTTTCGAGAGGTCACGGACCTCGATCAAGGCATTTGTCATGGCTGCAATACCGAAGACACCAGCAGTTGAGAGTAAGGGTGCTGTGGATCGTCGAGGATCTGGTCAGTGAGCCCGGTTTCCACCACATGGGAGCGGCGCATCACCATCAGGCGGTCGGCGAGCAAACGCGCAACGGCCAGGTCGTGGGTGACGATCACCACCGCCAGATCCAGCTCACGTACCAGGCCGCGCAACAGGTCGAGCAGGCGCGCTTGCACCGACACATCCAGGCCGCCGGTGGGTTCGTCCATGAATACCAGGCGCGGGCTGGAGACGAGGTTGCGGGCGATTTGCAGGCGCTGCTGCATGCCGCCCGAGAAGGTGCGCGGCAAGTCGTCGATGCGCTGCGGGTCGATTTCCACCTGGCCGAGCCAATCCAGACCGGCGCCGCGCAGTTGCGCGTAGTTGCGCACGCCTTGGGCCATCAGGCGTTCGCCGATGTTGGCACCGGCCGAAACGCCCATGCGCAGGCCGTCCCGTGGGTTCTGCTCGACAAAGCCCCATTCGGTGCGCAGCAAGGTGCGGCGCTCGGCTTCGCTGGCGCTGTACAAATCCAGCCATTCGCCGTCCTTGCTGCGGTAGCCGATGCTGCCGGCTTGCGGCGGCAAACGCCCGCTCAGCAGCGAGAGCAAGGTGGATTTACCTGAGCCGGATTCGCCGACAATCCCCAGCACTTCACCCGGGTAAAGATCAAAGCTGACGCCCTGGCAGCCCTTCTCCGGGCCGTAAAGCAACGACAGGTCACGTACTTCAAGCAAAGGCTGGCTCACTGGTTGTTCTCCTTGACCCGTTGGGCGCAATACCAGGTGTCGGAACACACAAAACTCTGGGTTCCCGCGTCGTCGAGAATCAGCTCGTCGAGGAAGGAGTCGTGGCTGCCGCAGATGGCGCAGTTGTGTTCCCACTGCTGCACTTCGAACGGATGGTCTTCGAAGTCCAGGCTGGTGACCTGGGTGTACGGCGGCACCGCGTACAGGCGCTTTTCGCGACCGGCGCCGAACAGCATCAGCGCCGGGCTCATGTCGAGTTTGGGGTTGTCGAATTTGGGGATCGGCGACGGGTCCATCACGTAGCGCTCATCGACCATCACCGGGTAGGCGTAGCTGGTGGCGATATGGCCGAAGGTGGCGATGTCTTCGTAGAGTTTGACGTGCATCACCCCGTAGTCATTGAGGGCGTGCATGGTGCGGGTCTCGGTTTCCGAGGGTTCGATAAAGCGCAGCGGCTCGGGGATCGGCACCTGGTAAACCATGATCTGACCGGCCTGCAGCGCCGTTTCCGGGATGCGGTGGCGGGTCTGGATCACGCTGGCGTCGGGCGTCGCTTCGGTGGTGGCAACCCCCGCCGTGCGGGCGAAAAAGCGCCGGATCGACACGGCATTGGTGGTGTCGTCGGCGCCCTGGTCGATCACCTTGAGCACGTCATCATCACCGAGGATCGCGGCGGTCAATTGCATGCCGCCGGTGCCCCAGCCGTAAGGCAACGGCATTTCGCGGCCGCCAAACGGCACTTGGTAACCGGGAATCGCCACGGCCTTGAGCAAGGCGCGGCGGATCATGCGTTTGGTCTGTTCGTCGAGGTAGGCGAAGTTGTACGCCGGGTCGCGCACAGCCGGTAGGGTCAAGTCATTCATGGCGGTTGCCCTCGGCCGGTTGGCGCAGTTTGCGGATCAGTTCCAGCTCGGACTGGAAGTCCACGTAGTGAGGCAATTTGAGGTGCGAAACAAACCCCGCCGCCTCGACGTTGTCGCAATGGGCCAGCACAAACTCTTCGCGTTGGGCCGGTGAGACGACTTCTTCGTTGTATTCCCCGGCGCGCAGCGAGCGGTCGACCAGCGCCATGCCCATGGCCTTGCGCTCGGCATGCCCGAACGCCAGGCCGTAACCACGGGTGAACTGCGCCAGCTCAGTGGCCGAGCCGACGAATTGGTTGACCATCTCGCACTCGGTGACTTCGATGCTGCCCAGGCAGATGGGAAAGCCCAACTCTTCGGGGTCGATCCACACTTCGACGTCGCCGATGCGAATCTCACCGGCAAACGGGTGGTTGCGGCCGTAACCGCGTTGGGTCGAGTAGCCCAGCGCCAGCAGAAAACCTTCGTCGCCACGGGCCAGGGCTTGCAGGCGCTCGGCACGGCTGGCCGGGTATTCCAACGGGTCGCGGGTGATGTCGGCAACGCTGGCGTTGTCGTCGGCTTCGTTTTTGATCAAGCCTTCTTTGGCGAGCAAACCGAGCACCCGTGGGCAGGCGTCAATCTGCGCGTCCGCCGTGGTCTGTGGGCCTGGGTATTGACCTTCGGCCAGCAGCGAAAAATCCAGCAGACGGTGGGTGTAGTCGAAGGTCGGGCCGAGCAGTTGACCACCGGGCACGTCCTTGAAGGTGGCCGACAAACGTCGGCTCAAGCACATCTGCGACGTATCAATCGGCAGGCTCGGGCTGAAGCGCGGCAGCGTGGTGCGGTAGGCGCGCAGCAGGAAGATCGCCTCGACCAAATCCCCTGCTGACTGCTTGATCGCCAGCGCAGCCAGCTCTTCGTCGAACAACGAGCCTTCGGTCATCACCCGCGCCACCGCCAGCGGCAATTGCTCGCGGATTTGCCTCACGCTGAGTTCAGGAATGGCGGTATCGCCCCGACGTTTTTTTGCCAGCAGGCGGTGGGCATTGTCGATGGCCTGTTCGCCACCTTTGACGGCTACGTACATCAGGCGTGCTCCTGTGCAATACGGCTGCTGCGCGGCAGGCCGATCAGGTGGTGGCCGGCGGTGAACACCAGGTCCAGACCACGCGGGAAGGCTTCGCGGCGTTGGCGCTCTTGCCAGAAGGCTTGCGGCACCGGCAGGTTGACCAGGCGCTGGGTTTTGATCCCTGGGCCGCGCCAGTGCAGGCCGCGACCGGACTCCAGGTCGGTAAGTTGAACCAGCAAGGTGCAGGACTGATCCGGGTAACGGTCGTTGCCGTGGTCGAAGCCGCCGAGGTCGAGCAGGTCTTGCTCGCCGAGCAGCGCGAACACCGCGTCTTCGCGTTTATCGGTGAGCGGGCAACCGCAGTGGAAGGCCAGGTTGGCGCGGATCAGCGGCGTGTCGAAGCTCGGCGCCAGCCACAGCGGCGTGTCCATATCCAGCAGGGCCAGGCACAGCGCGTAGGTGGCGGGCGCCAGGCCGTCGAGGCGTGGCGCGGACGGCAGATGCTGGATCAAACCGGGTTCGGCCAACGCCTTGAGGGCCGCACGAAAGCCGCGTTGGGCATCCAGCACCGGCTCGACAAACGCCGGTTGCAACAGTTGAGCGTTCATCAGTTTTCTCCTCGCACCAAGGTGAAGAACTCGACCTTGGTGGCAGCGGTGTCGGCTTCTTTTTCGGCGCGGCGTTTGGCTTGGGCAGTGGCCAGGGAGGTGATCAAGTCGCTGAGCCACAGGCTCGGTTGCGTGCCTTGCAGATGGGCATCGGCCAACGCGGCCAACTCGGCATGCAGCTTGTCGCGCCCGGCCAGGTAGCTGTAGCCGGTACGGCCGTCGGCCAGGCGCACCACGCAGCGGGTCACGCTCATTTCACCGACGTTGAAGGCTGCGCCGTCACCGCCCATGCGCCCGCGTACCAGGGTCATGCCGATTTCCGGGGCGCGGATCAGTTGGTACTCGGCGTCTTTCAACGCGGCCTCAAAGGGTTGCAGTTCATTGAGCTGGGCGCGGGCTAATACGCCGATCCAATGTTGTCGCGGGGACACACTCATCATTCAAGTCACCACTTGGTACTGGAAGCGATCCGAACGGCTGGTGGACTGCGCCAGCTCCACCGGGCGGCCATCGCGATCGCAGGAAAGGGTAAACACCGTGAGGGCCGGCAAGTGCCGAGGCATCATCAGCAGCGCGGCTTCATCACGGTTGGGCAAACGCGCACCGATCAGGCTTTGGGTGCGGGTCAGCGGCAGCGCTCGTTCACGCAGGTACTGGCGCAGGGAGCCGCCGGTGTAATCCGCCAGCAACGGCGCACGGCTGGCGCAGTAGCGATGGCGGATCAGGCTGACGGGCTGGTGGTCGAGCTTGCGCAGGGTTTGCAGCTCTATCATCGGGGCCATCTCGGCGATGCCCAAATGCAGGGCTTCGTCGCGGCTGGCGTAGCAATAGCGGCGCTTGAGCAACACCGCCTGCACGCCGACGCCCTGGGCCGACAGCGATTGGCTGTAGGAGGTCTCGGCGCCCATCGAGTAAATCAGCGGGCGGTCGAGCACTTGAGTGCCCTTGCCCTGACGGCGCAGCAGGCTGCCTTCGAACACCAACTCGTCGATGGCGCGGCGCAAGGTGTGGCGGTTGACGCCAAAGCGCTCGGCCATGTGCACCTCGCCGGGCAGGAAGTCACCGGCCTGGTAGCTGCTCAATTCACGGCGCAGGATATCCGCGAGTTCGCGGTACACCGGCTCATCTTGTCTAGACAACTGCATGCTTAAAAAAAGCGCCGCGCGGGCACCCCTCCGGCGTCAGATGAACTGCTTGCGCAGGCGTTGGGACAGCACGTCGATACAGCTCACCACCACGATGATCACCAGCAGCACCGCGCAGGTCTGTACGAACTGGAAAGCGCGGATGTTTTCCCAGAGGATCACGCCGATCCCGCCGGCGCCGACCATGCCCACTACGGTGGCCGAGCGCACATTGGCTTCGAAGCGGTACAGCGCGTAGCTCACCCACAGCGGCATCACTTGCGGGATCACGCCGTAGATCACCTCCTGCAAAGCACTCGCGCCGGTGGCTCGCACGCCTTCTACCGGGCCGGGGTCGATGGCCTCGACGGCTTCGGCAAACAGCTTGGCGAGCACGCCGGTGGTGCTGATCCACAAGGCCAATACACCGGCAAACGGACCGAGGCCGACGGCGACCACGAACAACATCGCGAACACCATTTCATTGATGGAGCGGAAGGCATCCATCACGCGGCGCAGCGGTTGGTGGACCCACCACGGGGTGATGTTGTCGGCGCACAAGATGCCCAGCGGCACCGAGCAGACGATGGCCAGCACCGTGCCCCACAGGGCGATTTGTACGGTGACGATCATCTCCTTGAGGTAGGAGCGCCATTCGTGGAAGTCGGGCGGGAAGAAGTCGGCGGCGAAGGTCGCCATGTTTCCGGAATCGCGGTACAGCGCCAGCGGGTTCATCTCGGCGCCGTGCCAGGCCCAGGCCAACAGGACCAGGAACAGGCCCCAGCCGAGGTATTGCGGCCAGGTGCGCTTGCCGACGGCTTCAGCGTGTAAGGTAGTCATGGGTTCACTCTCAGTTGTTGTGAGGTGTGCTTTCTGTGGCGAGGGAGCTTGCTCCCGTTCGACTGCGAAACAGTCGCCAGCTATTGGGGTGCTTCGCACCCCAGCGGGAGCAAGCTCCCTCGCCACAAAAGCCGGTTCCTACTGGGGTTAGCCGTTTGCCGCAGTTTTCTTGTCCAGCTCGGAGATGCGCTGTTGCAGCTTGGCCAGGTCAGCATCGATGTCGGCGAGCTTCTTGGCCTTGTCGGCTGCCTCAAGCTTGTTGTCGGCACTGATGGTGGTGCGCTGCTTGAACAGCTCCAGTTGGCGGATCGGCAAGAGCTGGTCGTCGTTGGAGGCGAGGAACTTGCCCAGTTGCATGTTCTTCAACACCGCCTTCTCTTCATCGGTGTCGCCGTAGTGGGCGAAGAAATCACGGATCTTGGTTTTCTCGCTGTCCGTCAGCGCCTTGCTCCACACCATCGGGTCGGCCGGAATCAGCGGCGATTTCCAGATCACCTTGAGCATTGCGGCTTTGTCCGGCTGGGTGACTTCCAGGCGGTCCCAGCTTTCGGTGTTGAAGGTGGCCACGTCCAACTGCCCCTTGGCCACGCTGAGTGCGTTGACTTCATGGCTGGAGTTGAGCGTGCGTTTGAACGCGGTGGCGGCATCCACATGGTTCTTGGCGAACACGTAGTAGCCCGGCACCAGGTAGCCCGAGGTGGAGTTCGGGTCACCGTTGCCGAAGGTCAGGTTCTTGGCGTTCTTGAGCATGTCGTCGACGTTGTTGATCGGGCTGTCCTTGCGCACGATCAGCACGCTCCAGTAACCGGCGGCGCCGTTGGCGGCGGCGGTCTGGGCGAAGATCTCGCCGTTGGAACGGTCCACCGCTTCCATCGCCGCCTTGTTGCCCAGCCAGGCCACGTCGACCTTGTTAAAGCGCATGCCCTGGATCAAACCGGCGTAGTCGGAGGCGAAGGTGGCGTTGATGGTCAGGCCTGTTTTCTTGTGCATGTCATCCAAAAACGGCTGCCAGATGCTCTTGAGGTTCTGCGAAGACTCGGTGGACATGATGCCGAAGTTGATGGCTTTGTCGGCGGCCTGGGCAGTGCCCATGGCGGCGCCGGCCAGCAACACCGCAGACAGAAACACTTGGCCGATACGGTTCAACATGGACGGGATTCCTGTGGGTCGTGAGTAGGGTTTCAAGCGCGCGCCATGGCCAGCCGAGGCGTGGCGACGGCTGTGCGGGTGTGGTCGGAAAACATCAGGCTGATGTCGATGTCGGCACCGTACAAATCGTTGAGGAACTGGCTGCTCATGGCGCTGCCCTGCCCGTCGAAATGAATGCGGCCGCCTTTAAGGGCCACGGCACGCGGGCAATAACGCATGGCGTAATCGACTTGATGCAGGGTCACCACCACGGTCTTGCCGTCGCGGCGGTTGATGTCGGCGAGGATCTCCATGACCTTGCGCGCCGACTCCGGGTCCAGCGAGGCAATAGGCTCATCGGCGAGGATCACTTCGGCGCGCTGGGTCAATGCACGGGCAATCGCCACGCGCTGCTGCTGGCCGCCGGACAAGGTCGAAGCACGCTGCCCGGCCAGGTCGGCCAAGCCCACGCGGGCGAGGGATTCGAGGGCAAAGGCTTTTTCCTCGGCATTGAACAAACCGAGGTTGCCGCGCCAGCGTGGCATGCGGCCCAGGCAGCCGAGCAATACGTTGTCGAGCACGCTCAGGCGGTTGACCAGGTTGAACTGCTGGAAGATGTAGCCGATGTCTGCGCGCAACCGCCGCACCTTGCCATTCAAGCGCCCACTGGCCTGCACCTCCCGGCCCAACACCTTGACGCTGCCACCGTTGCTCTTGTCGCAACAGGCCAGGCCCGCCAAATGGCGCAACAACGTGGACTTGCCGGAACCGGAAGCGCCAATCAGCGCGACCATCTCACCTGCGGCAATGGTGAGTTCGAGGTCGACCAATGCGGACTTCTTCGCAAAGGTCTTGTTCAAGTGATCGACATGGATAGCGTGAGTCATGGGCTTCTCTGTCTGGTTTGAACAGCCACACAAGGGCTGCGGTTGAGTTCAAACGACAGTAGGCGCGGGAGGTGTCAGTGCTATTACTTGCACATGACTGGCGGGGGGCGGTTTGATGAAGGTTTTGTGAAAGGTTGCAAAGCCACTGCAATCCCCTGTGGCGAGGGAGCTTGCTCCCGCTGGGCTGCGAAGCGGCCCCAAAAAACGACGGACGCGGTGTGTCAGGTGGATCGAAGGTGGCTGGGTTGGGACTGCTGCGCAGTCCAGCGGGAGCAAGCTCCCTCGCCACAGGGTGGGTGGTCAGTTGTGGGACCTGCCCTACACATCTTTCAGGTTGCGTCCGAGCAACCTCGCCGCTAACCTTCGCGGGTCGCTGCAAAATCAGCGAACGGGTGTGGTAGCCCGGTTCTTTCATAGATCCCCAAAACGCTTACGGGCGTTTTTTTGTGCGGGCTGCTTTGTGGCGGCTGTGCACGGGAGGCTTCGGCCTGCCGGGTTTCTATGACCGGTCTACCACCCCGTGTACAGTCGCCTCCTTACATCGTGTGGTAGCGAGATGGAGGTGCTCATTCATAGGAGCTTCACCATGAAAAAAGTCACGCCTAACCCTCCGCCATCCGCCTCGGATGACACCCCACAAACCCCACCCAACCTCATCTTCACCGTCCGCCCCGGCCTCAGTACCGAAGTTGCCTTGAGCAATGCCAGCGAGATGCTGGAATCGGCGACGGTGTGTGCCTACGACTGTGCCGAGCACTTGGATGGATCAAGCCGCAAGCAGGTGCTGGCAGTGGTGCAGATGGTTGAGATTGCGCAATTGTTGGTGGATCAAGCGCTGAATCGGGAGTGTCCCGTGGCCTGATGGCTGAGGCGATCTAGTGTGGGAGCTGGCTTGCCTGTGATAGCGGTGTGTCAGCTACCCATCTGCCAACTGACCCAACGGTATCGCAGGCAAGCCAGCTCCCACATTGGTTGTGCGTACATCAGGGGATATTTGCGTCACGCACGCGCAGTCGCGGGGTGACGAAATCCAGGAAGGCGCGCACCTTCAGCGGCAATGGCGCCTGCCCTTTGTGCACCAAGCTGATCGGCAACGTCGCTGATTCGTAGGGCTGCAGCACCACCTGTAAATCACCCTTTTGCACTGCGTCCGCCACTTGATACGACAGCACCCGAATCACGCCAACATCCAGCGTTGCCGCCGTAATCGCCGCTTCCGCGGTGTTCACCGACAGCCGCGAATGCACGGGCACGCTCTGTTGCGCTTTACCCGCCCCAAACACCCACGCGCCCACCGAGGACAGCACTTCAAAGGTGATGCAACTGTGGTCCGTCAGCGTCTGCGGCGTGGTCGGTTCGCCATGGGTTTGCAGATAATGAGGACTGGCACACACCACCCGCCGCACCGTGCCGACTTGCAGCGCCTTGAGCGAACTGTCCGGCAGGTCACCAATGCGCACGGCCACATCGCACTGTTCTTCCATCAGGTGTACTACGCGGTCGGTGAGCACCAGGTTGACGCTGATCTCGGGGTACTGCGCCAGAAACTCCGCCACCACCGGCACGATATGCAGGCGCCCGAACACGATGGGCGCGGTCACCGTGAGCTCGCCTTTGGGCACGGCATATTCGCCGGTGGCGGCCCGTTCGGCTTCGCCGATCTCTTCGAGAATCCGCCGGCACGCCGCCAGATAGGAAGCGCCCACGTCCGTCAGCGACAACTGCCGCGTGGTGCGGTGCAGCAGCCGGGATTTCAGGTGAGCTTCCAGTTCCGCGACTTTACGGCTGACGGTGGCCAGCGGCATGCCCAACTGGCGCGCAGCCGCCGACAGGCTGCCCGCCTCCACCACCGCAACAAACACCGACATCGATTCAAGACGGTTCATAACGCCCTATCAATTTTTGGAAGGATGATTCCCGATCCTAGGGGATTATCGACATAAACGCGACTGCGTAAGGTTGGCGACTCATCCCCCAGCGACATGAGGCAAACGCCATGACATCCGAGAATGCACCGCCGCGAGGCAAGATCATCATGATGGCGGTGATCGCCGGCGCGGTGGTCACCAACATTTACTGCACCCAGCCGGTGCTGCCGTTGATCGCCTCGGACATGGGCGTCGCAGTGTCGACGGTCAACCTGGTGGCAGGCGCGGCCTTGCTGGGGTTTGCCACCGGGTTGGCGTTTTTATTGCCCATGGGCGACCGCTTTGATCGGCGCAAGCTGGTACTCGGGCAGATTGCGCTGGCGTTCTGCTTTGCCTTGGCGGCGGCTTTTGCGCCGAGTATCTGGGCGTTGATCGGCGCCTCGTTCGGGCTGGGCGTGGTGTGTTGCGTTCCGCAGCAACTGGTGCCCTTTGCGGCAGTGATGTCGCAGCCCCACGAACGCGGGCGCAATGTGGGCACGGTGGTCAGCGGGATCATGTTGGGGATTTTGCTCGGCCGCACCATCAGTGGTGTGGTCGGTGAGGCGTATGGCTGGCGGGCGGTGTACGCCATGGAGGCGGCGTTCATGATCCCGGTGTGGTTTATCGCGGCGAGGCTACTGCCGCCGGGCGTGCCGAGTACGAACCTGTCCTACCCTAGCCTGCTGGCTTCACTGTGGCCGTTGATGCGCGATAACAGCCCGATTCGGCAATCAATGATGGTGCAGGCGTTGTTGTGGGCGTGCTTCAACGCGTTTTGGGTGAATTTGGCCGGGTTGCTCGCCAATGGGCCGTGGCAGCTGGGCAGTGCCTGGGCCGGTGGTTTCGGGATTATCGGCGCGGTGGGTGCGTTCGCGGCGTCGTATGGCGGCCGGGCGGCGGACAAACTGGGTTGTCGCAAGGTGATCGGGGCCAGCGTGGGGATTGTGACCTTGGCGTTTTTGCTGCTGGCGGGGGCGCAGACCTCGCTGATCTTGCTGGTGCTGGGCGTAGTTGTGCTGGATATCGGTGTGCAGGCCGGGTTGGTGGCCAATCAGACGCGGGCGTTTGCGGTGGACCTCAAGGCGCAGGGGCGGATTAACAGTTTGTATATGACCGCGACGTTTGTGGGTGGAGCGGTTGGGGCGACGGTGAGTGGGTGGTTGATGGCGCAGTTTGGTTGGGTGGGGATTGTGGAATTTGGGGTGGTGTTGGGGGTGGTGGCTGGGGTGATTCACTGGCTCGGAGCGCCGCGCCGCATTCAAGAACTGGCGTAAATCTCAGATCAAATGGAGATCAAAACTGTGGGAGCGGGCTTGCCCGCGATAGCGGTGGACCAGGCAATACCTAGCCAGCAGGTGTACCGCTATCGCAGGCAAGCCAGCTCCCACAGGGGATTGCGTTTCAAGTCAGGTAATGCTCGTTCCCACGCTCTGCGTGGGAATGCCGCCTGGGACGCTCTGCGTCCCCAAGTGGGCCTGACGCAGAGCGTCACCGCATGCATTCCTTTGCTGCGCGTGGGAACGATCAAATTCGAACGATCAAAGGGGATCCACTGTGGGAGCTGGCTTGCCTGCGATAGCCGTGGGTCAGTTGGCAGATGGGTAGCTGATACACCGCTATCGCAGGCAAGCCAACTCCCACAGTGGATTGCATTTCAAGTTGAGTAATAAAAAAGGCGACCTTTCAAAGGTCGCCTTTTGTTATTGCGCGTATTGCTTGCTCAACCCCGGCGGCACGCCGTGCACATCGGTGTCTTCCCACGGCCCGTTCGGGCTGATGGAGCGGCTCCAGCCGTTGCTCCAGCGGTAGTAGGTGCGCTGGCGGTAGAAGGTGTCGGGCTGTTCGTCCAATACATACACCTGCATCTTGCCGTCCCAGTGGCTGGCGGCGCCCGGTGGAGGGGCGAAGGTCGGCGACTTGCTTGGCACAGGTTTCGGCGGCGGTGTTACCGGGCCGGAAGGCTTGGTGCCCGGTTGGGTCGACGGGCCAGACGGTGGGATGGTCGGGCCGGTGGGTGCGGGAGGCCGATGGACCGCACAAGCGCTCAGCCCCAATACCAGGCTGAGCAAGGTGATACGTGCAAATGCGGTCATAGGCGTTTCCTCGATTTACTTGTCCGGAGTGTCAATGGTCAGTTGCTGCAGCGCAGTGGTAGTGCTGGCCAAAGGTTGGCTGCGGCCGATCCACTCGCCAGTGGTCGGCTGACCGGCCCGGGATATGCGCGCAACCAGTTGGACTTCGGGGAAGTTCGACAGTTTCAACTGCGGCATCATTGCGTCCGCATCGCCCAGCTCGACGGTAACCGGCAGTTCAGCCACGGTGACACGCTTGGCCGCCAACGGTGCCGGAGGGCCATTCACGGCGCGGGCGAAGATGAACACGCTGTCGGTGGGCAGGGCTTTGGCCTTCACATCAGGTGCCAGGTCCACACGGACTTTCATCACGGTTTTTGCCGCGACGGTGCCACCGCTTTCCTTGAGCTTCTCGGCCGCGCGGTCGATACCGCCTTGCAGCGCGACACGGGAGTTGTCTTGCGCTGGCAACTGGGCCAACAGGCGGTTCCAGTAATCGATGGCTTCCTGATAACGCTGGCCTTCAAAGGCGGCGATACCCAGCAGGCCAAGGCTGGTGACTTCTTTGGGGTCGAGCTTCAAGGCTTCATCGGTCAGCGCCTGCACCTTGGGCGACCATTGTTTGTTGTCGGCAAAGTACTGCGCCTGGGCCCATTGGCCGAGCAGTTCGGGCTGGCGACCGGCGAGAGCGACGGTGCGCTCGAAGATTTTCGCGGCATCGGCGGAACGGTCCTGAGCCATGTAAGCGCGACCGAGGAAGTACAAGCCTTCCGCCGAGTCCGGCTGGGCGGCGGCGGCGCGCTCCAGGCGGCGGGTCATGTCTTGCATCGACACCGGCGGCTGGGAGAATTCGCGGGTCAGCTCGACCTTGTCGCTCGCCCCGTAATGCAGGTACAGCGCAACGCCCAGGACCGGCACGAGAAACGCCGCCAACAACGGCAGTGGTTTGCCCAGGCGCGATTCACGCGGCTTTTCCACGCCTTCGGTATCAGCCAGCAACTCACGCGCAGCCTCGGCGCGGCCGGTGTCGAGCTGGGCGGCATTCAGCACGCCTTCGTCCTGCTGCACTTGCAGCTCGGCTACGCGTTCCTGGTAGAGCGCCACGTTCAGTGCGGTGCGGTCCTCTTCACGCTGGGCACGGCGGCCGCGCAGTACAGGGATCAACAGAAAACTCAGGGCAATCAGGAGCAGCAACCCTGCTGCGAGCCAAAAATCAATCATCAGTCTTGGTGTCCAGCAATTGGTCGAGGCGTTTGCGTTCATCCGGGGAGAGCGCATCGGAACCATCAGTAGGCGCAGCGCGGCGACGGCGCACGATCACGGCCATCACCACCACGCCGGCCAGCAACAGCCCAGCGGGGCCGAACCAGAGCAACGCAGTCTTGCCGGTAAGGGCCGGTTTGTAGCGCACGAAATCACCGTAGCGGTCGACCATGAAGTCGATGATCTGCTGGTTGTCCTTGCCCTCCCCCAGCATGCGGAAAATCTCTTTGCGCAGGTCGGCGGCGATCGGGGCGTTGGAGTCGGCGATGTCCTGGTTCTGGCACTTGGGGCAGCGCAGTTCCTTGGTCAATTCGCGAAAACGCTCACGGTCACCGTCCTTGGCGAACTCGTAGGTGTCGATGGCCGCATGGGCGACGCCAACCAGTCCAAGTGCAAGAACCGCAGCGGCTAACAGACGCTTCATGGCTTGGCCTCATCGACCAGTGCCTGGTACTTGGCGGCCAGTTGCTCGCGCCAGACCACTTCGTCGATCACGCCCACATACTTGTCGCGGATCACGCCTTTGGCATCGATGAAGAAGGTTTCCGGCGCGCCGTATACACCGAGGTTGAGACCGAGGTTGCCGTCCTCATCGCGGATATCCAGCTGGTAGGGGTTATGGAACTCGGCCAGCCACTTCAAGGCGGCAGCATTGTCGTCCTTGTAGTTGATGCCGTAGATCACCACGCCCTGCTCGGCCAGTTTGTTCAGTACCGGGTGTTCAACGCGGCAGGAAATGCACCAGGTGCCCCACACATTGACCAGCGCCGGTTTACCCAGCAGGTCGGCCTGGGTCAGGGTTTTTTCGCCCTGCACCGTCTTCAGGCTGAACGCAGGGAAGGGTTTGCCGATCATCGCCGAGGGCAACTCGGCCGGATCGAGGTACAAGCCGCGATACAAGAACACTGCCATCACCAGAAAGGCCGCCAGCGGCAACACCATCAACCAACGCTTCATGCCGCCGCTCCTTGCAGGCCGAGGGCTTCACGCACCCGGCTTTTGACCTTGACCCGATAACGCCGGTCCAGCGCGGCCAGCAACCCGCCGAAACCGGTGAGCAAACCGCCGAACCAGATCCAGCGCACAAACGGTTTGACGTGCACGCGCACCGCCCAGGCGCCGTCGCCCAGCGGCTCGCCCAATGCCACATAGAGGTCACGGGTGAAACCGGCGTCGATACCCGCTTCAGTCATCATCGAGCTTTGCACGGTGTACAGGCGTTTCTCCGGGTGCAGCACCGCCACTTCCTTGCCGTTGCGCACCACACGAACAGTGCCTTTGTCGGACGTGAAGTTCGGGCCTTCGAAGTGCTTGGCGCCTTCGAAGATGAAGTGGTAACCGGCCAGGTCCATGGACTCACCCGGCGCCAGGCGCAGGTCGCGCTCGGCGCTGTTCTGGCTGGACAGCACCACGCCGAGGGCGCACACGGCGATGCCGATGTGGGCGACTTGCATGCCCCAGTAGCTGCGGGTCAACGTCGGCAAGCCTTTGAACAGGCCCTTGTGGCGGGTCTTGTCGAAGATGTCGCGCACACCGGCGAGCAATACCCAGGCAGCCAGCAGGAAGGTGGCGAGCACCGCCCAATTGAAATCGCCGTAGGCGAACCCGGCGATCACTGCCAGGGCCACGCTGCCCAGCAGCACCGGCATCAGCATGCCGGCCAGCCATTTGACCGGCGTGTCTTTCCAGCGCACCAGCACACCAACGGCCATGACCACCATCAACAGGCCCATCAACGGGATAAACAACGCGTTGAAGTACGGCGGGCCGACGGACAGCTTGGCGCCGCTCAAAGCGTCCAGCACCAAGGGGTACAGGGTGCCGAGCAGGATCATCGACGCGGCCACCACCAGCACCAGGTTATTGCCCAGCAGCAGGGTTTCCCGCGACCAGAGGTTAAAGCCGACCTGGCTCTTGACCACGGGTGCGCGCAACGCAAACAGGGTCAGCGAGCCACCGACTACAAACAGCAGGAAGATCAGGATGAACACGCCGCGCTCCGGGTCGGACGCAAACGCATGCACCGAGGTCAACACGCCCGAACGCACCAGGAAAGTACCCAGCAGGCTGAGGGAAAACGCGGCGATGGCCAGCAACACGGTCCAGCTTTTGAACACGCCGCGTTTTTCGGTGACGGCCAGCGAGTGAATCAGCGCGGTGCCCACCAGCCAGGGCATGAACGAGGCGTTTTCCACCGGGTCCCAGAACCACCAGCCGCCCCAGCCGAGTTCGTAGTAGGCCCACCACGAACCGAGGGTGATACCGATACCGAGGAACGCCCAGGCCACAATGGTCCATGGCCGCGACCAGCGCGCCCAGGCCGCATCGAGGCGCCCGCCGAGCAAGGCGGCGATGGCAAACGCAAAGGCCACGGAGAAACCGACGTAGCCCATGTAGAGCATCGGCGGGTGCACGATCAGGCCGATGTCTTGCAACAACGGGTTGAGGTCATGCCCATCCATCGGGATCTGCGGCAGGATGCGCGTGAACGGGTTGGAGGTCATGATCAAAAACAGCAGGAAGCCGATGCTGATCATGCCCATCACCGCCAACACGCGGGCCAGCATGACCTGCGGCAGTTGGCGCGAGAACACCGATACGGCAAAGGTCCAGCCGCCAAGGATCAAGGCCCACAGCAGCAACGAACCTTCGTGGGCGCCCCACACGGCGCTGAACTTGTAGTACCACGGCAGCGCGCTGTTGGAGTTATTGGCGACATAGGCGACGGAAAAGTCGTCGGTCATAAAGGCGTAGGTCAGGCAGCCAAACGCGAACACCAAAAAGGCAAACTGGCCCCAGGCGGCCGGTTGCGCCAGGCTCATCCACAGTCGGTCGCCGCGCCAGGCGCCGAGCAACGGCACCACGGCCTGGACGATGGCGAAGCACAGGGCGAGGATCATCGCCAACTGGCCCAGCTCCGGAATAAACAGTGCGGACGTCATGGCTTAGCCCTCCTTGGCAGGTGCTGGGGCCGATTGGCCGCTGTCTTTCAACGCCTTGGTCACTTCCGGCGGCATGTACTTCTCATCGTGCTTGGCGAGTACTTCATCGGCCACCACCACGCCGTCGGCGTTGAGCTTGCCCAGGGCGACGATGCCCTGGCCTTCACGGAACAGGTCCGGGAGGATGCCGCGATAGGTGATGGTCACGGCTTTGTTGAAGTCGGTGACCACAAAGGTCACGTCAAGGGAATCACCGGAACGCTTCAAGGAGCCCTTCTCGACCATGCCGCCGGCGCGGATGCGCGTGTCGACAGGCGCTTCGCCATTGGCGATCTGGGTCGGGGTGTAGAACAGGTTGATGTTCTGCTGCAAGGCGCTCAAGGCCAGGGTCACGGCAATGCCGACGCCGGCCATGATGGCGAGGATGATCAACAGACGCTTTCTACGCAGCGGATTCACTTATCGGTCTCCCGGCGCAAACGACGCGCCTCTTGTTGCAGGTAACGCTTGCGGGCCAGGATCGGCGCGGCAACGTTGAGGGCCAGCACCGCCAGGCAGATGCCATAGGCCGTCCAGACATACAGGCCGTGATGGCCCATGGCGAGAAATTCACTGAACGAGTTGAAGTTCATCCGCGCGCTTCCAGGCTGTTTTGCACTTCGGTCTTGACCCAACTGGTGCGGGCTTCACGCTTGAGCACTTCGAGGCGCATGCGCATCAGCAGCACGGCGCCGAAGAAGCAGTAGAACCCCAGCACCATCAGCAGCAGCGGCGCCCACATTTCCACGGGCATCGCCGGTTTTTCGGTGAGGGTGAAGGTGGCGCCCTGGTGCAGAGTGTTCCACCACTCCACCGAGTATTTGATGATCGGGATGTTGATTACGCCGACAATCGCCAGCACCGCGCAGGCCTTGGCCGCGCTGTCGCGGTTGCTGATGGCATTGCCCAGGGCGATGAGGCCGAAGTACAGGAACAGCAGGATCAGCATGGAGGTCAGCCGCGCATCCCACACCCACCAGGAACCCCAGGTGGGTTTGCCCCAGATCGCGCCGGTGACCAGCGCCACGGCGGTCATCCACGCGCCGATGGGCGCGGCGCATTGCAGGGCCACGTCGGCCAGTTTCATCTTCCACACCAGCCCGACGATGCCGCACACCGCCAGCATCACATAGCAGGACTGCGCCAGCATGGCGGCGGGCACGTGGATATAGATGATGCGAAAGCTGTTGCCTTGCTGGTAGTCCGGCGGCGCGAAGGCCAGGCCCCAGACCAGGCCGATGCCGATCAGCAAAATGGCGGCGATGCTCAACCACGGCAGCAATTTGCCGCTGATGCCGTAAAACCATTTGGGCGAGCCGAGCTTGTGAAACCAGGTCCAGTTCATTGCTGTTTCCATCACGGTGGCTGTGCGTCATTGCGCAAAGCTCAGGGTCTTTACTGGCCAAGGCATAACACTTGGCCAGACCTCATTATTCGCCGACGCTGATCTTCAGGCCAGCCGCTATAGCAAAGGGTGTCAGGGTTACCGCCAGGGCGGTCAGGCTGCCAAGCCACAGGAGGTAACCGGTCGCCGGCATGCCCATGAGCGCGGCCTGCAAGGCGCCGCTGCCCAGGATCAACACCGGGATGTACAAAGGCAGAATCAGCAGGGCCAGCAACAGGCCACCCCGCTTCAAACCGACGGTCAACGCTGCGCCCACCGCCCCCAACAGGCTGAGCACCGGCGTACCGAGTAACAAGGACAGGAGCAACACCGGCAGGCACTCAACGGGCAAGCCGAGCATCATCGCCAGCAGCGGCGAGAGCAATACTAGCGCCAAGCCGGAAAAAACCCAGTGTGCCAGCACCTTGGCCAGTACCAGAAGTGGCAAGGGGTGCGACGAAAGGACCCACTGTTCGAGGGAACCGTCTTCAAAATCACTGCGAAACAGCCCGTCCAGCGAGAGCAGCACCGATAAAAGCGCGGCCACCCACACCAGTCCCGGGGACAAGGTTTGCAACAGTTTAGTCTCGGGGCCGACTGCCAGCGGGAACAGCGCGATGACGATGGCGAAAAATACCAAGGGATTGGCCAATTCAGCCGGGCGACGGCACAACAGGCAGGCTTCACGGGCGACTAACAGCGCGAACACACTCATGCCGACCACCGCCCTAAATCCAGGTCGCGGTAACCGGCGGGCCTGCGCGCCAGCGTGTGGTGGGTGGTGAGCAGCACCAGGCCACCCTGTTCACAGTGCTGTGCCAGGTGTTCTTCGAGTTGGGCGACGCCCTGCTTGTCGAGGGCGGTGAAGGGTTCGTCGAGAATCCACAGCGGCGGGCCAGGCAGATACAAACGTGCCAGCGCCACGCGGCGCTGCTGGCCGGCGGACAAAGTGTGGCAAGGGACATCTTCGAAGCCTTTAAGGCCAACAGCGGCCAAGGCTTGCCAGATGGCATCGCGGGGCGCCGGATGATGCAGGGCGCTGAGCCAGCTGAGGTTTTCTTCCGGCGTGAGCACGTCCTTGATGCCGGCGGCGTGGCCGATCCAGATCAGGTTGCGCGCAAGCTCGGTGCGTTGTTCGTTGAGGGGCTTGCCGTTGAGTCGAACCTCACCGGCCGTCGGCTGCATCAACCCGGCCAGCAGGCGCAGCAAACTGGTCTTGCCGCTGCCATTGGGGCCGCTGATCTGCACCATGTCGCCGCCCGCCAGCCGCAGTTCGAGGTGCTCGAACAGCAGGCGCAGGTCGCGTTCACAGGCAAGCGCTACGGCTTCTAGAAGAGGGCTGGTCAAAAGATCGCGGGCCTTTACGGTTCAAGTCGGCGGTGCAGCGGCCGTTATAGAGAAGTGCACAATAACGGCTTTGGCGACCGATTTTAGAGAGCTGGATCAAATAGTTGTGAGGTTTTTACCGCTCTCTTTGCAGACGGGCGGCATTATACATGTGATGCCCTACTCTAAAGAGGGCAATTTCCCCAGAGACGACGCGCACGATGACCGGTGAGATCAACCTTCCTACGCTGCCGCCAGCACCGACGCCCGGGCCTGCCCCGCTGCCGCCGACCGGCGAGTTGTTGAAACTGCTGGAGCCGCAGACCGGCCTGATCGACCCTGGCAAAACCGCGAACGCCGAGGTGATAGCGCTTAAACAAGGCGGCGATGCATTTCAGCTGTTGCTCAAGTTGACCCTCGAAAGCGGCCGCCAGACATTGGTACAGGCCAGCAGCGCCCAGCCGTTGCCGCTGGGCAGCAACGTGGCGGTGAGCCAGACGCCGACCGGCAACCTGACCATCACCTTGCAGCAAGCCCTGAGTGCCAATGTGGCCGCCCTGACCCGGATCGACACCACGCAACTGCCGGTGGGCACGCTGTTGCAGGCCAAGGTGCTGACCACCCAGATGCTGCCGCAAGGCACCGCGCAACCGGCGATCTATCGCTCATTGGTCAGCGTACTCAATAACGCCCTGGCCGGCACCACGTTGAGTCTGGAAAGCCCGCAGCCGCTGCGGGTCGGCAGCTTGCTCAGCGCCGTGGTGCAAAATGCGCAGACCCTGAATTTCGTGCCGTTGAGCGGTCTCAAGGATCAACTGGCCGTGGCGCAACAGTTGTCGACCCAGCAAAGTCGCCAAGGCTCGCTGGATGTGCTGTTCAACGCGCTGCAAAGCCTGCCTGCCGACGACACCACCTCCAGCGACCTGCGCGCCGCCGCCGCGCGCTTGCTCAACGCCCTGCCCGACCTGGCGCAAGTCAGCAACCCCAAGGTGCTGGCGCAGTTGGTACAAAGTAGCGGCGTGTTTCTTGAAGCCAAACTGCTGGCCGGGCAAGACCCGCAAGTGCCACCGCTGGACATGAAAGGCAGCCTGCTGCGGCTGGTCGCCGAACTGCTGCCGGCGCTGCCCGCCGCCACTAATCTGAACGCCATCCTCGCCGCCAATACCCTGGCCCAGGTACTGCCCAACTTCGTGCGCAACCCGCTCAGCACCCTCGGCCAGATCGGCGCACGACAAGCCCCGGCGGGCTTTCCGCTGCCGGACCGGCTGATGGCCAAACTTGCAGGCGAAGGCGACCTGGAAAACCTGCTGCGCCTGGCCGCCGGGGCCATTTCCCGGCTGCAAAGCCACCAGTTATCGAGCCTGGAGCAAACCGGCACTACCGCCGATGGCCGCCTGCAAACCACTTGGCAGTTGGAAATCCCCATGCGCACCTTGCAGGACATTGTGCCGTTGCAGGTCAAGTTCCAGCGTGAAGAACCGCCGCCGGACAAGGACCAACCGGAGCGCAAGGACAAGAAAGACCCCAAGCAAATGCTCTGGCGCGTCGAGCTGGCCTTCGACATGGAGCCGCTGGGGCCGTTGCAGGTGCAGGCGCAACTGACCCAGGGCAAATTGTCCAGCCAGCTGTGGGCCTCGCGCCCGTTTACCGCCAGCCTGATCGAAAGCCACTTGGGCAGCTTGCGCGAGCGCCTGGTGACCTCGGGCATCAATGTCGGCGACCTGGACTGCCACCTCGGTACGCCGCCACGTGGGCCACGAACCGGATTGGAGCAACGCTGGGTGGATGAAACCGCATGAAAAACTCCCTTCCGCCACGCCAGGCGATTGCCCTCAAGTACGACGGCCAGCAAGCGCCAACCCTGACGGCCAAGGGCGACGATGCCCTGGCCGAAGCCATTTTGAAGTTGGCGCGGGAAAATGAAGTGCCGATCTATGAGAATGCCGAGTTGGTGAAACTGCTGGCGCGCATGGAATTGGGCGACAGCATTCCGGAGGAGTTGTACCGCACGGTGGCCGAAATTATTGCGTTTGCGTGGACGCTCAAGGGCAAATTCCCGGTGGGCTATGACCCGAATGCCGAGCCGGTGGAGCGGGATGTGACTGCGCGTGGGGATGATTACTAGCTGCACGCAAATCCAAATGTGGGAGCTGGCTTGCCTGCGATGGCATCAACCGGGTGTACCTGACACTCCGAGGTGTCTGCATCGCAGGCAAGCCAGCTCCCACAGTCGGTCTCTATTGTCAGTTCAGGACTTCACTCAAGGGAATGAAATTGACGCGGTCGCCAATATCGAGTGTCGTCCCCTCCAACACCTCCACAAACCCTTCGGCCCACGCCGCGCTGCGTAGCACGCCGGAGCTCTGGTTGCGGTAGATAATCGCCCGGCCCTGCTCGATACGCCCGCGCAGGTACTCGCGGCGGTTGCCCGGCTGAGGCCACACGAACCCCACCGGCACTTCGAAGCGCAGCGGCGCCACGTCCTGCACGCCTTGGCGGCGCAGCAGATAGGGCCGGGCCAGCAGCGCAAAGGTCACCAAAGTCGACGCCGGGTTGCCGGGCAGGCCGATCACCGGCACACCGCGAAAGTGCCCGAAGGTCAGCGGTTTGCCCGGCTTGATCGCAAGTTTCCACAGGGCCAGTTCGCCCTCTTCGCGCAGGGCGATGCCGAGAAAGTCCGCCTCGCCGACAGAGACACCGCCGGTGGACAGGATCAGGTCGACACTGCCCAGGCTTGCCAGGCGTGTGCGGGTCTTTTCCAGGTCATCCGGAAGAATCCCGGCATCGATCACTTCACAGCCCATGCGCACAAGCCAGCTGCACAACACACGCCGGTTGCTGTTGTAGATCTGCCCCGGCCCCAGCGGCAGGCCGGGTTCGATCAGTTCATCGCCGGTGGACAGCACGGCCACGCGTACCCGGCGCACCACACTTAAACAGTCATGCCCGAGGGAAGCAGCCAGGCCCAGCTCTATCGGGCCAAGCCGGGTGCCTGCGTTAAGCACCAACTCGCCGACCGTGGTTTCCTGGCCTTGGGGGCGGATGTTCTGGCCGGCCCGCAAGCGCTCGGTGAAGCTCACGCGGTCGTCGGCGTGGACCACGGCGTTTTCCTGCATCTCTACACAATCGGCGCCTTCGGGCACCGGCGCGCCGGTAAAGATGCGCGCGCAAGTGCCGGCCGCCAGTGGCTGCGGTGCCTGGCCGGCGAAGATGCGCTGGCTCACGGGCAGCGGCTCGCCGGTCCAGTCCGACAGGCGCAGGGCGTAACCGTCCATGGCGCTGTTGGGCCAGGGCGGCAGGTCGAGGGTGGAGACCAAATCTTGCGCCAATACGCGGCCATCACACTCGGCCAAGGGCTGCACGTCGTGCTCGCGAATCGGCGTTGCTTCAGCCATGTCCAGTAGTTGCTGCAGCGCTTGTTCCACCGGCATCAGTGCACCGGACTTGCCAGGCTTATCCACGGGATTCGCAGGGTTCGGCCTGCTTCAGGTGCGGCACAAAGTTGCACGGGCGGTGGCGGTTATCCAGTTGCTCGGCAAGGATGCCATCCCAACCGGTGCGCACCGCGTTGGTCGAACCCGGCAGGCAGCAGACCAGCGTGCCATTGGCCAGGCCGGCCAGGGCGCGTGATTGGACGGTGGAGGTGCCGATATCAGCCACGGAGATCTGGCGGAACAGTTCGCCAAAACCATCGACCTGCTTGTCCAGCAGGCAGCTGACGGCTTCGGGCGTGCTGTCGCGGCCGGTGAAGCCGGTGCCGCCGGTGATCAGCACCACTTGCACCACGTCTTCGGCGATCCAGTGGGCGACCTGGGCGCGGATTTTGTACAGGTCGTCTTTGAGCAGCACGCGCTCGGCCAGGTTGTGGCCGGCGGCGGCCAGGCGATCGACGAAGACCTGGCCGGAGGTGTCGGTGTCCAGGGTGCGGGTGTCGCTGACAGTCAGCACAGCGATATTGAGGGGTACGAAGGGCGCATCAGCCTTGGCTTTCATGGCTTGGTCCGGTTGTCGAATGAACAGCCCGATGTTATATCACAGGCCCCTATTTGCCTGCCGCTGCGGAACCACCATGTCGCTTGATTCTTCGCCCCTGCCTTGTTCGATCCTGCTGCTGGCCGGCGGCCGTGGCCAACGCATGGGCGGCCAGGACAAAGGCCTGCTGCCCTGGCACGGCCAGCCATTGGTTGCACATTTGCAGCGCCTGACCCGACCGCTGACCGATGACCTGATCATCTCGTGCAACCGCAACCATGAGCAGTACGCACCCTATGCCGACCAGTTGGTGAGCGACGACAGCCCGGACTTCCCCGGCCCGCTGGCGGGCATCCGCGCGGGCCTGGCCGCCGCGCGCCATGCGCATGTGCTGATACTGCCGTGTGACGTACCCAACATCGACGTGAGACTGTTGGCCGATTTGTGTGAGACGGCACACCGCAACCCGCAGGTGCCGGTAATGGTACGCCATGGCGAGTTCTGGGAACCCTTGATCTGCATCATCCCCACCCACCTCAAAACCCAGGTACAACAGGCATGGGACGCCGGTGAGCGCAGCCCGCGCAAGATATTCCTGCAGTTGGGCGGTGTGGGCCTGGAATGCCAAGCTGACGACCCACGCCTGGCCAATCTGAATACACCCGAGCTGTTGCACCCTGGGTCTGGCGTGTCAGAATGAACCTCGCACAAGGAACTTTGTCGACGCCATGCGCGTCACAAGGTCAGCTATTTAAAAGAATTCTCTTGGAGACAAACTCATGACTCAACGGACCATCGCCGCTCTCATGCTTGCACTGGGCCTCGCCACTCTCGCCGGTTGCGCTTCGCCTACAGTGATCACCCTGAATGACGGTCGCGAAATCCAGGCCGTCGACACCCCTAAATACGACAAGGCTTCGGGCTTCTACGAGTTCGAACAACTTGACGGCAAGCAGACCCGTATCAACAAGGATCAGGTTCGCACCGTTAAAGACCTGTAAGTCTTAAGCGTTTGCCCACAAGGCCCGCCATGTGCGGGCCTTGTCGTTTCTGGCGGTTACCAGTCGAGGGTGATGCGGCTGCGAAAATGGCGTTGTTCACCGGTCACCGGGTCAATAAAGCGCACGCCCTGGGCCAGCAGTTTGAGTGGGTTGGCGTAGTCGTCCTCGGCATCCTTGAGCACATCGGGGTAGAACGGGTCGTTGCAGATACTCGCCCCCAGCGCCGTCATGTGCACCCGCAGCTGGTGCTTCTTGCCGGTCACGGGGAACAGGCCGTAGCGCCACAGATCGCCATTTTTCTCGCGCACTTGCACCGCCGTTTCGGTGTTGCTGGCGCCCGGCCCTTCCTGCATGCGAAAGAACGGCTGGCCATCGACCAGGCGACTTTTATGCACCAGCGGGAAGGTCAGGTCGGGTAAGGCCGGGGCAATGGCTTCGTAGAATTTATCGATGCGCCGTGTGGGAAACAGCTGTTGATACGCCGACCGGGTTTGCGGGTTGGCCGAGAACAGCACCAGCCCCGCCGTGTGCCGATCAATGCGATGCAGGGGCACCAGCGCGGGGTTATCCAGGCGACGAATCAGGCGGCGCAACAGGGTTTGTTCGACGTATTCGCCGGCCGGGGTCACCGGCAGAAAGTGTGGTTTGTCGGCCACCACCAAGTGCTCATCGGCATACAGGATGCTTTCCTGAACCGGGATCACCTTCTCATTCGGCACTTCGCGAAAATAATAAATGCACAGGCCTTCCTTGTAGGCGAGGTCCAGGCTGATTGGCAGGCCATTGATGTCCAAGACGCGGCCACGGGCGACGCGGTCCAGCCAGTGTTCACGGCTGATCGCCGGAAAGTGCTCGCACAGGCAATCGAGCACTGTCGCCCACGGGCCGGGTGGCAGATACAAGGTGCTGGCTTGATGCTGGGACGCAGAGAAAGCGGATGTGGACATGCAATGCTCGAAACCTGGATAAACCGGCAGGCATTATCCCGCATGGAACGCGATTGGGCCTAGGGCGGATCTCAGGCCTTGGCCAATTGCGCTCGCAACACCGGCGAGGCGCTGGCCGCCTCGGTAAATTCCTTGAGCCAGCGCAACACGTCCACCGCTTCCCAGCGGCCGGGATCGTAGAGCGCGTACAACAAGCCCTGGTAACCCACCACGTCCAACTGCTTGTGGTAACCGGCGCGCTGGAACAACGCCTCGATCTCGGCAAAGCAGGTATTGAAATGCACTTTGTTAAACGGCGTCTTGCCTTCCGTGACCAGGCCGTCGAGGCGCAGCTCATTCACCGCATCGCGCACGACGTCGGCGGACATGCGATTGACGCTGCTTTTCAGTTGTTCAACATTCACCACGGGCGTTCCCTCTATTCAATCGCTGTACAAACATACAGTAACTTAATATTCGGAAACTCGCCATCGCGAAAACGCGCCTGTGCAATCAAGACCACCCGTGCGCGACCAGTGGGCCTGCTCAGAGGTTCTGCAACTGAGCACTTATGCGCTGACAATGGCTGCGCAGCACATCCACAAAGTGAATGACGCTGGACGATTCAGGGCGGTGCAACGGCCGCACGACACTCACACAGTAAGAAATCGAATGGGAAAAACGCCGGATCTGCAAACCTCTGCCTACATAGTCCAGAGCGGTGAGCGGATTGACGATTGCTACGCCCACACCCAGGTTTACGGTCGCACACACAGCGCTGGCGTTATGCGTTTCGACCACCAGCCGTCTCTCAATGCCCGCCTGCTGAAAGATCGCGTCGGTTTTGATCCTGTAGGGGTCATCCGCCGCAAGGTAAACAAAGTTTTGCCCATTGAAGTCCTCTGGCGTGAGGACTGCTTTTGCATTAAGCACATGATGAGAAGGCAATACACACACCACATCAAGGTTTAACAAGGTTTCGCTGTGGGTTCCAGGTGGTGTCTCAAGGGTTTCAGTCAGCCCCAAATGATAACGCTGAGCCGTCAGTGACTCTTCCAGGGCGGGAGATTCCTGCGGCGTGACATTGATGCTGACACCCGGGAATTTAATACAAAAATCCTGGCAGACCTGTGGCAGCAAGGCATTCGAAAACGCAGGCTGGCAGGTCAGCGAAATTTGCCCATGGCGAAAGTGCCGGATGGCCTCAGCGGCGTTCTTGACGCGAGCCAGGCCCACATAGCTGCGCTGAACTTCATCGAAGAGCATCAGGCCATGCTCGGTGGGAATCAGTTTCGCGCCCGCGCGTTTGAACAAGGTCAACTGAGTCAAAGTTTCAAAACGACTCAGCTCGCGGCTGATAGTGGGCTGCGAGGTATGCAGCAATGCCGCGGCAGCGGTCGCACTGCCGGTGGTCATGACCGCCCAGAACACTTCCACATGGCGAAAACTGAAATTCATGAGCACACCCACGCGTTGAATTGAAGGGGGCGAACCATATCAGAAATGAATAGATGGCCATCATTTTGATATTTTTTCTTTATTTTTTCGCCATGCACACTTGCATCGTCTGCGCCGAGAAAGTTGTCAGTGCGTTTAGTCGGAGTCATCCAATCGAGGTAGGAAGATGGACCATTTTAATTTTATCAACGGCCATTTACATGTAGAGCAAGTGGATGTAAGTGCCATTGTCGAACAGCACGGCAGCCCTGTTTATCTCTATTCAGCACAGACGCTGAAAAATCACTATGCCGTACTACAAAACGCATTTTCTGCACTGGCGCCTTTGATTTGCTTCTCGGTTAAAAGCTGCAGCAATCTCAGCGTCCTCAAGCTCTTGGTCGACCAAGGATCCGGCCTCGATGTGGTCAGTGGCGGTGAACTGTACCGGGCACTGATGGCAGGCGTGACCGCAGACAAGATAGTGTTCGCGGGTGTCGGCAAGTCCCACGAAGAAATCAGCTATGCCGTTGACGTGGGCGTATTCCTTTTCAATGTGGAGTCCGAGGCAGAGTTGCTGCGCCTGGATGCGGTAGCGTCGGCGGCCGGCAAGCGTGTAAAGGTGGCCATTCGGGTCAATCCGGATGTGGTGGATGCCGGTACCCATGAGAAAACGGCCACTGGCGGCCGCCAGACGAAATTTGGCATACCGATTGAACGCGCCTATGAACTGTTTACCCCAAAGCGTTACGCGAGCGTCGATGTGGTTGGCATCCATATACATCTCGGGTCCCCGATCCCATCGGCCCACACCTACTTGTCTGCCATCGACAAGATTGAAGAAATGGTCAACCGGCTTCAGGCCGCTGACTGCCCGATTGAGTTCATCAATATCGGCGGTGGGTTTCCAGCGCAATACGGCAACGAAAGCAATCCCGTCTGTTCACTGACTGAAACGGGAGCGCATATTTGTGAGCGTCTGCAAGAACTGAAACGTCGTGGTCTGCGCTTCATCATTGAGCCGGGCCGTTCGATCAGCGCGAACGCGGGCGTTTTACTCACCACGGTCGAGTACATCAAACAAGGCTGGGATCGCAAGATTGCGATTGTTGATGCGGGTATGAACGTCCTGCTGCGCCCCACTTTATACGGCGCGAATCACGTCATCTGGCCAACCCGATTTGGCGACTTTTCCGGCCATTGGACGGCGTTGAGCGAGAGCGTCCGTGAGGCGGGAGCCGCGCCTCTGGAAGAGGTCGACATTGTTGGCCCCATTTGTGAAACCGGCGATCACTTCGCATTAGGCCGGCCCTTGCCCGTACTGGAGGACGCAAGCTTGTTGGCGATTTTCTCATGTGGTGCTTATGGAATGAGCATGGCCAGCCAATACAACTCCCGAGGCCGCCCACCAGAAGTGCTGGTGGAGGGAGCACACGCCAAATTGATACGGCGGCGCGAAACCCACGATGACTTGATCGCGCATGAGCGCTGCGGTCTGGAGAACACTTAAAACGCTTGAACAGCCAAAGCCTGGTGGTCGGCAAGCCACCGGGCTCGCGCTATTTAAGGAAGTTGACCACCTGTTCGGCCTCGAATGGCCAATCCAGCTCCGCGCCTGTATCGGCGCGCCGAAGCACCGGGATGCGCAGCCCGTAAACTTCAGTGAGGTCATCGGGGTCAGTGATATCCACCAACTCCACCAGCAACCCGCCCTCGACGAGCGGCATGATTTCGGCTTCAGCAAGCTCACAGAGATGGCAACCCAGGGTGCCGAACAACTGGCATTCAGGAAGCATGGCGAATGGACCCGATCAAAAACAGGCAACCATTCTAAGCCCACCCACCTGACTGTGGCGAGCGGGCCAGCCTGTTGCCAGACAGTCGATCAATCCTGGCTGACCGCACCAATTTTGTGAATCGACAGATCCGCGCCGTAATACTCCTGCTCCTGACTCAGACGCAGCCCGTGCACGCGCTTGATCACGCCGTATACCAGCAAGCCGCCGCCCAATGCCACGGCCACGCCCAGCGCGGTGCCGATCAACTGGCTGATCAGGCTGACGCCGCCCAGGCCACCGAATGCGGTCTGGCCAAAGATCCCGCAGGCAATGCCGCCCCACACACCACACAGGCCATGCAGCGGCCATACGCCCAGCACGTCGTCGATCTTCCAGCGATCCTGGGCGGCAATAAAGCACCACACGAACAGCCCACCCGCGACCACGCCCGTGACCAGCGCGCCCACCGGGTGCATCAGGTCGGAGCCGGCGCAAATCGCCACCAGCCCTGCCAGCGGGCCGTTGTGCAGGAAGCCAGGGTCATTGCGGCCGATCACCAAGGCCGCGACCGTACCGCCGACCATCGCCATCAGTGAGTTGACGGCGACAAGGCCGCTGACACCGTTGAGGGTTTGCGCGCTCATCACGTTAAAGCCGAACCAGCCGACGATCAGAATCCACGAACCCAACGCCAGGAACGGAATGCTCGAAGGCGCAAACGCGACCAGCCGCCCTTCCCTGTAGCGCCCGTTGCGCGGGCCCAACAGCAGCACCGCCGCCAGCGCCAGCCAGCCGCCCATGGCGTGCACCACCACGGAGCCGGCAAAGTCATGGAAGCTGGCGCCAAAGCGCGCGAGCAACCAGGCTTGCAGGCCAAAATTGCCGTTCCACACCATGCCTTCGAAAAACGGGTAGATAAACGCCACGATCAGCGCGGTGGCACACAGCTGCGGGGCGAACTTGGCGCGTTCGGCAATGCCGCCGGAAATGATCGCCGGGATCGCTGCCGCGAAGGTCAACAGAAAGAAGAATTTCACCAGGCCATAACCGTGGTCGGCGCTGATCACCGCGGCCGGCTGCATAAAGCTCACACCGTAGGAGATCCAATAGCCTATAAAGAAATAAGCCAGGGTCGAGATCGCGAAGTCACTGAGGATTTTCGACAGGGCGTTGACCTGGTTTTTCTGGCGCACGGTGCCGACTTCAAGGAACGCGAAGCCGGCATGCATGGCCAGGACCATGACCGCACCGATCAGGATAAACAGGGTATTGGAGCTGTGGACGAGGGTGTCCACTGCGCTTTGCAAATTTTCCATGGAGGTTGGCAGGCCTGCATTCAAGGCAAAAAGCACCAAAGCGGTTCAAGCCAGGGTTGCGCGCACTAAATTGGCACCACCGGCACCGCCCCTCTTGAGAGGGCGTGAACCGTTTTAGCGCAGCGATCAACACAATGGGCCGTTGCCGACAGGGTTTTTCCGCGAGTTTGTGTGATTTAGGGTAAGGTTTTTCCAGGCATTGGCCTCGATCCGCCCCGACTCGGCGCAAGCCCCAGGGCCTGCGCACCAAGGCAAAGCAAAAGCTGTACCAGACAATTGAAGTGAACCTTCACCGAAACCGGTGACTCGAAACCACACGTACCAAACCAGATCAGCCAATCACGGAGATACCCATGGCCAGAAGAACTGCAAAGACTGCTCAAGAAATACTGATGGCGGATTTCCAAACCCTGGTCAGTGACACCGAAAAGTTGCTCGACGACACCGCCGTGCTGGCCGGTGACCAGGCCGATGAGCTGCGCAGCAAGATTCACGAGAGCCTGCTCAAAGCCCGTGAAACCCTGCAACTGACCGAAGATTCCCTGCGTGAACGCGGCCAGGCGGCGGTCACGGCCACCGAAGATTACGTGCAGGCCAACCCTTGGCAGTCTGTAGGCATTGCCGCCGGCGTGGGCTTTTTGATCGGTCTGCTGGCTACAAGGCGCTAACTATCATGTCTATCGGCGAAACCGGCTCGTCCACGGGCACCAGTTCCACTTCACGACGCCTGGGCGCAGCCGTTCTGGGCTTGCTGCACAGCCACGTCGAATTATTTGGCATCGAGTTGCAGGAACAGAAGGCCCGCACCGTGAGCCTGCTGCTGTTTGCAGGCTTGGCGCTGGTGTTTGCGCTGTTATTGCTGGTGGGGTTGTCGACGTTGGTGATGATTCTGGTGTGGGACACCGGCTATCGTCTCACCGGGATTATCTGCCTTTGCGTGTTCTACAGCCTGGCCGCGGCCTTCTGCGGGGTGCGCTTGAAAGCGGCGGTGTTCGATGAATCCACGCCCTTCCACGCCACCCTTGAAGAGTTGGCCAATGATCGGGAGCGCCTGCTGCCATGAGCATGACTGAAATCCCGCAAAACACCTCGCGCCGGGAAATGCGCAAGGCGTTGATTCGCCTGCGCATGGAAATGCATCGCCAGGAGATCCGTCACGAGTCCCAGCAACTGATGGCGCCGTTGAACAAAATGCGCGACATGCGCCACAACTGGCAAGACAGCCTGGGCATCAAGCACGCGCCGCTGTGGGGCGTGGCGGCGGTGACCCTGATGGGCTTTTTCACCGGCAAGGGCGCCAAGGGCGGCGGCATCAGCAGCCTGACGCGCCTGGTGCGGCTGGGTGCCGGTTTGATCCCGCTGATCAAATTGGCCATGCAGCGTAAAGGCTGAAGCTGGCTGGCTGCATTCTTGCAAACAGAATCGGCCCGGCCCTCGTCACTGAGGGCCGGGCCTTTTTTTCGCCAGCTCTCTTAAGGAGGCCCCGTGATCGACGGGCAACCGCTCGCCTGTTTCCAGCCATTCATCGACACCGCCACCGGGCGCATTGCCGGCGTCGAGGCCCTGGGCCGCTTGCGTCAGGCCGATGGTCACTTGCAGTCGGTAGGCCCGCTGTTTGCCGACCCACGCACACCGGGTGTGGCCCTGCGCCGTCTGGACCGGCAGATCCGCGAAAACGCCTTGAGCCGCCTGCATGAAGCACCCGCCGACTGGTTTCTGAGCCTGAACATCTCACCGCGCTGGATCAACCGCCTGCGCCCTGGCCAAGCCTTGCCCAGCCTGAAACAAGTGCAGGCCCACAATGTCGATCCGCGGCGCATTGTGTTTGAAATCACCGAACTGGGCGGCGACATCCAGCGCCTGGCCGAGGTGGTCGCACGCTATCGCGACGCTGGCGCACGCATCGCCATCGATGACTTCGGTGCCGGCTATTCGCAACTCGACCGCGTACTGGCGCTGCAGCCGGATATTCTCAAGCTCGACATGCGCCTGTTCCAGGAAGCCGCCAAAGGCGGGCCGAGCAGTGACGTGGTGCGGGCACTGGCGCAAATGGCCGAAAAAACCGGCTGCTGGATCATCGCCGAGGGCGTGGAAACCGAGGCGCAACTGAATTTTGCCCTGGAGTGCGGCGCACGTTATGTGCAGGGCTATCTGTTTGCCCAGGCCCAACTGGACTGGTTTGCGGCCGATGCGTTCGTCGCGCGCTTTGCCCAACTGCGCGGGGTTTACGTGCAACACAAACTCGCCGAGCGTGGCCGTGTGATGCAGTTGCGCGTGCAATTGGCCGAGCTGATGAACATCCTGCAAAGCTGGGCACAGGCCCGCGCGCCGCTCGATCAACTGCCCCAATTGCCGGACTTTCCATGGCTGCTGCGCTTTTACCAGTGCGACCGCCATGGCACCCAACTGACGCCCAACTTCGAGTGGCGCCAGGATGCCTGGCAAGCCGACAGCCGCTACCTGGGCCACAACTGGTCATGGCGGCCGTATTTCTATTACTTGCTCGCTGAAGGCTGGGAGGAGCGGCGCCTGACGCTGTCGTCGACCTACCGCGATGCCACCACCAACCAGTACTGCCTCACCGCCGGACAATTCTTCGATAACGGTCAGCGCTTGCTGTTAATCGATATCGATGCGGCGGGCCTGTAGATTTTTGCTTGCCGATGCCGCGCTGAACCGGGAAGCTGGGAGGGTCATTCACCGCACGGAGAGTAACCGCCTTGGATTGGCCCACCCTGCTTACCCGCGAACGTCTTGGAAAACCCCTGCACAGCCCGGAAGAACTCGGCCGTAGCCCGTTCCACAAAGACCACGATCGGATTATTTTCTCCGGCGCGTTCCGCCGCCTGGGCCGCAAGACTCAAGTGCACCCGGTGTCCAGTAACGACCATATCCATACACGTCTGACCCACTCCCTGGAAGTCAGCTGCGTCGGCCGCTCCCTTGGCATGCGTGTCGGCGAAACCTTGCGCAGCGCCCTGCCCGACTGGTGCGAGCCAAGCGACCTGGGCATGGTGGTGCAATCGGCTTGCCTGGCCCATGACATCGGCAACCCGCCGTTCGGTCACTCGGGTGAAGATGCCATTCGCCACTGGTTCCAACAGGCGGCCGGACGCGGCTGGCTGGATGACATGAGCAGTGCCGAACGCAACGACTTCCTCAATTTCGAAGGCAATGCCCAAGGTTTCAGGGTGCTTACCCAGCTGGAGTACCACCAGTTCGACGGCGGTACACGACTGACCTACGCCACCCTCGGCACTTACCTGAAGTACCCCTGGACCGCCCGCCACGCGGATTCGTTGGGCTACAAGAAGCATAAGTTCGGTTGTTATCAGAGCGAGTTGCCGATCCTTGAACAGATCGCCCACAAGCTCGGCCTGCCCCAGCTGGAAGAGCAACGCTGGGCCCGTCACCCGCTGGTCTACCTGATGGAGGCGGCCGACGATATCTGCTACGCCTTGATCGACCTCGAAGACGGCCTGGAGATGGAGCTGCTCGAATATGCCGAAGTCGAGTCGCTGCTGCTCGATCTGGTGGGTGATGATTTGCCCCAGACCTACCGGCAACTGGGCCCGCAGGATTCACGCCGGCGCAAGCTGGCGATCCTGCGCGGCAAGGCCATCGAGCACCTGACCAATGCGGCGGCACGCGCCTTCGTCGAGCAGCAGGACGCATTGCTCGCCGGCACACTGCCGGGCGACCTGGTGGAACACATGCAC
The DNA here is from genome assembly GCF_044218855.1 of Pseudomonas sp. B19125. Taxonomy (NCBI): domain Bacteria; kingdom Pseudomonadati; phylum Pseudomonadota; class Gammaproteobacteria; order Pseudomonadales; family Pseudomonadaceae; genus Pseudomonas; species Pseudomonas sp. B19125. The sequence continues at coordinate 5,033,579 of NZ_CP162589.1, forward strand.
GGCCCGGCCAAGCGCTGTGTACTGGACGCCAAGGACATGGCGCGCAAAAAAATCTTCCAGGACAAACGCAAGACCCTGCACGAGATCGGCGCCTACACCACCCTGGAAATCCTGTTGAACGCGTTTTGCGGTGCCGCCCTGGAGCAGCATGGCGGGCGTACGCCGTCGTTCAAGAACCGACGCATCCTTGACTTGCTGGGCAACAGCGCGCCGAACCCAGCCTGGTCGCTGCACGCTTCGTTTCTGCGCATGATCGACTTTATCGCCGGCATGACCGACAGCTACGCCACCGAAATGGCACGGGAGATGACCGGGCGTTCCAGCCCACAGTAAAACCTTAGGTTATGCCGCCTGCGTCCCGTACAGACTTTACCTACGACGGGAACAGAGCGGCCTGATCGAATTCGCACATCCGCTCGAGGAATAATCGCGCACGCTTCTTGCGAACCTGACACGCAATTCCTACGTCACGCCCCTCTGACTGAGCCATGTGCCTTCTATGCCCATACCCCGTCTTCGAATCCTATTGGTGGAGGATCATCCCTTTCAACTCCTGGCCACGCAGTGCCTGCTCAAAAGCTTCGGTTTCGAACAACTGACCCTTGCGGAAAATGCCGAGCAGGCGATCCGCTCGATGTCTTGCGCCACCCGCCCCTTTGACTTGATGCTGTGCGATCAATGCCTGCCTGACCTGCCTGGGCTGGAACTGGTAGACATTGCCAGCCGCCAACACTTCATCACCGGCGCAATCCTGTTGAGCGGGCTGCCCGCAACAGAGTTGTCCAACCTGACACTCCAGGCCCGGCGGCGCGGGCTGCCCCTGCTTGGTTATTTATTGAAGCCCCTGAATAAAGATGCACTGACAGAGTTGATTGAGCCACTGCTCTCGTTATAACTGTAGGACTATAAACACCGTTCACCGGTAAACAATCGCCGCAAAACCATCGCCGAATCCCTGGCACTGCTCCAAGGCTTACTGATCCAACTATTACTTACATCCGACGACGCAAAGCCTTATCGAACCGTAGGTCGTTACCTTTTATTATGTAGGAATTCTCCTGTTTTATATCTACTCCCCCCAACGCTCGTCCTCCTCCCTCTTCTTCTGAGCTAATGTGCCCGCTTTATTTGCACTTGCATGGAATATGATTATGAACACGGTTTTTATCATTGATGATCACCCGGTTATCAGGCTGGCGATTCGCATGTTGCTGGAACACGAAGGTTATAAAATCGTTGGCGAAACGGACAACGGTTGTGACGCGATACAAATGGTTCGCGAATGCCTGCCCGACCTGATCATCCTGGACATCAGTATTCCAAAACTCGACGGCCTCGAAGTGCTCTGCCGATTCAACGCGATGAACACCTCGATGAAAACCCTGATCCTGACGGCCCAGAGCCCGACGTTGTTTGCCACCCGCTGCATGCGCTCGGGCGCAGACGGCTATGTGTGCAAGGAAGGCGACCTGAGCGAACTGCTGAGTGCCATTCGTGCGGTACTGTCTGGCTACAACTACTTCCCCAGCCAGGCACTCAATTCCAATGGCGCCGACAGCAAGGACGCACTGGAACTTGAATTATTCAAGGCCGTGAACGACCGGGAACTGATGGTGCTGCAACTTTTTGCACAAGGTCGTACAAACAAAGAAATCGCCAAAGGTATGTTTCTAAGTAATAAGACAGTAAGTACCTACAAAAAAAGGCTGATGCAAAAACTTAAAGCCAAGTCCTTGGTAGAACTTATCGAGATGGCAAAACGAAACGCGCTAGTGTGAGAAAGCGGATGCCAAGGCGTATAAAGGACTATCTGATTATATTATTGGCCGGCCTGTGCTTGAGCACTACCGTGCCCGCGGCCCCTCAAATCGGACCGGAACACTTCACCTTATTGAGCCGCGCGGGTACCGTTCAACTCGATATTCAGCTGGATAAGACCCAGCGCCAGTGGCTAATGTACAAACGTGAGCTGGTACTGGGCACCTCGGCACCCGACTATCCGCCCTTCGACCTCACCTCCAGCGGTCGCGACTATGAAGGCCTGACCGCCGATTACGCAGGGCTGCTGGCCAAAGCCATGGCCCTGCCCGTCAAGGTATTGCGTTATCCGACACGAGACGCCGCGATCCATGCGCTGGAAACCGGGGAAATCGACCTGCTGGGCTCATCCAATGGCTTTGAGGCCGCCAACCCGAAACTCATCCTGTCGCAGCCGTATGCGGTGGACCAGCCCGTACTGGTGACCCGCGAAGGTGAAACGCGCAGTTTAAGCGATGGTCTGGCCGGCCTGCGCTTGAGCCTTGTTTATCACTACCTGCCGCTGAACGAAGTGGAAAAGTTATACCCGCAGGCGGATATCCGCGCCTTTCCTTCCTATCAAAACGCGCTCAATGCCGTGGCGTTCGATCAGGCGGATGTGTTTCTGGGGGACACTATTTCCACCCATTACATGATCAACAAGGGCTACCTCAAAAATATCCACATGGCCAACTTCGGCAAGCATGAAGCCTATGGGTTCAGCTTCGCCTTGCGTCACGATCAGGACGTTCTACTGAGTATCGTCGACGCGGTGCTGACGGCCGTTCCCGTTAATGAACGAGACAGCATCGCCAAGCGTTGGAGCGCCGGCAGCGACATCTTGCTGACCGACAAGAAACTGCAACTGACCCAGCGTGAAGAGCGCTGGCTCAAAGACCACCCGGTGGTAAAAGTCGTGGTCAATGAGACGTTCGCGCCGCTGACGTTCTTCGATGCCGACGGCAACTTTCGCGGTATTACCGCCGACCTGCTGGAACTGATCCGCCTGCGCACCGGCCTGCGTTTTGAAATACAGCGCAGTCGCGAAGTCAGCACGATGATCGAGCAGCTCACCACGGGTAAAGCCGATATCATCGGGGCCATCGTCCCCAGCACCGAACGCGAGGTTCAGCTCAGCTTCAGCCGCCCGTACCTGGAAAACTCCTACGTCCTGCTGACCCGCAAGGAGCCCGACGCGGCCACAAACCTGGAGCAGATGGCAGGCAAGCGCCTGGCAATCACCCTCGGTAACCCACTGGAAAAAACCTTGCAAGAGAACTTCCCACAGATTCGCCTGGTGGAAGTCAGCGATACCTTCAAGGCCTCGGAAATGCTGGCTCAGGGAAGCGTGGACGGGGCAGTGAACTCACTGGTCATCGCCAACTATTTCCTGGCCTCCCAGGTGTTCCAGGACAAACTGCAGATCAGCGCCAGCATTGGCACGCTGCCCGCCACCTTCGCCCTGGCCACGCCGCGCGGTGCCGTCGAACTGAGCTCAATCCTGGACAAGGCGCTGCTGAGCATTGCCCCGGACGAAATGGGCGTGATCAACAGCCGCTGGCGCGGTTACACGCCAGCCTCGGACAGTTACTGGCGCAATTACCACCAACTGATTGCGCAAATCATCATTGGCACCGGGTTGCTGCTGCTGATTTCCCTGACCTGGAACGCCTACATGCGCCGCCAGATCAAGCACCGCAAAATGGCCGAGCGCGCCCTCAATGACCAGTTCGAGTTCATGCGCGCACTGGTCAATGAAACACCGCACCCAATCTATGTGCGTGATCGCAAGGGCCTGTTGCAGACCTGCAATGACAGCTACCTGCAAGTGTTCGGGGTCAAACGCGAAGAGGTCATCGGCAAGAGTGTGGTGCAAATGGACATGGCCCTGGCGCCTGAAGCCGCGCAGTACCATGCCGACTACCAACGGGTGGTGGTGGAAGGCACTCCGCTGATCCTTGATCGCACCCTGCACATTCACGGCAAAAAACTCACGATCTACCACTGGATCCTGCCCTATCGCGACTCGGACGGCGAAGTCCAGGGCATCATCGGTGGCTGGATCGATATCAGTGACCGGCGCCAACTGTTCGACGAGTTGCGCACTGCCAAGGAACGCGCCGACGAGGCGAACCGCGCCAAAAGCACCTTCCTCGCCACCATGAGCCATGAAATCCGCACGCCGATGAATGCCGTGATCGGGATGCTGGAACTGACGCTCAAGCGCGCCGATCAGGGCCATCTCGACCGTCCGGCTATCGAAGTGGCCTACAACTCGGCCAAGGACCTGCTGGAGCTGATCGGCGATATCCTCGACATTGCACGTATCGAATCCGGCCGCCTGAGCCTGGCTCCCGAGCGCGTGAACCTGCGCGAAGTGATCGAATCGGTGGTGCGCGTCTTCGATGGTCTGGCCCGCCAGAAAACCCTCAGCCTGTTACTCGAATTCGACCCCAACCTCGACAACACCGCCGTGCTGATAGACCCGCTGCGCTTCAAGCAGGTGCTGTCCAACCTGGTCAGCAACGCGATCAAGTTCACCGAGCGCGGGCAGGTGAAGATCAAGGTGCAGGTGCAAGCCACCGAGCAGCCCCAAGAGGTGCAGATGAAGCTGGTGGTCGAGGACACAGGCATCGGCATCAGCCGGGACGACCAATTGCGCCTGTTCGAACCCTTTGCCCAGGCGGACAACTCCGGGCACCTGGCCAGGAGCGGAGCGGGCCTGGGGCTGGTGATCTGTCGCAGCCTGTGCGAGATGATGGGTGGGCAACTGAGCCTGAGCAGCGTGCCAATGGTGGGCACTCAAGTGCAGGTCAGCCTGAAGATGACCTGCCTCAAGCCCATTGAAGCGCTGGACGAGCTCAAGTCTCAGGCGCCGACAGCCGCGGCGGTGCTCAATGTGCTGGTAGTGGACGACCACCCGGCGAACCGTTTGCTGATGTGCCAGCAATTAGGTTACCTCGGGCACCAGTTCACGGCAGCCCAACATGGCGCCGCAGGGTTTCAGGCCTGGCGCCAGGAGCACTTCGACCTGGTGATTGCCGATTGCAACATGCCCATCATGAATGGCTATGAGCTGAGCCGTTCGATCCGTGAATACGAGCAGCGAGAACAGCAGGTGCCCTGCGTGATCCTCGGTTTCACCGCCAATGCCCAACCCGAGGAGAAACTTCGCTGTGCGCAGGCGGGCATGAATGACTGCCTGTTCAAGCCCATCAGCCTCACTGCACTGGAGCAGCAACTGGCGCAGATCAAACCCCGATCCAGCGGCCAGCGGCTGGAACTCGATTGCCTGGACGCACTGACCGGAGGCGACCCGCAGTTGAGCCAGCGTTTGCTTGCGCAACTGTTAAGCAGCAGCCGTCAGGACCGCGAGGACCTGGTGGCCTTGATGGCCCGCCAGGCAGCGCCCCAGGCGATCATTGAGCAAGCCCACAAGATCAAGGGCGCCGCGCGCATCGTCCAGGCAAGTGCATTGGCCGCGCAATGCGAAGCACTGGAGCTGGCCTGCGCCCGCAACGAGGAGCGCCCCACGATAGACATGGGGGTCAAGGCCCTGGAAAAACTCATGCTGGAGCTGGAGAGGACGTTGCAAGTGCAGCTGCATAAGCTGGACAGCCAATAACGGCGGCCGACCCTCTCCTGCGGGATCAGCAGTCGGTCAACCGCAGGAAAATCGCCGCCAACTGCTCGATGCCCGCCTGGTCCTGCGCGGTAAAACGGGCCAGCGACGGGCTGTCCAGATCCAGGACACCCACCAGTAGGCCATCCTTGACCAATGGCACCACCAGTTCGCTGTTGGAGGCACTGTCACAGGCAATATGGCCTGGGAACGCATGCACATCTTCTACCCGCTGGGTTTGCCGGGATGCCGCCGCCGCACCGCAGACGCCACGACCGAAGGGAATACGCACGCAAGCGATCTGGCCCTGGAACGGGCCAAGCACCAGTTCTTCATTGCGATTGAGGTAGAAGCCCGCCCAGTTCAAGTCGTCCAACTGGTTGAACAGGAACGCCGAGAACTGCGCACTGTTGGCGATAAAGTCACGCTCATCGGCGAGCAGCGATTCCAGCTGCGCGCAGAGCATGGCGTAGCCATCCAGGCCGGTGCCGGCCTGTTGTAAATCGATCATGGTTGACGCTCCAACAACTTGAGACCCACCCAGTAACGGGCGAATTGATACGCGCAACGGCCGTTGCGGTTGCCACGCCCGGTGGCCCAGCGCACGGCCAGGATGTCGAGGGCTTCATCACGCTGCCACTGCAAGCCGGCCTTGCTGGCCAGTTCGCCGATCCAGTGTTCGACCACATCCAGGAAGTGTTCCTGGCTGAACGGATAGAACGACAGCCACAGGCCAAAACGGTCGGACAAGGCGATCTTGTCTTCCACCGCCTCGCTGGGGTGCAACTCACCGTCCACGCGCTTCCAATTGTCGTTGTCGCTCTGGTTTTCCGGCACCAGGTGACGACGGTTGGAGGTGGCATACAGCAACACATTTTCCGGCGCTTGCTCAAGGGAGCCGTCCAGTACGCTCTTGAGTACGCGATAATCGCCCTCACCCGCTTCGAAAGACAGGTCGTCACAGAACAGGATGAACCGTTGCGGCAGCTTGAGCAGTTGCTCGACCACGCGCGGCAGGTCAGCCAGGTGATCGCGCTCGATTTCAATCAGGCGCAAACCGGCCTTGGCATGCTGGGCCAGCAAAGCACGCACCATGGAGGATTTGCCGGTGCCACGCGAGCCCCACAGCAACGCATGGTTGGCGGGCAGGCCATCGAGAAATTGCTGAGTGTTGCGAGCCAGTTGCTCACGTTGCTTGTCCACGCCGATAAGGTCGGACAGGCGCATGTCCAGGCTCACTTCCAGCGGGAGCAAAAAGCCAGTACGGCCTTCGCGCTGCCAACGGGCGGCGAGGCAGTTATTCCAATCGATGGCTTGGCGCGGTGCAGGTAACAGCGGTTCCAGGCGCGCAAGGACCGCATCGGCCCGCTCAAGAAAGGCATTCAATCGAGAATCCACGATTATTCCTCTGGCAAGTTCTTGCAAAAGATGGCGTATTGGCAACCCTGTGGCAGACCCCACGAGGCTGCGTATAAAACGATTCATGCCGGCCAAGCCAAAGCCTGTGGATGTTCAGCTATGCTTGCCGGGCGAAGGGAAACGTGAAGTGGTTCAACACCCGATGGATATCAAGTTCGCCCACCGCTTGTCTTATAAACAAGCTCGATTGACTGTGCTGGTCGGTTTCGTCTTGGGAACCTTGCTCAGCCTGATCCAAATCGGCATTGATTATGCCAGCGAAGACGCCTCGATCAACCGTGAAATACGCTCACTGATCGAAATCAGCCATAACCCTGCCTCACGTATCGCCTACAACATTGATGCCGAACTTGCCCAGGAACTGACCCTGGGCCTGTTGCACTCGCCGGCCATCACCCACGCGCAACTGGTCGATAACAATGGCGTGGTACTGGCCGACGTGAACCGGCCGCGCAAAGAGAGCGCCTACCGGCCCATCAGTGACTTCCTGTTTGGCGCCAACCGCTTGTTTGAAGATCGACTGTTCCTGAGCCACATGCCCGAGGATTCCCTCGGCGTGCTGCGCCTGGACGTCGACACCTACGCCTTTGGCAGCCGTTTCCTGCACCGCGCCGAGATAACCTTGCTCAACGGGTTCGCCCGCAGCCTGCTGCTGACAGGCATTCTGCTGGGCCTGTTCTACGTGATGCTGACCCAGCCACTGGTGCGCATCATCCGTGCCCTGAGCACCAGCAAGCAGGCCCGCCTGGATTGCCCGCCAGGTCACGAAAACGATGAAATCGGCGTGCTGGTGAACGTCGCCAACCAGCAATTCGAAAACATGCAGACCGAAATCCAGCAACGGCGCCATGCCGAGGACCGCCTCACCGAGTACCTGGGCCAACTGGAAGATATCGTCTCGGCACGCACTCTGGAGCTTAAGGCCAGCAACCAGCGCTTGAGCCAATCCAACGATGAACTCGAAGCCGCCAAATTGACCGCCCTGGCCATGGCCCAGGCGCGCGCCGCGTTCCTGGCCAATATGAGCCATGAGATCCGCACGCCGCTCAATGGCTTGCTGGGCATGATCGCGCTGTCGCTCGACAGCCCGCTGAACGCCGAACAACGCCAGCAACTGTCCATCGCCCACGATTCGGGCAAGGTGCTGGTGGAACTGCTCAACGATATCCTCGACCTGTCGAAATTCGACGCCGGCCAGTTGGAGCTCGAACGCATCCCGTTCGACCTCGGCTCATTGGTGGAAGACACCGCCAACCTGCTGTCGCAGAACGCGGCGCCGAGTGTCGAGTTGACCTGCCTGATCGACCCGCTGTTTCCTGCGCAAGTCATTGGCGACCCGACACGGGTGCGGCAAATCGTCAGCAACCTGCTTTCCAATGCCTTGAAGTTCACCCGCTTCGGGCGTGTGGATGTGCGCCTCAGTGCCGAGGATGGCCGGGTAAAAATCGAAGTCTGTGACACCGGCATCGGCATTGCCCAGGAAGCGCAGGTGAAAATATTCCAGCCGTTTACCCAGGCCGGTGCGGGTATCACACGCCAGTTCGGCGGCACCGGGCTGGGGCTGGCGTTGACGCATAACCTGTGTGAAGCGATGAAGGGCCGCTTGAGCATCAGCTCGGAAGTCGGTTTTGGCAGCCAGTTCTGTGCCGACCTGCCGCTGCCCACACACTTGCCGGCCGCACGACAAGCGCCGCTGTTGGGCGAAGTCATCGCCATCACCAACACCGGGAGTGGCCTGGCGGAATTGCTCGGCACCTTGCTGCCGGCTTGGGGGCTGGCGCTGCGCTGTTACTCCCAGGATGACGACCTGACCGGGCTGGCCCCCGACCTGCTGATCACCGATTGCCCGGAGTGCCTGTTCCGCCTGCGCCCTGGCATCAGCGCGCCGATCCTGCTGGTGACGGCCTATGGCAACTTCATGCCCAGCGAAGAAGTCGCGGCTCTGATGCCGCTGCAGCAACAGGCACGCCCGTTGAGCCGCAACGCGCTGTATCAGATTCTGCAGCGCAACCTGCGCAGCGAGGCGCAACTGATCCTCGACCCTGTCCAGATGGAAACCGTGCCCCTGGCACATCGCGCGCGCATCCTGCTGGTGGAGGACAACCCGGTCAATCAATTGGTAGCCAAGGGCATGCTCAGCAAGCTCGGCTGCGAAGTGATCGTGGCTGCCCATGGCGGCGAGGCGCTCAAGTTGCTGGAGGAGCAGCGCTTCGACATGGTGTTGATGGACTGCAATATGCCGGTGATGGACGGCTACGAGGCCAGCCGGCAGATTCGCCGCAGCGGGCGCTGGCCGGAGCTGCCTATCGTCGCCCTGACCGCCAACGCCCTGGCGGAAGAACGCGAGCGCTGCCGGGCGGCGGGAATGGATGACTACCTGGCCAAACCGTTTCGTCGCGAAGAGCTCAAAGCCCTGCTGGACCTGTGGGTGCCGAACTCGACAAGTTTTTGATCTGCGCCAGCAGCTCGTCCAGACCATTGCGCAACACGTCGGCCTGGTTCAGGTCGACACCGCTGTCGCACAGCAGCCGGGTTTTCAGGGCATGGGCCTGGTCGCGCAACTGTACGCCCGCGGGGCTCAGGCTCAGATGCACCTCGCGCTCATCCAGCGCGCTGCGCCGGCGCTGCACCAGCGCCAGCTGTTCCAGGCGCTTAAGCAGCGGCGTCAGCGTGCCAGAGTCCAGCATCAGGCGCTCGCCCAGGGCCTTGACCGTGGGTTGCGTTGGGGTCGCGCAGTGCCATTCCCACAACACCAGCATCGCCAGGTATTGCGGGTAGGTCAGGCCCAACTGATCGAGCATGGGCTTGTAAGCCCGCGTCACCGCTCGGGACGCGGCATAGAGCTTGAAACACAGCTGGTCGTCCAGCGCCAGGGACACGCGGGGCAAGTCGGTCATTTGAGCAGGGCTTCAATCTCTTGGGTCAGGGCTTCGGGCTTGGTGGTCGGGGCAAAACGCTTGACCACCTTGCCATCACGGCCGATCAGAAATTTGGTGAAGTTCCACTTGATACCTTTGGAGCCCAGCAGCCCCGGCGCTTGTTTTTTAAGTTGCACGAACAGTGGGTGGGCGTCGCTGCCATTCACGTCGATCTTCTTGAACAGCGGGAAGCTGACGCCGAAGTTCAGCTCGCAGAACTCGGAAATCGCCCCTTCGTTGCCTGGCTCCTGTTTGCCGAACTGATTGCAGGGAAAGCCCAGCACCACCAGACCCTGGTCCTTGTACTGCTGCCACACTTGCTCCAGGCCTTTGTACTGTGGGGTGAAACCACATTTGCTGGCGGTGTTGACCACCAAAATGGCCTTGCCGGCAAAATCGGCCAAGGTCTTTTGCTCACCCTTGATGGTGGTGCACGGGATGCTCAGCAGGTTGTCGCTCATGGCAGCGCCTCGGATACGGAGAAAGAGCTATAAAGGTAGTAGGCAATTCAATTGCGTGCAATTTAATTGACCGCAGTGATGCCTGCACATAGATCGTTCCCACGCTCCGCGTGGGAATGCAGCCCAGAACGCTCTGCGTTCGCTTCTAAAGTCGTGACGCGGAGCGTCACAGGAGGCGTTCCCACGCGGAGCGTCACTAGTGTCCGGTAAAAACCAAAGGGGGAGCTTGCTCCCCCTTGTTGTTCGCGACTGTCAGTCATAATCGGATTTTTCAGACTCGATTTTGACCCATGTTTACCAGTACCCGTTTAGCCCACCTACTCAGTGCGATCCCGCGCCAGTTCTTTCGGCAATCCACCGAAAAGCACCAGGCTGATCGCTACGTCAAACGCTGCACGAGCTGGCAATTGCTGGTGACACTGGTCAGCGGCCATATAACCCAAGCCTTAAGCCTGCGGTCCTTGGCCACTTTTTCCGAAACGCTAAGTCCGCATAGTTACCATCTTAAAGCGGGGCCCGTCGCCCGATCGACCCTGTCAGATGCTTTGAACAAGCGAAACTACCGGCCATTCCAGGATCTTTGCCAATTGCTGTTGAGCGGCATCAGCCGCCAACAGCGCAAAGAAGTCGGTGCCATGATTAGCCTGCTTGATTCCACGTCAATCACTTTGCGCGGACCTCACTTTGATGACTGGACAGCCTCCACGAAAACCCGCATCACGCAGGGCCTGAAAGTACATGTCGGACTAGATTTGGCGCAGTTGGCCCCGGTGTACGTCAACATCACTCCTGCCAACGTCAACGACCTGAGCGATGCGCTGGAAATGCCGATTCAGGTCGGCATGACGTATGTCTTTGACAAGGGATATTGCGATTACAACTGGTGGCACCAGTTGCAGACCAAAGGAGCCTTTTTCGTCACCCGCCTGAAAAAAAACGCCAATATCAAAGTGCTGCACAAGCACTCGATCGCAGCCGAGCAAAGCCCCGTCATGACCGACGAAGTCATCCTGTTCGGAAAAAAGCATCTAGGCGGCAAGCGTCTTAATGACTACCGAGAAACGCCGGCAAGACGCGTGGTGGTAGAACGCGAGGGACACGCCACGCCGTTAATCCTGGTGACCAATGACTTCGTAAGATCAGCCGAAGAAATCGCGGGATTGTATAAAGATCGCTGGAAGATCGAGCTGTTTTTCAAGTGGGTCAAGCAACATCTGAAACTCAAACGCTTCTACGCATTCTCTGAAAACGCCGTGCGTCTGCAGATTTACAGTGCCTTGATCAGCTACTTGTTATTGCACCTTTACCATCGTCGCTCAGAATTTACCGGTTCGTTGTTTGAGCTGACGGTTCGCATATCTCATGTCCTGCACGAACGGCCCGCGACGCCAGAGTTGAGGGATCGACGAAGGCAGGAGCGAGAAAAGCTGAAGGCTGCCCAAGGCAGCCTTCAGCTATGAAACATGTTTACCGGACACTAGTGACGCGGAGCGTGGGAACGATCAGTCAGCGTGGAACGAGGTCCAGGCACACCGAGTTGATGCAGTAACGCAGGCCGGTGGGCGGCGGACCGTCCGGGAACACATGCCCCAGGTGCGCGTCGCACTTGGCACAGGTGACTTCGGTGCGGATCATGCCGTGGCTGATGTCACGGATCTCGATCATCGCGCTGTCGGCAATCGGCGCGTAGAAACTCGGCCAGCCGCAGCCGGAATCAAACTTGGTGGTGGAATCGAACAGCGGCTCATTGCAGCAAATGCAGTGGTACACGCCATCAGTCTTGGTGGCATTGTATTTGCCGCTGAAAGGTCGCTCGGTGCCTTTGAGACGGCACACGTTGTACTGCTCCGGATCGAGCATCGCCTTCCATTCTTCAACGGTTTTCTGCAACTTATCCATCGATACACCTCGGCAACTGAAAAACCCTGATCTGTGTCTTTTCCATGGATCAGGCGGCACGTATGATTGCGCCTCTTCAAAACGCCAGTCTGGCACCCGCGCTACCGGCATTCAAACGTATTTATGGGTGCGAGCCCCGCAGGTTTCGCAGTACGGTAGTGTCCACGCCGTCTGGATCGTTCATTTTCAGGATCACATCGCCATGCAGGTCAGCAAATCGAACAAGCTCGCCAACGTCTGCTACGACATTCGCGGCCCAGTGCTCAAGCACGCCAAACGCCTGGAAGAGGAAGGCCATCGCATCCTCAAGCTGAACATTGGCAACCCGGCGCCTTTTGGTTTCGAAGCGCCGGACGAAATCCTCCAGGACGTGATCCGCAACCTGCCGACAGCCCAGGGCTACAGCGACTCCAAGGGCCTGTTCAGCGCGCGTAAAGCCGTGATGCAGTACTACCAACAAAAGCAGGTCGAAGGTGTCGGCATCGAAGACATCTACCTGGGTAATGGCGTGTCCGAGCTGATCGTGATGTCCATGCAGGCCTTGCTCAACAATGGCGATGAAGTGCTGGTGCCGGCGCCCGACTACCCGCTGTGGACCGCTGCCGTGACCCTCGCCGGCGGCCACCCGGTGCACTACCTGTGCGATGAAGGCGCGGACTGGTTCCCGGACCTGGCCGACATCAAGGCCAAGATCACCCCGAACACCAAGGCCCTGGTGATCATCAACCCGAACAACCCCACCGGCGCCGTCTATTCCAAAGAAGTGTTGCTGGGCATGCTCGAACTGGCGCGCCAGCACAACCTGGTGGTGTTCTCCGACGAGATCTACGACAAGATCCTCTACGACGACGCCGTGCACATCTGCACCGGCTCCCTGGCACCGGACCTGCTGTGCCTGACCTTCAATGGCCTGTCCAAGTCCTACCGGGTGGCGGGTTTCCGCTCCGGCTGGATCGCCATCTCGGGCCCCAAGCACAATGCCCAGAGCTACATCGAAGGCATCGACATGCTGGCCAATATGCGCCTGTGCGCCAACGTGCCGAGCCAACATGCGATCCAGACCGCTCTCGGCGGCTACCAGAGCATCAACGACCTGGTCTTGCCCCAGGGCCGTCTATTGGAGCAACGCAACCGCACCTGGGAACTGCTCAACGCGATCCCGGGCGTCAGCTGCGTGAAACCCATGGGCGCGTTGTATGCCTTCCCACGCATCGACCCGAAAGTCTGCCCGATCCTCAACGACGAGAAATTCGTGCTCGACCTGCTGCTGTCGGAAAAGCTGCTGGTGGTGCAGGGAACGGCGTTCAACTGGCCGTGGCCGGATCACTTCCGCGTGGTGACCTTGCCGCGTGTGGATGACCTGGACATGGCCATTGGTCGCATCGGCAACTTCCTCAAGTCCTATCGCCAGTAATCTAAAAGTCGCTGTACGACCGCCATTCGGTCGTACAGCGAGTATCTGGCAACACTTCTCTAGCCTGCCTCCCCTCCTCGCTCGCCGCTGCACACCACGCACCGGTCAACCCCTTGTAATTACAGGGCGCCAAAGCATGAGCGGGGTGATCACCCGTCACTTTCCAGGTCAGAAATTCCCTTCAAGGCTCTACATTGATGCTGTAGGACACAGTTTGAAATAGTCGCTCGGTTGAATCACCTTAGGCCGCACCTTATATACCCCGCAGTACGCGACATATTAAGCATGAGGAGAACTCTACAACCATGATGCGCATCCTGCTGTTCTTGGCCACTAACCTGGCGGTCGTGCTGATTGCCAGCATCACCCTGAGCCTTTTCGGCTTCAACGGGTTCATGGCGGCCAACGGGGTTGATCTGAACCTCAATCAGCTGCTGGTTTTCTGTGCGGTCTTTGGTTTTGCCGGCTCGCTGTTTTCGCTGTTCATCTCCAAATGGATGGCGAAGATGAGCACCAGCACCCAGGTCATCACCCAGCCACGCACCCGGCATGAACAATGGTTGCTGCAAACCGTTGAGCAACTGTCCCGCGAGGCCGGCATCAAGATGCCTGAGGTCGGGATCTTCCCCGCCTATGAAGCCAACGCCTTCGCCACCGGCTGGAACAAGAACGACGCGCTCGTTGCGGTGAGCCAGGGCATGCTCGAACGCTTCTCCTACGACGAAGTGAAGGCCGTGCTGGCCCACGAGATCGGCCACGTAGCCAATGGCGACATGGTCACCCTGGCGCTGGTACAAGGCGTGGTGAACACCTTCGTGATGTTCTTCGCACGGATCATCGGCAACTTTGTCGACAAGGTGATCTTCAAGAACGAAGAAGGCCGTGGTATCGCTTACTTCGTGGCGACCATCTTTGCTGAAGTGGTGCTGGGCTTCCTGGCCAGTGCGATCACCATGTGGTTCTCACGCAAACGCGAGTTCCGCGCAGACGAAGCCGGCGCCCGCCTGGCCGGCACCGGTGCAATGATCGCAGCGCTGCAACACCTGCGCTCCGAACAGGGCCTGCCGGTACACATGCCCGACAGCCTGACCGCGTTTGGCATCAACGGTGGCATCAAGCAAGGCTTTGCCCGCTTCTTCATGAGCCACCCGCCACTGGAGGAGCGTATCGACGCGCTGCGTCGTCGGGGCTGATACGACACAGAAAGGGGCGATTTGATCGCCCCTTTTTTGTAGGTGCTGATAACGCCATCGCGGGCAAGCCCGGCTCCCACATTGGAACGCATTCACTGTGGGAGCTGGGCTTGCCCGCGATGGCGATGCAATAGTCAACGCAGAGTCAGTTGATACACACGCTCCTCCAGCCGCGTAACGCCGTCCTGCACAAACTTCCAGCTCTCGCCCAGGATGTCTTGCTCTTCAAGTACAGTCAGGCTCCAACGCAAGCCCAGCAACACCCTGACTTCCTCGTCAGTCACCGCAAATGGCGGCCCAGCCTTCTGCGTCTGATCATAGTCCAGGGTGATCAGCAGCCCCTTGCAACCAGGGCGCAGAAGCGTATTCAGATGCTCAGCATATTGCGCCCGCATCAGCGGCGGCAGAGCGATCAACGCCGCGCGATCATAGAGTGCTGTGCAATCGCTCACCGCCTCGGCGTCGACAGCGAAGAAGTCGCCGCACCACACCTCGATCAAGCCGGACGCATACACCTTGAACGCGCCTTGCTGGCGGATATGCGGCGTCAACGATTGCTCATTGAAGAAGGCTTCAACCGCCTGCTCCGACAATTCCACGCCCATTACGCGATACCCATGGCTTTCGAGCCAGATCATATCCAGGCTCTTGCCACACAACGGCACCAGCACTTTTGCGCCAACCGGCAGTACCAGTTTCGGCCAATGCCGTTGCAGGTAAGGGTTGACGTCAGGCAGGTGAAAGCCAATCTGATTGCGCGCCCAGCGCTCTTGCCAAAACTTAGGCTCCATAAATCACCCTGAAAAATCGATCAAAAGGCGCTAAAACTTATATTAGATTTAGATCAATGATCTGATTGAAGATGGGCCTATGTTAACCCTCAGGACCCGACTTATGCTCCCCAGCCTGTTTATCTCCCACGGTTCGCCCATGCTCGCCCTGCAACCCGGTGCCAGTGGCCCGGCGCTGCGCCGTTTGGCGGCTGAACTGCCACGGCCAAAGGCGATTGTGGTGGTATCGGCGCACTGGGAAAGCGACCAATTACTCGTCACTGGCAGCGCCGCCCCGCAAACCTGGCACGACTTCGGTGGGTTCCCTCCCGAACTGTTTGCCGTGCAGTACCCGGCGCCGGGCAACCCGCAGCTGGCCGCGCAAATCGTCGGGCTGCTGCAAGCCGATGGCCTCGACGCGCAACTCGATGAACGCCGCCCCTTCGACCACGGCACCTGGGTGCCGCTGTCACTGATGTACCCGGCGGCGGATATTCCAGTGGTGCAGGTTTCCTTGCCTAGCCGCATGGGCCCGGCGTTGCAAACCCGAGTCGGGCATGCCCTGGCGAGCCTGCGCGAACAGGCTGTGCTGTTGATCGGCTCCGGCAGCATCACCCATAACCTGGGTGAGCTGAACTGGCGCGCCGGCCCTGAGAGCATCGAGCCGTGGGCGCGGGATTTTCGCGATTGGGTGGTGGATAAACTTGCCGCCAACGATGAAGCGGCCCTGCACGACTACCGCCGCCAGGCGCCGCATGCCGTGCGCAGCCATCCCAGCGATGAGCATTTGTTGCCGTTGTACTTTGCACGGGGCGCCGGAGGCGATTTCAGTGTGGCGCATCAGGGGTTCACCTTGGGCGCTCTGGGGATGGACATCTATCGTTTCGGCTAACAGAAATCTAAAGGTGGGAGCTGGCTTGCCTGCGATAGCGGTGGTTCAGTTAGCCTATTTGCCACTGATACACCGCTATCGCAGGCAAGCCAGCTCCCACATTTGATCGGGTGCTGATCCGAAAGAAATGCCAGGCATAAAAAATCCCCGAACCAGTCGGGGATTTTTTATCTGCGATCAATCAGCCCAAGGGCGGATCAATCTTCGCGGTAGCGACGCAGCTTCAGCTGCTTACCGGCAACGCGAGTGTCTTTGAGCTTGGCCAGCAGTTTTTCCAGGCCGTCTTCCGGCAGCTCCACCAGGGAGAAGCTGTCACGAACCTGGATGCGACCGATGGCTTCACGTGCCAGGCCACCCTCATTGAGGATAGCGCCCAGCAGGTTCTTGGCAGCGATGCCATCACGCGCGCCCAGCGCGGTACGGCAGCGAGCACGACCTTCAGCCAATGGAACCGGAGCGCGACGCTCACGATCACCACGGTCTGGACGGTCACCGGTACGCTCTGGACGATCACCGCGTGGCGCGTTGTTCGGTACCAGTGGGCGTTCTTTCTCGATCGCTGCCAGGGTCAGGGCCTGACCGTTGGTGGCTTTGCGCAGCAGAGCTGCAGCCAGGGCACGTGGGGTGCAACCGATATCGGCAGTCAGGCGGTCCAGCAGGTCGCCGTGGGTCGATTCAGCGTCAGCCACCAGCGGCGACAAGCTGTTGGTCAGTTTCTTGATGCGAGCATCGAGAACGGCCTGGGCATCCGGCAGGCGGACTTCGGCAACTTTCTGACCGGTTACACGCTCGATCACTTGCAGCATGCGGCGCTCACGCGGAGTCACCAGCAGCAGTGCACGACCTTCGCGACCCGCACGGCCGGTACGGCCGATACGGTGAACGTAGGACTCTGGATCGTAAGGCATGTCAACGTTGAACACGTGAGTGATACGTGGAACGTCGAGGCCACGGGCGGCAACGTCGGTCGCCACAACGATGTCCAGACGGCCATCCTTGAGGGAGTCGATCACGCGCTCACGTTGGTTCTGGGCAATGTCACCGTTCAGCGCAGCGGCTTTATAGCCTTTGGCTTCCAGGGCACTGGCCAGGTCCAGGGTCGCTTGCTTGGTGCGCACGAACATGATCAGGGCGTCGAAGTCTTCGACTTCCAGCAGGCTCAATACAGCCGAGGTCTTCTGGTCAGCGTGAACCAACAGGTGAGCCTGTTCGATCGCGGTAACGGTCTGAGTCTTGGTCTGGATCTTCACGTGTTGCGGATCGCGCAGGTGGCGTTCGGCAATGGCACGGATCGACTGTGGCAGGGTGGCCGAGAACAGTACGGTCTGACGGGTCGGTGGCAGTGCTTTAAAGATGACTTCCAGGTCATCCATGAAGCCCAGCTTCAACATTTCGTCAGCTTCGTCCAGAACCAGGTGGTTCACGGTCGACAGCACTTTCTCGTCACGACGCAGGTGGTCGCACAGACGGCCCGGCGTGGCGACAACGATCTGTGCGCCGTTACGGATTGCTTTAAGTTGTGGGCCCATAGGCGCGCCGCCGTAAACGGCCACAACGGTTACGCCTGGCATTTGCTTGGCGTAGGTTTCAAAAGCGGTTGCTACTTGCAGCGCCAACTCACGGGTTGGCGCCAGGATCAGGGCTTGCGGCTCGCGCTTGGCAGGATCGATGCAGTGCAGGATAGGCAGGGCGAACGCGGCGGTTTTACCGGTACCGGTTTGCGCCTGGCCAATCATGTCCTGGCCGGCCATGATGATCGGGATCGATTGCTGCTGAATAGCCGAAGGTTCTTCG
Source organism: Pseudomonas sp. B19125 (assembly GCF_044218855.1). Lineage (NCBI taxonomy): Bacteria > Pseudomonadati > Pseudomonadota > Gammaproteobacteria > Pseudomonadales > Pseudomonadaceae > Pseudomonas > Pseudomonas sp. B19125. The sequence continues at coordinate 5,051,758 of NZ_CP162589.1, forward strand.
TAGCCGGTCGCGATGACGGCAGCAAGAATGTTCGGGTTAAGATTAAAAGCGGCGAAGCCGCCGGTTTCCTGGGTCATGGGTCTGCCTCTAAGTGCATCCGCAAAGACCCATGCTCCAAAGCTGCGCATGCCGTGTTGAGACTCAAGAGTCGCCCTGGCTGCTTTGTCGGCGGGGATTTGCGAAAACGAATGAATGAAAAAGATTCGTCAAGGGAGAGTCCGCTGTGCGGACGTGCAGCCGAAGCTGACTTCGGGGAATTGCGCTACCTAAACGCGGCCCGGTTAAAGGCCGGCGCGCACTATACCGGAAATAGCTGAAAAAGGGAGCTTTTTTTATCCGAAAGTGCCGATATACCGCGCTACGTCACCTTCTTTGCGTATACCCGCGCCAAGGTCTATTTTTCAAAGGCCCGGCCCTGTTGGTCACAACACTTAAACGGTTCACCTGCCCATTAAGGCCCACTGGTCTAAAACCCTACCCAAGCCCCCGAGGCCACCCCCGATGAATCAAGCCAGCAGCAGTCGCGTCAGCCGTGAATTACAGGGTCATGTCCTGCTGTTGGGACTGGATCGAGTGGCCAAGCGCAATGCCTTTGACCTGGACCTGCTCAATGAGCTGAGCCTGGCCTATGGCGAATTTGATCGAAACGACGACGCTCGCGTGGCCGTGGTATTCGCCCACGGCGAACATTTTACTGCCGGGCTGGACCTGGCCAATGTCAGTGGCGTGATGTCGGGAGGCTGGCAACCACCGTTGGGCGGCTGCGATCCGTGGGGCGTGTTTGCCGGCCCCCGCGTCAATAAACCGGTGATCGTCGCGGCCCAGGGTTACTGCCTGACCATCGGCATCGAATTGATGCTGGCGGCGGATATCAACCTCTGTGCCAGCAATACGCGCTTTGCGCAGATGGAAGTGCAGCGCGGGATTTTCCCGTTTGGCGGCGCGACCCTGCGCTTTCATCAGATCGCCGGCTGGGGCAACGCGATGCGCTGGCTGCTGACCGGCGATGAGTTCGACGCCCATGAGGCGCTGCGGCTGGGGTTGGTGCAGGAAGTGATGGCCAGTGAAGACCTGCTGCCGCGCGCCATCGAACTGGCCAGCCGCATTGCCCGCCAGGCACCGCTGGGCGTGCAGGCGACGTTGATGTCGGCGCGCCAGGCACGCATGGAAGGTGAAGCCGTGGCGGCGGCCGGGTTGCAGGTGGTGGTGGAGAAACTGTTGAACAGTGAAGATGCCAAAGAAGGTGTGCGGGCGATGGTTGAGAAGCGGCCGGGGGTGTTCAAGGGGATTTGAGTAGGCTGTGCGGGCCTCATCGCGGGCAAGCCCGCTCCCACAGGTGGAATGCATTTCAACCGGAAAATGCTATTCAACTGTGGGAGCCGGGCTTGCCCGCGATGGCGTCAGTACGGGCAACTAAGTCGCCGGCCGAATCGCCTTGATCAACGCCTGCAACGAATACCCCAACCGCGGCGCCAACGCCTCGGCGCGGTCCGACAACGCTGCCATATCCAGTTCCTGATCCAGCTCCGAAGGCACCAGCAAAATCACATTGCCCTCCTTCACCGGCAGTTCCCAGTAATGCCGGTGATACAACCCGCGCAACAACGCCGCGCCCAATGGTTTACCGTCATCGGTCGCCCACTGGTTGATCACCAGCCAGCCACCCGGGTTGAGTTTTTTCTGGCAGTTTTCCAGAAAGGTCCAGGCCAGGTGCCCGACGCCTGGGCCAACATCCGTATACAAGTCGACGAAAATCAGGTCGGCCGACTCGGCGGTATCGAGCAATTGCAACGCGTCACCAATACGGATGTACAAGCGCGGGTCGTCATCCAGCCCCAGGTACTCGATGGCCAGGCGCGGCACATCCGGGCGCAGCTCGATGGCCTCGACGTCTTCCAGCGGCAGAAACTTGAGGCACGCCTGGGTCAGCGTACCGGCGCCCAGGCCGAGGAACAGCGCGCTTTCCGGTTGCTCATGGCACAACGCGCCAATCAACATCGCGCGGGTGTAGTCGTACTCGAGCCAGCTCGGGTCGGCGGTAAACACGCAGCTTTGCTCGATGGCATCGCCAAACTCGAGAAAACGGTAATCAGCCACTTCGAGCACACGAATCATGCCGAAATCATCATGGACTTCAGCCAGCAGGCGCTCGACACGCTCCTCGCTCATCACTACTCCTAAAGGGTTTACCGCACGGCAAAGGCGCGATTGTCGGCCAAGCGGCGGCAACAGGTCACGCACTAATTGCTGCTAACATTGGCGCCCGACCGTCAATCAACCTATCGAGTTCATGATGAGCCAACCCTGGAGCCCCGACAGCTGGCGCGCCCTGCCGATCCAGCAACAACCCCAGTACCCGGACGCTGCGCACTTGCTGCAAGTGGAGCAAAGCCTGGCCAGCTACCCGCCACTGGTATTTGCCGGGGAAGCACGCGAATTGCGCCGTCAGTTTGCCGAAGTGACCCAGGGCCGCGCCTTCCTGTTGCAAGGTGGTGATTGCGCCGAAAGCTTTGCCGAGTTTTCTGCTGCAAAAATCCGCGACACCTTCAAAGTACTGTTGCAGATGGCGATCGTGATGACCTTCGCCGCCGGTTGCCCGGTGGTCAAGGTTGGACGCATGGCCGGCCAGTTTGCCAAGCCGCGTTCGGCCAACGATGAAACCATCGACGGCGTCACCCTGCCCGCCTACCGTGGCGACATCGTCAACGGCATCGGCTTCGACGAAAAAAGCCGCGTGCCAGACCCGGACCGACTGCTGCAGTCTTACCACCAGTCCACTGCCACCCTGAATTTGCTGCGCGCGTTTGCCCAGGGCGGGTTTGCCGACCTGCACCAGGTGCACAAGTGGAACCTGGACTTTATCGCCAACTCCGCGCTGGCCGAAAAATACAGCCAACTGGCCGATCGCATCGACGAAACCCTGGCGTTCATGCGCGCCTGCGGTATGGACAGCTCGCCGCAATTGCGCGAAACCAGCTTCTTCACCGCCCACGAAGCGCTGCTGCTGAACTATGAACAGGCCTTCGTGCGCCGCGACAGCCTGACCAACGACTACTACGACTGCTCGGCCCATATGCTTTGGATCGGCGACCGCACCCGTCAGCTGGACGGTGCCCACGTCGAGTTCCTGCGCGGGGTCAACAACCCGATCGGGGTCAAGGTCGGCCCGAGCATGAAGCCTGAGGACCTGATCCGCCTGATCGACATCCTCAACCCGGACAACGACCCAGGCCGCCTCAACCTGATTGCGCGCATGGGCGCCGGCAAGGTCGGCGACCACCTGCCCAACCTGATTCGTGCGGTACAGCGCGAGGGCAAGCAGGTGCTGTGGAGTTCGGACCCGATGCACGGCAACACCATCAAGGCCAGCAGCGGCTACAAGACCCGCGACTTTGCGCAGATTCTTGGCGAGGTGAAGGAGTTCTTCCAGGTCCACCAGGCCGAGGGCAGCTATGCCGGCGGGATCCATATCGAGATGACCGGGCAGAACGTCACCGAATGCATTGGCGGCGCGCGGCCGATTACCGAAGATGGCTTGTCTGACCGTTATCACACGCATTGCGACCCACGGATGAATGCCGATCAGTCGCTGGAATTGGCGTTTTTGATTGCCGAGACGTTGAAGCAAGTCAAACGCTGACTCATGGGTTTGATGGGCTTGTTGTGGCGAGCGGGCTTGCCCCGCGCTGGGTGGCGAAGCCACCCTGAAACCAGCCAGCCCGTTCTTCCAGATATACCGAGGTGTTTGTAATGGGGCTGCTTCGCAGCCCAACGCGGGGCAAGCCCGCTCGCCACAAAAGCCCTCGACAACTCATATTTGCAACATCGCCACCCGAAGCCGCGCCGCACTCGGCCGCTGGCAGTTGAGCTGCACCTGCTCCAACCCCAGCCAGTCCGCCATCTGCCGCAGATTCAGGGCCAACGCCTGCATCCCTTCCTCATCCAGCCCCGGTTCTTCCTCGTGCACCGCGTGCACTGCCAGGCGCCCATTGGCGCGTTCGGCGCGCAGGTCAACCCGCGCGGCAATCCGCTCATTGTGCAAAAACGGCAGCACGTAGTAGCCATACACCCGTTTGTGTTGCGGGGTGTAGATCTCCAGCCGGTAACGAAAATCGAACAGACGCTCGGTGCGGCTGCGCTCCCAGATCAATGAATCGAACGGCGAGAGCAAGGCGCTTGCGGGCACTTTGCGTGGCACTTTGGGTTCAGGCAGGCAGTAAGCCGCCTGCTTCCAGCCCTGCACCTGGCACACCTGCAACTGCCCATCCTCGACCAACTCGGCCAGGCGGCCACGGCTGTCGGCGGGGTCCAGGCGGAAATAGTCGCGCAGGTCTTTTTCGGTGGCGACGCCCAATGCAGTCGCGCTGTGCAGCAGCAAACCGCGCTGAGCTTCGGCTTCGCTCACAGACGCTTGAAGAATATCGGCGGGAATGACCCGTTCCGGCAAATCATAGAGCCGCTCAAAACCGCGCCGGCCCGCGACGGTGACCAAACCGGCGGCGAACAGCCATTCCAGTGCGTGTTTTTCCTCACTCCAATCCCACCAGGGGCCGGCACGCTCCTCGCGGGTCGACAAGCTGCCCGCGCCCAATGCGCCTTGCTGCTCGACGGTGTGCAGCACGCGCTGAATGGTGGCCTGCTGCTCACGCCCAAAGCGCGCCATCTGCGAATAGATGCCCTGCCCTAACTTTGCCCGCTCCATGCGCCAGCGCATCAACGGGTACAGCGCCATGGGCAGCAAGGAGGCCTCATGGCCCCAATACTCAAACAACGAGCGGCGCCGGCCCTGGCTCCAGGCAGCGTGTTCAAGGATCAACGGGGAGTAATTGCCCAGGCGCGAAAACAGCGGCAGGTAATGGGAACGCACCACGGCGTTGACCGAATCGATCTGCAATACACCCAACCGCTCAATCAAACGGTTGAGGTGCGCAGCCTTGATCAATGCTGGCGCCTGGCGCCCGGAAAATCCCTGGGCCACCAGCGCCATGCGGCGTGCTTGCTTGAGGGAAAACGACAGGTCGACGGGCATGGGTCTCTCCGTGTGAGCTCGCCGACCACCCTACTGCATCCTGGCTTATTTTCGCAGCGGGTCTTGCCAGAAATGCAGATGACGCTCCTGCTCGACATCGCTGCGGTTAAGCCCAATATCCTTAAGCGCTTCATCGCTCAAGCTTGCCAGGGCATGGCGCTCCTCATGCAGCGCCTGCCAGCGGGCAATGCTGCGAAGCAGCACGGAAAACGGGCGCTTGCCCAGCAACACAAAACCTTTCTGACCTTTCATCTTCTCGCCCTCCAGTGGGGATGGCGCAAGTGTGTGCCTGGCCTTATGATCAATCCAACGAATGTTTTTTATGCAATACATCTCTGAGATTGATCTATTGTCCAGCTACCCGAGCATTGACACCGACGTACTGCGCACCTTCGTCGCCATCGCCGACCAGGGCGGCTTTACCCGCGCCGGCGAGTTGGTCAACCGCACGCAATCGGCGGTGAGCATGCAGATGAAGCGGCTGGAAGAAGACGTGCTGCAACGCAAGTTGTTCGAGCGCGATGGCCGCCAAGTAAGGCTCACGCCGGAAGGCGAGGTATTACTGGGTTATGCACGGCGCATCCTGAAACTGCACAGTGAAGTGTTCAACACCCTGCGCGAACCGCATATGGTGGGATTGGTGCGCATCGGCACGCCGGATGACTACGTGATGCGCTTTCTGCCGGGCATTCTAAAACAGTTTTCCAAGGCCTACCCACTGATCCAGATCGAGATGCACTGCGAGTCATCATCGGTGTTGATGCAGCGCAGAGACTTGGCGCTGACCGTCATCAGCCGTGAACCCGGCAAGGAAATCGGCGAGTTGTTGCGCACCGAGCGCATGGTGTGGGCGGCCGCGCCGTGCTTCTGCGTGGACGAGCACGAGGCACTGCCCCTGGCCGGTTCCGGTACTGACTGCCTTTACTACCAGTGGACCCGTGCAGCGCTGGATGCGGCCGGGCGTGATTATCGCATGGCCTACCACAGCTCTAATGTGGCGGCGATCCAGGCGGTGGTTAACGCTGGCCTGGCAGTGATGGTGTGCATGGAAAGCCTGGTGACCGACGACTTGCGAATCCTGAGCAGCGACGACGGCTTCCCGCCACTGCCCTCGATGAACCTGCACTTGTTACGCAACCCGGCAATGACCTCGCCGATCACCGAATGCCTGGCGCAATACATCGTCGAAGGCTTCAGACTTTAAAGGTCAACATCACCGCACACACCGCCAGGAAAGCGCAGAACAGCCCGCGCAACACACGCTCCGGCAGCGCATGGGCGACTTTCACGCCCCAACTGATGCTCAGCAGACCACCCACCGCCAGCGGCACGCCGATCATCCAGTCCACTTCATGGTGCCAGGCGTAGGTGACCAGCGTCACACTGGTACTGGGCAATGCCAGGGCCAGCGACAAGCCTTGCGCAACCACTTGGGTGGTGCCGAACAGGCTGGTCAGTACCGGCGTGGCAACCACCGCGCCGCCCACGCCGAACAAGCCGCCCATGGAACCGGACGCAGCACCCAGCACGCCAAGCCATGGCCAGGAATAACGCATTTGCGCAGACGGCGGTGCGTTGCGGGTGAACAGGCGCAGCAGGTTGTACGCCGCCAGCGTCAGCAAGAACGCGATGAAGCCGATGCGCATGGCCCCGGCGTCCAGGCCCACCGCCCAGATCGAACCCAGCCAGGCAAAGCTGAAGCCCATGACCCCCAGCGGCAGCGCGTGACGCAATTCAATCCGGTTGCGTTGATGGTAACGCCACAAGGCCAGCATCACGTTGGGCACGACCATCACCAAGGCCGTGCCTTGGGCAATCTGTTGATCCAGGCCGAACAACACGCCCAGTACCGGAATTGCGATCAGCCCGCCACCAATGCCAAACAACCCGCCGACCGTACCGAGCGCCGCGCCCAATACCAGATACATCGCCAAATCCATCACCGCTCACCACTCCAGAAGCCCAGGCCTTGCATGCTACGCAGTCGGCTATAGCGTGGAAACGCACAGCAACGCACAATGGCTGTGCCAATCTCGCATAAGCGCACGCCCATGAACCCCAACACTCTGACCGAGCAACTGAGCCTGTTTCTGGATGTATTGGAGACCGGCAGTTTTTCCGCCGCCGCGCGCCGCCACCCACTGACACCCTCGGCGGTAGCGCGGCGCATCGACAGCCTGGAAAGCTCGGTGGGCAGCCGCCTGTTCCAGCGCAGCACCCACGCGGTGCTGCCCACGCCGGCGGGCCTGGCCTTCGCCGAGCGGGCGCGGCGGATCGTCAGCGAATTGCAGCTGGCCCGTGCCGAAGCCGTGTCCTTGAGCCATGCACCGGAAGGCTTGATCCGGGTGGACGCCCCGGCCGCCTTTGGTCGACGGCACTTGGCGCCGGTAATTGCCGACTTTTTGAATGTGTACCCTGGGCTCGATGTGCACCTGCACTTGATCGACAGCTTTGTCGATATGCAGGGCGCGCACCTGGGCAAAGTCGATTTGGTGCTGCGCGCCGGGCATATCGTTGACACTCGCCTGGTGGCCACGCCCCTGGCGAGCATTGTGCGCATCGCCTGTGCCAGCCCGGCATACCTCAAAAGCCATGGCACGCCCAGCCACCCACGCGAGCTGAGCGAGCACGATGGCCTGGACTGGGACGGCCTGGCGCCGATGTTCGCGTGGCGCTTCGAACTGGATGGGCGCCGCACCCTCTACCGGCCGCGGCGTATCCGCATGAGCGCCAACAACGCCGAAGCACTACTGTCTGGCGCCCTTGCCGGGCTGGGTATCGCCCACCTGCCCACGTGGCTGGCCAGCGAATACCTGGTGCGCGGCGAGTTGCTGCCGCTGTTTTGCGAAAACGGTCTGCCCAGCCCGGAAACCGCTGGCATCTACGCGTTGCGCCTGGAACAGCAACCGAATGCGCGCAGCCGTTTGCTGCTGGAATACCTCAAATCGCGTTTCAGCCCTGTGCCGCCATGGGATCTGGCGCTGCAAAGCGGCCTGGTCTGACCGCTGCGCCAGAATTATCTGGCGCATTAAAGGTTTGCCCGCTAGATTCCTGGGCATACACGCTTTTTAAGGCAGCACCATGAGTAAAAATCCCAACCCGTGCGAAAACCTGATGCTGGACAACCAGCTGTGTTTCGCCCTGCACTCCACCTCGTTGCTGATGACCAAAGTCTACAAGCCGCTGCTACAAGCCCTCGGCCTGACCTACCCGCAGCACTTGGCCATGATGGTGCTGTGGGAAGAGGATGGCTTGACCGTCGGCGAAATCAGCCACCGCTTGCTCACCGATCCGGGCTCCCTCACGCCATTGCTCAAACGCCTGGAAGCCGAAGGCCTGCTCAGCCGCACCCGCAAGCGTGAAGATGAGCGGGTGGTGGTGGTGGAACTGACCGAAGCGGGACGTGCCTTGCAGGAAAAGGCAATGGGGATTCCGCAGTGCATTCTGGGAGCGAGCGGTATGCAGCTTGAGCAGTTGCGCAAGCTGCAGGCGGATCTGATTGCGTTGCGTAGTAATTTGCAGGGCGCTGTCTGACGCGATTTTCCAAACACTAAAAATCTGAATGTGGGGCTTGCCCGCGATAGCGGTGTGTCAGTCGCCAGATGTGCTAACTGATTCACCGCCATCGCGGGCAAGCCCGCTCCCACATTTTGGGATTTTTGTACTCAACAAAACATTTTTTATATTTATCTTGCGCGCTAAATATTAGCGCTATATATTCGCCTCACCAACTACTTAGCGCGCAAACATTTAGCGCTAAACCACAAGAGGACGACACCATGCAAACGCTCTATACCGCAGTAGCCACCGCCACCGGCGGCCGTGATGGTCGCGCTGTTTCCAGCGACAACATCCTCGACGTCAAACTCTCCACCCCAAAAGAATTGGGCGGCGCTGGCGGCCAGGCCACCAACCCCGAGCAACTGTTCGCCGCCGGCTATTCGGCCTGCTTTATCGGCGCGCTGAAATTCGTCGCCAGCCAGACAAAACGCAAAATCCCGGATGACGCCTCGATCACCGCCCACGTCGGCATCGGCCAAATCCCCGGCGGTTTCGGCCTGGACATCGACCTGCACGTCAGCCTGCCGGGCCTGGCACAAGACGAGGCGCAAAGCCTGGTCGACGCCGCGCACCAGGTCTGCCCGTACTCCAACGCCACCCGTGGCAACGTCGATGTGCGCCTGCACGTGACGGTCTGATTTACACACGCGCACAAAAAAGCCCGACGCCAGGTCGGGCTTTTTTTGTCGTACGGTTGGGCCAGAATTACTTCTTGGCGCGACCTTTGTACGAACCACCTTCACGGGTGTCGATTTCGATCATGTCGTCGATTTCGATGAAATCAGCAACTTGCAGCTCGGTACCGTTAGCCAGTTTGGCAGGCTTCATCACCTTGCCCGAAGTGTCGCCGCGAGCGGAACCTTCGGTGTAGGCAACTTTACGCACGATGGTGGTCGGCAGCTCTACGGAAACCAGACGGTCTTCGAAGAAGATCGCTTCGCAGACGTCTTCCATGCCTTCTTCCACGAACGGCAGAACGGCTTCGATATCTTCAGCGTTCAGCTCGTACATGGTGTAGTCGGTGGTGTCCATGAACGTGTAGGTGTCGCCGCTGATGAAGGACAGGGTCGCTTCTTTGCGGTCGAGGATCACGTCGTCCAGTTTGTCATCGGCGCTGTAGACGATCTCGGTCTTGTAACCGGTCAGCAGGTTCTTCAGCTTGGTCTTCATGATTGCGCTGTTACGACCAGACTTGGTGAACTCAGCTTTCTGAACCAGCCAAGGGTCGTTTTCGAGACGGATCACTGTACCGGGTTTCAGTTCTTTACCAGTTTTCATTGCATATATCCGAAATTTGGATGGGATTTACAAAATTCAAGGTGGCGTATCATATCCAACTTTCATAAAACTGTACCAGCGCCGTCGCAAGATCGGCCTGCAAGCCTTGTTCCAGACACCAGGTTTGCGCGTGCAGGTGTACCTCCGGCCAGTGTTCCATGAGCATTTTCCACGCTTGTGCCATATCGCCATCAGCGTTCCAGGCTTGCCACAGGGTCACCACAGCGACCTTGGCGGCGGGCGACAACGCGGCGGTGTACAGCGCTAGAAAGGCGTCGAGCTTGTCCAGGTGGATGTCTTCGTCCTGGCGATAGATGTGCCACAGCAACGGCCGCCCTGCCCATTGGGCACGCACGAACGAGTCTTCGCCGCGCACGGCGTTGAAGTCGCAGCACCACAGCAGGCGGTCATATTGTTCCTGGCGCACGAACGGCAGCACCTGCACGGTCAGCGCCTCGCGTTGATGCACATCGCCCACCGCCAGCGCCTCGACACCGAGCCAGCGCTGCACGTCGCCGAGGATGCGGCCTTCCGGCACCAACAGATGAGTGGCATGCCCATCCGTCGCCAACACGTCCAGCCAGCTGGCGAGCCCGGCATTTTCATAGGCAAACAACGACATCAGCCGCGCACCGGCTGCCGGAACGACGCCTATCGACTGCAGGAATTGTTGTCGCGCTGCGCCGTCATGCTGAAATGCCTGACGCTGCTCCAACAACCCGCCTTCACGCAAAAGCCCGCCCGTGCCCGGACGAAACCCCGGAAAGAAGAAGTACTTTTGCACGCCCTTGAACTTCACCGACGGCAGGCGGTGGCAACCCACCACCCAGTCTTCGGCGCTGAGGTAATCCAGGTTCATCCACAACGGCGTGCGTTCGCGCGCGGCCATGGCCTCCATATAATCGGGCGGCAACTGGCAAGCGAAGGCGGCGATCACAACGTCGGCGGGTGGCGTCTGCGGCCAGTCGGCCGGCCAGTGACGCACTTCAACGCCTTCCTGCCATTGCTGATCGCGCTGCACCTCGATTTCGGGGCACATGCGCTCGAAGGCGCGCAGGTCGTCGACCCATAAGCGCACTTCGCACGCATGCTCAACCACCAACTGCCGGGCCAGGCGCCAGGTCACGCCGATGTCGCCGTAGTTGTCGACGACGCTGCAAAAAATATCCCAGCGGGCTTTCATTCCGGGCTCCAACATTCAAAGGCTCGATTGTCCGCATAAATGCGCCGATGCAGAAGGCTTGATCGCGATTATTCTGCACAGTGGCTGTGCGACAATCGCCGCCACGCCGTCAATGCCTGCCAGGAGGCCAACATGTCCGAACGTCCGTTGTCGCTGTTCAAGCTCAGTGCTGCCGTGGCCTTTGGCCTGTGGCTGGGGTTTATCGCCATTGTGCTGACCGCCTGGCTGACCTCGCGCTACCTGTTCCCGCAAAGCCTCGCACCCGTGGCTCAAGCGGTTCAACAAGCCGTTCAACAGATGGGCAAACCGGCCGCTGTGGCGCCGGAGCCGCCGAACCGTATGTTCGAGCAATACACCGAGAACCTGCGCAAGCAGGAACAACAACAAACCCTGGACCAGGCGCGCAACAATGCGCGCAACCTGTCCAACCCCAAATGCCAGTTCTGGCTGCAACAAGACCAGAACGCGCCCAATGAAAAGAGCAAGGCGAATGTCCTGCAATTTTGCGAATGACCCAGCACACCCATGAATAAACATGCCGTTCACCAGTTGATCCTGGAAAAACTCAGCGTCGACCTCGACATCGCTCAGCGTGCCGCACAGACCGCCTACGAAACCGCGACCCACGAAGAAAACATCGCGGAGAACAAGTACGACACCTTGGGGCTGGAAGCTTCCTACCTCGCGGCCGGGCAAGCCAAACGCGTCGAAGAGATCAAGCAAGCGCTGGCGTTGTGCCAGAACCTGCAACTACGCGCCTACGATGATCAACGCGGGATTGAGGTCGGCACGCTACTGGGCCTGGAGGACGAGAACAGCCGCCAGCAGTGGCTGTTCCTGGCGCCGGATGCGGCAGGCTTGAAAGTCGATGTGGTGGGCCAGCCGGTGACCGTCATCACCCCGCGCTCGCCCCTGGGCAAAAGCCTGCTGGGCAAGTTCGAGGGTGATGAGGTGGAGATTCTGGTGGCGGGCGCCCGGCAACACTTTACGGTTACCGAGGCCAAATAAACCACTCCTGTGGCGAGGGAGCTTGCTCCCTCGCCACACCTGCAATAATCAATATCAGTGGACGGGCAATTCAACGCCGTCAAACAGCTCTTCCAGTTCCTGCTTGTTATGGCACTGGATCGCCTTGGCCATGACTTCACGGGTCAGGTGCGGTGCAAACTTCTCGATGAAGTCGCACATGAAACCACGCAGGAAGGTGCCACGGCGGAAGCCGATCTTGGTCACGCTGGACTCGAACAATTCGCTGGCGTCGAGCACGACCAGGTCTTTATCGAGGTTGGTGTCGACTGCCATCTTGGCGACGATACCCACACCCAGGCCCAGGCGCACGTAGGTCTTGATCACGTCGGCGTCGGCGGCGGTGAACACCACTTTCGGCGTGAGGCCGCGATGGCTGAAGGCTTCATCGAGCTTGGAGCGGCCGGTAAAGCCGAATACGTAAGTGACGATCGGGTATTCAGCCAGGGCTTCGAGGGTCAGCTTCGGCAGCTTGGCCAACGGGTGGCCCTGGGGCACGACCACGCAACGGTTCCAGCGGTAGCACGGCATCATCACCAGGTCGCCGAACAGCTCAAGGGCTTCGGTGGCGATGGCAAAATCGACGGTGCCGTCAGCAGCCATCTCGGCGATCTGCATCGGCGAACCCTGGTGCATGTGCAGGGCCACATCGGGGTATTGCTTGATGAAATCGCGGATCACCGGCGGCAAGGCATAACGCGCCTGGGTGTGGGTGGTGGCGATCGACAGGGTGCCTTTCTTCTCGTTGGAGAATTCCTGGGCGATCTGCTTGATGCTTTCGACTTTGCGCAGGATCTCGCCGGCGGTGGTGATAATGCGCTCACCGGCCGGGGTCACACGGGTCAGGTGTTTGCCGCTGCGCGCGAATACTTCGACGCCCAGCTCGTCTTCGAGCAGGCGGATCTGCTTGCTGATACCGGGTTGCGAGGTGTAAAGGCTTTGAGCGGTAGCGGAAACGTTGAGGTCGTGGTGCGCCACTTCCCAGATGTAGCGCAGTTGTTGAAGCTTCATATATGTCCCTCAAAGCGGATAGACGCCACGGGTATCAGCGACGGTATATAACTATATTAAAGGTCAGACAGATAAATCTAGAACTTTTTATCGTTTTTACCCATCACGTGTCATCAGTGCGTCGACGCTGTAGCGACGGCACCATGTAAACCGGCACTGTGGCCAGTTGCAGTACCCGCGCCGCCGTGCGCCCAAGCGGTGTGGCGGTCGCGGTTGTGTGGCTATGACTACCTACGATCAACAGGTCAACGGAAAGTTTACGCAGTTGGTCGAGAATCACCTCGCACGGGTCCCCCTGGATCACGCGCACCGAGCGAATCAACTGCAGGTCTTGCTCGCCCTCCCCCAACTCCTCGCGAAAACTGTCGAGCACCCGTTGCTCAATGGTCGCCATCACCGTGTTCAGGCCCTGGCTCTGCCATTCACTCAGGGCCTTCTCATCAAGGTAGCTTTGCAACACCGATTCGGCGAACAACCCGATCGGCTCGACCACATGAATCACATACAAATCCGCCTTGAACGTCCGGGCCAGCGCCAGCGCATGTTGCATGACATACGGCGCATACAGACCGAGGTCCGTGGCATACAACATCGAACGAATCATAGAACCTCCTGGACTGCCAGGATGGCGGGGATTGATTGAGCTTAGCAGCTAGCTCTCGGTCTGGATTTTCAACTCATTGCTGATGCCATGGGGCACATGCCCGGTGGTTACCACCTCCCTGGCTTTCTCACAATGACCGGCCTGGTCGTCGAAAAACACATCGGCGGCGAACGCCTCCAAAAACGCGGATTTCTCCAGGCCGCCAAGGAACAGTGACTCATCCAGGCGGATGTCCCATTCGCGCAAGGTGCGAATCACCCGCTCATGGGACGGCGCCGAACGCGCGGTGACCAGGGCGGTGCGGATCGGGCAGGCGTCGTCCGCGAACTCGCGCTGCAACAGGTTGAGCGCCGCCAGGAAGCCCTTGAACGGACCGCCGTGCAAAGGCTCGCGTGCCGACTCGCGCTCGCTGGCATGAAACGCCTCTATCCCACCGACCTGATACACGCGCTCCGACTCATCGGAAAACAGCACCGCATCGCCGTCGAATGCAATGCGCAGTTCTTCACTCGATGCCCGGCGCGCGCCGCCGGACAGAATCGTCGCCGCAGCAAAACCAGCATCCAGGGCGCTGCGCACATCTTCAGCGTGGGTCGACAAAAACAAATGGCAACCAAACGCGGCCAAATAAGGATATGGACTACGCCCTCCTACGAAAGCGGCGCGGGAAATATCCAGGCCGTAATGCTGGATCGAATTGAACACGCGCAAACCGGTGTCGGCGCTGTTGCGTGACACCAGCACCACTTCGACGCGGGCACGCCCGAGGCTGGCGTTAAGGCTAAGGAGCTTTTTGACCAGCGGGAAGGCGTCGCCGGGTTCGAGGGTTTCTTCCTCGTGTTCGATCTGGTATTTGCGATACGCCTCCACCCCTTCGTTCAGGTAGATCTTGTGGCTGTCGCTCAGGTCGAACAGTGCCCGCGACGAAATCGCCAGCACCAGTTTGTCGCCCAATCCTTTCGCCATAGTGTTTCTCCCCAATTCAGCGATTGCGCCGATCAATAAAACTCAAGGCCTGGTAGAGCGCCTGCATGCATGGCAATTCACAGCCCGCCGCTTTGGCAGCGGCCAATGGCCGGGCGTAGATCGCCGCCAGTTCCAGCGGGCGTTTGTGCACGTGGTCGTGGTACATGCTGGGCAGGTAGTCAGCCATAGTGTCGGTCATGGTGAGCATTTGCTCGACGTAACTGCCGGGAATTTCATGGCCACAGGCGTGGGCGCCCTTCACCACTTCAGTCATCAGGGCCTGGATCAGTTCGCGGCTGGACTCATCGGCCATCATCGCGCTGGTGCCGGTGCCCAGCAATACCGAGAGGCCATTGAACGGCACATTCCAGACCAATTTATGCCACCGCGCCTGGTGCACATTGGCCATGGCCTGGGACTCGATGCCAGCCTGGTGAAACAGCGCGGCGCCCTCCTCGACAATGGCCTTCTGCTGCGCCTCATCGTTGGCCGCCGTGCCACTGTGATAGCCAAGATTCACCCGGCCCAACGCCTGATGCTCGACGACACCCGGCCCGGAACGATGCACGCCGATGTAACACAAGCCGCCCAACAGGTGCAGCGACGATGGCAGGTGTTCGCGCAGGCTGTCTTCAACATCGAGGCCGTTTTGCAGGAGCACTACCTTGGCGCCCGGTGCGGCGACCTGGGCAAGGGTTGGGGCCAGCTCCACGTTGCCGGTGGATTTGGTGCCGACCAGCAGCCAGTCGCACGCCGGCATATCGGCAGCCTGGGCATAGGCCTGCACAGGGTGCAGGTGCAACTTGCCGTGCACAGTACTGTTGAGGTGCAGGCCATGCTCGGCGACCGCCGCATATTCACTGCGCAACAGAAAGTGCACATCGAACCCGGCACGCGCCAGCATCAGGCCGTAAAAACCACCGATGGCACCGGTGCCGATAATGCCGATGCGGGGCGACTGTGCTGTCATGGCAGATCCTCTGGAGTACGGGTAAGTGCTTGATTAATCGCGTCCGCAAGGTCGGGCCGGGTAAGACGCGCCTGTAATTGCCCAAGGAATTGACCCTCGCACACGAGGAACAACGCGGGCAAATGAAAGATCTGGTAGCGCTCAACCGCCCCGCCGTTGTGCCCGGCATCCACCCAGCACACGCGCTCGACCGGCAACGTCCAGCCGGGCAGTTGCTGGCGTGCCCAACGGCAACTGGAACAGCCCACGCTGGTAAACACCAGCAGCGAAATACCTGGCAATCCCAGCAATTGCTGGTCAATATCCAGGTCGGTCAATTCCAGTTCCTTCACTATACTGCTGCCACTGCCGTCAATTGGACGGTGCTCGGAGTCCGTGTACATGGGTCGTTTTTTACCTCACCCTGATGATGTCGCTGTCGAGTTAATCCAACGTCCCGCCCCCGCTATTCCCCGCCAACGCCTGCACACTATCGGCCTGGGCGGCGTCGCCTGCAATTGCCCGCGTGCCTGGCGCCAGGGCACGGCGGTTGATCTGCGCATCCCGTCACTGGGCGCCAGCGCCCGTTATCCGGGCTATGTGGCCTGGTGTCGCAAAGTCGATAATGGCTACCGTATCGGCATTTCCTTTACCGATGAACATGCCTTGTTCGGTGCGCGCATGGGCGAGCAAGTGTGCCAGATCGAACGCTACTGCCGCCTGCACGAAGACGCCGAGCCAACCCCTGCCCAGCTCGAGACCATGGCCCGTGAGTGGGTTTCACGCCATGCCAGTGAGTTCGCCCACGACACCTTTGTGGCGCCGGTGCTGGATTAAAGCCGGCTTTGCCCATTGTCGCGGCCCCGTGTTACGCGCTAAGGTTCCTCCCCCCTGCATTCAAATCATGCTGTGCCCGCCGCACGGGGATAGCAGGCGGCCGGCACCCGTGACCCTGGCGAGTAACACGATGGCTGATTTACCGATCAATGACCTTAACGTCGAATCCAACGAGACCCTGATCACCCCTGATCAGCTCAAGCGCGAAATCCCTTTGAGCGATGCTGCCCTGCAGACCGTGACCAAGGGCCGCGAAGTCATTCGTGACATTCTCGATGGCACCGACCACCGCCTTTTTGTAGTGATCGGCCCGTGCTCGATCCACGACCTCAAGGCTGCCCACGAATACGCCGAGCGCCTTAAAGTGCTGGCGGCTGAAGTGTCCGACACCTTGTATCTGGTGATGCGCGTCTATTTCGAGAAACCACGCACCACCGTCGGCTGGAAAGGTTTGATCAACGACCCGTACCTGGACGACTCGTTCAAGATTCAGGATGGTTTGCATATCGGTCGCCAATTGCTGCTGGACCTGGCCGAAATGGGCCTGCCGACCGCGACCGAAGCGCTGGACCCGATCTCCCCGCAGTACCTGCAGGACCTGATCAGCTGGTCGGCCATCGGCGCACGCACCACCGAGTCCCAGACCCACCGCGAAATGGCGTCCGGCCTGTCCTCGGCCGTGGGCTTCAAGAACGGCACCGATGGCGGCCTGACGGTTGCGATCAACGCCCTGCAATCGGTGTCCAGCCCGCACCGTTTCCTGGGTATCAACCAGGAAGGTGGCGTGTCCATCGTCACCACCAAGGGCAACGCCTATGGCCACGTGGTACTGCGCGGCGGCAACGGCAAGCCCAACTATGATTCGGTCAGCGTGGCGCTGTGCGAACAGGCGCTGAACAAGGCCAGGATCAAGCCGAACATCATGGTCGACTGCAGCCACGCCAACTCCAACAAGGACCCGGCCCTGCAACCGCTGGTGATGGAAAACGTCGCCAACCAGATTCTTGAAGGCAACCAGTCGATTATCGGCTTGATGGTCGAAAGCCACTTGAACTGGGGCTGCCAGTCGATTCCAAAAGACCTGGCCGACTTGCAGTACGGCGTGTCGATCACCGATGCCTGCATCGACTGGTCAGCCACCGAGACCACCCTGCGCAGCATGCATGCCAAGCTCAAGGACGTGTTGCCCAAGCGCAAACGCACCTGACCTTACACTGCGCACACAAAAACGCCGGGCTTAGCCCGGCGTTTTTGTGTGCGGCATCTGATTGATCGTTCCCACGCTCTGCGTGGGAATGCAGCCATGGACGCTCCGCGCCCCGCCTCACTCAATATTCAGAGCTTCGCGGCATGGCGCTGATGGCGCTCCATGTAGCGCTCTACGTAAGAGCACGAAGGGATCACGGTGTACCCGGCCTCTTCGGCGAACTTCAACGCTTCCTCGGTCAACGCAGCAGCAATGCCGCGCCCGCGCAATGCGTTGGGCACGAAGGTGCGATAGATGTCCAGGGTCTGTTTGCCCAGGTCCATATAGGTCAGATAGGCACGATGACCGTCCACATTGGTCTCGAACTGATGACCAGCCTGGTCATGGTGGATGGACAACGCCTCGCTCATCACTACTCCTCGCGGGTCTTGGATTTCGACCCCTACCTTACCGATGTTTTTCCGGCGAAGGAACATCTACGCCACCCCGTGCCGGTTTCGACAACGAGAAAACCTATAGCGCTCACAACCAGCACGTAGAGAATAGTAGGCACCAATGCTGCAATAGCTCAAGGCGCACTCGTCATCCCTTGCCGCTGGCGGTTACAGAAAGGGCTTCGATCAATCGATGATCGATAGCCTGAACATTGCCGGCAGTTGAAGCTTGAGACGAACTGCCGCTCTTAAAGTCACCTCTAGATGCGCCTACATGCGCAAAAGATGCCGGGCCAGGCAAAGGCCAACTGAAAAAAAGTGTCATCGTAGATATATAAATTTACACCTGCTTACCCAGCCTGACACAGGCTGGCCGGACCTCTCAGCTTGGATCCAGTTCCCGACGAAATGAAAATTTTTGAGCAGTTTTTATACAAACCTCCAAAAGATTAGCCAAAATAGATACGGCACAAGAATTTTTTTTGCTTCTTGCGCTACGTCAGTTTACTTACTACAAGTAATGAGTAGTATGTACGCCGGCTATCAGCTCACCCTGAGAAAGTAGCCATTTAATAGAAAGTCCTTGAAGGGGAACACGATGAACAACGTTCTGAAATTCTCTGCTCTGGCTCTGGCCGCAGTTCTGGCTACCGGTTGCAGCAGCGTCTCCAAAGAAACCGAAGCTCGTCTGACTGCAACTGAAGACGCAGCAGCTCGCTCCCAGGCTCGTGCAGACGAAGCCTACCGTAAAGCTGATGAAGCTCTGGCTGCTGCTCAAAAAGCACAACAGACTGCTGACGAAGCTAACGAGCGCGCTCTGCGCATGCTTGAAAAAGCAAGCCGCAAGTAATAATCCCTCGGGGTTGTTATCAAGCCGATCCATTCTTGGATCGGCTTTTTTATTGCCTGCAATTCAGCCCTGAATCCAGCGCAATAAAAAGCCCGCCATAGCGCAAGGCCTTGGCGGGCTTTTGATCGAACAGGCTTATTGCTGCAGATCGATTGGCGTGCTGGACACCACCGGCGTGTTGGCACCCGGTACCCCAATCTCGGTGGGCAGGCCATCTTCGGCGGCCACCACATCACGCACCTGATCCCAATTGACGCGCAAATTGTTGGCCAGGTCTTCGCGCTTGAGCAGGGCATTGATGACCGCGGTGTGCTTGTCGACCACCGAAGGCGTGCCATCGTCGTTCAGCGGCGTATGCGCTTCAAGGTAGACCTTGCCGCCACTGCTGCCGAACTTGTACGCATCGTTGATGATGCGCACCGAGGTGCCGACCGGCACCATGTCGGCCATCTCCAGCACGTTGTTGTTGAACATGCGGAAGCAACCGTGGCTTGTACGCGTTCCGATACCAAATTTCATGTTCGAACCATGGATCAGGTAACCCGGCGTACCCAAGGTGAACTTGAACGGCCCCAGTGGGTTATCCGGCCCGGCCGGCACCACATTGGGCAGCGGGTCGCCATTGGCGGCGTGCTCGGCCTTGATCGAGGCGGGCGGGGTCCAGGTCGGGTTGGGGATTTTGCCGGTGATGGTGGTGTGCGCGACCGGCGAACCCCAGCCCTCACGGCCAATGCCCAACGGGAAGGTGTACACCACGTTCTGGCCCTTGGGATAGTAATAGAGCCGGTATTCCGCCAGGTTGATCACGATGCCTTCGCGCGGGCCGGGCGGCAGAATAAACCGCGTGGGCAGCACAATCTCGGTGCCCGCGCCGGGCAACCAGGCATCCACACCGGGGTTGGCCGCGACCATTTCCGAATAGCCCAGGTCATAGGTGGTGCCCAGGTCGGCAAAGGTGTCTTCGTACTTGGCCTTGATCACCTGGACCTGACCGACGATGTCTTCACCCGGCGGGGGCAAGGGCAACTGCAAGGCTGACGCCGAACCGGCTGCACACAAGGCAGCAAGAGACAGGCAGCAGGTAACGACGGAAAGGCGCGACAACATCCGGAAAATCCTTCGCAGAACGACGGGTAGGAAAACACTGATTGTATACGTGAAGCGCGATCCAGGCATCAACCTGCCCCGCTGCTACTCGAAGCGCAGCTCTGGCCAGATCAGCGGCGTGCCACGCTTTTGCGATTCGAGAATTGCCCGGCACAGCGGGCACAGGCGCTGGTCCTGAAAAATCGCACGGTCCACCGATGACCAGCGTGGTTGCGCCGGCAACAAAGTGCCGCACAGCGTGCGGTCGATCGAGCCACCCAGCTCCAATTGACGCGCAACCAGATGCACCCGGACTTCCTGGCAGGCGAACAGATCCAGCTGCTCGTCAGGCTCGATCAGTTGGTAGTTGAACAGGGACCAGGCAGGGCGCGACATCGGGGGCTCCAGATCGGGGGGGCGCCACCTTAGCCGAAAGCCTGCCGGTAGAAAAGCGTCATAGCAGCGGTTTTAGCGTCGGCCAGACATTTTCCAGCAACTTGCCCTGTGCGCCGACTGCCGGGTGAAGCTGATCGGCCTGCATCAACTCGGGATGGCCGCCCACGCCCTCAAGAAAAAACGGCACCAGCGGGATGCTTTTTTCCTTGGCCAAGGTACCGTAGACCTCGGCAAATGCCGTGGTGTATTTAGGGCCATAATTTGGGGGCAACTGCATCCCCAGCAGCAGCACCTTGGCGCCCTTGGCCTTGGACTGGTCAATCATCGACGCAAGATTTTGTTTCAATTGCGCTGGCGGCTGCCCACGCAGGCCATCATTGCCGCCCAACTCGAGAATCACCACATCCGGTTTATGCTCTGCAAGCGCCGCCGGCAGCCGCGCCAGGCCTCCGGCACTGGTGTCGCCGCTGATGGAGGCGTTGACCACTGTATCGTCGAAACCTTCGCTCTTGAGCCGTTGTCCCAGCAACGCTACCCACCCTTTGCTGGTATCCAGCCCGAAACCGGCACTGATACTATCGCCAACGATCAGGACTGTACCCGCCGCTGCGTTCTGGGCCATGCACATCAAGGCCAGGCCAGCACTCAAAAACCACATTCGCATCGGATTCTCCATGGGCGCAAGCATTCTCACCGCGCGAAACCTTAGCAAAGTGGTTCCCAGCGCGGAAGGTGAACTGACTATCCTGCACGAACTGAGCCTGGAACTGAACAAGGGCGATAGCCTGGCTATCGTCGGCAGCTCCGGTTCCGGCAAATCCACCCTCCTCGGCCTGCTGGCCGGCCTCGATCTGCCCAGCAGCGGTGAAGTCACGCTGGCCGGGCAAGCCTTGAGCACCCTCGACGAAGACCAGCGCGCACGCATACGCGCCGAGCACGTGGGTTTTGTCTTCCAGTCATTCCAACTGCTCGACAGCCTCAATGCGCTGGAAAACGTCATGCTGCCGCTGGAGCTGGACGGCCGCAAGGACGCCCGCGAACGCGCCACCCACCTGCTGGAGCGTGTGGGCCTGGGCCAACGCCTGACCCACTCGCCGCGCCAGCTTTCCGGTGGCGAGCAGCAGCGCGTCGCTATCGCCAGGGCCTTCGCCGCCGAACCGGATGTGCTGTTTGCCGATGAACCCACCGGCAACCTCGACAGCCACACCGGCGAGCGCATCAGCGACCTGCTGTTCGAACTCAACAAAGAAAGCGGCACGACCCTGGTGCTGGTCACCCACGACGAGCGCCTGGCCCACCGTTGCCGACGCCTGATCCGCCTTGAAGCCGGCCTGATGGTCGCGCCCCTGGAGCCTTGATGGCACGTTTGCCGCTGTTGCGCCTGTTCAGCCTTGCCATGCGCCAATTACTGCGCGACGCCCGCGCCGGTGAGTTGCGCGTGTTGTTTTTCGCCCTGCTGGTGGCGGTCACGGCCAGCACCGCCATTGGCTACTTCGGTGCACGCCTGAACGGCGCCATGCTGTTGCGTGCCACCGAATTCCTCGGTGCCGACCTGGTACTCGAAGGCAGCTCGCCGGCCCGCTTCGAGCAAATCAGGTCAGGCACCGAACTGGGCCTGGATCACGCGCGCATTGTTGAGTTCTCCAGCGTTATCGCGACCGATAATGGCATCCAGCTCTCCAGCATCAAGGCGGTCAACGAGCAGTACCCGTTGCGCGGCGAACTCAAAAGCGCCACGCAGCCGTTCGGCGCAGAAACTGCAGGAGGCGGCCCAAAACCCGGCGAAGCCTGGGTGGAAGCACGGCTGCTGACGGCGCTGGACCTCAAAGTCGGCGACAGCATCGACGTGGGCATGAAAACCCTGCGGCTGACGCACATCCTGACCTACGAGCCCGATCGCGCCGGTAACTTCTACAGCCTCACGCCACGGGTGATGATCAACCTCGCCGACCTGGACGCCACCGGCGTGGTGCAACCCGGCAGCCGCGTGAGCTACCGCGAACTGTGGCGTGCGCCCCAGGGCAGCACGGCACTGCAAACCTATCGCGACCTGGTCAAGCCGGGCCTTGCCGCCAACCAGCGCTTGCAGGATTCGCGTGACGGCAACCAGCAGATCGGCGGAGCCCTGGGCAAGGCCGAGCGTTACCTGAACATGGCCAGCCTGGTGGCAGTGCTGCTGGCCGGCGTGGCCGTGGCGCTGTCGGCCAACCGCTTCGCCAGCCGCCGTTTCGACGCCAGCGCGCTGCTGCGTTGCCTGGGTTTGTCACGCCGCGAAACAATGCTGCTGTTCAGCCTGCAACTGAGCGTACTGGGCCTGTTGGCCAGCCTCACCGGCGCCGTGCTCGGCTGGTTGGCGCAATTTGGCCTGTTCTATTTCCTGCATGACTTGCTGCCGGCCGACGTACCGCCCGGCGGGCTGCTGCCAGCAGTGGCCGGCATCGGCACCGGGCTGGTCGCCCTCGCCGGCTTCGCATTGCCGCCCCTGGCAGCGTTGGGCCGGGTGCCGCCGCTGCGGGTATTGCGACGTGACATGCTGCCGATCCCTTCCAGCACCTGGATGGTGTATGGCGCTGCGCTGTTCGCCCTCGGCCTGATCATGTGGCGCCTGAGCCTCGATCTGGTGCTGACCTTCGCATTGCTCGGCGGTGGCGTGATGGCCGCGCTGATCCTTGGCGGCCTGCTGTTGTTGTTACTGCAAAGCCTGCGCCGGCTACTGGCTCGCGCCTCGCTGCCCTGGCGCCTGGGTTTGGGCCAGTTGCTGCGCCATCCCTTGGCCGCAGCCGGCCAGTCCCTGGCATTTGGCTTGATCCTGTTGTCCATGGGCTTGATCGCCCTGCTGCGCGGCGAATTGCTCGACACCTGGCAAAACCAGCTGCCCAAGGACGCCCCCAACTATTTCGCCTTGAACATCCTGCCGGCCGATAAAGACGCCTTTGGCGCCCGCCTGCTGGAGTTGCAAGCACAAGCGGCGCCGCTGTACCCGGTGGTGCCGGGCCGCTTGATCAGCATCAATGGCGCGCCAGTGCAGGAGATTGTCAGCAAAGACTCCAGCGGTGACCGCGCTGTGCAGCGCGACCTGAGCCTGACCTGGGCAGCCGACCTGCCACCGGGCAACCTCCTCACCGCAGGCACTTGGTGGTCACAGCAACCGGGCGATGGCATCCCAGGGGTGTCGGTAGAAGCCAAGGTCGCTGAAAGCCTCAAGCTGAAGCTCGATGATCACCTGGTGTTCACCGTCGGTGGCGAGAACCGCGAAGCACGGGTGACGAGCCTGCGAACCATCAACTGGGATAACTTCCAGCCCAACTTTTTCATGATTTTCCAACCCGGCACCTTGAAGGACCTGCCCGCTACTTACCTGACCAGCTTCTATCTGGCGCCGGGGCATGACCAGCAGATCGTCGACCTGTCCCGGGCCTTCCCGGCCGTCACTATCCTGCAGGTCGAAGCCTTGCTGGAGCAGTTGCGCAGCATCCTCGCCCAAGTGACCCTGGCGGTGGAGTACGTGTTGCTGTTTGTGCTGGCGGCGGGCATGGCCGTGCTGTTTTCGGGCCTGCAGGCGACTCTGGATGAGCGGATTCGCCAAGGCGCGCTGTTGCGTGCGCTGGGGGCCGAGCGCAAGTTGCTGGTCAAGGCGCGACGGATCGAGTTCGGCTTGCTGGGTGCGGTAAGCGGCTTGCTGGCAGCCCTGGGCACCGAGTTGGTGACCTGGGTGCTGTACCGTTACGCCTTTGACCTGGCGTGGCATCCGCACGCGTGGTTGCTATTGCTGCCAGTGATCGGTGCCGTGCTGATCGGCGGCGCTGGTGTATTCGGTACGCGTCGCGCGTTGAATGCCAGCCCATTGACGGTGTTACGCGAAGGTTGAAAACCAGCGCTGGCCAGCACGCCCGACGGCGTGCCGGCCAGCGTTTACTTCACATACTCGATACCCGTAATCCACCAGCACACCTCGCCGGTTGGCGTCTGCACCATGGCTTCATCGTCGACTTCCTTGCGCAGCAACGCCCGGGCCATCGGGGAGTCGATGGAGATGTAATCCATGCGCTCATAAATTTCGTCATAGCCGACGATCCGAAACCGCTTGGTCTCGCCCTGCTCATTTTCGATATCGACCCAGGCGCCGAAAAACACCTTGCCCTCCTGCTCGGGCATGTACTCCACCACCCGCATGTCTTCCAGGCGCTTGCGCAGGTAACGCACACGCCGATCAATCTCACGCAGCAGTTTCTTGTTGTATTGATAGTCCGCGTTCTCGCTGCGATCACCAAGGGACGCCGCCCAAGTCACCTTGCGGGTGGTATCCGGACGCTTTTCACGCCACAGGTAATCCAGCTCTTTTTTCAGCGCCTCATGACCTTCTTTGGTTATCAGCTTGGTACTCAAACGCGTGCATCCCCAGACAGTGTCCAATGGTGCCGATACGCCAAGGCGTCATGCCCTGGCGCCGGCCGGCTGGGGTTGATGATAAATGAACCCTGAAAAGTAGCCAGACCGTAGAACACATCAGCTTCAAGCCTGGCCGTCCAGGGTTTGATCAAGCTCCAGGAGTACACTCTGCAGGCGCTGGCGTATTCCCGCCACCTGCGACAGCGCCAGCGTCAACTTCTCAGCCTTTTGGCCAACCTCAAGGTTTCGCGCCTGCAACTGCGTTGCTTGTTGCTGCAACTCCTGGCTCCTTTCGTCCAGCTCACCCTGTTCCTGCTCGAGTCGTGCCTGCCACTGCGTTAGCATTTCATCGCGCTCGTTCACCGCAAGTTGCTGTTGCGACAGCTCTTGGGCGACCTTTGCCAGGCTGGACAACGTGCTGTCTACCTCAACCAACGAGGCATGTTCCATCTTCGGCACAGGTGGGCGCGGTGCAGGCGCTGCTTGCTCGACCTGAACAGGTGGCACGCTGAGCTCGACGGGCACTGGCTCTGGCTCTGGCGCGGGTTCTGGTTCTGGTTCTGGTTCTGGTTCTGGTTCTGGTTCTGGCTCTGGTTCAGGTTCTGGCGCAGGGGCTATCGCGGCGGGAGCCTCCAATGGCTGAGCCTGGGCCGGCTCTGAAACTGGCGGCTCGACGGGCCTGGCTGGGTTCGTGGCCCTGGGCGGCGAAATCATCTGCGACGAGAAGCGAATCGAAGGCACGATCAACGAAGCACTTTCGATGGCCGGCAGTACGGGTGCCGACATGCCCAGGGTAATGACCTTCATGACCAATGCCTTCTTGATGATCATCGAGTGATGGTCCTCAGGCCTGGCGGGCGGTAACTTGCAGCCTTTCAAATCAATGAAATGAAAAGGCACCGAGGATTCGATAACGGTGCCGTTCTTAGTCCCGGAAGCGGCGGCCACCATCAGGATTTGCTTGAACACTTGCATGGCAACTTGCAGGTCTTCCTTGGACTCGACCCCGCCGAGGAAGTACCGGTCGAGTTTCTTGCGTAGCGCCGCGATGTAGACCCTGGAGTTACCAGGTTCGGTCTCTTCATCCAGGCTATAGACCAAAAAATTGGAATCGGTCTGTGCAACGGCAAACCCACAAAGCAGTGCACCGTTGACCGGCGTGTCCTGACCGCTGCGTTCAAGAACAAGCGTGCGAAGAAGCATCATGATATTCAGGCCTTATTGCGAAAGAGTAAACCTTATATAAGCGCCAGATAAATACCCGGCCATTAACTAACCTCGGAACAACGCAATTGTTTCAGCAAGTTATCCGATTCGGCGTAGGAATTATCTGAGAAGTATGTCCCCTTGTTCCCAAGTCCAATGATTAAACGTATCTTTCTCGGCGCTTACCGTGCATGACGGTACAAGTTCTTACGCCTCGCAAAACTTATTCGGTAAAAAAATGCTCGAGATAAGCAGCCTGACAAAGCGTTTGGGTAAAAGAAACGTCATCACTAATCTCTCGTTCAGCGCTCAACGCCAGGAATGTATCGGCTTGTTCGGGGAGAGTGGCGCAGGCAAAACCACACTGCTGAATGTTATCTCCGGTTTGGCCAGCCCCTCGGCCGGGCATGTCACTGTCGAAGGCTTTGATACCCAGGCTCATCCTCTGCAAGCGCGAAGAGCCCTCGGCTATCAACTCCAGGACGGCCTTAGCCATCAAACGATGTCGGTCAAAGGCGTGCTCAATTTCATTGCCGCCGTACGCGGCTTCAGCGGTGCTGAAAAACGCAGCCGGGTTGATCGAGCAGCCATGCGCCTGGAATTATCACGTGTACTCGATGCACCGATCGATACGCTTTCCGTCGGTTTGAAGCGCAGAGTCGCTATCGCCCAGGCGATCCTGCACACCCCCGGCCTGCTGCTGCTCGATGAACCGATTGAGGGGCTGGCAACGGATCAACTGCTCAAGTTCAAGACCCTGATCCAGTCACTGACCGAAGACATGACGGTCCTGATCGCCTCCCGGCATTGCGACAACCTGTCGAGCCTTTGCACGCGCGCCTTGGTCATCGCTGCAGGGCACCTTGTGGCAGACACCCCGCTGCCCGATTTGCAGCGCAACTCCCGGCATTACCGAGCTGTCACGCTGGCCGCAGAAACACCCCTGGATTTACTCGCCCTTGCCGTATTACCCGGCGTGGCAGGTATAGAAGAGGACCGGCATGCGCCCGGCACCGTAACGGTTCTGGCGATGCCCGGGCACGCCATCTACCCCCATATCAACGCACTTATCGCCAGCCGCGGCTGGAACATAACGTCACTGAATCTGGAGCCAGGTCGCCTGAACGAAGTCGTTCAGCATCTGAGCCACGAGGTCACTCTTTGAAACTGCTGCCTGTCATTTTCAAGCGCCAACTGGCCAGTTATGCCTGTACACCCAGCACGTACCTCGGTATTGCCGCGTTTCTAGTGTTGTGCGCCACCTTGGGGTTGTACACAAGCAAATGGCTGGAACAGGAAAGCGGCGACCTGCAGGTGTTTTTCCAATTGCACCCTTGGCTCTACCTGCTGCTGATTCCCATGTTGTCGACACAATTATGGTCGGACGAACACCACGCCGGCATGCGCGACATGATGAAAACCCTGCCTATCACCAGCGCAGAGCGGGTCATCGGAAAGTTTCTGGCTGCGTGGGTCGTGTGCGCAATCGCATTGCTGCTTACTTTCCCACTGGTAATCCTCGCCAACTACCTCGGCACCGCCGACAACCGTGTTATCGCTTCACAGTTTCTAGCCAGTTGGTTGCTGGCCGGCGCTTATCTTTCTGTCGGATGCTTTACGTCTACCCTGACCCACCAACGTTTGGCTGTCTTCCTGATAACGGTGGTGATGTTACTGGCCGCCAGCGGACTTTCATCGGTTCTCGACGCACTTGAGCATCAGGCGCCGATCTGGGTCGTAGACAGCCTGGTATCGATTAACCCGATTTCGCGTTTCGGGGCTATCGACAACGGCAAACTGACGCTGCATGACGGCTTGTACTACATCAGCATGATCCTTGCCTTTCTCTCGGCATCCACCGTCACGCTCAACTACAAAACCAGTTGAGAAGGAAAGCAAACGATGCGTTCTACTCTGAGTACGGGTATGACACTGGTGGTCATATTGCTGCTTTTCCTTGCATTCAATCTCGCGTGGGTCGGCAAACTACCGAATATCCGCTGGGACTTCTCACAGCAGAAAATCCACACGTTATCGCCCCCTGCGCGACAACTGCTTGCCTCTCTGGAACACCCACTGGATTTGTATTACTTCAACTCAAGTAATGACCCCAGAAGAAGCCAGGCAATAAACCGCTTCGGCGAACGAGTGGAAGATTTACTCAAAGAGTTCGAAAAAGCGTCAGCAACCATGATTAACCTACATGTTATAGATCCTACTCCTTATTCAGAGGATGCCTACAAGGCCGGCCTGTTCGGATTGGATGACAAGCAAGGCTTTCTTGGCCTCATCGGCACCCGCCCAGGCCAGCCCGCGCAACGTATCAATGTACTGCGCCTGGATGACGAGCCCTTGCTTGAGTACGAAATCAGCCATCTGATCCACCAACTGATGCACCCCGAGCCCCCCACCGTCGGCGTATTGACGGGGTTGGCATTGAACGCGTCCGGTGAACAGTTGCTGGCACAGATGCATCAGCATTTTGATCTGACAGGCCTGGCATCAAGCACTCCGACAGTGCCCGAATCGATCAAAACCCTGATGGTTGTGCACCCGCGCGCCCTGCCGGAACAAACCCTGTATGCAATTGACCAGTTTGTATTGAGGGGCGGCAAACTGATGCTCTTTATTGACCCGGTGAGCGAGGCCGAGACAGACGCCAAACCCGTCGACACAAGGCTGGACGGGCTACTGGCGGCTTGGGGCATACAGATGCCGGCGGACAAACTGCTGGTCGATCACGCATTTGGTTCAGGTGCGCCAGCAGTACTGCACCCGGCCAAGCTGAACCTGCCACGGCAAGCAATGGCGGCCAACGATGTGAGTGCCTGGAAACTGGATACAGTCATCGTATCAAGCAGCGGTGCGCTGTCGCGCGTGAGGAAAAGCCGCACCACACTCACGCCTCTGTTACAAAGCTCCAGGCGCTCCACCCTGCTGGACGCAGGCCGCTTTGCAGCAATGTCTGCAGACGACTTACTGGCTGAAGGGATACCGGCTGCCACGCAACCCCACGTGATCGCGGCGCGCCTCGAAGGCCCCGCCTACTCGGCCTTTCCAGACGGCATTGACGGGCAGCCTGCAGGCTTGCAAAAGGCCGCACAGATCGAGGTGGTGGTGGTCGCGGACACCGATTTACTGATGGACGCTGTGATCAACTCTGCGCCCAACAACAACGTGATGTTTGTCTTGAACACCTTGGATAACCTTGCGGCTCCCGACGTGCTCGCAAGCATTCAACCCCGTGCAAGCAGCCAGTCCACCCACGCACTGGAGCAACTGCGCGAGGCGGCCGCACAGACTTATGCACAAAAGGCCGGGGAACTGCAAAAACGGCTGGAGCAAACCGAGCAAGAATGGCAACGCCTGAACCCACCGAGTATTGGCTTCGGCACCCGTGCAGTGGACACCAATATCCAGTTGCAGGCGCTCAACAAGGAACGCCTGCGGCTGCCCATGGAGTTGCAGGCACTCAAGGTCCAGGCGTATGCATCGGTGCATCGAACAGAACGCAACCTCAAGCTGCTGATGATTGGCGCAGTACCGCTGCCGTTATGCCTGATCGCCTGTGCAGTGTTCCTCTACCACCGGCGTCGTCGATCGGCGGCTGTCGTTCACTGATCAGCCGTCAACGACGCGCAATCAGCCCTTGCCGGGCGATGCGCGTCAGTTGGCGGATCACCTCCTCGGCATCGCCCGCGCTGGGTGCCTGGATAACGGCAAGATCAAAGCTGTTGCTGGCAAAACGCGCCAGGGAGTCGCCATCTTCCACAAACTGGATCAGAAATGCTGAAGGGCGCCCGGTGCGGCGCGGCCATCCGTCGAGGTAACGCAGCAAGGTCGGCTGATGCTTGCCACCCAAGAGGATTTTGGGGTTGCGTTGAGTCAGGTCCGCGGTGATCGGAGCCAGGCGTATGAGGGGGCGTGGTGCATTCATCGTGTCGTGTCTCTGCCTCAAAAGTCTGCGGGCAGGTGAGAGGCAACACCGAACCAGCGCTTTAGCGGTATTTCGAAACCTGACTCTTGATGAGTGCATGCTTCTGTCGGGCTGCATTGAGTCCCAGTGGCGCCCCGCAATTAGCTGTTTAAATCGGCGCATGAGCAGCATCCTAGAGAAGCCGGTGGGGCGATGTCAAGAATCCCGAGCAATGAAAAAGCCCGCTCATGGCGGGCTTTTTCAGCAGGTAACGCGGGTCATCAGTGGGCGATGGCGCGGTCGACCGAAAGTTTGCCAGCACCTTCGAACAGTACCGCCAACGCACCACCGAGCAAGGCCAAGGCGAACTCATAACCGTTGTTGGCCATGAACAAGCCGTTATGGATATGCACCGAGAAGATTGCCACCAGCGACAGGAAGGTCAGGCCCAAAGCCGCTGGGCGCGCCAGCAAGCCGATGATCAAGGCCAGACCGGCGAAGAACTCAGTACCGCCGGACAACACCGCCATCAGCGTGCCTGGGGTCAGGCCGAGGCTTTCCATGTATTGCGCAGTACCGGCCAAGCCGCCGCCGCCAAACCAGCCAAAGAGCTTTTGCGAACCGTGAGCGGCGAAAACGATGCCGACAAAAATTCGCAGGATGGTCAGGCCGTAACCGGCGCGAGTGGACAGAATACGAGTGATCAGTGGGCTCATGGAGAGAATCCTTTTCAAAGTAGGGGTTGGTTGGCCGCTATATTAATCGGATCAGACAATGATAAAAGCGCAAAAATCGCCTAATACTTATCGATAAAACCGATTATTTTCGTGAGGCAATTTTCGGCGCCGACGGCTCCAGGGATTCACGTTCCCGATCAAACGCCAAGTAATACTTGTTCACGCTATTAACATAGCTGACGCCGCCCATTCCCACCTGTTCCATGGCAATACGTTCGACCTGGAAGAACCACTGATTGGGGTTCAAGCCCCGCCGGCGAGCTTCTGCACGCATACCCTGGACCCGCTCCGGCCCCATGTTATAAGCCGCCAGCACAAAGGCCATGCGCTCGCGCTCGTTGAGCTTGGGGCTGGCGAAGAACTTGCGGCGGATCATCGCCAGGTAGCGCGCACCGGCCTGCACGTTGCTGTCCAGGCTCTCGATATTGTTCACCCCCACCCGCTGCGCCGCCGATGGCGTGATTTGCATCAGCCCGGTCGGCCCGCCGCTGTTGCGCGCGCCAGGGTCGAGTGCGGATTCCTTGAACGCCAGCGCGGCCAGGTTCAGCCAGTCCATGCCCTGCTCACGGGCGTGCTTTTGCAGCACCGGACGCAGTTTCTCCAGGCGCTGGCGGTCGGCGCGGGCCAGCGGGTTGCGCACTTGGTAGAGACGTCGATAGATCCGCTGGAACGCCACGTCCTGGTCGGACGGCGTGTGGTAAGTCTTGAGGAAGCGATCGATACTGGCCCGCAGCATCGAGGCATCCTGGCGCACAAACCAGTATTCGTCGCCCGGCTCGCTGATCACCACTTGCCGATCAAAGCGTAACTTGGGCAGGATTTTCGACCAGCGTTCGGCAATCGGTTTTTCAACGATGGTGAGGTGGAAGATCCCGGCCTGGACCATCTCCAACACATCCTCCACGGCCAGCGTCGGGTCAACCCACTCCACCTTTACCGGCGGGCGCTTGTGCAGCGCCAGTTGCTGGTTGACCTGATTGATCGCGTCCGCCGCCGCACTGCCGGTGGTCAACGCCAGGGTGCGCCCGGACAATTGCTCCAGCTTGGTAAACCGCCGCTCACCCTTCACGCCCACCAGCCATAGCGGCACACCACTGGCAATCGGGTCGCTGGTGCTGATTTTGTGCGCGGCCTTCACATCGAGTAATTCACCCGGCGCCACCAAGTCGCCTTCGCCACGGGCCAACGCGCCGAGCAATTGGTCCTTGGCCTTGGGAATAATCTTGAGGTTGATTGCTTCTCCATCCCGGGCATGGCCGTTCAGGTATTGCTCGAAGGCTCGCAGACGATGGTATTCGACCCCGATGGCCTGGCCCTGGACCTCACCGGAACTGTTACGGCTCTGGTTGACCAGCACACGCAGGGTGCGGCTGGAACGGATCTGCGCCAAATCACGAACCTTGCCGGGCTTGGTCACTTCCAGCGGCCCGTCCAGACGTGCGACCGCCGCCATGGGCAGCAGTAACGTCAGGCACAACATAAGCAACGCCGAGGGTCGGATCATCCGCTCTCCGGAAAGAATACTGGCCAGCCATCTCGTGAAAGACGAGAAGCTGGAGGTCAGAAACAGAGCGCTTCAAGCGCTGGCAAGGCACGCAACGGTGGCGTCGGGGCAGGCGGCGGGCCAGCCACAATGTCACTTGCGACGTTCAAAGACAGCTATAACGCGTTGTAGTTCTTAGTTTTTCTTATAAATCTACAGCTCTGATATGCTTTCCGGCCGCAGGCGGAGCTAGCACCATGCAACTCATTGATATCGGCGTCAACCTGACCAACCCCAGTTTCGACGAGAGGCACCAGGCCGTTCTCGACCGTGCCTACGCCGCCGGCGTGCAACAATTGGTGCTCACCGGTACCAGCGTCGAAGGCAGCGAGCAAGCCCTGGAACTGTGCGTAAACCTCGATGACAGCGGCCAACGCCTGTTCAGCACCGCCGGCATCCACCCGCACTCGGCCAGTGACTGGAACGGCGACAGCGCCCAACGTTTGCGCGGGTTGCTCAACGAAAGCCGCGTGCGTGCGGTGGGCGAATGCGGGCTGGACTTCAACCGCGACTTTTCCCCGCGTCCGCAGCAGGAAAAAGTCCTTGAAGAGCACCTGGCACTGGCGGTTGAGCTGAAACTGCCGGTGTTTCTGCACGAACGTGACGCCAACCAGCGCCTGCTGGAGATCCTCAAGGATTACCGCGACCACCTCAGCGCCGCCGTGGTGCATTGCTTTACCGGCGAGCAACAGGCGCTGTTCAGCTACCTCGACCTCGACTTGCATATCGGCATCACCGGCTGGATCTGCGACGAGCGCCGTGGCACACACCTGCATCCGCTGGTCAAAGAAATTCCCCGTGGCCGCCTGATGCTGGAAAGCGATGCGCCGTACTTGCTACCGCGCACCCTGCGGCCGAAACCGAAAAATGGCCGCAATGAACCGGCTTATTTGCCCGAAGTGCTGCGTGAAGTGGCACTGCATCGCAATGAAACGCCGGAAGACCTGGCCGAGCACAGCACCGCCTGCTCCCGTGCGTTTTTCGGTTTGCCCTCGGTGGCAACGCAGGGTTCGACGTGAGCTCAGAAGCCATACCCGATTAAATGTGGGAGCTGGCTTGCCTGCGATGCAGGCACCTTGGTATGTCAGGTGTACCGAGTTGATACCATCGCAGGCAAGCCAGCTCACACATGATGCGGCGCATTGACCCATGTCAAAAACGCTTTCCTGAGTAGCGGCACAATAATGGCACCTTGCCAATGCTGTTTCCGCTATCAGAGAAAACCTTCCATGGGTGCCTGGCTTAGCAATATCTCGCTGAAGTACAAATTCTGGGCCGTGAATGCGGTCGCTTTCATCACCACCTTACTGCTGGTGCTCTATGCCGTGCAGCTCGAGCAACAGGCCCGCAGCGATGCATCTCGGGCCTCGGCGCAGGCCCAGGCGCGATTACTCGGTGCCTGGCCGGCCAACACCCCATTACCCAAAGATGAACATTGGCTGACCTTTGCCCGCGGCCAAATCCCATCGTTGGCTGATCAGGAGCTGTCCGCCTTGAGCACCGCCAGCGGTTGGGTCGAACTCAATCACATGCCCTTGCTCGGGGAAAACCCACTGATCGGTGCCGACGTCGTCACACGGGCCGATGGCCAACAGATCGCCGTGTTGGCCTATGGCCGCAGCCTCAGTCAGGTTTTCAGTGAACGCTTCGCCAACTACGCCGTGGCCGTGTTGATCCTCATGCTGGCGATGCTCGGTGCCTCGCAGTTGTTGATCCGCTTCCTGCTCAGCCAACTCAACACCCTCAAGGACGTGATGCTGCACGTGGAGAAGACCGGCGACCTGTCGGCCCGCGTGCCCCTGGCCTGCACGGACGAGGTGGGCCAGATGGCCAGCGCCTTCAACGCCATGCAGGCCGGCTATCAGCGCGTGGTGAGTACCGTGGCGCGCACCGCCCAGCAACTCGATGACGGCGCCGCGCGCCTGGCCAGCAGCATGAACGAGGTACAGCACGGCATGCTCGGCCAGCAAAGCGAAACCGACCAGGCGGCTACCGCCATCAATGAGATGACCGCCACCGTCTACCATATCGCTCAACATGCCGGCGCTACCCGCGACCTGTCCCAGACCGCCGACACCCTCGCCGGCAGCGGCCAGGAAGTGGTCTCCCGGGTACAGCGCTCTATCGCCGGCCTGTCCACCGGCGTGCAGCAGACGGCTGAAATGATCCAGAAACTCGCCGAAGACAGCCAGAAAATCAACGGTGTGGTCGGCGTGATCCATAGCATTGCCGAACAGACCAACCTGCTCGCCCTCAACGCCGCCATCGAAGCCGCCCGCGCCGGCGAAATGGGCCGTGGTTTTGCCGTGGTCGCCGACGAAGTACGCAACCTGGCCAAGCGCGTGCAAAGCTCCACCGATGAAATCACCCGCATGGTGTCGGCGCTGCAAGCCGGCACCCGCGACGCGGTGGACTTCATGCAGGAAAGCTCGTTCAAGGCCGACGACTGTGTGCAACAAGCCCAGGATGCCGGTGCCGCACTGGCCGAAATCACCAGTGCTGTGGCCCAGATGCGCGAAAGCAACACCCAGATTGCCGTGGCCGCCGAACAGCAGAGCCATGTGGCCGAAGAGATGAACCGCGCGGTGGTGAGCATTCGCGATGTCACCGAGAACACCGTGCAGCAGACGGTGGAGTCGGCCACCACCAGCAATCAGCTGGCGACCTTGGCCGGGGAGTTGAGCAAGGCGATCGGGCAATTGAAGCTATAAGCCAAACAAGGCTGGCTATGGCCTCCATAGCGAGCCTTGATTCGCCGTCCCAGGTGCCTGCGACCTAAACTTTGTCCATGTTGTTTCAACGGACAGAGGATTGATCATCATGGGCAAACGTCACCCCAACTTCCCCGCCTGGCAATGGCGCACTCAGCCACAGGCTCACCAGCACCCCACCAACCTGGGCCTGCAACTGATTGCCGTGCCTTTGCTGATCATTGGTTTTCTGTTGATGGTGTCTGGCGTATTCAGCTTCAGCCTGGCCAGTTTTGCCATCGGCGTCGTCGGCGTGTTGGCGGGCGTGGCGCTGCAACGCCACGGCCGCACGCTGGAGGCCCAGGGCAGCCAGCACTTCTGAGGCTCAGGCGAAGACCACCACGGTCTGGCGGCTGATGGCGATCAACTCGCCGCTCGGGCTCCACAGCGCGGCAGCGGCATGGCCGTAGCCGTCGCGGGCGTGCTCGATGTTGACGTAGTACTGGCACCAGTCGAGGGTGGTCAGGCTTTGCAGCGGCTGGATGAACTCGATGGTCCAGGTCAAGGTGCTGCCCGGCGCGGGCTTGGTCAGGTGCGGCAGCAAGGCCGGTGGCCAGGCGTCGACCAGAGCAAGAATATGCGACTCGGTCAGCGGCTCTTCCTTCACGTCCCCACGCAAACGCACCCAACCGCCCATGTCGCGGGATTTATTACCGGTAAACGGCAGGCCGCCGACACTCCAGCGCATCGCCAAGTGACGCATGAATTCGGGGGTAACGCCCTTGATATAGGGCAGTTCCTGGCACTCATCCCAGTGTTTGAACACCGGCGGCGCTCCGCTCGACACATCAATTACCGACTCACGGGCCGCGCCAAAGCTGGCTTGTACCAAGGTCGCCACTTCGCCGTTCTGCACCACGCGGCCGAGCAACTGGCTGACCGCCTTGCCTTCGCGCAGCACTTCGACTTGATAACTGGCGGGCACATCCGGCGCTACCGGGCCGACAAAGGTGATGGCCAGCGAACGCAAAGGCCGATCCACCGGCACTTGGGCGCGCAAGGCTTCGTATTGCAAGGCAGCCACCAGGCCACCAAAGGTTGCGCGGCCCTGCGCCCACTCGGCAGGGATGCTCACTTCGAGCGGGTTGTTACGGGCGGCATCGAGCAAATCACAAAAGCGCATGGCAACCTCACATCCAGAAAACCGATGTCGGGATCTTAACCAGCAGGTTGAGCAGGCACAGCGCCTATTCCGGCCAAAAGCCGGACCGGTTTAGAAACAATCCGCGCTGAGCTTGTCCAGCACCCGATCCGCCTGGCCTTCAGCCTTGGCCATGGTGCGCTGCCAAACCGCAACACACGGCTGCAGGTCGGGTTGATGTTCAGCCTGGGCCAGCCATTGCCAGCAATCGTGCCAATCGCCCAGGGCGCCTTGCGCTTGCTTGAGGCGTTGCATCGCCTTGGCCGGCAGTTTGTCAAGTTCGGGGTAGGCTTCGGCCGCGTAGCGCACGCGCTTGATCAGCAGGCGCAGACGGTGGCGGTCATGATCCGGGTCTTTGAGGGCGTCATCGAGTTTCTGCGACTGCTTGGCCAGACGCTTCTCGATCCGCGGGCGCAGGCCTTTGAGCAGTCTCTGGTGTTGGGAGGCGCGGATAAACCGCGGGAAGGCATCCAGGATCAGCAGCAAATGCGCGAGTTCCGGGCTTTGCGCCACCTGGCGGTAAGCATCGGCCTGCAAACGCAGGCGCCGGTCGGCCGCCGCGTGATGGCCGTGCTGCTGCAAATACGCCGCCAGCACCTCACGGTCACGCAACGGCGTGGTCAATTGGCCGACCGTGCTGGCGGCCAATTCCAGCTGCTCGACACCCGGTAGCCCACGCAAGGGGCGCAACAAACTGCGTAGGCGCCGCACGGTGGTGCGCAGGTCATGCAAGGCTTCATCGTCGGTAACGGCGGCGAGGCGAGCCTGGCAGCTCAGTAACCCTACTTCCAGGCCAATGACCTGAGCGACTAACTGATCAACCAGCGCTGACATCCCTTCCCCCTTAACGATGAAACCCTAGTCGCCGCTTACCGATCAACGCCCGGCGCGGGACTCACGAATGTAGAAGCGCGCTTTCTCGGCCTTGTTGGAACAGCCTTCAAACGCTTCGAATTGCTGCTGGGTCTTGGCGCCGGTTAACAGCGACAAAGCCTTAGAGTAGCTCACGGTGCCGGCAAAGCCTTCGGCCTTGGCCAAATCCAACTCGTGCCAGGCCGCATCCAATTGCGTGCCACAGCTGTCGCGGTATGCGGTTTTGCCGGCACAACCGGCCAGGGCCAACACGATCACAGGCACACACATCCAGGCTTTCATCAATGACACCTCAAATATAGAAAAACAGTCGTAGGCTGTAGACGTTGCCTCCAAGGAAAAGTGCCTTGGGGGCCGCCTGAAATCAGAAGTGTCCATTCAAAAGTGCTTTCAGCAGTGCCTGCTCAGAAATGCCTACCGCCAGAGCATACCCGAGCGTAATGGCTATTCTGGAAAAATATTTTGATGCCCTCGGCCGGTAAGCGCATTGTGGGCCACTGTTTTGCGAAGGATCAGCTCATGAAAAAACGTGTTGCCTTGGTGCTCGGCTCCGGCGGCGCCCGCGGTTACGCCCACATCGGCGTGATCGAGGAAATCGAACGGCGCGGCTACGACATCGCCTGTATCGCCGGCTGCTCCATGGGCGCCGTGGTCGGCGGGATCTACGCCGCCGGCAAGCTCGACGAATACCGCAACTGGATCGAGAGCCTCGACTACCTGGACGTGCTGCGCCTGGTGGACGTGAGCTTTCGACTGGGGGCGATTCGTGGCGAAAAAGTCTTCGGGCAAATCCGCAAGATCGTCGGCGAGATCAATATCGAAGAACTGCGGATTCCCTACACCGCCGTGGCCACCGACCTGACCAACCAACAGGAAATCTGGTTCCAGGAAGGCTGCCTGCACCAGGCCATGCGCGCTTCGGCGGCGATTCCCAGCCTGTTCACGCCGGTGATGCAAGGCAACCGCATGCTGGTGGACGGCGGCCTGCTCAACCCGCTGCCGATCGTGCCGGTGGTGTCGAGCCATTGCGACTTGATCATCGCAGTCAACCTCAACGCCACCAACCAGAAGCACTACCACCTGCCAGTGATCCAGCGCCCGCCGGCGTTCAAGAGCCGCTTCAACAGCTTGGCCAAATCACTGGGTTCGCACCTGCCGTTTCGGCGCAAACAGGCCGAGCAACTGATGAAGCTGGAACAGGAAGCCTTGCAGTCCCAGGCCGCCGAAATCAACCCGTGGCTGGAGTCGGCCGAACCCGAGGCCCAACAACCTGCGGCCGCCCCGGAAAAACAAGGCGCACCGAAGTCCGCGACCGGCTCGTTTATTATCGATAACGTCGGGCCGGCGTCACTGCTGGACCTGATCAATCAGAGCTTCGAAGTGATGCAGACCTCGTTGGCGCAGTACAAGATTGCCGGTTACCCGCCGGACGTGCTGATCAACGTGCCGAAGCGCGTGTGCCGTTTTTTCGAGTTCTACAAGGCGCCGGAGTTGATCGCGTTGGGGCGCGAAATTGCCAGTGATACCTTGGATCGGTATGAGAGTGAGCAACATTGAGATAGGCGGCGTGGTTGATGGCCCTATCGCAGGCAAGCCAGCTCCCACCTTTGAATGTATTCACAAATCAAAAGGTGGGAGCTGGCTTGCCTGCGATGAGGCCCGTTCAGGCACTGCAACATTCAGGCATTCAACAACCGATACCCCACACCCGCCTCGGTCACGATAAACCGTGGCTGGGTCGGATCATCCGCCAACTTCTGACGCAGATGGCCCACCACAATGCGCAGGTAATGGCTGTCTTCAGTATGGGTCGGCCCCCAGATATCCTTGAGCAATTGCTGCTGGGTGATCACCCGCCCAGGATGCCGCGCCAGTTGCGCCAGCACCGCGTATTCCTTGCGGGTCAGGGCCACCTCGGCACCGTCCAGCAGCACCCGGCGATAGGCCAGGTCCACCGTCAAAGGGCCGAAACTCAACGCCGCTTCCTGAGCCTCTCCCGCCGGTGCCTGGCGCAACAAGGCGCGCACACGGGCAAGAAATTCCTGGATGCCAAAGGGCTTGGTCACGTAGTCATTGGCGCCGCTGTCCAGGGCTTCGACTTTTTGCACTTCGCTGGCGCGCACCGACAGCACCAATACCGGCACCGTCGACCACTCACGAAACTCGCGCAACACTTGCTGGCCGTCCATGTCGGGCAGGCCAAGGTCGAGCACCAGCAAATCCGGTTTGCTCAATGCCGCTTGGGCCAGGCCCTCGTTGCCGGTGCCGGCCTCGATCACCTTGTAGCCCTGGGAGGCCAGGCTGATACGCAGGAATTTGCGGATCTGCGGTTCGTCATCAATGACTAAAATCGTCGCGGTCTGGCTCATGGTGTCCAATCAAAATCCGTGGAGAAAAGAGGGTAGCTCAAGGCTCGCGCTCCGGGCCAGGTTGCGTCGGTAACGGCAGGAACAAGCTGATGCAGGTGCCGCGCCCCTCTATACCATCCTCGACGCGGATATGCCCGCCGTGTGCGCCTACCATGCCCTGGCAGATCGCCAGGCCAAGGCCTGTGCCCTGCCCGCCGCGATCACCACGGGCGGCGGTGTAGAACATATCGAAAATCTTCGCACGCTCGTCCTCGGGGATCCCCGGCCCCTCGTCGGCCACCGAAAAAAACAGTTGCTCATCGGCCACGCCGGCACTCACCTGCAAACGGCCGTGGGGCGGTGAGAAACGCGCGGCGTTTTCCAGCACATTGACCAAGGCCTGCTCGATCAACGCCGCGTGTACATACAGCAACGGCAACTGCGCCGGCACGTCGGTGTGTACCTGCAACGGCGCCAGTACCGCGCGCAAGCGGCCCAGGGCGCTGCCGACGATATCACCCGGCGAGACCCAATCGCGCGCCAGCTTCAGGGCGCCGTGACCCAGGCGTGTCATGTCCAGCAGGTTCTGGATATAGCGGTCCAGGCGCTCGGCTTCATCGCGAGTGCCTTCAAGCAATTCGCGGCGGTCTTCCAGCGGGATGGCTTCACCGAGCGCCAGCAGGCTGTCGATGCTGCCGCGCATCGAGGTCAACGGCGTGCGCAAATCGTGGGACACCGAGGCCAGCAAGGCGCTGCGCAGTTGTTCGGTTTCGCCGTGCAGGCGCGCCGATTCCAGCTCCTGCGCCAGCTGTGCGCGCGCCAGAGCCTGGGCCAATGGCTGGCTCAATGCAGTGAGCAGGCGACGGCGTTGGCCGCTCAATTCCAGGCCGGGTTTGGGGCTGACGCCAAGCAAACCCAACGGCCCCTCCTCGCCCGACAGCGGCCACCACCACCAACGCCCAAACGGCAACGTGCCGGTGCCCATGCCAGCCGGTTGATCATGCTGCCAGGCCCAATCGGCGGCGGCGCGTTCGGCTTCGGTGAGGTTCAGCGCGGTGCCGGTTTCAACCTTCCAGCCGCCCTGGCCGTCGCGATTAAGCAGACACAGGTCCAGATCACTCCAGCCGTCCAGATGATGGGCCGCTGCACTGATCACCGCCTGGCGGTCGGTGGCCGCAGTGAGCTTGCGTGACAGGTCGAGCAGTTCGCTGGTTTCTTCCTGGGTGTCGCGCAAGGCCTGCAACTGCCGACGCTGACGCGCCGCGAGGTTGCCGGTCAGCGCCGCCATCAGCAAGAAAAACAACAGGGTCAGCACGTCTTCTTCACGCTGGATGGCGAAGGAGAATTTCGGCGGGATAAACAAAAAGTCGTAGCTCAGGAACGACAGCGCCGCACACACCAGCGACGGTCCCAGGCTGCTGCGCACACCGACCAGCAGTACCGCAGCGAGAAACACCAACGAGATATTCGGCAGCGGCAACACACTGGCTACCGCCCAGGCCAGCGCCGCCGCGACGATGGTTGCAACCACCGCCAGGCCATAGTCGAACCACACCAGCCCGCGCACATCCGGCAGGCGTGGCGGCGCGGGCATGTCGTCGCTGTCGAGCACGTTGATCTCCAAACCCCGCGCATTGCGCAGCAAGCGTGCCGCCAAGCCACCTCCGAACAGCCTGCGCCGCCAGCGCATCCGCGACTGCCCCACGAGTAGCAGGCTGGCGCGGCGTTCGGCGGCATGCTGGATCAGCGTCTTGGCCACTTCGCCAGCGCGCAGCAACACCACTTCGCCGCCCAGCCGTTCAGCCAATTGCTGGGCGTTCTGCAGGCGCAGGCGCGATTGCTCGTCGTGCGCACGGCCGTTATCGATATGCACCATGCTCCACGGCAAATGCCGGCGCTGGGCCACGCGGCTGGCGTGACGTACCAGGCGTTCGGCCTGCGCATCACCGTCCACGCCCACCAGCAAACGCCCGCGCACCGCCGGGGCGGCCTGGCCGAGCTGGCGGTAGCCTTGGGCCAAATCGTCATCGACATGCGCAGCAGCGGTTTGCATGGCCAGCTCGCGCAGGGCCATCAGGTTGGTCTGGGTGAAGAATGCGTCGATGGCGGCGCGGGCCTGTTCCGGCACATACACCTTGCCGTCGCGCAAGCGCTCGAGCAGCTCGCGGGACGGCAGGTCAATCAGCAGCAGTTCGTCGGCCTCTTGCAGCACCCAGTCGGGCAAGGTTTCACGCACTTGCACGCCGGTGATGCCACGCACTTGATCGTTCAAGCTTTCCAGGTGCTGGACGTTGACCGTGGTGAACACGTTGATGCCGGCGGCGAGCAGTTCCTGGATGTCTTGCCAGCGTTTTTCATGGCGACTGCCGGGGGCGTTGCTGTGGGCCAGCTCATCCACCAGCACCAGCTTGGGCTTGGCGGCGAGCAGGCCGTCGAGGTCCATTTCTTCGAGCATCACGCCACGGTATTCGCTGCGCAGCAAGGGTTGCTGCGGCAGGCCGCTGAGCAAGGCTTCGGTCTCGGCGCGGCCGTGGGTTTCAACCACGCCTGCGATCAGGCGCACACCCTGGCGCAGTTGAGTGTGGGCGGCCTGGAGCATGGCGTAGGTCTTGCCCACACCGGGCGCCGCACCGAGGAAGACTTTGAGCCGGCCACGGCCGTCCCGTGGCAGATCGGCTAACAGGGCATCGGCGCGGCCGGAGTCGCTCATGCTTTGGAGTTCCTTCAGGTGTTTATTTGGAATCCTTCAGGCCGTCATCGCGGGCAAGCCCGCTCCCATATTTGGAATGCATTTCCCTGTGGGAGCGGGCTTGCCCGCGATGACGGCACCACGGTTTACAACGTTTCCAGCGCCATGTTCAGCGCCAGCACATTCACCACCGGCGGCCCCACCAGCGGGCTTTCGATGTGCTCATCGAGCAAGCGCTGCAGTGTAGACACCGGCACATTCCGCGCCGCCGCTACTCGCGCCAGTTGATAGGCAATCGCCGCCGGTGGCAAGTGTGGATCAAGGCCGCTGCCGGAGGTAGTCAGGGAGGCCAAAGGCACCGGCCCCTGGCCTGGCACCAACTGTTTATTCGCGTCATCAAAAATACGCGTGGCCAATGCCGGGTTGCTTGGGGCCAGGTTGCTGGCGCTGCTGGAGACCGTCGCAAACGCGCCAGCCGATGGGCGTGGGTGGAACCAGCTGTCACCGGTAAAATCCTGGGCGATCAGGCTGGAGCCGCGCACTTTGCCCTCGGCGTCACGCACCAGGCTGCCGTTGGCCTGGTCGGGGAACGCAACTTGGGCGACACCGGTGACCACCAGCGGGTAGGCAACGCCGGTGATCAGGGTCATGAGGACCAGCAGGCTCAGGGCCGGGCGGATCATGTTAGTCATCTTGAAATCCTCAATAAATCGAGTAACCACTGTGGCGAGGGAGCTTGCTCCCTCTCCACAAAAAGTGCGATCCAGTTACACCAAGTGCAGCGCGGTCAGGAGCATGTCGATCGCCTTGATGCCCACGAACGGCACCAAAAGCCCGCCCAGCCCGTAGATCAGCAGGTTGCGGCGCAGCAACGCCGCCGCACTCGCCGCCTGTACGCGCACACCGCGCAGTGCCAGGGGAATCAACACCACGATAATCAGCGCGTTGAAGACGATGGCCGAGAGAATCGCGCTCTGCGGGCTTTGCAAATGCATCACGTTGAGCACGCCCAACTGCGGGTAGATCGAGGCAAACAGCGCCGGCAAAATCGCGAAGTATTTAGCCACGTCGTTGGCGATGGAAAAGGTCGTCAACGCACCGCGGGTCACCAGCAGTTCCTTGCCGATCTGCACCACGTCCAGCAGCTTGGTCGGGTCGCTGTCGAGGTCGACCATGTTGGCCGCTTCGCGAGCGGCCTGGGTGCCGTCGTTCATCGCCATGCCGACGTCGGCCTGGGCCAGCGCCGGAGCGTCGTTGGCGCCGTCGCCGCACATGGCAACCAGGCGACCGTCGTTCTGCTCGTGGCGGATGCGGGCGAGTTTCTTCTCTGGCGTGGCTTCGGCCAGCACGTCGTCCACGCCCGCTTCAGCGGCAATCGCGGCGGCGGTCAACGGGTTGTCGCCGGTGACCATCACGGTGCGAATCCCCAGTTTGCGCAGTTCGGCGAAGCGTTCGCGGATGCCGGGTTTAACCACGTCCTTGAGGTGGATCGCACCGAGCAGTTTGCCATCGGCGCATACCAGCAATGGCGTGCCGCCGCTCTGGGCGATCTTGTCGATTTCCCGCGAGAGTGCCGGCTGCAGGTCACGGCGTTGTTGGCCGATAAACGCCAGCAGTGAATCGACCGCGCCTTTGCGGAACACACGGCCTTGGTAGTCGACACCGGACAAGCGCGTTTCGGCACTGAACGGCACGGAGGTCAGCTCCTCCACGGTTGGCTCGGCCTGAGGGTGCAAAGCACGCAGGTATTCGACGATGGATTTGCCTTCCGCCGTGTCGTCCGCCAGGGACGCCAGCAACGCGCCTTCAGCCAGGTCGCGACCACTGACGCCAGGCGCTGCAATCACGGCTGCACAGCGACGGTTGCCGAAGGTGATGGTGCCGGTCTTGTCCAGCAGCAGCACATGCACGTCACCCGCCGCTTCCACCGCACGCCCGGATTTGGCGATGACGTTGAGGCGTACCAGGCGATCCATGCCGGCGATACCAATGGCCGATAACAGGCCGCCGATGGTGGTCGGAATCAGCGTCACCAGCAGCGCGACCAGGAACACCAGCGGCAAGCTGCCATTGGCGAAGTGGGCGAACGGCTGCAGGGTGACCACCACCAGCAGGAAGATCAGCGTGAGGCCGATCAGCAGGATATCCAGCGCCACTTCATTCGGGGTTTTCTGGCGTTTGGCGCCTTCCACCAGGGCGATCATGCGGTCCAGCGTGGACTCGCCCGGGTTGACGGTGATGCGGATCAGCAACCAGTCCGACACCAGCCGCGTGTTGCCGGTGACGGCCGAACGGTCGCCGCCGGATTCACGGATAACCGGTGCGGATTCGCCAGTGATCGCCGCCTCGTTGACGGCCGCGATACCTTCGATGACCTCGCCGTCACCGGGGATCATCTCCCCGGCCGCGACGCGCACCACATCACCTTTGCGCAGGCTGGTGGCCGGCACGACCTTGAAGCTGCCGTCGGCCTCTTTGCGGCGAGCGCTCAGGCCTTCGCTGCCGGCTTTGAGGCTGTCGGCGCGGGCCTTGCCGCGACCTTCGGCCAAGGCTTCGGCAAAGTTGGCGAACAGCACGGTGAACCACAGCCACACGGCGATTTGTACCGCCACAAAGGTCGGCACCGCAGTGTCCGGCACAAAGCACAACACGGTGGTGAGGATGGCGGTCAACTCGACCACCAGCATCACCGGCGAGCGTTGCAGTTGGCGTGGGTCCAGCTTGAC
The DNA here is from genome assembly GCF_044218855.1 of Pseudomonas sp. B19125. Taxonomy (NCBI): domain Bacteria; kingdom Pseudomonadati; phylum Pseudomonadota; class Gammaproteobacteria; order Pseudomonadales; family Pseudomonadaceae; genus Pseudomonas; species Pseudomonas sp. B19125. The sequence continues at coordinate 5,096,493 of NZ_CP162589.1, forward strand.
GAAAGCCTGGACCAGCGCCGGACGCCAAAGAGCGGAGATGGCGGTTTTGGCCGGTTCCTGAGAACTCACAGGGGCCGCATTTTTTGCAGGCATATTCATTTTCATATCCCCTCTAGCTCTTTATTTAGGAGCAGCCATGCTCAGGTGTTCAGCAATTGGGCCCAGTGCCAGCGTCGGCAGGAAAGTCAGGCCGCCCACCAGCAAAATGGTCACGGTCAACAGGGTCACGAACAGTGGGCCATGGGTCGGGAAGCTGTTCTGGCCAATCGGTGCGGTTTTCTTCATCGCCAGGCTGCCGGCAAGGGCCAGTACCGGGAGGATGTAGCCGAAGCGGCCGATCAACATACCCAGGCCCATCATCAGGTTGTGGAACGTGGTGTTGGCACTGAAGCCGCCGAACGCCGAGCCGTTGTTGGCACTGGCCGAGGTGTAGGCATACAACAATTGACTGAAACCGTGCGGGCCGGGGTTGCTGATGGCCCCCGCCGGACCCGGCAGGCTGGCGGCGATGGCGCCCAGTACCAGGGTGCCGATCGGCATCACCAGCAAAGTCACCACCAGCAATTGCACTTCCTTGGCCTGCAGCTTCTTGCCCAGGTATTCCGGGGTGCGGCCGATCATCAGGCCGGCGAGGAACACCGCGATCAACACGTTGAGCAACATGCCGTACATACCGGCGCCGACGCCGCCGAAGATCACTTCGCCGACCATCATGTTGACCAGCGCCACCATGCCGCTCAGCGGGTTGAGGCTGTCGTGCATACCGTTGACCGAACCATTGGACGCCGCTGTAGTGGTGACCGACCACAACACGGTGGCAGTGGTACCGAAGCGCACCTCTTTACCTTCCAGCGGCGCGGTTTGCTCAACAGCTGGGTTGTTCAGGGTGGGGTTGGGCTGGTATTCGGCCCACAGCGAGGTCGCGCCGCCGATCAGGAACAAGGCCAGCATACAACCGAGGATCGCCCGGCTCTGACGCAGGTCTTTCACGTAATGGCCGAAGGTGAACACCAGCGCCACCGGGATCAGGATGATCGCCGACAACTCGAACAGGTTGGCCCAGGCAGTCGGGTTCTCAAACGGGTGCGCCGAGTTGACACCGAAGAACCCGCCACCGTTGGTGCCCAACTGCTTGATCGCAATCTGGCTGGCTGCCGGGCCGAGTGGGATCACTTGGTCCACGCCCTGCATCGTCACGGCATTCACATAGTGCGCGAAGGTTTGCGGCACGCCCTGCCACACCAGGAACAACGCGAACACCAGGCACATCGGCAGCAGGCCGTAGAGGGTGGCGCGGGTCATGTCGACCCAGAAGTTGCCCAGGGTCTTGGTGGATTTACGCCCGATACCACGGCACAACGCGACCAGCACAGCCAGGCCAGTGGCGGCGCTGACGAAGTTCTGCACGGTGAGACCGATCATCTGGCTGAGATAGCTCAGGGAGGCTTCACCGCTGTAGTTCTGCCAGTTGGTGTTGGTCATGAAACTGACCGCCGTGTTGAAGGCCAGCGTCCATTCCTGACCCGGCAATTTCTGCGGGTTAAGTGGGAGATATTCCTGGAACAACAACACGGTAAACAGCAACACAAAACCGGCCAGGTTGAACGCCAGCAGTGCCAGCGTGTACTTCTGCCAGCTCTGCTCCTGGTGCTCGTCCACGCCGGACAAGCGATAACAGCCGCGCTCGACAGGGCCGAGCACGGGCGAGAGCCAGGTGCGCTGGCCTTCCATCACCTTGTAGTAGAACCGCCCTAGGAACGGTGCCGGCACCAGCACCACGGCAAAGAAGGCGATGATCAGCCAATAGTCATAACTGTGCATAGCCTGCTCCTAGTTCCGATCCGCGCGTAACAGCGCAACCAGCAGATAAATGAACAGCGCCACGGCCAATAGCAGTGACACCCCGTCCAGAACACTCATGGAAGTCTCTCCGTTTTGCGGCGATTGCCGCGTGTGGGGCAATTGTCGGCAGGAGTGGCGTAAAGGAACGAGAGCGAGGGTATGGGCGGGGCGTAAAGACGGCGTAAAGAGTGGGTTTATGCGGGGTTTACAGGGGGATTTTCAGCGCCTGGGCGGGCCTCATCGCGGGCATGCCCCGCTCCCACCATTGAAATGCATTCCCTGTGGGAGCCGGGCTTGCCCGCGATGGCGTCGGTGAGGCCACCACCGCACCCATCTGGTGCGACGCCGAAAAAATTCAAACGCCAAACCGTCCCCATGGCGACAGTTCGGCGCCTTTACGACATGAGTTCGCGCAATGGCATGGCCGCTGCAACACCCAGTAATCATTCCAACCCGTTCAGGGAGCGCCACACGATGAACACACAACTCAAACCCACCTTGGGCACCCTGCATTTATGGGGCATTGCCGTCGGGCTGGTGATTTCCGGCGAATACTTTGGCTGGAGCTATGGCTGGGGCGTGGCCGGCACGCTGGGCTTTTTGGTGACCTCGTTGATGGTCGCCGCCATGTACACCTGCTTTATATTCAGTTTCACCGAACTGACCACCGCGATTCCTCACGCGGGCGGGCCGTTCGCCTACAGCCGTCGCGCCTTTGGCGAGAAAGGCGGTTTGATCGCGGGCCTGGCGACCTTGATCGAATTTGTCTTCGCACCACCCGCGATTGCCTTGGCCATCGGCGCTTACCTGAACGTGCAGTTCCCGGCACTCGATCCGAAACACGCGGCTGTGGGGGCCTACATCGTGTTCATGGGCCTGAATATCCTGGGGGTGAAGCTCGCCGCGACCTTTGAACTGGTGGTGTGCGTGCTCGCCGTCGCTGAATTGCTGGTGTTCATGGGCGTGGTCGCGCCGGCGTTCAGCTTCAGCAACTTTGCCCTGAACGGCTGGGCGGGTTCCGACACCTTTGGCGCACCGGCCATTGCCGGGATGTTTGCGGCCATTCCTTTCGCCATCTGGTTCTTCCTCGCCATCGAGGGCGCAGCCATGGCAGCTGAAGAGGCGAAAGATCCCAAGCGCACTATTCCAAAAGCCTACATCAGCGGCATCCTGACCTTGGTGATCCTGGCCATGGGCGTGATGTTCTTCGCCGGTGGCGTGGGCGACTGGCGCACCCTGTCGAACATCAACGACCCGCTGCCGCAGGCGATGAAAAGCGTGGTGGGCACCGGCTCCGGCTGGCTGCACATGCTGGTGTGGATTGGTCTGTTTGGCTTGGTGGCAAGCTTTCACGGCATCATCCTCGGCTATTCGCGGCAGTTCTTTGCCCTGGCCCGTGCTGGTTACTTGCCGCCGTTCCTGGCCAAACTGTCGCGTTTTCAGACACCGCACCGGGCCATTATCGCCGGCGGTGTGGTCGGTATCGCCGCGATCTACAGCGACGGCCTGATCAACCTGGGTGGCATGACGCTGACCGCAGCGATGATCACCATGGCGGTGTTCGGCGCCATTGTGATGTACATCATGAGCATGCTCAGCCTGTTCAAGCTGCGTAAGACCGAACCGCTGCTGGAACGCACCTTCCGCGCACCGGGCTATCCGATCGTGCCGGCTATTGCGCTGGTATTGGCGCTGGTGTGCCTGGTGGCCATGGCCTGGTTCAATGCGCTGATCGGCTTGATATTCCTGGGCTTTATGCTGGCGGGGTTCATCTACTTCCAGCTGACCGCCCAAGACCGTGCCGACGCACCGGCTGATGCGATGTTGACCGGGCGCTAAGGTTAACGAGGCGGAACAGGCCTACAATGAACTACTCAGAACGCCTGTTACTCAAAGCCGTTATTAGCGTGGGAACATCCTCCGACGCTGGTCCGCCTCAAGGAGAGCCTTATGCCGTGGTATGCGTGGTTGATTTTAGTGGTAGCGATCGGGTCGATCGTCGGTGGGCTGCTGATGCTGCGTGACAGCGCCAACAAGGTGGAACTCACCGACGAACAACGCAAACGCGTGGTCGAGCGCAACGCCCAGGCGGACGCCAAGGATGCGCAGGACCGCTGAAGCAGGTTATTCCCAGGCTGCCTTGGCAATATGCAAGCCGTGCTGCCCCTTGTAGGCAGCACGCTCAGGCTGGCTCCAGCCGTTGAGCAACTCCTCCTCCAAGCGATAGATCTCTACGCCCAGCGGGCGGCACACGGTCAATGGGTCTTGCGCGTCCGGCCCCCACATCGGTAGCGACAAGTCCCCGCCCGGGCACGTCGACAATGCGCAGAGCAAATCAATCTCGGCAAAAAACTCCAGGTAATCGCCCTTCTGCGCCGGGCAGGCTTTCATGAAGTACATGTCGTCATGATTAAGGCCGGTGCACTGGAAAATATTCAGCACATCGTGCACGTCAAATTCGGTCAGGCCATGGGGCAGCACGGCGCGGGTCAAGTTGGAATGGCAATGGTGGTGGAAGTCTTCGCCGGTGAGCATGCGGTTCACATACGGGTCACAGCGAGTGCCGAGCAAATCGTGCAGGCGCCCACCGTGTTCATCGATGCCGTAGCCCGCCAGGCTGTCATCAGTGATGGTCACCAAGGGGCGCAGAAACGGCAGGTTCGACCATAGCCGGTCATGGGTACTGACATGGGCGCCCTGCAACTGCCGCGTGCGTGCCGCCCATAGGCGTTCGCGCGGGTCATTGGCGTTCCACACATTGAAATCGCCGACCTGTGGCCCTACCGGCGTTGTCACGCGAAACACATGCCCGGCCGGCACTTTCCACGCCCTGCCCGTGCGAATCGGCACTTCAAACTGCTCGATCAATGTGCGTTTACCCGCCTGGTCGCGAATACGTGCGTAGAAGGCCGTGTCCACTTGCAGCGCCGAGCCTTTGCTGACCTGATAGGCAGCCGGATAATCTTTGTACATGGGTGCAATCCTCCATCAAGGGTAATCAAACAGCGCCAGGGACAGCTGTTCAGAATCGTGCAGATAGAGGCTCATCGCCTCCTGCGCAGCTGGTTTATTGCCCTGCGCCAGCAAGGTGTAGATCTCACGATCACGCTCCAGCCAGGGCGACTGAAAACGTTGTTCATCGGGCGCCGCACAAAACACCAGGCGCAATTGAGCAATCACTTGGGCGAAAAACTCATCGAATAAAGGGCTGCGCATCAACCCGACAATGTGCTGGTGGAACACCAGGCTATGAGTGGCAACGGCGCGCCAATCTTCGCGCTCTCGCGCCAGCGTGGTGGCGTCGATGGCATTTTGCATACGCACGTCATGGTCGCCCGTCAGCGTGCCACTCTGGGCGATGGCCTGCAGCTCAAGGGTACGGCGGACCACGAACAGGTCACGCACGTCGTCGCGCGCCACACGCCGGACCATCACGCCCTTGTTGCGCACATAACGGGTGAGCCCCTCCTGCCCCAAACGGTGTAACGCTTCGCGAATGGTATTGCGCGAGGCGTTGTAGCGCTTGACCAGGTCCACTTCGACCAGCGCCACACCTGGCAGCAGCCGCCCACTCATGATGTCGGCGCGCAGTTCAAGGGCAATCTGATCGGCTAGAGACAAGCTGAGCGTCATCATGGCACCTCGATTGTTGAACAATTCATGCAACGGATGTAATCACTTTTCATGCCAAGCCCGCTGAATACTGTCTCTATGGGTAAACAGGTTCGACTCCGCTAAAATGCGCACTCGTTCTCGAGGCCGTCCTATGCGTTATTCAACAGACCACAAAGCCCAGACTCACCAACGCATCATCAAGGAAGCCTCCGTACGATTTCGCCGCGATGGTATTGGCGCCACCGGCCTGCAGCCCTTGATGAAAGCGTTAAACCTGACACACGGCGGGTTCTACGCGCATTTCAAGTCCAAGGATGAACTGGTGGACAAAGCCCTTCTGGCCGCCGCCGCAGAGCTGGATGCCCATTGCGCAATGTTGTTCAGCCAGAAACGGCCGCTGGATGCGTTCATCGACAGTTACCTTTCGCAATGGCACCAGACCTCGCCGGGTGAAGGCTGCCCGCTGCCCACGATGTCGTCGGAGCTGGGCCTGCGAGGGCAGCATAGTCCGGTAACGGATGCGGTACTTGAAGCCAGGTTGACGCAGATCGACTCAGCATTGGAGCACCCAAAGGGGGAACACGAGAGCCTGGTACTGATGTCGACATTGGTGGGCGCATTGGTGTTGGCCAGAAGCGTCGAAAACCCGGGACTGGCAGCCCATATCATGGAAGTGGTACGCGGGTGTTTGAAAGAACAGGTCTCGGACAAACAGAAGGCCGGTCAATGACCGGCCTCTTGCCCAGGATTTACACCCTTAGTTGATTGCCAGCCTGTCGCGGTTTTTCTCCAGCAACGCCTTGCCGATGCCTTTGACTTCCAGCAACTCGTCTACCGCCGTGAAAGGCCCGTTGCTGTCGCGATAGGCGATGATCGCCTTGGCCTTGGCGGCGCCAATACCGAACAGGTCGCGGCGCAGGACTTCAGCATCGGCGGTGTTGAGATTGACCTTGGTGGATTGCTCGACGTTAGCCATCTGGGCCGTGATAGGCGCCGGGGCTTCGGGTTTGATGGAGGGGGCTGCGGTGGTTGCTACGGAGAGGCTGGTGAGGACGGCAAAGATCAGGGAAGAGATATAGGCGTTTTGCATTGGTGACACTCCATGACATCGGTAGAAGAAAAGCAGCTTTCCAAAAGCTGCTTTTCTAACTTAGGCGATGTGGGGAGAGAGTCAAAAGCGGGTGAGTAACAGGGTGTTAACTCACGGCTCCAAACGGCGCTGCTGGTAGATCCAATCGACGATTTCGCCGTCGGGCGAGTAGCCACTGACTGTCTCGCGCAGGATCTGACGCACACGGGTGTAATCGTCCTCACTCACCGCGCCGAGCAATTCGCTCAGTTTGCTTTTGAGTACGTCCCACGCCAGGTGATCCTCGTTGGCGCTCATAATCATCGGGTGCTGGGTAGCGACGACGTTGTTGCCGATCAGCAACTCCTCGTAAAGCTTTTCGCCTGGCCGCAATCCGGTGAACTCAATCGCGATATCCCCGAGAGGGTTTTTATCCGTGCGTACACTCAGCCCGGATAAATGAATCATCTTTTCCGCAAGCTCTACAATTTTTACGGGCTCACCCATGTCCAGAACGAACACGTCCCCCCCCTGCCCCATGGAACCGGCCTGGATCACCAGCTGGGCCGCTTCGGGGATGGTCATGAAATAACGCGTAATTTTTGGGTGTGTGACGGTCAATGGACCGCCTGCCTTGATCTGCCGGTGAAAAAGCGGAATCACTGAGCCGGAAGAACCCAGTACATTGCCGAACCTGACCATCGTGAAGCGCGTTTTGTTTACGCGGGCCACGCCAGACTTGTCGCCAAACATCACCGGCGCTTTTTCAACGCTGAGGGCTTGCAGGGCTAATTCTGCAAGGCGCTTGGTACTCCCCATCACATTAGTGGGGCGAACAGCCTTGTCGGTGGAAATCAGCACAAAGTTCACCACACCGGCCTTCAAGGCTGCCTGGGCGGTATTCAAAGTACCAATGATGTTATTCAAGACACCTTCGGCAATGTTGTGTTCGACAATCGGCACATGCTTGTACGCAGCCGCATGATAAACCGTGTCGACGTGCCAGCTCTTCATAACATCAAGTAATTTATTCTCGTCGCGTACCGAACCCAGAATAGGCAATAACTTAATGGGCATTGACTCATGCGCAACGCGGTGTTCAAGTTCGGACAGGATACTGTAGAGGTTAAATTCGCTGTGTTCGAACAAGAGTAAGGTCTTGGGTTTCTGCGTCAAAATCTGCCGGCATAGCTCAGACCCGATCGACCCCCCTGCTCCCGTGACCAAGACCGACTGGCCAACGATACAACGTGCAAGCAGGTCTTCCTGGGCTGGCACTGCATCACGCCCCAGCAAGTCGGCAATATCGACTTCCTGAATATCGTCGACCTTGACGCGGCCACTGGCCAGGTCCATAAAATCCGGAACACTGCGCACATGCAGCGGAAAACGCTCCAAGTTTGAGAGAATCTCACGCCTGCGCCCGCGGCCCGCCGAAGGCACTGCGAGCAATATCTGCTGAGCGCCTGTTGTGTCGATCATCTGCTGAATATGCTTGGGCTTGAACACCTGCAGCCCAGAGATGACACGACCTGCGATACTCCCGTCGTCATCGATAAAGGCGACCGGCCGCATGACACGCCCCATGCGCAACGCAGCAACCAATTGATTACCCGCCGAGCCGGCTCCGTAAATGGCAACTTTCGTCAAGCCATCATCACGATTGGTAAAGGGAACATGCTGTGCTGCAGAGAACCAATCCCCCATGAAGTACTGGCGCATCGCTAGTCTCAACCCGCCTACGGTAACCAGGCACAACCACCAATAATTGAAAATAACCGAGCGTGGAACAACGTATTGATGGTTGCTGTAAAGATAGACAGCCAAGCCAAGAATAAGTGAAGAAAGGCTCACCGCCTTGATAATAGTAATAAGTGCATCGTTACCAAAGTAACGCATGACGGCGCGGTACATGCCAAAGCGAACAAACAGGGGAATGGCAATAACCGGAGCGCTCACGAACAGCCATAAGTATCGCTGGATCGGTTGTTCCATCTCGGCAATTCCAAGCCGTACGACGAAGGCCAACCATAATGAAATCCACACCAGTACAATATCGACAAGCACCTGAAGAATGCGCTTGTGGCGGCGCGGCAGATTTAATAAAAAAACTCTCATCTTATCCATGCCCCTCTCCAACACTTTTCCACGCTCCTAGAATCAAAACCCTGCCCGCGAATAGACGAAAATAGCGATCCACAATGAATAACCCGCACTGAACAAAAATCGTACAGACGTGGCAACTGCATGAAAATCTCCTTTCAGAAAAATCGCACTCCTTTGACGACCTTTCCTTGGGTTAATAACCCCTATTCTGTACAGAAAATACCACGGTGGTACTCGACACCTACAGTAAACACCATAGATGGGATGATACCCTTGTTGTGTCGGAAATCCTTTGAAATCCTTTCTCAGCCCCAAAAAAACCAGGACGGGTAGGCACTGACCCCTACGAAACCGCGGGGTTCGAGCGCTCACGAACAAAAAATGGCGAACACCTGACAAGCTGCTAGGCTTGGCCCGAGACGTTGAGTTGCAGCCGTATCATTAGCTAGCACAGCAACAGTATCGTATAGCAAAATGTAACAAAAATGGTCACCCTTAAAACAATACGAGAGAGGCTGATGCCACCGTCGATGTTCATTAATGGTATAGCTGGACTCTAAGTCCCTTAATCTAGAACGTCCCGCGAATGCCCTTTTAGAGCCAGTCGAACAGCTGTTCCATTCCAATCTTGGAAAAAACACGCCTAAAGAGGCTATACTCCGCAACGCGTTCACCTGCGCCGCTACAGCGGAAAGCGCTGTAGGAAAAATCTGTAAGCATCCGCCGCGACAAAATAATGACCGGATCACCCGCACTTGACGGTTGACTTTAATCATAGAGATGCTAATCCGCGATCATGTTTTAACGAAACTAACCAGCCCCAATGCAAGCCAATTTTTGCCTTGGAGCCGAATGGGAGGGATACTTTAGAGTATGCGCACTACTTGCTGAGTGATCATCGCAGGTGTACATACGCACTGCCAAACGGGACGAAAGGAGGACGCCCGAGAATTTTCACTAGACCCAGGCAAATGGCTTGGAATTCGCACGAACCTCAACTCACGGGCCTGCAACTGCCTGCGATTGGAATTCCAAAAAATAACGCATGCACAACTATCAGATGTCATGTTTCCACTATCTGATTGTGCTGTCCCGCGGCCCTGCGCCCTGGCATAGCGTGTGCAAAAACGTATCACAACTGACGGCACCCTAATCCGCGGATTATGACGTAAGCGTGCATTGATTTTTACTTTAAGTAGCGGTGTTGCATGACTTTAAGAACCCTGTGTGTATTCGGCACACGACCTGAAGCAATCAAAATGGCTCCCTTGGCGTTGAGCCTTGCAGCAGATGAGCGCTTCACTGCCAAGGTCTGCGTGACTGGACAGCACCGAGAAATGCTCGACCAAGTGCTCAGTCTCTTTGAAATCAAGCCTGATTTCGATTTGAACATCATGAAGTCCGGCCAGGATCTGACCGATGTCACGAGTGCCATCTTGCAGGGAATGAAAACTGTCTTCGCAACCTTCAAACCGGATATTGTCCTGGTCCATGGCGACACAGCGACGACGTTCGCCACCACATTGGCCGCTTACTATCACCAAATTCCTGTGGCTCACGTCGAAGCCGGCCTGCGCACCGGAAACCTCTATTCTCCGTGGCCTGAAGAGGCAAACCGCAAGCTGACTGGCGCTCTTGCGGCATTGCACTTCGCACCCACTGAAACGTCCAGGCAGAATTTGCTGAGAGAGGGGGTCGCAAGCCAAAGCGTCCATGTGACCGGCAACACTGTCATTGACGCGTTGCTGGATGTGGTGGGCCGAATCAAGACCCGTCCGGCCCTGCAACAGCAATTTCACCAGCAGTTCTCGTTTCTGGGCGATTGCCAGCGAGTGATCCTGGTCACGGGTCATCGCCGCGAAAGTTTCGGCGGTGGCTTTGAGAATATCTGCCAGGCCTTGATCAATACGGCCCTGGAGTTCCCCGATGTCGAGATTGTGTACCCCGTTCACCTGAATCCGAATGTACGCGAGCCAGTCAATCGCCTGCTCAGCGACATCCAGAATATCCATCTGATCGAACCCCTGGATTATCTGCCCTTTGTGTATTTGATGGATCGCTCTTATCTAATTTTGAGTGATTCAGGTGGCATTCAGGAAGAGGCCCCCTCTTTAGGTAAACCTGTGCTGGTGATGCGTGACACCACAGAGCGTCCAGAGGCGGTTGACGCGGGCACAGTCAAACTTGTCGGGACTGAAATTGAGGCCATTACCTCTAACTTGAGAGTCTTGCTGACTGATGTTGAAGCCTATGGCCAGATGAGCTTCGCTCACAACCCCTATGGTGACGGAAAAGCATCCGCACGAATTCTCGATGTACTTTCACGAATTAAAAAGGCTAATTCATGAGCTTTGAAACTGTTTCTGTAGTCGGCCTCGGCTATATAGGGCTTCCGACGGCAGCTGTTTTCGCTGCACGTAAGAAAAAAGTCATTGGCGTCGACGTCAACCCGAACACAGTTGCAACCATCAACCGCGGCGAAATCCATATTATCGAACCGGATCTGGATATCGTCGTACGGGCCGCCGTTACCGAAGGCTATTTGCGGGCAACTCTAACCGCAGAGCCGGCCGATGCCTTCCTGATTGCCGTCCCGACACCGTTCAAGGGCGATCACGAACCCGATCTTTCCTACATCGAATCAGCCAGCCGAGCCATTGCTCCCGTCCTGAAAAAGGGTGACTTGGTCGTGCTGGAATCAACCTCCCCAGTCGGGGCTACCGAGCAAATGTCTGCCTGGCTGGCAGAAGCCCGTCCGGACCTGACATTTCCGCAAACCCATGGCGCAGAGTCGGACATCCGCATAGCGCATTGCCCCGAGCGCGTGCTGCCGGGTCACGTACTGCGGGAGTTGATCGAAAACGATCGCATCATCGGCGGGCTTACCAGCAAATGTTCAGAAGCAGCGCGGTCTCTGTATAAAACATTCGTTGAGGGTGAATGCATCATCACCGACGCCCGCACCGCCGAAATGTGCAAACTCACAGAGAACAGCTTTCGCGACGTGAATATCGCGTTTGCCAATGAACTGTCGATGATCTGCGACGAACTCAACATCAATGTATGGGAGCTGATCCGCCTTGCGAATCACCACCCTCGCGTTAATATCCTGCAACCTGGCCCCGGTGTGGGCGGTCACTGCATCGCTGTCGACCCCTGGTTCATTGTCAGCAAAACGCCCGCCCTGGCACGCCTGATCCGCACCGCAAGGGAAGTGAATGACAGCAAGCCAAAGTGGGTATTGGAGCAGGTTCAACTGGCTATCGGTCAATTCCTGCAGGAACACCCGTCGAAAACCGCCAAGGACGTTACGGTTGCCTGCCTCGGGCTGGCCTTCAAGCCGGACATCGACGACTTGCGTGAAAGTCCATCCTTAGAGATCACCGCACACATTGCCCAGTCCCATCCCGGTACTGTTCTGGCGATTGAACCGAATATCGCGCACCTGCCGGCTCGCCTTGAAGGTATTGCAACCCTGAGCGGAATCGATCAGGCGCTGTCATCTGCGCACGTGATTGTCCTGCTGGTCGATCACAGCGTATTCAAGAAAATCCCGGGCGCACGCCTGTCCTCGCTCAAAGTCATCGACACACGCGGTGTGTGGGCTTGAAAAAAGCTTGATGAATACCGCTTGGAAATCGACGCAAGCCGTTAGTATTGCGTCGGTTTCCGAGCACCGAGCTGGGCACGTTTGTTAAATGATCATGCAATTGCATTTGTCATGATGAGGTTCAAGAGGTTCTGGCATGGTCAATTTATTGATCCAGGTGCTGACACTGATAAGTGGCCTGGTTGTTAACTTTGTGATTCCCGGACTTTACGGCTTGGAAGCGTACGGCGCATTCATCAAGGCCAACGTGCTGGTATTTTTATTTCAAAAACTGTTGGATATCGTCAATGAGCAGCTGATTGCCACCGTGGAGGCCGAGTACATTCTGGTGACTTCATTATTTATGGCCGTACTGATTTTTGTACTGTTCAGCGCTGTGAACCTGATTGACCACATTGGCAACCCACTCCTGCTTGGGGTGATGCTTTTGAGCTCGGCATGCCTGTTATCGCTGTTCGGGCTACGCCTGCAATGCTGGATCGTGGCCTACCTGGTGCTATTTCTTGGCGTGTTTTTCACGCTCCTGTTTATCAGCTACCAACAAATAGTCTCGCTGACTATCGTCGACATACTGATTCTGACCAACTTGATTCCGTGCGCGTTTGCGGTAGCGGTGCTGTTTTTCAAAGGTGCGAAACTGCCCGTCGGCAAACAGCTGCTGCAGACCTGCCAAGGTGTGCTGCTGTTATTACCCAGAATGATATCCATCACCCTGGTGTTCAATCTGTTCACCAACATCTTGCCCTTCATTCTTTCCAAGAGCCTGCCCGTGCGCGACCTTGGATTGTTCAGGGTCATCGTCTCGATCATTCAATCCGCTACCAGCCTGTTCCCCATCAACGTCAGGGCAGTGTTTGTCGCCTTCGTCTCGGGCGGGCAACGCCAAGCGCAATATAGAATCATCACGTCGATCGCTATTTTCTACTTCGCGTTGGTAGGCTTATCGGGGTACGCAGCGGTTTGGCTGTTCCCTCAGTACTCGAACTATCTGGTGATGCTGCCCTGCCTGCCAGTGCTGTACTGGGCAGTGGTAACAGAGCGCTATCTGGTCGCCTCCGGCCTGCACCGTAAAGTCATCGTGGCAAACCTTGTCATTGCCCCACTGGCCATAACGAGCATGATTCTGTTTGTCAAAGACTTGAACCAGGCACAGTTGTTCTACGCTATCGGGTTCTCGGCCTACTTGTTGTTCCTGCACATAAGCTGCCGTCCAGGCATTCGCTTGCCGGTAGTTTTTTGGGTCGCCTTACTCTCTCCCCTGACTATCTTTTTGACACACATCAGCCTGGTCTGGGCCGTGCTGTATATGTGCTCGCTCATGATCATTGCAGTGGGAGCACTCCAGCTTCGACCCGCTGATCTTCGCACGCTGAGGTTTTAACCGTGAACGCAGTAAAACTTTATCGAGTTGGAAACTGGCTGCACCGGCGTCGAGTGCCGTTATTACCAGGCCTTGTTCGAAATGTGATTTTCCTACTGTTCAACTCTTACATTCCAATTACCGCAACGATCGGAAGGGGCACGATATTCGCCTATGGCGCGATCGGCGTTGTACTGCACGCAAATGCCAAGGTTGGCGACGGCTGTGTGCTGGGCCAAGGCATCACCATCGGCGCCGCTGAGGGTTATGTCACCAGCGAGATCAATCGCTGCCCCGTCATCGGTGACAACTGCTACATAGGGGCCGGGGCAAAGATCATTGGCGATATCGTCATCGGCAATAACTGTCAAATTGGCGCTTCAGCGGTCGTATTGAAAGACGTGCCTGATAATTCAATCGTTGTGGGAATACCCGCAAAAGTGATTGGACAAACAGCCAGCGACTATAAAGCCATACGCCCTTGAACAATGGAGTACCGCAATGCGTCAACCTGACTGCGTAAAAAATTCCATGGCGATCACGGCGGCAGCGCTCATCGCCATTTTATTTATGCTGGATCCTGGCGTGCTTTTCTACACGGCCATTATCGGCAGCGCTTTATTGGTATTGACGGCCATCATGTCGCCTTGGCTGGGTTTATTGGCGCTATTCCCATTGGCCTTTGCTCTCCACCCCGCGCCCACTTCGTTGGGCGCTCAGGAAGTGGCGTTTGCTGCCCTGCTGGTGACGGTATTCCTCAGCGCATTGATCAAATTGCTCCGTACTCTGGGTTTTACATCGGTCCTGCGCCTGTTCGCCGCGCCATTGCTAATAGGCCTTGGGTTTCTAGTGCTGAACCTGGTTGTAGCGATGTACCACCATGTTCCGATGACTGATTGGCTCAGAGGGGTCGTGCCCTTTCTGTTTATCTATGCACTGATCCCGATCTGCGCTCTTGTAGGCCGCGAAGAAAACAACGTTCGTTGGCTCGGCGCTTCGGTGGGAACCCTGATTTTATTGACCGCAGGCTACATCGTTTTCTATTACTTCTATCACGGTCTGTGGCAGCCGTACTGGACCCTTGAGGTCAACGGGGAGATGGTAAAAATCCCTTATGAAGAAGCGCTGCGCAACGTTAACGCACAGGGCCCAATGCGTGATCGCATCACCATGGTGCTGGCGCAAGCAACCGACGCGATCCTGCCGCTGGGCATGGTGCTCGGCTATGTCGTCGGCACGCTGACGCCTGACCGAAGGGTTGCATGGATCAGTGGCCTGATATCGCTGCTGTGCACAGCCGCCGTGCTGATCACATTCACACGAAGCATGCTGATCAGTGCATTTCTCGTCATTGGCTTGTTCGCGCTCTATACCTTTTTCGCGCGCAGGCACTTATGGCTAAAAGTAGTATCCGGCATTGTCATTCAAGCGCTGTTTTGCCTTGTGTTTATTTTTGCCACCGGCATGCAAGACGTATGGCTCGGGCGCATGAACTCCCTGGCGAATACTGCATTACCTATCGCAACCTCTTCCATTGCGTCCATGGGAGAGAAACACACGCAACCTGACGCTGCGGCGCCTGTAGCCTCCGAATCCAAGCCCGCTGCCAACGAGAAGCAGGACTTCAACGTCTCTTCCCGGGTACAGGAATATAAAATCGCCTGGCGCATGTTTCAGGACCACCCCGCGCTGGGCAATGGTATCGGGATCAAACACGAGATGCGCTGGGAGAGACCCGGCGGTGATTCATTCACGGAGTCAGTTGGCTATATCCATAACTGGCCACTGTACATGCTGATGGTCGGCGGCGTCTTAGGGCTGCTGATGTACATCACTGTCCTCGGTGCTCCCGTTTTATATCGGTTCACCACTCTAAAATCCGACCCCGCTCACCTCACCGTGATTCGCACGGCGGTCATGACGCTGGCGATCTACGGGTTGTTCTTCGCGGTGTTTCGCCTGATCTCTTTCAACTTACTGCTCGCAGCAGCTTGGGGCGTAATGCTGGCGCATAAGCATTCAAATCAAATGATGGGTACCGCCTTGCCTGACGGGCATACAGCGTCACTCTCCAACACCAGGCCGGAAACGGTCGTCAAAGACCCCAGGGAGACGTCGGTATAATGTGTGGCCTCAGCTTTTTTGCAGTCAAAGACGGTGTACCCGAGACCCAGGCCCAAATGGAAAAAAGCCTGGCGGTTACACGGCACCGTGGCCCGGATGCATCCGGCACCTATTTCGCCAGTGTCGCGGGCTATCAGGTAGGGCTAGGACACAACAGGCTGAGCATCCTGGATTTGTCACCGACTGGCAGCCAGCCGATGTTTGCCGACAATCATGGTGTAAGTATCGTGTTCAATGGCGAGGTGTTTAACCATCACGAATTGCGCCGGCAACTGATCGAAAAAGGCTATACCTTCAAAGGCACCTCCGATACCGAAGTTATCCTGCAATTGTACGTAGAACATCAAGAGCAGGCCTTTGCACTGCTTGAAGGCATGTTCACGTTTGTCATATTGGATGAGCCGCGCCAAAAAACCTTTCTGGTAAGGGACGTCGTTGGCATCAAGCCGGTGTATTGCTACACCGGCGTCGACGGCTTCTACGCCTGCTCAGAAATCCGCGGCCTGAAATGTTTTTCGCAGGTAAACACCGACATAGACCCTGATGATGTCTTTGAGTTTTTCAACAACGGCTTTCTCTACGAGCCCAACACCGGCTACACATCCATCAAGAAACTGATGCCCGGTAGTTACCTGGCGTTCGACCTGGCAACCGGCAAGATGACAACCCAGCGTTACCAGAGCGCCATGCACTTCAAGACCGAGCAAAGCCTCGTGCAGGATGTGCGTTCTGCCGTGACGCGCCAATTGGAAGCGGACGTCCCGGTCGGGGTATTTTTCAGTGGTGGCGCAGACTCCAGCATCCTGGCAAGTTTCACCGGTGATGCTGACTTATTTTTTGCACAGTACGACGCAACGGACGACTCCGCTGTCGATACGAAGTTTTCCGCCAGGATCGCCGAACACCTTGGCAAAAAGCTGGTGGTCACGGAGATTCTCGACTCAGATATAGACCCCTTCGAGTCCATCGACTTCGTCGCTGCCAACACCGAAGAACTGGTATCCGACTATACGTTCTGGGCAACCTACCGCTTGTCCACCGAAGCCAGGAAAAGTGGATATACCGTCATGCTCAGTGGCATGGGCGGAGATGAGGCGTTTGCAGGATACCCACGCTACACAGTACTCAAGCATCACACACTCATCAGGCTGCTGTATCCCGCATTAAGTGCACTGCTAAAACTCAAGTTATTTCCAAAGCGGCTCGACAAAAAGTTCGAACGGTTGGTGTCCTATGCTCAGGAAAACTATTGGCCCCTGGCGTATTCGCGCATGCTGGGGTACTTCTCCCGCCAAGAGTTGCAGGGCTTTTTTCGTGACTACAACGAGCTTGAACGACACTACAAGCAACGCCTGTCCGGCGTAATGGATCAGTACAGCGGCGCCGTTGAAGACAAAGTCAAATGTGCACAGCATTTTGACCAGACAGGCTTCTTGAGCCATAACCTGAGTGTCTCGGACAAGGCCAGTATGTTGGCCAGTATCGAACTGCGCGTTCCGTTGCTGGACGAGCGTGTGGTGGCCAGCGGTCTTGCAACCTCAAGTGCAGATTTGCTTAAAGGCGGAGCGCCAAAGGCCCCACTCAAACAGCTCCTGAAAAGTCTGCTTCCCGCCTCATTGGTTGATCGCCCCAAAACAGGCTTCAACCCACCTCTGGATGGCATTATTCAACGCATAGGCCAACAACGCCTGCTCGCCGAGTTCGAGCGCATCTACACCTATGTGGCCCGAGGAGAGGTGGAAAAATTAGTGAACAATCATTTTTCAGGCAGCGCAAACAACACCTACAAACTCTGGCAGGTGTTGTACTTCGAGCGCTGGCTGAAAATAAATTTCCCTTAACTGGCGTCAGTCAATACTCACTACTTTAACTTTCAAGTGACTGACCTAAGCAGGACGTTGATGCAACGAATAATCAAGCTCTACCACACCGTTAAAATGCTGCGATTGAAGCAGGTTGTTTACCGTCTTTACTATCGCTTCGCTAAAGTTCGGCCTTTTTCGGCACAAGGCTTTACCCGGCGCCCCGGAATTAACCTGGCGAAGGCTCCCCATTGGTGTGCCTCGCGCTTCGGTGCCGACGAACAGTTTGAATTCATGGGCCTGACGGCACCGATTGATTGGCACGATCAGACACGCCCGAAAATTTGGCAATACAACCTGCATTATCTGGATCATCTGGCCTCTTCAGGCGAAGACCGAAGAGACTTCGACACGCGCCTGGTCAACAGTTGGATCACAAACAACGCCCCCTTTCACGGATGCGGCTGGGAACCCTATACGCTCTCTTTGCGCATCGTAAATCTGATCAAGTGGATGCAACAACAACCGAGCCTGGAACCGCACTGGCTGGACAGCCTGGCTACACAGGCCTACGCGCTGTCTGAACAGATCGAATATCACATTCTCGCTAACCATTTGTTCGTGAATGGCAAGGCACTGGTGTTTGCCGGGAGCTTTCTGAACGGCGATCGGGCAGACAGCTGGCTGTCCAAGGGTTTGAAGATCCTTGATGAGGAAATCAAGGAGCAGTTTCTGGCGGACGGTGCGCACTTCGAACTTTCACCCATGTACCACGCGTCTCTTCTTTGGGACATCTGCGACCTGCTGAACCTGGCCACTCACTCCGAGCTGCCGGAACTTAACATTCGCAAAAACCAATGGAAGCACCAGATTGAGCAAGGCCTGGTCTGGTTACGCAGCCTCCAGCACCCGGATGGTGGCATTGCGTTCTTTAATGACTCGGCATTCGGCATTGCACCCACACTGCTCGATATAGAGGCGTACGCGTTTGAATTGGGATGCCGTGCGCCCAATGGCATGCCCACCGCTACGATTGCAGCTGTACACCAGGCTGAAAGTGGCTACGTGGCGATCAATTTTGGCGATCAGTGCAAGGCATTGTTGAACCTTGCGCAGGTTGCGCCTGATTACCAGCCAGGTCATACCCATGCGGACACCCTGAGCTTCGAACTCAGCCTGTTTGGACAGCGCGTGTTCGTCAACTCTGGAACGTCTCAATACGGCGAAGACGCGGAACGTCAACGGCAACGCAGCACGGCAGCGCACAACACAATAGAAGTGAACGGTGAAAACTCATCTGAAGTCTGGGCCGGATTCAGGGTCGCACGACGCGCACGCACCTGCGTGGATAAGCTGGAACACACAGTCGACACCGTACGTGTCAGTGGCAGCCATGACGGCTACCTGCGTCTACCGGGGAAAAACCTGCACGCTCGTGAGTGGGTTGCGATGGCCGGTGAATTACAGGTGATAGATTCCGTCTCCGGCAAATTCGATCAAGCTGTATCAAGGCTATTTTTACACCCTGATATCCACACCACTCAACAAGGCAACACGGTAACGATCACCCTGCCCGGCGGTCAGGTCGCTGTCGCGACACTAGAGGGCGCAACCCGGATCAATGTGGTGTCTTCCACATGGCATCCGGAATTCGGCAAGTCTGTTCCCAATCAGTGCATCGTCGCTGAAATGTCGACAGACAAACTGACCACCCGCATAACCTGGTGAGGCTTACGTGAAACTTTTGATTTTGAGCTTTTACTACCAGCCTGATCTGTCAGCCGGTTCATTCCGCACGACAGCACTGGTAGACGCACTTCTGGAGCAACTCCCTGCAGACGCCCATATTGAGTTGATCACAACCCTGCCGAATCGCTACAGCTCCTTCAGCAGTCAAGCCCCGGAACTGGAGAAGCACCCGAGGCTCACCATCCGCCGAGTGGCCCTGCCTGGCCACAAGAGCGGGATGGTCGATCAAGCAAGAGCGTTTCTGGTGTATGCCAACGCTGCACGCAAGATTGTGCGAAACCAAGACTACGATCTTGTCTATGCGACTTCTTCACGCCTGATGACCGCTACGCTGGGAGCGGTGATCGCACGCACAAAACGAACGCCACTCTACTTGGATATACGCGACATCTTTGTCGACACGATCAAGGATGTGCTGTCCAAAGAAAAAGTCTGGTTGCTTAAACCCTTATTATCGCTGGTTGAACGTTTTACCATTCACTCGGCGCAAAAGGTCAACCTGGTCTCTGAAGGTTTTCTTCCTTACTTCAAATCACGCTATCCCGACCAACGCTACTCCACCTATACGAATGGCATCGATGGCGAATTCCTGGATGCGCAACCCGTCGCTGAAGAAAAGGTGCCCAGCCCGATCCTGGACATTGTCTATGCGGGAAATATCGGTGAAGGCCAGGGGCTGCACAACATTATCCCCCAACTGGCCAAACAACTTGAAGGGAAGGTGCGATTCCGCGTGATCGGCGACGGAGGCCGGATCGAGCTGTTAAAACAAGCCATTGTCACTCACGCCTGTACTAACGTTGAACTCTTGAAACCGGTCAAGCGCGAACAATTGATCGAGGCTTATCAGTCGGCGGATGTGCTTTTCCTGCATTTGAACGACCACGACGCCTTCCGCAAAGTCTTGCCATCAAAAGTCTTTGAATACGCTGCACTGGGCAAACCGATCTGGGCGGGCATCTCTGGTTACGCAGCCAGTTTTGTCTCTGAACATATTGACAACGCTGCCGTGTTTGCGCCGTGTGACGCCGCCGCAGGGATCCAGTCCTTCAAGACTCTCAATATTATGACGCGCCCGCGCCATGCCTTCGTCGAGCGTTTCGCGCGTGGCCGCATCATGCGCGAAATGGCGAAAGATGTTCTTTCACTCACAGGAACTCCTTGATTATGCAAATCCTCCTGACGGGAGCGAGTGGCTTTGTCGGTAGCGGGTTAATCGCGCCACTGCTTAAACGCCAGCACTCGATTACCGCTGCTGTACGCGAGCTCAAGGCCGATCTTGATACGCGCGTCAACCAGCGCCTTATCGGCGGGCTATCCGACGATCAGGATTGGCAGTTGTTGCTCGAGAGCCAAGAAACGGTGATCCACCTGGCCGCCCGGGTCCATGTCATGAGTGACGCATCCACCGATCCACTTGCCGAATACCGGCGGATCAATGTCGAAGGCACCTTAAACCTGGCCCGCCAAGCGGCGGCTGCCGGGGTTAAGCGCTTTATATTTATCAGCTCGATCAAGGTCAATGGCGAGAGCACGGCGACTGGCGCGCCGTATACGGCTGACGGTCCCACAACCCCTACCGACCCTTACGGCATCTCCAAAAAGGAAGCAGAGCAAGGCCTGCGAAAACTGGCTTCTGAAACTGGCATGGAAGTGGTGATCATTCGTCCCGTATTGGTCTACGGACCCGGCGTTCAAGCGAACTTCCTGAGCATGATGCGCTGGTTGCATAAAGGCCTGCCCTTGCCCTTTGGCGCCGTGAACAATCGACGCAGCCTGGTTGCCCTGGACAACTTGATTGATTTGATTGTGACGTGCACCGAGCACCCCGCTGCCGCCAATCAAACCTTCCTGGTCAGTGACGGGGAGGACCTCTCGACCACAGCGCTTTTGCGTCGAATGGGAACGGCTCTGAACAAGCCCGCACGCTTGCTACCTGTGCCGAGTTGGTTGCTGCAAACCGGCGCCACTGCGCTGGGTCGCCGGGCACTCGCTCAAAGGCTATGCGGCTCCCTGCAGGTCGATATTGGCAAGACCCGCGAACTGCTGGGCTGGACACCGCCGAGCAGCGTTGACCAGGCACTGAGTAAAACAGGTAAACACTTTTTGGAACGGCAAACTAAATGAATATGTGGTGGTTGTTACCGGCTGTGACGATTGTCGCACTCCTTTTAACGGGGGCCTTGCGTCATTACGCTCTGGCTCGAAGCCTGATCGACATCCCGAATGCGCGCAGCTCGCACGTCGTGCCTACGCCCAGGGGCGGTGGTGTCTCGATCGTCGTCAGCTTTCTGTTAGCGCTATTGCTGACTGCCAGCCTTGGCCTGATTACATGGCCACTCACGTACGCATTATTCGGCGCCGGGACCGGCATCGCGGTATTGGGTTTTTTGGACGACCATGGCCATATCAGCGCACGTTGGCGCCTGCTAGGGCACTTTATAGCCGCGGCATGGGCACTGTTCTGGATCGGTGGCCTGCCGCCGCTGGTGGTGGCGGGATTCGCCGTCGACTTGAGCTGGATCGGCCATATGCTGGCAGCGGTCTACCTGGTATGGCTGCTGAACTTGTATAACTTCATGGATGGAATTGATGGAATCGCCAGCGTCGAGGCTATTTGCGTATGCCTTGGCAGTGCGCTGCTCTATTGGCTAACAGGTCATGAGCTGATCGCGTTTACACCGTTATTACTGGCGTTTGCAGTGGTTGGTTTCCTGTATTGGAACTTCCCAAAAGCCCGTATCTTCATGGGCGATGCGGGCAGCGGGTTCCTCGGCATCACGCTGGGGGTGCTGTCGCTGCAAGCGGCCTGGGTCTCGCCGCAGCTACTGTGGAGCTGGCTGATCTTGCTGGGTGTGTTTATCACTGATGCGACATGGACCTTGCTGCGCCGCCTGCTCAGAGGCGACAAAGTCTATGAGGCCCACCGCAGCCACGCCTACCAGTTCGCTTCTCGCCAGTTCGGTAAACACGCACCCGTTACCCTGGTGGTAGCGGCAATCAACATTGGATGGCTGTTACCTATGGCGCTGCTCGTGGGCAACGGCACGGTGGATGGCTTTCTGGGACTGCTGGTGGCCTATCTGCCGCTGATAGCGTTGGCCGTAAAGTTCAGGGCTGGAGAGAAAGAACCGAATTGAACCAGTGCAAAGGGGCGGCGATCGCCTCCCCTTCCTTCCACTCATCAATAGTGGCCAGGATCAAACTCGAGTCTTGCGCCGCGCCCTGGCAACCCACGCCATCAGTGGGCCAACAAGCATTCCGACCAATAAAGCGAGCACTACGAAAACAGAAATTGGTAACTGCGGGGCTGCCCAACTCAGAAACTGCAGAGAAACCGACTGTTGATTTTCCAGCACAAATGCCACGATGCACAGCAGCAGCACCAACACTACCAGCATTGCAATAACACGCGTCAATCTACTCATGCCCACTCCCTCACGAGTATCAAACCTCGTCTTCATCCTCATTAACTCGATCGCGCAATTCCTTGCCCGGCTTGAAGTGAGGCACAAACTTACCGTCAAGGCTGACGGATTGCCCGGTTTTCGGGTTGCGACCCACTCGCGGTGCACGGTAGTGCAGGGAGAAACTGCCAAAACCACGGATCTCAATCCGATCCCCGGTAGCCAGGCATTGGGACATCTGTTCAAGCATAGTCTTGATAGCCAGCTCTACATCCTTGGATGAAAGCAGCCCTTGATGGGTGACAATTCGTTCGATCAACTCCGACTTCGTCATATTTTTCCCTTCTTTTTCAAGCAGCTAGGAAAAGCGCTTCGAAGGTTTTAGCATGACTTGGTGAATTTGAACAGCCCACCTGCCAACTTATCTGCAGCATAAACGGATACCCGGAACACATGCTTGACCCCCTCAATTACAGATCACCAACATGGTACGAGTGACAGCGCCGGCAGGGTTCCAGCCGAACAGATAGTCACCCTCCTCGTCCTTGGCGTCACTGGATCGGGTGATGACCTTGTAGCCCTGCATCTTGCACTCCCGGGCAGCGCGCTTCTCACACTTGTCCCAGTTGCTGCCAAGGCCCGAGCAGTCGAT
Source organism: Pseudomonas sp. B19125 (assembly GCF_044218855.1). Classification (NCBI taxonomy): domain Bacteria; kingdom Pseudomonadati; phylum Pseudomonadota; class Gammaproteobacteria; order Pseudomonadales; family Pseudomonadaceae; genus Pseudomonas; species Pseudomonas sp. B19125. Next base: position 5,119,829 of record NZ_CP162589.1, read on the forward strand.
CTCAATGCCGCTGACGCCGCGCTTGGCGTGGGTTTTGGCACTGGTGGCAGTGCAGCCTGCCAGCAGCACCACTGCAAATAAAACGATAAGCCTGTTCATTCAAATCCTTATTGAAACAACAACACAGCGGAGCATTTGTTAAGAACTATAGTCAGCTCTGACACTGGGCTGCACGCCTTGGTTCTAACTTGTTGATTCAACGAATTTCAGGCACAAAAAAGGGCGACCGAAGTCGCCCTTTTTCTATGGTCTGACAGAACTTAGTTCTGCTTTTCCATTTGTGCACGCAGCAGGTCGCCCAGAGTGGTCGGACCCGAAGCGATGTCAGAGGTAGCTGGCTTGTCGCGCAGGCTCTGGATTGCTTCTTTCTCTTCGATCTCGTCCTTGGACTTGATGGAGAGTTGGATCACGCGGCTCTTGCGGTCAACGCTGATGATCTTGGCTTCTACTTCCTGGCCTTCTTTCAGAACGTTGCGCGCGTCTTCAACGCGGTCACGGCTGATTTCGGAGGCTTTCAGAGTCGCTTCGATATCGTCGGCCAGAACGATGATGGCGCCTTTGGCGTCAACTTCTTTCACAGTGCCTTTAACGATTGCGCCTTTGTCGTTCTCTTGAACGTACTCGGAGAACGGATCGCTTTCCAGTTGCTTGATACCCAGGGAGATGCGCTCGCGCTCTGGGTCAACCGACAGGATAACGGTGTCCAGCTCGTCGCCCTTCTTGAAACGACGAACAGCTTCTTCGCCCACTTCGTTCCAGGAGATGTCGGACAGGTGAACCAGGCCGTCGATGCCGCCGTCCAGACCAATGAAGATACCGAAATCGGTGATCGACTTGATGGTGCCGGAGATTTTATCGCCCTTGTTGAACTGGCCAGAGAAATCTTCCCATGGGTTAGATTTGCACTGCTTGATGCCCAGGGAGATACGACGACGCTCTTCGTCGATGTCCAGAACCATAACTTCCACTTCGTCGCCGACTTGTACGACTTTCGAAGGGTGGATGTTCTTGTTGGTCCAGTCCATTTCGGAAACGTGTACCAGGCCTTCCACGCCCTCTTCCAGCTCTGCGAAGCAGCCGTAGTCGGTCAGGTTGGTAACACGCGCGGTTACGCGAGTGCTTTCTGGGTAACGAGCTTTGATAGCAACCCATGGATCTTCGCCCAGCTGCTTCAAGCCCAGGGAAACGCGGTTACGCTCACGATCGTACTTCAGAACCTTGACATCGATCTCGTCGCCAACGTTGACGATTTCGGAAGGATGCTTGATACGCTTCCAAGCCATGTCGGTAATGTGCAGCAGGCCATCGACGCCACCCAGATCGACGAATGCGCCGTAATCGGTGAGGTTCTTGACGATACCTTTGACTTGTTGGCCTTCCTGCAGGGATTCCAGCAGAGCTTCACGCTCGGCGGAGTTCTCTGCTTCCAGGACGCTGCGACGGGAAACGACAACGTTGTTGCGCTTCTGGTCGAGTTTGATGACCTTGAATTCGAGTTCTTTGCCTTCCAGGTGCGTGGTGTCGCGCACAGGACGAACGTCGACCAAAGAACCTGGCAGGAACGCACGGATGCCGTTAACGTCGACAGTGAAGCCGCCTTTAACCTTACCGTTGATAACGCCCTTGACCACTTCTTCAGCTGCGAAGGCTGCTTCGAGAACAATCCAGCATTCAGCGCGCTTGGCTTTTTCACGGGACAGCTTGGTTTCACCGAAACCGTCTTCAACCGAGTCCAGAGCAACGTGAACTTCGTCACCGACATTGATAGTCAGATCGCCAGCATCGTTGTAGAACTGTTCCAGCGGGATCAGAGCTTCAGACTTCAGACCAGCGTGAACGGTTACCCAGCGAGCTTGGTAATCGATATCAACGATAACACCGGTGATGATGGAGCCTGCCTGAAGGTTCAGGGTTTTTAGGCTTTCTTCAAAGAGTTCCGCAAAGCTTTCGCTCATTTTAATTCCTGTTGATAAGGGCGAAGAATACGCCCATCTCCACACCCCAGACGGTGTGGGTCAGTTTCAGTTAAAAGAAGCCACCGCAGGACTATGACTGGTCCCCTGCGGCCTTCTTGATCACCCGGCGATATCGCGAATGGCGATTTCACTCAAGATGCGTTCCAGCACCTGCTCGATGGACAACTCCGTGGAATCCAGCTGTATGGCGTCAGCCGCCGGCTTTAGCGGGGCTACCGCACGCTGGGTATCACGCTCATCGCGTGCACGGATCTCATCTAGCAGACTCGACAGACTAACACCATCGACTTTGCCCTTCAACTGCAAGTAACGGCGGCGAGCACGCTCCTCGGCGCTGGCGGTCAGGAAAATCTTCAGCGGCGCCTCGGGAAACACCACGGTACCCATGTCACGGCCATCAGCGACCAGGCCCGGCGGCTCCTGAAACGCCCGCTGGCGCTGCAGCAATGCGTCACGCACGGCCGGCAGAGCGGCAACCTGGGAGGCCCAGGAGCCGACTTGTTCGTTGCGCAGGTCATCTGTCACGTCATCACCCTCAAGGATGATGCGCTGCGGATGACCTTCCGTCGCGCCGACGAACTGCACATCAAGGTGCGCCGCCAGCAGCTTCAGGGATTCTTCGTTGGTCAGGTCGACGCCATGGTTGCGTGCGGCAAAGGCCAGCAGGCGGTAAAGCGCGCCGGAATCCAGCAGGCACCAGCCCAGGCGCTTGGCCAGAATGCCGGCGATCGTGCCTTTGCCCGAGCCGCTTGGCCCGTCGATGGTAATCACCGGTGCTTTGATATTCACAATTGAGCCTCTTGGGCAACACGGATGCCGACGTGGGCACACAGTGTAAGAAAATTCGGAAAAGACGTAGCAACATTGGCGCAGTCACGGATACGAATCGGCGCGGCCGCCCGTAGGGAGGCCACGCTGAACGCCATGGCGATGCGGTGATCACCATGGGATTGCACTTCGCCACCGCCCATCGGGCCACCGTCAATGATAATCCCATCAGGTGTCGGTTCACACTTCACGCCAAGGGCCAACAGACCATCGGCCATGACCTGGATGCGGTCGGACTCCTTGACCCGCAGTTCTTCGGCGCCACGCAGCACGGTGCGCCCTTTGGCGCAGGCCGCCGCCACGAACAACACCGGGAACTCGTCGATCGCCAGCGGCACCAGGGCCTCGGGAATCTCGATGCCTTTTAACTCAGCGGCGCGCACGCGCAGGTCGGCAACTGGCTCACCGCCCACTTCACGCGGGTTTTCCAGGGTGATATCCGCGCCCATCAGCCGCAGGATATCGATCACGCCAGTGCGCGTCGGGTTGACGCCAACGTGCCCCAACAGCAACTCGGAGCCTTCAGCAATCGAAGCCGCCACCAGAAAGAACGCCGAAGAGGAAATATCCCCCGGCACTTCTATATGTGTAGCCTTCAATGCATGGCCCGACTCGACAGACGCCGTAGCCCCCGCCACGGCAACCGGATAACCAAACCCACGCAACATCCGCTCGGTATGATCACGGGTCGGCGCAGGCTCGGTCACCGAGGTCTTGCCCTCGGCATACAACCCGGCCAGCAACAGGCAGGACTTCACCTGCGCACTGGCCATCGGCATCGAATAGTCCAGGCCTTTGAGCGCCTGGCCACCGCGAATTGTCAACGGCGGATGCCCGTCCGGCCCGGTCTCGATCACTGCGCCCATTTCCCGCAGTGGCTTGGCCACGCGGTTCATCGGGCGTTTGGACAGCGATGCATCACCGGTCAACACACTGTCAAAGCGCTGCGCCGCGAGCAACCCGGACAGCAAACGCATCGACGTACCGGAGTTACCCAGGTAGATCGGCCCCGGCGCCGGCTGCAAACCGTGCAACCCCACACCATGAATCGTCACGCGCCCGTGGTGCGGCCCTTCAATCACAACGCCCATGTCACGAAACGCCTGCAGGGTTGCCAGGGCATCTTCGCCTTCGAGGAAACCTTCGACTTCGGTCACGCCGTCGGCCAATGAGCCCAGCATGATCGAGCGATGGGAGATCGACTTGTCGCCCGGCACCCGGATCTGCCCGCTCAAGCGGCCGCCCGGGTTGGCGAGAAAGGTCTGCTCATTGGCGTTCACAGCGGTTTCCATGTAGGCCCGGCGCGCCAGGATCTTGCTGAAATGCTCACGCGCAACCCGCGCACGGGTGAACACGCCCAATAATTGATGGCCATCACCCGCATCAACCGCATCGCGCAAGGCGTCGAGGTCACTGCGGAAGGTGTCCAGGGTGCGCAACACAGCTTCACGATTGGCGAGGAAGATGTCGTGCCACATCACCGGGTCACTGCCGGCAATCCGCGTGAAATCGCGAAAACCACCGGCGGCGTAACGGAAAATCTCAAGGTTTTCGTTGCGCTTGGCCAGAGAATCCACCAAGCCAAAGGCCAGCAAGTGCGGCAAATGGCTGGTCGCCGCCAACACTTCGTCGTGGCGCTCGACCTGCATGTGCTCGACATCCGCGCCCAACTCGCGCCACAGACGATCCACCACCGCCAAGGCCGCCGGATCGGTCTGCTCAAGCGGGGTCAGAATCACCTTATGGCGACGGAACAACTGCGCATTGGACGCCTCGACGCCGCTCTGCTCGGAACCGGCAATGGGATGGCCCGGCACAAAACGCGCCGGCATGCCGCCAAACGCGAGTTTGGCGGCGCGTACCACATTGCCTTTGGCACTGCCGACGTCCGTGAGGATCGCCTGCCCAAGGTCCATGCCGGCCAGCAAGGCCAGCAACTTCTCCATCGCCAGAATCGGCACGGCGAGCTGGATCACATCCGCGCCCTGGCACGCCAGCGCCAGGTCTGCCTCACAGCGGTCCACCACGCCCAGCTCCACCGCCAGCTTGCGCGATTGCGGGTCCAGGTCCACACCGACCACCTCGCCACACAGCCCGCTTTCACGCAGGCCCTTGGCGAAGGAGCCACCGATCAACCCCAGGCCGACCACCACCAGGCGACCGATCATAGGCACAGCAGGTTGCAATGCAGTGACATCAACCACGAGCCAGAACCTTGGCCAACGCCTCCAGGAAGCGACTGTTTTCGGCCGGCAAGCCAATGGTGATACGCAGGTGGTTCGGCATGCCGTAGTTGGCCACCGGGCGCACGATCACGCCTTCGCGCAGCAGGCCCTGGAACACCGGCGAGGCGACTTGGCCGAGGTCCACACAAATGAAGTTGCCCTTGGAAGGAATCCAGCCCAGGCCCAGCTCACGGAAACCTTCCTGCAGCTGCAGCATGCCGCTTTCGTTGATGCGACGGCCTTCTTCGAGGTACTCGGCATCCTTGACCGCCGCACACGCCGCCGCCAACGCCAGGCTGTTGACGTTGAACGGCTGGCGCACACGGTTGAGCACATCGGCAACCACCGCGGTGGACAAGCCGTAACCCACGCGCAGCGATGCCAGGCCGTAGGCCTTGGAGAAGGTGCGCGACACCAGCAGGGCCGGGTAAGCCGCCAGGAAGTCCAGGCCGTCCGGCAGGTCGCTGCCTTCGGCGTACTCGATGTAGGCTTCGTCCAGCACCACCAGCACGTGCTCGGGCACGTCCTGCAGGAAGTCGTTCAGCGCCTGGGCGTCGAACCAGGTGCCGGTCGGGTTGTTCGGGTTGGCGATAAACACCACGCGGGTTTGCGCGTCGATGGCCGCCAGCATGGCCGGCAGGTCATGGCCCCAATCCTTGGCAGGAATGACGCGGGCGTCAGCCCCCACAGCCTGGGTCACGATCGGGTAGACGGCGAACGCGTGCTCGCTGAACACCGCATTCAGGCCTGGCGCCAGGTACGCACGGCCGACCAGCTCAAGAATGTCGTTGGAACCGTTGCCCAGGGTTACCTGGTTCGGTTCGACGCGGCAGTTCTCGGCCAGCAGCGACTTGAGGGCGAAGCCATTACCGTCCGGGTAGCGGGTCAGCTCAGTCAGTTCCTCACGAATCGCCGCCAATACTTTTGGGCTTGGGCCCAGCGGGTTTTCGTTACTGGCCAGCTTTACGATCTTCGACGGGTCCAAGTTCAACTCACGCGCCAGCTCGTCCACAGGCTTGCCTGGAACGTAAGGCGACAGTTGTTGCACGCCCGGCTGAGCCAGGGCGAGGAAGTTGCCACTCATGTTAAAGCCTCACAAAACCGCTTTCGGGTAAGAGCCCAGCACCTTGAGTGCCACGGCTTCTTGACTGATTTTCTCCAGCACCCCTTTGACCAGCGGGTCGCGGTGGTGGCCGATGAAGTCGATAAAGAACACATACGTCCATTTACCGCTGCGCGAAGGGCGAGTTTCGATTCGCGTCAGGTCAATCCCGTTATCGTGGAACGGCACCAGCAGCTCATGCAGTGCGCCGGGCTTGTTGCTCATGGAGACGATGATCGAGGTTTTGTCGTCGCCGGTCGGCGGCACTTCCTGGCTGCCGATCATCAAGAAGCGCGTGGAGTTATCCGGGCGGTCTTCGATTTTTTCGGCCAGGCGCGTCAGGCCATACAGGCCCGCAGCCATGTCACCGGCGATGGCCGCCGAATTCCACTCACCCTTGACCCGCTTGGCCGCTTCGGCGTTGCTGGACACCGCCACGCGCTCGACATTCGGGTAATGCGCGTCCAGCCACTTGCGGCACTGGGCCAGCGATTGGGCGTGGGAGTAGATACGGCTGATGCTGTCGGTCTTGGTGTTCTCGCCCACCAGCAGGTGGTGGTGGATACGCAGTTCGACTTCACCGCAGATCACCATGTCGTGCTCAAGGAAGCTGTCCAGCGTGTGGTTGACCGCGCCTTCGGTGGAGTTTTCCACCGGCACCACGCCAAAATTCACCGCACCGGCCGCCACTTCGCGGAACACTTCATCGATGGCCGCCATCGGTTTGCTGATCACCGCGTGGCCAAAATGCTTCATGGCCGCTGCCTGGGTGAAGGTGCCTTCCGGGCCGAGGTACGCCACCTTAAGTGGCTGCTCCAGCGCCAGGCACGACGACATGATTTCACGGAACAACCGCGCCATCTCTTCGTTGCCCAACGGGCCTTTGTTGCGCTCCATCACGCGCTTGAGCACCTGGGCTTCGCGCTCAGGCCGGTAGAACACCGGCACTTCGCCTTCAGCCAGGGACGCCATTTTCACGCGGGCGACTTCCTGGGCGCAGCGCGCACGCTCACTGATCAGCTCCAGGACTTTCTCGTCCAGGCTGTCGATGCGTACACGCAGGGCCTTGAGTTCTTGCTCAGACATTAGCCGTGTTCCTTTTCGAACTCTGCCATGTAGGCAACCAGCGCGTTGATCGCGTGGATGTCGACAGCGTTGTAGATGGAGGCGCGCATGCCACCGACCGAACGGTGGCCCTTGAGGTTCAGCAGGCCACGTGCGTCGGCACCGGCCAGGAATGGCTTGTCCAGGCGATCATCGGCCAGACGGAACGGCACGTTCATCCACGAGCGGTCGGTGAGGTTGATCGGGTTGCTGTACAGGCCACTGGCGTCGATGAAGTCGTACAGGGTGCGCTTCTTCTCTTCGTTGAGCTTGCCCATGGCGGCAACACCGCCCTGCTCTTTCAGCCATTCAAACACCAGGCCCGACAGGTACCAGGCGAACGCCGGCGGCGTGTTGTACATCGAGCCATTATCGGCCGCGACCTTGTAGTTGAGCATTGTCGGGCACAGCGAACGCGCGCGACCCAGCAGGTCTTCGCGGACGATGTTGACCAGGATGCCGCTCGGGCCGATGTTCTTCTGCGCACCAGCGTAGATCATGCCGTACCTGGACACATCGATCGGGCGCGAGAGGATGTCCGAAGACATGTCGCACACCAACGGCACGTCACCCACTTCCGGCACCCAGTCAAACTCCAGGCCGCCGATGGTTTCGTTGGCGACGTAGTGTACGTAGGCCGCGTCTTTGGACAGCTTCCACTCGTTCTGACCCGGAATGGCGAAGTAATCGTACGGCTTGGCGGTACCCGCCACGTTGACGTGACCGTAGCGCGAGGCCTCTTCAATCGCCTTCTGACCCCAAATACCCGTGTCGATATAGTCGGCAGTGCCGTCTTCCGGCAACAGGTTCAATGGGATTTGCGCGAACTGCTGGCTCGCGCCGCCTTGCAGGAACAGCACTTTGTAGTTGGAAGGGATGTCCAGCAAGTCGCGCAGATCCTGCTCGGCCTTGGTGGCGATGGACACAAACTCATCGCTGCGATGGCTCATTTCCATCACGGAGAGGCCTTTTCCATGCCAGTCGAGGAGTTCACCCTGCGCACGCTGCAGGACTGCTTCAGGAAGCGCCGCGGGACCGGCACAGAAGTTATAGGCTCTCTTGCTCACATCCAATCTCACTCTGATCTGGTTGGGGCTGCAATCATGTTCGGCAACGGCCTTGCGCTGGAGCGAGCCCTTGTGGGAGCTGGCTTGCCTGCGATACAGGCACCTCGGTAGTTGCAGTGATACCGCGGTGATGCTATCGCAGGCAAGCCAGCTCCCACAGGGATCGAAGCCAGACCAAGGACATGTGTTTCAAAGGGGACAAACAACAAGGGGGCGAATCTTCATCCGCCCCCCTGTGTGTCCGCTTATTCCTGCGGTTCTTCTTCGTCTGCGGCAGCATCGAGGGTTGGCTCGTCGACGTTGTCATCGCCGGTTGCGATCACCTCGCCATCGAATACCGCACCGTCTTCGCCTTCCAGCTCTTCGCCTTCGACTTCCGATGGCTCCTGGACGCGCTCCAGGCCCACCAGTGTTTCATCGCTGGCCAGCTTGATCAGCGTCACGCCCTGGGTGTTACGGCCCAGGCTCGACACTTCAGCCACACGGGTACGCACCAGAGTGCCCTGGTCAGAAATCAGCATGATCTCCTCACCATCAAGCACCTGCACCGCGCCAACCAGACGGCCGTTGCGGTCGTTGCTGACCATGGCGATTACGCCCTGGCCGCCACGCTTGTACTCCGGGAACTCGCTGATGGCGGTCCGCTTGCCATAACCACGCGCCGAAGCGGTGAGGATCTGGCTGCCTTCTTCCGGGATCAGCATCGAAATCAGCTTCTGCCCTTCCGGCAGACGCATACCGCGCACACCGCGAGCGGTACGGCCCATGGCGCGAACGTCGGATTCCTTGAAGCGTGTCACTTTGCCGCCATCGGAGAACAGCATGACTTCACGCTCGCCATCGGTGATGGCCGCAGAGATCAATACGTCGCCTTCGTCCAGCTCCAGGGCGATCAGGCCCACGCTGCGCTGGCGGCTGAAGGATTCCAGCGGAGTCTTCTTCACGGTGCCTTTGGCGGTGGCCATGAAGATGAAGTGACCTTCGGTGTATTCCTCAACCGGCAGCATGGTGGTGATGTATTCATCACTGTCCAGCGGCAGCAGGTTGACCAACGGACGACCACGGGCAGCGCGGGAGGCTTCCGGGATTTCGTAGGTCTTGAGCCAGTACACCTTGCCTTTGCTGGAGAACAGCAACAGCGTGGTGTGGCTGTTGGCAACCAGCAGGTGAGCGATGTAGTCCTCATCCTTCACGCCGGTAGCCGATTTACCTTTACCGCCACGACGCTGAGCCTGGTACGCAGCCAATGGCTGGGTCTTGGCGTAGCCACCGTGGGAAATGGTCACCACACGTTCTTCTTCCGGGATCATGTCACCCAGGGTCAGGTCGAGGCGCGCATCGAGGATTTCGGTGCGGCGCACGTCGCCGTATTCGGCACGGATCACTTCCAGTTCTTCGCGGATCACTTCCATCAGGCGCACAGCGCTGTTGAGGATGCGGATCAGCTCGCCGATCTGGTTGAGAATCTCCTGGTACTCGGCCAGCAGTTTCTCGTGCTCCAGGCCGGTCAGACGGTGCAAACGCAGTTCCAGAATGGCCTGGGCCTGTTCCGGCGACAGGAAGTACTTGCCGTCGCGCAGGCCGTATTGCGGGTCCAGGGTTTCCGGACGGCACGAATCGGCACCGGCACGTTCAACCATCGCCACGACGGCGCTGGATTCCCACGGCATCTTGATCAGCGCTTCCTTGGCTTCCGACGGCGTCGGCGAAGCCTTGATCAGCGCGATCACCGGGTCGATGTTCGACAGCGCTACCGCCTGGCCTTCCAGGATGTGGCCGCGCTCGCGGGCCTTGCGCAGTTCGAACACGGTGCGGCGGGTGACCACTTCGCGGCGGTGACGTACGAAGGCTTCGAGCAGATCCTTGAGGTTCAGGATGCGCGGGCGGCCGTCGATCAGGGCCACTACGTTGATACCAAACACGCTTTGCAGCTGGGTCTGGGCGTAGAGGTTGTTGAGGATCACCTCAGGCACTTCGCCACGACGCAGCTCGATCACCACGCGCATACCGTCTTTGTCAGACTCGTCGCGCAGTTCGGTGATGCCTTCGAGCTTCTTCTCTTTAACCAGCTCGGCGATCTTCTCGATCAAACGCGCCTTGTTCAGCTGGTAAGGCAGTTCGGTGATAACGATCTGCTGGCGGCCACCGACCTTGTCGATGTCTTCGATCATCGAGCGGGCGCGCATATAAATGCGGCCACGGCCGGTACGATAGGCTTCGATGATGCCGGCACGGCCGTTGATGATCGCGGCAGTCGGGAAGTCCGGACCGGGGATGTATTGCATCAGCTCATCGACGGTCAGCTCAGGGTTGTCTATGAGGGCCAGGCAACCGTCGATGACTTCACCGAGGTTGTGCGGCGGGATGTTGGTGGCCATGCCCACGGCAATACCGCTGGAACCGTTGACCAGCAGGTTGGGAATACGGGTTGGCATGACAGCCGGGATCATTTCGGTGCCGTCGTAGTTCGGCACCCAGTCCACGGTTTCTTTATGCAGGTCAGCCAGCAGCTCGTGCGCCAGCTTGGTCATGCGCACTTCGGTGTATCGCATGGCCGCAGCGTTGTCGCCGTCGACCGAACCGAAGTTGCCCTGGCCGTCTACCAGCAGGTAGCGCAGGGAAAACGGCTGGGCCATCCGAACGATGGTGTCGTACACCGCAGTGTCGCCGTGAGGGTGATACTTACCGATCACGTCACCGACAACACGGGCAGATTTCTTGTACGGCTTGTTCCAGTCGTTACCCAGCTCGCTCATCGCGAACAGCACACGCCGGTGCACGGGCTTCAAGCCATCGCGCGCATCAGGCAGTGCCCGACCGACAATTACGCTCATTGCGTAGTCGAGGTAGGACTGTTTCAGCTCGTCTTCGATATTGACCGGGAGGATTTCTTTGGCCAGTTCGCCCATGAGAAGCCTGATTCCTTTTTCGGGTGAAACCTCGTCACATCCATATGGGACGAACGAAGCTCGCCGTTGCTGGCAGAGTGCCTGACAACGACTTACGACAAATCAACGAGTTATGACACGGATCTGCACGTTATGGGCAACCCCTCGGGGCGGCCCTGGAAACCGCCGGATGTTATCACAATCGCCGCCACGCACCTATCCCCCTGATGCGCATGGAGGCTAGTAATTTGACGGATGACAGGCTTGAGAGGGACGAGAGAGGCTCAGAGCGGGGTGGGTGCTGTTTTTTGAGGCTGGATCCAAGGGTTTTATTGACTTACAGGGCCAATCGCGGGCAAGCCCGCTCCCACATGTTGGCCTGCGAGCACCGTAAGTGTGGGAGCTGGCTTGCCTCCGATAGCGATCCAACAGCCACCAAAGCCCTCAATGCAGGCGCTTACGGCACATCAACTTGGCCAGCTTGGCAGTATCAGGCCGTTCGACAATGCCTTTTTCGGTCACGATCACATCAATCAGGTCCGCCGGCGTCACGTCGAAGACCGGATTAAACGCCGCAACCTCCAACCGCTGCCCGCCCACCTCAAGCAACTCCGCGGCATCACGCTCTTCCAGGCTGACATCATCACCGGTGGCCATCATCAAATCGAGCGTCGAACTGGGCGCCACCACCATAAAACGCACGCCGTGGTGCATGGCACACACCGCCAATTGATAAGTGCCGATCGGGCCGATCACATCACCATTGGCCGCAATGCAGTCGGCGCCGACCACGACCCAGGTCACGCCCTTGGTCTTGAGGATATGCGCCCCCGCCGAGTCGGCATTGACCGTGGCCGGGATACCCTCGCCCGCCAACTCCCAGGCCGTCAGCCGCGAACCTTGCAGCCACGGGCGGGTTTCGTTGACATAGACATGTTCGACCAAACCCTCGAGGAACGCTGCGCGGATTACCCCAAGGGCCGTGCCCACGCCGCCAGTGGCCAGGGCGCCCGCATTGCCATGAGTGAGGATCGCCTGGGCGTTGCCCTGGTGCTTGCGAATCCGTTCGAGGCCCAATTGGGCCATGACCAGATTGGCTTCGCGGTCGCTTTCATGGATCGCAATGGCTTCGGCTTCCAGCACCGCCAGCGGGTCGGCGTGTTTTTTGACCCGATCCAGGCGGTCACGCATGCGCTTCAAGGCCCAGAACAGGTTAGCGGCGGTCGGACGGCTATCGGCCAGCAATGCGTAGTCTTCTTCCCATGCCGCCTGCCAGTCACCGCCTTCGGCGATCCGCTCGCGGGCGGCCAGCACCAGGCCGTAGGCAGCACTGATGCCGATAGCCGGCGCGCCACGCACAGTCATGCTGCGAATGGCTTGGGCGACTTCAGCCGCCGAAGTGCAGGCCACCCAGGTTTCCCGCGAGGGCAAGGCACGCTGATCGAGCAGGTGCAGTGCGCCATCACGCCAATCGATGGCCTTCACTTTCTCTGCAGCTAACAGTCGGTCGCGCATCCCTTACCCCGCACTCATGAACAAAAGCCGCCGATTATAGCGATCCGCCAGCCAGGACGCTCGGGTATACTTCGCCCTTCTTTTATAGCTGCCTGGGAAGAAGCCTGCGATGACCTCCACTGCCGCCCCGCTCGACTTATTGCTGCTGCCAACCTGGCTGGTACCTGTCGAACCCGCTGGCGTGGTGCTCAAGGAGCACGGCCTGGGCATCCGTGACGGGCGCATTGCGTTTATCGGGCCACGGGCGGCGGCCTTGAAGCTGACAGCCAGCGAAGTGCGCGAGCTGCCGGGCATGCTGCTCAGCCCCGGTTTGATCAACGCCCACGGCCACGCGGCGATGAGCCTGTTTCGCGGCCTGGCCGACGATCTGCCGCTGATGACCTGGCTGGAAAAACACATCTGGCCCGCCGAAGCCAAATGGGTCGATGAAGCTTTCGTGCGCGACGGCACCGACCTGGCCATCGCCGAACAGCTCAAGGGCGGCATCACCTGCTTCTCGGACATGTACTTCTACCCCAAGGTCGCCAGCGACTGCGTACACAACAGCGGCATGCGCGCGCAGATCGCGCTGCCGATCCTCGACTTCCCGATCCCAGGCGCCAGCAGCGCCGATGAGGCGATTCGCCAGGGCGTGGAGCTGTTCGGCGACCTCAAGCACCACCCGCGTATCAAGATCACCTTCGGCCCTCACGCGCCCTACACCGTGAGCGACGCCAACCTGGAAAAAATCCGGGTGATTGCCGAAGAACTGGACGCCGCCATCCATATGCATGTGCACGAAACCGCCTTCGAAGTGCAACAAGCCGTGGACAAGACCGGCGAACGCCCACTGGCGCGCCTGGGCCGTCTGGGCCTGCTCGGCCCACGCTTCCAGGCCGTTCATATGACCCAAATCAGCGAGGACGACCTGGCTTTGCTGGTAGAAAGCAACACCAGCGTCATCCATTGCCCGGAATCGAACCTGAAACTGGCCAGCGGTTTTTGCCCGGTGGAGCGTCTGTGGCAGGCTGGCGTGAACGTGGCCATCGGCACCGACGGCGCGGCCAGCAACAATGACCTCGACCTGTTGGGCGAAACCCGCACGGCGGCGATGCTGGCCAAGGCTGTCGCCGGCTCGGCCACTGCCCTGGACGCCCATCGCGCCCTGCGCATGGCTACGCTCAATGGGGCGCGTGCCATGGGCCTGGACAGCGAGATTGGCTCGCTCGAAGTCGGCAAGGCGGCGGATATCGTCGCATTCGATCTTTCGGGGCTGGCGCAACAACCGATCTACGACCCGGTCTCAACGCTTATATATGCCACCGGACGCGAGTGTGTGAAACACCTTTGGGTCGCCGGCAAGCAGTTGCTCGACGACCGGCGATTGACCCGCATGGATGAACAGCAGTTGACCGCCACGGCCATCGCCTGGGGCCAACGGATCAGCGGGCACAGCGAATAACGAAGGTCTTGAACCGCGCCGTTCAGGACTGAATAACCGATTTATCAGATTTAGAGGATTCACCATGAGCAACGTCGACCACGCCGAAATCGCCAAGTTTGAAGCCCTGGCCCACCGCTGGTGGGACCGCGAAAGCGAGTTCAAACCCCTGCACGACATCAACCCGCTGCGCGTCAACTGGATTGACGAGCGCGTCAACCTGGCCGGCAAGAAGGTGCTGGACGTCGGTTGCGGCGGCGGCATCCTCAGCGAAGCCATGGCCCAGCGCGGCGCCACCGTGATGGGCATCGACATGGGCGAAGCGCCGCTGGCCGTGGCCCAACTGCACCAGTTGGAATCCGGCGTGAGCGTCGAATACCGCCAGATCACCGCCGAAGCCCTGGCCGAAGAGATGCCCGAGCAGTTCGACGTGGTTACTTGCCTTGAGATGCTCGAGCACGTGCCAGACCCGTCCTCGGTGATCCGCGCCTGCTTCCGTATGGTCAAGCCGGGCGGCCAGGTGTTCTTCTCCACCATCAACCGCAACCCCAAGGCCTACCTGTTCGCGATTATCGGCGCCGAATACATCATGAAGCTGCTGCCGCGTGGCACCCACGACTTCAAGAAATTCATCCGCCCAAGCGAGCTGGGCGCCTGGAGCCGTCAGGCCGGGCTGACCGTCAAGGACATCATCGGCCTGACCTACAACCCGCTGACCAAGCACTACAAGCTGGCGAGCGACGTGGACGTCAACTACATGATCCAGACCCTGCGCGAGGAGTAAGCCTGTGAAGTTGCGAGCAGTTCTCTTCGACATGGACGGCACCTTGCTGGACACCGCGCCGGACTTTATCGCGATCTGCCAGGCCATGCGCACCGACCGAGGCCTGGAGCCGATCAACCCCCAGCACATCCGCGATGAAATTTCCGGCGGGGCACGGGCGATGGTCGCCGTGACCTTCTCGATGGACCCCGAATCCCCTGGCTTTGAAGCGTTGCGCCTGGAGTTCCTGGAGCGCTATCTCAAGGGCTGCGCAATCCACAGCAAACTGTTCGACGGCATGGCCGAGTTACTGGAAGACATCGAGAAATCCAAACTGGTCTGGGGCGTGGTCACCAACAAACCGTTGCGCTTTGCCGAACCGATCATGCAGCAACTGGGCCTGGCCGAGCGTTCGGCACTGCTGATCTGCCCGGACCACGTGAAGAACAGCAAGCCCGACCCCGAGCCGCTGATCCTGGCGTGCAAGATGCTCGACCTTGACCCGGCCAGCGTGTTGTTCGTGGGCGATGACCTGCGCGATATCGAGTCTGGCCGCGACGCTGGCACCCGCACTGCGGCGGTCACCTTCGGCTACATCCACCCGGACGACAACCCACGCAACTGGGGCGCCGACGTGGTAGTGGACCACCCGCTGGAGCTGCGCAAGGTGCTGGATAACGCGCTGTGCAGTTGCTGATTGTTCGAGATACCCACTAGCACTGAGATCACTGTGGGAGCTGGCTTGCCTGCGATAGCGGTCTGCCAGCTAGCACTTGCGGTGACTGATACTCCGCCATCGCAGGCAAGCCAGCTCCCACATGAAATGGATTCCACTTCAAGGCCTGTTTCAGCTTGAATTCTGTCGAGGTTTTTTATGTTTGATTACTCCGCACGTCCAGAACTGCTCAAAGACCGGGTGATCCTGGTGACCGGTGCCGGTCGCGGGATCGGCGCGGCGGCGGCAAAAACCTATGCCGCCCATGGCGCTACCGTGCTGTTGCTGGGCAGGACCGAAGCCAACCTGGCCCAGGTGTATGACGAGATCGAAGCGGCCGGCCAGCCGCAGCCGGTGGTGATCCCGTTCAACCTGGAAACCGCCCTGCCCCATCAATACGATGAGCTGGCAGCTATGATCGAAAAAGAATTCGGTCGCCTCGACGGCCTGCTGCACAACGCCTCGATCATTGGCCCACGCACGCCGATCGAGCAGTTGTCCGGTGAGAATTTCATGCGCGTGATGCACGTAAACGTCAACGCGATGTTCATGCTGACCAGTACATTATTGCCACTGCTCAAGCTGTCCCAGGATGCGTCGGTGGTGTTCACCTCCAGCAGCGTCGGGCGCAAGGGCCGTGCGTACTGGGGCGCTTATGGCGTGTCGAAGTTTGCCACCGAAGGCTTGATGCAAACCCTGGCCGACGAGCTGGAAGATGTGGCATCGGTACGCTCCAACAGCATCAACCCGGGCGGCACACGCACCAGCATGCGTGCCCAGGCGTATCCGGGCGAAAACCCGATGGAAAGGCCTGCACCGGAAGACATCATGCCGGTGTACCTGTACCTGATGGGGCCGGACAGTGCCGGGATCAATGGGCAGGCGTTTGATGCGCAGTAAGCACTGACACTGTTCACCTGAAACCCCAATGTGAAACTGGGTTCATGTGGGAGCTGGCTTGTGTGGGAGCTGGCTTGCCTGCGATGCGGGCAACTCGGTCTATCTGTTAAACCGAGTTGATACCATCGCAGGCAAGCCAGCTCCCACATTTGCTTAGCGGTGACCGTTAGTTCTTCACCACTTCCTCAAGGGTAAAACGCCCCAGCGGGTTCTGCAGGAAGTTGCTCACGTTCTTGCGTGAGATGTTGATGTACGGGCTGTAGTACAGGTCAATCCAGTTCACATCCTGCTTCGCCAGCTTCTGCAACTCCACATACATCTGCTCCCGCTTGGCCGGGTCGGCCTCGATCCGCGCCTGCGCTACCAACTCTTTAACCTTATCGTTCTTGTAGCGGGTCATGTAGTTCTGGTTGGTGTCATGGCCGAGCACGAAGGTGGTCTTCTGGTCCGGGTCGAGGATGTCGTTGGTCCAGTACATCACCGAAATATCGTACTCACCGTCCACCAGCATCTGCCAGCTTTGGGTCGGGTCGACCTTTTGCAGGTTGGCGGTCACGCCGACCTTGGCCAACTGGTCCTTGATGATCACCGCAATCTGCTCGTCAGCTTCGTTGCCGGCGTTGACCACGTAGTTGAGTTTCAAGTCCTTGGCACCAGCCTCTTCCAGCAGTTTCTTGGCGGCGGCTGGGTCATACGGGCGTTGCAGGTTGTTGGCGTAGTGGTACAGCGAGCCTTTGGGGATGTAGGAATAGGCCACGGTGCCTTGGCCGTACGTGGCGCTCTTGACCAGCGACTGCTTGTCGATGGCCATGTCCAGCGCCTCGCGCACCTGCGGCTTGGCCAGCAGGCCGTGGGCGTGGTTGATCAGCAGGTGATCTTCGCGGGTCGACGGGTCGGCATGGATCACCACGCTTTTGTCTTTCTTCAGCTCTTCCACGCGGGAGAACGGCACGAAGATCGCCGTGTCCAGCTCGTTGTTCTGCACCATGCGCATGCGCGTGTTGTCGTCGGTGACCGAGACCCACTCCACGCCATCCAGACTCACGTTCCTGGCCTGCCAGAAGTTCGGGTTCTTTTTGAGGATCACGCGGTCGCCCTTGCGCCATTCCTCCACGGTAAACGCGCCGGAGGTCACCGGGTTTTCCGAG
Organism: Pseudomonas sp. B19125; assembly: GCF_044218855.1. Classification (NCBI taxonomy): domain Bacteria; kingdom Pseudomonadati; phylum Pseudomonadota; class Gammaproteobacteria; order Pseudomonadales; family Pseudomonadaceae; genus Pseudomonas; species Pseudomonas sp. B19125. Next base: position 5,137,480 of record NZ_CP162589.1, read on the forward strand.
TAGGCGTCTTCGCCCATCGTGGTCATGGCTTTTTGCGACAGGATCGATACCGTCGGCGAAGCCAGTTGCGAGAGGAAGGCCACAGCCGGGGTTTTCAGCGTGACCACCAGGGTCTGCGGGTCGCTGGCCTTGGCCGTGCTGATCAGGCTGAACGGATCTGCCCACAGCGACGCCTTGTTGTCGCGGATGCGCAACAGGCTGAACGCCGCGTCATCGGCGGTGATCGCCGAGCCATCAGAGAACTTGGCGTCACGCAGCTTGAAGGTGTAGGTCAGGCCGTCCTTGGAAATCTCCCAGCTTTCAGCCAGGCCCGGTTCCATCTTGGTGCCCAGGTTATCCACGCGCACCAAGGTGTCGTAGACGTTGGCGAACACCCACGTATCGCGGTTCTGTGCGCTTTTGATCGGGTCGAACGTGGTGCTGTCTTCACGGCAGCCGATGGTCAGCACGCCGGCGGCGTGGGCCAGCCCGGCAGTGAGGGACCAGGCGGTCAGTGTCGCGGCGGCGAGCAACTTCAAGTGGCGCGATTGCATGTCATAACTCCTTGTTCATGAATGGCAGAAGTGGGTCAAAACAGAGGTTCTTCAAGCACGCAACTGTACCGATGCTCGTGCAGGTAATGGGTCGGCGGCAACACCACGGAACACATCGTCCGGGCATGCCGGCAGCGCGGGTGAAAGGCGCAGCCGGTGGGCAACTTCAGCGGGCTCGGGGGCTCACCGGGCAACGGTTCTGCGGGCAACGGCCGGTGCGGATCGATCTCGGGAATCGCCTCGATCAACGCCGCCGTATACGGATGGCGTGGCGCAGTAAACACTGATTCCACTGGCCCTTCTTCGACGATTTTGCCCAGGTACATCACCGCCACGCGGTCGCACAGGCGCCGCACGATGGCCAGGTCATGGGCGATAAACAGAATCGCCAGGTTCATGCGCTGTTGCAGCTCCAGCAACAGGTTGATGATCTGGCCCTGAATCGACACATCCAGTGCCGCCACGCATTCATCGGCAATGATCAGACGCGGCTCCACCGCCAGGGCGCGGGCGATGCCGACGCGCTGGCACTGACCACCGCTGAGGGAGCCGGGTTTACGGCTGGCGAGTTCAGGGCGCAGGCCCACCAGGTCAAGCAGCTCGACCACGCGAGCCGGTATCTGCTCCGGGGCGACCTTGCGCTGCACCCGCAGCACTTCGGCAAGGGTTTCGCCAATGCTGTGTCGCGGGTTCAGGGCAGCGTAGGGGTCCTGGAAAATCATTGCGGTTTCATGCCGCAGGCGGGCGATGTCGATAGCACTGCCCCGCGCCATGTCGACGCCATCGAACAACACCTGCCCGGCGCTGATCGGGGTGAGGTGCAAAATTGCCCGCCCCAGCGTGCTTTTGCCACTGCCGGACTCGCCCACCAACCCCAGGGTTTCACCTGCGGCCAGGTTGAGCGACACACCATTGACCGCCCTCACCCACTGTTTATTAAGGCCCAACACACCCGTGCCGGACGCGGCAAACCGCACCTCCAGGTCCTTGATCTGCAACAGGCTCATGGGCGCTCTCCCAGCGGATAGTGGCAGGCTACGCGCGCACCTTCGGGCAGCAGCTCAGTACACAACGCCGCCACTTGCGGGCAGCGCGGGTTGAAGCGGCAACCGTCGGGCAAGGCATCCAGTAACGGCGGCTGGCCAGGGATGGTGCGCAGCAAGGCGTGGCCGCTGCTGTGGGCGGGTTGGCAATCGATAAGGCCAGCGGTGTACGGGTGTTGTGGATGGGCCAGCACGTCGTATTTGCTCGCGTGCTCGCACAGGCGTCCGGCGTACATCACCGCGATGGAATCACAGGTTTGCGCCACCACGCCCAGGTCATGGGTGATCATGATGATCGCCAGGCCACGCTGGTCTCGCAGCTCCAGCAGCAGGCGCAGGATCTGCGCCTGCACCGTCACGTCCAGCGCGGTGGTCGGCTCGTCGGCAATCAGCACTTGCGGGTTGCAGCCCAGGGCCACGGCGATCATCGCGCGCTGGCGCATGCCGCCGGAGAACTCATGGGGGTAGTTGTCGACCCGCGCCTTGGGATCGGGAATACCGACCTGGCGCAGCACCTCGATGGCTTGCAGGCGCGCGTCTTTTTTCGACGCACCCTGATGCAAACGGATGCCTTCGGCGATCTGCTCGCCGATGCGCATCAACGGGTCAAGGTGACTGCTGGGGTTCTGGAAAATCATGCCCAGTTGCCCACCGCGCACGGCGCGCATGCCAGCCTCATCGAGTTGCAACAGGTCGCGACCGGCCAGGCGCACAGCGCCGCCTTGCACCCGCAGGTTGGGCGACGGCAACAGGCGCATCAGGCCGCGACAGGCCAGGGTTTTGCCCGACCCGCTTTCACCCACCAGGCCGAGGATTTCACCTTCGGCCAAATCAAAGGACACACGATCAACCAGCGTGACCTCTCGCCCACCATTGTTGGCGATCACGCTGAGGTCCTGCACGTGAAGCAGGCTCATGAACGATCCCCCAATACTTGCGCCACACCATCGGCGAGCAGGCTGAAACCCATGGCCAGGGTCACAATGGCCAGGCCCGGGAAGGTGCAAAGCCACCAGGCGGTGGTGATAAACGCCTGCCCTTCGGCGACCATCGTGCCCCACTCCGCCGTCGGCGGTTGCACGCCCAGGCCCAGGTAGCTCACGGCGGCGCCATTGAGCAGCACCAGCACGGCGTCGGACATCGAAAACACAATCGAGCCAAACATCGCGTTGGGCAATAAGTGCCGGAACAGAATGCGCCCATGGCCAAAGCCCAGGCTCTTGGCGGCCAGGGCGAAGTCGCTTTCCTTGAGCACCAGGATCTGCGAGCGGATCAACCGCGCATACGACACCCAGCCCACCAACGCCATGGCGATATAAAAACTCTGCAAGCCCGGCCCGAGGATGGCCATGATCGCCAGCATCAACACCAGGAACGGGAACGCCAGCACCACGTCGATCACGCGCATGCACACGCTGTCGAAGCGCCCGCCGATGTAGCCGGAAACAGCGCCGATAAAAGTGCCGATCAGGAACGGGAAGATCACGCCGATAACGGCCAGTTGCAGGTCAATCCGCGCGCCCCAGATCACCCTCGAAAGGATGTCTCTGCCGTAGTTATCCGTGCCAAATGGGTGGGCAAGGCTGGGCGCCAGCAAACTCAGATCGGTGTTCTGCGCAATCGGGTCATACGGCGCGAGCCACGGCGCGAACAACGCCAGGGCCAACCACATAAACAAGATCAACAGCCCCCACGCAGCGGTCAGCCGGCCGTTGCGAAAACCAAACCGCAGGCGCAAACGCCACGGCGCAATCAGTGGTCGGCTGCTCATTGCATCTTCACCCGTGGGTCGAGGGCCACGGTCGCCACGTCCGCGACGAAGTTGACCACCACCGTCGCACACGCCAGCACCATCGCCACGCCCTGCACCACCATGTAGTCGCGGGTAAAAATGCCGCGCACCAATAATTGGCCGATGCCGGGAATCGCGAACAGGCTTTCGATCACCACCGTGCCGCTGATCAGCCAGCCGATATTCACCGCCAGCAGGTTAACCGCCGGCACCAGGGAGTTGGGTAACACATGCCGACGAAACACCGCCGCCTCCGATAACCCGCGTGCGCGGGCAGCGGTGACATGGTCAGCCTGCAACTCCATCAGCATGCTCGCCCGCAGGTTGCGCACCAGCACCGCCGCCAGCGCCAGCGCAATGGTCAAGCACGGCAGGACCATGTGGTGGGCTTTATCTGTAAACGTGCGACCGTAGCCCGATACCGGGAACAAGCCCCACTTCACACTCAGCAACAGAATCAGCATCAAGCCCAGCCAGAAGGCCGGCATGCCCAGGCCGACCGTGGTGAACACGCGGATCAGGTTATCCGCCCAACCGCCTTTGTTGCGCGCCGCCACGGTAGCCAGCGGCACCGCGATCAACAGCGCCAGCAGCACACTGCCGAGCACCAGCACCAGCGTCGGCTCAATGCGGGTGACGATCAGTTTCAACGCGTCGACCTTATAGAGCAGTGACTGGCCGAGATCGCCCTTGAGCAGGTTCTTGAGGAAGTAGAAATATTGCAGCCACAAGGGCTGGTCCAGGCCGTATTGGGCGCGGATTTTCAGCAGCGCGTCCGGCGTGCTGCGCGAGCCCAGCAAGGCCCGCGCCGGATCGCCGGGGATCGAGCGCACCAGCACAAAGGTGATCAGGCTGATGCCAAACAACACCGGCAGCAATTGCAGCGGCCGGGACAGCACAAAACGGTAACGCGCAAGATTCATCCGTCAGCCTCGGTGGCGAGCGAGGAAGTCCAGCAGCACCGGGAAGTACGCGTGGGGTTCCTCATAAAACGGCATATGGCTGCTGTTGGGGAATACATGCAACTCGGCGTGTGTGGCGGCGAGTTTCATGCGATGGGCGCAAGCGGGTGTCAGTTCGTCGTGCTGGCCGGTGGTGATCAGGATCGGCATCTTGAAATCGGCCATCTCCGGGATGCGGTTCCAGTCCTTGAGGTTGCCGATATAGAGGAACTCGTTGGGGCCTTGCATGGTTTCGTAAGGCCCCATGTTCCAGTCGCCCAGGGAGCGCTTGACCGGCTCCGGCCATTCGTCCAGACGGCAGACGTGGCGGTAGTTGAGCAAGGTGATAGCGGCCTGGTACTGCGGATGGTCGAGTGTGCCCATGGCTTCATGGCGCTGCATCATGGCCACGGTTTCGCTGCCGAGGGCACCGCGCAGGCGTTCGAGCTCCTGGGACAGGTGCGGAATATCGCCGACGGTGTTTTCCAGGATCAGGCTTTTCAGGGCGTCAGGATAGTGGATGGCGTACTCGATGCCCAACCAGCCGCCCCACGAATGCCCAAGCAGATGCACACGGCCCAGGCCCAGTGCCTGGCGCACGGTTTCGACTTCTTCGACATAACGGCCAATTTCCCACAGGGAAACATCTGATGGTCTGGCTGATGCGCCCGTGCCAAGCTGATCGAATGCAACCACTCGCAGGTTATGCTCTTTGAGCCAGCCATGGGCGTCGCGCAAGTAGTCACACGGCAGGCCCGGGCCGCCGTTGAGACACAAGAGCACCTCATCGCCGTCGCCAAAGCTGTAGGCCACGAGGTTATGGCCATCGACCTGCACGTTGTACTGCTGGTCGGGGGCAATTTCACGCCACATGCATACATTCCTTGTGTTGTATCGGCCTGGCAGGTAGCGGCCGTTTACAGGGCCAACACTACCGAGGATGCCGCGCGTCCATAACCTAGTAGTTCTTATAGGTTTGGCCTGGCAGTCCTTCGCCGGGGCGTGGCATTCTACTTGCCGCAAGTCGAGATTCAAATGAATTCGGGAGCAGAACGGATGCTGTCCAAACTTACTGCCTTCAACAACCGCCTCATGCCCGGCAGGAGCCTGGTTGAACAGATGGACAACACGTTTGTCCTCGCCCAGCAGTTGGGCTTTGATGCGTTGGTGTATGACTACACGCCGGTGCCCATCGACCAGGACGGTTCGCTGATCACGCCTTCGGTGCTGGAGTCGCGCAACACACCGTCGGACTGGCACGCGTTATGGTGCAGCGAAGGTTTTTACCAGATCGACCCGGTGCAGCACCTGGCCTTGAGCACGGTGTCGCCGTTCGTGTGGTCCTATGAGGCCAAAGCCGACACTGCGCTGCAAAAGATCATCGACCCGTGCCATGCGCCCGTGTCCTCTTACCTGCATGAGCGCCAACTGACCTGCGGCGTCACCGTGCCGATCCACCTGCCGCGTGGCGGCTTCGCGTCGCTGACCGGCCTGCGCACCGGCAAGGCCAGCACGGTGCTGGAAGATGCCCAGCAAACCTTGACGGACTTCAGCCTGATCACCCACGCCTTGCAGGAAGCGGCCTACCCGCTGCTGAGCAAAGAGCTACGCACCTACCCGCACATCCATCTGACCAAGCGCGAGCGCGAGTGCCTCAAATGGGCGGCCGAGGGCCTGACCGCCGCCGAGATCGCCACGCAGTTAAGCCGCTCACTGGCGGTGGTCACCCTGCACCTGGCCTCGGCCATGCACAAACTGGGCGCCAAGAACCGCGTACAGGCGGTGGTGCGCGCGACCCATTACCGCCTGCTCGAAGATTGATCCGTCGGTAAAACCTAGCTGTTTTGCTAGTTACTTAAACGCTGCGTGCCGACTATCGTATCCCTGATCCTTTTTTTCAGAGCAGGGTACGAAATGGAATTCATCGAGAAAGTCCGCGAAGGCTACGCGGCCTTCGGCGCCTACCAGACCTGGTACCGCGTCACTGGCGACCTGGGCACCGGCCGCACGCCCTTGGTGATCCTCCATGGCGGCCCCGGTTGCACCCATGACTACGTAGACGCGTTCAAGGACGTCGCCGCCAGCGGCCATGCGGTGATTCACTACGATCAAATCGGCAATGGCCGCTCTACGCACTTGCCGGACAAGGACGCGTCGTTCTGGACCATCGACCTGTTCCTCGACGAGCTGAACAACCTGCTGGACCACCTGCAGATCAGTGACAACTACGCGATCCTGGGGCAATCCTGGGGCGGCATGCTCGGCAGCGAACACGCGATTTTGCGACCCAAGGGCCTGCGCGCGTTTATCCCGGCCAACTCGCCCACCTGCATGCGCACCTGGGTCAGCGAAGCCAACCGCCTGCGCCAGCTGTTGCCCGAAGGCGTGCACCAAACCCTGCTAAAACACGAACTGGCCGGCACTTACCAAGACCCGGAATACCTTGCGGCGGCGCGGATCTTCTATGACCAGCATGTGTGCCGAGTAAACCCATGGCCGGAAGAAGTGGCGCGCACCTTTGCAGCGGTGGACGCCGACCCGACGGTGTACCACGCCATGAGCGGCCCGACCGAATTTCACATCATCGGCAGCTTGAAGGATTGGAGCGTGATCGGGCGCCTGTCGGCGATCAATGTGCCGACGCTGGTGATATCAGGACGCCACGACGAGGCCACGCCCTTGGTGGTCAAGCCGTTCCTGGATGAAATCACTGACGTGCGCTGGGCGTTGTTTGAAGACTCCAGCCACATGCCCCACGTGGAAGAACGCCAGGCGTGCATGGGGACTGTGGTGAAGTTTCTGGACGAGGCGTGTTCGCTGCCGCACCGAGCACTCAAGGCCGGCTGAGTTCAACTGTGGGAGCTGGCTTGCCTGCGATAGCGGTACATCAGTTACAGGTGCAGTGACTGGCTCGCCGCCATCGCAGGCAAGCCAGCTCCCACAGTTTTAGACCTCGGTGGTCTCAGGCTTTGCGGCCTTCCTCGGCACCTCAGCCACCACTGGAATCTCCTTCCCTTCAGCATCAAACAATTTACCGCCACTGAAGTAATCGCCATCGCGCAACGCCGCCACGTCGTGGAAGCACAAACTGCGCTCGGTGCCGGCCACAAACACCGACTGCTGGTCCGAGTTACCGGCGGTGAAGTGGTTGAACGCCAGGTTCAGCAGAATCGCCATGATCGCCGACGAACTGATGCCCGAATGGAAAATGGTCGCAAACCAGGTGGGGAAGTGATCATAAAAGTTCGGCGCTGCAATCGGGATCATGCCGAAACCGATGCTCGTTGCCACGATGATCAGGTTCATGTTGTTGCGGTAATCCACCTTGGACAGCGTGCGAATCCCACTGGCCGCCACGGTGCCGAACAACACAATACCGGCGCCGCCAAGCACCGAAGTCGGCACCGCCGCAATCACCCGCCCCATAAAGGGCAGCAGGCCCAACACCACCAGAAATACACCGCCAGTGGCCACTACAAAGCGGCTTTTCACTCCCGTAACCGCCACCAGGCCGACGTTCTGGGCGAAGGCGCTTTGGGTGAATGAACCGAAGATCGGCGCAAACATGCTCGACAGCATATCGGCACGCAGGCCATTACCCAGGCGCTTGGACTCGACTTTGGTGTCGATGATCTCGCCGACCGCGAGGATGTCCGCCGAGGTTTCCACCAACGTCACCATCACCACGATGCACATGGAAATGATCGCCGCCACATGGAAGGTCGGCATGCCGAAATGGAAAGGTGTCGGGAAGCCGAACATCGGCCCTTGGGCGACGCTGGAGAAGTCCGCCATGCCGAGGAATACCGCGATCACGGTGCCAATCACCATGGCCAACAGAATCGACAGGCGCGAGATGGTCGCGCTGCCGATCTTGCTCAGTAGCAACACCAGCACCAGGGTCAACGCCGCCAGGCCGATGTTGGCCATGCTGCCAAAGTCCGCTGCGCGGCTATTGCCGCCCATGGCCCAGCGCGCCGCCACCGGCATCAGCGTCAGGCCGATGGTGGTGATCACGATGCCGGTGACCAGCGGCGGGAAGAACTTGGTGATCCGTGAGAATACCGGCGTGATCAATAAGCCGATAAATGACGCGGCCATCACCGCCCCGAGAATCGCCGGCACCCCGCCCGCGCCATCACTGCCTACGATGGCCACCATGGTTGCCACACCGGCAAACGACACGCCCTGCACCAGCGGCAACTGGCAGCCAAAAAACGGCAGGCCGAGGGTTTGCAGCAACGTGGCCAGGCCACCGGCAAACAGCGAGGCGGCGATCAGCAGGCCGATATCCGCCGGCGACAACCCGGCCGCCTGGCCGACGATCAGCGGTACGGCAACGATGCCGCCATACATGGTGAGCACATGCTGCAGGCCGTAAGCCATGTTGGCCGCGACGCCGAGATTCTCGTCTTCTGGCCGCTGCGGTGACGCCTTCGGGATAGTCATGGTGAGGGGTTCTCTGTTTTTGTTGTGCGAACACTGTATGCAATGTTTGGACTTGATGTCCATAGAGTTGTATACAATCAATCGAACAAGATACCCTCCATCGGCGTTACAAAAACTATCCGGCCGTCATGAGCCAGAACGCCAAAGGACCTAGAACAATGAAAAAGGCATTACAGGGCGCCACCGTTGCATTGACCCTTCTCGGCGGTGGGGAGGCCGTCGCGCTGGAATGGATGAACAACAGCGTAGGGTTTCGCTACGGCCAGCACTTCACCAACCCCAACAACCCCGACGACTTCAGCAAGCGCATCTACAGCTTTACCCACGCCAGCGGCTACCAGTACGGCAGCAACTACCTGAACCTCGATGTGTTTCTGTCCGACAGCAGCGACCCACGCAAGGGCACCGACCAGGGTGGCAGTGAGGTCTACGCCGTGTACCGACACCAGCTGTACGCCTCACGGGTATTCGATGTGCCTCTGGGCACCGGCCTGGTCAAGGATTACGCCCTGACCCTGGGCTTCGACGCCAACCGCAACAACAACTTCGCCTCAGCTAAAAAACGCGCGCTGGTGGTCGGCCCGACGTTGAAGTTCAACACCGTCGGCGTGCTGGATTTGAGCCTGATGTACTACAAGGAAAAGAACCACACCGGCATCCCCGGTGCGAAAGAGTCGAACCACACCTTCGACGACACCTACATGCTCAACCTGACCTGGATGCGCCCGTTCGACATCGCCAACCACGCGGCGAAGTTCCAGGGGTTTATCAATTACGTCGGGGAAAAGGGCGAGGACTACCACGGCCGCGACACCGCGCCGGAAACCCTGATGCGCACCGCGCTGATGGTGGCGGTGCGGCCAGGTAAAAGCGTGAAGCCGAACCTGTACCTGGGGGTGGGTTACGAGTACTGGCATAACAAGTTCGGGGTGGATGGTGGCATGGGCACCCGGACCTCCACGCCTACGCTGAATATGGAAGTGACGTTCTAACTGAAGAAACCCAATCAACTGTGGGAGCTGGCTTGTGTGGGAGCTGGCTTGCCTGCGATGCAGACAACCCGGTGCATCAGGTACACCCTGTTGATGCCATCGCAGGCAAGCCAGCTCCCACACTAGCCCTCTCCCACATTTTTGCTTGGGTTTCAGTTTTAGGCGCTTGCGAGTTCCGACTTATCGGCTTTCGGCCGCGCCAGCCAGTAACCCAGCACCGCCAACGGCGCAGTCGCCAACATCACAATCACGGTGATCAACAGCGGCTGGTCGATCAACGACGACACCAGCAGGCTGCTCAGAAAGCACAGGCCCAACTGCAGGGTGTTCTGCAGCGCCGCCGCCTTGCCGGAATTTTCCGCAAAGGGCATCAACGCATTCGCCACCACGATCGGGTAGCTGGCGCCGTTGACCAACGCCATCAGGCAGAACGGAATCAACAAGGTGGTCAGGGTCGGCACGGTCAAGGTCGCAACCAGGTACAACGCCACCATGCTGATGCAATAGGCCACCAGCAACCACGGCAGCAGGGTTTTGCCCTGGTAATGCTGCAAGGCGCTGCGACAGCTGTAACCGCCGACCAGAAAGGACAAGGTCGGCAACACGTAACTCAGGCCGATGTCATTCGGGCTGTAACCCATGTCGCCAAGGATGAACGGCGACGCGGTGAGCCAGGCAAAGAAGCTGGCCGAACAGGCGGCGAAGATCATCACATTGCCGGTAAATACGCGGGAGGTCAGCAACTGCCCGTAGCCAAGGCGCGAAGGTTCGCCCTCCTCGGCCAGACGTTTCGGCATTTTGCGCAGCAACAACGTCGGCAACAGCAACAGCACTGACACAACCAGCAATACCGCGAAAATCGCCTGCCAGCCAAAGTGGTTCAGCACCATCGCGCCCAACAGCGGCGCCAACGCCGGTGACAGCGACATCAGCGGCATGATGCTGGCGAACACACGGTGGGCCTTGTCGGCCGGGTAACGGTCAATCACCAGCGCCTGCCAACTCACAGCGGCGGAACACACACCAATCGCCTGGATAAAACGCAACGCCAATAACTGCGGCGCCGTCTCGACCCAGAACATCCCGGCGCAGCCCAGCACAAACAGGCTCAGCCCGGCGAGCAGCACCGGCTTGCGCCCCAGGCGATCGGACAATGGCCCCCACAGCAACTGCCCGAGCGCAAAGCCGGCGAGGAAAATACTCAAGCTGGCGCCCACCGCGCCCGCACTGATCTGCAACTGCTCGCCCATGGCGCCAAACGCCGGCAAGTACATGTCCATGGCCAGATAACCGAGCATGCTCAGCCCCGCCAAATACCAGGTGAAACCAAAAGAATTTTTCATTGAAGCCTTGTGGATGCTGCCATCAAACTATTTGCTGACTGGCGCCCATTATGAAGCTGACAGGCTGTGTGTGAAGCGATAATAATTGGACACTTGAATCAAATATTTTGAAGGCAACCGCTATGTGGTCCGAATACTCCCTGGATGTAGTCGATGCCGTGGCACGCCATGGCAGCTTCAGCGCCGCTGCCCAGGAATTGCACCGCGTGCCGTCAGCCATCAGCTATACGGTGCGCCAGTTGGAGGAATGGTTGGCGGTGCCGCTGTTTGTGCGCCGCCATCGCGATGTGGAGTTGACCCCCGCTGGCCGTCTATTTATAGACGAAGCGCGCGGGGTGATGAAAAAAATGCTTGGAACCCGGCGTTTGTGCCAGCAGGTGGCCAATGGCTGGAGCGGCCAGTTGAAGGTCGCGGTGGACTCCATCGTCAAACCCCAGCGCTGCCGGCAACTGGTGCTGGATTTTTATCGGCAATTCCCTGAGGTGGAATTGCTGCTCGAATACGAGGTGTACAACGGCGTTTGGGACGCCCTGGCCGATGAGCGCACCGACATTGTGATCGGTGCCACCAGCGCAGTGCCGGTGGCCAGCCGCTTCACGTTTCGGGACATGGGCCTGCTCAACTGGCTGTGTGTGGTCAGCGCCCAGCACCCGCTGGCAAGCGTCAACGGCTTGCTCAGTGACGACCAACTGCGCCCGTTCGCCTCGCTGTGCATGACCGACACCTCGCGCAACCTGCCCAAGCGTGACACCTGGACCCTGGATAACCAGCGCCGTTTGGTCGTGCCCAACTGGGCCTCGGCACTCGATTGCCTGCGCGATGGGCTGTGCGTGGGCATGGCGCCGGCTCATCAGGTATTGCCGTGGGTCGAGCGTGGCGACCTGGTGGCGCTGCAACTGAGCCGACCGTTTCCGGCCAGCCCGTCGTGTGTGGCGTGGGCGCAGGATAAGGTATCGCCGGCGATGAGTTGGTTATTGGAGTACCTGGGCGATACCGAAACCATGAACCAGGAATGGCTCAATGGCCCGGATCTCTGAATATCACGCCGATCCAATGTGGGAGCTGGCTTGCCTGCTCCCACATTTTGATCCGGTTTCAATCCAGGAGACGGGTGATGGCCCGCACAATCATCTCAACCTCCTTGGCATCCAGCGTCAGCGGCGGCAACAGGCGGATGATCTTGCCCCGCGTCACATTGATCAGCAGCCCATGCTCCTGGGCCGCACGCTGGGCCAGGTCACGGTAAGGCCTGGCCAACTCGATGCCGACCATCAAGCCCTGGCCGCGAATCGCCAGCACCTGCGGGTGCTCGCTCAACTCCACCCGCAACCGCGCCAGCAGGCGCTCGCCCTGTAGCGCGGCGTTGTGCAGCAAGCCTTGTTCTTCAATGATGTCCAACACCGTGCAACCCACGCGGCAGGCCAGCGGGTTACCGCCAAACGTGCTGCCGTGGCTGCCTGGCGTGAACAACTGGGCCACCGCGTCCCGGGCCAGGCAGGCACCGATGGGCACGCCGTTGCCGAGGCCTTTGGCCAGGGTTATCACGTCGGGCACGATGCCTTCGTGCTGGAACGCAAACCAGGCGCCAGTGCGGCCGATACCGGTCTGGATTTCATCGAGCATCATCAACCAGCCGTGGCGCGTGCAGTGGTCGCGCAGCGCCTTCAGGTAACCGGGCGGCGCGGGCAGCACGCCGCTTTCACCCTGGATCGGCTCGAGCAAGATCGCCGCGATGCGCGTGCCGAATTGCTCGGTAATGGCCGCCAATGCGGCCAAGTCGCCAAAGCGCACCTTGAGAAAGTCCCCCGGCAGGCGCTGGAAACCCAGGCGCACCGAAGGCCCGTCACTGGCGGCCATAGTGCCCAGCGTACGCCCGTGAAACGCGTTCTCCATCACCACCACCAAAGGCTCTTCAATGCCTTTTTTCCAGCCATGCAACCGCGCCAGTTTCAGCGCGGTCTCGTTGGCTTCGGCACCGGAGTTATTGAAGAACGCACGGTCCAGGCCGGATAACCGCGTCAGGCGCTCGGCCAGGCGCTGCTGCCAGTCGATGCTGTAGAGATTGGAGGTGTGCAGCAACAGTCCCGCCTGCTCGCTGATCGCCGTGACCAATTTGGGGTGGGAGTGCCCGACATTGGTTACCGCCACACCGGCCACGGCGTCGAGGTATTCACGGCCCTGCTGGTCCCACAGGCGCGTGCCCAGGCCACGGGTAAAGCTCAGGGCCATGGGTTGATAGGTGGTCATCAGGCAGGCGGCGGTCATGGTGGCAGGCTCCAGTGCATCGTTGTGATGCTGCCAGTATCGTTAGCCACCTGAGCTGGATAAACTGCGCATTCCTGCAATGACTTTAAATCAGGGCTTGATAATGGATCTGTTCCAGTCGATGTCGGTGTACGTGAAAGTGGTCGAGGCCGGCAGCATGACCGCCGCCGCGCAGGAATGCGGGCTGTCGACCACCATGGTCGGTAACCACTTGCGCGCGCTGGAGCAACGGCTGGGGGTCAGCTTGCTGAAGCGCACCACGCGCAAACAGAGCCTCACCGAATTTGGCGGGCAGTATTACCAGCGTTGCCTGGAAGTGCTGGGGCTGGTGGCCGACTCTGAACTATTGGCAGAGCAGATCCACAGCGAAACCCCCAAAGGCAGCCTGCGCATCACCGCGCCACCGGTGTTCGGCACCGAACGCCTCACACCGGCCTTGAGCGAATTTGCCCAGCGCTACCCGCAGATCAATCTGTATGTCGAACTCAGCAATGAGCGCATGGATCTGGTCGACAGCGGCTTCGACGTTGCGATCCGCCTGGGCGAGTTGGAAACCTCAAGCCTGATCGCCAGGCCGATGCAGGCCTATACCCTGACGCTCTGTGCGTCACCGGCGTACCTGGCGCGACGTGGCATTCCGCAGACGCCCGACGACTTGCGCCAGCACGACTGCCTGGCGTTTGCCTACCCGGCGAACGATAACTGGCGAGACACCAGCAAACTGTGGCGCATGACCGGCGATGCAGGCGAAGTGGAGGTGCCGGTGGCCGGAGCATTGACCATCAACAGCTCCCAAGGCTTGCGCCAGGCAGCCGTGAACGGCATGGGCATCATCATGCTGGCCGATGCCCTGGTGCAGCCGGACCTGGAGAGCGGCAAGCTGGTGGCGTTGCTGACCACCTATCAACTGCCCAGCCGCCCCATGCACCTGCTCTACCGACAGGACCGCTACCGCCTGCCCAAGCTGCGCGCTTTTGTGGATTTCGCCATGGAAAAGTGGGCGCGCTAAAAGCTCACCCCCAACGCGCGCAAACGCGCGGCAGTGCGCTCGGCCGACACATGGTGAATGCCCTGCCAGCCGAGGGCTTCAGCGGCCTCGATATTGCCGGCAACGTCGTCGATAAACACCACTTCCCTGGCCTGGATATCCGGCAAGTGAGCGCGAACCTGATCAAGGCTCGCGTGATAGATCGCGGGGTCCGGCTTGATCAACTTCAACTCGCCAGACACGACGATATCGCGCAAGTGCTGCAGAAACGGGTAGTTGGCCCGTGCGTAAGGGAAGGTTTCAGCCGACCAATTGGTGAGCCCGAACAGCGGCATATCGGCCTTATGCAGCGCCTCAAGAATGGCCACGCCATCGGGCAACGCGCCACGCAGCATTTCGTGCCAACGGTCGTAATAGGCCTGGATCAGGGGTTCATGCTGCGGGTATTGCTCGATAAGGTGGCGGGTGCCTTCGGCCAGGCTGCGGCCGGCGTCTTGCTCGGTGTTCCAGGCTTGGGTGCAGATGGTGTCGAGAAAGTGTTGCCGTTCGGCGTCGTCGGCAATCAGCTTGCGGTAAAGGTGCTGCGGGTTCCAATCGAAGAGGACACCGCCAAAATCAAAAACTACTGCACGAATCGTCATCAGATCCTCCGTTAGCGTGGCTTGATAGCCGAGGGAGTCTGGCAGATTTTGGAAAGGAAGAGTTGCGCGCCGAAGCGTAGGAAGGTTCCCAAAAGGGAGGCTTACAAAGATCAAATGTGGGAGCGGGCTTGCTCGCGAAAGCGGTGTATCAGTCACCAAATAGGCTGGCTGATAAACCGCTTTCGCGAGCAAGCCCGCTCCCACATTTTTTTTGACCGTGTTTAGGCTTGGATCAGGCCCTTGATCTTCACAGTCGGATTCACATCAGCTTCATAGTCCACGCCGTCGATTTCAAACCCGAACAAACGCAGGAACTCCGCCTTGTAGCCAGCGAAATCGCTGATCTCGTTGACGTTGTCATCGGTCACCTGATTCCACAGTGCAGCCACGGCGTCCTGAACCTTCGGCTCCAGCTCAGCCAAGTCGGCGCGCAGGCGGCCGTCGGCGTCCAGCTTCGGCTCGCTGCCGTACAGGCTGTCTTTGAACAGGCCGTAAACCTGTTCGATGCAACCTTCGTGGGTGCCCTGCTCTTTCATCACTTTAAACAGCAGCGACAGGTACAGCGGCATGATCGGGATCGCGGAGCTTGCCTGGGTAACCACGGCCTTGAGCACCGACACACGGGCGTCGCCCTTCAGCGCAGCGAGGTTGTCGCGCAGGGTCAGGACTTTTTTGTCGAGGTCTTTCTTGGCTTCGCCGATGGAGCCGTTCCAGTAAATATCCTGGGTCAGCTTCTCGCCGAGGTAGGTGAACGCAGTGGTCTTGGCGCCTTCGGCCAACACGTCGGCGTCACGCAGGGCGTCGATCCACAGCTGCCAGTCTTCGCCGCCCATGACTTTCACGGTGCCGTCGATTTCTTCCTGGGTTGCAGGCTCAAGAGTGGTGTCGACCACAACGCCTTTGTCGGTGTTGATACCGCGCAGGGTCACGGCCTTGCCGATCGGCTTGAGGGTGGAGGTGTGCACCACGCCTTGCGGGTCGGTACGGCGTGGCGCGGCCAGGCTGTAAACCACCAGGTCGATCTTGCCCAGGTCTTTCTTGATGGTTTCGATGGTCAGGCGCTTGATCTCGTCAGAGAACGCGTCGCCGTTGATGCTCTTGGCGTACAGGCCTTTTTCCACGGCAAACTTCTCGAACGCCGCGCTGTTGTACCAGCCGGCGGAGCTCAGCTTGCCTTCTTCGCCTTCTTTCTCAAAAAACACGCCCAGGGTGTCGGCGCCGCAGCCAAACGCAGCACTGATGCGCGCGGCCAGGCCGTAACCGGTGGAAGCACCGAGGACCAGCACCTTTTTTGGGCCGCCTTCGATGGCGCCATGCTGGGTTACGTAGTCGATCTGCTCTTTGACGTTCGCTTCACAGCCAACAGGGTGAGCGGTCACACAGATAAAGCCACGAACCCGCGGTTTGATGATCATAAAATTTCTGCCTCTTCCAAGGGGTCGACGGCCAGTGGTGGCCATTCAACTTCAATCGTACCGGTCTATGACGCGCGAAAAACCGAAGCGTCACGATAGACGCAAATCTTCTGTTTACAAAATCCAATCGGCAAAACAGCTGGCGCGCAGCACCGCCTGGTTAAAAACTGTGTTCAACGTTCACAAATTCGCAATATTTAAAACGCCCGGCGCCGTGATAACCCACTATCATGGCGGGATTGTTTCGCTTTGTTTCAGGTCCGGAGCCTCGCTTCATGAGTAAAAGTGCTGTGCAAAAAAAATTGGTCTCAGTCGCCTGGGTACTCGGCGTTCTGCTGTTCATCTATTGCTTCCCACGTACCAGCCTGGTGTTTCTGCTGCTGGTGCTGTTCTGCGGCATTTATGATTTCCTGCGCAACGGCCTGTACGACCGCGACACCATCAAGAAATACTTCGTTGGTAACGGCCGCAACACCTGGATATTGGCGCCGTTCAATACCCTGTTCGACCTGTTGAGCCTGCGCAACCGCCACGTCTACACCATGCGTGACCTGCCGCCCGCCTGGCGCGAAGACCTGCAACAAGTCATCGACGACGCCATGGCCAACAAGGACGAAATCATCAGCTACCTGGACGAGCGCATGGCCGAGAAAAAGCGCGGCATGTTGTTCTTCCAATGGTACGGTCGCCCGATCGAAACCACCCTGGACATTCCGCAACTGCGCAAGAAACTGCCGTTTGTGAAGACCATCGGCGTCTCGGTGTTCAACGAAAACCGCTCCACGTCCTTCCACTTCGGCCCGCTGCGCATGATGTTCCGCGTGCTCTACAACATGGCGCCGGCGCCGCATCACGACGGTGTTTACATCCAGGTGGGCAAGCACAAGCACTACTGGCACGATGACCCGCTGTTCATCTTCGATGACACGCTGATGCATGCCTCCTTCAACAAAAACGACGCAAAGCGTTACTGCCTGTTCATTGACATCGTGCGGCCGACCTTGCTGCCCTCAGTGCTCAACGCCGTGATTTCGGGTTTTGCCGGGTTGGTGTTTACCCTGCGTCGGGTTTTCTACAAAAACTGGAAGCTGATTCAGTAAGTTCTGCGGCATGATGGTGTTGACGGCGTTTGCGCCCTGCCCTTCTGGCGGCCAAACTAACTGTCTAGTGCGACCGAGTTCGGCGCTCACCATTCTCCAGCCATCGCCGCCCCTGGCGGCTGCGATGGCTGTGCTTTCAAGGAATCAGAATGCCCCAACGTCAAGTCATCAATGCCTCCGTCAGCCCCAAGGGCAGCCTCGAAACCCTGTCCCAACGTGAAGTCCAGCAACTGAGTGAAGCCGGTTCCGGCAGCATCTACACGTTGTTCCGCCAGTGCGCCCTGGCCATCCTCAACACCGGCGCGCATATCGACAACGCCAAGACCATCCTCGACGCCTATAAAGACTTTGAAGTGCGTATTCACCAGCAAGACCGTGGCGTGCGCCTGGAACTGTTGAACGCCCCCGCCGATGCCTTCGTCGATGGCGAGATGATCGCCAGCACCCGCGAAATGCTCTTCAGCGCCCTGCGCGATATCGTCTACACCGAGAACGAGCTGGACAGCCAGCGCATCGACCTGAGCAACTCCCAGGGCATCACCGACTACGTGTTCCACCTGCTGCGCAACGCCCGTACATTGCGCCCGGGTGTCGAACCGAAAATCGTGGTGTGCTGGGGCGGGCACTCGATCAATACCGAGGAATACAAATACACCAAGAAAGTCGGCCACGAACTGGGCCTGCGCAGCCTTGACGTGTGCACCGGCTGCGGCCCCGGCGTGATGAAAGGCCCGATGAAAGGCGCGACCATTTCCCACGCCAAGCAACGCATTACCAACGGCCGTTACCTGGGCCTGACCGAGCCGGGCATCATCGCGGCCGAAGCACCGAACCCCATCGTTAACGAGCTGGTGATTCTGCCGGACATCGAAAAACGCCTGGAAGCCTTTGTGCGCGTGGGCCACGGCATCATCATCTTCCCGGGCGGCGCCGGCACGGCCGAAGAGTTCCTGTACCTGCTGGGCATCCTGATGCACCCGGATAACCGCGATGTACCGTTCCCGGTCATCCTCACCGGGCCGAAACAGGCCGCGCCGTACCTGCAACAACTGCACGCGTTCGTCGGCGCCACCCTCGGCGAAGCGGCGCAGGCGCACTACCAGATCATCATCGACGACCCGGCCGAAGTGGCCCGCCAGATGACCGTCGGGCTCAAGGCCGTGAAGCAGTTCCGCCGCGAGCGCAACGACGCGTTCCACTTCAACTGGCTGCTGAAGATCGACGAAGGCTTCCAGCGCCCGTTCGACCCCACCCACGAAAACATGGCCAGCCTGCAACTGAGCCACGCGCTGCCGCCCCATGAGCTGGCGGCCAACCTGCGCCGCGCGTTCTCGGGGATTGTGGCCGGTAACGTCAAGGACAAGGGTATTCGCCTGATTGAGCAGCATGGCCCGTATGAGATTCACGGTGACCCGGCGATCATGAAACCCTTGGACGAGCTGTTGCAGGCATTTGTCGCCCAGCACCGTATGAAGTTGCCGGGCGGCGCAGCCTATGTGCCGTGCTATCGCGTGGTGCAGTAACTAGCGCTGCACCGCCACGCATTTGATTTCCACCAATAGGCCGGGGTGTGCCAGTTCGGACACCCCGATCGTGGTCCAGGCGCAATGCCCGCGTGGGAACAGGCGGTTTTTCACCTCCCGAAAAACCGCCATGTGCTGGCGCATGTTCACGTGATAAGTGGTCATGTCCACCACGTCATCGAAGCTGCAACCGCCCTCTTCCAATACTTCCCTCAGGTTTTCCCAGGCCGCGATAAATTGCGCCTCGGGGTCTTCGATCACGGCCAGCTGCGGTGTACGGCCGACCTGGCCTGCGCAGTAAAGAGTGTTGCCAACTTTTACCGCAGGCACGTAGCCGGCGCGCTCGACAATGGGTTGCATGGCGGCAGGAATGATGAGCTGACGTTCGGTCATAGCGTGTATCTCTTTGGGTCGCAGGCGGGCGTGTGAGCGCGCAGAGTTCGAGCTAGGGTTTTACCTGTTCCCACTCACTCACACCAGCAGAGCACCCTATGGACCAACGGATCTTGTCCTTCATCAATCCTTACCTTAACGTAAGGAATATCACGATGGAGATTTTCACTATGGCCACCGCCACACTCACCTCGAAAGGGCAAATCACTATCCCCGTGCAAGTGCGCACCGCGCTTGGCCTGGAAACAGGCGACCGGGTTGAATTTGTCGAAACGGAAGACGGCAAGTTTTCCATTATCGCCGCGAGCAAAACCGTGCAGGACCTCAAGGGGCTGATCCGCAAGCCTGCGCAGGCCGTGTCGATCGAAGACATGAACCGCGCCATCGCCGCGCAAGGAGCAAACGCCGGATGATCGGGCTCGATACCAATGTGCTGGTGCGCTATGTCACCCAGGATGACCCCGTGCAATCGCCCAAGGCCTCGGCGCTGATCGAGTCGCTCACCAGCGTGTCACCGGGCTTTGTCAGCCTGGTGTCGGTGGTGGAATTGGTCTGGGTGCTGCAAAGCTGCTATCAATCGGCCAAAAGCGACGTGGTGACCGTGCTGGAAACCCTGCTGCGCACCCGTGAACTGACCGTCGAGCACGCCGAGATTATCTGGCAGGCACTGCGACGATTCACAGGCGGCAAAGCCGACTTCGCCGACTACCTGATCGAACGCTGCGCCCATGCAGCCGGCTGTGAATACACCGCCACCTTCGACCTTGATGCGGCAAAAGCCACGGGAATGAAGCGCCTGGCTTGAGCCGCCGCATTGCGACGCATGCCGGGCTTTGGTAAAAAACGCCACTGCCCTTGATCAAGAGAACTCCCCACGTGCGCATGCTGCTTCTTGTTGCCATGGCCCTGGCGCCCACCCTCGCCCTGGCCGAGACCATCACCTGGCCCGACCTGCCCAAAACCTGCTTCGTCAGCGGCCGCTCCGCGACCAGCGTGGATATCGACAGCGGCTGCGCGGCGTTTACGCTGAATGTGCAAGGCAAGCCCGCGGGTTCACCGATCAAGGTGGATGTGCCGCAGTACGCCCTGCATGTGGATGAAGCCACCGGCAAGGAAACACCGGTGATCATCATCCAGGCCGAAGAACACGGCGACACCCAGATAGTTGGCTATCAGGAGTTGGGCAGCGATCAACTCGGTGCCGCGCTGCTGCGCGAGGTCAAGCTGTTAGGCACCCAAAAGCCGAGCTAGCCGTTTTGTCAGGTGCCAGGTTCAGCGAACCCAGCCACCGCCCTGCCAGTGATAACCGTCATTACGCTGCACCCAGTGCGGATGCACATAACGATAACCTTCGCGCACCTGCTCCCAATGGCCGTGCACCGCCACATAGCGCCCACCTTCCCAACGCCAGTAGCCGCGTGACCACACATAACCGTAGCGAGCCGCTGGCTCGACTTCGATCACCTGCACCGGCGGCGGCTGCGGCGCCACCACCTCGACATACTCTCGTTGCACCGGCCCGCGCTCGTGCACCACGCGCTCTTGTACACACCCGGACGCCGCGACGACAAACGCCGCCAATGCCGCATAACGTAGCAACATACACACCCCTCGGGCGCCAGCGCCCAACGAATACACCGGTAAAAAATGCCCCCTTGCTGCAGCCTCGCTCCTGCTTGGCTCTGGGTTATTTTTAACAGGTGGTGTCTGTCAGGTTGCTGAACCTGAGGTATTCGCACCACAGGGCCGGTATTTGAGCGCTCAAGCGGGTCCGAAACGCCCCAGCACCGCCTCGACAAAGCGCCGCAACTTGGCCGTGCGCTGGCGGTTCGCCGTGTAGACCAGGTGCATCGAGCGGCTCGGCGCCTCGAAGCCTGGCAGCACCCGCACCAACTCGCCCTTGGCCAGTGCCGTGCGCAAGAAGTCTTCAGGGCCAAGCACGATGCCGAAACCATCCAGTGCCGCCGTCATCAACGCCCGGCTTTCGTTGACCTGCAAACGGCTGGCAACCTGCACCTTGTGCACAGTGGTGCCTTGGTAAAAGACCCATTCACGCTCTGCCGGGCGTGACCAGAACGCATAACCCAGGCATTCGTGATGCTCAAGGTCTGCCGGCACCAAAGGCACGCCCCGTGCGGCCAGGTAGGCAGGCGCGGCGCAGGCCACCAGGCGATAAGGTGCCAGCGGCCGCGCCGTAAGGCCCGTCGTTGCAAGCGGGCCAATGCGAAAAGCCGCTTCATAACCCTCCTCCACCAGGTCGACAAAACGGTCGGTCAGGTGCAAGTCGATTTCCACATCCGGGTTGTCACGCAAAAACCCGGTAATCAGCGGCATCAGGCTGTAGGAGCCGAACGTGACCGGGGCGGTGACCTTCAACTTGCCGCGCGGGGTGTCATTCATGATCTGCGCCAGCGAATCGGCCGCCTCAGCTTCCGTGAGAATATGTTTGCAGCGCTCGTAGTACGCGCTACCCAGCTCCGTCAGGCTTTGCCGGCGCGTGGTGCGGTTGAGCAAGCGGGCGCCCAGGTGTTGCTCCAGCGCGGTGACATGCTTGGCCACCATCTGCGGCGACAGGTTCAAGCGCTCGGCGGCGCGGGCATAAGAGCCCAGCTCGGCGGCCGTTACAAACGCACTCATGCTGGTTAGACGGTCCACAATTAACTACTCCCAGTAACTACACTGACTCCAAACCACACATTTATCACCCAATGGTTGCCAATCATCATAGCCACTCCCCCACTTCGCAGGAGCAAGGCCATGAAGATTGGCGTGATTGGAGCAGGTTTTATCGGGCGCGCCGTGGCCCAACTGGCCCTGGCTGCCGGGCACGGGGTGATGCTGAGCAACTCCCGTGGCCCGCAGACCATGAGCAGCGTGCGCAGCGGCATACCCGGTGTGCAAGTGGGCAGCGCGCAGGATGCCGCCCAGTTTGGCGACGTGGTGCTGGTGGCGATCCCGCTTGAACACTACCGCAGCGTGCCCGCGCAGTGGCTGGCAGGCAAAACGGTGCTGGACGCCAACAATTACTACCCTGACCGCGATGGGCATATCCCGGTGCTGGACCGTTTTGAAACCACCACCAGCCGCCTGTTGGCCGAGCATTTTGCCGACTCAAAGGTCGTCAAAGTGTTTAATGCGATCTTTGACTCAGACATCAACCGCGATGCACGCCCCCACGGCGCGCCTGACCGTCGCGCCCTGCCGGTGGCCGCCGATGATGCGACGGCAAAGGCGCATGTGATCACGCTGCTCGACGAGCTGGGTTTCGACGCCGTGGACGCGGGAACGCTGGATGAAAGCTGGCGCTTTGAGCGGGCCAAGCCTGCGTACTGCGTGGCGCTGGATAAAGCCGGTTTAAAGGCCGCATTGGCCGCCGCCGAACGCACGGTGGAACTGCCGCCAGCCGAACGCTCCCGCACCTGAACCCACGCCCACAAAAAAGCCCGCTGACCGTTACCGGTTCAGCGGGCTCTTTAAAATCAGGCTTGGCTTACAGCGCCAGGTCAGACGTCGGCTTGCTCGGCTCAGCCGCAGGCTTGGCAGCCTCGGTGGCCTGGGTTGCCTTCGGTGCGCTCAACTGCGGGATCGCAGGCGGAGGCGTCAGTTGCAGGATACCGGCGGTGTAGGCCCATTCCTTGGCAACAGCCTCAGGGCTGTCGTTCAGCTTGGTGCCGTAGCTCGGTACGATCTGGTGCAGTTTGGCCTGCCACTCAGGCGTCGCGACCTTGTCCTTGAACACTTTTTGCAGCACGGTCAGCATGATCGGAGCCGCGGTGGACGCGCCCGGCGATGCACCCAACAGGCCGGCGATGGTGTTGTCGGCGGAGCTGACCACTTCGGTGCCGAGTTTCAGGACGCCGCCCTGCTCTTCGTCACGCTTGATGATCTGCACGCGCTGACCGGCTTGCCACAGGCGCCAGTCGGACTGCTTGGCGTTCGGGAAGTACTCTTGCAGCGCCTTGAAGCGGTCGTCATCGGACAGCATCAGTTGGCCGGCGAGGTACTCGACCAGTGGGTATTCACGAATACCGACTTTGGTCATAGGCCAGATGTTGTGGGTGGTGGTGCTGGTCAGCAGGTCCAGGTACGAGCCTTCTTTGAGGAACTTGGTCGAGAAGGTCGCGAATGGGCCAAACAGAATCACACGCTTGCCATCCAGCACGCGGGTGTCCAGGTGCGGAACCGACATCGGTGGCGCGCCAACCGAAGCCTTACCGTAGGCCTTGGCCATGTGCTGCTCGGCGATGGCCGGGTTATCGGTCACCAGGAACGAACCGCCCACCGGGAAGCCTGCGTATTCCTTGGCTTCAGGAATGCCCGACTTTTGCAGCAGGTGCAGTGCACCGCCGCCGGCGCCGATGAACACGAACTTGGCGTCGGTTTCGGTCTTGGTGCCGTCTTTCAGGTTTTTGTAGCTCACACGCCACGAACCGTCGGCGTTCTTGGTGATGTCCTGCACTTCGCTCGACAGTTTGAGATCAAACTTCGGCGTGGTTTGCAGGTGAGCGACGAACTGGCGGGTGATCTCGCCGAAGTTCACGTCGGTGCCGATCGGGGTCCAGGTGGCGGCGATCTTCTGCTTCGGATCACGGCCTTCCATCATCAATGGAACCCACTTGGCGATCTGCGCCGGGTCTTCGGAGTACTGCATACCGGCGAACAGCGGGCTGGCTTGCAGGGCTTCGTAGCGTTTTTTCAGGAACTTGATGTTGTCATCGCCCCACACAAAGCTCATGTGCGGTGTGGAGTTGATGAACGAACGCGGGTTCTTCAGCACGCCCTGCTGGACCTGCCAGGACCAGAACTGACGGGAAATCTGGAACGCTTCGTTGATCTCGACCGCTTTCGGGATCTCAACGGTGCCGTCCTTGTTTTCCGGGGTGTAGTTCAGCTCGGCCAGGGCCGAGTGACCGGTACCGGCGTTGTTCCAGCCGTTGGAGCTTTCTTCGGCCACGCCATCAAGACGCTCGACCATCTCCATCGACCAGTCCGGCTGCAGCTCATTGAGCCAAACACCCAGGGTCGCACTCATGATGCCGCCGCCGATCAGCAGCACATCGACTTTCTTTGCCTCTTCCGCGTGAACGGACGTGATCCCCATCGACAAAGCCAGCCCCAGCAGGGCAGTGTTTACTTTTTTAAACATCAGTAGCACCTATGATAAAACGCCATCCGCCCCACCGCCCCTGACTCTGCAGGCCGTAGGGTGGGCACACAAGGCCGACGTAGCGACCTCACTGTTTTTGTCCCTTCTGCGCTGACTTCTTATCATTATTGGCTTCAGCTACCTGGGCGACAGCCAACCGCCGGGACGTATACGGGTGTACGCACCGGGGAAAGACTAGACCAAGACGGCGCGCAGAATATCACGCTGAACCGCATTTATGCGCCGTTTGGCCAATTGACAGCTCTAAATCGCGGCTTTTAACGCGCACGTGTCAAGCATCGCAGCCGCGACCTGGGGTCACAGGGCGTTTAATCAAACTGAACCCTCGCGCAAAACGCTGTTCTAGACACCTTCGTGGCGGCTTGCGTAGCATCGCCACTGTCCTTCGTGCACTTTTTTCCTACAGAGTTACCCATGACTATCCAGCAAACACCCGGGCACGTACTGCCCGCGCGCAGCGCCGCCAAAATGGAAGCTGCCATGGCCGTGGGCGCCTTCGCGATCGGCACCGGCGAATTCGCCATCATGGGCCTGATGCCCGACATCGCCCAAAACCTGGGCTTAAGCGAACCCCAAGTCGGCCACGCGATCAGCGCCTACGCCCTGGGCGTGATGGTCGGCGCGCCACTGCTGGCGATCCTCGGCGCCAAACTGCTGCGCAAACACATGCTCTTACTGCTGATGGGCCTCTACGCCCTGGGCAACCTCGCCACCGCCTTCACCCCTACCTTTGGCTCGCTGGTGGCCTTCCGCTTCATCAGCGGCCTGCCCCACGGCGCCTACTTCGGCATCGCCGCCGTCGTCGCCTCCAGCATGGTGCCCAACGACAAACGCGCCGGCGCCGTGGCCCGCGTGATGATGGGTCTCACCCTCGCCATGCTGCTCGGCAACCCCATCGCCACCTTCCTCGGCCAACACCTGGGCTGGCGCTCGGCGTTCGCACTGGTCAGCGCCATCGCCCTGTGCACTATCGCCCTGGTCTGGCAATTCGTCCCCGACCGCCACGACGAACCGCGCAGCGACCCGCGCAAAGAATTGCGCGCCTTCACCAAACCCCAAGTGTGGATGGCCCTGTCCATCGGCGCGATTGGCTTTGCCGGCATGTTCTGCGTGTTCAGCTACCTCGCCCCGACCATGCTCGAAGTGACCAAAGTCTCGCCCCAGTGGATCCCCTTCGGCCTCGCCGCGTTTGGCTTGGGCGGCATCATCGGCAACATCGCCGGTGGCAAACTATTCGACCGCCTGCAATTTCGCGCCGTGGGCTGGATCATGGTGTGGTCGATGGCCGTGCTGATCTTCTTCACCTTCGCCGCCAGCTCGCTGTGGAGCGTACTGCTGGGCATCGGCCTGGTCGGCACCATGATTGCCATGGCCGCGCCGCTGCAAATCCGCCTGATGGACATTGCCCACGAAGCCCCAAGTTTGGCGGCAGCCTCCAACCACGCAGCGTTCAACCTGGCAAACGCGCTAGGGCCGTGGTTCGGCGGGATGGCGATTACAGCGGGATATGGCTGGACCAGCACCGGCTACATCGGCGCCGCCACAGCACTGGTCGGCCTGGGCATCTACCTCATCGCCCGCCGCATGAAAGACGGCCACTGATACATCACAGGCCACCCCTGTACCAATGTGGGAGCCCTGCACCAATGTGGGAGCGGGCTTGCCCGCGATAGCGGTGGGCCAGTCAACATATCAATGACTGCCCACCCGCCCATTCAATCATCATGCAACAACCCCGACCCATACTCCCCATAACTACTCCCCAACCCACTCCCGCCAAAACTCATCTTGGCCGCCTTGCTCGGGCTATGGTCCCCAAACGCCTGGCATCCGCCAGTAAAACAAGGGTCACCGCTCCCGCCCGACGACTCCGTCGAACAAGCGCCCAACAGCAACGTGCCAGCAATCAGCGCGACTTTAACCAGATTCGAGATCATGTTTTCAGTTCCCTATGGGCTGGAGGTGCGGGGAGCCTCTCTTGAAGAGGATCGTAGACCTCAAAGGTGCTGGGGACTATGAAATTTTGCGCGGTGACAGCAGGGGTTCAGGTTGCCGCCTTGGGGTAAGGCGGCGGGGTTGGGGTCAGGCGGTGGCTGGGCTGGCGGCAGGGGCGACTTGCTCTTGGGCGCGGGCGACGAGTAGAGCGCTCAGGTCGATGAGTTGCTGGATGCCGAGGATGATCGCGCGGTGCGGGTCTTCGAGATCGAAGGCCAGGGTGGCGGTTATTTGGTTGGCGGAATCGAGGTGCTCGGCGGCGTTGGCTAGGAGGGTTTCGGTGTCGATGTTGGGGCTGACGGAGAATAGGTTGCCGGGTGGGTGGTCGGCGGGGGCGGCGTTGTCGTCAGATGGCGGCAGGTAATGATGAATTGCTCGTTCGGCCGCTGCGTGAAGCTTGGTGTCGATGGGTGCAGGGTTGTGATCTACATAAGGATGGCGTGATTTGTTAGGCATGGGCGAAGCTCCAAATATTTTCGGGAGTTAAAACGCCTTAGCAATACGGACTTCCACCTCCGGCCGCTGGGTTTGCAGCGGTTGGATGAGGTTAGCGATGGGTGGTCTGACGAGCAAGCTGAAAAAAGCGTAGGAAGGTTCCTATGGTATATCGTGGTCTGACCCCGATTACCCCAGATTTCTGCCTATCACCTTTCATCCATACCTTCTGCAGAAGAGCTTTATGCTTCTGTAGGGAGCCCGAAAATTGGGCAGTAGTTTGCAGACACTCAAAAGCCGCGCAATGCGCGGCTTTTGAGTTGGTGGACTCACACGGACTTGAACCGTGGACCAAAGGATTATGAGCCCGAGTTAAAGTGTCGTAAATATTGGTAACCGCCAGCAAAAATCGAGTAGCTTATGAATTTGAAGCCAGCCGACCGTACAGGTCGTCGTACTCCATTAAAGGGGAAAGACGTATTTCATTCAACCGCGACACACTGCGCACTCTTCGTAGAGCACCATACACAGCTATAAATATTTTGTTCGCAGAGCCTGGAACTGCATCTTCAAAAACGTTGGAGCTGTGAGATGCACCTAACAAAAATTTTATGACTTCTTTAAAATTATTACTCCCTGGCGACACAAAATATGAGTAATAATCACTTTCTGTACTTTTTGCCAAAACAGAAACCGCTTCTGCAGTAGATCGCTTCGAAAGAAGAAAGTCCACTGCCTGCTCAAGGCTCATAGTCGTCCCAAAGCTCTCAAAATAACTATCTAACTCTTTCCTTATAACGCCATCCTTTGGCTCCTCCCAAAGCGCACGTCTATCTGGAAGAGAGCGTGTTCTAGAGAGCATCTCAAAAAACTTTTGAATCACTGAGTCGGCCTTTTCATCCAAGTCAAGATCTCTATATAGACGCACAATACTACTTAACCGATCGACATTCAAATATTCCAAATAAGCATCCACCGCCAAATCAAACTTACCAAAAAAATCATCTTGACTCATCCCTAGTTTGCTATGAAAGCTCATCCAAGCAGAATTATACATGTATTCAGCGCTGCTCGCCCTCAAACTCTCATTTGCTGCAAGTACTACTGCATCGAGATCTTCCTGGTCGACATACCCTTTCAAAACCAAATTAATGACTGCCACGTCGAGTTGACTAGTAGATAGATAGCCATAAGACCTCATAGCATCT
Organism: Pseudomonas sp. B19125; assembly: GCF_044218855.1. Lineage (NCBI taxonomy): Bacteria > Pseudomonadati > Pseudomonadota > Gammaproteobacteria > Pseudomonadales > Pseudomonadaceae > Pseudomonas > Pseudomonas sp. B19125. The sequence goes on from NZ_CP162589.1 coordinate 5,165,703, forward strand.
GCCTGCTTCTCGTGATGTTTATAAACTTCCATCTCCTCAGCACTAGCGTCCGAAAGAGGGGATGCAATCCAGCCGTCGAACTTCAAAAGCATGCTCAGTTCAATAGGAGACTGGGAGCCCGCATATCTTGCTAAAATCGCCAATGGCAAAACACAGCGGATATCAGATAAAATCTTGTCATTAGTCACATTAACTTTACTGAGAATATAATCGTAATAGTATTTAATTTTACCGATAAGTCTGATATTCCTTATATCCAACTTAGTAATTCGCGACACAAACTCCGCGTCGCCTACGCCCCCTCCATCAAAAACCAACAACGCACAATCTCTGCTTGATGGCTTATATTCAAGCTCATAACCAAATACTTTTTCGCGATAACTTGCAAATTCATCACCAACTGAAGCATGCTCATCTTCATTTAAAATAAGAACAACCTTACAGTTTCTCTTTTCAATAAGAAATGAAACAAAGCCTAAAACCTCACCATCAGCAAGGCCTTTACCTTTGCGTTCAAAGTCATCTAAGCAAACCAATACGTTATTAATTGCTGATGATTGATAGGCCTCAACTAAGAGTTCAAGCTGTTTCATTCCCGACAGTAACGTAACATTTTTACGAAAAAATCTTGAAATACTATCAGCGCCATCTTTCACCGTAACAGCATTGCCAGACAGCTCTGCTTTATCCATGCCTACTAAATTTTGATAGATAGCCTGCTTTAAATCCTTAAGACTATTCAAGCCAAAAAGAGATACGTAAGAATAAGATGCACTACAAAACTTTGTTTTGTTTTCTTTTACAATACTTTCCCAAAGATGGGTCTTCCCCACCCCCCAGCCCCCTTTAAGAATAATCGCTTCGCCTTTTTTATGACTGGCGAACTCTAATAACTTCTCCTCAACTGCGACACTCATATAATTACTCACTCTTAACTTTTTGATATTTTTTTAATATACCGTATCAAATCAAAAGTAGCTATCAGCCATCATTTCAATGATAACTCGTGGGTTCCCCATCATTCATGCCGCGAAAAGTGTCGCTGTTCAGGCCTACTGCGCCGGACAAGTGCAAACCTAGCAAACGCGCTGATTTAGAAGCAAGGTTCCGAGTCGCTACCTGCAAGCAACTGACCAGAGCTGATCAAGCCTAGTTGTAAAACTTTGGCTCATCATCTCTCTCCGCATCCCCCAATCAGGATCCATAGGCACACTAGCCAACCGAAGTGTTCCCCTTCCTCATCGTTGGTTGATCACAAAAAAGGGGACAGATTTATTTAGCCGTCCTACGGTGGCCTACCGAACCAAAACAGCAACCAACGATTTAAGATCCCGACTGGATGCAATCATTGAGGCTGCTATGACACGGAATCCCTGACGCTGCCGGAAGATTCAACTCCCTCAACGATGTAGCCGCCAACCTCACCCGATCCCAGCCCCAATCCTGATAAACTCCCCGCCTCTGCCTCACCCATTCAGATTGCCCAATGTCCTTAATCACAGCTGCCCCCCAATCCCTCTCCCGCCGCTTCTCCGTCGCCCCCATGATGGATTGGACCGACCGCCACTGCCGGTACTTCCTGCGCCTGCTCTCCAAGCACGCCCTGCTCTACACCGAGATGGTCACCACCGGCGCAATCCTGCACGGCGACCACGACCGTTTCCTGCGCCACAACGAAGCCGAGCACCCACTCGCGCTGCAGTTGGGCGGCAGTGTCCCTGCCGACCTGGCCGCTTGTGCGCGTATGGCTGAGGCTGCCGGTTACGATGAAGTGAACTTGAATGTCGGCTGCCCGAGTGATCGGGTGCAGAACAATATGATCGGCGCGATCCTGATGGCGCACCCGGCGCTGGTGGCGGATTGCGTGAAGGCGATGCGGGATGCGGTGTCGATTCCGGTGACGGTGAAGCATCGTATCGGGATCAATGGGCGGGACAGTTATGCCGAGCTGTGTGATTTCGTTGGCACGGTGAGGGATGCGGGGTGTACCAGTTTTACGGTGCATGCGCGGATTGCGATTCTGGAGGGGTTGTCGCCGAAGGAGAATCGGGATATTCCGCCGTTGCGGTATGACGTGGCGGCGCAGTTGAAGCAGGATTTCCCGGAGTTGGAGATTGTGCTGAATGGTGGGATCAAGACGCTGGAGCAGTGCCAGGAGCATTTGCAGGTGTTTGATGGGGTGATGTTGGGGCGGGAGGCTTATCACAATCCGTATGTGTTGGCGGAGGTGGATCAGCGGTTGTTTGGCAGTGAGGCGCCGGTGGTGAGTCGGGCGCAGGTGTTGGCGTTGTTGCGGCCTTATATTGCGGAGCATTTGGCCAGTGGTGGGGCGATGCATCATGTTACTCGGCATGTGTTGGGGTTGGGGACTGGGTTTCCGGGGGCTCGTCGGTTCAGGCAGTTGTTGTCGGTGGATATTCATAAGGCGAGTGATCCGTTGGCTTTGTTGGATCAGGCTGGGGAGTTGTTGGAGGGGCGGTGAGGGGTTGGGTGTCAGTTGGTTTATTTGGAGGCTGACAGGCCGCTTTCGCGAGCAAGCCCGCTCCCACAGGCTTGAGTGCAGGGTGTCAGGGGGTTGGTTGGTGGCTGGGCTGGCGTTATCGCAGGCAAGCCAGCTCCCACAGTTTGAGTGCGGGGTGTCAGGGGGTTGGTTGGTGGCTGGGCTGGCGTTATCGCAGGCAAGCCAGCTCCCACAGTTTGAGTGCGGGGTGTCAGGGGGTTGGGTGGTGGCTGGGCTGGCGTTATCGCAGGCAAGCCAGCTCCCACAGTTTGAGTGCGGGGTGTCAGGGGGTTGGGTGGTGGCTGGGCTGGCGTTATCGCAGGCAAGCCAGCTCCCACAGGTTTGAGTGCGGGGTGTCAGGGGGTTGGGTGGTGGCTGGGCTGGCGTTATCGCAGGCAAGCCAGCTCCCACCGTTTTGGGTGATGGGTGTCAGGGTTGGTCGGTGGCTGGGCTGTTGTGGCGAGCAGGCTTGCCCTGCGTTGGGGTGCGTAGCGGCCCTGATGACTATGACGGCGTTCTGAATGAAAAACTCGATCGCCTTACTGGGGCTGCTTCGCAGCCCAACGCAGGGCAAGCCTGCTCGCCACAGCAAGCCTGCTCGCCACAGGGAGCCAGCTCTCACACGGGGCCGCGTGGGTTGGGGGAACTTGGGTTGAACCTGTCGGGGGTTTTGGTCTCCTATTTAGCACCAAGACGGGGCATTCAAACGGCTGTTTTCAGGTTGTTGCCCTCGCAAACAACTGAATGTATTTGCGCCCTTGAGCGCTTGTCGGCGCTCGGGTAATGTCATCAGACCCACAGGACAGAGCACGCCCATGACTTCCAAGCTGGAACAACTCAAGCAATTCACCACCGTTGTAGCCGATACCGGCGATTTCTCCACACTCGCCAAGCTCAAGCCGCAAGACGCCACCACTAACCCTTCCCTGCTGCTCAAGGCGGCGTCGATTCCAGGCTATGCCACGCTGCTGGATGAGGCTGTGAAGGACTGCAACGGTGACGTGGGCCTGGCCAGCGACCGTTTTGCGGTGGCGGTAGGTCAAGAGATTCTCAAAGTCGTGCCGGGGCGTATTTCCACCGAGGTGGATGCGCGTTTGTCGTTCGATGAAGCCGCGATTCTCAAGCGTGCGCACCGTCTGATCGACCTGTACGACAAAGCCGGCGTAGGCCGTGACCGCGTGCTGATCAAGATCGCCTCCACCTGGGAAGGCATCCGCGCAGCGGAGAAGCTGGAAAAAGAAGGCATTCAAACCAACCTGACGCTGCTGTTTTCGTTTGCCCAGGCCGTGGCCTGCGCCGAAGCCGGTGTGTTCCTGATTTCGCCGTTCGTGGGCCGTATCTACGACTGGTACAAGAAGGCCAACGGCAACGACTACACCGGCGCTGAAGACCCAGGCGTTGTGTCGGTAACGCGCATCTACAACTACTACAAGGCCAATGGCTATAAAACTGTAGTAATGGGTGCAAGCTTCCGTAACCTCAGCCAGATTGAAGAGCTGGCCGGCTGTGACCGCCTGACCATCAGCCCGGACCTGCTGGAGAAGCTGGCCGCCGATGAAGGCAAGCTGGAGCGCAAGCTGTCGCCAGGCCATGCCGGTGAAGCGCGGGTGCATTTGACGGAAGCGCAGTTCCGTTGGGAGTCCAACGAGGATGCGATGGCGACTGAGAAGCTGGCGGAGGGGATTCGTCAGTTTGCTCGGGACCAGGAGAAACTGGAGGCGTTGTTGACTGCCAAGCTGTAAGGCAGGCGGCGACAAAAAGGGCGGCACCTGTGAGGGTGCCGCCCTTTTTCATGTTTGCTGATCTCAAACCAAACCCCATTCAAACTGTGGGAGCTGGCTTGCCTGCGATAGCGGTGGGTCAGTGATGAATAGGTGGCTGACACACCGCTATCGCAGGCAAGCCAGCTCCCACATTGGATTGTGGTTTCAACTCTGGGGCTTAGTGGCGTTCCAGCGCATTGACCAGGTCGTGGAAGGCTTCGCGGTTGGACTCGTTCAAGCCCATCAAAATCTTGTGCGCTTCCAGCACCTTGACCCGTACCACTTCTTCGGACTGGTCTTGCGAAGGCAGGTCGGTCAGGCATTCCGGGCACGGGATCGGGCGGTCAACGATGTTGAACACTTGATCAAAGCCCATGGACTGCAACAGACGGGTGATGTCTTCGTGGGTGGTGACCACAGTCGGCAACAGGCCGACCTTCTGCCGAGACAGAATGGACAACTTGGCCAGCAAGCCAAGGGTGGTGCTATCGATGCTGCGGGTTTCGGTCAGATCGATCACGATCGCTGAGAAGTTCAGCGCGGTGAAGATCCGCTCAATCGTCGCATCCAGCGCCGAACACAAGGTCAGGCGCACTTCACCGACAAACTTCAGGACGAAGGTCCCGTCTTGCTCGGCGAATTGGATTCTTCCGGTACTCATCAAAGATTCCTGCTCAACACCAATAGGGCGATATCATCCGGCATCTCCCCTAGCGTGGACAATCCAAAAACCTGCCGCAGGCCATCCAGGCTGCCGCCCGCCGACTTGACCTTTTGGGGCAAGGCGGCTTCTTTCTCTTTGAGTGTAGGCTCTGGAAGAAGGTCCAGTATGCCGTCGGACATCAGCGTGAGGCTGAACGTCGGCGGCAATTCCAGGATGTGGTCTTCGTAGGTGGCTTCGTTAAACAAGCCCACCGGCAAACCACGGCCTTCCAGGTAACGCACACTGTCGGGAGTGTATAAAACCGGCATCGGCAGGTGACCGCCGATGCTGTAGGTCAAAAGACCGGTTTCTTCATCAATAACGCCGCCAACCATCGTCACGTGCTTGCCCAGCTTGCAGCTGATCAGGCCTCGGTTGATGTGGCCCAGCACCTCGGAGGGGGTGAACTCCGGCAAGGTGCCATTGCGCTTGGATTCGAACAACAGCCGTGTGGTCATGAATTTCAACAACACGGTAACAAAAGCAGAAGAAGCGCCGTGGCCGGACACGTCGGCCAGGTAGAACGCCACACGTCGCTCATCGACGCGGAAGTAGTCGACGAAATCACCCGACAGGTACAGCGACGGGATGATCTGGTGCGCAAACTTGAATTCGTCGATGGTCCACGGGCTCACCGGCAGCATGTTCATCTGCACCTGGCGACCGGCGTTCTGGTCTTCCTGGAGCAAATTGAGGCTGGCTTCGAGTTCGCGGTTGGCGGTTTCGAGCTTTTCGCGGTAGCGCTGGTTTTCCAGCAGCAGGCGAGCACGGTCCAGCGCGCGGCGCACCGAATGCTCCAGCACCGCCAGGTCTTCCAGGGGCTTGATCAGGTAGTCGGCAGCGCCCAGGCGCAGGGCCTCGACAGCATCGTTCATCACGCCGGCACCGGACACAACAATCACTGGCGTCTGCGGCGCACGCTCGGTTACCTGGCGAATCAGCTCGAGGCCGCCCATTTGGGGCATGCGCAGGTCGCAGATCACGAGGTCGGGCTTGTCGCGCTCGAACACCTGGAGACCCTGTTGGCCATTACTGGCCTGCAGGACGCTGAAGCCACTGTCTTCCAAATAGGCCGCGAGGCTCGCGCGCACTACTTCGTCGTCATCGATTATCAGCAGCGTGGCACTGGTTTTTTGCATGTGGGCAAACGGCGCCAGAATTAGGTTGGCGTAGGCGGCTCGGCAATGGCCGGGCTCACGTACTGGATTCGCTTTCTAGCCTCTCTGTCCTACAAAGTACTGGGATTTCTCCCATGCACAACGGTAAAGCAGAGGTGCCCTTCTAAGGCGCAGACGGTACTCCCATCCGTCAGGGGTTTCAAGCTCATGCCGATGGTCGCCGGGCGTCTTTACACCGCAAATCACCGGGAGTTATAAGAACAGTCACCACCACAACACAAAGTAAGGATGGAACCCGTGAGCGAACATGAGCGCGGCTACGACGAAAAACGCGATTTCATCCGCATGCGCGTGGATGCCGATGTGGCGCTGATCCACGCGGGGCAAGAGATTGCCGGGGTTTGTGTGGACCTTTCCAGCTCCGGCATGCAGGTTGAGGCACCTCGCCAGTTTCAAGTGGGAGACCAACTGACCGTGCGCATCGATTCGGAACATGCCGCCCTCACGGGCCTGGAGGCGGACACCGAGGTGGTGTGGGCCAAAAACGAAGGCGAGCGCCAGCACCTGGGCCTCAGGATCTTGAAAATGCGCTGAAAAACGCGCACAAAAAAGGCGACCTATAGAGGTCGCCTTTTTTCATTTCAAAACGTCACGGCTTAAAAGTCGTCGACGACCTTGCCGTCTTTTACCTTGAACTCACGGTTCTGCAGGTAAGCGTTACGGATAAAGGTGTATTTGTCGCCCGTGATCAGCTTCTCGCTGTCGAGCAGGCTGGCACGGGTATCAACGATGTTCAGGCCGAAGGTGCTGTTGCGCCAGCCGATATCGTTCATGTAGCGGTACGGTTGGGTGTAGCTGTCGACGTATTTGGACGGCGCATCACGCAGGGTGCTTGGGCCGAGCAGCGGCAGCATCACGTAAGGACCGCTGCCGACGCCCCAGTAGCCGAGGGTCTGGCCGAAGTCTTCATCGCTGCGTTGCAGCCCCATTTTGGTGCCCACATCAACAAAGCCAAGCACGCCGAAGGTGGTGTTCATCAACAGGCGGGCAGTGTCCACACCAGCGGCGTGCGGCTTGAGCTGCAGCACGTTGTTGGCCAGGTTGCCGACATCGCCGATGTTGCGGAAGAAGTTGTGGATGCCGTCTTGTACAAATTGCGGGGTTACAAATTGATAACCCTGGGCAATCGGCTTGAGCGCGTAGGTATCAACGGTGTCGTTGAAGGTGAAGATCGGGCGGTTGACGCTTTCCCATGGATCGTCTTCCGACGCAGCCTGGGCCGCGAAGGGGGCGAGCAGGATAGTTGCACACACAGATAGCTGAGCGAAGTACTGGCTCCAGCGCATAGCTTTGGCTCCTTGAATGATCTGTCATGGGCGCTATGCCCTGAATAAGACCGTCAGTATATGACGGATGTGTGGATTTAGGCAGTAACGAGGAAACGACATACGCAAAATGCACAAAATTCCTACAAACAGGTTAAGTGTCATCCGCTTGTCATGCAGCCCGGATAGCGTCGTAGCTATTTCAGGATAGTTATTTCAGGGAAGTCGAAATGCCTCACGCCGAAATTGCCATAGCCAGCGCCCCCACCTTGACTGCCGTGCTGTTTGGCCTGAGTGGCTGCCTGGTGGATTTCGGTTCCCAGGCCCGCACAGACTCGCCCTGCCCCGACTCCCAGGCCACGCCCGGCGCGCTGAAGATTCTGCGCAGCCTCAAGGACCAGGGCGTGCCCTGCGCCTGGCTGGATGAACTGCCCGCTTCTGTCACCACACCCCTGTCGGCCGCATTGCCCGACTGGGTGAAGGCAACACCGCCCTCCTCCCTCCGCTGGCCGGCGCCACATGCCTGCTGGCAAGCCTTGATGGCACTGAATATCGAACGCCTCGAAGGCTGTGTGCTGGTCAGCGGCGAGCCACGTTTGCTGCAATCGGGCCTGAATGCCGGGTTATGGACCATCGGCCTGGCGTCCTGCGGCTCGCTGTGCGGCCTGTCACCTGAGCAATGGCAGGCGTTGACCGAACAACAGCGGGAGCACAAGCGCGGCAAAGCCACGGTGGCGCTGTATGGGCTGGGCGTGCATTCAGTGATCGATCACCTTGGCGAGCTGGGCACGTGCCTGGCGGATATCAGCCTGCGCCAGCTTAAAGGCGAGAAGCCCTGATAGAGATCATGCACTCAAGGCGCCGGTGGATTAATCTACAGGTCAGCCCGTAGACCTTTCACGGCGTGCCGCGGTCTATGCCAGTGCCTATCGATAAAAGGAAGAACGTCATGCCTGACCGCATAAAGCTTGAAGAACAGGTCAACATCCTGCGCGGGCAGTTGGAACAGCAACCGCCGCTGTCTGAAGAAAAACGTGAAGCACTGGAAGCCTTGATTGCCAAGTTCGAATTACAACTCGAACTTGAACCGGCCACCCAAACGCCCAGTATTTCCGACGATGTGAATCAAGCAGCCATAGAGTTCGATGCCGAACACCCGGTCATTTCCGGGACATTGCGCAATATCATGATCACCTTGGGCAACATGGGGATCTAACCCGGCCCCAAGCCAAACACAGAACCAAAATGTGGGAGCAGGCAAGCCAGCTCCCACATTTGTTTTGTGTGACGGCTACTGACGAGCCAGGCGCACGTTCTGGAACTGCACATTCTCAGTGCTGCGATACGGGTTGATATCCAACCCACCGCGCCGCACATAGCGCGCATACACCGTCAACTTCTCTGGCTTGAGCAACCGCTGCAAGTCCAAAAAGATCCGCTCAACGCACTGCTCATGAAAGTCCGAGTGCTGGCGGAAGCTCACGATATATTCCAGCAAACTGGCGTGATCCAACGCGTGACCACGGTACTCCACCACCACGCTGCCCCAATCCGGCTGGCTGGTGACCGGGCAGTTGGATTTGAGCAGGTGGCTGTGCACGCTCTCCTCGATAATGCGCGAGTCGTCGCAACGCAGCAGCTCCGGGCGCGGGTGCTCGTAGTTGCTGACGCTGATGTCCAGGTCGTCGATGCACGCGCCCGGCAACGCCATCACGCCTTCGGCCTCAACCTCGGCCAGGCTGCGGATGCGCACACTCACAGGCAGGCCGGCGGCGGCGCTGAGGTCGGTGCACAAGGTGGCTTCCAGGCTTTGCGTGTCGGCAAACGCGGTCTGGTTCAGCGAGTTGAGGTACAGCTTGAAAGATTTGGACTCGATGATGTTCGGCGACTCGGCCGGGATGCTGAATTCACCGATGGCCACCACCGGCTTGCCCGATGGCAGCAACCACGACAGTTCGAAGCAGTTCCAGAAATCCACGCCCTTATAAGGCAGGGTTTCGGCAGTCAGGCCCAGCTCGGCCCATTTGGCGGCGCGAGGGATCGGGAACAGCAACGACGGCGTGTAGGTAGAGATGTATTCACTGGACTTGCCCAGCGGCGAATGTTCGGCTGCGGGATGCATGGCGGAAACCTGGCTAAATAAACCGCGCCAGTCTACCAGCCTTTGCTCCCGCCCTTAAGAATCGCCTCACTCAACGGTCAGCTTGCCGACCATGCCCGCCTGATAATGCCCCGGAATGTTGCAGGCAAACTCAAGACCGGTGGCCTTGTTGAAGGTCCAGGTCAGCTCGGCGGTCTTGCCCGGTTCCACCAGCACGCTGTTGGGATCGTCATGCTTCATGCCACCCATCTCGCCCATATCGCCATGCCCCATGGCGGCGTGGTCCATCTTGCCCATGCCGGTGGCCGTGAGCATGCCGCTGGCCTGCATCTTGAGCATTTCTTTTTGGTGTTCGGCGTGCATCGCCGCATCACCCAGGTTGAACTCGTGCAGCAACTGGCCTTTGTTGACCAGCACAAAGCGCACGGTCTCACCGGCTTTTACATCCAGAGCCTTGGGCGAAAAGGAAATGTCCTGCAGGGTTACTTCTACGGTGCGCGTGGCTTTATCGGCCGGTGCCGGGTGACCAAACGCGTAGGTGTGAGCCTCATCAGCCATTGCATTAACGCTCAATGCCAACAAACAGCCCGCCAATAACAGAGGTGTACGCAACGCCATGACGCTTCTCCAAAAAAGTGTGTCCAGCTTGGTCAGCACTTTAAGATGGCTCTGCTGCCAGCCAGCTGACTGCTAGATTACAACTTTGTCAGGTTACGCCCTGACGCTGCCGCCCACGGTATAAAGCCCATCGCCACCTGTTGCCACGAGTTGCCCATGAAACTGCTGATCGTTGAAGACCAACCGAAAACCGGCCACTACCTGCGCCAGGGCCTGACCGAGGCTGGCTTTACCACCGAGTTGGTGGCTGACGGCACGAGTGGGCAGCATTTGGCCCTGACCGGCGATTACGACCTGCTGATCCTCGACGTGATGCTGCCCGGCCGCGACGGCTGGCAAATTCTGCACGCCGTGCGCAGTGCGGGCCTGGACATTCCGGTGTTGTTCCTCACCGCCCGCGACGCCGTGGAAGACCGTGTGCACGGCCTTGAGCTGGGCGCCGACGATTACCTGGTCAAGCCTTTCGCCTTTTCCGAATTGCTGGCGCGGGTGCGCAGCCTGTTGCGCCGTGGCAGCAGCACCCCGCAGGAAACCACGCTGCAACTGGCCGACCTGCGCCTGGACCTGATCCGCCGCCGCGTCGAGCGCGGCGGCCAGCGTATCGACCTCACCGCCAAGGAGTTCGCCCTGCTCGAACTGCTGCTGCGCCGCCAGGGCGAAGTGCTGCCCAAGAGCCTGATTGCCTCCCAGGTGTGGGACATGAATTTCGACAGTGACACCAATATCATCGAAGTGGCGATCCGCCGCTTGCGCCTTAAAGTCGACGACAACTTCCCCACCAAGCTGATCCACACCGTGCGCGGCATGGGCTATGTGCTGGAGGAACGGTGCAATTGATTGCGCGCCTGTCCCTGGCCAGCCGTCTGGCCCTGTTATTTGCCGGCTGTACGGCGGTGGTCTCGCTCATCGCTGGCGTGTTGTTCAACCAGGCCAGCGAAGCGCACTTTATCGAACTGGACCAGCAGCAACTCGACGGCAAACTGATCGCGCTGCGCAGCACCTTGCAGGGTGTCGACTCACTGGCGTCCTTTACTCAGCGAGAAGCGCAACTGCGTGCCGAACTCAGCCGCCAGCCGGACCTTGCCTTGCGCATCAGCGCCGCCGGCCAACGCTGGTTTGATGGCGCGCCGAGTGTCACGCTGCCCGCAGCGCCCGGCCTGCACAGCCTGCAAAACGCCGGCACCGACTACCGCGTGTACAACGCGCCGTTGCTGGCGGGCCAACCCGGCTCGCCGCAAGTGACGCTGATCCTCGACATCACGCACCACCAGCACTTTCTGCAACGCATGCAGCGGTTGATCTGGCTCACGGTCGGCTTGTCCGCCCTGGCCACCGCGCTGCTCGGCGCATGGGCAGCGCGCAGCGGGCTGCGGCCGTTACGGCGCATGAGTGAAGTGGCCGCCGGCGTGTCGGCCCACTCCCTGACCCAACGCTTGCCCCAGGCGCAAATGCCGGTGGAACTGGCCGAACTCGCCCAAGCGTTTAACGCGATGCTGGGGCGGCTCGACGACGCGTTCCAGCGCCTCTCGTCTTTCTCCGCCGATATCGCCCATGAACTGCGCACGCCCCTGTCGAACCTGCTGACTCAAACCCAGGTGATCCTCACCCAGCCGCGCCCGCTGGAGGACTACCGCGAGGCGCTGCACAGCAACCTGGAGGAGTTGCAGTGGATGGCGCAATTGGTGAATGACATGTTGTACCTGGCCAAAGCCGACCATGGCCTGCTGATGCCCAAGCGCGAAGCGCTGGCGCTGCACGATGAAGTGGAGGCGTTGCTGGAGTTTTTTGCGCTGTTGGCCGAAGACGCGCAGGTCAATCTGGTGTGCGAAGGCACGGCTCAAACGGCGGGCGATCGCGGTATGTTGCGCCGGGCCGTGTCGAACTTGCTGGATAACGCGCTGCGGTTTACCCCGGTGGGTGGCGAGGTGCGGGTGCGGATTATGGAAAGCGCACAGGCTGTGACGCTGACTGTGGCCAATACCGGGGAAGGTATTCCAGCGGCTTTGTTACCTAAATTGTTTGATCGGTTCTATCGGGCAGACCCGGCGCGCCGTGAAGGCAGCAGTGAACATGCGGGGCTGGGGTTGGCGATTACCCAGTCGATTGTGCGGGCGCATGGAGGGAGGATTTATTGTGAATCTGAAGCCGGGTGGACCAGGTTTGTGATTGAGTTGCCCAAGGGGGATTGATGCAAGCTGGGCCGGCCCTATCGCAGGCAAGCCAGCTCCCACATTCGAATGTATTCACACATCAAAATGTGGGAGCTGGCTTGCCTGCGATAGCGGTCTTAGCGTTTACGAATACCTGAGGGCATGCGCCGGCTCAATCTTCGCCGCCCGATACGCCGGGTAAATCGTCGCCATAAAGCTCAACACAAACCCGGCCGTGCAAATCAGCAGCACATCGCCGCCTTGCAGCTCGGAAGGCAGGTTGCTGACGAAGTACACGTCCGAACTGAAGATATGCTGCCCGGTCACGCGCTCCAGCCAGCCCACCAGTTCACTCACGTTCAGCGCCGCAATCACGCCCAGCACGCCGCCGATCAAGGTGCCGACGATACCGATCACCGTGCCCTGCACCATGAAGATCGCCATGATCTGCCGTGGCGTGGCGCCGATGGTGCGCAAAATCGCGATGTCCGCGCCTTTGTCGTTCACCACCATGATCAGGGTGGCGATGATGTTGAACGCAGCGACGGCGACGATCATCAGCAACAGCAGGCCGATCATGGTCTTTTCCATCTTCATGGCGCTGAACAGGCTGCCCTGGGTGTGGGTCCAGTCATCCGGCTTGTAGCCGGCGCCCAGGCTCGCGGCAATGTCGGCCGAAACCTTGGGGGCCGCGTACAAGTCTTTCACCGCCAGGCGCACGCTTTGCACCTGGTTCGGCTGCCAATGCTGGATCTCGGCGGCGTCGGCCATGTTGATCAGGGCCATGGAGCCATCCAGCTCGGCGCCGACCTTGAAGATACCGACCACGTTCAGGCGCTGCATGCGCGGGGTGATGCCACCCGGTGCGGCCGTGCTGATTTCCGGCACGATCAGGGTCAGCTTGTCGCCCACATTCAGGCGAAAGCGCCGTGCGGTGATGTCGCCGATCACTACGCCGAACTCGCCGGCCTTCAGGTCTTCGAGTTTGCCGCGCACGATATGCTGGGCAACGATCGACACCTTGCCTTCCTGGGCCGGGTCAACGCCGCTGATCTCGATCGGCTGCATCGCGCCCTTGTAGGAGAACATGCCGTCCATCTGTGTGAACGGCACCGCAGCGGTGACCTCGGGGTTCTTCAGCGCGGCGGCGGCCACGGGCTGCCAGTTATCAATCGGGTTTACACCGACGATAGTGGCGTGGGGCACCATGCCGAGGATGCGCGTGCTCATTTCACGCTGGAAGCCGTTCATTACCGACAGCACCACGATCATCGCCAGCACGCCCAGGGCGAGGCCGATCATCGAGGTCATCGAGATAAACGAGACAAAACGGTTGCGGCGCTTGGCGCGGGTATAGCGCGTGCCGATAAAAATCGATAACGGTCTGAACATTCGCGGGCACCGTTTAAAAAAATGAAAAAGCCTGGCTTAAAAAAGCCAGGCTTGAAACGGGTCAGATGGCGACCAGATGACCTTCCTGCAGGTGCAACACGCGGTCCATCTGGCGGGCCATGCTCATGTCATGGGTGACCACCAGGAACGCGGTGCGCATCTGGGTGCTCAGTTCCAGCATCAAGTCCTTGATGCCTTGCGCGGTATGCGAGTCGAGGTTGCCGGTCGGCTCATCGAGCATCACCAGGCCTGGGTTGTTCACCAGGGCACGGGCGATGGCCACACGCTGGCGCTCGCCGCCGGACAGTTCCGCCGGTTTGTGCTCCAGGCGATGGCCAAGGCCGACGCGCTCCAGCAGTGCCTTGGCGCGCTGGCGGGCTTCCGGGATCGCGGTCTTGCCGATCAGCAGCGGCATGCACACGTTTTCCAGTGCGGTGAATTCCGGCAGCAGGTGGTGGAACTGGTACACAAAACCGAGCGAACGGTTGCGCAGTTGGCCACGGGCTTTTTCACCCAGTGCCGACAGTTCTTCGCCGGCCAGCCACACGCTGCCCTCGGAAGGCGTATCCAGGCCGCCCAACAGGTTGAGCAAGGTACTTTTGCCGGAACCGGAACTGCCGACGATCGCCACGCGCTCGCCCGGGTGCAGTTCCAGCTGCAGGTTGGACAACACCACTACCGACTCCGGGCCTTCCTCGTAGGATTTGCCCAGGTTGCGGCAGCTCAAGATAGCTTTTTCACTCATGCCCGATTCACTCATAACGTAAGGCCTGTGCTGGCTGGGTGCGTGCCGCGCGCCAGGCTGGATACAGGGTGGCAAGGAAACTCAATAGCAACGCGGCGCCGCCCACCATCAACACGTCCTGGGCCTGAACCTGGGACGGCAAGTAGTCGATGAAGTAGACGTCAGCGTTGAGAAACTTGTGGCCGATGACTTTTTCCAGCGCGGCAATGGCGGCGCTGACGTTCAGCGCGGCCAGAATGCCGACGGCGGTACCGATCAAGGTGCCGACTACGCCGATCACGGTGCCCTGCACCATGAAGATCGCCATGATCTGGCCCGGCGTGGCGCCAAGGGTACGCAGGATGGCGATATCGCCCTTCTTGTCGTTCACCACCATCACGAGCGTGGAGATGATGTTGAACGCAGCCACGGCGACGATCAGCAGCAACAGCAGGCCAATCATGGCTTTTTCCATGCGGATGGCCTGGTAGAGGTTGCCGTGGGTGCGGGTCCAGTCGCGGGCGTAGTACTGCGAGTCGCCCAGGTGCTGGGCGATTTCCCACGCGCCGCGCGGTGCATCGAACAGGTCGTTGAACTTGAGGCGCAGGCCCTGCACCTGATCCGGCTGCCAGCGATGCAGGCGGGCCAGGTCGGTAAGGTTGGTGAGGCCCAGGTAGCCGTCGATTTCGCCGGCGCCGACGTGGAAGGTGCCGACCACGGTAAAGCGCTTCATGCGCGGGAACATGCCGGCCGGGGTCACGGTGACTTCCGGCGCGACGAAGGTCAGCTTGTCGCCGATGCCCACGCCGAGCTTGGCCGCCGCCTTGTCGCCGATCACGATGCCGAAGCTGCCGGGTGCCAAGTCGTCGAGTTTGCCCTGCAACATGAACTTGTCGATGATCGACACGTTACGTTCCTGGGCCGGGTCAACGCCATTGAGCAGGATCTTCTGCACCTTGCCGTCGTTGGTCAGCAGCCCCTGCATCTGGGTAAACGGCGCAACGGCCACCACCTTGGGGTTCTGCTTGACCTTGGCGGCCAGGCTTTGCCAGTCGTTGATGGGTTCATCGGACTCGATGGTCGCGTGGGGCACCATGCCCAGCACGCGGGTGCGCATCTCATGATCGAAGCCGTTCATCACCGACAGCACCACGATCATCACGACCACGCCCAAGGCGAGCCCGATCATTGAGGTCAGGGAAATGAACGACACAAAATGATTGCGGCGCTTTGCACGGGTATAACGCGTGCCAATAAATACGAAGAGAGGTCTGAACATGTCGGGGCTTGTTCGGAGGAAAAGAAGACGTCCCGGTGGCGGGGTCTGGTAAGCAGCTTTACACTCTGACCATTACCGTTACCTGGGGTTCGCCATGTCGACATTAGATGAAGAAGAACGCCGCGAATACTACCGTATCGACGACATGATCGCACTTCAAATCAGCACACTGTCTGCCCCGGAAGCGGCGAGCAAGGAAGTGTTGCTGGATGATTCCCCGCTGTTCAATCTGCTCAGCGAACTGCACCTCAGCGAATTCGAAGCCCAGCACCTGCTGCGCCAGATCAGCGAGAAAGATCGCAGCCTGGCGGCCTTTCTCAAAGTCCAGAACAAACGCGTGGACCTGCTCAGCCAGATCATGGCCCGTGGTCTGTTGGACGAAGTCGGCGCACCGCAGCCGGTGATCATCTCCGAAGGCGGCATCGACTTCCAGCGCCCCACGCCGCTGGCGCCCGGCGCGCACCTGGCGGTCAAGCTGGTGCTGATGCCCCAGGCGCTCGGCCTGCTGCTGCGCGCACGCGTGACGCATTGCGAGCCCAAAGGCGATGGTTTTGACGTGGGCACGGAGTTCGAATCCATGACCGACGCCCAACGCCAGTTGCTGGCGCGCTATATCCTGCAGAAACAGGCACAGGAACGCCGTCTGGCGCGGGAACAAAGCGACGACCTCTGAATACGTATTGAACACGCCAGCCTATCTGGCGCAAAGGAGCAACTGTGACCCTGATTTACGGCCACCGCGGTGCCAAAGGCGAAGCACCGGAAAACACCCTGACCAGCTTTCAGGAGTGCCTCAAGCACGGTGTACGCCGTTGCGAACTGGACTTGCACCTGTCCATGGACGGCGAGTTGATGGTGATCCACGACCCGACCCTCAAGCGCACCGCCGACCGGCGCGGCAAGGTCGTCGAATATTCAGCCGCCGACCTGGTAAAGATGGACGCGCGCAAAGGTGGCCCAGGCTGGGTCAAACCGTGCCCGATTCCGCGCCTGGAAGAACTGTTCGAACAGTGCGACTTCGATCACTGGCAGCTGGAAGTCAAAAGTGCCTCGCGCACCCGCGCCGCGACCACTGTGCTGGCGATCCGCGAGATGGCCGTGCGGCATGGCCTGATGGACAAGGTCACCGTGACCTCAAGTTCTCGGGAAGTATTAAAAGCGGCGGTTGAGCTCACCCCGGACCTGTCACGCGGCCTGGTGGCCGAATACGCCTGGCTCGACCCGTTGAAGGTCGCGCAGAACTACGGCTGTGAGTACTTGGCGTTGAACTGGACGTTGTGCACCCCCGAGCGCCTGGAAAAAGCCCAGCGTCAGGGTTTGCACGTGTCCGTGTGGACGGTCAACGAACCTGCGCTGATGCGCAGGCTCGCCGACTTCGGCGTAGATAGCCTGATTACAGACTTTCCCGGTTTGGCCACTGCCACCCTCGAGAATTACTGAAATCGGTCTCCCCGGCCGGCTCAGGCCACCGGCCGGAGCCGCTCAAAAAAGCCGGTTGAGGCCGTCGTAGGCCGCTACCCGATAGGCTTCGGCCATGGTCGGGTAGTTGAACGTGGTGTTTACAAAATACTTGAGGGTATTTTGCTCACCCGGTTGGCTCATGATCGCCTGGCCGATGTGCACGATCTCCGAGGCCTGGTAGCCGAAGCAATGCACGCCGAGAACCTCAAGGGTTTCACGGTGGAACAGGATCTTCAGCATGCCTTGCGGCTCACCGGCGATCTGCGCACGCGCCATGCTCTTGAAGAATGCCTTGCCGACTTCATAAGGCACCTTGGCCTTGGTCAGTTCGTGTTCGTTCTTGCCGATCGAGCTGATCTCGGGAATCGTGTAGATCCCGGTCGGCACGTCGTTCACATAACGCCAGCTGCCATTGTCGACGATGCTGCCAGCGGCCGAACGGCCCTGGTCATGCGCAGCACTGGCCAGGCTCGGCCAGCCGATCACGTCACCGGCACCGTAGATGTTCGGTACGCAGGTGCGGTAATTCTCATCCACTTCGATCTGGCCACGGCTGTTGACCTTGACCCCGATGTTTTCCATGCCCAGCTTGTCGGTGTTGCCGGTACGGCCGTTGCACCACAGCAAGGCGTCGGCCTTGATCTTCTTGCCGGACTTGAGGTGCAAAATCACCCCGTTATCCAGGCCTTCGACCCGCTCGTACTCTTCGTTGTGGCGCACGGTGATGTTGTTGTTGCTGAAGTGGTAGCTCAACGCCTGGGAGATTTCCGAGTCGAGGAAGCTCAGCAACTGGTCGCGGTTGTCGACCAGCTCCACCAACACACCCAGGCCACTGAAGATCGAGGCGTATTCACAGCCGATAACGCCGGCGCCATAGATGATCAGTTTGCGCGGGGTGTGGCCCAGGCTCAGGATGGTGTCGCTATCGTAGATACGCGGGTGGTGGAAATCGATATCGGCTGGGCGATACGGGCGCGAACCGGTGGCGATGATGATGTGCTTGGCCACCAGCTTCTCGACCACGCCATTGGCGCAGACCACTTCGACGGTTTGCTCGTCGGCGAAACTGCCGGTGCCAAAAAACAGGTCGACGCGGTTACGGGCGTAGTAACCCGTGCGAGACGCAACTTGCTTGGAGATGACTTTCTCGGCGCTTTTAAGCACGTCCGGGAACGAGAACCAGCGCGGCTCACCAATGGCCCGGAACATCGGGTTGGTGTTGAACTGCATGATCTGGCGCACCGAGTGACGCAAGGCCTTGGACGGGATGGTACCCAGGTGGGTGCAGTTACCGCCGACCTGGCGACGGCTATCGACCATCGCCACCTTGCGCCCCGCTTTGGCGGCGTTCATTGCCGCACCTTCTCCAGCCGGGCCGGAACCCAGTACCACCACGTCGTAGTTGTAGACAGCCATGCGTACTCCTCAGAACAGGCCAGGCGTACGGTTGGACGCCTGGCTAAATCATGCCGCGGCCAGCGGGCATGAAGGAAATTTTTGGCTCAAGTGTGTGAGCCGGGGCACAGTCTATATAAGGCTCAACGCCGCGCACATTAACCCTTGGTCGCGTCGTAGGCCAGTCTTGCCTTTACTACAGGAACTGCAAACTGGCATTACACTGCTGACACGCACCTTCGCAGGCGGGGCCATTATGCGGCATGTGGTTTTCTGTTTAATGATGATTTTTTCGCTGACAGCGCACGCCAGTGAAGCGAGTCGGCTTAAGCAAGCCGGTTTTGCTGCGCAAACGCATGAGCTGGCGCTGAAAAACCAGGCGGTGCTGGTGTATCTCTGGGCGGATGTGTATGCGGCCGCGCTGTACGCTCCAGCTGATATCAGCGCCAAACAGGCCTGGGACCAGCAAAAGGCTGTGCGCCTGGCGCTGTATTACTTTCGCGACATCGACCGCAATGATGTGATCAAGGCCGCTACGGCTACCCTTGAACGTCAGCAATCCGCTGCAACCCTCGCCCGCCTGAAGCCTGAGCTGGACCAACTGCACGCCAGTTTCCGCAACATTCGCAGCGGTGACCGTTACGCCCTGGATTTTCGTCCTGGGCGTGGGCTGAGCCTGGAGATCAATGAGCAAGTGGTGTTCAGCAGTCGCGATGATGAATTGGCAAAGGCCTACCTCGGTATCTGGCTCGCGCCGAAAGGCCTGTCGGACAGCCTGCGCAACGCCCTCCTGAACTAACCAACGCCCCCAAAAACACCAAAGAACCCTGTGGGAGCTGGATTGCCTGCGATAGCGGTGGGTCAGCCACTCATTTGCGGACTGACACGCCGCTATCGCAGGCAAGCCAGCTCCCACATTTGATTTTCATCGCCCTCGACAACTGCGCATTTAGTCATGCTTGCTATCAATTTTTATTGCCGGTAATGGCCAATACACATATGGTTACAAAACTGCAGCAAGGACGAGTAATGACCAGGGATCACTAATAAGACAGCCAACATGAGTGCATGACATGTCCACTACCACGGGCAAAGGCAAAGCGATTTTTCGCGTTGTCAGCGGCAACTTCCTCGAGATGTTCGACTTCATGGTCTACGGCTTCTACGCCACGGCCATTGCCAAGACCTTCTTTCCCAGCGACAGCGCGTTTGCCTCGTTGATGCTATCGCTTGCGACCTTCGGCGCCGGTTTCCTGATGCGGCCACTGGGCGCAATCTTCCTTGGCGCCTATATCGACCGCCACGGCCGCAAAAAGGGCCTGGTCATCACGCTGGCCTTGATGGCCGCCGGCACCATCCTGATTGCCTGTGTGCCCGGCTACGCCACATTGGGTGTGGCCGCGCCGCTGATCGTGCTGTTCGGTCGACTGCTTCAGGGTTTCTCTGCCGGCGTCGAGCTGGGCGGTGTGTCGGTGTACCTGGCAGAAATCGCCACACCGGGCCGCAAGGGCTTTTTCGTCAGTTGGCAGTCCGCCAGCCAGCAGGCTGCGGTGGTGTTCGCCGGTTTGCTCGGCGTGGGCCTCAACCACTGGCTCAGCCCGGAAGAGATGGGCGACTGGGGCTGGCGCGTGCCGTTCCTGATCGGCTGCCTGATCGTGCCGGTGATCTTCGTGATTCGCCGTTCGCTGGAGGAAACCCCAGAGTTCCAGGCACGTAAACACCGCCCTACCCTGCAGGAAATCGTGCGTTCGATCGGCCAGAACTTTGGCATCGTCATCGCCGGCATGGCGCTGGTGGTGATGACCACCGTGTCGTTCTACCTCATTACCGCTTACACCCCGACCTTCGGCAAGGCCGAACTGCACCTGTCTGACTTCGACGCATTGCTGGTGACGGTGTGCGTGGGCATCTCCAACTTTATCTGGCTGCCGGTGATGGGCGCGGTGTCCGACAAGATCGGGCGCAAACCCTTGCTGCTGGGTGCGACGATTCTGGCAATTCTCACAGCGTATCCGGCGCTGTCGTGGCTGGTGGCGAATCCGAGTTTCAGCCATCTGCTGATCGTGCTGTTGTGGTTGTCGTTCCTGTATGGCTCGTACAACGGGGCGATGGTGGTGGCGCTTACCGAGATCATGCCGATTGAAGTGCGCACCACTGGATTCTCGCTGGCTTATAGCCTGGCAACGGCGACCTTTGGTGGGTTTACGCCGGCGGCCTGTACTTACCTGATCCATGTGCTGGATAACAAGGCGGCGCCAGGGATTTGGCTCAGTGGTGCGGCGGTGTTGGGGCTGATTGCGACGTTGGTGCTGTTTAAAGGCAATCGGCATGAACTGCGGACTGCGCAGGCTTCGGTGGTTGGCGGCGCCTGATAGACCGCTATCGCAGGCAAGCCAGCCCCCACATTTGACGGTGCTCACAAGTCGAAATGTGGGAGCTGGCTTGCCTGCGATGAGGCCCTGATATTCACCACAAAACCAACAGCCACAAAAAAGCCCCGAACCAGTCGGGGCTTTTTCATTTACCGCAAAGGCTTAGCGCGGGAATGCTGGCGGGTTAACCCCGGCCATGTCTTCCATCACACGAACCACCTGGCAGCTGTAGCCGAACTCGTTGTCGTACCACACGTACAGAACAACGCGGTTGTCCTGGGTAATGGTCGCTTCAGCGTCGACCACACCGGCGTGACGCGAGCCCACGAAGTCGGTGGACACCACTTCCTGCGAGTTAACGAAGTCGATCTGCTTATGCAGGTCGGAGTGCAGCGCCATGTAGCGCAGGTACTCGTTCATCTCTTCGCGGGTGGCGGCTTTCTCAAGGTTCAGGTTGAGAATGGCCATCGACACGTTCGGCGTCGGTACGCGGATCGCGTTACCGGTCAGCTTGCCGGCCAGCTCAGGCAGGGCCTTGGCAGCAGCGGTGGCGGCACCGGTCTCGGTGATCACCATGTTCAACGCGGCGCTACGGCCGCGGCGATCGCCTTTGTGGAAGTTGTCGATCAGGTTCTGGTCGTTGGTGTACGAGTGAACCGTTTCAACGTGACCATTCACGATGCCGAACTTGTCATTCACAGCCTTCAGCACCGGCACGATGGCGTTGGTGGTGCAGGAAGCAGCGGACACGATCTTGTCGTCAGCGGTGATTTCGCCGTGGTTGATACCGTGCACGATGTTCTTGAGCTTGCCCTTGCCAGGCGCAGTCAGTACAACGCGGTCGATACCTGGGCAGGCCAGGTGCTGGCCCAGGCCTTCGGCATCACGCCATACACCGGTGTTGTCCACCAGCAGTGCGTCCTTGATGCCGTATTGGGTGTAATCCACCTCGGCCGGGTTCTTCGCGTAGATCACCTGGATCAGGTTACCGTTGGCGGTGATGGTGTTGTTTTCTTCGTCGATGACGATGGTGCCGTTGAACGGGCCATGTACCGAGTCGCGGCGCAGCAGGCTGGCACGCTTGGTCAGGTCGTTCTCGGCGCCTTTACGCACCACGATGGCACGCAGGCGCAGGCCGTCGCCGCCACCGGTTTTTTCGATCAGGATGCGCGCCAGCAGGCGGCCGATACGACCGAAGCCGTACAACACCACGTCGGTGCCTTTGCGGGCTGCAGCGTTTTGCTGGCCAACCACATCGGCCATTTCTTCACGCACGAACTGCTCGGCGCTGCGGCCGGCACCTTCTTTGCGGAACTTGTAAGCCAACTTGCCCAGGTCTACCGAAGCCGCGCCGAGCTTGAGCTCGCTCATGGCTTTAAGCAGAGGGAATGTTTCGTGGACGGAGAGTTCGCTGTCGTCGGCAGAACGATGGCGAGCAAAGCGATGGGCTTTGAGAATCGCGATGACTGACTGGTTGATCAGGCTGCGGCCATAGATCGAGCTCACCACATTGTTATTGCGGTACAGCTGACCGATAAGCGGAATCATCGCTTCAGCGAGTGCTTCACGGTCGATCCATTCACCAAGACACTGGTCGGGCTTCTGAGTCACGGGAACCTTCCACATGTAGGGGCAGAAAAAAGGGGCTACATTATGCCGCCCGACCGGCCTCGGAGCAATGCGCGTCGGGCAACAAAAAGTGCTTGCGAAAAAATCACACACCGCTGCAGCCCAGTAAATACGCGGCTTCCAGAAGGCCGCTGGTTGAGCGCCAACGCCGACTTGTCCGTAACCCTCCGAAACATCTGCACAAAATGGCACTACATATTGAGTCAAAACCCGCCATTGTTTGTCTTAGCCACTACATTTCCTGCAAACCGTAATAGGTTCAGTCAGCAACTGACAGGCGGCACCTTGGGCCGCTACAATTACCGACTTTGTCGCAACGCTTGGAGCTCAACCTTCCGTGCCCGTTCTGCGTCTACCGCTTCTCCCTGCCGCGGCAGGTAAACAGCACTGGGGCAACCTGCCCGGTGCCGCCCTGAGCCTGGCCATTGCCGAGGCTGCCAGCGCAGCCAAGCGCTTTACCCTGCTACTCACCGCCGACAGCCAAAGCGCCGAGCGGCTGGAGCAGGAGCTGAGCTTCTTCGCCCCCGATTTGCCGGTGCTGCATTTCCCCGACTGGGAAACCCTGCCCTACGACCTGTTCTCGCCGCACCAGGACATCATTTCCCAGCGCATTGCCAGCCTGTACCGCCTGCCGGAACTGGCGCACGGCGTGCTGGTGGTGCCGATCACCACCGCCCTGCACCGCCTGGCGCCGACCAAGTTCCTGCTCGGCAGCAGCCTGGTGCTGGATGTCGGCCAGAAACTCGATGTAGAGCAGATGCGCACGCGCCTGGAAGCCAGCGGCTACCGCTGCGTCGACACGGTGTACGAACACGGCGAATTCGCGGTGCGTGGTGCGTTGATCGACCTGTTCCCGATGGGCAGCAAACTGCCGTACCGCATCGACCTGTTCGATGACGAAATCGAGACGTTGCGCACCTTCGACCCGGACAACCAGCGCTCCATCGACAAAGTAGAGTCGATCAAGCTGCTGCCGGCGCGCGAATTCCCGCTGCAAAAAGACGCGGTCACGCGCTTCAAGGCGCGCTTTCGCGAACGCTTCGACGTCGACTTCCGCCGCTGCCCGATCTTTCAGGATTTAAGCAGCGGGATTACACCGGCCGGTATCGAGTACTACCTGCCGCTGTTCTTCGACGAAACCTCCACCCTGTTCGATTACCTGCCCGCAGACACCCAAGTGTTCTCGCTGCCGGGCATCGAGCAGGCGGCGGAAAACTTCTGGAACGACGTGCGCAACCGCTACGAAGAGCGCCGCGTCGACCCGTCGCGACCTTTATTGCCGCCCGCCGAGCTGTTCCTGCCGGTGGAAGACTGCTTCGCCCGCCTGAAAAACTGGCCGCGCGTGGTCGCCAGCCAGCAGGACGTGGACACCGGCAGTGGCCGCGAGCGTTTCCCGGCAAGCACGTTGCCGGACTTGGCGATCCAGGCCAAAGCCACCCAGCCACTGGAAGCGCTGTCGAATTTCCTTGGCGACTTCCCTGGCCGCGTGCTGTTTACCGCCGAATCCGCCGGCCGTCGCGAAGTGCTGCTGGAATTACTGGAACGCCTGAAGCTGCGCCCGAAAACCGTCGACAGCTGGCCGGATTTCGTCGCCAGCAAAGAGCGCCTGGCGATCACCATTGCGCCGCTGGACGAAGGCTTGTTGCTGGACGACCCGGCGCTGGCACTCATCGCCGAGAGCCCGCTGTTCGGTCAGCGCGTGATGCAGCGCCGGCGCCGTGAAAAACGCGCCGACGCCAACAACGATGCGGTGATCAAGAACCTCACCGAGCTGCGCGAAGGCGCGCCGGTGGTGCATATCGACCACGGCGTGGGCCGCTACCTGGGCCTGCAGACCCTGGAGATCGACAACCAGGCCGCCGAATTCCTCACCATGGAATACGCCGAAGGCGCCAAGCTCTATGTGCCGGTGGCCAGCCTGCACCTGATCGCCCGCTATACCGGCAGCGACGACGCGCTGGCGCCGTTGCATCGCCTGGGCTCCGAGACCTGGCAGAAAGCCAAGCGCAAGGCCGCCGAACAGGTGCGCGACGTAGCGGCCGAGTTGCTCGACATTTATGCCCGCCGTGCCGCGCGCGAAGGCTATGCGTTTGCCGACCCGAAAGCCGACTACGCCACCTTCAGCGCCGGCTTTGCCTTCGAAGAAACTCCCGACCAGCAAACCACCATCGAAGCGGTGCGCGCCGATATGCTGGCGCCCAAGCCGATGGACCGCCTGGTGTGCGGCGACGTGGGCTTCGGCAAAACCGAAGTGGCCATGCGCGCGGCGTTTATTGCCGTGCACGGTGGCCGCCAGGTGGCGATCCTGGTACCCACCACCCTGCTCGCCCAACAGCACTACAACAGCTTCCGTGATCGCTTTGCCGACTGGCCGGTGACCGTGGAAGTGATGAGCCGGTTCAAATCCGCCAAGGAAGTCAACGCCGCCGTCGCTGACCTGGCCGAGGGCAAGATCGATATCGTGATCGGCACGCACAAGCTGCTGTCGGACGATGTGAAGATCAAGAACCTGGGCCTGGTGATCATCGACGAAGAGCACCGCTTTGGTGTGCGTCAAAAAGAACAGCTCAAGGCCCTGCGCAGCGAAGTCGACATTCTTACGCTCACTGCGACGCCGATCCCACGCACGCTGAACATGGCCGTGTCGGGCATGCGCGACTTGTCGATCATTGCCACGCCGCCGGCGCGCCGGTTGTCGGTGCGCACCTTTGTGATGGAGCAGAACAAAAGCACGGTCAAGGAAGCACTGCTGCGCGAATTGCTGCGTGGCGGCCAGGTGTATTACCTGCACAACGACGTGAAGACCATCGAGAAATGCGCCGCCGACCTCGCCGAACTGGTGCCGGAAGCCCGTATTGCCATCGGCCACGGGCAGATGCGCGAGCGCGAACTCGAACAAGTCATGAGCGACTTCTATCACAAGCGCTTCAATGTGCTGATTGCCTCGACCATCATCGAGACCGGCATCGACGTGCCAAGCGCCAACACCATCATCATCGAGCGCGCCGACAAGTTTGGCCTGGCGCAATTGCACCAGCTGCGTGGCCGTGTGGGCCGTAGTCACCACCAGGCCTATGCCTACCTGCTGACTCCGCCGCGCCAACAGATCACCTCCGATGCCGAAAAGCGCCTGGAAGCGATCGCCAATACCCAGGACCTCGGTG
This sequence comes from Pseudomonas sp. B19125, assembly GCF_044218855.1. Classification (NCBI taxonomy): domain Bacteria; kingdom Pseudomonadati; phylum Pseudomonadota; class Gammaproteobacteria; order Pseudomonadales; family Pseudomonadaceae; genus Pseudomonas; species Pseudomonas sp. B19125. Next base: position 5,191,397 of record NZ_CP162589.1, read on the forward strand.
CCGGTTTTGTACTGGCCACCAACGACCTGGAAATCCGTGGCGCCGGCGAACTGCTCGGCGACGGCCAGAGCGGACAGATCCAGGCCGTGGGTTTCACCTTGTATATGGAGATGCTCGAGCGCGCAGTGAAAGCCATCCGCAAGGGCGAACAACCGAACCTCGACCAACCCTTGGGCGGCGGCCCGGAAATCAACCTGCGTTTGCCGGCGCTGATTCCCGAGGACTACCTGCCCGACGTGCATGCGCGGCTGATTCTGTACAAGCGCATCGCCTCGGCCACCGACGAAGAAGGCCTCAAGGACTTGCAAGTCGAGATGATCGACCGCTTCGGCCTGCTGCCCGAGCCAACCAAGAACCTGGTGCGCCTGACGCTGCTGAAATTGCAGGCCGAACAGCTGGGCATCAAGAAAGTCGACGCCGGGCCGCAGGGTGGGCGCATCGAGTTCGAGGCGCAAACGCCGGTGGACCCATTGGTGCTGATCAAACTGATTCAGGGCCAACCCAACCGCTACAAGTTCGAAGGGGCTACGCTGTTCAAATTCATGGTGCCGATGGAGCGTGCCGAAGAACGCTTCAATACCCTGGAGGCGCTGTTTGAGCGCCTCATCCCGAAATCTGCTTGAAGGACGCCCCCATGCGCCTGTTCCGCATTCTGAGCTTAGTGTTGGTGGTGGTCGCACCTTCGGCGTTTGCCGACAGCCCGTACCTGGTTGAAATGATCCTGGTGCGCCAGAACGCCGAACCGGTGATCAATAGCCGCGCCGCGCCGGAAAACTGGGATGCCGGCGCGGCGCGGTTGCCGACCGACAAACTGAGCCCACCGCGGCTGGGCAACATCGTCGACAAGCTGAGTGCGGACAACAGTTACACCGTATTGCTGCACCGCGCCTGGGATCAGAACCTCGGTGAGCAACCGGTGAAGCTGGCCATTACCGACGGCCAGGAGCAGTTCGGCCAGTTCCCCATCGAAGGCACGCTGAACCTGCAGCTGGGGCGCTTTACCGATATCGACGCGGATTTCTGGATCAACCAGTTCGACGCCAATGGCAGCGTGATTGCCAGCGAACACTTGAGCCAGCAAGACGTGCGCACCAAGAACAACCAACTCAATTACCTGGATGGCGGCCACTTGGCGCTGCTGATCAAGATCACGTCGCTGACCGCCAAACCACCCAGTGCGCCACCGCCCGACATTCAGGACTGATCCAGCGCCATGCCCCTGACGTCGTCGTTGACCAAACCCCTGGCCCCTTCGTGGGCCAATCGCTTTAAAGAGCAAAGCCTTGAGCGCGGGCGGCGCTACGCCCTGGAAAACCGCGTGCGCATCGTCGAGTCCGGCGACAGCACCATCATCGCCAGCTGCGAAGGCTCGGGCGGCAATGTTTACCGACAAACCATCTCGCTGCGCGAATCGGCCAAGGGCACGCTGATCCTGGTGGACAGCCGCTGCACCTGCCCGGTACACACCAACTGCAAACACATCGCGGCAGTGCTGCTCAAGGTCCAGGAAACCCTGGCTTACCCGGCCGCCGCGCAAGATGCCGAGTTGTTGGAAAAACTCCAGGCCGTGCTGGATAACCGCGTGGTGCTGCCACAGGTGGTGATGGAAGATGTGCGGCCAGTGCCGCGCCTGTGGCTGGCCAGCGTGGAGTTCAGCGCGTTTGAACCGCGTAATGGCAAGATGCAGCGCTATATCCAGCACCGTGCGGCGCTGTCGTTCAATTACCTGGGCAACTATGTCAGCGGGCAAAAAAACGCCGACATCATCGTGCGCCAGGAAACCCAGAGCCTGCGCATCAAGCGCCATCCGGAACTGGAGCAACCCTATCGCGAACAACTGCGCCTGCTGGGCTTCAAGATCGCTACACGCCAGAGCAAGGCCTTGCCGGAGAGTGCCGGTGAATTGTTCGAAATGGTCAATGACAGCGCCTGGTTGAACTTCACCCTCAACGCCTCGCCGACCTTGCGCGCCGAGGGTTGGGAGTTGCAGATCGATGAGGATTTCGGTTTCGACTTGAGCACCGTCGATGACTGGTACGCCACCGTCGACGAAGGCCCGGAACGCGACTGGTTCGACCTGGAGCTGGGGATTATCGTCAATGGCGAGCGCCTGAGCCTGTTGCCGATTTTGCTCAACTTGATGCGTTCGCATACCGAAATCCTCAACCCGGAAAAACTTGCCCGGCGCCGTGACGACGAGCTGATCCTGGTGAATATTCCCGGCCTGCCCAACGGCCACGGCCCGCTGCAAGTGGCGTTGCCGTACGGCAGGCTCAAGCCGGTGCTGGCAACCCTTGGCGAGTTTTACCTACAGGAAACCGGCACCACCAGCTTGCGCCTGGCCAAAGCCGATGCCATACGCCTGAACCCGCTGGAAGACCTACCGCTGCAATGGGAAGGCGGTGAGAAGATCCGCAATTTCGCCCAGCGCCTGCGCGACATCAAGGACTTCACCTGCGTGGCGCCCGAGGGCTTGAACGCGACCTTGCGCCCGTATCAGCTGGAAGGCTTGAGCTGGATGCAGTCGCTGCGTCAGCTCGATGTCGGCGGGATCCTTGCCGATGACATGGGCCTGGGCAAAACCCTGCAGACCCTGGCGCATATTCTCAGCGAAAAGGCCGCCGGGCGCCTCGACCGACCGTGCATGGTGGTGATGCCCACCAGCCTGATTCCCAACTGGCTGGATGAGGCGGCGCACTTCACACCGCAACTGCGGGTGCAGGCGCTATACGGCGCTGGCCGTAAGAAACATTTCCCCCATTTGCAGGACTATGACCTGCTGCTGACCACCTACGCGCTGCTGCCCAAGGACATCGACACGCTCGCCGCCCTGCCCTTGCATGTGCTGATCCTCGATGAAGCCCAATACATCAAGAACCCCAACAGCAAGGCTGCCCAGGCCGCGCGCGAGCTCACTGCTCGCCAGCGCCTGTGCCTGAGCGGCACGCCGCTGGAAAACCACTTGGGCGAGCTGTGGTCGCTGTTCCACTTCCTGCTGCCGGGCTGGCTGGGTGACGTAAAAAGCTTCAACCGCGATTACCGCGTGCCCATCGAAAAGCGCGCCAGTGAGGTGCGCTTGCAACACCTCAACGGTCGGATAAAACCTTTCCTGCTGCGCCGCACCAAAGAGCAGGTGGCCACCGAGCTGCCGCCCAAGACCGAGATCATCCATTGGGTCGACCTCAATGAGGCCCAGCGCGACGTGTACGAAACCATGCGCCTGGCCATGGACAAGAAGGTGCGCGACGAAATCACCCGCAAGGGCGTGGCGCGCAGCCAGATCATCATTCTTGAAGCGCTGCTCAAGTTGCGCCAGGTGTGCTGCGACCTGCGCCTGGTCAACGACGCCACCCTGCCCGCCCGTGGCAGCAGCTCGGGCAAACTCGACAGCCTGCTGGAAATGCTCGAAGAGCTGTTTGCCGAAGGGCGCCGAATATTGTTGTTCTCGCAGTTCACCTCGATGCTGAGCCTGATCGAAGCCGAGCTGAAAAAACGCGGCGTGCCCTACGCATTACTCACCGGCCAGACCCGCGACCGGCGCACGCCAGTGAAGGATTTTCAGAGCGGCAAGCTGCAGATTTTTCTGATCAGCCTGAAGGCCGGCGGCGTGGGCTTGAACCTGACCGAGGCGGATACGGTGATCCACTATGACCCGTGGTGGAACCCGGCGACGGAAAACCAGGCGACCGACCGTGCGTATCGCATCGGGCAGGAGAAGCCAGTGTTCGTGTACAAGATGATTGCGCGAGGCACGGTGGAGGAGAAGATCCAACACCTGCAGAAGGAAAAGTCTGATCTGGCAGCAGGCGTGCTGGATGGGCGCACGACCGGGGATTGGCAGTTGGGTAATGAGGATATCGAGGCGTTGTTTGCGCCGTTGCCCAACAAGCAAGAGAAGCGCTGACGGTTAGATCGCTATCGCAGGCAAGCCAGCTCCCACCCTTGAATGTATTCACAAATCGAGAGTGGGAGCTGGCTTGCCTGCGATGGCAGCGACGCGGTGTTCAGTCGATCAACTGAGCATCGCGCAACGCGGTAAGCGCCACCAGCCAACGCGGATCCTGCTTGTACTCCGTAGAGGCAATCGCCTGCCCACGCATCCGCGCAATCCGCGCCGACGGCGTGACCTTCATGCGCTGCGCCGCAGTCAGTGCCAGCTCCGCAGCAGCACGGTCATTACACACCAACCCCATATCACAACCGGCCGTCAGCGCCGCCTCAATTCGACTGGCCGCATCACCGACCACATGGGCGCCGGCCATGGACAGGTCATCGCTGAAAATCACCCCATCAAATTGCAGCTCGCCGCGCAGAATGTCCTGCAACCAACGACGCGAGAAACCCGCGGGCTGTGCGTCCACTTGCGGATAAATAACGTGGGCCGGCATCACCGCCGCCAATTGCTTGCTCAGGCGTGCGAAAGGCACCAGGTCATTTGCGCGAATCTGTTCCAGGCTGCGCTCGTCGTTTGGAATCGCGACGTGGGAATCCGCCTCGGCCCAGCCATGGCCCGGGAAGTGTTTACCGGTGGCCGCCATACCGGCGCTGTTCATGCCGCGAATGAATGCACCCGCGAGCACGGCAGCGCGCTCCGGATCGCCTTCGAAGGAACGGGTGCCGACAACGGCGCTGCGTTGGTAGTCGAGGTCAAGCACCGGGGCGAAGCTCAGGTCGAGGCCGACCGCCAGCACTTCAGTGGCCATTATCCAGCCGCACTGCTCGGCCAGGTATTCGGCGTTGGGTTTATCCGCCAGCAGACGCATGGCCGGCAGGCGCACAAAGCCCTGGCGCAGGCGCTGCACACGCCCGCCTTCCTGATCGACCGCCAGCAGCAGGTCTGGGCGCACCGCGCGAATGGCCGCGCTCAATTCGCGCACTTGCCGCGGGTGCTCGATATTGCGCGCAAAAATGATCAACCCGCCCACTTCAGGCTGGCGCAACAACTGGCGATCCTCGGCCGTCAGCCAAGTACCGGCCACATCGACCATTAACGAACCTTGCAGGGCAGCAGTCATAAACTTTCCTTAAATAACGCACACAACCCGTTGCCCTCACCTGGCGCAATAAGCGCAGCGAGCACAACGGGTTGTGAGTAAATAGCTGAAATCGGCATGGCGGCTAGCTTAGCCGCCGCGCACACCTGGGGCAATCACGCCTTGGCGACGGCCGGCGTAGATTTGCTGCGCGCACGCAACTGGGCAGCGGCCATGACCGGGTCGGTCACGCCGGTTTCGGCACGCATGCCGGCGGCAAGGAACGGCACCATCAGGCGCATCACTTGTTCGATGGACGTGTTGACGCCAAAATCGGTCTCGGCAATCGCACGCAACGCCTTGATCCCGGACATGCTGAACGCGGCAGCGCCGAGCATGAAGTGCACACGCCAGAACAGTTCGATCGGCGGAATACGCGGCGCAGCTTCGTTGACCAGCAGCATGTAGCGACGGAACACCTTGCCGTACATGTCTTCCAGGTAACGGCGCAAGTGGCCCTGGCTCTGGCTGAAGGCCAGCCCTAACAGGCGCATGAAGATCGACAGGTCATTGCCGCTGCGCGGTTGAACCACCAAGGCTTGCTCAACCAGGATTTCCAGCAGGTCTTCCAGGCTTGGCTTGTTTTCGGGCTTGGTCTGGCGACGCTCCAGCTCACGGTCGAGGCTGGCGCAGAACGGCCCCAGGAAGCGCGAGAACACCGCCTGGATCAGGGCTTTTTTCGAGCCGAAATGATAGTTCACAGCGGCGAGGTTAACCCCAGCCTTGCTGGTAATCAGCCGCAATGAAGTTTCAGCAAATCCTTTTTCCGCGAACAATTGCTCGGCAGCATCGAGAATGCGTTCAACGGTTTCCGACTGGGCCATGGCTACTCCGCCTGACAAACACTTGTTTGAAACATACGTTTCAGGGTGTGTCTTGTCAAGCCTGCGAGGCCGTTTTCCGGCCGGGCAGTCATCTATTTCATCGCTATTTAATCACATCCTTCGCGCCCTGTAGGCAGCGCTGTCTATGCCTTGCAGGAAGAGTGACAGACGACCGTCCAGCGGAGTGCCAAAAAAGGATGATTGCCAAGCGCAGTTCACTGTATATAATCCCAGTCACTGTATAAAAAGACAGAGCGATCAACATGCTAAAACTGACGCCACGCCAAGCTGAGATTCTGGCTTTTATCAAGCGCTGCCTCGACGACAACGGCTACCCGCCGACGCGAGCGGAAATTGCGCTGGAACTGGGGTTCAAGTCCCCCAACGCCGCCGAAGAACACCTCAAGGCCCTCGCCCGCAAAGGCGCGATCGAGATGACCCCAGGTGCTTCACGCGGTATTCGCATCCCTGGCTTTGAAGCCAAGGCCGACGAATCGACCCTGCCGATCATCGGTCGCGTCGCCGCCGGTGCGCCGATCCTGGCGCAGCAGCACGTCGAAGAGTCCTGCAACATCAACCCGACTTTCTTCCATCCGCGTGCCGACTACCTGTTGCGCGTACACGGCATGAGCATGAAGGACGTGGGCATTTTCGACGGTGATCTGCTGGCTGTCCACACCACTCGCGAAGCCCGTAATGGTCAGATCGTCGTCGCCCGTATCGGCGACGAAGTCACCGTCAAACGCTTCAAGCGCGAAGGCAGCAAGGTCTGGCTTATGGCCGAGAACCCTGAGTTCGCCCCGATTGAAGTGAACCTGAAAGATCAGGACCTGGTGATCGAAGGCTTGAGCGTCGGCGTTATTCGCCGCTAAAGGAGGCACCATGCAACTCGTGCACACCCCACAACACACACAACTGTCGCTGTTCGAGGCCTTTATGGCCCAACCCCTTGCGCCCATTCTCAAGGAAGCGGTCGAGGCCCCTTGGGGCTCCGAACCTGAGGCGTTCAGTGAACTGTCGTTGCGCGGTGCTGCCGGGAGCTGCCTGAGCCTGCTGGCGCCGATCCTTCGAGAATTGAGCGAGGAGCAGGACGCACGCTGGCTGACGCTGATTGCCCCACCCGCCAGCCTGACCCAGGCCTGGCTGCGGGACGCCGGGCTCAACCGTGAGCGCATCCTGCTGCTGCAACCGCGCGGTGCGCAAAGTGCTCAGCAACTGACGTGCGAAGCCTTGCGCCTGGGGCGCAGCCACACGGTGGTGAGCTGGTTGAACCCACTGAATGCAACAGCCAAGCAGCAGCTGATCAGCGCCGCGCGCACGGGCGATGCGCAGAGTTTGAATATTCGATTGGGGTAATGGGATCTGCTGCAGGCCAGCCGTATGGATGGGCTTGTTATGGCAGGCGAGCCTGTTGTGGCAGGTGAGCTTGTTGTGGCGAGCGAGCTTGCTCGCGCTGGGCTGCGCAGCAGCCCCAAAACCAGGCACCGTGGAATACCTGATACAGCGCATTAAATCTATTCAGGGCCGCTTCGCAGCCCAGCGGGAGCAAGCTCCCTCGCCACAGAAGCCCGGTCGTCAGAACACTTCCGAGAGCGCGTCATTGCTACTCAGTGAAGCACCCGCGGCCCATCTTCCTTCTCCGGCTCGCCTTCGGCCAGGCGACCAGCCATCTGCACACCAACGCTCAACATGGCTTTTGCCACTTCTACATGTTGGCCCTGCAGGAACACTTTTGCATCTTCGGAAAAATCCAAAATAACCAGAGAACCCTCGTCCTCGGCCCTGCGCAGCTCGATTCGGCCGTCAGGCAACTCTACAATTTCCAGAAAGGACGTTGGCATATAAGTCTGTTCTCCACGAAAGGCCGGGATTATATCAGTCATCCACCCAGCCTCGCTGAGGATCTGAACAGGTTTCTTAACGGCTTGATGAATGGTGCTCTTCGGCAAGACTGCTCTCAATGTGGGAGCTGGCTTGCCTGCGATTACGGTGCATCAGCAAATGGCCGGCAAGCTGACCCAGCCTATCGCAGGCAAGCCAGCTCCCACCTTTGTTCAGCGCAAACCTCTTAACACTCGTTCAAGCCTTCACGAAACCGCAACGCCATCTTCTTCAGCTCCTGGCGCCAGCTTTCCAGCTCTTCGCGGCTCAAGGGCTTGGGCTCATCCTCTCCCAGCGCAACGGCCACGATCAGCGGCTGTGTCACATCACCCTTGGGCACATGGGGAACACGCGGCGGCTGGAACATATCCGCATGCGCTTTGAGCAATCGAGCAACCCAACTGTCGGGGCTCTGCGCCATTTCCACCAGTTCGGCCAGTTCAGGAATCGCCATGCTGTCCAGCACTTCGCGGTTCATGAGCATTTCTGCGCGTGGTGCGCCCGCCTGGGGCAAGCGGTAGAACCCGGCAATTTCATGGCACAGGCCCAGCAAAGCGCCATAGAGGTGGAACAACGCCGCCTCACGCCCGGCCTGGACCAGCGCGATGGCATTCATCTCCTTCCCTTCCTCGGCGCGGCCAAGGGCTTCCAGGGACAAACCCGCGAAGTAAATTTTCTGATTGGTACGGGTATAGAGTTCGTTGGCCATAACGGCAATCTCCACAACGAAATAAGCGTGATGCTGGCTGAACAGTGTCACGGATCAGCCAAGTTTCCTGCAAGCGTAAAAAAAGGCCGCCTTTTCAGGCGGCCTTTGTAGCTGGCAGATCAGCCGATCAAGCGCCCTGGCGCTTGTCCTCGACCTTCCACTTACCACCGTCGTAGAAAGCTTTCCAGCCGGTAGGCTTGCCGTCCACTTCGGTCTGCACGTACTGCTCCTTGGTTTTGCGGCTGTAGCGGATCACGGACGGGCGACCGTCGGGATCCTTCTTCGGCGCTTCACACAGGAAGTGGTACTTCGGATCGATCTCGTCCTTGTGCGGCACGATTTCCATCACCAACGGAGCACGGGTCTCGCGGTTTTTCGGAAACTGACTGGCCGCCAGGAACAGGCCCGAAGCGCCGTCACGCAGGATGTAGGTGTCGTTGACCTTCTCGCACTTGAGTTCAGGCATCTTCACCGGGTCCATCTTCGGCGGCGCCGCGTCACCGCTTTTGAGCAGTTTGCGCGTGTTCTTGCAAGTCGGGTTGGTGCAGCCGAAGAACTTGCCGAAACGACCGGTCTTGAGCTGCATCTCGCTGCCGCACTTATCGCATTCCAGGCTCGGACCTTCGTAGCCTTTGATGCGGTAGGTGCCCTCTTCGATCTCGTAGCCATTGCAATCCGGGTTGTTACCGCAGATGTGCAACTTATGCTTCTCGTCGAGCAGGTAGGCGTCCATCGCCGTGCTGCAGATCGGGCAACGGTGCTTGCCGCGCAGTACCAGCGACTCGGATTCACCTTCGTCGTCGGCTGCAATCTCATCGCCTGGCACCAGGTTAACGGTGGCCTTGCAGCGCTCTTTCGGCGGCAGGCTGTAGCCCGAGCAACCGAGGAACACACCGGTGGATGCGGTACGAATCTGCATCGGGCGGCCGCACGTCAGGCACGGGATGTCGGTCATCACCGGCTGGTTGGCGCGCATGCCGCTTTCAGGGCTTTCGGCTACTTCGAGTTTCTTTTTGAAGTCGCCGTAGAACTCATCCAGCACGTTTTTCCAGTCGCGTTCGCCCTGCGCCACGTCATCGAGGTTCTCTTCCATGCCGGCGGTGAAGCCGTAATCCATGAGGTTGGAGAAGCTCTCGGACAGGCGTTCGGTGACGATGTCGCCCATCTTTTCCGAGTAGAAACGACGGTTGTGCAGCGCTACGTAGCCACGGTCCTGGATGGTCGAGATGATTGCCGCATAGGTCGAAGGACGACCAATACCGCGTTTTTCCATCTCTTTTACCAGGCTGGCTTCGGAGTAACGCGCCGGCGGCTTGGTGAAGTGCTGGGACGGGTCGAGCTTGATCAGCTTCAACGTGTCGCCCTGGGCCATGTCCGGCAGCACGTCGTCATCGCCTGGCTTGGCGATTTGCGGCATCACGCGGGTATAGCCGTCGAACTTGAGGATACGGCCCTTGGCACGCAGCTCGAAGTCGCCTGCGCCCACGCTGACGGTGGTGGACAGGTATTGCGCCGGCAGCATCTGGCAGGCCAGGAACTGGCGCCAGATCAGCTCGTAGAGGCGCTCAGCATCACGCTCCATGCCGCTCAGCTTGCTTGGCTCGGTGTTGGCGTCGGAAGGACGAATCGCTTCGTGAGCCTCTTGTGCGCCTTCCTTGCTGCTGTAGACGTTAGGCTTTTCCGGCAGGTACTTCTTGCCGAACTCGCTTTCAATATAAGTGCGCGCCATCGCCACCGCGTCTTGCGACAGGTTGGTGGAGTCGGTACGCATATAAGTGATGTAGCCGGCTTCATACAAGCGCTGGGCCATCATCATGGTCTTCTTCACGCCAAAGCCCAGGCGGTTGCTCGCGGCCTGTTGCAAGGTGGACGTGATGAACGGCGCCGACGGCTTGCTGCTGGTTGGCTTGTCTTCGCGCTTGACGATGCTGTAGCTGGAAGCCTTGAGCTTCTCCAGCGCGGCCATGGCCTGGGCTTCGTTCAGCGGCTTGAAGGCCTCGCCTTTCTCACGGGCCACTTCAAAGCGCACGTTGGCGCCCTTGGCAGTGCCCAGGTCGGCGTGGACTTCCCAGTATTCTTCGGGGTTGAACGCACGAATCTCGCGCTCACGCTCCACCACCAGCTTGACCGCTACCGATTGCACACGGCCGGCGGACAGGCCACGGGCGATTTTCGCCCACAGCAGTGGCGAGACCATGTAACCCACCACGCGGTCGAGGAAACGACGCGCCTGCTGGGCGTTAACACGGTCGATATCCAGCTCACCCGGCTTGGAGAAGGCTTCCTGGATGGCTTTCTTGGTGATTTCGTTGAACACCACACGCTTGTAGCGGCTGTCATCACCGCCGATGGCTTCGCGCAGGTGCCAGGCAATGGCTTCCCCTTCGCGGTCCAAGTCCGTCGCGAGATAGATGGTGTCGGCATCTTTGGCGAGCCGGCGCAGCTCTTCGATGACCTTTTCCTTGCCCGGAAGGATTTCGTACTTAGCCTTCCAGCCGTGATCCGGGTCCACACCCATGCGTGAGACCAGCTGCTTGCGCGCTTTCTCTTTAGGGCTGAGCACCGGACCTTCGCCCGCAGCGGCCTTGCCGCGCTTGGCGGCAGGCTCCTTGCTGGCGCTAGCCGAACCGCTGGTGGGCAGGTCTCGGATATGGCCGATACTCGACTTCACCACGTACTCGTTGCCCAAGTACTTGTTGATGGTCTTGGCCTTAGCCGGGGATTCCACAATGACCAGCGATTTGCCCATGGATCGGAAAATTCCTGAATTCGAGAAGTGAAAGGCAGTTGGCGCCTGTCGCGGCAACGCTATATATAGTGGCAACAAGGTGAGGTCAAGCGCAGCATTCTGCGCGGCCTGCCGTTATTGCCCTGAAAAAAGACTGGGTTCGACCTGCACCAAAGCAAAGCGCGGGACCTGCTCGCCGTCAACTTCGACGGTCTCCAGGAACATGCTCAATGGGCGCACCCAAAAGCCGTAATCGCCATACAGTGCTTGGTAAAACACCACTTCTTCTTCGGTCTCGGAGTGCCGCGCCACATTAAAAACGCGGTACTGCGGGCCCTTATAATGTTGGTAGAGCCCTGGTTCGACTTTCATGCTTTGGCCCTCGTGCAAAATTTGTTGAAAAAAAATATTAAAAATTCCAAAAAACAAAAACCGGGGCACTGGGCCCCGGCTTCCATCAGCGAAACGTTTAGATACGTTCGAAGACGGTGGAAATGCCTTGGCCGAGACCAATGCACATGGTTGCAACCCCAAGGTTGCCGCCATTTTGCTTCATCACGTTAAGCAAAGTGCCGGAGATACGTGCACCGGAGCAACCGAATGGGTGGCCCAGGGCAATCGCGCCGCCGTGCAGGTTAACCTTCTCGTTCATCTTGTCGAGTACTTTCAAATCTTTCAGCACTGGCAGGGCCTGTGCGGCGAAAGCTTCGTTGAGCTCGAAGAAGTCGATATCGGAGATGGTCAGGCCCGCGCGCTTCAAGGCTTTTTGTGTGGCCGGTACTGGACCATAGCCCATGATTGCCGGGTCCACACCTGCCACTGCCATCGAACGGATCACCGCCATCGGCTGAATGCCCAGGTCCTGGGCACGTTGCGCCGACATCACGATCATGCACGAAGCACCGTCGGTGATTTGCGACGACGTACCGGCTGTCACGGTGCCGCCCTTTGGATTGAAGGCGGGTTTCAAGGCCGCCAGGCTTTCCAGGGTGGTATCCGGACGAATGGTTTCGTCGTAGTCGAACAGTTTGAGGAAACCGTTCTCGTCGTAACCGTTCATCGGGATGATTTCATCCTTGAACTTGCCTTCCACGGTCGCCTTGTGGGCCAACTGGTGGGAACGCACGCCGAATGCGTCTTGGGCTTCGCGGGTAATGCCGTGCATTTTGCCGAGCATTTCTGCGGTGAGGCCCATCATGCCCGAGGCTTTTGCCGCGTACAGCGACATGTGCGGGTTAGGGTCGACGCCGTGCATCATGCTGACGTGGCCCATGTGCTCCACGCCGCCGACCACGAACACATCGCCGTTGCCGGTCATGATCGCTTGCGCAGCGGTGTGCAGCGCGCTCATCGACGAACCACACAGGCGGCTGACGGTCTGGCCAGCTGCGGTGTGCGGGATCTGGGTCATCAACGACGCCATGCGCGCGATGTTCCAGCCCTGCTCCAGGGTCTGGTTGACGCAGCCCCAGATCACGTCTTCGACTTCGTTAGGGTCGACCTTGACGTTACGCTCCAGCAATTTGCTGATCAGGTGCGCCGACATGTCTTCGGCGCGGGTGTTGCGGTGCATGCCGCCCTTGGAGCGGCCCATTGGCGTGCGACCGAAGTCGACAATCACCACGTCTCTTGGATTCAAGCTCATAAATATTCTCGCTCTAGTCGTCTGGGCGCTTAACCGAAGAAGCTCTGGCCGTTTTTGGCCATTTCACGCAGCTTCGCGGTCGGGTGGTACAGCGGGCCCAAATCAGCGTATTTGTCAGCCAGGGCAACGAACTCAGCCACACCGATCGAGTCGATGTAACGCAGCGCACCACCACGGAATGGAGGGAAACCAATACCGTACACCAGGCCCATATCGGCCTCGGCGGCGGTTTCAACGATGCCGTCTTCCAGGCAACGCACGGTTTCCAGGCACAGGGCGATCATCATCCAGTTGATGATGTCCTCATCGGACACCTCACGCTGCTCGTAGATGACTGGCGCGAGTACTTCGTGAACCGACGGGTCGGCCACTTTCTTCTGCTTGCCCTTCTTGTCAGCCTCGTAGGCGTAGAAGCCTTTGCCGTTTTTCTGGCCCAGGCGCTTGGCCTCGTAGAGCGCGTCGATCGCCGAGCGGCGGTCGTCTTTCATGCGGTCCGGGAAGCCTTCAGCCATCACGTCACGACCGTGGTGGCCCGTGTCGATACCGACCACGTCCATCAGGTACGCCGGGCCCATTGGCCAGCCGAATTTTTCCATAACCTTGTCGATGCGTACGAAGTCGACACCGGCGCTGACCAGCTTGGCGAAACCGCCGAAGTACGGGAACAGTACGCGGTTGACCAGGAAGCCCGGGCAGTCATTGACCACGATCGGGTTCTTGCCCATTTTCTTGGCGTAGGCAACGGTGGTGGCAACCGCCAACTCGCTGGACTTCTCGCCACGGATCACTTCCACCAGCGGCATCATGTGTACCGGGTTGAAGAAGTGCATGCCGACGAAGTTTTCCGGACGCTTGAGGGCTTTGGCCAGCAGCGAGATGGAAATGGTCGAAGTGTTCGAGGCCAGGATAGTGTCGTCTTTAACCTGTGCTTCCACTTCAGCCAGTACGGCTTGCTTGACCTTCGGGTTTTCGACTACGGCTTCGACCACCAGGTCGACGTGACCGAAATCGCCGTAGGACAGCGTAGGACGAATGCCGTTAAGCACTTCAGCCATCTTCGCGGCGGTCATGCGACCTTTATCAACGCGGCCCACCAGCAGCTTGGCGGCTTCTGCCAGGCCTTGCTCGATGCCGTGCTCGTTGATGTCTTTCATCAGGATCGGCGTGCCTTTGGACGCCGACTGATAGGCGATACCGCCGCCCATGATACCGGCGCCGAGTACGGCAGCCTGTTTCACGTCGCGGGCGATTTCGTCGTAGGCCTTGGCCTTTTTCTTCAGTTCCTGATCGTTCAGGAACAGGCCGATCAAGCTTTGTGCTGCCGAGGTTTTCGCCAGTTTGACGAAACCTGCCGCTTCCACTTCCAGGGCTTTGTCGCGACCGAAGTTCGCAGCTTTCTGGATGGTCTTGATCGCTTCAACCGGCGCCGGGTAGTTCGGGCCGGCCTGGCCGGCCACAAAACCTTTGGCGGTTTCGAACGACATCATTTGTTCGATGGCGTTGAGCTTGAGTTTTTCCAGCTTCGGCTGACGCTTGGCCTTGTAGTCAAATTCGCCGCTGATGGCGCCTTTGATCAGGTTCAGGGCGGCTTCAGCCAGTTTGTCCGGGGCAACCACGGCATCGACTGCACCGACTTTCAGCGCGTCTTCGGCACGGTTTTCTTTACCGGCGGCGATCCACTCGATCGCGTTGTCAGCGCCGATCAGGCGCGGCAGACGCACAGTGCCGCCGAAACCTGGGTAGATGCCCAGTTTGACTTCAGGCAGGCCGATTTTGGCGGTGGCCGACATGACGCGGAAGTCTGCAGCCAGGCACATTTCCAGGCCGCCGCCCAACGCGATGCCATTGATGGCAGCCACGGTTGGCACGTTGAGGTCTTCGAAATCGCTGAAAATCTTGTTGGCTTCGAGGTTGCCGGCCACAAGCTCTGCATCGGGCAGCTTGAAGTTGTCGACGAATTCGGTGATGTCAGCGCCGACGATAAACACGTCCTTGCCGCTGGAGACGATCACGCCCTTGACCGAAGCATCTGCTTTGATGGTGTCTACGGCCTGACGCAGTTCGTTCAGGGTTAGACGGTTGAACTTGTTGACGGACTCACCCTTGAGGTCGAATTTCAGTTCGACGATGCCACTTTCAAGAGCCTTAACCGTGATGGCTTTACCTTCGTAAATCATCAACTGATCTCCACGATATGGAAGCTGAACAGTACACACTGGACGCTGGCCTATTGGTTGGACATTGATAGTTGCCTCAATGCTCATGCCAATCCGCCAGGCACACCCGCCAATGCGCTAGTCGGGGTTCTGTATGAGTCGTCTGACAGACAAACGCTCAATTCATACGCCCGTTTGATTTGGGTACGTCACCTTCATCCAATTCAGGGCAATTGTCAATCGCTCGAAAGGCCAGGAAAAACGCGACTTTCCAGTCAGTTCAGAACTCCACGCCCACGCCTGCGCCCTGTCAATATTCAAATATTCACAGAATCAATAATAAAAAAGATGTGGGAAAAGGCTGTACAGAATCGGATATGCCGCTAGGCTTGCGACAACCGCAAAGCGCCCCGTGATGAACACCCGGCGCGAGGAACACAGAATTACCGGCCTGCCTGGCCAACTCCAGCCCGATGATGATGTCGGGCTTTTTAATGCCTGTCTTTTAACGCTAATGGCGTCATGCCAGGGCCTTGAGCAGCGTATCGATGTCCTTCAGCACACTGGCCTCACCCTTCTCGCCCCAATACAGGGCGATCATTTGCTTGTCGGCCTCGACCTTGTAGACGTTGGCCGGCAACGTCGCAAAATGCGGCAACAACTTTTCATCCTCACACACTTCACGCCATTGATTGACCCATACGCCTGGCGACATTTGCCAATAACTCCACAGGGCCGGCGTGCTGCCGCGCCGTGGCCTGCAGTACTGCGCGCAGGGGCTCGGCGGCTCTTGCGCAAGCCAGTGCGGCCACTCCTGTGGCGCCAATTGCATGGCCAAACCGATGCGGCGCGCCTCCATGCGCAGGGCCATGCGCCCGCTCTGATGGCGCGACGGGCGCAGCCAGGCCAGGGGGCTAAGAACCACCAGAAGGATTGACACCACTATCCAGACCGTCATATGTGTACTCCCGAATTTCTAGATGCGCGGATTTGAGCTGACGCAACCCCATCCGCTTGAAACCAGCCATACTGAACTTATTGCAGTCTCCTGGAGGAACGCGCCATGCCCAACGAATATTCCTACAAACATATCCTGGTCGCGGTCGATCTGACCGAAGAGTGCGACCCGGTTATCAAGCGCGCTCAGGCTTCAGCAATCGCCAACGGCGCCAAGCTGTCACTCGTGCATATCGTCGAGCCCATGGCCATGGCCTTTGGTGGCGACGTACCCATGGACCTTTCCCAGTTGCAGCAACAGCAGTTTGACCAGGCCAAAGAGCGCCTGGACCGTTTGATTCTCAAGTACCCGCACTTGAAAAAGGAAGACTGCCACCTCACCTACGGCCAACCGCGCCAGGAAATCCATCACCTGGCCAAAGAGCAGAACTGCGACCTGATCGTGGTCGGCAGCCATGGTCGTCATGGCCTGGCGTTGTTGCTGGGTTCTACCGCCAATGACGTGCTGCACGGCGCGCCGTGTGATGTGCTGGCGGTGAAGCTGGTAAAAAGCGCGTAAGGCCGATGAAGATCTAATGTGGGAGCTGGCTTGCCTGCGATGCAGGCACCTCGGTGCTTCAGGCAGACCGAGGTGAGGCTATCGCAGGCAAGCCAGCTCCCACATTTCGAATCGCATTTCATATAAAAAGCCCGGCGATCATACCGATGAGCGCCGGGCTTTTTTATGGCGTGCGAATCAATCAGGCATCCAGCTCAGCCCAACGCTCCATCAGCACTTCCAGCTCCTGGTTCAACGTTTCCAGGGAAGCAATCACCTTGGCGGTTTCCGCCGCCGGGCGCAGGTAGAAACCCGCGTCAGCCATGTCTGCTTCTACCGCAGCGATCTGCTGTTCCTTGGCGTCGATATCACCCGGCAAGGCTTCCAGCTCGCGTTGCAGCTTGTAGCTGAGCTTCTTCTTGGCCGCCGGTGCAGCTTCCGCAACCGGTGCAGCAGCAGCGGCCACAGGCGCCACGACTGCCGAGGTCAGGTCGGCCTTGCCGGACTTGCTCTCGGTCACGCCCAGCAGGCGCGGCGAGCCGCCCTGACGGATCCAGTCCTGGTAACCACCGACGTATTCACGCACCTTGCCTTCACCTTCGAAGACCAGGGTGCTGGTCACCACGTTGTCGAGGAATGCCCGGTCGTGGCTGACCATCAGCACGGTGCCGTTGAAGGTCAGCAAAACCTCTTCCAGCAGCTCGAGGGTTTCCACGTCGAGGTCGTTGGTCGGTTCGTCGAGTACCAGCAGGTTGGACGGCTTGCTGAACAGCTTGGCCAGCAGCAGGCGCGCACGCTCACCACCGGACAGGGCTTTGACTGGCGTACGCGCACGCTGCGGGCTGAACAGGAAGTCGCCCAGGTAGCTCAGCACGTGGCGGCTCTGACCGTCGATGTCGATAAAGTCGCGGCCTTCGGCGACGTTGTCGATCACGGTCTTTTCCAGGTCCAACTGATGGCGCAACTGGTCGAAGTAGGCCACGTCGATGCGCGTGCCTTCTTCCACGGTGCCGCTGGTCGGTTGCAGGCCATTGAGCATCAGTTTGAGCAAGGTGGTCTTGCCGGTGCCGTTGGCGCCCAGCAGGCCGATACGGTCGCCGCGCTGCAGGACCATCGAAAAGTCCTTGATCAGGAACGGGCCATCCGGGTGGTGGAAGCTGACATTCTCCAGCACCATCACCTGCTTGCCCGACTTGTCGGCGGTGTCCAGCTGGATATTGGCCTTGCCGGTGCGCTCGCGGCGCTCACTGCGCTCAACACGCAGGGCTTTGAGGGCGCGTACACGGCCCTCGTTACGGGTGCGACGGGCCTTGATGCCCTGGCGGATCCAGACTTCTTCCTGGGCCAGCTTCTTGTCGAACAGCGCGTTGGCGGTTTCTTCAGCGGCCAGCGAGGCTTCTTTGTGTACCAGGAAGCTGGCGTAGTCGCCGTTCCAGTCGATCAGGCCGCCACGGTCCAGTTCGAGGATGCGCGTGGCCAGGTTTTGCAGGAAGGAGCGGTCGTGCGTGATGAACAGCACGGCGCCCTGGAAATCCTTGAGGGCTTCTTCGAGCCAGGCGATAGCGCCGATGTCCAGGTGGTTGGTTGGTTCGTCGAGCAGCAGCAGGTCGGGCTCGGACACCAGCGCCTGGGCCAGCAGCACGCGACGGCGCCAGCCACCGGACAACTCGGCGAGGGTCTTGTCGGCCGGCAGTTGCAGGCGGCTCAGGGTGCTGTCGACCAGTTGCTGCAAGCGCCAGCCGTCACGGGCTTCGAGGTCTTGCTGGACGTGCATGAGCTTGTCCAGGTCGGCTTCGGTGACGCAGTTCTGCGCCAGGTGATGGTACTGCGCGAGCAACTCGCCAACGCCGTCGAGGCCTTCGGCAACCACGTCGAACACTGTCCGTCCGTCGGCCACCGGCAATTCCTGCGGCAATTCGCCGATCTTGAGGCCCGGCGCGCGCCATACAGAGCCGTCATCGGGCTTCTGGTCGCCTTTTACCAGCTTCATCATGCTGGACTTGCCGGTGCCGTTGCGGCCGATGATGCACACCCGCTCACCACGGGCGATCTGCCAGGACACCTTGTCCAACAACGGCATAGCGCCGAAAGCAAGGGACACATCGCTGAATTTGAGCAGGGTCATACGCTTCTCCAAAAACTGGGCGCGCATTCTACCTGACTTGAGGGTGGGATGCGGCCGGCATTTTTGCCACAGACACGTTCTGTAGGACATTTACGGTGAACTGCTGCCAGCCGGCCGGCAAAGCTTTCGCCAGCCGCTGGCAAAAGGCTAAGCTAGGGGCAATCAGTGTCGGCGGTGCCGGTGCTAGTCGTGATTTCTCTGCACGGACGTCTCATGCGCAGTCGCCTTTTCAACTTTTTATCTTGTCTGCTTCTTTCCGCCACCGCCGTTCAATCCGCCCAGGCCGTGGACCTCACCACCCAACGTCAGTATTACGATGAAGCCAAACGCGCCCTCGCCAAAGGCGACAGCGGCCCGTATATGCAATACAGCCAGGCCCTGGCCGACTACCCGCTCACGCCGTACCTGGCCTACGACGAGCTGACCGCGCGCCTCAAAACCGCGAGCAACGAGGAAATCGAACAGTTCCTCGCCAAAAACGGCGACCTGCCCCAGGCCAACTGGATGAAACTGCGTTGGTTGCGCTGGCTGGCCGACCGTGGTGACTGGCAAACCTTCGAAAAGTACTACGACGCCAAGCTCAATTTCGTCGAACTGGACTGCCTGCATGGCCAGTACCAGCTGACGCACAACCTCAAAGCCGAAGGCTACAAGACCACCGAAAAACTCTGGATGACCGGCAAATCCCAGCCGGCCGCCTGTGACGCCACCTTTGGCCAGTGGGCCGCCGATGGCCAACTCACCGAACAGAAAATCTGGGACCGCGCCAAGCTCGCCGCCGAAGCCCGCAACTACGCATTGGCCAACAGCCTGGTGAAAACCCTGCCAACCCTTGGCGCCCAAGGCCGCTTGATGATCGACGTGGCGCAAAAGCCCGACATGCTCAGCGACCCGTCGCGCTTCCTGCCGGCCAACGAGGCCATGTCTGACGCTGTGGGCCTGGGCCTGCGCCGCCTGGCACGCCAGGACCCGGACAAGGCCATGGCCCTGCTCGACGGCTATGCCAGCAGCATGCACTTCTCCCGTGACGAAAAAGTGTCGATCGCCCGCGAAATCGGCCTGACCCTCGCGCGCCGCTACGACCCACGCGCCCTGGACGTGATGACCAAGTACGACCCCGAGCTGCGTGACAACACCGTCTCCGAATGGCGCCTGCGCCTGCTGTTGCGCCTGGCTCGCTGGGAAGATGCCTACCAGTTGACCCGCAAACTCCCGCAAGACCTGGCCACCACCAACCGCTGGCGCTACTGGCAGGCGCGCAGCCTGGAACTGGCCGAGCCGAAGAACCCGCAGCCGCTGGTGCTGTACAAGAATCTTGCGCAGGAACGTGATTTCTACGGGTTCCTCGCGGCTGATCGCTCCAAAGCGCCCTACCAGTTGAAAAACAAACCGTTGGTGATGAGCCAGGCGTTGATCAACAAAGTGCGCAACACCCCCGGTGTGCGCCGCGCGATGGAGTTCTATGCACGCGGCCAGATTGTTGATGGCCGCCGCGAGTGGTACCACGTCAGCCGTCACTTCAACCGCGATGAAATGGTCGCCCAGGCCAAGCTGGCCTACGACATGAAGTGGTACTTCCCGGCGATCCGCACCATCAGCCAGGCGCAGTACTGGGATGATCTGGATATTCGTTTCCCGATGGCACACCGCGACACGCTGGTACGCGAAGCCAAGGTGCGTGGCCTGCATTCAAGCTGGGTGTTCGCCATCACCCGCCAGGAAAGTGCCTTCATGGACGACGCCCGCTCCGGCGTCGGCGCCAGTGGCCTGATGCAACTGATGCCCGGCACTGCCAAAGAAACCGCACGTAAATTCAGCATCCCACTGGCCTCCCCGGCCCAGGTGCTGGACCCGGACAAAAACATCCAGCTCGGCGCCGCCTACCTGAGCCAGGTACACAGCCAATTCAACGGCAACCGCGTACTCGCCTCTGCCGCCTACAACGCCGGCCCTGGCCGTGTGCGCCAGTGGCTGCGCGGTGCCGACCACCTGAGTTTCGATGTGTGGGTGGAAAGCATCCCGTTCGACGAAACCCGCCAGTATGTGCAGAACGTGCTGTCTTATTCGGTGATCTACGGGCAGAAACTCAATTCACCGCAGCCGCTGGTGGATTGGCATGAGCGGTATTTTGATGATCAGTAAGACTGACTGAAGTGCGATCAGCAGGCTTGCTGTGGCCAACAGGTTTCATTTGGCCACCAGGCTTGTTGTGGCGAGCAGCCTTGTTGTGGCGAGCAGGCTTGCCCTGCGCTGGAGTGCGAAGCGCTCCCTATTCAGCCCCGCCACGGTGTAACTGATAGACCGAGTCGGCAGGTTTTGGGGCTGCTACGCAGCCCAACGCGGGGCAAGCCCGCTCGCCACATAGATCGAGCTAGCCTTCGTTTTTCACAACCTCACCGCCATCACTGAACTGCAACGCCGCTAACCGTGCATACAACGGATTACTCGCAATCAACTGTTGATGCGTACCCACTGCCACCAGCTTGCCCTGGTCCATCACCGCAATCCGGTCGGCGTTCTTCACCGTGGCCAACCGATGCGCAATCACCAGCGTGGTGCGGCCCTGCATCAGTTGCGGCAAGGCTTGCTGAATCAGGTGCTCACTCTGCGCATCCAGGGCGCTGGTGGCTTCGTCCAGCAGCAGGATCGGCGCATCCACCAGCAACGCGCGGGCGATGGCCAGGCGTTGGCGTTGGCCGCCGGACAGGCCCATACCGCCGTCGCCCAGATGGGTCTGGTAGCCATCGGGCATTTGCAGGATGAAGTCATGGGCGTGGGCGATGCGTGCCGCGGCTTCGACCTGTTCGCGGGTGGCGGACGGGTTGCCATAACGGATGTTTTCTTCAACGCTGCCGAAGAACAGCGCCGGGCTCTGGGAAACCAGCGCGAAATGACGGCGCAGGTCCATTGGCTCGAGTTCGGTCAGCGGGTGGCCCTCAAGCAGGATGCGGCCGTGCTGCGGATCGTAAAAGCGCAGCAGCAAATCAAAGATCGTCGATTTACCCGCGCCGGATGGGCCGACCAACGCCAGGGTTTCACCGGGGTTGATGCTCAGGCTCAAACCGTCGATGGCGTAGCTGTCCGGCCGCGACGGGTAGGAAAAACGCAAGTCTTGCAGTTCCATACGACCGCTGACCCGCTCCGGCAACTGCACGCTGCCTTCGGCGGGTGCCTGGATGTCATTGCTCGACTGCAACAGTTCGCCAATCCGCTCAGCGGCACCGGCGGCACGTTGCAGCTCACCGAGCACTTCGCTCAGAGTGCCAACCGCACTGCCGACGATCAGGCTGTAAAACACGAACGCCGCCAGTTCACCGCCGGAAATCCGCCCACTGATCACATCCATACCGCCCACCCACAGCATCACCCCCACGGCGCCGAGCACCAGCATGATCACCAGTGTAATCAGCCAGGCGCGCTGCGCGATGCGTTTACGCGCCGTGGCAAACGCCTCTTCCACGGTGATGGCAAAGCGCTGTTCGTCCTGCACCTGGTGGTTATAGGCCTGCACGGTCTTGATCTGGCCAAGCGTCTCCGACACGTAACTGCCCACATCGGCAATACGGTCCTGGCTCAGCCGCGACAGGCTGCGCACGCGGCGACCGAAGATCAGGATCGGCGCAAGCACCAGCGGCAGCGCCACCACCACGATGCTGGTGAGCTTGGGGTTGGTGACAAACAACAGCACGATGCCGCCGATCACCATCAAGGCGTTGCGCAGGAACAGCGACAGCGACGAGCCGATCACCGATTGCAGCAACGTGGTGTCGGTGGTCAGCCGCGACTGGATTTCCGAACTGCGGTTGTTCTCGTAAAAGCCTGGGTGCAGGTAGATCAGATGATTGAAGACTTGCCGACGAATGTCCGCCACCACCCGTTCGCCGATCCACGACACCAGGTAAAACCGCGCAAACGTACCCACGGCCAGGCCCAGCACCAGCACCATGAACAGGCCAATGGACTGGTTGAGCAGGTGCGGCGACTGGGTCATGAACCCCTGGTCCACCAGCAGGCGAATGCCCTGCCCCATGGACAAGGTGATGCCCGCAGTGACGATGAGTGCCAACAAAGCACCCAGTGCCTGCCAGCGGTACGGCGCGATAAAGCGGCTGGCCAGGCGAATGGCACGGCGTTGACGGACTGAGAACATGGCGGGCATACCGATGAGGAACCTGTACACCAACATTGGGGGAACTTAGCTAAATAACAATGCGTCAGGTTAATTATGCCCGCCGATGTTGATGCCTAGAGGCTATCGGTCTAACGCCTGGGTGGAAATTTGTATCGGTTTCTGCTGGACTGGGCGTTCGAAGCGGTGATCGTGTAAGCAGTTGTAATAGCGCGGTCACGCGCAGGTATTAGATTAGGCACACAACCTGATGAGGAGACAGGCCATGACCTTGCAAAACAGCAGTGACGCCAAAATTGAAGTGATTCGCCAGCCGCAGCACCTGCCTTGCTCGTATATCGACGCCAAGGGCCGCGAAGTGCAGATTACCGAAGAAATGATCCAGCAAGCGTGCAGCGACCTGGAACAGCGACTGGTCAAACCTGCCAAGCAAGGCTGACGCGCCCACGCTCTTTCAGACCCGGCCTTGATGGCCGGGTTTTTTATGCCTGTTTTTTGTGGTCCGCCTTTTGTGGCGAGGGAGCTTGCTCCCGCTGGGCCGGGCTGGCGCTCCAGTGCGCAGCGCCCCTGAAAGCCTGCGACTGCTGCGCAGTCGAACGGGAGCAAGCTCCCTCGCCACAGGCGTAACAGTCCTATAAAGGCATGGCGCCCAATGCAGTGACGATGTTCGACAACACTGCCGACTCGCCATTGATCCGCACCTTCAAGCCATCTATCTCGCGACGCTCCGGGTAATGCTTGCGCAGCAGGTCGAACGCCTTGCGTTGCTCTTCCACGGTTCCCACAAGGCTGCGGCGCAAATCCGCATCATCGCGGCGCGGGTCGTACACACTGCGGCACAAGGTCGCCAGCGCCCAGGCCGGGTCTGTCGATGCATTCAAGTGCACCTCGGCCAGCCATGGCTGCGGCAACAAATCACTCAACTGGATACTGGGTTCCTGGCCCATATGGGCGCACAAAGCCTGGTAGATCTGCGCGGTGCCACGCTGTTTGCCGTCGAGGCTGTAGCCGGCGATATGCGGTGTGGCCAGCACGCACAGGTCGGCCAGGTCGACGTCCACTTCGGGCTCGCCTTCCCACACGTCCAGCACGGCTTGCAGGTCTTCGCGCTCCAGCAGTACTTCGCGTAAGGCCGCGTTATCGACGACAGGGCCGCGACTGGCGTTGATCAGCCAGGTGCCGGGCTTGAGGCGACCAAGGCGTTCACGATCAAACAGGTGCCAGGTGGAGCCGTTACCAGACTTGGTCAGCGGCGTGTGCAGGCTGATCACATCGCACTGCTCGATAATCTGCTGCAGGCTGACGTAATCACCGTCTTCGGCAATCTGGCGCGGCGGGTCGCACACCAGCACGTTCCAACCCAGACCTTTAAGCACCTTGACCAGGCGCCCGCCCACTTCACCGGCACCGACGATGCCATAAGTGCGCTGGTTCAGGTCGGCGCCTTCGATCTCGGCCAGGGTCTGCAAGCTGCCCAGCACATAGTCCACCACGCCTCGGGCATTGCAGCCCGGGGCGCTGGACCAGGTGATACCGGCCTGTTTGAAGTAATCCAGGTCCAGGTGATCGGTGCCAATGGTGCAGGTGCCCACAAAGCGCACTTGAGTGCCGTCCAACAAGGCACGATTGACGTTGGTTACCGAGCGCACCAGCAGCACATCGGCCTGCTCGACCATGGCGCGGTCGATGGAACGGCCGGGTACGCGGCGAATTTCGCCAAACCCTTCAAAAAAGGCATCGAGCAGCGGGATATTTTCGTCGGCAATAATCAGCATGGCAGGCTCCTTTCGCGGACCAGCAGTGTACAGGGATGCGTAGTTCGAGTGTGGGAGCTGGCCAGCTCCCACATGGGCCAGTTCCCACAGGGGTTTATCCTCTACCGGGAAAGCGCATTACAAATCAGCAACACAGGTTTTTTCCTGACCACAGCGTCAACGCGTAGACTTCGCCGTCCTTTGCAACTCTTTTACTGGACAACCGCACGTGAACACCGCCACCGCCACCCTCTCCCGCCCCGCCCGCGTCAGTCGCGAGGTGCGCAGCCTGCTGACCCTGGCCCTGCCGATCATGATCGGCCAACTCGCCACCACGGCCATGGGCTTTGTCGATGCGGTGATGGCCGGGCGCGTGAGCCCGCGAGACCTGGCGGCGGTGGCCTTGGGCAACTCGATCTGGATTCCGGTATACCTGCTGATGACCGGCACGCTGCTGGCCACCACGCCCAAAGTCGCCCAGCGCTTCGGCGCCGGTCACCACACCGAGATTGGCCCGCTGGTGCGCCAATCCCTGTGGCTGGCAGTGGTGGTGGGCATCACTGCCCTGCTGATGCTGATCAGCGCCGAGCCGATCCTGCACGCGATGAATGTCGACCCCGAGCTGATCAAACCCTGCATGGCCTACCTGCACGGCATCGCGTCCGGCATGCCCGCCATCGCCCTGTATTACGTGTTGCGTTGCTTCAGTGATGGCCTGGGCCGTACGCGCCCCAGCATGGTCATGGGCCTGTGCGGGCTGGCATTGAATATTCCACTGAACTACGTGTTCATTTATGGCCACTTCGGTGTGCCGGCCATGGGCGGCGTGGGCTGTGGCTGGGCTACAGCCATTGTGATGTGGGTGATGATGCTCGGCCTCGCCGCCTGGACCCGCTGGGCACCGGCGTACCAGAGCAGCGAGTTGTTCAAGCGTTTCGACTGGCCGCAATGGGCCGTGATCAAGCGCGTGCTGGGCATCGGCCTGCCGATCGGGATCGCGGTGTTTGCCGAATCGAGCATCTTTGCGGTGATCGCCCTGCTGATCGGCAGCCTGGGCGCCAACGTGGTGGCCGGGCACCAGATCGCGCTGAACTTCAGCTCGCTGGTGTTTATGATCCCCTATTCGCTGAGCATGGCGGTCACGGTGCGGGTCGGCCAGGCATTGGGCCGTGGCGAGCCGCGTGAAGCACGCTTTGCCACCGGGGTCGGCATGGGCACGGCACTGACCTACGCGTGCCTGTCCTGCAGCCTGATGCTGCTGTTTCGCGAACAGATTGCCACGATTTACACGCCTGACCCGCGGGTGATCCACGTGGCATCGATGCTGATCGTGTTTGCGGCGCTGTTCCAGTTCTCCGACGCGATCCAGGTCACCGCAGCCGGCGCGTTGCGTGGCTACCAGGACACACGGGTGACCATGGTGCTGACCTTGTTTGCTTACTGGGGCGTGGGGTTGCCGGTGGGTTATGCCCTGGGGCTGACCGATTGGCTGGGCGCAGCAAGTGGGCCGAGTGGGCTGTGGCAAGGGCTGATCGTGGGCTTGAGCTGCGCCGCGGCGATGCTGGTGATCCGCCTGGCACGCAGCGCGCGCCGGCGGATTCGCCTGGTTTAAGCAGACTTCTTGCGAATCCAGTACAGGTATTTGCCGGCCTGTTCCTGCTGATCCACCAGTTCGTGGTCAAGGAACACACAGAACTTGGGAATATCGCGACGGGTCGACGGGTCGGTCGCGATCACCTTGAGCAGGCCGCCAGGCGGCAGGTCGCGGATGTGCTGGTGCAACATCATCACCGGTTCCGGGCAGTTGAGGCCGGTGGCGTCGAGGGTGCCGTCGATAGGCAATTCAATACTCATAATCACTCCTGAAACTGGCCCGCTCCAGTGTGGGAGCGGGCTTGCCCGCGATGACCGGGGCACATTCAACATAGATTTCAACCGTTATACCGCTATCGCAGGCAAGCCAGCTCCCACATTGGGTTTCAGCGACCTTTAGGTTTTTTTGCATCAACCAGCCGACGCAGGTGGCAAGTCACTTCCTCTCGGTCGTGATACAGCTGCTTGCAGCCGATTTCCACCCGAATACCACGAGCCTTGAAGCCGTCTTCGATGCGCTCAAGCAAACGCTTTACCTCAGCATAACGCTGCTTCATCGGCAGTTTGAGGTTCACCACCGCTTCGCGGCAATGCCCTTCGCCAATCCAGGTTTCCAGCAGCGCGGCGTTACGTGCCGGTTTCTCGACGATATCGCAAACCATCCAGTCCACCGGCTGCTTGGGCACGAAGGTAAAACCGTCGGCCATCAAATGCTGCACCAGGCCGGTGTCCATCAGGCTTTCGGCCATGGGGCCGTTGTCGATGGCGGTCACCAGCATGCCACGGTTGACCAGTTGCCAGGTCCAGCCGCCCGGCGCGGCGCCGAGGTCGACGCCGGTCATGTCGCCATGCAGGCGCTCGTCCCACTGATCGCGGGGGATGAAGTGGTGCCAGGCCTCTTCAAGCTTCAAGGTCGAACGGCTTGGCGCGTCACGCGGGAACTTGAGGCGTGGGATGCCCATCGGCCACATCGCCGAGTTGTTCGACTCGGCCAGGCCCATGAACACTTCGCGACCGCTTTTGAAGGTCAACAGCAGGCGCGGCTTGCTCGGGTCGTCCACCAGCTTGCCGGCGTTGAGCAAGGCTTTGCGCAGGTGCACTTCAAATTTCTTGCAGAAGTTCGACAGCTCTTTGCCGTCGTTGGTGTCGACCATCTCCAGCCACAGGCTGCCGCACACCGGGAATTCGCGCAGGTGGGCGAGGATCACGCTGATGCGGTCGGTTTCCGGCAGGTCGATGAATACCCCGCGCGCCCACTGCCTTGGGAAGATCAGCTCGGCAAAGCGCTGGCCGTGCATGAGGCGCTGGGCGCCGTCTTCTTCGGTGCAGACAAATTCGGCGCAGGCGCTGCCGGTCTTGGCCTTGGCGTAGCCGGAAACGTTCAGGCGCGCGGCGTGTTCCGCGATCTCGGAACAGACTTCGCCTTCAAAACCCGGGCGGCAGTGCATAAAAAGGGTGTTCATCAACTCTCCTGGTGACTCAACCGGCCTTGCGCTATCGCAATACCTGTCATGAAAACGCGCGCATGATAGCCGAGTTCGGAACCTTGGACTTAACGATAGAGTCCAGTTATTAGCCTGCTAATGAAAACAGGGCTAAGTTGAAAGCTCTGTTCGTCCCGTCAGGTCCGTAGCCGTGCGGACCATAAGGAGTCATGTAATGTCATCGCTAGATAGCCTGAGAACCCTCAAAACCCTGCAAATCGACGACAAGACTTACCACTACTTCAGCTTGCCCGAAGCCGCCAAGAGCCTGGGTGACCTGGACAAGCTGCCGATGTCCCTCAAGGTGCTGCTGGAAAACCTGCTGCGCTGGGAAGACAACAAGACCGTCACCGGCGCCGACCTCAAGGCCATCGCCGCCTGGCTCAAAGAGCGCCAGTCCGACCGCGAGATCCAGTACCGCCCGGCTCGCGTATTGATGCAAGACTTCACCGGTGTGCCCGCCGTGGTCGACCTGGCCGCCATGCGCGCCGCCGTGGCCAAGGCCGGTGGCGACCCGCAGCGCATCAACCCGCTCTCCCCCGTGGACCTGGTGATTGACCACTCGGTGATGGTCGACAAGTTCGGCAGCACCAGCGCCTTTGAACAGAACGTCGACATCGAGATGCAGCGCAACGGCGAACGCTATGCCTTCCTGCGCTGGGGCCAAAGTGCGTTCGACAACTTCAGCGTGGTGCCACCGGGCACCGGCATCTGCCACCAGGTCAACCTTGAGTACCTGGGGCGCACGGTGTGGACCAAGGACGAAGACGGTCGCACTTACGCCTTCCCCGACACGTTGGTGGGCACCGACTCCCACACCACCATGATCAACGGCCTGGGTGTACTGGGCTGGGGCGTGGGCGGTATCGAAGCGGAAGCGGCGATGCTCGGCCAGCCGGTGTCGATGCTGATTCCGGAAGTGATCGGCTTCAAGCTGACCGGCAAATTGAAAGAAGGTATTACTGCCACTGACCTGGTGCTGACTGTCACCCAGATGCTGCGTAAAAAAGGCGTAGTGGGCAAATTCGTCGAGTTCTACGGCGACGGCTTGGCCGACCTGCCCCTGGCCGACCGCGCTACCATCGCCAACATGGCCCCGGAATACGGCGCCACTTGCGGCTTTTTCCCGGTGGATGAAGTGACGCTGGACTACCTGCGCCTGTCGGGCCGCCCGGCAGAAACCGTCAAGTTGGTGGAGGCCTACACCAAGGCCCAGGGCCTGTGGCGTAACGCCGGCCAGGAACCGGTGTTCACCGACACCCTGGCGCTGGACATGGGCAGTGTCGAAGCCAGCCTGGCCGGGCCGAAACGCCCGCAGGACCGTGTGTCACTGCCCAATGTTGGCCAGGCGTTCACGGACTTTCTCGACCTGCAGTTCAAACCCGCCAGCAAAGAAGAAGGTCGCCTGGAAAGTGAAGGCGGCGGCGGGGTTGCCGTGGGCAATGCGGATTTGGTCGGCGAGACCGATTACGAGTACGACGGCCACACCTATCGCCTCAAAAACGGCGCGGTGGTGATCGCCGCGATTACCTCCTGCACCAACACTTCCAACCCCAGCGTGATGATGGCCGCAGGCCTGGTGGCGAAAAAGGCCGTGGAAAAAGGCCTGACCAGCAAGCCGTGGGTGAAAACCTCCCTGGCGCCCGGCTCCAAAGTGGTGACCGATTACTACAAGGCGGCCGGCCTTACCCAATACCTCGACAAGCTGGGCTTTGATCTGGTCGGCTACGGTTGCACCACCTGCATCGGCAACTCCGGGCCATTGCCTGAGCCGATCGAAAAAGCCATCCAGAAGGCCGACCTGGCGGTGGCTTCGGTGCTGTCGGGCAACCGCAACTTCGAAGGCCGCGTGCACCCACTGGTGAAAACCAACTGGCTGGCTTCGCCGCCGTTGGTGGTCGCCTATGCCTTGGCGGGCACCGTGCGTATCGACATCAGCAGCGAGCCGCTGGGCGAAGGCAAGGACGGCAAGCCGGTGTACCTCAAAGACATCTGGCCGAGCAGCAAAGAGATTGCCGACGCGGTGGCGCAGGTCAGCACCGGTATGTTTCACAAGGAATATGCCGAAGTGTTTGCCGGCGACGAGCAATGGCAGGCGATTGAAGTGCCGCAGGCCGCGACCTATGTATGGCAGGAGGACTCCACCTACATCCAGCATCCGCCGTTCTTTGACGATATTTCCGGGCCGCTGCCGGTGATCGAAGACGTCAAGGACGCCAACGTGCTGGCCCTGCTGGGCGATTCAGTGACCACCGACCACATCTCCCCCGCCGGCAATATCAAGACCGACAGCCCCGCCGGGCGCTACCTGCGCGAGCAAGGCGTGGAGCCACGCGACTTCAACTCCTACGGCTCACGCCGGGGCAACCATGAAGTGATGATGCGCGGCACCTTTGCCAACATCCGTATCCGCAACGAAATGCTCGGCGGCGAAGAAGGCGGCAACACGCTGTACATCCCCACCGGCGAGAAAATGCCGATCTATGACGCCGCCATGAAGTACCAGGCCTCGGGCACGCCGCTGGTGGTGATTGCAGGCCAGGAATATGGCACCGGCTCAAGCCGCGACTGGGCGGCCAAGGGCACTAACCTGCTGGGGGTCAAGGCGGTGATTGCCGAGAGTTTCGAACGGATTCACCGCTCCAACCTGGTGGGCATGGGTGTGTTGCCGTTGCAGTTCAAGCTGGATCAGAACCGCAAGGCGCTCAAGCTGACCGGCAAGGAGAAGATCGACATTCTTGGGCTTACCGATGCCGAGATCGAACCACGGATGAACCTGACACTGGTGATTACCCGCGAAGACGGCAGCAGCGAGAAGGTTGAGGTGCTGTGCCGGATTGATACGCTTAATGAGGTGGAATACTTCAAGGCCGGTGGCATCTTGCACTATGTGCTGCGCCAGTTGATCGCGTCCTAAGCAACACGGGAGATCAAATGTGGGAGCTGGCTTGCCTGCTCCCACAGTTTTGACCGTGTTCAGATCAGCCGAACAGCCACTTCCACAGCAGCACCAGCACAACCACAGCCAGCACCGGCCGCGCAATGCGGTAGGCCTTGGGATGCTTGCGTTTCCACTGCTTGACCACACCACTGAACTTGTCACTGAACGTCTTGCTCCAGGCATACGCCTGGTTGATCCCGCCCACACGCTCGTCATCCAGGTTCTGCGGCGCAGTCGCGCGACCCAGCTGCTTGCTGACCCAGCGGTTGATGCCGGTCATGAGGCGGTTGCTCAGCGGGCGTTCGATATCGCAGAACAGAATCACACGGGTCTTTTCAGTTTCGTTCTTCACCCAATGCACGTAGGTTTCATCGAACATCACGTCTTCACCGTCGCGCCACGCGTAGACCTGGCCGTCGACGAAGATGCGGCAGTCGTCGGAGTTCGGCGTGGACAGGCCCAAGTGATAACGCAAGGAGCCTGCAAACGGGTCACGGTGCGGGTTGAGGTGGCTGCCGCCCGGCAACAGCGCGAACATCGCGCCCTTGACGTTAGGGATGCTGCTCACCAAGGCCACGGTTTTCGGGCACAGCGCCTCGGCCGATGGCAGGGGTTTGTCGTACCACTTGAGGTAGAAACGCTTCCAGCCCTTCTTGAAGAACGAGCCGAAACCGGCGTCGTTGTTCTTTTCGGCGGCGCGGATATAACCCTCGTCGAACAGGTGCATGGCCTCTTCGCGGATCACTTCCCAGTTATCCTTGAGCACATCCAGTTCCGGGAACTTGCTGCGATCCAGGTACGGCTTGGACGGCACGGCCGAGAACAAGTACATCAAGGCGTTATACGGGGCGAACAGCGCCGAATGGTTGACGAACTGGCGCAACACCGGCAAACGCGCCTTGCCGCGCAAGTGCACATACAGAATGCTGCCGATAAACAACGCCAGCACCGACAGTTTGGCGGCCAAAGAAAAGGTCATGCAGCAACTCCTGAAAATAAGCGCCTGGCCAGCAACCTCCCGTCAACGGGAAACCAGACGTAGCAGCCGGCCATGATAAACACTTGGGCCATTATGCAGAAGGCCCAGGCCGACCGGCTGATATACATCAACTCCGATGATGAGCGGAGCCGTTGTGGCAAGCAGGCTTGTTGTGGCGAGCAGGCTTGCCCTGCGTTGGAGTGCGAAGCACTCCCAATTCAGACTACGCGGTGTACCTGATAGACCGATTCGTCGGGTTTAGGGCTGCTTCGCAGCCCAGCGCAGGGCAAGCCTGCTCGCCACAGGAGATCATCACGCCTGGTTTTCTTGATCGGTAAACAGATCGCTGAACAACATGCTCGACAGGTAACGCTCGCCGGAGTCCGGCAGGATCACCACGATGGTCTTGCCCTGCATTTCCGGCTTCTCGGCCAGACGCACGGCCACAGCCATGGCGGCGCCGCAGGAGATACCGCACAAAATCCCCTCTTCCTGCATCAGGCGCAGGGCCATGGCCTTGGATTCGTCGTCGGTCACCAGCTCCACGCGGTCAACCATCGACAGGT
This sequence comes from Pseudomonas sp. B19125, assembly GCF_044218855.1. Lineage (NCBI taxonomy): Bacteria > Pseudomonadati > Pseudomonadota > Gammaproteobacteria > Pseudomonadales > Pseudomonadaceae > Pseudomonas > Pseudomonas sp. B19125. The sequence goes on from NZ_CP162589.1 coordinate 5,223,439, forward strand.
CGAGGTTTTTCGGCACAAACCCGGCGCCGATGCCCTGGATTTTATGCGGGCTCGGCTTGATCTCTTCACCGGCCAGCGCCTGGGTGATCACCGGCGATACCCTCGGCTCAACCGCCACCGACAGAATCGGCTTGCCCGCAATGTTCTTGATATAGCGCGAAACGCCAGTAATGGTGCCGCCAGTGCCCACGCCCGCCACCAGCACGTCCACGGCGCCATCGGTGTCGTTCCAGATTTCCGGGCCGGTGGTTTTCTCGTGAATAGCCGGGTTGGCCGGGTTTTCGAACTGGGCCGGCATAAAGTAGGTGGCCGGGTCGCTGGCGACAATCTCGCCAGCCTTGTCGATAGCGCCTTTCATGCCCTTGGCCGGCTCAGTCAGCACCAACTCGGCGCCCAGGGCCTTGAGCACTTTGCGTCGCTCGATGCTCATGGAGGCCGGCATGGTCAGCAGCAGCTTGTAGCCACGGGCGGCGGCGACAAATGCCAGGCCGATGCCGGTGTTGCCGGAGGTCGGTTCGACAATGGTCATGCCCGGCTTGAGTTTGCTGGTGCTTTCGGCGTCCCAGATCATGTTGGCGCCAATGCGGCACTTCACCGAGTAACCCGGGTTACGCCCTTCGATCTTGGCCAGGATGGTCACGCCACGCGGCGCAATGCGGTTGATCTGCACCAGGGGCGTGTTACCGATGGAGTGCGCGTTGTCGGCAAAGATACGGCTCATGACGGGTCCTTAAGGCAATTTCAAGAAGGCCCCAAGGGTATGCCTCAGGCCTTTGGGCGTCCAGTCAGAGGAACGTTGCGCCCGCGCGTGCGGTCCATCGCCTATACCGTTGGAGAGCATTGACATGAAACGTAGCTACAGTGGGCTGCTATGGATCGTCGCCGTACTGGTGGTAGTACTGATCGCCCTGGACCTGGCCCTGCCCTATCTGGTGCGCAATTACCTGAACGACAAGCTGGCCGACATGGGCGACTACCGTGGCCAGGTCACTGACGTGGACCTGGCCTTGTGGCGTGGCGCCTACCGCATTAATGGCCTGAAAATCGTCAAGGTCGACGGTAAAGTACCTGTGCCGTTCGTCAACGCGCCGCTGATTGAATTTGCCGTCAGCTGGCACTCGCTGTGGTACGACCATGCCGTCGTCGCCGAGGGCCATTTCGTAAAGCCTGAAATCAACTTCGTCGACGGCGGTGCCAACAAACAGGCGTCCCAAACCGGTAAAGGCACCGACTGGCAGCAACAGTTGAAAAAACTGCTGCCGATCACGCTGAATGAAGTGCGCATTGAAGATGGCAAGATCGCCTTTCATAATTTCAGCTCCAAGCCCCAGGTGAACATCAAGGCCACCGAGGTCAATGCCAGTCTGTACAACCTGACCAACGTGGTAGACCTCAAAGGCAAACGCGACGCGCGATTCGAAGGCAAGGCCCTGCTGCAGGGCCAGGCCCCTATGGAGGCCAACGCAACCTTTGATCCTTTAAATAATTTTGAAGACTTCGAATTCCGCTTCCGCGCCCGTGACTTGCAACTTAAACGCATGAACGACTTCGCCTCGGCCTATGGCAAATTCGACTTCAAGGCTGGCACCGGCGACGTGGTGATTGAAGCCCAAGCGGAAAAAGGCCAGCTCACTGGCTATATCAAGCCGCTGCTGCGCGATGTAGAAGTGTTCGACTGGAAACAGGACGTGGAGAACAAGGACAAAAACATCTTCCGCTCGATCTGGGAAGCCGTGGTAGGCACCAGCGAAACCGTGCTCAAGAACCAGAACAAAAACCAGTTTGCCACCCGCGTGGAACTCAGTGGCAGCGTGCATCAGCAAGATATCAGCGCGTTCTCCGCATTTTTGGCGATTTTGCGTAATGGCTTCATCCAGGCGTTCAATGCGCGCTACGAACAACCCAAGCCTTCCGCCAACTAACCCTGGGAGCTGGCTTGTGTGGGAGCTGGCTTGCCTGCGATAGCATCAACTCAGTCTGCCTGAATCACCGAGGTGCTCGCATCGCAGGCAAGCCAGCTCCCACACAAGCATAAGCATGACCCCGCCCGTTGGCCTGCGATGTGACCGGCCATTCAGAGACTGAATAACCCGTCTGCGTTCACAGTCGCCGGGGCTGCGCGGTATAGTCCGGGCATTGATGAATTCGAGGAATGACCGATGAAGTTCGAAGGCACCCAGGCCTATGTGGCTACCGATGACCTGAAACTGGCCGTCAACGCCGCCATCACCCTGGAGCGGCCGCTGCTGGTCAAGGGCGAACCGGGCACCGGCAAGACCATGCTCGCCGAGCAGTTGGCTGAATCCTTCGGCGCCAAGCTGATCACCTGGCATATCAAGTCGACCACCAAGGCGCATCAGGGCCTGTATGAGTACGACGCGGTCAGCCGCCTGCGCGACTCGCAACTGGGCAATGAGAAAGTCCACGATGTGCGCAACTACCTGAAAAAGGGCAAGCTATGGGAAGCCTTCGAGGCCGAGGAGCGCGTGATTCTGCTGATCGATGAAATCGACAAGGCCGACATCGAGTTCCCCAACGACCTGTTGCAGGAACTCGACAAGATGGAGTTCTACGTCTACGAAATCGACGAGACCATCAAGGCCAAGAAACGCCCGATCATCATTATTACTTCCAACAACGAAAAAGAGCTGCCGGACGCCTTCCTGCGCCGCTGCTTCTTCCACTACATCGCCTTCCCCGATCGCAGCACCCTGCAAAAAATCGTCGACGTGCACTACCCCGACATCAAGAAAGACTTGGTCAGCGAAGCGCTGGACGTGTTCTTCGACGTGCGCAAAGTGCCGGGCCTGAAGAAAAAGCCGTCTACCTCCGAACTGGTCGACTGGCTCAAGCTGCTGATGGCCGACAACATCGGCGAAGCGGTGCTGCGCGAGCGCGACCCGACCAAGGCTATTCCGCCGCTGGCCGGTGCCCTGGTCAAGAACGAGCAAGACGTGCAGTTGCTGGAGCGTCTGGCGTTCATGAGCCGTCGCGGTAATCGCTGATGCTGCTCAACCTGTTCAATGAGATGCGCGCCGCCAAGGTGCCGGTGTCGGTGCGCGAGCTGCTCGACCTGATCAACGCGCTTAAACAGCGCGTGGTCTTCGCTGACATGGACGAGTTTTATTACTTGGCCCGGGCGATCCTGGTCAAGGACGAACGGCACTTCGACAAGTTCGACCGCGCGTTCGGCGCCTATTTCAATGGGCTGGAAAAGCTCGACGACCACCTGCAGGCGTTGATCCCCGAGGAATGGCTGCGAAAAGAGTTCGAGCGCTCGCTCAGCGATGAGGAACGCGCGCAGATCCAGTCCCTTGGCGGCCTGGACAAGTTGATCGAAGAATTCAAGAAGCGCCTGGAAGAACAGAAAGAACGCCACGCCGGCGGCAACAAGTGGATCGGCACCGGCGGCACCAGCCCGTTTGGCTCCGGCGGCTACAACCCGGAAGGTATCCGGGTTGGTGATGCCGGCAAACGCCAGGGCAAAGCCGTAAAGGTCTGGGACCAGCGCGAATACAAGAACCTCGACGATCAGGTCGAGCTGGGCACGCGCAATATCAAGATCGCCCTGCGCCGCCTGCGCAAATTTGCGCGTCAGGGTGCGGCTGAAGAGCTGGATATCGACGGCACCATCGACCACACGGCGCGGGATGCCGGCTTGCTGAATATCCAGATGCGCCCGGAGCGGCGCAACACCATCAAGCTGTTGCTGCTGTTCGATATCGGCGGCTCGATGGACGCTCACGTGAAGATCTGCGAAGAGCTGTTTTCGGCGTGCAAAACCGAGTTCAAGCACCTGGAGTACTTCTACTTCCACAACTTCGTGTACGAGTCGGTGTGGAAGAACAACCAGCGCCGCACTTCGGAGCGCACCTCAGCCCAGGATCTGCTGCACAAGTACGGCGCCGACTACAAAGTGATCTTTATCGGCGATGCGTCGATGGCGCCGTATGAAATCACCCAGGCCGGCGGCAGTGTCGAGCACTGGAACGAGGAGCCTGGGTATGTGTGGATGCAGCGCTTCATGGCCAAGTACAAGAAGCTGATCTGGATTAACCCGTACCCGAAAGACACCTGGGGCTATACGGCGTCGACGGGGATTGTGCGTGAGTTAGTGGAGGATCAGATGTATCCGCTGACGTTGCGTGGGCTGGAAGAAGGCATGCGTTTTCTGTCTAAGTAGGTGGTGTATTCACTGACGCTATCGCAGGCAAGCCAGCTCCCACAGGGGAGTGCATTCCAAAGTTGAAATGCATTCCCCTGTGGGAGCTGGCTTGCCTGCGATGCTTTTAGCGATTCAAAAACCGCTGCAAAAACTCGATGTGCTGCCGATGCGCAGTCTCCTGCACCACTGGCGCCAGCCTCACCTTCTCCCCCGGCAAACACTGCGCCAGCCGCGCCAATGCCAACGGCGTCAGTGCGCCCAAACGCGGATAGCCGCCAATGGTCTGCCGATCATTGAGCAACACAATCGGCTGCCCATCCGGCGGCACCTGGATCGCGCCCAACGGGATGCCTTCAGAGATCAACGACGGCCCCTGGTACTGCAACGGCGTGCCCAGCAGGCGCATGCCCATGCGGTCGGCGCGGCTGTCCAGCGACCAGTCGGTATTGAATGCATCGAACAGGCTCTGCCCACTGAACTGGCCGATCTGCGCGCCGACAATCACGTCCAGCGGCGTTTTTGCCGGCAGATCAGGCGTGCTCAGCACTTTCATCGCACCGCCCGTACCGGAATAAACCAACCGCCCGCCTTCGGCCAAGGCCTTGCCGAAACCGTCCAGCCCACCTAATGCCTCACGTACCACCGTGGAACAACTGCCTAGCACAGCCGGCGCATCAAACCCGCCGGGCGCCGCCAGGTAAGCCCGCGCACCACTGAATGGCTGGGTAAAGCGCAGACGCTGGCCCTTTTGCAGGATAAAACTGCGCCCAGGGCTGATGGCGCGTTCGTCGATATAGGCGCCCAAATCCGCCCCGGCCAATGCCAGCAAACAATAGTCTTCGGCCTGCACGGTAAACCCGCCCAAGGTGATTTCCACCACCGGTGCATCCAGCGCATTGCCCAGCAGCCAATTGGCCCAGGACATCGACACCCAATCCAGCGCCCCGCCCTGGGTCACGCCCAGGTGGCGCACGCCAAAGCGTCCGGCGTCCTGTAACAGGCACAGCGGCGTGCTGGCCTCGATCAACAAGCGGCTCATGCCTGCGCCTCCAACGGCGTGTCATCGCCCCCCAAATGGATGAATTCGGTGTGGCCGACCGCTTCGAAACGCACGGTATCGCCCGGCTGCATCAGGCTGTAGCCGTCACGCTCACGGTCGAACAGTTTGGCCGGGGTGCGACCGATCAGGTTCCAGCCGCCCGGCGACACCACCGGGTAGGCGGCGGTTTGCCGCTCGGCAATGCCGACACTGCCGGCCGCCACGCGTTTACGCGGCGTGTTGAGCCGTGGTGTGGCGAGGATTTCGTCGACCAAGCCCATAAAGGCAAAACCGGGCGCGAAGCCGAGGGCAAAGACTTGGTATTCGTGGGCACTGTGGCGATGGATCACCTGCTCGATCGACAAGCCGCTGCGCTGGCTGAGCAACGTCAGTTCCGGGCCGACACTCAGGTCGTACCACACCGGCAACACGTGGCACTGGCCGCTGCCCTGCGCCTGGGGTTGCAAGTCGGTCAGCGCCTGATCGATCAGTTCCCGCGCTTGAGCGGGGCTCAGCGCAGTCAGGTCGTAATGCACCATCAAGGTCGTGTAGGACGGCACCAGATCCACCAGCGCGTCACCAAAACCTTCACGCAGACGTTGGGTGGCGGCGAGCATCCACGGCATGTTGGCTTCCGCAATCACCTCAAACAGACGCACCATCAGGCAGTCGATGGCCACCACTTCAATGCGTGGCTTCATGCTGGTTTCAACGCCTCGCGGATGCGCTGCACAGCGGCGATCGAGCTGGCGTTGTCGCCGTGTACGCACAGGGTGTTGGCCTGCAACACCAGGGCGCTGCCGTCGCTGGCCGTCAGGGCTTGCTCACGGGAAATGGTCAGGGCTTGCTGCACGATGGTGTCGGCGTCGTGATGGACCGCGCCCGGCAACTGACGCGAAACCAGATGGCCCTTAGGGTCATAGGCGCGATCAGCGAAGGCTTCGAACCACAGTGTCAGGCCGAATTCATCGCCCATCGCCTGGGCTTCGCTGTTGTCGCTTTTGGCCAGCAACATCAAGGGCAAATCGCCATACGCGGCCACAGCCTGCATCACCGCTCGCAGTTGCGCCGGTTTGGCCATCATGTCGTTGTACAGCGCACCATGGGGTTTGACGTAGCTGACGCGGGTACCCTGCGCACGGCAGATGCCCTCAAGGGCGCCGATCTGGTAGTGCATGAGGTCCTGGATTTCCTGCGGCGTATAGGCCATGGAACGGCGGCCGAACCCTTGCAGGTCCTGGTAGGCCGGGTGCGCACCTATTTGCACGCCATGCTTGAGTGCCAGGCTGACGGTCTGGCGCATGATGCTCGGGTCGCCGGCATGAAAACCACAGGCCACGTTGGCGCAATCGATGAACGGCATGACCTCGGCGTCCAGACCCAGGGTCCAGTTACCAAAGCTTTCGCCGATGTCGCAATTCAAAAGCAGACGGCTCACGGTGGTTGCTCCTGTAGGCTTTGTATTTTTTGTAGTGTGGGATTTTTTACGCAGAACTCGCAACTTGTCCTGACACCCTAACGGCGCTTATCGTGGAATGCCTCGATTTTTGGCGTTTGCCGGGTGCGGCGTCCAACTAATAAAAACCGATCCAAGCATAAGAAAAGTTGATCCCATGAATTTGAAGTTCCTCGAAACTTTCGTCTGGGTGGCCAAGCTCAAGAGCTTTCGCCTGACCGCCGAAAAGCTGTTCACCACCCAGGCCTCGATTTCCAGCCGCATCGCCGTGCTCGAAAGCGAACTGGGTGTGAAGCTGTTTCTGCGCGATTCACGCGGCGTCAGCCTGACCCCGGAAGGCTTGAAGGTGCTCGATTATGCCGAGCAGATGATGGTCACAATGCAGGGCTTGAAGCAGTCCCTGGAGACCACCAGCAGCAAGGTTGGGCGCATCCGCATCGGTGCCATGGACACGGTGATCCACACTTGGCTGAGCCCATTGGTGGCGCAATTGATGGATCACTTCCCGCGGGTAGAAATCGAACTGGTCGCCGATACGGCGCTTAACCTCAGCGATCAGCTGCAAAAAGGCTTCCTCGACCTGATCCTGCAAACCGACCTGCTGCGCCTGGAAACCGTGCGCAGCCTGGAGCTGGCCAGCCACCCCATGGCCTGGATAGTCGCCAGCCACTCCATCTACAACCGTGACTACGCCTCCCTCGCCGAACTGGCCCAGGAGCGCATCATCACCTACTCGAAAAATTCCCACCCACACCAGGATGTGCTGAGCCTGATGCAGGCCAACGGGGTGGCCTCGCCACGCATGAACTGTGTGAACTCGGTGTCGGCGATTACCCGCTTGCTACGCGATGGCTTCGGGATTGGCGCGTTACCGCCGGTGCTGGTGATGGAGGAATTGGCCAGTGGGGAGTTGGTGATGCTGCCAATGGCGCAACGCTTGCCGAACTTGCAGGTGGTGGTGTCGTGGCGTGTGGGGGTGGAGTTGGTGGAGGAGATTGTGGGGTTGTGCCAGAAGGTGGTGGCGCGGTATGCCGAGGAAGTGGGTGAAGAAAGGATGGTACTAAGCCAATGATCGTTCCCACGCGTGGGAACGTAGCCCGGGACGCTCTGCGTTCCAAAGCCTGACGCAGAGCGTCACAAGAGGCGTTCCCACGCAGAGCGTGGGAACGATCATCTTTAGAGGCCTTTAAGGTCGCGCTCTTCGATCGGCCGGCTCTGGCGCAGGCGCTTGCCGCCCAACACCACCCAGTCGATCAGGCGGAACAGGCATTCGATGCCGAACGACAACAGCATCGCCCCGCCCAAGCCCCAGCCCATCGCCTCAGGCGTCAGCAAAATCTGGTAGCTGTAGCCATTCCAGGTTTCCAGGCGGATATCCGGGTCGGCAGCCACCGCCACCTGCAGCGCGCGGATGTACCACGGGCCTTGCATGGCCTGGAACTGCTTGTCCAACGCCACCTGACGATCGAGCAAAGTGCCCAGGCTGTTGGCATCGCTGCGAAACACCGGGTCATCACTGGCGCGGTAATGGGCCACCAACGCCTGCAAGTCCCCATTGAAGAACTGCTGCGCCGTGGCATCAAAGCCGCGCAGGCCGGTCTGGGCTTCGATCAAATGGGCTTCAACGCGCTTGGCGTAGTCGTTGATAAACCCCGGCACTTGCACGCCGACCAACAAGCCAATGGCAAACAGCACCAACCGCAGATAACTGAGCAACATGGTCGATATCCTTACTCGGTAACGCCTTGACTGACGCATTCACCGCGTCGCCACAGGCTCCATTGGCCCGGTTCGTAGCGGGTCCAGTTTTCATTGTCGGTCAAGGGCTCGGTGGCGATCACCGTGACTACGTCATCAGGCGTGGTTTCGGCCTGAAAATCGACGATCACGTCGACATCTTTCAAACGCGCCGGGCCAAACGGGGCGCGCCGGGTGATCTGCGCCAGTTTGGTCGAGCAGTAGCAAAACAGCCAGTCGCCGTCGCTGAGCAGGCAGTTGAACACGCCTTTGCTGCGGTATTCGGCGCACGCGGCGATCAGGTCCGGCAGCACCTGCTCGATCTCCACCGGCTCCGGAAAGGCTTCGCGCACGCGATTGAGCAGGTCGCAGAACGCCGCTTCGCTGTCGGTGTCGCCCACCGGCCGGTAGAACGTGGCGCGCGGGTTGAAGTCGGCCAATTGGCCGTTATGCGCAAAGCACCAGTTACGGCCCCAGAGTTCACGCACGAACGGGTGCGTGTTGGCCAGGCTCACCTTGCCCACATTGGCCTGGCGGATATGGCCGATCACCACTTCACTTTTGATTGGATAACGCTGCACCAGCAGGGCGACTTCCGACTCGCTGCTCGCGGCCGGGTCCTGGAACAGCCGCAGGCCACGGCCTTCGTAAAACGCGATGCCCCAACCGTCGCGGTGGGGGCCGGTACGCCCGCCCCGCTGCATCAGCCCGGTAAAGCTGAACACGATATCGGTGGGGACGTTGGCACTCATGCCCAATAATTCACACATGCCAGGGCTCTCGCTGCAGGGCTTACAACGTTAAAGACGCGGCTCAACCCGCAGATTGCCGGCAGGCGGCGGGCGACGGAAAGGTTCGTCGTCTTCGTCTACCGGCTCGGCGGCCAGTGCGGCGTCGGCGGCGGCCTTGCGCTCACGGCGGGCGTTGGCGGCACGCTCGATGGGCCAGCGGATCAACACGAACACGATATACACGCCAAACGCGATCATCGTGTACATGAACAGGTCGGAGATGGCCCGCCAGGCGTTATTGCCCACGTGCAGCACCAGGTCCAGGGCGGTAATGGCCACGGCTGGCGCAAACTGGGTCTTGACCGGGTCGACGATGGTCGGGCTGAACAGCAACACCGCCATCAACAATTGCAGCGGCTCACGCAGCCAGCGCCAGATCCAGCGGGTCATGCGCCACCACACCAACAGGCAGCCCAAAGCGGCGAAGGCGTAAAGGCCCCAAGCGGTCAGATAGTCGTTCTCGGTCATGGTGTCCATGGCAAGGCTGGCAAAGAGGCGGCTATGATAACGGCTTTTGCGTGTCTCGGCTGCAATGCCTGCCACCATCCGCCAGACAGAGAGTGATCCATGCCTATATCGACTGCCCCGATCGCCCGCAAGGCCCAAGGCCCGGACCCGTATGCCTGGCTGCAGGAACGTGACACACCTGAAGTCCTCGATTACCTCAAAGCCGAAAACGCCTGGCAGGAAGACCAGCTCGCCGGCCAGCAAGCCCTGCGTCAAAGCCTGTTCGAAGAAATCAAGGGCCGCATCCTGGAAACCGACCTGTCGTTGCCTTCGCCGTGGGGCCCGTACCTGTATTACACACGCACCACCGCCGGTGATGAATACGCCCGCCACTACCGCTGCCGTCGCCCGGCGGATGACAGCAACACGGTGGACGAAAGCAGCGAAGAATTGCTGCTGGACCCGAATGTGCTGGCAAACGGCGGCTTTTTCTCCCTGGGCGCGTTCAGCATCAGCCCCGACCACCTGCGCCTGGCCTACAGCCTCGACACCAGCGGTGAAGAGATTTACACCCTGTACGTGAAGGAATTGGCCACCGGCAAGGTCAGCGAACTGGAGTTTGAAGACTGCGACGGCAGCATGACCTGGGCCAACGACAGCCTGACGCTGTTCTTCGGCGAACTGGACGACACCCATCGCCCGCACAAGCTTTACCGCTACCGCCTGGATGGCACGGCAGCGCAGGAAGTGTTCCACGAGCCCGACGGGCGGTTCTTCCTGCATTGCTACCGCTCCAGCTCCGAGCGCCAATTGCTGCTGGCCCTGGGCAGCAAGACCACCAGCGAAATCTGGGCGCTGGACGCCGACCAGCCACAGCAGGCTTTCACCTGCCTGGCGCCACGGGTCGAAGACCATGAATACGATGTCGACCACGGCATGCTGGATGACCAATGGACCTGGTTTATCCGCAGCAACCGTGACGGCATCAACTATGCGCTGTTCATCGCCGCCGACACTGGCAGTGTGCCAAGCGAGGATCAATGGCAGAACCTGGTCCCCCACAGCGATGACGTGATGCTCGACGGCGTGACCCTCAATGCCAGCGCCATGACCTTGAGTCTGCGTATCGGCGGCCTGCCGGTGATCGAAGTGCACCCGCAGGGTTCGAGCGCCTACCGCGTGGAATTGCCTGACGCCGCCTACAGCCTTTACGTGCAGAACAGCCTGGAATTTGCCAGCGACAAGATCCGCCTGCGTTATGAAGCCCTGAACCGTCCGGCCCAGGTGCGCCAGCTTGAACTGGCCAGCGGCGCGCAGGTGGTGCTCAAGGAAACCCCGGTACTCGGTGTGTTCAACGCCGACGATTATGTCAGCCAACGGCTGTGGGCGACTTCTGCAGATGGCACTCAGGTGCCGATCAGCCTGGTGGTCAAGCGTGATCAGCTTGGCCAACCCACGCCGCTGTACCTCTATGGCTACGGCGCCTACGGCTCAAGCCTCGACCCTTGGTTTTCCCATGCGCGCCTGAGTTTGCTGGAGCGTGGCGTGGCATTTGCCATCGCGCATGTACGCGGCGGCGGTGAGCTGGGTGAAGCCTGGTACCGCAATGGCAAGCAGGAACACAAACAGAACACGTTCAGCGACTTTATCGCCTGCGCCGAGCACTTGATCGCCGAAGGGCTGACCACCTCCAAGCAGCTGGCTATCAGCGGCGGCAGTGCCGGCGGCCTGTTGATCGGCGCGGTGCTCAATCAACGCCCGGAGCTGTTCCAGGCGGCGATTGCCGAAGTGCCGTTCGTCGACGTGCTCAACACCATGCTCGACCCGGAACTGCCGCTGACCATTACCGAGTACGACGAGTGGGGCAACCCGCAAGAGCCCGAGGTGTATGAACGCATCAAGGCCTACGCGCCCTATGAAAACATCCAGGCCCAGGCTTACCCGCACATGCTGGTGATTGCCGGCTACAACGACAGCCGCGTGCAGTATTGGGAAGCGGCCAAGTGGGTGGCCAAATTGCGCGACACCAAAACCGACCACAACCTGTTGCTGCTCAAGACTGAACTCGGTGCCGGCCATGGCGGGATGAGCGGGCGTTACCAGGGATTACGTGACGTAGCGCTCGAATATGGATTTGTCTTCAAGGCCCTGGGGCTCGTTTAAGGAACTTAGCAAGGCGGTCCTGTCTGAACACAAGACCGCCCGACTTGATTGACGGACCAAGATTGCAGCTATGCCACTACCGACTCTGATGAACAACGAAATCCGCGACATGCTCATGGATTGCGGCCTGTTCGACCCGCTGTTACCGGAAGATTTTCACGTGGCCGCCGGCTACTTCAATATCAGCAGCATTGCCCGCGATGAGGTGATTTTCCTCGAGGGCGATGCAGGCACCTTCATGTGCATCCTGCACAGCGGCCAGGTGGCCGTGCAAAAAACCAATCACACCGGCCAGCGCCTGACCATCGCCACCCTGCGCAGTGGCCGGGCTTTTGGCGAGATGGCCGTGCTTGACGGCGAGCGGCGCTCCGCCAGTTGCGTGGCCGCCAGTGATTGCGTGCTGTTGAACCTGGGCAAAGATGCGCTGGAAAAAATGCTCAACGAAGCCCCCAGGGTAGCGGCCAAGATCATTCGCGCGATTGCGATTGCCTTGTCCAAGCGCCTGCGCATGGCCGACGGGCAATTACTGTCCCAGCAATTTTAACCGCCGGGCGTCTTCGGCTTGCTGTCATTTTGCAGCAGGCCGGGCACCGTCTGATCCTTGGGCGGCGTTGGCAACACAATCGGCACCAGCGCCGGTGAGCCGTTCGCGGTGGTTTTGGGCGCCACGGGCGGAGTGACTTGCGGGTACAAGGTGGGCGTCGGCGTGCCCGGCGCACCGGGGGTTGGCGTAGGCGCCACGGGCACGGTTTGCGCCTCTTGCGCCTGCGCCGCACCCAATGTGAGCGCGCTCAACGCAATGACCGTTAGAATGCTGCACTTCATCGATGGCTCCATGGCCTGACCGGAATGTCGTAAGGCTACTCCCAACCGCGCAAGAATGCCCTTCCCAATGAGATTTCCATGAAACGTTTCGTTCTGCTCGACACCACCCCAATCCCCGACAACGGCGGTGCCTTGTGCCTGTTCGAATACGGCGAGGATTTTGTCATCAAGATCCAGGGCGGTGACGGCGGCCAGTTGATGAACACGCGCATGCATGGCTCCGAAGACGCGCTGGCGGAGATTCCTTGCCGTAAAGTCGCCGGTCGGCCGGGTTCGCGGGTGCTGATCGGCGGCCTGGGCATGGGCTTTACCCTGGCCTCGGCACTCAAGCATTTGGGCAAGAGCGCTGAAGTGGTGGTGGCGGAATTGGTGCCTGGCGTAGTGGAATGGAACCGTGGCCCACTGGGGGAAAAATCCGGCCGCCCGCTGCTGGACCCACGCACGGTGATCCGCATGGAAGACGTGGCCAAGGTGCTGCAGGCCGAGCCGCAAGGCTTTGACGCGATCATGCTGGATGTGGACAACGGCCCCGAAGGCCTGACGCAAAAAGCCAACAGTTGGCTGTATTCGGCCGGTGGCCTGGCCGCGTGTGCCAAAGCGCTGCGGCCTAAAGGCGTGCTGGCGGTGTGGTCAGCCAGCGCCGACAAGCTGTTCAGCGACAAACTGCGCAAGGCCGGGTTCAAGGCCGAGGAAGTGCAGGTGTTCGCCCATGGCAACAAGGGCACCCGGCATACCATCTGGATTGCCGAGAAGCTCAAGGGCTGAGTCCCCCAGACACCACAAATTCCCTGTGGGAACTGGCTTGTGTGGGAGCTGGCTTGCCTGCGATACCGGCACCTCGGTGATTCAGGTAGAACGAGGTGATGCAATCGCAGGCAAGCCAGCTCCCACATTTTGGTCCCGTGTCAGCCCCGGGATTTTCGATAGTCGATCACATACGGCACTTTTTTCTCGAAGGTCTTGTCCAGCTCGCCCTGATCCAGTTGGGTCATACCGCCCAGTTGCCTGGCAGTAAAACCGCTGCTGCCCACCTGCGAACCCGGCGCCAGGCTGACCATGCGCTTGGCAACCGCCTCAATCGCGTCCTTATAGCCGCCCTTCTTGTTCAGGTTGTACGCCTTCAAATCAATCTGCGTACGCAGCCAATTGCCCCAGTAGAACTCCAGGAATTCCGGCGCAATCGCGCCATCGTCCGGCTTGCCGTAGGCGGCCTTGCGGGTGAAATACACCAGGCTGCGAAACGTGTCGTCCTGCAGGTTCTTGAAGCCCAGGTGCGCAGGCAGCTGTTGCGGCGGCAGGGTCTGGCCTTGATTGTCCTTGAGCCAGACCTTGCGGGCCGCCTCCATGCGCTGCCAGAAGGTATTCATGTCGGCGCTGTTGCTGAAGTCATCGGTTACCTTGACCCACATTTTCAGCTGCGGGCCGCCGCCGGGCACTTCCCACAAGGTGGTAAAACTATGGTGACCGTCGGTCAGGTACAACTGGCCACCGGGGCCAACCACCACGGTTTTCATGTCGTCGGGGTGGGTGCCCACCGGGTCTTTGCAGGTGAAACTATCGGGTTGGTGCAGGTCGGCTTTCTTCGGCACGTTGTCGGCGGCGCCCTGGCCGTTGGTTTCGCAGTATTCGTCGAACACCTTGGCCGGTTTGTCGGCGAACAGCCCCAGGCTGTAGTAGATCTGGTCAAAGCCCACCACGGCCTGGGTCGGGTGCAGTTGCTCAAGGGCCACCTCGATCACCTGGCCGGGCTTGGGTGTGGAGAACGCCTGGGCTTGAGCGGCCAGGGCGCTGAGCAGCAGGGCTGCGGTCCATGTGTACACACGCATAGGTTTCAGATCCTTGTGAAGTGAATATGCCGATACTACAAACGTTCGCTCAAGCGCAGCTGTACCGCGGCTGAAAAAGCCAGCGGTCATTTGCCTCGCGAGCGGCTAGAATCAACCCTATCCGTGAACCCCCAAATAGCCAGGAGCCATGATGAGCTCGACCAACCCGCCCTCCCACACCGCCAAGCTGGACCGCATCCTCGCCGATGCCCAGCGCGACCGGGAAATGGGCTACCGCGACAAAGCCTTGAAGATGTACCCGCACGTGTGCGGCCGCTGTGCCCGTGAGTTTGCCGGCAAACGCTTGAGCGAACTGACCGTACACCATCGCAACCACAATCATGATGACAACCCCCAGGACGGTTCCAACTGGGAGTTGCTGTGCCTGTACTGCCACGACAACGAACACTCGCGCTACACCGACCAGCAGTATTTCGGCGAAGGCTCCACCAGCAGCCCGACGATTGCCAAGGCGACGCACAACCCGTTTGCGGCGTTGGCGGGGTTGATGAAGAAGGACGACTGAAGCCCTTCTTTGCCTGTGCGGGCCGCATCGCAGGCAAGCCAGCTCCCACAGGGGAATGCATCCCAAGTGTGGGAGCCGGGCTTCTTGCCCGCGATAGCGATCGCCCAAGCAACACATGCCTCCAAGGCCGTATAATCGCGGTTTTCCTCCAAGGCACCCTTCCCCGTGGGCAATAAACGCTACAGCTGCATCGGTCTGTATAACCCCAAATCCCCCGAAAACGTCGGCTCGGTGATGCGCGCCGCCGGCTGCTACGGCGTGGCCTCGGTGTTTTACACCGGCGTGCGTTACGAGCGCGCCCGGGACTTCATCACCGACACCAAGAAGGTCCACCACGACATTCCGTTGATCGGCATCGATGACTTGAAAAAGATCCTGCCGCTGGGCTGTATCCCGGTCGCCGTAGAGCTGGTGGAAGGCGCCCGCCCGCTGCCCGAATACACGCACCCGGACCGCGCGCTGTACATCTTCGGCCCCGAAGACGGCTCGCTGGACAAAGAGATCCGCGACTGGTGTGAAGACGTGGTGTACATCCCGACCACCGGCTGCATGAACCTTGCCGCCACCGTCAATGTGGTGCTGTACGACCGTCTGGCCAAGGGCAACAACACCCGCTCAGGCCCCAAGTACTGATATTTCGGGAACATCCGGCGCCTGCAAACAGTCAGCTACTTACACTTGCCTTTGTTGGAGACAAACCATGAGCGACAGCAAAACCCTGCGACCTATCATCGAACACCTGCAACCAGCCCCCAAAAGTGAGCAAAACGTACACGGGTCGGAACGCATTCTTTCGGTGGCCGGCGGTGTGATGATGGTCGGCAAAGGCCTGCGCCGTGGCGGCATCTTCGGGCTGATCCAGGTGGCGATTGGTGGCGTGGCGCTGGTGCGCGGCGTGACCGGGCACAGTTCGCTCAAGGACAAGCTGGAGCAAGGCCGCCAGGAAATGAACAGTGTGCGCACCAAGATCGAACGCGCGGGCGAAGAGTTGAAGAACTTGAAGACCAAGGCTGAAGTGGCGGCAGAGAAAGCCACTAAATAGCCCGGCCAACCCCAATCAACTGTGGGAGCTGGCCAGCTCCCACAGTTGTTTTGGGTCAACGCAATAATTTGTTGTCCAGCACCACCGACGACTCGCCGATCACACTTTCAGCCAACTGCACAAACTGCGCCGTATTAACACTGTTCGCCCGCATCACCGCCTGCGCCAGATCATCCAGCGAGCGCTTGTTGTGGGTCTTGACGCGGATCTCGCGGTCCAGCTCCTGCAACACCAGCACCGCCCGCGCCACGGTCGCAGCGTTGACTTGATTGCCGCGCAGGCTGATCACGCCCTTGCCCTCCTTGGCCAACCGCGTCTGTATCGCCGCATACCGCTCATCGGTAATGCCGCCGGCACGCCTCAGCAGTTCAATGGCGTAATACTCGCCCAACCCTTCGCTGATCCAGTCACTGGTATCGTGGTCGTTAAAACGGCCAATGGCTTGCACCACTTCGCGCAGCAACGGGCTGCTGCCGTTTTCGCTGATCAGCGGCGTGCGGCTGTTGAGGTAGATCGAATCGCGCGATGAGAAAGCGCCACGGCGCATCGGGTCGCTGGCGCCGACGATCAACAGCTTGGCAGGATGGCGTGGCAGTGCGGCTTCGACTTGCGGCCAGACGAACGTCAGCAGCGTCAGCACGTCCATCCGGCGCATGGCCTGCCCCTTGGGCGAGGCCACGGTGACGTCGGTTTCACCCAGGCGCACGCGACGACTGCCGAGGCTGCCAGCGAGCATCCAGCCGGTAGGCCGGTCGAACAGGCGGGACACATTGTCGATACGGAATTTGTGCTTGCCGATACGCGGCCAGGCGGTTTCGACGCTCTTCCAGCCGGCCGGCAATTCAAACATCAGGCGCGACACCAACTCGGTACCGTCCTGCTGGTCCAGCCGCGCAACCGGCACCAGGTCTTCGCCGCGAAACAGCGCCCAGCTCGGCGTCATCCGCGCCTCATACACGCCCGCCTTGCGCGCATGGGCGAGGAGCACGCGGTAAGTCAGGCTGGCTTTGTCGGCGCTGGGTTGCCACAGGCCACGGCTGCCGGTGACCTGCCATTGGCCGTCGGCCTTGAAGTCACTGTAGTCGCCGTCACGGCCCAGGTCGAAGTTCAGGCTGCGCACAGCCGAGCCCTGGGACAGGCTCACGCGGACCTCGGCCTGATCACTCTGGGGCAGCAGCTTGACGTGATAATCGAGGTCGACTTTCTTCGCGCACCACGCAGGCAGGCTCAGTGCCAGCAGCACCAAGGATGCCGCCAGCCGGGTTGCCACCCTCATACACACTCCTTTTTCAGCCTGCGCGGAAGATCAGGTAATCCTCCCAGTCATCTTCGGGCACGCTGCCTTCGGCGAGCATGCGCCCGGACTGGGAAATGCGTTCATGGTGCACAGCATCGCGGTCGCCACACACCAGGTGATGCCACAGCGGCAAGTCCTTGCGTTCGCTGACCAGGCGGTAGCCGCAGGTCGGCGGCAGCCATTTGAACTGGTCGGCCTGGCCCGGCGTGAGCTGGATGCAATCGGGCACCGAGGCGCGGCGGTTGGTGTAGTCGCTGCACTGACAGGTTTTCAGGTCGAGCAATTTGCAGGCGATGCGCGTGTAATAGACGCTGTTGTCTTCTTCATCCTCAAGCTTTTGCAGGCAGCACAGGCCACAGCCGTCGCACAACGACTCCCACTCCTCCTGGTCGAGGTGTTCAAGGGTTTTGCGTATCCAGAAAGGTTCGACTTTGGCGGCCATGGCTCTACATCAGTATCGGAAGGTGAAAAGGCCGCCAGTCTAGTGCCCAAGGCGCCTGGGGCCAAGCGCTTACGACTGGCGGTGTAACAACACTTGTCAGTCTAGTGGGCGCGCAGTAGCTTTGAAGGCCGAATTGACGATCAGGAACTGCCCATGACACGCGTTGCCGATTACCCGATCCACACCCAATTCACCGAGCGCTGGTCGCCCCGCGCCTTTACCGGCGAAAGCATCCCGCAGGAGACGCTGCTGAGCTTCTTCGAAGCCGCACGCTGGGCGCCGTCGGCCTACAACTCGCAGCCATGGCGCTTTCTCTACGCGCGCCGCGACACACCGAACTGGGAGCGTTTCCTGGGGTTGCTCAATGAATTCAACCGTGGTTGGGCGCAACACGCGTCGGCCCTGGTGATCATCGCTTCAAAAACCGACTTTACCGCCCCCGGCGCCAGCGAAGAAACCCCGGCGCTGTGGCACACCTTCGACACCGGTTCGGCGTGGGGCCACCTGGCGCTGCAAGCCAGCCTCAGCGGCTGGCACACCCACGGCATGGCCGGTTTCGATCAGGAGCTGACCCGCAAAGAGCTGAAGATTCCAGAAGGTTATGCCCTGCACGCGGCTGTGGCCGTGGGCAAGCTGGGGGACAAGTCGAGCTTGCCGGAGTACCTGCAAGGTCGTGAAGCGCCAAGCCCGCGTCGGCCGCTGAGCGAACTGGTGTCCGAGGGTGATTTCAGCCTGTAAGCCTTGCATAGATCCAATATGTGCGGGCTTGTGTGGGAGCTGGCTTGCCTGCGATGAAGGCACCTCGGTGAATCAGGTAGACCGAGGTGATGCTATCGCAGGCAAGCCAGCTCCCACATAAGCCCAGCTCACACGTTTAATAGCCCCTTTCGAAGCTGACTTCCCCGCGCAGTGCATCCTTGGCCTGATAAGCCCGCAGGTTCTGCACAAACAATTCCACCATCATCCCCGGCGACGTCGGCGCGGAACTGTGCCCGGTCAACAGCAAGCCCCAGGCAGTCCAGAACGGATGGCGTTGCGGCAAAGGCTCCTGACGGCACACGTCGATCACCGCACCGGCCAAGTGCCCCTCTTTAAGCGCCTCGACCAAATCGGCATCGACCACCGCCACGCCGCGCCCGACGTTGATAAACAACCCCGTCGGCTTGAATTGCTTGAACAGCGCCGCGTTGTACAAATCATGGGTATCAGGCGTGTTCGGCAGCAGGTTGATCACGTAGTCCACCTCGCCCACCAGCCGGCTCAGTTGGTCCAACCCGGCCACTTCGATAAACGGTGCCTGTTTCCGCGCGCTGCTGGCAATCCCGTAGAGCTTGACGCCAAACGGCAGCAAAAAATCAGCAACGCTCTGGCCGATATCGCCGGTGCCAACCACCAGCACCTTGCGTCCCGCCAGGCTTTGGCCCATGCGGTTGTCCCACTTGCGCTCGACCTGGCTGACCAGTCGCGCCAGCACTTCGCGCTCATGGCCGAGCATATAGGTGAGCACGAACTCGGCCATGACCTGGCCAAAGATGCCGACCGCGCGGGTCAGGCGATAGTCGCGCGGCAAGCCATCGGCCAGCAGCGGCGTGATACCCGCCCAGGTCGATTGCAGCCATTGCGGCTTATGGCCCTGGCGCAGCAAGGTGGCGAGCAGGTCCGGCTGGCCCAGCCAAACCGGGCAATCGGCGGCCAGGCGCGACAGTTCGGCCGAGTCGCCGCTGGTCAGCACCTCAAGGTCCGGGGCCGCTTCGCTCAGCAATTGGGCGTAGAGCGGGTGATCCTGTTCAGCAATCAGAACACGCATGGTTCAAACCTTTCAAAAACAGTGCAGACGGCCGCCCGCTTCCTTACGGCCACCGCCAAACGAATACGAGTCCATAAAAGAATGTGCCCGGGACAGGGCACTGACCGGTTACATCGGGTCGTTGCGGCGCAGCAGCTCTTCGGGCAAGTGCTCGATGTACTCGTCCTCGGCCGGTGGCATTTGCAGGTGGTAGCCCTGCTTGTCGAGGTTTTCCAGGACCACGGTAATGTCCTCGCGCGACAACTTGCGCTCCGGCGTGAGTATCATCTCGAATGCAAGATGGGCTTTGCCGAAGGCAGTCATCAAGGGTTCCGGCACACGCTCCAGCGCATCGCTTTTGAGCACGTAGAGGTACATCCCGTCTTTTTTCAAGCTGCGATAAATGGAGCAAATACGTTTCAAGGCTGTTCTCCGGCAGTGGCCAGGCTGTCGAGCAGCGCCTGGCCCATCAACTCGCGGCGCCAGCCACGCAGCGAGTCTGGCAATGTATAAGGCCCATCGGGGTAGCCGCTCTTGACCAGGGCTTCGAGGGTTTTCTTGCGCAGCATCAGTTCCGGCGCCATCTCCAGGCGCTCGGCCTCGGCCTGGCCGAGGGCGCGCAGTTGCTTGATCAGCACAGCAGCGTCCACCGGCAGCGGCTCAGCCACGGCGGGCGGCCACTGGTCCATCGACACGCTGCCGGCGCGCTTGATCAGGTCCAGCAGAAACTGGCCGTCCTGACGCACAGTGCGCGGGTGCATGTCTTCGATCTTGCCCAGCGCAGCGAGGTTATCCGGCTGGGATTTGGCCAAGGGCCACAATGAGTGTTCGCGAATGATGCGGTTGCGCGGCAGGTCACGGGCACGGGCCTGCTGCTCGCGCCAGGCGCACAGCTCACGCAATACGGCGAGCTGGGCACGCGAGAGTTTCCACGCCAGCTTGGCGTCACGGTACACCTCATACGGGTCGACTTCGCGGCGCAGGTTGGCCACCAGTTCGGCGCCGTCTTCCAGTACCCAGGCATATTTGTCATCCGACAGCTGCGGGCGCAAGCGCACATAGACTTCGGCCAGGTGCACCGCGTCTTCGGCGGCGTAGCTCACCTGAGTCTCGGACAACGGCCGCTGCAGCCAGTCCGAGCGGGTTTCGCCCTTTGGCAGCTCGATGTCGAGTACAGCCTGCACCAGGCGCGAGTAGCCCATGGAGAAACCGAGGTTCAGGTAAGCCGCTGCCAATTGAGTGTCGAACAACGGCACCGGCAGGCTGCCGGTCAGGCGCAACAACACTTCCAGGTCTTCGCTGCAGGCGTGCACCACCTTGATCACCGCCGGGTTCTCCAGCAAGGCGGCCAAGGGTTGCCAGTTATCGATGGTCAGGGGGTCGATCAGGTAAGCGCGAACGCCATCACCGATCTGGATCAGCCCGGCAATGGGATAAAAGGTGTCGACCCGCATGAATTCGGTGTCGAGGGCGACGAATGGCAACTGCTGCCATTCGGCGCAATGCTGGCCGAGGCTATCGTTGTCGCAGATCCAGTGAATATCGATGGCCACACGGCTCTCCCTTGAAGAATGGCGCGCAGTATATATCGCGAAAGGGACTTGCGAGCATCCGCAGTGCACACACCATCATGAAAACTCTGACAAGAGAGGAAGAATAGTCCGACAGGCGGGACTTAGCCTCTCTTACGCAAGACGTAGACACGCCACAGCTTGGAGCCCGGCAGGAACTCCTGCTGATGGAGGACCTTGAAACCGGCCTGGCGGAATTCGTCCTCCACCGGTGTGCGCGAGCTCACCGCGACAATCACTGTGTCGCGACTGACACGGTGAAATTCGCGCAACAGCGCCATGCGTACGTCGCTGCTGGGCACATGACGAAACAGTTCCAAACAGAAAATACAGTCCACGGCGTTGGCCGACAGACCGATGGAAAACGCCGAACCCTGGAACGTTTTGACCCGTTTGAGCAACGCCGCCGGGTGATGGGTGCGCGCATGGTCGAGCATGTCCTGGGAGTTGTCGGATGCCAGGATCACCCGGTTGACGTGTTCGGCCAACACGGGCCAAAACCGGCCGGAGCCACACGCCAGGTCGAGGATCAACCCAGGCTCACCGGCCACTTTCAACGCTTGGCGCACCAGCCGTTCATCGCGCCAGGCCGCCAGACGCTTGAGCAGCGCGGGCGGACGCGTGTCGCCGCAGACCTGCGCATGCTCGCGGTCACAGCGCTCGGTGAATTCGATCTCGATAGAGGATGGAGGTTGTGGCGACATCGCGGGCTCATGTGGGTGGAACGGTGGTGAACGACCTTGATCCGCAGCTTAACCACTGCAACGTGAAAAAAAGGTTGAAACCGTGACGCCTGTAAAACACCGACGTTCGACTGTGGGAGCTGGCTTGCCTGCGATGCTGGCACCTCGGTACATCGGGTACACCGAGTTGATGCCTTCGCAGGCAAGCCAGCGCCCACAGAAAAGCAGCTCTTCGGTGTATCCAAATCTGCTGCCAGCGGATCACGCCTGATGCAGATACCAGCGCCAATCCTGCTCGCCCACCTCCCCCATGAACTGACGATATTCCTCACGTTTCACCGCCAAATAGACGCCGAGGAATTCACTGCCGAACGCCTCCCGTGCCCAGCTTGAACCCTCCAGCGCACGCAAGGTGGTCAGCCAGTCAGTGGGCAGCAACTCCTTGGCCTGGGCGTATCCGTTACCTTCCACCGGCGCACCGGGGTCGCGCTGCTCGCGAATGCCTCGGTGAATACCCGCCAGGATGGCAGCAGCCGCCAGGTATGGGTTGGCGTCGGCCCCGCAAATCCGGTGTTCGATATGCCGCGAATGAGCCGGCCCGCCCGGTACGCGCAAGCTGACGGTACGGTTATCCACGCCCCAGGTGGCCGCCAGCGGCGCATAGCTGTTGGTCTGGAAGCGCCGATAAGAGTTGGCATTCGGGCAAAACATCAGCAGCGAATCGAGCAAGGTGCTGAGCATGCCGCCCACCGCCTGGCGCAGCAGCGGCGTGCCATCGGCGGCCTCGCTGGCGAACAGGTTATTGCCCTGGGCATCCGCCAGGCTCACATGCATGTGCATGCCGGTGCCCGCCAAGTCATCGAATGGCTTGGCCATAAAGCAGGCGGTCATTGCGTGCTTATGCGCCACGCCCTTGACCAGACGCTTGTAGCGCACCGCTTCGTCCATGGCTTGCAGGGCATCGGCGCGATGTTCCAGGGTGATTTCCACCTGGCCCGGCGCATACTCGGAAATCGCCGTGCGCGCCGGAATGCCTTGCAGCTTGCAAGCGCTGTAGAGGTCGGCCAGGAACGGCTCGATTTGCTCCAGCTCACGCAGGCCGTACACCTGGGTCGAGCGCGGGCGATTGCCGTCCACATCCCGTGCCGGTTGTGGGCGGCCGTTGCTGTCGGGTTTCTGGTCGAGCAGGTAAAACTCCAACTCCGCCGCCATCACCGGGTAATAACCGTCGGCCTTGAGGTCGTCGATCACCTTGGCCAGCAAATGTCGAGGGTCAGCCACGGTGGCCGGCAAGCCTTCGGTGGGGTGCATGCTGACTTGCACGGCGGCTGTCGGGATCAGGCGCCACGGCATACGCTGCAAGCTGCCGCTGACCGGGTAGGCGCGGCAGTCGATATCGCCGACTTCCCACACCAGCCCGGAGTTTTCCACGTCATCGCCGTTAATCGTCAGGCCCAGGATGGTGCTGGGCAACGGGCGGCCACTTTCATACACCGCCAGCAGCTCATCGCGGTGCAGCAACTTGCCGCGTGGCACGCCGTTGTTGTCGAGGATAAACAGCTCGAACATTTCGATGTCCGAGTGCTGTTCAAGAAAAGACTGGGCTTCTTGCAGGCTGGCAAAAACACTCATGGGAACTCTCATACGTTTGCGTCAGGCAGGCGCACAGGTGCGCGTCATTCATGGGGCAAATCAACGTAAGAGAAAGGTATCCGGTGGGCGCGCGTGTCGGCAGTGGAACAAGGCCCAGAAGGCCAGCGCGGACGGCAGTGTCGCGAGGTGAGTGTCAGGGGAGCCGTCCATGCGAGATTCACAGTGAGGTAGATGCCCGGCAGCGTCACACGCCCACAAAGGTTGTTCAATTCAGGGTTGACGGAGTTTGGTTGCAGCCTGGCTAAACAATTGCCATCCCTGCGCATAGCTGGAAATAATGGCGACCCGAGCATGCCCCAAGGATTTGACCGCATGAAAGCTCCCCTGGCCTTCTGTTTACTGGCAAGCGTGGCCACCCACGCCCTGGCCGATTCACGCCTGGACGAGGTGCTGCAAAACGGCACCCTCACCGTCTGCACCACCGGCGACTACAAGCCCTACACCTCGCTGCGAGCCGACGGGCGCTACGAAGGCATTGATATCGCCATGGTCGAGTCCCTGGCCAAGAGCCTCAACGCCAACATCAAATGGGTGCCCACTACCTGGAAAACCCTGATGCCGGACTTCCTCGCCCAGCGCTGCGACATCGCGGTGGGCGGTATTTCGGTGTCGTTGGAACGCCAGAAAAAAGCCTTCTTCAGCCAGCCTCTCGGCGTCGATGGCAAGATCCCGCTGGTGCGCTGCGCCGATGTACAGCGCTACCAGAGCGTCGAGCAGATCAACCAGCCGCAGGTGCGTGTGATCGAGCCGGCGGGCGGCACCAACGAGGTGTTTGCCCGCGCCCACCTGGCCAAGGCGCAAATCCGCCTGCATGACAACGTGACGATTTTCGACGAACTGCTGGCGGGCAAAGCCGACGTGATGATCACCGACGCCAGCGAAGCGCGCTTCCAGCAAAAACAGAAACCTGGGCTGTGTGCGGTCAACCCCGAGCGGCAGATGCAATACAGCGAAAAGGCCTTCCTGCTGCCCCGCGATGATGTGGCGTGGAAAAGCTACGTCGACCAGTGGCTGCACCTGAGCATGGCCACCGGGGTGTATGAAGGCATCGTCAATCAGTGGCTGGCGGCGCCCTGAGCAGGAGCCGTCTACGCTGTGCTCACATCAACCATAACGAGGGATCGGTAATGAAGGGATTGCTCCGACTCACCTGCCTGCTGCTGTTGGGGTTCAGCCAGGTGCACGCGACCACTCAGGATGAGGACGCTCGGGCCGCCAAGGCTCTACTGGAAAAGGCTGTGACTTACTTCCAAAGCAACGGCGACAAAGCCTTCGCCGCGTTCAGCCGCCAGGGTGAGTTTATCGACCATGACCGCTATGTGTTCGTGGTCGACACCAAGGGCGTGTTGTTAGCCAGCGGCGGGCCTTCCTCTGCATTGATCGGCCGTGATGTGTCCGAGGTGCTCGGGCCAGACCTGCAAGCTTCGTTCAAACAGGCGCTGACCGTGCCCGAAGGCCAGGGCATCCAACAAGCCGACTACCGCTGGCAGAACTGGAACGACGGCAAGGTTGAGCACAAGCACGTGTTTTATCAGCGCGTGGGTGAACGCATCCTGGCGGTGGGTTACTACCTGCCACGGGCCACACCGGAACAGGCCCGAGCGTTGCGCAACAAGGCTGTGAAGGCGCTGGTCAAGGATGAGGCAGGCACGCTCAAGGCGATCAATTCATTGCAGGGCGGGTTTCTGCAGGATGATTTGTATGTGTTTGTGGTCGATCTGAACACCGGGCGGTATGTGGCGCATGGCACCAACTTGCGACTGGTCAATACCGACTTTCGCAAGATCAAAGACCCGGATGGCAAGCCGGTGGGTGAACCCATTCTGAAGCTGATGGCCGAGCAGGATCAGGGCGAATACAAGTACCGCTGGAAGAACCCGGTGACCGACAAGGTTGAGAACAAGCATGCGTACGTGCGCAAGGCCGGGCATTTTATGGTGGCGGTTGGGTACTACAGCCCCTGATCTGAGTTGGAATGCAATCCATTGTGGGAGCTGGCTTGCCTGCTCCCACAGTTTGATCATCGTTGTGTCAGTTAACGTGCTTTGTCTTCACGCCCACGCAGCACACGATTGGGCATCGCAATGGCCGCCGCCAACCCCAGCAACGACACCGCCGCACTCACCATCAGCAAATGCCGGAATGTCACCGCCAGCTCCCCGCGCAAGGCATCCTGCGCAGGCCCCGGCGCGGCGTTCAGGCCGTCGAGCAACACGTTGCCGGAACTGCCTTCAGCCCCCAGCGCGCCGCTGGCCAAATGCGCAAAGCTGGAATCCTGCAACAACGCCAACAGCAGTGCCGACATGCACGCCACACCGACCGCCCCGCCCAACGAGCGGAACAGGTTAGTCGTGCTGGTGGCCACGCCAATGTCGCGCTGCTCCACCGAGTTCTGTGTACCCACCAGGGACGTCGGAAACTGCATCCCCGCCGCAATCCCGCACAGCAGCATAAACACCGCCGTAAGCTCCACCGCCTGCGGCGCGCTGTAGGCCATGCCGAGAATCGCCAGCGGGCTCAAGCATGCGCCGGTGAGGATCATCGGTTTATAACGCCCGGTCACCGAGGTCATGCGCCCGGCGAAA
This sequence comes from Pseudomonas sp. B19125, assembly GCF_044218855.1. NCBI lineage: Bacteria > Pseudomonadati > Pseudomonadota > Gammaproteobacteria > Pseudomonadales > Pseudomonadaceae > Pseudomonas > Pseudomonas sp. B19125. The sequence goes on from NZ_CP162589.1 coordinate 5,249,473, forward strand.
TAGGCCCCCATCGGCAAGCCCATGGCCAATGGCAGCAAGTGCAAGGCGGCGCTGTCGGCCCCCGAGCCGGTCACCGTCTGATAACGCAACGGCATCAACACCGTCAGGGAAATCGCCTGGAAGCTGGTGAAGAAAATCGTGCACCAGCACAGCACTGCGCTGCGATTGGCGAACAGGTGCATCGGCAACAATGGCTCGCGCGCCCGGCGTTCGTGCCACACGAACACCGTCAAGGCCACCAACGCGCAGGCCAACAGCCCCAGTACTTGCTCGTCACGCCAATGATGGCCCTGGCCGATTTCGGTGATGCCCAGCAGCAAGGCGGTCAGGCCGATGATCATCAGCACGGTGCCGAGGTAATCGATAATCGGCTTGCGCTGCGGCACCGGCAGCCCTACCAGTGTGCGGTGCGCCACATACCAGGCCCCGGCGCCCAGCGGCAGGTTGATCAAAAACACCCAACGCCACGACAGGTATTCGGTCATGTAGCCGCCCAGCACTGGCCCGGCCACACTGGCCACCGCGTACATGCTGCTGAAATAGCCCTGGTAACGCCCACGCTCACGGGGCGCGATGATGTCGCCAATGATCGCCTGGCTGACCGAGATCATCCCGCCGGCACCGATGCCCTGGAGAATCCGCGCCAGCACCAACTGCTCCATGCTTTGCGCCATGCCGCAAAACAGCGAGGCCAGGGTGAACACACCCATGCCGATCAACATCATCGGCCGGCGCCCGTACAGGTCGCCGAGCTTGCCGTAGATCGGCACGGCCACGGTCATCGCCACCATATAGCCGGAGATCACCCAGGCCAGCAGGTTTACATCGTGAAACTGCGCGGAAATCGCCGGCATGGACACGGCGACAATGGTCTGGTCCAGGGCGCCGAGGAAAATCGCCAGCATCAAGGCGGCGAGCACACTGCGAACGGCAGGAACGGGCTGAGCGGGTTGGTTGAGGCTGGTCACGGCAGAACCTTCGAGCAAGGCCCGCAGGCAAGGAAGAGCCTGCGGGAATGCTGGATACGATAGCAGGCTACTCGATAGCTTCGTAAGGAAGTCCGACGTAATTTTCTGCGATGGTTTTGCGCCCCGCCTGCGAATGGATGAAATACTCAAGCTCGCTCTCGGCAATTCGCTGGCTGAAGCCGTCGGCGTCCGGGAACTGGTGCAACATCGAGGTCATCCACCAGGAAAACCGCTCGGCCTTCCACACCCGGCGCAGGCAGATGGCCGAGTATTTTTCCAGCAAGTCCACGCGGCCCTCGCGGTACACCTTGAGCATGATCCGAAACAGCGTGCTCACATCACTGGCCGCCAGGTTCAAGCCTTTGGCGCCGGTGGGCGGCACGATATGCGCGGCGTCACCGAGCAGGAACAGGCGCCCGTACTGCATCGGCTCCACCACAAAGCTGCGCAGCGGCGCGATGCTTTTTTCGATTGACGGCCCGGTGACCAGTTGCTCGGCCAACTGGCTGGGCAGGCGGGTTTTCAGCTCGGCCCAGAAACGCTCATCCGACCAATCATCCAGAGGCTCATCGACCGGCACCTGCAGGTAATAGCGGCTGCGGGTCGGCGAACGCATGCTGCACAACGCAAAGCCACGCGAATGTTTGGCATACACCAGCTCGTCATGCACCGGCGGTGTATCGGCGAGGATGCCCAGCCAGCCGAACGGATAGACGCGCTCGAACACCTGCAACGCCTCAGGCGGAATCGCCTGGCGCGCCACCCCGTGGAAACCGTCGCACCCGGCGATGTAGTCGCAGTCCAGGCGATAGGTTTCGCCGGCATGTTCGAAGGTGAGCCAGGGCCGATCAGTTTTAAGGTCATGGGGCTGCACGTCGCGCGCTTCGTACAGGGTCACAGCCCCGGCAGCCTCGCGGGCGGCCATCAGGTCGCGGGTGACTTCGGTCTGGCCGTAGATCATCACCGACTGACCGCCGGTCAAGCCTTTGAGGTCGATATGGGTCAGTTGGCCATTGAGCGCCAGCTCAAAGCCATCATGCACCAGGCCTTCGGCGTCCATGCGTCGGCTGACGCCGGCCTCGCGCAGCAGGTCGACCATGCCTTGTTCCAGCACACCGGCGCGGATGCGGCCTTGCACGTAGTCGGCGCTCTGGCGCTCTAGAATCAGGGTCTGGATACCAGCGTTATGCAGCAGTTGGCCGAGCAGCAATCCGGAGGGACCGGCGCCAATAATGGCGACTTGGGTTTTCAGCGTTTTCATTATTTTTATGGCTCGCAAGCTTCACCCGAACGGATAGGGTGAAAGAGTTGTCATTCATCCTGTTGCTGATCATTTTTCACTTGAGTGGCCGCCATAAGAAGGTGAAAACTGAGACAAAGCCTGCGCTTTTTGCCAATTGGGGCGATTACCGCACCACTATCCTGAGTATCGGATTGAAACCATGACCAAAACTGCCAGTACCGCGATTCCGGTCTTCAAGCTTTACGGAGAAAGTCAGCAATGGCCGACTCCGGATTTGTTGCACTGTGAAACCATTTCCCGACGGAGCCGGGAATACCAGTGGGAAATCCAACCCCACCGGCACGCGGACCTGTGCCAGTTGCTGTACGTACACAGAGGCCAGGCGCAGCTGGAAATCGAAGGCCAGCGTACTACCCTCAGCGAAGCCACCTTGCAGGTGCTGCCGCCGTTGTGTGTACACGGGTTTCGGTTTTCTGAAGATGTGGAAGGTTTTATCCTGACGCTGGCCGCGCCGCTGGTCAGCCATTTGCAGACACAGTTGGGCGCGACGGTGGACGGTTTGCAGGCCCTGGGCAATTACCCCGCCGGCAAGGACAGCGATTACCTCAACAGCCTGTTCGCTCGACTGCAGGATGAGTACGCCGATGAACAACCGGCCCGCGACATGATGATGCACGCCCTGGTCAGCGTGCTGCTGGTGTGGATCAGCCGTCAAGCCATCCAGCGCCGCCACCCGCGTGCCCCACGTGGCCGGGAGTATTTCCGTCGCTTCACGCAGTTGGTCGAGCAGCATTACCGCGAACACCCGAAGATTGAAGACCTGGCGCACAAGCTGGGTATCTCGGTCTCACACCTGAACGGTACGTGCAGAGAATTGGGTGGCCAGCCTGCCTTGCAGATCATGCATGACCGCCAGTTGCTGGAAGCCAAGCGCTTGCTGACCTACACCAGCATGACCATCAATGAAATGTCGGAGGTGTTGGGGTTTTCCGACCCGACCAACTTCTCCCGGCTGTTCCGCCGCCGGGTGGGGTTTTCGCCCAAGGCGTTTCGCGAGCAGCTGAAGGCGGATTGACGCGGGACGCGGAGCGTCCTGGGCTGCATTACCACGCGGAGCGTGGGAACGATCACATTCCCCTGCGTGGGAACGATCATCTGAGCGCGCTGAAACTACCGGTACGCGGCACACACAGATCCTGATGGCAACTGATCGCAAAGGTCGGTTGCATACGGGTCTGTTCGACCCGGTAGGCGGCCGTGCCGTACAGCGCGGTGGCTAACGCGGACAGGATGAAAATCATCAGGTACTTTCTAATTTTTAGGGTCATGGCACACCTCTGAATAGATCGACTCGGTGCTGTTTAAAGCATAGGTCAGTCAGGGCGAGTTGCCATTATTGGGCGTCATTCAACATCTTTATGTCGGCTTTACAGACCGATATCCCACACCGGCTCTTCCGGGAACCGCAGCACCAGAAAATCCAGCAGGCTGCGCAACGCCAACGGCATGTGTTTACGCGAGGCATACACGGCGTAGACGTTCATTTGCTGCGGCTCAGCCTCGGGCAGCAGCCGGATCAATTCGCCACTGCGGATGTAGTCCCCCGCCTGATAACTGGGCAGCCGCGCCACCCCGGCGCCCGCCAGCGTCACCCGCAGCAAGGTCGTGGCCTCGTTGGCGGTGATATTGCCCTGCACCGCCACCGAGACTGCTTCGCCGTTCTCGGTGAAGTGCCACAGGCTTTTGCCGAAGTAAGAATGCGTCAGGCAGTTGTGCTCCGCCAAGTCGTGGACTTGCCGAGGCTGCGGGTGTTCCAGCAGGTACGCCGGTGACGCGCAGATCACCGAGCGACACAGCGTGAGCTTGCGCGCGATCAGGTTGGGGTCCAGCTCAAAGCTGGTGCGGATGGCCAGGTCGATACGCTCATCCACCAGGTTTACCGTGCGGTCGAGCATCTGCAGGTCGATGCTGACCAACGGGAAGCGCTTGACGAATTCGGCCACGGCATCCGCCAACTGCGCCTGGCCGAATGAGCTGCTGACACTCAGGCGCAACTGGCCACGCGGCGCTTCATCCGGCTCACTGACGGCCGCCTGCATGTCACTGCACAGCTCCAGCATTTGCCGGCAGCGCGGCAGCGTTTCACTGCCGGCGGCGGTGAGGCTGAGCTTGCGCGTGGTGCGATGCATCAAGCGCGCACCGACCCAATCCTCAAGTTCAGCCAGATAGCGCGAGACCACCGGCCGCGACAGGTCCAACTGATCGGCGGCGGCGGACTGGCTGCCCAGGTCAACTACCGTGACAAACACCCGCATTGCTTGAAGACGATCCATGATTTGCACGCTTTTAGAAACAAACTATGTCCAAGCATCGCATTTTTTGTTGTGTTTGGTGCAACTAAGCTCTGTGCATCACTTACCTGCTGCTGGAGCTGCACATGATCTCGGTACTTAAACGATTTGCCCTGGCTTCGGCCGCCCTGGCGTTCGCTGCCCATGCTGCGGCTGCCGACCTGAAGCTGGATGCCTACAACCCTGGCACCTCGGCCATGATGCCGGTCAGCTCGGTACTGGTCAGCGGTGAAAAAGACCTCATCCTGGTCAACGCCCAGTTCGGCAAGACCCAAGCCGAGCAACTGGTGCAGAAAATCCGCAGCAGCGGCAAACACCTCACCACCATCTACGTCAGCGACGGCGACCCGGACTTCTACTTCGGCCTCGACACCCTGACCGCCGCGTTCCCCGACGCCAAAGTGCTGGCCACCCAGCCGGTGGTGGACCATATCAAGGCCACCGTCGAGCAAAAAATCGCATTCTGGAGCCCGAAACTCGGCGCCGACAAGCCAAGCAAAGCCATCATCCCGCAGGTGTTGCAGGGCCATACCCTGACGCTGGAAGGCAAAAGCCTGGAAGTGATCGGCCTGGAGGGTCCGCAACCTGAGCGCACCTTTGTGTGGATCCCCTCGATCAAGGCGGTCGTCGGTGGCGTCGTGGTGTTTGAAAACACCCACGTGTGGATGGCCGACACGCAAACCGCCAAATCCCACACCGACTGGCTGGCCACCCTGCAACGTATCCAGGACCTGAAACCGGCCACCGTGATCCCTGGCCACTACCTGGGCACACCGACCGTGCAGTCCGTGGCCTTTACCGCCGACTACATCAAGGCCTTCGATATCGAGACCGCCAAGGCCAAGGACTCGACTGCGCTGATCGCGGCGATGAAAAAGCGTTACCCGAACCTTAAAGACGAAAGCAGCCTGGAACTGGGTGCCAAAGTCGCCAAGGGCGAAATGAAGTGGTGATTGGTTTTAAACCCTAACGTACTGGAGAACGTCATGAGCAAGATTGCAATCATTGGTGCCACCGGCCGTGCCGGCAGCCAACTGCTGGAAGAAGCGCTGCGTCGTGGGCATACCGTTACTGCCATTGCGCGTAATACCGACACGCTGGCTGCACGCCCAGGCCTTACCGTTAAAAAGGTCGACGCCCTTGATGCGGCTGCCTTGCAGCAAGCGGTGAGCGGCAACGACGTGGTGATCAGCGCGGCGCACTTCGCCACCCTGCCCGCCAGCGCCGTGATCGGCCCGGTGAAAAAAGCCGGCGTAAAACGCCTGCTGGTGGTAGGCGGTGCGGGTTCGTTGTTGTTGCCAGGTGGCGGTCGAGTGATCGACAGCGAGGGTTTCCCGGCTGAATACAAAGCCGAAGCCAGCGCCGGCGCTGAGTTTCTCGACGTGCTGCGTCAGGAAAAAGAACTGGATTGGACCTTTCTATCGCCGTCGGCGGAGTTTGTTGAAACCGAGCGCACCGGCAAATTCCGTCTGGGCCAGGACGATCTGCTGGTGAGCGCCGAGGGCCGTAGCTGGATCAGTTTTGCTGACTTTGCCATCGCCCTGATCGACGAAGTGGAATCGCCGAAGCACTCGCGCCAACGCTTCACCGTCGGTTACTGACTCTGAGGGAACTGGCTTGTGTGGGAGCTGGCTTGTGTGGGAGCTGGCTTGTGTGGGAGCTGGCTTGTGTGGGAGCTGGCTTGTGTGGGAGCTGGCTTGTGTGGGAGCTGGCTTGTGTGGGAGCTGGCTTGTGTGGGAGCTGGCTTGCCTGCGATGGCATCAGCTCGGTTTAACAGATAGACCGAGTTGCCCGCATCGCAGGCAAGCCAGCTCCCACACAAACCCGGTTCCCACAGTTGGATACTCAGTGTTAAGACTGGTGTGCCTCGCTCACCAGCCACGCCATCAACGCTTGCAGCCCAGCCGACGGCTCGATCCCCGGCGGGTACACCAGGTAATAGCCCATCCCCGTCGGCACCCGCAGTTCAAACGGCGTCGCCAGCCGCCCGGCTTTCACATCCTCACCAATCAGCGCACTGTCGCCAATCGCCACACCTGAGCCTTGTGACGCCACCGTCATGGCCAGGTCCAGCGTCTCGAAATGATGCCCCTGGGCCAGGTTGCTCAACCGCGTATTCGCCGCCTTTAACCACAACGCCCAATCCCGCTCGTCCCGCGTGGGGTGCAGCAGCACTTGTTGCTGCAAGTCTGCCGGGGTATCCAAAGCGCCGAGCAGCGCCGGTGCGCACACTGGCGTAAGTTGCTCATCAAACAGGTGCCGTGCCTCAGCCGACTGCTCGGCGATGGGCGCATAGATCACCGCCGCATCAAATTGCTCACGACGAAAGTCCACGGTATAGGCCACGGTGGTGGTGAGTTCCACCGGCACATCCGGGCGCTCCTTCTGCCATTGCAACAGGCGCGGCAGCAGCCAGCGCATCACGCAGGTGGAGGCCTTGAGTTGCAGGGTCGCGCGGCGGCTGCCGATCTGCTCCACCGCGTCACCGATCAGGCCGAATACTTGCTGCGCACGCAGTGACCACTCGCGGCCTTCTTCGGTCAGGCTCAAGCCCCGTGCCTGGCGCTGAAACAGGGCGTAACCCAAATGGCTTTCCAGGCCGGCAATCTGGCGGCTCACTGCGCCCTGGGTGATGTGCAGTTGCTCGGCGGCGCGGGTGAAGTTGCAGCACTGGGCAGTGACCCAAAACGTGTGCAGCGCAGGCAGCGGCGGAAGGCGTTTCATCGTGCGTGAGCCATGACGTGGGGACATGGCTAGTATGACTTTTTATCGATTGTTGCGGCTACGGGCCAGCCGCTCCAATAGCGCCTCGAATCCATAACAAGAGCGACATGTATGGCGACCTGCGGCGAAGTATTGGTCAACCTCCTGGAAAGCTACGGCGTGGACCAGGTGTTCGGCATTCCCGGCGTACACACCGTTGAGCTGTATCGCGGCCTGGCGCATTCCGGCATCCGCCATGTCACCCCGCGCCACGAACAGGGCGCCGGCTTCATGGCCGACGGGTATGCACGCACCAGCGGCAAACCCGGCGTGTGCTTCATCATCACCGGCCCGGGCATGACCAATATCACCACTGCCATGGGCCAGGCCTACGCCGACTCGATCCCGATGCTGGTGATTTCCAGCGTGCAGTCGCGCAGCCAATTGGGCGGCGGGCGCGGCAAACTGCATGAGCTGCCGAACCAGAGCGCGATGATCGCCGGCGTGGCGGCGTTCTCCCACACGTTGATGTCGGCGGCGGAGTTGCCTGGCGTGCTGGCGCGGGCGTTTGCGTTGTTCCAGGCGGGGCGACCACGCCCGGTGCATATCGAAATCCCGCTGGATGTGCTGGTGGAGAATGCCGACGCGTTGCTGGGCAGCGAGCCGGTCAGCGTTGCCCGCGCCGGTGCGTCGCCGTCGGCGGTCAAGCAGATGAGCCAATTGCTCGCAGCGGCCAAACGCCCGCTGATCCTGGCCGGTGGCGGTGCCATCGATGCCGCGCCAGAGCTGACGCGCCTGGCCAACACCCTTGACGCGCCGGTGGCGCTGACCATCAATGCCAAAGGCATGCTGGCATCGACCCACCCGCTGCTGATCGGCTCGACGCAAACCCTGGTCGCCACCCGTGCGCTGGTCGCTGAAGCCGACGTAGTGCTGGCCATCGGCACAGAGCTGGCAGAAACCGACTACGACGTGACCTTCGCCGGCGGCTTCGAGATCCCCGGCGCACTGCTGCGTATCGACATCGACCCCGACCAGACTGTACGCAACTACCCGCCGCACGTGGCACTGGTAGCCGATGCACAGATAGCCGCCGACGCCTTGCTCGCCGAATTGGATAAAACCCCATTGCCTGCCCGCAACCGCGATTGGGGCGCTGAACGAGTCGCGCGTTTGTGGGCCGAACTGGCGCCCAACTGGGACGCTGCCACCCGCGCACAAACCCTGTTCCTCAACACCGTGCTGCAAGCGCTGCCCAACGCCGTGCTGGTGGGCGACTCCACCCAGCCGGTGTACAGCGGCAACCTGACCCTGAACCTTGACCACCCACGCCGCTGGTTCAACTCCTCCACCGGCTACGGCACTTTGGGCTACGCCCTGCCCGCTGCAGTCGGTGCCTGGCTGGGCCGAGGTGACGGCCAGCCGGTGGTGTGCCTGATCGGCGACGGCGGCCTGCAATTTTCCCTGCCGGAACTGGCCACCGCGGTAGAGGCGCAGGTGCCAGTGATTGTGCTGCTGTGGAATAACCAGGGCTATGAAGAGATCAAGAAATACATGCTCAACCGCGCCATCGAGCCGGTCGGTGTGGACATCTACACCCCGGACTTTATCGCCGTAGCCAAGGCCTTGGGTTGCGCAGCGGAAAGTGTCCAGGGCATCGAGCCTTTGCGCAGCGCGTTGCGCACCGCCGCGGATCGCCAGGGGCCGACACTGATTGAAATCAACCAAGGGCTCTGGATGCAGGAGGTGGCGGTATGAGCGCAGTCTTGAACGGTGTGTTTATCAACGGCCAATGGCAGGCGGGCCATGCGGTGCTGGAGGTGATCAACCCGGCTACCGAAGCGACCTTGGCCCATGTCAGCGTGGGCGATGCCTCAGCAGTGGAACTGGCGGTCGACGCGGCCAGCGCGGCTTTTGTCGACTGGTCGAAAAGCAGTGGCCGTGATCGCGGCGCCCTGTTGCGCAAGGTCGCCCAAGGTGTGAGCGAGCAACGTGAACAACTGATGCAGTTGCAGTCGAGCAACAACGGCAAGCCGCTGTTTGAAGCGGCTATTGATGTGGATGACGTGATTGCCACCTTCGAATACTACGCGGGCATCTGCGACGCAATGGACGCAGGTCAAGACTGCAAGGTGGCATTGCCCAGCGACGATTTCAGCGCACGCCTGCGCCGCGAACCCTGTGGCGTGGTGGGTTTGATCGTGCCGTGGAACTTCCCGATGGTGACCACCGCCTGGAAGCTTGCCCCCGCGTTAGCGGCCGGTTGCTGCGTGGTGCTTAAGCCGTCGGAAGTCACGCCCCTGGCGGAGTTGCAATTGGCGCGGATTATTGCCGAAGCAGGCTTCCCGGCGGGTGTGTTTAACCTGGTGTGTGGCACGGGGCTGGCGGTCGGTGCACCGCTGGCTGCGGACCGTCGCGTGGCGAAAATGTCCTTTACCGGCAGCAATGCGGTGGGCGTGCAGGTGATGCAGCGCGCCGCCGAAACCATCAAGGGTGTGAGCCTGGAACTGGGTGGCAAATCGTCGTTGCTGGTGCTGGCCGATGCCGACCTCGACCTGGCAGTGGAGCTGGCCTGTGGCGGTGGTTTTTTCAATGCCGGGCAGATCTGTTCGGCCACCAGTCGCGTGCTGGTAGCCGACAACCTGGCGGATGAATTCCTGCAGCGTTTGCAGGCGCGGGCTGAAGGGATTCGCGTGGCCGACCCGTTTGCCGAGGATGTGGAGATGGGCGCGCTGATCAACCGTGCGCAGTATCAGCGGGTGCTGGGGCATATCCAGCGTGGTATCGACCAAGGCGCGCGCTTGTTGTGCGGCGGCGCTCGCCCGGCTGATCTGGAAAAAGGCTTTTTCATTCGCCCGACAGTGTTTACCGACGTGCCGCTGGACAGCGCCTTGTGGAATGAAGAGATCTTTGGTCCGGTGCTGTGCGTACGACGTTTTGCTACGGAGGCCGAGGCCATCGCCCTGGCCAACGACAGCGATTTCGGCCTGGTCGCCAGTGTGGTGAGCGCCAATGCCGAAGCCGCCGAACACGTGGCCAATGCCTTGCAGGCGGGCCTGGTGTGGATCAACGCACCGCAGGTGATCTTCCCGCAGACGGCGTGGGGCGGTTACAAACAAAGCAGCATCGGCCGCGAACTGGGGCCGTGGGGGTTGGCGGCGTTTCAGGAGATCAAGCACGTGATTCGCGCTAGCTGACACCACGGTCCCCTGTGGGAACGATCAGTCATCTTCAGCCCGCAACCCCTCGACCTGCTGTGGCCTGGTGGTCACTGTGCTGATCGTCACACGCTTGAACCCAAAGCATTACAGCCGACATATTCACTGACGTCGTATTGCCAACATTTTATGTCCCACACCAAACATAGAAACGCCCTACAGCGCTTTCTATTGGTACGACCGTTCCGTTAAGCTTTTGCCAGTCTTGTACTGAGTTCGGTACAAAGGGTTTACGGACGAAACCGATGCTAAACAGTAACTTGCTCAGAAAGCTTGATATGCAGGACTTGATGGTGTTTATCGCCGTCTATGACCAGAGCAGCGTTACCGAGGTGTCCGAGACGCTGTTCGTCAGTCAGTCAACCGTGAGCTACAGCCTGAAGAAGCTGCGCACCAGTTTTGAGGATGAGCTGTTTATCAACACGCGGGCCGGCATGCGCCCGACGTACAAGGCCACAACCATGTACGAACACGTGCAGAAGATCCTTGAAAGCATCAACCTGTGCCATGCCGGCAGCCAGGCCTTCGACCCGACGCAGCAGGCGGTGACCTTCAATGTCTGTGCCCCGGAATACTTCGAGCAACTGATCCTGCCACGCCTGTTGAAGAACTTCGACCAAGCCGACTTGCCGGTGATCATCAATGTGCAAAAGCTGGAAACCGAGCTGCCCGCCGAGGACCTGCGCGAAGGCCGTCTCGACCTGGTGATTTGCTTCGGCCCGCACCTTCACCGTGCCCACAAAGACTTCAAGACCCAGATGCTGCTGGAAGACGATTTAGTGTGTGTGTTTGATAAACGCGCCACGCCGCGCGAGCCGGCCTTCAGCCTGCAATCGTTTGTCGAACGGCGCCACGTGTTCCCCGCGCCCTGGACCTCCGACACCAACATGATCGACGGCTGGCTGGCACGCCAGGCTCACAAGCGCCAGGTGATTGCCCGTGCCAACAGCTACAGCGCCGCCTTGAAGATGATCAGTGGCACCGACTTTATCGTCACCCTGCCCCGTCGCGTGCAAAAGCTGCTGGCCCCGGCCACCGTGTTCGGCCATTGCGAAGCGCCGAACGGGTTACCGGGGTTTACCCTGGACATGCAGTGGAATGAAGCCAGTGGCCAGGACAGCGCCAATACCTGGTTTCGCGAGCAGATCGTCAAGGTGTGCGCCGATCAATGCTTGTTGTAACCCTTAGCCGATAGCGACTTTGCTGTAGGAATCACGATCCATGTCCATCAACTGCACACTGAGTTGAACCTGCAGATCGGCCGGCCACTCAGCCGCGTCCTGCAGGGCCGCCAACAAGCTTTCCGACAACTGCTGCTTGACCTGCGGTGAGCGCCCGCTGAGCAGCGAGAGCTTTACCGCAATAAAACCGCGCGGGCTGAGGGAAGTGCCCACCTGGAAACTCTCGACCTTGATTGCGCGGCTCTTGATATCGAACTCGGAACCGAACTGCCCGGACGCCATCAGCACGTTGTTCAGGCGCAGCAGGGTTTTCTCGACGGCAAGGCCGGTCAGGTTGGCGGTGTATTCCAGGTGCAGGTGCGGCATGAAAAGCTCCGAGTGGGCTTGAAAAGAAACCTACGTATAGCATGCAGTTGAACGAAGGCAGACCGATTTCAATGTGAAACTTCGGTCAGCCCCCGCAGCGAACGATTTTCCCAGAACGCCACGATCACCAACACCGCCGTGGTCAACGCGCCCAGCGCCAGCGCCGAAAACATATGCTGCAACCCCAGCGGCAACAGCACCAGCAACATCAGCAGCCCGCCCAGGTGCGAGAGCGGTGGCAACGGTCGGTCACTCATCACCCACTTGAACAACGCACTGCCGAGCAAAAACAAAAACGGCCCGGCAATCATCGCCAGCACGCCCGCCTGGCTGGCATGCCCTGGATGCACCAGCACCAGTTCGTCGGCCACCGCGCTGACGATGATCCCGGCGACGATCAGCACATGCAGATAGGTGTAGGCGATACGCGCCTGGCGGCCGGGGTCGGCGGAGCTGGCAATCCGGTGATGGGCGCGCTCGGCGCCGCTGTCGAAATAGATCCACCACAGCGCAATGCTGCCCACCACGGCCACCAGGAAAGCACCCAGGCCTACGACGCTCCACGGCAACTCGGCGAATGTGGCGCCGGTCACCAGCAAGGATTCACCCAGGGCGATAATCACAAACAGGCCGCAACGCTCGGCCATGTGGTTGCCTTCGACATTCCAGTCCGCCAGGGTCGAGCGCCCAAGCCCTGGCACCCAGAAATACACCGACGGCGATATCAGTTCTATCAGCAGCGCCAGCGCCCAGAAAGCCAGGCGTTGCTCGCCTTCGAGCAGGCCGCCGGTGAGCCAGAACACCCCGGAACACAGCATCCACGCCAGGATCCGCTGGAAGTTGCGGGTCATGTTCAGCGACTCGCCGCGAACGGCCCACAACGCAAACAGCGTGCGGCCCACCTGCATGAAGACGTAAGCGCCGGCGAACAACAGGCCGCGATCGGTAAAGGCTTTGGGGATTGATGAAGACAGCAACAAGCCGGCGACCATCAAGCCGAACAAGCCGATGCGGATAGGGATTTTTTCCGGGTCCAGCCAGTTGGTGATCCACGAGGTGAAGATCCACACCCACCACACCGCGACCATCATCAGCGCCACCTGCACCGCGCCGCCGAGGCTCAGGTGGGCCAGCAGCGAGTGGGACAACTGGGTCACGGCGAACACGAACACCAGGTCGAAAAACAGCTCGACCATGCCCACCTTGCCGCTTTCATGACTGCCGCGCCCACGCAGCAAAGAACGGGATGAAGTCATCGGTGGATCTCCCTGAAGGCTTATCTCAAGATTTTTCCGCGATTACCGGCAGCCTGTCGCGTTCACTCATGAACGCTTCCAGCCGTGAACGCATCCAGCGTTCGGCAGGGTCCGTGTCGACGTGGCTGAGCCAGACCATGGACAGGTCCAGGGTCGGGGTTTCGAACGGGAACGGCTCGCAAAACAGGTTGCCGCCGGCGGCCATGGCATGGGCGGTGTAATCCGGCAGGCTGGCGATCATGTCGGTGCCGGCGAGCAACGCCGGCAATGCGCTGTACTGGGGTACGGACAGCACCACGTGGCGCTTGCGACCAATCTCGGCCAGCCACTCGTCGGCAAACCCCGACACGTTGGCGGTGTGAGACACCAGCACATGGGGACGGGCGCAATATTCGTCGAGGGTCAGCGGTGTGTCCGAGGCGTCGGCGCGCAACAGGCAGGGGCGAATATGCCGTAACAACTTGCGCTTGGCATTGGCCGGCAGGCCGCGGGTCTGGGTGATGCCCACGGTGATATCGCCGGAAGCCAGCAGGTCGGGGATGCGCCAGTAATCGACGTGTTGCACCACGAACACCACCAACGGTGCTTCCTGGCGCAAGGCCCGCAGCAGCGGCGGCAGCAGGCCGAACTCGACGTCATCGGACAGGCCGATGCGGAAGGTCATGGTGCTTTGGGTCGGGTCGAAATCGTGGGTCAGGCTCAAGGCCGACGACAAAGAGTCCAGGGCCGGCGACAGGTGCTGGATGATCTCCTCGGCCCGCGCGGTGGGCTCCATGCGGTGACCGACGCGAATAAACAGTGGGTCGTTGAACAAGGTGCGCAAGCGGTTGAGCGCCGAACTGATGGTCGGCTGGCCGAGAAACAGCTTCTCTGCCACCCGCGTCACATTGCGCTCGAGCATCAGTGCTTCGAAGACCACCATCAGGTTGATGTCGGCCTTGCGTAATTCATTGCGATTCATCGGCGCCTGCCCCTTTCCCCAAGACAAGCCGCAGTTTAGAAAGCCCGCGGGGCTGCGTCTATGTGAACACTGTTCATCCGGCGCCTTTGGGACTATAAATCAGCGCTTGAAGGTCAAAGGAACGCCATCGTGCTGGTCATTATTGCCTTGGCCATGGTCGTGGCCGGGCTCTGCCTCTGGGTCGTCCGGTTCATTGCCAACCCTACCGTCAGGACACTGACGCGGGTGTTTATTGGCTTATGCCTGGCCGCGGCAGTGGCCTATTGGGTGCTGGCGTGGGGTTTTCCTATCTCAGTATTGGCTTCATGAACTGTCACTTTCTCTGCAAGGACTGCCTATCTTGAAATTCGCCTACACCATTATCTATGTGCCCGACGTTGCCGCGTCACTGGCATTCTTTGAAGCAGCCTTTGGGTTCAGTCGCCGGTTTTTGCATGAATCCGGCACTTATGGCGAGCTGGAAACGGGTGACACCACGTTGTCGTTTGCCGCGCATGAACTGGGCGAAATGAACTTCGACGGCGGGCACGTCGAGGCGCACGCCTCCCGAAAGCCGCTGGGGATGGAGGTGGGGTTTGTCACCGAGGATGTATTCGTCGCCCATGCCAAGGCGCTGTTACACGGTGCGAAGGAGCTGTCGCCACCGAGCACCAAGCCCTGGGGGCAAGTGGTGTCTTATGTGCGCTGCCCGGATGGCACGCTGGTGGAGTTGTGTACGCCGATAGTGGGCTGAACACAGAAACATTGTGGGAGCTGGCTGGCCTGCGATAGCGGTGTGTCAGGCACAGATGTAGAGACTGACCCGCCGCCATCGCAGGCAAGCCAGCTCCCACAGTTTGATCATCATCGCCTTGGAATTCACGGCTTGAGCGGTCGCTCCTGATCGCGCTCGGACAGCTCGGTGCCGTCGTCCGGATGTTTCCAGGTCTGCGGCTTGTCTTCTTCGCGTTGCCGCCGGGCCTGCTCGTGCTCCGGCTCGTCCTGACGTTTGTGCTCGTCACCCATACGCACCTCCCTTCCATAAGAAATTGGTCACTTCTGAAGCATAGAACAGCAGTGAGATTTTGGCGGACCTGCTGATTGATAGCCAAAACGCATCAATGCATCCAAATTACTCACTTATCATTTCTAAATGTGTCAGCCACTATCCGCGGTCTTAAGCGAAACAAGCACTTTAAAAAGAACGCTGGAGACACAAAACCATGACTAGCCCTTCCCGGCCCGACTCTGCCCGCTCGAAAGTTGGTGCGGTATTCCGCGTTACTTCGGGCAACTTCCTCGAACAGTTCGACTTCTTTCTGTTCGGCTTCTACGCCACCTATATCGCTGCCGCGTTCTTCCCCGCCGCTAATGAGTTTGCGTCATTAATGATGACCTTCGCCGTGTTCGGTGCAGGCTTCCTGATGCGGCCCCTGGGCGCGATTATCCTGGGTGCCTATATCGATGACGTCGGTCGTCGCAAAGGCTTGATCGTGACCCTGTCGATCATGGCCAGCGGTACGTTGCTGATCGTGCTCGTGCCGGGGTACCAGACCATTGGCCTGTGGGCGCCGTTGCTGGTGCTGCTGGGCCGCCTGCTGCAAGGCTTCTCGGCTGGCGCAGAACTGGGCGGTGTGTCGGTTTACCTGTCTGAAATGGCTACGCCAGGCCGCAAAGGCTTCTACACCAGCTGGCAGTCGGGCAGCCAACAGATCTCCATCGTAGTGGCCGCCGCACTGGGCTACGGCCTGAATGTGTGGATGGAACCCTCGGTCGTTGCCGATTGGGGCTGGCGCATTCCGTTCGCCCTCGGCTGCGTGATCATCCCGTTCATCTTCGTGCTGCGCCGCAACTTGCAGGAAACCGAAGAGTTCGCCAACCGCAAGCATCGTCCGACCATGCGCGAAGTGCTGGCGACCCTGGTGAAAAACTGGAGTGTGGTAATCGGCGGCATGCTGATGGTGGCCATGACCACCACCGCGTTCTACTTGATCACGGTATACGCGCCGACCTTCGGCAAGACCGTGCTGCAACTGAGCACCTCCGACGCCCTGCTGGTGACCTTGCTGGTGGCCGTGTCGAACTTTGTCTGGCTGCCGATCGGCGGCACCCTGAGTGACCGCTTTGGCCGCAAGCCGGTGCTGGTCGCAATGACCGCCCTGACCGTGATCACTGCCTACCCGGCGCTGTCGTTCGTGGTCAGTGCGCCAAGCTTTGCGCATATGCTCGAAACCCTGCTGTGGTTCTCGTTCCTGTACGGCATGTACAACGGCGCGATGATCCCGGCGCTGACCGAAATCATGCCGGTGGAAGTGCGTGTGGCGGGCTTCTCCCTGGCCTATAGCCTGGCAACGGCGATCTTCGGTGGCTTCACGCCGGCGATCTCCACGTGGTTCATTCACATCACTGGCGACAAAGCCTCGCCGGCCTATTGGATGATGTTTGCCGCGTTGTGCGCGCTGTGCTCGACCCTGGCGCTGTACCGACGTGCCAACACGCGTGGCCAAGTCATGCAGGGGGCGGTGTAATGAAGACGCTATTGAAAACCCTGACGGCCCTGGCCCTCGGCGCCCTGGCGCTGACGGCCCAGGCCGAACAGCTCAAGGTGATGACCTCCGGCGGTTTCACCGCCGCCTATAAACTGCTCGGCCCGCAATATGCCGAGCACAGCGGCGACACCCTGGACACCATCCTCGGCCCGTCGATGGGCAAGGCGCCGGAGGCGATCCCCAACCGCCTGGCCCGTGGCGAACACGCCGATGTGGTGATCATGGTCGGCTATGCCCTGGATGACTTGATCAAACAAGGCAAGGTCGACCCGGCGTCCCGTGTGGAACTGGCGGATTCGCGCATCGGCCTGGTGGTCAAAGCCGGCGCAGCCAAACCTGCGATCGGCACCGATGCCGAGCTGAAGGCAGTGCTGAGCCAGGCCAAGTCCGTGGCGTATTCGGACAGCGCCAGCGGTGTGTATGTCGAGAAGGAGCTGTTCAAGAAGCTCGGCATGCCCGCCAAGGGCAGCATGATCGAACGCATCCCGGTGGCGTCAGTGGTCGCCAAGGGTGATTACGAGGTGGGCCTGCAGCAAGTGGCCGAATTGTTGCCGGTGCCGGGCGTGACCTACGTGGGCAAGATCCCGGAAGACGTGCAGTCGGTGACGCGCTTTGCGGCGGGCATTCCGGTCAACGCCGAACACCCGGCCCAGGCCAAGGCGTTGCTGCAGTTCCTGGCCTCGCCCGAAGCGCAACCGGTGGTGCAATCCACCGGCCTGGACTCGGTTTCACACTGACCGAAACGGCATCTCGCGCACCAACCGCTCCAACTCCAGCGCCGCTGGCGGCAATGTCCGCCCGCGGCGTTTTATCAAGCCCACATGGCGCATCACCTGCGGCTCGATCAGCGGCACACTCACCAGAATCGGGTGTTCGCACGCCGGCATCGCAATCGACGGTACCATCGCCACGCCCAGCCCCGCCTCCACCAGCCCGATCATGGTGGTCACGTGGTGGGTCTCGCAGATACTCGGCTTTTTCACCCGCACGCCGCGCAAAGCCTGGTCCAGCAGGAAGCGGTTGCCCGACGTTTTGTCGACGGTGATGTAGTCGTGCTCGTAGGCTTCGGCCCAGCTTACGCTGTCGCGTTCGGCCAACTCATGGTCACGGCGGCAGGCCAGCACATAGCGCTCCTGGAACAGCAACTCGAACTCCACTTCATCGGCCAGGCTGCCGCTGAAACTCACGCCGAAATCCGCCTCACCGCTTTCCACCGCATTGCACACCTCACCGGCGCTGGCATCCAGCACACGCAGGCGAATCTTCGGGTATAGCTTGTGAAATTCGGAGATCACGTGGGGCATGAAGTAATACGCGGTGGACGGCACGCAGGCGATGGTCACGTTGCCCATGCGCGTGGAGGCGACGTTACTGATACCCATCAAGGCGATGTCGAGGTCGTCGAGAATGCGCTCCACCTGAGGCAGAAACGCGCGCCCGACCATGGTCAGGCTGACCCGGCGCGTGGTGCGTTCGAACAGCTTGACGTCGAGGGCCGATTCAAGTTTTTCGATACGCCGGCTAAGGGCTGGCTGTGAGATGCGGATGGCCTCGGCGGCGCCGCGAAAACTGCCCTTGTCTACCACGGCGCGGAAGGCTTGGAGGTCGTTGAGGTCGAAGTTGATGATCACGGGGGATGGGCCAGTGTGGTCGATTTGGGGGGCATTATCGTATGGCCGGGGGTAAGGCGCCATGCGTGCCGGGGGCGGTTGGCGTTAATAACCCTGCTACAAATATGAAGTCATACATATCAGTGCGTTATTGGCTGAGTGGCGCCACGCAATCGCTGAAAAGCGTCAATACTTGCAACCTGAGTTAGTCAACAGGAGAGAGAAACGCTCATGGAAACCTGCCAGAACCCCTACCTATTTTGGATCGACGATGAGATGCCGGACACCGACATCGGTCAGTTGCTCCTTGCAACACGCCAGTGGTCGAGTAGGATTGAATCCTACCCACTGTCCGCAGGCTTCGACATGCGCTCAACCCAGCAAATGAGCATTACCTTGCCACTCGAGATGGCCGCCCTGGTCAAAGCCAAGGTCACCTCCGGTGAATATGCGAGCGAAAGTGAAGTGATACGCGACGGCCTCAGGGCGCTGATGGCCCGTGATCGCGCCATGGAAGACTGGTTGCGCGACCAGGTGATCTCCGCCGCCGCCGCTCTCGAGGCAGCCCCTGGCCGAGCGCTCTCCACCGAGCAGGTTCGCGAACACATGGCAGCCAAACGCCAGCGAACCGGTACAGAAAAACCGTGAGCTATACGGTAGCCTTTGCGCCTGAGGCGTTAGCCCAACTGGACGCCCTTGAAGACTACATCAGCAAAACCGAAGCCCCCGATGCTGCAGCACGTTTTATCGACAACATCATCGGCTACTGCGACAGCCTCAGTGTGTTTCCATTGCGCGGTAAATGCCGTAACGACCTGCTGCCTGCCTTGCGCATCACCCATTACCGGCACACCACCGCCATCGCATTCAGCGTGGCCGCCGAGACTGAAACCGTGTCGATCCTGGGCGTATTTTACGGCGGCCAGGATTACGCCGCTCAATTTCAGAATCACGGGTGAGAGCAGGCCTCACGCCCACCGATGGCGTGCCCAAAAACAAGGAAGAAAAAATGACTGACACCCCAAACCCGCGCCGACCTTTGCGCTGGGTGTTAAGCCTGACCGGCTTGCTGGCTGTTGCGACCCTGGGCTTTTTCGCCTGGCAAAGCTTCTACCCCGTCAGCGCGGCGACCGGCTGGAGCGTGCAAACCGTGCACAGTGACGTGCCCAAAGCCGCGTCATTGATGCCCATGCCGGATGGCTCGCTGATGATCAGCCAGGAACTCAATGACGCCAAAGGCAGCATCGTGCGTATCCATCCCGACGGGCGACGTGACGTGGTGGTGGGCAGCCTGTCCAAGCCCGATGGCATGTTCGCCACCCATGGCGGTTGGGTATTCAGCCAGGAAACCGGCGACGCCCCGGTCAGCTTTCTCAAGGACGGCGTGGTGACCGAGCTGTTTCGCGGCGAAAACGTGCAAGGCCTGTGGGTCGAGGGCGACGACCTCTACGCCATCGAAGACCGCAAAGACAACGGGCGACTTTTGCGTTACCGCTGGAGTGACCAATCGCTGACTGTCATACGCGACAAGCTGCACGAAGGCGAGTCCATCACCCGTTGCACCGACGGCCGAATGCTCTACACCGAAAAGAAAAAAGGCGTGGTGCGCGAACTGACCGACGACGGCAGCGATCCGGTGGTGCTGGCAGGCCTGAACAAACCCACGTTCTTGATGTGCGATGAGCGCGGGCTGTGGGTGAATGAAGATTCGACGCACCGAGCAAGATTGCTGCTCATTGATAAACAGGGGCGGCAACAGACGATTTTGTCGTTCCTGAAGGCGCCGCAGTCAATTGTGCCGACGAATCGAGGCACTTACCTGCTGGCGGAAGGCGGGAGGAATCGGGTGTTGGAGTTGACGCCTGAGACTCGCACGCTGTCGCCTTAAAAAATTTTGCAGTACGGGCCAATTTGAATGCTCGCGAACCTGTCATAAAATCAACAGGACATCTTCTATCGCGACACCACCTCTCGCCAGACGCGCGTCACCGCGACTTTGCTTTGCGGGTCCAGCTCGCAAATTTCAAAGCCCAGGGACAACCCCAGCGCATCCGCCGAAAAGTCCTTCAGCGCCGCAGGGCCAGTTCGAGCTTGTCGAAGAACACGGCTTCACGGGCGCCGTGGATGGACACATACAGCACGTCGTCCCGCTCGTAGAAAATCTCCTGGAAACCTTGACCGTGGTGCAGGTCGGTGTCGAGCACGGCGACGCGCTGCGGACGACGACTCACTGAGGTCAGGCCGGCAAGCGGCTCTCGACACCAATGGCCATGTGCTGCAAATCCTCAACCGGGTTTTTCCCAATCAGCATGAAAGCGTGGGCAGGGTTGGCCCAATACACCACGTTCAGGCCTCGGCGCTGTTCGCTGGCCAACGGCTGCATGCCCTTTTTACTGGCGGTGATGCACAGTGCCAAAGGCCCGTGGCGTGGGTCGAGGTAGGTGAGTTGACCGATCAACACGCCGTCATAGTCGAGGATCTGCGCCCGTCGGAATTCGGCGCCAGGCAGGCTCACGGACTCAGGCGATAACGACACGCCCAGTTGTGCGCCCACGGCGGTCAACTGGGCCGTGTGGGAGGCCGGGTCGAGGCTGAGGTTTTCCAGGGTCTGGGGCGTGTACAAGGCCATGTATTCGGCCACCGAGGCCCGCCAGCCTTGGCCGGGTTCAGTACGTTGCCACCCCAAGAACAGGCGATCGGCCGCCACGCCAGCTACTGCGAAACTCGCAGCCACGGCAAGAAAACGCCGACGGCTCCAGGCTTGGGGCGGCGCCGGTGGCAAGGCGTTGAGCATTGCGTGCAGGCGTTCAGTCGGGGCGTGTTCCAGCACCGTGTCGAAGGCGGCCTTGAACGGCAAGTCAGCGCAGCGCAATGCGTCCAGGCGTGCGGCAAGCGCCGGGTCAGCGCTGGCCTGGTCGGCGATCCGTTGATGTTGGTCTGCGCTCAGTTCGCCATCCAGATAAGCCGATAACTGCTCATCGGACGGTGTGTCAGTGTGGCTCATCGCCGTTCTCCGTTGGCTTTATCCTGCCGGGCTGTTGGGGAGGCGGCTTCGGCCAGCTTAATGCGGGCGGCCGCCAACCGGCTCATCACCGTGCCGATAGGTATCTGCAGGATTTCGGCAATTTCCTTGTATGAAAGCCCTTCGACATACGCCAGAAACACGGTTTCGCGCTGCGCTTCGGGCAAACCGTTAACGCGCTTGATCACTTGTGCGGCCAGTATCTGTTCCTGCGCCTGGCGCTCGCCATCAAACGACAGCACCTGCTCGGCATCAACAAACCCCTGCCCTTGGCGCACCCGTTGCGAGCGCAGTTCGTTGAGCCAGATCGAGTGCATGATCGCCAGCAACCAGCGATCCAGGCGCGTGCCGGCTACAAATTGCCCGGCACGCTCCAACGCCCTTACGCAGGTGGCCTGCACCAAATCTTCGGCCAAGTGCTTTTGTCGCGATAACACCCACCCGTATCGCCATAACCGGGGCAACAACTGACCCAACTCGCGGCGAAACTCAGCGTCCCGAATGATGGCTGCCTCCTGCGGACAGGTTCACGGCGTTCAAGCCTGTGGCGCTGCGGCGATGGCTGCGGCCAGGTCTTCGTATTCTTCGCAGGTGGTACTGCACAAGGCTTTGATTTTCACCAGTTGCTCTTGCGCCAGGTCGACCCGGCCCTTGATCACATAGGCCTCGCCCAGGTACTCGCGAACCTGTGCGTAGTTGGGGTCAAGCGCGACCGACTTCAGGTAATAACCGATGCCTTCATCGGTGCGCCCCAGCTTGCGCGTGGCGTAGCCGCGATAGTTGAGGGCCTTGGCGGTGTTGGGATTTTGCAGAGTGTCGAGCAAGGCCAGCGCCTCATCAAAGCGCCCATCCTTGGCCAGGCGGTAGGCGTAATCGGTGCGGTCGGCGTCGGAGGTGGCCTTGCTGGTTTGCAGCACGCACTTGCCGGTCTTGGTGTCCCAGACCTGGCCCTTGGGGCAGTTGGGCTTGGGCGGGGCCGACTCATCGCCGGAGGCGTGGGCCTGGCCTGCGAGCAAAGCGGCGGCCAGGCAAGCGCCGAAGACCAGCGCGGTGCGGTAGGTGACAGGGTGTTCGTGGCGAGCCTTCATGGTTGTCTTACTCCGTAATGATAGGGAGGAAACATCACTGTTAAAGCGCATTGCGTGCGCCCGGCAACATCCGGCGCAAGGTGCTGTCGCCCAGCACGTAGTGATGCCAGAGCGCAGCTATGGCATGCACGCCCGCCAGCAAGATGATCGCCCAGGCCACATTGTTATGCAGGCCGCCCAAGGTGCCCCGCCAGGCATGATCGATCACAAAAGGCGCGGGCACGGCAAACAGTCCGAAAAAATTGAAGGGTTCACCTTGAGCCCAGCGAAACAGGAAGCCCAACACAATCTGCGACACCAGCAACAGGTACAGGCAACCATGCGCCAATTTCGCCAGCAGGTTAAGCGCCGGGTGACTGTCGGCCTTGGGCCGATTGCCGCCGAACATACGCCACACAATCCGCGCGGCAATCAACAGCGCCATGACGATACCTAAAGAGATATGCACCGCTTGCAGGCCCTTGCGCAGTGGTGTGCCCTTCTCCAGGTTTTCCCAGATATGCGCACTGGCAAACATGAAGATCACCACGGCGGCGGTCAGCCAGTGGAAGCTGCGGGTCAGGCGGTCGTAGCGGTCGGATGCTGTGTTCATAGGCGTTTCCTGGGTGGTCTGTGAAGTGAACACCGCAGTGGCGAAAGTTATTCGGTGGGGGGCAAATAATTTTTGCTGATCGGGAAACCAAGAAGCCCCGTCGCTGATTCAACGACGGGGCGTTTTTATGCGGTTTTTATGACTCAGTTTCCCCGCTCTTTGTTGGCTTGGGACAGGACTGAGGCCGCCAAGGACTTGGTTTCCTCACTGTATTTATCGCTTTGAAGGGCTTTGCCGGCCTTTTCCTCCATGTGTGCACTCGTCTGCTTATCAGTACCGGTCTGGGACAGCGCCGACGCAGCCAGGCTCTTGGCTATGGCCGAGGCGTTTGGATTATTCAAGGTTTCGGCGGCCAACGTCGCCAGGGTGCTGGAGGTCTTTTTGGTGTTTTTGCTCATGGTGCATTTCCTTTGCGTTTGAGGGGAAAGCCTACGAGTGAACGTCTCGTAGTCAGAAGATAGTGAGTTAAATATCCGTTCGCAACGAACTGGCTGTAGCCTTTGTTTTTAAACCACGTAAGAAAGATTCCAGCGTTATGTAGTACCCGCCCAGTTCGAAGTTCAACGCAATGATAATGTTTGAAAAGTCGTCTTGTTTTTATTAGATTTTCGCCCGGCCAGTCACAGCAACTTCGCTGACGCACCGCTCTAATAACCCTTCAAGGATGACCCTGCATGTCCCAACCTGTACTCAACGATAATATCGTCACATGGACGTTTCAAAACTATGCCGCCATCGTCGGGCTGCTCAGTGGCCTGGCAATATGTGCGCTGGTTTTATATATCTACTCGCGCTCAGGCTCGCTGATTTTTCTGCGTGACTTGATGTGGCGGTTCTTCGGTGGCTCGACCACGTTTGAAAACCCAAAATATGAAGCCACCCGCAAAGACCTGCGCGAAGTTGAATATTATCGGTTCGAATTCAATATCCCCGCGCAAAACCTGGAACACGCGCGGCAAGCCGATCAGTGGATCACTGACAACAACTTCAGTTACAACGATGTGGCCAGGATCAGAAAGTACATTGACTGGAAAGACTTCACTCAGTTATCGCTTAAAGAGGCAATGATCACCCCCTTCAAGCGTAATTGGTTTTTGGGGTTGGGCGCCTTTTTCCTGGCGATTATCAGCATCACGCCGCCATTGGCTGACTCCAGCTACCTGATGGTGTCCTTGAAAAAAGCCTCGGATGTGCCGTCTTTCTATCTGTCGGAAAACAACGCCAAATTCCACTTCTGGCCCAGCGAAACGCTGTCTGTGGACGAGTGCAAATCACCAACGGCACTGGAAAAGTTCTATAACGAGGACTTCTCGGAAAGCACCATCAATACCATTTGCACGCTATTTCTTTCGCCCACTTATGGTGAAAATGTAAAAACCGGGTTGAAAGAGCAAAAAGGCTTTTTGCTGTTCATTGCCTGCCTGTCGATATGTGCGGTCTTCTGTATTTTGACCAAGCTCTCGCGTTTGGGCGTTGCCCGCAAACTCCATGACCAGATGACCGCGCAGAGTACAAATACGACCGCAGAGACCGCCGCTCAACCGTAAACACTGTCACTGTGGCAAGCAGGCCTGTTGTCCTTGATGTAGCAAGCAGGCTTGTTGTGGCGAGCAGGCTTGCCCTGCGTTGGGCGGCGAAGCCGCCCCATCCCAGGCGCCGAGTGTCAGGGGGGGATCACGGTGGCAGGTTTTAGGGCCGCTACGCAGCCCAACGCAGGGCAAGCCTGCTCGCCACAAAAAGCCTGCTCGCCACAAGGCTACTTGCCATAGCAGGCTGGCTCACCGACCATCAAGGCCGTCCCAGAGCGTCGAATCGATTGCACTGATGGTTATTATCGAAACGAGCGCCTGTGTGATTGCCAGCACCGGTTCCTATAATCGCCTCCACTTTCCCTCCCCTTCGCCTGGCTTCAGGCGACATTCCTTCTGGAACCGACACTATGCCAAGCCCCAGCCAGGCCCACAGCGGCCGTCCCGAACATAATCAACAAAGTGTCAAACAGCAGTGGCTGGCGATTCTCTCGGTCGCCGTAGGCGCTTTCGCCCTGGTAACCAGTGAGTTTCTGCCGGTGGGCGTGCTCAATGACGTCGCCAGCGACCTGGGCATCAGTGCCGGTCACGCTGGCCTGATGGTCACGCTGCCCGGCATCATGGCCGCCCTCGCCGCGCCGTTGCTGTCGGTGATCATTGGCGGCATGGACCGTCGTTACCTGCTGATCGGCCTGACGCTGATCATGATCATCGCCAACACGGTAGTGGCCTACGCCAGCGACTTCAGCCTGCTGCTGTTCGGCCGTGTCCTGCTCGGCATCAGCATCGGCGGCTTCTGGGCCACGGCCATTGCCCTCAGCGGCCGCTTGGCGCCCAAGGGCGTAGGCGTAGCGAAGGCTACCTCGATCATCATGATGGGCGTGACCCTGGCCACCGTGCTGGGCGTACCCGTCGGCACCTGGCTCAGTGGCCTGATGGGCTGGCGCATGACCTTCCTGGTGACCGCGATTGTCGGCGTGCCGGTGCTGCTGGCGCAGGTGTTCCTGCTGCCGCGACTCACCCCGGAAAAGGCCATCCAGATCCGTGACCTGCCGGCCTTGTTTATCAACCCACAAGCGCGGGTCGGCTTGATCGCCGTGCTGCTGATCGGCCTGGCGCACTTTGCTGCCTACACCTATGTCGCGCCGTTCTTCAAAAACAGTTCCGGCTTCGACGGACCGACCATCGGCTCTCTGTTGCTGCTGTATGGCGTGGCCGGCGTGATGGGCAACGTCTTTGCCGGTTTCGCCGCCAACCGCAGCGTGCGTCACACCCTGCTGCTGGTCGCGCTGATGATCGGCACCAGCACCGCGCTGTTCCCTCACTTCGCCACCGGCATGACCGGCGCCGCGATGCTGATCGCACTCTGGGGCTTCGCCTTCGGCGCCTTCCCGGCCTGCGCGAGTATCTGGATGTTTGTGGTCGCACCTAAAGACGTCGAACGCGGCATGCCGCTGTTCGTTGCCCTGTTCCAAGTGATCATCGCCCTGGGTTCATTCTTTGGCGGCCGGATCGTGGACCAAATGGGCAGCGCAATGCTCTTGAGCCTGGCCACGGCGCTGGTGGGGCTTGGGTTTGTGACCGTGCTGGTGTTGGGGCGTAATGTGAGTAATAGCTTGGCTGCGCAGCCGGGCTGACACGACTCGGTAACCACTAAAAAGCCTGCTGAGCATTGAGCTCGGCAGGCTTTTTTTGTTTCAGGGGTAGAGGGATAGTTGCCTGGTTTATCCGTTGGGCATGACGCTCAAGTGCAGCGTCGACCAATGCCTGAGCATTCTCGATCAATTGCGCGAGGCCCATGATAGCTGCAGAGCCAATGCCACCGGGAATCACGCTTTTGGAAATGCTCAGTAATGAGTGTTCCCAAAATGAAGCTTGTGTACCCAAGCCCCTGGGCTAGCCTAAAAAAGATCGCTGGTGTGCTGAGGAGCCTCTATGACACATGGACATTGTGACGCGCTAACAAGGGAGTATGCGAACGCCATACATCCCGACAGGCTTGCCAATAAGCCCCTCTTGATCCAATGTAATGACCAACGTCATTACACGAGGATCTTTCCCATGGCGACTATAAGCATCCGTATCGATGACGACCTGAAAGCGCGCGCCTATCTCGAACTGGAAAAGCTCGGCGTTACGCCTTCCGAACTGATGCGCCAGGCCCTGCAATACGTGGCGGATCGCGGCCAGCTACCTTTCAAGCCCGTTCTGATGACTGAGGAAGATGAAGCGTTGATGGCCACCGTCCGGGAACGATTAGCATCGCCTCAACGGGTAAAGGTTTCTATAGATGACCTATAGCCTTGATTTCGATGCGCGTGCATTGAAGGAGTGGCAAAAGCTCGGCGACACCATTCGTCAGCAGCTCAAAAAGAAGCTGGCGGCCATCCTGAACAACCCACGTATTGAAGCCAATCGCCTGCATGACCTGCCCGACTGCTACAAAATCAAGCTACGCAGCAGCGGTTACAGGCTGGTTTATCAGGTGATCGATCAGGAAATCACAGTGGTGGTGGTGGCCATTGATAAACGGGAGCGTGAACAGGCTTATCGTAAAGCGGGCGAGCGTTTGAGCTAGCAGTAGATCTGACATCCTTCGCAATATTGCGCTTGGACAGAAAGCCCAGGGGGACCAAGTCAAGCTCGTTCAAATGAACCCAGTATCTGCGACAACCGCTGACTGCCCTGCATCCTTAGTCAGGATAAATGCGCTAAATGCCAGAAAATCACCTAAATGCTGAGTGATGATTGCAACAGTGATCGGCAACTGAAGCGTTTGATACTCATGCACTGCGATATTGCGGAAACCGACCATGTTTTTCAGGTTGGTCAGCAGAGACGATTGGACCCAACCGCCTCGTGACAGCAACTCAAACACGTCTCGAGCACCCTGAGGAACACCCAGTCGTTCACGTCGAATTAGATGCTGCCCCATATCCAGAGCGGCCTCACACGCACGCTGAATATTAAGAATCGCCGCATCCTGACGGGTGAAATCAGTAGCGAAACTGGTGGGGTTCTTGTCGTATTCCTCGCGAGCGCGAGCGACACAACGCTCAATGCTCGACGCTTTGTTGATGAGCACATCATCGACCATGCACTTTCCCTTCCTTCTGGATATCGGCCAGCAACCCTGCCCTTGCAGTGTCCAGCTCGGTTTTTTCGCTGAGGATGTAACTCTCGAAAATACCTGCTTGGCTGTCCTTGTTCCAGAGCCTGCGCCCTGTTGTTATGACTTGATATTGCATGACGGTGGACGCCGCCCGCAGGTCGAGTAAATCAACGGGCACCGCCACAATGTCAGCAAGCTCTCCAGCTAACCGCCACAACAGCAGCGGATCCACAGAGCCCGCAACAAGCACTGCCAAGTCCAGATCGCTGTCAGCATGTGCCTCGCCTGTCGCCTGACTGCCAAAGACATAAACCGCGATCAGATCAGGAATACCGGCCAATAAGTGAGCCAACACTTGCTCAACGTTCATGTTGCGCTCCACGTGTCATCTGATGAATGACCGTAGCAGAAATCGCCTCGACATTTCTGCCCCAAACAAAAAACCCCCAACAACAATTAAGTTATCGGGGGTTTTTCGTTATTCAATAATGGCGGAGAGATAGGGATTCGAACCCTAGGTACCGGTGAAGGTACAACGGATTTCGAATCCGTCCCATTCGGCCACTCTGGCATCTCTCCAACGGCGCGCATCATAACAGTGTGTTTCGCGAAAGCAAACCAAAAAAGCGATTTTTTTCCGTGCTATCAGATGCTTGCGTCGGTTACAGCGGTACGCCGAGACGGTTGGCGACTTCTTCGTAGGCTTCGATGACGTCACCGAGGCCTTGGCGGAAGCGGTCTTTGTCCATCTTTTTCTTGGTGGCTTTGTCCCACAGGCGGCAGCCGTCCGGGCTGAATTCGTCGCCCAGGACGATGGTGCCGTCGTGGAACACGCCGAATTCGAGTTTGAAGTCGACCAGCAGCAGGCCTGCGTCGTCGAACAGCTTGCTCAGCACGTCGTTGACCTTGAGGGACAACTCCTTCATGCGTACCAGTTGCTCAGCGGTGCCCCAGCCGAATGCCACCACGTGGGATTCGTTGATGAACGGGTCGCCCTTGGCGTCGTCCTTCAGGAACAGTTCGAAGGTGTAAGGGTTGAGCTTGAGGCCCTCTTCCACGCCCAGGCGCTTGACCAGGCTGCCGGCGGCGTAGTTACGCACGACGCATTCGACCGGGATCATGTCGAGCTTCTTGACCAGGCACTCGTTATCGCCCAGCAGTTTGTCGAATTGGGTCGGAATGCCGGCCGCTTCGAGTTTTTGCATGATGAAGGCGTTGAACTTGTTGTTCACCATGCCTTTGCGATCAAGCTGTTCGATGCGCTTGCCGTCGAACGCCGAGGTGTCGTTGCGAAACAGCAGGATCAGGCGGTTGGCGTCGTCGGTCTTGTATACCGACTTGGCTTTGCCGCGGTAGAGTTCTTCACGTTTTTCCATGATGGGCTCCGCTTGCTAAATGGTGGGCTAGGCGATGTGTCGCCAGTCGAGCCCTGAATCTTGATCGGCCAGTTGCAGCCAGTCCGGGTCGCACCCAAGGGTGTCGACAAAACATTGCCGCGCAAGCGCAGGCAGGTTGTTCTTGCTGCTCAGGTGGGCCAGGACCAGGTGTTGCAAGTCTTGCCAGCCCAACTCATACACCAGGTACGCCGCCTGGTGGTTGTTCAAATGTCCCAGTTCGCCGCCTACCCGCTGCTTGAGAAAGTAGGGGTAATGACCACGTGCCAGCAGGTCGCGGCAGTGGTTGGACTCGATCATCAAGGCATCGAGGTCACGGTAACCGTCCAGCACCTTGGAGCAGTAGGAGCCCAGGTCGGTGAGCACGCCGAAACGCCGCTGACCGCCACTGAATACATACTGCGTCGGTTCCTGGGCGTCGTGCGCTACGGCAACTACGTCAATGCTCAACGCACCGATCTGCAGCGTCTCGCCACCGGCCAGGAAGCCTGCGGGTTCTATGGGTTTGCGCATCCCGCGCAAGGTGCCGCGACTCAGGTACACCGGAAGATTGTAGCGCCGAGACAGCAAACCCACGCCATGCACGTGGTCGGCATGTTCGTGGGTCACCACAATTGCGCTCAGCTGCGAGGGGTGAACCCCCAGGCGCAGCAGGCGCCGCTCGGTTTCTTTTAACGAGAAACCACAATCCACCAGCACATACGTGTCGTCATGTGCGACCAGCGTGCCGTTCCCTTGGCTACCGCTGCCGAGAACGGCAAAACGCATCGGGTCAGCCCAGGTTGTCCTGAATCACGCCCAACACTTTGCGCGCTGTTTCAGCCGGCGCAACGGTGTTGATGTTCTTCTCGACGGTCACTTGTACGCTCTCGCCCACCTTGCTCAAACGAACCTGGTAACGCTCGGCACGTGTTTCGATCTCTTCCTTGGTCGGCTTGCTGCCGAACAACTTGCCGAAGAAACCTGGCTCGTCGTCTTTCTTCTCGGCCTTTTCCGCTACGTTGATGTAGTACAGGCCCAGGCTGCGGTTGATGTCTTCAACGCGCCATGGACCTTGCTCCAACGCACGGCCAACACTGGCCCAGGCACGGTCGAGGTCTTCACCCAGGGTGAGCACCACGTTGCCGCTGCCGTCTTCGGTGAGGCTGACGCGGTTAGGCGTGTCGAAGTTACCGGCGGCGAGCAGGGAAACCGAACCGCCCTTCTCGGAGATACGGCTCATGCTGGCCAGCATCTCGTCGACCAACGCGGCGTCTACGCCCATGTTGACCGAACGCGGGGTGAAATCGACGTTGGCAGTGCTGCCGGCAGGACGCTCGGCGCTCACCACGTAGACTTCACTGGTATTGCGCTGCACGCCTGGCTCGATGCGCACACGCACACGGGCTTCGCTGTCGGGCGCTACACCGCTCGCCTGCAGACGCTTGGCCATGCTGGCGGACAGTTCGCTGCCATGCTGCCATGCCGTGGTGAACTCACCGGTTTGCGGGCGTTGTTGATCAATGCTGAAACCGTTGTCCTGGAAGAACTGCACCGCCACTGGCCAGACTTCAGCCGGTGGGCGTTGGGCCATGATCCAGCGGTTGTCGCCGCTCTTTTGCAGGCTGTAGTCGCTGGTGTCCGCCACGGCCGAGATCGGCTGCGGGCGTGGCACTACGTACTCGCCCTTGGTGGTGTCATCGGCGACGTTGC
Organism: Pseudomonas sp. B19125; assembly: GCF_044218855.1. Classification (NCBI taxonomy): domain Bacteria; kingdom Pseudomonadati; phylum Pseudomonadota; class Gammaproteobacteria; order Pseudomonadales; family Pseudomonadaceae; genus Pseudomonas; species Pseudomonas sp. B19125. The sequence goes on from NZ_CP162589.1 coordinate 5,280,287, forward strand.
GCGGAATCGGCAACAACGGGTCAAGGCGCTTGGCGACGTTGACGTCCGGCGGCAGTTGCATCGGTTTGGTTGCTTGGGCTTCCAGGTAATCGCTGCCGCGGTCACGGAAGTAGCCTTCCGGGCCCCATACCCAACCGCAGCCACTGGTGCTGGAGATAATCAAGGCAAGTGCGGAAAGTCCGGCCAATCGCTTCATGCGTAGTGCTTCCTCAATTAAACCAGGACGCCGGACTGGCGCAGGGCCTGTCGCAGCGGTTCGTGACAGGCTTCGCTGAGCCGGGTGAGCGGCAGACGGATACCGTCCGGCATCAAGCCCATCTCAAACAGCGCCCATTTCACGGGAATAGGGTTGGATTCAATAAACAGTGTCTTGTTGAGCGGCATCAGTTGCTCATGGATCGCACGGGCTTTTACGGCGTCACCGGCGATGGCGGCGGCGCACATGTCGCTCATGGCGCGTGGCGCGACGTTGGCGGTCACCGAGATGTTGCCTTTGCCGCCCAGCAGGATCAGCTCGACCGCCGTGGCGTCGTCACCGGAATACACCAGGAAGTCGCTGCTCACGCCGGCCAGGATGTCCTTGGCGCGCTGCAGGTCGCCGGTAGCTTCCTTGATGCCGATAATGTTCGGCACGGTGGACAGGCGGATCACGGTCTCGGCCTTCATGTCACAGGCCGTGCGGCCAGGAACGTTGTAGAGGATCTGCGGGATGTCGACGGCTTCGGCGATGGCCTTGAAGTGCTGGTACAAGCCTTCCTGGGTCGGCTTGTTGTAGTACGGGGTTACCAGCAGGCAGGCATCGGCGCCGGCTTTCTTGGCGTTCTTGGTCAGCTCGATCGCTTCACGCGTCGAGTTGGCGCCTGTGCCGGCGATTACGGCAATGCGGCCCGCCACGCGCTTGACCACGAATTCGATGACCTGGATGTGTTCTTCCACATCAAGGGTGGCCGATTCACCTGTAGTGCCGACCGCCACGATGGCGTTGGTGCCTTCTTGCAGGTGGAAGTCCACCAGTTTGCCAAGGCTGTCCCAGTCGAGATGACCTTGTGCATCCATGGGTGTGACCAGTGCCACCATACTGCCCGCAATCATGCAACCGCTCCTGCCGGAAAAAGAGAGCCGTAATGGTACTGGCGCCAAGATGCTTGTACAAGCGAAGTACCGCCTGAGGATGCGTTCTGGGGCAACTAAACGACGGGCAATGCCATCATTGGGCCAAAGCGCGGCTTGAAGCACGCTGAAATCAGACCGATCGCGTAATGAAAACGCCACCTCCTAGCCCTTGGCGATGGTTTTCGCTACCCTTCATCCTTTGATCGATACAGCCCACACGGTATCGACCGCTCATCGCTTTAGGAAGGCTGCATGTCCACCCCCACAGTTCGCGAACAATTCCTTGTTATCAGTGCCCTCGGCGCCAACCCCATGGAGCTGACCAACGTCCTGTGCCGCGCCAGCCATGAGAACCGCTGCGCCGTCGTGACGTCCCGCCTCACCCGCCACGGCGAGTGCAGCGCGTTAGTGCTGCAGATCTCCGGCAGCTGGGACGCCCTGGCGCGCCTCGAAACCGGCCTGCCGGGCCTGGCCAAGAAGCACAACTTCACCGTCAACGTCGTGCGCAGCGCCGCCCTGGAAAACCGCCCGCAGGCCCTGCCTTATGTGGCGTATGTCAGCTCGGCCTACCGCTCGGACATCGTCAATGAGCTGTGCCAGTTTTTCATCGACCACAACGTCGAGCTGGAAAACCTGACCTGCGACACCTACCAGGCCCCGCAAACCGGCGGCACCATGCTCAACGCCACGTTCACCGTGACCTTGCCGGCCGGCGTGCAGATCAGTTGGCTGCGTGACCAATTCCTGGATTTCGCCGATGCCCTGAACCTCGACGCACTGATCGAGCCATGGCGCCCACAGAACCCAATGTAAGGAAGTACCTATGCCGGTAGCCATCGACACACCCGTGACCGATTTCGAAGCCCAGGCCACCAGCGGCCAGACGTTCAGCCTTGCAGCCCTCAAGGGCAAGCAAGTGGTGATCTACTTCTACCCAAAGGACAGCACCCCGGGTTGCACCACCGAGGGTCAGGGTTTTCGTGACCAGTACGCCGCGTTCAAGGCTGCCAATACCGAAGTGTTTGGCTTGTCGCGAGACAGCGTGAAGTCCCACGAGAACTTCAAGGCCAAGCAGGAATTCCCCTTCGAGCTGATCAGCGACAAGGACGAAGCGGTTTGCCAGCTGTTTGATGTGATCAAGCTGAAGAAGCTGTATGGCAAGGAATACCTGGGCGTGGACCGAAGCACGTTCCTGATCGACAAGGATGGCGTGCTGCGTCAGGAATGGCGAGGTGTGAAAGTGCCGGGCCATGTGGATGCGGTGTTGGCGGCGGCACAGGCATTGAATAAAGCTTGACCCCTGCTGAACTAGCTTGCTGTGGCGAGCGAGCTTGTTGTGGCGAGCGAGCTTGCTCGCGCTGGAGTGCGAAGCGCTCCCGCTTTTACGGGGCCGCTACGCAACCCAAAGGGAGCAAGCCCCCTCGCCACAATAAGGTTGCTGCTACAACAAAGGTGCAACCACCGGCTCTTGCCGCGGCCACGCATCCAGTACGGCCTTGAACAGCGTCGCCAGCGGGATTGCAAAGAACACGCCCCAAAACCCCCACAGCCCTCCAAACAACAGCACCGCGCAGATGATCGCCACCGGGTGCAGGTTGACGGCCTCCGAGAACAGCAGCGGCACCAGCACGTTGCCATCCAGGGTCTGGATAATCCCGTACACCGCCATCAGGTAGATGAACTGGTCGCTCCAGCCCCACTGGAACAACGCGATCAACATCACCGGCACGGTCACCACCACCGCGCCCACATACGGCACTACCACCGATACACCCACCAGCAAGGCGAGCAGCGCCGCGTAGTTCAGCCCGAGCGCGACAAACGCGATGTAGGTGACGCCGCCACAGATCACAATCTCAATGACCTTGCCGCGAATATAGTTGGCAATCTGCCGGTTCATTTCTTCGGCCACTCGGGTGATCAGCGCCCGTTCACGCGGCAGATAGCCGCTGACCCAGCGGCCGATCATTGCGCGGTCCTTGAGGAAGAAGAACACCAGGATCGGCACCAGCACCAGGTAGATCATGATGTTGACCAGGAGCGGCAGGCTGGACAGGGAAAAAGTCAGCGCCCATTGTCCGAACTTTCCGATCTCGCCGCGCGCCACTTCAATGGCCTGCAACACCTGCTCGTCCGATACCAGGTGTGGATAACGCTCCGGCAACAGCAGCAACAGCGATTGCCACTTGGCGAGCATGCCCGGCAACTCGTTGAACAAGGTGATCAACTGATGCCACAGCAATGGCAGCACCACGACGATAAACACCACCAACAGCCCCATGAACAGGGCAAAGACCAGCCCTACCGCCACACCGCCGGGCAAACGCAGACGTTCCAGGGTAGTGACCAAACCTTGCATCAGGTAGGCCAGCACCATACCCGCCAATACTGGCGCCAGCATGCCGCCCAAGGTGAGCACGGCGGTAAAAGCCAGGAATAGCAGGACGGCCAGCACCACCGCTTCTTCATCGGAAAAATAGCGCTGAATCCAGTCTCGTAACACTTTGAACATCAATCAACCTCGGGCGGTGGGGGCGAACAGTTCAGGCCTTGCGCAACCAGTAACGGTACACACCGGCGGCATCTTCTTCATGCAGCAGGGTGTGCCCGGCCAGCTTGGCAAAGGTGCGAAAATCGCGCTGGGAGCCTGCGTCCGTGGCGATCACCTTGAGCACGGCACCGCTGGCCAAGCGGTTGAGTTCCAGCTTGGCCTTGAGCAGGGGCAGCGGGCAATTGAGGCCACTGGCATCGAGTTCGGCGTCAAAGGCTACAGCGTTGGTCATCGGTTTGCTCCGGGCATGCGTTTGGAGTGCTTAGAATATCTGGTCCGAAGCTCAGTGTCCGGCTACAGTAAGCTCTTTGTCGAAAGGCTTTGTGCATGACTTTTTTGCGCCCTACCCTGCTGACGCTGGCTTGCCTGCTGGCCTCCCCGGCCTTCGCTGACGACCTGCCGTCACTCGGCGACGCCAGTTCTGCCATTGTCTCGCCGCAACAGGAATTCCAACTGGGCCGCGCATGGCTGGCCTACCTGCGAGGCCAGGTCTCGCAACTCAATGACCCGCAGCTCAAGGATTACGTCGAAACCAGCGTGTACAAGCTGGTGGAGACCAGCCAGGTGAATGACCGACGCCTGGAGTTCATCCTCATCGACAGCCCGCAACTCAACGCCTTTGCCGCACCCGGCGGGATTGTAGGGGTTAACGGCGGCTTGTTCCTGAATGCTCAGACTGAAGGCGAATATGCCTCGGTACTCGCTCACGAATTGGCTCACCTGTCCCAACGTCACTTCGCGCGAGGTGTGGAAGCGCAGTCGCGCATGCAGATTCCGATGATGGCCGCCCTGCTCGGCGGCATTATCGCGGCGGCAGCGGGTGCAGGTGATGCTGGCATTGCCGCGATTGCGGGCAGCCAGGCGGCAGCTATCCAGGAACAGCGCAGGTTTTCGCGCCAGAACGAACAAGAGGCTGACCGTATCGGCATCCTCAACCTGGAAAAAGCCGGTTACGACCCACGCTCCATGCCGACGATGTTCGAACGCCTGATGCGCCAATACCGTTTCGATGCCAAGCCACCGGAGTTTTTGCTGACTCACCCGGTGACCGAGTCGCGGATCGCCGACACCCGCAACCGTGCCGAACAAGCCAAGCAGGGCGGCAAGGAAGACAGCTTGCGCTACCAACTGATTCGCGCACGGGTGCAGTTGCAATACGAAGACACGCCGGGGCTGGCCGCCAAGCGCTTTCAGGCGCAATTGGACGAGAACCCGAAAAACGATATAGCGCGTTATGGCCTGGCCATCGCGCAGATCAAGGGTACCCAGTTCAAAGAGGCACGGGAAAGCTTGCAGCCGCTGCTGGCCAAGGCGCCCAACGACATTACCTACAACCTGGCGCAGATCGAGTTGGATATCGACAGCAACCGCCTGCCGGATGCCCAGCAACGTACTGATCGGATGCTGGCCCAGTACCCCGGCAGCTATCCGCTTAATCAGATTCGCATAGATGTGCTGCTCAAGCAGAACCGTACGGCCGATGCTGAAAAGGCACTGGACGGGTTGCTCAAGTCGCGCCCCGATGATCCGGATGTGTGGTACCAGGTGGCAGAGACTCGCGGCCTGTCCGGCAATATCATTGGTCTGCATCAGGCACGCGCCGAGTACTTTGCTTTGGTGGGTGACTTCAAGCAGGCTATTCAGCAATTGGACTTTGCCAAGCGCCGGGCCGGCAACAACTTCCCACTGTCCTCGCGTATCGACGCGCGCCAGCGTGAGCTGATCGAACAGGAACGCTTGGTGAAAGGGATGATGAGCTAAAACCATCGCCCACAAAAAAGCCCCGCTTTCGGTAACCGAAAGCGGGGCTTTTTATTGAGCTAGCGGATTACTCGGCCAGCTTGAAGGTGATGAAACTTGCACGGCCCTGACGCAGCACGCGCATCGACACCGAGCGATTCTTCGGCAACGCTTTGGCGATGTCGGTGAATTCCTTGGTGGAGTTGATCGCCTGGTTGTTCAGGTGGGTGATCACGTCGCCCGGCTGCAGGCCGATCAAGGCGGCTGGGCCGTCCTGGACTTCTTTGATCACAACACCGCTCTTGAGGTCGAAGCTCTTCTTCTGCTCGTCGGTCAACTCAACCACGGCAATGCCCAAGCGATTGCTGCTGCGCTCAACGCCTGGCTTGGCGTTGCCCAGTGCGTCCAGGGTTGCACCCTCTTCCGGGATCGCGCCGACGGTCAGCTCAACGGTCTGGCGCTTGCCGTCACGAATCACTTCCAGCTTGGCTTTGCTGCCGGCTTTCAGAGCGCCTACCAGATGCGGCAGGTCGGCGGACATGACGATCGGCTGGCCATTCATGCTCAGGATCACGTCGCCCACTTGCAGGCCGCCCTTGGCAGCCGGGCCGTCGTCCTGAATCTGCGCGACCAAGGCACCGGCCGGCTTGTCGAGGCCGAACGATTCAGCCAGGTCTTTGTTCACTTCCTGGATCACCACACCCAACCAGCCACGGCTGACTTTGCCGCCGCTTTTGAGCTGGTTGGAAACGTCCATGGCCACGTCGATCGGGATGGCGAAGGACACGCCCATGAAACCACCGGAACGGGTGTAGATCTGCGAGTTGATCCCCACCACTTCGCCCGCCAGGTTGAACAGCGGACCACCGGAGTTACCCGGGTTGATCGGCACGTCGGTCTGGATGAACGGTACGTAGTTTTCATTTGGCAGGCTGCGACCGATGGCGCTGACGATACCCTGGGTCACGGTATGGTCGAAGCCAAACGGTGAACCGATCGCAACCACCCATTGCCCGGCTTTAAGGTCCTGGGATTTACCCAGTTTCAGTACGGGCAGGTCTTTACCTTCGATTTTCAGCAAAGCCACGTCGGAACGCGGATCGGTGCCCACCAGCTTGGCTTTCAACTCACTGCGGTCGGCCAGGCGCACGAGAATTTCGTCAGCGTCGGCAATCACATGGTTATTGGTGAGGATGTAGCCGTCTGGCGAAATAATGAAGCCCGAGCCCAGGGACTGCGCCTCACGCTGCCCGCCACCGCCGCCACGCGGGGATCGTTGTTGCGGCATACCGCGCTCAAAGAACTCGCGCAGCATGGGCGGCAAGCCTTCCAGGTCAGGCATCTGCTGGTTCGAGACTTTGCGATCCGGCAGCTTCTGCGTGGTACTGATATTCACCACGGCAGGCGAAGCCTGCTCCACCAATTGGGTGAAGTCAGGCAGCTCGGCCGCTTGCGCGGACACTGCCTGACCCAGCACCAATACCGTGGCGACTATGGTTAGGTAAGACTTCAAACGTGGTATCGACATACAGCTCCCGTTACGACGAGCAGGGTTGAGCGACAGGGTTCAAGAAACGCCGAAAACTTCGACCGGCATTTTTGTTCCGCGAACAAAATAAGGTCAGAGCCGACAAGCTCTGACCTATAAAAAACATGGGGATGTTTTGCAAGTGAAAATACTGATCCAGAAATTTCATGCTCTCAGCCCCCAACCGCGCAAAGGCTCACATTGAAAGGTCAGGATGAACATAGGATTAACGACTCATGGCTTGGCGGCGGTCTTTTCGCCGCGCACCGACAGCGCGATGCGTTCGGCGGTGCCGATGGGGATTTCGCCTACAACCGTCACCATGACTTCGCCATCGACCGTGTTCAGACGGCGCGACACGGCCACAGTTGGGCCAAGCTGCGTGCGTGTTTCGCTCACACTCGCACCGTCGGTGGACTCAAGAAACACTGAGAAACGTGCAAGCCCGTCGTCGTACATCAGACTGTCGACAGTGGCGTGGGTCTGAGTATCTTTTCGCGAGACGCTGTTGGTGAGCTGAAAACCTGGAGGCAACCAGTCCAGATGCCATGCGTGGGTGGCGGGCACCTCGGGTGCTTTGGTGCTGGAAACAGCCACAGGTGAGCATTCGCTGCTGGGCAGTAAGTCATGATCTGATGGCGCAGCCGAAGTGTTCAGTCGAGTGAACTGGAAGCGCTCCAACAACTGACCCTGCTCATTGAGTAACAGGGACTTTAGCGGCAGCGCGGTTTCACGATCCAGGTGCAACTCAAAGCCATATCGGTATTGATCACGGGGAGTAATTGACACAATCACCGCATTCCGACCGGCCACGCGAGATTTGCCAATGACGGCCAGTTCGTAGAATTGAGTTAGTTTTTGCGGATCCAGAGCGCGCGAAGGCGCATCAGGCGAGTTGCCAAGGCCGGCAACCAAGGTGCCACTGACACACTGCGTGCGTCCATCTACGCGCACCAGTTCCTGGGCAGAGCCGTCGAGTTGCAACAGCCGCTCGCGGACGTGACCGTCCTGGACGCGATGCCAGATGTCATGGGTAGAGAAACTGCCGTTACGCTCGTAGACGAACGTACCTGCAAAGCTTTGCTGCTGTTCTGCACGCCCAAGTCGAGTCAGCCAGTCTTGGGCTTCGTCGGCATGGGCGGATAGTGCAAAACAACCACTGAGCAAAAGCGTAAGGAGCGGTATGGCGCGCATAGTGCCCCTTAGCGGTTTAGCGGTTTTCCAGGCTGGCTGCACGAGCGTATGGCAGAGCGCTTTCAGTGCCTTTCAAGGCCGATTCCTGTGCGTGTTGGCGCAGGTAGCCTGGAAGACGCTGGTCCTGCCAGCCGGATTGCCCTTGAAGTACGCCGTTGGCCATAGGGCCGGTGGCATCAGAGCTTTCCTTGTAGCCGGCCAGTACCGCTGGGCCTTTGACTTGCGGACCGGCCATGACCGGTTGCTGAGTCTGCTGGGCCAGTTCGGCACCGGCAATTTCGTCCTGGTTGTACAGGCGAACACCGGCCAACACGGCAACAGTCACCGAGGCAGCTACTGCCAGGCGACCCAGGCTACGCCATGGACCACGAGCAGCTTTTGCCGGAACGGCTTCATCGGCCAACGCGGCAGAAACGGCCGCAGCAATATCCAGACGAGGGATTAAAAGATCCTTGTGCATCACCGCCCGAGCGACTTGGTAACGAGACCAGGTATCACGGGTTTCGGCATCATCAAATGCGTTGAGCACCCGACGAAGTTCCAGTTCATCCGCTTCGTTATCCATCACTGCGGACAGCGATTCCTGCAGGGCATCACGACTCATGGCGGTTCCTCTCTTGGCTGTCGCCGCTGTCTTTAGTTTTCCTGCAACAACGGTTGCAAGGCTTTGTCGATGGCTTCCCGGGCCCGGAAAATCCGTGACCTTACAGTCCCCACCGGACATTGCATGACGCTCGCAATGTCTTCGTAACTGAGACCATCGAATTCACGTAAAGTTAACGCCGTACGCAAATCTTCTGGCAGTTGCTGAATAGTGCGATGAACGGTGCCTTCGATCTCGTCGCGCAGCAAAGCACGTTCCGGCGACTCGAGATCTTTGAGGCCGTGATCACCATCGTAAAATTCTGCATCTTCTGAACTTACATCACTGTCCGGTGGGCGGCGGCCGCGAGACACCAGATAGTTCTTCGCCGTGTTAATGGCGATGCGGTACAGCCACGTGTAAAACGCACTGTCACCGCGAAAATTGCCAAGTGCACGGTACGCCTTGATAAAGGCTTCCTGTGCAACGTCCTGCGCTTCATGGGTGTCGTGCACAAACCGCACGATCAACCCGAGAATTTTGTGCTGGTATTTCAGCACTAGCAGATCAAATGCTCGCTTGTCGCCACGTTGAACGCGCTCGACCAGCTGCTGATCCTCTTCCTGGGTTAGCATGAACACTCCTCGTTGTACTCGCAGGAGGCTTGCATAACTAAACGATCAGGCTTGCAAACATAGACTAGGACTTCTCGCAAAAGTTCTCCCCCTCCAAGCAAGTTTCCGGCATGCACTGATTTGGCACACACGAAAAACGCAGCACGGGCTAGGCCGGCTGCGCGAATAATCTTGTCGCCGGTTTTCTGACGCGTCCAATGCTCCCGACGGGCCAATAAACTCAACGTTTTCCCAGCTTTCGGGCAACCTGCTATTGAGTCGGGGCTCATGCAAAAAGTTCCCATCTCAATAGCCGGCCCATATGACCCCAGCTGTGCACCGTAATTTCACTTTGCCACGAATGCCCGACTATTGTGCCGCTCCCCCCCTCTATATACTAGTGGCCCGTGTGACCCTTTGATTCGCCGATCCAGGCGTCCTGTTTGCGCCAGCCCTTTGGATCGCTTTTTGCGGAATCCTTCAAATGAGCCAACAGTTTCAACACGATGTTCTGGTGATCGGTAGCGGTGCGGCCGGCTTGAGCCTGGCACTCACCCTCCCCAGCCACCTGCGCATTGCGGTCCTGAGCAAGGGCGACCTGGCCAATGGCTCGACATTCTGGGCCCAAGGCGGTGTCGCCGCGGTACTGGACGACACCGACACAGTGCAATCCCACGTCGAAGACACCCTTAACGCCGGCGGCGGCCTGTGCAACGAGGACGCGGTGCGCTTCACCGTCGAGCATAGCCGCGAAGCCATCCAATGGCTGATCGACCAGGGCGTGCCGTTCACCCGCGACGAACACGCGGGCAGCGATGACGGCGGATTCGAGTTCCACCTGACCCGCGAAGGTGGCCACAGCCATCGCCGCATCATCCACGCCGCCGATGCTACTGGCGCCGCCATCTTCAAGACCCTGCTCGAGCAAGCCCGCCAACGCCCCAACATCGAATTGCTGGAGCAACGCGTCGCCGTCGACCTGATCACCGAAAAGCGTCTGGGCCTGGACGGCGAACGCTGCCTCGGCGCCTACGTGCTCAACCGCGCCAGTGGCGAAGTGGACACCTACGGCGCACGCTTCACCATTCTCGCCTCAGGCGGTGCCGCCAAGGTCTACCTCTATACCAGCAACCCCGACGGCGCCTGCGGTGACGGTATCGCCATGGCCTGGCGTTCAGGCTGTCGGGTGGCCAATCTGGAATTCAACCAGTTCCACCCCACCTGCCTGTATCACCCGCAAGCCAAGAGCTTCCTCATCACCGAAGCCCTGCGCGGTGAAGGTGCGCACCTGAAACTTCCCAACGGCGAGCGCTTCATGCAGCGCTTCGACCCCCGCGCCGAACTGGCGCCACGGGATATCGTGGCCCGCGCCATCGACCACGAAATGAAGCGCCTGGGCATCGACTGCGTCTACCTCGACATCAGCCACAAGCCCGAAGCCTTCATCAAGACGCACTTTCCCACCGTCTATGAGCGCTGCCTGGCGTTCAACATCGATATCACCAAAGGCCCGATCCCGGTGGTCCCGGCCGCGCACTACACTTGCGGTGGCGTGATGGTCGACCAACACGGTCGCACCGACGTGCCCGGCCTGTATGCGATCGGCGAAACCAGCTTCACCGGCCTGCACGGCGCCAATCGCATGGCCAGCAACTCGCTGCTCGAATGTTTCGTCTACGCACGCTCGGCGGCCACCGACATCCTTGAACAGCTACCCCGCATCCCGGTGCCCGCTGCCCTGCCGCGCTGGGACGCCAGCCAGGTGACCGACTCCGACGAAGACGTGATCATCGCCCACAACTGGGACGAACTGCGGCGCTTCATGTGGGACTACGTAGGCATTGTGCGCACCAATAAGCGCCTGGCACGGGCTCAACACCGCGTGCGTTTGCTACTGGACGAAATCGACGAGTTCTACAGCAACTACAAAGTCAGCCGCGATCTGATCGAGTTGCGCAACCTGGCCCAGGTTGCCGAGTTGATGATCCGCTCAGCCATGGAACGCAAGGAAAGCCGCGGCCTGCATTACACCCTCGACTACCCGCAGATGCTGCCCGAAGCCCGCGACACTATTCTGGTGCCAGCCACCTACGGCGACTGAACTTCAAGCGCACCCGCAGGCGCCGGTGCACATCGGCGACCTGCGAATCCATAGGTACACAGACCGAACGCACCCACCACTCGCCCTGCACCCGATAGCGCAGCACCACGATCAGCGGCAACGCCAGGCTGTCCGGACGCAGTTGTACGCTGTGCCAGCCGCGCTCGGCACTGAACAATTGCCAGCCATCTTCGTCACGGCGCAGGCCACGAATCGACGAACGGTGAGTCAGCAGGATATGACGCGGCAACACCCAGGCGGCATGGGCCAGGCACACCAGAATGCCAAGGCTTGCGAAGGGCAAATCGATAAACAACAAGGCACCCAGCGCGAACAAATGGGCAAGCAGGTACGCCGCCAGCAACAGCCGTGAGGCCTGCCAGCGGCATTCGAAGCGATTACTTGGGCTGGACACGATCCAGGATCATCCGAACCATGCGCTGCAACTCCGGGTCTTCAGATTCGGCGCGTTCCATGAACCAACCGAACATGTCCTGGTCTTCGCACGTCAGCAGCCGCACATAGAGATCGCGGTCTACCTTATCCAGCGTCGCGTACACTTCTTTAGTGAACGGCACCAGCAACACATCCAACTCCAGCATGCCACGGCGGCTGTGCCAGTAGAGGCGGTTGATTTCTACATCTTCGACCATGGACTGCTCCTCAAATAGCGCGCAAGTATACAGGCCCAACGGCAGCGGAACACTCGGCTTTGGTCGCCCCATACGGAAACTATCCATTTGCCGGGCGCCCCTCTATGATGCACGCATGACTTTTTGACCTGCGAAGACCCATGGCCGACTCTGCATTTTTCTGCCCCCTGACACACGAAGGCGTCCTTGCCGTCCGCGGCTCCGACGCCGCCAAGTTCCTGCAAGGGCAACTGACCTGCAACCTCAATTACCTGAGCGACACCCAGGCCAGCCTTGGTGCGCGTTGTACGCAAAAAGGCCGCATGCAGTCGAGTTTTCGCATCCTGCTGCAAGGTGACGGCGTGTTGCTGGCCATGGCCACTGAGCTGCTCGAACCGCAACTGGCAGACCTGAAGAAATACGCGGTGTTCTCCAAATCCAAACTCACCGACGAAAGCGCCGCCTGGGCACGCTTTGGTCTCTCGAATGCGGATCAAACCCTGGCCACCCTTGGGCTTGAGCTGCCAACTGAAACCGACAGCGTGGTGCGCACCGACACATTGATTGCCATTCGTGTCTCCCAGAACCGCGCCGAACTCTGGGTGCCTGCCGAACACGCCGAAGGCGTACGCCAGCAATTGGCCAGCCAACTGCAACAAGCTGACTTGAATGACTGGTTGCTCGGCCAGATCCGCGCCGGCATCGGCCAGGTCATGCCGCAGACCCGCGAACTGTTTATCCCGCAGATGCTTAACCTGCAGGCCGTAGGCGGCGTCAGCTTCAAAAAAGGCTGCTACACCGGCCAGGAAATCGTCGCGCGCATGCAGTACCTGGGCAAACTCAAGCGTCGCCTGTATCGCCTGAGCCTCAATGCGGCGCAATTGCCCGAGCCAGGCACTCCGCTGTTCTCGCCCAACCATAACAGCGCGATCGGCGAAGTCGTCATCGCGGCAAAAGCTGACCATTCCATTGAACTTCTGGCCGTGCTGCAAGCCGAAGCTGCCGACAGCGGCGATGTGCACGTCGGCACCCTGGAAGGCCCCGGCTTACAACTGCTCGACCTGCCGTACCTACTGGATCGAGATAAAGAGATCCAGCGTTAATCGCCGCACCTTTTTGCAACACCCTAGAGAGCATGAATGAACAAGCTGGCGGAAAAAGTCCAACAGGCTTTAGTAACGGCCATCGACAACGATGACCTGGTTCTGCCGACATTACCGGAAGTGGCCTTGAACATTCGTCAGGCCGCGGAAGACCCGGAGATCAGCATCAGCCACTTGAGCAAAGTGATCGGTCGCGATACCGCGCTGTCGGCGCGCCTGATCAAAGTGGTGAACAGCCCGCTGCTACGCGCAACCCAGGAAGTCACTGATCTGCATACCGCCATCACGCGGCTGGGCACCAACTACAGCAGCAACCTGGCCATCGGTCTGGTCATGGAACAGATCTTCCACGCCCGCTCCGAAGTCGTCGAACTGAAAATGCGCGAAGTGTGGCGCCGCAGCCTGGAAGTGGCGGGCGTGAGTTATGCCTTGTGCCGCAACCACAGCCACCTCAAGCCGGACCAGGCCGCCCTCGGCGGGCTGGTGCATCAGATTGGCGTGCTGCCGATCCTCACCTACGCCGAAGACCGTTACGAGCTGTTGGCCGACCCGGTCAGCCTCAACCATGTCATCGACAGTATTCACCCGTTGCTGGGTGACAAACTGCTGGGTGTGTGGGATTTCCCGGAAATGCTGGCCAAGCTGCCGGGGCAGTACCTGGATTTGGAGCGTGACTCCCCAAGCCTGGACTACATCGACGTGGTGCAAATCGCCGTACTGTATTGCCACCGAGGCACCGCGCATCCATTGGCCAACGTAGACGTTACCAGCCTGCCGGCGCTCAAGAAGCTGCGCATCGACCCCTACAGCGAAACATTGCGTGCCGAGCTGGATGAAGCGCGCTCGATGTTCTATTGACTACCCCGCGATAAAACTCACCCGCACCTTCAACCCCGCCAATTCACCATCATGCAGGCTGATCTGCGCCAAATGCGCCCGGCAGATCTCGCCGACAATCGCCAGCCCCAAGCCCGAGCCCATGCCCTGCTGGCTGCGGCGGTAGAAACGTTCGAAAACCCGGTCCCGCTCATCCAGCGGGATGCCTGGGCCGTCATCTTCAACTTCCAGGATCGCCGGCGCGGTCACCCGCAGAATCACGTTCCCGCCCGATGGGGTGTGGGCCAGGGCGTTATCCACCAGGTTGCTCAGCAGTTCATTCAGCAAGGTCGGCTCACCGCGCAGCCACACCGGTTCGTCCGCCTCCAATGCCAGGGCAACGCCCCGCGCGTGGGCCAGCGGCGCCATGGCCATGCCCAGTTCCCGCGCCAGCTGGCTGAGGTCAAGCAATTGCGCACCGCCCTCGGCAATCGCCCGCGCGCCGTTTTCGATGCGTGCCAAGGACAGCAATTGGTTGGCCAAGTGGGTCAGACGGTCGGTGCCTTGGGCTGCGGTTTCCAAGGTACTGCGCCACGTCGCCGGGTCGCTGCTGCGCAGGCCCAGCTCAAGCCGGGCCTTGAGCGCCGCCAGCGGGGTGCGCAATTCGTGGGCGGCGTCGGCGATAAACTGCGCCTGGCGCTCGAACTGGCCGCGCAAGCGCTCGGTGAAATGATTAAGCGAGCGCACTAACGGGCCGAACTCATGCTGCACCTCCACCAGCGGCAGCGGGCGCAAGTCGTCGGGCTGGCGTTCTTCCACGGCGGTGCGCAGGCGTTCCAGCGGGCGCAGTGCCGCACTCACGGCAAACCACACCAGCAATAACGCACCGACCGCCAGCATGCCCAGGCGCAGCAGAGTGTCGGCCATCAGGCTGCGAGCCATGCTCTCGCGAGCTTCGTCAGTTTCGGCCACGCGAATTTCCGCCATGCCGTTCATGTTCGGCTCTGACACCGCCTTGAGCAGGCTGACCACCCGCACATGCTGGCCCTGGTACATGGCGTTGTAGAACCGCGCCAACGCCGGGTAATCATCGGTGCGCGGCGTGCCCGGCGGTGGGCCAGGGAGGTTTTCGTAGCCGGAGATCAATTTTCGGTCGATGTCATTGACCTGATAATAGATCCGCCCGGCACTGTCGTAGGCGAAGGTATCCAGCGCCACATAAGGCACATTGGCACTCAGGGTACCGTCCACCTGGGTCAACCCGGCGGCGATGGTGCGCGCAGAAGCCAGCAAAGTGCGGTCATAGGCGGTGTCGGCGGCTTCGCGGCCATTCCAGTAAGCACTCATGCCGCTGGCGAGCATCAGCACCACCAGCAGCAGCGCCAGGTTCCACAGCAGCCGCCAGCGCAGGCTGCTGGGCTTATGCATCACGGGCTTCCAGCAAATAGCCAAGGCCACGGAAGGTCACGATGGCGATGGGCTGGCCGTCGAGTTTCTTGCGCAGGCGGTGCACGTAGATTTCAATCGCGTCGGGGCTGGCTTCCTCGTCCAGGCCGAACACCTGGGAAGCCAGTTGCTCCTTGCTCATCACGCGGCCGGGCCGCGCGATCAGCGCCTCAAGCACCGCCTGCTCGCGAGAGGTCAACGTCATCAGCTCGCCGCCCACGGTGAAACGCCGGGTATCCAGGTCGTAGACCAGCACGCCGCACGCCTGCTGACGCTCGCCGCCAAGCACGCTACGGCGCAGCAGCGCCTTGACTCGCGCTTCCAGCTCGGTCAACTCGAAGGGCTTGGCCAGGTAGTCATCAGCGCCCAGGTTCAGGCCATGCACACGGTCTTTTACATCACTGCGCGCCGTCAACATCAGCACTGGCAGATTTTTCCCACGCGCCCGCAGACGCGCCAACACCTCAAAACCATCCATGCGCGGCAGCCCCACATCGAGGATCACCACCGCATATTCCTCGCTGCTCAAGGCCAGGTCCGCGGCCACGCCGTCGTGCAGTACGTCGACGGTCAAACCCGTGCTCTTGAGCGCTTGGGCAACACTTTCGGCGAGTTGCAGATGGTCTTCAACCAAGAGGACACGCATGGATTTTCACCTCGTTCGGGCATGGTCGACGCCACGCTTTGGCGGGCAGTTTACAGGCGCCGCCTGCCCTGTGAAGCCCGAAAACCTTGAAAGGCAGCTGAAAGGTTAGTGAAAGCTTCGCCCTTTAGCATCCAGCAACGGTGGGTAATGCCCGCCGAGCTACCTGATCCGTAGCGATCGAAAAGCGCCTCGAAGCGTTTTCGCCAGAATAAGAACAATAACGGAGTACACCACGATGCTGTCGACCCAGCCCCAGGCTTGCCCGCCTGTGCGTTTTTCCCGTCTTGCCAAGACCGCCCTTGCCAGTGCCACCGCCCTTGCCGGTTTTTCGCCGCTTTCCCAGGCTGCCTTCTTTGAAGACAGTAGCGCGACCCTGGAAACCCGCAATATGTACTTCAACCGCGACTTTCGCGACGGCACCAGCGCGCAGCAATCCAAGCGCGACGAATGGGCTCAGGGCTTCATGCTCAACCTGCAATCGGGCTACACCGACGGCACCGTCGGCTTTGGTGTGGACGCGCTGGGCATGCTTGGGGTCAAGCTCGACTCCAGCCCCGACCGCACAGGTTCTGGCTTGCTGCCCACTGACAACGGCCGCGCTGTCGACGACTACGCCAAACTCGGCCTGACCGGCAAAGTGAAGATCTCCGCCACCGAACTCAAGATCGGTGCGCTGATCCCCGAACTGCCGACCCTCAAGCCCAACGACGGCCGCATCCTGCCGCAGACCTTCAACGGTGGCTTGCTGACCTCCAAAGAATTCAAGAACCTGGTGTTTACCGGCGGCCGCCTGGACAAAGCCAAAGACCGCGATTCCACTGACTACGAAGAAATCGCCCTCAATAACAAGAACAGCCGTTTCGTCAGCGGCGCTACCGGCAAGCACTTCAACTTCGGCGGCGTTGACTACAAGTTCGCCGACAAGATCACCGGCAGTTACCACTTCGCCCAACTCGATGACGTGTACCGCCAGCACTTTCTCGGCCTGGTTGCCTCGCGCCCGCTCGGCCCCGGCACCTTCGGCACCGACCTGCGCCTGGCCATCAGTGATGACACGGGCGCGGCCCATGGCGGCAAGATCGACAACAGATCCCTCAACGGCCTGTTCAGCTATGCCCTCAATGGCCATAAGCTCAGCGCCGGCTACCAGCACATGTCCGGCGACAGCGCCTTTCCGTATGTGGATGGGGCCGACCCGTACCTGGTCAACTTCGTACAGATCAACGACTTTGCCGGCGCCGAAGAACGCTCCTGGCAAGCGCGCTACGACTACGATTTCGCCAAGCTGGGCATTCCCGGCTTGAGCTTCATGAGCCGTTACCTGTCGGGTGACAACATCAAGCTCAAGAACGGCGAGACCGGCAAGGAGTGGGAACGCAACAGCGAGATCCGCTACATCGTACAAAGTGGCACGTTCAAGGATGTCGCGTTTCGCCTGCGTAATGCCACGTACCGCTCCAACTACTCGGCCCGTGATGCGGATGAAGTACGCGTGCTGGTCAGCTATAGCGTCGCACTTTGGTAGTAGCCCCTAAATAACAACAAGACGGAGATTCAAATGACCTATTCACTGCGTAAATTGGCCCTCGCCGCCGGCTGCATGTTGTTCGCCGGCCAACTGCTGGCCGCCGACGAACCCAAACGCCCGGAATGCATCGCCCCAGCCTCCCCCGGCGGTGGTTTTGACCTGACCTGCAAACTGGCGCAAAGCGCGTTGGTCAATGAGAAGCTGCTGAGTAAACCGATGCGTGTGACCTACATGCCCGGCGGCGTGGGCGCGGTGGCCTATAACGCGGTGGTAGCACAGCGCCCAGCGGACGGCGGCACACTGGTGGCCTGGTCCAGCGGTTCGCTGTTGAACCTGGCCCAGGGCAAGTTCGGCCGTTTTGATGAAAGCGCCGTGCGTTGGTTGGCAGCGGTCGGCACCAGCTACGGTGCCATCGCAGTGAAAAGCGATTCGCCCTACAAGACCCTCGACGATCTCGTCAAAGCCTTGAAGAAAGATCCGGGCAGCGTGGTGATCGGTTCCGGCGGCACCGTAGGCAGCCAGGACTGGATGCAAACCGCCCTGATCGCCAAGGCCGCCGGCATCAACCCGCGCGAACTGCGTTATGTCGCCCTCGAAGGCGGCGGTGAAATCGCCACCGCCCTGCTCGGCGGCCACATCCAGGTGGGCAGCACCGACATCTCCGACTCCATGCCGCACATCCTCAGCGGTGACATGCGCCTGCTAGCGGTGTTCGCCGAAGAGCGCCTGGACGAGCCGGAAATGAAGAACATTCCGACCGCCAAAGAGCAAGGCTACGACATCGTCTGGCCAGTGGTCCGCGGTTTCTACCTCGGGCCAAAAGTCAGCGATGCCGACTACGCCTGGTGGAAAGAAGCGTTCGACAAACTGCTGGCCTCCGAAGAGTTCGCCAAGCTGCGTGACCAGCGCGAGCTGTTCCCGTTTGCCATGACCGGCCCGGAGCTCGACACCTACGTGAAGAAACAGGTGGCTGACTACAAAGTGCTGGCCAAAGAGTTCGGCCTGATCCAGTAATCGCCCCTCTTTTGCACGGCTGCGCCCTCTTTAACGGGCGGCGCGGCCCAGGAGTTCCACATGCTCTTACAACGCATTTTCGCCTCGGTGATGCTGCTGGTCTGCGCCGGCCTGGCACTGATGGCCTGGCCGTATCAGGCGGCGTTTTCCTACGAGCCGGTCGGCCCACGTGCCTTTCCGCTGCTGATGCTCGGCCTGATGAGCCTGGGCCTGATCTACATGATCTTTCGCCCGCAGCCAACCAAGCACACCGAAGAAGAACCCGCGCTGGACCGCGAAACCCTGATCAAGATCAGCCTTTGCGTCGCGCTGCTGATCGTGTTCGCCGGCACTTTCGAGCCATTGGGCTTCATCCTCAGCAGCATGTTGATCGGCATTCCAATGGCACGCCTGTATGGCGGCCGCTGGTTGCCCAGCGTAGTGATCGTCACCCTCATGGCTATCGGCCTGTACCTGCTGTTCGACAAGGCCATGGATGTACCGCTGCCCCTCGGCCTGCTTGAAGTTCTGGAGAACTGATATGGATACGTTCAGCTATTTGGGCCAGGGCTTCGGCGTTGCACTGACCCCTTACAATCTGGTGACCGCGCTGTGTGGCACCCTGATCGGCACCGTGGTCGGCCTGTTGCCGGGCCTGGGCCCGATCAATGGCGTGGCCTTGTTGATCCCCATCGCGTTCGCGTTGGGCCTGCCGCCGGAATCGGCGCTGATCCTGCTCGCGGCTGTGTACCTGGGCTGCGAATACGGCGGCCGTATCAGCTCGATCCTGCTCAACATCCCGGGCGAAGCTTCTACCGTAATGACTACCCTCGACGGCTACCCGATGGCCCGCAAAGGCCTGGCCGGTGTGGCGTTGTCGCTGTCAGCATGGAGTTCGTTCATCGGCGCGTTTATCGCCACCTGCGGCATGGTGCTGTTTGCGCCGCTGCTGGCCAAATGGGCGATTGCCTTCGGCCCGGCGGAATATTTCGTACTGATGGTGTTCGCGATTGTCTGCCTGGGCGGCATGGCCGGTGACAAACCGCTGAAGACGTTTGTTGCAGCGCTGATCGGCCTGTTCCTCTCGGCCGTGGGCATCGATGCCAACAGCGGCGTGTACCGTTTTACCGGCGACAACATCCACCTCACCGACGGCATCCAGTTTGTGGTGTTGGTACTGGGCCTGTTCTCCATCAGCGAAATCCTGTTGCTGCTGGAAAAAACCCACCGTGGCCAGGAAGCCGTGAAAACCACTGGGCGCATGATGTTCAACGTCAAGGAAGCCGCATCAGTGTTTGTCGTGAACATTCGTTGCGGCGTGCTCGGCTTTATCATGGGTGTCTTGCCGGGTGCCGGCGCGACCTTGGCCAGTGCCGTGGCCTACATGACCGAGAAGCGCATCGCCGGCGCCTCGGGCGAATTCGGTAAAGGTGATAAACGCGGTCTGGCTGCACCGGAAACTGCGATCGGCGCGGCCGCTTGTGGCGCTCTGGTCCCCATGTTGACTCTCGGCGTGCCAGGTTCTGGCACCACCGCAGTGATGATCGGCGCCCTGTCGCTGTACAACATCACCCCCGGCCCGCTGTTGTTCCAACAACAGCCGGACATCGTCTGGGGCCTGATCGCTTCGTTGTTTGTCGCCAACATCATGCTGGTGATCCTTAACATCCCGATGATCCGCATCTTCACGCGCATCCTCGCCGTGCCGAACTGGGCGCTGGTGCCGGTGATCGCCATCATCACCGCCATCGGTGTGTACGCGGTTCACGCCACCACCTTCGACCTGTTCCTGATGGTCGGCATCGGCATCTTCGGTTACATCCTGCGCAAGCTGGACTTCCCGCTGTCGCCGGTACTGCTGGGCTTTATCCTCGGTGGCCTGATGGAGCAGAACCTGCGCCGCGCGCTGTCGATCTCCAACGGTGCGCTGGAAATACTCTGGTCCAGCCCGATCACCTTTGGCGTGTGGGTGCTGACGGCGATCATGTTGTTCGTGCCGCTGCTGCGTATCTGGCGTAAACGTGCCCAACAGCGTCGCGCCCTGGCCGATGTCTGAGGTCACCTTTAAACAATGGTGGGCAACACCGCTGGTCGGCCTGGCCGGCGGTTACCTGGCCAGCCTCGTCGGCTGGCCTTTGCCGTATATGGTCGGCTCGTTGCTGGCGATCATCCTGGTGCGTTGCCTCACGCCGTGGCAGTTGGCGGAGATTCCCGGCGGGCGCAAATGTGGCCAATGGGTCGTAGGCATCGGCATCGGCCTGCACTTCACGCCGGTGGTGATCGAACAGGTAATGAGCCACTTCGGGCTGATTTTCTTCGGTGCGCTGATCACCAGCCTGTCGAGCGTGGTCGGCGTGTGGTTGATGCGCCGCAGCGGCGAAGACCGCGCCACCGCGTTTTTCTCCAGCATGCCGGGCGGTTCCGGTGAAATGGTCAACCTCGGCGCCCGTAATGGCGCAGTGCTCAGCCGTGTCGCAGCGGGGCAAAGTTTGCGTGTGCTGGTGGTGGTGCTGTGTGTGCCGGCGATCTTCAAGTACTTGCTCGAAGGCGGCACGCCGCAGTTTCACCCGGCGCCAGTGAGTTGGGGTTGGCTGGCGCTGCTGTTCCCGCTGGGCGCGCTGGTGGCTTGGGGCTGGCAGCGTTTACGTCAGCCAAACCCGTGGTTGTTCGGGCCACTATTGGTCAGCGCGACTGCCAGTGTTGTCTGGGACTTGCATTACGGCCTGCCGGACGGCGGCAGCCAGATCGGCCAGTGGCTGATCGGCAGCGGCCTGGGCTGCCACTTCAACCGTCAGTTCTTCCGTCGTGCGCCGTCGTTCATGGGCCGTACCTTGATCGGCACCGCCTTGACCATGGCGCTTGCGACGTTGGCGGCGGTGGGCTTGAGCGCGCTGACGCAGCTGGATTTGCGCTCACTCACCCTGGGCATGATGCCGGGCGGCATTGCCGAAATGAGCCTCACGGCAGAGACTTTGCAGCTGTCGGTGCCTTTGGTAACGGCAATGCAGGTAATGCGCTTGTTGTTTGTGCTGTTTTTGGCTGAGCCGTTGTTCAGGCACTGGAATCGTCAGCCGGAAAAAATCTAAGCCTTCACAAAATTCCAATGTGGGAGCTGGCTTGCCTGCGATAGCGGTGGTTCAGTCAATAAATGTATCGGCTGACAGACCGTCATCGCAGGCAAGCCAGCTCCCACATTAGTTTGTGACTAACCTTTAGAGTGGCGGCAACCGCCACTCAATCGGCGTCTCGCCATTCTGCTCAAGAAACTTGTTGGTACGACCGAAGTGCCCACACCCCAAAAACCCGCGATACGCCGACAGCGGCGACGGGTGCACCGAGGTCAGCACCAGGTGCTTGGTCGCATCCACCAGCTTTTGCTTGCCTTGCGCATGGGCGCCCCACAACAGGAACACCAGGTGCGGCTGGTGCTCGCTGACCACTTCGATCACACGATCGGTAAAGAACTGCCAACCCTTGCCCGCGTGGGCATTGGCATTCGCGCGCTCCACGGTCATGGTGGTGTTGAGCATCAGCACGCCCTGGTCGGCCCAGCTTTGCAGGCAGCCGTGGTTGGGAATGTCGATGTTCAGGTCGCGCTTGAGCTCTTTATAGATATTGACCAGTGACGGCGGCGTCGGCACGCCCGGTTGTACCGAGAAGCACAAGCCATGAGCCTGGCCGGGGCCGTGGTACGGGTCCTGGCCGAGGATCACCACCTTGACCTTGTCCAAAGGCGTTGAATTGAGCGCGTTGAAAATCAACGGGCCAGGCGGGTAAATCTCTTTGCCGGCGGCATGTTCCTGGCGCAGGAACTCGCGTAGTTCGGCCATGTAGGGCTTGTCGAACTCATCCCGCAGGGCGTGTTTCCAGCTGGGTTCGAGTTTGATGCGGTCGCCTTCGGTCATGGTGTGTTCATCGTGTAAAAAAGAATGGGCGAACCCTAGGAAAGCCGACCCCGCTTGTCAATTGATCTGACACATCATCGGCACTTTCCTTTGAAGCGTTCATACTGAACCTTCACTTTCTCGATTGAGGTCACGATGAACCTGCACTTCGAAGAGCTGACCGGCAGCGACGGTGCCCGCCTCGGCATCGCCAGCCTGGACGCGGAAAAATCCCTCAACGCACTGTCCCTGCCCATGATCCTGGCCTTGGACGAACGCCTGGAGGCCTGGGCCAAAGACCCGAATATCGTGTGTGTACTGCTGTGCGGCAATGGCCCCAAAGCCTTTTGCGCCGGTGGCGAAGTCCGCAGCCTGGCCCAGGCCTGCCGTGAACTCCCCGGCGAAGTGCCCGCCCTGGCCGCGCAGTTCTTCGCCGCTGAATACCGCCTCGACTACCGCCTGCACACCTACCCCAAACCGCTGATCTGCTGGGGGCACGGTTATGTGCTCGGCGGTGGTATGGGCCTGCTGCAGAGCGCTTCGGTGCGTATCGTCACGCCGAGCAGCCGCCTGGCCATGCCCGAGATCAGCATCGGCTTGTACCCGGATGTGGGGGCCAGTTGGTTCCTGTCGCGGTTACCGGGCAAGCTGGGGTTATTCCTTGGCCTCACCGGCGCCCATATCAACGGCCGCGATGCGTTGGACCTGGGCCTGGCCGACCGTTTCCTGCGCGATGACCAGCAGGAAGCGTTGATAGATGGCCTGCTGCAATTGAACTGGCAGGAACAAACCGCGATGCAGCTCAACAGCCTGCTCAAGGCGCTCGCCCAGGAAGCCGTCGACCAGCAACCCGAAGCGCAATGGCTGCCGCGCCGTGCGCAGATCGACGAATGGCTGGATGTGGCTGATGTGCGCTGTGCCTGGCGCGCCTTGAGCCCGTTACGTGAGCACGCCGACCCGCTGTTCAGCCGCGCCGGCAAAAACCTGAGTGAAGGCTGCCCGCTGACCGCGCACCTGGTGTGGGAGCAGATCCAGCGGGCGCGGCACCTGTCGTTGGCCGAGGTGTTCCAGATGGAATACACACTGAGCCTCAATTGCTGCCGTTACCCGGAGTTTGCCGAAGGCGTGCGGGCGCGCTTGATCGACAAGGACCAGACGCCCCATTGGCACTGGCCGGATATCAATACGATCCCGGACGCGGTGGTGCAGGCGCATTTCAACAAGGTGTGGGAAGGCCGGCATCCGCTGGCGGATTTGTCCGATTACTGAAAAGTGTCGCCCACAAAAAACGGCGCTTCCTGCGCCGTTTGCATTCAAGGCCTGTCAGCGGTGACCGCCGCGGCCACCTCCATGATCGCCACCCCGACCGTGCCCGCCTCTGCCGCCGTGATCGCCCCAACCCTGGTTCGGATAAGGCCGGTAACCGCCCCTTGGGCCCGAGGGGTAGTAGCGCGGGGCCGGTTGGTAATAACGCGGCGCCGAGTAGTAACGCGGTGCGGGGGCGTAATAGCGCGGAGCCGGTGCGTAATAACGTGGCGCCGAATAGTACGTGCCACCGCCGTAGTAATACGCCGGCGCCGGCGCGGTGTAGACCTCGGATCGATAGTAGCTACCGCCTCCATCGTAGTAGGGCACACAAGCAGAAAGGGTAAGACCGAGTAAAGCGCTGAGCAGCAGTCGTCGATACATGGCGGCCTCCTGGACCGCGGAAGAGCACCTCCAGCGACGCGGGAGGGCGGCACCCGGCTTTCGCCGAATGACACAGTATCGGACATCGAAAACCAGATCTGGTGCGTTTTGGTAACAACTTGATACATGACCGTAGGCGGTCGATACGATCCGTTGCGCATCCCGGTAACTATCAAGTTACTTTATCGATTCAGTAAATTTTGCTGGCCCGGAACCTTGTCGATTGCGATGATGTCACTATGACATCGCACATGGCCAGGGAGGCTCTATCGTGCGCCCCTCGCCAATATCGCCGGATTAGAGTCATGAAAATTTCAACCAAGCTGCTGCTTTCATTCCTACTGTGCGCACTGGTCACCCTCGGGGTTGGCCTGCTGGGTATCAAAAGCGTCGTGCGCCTTTCCAGCGCATTGGAACTCACGTTCTCCAACAACCTGGTTTCCGTCAGCAACACGGCAAGTACGCTCAATGGTCTGGTCGCCCACAACCGTGGTCTGTACCGTTTGCTGGACGCCAGCAAGGGCGACGTCTCCGCCCAGGACCGCGACCGCGTGACCCAGGACATCGCCAACGAACTCAAACGCAGCCAGAGCGCCTACGCCACCTACCGCGCCACGCCGCTGGCAGACGACGAACGGGCAGCCGGTGACAAGCTCGACCAGATCTGGCCCACCTACATCAGCAACTCCGAGCGCATCGTCGCGATGATGAACGGCGGCCAGCTCGAGCAGGCGCGCGCTCAGCTCAACAGCACCAACAATGAGCTGTTCCGTCAGGCGCGCGAGCTGATCCGTGTGATTATCGATTCCAACAACCGCCAGATCCAGGAAGGCGCCGCCGCCGCCGCCGACCTGCGCAGCAGCGCGTTGACCTGGATGATCAGCGGCATCGTGCTGGCCTTCATCATCGCCCTCATCATTGGCGTGCTGATCACCCGCCTGATCACCCGCCCTATCGCCCAGGCCGTCGAGAGCGCCCAACGCATTGCCAAGGGTGACCTGACCCAAGCCATCATCACCGACCGTACTGACGAAGCCGGAAAATTGTTGATGGCATTGGCCGACATGCAGGGCGGGCTGAAAAGCACGCTGGTGGAAATCGCCAACGCCGCCGACCAGCTCGCCTCCGCCGCTGAAGAACTCAGTGCGGTCACCGACGAAAGCAGCCGTGGCCTCACGCGCCAGAATGACGAAATCCAGCAAGCCGCCACTGCCGTCAACCAGATGACGGCGGCGGTGGATGAAGTGGCAAGCAATGCGGTGTCGACCTCCGAAGCCTCGCGCCAGGCCACCACTGAAGCGGAGGAAGGCCGTGAGCAGGTGGCGCAGGCCGTGTCCGGTATGAGTTCGATGGTGGTCGAGATCAACGATTCGACACAATCGGTGGCCGACCTGGCCAGCCAGGTGCGCGAGATCGGCAAGGTGATCGACGTGATCCGCGGTATCGCCGACCAGACCAACCTGCTGGCCCTTAACGCCGCCATCGAAGCCGCACGCGCGGGTGAGCAAGGCCGTGGTTTTGCGGTGGTGGCCGATGAAGTCCGCGCGCTGGCCCATCGCACCCAGACCTCAACCGTCGATATCGAAAAAATGATCGGCGAAGTGCAGGTCGGCGCCGATGACGCCGTGGCCGCCATGAACAAAAGCCTGACCTGGGCCAACAACACCCAAACCCTGGCGCAAAACGCCGGCGAAGCCCTGGAACGCATTACCGCCAGCGTGGCGAAGATCAACGAACGCAACCTGGTGATCGCCTCGGCTTCCGAGGAGCAGGCCCAAGTGGCCCGCGAAGTGGATCGCAACCTGCTCAACATCCAGGACCTGTCCACCCAGACCGCTGCCGGTGCCAACCAGACCAACGCCTCCAGCCAGGACCTGTCGCGCCTGGCCACCTCATTCAACGTGCTGGTCAGCAAGTTCCAGTTGTAACCGCCTCATTGCAGTGCGCCAACGCACCCGAGTGGCGCACGCACACCCCTCTTCCCCGCCACGCCCGGCCGTAAACCGGGCCTCTGGCCCAGTTGGCACGACTCTCGCTTTGCCTCTCCCGTGCAGGATTCATCACAGGTTCGCGGCACCACAATTTGCAATGGCCGACTAGGGTTCCGGCTCGCTTGAAAGGCGAGTGGCTGGTCCGAGAGTTGGCGACCTCCAGTTGAGGTTACACGGCGGGATAAAAGCCCGGGAGACAAGCCACCGTTCGCGGTGCCGCGTTGCTCCTGCTCGCCCATGTTCAACTGGAGAAGCCCCATGCCCGCAATCCGTTTACCCGCCCTGCTCGCCGCCGCCCTTGCCGCCGTGCTGAGCTTTCAAACCCAAGCTGCTGCCAAAGACCACTTCAGTGTGTGCTGGACGATCTATGCCGGCTGGATGCCGTGGGAATACGCCGGCAGCCAAGGCATCCTCGACAAGTGGGCCAGCAAGTACGGCATCAAGATCGACATGGTGCAGCTCAATGACTATGTCGAATCCATCAACCAATACACCGCCGGCCAGTTCGACGGCTGCACCATGACCAACATGGACGCCCTGACCATTCCCGCCGCCGGTGGTGTGGACAGCACCGCGCTGGTGGTCAGCGACTTTTCCAACGGCAATGATGGCGTGGTGATCAAGGGCACCGGCAAGACCGTGGCCGACCTCAAGGGCATGAACGTCAACCTGGTGGAACTCTCGGTGTCTCACTACCTGCTCGCCCGCGCCCTGGAGTCGGCTGACCTCACCGAAAAAGACCTGAAAGTGGTCAACACCTCCGACGCCGACATCGCCGCGGCCTTCAACACCGACCAGGTGCAAGCCGTGACCACCTGGAACCCGATGCTCTCCGAGATCAAGGCTAAACCGGGCGTCACCCAAGTGTTCGACTCCAGCAAAGTGCCCGGCGAAATCATGGACATGATGGTGGTCAACACCCAAACCCTCAAAGACAACCCGGCCCTGGGCAAAGCGCTGACCGGTGCCTGGTTTGAAGTGGTCGCGCTGATGAACGCCAAAAACGCTGCCAGCACCGCGGCGCTTGAACATATGGCCAAGGCCTCCGGCACCGACCTCAAGGGTTTCCAGGCGCAACTGGACACCACCAAGCTGTTCGCCACGCCCAAGGAAGCGCTGGCGTTCGCCACCAGCGCGCAACTGCCCGCCACCCTGCGCAAGGTCGCCGAGTTCTCGTTTAAACACGGCCTGCTCGGCGAAGGGGCCAGGGACGCCAGCGCCGTGGGCATGAGCTTCGCCAATGGCGTAACCAACGGCGACACCGCCAACCTCAAGCTGCATTTCGACCCCAGCTACGTACAGATGGCCGCCGAAGGCACGCTGTAAGAGGACCCGGCCATGCGCCTGATCAACCGTCACCCGGAACGCTCCAGCCGCCTGCTGTTGGTGCTGCTGCCGTTCGCCCTGCTGCTGTTCGCCTACTTTGTAGGCTCGGCCGAGCGCCTGGCGGATAACCCCAACGACAAACTGCTGCCCAGCGCCGCGCAAATGGGCGACGCGGTGAAACGCCTGGCGTTCAGCGCCGATACGCGTACCGGTGAATATGTGCTGTGGCAAGACAGCGCCTCCAGCCTGCGCCGCCTGGCGATCGGCTTGGGCATCAGCGCCCTCGCCGGCCTGTGCCTGGGCATCGCCGCCGGCACATTGCCGCTGTTTGGCGCGCCGCTATCGCCCCTGCTCACGGTGCTGTCGATGGTGCCACCTTTGGCGATATTGCCGATTCTGTTCATCGTATTTGGCCTGGGCGAACTGTCCAAGGTGATGCTGATCGTCATCGGTATCACCCCGGCGCTGGCCCGTGACTTGGAGCAACGCGCGCGGGAAATCCCCGTGGAGCTGCTGGTCAAGGCGCAGACCCTCGGCGCGTCCACCTGGACCTTGATGCTGCGCGTGGTACTGCCGCAACTGCTGCCGCGCTTGCTGATCTCGCTGCGGCTGATGCTCGGCTCGGCGTGGTTGTTCCTGATCGCCGCCGAGGCCATCGCCTCCACCGACGGCCTCGGCTACCGGATCTTCCTGGTGCGCCGCTACCTGGCGATGGACGTGATCTTGCCCTACGTGGTGTGGATCACCCTGCTCGCCTGGCTGATGGACTGGGGCCTCAAAACCCTCACACGGCGTGCGTTCCCCTGGTACGAAGGAGCGCGGCCATGAGTTTTATCAGCGTCAACAATGTGTGGCAGCGCTATGGCGAACAGGTGGTGCTGGAAGGGCTCAACCTGCATGTCGATGAGGGTGAGTTTTGCACCCTGGTCGGCACGTCCGGCTGCGGCAAATCGACCTTCCTGCGCTTGTTGCTGGGCCAGGAAACCGCGAGCAAAGGCCAGATCCTGCTGGACGGCCAACCACTTGCCGGCGAGCCGGATGCCAGCCGTGGCGTGGTGTTCCAGCGTTACTCGGTGTTCCCGCATTTGACGGTGCTGGACAACGTTGCGCTTGGCCTTGAGCTACCGCGCTCGCCGCTGCTGGGACGGCTGTTCGGCAAAGCCAAACAAGACGCACGGGAACAGGCCGCCGCCCTGCTGCAAAAAGTCGGCCTCGGCCACGCACTGGACAAATACCCGGCGCAGCTCTCCGGCGGCATGCAGCAACGCCTGGCCATCGCCCAAGCCCTGATCATGAAACCCCGCGTGTTGCTGCTGGACGAACCCTTCGGCGCCCTCGACCCGGGCATTCGCAAAGACATGCATCAGCTGTTGCTGGCGCTATGGCGCGAAACCCGGCTGACGGTGTTCATGGTCACCCACGACCTCAGCGAAGGTTTCAGCCTCGGCACACGCTTGCTGGTGTTCGACAAAGTCCGTGTCGACCCCCACGCCCCCGGCGCCTATGGCGCGCGCATCACCTACGACATCCCTTTGAACAGCGAGCGCCGCAAAGCGCTGGCCGCCGAACTTGGAGCGACTTGCAAATGACCGATTCCATTCAACTGTTCCCACCCTTCGCCGAAGAAATGCTACCCGGCGGCGGCCACCGCTCCTTTGTGCTCAAGCGCGGCCAACTGCTGCGCCTCACGGATATTCGCGGTGGTGCCAACGTCAGCCTGACCCTGCTCAATGCCAATGAAAAAACCGAGCGTCTGAACCTGCCCGACAGCCTCAAATGCCAACACACCGCCAAACTCACCCGCGGCCACTGCCTGTACTCGGACATGGGCCGCGTGCTGGCCGCCATCACCGCCGACACCTGCGGCTGGAGTGACAGCATCGGCGGCGTGCTGTGCGCCGCCGAGGTCGCTGAAAAGTACGGCCAGGGCCGTTATCAGGAGCTGCGCAACGGCTTCTTTCGCAACGGCACCGACAACCTGCTGGTGGAATTGGGCAAGTGGGGGTTGGGGCTTAGCGACCTGCTGATGACCCTCAACCTGTTCAGCCGGGTCAGCGTTGACGAAGGCGGCGGCCTGCACTTTGTGCCGGGCAATTCCAAAGCCGGCGACTACATCGAACTCTACGCGCCGATGGACACACTCGTGGTGCTGACCGCGCTGCAACACCCGATGGACCCCAACCCGAACTACGCGCCGCAACCGCTGAAACTCAGCTGGATGAACGCCGATTCCAGTGTCGCCGAACACTGCCGCACTTCGCGCCCGGAAAACGAGCGCGGCTTTATCAACACCGACCGCCTGTTCGCCTGAGGAACTGCCATGTCTATCGCACTGAAACAACCCGAGGCAGCCGTGTACCGCGCCACCATTCCTGCTGGCGAGCCATGGCTGATGGAGGTCAAGGCCGGGCAGACCCTGCGCATCCTCGACCTGGAGGGCAACCAGGCCGTCGACACGCTGTTCTACAGCCGCAAAAACCCCAAGGAACGCTACGACGTACAGCGCACATTACGCCGGCAAAACCGCGTGTACCTGAGCACCGGCAGCGTGCTGTATTCCAACCTTGGCCAGCCGATGCTGACCATCGTCGATGACACCTGCGGGCGCCACGACACCCTCGGCGGTGCCTGTGCCCAAGAGAGCAACACCGTGCGCTACGCCCTGGAAAAACGCTACATGCACAGCTGCCGCGACAACTACCTGCGCGCCTGCGCCCACGACGGTCGGCTGGGTAAAGGTGACATCGGGCCGAACATCAATTTCTTCATGAATGTGCCGGTCACCGCCGACGGCGGGCTGACCTTTGAAGACGGCATTTCCGCGCCCGGCAAGTACGTCGACCTGCGTGCGCAGATGGACGTGATCGTGCTGATCTCCAACTGCCCGCAACTGAACAACCCATGCAACGGCTACAACCCGACCCCTGCGGAGTTACTGGTATGGAACTGAAAATAAAACGCCTGCGTAAGTGGTTATTCGCCCTGTGCCAGTCCCGAGCCGGGCAATGCATCCGAAAACACTAGCGATCAACTGTGGGAGCTGGCTTGCCTGCGATAGCGGTCCATCAGCCAACCGATAAGCTGACTGCCCTACCGCCATCGCGGGCAAGCCCGGCTCCCACACTGACCACAGGCACTGCGGACGACCGCAGTGCTCCCTCACTTTGCGGGACGGCCCGCAGGGTTTTGCCATGTTCGAAAAACTCTTGATCGCCAACCGTGGCGCCATCGCCTGCCGCATCCTGCGCACCTTGCGTGAGCTGCAGGTCAAAGGCATCGCCGTATACGCCGAAGCCGACGCAGCCAGCCTGCATATCCAGCAAGCCGACGAGGCCTACAGCCTCGGCGAAGGCGCGGCGGCGGCCACCTACCTGGCAGTCGAAAAAATCCTCGCCACCGCCAAGGCCTGTGGCGCCAAGGCGATTCATCCTGGCTACGGTTTTCTCTCAGAGAACGCCGCCTTTGCCCAAGCCTGTGAAAATGCGGGGATAGCCTTCGTCGGTCCGACACCCGAACAGCTGCGCGTATTCGGCCTCAAGCACACGGCGCGGGCCTTGGCCAAACACCATCAAATTCCATTATTGGAAGGCACCGAGCTGCTCGACAGCCTCGATACAGCGTTGCTGGCGGCCGAAACCGTGAGCTATCCAGTCATGCTCAAAAGCACCGCAGGCGGCGGTGGCATCGGCATGCGTGTGTGCCGCAATGCGACAGAGCTGAGTGAGTCCTTTGAAGCGGTCAAACGCCTGGGGCAAAACAACTTCAGCGACGCTGGTGTGTTTATCGAGAAATACATCGAGCACGCCCGCCACCTGGAAGTGCAGGTGTTCGGCGACGGTTTGGGCGACGTCATCGCCCTTGGCGTGCGCGACTGTTCCGTGCAACGGCGCAACCAGAAAGTCCTCGAAGAAACACCCGCGCCGAACCTGCCCGACGGCATGGCCGAAGCCTTGTGCACGGCGGCCATCACCCTGGCCAGGGCGGTCAATTACCGCAGCGCCGGCACCGTGGAGTTCATCTTTGACAGCGCTGACGGCCGCTTCTACTTCCTCGAAGTGAACACGCGCCTGCAGGTAGAACACGGCGTCACCGAACAAGTCTGGGGCGTCGACCTGGTGCGCTGGATGGTGCAATTGGCGGCGGGTGAACTACCTGCGTTGAGCGAATTGAAGCTGCACCCTCAGGGCCACGCGATTCAGGCGCGGCTGTATGCGGAAGATCCAGGCAAGGATTTCCAGCCGAGCCCAGGCCTGTTAACCCGTGTGGATTTCCCGACGGCTGAAGGTTTGCGGATCGACACCTGGGTACAAGCCGGTTGCGAAATCCCGCCCTACTTCGACCCAATGATCGCCAAGCTCATCACGTGGGCGCCGACCCGCGAACAGGCGCGTCTGAGTCTGCATCAGGCATTGAGCGACAGCCAGCTCTACGGCGTGGAAACCAACCGCGACTACCTGCGCCAAATCCTGCTGGCCACGCCGTTTGCCAGCGGCCGCCCGTGGACGCGTTGCCTGGAAGGCCTGGTCTACAGCGCCAGCACCTTCGAAGTGCTCAGCGCCGGCACCCAAACCAGTGTGCAGGACTATCCAGGCCGCCTCGGCTACTGGGCCGTCGGCGTGCCGCCTTCCGGGCCGATGGACAGCCGCGCACTGCGCCTGGGCAATCGCCTGCTGGGCAATGACGACGGTGCGGCGGCGCTGGAAATCACCATGAATGGGCCGCTGTTGCGCTTTAACTGCGCGGCGGTCGTCGCTGTTACCGGCGCAGCCATCACGCTGTTGCTGAACGACCAACCAGTGCCGATGAACACCGCGTTGCGCATTGAAGCAGGCGCGGTGTTGAGCCTTGGCAGCATCATAGGTGCCGGTGCGCGCAGCTATCTGTGCCTGCGCGGCGGGTTGCAAGTGCCGGATTACCTGGGCAGCAAAAGCACCTTCACCCTCGGCCAGTTCGGCGGGCACGCCGGGCGCGCTTTACGCACTGGCGATGTGTTGCATTTGCTGCCACTGACAGACGCCGACGCCGGCCAGCAATTGATCGCTGAACCCCTGCCTGCGGTGCGCACGCTGCGGGTGATTTATGGCCCGCACGGCGCGCCGGAATACTTCAAGCCTGAATACATCGACACCTTCTTCGCCACCCAATGGGAAGTGCACTTCAACTCCAGCCGCACCGGCGTGCGACTGATCGGGCCAAAACCTTTATGGGCGCGCACGGACGGTGGCGAAGCGGGGCTGCATCCGTCGAATATTCATGACAACCCCTATGCCATCGGCGCGGTGGATTTCACCGGGGACATGCCCGTGATCCTGGGGCCGGATGGGCCGAGCCTGGGCGGGTTTGTGTGCCCGGTGACGGTGATCGAGGCGGACCTTTGGCAGTTGGGGCAACTCAAGGCCGGGGACAAACTGCGGTTCGAACCGGTGAACCTCAAAACCGCCCGCGACCTCGCCCTGAAATGGGATCAATGTGGGAGCTGGCTTGCCTGCGATCCAGACAACTCGGTACCTCAGGCAGACCACATTGATGCCATCGCGGGCAAGCCCGGCTCCCACATCGACCGTGGCCCACTTACGATCGGATCGCCTGTGGTGCTGGAGTTGGGTGAAAGCGACACCCGCCTCGTCGCCCGCCTCGCCGGCGACACTCACCTGCTGCTGGAAATCGGCGCCCCCGAGCTGGACCTGGTGCTGCGCTTTCGTGCTCATGCACTCATGCAAGCCCTGGAAACTCTCGCCCTGCCAGGTGTCATCGACCTGACCCCAGGCATCCGTTCCCTGCAAATCCACTACCAGCCCGAACAACTGCCGCTGGCCGGTTTACTGGCGTTGATCACCACGCAATGGGCCGCTGTGTGCGCCACCCCCAACCTGCAAGTGCCCTCGCGCATCGTGCACTTGCCGCTGTCGTGGGACGACCCGGCGTGCCAGCTGGCGATCGAAAAATACATGACCACCGTGCGCAAGGACGCGCCGTGGTGCCCGAGCAACCTGGAGTTCATCCGTCGCATCAACGACCTCGCCAACCTCGATGAAGTGCGCCACACCGTGTTCGATGCCAGCTACCTGGTAATGGGCCTGGGTGACGTTTACCTCGGTGCCCCGGTGGCCACACCGCTGGACCCGCGTCACCGTCTGGTGACCACCAAATACAACCCGGCGCGCACCTGGACCGCCGAGAATTCGGTGGGCATTGGCGGCGCTTATTTGTGCGTGTACGGCATGGAAGGCCCAGGCGGTTATCAGTTTGTGGGCCGCACCTTGCAGATGTGGAACCGCTACCGGGAGGTCTCGGCGTTTGATGGCAAGCCGTGGTTATTGCGGTTCTTTGACCAGATCCGTTTTTACCCGGTGACGGCTGATGAGCTGGTGCAGATCCGGCGCGACTTTCCGCTGGGGCGCTTTGAATTGAGCATCGAGCACAGCCAGTTGAACCTCGCGGAGTATCAGGTTTTCCTCGCGCGCGAAGCCGCAAGCATTGGCGCGTTTCGTAAGCATCAGCAGCACGCCTTCAATGCCGAGCGTGAACGCTGGATTGCCAGTGGCCAGGCGCATTTCGACAGCGAAGAACTCGCGGCACCACAAGGTGCAGACACGCCGTTGCAGGCCAACCAAATCAGTGTCGACAGCCCGATCGCCGGCAACCTCTGGCAAGTCCAGGTGGCTAACGGCGAGCGCGTGTCGGCTGGCGATGTGCTGGTGATTCTGGAGTCAATGAAAATGGAAATCCCGGTAGTGGCGCCGTTCGCCGGCACCGTGCGCGAGATCCCCGTGCAACCCGGCAGCGGCATCGGCGCCGGGCAACGGGTGGTGGTGCTCGAACGTGACTGACTCTTCTATTTCTACAGGCGGACAAGCCATGAACCTGCAACTGGACAACCTGCGCAA
This sequence comes from Pseudomonas sp. B19125, assembly GCF_044218855.1. Taxonomy (NCBI): domain Bacteria; kingdom Pseudomonadati; phylum Pseudomonadota; class Gammaproteobacteria; order Pseudomonadales; family Pseudomonadaceae; genus Pseudomonas; species Pseudomonas sp. B19125. The sequence goes on from NZ_CP162589.1 coordinate 5,314,652, forward strand.
TGCCTACCTGAGCGGCGACACCACGCCCCGTGAAGTGCTGCTGCACCTGCGCGAGAAAGCCGCGCACTTGAACCCCGATTATCACCTGTTTATCCACTTGCTTACCGAAGCGGAGCTGGAGCCGTACCTGGCCGCATTGGACGCGCGTGAACCGGCTGAGTTGCCGTTATTCGGCGTACCGTTTGCGATCAAAGACAACATCGACTTGGCTGGCATTCCCACCACCGCCGCGTGCCCGGCGTTCGCCTATGTGCCGCAGCGCAACGCGAGCATTGTCGAGCAGTTGATCGCCTTGGGCGCGGTGCCAGTGGGCAAGACCAACCTCGACCAGTTCGCCACCGGGCTCAATGGCAGCCGCTCGCCGTATGGCGCGTGCCCCAACAGCGTGTTGCCGGAGTATCCGTCGGGCGGCTCCAGCGCCGGGTCGTCGCTGGCCGTCGCGTTGGGTGTCGCGAGTTTTGCCCTGGGCACCGACACGGCCGGTTCCGGACGGGTGCCGGCGGCGCTGAATAACCTGGTGGGGCTCAAGGCGAGCAAAGGCTTGATCTCCACAGCCGGCGTGGTGCCGGCGTGCCGCACGCTGGATTGCGTCACCACCTTTACCCGCACCGCGCGCGAGGCCAGCCAGTTACTGGCGCTGACTGCCAAACTCGATCCGTTGGATGCGTACAGCCGAGCGAACCCGGCGTGGAATGATGCATCGGCGTTTGGCGCACCCCGCGCGTTTCGTTTTGGCGTACCGCGCGAGCAGGACCTGGAGTACTTCGGCTGCGAGCAAGGCCCGCAGTTGTTTGCGCAAGCCATCGACCGCTTGATTGCACTGGGTGGCGAGCCGGTGACGCTGGACCTGTCGCCCTTCCTGGAAGCCGCGCGCCTGCTCTACGAAGGGCCGTGGGTGGCTGAACGCTACAGCGTGGCCGGTGAACTGATGGAGCAGAACCCCGAGGCCGTGCTGCCGGTAATTCGTGCGGTGCTGGCCAAGGCGCCTGCGGTAAACGGCGTGCAGACCTTCCGTGCGCAGTACCGCCTGCAAGCCTTGAAAGCGCAGTGCGATGGCATGCTTGAAGGCCTCGACTGCGTACTGACGCCGACCATCGGCCGCCCGGTGACGCTGGAAGAACTGCGCGCCGAACCGGTGCTGCGCAACGCCGAGCTGGGCTACTACACCAACTTCATGAACCTGCTGGATTACGCCGCCGTCGCCGTGCCCAGCGGCTTTATGCACAACGGTTTGCCTTGGGGTGTGACGCTGTTTGGCCGAGCTTTCACCGACCAATACCTGTTGGGCGTGGCAGATGCGTTGCAGCGCCAGCACGATACGTCGCTGCCTGTGCCTGTCGGCAGCGCAGGTCATGACTTCACCCGGCTGGTGGTGTGCGGCGCGCATCTGCAGGGGCTGGCGCTTAACGGCCAATTAGTGCGGCGTGGCGCGCGCCTGCTGGAGCGCACCCACAGCTCGGCCGACTATCAGTTGTTCGCGCTGGCCGGTGGGCCACCCTATCGCCCCGGCATGCTGCGGGTGAGCGAAGGCGGCGTGGCTATTGAGGTGGAAGTGTGGGAACTGCCGAGCCGCGAATTGGGCTCCTTCCTCACCGGTATCCCCGCACCGTTGGGCCTGGGCAAGGTGCAACTGGCCGACGGGCGTTGGGAAACCGGCTTCATCTGCGAGCCCTACGGCTTGACCGGCGCCGTGGACATCAGCCACTTCGGCGGCTGGCGCGGCTACCTGCGCAGCTTGCAATAGCGGGGCGGCGCTGTATCGTGCAGGGAACTGCGCGATACAGCCCGAACCGACATGACCACACCCACCCTTTGCCCTGCCTGCGGTGCCCGCAACGACTGCACCCTGGCCGACCCACGCACCGCCGACCAAGCCTGTTGGTGCTACAGCGTCACCATCGACCCGGCGGTACTCGAAGCGCTGCCCGATGAACTGCGCAATAAGGCCTGCCTGTGCCCACGCTGTGCGCAGGTGGATGCGCAGTTGCATGGGGCTGAACAGCCGTAATGCGCGTTGATCGTTTCCTCAGCAACCTGCCGCGTTTCAATCGCCAACAAGTGCGTGTGCTGCTGGTTGAGCGACGGGTGACAGTTGATGGCATGGCCGTCAGCGACCCACACCATGAAGTGCGAGCATTCAGCCGCGTCTGTGTCGATGATGAGGTACTGCAAGCCGGCAAACCGGCGCGTTATTTCATGCTGCACAAACCCCAAGGCTGCGTGAGCGCTACCGCCGACCCGGTGCATCCCACCGTGCTTGATTGGCTGAGTGAACCGGACACGCATGAGCTGCACATCGCCGGCCGTCTGGACTTCAACACCACCGGGCTGATGCTGATCACCAATGATGGCCAATGGTCGCGGCGCCTGACACAGCCCCAGACCAAACTGCCCAAGGTTTACCTCGTTGAAACCGAGCAGGACATTGGTCCTGAGTATGCAGCCACCTTTGCCGCTGGCCTGTATTTCGCCTTTGAAGATCTCACCACTCAACCCGCCGAACTTGAGCTACTCAGCCCTAGGACCGCACGTCTGAGCATCATCGAAGGCCGTTATCACCAGGTGAAGCGCATGTTCGGGCACTTTGATAATAAAGTGATTGGCCTGCACCGCGAGCGGATGGGACCTTTGGTGCTGGATGCCACCCTTGCGCCGGGCGAATATCGGGAACTGACCGACGAAGAAATCCGACAGGTCTGACGACCGTTCAGCCGGTGATGGCAAAAAACCAGCTTGGCGCCTTGCGAGCTGGCGCCTGTGCTGCTTGAATCAAGACGTCAGCCAAATTATGACTGGCGAGTCGCCCCATAACCTCCAAGAAACACCTTGCCCCGCCCGCGCTTGATCTATGGGCGTTCCAGGCAAACAGCCCGCCATAACAACACCCGTCGGCCAGCCGTTATCGGACCGACATGGGCCTCATCTTCCAGGCGTATGCCTACCTGTCATAAAGCTCGTGCAGAGTGATCTGCGCGCCCTACCCGCTTGCCAGGAGTCTTACGACATGAGGCCAGAAATCGCTGTGTTGGATATACAGGGTCAGTATCGGGTTTACACGGAGTTCTATCGCGCGGACGTTGCTGCAAAGACCATCATCCTGGTCAACGGCTCCATGGCCACCACGGCATCCTTCGCTCAAACCGTGAAAAGCCTGTACCCGCAATTCAATGTGGTTTTGTACGACCAGCCCTACGCTGGCCGCTCCAAAATCCATAACCGTCATGAGCACATGCTAACCAAGGAAGTCGAAGGCCAGATCCTGCTGGAACTCATCGAGCACTTCGGCGCCGAACACGTGCTGTCGTTCTCCTGGGGCGGCGCCGCTGCCCTGGTCGCCCTGGCCCACCGCCCGCGCCGGGTGGAAAAGGCCGTGATCAGCTCGTTCTCGCCGGTGATCAACCCCCCCATGCGCGACTACCTCGAACGCGGTGTCGACTACCTCGGCAACCTCGACCGCCACGGCGTCGGCCACCTGGTCAACAGCACCATCGGCAAACACCTGCCGTCACTGTTCAAGCGCTTCAACTACAAGCACGTGAGCGGCCTGGCCGAGCATGAATACGGGCAGATGCACTTCCACATCAGCCACGTGCTCAACAGCGACCGGCTGTGCTACCTAAAAGCCGCCAGGCAGATCGACATTCCGGTGCTGTTTTTGAATGGCGAATGGGATGAATACACCAGCGCCGAGGATGCCAAGCTGTTTGGCCAGCACGTGGCCAACAGCAGCTTCAGCACCATCCAGGCGACCGGGCATTTTCTGGACATGGAGCACAAGGCGGCCTGCCGGGACAGCCGGGATGCGGTGGTGGGCTTTTTGAAACCAGAACGCCAGGTGAGCCGGTTGCGTTATCACCAGGGCCAGACGCAGCATGCGTTTGCTATCTGAAAGGCGGCTTATGTGGGAGCCGGGCTTGCCCGCGATGCAGGCGCTGCGGTGTGCCAGTCACACTCAGGTGATGCAATCGCAGGCAAGCCAGCTCCCACACAAGCTTGATGAACCCAACTTACACATTTTTCGAAGAAAAACTTCAAATCCCGGCGAACATCTGGTACAAAGTCAGCCGCTTTGAGCGGGTATAGTTTAGTGGCAAAACGAAAGCTTCCCAAGCTTTAGTTGAGGGTTCGATTCCCTCTACCCGCTCCACTCAGATTTTGGTCTTGCGTCAGGTTGGTTCTGGCGGGAGATGCACCAAAAAACCGGCCCTTGGTGGCCGGTTTTTTTATGTTCTAAATTTGGCTTCATGCGTGAGCGACCGGTTCCGATGCAGGGTATCTGGCTCCCCTTCCCCTTGGTATGTGCGGCCTGGGAAGGCAAGCCTGTTGCAGGGCGTGAAAAACCTACGCGGCGCGGTCCACGCGGTCTTGCGCCGCTTCTACCAGCATCAGCCCCAGTTCGATCATTTGCTGAATGGCCAAGGCCAGGTATCGATGTTGAGAAGGCAGGCTTTCGGCGAACTCGTTGGTCATGGCACCCGCGCCGGCAATGGTTTCGTAGGCGTTGGCGAGCAAGGCTTCAGTGTTGGCTTCGGGGCGGACGCTGAACAGGGCCGCGGTTGGGTTGCAGGAGTCAGTACACATCTGTTGATCCTCGGTAAGGACCACCTTCCAGAGCTACTAAACAATGGGTGGCGGCTGTATGCAGGTTAGTAGACCGGCGGATCAACGAAACCGGCGCACCCGAAAGTGCCCTGCGTACAGCCACCATTGAGGACAGACATCGAGATGCCTGACTGATAGGACAGCCATACGCCGTTGATCAAATCGGGCTACTAAACCCGACCGCTGATGGGCAGCGGCAGACGAACCTTAAAGCGCTCGTCCAAGGCGTACAACTCAGACGATTCTGTGTGTTGTGTAGGCAATAACGCAACATTCAGGACCGCTGTACCGTTCTCCTTAAGACCGTAAATTCTGGCAATAGGAAAACCCTGAAGAACGTTTGAAACCGGCACGCCCTCGCATCACTCTCCCCAGCCTTCGACACTGACGTGTCTCTTGCCAACCCGTATCCAAGTAGATACAGTGAGATTCTGTGAGGCCCCGTGCGTTATTCGATCCAGCAAACCCAAGCCTTCACTCAATGGTGCTCGGCAATTCGCGATCTGCGAGCAAAAATCACTATTGCTCGACGTATCGAGCGAGCCAGTGTGGGAAATCTGGGTGATTTCAAGATGCTGGGCGGCGGTGTTTCAGAGATGCGGATAGACGTAGGTGCAGGTTATCGCGTTTATTTCACCCTGCGCGGCAGGGAGGTTGTCATCTTGCTGGCAGGTGGCGACAAGTCCTCACAAGAGGCCGATATCCGGCGAGCAAAAAAATTAGCAAAGGAGGTTTGATCATGACTCAAACACTGACGACATTTGATATGGCCGAGCTGCTCGACAGTGATGAGGCCATCAGCGAATACCTTTCTCAGGTGCTGGCTGACGGTGACAACGAAGAGTTCCTTCGCGCCGTAGGCTACGTCGCCAAAGCCCGTGGCATGACAAAGATCGCCACGGATGCGGGCGTAGGGCGCGAGAGCTTGTACAAGGCATTTGCCCCGGGCGCAAAACCTCGTTTTGAAACGGTTCTGAAGGTGCTTCACTCACTGGGCATTGATCTGTTGGCTCGGCCTGGGCATACCAGCAATTATTCGATTGTTTGAGGCGCACACCCCCGCTGCACCACCCACGCCAGCGGCAACGTCACCAACAACATGCCCGCCAATACCATCACCGCCACCGGCACGCCCAGTGCATCGCCCACACCACCAAACAGAACCGGCGCCAGCGCGCCGCCGCCGATCGTACCGGTGTAGAACACAGCAAACGCCTGCTCGCGTTTTCCCGCCGCTGCCAGGTCCGGCACGGCGCCGTACAGCACTGAGGAGGTGCCATTGAGCACCAACCCTAGCAGTGGCAGCATCACCATCAGCCCATTCAGCGGCAGGTACACGGCGGTAATGATCAGCAGCGCCGTGCTGGTTTCCGTCAGCCATACGGTTTTCATCATGCCGATGCGGGCACCGAGGTAGCCGCAGAGCAATTTGCCGAACGCGCCACCGATAAACAGCAGCGTCAACGCCAGGCCGATGCCGGCAGTTCCCGCGCCTTTGGCTTGCAGCAGAAACGGCAGGAAGGTGAGAAAGCCCATGCGCACGGCGCTGTCGAGCGTGCCGGTAAGCATCAGGGCGCGCAGGCCGGTAATGGAACCGGTTCCGCTGAGGGGTTTGGCTTTTTTTACAGAAGCGGTTTCGGACATTTGCGCAGGCACTAACCACCACAACAACCCCGCCGCCGCCACGCCGAGCAAGCCCAACAGTGTGGCACTGGCGCGCCAACTGATGACGGTGAGCAGCAAGCCGACCAACCCCGGAATCAGGGTTTTGCCGATATCGCCGGAAAAGTTGTATTGGGACAAGGCTTGCTTGACCCCGCCGCCGTCCTCATAAGCATCAGTAATCATCGAAGAGGCTAATGGGTGTTGGGTGCTGGCGCCCAAACCGCCTAACAGCAACGCCAATAGCAGCATGATCAGCCCAGTGGCCTGCCCCACCAACAAATAAGCGACGCCAGCAAGCGCCGTGCCGCCCACCAGCATCGGCATGCGCCCCCATCGTCGGGCGGCGCGGCTGGCCATCAGCTGAAACACGGCCATCATCCCGGAATAGGCACCGCGCAACAGCCCGATCTGCGCGTAGGAAAGAGCGAACTGTGCCTGCCAGATCGGCAGCAGCACGTAGATCACATCCGTGAGGCCATCGTGTACGGCATGGGCGCCGCACCCGGCGATCAGCGAGCGGCGGCGGTTTGAGGTTTCGCGGGCAGGCACAGCGCTGGTGTCGGTCATGATGCTTGGATCAACTCAGGTTTAAGGGGCTTCCAGCCCGTCAGGGCGATCAGCAACGTCAGCAGTTGAAAGCCGATAATCAGCGCTACACACCCAGCCCAGCCCCAGCGCTCCCACATCAAGGCGGGGACGATGGCACCACAACTGCCGCCCAGGTAATAACAGGTGAGGTAAACGCCCACGGCGCCTGCCTTGTTGGCCTGCGCGGTGGCACTGATGAACGCGTTGGCGGCGGCCTGGGCGAGAAAGACACCGGTCGAACTGAGCGCCAGGCCCGCCACGATGCACCCCAGCGACGGCGCCAGGGTCAGTGCCGAGCCACTGATGCCCAGCACGGCAGCCACAGCCAGCAGCTCGGCGTGGGGCCGCGCTTTGCTGAGGCGGCCGGCGATAGGGATCACGATCAAGGCCAGCAGAAACACCATGTACAGCGTGCCCAAGGCCGCAGGCCCGAGGTTGAAAGGCGGTAGGCCAAGGTAGAGTCCCGCGTAGGTAAATGCCGCAACCTGGGAGAACAACACACAAAACCCTACGGCGTAGGCAGCTACCAATGGCTTGCGAAAAACGCCTGACGAAGCAGCCTTGACCGGTGCGACTCGCGGCGGGTTATCGGGCAGCAAAAACTGAATGAACCCACCGACCATCAAACTCAATACGGCCAACAATTCAAAGGCCTCGCGCCAGCCGACATATTCGGTCATCACGCCGGTGACGAAGCGCCCGGCGAACCCGCCCAGTACGGTGCCCGCCACATAGAGGCTGGTGACTTCGGTCACCGTGGCGCCGTGCCAGCGGTCGCCGATGTAAGCCACGCTGGTGGCAAACACCACCGGGATCAACATGCCTTCCACAAAGCGCCACACCAACACTTCGGCAAAGCTGCCGGCGTAGGCGGTCATCAGCGCGGGCAAGGCCAGTAACAGCGCGGTCACAGCGATGACCGTACGCTGCTGGAAACGCCCGGTCAGCCGGCCGACAAATGGCGCGGTCACTGCCACGGCCAGGGTGGTGACCGTGATACTCCAGCCCGCCGCCTTGGCGCTGATATGAAACTGCTCGGCGAACGTGGTCAGGATGCTCTGGGTGGCATACAGGTTTAGAAACGCCGCGCAGCCACACAGGAACAGGGCAAGACGGGCACAATGCAGGCGCGGTTTCATGAAACCTCTCGTTTTATTTTGTGAGGTCTTTATAGAATGGCCAGCGGGTCTTAAACCAATACCGAATTCGAACCGATCAATACCCAGGGATCAGGATGCTCGACCTACGCAAGCTGCGTTACTTTCTGACGGTCGCCGAAGAACTGCACTTCGGCCGCGCAGCCCTTCGCCTGCACCTGGCCCAGCCGCCGTTGACCCGGCAGATCTCGGCGCTGGAAACGGAGTTGGGCTTCAAGTTGTTTGATCGCACCAGCCGCACGGTTTCCCTCACCGCTCAGGGCCGTTCGTTCTTGCCCTATGCGCGTGGCGTGTTGGAACAGGTGGAGCTGGCACAGGTAATCGCCGGTAAATTGGCCGCCGGGACCGCTGGGCAACTGACCTTGGGTTACGTCAGTTCGATCGCGCTGTCGGACCTGTTTAGCCAGGCGATCCAGGCCTTCGCCCAGGGTTTTCCCGATGTGCAGTTGACCTTGGTGGAGTGCGCTTCCGGCAGCCTGGGCGCACAGGTGGCAGATGGGCGCCTGGATGTCGGCCTGAGTCGTCTGCTGCCGCAAAGCCAGGCCGTGCAAGCGCTGTCGCTGGGTGAGGAGCGCTTGTGGGCGGCGGTTTCCAGTGAAAGTCCGTTAGCCGACCAAACGCAGGTGAGCCTGGCGCAGCTCAGTGCTTACCCGCTGATTCTGTTTCCGCCCGATTACGGGTCGGGGTTGAACCAGTCGATCGAGCAGTTGTACCGACATCACGGCGTGCCCCTGCGCGCCGGGCCGACCGGGCGGCAGATCACTTCGATCATTGCGTTGGTGGCCGCCGGGCAAGGCGTGGCATTGGTACCCGAATGCACCCGGAGCTTGATGAACAAGGGTATCACCTATAAGCCCATGGTCGAGGTGGATGCCTGTGCGCAGCTGTTGGTGCTGACGCCTGCGACCAGAAAAAGCCTGTTGGCTGACGCATTTCTCGCCGTTCTCGCCCATGTCTTAAACAACGAGTAACACTTCGAAAATCCCCGCAATACCTCTCTAAGACGCCGTTTTCAAAGGCTCATACACTTCATTCAGCACTTACCGAAACGCCGGTCGTCAGCCGTCGGTAGGTAGAGTGTTGATAATTTATTTTCAGTGGTTATAGTCACCACCAACACACACCACAAGGAGGTGCTGTGGATAGCCGATATTTGATAGGTCACATTGTTGCGGATGGCTGGTACCTGGTACGCACCCGAGGCAGTCACCACCACTTCAAACACCCGACCAAACCGGGGCTGGTGACGATTCCTCATCCAAAGAAAGACCTGTTGGACAAGACCGCCAAGAGTATTTTGAAACAGGCGCTGCTGAGCTGAGCGCCCCTGGAGAGCAATAGACATGCTTTACCCCATCGCAATTTCAACCGGTGACGAGGACCACGCCTGGGGTGTGGAAGTGCCGGATATTCCTGGCTGCTACTCCGCCGGCGACGACCTGGACGACGCCATGGCCATGGCCCGCGAAGCGATCGAAGGGCACTTTGAAATCCTTGCAGAGGATGGCGCGCCGATTCCCACCGCTCAGAAAGTCACCCTGCACGCGGCCAACCAGGCATATGCCGGCTGCATTTGGGCCGTGGTTGATATTGATGTCACTAAATATCTGGGCAAAGCGCAGAAGCTCAATATCACCCTGCCGGGTTACCTGCTGAATCGAATTGATGAATACGTGTTGCATCATCCTGAAGAAAAAAGCCGTTCCGGCTTTCTGGCATCGGCAGCACTAAAGGTTCTGCAGCAGGAACATTGACTTAAGCAAATTCCTAAAGCGACGAAGACGACCTTCGTTAAAAATGCGCACATATCTTACCCATGAGCAGAGCCAATGCGCGTGCCTGTACAAAAAACTGAGAGCCAAGTCGTTAGAAAGGTGGTGGGGCTGGTATTGATCATTCCACTGCTGTTACCGCTGACGCCAATCCCTTTCGGCCTGAGGAGCCTGGCGTCGATAGCGGCTCTGGCGGGATCCATCTATGGCGTCTGGTATTCAAGGCAGAACGCCAGCCGAGGCATCACACTCTGCGCAACCGCACTTGCGCTACTTAACCTCGGTTCATGGGTAGCACTGTCGACGCCCTCGATCGTCTGGTTCATCTATTTCGTCGCTTGGGCCTATGGTTCCGGTAACTGGATTCACTGGAGCATTTAGTCCCAGTAGAATTTGACCGCAAGAAACTGGGTTTCCCAACCGCCCACAAGGTGGATAGTGGCCCCCTACATCTTCAAGGAGCCCGCTCATGCCCTACCAATACAAGCTCATGCCTTCCCCCGTCGGCCAGCTCACCCTGGTGGCGCGCAACGGCAAACTCAGCGCCATCCTGTGGGAAAAAGAACGCGCCAATCGCGTGCGTCTGGGCGAGTTGCATCTAGCCGACGACAGCCCGGTGTTATTGGAAGCCGAGCGCCAGCTACGGGAATACTTTACCGGCACCCGCAATCAGTTCGATCTGGCGTTGGACTTCGACGGCACCGATTTCCAAAAACAAGTCTGGCAGGCACTGCTGACCATCCCCTTCGGCGAAACCCGCAGCTACAGCCAGATTGCCCAGCAGATCGGCAACCCCAAGGCCGTGCGCGCGGTAGGCGCAGCCAATGGCCGCAACCCCATCTCGATCGTCGCGCCCTGCCACCGGGTGATCGGTGCTTCGGGCGGGCTGACCGGGTTTGCCGGTGGGCTTGAGGCCAAGCAGTATTTGCTGGCGCTTGAGGATCGCGGCCAGGCAAAGCTGGCCCTCTGATTACGCGTCTGCAAGGGCGTCACGGGTAAAGGCCTGGCACTCGTACAAAGGTTCGAAACCTAGTTGCCGGTACAGCGCGAAGGCACCCTGCGAGGCTTCTAGAAAGCATCGCAGGGCCCCGAGGCTCGACGCGTGCAGCAGAGCGGCATGGATCAATCGAGTGGCGTACCCTCTGCCACGCAAGCCCATGAGTGTGCCGATATCGCTAAGCCGGGCCTCACCATCACACAGGGACAGCACCAGCGAAGACCTTACCTGCCCCTCATCGGACAAGATGAAGTGGTAAAGCGCCTCACCCGCGTCCAGGGCCCGCTGGTGGCGGACCTGATAACGCGCAACCTCCTCGGGCAGCCTCATGAACGCACTGCCAAAGGGCTCAGCCCAATCGTTCATGTTCCGCGTGAGCTGGACCTGCACACCGCTCTCGCCCACCCATGGCGCCAGGCACGCCAGGTCACCCACCATCGCGGTGGTCTTTTCGACCGGCTTAAAGCCGTGTGCCAAAAACACCTCACCCAGCGCTTCGACCTGTTCCTCATGGATCACCACGCGTATTGCCTGCGTGGTACGCCGGATAAGCTCCAGCGGTGCGGCCAAAGCGTTATCCAGCAAAGTGCTGCCAACCCGGATAAACAACAAATTGAACGGGCTGAAATACTCATCCGTGAAATAAGCATTGATGCCGCCGCTGTATCGACGATGCGTTGGGCACACCGCGGCAAAAAAATGCTCTTCGGTTTTACCGTAGAGCGTGGGCAAATCGCAGGCGGCGTTAGCGTGCATGGGAGAACATCCGGATAAAAAAACCAGTCTTGCTCCCGCCACTCAAAGGCGCAGTAGGCCAATTCCTAAGATAGCCGGAGGAAAAAGCACGACATTGTTCTAACCCTAAAATGTAAAAAGAAATTTCGAAGCGGGCCTGCGGTCCATAATTTCATCACCCTCCGGTCAAGGAAAAACGGTCATGAAATTCTCTGCAGTCTCCCAATCTCTGTCCCGCTGGGCAGGCAGTGCCCGCACGTTCTACGTGGCTGTCGCACTGATTTTCCTGTGGAGCCTCAGCGGGCCATATTTCCACTACAACGACACCTGGCAACTGATCATCAATACCTCGACCACCATCATCACCTTCCTGATGGTGTTCCTGATCCAGAACACGCAAAACCGCGACAACGACATCCTGCATATCAAGATCGACGAGTTGCTGCGCGTCTCCAAGGATGCGCAAAACGCCGTGCTGAGCCTCGATGGCCTGGACCGTAAGGAACTGGAAAAACTGCGCAGCGAATACCGCAGCATCGGCGCCGCAGGCAATGTCAGCCTCAACAGCAGTTGCGGCGAAGTAGTCGACGATGCGGTGACCAACAAAACCGATCTGAACCAGGCATAAAAAAACGGCGGTTGGAGAAAAACCAACCGCCGTTTTCTATCTCAAGTGACGGACTCAACCGTCGCCTTGATGACCTTTGCCATAGGTCGACGCCAAGGCACGGGCCTTTTGCAGGCGCTCTTCCAGCTTGGGCAGCGTTTCATCCACCAGCGCTTTGATTTCCGGCACATCCGACGCCGTGCCTTCCTGTTTGAACAGGGCAATGGCGTCTTCGTTTTCCTTGACCTGTTGCGCGGTGTAGGCCGCGTCGAAGGAGTCGCCGTCCTTGAGTTCGGGCATCAAGGTTTCGGCTTTATCGACGATCTTCTCGCGCGGGGCCACCGGCAAGTCAAGTTTCTTGGCGATGGCTGCCAGGTGCTGGTTGGCCTGGGTGCGTTCGTTGATCACCTCGATGGTGTAGTCCTTGATTTCCTGGGACGAGGTTCTGGCGTGGGCCATGCGACTGGTTTCGATATCGGCCATCCCTTTGGCCGAAGCCTGCTCGATGAATTCAGCAGGCGACTGGGCGAAAGCATTGCTGGCGCCGAGGCCCAGCAGCATCGCGAAACTGGCGGTGCGTAACCGGATAGCCATGCGGCTCATGATGGGTTCCTCCAGGTCAAAAATAGGTGCGGGAACAGACGCCCCGCCCTGAATTCGAATTTTCAGGGCAGCAAAGGTTTAGAAAAAACTCGCCAGTGCGACGAACGGTCGTCGCTGTATCAGGCCGGTTTGCTGCCAAACAGGCCCGGCAACGCATGCGCCAGGGCATTGATGGCGAAGCCGATAAACATCACGCCACAGAGTTTGGTGATAAGGATTTCATGGCGCTGATACACGGTGCGCACACGTCGGGCGCCGACCACGCCGATCAGAATGGCATAGGCCAGCAGGCCACCGATAAAGCTCAGGAAGATCAACGACGGCAGCATCGCCCACGTCAGCAACTCGGCACGGCTGGACAACAACGCGGTGAAGGTCGCCACGGCCACCGGGTAAGCCTTGGGGTTGGTGAGACCGAACACAATGCCGTGCCAGAACGGGTGCCGCGCCGCGCCCTGAGGTACATCGCTGCTGCGCCGCTGGGTACGGATCGCACGCCAGCCGAGCCAGAACAGGTATAAACCGCTGAGCACGCCCAGTGCATCAAAGGCTGTGCTGCCCACTTCCCGCGCGCCCACGATGGCAATCAGCGCCGTGCTGCACCACACCACGTCACCCAGCAAATGCCCGCACAAAAAACCCGCCCCGGCACGGCGACCACGGGCAGCGCCGATACCGAATACGGCGAGCACGCCCGGACCGGGCGTAATGCCATAGATAAAACCCGAAGCAAGCACGGCGAACAGCAGGGATAGGGTCATGGGCGCGACTCAGATAGACGGTGATGAGGTGGATCGATTCTGCACGTTCCGCCGCTACGGGTAAAACTTCATTCCTGCATAAGGTTTGGCGCGACAGGCTTGCAAACGTGAGGCCAGATCGCCGACGTGGGCTTCGAGCTTGTGGCCATCGGGGTCGAGAAAGTAGAACGACGCGCCTTCACTGCGGTTGTCGCGCCATTCCCGCACCTGCGCAGCGCGTAGGCGCGCCACCAGCGCCGCAAAATCACCGGTATCGGCGGTAAACGCGTAGTGCGTGTAATCAGCCGCAGGCTCTGGCGAGCGCAATGGGTCGAGGGACAAGCACAGCCATAAACCGGGTAGGGACAAATAGGCGCCGCCGTCCCAGGTCGCATCAAGCCGAAGTTGCAACAATTGATGGTAGAAGCTGATGCTGCGGTGCAGGTCGGTGACGGCAAGGGTCAGGTGGTTAAGGCTGCAGAGCATGGAATGTCCTTTTATCTATTCACCCAGTGACGAACGGGGCAAACCGTTTTTGCGATGACGATGTAGTATGTTGCACTACACATCACTACATCGAGGCTCTTATGTCTGTTATGTCTCTACGCATACCGGAAGACGTCGCCGACACGCTTGCCAGTCTCGCCAAGGCGACAGGGCGCAGCAAATCCTTTCTAGCCGTAGATGCATTACGCGAATACCTGACGCGTGAGGCCTGGCAAATAGAGGAAATTCAAAAAGCATTGAAAGAAGCTGATGCGGGCGACTTTGCGACAGCGGCCGAAGTAAAAGCAGTCGCCGATAAATGGCGTAACAATGCAGGTTGATTGGCTGAGGGCTGCCCTCAGGAATCTTGACGATGAAGCGGCCTACATTGCCGAAGAAAACCCGAAAGCTGCCCATGAGTTCGTGCAGGCGATCTTGACCGGGCTTGAACATGTCGCTGAATTTCCGGCAATGGGCAAAGAAGGCAGAGTGCCCGGCACGCGCGAATGGGTAGTGCCCCGATGGCCCTATATCGTTCCCTACCGTATTCGAGATGGCCGGTTACAGGTGATGCGAATTTTTCATACACGCCGCCAGCCACCCGCTTCCTGGTAGCCACGGTTCAGACGGACAATACACCCTGCACCTGCCCAATCAACCACTGCAACCCCGAATCCCCGCCCCGCCGCGCATGCCACGCCAACTCAAACGCAAACGAAGGGATATGAAACGGCGGCGGCACAGCCAGCAGGTGCTGCTGATCGATGTTGAGCAAGCCTCTGGATGACACCGTCAAAACCAGGTCTGTGCCCTGGATCAACTGCGGCGCCACGCCCCAGTGCGGCAGACTGATCGCCACATGCCGGCGCTCACGAATCGCCGTCAACGCCCGTTCGATTTCCGGGGTGCCGCTGCCGCGCATTTCCAGCAACACATGCGGACGCGACAGGTAAGCGGGCAGGTCGAGCACGCCGTTTTTCGGCAGGCTTTCGCGGTCAATCAGGCAGGTGTAATGCTCTTCGAATAACGGCGTGGTGCGCAGTTCGGCGGGCATGTCGGGGAACACCCCGGCGGCCAGGTCGAGGTCACCATTGAGCACGCCGTCGACCATGCCTTCGCGGCTGGCCTGGACGATTTGCAGGTCGATGCCAGGCGCTTCACGGCGCAAGGTGCGGACCAGCCCCGGCAGGAAAATCGCCGCGCTGTAGTCCGACATCGCCACACGAAACCGGCGCTTGGCCGATGCCGGATCAAACCGGTTGGGCGCCAGCAACGCCTGCACCTGGGCCAGGGCTTCGGCCAGTGGCGCGGCCAGCTCCAGGGCGCGGGCGGTCGGCACCAAGGCACCGCCCTGGCGCACCAGCAATGGGTCACCAAGCAGATCACGCAAGCGCGCCAGCGCATGGCTGACCGCCGGCTGGCTCAGGTGCAGGCGCTCGGCGGCGCGGGTGACGTGTTGCTCGCTGAGCAAGGCGTCGAGGATCACCAGCAGGTTGAGGTCGATGCGACGCAGGTCATTCATCAGCTGCATGCTCAGCATAAGAACTTGGAATTTAAATTTGCGCGACGAATAGCCTAGAGTCCAGCAAAACCTCTGGGAGAACTGAGATGACGACGTTGCATTGGGCTGGTCTGTTGGCACTGGCGGTGATCGCCGGCGCGGTAGTGCCGTTTCAAAGTGCGATCAACGCAAGCCTCGGGCGTGGGCTGGGGCACCCGTTGTGGGCCACGCTGGCGTCACTGCTGGTGAGCATTATTGTGTTGCTGCCGGTCATCATCGCGCTGCGCCTGCCCTTGCCGAGCCTGGCCTTTATCACCAAGGCGCCGCTGTGGATATGGGCCGGAGGCGCGTTTGGCGTGTGCTTTATTTCGCTGGCGCTGATGTTGCTGCCCAAGCTCGGCGCGTCGGGGTTTATTGCGCTGGCCATGGCCGGGCAGATTCTCGCTTCGCTGCTGCTCGATCACTTTGGCCTGTTCGGCCTGATGGAACGCCAACTGACAACGCCCCGCGTGCTGGGGGCGTTGTTGTTGATTGGCGGGGTGGTGTTGATTCAGTTCAGCGCCACACCGGCCCGCGCCCTTGCCACGGCAGGCTGATCAGCCCTTGTCGAGCGTGCGCAGTTTTTGTGGCAAGCCCCACAACAGCAGCGCCGCCGCCAACAGCGCACACACGCCGATCACATACAGCGCCGGCGTGGTGCTGCCGGTGAGGTCCTTGATGCGCCCCACCATCACCGGGCTGACAATACCGCCGAACTGCCCGAGGGTGTTGATCACCGCAATGCCACCGGCCGCACCCGCACCGGCGCCAGCCAGCAATTTGGGCGGCAGCGTCCAGAAGGTGGGGATCGAGGCAATGATGCCCGCGCCCAACAGGCCCAGGGCGATGATCAGGAAGGTGGTGTGGTCGGCAAAGATCCCGGCGCAGAAGAAGCCAATGGCGCCCAGTACCACCAGGCCGCAGACAAACTTGCGGCGCTCACCGGTGGCGTCCGACAGTCGCCCGATCACCACCATGCTGATCGCCCCGCACACATAGGGAATGGCGGTGAGCAGGCCGATCATCACCGGGCTCTGGGTGCCGGCACTGCGGATCAACTGTGGCGCCCAGAAGTTGAGGCCGTAAGACGCCACCTGGATCAGAAAGTAGATAAACCCAAGCATCAAAAACCCTGGAATGCGGATCGCCGAGAGCAACGAGCCACCGTGCGCGTTCGGCTCATGCTTGGCGATGCGGCTCGACAGCAGGGTTTTCTCGGCAGGCGTCAGCCAATGCGCGTCTTCAATGCGGTCCTTGAGCAAGGTCAGCACCAGAAAACCCAGGCCGATGCAGGGCAAGCCGCCGAGCAGGAACAGCCAGTGCCAGCCGCGCATTTGCAGTACGCCGTCGAGGTGTTCCAGCACCAGGCCGGAAAATGGCGCGCCGACTAAACCGGCGAAGGCCGAGGCCAGGAACAGCATCGAGGTGATGCGCCCACGAAAGTGCTGCGGGAACCACAGCGTCAGGTAATACAGCACGCCAGGCGCAAACCCCGCCTCCATTGCGCCGATGATGAAGCGCAGGCCATAGAACTGCCATTCGGCGGTGACAAACACCATGGCCGCCGTGGCCAGGCCCCACGACATCATGATGCGCGCGATCCAACGGCGGGCACCGACCTTGTAGAGCATCATGTTGCTCGGCACTTCGAACAGCACATAACCCACCACAAACAAGCCGGCGCCCAGGCCATAGGCGGTGTCGCTCAGGCTCAGGTCGGTTTGCAGCTGGAACTTGGCGAAGCTGATGTTGATGCGGTCAAAAAACGCGAACAGGTAGCACACCATGATCAGCGGCATCAGGCGCCAGGCGACCTTGCTGACCAGGGCTTTTTCGGCATCGATTTCAGCGGCCGGGCGCACGCCGGCCTCTAACGTATTAGTGCTCATGGTTTCTCTCCAGCGGGCTGCTCACAGGCGCCCGATTGTTTTTGTTGTCTGGTAGCGCGTTACTGCGTGGCGATGTAAGCCGGTGGCGGGTGCAGGTCGCCATTGCGCCCGGCCTTGGCCACTTGGCCGGGCAGTTCATGCCCAAGCAAGGCCGGCAAGCGACGGGACATTTGCAACAGGTGCGGCAGGTCGATGCCGGTGTGAATGCCGACCTCTTCGCAGAGGTTGACCAAATCTTCGGTGCAGATATTGCCTGACGCGCCCGGTGCAAACGGGCAACCGCCGAGGCCACCCAATGCCGCGTCAAACCGGCGGGCTCCAGCCTCGTAAGCGGCCAGCACATTGCACAAACCCAGGCCACGGGTATTGTGAAAATGCAGGGTCAGATCGCTGGCCGGCACCTGTTGCAGCACGCGCTTGACCAAACGTTCGACCTGTCGCGGATTGGCCATGCCGGTGGTGTCGGCCAACGTGATGCCCTGAATGCCCAACTCGCGATAGGCGTCGACTATTTGCAGCACGCGGTCTTCATCGATCTTGCCTTCGAACGGGCAGCCAAAGGTGGTGGCAATGCTGCCGTTGAGCCGCACCGGGTGGTCGGCGGCAAAGCTGACGATATCGCCAAACGCCGCCAACGATGCCTCGCAACGCATGCGCATATTCGCCAGGTTGTGGGTCTGGCTGGCGGACATCACCAGGTTCAGCTCATCGGCGCGCGACTCGATGGCGCGCTGGGCGCCCTTGAGGTTGGGGATCAGCGCCACATAAATCACACCGGCCCGGCGCTCAATGCCCTGGAACACCTGCTCGCCATCACGCAACGCGGGAATGGCCTTGGGCGACACGAACGAGCCCGCCTCGATCCGCGAAAAACCGGCCTGCGCCAGCGCGTTGATCAGCGTGATCTTGTCGGCGGTTTCAACCCACGTCGGTTCGATCTGCAAGCCATCGCGCGGGGACACTTCCTGCACGATCAGCGCGTCAGAATAATCAGTGATCATTGCACCACTCCCGCGGTCTTCAGGCGTTGGATATCGGCGCCGGTGAGGCCCAGGCTGCCGAGGATGTCATCGGTATGCTGGCCCAGGGTCGGGCCTTGCCAGTTCACACCGCCAGGGGTTTCGGAAAGTTTGGGCACAATGCCAGGCATCTTCACCGACACGCCGCCGGGCAATTGGGCATTGAGCAGCATGTCACGCGCCTGGTAGTGCGGGTCGCTGACGATATCGGCCACCGAGTAAATGCGCCCGGCCGGCACCTCGGCGGCTTCGAGCGCGCTGAGCACCTGGTCGATAGGCAGGCTGCTGGTCCAGTGGGTAATGGCCGCATCGAGCAGGCCACTTTTGGCGGCGCGGCCGTCGTTGTGGGCAAACTCCGGCGCTTCAGCCAGGTCGGCACGGCCGATGGTGTGCATCAGACGCTTGTAGATCGGGTCACTGTTGCCGGCGATCACCACATAGGCGCCGTCGGCAGTCAGGTAGGTGTTGGACGGCGCAATACCCGGCAAGGCGCCGCCGCTGCGCTCACGCACATGGCCGAGCATGTCGTATTCGGGCACCAGGCTTTCCATCAGGTTGAACACACTTTCGGCCAGTGACACATCGACAACCTGCCCCTCGCCCTGCCCGGTCTTGACCCGCAGCAGCGACATCAGCGCGCCGATCACCGCGTGCAACGAGGCGAGAGAGTCACCCAGGCTGACGCCAACCCGCGCCGGCGGAGAGTCGGGGTTGCCGGTGGTGTAGCGAATGCCGCCCATGGCCTCACCGATCGCACCAAACCCTGGGCGATCGCGGTAAGGCCCGGTCTGGCCGTAGCCGGAGATACGCACCAGAGTCAGCTTGGGGTTCAGCGCATGCAGCACGTCCCAACCCAGGCCAAGTTTCTCCAGGCCGCCGGGGCGCAGGTTTTCGATCAGCACGTCGGCGTCGCCCAGCAATTGCTTGATCAACCCCAGGCCTTCCGGGGACTTGAGGTCCAGGGCGAGCGACTTTTTGTTACGCGATTGCAGGTACCACCACAGCGATGTGCCTTCGTGCAGCTTTCGCCATTTACGAAGCGGGTCGCCTTGGCCCATGGCTTCGATCTTGATCACCTCGGCGCCAAACTCGGCCAGCATCCGCGCGGCGAACGGCGCGGCAATCAGCGTGCCGATTTCAATCACCTTGATACCGCTCAATGGCGCTGTCATGGGATGGTCCTCTTGTTCTTGGAATATGCAGCCAAGGCTAGAGGACAGAGGGAAGATAAATCCAACCGTCAGTTGGCAAGGAGCGTTCGCGAAATGCGAACGGCTATTGGCTGCCGGCGTCAGTCAGATCGCTATCGCGGGCAAGCCCGGCTCCCACAGGAGGAATGCGGCCCCTTGTGGGAGCCGGGCTTGCCCGCGATGAGGCCCACAGGGTTTCCTCACGTCAGTGGCGTGCGCAGGTAGTCAAACAACAACCGGCTCACCGGCGACAACTGCGCTTCATCACGCACCACCACAATCAAGCTGCGATCCGACCACGTGTCGGTCAGCGGCACCGCATGCAACCCCAGCGCGCGACCAAACAGCTCATAGGCCTTTTGCGGCAGGATGCCGATGCCCATATTCGCCTGGACCATCCGGCACATCGCATCAAACCCCGGCACATGGATACGCAGGCGCAGCATCTTGCCGGCCTCACGCGCAGCGGCATGGGTACGCATGTTGATCGAACTGGCGGCGTGCAGGCCCACGTAATCGCTGCCCAGGGTTTCCTCGAAGGCCAGGGTTTGGCGTGCGGCCAAGAGATGCTCCGCCGGCATCAACACCACCAGCTTGTCATGGCGATACAGCACACTGGGCAAGCCTTTGGTGTCAGTGTCGCTGGAGCAGATGCCCAGGTCTGCCACCCCGTCCAGCACGCCCTGGACCACGCCGTTGCTGGGGCGCTCTTCCAGATCAGTCTTGACCTCGGGGTGCCGTTGGGAAAAGTCGCGCAGGTCTTCCGGAAGGAACTGAATGATCGCCGACAGATTCGCCAGCATGCGCACATAACCGCGCACACCGTGGCTGTGTTCACCCAGTTCAAGGCCCATTTTCTCGACGTTGAACAGCATCTGCCGCGCATGGTGCAGCAATGTTTCGCCCGCCGCAGTCAGGTCCATGCCCTTGGCACGGCGCACGAACAGGCTCACGCCCAATACCTGCTCCAGCTCCATCAGGCGCTTGCTGGCTGCCGACACGGCGATGGCCTCACGGGCCGCAGCACGGGTCAGCGTGCCTTCTTCAAACACTGCAACGAACAGTTGCAGAGTGATCAGGTCAAGGCGACGCACCAGGCTTTTGTGCAGCATCAGCGCGGCTCGCTGGCCAGGCGATTGATCTCGGCCTGCTCCACCACGGCTTGCGGCGCGCCATGACGCGCCGCCGCCAACATCGCCAGGCCGACGGTCTCGGTGCTCACCACCCAGCTCGGTTTGACCCGACGAAAAAACGACAACAGCGGCCCGAGCACGGTATAGAACGATTGATACAGCGGCGTTTTCGAGCGCACGCCATGCAACGGCTGAATCACCCCGGGCCGAAACAGGTACACCGCCTTGAACGGCAAGCGCAGCAAGGCGTTTTCGGTCTTGCCCTTGACCCGCGCCCACATCGACTTGCCCGCCTCGGAGCTGTTGGTGCCGGCGCCGGACACATAGATAAAGGTCATCTGCGGATTGAGCCGCGCCAAGGTGCTGGCGGCGACCAGGGTGAGGTCATAGGTGAGGTGGGTGTACTTGGCTTCATTCATGCCCGCCGACGACACGCCGAGGCAGAAGAAGCATGCATCAAAGCCTTGCAGCAGGTTTTCCAGCGGCTGGAAGTCCAGCATGTCGCTGTGCAACACCTGGTGCAGCTTGCCGTGTTCCTGGGTCAGCGGCGTGCGGCCCACGGCGACCACTTCCTGCACGTCAGCGGCCAGCAGGCACTCGCGCAGCACGCCTTGGCCGACCATGCCGGTGGCGCCGAATAATAGAACTCTCATCAGGTGACCTCAGCGGCAAGCCGCAAGCTTCATGCTCAAGTTAAATACCGTTCAACTTGTAGCTTAACGCTTGCGGCGTGCAGCTGCCGCCTTTAGAACGCGCTGCGAAATATCTCCTCAATTTGTCGCTGATCCGCCCGGCGCGGGTTGGTCAGACCGCAGGCATCCTTCAACGCATTGGTGGCCAGCAGCGGAATGTCCTGCAACTTGGCGCCCAATTCGCGCAAACCGGCCGGGATCTCAACGTCATGGGCCAAGGCGCGAATAGCGACGATGGCCGCCTGGGCGCCCTCTTCCGGGGTAATGCCCTTGATATCGGCGCCCAAGGCGCGCGCCACGTCGCTCAAGCGTTTGGCGCACACGCTGGCGTTGAAGCTTTGCACATGGGGCAGCAACACCGCGTTGCACACGCCGTGGGGCAGGTCGTAGAGGCCGCCGAGTTGGTGGGCCATGGCGTGCACAAACCCCAGCGAGGCATTGTTGAAGGCCATCCCGGCGAGGAACTGCGCATACGCCATGTTTTCCCGCGCGGCTTTGTCGCTGCCATCACGTACCGCCAGACGCAGGTTGGCGCTGATCAGCTCCATGGCCTTGATCGCACAGGCATCGGTGATTGGCGTGGCGGCCGTGGACACATAGGCTTCGATCGCATGGGTCAGCGCATCCATGCCAGTGGCCGCCGTCAGCCCCTTGGGCATGCCGACCATCAGCGTCGGGTCGTTGACCGACAGCAGCGGCGTGACATTGCGGTCGACGATGGCCATTTTCACATGGCGGGTTTCATCGGTGATGATGCAGAAACGGGTCATCTCGCTGGCCGTGCCGGCGGTGGTGTTGATCGCCACCAGCGGTAATTGCGGCTTGCTCGACTGATCGACACCTTCATAGTCGCCGATGTGCCCGCCGTTGGTGGCGCACAACGCGATGCCCTTGGCGCAGTCATGGGGCGAACCGCCGCCCAGGGACACCACAAAATCACAGGCGGTGGCCTCCAGCATCGCCAGGCCTTTCTCGACGTTCTCCACATTGGGGTTGGGCTTGGCGCCGTCGTAGATCACCGAGTCAATGTCCTGCATCGCCAGCTTTTCGGCGATCATGCTGGCCACGCCGGCCTTGGCCAGCCCGGCGTCGGTGACGATCAGCGCCTTGCGAAAACCGTAGTTGCGGATGGCTGTCATGGCTTCGTCGAGGCAGTCGGTGCCCATGATGTTGACGGCGGGAATAAAAAAGGTGCTGCTCATGGTCAATCCTCGGAGGCGGTATGCCGACAGAATCAACCGCTAACGCGTGGCGCATCTTGATCAGGATCAACGCCCGCTCATGATAAAGTCACCACCCAGCCGATTTCGAGTAGACCCGCCGCAATGAAGGATTTCCAGGATATTGACGCCCACCTTGAAGACTGGAGCGCACTGCGCAGCGCCATCGACTTCAATGGGATTCTGATCGGCAATGGCGCCAGCCGTGCGATTTGGGAAGACTTTGCCTACGACTCGCTGTTCGAAAACGCCCGCACCGTCGAAGAAAAGCCCCTGAGCCCATCCGAACTCAGCGTGTTCGACGCCCTGCAAACCCGCAGTTTCGAGCAAGCGCTGGGCGCCTTGAAGACCACCAGCCGGGTCAACAAGGCACTGGCGGTCAGCTCGGCGGCGCCGCGCAACCGCTACTACGCAATCAAGGAAGCGCTGATCAACACCATCCACGCCGTGCACATTCCGTGGCGCCTGGTGCAGCCGTCGACACTGGCGACGATCAACACTGAACTGAAGCGCTACGCGACGGTGTTCACCAGCAATTACGATTTGCTCAACTACTGGGCGATTTTGCACACGCCGGGCATCGATGACCTGTTCCGCAGCGCCGACGCCAGCTTCGACCTGCGCAACACCCGCACCGACGCCACGCGCATCCTCTACCTGCACGGCGGCCTGCACCTGGTGCGCAACCTCGACGGCACCGCGCGCAAATTGCCGACCACCGAGAGCACCTTGCTCAGCAGCTTTGCAATAAACAACACGATCAAGACGTTGGACGATGTGCCGTTGTTTGTCAGCGAGGGCAAGGTGGAGGAGAAGCTCAAGACCATTCGCAGCTCGGATTACTTGTCGTTCTGCTACGAGCAATTGCTGAGTCATGAAGGCGCGTTGTGCATCTTCGGCCATGACTTGGGGGCTCAGGACAGCCACTTGGTGGACGCGATTCGCCAGGCCAGACTGACGACACTGGCAATCTCGGTGTCGGGCCGCAGTGACGGGTTTATCCGCCAGCAGAAGCGCCGGTATTCGCAGTTGTTTGACGGCAGTGGCGTGGAGCTGAAGTTCTTTGCGGCGCGTACGCATCCGTTGGGTAATGCCGCGTTGTCTGTGCCGGTCGAACGCTGATCCACTGAACAACGAAGATCAACTGTGGGAGCTGGCTTGCCTGCGATAGCGGTGTGTCAGTTAAGGCAATACTGACTGGCCCACCGCAATCGCAGGCAAGCCAGCTCCCACAGTGACTGTGTTCCAACCTGGGAACACGGTCACTCGTCGCTGCTGTGCACCACCACCAGCAACTGCGCCTGCACCTCTCCCACCGAGCGAATTCGGTGAGGTTTCTGTGCATTGAAGTGCAGCGCGTCGCCCCGCTCCAGAATCACCCGCTCATTCAAGAAGTCCACTTCCACCTGGCCTTCGTGCACGAACAAAAACTCCTCGCCCAGATGCTCCTTGAAGGTCTTGTCGGTGAATTCTGCCGGCGGGTAGATGATGAACGGCAGCAGGCTGCGCTCGCTGACCTGATGAGCCAGCACGGCATAACCCGGCGCGGTGTCGGGACGTTCGTGGCTGCGCACCAGGCTGTAGCTGTCGAGGCTGACGTTGTCTTCGCTGAACAGTTCTTCGACCTTCACGTTCAACGCCTTGGCCAGTTTCAGCGCGGCAGCAATCGACGGTGTGTTGAGCCCACGCTCGACCTTGGACAGATAACTCTTGGTCATCCCGGACTTTTCGGCCAGGGATTCCAGGGTTACGCCAAGTTTTTTTCTCAATAGTTTCAAACGGATAGACATGTGCTGCGGTTAATCCCTGCAGAAAAGGCAGAATCACGCTTGCCAATGACACAAAGTGTCATATAGCATCTTTAGTGTCATTTGCTCTAACCCAAAGGACACCGATATGGCCAAGACATTAGCACTTCCCAAAGACCAACTGGTCAAGCAAGCACTGATCCAGATGCAAAACAGCCTGGCGGATAATACGTGGACCGACCGGCAAAAGCTGGCGCTCACTTGCCGCATCCTGTTCGAACACGGACACGACTTCGGCCTGGCCGGGCAGATCACCGCACGTGGACCAACGCCTGGCACCTATTACACTCAGCAACTGGGCCTGGGTTTCGATGAAATCACCGCCAGCAATCTGTTACTGGTCAACGAAGACCTTGAAGTACTCGAGGGGCATGGCATTCCCAACCCGGCCAACCGTTTTCACACCTGGGTCTACCGTGGGCGGCCGGATGTGAACTGCATCATCCATACGCATCCCACGCATATTGCCGCGCTGTCGATGCTCGAAGTGCCGCTGCAGGTGTCGCATATGGACCTGTGCCCGCTGTACGAAGATTGCGCCTTCCTGGAAGCCTGGCCGGGCGTGCCGGTGGGCAATGAAGAAGGCGAAATCATCACAGCAGCTTTGGGCGACAAGCGCGCAATTCTGCTCTCGCACCACGGTCAGCTGTCCACCGGCGCAAGCATCGAGGAAGCCTGCGTGATCGCGCAGTTGATCGAACGGGCGGCCAAGTTGCAGTTGCTGGCAATGTCGGCGGGCACTATCAAGCCGATCCTGCCGGAACTGGGTCGCGAGGCCCATGACTGGATCTCCAAGCCCAAGCGCCATGGCGCCGCATTCAACTACTACGCCCGGCAGAACCTGCGCAAACACGCCGATTGCCTGAACTGATTGCCCTTTTTCAAGCGGAGACCTCCCATGTCCAACCCCACTATTCACGGCATCATCGGCTACACCATCACCCCGTTCAGCGCCGACGGCCAGCGCATTGACCTCGACGCCCTCGGCCGTTCCATCGACCGCCTGATCGACAGCGGCGTACACGCCATCGCGCCTTTGGGCAGTACCGGTGAAGGCGCGTATTTGAGCGATGCGGAGTGGGATGAGGTCAGCGCCTACAGCCTTGCGAAAATCGCCAGGCGCGTACCCACTGTTGTCAGCGTGTCTGACTTGACCACCGCCAAGGCCGTGCGTCGCGCCCGTTATGCCGAAGCCAATGGCGCCGATGTGGTGATGGTGCTGCCGGCCTCGTACTGGAAACTCAGCGAAGCGGAAATCCTCGCCCACTACGCCGCGATTGGCGACAGCGTCGGCGTGCCGATCATGCTTTACAACAACCCGGCTACCAGTGGCACGGACATGTCGGTGGACTTGATCCTGCGCATCGTCAAGCAGGTGGCGAACGTGACCATGGTCAAGGAAAGCACCGGCGATATTCAGCGCATGCACCAGTTGCGCCGCCACAGCGACGTGCCGTTTTACAACGGCTGCAACCCGCTGGCGCTGGAAGCCTTCGCGGCGGGTGCCAAGGGGTGGTGCACGGCCGCGCCGAACCTGATCCCGCAGCTGAACCTGGAGTTGTATGACGCGGTGCTGGCCAATGACCTGACACTGGCGCGGGAGCTGTTCTATCGCCAGTTGCCGTTGCTGGAGTTCATCCTCAAGGGCGGTTTGCCGGCGACGATCAAGGCCGGGTTGCGGCTGACCGGCCTGGAGGCGGGCGATCCACGCTTGCCGGTGTTCCCGTTGGGTGAGGCTGGGATCGAACAGCTCAAAGCATTACTGCGCTAAAACCGCGGTCCTCTGTGGGAGCTGGCTTGCATCGCTATCGCAGGCAAGCCAGCTCCCACATTTTTGAACCCATGAACCCGTTACATAGAGACAAATGACAATAGTTCTCGATATCATTCGCGACTTATCTACGTCGTGCTTCCTCAAGAAGGATATCCATGTCTCGTCCCAAGCCCGACCCGTTGTCGGCCGATGCCTTTCGCGGGTTTTATGCAGATATCCTGCATTTCCTGCGCAAGCGCACGGACAACGCCAACGACGCGGCGGACATGACCCAGGATGTCTTCACCCAGTGGCTGGACTACCGCGACCGCGCCAAGGTCGAGCAGCCACGGGCGTTTCTGTTCCAGATGGCGCGCAACCTGTTGCGCGATCACTGGCGTAAACAGAAGGTACGCCAAAGCGCTCACTCCGACCCGGCCGACGCTGACACGGAGCCGGTCACCGACGCACAAAACGACCCCATGGCCGCCGCGCAGCGCCTGCAACGCCTGGAACAGTTGAAAGAAGTCCTTGCCGAACTCTCGCCCCGCAGGCGAGAAGCCCTTATGCTGCACCGCTTCGAAGGCTTGAGCCAGGCGCAGATCGCCGAACGCATGGGCATTTCGACCAGCATGGTCGAAAAGCACATCGCTTTTGCCCTGCTGCATTGCAAGCGACGCCTTCAACCAGAACCCGGCACGGAGCAGCCAGAATGAACCGCCTGAGCGACATCGACGCCCTGGACATCGAAGCGAGCGACTCCATCGATGCCCAAGCCGCCAGCTGGTTTGCCCGCAACCGTAATGGCGCAGCACGGGCCGAGCGCAAAGCCTTTGCCGCCTGGCAGGCAACGCCCGCCCACGCCCGTGCCTATGCCGAATTCGAACAACTGTGGGACGACCTCGCCCAGTTGCAGCAACTGAATAAACCCGTACCGCTGCCCAAGCGTAAACCCTCGATAATGCGCCCGGCTCTGGCCGTGGCCGCCGCACTGGTCTGCGCCGTGCTGACGACAAATATCGGTGCACCCCGCGCGCTGTTCCACAGCCAGATTGCCGGGCACGCCAAAGGCATGCGCACCCTCGCCTTGCCCGACGGCAGCACGCTGTATGTGAATGCCAACACCCACCTGCGCGTGGACTTCAATGCGCATCAACGCATCCTGCACCTGGACAAGGGCCAGGTCTTTATCGAAGTTGCCGCCGACAAAGAGCGCCCGCTCTACGTGCAAGCCGGCGAGGCCAATGTGCGGGTGGTCGGCACCGGGTTTGACGTGCGACGCAGCCAGCAACAACTGGTGGTCAGCGTCGCCCACGGCCAGGTCGCCTTCGAGCCGGACGCCAAAAGCCCGGTGGCGTTGCTTAGCGCCCAGCAACGTGCCACGTACAGCTACGCCAAGGGCACCGTGCAGCAACAGACACTCACCACCGAAGAAGTGGCCGACTGGCGCAGTGGGCACCTGTCGTTTCGCAATCGGGAGTTGGCCAGCCTGATCGATGAACTGAGCCTCTACCGGCCTCAAGCGCCCTTGCAGGTCAACAAAGCCGTGGCGCAACTGAAGGTCTCGGGCAATCTGGATGTGAATGACCCGGATGCCCTGCTCAGCGCCCTGCCCGCGCTGCTGCCGGTTAAAACCGTGGCCTCGGCCGATGGCATTGTCCGCATCGAACCACTCAAGTAAGGCCTGCAAGCATCACACTTGAGAATATTTTGCATTCGCATGTGTGGTTTTTTGCAGCTGCCCCGTCTTCCTCCCGACTGTGTTGGATACGCACACCTTTTGGCTATTTAGCCACCCCGGGGGATTTCATGTTTCGCGCGCCTTGCCACGCTCCGCACCTGTTTCTTCGACCGACCCTTATTGCCAGCTGCATGGCCTTGAGCCTCAACGCCCAGGCCGAGTCGCTCAGGCTGCAACTGCCCGCCCAATCGCTGGCCACGTCCCTGAGCTTTGTCGCGCAGCAGGCGAAAATCCAGCTGTTGTTCGATGAGACACTGCTCAAACATGTGCAGGCGCCGGCGCTCAACGGTGAATTCAGCCCGGAAGTGGCGATTCGCAGCCTGCTGAAAAACGGCGAGTTCACCCTGATCAAAGTCGGCAGCACCTACGTGGTGCGCCCCGACGAGGGCAAGACCACCCACAGCGGCGCCATCCAGCTGGATGCCCTCAGCGTGATCGGCACCGGTAACGAAGTCGACTCCAGCACCGTCAACCGCTCGACCATGACCCAGGCCGACATTGACCGCTACCAGTCCAACAACATCCCCAGCCTGTTGCAGACCTTGCCCGGCGTGAGCCAGGGCGGCTCACTGAAACCTGGTGGCCAGACCATCAATATTCGAGGTTTCGGCGATGCCGAAGACGTGCCGATGACCGTCGACGGCGCCACCAAAACCGGCTTTGAGCGCTACCAGCAAGGCACCGTGTTTATCGAGCCGGAGCTGATCAAGAGCATCGAGGTCGAGAAAGGCCCCAACTCACCGTTCACCGGCAACGGCGGTTTTGGCGGTACGGTCAACATGACCACCAAGGACGCCCCGGACCTGCTGCAAGACGGTCGCAACAGCGGCGCGATGCTCAAATACGGTTACTCCAGCAATGACCACGAACAGATCTACAGCAGTGCCGTGTACGGCCGCACCGACGACGGGCGTTTCGACGCGCTGGCCTACCTGACCCAGCGCGACGGCGGCGACATGAAGGTGGCCGCCAAACTGCCCAACGACAACAACGAATACCCGGTCAACCCGCAGCGCCTGCCCAACAGTGCCCAGGATGTGGACGGCAAACTGTTCAAGGTCAACGCCCACTTCACCGAGGAGCACAGCGTTGGTCTGTCTTACTCGCGCTCCCACAGCAACCGCTGGACACCATTCTCCGCCGCCAGCTACCCGACGCCGCCGACCCAGGCCAACATCGACCGCTACGGTTACGAAAACGCGCTGAAGCGTTTTTTAGCCCAGCGTGACACCACTGACACCACCTGGTCAGGCAAGTACGAATACACGCCGGTGAATAACCCGCTGATCGACCTGACCGTCAAATATTCCCAGTCCAATACCGACCAGACCGACGAACGCGACGCCACCGCGTTTTTCCAACTGGCCACCGGCGGGCGCAAGATGGACACCGCCTACACCGACAAGAACCTCGACATCCGCAACGTCAGCCTGTTTGACACCGGCCCCTTGCAGCATGCGGTGACCGTCGGCGGGCAAATCCGCAAGCACATCCGCGAAACCGAAATGTGGATGCCCGGCACCACCTACAACACCGCGCGCTACAACTACGGGCACTTCCAGCCGGGTTTCATGCCCCACGGCAAGGTCGACACCAACAGTTTCTTTGTCCAGGACGCAGTCACCGTGGGCGATTTGACCATCACCCCGTCGCTGCGCTACGACCATGTGCGCAACCGTGGCGAAGGCAATGACGCGCCGTACTACAACAACCCGAATCCGTCCTTCGGCCACGATTACAGCGACCGCACTTACACCGGCTGGTCGCCGCGCCTGGCGCTGTTCTGGAACGTCACGCCGAACCTGGGGCTGTTCGCCAACTGGAGCAAGACTTGGCGTGCGCCGGTGATCGACGAGCAATATGAAGTGCAAGGCCTGGGCAGCCGCACCGCCACCAGTGTCGACCTCGACCCGGAACGCATCACCTCGATCACGTTGGGCGGCGTCACCAGCTTCGACCACCTGATCGCCCAGAACGACAACCTGCAAGTGCGCGCCACACTGTTCCACAACAAAGTCGAAGACGAAATCTTCAAGGCCACTGGTGTTGGTTGCCAAAACCAGGCCATCAACGGCGGCACCATTGCCAACGCTTGCCCGCCTGGGGCGATGTCCAACTACCGCAACATCGGCGGCCTGACCATCAAGGGTTTTGAGCTGGAGTCTTTCTACAACTCCACCTACCTGTTCGGCTCGGTGTCGTTCGCCTACGCCAAGGGTGAACACGAAGGCGCGTACACCAACCCGTGGGGGCCGGATGTACCGGCACGTGACATTCCACCGACCAAATGGGTGCTGGTAGTGGGCACCAACATCCCGGCCTGGGATGCCCAGGTGGGCTGGATGGGCCAGTTCATTGGCGCGACCGATCGCTTGCCGAGTGACAAATATTCCGGCGGCCCGGGCAGCAGTTTGGGCGACCTGTTCTACGACCAGTACGGCAACAAGGCCTACAACACCCAAGGCCTGTTCGCCAAATGGAAACCGCAACAGGCCTACCTCAAAGGCACCGAGGTGAACTTCACCGTGGACAACCTGTTCAACAACAACTTCCGCCCGGCCTTGAGCGGTGATCGTGCCTACACCAAGGGCCGCGATGCGAAGGTCAGCATTACGCGGTTCTTCTAAAGACCAGGGTGACGCCATCGCAGGCAAGCCAGCTCCCACAGAAGATCTCGGTCAACCAGGCAATAGAGATCAACCCCAGGCAAGCCAGCTCCCACAGGAGATCTCGGTCCATCAGACGATAGAGATCAACTGTGGGAGCCGGGCTTGCCCGCGAT
Source organism: Pseudomonas sp. B19125 (assembly GCF_044218855.1). Taxonomy (NCBI): domain Bacteria; kingdom Pseudomonadati; phylum Pseudomonadota; class Gammaproteobacteria; order Pseudomonadales; family Pseudomonadaceae; genus Pseudomonas; species Pseudomonas sp. B19125. Next base: position 5,345,371 of record NZ_CP162589.1, read on the forward strand.
GGCGCCGTGCCTGCCAGCTTAAAGATTGAAACTGTACGGATAAATCTGCGACCAGCTGTAGGCCCTTAATCAGCGAGGGTTGTGGCTAGATGGGCTTCCCTTGAAGCCCTCCAGATTCTGGTCCCCACTCATGAGCTCGCGCGAAAACACCGGCATGGCCCTCGGCCTGCTGGGCGTCGTCATCTTCAGCCTGACTTTGCCCTTCACCCGTATCGTGGTGCAGGAAATCCACCCCTTGCTCAATGGCCTCGGGCGCGCCTTGTTCGCGGCGATCCCGGCAGCAGCGCTGTTGTTGTGGCGACGCGAGCGCTGGCCAACCTGGCGCCAGGTGCGCGGACTGTGCCTGGTGATTGCCGGGGTGATCCTGGGTTTCCCGGTGTTGTCGGCCTGGGCCATGCAAACCTTGCCGGCGTCCCATGGCGCGCTGGTCAACGGTTTGCAACCGCTGTGCGTGGCACTGTATGCGGCGTGGCTGTCACATGAACGGCCGTCAAAAGCCTTCTGGGCCTGCGCAGCGCTGGGCAGTGCGTTGGTGCTGAGTTATGCGTTGATCACCGGCGCGGGCAGTATCCAGGCCGGCGATTTGCTGATGCTCGGCGCGATTGCCGTGGGCGGCCTGGGGTATGCCGAAGGCGGCCGGTTGGCCAAGGAAATGGGCGGCTGGCAGGTGATCTGCTGGGCGCTGGTGCTGTCGACGCCAGTATTGATCGGCCCGGTGTGGTACCTGGCGGCGCAGCATCAAGGCGCGATTTCCATGCGCACCTGGTGGGCGTTTGGGTATGTATCGCTGTTCTCGCAGTTTTTGGGGTTCTTCGCCTGGTACGCCGGGCTGGCCATGGGCGGCATTGCGCGGGTCAGCCAGATTCAGCTGTTGCAGATCTTCTTTACCATCGCGTTTTCGGCGTTGTTCTTTGGTGAACATATCGAGCCGATTACCTGGGTGTTTGCGTGTGGCGTGATCATTACGGTGATGCTCGGGCGCAAGACGGCGGTGCAGCCTGCACCGGCTTGTGTGGGAGCTGGCTTGTCGAATCGTCGCACCGCTGCGATGCAGACACCTCGGTCTATCAGCAAACCCAGGTGATGCCATCGCAGGCAAGCCAGCTCCCACAGGAGACCGCATTCAGTTCAAGAAGCCATCCGCGCGCAGCAGGGTTTCCAGGCAGTGTTCGCTGATGTGATAGAACGCCTTCAGCTCCTGGATTTTTTCCAACAGTTGCGCATTGTCCACAGGCTCGGTGCGCTTGACCGCCAGAATCATCTTGTTCTTGTTGGTGTGTTCCAACGAAATGAACTCGAACACCTTGGTCTCGTAGCCACAGGCTTCCAGGAACAACGCACGCAAGCTGTCGGTGACCATTTCCGCTTGCTGGCCCAGGTGCAGGCCGTACTGCAGCATCGGCTTGAGCAGCACCGGGCTCTGGATCTGCAGGCGGATCTGTTTGTGGCAGCACGGCGAGCACATGATGATCGACGCACCGGAACGGATGCCGGTGTGGATCGCGTAGTCGGTGGCGATATCGCAGGCATGCAGGGCGATCATCACATCCAGTTCGCTGGGCGCCACACTGCGCACATCACCACACTTGAACACCAGCCCCGGATGCTCCAGGCGTGCGGCGGCGGTGTTGCACAGGGTTACCATGTCTTCACGCAATTCCACACCCGTCACTTCGCCCTCGGCCTTGAGGGTGTTGCGCAGGTAATCGTGAATGGCGAACGTCAGGTAGCCCTTGCCCGAACCGAAATCCGCCACGCGCACCGGCTGGTCAAGCTTCAACGGCGATGAGGTCAGCGCATGGCTGAACACTTCGATGAACTTGTTGATCTGCTTCCATTTGCGCGACATCGATGGGATCAGCGCCTGCTTGGCGTCGGTGACGCCCAGGTCCGCGAGGAAGGGTCGGCTCAAGTCGAGGAAGCGGTTTTTCTCGCGGTTATGCTCAGCAGAAGGCGCCTCGCGCAATTGCTGCGGCTTGCTTTTGAACAGCGAGCTTTTGTTCTTTTTGCTGTATTCCAGCTGGGCTTCGTCGGTCAGCGACAACAGGTGCGCATTCTTGAACGACGCCGGCAGCAGCGCGGCAATTGCCGCCACGCCTTCGGCCAGCGGGAAGTTCTTGGTAATGTCGCGGGTCTTGTAGCGATAAACAAAGGACAGGCACGCCTGCTCCTTGACCACGACCTGCTTGATGATCAGCCGCTGCAACTCGGCTTCTTCGCCGACGTACTTGGCCAGCACCAGCTTGATAAACGCGTTCTGCGCGAGGCTTGCGCTCAGCAGTTCGATGAACTGGGCGTGATGATCCGGCGCAGGGCTGGCAGGTTGAGCGGTGACAGACATGAACAAAAACGCCTCGGGCAAAGAATGCCGGGCATTTTAGGGGGGATGAAGGTTTAGAGCACGGGGTTATTTGATCAACGGTCGCTCAGCCGCCGCAAATCAAATGCGGGAACCACTTTTCTCTGGAAACTGACTTATGTGGAGGGCTGGCTTGTGTGGGAGCTGGCTTGCCTGCGATGGCATCACCTGGGTTTTCTGATGGGCCGAGGTGTCTGCATCGCAGGCAAGCCAGCTCCCACACAAGCCCGGCTCCCACAGAAAAGCAGCTATTCCAGCACTATCAGGCGGTTAGGCAGCTCATTACGCGTCTGCGTCACCGGCACATGCACCTTCAGCAATTCACCACACGCCTCGATGCAGGCAATAAACCCCGCCAGCGTCTGCCCCTGCTTCACCTGCTGGGTGAATGCCTTGACGATCTCATCCCAACTGCTGTCATCCAGGTGCCTGGAAATACCATCGTCCACCAGAATCTCCACATACCGCTCCGCCTCGCTGACAAAAATCAGCACGCCGGTGCTGCCCAGCGTGTGGTGCAGGTTTTGCTCCAGGAACTGTCGACGGGCCAGGTTCGATGCACGCCAGTGGCGTACCGAACGCGGAATCAGGCGGGTGGTGACCTTGGGCAGGCGAAACACCAGGCACAACACAATGAAGGTCGCCCATTGCGCCAACAGCAAGGTGTACATGGTCAGGTAGCCCGACAGGTAGTGCACGATGCCAGGCACCACCAAGGCGATCAGGCTGGCCCACAGCAGCGGGATATAGGCGTAATCATCCGCGCGCGCGGCCAGCACGGTGACCAGCTCGGCGTCGGTGGTTTTTTCGACGCGTGCGATCGCTTCGGCGACTTGGCGCTGCTCGTGTTCAGTCAGTAATGCCATGGTTGTAGATGCTCTGTTCTAGTTATTGTCATTACCAGCCACCTGAGGCACCACCGCCGCCAAAACCACCGCCGCCGCCTCTGAAGCCACCACCGCCGCCCCCGCCACCGCCGCCGCGTCCACTGCTGCTGAGAATCGCCAGCAGGATAGCGCCAACGGGCAGCCCCAGCCGATTACACAGCCACAACACGCCGATCAGCAGGATGAACAAACCGATGGAAAACCCCGGATTATCCTTGGCAAAATTCGCATCCGCCACATGCGCCGGCACGGCCAGCGGCTCGCCGCCCACCACCTGAATCATGGCCGCAACGCCGTCGCTGATGCCCTGGCTGTAATTACCGGCCTTGAACTTGGGCGCGATCACCTGGTTGATGATCACCCACGACTGCGCATCGGTCAGCACGCCTTCGAGGCCATAGCCGACTTCGATGCGCAATTTGCGCTCATCGCGGGCGACGATCAACAGCGCGCCGTTGTCCTTGCCCTTTTGGCCGATGCCCCACTGGCGGCCCAATTGATAACCGTAGTCCTCAATGGGCACGCCCTGCAGGTCAGGCACAGTGACCACCACGATCTGGTCACCCGAAGTTTGCTCCAGCGCCTGCAATTGCTGGGTCAGCTGCGCACGTACCGCCGGGTCGATCATCTGCGCGGTGTCCACCACCCGCCCGGTCAAGGCCGGGAAGGTCAGCGCCGCCTGGGCCACGCCCACGCAGGCCAGCAGCCACAGCGCCAAGCCTATCCGTAATAAACGCATCGACACCTCAGAGAAGCCTTATTTGAACTTCACTTGCGGCGCTTTATCGGCGTCGGCACTGGTGGCTTCAAACGTGGCGCGGATCGGCAAGTCGCTGTACATCACGCTATGCCACAGGCGGCCGGGGAAGGTGCGGATCTCGGTGTTGTAAGCCTGCACCGCCTGGATAAAGTCGCGACGGGCCACGGCAATACGGTTTTCGGTGCCTTCAAGCTGAGACTGCAACGCCAGGAAGTTCTGGTTGGCTTTGAGGTCCGGGTAACGCTCGGACACCACCATCAGACGGCTGAGTGCGCCGCTCAAACCGTCTTGAGCCTGTTGGAACTGCTTGAGTTTCTCGGGGTTGTCGAGGGTGCTGGCATCCACTTGGATCGAGGTGGCCTTGGCCCGCGCCTCAATCACAGCGGTGAGGGTGTCTTGCTCATGGGCCGCATAGCCCTTGACCACTTCCACCAGGTTGGGAATCAGGTCGGCGCGGCGTTGGTATTGGTTTTGCACCTGGCCCCAGGCCGCCTTGGCCTGTTCGTCCAGGGTCGGAATGGTGTTGATGCCGCAACCGCTCAGCACCGTGCTGATCAGTAGCAAAGCCGCGGCCTTGAAGCCCCAGCGGTAATGTTGTGCTGCTTGCATAGTGTTTCTCCTGCCCAATCTGGATGGAATGTGACGACTAACCCTATAAACCGCGCGCTTGGGGCATAATCCGCCACCACTGGATTGCGTCGAGCCAATCAGCTAAAAAGATGCCCAGCGCGAATAAGAGTTCACAAGTGTGGTGCATTTACTGCAATAACACTCGAACAACAACATAGGTTCCCCCACATTTTGGCAGACCAGCGCATTTTCGCTGTGCAGTAGCCGAAAAAGGATATTCATGAAAAAGCTGTGTTTGCTCGGCCTTGTTGCCACTCTGGCCACCCACCCCGTCTGGGCAGAAACAAAGCCTGCTGCGCTTAAAGACAAGGACGCCTTCGTCAGCGACCTGCTCAAGCAGATGACCCTGGATGAAAAGATCGGCCAATTGCGTCTGATCAGCATCGGCCCGGAAATGCCCCGCGAGCTGATCCGCAAGGAAATCGCCGCCGGCCGCATCGGCGGCACGTTCAACTCGATCACCCGCCCGGAAAACCGTCCGATGCAGGACGCGGCCATGCGCAGCCGGTTGAAGATCCCGATGTTCTTCGCCTATGACGTGATCCACGGCCACCGCACCATCTTCCCGATCAGCCTGGCCCTGGCCTCCAGCTGGGACATGGACGCCATCGGCCGCTCCGGGCGCATCGCCGCCCAGGAAGCCGCCGCCGACAGCCTCGACATCACCTTTGCGCCGATGGTCGACATCTCCCGCGACCCGCGCTGGGGCCGCACCTCCGAAGGTTTTGGTGAAGACACCTACCTGGTCTCACGCATTGCCGAAGTGATGGTCAAGGCGTTCCAGGGCGTAAGCCCGGCAAATGCCGACAGCATCATGGCCAGCGTCAAGCACTTCGCCCTGTATGGCGCGGTGGAAGGCGGTCGCGACTACAACGTGGTCGACATGAGCCCGGTCAAGATGTACCAGGACTACCTGCCGCCGTACCATGCGGCGATCAAGGCCGGTTCCGGCGGCGTGATGGTGGCGCTCAACTCGATCAACGGCGTACCGGCCACCGCCAACACCTGGCTGATGAACGACCTGCTGCGCAAGGACTGGGGCTTCAAAGGTTTGGCCGTGAGCGACCATGGCGCGATCTTCGAGCTGATCAAGCACGGCGTGGCCAAGGACGGGCGTGAGGCTGCCAAGCTGGCGATCAAGGCCGGCATCGACATGAGCATGAACGACTCGCTGTACGGCAAGGAATTGCCCGGCCTGCTCAAATCCGGCGAAATCGAGCAAAGCGACATCGACAATGCGGTGCGCGAAGTGCTCGGCGCCAAGTACGACATGGGCCTGTTCAAAGACCCGTACCTGCGCATCGGCAAGGCTGAAGATGACCCGGCCGACACCTATGCCGACAGCCGCCTGCACCGCAGCGATGCGCGCGATATTGCACGCCGCAGCCAGGTCTTGCTGAAAAACCACAACAACACCCTGCCGCTGAAAAAATCCGCGACCATCGCGCTGGTAGGCCCGCTGGCCAAGGCCCCGATCGACATGATGGGCAGTTGGGCCGCCGCCGGTAAGCCTGAACAATCCGTCACGCTGCTGGACGGCATGAACGCTGTAATCGGCGACAAAGGCAAAATCATCTACGCCCGTGGCGCCAACATCACCAATGACAAGGCCGTGGTCGACTACCTCAACTTCCTCAACTTCGATGCGCCGGAAGTGGTCGATGACACCCGCCCAGCCCAGGTGATGATCGACGAAGCGGTCAAGGCCGCCAAGGCAGCCGACGTAGTGGTCGCGGCCGTGGGCGAGTCCCGTGGCATGTCCCACGAGTCTTCCAGCCGCACCGACCTGAACATCCCGCAAAGCCAGCGCGACCTGATCAAGGCGCTCAAAGCCACCGGCAAACCGCTGGTATTGGTGCTGATGAACGGCCGCCCGCTGTCGATTGTGGATGAAAACAAAGAGGCTGACGCGATCCTGGAAACCTGGTTTGCCGGCACTGAAGGCGGCAACGCCATCGCCGACGTGCTGTTCGGTGACTACAACCCATCGGGCAAGCTGCCGATCACCTTCCCACGTTCGGTGGGGCAGATTCCTACCTACTACAACCACCTGAGCATCGGCCGGCCGTTCACCCCAGGCAAGCCGGGCAACTACACCTCGCAGTACTTCGATGACGTTACCGGGCCGCTGTTCCCGTTCGGTTATGGCTTGAGCTACACCACGTTCAGCCTGTCGGACATGGCGCTGTCGTCCACCACCCTGAACAAGACCGGCAAGCTTGATGCCAGCGTCACCGTGAAGAACACCGGTAAAGTCGATGGCGAAACCGTAGTGCAGTTGTACATCCAGGACGTGGCCGGCTCGATGATCCGCCCGGTTAAAGAGCTGAAGAACTTCCAGAAAGTCATGCTCAAGGCCGGTGAAGAGCGCACTTTGCACTTCACCATCAGCGAGGAAGACTTGAAGTTCTACAACACTCAACTCAAGTTCGCGGCAGAACCGGGCGAGTTCAATGTGCAGATCGGGTTGGACTCCCAGGATGTGCAGCAGCAGACGTTCGAGTTGTTGTAATGATCGTTCCCACGCTCCGCGTGGGAATGCAGCTCGGGACGCTCCGCGTCCCACAGCGTGACGCGGAGCGTCACATGAGGCATTCCCACGCAGAGCGTGGGAATGATCACGTGTCAGCCCCGCCGATCCAGCAGGTTGACCACCAACCGATCAATCCAGCCCCACACCCGCTGCTTCACCCGCCGCCACAGTGGCCGCGCCTTCCAGGCCGCCAGGCTCACCGCCTGGCTCTTGGCAAAATCACCCTCGAAACTGCCCACCACCGCTGCCGTCAATTCTGGGTCGAGCGCTTCCAGGTTGGCCTCCAGGTTGAAGCGCAAATTCCAGTGGTCGAAATTGCACGAGCCAACGCTCACCCAGTCGTCCACCAGCACCATTTTCAGGTGCAAAAAACACGGCTGGTATTCAAAGATCTGCACGCCTGCGCGCAACAACCGTGGGTAATAACGGTGCCCGGCGTAGCGCACTGAAGGGTGATCGGTGCGCGGGCCGGTCAGCAATAAACGCACATCCACGCCACGCCCGGCTGCGCGGCGCAACGCACGGCGCACGCTCCAGGTCGGTAGAAAATACGGGGTGGCCAGCCAGATGCGCGTCTTGCTGCTGTTCAGCGCGCGGATCAGCGACTGCAAAATATCGCGGTGCTGACGAGCATCGGCATACGCCACGCGCCCCAGGCCAGGCCCGGTGGCCGGCACCTTGGGCAAGCGCGGCAAACCGAAATGGGTGGCGGGTTTCCACTCACGGCGCGCCGCGTTGGCATGCCATTGGCGGTCGAACAACGCCTGCCAGTCCAGCACCAACGGGCCGCTGATCTGCACCATCACTTCATGCCAGTCGGCGGTGTCTTGCCCTGGCGTCCAGAACTCATCGGTAACGCCCGTGCCGCCGACCACGGCGATGCCCTGATCAATCAGCAACAGTTTGCGATGGTCGCGGTACAGGTTACGCATCCAACGGCGCCAGCTCAGGCGATTGTAGAAGCGCAGTTGCACGCCCGCGTCGGTGAGGCGCTTACGCAGGCCCAGCGTGAAGGCCAGGCTGCCGTAATCATCAAACAGGCAGCGCACCTGCACGCCGCGCTCGGCGGCTTGCACCAACGCTTGCACCATGGCTTCAGCGCAAGCACCCGCCTCCACCAGGTACAACTCCAGATCGACCTGGCGCTCGGCCCGGGCAATACCCACCAGCATCTGCGGGAAGAAACTCGGGCCGTCGATCAGCAACTCGAAGCGGTTGGCGCTGCGCCATGGGAACACTGCGCCGCTCACGTCAGCGCGCCGTGAAAATCAGCACCGCACCGACCGGCACCGACAAACTGATCGACGCCAAGCCGGCCGCCTTGCGCAGTGCCGCCACACCCGGCACCAAATCGAAATCCTCGGCATGCAGCACCACAGGTTCCAGGGTCACCACCTGAAAGCGCCGGTCATCCAGACGTGTGGCGAGCAGTTCGGCGCTGTAGGTTTGAGTCTTGCCGTGCAACGTCACCGACAGTGGCAGGCGCAACTCAATTTGCGCGCCTGGGGCCAGGTCATTGATCGGTTGCAGATTAATCTGCGCGCTGATCAGCGCTTCGGGGAAGGCCTTGATCTGGAACAGGTCATTGCGCATGCGCTCATCGCGCAGCGGGATGCCGCTGTTGATCGACTCCATCTCGACCTCAAGCTGCGCCGCGCCTTTGCTGTCGACCTTGCCGTGCAACACCAGGAAACGATGCACCTCGGCAATCTCGGTGTTCTTGGTGGTGACGAACGACAGGCGCGAGGATTCGTTATCCAGGTACCAGTCGGCGTGGGCAGGCAAGGCGGCGCACGTCAACAGCGTGAAGGCCAGGGGTTTGAGATTGAACATAGAAACTCATGGGGCAAAAAACCTGCACGAACCTTAAGCGCAATCTCACAAGCGGCGCAAATCCAATGTGGGAGCCGGGTATCTGCACAATTTTTCAAGGCAGCCAAACCCCTGTGGCGAGCAGGCTTGCCCTGCGTTGGGCTGCGCAGCAGCCCCATGAGAGCATTGGAATTTTTACTGAAAAAACTCAGCGCTTGATTTTGGGGCTGCTTCGCAGCCCAACGCAGGGCAAGCCTGCTCGCCACAGGCAACAGTGAAGGTGACTGACCTGCCGCTATCGCAGGCAAGCCAGCTCCCACAGGGTTCGGTGGTTGCCTTCAGATCAGCGCCCGCTGCACATCGCGCACCGTCGCTTCGAGGCTGGCCATGTGCAGGTTTAATACGCGTTCCACCGGCGCCTGATGCATCGGCCAGTGCAGCGCCATGCTGCCCACCAGCCGCCCATTGGCCTGCACCGGCAGGGCCACCGCGCGAATCAGAAACGGCAGGCGCACCGGGTATTCCCAATAGCCTTCAGTGCGCTGGCCAAACCCCTGGTGCTGGGTTTGCTCGCAGGTATGCACCTGCTCGTCCGCGGCGACATGATCACGGCCCGCCAGACGCTGCACCTCCTCAACCGGCAATTGTGTCAGGCATGCCTTGCCCATCGCCGAGTGAAACAGGCTGGCGTGCTGGCCGACGATCTGGCAGTTGTTGGGGTACAGCTTGCGCAACACACTGGGGATCGCGCTTTCCATGACTTCCAGGCGCTCACCATCAAAGCAGGATAAATCCACCACCAGCCCGGTGCGCTCGCTGAGTTCCAGCAGCCAGGGCGCGGCGCTTTCCACTACTTGGCGCTTGAAACGTTGCTGGGTGTCGCCGAACAAGCGCTGGGCGCGCAGGCGGTAACGACGGTCGCTGAGGCCGCGATAGACCCACCCCTGTTCCTGCAAGGTCAGCAACATGCGCGACACCGTCGCCTTGGGCAGTCGTGTGAGGTAGTGCAACTCCTCCAACCCCAAGGCCTGGTGTTCGCCGAGCAGTTCGACGATGGCGAGTGCGCGCTCAACCGACCGTACCGTGCCTGTCTCCATGTTCGATCTCCCTGTTGCCGGTGGATGATCATTTTTCACAGCAAGATACAGGCCCGATCGCAGGTCAACTCATCGATTCAAGGCACGCAGGCGGGCGGCGTTGTACCCATTGCGTCAGCTGTTCATGAGCATAGGCCAGCTGCAAGACAGCGCGGTCCGCCTGGGCCGGGCCGATGATCTGCAAGCCCATGGGCAAGCCTTGAGGATTGAACCCCACCGGAATGCTCATGCTCGGCAAGCCCGCCAATGTAGGGCCGATCACCACTTCCATCCACCGGTGATAGGTGTCCATTTCACGCCCACCCACCCTGCGCGGCCACGCCTGTTGTGCATCAAAAGGGAACACTTGGGCGCTGGGCAACAGCAGGAAATCGTAACGTTCAAACAGCTTGGCCAAGGCGCGATACCACTCGCTGCGGTCCACCGACGCCTGGTACACCTGCTGCGCACTCAAGCCCAGCCCGCCCTCCACTTCCCATTGCGCCTCAGGCTTGAGCAACGCGCGTTTTTGCGGGTTGGCGTAGGCCGCACCGAGGTTGCCGTGCACCAGCCAGTGGCGATGCACCAACCAGCAGCGCCATAGCCGCGCCAGGGAAAACGCCGGCTGGCAGCTTTCCACCTCGCAGCCCAATGCGGCGAAATCGCCGAGGGCCGACTCGCACAGGCTCATCACACCCTCGTCCATCGGCAAGTAGCCGTTGTAGTCACCCAACCAGCCCAGGCGCGCGCCTTTGAAATCGCGCTGCAACGGCAAGCCGAACACCGACGGATCGTCCTTGGATGAGAGCGGCACCCGAGGGTCGTAACCGGCCTGGATGCTCAATAACTTCGCCACATCCGTGACGCTGCGGCCCATTGGGCCTTCGGTGCCCAGTTGCTGCACAAACAATTCCGGCACCGGCCCGTGGGGCACGCGCCCCTGTGAAGGGCGCAAACCAAACACATTATTGAACGCCGCCGGGTTGCGCAGCGAACCCATCATGTCGCTGCCATCGGCCACCGGCAACATGCGCAACGCCAGCGCCACCGCCGCCCCGCCGCTGCTGCCTCCGGCCACCAAACGTGGGTCATAGGCATTGCCGGTGGTGCCGAACAGCGTGTTGTAGGTCTGCGAACCGAGGCCGAATTCCGGCACGTTGGTCTTGCCGATGATGATCGCGCCGCTGGCCCGTACGCGCGACACGCTGATCGCATCTTCGGCGGGCACATGCTCGGCGAACAGCGGCGAGCCCAAGGTGGTGCGCAAGCCCTTGGTGGCCGCCAAATCCTTGATCGCCTGGGGCATGCCGTGCATCCAGCCTCGCGATTGGCCCTGGTCCAACTCACGATCACAGGCACGCGCTTCGGCCAGCACTTCATCGGCATCACGTAACGACACCAGCGCATTCACACTCGGGTTAAAACGCTGGATCTGCGCCAGGTAATCGCCCATCACGTCTTCACACGACACCTGCCGCGCATGGATCGCTTGCGACAGCTGCGTGGCATCCCAATCAACACGGCTCAAGGCTTCACCTCATTGGAAAAGGGCAGCGGTTTTTTCGCCCGTGGGGCTTCGTGCATGCAGTAAGTGCCCATCAACGTCAGCACGCAAGCGAACAGTACATAAAACGACGGCGCCACTGGCGTACCCAGTACTTTGGTCAGCCAGGTCACGATCAACGGTGCGAAACCGCCGAACACCATGACCGCGACGTTATAAGCCACCGACACACCCGTTGACCTCACCTCAATCGGAAACTGCTCGGCCAGGGCCGTCGGTGCCGGGCCGAAAAAGCCGCCGATGACCGTGCACAGCAGCACTTGCATCACCAGCAAGCGCTCGATGGACGGTGCCGCGGCCACCCACACATACAACGGGTAAACCATCACAAAGAATGCCAGGGTGAAAGCCATCAACACCGGCCGCCGCCCCAGCCGGTCCGAGAGCATGCCGGACAGCGGAATCACCACGGTCATCAGCGCCACTGCGAACATCTGCACCATCAGCACCTGGTCCAGCGGCAAACCGAGGCTCTTGTGCGCGAAGGTCGGCATATTCACCAGCACCACGTAGAACGACACCGTCGCGCCGCAGGCCAAGCCCATGGACACGAGGATACTGCGCCGATGCTCACGCAGCACATCCATCAGGCTCGGCGCCGGGCCGGTGGCCTGCTTGCGCGCCTGGATAAATTCTTCCGGGTCTTCCAGGTTCCTGCGAATCCACAACCCCACCGGGCCGATCAGCAAGCCCAGCACAAACGGCACGCGCCAGCCCCACAGGTCGAGGGTTTGCGGCGAAAAGAAGTGCGTGACCAACGCCACCATCGCCGCCCCACCAAATACCGCCAGGCATTGCCCCACCAACTGCCAGGAGCCATACAAGCCCTTGCGATGGGCCGGCGCACTTTCCACCAGAAACGCCGTGGCACTCGCGTACTCACCGCCGGTGGCAAAGCCCTGGAGCATGCGCGCCACCACAATCAGCAGCGGCGCGCCCATGCCGATGGCGGCGTAATTGGGCGCGAAGGCGATCAATGCGATAGACACGGTCATCAGCCGGATAATCAACTGCATCGCGGCTTTGCGGCCTTTGCGGTCGGCATAAATGCCGAGCAGGATGCCGCCCACCGGGCGCATGAAAAAGCCCACGCCGAAGGTGGCCAGGGCCATCAGCAGCGAGGCGTATTCATCCTGCGACGGAAAGAATTGCCGGGCAATGATGCTGGCCAGAAAGCCGTAAACGATAAAGTCATACCATTCCAGCGCATTGCCGATCACAGCCGCCACCACCTGGCGGGTGCGCGATACGCCTGTGTTTGAAGTCTGCATGAGGAACACTCCATTCAACCGATAAGGGCAAGGGTCCAGCGGCAGAAAAAAAGAGGTCGTCAGGCAGGCTTGAGCCAGCTCTCGGCCAGCGCGCCCCAGTAGGCGGCGCCGGTCAGCAGGATGTCGTCGTTGAAGTCATAGGCAGGGTTATGCACCATCGGCCGCGACACGCCGTTGCCGATAAACAGGTAACTGCCGGGGCAGCGTTGCAGCATCCAGGCGAAGTCTTCACTGCCCATCAGCGTGCGGGTGTTGCCGTCCACCGCGTCGGCGCCGAGCAAGGCAATGCCGACCTGGCGAGCGAACTCGGTTTCTTCGGCGTGGTTGACCAGCACCGGGTAGGCCGGGCGGTGTTCGACCTGCACCGTGCAGCCGAAGCTCGCGGCTTGGGTCTGGATGATGGCGTTGACGCGCTCGAGCATCTGTTCCCTGACCTTGGGGTTCAGTGCGCGCAGGCTCAGGCGCAACAGCGCTTGCTGAGGAATCACGTTGGCGGCCTGCCCCGCTTGCAGCGCACCGACCGTGACCACGGCGGCTTCCTGGGTGTCGATATTGCGCGCCACCACCGTTTGCAACGCCATGACCATACTCGCCGCCGCCACCAGCGGATCCACCGTCAGATGCGGCATGGAACCGTGGCCACCGACGCCTTCCAGCGTCACCGTGAGCAAGTCCTGCGAGGCCATCATCGGCCCGACCCGCAAGCCCAGATGCCCCGCCGGCAAGCCCGGCATATTGTGCATGCCGAACAGGCCATCGCACGGGAAGCGCTCGAGCAAACCATCGGCCAGCATCGCCTCGGCGCCGCCCTGGCCTTCTTCGGCGGGTTGGAAAATCAGGTTCAAGGTGCCGTCAAATTGCCGCGTCGCCGCCAAGTAACGCGCGGCGCCGAGCAGCATGGTGGTGTGGCCGTCATGCCCGCAGGCGTGCATGCAACCAGCGTGCTGGCTGGTGTAGGCCGCGCCGGTGTTCTCGATGATGGGCAAGGCGTCCATGTCGGCGCGAATCCCCAGCGTGCGCGAGCTGCTGCCATTGCGCAGCACGCCGACCACACCGGTTTTGCCGATGCAGGTGTGCACCTCGTAGCCCCATTCTTTCAAGGACTGCGCAACGAGCGCGCTGGTGCGGTTTTCTTCAAAGCCGAGTTCGGGATGGGCGTGGATATCGTGGCGCACAGCGTGCAAGTCGCTGGCGACGTCGCTGAGCCAATCCAGAATGTGCTGGTGTGGGCGCATGGTGATTCTCCTCACAGGCGGGTGGTCCCGTTCTTGTTGGCGGCACATCGACAGCTAAGCGCGATGTGGGCGCGAGGACAATCAAAGGTGGTTCCACTGGGTGGAACCTAAGGCCGACACCTAATAACCCTGTGGCGAGCAAGCTTGCTTGCGCCGGGGTGCGAAGCGCGCCCAAAAAGCTGATAACTGCTGCGCAGTCAAACGGAAGCTAACGCCGTTAACTCAACAGATATTGCGACCGCCCAACCCTACTCGCAGCCAGGAAATAACAGTTCCTAATTAAACCTTAACTTATGTAACAAGATACACACCCAAGCATAATGTTTATTGTTTAAAAAAACCAAACGCACTTACAGTTCTTAACCACACGCCCTCTACCAATTAACCAATACCCAAAACGCAAAACTTCACAAAACCTAAAAACAAAAACCAATTCAGACAAAAAGACAAACCCGCATTGAGCCTAATATAAGGATATAGACAATGAACACGTCAAAAAACGCTTCCATCGTTATGGCAAAGACCTCTCCTGACAGTTCAGGCGCTTTACTAAACAGTTTGTCCAGGACGAACCGACGGCCTGCAAATACGATGCTCAGGCGACAAAACACCATGCCGGCAAATATGAAAAAAGGGGCTTCGCTATGAGCGATCGTATTACGATCTATCTCGGCCTGACCGAAATCAGAGCTTATGAGCCAACGGTCTTTGGCTCTGGCCCAGTGGGCGGCGGTGGCTACGGTGATGATTTTGGTAACAGCACCATAGGAAGAAAGGTCGCAGCGAATGCCCGCAAAGAAGTCAGTGAAAACTACAAAGTACCGATCAATAACGCAGTCGCGGCGCAAGAAGCTGATTACGCAGCTAAACGTCAATTGATACCGGAGGAAATTCAAAGAAAAATTGAAGAAGACAAGCTCAAAAGTGATGTAAAAGCAGACGACCGTGTCGCTAACCTGTGGAGTGAAATCGGGTCTATGGACACGATTATTTCACAAACAGCTCTGGAGACCATTTCACTTCAAGCAGTAGCAAACAGTTTTTATAAACGTGACTTTTTCGACCAGCCCATCAATGCGTTTATTACAGAAGCTGCCGCGCGATTGGCGTACCGTATCGCCGACTCCAAAAAAAGCTTTGAAGATTGGCAAAAATCGCTTAAGGCAGCTTATGAGATCAAACGGCTTAATGATTTAGCTGAACTGGCGAACAAACAAAAAGCGTGGTCGAAATTGCAAGCTGAAGAAGCACGCATTAACGCAGAAGCAGCTACAAAGCTTGCTAACATAGACGACGCCATAAAATTCACCATTGCCTTTAGTGGCGAAGTGGCTAGAAAATTCGGCGATAACGCATCAAAGCTCGCAGTTGAGTTAGCAGAAAGCGCGAAAGGTAACAAGATCCGTAGTGCAGATGAAGCTTTTAATGCTTTCGACAAGTACAAAGATGCTCTGGATAAAAAATTCAGCGCCAAGGACAGAGCCGCAGCAGCAAAATACATAGACTCAATGGACTTTGAGGCTATCGGTAGGGCTTCAGCTAAATTCAGCAAAGGTTTTGGATATGCTGGGTACGCGATAGACTTTAAAGATGCTTATATTGAATTTAAAAAAGCTAGCAAAACAGATAACTGGAAGCCTTTTTTTGTAAAGGTCGAAGCGATTGCTCTTGGCATTTCAGCAACAGCATTGGTTAGCGCCATGTTTGGATTCATCGCGGTCACTCCGCTAGGGATACTGGCATTTGCTTTGCTGATCGCTGCAACCAGTGTATTAATTAATGACGCAAGCGTAGAAAGCCTGAACAATTTCATCATACAATTATAACGCTGGGCCGCCTACATGGCGGCCTTTTTTTTAACGTACAAGTTTATTAAAAAAAGCAAACCAATGGGAATCGCAAATGCAAAATAAAACCCATACACCAGTGCATAACCACCATTTGCCGCGCCAGTCAATACTGGCCCCGAACTCAAAAAACCCTTGCGAATATAACGAAAAACTATATTTTCTACTGCGCGCTTTGCAAAGGGAAACAATAGTGCATTTACGCCTGCGACAATAAAAACCACCGCAGCATTATCGTCCGACCTGGAATAAAACGCACAGATGAAAAACATAAACAAACCAAATATTAGGTTTTTAAAATAATATTTATTTTCCATACTTACCAACCTTTACCGACTATATGGGTGAGAGCCAGACGCATCCTTTATGCTTGAGGCTGACCTACAGAGCACTCCGACCGTCTTCGAGATTACTACATGACGATGGCATTCACTCCATCCACAGTACTTGGGCCAGCACGTCTGTTTTGTGCTGAAAATACCCTGCACGCCCCCGCAGAATCCGTACTGTGCGCCCTGCAGCTTGCATGCAAGGACGTCCGAATGGGTCAATCATGCAACATTAAGTTGCTAAAAAGCGCTCGATGACCGCGTGATAAAGACTCGAAAACAGTGAAACACAAGGTAAACAACTTTATTGCGCAGGGGTGCGAAGGCCCCAAAACGCGAGGCCCAACAACTAGAGGTTCCGTCCTCAGAAAACAGAGGCCGCGCGAACAGGCACTATTTTTTCAGCCACAACCACAGCAAATAGAACGCGCCAAGCGGAATGGCAAAAACGAAATAAAACATCCACAGCAGTACGTGACCGCCATAAGATGCGGCGGCCCGAAGGGGATGTGTCGCCCAAAATTCTTTCCCAGTAAAACGAAAGACAACGTTTTCGACTGCACGCCTGGCCAGCGGGAACAGCAGCGCATTAACCCCGCAGATCAAGATAATGATCACGGCCTTATCGCTGGATTTAAAAACGGAGACGCTCATGCAAAAAATAAACAACGCAATAATGAAGCTTTTTAAATAATAGTTTTTCTCCAGGCCCATTCGCGTTCTTATCATCCTGAAGTATTTTTCGGCCTTGCGCCCCAGCGTCATAAGTCTCCTTTTATGCCTGTTAACGGCCGACGTGTGTGGGGTCGGCCGCGGGCAAGGTTACTACAGGGGCGCGCGCTGGAAACACAGCACCCGGCAAGTTTCAAGGCAACAACCGACACTTCTGCCGCTGCGCATAACCCTGTGGCGAGCAAGCTTGCTTGCGCTGGGGTGCGAAGCGCCCCCAAAAAGCCGGTGACTGCTGCGCAGTCAAACGGGACGGTGCAGCGATCCGACAAGCGCCCTCGCCACACAACGCAGATTGCGGACAGCTATTGGCCACCGGTTGCGACGGCGCGTGCATAGGGTTAACCTCGCCTCCGTCGCTGCTCATCAGCGACCGGGCCTGGAAACCCGATGCTTAAGGACGCTACAGCGTCGTCAAACAATCAGCAGGCGCTTTTTTTATGCCTGCAGATTGTGCTTTTTGGCGGCTGTACGTGGGAGACCTTCGGGTCTGCCGGGTTCCTTTTGCCTCGGTTTCCAGCCCGCGTACAGTTGCCACCCTTCGCCTGGAAACGTTAGTGGCAGCTCTTTTTGTTCATGCAAAAGGAATCAGTTATGACTAACGCCACATCAGCCGAAACCCTCGGCGCCGCCACCTTCGCAGACTGCGGAGAAAACAAAAGCCACCTGAAACTCTTCCGCGTCAACGCCGGGGTTCCGCTCGTAGAAGCCCTCGAACACGCATCCCATGTGCTCTATTACGCAAAAATGCTCTCCCTTGAAGCTGCCATGGACCCCAAGGCGGAGAAGTTTGCATTCGCCTCGCATTACCTGGGGGAAATGGGCAAGGCGATCATCGATGACCTGCTGCTGGCCTTGCAGCCTGGCAGCCCAACCCCGCAGTAAGTCGTTCGCGCCCGGTGCAGTGCATCGGGCGCCTGTCCGGACTGCCTCATTTCCCAAGATCAGCACAAATCCATGTGGGAGCTGGCTTGCCTGCGATAGCGGCCGGTCAGTCAACATCACTGTTGCCTGTGACGCCGTCATCGCAGGCAAGCCAGCTCCCACAGAAAATCTTTGGTGTGTCAGGGGCTGAGGCGGCAGCCTTGACGGTCGCCTAGCCACCGCGCCGTGTGCGTGCGCCCTAAACCGCTTGCCGTGACTTCACTGCGTTCCGGCGAGTCAGTGAACGCGCTGGTTGGCACGTACTGCTTTACATAACCGAGGCAATACTCCGCCGGGTTGTTTTCCACATACCGGCACGAGCAATATTCCTTGGCCGTGTACGCCGCGATGATGTCGGGGAAGGCTTGCAGGTTGACGCGTTCGTGCCACACCCAGCCCGACAGGGCGAGCAACAGCAGCAAAAACACGCTGATAAACGGATGACGACGGATCATGGTTGCACCGCCGCCAGTACGCGCTTGAGCAGTTCGTTGTGACGGTAAGTGCCGTCACGGTCATCGCCGTAGCGCACGATCACCAGGTGTTCGTCGGGCAGCACATAGAGCGCCTGGCCCCAGTGGCCGAGGGCGGCGAAGGTGTCGGCAGGCGCATCGGGCCAGGGTCTTGGGGCACCTCGTACGTCGAGGTTGAGCCACCATTGCCCGCCGGGGACGGCGTCGTCCTGGCCGGCCTTGTATTTATCGAATGGCTGGCGGTTGAAGGCGACCCACTCTTTAGGCAGCAACTGCTGCTCTCCCCAACGACCGTCGCGCGCCATCAGTAGGCCGACCCGCGCCAAATCGCGAGCGGTGAGGTAGGCATAGGACGAGGCGACGAAGGTTTCGTCGGCGTCGGTTTCCCAGGTGGCGTTGTGAATGCCCAGCGGCTTGAACAGCGCGTCCCACGGGTAACTCATATAGGCCTTGTGGCCGAGCATGCCTTTGAGGGCGGCGGACAAAATATTGCTGTCGCCGCTGGAATAACGAAAGGCCTGGCCCGGTGCGGCGGCGGCCTCGGTGCCTGCGGCAAACTCGGCCATATCGCTGCGGCCACGGGTGTAGAGCATCGCCACCACCGAGGAATTGAGTGGGGCGTATTCGTAGTCTTCCTGCCAGTCCAGGCCCGAGGCCCAGTGCAGCAGGTCGGCCATGGTGACTTTGGGGTGCTGTTTCATCGGCGGGTAAAAACGCGCGGCCGGGTCATTCAGTTTGAAGCGATTTTCGCCGTAGGCCACGCCGAGCACAGTGGCCATCAGGCTTTTGCTCACTGACCAGGTCAGGTGCGGCGTGCTGGCGGTGTTAGGCGCGCCGTAGCGTTCATAGATGATCACGCCATCGCGGATCACCAGCAGCGCGTCGGTGCGGATGCCTTTACGAGTGGCGTCGTCACGGGGTGGAAAAGCATAGGCATTCAGTGCATCGACCGCCGGGCCTTCGAGCGGCGCGCCCTTGGCCCATTCCTTGTCCGGCCAGGTGTCGGCGTGGGCGGCAGCGGTGACTAACAGCAGGGCAACGCACAACAGGCCTCGGACCATGGACGCAAACTCAAGGGGGCTTTCAAGCCCGCGAGCCTAGCCCAGGCGCATGACAGATTTGCGACAGGAAGGCCTGTCATCCAAGCGTCACCATAACTTCATGGAGCTGACACCGAGCCTACATAGCCTGAGTTTGGACAAACAAGTCGACCGGCCGGTAAGTGGCCGGCACTCGGAGATTCGCCATGACTCAGATCGCCCGCATCAGCGACACCGGCAATGAACGCCGTCTGCAAGCCGAACGCCTGGTTGGCGCCAAGGCTTTGCAGGAAGCCCAGGCCCTGCGTTTCAACGTGTTCAGCGGCGAGTTCAACGCCAAGCTGAAAGGCGCGGAACAGGGTCTGGACATGGATGACTATGATGTTCACTGCAGCCATATAGGCGTGCGGGATTTGAACAGCGGTCGACTGGTGGCCACCACCCGTTTGCTCGACCACCAGGCCGCCAGCACCTTGGGCCGGTTCTACAGCGAAGAAGAATTCAGCCTGCATGGCTTGCTGCATTTGCAAGGCCCGATCCTGGAGATCGGCCGCACCTGCGTCGACCCGGCCTATCGCAATGGCGGCACCATCGCGGTGTTGTGGGGCGAGTTGGCCGAAGTCCTCAACCAGGGCGGTTACAGCTATCTGATGGGTTGCGCGAGCATCCCGATGCACGACGGCGGCATCCAGGCTCACGCGATCATGCAGCGCCTGCGCGAACGCTACCTGTGCAACGAGCACCTGCGCGCCGAACCGAAAAAACCACTGCCGGCGCTGGACCTGCCGTCCAACGTCATCGCGGAAATGCCGCCGCTGCTCAAAGCCTATATGCGCCTGGGTGCGAAGATCTGCGGCGAGCCGTGCTGGGATGAAGACTTCCAGGTGGCCGATGTGTTCATCCTGCTCAAGCGCGATGAGTTGTGCCCGCGCTACGCCCGCCACTTCAAGGCGGCCATGTGATGAGCCGCCTGCGCGTGTACGGGCGCATTGCCCGGGTGCTGCTGGTGGTGGCGCTGGGGTTGAGCATGGCCAGTGTGTTTGGTGTATTCGAACGCATGGGCATTGCCAACTCGATGGTGCGGCGCCAGCGTTGGTCGCGTTTTTTTATGGCACGGCTGACTAACGCCCTGCCCTTTCGCGTGACGGTACACGGTGAGTTGCCGACGCAGCCGATGCTGTGGGTAAGCAATCACGTGTCCTGGACCGACATTCCGCTGCTCGGCGCGGTGGCGCCGATGTCGTTTTTGTCCAAGGCCGAAGTGCGCACCTGGCCGGTGGCTGGCTGGTTGGCGGCCAAGGCCGGCAGCTTGTTTATTCGCCGCGGCTCAGGCGACAGCCAGTTGATCCGCAAGCAGATGACTCGCCATCTTGAGCAACAGCATCCGCTGCTGATGTTCCCCGAAGGCACCACCACTGATGGGCGCAGCCTGCGTACGTTCCACGGGCGTTTGCTGGCCAGTGCGATTGATGCGGATGTGTCCCTGCAACCGGTAGCGATTCGTTATTTGCGTGATGGGCAGGTGGATGCGTTGGCACCGTTTATTGGCGATGACGATTTGCTCTCGCACCTGATGCGTCTGTTCAGTAATGACCAGGGTGATGTGGAGATTCATGTGCTCCAGCCGATTGCCTGTGCCGGGCAGGAACGTGCGGCGCTGGCGTATCAGGCGCAGCAGGCGGTGCAGAAAGCGTTGTTTGGGCCGTTGCCGGAAGTTGAGCAGGTGGCGGCTCGACCTGCATTTGCGGCCTGAGATGAACTGAACACCAGCTCCCACATTTAGATCTCAGTAGTCAGTTGGAGCTGTGCAAACTTCTGTAGCTCTGGATAAAACAACCGAAAATCTTCACTCAACGGCTCATACAAAACCCGCAACTCCTGCATCGCATGGCCCAGCTCCTGAGGCTGGGTCAGCCGCCGCGAAATCCCCCGCAACACCTGCTCCATCACCGCAAACTCGCGGTACGAACCCAGCCAATCATCCGCCGCCATATACGGCGCAATCTGCGCCAGCCGCCCCGGCAGTTGCGGCTCGGCCGCCAGCACGCGGTACACCTGCGCAGTGAAGCGTTCCAGCGGCTGCTCGGCGTACAGCGCCCAATCCCGCGCCAGGCAGTGGTCGAAAAACACATCGAGGACAATCCCGGCGTAGCGCTTGCGGGTCAGGCTGAAGCGTGACAACGCCTCATCCACCAGCGGGTGGCTGTCGGTAAAGCGGTCGATCGAGCGATGCAACTGAATCGCCGACTCGATTTGCGGGCTGAACTGGCCTTGCAGGCGGCCTTTTACAAAGTCGCCATACAGGCTGCCGAGCAATTGAGCAGGAAGTTGGCCGCCCAGGTGCAGATGTGCGAGATAATTCATGCCGCGCAGTCTACCACTGCCGATTACGTATCGTTATAACCCGATATACCGAAATAGCCTGATCTCAGATCAAAATCATATTGGTATATCGGGATAGACCGATTTAAAGTTCGCCTCATCGCGATATAACGCTGTACGAAACCGAGCAACCGCCATGTCCATTGACCTCGACGAAATAATAAAAGCCCTGGCACACCCAGTACGACGAGACATCCTCACCTGGCTGAAAGACCCGAAGGTGCAGTTTCCCGAGCAAGTGCACAACCACGAATACGGGATCTGTGCCGGGCAGATCGACCAGCGCTGCGGCTTGTCCCAGTCGACCGTGTCGGCCCATTTGGCCACCTTGCAACGCGCCGGGTTGATCAGCAGCCAGAAGGCCGGGCAGTGGCATTTTTTCAAACGCGACGAGGCAACCATCCAGGCCTTCCTCGCGGCGCTCATCACCGAACTCAGTGCTGACGAAAACGCAGCGCTGTAACAAGGAAACGCCAATGCCCCTCTCGCTACTCATACTGGCCCTCAGCGCCTTCGCCATCGGCACCACCGAGTTCGTCATCATGGGCTTGCTGCCCGATGTGGCGGCGGACCTGGGCGTGTCGATCCCCGGCGCCGGCTGGCTGGTCACCGGCTACGCCCTGGGCGTGGCCATCGGCGCGCCGTTCATGGCACTGGCCACCGCCAAGCTGCCACGCAAGGCCGCCCTGGTAGCGTTGATGGGCATCTTTATTGTCGGCAACCTGCTCTGCGCCCTGGCCAGTGACTACAACGTGCTGATGTTTGCCCGTGTGGTCACCGCGCTGTGCCACGGTGCGTTCTTCGGGATCGGTTCGGTGGTAGCGGCCAACCTGGTGCCGGCCAACAAACGGGCTTCGGCCGTGGCCTTGATGTTCACCGGTTTGACCCTGGCCAACGTGCTCGGCGTGCCGCTGGGTACCGCACTGGGACAGGAAGCCGGCTGGCGCTCGACCTTTTGGGCGGTGACGGTGATTGGCGTAGTCGCCTTGATCGGTCTGATCCGCTTCCTGCCGGCCAAGCGTGACGAAGAAAAACTCGACATGCGCGCCGAACTGGCCGCGCTCAAGGGCGCCGGCATCTGGCTGTCGCTGACCATGACTGCGTTGTTCGCCGCGTCCATGTTCACCCTCTTTACTTACGTCGCACCGCTGCTCGGCGATGTCACCGGCGTGTCGCCCAAAGGCGTGACCTGGACCCTGCTGCTGATCGGCCTGGGGCTTACCGTCGGCAACATCATTGGCGGCAAGCTGGCGGACAAACGCCTGGCCGCCACCCTGATCGGCGTGTTCATCAGCATGGCAGTGGTCTCCACGGTGCTGACCTGGACCAGCGTCGCGGTGATCCCGACGGAAATCACCCTGTTCCTGTGGGCCACCGCTTCGTTCGCCGCCGTACCGGCGCTGCAAATCAACGTGGTGACCTTCGGCAAGGCCGCTCCAAACTTGGTGTCCACCTTGAATATCGGCGCCTTCAACATCGGCAACGCGCTCGGCGCCTGGGTCGGCGGCAGCGTGATTGCCCACGGTTTCGGCCTGACCAGCGTGCCTTTGGCCGCGGCGGCCCTGGCGATTCTGGCCCTGCTGGTGACCCTGATTACTTTTCGTCAGAGCGGCGATGCCGACCTGGCCCCTGCGACCAACTGATCAATCCACTTAAAGAGAAGGGTGTTTTCCCATGACGACTATTTTCGATCCGATCAAACTGGGCGACCTGCAATTGTCCAACCGCATCATCATGGCGCCGCTGACCCGCTGCCGCGCCGATGAAGGCCGCGTACCCAACGCGCTGATGGCCGAGTACTACGTGCAACGCGCTTCCGCCGGGCTGATCTTAAGCGAAGCCACCTCCGTGACGCCGCTGGGCGTTGGCTACCCGGACACACCGGGTATCTGGTCCAACGACCAGGTTCGCGGCTGGGCCAATGTAACCAAGGCTATACACGGCGCGGGCGGCAAGATTTTCCTGCAATTGTGGCACGTGGGCCGTATCTCCCATGAGTCGTACCTCAACGGCGAAACCCCGGTGGCACCAAGCGCCATCCAGCCTAAAGGCCACGTCAGCCTGGTTCGCCCGCTGGCCGACTACCCGACGCCACGCGCCCTGGAAACCGCTGAAATCGCCGACATCGTTGACGCTTACCGCGTCGGCGCTGAAAACGCCAAGGCCGCAGGCTTTGACGGCGTGGAGATCCATGGCGCCAACGGCTACCTGCTCGACCAGTTCCTGCAAAGCAGCACCAACCAGCGCACCGACAACTACGGTGGCTCCCTGGAAAACCGTGCTCGCCTGCTGCTGGAAGTGACCGACGCCGCCATTGAAGTCTGGGGCGCCGGCCGTGTGGGTGTGCACTTGGCACCACGCGCCGACTCCCACGACATGGGCGACGACAATTTGGCGGAAACCTTCACCTACGTCGCCAGCGAGCTGGGCAAGCGTGGCATCGCCTTCATCTGCTCCCGTGAAAAAGAAGCCGGCGACAGCCTCGGTCCACAACTGAAAAAAGCCTTCGGTGGCCCGTACATCGCCAACGAACGCTTCACCAAAGACAGCGCCAACGCCTGGCTGGCGGCCGGCAAGGCCGATGCAGTAGCCTTCGGCGTGCCATTCATTGCCAACCCGGACCTGCCGGCACGCCTGAAGGCCGATGCGCCGTTGAACGAACCGCACCCGGAAACCTTCTACGGCAAAGGCCCAGTGGGTTACATCGACTACCCCACGCTGGCGCTGTAATGTAATTCGCTGAAACGAAAAAGCCCCGGTTCGCAGGAACCGGGGCTTTTTTTCGGCTGATTGATCGTTCCCACGCTCTGCGTGGGAATGCCGCCCTGGACGCTCTGCGTCTGCCCCTAAAGCGTAACGCGGAGCGTCACAGGATGCATTCCCACGCGGAGCGTGGGAACGATCGCACAGTAGCTGGGAAACACTCCTTCACAGCCTTGCAACAAAATCGCTACAAAATACTTAGGCGGCTACCTATCAACCGCCCGCCAGCCCGTATATAAAGTCACCCCGCAAATCCTGCGAAGGGACGATTGACTGTCTCTGGACTTTACTGTTGACACAACTGGATGCAATTACGCATTTTGTCTTAATTGCGTAGGCTAGGGCTCAAGCGCAGCATGTCCAGCCCTGCGTCAACCCAGCGTTCGGCGTCCTGATGCAACTGGAAGCTGTCGGGGACTAGTAGCCATTGGCCAATCAGGCCGTGAATATAGGCATGAATGCACACCGCGCCACGCGTGGTGTCGAGGTTTTCCGGAAGTTGCCCGCGATGGACCGCGTTGCGCAGTGTCAGGCTGATACGCAGGTTGCACTCCAGGCTATGGGTCTGGCGTTGGCGCCGCATGTCGCACATTTCATCGGTGAACTCGCACTTATGAAACAGGATTTCGTTGATGCGCCGGGTTTTCGGGTCCAGGGCCACTTGATGATAAAGATGGATCAACAGCTTGCGCATACAGCCCAGCGGGTCGACTTCATCCTCGCTTTCACTGGCCCGGGCCAATTCGTCCAGGGGTTCGTGCAGCGTGTCGAGCAGTGCCTGGAGCAAATCGGACTTGTTACTGAAATGCCAATAGATAGCCCCGCGCGTCACCCCGGCCAACGCGGCGATGTCCGCCAGCGTGGTGCGCGCCACACCGCGTTGATAAAAGGCTTGCTCGGCGGCGTCGAGAATCTGGCTGCGCGTTTCCTGAGCTTCCTCTTTGGTGCGACGAACCATGGCAGTAAAACCTCAATCAGGACACTGTGGATGGTGCTTGAGCAACATCTGAATAATTGTGGGACGACGTCGTCTTGGACGCCGAACGTACTAAAATCGAGGCTTTGGCGCTTGCTTTGTCAACAATCCGCGAAGCCTGTCAAGAGTTTACAAACAACCGTGAACGTAAGTATATTGCGTAGCAAGCTACTTATCCACTCACGGCTTGTTTTTTACCCTTCCACACTTCTTGTGCGCATTTTGCGCGCCTGACCCGAGGATCTTCATGCAACTTAAGCCAGCTGTTACCGCTCTGGTCACTGCCGTCGCCCTGGCATCGCTGCTCAGCGGATGTAAAAAGGAAGAAGCGGCTCCGCCCGCTCAAACCCCTCAGGTCGGCGTGGTCACTATTCAACCGCAAGCCTTTACCCTGACATCCGAGCTGCCAGGCCGCACCACTGCCTACCGCATCGCGGAAGTTCGTCCCCAGGTGAACGGCATCATTCTCAAGCGCCTGTTCAAGGAAGGCGGCGACGTGAAGGAAGGGCAACAGCTCTACCAGATCGACCCGTCGGTGTATGACGCCACCCTCAAAAGCGCTCAAGCGAAACTGACCCAGACCAAGTCCATCACCGACCGCTACAAGCAACTTGTCGATGAGCAAGCCGTCAGCCGTCAGGAATACGACACCGCCGTGGCCAACCGCATGACGGCTGAAGCCGACGTGCAAACCGCCCAGATCAACGTGCGCTACACCAAAGTGTTCGCGCCGATCTCCGGGCGTATCGGTCGTTCTTCGGTCACCGAAGGCGCGCTGGTCAGCAATGGCCAGGCCGATGCCATGGCCGTGATCCAGCAACTGGACCCGATCTACGTCGACGTCACCCAGTCTTCGGCAGAAATGCTGAAACTGCGCCGCGACCTCGAAAGCGGCCAGCTGGAAAAAGCCGGCGACAACGCTGCCAAGGTCAAGCTGACCCTGGAAGACGGCACCGCCTACGCCCAGGACGGCAAGCTGGAGTTCTCCGAAGTGTCGGTGGACCAGACTACTGGCTCCGTGACCCTGCGCGCGGTGTTCCCCAACCCTGAGCACACCCTGTTGCCGGGCATGTTCGTCCACGCCCAGCTGCAAGCCGGTGTGAACAGCAAGGCCATCCTGGCACCTCAGCAAGGCGTGACCCGTGACCTCAAGGGCATCCCGACTGCGCTGATCGTGAACAAGGACAACAAGGTCGAGCAGCGTCAACTGGTTGCCAACCGCACTGCCGGCGCCTACTGGCTGGTGGAAAAGGGCCTGGATGCCGGTGACCGCGTGATCACCGAAGGCCTGCAGTTCATCAAGCCGGGCATCGAAGTCAAGGTTAAAGACGCTGACAACGCCAAACCCGCCGGCACTGCCGCAGCGCCTGCTGCCGATGCTGGTAAAGGGGAGTAATCCATGTCGAAATTTTTTATCGACCGTCCCATTTTCGCCTGGGTAATTGCCCTGGTGATCATGCTGGTCGGGGCACTCTCGATCCTGAAGTTGCCCATCAACCAATACCCGGCCATTGCGCCGACCGCCATCGACATCCAGGTGACCTACCCAGGCGCGTCCGCACAAACCGTGCAGGACACCGTGGTGCAGGTGATCGAACAACAGCTCAACGGTATCGACAACCTGCGTTATGTCTCCTCGGACAGTAACTCCGACGGCAGCATGACCATCACCGTGACGTTCAACCAGGGTACCAACCCGGATATCGCCCAGGTCCAGGTGCAGAACAAGCTGAACCTGGCGACCCCACTGCTGCCGCAAGAAGTGCAGCAGCAGGGTATCCGCGTGACCAAGTCGGTGAAGAACTTCCTGATGGTGATCGGTCTGGTGTCGGAAGACGGCAGCATGACCAAGGACGACCTCTCCAACTACATCGTGTCCAACATCCAGGACCCGATCTCCCGTACCGCGGGGGTGGGTGACTTCCAGGTGTTCGGTTCGCAGTACGCCATGCGTATCTGGCTCGACCCGGCCAAGCTGAACAACTACCAGCTCACGCCAGTGGACGTCAGCAATGCCATCAAGGCCCAGAACGTGCAGGTGGCCACCGGCCAATTGGGCGGCCTGCCTGCCCTGCCCGGCACCCAGCTGAACGCCACGATCATCGGCAAGACGCGCCTGCAAAGCACCGAGGAATTCGCCAAGATCCTGATGAAGGTGAACACCGACGGCTCGCAGGTTCGCCTGGGTGACCTCGCACGCATCGAACTGGGCGGCCAGAACTACAGCATCAGTGCGCAGTTCAACGGCAAGCCGGCTTCGGGTATGGCGATCAAGCTGGCGGCCGGTGCCAACGCACTGGACACCGGCAAGGCCATCCGCGAAACAGTGAAGTCCCTGGAGCCGTTCTTCCCGCCTGGCATGAAGGCGGTGGTGCCATATGACACCACCCCGGTAGTGACCGAATCGATCTCCGGTGTGGTTCACACCCTGGTCGAAGCGATCGTGCTGGTGTTCCTGGTGATGTTCCTGTTCCTGCAGAACTTCCGTGCCACCATCATCACCACCATGACCGTACCGGTGGTATTGCTGGGTACCTTCGGGATCCTGGCGGCGTGCGGTTTCACCATCAACACCCTGACCATGTTCGGCATGATCCTGGCCATCGGCTTGCTGGTGGACGATGCCATCGTCGTGGTGGAAAACGTCGAACGGGTGATGGCCGAGGAGCACCTGTCGCCCAAGGAAGCGACGATCAAGTCCATGGGCCAGATCCAGGGCGCCCTGGTGGGTATTGCCCTGGTACTGTCGGCGGTACTGCTGCCGATGGCGTTTTTCGGTGGTTCCACTGGTGTGATCTACCGGCAGTTCTCCATCACCATCGTTTCGGCGATGGCCTTGTCGGTAATGGTTGCCCTGATCTTCACCCCGGCTTTGTGCGCCACCATGCTCAAGCCGATTGATCCGGAAAAACACGGCCAGCCCAAGCGCGGCTTCTTCGGCTGGTTCAACCGCACCTTCGACCGTGGCGTACTCAAGTACGAGCGCGGCGTGGGCGGCATGATCAAGCACAAGATTCCGGCATTCCTGGTGTATGCGCTGATCCTGGCCGGCATGATCTGGATGTTCACCCGTATTCCAAGCGCGTTCCTGCCTGAGGAAGACCAGGGTGTGATCTTCGCCCAGGTGCAGACTCCGGTCGGTGCTTCGGCTGAGCGCACACAAAAAGTCGTCGACGACATGCGCGCCTTCCTGCTGAACGACAAGGAAGGCGAGCCAGGCGAAGGCAAGGCGGTGAAGTCGGTGTTTACCGTGAACGGCTTTAACTTCGCCGGTCGTGGCCAGAGCTCGGGGCTTGCATTCGTGATGCTCAAGCCGTGGGATGAGCGTGACTCTACCCAATCGGTGTTCGAAGTGGCCAAGCGTGCCCAGGGTTACTTCTTCGGGGCCTTCAAGGACGCCATGGTCTTCGCCATCGTGCCGCCTTCGGTACTGGAGCTGGGTAACGCCACTGGTTTCGACGTGTTCCTGCAAGACCAGGGTGGCGTCGGCCACGACAAGCTGATGGCTGCACGTAACCAGTTCCTGGGTGCGGCGGCACAAAGCAAGGTGCTGGCCGGCGTACGTCCTAACGGCGTGAACGACGAGCCGCAGTACGAGCTGACCGTTGACGACGAGAAGGCCAGTGCCCAGGGCATCAGCCTAGCGGATATCCAGCAGACACTGGCCATTGCCTTGGGTGGCAGCTACATCAACGACTTCATCGACCGTGGTCGCGTGAAAAAGGTGTATGTACAAGGTGACGCCGCCAGCCGCATGTCGCCGGAAGACCTGGACAAATGGTACGTGCGCAGCAACGACGGGAAAATGGTGCCGCTGTCGGCCATCTCGTCGGGCAAGTGGATCTACGGTTCGCCCAAGCTTTCGCGCTACAACGGTGTAGCGGCGATGGAAATCCTCGGTACCCCGGCACCTGGCTACAGTACCGGTGATGCAATGGCCGAAGTCGAACGCATTGCCAAAGAACTGCCGGCCGGTGTTGGTTATGCCTGGACAGGCCTGTCGTACGAAGAGCGCCTTTCCGGCTCCCAGGCGCCAGCGCTGTACGCACTGTCGCTGCTGGTAGTGTTCCTGTGCCTGGCGGCACTGTACGAAAGCTGGTCGATCCCGATCGCGGTGATTCTGGTGGTACCTTTAGGGGTGATCGGTGCGTTGATCGCCACCAGCCTGCGCGGCTTGTCCAACGACGTGTTCTTCCAGGTGGGCCTGTTGGTGACGGTGGGCCTGGCGGCGAAAAACGCCATCCTCATCGTGGAGTTCGCCAAAGAGCTGCATGAGCAAGGCAAAGGCATCGTCGAGGCGGCTATTGAAGCGTCCCGCATGCGTCTGCGCCCGATCATCATGACCTCGTTGGCGTTCATGCTCGGCGTATTGCCGCTGGCGATCTCCACGGGCGCCGGCTCAGGCAGCCAGCATGCGATCGGTACCGGCGTGATCGGCGGTATGATCACGGCCACTGTGCTGGCGATCTTCTGGGTGCCGCTGTTCTACGCAACCGTATCCGCCGCTGGCGAACGCAAAAAGAAAGACACTACTGAAACTCCTAAAGAGGCTGGCCAATGAGCAAGTCGCTACTTTCCTTAGCCGTCACCGCATTCGTGCTCAGTGGCTGCTCGCTGATCCCTGACTACCAGCGCCCTGAAGCGCCGGTAGCAGCCCAGTTCCCGCAGGGGCCGGCGTACTCGTCGGCCCAGGCGCCGAGCCAGGCCGCTGCCGAGCAAGGCTGGAAGCAGTTTTTCCATGACCCTGCCCTGCAACAGCTGATCCAGACCGCGTTGGTCAACAACCGTGACCTGCGTGTCGCTGCCCTGAACATCGACGCTTATGCGGCGCAGTATCAGATCCAGCGTGCCGACCTGTTCCCGGCAGTTTCGGCCACCGGCAGCGGCAGCCGCTCGCGCACCCCGGCCAAGTTGTCACAGACCGGCGAATCGAGCATCTCCAGCCAGTACTCGGCCGGCCTGGGTATCAGTTCGTATGAGCTGGACCTGTTCGGCCGCGTGCGCAGCCTGAGTGAAGAAGCGCTGCAAAAGTACTTCGCCACTGAAGAAGCGCGGCGCAGCACCCAGATCAGCCTGGTGGCCAGTGTGGCGAATGCCTACCTGACCTGGCAGGCCGACAAGGAACTGCTCAAACTGACCCAGGACACCCTCGGCGCGTTTGAGCAGAGCTTCAAGCTGACCTCGCGCAGCAACGAAGTCGGCGTGGCCTCGGCGCTCGACCTCAGCCAGGCACGCACCTCGGTGGAAAACGCCCGTGTTCAATTGGCGCGCTATACGCGTCAGGTGGCACAGGACGAAAACAGCCTGACCCTGTTGCTGGGCACTGGCCTGCCAGCCAATATCACCAGCAAGCCGCTGTCGGATGACCTGCTCAGCGAAGTGCCTGCCGGGTTGCCCTCGGACCTGCTGCAACGTCGTCCCGACATTGTGCAGGCCGAGTACAACCTCAAGGCCGCCAACGCCAATATCGGCGCGGCCCGTGCTGCGTTCTTCCCGAGCATCAGCCTGACTGCCAGCGCCGGTACCGCCAGCCCTACCCTGGGTGGCCTGTTCAAAGGCGGTTCGGGCACCTGGTCGTTTGCCCCGCAGATCAACATCCCGATCTTCAACGCCGGTAGCCTGCGCGCAAGCCTGGACTACTCGAAGATCCAGAAAGAGATCAACGTGGCCAACTACGAGAAGGCGATCCAGACCGGCTTCCAGGAAGTCTCCGACGGCCTCGCCGCCCGCGAGACCTACAAGCAGCAGCTGGATGCTCAGCGCGGCTTCGTTGCGGCCAACCAGGATTACTACCGCCTGGCCGAGCGTCGCTACCGCATTGGTGTCGACAGCAACCTGACCTTCCTCGACGCCCAGCGCCAACTGTTCAGTGCCCAGCAATCGCTGATCACCGACCGCCTGGCGCAGCTCAACAGCGAGGTCAACCTGTACAAGGCCCTCGGCGGCGGCTGGAACGAGCAGACCGCGAAGAACGAGCCGTTGAAAGAAGAAGCACCGGCGCTGAAGTTGTTCTGATCGTGCTGATGTAGATAAAACCGCTTCCCTTACCGGAAGCGGTTTTTTTTTGCCATGTCGTTAATCAGCGCGAATCAAAGGTGGGCGCTGGCTTGCCTTCCCTTCAACCTTTCAGGGTAAAATTAGTAACAGATTCTTACAGACCACAGAGGGAGCTTGTCGTAATGATCGTAGGAATCGACCTGGGGACGACCAATAGCCTGGCCGCCGTGTGGCGCGGCGATGCGGCCGAAATGGTGCCCAATGCGCTTGGCCAGTTGCTGACCCCCAGCGTGGTCGGCCTGGATGATCAAGGCCGTATCCTGGTTGGCCAAGCCGCCAAGGAACGCCTGCATACTCACCCACTCCTGACCACGTCGCTGTTCAAGCGCTACATGGGCAGTGCCACCGAAGTGCGCCTGGGCGACCGCTCGTTCCGCCCCGAAGAGCTGTCGGCGCTGGTCCTCAAAAGCCTCAAAGAAGACATCGAGCGCACCTACGGCCAAACCGTCACCGAAGCAGTGATCAGCGTGCCCGCCTACTTCAGCGACGGCCAGCGCAAAGCCACGCGCATTGCCGGTGAACTGGCGGGGCTCAATGTTGAAAAACTGATCAACGAACCCACCGCCGCCGCCTTGGCTTATGGCTTGCACCAGCGTGACAAGGAAACCTCGTTCCTGGTGTTCGACCTCGGCGGCGGCACCTTTGACGTGTCGATCATCGAGCTGTTCGACGGTGTGATGGAAGTACGCGCCAGCGCCGGCGACAACTTCCTGGGCGGCGAAGACTTCGACACGTTGTTGCTGGAACACTTCGTCGACAGCCAGCGCAATGCCCAGGGTTTTCCGCCCACCAGCAGTGTATTGCAAGCCCTGCGCCGCGAAGCCGAGCGTGTGCGCAAAGCCTTGGGTCAGGACGACAGCGCCGAGTTCGCCCTGCGTATAGATGGCCGACAGTGGGTCACAACCATCACCCAGGCCGAACTCGCCAAGCTCTACACGCCGTTGTTGGAACGCCTGCGCGCACCGATTGAACGCGCCCTGCGCGACGCACGGATTCGGGTCGGCGACCTCGATGAAATCCTGCTGGTCGGCGGCACCACGCGCATGCCGCTGGTGCGCAAACTGGCCGCAGGTTTGTTCGGGCGTTTCCCGTCCATCAGCCTCGACCCGGACCAGGTGGTCGCCCACGGCGCGGCGATCCAGGCCGCGCTCAAGGCCCGCTCGGCGGCGCTGGAAGAAATCGTGCTGACCGACGTCTGCCCCTACACCCTGGGTATCGAAACCTCGAACCAGTACGGCGGCCATATCGAGAGCGGGCATTACCTGCCGTTGATCGAACGCAACAGCAGCGTGCCGGTGAGCCGGGTCAAAAGTGTGGTCACGCTCTACGACGACCAGCCCCGCGTGCTGCTGAAAATCTACCAAGGCGAAAGTCGCCTGGTGAAAGACAACATCGAACTGGGCCAGTTGGAAATCCCCGTGCCCAAGCGCAAGGCTGGCGAAGTCTCGCTGGACGTGCGCTTCACCTACGACAACAACGGTTTGCTCGAAGCCCAGGTGAACATCCCGCTGACCGGTGAGCAGCACTCGCTGGTGATCGAGAACAACCCCGGCGTGCTCAGCCCGCAAGAGATCCAGCAACGCCTGCAAGCGTTGGCATTGTTGAAAATTCACCCGCGCGACCAGCAGGTCAACACCGTGCTGACCGCCCGCCTCGAGCGGCTCTACCAGGAAAACCTCGGCGAATTGCGTGAGCAACTCGGACACTGGGCCGCGCAGTTCCAGCAAGTGCTCGACACCCAGGACGAACGCCGCATCCGTGAGGCCCGCAGCGAGCTGACCCGACAACTTGAGCAACTCGATAACGGGTTCTGGCGCTGAAGGAAATCCACATGGACTGTTGGACAGTGTTGCAACTGGCAGACGATGCCGACGAACGGACCATCAAGCGCACCTACGCGCGACTGCTGAAAAACTGCCGCCCGGACGATGACGCCGAGGGTTTCCAGCGCCTGCGCGAGGCCTATGAACAGGCGCTGAACATCGCGCGCTGGCGGGCCGACAACGAGGAAGTGGAAACCGTCGAGGCGCCAATGGCCGAGCAGGCACACGGCAATCTCAACGATCTGGCTGAACTGATGGACGTTCGCCCCTTGAGCCCTGCGTCGTTCGAACCGCCCATGGCGAAAAACGCGTATGACCTCGCCGAGCTGATGAACATCAGCCCACTCAGCCCCGCCGCGTTTGAAGCGCCAAAGCCCGACCCGGCCCACGCGCTGCTCGCCGGCGTGAACGTGCACAACCTCGATGAACGCTGGGCCCAGGCCCAACAGCAGAGCTGCGAAGAAACATTCCAGGCCGGCCTGCTGCGCCACTGCTTTGAAGCCCCCGGCGAGCGCAGTGCAATTGCCGGTTGGGCGATGCAACACCTGGAATGGCTGACGCCCTGGCAACAGGTGGTGATGACCCCGTGGCAGCACGAAGCCCTCACCAGCGAGCTGCTGCAGGACTACCGCCGCACCTTGCAGGAACTGCTGGAGCAAAAGGCCGAGCGCGAGTTCATCACCCAACTGACGCACTACAACGAGCAAGCCTGGCTGCGGGTGTTCGATCAGCAGCAACAGTGGCAGCGCATTATTCTGCAACTGCTGCACGACACCCAATGGAGCGTGCCGCTGTTTGAACGCGTGTGCCAGGCCTTTGGCTGGGACGACCAGAAAGGCGTGTACCCGGAACCTGAGTGGATGTGGCGTGGCTTGGTGTCGCGTTGCGAGCAGGAAAGCTTTTATCAGCACCTGCAAACCAAGGCGCAGGACACCACTTGGAAGTCCGCCGATGCCATGGCCGCACGTCTGCTGCTGACGCCCCTGTCAGAGACGCATCAATACAGGATGACGGCAAGTTTCAGCCACAACGATTGGAACGCTTGCCAGCAGTTGGCCGAAACATTGAATTGGCGCTACCCGCAGTTGCTGGAACGCCTGCCACAGACTGATGTGTTTTTCTGGCGCAAGTTTCTGCCCCGTCCGGTGTCCCATCACTGCTGGGTACAGGTATGGGGCGGCCTGGCACTGGCTACCGCCGTGGCCGTTACTCCACATACCACATCGAACTGGACCACCGAAGCGATCATGCTGGTAGCGCTGACCTTTATCCCAGCCTTCATCGCGATTCGCGGCGCCCAATTATGGGCAGCCTTGACCGCATGGCTGATCGTCCCAGACCTGTGGCTAAGCAAGCGTATGCTGCCGGAACGCTTCAACCCGCATCAACATTGGCTGGTGTTGCGCCACAGTATCCCGCAGTTATGCCTGTTACTGACATTCGGCTTGCTGCTGGGAGTGATGGGCATGGCGACGTACCTCGGGATGATTCTGATCCACCTGTTTCACCGCAAGCGGATCGGTAAAGTCAGCGAAAATATCGAGCACCTTTACCCTTGGATCAGCGGCCTGCATTGGGCGCACTGGAGCCCGCTGCAGCCCGTATTTTTAACGGTGATGCTGCTGGCTACCCTGCTTAGCCAGCGCTACCTGCCCGAAATTCCATGGACCAGCCTGATCCACTTTCTATAAACCCTTGAAGCCTGGCCGCCCTGCCGTCAGGGTGGCCCGCAACTTGCGTTCGATCATCGCCCACAACCCGCCTTCCCCCACTTTCATCGCCCCCGCACCGCCCCGCACCATGGCCGGCACCTGCATAAACCCAATAACAACAGGTCCAACACCATGAGCACGTTCCGCCCGCGCCAGCTATTGCTGGCAACTGCTGTCGCCAGCCTTGCCCTGCCCGTCGCCGCCGAAGAACACGGCTTTCTCGAAGACGCCAGCGCCAACCTCAACCTGCGCAACTTCTTCTTCAACCGCAATTACACCAACCCGACCAAAACCCAGGGTGGCGCGCAGGAGTGGACGCAGAGTTTTATCCTCGATGCCCGCTCCGGCTTCACCCAGGGCACGGTGGGTTTCGGTGTGGATGTATTGGGCATGTACTCGCAAAAGCTCGATGGCGGGCGCGGCACCGGAGGCACCCAGCTATTGCCGCTGGACCGCGACGGCCGCCCGGCGGATAACTTCGGGCGTCTTGGGGTCGCGTTCAAGGCGCGAATCTCCAAGACCGAAGTCAAGGTCGGCGAATGGATGCCGGTGCTGCCGATTTTGCGCTCGGACGACGGCCGCTCCCTGCCGCAAACCCTGCGTGGCGGGCAGATCACCTCAAAGGAGATCGACGGCCTGACCCTCTATGGCGGCCAGTTCCGCGCCAACAGCCCACGCGACGACAGCAGCATGACCGACATGTCGATGGTCGGTAAAACCGCCTTCACCTCCGACCGTTTCAACTTCCAGGGCGGTGAATACGCGTTCAACGACAAACGCACCCAAGTCGGCGTGTGGAATGCCCAGCTCAAGGACATCTACAGCCAGCAATACATCAACTTGATCCACAGCCAACCCATAGGCGACTGGACCCTGGGCGCCAACCTCGGCTTTTTCTACGGCAAGGACGACGGCAGCGCCCGGGCAGGTGACTTGGACAACAAGACCTGGTCCGGCCTGTTCTCCGCCCGTTACGGCGGCAACACCTTCTACGTCGGCCTGCAAAAACTCACCGGCAACAGTGCCTGGATGCGCGTCAACGGCACCAGCGGCGGCACCCTGGCCAACGACAGCTATAACTCCAGCTACGACAACGCCCAGGAAAAGTCCTGGCAAGTGCGCCACGACTACAACTTCGCCGCGCTGGGCATACCTGGCCTGACCTTGATGAACCGTTATATCAGCGGTAGCAACGTGCATACGGGCACCATTACTGATGGTAAGGAGTGGGGCCGCGAGAGTGAAGTGGGCTATACGGTGCAAAGCGGCACCTTCAGGAACCTCAATGTGCGCTGGCGCAATTCCACGATGCGTCGTGATTACAGCAACAACGAATTTGATGAGAACCGGTTGATCGTCAGCTACCCGATAAGTCTGCTGTAAACCAGCGTCGGACTTACTGTATGGTGCGCGCCTGCCGCTGCTGATCCGCCCAGCAGCGGCCTCTATTCGAGCGCATGCACACCATGAAATTCTTCGCCATGCTGGTCCTGGCTCTGAGCCTTTGCGGCTGCATCGGCGCACCTGTCGTCCTGACGCCGCAGACGGCGCAACGCTTGCAGGCTCAGGCGCCCATCCGCTTTTTGTTGACCTTCGATGACGGCCCCAGCGCCTCGGGTTATAACAACCCCAGCCGGTCGGTGATGGCCGATTTGCTGCACAACCCGATACTGCCGGGCATCAAGGCGG
Organism: Pseudomonas sp. B19125; assembly: GCF_044218855.1. Taxonomy (NCBI): domain Bacteria; kingdom Pseudomonadati; phylum Pseudomonadota; class Gammaproteobacteria; order Pseudomonadales; family Pseudomonadaceae; genus Pseudomonas; species Pseudomonas sp. B19125. The sequence goes on from NZ_CP162589.1 coordinate 5,382,242, forward strand.
TATTTTTCCTGCAGACCGAAGCGTCCCGCTCCGGTGGCAGCCTGCGGGGTCGCAAGACCATGGAGCGCGAATACGCCGCCGGGCATGTGTTGGCCTTTCACACAGCCACGGCGTTTCACACCAACCACCGTTGGCTCAATGACGCCGAGCTGGAAAGCACCCTCACCGAGGGCGCAGCCGACATTGCGTCGATCACTGGCACTGCGCCCACGCTGGTACGCCCACCCTTCTGGAACTACGACCGGCGCACCTTCGCCGCCTACCAGCGCCACGGCATGCATGTGCTGCTGACTGACCTGAGTGCCAATGACGGAAAAATCTGGGGTTTCAATGGCAGCCCACGCCGGCGAGCGAACTTGTATCGGCAACTGTCTGTGGTGCGCGAACGCATTGCTCTGGGCGAACTGCCAACGGTGGACGGCGTGATACCCGTGGTGGTGACCTTCCACGATATCAACCGTTACACCGCGCGACACATGCAGGAGTACTTGCAAATCCTGATGGACAGCGCTCGAATCAATGGCATGAAGGTCGCAGCCGAGCCGTTCTACACCGACCACGCCACGCTGGAACGCGCAGCGCTGGCACGCACAGTCAAGGATATGAATGAAGTAGTGCATCTGCCGGGGGTGTGGAACTGGGTGTGGGATGCGGACTCGCATTAGTCGCTCTGCGACGACCGGTTATATTTGCTGCTACTTGCGCTTGCCGCTCATGGGGAACTCAAGTTCACGCCGCCAACACACATAGGGACGTCAATAAAAAAGAGAATCCCATGAACGTCACTTCGCCATCGCTTAATCAGCATTCGATTGCCCTCCCGGATACAACGCCAACAGCATCGCAAGCGCCCATTGAGATCAGTGCCCGGCGTTCCTACTACGTGGGGCGCGACAGACCGATAGATTTTCTATACCTATCCTCGCATTCCAAACTCACTCCCGATCAGCATCCGCTGGACAGTACCCAAAAAAAATACATCAACACCGACGTATTGCGACACGACAAGCACGTGAAGTTCTACCAGGAAATCGCCTACATGAGCGAAAACGGCAAGCCGATAGGCTCGTCCTCCAACGAACTTGTAATCGAGACCGGTAACCGTGCCGACAAGGTAACCATTAAAAAAGGCCCGGGTCATAGTCTGATCGCGACCATCAACAATAAGCCCTATCAACTGAACCTGCTGACGTCCCCTGACGGCAGTGAATCGCAACCCTTACGCATCAGGACCAACGGGGGCGACGATTGTGTTCTGATCGATCCTGAAGTTAAAAACGCCATTCGCATCGAGCTCGGCGCCGGCAATGATTACGCGCGTGCCGGCGCAGGAGACACCCGCCTCTATGGCGGTGCGGGAGACGATATGCTCAAGCTTGGGAGCGGCGACGGCATCGCATTCGGTAACGATGGCAATGACGTGTTGATCGCCGGCACCGGGAACGGTGTCCTGAAAGGCAACAATGGCAATGACCGTATGCAGGCAGGAAAAGGCTCGGCTGATCGTCGCCTGTTCATGGACGGCGGCGACGGTCACGACTTCATGATTGTCACGCGCAACGACACTCAAATCCCGACAGTCCTGCACGGCGGCAAAGGTGAAAACCTGATCGTCGCAAATGGCCCCGCCACAATTTACACCGGGCGCGACAAAAACATCGTCAGGTCTGATAACGACAATACCGTCATCTACGCCAAACCGTCGGACGAGGTTCATCGTACCCCGGGCTCCCAGCGCGTTCACACGCAACACAGCGAGGTGGGCAAAAGTGGCTATGTGATTGAGGGCTCTACCGAGTTCGTACAAAACGTAGAAGACGATATGGAGCTGCTAAGAATATCCCGGCAAGGCAAGAGAATGCTCGGTACTGCCGACGCCGCGGCTCAGCGGAATGATTCCCCGGTACGCATTACTGAATTGACGGAGGACAACGGCAGCTACTACTTCAGTAATGCGGCCATTCGCAACCACCTCGAAGCAGGTCACTCTATGGATACGCTGGCACCTGCGGCCCAAGGCTTCATCACACACCAACAAGCTGGCGCCGTCGCAACGGGTGCGCAGATACAATACAACCCCTCGTATTCGCTGGATGCAGACAGCGCACCCGTCAACGCCCTCTATCACGAAATGGCCCACGCCTATAATGGCGCCTCGGGAACGTTCCTCGCAGGCAGCACCGCCATACCGGAGAACCCCGACGGTGAACCCAATGATGAACGGCAAGCCGTAGGGCTGTTTACCGTGGCTCAGCCATTTAATTTTGTAGGTCACCCCGCGGCCGAACCGAGTACAACAAACCCCAAGCCGTTTTCCGAAAATGGGTTCCGAGAGGAGATGCGCCGTCCGTTACGCACTACCTACACCTGAGGGGTATTGAGCGAGGGAGTGGGTTGATCAAACCGACTCCCGTGACTCGACGCCCAGCTCATCCCACACCGACTCGGCCAAGTGGAACGTCGCATTGGCTGCCGGTATCCCGCAGTAGATCGCGCTCTGCATCAGCACTTCCTTGATCTCGGCGCGTGTCACGCCGTTGCTGGCGGCGGCACGCAGGTGAAGTTTTAATTCTTCACTACGATTCATGCCGATCAACATGGCGATGGTGATCAGGCTGCGGGTATGCCGAGGCAGGCCGGGGCGGGTCCAGATATCACCCCAGGCGTGGCGGGTGATCATTTCCTGGAACTCGCTGTTGAACTCGGTCAGGGCATTGAGGCTGCGGTCGACATGGGCATCGCCCAGCACTTCGCGACGCACTTGCAGGCCATCGGCATAACGTTGTTTCTCGTCCACAAAAACTCCTTAAACATTTGATAGAAGCTCGAACACGTGTGGCGAGCAGGCTTGCCCTGCGCTGGGGCGCGAAGCGGCCCCAAAACCTGGCGATGCGGTTCATCGGGAAGAACGCGGTGGCTGTATCAGGGCCGCTTCGCCGCCCAACGCAGGGCAAGCCTGCTCGCCACAACAAGCCTGTCTGTCACAACAAGCCTGCTATACAGAACACGTCAGCTCTCCAGAACAAGCTCGCTGCCACAGGTTTAATCAGCCAACAGGAACGCCAGCACGCGGTCGCTGAACGCGGCGCCGGCCTGTACGTTGGACAGGTGCGCCGCGTAGAACTCGGCGTACTCGGCGCCCTTGATCTGATTCTGGATAAAGCGGCTGCCGGCCGGCGGCGTAACGGCATCTTCGGTGCCGGCAATCGCCAGGGTCGGCACTTGGATCGTGGACAGTTGCTCGCGCAAATCCGCATCGCGTACGGCTGCGCAGTTGGCGGCGTAACCTTGGGGCGACGTGGCGGCAAGCATGTCGGTAATCTGCTGGGCCTGGTGCGGGTTGGCGGCGGCGAAATCGGCGGTAAACCAGCGTGCAATCGACGCATCGCGCAGCGCTACCATGGCCGCCGCACCGTCACGCAAAACCATCTCGATTCGCGGGTTCCAGATCTCCGGCGTGCCGATCCTGGCGGCGGTGTTGCACACCACCAGGCGCAGCAGGCGATCACCTGCGTGGATGCCCAGCCATTGGCCGATCAGGCCGCCCATGGACAGCCCGCAAAAATGCGCACGCTGAATATCCAGCGCATCGAGCAACGCAATCACATCGCGACCCAGCTGCTCGATGCTGTACGGCCCTTCGGTGACCAGGGATTTGCCATGGCCACGGGTATCGAAACGCAGTACGCGAAAGTGCTGGGTGAAGGCCGGGATCTGGATGTCCCACATATGCAGGTCGGTGCCCAACGAGTTGGACAACACCAGCACCGGCGCGCCCTCAGGCCCGTCCAGTTGGTAATGCAATGGGCCTTCGGCCAGTTGTACAAATGCCACGGCGGTCTCCTTACGCAGTCAAAGCAAAATGGTCGGTCACCGCACGGGTAACCCAGGTTTGAGCCTGGCCCAAGTAATGGGCCGGATCGAGCAGGCGGTCCAGTTCCACCGCCGACAACTCGGCGGTGACCTGTGCTTCGTCCGCCAGAACCGCGCGCAGATGTCGCCGTTCGGCGACGGCGCGTTTACAACATTGCTCCAATAGATGGTGAGCGGTCTCGCGGCCCAGGCGCTGGGCAAGCACGATACTCACGGCTTCGGCCAGCACCAGGCCCTGGGTCAGATCGAGGTTGTGCGCCATGCGCTCGGGGTCGACCTCCAAGCCTTGGCTCACCAGCAGCGCCTGTTTCAAGGCACCCGACACCAGCCGGCAAATCTCTGGCAGGGTTTCCCACTCGGCGTGCCACAGGCCCAGGCTGCGCTCATGCTCCTGGGGCATGGCGCTGAACATCGTCGCCACCAGCCCCGGCACGCGGGTGGCCGCGCTGATCAACACGGCGGCGCCGACGGGGTTGCGCTTGTGCGGCATGGTCGATGAGCCACCCTTGCCCGGCGCCGATGGCTCGAACACCTCCGCCGCTTCGGTCTGCATCAACAGGCTGAGGTCGCGCCCCAGCTTGCCGAGGCTGCCGGCGATCAGGCCGAGCACGCCGGCAAACTCCACCAGTCGATCACGTTGGGTGTGCCAGGGTTGCTCGGGCAGGCCCAGTTGCAGCTCAGCCGCCAAGGCCTGCGCCACCGGCATGGCGTGCTCACCGAGTGCCGCCAGGGTGCCGGACGCGCCGCCAAACTGCAGCACCAGCAAGCGCGGCTTCAGCTCGGCCAGGCGTTGGCGACTGCGCGTCACCGCGCCCAGCCAACCGGCGATTTTCATTCCGAGGGTGACCGGCGTCGCATGCTGCAGCCAGGTCCGCCCAGCCAAAGGTACGTCGGCATAACGCTGGGCCTGGGCAGCAAGCACCTCGCCCAATTGCGCCAGGTCCGCTTCAATCAGCGCGAACGCCTGGCGCAGTTGCAGCACCAGCCCGGTGTCCATCACATCCTGGCTGGTCGCGCCCAGGTGCACGTAACGCTCGGCACCGGCATCTTCAGCAGTAATCAACTTGCCCAAGGCCTTCACCAGCGGAATTGCCGAATTCCCCGCCGAGGCAATCGCCTCGCCCAGGGCATCCACATCGTAAAGCGAAGCCAGGCACGCCTGGGCAATCGGCGCGACGGCGGCTTGCGGAATCAGCCCGACCCGGGCCTCGGCCCGGGCCAGCGCCGCTTCGAAATCCAGCATGCCCTGCAAACGTCCCTGGTCGCAGAACACCTCGGCCATGCTGTCAGCGGTGAAGTAAGCGTCGAACAGTTGATTGCTCGTGCGCAGTGTCATAACTCATCCCTAGAGGTCGTGATGTAGATAAGCCGCCTGTTTGGGCAGACGCAGGCTGAACAGGAAAGCGACCGCCATCATCGCGGTGACGTACCAGTAAAAGGTATTTTCCATGCCAATGGATTTCAGGCTCAACGCAACGACTTCGGCCGAACCACCAAAAATCGCATTCGCCACCGCATACGCCAGGCCCACACCCAGTGCGCGCACCTGCGGCGGGAACATCTCCGCTTTGACCAGGCCGCTGATCGAGGTGTAGAAGCTGACGATCGCCAAGGCCAGGGTGATCAGCACAAAGGCCAGGAACGGACTGGTGACGGTTTTCAGGGTCAGCAGGATCGGCACGGTGAACAGCGTGCCCAGGCCTGCGAACCAGAGCATCGAATTACGTCGACCGATCTTGTCCGCCAACATGCCGAACAGCGGCTGCATGCACATGTACAGGAACAGCGCGCCGGTCATGATGTAGCTCGACGTCTTGGCGTGCATGCCCACGGTGTTCACCAGGTATTTCTGCATGTACGTGGTAAAGGTGTAGAAAATCAACGAGCCACCGGCGGTGTAGCCCAGCACGGTAATGAAGGCTTTGCCGTGGTCGCGGAACAGCGCGACGATGCTGCCGGCGTCTTTGTCTTCACGCATTTCCTTGCTGGTGGTTTCTTTCAAGGTGCGACGCAGCAGCAGGGAGATCACCGCAGCAATGGCACCGATCACGAACGGAATACGCCAGCCCCAGGCGCGCAGTTCTTCTTCACTCAGGATCTGTTGCAGGATCACCACCACCAGCACCGCCAGCAATTGGCCGCCGATCAGGGTCACGTATTGGAATGAGGCAAAAAAGCCGCGCTGGCCCTTGAGTGCCACTTCACTCATGTAGGTCGCCGTGGTGCCGTATTCGCCACCCACCGACAGGCCCTGGAACAGGCGCGCCACCAGCAGCAAGGCCGGCGCCCAGGCGCCGATATCTTTGTAGGTGGGCAAAAAGGCGATGACCAGCGAACCGGCGCACATCATCAGCACCGAGATCATCATCGAATTTTTGCGCCCGTGCTTGTCGGCCACTCGGCCAAACAGCCAGCCACCGATGGGTCGCATCAGGAATCCGGCAGCAAACACCCCAGCGGTGTTGAGCAACTGGACCGTGGGATCGTCCGAGGGGAAAAACGCCGGGGCAAAATAAATCGCGCAGAAGGCATAGACGTAGAAGTCGAACCATTCGACCAGGTTGCCGGAGGAGGCCCCGACAATCGCAAAAATCCGTTTGCTGCGTTCTTCTCCGGTGTAGTGACTCGTTTTTGTTGTCATGTTTTTTTACTCAGTGGGAACGGTTATAGCCTAGACATACTTTGCAACAACCATGTTCCGCAAGCAGACTTTTGCATAGGTGCGGCCTTGAGGGCGCCATCGCAGGCAAGCCAGCTCCCACCTTTGAACCTGTTCACCGTTCAAAATGTGGGAGCCGGGCTTGCCCGCGATGGCGCCCGCCAGCTCAACTCAATAATCGAAGAACACCGTCTCCTTGTCTGTGCCCTGCAAAATCACATTCCACTGATGCACACCCTGCGCATCCGGCTTGGCAATCAACGTGCCGCGACGCTCAGCAGGCACACACGCCAGCAACGGGTCATCGCCATTCAACGCTTCGCCATCGAAATAGATCCGCGTCAGCAGGTGCTTGACCAAACCACGGGCAAACACCAGCACCACCAGATGCGGCGCCTGGGTCGTGCCTTGCAGGCCCGGCACACTGCCCGGCTTGATGGTGGTAAACCGAAAGCGGCCTTCGGCATCCACCGGCACCCGGCCAAACCCTTCAAAGGTGGGATCGACGGCCTTGGCCTGCTCGTCTTCGGGGTGGTCGTACTTGCCGGCGGCATTGGCTTGCCAGACTTCCAGCATGGCGTCGTTGACGACATCACCGTTGCCGTCCACCACCTGCCCGCTGATTGCCACGCGCTCGCCCAAGGTGGCCGGCACGGTCAGGTCTTCGCGGTTCAGCCAGGTCAGGCCGATGTGGTAATACGGCCCGACGGTTTGGGACGTGGTCGCATTGAGGGTCATCTCATTTCTCCATCGGCGTGGCGTCGCGGCCGCGCAAAACGATGTCCCAGCGATAGCCGAGGGCATAGGACGGAATGGTTTTTTCCAGATCAAAACGCGCGATCAGACGCTGCTTGGCGCTGGTGTCCGGCACACAGTTGTAGATCGGGTCGTATTCCAGCAGCGGGTCACCGGGGAAATACATCTGCGTGACCAGTCGCGTCAGCACGCTGGGACCAAACAGCGAGAAGTGGATATGCGCCGGGCGCCACGCGTTGTGGTGGTTGCCCCACGGGTAGGCGCCGGGCTTGATGGTCTGGAACTGATACCAGCCGTCGGCGTCGGTGACGGTGCGGCCGGTGCCGGTAAAGTTCGGGTCCAGCGGCGCATCGTGCAGGTCGCGCTTGTGGTTGTAGCGACCGGCGGCGTTGGCCTGCCAGATCTCCACCAGAATGCCCGGCACCGGCAGGCCGTTTTCATCCAGCACACGGCCGTGGATGATGATGCGCTCGCCCTGGGGCTCGCCTTCGTGCTGGGCGGTGAGGTCGTTGTCCTTCTCGTTGATCCGCTCGGCGCCGATGGTCGGGCCAGTGATTTCCGACAAGGAGTGCGGCAGAAACACCAATGGCTGGGACGGCGAACGCAGGTTCGTCGACTGGTAGGCCGGGTGCAGGTAATCAGGTTGGGTGCCCGCTTGCGGGCGCCGGTAACCGGGCTTGTCACTCATGGAGCAATCCTCTCTTATCAGATGCGTTCAATCGCCAGGGCCAGGCCTTGGCCGACGCCCACACACATGGTCGCCAGGCCTTTGCGGCCGCCGGTTTTCTCCAACTGATGCAGTGCCGTCAGCACCAACCGCGCGCCGCTCATGCCCAACGGGTGGCCAAGGGCGATGGCGCCGCCGTTCGGGTTGACCTGCGCGGCATCGTCGGCGATCCCCAGTTCACGCAGCACCGCCAGGCCTTGGCTGGCGAAGGCTTCGTTGAGTTCGATCACGTCAAAGTCGGTGACCGCCAAACCAAGGCGCTCCACCAGTTTGCGCACCGCCGGCACCGGGCCGATGCCCATCACCCGCGGCGCAACGCCGGCGCTGGCCATGCCCAATACGCGAGCGCGGGCGGTGAGGCCGTGCTTTTTGACCGCTTCGGCAGACGCCAGAATCAGCGCCGCCGCACCGTCATTCACGCCCGACGCATTGCCGGCGGTGACGGTTTTATCCGGGCCATTGACCGGCTTGAGTTTGGCCAGGGCCTCCAGGGTGGTGTCGCGTGGATGCTCGTCGTGCTCCACCACGGTTTCGCCTTTTTTATGGGCGACGCGCACCGGCACGATTTCTTCAGCAAAGAACCCGGCGGCTTGCGCGGCGGCGGTGCGTTGCTGGCTGCGCAGGGCGAAGGCGTCCTGATCGGCGCGGGACACGTGGTAGTCGTCGGCGACGTTATCGGCCGTTTGCGGCATCGCATCCACGCCGTATTGGGCCTTCATCAACGGGTTGATAAAACGCCAGCCGATGGTGGTGTCTTCCAGTTTCATGTTGCGCGAAAACGCCGCGTCAGCCTTGCCCATCACGAACGGCGCACGGGACATCGACTCGACGCCACCGGCAATCGCCAGCTCCATTTCGCCGCTGGCGATGGCGCGGAAGGCCGTGCCGATCGCGTCCATGCCCGAGGCGCACAGGCGGTTGAGGGTCACGCCCGGAATGCTTTGCGGCAAGCCCGCCAACAGCAACGCCATACGCGCGACGTTGCGGTTGTCTTCACCGGCCTGGTTGGCGCAGCCGAGGAACACTTCGTCGACCGCGCTCCAGTCCACCGACGGGTTGCGCTCGATCAGTGCCTTGATTGGCAACGCTGCCAAGTCATCGGCGCGCACCGTGGACAAGCCACCGCCGAAACGGCCGATGGGCGTGCGGATGGCATCACAGATAAAGACGTCACGCATCAGGCTTCTCCCGGTGCTTGGCCGTGGGCAGCAGCAGTGCGCGCTTCGAGATCACGCAGCGCGGTCAACTCCACGTCGGTCGGCTCGGCGGTGGTGCTTACGTGGTCGGCAAAACGAATCGCCCAACCGGTGGCTGCCACCACTTGCTCGCGGGTGACGCCAGGGTGCAGCGCGGTGACCACAAACTCATGGCTGCCCTCCTCCGGCTCCATGATGCACAGGTCGGTAATAATCCCTACAGGGCCGGCGCCAGGCAGGCCCAGGCGCTTGCGTGAGTCACCGCCTTCGCCATGGCCGACCGAGGTGATGAAGTCCAGCTTGTCGACAAACGAACGCGCCGACTGCTTGAGGATGATCAACACGCTCTTGGCGGAACCGGCAATCTCCGGCGCGCCACCGGCACCCGGCAGGCGCACTTTGGGTTGGTGATAATCGCCCACCACGGTGGTGTTGATGTTGCCGAAGCGGTCGACCTGGGCGGCGCCGAGAAAGCCGACGTCGATGCGCCCGCCTTGCAGCCAGTAGCGAAAAATCTCACCGGTCGGCACGACCGTGTCGGCGGTTTCTGCCAATTCGCCGTCACCGATCGACAGCGGCAATACGCTTGGCTTGGCGCCAATCGGGCCGGATTCGTAAATCAGCACCACGTCCGGCGAGGAGGTCAGGCGTGCCAGGTTGGCGGCCTTGGAAGGCAAGCCGATGCCGACAAAGCACACCGAGCCGTTCTTGAGGCGGCGCGCGGCGGCGACGGTCATCATTTCATTGGTCGAGTAAGCCATTACTTGGCCTCCTGCGCGTGGGCCAGCTTGGCCTGGAATTCACTGAAGTCAGCGGTGCCGTGGATGTATTCGTCGATCCACGCGGTAAAGGTCCCACGGTCGCGGGCGATGGGGTCCCACGCCTGATAGAAGCGGTTGTCGCGCTCGTTGTAGCCGTGGGCGTAGGACGGGTGCGCACCACCGGGTACATGGCACACCGCAGTCAAGGCCCAGGTCGGCAGTACGCAGCTGTTCATCGGTGCATTCAGGTCATCGACGATTTCTTCGACGGTGACGATGCAACGCTTGGCCGCCAGGGCCGCTTCCTTCTGCACACCGAGAATGCCCCAGAGCAGCACATTGCCCTTGCGGTCGGCCTTTTGTGCGTGGATCACGGTGATGTCCGGACGCACCGACGGCACGGCCGCCAGCACTTCGCCAGTGAATGGGCAGGTGACGGTTTTGATCAGCGGGTTGACCTTGGGCAGGTCGGAGCCGGCATAGGCGCGCAGCACCGCAAACGGCAGGCCCGAGGCTCCGGCAACGTAGGCATTGGCCAGGTCGGCGTGGCTGTGTTCTTCGATCTCCAGCGGCTGCGGCCATTGCTTTTCAACGGCGTCGCGCAGGCGATGCAGGGAACCCACGCCCGGGTTGCCGCCCCAGGAGAAAATCAACTTGCGCGCGCAGCCGGCACCGATCAACTGGTCGTAGATCAGGTCAGGCGTCATGCGCACCAGCGTCAGGTCTTTCTTGCCCTGACGAATGATTTCATGACCCGCTGCCGTAGGGATCAGATGAGTGAAGCCTTCGAGGGCGACGGTATCGCCGTCGTTCACGAAGCGCTTGACCGCATCACGCAGGGTGAGAATTTCAGCCATGGGGTTGGGCTCCCGGTGTTGATCGAAAAAGGCGCTGAGGTGGCGCCGAAGTGCTTGAAGATTAAGCCGGGCAAATGGGCCAAACAATCCGATAATCGACTCAGCGTTCGATTATCGAACGGATTGTTGTCTAGCTAATCGTTTACGAAAACTCGCTCAGTCTGAGGGCCTGGCTTATGTGGGAGCTGGCTTATGTGGGAGCCAGCTCCCACCCAAGCCAGCTCCCACACAATTTAGCGCCCACTTGAATCGCGCGGGGATCAGGTAGCATCCGCATGGCTGACCATGCCCTTGATCACCACGGCAGCCGTGGCCAACGCCGCCGGAATCACCAGCGCCGTCAGCACTTGTTCGAAGTTCCAGCCCAGGCCCAGCAAGGTGGCGCCCATCCACGCGCCGAGGATCGCGCCGAAGCGACCGATGCCGAGCATCCACGACACACCGGTCGCGCGGCCCTGTGTCGGGTAGAAGCGCGCGGCCAGGGATGGCATGGCCGATTGCGCGCCGTTGACGCACATCCCGGCGATCAACACCAAGGTCGCCAGTACGGTGATATTGCCCAGGCTCTGCCCCACTGCGTAGGCAAACACCCCGGCCAACAGGTAGAAAGTACCGATGACCTTGTGGGGATTGAAGCGGTCCATTGCCCAGCCCACGCCGACCGCACTCAGCACGCCGCCGAACTGGAACAACGCGCCGATAAAGGCTGCCTGTTCCATACTGGCGCCGCTGTCGCGCATCAGGGTCGGCAGCCAACTGGTCAGCAGGTAAACAATCACCAGGCCCATAAAGTAGGTGAGCCACAGCAGCAGGGTGCCGGCGCTGTAGGTGCCGGAGAAGATCACCGCGAACACGTTGCGCGCCTTGACGGTTTTTTGCTCGGGCACGCTGAAGCTGCTCGCCTGGGCAACGATCGTAGGTTCGATAGGGGACAACGTCTTGCGCACCTTGTCGGTGCCACGGTTGCGCACCACCAGGTAACGCGCCGATTCCGGCAGCCATACCAATAGCACCACCGCCAAAATCAACGGCAGAATGCCGCCGATCAGCAGCAGGCTATGCCAGCCAAACGCCGGGATCAGCTTGGCCGAGATAAACCCGCCGCCGGCCATGCCCAGGTTGAAACCGCAGAACATGCTGGTCACCAGCAACGATTTGTGGCGCTCGGGGGTGTATTCGGACAGCAGCGTCGTGGCGTTCGGCATCCCTGCGCCCAGGCCCAGCCCGGTCAGGAAGCGCAACACCAGTAGCTGATCGACGTTGCTGCTGTAGGCCGAGGCCAGGCTGAATGCGCCAAACACCAACACCGCACTCACCAGCACCACTTTGCGGCCAAAACGGTCCGCCAGCGGGCCGGAACCGAGCGCACCAAACACCATGCCGATCAACGCGGCACTCATTACCGGGCCGAGGCTGGCGCGGTCGATGCCCCAGTCCTGGGACAGCGCAGGCGCAATAAAGCCCATGGCAGCGGTGTCGAGGCCATCGAGGAAGACAATCAGGAAACACAGGATTACCACACGCCACTGGTAACGCGAGAGTGGCTGGGCGTTGATAAAGGACTGCACGTCCAGGGTGGTACCGACAGAAGGCTGATTCATTATTTTTATTCCACACCGATGGCGGGCCAACGACCTGGGGTCGTCGTTATTATTGGGCGGCTCTTCAGAGCGCTGCCGCACAGTAATAAGTCGGGGGAAACAGCGTCAATTGATCAAGCCGGGATCTGTGCGGTCACCGAACACTTAGGCAAACAGTTGCGCACTCAACTCGCGGCTGGCGCTGAGCATGCTTGGCAAAAACCGCTGCTCTAGCTCGCTGCGGCTGACACGCCCGGCGTGGGTGCTGACATTGAGCGCGGCCAACACCTGGCCGGAAGCGTCGTACACCGGCACGGCGATGGAGCGCAAACCCTGCTCCAGCTCCTGATCGACGATGCACCAGCCTTGTTGACGCACTTGTTGCAGGCATTCGAACAAGGCTTCGGGCGTGGTCAGGGTGCGGCTGGTCTTGGTTTGCAGGTCGGCGTGGTCGAGATAGTCCTTGAGCGAGGCATCGTCCAGCGCCGCCAGGAGGATGCGCCCCATCGATGTGCAATACGCCGGCAAACGCCCGCCCACCGACAGGTCCACCGAGATCAGGCGCTGGGTGGTGGCCGAGCGGGCGATATAAAGGATGTCGTCGCCTTCCAGGGTCGCCATGTTGCAAGCCTCGTGCAATTGCTCGCTCATACGGTCCAGGTAAGGCTGGGCCGATACGGCCAATGGCGTGGAGGACAAATACGCATGCCCCAGGGTCAAGACTTTGGGCAGCAGCGAATAGGTGCGCCCATCGGTGGTGGCATAACCGAGCTTGATCAAGGTGTGCAGGCAACGGCGTACGGCGGCACGCGGGATTTCGGTGCGATGACTGATCTGGGCGATGGTCAGGTGGCGTTTGCGCTCCTGAAACGCCTGCACCACGGCCAGGCCGCGCGCCAGGGAGGTCATGAAGTCCGGATCACCGGTAAACGCCTGGATACGCTTGGCCGGTGAAGCCACGATCGGCGGCGCCACTGATGCGAAGGAGTTGCGCAATTGATCGTTCATTTCCAGGGTCCTTTCTCTTGTTTTCAACCGCAGGGAGGGTTGGCCGCCATTACAAGCCGTGCCGGCCGGGATGCACAAGGTTGCGCCCGCAACATCGGGCGATTATCGGACAGCCATGCGATTATCGCAATTTTGCCGATGGAACCCGACAGCCGGGTAGACCACTACAGTCATGCGCAAAACACGCAAATGACTCACACCGTCATGTAACAAAAGTCTCACACGAAGTTGACGCTTTTTAACTTAATGCTGATAGTTTTATCCAAATGCGCCGCTATAATGCAGCTTGTGCAGAGGTCAGCCCGATTTCATTATCATCGGGAGTGGAGCTCACGAGGCGATGCGCGTTACAGGCATCATCGGTCACACATACCTGTTTATAAGATCTGCCCTTTGGCCCTTTTTCAAACTTGAATGGTTCTACTGTTCAATTTTGAACAACCCGAGGACGACTTTCAGGCATGACGCTGCACCGTCAATACACTCAACTTAATTAGGTAACACTGTGACGAAAGACGAACTGCGCGCGGAACTTGAGCGCCAGGAACAACGTTACAAGGACGTTTACGGCGGGGAAGTCACCACCTACGCCGCGCAACCTGAACCCGAGCGCAAACCCTGGCGCAAACGGGCCAGTTTGCTGGATCAGGCATTTGCCCAGGAAATTCAAAAGATTGAACAGGAACTCAAGACCGAAGAGCCATAAGCCCTTCGCTCAGAGTTTCCAGGGTCTTGCTGTCTCTGCCGGCCCAGCGCCGGCGGAAGGCACCGTGCATTGGCTCACCATTGGTCAGCGTCCTGCTGCCGCCAACGAAATTTCATACAAATGTTTCAGACATGACGTTTGCATGACAAATCCGTGTCTTTTCGGCCCCGCACTTTATAAATCAAAGACTTGCCAAAGCCCCGAAAACCCTGGGATGCGCCGCTTTGCCCGGTGTTTTTTCAGTGAAGATTGTTACCGATGAGCAGCTAATGCATCGATTACTGAGGTTTTCTGGCATAATCGCGCCCCCTTACGACCGGGTCAGAAAACCTTCATGATCGATTTATTCAGCGGACTGGATGCTTGGGTTCTAGTGAGCCTGTTGCTCGCCCTGGCCTTTGTCCTCGCCTTCGAGTTCATCAATGGCTTTCATGACACCGCTAACGCGGTGGCCACAGTCATCTACACCAAAGCCATGCCGCCGCACCTGGCCGTGTTCTTCTCCGGGGTGTTCAACTTCCTCGGCGTGTTGCTCGGTGGTGTCGGCGTCGCCTACGCCATCGTGCACTTGCTGCCGGTGGAGTTGTTGATCAATGTGAACACCGGCCATGGCCTGGCAATGGTCTTCTCTTTATTGGCAGCGGCGATCACCTGGAACCTGGGCACCTGGTACTTCGGTATCCCGGCCTCCAGCTCCCATACCTTGATCGGCTCGATCCTTGGTGTCGGCCTGGCCAATGCCCTGATCAACGACATCCCCTTGGCTGACGGTGTGAACTGGCAGAAAGCCATCGATATCGGTGCTTCCCTGGTGTTCTCGCCGATGGCCGGCTTCCTGGTCGCAGCTCTGGTGCTGATCGGCCTGAAATGGTGGCGCCCACTGTCGAAAATGCACAAGACCCCGGACCAGCGCCGCAAACTTGACGACAAGAAGCACCCACCGTTCTGGAACCGTCTGGTACTGGTGATCTCGGCCATGGCCGTGAGCTTCGTACACGGCTCCAATGATGGCCAGAAAGGCATCGGCCTGATCATGCTGGTGCTCATCGGTATCGTACCGGCGCAGTTCGTACTCGACCTGGGCAGCACCACTTACCAGATTGAACGTACTCGCGATGCCACCGTGCATTTGAGCCAGTTTTACGAGCGCAATAACGCCACGCTCGGCGAGTTCCTGGCACTGGGCAAAAGCGTGAAGGACGACCTGCCGGGCAAGTTCCGGTGCAACCCGCAGCAGACCGAGCCGACTATCAATGCCTTGATGGAAACCCTGAAAGGCGTTTCCGACTACCACTCGCTGACTGCCGAGCACCGCATTGAAGTGCGCCGCTACTTGCTGTGCCTGGACGACACCGCGAAGAAAGTCGGCAAGCTGCCGGGCCTGGATGCGCGTGAGAAGTCCGACCTGGACAAGCTGCGCAAAGACTTGACCGCCACCACCGAGTACGCCCCGTTCTGGGTGATCCTCGCCGTCGCACTGGCCCTGGGCCTGGGTACCATGGTGGGCTGGAAGCGTGTGGTACTGACCATCGGTGAGAAGATCGGCAAGCAGGGCATGACCTATGCCCAAGGCATGTCGGCACAGATCACCACGGCGAGCATGATTGGCTTGGCCAACATTTTCAGCCTGCCGGTTTCCACCACTCACGTACTGTCTTCAGGCGTGGCCGGCACCATGGTTGCCAATAAGAGCGGCCTGCAAGGCGGCACGGTGAAGACCATCCTGATGGCTTGGGTGTTGACCTTGCCGGCAACCGTGGGCCTGTCGGCCGGGTTGTTCTGGCTGGCGTCCAAGGCATTGGGTAGTTGATAGGCTGCGGCTGAAAAAGAAGGCGCGATCCTGATGGGGATCGCGCTTTTTTTTATCTCACAACTACAGGTGCGGGACGCAGAGCGTCCTCGGCGGCATTCCCACGCGGAGCGTGGGAACGATCACATTAAATAGCAGGCAAAAAAAAGGGCGACCGAAGTCGCCCAAAATGCCTTGCGTGCTCATGTAACCCAGAAGAACTTACGGTTCTTTACGCTTATTAGCGTCCTTCCAGATAAAAATCCCAAACCCTACAAAAAACAGCACCATGAGGCTGACAGTCAGCACCCCGGCAAACACCACATTATCGAAAAACATGACCGGCCTCCTGCTCATGCCCTGTTGCGATAGGGCTAAGTTAATGGAGAAGGCGGAGTGGAAAATTGACCGGGATCAATGTCGCCCGCAACGGGGCTTAAAGAAGGGTAATAACTGACCTGCATCAACAAATGCAGGCCGTTTCAACGCTTTTTCGGCTTGTTCTTGGGTTTTTTCTTAACTTTGCCAAGCGGCATCGCCTGCTCAAATGCCTGGCGAACTTCATTCAGGCGCTTGTCATTCAAGTCATGCACACGTTTGGCACGTTCGGCATTCAGGTCGATCAGTTTGTCGTCTTCACTCATGGCTGGGCTTACGTCGTGGCGGGAATGGCTCAATAATGCGGCCTCTCCCGCTCGACGGCAAATGCCAGGGTGAAAATCCTCGTACTTCTCTTTCCTGGCGCTTATTTATCCCGCTCAAACGTAATGATGGAACGTGTAGTCCCCGGCCAATTCGGCATTTGGCGCCAGGGCGTCAGCACTTCCAGCGTATCGCCCCTGACCTGAAAATCGCGGCATTGCACCGTCCCCACCCACGCCGGATTCCAGGCAGAATCAACCTCTGTGCACCATTGATTGCCCTCGACCCGCTCAATACCGGTATAAGCCACCAGCGTATTCAACAGCGCTGATTTTTCAGCGTCGGAAGCGCCGGCTTTTCTTCCCTCACCGGTCAACACGAAAGCCACTCGATGATCCGCGGTAAAAATAACGCGCCCGGAAGGACGGCTGCCCATTGCCGGAATTTTCTCACGGGTATCCTGGGACTCGACCTGATAGCCGACCAGCTTCCAGGCCCCGACCAGCGGTGACTCATTCGCTGCTGCGCCCGCGCAAAGGCCCATCGAAACAGCCAACCCGATCACATTTGCCTTTATAGGGAATTTCATCGCTCTACCGTCTCAAAAAAGACACAGAGCTTTGCGCACGGCTGCCCGGGGAGATGTAGGGCATATCCCCAAACTACGACAGGAGAATCTGCGGGCGACAAAAGGAAGCACATCGCCCAAAATCGACACTTCCCAACTTACCCTGTAGGCGCACTCAGTTGGCACTGCACAATGACCTTCCGCCGCTGCTGGCCCTGCGCGCTTTTGAGGCGGTGGCGCGGCACTTGAGTTTTATCAAGGCCGCCAATGAGTTGTCGGTTACCCAGAGCGCACTCAGCCACCAAGTGCAAAAGCTCGAACAGTATCTGGGCAAACCACTGTTTATCCGACGCACCCGCGCGATTGATCTGACCGCCGACGGCCAAGGTTACTACGACGAAATCCGCCCGGCCCTCGATATGATCGCCGCCGCCACCCGCGCGCAGAAAGTCGCCCCCACGACCACAATTTTGCGCGTGGGCCTGCTGGCCTCGTTTGCCACCCTGTGGCTGGCCCCGCGTCTGGCCGGGTTTCTCAACCGCTACCCGCATATCCAGGTGGAACTGCTGCCCGCGATTCAATTAGCCAACGTCGCCACCGCCGAGGTCGACCTGGCCATCCGCTATGGCAAGGGCGACTGGCCCGATGTACAGGCCACGCGTTTGATGGCGGAAGTCATTTCACCGGTGTGCAGCCCGGCCTTCAAGGCCAGCCAACTGCACAATGCGCCCTTGTTGATGGCCACCTCGCACCGCCCTTTCGAGTGGACGGATTGGTCGGCGCACTACCAGGTCAACCTCGACCACCATTCCCGCGTGCTGCTGCACGACTACAACATCGTGGTCGAAGCCGCCGTGGCTGGCCAAGGCATCGCCATGGGCCGTCACCGCCTGATAGAGCGCAGGCTCAAGGACGGCAGCCTGGTGGAAGCCTTTGACTGGCCGCCCTACCACAGTGAAATCGGTTACTGGCTGATCGTGCCTCAAGGCCCTGCGAGCCAAGCGGTCGAATGCTTCAGTCAATGGTTGAAAGACACCTGCGCCGATGCATGAGCTATTTCGATACGTCGAGTGAGATCTATCCGTTTGTCGCCCATTGATACAACAAACATGCTCAAACCTCTTAACCCAAGAGGATCCAACATGAGCGACTCCATCCGCCAACGCGTACAAGCCCTTGGCCTGACGCTGCCAACCCCTAGCCAGCCGGCGGCCAATTACATCAATCATGTGGTCAGCCAGAACCAGCTGTTTATCTCCGGGCAAATTCCTATGCTCGACGGCAAACCCGCCTACATCGGCCGGCTGGGGCAATCCCTCAGCGATGAAGAAGGTGCCCAGGCAGCAGAGCTGGCGGCGTTGGGCTTGCTCGGCCAGTTAAGTGCTGCCGTCGGTGATGACCTGTCGCGTGTAGTACGCATTCTCCGCTTGGGCGTGTTCATCGCCAGCAGCGGCGATTTCACGCGCCAAAGCGTAGTTGCCAATGGCGCATCCAATCTGGTGGTCAATGCCCTGGGCGACAAAGGCCGGCACGTGCGCACCGCCGTCGGTGTGTCGAGCCTGCCCGCCGGCGTCGCCGTGGAGGTGGACGCAATTTTCGAGCTGCTGTCGTGAGCCCGCTGCAGGTCCAGCATCTGCGTGACGACACACCTGGCTGCCAATCGGGCATCGTGCACTTCAACCATGCCGGTGCCTCGCTGCCGAGCCAAGCCACCCTCGACGCGATCATCGACCAGTTGCAACGCGAAGCCCGCGATGGCCCGATGGAGGCCGGCGAGCATGGCGCGATCCTGGTGGAAAAAGCCCGGCGCGCAGCTGGGCAATTACTCAATGCGCCCGTCTCCTCGATTGCCTTCGCCAGCAGCGGCTCAACCGCCTGGAGCCTGGCGTTCCAGGCCTTGGGGCCGTGGCAGCCGGGCGATCGCATCCTGGTCGGGCGCCATGAATGGGGCGGCAACCTGGCGAGTATGCAGTTGGCCGTGCAAGCGGGTGCCCGAGTGGAGGTGATTCCCTGCGATGCAACCGGCGCAGTCTGCCCATTGGCGCTGGAAGCAATGATTGATGCCAACGTCAAGCTGATCGACCTGACCTGGCTGCCGGCCAACGGCGGCCTGATCAACCCTGCCCAGGCCATCGGCGAAGTGGCCAGGCGCCACGCAATCCCCTACTTCATCGACGCCGGCCAAGCGATCGGCCAGTTGCCGGTGGATGTGCAGGCGCTGCACTGCGATGTGCTCAAGTCGGCCGGGCGTAAACACCTGCGCGGGCCGCGGGGTACGGCGCTGCTGTATGTGCGACCAGACTTTCTGCAACGCCTGAGCCCCGCCCAGCGCGACGTGTTCTCGGCGCCCTGGACCGTTGAAGGGTTCGACCTGCGTAACGATGCCCGCCGCTTTGAAACCAGCGAAGTGTCCTACGCCTTATTGGCGGGGTTGGGCAATGCGTTGCAGGAAGTTAACCGACTGGGCGTGGAGCGGACATGGGAAAGGGTCTTGCAGCTTAGCGGACGAATCCGCGACGCGCTGCGTCAGATTCCGGGCGTTTCCCTGCACGATCTGGGCACGCTTCACTCAGGATTGATCGCCTTTAACCTCGCCGGCTGGGAGGCGTTTGAACTCAAACGTCGGCTGGGATTAAAGCGCATCAACATCGGCGCCAATGGTGTGGCCTACACGCCTCTGGATATGCAGGCGCGGGGTCTTACAAGCATCGCGCGGGTTTCTGTCAGCCCACTCAACACCGAACACGACATCGAGTTGCTGATCGCCGCGCTGCGCGAATTGCGCGATTAAACCTCGACGTCCACCCACAAACCCTGGCGCGGCGCGTCCTCGATCAGCGGCGCTACCGGCACGGTGTTGTCGGCGTTGAGCTCATCGCCGGGGATCGCCAAGTGCGCGTCAGGGTCTTCATCCGCTTCGCGCCGGCGTTTCTGCTGTTCTTGCTGGCGGCGTTGTTCTTCGCGCAGTAACAAAGTCGACTGCTCGGCATCGCCCTTTTTCAGGTCGATGGTGCTTTCGTTGGAGCCGGCCTGCACGGGCACCACGGGCGGGATATCCGGCTTCTGGCGCACCGGATCAAGTTGCGACGTGACCGGTACAACGCTCAAGGGCAGTATGGGTGGCAGCATGGTTTTTAGTCTCCTATTGCGCAGACTGTCGGCTGCGGGAGGGGCGACTTGAGCATCAAGCCCCCAACTTGTGAACCAATCGTCATCTATCCGACGAACATATCGCCCTTTTTCTTGCCGCTTGGAGCTTAAAGCTTGAAGCTGCAGCTATTCCTTTTGGTCTGGAAGCCGTGTTCCGTTAGAATAGTCGGCTTTTTCACGGCGGGAGTCAGGCAGCATGGCGCAGCAGTATCAACCGGGGCAACGCTGGATTAGTGACAGCGAAGCAGAGCTGGGGTTAGGCACCGTTCTGGCACAGGACGGGCGCTTGTTGACCGTGCTCTATCCGGCCACTGGCGACACTCGTCAGTATGCGCTACGGAATGCGCCCCTCACTCGCGTGAGGTTTTCGCCGGGTGACAGCATCACCCATTTCGAAGGCTGGAAAATGACCGTACAGGAAGTCGACGACGTCGATGGCCTGCTGGTCTACCACGGCCTCAATGGGCAGAACGAGCAGGTCACCCTGCCGGAAACCCAACTGTCGAACTTCATCCAGTTCCGTCTGGCCAGCGACCGTCTGTTCGCCGGGCAGATCGACCCGCTGGCCTGGTTCTCGCTGCGCTATCACACGCTGGAACACACCAGCCGTCAGTTGCAGTCCTCGCTGTGGGGCCTGGGCGGCGTGCGTGCGCAACCTATTGCTCACCAACTGCACATCGCTCGCGAAGTCGCTGACCGTATCGCGCCACGGGTATTGCTGGCCGACGAAGTGGGCCTGGGCAAGACCATCGAAGCCGGCCTGGTGATTCATCGCCAGTTGCTGTCGGGTCGCGCCAACCGCGTGCTGATCCTGGTGCCGGAAAACCTGCAACACCAGTGGCTGGTGGAAATGCGCCGCCGCTTTAACCTGCAGGTTGCGCTGTTCGACGAAGAGCGTTTTATCGAAAGCGATGCCGCCAACCCGTTCGAAGACACCCAGCTTGCACTGGTTGCACTCGAATGGCTGGTGGACGACGAGAAGGCCCAGGACGCGCTGTTCGCCGCCGGCTGGGACCTGCTGGTGGTCGACGAAGCCCACCACTTGGTGTGGCATGAAGAAAAAGCCAGCCCGGAATACGCGCTGGTCGAGCAACTGGCCGAAGTGATCCCTGGCGTGCTGCTGCTCACCGCCACCCCGGAACAACTGGGCCAGGACAGCCACTTCGCACGCCTGCGCCTGTTGGACCCGAACCGCTTCCACGACCTGCACGCCTTCCGCGCCGAAAGCGAGAACTATCGCCCGGTAGCCGAAGCCGTGCAGGAACTGCTGGACAAGGGCCGCCTGTCGCCAAAAGCGCACAAAACCATCCAGGGTTTCCTCGGTGACGAAGGTGAAGCACTGCTCACCGCCGTCAACGATGGCGACACCGAAGCCAGCGCACGCCTGGTGCGTGAGCTGCTCGACCGCCACGGCACCGGCCGCGTACTGTTCCGTAACACCCGCGCCGCCGTGCAGGGTTTCCCGGAGCGCAAGCTGCATGCCTACCCGCTGCCGAACCCGGACGAATACCTCGAACTGCCGCTGGGCGAACACGCCGAGCTGTACCCGGAAGTCAGCTTCCAATCGCAACCGGATGTTGAAGAAGAAAACCGCTGGTGGCGCTTCGACCCGCGCGTCGAGTGGCTGATCGACCAGCTGAAAATGCTCAAGCGCACCAAAGTGTTGGTGATCTGCGCCCACGCCGAAACCGCCATGGACCTGGAAGACGCCCTGCGCGTGCGCTCCGGCATCCCGGCCACGGTGTTCCACGAGGGCATGAACATCCTCGAGCGTGACCGCGCTGCTGCCTACTTCGCAGACGAAGAGTTCGGCGCCCAGGTGCTGATCTGCTCGGAAATCGGCAGTGAAGGCCGCAACTTCCAGTTCTCCCACCACTTGGTGCTGTTCGACCTGCCGTCCCACCCCGACCTGCTGGAACAGCGGATCGGCCGTTTGGACCGGATCGGCCAGAAGCATGTGATCGAACTGCACGTGCCGTACCTGGAAACCAGCCCGCAAGAGCGCCTGTTCCAGTGGTACCACGAAGCGCTGAACGCGTTCCTCAACACCTGCCCGACCGGCAACGCCTTGCAGCATCAGTTCGGCCCACGCCTGCTGCCGCTGCTGGAAAACGCCGACGACGGCGAGTGGCAAGCCCTGATCGACGAAGCGCGTGCCGAGCGCGAGCGTCTGGAACAGGAACTGCACACCGGTCGCGACCGCTTGCTGGAGCTCAACTCCGGCGGCGCGGGTGAAGGCGATGCGCTGGTGGAAGACATTCTTGAGCAAGACGACCAGTTCGCCCTGCCGATCTACATGGAAACCCTGTTCGACGCCTTCGGCATCGACAGCGAGGACCATTCGGAAAACGCACTGATCCTCAAGCCCAGCGAAAAAATGCTCGACGCCAGCTTCCCCCTGGGCGACGACGAAGGTGTGACCATCACCTACGACCGTAACCAGGCGCTGTCGCGTGAAGACATGCAGTTCATCACCTGGGAGCACCCGATGGTGCAAGGCGGCATGGACCTGGTGCTGTCCGGCTCGATGGGCAACACCGCCGTGGCGCTGATCAAGAACAAGGCGCTCAAGCCAGGCACCGTGTTGCTCGAACTGCTCTACGTCAGTGAAGTGGTTGCGCCGCGCTCGCTGCAACTGGGCCGCTACCTGCCACCGGCCGCCTTGCGCTGCCTGCTGGATACCAACGGTAATGACCTGTCCGGTCGTGTGTCGTTTGAAACCTTGAACGACCAGTTGGAAAGCGTGCCACGCGCCAGCGCCAACAAGTTTGTGCAGGCCCAGCGCGATCAGCTCACGCCACGCATCAATGCCGGTGAAGAGAAGATCACCCCGCGTCACGCCGAGCGTGTGGCCGAGGCGAAACGCCGTCTGGCAGCCGACACCGACGAAGAACTGGCGCGCCTGACCGCGTTGCAAGCGGTCAACCCGACCGTGCGCGACAGCGAGCTGGTGGCGCTGCGCAACCAGCGCGAGCAAGGCCTGGCCATGCTCGACAAGGCGGCGCTGCGGTTGGAGGCGATTCGGGTGTTGGTGGCGGGTTGATAACCGCCCTGCCCTGCTAAAAAGAAGGCCCGCGCATTGCGGGCCTTTTTTATTTGATCGTTCCCACGCTCTGCGTGGGAACGCCGCCCTGGACGCTCTGCGTCCGCTCCTAGAAGCATGACGCAGAGCGTCACAGGATGCATTCCCACGCGGAGCGTGGGAACGATCAAGATCAAGCTACAGCGGCAGCAGCCGGCACCTCAACCGCCCCCAACCCATCCTTCATCTTCTTGGCATCGCGCACAAAACTGCGCGAGGCCTGGAACAGAAACAGCATGGTCAAGAACAGCGCCACCGGAATCAGGTACATGGCGTCGTGCAACCCAACCGCTTTATACGCCTCGGTCATCTGCGAGGCGCCATCGGCGTACATCGCCGAATGGGCAAAATGGTCGGACAGGCCGCCCACCACCACCGGCCCCATGCCACCGCCGAGCAAGTACAACCCGGCAAAAAACAGCGCCATCGCCGTGGCGCGCAGGCGTGGCTCAACCACGTCCTGAATCGCCGTGTACACGCAGGTGTAGAAGTTATAGGCGAACAACCAGCCCACACTGAACAGCGCCACAAACACGCCAATCTCAATGCGCCCCGCGTGCAAGGCCCAGGCAGTGGTAATGGTCGAGATAATCAAGCTGCACGCGGCAAACAGCAGCCGGCCGTTGGCGACGCGCTGATGGATCTTGTCGGCAATCCAGCCGCCCAGGGTCAGGCCCACCAGCCCGGTGATGCCGACGATCACGCCGGTGGCCACCGCGGCGTCCTGCAACGGCATCAGGAAGTAACGCTGCAACATCGGCACCAAAAATGAATTGCACGCATAGGTGGCGAAGTTAAAGCACAACCCGGCCAGCACCAGCCACAGGAAGGTCGGCACCGCCAGAACGCGACGAATCGGGCGGTCGACGCGCTCCTGGGAGACTTGCACGGTTTCCGCTGCGCCGCGCTTGGGTTCCTTGATATAGAACATGAAGATCGCGAGGATCAGCCCCGGCACAGCGGCGATAAAGAACGGTGCGCGCCAGCTGTCGAACGCCTTGACCATCGCGCCAATGGTGAAGAACGCCAGCAGCAGGCCCAACGGCAGGCCCAACATGAAAATGCCCATGGCCCGGGCGCGGCGGTGGGCGGGAAACAGGTCGCCGATCAGCGAATTGGCCGCCGGCGCGTAGCTGGCTTCGCCGATGCCGATGCCCATTCGCACCAGCAAAAAGGTCCAGAAGCTGCCGACCATGCCGTTGACCGCCGTCAGCCCGCTCCAGGCAAACAGGCCCCAGCCCATCAGTTTGCTGCGTGAGCCAGTATCGGCCAGGCGCCCGAGCGGCAGGCCGGCGATGGCGTAGACGATGGTGAAGGCGGTGCCGATGATACCGAGCTGGAAGTCGCTCAAGTGCCATTCCATGCGGATTGGCTCGATGATGATGGCGGGGATGGTGCGGTCGAAGAAATTGAACAGGTTGGCGAGGAACAGCAGGAACAGAATGCGCCAGGCATTCGCCGCTTGGGTCGAGTTCTGCATGGGTCCGTCTCTTTTATTGTTATGAGAGCTGCGATGCCCGATGCATCCTGCCCGGTACCTGCAACATAATCAGGCCAGGCACGCTTGTCTGTAATGATTCGTAAAGCTGATAGGGCATGATTTCACCCGCAGTGACGGGACTTTCCCTACGAAAATATAAGTTCGCGCCCCCCTTCCCAACCGCCATGGCACGGATAGAATGGCGAGCCTTCCGTAACACCCACATCCTACTTTTCTTATCGATGACGCCCATGTCCGAAGCCAGTCCGTGTCTGAGTTGCGGTGCCTGCTGTTCACACTTTCGCGTGTCTTTCTTCTGGGGCGAGTGCGCCTCATCGGGCGGCACGGTGCCCGATGACCTGGTGGTGCAGATCAACCCCACACGCGTGGCGATGATTGGTACCGACCAGAAACCCGCCAGGTGTTGCAGCCTCGAGGGTGAGGTCGGCAAGGGCACCCGTTGCACCATCTATGAACAACGCTCAAGCCCCTGCCGAGAGTTCGATGCGTCGTGGAGCCAGGGCGAGCAGAACGTCGACTGCGATACCGCCCGCGCCGCCTTTGGCCTGCCGCCATTAGAAGCACCTTTTGAACTGGACCTGCCGATCAGCGCTTAGCATCAAACGCTATGGCGGGCATGCCAAAATGGTTGAAAGCAAAGTGCCATTATCCATGGCAAATCCTGCGCGGCTTCTATACTCGACTTCATAGGTCATCGCCGTTGGCTGTGACGTGACGCTATGACGGGGCTTGCTATGGAATGGCTGGGTCTGCATTTTTTTACCGACCTGCCAGAGAACGGGCACTTATTACTCAATTGCAGTCATAACCCTTTTCTGGTGCTACTGGCGTATCTGGTTGCTTGCGCGGCCGGCTTCGGCACGCTGGACATGGCTGAGCGCGTCGGCCATGTCGAAGACCCTACCGCCCGCCGTCATTGGCGTTGGCTGGGAGCGGGTTGCCTGGCGGGTGGCATCTGGTCGACGCACTTCATCAGCATGTTGGCCTTCCAGGCACCTATCGCCATTCATTATGAATTGATCATGACGTTCGCCTCGCTGGTGATCGCCTTGATCGCTTCACTGTTCGCCATGCAAACCCTGAGTCATACCCATCTGCGATTCCATCAATACCTGCTGGCGTCGGTATGGATGGGCCTGGGTATCGCGCTGATGCATTACGTGGGCATGTCGGCCATGCGCTCCCAGGCCGATGTGTACTTCGAGACCGACCTGTTCATGGCCTCCGTGGCGATTGCCATCGGCGCCAGCCTGGCCGCGCTGTTGCTGTCGAGCTACCTGCGCACCGGCGCCGGCGTGTTTCATCAACTGCTCAAGTACGCCGCCAGCCTGGTGCTGGGCGCGGGCATCCTCAGCATGCACTTCACCGGCATGGCGGCCATGCGGATGCTGGTACCGGCCGGTGCTGACCTGTCGTTGCCACTGGATAACAACCCGATTCAACTGGGCCTGTCGGTGGCCGTGATCACCCTGCTGGTGATTGGCAGCAGCGTCAGCGCCGCCCTCGCCGACAAAAAACTGCAGCACAAGGAGCGTGACCTGCGCCGGGTCAACGCCCTGCTCAGTGAGCTGGACCAAGCCCGTGCCTCGCTGCAACAAGTGGCGCACTTCGATGCGCTGACCAGCCTGCTCAACCGTCGCGGCTTCAACCAGATCTTTGCCGAGAAGGTCGCCGAAAAAACCGCCGGCCACGGCATGATGGCGGTGATCTTCCTCGATATCGACCACTTCAAGCGCATCAATGACAGCCTCGGCCACGATGCCGGCGACCAACTGCTCACCGTACTGGCCGGGCATATCAAGGGGTCGGTGCGCAGCCATAGCGATGTGGTCGCGCGGTTTGGCGGCGACGAGTTCTGCATCCTGATCAACATTCACCATCGCGACGAAGCGCGGCACCTGGCCCAGCGCATCATGCATAAGATGAAAGAACCAATCGAACTGGCCGGCCGGCGCATGGTGATGACCACCAGCATTGGCATCAGCCTGTTCCCCGATGACGGACTGACCTGCGAAGAGTTGCTTAAAACCGCTGACCTGGCGCTGTACCAGTCCAAGGATTCCGGTCGCAACAGCTTGAACTTCTTCAGCTCCAACCTTAAAACCCGCGCCTTCCTCGAGCTGCAACTGGAGGAGCAATTGCGCGCTGCGTTGCGCGGCCGCAATGAATTGGTGCTGTTCTACCAGCCGATCTTCGACATGAAGCTGGGCAAGGTCACCCGCCTGGAAGCACTGGTGCGCTGGCAACATCCGCAACATGGGCTGCTGGCCCCGGACCGGTTTATCGGCATCGCCGAAAACAACGGGTTGATTGCCGAACTCGACCACTGGGTATTGCGTCAGGCCTGTCACGATTTGAGCCTGCTGTCTGACCGCGGTTACACCGAGCTGACCATGGCCGTGAACTGCTCGGCCTTGAACCTGGCCCGTGACGAGCTAGCCGATGAGATCGAAGCCGCCCTGCGTTTTGCCGGGATCGCCGCCAGCCGCCTGGAACTGGAAGTCACCGAAAACGCGCTGATGGGCAATATCAGCAGCACCCTGGCACTGTTGCGCCAGATCCGCGCCCTGGGCGTTTCGCTGGCCATTGATGATTTCGGCACCGGTTATTCATCCCTGGCCTACCTCAAGCGCCTGCCGCTCAATACCCTGAAGATAGACCGGTCGTTTATCCAGGACATTCCCAAGTCCACCGCCGATGTCGAGATCGTCCAGGCGATCATCGGTATGGCCCACACCCTGCACTTGCAGGTGGTCACCGAAGGCGTGGAAACCCAGGCGCAATTTGAACTGCTGCTCAAGCACGGCTGCGACTTTATCCAGGGTTACCTGCTGAGCCCGGCGGTGCCTTTGAGCGATGTGGTGGGTGTGATCCAGGGCATCCAGATGCGCAACCCACTCTACCCGTTCAGCATCGAGGGCAATAAGGACGCCATCGCGCCGAAGGACCCTGGTGCAGTCCGCATCGGCCCGCCGTCGATTGTCAGGCCCATTCGATGACGTCGTATCTTTGGGATTTAGCCATCATCTACTTGGATGAACGCCGACGAGCGGCCGAATCATCGGAGTACGCCGGGTACTCCTCTTGAAAAGTCAGGGTTGATCGTTCCCACGCTCTGGCTTTGCCACACCCGGAAACAATTCCCCCGATGTTCCGCCCACTTTAAAACTGTTCCCGTGACGCTTACGTCACCGTCACCTGTGACCTTTCTCTACGGCAAGATGCCATCACGGCGCCAGCGGTTACTCGGCTACACACTTGCTCGGCAATAAAACGCGCACCTTTATAGTGCGAGCCTTTCTTGCGCCGCCCTTTCCTGGATCAGAATCCACGGCGAAACCACGACCGCCCACAGGCTCGGATCACGCTCAACCAAGTCCAACGCCCGCGTCGCAGACACTTCGCCAAGGCTCCCTGCGGCCAGCCAACCAGCGACTTTGTCGCGGTTATCCTCGGCCATTCCTTCGGCCGCTTCGATCAAATCCAGGCCAGCGTCGACCCACAATAGGGCACCCTTGGCAAAGAACGGTTCAAGCTCCTTCCAGGAAATTTCGGCGGTTTCACCGAGCAGCTTGGCATAGAGGGTGCTAGGTTCTTGCGTCATGGGAATTCACCTGAAGAAAAAATCGGCGCAATCATAGCGTCAGGCGTCAGGCAGAAAAACCCAGTTGCAAATGAGGCACCGAACGAAAGTGTCAGGAAAGCCAAGGATTGCCCGAAACTCTGGCATAAGCCCGCCGCAATTCTGTCTTTTTCTTTCATTAAAGCGACACACCCAAGGTTTGCCCCCAGCAGCCAGCTTTTCAAGCGATCAACCGGCGCTCTACACTGTACCGGTACAGTTGCCAGGGCAATGCCGGGGGGATATCCGCGATATCTGATCCGGTTCTGCAGCTCACAAGGCCGCTAGAACTATAAAAAATACAACAGTAAGAGTGGAGCACTATGAATAAGGCTACTAAGCAGATTTCCAAACTGTTTGCCGCTATGGTCCTGGCTGGGGTTGCCGGCCATTCGTTCGCAGCCGACACCATCAAGATCGGTATCGCCGGGCCTAAGACAGGTCCAGTGACGCAATACGGCGACATGCAATTCATGGGTGCCAAGCAGGCAATCGCTGACATCAACGCCAAGGGCGGTGTCGAAGGCAAAATGCTTGAAGCGAAAGAATACGACGATGCGTGCGATCCAAAACAAGCCGTTGCCGTAGCGAACAAAGTGGTCAACGACGGCGTCAAGTTCGTGGTCGGTCACCTCTGCTCCAGCTCCACTCAGCCAGCGTCCGACATCTATGAAGACGAAGGCGTGATCATGATCACCCCGGCGGCTACCAGCCCGGAAATCACTTCCCGTGGCTACAAGCTGGTGTTCCGCACCATCGGCCTGGACAGCGCCCAAGGCCCAGCGGCCGGTAACTACATTGCTGACCACGTGAAGCCGAAAGTCGTTGCTGTTATCCACGACAAACAGCAGTACGGTGAAGGCATCGCCACCGCCGTCAAGCAGACCCTCGAGAAGAAAGGCGTGAAAGTCGCCCTGTTCGAAGGCATCAACGCTGGCGACAAAGACTTCGGCTCGCTGATCCAGAAGCTCAAGCAAGCCAACGTCGACTTCGTCTACTACGGCGGCTACCACCCAGAGTTGGGCTTGATCCTGCGCCAGGCCAAGGAAAAAGGCGTGAACGCCAAGTTCATGGGCCCAGAAGGTGTGGGTAACGACTCCATCTCGCAAATCGCCCAGGGCGCTTCCGAAGGCCTGCTGGTCACCCTGCCGAAATCCTTCGACACCGACCCGGCCAACAAGGCCATCGTTGAAGAGTTCACCAAGAACAAGCAGGACCCAACCGGTCCGTTCGTGTTCCCGGCCTACTCGGCCGTTGAAGTGATCGCCGGCGGTATCGCCGCCGCGAAAAGCGAAGACACCGCCAAAGTGGCTGCTGCTATCCACGCCGGCACCTTCAAGACCCCAACCGGCGACCTGAGCTTCGACGCCAAGGGCGACCTGAAGGACTTCAAATTCGTGGTCTACGAATGGCACTTCGGTAAACCAAAAACCGAAGTTTCCCCTCAGTAAGCCAGGCGTTACTGGTCCAACAAGCCCACTGTGAGAGCAGTGGGCTTTGTTTTACGAGGTTTATGGGCCATGTCACCCGCGATCCGGGCGCTGGCTCACCTGAAAATCTTAAAACCGTCACCAGCGGTTCGCTGGCAAACGCTTCGTGCAACCTGATCACAGAGCAGGGCACCGAGCCGGAAATGACTCCACCAGTGAAATGCGTATCGGGTTTTTAGGAGCGCTGTAATGCCTGAGATCTATCATTTTTTCCAAACGCTGGTTAACGGCATGACCGTTGGCAGCACCTATGCCTTGATAGCCATTGGCTACACAATGGTTTACGGCATCATTGGAATGATCAACTTCGCCCATGGCGAGGTGTACATGATTGGTTCCTACGTGGCCTTCATCGCCCTTGCCGGGCTGGCCATGCTGGGTATCCATTCCCTGCCGCTGTTGATGACCGCTGCGTTCCTGGCATCGATCGTCGTGACCAGTGCTTATGGCTACAGTATCGAGCGCGTCGCCTACCGCCCCTTGCGTGGCAGCAACCGTTTGATCCCGCTGATTTCCGCCATCGGCATGTCGATTTTCCTGCAGAACACTGTATTGCTGTCCCAGGACTCCAAGGATAAGTCCATTCCCAACCTGATTCCGGGGAGCTTCTCCTTCGGCCCAGGTGGCGCACAAGAAGTGCTGATTTCGTACATGCAGGTGCTGGTTTTCGTCGTCACCCTGGTGGCAATGCTCGGCCTGACCCTGTTCATTTCCCGCTCCCGTCTGGGGCGCGCCTGCCGGGCCTGCGCCGAAGACATCAAGATGGCCAACCTGTTGGGCATCAACACCAACAACATCATCGCCCTGACCTTCGTGATCGGTGCCGCACTCGCAGCCATTGCGGCGGTGCTGCTGAGCATGCAGTACGGCGTGATCAACCCCAACGCCGGTTTCCTGGTAGGCCTCAAGGCTTTTACCGCAGCGGTCTTGGGCGGTATCGGCAGTATTCCGGGCGCGATGCTCGGCGGGCTGGTGCTGGGTGTGGCTGAAGCCTTTGGCGCCGACGTGTTCGGCGACCAGTACAAGGACGTCGTGGCGTTCGGCCTGTTGGTTCTGGTGCTGTTGTTCCGTCCGACCGGCATCCTGGGCCGTCCGGAGGTTGAGAAAGTATGAGCAGATATCTTAAATCGGCGTTTTTCAGCGCCTTGCTGGTCTGGGCCGTGGCCTTTCCGGTACTCGGCCTCAAGCTGAGCATTGTCGGCATCAACCTGGAAGTGCATGGCACCGGTCCCGTGACCCTGACCATCATCGCCCTGTGCTCGGTGCTGATGTTCCTGCGCGTGCTGTTCACCCAGCAGGTCGGTGCGTTTTTCAAGGGCAACCGTGGCCCGTTGGTGTCGCCCAAGGTCAGCCAATTCCTGACCCTGCCGCGTACCCAGCGCTACATCATCATCGGGCTGATCGTGGCCGCGTTGATCTGGCCGTTCTTCGGCTCGCGCGGCGCCGTCGACATTGCCACCCTGATCCTGATCTACGTGTTGCTGGGCCTGGGCCTGAACATCGTAGTCGGCCTGGCCGGCCTGCTCGACCTCGGTTATGTGGGTTTCTATGCCGTGGGTGCCTACACCTACGCGCTGCTCTCGCACTACCTGGGCTGGGGCTTCTGGATCTGCCTGCCACTGGCCGGCATGGCGGCGGCCACGTTCGGCTTCCTGCTGGGTTTCCCGGTGCTGCGCCTGCGCGGTGACTACCTGGCGATCGTGACCCTGGGCTTCGGTGAAATCATCCGGCTGTTCCTGCGGAACCTCACCGATATCACAGGTGGCCCCAACGGCATCAGCAGCATCCCCAAACCGACGTTCTTCGGGCTGTCGTTCGACCGCACCGCAGCCGAAGGCATGCAGACCTTCCACGAATACTTCGGGATCGACTACAACCCGGTGAGCAAAGTGGTGTTCCTGTACCTGGTGGCGTTGTTGCTGGCATTGGCGGCACTGTTCGTGATCAACCGCCTGCTGCGCATGCCGATCGGCCGCGCGTGGGAAGCGTTGCGCGAAGATGAAATCGCCTGCCGTGCATTAGGCATGAACCCGACCGTCATCAAACTCTCGGCATTCACCCTGGGGGCAACCTTCGCCGGTTTCGCCGGCAGCTTCTTCGCCGCGCGCCAAGGCCTGGTGACCCCGGAGTCGTTCACCTTTATCGAGTCGGCGATCATTCTCGCCATCGTGGTACTGGGTGGCATGGGCTCGCAGCTGGGCGTGATCCTGGCGGCGATCGTGATGATCCTGCTGCCGGAAATGATGCGTGAGTTCAGCGAATACCGCATGTTGATGTTCGGCGCCATGATGGTACTGATGATGATCTGGCGTCCCCAAGGTCTGCTGCCGATGCAACGCC
Organism: Pseudomonas sp. B19125; assembly: GCF_044218855.1. Lineage (NCBI taxonomy): Bacteria > Pseudomonadati > Pseudomonadota > Gammaproteobacteria > Pseudomonadales > Pseudomonadaceae > Pseudomonas > Pseudomonas sp. B19125. The sequence goes on from NZ_CP162589.1 coordinate 5,414,549, forward strand.
CACACATGGAGCTGCGCAAATGAGCCGCGAGATCCTGAAAGTCGAAAACTTGAGCATGCGTTTTGGCGGCTTGCTCGCGGTCAACGGCGTGGCCCTGACCGTCAAAGAGAAACAGGTTGTGGCGCTGATCGGCCCGAACGGCGCCGGCAAGACCACGGTGTTCAACTGCCTTACCGGCTTCTACAAGCCGAGCGGTGGCAGCATCCTGCTGGATGGCCAACCCATCCAGGGCCTGGCCGGTCACGAGATCGCCCGCAAGGGCGTGGTGCGTACCTTCCAGAACGTGCGCTTGTTCAAGGACATGACGGCGGTCGAAAACCTGTTGATCGCCCAGCACCGGCACTTGAACACCAACTTCTTTGCTGGCCTGTTCAAGACCCCGGCGTTCCGCAAGAGCGAGCGCGAGGCCATGGAATACGCGGCGTACTGGCTGGACAAGGTCAACCTCACCGAGTTTGCCAACCGCCCGGCCGGCACCCTGGCTTACGGCCAACAACGCCGACTGGAAATCGCTCGCTGCATGATGACCCGCCCGCGGATCCTGATGCTCGACGAACCGGCCGCCGGCCTGAACCCCAAGGAAACCGAAGACCTCAAGGCGCTGATCACGGTGCTGCGTGAGGAAAACAACGCCACGGTGCTGTTGATCGAACACGATATGAAACTGGTCATGAGCATTTCCGACCACATCGTGGTGATCAACCAGGGCACGCCATTGGCCAACGGTACGCCGGAGCAGATCCGCGACAACCCGGAAGTGATCAAAGCCTATTTGGGGGAAGCGTAAAATGCTGCAATTCGAAAACGTTTCCACTTTCTACGGCAAGATCCAGGCGCTGCACAGCGTCAACGTGGAAGTGCGCCAAGGTGAAATCGTCACGCTGATCGGCGCCAACGGTGCCGGCAAGTCGACCTTGCTGATGACCCTGTGCGGTTCACCCCAGGCCCATAGCGGCAGCATCCGCTACATGGGTGAAGAACTGGTGGGCCAGGCTTCCTCCGAGATCATGCGCAAGAGCATTGCCGTGGTGCCCGAAGGCCGTCGTGTGTTCTCGCGCCTGACGGTGGAAGAGAACCTGGCCATGGGCGGGTTCTTCACCGATAAGGGCGATTATCAGGAGCAGATGGACAAGGTGCTGCACCTGTTCCCACGGCTCAAGGAACGCTTCAGCCAGCGCGGCGGCACCATGTCCGGCGGCGAGCAGCAAATGCTCGCCATCGGCCGGGCGCTGATGAGCAAGCCCAAGCTGTTGCTGCTCGACGAGCCTTCACTGGGCCTGGCACCGATCATCATCCAGCAGATCTTCGATATCATCGAACAACTGCGCAAGGACGGTGTGACGGTATTCCTGGTGGAGCAGAACGCCAACCAGGCGCTGAAAATCGCCGACCGCGCCTACGTGCTGGAAAACGGCCGGGTGGTGATGCAGGGCTCCGGGGAGCAATTGCTCACGGATCCGAAGGTGCGTGAAGCCTATCTCGGTGGCTGAGCCATTGAGGTAACAAAAAAACGGCCTTCGGGCCGTTTTTTTATCGCGGTTCAAAGCGTCGCGACCAACTCCCCCTTGCCCGCGCGCTGGCCGGCCAGCATCAATGCCCCGCCCAATAGCAGCAAGCCCGCCGCCAGGAAGATATACGCGCCGTACACATCCAGCGGCGCGTCGAAATAGGCTATGACGCGCTCTGCCCTATTCAATGTCTGAGAACACACCAGCGTACCGGTCAACGAGGCGATGGCCAGTACCGGCGTGACCGTCGCGGACACACGCCCCATGTAGCCTTCAGGCACGGCTTCCTGAAGCATCGGCCCTTGCACAATCGCAAACACCGAGAAGAACAACCCACAACTGAACATCAGCGCCCAGGCCAGGTAAAACGGCGGATGCAGCGAATACGCCAGGTAACTGAACCCCATGCACAGCAACGCAAAGGTAAAGGCCTGGCGCGTGCTCAATGACTTCAACAGCGGCCGGACCAGCACGGCAGCAATCAACCCGCCCACAGGGAACGCTGCGAGAATCAGGCCGTATTCATAAGGGCTCAAGCCCAGGGTTTTGAAGGCGTACAAGGACAACGCGACGTTATTGACCCCCAGGGAAAACCCGTACAACGCGACACCGATCAACAACGTCCTGATCGAGGCGTGCCCCCAGGAAAACCGCAGCCCTGCGAGCACTCCATGCCAAAAGGGCAGCCGTTGTTGCTCGGCCAGCAAGGTCCGGCGCAGGCCCTGGGTAGATGCGATGCACAGGGCCGAACAGGCAAAGGCCAGCACATTGATCAGCAGTGCCAGGGCGGGGCCCACCCAGACAAACAAGGCCGGCCCCAGGGACGCCGACAACACTGAAATGCCCGTCAGGGAAAACATTGCCTTGGCCGATGCCTCAACGCGGCGTGCCGAAGGGATGACCACTTGCATGATCGCCTGGCGTGACGGGTTGAAAAACTGTGCGGCCGTGCTGTTCACCAACAACAACAGCAGAACGCCGACGAACACTTGCATCGGGTCCAGCCCGGCCAGTGAATAGATCACGAAAAAGATCAGGAAGTTGAGCACCCGAATCCCATCCGCCGCGATCATCACGTACAACGGGGCCATCCGATCGACCCAAGCCCCGGCCAGTGGGGCCACCCATACACGCGGTATAGCCGAAGCCGCCACTGCCAGGCCTACGGCCGTCGGCAAGAACGCACTGTCGTGAAACAGGTCAGTCACCAGCCACACAATGACGGTGCTCTCGAAAACGAACTCGCCAAACGATGAGAGGGCTTGCCCCAGCCACAAGAATGAGAAATTTCTGCTGATGAAAAAATCTGCAAAGCGGTTTTTCACAGCCAACGCTCCTTATTGGTCTTGCGCACATTCGCCCAGTGCCAGGCATTGCTTGATCCTACAGCAAGCGCATACGGGGCTTGCGAACACTAAGATTCACGGCGCCATTTGCTCGGCCTCGAAAATTTATTTATCACCTGCTGTAACGCAGCCTGATGCCCCAACTCTAGAGGGGTAAGCAAGCAAAAACGCTTCCTTACCCAACCTCACTGCTGGAGTTACACCATGACTACTAAATCCCGTTCGCTGTCCGCCGCTACCCTCGTTCTGGCCCTGGGTTCGGCCCTGAGCTTTTCCGCCCTGACCAACATGGCCCACGCTGACGAAGCGAAAATGGACAAGTGCTTTGGTGTCGCCGAAGCCGGCAAGAACGATTGCGCTGCAGGCGCCGGTACTACCTGCGCCGGTACCTCGAAAGTCAAAGACCAGGCCAACGCCTGGAAACTGGTCCCAGCCGGCACGTGCGCCAAGACCCCAAGCGCCACCTCGCCGACCGGTTTCGGCCAGGAAGCAGCCTTCACCGCCAAGTCCTGAAACCCTGCAAAACCTGAGTACTGATGATGACGCTTTTACCCCAGCACACGGTCTCACCGGCTCAGGTGCCCGGCCTCCCTTACCGGGCCGGGCTGGGGCTGAAGAACGAGCATTTTCTTGAAGTGCTCGAGACGTCGCCCGATATCGGTTTTTTTGAAGTTCACGCCGAAAACTACATGGTCGCCGGCGGCCCGTTTCATCACTACCTGGGTTTGATACGCGAGCAGTACCCACTGTCATTGCATGGCGTGGGTCTGTCCATCGGCGGCGAAGGCCCGCTTAATCGTGAGCACCTGGCACGGTTGGCCACGCTGATCGAACGCTATCAACCCCACTCTTTCTCTGAACACCTGGCCTGGTCCAGCCACGGCCCGGTGTTCCTCAATGACTTGCTGCCGCTTGCCTACGACGCCGCGACCCTGGACCGGGTGTGCGAGCACATCGATCAGGTACAAAGCACCCTCAAGCGGCCGATGCTGCTGGAGAACCCCTCGACGTACCTGCAGTTCCAACGCTCGACCCTGGACGAGACGGACTTCATCAGCGAGGTCATCCGGCGCACCGGTTGCGGGCTGTTGCTGGACGTCAACAACGTCTATGTGTCGTGCATCAATCATCAGCGCGATCCACTGGCCTACATCAATGCGCTACCGCTGAAGGCCGTCGGTGAGATTCATCTGGCCGGCTTTGCCGAAGACACCGACAGCCTGGGCGACCGCCTGCTGATCGATGACCATGGCGCGCCCATCGATAACGCGGTGTGGCAGCTCTATGAACAGGTGCTCAAGTGCACCGGCCCGGTGGCCACGCTGATCGAGCGGGACAACCAGGTGCCCGCCTTCAGCGTGTTACACGCCGAAGCCCAACACGCCGACTGGCATCTGTCACAGGCGAAGGTATTGAAGCCATGAGCGATCAAGCTGCATTTGCCGGCGCCTTGCTCGACGCCGATCAGGCCTGCCCCGACGGATTGTTCAGCAGCAACGGCGCCGACCCGGCCAGCCGTTTCGCGGTGTATCGAAACAATGTCCACAGCTCGCTGATCAACGCGCTCGCCGCCGCTTATCCGGTAACGCTGCAATTGGTTGGCGATGAATTTTTTCGCGCGATGGCCAGCCTGTACGTGCAAGCCAGCCCGCCCGACAGCCCGTTGATCAGCGATTACGGCAGCACGTTTGCCGCGTTCATCCAGGCGTTCGAACCGGCTGCGAGCGTGCCTTACCTGGCGGACGTCGCACGCCTGGAACGCCTGCGGGTGCGTGCTTATCACGCCGCGGACCGCCAGCCACTGAATCAGCAGGCCATCCTAGAACAACTGCAAGGGCCGACCGACCTGGGGCAGCTAAGCCTGCACCTGCATCCGTCCCTGGCCACCTTGAATTCACCCTACGCCGTGGTTGCGGTATGGGCCGCGCACCAGACCGAAGGCACCATTGCCACCTTGAACCCTTGGTACGCCCAAAGTGCACTGGTGTTACGCCAGGGCTTGGCGGTCAAGGTCTTCGCCATCGACAGCGGTTCGGTGGCGTTTATCAACAGCCTTGACCAGGGATCAGGCCTGGAAATGGCGGTAGAGCACGCGCTTGAAGCATCAGCCGAATTCGACCTCAACCATTGCCTGACACTGCTGATCAGCCACGACGCCATCATTCATTTGCACACAGAACAAAAGGAATCGCCATGAACACTTCCCCTACTTGCCTGGTAAAACGGACCATCGCGCTGTTCGAAAAAATCCCCTACAGCCTGATCGCCTTTCTCGCACGGTTTTCCATTGCGGCGGTGTTCTGGAAGTCCGGCCAGACCAAGGTCGAAGGCTTTGCGATTGATATCATCAACGGCACCTTCCAATTGGGCGAACCCAAGCTTGCCGCTTCAACCCTGCCGCTGTTTCGCAGCGAGTACCACGTGCCCTTGCTGTCACCGGAAGTGGCCGCGCACATGGCAGCATTTGCCGAACACTTTTTCCCGGTACTGATCCTGGTGGGCTTTGCCACGCGCTTCTCGGCCCTGGCGCTGATCGGCATGACCTTGACCATTCAACTGTTCGTCTACCCCGAGGCCTACCCCACCCATGGCACCTGGATCGCGTTACTGCTGCTGTTGGTGGCCAAAGGCCCAGGTTGCCTGTCGATTGATCACCTGATCGCGCGCCGCTACCGCTGAAGGCGATCCAGGGTTTCGCCGCTGCGTCTGAACCAGTCCACCAAGTAGTCGGCCAACACTTGGGTTCGGCGCGGCAGGCCACCTTGATAAGGATGAACCAGGTACATCGGCATGCTGCGCGTTTGATAATCACGCAGCAGCCAGCGCAAGCGCCCGTCGGCCAGTTCTGCCGGTAACACGTAGGACGGCAGGCGGGCGATGCCGGCGCCCACCAAGGCGGCTTTTTTCAACAGGTTGTAGTGGTTGGAAGCGAAGGTACCGCTGACCCGCACCCGCAGCAGTTCATGTTGCTGGTGGTACAACCACTCCTCACGCCCGCTGTAATGGCTGTTGAGCAGACAGGTGTGCGCGGCCAGATCCGCAGGCGTCAGCGGTTCGCCATGCTGCGCAAGGTAGGCCGGGCTGGCGCAGGTCATTTCATGCCAGGCCAACAGTGGCTTGGCCACCAGCCGCTCGTTATCCATCGCCCCCATGCGCACGCCCAAATCGAAGCCATCACGCGCCAGGTCGCGGTAGCTGTTGTTCAGTTCCAGCTCGATCTGAACCTGCGGGTATTGCTGGGTGAACTCCAGCAACAAGCCATCGAAGAAGGTTTCCCCCAGCGACACCGGAACCGTCATACGCACTGGCCCAGCCAGATCGTCCTTGAGCCGCGCCAACGCCTGACGGGCGCGCTCCACCTGGGCCACCAGCGCCTGAGCCTGGGGCAACAACGCCGCACCGGCGGCGGTCAGGCTGAGCTTGCGAGTGGTACGGTGCAATAACACCACCGAAAACTGCGCTTCCAATTGGCTGATGCGCTTGGACAATTGGCCCGTGCTGCAGCCCAATTGCTCCGCCGCCAGGGTAAAACTGCCCGCCTCGATCAGCACGGCAAAGGCCGCCAGGTCATCCATTTCGCTCATGGATTGTTTCCAATTGAAAACCAAAGGTTGCCTATTAGCGCGTTTATCCACTTAAAAAGCCATCCTAGACTGAAACCTCACTTAATCCCCGGAGGAACAGCACGATGAAAATCCTATTGATTGGTGCCAGCGGCACGGTCGGCTCAGCGGTCAAGGCGGAACTGGCGCAGCGTCACGAGGTGATCAGCATCGGCCGCAGCGGCGGCGACTTCCAGGTGGATATCAGCGACAGCGCATCGATCCGCAAACTGTTCGAGCAGACCGGCAAGTTCGACGCGTTGGTCTGCGCGGCAGGCAGTGTGAATTTTGTGGCACTGGGTGAGATGAGCGAAGCCGACTTTGAACTGGGCCTGCGGGACAAGCTGATGGGCCAGGTCAACCTGCTGCTGATCGGCCGCGACTACGCCAACGACGGTGCCTCGTTCACCTTTACCAGCGGCATCCTGAACCGCGATCCGATCCGCACCGGCGCCTCTGCCGCATTGGTCAACGGCGCATTGGATGCCTTCGTCAAGGCGGCGGCGATCGAATTGCCGCGCGGCTTGCGCATCAACTCGGTGAGCCCGACCGTCTTGCTCGAAGCCATGGGCAGCTACGCGCCGTACTTCCGTGGCTACAAACCGGCTCCGGGTGCCGATGTAGCACTGGCCTACGCGAAAAGTGTCGAAGGCTTACAGACTGGTCAGACCTACATCGTGGGTTGAGTGGCGCTTGCCTCACGCGAGAACTGAGACATCCACTCGATCACCAGTGCGCGCGGGGCAACAAAACTGAACTGCCCACCCAGCTCACTTTGAACCATGGCGGTACTGAGCTGATAGCCGTCGACATAAAGTGTCAGGTGCTTCTTGTAGGCAAGCAACGTAAGGGATTTCGCTCTTGCCTTCGCTTCAGGAGTTAACGTGACATTCACCTCAACGTAGGCCGGATCAGGGTTTTCGGCCTTTTTCAGCGTCACCGAGATGTCGGTGAAATCACTGGCTGACGAGAGGACGAACCGGATGGGCTCGTCTGACAAGGCAGCGCCTGCCCAGAGCAAAAGAACGCAAATACTCCATTTGATACTCATCACGGCCCCCTACCAAAAACGCCGACACTCTCACGGCTCTCCAATCTTCACTATAGGAAACATCCCTATTAGTAACGCCTGCGCTGCCATCGTCCAGGGAACAGATTATTCAAACTGTGTCCCGAGCTTGTGATGCGGCGCCACCCTGCGTAACGTGGCGGCACTAGTTTGGAGACCCAATAATGCGCGCCGCCCGTACCCTTGCTCTGTTTGCCCTGCTGCCCCTCTTCACCGCTTGCCAGATGTTCGAGAGCGAGCCGGCCAAACCGTCTACCGTCGGGCTGACCCGCATGCAGGGTGAGCTCACGGCAGTGGGCGACAAACTGCTGTTCCAGCCGTGCGGCGACAAACGCAACTACGTGGTCAATGACACCGGCGGCACCAGCGTCTTGCAGGAAGCCGCGTCCCTGGCCGGCCAGCAAGGCGTGCTGTTTGCCGATTTACGCGGCAAGTTTTCCGGGGTGGCCAGCGGCACCCAGGGTTCGGTCGACCTGCAACAACTGTATCGTGTAGAACGCTCGACCTCGGCCTGTAACGACCCGGACTTCAAACGCATGATTCTGCGGGCCAATGGCCATAAACCGGCCTGGGCGATGAGCGTAACGGCCAAGGGCATGGTGCTGGAACGCGAGGGCCAGCCGCCACTGGCGGTGCCTTTTGTCGAAGAGCAACTGGGTGACGGCCGTTTCAACCTGATGACCGAAGCCAATAACCAGCACATCGAACTGTGGGTAGCCCCACAACGCTGCATCGATGCCGCCAGCGGGAGCTTGCAACACATGACCGCCGAGTTGCGGGTCAATGGCCAGGTCCAGCGCGGTTGTGCATCATTCGGCGGCTCGCGGGACGACTGATTCAGCCTTGGGCTGTTTTAACATGACGGGAATCAGCCTTTGGGGCTTATAATCGCCGGTTTGCAAAACAGCCGGCATCGAAGCCCGCCGCCCACCGGATCCTGTCATGTTACGAATCACCGAACTCAAGCTGCCCATCGACCATCCCGAAGAAGACCTGCGGCCTGCCATCGTGCAGCGCCTGGGCATCGCCAGTGATGACCTGCTCGACTTCACCCTGTTCAAACGCAGCTACGACGCGCGCAAGAAATCGTCGGAGCTGTGCTTCATCTACACCATCGATCTGAACGTAAAGGGCGAAGCCGCCCTGCTGCTCAAGTTCGCCGATGACCGCAACATCAACCCGGCACCGGACGTCAGCTACAAAGTGGTGGGCCAGGCGCCGCGAGGCTTGGTTGAACGGCCGATCGTGGTGGGTTTCGGCCCCTGCGGCATTTTCGCCGGGCTGTTGCTTGCGCAGATGGGCTTCAAGCCGATCATCCTCGAACGCGGCAAGGAAGTGCGCCAGCGCACCAAAGACACTTGGGGCCTGTGGCGCAAAAGCGTGCTCAACCCCGAGTCCAACGTGCAATTTGGCGAAGGCGGTGCCGGGACCTTTTCCGACGGCAAACTCTACAGCCAGATCAAAGACCCGAAGTTCCACGGTCGCAAAGTGCTGCACGAGTTCGTCAAGGCCGGCGCGCCGGAAGAAATCCTCTACGTCAGCAAGCCGCACATTGGCACCTTCCGCCTGACCGGCGTGGTGGAAAACATGCGCGAGCAGATCATCGCTCTCGGTGGTGAAGTGCGTTTTGAGCAGCGCGTCACTGATGTGCTGATCGAAGACGGCCAGTTGAACGGCGTGGTCGTCGACGGCGGCGAGCAGATCCTCTCCAAGCACGTGATTCTGGCCCTGGGCCACAGCGCCCGCGACACCTTCCGTATGCTGCACGGCCGTGGTGTGTACATGGAGGCCAAACCATTCTCGGTGGGCTTCCGTATCGAACACCCGCAGTCACTGATCGACGCAGCGCGCCTGGGCAAATACGCCGGGCACCCGAAACTGGGCGCCGCCGACTACAAACTGGTACACCACGCCAAGAACGGCCGTTCGGTCTACAGCTTCTGCATGTGCCCGGGCGGCACCGTGGTGGCGGCGACTTCCGAGCCGAACCGCGTGGTCACCAATGGCATGAGCCAATATTCACGCAACGAGCGCAACGCCAACTCCGGCATCGTGGTCGGCATCACGCCTGAGGTGGATTACCCAGGCGGACCGCTGGCCGGTATCGAGTTGCAGGAGCGCCTGGAGTCTCACGCCTACATCCTCGGCGGCAGCAACTACGAGGCGCCGGCGCAGCTGGTGGGTGATTTCATCGCCGGTAAGCCGTCCACCGCCATTGGCAGTGTGGAACCGTCCTACAAGCCGGGGGTGGCCCTGGGCGACCTGGCGCTGGCATTGCCGGACTTCGCCATTGAGGCGATTCGTGAAGCGCTGCCGGCGTTCGAGAAGCAGATCAAAGGCTATTCGCTGCACGATGCCGTGTTGACCGGTATCGAGACCCGCACTTCGTCGCCGCTGCGCATTACCCGTAACGAGTCGATGCAGAGCCTGAACGTGAAAGGCTTGTTCCCGGCCGGTGAAGGCGCAGGTTACGCCGGTGGCATCCTGTCGGCGGGTGTTGACGGAATTCGGATTGCCGAAGCGTTGGCGCGGGATATGCTGGGTATAGAAGCTTAAGCACTTCTTACAGCCAACCCGTATCAAATGTGGGAGCTGGCTTGCCTGCGATAACGGAGTGTCAGTCGCCGAATTTATCGACTGAACCACCGCCATCGCAGGCAAGCCAGCTCCCACATGGGTTTATTGGGCGTGTCAGATATTTGCGCGCAGGACGCTGGCAGGCAACGGCTCACCCTTCTCTACACTGGCCGCAACGGCTGCAATCAAGCCGCCAAGCTCATACCCCTGCTCCGCCAACCAAGCCTGATCGTAGTATGTGTTCGCATACCGCTCGCCCCCATCACACAAGATCGCCACGATCGACCCCGACTCCCCCGCCGCTTTCATCTGCAGCGCCGCGACCAAAGCGCCGATCAGGTTAGTCCCGCTGGAACCACCCACCCGCCGCCCCAACCGCTCGGCCAGGTAATGCATGGCTGCCAATGACAGCGCATCCGGCACCTTGACCATCGCATCAATCACCTGGGGTAAAAACGAAGCCTCGACGCGTGGCCGGCCGATCCCTTCGATGCGTGAACCGCACTCCAGACGCAAACTGGCATCGCCCGTCTGGTAGTAGTCAAAAAACACCGAACGCTCGGCATCGGCACACAGCACGCGGGTGCAATGCTGGCGATAACGCACGTAGCGGCCCAGGGTCGCCGTGGTGCCACCGGTGCCGGGGCTGGAAATCAACCAGCTCGGCTCCGGGTAATGCTCAAAACGCATCTGCTGGAAAATCGACTCAGCGATGTTGTTGTTTGCCCGCCAGTCCGTCGCGCGCTCGGCGTAGGTGAACTGGTCCATGAAGTGACCGCCACTTTCCTTCGCCAAACGTTCGGACTCGGCGTAGATCTGCGTCGGATCCTTTACCAGATGGCTCTTGCCACCATAGAAGGCAATCTGGTCGATCTTCGCCTGGGACGTGGTGGCCGGCATCACCGCGATAAACGGCAGGTCAAGCAAACGCGCAAAGTACGCCTCCGACACCGCAGTAGACCCACTGGACGCTTCGATCACCGGCGCACCCGGCTTGAGCCAGCCATTACACAGCGCATAAAGGAACAGCGAACGCGCCAGCCGATGTTTGAGGCTGCCAGTGGGGTGGCTGGACTCGTCCTTGAAGTACAACTCGATACCCGGCAGCCCCGGCAACGGAAGAGGGATGAGGTGCGTGTCGGCGCTGCGCTGGAAGTCCGCTTCGATGACACGGATGGCTTCGCGAGCCCAGGTACGGTGGTCGTTCATGAGGTGAGTCTCTAAGGGTTTCAGTCCCGATTTTAGGGGCTTTCCTACACGCCACACAGATACAGTGACGACTCAATTAGACACACAATTGCTAAGCTTTGACGCAAGACCGATCCTGACCCTCTCTTATAACAAATAAGAATATAACTTTTGTTTTAACAACTAACAGTACGGGTTAGGGTACCCACCTATTGAACCTTATTGGAGAGCATCCCTTGCCTCTGCGTAACACTTTCACCCGTTTCTTCCAGCTGGAGGCCGCCAGCGGTCTGTTATTGATCGCCGCTGCCGCTTTGGCGCTGATCATCAATAACTCACCACTATCCCACCTCTACGGCGCCTTCCTCGATACGCCGGTGGTGGCGCAGGTTGGCGCGCTGAAAATCGCCAAGCCAGCGCTGCTGTGGATCAACGATGGCCTGATGGCGCTGTTCTTCCTCCTGATCGGTCTGGAGGTCAAACGCGAGTTGCTCGACGGCCACCTGTCCAAGCCATCGCAAGTGGTACTGCCGGGGGCGGCCGCGATTGGCGGCATGGTGGTGCCGGCTTTGATCTATTGGGCACTGAACAAGGACAACCCCGCCGCACTTGCCGGCTGGGCAATCCCGATGGCCACCGATATCGCTTTTGCACTCGGCGTCCTGGCCCTGCTCGGCAAGCGTGTACCGGTGTCACTGAAGCTGTTCCTGATGACCCTGGCCATCATTGATGACCTGGGCGCTATCATCGTCATCGCGGTGTTCTACTCCGCCGAACTGTCGAATGCAGCCTTGGCGGGCGCGGCCACGTGCCTGGTCGCCTTGATCGCGATGAACCGCCTGGGCGTGGTCAAGCTCGGCCCGTATATGATCATCGGCCTGATCCTGTGGGTCTGCGTGCTTAAGAGTGGCGTGCACGCCACCCTGGCCGGGGTAACCTTGGCGTTCTGCATTCCACTGCGCACCAAAAATGCCGAACCCTCGCCACTGCTGACTCTGGAGCACGCCCTGCACCCTTGGGTGGCCTACGCTATCCTGCCGTTGTTCGCCTTCGCCAACGCTGGCGTGTCGCTGACCGGGGTTACCCTGGACAGCTTCACTCACCACGTGCCCATGGGCATCGCTGCCGGCCTGCTGATCGGCAAGACCATCGGCGTGTTCGGCCTCACTTGGCTGGCCATCAAGACCGGAATCGCCACCCTGCCCAGCGGCGCCAATTGGGGCCAAGTGCTGGGAGTGGCCATCTTGTGCGGCATCGGCTTCACCATGAGCCTGTTTGTCGGCTCCCTGGCGTTTGTGCCGGGCGCCAGTGAGTTCGCGGGTGAGGATCGAATGGGCATCCTCACCGGGTCGATCCTGGCAGCCTGTATTGGCTACGCGGTCACAGCGCTGGCGAGTCGCAAGAAAGCCTGAACACTCTGAACGCCCCACAAAAAACCCCAACCGGTTACCCGGTTGGGGTTTTTCTTTTGGCGAAGATGACACTTTCGCGTAACGCCTAAAGACTTTGTCTCGGCCGCCGACTAAGGATTGTGGCGATCCGCCTGCCCCGTCTGGGGCACCCGCCTGACACAGCTCTTCAACGCGTTCCCAGCCCGAGCGAAAACCCATGTTCCTGAGAAATATAAGAATCGCAGCCAGAGCCTTCATCGGCTTCGCTGCTATTGCGTCGCTGAGTGTGTTTCTCGGCCTGTTCGCGCTCAAGCAGATCGGCGAAGTGCAGTCCCAGGCTGCCGACATCCAAAACAACTGGATGCAGCGCGTGAGGATCCTCGCCCTGGCCAATGCCTCGCTGGATCGTTTTCGCTTGGGGGAAATGGCGCACATCCTGTCCGCCAGCGACGCCGATATGCAGACCTACGAAGACAAATCCGCGGGTCGCCTGAAAAGCGTCAAGGAGCAACTGGCTCAATATGCAGCGCTGTTGCGCACGCCGGAGGAAAAATCGCGCCTGGACGTGTTTAACCAGAGCCTGGAAGGGTACGCCAAGAACCACACCGAGATGCTCAAACGCTCGCGCTCAGGTGACAAGGCTGGCGCCCGTGACTTTCTCAACAGCATTCGAGAAAGCTATGAGCAGATGACCAAGAACTTCGATCAGTTGATCGACCTCGCCAACAAGGGCGCAGAACTTGCCGGCCAGACTTCCGTGGCCGCGTACCAGCATGCCGTGGGCGGTATCGCCATCGTCATCGTGCTGGTAAGTGGCGGCACGGTGCTGGTGGCCTGGCTGCTGACCCGCAGCATCACCGGCCCCATCATTGAGGCGGTACGGGTGGCTGAAACCATCGCCAAGGGCGATCTCAGCCAGCCCATAAACCCGACCGGCAATGACGAAGCCACACGCCTGTTGCGGGCACAAGAGACCATGCGCAACAACCTGGTGCAGACACTGCGGCAAATAACCGGCTCGTCGAGCCAACTGGCGGCAGCGGCCGAGGAACTGAATGCCGTTACTGCCGAGGGCAGCCGCGACCTGCAGCAGCAACATGGCGAGATCGAGCAGGCCGCCACCGCCGTCACCGAGATGACCACGGCCATTGAAGAGGTCGCCCGGAATGCCGCCACCACCTCCGACCTGTCCCAGGCGTCGCGCAGCATCGCCTTGAAAGGCCAGCAACGTATGGTCGAGGCACTGAGTTCCATCCAGGCCCTGACCCGTGGTGTAGAGCTAAGCTCCAGCCAAGTGGGCGGCCTGGCCGAGCAGGCCAAAGGCATCGGCAAAGTGCTCGACGTTATCCGCACCATTGCCGAGCAAACCAATTTATTGGCACTGAACGCGGCCATCGAAGCGGCGCGGGCCGGTGATGCGGGCCGTGGTTTTGCCGTGGTCGCCGACGAAGTACGCGCCCTCGCCCATCGCACCGCGCAATCGACCCAGGAAATCGAACAGATGATTGGCAGCATCCAGACCAACACCGCCAGCACCGTCAACACCATGCTCGACAGCAGCACCATGACCCAGCAAACCATTGGCCTGGCCGAACTGGCGCAGCAAGCGCTGGCGGATATCCTTGCCGCTAATGACGAGATCAACAACCGCAATCTGGTGATTACCACGGCGGCGGCGGAGCAAGCTGACGTTGCCCGGGCGGTCGACCGCAACTTGCTGAATATTCAACAGTTGTCGATTCAGTCCGCCGAAGGCTCGACTCAGACCACCGCCGCTTCGCAATCGCTTGCCAGCCTGGCGCATGAGTTGAATACGATGGTGAAGCACTTTCAGGTGTGAAGTATCCGCGCGAATGCCTGCCCGGACACTGTAACTGTGGCGAGGGAGCTTGCTCCCGCTGGGTCGCGTAGCGGCCCCTGCTCTTTGCTTTAAAAGCATGGGACCGCTACGCGGTCCAACGGGAGCAAGCTCCCTCGCCACAGGCAAACTTAGACATGGCTTGCAATAAAAACCGCCCTACTAAAGCGGTTTTTTTATTGCCTGCACTTTCTCAAAAAACCGCAGGCAATAAAAAACCCCAACCCGTCACCCGGTTGGGGTTTTGCGTTTCTACAACCAGCGCTTAGCGCGTTACACGGCTGGTGCCGTTAACCGTCATGATGCGCACGCGGTCGCCAATGCGGAAGATTTCGTTAGGGTCGACGGCCTGGACGTAGGCGCGCATGCTGCCGTCGTCTTCGCGAACGGTAACTTCAACACCCTGGGTGCGGGTCAGTCCTTCTTCAGCGGCGGAACCCAGCAAGCCACCGGCAACCGCACCGATAACGCCAGTGACGATACTGCCACGGCCACCACCGATCGCGCTGCCGCCAACGCCGCCGACCACTGCACCGGCAACACTGCCGATTGGGGTCTTGGTGCCTTCGATTTTCACCGGACGCAGGGATTCAATGGTGCCCATACGAACGGTCTGTACACGACGCGCCTCGTCACGGGAGTACGAGTCGCCGGTCAGACTCGAGGCGCAGCCACCCAACAGCAACGACAAGGTGGTAAAGCAGGCAACTAGTAAAACAGACTTACGCATAGCATCAACTCCAAAGGACAGGTGTTCATTAGACGCCGCTGCTTGGCGCCTGTCACGGCAAGCACGCCAGAAAATTGCTTTCATTCAGCCTGAGTACAGACTGCCAGCACCAAAAAACTCGACGAACGGTAGCTCCCGCCCCGATCCAAAAATCACGTGGAAGCGCTCTTTATTGTAGTCACGCAATCAAAAACGCCGAAGCCTCTGTGTAGAGACTTCGGCGTGATGATCACCATTCAGATGGAATGACGAAAGGTGTAGCTCAGGGCGCCAGGCGCTCGCGCGTCCACTCGCCCGCTTGCAGGCGATAGTTCAGGCGGTCATGCAGGCGACTGGCGCGGCCTTGCCAGAACTCGATGCGCTCAGGCAACAAACGATAGCCACCCCAATGCTCGGGGCAGTCGGGTTGGGTATCGCTGAAACGCTGTTCGGTCTGCTTGAGCAGCTCCTGCAGCTCTTCACGGTCACGAATGACTTGGCTTTGCGGCGATGCCCAGGCGCCAAGACGGCTGCCCAAAGGCCGGACCTGATAATAGGCATCCGACTCTTCAGGCGTGACCTTGACCACCCGCCCTTCGATGCGCACCTGGCGCTCCAGGGAGGGCCAAAAGAAGGTCATGGCCGCAAACGGCCGCGCCGCGAGTTGTTCACCCTTGGCGCTCTGATAGTTAGTGAAGAAGGTAAAACCCTGTGCATCCAGGCCCTTGAGCAGCAGGATGCGACAGTGCGGGCGACCGTCCTGGTCGACCGTTGCCAGGGTCATGGCATTGGCCTCCACCGGTGGCTGCTCGGTTTTCACCGCATCGCCAAACCATTGGTGGAACAACGCAAACGGCTCGTCCGGGGCCTGGGCCTCGCTCAAACCGTCCCGTGTGTAGTCACGGCGCATATCGGCCAGTGCCTGGGTCATGCAGCTTTATCCTTCTGTTTCAACGGATCAGTTTTTCGCCTGGTCGTTCGCAGCCGGGGCGGCAGCCTTCGGTGCGGCTTTTTTCGCGGCAGGCTTGGCAGCGGCTTTTTTCGCAGCTGGCTTGGCGGCGGCTTTCTTGGCCGGGGCCTTTTTCGCCGGGGCGGCTTTTTTCGCTGCCGGCGCCGGTACTGGGGCCGGAGCAGTTTGCACCGCGACCATGTCGGCGACCGGTGGTTTGCCCGAGTTGTACTTGCTCAGCAGCGCCAACATAGTTGTACGCTGAGTGAACATGATTTCCATGCGACGGTTCAGCGCACGTCCCTGATTGCTGTCGTTGGCGGCACGCGGCATCAGGTCGCCCATACCGCGCAGCATCAAGCGATCCTGCTTCAAGCCGCTGAGGCTGAAGATAGAGGCGATGGATTGCGCGCGTTCTTTGGTCAACGCCTGGCTGGCCGGGGCGGTACCTGTGGCATCAACGTGACCCAGGACCAGGACCGCGGTCTTGGGGTCAGCTTCAACAGCTTTGGCAACGCGTGTGAACGGGCCGAGTGTGACCGGCAGCAGCATTGCCGGGCGTTTCGGGTTGTAGGAGCCGTCCACCGGGGCAATCACGACCAATACGTTGTCACGACGTTCCAGTTGCAGGTTGCTGTCCTTGATGGCGGCGCGCAGACGCGGCTCATAATCATCCAGCCAGGCTTGGGTGATTTTCGGGTCGGGCATCTGCACGTTGGTCACATCAACCTTGGCCAGTGGCTTTGGCTTGCTTTCGAACGGCCACCACCATTTGGTTTCGGTGTCGGTC
Source organism: Pseudomonas sp. B19125 (assembly GCF_044218855.1). Taxonomy (NCBI): domain Bacteria; kingdom Pseudomonadati; phylum Pseudomonadota; class Gammaproteobacteria; order Pseudomonadales; family Pseudomonadaceae; genus Pseudomonas; species Pseudomonas sp. B19125. The sequence continues at coordinate 5,431,536 of NZ_CP162589.1, forward strand.
TTGGCGACGGCAGGCGCAGCATCCGGCGTGGAAGCAGGGGTTGCGGCCTTGAGGTCGGCTTTCAGGTCGGCTTTGGCATCCGCCGCTTTTTCGTCGGCGCTTTTGGCAGCGAACGGCCACCAGTTGAAGCCGGTGTCAGCCTTGGCTACCGGTGCAGGCGCTGGAGCAGCAGCGGCGGCCACAGGTTCGACAGGCTTGGCGCCGGCGGCAGGTTTGGCATCCGGCTTGGCGTCGGTTTGTGTCACGGCGTCCTTGGTAGCAGCCTTGTCAGATCCAAATGACCACCAGTGCCCACCTTCGGCATCACTTTGTGGTGTTTGTGCGCAGCCAGTAATAGTGAGGCACAGCGCCAGTGCCAAGGACTTGTTCGATAACATGAGGTATCCACAAAATGAGAAAAAACGGGGGGCCTGGTTGACCCGTTAAACAGACGCTTAGAGAACAGTAAAGTTACACAATTTCGTTCAGCGCCTTCTTATACTTGCCTTTGTAACAAAAAAACGTGAAACAGCAAGCTCTTTACAGACAACCGGCCAATATTCCGACCAACTTCTGCGCACGCGGGTCCATAAGTACATAAGGGCCCAGTGTATTAGTCACGAAACCAAATGCTACATCGCGCTCAGGGTCGGCAAACCCCACCGAACCACCGGCGCCAGGGTGGCCAAACGCACGCGGGCCAAGGCCAAAGGTGGCATTGGGCAGTTGCGGTTGATCCAACATGCACCCCAAACCGAAACGGGTTTGAGTCAATAATGTTTTGTCTGGCCCGATACTGTGTTCGCGGGTCAATTGTTCGAGCATGTCGCTCTCAAGCAAACTACCGTCCAACAATCCGCTATAAAAACCTGCCAGGCTGCGCGCATTACCGTGACCATTTGCCGCTGGCTGCTGCATCCGCCGCCATTCGGGCTTATTAGTGCTGGTCAGAATAGACGGTGGGTTGGCAAATGCACGGGTGGTCATGGCATTAGGTTCGCGCATCATTACTTGAAGTAAACGTTGCGCGGCTTCATCGCCCATATTGCCTTTGCTGCGCGCTATATGCGCAACCCGATAAAACTCTTCGTCCGCCAAACCGACATGGAAGTCCAGGCCCAGGGGCCGCGCAACCCGCGCCACAATCGACTCGCCCGGCCCGCGCCCGTCGGCACGGCGCAGCAACTCGCCGACCAACCAGCCATAAGTGATGGCCTCGTAGCCATGCCCTTCGCCCGGCGTCCACCACGGGGCTTCGGCCGCCAGGGTGTCGACCATCAGTGGCCAGTCATACAGGGCTTCGGTCGGCAGCATCTGGCGAATCGCCGGCAGCCCGGCCTGGTGGCAGAGCAACTGGCGCAGCGTGATGGTTTCTTTACCCGCCGCGGCAAACTCGGGCCAGTAGTCGGCAACTGGCGCATCCAGTTTCAGCTTGCCTTCGGCAACCAGCTGCAGGGCCGTGACGGCAGTGAAGGTCTTGGTGCAGGAGAACAGGTTGACGATGGTGTCGCTGTGCCAGGCCTCGGCACCGTCCTTATCGGCGGTACCGGCCCACAGGTCGACGACGGTTTCGCCGCCGATCTGGATACAGAGCCCGGCACCACGCTCCTGCGGGTCATCGAACAACGCGGCAAAGGCTTCACGTACCGCTTCGAACTGGAGCTCGTAATGACCCTGAATCTGCACCTAAGCCGCCTTGGAAAACACCGTAAGAAGTGGCCGACATTGTTCCAGTCATTGCAGGTTTTGTGAACCCGTCAGTGATGAATCAATGGCCATTTCCAGAGTGTCCACCCGCATGCCCGGCGCCCTGCCCCGCGCCTTTGCCTTCTTGCCCGGACTTGCCGCCTTCGTTCTCGCGAACCTTGCTGGCCGCCTTGGCTTTTTCGGCCTCCTTGCCCAGTTGGTCGACCGCCGCCAGGTTGCTTTTACGCACACTCTCGACAAAGCCCTGGAACGGCACATCGGTGATGCCCACCAGCCCGAAGTGGCCGTTCTCGCCATCCAGCAGGCGCCCGGTGACCGGCTGGTCCAGGTACTGGAACCAATGCACGCCGACAATCGATGGCTCGGCCATGGCCTGCTTGAGGAAGTTGCTGTACGCCACGCCACGGTCTTCTTCACGGGCCAACTGTGTCACGCCGCCCCAGAACGGGCCACGGTCGGCCGAGCCGAAGTTGAACTCGGTGATCAGCACCGGCTTGTCCAGCGCGCGCAAGGCAGCAAAGTCATAACCGTCCTGCGGCTTCAGGGTGTACATGTTGAAACTCAGCACGTCGCAATACTGGGCGCAGGACGCCACGGCCTCGGGCGTGCTGACGGCATACCGACCACCCAGCAGCAACTGGTTGGGCGCGTGCCATTTCAACGAATCGGAGATGGTTTTGAAGTAGGCATCAGCGAAGGTCTTCTGGAAATATTTGAAGTCAGCTTCGATTTCCGGGTGCTCGGGGCTCGGCATCGGCGGCTCGAAGCCTGGGTCTTCCATCAGCTCCCAACCCGCCAGGTGGATGCCCCAGGCTTTCGACAGGCCTTCTTCGTTACGGTACTTGTCGCGCAGTTGTTTTAGGAATGCGCGTTTGGCCGGTACGTCGGTGGTCATGCGCAACGTGCCATAGGCCAAGGCGTAACGGGATTTTGGATCATCGCCGGGGCCGGCCCAGGCCAGCTCGTTGTCGGCAAAATAGCCGATCAGCCACGGGTCATCACGGTGGTCGCGGGCGGCAATGGCCACGGCGCGTTCGGTGGCCATGGCAAAGCGCGGGTCGAACGGGTCGGGCATGCCGCCCCACCAGTCGGTGCCAGTGCTGATGCTGGCGTAGTCACCGACAATCGACAGCGGCAAGGTGTAGGGCACACGGTCGGCGCGGGCCAGGTCCTCATCACTCCAGTTGCCCACGGTGTTGAAGCCCCAGGCTTGCAGGCGGTCGAGGGTGTGGCTGACCCAGCGCTTCTGGTCGAAACCTTCGCCGCCATAAGTACGCTGCAAGTTGGCGCCGTAAAAATCGTACCAACGCCCGACATTGAAGCCGCGGCCCTGATCGGCACCGTTGCCGCCCCGGTTATCGCCACTGCCGTAGTACTTGTCGAACGGTTCGCCAGCCTTGGGCAGCGCGGCGAACATCCACTCGCGGCCGGCCACGTAGGTCTGGTTGTTGTCCGGTGCCACGGTGTTAACACCCAACGAATAGAACGGATGGCCTTGCGGCGTCACCAGGTACCAGCGGCCGTCACGCTTCTCGGTACGGAAAAAACCACTGGCGTCGAACGCCGGGCCTTTGTTCCAGCCACCGTATTGGTCCAGAGCGGATTTGTCACGCTCGGCCAGCCAGCCCTTGAGCTGTTGCTGCTCCTTGGCCGCTGCGGCTTTGAGTTGCTCGTCAGTGCTGACCTTTTCCGGCCAGCGTGCACGGGTGGACTGGCCATAAGCGTCCACCAGCTCACTGTAGACCGCCTTCAGCACCGGCTCGCTGTCCTGCACGCCAAAACGCTCAAGCAAAATGCTTTGGGCGGCATTGGGCTTGAGCATCGACAGGGTGACCGAGGCCACCTGGCTGCGGTCGATCTCGCCGGCACTGGCGGCCAGCAATACACGCTGGCCGTCCAGGGTGATCGGCATGGGCGGGCCGGCCTTCATGCCCTGGCTCAGCGGCGAGTTGGCTTGCAACGGGATCAACAGGGTCTGGGCCGGGCCGGCCGGCAGGTCGATACGGCTGACCAGAGTCTTGCCGTCGACGCTCTGTACTTTGACATAGAGGGTCAACGCCCAGTCCATGGCGCTCTGGATACGCAGGCTCATGGCGCCGGATTGCGACCAGTCCCAGCTCCCGGCCTGCGGGCTGAGCACCAGGCTCGGTTCGGCCGCCGGGTTGAAGGTGATGCGGCGCAACACCTCGCCTTCGGGGGTTTGTTCGGCGTTGTATTGCGGCAGGCTGGCGTCCTGAGTCGCCACCTTGACCACATCGGCAGGTCGGACGAAGTTGAACAGCGTTTGTTGCCCGGCAGGCGCGGCCATCAAGGGCGCAGCGAATAACAGGGCAAAAAGAGCAGGCAGCGTGCGAATCATACGAACAAGGTTCTCCCAATCGGCCGATAACTGGCCTGATGACATAAAGCGTTGGCAGTGAGATAAACCACGAAGTGGGCGACTTCGCCCACAGCAGCTTAATAAATGAGTGGCTTAAGAAATTTCGCGCCTGAACGGCGGCAAGGCATTGAGGATAGCTTTGCCATAGCGCTGCGTGACCAAGCGGCGGTCGAGCAAGGTGATGGTGCCCCGGTCTTCCTCGGTACGCAGCAAACGACCGCAGGCCTGGACCAGCTTCAAGGACGCATCCGGCACCGAGATTTCCATGAACGGGTTACCGCCCCGCGCCTCGATCCACTCGGCCAAGGCTGCCTCGACCGGGTCATCCGGTACCGAGAACGGGATCTTGGCAATCACCACGTGCTCGCAATAGGCGCCGGGCAAGTCCACGCCTTCGGCAAAACTGGCCAGGCCGAACAGCACGCTGGAATCGCCGCCATCAACCCGCGCCTTGTGTTTGTTGAGGGTTTCCTGCTTGGACAGGTTGCCCTGGATAAACACCTGTTTGCGCCAGTCACGGTCGAGGCCGTCAAACACGTCCTGCATCTGTTTACGTGACGAAAACAGTACCAGTGTGCCGCGCGAACCTTCGACCAATTCGGGCAGGTCGCGGATGATCGCCGCCGTGTGCGCGGCCGCATCCCGTGGGTCGGCCTTGAGGTCCGGTACGCGCAGCACGCCAGCATCGGCATGGTGGAACGGGCTCGGCACCACGGCCGTCACCGCTTTTTTCGGCAGCCCGGCGCGCATGCGGAAACGGTCGAAAGTGCCCAGGGCCGTCAGCGTGGCCGAGGTCACCAGGCAGCCATAAGCCACGTTCCACAGGTTGCGACGCAGCATTTCGGCGGCGAGGATGGGGCTGGCGTTAACCTCGATATCGAACAGCGCACCGCTTTCCGACAGAGTCAGCCAACGCGCCATCGGCGGGTTGTCTTCCGGGTCTTCGACGGTGAAGGCGGTCCACAGCTCCCAGTTGCCCTGGGAGCGTGACAACAGGCTGCCGAACAGTGGGTACCACTCCTCGGCCTGGTTGCTGGCGATGCCGATATTGACCTCGCCATCCATGCCTTCCTTGAGCAAGTCGGTGAGGCGTGTGAACAGGTCGGTGAGGCGTGAAAAGCCCTTCTTCAGCTCAATACCCATTTCGCGCATATGCTCGGGGATCAACCCGCCAACAAACCGATGGCGCGGCCGCTCACGGCCCTCCACGTCTTCGCCGGGTTTGAAGTCGGCGACCTGTTCACAGGCGCTGAACATGAACTGCTGCTGAGTCTTGATCTCCCGCGCCAGCTCCGGCACTTGCTCGATCAACTTGCCCAAATCGCCGGGCAGCGGATGCTGGGCCAGCAGTTTGGTGAGGTTCTTGGCAGTGGTTTCCAGCCAGTCGGCCGTGGAACGCAGGCGCGTGTAATGGGCGAAGTGGCCAATTGCCTTGTCCGGCAGGTGGTGGCCTTCGTCGAATACGTAGAGGGTGTCGCGCGGGTCCGGCAACACCGCGCCGCCGCCCAGGGCCAGGTCGGCCAGTACCATGTCGTGGTTGGTGACAATCACGTCGACCTTGCCCATGCCTTCGCGGGCCTTGTAAAAGGCGCACTGGCCGAAGTTGGGGCAATGGCGGTTGGTGCACTGGCTGTGGTCGGTGGTCAGGCGTGCCCAGTCCGAATCTTCAAGAGCGGTGGGCCAGCTGTCGCGGTCGCCGTCCCATTTATTGCCGGCCAGCTTCTCGATCATGCTGGTAAACAGCTTCTGGCTGACTTCATCCACCTCGATCTTGAAGCCTTCTTCTTCGAACAAGGAGGCAGTGGCGGTTTGCGCATGGCCTTCCTGCAGCAACACGTCGAGCTTGGACAGGCACATGTAGCGCCCACGCCCCTTGGCCAGGGCGAAAGTGAAGTTCAGACCGCTGTTGCGCATCAGGTCGGGCAGGTCTTTGTAGACGATCTGCTCTTGCAGGGCGACAGTGGCGGTGGCGATCACCAGGCGCTTGCCGGCAGCCTTGGCGGTAGGGATCGCGGCCAGGCTGTAGGCCACGGTCTTGCCGGTGCCGGTGCCGGCCTCGACAGCCACAATCGCAGGGTCGCCACTGCGCCGCCCTTCGTCGTCGGTGTCGATATCCCCGAGGACCTTGGCCACTTCGGCGATCATCAGGCGTTGGCCGTAGCGCGGTTTCAAGCTCTTGGCTTCGAGAAAACGCGAATAGGCGCCCTGGATCGTGGTTTTGAGTTCAGTGCTGATCATGGATAGTCGGGCGCAAAAAACGCTGGATAAATTTTCAGTGGTTCGGATCGGCCGCTATCATACCCCGCTAATTAATCCCGCGCAGAACGGAGTACCACAATGACCGCGTTTAGCCTCGCTTACACCCTGCATGTATTGGCCGCCCTGGTTTGGGTCGGCGGTATGTTTTTCGCCTGGATGATCCTGCGTCCCGCCGCCATGGCGGCACTTGAAGGCCCTGCCCGGCTCAAGCTGTGGGCAAATGTGTTTCAGCGTTTTTTTGTGTGGGTCTGGGTCGCGGTGCTGATTTTGCCGATCAGCGGCATCGGCCTGTTGCAACTGCGCTTCAGTGGTTTTGAGACCGCGCCGCGCTATGTGCAGGTGATGATGGGCCTGTATCTGGTGATGACGGCGCTGTTTATCCGCATCCAGGCACTGAAGTTCCCGGAACTGCGCACAGCGGTGGCGGCTGAGGATTGGCCGGCGGGCGCGGCTGCGCTGGGGCAGATCCGCAAACTGGTGGGGATTAATTTGATCGTGGGGTTGGTGGTGGTGGCGATTGCTTCGGCGCGGCCGATGTTCTGAGGTTGTCTTTCAGGGCCTCATCGCGGGCAAGCCCGGCTCCCACATATGGAATGCATTCCAACCTGTGGGAGCCGGGCTTGCCCGCGATGGCGTCAGATCAGTCGCATCAAAGCCGCTGAATAGTCACAGCACCCGCAGGCCCAGCCGGCCCCGGCTGGCCTTCCAGCCCTGGCCGGCCTTTATCGCCACCGTCGGCGCGGTACACCAGGCACCCTTTGGATTGCCCGCCTTTGCCCGGTTTGCCCGCCGTACCGGCCAAGCCACCCGGCCCGCCGTCGACCCACACTTTGATCTGCTCTGCCGGGAAGCTCTGTGGCAGCTCAACCCGCACAGTCGCCCCCGACGCGCCCGGCAGGCCGTCGCCGCCGTTATCGCCATTGGCACCACGCCCGGCGGAACCCCAGGTGCAGCCTGGGTCCACACCGTTGGCGCCATCGAGGCCGGCATAACCTTGGGCACCGGCGCCGCCACGCGCGTCCACCGACAGCTCTTCGGCGGTCAGCGCGTTAATGCGCAGCACCAGGTCACGCCCGGCCTTGGCCGGCTTTTCGTGGGTACCGGGGGCGCCGCGCGACGTGATCTGGCTGCCATGTTCCAGTTGCGCATTACGCACCTGCAATTGCAGCGCGGTATTGCCGGGGGCGATGGTGATACGCGCCTCGCGACCCAGGTGCAACTCATCCACGGTCACTTGGCTGATGGTCGCCGGCACCAGCAACGTTCCGTAGTCCGCCACATCCAGGCGCTCCAGTTGCAACACGCTGGTGCTGCTGGGCAGGCGCATCAGCGAGTTGGTTTCAACACTGACGCTCTGCGCCATAGCAATGGGGCTGACCAACAGGGCCAACAGAAAAACCTTACGCATGATTGGCCTCCTCGTTCGTTTCATTAACCGCAGCAGGCGCCGACAGGCCCCGCACATGGAACATCCCCACCAGCAGAATCTGCAAGCGGTCACGCCAAGGGTGGGCACGGTGTTTCAAGCTGCTGTTGAACAACAGCAATTCAAGCAGGTGGGTAAGCATCAACAGACTGCCGGCCAGGCTGACCAACAGGTGAAACGGATTCGTCAGCGGCCGGAACAGGTTGACCAGCACCACTACCCAGAACAACAACGTCAGAAACTTTCCCAGCCCCCAAAACACCTTCATCCCGCATGCCCCTGCCTATTATTCTTTGGGCGCACAGTACCGACTTCTGCAGGCGATTTGCCAGTGAAGGATGAAAAAACTTGCCAGGGCTCGCCGGCGATGCCCCTGCGGTGCCCGCAGGGGCAAGGGCTGTCAGCGGTTGATCTGGATTTCCACGCGACGGTTCAACGCACGCCCTTCAGCGGTTTTGTTATCGGCCACTGGGTGGCTTTCGCCAGCACCGGTCACCGAGACAAAGTTGCTGCGAGGCACACCGGAGCTGACCAGGTAATCAGTCACCGAGTGGGCGCGTTTTTCCGAGAGTTTCTGGTTGTAGGCATCTTTACCGACGCTGTCGGTATGCCCACTGACCCGCAGTTGCGCGCCTGGGGCTTCTTTTTTCAGGCGAGTGGCAATGATGTCGAGCTTGGTTTTGTCCGCTGCCGTCAACCTGGCCGAATCGAACTGGAAGTGCACATCGCGAATCACGATGGTTTCTTCCTTGACCACCACCACTTCCTCAACCACGGCGGCCGGCGGTGCGGGTGGGCAACCATTGGCATCGACCTGCACGCCTTTTGGCGTGCCAGGGCACTTGTCGCGGCTGTCCGGCACACCGTCACCATCTTCGTCGCCGTCGCCATGCACCCAGCAATAGGCGCCGGCCATGCCGCCGATCAACAGCGCGCCTGCGCCCGCATAGGCTGAACTTTCAGTGGCGCCAATGGCAGCGCCCGTCACACCACCGACTGCTGCACAGGTGGGCCAATCGGTTTTTTGCAACCCTGCGCAACCTGTCAATACTCCGGTTAGCAGAACCAAGGGTAGAGCTGTCCGCATGATGCTCATGTGATTTCTCCTGAGGGGATCGGCGGGGGCCGACAGGTGGAGTAAAGACCGCTCTTTTCATCTGCGCCAGTACGCCACACCCCCGGTTTCATTGAGGATCGCCGCATTTGTAGGACTTTTCGCTGCCGCCCGCTCTAGGCCCGCACGCTCAGCCGCGCTAGTCTCTAGGGTTCTGATGTGAGGATCTGTGATGACCGCTGGTATTTCTTCCCGTACACCCCAGCAAGCCCTGGCCGCTTTGCTCGACTTGCACCAGCCCAAACGCCTGTTGTTGTTGGGCGCCAGCCAGTTTCCGGCGCTGGAGGCGTTCCAGGCCGAGCACCCGGACACCATCGTGGCCATCGCCCCGCCCGGGCCGTTGCCGGCAGAACTGGCGGCGCAGCGTTTTGACCTGGCGCTGGTGGTCGACTGCCTGGAGCACCTGTCAAAACCGCAAGGCCTGACCTTGCTCGGCGGCATTCGCAACCTTAATAGCAGCCGCATTGCGGTGCTGGTGGACCTGGGCGCCTGCGGCTGGAAAGACACCGACTTCTTCTCCCTGGCCCTGCAAGCCGGCGAGCGTTTCCAGCGCGACGAGCAGGTACTGACACTGTTTACCTATGATCTGCTTGACTACAAACAGGTGCCCGACTGGCTCAACGCCCGTTTCTGGGCCAACCCGGAAAATTTTGGAAAGTATTGGTGGTAACCCGATGAGTACATCCATTTGCCCCTGCGGCAGCGGCAACCTGTTGGATGCCTGCTGCGGCCACTATCACGCCGGCCACCCGGCGCCGTGCGCCACCGCGCTGATGCGCTCGCGCTACAGCGCCTATGTGCTGGGCCTGGTGGACTACCTGGTGGCCACAACCTTGCCCGCGCAGCAAGCCGGCCTGGACCGCATTGCGATCAGCGCCTGGAGCGCGCAGAGCACCTGGCTGGGCCTGGAGGTGGAAAGTTCGGAAGTGTTCGGCGGCCAGCCGGAACATGCATTCGTGACCTTTACCGCACGCTGGCATGACAGCACCGGCGAACACAGCCACCGTGAGCAGTCGTCTTTCGTACAGAATGACGGGCGCTGGTACTTCATCGATCCGACGGTTGAGTTCAAGGCCGGGCGCAATGATGTATGTTTGTGCGGCAGTGGCCAAAAATTCAAGAAGTGCTGTTCCAGCTACCTCTAATCACCCACAGGGAAAACGCCATGCTTCGGATGTACAGCTTGATGCTGGCGTTGACCTTGAGTCTCAGCGGCTGCGCGTCGTGGTTTGAAGACGATGCGCCTACGCCCCACGTCGCCCTGGTGAAAGTCGAGGTGGTACGGGCCAAGCTGCTGGAGCAGAAATTCAAACTGTGGTTTCGCGTGGATAACCGCGACGACGCCGACCTCACGGTGCGCGGCCTGATCTATAAGGTCAGCCTGGGCGGTTTTGTCTTGACCGAAGGCGAGTCCAACGAATGGCTGACCATACCGCCGCGCAGTCATGGTTTTTTTCGGGTGAAGGTGCGCACCAACCTCTGGCCGAAGATCCGCGATGTGGTGCAAATGCTCAAAAACCCGACCAAACCCGTGCCCTATCGCCTGGAAGGCGAGCTGAAAACCGGATTATTCATCGGTAATGACGTGCAGGTCGCCCACAATGGCGAGATAATCCCCGGTGATTTTATTCCGGAGCGACATCGATGACTCAGCAACCCCATGTCCATGGTCCTGACTGCAACCACGATCACGATCAGCATGATCACGGCCATGATCACGACCACGGCCATGTCCACGGCCCGAACTGCGGCCACGCTCACCAGGAGCCGGTGCGCAACGCGTTGAAGGACGTGGGTCGCAACGATCCGTGCCCGTGCGGCAGTGAGAAGAAATTCAAGAAGTGCCACGGGGCGTAAACGCTCAATACGGTCAATGTGGGAGCTGGCTTGCCTGCGATGGCGGTGGGTCAGCTGACACAGGTATAACTGTCAGACCGCTATCGCAGGCAAGCCAGCTCCCACATTTGCTCAGCATTTCAGATCAGAGCTTTCTCTGGAACTGCAACACCACCTCCACCCCCCCGCCTTCCCGATTACTCAAACTCAACCGCCCCTCATGCGCCCGCGCAATCGTGTGCGCAATGCTCAGCCCCAACCCGTAACCGCCCGTGTCGGCATTGCGTGAGCCTTCGATGCGGTAAAACGGTTCCATCACCTGCTCCAGTTGCTCCTGGGGAATCCCTGGGCCACGGTCACTGATGACGATTTTCAAACTGTCCACCTGATCCTCAACCCGCACCACCACCTCTCGGCCATAACGCACCGCATTTTCCAGCAGGTTCTGCACGCAACGCTTGAGGCTGCGTGCATAGCCCGGCAGCGGTTGCCGGGCGCGACCGACAATGGTCACGCTTTCGCCCACGTCTTCAAGGTCGGCCTGCAGGCTTTGCAGCAAGGCATTGATGTCGATGTTCTGCCGCGTCTCGTTGATTTCGCCGCTGCTGACAAAATCCAGGGTGCTGGAGACCATGTGTTCCATTTCTTCCAGGTCACTGCGAAACCGCTCCTTGGTGCGCGTGTCTTCGAGCATCTCGGTGCGCAGGCGCAGGCGTGTGATCGGCGAGCGCAGGTCGTGGGAAATCGCCGCCAGAAAGCGCGTGCGCTCGGCAATATTGGCTATCAACCGTTGCTGCATCGCATTAAACGCCTGGGCGGCGCGGCGCACTTCGGTGGGGCCGTCCAACGCTAACGGCGGGCGCTGGATATCCCGGCCCAGGGCTTCGGCGGCCTTGGCCAAGGCATTGAGCGGGCGGATGGCCAGGCGCACCGCCACCAACGCGATGATCACCAGCACCAGCACGCGCAGCAAATAGATGCGCATCACGTAGTCGAACAGCAAGTCCAGCGGCGACGTGCTGGTCCAGCCCTGCTCCTCACTGGCGTCCACCTGCAACCAGCGCCCATCGGGCAGGCGCAGGTCGATCAGGAACTGCCCGATGACCGGCTTGGAACTGAGCAGGGTCGAGAGCCCGGCGCCTTGCCCTTCGCCATCAACCAGAGACAGGCGCAGCAACATCAGGGTCTGGGCAGAACCGGTTTTCTCCGTCAGCACCTGCTTGATCAGCCGCTCGGTGGGCCGGTCACTGTCGGTCAACGTGCTCGGCGTGTTGCTGGCCTGATCGCTTAAGGTCAGCTGAAAATGCGGCGTATTGAGCAGTTTGATCAACTGGTCGGCCTGCTGCGGGTCGCTGTGTACCAGGCGCACCACGTCTGCCAGGCGTGTGGCGATCAACCGCGCAGGAATCTCCAGCACCTGGCCATGCCGACGGTCGTACCAGATGCTGCTGGTCAGCGCCTGGGCCGCGAGCATGCCGCTGACCAGAATCAGCACCAGCCGCCCGAACAGCGAACGCGGCAGCAGTCTCACGACTCCAGCACCACATCATCGGCGGTCAGCATGTAACCCTCATTGCGCACGGTTTTGATCAGCCCCACCGGCAGCTGCGAGCGCAGGCGGCTGACACACACGTCGATGGAGCGGTCGAACGGCGTGCTGTCCTTGTCGAAGACATGGTTGAGCAAAAAGTCGCGACTCAACGGCCGGTTGGGGTGCTGCAACAGCAGGCGCAGCACACGGTAATCCGAGTTGCCCAGGCTCACCACCACGCCCTCGGGCGTGAGCAATTGCCGCGCCCGTGTGTCGAGTTGCCAGCCGGCAAAACGAATACTCGGTGCTTCATCCAGGCGTGCTCGATCGGGAAAGCTCTGCACCCGGCGCAACACCACCTTGATTCGCACCAGCAACTCACGCGGGTCGAACGGCTTGGGCAGGTAGTCGTCGGCGCCGATTTCCAGGCCGACGATGCGGTCGATCAACGAGCCTTTGGCGGTGAGCATCACCACCGGCGTGTTGGAACTGACGCGCAGTTCGCGGCACAGGCTCAAGCCGTCTTCGCCAGGCAGCATCAGGTCAAGCACGATCAGGTCGATCACATTCAGCGCCAGGCGGCGGCGCATTTCCTTGCCGTCGGCGGCGGTGGACACCTGAAACCCCGCGTCACTCAAGTAGTCGCAAAGCAACTGACGGATTTGCGGGTCATCATCAACGATCAGCAGGTGGTCAAGCTTGGCCATGGGCAGTCAATCCGAAAACTCAAAACGCAGGAGATAGCCGAAAGTTCATCCAGCGATACACGCAAATGTAATGGAATGTTGTGGGAAACCATAATCACGCATCAGCGATACAAAGCCAGGGTATGGCAGGCGGAATCGCTCTTTAGACTACCGAACCTAAATGAGAGTAATTGTAATTTAGACTCGGATCATCACCTATGTCATTGCCCACGCCCCAACGTCACACGCTGCACACAACCCTGGCACCGATGTTCGGTTTCCTCGCCGCCGGCAGTGTTGCGCCGACCGCCTGGGCCGATGCGCCGGCCGCCACGCCGAATGATTCGGTGGTAAGCCTGCCGCAAATCAAGGTCGACGGCCAGGAAGCCACCTCCACCTTCAAAGTCGACCGCGTGACCTCCGCCAAAATCAGCCAGCCGCTGCTCGACGCCCCGCAAAGCGTGACCATCGTGCCGCAGCAGGTGCTCAAGGAGCAGAACGCGCAGACCTTGCAGGAAGTGTTGCGCAACGTGCCCGGCATCACCTTCATGTCCGGCGAAGGCAACCTGGGCTGGGGCGATCTGTTTTCGATCCGTGGGTTTTCCTCCGAGCAAAGCCTGACCGTCGACGGCGTGCGCGACGCGGGCATGTCCACGCGCACCGACACTTTCAACCTGCAACAGGCCGAAGTGTTCAAGGGCACCGGCTCGATCGAGTCCGGCGTTTCCGCCGTGGGCGGCAGCGTCAACCTGGTGAGCAAAGAAGCGCACCTTGGCGATGCCAACAAGGTGTCCGCCGGGATCGGCACCGACAGCTACCGTCGCCTCACCGCCGACCTCAATAAACAGCTGACCGACACCACCGCCGTGCGCATCAACCTGATGAAGCACTACAACCAAGTGGCCGACCGCGACGACGTGGACTACGACCGCTGGGGCATCGCCACCTCGTTCGGCTTCGGCCTGGGCACCGACACGCGCTTTTTCGTCGACACCTTTTACCAGAAAGACACCAATACGCCGGACGGCGGCGTGCCGATCCAACGTGGCACCGACGGCCACCGCATGCCTGGCGTCAAACGCTCCGACTGGTACGGCGACTCCAGCCTTTATACCCAGGAGAACGAAACCACCTCGCTGACCGCCCGCTTCGAGCATGACTTTGACTGGCACGACGCCTACCTGCGCAACCAGACGCGCTGGGAACGCAGCGACAACTTCGCCGTGCTGTCGCCGGCACGCTTCTTCGTCGCCGATGCCAGCGGTAAAAAAACCTGCACCGGCGCCCGCTGTGCGACCTTGGGCTACACCGGCGTAGGGCCTATCAGCCAAGTGCCCGGCAGCACGGTGAATGCCTACACCGACTACGTGAACAACAGCAACACCGGCCACGGCATCCTGCGGGGCGGCGATTTTGGCCTGTCCAAGCGCTACACCATCCTGGATAACCAGACCGACTTCAGCTTCACGTTCAACACCGGCAGCCTGCAGCACGCCGTGGTCAGCGGCCTGGAGTTCTATCACGAGACCTACGGCGGCCTGAAACGCAACGCCGAAGTGCCGGCCGGCGATCTGTTCTTCAACATGAACGACCCCAGCCACAGCTTCGCCAGCACCTACGTGACCAAAGGCGAAGGCGACCCGCGCTCGGTGATCGATAACGCCGGTGTCTACGCGGGCGACACCGTCACCCTCAACGAGCAATGGCAAGTGCTCGGCTCGCTGCGCTACGACAACTGGCGCGCGCAAACCAGCCAGCGCGGCCAGGCCGACATCAGCAGCACCGACGGCGCAGTGAGCGGTCGCGTCGGCGCGGTGTACAAGCCATTGCCGAACGGCAGCATTTACGTGTCCTACAGCGAGGCGGCGCAACCGTCGGCGCTGGGCGCGTCCACCAACAACCAGATCTACGGCGCGTCCACCACCCGCAACTACAGCCCGGCCAAGTCGAAAACCTACGAGATCGGCACCAAGTGGGACATTGCCCACGACAGGCTCAATGTCACGGCGGCGATCTTCCGCACCGAACTGGACAACGCCTGGGAATACCAGGACGGCGAATCCGCCCCGGTGCGCGCCCTGCCCGCCAAGCGTGTGGACGGCATCGAACTCGGCCTGCAAGGCAACATCACCCCGCGCTGGACCGTCTACACCGGCTTCTCGGCGCTCAAAAGCACGCAGACCAAAGGTATCAATAAAGGCGCGGAAGCCAAGAACGTCCCCGACCTGACCGCCAACCTATGGACCACCTACGCCGTCACCGACGCCCTGAGCCTCAGCTACGGCGAGCAATACGTGGGCCGTCGCCGCTACAGCGACAACAAGGATGTCGGCGGTTTGAACAACAACAGCAGCTACGCCAACGGCCCGTCCGGCGTGTATGCGATCTACACCCGCGACCACGAAAAAGCCCCGGGTTACTGGCTGAGCAACCTGGCGGCGCAATACAAGGTGAACAAGGACACCACGGTCAACCTCAACCTCAACAACGTGTTCAACACGTTCTACTACAGCCAGGTTGGCGCGTCCCTTGACGGCTTCCAGCTCTACGGCATCCCAGGTGCCGGTCGCACGCTCACCGCCAGTGTCGATTATGAATTCTGATTGCCCCTCACCCGGAGTCCTTTCCATGTTCAAACCTCGTAACGTGCTTAAGCTCGGCGTGCTGTGCGCCGCGCTGGTCCTCGGCCACGCCGAAACTGCCGCTGCCCATGAAGTCACCGACGTGTTGGGCCGCAAGGTCGAGGTCAAAGACCACGTCAAACGTGTGGTGCTGGGCGAAGGCCGCTTGATTTCGGCGTTTGCCTTGCTCGACAAGGACGCGCCGTTCCAGCGCATCGTCGGCTGGCAGAACGATTTGAAGCTGCTGGACCAGCACACTTACAACGCCTATGTGGCGAAGTTTCCTACGGTCAAAGACATCCCGTTGATCGGGCAAGCGTCGGAGCAGAGTGTCAGTGCTGAGGAGATTCTCTCGCTGAAACCGGATCTGGCGGTGTTCAGCATTTCCGGCCACGGCCCGACCGAACACAGCGCGGTGGCAGACGTGCTGGCCAAAGCCGGCATCCCGGTGTTGTTCGTCGACTTTCGCATCAACCCGGTGCAAGGCACCCACACCAGCATGAACGCGCTGGGCCAGGCCTTGGGCCGTGAA
Organism: Pseudomonas sp. B19125; assembly: GCF_044218855.1. NCBI lineage: Bacteria > Pseudomonadati > Pseudomonadota > Gammaproteobacteria > Pseudomonadales > Pseudomonadaceae > Pseudomonas > Pseudomonas sp. B19125. Next base: position 5,447,607 of record NZ_CP162589.1, read on the forward strand.
GCCCAGGCCAAGGCGTTCCTGGGTTTCTATGACCAGCACATCAAGGCCATCACCGACGCCGTTGCCACCTTGCCTGCCGCCGGCCCGCGCCCGAGTGTGTTCCTCGAATTGCTCGCCGGTGCCTGGCAGGCACCGGGGCACACCACCGGCAAAAGCGGCATGGGTGAAGTGATCAAGCTGGTCGGCGGGCGCAATATCGCCGCCGAGGTGGTGCCGGGTGCGCTGGGGGATATCAGCGTTGAATACGCGCTCAAGGCCGACCCGGATGTGTACGTGGCCACCGGCAACCATAAGCCTGGGCTGATTCTCGGCGCTGGCGTGAGCACCGATGAAGCCCGTGAGGCGTTTGATCGGGTATTGGCGCGGCCGGAGTTCGCCAGCATCCGTGCCATCCGCGAGGGCAATGCCCACGGCCTGTGGCACGATTTCTACAACTCGCCGTACAACCTGCTGGCGATTGAAGTATTGGCCAAATGGGTGCATCCGGAGCTGTTCGCCAAGCTCGACCCGCAAGCGACTATGGAACAGATCAACCAACAGTTTTTGGGGATGCCGCTGCAGGGTGCTTACTGGATTGACGCCAAAACCAAGTAACCCCTAGCGCCATGCACAAATGCAGGAATGCAGGAATGCAGGAATGCAGGAATGCAGGAATGCAGGAATGCAGGAATGCAGTCAGTGTGGGAGCTGGCTTGCCTGCGATAGCGGTGTGTCAGTCACTGAATTAATCGACTGGCACACCGCAATCGCAGGCAAGCCAGCTCCCACATGTGGATGTTCATTGTTTTTAAGACCTTGTGAGCCCCATGACCACTCAAACCCTCGACCTTGCCAGCGCCACTCACGGCTATCGCCGTTTGCTGGCCCGGCGTACCTGGCTGCTGGCGCTGCTCGGCATCGCGCTGGTCTGCGCCATTCTGGTGGACCTGGCCAGCGGCCCGTCGGGCATGGGCCTGCTGGCGTTGCTCGACGGCATCCTGCATCCGTCGCACCTGAGCACCACCGACCAGGTGATCATCTGGAACGTGCGCCTGCCCTACGCGCTGATGGCGGTGCTGGTGGGTTGCGCGCTGTCGCTGGCCGGGGCCGAGATGCAGGCGATCCTCAATAACCCGCTGGCCAGCCCGTTTACGTTGGGCGTGTCGTCGGCGGCGGCCTTGGGCGCCTCGCTGGTCATCGTGTTTCCGGTGACCACGCTGTGGGTGTCGGCCAACACCGCGATTTCCATCTCGGCGTTTATCTTTGCCGCCGCCTCGGTGTTTTTGCTGCAAGCCATGTCACGCCTGCGCGGTGCGGGCGTGGAAAGCCTGGTGCTGTTCGGCATCGCACTGGTGTTCAGTTGCAACGCCGTGGTGGCTTTGCTGCAACTGGTGGCCACCGAAGACGTGCTGCAACAATTGGTGTTCTGGACCTTGGGCAGCGTGACCCGCGCCAACTGGGACAAGCTCGGCATCCTCGCCTTTGTGGTTGCCGTGGTGCTGCCGTTTTCCTTCGCCGCCGCGCCGCGCCTGACCCTGCTGCGCCTGGGCGAAGACCGCGCACAAAGCTTTGGCGTGGACGTGAAGCGCCTGCGGTTTTTCTCGTTGCTGCGCATCAGCCTGCTGTCGGCCACCGCCGTGGCGTTTGTAGGCACCATCGGCTTTATCGGCTTGGTAGGGCCGCATATCGCGCGGATTCTCGTGGGTGAAGACCAGCGTTTCCTGCTGCCGGCCAGTGCGTTGACCGGCGCGTTGCTGCTGGCGCTGTCGTCGATTGCCAGCAAACTGATCATGCCCGGCGTGATTGTGCCGGTGGGCATTGTCACCGCCTTGGTGGGCGTACCGATTTTTGTGGTGTTGGTGTTCAAGCGCGGGAGGCAGTTATGAGTGCGGGCTTATCGGTACACAACGCCACTATCCGCTACGGGCGTCGGCAGATTGTGCATGAGCTGAGCTTGCCGACCCTGCCCCACGGCAGCCTCACCGCCTTGATCGGCCCGAATGGCGCGGGTAAATCCACGCTGCTGCGGGCCATTGCCGGGCTGGAAAAGATGCAAGGCGTGGTCAGGCTGGGTGACCTCGACCTGTCGGCCATGTCGGTGGCCGAGCGAGCGCGACGCGTGACGTACATGCCGCAAAACCTGCCGCCGGGCCTGAGCCTCAGCGTGATGGAAAGCGTGATCGCCGCGCTGCGTGTGGCCAATGTGGACGGCATTCCATTGTCCAGCGAGGCCTGCCTGGGCGAAGCCTTCGAAGCGTTGCAGCGTATCGGCATCGCGCATTTGGCCGATCAGCTGCTGAGCACGTTGTCCGGCGGCCAGCGCCAATTGGTCGGCCTCGCCCAGCTGATTGCGCGTCGCCCGCAAGTGATGCTGCTCGACGAACCCACCAGCGCGCTCGACCTCAATTACCAATTAAAAGTCATGGACTGCGTGCGCGCGCTGGTGCGCGAACACAATTTGATCGCCGTGGTGGTGCTGCACGATATCAACCTGGCTGCACGCTTCGCCGACCATATTGCCGTGCTGCGCCAGGGCAGGTTGTACGCCAGCGGCGTGGCGGATGAGGTGCTCGACCCGGCGTTGTTTGCCGAGGTCTATGGCGTACAGGTGCGCATTGAGCGGTGCTCGCAGCAGTCATTGCAGGTGTTGGTCGATGGGGCGGTGTGATTGGCTTCTAAGGTTAGACGCAAATGTTTGATTGAATTATTGCCCCTTGATCATCACCTATAGAGACAGGCATTCGCTCATTTGGAGAGCTTCATGATCGACCTGTACTACTGGACCACCCCCAACGGTCACAAAGTATCGCTGTTCCTGGAAGAAGCCGGCCTGCCCTACAAGGTGCACCCGGTCAACATTGGCCAGGGCGAGCAGTTCAAGCCGGACTTCCTGAAGATCGCTCCCAACAACCGCATCCCGGCCATCGTCGATCACAGCCCGACCGACGGCGGCGCGCCGATTTCGCTGTTCGAATCCGGCGCGATCTTGCTGTACCTCGCGGAAAAAACCGGCCAATTCATTCCAAAAGACCTGCGCGGCCGCCAGGAAGCGCTGCAATGGCTGTTCTGGCAAATGGGCGGGCTGGGGCCGATGGCGGGTCAGAATCATCACTTCAGCCAATTCGCACCGGAAAAGATTCCTTACGCGATCAAGCGCTATGTGGACGAAACCGCGCGCCTGTACGGCGTGTTGGACCGACGCCTGGCGGACCGCGCGTTCGTGGCGGGTGAGGACTACAGCATCGCCGACATGGCGATCTACCCGTGGGTCGTTTCCCACAAGTGGCAGAGCCAGCGTCTGGAGGACTTCCCGCACGTGCAGCGCTGGTTCAACAGCATCAAGGAACGGCCGGCGACGGTGCGGGCGTATGAACTGGTGCAGAAAGTGAATCCGCCAAAATCCTGATCTATGTGGGAGCTGGCTTGCCTGCGATAGCATCACCTCGGTGTAACTGACACACCGAGGCGTCAGCATCGCAGGCAAGCCAGCTCCCACATTGTTCTCTACCGGTCTCAAGATCTCACGCTTAACCCAAACTCCTGCTTGCGTCGTTTCGCCGCGCTCACTAACGTAGCGCCTTTAATGACGCTACCCCCGCAGGAGCTTTGCCATGGCCTCGCCAGCCCTCTCACACTTTATCCCCCGGTTCGGCGTTGCCGCGGCAGTGGCCAGTGCTTTAAGCCTGGCCGGTTGCCAGCTCCAGAGCACCCAGGACACCCTGCCGCCGGTGGCCGGTGTGCAACCGATCAAGGGCCTGGCACAGAATGTGTCAGTGCGCCGCAATGCCCAGGGCATGCCGTTGATCGAAAGCAACACCTTCCATGACGCGCTGTTCAGCCTCGGTTATGTACATGCCAGCGACCGCATCACGCAGATGGTCACTTTGCGCCTGTTGGCCCAGGGCCGCCTGGCGGAGATGTCCGGCCCGCAAGTGCTGGATGTCGACCGTTTCATGCGCGCGGTCAACCTGAAAAAAAGCGCCGGCGAGCTGTATAACGCTTCGTCGCCGCGCCTCAAGCGCTTCTTTGAAGTGTATGCCCGTGGCGTCAACGCCTACCTGTTCCGCTACCGCGACAAGCTGCCGCCGGACCTGGCCCAGACCGGCTACAAGCCCGAGTACTGGAAGCCGGAAGATTCGGCGCTGCTGTTCTGCCTGCTGAATTTCAGCGAGTCGAGCAACCTGCAGGAAGAACTCTCGTCGCTGGTGCTGGCGCAGAAAGTCGGGGCCGACAAGCTCGCCTGGCTGACGCCGAGTGCGCCGGACGAGCCGATCCCGATGGACGAAGCCGACAAGCTCAAGGGCGTGAACCTCAGCCAGATCACCGGCCTTGCGGGGCTCGAAAGCATCGGCCAGCAGTTGAACAGCCTCAACGCACTGGCCGTCACCACCTCCAACAACTGGGCCATCGGCCCGCAACGCAGCCGCAGTGGCAAAAGCCTGTTGGCCAGCGACCTGGCGGCCCAGCCACAAGCGCCATCGCCGTGGAACTACGTGCAGATCCGTGCCCCGAAATACCAGGCGGTCGGCGTCTCGATTGCCGGTTTGCCGACCCTGCTGTCCGGCTTCAACGGCAAAGTGGCGTGGAGCATGAGCGCGGTAAAAGGCGACACCCAGGACCTGTTCCTGGAGAAGGTCAAACGCCAAGGCAGCGCGTTGTACTACGAGAACAACGGCAAATGGCTACCGGCCGTCGTGCGCAACGAAACCTACTTCGCCAAGGGCCAGCGGCCGATTCGCGAAGTGGTGTACGAAACCCGCCACGGCGCCCTGCTCAACAGCAGCCAGGCACTCACCACCGGGTTCGGCCTGGCCCTGCAAACCGCCGACCTCAAGGACGACAAGAGCCTGGACGCATTCTTCGACCTGTCCCGCGCCCAAAGCGCCGGCAAGGCCTCGGACGCAACCCGGGAAATCCGCGCCATCGCCCTCAACATGATCTTTGCCGACGCGAGCAGCATTGGCTGGCAAGTCACTGGCCGCTTCCCCAACCGTCGCGAAGGCGAAGGCCTGCTGCCCTCGCCGGGCTGGGACGCGCGCTTTGACTGGGACGGCTACGCCGACGCGATGCTGCACCCTTACGATCAGGACCCGGCCCAAGGCTGGATCGGCACGGCCAACCAGCGCACCGCGCCACGCGGTTATGGCATGCAGTTGTCCAATTCCTGGGACGCCCCGGAGCGCAGCGAGCGCCTGGCACAACTGGCCAACGCCGGCAAGCATGACAGCCGCAGCATGATCGCCATGCAGTACGACCAGACCACCACGTTTGCCGCCAAGCTCAAGACCATGTTCCAGGCGCCGGGTATGGCCCAGCCACTGAAACAGGCAATCGATGCGCTGCCGGCAACCGAAGCTGTGAAGGCACGCGAAGCGCTCAGTCGCTTGATGGCGTTTGATGGCCGCCTGGCACCGACCTCCGCAGACGCGGCGATCTATGAGTTGTTCCTGCAGGAAAGCACCAAGCAGATCTTCCTCGACGAACTCGGCCCGGAAACCAGCGCCAGCTGGAAAGCCTTTGTCAGCAACGCCAACCTGTCCTATTCCGCCAACGCCGACCACCTGCTGGGCCGCGAAGACAGCCCCTTCTGGGACGACGTGCGCACCGCGCAAAAAGAAGACAAACCGGCGATCCTCGCCCGCAGCCTTGCCGCCGCCATCACCGCTGGCGACAGCCAATTGGGTGGCGATCACAAGGCCTGGCAGTGGGGCAAACTGCACACCACCACCTGGAAAAACACCAATGGCCAGGTGATCCGCGGGCCGTTTGCCAGTGGCGGCGACCACAACACCCTGAACCCGGCGCCGTACAGCTGGGGGCAGGATTTTGTCACCACCCAAGTGCCGGCGCTGCGCATGATCGTCGACTTCAGCCAAATCGAACCGATGATGGGTCAAGGTGGCATCGGCCAATCCGGCAACCCGGCCAGCCCGAGTTATGCGAACGGCATCGATGCGTCGCTCAAGGCGCAATACCTGAGCTTCCCGATGCAGCCGCAGAACTTTGACAAGGTGTACGGGAAAACCCGCTTGACCCTCACACCCGGCAAGTAACCCGGTGATCGTTCCCACGCTCTGCGTGGGAATGCATCCTGTGACGCTCCGCGTCACGCCATCAAAATGTGGGAGCTGGCTTGCCTGCGATAACAGTGTGTCAGTCACTAATTAATCGACTGACACACCGCAATCGCAGGCAAGCCAGCTCCCACATTTGATCGCCTGCATTTAGATAGAACTTCTCAAGTCTCGCTCCCCTCATACCTGATAAGCCCACTGCCCCGGCACGCCCATGGACCTTGTCATCGCCCGCCCCGAAGGCCTCTATTGTACTGCGGGAGATTTCTACATCGACCCATGGCGCCCGGTGGACCGCGCCGTCATCACCCACGCCCATGGGGACCACGCCCGCACCGGCAACCAGCATTACCTGGCCGCCGCTCCCGGCGAAGGCATCCTGCGTTCGCGACTGGGCCAGGACATCAACCTGCAAACCCTGGCCTACGGCGAAAAACTCATCCACCACGGCGTCACCCTGAGTTTCCATCCCGCCGGGCATGTGCTCGGTTCCGCGCAGGTGCGCCTGGAATACCAGGGCGAAGTCTGGGTAGCCTCCGGCGACTACAAAGTCGAACCCGATGGCACCTGTGCGCCCTTTGAGCCGGTGCGTTGCCACACCTTTATTACTGAATCCACCTTCGGCCTGCCGATTTACCGCTGGCAACCCCAGGCGCAGATTTTTGCCGGCATCAATGATTGGTGGCAGGCCAATATCGCGGTCGGCAAAGCCAGCGTGTTGTTCTGTTATTCCTTTGGCAAAGCCCAGCGCATCCTGCATGGCATCGACGCCAGCATCGGCCCGATTCTCAGCCATGGCGCGGTGGAACCGCTGAACCGCGTGTACCGCGAGGCCGGCATCTACATCCCCGAAACCTTATATGCCGGGGACTTTAAAAAGACTGACCCATTGCTGCGTCAGGCACTGATCATTGCGCCGCCGTCCGCCGGTGGCAGCAGTTGGATCAAGCGCTTCGGCGACTACAGCGACGCCTTCGCCAGCGGCTGGATGCGCCTGCGTGGCACGCGACGGCGGCGCGGTGTGGACCGAGGCTTTGTGCTCTCGGACCACGCCGATTGGCCCGGACTGCTGTGGGCCATCGCACAGACCGGCGCCGAACGGGTGATGGTCACCCATGGTTCCGTAGGCGTTTTGGTACGCCACTTGCGGGAAAAAGGCCTGGATGCCCAGGGTTTCACCACCGAATACGGCGATGACGAAGAAGAGGCCACGGCATGAAAGCCTTCGCCGAGCTGTACGCCAACCTCGACGCCACCACCTCCAGCAACGCCAAGCTGGCCGCGCTGCAAGCCTACTTCCGCCAGGCGCCACCCGAAGATGCGGCCTGGGCGGTGTACTTCCTCTCCGGCGGGCGGCCCCGGCAATTGGTGCCGACCCGTCTGCTGCGCGACATGGCCACCGCAGCATCGGGCATAGAACCTTGGTTATTCGAAGAAAGTTACCAGTCGGTAGGCGACCTGGCCGAGACCATTTCCCTGTTGTTGCCCGAATCCTCCTATACCTCGGAAGACGGGCTTGCAGTGTGGCTGGAGGAAAAGCTGCTGCCCCTGCGTGGCCTGCCGCCGCTGGAATTGGCCGAACGCCTGCCGGCGTTATGGGCGCAGCTCGATCAGCCGAGCCTGATGGTGTGCATCAAATTGATCACCGGCAGTTTTCGTGTCGGCGTGTCCAAACTGCTGGTCACCCGCGCCCTCGCCGCCATGGCCGACCTGGACAGCAAACGTGTGGCACAACGCTTGGTGGGCTACACCGATTTGTCCAACCGGCCTACGGCCGAAGGCTACCTCAAACTGATCGCCGCCGAATCGTCCGACGAGCATGCGCAACGCGGCGGTCAGCCGTATCCGTTTTTTCTGGCCCATGGGCTGGCGCAACCGGTGGAGCAGTTCGACGCCTTGCTCGGCGCACCCGCCGACTGGCAGGTGGAATGGAAGTGGGACGGCATTCGCACGCAACTGGTCAAGCGCGACGGTCGCCTGTGGGTCTGGTCGCGCGGTGAAGAGTTGGTCACCGAGCGCTTCCCCGAACTGCACAGCCTGGTCAGCGGCCTGCCGGATGGCACGGTGATCGATGGTGAAATTGTCGTGTGGAAAGACGCGGTGCAACCCTTCGCGCTGTTGCAACAGCGCATCGGTCGCAAAACCTTGAGCAAAAAGGTCCTGGAGGATGCGCCCGTCGCGGTCCTGGCCTATGACCTGCTGGAGCATCAGGGCGACGATTGGCGCAACCACACCCAGGCCGAGCGCCGCATCCAGCTTGAGCAAGTGATCGCGCAGTGCAACCAGCCCGTGCTGTTGCCATCGCCCTTGCTGACGGGCAAGAGCTGGAAGGACCTGGCGGAGCAACGCGAAGACTCTCGCCGCCTCGGCGTGGAAGGCATGATGCTAAAAGCCCGCGATGGCCTGTACGGCGTGGGCCGCACCAAGGACATGGGCGTGTGGTGGAAGTGGAAAGTCGACCCGTTCAGTGTCGATGCCGTACTGATTTACGCCCAGCGCGGCCATGGCCGCCGCGCCAGTCTGTACAGCGACTACACCTTTGCAGTGTGGGACGGCCCGCCCGGCACTGAACGCACGCTGGTGCCATTTGCCAAGGCTTATTCAGGGCTGACTGACGAAGAAATGCGCAAGGTCGACACCATCGTGCGCAAGACCACGGTGGAAAAATTCGGCCCGGTCAGCAGCGTAACGCCGAGCATGGTGTTTGAGCTGGGGTTTGAGGGGATTGCCTTGTCCAAACGCCACAAGAGCGGGATTGCCGTACGGTTTCCCAGGATGTTGCGGTGGCGGCAGGATAAGACAGTGGAAGAAGCCGACAACCTCGGCACGTTGCAGGATTTGTTGACCTGACCCCTTCCCCCCAAACACTGCAAAACCCTGTGGGAGCCGGGCTTGCCCGCGATGGCGGTGGGTCAGCTTAGAGAGATTGGGCAGACACACCGCTATCGCGGGCAAGCCCGCTCCCGCATTTTGAATTTCATTTGCTTCAAAATGGTGCGCTGAATTTTCCATGCCCATTTTCGGGCATCTCCTACACTCACATCTCCCTTATCCCACCTTTTAAAACACTCATTCGGAACTATGGTGCAGAAATTGCTACTTGTGATCCGTCTGACACCGTTCAGTAACAGTCCTAACCGCGCCACAAGCGCTTATCTTGGTTTCCAGGGATTACATAATGAAAAAAGCATTGCTGACCCTTTCTGCACTGGCTCTGTGCATGGCTGCTGGTACCGCGCTGGCCAAGGAATACAAGGAATTGCGTTTTGGTGTCGATCCTTCCTACGCGCCATTCGAGTCCAAGGCCGCCGACGGCAGCCTCGTAGGCTTCGATATCGACCTGGGCAATGCGATCTGTGCCGAGCTGAAAGTGAAGTGCAAGTGGGTTGAAAGCGACTTCGACGGCATGATTCCAGGCCTCAACGCCAACAAGTTCGACGGTGTGATTTCCTCGATGACCGTGACCGAAGCCCGTGAAAAGGCGATCGATTTCTCCAGCGAGCTGTTCTCCGGCCCGACGTCCCTGGTGTTCAAAAAGGGCGCGAACTTCTCCACGCCTGAGTCCCTCAAGGGCAAATCCGTGGGCTACGAGCAAGGCACCATCCAGGAAGCCTACGCCAAGGCCGTGCTGGACAAAGCCGGTGTGACCACCAAGGCCTACGCCAACCAGGACCAGGTCTACGCCGACCTGACCTCAGGCCGCCTGGATGCTTCCGTACAGGACATGCTGCAAGCCGAACTGGGCTTTTTGAAGTCGCCAGCCGGCGCTGACTACGAAGTCAGCAAGGCCATCGATGACCCACTGCTGCCATCCAAAACTGCGGTCGGTATCAAAAAAGGTAACAAAGACCTCAAGGCCTTGCTCGATAAAGGTATCAAAGCGTTACACGATGATGGCACCTACGCCACCATCCAGAAGAAACACTTCGGCGACCTGAACCTCTACAGCGGTAAATAACACCCCGGCGCCCACCGGTTTGCGGTGGGCGCTTTTTTATCGCCATTAGGTCCTGAATTCATGTTTGAAGATCTTTTGCAAACCCTGGGGCTGGGTGCCTTCAGCTTGAAGGGGTTCGGCCCGCTGTTGCTGCAAGGTACGTGGATGACCGTGAAACTGTCGGTCGCCTCCCTGGCCGTCAGCGTCCTGCTGGGCCTGCTCGGCGCCAGCGCCAAACTGTCCAGCGTCAGCCTGATCCGCATCCCCGCCCAGCTCTACACCACCTTGATTCGCGGCGTGCCCGACCTGGTGCTGATGCTGCTGATTTTCTACAGCCTGCAAATCTGGCTGACCGGCTTTACCGACTTTATGGAATGGGACTACATCGAGATCGACCCATTCAGCGCCGGGGTCATCACCCTGGGCTTCATCTATGGCGCCTACTTCACCGAGACCTTTCGCGGCGCGATCCTCGCCGTGCCGCGTGGCCAGCTGGAAGCGGCGACCGCCTACGGGCTCACGCGCGGGCAGCGGTTTCGCTTCGTGACCTTCCCGCAGATGATGCGCTTTGCCTTGCCGGGCATCGGCAACAACTGGATGGTGATGCTCAAGGCCACCGCGCTGGTGTCGATCATCGGTCTGGCGGACCTGGTCAAGGCCGCGCAGGATGCGGGCAAGAGTACTTATCAGCTGTTCTATTTTCTGGTCATCGCGGCGCTGATCTACCTGCTGATCACCAGTGCATCCAACGTCGTCCTGCGCTGGCTTGAGCGCCGCTACTCCGCTGGGTCCCGGGAGGCCGTGCGATGATCGAACTTATCCAGCAATACTGGCGGCCTTTCCTTTATAGCGACGGTCAGCACATCACCGGGCTGGCGATGACCATGTGGCTGCTCAGCGCGGCGCTGGTGATCGGCTTTCTGGTCTCGATTCCGCTGTCCATCGCCCGCGTTTCGCGCAAACGCTCCATACGCTGGCCGGTGCAGTTCTACACCTACCTGTTTCGTGGCACGCCGCTGTATATCCAACTGTTGATTTGCTACACCGGCATCTACAGCATCGCCGCCGTGCGCGCGCAACCGGTGCTGGATGCGTTCTTTCGCGATGCGATGAACTGCACCATTCTGGCCTTCGCCCTCAACACCTGCGCATACACCACGGAAATTTTCGCCGGCGCGATCCGCAGCATGGCTCATGGCGAAGTCGAAGCGGCCAAGGCTTACGGCCTGAGCGGTTGGAAGCTGTATGCCTATGTGATCATGCCCTCGGCCCTACGCCGCTCGCTGCCCTACTACAGCAACGAAGTGATCCTGATGCTGCACTCGACCACGGTGGCGTTTACCGCGACGGTGCCGGACATTCTCAAGGTGGCGCGGGATGCCAACTCGGCCACCTACATGACCTTTCAATCATTCGGCATCGCCGCGCTGATCTACCTGACCGTGACCTTCGCGCTGGTCGGGCTGTTTCGTCTGGCGGAACGTCGCTGGCTGGCCTTTCTCGGGCCGAGCCACTAAGGAGTCATCATGCGTCATCAGGTGCATGAACTGATCGCGCCGGTGCCGGGCACGGCGCGGCAGGTTCACAGTTTCCACTTCGGCCCGGAACAGGCTGAAGGCAAGATCTATATCCAGTCATCACTGCATGCCGATGAGCTGCCGGGCATGCTGGTGGCCTGGCACCTGAAGCTGCGCCTGGCGGAGCTGGCGGCGGCTGGGCGCCTGCGCAGTGAGATCGTGCTGGTGCCCATCGCCAATCCGGTGGGACTTGAGCAGGTGTTGATGGACATTCCGTTGGGCCGCTACGAGCTGGAAAGCGGGCAAAATTTCAATCGCCTGTTTGTCGACCTCAGTGAGGAGGTCGGCAATCAGGTCGAAGACCTGCTGGGCGACGACCCCACGCACAACGTCGAGCTTATTCGCGACGCCCTGAGCCTGGCCCTTGCGGCGCAAACGCCTGCTACCCAGCTGCAATCCCAACGCCTGGTGTTGCAACGCCTGGCCTGCGATGCCGACATGGTGTTGGACCTGCATTGCGACTTTGAAGCCGTGGCACATCTGTACACCACCCCCGAGGCCTGGCCGCAGGTGGAGCCGCTGGCGCGCTATATCGGCTCGGAAGCCAACTTGCTGGCGACCGACTCCGGCGGGCAGTCGTTCGACGAGTGCTTCACGCTAGTGTGGTGGCAGTTGCAGCAACGCTTCGGCGAGCGCTTCCCGATCCCGATGGGCAGCTTTTCGGTGACCGTCGAACTGCGCGGCCAGGGCGACGTCAACCACGGCCTGGCGGCGCTGGATTGCCAGGCGATCATCGATTACCTGACTCACTTCGGTGCCATTAAAGGTGACGCGGCGCCCCTGCCCGAGCTGCCCTACCCGGCCACGCCGCTGGCGGGCGTGGAACCGGTGGCCACGCCGGTCGGCGGCTTGCTGGTGTTCAGCGCCCTGCCCGGTGAATACCTGGAAGCCGGGCAACTGATCGCCGAAATCATCGACCCCATTACTGACCGCGTAACGCCTGTGCACTGCAAACATGCCGGCCTGCTTTACGCCCGTTCGCTGCGGCGCATGGCCACTGCCGGCATGGTGATCAGCCATATTGCAGGCACGCAAGCCTACCGCAGCGGCTACCTACTTTCGCCTTGAGGATGCACGCCCCATGTACAAATTGACCGTTGAAGGCCTGCATAAAAGCTATGGCGACAATGAAGTGCTCAAAGGTGTCTCGCTCAAGGCCAACACCGGTGATGTGATCAGCCTGATCGGCGCCAGCGGCTCGGGCAAAAGCACCTTTTTGCGCTGCATCAACTTTCTTGAAACGCCCAACGACGGCGCCATGACCCTTGATGGCCAGCAGATCCGCATGGTCAGCGACCGCCATGGCATGCGCGTGGCCGACGACGCCGAATTGCAACGCCTGCGTACGCGGTTGGCGATGGTGTTCCAGCATTTCAACCTGTGGAGCCATATGAGCGTGCTGGAAAACATCACCATGGCGCCGCGCCGGGTACTGGGTTGCAGCAAGAAGGACGCCGAAGACCGTGCCCGTCGCTACCTGGATAAGGTCGGGCTGCCGGCACGCGTGGCCGATCAATACCCGGCGTTCCTTTCTGGTGGCCAACAGCAACGGGTGGCCATCGCCCGCGCCCTGGCCATGGAGCCGGAGGTGATGCTGTTTGACGAACCCACCTCGGCCCTCGACCCCGAACTGGTCGGCGAAGTGTTGAAAGTGATCCAGGGCCTGGCCGAGGAAGGCCGCACCATGATCATGGTCACCCACGAGATGAGCTTTGCGCGCAAGGTGTCGAACCAGGTGCTGTTCCTGCACAAGGGCCTGGTGGAAGAGCAAGGCACGCCCGAAGATGTGTTGGGCAACCCGAAGAGCGAGCGCCTGCAGCAATTTCTGAGCGGTAACTTGAAGTAAACCTTTGCGACGCCTGGAGGGTCTCTGACATAGAGCCTCCAGAGCGTCAGCTGCCGAATGGCAAAACCCCTCGATTTCGCCAAAACATGGTTTGCCACCAAGGGCTGGAAGCCGTTCGCCTTTCAAAAAGCCGTGTGGGCGGCGGTTAAAGACGGCCAATCAGGCCTGCTGCACGCCAGCACCGGCGCGGGTAAAACCTATGCGCTGTGGTTTGCCGCCCTCAACCGCTTCGCCGTCACTCGCCCGCCCGCCACCGGTAAACGCAAAGCGCCCGCTGAGCCACTGACGGTGTTGTGGATCACGCCCATGCGCGCCTTGGCCGCCGACACGGCGCGCGCCCTGGAGGCGCCACTGGCGGCACTGGAGATTCCATGGAGTGTCGGCCTGCGTACCGGCGACACCAGCAGCAGCGAACGCGCGCGCCAAACCCGGCGTCAGCCCACCGCGCTGGTGACCACGCCGGAAAGCCTGACATTGATGCTTGCGCGTGCCGACAGTGAGACCAGCCTGGCGCACCTGCGCATGGTGATCGTGGATGAGTGGCACGAACTGATCGGCAACAAGCGTGGCGTGCAACTGCAACTGGCGTTGGCGCGCTTGCGGCGCTGGCATCCGGATTTGATGGTGTGGGGGATTTCCGCGACCTTGGGCAATCAGTCTCACGCCCTTGAGGTTCTTGTCCCACAAGGCGGTGGGATCAATGTGCAGGGGCAGACGGCTAAAGAACTGAAGGTCGACACCTTGTTACCGCCGACCACCGAGCGATTTCCCTGGGCTGGCCATATCGGCTTGAAGATGCTCCCGCAAGTGGTGGCCGAAGTGGACGCCAGCAGCAGTTGCCTGGTGTTTACCAATACGCGGGCACAGTCGGAGATCTGGTACCAGGCGTTGCTGGAGGCGCGTCCGGACTGGGCGGGCGTGATTGCCCTGCACCATGGCTCGCTGTCGCGTGAAACACGCGACTGGGTGGAGCGGGCCCTGAAAGACGGCCAGCTCAAGGCCGTGGTGTGTACCTCGAGCCTGGACCTGGGTGTGGATTTCCTGCCAGTGGAGCGCGTGCTGCAAATCGGCTCGGCCAAAGGCGTGGCACGCCTGATGCAGCGCGCCGGCCGCTCTGGTCATGCGCCAGGCAGGCCATCACGGGTGACGTTGGTGCCAACCCATAGCCTGGAACTGGTGGAAGCCGCCGCCGCCCAGGACGCGATAGCGCAGCGGCGCATCGAAGCTCGCGAATCGCCCTACAAGCCATTGGATGTGCTCGTACAACACTTGGTGAGCATGGCCCTGGGCGGTGGTTTTACCCCGGATGCGCTGTTGGCGGAGGTGCGTGATGCCTGGGCTTATCGTGACCTTACTGATGCCGATTGGGCCTGGGCGCTGGGGTTTGTGCGCCATGGCGGCTTGTCGTTGACGGCCTATCCGGATTACCGCCGAGTGGAACCCGACGAGCATGGCATGTGGCGCGTGCCGGATGCACGCCTGGCGCGGCGTCATCGCATGAGCGTGGGCACTATCGTCAGCGATGCGAGTATCCAGTTGAAATTCTGGAGCAAGGGCGGCGGCGGCAAGAATCTGGGCAGTGTCGAGGAAGGTTTTATCGCCCGGCTCAAGCCTGGCGACGGTTTTTTGTTTGCAGGGCGTTTGCTGGAGTTGGTGCGAGTGGAAAACATGACCGCGTACGTACGGCGCAGCACCGCGAAAAAGGCGGCCGTGCCGCGCTGGAATGGTGGGCGCATGCCGCTATCCAATGAATTGGCGCAGGCGGTGGTCGAGCGCTTTGATGCAGCGGCCCACGGGCACTTCGATGGCCCGGAGATGCGGGCGGTGCAACCCCTGTTACAAACCCAGTTGCGCTGGTCTGGCCTGCCGACACGTGCGTACTTGCTGGCGGAAGCCCTGAAGTCGCGGGAAGGCTGGCACCTGTTTCTCTACCCGTTCGCCGGTCGCCAGGTGCATCTGGGGCTGGCGAGCCTGCTGGCGTGGAGGGTCAGCCAAGGCCAGCCGGTGACCTTTTCGATTGCGGTGAATGATTACGGGCTGGAACTATTGAGCGCTACGCCGGTGGACTGGCCGGTTGTGTTGAATCAAGCGTTGCTGAGCCCAACGAACTTACTGTTGGACGTGGCGGCCAGCTTGAATGCCGGTGAGCTGGCGCTGCGCCGCTTTCGCGAAATCGCCCGCATCGCCGGGCTGGTGTTTGCCGGTTACCCTGGCGCGCCGAAAAGCACACGGCAGGTGCAGGCTTCCAGCGGCTTGTTCTTTGAGGTGTTCAAACAATACGACCCAGAGAACCTTTTGCTGACCCAGGCCGGAGAAGAAGTCCTGCGTGATGAGTTGGATATTCGTCGGCTGGAAGAGACATTGCGTCATTTGTCGGCGCTGAAACTCGACCTGCACATGATCGAACGGCCGACGCCGCTGGCTTTTCCACTGCTGGTTGAGCGAATGCGCGAGAGCATGAGTTCGGAGAAGCTGTCCGAGCGTATTGCACGCATGGTCAAGGACCTGGAAAAAGTCGCGGATACCGGGAAACGTTGATGCATTATTCGCTGACGCTTGAGGGTGAGGAGTTGTGGCTGCTGGCGGAAAAGGCGATTTACTGGCCCGCCCGCCAGTGCCTGCTGATCGCCGATGCGCATTTTGGCAAGGCCTCGGCGTATCGCAGCCTCGGGCAACCGGTGCCGCAGGGCACCACTACCGACAACCTGCAGCGCCTGGACCGCCTGTTATCGGCCCTACCGTGCGCGCAGGTGATCTTTCTCGGTGACTTCCTGCACGGCCCGGGTTCGCACGCCAGCGGCACCCTGAGCGCCTTGAGAACCTGGCGCGAGCGCAATCACGCACTGAACCTGACCTTGATTCGCGGCAATCACGATAAACGCGCTGGCGACCCGCCTGCCGACTTGAGGATTGAAGTGGTGGCCGAGCCGCTATTGATGGGGCCATTTGCATTGCAGCATGAGCCGGATGCCCATCCCAGCCAGCATGTGCTGGCCGGGCATGTGCATCCTGTGTACCGGTTGCGCGGCAAAGGTCGGCAGAGTTTGCGTTTGCCGTGTTTCCAGATCGGCTCGAAGATCAGCTTGCTGCCGGCATTCGGAGCTTTTACCGGCGGTTACTCCGTAGAGAAAAGCGACGATCGGCAAGTATTTGTGATCGGCGATCAAGACGTATGGCCGGTGTGCTGAAGCGCCAGCCATGTCTTTTTGATAAGTCAGGCGACAGGCGCGGGAGGCGGCTCATCGGGAAGGACTGGCTCACCGGGCTCGGTGGGCTGCTGCGGCCAATCTTCGTCAGGTTGGCCAGGGATGCCACCCGCATACGCTGGGTCGGCCATCAGGGACCAGGCCAGAACACCAATCTGGTTGGGTTCAAGCCGGGCGAGTTCGGCGCTGATTCGCGGGTCGATCTTCATAAAGTACTCCTCAAGCGTGGCTCGGCGCGTTTTGCACGCACCGAGGCAGTACACCCAATAGAGTCACTTCACGCAGACTAATTCCCTTTGCGTGTAAGACCTTTCGATCAAGCGCGTGGGAGAGTAACGCCACGCTGGCCCTGATACTTGCCGGCGCGGTCTTTATAGGACACTTCACAGGCTTCGTCGGACTGCAGGAACAGCATCTGCGCCACGCCTTCGTTGGCGTAGATCTTTGCCGGCAAGGTGGTGGTGTTGGAGAACTCCAGGGTCACGTGGCCTTCCCACTCCGGCTCAAGCGGCGTCACGTTAACGATGATGCCGCAGCGCGCGTAGGTGCTTTTACCCAGGCAGATGGTCAACACGTCACGTGGAATACGGAAGAACTCCACGGTGCGCGCCAGGGCAAAGGAGTTTGGCGGAATGATGCACACGTCGCTTTTAACGTCGACGAAGCTCTTTTCGTCGAAGTTTTTCGGATCGACGATCGCCGAGTTGATGTTGGTGAACACCTTGAATTCATCGGCACAGCGTACGTCGTAGCCGTAGCTGGAAACACCGTAGGAAATCACGGGAGCCGCGCCTTCGCCACGGATCTGGCGTTCAACGAAAGGTTCGATCATGCCGTGTTCTTGCGCCATGCGGCGAATCCACTTGTCCGATTTGATGCTCATGGCGGGTGTCCTGAATAGCGAGGTGGAAAAATTCTGTTGGGCATCTTACCGGGGCTGGCCCTGGGGTTCAAAGGGCGCAGGGCATTTGTTGATGAATGTGCAGCCGTCTATAAGCGGCAGCCAGCGGGGCCGGGCCCCACATTACAGTGCCAGGCGACTGTAAATACCACCGCCAGTCACGAAAATAGAGAAACCTTCGGAAATACCATTGGCACGTCCCGGAAAAAGGGTTAAGGTGGCGCCACTGTGCTGCTTGTGTCACTGAGAATCTCTACACGATATGTTGAATTTCGATCCAACCATCTCCAAGAATTTTTCCTGCTCTTTGCACTCAGTCTCGGCCAGGGCTTTTCCTGAGTCGCAGTTAACTTTGTCCAAGGAGATACACCATGTCTAATCGCCAAACTGGTACCGTTAAGTGGTTCAACGATGAAAAAGGCTTCGGCTTCATCACTCCACAATCCGGTGACGACCTGTTCGTTCACTTCAAAGCTATCCAATCCGACGGCTTCAAAAGCCTGAAAGAAGGCCAACAGGTTTCTTTCATCGCTACCCGCGGTCAGAAAGGCATGCAAGCTGAAGAAGTTCAAGTTATCTAACTTGTACTGACTTAGTCGAAAAAACCCCGCCTTTAAAAGCGGGGTTTTTTTATGCCTGGGATTTAGTCCCGGCACCCAGGTAATACCAGGCACAAAAAAATGTGGGAGCGAGCTTTATGTGGGAGCTGGCTTGCCTGCGATACTGACACCTCGGTGTATCAGGTACACCGAGGTGATGCTATCGCAGGCAAGCCAGCTCCCACACAAGCCCGCTCCCACATTTTGTACTGCGTCTTTATTGGAACAACGACTCACTCGACAAGCCGTTCTTCTCGAGGATCTCACGCAAGCGCTTGAGGCCCTCCACCTGAATCTGCCGCACCCGCTCACGGGTCAAGCCGATCTCCAGGCCTACATCCTCCAGGGTGCTGCTCTCATGGCCGCGCAAGCCGAAACGGCGAATCACCACCTCGCGCTGCTTGTCCGTGAGTTCGGACAGCCACTGGTCAATGCTTTGGGAAAGATCATCGTCCTGCAACAGCTCACAAGGATCTGTCGGGCGATCATCTGTCAGGGTGTCCAGCAGGGTTTTATCCGAATCCGGACCCAGCGAGACATCGACCGAAGACACGCGCTCGTTCAAGCCGAGCATGCGTTTAACCTCGCCCACTGGCTTTTCCAGCAGGTTGGCGATTTCCTCAGGCGAAGGTTCATGATCGAGTTTTTGTGTCAGCTCACGTGCCGCCCGCAGGTAGACGTTGAGCTCCTTGACCACATGGATCGGCAACCGGATCGTACGGGTCTGATTCATGATCGCCCGTTCGATGGTCTGGCGAATCCACCAGGTGGCATAGGTAGAGAAGCGGAAGCCCCGCTCAGGGTCGAACTTCTCCACTGCCCGGATCAAGCCCAGGTTGCCCTCCTCGATCAGGTCCAACAGCGACAGGCCACGATTGACGTAGCGTCGGGCGATTTTCACCACCAGCCGCAAGTTACTTTCAATCATGCGCTTGCGCCCAGCCGGATCGCCCTTTTGCGACAAGCGCGCAAAATGGACTTCTTCTTCGGGAGTCAGCAAAGGGGAAAAGCCAATTTCATTGAGGTACAACTGCGTAGCGTCGAGCGCCCGCGTGTAGTCAATGTACTTGTGCTGCTTTAACGCGGTGGCGTTTTTGGATTTGGTGCGAACTGAAGGTTTAGCAGCTCCTTCATCATTCGACATCGATTCCTTTTCGGTGAGGATCTCCATTTCAAGGAGAACCTCATCGTCGATGTCAAACTCCGGCGCTTCTTTACTGAGAGCCATTGTTATAGTCCTTTGGTGAGTTCGACCTCAAGCTCAAGCGACGCCTTTATCCTTGGCAACGCTGGAGCCTGTTCCTTCTACGTGAGGGAACAGGCTGTGCAACACATCAACGACGGGGTAGGAATTGCAGCGGATCTACAGGCTTCCCTTGGCGGCGAATCTCAAAGTGCAGTTTCACCCGGTCTGTACCAGTTGACCCCATTTCGGCAATTGTCTGTCCGACTTTGACCTGCTGCCCCTCCCGAACCAACAGCCTGCGGTTATGACCGTAGGCACTGACGTAGGTATCGCTGTGTTTGATGATGACCAGCTCGCCGTAGCCCCGTAAACCACTCCCGGCGTAAACCACTGTCCCATCAGACGCAGCTAAAACAGGCTGTCCCAAATCCCCGGCGATATCAATGCCTTTATTCAAACTACCGTTTGAAGAGAATTTTCCAATCAGCACCCCGTTTGAAGGCCATCCCCAACCGGTCGGCGCCGGCCCGGCAGGTGGCAACGGCGTGGCTGCCGGCTTGCTCGCAACCGTAGGCGCAGCGGTGCCTGCAGGCCTGGTGATGATTGTGGTTTTGCTTGAGGACGAGGCCGAAGATCCGGACTTTGTCACAACTGCCGTAGATGCCGAACCGGTACGCCCATCGAAACGGATGGTTTGCCCGGGATGTATCGTATACGGCACAGGAATATTGTTACGAGCTGCGAGCGCCTTGTAATCCCAGCCGTAACGGAAGGCGATTGAGAACATCGTGTCCCCCTTTCGCACTACATATTGCCCGGTGGTGACTGTCGGTTTTTGCGGCACGGCGCTGGCACCGTTTCGGTCGACAACCCGAGCGCCGCTGGACGGAGAGCTTGAGCAACCCACCAATAAGGAACTCAAGACAAGGCCAAGCACCAGTCGCTGAAAACTTGTTTTACTCATACGCTGCGCTAGACCTGTGAGACTCACCCGCCGCTCCCTTTGTGCTGGCCGAACATGAATGCCTGTATCAGGCTTGAAATATGTCGCAAGTATAACTGGGCATTGGCTTTTTACCGGTACACGACTGAAACGAAAAATTCATCGCGTTTAAACCCGGCTTCCAATCATGTTGACTCAATAAGCCCCGCCGTAAGACACATCCCCATCAACAGAATTCACTGTTTGCAAAGAAATGATCAGGCCAGCGGGCCATTGAGCAGCGGAACGAAGCGCACAGCACCCAGTACATGCCGGGAAAAGCCTTCGTCCTCGCGAATAATGAGCATCAATTGTTGCACTTCGCCAGAGCCCACCGGGATGACCAAGCGCCCGCCAGGGGCGAGCTGATCGAGCAACGCCTGGGGCACATCGGTGGCGACCGCCGTGACGATAATGCCGTTATACGGCGCCAGCGCCGGCCAGCCTTCCCAACCGTCGCCCCAACGGAACACCACGTTGCGCAGGTTGAGCTCCACCAGGCGCTCCTTGGCGCGGTCCTGCAGGACCTTGATGCGCTCCACCGAGAACACCCGTTCCACCAGCTGCGAGAGCACGGCGGTCTGGTAACCCGAACCGGTGCCGATCTCCAGCACCTTGTCCAACGGCCCCGCCGCCAGCAGCAGTTCACTCATGCGCGCGACCATATAAGGTTGCGAGATGGTCTGGTTATGGCCGATTGGCAACGCAGTGTCTTCATAGGCACGATGCGCCAGCGCCTCATCCACGAACAGATGCCGAGGCGTGCGCCGGATGACTTCCAGCACCTGGGCGTTGGACAGGCCTTCTTCATACAGACGCTGGATCAAACGCTCGCGGGTACGCTGGGAGGTCATCCCGATACCACGACGCAACAGGTCGTCTTGTTCACGCGCCATTAACGCAACCCCTCAAGCCAGCCATCCAGACTACTGAAGGCATCACTGAAGGTGCGATCGAGCTGCAACGGGGTAATCGAAACATAACCTTGCATCACCGCATGAAAGTCGGTGCCGGGGCCGCCGTCTTCGGCATCGCCGGCGGCGGCAATCCAGTAACCTTCCTTGCCACGCGGGTCGACCACCTTCAACGGTGCTGCCGCACGAGCGCGATGGCCCAGGCGCGTCAGCTGGATGCCGCGGATATGGTCGAGGGGCAAATTGGGGATATTAACGTTGAGCACCGTGCGCGGTGGCAAGTCCAGCGAGCCGTGGGCCTCCACCAGCTTGCGGGCGAAATACGCCGCCGTCGCCAGGTTATCCAGTTGCCGTGAGGCAAACGAAAAAGCGAATGAGGTGCGCCCCAGGAAACGCCCTTCAAGGGCCGCCGCCACGGTGCCGGAATACAGCACATCATCGCCCAGGTTGGCGCCCAGGTTGATGCCCGACACCACCAGATCCGGCTCCTGGTCCAACAAGCTGTTGATTGCCAGGTGCACGCAGTCGGTGGGGGTGCCGTTCACGCTGATAAAGCCATTGGCCAGAACCTGCGGGTGCAGCGGACGGTCGAGCGTCAGCGAACTGCTGGCGCCGCTCTTGTCCTGGTCCGGGGCAACCACCACACACTCGGCGTAATCCTGCAGCGCAGCATAAAGCGCGGCAAGACCGGGTGCGGTGGCACCGTCATCGTTTGATATCAGAATACGCATGGGTTGTCCGTCGGCCCCACCGGCACCAGATCAACAAGCTCGCGCACCAACACAGTGGCGAAGCATCCGGCCGGCAGGACGAATTCCAATTGCAGAATGTCAGGACCGGGATAATGCCACGTCAACCCGCCAATGGGCAGTCGCAGAATGCGACGTTCCTGGCTCATGCCGGCGTTCACCAGCCAATCGCGCAGCTCTGGCTCGCTCGCGGCAATGGTTTGCTCAAGCGTGTGGGTCGCGCCGCCGGCCGGTGAATCACCCTCGCCCCACTGTGGGCCGGTGGGGTGCAGATCCAGAATCGCCAGGCGCGGGTCGCTGCATTCAGCCTCACCCGCCGGAAAAAAACTGCGACTGTCGGTAAACGCCAGCAGGTCACCGACCTGGGCACGTTGCCAGGAGCCGTCCGCGACCCGCGCCGCCAACACTTTGTTAAACAGAAAGCTGCGCGCGGTCGACAGCAGCCGCGAACGCACATTGCGCTGCTCGGGCAACGCCTTGCGTGCCGCCCACTCACGGGCATCCACCACGTTGCCGCCGTTATGCCCGAAACGCTGGGCACCGAAGTAGTTCGGGATGCCGTGCTGGGCGATCAGTTGCAAGCGTGCGTCGATGGCGGCGGTATCGCCGGCCAATTGCGTCAGGCGCAGGGTAAAGCCGTTGGCCGAATGCGCGCCGCGTTGCAGCTTGCGCTTGTGGCGGCCCATTTTGAGGATCTTGAGGGTGTCGTTTTCGGCCCCGCTCATGTCCGGGTCGGCCTTGCCCGGCAGTTGCACGCTGAACCACTGACGGGTCAACGCCTGACGGTCCTTGAGCCCGGCATAGCTGACGGTGCGCAAGGGCACGCCAGCAGCCTTGGCGATACGGCGCGCAGCCTCTTCGGTATTCAGGCCGCGCTTTTCTACCCACAGCCACAGGTGCTCACCGTCGCCGCTCAGGGGAATGTCCAGCACTTCGTCGACCTGGAAGTCTTCAGCCGTTGCCTTCAAAACCGCGCTGCCCAAGGCCTCGCCATAGGCACGCGGGCCCAGCAATTGCAGATCATTCATGCGCGCAGCAACAAGGCGACGGAGTGCACCGCGATGCCTTCTTCCCGGCCGGTAAACCCGAGCTTTTCGGTGGTGGTGGCTTTCACGTTGACTTGATCCAATTCAATTTGCAGGTCGGCGGCAATCAGCGCGCGCATCGATTCGATGTGGGGTGCCATTTTCGGCGCCTGGGCCACGATGGTGTTGTCGACGTTGCCGACCTTCCAGCCCTTGGCATGGATCAGGCCGACCACGTGGCGCAGCAAGACACGGCTGTCCGCGCCCTTGAAGGTCGGGTCGGTGTCTGGAAAGTGCTTGCCGATATCGCCCAACGCAGCCGCGCCGAGCAAGGCATCGCTCAAGGCATGCAGCACAACGTCGCCGTCGGAATGAGCCAGCAACCCATGGTGGTGTGCAATGCGCACGCCGCCCAAGGTGATGAAATCGCCTTCAGCGAAACGGTGCACATCGTAGCCGTGGCCAATACGCATAAAAAAACGCCCCGATTTAATTCAGGGCGTGATTCTACCTACTTTTGCCTCACATTAACCGAGCAAAGCACGACCATGATGTCGCAAATGATCTTCGATGAAGCTGGCGATAAAGAAGTAACTGTGGTCATAACCCGGCTGCAGGCGCAGTTCAAGCGGATGGTTGGCAGCCTTGGCCGCTTGCTGCAACGCCTCAGGCTTAAGCTGCACGGCAAGGAAATCGTCGCGATCGCCCTGATCCACCAGCAGCGGCAGTTTTTCCGAGGCTTCGCTGATCAGCACGCAGGCATCCCACTCGCGCCATTTGGAGCGCTCTTCGCCCAGGTAACGGGAGAAAGCTTTCTGGCCCCACGGGCAATCCATCGGATTGTTGATCGGCGAAAACGCCGACACCGATTGGTAACGCCCCGGGTTGCGCAAGGCACACACCAGCGCACCGTGACCGCCCATGGAGTGGCCGCTGATGCCGCGCTTGTCTGAAGCCGGGAAATGCGCTTCAACCAAGGCAGGCAATTCCTGCACGACATAATCATGCATCCGATAGTGCTTGGCCCACGGTTCCTGCGTGGCATTCAGGTAGAAGCCGGCACCCAGGCCAAAATCCCAGGCGTTGTCCGGGTCGCCCGGCACACCCGGCCCACGCGGGCTGGTGTCCGGCGCGACAATGATCAACCCAAGCTCGGCGGCCATGCGCTGGGCGCCGGCCTTTTGCATGAAGTTCTCATCGGTGCAGGTAAGCCCCGACAGCCAGTACAGCACTGGCAACTTGCCGCCCTGCTCCGCTTGCGGCGGCAGGTAGACGGCGAAAGTCATGTCGCAACCGAGCACATCGGAATGGTGCTTGTAGCGTTTATGCCAGCCACCGAAGCTCTTCTGGCACGACAGGTTTTCCAGGTTCATGGCCGACCTCAGAAGTGGATGACGGTACGAATGCTCTTGCCTTCATGCATCAGATCAAACGCTTTGTTGATGTCTTCCAGGCCCATGGTGTGAGTGATAAAGGTGTCCAGCGGGATTTCGCCGGTCTGGGCCATTTCCACATAGCTTGGCAATTCGGTACGACCGCGCACACCGCCGAACGCCGAACCGCGCCAGACGCGCCCCGTCACCAGTTGAAATGGGCGGGTGGAGATTTCCTGGCCGGCACCGGCCACACCGATGATGACCGACTCGCCCCAACCTTTGTGGCAGCACTCGAGGGCGGCGCGCATCAGTTGTACGTTGCCGATGCACTCGAAGGAGAAGTCCACGCCGCCGTCGGTCAAGTCGACGATCACGTCCTGGATCGGGCGGTCATAGTCTTTCGGGTTAATACAGTCGGTGGCGCCCAGTTGCTTGGCGATTTCGAACTTGGCCGGGTTGATGTCGATGGCAATGATGCGACCGGCCTTGGCTTTCACCGCGCCAATCACCGCCGACAGGCCGATGCCGCCGAGGCCGAAGATGGCCACGGTGTCGCCCGGCTTGACCTTGGCAGTGTTGATCACTGCACCAATGCCGGTGGTGACGCCGCAGCCCAGCAGGCAGACTTTTTCCAGCGGCGCTTCTTTAGGGATCTTGGCCACGGAGATTTCCGGCAACACGGTGTACTCGGAGAAGGTCGAGGTGCCCATGTAGTGGAAAATCGGCTGGCCCTTGTAGGAGAAACGCGTGGTGCCGTCGGGCATCAGGCCTTTGCCCTGGGTGGAGCGAATGGCCTGGCACAGGTTGGTCTTGCCCGACAGGCAGAATTTGCACTTGCCGCATTCCGGGGTGTACAGCGGGATCACGTGGTCGCCAACCGCTACCGAGGTCACGCCTTCGCCGATCGCTTCAACCACCGCACCGCCTTCGTGGCCGAGGATCGACGGGAAGATGCCTTCCGGGTCGGCGCCCGACAAGGTGTAGGCGTCGGTATGGCACACGCCGGACGCAACCACACGCAACAGCACCTCGCCGGCCTTGGGCATGGCGACATCCACTTCAACGATCTCAAGGGGCTTTTTAGCTTCAAAGGCTACGGCGGCGCGGGACTTGATCATCCGGGTTTCTCCAGGGAGTTAAAAACTGAGGCAGTGAGTGTAAAACATGGCTCACTGATGAATAATCCAGGCAAAAGCAAAACATTATTGCTGCACAGGGACAATCAACATGCTGGAAAACCGCTGGGAAGGCATAGATGAGTTCGTCGCCGTGGCTGAATGCAGCCAGTTCACCGCGGCGGCCGAGCGGCTTGGCGTGTCTTCATCGCATATCAGCCGGCAGGTGGCGCGCCTGGAAGAACGGCTGCAAACGCGCTTGCTGTATCGCAGTACGCGCAAGGTGACGCTCACCGAAGCTGGCCAGACCTTTCTGCAACATTGCCAGCGCTTGCAAGATGGTCGTGAAGAAGCGTTGCGCGCGGTGGGCGACCTCACCAGCGAACCCAAGGGCATGTTGCGCATGACCTGCGCGGTGGCTTACGGCGAGCGCTTCATCGTGCCGTTGGTCACGCGGTTCATGGGGCTGTACCCGCAGTTGCGCGTGGATATCGAATTGAGTAATCGCCAGTTGGACCTGGTGCACGAGGGGCTGGACCTGGCGATTCGCCTGGGGCGCTTGCAAGACTCACGCATGGTCGCCAGCCGCCTGGCACCTCGGCGCATGTACCTGTGCGCATCGCCGTCCTACTTAGCGCGGTATGGTCGGCCACATAGTTTGTCGGAATTGAGTCGGCATAACTGTCTGATCGGCAGCTCGGATATCTGGCAACTGGCTCAGGATGGCCGGGAATTTTCCCAGCGAGTGCAGGGAAACTGGCGCTGTAACAGTGGGCAGGCGGTACTGGATGCGGCGCTGCAAGGGGTTGGGTTGTGCCAACTGCCGGATTATTACGTGCTGGAACATTTGCACACTGGCGCGCTGGTGTCGTTGCTGGAGGCGCATCAGCCGCCGAATACGGCGGTGTGGGCGTTGTATCCGCAGCAGCGGCATTTGTCGCCGAAGGTCAGGAAGCTGGTGGACTTTTTGAAGGCTGGGTTGGCTGAAAGGCCGGAGTACTGTGGCTGATTATTCGGCGCCTTTACCGGCCTCATCGCGGGCAAGCCCGGCTCCCACAGGGGAATGCATTTCAAAGGTGGGAGCTGGCTTGCCTGCGATGAAGTCGACACGGTTTAACTGACTACCTGCGGTTAGCCCACCGTAACCTGAGCCATTCAAGATCCTCTGGCCGGGTCACCTTGATGTTGTCCGCACGCCCCTCGATCAAGCGCGGCGCTTGACCGGACCATTCCATGGCCGAGGCTTCATCAGTGATCACCGCATCGGCCACCAGGCTATCGGCCAAGGCACGATGCAACGCACCCAGACGAAACATCTGCGGCGTATACGCCTGCCAGATCAGGCTGCGGTCGACGGTTTCAACCACACGTCCATGTTTGTCGACGCGCTTGAGGGTGTCGCGCGCCGGCACCGCCAGCAGGCCGCCGATCGGATCATCCGCCAGTTCAGCCAGGAGTGTGTCGAGGTCATCCCGGCTCAGGTTTGGCCGCGCGGCATCGTGCACCAGCACCCAATCATCATCACTGGCGCCCAGGGCATTGAGTTGCAACAGCGCATTGAGCACCGAGCCCGAGCGCTCGTCGCCGCCTTCCGCACGCACGATGCGAGGGTCGTTGGCACACGACAGGTTTGGCCAATAGGGATCATCGACAGCAAGGCTGACCACCAGCCCCTTGAGGCCTGGATGGTCGAGAAAACAGCCAAGGCTGTGTTCCAGAATAGTGCGCCCGCCCAGTTGCAGATACTGCTTGGGACGGTCCGCAGCCATACGGGCACCGACGCCCGCGGCAGGAATCACGGCCCAGAAGGCCGGTAAATCGTTACTCATTGGGCCAACTGGTAGAGGGTTTCACCCTCCTTGACCATGCCCAACTCATGGCGAGCCCGCTCTTCAACGGTCTCCGTACCTTTTTTCAGCTCAAGCACTTCGGCATCGAGGACGCGGTTGCGCTCCAGCAGACGTTCGTTTTCGGCATGCTGGTCGGCAATCTGCTGGGTCAACTCTTTTACCTGCGCAAAGCTGCCATTACCCACCCATAGGCGGTATTGCAGGCCAGCCAGCAACAAGAGCAAGACGAGGAACAACCAATTGGGACTGCGCATCGAAATCCGGGTATCCAGTAAAAAAAGACAGCCATGCAAAACTTCTACAGCAACTGATAGCACGAAGCCTGGAAGACCCAGGCTTGTGCTTGATAGCCATCAGATTAGCGCCGAAATACACACTGTCGTGAACTTTCCGACACAATCCTTAGACTTTTACCACTTAACAATCAGCCGCGAAACTCGCTGCGACCGTTGTACTTGGCTTTACCTGCCAGTTGCTCTTCGATACGCAGCAATTGGTTGTACTTGGACACACGATCGGAACGGCACAGCGAACCGGTCTTGATCTGGCCTGCCGAAGTGCCCACAGCCAGGTCGGCAATGGTCGAATCTTCGGTTTCGCCGGAGCGGTGCGAGATCACGGCAGTGTAGCCCGCAGCCTTGGCCATCTGGATGGCTTCCAGGGTTTCGGTCAGGGTGCCGATCTGGTTGAACTTGATCAGGATCGAGTTGGCGATCTTTTTATCGATGCCTTCTTTCAGGATCTTGGTGTTGGTGACGAACAGGTCGTCGCCCACCAGCTGGATTTTCTCGCCGATCTTGTCGGTGAGGACTTTCCAGCCATCCCAGTCGGACTCGTCCAGGCCGTCTTCGATCGAGATGATCGGGTAGCGCTCGGTGAGGCCTTTGAGGTAATCAGCAAAACCTTCCGACGTAAACACGTGGCCTTCGCCGGACAGGTTGTACTTGCCGTCTTCGTAGAATTCGCTGGCCGCGCAGTCCAGGGCCAGGGTCACGTCGGTGCCCAGCTTGTAGCCAGCGTTGGCCACAGCTTCGGAGATGACTTTGAGTGCATCTTCGTTGGACGCCAGGTTCGGTGCAAAGCCACCTTCGTCACCCACCGCAGTGCTCAGGCCACGGGCCTTCAGCACAGCCTTGAGGTGATGGAAAATCTCGGTGCCCATGCGCAGGCCTTCGGAGAAGGTCTTGGCGCCAACCGGCTGCACCATGAATTCCTGGATGTCGACGTTGTTATCGGCGTGCTCGCCACCGTTGATGATGTTCATCATCGGCACCGGCATCGAGTAAACACCCGGGGTACCGTTCAGGTTGGCGATGTGTGCGTACAGCGGCAGGTCCTGGTCCTGTGCAGCCGCCTTGGCAGCGGCCAGGGACACGGCGAGGATGGCGTTGGCGCCCAGGCTGCCTTTGTTGTCGGTGCCGTCGAGCTTGATCATCGCGTGGTCCAGGGCTTTCTGGTCCAGCGGGTCTTTGCCCAGCAACAGGTCACGGATCGGGCCGTTGATGTTGGCTACAGCTTTGAGTACACCTTTGCCCAGGTAACGGCTCTTGTCGCCATCACGCAGTTCCAGCGCTTCGCGCGAACCGGTAGACGCACCGGACGGCGCGCAAGCGCTGCCGATGATGCCGTTATCGAGAAGCACGTCGGCTTCGACGGTGGGGTTGCCACGGGAGTCGAGAACTTCACGACCTTTGATGTCGACGATTTTTGCCATTGTTGTAAACACTCCAAAGTTGACGAAAACGACGCAGCTGTAGGAAATCTTTTGACCGACCGCAAGGGTGGAACAACAGGGCAGACTTGCAGGCGACAAGGCTCAGGCCCGCAGGCCTGAGCGTTTAGCGTGGGATACTTTACCGGAGAAACGCGGCTTACGCGGTCTCTACCGTCGGAAAACTCTTGACCAGTTCGTCCAACTGCTTCAACTGGGCCAAAAACGGCTCCAGCTTGTCCAGGCGCAGGGCGCAAGGGCCGTCGCACTTGGCGTTGTCCGGGTCCGGGTGAGCTTCCAGGAACAGGCCCGCCAGCGACTGGCTGATGCCCGCCTTGGCCAGGTCCAGCACCTGGGCACGTCGCCCGCCAGCAGAATCGGCGCGACCACCAGGCATTTGCAGCGCGTGGGTCACGTCGAAGAATACCGGGTATTCGAACTGTTTCATGATGCCGAAACCGAGCATGTCCACCACGAGGTTGTTGTAGCCGAAGCTCGAACCACGCTCGCAGAGGATCAACTGGTCGTTACCCGCTTCCACGCACTTGTTCAGGATGTGTTTCATTTCCTGAGGCGCGAGGAACTGGGCTTTTTTGATATTGATCACAGCGCCGGTCTTGGCCATCGCAACGACCAGATCGGTCTGGCGCGACAGGAAGGCCGGCAGCTGGATGATGTCGCACACCTCGGCGACCACGGCAGCCTGTTCAGGCTCGTGGACGTCGGTGATGATCGGCACGCCAAAGGCTTGCTTGATGTCCTGGAAGATCCGCATGCCTTCTTCAAGGCCGGGGCCACGATAGGAGGTCACGGACGAACGGTTGGCCTTGTCGAAGCTGGCCTTGAACACGTAAGGGATACCGAGTTTCTCGGTCACTTTTACGTACTCTTCACAGACCTGCATCGCCATGTCGCGGCTTTCCAGCACGTTCATGCCGCCGAACAGCACCATGGGCTTGTCGTTGGCAATCTCGATGTCGCCTACGCGAATGATCTTCTGGGCCATCAGGTTTACGCCTTCTTCTGATGTTGCGTCAGTGCTGCTTTAACGAAACCGCTGAACAACGGGTGACCATCGCGCGGCGTCGAGGTGAACTCAGGGTGGAACTGGCAGGCCACGAACCACGGATGATCCGGCGCCTCGACCACTTCAACCAGCTTGCCATCACCGGAGCGACCGGAGATTTTCAGGCCGGCTTCTTTGATCTGCGGCAGCAGGTTGTTGTTCACTTCGTAGCGGTGACGGTGACGCTCGACGATCACGTCCTTGCCGTAGCAGTCGTGAACCAGCGAGCCCGGCTCCAGCAGGCAGTCCTGTGCGCCAAGGCGCATGGTGCCGCCCAGGTCGGAGGTTTCGGTACGGGTTTCAACGGCGCCGGTGGCGTCTTCCCACTCGGTGATCAGGCCCACGACCGGGTGGCCGCTGGTGTGATCGAACTCGGTGGAGTTGGCGTCTTTCCAGCCCAGCACGTTACGGGCAAACTCGATAACGGCCACTTGCATGCCCAGGCAGATCCCCAGGTACGGCACTTTGTTTTCACGAGCGTATTGAACCGCGGTGATCTTGCCTTCCACGCCACGCAGGCCAAAACCGCCTGGCACGAGGATCGCGTCAACACCTTCGAGCAGTGCAGTGCCCTGGTTCTCGATGTCTTCGGAATCAATGTAGCGCAGGTTGACCTTGGTACGGTTGCTGATACCCGCGTGGCTCATCGCTTCGATCAGCGACTTGTACGCATCCAGCAGTTCCATGTACTTGCCGACCATGGCGATGGTGACTTCGTGCTCAGGGTTGAGCTTGGCGTCAACCACGGCTTCCCACTCGGACAGGTCCGCGCCATTGCACTGCAGGCCGAAACGCTCGACCACAAAATCGTCCAGGCCTTGCGAGTGCAGGATGCCCGGGATCTTGTAGATGGTGTCGGCGTCTTCCAGCGCGATGACCGCACGTTCTTCAACGTTGGTGAATTGCGCGATCTTGCGACGCGAGGAAATGTCGATCGGGTGATCGGAGCGGCACACCAGCACGTCCGGCTGCAGGCCAATCGAACGCAGCTCTTTTACCGAGTGCTGGGTTGGCTTGGTCTTGGTCTCGCCGGCGGTGGCGATGTACGGCACCAACGTGAGGTGCATCAGCATCGCGCGCTTGGCGCCGACTTCGAAACGCAACTGGCGGATGGCTTCGAGGAACGGTTGGGATTCGATGTCACCCACGGTGCCACCGATCTCGACCATTGCCACGTCGGCATCGCCTGCACCCTTGATGATGCGGCGTTTGATTTCGTCGGTAATGTGCGGGATCACCTGGATGGTTGCACCCAGGTAGTCACCACGGCGCTCTTTGCGCAGCACGTGCTCGTAGACACGACCGGTGGTGAAGTTGTTGTTCTGGGTCATGGTCGTGCGGATGAACCGCTCGTAGTGGCCCAGGTCCAGGTCGGTTTCGGCGCCGTCGTGGGTGACGAACACTTCACCGTGCTGGAACGGGCTCATGGTGCCCGGGTCAACGTTGATGTACGGGTCCAGCTTGAGCATGGTGACCTTAAGTCCCCGCGCCTCCAGGATGGCCGCCAATGAAGCGGAGGCAATGCCTTTCCCCAATGAAGAAACAACACCGCCCGTGACGAATATGTAGCGCGTCATGAAAAACCCTAGAAGTCTGCGTTAAAGCGGTCCGAGCCGCCGGGGAAAGCGAAGGAAGGCCGAAGCCCCCGATCACCTGCATTAATCACAGTGCACCTTTCAAAAAAACCGCCGCGTGGTGACAGACCAGCAATGAAACACCGGTACGTTGATCGCTACACATTTTTTGGAATCGCCCAGCAAAGACTGCTTGGTAATCGGCAACTGCTGCGATTCAGTTGAATCCACAGAAGTTGTATCAAGAAGGGAGCGTAGTCTACCGGAAAGCCTCTATCAGCTCAAACCTTGATCGCACCTCTGTGGCATCCAATGTAATTGCCACTTGCCAGTCGAGCAGGCGCATAGCCCCGCAAGGGTTGGGACAGCCAGCAATTGCTCGCCCTGATAGAGCAGCGGCAATCTGCCACGGATGAAGCCCGGCAAGCTACTTTCATTCAGCAGGCGCTTCAAGTCCCGCCGGCCCCGACCAGGCACATCGATGATTTCGCCGCCCTGGCGATAACGAATCACCAACGGGCCTGCAGGTGCCTCTCCGATAAGTTCAAGCTGACCATTACCCGGTAACTCTAGTGGGTTTTGCGGATGGGGCCAGCTCACCGGCGTGTCGGAAAACGCTGAATAGGTGGAAGGCAGCCACCACACACGCTCGCCGCAGCGGTGCAATTGACCATCGGCCAGGCGCCACAGCGGTTGCGCATCACCCTTGGCATCCCGCAAGGAATACCAACCGGCCCAGTGGTCGCTGTCGGGCAAGCGCGTCAGCGGCGTCAGCCAGTGGCGCAGGGCATTGCGTTGGCGGGCATCGGAAAATTCGCGCAAGGGAGCGAGGGCCAATGACGGCAAGGCCAGCCAGGGAAACGGCGAAGGCTGGTCGGCGGTTTGCAGGTCAATGACGGCCAATTCGTCGAGCAAGCCCTGGGCTTCGCTCAAGTGCTCGGCAGTGCGGGCCAGGCTGGCGACCGCTTGGGGCCAACGCTCGCTCAGCAGCGGGAACACACGATTGCGCAGGTAATTGCGCGAAAATCGGGAATCGGCGTTGGATGGGTCTTCGATCCACTGCAACTGGTGCTGGTGCGCATAGGCTTGCAGCTCGACGCGTGAGACATCCAGCAACGGCCGCAGCAAGTGCCCTCCCCCCAATGGGCGATGCACCGGCATGGCCGCCAAGCCTCGCACCCCCGCGCCACGCAACAGGCGAAACAACAGGGTTTCGGCTTGATCGTCACGATGCTGGCCGGTGAGCATCACCTGCCCTGCCCCGGTCACTTCGGTAAACGCCCGGTAGCGCGCCTCCCGCGCTGCGCGCTCAACGCTGGCACCCGACTGGATTTGCACACGCACCACCTGCAATGGCACGTCCAGCTCGTCACATACGCCCTGGCAATGACTTGGCCAGGCATCGGCGGCAGCTTGCAGACCATGATGGACATGGATTGCGCTGAGGGGCGGCAGGGTTTCGGTGTTTGCCAGGGAGGCCAGGAGGTGCAGCAGGACGGTGGAATCAAGGCCGCCAGAGAAGGCGATATGCCAGGCGGGGGCGTTGCGCCAAGGGGCGAGGTTTTGCAGAAGTTTGGCGGGTAAAGTCGGGCTCATCAAAAATACCGGCGCAGAACTGGAATACGGCAGCCAAGCATACACAAAGCAAATGTGGGAGCGGACTTGTGTGGGAGCCGGGCTTGCCCGCGATGCAGACAACTCGGTTTATCTGTTACACCGAGTTGATGCTATCGCAGGCAAGCCAGCTCCCACACAAGCCAGCTCCCACATTGGGTACTGCGAGGACTTAGAGGCCGTAGCTCATCAGGCGCTCATAACGACGCTTGAGCAGCGCTTCGTTGTCCAGCTTCTTGAGCATCGCCAGTTGCGAACCCAGCTCGGCACGGATAGTCGCAGCAGCGGCAGCCGGATCGCGGTGGGCGCCGCCCAATGGCTCGGCGATAACCTTGTCAACGATGCCCAGGCCTTTCAGGCGATCGGCGGTGATGCCCATGGCTTCGGCAGCGTCCGGCGCTTTTTCGGCGGTTTTCCACAGGATCGAGGCGCAACCTTCCGGCGAAATCACCGCGTAGGTCGAATATTGCAGCATGTTCAGTTGGTCGCAGACGCCAATGGCCAGTGCACCGCCGGAACCACCCTCACCAATCACGGTGGCGATGATCGGGGTTTTCAGACGGGACATGACGCGCAGGTTCCACGCGATCGCTTCGCTCTGGTTGCGCTCTTCGGCATCGATACCGGGGTAAGCACCCGGGGTGTCGATGAAGGTCAGGATCGGCATCTTGAAGCGCTCAGCCATTTCCATCAGGCGGCACGCCTTGCGGTAGCCTTCCGGGCGCGGCATGCCGAAGTTACGGCGAACCTTTTCACGCACTTCACGGCCTTTCTGGTGACCGATCACCATCACTGGCTGGTCGTCCAGGCGGGCAATACCGCCCACGATGGCCGCGTCGTCGGAAAAGTGGCGATCGCCATGCAACTCGTCGAATTCGGTGAAAATGTGCTGAATGTAATCCAGGGTGTACGGACGGCGCGGGTGGCGGGCCAGGCGCGCGATCTGCCAGCTGGTCAGCTTGCCGAAAATGTCTTCGGTGAGCGTGCTGCTCTTGTCTTGCAGGCGAGCGATCTCATCGCCGATATTCAGCGAATTGTCATTGCCGACCAGGCGCAGTTCTTCAATCTTGGCTTGCAGGTCAGCGATCGGCTGTTCGAAATCAAGAAAATTCGGGTTCATAAGCGTCCGTCTTGGGTCGACGGCCAAGGAGTGCCTGGCCAGCCGGTTGTCTATTCGCGCCCTACCTTAAGGGAGAGGCGCGTTTAGGTCGAGATTAAATGTTCAGCCGAGATCAGACGTATCTGACCGTCAGCGGTATTGGAGGAAGACGTTGTCTCGCCCGAACTGGTCACGCAAAGCTTGAATCAAGCCATCAGCGGGATCAATTCGCCACGTCTCACCAAACTGCAGCATCGCCTTGGCGTCATTGCCGGTGTATTCCATGGTCACCGGGCACGCGCCACGGTGACGTTTGAGCAAGTCACCCAACCAGCGTAGCTGATCGCCTTTAAGGGCTTCGGTCTTGACCTTCAAGCGCAGGCTTTCGGCCAGGTTGGTGCGCGCATCTTCCATGCTCATCACCCGCTTGATCCGCAGGCGCAGGCCGCCGGAGAAGTCATCGTTGCTGACCTCGCCTTCCACCACCACCATGGCATCGGTCTGCAGCAGCGACTGCGCGGAGTGAAACGCATCGGCAAACAGCGACGCCTCGATGCGGCCCGAGCGGTCATCGAGGGTGATAAAGCCCATCTTGTCGCCCTTCTTATTTTTCATCACGCGCAGGGCGATGATCATACCGGCGACGGTCTGGGTATCGCGCGCTGGCTTCAGGTCGATGATGCGCTGACGGGCGAAACGGCGTATTTCACCTTCGTACTCGTCGATCGGGTGACCGGTCAGGTACAGGCCCAGGGTGTCTTTCTCACCTTTGAGACGCTCCTTGAGGGTCAGCTCCTTGGCCTTGCGATGGTTGGCATAAACGTCGGCATCTTCCTCGACAAACAGCCCGCCAAACAGGTCGGCGTGGCCACTGTCATGGGTGCGGGCGGTCTGTTCGGCGGCCTTGATCGCTTCTTCCATGGCGGTGAGCAGCACCGCCCGGTTGCGGTCGATGTTCGCCTGGTAAGCCTTCGGTTCATCATGGAAATACGGGCCGAGACGATCGAGCGCGCCACTGCGGATCAAACCATCGAGGGTGCGCTTGTTGATGCGCTTGAGGTCAACCCGTGCGCAGAAGTCGAACAAATCCTCGAACGGCCCATGCTGACGCGCTTCGGTGATTGCTTCAACCGGCCCTTCGCCCACGCCCTTGATGGCGCCCAGGCCATAGATGATGCGGCCTTCGTCGTTCACCGTGAACTTGAACTCCGAGGCGTTCACGTCCGGCGCGTCGAGGCGCAGCTTCATGGTGCGCACTTCCTCGATCAAGGTCACGACCTTGTCGGTGTTGTGCATATCCGCCGAGAGTACCGCTGCCATGAACGGCGCCGGGTAGTGGGCTTTCAGCCAGGCGGTCTGGTACGACACCAGGCCGTAGGCGGCGGAGTGGGATTTGTTGAAGCCGTAACCGGCGAACTTCTCTACCAGGTCGAAAATGTTACCGGCCAGGTCCGCGTCGATATTGTTGGTGGCGCAACCCTCAATGAAACCGCCGCGCTGCTTGGCCATTTCCTCGGGCTTTTTCTTACCCATGGCGCGACGCAGCATGTCCGCACCGCCAAGGGTGTAACCGGCCATGACCTGGGCAATCTGCATCACCTGTTCTTGATACAGGATGATGCCGTAGGTCGGCGCCAGTACCGGTTTTAGGCCTTCATACTGGTAATCGGAGTGCGGGTACGCCAGTTCGGCGCGGCCGTGCTTACGGTTGATAAAGTCATCCACCATGCCCGACTGCAGCGGGCCTGGGCGGAACAAGGCCACCAGTGCGATCAAGTCTTCCAGGCAGTCGGGCTTGAGCTTTTTGATCAGCTCTTTCATGCCGCGCGACTCAAGCTGGAACACCGCGGTGGTTTCGGCTTTTTGCAGCAGCTGGTAGGTAGGTTTGTCATCCAGCGGGATAAACGCGATATCCAGCGGTTCTTCGTCGACCTTGGCGCGCTCGCGGTTAATGGTCTTGAGCGCCCAGTCGATGATCGTCAGGGTTCGCAGGCCGAGGAAGTCGAACTTCACCAGGCCGGCTGCCTCCACGTCATCCTTATCGAACTGGGTGACCAGGCCATCGCCTTCTTCATCGCAATAAATCGGCGAAAAGTCGGTGAGCTTGGTTGGCGCAATCACCACACCACCGGCGTGTTTGCCGACGTTACGCACCACGCCTTCGAGTTTGCGTGCCATGTCCCAGATTTCGGCGGCTTCTTCATCGATCTTGATGAAGTCGCGCAGGATTTCTTCCTGCTCGTAAGCCTTCTCAAGGGTCATGCCGACTTCAAACGGAATCATCTTCGATAGACGGTCCGCCAAACCGTAGGACTTGCCTTGCACCCGCGCCACGTCACGGATTACGGCCTTGGCCGCCATGGAACCGAAGGTGATGATCTGGCTCACGGCGTTGCGGCCATATTTCTCGGCCACGTACTCGATCACACGGTCGCGACCGTCCATGCAGAAGTCAACGTCGAAATCGGGCATGGAAACCCGTTCCGGGTTCAGGAACCGTTCGAACAGCAGGTCGTATTCCAGCGGGTCAAGGTCGGTGATCTTCTGCACATAGGCCACCAGCGACCCGGCACCCGAACCCCGCCCTGGGCCTACCGGCACGCCGTTGCTCTTGGCCCACTGGATAAAGTCCATTACGATCAGGAAGTAACCGGGGAACCCCATCTGGATAATGATATCCAGCTCGAAATTCAGCCGGTCGACGTAGACCTGGCGCTTGGCGTCGTAGTCTTCGGTGGTGTCCTTGGGCAGCAGAACGCTCAATCGCTCTTCCAGACCGTCGAACGACACCTTGCGGAAATACTCATCGATGGTCATGCCATCGGGAATCGGGAAGTTGGGCAGAAAGTGCTTGCCCAGCTTCACTTCGATATTGCAGCGTTTGGCGATTTCGACCGAGTTTTCCAGCGCCTCAGGCAGGTCGCTGAACAGCTCGGCCATTTCATCGGCGCTTTTGAGGTACTGCTCTTCGCTGTAGTTCTTGGAGCGGCGCGGGTCATCCAGTGCCCGGCCTTCGCCAATGCACACGCGGGTTTCGTGGGCCTCGAAATCTTCTTTCTTGATAAAGCGCACATCGTTGGTCGCAACCAGCGGCGCGCCCAGCTTGTCGGCCAGGGCCACGGCGGCGTGCAGGTGTTCTTCGTCATTGGGGCGATTGGTGCGCTGGACTTCCAGATAGAAGCGGTCGGGAAACACGTCCATCCACTCGCGGGCCAACACTTCGGCTTCCTGGGGGTTGCCGCCCAGCAGCGCGATACCGATCTCGCCCTCTTTGGCGGCCGAGAGCATGATCACGCCCTCACTCGCCTCAGCCACCCACTCACGCTCAATGATGATCGAGCCGTTGCGCTGGCCGTCGATAAAACCGCGCGAGATCAATTCGGTGAGGTTGCGATAACCCACGCCATTCATCGCCAGCAGGCTGATGCGGCTCAGGGGGTTATCCGGGTCTTTGTTCGACAGCCACAGGTCGGCGCCGCAAATCGGCTTGATGCCGGCGCCCATGGCGTTCTTGTAAAACTTGACCAGGGAACACATGTTGTTCTGGTCGGTAACCGCCACCGCAGGCATGTTCATGCCCACCAGGGTTTTGACCAGCGGTTTGATCCGTACCAGGCCGTCGACCAGGGAGTATTCAGTGTGCAGGCGCAGGTGAACGAATGAAGCCGGCATAGTGATCCTGTCTAAAAACTTAGAAACAACAAGGCCCGGGATTGTACCGGGCCTTGAGCAAAACATCAGCCTCGCGACTAAACCTCGCTGAGACTCTCACGCGCCTCGTAAGCCTGACGGACCGGGGCGAACGAACGACGGTGGATCGGCGTCGGGCCCAGGCGAGCCAAGGCTTCCAGATGAACGGGCGTCGGGTAACCTTTATGACCACCGATGCCGTAGCCCGGATAGATCAATTCAAACGCCGCCATTTCGCGGTCGCGGCTGACTTTGGCCAGGA
Source organism: Pseudomonas sp. B19125 (assembly GCF_044218855.1). Classification (NCBI taxonomy): domain Bacteria; kingdom Pseudomonadati; phylum Pseudomonadota; class Gammaproteobacteria; order Pseudomonadales; family Pseudomonadaceae; genus Pseudomonas; species Pseudomonas sp. B19125. Next base: position 5,485,939 of record NZ_CP162589.1, read on the forward strand.
TCGAGGCGGCGGCAATCGCCGGGACCTTGCTATCCCCCTTGACCACGGCTTCTGAAGGCATCGCCAGTTTGGGGCAGCGGTTGCCGTCGATCATCGCCATTTTCGGTGTGATGTGCAGCCCTTCGACGGCGCGCTGCATGGCCAGCATGGTGGCGTGAAGGATGTTCAGCTCATCGATCTCTTCGACTTCGGCCCGGGCGATGTGCCAGCTCAACGCTTTTTCGCAGATCTCGTCGTAGAGCTTTTCACGGCGCGCTTCGGTGAGTTTTTTTGAGTCATTGAGACCGAGGATCGGGCGATTTGGGTCGAGGATCACCGCCGCCGTCACCACCGCGCCACACAACGGGCCACGCCCCACTTCATCAACACCGGCGACCAGTGCGTCGGCGTGTGCGACCAGACTGAAATCCAGGCCCATTTGCGTGGTCATAAAGCGTCCTGTTTTTGCCCGATCAAGGTCAGTACGGCATCAGCCGCCTGGTTCGATGCATCACGCCGCAGGGTGCGGTGGATGTCGTCAAAACCACGGGTCTGCTCTTCGCCGCCGTCGATCAAGGGTAGTAGAGTTTGTGCCAAGGCTTCGGGCGTTGCATCGTCCTGCAACAACTCCGGTACCAGCAGGCGTTGGGCCAGCAGGTTAGGCAAGGAGATGTAAGGGCTCTTGACCATGCGCTTGAGAATCCAGAACGTCAGCGGCGCCAGGCGATAAGCCACGACCATCGGGCGTTTGTACAGCAGCGCCTCCAGGGTCGCGGTGCCCGAGGCAATCAATACCGCATCACAGGCGGCTAGAGCCAGGTGCGACTGGCCGTCGAGCAAGGTCAACGGCAGATTGCGGCCTTCGAGCAACGTCTCGATTTGCGCACGCCGTTGCGGGCTGGCGCAAGGTAATACGAAACGCACGCCTGGCTTCAAGGCTTGAAGGCGTTCGGCAGCCTCGAAAAACACACTGGCCAGACGCCCGACTTCACCGCCTCGACTGCCCGGCATCAATGCCACCAGCGGACCGTCAGGCAAGCCCAACTGGGCGCGCGCGGCGGCGCGGTCAGCTTGTAGCGGGATGGTGTCGGCCAAGGTATGCCCGACAAACCGCACCGGCACGCCCTTCTCTTCGTAAAACCTGGCTTCGAACGGCAGCAAGGTCAGCATCAAGTCGCAGCCTTCGCGGATCTTCAGCACACGCTTCTGCCGCCACGCCCATACGGACGGGCTGACGTAATGCACGGTCTTGATGCCGGCCTGACGCAACTTGAGTTCGATATTGAGGGTGAAGTCCGGCGCATCGATGCCAATAAAGACGTCGGGCTTTTCTTCGATCAGGGTTTGAATCAGCAGCTTGCGGCGTGCCAGCAACTCACGCAGGCGGCCCAGCACCTCCACCAGCCCCATGACCGACAGGCGCTCCATGGGAAAGTAGGATGTCAGACCTTCGGCCTGCATGAGCGGGCCGCCCACGCCAATAAACTCCACCGCTGGATGCTGGGCCTTGAGCGCCCGCATCAGCCCAGCGCCCAGGATATCGCCGGAAGCTTCACCGGCCACCAGCGCAATACGCAGAGTAGCCATGATCAGCGGGTGATGCCGCGCGTCGATGCCTGGATAGAGTCGCGGAACACCGCGACTTCCGGGAACAACGCTGCTGGCTCGGTCAGTTCAGTCAGTGCCTGCTCAACCGTCAGCCCCTGACGGTAAACCGTCTTATAGGCGCGGCGCAGAGCGTGAATCGCGTCTTCACTGAAACCGCGACGGCGCATGCCTTCGAAGTTCATGCTGCGGGCTTCGGCAGGGTTGCCGAACACCGTGACAAATGCCGGAACATCCTTGCCAATCGCTGTGCCCATGCCGGAAAAGCTGTGGGCGCCGATATGGCAGTACTGGTGGACCAGGGTGAAGCCGGACAGGATCGCCCAATCGTCAACGTGCACATGGCCGGCCAGCGCCGTGTTGTTGACCAGGATGCAATGGTTGCCGATCACACTGTCATGGCCGATATGCGCATAGGCCATGATCAGATTGTGATCACCCAGCGTGGTTTCGGCACGATCCTGCACAGTGCCACGGTGAATGGTCACACCTTCACGGATGATGTTGTGATCACCGATTACCAGGCGTGTTTCTTCACCCTTGTACTTCATGTCCGGGGTGTCTTCGCCTACCGAGGAAAACTGGTAGATACGATTGTGTTTGCCAATGCGGGTCGGACCTTTGAGGATCACGTGTGGCCCGATGACAGTCCCCTCGCCGATTTCAACACCTGCGCCGATGATCGACCAAGGGCCGACCTCAACGTCGGCGGCCAGAACGGCCGACGGATCGATGATTGCGCGAGGGTCAATCAAACTCATAGTTTGCGTTCCGCACAGATGATCTCAGCGGAACACACCGGCTTGCCGTCCACCGAGGCCTGGCATTCGAACTTCCAGATCTGGCGCTTGCAGCTGATGAACTTGGCTTCCAGGATCAACTGGTCACCCGGAGTGACCGGGTTGCGAAAGCGCAGTTTGTCGGAGCCCACGAAATAGTAAAGCGTGCCGTCGGCAGGCTTGAGGTCGAGCATTTTGAAACCAAGGATACCGGCAGCCTGGGCCATCGCTTCGATAATCAGCACGCCCGGCATGATCGGATGCGCGGGGAAGTGACCATTGAAGAACGGTTCGTTGATGCTGACATTCTTGTAGGCACGAATGCGCTTTTCCTCGACATTGAGGTCCACTACACGGTCCACCAGCAGGAACGGGTAACGGTGAGGCAGGTATTCGCGAATCTCGTTGATGTCCATCATTTCGGGGGGAAGCCTGTAATAAAGATTGGGGGCGGGCGAACTAAACGCACGCCCCGCTAGCAAATCAAGGAGGCAGTCTAGCGGCTGTGCACACTTGATATGGAAATGGTATCAGCCTTCTGATGAAGCATTACCGCCAGGGGTCACGTCCTCGACACGCTTTTCGACCTGCTTGAGGCGTCGGGCCATGTCGTCGATCTTGCGCAAACGTGCCGCACTTTTTCGCCATTCAGCCGCAGGCTGCATGGCCGTACCGGAAGAGTAGGCACCCGGCTCGGTAATCGAGTGGGTCACCATGGTCATGCCGGTGATGAAGACGTTGTCGCAAACTTCAATATGCCCCACCAGCCCAACGCCACCGGCGAGCATGCAATGCTTGCCGATCTTGGTACTGCCGGAGATACCCACGCACGCCGCCATGGCGGTGTGATCGCCAATCTGCACGTTGTGGGCGATCTGGATCTGGTTGTCGAGCTTCACGCCGTTACCGAGTACGGTATCGGCCAAGGCCCCGCGATCCACAGCGGTGTTGACACCGATTTCCACGTCGTCGCCGATCAATACGCCGCCGACCTGGGCAATTTTGTGCCAGATGCCTTTGGCGTTGGCAAAACCGAAACCTTCGCCACCGATCACTGCGCCTGACTGAATGACAACCCGCTCACCAATACGCACGTCGTGGTAAAGGGTGACGCGAGGCGCCAGCCAACCATCGGCGCCGATTTCGCAGCGCGCACCGATAAAGCAATGAGCCCCCACCGTGACACCGGCAGCAATGCGCGCACCACTCTCGATCACGGCAAACGCGCCAATGCTGGCCGCAGGGTCAACCTGGGCATCATCGGCAATCACGGCCGACGGGTGAATACCAGCCGCCGCCCTGGGTTTCGGATCGAACAGGTGCGACGCCCGGGCATACGCCAGGTAAGGGTCGGCAACCACCAGCGCATCCCCGTTAAACCCTTCGGCGTCAGCGGCCTTCAGCAACACGGCTGCGGCTTGGCTGTCGACCAGGTATTTACGGTATTGGGGATTTGCGAGGAAGCTCAACTGAGCTGGGCCAGCCTCCTGCAAGGTGGCTAGCCCAGTAATTTCTTTCTCCTTGGAGCCACGCAAGGTGGCCCCCAGGAACTCGGCCAACTCGCCGAGCTTGATAGTCGCGGTCATGGCTTACTTCAGCTGGTTCATGCGCTCGATCACCTGGCGGGTGATGTCGTATTGAGGCTTGACGTCAATCACGGCGCCGCGCTCGAACACCAGGTCAAAGGCACCTTTCTTGATGACTTCTTCCACGGCGCTGTCGAGCTTAGGCTTGAGCTGCTTGAGCATTTCACGGTCAGCAACGGCTTTGGCTTCGTTCAGCTCCTTGGACTGGAACTGGTAGTCGCGGGCCTTTTGCTTGAATTCAAGCTCCAGACGCTCACGCTCGCCTTGCTGCATTTTGTCGCCACCGGCTACCAGACGATCCTGGATACCCTTGGCACTGCTTTCCAGAGTCTTGAGCTTGGTCAGTTGCGGACCGAACTTCTTCTCGGCATCCACGGCGTAACGCTTGGCCGCGTCGGATTCCAGCAGGGCCATCTGATAGTTCAGGACGGCGATTTTCATTTCGGCGAAGGCCGGGGTGGTTACCAGCACGGTGGCCAGCAGAACCAATTGAGTCAACTTACGCACGATGTACTCCTACAGAATCCGTTGTCGTTATCTTGGGTCAGACGCTTAGAACGTCTGGCCGAGGGAGAATTGGAAAATCTGGGTTTCAGCGTTATCCGGTTTCTTGATCGGCATGGCCAGAGCAAAGCTCAATGGGCCAAGTGCAGTCACCCACGTCACGCCAACACCTACGGAGCTGGCGAGGTTGCTCAAGCTGACGTCGTTGCACTGGGTTTGGGACACAGAACCAGGACCAGGAACAGGAGCCGGGTTGTTGACCTGTTGGCACTTGGAGTCAAACACGTTACCCACGTCCCAGAAGACCGAAGTACGCAGCGAACGCTGATCCTTGACGAATGGCAGCGGGAACAGAAGCTCGGCACCACCCTGGATCAGTACGTTACCACCGAATGCCAGAGCGTCATTGTTGGAGTCAGGGAGCGTGCCTTGGTTACCGGTTACCGCTTGACCACGACTCGGCGTACCACGCGGGCCCAAGGTACTGTCCTTGAAGCCACGAACCGAGTTGAAACCGCCTGCATAGTAGTTCTCATAGAACGGCAGACCACTGGTCGAACCATAACCGTCGCCATAACCCAATTCGGTGTGCAGGCGCACGGTGTAGTTGTCGCTCAGCGGCTGGAACAACTGGCCACGGTAGTCGAGCTTGAAGAACGACAGGTCGCTGCCCGGCGTGGTGGCTTCAGCAGTCAGGCTTTGGGAATGGCCACGTGTCGCCAGCACACCTTTGTTCAGGGTCGATTCCGACCAGCCAACCGACGCCTTGAAGTTCAGGAACTGGTCACCTTCACGGCGCACGAAGTCGAAAATCTCATCCGTGGTGTACACACCGGTCTTGATTTTGTCCTGTTGCGCAGTAAAACCGAAGGTCAGACGCGAAGTCTCGCTGATCGGGTAACCGATGTTGACACCGGCGCCGAGGCTGTCGATCGCGTAGCTGGCAACGTCAACGTTCAGGTCTTTGTAGTCGGTGGTGCGGTAGAAGGCGTTGTAGCCCAGGCTCACACCGTCAGCTGTCCAGTAGGGGTCGACATAACCGAAGTTATAGCGGCTCTGGTATTCGCTTCGGGTCAGGCCGATGGAGACCTTGTTACCGGTACCGAGGAAGTTGTTCTGGGTGATCGAACCACCGAGGATCAGACCGGCACTCTGTGCAAAACCGACGCTGGCAGTGATCGAACCCGAGGCTTGTTCTTCAACGGCGTAGTTCACGTCAACCTGGTCGTCCACACCCGGTACGGCCGGGGTTTCGACGTTGACTTCCTTAAAGAAGCCCAGGCGCTCAAGACGGGTCTTGGACTGGTCGATCAGGTAAGTCGACGCCCAGCCACCTTCCATCTGACGCATCTCACGACGCAGCACTTCGTCCGCAGACTTGGTGTTGCCACGGAAGTTGATGCGGTTCACGTAGGCACGCTTGCCTGGGTCGACAACGAAGGTGATGTCCACGGTGTGGTCTTCGTCGTGCGGGGTCGGCACGCCGTTGACGTTGGCGAAGGTATAGCCTTCGTTACCCAGGCGACGGGTGATCAGTTCGGACGTGGTGGTCATCAGCTTGCGCGAGAACACCTGGTCTTTCTGCACCAGCAACAGCGACTTCACCTGGTCTTCAGGGACTTTCAGGTCGCCGCTGAGCTTGACGTCACGCACGGTGTATTTCTCACCTTCGTTGACATTGACGGTGATGTAGACGTGTTTCTTGTCCGGGGTGATGGACACCTGGGTCGAAGCGATATCCATGTTGATATAGCCACGGTCCAGGTAGTAGGAACGCAGACGTTCCAGGTCACCGGAGAGTTTTTCACGGGCGTACTTGTCATCGTTCTTGAAGAACGACAGCCAGTTGGTGGTCTTGAGTTCGAACAGGTCGATCAGGTCGTCATCAGCAAACTTGGTGTTACCCACCACGTTGATGTGCTGGATCGCAGCCACGGTGCCTTCGTTGATCTTGACCTTGAGGCCAACACGGTTACGAGGCTGCGGAATCACTTCGGTTTCCACGGACGCGGAATAGCGACCCTGGGCGACGTACTGACGTTGCAGTTCGTTACGCACACCCTCGAGGGTGGCGCGCTGGAAGATCTCGCCTTCGGCCAGGCCGGATTGCTTGAGACCCTTCATCAAGTCTTCAGTGGAGATCGCCTTGTTACCCTCGATCTCGATACTGGCGACGGAAGGTCGCTCAACGACAGTGATGACCAGGACGTTACCTTCGCGACCCAGTTGGATATCTTGAAAGAACCCGGTTTTGAACAGCGCACGAGTGGATTCCACCAGGCGACGATCATCCGCCTGTTCCCCGACGTTCAACGGCAAGGCACCAAAGACGCTACCGGCGGAAACCCGCTGGAGGCCGTTGACGCGAATATCGGAGATAGTGAAGGACTCGGCGTGAACTTCGGCGATCATCAATACGGTGAGAACCGCAGTTAGCAGCAGACGTTTCATGAAGTCCTTTCTTATTCCAACTGGCAATAAACAAACTGCCGCAAAATGCGGCAGATTCGCAATTCAGCGAAGCGTTACAGTCGTCCCAGATCGTTGACCAGAGCTAACAACATCACTCCAACCACCAAACTGATACCGATCTGTATCCCCCAACCCTGCACCCGATCCGACAAGGGGCGACCACGCACCCACTCGACCAGATAAAACAACAGATGCCCCCCATCCAATACTGGAATGGGCAGCAAATTCAGAACTCCAAGGCTAATACTCAGATAAGCCAGGAAATTCAGGAAATCCGCGACACCCGACTGGGCAGAAGCGCCCGCCACTTTAGCAATGGTTATCGGTCCACTCAAGTTTTTTACCGAGAGCTCGCCGAACAACATTTTCTTGAGCGATTCGAGGGTCAGCACACTCATGGTCCAAGTGCGTTTTGCACCCTCGCCAATCGCCGCCAACGGCCCGAAGCTGACCTCCCGCACCATCGAGGGTGGCCAGTCGACACCTTTCACCCCGGCACCCAGGTAACCCCCAGCGGCCTTGGCTTCCCCGCGTACCGCCAGGGTCACAGGGACGTCGATTTGAGCACCATCGCGCTCAACTTTCAGCACAATTTTGGTATCAGGGCGTACACGCACCAGATCAACCACTTGCTGCCAGTCGCCCAGCGCCTGGCCATCAAGGGCCAACAAACGGTCGCCGGTTTTCAGACCTGCGGCTTGCGCCGGGCCTTTCGGATCCAACTCGGCCAGTACCGGCGGCAAGGCCGGGCGCCAAGGCCGAATCCCCAGCGACTTGATCGGATCAGGCTCATCTGCGCCCTTGAGCCAGTGATCCAGGGCCAGGGCGCGAGGCGTCTCGGCGGTGGAATCCTGTTCGCGCACCACCACATTAATGGTGCCGCTTTCACCCATGCGGCGCACCAGCTGTAAATTGACCGCGCCCCACCCTGTGGTCGGTTCGCCATCAATGGAAACAATTTCCTGCCCTGCGACCAGGCCGGCCTTGGCCGCCATGCTGTCCGCTTCGACCGCGCCGATGACCGGGCGCACCTGCTGGCTGCCCATCATGGCCAAGACCCAGAAGAACACTATCGCCAAGAGGAAGTTGGCGATCGGACCGGCAGCCACAATCGCGATACGCTGACGAACGGTCTTGCGATTGAAGGACTGGTCCAATTGATCAGCCGGCACTTCGCCTTCACGCTCATCGAGCATTTTGACGTAGCCACCCAGCGGAATGGCCGCAATTACGAATTCGGTGCCACGACGATCGTGCCAACGCAGCAACGGCATGCCGAAACCGACGGAAAAGCGCAGTACCTTGACGCCGCAACGACGCGCCACCCAAAAGTGGCCGAATTCGTGGAAGGTGACCAGCACACCCAGAGCAACCAGGGTGCCGACAATCATGTAGAGCGCACTCATCTAATTTCTCCGCATTCCAATCCAGTGCCTGAAGGCTCAAACCTGCCCACAGGCTAACGCGCGTTGCGGTTCAACCATTGCTCGGCCAGGGCACGGGCCTTTGCATCGGCCTCGAACACTGCACCCAAATCTTCCACTGCCACAACGGGCTCAAGGCTCAAAACTTCCTCGATGATACTCGGGATCTGCGGGAAGCGAATACGCCCGTCCAGAAACGCCGCCACAGCCACCTCGTTAGCCGCATTAAGCATCGCCGGCGCACTGTTGCCCGCCTCTGCTGCTTGCCGCGCCAAACGCAGGCACGGGAAGCGTTGTTCGTCCGGCGCCTCGAAGTCCAGGCGCGCAATGGCGAACAGGTCCAACGGCGCGACCCCCGAGTCAATCCGCTCCGGCCAGGCCAGGGCATTGGCGATCGGCGTGCGCATGTCCGGGTTACCCAACTGCGCCAGCACCGAGCCGTCCACATAGTCGACCAGGGAATGAATCACACTTTGCGGATGGATCACCACTTCAACCTGATCCGGCCGAGCGTCGAACAACCAGCACGCCTCGATCAACTCCAGGCCTTTGTTCATCATGCTCGCCGAGTCCACGGAAATCTTGCGCCCCATGGACCAGTTCGGGTGTGCACAGGCCTGATCAGGCGACACGTGCTCCAGATCAGCCAGTGGAGTTTGCCGGAACGGGCCACCGGATGCCGTAAGAAGAATCCGTCGTACACCCACCTGGCTCAAGCCGCGGGCAAAATCACCGGGCATGCACTGGAAGATTGCGTTGTGTTCGCTGTCGAGGGGCAGCAACACTGCGCCGCTCTTGCGTACTGCCTGCATAAAGAGCGTGCCGGACATGACCAGCGCTTCTTTATTGGCCAGCAGGATCTTCTTGCCGGCACCCACCGCTGCCAGCGTCGGGCGCAAACCCGCTGCGCCGACGATGGCCGCCACCACGGTGTCTACCTCGGCATCGGCCGACACCTGGCACAGCCCTTCCTCACCCACCAGCACCTGCGTAGCCAGCCCGACAGCCTGCAACTGTTGCTGCAAGCCACGTGCTGCCGCCACTTCAGGCACTACGGCAAAGCGCGGCGTATGACGCACGCACAGGGCCAGCAGCTCGGCCAAACGGGTGAACCCGGTCAAGGCAAACACCTGATAACGGTCAGGATGGCGAGCGATCACATCCAGGGTGCTCAACCCCACCGAGCCGGTTGCACCCAGCACGGTCACCTGTTGCAGGCGGCTCACGAAGCCGTCATCCACAACAGCACTGCAAAGATCGGGATAGCAGCGGTAAGGCTATCGATACGATCCAGCACGCCGCCATGGCCCGGCAGCAGGTTGCTGCTGTCCTTGATCCCGGCCTGGCGCTTGAACATGCTTTCAGTCAGGTCGCCCACCACCGAGATGAACACCACGACCGCCGTACCCAGCAGGGCCAGGAGTATTTCCTTCACCGACCAGTCGCGCACAACACCCACTACGAGCGTGATCAGCAAGGTCAACGCCAAGCCGCCGTAGACGCCTTCCCAGCTCTTGCCAGGACTGACAGCCGAGGCCAGCTTGCGCTTGCCGAAGGCGCGACCAGAGAAGTAGGCGCCAATATCGGCGCCCCACACCAATACCATCACCGCCATGATCAGCCAGTTGCCCATCGGTGCATTCTTGATTTCCACCAGGCCTTGCCAGGCCGGCAGCAAAATCAACAAGCCAATCACCAATTTGCTGGCAACACTGGACCACTGGCCACTGGTGCGCGGAAAGGTCAGCACCAGGAAGGTCGCGAGCGCCCACCACAGCACCGCAGCGCCCAATACCCAAGGCACCACGATGCTCGACAGGGTATGCATCAGAAACAGCAACAGCGCTACAACAGCGGCGTAGACCACGCGTGGCAATTGCGCATTAAAGCCCGCCAGACGCGCCCACTCCCAGGCACCCAGGGTCACGACCACGCCGATAAACAGCGCAAAGCCGGAACCATCGAGCAGGAAAAACCCACACAAGGCGATCGGCAGCAGGATCAGTGCGGTGATGATTCGTTGTTTAAGCATTTAAACCCGGGCTCCAGCTTCGATCTGCTCGCTCGTTTTACCGAAGCGGCGCTGACGGGAAGCGAAATCGGCCAGTGCATTACGCATGGCATCGTGTTTGAAGTCCGGCCAGAACAGGTCGGAGAAGTACAGCTCGGTGTAGGCCAACTGCCACAACAGGAAGTTGCTGATGCGGTGCTCGCCACCGGTGCGGATACACAGGTCCGGCAACGGCAGGTCACCGGTCACCAGGCAGGTTTGCAACAATTCGGGCGTGATGTCGTCGGGCCGCAGGTGCCCGGCCTGTACCTCGCGAGCCAGGCGCTGCGCGGCCTGGGCGATATCCCACTGGCCGCCATAGTTGGCCGCGATCTGCAGTACAAAACGGTTGCTGCCAGCGGTGATGGCTTCAGCTTCGCGCATGGCCGCCTGCAGCTCCGGATGAAACCGCGAACGGTCACCGATGATACGCAGGCTGATGTTGTTGTCGTTGAGGCGCTTGGCCTCACGACGCAAAGCCTTGAAGAACAGGTCCATCAAGGCGCTGACTTCTTCGGCCGGCCGTTGCCAGTTCTCACTGGAGAAGGCAAACAGGGTCAACACTTCGACCTTGGCCTCGGCACATACCTCAATCACCGCGCGCACTGCATCGACACCCGCTTTATGCCCGGCGACACCCGGCATAAAGCGTTTTTTCGCCCAGCGATTATTCCCATCCATGATAATCGCGACATGGCGCGGCACCACAGAGGGCACAGTCTGCTTGGTCTTTTCCATGAAGGTGTCCTGACCCCTTATACGGCCATCAGGTCCTTTTCTTTCTCCTCGAAGGCCTTGGTGATCTTGCCTTCGAAATCCTTGATCAGCTTGTCGATATCAGCAGCAGCACGACGCTCTTCGTCTTCACTGATTTCTTTATCCTTGACCAGCTTCTTCAGCTCACCCATGGCATCACGGCGAATGTTTCGCATGGCAACCCGTGCATCCTCAGCCGCAGCGCTCGCCTGCTTGGTGAAGCCCTTACGGGTTTCTTCGGTCAGGGCCGGCATGGAGATCAACAGCAACTCGCCCAGGTTGGTCGGGTTGAGGTTCAAGCCAGCGCTCTGGATGGCCTTGTCGACAGCGCCGAGCATGTTGCGCTCAAAAGCCACGACTTGCAGGGTGCGCGAGTCTTTTACGGTGATGTTGGCCACCTGGGTGATGGAGGTATCTGCGCCGTAGTACGGCACCATCACACTACCCAGGATGCTTGGGTGAGCCTTGCCGGTACGAATCTGGCCAAATGCATGGGCCAGAGACTCCAGGGATTTCTGCATACGCTCTTGAGCGTCTTTCTTGATTTCGTTGATCATTGTTGGCCTTCCTCGATCAGAGTCCCTTCCGCGCCGCCGTGTACGATATTCAGCAGGGCGCCGGGCTTGTTCATGTTAAATACGCGCAGCGGCATCTTGTGGTCGCGGCACAGGCAAATAGCCGTCAGGTCCATCACACCCAGCTTGCGATCCAGCACTTCATCGTAGGTCAGATGATCGAACTTCTCGGCATGCGGGTCTTTGAATGGGTCGGCAGTATAGACGCCGTCTACCTTGGTGGCCTTGAGCACCACGTCGGCATCGATTTCGATGGCACGCAGGCAGGCAGCCGAATCGGTCGTGAAGAACGGGTTACCCGTGCCTGCGGCAAAGATCACGACTTCCTTGGCGTTCAGGTGGCGCATGGCTTTGCGACGATCATAATGATCAGTCACGCCAACCATGGAAATAGCCGACATCACGATGGCCGAGATATTGGCGCGCTCCAGGGCGTCGCGCATGGCCAGGGCGTTCATCACAGTGGCCAGCATGCCCATGTGGTCGCCAGTGACCCGGTCCATACCGGCAGCACTCAGTGCCGCGCCACGGAACAGGTTACCGCCGCCAATCACCAGGCCGACTTGAACGCCGATGCCGACCAGTTGGCCGACTTCGAGCGCCATGCGGTCGAGCACCTTGGGATCGATCCCGAACTCTTCCGAGCCCATCAGGGCCTCGCCGCTGAGCTTGAGTAGAATGCGTTTATAGCGAGCCTGATAACCACTGCCCTGCTGAGCCATTGCGAATCTCTCCTGCGGCGTATTTTTTAAAAATTCTTGGCGAGCCGTTTACGGCTTGCATTCACTCTAGCTGGACGCTATTACAGCGCCATCGGAACACGGCTTTGTAAGCCAGTTCCGAAAGGAAGCCAAATAAAAATTGGCCTTCCCATTTGAAAAGAGGCTGCGCGCGTGAGCGGGCAGCCTCTTTCGGCGACAGTTGAAAACTGTCTTACTGCTTGGCGGCAGCCAGCTGGGCAGCAACTTCTTCAGCGAAGTTGTCGACCGGCTTCTCGATGCCCTCGCCTACTTTGTAGTAGGTGAAGGAAACGATTTCAGCACCGGCTTTCTTGGCCAGTTCGCCAACCTTGATTTCAGGGTTCTTGACGAACGCCTGCTCAACCAGGCTCGCTTCAGCCAGGAACTTGCTGATACGGCCTTTGATCATGTTTTCAACGATGTTTTCCGGCTTGCCGGCGATCTTGTCAGCGTTGAGGCTCAGGAACACGGCTTTTTCGCGTTCGATTGCGTCAGCGGACACTTCCGATGGCAGCAGGAATTCCGGGTTGCTGGCCGCTACGTGCATAGCGATGTCTTTTGCCAGCTCAACGTCGCCGCCTTTCAGGGCAACCACGACGCCGATTTTGTTACCGTGCAGGTAACCACCAACCACATCGCCTTCAATGCGGGCCAGGCGACGGATGTTGACGTTTTCGCCAACCTTGCCGACCAGTACCAGGCGATCAGCTTCTTGAGCTTCGATCAACGGCTCAACGGTAGTGAGCTTGTCGTCGAATGCTTTCTTGACGCTGGCAGCAACGAATGCCTTGAAGTCGTCCTGCAGAGCCAGGAAGTCGGTCTGGGAGTTCACTTCCAGCAGAACGGCAGCCTTGCCGTCTTCAACCAGAGCGATAGCGCCTTCAGCAGCAACGTTGCCTGCTTTCTTGGCAGCCTTGATGGCGCCGGAAGCACGCATGTCATCAATGGCTTTTTCGATGTCGCCGCCAGCCTTGGTCAAGGCCTTTTTGCAATCCATCATGCCTTCGCCGGTACGCTCACGCAGTTCTTTAACCAACGCTGCAGTAATCTCTGCCATTTCAAAATCCTCTTGGATAGGTTTTCAACCATTCCACCCGATCAAACGGGCGATCAATTCTTCCCGAATCACCCTTGTAGGCCGCTGCACGTTACAGAAGTTGTAGCTGCGCTGCCGACAAATGGTTTTCGAGGTGGCAAAAAGGGGGCCAAGCCCCCTTTTTGCTTACTGAGTCAACGCCAGGGCGCTAATTACTCAGCGGCAGCTACCGGAGCTTCTTCAACGAACTGCTCGGTACCACCAGCAACGTGGTTGCGACCACGGATTACAGCGTCAGCCATCGAACCCATGTACAGCTGGATAGCGCGGATTGCGTCATCGTTGCCTGGGATGATGTAGTCAACGCCTTCCGGGCTGCTGTTGGTATCGACTACGCCGATAACAGGGATGCCCAGCTTGTTGGCTTCGGTGATCGCGATGCGCTCGTGATCAACGTCGATAACGAACAGTGCGTCAGGCAGACCGCCCATGTCCTTGATACCACCCAGGGAACGATCGAGCTTTTCCAGGTCACGGGAGCGCATCAGCGCTTCTTTCTTGGTCAGCTTGGCGAAAGTACCGTCTTCGGCTTGCACTTCAAGGTCACGCAGACGCTTGATGGAAGCACGGATGGTTTTGAAGTTGGTCAGCATGCCGCCCAACCAGCGGTGATCGACGTACGGCGAACCGCAACGTGCTGCTTCTTCAGCAACGATCTTGCCAGCGGAACGCTTGGTGCCGACGAACAGGATCTTGTTTTTGCCCTGGGCCAGACGCTCTACGAAAGTCAGAGCTTCGTTGAACATTGGCAGGGTTTTTTCAAGGTTGATAATGTGGATCTTGTTACGCGCGCCGAAAATGTATTTACCCATTTTCGGGTTCCAGTAACGGGTCTGGTGACCGAAGTGCACACCGGCCTTCAGCATATCGCGCATGTTGACTTGGGACATGATAGTTCCTTAATAAGTCGGGTTTGGCCTCCACGTATCCCAATGACCAACCAGCGGCATCAAGGCCTCCGGCACCCAGGTCATCGTGTCGACACGTGTGTGGATTTAAGCTTTGCGGGGTATCCCCGGAAAGCGGCGCATTTTATACCACACGAAGGACGAAAACGAAACCCGCAATCACATTTGCCAGCAACCGTGTTCGTGTAACCCCTTGAATAGAGCCGACATACCCCTACTCTATAGAGAGATGCGATTATCAGAGGATCATGATTTGACGCCATCGTCTGTTAGAATCGCGTTTTTTGAGGCTTGTGCGAATTTCGTAACCATTTGTCGCACGCCCGTAAACCGTATTGATTTCAGCGCGTCGCGCTAGAGAGAGCCTGTATGACCGTTAGTTTGAAAACCGCCGAAGACATCGCCGGCATGCGCATTGCCGGCAAACTGGCTGCCGACGTGCTGGAAATGATTGCCGAGCATGTCAAGCCAGGCGTCACCACCGACACTCTGAACCAGATCTGCCACGACTATATAGTCAACGTGCAAAAGGCCATCCCTGCCCCACTGAACTATAAGGGCTTCCCCAAATCGATCTGCACCTCGGTCAACCACGTGGTCTGCCACGGGATTCCAGGCGACAAGCCGTTGAAGGACGGCGACACCCTGAACATCGACGTCACCGTGATCAAGGACCGCTATTTCGGCGATACCAGCCGTATGTTCCACGTCGGCAACGTGCCGGTCTGGGCTGAGCGCCTGTCCCAGGTCACCCAGGAATGCATGTACAAGGCCATCGAGATCGTAAAACCTGGTTGCCGCCTGGGCGATATCGGTGAAGTGATCCAGAAGCACGCAGAAAAGAACGGCTTTTCGGTGGTGCGCGAATTCTGCGGCCACGGTATCGGCACCGTATTCCACGAAGAACCACAGATCCTGCACTACGGCCGCGCCGGCACCGGCATGGAGCTCAAGGCAGGCATGACCTTCACCATCGAGCCAATGATCAACCAGGGCAAAGCCGACACCAAGGTGCTGGGCGACGGTTGGACCGCCATCACCAAGGACCGCAAGCTCTCGGCCCAGTGGGAACATACCCTGCTGGTCACCGAAACCGGCTACGAGATCTTCACCCTGCGCGCAGACGACACGATCCCTCGCGTTTCGGCGTGATGGTTGCCTCGGTTTTCCAGCTACACCGTTGTGACTGACTCAATAGACAGATAGGAAAGCCGATCGATGCCCCAGGTGGACCCCGAACTCTTCGACCGTGGCCAGTTCCAGGCCGAACTGGCCCTGAAGGCAAGCCCCATCGCCGCCTTCAAGAAGGCTATCCGCCAGGCCCGCGAGGTGCTCGATGAGCGCTTTCGCAGCGGCCGGGACATTCGTCGGCTAATCGAGGACCGCGCCTGGTTCGTCGACAATATCCTGCAAAAGGCCTGGGAGCAGTTCAGTTGGAGCGAAGACGCCGACATCGCCCTGGTAGCGGTCGGCGGCTACGGTCGGGGTGAGTTGCACCCCTACTCCGACATCGACCTGCTGATCCTGCTGGACAGTGCCGATCATGAGATCTTTCGCGATTCCATCGAGCGTTTTCTGACGCTGTTGTGGGACATCGGCCTGGAGGTCGGCCAGAGCGTGCGCTCGGTGGACGAATGCGCCGAAGAGGCACGCGCCGACCTCACCGTCATCACTAACCTGATGGAAAGCCGCACCATCGCCGGGCCGGAACGCCTGCGCCAGCGCATGCTGGAGGTCACCAGCACCGCGCATATGTGGCCAAGCAAGGAGTTCTTCCTGGCCAAGCGTGCCGAGCAAAAAGCCCGGCACCACAAGTACAACGACACCGAATACAACCTGGAACCCAACGTCAAAGGCTCGCCGGGCGGGCTGCGCGACATCCAGACCATCTTATGGGTGGCCCGCCGCCAGTACGGCACCCTCAACCTGCGCGCCTTGGCCGGTGAAGGCTTTCTGGTCGAGAGCGAAAATGCGCTGCTGGCCTCGTCCCAGGAGTTCCTGTGGAAGGTGCGTTACGCCCTGCACATGCTCGCCGGGCGCTCCGAAGACCGCCTGCTGTTCGACCACCAGCGCTCCATCGCCACCCTGCTGGGGTTTGAAGGCGAGGACGCGAAAACCAGCATCGAAAGCTTCATGCAGCAGTATTACCGCGTGGTCATGAGCATTGCCCAGCTCAGCGACCTGATCATCCAGCACTTCGAAGAGGTGATCCTGGCGCCGGAAGACGAAGCCCCGCCGCAGCCGATCAACTCGCGCTTCCAACTGCACGACGGCTATATCGAGGCGCGCAACGACAATGTGTTCCGTCGCACGCCGTTCGCCATGCTGGAAATCTTTGTGCTGATGGCCCAGCAGCCGGAAATCAAAGGCGTGCGCGCCGATACCATCCGCCTGCTGCGGGAAAACCGTCACCTGATCGACGATGATTTTCGCAACGACATCCGTAACACCAGCCTGTTTATCGAACTGTTCAAGTGCAAGATCGGCATTCACCGCAACCTGCGGCGCATGAACCGTTACGGCATCCTCGGCCGCTACCTGCCGGAGTTCGGCTTTATCGTCGGGCAGATGCAGCACGATCTGTTCCACATCTATACCGTCGACGCCCACACCCTCAATTTGATCAAACACCTGCGCAAGTTGCAGTACACCCAGGTGTCAGAAAAATTCCCGCTGGCCAGTAAACTCATGGCCAAGCTACCCAAACCCGAACTGATCTATCTGGCCGGCCTGTACCACGACATCGGCAAAGGCCGGCATGGCGACCACTCTGAAGTCGGCGCGGTCGATGCCGAAGCCTTCTGCCAGCGCCACCAATTGCCGCAGTGGGACAGCCGCCTGATCGTGTGGCTGGTGCAGAACCACCTGGTGATGTCGACGACCGCGCAGCGCAAGGACCTCTCCGACCCGCAGGTGATCCACGACTTTGCCGGGATCGTCGGTGATGAAACCCGCCTCGACTATCTTTACGTGCTGACCGTCTCCGACATCAACGCCACCAACCCGACACTGTGGAATTCCTGGCGCGCCAGCCTGTTGCGCCAGCTCTACACCGAGACCAAGCGCGCGCTGCGCCGTGGCCTGGAAAACCCGGTGGACCGCGAGGAGCAGATCCGCCGCACCCAAAGCGCGGCCCTGGATATCCTCGTGCGCGGCGGCAACGACCCGGATGACGTCGAGCAGCTATGGTCGCAACTGGGCGATGATTACTTCCTGCGCCACACCGCCGGCGACGTGGCCTGGCACAGTGACGCGATCCTGCAACAGCCGGCCGACGGCGGCCCACTGGTGCTGATCAAGGAAACCACCCAGCGCGAATTCGAGGGCGGCACGCAGATCTTCATCTACGCGCCGGACCAGCACGACTTCTTCGCCGTGACCGTGGCCGCCATGGACCAGCTCAACCTGAACATCCATGATGCGCGGGTTATCACCTCCAGCAGCCAGTTCACCCTCGACACCTACATTGTGCTCGACACCGACGGTGACTCGATCGGCGACAACCCGGTGCGCGTGAAAAAGATCCGCGAAGGCCTTACCGAGGCCCTGCGCAACCCTGATGACTACCCGACCATCATCCAGCGCCGGGTGCCGCGCCAGCTCAAGCACTTTGCGTTTGCGCCCCAGGTGACCATTTCCAACGACGCCCAGCGCCCAGTGACCGTGCTGGAACTCAGCGCACCGGACCGCCCAGGCTTGCTGGCGCGCATCGGCGGGATCTTCCTGGAGTTCGACCTGTCGCTGCAAAACGCCAAGATTGCGACCCTGGGGGAACGCGTGGAAGACGTGTTCTTCATTACCGACGCCGACAACCAGCCGCTGTCCGACCCGCAGCTGTGCCTGCGCTTGCAGGAAGCTATCGTGCAGCAATTGAGCGTGAGCCAGGAACCGGGTGTCGAGCTGACCAGACTGACCATTTGATTTTTAACTTCCCAGTGGGCACGGTCCCTGTGGGAGCTGGCTTGCCTGCGATGCGGGCGCCGCGGTGCATCTGGTACACCGCAGCGATGTGATCGCAGGCAAGCCAGCTCCCACAAAAGGCCGCACTCATCTTGATCGAGGCTTACATGAACAACGCCCTGAACCAGCTCCAGCCCTACCCGTTCGAAAAACTGCGCGCCCTGCTCGGCAGCGTTACACCGAACCCGGATAAGCGCCCGATCGCGCTGTCCATCGGCGAGCCGAAGCACAAATCCCCGGCCTTCGTAGCCAAGGCCCTGGCGGATAACCTCGACCAGATGGCGGTGTACCCGACCACGCTGGGCATCCCGGCCCTGCGCGAGGCCATCGGCGCCTGGTGCGAACGGCGCTTCAACGTACCCAAAGGTTGGCTCGACCCGGCGCGCAACATTTTGCCGGTCAACGGCACCCGCGAGGCGCTGTTTGCCTTCACCCAAACCGTGGTCAACCGCGCTGACGATGCACTGGTGGTCAGCCCCAACCCGTTCTATCAGATCTATGAAGGCGCTGCGTTCCTGGCCGGGGCCAAGCCGCATTACCTGCCATGCCTGGACAGCAATGGTTTCAACCCGGACTTCGACGCCGTTTCGCCAGACATCTGGAAACGCTGCCAGATCCTGTTCCTGTGCTCACCCGGCAACCCGACCGGCGCGCTGATCCCGGTCGAGACCCTGAAAAAGCTCATCGCCCTGGCCGACGAATATGACTTCGTGATCGCCGCCGACGAGTGCTACAGCGAGCTGTACTTCGACGAACAGACCCCGCCGCCAGGCCTGCTCAGCGCCTGTGTCGAACTGGGCCGCCAGGACTTCAAGCGTTGCGTGGTGTTCCACAGCCTGTCCAAGCGCTCCAACCTGCCAGGCCTGCGCTCGGGCTTCGTGGCCGGCGATGCCGATATCCTCAAGGCCTTCCTGCTGTACCGCACCTATCACGGCTGCGCGATGCCGGTGCAAACCCAGCTGGCCAGCATTGCTGCCTGGCAGGATGAGCCCCACGTATTGGCCAACCGTGACATGTATCGGGAGAAATTCGACGCCGTGCTGGCGATTCTCAAGCCGGTGCTGGATGTACAAGCCCCAGACGGCGGCTTCTATCTGTGGCCGAATGTGAAGGGCGACGATGCCGCGTTCTGCCGTGACTTGTTCGTGGAAGAACACGTGACCGTAGTGCCGGGTTCGTACCTGTCGCGCGAAGTCGACGGCTTCAACCCTGGCGCCGGTCGCGTACGCCTGGCGCTGGTTGCGCCGTTGTCGGAGTGTGTGGAAGCGGCGGAACGGATTCGGGACTTCATAAACCGTCGCTGAACACCCCACAATGCCCGCACTGTAATAAAGTGCGGGCAGCGCCACACGATCGACACTGCGCTGCATAAGTAGCCATTTGCTTAAAAACGATAATCGGTGGAATCCTATCAACGACAAGTGCCACTCAATGTTCATTAACGTCTTGAACAATGTAGACATGGCACGATGACAAACCTGAGCACAGCAACTCTCGGTTTCACCTCCACACGCACTCACGACATTGATATATATCAAGCGCCCCCGGATAAATCCCACTCAAGAAAAACCCGTGCTGTTTCAGCACCCGACAAATACTGGCCGCAAAATTCCACGCTGAAGATTGCTGTCTATGATGCCGACGAAGAAGCACTGGAGCACATAAAAAAGGCTGCGAATCTTTGGCTGTCGCATATCAACCTGACCTTTGAATTTGTTTCAGGGGAAGAGGGAGATATACGCATCGCGCTGGACTATGGGGAGACTCAATCAGGCAGCTCTGCACTTGGAACCGACGCGCAAAAAGTGCCCCTCTACCTACCGACCATGGTGTTGCCAAACCCTTACGACAACCCAAGATTCGAAGCCATTGCAGCCCATGAGTTCGGGCATGCCCTAGGGTTGCATCACGAACATAAACACCCCAATAGAACGATTGATTTTAATACGCCAACCATCTACAGGCACTTTAAAGGCCATGGATCGAATGAAGCCATCCATAAAGACATTCTCCAGCGCCTCACTGGAAAAAACGTCGCTGCCTCCAAATACGATAGAAACTCAATCATGCATTACGGCTTCACCAGAGACGAACTATGGAAGCAGCCGGCAATCCCTTGGCCCACCCGATTGACAGAACTGGATAAGTCTTTCATAGCCGAGCAGTACCCCAAACCTTAAGGCACCGCGGTGTGGACAACTACTTCATCACACCCAGATTCGCCTCACTCATATCCAGATCCGCCAGGACCTCGCGCAACACGTCATCACCAATCTGGTGATGACGGCTCAGGCTGTACAACTCCAAGCGCTGCGCGCGCAAGGCCTTGAGGCGCAATTTGCGTTCAAGCAGGTCCATCTGATGCGCCAGTGCCTGGGCTTCGGCTGAATCGTTGAATACTTCCAACTGATGACGGTATTCCGACATCAGCCGCGCCTTTAGCTCGGTCGCGAGTGCTGCCTGGGCGGCGTCTGGGGTTTCGGTTTCGGCAGGCTCGTCCGCTTCCAGCGCGTGGATGGCGGCTACCGCGGTTTTTTTCCACGCCTCACGCACTTCGTTATGGCGCTTTTCATCGGGGCTCTGCTCGATGCCACGCAATAGCAGCGGCAAGGCGATGCAGGCGGCCACCAGCGACAGTAGGATCACGCCGGCGGCGATAAAGATCAGCAGGTCGCGCTCGGGAAAATCCTGGCCAGGCGCCAGCAATAAAGGCACCGACATCACACCCGCCAAAGTGACCGCACCGCGCACGCCACCCACGGTCAATAGCCAGCAGGACCGGGCCGTAGGCACGAGTGTCAGCTCGCTTTTCCCACGCAGCCGCCGTAACAGGCCCGACAAACGCCAGATGCTTTGCACCCAGATAAAGCGCAGCACCACCAGCACCAGGAAGATCGCAACCACATCCAGGCAGCGATACAACAGCGTTGGCCACAGTGTCGGTTCGTGACTGACCACGGCCTTGATTATGTCCGGCAGTTGCAGGCCCAGTAGCAGGAAGATCAGGCCATTAAACGCAAACTCCAGCAGCGACCACACACTGCGGTTGAGCAAGCGCGTGCTGGTCTGGCGTGGCAGCAAGTCGAGCCAGCTTTGCATCATGCCCGCCGCCACCGCCGACAGGATGCCGGATGCGCCCAGGCGCTCGGCCAGCACGTAGGCTGCGAACGGCAGCAGCAACATAAACACCACGTGGGTGGCCGGGTCGTCCCAACCACGGGCAATCATCCAGGCGCGTAAACGGCCGACCAACCAGCTCAGCGCCACGCCTACCGCGAGGCCGCCCACCGCTACCAGCACAAAAGTCAGGCTGGCATCGGCCAGGGAAAACACGCCGGTCAACGCCGCCGCCAGGGCGAACTTGAAGGTCACCAGGCCCGAGGCATCATTCATCAATGCCTCGCCTTGAAGCATATGCATCAAAGGTTTTGGCAGGCGATTTTGGGAAATGGCCGACACCGCCACGGCGTCAGTCGGGGACAATACGGCCGCCAAAGCGAAGGCCACCGGCAACGGGATCGTGGGCAGTATCCAATGGATGAAGTAACCGGCGCCCACCACGGTAAATAGCACCAGCCCCACCGCCAGCGTAAGGATCGGGCCTCTGAGCCGCCACAATTCGCGCTTGGGCATGCGCCAGCCATCGGAGAACAGCAACGGCGGCAGGAACAAAAACAGGAACAGCTCCGGGTCCAGCGCCACGTGCAACCCCAGCGTAGGCCAGGCCAGCAAGGCGCCGGCGGCGATCTGCACCAAGGGCAACGGCAGGGGAATAATGCGCCCGACAAGGCGCGAAACGCTGACCAGCATCAGCAGGATAAGAACGGTATAGGCGGTTTGCATAACGCGGGTTTCCCGGACAATCGACTTGCTATGACACCGTTCTGGCAACAACTGGCCGTTGAAGTGCCATATTAACCGGCTATGTTACCCGCTTGGCTGCGCAACGGCTTTTGCACATAAGTCGCACTGAATCATCGGCAAGTATGACGAGCGGCACCCAAACCCGCTGGTCGTGGCATAATCCGTGACCTTTAACTTTCATACGTCCAAAGGGGGGCAATTCCTTGACCGCTTCAAGCAAAACCTTGCACCTTTTCGGCATCAAAGCCTGCGACACCATGAAAAAGGCGCGCACCTGGCTCGATGAGCACGCTGTGAGCTATGAGTTCCACGACTACAAAACAGCCGGTATCGACCGCGAACACTTGACCCAATGGTGCAACGAGCACGGTTGGCAGGTGGTTTTGAACCGTGCGGGCACCACCTTTCGCAAACTCGAAGACGAACGCAAAGCCGATCTCGATCAGTCGAAAGCCATTGAATTGATGCTCGCACAACCCTCGATGATCAAGCGCCCGGTGCTCGATCTCGGTGACAGAACCCTGATTGGCTTCAAGCCAGATAGTTATTCGGCGGCCCTCAAGTAGGCCAGCCTTCCATTTTTGTAGAGGTAACAGCATGTCCAATTCCCTGTTCAGCCTGGGCTTCGGCGTCGGCACTCAGAACCGCCAAGGTGCTTGGCTGGAAGTGTTTTACGCACAACCGCTGCTCAACCCGTCGGCCGAGATCGTTGCCGCCATCGCGCCGATCCTCGGTTATACCGAAGGCAACCAGGCCATTACTTTCACCGTGAGCCAGGCGCTGCAACTGGCTGACGCGCTCAAAGGTGTCGACACGGCCCAGGCCGCGCTGCTCAGCCGCCTGGCTGAAAGCCACACCCCGTTGGTCGCCACCCTGTTGGCCGAAGACGCCGCACTGACCTCCACGCCTGAGGCCTACCTCAAGCTGCACCTGCTGTCCCACCGCCTGGTCAAGCCCCACGGCCTGAGCCTGGCCGGTGTGTTCCCGCAGTTGCCGAACGTGGCGTGGACCAGCCAGGGCGCAATCGACATCAACGAGCTGGCCGAGCGCCAACTGGAAGCACGCCTGCGTGGCGAGCTGCTGGAAGTGTTCTCGGTGGACAAGTTCCCGAAAATGACTGACTACGTAGTGCCGGCTGGCGTGCGTATCGCTGATGCCGCGCGCATCCGCCTGGGCGCCTACGTGGGCGAAGGCACCACCGTGATGCACGAAGGTTTCGTCAACTTCAACGGTGGCACCGAAGGCCCGGGCATGATCGAAGGCCGTGTATCGGCAGGTGTATTCGTCGGCAAGGGTTCTGACCTGGGCGGCGGTTGCTCCACCATGGGCACCCTGTCGGGCGGCGGCAACATCGTGATCAAGGTGGGCGAAGGCTGCCTGATCGGCGCCAACGCCGGTATCGGTATCCCGTTGGGCGACCGCAATACCGTGGAGTCGGGCCTGTACGTGACTGCCGGTACCAAGGTTGCTCTGCTAGACGAGCACAACCAACTGGTCAAAGTGGTCAAGGCGCGCGAACTGGCTGGCCAGCCGGACCTGCTGTTCCGCCGCAATTCCCAGACCGGTGCCGTGGAGTGCAAAACCCACAAATCGGCGATCGAACTGAACGAAGCGCTGCACGCTCACAACTAAGCAGCCACTCGATGCCACTAGCGAGCCCCAAACCTGGGGCTCGCTTATACGAGTCTTAAGACCATGCTTGTGCCCTCCCCCTGGCGCGCCGATTTTCCGGCCATCGCCACCCTGCAACGGCAAGACCAGACCTACCTGGACAACGCCGCCACCACGCAAAAACCCCAAGCCCTGTTGGATGCCATCAGCCATTACTACGCCAATGGCGCAGCCAATGTGCACCGCGCCCAGCATTTGCCGGGGGCCCACGCGACCCAGGCGTTTGAAGACAGTCGCAGCAAGGTCGCGCAGTGGTTGAATGCAGGTGACAGCGGGCAGATCGTGTTTACCCACGGCGCGACGTCTGCGCTGAACCTCCTGGCCTATGGCCTTGAGCACTTATTCAATGCGGGTGATGAAATTGTCATCAGCGCCCTGGAACACCACGCCAACCTGCTGCCCTGGCAGCAACTGGCCAAACGTCGCGCGCTGACGCTGGTGGTCTTGCCCCTTGGCGATGATGGCGTGATTGACCTGCAAGCCGCCGCCGAATTGATCAGCCCGCGTACGCGCTTGCTGGCAGTGAGCCAGCTGTCCAACGTACTCGGCGCCTGGCAACCTTTGGAGGTCTTGCTGCCAATGGCCAAGGCCCACGGTGCCTTGACCGTGGTCGATGGCGCCCAAGGCATTGTCCATGGTCGCCACGACGTACAGGCGCTGGGTTGCGACTTCTACGTGTTTTCCAGTCATAAGCTCTACGGCCCGGACGGCGTCGGCGTGCTGTATGGCCGCAACGAAGCGCTGCATCACCTGCGCCACTGGCAGTTTGGCGGCGAGATGGTGCAGCAGGCCGAGTATCAAAGTGCGAGCTTTCGCCCTGCCCCGCTGGGTTTCGAAGCGGGCACGCCGCCGATTGCAAGTGTGATCGGCCTGGGTGCCACGCTGGACTACCTGAACTCTCTGGACCAGCCGGCCGTGGTCGCCCATGAAGCAGCCCTGCATGACTACCTGCTGCGCGGCCTGAAAGCACGCAATGGCGTGCGCGTACTGGGCTCGCCCCAGGTGGCACTCGCCAGTTTCGTGGTGGAGGGCGTGCATAACGCCGACCTGGCTCATCTGTTGACCGAACAAGGCATTGCCGTGCGAGCTGGCCATCATTGCGCCATGCCATTGCTCAAGGCCATGCACTTGTCCGGAGCGATCCGTGTGTCCCTGGCGCTGTATAACGACTCCGATGACCTGGAGCGCTTCTTTGAAGCGCTGGATCAGGCGCTGGATATGTTGCGATGAGCTTGCCTGCGGATGCCATCAGCGCGCTTGAGTCGTTTCAGGCAGTAGGCAGTTGGGAACAACGCGCCCGCATGCTGATGCAGTGGGGCGAGCGGCTGCCGGCGTTGGCGGCTGACGAAAAGGTCGAGGCCAACCTCGTGCAGGGCTGTGAAAGCCTGGTGTGGTTGGTCGGCCGTTTACAGGACGGCCATTGGCAGTTTGCCGCGAGCAGCGATGCGCGAATGATCCGGGGGTTGGTGGCGTTGCTGCTGGCACGGGTCAATGGGTTGTCGGCAAGTGAGTTGCAGGCGGTTGACTTGCCGGACTGGTTCAATCAACTGGGGCTTTCGCGCCAGCTGTCGCCGTCGCGCAGCAATGGGCTTAATGCTGTACTGCAGCGCATGCAAGAGCTGACCTGTACGCAAAACTAATGTGGGAGCTGGCTTGTGTGGGAGCTGGCTTGCCTGCGATGCAGGCACCTCGGTCTATCAGTCAGACTACGGTGAAGCCATCGCAGGCAAGCCAGCTCCCACATTTTGTTTTGTGCAGGACAGCTAGATCTGGGTAGGTTTAACCCGCTCCGACGGCCTGCGCACCCCGGCCACAATCTTGTCCACCGCCTTGGTCGCCGCCACCATGCCAAACGTGGCCGTGACCATCATCACCGCGCCAAACCCGCCCGCACAGTCCAGCTTCACGCCGTCACCGACAAAACTTTTCTGCAAACAAATACTGCCGTCCGGCTTGGGATAGCGCAGCTGCTCGGTAGAGAACACACACGGCACGCTGTAATGGCGGGTCACGGTGCGCGAAAACCCGTAGTCGCGGCGTAGCGTGGAGCGCACTTTCGAGGCCAGCGGGTCGTTGAAGGTGCGGTTCAAGTCGCAGACCTGGATCAGCGTCGGGTCGATTTGCCCGCCGGCGCCGCCGGTGGTGATGATCTGGATCTTGCGGCGCTTGCACCAGGCGATCAGCGCGGCCTTGGCGTTCACGGCGTCGATGCAGTCGATCACGCAATCGATATTCGGCGTGATGTACTCAGCCATGGTGTCACGGGTCACGAAGTCCGCCACCGCGTGCACCGTGCAATCCGGGTTGATGCCGCGCAGGCGTTCGGCCATTACCTCGACCTTGGGCTTGCCCACGGTGCTGTCCAGGGCGTGCAACTGGCGGTTGCTGTTGCTGACGCAGACATCGTCCAGGTCAAACAGCGAAATCTCGCCCACGCCGCAACGGGCCATGGCTTCCGCCGCCCAAGAGCCCACGCCGCCGACGCCGACGATCGCCACATGGGCCGCTTTCAAGCGTTCCAGGCCTTCAATGCCATACAAGCGGGCGACGCCTGCAAACCGCGGATCTTCTGTGCTCATGACCATTACCCCAAAAACCGGCGCGCATTATGGACTACACAGCGACAAGTTCGAAGCTTCCAGCTACAAGTAAAGAACTTAGAGGGTCTTTCGCTGACTAACGTCCGGCTTTTCTCTGTCTGCTGTACGCTCAGTTAAAGGCCGGTGTAGGATGCGCGCCGTTCGGCGTAGGCCGACACCTCTTTTCGTTCCACACCCTTTGGAACCCGAAATAGCCATGTCATCGCGTAAATTTGGACTCAACCTGGTGGTAGTGCTGGCAATTGCCGCGCTGTTTACCGGCTTCTGGGCGCTGATAAACCGCCCGGTCACCACCCCTAACTGGCCTGAACAGATCTCCGGGTTCTCCTACTCGCCGTTCCAACAAGGCCAGTTCCCGCAGAAAGACCAGTACCCCACCGACGACCAGATGCGCCAGGACCTGGCGATCATGAGCAAGCTGACGGACAACATCCGTACTTACTCAGTCGACGGCACCTTGGGCGATATCCCCAAACTGGCCGAAGAGTTCGGCCTGCGCGTGACCCTGGGGATCTGGATCAGCCCGGACCTGGAACGCAACGAGCGTGAAATCCAGCGCGCCATCGAGATCGCCAACAACTCGCGCAGTGTCGTGCGCGTGGTGGTCGGTAACGAGGCATTGTTCCGCGAAGAAATCACCCCGGAGGCGCTGATCGTGCTGCTGGACCGGGTGCGCGCCGCCGTGAAA
Source organism: Pseudomonas sp. B19125 (assembly GCF_044218855.1). Taxonomy (NCBI): domain Bacteria; kingdom Pseudomonadati; phylum Pseudomonadota; class Gammaproteobacteria; order Pseudomonadales; family Pseudomonadaceae; genus Pseudomonas; species Pseudomonas sp. B19125. The sequence goes on from NZ_CP162589.1 coordinate 5,513,196, forward strand.
GTGCCGGTGACCACCTCCGAGCAATGGCACATCTGGGAAAAGAACCCGCAACTGGCCAAGCACGTCGACCTGATCGCCGCGCACATCCTGCCGTTCTGGGAATTCATCCCGATGGACAAGGCCGGCCAGTACGTACTGGACCGTGCACGGGATCTGAAAAAGCTGTTCCCGAAAAAACCGCTGCTGCTCTCGGAAGTGGGCTGGCCGAGCAACGGCCGTATGCGCGGTGGCAATGAAAGCTCGCCGGCAGACCAGGCGATTTACCTGCGTACGCTGGTGAACAAACTGAACCGCCAGGGTTACAACTACTTCGTAATCGAGGCCTTCGACCAGCCGTGGAAAGTCAGCGACGAAGGCTCGGCGGGCGCTTATTGGGGCGTGTACAACGCCGCACGCCAGCAGAAATTCAACTTTGAAGGACCGGTCGTCGCGATCCCGCAATGGCGCGTGCTGGCCATCGGCTCGGTGGTGCTGGCGCTGCTGTCGCTGACCCTGCTGATGATCGACGGCTCGGCCCTGCGCCAGCGTGGCCGCACCTTCCTGACCTTTATCGCGTTCCTCTGTGGTTCGGTATTGGTCTGGATCGGTTACGACTACAGCCAGCAATACAGCACCTGGTTCAGCGTCACCGTCGGCATTTTGCTGGCCCTCGGCGCGTTGGGCGTGTTTATCGTATTGCTCACCGAAGCCCACGAACTGGCTGAAGCGGTGTGGACCCACAAGCGCCGGCGTGAATTCCTGCCGGTGGAAGGCGATTCGGACTACCGCCCGAAAGTCTCGATCCATGTGCCGTGCTACAACGAGCCGCCGGAGATGGTCAAACAGACCCTCGACGCCCTGGCCGCCCTCGATTACCCGGACTTCGAAGTCCTGATCATCGACAACAACACCAAGGACCCAGCCGTCTGGGAGCCCGTACGCGACTACTGCGAAACCCTCGGCCCGCGCTTCAAGTTCTTCCACGTCTCGCCCCTCGCCGGTTTCAAGGGCGGCGCGCTGAACTACCTGATCCCGCATACCGCCAAGGATGCCGAAGTGATCGCAGTGATCGACTCGGACTACTGCGTGTCGCCCAACTGGCTCAAGCACATGGTGCCGCACTTCGCCGACCCGAAAATCGCCGTGGTGCAGTCGCCGCAGGACTACCGCGACCAGAACGAGAGCACTTTCAAGAAGCTCTGCTACGCCGAATACAAAGGCTTCTTCCATATCGGCATGGTCACCCGCAACGACCGTGACGCGATCATCCAGCACGGCACCATGACCATGACCCGTCGCTCGGTACTCGAGGAGCTGGGCTGGGCCGACTGGTGCATCTGTGAAGACGCCGAACTCGGCCTGCGCGTGTTCGAGAAAGGCCTGTCGGCCGCGTATTACCACGACAGCTACGGCAAGGGCTTGATGCCGGATACCTTTATCGACTTCAAGAAGCAGCGTTTCCGCTGGGCCTACGGCGCGATCCAGATCATCAAGCGCCACACCGCCAGCCTGTTGCGCGGCAAGGGCACCGAGCTGACCCGTGGCCAGCGCTACCACTTCCTCGCGGGCTGGTTGCCGTGGGTGGCGGATGGCATGAACATCTTCTTCACCGTCGGCGCCCTGTTGTGGTCGGCGGCGATGATCATCGTGCCGACCCGTGTTGACCCGCCGCTGCTGATTTTCGCGATCCCGCCGTTGGCGTTGTTTGTGTTCAAGGTCGGCAAGATCATCTTCCTCTACCGCCGTGCGGTGGGTGTGAACTTGAAGGACGCATTCTGCGCGGCGCTGGCCGGGCTGGCGTTGTCACACACCATCGCCAAGGCGGTGCTGTATGGCTTCTTCACCACCAGTATTCCGTTCTTTCGCACACCGAAAAACGCCGATAACCACGGCTTCTGGGTAGCCATTTCCGAAGCCCGCGAAGAGATGTTCATCATGTTGCTGTTGTGGGGCGCCGCACTCGGGATTTACCTGGTGCAGGGCCTGCCGAGCAATGACATACGCTTCTGGGTGGTGATGCTGCTGGTGCAATCGCTGCCGTATGTGGCGGCGCTGATCATGGCGTTCCTGTCGTCGCTGCCAAAACCTGCACCTAAGGTTGAGCCGGCAACCGCTGAGTAAAAACTTGCGCAATGCACTAAACGGCGGCCTCTGGCCGCCGTTTTGCTATAAGATAACGGCCGTTTTACGAGACTTGGCCAGGCCCTGCTTTCTGTGGGAGCTGGCTTGCCTGCTCCCACATCGAACCCTGTTTTATCCACATTCGTCCTGCGCGCCCATTACACGCTTCCCGGAGTTTTCCCATGACGGCCCATGCCGACCTTTCGCCGACCCTTCAACTTGCCATCGACTTGATCCGTCGCCCCTCAGTGACGCCGATTGATGCCGACTGCCAGAAGCTGATGATGCAGCGCCTGGGCGACGCAGGTTTTGCACTTGAGCCGATGCGTATCGAAGATGTGGACAACTTCTGGGCCACCCATGGCAAGCACGAAGGCCCGGTGCTGTGCTTTGCCGGCCACACCGACGTGGTGCCAACCGGCCCGGTGCAGGCCTGGCAGAACGACCCGTTCGATGCGTTGATCGACGAGCACGGCATGCTCTGCGGGCGTGGCGCAGCGGACATGAAAGGCAGCCTGGCGGCAATGCTGGTGGCTTCGGAGCGTTTTGTCACCGACTACCCGGACCACAAGGGCTCGGTGGCTTTTCTGATCACCAGTGATGAAGAAGGCCCGGCGCACCACGGCACCAAAGCGGTGATTGAGCGTCTGGCGGCACGCAAGGAGCGTCTGGACTGGTGCATCGTCGGCGAACCGTCGAGCACCACGCTGGTGGGCGATGTGGTGAAGAACGGCCGTCGCGGCTCCCTCGGCGCCACCTTGACCGTGCGCGGCGTGCAGGGCCACGTGGCATACCCGCACCTGGCGAAAAACCCGATCCACCTGGCGGCACCGGCGCTGGCGGAACTGGCTGCCGAGCATTGGGACGATGGCAACACCTTCTTCCCACCGACCAGCTTTCAAATCTCCAACCTCAATTCCGGCACCGGCGCCACCAACGTGATTCCGGGTGACCTGACAGCAGTGTTCAACTTCCGTTTCTCCACCGAATCCACCGTCGAAGGCCTGCAACAGCGGGTTGCGGCGATTCTGGATAAACACGGCCTGGACTGGCACGTTGATTGGGCCTTGTCTGGCCTGCCATTCCTCACCGAGCCGGGCGCGTTGCTGGATGCTGTCTCGGCCAGCATCAAGGCGATTACCGGCCGCGAGACCAAAGCGTCCACCAGCGGCGGCACGTCCGACGGGCGCTTCATTGCCACCCTCGGCACTCAAGTGGTGGAGCTGGGCCCGGTCAACGCGACGATTCATCAGGTCAACGAACGCATTCTGGCCAGCGACCTCGATGTGCTGACCGAAATCTACTACCAAACCCTGATCAAGTTGCTCGCCTGATGCTCGCGTGCCCCCTTTGCAGCGCACCGCTCAACGCGGTGGATAATGGCGTGGCGTGCCCCGCTGGGCACCGTTTCGACCGTGCGCGCCAGGGTTACCTGAACCTGTTGCCGGTGCAGCACAAGAACAGCCGCGACCCAGGCGACAACCTCGCCATGGTCGAGGCACGCCGCGACTTTCTCAATGCCGGGCACTATGCGCCAGTGGCCAGGCGCCTGGCCGAACTGGCCGCCGAGCGCGCGCCGCAGCGCTGGGTGGACATCGGGTGTGGCGAGGGTTACTACACCGCGCAAATCGCCGACGCCCTGCCCCACGCTGACGGTTATGCGCTGGATATCTCCAAGGAAGCGGTGAAACGCGCGTGCAAACGCAACCCGGCGCTGACCTGGTTGATCGCCAGCATGGCCCGCGTGCCGTTGGCGTCGGGCAGTTGCCAGTTTCTCGCCAGCGTGTTCAGCCCTTTGGACTGGGAAGAGGCCAAGCGCCTGCTCAGCCCCGGCGGCGGTTTGATGAAGGTTGGCCCGACTGCCGGCCACCTGATGGAATTGCGCGAACGCCTGTACGACGAAGTGCGTGAATACACCGACGACAAGCATTTGGCTTTGGTGCCACAAGGCATGCGCCTGGCGCACAGTGAAACGCTGGAATTCACCCTGAGCCTGATCGAACCCCAGGACCGCGCCAACCTGCTGGCGATGACGCCCCATGGCTGGCGCGCGAGTGCCGAGCGCCGTGCTGAAGTGATCGAGGCCGCCGAGCCGCTGCTGGTCACCGTATCGATGCGCTACGATTATTTCGTGCTTCAATAACCGACTTTTAAGTATCCGCGAATGGATTTTCGAATCCCGCAACGAGGAACATCCATGCGCCAACCTGATATCGAGATTTACCTGAAAGACGCCGAGGTCGACTACAAGGCCATCGCCGCCTGGCTGGGTGCCGCCCTGGGCCCGTGCACCGACTGGGTCCAGAAAGGCCAGACCTACAAGTGCAAGGCCGGCAATGTGCCGGTTACCTGGCTGCCAAAAGCCGTGGGCAAGTGGAACAGCCTGTACCTGGAAAGCGACCAGACGCCGTGGGATGACGACATCGCCTGCGCCCGCGCCGCCTTTGCCGCGCTGAACGTCGAAGTGCGCTGCGCGCCGGGTACCTGGGTTGAGGAGGAAGGTGAGGAAAGCGCTGATACCTGGATTCGCATCAGTGCCGACGGTGAAGAGCAGATCACCTGGAAAACTGCCTGATCCAAACCTGAAAACCCAATCAATGTGGGAGCTGGCTTGCCTGCGATAGCATCACCGCGGTCCGACTGATAGACCGAGGTGTCTGCATCGCAGGCAAGCCAGCTCCCACAGTTGATTGAGTTGGCAGGACAAGGGTGTTACAGACCCACCACATCCTCAGCCTGCAAGCCCTTCTCGCCGGTCACCACGGCGTATTCCACCTGCTGGCCCTCGGCCAATGAGCGGTGGCCCTCACCGCGAATGGCGCGGTAGTGCACAAACACATCCTTGCCGTCTTCACGCTGGATAAAGCCATAGCCCTTTGCATCGTTGAACCACTTCACATTGCCGGTTTCACGCGTTGCCATCTGTCTTACTCCCACATGCATTTTTATTGTTGAGTCGCTCGCATTGAACTGCCGAGTATAAGACAGGCTCAAAAACGATCAACTCAAGTTTACATCGCTGCTTTTTTGCCGATTTTCGGCGAATACGGCACACTACCCGCCCGAGCACCTGCTCGGTTTTTTCCACTTGAAGCAGCACGCCTATGACCCGCTCCCCGTTCCGCCGTCTGGTGTTTGGCACCTTGCGCCGACTGTTGTACCTCTGGGTTCGCTCGGAGACGATCAATCAGTCGTCCCTAACCCTTAACCTGGACCGCAGCCGGCCGGTGTTTTACGTCCTGCAATCGCCCTCTCTCACCGAATTGGCGGTGGTCGACAAGGAATGCACCAAGGCCGGCCTGCCGCGCCCGGTGCTGCCGGTGTCGGTGGGTTCGTTGATCGAACCCGCCGCGTTCTTCTACCTCACGCCCGAACCCGACTGGCTCGGCCGCCAGGACAAGCGCGGCGCGCCGCCAACCCTGACCCGCCTGGTCAACACCCTGACCGAGCACGCCGAAGAGAATGCACAAATCATTCCGGTCAGCGTGTTCTGGGGGCAGTCGCCCGAAAGCGAGTCCAGCCCGTGGAAACTGCTGTTCGCCGACAGCTGGGCCGTCACCGGCCGCCTGCGCCGCTTGTTGAGCATCCTGATCCTGGGCCGCAAGACCCGTGTGCAATTCTCCGCGCCTATCAACCTGCGTGAATTGATCGAGCACAATAAAGGCCACGAACGTACCGTGCGCATGGCCCAGCGCATCCTGCGTGTGCACTTTCGTAACCTGAAGACTGCGGTCATCGGCCCCGACCTGTCTCACCGCCGTAACCTGGTCAAAGGCCTGGTCAACATGCCGCTGGTGCGCCAGGCCATCGCCGATGAAGCCGAGCGCGAGAAAATCACCCCGGAAAAAGCCAAGGCCCAGGCCCTGCGCTACGGCAACGAGATCGCTTCGGACTACACCTACACCGCGATTCGCTTTCTGGAAGTGGTATTGAGCTGGTTCTGGAACAAGATCTACGACGGCATCAAGGTCAACAATATCGAAGGTGTGCAAAAGGTTGCCCAGGGTTACGAGGTGATCTACGTGCCTTGCCACCGCAGCCACATCGACTACCTGCTGCTTTCGTACCTGCTGTTCAAAAACGGCCTGACTCCGCCGCACATTGCCGCCGGCATCAACCTGAACATGCCGGTGATCGGCAGCCTGTTGCGCCGTGGCGGTGCATTTTTCATGCGCCGCACCTTCAAGGGCAACCCGCTGTACACCTCGGTGTTCAACGAGTACCTGCACACCCTGTTCACCAAGGGCTTCCCGGTGGAGTACTTCGTCGAAGGCGGACGCTCGCGCACCGGGCGCATGCTGCAACCGAAAACCGGGATGCTGGCGATCACCTTGCGCAGCTTCTTGCGCTCCTCACGCATGCCGATCGTGTTCGTGCCGGTGTATATCGGCTATGAACGCGTGCTCGAAGGCCGTACCTACCTGGGCGAGTTGCGCGGGGCGAGCAAGAAGAAAGAATCGATCTTCGATATTTTCAAAGTGGTCGGCGCGCTCAAGCAGCGCTTTGGTCAGGTCGCGGTCAACTTCGGCGAGCCGATCAAGCTGGCCGAGTTCCTCGACGCCGAGCAGCCGGACTGGCGCGCCCAGGAATTAGCCCCGAACTTTAAACCGGCGTGGCTCAATGAAACCACCAACCGCCTCGGCGAACAGGTGGCACGCCACCTCAACGAAGCCGCAGCGGTCAACCCGGTAAACCTGGTGGCCCTGGCACTGCTTTCGACCACACGCCTGGCCCTGGATGAACAGGCCATGGCCCGCCAGTTGGACCTGTACCTGGCACTGCTACGCCGTGTGCCCTACTCGCCGCACACCACCTTGCCGGAAGGCGATGGGCTGGCGCTGATCAAGCACGTCAAGGACATGAACCTGCTCTCGGAGCAGAGTGACGCCCTGGGCAAAATTGTGTATCTGGATGAGCAGAACGCCGTCCTGATGACCTATTACCGCAACAACGTGCTGCATATTTTTGCCCTGCCGGCGCTGCTGGCGAGCTTCTTCCAGAGCAGCTCGCGCATGAGCCGCGAGCAGATCCTGCGCTTCACTCGCGCGCTCTACCCTTACCTGCAATCGGAGTTGTTTATCCGCTGGTCGCTGGAAGAGTTGGACGCCGTCGTCGACCAATGGCTGGAAGCCTTTGTCGAGCAAGGCCTGCTGCGTTTTGAAAACAACGTGTACCTGCGCCCGGCCCCGAGTTCGCGGCACTTTGTACTGCTGACGCTGTTGTCCAAGAGCATCGCCCAGACCCTGCAACGCTTCTACATGGCGATCTCGCTGCTGCTTAACAGCGGCCAGAACAGCATCAGCGCCGAAGAGCTGGAAGACCTGTGCACGATCATGGCCCAGCGCCTGTCGATCCTGCATGGCCTGAACGCGCCGGAGTTCTTCGACAAGAGTCTTTTCCGACATTTTATCCAGACATTGCTGGAGCAAGATGTGCTGCGCCGCGACGAGGCCGGGAAATTGAGTTACCACGACCTGCTGGGTGAACTGGCGGAAGGCGCGGCCAAACGCGTGCTGCCTGCCGAGATTCGTCTGTCGATTCGCCAGGTGGCCTTGCATCGCGTCGACGGCGCAGCTGAAGCGCCTGTGGAACCGGCAGAAAGCCGCTAGATTGACTGAGGCGCCGGGCTGTTTCCGGCGCCGTTGAAAAGGAGCTGTACCATGAAAAAGATCATCCTCCTGGGCCTTACCGCCCTGCTCGGAGCCTGCCAATCCATGACCCCAGCCCCCAAGGCCAGCCTCGACGGCGAAGTGTTCTACCTGCAACGCATCGCCTTGCCGCCCGCGGCCACCCTGAGCGTCAGTCTGCAGGACGTGTCGCTGATGGACGCGCCGGCGGTGACCCTGGCCGAACAGAAAGGCCCGGTCAAAGGCCAGGTGCCGCTGCCGTTTCACCTGAGCTACGACCCGGCCCAAATCAAGCCAGGCCACACTTATTCGGTGAGTGCTCGCATCGAGCTGGACGGCAAGCTACTGTTTATTACCACCGAACGCCACGCGGTGCAGCTCGACGGCAAGGACGAACAGCCACTGCGTCTGCGCGTTGATGCTGTCGCACACTGACCTTTCCAGACCATAAGCCCGAACATAAGGAAGCGCTCATGCTCCGTCACTCTCTTCGCCTCACTGCCCTGTGTGCCGGCTTGCTGCTCGGTGCCAACGCCATGGCCCTGGACCTTGGCAGCCTGTCCCAGGGCGACGCCAGCGGCGGTCTCAAAGACGCCCTGACCCAAGGCGCCCAGATCGCCGTGAAACAACTGGGCGTGCCCGGTGGCTTCAGCAACAACCCCGAAGTGAAGATCGGCTTGCCAGGCAAACTCGGCAAAGTCGCCGACAAGCTGAAGATGTTCGGCATGGGTGACCAGGTCACGCAGCTGGAAACCAGCATGAACAAGGCCGCCGAAACGGCCGTGACCCAGGCGCAACCGATTCTGGTCAATGCCGTCAAAAACATGAGCGTGACTGACGCCAAGGGCATTCTCAGCGGCGGCCAGGACTCGGCGACGCAGTACTTGAACAAAAGCAGCCGCGAGCAGATCCGCGCCAAGTTCCTGCCGATCGTCAAGGCCGCTACCGACAAGGTTGGGGTTGCGCAGCAGTACAACGCCCTGGCCGGCAAGGCGGCAGCATTTGGCGCAGTGGATGCCAAAAGTGCCAACGTTGAAAACTACGTGACCGAACAGGCGCTGGACGGCTTGTTCAAGATGATCGCGCAGCAGGAAGAAACCATTCGCAAAAACCCGGCGGCCGCGGCCACCAGCCTGGCCAAGAAGGTGTTTGGGGCACTATAAGCTTCTCAAACACACTGGTCCCACTGCGCCAAGACCGCTTACCACGGGCCTTGGCGCAGTTGTTTCAGGCCAAGCCCATTAACGATTCAGCGTAAAAAGCGGATAGCTAGGCCTGTAGGGTGAAGGTTGCTCGTAGACCGTGTGCTGCTGTGGATACGGCCTGCCATGGTTGGTCTGGGTTGGATAGGTGTGGCCCACGTTCGGCCGGACTGTATGAGGACGATGTTGGGGATAGTGGTGATTGTTTGTTGCGTGCCCCGACCTATACCCATTTCCAAAATTGTTGCGCGGTGCATTATTGCCCAACAGGGCTCCGAGCAGCGCACTTTTGAAAGCAATTACAGCATCAAAAAAAGCCATGTAACTCTCCATAAACTCATTGAATAGGTCGGACTGCCAACTCAGGGAAGTCCAAACCTGCGCCTGTCCATCAGGCAATTCTGAGTGGAGTAAAAAAGGCAAACGTTCCAAAGGCGCAGACGCCTGTTTGCATCAGGATGTGAGTCAGTGCTACTACGTCAGCGTGAATGACCAGGCGACCGTCACTACCATCAAAATCGCGAAGCTTACGTTAAGTCGTCGACTCCAAACGGGGTGGATGAACAACTTGCGCATCCGGCTGCCTGCAAAAAGCCACAAAAAATCGAATACCACGCAAACCAATAAACAAATAAGCGCTTTTGTGCCCTGCTCCCAGCCCGGCGTCGTGCCCAAGGTGAAACTGCCCAGTAACGCTGCAAACGCGGCATACGCCTTGATATTTGCAACCCCCAGCACAAAACCGGCACCCCAGCCCGGCGTGACCACGGCTTGCTGATCCTGAATGGGCGGTGCCGTACCAATGCGGTAAGCCAACCAAAAAATATAAACAATGGAGATGATCGTCAGTGCCACCGCCAACCCGGGAAAGCTGTGCAAGACCACATACAGCCCAGAAACAACCAACGCCATGGCAATCACTAAACCCAGGGTGATCCCGACAAAAAACTGAAACGAGCGTTGCATGCCATACGCCGCGCCGCTGGCAGCCAGCGCCAGAGTCGCGGGGCCGGGGCTGGCCAGTAAGGCGATAGCTGCGAGAGTAAAGGTGAATATCGCCTGGTAAACACTTAGCGTGACATCAAACATGTGAAGCGCCTCGGTAGCCTTATTCAAAACTTAATGAAACCGCACCGCCTTGTAGTTGTAACTCGACGTTAGCACCCCTCACAACCACCACGCACTGGACCGCTTTGCACATTCATACACCCATTCAATAAAATTTATAGCAAGTTAAAAACACTCACTCAAACACAGCCGCATCGTTTAGCCGGCGGCAACTTTTGAACGCAGCTGTAATTCGCACATTCAAGAATAAAAAAATAGATGGAAACCTTTTAAAAATCCATTCTTTTGTCAGGGATCTGTGGTATGTAAGATTTTCACGCTATTTCATCAATGTTCGTAAGGTCCATCTAATGAAAAGGCTTACAAAAAACGATCAGACACTCGATGCAATTGATCGCGCGCTGCTGGTCGCCCTGCATCAGAATGCCCGTGCCTCTATCCGCGCGCTCAGCCGGCAGGTGGGATTGTCCGCTCCTGGTTGCAGTGAGCGTCTCAAACGCCTGGAAGTGGCAGGGGTTATAAGTGGGTTCAGCGTAGCGTTGGACGCGCAGGCACTGGGGTTTGCGCTGCAGGCACTGGTGCGGGTAAAACCGCTGACGGGAAATTTTCAAACAGTGGAGCAGCTACTGTCAGACATGCCTGAATGTATTGTCTGTTACAAGATCACCGGGGAAGACAGTTTCGTCTGCCATCTGTACACACATTCCGTTAACCACCTTGATCAAACCTTGCAAAAAATAACGCCGTTGGCCGACACCAACACCTCTATTATAAAAACCGTCGAGAAGAAACTGCCCCTGTTCTAAATAAACAAGTGGGAGACATTCAGGCTTAAACAGCAGTTATCGAATTTCAGGCTTTTCCCACACCCGTCAATACTATCGATACGCCTTCACGCCTCCCGTTATGAACTAGTGCGCCTCCTTCTTAATGCGAAACCATGCCGCATACAGGGCTGGCAAGAACAATAACGTCAACGCGGTCGCCACAATCAACCCGCCCATGATTGCCACCGCCATCGGCCCGAAGAACACGCTGCGCGACAGCGGAATCATTGCCAATACCGCCGCAAGCGCCGTCAGCACAATCGGGCGAAAGCGTCGGACGGTGGCTTCGATGATCGCCTGCCAGGGCGCCAGTCCCGCCTTGATGTCTTGTTCAATCTGGTCCACCAGGATCACCGAGTTACGCATGATCATGCCCGACAGCGCGATGGTGCCGAGCATGGCGACAAAGCCGAAGGGCTGGCGGAACACCAGCAGGAACAAGGTCACGCCGATCAAGCCCAGCGGCGCCGTCAGAAACACCATTGCAGTGCGTGAGAAACTGCGCAGTTGCAGCATCAGCAAGGTCAGCACTACCACGATAAACAGCGGCACGCCGGCCTTGACCGAGTTCTGGCCACGGGCCGAATCCTCGACGGTGCCGCCCACTTCGAGCAGGTAGCCGTCCGGCAGTTCGGCACGCACGCCTTCCAGGGTCGGCAGGATCTGCTGGACCAAGGTTGCCGGTTGTTCCTTGCCGTAGATATCGGCACGCACGGTCACCGTCGGCAGGCGATTGCGGTGCCAGATGATGCCTTCTTCAAAGCCATATTCGAGGGTCGCAATCTGCGACAGCGCTACGCTTTTGCCGTTGTCGGTCGGCACCGCCAGGCTCGGCAGCAGCGACAACTCGGTACGTTCATGCACGGTGCCGCGTAGCAGGATCTCGATCAACTCGTTGTCCTCGCGGTACTGGCTGACGCTGGAGCCGGTCAAGGAACTTTGCAGGAACTTCGACAGGTTGGCAGTGCTGACGCCCAGCGCACGGGCACGGTCCTGGTCGATATTCAGGTAGACGATCTTGCTCGGTTCCTCCCAGTCCAGGTGCACGTTGACCACGTGGGTATTTTCGCGAACCTTGGCCGCGACCTTGCGCGCCAGGGCACGGACTTCTTCGATGTGCTCGCCGGTCACGCGAAACTGCACCGGGTAGCCCACGGGCGGGCCGTTTTCCAGGCGCGTGACGCGTGAACGCAGGTCGGGGAATTGTTCGTTAAGGGTCTCGATCAGCCAGGTGCGCAGGCTTTCGCGTTCCTCGATGGTTTTGGCCAGTACCACAAACTGCGCAAAGCTGGCGGCCGGCAGTTGTTGGTCCAGCGGCAGGTAGAAGCGCGGCGAACCGGTGCCCACATAGGCCACATAGTTGTCGATGCCAGCATGTTCCTTGAGCAAGGCTTCCAGGCGCTTGACCTGGTCGGCGGTGTTGCTCAGCGAGGCACCTTCAGCCAGTTTCAGGTCGACCATCAACTCCAGTCGGCCGGAGGCCGGGAAGAACTGCTGTGGCACAAAACGGAACAGCGCCACCGAGCCGATAAACAACAACAAGGTCAACACGATCACGGTTTTGCGCCGACGCACACACCATTCGACCAAGCGTCTTACACGTTGATAGAACGGCGTGCCGTAGGGATCAGGCCCATCGGTGCCGTGTTTGGCCGCATGAATCTTCGCCAGGTCCGGCAGGAGCTTTTCCCCCAGGTACGGCACAAACACCACCGCCGCAACCCACGAGGCCAGCAGGGCAATGGTCACCACTTGGAAAATCGAACGGGTGTATTCACCGGTACTCGATTGCGCGGTGGCAATCGGCAGGAAACCTGCGGCGGTGATCAATGTGCCGGTGAGCATCGGGAACGCGGTGCTGGTCCAGGCAAAACTCGCGGCCTTGAGCCGGTCGTAGCCCTGCTCCATTTTGATCGCCATCATTTCCACGGCGATGATCGCATCGTCCACCAACAAGCCCAGGGCCAACACCAAGGCACCGAGGGAGATTTTGTGCAGGCCGATGCCCAGGTAATACATGGTCGCAAAGGTCATCGCCAGTACTAGCGGAATCGCCAGGGCGACCACCATGCCGGTGCGTACACCAAGGGAGAAGAAGCTCACCAGCAGCACGATGGCCAAGGCTTCAGCGAGTACCTGGACGAATTCACCGACGCTGGTTTTCACCGCCGCCGGTTGGTCCGAGACCTTGCGCAGTTCCATGCCTGCCGGAAGGTTCTTCTGCAGGCGTGCGAATTCGCCTTCAAGGGCCTTGCCCAGTACCAGAATGTCGCCGCCGTCACGCATCGCCACGGCCAGGCCGATGGCGTCCGCGCCCATATAGCGCATGCGCGGCGCCGGTGGGTCGTTGAAGCCGCGATGGATCTGCGCCACATCACCGATGCGGAAGGTGCGGTCACCTACGCGAATCGGGAAGTTACGGATCTCATCGACCGTTTTGAAGTTACCCGAGACGCGCAGTTGCACGCGTTCCGTCGGGGTTTCAAAGAAACCGGCGGTGGAGACGGCGTTCTGCTCCTGCAGTGCCTGCTGCACTGCAGCCAATGGCAGGCCGAGGGTGGCGAGCTTGAGGTTGGACAGTTCGATCCAGATCTTCTCGTCCTGCAGGCCCAGTAACTCGACCTTGCCCACATCCGGCACGCGTTGCAGTTGAATCTGGATGCGGTCGGCGTAGTCCTTGAGCACCGCGTAGTCAAAACCGTCACCGGTCAGGGCGTAGATATTGCCGAAGGTGGTGCCGAATTCATCGTTGAAAAACGGCCCCTGGATATCCGGCGGCAAGGTCTGGCGAATATCGCTGATCTTCTTGCGCACCTGGTACCACAGCTCCGGGATTTGTGCCGAGTGCATCGAATCGCGGGCCATGAAGGTGACCTGGGACTCACCGGGCCGGGAGAACGAGACAATGCGCTCGTACTCGCCCGTCTCCATCAGCTTCTTCTCGATACGTTCGGTGACTTGGCGCGAAACTTCCTGGGCCGTGGCGCCCGGCCAGTTGGTCTTGATGACCATGGCCTTGAAGGTAAACGGCGGGTCTTCACTTTGCCCCAGCTTGGTGTAGGACAACGTGCCGACCACTGCCAGCAGGATCATCAGGAACAGTACGATCTGGCGATTACGCAACGCCCATTCGGAAAGATTGAAACCCATCGGGGACTACTCCTTGGCCGCCAGATTCACTACTCGGTTGGCGCGATCCACCGGGCGCACTTGCTGGCCCTCATGGAGCACATGCACACCCGCCGCGATCACCCAATCGGTGGGGGCCAAGCCTTCAAGCACCGGCACGGTTTTTTCACCGAAAGCACCGATGCGCACCGGCGTTCGTTTGAGCGTGTTGTCCGGCTGTACCCGCCAGACGTAGGACGCACCGTTCTCCGCGCTCAGGGCCGACAGCGGCACTGACAGTGGGACGATGCCATCAGCCTGGATGAAGACGCGGGCGCTCTGGCCCAACTCGGCGGGGACTTTGCCGCCGGTGAAGGCAACGCGCGCAGCGAAGGTGCGGGATTTTGGGTCGGCTGCCGGTGAGAGCTCACGAATGCGCCCGGCAAAACGTTGGTCGGGCTGGCTCCACAACTCCACCGATACCGGTTGGCCGATCTTGAAGCGGCCAAACCCTTGCTCGGGCAGGCTGATCAACACTTCGCGCTCGCCATCGGTGGCCAGGGTAAACACCGTTTGGCCGGCGGACACCACTTGGCCGACTTCCACCGCACGCTTGGCCACTACACCGTCCTGGGGCGCACGCAGCACGGCATAGCCGGCCTGGTTGCTCGATACGTCGAACTCGGCCTTGATCTGCTTAAGACGCGCTTCACCGGATCGGTAGAGGTTTTCGGAATTGTCGTACTGCGAGCGGCTGACCATCTGACGGTCCATCAGGGTCTTGTAGCGGTCGCGTTCGGCGCGCACCAGGCTCAGGTTGGCTTCGGCGGCGGCAACCTGAGCGCGGGTGGCTTCCAGTTGCAGGCGCACGTCCTGTGGGTCGAGCTCTGCCAATGGTTGGTTGGCCTTGACCCGCTCGCCCTCCTCCACCAGGCGCTTACTGACTTTGCCGCCGATGCGAAAGGCCAGGTCCGGCTCATAACGGGCGCGTACTTCCCCCGGAAAACTGTCCATCGCCAGCGCCGACGGCTGCGGTTGCACCACCATGGCCGGGCGGATGGTGGTTTGGGCCGCTTCTTCATGACCGCAGGCGGTCAACAGGAAGATCAGGCTGACAGGCAACGCAAGGGGCAGGAAAGTACTGCGCATGCTGAAGGACCTTTCGCAAATGGAGCTAGGAATAATTATACTGGCCGGTATGTTATTAATACCAAACTCACCAGTCCAGTATTAAAGGTGAAAATGTCCGACAATCCTGTAAACACCAATAGCCCCGGGCGTCCCAAGGACATGGCAAAACGCCAGGCAATCCTCGAAGCAGCCAAAATCCTGTTTTTGAGCAATGGCTACGCCAGCACCAGCATGGATGCCGTGGCCCTTGAGGCCGGCGTGTCAAAACTGACGGTCTACAGCCACTTCACGGATAAAGAGACCTTGTTCACCGCCGCCGTCGTGGCCAAGTGCGAGGAGCAGTTGCCGGTGATGTATTTCGAGTTGCCCGAAGGCATGCCGGTGCACACCGTGCTGCTGAACATCGCGCGCGGCTTTCATCGGCTGATCAACAGCGAAGAATCGGTGAACCTGCACCGCCTGATGATGACCACCGGCAACCAGGACGTGAAACTCTCGCAGATCTTCTTTGAAGCCGGGCCTATGCGCATGCTGCAAGGCATGGAGCGCCTGCTCAGCCGCATTGACCAGAGCGGCGCCTTGAGCATCGACAAACCATTTACGGCGGCTGAGCACTTCTTTTGCCTGCTCAAGGGCACGGCAAATTTTTGCTTGTTGTATGGGTGTGGCGGGCAGTTGAGTGAAGAAGCTGCCGAAGCGCATGTGCAGGAGGTGGTGGGGTTGTTTATGCGGGCGTATCGGCCTTGAGGGTTTGAGCTGCCTGATCGGGCACTATCGCAGGCAAGCCAGCTCCCACCTTTGACTGTGTTTGCAAATCAAAACGTGGGAGCTGGCTTGCCTGCGATGAGGCCCGAAAGAACAACAATGATTCAGGACTTGAGCGCTTTCTTTGGATAGATGTCATACCGGCTGGACTTGCCATCCAACGCATGGCTCGGTTTCGGCCCGTCAATGCACGGCGCCTTGCGCGGGCGCTTGACCACCACGCGGTGGCTGGCCAACGCCAAGGCGGCAGCGAGTAAGGCCGGTGCGTCCGGATCATCGCCCACTAAGGGGCGAAACAGGCGCATTTCCTTCTTCACCAGCGCCGTTTTCTCACGGTGCGGGAACATCGGGTCCAAGTAGATCACCTGCGGCGGCTCGCCCTCCCAGTTGCGCATCACCTCGATCGAGTTGCCCTTGAGCAACTGCATGCGCGCCACAATCGGCGCCACTTCAAAGTCGTCCGCACCACGGGCCAGGCCGTCTTCGAGCAAGGCGCCGATCAACGGCTGACGCTCGATCAGGCTCATCTCGCAGCCCAGGCTGGCGAGTACGAACGCGTCCTTGCCCAAGCCCGCCGTAGCGTCCAGCACCCGTGGGCGCACCCCTTGGGCAACACCGACCGCCTTGGCGATCATCTGCCCGCTGCCACCGCCGTAGAGACGCCGATGCGCCGCGCCGCCTTCGACGAAGTCCACGCGCACCGGCCCCGGCGCGTCAGGCCCGAGCTGTTGCAGTTGCAGGCCGTGTTCCCCGACTTGCAGGGAAAAGTCCGCCTCCTCCAGCTGTAAAGGCAGGCCAAGCTGCGCGGCCCAGTGCTCGGCGCGGGCCTTGAAACCGTCGGCCAAAGCCTCGACCCGAATGCGGCTGGCCGCTGGTTGTTCGCTCATCAATCGCTACGCTCAAAAATATTAAGGATCGGCAAACAACGGCCGATAAAAACAACAGTCAGGTATTTTGCCAGAGCTGAGCGTCGACCGAGAAAAATGTCAGACATTCTTCCCCTAACCATCGGTGTACTGCCGACCCACAACCACTACGGCCTGCGCAATACTCAAGCGCTGGCTGGGGTGAGCCATGTGTGGCAGGACTTCTTCGCCCGTGCGTTGGCCGAGCAGCTTGGCGATACGCCGGGTGCGCTGGCGGCCAAAGCCCCGGCGCCGAGGGACCCGGCGGTAGAACCCAGCGAAGGCGCCGACCTGTTGTCACAGATCCTCACCCAGCGTGAATGCGACGTACACGACACCGAGGTCGCCCCGCCGGAGCCGCTGTTCCTGCCCATCGCCGAATTTGAAACCGAGCTGCTGCCGCCGCCTGCCACGCCGTTCCCGGCAGAAGAAATCATCGCCCAGCAGCGCCAGCAAAACTTCGAAAGCGGCTGGGTCCGCCCGATTGTGCTCAATGCCGGCAACCCGCCGCCTGAGCCTGGCCCGGCGCCGCAGCCCCAGCCGCTGCACCTGCCGATTGCCGAATTCGAACTGGACCTGCTGCCACCGCCTGCCACGCCTTACCCGGCCGAGGAGCTGGTGGCGCAACAGAAGGCGCTGGACTTCGATTATCACTGGGCGCGCCCGCTGGTCCTCAACAACCTGCGCCTGGCGGCCTGATTCAGTCTTTGAAAAAACCGTTGGCCTGGCTGAACGGCATCTTGCGTTCAGTGAAGGTAAAAGTGCCCAGCTCATACACCTCCTGCGCCGCCCGATAGAACTCGCCATACGCCGCCAGCGCCATGGCTGAGCCGACACTGATGCGGCGCACACCCATTTCGCTCAACTGCGCCACGCTCAGGTTCAAACCACCGGACATCAGTACATTTACCGGTTTGGGCGCCACCGCCTTGACCACCGCGAGCACTTCTTCGGCACTGCGCAAGGCGGGAGCGTAGAGCACGTCCGCCCCGGCTTCGGCGTAGGCTTGCAGGCGGCGAATAGTGTCAGGCAAATCCAGGCGACCATGCAGGAGGTTTTCTGCACGGGCGGTGAGCGTAAAGGCAAATGGCAAGCTGCGGGCAGCGGCGACGGCGGCTTCCACGCGCTCCACCGACAGGTCAAACGGATAGATCGGGTCGACCGCAATGCCTGTGGCGTCTTCGATAGAGCCACCCACAATACCGCTGGCCGCGGCGCGCAGGATGGTCTGGGCGCAGCCTTCGGGGGTGTCGCTGAAGCCGTTCTCCAGGTCAGCCGCCACCGGCAGCGCAGTGGCCCGCACGATCGATGACGCATTGGCCAAGGTGTCTTCAAGGGATAATGCGCCTTCCGCATCCGGTCGCCCGAGGCTGAACGCATAGCCCGCACTGGTCGTGGCCAACGCCTCAAAACCCAGGCTGGCGAGCATGATGGCGGAGCCGGCGTCCCACGGGTTGGGCATCACGAATGCGCGGTCACGCTCATGCAAGGCCTTGAAGGTTTCGGCGCGAAGGGTTTGGGCATCCATGGCTGACTCCTGTCGGAAAAAGGAGCCCTAGAGTAACCCCAGTTGCTCCGCTGCGGGTTCCCGATGCAAGGTTGGCAGCGCTGGCAACCCCGGCAAACGCAGCATCAACTGTTGGTGAAAGCGCAGCGCCAGTTGCGCGGCGAGGCGGTTATCCGAGGTGTGCAGGAACACATAAGGCGTGCGCCCCTCTTCGATCCAGCCAGCAATTTTTTCTACCCACGGGACCAGGAACGGGTCATTGGCCTCCAGTTCCGGATGGCCGATGAAGCGCACCTGGGGAAATAGAGTCAGCGCCGCCGGCCGTGTTGGTACCTTGGGCTTTTTCGATTGGGCGTGCAGCACGGCCGCCGACGTTGAAGTGCAACTGAACAGCGCACGTGGATCGAGGCAAATACGCTCCACGCCACGGTCGCGCAACAGGCGGTTGAGCCTGCGCTCGGCATCGCCCTTGGCGAAGAACTCAGGGTGACGCACTTCCACGGCCAGCGGGTGCTCCAGGCCGTCAATGAAACCCGCCAGTTCGCCCAGGCGTTGCGGCGAAAAGCTCGCCGACAATTGCAACCACAGCGGCGAAACCCGCTCGCCCAAAGGGCTCATCAAGCCGACAAAACTTTCCGCTGCCGGCAATTGCTCGCGCAAGTCGCCGCCGTGGCTGATATCTCCGGGGAATTTGGCGGTGAAGCGAAAACCCTCAGGCATGATTTCAGCCCAGCGCTGCACCGTGGCGGCCGAGGGGCGGGCATAAAAGGTGGTGTTGCCTTCAACGGCGTTAAAGACCTGGGAATACAGGGCAAGGTAGTCGCTGGAACGGGCATCGGCCGGGTACAGGTACTCGCGCCAGGCGTTTTCACTCCAGGACGGGCAGCCGATGTAGTAAGGCAGGCGCATCAGATGTGGATGTCGAGACCCAGCACTTCCATATCCCATTCGACAAAGCCGGCGGTGGTCAGGTAGCTGGCCAGGGCGGTGGCAACGCTTTTGCTCATGGAACGGGGGAAGACCATGTCTTGCTGACGGGCAGGAAGGCCACTGATGCGTGCAGCGCCAGAACCTTGGGCACTGGGTTGCGACTCTGACTGAACCTCGATGAAGTCCGGCGAATCTTCGACGGACTCGTCTACCGTGACGTTCGCCTTGCGCGGCTTACGCTTGAGTGGGTAGGACTGTGAGGAAAAGCCGTCTATACGCATACATGCAGACTCGGTATCAATGATGGCAATTTAGCGGCACTTTCCGTAGCGCGCAAATGCTCTGGTGATAACTAGAACACATAATTTGTAAAAGGTTTACAAACCGAGGCAAATTCTGACGATTGGGGATTTTTGCCGGTGCGCTGCACTTACTGTGGCGAGGGAGCTTGCTCCCGTTGGACTGCGCAGCAGTCCCGATCTATTAACAGCGGGGCCGCTTCGCGGCCCGACGGGAGCAAGCTCCCTCGCCACACTTAAAGGCCGCGCTCAGCCTTGGTTTGCGCAACTTTATCGCGCAGGTAAACCGGTGCAGCCTGGTCAGCAGGAATCGCTTCGCCGCGCTCGAAAGCAAAGCGCGCCAAGGTCAGCAAGTCTTCGGCATGCGGCAACATTGTTGCATCCTGGCCAGCCAGCTTTACGTCGATGCGCTCACCGTAACCCCAACCCGTGCCGGCGCCGAACCACTCGCCGCTGGCATCAGCAGGCAACACCGACGATTCCGGAGGCTGTACGGCTTCCACGCCCACTAGACGCATTTCGCCAGCAGTTTCGCGGTAGCAGCCCCAATACACTTCATCCATGCGCGCATCAATCGCCGCCGCCACCTGCGAGGCGCCGTGTTCACGCAATGCACGCTGGGCCAATACCGCAAGGTTGGACACCGGCAACACCGGGCGCTCCAGCGCAAAGGCCAGGCCCTGCACCACACCAATGGCAATACGCACGCCGGTAAAGGCGCCCGGGCCACGCCCGAAAGCAATCGCGTCCACGGCAGACAGCGTGGTGCCCGCCTCTTCCAGCAGTTGCTTGATCATCGGCAACAGCTTCTGCGCATGCAGACGCGGGATCACCTCGTAGTGGCTCGTTACCTTGCCATCGTGCAGCAAGGCGACGGAGCAAGCTTCAGTCGCGGTGTCCAGGGCCAGCAGGGTGCTCATCGGTGTAGGTGTCCAAGTCGAAAAAAAGTGCGCCAGTATAAACAACAACGGCCCGCAAGCGGGCCGTTGTACGCAAAGCCGATCGAAGGATCAGCTCAGTGCTTCAAGCACCTTGGCAGTGATGGATTCTACCGAACCCACGCCAGGGATGTGGCTGTACTTCGGCTTGCCTTGGGCAGCCGAAAGCTTCTGGTAGAAATCCACCAGCGGCTTGGTCTGCGAATGGTAGACCGACAGGCGATGGCGCACGGTTTCTTCGGTGTCGTCCTTACGCTGTACCAGGTCTTCACCGGTCACATCGTCTTTACCTTCAACCTTTGGCGGGTTGTAGACGATGTGGTACACGCGGCCCGAGCCTTCGTGAACGCGACGGCCCGCAATACGCTGAACGATTTCTTCGTCTTCAACTGCGATTTCAACCACAGCGTCCAGCTCAACGCCGGCTTTCACCAAGGCTTCAGCCTGGGGAATGGTGCGTGGGAAACCGTCGAACAGGAAACCGTTCGTGCAGTCTTCCTGGCTGATGCGTTCCTTGACCAGGTTGATGATCAGGTCATCGGAGACCAGGCCGCCGCTGTCCATTACGCTCTTGGCGATCAGGCCCAGCTCGGTGCCGGCCTTGACGGCGGCACGCAGCATGTCACCGGTGGAGATTTGTGGAATGCCGAATTTTTCAGTGATGAACTTTGCCTGAGTACCTTTACCGGCCCCGGGAGCTCCCAGCAGAATGACGCGCATCGATGTGCTCCTCAATTTTTTATAGAGATGACGCTCGGATTCGCCGCGTGGGGCCAATCTCGTAAAAATGTGGGTCCTGGCCGATCAAACGGCCAAAGGCTGATCAAGATACACAGCGGGCTCTATCCATACAAGCCGCCAAAAGTCGCAAGAACCGCGCCCGCCATGCAGTCATAGGTAGGGTGTGCCTGAGTGCAACCCCGCCTCCTAAACGCCGACCGCCCGTTTCCGGGCGGCCGTCGTTGTTTATCTGCAAGCCATTGAGAACACGCAGAAAACCTCAGCCAGTGTTGCGCAAACCGGCGGCAATACCGGCTACAGACACCAGCAGCGCCTGTTCCAGAGGGCTGTCCTGCGCCGCCTCCTGCTGGCGCGAGCGTGCCAGTAATTCGGCCTGCAACAGGTGCAGCGGGTCGAGGTAGGTGTTGCGCAGGCGAATGAACTCAAGCGTGTCCGGGCTATGGGCCAGCAGTTGCGACTGGCCGGTCAGGCCAAGTACCACGTCGCACGCCTGCGACAATAGGTCGCGTAAGTGCGCACCCAATGGCAGCAGGTCCGGCTGCACCAAACGCTCGTCATACAGCCGCGCAATATCGGCATCTGCCTTGGCCAGTACCATCTCGAGCATATCGATGCGGGTGCGAAAGAACGGCCATTGCTCGCGCATCTGGCCGAGCAACTCACCTTCGCCACGCTCCAGCGCCTTGCTTAATGCCGCTTCCCAACCAAGCCAGGCGGGCAGCATCAGGCGGGTTTGGGTCCAGCCGAAGATCCACGGAATCGCGCGCAGGCTCTCGATACCGCCCGCACGGCGCTTGGCCGGGCGACTGCCCAATGGCAAGCGGCCCAGCTCCTGCTCGGGTGTGGACTGGCGGAAGTACTCGACGAACTGCGGATTTTCCCGCACCACGGCGCGGTAAGCACTGACACCGTCTGCTGCCAATTCATCCATCAGATGCCGCCAGGCCGGCTCAGGTGGCGGCGGTGGCAGCAGCGTGGCTTCGAGCACGGCAGCCAGATAAAGGTTGAGGTTCTGCTCGGCAATGTCCGGCAGGCCGAACTTGAAGCGAATCATCTCGCCTTGTTCGGTCGTACGGAAACGCCCCGCCACCGAGCCTGGCGGCTGCGACAGGATCGCCGCATGCGCCGGGCCGCCGCCACGGCCAACGGTGCCGCCGCGACCATGGAACAACAGCAACTCCACCTGTTGCTCGCGGCAGATATCCACCAGCCGTTCCTGCGCCCGGTACTGTGCCCAGGCAGCGGCGGTGGTGCCGGCGTCCTTGGCCGAGTCCGAATAGCCGATCATCACTTCCTGTGGGCCTTGCAAGCGCGCGCGATAACCCGGCAATTGCAGCAGACGCTCCATCACCGGCCCGGCGTTATCCAGGTCGGCCAGGGTTTCAAACAGCGGCACCACGCGCATCGGCCGTTGCACGCCCGACTCTTTAAGCAACAGTTGCACGGCCAGCACATCCGACGCGGCACCCGCCATGGAAATGACATAAGAACCGAGTGATGCAGCCGGTGCGGCGGCGACTTCCTTGCAGGTGTTCAACACTTCGGCGGTGTCTGCCGACGGTTTGAAATAACCCGGCAGCAGCGGTCGGCGATTGGTCAGCTCTTTGCTCAGGAAGCTGATGCGCGCTTCTTCGTCCCAGTCTTCATAACGGCCCAAGCCCAGGTAATCAGTGATTTCGGTCATGGCCGCCGAGTGACGACTGGAATCCTGACGCACGTCCAGGCGCACCAGGAACAAGCCGAAGGTCACGGCACGGCGCAGGCAGTCGAGCAACGGGCCATCAGCGATCACGCCCATGCCGCACTCATGCAGCGACTGGTAGCACAGCTCCAACGGGTCGAGCAGGTCGCGGTTGTTTTGCAACACATCGGCAGGCGCAGGCGTGCTGGCGGTCAGTGAGGTATGCGCCCATTGACGCGTGGCGCGCAGGCGTTCGCGCAGTTGCTTGAGCAAGGCACGGTAAGGTTCGACGCTATCACCGACCTTGGCCTGCAATGCAGGGCTGGCCTGCTGCATCGACAGCTCGGACGCCAGATGATCGACATCTCGCAGGTACAGATCCGCCGCCATCCAGCGCGCCAGCAGCAACACTTCGCGGGTGACCGGCGCGGTGACATTCGGGTTGCCGTCACGGTCGCCGCCCATCCACGAAGCAAAGCGGATCGGCGCCGCCTCAAGTGGCAGGCGCAGGCCGGTGGCGGCGTGCAAGGCCTGGTCGGCCTTGCGCAAATAATTGGGAATGGCATGCCACAGCGAATGCTCGATCACCGCAAAGCCCCACTTGGCTTCGTCTACCGGCGTGGGCCGGATGCGGCGGATCTCTTCGGTGTGCCAGGCTTCGGCGATCAGCCGCTGCAAGCGCTGGCGGATCTGCTCGCGCTCGGCGCTGGTGAGGTCGCGGTGATCCTGCAACGCCAGTTGTGCGGCAATCGCATCGTATTTCTGGATCAAGGTGCGGCGCGCCACTTCGGTCGGGTGGGCGGTGAGCACCAGCTCAATCTCCAGGCGCGCCAACTGACGGGCCAGGGACTCATTGCTGTGACCTTCGCTTTGCAGGCGCGCCAGCAACTCCGGTAACACGCGAGACTCGAAGGGCGCTGGTTGCGATTCATCGCGCCGATGGATCAGTTGGTACTGCTCGGCGATATTGGCCAGGTTGAGAAACTGGTTGAAGGCCCGGGCCACGGGCAGCAATTCATCTTCCTGTAACTGATTGAGGCGGGTGCTCAGCTCATCGCCAGCACCTCGTCTGTCAGCCTTGGCGCCTTTACGGATCTGCTCGATCTTGTCGAGAAAAGCATCGCCGTACTGTTCTCGAATGGTGTTGCCCAGCAGCTCACCCAGCAGGTGAACATCCTCACGCAAGCGTGCATCGATATCACTCATCAGCCAATCTCCAGCCAGAAATCCGGGACGCGCAGGCCTTCCAGAGTGCCGCCCGCGTCAGTTTCTGACAAGACACTTTAAACCTTGCGACTTGCAGCTAGTCTCAACAGTGAGTCGTCGTGTTACCCACGCAGGCGACTGGACACCCATCACCGCCTGCCATCGCGGGCTTATTGAGGTTGCCATGAAAATTCGAGAACTGGCCCAACATTGGGAAGAGAACGCGAAGGGTCGCCTGACCAAAACCGAGTACGCGATCCACTTGGACGTCGAGTCCGCTGCGCGCCTGGCCGCTATCGCCGAGATGTACCCCAAGCGCAGCACCGAAGAATTGCTCGGCGAACTGATCGGCGCGGCCCTTGAAGAGCTGGAAGCGAGCTTCCCCTACATCAAGGGCCAGCATGTGATCGCCACCGATGAAGAGGGTGACCCACTGTACGAGGACGTCGGCCCGACGCCGCGCTTTCTGACTCTGTCACGCCGCTATCTGCATGATTTATCAGCCACCGCCGATAAACAGCAACACTGACAAACCTTCGAACCCCCCGTTTAACCCCTGTATTCCGGGCCTCACAGAGGCTCGGAGTACCTCTGCGCAACGCGAAAGTTCAAACTTTTAAACGCTGACCAAACAGTCAGATATTTTTTTAGGCAAATCGCCATCTCCGCTGAACTTTTGAAAAAACGCTCCGGTCACAGCCAGTAAGCCATCACTTGGAACGGCCGTTTGAAAGGGCATTTGGTGCTTTACCGCCGGGCCTGCAACCGCCAACCAATGAAGTGGATTTTGATTTTTTCAGGAGTTATCCAATGGAGTTGAAGACGATGAAGACCAGCACTGCCAAATCCTCGTTTAACCATCTGCGCGGGCTGAAATTGGCCGCGCTGGCAATCGGCACCAGCTTCGTTCTGGCGGGCTGCGCCGGCAACCCTCCGACCGAGCAATACGCCGTGACCCAGTCCGCCGTAAACAGCGCAGTCAGCGCCGGCGGCACCGAGTACGCAGCGGTAGAAATGAAGTCGGCCCAGGACAAGCTCAAAGCTGCCGAACTGGCCATGCATGACAAAAACTACGACAAAGCGCGTCAACTGGCTGAGCAAGCCGAGTGGGATGCCCGAGTCGCAGAGCGCAAGGCCCAGGCTGCCAAGGCTGACCAGGCTGTGAAGGATTCCCAGAAAGCTGTGCAGGAACTGCGTCAGGAAGGCATGCGCCCGGCTGTTATCAAACAGCAATAAGCCGCCGCCACTGATTGCACTGCACCCGATATCGAATTGAAAGGACGACACGACTATGCGTAAACAATTGATGATCCCTGCCCTGCTGGCGATGAGCGTTGCTCTGGCGGCGTGCTCCACCCCGCCGAACCAGAACCTGGAAAACGCACGGACCAACTTCTCGGCCCTGCAATCCAACCCGCAAGCCACCAAGGTAGCGGCGCTGGAAACCAAGGACGCGCAGGATTGGCTGGACAAGGCTGACAAGGCCTACCGCGACAAGGAAGACGAGAAGAAGGTCGACCAACTGGCCTACCTGACCAACCAGCGTGTGGAAGTGGCCAAAGACACCATCTCGCTGCGTGAATCCGAAGCCAAGCTGAAAAACGCCGGCGACGAACGTGCTCGCGCCCTGCTGCAAGCCCGTGATGCACAGATCAAGCAACTGCAAGACAGCTTGAACGCCAAGCAGACTGATCGCGGCACTCTGGTGACCTTCGGTGACGTGCTGTTCGCCACCAATAAGTCCGACCTGAAATCCAGTGGCCTGGTGAACATCACCAAACTGGCTCAGTTCCTGCGCGACAACCCGGACCGTAAAGTGATCGTCGAAGGCTACACCGACAGCACCGGTTCGGACTCGTACAACCAGAGCCTGTCCGAGCGTCGTGCCGCTTCGGTACAACGTGCACTGGCTCAACAAGGCGTGGATATCTCGCGCATCGTGACCCAGGGTTACGGCAAGGAATACCCGGTTGCCGACAACGGCAGCGTTTCGGGCCGTGCCATGAACCGCCGCGTTGAAGTGACCATCTCCAACGACAACCAGCCAGTCAAGCCACGCTCTTCCGTTGCTAACTGATTGATTGACGCAGGATGAAAAAACCACCGGAAACGGTGGTTTTTTTTGCTTCAGAATTGGATCTGACGGTTGCTGTCGTCGCCGCCCGCCAGCTCGAACTCCGTGCGCCGCCTGGTTTCGTCCTGCTCCTTTTGGGAAAGCTCTGCGTCCCACTCGCTGAACTCATCCAAACTTTGCTGCGCCCGGGCCATATCCAACATCCTGTCTATCGCAGCAATATTCACCGTAACTCTCCCTTGGCTGGCCATTCATAAGTTATCCATCAGCAGCGCTGACAAGCCCTTAAGTGGCATCCTACGGAATACGGTTCCAGATATTTCAGTATCGCTGCATTGAAGCGCTTTACTCTTGAAGTTGCGGGGTTTCCTGGCCCATGCAACGCACGGCTTGTTTCTTGTTATTGACCAGTACGCCGCTCAAGCCTTTCTGTTCGGTATCAAACATCACCAATACGCCATCAATGCATTGCGCCACCTGCGCAGCCGGAGTCAGCGAGACCTTGTAGTCCTCGCCCGGCACGGTCTTGAGCATGGTGAAGTCGCTGAGCAACAAGGCATCTTCCGGCTTGGCGAAGTGCAAGTAGCCGTAAAACCACAGGCAGCCGACGGTGCCGATGATGGTGCCGATGCCGGTGAGGATCAGCGGGATCATGTTGCGTTCTTCGCTCATTGCGGGCTCTCTGATGAATCAACTTTAGGAATAGGGTAATTCGGTATCTCGCCCAGGCGGCGCAGGCCATTGAAGTGCTGCGGGTCGTCCAGATAGCGCAGCATCACGGTTTGCCAGGTCTTGTCGGCGAAGGTCTGCACATGGCCGCCACGGGTCAACTGCAACACCCTCGGCGGCGGCGCGGCCTGATACAGGCGAATGCCGTTGGCCACCGGCACAATCGGGTCATCCAGGCTATGGAACAGCAGCTTGGGCACGCCGGTAAGCTGGGGCATGGCATTGATCGCACTGTCGGCGTCGGGCACCAGCCACGACAGCGGCACCTGAAACGGCCATGTTAACCAGGAGGTGCTGAGGGCGAATTGTCCTACATCACGATAACTGGCGGGCACGCCGTCCAGGACCAGGGCCTTGAGCTGGGCTTGGCGCTGCGGGTGTGCCGCCAGGTAATGCACCGCCAGCGCACCGCCCAGGCTCTGGCCCAACACGATCAGCGGCTGGCCTTGGGTTTCAGGGGCCTTGTCGATCCAGCCGAATGCGGCATCGATGTCCTGATACACCGCCGGCAAGGACGGCTTGCCTTCAGACAGGCCATAACCGCGATAGTCCAGCAACAGCACTTGATAGCCCTGCTCCGGCAACCACCAGCTGCCACCCAGATGCCAGGCCAGGTTGCCGCCATTGCCGTGCAGGTGCAGCACCGTGCCTTTGAGCGGCACACCGGGTTTGGCCGGCAGCCACCAGGCATGCAGCTTTACGCCGTCGGCGGTGGTGAGGGTGACGTCGCGATAGGCCAGGTGGGCTTTTTCCGGCGTGAACGGCAGGCCGGGTTCGGGGTAGAACAGCAGTGAGCTGCAGCCGTTTAAAGTGAGTAGCAGGCAAAGAATGCCGAGGATTCTCATCCGTTGAAGCCTCGCTGATAGGTTGTACTCATTTCTCAAGAACCAATGAGATCAAATGTGGGAGCTGGCTTGCCTGCGATAGCGGTCTTTCAGTTAAAACAGCGGTGACTGATACACCGCTATCGCAGGCAAGCCAGCTCCCACCTTTTTGATTCGGTTGTGTCAGGGAAATCTCTACAGGATATTCGAGTAATCCGCCTCGATCCGGTCCAGGCTCAGGTGGTTGAGGAAGTTGGAGAAGCACATCCACGCCGCCAGGGCGTTCATGTCGCGAAACTGCTCGGGCAGGTACTTGGGTGGCACCACCAGGCCTTCGTCGACCAGTTGGCGCAAGGTGCGCATGTCTTCCAGGGTGGTCTTGCCGCAGAACAGCAGCGGCACTTGTTCCAACTTGCCTTTGCGCACGGCCAACTGGATGTAGTTGTAAACCATGATAAAGCCCTTGAGGTAGGACAAATCCTTGGTAAACGGCAGACCGGTCGGCGTCGAACCACGGAACACGCGGCTGGCATTGCCATAGCTTTCGGCCATCTCAAAGCCTTGCTCGCGGAAGAACTCGAATACCTGCAGGAAGTCGGCGCCCTCTTCGACCATATGGATGGCGCGGGTGCGGTTGGTCAGTTTGCGCAGGCGGCTGGGGTAGGAGGCAAAGGTGATGATCTCCATCAGAATCGCCAGGCCTTCCTGGGTCACCGTTGACGAGGGCGGCCCTTTGGACAGAAAGGTGCAGATCGGCTGGTTCTGGCCATTGAGCGTGGTGCCGACGTGCACCAGGCCTTCGTGCACTTCCAGCGCGCGCACATCACGCTCGTTGAACATCGCGTCGGCGCGGATCTTGATGTAGTCGGCGCCCGCCGCCGCATCGGCGACGATACCGTCGGACTCGAAGACGCGGATGGTCTCTTCGGCCTCACCGAACACCTTATTCAAACGGGTTTGCAGCAAGGCCACGGCATGCTTGGCCGTGAGCGTCTTGGCTTCGTCCTTGAGGTCGCCACGGCCGTCGATCTGGTTGAGGTAGTCAGACATCATCAGGCCCAGGTCGGCCAGCGTCGGGTCACCGGCGTGGAACGCGTCCGAGGCGGCGCCGTAGAGTTCCTGGGAAATCAGGCCGAAGTCCTCGGTGCCCCGCGCTTCGAGCATGCGCACCACCATGCGGTACTCGCGGCACATGCGGCGCATGATCTGCCCCACCGGGCTGAACTGGCCGAGGCGGCGGGTGATGTCGCGCTCGATGTTCTGGAACTCCAGCTTCACCGCGCTGGAGTCGAACGACAGCGGTCGGCCCAGGTAGTAATCGCGGTCCACCGCCGGCATGGCCTTGCCCTTGGCCTTGAGAAACCCCTGGCGAATGTTCTCGTCCCACTTCACGGCGTCGAGGACGCGAATCGGTGTTTGTGCCAGCACAATGCGATCGGACAAGGTGCGTATCGTCTGCTGGTAATCGTCCACCCGGTGCTTCCTCTTTAAACGTTATTTGCCCGCGCGCCGGTAGCGCACGGCTTCAACGAACACATCGGCATTGGCCGGGTCATCCAGATAGGCAAATACCTGGTCCATGGGGCTGTCGACCCGCACGCCGTCACCTTCGACGGTTTCCACGGTGCTGCCGCGCAAAGCATTTTGGCCTATGGCTTGATGGATCTGCTCAAGGTCGAGGTTGTAGACCACCAATTCACGCGTTTTGTCGCCCTTACCTTCAAAGTCAAAACCGGCCAGGAAGTAATTGCCACCCAAGGCCGCCGGCAACGGCGCAGAAAGGTACCAGCGGTTGCCATGGCGCGACACCGTAAACAGGTACTCATCACGCTGGCCCGGCTTGGCTTTAGGGTAGCTCACGGCCTTGTAATGCTGCTGATCGACACGGGTGATCTGCAGATTCAACGGTTCGCCCCAGGCGTTTTTACTCGACCAGCGGCCGAGCAAGGCGTCGGGCGCGGCTTCACTGGCCGCCAGTGGGTCCTTGAAGGTGACCAGGCAACCGCTGAGCAGCAGGAAGGACAAGGCGATTGCAATGACACGCCAGGCTTTCATTGGGCACCCCATCAAGTGTGGGAGCTGGCTCCCACATAAAGCAGATTGCGCACGGGGCTAGACCGAGGCCAACACCAAATGCATGTAACGCTTGAGAATCTCAAGCATCTCTTCACCCGTCAGAGGCTCAGGGCCGCCGAGCAGGCCCTGATATTCCATCCGACCGATTATCGCCGTCAACACTCTGGCATCCTGTTGCGGCTCGCGGGAACCCAATACCTGGAAAAACTGCCCGGTGCCCTGCAACAGAATCTGCTGGTGCGAGCGCACCAGCTCAGCCAGGCGCGGGTTAAGCAAGGCTTCCTGGCGAAAGGCCTGTTCGGCCATCAAGTGTTCGCGGCGATTGGTCAGTTGGCGCATCACGTAGTCGGCGGTCAGCCGTGCAATGTCATCGGCCAGTTGTGAGCGTGACTGCGGGCTGCCATCGCCATAGGCGACCATCTCGCGCAGCAGGCCTTCATTGCGCACCCACAGCTTGCCCATGAAGGCAGCACTGCGCTCCACGTATTGGGCGAAGGTATCGGTGAGCAGGTCATCAATGTCCTTGAAGTAATAGGTGGTGGCCGACAACGGCACGCCGGCCTCTGCTGCCACCGCGCGATGGCGCACACCGCGTACCCCATCACGCACGACGATGCGCATGGCCGCATCGAGAATGTCTTGCCGGCGTTGCTCGCTGCCTCGACGGCTGGCCTTGCGGCCCTGGTACTGGACACTATCAGCCACGGCAGCAGCAATGCCGGCGGCGCCTTCTTGAGCCATTACGCGGTTCACGACAGATCTTCCTTTAATGAGTTATGCGGAGCGTCACGGGCTGCATTCCTGTGCAGAGCGTGGGAACGCTCAGCGCGTGCCTCTTGGCGCCGTTCTGCTGACGGCTGAATTCGTCACACAAAAAAGCCGCCTTATAAAAGGCGGCTTCGGATTTCGCTACGGTTACGCTTGTGGCCGCATGTGCGGGAACAAGATCACATCGCGGATCGACGGCGAGTTGGTCAACAACATCACCAACCGGTCGATACCGATACCTTCACCGGCGGTCGGCGGCATGCCGTATTCCAGGGCGCGAACGAAGTCGGCGTCGTAGTGCATCGCCTCGTCGTCACCGGCGTCCTTGTCGGCCACCTGGGCCATGAAGCGTTCGGCCTGGTCTTCTGCATCATTAAGCTCGGAGTAGGCGTTGGCGATTTCGCGGCCGCCAATGAACAGCTCGAAACGGTCGGTGACGTTCGGGTTGTCATCGTTGCGACGTGCCAGCGGCGACACTTCGAACGGGTACTGGGTAATGAAGTGCGGCTGTTCCAGCTTGTGCTCCACCAGCTCTTCGAAAATCATCACCTGCAGTTTGCCCAGGCCTTCGAAGCCCAGCACCTTGGCGCCAGCTTTCTTGGCGATGGCGCGGGCCTTGTCGATGTCGGTCAGGTCGTCAGCGGTCAGCTCAGGGTTGTACTTGAGGATCGAGTCGAACACCGACAGACGCACGAACGGCTCGCCGAAGTGGAACACCTTGTCGCCGTACGGCACGTCAGTGCTGCCCAGTACCAGCTGCGCCAGCTCGCGGAAGAGTTCTTCGGTGAGGTCCATGTTGTCTTCGTAGTCGGCGTAGGCCTGGTAGAACTCCAACATGGTGAATTCAGGGTTGTGACGGGTCGAGACGCCTTCGTTACGGAAGTTGCGGTTGATCTCGAACACTTTCTCGAAGCCGCCAACCACCAGGCGCTTGAGGTACAGCTCCGGCGCGATACGCAGGAACATTTCCAGGTCCAGCGCGTTGTGGTGAGTCTCGAACGGTTTGGCTGCGGCACCACCGGGGATGGTTTGCAGCATCGGCGTTTCCACTTCGAGGAAGTCACGCGCCATCAGGAAGCTGCGAATGTGCGCAATCACTTGCGAACGCACGCGGAAGGTCTGGCGCACGTCTTCGTTGACGATCAGGTCGACGTAGCGCTGGCGATAGCGCTGCTCGGTGTCGGTCAGGCCGTGGTGCTTGTCCGGCAGCGGGCGCAGCGACTTGGTCAGCAGGCGCACGCTGGTCATTTCAACGTAAAGGTCGCCCTTGCCGGAACGCGCCAGGGTGCCTTCGGCGGCAATGATGTCGCCCATGTCCCAGGTTTTCACCGAGGCCAGGGTTTCTTCAGGCAGGGTTTTACGGTTGACGTACACCTGAATGCGACCGGTCATGTCCTGGATCACCATGAACGAGCCACGGTTAAGCATGATGCGACCCGCCACCTTGACCGGGATTGCAGCCTCTGCCAGCTCTTCCTTGGTCTTGTCCGCGTACTGTTTCTGCAAGGCATCGCAGTAGTTGTCACGGCGGAAGTCGTTCGGGAAGGCATTACCCTTGGCGCGCTCGGCAGCAAGCTTTTCCTTGCGCAGGGCGATCAGGGAGTTTTCTTCCTGTTGCAGGGCTTGCGGGTCGAGTTGTTGGTCGCTCATGTCTTTTGAAATTCCATCACAGGTTCGTTGCCCCCACCGGTGGCAGGGGACTTAAGGTCTTGGCTGACGGTTTACAGCCCCGATTTCAAGCTGGCTTCCAGGTATTCGTCGATATCACCGTCGAGCACCTTGTCGCAATCGCTGCGTTCGATGTTAGTGCGCAGATCCTTGATCCGCGATGCATCAAGCACATACGAACGGATCTGGTGGCCCCAGCCGATATCCGACTTGGTGTCTTCCAGCGCCTGGGAAGCGGCGTTGCGCTTCTGCATTTCCTGCTCGTACAACTTGGCCCGCAGCATTTTCATGGCGGTGTCCTTGTTGGCGTGCTGGGAACGTTCGTTCTGGCAGCTGACCACGGTGTTGGTCGGTACGTGGGTAATACGCACCGCCGAGTCGGTGGTGTTTACGTGCTGGCCACCGGCACCGGAGGAACGGTAGGTGTCGATCCGCAGGTCGGCCGGGTTGATCTCGATTTCCACCTTGTCGTCGATCTCTGGCGAGACGAAAACGGCGGAGAACGAGGTATGGCGACGGTTGCCGGAGTCGAACGGGCTCTTGCGCACCAGGCGGTGTACGCCGATCTCGGTCCGCAACCAGCCAAAGGCGTATTCGCCCTTGATGTGCACGGTCGCGCCTTTGATACCGGCGACTTCACCGGCCGACAGTTCCATGATGGTGGCGTCGAAACCGCGTTTATCCGCCCAGCGCAGGTACATGCGCAGCAGGATGTTGGCCCAGTCCTGGGCCTCGGTGCCGCCGGAACCGGCCTGGATGTCCAGGTAGGCGTTGTTCGGGTCCATTTCGTGGCTGAACATGCGGCGGAATTCAAGCTTGGCGAGGTTTTCCTCGAGACGGGCCAGCTCGGCGACGACATCGCCCACTGCGCCTTCGTCGTTTTCTTCGACGGCCATGTCCAGCAGGTCGCGGCAATCGCCCAGACCGGTGTTCAACTCGTCGAGGGTGTCGACGATCTGCGCCAGCGCAGCACGCTCGCGGCCCAGTTCCTGGGCGTATTCAGGTTTGTTCCAGACAGCCGGATCTTCAAGCTCGCGATTGACTTCGGTCAGACGCTCATGCTTTTGATCGTAGTCAAAGATACCCCCGAATAGTTTCGGAGCGCTCGGACAGGTCCTTGATGGTGTTAAGGATCGGGTTGATTTCCATGGCGGGCAGCACTCGTTGGCGAACTTTTGAAAGCCGACGAGTATAACGACAAACCGGCGCTAACGGCAGCCCGCTTGGCGAAAAGGCGGGGTTGTTGACGATCTCCAGAACGATTGAGATCAAATGTGGGAGCTGGCTTGCCTGCGATAGCGGTGTATCAGGTACAGATGTGGTAACTGACAGGCCGCTATCGCAGGCAAGCCAGCTCCCACAAGGGTTCGGCGGTGTTCTGCTTACTCGATACCGACCTGATTGCGCCCGTTATGCTTGGCCGTGTACAACCCCTTGTCCGCCGCCATGATCAACTGCCGACAATCCGTACCCTGCAACGGCGTCATGGTCGACAGGCCGATGCTGATAGTCAGGCTCGCCCCTTCTGCCGGGGCAATGTGCGGGATCTTCAGCCCCGCAACCGCCATGCGCAGCTTCTCGGCCACCAGGCGCGCACCGCCCGGCGAAGTATTGGGCAGCACCAACGCAAACTCTTCACCGCCGTAGCGCGCCGGCAAGTCCGAAGGTCGGCTGCTGGCCTCACGGATGCTCGCGGCGACTTTGCGCAGGGCTTCATCACCTTCGACGTGGCCAAAGCTGTCGTTGTAGGTCTTGAAGAAGTCCACATCGATCATCAACAACGACAGCTGGGTCTGGTCACGCATGGCACGGCGCCATTCCAGCTCCAGGTATTCGTCAAAGTGGCGGCGGTTGGACAGCCCGGTGAGGCCATCGGAGTTCATCAGCCGCTGCAGCACCAGGTTGGTGTCCAGCAATTGCTGCTGGCTCACACGCAGCGCGCGATAAGCCGCATCGCGCTGCAACAGCGTCATATACGAGCGCGAGTGATAGCGAATGCGCGCCACCAGCTCGATGTTATCCGGCAGCTTGACCAGGTAATCATTGGCCCCGGCCGAAAACGCCGCGCTCTTGATCAGCGGGTCTTCCTTGGTCGAAAGCACAATTATCGGGATATTCGCCGTGGCCGGGTGGTTGCGGTATTCGCGCACCAGTGTCAGGCCATCAAGACCGGGCATCACCAGGTCTTGCAGGATCACCGTCGGTTTGATGCGGATCGCCTGGGCAATCGCCTGATGCGGGTCGGCGCAAAAGTGAAAGTCGATGTTTTCTTCGTGAGCCAGGCCGCGCCGCACAGCTTCGCCGATCATGGCCTGGTCGTCGACCAGCAACACCATGGCAGCGTTTTCGTCGGTCTTGATGTCGTCGATCTGTAAATCATTCATGTGCAGTCACCTGAATTACTTTCCTGCAAGCCGGCACTGCGAGAGGTCTTGATCATTTTGCAAATACCTCCAGCAATCGGGGCGCAATTCTGTCCAGTGGGCGGATTTCAACAGCAGCATCAATCGCCGCCGCCGCTTTTGGCATGCCATACACCGCACAGCTCTGCTGATCCTGGGCGATGGTCAAATATCCTTGTTCACGCAGTATCTTGAGGCCCTGAGCCCCGTCGCGCCCCATGCCGGTCAGCAGTACGCCGACGGCATCACCATTCCAGTGGCTGGCGACGCTTTCGAAGAACACGTCGATGGAAGGCCGGTAAATCTCGTTCACAGGCTCCGCGGTATAGGCTAGCGTGCCATTTTTCAACAGGCGAATGTGGTGGTTGGTGCCAGCCAGCAGCACCACGCCGTTTTGAGGCGGTTCGCCCTCGCGTGCCAGGCGCACCGGCAGGCCGGAGGCGCTGCTCAGCCATTCGGCCATGCCGGCGGCAAACACCTGGTCCACATGCTGCACCAGCACAATGGCGGCGGGAAAGTCGCGGGGCAAACCCTTGAGCAGGATTTCCAGCGCGGCCGGGCCGCCCGCAGAGGAACCAATCGCCACCAGCCTCTGACGTTTGCCAGTGGTGCGCGCCGGCGCGGTTTCGGCGCGTACACGACTGCCACGCTGGCCGATCAGCCAGCCAATATTGAGGATTTTGCGCAGCAACGGCGCCGCCGCATCCTTGGGGTTGCCCACGCCCAGCGCCGGAGTGTCCACCACATCCAGGGCGCCATGGCCCATGGCTTCGAACACGCGACTCATATTCGCTTGGCGGTCGACGGTCACCAGCAGAATAGCGCACGGGGTCTCGGCCATGATCTGCCGCGTGGCCTCCACGCCGTCCATCACCGGCATGATCAAGTCCATCAGGATCAGGTCCGGGGTCAATTCGGCGCAGCGCTGCACAGCTTCCAGGCCATTGCTGGCCACCCACACAACCTCGTGGGCCGGCTCTAAACTCAACGCGCGGCGCAAGGCCTCTACCGCCAGGGGCATGTCATTGACGATCGCAATCCTCATGCCCGGGCGCCTCCAATCAGCTCCATCACGGCATCCAGCAACGCATCGTCATGGAAACTGGCCTTAGCTAGATAATAGTCGGCGCCGGCGTCCAGTCCACGGCGCCGGTCTTCTTCGCGATCCTTGTACGACACCACCATCACCGGCAACGATTGCAGGCGACTATCACGGCGCAAGAGTGTGACCAATTCGATCCCGTCCATACGAGGCATATCAATGTCAGTGATCAGCAGGTCGAAGTCTTCGGAGCGCAGCGCGTTCCAGCCATCCATGCCATCGACCGCGACCGCCACTTCATAACCACGATTAAGCAACAATTTGCGTTGCAGCTCACGCACGGTGAGCGAATCGTCCACCACCAGCACGCGTTTGCGCGGTGCTTCGGTCGCCTGCTGGCTGCGCCGTGCGATGCGTTCCAGGCGCCCGGTGTTGAGCAATTTATCCACCGAACGCAGCATGTCTTCGACGTCGACGATCAACACTACCGAGCCGTCGTCCAGCAAAGCACCGGCGGAAATATCCTGGACCTTGCCCAGGCGGTCATCCAACGGCAATACCACCAGGGTGCGCTCACCGATAAAACGCTCCACCGCAATGCCATACACCGCATCGCGCTCGCGGATGACCACCACCTTCAAGGTTTCGTCATTGCTCTGCCCCGGCGGGCGCTGCAGCAACTGGCTGGCGGCCACCAGACCGACATGCCGGCCTTCGTGCCAGAAATGCTGGCGCCCTTCCAGTTGCACAATGTCATTCGGCGCCAGGTCGCACATGCGTTCGATGTGCGCCAGCGGGAAGGCATAGGCTTCCTCGCCGACCTCCACCACCAGGCTGCGCACCACCGACAGGGTCAACGGCACTTCCAGGTGGAAGCGGCTGCCCTGCCCCGCCGTCTGCTCCAGCACCACGGCGCCACGCAGTTGGCGGACCATGTGCTGCACCGCATCCAGGCCGACGCCGCGCCCGGACACTTCGGTGACCTTGTCGCGCAGGCTGAAACCCGGCAGGAACAGGAAAGTCAGCAGCTCTTCTTCACTCAAGCGCAGCGCGGTTTCCAGCGGTGACAGGTGCCGGTCGACGATGGTGCCACGTAGACGCTCCAGGTCGACACCATTGCCGTCGTCGCTTAACTCCAGCACCAGCAAACCGGCTTGATGGGAGGCGCGCAGGCGGATCAAGCCTTCGGCGGGTTTGCCCGCCAACACCCGCTGCTCGGGCATTTCGATGCCGTGGTCGACGGCATTGCGCAATAAATGCGTGAGCGGCGCTTCGAGTTTTTCCAGTACGTCGCGGTCGACCTGGGTCTTTTCACCCTCGATCTCCAGGCGCACCTGCTTGCCGAGGCTGCGGCCAAGGTCACGCACCATGCGCACCTGGCCGGCGAGCACATCGGCAAACGGTCGCATGCGGCAGGCCAGCGCGGTGTCATAAAGCACCTGGGCACGCTGGCCGGCCTGCCAGCCGAACTCATCCAGTTCGGCGGTCTTATCCGCCAGCAACGCCTGGGCTTCACTCAACAGGCGGCGCGTGTCGGCCAGGGCTTCCTGGGCTTCCAGGCTCAGGTTAATGGCCTTGAGTTGGCCATCGAGCGTGTCCAAGGCGCGCGCGCTGTTGCTTTGAATGCGCTTGAGGCGCTGCAGGCTCACCAGGTAAGGCTTGAGCCGCTGGGTCTCCACCAAAGATTTACTCGACAGGTCGAGCAGGCTGTTCAAGCGCTCGGCGGTGACGCGCAGCACGCGCTCCCCGCCTTCGGTCAGGCGTTTGTTCGGGCGCGGCAGGTCAGTGCTGACCGGCGGCACAGGCTCAGGCTCAGGCTCAGGCTCCGGCGGCAACGCTTCAATCACCGGCGCAGGTTCGGGAGCGGCGGGGGCTGGTGTGGCGTTGACAATCGGCTGCGACGGATCCAGCAGGCGTTCCATCAGCGCAACATAGCCTTGAATGTCCGCTGGCCCGACATTATTGCCCGGCGTGGCGATGCGCATCAGCAGGTCGGTGCCCTGCAGCAAGGCGTCGATATGCTCAGGTTGCAGGTACAGGCGGTTTTCCTGGGCGCTGACCAGGCAGTCCTCCATCACATGGGCCACGCTGACCCCGGCGTCCACGCCGACAATCCGCGCCGCGCCCTTGAGCGAGTGCGCGGCGCGCATGCATGCCTCAAGCTGGTCAGCCTGGGTGGGGTTGCGTTCCAGGGCCAGCAGGCCCGCGCTCAACACCTGGGTTTGCGCATCGGCTTCCAGGCTGAACAGTTCCAGCAGCGAGGCATCGCGCATCTGGTCGGGGGTCATGTGAGGCTCCGGGTCACGGCAGACAACAATTGCGCCTCGTCCAGCCAACGCAGGCTGCGGCCTTTCCACTGCAACACGCCTTGGGTAAAGCGCGCGCTGGCCTGGGTGCCGGAAGCCGACGCGGCCTTCAAGGTGCGCTCATCGATGGCATGGATGCCGTCGACTTCATCCACCGGTACCACCACCGGGCCGTCCTGGGCAGCAATAATCAACATGCGCGGCATCACTCGCGCGCCGGTAGCGCCTGTGCTGGCCGGGTCCAGCCCCAGCAGTTCCACCAGTGACAGGCACGCCACCAGCGCACCGCGCACATTCGCAACGCCCAGTAATGCGCGGGAACGTTGGTGCGGCAGCGAGTGAATCGGCTGCAGTGGCGCCACCTCCACCAGGCATCGCGTGGCAATGCCCAGCCACTCTTCACCCAGACGAAACATCAGGATCGAACGGGTGACGATGTCTTCGTCAACTTCCGCGGCTGCATACGCCTGTCGGTCGTCCTGCTGCAACGCATAACGGTCAAGCAGGCGCGTGGCGGCGGCGGAATACACCGAGCAGTTGCGGCAGTGGATATGTTCGGCGAGCAACGGGCAGGACTTGTCGCCATGGATGCCGATGCGGTTCCAGCAGTCGTCGATGGCTTGGGTGTCGGCCAGGGTCAGGTCCAGACCTGCGGTGTCGAGCGCATCAAGGTTATTCATCGTTTGGACTCACTGTCTGCACGCTCGCTACGCGCGGCGCGCGCCTGCAAGCGACGCGCGCCCGCACTGTCACCCTGGGACTCGAGCAATGCGGCCAGGTGCATCAAGGCCTGCGGGTGCTGCGGTTCCAGGTACAAGGCTTTGCGGTAATAACCCTGGGCTTCCAGGGCGCTGCCGGCCACGTCGCTGAGCAGCCCCAGCCAGTAAAACACCTGAGCTGCCGGCGGGTGGTTACTCAAATACTGTTCGCACGCGGCACGGGCCTCAGCACTTTTGCCTTCGTTAGCCAGCGTAGCGATGCGGCTGAGCAAATCGCCCGCATCGCTGTGCGGCGCCTTGATCGGCACCACTTGGGCGCTCGCGGTGCTGAACGGGCGCGGCTTGGCAGGAATGGGTGCCGCGCTGCGCTGGGGGATGGGCAGGGGCACAAATACCGGTTCAGGCTTGACCGGCTCGGTATGCCGACTGAATGCAAAGGATTGCGGCACGCCAATCGAGCGCATGCCATGGCGCCCCAGCAGGCTGCCCTCGGCGGGGCCGATAAACAGCACGCCGTCCTCATGGGTCAGGCTCTTGAGCACATCGAACACTTGCTTCTGGGTGGGCTGGTCGAAGTAGATCAGCAGGTTGCGGCAGAACACAAAATCGTAGGTGGGCTCATTGGCCAGCAACGCCGGGTCGAGCAAATTGCCAACTTGCAGACGCACTTGTTCGCGCACCCGCTCGGCAATGTGGTAACCATCGGGCTGTTCGCTGAAGTGACGCTCGCGAAACTCGATATCGCCGCCGCGAAAGGAGTTCTTGCCATACACCCCACGCTTGGCGCGCTCCACCGACAATGGGCTGACGTCCAGCCCCAGCACTTTGAACTGGTGCGGCGCCAGCCCGGCATCGAGCAAGGCCATGGCAATCGAATAAGGCTCCTCGCCCGTGGAACACGGCAGGCTGAGAATGCGCAGGGCGCGCATCTGCTTGATCGCCGCCAGGCGCTCCCTGGCCAAACGCGCCAAGGTGGCAAAGGACTCGGGATAGCGGAAAAACCAGGTCTCGGGGACAATCACCGCCTCGATCAGCGCCTGCTGCTCATCCTGCGAACTCTGCAAATGCTGCCAGTAATCCTGCACGGTCTGCGCCTGCACGGCCTGGCTACGCTGGCGCACCGCTCGCTCGATGATCGCCTCGCCCACCGAAGCAACGTCCAGGCCAATACGGTCCTTCAAGAAGGCAAAAAAGCGTGGGTCGTTGCTCATAAGCTTAGCTCGCTGGCAAACAGCAAGGCGCGCACGTCGTCGGTGAGCAAGTCGGCCACGCCGATCCACTGCATCAAGCCCAACGCATCTTCACGCACCGGCCCCAGGTACGGCGCCTCGCGGTTATCCAGGCCATAAGGCTGGAACTCGGCCGGGTCGCAACGCAGGGTGTCGGTGGCCTGCTCCAGGACCAACCCCAGCCAGCGTGGCTCGATCCAAGGTTGCGGCTGGTAATTGACCAGCACCAGCCGTGTGCTGGTGCGGGCCTGGGCCGGTTTGCCGAAGGTCAACGCACACAGGTCGACAACCGGCACCAGCGCGCCACGATGGGCAAAGATCCCCGCCACCCACAGCGGCGCATGGGCGATGGGTTTGAGTGGCAGGCGCGGCAGCACCTCGGCCACCTCCGTGGCCTTGAGGGCATAACGTTCGCCGCCGATGTGGAACACCAGAAACAACGCCTTTTTCGCTGCCGGGACGACGCCGCGTTTAGCCGCAAGGTCGCTCATCAGACTTTGAAACGCGACACGCCGCTGCGCAGACCGACCGCAACCTGGCTCAGTTCATCAATGGCAAAACTGGCCTGGCGCAGGGATTCCACGGTCTGGCTGCTGGCATCGCCCAGTTGCACCAACGCATGGTTGATCTGTTCGGCACCGGTGGCCTGGGCCTGCATGCCTTCGTTGACCATCAATACCCGCGGCGCCAAGGCCTGTACCTGATGGATGATCTGTGAAAGCTGTTCGCCCACTTGCTGCACTTCGAACATGCCGCGACGCACTTCTTCGGAGAACTTGTCCATGCCCATCACGCCCGCTGACACTGCCGACTGGATCTCGCGCACCATCTGCTCGATGTCGTAGGTGGCCACGGCGGTCTGGTCGGCCAGACGGCGCACTTCGGTGGCCACCACGGCAAATCCGCGTCCGTACTCGCCAGCCTTCTCGGCTTCAATGGCGGCGTTGAGCGACAGCAGGTTGGTCTGGTCGGCCACCTTGACGATGGTCACCACCACTTGGTTGATGTTGCCGGCCTTCTCATTGAGGATCGCCAGCTTGGCGTTCACAAGGTCAGCGGCGCCCATCACCGAGTGCATGGTTTCTTCCATACGCGCCAGGCCTTGCTGGCCGGAGCCGGCAGCGACCGACGCCTGGTCGGCGGCGGTGGACACTTCGGTCATGGTGCGCACCAAGTCCTTGGACGTGGCGGCAATTTCCCGCGATGTCGCGCCGATCTCGGTGGTGGTGGCCGCCGTTTCGGTGGCCGTGGCCTGTTGTTGCTTGGACGTGGCGGCAATCTCGGTCACCGAGGTAGTCACCTGCACCGACGAACGCTGGGCCTGGGAAACCAGGGCGGTCAGCTCGGTCATCATGTCGTTGAAGCCGGTTTCGACAGCGCCGAATTCGTCCTTGCGCTCAAGGTTCAAGCGCTTGCTCAGGTCGCCCGTGCGCATGGTTTCGAGGATTTCGACGATGCGATTCATCGGCGCCATGATCGCGCGCATCAGCAGCAGGCCGCACAGGCCCGCTGCGAGAATGGCCACGACCAACGATACGAACATGCTGACTTTGGCGGCGGCCACCGCTTCATCGATGGCGGCGGTGGCGTTATCGGCGACCTGTTTGTTTTCATTGATAATGTCATTGAGCTTCATGCGGCCTGCGGTCCAGGCGGGCGTGAGTTGCTCGTCGAACAGCTTTTGCGCCTCAACGCCGTTGTTAGCCTGATGGGCGTCCAGTACCAGGGCAAGAATCTTGTTGTAGTTCTGGTGGAGCTTTTCGAAGGCGTCGAACTCAGTGCGATCCTGATCAATATTGATCGTGCTCGCGTAACTGGCCATGTGCTGTTCCAAACGTGCCTCAAACGACTTGTAGTCCTGTTTGTCGGCTTCCGAGATGCCCTGACTTCGGTGGGCACCGACCAATTCCTGGGTTTGCAGGTAGCTGTCGACCCAGGCGCTGCGGATCATCGAACTGAAAAACACCCCGGGTACGGCGTCATCCCGGACCGAGTTTTCGCTGACTTCAATCTTCAGCAGGCGCGAATACGAGACCACGACCATCAACAGCATGATCGCGATAATTACCGCAAAGCTCGCCAAAATCCTTTGGCGCAAGGTCCAGTTCTTCACAGTAATTCCTCGAAGGGCCGATCAAATGCCGAGGAGTATAGCTGAGCAGGTGCCCGCATTTATCAACAGGTTTTGATGTCGCGCTCACAGAACGCAAAAACACTGTGCAGTTGACGCGGAGCGTCACGGGCTGCGCTCCCACGCAGAGCGTGGGAGCGATCATTCAGGAGGTCAGGGCGTGGCTTGGCGTACCTGTTTTTCCAGCTCGGCCTTTAAGCCGGGTTCAAGTTTGAGCTGGCGCGCCAGCTCGTCCAGGTAAGCTTTTTCCATGAAGTTCTCTTCGTCCACCAGCATCACACTGGCGATGTACATCTCGGCGGCCATTTCCGGGGTGCTCGCTGCGCGCGCCACATCAGCGGGATCCAGAGGCTTGTTCAGCTCGGCGTGCAGCCAGCTTTGCAGTTCACGGTCGTTATCCAGCTTGGTGAATTCGCCTTCAATCAAAGCGCGCTCTCGCTCGTCTACATGCCCGTCGGCTTTGGCGGCGGCGACCAGCGCCTTGAGAATGCCCTGACTGTGTTGTTCGACCTGGGCCGACGGCAGGCGGTCGATGGTTTGCGGCTCGCCTTGGGGTGCGCCGGCCTGCTGCGCCTGCCAGTTGCCGTAAGCCTTGTAGGCGATCACTCCGAGTGCTGCCAGCCCGCCATAGGTGAGCGCCTTGCCACCGAACTTGCGCGCCTTCTTGTTACCCAGCAGCAGCCCCATCGCGCCCGCCGCCAGGGCACCGCCACCCGCACCGCCAAGCAAACTGCCGAGCCCACCGCCGCCGAGCAAGCCGCCGAGGGCGCTTTTGTCGTCCGATTTGCGTTGCCCGCCCGCCTTGTTTTGCAACATGTCCTGGCCGGA
The DNA here is from genome assembly GCF_044218855.1 of Pseudomonas sp. B19125. Lineage (NCBI taxonomy): Bacteria > Pseudomonadati > Pseudomonadota > Gammaproteobacteria > Pseudomonadales > Pseudomonadaceae > Pseudomonas > Pseudomonas sp. B19125. Next base: position 5,556,027 of record NZ_CP162589.1, read on the forward strand.
TTTGAGCAACTGATCGAGCAATCCACGGGTATTCATGCGTAGCCTCCAGACACTTGGGTTCGTAGGACCAATAGGCTCCCAGCGTAAAACTAAGTGCCAAAAAGCCGCGATCTAGAGTGCTTCCAGATGTAACGCCGGCAGCGCGTATTTGAAACGTCTTGTTTCACATGCAACGCCATCATCCCGCCATCAATCAATTTTCCTTCTGCATCGAACCGCTTAAGCTATCCGGCGTCTGTTTATTGTCCGTTGCGTTTGGTCGAAGGCATGTCCGAACCGTTATTTATGATCCGTTACGTGCCAGGAACGGCGCGGGATTTGCTCACGACAGGTTGTCTCTATGCACCGCAGGAATTTGCTCAAAGCGTCCATGGCCATTGCGGCTTACACCGGCTTGTCGGCCAGTGGCCTGTTGGCCGCGCAGGCCTGGGCCGGGAACCGTGCCGCCGATGGCAAGGCCGTGGCGTTCGACTTCGAATCGCTCAAGGCCCAGGCCAGGCAGCTCGCCGCCAACGCGTATAAAGACACCAAACAGGTGCTGCCACCGACGCTGGCAACCATGACCCCGCAGAACTTCAATGCCATTGGCTACGACGGCAACCATTCGCTGTGGAAGGAGCTGAACGGCCAGCTCGACGTGCAGTTTTTCCACGTCGGCATGGGCTTCAAGACGCCAGTACGCATGCACAGCGTCGACCCCAAGACCCGCGAAGCCCGCGAGGTGCATTTCCGCCCGTCGCTGTTCAACTATGCCAAGACCACGGTGGACACCAAGCAGCTGACCGGCGACCTGGGTTTCTCCGGTTTCAAGCTGTTCAAGGCGCCGGAACTGGATCGCCATGACGTGCTGTCGTTTCTCGGCGCCAGCTACTTCCGTGCGGTAGACGCAACCGGCCAGTATGGCCTCTCCGCACGCGGCCTGGCGATTGATACCTACGCGAAAAAACGCGAGGAATTCCCCGACTTCACGCAATTCTGGTTCGAAACCCCGAGCAAGGACGCCACGCGTTTTGTGGTCTACGCCCTGCTCGACTCGCCAAGCGCCACCGGCGCCTATCGCTTTGACATCGACTGCCAGGCCAGCCAGGTGGTCATGGCCATCGACGCGCACATCAATGCGCGCACCGCCATCGAGCAACTGGGCATCGCGCCGATGACCAGCATGTTCAGCTGCGGTACCCATGAACGCCGGATGTGCGACACCATCCACCCGCAAATCCACGACTCGGACCGTTTGGCCATGTGGCGTGGCAACGGCGAGTGGATCTGCCGTCCACTGAACAACCCGGCCAAGCTGCAGTTCAACGCTTTTGCCGACACCGACCCGAAAGGTTTCGGCCTGGTACAGACCGACCATGAGTTCGCCAGCTACCAGGACACTGTGGACTGGTACAGCAAGCGCCCTAGCCTGTGGGTGGAACCCACCACCGCCTGGGGCGAAGGCTCGATCGACCTGCTGGAAATCCCCACCACCGGCGAAACCCTGGACAACATCGTGGCCTTCTGGACCCCAAAAAAGCCCGTGGCCGCAGGCGAATCACTCAACTATGGCTACAAGCTGTACTGGAGCGCGCTGCCGCCGGTGAGCACACCGCTGGCGCAAGTGGATGCCACCCGTTCCGGCATGGGCGGTTTTACCGAAGGCTGGGCACCGGGCGAGCATTACCCCGAAGTGTGGGCGCGCCGCTTTGCCGTGGATTTCAAGGGCGGTGGCCTGGATCGCCTGCCGGCCGGCACCGGGATCGAGCCGGTGGTGACCTGCTCCCACGGTGAAGTCAAAGACTTCAGTGTGCTGGTGCTGGACAACATCAAGGGCTATCGCATTCTGTTCGATTGGTACCCGACCAGCGACAGTGTGGAACCGGTTGAACTGCGGCTGTTTATCCGCACCCAGGACCGCACCTTGAGTGAAACCTGGCTGTATCAGTACTTCCCGCCGGCGCCGGACCAGCGTAAGTACAGCTGATAACACATAAGGGAGCGGGCTTGCTGTGGCGAGGGAGCTTGTCGAATCGTCCCGTTCGACAGCGCAGCTGGAGCCGGCTCTTTTTTGGGGGGTGCTTCGCCCCCCCAACGCAAGCAAGCTTGCTCGCCACAATTAACCCGCTACTGCATGGGTTAAAACCGCGACACGCTCTTCATTGCGCCAATCAAGTAGCGCATCGCCACCTGATCGTTTTCGGTCAGGGCGCGATACTGCGCCAGCAACTCCACCTCATCCGAACTCAACCTTCGCCCCCGCAAGGACATCCGGCGACTCCAAAAAGACGCCACCGCACCCGCTACGCCATAAGACTTGGTCATGGACCGTTACTCCTGATATCAGTCAATTACTCCTGGTGCCCATTCCCTACGCTCATGAAGCGCAATGGCTTCAAGGACAAACAGCCTGACTCCCTGGGCCAGAAATCACACTTACCCTAAGCGTAGAAACAATCTCGTCACGTGTGGGATTTTTTTAGAGTATTCACTTAAAAAATTACTTCGGTAACAAATACCTACAACCCTTTCTCACGCAGCGACCGGTAAAGGTGGATATCGGGAAGCGCTTGCGCATACAGCTGCGGATCAGGCAGGCGCTAAACGCGGGCAACAAAAAACCCACCGAGTCGGGTGGGTTTATTGCAGGCAGACGCGGGTTCAATCCCTCAGGTCAGACTCGTGAATCGGCTGATCACGGTGAGTCGCCCGCTGGTACTGCGCGGGCCAGATGGCTTTGCGCCCACCCAGGTCATCGTCGGCATGCAGCGGCCAGTAAGGGTCACGCAACAGCTCACGGGCGAGGAAGATGATGTCGGCCTGGCAGGTGCGCAGTATGTGTTCAGCCTGGGCCGGTTCGGTAATCATACCCACCGTGCCGGTGGCGATACCCGACTCTTTGCGCACGCGCTCGGCAAACCGCGTCTGGTAGCCCGGGCCGGTGGGAATCTCGGCGTTGGCGGCGGTGCCACCGGAGGACACGTCGATCAGGTCCACGCCGAGTTCTTTGAGGCGGCGCGCCAGCTCTACGGTTTCATCGGGGTTCCAGCCGTCTTCGACCCAATCGGTGGCCGACACCCGCACAAACAGCGGCAGCTCCTGTGGCCAGACGGCGCGCACGGCGGTGGTCACTTCGAGCACCAGGCGGATACGGTTTTCAAACGAGCCGCCGTAGTGGTCCTGGCGCTGGTTGCTGATCGGCGAGAGGAATTGATGCAACAGGTAACCGTGGGCAGCGTGGATCTCCACCACTTCGAAACCGGCGGTCAGCGCGCGTTTGGCGGCGGCGACAAAGTCGGCAATCACCTGCTGGATCTGCCCTTCATCCAGTGGCCTGGGTTGCGTGTGGTTCGGGTCAAAGGCAATCGGCGAAGGGCCCACCGGCACCCAGCCGCCCTCCTCCGGCTTGACGCTGCCGTGCTTGCCGATCCACGGCCGATGGGTGCTGGCCTTGCGCCCGGCATGTGCCAGCTGGATGCCCGCCACCGCGCCTTGAGCAGCAATAAAGCGGGTGATGCGCTGCAGCGGTTCGATCTGCGCGTCGTTCCACAGGCCCAGGTCCTGGGCGGTGATGCGGCCATCGGCGGTGACGGCGGTGGCTTCGGTAAAAATCAGCCCGGCACCACCGACGGCGCGGCTGCCCAGGTGCACCAGGTGCCAGTCATTGGCCAGGCCATCGTCGGACGAGTATTGGCACATCGGCGAGACGGCGATGCGGTTGAGCAAGGTCAATTGACGGAGGGTGTAGGGTTCGAGCAGCTGACTCATGGCGCACCTCTTCTGGGTTCTGTGGGCACTATTCAAACAGTGCTTAGAGCCTAGTCGACAACGGTGGATTGCACAGGGTTCAGAAAGGAAAGCGGGAGCCGAATGCCGGCTCCCGTGTTGCAAAAGATTACATCTCGACCTGGGTGCCCAGCTCGATCACCCGGTTTACCGGGAGTTTGAAGAAGCGCAGGTTGCCGTTTGCGTTTTTCAACATGAACGCAAACAAGCTCTCACGCCAACGGGCCATGCCCTTGATGCGCGAGGCGATCACCGTTTCACGGCTGAGGAAGTAGGTGGTGCGCATCGGGCTGAAATCCAGATCGTCCAGGTGGCACAGCTTCAGCGCTTCGGGCACGTCCGGCTCATCGGTAAAGCCAAAATGCAGGATCACCCGGAAGAAGCCTTCGCCGTAGGCGTCCACCTCAAAGCGCCGCGAGGCAGGCACACGCGGAATGTCTTCGTAGACCACCGTGAGCATCACCACTTGCTCATGCAACACCTGGTTATGCAGCAGGTTGTGCAACAGCGCGTGGGGCACGGCATCGGGCCGCGCGGTGAGGAACACCGCAGTGCCCTGCACGCGATGAGGCGGTTGCACGCGGATACTGCTGATAAAGATCGGCAACGGCAGCCCGCCTTCGTCGAGGCGGTCCATCAACAGTTCCTTGCCGCGCTTCCAAGTGGTCATCAGCACAAACAGCACAATCCCCGCCAACACCGGGAAGGCACCGCCCTGCACGATCTTTGGCACGTTGGCGGCGAAGAACAGGCCGTCCACCAACAGGAAGCCGATCAGCACCGGAATCGCCAGCACCGGCGGCCACTTCCAGAGCAGCAGCATCACCGCCGACACCAGGATGCTGGTAATCAACATGGTGCCGGTGACTGCCACGCCGTAGGCGGAGGCCAGGGCATTGGAGGATTCGAAGCCGAGCACCAGCAGGATCACGCCGACCATCAGCGACCAGTTCACCGCGCCGATGTAGATCTGGCCTTGCTCGGCGCTGGAGGTGTGCTGGATATGCATGCGCGGGATGTAACCCAACTGGATCGCCTGACGCGTCAGCGAGAACGCGCCGGAAATCACCGCCTGGGATGCAATCACGGTGGCCAGGGTCGACAGCGCGACCAATGGCACCAAGGCCCATTCCGGCGCGAGCAAGTAGAACGGGTTGCGCGCCGCTTCGGGGTTTTCCAGCAGCAACGCGCCCTGGCCGAAGTAGTTGAGCACCAGCGCCGGCAGCACCAGGGCGAACCAGGCACGGGCGATCGGCTTGCGGCCGAAGTGGCCCATGTCGGCGTACAGCGCTTCGGCACCGGTCAAGGCCAGCACCACGGCGCCAAGAATCGCGACGCCCATGCCCGGATGGGACACAAAGAAACGCACGCCCCACACGGGGTTCAGCGCATTGAGCACCTCGGGATGTTGCAGGATGCCGTGCACGCCAAGACCGCCCAGCACCAGGAACCACACCACCATCACCGGCCCGAACAGCTTGCCGATGCGGTCAGTGCCGTGTTTCTGGATCAGGAACAGCCCCACCAGCACCACCAGCGACAGCGGCACCACCCAACGTTCAATCCCGTCAAAGGCCAGTTCCAGGCCTTCAACCGCCGACAATACCGAGATCGCCGGGGTAATCATGCTGTCGCCGTAGAACAGCGCCGCACCGATCAAGCCGAGGATCACCAGCACCGAACGCAACTTGGGGTACGGCGACGCCGCCCGTCGCGCCAGCGCCGTCAGGGCCATGATGCCGCCTTCGCCCTGGTTGTCCGCGCGCAGGATAAACAGCACGTACTTGATCGACACGACCCACACCAGCGACCAGAAAATCAGCGCCAGAATGCCAAAGACCCCGTCGTGATTGACTTGAACCCCATAACCACCGGTAAACACTTCTTTAAGGGTATAGAGCGGGCTGGTACCGATATCGCCGTAAACCACCCCGACCGCCGCCACCAGCATGCCAATCGGCTTTGCATTGGAATGCTCGGCACCTGCTGCCTGACTATTTGCCTGACCCATCAACCACTCCTGCCCTTTGACCTGAGGTCTTTTATAAACAACGCGCCTAAGCTGACCCTAGCATGCGCTGTTTTACTTCTCGTAACAGACGTTTTATTGACCCCGGGGTTTCACCCGTGCGCAACGGCGCGAAGCATAGCGCAGCACTCGTCGCATTTCCCCGTATAAAGCTGGTCAAGCGCGCTGCCCGTCGATAGAATTGCGCACTTTTTGATCAGAGGCGCACCAAGCGCCCGTCTACCGCCATGTCGTGCCCGACTGGCGGCGTCATTCAATACCGAGGTTAGACATGTCCACCACCATCGCAAAAGCCAACCCAAAGGTCGGCTTTGTATCCCTGGGTTGCCCGAAGGCTCTCGTTGACTCCGAGCGCATCCTCACGCAACTGCGTATGGAAGGCTATGACGTCGTGTCCACTTATCAGGACGCCGACGTGGTGGTGGTCAACACCTGCGGCTTCATCGACTCGGCCAAGGCTGAATCGCTGGAAGTGATCGGCGAAGCCATCAAGGAAAACGGCAAGGTCATCGTCACCGGCTGCATGGGCGTGGAAGAAGGCAATATCCGCAACGTGCACCCAAGCGTGCTGGCGGTAACCGGCCCGCAGCAGTACGAGCAGGTGGTCAACGCCGTGCACGACGTGGTGCCGCCGCGTCAGGACCACAACCCGCTGATCGACCTGGTGCCGCCGCAAGGCATCAAGCTGACGCCGCGCCACTACGCGTACCTGAAGATTTCCGAAGGCTGCAACCACAGCTGCAGCTTCTGCATCATCCCGTCGATGCGCGGCAAGCTGGTCAGCCGCCCAGTGGGTGATGTATTGGACGAAGCCCAGCGCCTGGTCAAATCCGGTGTTAAAGAGCTGTTGGTGATCTCCCAGGACACCAGCGCCTACGGCGTCGACGTGAAGTACCGCACCGGCTTCTGGAACGGCGCGCCGGTGAAAACCCGCATGACCGAACTGTGCGAAGCCTTGAGCAGCCTGGGCGTGTGGGTGCGCCTGCACTACGTTTACCCGTACCCGCACGTGGACGAGCTGATCCCGTTGATGGCCGCCGGCAAGATCCTGCCGTACCTGGACATTCCGTTCCAGCACGCCAGCCCGAAAATCCTCAAGGCCATGAAACGCCCGGCCTTCGAAGACAAGACCCTGGCGCGCATCAAGAACTGGCGCGAGATCTGCCCGGAGCTGATCATCCGTTCGACCTTCATCGTCGGCTTCCCTGGCGAAACCGAAGAAGACTTCCAGTACCTGCTGGACTGGCTGACCGAAGCGCAGCTGGATCGCGTCGGTTGCTTCCAGTACTCGCCGGTCGAAGGTGCCCCGGCCAACCTGCTGGATGCGGCCATCGTGCCGGACGACGTCAAGCAGGACCGCTGGGAGCGCTTCATGGCGCATCAGCAGGCCATCAGCTCCGCACGCCTGCAACTGCGCATCGGCAAGGAAATCGAAGTACTGATCGACGAAGTCGACGAGCAAGGCGCAGTGGGCCGTTGCTTCTTCGATGCGCCGGAAATCGACGGTAACGTGTTTATCGACGATGCCAGCGGCTTGAAGCCGGGCGACAAGGTCTGGTGCACCGTGACGGATGCCGACGAGTACGACCTGTGGGCTGAAAAGCGCGACTAGCTCTGCGCACGCAAAGCGTCCGGCGAGGCATTCCCACGCAGAGCGTGGGAACGATCGGCGTGAAAAATTGAAAAAGCCTCGTGTCTGAGCAAGATGCGGGGCTTTTTTAGGTCTATCGTTTGCCCATCAGCGCCGATCATCGGCAAGGGGCAGCGGGCATGCGTCAGCATTCGGTTATCCACACACCTAAAACCAGCGACTACCAGCAATTGGCGCAGATCTGGGAAGACTCCGTGCGAGCGACCCATGACTTTTTGCCGAACAGCTACATCGTACTGCTCAAGGAGCTGGTGCTGACGCGCTACCTGGACGCGGTGATGCTGATCTGCACCAAGGACGCGCGCCAGCGCATCACCGGGTTTGCCGGGGTAGCGGCGGGCAAGGTCGAGATGCTGTTTATCGACCCGCAACACCGTGGCCAGGGCTTGGGCCAGCAATTGCTGAGTTATGCGATCGAGCACCTGAATGCCGATGCGCTGGACGTCAACGAGCAAAACCCGCAGGCCCTGGGGTTCTACTTCAAGCAGGGTTTCGAGGTGGTCGGACGTGCCGAGCATGATGGCCTTGGCCAGCCGTACCCGCTGCTGCATATGCGCTTGCGCCAACAGCAACGGCGCAGTGGCTGACACAACACAGCGCCAATGTGGGAGCGTGCTTGTGTGGGAGCTGGCTTGCCTGCGATGGCATCACCTCGATTCCAAATGCACGACCGAGGTGTCTGCATCGCGGGCAAGCCCGACTCCCACACAGGCCAGCGCCCACAAAAAGCCACTACGCTGAAATGGGTCCGGGATTAACCGCGCCCACACAGGTACAATAGCCGCCCCCTTTTGCTACGGCCCTTGTCATGACTGACCCCATACGCCTTTCCAAACGCCTTATCGAACTGGTCGGTTGCTCCCGTCGGGAGGCTGAGCTGTTTATCGAAGGCGGCTGGGTCTCGGTGGACGGTGAAGTGATCGACGAGCCGCAATTCAAGGTCACCACCCAGAAGGTCGAGCTGGACCCAGAGGCTAAAGCCACTGTGCCGGAACCGGTGACCATTCTGCTGCACGCCCCGGTGGGCGTGGATGTGGAAACAGCAATGGCCTCGATCAGCGCCGAGACGCTGTCCGAAGAGCACCGTTTCAGCAAGCGCCCGCTCAAGGGCCACTTCCTGCGCCTGACCGCCAGCGCCGATCTGCAGGCCAAGGCCAGCGGCCTGCTGGTGTTCACCCAGGACTGGAAGATTCTGCGCAAGTTGACCGCCGATGCCGCCAAGATCGAGCAGGAATACGTGGTTGAGGTCGAGGGTGACATGGTTGCCCATGGCCTAAACCGCCTGAACCACGGTTTGACCTACAAAGGCAAAGAGCTGCCGGCCGTCAAAGCCAGCTGGCAGAACGAAAACCGCCTGCGGTTTGCGCTGAAAAACCCGCAGCCGGGTGTAATTGCCCTGTTCTGTGAAGCGGTCGGCCTGAAAGTCATCGCCATCCGCCGCATCCGTATTGGCGGCGTGTCCATCGGCAAGGTGCCGGTCGGCCAATGGCGCTACCTGTCCGGCAAAGAGAAATTCTAAGCCGCTCCCCTTTTCCCGGCACCGGCAACTCTGCGCGGTGCCCTCAGTTGAATACCAGGATTGCCCACCATGATTCACAACGACGTATTGCGCAGCGTGCGCTACATGCTCGACATCAGCGACAACAAGATGGTCGAGATCATCAAGCTCGGCGGCATGGACGTCACCAAGGAAGACCTGCTGACCTACCTCAAGAAAGATGAGGAGGAAGGTTTTGTGTTCTGCCCGGACGACGTCATGGCGCACTTCCTTGATGGCCTGGTGATCTTCAAGCGTGGCAAGGACGAAAGCCGTCCGCCGCAGCCGATCGAAACCCCGGTGACCAACAACATCATCCTCAAGAAGCTGCGCGTGGCCTTCGAACTGAAGGAAGACGACATGCACGCCATCCTCAAGGCTGCTGAGTTCCCGGTGTCCAAGCCTGAGCTGAGCGCGCTGTTCCGCAAGTTCGGCCACACCAACTACCGCACCTGTGGCGACCAGTTGCTGCGCAATTTCCTTAAGGGCCTGACCCTGCGGGTTCGTGCGTAAGCCATGAGCTATTCGGTCTCGCCCGTCGGCTTCGTGCGCTCCTGCTTCAAGGAGAAGTTCGCCATCCCGCGCCAGCCGCAGCTGGCCCCGGCCGCACGCGGCGTGCTGGAGCTGGTGGCGCCGTTCGATCAGGGCGAGGCGGTGCAGGGCCTGGAGCAGGTCAGCCATGTGTGGCTGCTGTTTCTGTTCCACCAAGCCCTGGAAGACAAGCCGCGCCTCAAGGTGCGGCCGCCACGCCTGGGCGGCAATACCTCCATGGGCGTGTTCGCCACCCGCGCGACTCATCGCCCCAATGGCATTGGCCAGTCGGTGGTGAAGCTGGATAAGGTCGAGCCGGGCCGCTTGTGGGTTTCCGGGATCGATTTGCTCGATGGCACGCCGGTGCTGGATATCAAGCCGTACGTGCCGTACGCGGACATCATTGACACCGCCACCAATGATATTGCCAGCAGTGCGCCGCAGCTGATTCCCGTGCAGTGGCTGAAGACGGCCCTGCACCAGGCACAAGGCCATGCGCAGCGCCTTGATGAGCCGCTGGTGGCATTGATCGAGCAGTGTCTGGCCCAGGACCCACGGCCGGCGTATCAGACGCCAGGGCCTGAGCGTGAGTACGGCGCGCAGTTCTGGGATGTGGATGTGCGTTGGCACTATCCAGAGGCGGGTGTCATCTGTGTGCTGGAAGTGGTACCGGCCAAGTAAACGCCGAAACAACTGTGGGAGCCAGCTCCCACACAAGCCAGCTCCCACATTTTTTTGAGCAGTGTTTACTTCTCGACGAACGCGCGCTCGATCAGGTAATCACCCGGTTCACGCATACGTGGCGAAACTTTCAGGCCGAAGCTGTTCAGCACTTCGCTGGTCTCGTCCAACATGCTTGGGCTGCCGCACAGCATGGCGCGGTCGTCCTCGGGGTTGATCGGCGGCAGGCCGATGTCGCTGAACAGCTTGCCGCTGCGCATCAGGTCGGTCAGGCGGCCTTCGTTTTCGAACGGCTCGCGGGTCACCGTTGGGTAGTAGATCAACTTGTCACGCAGCGCCTCGCCGAAGAATTCGTTCTGCGGCAGGTGCTCGGTGATGAATTCGCGGTAGGCGACTTCATTGACGTAACGCACGCCGTGGCACAGGATCACTTTTTCGAAGCGCTCGTAGGTTTCCGGGTCCTGGATCACGCTCATGAACGGCGCCAGACCGGTACCGGTGCTGAGCAGGTACAGGTGTTTGCCCGGCTTCAAATCGTCAAGCACCAGGGTGCCAGTCGGTTTTTTGCTGATGATGATCTCGTCGCCTTCCTTCAAGTGCTGCAATTGGGAAGTCAGCGGGCCATCGGGCACCTTGATGCTGAAGAACTCCAGATGCTCTTCCCAGTTTGGGCTGGCAATGGAGTACGCGCGCATGAGTGGGCGGCCGTTGGGCTGTTGCAGGCCGATCATCACGAACTGACCATTCTCAAAGCGCAAGCCCGGATCGCGGGTGCACTTGAAGCTGAACAGCGTGTCGTTCCAGTGATGAACACTGAGGACACGTTCGTGGTTCATGTTGCTCATGTACGGGGAACTCCTGGAAATGGGTCTGCGCCAAAGATGAGATGCGCAATTGCACAGCATTCTAATGGCGGCGACAATATCTGTTAACTGGATTATTAAGATAAGGGTTATCGGTTATATCGATATGCGATTTACTCTACGTCAACTGCAAGTCTTCGTCGCCGTCGCCCAGCAGGAAAGCGTCTCACGCGCTGCTGGCCTTCTGGCCTTATCTCAATCCGCCGCCAGCACCTCAATCACCGAGCTGGAGCGTCAATCCAGCTGCCAATTATTCGACCGCGCAGGCAAGCGCTTGAGCCTCAATGCTCTCGGCCATCAGTTATTACCGCAGGCCGTTGCGCTGCTGGACCAGGCCAAGGAGATCGAAGACTTGCTCAACGGCAAGTCCGGCTTTGGTTCCCTGGCGGTCGGCGCCACCCTGACCATCGGCAATTACCTGGCGACCCTGCTGATCGGCAGCTTCATGCAGCAGCACCCCGAGAGCCAGGTGAAACTGCATGTGCAGAATACTGCCAATATCGTGCACCAAGTGGCGCATTACGAAATTGACCTGGGTCTAATCGAAGGCGACTGCAGCCACCCGGACATCGAGGTACAAACCTGGGTCGAGGATGAGTTGGTGGTGTTCTGTGCGCCGCAGCATCACTTGGCCAAGCGCGGTGTGGCGACGATGGAAGAGCTGACCCATGAAGCATGGATCCTGCGCGAACAGGGCTCGGGCACGCGCTTGACCTTTGACCAGGCCATGCGCCATCACCGTAGCGCGCTGAATATCCGCCTGGAGCTTGAACACACCGAGGCGATCAAGCGTGCAGTGGAGTCAGGGTTGGGGATTGGCTGTATTTCCCGACTGGCCCTGCGCGATGCGTTCCGCCGTGGCAGTTTGGTGCCGGTGGAAACCCCGGACCTGGACCTGGCCCGGCAGTTTTACTTCATCTGGCATAAACAGAAGTACCAGACCTCGGCGATGCGCGAGTTTCTGGAGCTGTGCCGCGCCTTCACCGCCGGGGTTCAGCGCAGCGACGAGATCGTGCTGCCAAACATTGCCTGAGGCTTAGATCAGGATCACGGCCCACACCAGGGTAATCATGGTCAGCGCTACGAATTGCGCGGCGCTGCCCATGTCCTTGGCGTTTTTCGACAGCGGGTGGCGGTCGAGGGAAATCCGGTCGATAGCCGCTTCCACTGCCGAGTTGAGCAACTCAACGATCAAGGCCAGGAGGCAGACCGCGATGAGCAAGGCGCGCTCGACCCGACTGACGTGCAGGAAGAAGCTCAGCGGGATCAGGATCACGTTCAGCAACACCAACTGACGGAATGCCGCCTCGCCGGTGAAAGCTGCGCGCAGGCCATCCAGGGAATAGCCCCCTGCGTTGAAGATACGTTTGATACCGGTTTGACCCTTGAAAGGCGACATAGATGTAGGCAACTGAACCAAAGAAGTGGGGAAACTAGATCACGCAAAGTCAAAAAAGCGTGAATCGGGTACAGCTTAATGCTGCGAAATTGACTCAAGTTGTTGCAAGAGCAGCGCCGCCTGAGTGCGGGTACGCACGCCGAGCTTGCGAAAGATCGCCGTCACGTGGGCCTTGATGGTCGCTTCCGACACACTCAACTCATACGCAATCTGCTTGTTCAACAAGCCTTCGCAAACCATGGTCAGCACCCGAAATTGCTGGGGCGTCAGGCTGGCAAGGCCATCACGGGCGGCTTTGGCTTCGTCGGACACGTTGATTTCTTCAAACGCTTGCGGCGGCCATGACACGTCGCCATCCAGCACGGTGCGCACGGCTTTCTGGATCGCTTCCATAGAGCTGGACTTGGGAATGAAACCGCTGGCACCAAACTCCTTGGAGCGCACCACCACGTCGGCTTCTTCCTGGGCTGAAACCATTACTACCGGGATCTGCGGGTATTGCCCGCGTAAGAGCACCAATCCCGAGAAGCCATAGGCACCCGGCATGTTCAGGTCGAGCAGCACCAGGTCCCAGTCGGATTTTTCGTTGAGGCGGGCTTCCAGTTCGGCAATGCTGGCCACTTCGACCAGGCTCACGTCAGGGCCAAGGCCCAAGGTAACGGCCTGATGCAGCGCACTGCGAAACAGCGGATGGTCATCGGCTATCAGGATTTCGTATGTGGCCATTGATTAAATGATCCTGTTTTTTATGGGAGCCCTGATGGGTTCAGGGTTCGCCAGTACACAAGGCAATGGCCAGGCAGCCATCGCCACAGGGCACACTCAGCATCAAAAACACCTGAAACGACACTGAAAAGTCACGGTTACGCCCCAATCGGCGCCCAGCATGCCCAGCGCAGCCTGGGGGGTCAAGCACTACGCCCGTGGGCATTTTAGCCGGTTGCGGGTTTACGGTGCCATCATGCAAACGTCGTCTGGTTATACCGTAGGGATATGGGGCGCGAGCCGCATGTGCACGCTGTCCGCCGGGTCCAGCGGCAATTGAAATTTAGCGGCCAGGTAATGCGCGCTGAACACATCGAGGTAGGCGTCCAGCACTTCGCTGGCCGCTGGGTCGTCGGCCAGCTCCAGGCACAGCGCCGCAACCTCGGCGGTACAGAAATGATCATCGCGCTTGGACCGGCGCAGCTTGTAGCGTGACAGCTGTTCGGGCGCCAGGCTCAACACCGGCAAGTGCGCAAGGTAAGGGCTTTTGCGGAACATCTTGCGCGCCTCGCTCCAGGTGCCGTCCAGCAGGATGAATAACGGGCGCTTGCCGTCTTGCACCCTCACCTCACTGCACACTCGCTCAGGCGCAACGAATTCGCCCGGAAACACGATATACGGTTGCCATTGCGGGTCGGCTAACAGGGTCAGCAACTCAGGGTCCACTTCTGTGCGCGACCAGGCGAACGCGGTGGTGTCATCGATCACATCGGCGATCAGCCAGCCGGTATTGCTGGGTTTCATCGGTTCCACGTCATGCATCAACAGGCACATGGCCGAGCGGGCCTGCACTGTTGGGCGCCAGGCGCACAGGCAGTACTCGGGAATCACCCGGCAACCGGGGCAACGTTCGGCGCGCGAACCACGGTTTAGAAACGGCCGGACGGCGCGCGCCAGGCGCTGGGTACGCAAGCGGGAGACGGCGTGGCTCATCGGGCGCACCGCGAGCAGAGGTCAATCGACACAGGCAAAACTCGAATCAGGCTTAAGTCGCCGCAGTTTACCAGCGATACGCCTGGCTGTAGTGGCAAGCGGTCCCCTATAATTGCGCGCCACTGAACGCACAGCGCAGTGGCTGGTCTATGCACCAGTAACCGAATCAGGAGAGTTTCATGCTGCGTTCCATGCTGCGCCTTGTTGCCCCATCCGTCGCCCTTGCGCTGGTTCTGCCCATGGGCGCCCACGCGGCGTCGCTGCTGGAGGCCCAAATGAACAGGAAACTGCAGAGCGTCGCGGCCGAGAGCAACAAGGACCTGCCCCGGGAAATCGATGCAAAGACCCTGGAAGTGGCCTACACCGTTGAAGGCATGCAACTGATTGATCACCTCAGTGTGCTACCTGACCGTGCCGAACAGATGCGCGCAAACCCCAAAGCTGTGTATTTCCAGCTGGGTCAAAGCGTATGCCTGAACAAAGGCTATCGCGAGCTGATGGCCAAGGGCGCCGTGATGCGTTATGAGATCACCGAGAACAAGACCAACCGCCCGGTAGCGTCGGTCAAGTTCGTGGAAGCCGATTGCCCGGCACCCGCTGCGGCGAAGAAGAAAAAGTAACCGTTGCTCGATCATCGCGCGCTGCTGTCCGGTGGCGCGCACCTCCCTCGCCTCATTGGCCAGCCGCCAACTAAACTGCTTGATGAGTGACCAATAAGCGGTTGCCAGCCAAGGGTTTTTCGGCTCATGATCAAGCCATCCCGGCAGCCCATCTACTGCGTTTCTCACGCCGTTCTGTAACATTTCCAGGGCAAAAGAGGGTTGCCCTCCTGCGACTTGCAGTGCAAAGGTTTCCAAATCACAAGGAACATACAGAGCCCGTTTTGCCGCCTGGCGAACACCGTGCAACGCTTAAGGCGTGCAGCGACACACGCAGTGTCGTGGCCGCGGACGAATCTCTCGCCGATGGCCCAGGTTCTGTGAAGAAGGAGAAGTTGAATGCCTTACGAACCGAATGACCGCCTGCTCCGTCATTTTGAAGCAAACGGCGCTGACCTCACCCAGCAGGTCGACGCACAACTCCAGCTGGTCGCTCCCAACAGCCCGAACATCCCCCTTTATCGCGATATGATCCTCACCGTGCTGCGTATGGCCAAGGATGACCGCAACCGTTGGAATGCAAAAATCACGCTGCAGGCGATCCGCGAGCTGGATAACGCCTTCCGCGTGCTGGAACAGTTCAAGGGCCGCCGCAAGGTCACGGTGTTTGGCTCGGCGCGCACGCCGGTCGAAAGCCCGCTGTACGCCTTGGCCAGGGAAGTCGGCACGCTGCTGGCGCAATCCGACCTGATGGTGATCACCGGCGGTGGCGGCGGCATCATGGCCGCTGCCCACGAGGGCGCAGGTCTGGAACACAGCCTGGGGTTCAACATCAACCTGCCGTTTGAACAGCACGCCAACCCGACCATTGATGGCACCGAGAACCTGCTGTCTTTCCACTTCTTCTTTACCCGCAAGCTGTTCTTCGTCAAGGAAGCCGACGCGTTGGTGCTGTGCCCGGGCGGTTTTGGCACGCTGGATGAAGCGCTGGAAGTGCTGACCCTGATCCAGACCGGCAAGAGCCCGCTGGTGCCGGTGGTGCTGCTGGATGCCCCAGGCGGTGGTTTCTGGCAAGGCGCACTGGACTTCATTCGCAGTCAGTTGGAAGCCAATCGCTATATCCTGCCCACCGACCTCAAGCTGATCCGCCTGGTCTACAGCGCTGAAGAGGCGGTGGCGGAGATCAACCAGTTCTATGCCAACTTCCACTCCACGCGTTGGTTGAAGCGTGAGTTTGTGGTGCGCATGAATCATCCGCTCAGTGATCGTGCACTGACCCACTTGCAGAGCGAGTTTGCCAGCTTGCGGCTAAGTGGAGAGTTCCAGCAGCTTGCTTACACAGGCGAGGAACATGATGAACCAAGGTTCAGCCATTTGACGCGGCTGGTGTTCAACTTCAACGGTCGTGATCAGGGCCGGTTGCGGGAGTTGGTGGATTACATCAACTTGCCGGAGAACTGGGTCCAGGCTCAGGGGAAGACACAGCAGCGGGCGGCGCCAGAGCCGGCGTGATTTTTAAGGCAAAAAAAAAAGGCCCACTACTGTCGTAGTGGGCCTTTTGTTTTACCGGGATTTGGCATCCCAGCAGCCAACACAATCCAATGTGGAAGCTGGCTGGCCTGCTCCCACATTTGGATTTAACCAACCTGAAGACTCAATCTTCCATGTCCCGACCGCTGAGTAACCGGCTGATCATGTCCATCGAAAACCCGCGATAGCTCAGGAAGCGCCCTTGCTTCGCACGCTCCCTGGCATCAATTGGTAGATGCCCGGCAAACTTGCGACGCCAGGTATCCTCCAACTGCGACTGCCAACTAATACCGCACTCACGCAGGGCAAGGTCGATATCGGCACGTTGCAGGCCACGTTGGCTCAGTTCTTCACGAATTCGCGCTGGGCCGTAGCCGGAGCGCGCACGGTAGGAGACAAAGCTTTCAAGGTAACGGGCTTCGGAAAGCAGCCCCTCTTCCGTCAAACGGTCCAGGGCTGTTTCGATCATCTCGGGCTCTGCACCGCGCTGACGCAGTTTACGCGTCAGCTCGACTCGACCATGCTCGCGGCGAGCGAGCAGGTCCATGGCAGTGCGCCGAACGGCGACGAGTGTATCCAGTACAACAGTCATCGTTTGCTTCAGATGTCAGTGTCGACTTCTTCTACTTCTTCAACCGGCTCGCGGTTGGCAGCAGCTTTCACGTCTGGTGCTGGGGTCAGCAGCTTGTCGCGAATCTGCTTCTCAAGCGTGGCGGCGATATCCGGGTTGTCCGCCAGGAACTTGGCCGAGTTGGCCTTGCCCTGACCGATCTTGCTGCCGTTGTAGGCATACCAGGCACCGGACTTCTCGACGAAACCGTGCAGTACGCCCAGGTCGATCATCTCGCCGTTCAGGTAGATACCCTTGCCGTAGAGGATCTGGAACTCAGCCTGACGGAATGGCGGAGCCACCTTGTTCTTCACGACTTTAACGCGGGTTTCGCTACCAACAACCTCGTCACCTTCCTTCACCGCGCCGGTACGGCGGATGTCCAGACGGACCGAAGCGTAGAACTTCAGCGCGTTACCACCGGTGGTGGTTTCCGGGCTGCCGAACATTACGCCGATCTTCATACGGATCTGGTTGATGAAGATCACCAGGCAGTTGGCGTTCTTGATGTTACCGGTGATTTTACGCAGCGCCTGGGACATCAGGCGGGCTTGCAGGCCCACGTGCATGTCACCCATCTCGCCTTCGATTTCAGCTTTCGGCACCAGGGCAGCCACGGAGTCGACCACGATCACGTCGATGGCGTTGGAGCGCACCAGCATGTCGGTGATTTCCAGGGCTTGCTCACCGGTATCCGGCTGGGAAACCAGCAGGTCGTCAACGTTGACGCCCAGCTTGCCGGCATATTCCGGGTCCAGGGCGTGCTCGGCGTCGACGAACGCACAGGTGGCGCCCATTTTTTGCGCCTGGGCAATCACCGACAGGGTCAGGGTGGTTTTACCGGAAGATTCAGGGCCGTAGATTTCAACGATACGGCCTTTTGGCAGGCCGCCAATGCCGAGTGCGATGTCCAGACCCAGAGAGCCAGTGGAAATAGCCGGGATCGCCTGACGGTCGTGATCGCCCATACGCATTACGGCACCCTTGCCGAATTGACGTTCGATCTGACCCAGGGCCGCAGCCAAGGCTTTCTTCTTGTTGTCGTCCATTAAAGTCCTCACGTAATCAATAAGGCCTGACGGCCAACACCTGTATAAGTAGACAGTATTGTTCCACAAAGATCCGGGATCGCCTACCCCTGATTTTCGATTTCTGCTGCAGCTCGTCGCAACAAGCCCTCAAGCGCGGCTTTTACCGTTTGTCGGCGGACCTCGTCGCGGTTGCCGGGGAAGTGCGCCAGCTCGGCCGTTACCTCATCGCCCACGCCGAACGCCAGCCATACGGTGCCCACCGGTTTGTCCGGCGAACCGCCGTCCGGCCCCGCCACACCGCTGACCGCCACGGCAAAGCGCGACAGGCTTTTTTCCTGCGCACCGCGCACCATCGCCTCCACCACTTCCTGGCTGACGGCGCCGACCTTGGGGAACAGCGTCTCAGGCACACCCAACTGGCGGGTCTTCTGCCGATTGGAGTAAGTGACATACCCGGCCTCGAACCACGCCGAACTGCCCGGAATACGCGTAATGGCTTCGGCGATACCGCCACCGGTGCAAGACTCGGCAGTGGTGACGTGGGCATTGAGCACCTGCAAACGGCGACCCAGTTCAGCGGCCAGTTGAGTGATTTCCTTCACGGTCGTCTCCAGGAATGGGCGGGGGTTTGCCTACCCTACAGGAGCCTATCGGCCATGCAAGTTGCAGAGTGCATCAAGACGCTAACGGCCGACGACGCGCATCCTGCCTCAGGAAACGCCCAATATCGCCTTCGCCCGCGCCCAGAGCTGCAAACGATCGTCCAGGCCATTCAGGCCACCATTGATGCGCCGGGTGATAGTGGTGAACTGGTCTTTGTCAGCAAGTTCGTTCAAACCATTGCTCTGCCAGAACCATGCGGCGGACTCACACGCCCATTGCGGCTGCTCCAGCAGTTGCGGTTGCTGCAACAGGCGGTCGTCGCCGAACAACGCCTGGCTGCACGCCAGGTAATTGCGTCGCCCCGTGATCTGAATAAGCCCCCTGCCTCGGTACTTCTGGCCATCGCCGTCGGCCTCGGGGGTGTTGCCCAAACGCGCGGCCAGGGTGCCAGTGTCGTATTTGCTCAGGTATTTATCGCTGCCCAGTTCTCGTAAATAGAGCAACTGGCCGGATTCGTGGCCGATTTGGGCGAGGAACGCGGCACTACGCTTTGGCGTGCCAATGTCGTAGCGAACCAGCACCGCATTTAACGCAGATAAAAAAAAGCCCGCTCTAAGGCGGGCTCCAGGCATCACTTGAAGCAGTTGAGCAAGCGTTATCGCCATGGGGCTTTCCCTTTGAAAATGGCTATGCCGACAACCCATTCGCCGTGATCGAACTGCGATACCCCGTCGCCGGATCGCCAACATGCACCACCTGTTTCATCGACCACTGGCCCTGCATATACGAAGGCCAGGTTTCATCCAGCAACAACACGCCTTCGGCAGCCAACAAAGGGTTGCCAGGGCAATCAATCAGCAGTTTCAAACCTTCGCGTCCCACACGTCGCAGTTCGCCTTCAGCCACGGCACGTGCCTCGGCTTGGTTCTGGCAGCGCTGGCGCAAGGTTTTGAACGGGGCCACCCCAACCTCGACTACCTGCTGTTTGCCACCTGCGGCATCCCACCAGGTCACGCGGCTGCCCATGTATTTGGAGCGAGACGTTTCGTCGAGCTTGGCAGTGATGAAGGCCTGGTCACCGGGACGGTTGTCCTGGGTCACGGACAGCTTCACCTGCGGTAATAGTTGCCCGGTAAGTGATTTGACCTGCCCCGCCTCGGCCAGCACGTACAGCTCGTTGATTGGTTTGGTGACCGCGCTGTAGCGCTTGGCAAGGCGGGTGATGAACGCCATGTCGCTTTCATTGGACTGGTCGATATGGGCAATCGCAATGCCTTCCAGCGCAGGGGCCACACGCGGTGAAAACCCGTGGCGACTGACCAGTTGGCGAAACAGTGCGCCCAACGTGGTTGGCCCGTAACTGGCCGACCGTCGCTGGCGATAACCGCTGGCGTCGAGCATGCTGAAAGGTGCGGCTGTCGCCACGATCATCAAGCGCATGGGAAACAGCACGGGCGTGCGCTGCGTGATCACGAACTCGCCTTTCTCCACCAGCGCGGACTCCTGATAACCCACGCGCAAACCGATCTTGCCGCTCAGGCTGGGCAAACCTTCCAGCCCCTCGATATTGAGGGTCAACTCCAGCCGGTCAGACTCGATACCTGCGGCGTCGGTATGGCTCCAATGCATCAGGCGTTGATTGAGCAGCGCGGCATTAGCGCCATAAAACTCCACGATCGGCGTAAATCCCTGTGCCATGTCGCCTCCTTAATCCCACGCCAGAACAGGCCGCACAGCAGCCGGCCGCGCTTGCATTTCCGGAACGATGACCCAAACACCGGCGGGCAGTACCGGCCCGTACTCGGCAAGCTCGGGGTTCAGACGCCAAAGGGTTTCTTCCGCCGCGTCATCGCAACGGCCCAATTCGCGGTAGAGCAACAGGTTGACCGAATCACCGGCGATACTTCGCACTCTACGCATTGACGAATTCCTCCAGTTCCATAGTCCAGGCCATGACCATGGCAGTGCCGTCATCGATCACGTTGCTCTGGGTTTCCATCACCGAATTGATCCGCCACAGGCCCCAGTTACGGCCGATGCCATCGACCAGCGGTAAGGGCGCACGCGCATTTTGCAGGGCGCGCAACTCGTCCAGGCGCTGCATGCCGATGGCATACATCGCTGTGCCGGTGAACGTGAGCTTCTCCAGCTTCTGGCCGCTTTGCCGCGACTGGGGTTTGCTGGCAATAATCGCCAGGTCACTCCAGCCGCCATCAGTGGTACGCACCAGCCCGGAATAGGCAAAGCCACGGGACAGGCCAAAAATAAAGTCGCCGAGGACCATTTGTTGTTGCATCAATCACCTCCTGGTGGATCGGCCAGCGCCGCGTTGCGCCGAATGCCAAGGGTGTCGGTGACCATCGGCATGCACTGAAATTGCAGGGCCTGGATCACCTGGTTGACGACTTGCTGGGCATCGGCGGGGTTCACGCCGGTAATCTGAATGCTCGGCGCGAGGGTGACTTGCACATTGTCGGTACGCGCGGCGTTGAGCTCTTTGCTCACTGCACCGGGTGCAGGCAGTCGGTCGGTTGAGCCGAACAATTTGTCACCCAGCCAGGTGCCCGCTTCACTGCCAAGCAAACCACCAATGGCACCGCCGACCGCGGTGCCGACACCGGGAAAAATCAGCGTGCCAATGGCCGCGCCGGCGGAGGCTCCTGCCCAGGCGCCACCTGCAGTGGTGAGGCCTGCACCGACGGCTTTGGCGTCGCCGTTGCGGATACCCTCGGCCACATCCATGGCAGTGTCGACATACCTCATCGGGCCGAGGCGGCGGGCGGCGGAGGACTCCAGCTTGCTCACCGCGCCTGACAGGCCGGAGGCCGGCAGCTTCGGCGCGTGAGGCAGCGCCTCAGTTGAGCGCTCATGGCTGAAGGCCTGTGTGTTTGGCAGAGCAGTCATACGCCCATCAGAAGGCAGGGGGACAAGCCCTCGCTCCAAGGCCTCCATCAGCCCCGGCCCTCTGCCAGCAGCCGGTTGACGGTAATCAGCGCCCTGCTTTCGACTATTTGCCTGGACCTCGCGCAGTTGCATCCCCTGAGTAGGGCCACCGGCGTGAAAACCATTCGACTGCGCAGGGAAAAAGGACTTGGCAAAGCGCTCAGACACACCGCGCAGCGTCGCCATCACGCCGCCGCTTTTTGTGGATGCAAGCCTGGTAGCAGCTGGCTTGGCCACGGAAGCCTGTTTCTTCTGCGAACCTTGCTTGTTCTGCGCGCGCTGCGTCTTCTTATTCTGCGATTTTGGCGGTTGGGTATTCTTCTTCCTGGCAGAAGAACTTCTACGGCTGACGCGGCGGCTACTGGGTGAGGCTTGAACAGCAGCAGCACAGCAGCAGGACTTATCCTTTTTAAAGCCATCACTCTTGAATAGCTTGCCGGCGACTCCAGGCAACTTGCCAAGCGTTACATCAACCAAGTTACCCGTTACCCGGGTTTTGATCGTCTCTCCCAAGCCCGAAAAAAAGCCAGTAATGACGGGTGAAATAACCGGCAAAACGACCACCTCAGCCATTTTTACAGCGGTGACAGCTGTGGGCGACTCACCCGCTATGGTGTTGGCGCGGTCCATCACATGGGTCTTGGCTTGCAGCCACCAGTCCTCCCCGAGCACCGGCGCGAGCTTCAGCGTGGTGGAGAGCCGCTCCTCACTCTTTGACGACTCCTCTCGCAATTGAGTGGTAGTTTTTTCCGCAACGGCGGGTGCAGCAAACGATTGCTGGAAGGCTGCGACCGGATCGAGGCTCTTTACATCGCGCAACGTCATGGCGTCACGGACCAAGCTCCGATCTTGCGATGCGCTCGACTTAACCTCGGTGGTCGTCTTCTGCTCACTACGCTGATCGATTTTAGACGGTTCAACGTCCACCGCCTTCAGCCGCGACAAGGCGTCTTCCAGCGCGTCCACGCTGTTGCGCACTAACCCCAGGGACAGCGAGAGGCCATTGAGTTGCAAGCCTGCATTGGTCAGCGCCAGACTCATCGAGGACAACGACGGCGCTTCTGCGAGAGCACCAGAGACCAAAGGGCCTGGGCTGACAATCTCGCCCCCCTTTGCGTTGTCTGCGTTGCTAAAAATACCTTGGCCATCCTTGGCCATGGCATACGCGAGCGAATACTTGTTTTGCATCCCGCTTACTCCTGTTTAACGCCAAGGCGAGTGATCGCGATGTCGTAGCGGCGCAATGCTTTGCCGGCGTCCCAGTCGAGGATCTCTGCCTCATTGACCGAGTAAATCAGCGGCACCACATCGAGGATTACTTCGATGTCGCGCTGCGAAAGAAGTCCGCCGGTTGATTTAAAAAATCGTCGATGCGCTCCTGCAGTTCCGTCCAGTCGGGTACGGTCAGGCCAGCGAGATCGGGGATCATCAGGCCGGTGCAATGAGCGGTGATGAACTCGGCGCGTTCTTTGTTGGTGGCGAGTTTTTTCATCACCTTGGTGGCGCGCAGGGCGGGCATTTCCAGGGGCAGTTCGGTCAGGCTGCGACCGGCCGCGTCAAGGGCCAGCAACAGCTGGACAGGCTGATCGTGGTTCGCTTCTTCAGGCTGATCCAGGAAGAACGAAGTAGGGCGTGTCGACATGTCATGTACGTACTGAGCGATGCTCACGTAGTCCGGGCGCTTGAGCTGGTCGAGTTCTTTTTCCGACAGGCCGGTGGCGAGTTTCGCCAGTTCAAAAAACTGGTCGTCCTCGTCATCACCGGCCCGGGCCAGCGCGTCTTTTTGCGCGGCGTAAAACAACGGCTTGAGTTGAATCTGCTGGATCGTCGCGCCAGTGTCGGCGGTGATCGGGGACAGCAGAATGTGCAGCGGTGGCATCCAGGCCATGGGGCAATTCCTTGTTAAGCATTTTTGAGGTTAAACAAAGTCAATGTGGGAGCCGGGCTTGCCCGCGATGCAGGCGACTCGGTATGTCTGGTGCACCGAGGTGATGCCATCGCAGGCAAGCCAGCTCCCACATTGTCCGTGCCCGCTTCGCCTTTAAGGCATCAGCACCGCGCGGCGTGCATCGCCGAGAATGTCGACGCCGTTGAGCACGAACTTCTGGGTGCGCACGTCGATGTCGATCACCGAAATGCCGTTTTCCAGACGGTTGTAGGTACGGCAGGACAGTTCCAAAGTGGTGGTGACCTTGTCGCCCATCTTCAGCTTCGCCTCCTCCAGGGATTTGAGTTTGCCGCCGACCGTGTGGTAGGTGAAGTAGGTTTTGCCATCCTGATCCTGACCGGCTTCTCGCACGTTCAGCAGAATGTCGTCACCCAAGCGCACGCCCAGGGCCAGCATGATTTCCGGCCCGGCACCTTGCAGAACCAACTTGGCATTGAGCACCTTGCCGCTCTTGGCCATTTCTTCGGCGATGAAGCGCCCACCGGACATGGACTCCATGTCGAACTCAATCTTCGGCGGGGTGAACTCCTCTACTGTCGCGGACAACGGCAGGCCTTGAAGGGTGGCCGCAATGGCCTGTCTTACACGGTTGGTAAACATTAGAGAACGTCCTCCAGGAACTGCTCGATGATTTCATCGCGGGCATTGAGTTGATAAATCATGTGTTCGTTCGGCGCGTAACGGCCGTAGTCGATGACGATGAACCAGGTGCCGTTCTTGTACTTCTCGACACTGTTCAGCTCCGGGTGCAGGTACACGCTGCCGCCGGGGATGGTTTCATCGGCCACCAGGGTTTGCAGCCAGTCGTTGATGCGCTTGACCTCCTGGTCCATGAACGACTTGGTGAGGTTCTTGGCCATGGCTTTCTGGCCGGCCTTGACCAGCTTGCGGCTGATGGCATCTTCCAGGCCGACGTAGCTGATGAACTTGCCGGTGAGGGAGCGGTTACCCAGCAGCGAAAAGCCGCCAAGGACAGTGCGCGCGTAGTAGCTCACGCCGTAACGGTTGAGCAGGTCGCCTTCGGTGGAGGTGTCGAGGATGTTGTACTCGACCACACGGGAAACGTCCTCGGCGAAGGTCACCTGGTTACCTGGGCTTTCCCATTGCTTGACCTTGGCCAGTGCGGCGATGGCCAGCGAGGATGGCGACAGGAACACGTTTTTCTTCGCCGCCTTGGAATACACCGACGGCATATTGTGCACCAGCAGGCAGCGGTCGAAGCCGAGGTCGGCACCGCCCAGCTCGCCGCTGTAGGTCACTTGGTCAGCGACGGACGCGTCCTTGCCGTCCAGCACCACACGGGCCTTGATGCGCTTGCCGAAGGAGGCGAACTCACCGGCCACAGCCTTGGTGCCGGTGAAGCCTGGGGCACCGATGATGGTCAGGTCTTCAGGGACACTGGCCAGTGCAGCCAGGCCCAGCTTGCGGCCGGTGGTCGGCTCGTTGCCGCCGATCACGTTATTGAGGGTGTCGGCCGGGGTCGCGCCCTCCTCCACGATCACCACATAAACCGGCACTTTCACCACTTTGAGGATCTGGTACACCGCCTGAAACAACGTGCCCGACTCGGTGCCGGTAGGGTCCAGCAGCGCCTGGGTGGTAAAGCTGTTGATGCGAAACGGCGCGTTTTTCGGAATCGACGCGTGGGCATTCGGCGCGGTGCCGACCAGGCCGATAACGTTGTCGCCCAGGCCACCCATGGCCTCGGGGGATTCAGTGGCATTCACGGTGATGCCGTTGTGCTCGAAGTTCAAAACCTCAGCCATGATTAGTCAGCCTTCTTGGGGGTGGAGTTAAGGACGCTGGTCAGTTCCAGGCGGCCGGCGGTGCGCAGGGCGGATGCTTCGACGTCCAGCAGTTCAAGCTCCTCGCCGGCGGTGGACCAGTGGCCACCTCCGGTGGGGAATGGGATGAGGACGGTGTAGGTTTGGCGGTTGGCCATGGGTAAGTTTCTCCAGACGCAAAAATGCCTTCTGAATAGGAAAATTCAGTGGGCGAAAAAAAACCGCTTTCGCGGTCGTGTCAGTCACTGGATTGGCGCTATAGGCCAATCGATTGAGGATGGGAAACCTGCCTGCTTGTCGAGGCGGTTCAGTTCGACTCGATACAGCCTCCAGGCTTGCAGCCGTGCCAACTCGTCATCGGTTGCCTTCCCCAACTCTTGTGCATCCAACAGCGGTGCGATGCGTATCGCCGCGACTTGCAGTAGCTCGTCTCGACGTTGCAGCGTTTCACTGCTAACCAGCAGTGCCATAACCTCAGCCGCATCGTCAGACGACAAACCGATATGCTGAAGACTCTCTGCGTCTGGATTGACGTAGATCGAGCCCTTGTAAGTAACTGTTCTCACTTAAAAACTCCTTATGCAGAAATAGTTGTATAGACCTGCCTGGCGGTGTAGGAACCTGGCGCCAAAGTAAGCAGATTATCCAGCGTTGCCCCAGCGCCGAAACCAACAATAGACACGCTACTGATATCAACCATTTTAGGCACACCGACATTCACGATTGTGCTCTGTGTCCCACCTTTACTGATTGTCGTCTGCGCAAGGCTAAGTTGAATAAACCCGTAATACGTGCTGAACAGCGGCACGTCTTGAACAACGACTTCACACTTATGAAAGAAGAGTTTAAAACTCACACTCTCACCAAAACCACCGTCGCGAGTAAACAAACCTCCGTAATCGGGACCGTATTGCGTCACTCCATTAGCCAGCCCAGTTTCGATTCGGCAGTCCGTAAACTTGATAGACATCTCGGTGAAGGCAGAGAACCCACCACACACATAAGTATTGGAATCAGAAAAGCGCACCAATGCCCCGCGCACAATTGGTTTAGAGGCTTCCGTACCGTAGGGCACAAATAGAATCGACATATTATCAACGTTGGTGCCGCCCAGGCCCCGACCGACTTCATAAACCTTACCGCGTCGCAAAAAAATAGTCGCGGAGCCGCACAACATAACTCTGCTCACCGCCGCCGCAATAGTTTTAAGCGGCTTATCGGGAGTCAAACCACTATTAGTGTCCACACCGCTGGAAGAGTCGACATATAACGCCTTGTTAACCTCTGCTCGAACAGCAGCTGGAACCTGTTCAGTTGCCGCAGCGACGCGTTGATCTATCAATGAAATCTTTTTGTTGACCGTATCCGTCAACGCATTGCATGCCGACACCAAGCCGGCGATTACCGTTTCCAAACTCATCGTTTAAACTCCCTGTAAAATATCTATTTGGTTTCCATACTCATGACGCGAAACAAAATCCCCACATGCCTCGCCATGTTGTCAACGCTGGCTGCCGCCAGTTGAGCGAATTCTTCGGTCAATAAGACATTGAGGTTTTCACTGCCCACTACCACCGTCACACTGTCTGTTGGCAACGGCGAAATATCCAGCGTAAACTTTTGCAGCACCCGTGCCGCCGACGCTTTATAGGTCAGCAACTTCCCCGCCACGGAATACACCGCCAGCAGGGTCCCACTGGCGAGGTAAAAACCGAACTCGCCAATCTCATATTCACCGTCGCCATCAAACAGCGCGGCCATCCTGAGTTGGCGCTCGCCCAAGTCCTCGTAATCCACAATGGCGACACGCTGGCGCTCGTCGCGCAAGGCCACTTCGGTGCCGTCCGGGTTATAGCGGCCAGT
Organism: Pseudomonas sp. B19125; assembly: GCF_044218855.1. NCBI lineage: Bacteria > Pseudomonadati > Pseudomonadota > Gammaproteobacteria > Pseudomonadales > Pseudomonadaceae > Pseudomonas > Pseudomonas sp. B19125. The sequence goes on from NZ_CP162589.1 coordinate 5,583,092, forward strand.
ACCGGCGCCGATGTGGGTGATTTCGCCTTTCAAGCCCTGGTTCTTTGCCTGCAGCACTTCATCCAAACCCTTGGAGGTGAAGCGCACCAGGCGCGTAATGTCATCTGTCATGGCTGCGCCCTGAGGTCGTAGTCGTTAATGGTGTAGTGCTGGGCAACCCCAGCGCTGTTAAGCCGGGCAACCAGCACAACGTCCGGCAGCGCTCCGTCCAGATACAACTCGCCGTCACTTAACGGCGCATGGAGGACTTGAGTGAGCGCAAGTCGCCCTTGGGTTTCATGCACGATGGTGATGGTCGCCTGGTCCCGCTCGCTCTTGGCCGCGTTGATACGGCGAATCAAACGATTGTGATCACCGCTGGACCAACTGCGCCCGATGATGGCCTGCACGTCGAAGGTGTAGGGCATATCCCTTGGCCGCTGCTGATACCAGGCGCTGATGTTGGGGGTGAACCCCAGCGATTCCACCGCATAACTCAACGCCTTGGGCGTGCCGGCCTGACGCTGGATCTGCCAGGACAAGGCCACGGTCAGGCGCTTTTCGGTTTCGCTGGCGTCGGCGTCCCATTCACTGACGCCGCGGTCGGCGGCCAGGTAAGGCAGGAATTCGCCAGGGGTTTGCAGTGGATTCATCAACGCAGGAAACGGCGGCATGACCCGGTCGAGCAATTGCCCGAATCCCACGTCCAGAGCCTTTTCCAACGGTGAGCTGTTGGCTGGCAACAAACTCGCTTTGTGCTCACTCATAGCGTGCGCACCTCCACCTCGACACCCGTGCAATAAGGGGCCTGGAAGGCGTTACTGATAATGGGTTCGAGCGGTTCAACGATCTGTAACTGCGCGGCACCGGCGCTGTGAATCGCGTAATCAATCCAACTGGGATCCACCCGCCCTTCGAGGCGATGACAGGACTCTGCGTAGTCCAGCAGCAGTTTCTGCGCCGCAACTTGAGTGAGCCCCGAATCCGGCCCGGCATTGATCTTGGCCACGACCCGGATCTTGTAACGCAGGATCTGCGCACCTTGCACGCTGACCAGATCGGTCTCCGGCCGTACATCCGGCCGTGCGAAATGGCGACGAACCCCGTCAAGCAAATCGGCGGACGGCGTGCCGTCGCTCTCACGAGCAAGCACAGTCACCATCACTTCACCGGGCGCTGTTCGACGAGCGTTACCGTCCTTGACCTGCGCGGCATAACCGTCGGGATCAAAGGTGTAGCTGACCGTCACCACGCCCGGCGTCGCGCTTTGCACCTTCACCGACGGCCGTTCACCCAGGGTAAAAACCTCTCGCCGATACTGCATCCGCGAGCCGGCTGCCGGTGCATGCGGCGCCAGGTAATAACGCAAGCGAGCGTCGTCGTCACTCTCCAACGTCGGCGGCACCGGCGGAAACGCCGCCGGGTCGCCTGGATCGAGCACTTGGCGTTCCAGGCCCATGTCCGCCAGGCGCGCATCCAGGTTGCTGCCGGTGGCCCACCACGCCAGCATCTGCTTGATACGGGCATTGTATTTGCGTTCGTGGGTTTGCAGCCTTACACAGAAGGCTTCCAGGGCCAGGGTCAGCAACTCGCTTTCGTTGTCGAGGCTGACCTTGAGTTTGGCCGCGCTTTGCGGTGCTCGGGTGGCGACGTAATCGACCACAAACGCCTTGAATTCGGCCAGCAGCGGCTCGAACTCATCCACCGCAATGATGGCCGGTTCTGCCAGTTGGTTCTGGCCGGGGATCAGCATGCTCATGTCACGACCTCGAAGGTTTGTTGGCGGTTTTTCCAGGTGCCGGCGAAGCGCAACAGCAGGCCGGCGCCTTGGCGGGTGGCGACGATGACCTGGGGTTGAAAATCGCCGATGCCGTTGTGGCTGTTGTAGAACGCCTGCGCGGCGTGGCTTTGGGCGAGTATCAGCAGGTCGTCGCCGAGGTTTTGGCCGAGCAGTTGCGGGATCAGCGAGCCATATAGCGGGCGTTTCTGCCGAGTGCCCACGGGGGTGGTCAGCGCTCGGGTGGCGCGCTGCACGAACTGCAGCCAGTCATCGACGGCTGCCCCGGTGTTTCGATCGATGCCGAGCATGGGATGTCCTTATCGAGGGCTGATGACGCGGCCTTGATGGTCCACCAGCGGGCCGCTGAAGTGCGCGCCGCCAGCGTCCAGTACCAGGCTGGTGCCGCCGATTTGCAGGGTGATGTTCTGGGCGCTCATGACCAAGCTGGCGGCGCCGACTTTGACGTCTACCTGTTCGCGCGAACCGCTGAACGTGGTGGGGCCGTTGACCCAATTGAAAATGTGGCTGGCATCGTCATAGTCGCTTTGGGTGCCGTCCTGATGGCGTCGTCGGGTCAATGTGGCAACACTGGAGACGGGCGGAAACTGACTACTGTTGAGGCCGAACAAGGCCACAGACTGCCCACCGCCTTCGCCGCCGCCGTAGTTGAGCAACAGGCATTGTTCACCCACGGACGGGATACGCGTTTCGGTTTGTGCGCCTGCGCTGGGGTTGAAAAAGCGGATCGCCGGGGTGAGCAAATCACCGTGGCTGACCTTGCAGGTATTGCTGGCGGCATCGACCGACTGACACGTGCCGATCCGACAAAAACTCTCGGCGCGTCGATACAGGTCTTCAAGTTGGGTTTCCATCTCTGCCAGGCGTTCGACAATCGGCCCTAGTTGCATGCGTAACAGCGCGTCGAACATGGGCTACTCCGCCAATGGTTTGTATTGGTCGGGATCGTCGATGTTCGACACTTCCCAGGTGCGGGCAAACAGCGGCTGGCCGGTAGGATCTGTGAGTAATACCGGCCCGATGTAGACGGTCTGGGTGAAGGAGACAGTCCAAGTGTCGTAGTCCGTTTCTGCTGTTGTTGCAGCAACCGGAGCGGCGACGATATTTATCGGCAAATCACACTGGGCCAACGGTAGGCCCCAACGGTTATCCAGCACCTGGTCCATAAGCTGACTGGCCAGGTCGCAGGCATCAAACGGCAGCGCACCCGGCGCCACCATGGCCCGGAGCGAAATCGTCAGGGCGTGAGCCTTGCGCCCTTCGCGAGAGCGAATGCCTGGGCCATTGCCTTCGACCGTGATCAACACGCCGGTTTTATCCAAGGCGCCCTGAAAATCCTGATGATTGCCGACCTTCAAGTCCGGGAAGGCCGCGTGCAGCGCCGCGCCGATGGCGAGGGGCAGTTGGGAGGGCTTTTCGATAAGGGTCATATTAAATAGCGTCCTTGCAACGGTTACTGCGGGTCTTGACCGGAGCCTTGGTTGACCCCGATGCGCTTGGCCGCCCAGCGTTCATAAAGGCCGATGGCGACATCGGCACCGGCCATGGCGGTGAGGCAGCCAATGGCGCCGGCGGTCCAAATCGACATGCCGGCGGCATAGCACAGCATCAAGGCTGAAACGCCGCAGACCATGCACGCGCCGGAGCGCAGGGCCAGGCGGCGCATCAGCGACCAACCACGTGCGCCCTCCTTATCGGCGCGCCACATTTCGCCGGATACACCGCCGATCACTGCCAATACGATGACCAGCCAGATAGGCATTTCCGCTAACGCTTGCTGTTCATTTGTCATGTCACGCCTCCTGGCTGAGCACTCAATAGTCCATTTTTCATTTACACATGCTTCGATAGGTCGGCATTCCAAAAAGCCCGGTTGCCCGGGCTTTTCAGTAATGATGTCCTCGAACGTTCGGCGCTACTGGCGCGGTACGGTTCTTTCCTCAATGTTTTTCCGACCACGATCCCTGTCTGCCGGATAACTGCTTCTGGTGCTTTACGCTGCACACCCGGGTCAGTTGCCAACCCTCTGAACCGTTAAGGCCGGTTCATCGCTGCCTGTTATTTTAAAGCGGTGTAACTAAAGAGCGTCGGCATCCTTGCCGGTGTTGCCTGGCATCCCTGCCATCGCTTCGATGGCGTCCTTGCCGATGTTGCGTGCCTTCCTTGTCACTTTCCTTGGCAGCATCCTTGCCGCCTCCACCACCTTGTTGGCTGGCTTGAGATGGAGAATATGCATGTATGCATATACAGTCAATGCGCAAATGCATTTATTTTTGCTATCGGAATGCACCAGCGCATTTCGAACCTTATGGGCCAGGGGTTTACCGGTTTTCTACGGTCGAAAAAAAGCCCGCACATGGGCGGGCTTTGTCTTACGCAAGGAGGTTAACGGGCGTACATGCCCCACCAGAACACATGGCCGAGGATGCTGATTTGCTCATCCTGGATATCCTGGAAGCTGTAGTCCTCGTCCGGGTGCTCATCGCGATTGAAACTGCGCAGGCGAATCCCGGAAGGCAGGCGGTAGAGCTGTTTCACCCGCAATTGGCCATTGTGATTGATGGCATACAAGTCGCCATCGACGATGTCGCCAATGCCGCTCTTGCCCGCATTCACCCCAACCGTCGCGCCGTCGCGCAGCACCGGCAACATACTGTTGCCACGCACTGTCACGCATTTGGCCTGGTCGAACTGCACACCGTTGTGGCGAAGGCTGCGCTTGCCGAACCGCAGGCTGGCCTTCTCGCTTTCCTCGATGACGAATCTTCCTGATCCAGCAGCCAATTCAACCTCGCGCAAAAAGGGGATCGACACCTCGTCATCATTAACGGGCGTGTCGTCGTCCCACAGGCTTATGTCCTTGAGTTCCGAATGCATCGGGTCGCGCCCATCATCGCGCCCAGCACCCATCGCCGCGCGCCCGCGCAGGTGGTCGGTGCTGACGCGGAAGTACTCGGCGATGCGCGAGATGTGCTTGTCCGACGGATCAACGATCTTGCCGCTGAGGATCCGCGAGAGTGTGGATTGAGGCACGCCGGTACGCCGGTGAAGCTCCGTGGGGGAGATCCGGTCGCGGTCCAGCAGCTCTCGTAAGACGGTTGAAACGTTGCGTTTTTGCATAACGGCGATAGTGCCGGGAGTTTTGGGGGTTGGCAAATGCTAAATTGCATATTTTATGCATTATCAGAAAATGTTAGTCGACGCGTCAGTAAGCAATAGGGGCCTGGGCATTCGTCAATTTCAAAGTCCGAGAGGCTGCTATCGGCCAGGAGCGGACCGTCGGTTTGAGCCATTCTCAAGGCATGGCAACCAGAGTTCACGGTGAAGGTCAGATTGCATTAGCGCAGGCTCCAGCCTGCCTTTCACAAAACCTCAATCTAAGTTAGCGTGCACTTTTACATGATTGGAAACGCTTAATGAAGACAGTGATTGAACGGCTGGAAAAATGGTTAGAGGCCCATCTTCCTGAAGTACGTCGGGATCTGGCCCCGGGCTGTTCGGATGCTGCAATCGAAGAGTTCGAAAGCCTTGTTGGCCGACCTTTTCCAGAAAGCTTGAAGCAGCTCTACAGGTTGCACGACGGGCAACACGGTGCTGCGAATTCAGGGCCCTTTTATGGACTTAGTTTTCTGTCGCTGGCAGCGGCCAAGACACATTGGGAGTCTTGGAAAGATATCATCGATGAGTGGTCGCCCGAAGAAATGACCGAGGCGAGTGCATTCTGCACTTCGGGAAACTCCGGCGCTATCCAGGCTCTATACGCCAACAGATACTGGATACCCTTCGCCTTCGACTACGGTGGCAATCATCTCGGGGTTGATTTGGATCCAGGGGAGCGCGGAACCTTGGGACAAGTCATTAATTTTGGCAGTGACGAAGAAGATAAATACGTTGTGGGCAGGTCCGTTGATGAGTTTATGGAGTGGCTGGTCGATCAACTCGAAAGTGGTAACTTCGCAATCAGGGAGGAGGATGACGGTTGGCGAAGCTTGAACACCAAGGAGCCTGAAATGCTCCATTTTCTGGACGCGGTTCCCATTCTGTTTGGGGCACAATCTGTCAGGTGAACCGGCAAGATCGCCAATTGGGTTTACGCAAGTAGAGAGCTAAAGGGGGCGAATGTATTTTCCAGAAATCCCCCCTTTTTTGTCCCTATCCTCTTTCTTCTCGGTGCCATCGCCGTTCTGGACGAATGACTGCTTTTGGCCGGTCGCTCCCTTTCGCAAACGACAGCAATAGGTTCATTTCAGCGATCAATCGTACTGGATAGGAATTCGAACCCTTTTTAAGATGGTTTCAGACCGCTTCAGGCCTTAGAGTACGGGCATTTACACTCGGCATTTTGGTTCTCTGCGGTCTATGGCCGCCTCTGATTTGCCCTGAATATGTCTTAACTCACTTTCAACGTTTACGCGCTCCCTCGAACCACCAAGGACTGTTTTCGGCCAGAAATAGCTACCGCAGGAAGACCGCCTTCAGTCGGAAACGGGCGATGACAAATAAATTTGTCCCTTTTCAGTCCCTTTCGGTCGTCATTTCGCGGTGGAGCTTCACAGATGATAGGATGGTGGCTTATGGCCGGCATCGTGATTGGCCACTGATGAATTTTGGAATGGACATGTCTCAACAAACGGAAGTAACAGACACTGAGTCTTCTAAGGGGTATTTTAAGGATGACGAGATGCATCGTCTCCTTCACGAGACTGAGAGTCGGTACAAAAGCGCAATAAATACTGACGGGATGGACGCTAGTGATATCAATTTTTTTATAATTAGATCACTAGCCGCGATGCGAAATAATTATATTGCTTTCGAACGCGACTGCCTATTTAACATTGAAATGATCGGTCGTGTTTTTAAAGAAAAATTGGAGACTATAGATCCTCAAAACTCCAAAGATTCTGAACTGTTGGCTGCTTATATATTTCGCTTTGTGCAGGAGTATGAAGTATCGAACCCCAACGATATTTCTGACGAGTTGAGATATGGACTTAGGGTGATGCCGGACCTAAACCTAGATCACCGCGCAGCAAGTGAAATAAAGTACGGTCAGCACTCAATGCTGATTGGAGTTTTGAAAAAGTATCTTCATCATGAGGATATTGTTGCTATAAAAAAACTTCCAGGAACTATTGAACGCGCGGTGAGAATTAATGCTGACAGTGAGCGCACCCTCAACGAAGGGCAGCAAAAAGTAGCACACCTGGCGGAAGGTCTAAAAAAGCTTAAAATTGGTTCGGATTTTGTAGAGCTGGCATCAGGGTTTTCAAAAATGAGAACTCGCAAGGCAATCGAAAAGCATTTCAATTTTGCGTGTTTACTGCTTTTGGCAGCGATGATGATCTCCCCAGCAGCACTGAAAATATATGTCTATTATGCTGAGCTAAAAATCCCGGAGATTGATGTCTATACAGCCGTATCGATTGCTGCTTTGGAATTGGTGTTCGTATACTTTTTTCGCGTGGCGCTTCACAACTTTAGAGGCGTGAAAGCGCAGATACTTCAACTTGACCTTCGTATAGCACTACTTCAGTTCATTCAAAGCTATGTGAAATTTTCAGGCGACGCTAGAAAGATAGTATCCAAATCCAATGGTGAAATCTCTTCTAAGGAGCTGACTTTAGATCGATTTGAACAAGTAATTTTCAGCGGATTGGTAGTTGGTGAAAATGAGTTACCCTCGACTTTTGACGGTCTGGACGGATTGGCAAAAATCATCGAAAAGGTGAAGGGTAAGTGAGCCTAAGATAAAATATATTTCAAGTTAAAGATAACGACCCTGGAAACACGTACGATTTAGCCAATGTTGCGCAAAACTTTTTCTATCTGAACAAAGGGGCTGATTTATTTTTCAGAAATAGATCCGCCCCTTTGTTTCACTCTTTAGTTTACTGATGCCACCTGCATTTCCTCTGCGCCCTAGGTGCGATGCACTCCGAAGGGAATATCAAGTCAACCTGTGTCCTAGATACCCTTCCATCGGAATTCCAGGCGTGATTATGCCTGCCGCCACCTTCATAAGTGATCCAGATACTGGATCTTTGCAGGGGGAACAGATCGAGAATGATACAGATGCGTACTCATTGCTATTCAAGAGTACGTCGCTCCATTTCATACCAGCGAATGCACCACAGCGGGCAATTGAAGCACTCCTTTTCATAGCCGGGTGTACCATCGACTTTACTCATTTTACGAATCCATCATCCTGCTGTTTTGGCATGGCAATGCCCATTCCCAGCGTCCAGCATCACTGGTTTATGAGAGTCCGCTTCTGGCCGAAAGCGGCCTTCACCTTAAGCCATTGACCAAGCGATCAAGCCTGCCCTCACATCTTTAGGTGATAATTTCCGGGGCGTACCCCCCGCATGGGTCCGCTGGCAACTGGCGAAGCAAAGTAAAGCCAAGAGATGCCCCCTTTTTCCCAGTTGCACCCACCCCACCACCACGCTACTCTCCCCTCCGTCGCTGCCAATTCAGCGACCGGGCCTGATAACCCGGCAAGATGCAGGCGCACCTAGCGCCCCCAAAACCCGATTTGCTGGCGTTTTTTTTTTCGCCCACCATTTCGTGCAATGGCGGCTGTGCGTGGGAGACCTTCGGGTCTGCCGGGTTCCTGTATCTCCGGTTTATCAGCCTGCGCACAGCTGCCACCCAATTCGCCTGATAACGAATGTGGTAGCTCTCAATTGATATGGGAGTTTTACCGATGACCGCTACAGATCCGTCTGCGTTAACCACCCTCGGCGTCACCCCCTTCTCCTTCCACTCCGACCAACCGCTATTTCGCGTCAACAGCGGTGTCTCCCTGCACGAAGCCTTGCACCACGCCTCCGACCTCCTCCACGTCGCCAAGCAACTCGCCGAAGATGCGGCGATGACCAAGGAAACGGACCGTTACGCCTGGGCGTCGCATTACTTGCAGGAGATGGTCAAGGCGGTGGTTGATGACGTGGTGAAGGTGTTGGATTCGCCCGGTAACCTTCAGTAAGGGGCGAATGAAAAACCGATGCGGCGCCTGATGCCGATCACTCAAGAGATAGCACAGGCACCGCTAACCCGTGGCGAGGGAGCTTGCTCCCGCTGGGCTGCGAAGCGGCCCTGCTCTTTGCTTCAAGAGCATGGGACTGCTACGCAGTCCAACGGGAGCAAGCTCCCTCGCCACGGGTTCGGTGTTCATTCTTGAGAGTGACGGCCATTGGGCGCTGCGCCATTTTTGGGTTTTACCTCAACAAAGGGGACTGATTTATTTTCCGAATAATTAAATAGATCTGTCCCCTTTTTGTTCCCGGCTTGACGGCCGGCGTTCGGCAGGATCTGCAGCAACTGCTGCTCGGTGATCGGCATGCTTTTCTCCAAGCGATAAAAAGCCCGCGACTTGGCGGGCGATACACGTTCGATATACTGCGGTGAATTATCGGAGCGAACAGGAATGGACCCCATGAAATACGGAATACTTCTCTTAACCGTCTTTACGCTTGGCGGCTGTGAAACGTACAAAGGCGGACAAGACGGCCCTGACGTTAAGGCTGGCGGACTTCAGATCAGTTGCAATGCAACCCCAGCCAATCAGCCCGGCTGCTACACCCCGCCACCCTCTTGGTGGACCAAGCTTCCTGGCCATTTTTTCATTCGTGGTAGCGGCTTTTAACGCTTGCGGCGGTGCGAGTCCTTTCTATAGGCGAATGAAAAACCGGTGCGGCGCCTGATTCCGATCACTTAAGAGATAGCACAAGCACCACTAACCTGTGGTTCGGTGTTCCTTATTGGGTGTTCATTCTTAATAGTGGGGCCATTGGGCGCTGCGCCATTTTTGGGTTTTACCTGGCTGTTTGTGACCTGCGAACCCTCGACCTCGCGTGTTAACCTTGCCGCCATCGCAAAATTAGCAGGGCCAAGCGCCCCATCTTTGCCCCACTCCTTTTAACGAATTTGCTAACTATCTGATGAGTAAAAACACCTCCGATCTGTCCTCCCACACCCCAATGATGCAGCAGTATGGGCTTGATCGGGTCTTGGGCCTTATGATCCGGGGCTTTCCGCCTTGGTCTGTCTAAAACCCTATCGTCATTTTGGAAGCCTTGAGCCCAATGAAACCGACTTAGCTCCAGTTAGTATTAGACAGAGAAACACCCTCCCCGGCGTCCTGCCGATCGAACACAAACTCCCCAAATATCACTGGCTGCTAAGCTGTTCACTCCACCAGAGGAACGCCAATGCCAAACTCCGACCTACTCCCTTCACTGCTCTCCAAACTTTACGAAAACCAGTTGGCCCTTGAAGCTTCCATCGTGGAAATAGCTAACTGGGTGGAGCAGCGCGGCTCTGCCGACGTGGCTGAGAATGTGCGCGGCGCCTTGCACACCATCGATGAGAACGAAGAGTTCATAAAGCTGACCCTGGCCGTTCTAATGGCGCCAGACTAACTGCCTCTCGTCGCCTCGAATCGCGCCCCGGTAGCACCTCGATTACTGTATGCACATACAGCATTCGGATTGACCCACCATGAAACTAGACAAAGACACCTGCGAGTGGCTTGGATGCCCTACGCCCCTGGAAATGTACCAGCACCAGTGTGCGCTGCTCGAGGACGAGCTGACCGCGACCCAGAAGCGTCTCATCGAGGCGCGCCGGAACATCGCCGGGCTGGTGCAGATGTGCGACCTGCTTTCCACCGGCAAGGCCACGGCCGAGGCTGAGCTGAAGAAGGCGATCGACAACATCGCGCGACTGAATCATGAAACGTGGGAATTGGACGGCAAGGTCCGGGCGCTCGAGTCAGTTGCCGACCAGCGGGATGACCTGTTCAGGGAGAATCAGCGCCTGCTGCTGGAACTGAGCGTACTCAGGGGGCCACAGCCCTGACATAAGCCTGGCACGCACGCAGCGCGATCACGGCATTATCCCCGTCGTCGGTGATGGCGATAATTCGTTGCGCATGCGCTGGGTCAAGTTGGGCTCGACGGGCTGCATGAACCACGCCGACGGCCCCGGGGGCGGTAGGCACTTCGCAGTCACTGGCTGAATCCGTGGCGTCGAGAAGGACTGACAACCGCACATCAGCAGTAGCAAGGCGGTCACGTAGCAGAGCCTGGTTGCGCTGGGCATCGGATAATTCCTTTGTGTGTTGTTGGTCGGCTGCGCTCGCTCTCTGCTCGGCGGCCAGGCGCTTGTCCTGCTCGGCCCGCTGCTGACTCCAGGCCTCGCCCGTGATCGCGTCCAGTTCTTTCTGGTGACTGGCGGATTGCTCTGACAGCTGCTCGGCGAGCTTCTTGCCCATGCGCCAGTCCTGCACCTGCCAGGCAACTCCGGCGGCGCCCGCCATCAGCACCAGGACCAACACCGCCAGACTTGCCAGCTTCTGCACAGGCGTCATGCCAGCACCTTCAGCGCCCTGTCGTACAGCGCTTGGCGGTCGGCCTGGCCGGTGAGCCCGCCATTGATGCGCCGAGTGATCTTCACGAAGTCCTCCTGGTCTGCCAGGGTGTTCAGGCCACGCGTCGACCAGAACCACGCGGCAGACATCGCGGCGTACTGCGGCTGCTCGAGCAGCTCCGGTTGATTGATCAGGTCCAGGCCCAAGGCTTCGCCGCACGTCGCATAATTCGCCCGACCGGTAATCTGGATCAGTCCACGACCACGGAATTTGGAACCATCACCCTTCACGGTGTTGCCCAGGTCGGCCCGACCCTCATAGCCCAGTTGCTGCGCGGTTGGCCCCCAAATCTCGCGCACGTAGCGCAACTGGCCAGACTCATGCCCGACCTGGGCGATGAACGCAGACACACGCAGGTTGCCGACAACGCCGTAACGGCCCATGGCTGTATTCAGCACAGGAACAAAAACGCCGGCATTGCGGCCGGCGTTCGGGAGGATCTGCAGCAGTTGCTGCTCGGTGATCGGCATACTTTTCTCCAGGCGAAAAAAAGCCCGCGACTTGGCGGGCGATACGCTTTCTATATACTGCGGTGAATTATCGGAGCGAACAGGAATGGATCCCTTGAAATACGGAATACTTCTCTTAACCGTCTTTACTCTTGGCGGCTGTGAAACGTACAACGGCGGACAAGACGGCCCCGACATTAAGGCAGGAGGACTCCAGATCAGTTGCAATGCAACCCCTGCCAATCAGCCCGGCTGTTATACCCCGCCACCTTCTTGGTGGACCAAGCTTCCTGGCCATTTTTTCATTCGTGGTAGCAGCCTTTAACACTTGCAGCGTTCCGAATCCTTTCTACAGGCGAAAAAAAACCGCTCGAGGCGGCCGTGGTGTTCGGTTGGTGATCAGGATTCGGTGGTGTCATCGCCAGCGGGTAGCGGGAAGCGCGCCTTAATGGCTGCAACTGACGCAAACCACTTCGCATAGTCCGGCTCAAGGCCCTGGCTCATCGCGTCGTAGTCGGCCTCAAGCCGAAGCGGATCAGACTCAGACACGTACGCAGCCTTCCGAGCCTTAAGTAGGGAATCGAGCTCAGCCTGCTTAGCTTCGATGAGTAGCTGCTCGGCGGTTTTCATCTTGCCAAAATCGATGTTACTCATACTGGAAGCCTCAAGTTGCCGTCAGGTGGATTAACGATGTCCTCTGGGAACCTGGCGGCGTAACTCGCTTCTGGTCCCACTGGCAGTATCAGCGTCAACACCAACTCTCCGGCAATCCTGGTCACATCGCCCACCACGAAATCGCACTCCACGGCCGAGGCAGGAAGTACCGCCCCTTCTGGGATGCCGCGAAAATCGAAGCGCTCACCGTTGATTGTCAGTACGTCGCTGCGCTTGCTGACTGAAAGCTCGTCATCCCTGCGCTGCGGTGAAAGCTTGATAATCATCAGTACCACCTCCCGATAGCCAAGTAATTCATGATGCCTTGATAAAATGTTGAGCCCGTGTTGTATGGCCCCTGGCACAGAGCTGGCGGCCAGCTTGGCGCGTTGCCATCGCCGCTAATCGCACAAACAGAGACAGCCAACGCGCAGCTCGCAGTAATGAGAATTTTCGGAGGCGACGCAAAAGTCGCTGGGAACGACCTTGCGGGAACCGGTGGCGACTGGAAAATGCTGCCCGCTCCTACAGTGGTGCCAGCGGAGAAGCCCACTGCGTCCCAACAGATCAGCGTCCCGTCAGCGTATTTTGTGAATTGCCCGTTGGCATTGCTTCCCCGCTCTATGATTGCCCCCGTGGACACGCCACCGGACTGCGCCACAGTTCCAACCAGGGCCGCGTTCGATGCGCTTCCCAGCTTAGCTAGGCGATCATAAATCTCCTGCGTCATTGCATTTATCTTGACGCCTGTACTGCGCGTAGTATCACCACCGACCCCTGTTGGAGCTGCGCCTAAGTTAATATCCTGCCTTGCCATACTTTTCTCCAGGCAATAAAAAACCGCTCAGCGCGGCGTAAAAAACAAATCACATGATTGGTATCAAACTGAAATCTTTCCAAAAACAGCCTGTAGCATCATGTATATCGGGTTACTGACAGTAGTAACACTAAACCTGATTACCCCTGCAGCAAAGTCATATCTAAGACCAGTACCTCGAGATTCGTTATTCCCCCCCATCATTGGCATGCGTGCGTTATTGATCATCAGATAATCGCCAAGAGCATAATTCATCGGTATTGAGTACCAATTTGTTATTAGCCCTTGGGAACCCTGATCCGAATGAGTATAGCTCCAGTTAGCAATAGCTCGAGTAAATACAGCGGCTTGCGTTCCAGAATCAAAGATTTGCTTTCCATCGGCGCCCCACACCCTTAGCCCATAGGGGGCCGAGGGTGCCGATGAGAACGCACCCACGAATATATCGCCGGAATGCCCCTGATTAGATACCACCGTCGCCCCCGTCCAAGCGCCGGCGGACCCAGCAAGCAATACGCCGAGCTGAATGAACGAACCATTATTTTGAGGCCGGATGAAAACAAGCGGAGGCTCTTGAGTAGCTACTATCTTTTGGAAAGATATCGCAACGTTTGCTGCATAAGAGCCTTTATGAAACACGCAAAGTCTTGCATATTCCGAGTCAAGAGATACTGAACCCAGATCATTTACAACGCTTAGACCATAGCTCATTAAATCCACCTTGCTACAATTAGCCGCATAGATGCCGTAGAAAACGAATCGCTTGGCCTGGTTGCCAGATAGTTACGGACATATGCGACTTCCTGTCCCATTTCGCACTCAAGCTGTCGATTAGCAGCAACCTGGGCAGTATCATTATTGAGCGGTAAAAGAAAGCAAATAGAGTTACTCGGCGTACACCCAGGCACGGAAAAAGTCCTTTGCCTCTCTCCACCGGCCGCATATGAAACCAATACAGAAAGTACAATTCTGTATGTGGAAATGCTCGTATCAAACTCAAGAGCACCGTTCGCTGACCACAGCCGCAATCCAGAACTCATTCAGTTTGATCTCCAAGCTGTACGCGCTTAACTCCGTTTACATCCCAGAATCTCAACGAGCGGTTTGTCATAACAGAACGCCCCTGACCGGCGACGATGCCGTTAATTTCAAAAGTACCGTCGAAGTTAAGCCTCCAACCAATAAGGCCAGGGTCGTAGTTGTTGGACTGGATAAAGCTACCGATCTTGGCGTTCGTAATGCTGGCGTCCTGAATGAACGCCGATTTTATGAAGGTCTGTCCTCCCTGGACCGCGAACGGCACAGTTCCGGCCTGTCCAATAGCGAACCGGTCGGCGTCGATAATGAACTGCGACTGTAGGCCGCCCGGTCCGTTCTCCAGACCCAGCCCGATTCCGGCGTACTTATAGAGCCCTGTCCCGGTGTCGTACTGCATCCGCACCGACCAGCTACCCGTTACCTTGCCGTCGACCGTTTGAATGGCGGTAGCGTTGGTTTGGATTGCGAGCGTGTGGGTGCCAACGGTGGTTTTGACGGTGTCAATTTGAGTGGACAGCGCCCCATCGGCATCGATACGGGCTTTCTGCTCGGAAACAACTGATGCCGCATTTGCCGCTGTTTTTACCTCAACAGCGTCCGTGCGCTGCCCCTGGACAATGTCACCTTCGATCAGGGCTGACTGAGTAGACCATACGCCCACATAGGCCGCCTCCGACCCCATCAGCGCACTGTCATCACCCTGGAGTGGCGGGTTGACCTGCAGATAAATGCCATCTACCCGCTGCGCCGTGGTGGTGACCTTGTCGTCGAGCGTGGTCACCGAAGTCTTGAGCGTGCTCAAACCGCTGGCCGTAGCGTTCACGCCAGTGACTGGATCGTTAACTGTCACCTTCACTGCATTCAACTGCTGGGCCTGGGCAGTGATGTCCTGGCCGTGCTGGTTGATCGTCGCCGAGTTCTGCTGAACCTGAGTGACCAGAGCGTTGACCGTCTGCGTTACCGTGCCGATATCGGTCCAGTAAGTTGCGTTTGGCGGCGGATTGTTCGCCGGCACCGGGCCGTTTGCCTGATACAGGTGCTGGCCCTGACGAACAATATCGTTCAGCACATACGCCTTCGACGGAACGTACTCCAAGGCGTCGACAATTTGATCGATCAACCCCTCGAGCTCTTCCTTGGCGGCGTCAATGCGACCGTTTACCGATCCAGGACCATTGCCATCGATGAGATCGATCCGAGCATTCAAAGTCTGTCCGAGGTGAGTCTTTTCGATCTGCCCTTTGATCTGCGTCAGAATCGGCCCAGCATCCGAACTCGCCTGCCCCATAACGCCATTCACGACAGGGTAGAACGGCCCAATGTTGCCGGTGCGGTCCACCAAGCGCGCCCAGAAAAACAGCGTTGCGCCCGCCAGCAGTTGCTGCATGCGGTAATCCGCCTGCGGATAAGCCAGGTCAGCCAGCTTGGTTGCAGCTGGCAGACTGTTCGCCGGGCCATACCAAAGCTCAGTGCGCTGGGTATCCTCTGCACCAGCGGGGAAGCCCCACTTGATGCTGATGCCGAACAGCTCGCTGGTGGTGGTCAGGAACGACACCGCCGGCGGCAAGCCTACCTTCCCTTCCA
Organism: Pseudomonas sp. B19125; assembly: GCF_044218855.1. Classification (NCBI taxonomy): domain Bacteria; kingdom Pseudomonadati; phylum Pseudomonadota; class Gammaproteobacteria; order Pseudomonadales; family Pseudomonadaceae; genus Pseudomonas; species Pseudomonas sp. B19125. Next base: position 5,598,844 of record NZ_CP162589.1, read on the forward strand.
GGTTGGTCAGCACCGACGTGGTAGGTATCGAGGAAACGTTAAGCGCGCTCACCGCGCGAACTCTGGCCATGTACTGGCCGGAGTAGATCCCGCGCACGTCGACCATTTGCTCTGCGGTGCGCGGTACCGTGATCCATTCGCGCGCGCCCCACTTCCACTCGACGTCATAAGCCACGGCCCCAGGCGCCGCATCCCACGCGATCGACATGACCGTCACGGCAATGCCCTGCTCAATCACGACGTTCTGGCTGAGCATGACGCGTGCGGGTGCGTCCTGGCTTCCCACTGGAATGCCTGTGATCGGCCGAGTATCCACCACCGCGCCGCCGTCGATAGCGGGGAACTTGCTCGGGTCGTGCTGGATCACCTCGAGCTGGAACTGGTGCCACTCTGGACGCGTGACGTTGCGGACGTAAAACTGCATCAGTTTCAGGTCCTCATAGTCGAGGATCCAGCCGCACTCTGCCTGGGGTTGCTCGCTGTAATCGGCCATCAGCGTGACGTTGCGGCCGACAACTGACTTCACCACCCGCCCCTCGGACTTGCCGCTGGGAAGGTTGACCATCAGCCGAGCGCCGACCGGCACAACGGTGTCGCGATCAAGCGTAACGACTCGACCCGCGGCTGCCGCGATCCGGCCACCATTGTTCCGGCCAACCAGCATAGGATCGGCCACAGCAATGACCTGGCCAGGCTTCGGGATGTCACCATCCAGGCCCACGCGAAAAACTCCGCCCTGTGTCTGCAGCTTCTCAGTGAGTGCCGCCCACTGCCCGGCGCGCTGCGCCTGACCGAGAGAGGTACAGCCGATCGCGCCAACGGTGGTATCGCGGACGATGCCACCCAACTCGACCATGGCCTCATCATCAAAAACCGGCTCCTTGTCGGTCTCGAAGCCCTGGTCCGGGTTATCCCAAGACACCATGTAAAGGGTGTGGCGATCACGCGCGCGGGTGCCTTCGTACTTGATGGCGCCGTTATTCAGGATCTGTGTTTGGTTGTAGGTGTAGACCGGATCACCGGGCATATCGGCATTGACGACGATCTGACTCCCGTCCCAATAGGCCAGGCCGTGAAAAATCGAAGCCAGGTCTTGAAGAACGGCATATGCCTCGGCCTGCTTCTGAAAGTACAGGTTGCAGGTGAAGCGCGGCTCCTGGCCGCCCTTCCCGTCCGGCACCATCTGGTCGCAGTACTGTGCAATGCGATACAGCGACCAGCGATCAACCATAGTGGCATCGATACGGTCGCCGAGCCCGTAATACGGGTGCAGTACCAGGTCGTAGAAGATCCACGCTGGGTTATTGGTGTAGGCCTCTTTGAAGGTGCCATCCCAGATACCGTTGCTTGTGCCGGTACCCGATGTTGCGTAGGTGCGCGTGGCTGGGTCGTAGTTGGTCGGTACGCGAATGATGCGTCCACGCATCAACACAGCGATCTTGGCGATATCACCGCCGAACGTCTGCGCGTCATATTCGAGGCAACTTACAGCTGTGAGTGGGTATTCCTGATCGCTATCGACTACCTCGGCGATTGCCTTAACGATCATCTGGTCAACGACCAAGTCGGAGTTGGCATTCGGGGTAAGGCGACGCACACGAATTGTCCACCGGTTGCCAGCAGGCAACTCAAGGCGGTGCGCGCGCTCATACTCCGTGATGTTCTTGCGATCAACCGTTGATAGCAGCACCTCTACGTAAGGTCCGTTGTCGGTGGAGATGTCCACGGCGTAATCGATGCGCACGCCATTGATGTTGCCGGAGGCGTCCTGGCTGCGAAGCGCTGGCCAGCTCAGGCGGATGCGCACAGCATCGATCATCGAGTTGGTGATGGTGTGCAGCCACGGCGTGCCGAAGACCAACTCTTTCTTAACGTCGATCTCGTTGCTTGATTCCTGTATGCCCTCCAGGCGCTCCTGATTCAATTCGCCATTGCGGAACTGCCACTTGGCGCTGGGGTAATTGATCGTGCCGTCCGGTGCCTGGACTGCAGTACCGTTCAGCTTGACCGAACGCAAACCATCAACCGGGCCAACGATGGGACCCCAACTCCACAGATAGGTGATTCGCGCAGTAGAGACCGACGGCACGCTGTTGGACGCGATGCTGGGCTGCTTCTGTTTCGCCTCGCCACCCTTGCTGCCGATAACTGGCCTACGCTTGCGAGGTGCTTCGCCGAGCGCCTTCTTTGCTAATGCGCTCATGCGCCCTCCAGAATGCAAAAACCCGCCGACGCGGGTTAAGAAATATCTAAATGTGGTTCTTGATTTCGTTTTGCTATAAGCCAATGCTTTTGATATACAAACAGATCACTGACAAGGAGCGCCGATATGACTGATTTATTCCATATAGAAGAACTAGATCTTGCTGATCAGCCCGTGGGCACGCCGAAAGTTTGGTATATAAAAGAGGGCGACTTTGTTCACTGCACTTGTTTAAGTGAAGAGGCGGCGAACCTTTCCGTCCAACACTTCAAAGACTTGCATGAAACGGATAAAAATCTAAGAAAAATTAAAATTGCGCAGGAGACTCTGAACGTTCAGAAACATGTGTTTATAGTTGAGACAGAGCTTGCTGCTCAAGCAATTAGAAGATTTGAAGCCCTCTTAGACCTAGAGCATATAATGCAAGAAAAAAACGATCCGGCTGCCAAACAAAACGATCCGAAGACGAATCTTTCAAGCACAAGCAAAAACGGCTTAAAGAGCTGAATCAGACGTTATCTTGGGTGTAGATCCCTCCAGACTCGACGGCGCCGCCGACCTCACGTTCGCCATATAGCAATGGGTAGGGATTGCCCTGGGCAATGGTCGTGACCGCGCCGCCGAAGCCGTAACTCGGGTTGTTACCGTCGTCGTTCTTCCCCTCGGCGCTGGCCTTGGTGGTCGGTGACAGCATTTGCACCACGCCGCCCAAGCCTACAGCAGCGCCGGCGGCGAGAAGGCCCATGCCCAACGTGGAGGTGGTGCCGCCGGTGAACAAGCCAGCCACGATCAACACCACGCCGAGAAGCGTCTGGAACATGCCCGCCTGTTTGCTGCCCTGAATGATTGGCTGAATGCGGATATCGCCTTCGCACCGGCCCGCCAGGTCAAGCTCCTGCTCGCCAAGATTCCGCTCATCAACGAACACAGCGAATACAAGGCCGCGCTCTTCGGCGGTGCGCAGGTACTTCTCGAAGCCTGGCTTCATCATGCACAGCGCGGCCATGGCATCGCGAAAGCTGTACACGTCCAGGGTGTACTGTTTGCCGAACTTCTTACCCAGCACGCCGCCGAGCTTGATGGTGCGCATAGTCATGGGTGGTAGTCCTTGTGCCGAAGGATCAGCTTCACGCGATTGGCCATCGACCAGCCGTATATTTCACGGGCCGCCAAGCGTCCGGGCATGTGGTGGTAAATGAACGGGCCAGACCCTCCAAGCTTCGGCGCCGGTTCGCTGGTAAGCGCCGGCTCATCGCCCAAATAGATCACGGCATGATTCGGGAAATAGCACTCCCGGCCTGGCGTCGGGATCTGCAACACCAGCATGTCGCCACGCTTCGCCTCGTTGACCTGGTAGAAACCAGTGGCCGCGAAGTTTTCTTCGTAGAGGCTCAGACCGTCTTTCTGCTCCCACCAGAGGTCGGTGCGCTCGAAGTTCGGCAACTGCAACCCCGCCTCGCGGTCGTACCAGTCGCGGCAAGCCGCCCAGCAGTCCAGCAGGCCATGGGAGAATTCGCGGCCCAGCAGCGGCGCCTGGAAGCCCGAAGGCTTGAACCACTCGAAGTCACCGCCGGGCCAGCCGACAATCCCCCAGGGCAATTCGTGCAACTCGCAACTGACCCGGTCGGCCATGCTTGGCGCGGGCGCCTTGTCGGGATGGCTGTGGATGATCGCCAGCACCTCGCCCCGATCTTCCGCCTGGGCCATGTCCTTGTGATCGATCTGGAAGTGTTCACGCGGCGTGGTGGCCAGGTTGCCGCAGGGCACGTACTCACGGCCGGAGTCGGATTTGATCACCACCCCGCAGGCCTCCGCCGGATAGGCACGTTCGGCGTGAGCGCGGATCTCGTCCTGCAGTTTTTGATTGATGCGCATCGTTACCTCGAACTTGCTATCAGGCTCGCGCCCATGGACCCACCGAACCGTCGGGTGTTTCCCCGAAGCTTGCAGCTGCTCCACCAGCCGCCGCAGCGGTCCAGCGCGGGGTTGTCGGTGGGCTGATTCTTTTTGTCGAACATCGCCGTGCCGGTGTAGGCGCAGGCTTCTTGGCGGTACCCGCCACGGCATGCCCACCGGCAAAGCTTGGTGATCTGCTGCGCTGGCAGCATCTGCCCTTCCATGTCCGTGGGGCTCGACAGTGAGAACGTGACCGAGATACTGGGCAGCGCCTCGGTCTTCTGCTCGATAAACCAGAGATTCGTTTTTGATTGATCGCTGGCCTCCGTGTTGCCGTCGGGGAAGTTAGCGGCGTCCAGGAAGTGGCGAAACGTTTCGATAACCTTTACCCGCGCACCAGCCAAGTCGCGGAACTGGAAACACAGTGCGGTGATGGCCCCACGCACGCCGCCGAGTTGGTCGTCCACCTGCAAAGTCGGTGATGCCGGGCGCCCGTCGCCGCGGATGTCGAACCCTTTGGCCTCGATCTGGAGCGGCGAATACAGCCGCCCCTGCCAGATGATGTCGCCCTCATGGGCGTGGCCGTGGAATCTCCAAATCGCTGCACCAAGGCGCGTAGCGTCCAGCTCGTAAAGCCTGATCTGGTTACCAGGCTCAAGCTTTTGAATGTCAGTGTTGTAATTCATAGGACCCCAGAAACAAGAAACCCCGCACTTGGCGGGGCTTGGTGAGGGTTAAGGTCGTGGGTTGAATGCCTGCTTCACGGTAAAGGTGACGGTGTAGATGTTCATGCCGAGGGCTTTCTTCTTGTACCCATTGGCCCGGTACCAGCCTTGAGGCTCGCCGGGCGGCGCATAGCGAAAGGCCTTGTAGCCTTCATGCCGATCCAGGAACGCCAGCAACTCGGGCAACTCCTCGCCCGGAAGATCCTCACCGGTGTGCACCAGATTCCACACCTGACTCTTGGTGTTGATGCCAATGCCCCCAGCCTGGACCATGCCGTCGCCAAACTCGTTTTCCCATGTTCGCTGGCTGATATCACCCTCAAGGCCAACCTCAACATCAAAAGTAAATGTCTCAGTCATCAACGCCTCCACAGCCGGCCACCCTGGCCCATTTCACGATCAAGGAATTTGCCGAACTGCGTCTCCAGCCCGGCCGACATCGCCTGTCCTTGGCGTGCTGCATCCTGGTCTGTCATGCCGGGCTGTGCCTGCACGGTGATTGGTGCGTTGAAGACAATCTGTGTGGGACCGCTTGGTGCCGACTGGGCACCGGCACCAACCATTGCGGCCCGCCCATCACCAGCTGACTCCAGGCTACCGACGCCGATCTGCGCGTATGGCTGCTCGCCACCAAGCCCCCTATCGATCCTCGACAGCACGGCGTCAAGCTTGGCGCTCGTTTGAGCGGTAGTTACCCGCTCGCCCTCTTGCAGGAACCAGGTGCCATCCTTTGGAACCGCGTCTATACCGTCGTGCGCCATACCCGCCAGCGCAGTCATGCCGACAGCTGAAGCCAGCGGCCCGGTAACAGCCATGGCCGTGGCCATCGCCGCCGGCGCTGCTGCAGGGCCAATGATCGGAATCGCCGCAGTGGACGCGAAGGCGTTTAGGCCGGCCGTCAGCGACATGGCTTGCGCGTTTGCCCCCAGCGTGCCGGCGGCGCTCGCCTGAGTGGTCTTGCCCACAAGCAGTTGCACCCCCTGGTAGATCAACCACTGAGCCGCCATGTCACCCAGCGCCTTGAGCATCGACTTGGCGAAGTTGCCAATCATGTCACCCAGGGCGTCATCGGCATCTTCGGCGCCGCTGGCAACATCCGAGAAGAAAGTTCCAAGACCGCTGGTGCCTTCTTGCAGCGCTGTGTTGGTGATGTCTGCTGCCTGGGCCGAATAGTCCCGCGCCGCATCGGCATAGTTGGCCCATGCTTCGTTGACGCCATTCATCCAGTTGGTTTGCTGCTCATCGACGGCTTGGTAGTAAAGCTCCTGAGCAATAATCCGCTCGGCAAGCGCCTCTTCAAGAACGGCGGTTTCGCTGTCGTACAACTCTTTACTGATGCTTTTGGCCTGAAACTGCTCATTGAGACTCGCAACATCAGCGGCATACTTCTGCTGAAGCGCCAAATCCGCGCGCATCCGGTCCCGGGCCTTTTCACCCATCCCTACGCCATTCAGCTCCTGATCAAACCCGTCCTTCATGGTTTGAGTGCCGACGCCCTGAGCATTCCTGAATGCCGTCAGCTTCAGGTCGTCCTCGTTGGCCTTCTTCAACTTGTTCAGCGCGTCAAGCTCGGCAGCCATGCCCATAAGCTTTTTCTTTTGCGCCTCACTCAGCTTGCCGAGCTTGCCCTCCTGCAACTCGAAGGAAAGCTTCATTACCTCGGTGGCGTCTTTCTGTTTGTCACCAGTGGTGTTGATCAGCTCGATCTGGCGCTTGTAGCCTTCCTCTGCAGTATCGAAAGCCTTGAGTTGTTGCTTGGCCGCAGACTCAGCTTCGCTGGTGTTCTTTTTAGCGGCCTTCGCCGCGGCGTCATCAATCTCTTTTTGGGAGTCTTTGGCCGCAGCGGCCGAGCGAATCGCAACAACCATGCCTTCCGTAAGCTTGGTGTTCTCAGCGATAAATCGATTCGCCGCCTCCATGGCGGTTTTGTCTTTCGCGGTACCCAGGTCCTTCAGTAACTGGTCAAGGTACTTTTGGCCAACCTCTGCAGCGGCAGCAATCGCTGCGTTGTTCTTACCTCGCGCCGTCGTGTTGGCGTCTGTCTCGCCAGTAAGCCTAGCAAGCGTCTCACGCTGCTTATCCAATACCGCAGTGAGGTCGGTAACTTTCAGTTGACCCGTCTCAATAGACTGGGCCATTTCCTCCGTAACGCCAGGTATAAGACGGATCTGATCAGCGACCGCTTTCCAATCAACCGCCTGCCCCTTAGAAGCATCGGCGACCGCTTTGTTGACAATATCCATTGCCGACTGGAACTCGGCAGGCAATGGAGCAATGCCGCCCATAAATCCTGAAGCGCCAGCCAAACCAGCGTTTGATAGTGCGGCTTGGAACTCGAAAGCAATTGATCCCGCGGCGCCATAGAGGTCAGCTTCTGTATCTTTGATGGAAGCGCGAAGCTCTCGTAAAGTTACCGACTGGGTCGCGCGGTTGAGCTTATTGAATCGCTCAGTCAGCTTATCGAGCGGGTCGCCAAGATCACCGAGCTTCTGCTCAAGAACGCTGGTGTTATCCCGCAAAGTAAGGAAAGCAGCCGCGGCGCCTATCGCAAGGGCTGCTATACCAACTGGACCTCCAAGCATCCCGACAAGGCCAATGCCGGCGCGACTCACCCCCGCCTGCGCAACACCCACAGCGTTGGTTGCACGAGTCTCAGCAAGTCGAGCCTCTGCAAGCTGGAGAGACATTTGCGTTTGAACAGCCGTACCACGAGCTGCGATAGCCTCTTTCTCGGCAAGGAACACCGATGTCTGTGCTTTCTGTTGCTCCGCTTGTGCAACCAGCAAGACAGCTGTTGCCTGGGCCTTTCTTGCTGCCGCATCTTTCAGCGCCGAGTAAACAGCCGCCGCACCCGATGAGGCGGCCATTGCACCGTACCGAGAAAGGGCTGCGACGGCGGCAATGATCGATACATCCGCCAAAGTGGAGAAGTTATCACCAACTGCTCCGATAGCATTCCCGAGAACACCTGTGAAATTAGTTGTCTCGTCGAGGCGTCCGACATACACGTCGAAAGCGTTGGTCAGATTCTGCAGCGCATCCCGGACTGCGACCGTCATGCTGTCAGCGAGCTTACCGTTGGCCTCAGCAGTCTTCTGCAAACCTTGGGTCAGCAATTCAAGACCAAGCTTACCGGCGGCGCCGAGCGCGCGAATTTCTTCGGCAGTTTTGCCAGTGGCTTTAGCTACGGTTTCGACAATGGTAGGCATTGCGGCAAGCATCGCCTGCCAACCATCTGCATCTACCTTGCCTGTCTGTAGTGCCTTTGAATAACCGTCGATGGCCGATTTCGCCTTATCGGCGGATGCTGAGTTGGTCACCAACAGGAAACTGAAGCTGTCCATAACATCCAGCGCCTGGCTGGCGTTATAGCCCATTGACTTCAGGCTGCCCGATGTCCGAATGTACAGTTCTTGTGCTTCAGCTAGGGGGCGATACGTGCGCTTGGCAGTATCTAATAGGCGCTGCTGGACCACGTCGTATTCAGCAACGGTGGATGTGGCCATACCGATGCGGTCAGACATCTGCCCGTATGAGTCGGCAGCCTCGATAATCTTCCCGATACCGGCCGCGCCAACGGCGCCAGCCAATGCGGTCTTGATCAGCCCCGATGCGTTAAGCGCTCGATCTCCGGCACGATCAAAAGCGGTGTCTATCCGCCCAAGACTCTTGTCGATCCTTCCGGATGCCTGACCTACGCTGGAGTCTGCCCGCGCCATCTCTTGACGCAACTGGGCCGTGGTCGCCTCGATGCGGACGAGCATCCCTTGTACGTCGGTATCAGCCATGCTTTCCTCCGGGCAATAAAAAACCCGCCGGAGCGGGTTTTAGGTATTCAAAGTCCGTATTTTTTACAGACTTCTCCAACTGAATCATCGACTCCCAAAACTACATAGGAGATATTTCCATCAGTTCCTTTCAGCTTCATTCCCATGAACGGCGTGAATCCAGAGTATGCGCCGTAAGAGTTCTTAGCATTCACGCTTCCGCAAAACTGCCAGCCTGATTTTTCATCACCAGTTAAGCGCACGTCTTTAATTTTGGCGCTGTCTGAATCTTTCAGGCGATCCTCCATTGCCTCTTTAATACCTGCAATGTCAGCCGGAGTTGCGGGCTTCCCTCCCGCAAAACAAACAGCGGAAGTAAAGATCAAGGGAATAGTGAAGAAGGCACTCCATTTCATTCGAGACGCTCCATTTGTTTTTTGGAAAAATGGAGCATATCAAAAATCACTGAACTGACTGCCGCCCAGTGAGCGCCTGCCGCAGCTTATCGGCCACCTTCGACGCGGGTGGCTTGTCAGCCTTGGTTTTCGCCTTTCCACCGCCGAAGGGGTTCGTCATCTGCGCCCATTCGATCTTGGCGTCCATGGCCAGGAACAGTTCGGGCATCGGCGTTCGCCAGGCCATATCAGGAGGCCAACCCAGCCAGCCCGTGGCCACCGCGTAGAGCCGGTCGACGTAGCTGCCGTCCTCGACAGCACTTACGCCGCCGCCGGCTTTTCCTTTCCCGCATCAGGCCCCTTCGGGTTGTACAGCGCGACCAGGTAGGCATTGAGCTGCACGGAGACGTCAAGCACGCCGGCTTGCCAAACCTGCTCGGCCACAGTCTCGGCGTCCTTGCCTTTCAAACCAGCGCCCCCGGCGATGATCACCGCGCAACCGTCGATACTTAGGGCATTGATCGCCTGGGACGCACCGCGCAAGCCGCCGAAGTGGGCTTCAATGGCGCGCACGGCGCCGAGGGTCGGCGTGAGAGTGTAGGTCGCGGCGCCAAGCTTGATCTCGACGGTACCGTAAAGGGTCTTGCTCATGTGTCGAATCCTTGGGTTTAGGGGCCGAAGCCCCTCGGGTTAGGCGGCGGCAGCCGGGAGAATTTCCAGGATGTCGGAGTTGATACCGATCGTGACGTTGCGGCGAACCACGTTGTCCGCGGCGCCGGCGGCGACGGTGTTGTTCATCACCTTGCCACGCAGGTAGAAAGTGGTCGGCAGCAGAGCTGGCGTGGCATCAGGATCGCCATCGTTCAGGGTGATCTTGATGTTGTAGTCGCCCTTGCTTCGATCCTTGTGAGCGATCTTCAGCTTGGCCTGGCCCAGGTCGCCGTTATCCAGGCCGACGGCCAGGGTCAGGTCACCGGCATCGGCGGTGCCCTTGTACTTGCGCACCCGGCCATCGCGCAGCGAGGTGAAGGTCACGGAGCTGAACGTGTCACCGAACTCGCCCAAGTCTTCCACCTCGCCGATATCGACATAGGTGTCAGCTTTGTAGAGCGCTTCAGTGTCCGCGCCGTTCTTGCTACCGATACCGATCCGGCAGCCGGCGGCTGTGTTGAGGTTGTCTTCGGCCATGGGGGTTCCTCCAAGGGCACATTGGATAAAGCCGCGGTGCGGCCGGGTGTTGGGTTTAGTGGGTGGTGATGATGCGGACCGTGAGCGATCCCTGGTACGTGACGCCGTCAGCATCTCGCTGGGCGTCAGCCTGATCGACCCGGACCGAGACAGCGCGGCCAACAGTTAACGGCAACCGGCGCTCATCCAGAGCAGCCACAACCTCACCGAGGATGCGCTTCACCTCTGCCTGGCCGTGAGCGTCCGACCAGACCGACAGATAGATCAGGCGCTGCTCGCGCTTCCTGCCGGCGATAGGTGAGATGTTGGTAGATATCTCGCGGTCAATGGAAACGTAGGGCATTTCCGTGTCCATGGGCGCGCCGTCGTAGACCGGGCATGAGACCTCAGCCGCAAGCCTGGCGAACAGCGCCTCCTGTAGCGCAACAGACGGATCAGCCATTGGTAAGCCCCCTGCTCGCCTTGCTCAGCGTTCGAGCGATGGCGGCCTCGATGCTGGCGATTACGTATTCCCGATTCACATCCTTCGCCGGACGAAGCCACGGATGCGCGGGGCGCGCCGGTATGTCCGGGTACTTGCCGAAGAAGTTGGAGCCGTCGGCTTTGTTTGTCGGTCGGCGGGTTCTGCCACCTGCGCGCTTGTTGCCGGTGTAGCCCTTGGTCCCGTACTCGACAAAACGCAGGTAGAAAAACCGCTGCTTGTTCTTCTTGCCACGGATACCGATCTGGGCGTCCAGCCCGCTTTGCGAAACAAACACCGTCAGAGAGGCAGCAGCGGCGCCAGTGTCTTTCGGGATCAGGTTCTTCATCGTCGAAAGAATGCGCTCAGCACTGTCGCGCATCACCGGGGCCAGTTCGTTATCCATGGATTGATGGATCGTGCGCAGAGTTCGACGCAGCTTGAAGTCGCCGGACATGCGCGATCGACGGGCGGCCATGGATTACTCCTTGGCCTTTCCGGCCTTTTCAGCGGCAGGCGGCGAGTCGGGTTCAGGTTCGACCAAGCCACGACCGACCAGGTCAGCACCAAGCTTGGCATCCACCGTGAATTCTTCACCCTTCTCCCGGTCGCCGGTAGCGCCGGAAAGAGTGCCCAAGGCAACTACTTTCATATTTCACCTCTACGGATTGGGTACGTTTGAACAGAGCAATCGAAGCATGTCGCGCTCGTTGTTCGGCAGCGCTGCCTCGATCAGGTAGGTGGTGGAAATCCCGTTTGCCGTGTGCACCAGGCGGTTCCCCGCTACAGCGTCAGCCCTTGGTCGCACGATGATCTCGGCGGTGACCAGGGCTTTCACCTGCTCAGCAACTGGCGCGGTTCTACCTGTAGGCAGGGTGATCTCCGAATAGATCTTGCCGAGGTCAATCCAGACGACGTCAAATCCACCGGTTGTGTTTTTCACGCGATTGGGTCTTTGCAGCATGCAACGGTGCCGTAACTGACCAGCCCTCATGGCAACTCCTCAGGCACGGGATCAACCACGCCGCGCCAGTTCCTGGAGGCCCACAACAATGACTCCACCCCCATCGGTAATTCCGCAGTGATGGTGCCGATCACGACCGCCTCGCGAGTCGAGTACGAGTGCCCTAACAAAAGCAGCAGCGCGTTCTTGAACGACGCAGGGAAGTCCGCGACTAGCTTGAGCGCCGGGTTGTCGCAGTACCACAGCGCCCAATCCAAGGCAGACTCGGCGTAGAGCTCGATCAGGTCGTCATCGTCTTCATGGTCGACGCGCAGATGCTTGCGCATCAACGCGATCGTCAGTAGATCGGTGACGGGGATGCTCATTTTTTACCGCCTGCTTTTTTTTCCGGCCCACCTGCCGGCTTTTCGGATGGTTCAACTTCTTCTGCCAGGTCCATGCTGACCAAGGCTTCGGCAATATCATCAGCTACCGAACGCTCCTCGAACTGATCGAAGTTGCCGGCGTGATAGTGCGAAAACTGGCGCAACGCTCGAATCTTGATCATGTCGCAAACGGGGCAGTTGCCTGCCCCGGCCTCGTTTATGCCGCGGTTGCGAAAGGACCGGTGATGATTGCGGTTGGCCGATAGTGAGCCAGGGCCAGGCGCTCTTCACAGAGGATGGTCAGCATGTTCTTCACGAAGTTGTCACGGTCTTCACGGCTTACTTCGACAGTCGCGTCCATGCGATCCCAGACCTGGGATGCCAGATCGAAGCCGCCGACCGTGAAAGTACCCAAGGCCTGGGCCTTGGTTGCGACCACCGGCAAGCCCCACATTACCTTGGCGGCGAACGCAGCCGGGCCGCCGAAGATGTAGCGACCATCCGCATCTTTCAGCAATGCGATCGCGTGCCAGTCACGCGGGTTGAGGATGATGCCGGAGGCTTCAAATTCGGACTCGCTGGTCTGGAAGATCGCGTGGGCAATCTTGTCGGCGCGGGTGTCGCCGGTCACGTTCAGCGTTGCGTCGTATGCAGTGGCCACCTTGTTCAGGCCGGTCAGGTTGTCCCCGGTGCCGTCGCCGTTCAGCAACTGCCCTTCTTCCACCAATGCCAAACCGAACAGCAGGCGGTTGTTCACGTAGGACTCGAGCATCGGCGCATCGTCCATAACCTGGCGCGACGCCTGGATCCAGTGAGCGATGGTCTTGACGTTCGCCGTCTCCTTGGTGAAGGTCAGGTTGGACTCAGGCTTCAGGTTGCCCTCGGCGACTGGCGCGGCGCTGTTGGTGAAGATGTTCTCGCGAACATATTCCAACGAGTTGGAGCTGATGCGGCCCTGCGCCAACAGATCGCGAATGGTGAGGCGGCGCAGCCCCGGCATCAGGATGCCCGCGTTGCGCTGTGGATCGATCAGCGCGCCGGCCGATCCGGCAGTGCTGCCCAGCTGTTTGTTGAAGCTCTTGACGTCGACCTTGCCGGAGGACTTGCCGTCCCAGGACTTTTGAAGGTCGATCGCAGTTTGCTCTGCGAAAGACTTCTTCGTTTCGGGATTGTCCAGGTTGCCGGCGGCAAGCTTTTGCTCCAGGTCGAACAGTCGGGTGCCGGATTTGGTCAGCTCTTCCTGGACGGTTTGGAGATCGGTCTGCAGTTTTTTACTGACTGCGCCGGTCTCGGTGATTTCTTTTTTCTGCGCATCGAACAATTCAGTCATGTTCTTTTGCGATTCTTCAATAGCCTTTTGGATCTGGGCCAATTCGGACATGGTTTATTTTCCTACAGATGGGAAGGACTTAAGGCGATCAAGGATCGCGGTGATTTCGCCACCTTCGGAATCGCTCCGAACTGCGGACTTAATCCGGGCTACAAGGCCCAGAGCTTGCGACTTGGACAGACCAACCGAATCCCTCAGCCAGTGCTCAACATCGCGAATAGTTGTGATCGATTCCATGGACTTCATGGACTCGATAGTTGCCAGCTCATTGGCTGGGAACGTGCAGATACTGATCTCTCGCAGGGCCGCCACGCTTTTGAACGCGCGCCCGGTGGCGATCATGTCGAAATCGTTTTTCATCACGGTGAAACCGACAGACATGCCCTCGACCGTCTTGTGCTCCATCGCGGCGCGAAGGTCGTTCGAAACAGACAGGCCTGGCGTCAGCTCGCCGCGAACGATCAAGCCTTTGCTGTCCTCTTCAAGCGACTGCCATTTACCCACGGGCAAACCGTAAGTTTGATGGTTGAAGAACATCCCAACCTGCCGGCTCTGTGTGCTCAAGGCTTTTTTAAAAGCGCCTGGAAGGATGATGTCGCCATCCGAATCGATCACGTCGAAAACGCTGGCATATCCTTCGAAAACCCCGACCCTTCCGCCGGAATCGAACTTGATCTCAGCCTCAGCGAACGCCAGGGTCTTTTGGATGTTTGACATTTGGCAGCTCCAGAAAAACTAAACCCCGCTAGGTGCGGGGTTTGTTTGGCCAAGTTGGGTAATCGGTATGTTTTGAGATTGCCGCGTTGCTACATCACCACCTGGTAGCGCGGGACGGTTGTCCAGGCGGCGACCTTCATTCACCGTGAGCAAACCTGTATCAACCTGAGTCTTCAGATAGTTGGCGCGCGCCGTGGAATCGCCGCGCAACAGCCCTTCAAGGTTGTGTTCGGCATGGAACTTCCCAAGATCGCCGGGCTTTAGAAGCCAGCGTTCAATTGCGTACTCCCACCGGTTGATGTACGGCGAAAGGGTGTACTGCAGGAACCCAAGGTTTTGCTGCTCGATGCCAGAACCCCAGCTTGTGGACTTCTCGACATCACCAACAAGATGGGGTGGAACGCCAAAGAAGCGCGCCACTTCACTCACCTGGAACTTGCGGGCTGACATGGTCTCGGCATCCTGAGGACTCACGCCGATAGCTTGGGTAGTGAAGCCGCCCTCAAGAATCCACAGCCGCTTCTTGACCGGACCGCCGGATATCTCCTTGAAGTTCTCTTCAACTTGCGCACGCTGATCCTTATTCAGTACCTTGCCGTCGCCGGTCATCAGCAACTGAGGGGACTTGGCCCCGTTGGCATAGAAGTCCCGCTGCTGATCTTCCATTGCGACGGCCACACTTGCGGTCTTAGATGCGAATGCAATTGGCGAAAGTCCGACCAAGCCGTTGAATCCGAAGCCCTTGAGGTGGAATATCTCGGCCTGTTTGAAGTCGGCGAACTCAGCGTCGCGGCGATACCGGTAAACAACCTTTTTGTTGTCAAGCCGGACATCCATTTGGGCGGATAGCAGAGGCATCAAGCTGATCACGTCGCCAGCGCCATTGCGCTCGACGAGCGCGTAGGCATTGCCATAGAAGCAAAGCTGCATGGTCATTGCTTCACGGAACTCGACGGCTGTCATGTACTGATTCGGGCTGTAGCACAGAAGCCTGGCCAGCGGGTTGTCGAGCCCAACCTTGTTTCGGCTATCGCCTTTAGTTTCGAATACCGCAAGAGGCAGTCCCGCCGTCACGGTTGAGATGAGGCGGACACAGGCAAACACGGTGGCGATCTGCAGCGATCGCTCATCGGTCAAAGTCGAGTCGCCAACCTGGCCGGTGGCCGACACAGGCCCCGTCTGCGATCCTTTGTTGGGAGTAACAAGGCGCCCACCGGTGAAAAAGCTCGCCATACGCGCCCAGAAGGGACTGCGCGTGCGCAGGTCGATGCTGTAGTCGGTATCTGCCATTACATGCTCATCGGTCTGGAGAGGAAGTCGTCGACAGAACCTTGCACCTCAGCGTTCGCCAGGATGCGGCCTATCGTCATGATCAGCGCGACAGCGCCGTCGATCTTGTTGTCATCACCCTGCTTAATGGGGCGCACCACGTCATCGTTGCCGGGCAAGTTCTTGCCGATCACGTTGCCGATACACCAAGTCATGATTGGATTGCCGTCATGATGGAACCGTCCAGCCTCTATCGCGGCCTCCAGCTCTTTCATCGGGTCCGACATGTTGGTGTAGTTCTGCGTGATGGTTACCGGATTGAAGCCTTGGTCATCAAGATCGTGGCTGAGACCGGTAGCGCCGTGCGGGTCAATCGGACACTCACGCACCGGGGCGTGATGGTTTGCCTCCTTGGTGTCCTCGAGAATCTCTCGGTAGTCCACCTCGGCGCCGTCAGTCACGTCCAGATGCCTCGAGTGAATCCAGGCCTGAAAGCGCTCCGCCATGCGTTTGTTATCGGTATTGAACGCGGTGTCGTATGGAACCCAGAACTTCGGCGCAATGCTGTAGTAGTGGTTCTTCCCATCAATGACGCGCCAGAACAACCTGGCCCTCGAGTTCATATCGAGCTTGCGCGCCAAGTCGAAGCCGGCGATCCACTCCTGCCCCTCGAACTGCTCCAGTGTCAGCGACGTGTCTTCGCATGCCTTCCAGCTTTCCATGTTGTAGAAGCCGGACTTGGCGCTCACCCAGAGGTTAAGGTGCTTCGTTTTGAAGGTGTTAGCAAAGCGGGCCGAGCGAATGGCTCGGGCCTGCTGACTCTCCAGGTATTCCTGAAACACCGAGACGCCATGGTTCGGGTTGGCCTTGGCCAGCATCTTGGGATCGGTCCAGTCGTCGCCCTCATCGAGCGTCCAGATCCAGCCGAACAACTCTTCATCCGGCACCGTACCGGCCAGCATCTCGACGACCTGGCGGCGCTTGTCGTAGCACGGCCCTTCAATGTCGGCGCCGGCCGTGGTGATGATGAACATCAACGGCTGACGCCGGGCGCCCATGCCTGTGAGCATGGTGTCGTACTGCGCTGACGTTGGATGTTCGTGGTATTCGTCGACGATGGCACAGCTCGGCGATGCACCGTCGCCAGGATTGCCGATCAGAGGTTCGAAGCGACTGAAGTCGGACGGGATGTTCATGTTCGAGGCGTTCACCTCGATGCCAGCGGCCTGAATCAGCATCGGCGACTTGCTGACCATCAGCTTGGCGGGCCGGAAAACCTCCCACGCTTGCTTCTCTGTGGTCGCACCGGCATACACTTCGGCGCCGAACTCGCCATCGGCGACGAACATACTGATGCCCACGCCGCCGGCGACAACAGACTTGCCGTTCTTCCTGGGCACTTCCCAGTAGCTTTCACGAAAACGGCGGTGTCCGCCCTTCTTCTTGACCCAGCCGAATGTCACGGCAAGGCCGAAAAGCTGCCAGGGCTCCAGCGTGATCAGCTGACGTTTGAATGCCCACTCACCCTTGGTGTGCGGCAGCAGCTGCATCAGCTTGAGTTTTTTCTCAGCCTTTGCCGCGTCGAACTTGAAACGGAAGCCGCGCTTGCGGCTGGCCGCCAGGTCGTCGAAGTGGCGCTGCACCGCCTGGTGTATGTAGCGGCACGCTGGAACCTTGCCGCGGAGCAATGACCGACCCCACGCCGTAGCCTTGTCGACATTGGGGTGGGCAGATTTTGTCATCAGGTTCTCAGCAGGTTGGCAAATTCGTTGGTTTCTTTCTCCTTGTTACCGCCGATCAGTCGTGTCCGGCTGGCCGGGTCCAGGCCCAGCATCGAACCGAATGTCACCATCTGGCGCATCGTTTCGTTCGCGGCGGTAAGCGCGGGGTTCTTCATCGGGCCGCCGGTGGCGCCGGTAACGACGATGCCATGCAGCTGGATCGATTCCTGGGCAAGCCGCCAGTTGTCGTAGGCGCTACAGAAAGCCTCGACGTTGTGAAGGTCTGTGATCGCCACCACGTTCTCGCGCAGCAGCTCAGGAACAATCATGTTCCACATGGTGGCGGCCCGAGCGCTGAACCACTCCGGCGGGTCGATCTGGGTGATCTTGGAAAACTGCGGCTCGGCTGTATTCAGCGCACGCTTGCCAGGGTTTCCGGCAAGTGCTTTTTTGGCCGTTGGCTTGGGTTTGCGACCACGGCCGGCGACCGTGGCGGTGCCTCCCATCGCGCAACTCCTGAATTTTTAATTTCGCGGGTGTGTAAGAAAGGTCAAGGGGACGGTCTAGTTGACGAAAATCCCCAGGTTTTGACCCTCCCCCTCCGTTATTGAGAATCAACATCATTAAGACGATGCTTTCGGTCATTTCGCAGCATTTCTCGCTGGATTGCCCCAGCCGCCATCCTCCGCTGCCGTCTTCCGGCTGTGGCACGGGTGGCACAAGGGCTGCCAGTTCAAGCTATCCCAGAAGATCGTCCAGTCACCCTTATGAGGCCGGATGTGGTCGACGTGGCTTGCAACCACGACCAGCCCTTGCCGCTCGCACTCGACGCACAAGGGATACTTGGCCAAGTACGCCTTGCGAGCTTGCTGCCACTTGTAGCTGTACCCACGCTGAGAGCTGGTCTCTCGCTGTTGCTCACGGCGCTTGGCCTCAGCACTCTTGCCGATGTCCACATGGTCATCGCAGTAGCGAGGGTTGCGAGTCAGTACGTTGCAGCCCTGGGCGTTGCATGGCTTCTTAGGCCTGAGCGGCATACTCAGGGCGTCCTGGTTGGTAGCTTGAAGTCGGTGACCCGGTCAGCTATCGACCGGATCTTCTCGACACCCAAGAAGCCAACCCAGCCACCAACGAAGGTGGCCATGCTCTGGGGCAGCCCGAAGAACTCCAGTCCGCTGATGATGGTCAGGGTCAGCCCACCGCACAGCACGCCTTCAACCAGCATCTGGCGGCGAGAACCACCACCATAGGTGATGCGCAGCACGGCCATGGCGAAGGACAGCCCGGCCGGGTAAAGGATCGGCGCATGCTGGCTCAGCCACGCAAGCATCAATGCCCAGGTGTCTGGCTTATCTGGCATGTTCGGCATCTCATTCCTCCCTTTAAGTGGGAGTCGGGTGGTTTAGGCATAAAAAAACCCAGGCTTTCACCTGGGCTCTTTTACATAAGAGTCAATCAATCAAAAACTCTTGGATCTAGCTTCGCAGTTATTTCAAATGCGATGGCGTCATACAGGGCAATCGCATCATTAGCCATAGTCTCTTTGGCTAATGAGAATGATACCGAGCCAGTACTGGTAAGAAGCTCAACAACGTAACCATCCTGAACCTTGCCAAGCTTCAGATTGATCAAGAACCGTCTCTTCGGTAGCTCGTCAGGAGACTCATCGACAACCAAGCTCACGCAAAAATCAACCTTAAGGCCATCAGCGTTGAAGTCTGCCCCGAGGGAGCGCCTGAACTGACCACCCTCTACAACTCCAACTTGGACATAGCGTTCATTAGTGCCATCCGCGGCGCTGTAGACCTCACCACTCAAGCCAAGGTAATGCTCAAAACCCCTGCCGAGATTGAATGCTCTCTTCTGCAAATCAGCCCAGTAAGCCTGCTGCGCAGTTCTGTATTTCGTATAGGTTGAGCGAATATCAGAAAAACTCGTCACGATGCCTTCCTTTAGCAAAATAATGAAAAGGCATCGTAGGGTAGAGCCCGCGTTACTGAAAGACAAAAAACAAAGCATTACGCAACAATTGGTTTGCTGAGCAGTTACTGACCAGCAGAGTGCGCACTGATAAGCACCAGCAGCAAACTCTGCCCATAGCGATGGGTGTAGTAGAGCCGAAAAAGAAAAAGCCCCGGCGAATGCCGAGGCTCTAAATACTGTGGCGCAACCCGGAGGCCGATCTAATTTACTTATTGCTGAGACATCTGAATTTTGAAGTCCGGCAGCATATCCTCAAACGTGCAAGGGTAGCCAATGAGGAGGATCTGGGTTTCAGTCGCGCTTAAAAGCTCCACCGAAAAAACCGCCTCAAGGTCGGACTTGAGACGCTCATGAAAATCATCACTGATATACAACCGCTCAACCTCTGCATCTGGATTGAGCAATTTTTGCTGATGTATCGCAGCTTTCAGAACATTCAAGCTCATTTGCGTTTTCCTCATAACAAAAAGCCCAACTTTAGGGTCGGGCTTTGCTCGCGGAAAAACCGCAAAGTAACTTAAATCTATACATCATCCCCGGTCCCGTCAAGCAGCCTGACGACGAACATCTAAAGCCCCATCAATCCAGGCAATGCCGGCCTTCCAGAGCCCGCGCGTCTTCTCCTCGCCGAACTTCATTTTCTTGCCAACCTCCATCAGCGAGGTGTCCCGACTGGTGTAGTACTTCATCAGGACCTGGCCGCATTCGGGATACCGCTTCAGCAGCCGGCCCATGAGCCCATCGATCAGCAACGCGTCGTCATCAGTGATGCTCGGCGACAGGATGGTGTTCTCGCGGGATGCACAGCAGGACACGCCTGAGCCCAGGACAACCCAACGGCCCCAATGCTCCAGCAGATCCTCGGCGGTGCGTTCTTTGAATGTAGGTGTGAAGGCCATGGCTCAATCCCCTGTGAAGTTGGTGCCGCCGCCGCCGCGGCGGTTGTTCTGGTTGTACTGGGCGGCCGGGCCGAGCATCGGCACATCGCGCTTCAAGGCTTCGATTTCTCGCTGGGCCAGCTGAAGCCGGAGGCTCAGTTGACCAACCAGATCTTGGAGTTCCAGCGGTTTCCCCGTGGCCGCCTCAACGAACCCGGAAGAGTGGCAAGCACCGCAATCGATTTGATGGAAAACCCCGTTATTGAATCCCCGGCCCAGGCAGTCAGGACACTTGTCCAGCAGCTTCAAATCCTTTCGAAAGGCGGGGCCATGCTGCTTTTTCATCATTTTTAAACCTCGCCTTTTATGGTTTCTTGATTTGGCTAGAGGCCGTGCCATTCAAGGCCTCGGCGTCATTGTGCGAATTTCCGTTTCTAGTCATGGTCGAGCGGTGAATCAGACTGAAACCCTTCCCATCTAACCAGTCATGCCACTTAACCAGTGCCTCGCGCTTGAGCAGTTCCGCCGATGTGTGGATATAGGTCTGCACGTTGCGAGTCATGGTGTGGTTCACCAGCATCTCGCCAATGAGGAAGTCGACGCCCAGGTCAGTCCATCCGGTTCGGGCAACCTTGCGCAGGTCGTGGCTCGTCCACTCACCCTTGCCCAAGCGCGTGAACACGGCGCACGCCTGGCTGTCACTGATCGGCCCTCGGCCGCGCGCCGGGAACACGTAGGTGCCCTTGTAGCCTTTGGCTGACTGCCAGTCCCGATATCGCTCCAGCAGCGCGCACACCTGGTGGGTCAGCGGCAAGTGATGCTCGCAGCGGGTCTTGGTGTTCTCGGTGGGGATGAACCACTCGCCCTGCTCACCAATGGTGAAGTGGGACCATTGCGCTTGCCTGGTCTCGCCGGCGCGCGTGCCGTGGCATAGCATCATCAGGGCCAGCATGCAGTCCTGTGGGTGCTGGTCGAAACCGGCGGCCAGTTCGCCAATCACTTCCTCGAGCTGGACGGCACGCAAGCGTGACGGCTTGGGCTGAATGCGGGCCTTGGTGAAGTCAGTGAACTTGAAGCCGGCGATGGGATTGGCGGTGATCAGCCGCAGCTTCTCGGCCTGGCGGAACGCGACCACCAGCACGCCCCACATCAGACGGACGTAGGACAGGGACATTTCAGCCTGCATCGGCCACATCACCAGCTTGTCGAGCGTCGACCGGTCAACGTCCTCCACCACCAGGGTGCCGAGTCGTGGTTTCAGGTGGCACGAGATGATCGAGGTGTTGGTTGAGCGGCGCTTGGGCGAAAGACTGCGGTCAACGGCCTGGCGCGCGGTGAACCAGTCCAGCAGATCACCAACGGTCTGCAACGTGCCGGCGGCTGCTGATGCTTTGGGGTCGGCGGCCAAGCGCTCGCGGATCTTCGGCAAGGCGACGATCAACCCCTTGGCCTGCAGCTGAGGAAACGCGGCGATCTTGTCCCACTTGCCGCCCGACACCAGGTACCAAGTGCCGCGATCGCGGTTTCGATGGAAGCGGAAGTACACGCCTGGATATCGCGCGTCACGCAGGTCACGGACTGCTGCGTTGCTGGCCTGCCGGCGAATCTCCGCATCGGTAAACGAAGTGAGCATTGTCTGGGTCATGCGGCGACCTTTGTTTGAGGTTGAAGTAGGTAGGCCCTGATGGCCTCAATGGCGTCGACGTGCCCACGGCAGACGATGGCCAGGTAACCCTGCTCGGTAAGCGCCTGGAGGTATGCGTCCTGGGCCGGGGACACTGCAGCGTCATACGGCGCGCGGGCCTTGAATTCGATGTAAAGCCCGAAGTACCCGCCGCGAGCCATCGGCAGCACCAGGTCGGGAACGCCGGCCTTCACGCCCTGATCTTTCAGCTTGATCGCCACCAGCTTGTGCCGGTGCCCACCGTTCGGGACGTGAAAAATCAACTTGGCGGCTACCGGGTAACGCAGCGCAATTTCTTTCATCAGCGCGGCCTGTTCCAGGCCTTCCCGGTCGACTGCCTTGGCACGCTTGGGTGCTGGATTAAATGGCTTCACAGCAAACGGCTTCAAAGCTTCACCTTCCCTTCGCGAATGAGGATGTCCTGGGTGCGCATGACGCCCTCGGCGAGATACAGGCGGACATCTTCACGGGTCAGCTGCACTGGTGCCTTGAGTCGACCGTCCGCAATGTCGTGGCAGTAGCCGCAGGCCCAAGCACCCTGAAAATCATTTGGCTTCATGCCCACACCGCAGGTGCCGGCCAGCCGGTAGTGAGCCAGGACGGTGGTTGACGATTCGCAGCCGCAACCCGGGAACCGGACCTGGCAGTCTCGATCTCGCGCGGCATTCGTGAGCTTGCTCATCGGGATCCCCCTGCCAGCCGGGCGCGCAGTTCGGCGAGAGCCCCCTTCCCCACCTCAGGAGTGATTCGGCCGTAGACTTTGGCGGGTAGCGCCTTGGGCATTGCCTGCAGCGGCAAGCCGTCGAGCAAGCGGCGAATGGTGATCGTGTAGTTCCGGTCGAACAGCTTCAGGCTCAGCGCGGCGTCGAGCTTGTTCAGGCTCTCAAACCCGCACTCCTTGGCCGTGTGCCAGACCGCATCGTGCGACCACTTGCCCTGCCCGGCCATACCTGGATGGGCGTTCCGCACGGCTTCGCGGTGAGCAGTTGCCAGCGGCGGAAGGCCGAGCATTTCGGGCGTAGGCTTGCACCACTCGATAAACTGCCCTGGACTTGGGATGAAGTCGGAAACCTGCTTCCGTGCCTTGATCATGCCGAATTCGATCTGCCCATGCGTGCGAATGCCTTCGTCGAGGAACGCTTGCATCCACTGGACCTTGGCGGCTCGGTAGGTCTCCTTGTCCGGCCATGCCTGACGCCACGCCGAACGAATCAGGCGAAGCTCAGTGAACAGATCGTTGATCGCCACGGCCATCTGGAGGCGGCCTTCATCCTGAGGGGCCTGAACCTCATCTTTCGGGATGAACTCACCGGCTGCGGGGTTGGCCCAAAGGCCCTGAGTAACGGCGGATACCTGTTTCATCACGATTGCACCCCGTTTTGCCAGTCGGTGCTGTCGTCATCGAAGTCCGAGGCAGCGGCTAGCCTCTGGCGAATGGGTGTGACGTTGTTGGCGGCCGCTCGGTTCTTATCGTTCAGCACCCACTTGACCAGCATCTGCACCCACTCAGCCTGAGTGTTCACTTGGCCGCGCGGCTCGTAGTGAGCAGTGAACGCGCGGCGCGCCTCTTCGGTGAACAGGTCTAGCGCTACGCCAGAGTGAACCGAGTAGGTCTTCAGCAGCTTGTCATCAGGATTCCAGTCGAGGGTCATTTCGCTGGGCATGCGAGGGTCAACGGAGCCACGCGCAGAGAGAGGTTCTTTATTCTTCTCTACATCTTCTTTAGGTAACGCACCGCTAACGCTCGCGCCGTTACTTTTACCGTTACTTGCCTTGTGGTTTGCCACCCGTTTTGCCGTGAGAAGCCTGTTTTTAGCGGTCTTCCCGTTGTGCCTGTCGAAATGCGGAAGGCTGATAACACCATCGACCTCAATCATCCAGGCAACAGATTTCATGTGGTCGCAGAATCCGGTAACGCCAACGAGACGGTCGAGTAACTTTTTGCTAACGCTCGGAGCGTTACCGTTTTCAGTTTGCTGATCGAACCATCCCCACACGCGCATCAGCTTGCCGACGACAGCATCAGGATCGATGTCGGCCAGGTCAGCGATCTGGCAGACCTCGGGCTTGTCCAGTGTGGTGAGTTCGAATTTGATCCAGTCGCCGGCCATTACAAAGCCTCCTGCATGACTGTTGCGAGATGGGTAATGCCTTTTCGGGTGACCATGACCTGCTCGACCACCTTCAGGTCTTCCTCGGAGCCCTTCCCTACCTTGACCAGCTTGTGCTCAAGCAGACCGGCGGTGAGGCGTGGCTGATAGGCAGACCAGGCCGAGAACGCAGCACGTCGGTAGATCCAGCGGTTATCGCTGAGCCACTTGAAGAGTTTCAGGGGGCCAACACCAAGCTGCTTGGCGGCCGTGGTGATGCAGATCGAGCCATGAGTGCCCGCGAGACGCTCCAAGGCTTCAACCTTTGGGGCCTGCTGCTGGATGACCTCATACAACGAAGCGTTTTGCTTGGCGACATCGGCGGCGAGCTGCAAAGCGTCGGCGAAGTTGGTGGGGATATGGAGTTGCCCGACAACCTTCGACTCCAACTCTTGCCAACGGTCGATCACACGAGCTCGGTGCTCGTCGCTGTAGCCGGCGATCACCAGGTGGGTATCGCGCTCACTCAGGTCGTAGACCTCGATAGGCCGTCCGCCAGTCGACTCTCGACGGCTTTTACGATCTGATCGTAAAAGCCCTTTGCTGAAGAGCCGCTCGATTGTCGCGATGACATCGTTGTGGCGGGCCTCTACCAGTTCCGCGATTTCTCGCGAAGACATCGTGTGTCGCGACACCTTTTCAGAGTGGGCAAAAAGTGTCGCAACATTAGGGGTATTGCCAGGGGTAGCTGTCATGTTCATAATGGCCCCACAGTGTTTTACAAGTTGTTGAAAGGACCGCCCTGCCAGGCGGTTTTTTTATGCGTGCGATTCACGCGGCCTTCACGGACTGCTTGAACACTTCCAAGCTGACAATTACTTCGTCGGCCTCTTTGAGCAGTTCAGATTTCTCACGAGAACAAACGCGACCGTCAGCCTGGGCATCGAATGCAAGGCGGGTTACGTCAGCGAGATCGGCGTGCAGGCGCAGCAGCGCGGAGTTCAGGTTGATACCCTCGGGCTTTTCCTTTGGCACCAGGTCGAAACCAAACGCCTCAGCCCACGCCTTCAGCGGGCGGAAGTCCTGGGTGAACTTCATGATCCGGTGCAACTCCTGGACGTTCAGCTTGTGGCTGTCGTAGTCAGGGTTCGCCTTTTGAGAAAGCAGCGTCTTCGAAGAGAAGCTGGCGCCCTCTGCAATCCGCCCTGCCCCGTGATCGTCAACCACGTCATAGATCGCCTTCATCAATTCCTGCATGTAACACCTCGAAATTCTTTACGTGGCGCCCTGCAGCTGCAGAGGCGATCATTTGCTCAATGGAACGGCGGACTGGGATGTCAGGCGGCGGACTGGGATGAAACGCCCGCAGGCGGAAATGCCTCATCAAGAACGCACTTGGCACCCAAGGCGTTCAATGCAGACACGATCAGTCGTGCCTCGCTGAGCCCCGGACAGCGAAGGCCGGACTCGTAATTAGCAAGGCGAGATTGATTCCACCCAAGCGACCGCCGAAGGGCAGCCTGGGTAATCCCGGCTTTCTCTCGAATGTTTCGGACGTGGTTCATGGAAATCGCTCCTATAGCTCTTGGCCCAAGGATAAACACGCATCGTGTTAAAGGCAAACACAATAAGTGAAAGCCGGGTATTTCAATACGTGATTGAATCCCGCGCATGACCGAATTAGCTGAGCGCATCAAACGCGCACGTAAAAATGCTGGAAAATCACAGGCTCAACTGGCTGAGGCTTGCGGCTGGTCGCAATCCCGAGTGGGAAACTACGAGGCCGGGACGCGGGAGCCGTCTTTTGCAGATATAGAACTGATGGCTAAGGCGCTACGCGTCGAGAAGTCCGAGCTTCTGCTAGATACGC
This sequence comes from Pseudomonas sp. B19125, assembly GCF_044218855.1. Taxonomy (NCBI): domain Bacteria; kingdom Pseudomonadati; phylum Pseudomonadota; class Gammaproteobacteria; order Pseudomonadales; family Pseudomonadaceae; genus Pseudomonas; species Pseudomonas sp. B19125. The sequence continues at coordinate 5,624,349 of NZ_CP162589.1, forward strand.
AAAATGAGTCGACAGCTCCAGGCCAGACAGACGATCAGGCTGCCCGCCCGTCCACTGCTGAAATTGTGAATATGATGCTGGCAAAGCACGGCAAGAATCTTACTGATGACGCGCGCAGGATGATCTCGGACGCCGTCAACGAGACCGCGCGCGAGTTGGGTTCGAGCAACGTGATCACCGTCGACTTCTCTCGCCCCGGTCAGATCGGTGATGAGGTGTGGATTGCCCACTATGATGTCCGCGGAGCGATGGGTGACGGTCAGGTGCCACACGACTACCCGGAAACCTTTCAAGATGTACGGGTCAGCCCCAGCCACCTGCGCGAGCTGGGCGTCCAGTTCAAAGAGCACTTCCATCTAAAGATGATCAGCGGCCAAGGTGAATCGATGGCCCCAACCATCAAGAGCCGTGACCCGCTGCTGATCGACGTGACCGTGCGGGAATTCACGGGCGACGGCATTTACGCACTCACCTGGCAAAACCACTTCTATATAAAGCGTCTCCAGGTGCTGGACGAAGATAATTTCGAGATGCTGTCGGACAACCCTTTGCACGGGCCGCGCACCATAAGGAAGGACGACACATACATACAGGGACGCATCCTGTTTGTTTGGAACGGACAACCGGTGTAACGCCATAGAAACGCAGATTAAGTTGTTGGGCGGGTGACCGAGCGCGAGTTCAGCATGCCCCAAGGAGAGCCCTTAGCATTCTACAATGCTTCATGTCAATAGTTATGAACTGTGTAAATTTTGTGGAAAATCGCAAAACTAACCTGACCTGCATTTATTATTGCTCGTGTCAATATTGAACTTATCCACAGGATTTTGTACAAATAGCACAACGGCACAGGACGAAGTGCCGCATACAGGGAGGGTCTGAAATGAAACACTTTATGACCATGCTTCAGGAAGAACGTCTAGGCATCGGATCTGGCTATCCAGTCGTCTGATAGGGTTACATTACCCAATACGAGTTTTTCCAGCCTATCTTGTAGGCTGTATCCAAGCGGAAAATTAGCGTGGAGCTAGAAATGAATACCTATAAGCGCGACGAGCACGACGACCTGTAAGAGGGTCGATCATCAAACGAAAGGGGGCGAAGGCCTCCTTTCTGGTATCTGAGATTAGGACAGCAAATCGAAATGGACGTATCCCCTCAGGCTTGTGAGCTGGCCGGCAACCTCTTCTCTGCAGCATCCATAAACAACGTCATCCTGCTTTGTGGCGTTGTAGCTACCCTCATGGCTATCAAGAGCGCCAAGAAGGCGGCCGTCGAAGCTATCAACCACAACAGAGAAATAGCCAGGCAGACCGAAACCGCTCTCTTCATGTTCAATTCCCGGTCGGACAGAAATCTGATCGAGGGCTACCAGACGATCCGAGAGATCCATAGCTCAAGCACTGACAACATCGTGAGCTATGCCACTGACGATACAAAGCGTAAGTCAGAGTTGGCAGAAAAGATCCGGTACACATTGAATTTCTGGGAGCGCGTTTCGGTGTGCGTAAGCCACGGAATCTATTGTGAAAAAATAATCAAGGACAGCATGTACACCACGGTAATGGGTATGTTCCAGAACTCTCAACCGTACATCAACGCGGTGAGAACCGATAAGCGCTCTCAGACGCCATACCAGGATTTCGAGGCTATGGTCACACGGTGGCGGGCCGCACCGCTGCTGGCAAAGTAGCTTCAAATGCAGCTATACCTCGAACAAAAGCCCGCCTAGCGCGGGCTTTTTTGTGCGAGTCAGAAGGGCGCCGTCTCTTCTTCCTGCTCAAACTCAACCTCTCCCCCGCCCGCTTTATCTACTTCCTGCTGCTCCCATCTCACGGTAACGCTGCCGTCGTCATTGAGCGTCAGCTCGAGCTCGTCGGTATCAGCGATCACGCTCAGCACTTCTTCCCACTCCCGATCGCCATCCGTTTCCAGGCGATGAATCGTAACCCAGCGCTGCGTCTGGGCGACCGGGTGATTGATCATCGATGAGACGCGAAGCCCGAGGCGCGCCATACCGCTCATTTCCTGCCGTTCTGCCGGTGCCGCCTGCTTCTTCGCCATGGAATCCCCTCCCGGTAATTACTGTATATCCGTACAGGATAAGCAGAATCATATCCCACGCTTTCCGAAAACGTAACCGCGAACTGCCGTGTTAAATCGCAAAAATAAATCACATTACGTGTTGACGAAATAAACACGATGCGTGATAGTTCACCCATCGCAGCGACTTACGAGGGACTGCGAAGGGCCTCACGGCCTGACCGCTCTTTAACAGTCAGCGCAACAAACAACAGACCGCATTGCCTCTACCGGCGACCGGCGAGCAGACAGGCCCGAAAGCCTGCCAACGACAGGGAAAACCTTGTACGGCTGCTCGATGGTGAAACGCCAGAACCGAGTGAACGACCCGGCAAGCAATGCGCCCCGCCACTTCCGGCGGCAATAGGACGGACAGCATCACTGCTGCACCTTGGCGACAGGGTGCAGCGGGATGACAACCGGAGGAAGTGAGATGGCCTACTACAAGACAAGCGATGCCGGTGTTCTGGCGGCTTGGAAGGCGTACAGAGAAAGCGCGGATCGTTTGCAGGTGCAAGGCGAAGAGTTTGCCAAGCGCTTTGTAGGCGCCACCGCACTGTTCCAGACCAGCGTGCACAGCGGCCGTAACTTCTACGGCTTGAAGTTCAGCCCAGCAATGCCACAGCCGCTCTGGACGAAGCCAGACCCAAAGGCCGACAGCTCGCAGTTCCCGCGCTCAAGTCTGCCATCGGGCACCAAGGGCGAAGAGCGGAAAGCGCTGAAGCTTGAACTGGAAAAACTTCAGGAAGAATTCAAGTTGCACAAGCCCAAGGACAAAGCGGACCTCGAACCGTTCCTTGACGCAATGGGTGTCGGCGGCGGCTCGCTGTTTTTCAATAGCTACAAGCAGGTCGTGACGCCTGACTGCATCTACATCAGCACCTCTGCCAAGCCTAACGGCGTGTTGACGGAAATCCTCGGCAGCGAATTTGAAGCTGCTGAAAAAGACAACCGCTGACAACCAGAGCCACGACAGCCTGTCGTTAACTGCCCGAGGTACTGGTACTCCCCAGCACCAGGCCGCATCGGAGATCGCTCGGCTGACTGCCCCGAGATAGCAGGGTGCCCACCTTTACCCGAGCCAGAGCGACGAACAACGCGGCGAAGACGGTTTACTCGCCAGCCAGATTCGAGCGATCTCCGATGCGGACGACCAATACCGCTATGCGGCCACCTGCATCAACCATCCACTGGAGAACACCATGCTCCAACTGATCCTGATCGGTGCCACGCTGAGTTACGAGAGGCCAGAACCTCGAGTGCTTGCAAGCGTGCCAGGCGATCACGTGCGCCTCCATCGAGAGGCATGGCGATGTACTGACGGGGTCTCGGCGTTCTGGCGCTGACGATCCCGCCAAAAACTCAAACCACTGCATCTGTGAAAGGCCCGAACGTCCACGGGCCTTTCTTTTGCCTCGCTTTTATCCGTCAGCACCCTTCCCTGCGCCCAACGGCAACCAGCAGATGGCGAGGCTGCTGACGAATAAACGCAACCCACTGAGGTATTCGCCATGCACGCATCAATTCAACAGCGCGTAGACGGGGTTGCGGCCCTGCACGTTCGCTCCCGCATTGCCACCACTGAGTTCTACGCCTTGATCGGCAAGGACGAGCTTGTGCAGAAGATCCGATTCCAGATCGTTACCCGCGGCAACGCGTACCACATCGTGGAGCTCTCCACGGGCAAGGTGAAGGGCTTCCGCTGGACCTGGAAGGAAGCCAGCAATCTTGCCCAAGTCTTGGAGTCGCGTGCAGACGGCGTCAAGGTGACGCTCTCAGGCGGTGCGCAATGATCGGCGAGCCAATGATCAACCCACGGGATTCGATCATCGACAACCTGAACCAGCAGCTGGAAGCTTTCTTCGGTGCTGGCAAGACGGCTCAGGTCATCCCGAACGGCGTCGGTGTCGACGGGCCTTTCAACGGCACCACCGCCCACCACGAACGCCTCCGGAAAGAACGCGACAAGTTGGCACCAGCAGTGCGCGCCGAAGCCGCCAAGGGCGTGGTCGCCAGCGTGGCAGCAAAGAACCTTGGCATGCACATCAAGCGCGTGACGCTAATCGCCCAGGAGAACGGCTTTAAATTTGCCGACACCCCATGAAGCGCATCAGCAACCAGGTGCGACAGCGCCGGCGGCAGGCATGGCTTGATTTGCCAGCACATGAAATCGAAGAGGTAGGCCATGGCCGAGGAAGAGCTGACGGCGGAAGCCAAGAAGCAGCGCCGCAAGCGCGAGAAGGCGAACGAAAAGAACGCCGCATTGGGCGTCGAGAAGTTTACGGTTGAGGTGGCCGGCGTGTTCAAGGCCGACCTAAAGCGCCTGATGAAACAGCACGGCTTCAACAATCAGCAGGAGGTGTTCCAGAACCTGCTGCGCAACGTGATCGCCGCCGACTTCGAAACGGCCGAGCAGATGCTCAAGTGTGTCACGACACCTTTTGTTGTTACCGAAAAGGTGTCGCAGATCATCAGGGCAGCGGGCATGAAGTCGCTCGCCGATGATCCGCCTGAACCTGACGATGAAATCGAAAGACCTTCACGATGAATTTACTCTCTCTATAGTTCCACAGATGACGGTATTGCAAAGACTTAAACAACGAGACTAAGGCAACCTCACTATCTACTAAATTTCCACACCATATCCATCAACGCACCCAAAGGAATTAATTACTAGCGGCTGCGCGGACACGAACTTCAAAAAATAGCTAATGCCCTTTTTAATTTCTGGCCCTGTAAATCGCCTAGAAAAAAAGGCACCGTCTGAATGTACTTTACAGTTCTGCAGGCTGCAACGCATTCCATCAATAAAAGCATAATCACCGGAAGCGCCTATATGCTCTGATGCTTGCAAATAGCCACTGGTTGCGATCTCAATTGTCAAACCACTTATAGGCGAAAGATTGCTAGTCACCTCAATTAGAAAGCTAAAATACTTACCATCATCCTGTCCAAGGTCGAGCATTTTCACAACCAGATTCGAATAAGGCTCAAGTTCGTTTTTTCTAGTCTTGCCTTCAATTCCAGAAACCAGCTCTTCACATGCATCCTCAAGAGATTTGTTTGTGAAGTTAGAGTAGAGTTTTTCTCGCAGCATGAATGGAACTTTACAAGCTTCAATCAAAACTGGTATCACAAACTTATTACCGAGCCCCTTCTCCTCGGCCACCTCCATTATCAGGCCGCCATTAACTTCTTTTTTAACCCACTCAGATTCAACTGAAGTTGGCGATAGGAACACTAAAAGTTTATCAGCACCTTCAACACCCTCTGAAATTTTAGTGATGAGTGAATCGCCTGGCGTCATCTCCCACTCATCCAGCCACACCTCATATCCTTTCTGCTCTAAGTAAGAGGCTACGCGCCTGACTATAGGTTTATCTTTTGAATTGTGGCTTAAGAAGAGTTTCATGTCGCTCCTTGATCCGGCTCCATGCCGGTCACCCGTAATACCCCAAATCAACGAATCACGCCAGCCGGCGAGGCTATAAGCGCTTAGCGCGATCCTCGGGATTCCATGCACTGCAGAGAAATATGATCCCAGGAGCAATAAAGATACCCCAATAACCATTGAAACCTGGATAGAGAAGCGGCCCGAATGTCGCAGTGACAAGCAAAGCGATGCCTGCCCATAAGCGCTTACGCGGCGTGAACCACTTGCGGAACGCTTCAAGCTTTTTACCCGCCATCACCACCTCCTTGTTTGATAAGCGCAAAGCATATCACCCACTTAAACGAATCACGCCAGCCGGCGAGGATCCCCTATGTCTCCCTACAACTTGTCCGGGACGACGGTCGTCAGCTTTTCCGGCGGCCGCACCAGCGCCTACATGCTGCGCAAGGTGCTGGACAACAACGAGGACCGGAGCGATCTGGTCGTCACCTTCGCCAATACAGGGAAGGAACACCCGGCCACCCTGGAGTTTGTCCGGGAATGCGCCGAGCGCTGGACGGTGCCGATTGTTTGGCTGGAGTTTCGCGACGATGACGCAGGGTTTGCGGTGGTGGACTACGCCACCGCCAACCGCCAGGGCGAACCGTTCGAAGCCCTGATCCGCAAACGCAAGTATCTGCCAAACCCGGTGACCCGGTTCTGCACCATCGACCTCAAGATCCGGATCATCCACAAGTATCTGCGTAGCCTGGGCCTATCTACCGAGGATGTGCCGGTCGACATGATGACCGGCATCCGTGCTGACGAACCGCGCCGATTCGTGAAGATCCGACACCGCAAAAGCACGAGCGAAAGCAAGTGGGCAACCATGGTGATGCCGCTGGCGGATGCCGGTGTCGGCGTGCAGGACGTTACCGATTTCTGGGCTGGTCAGCCATTCGACCTGATGCTACCGACGATCAACGGCAGGACACTGGAAGGCAACTGCGACCTTTGCTTCCTTAAAGGTGCAAAGCAGGTCTATTCGATCATCGCCAGCGACCGGCCCAAGGCCGAGTGGTGGGCGCGCATGGAAAGCTCAGTGGTGTCCGGCGGCAAGTTCACCGGCGACGGCGCCCGCTTCCGCAGTGACCGACCCAGCTACCAGCAAATGCTCGACTACTCCGACGCACAACTTGACTTGTTCGCGGAGCATGATGAAGCCATTGACTGCTTCTGTGGAGATTGAGCATTAACTCCATAACTTTGATATATGTAAATAAAAGACACTATTAGCCCTCCGACAACTACTGACACAAAACCTCTAAGAGCCACTTTTTTAGTCATTTGAAACGTAGGCTCGCCATTTTTTACACGGTCCCATTCGGACTTCAAAACTATGGAAAACTCATTCACCAACTCGCTACAGAGTGTGTGTGAAACTTTACTCCCTTTACCTATAGACCCCTCTAATACTCTCATTTTTTCAATTAAAGAGACGTGCTCAGTAGGATTCAATCTTAAAACCACCTTGTTACATAAAGCGTCTAACTTTGCGTACTCGCCCCTATTATCAGTAAAAAACTTGTCAACCTTACTAAGTTGCTCGACGTCAGTTTTTGATTGCCCAATATATATATCAAGTGCAATTTCCAACATATTAAAATCGCCTAACAACTCAGCAACGTCGTTCCTCAGCCCCTCGATCCACGCCTGCCTAAATTCTGACGTTTTATTTTCCTTAGCCAGCACTGATACAACAAATGCAATAGCAGCGGTCAAGGCGGCTGCGACAACGGGGCCCAGGATAGGTATCAAGCTTGCCATTTTTTCTATGTCTCCTGACATCCACATAAGCTAATTGAGCGAACATCATATCATTTAGCCATACCTGTGATTCCTTCTTGATCAGCATATTCATCCGCCCGGGCATGGCCCGGCAAGGACTCCCCGTGAAACGAATTTACCTCAGCGGCCCCATGAGCGGCTTGCCTGGCCTGAACTTCCCTACTTTCCACAGCATGACCGCCAGCCTGCGCGCCGGCGGCCACACCGTCACCAACCCCGCCGAACTCAACCCCGACGGCGGCACCTGGAACGACTGCATGCGCCGCGACATTGCCGCCCTGATGGACTGCGACACCGTGGCCACCCTGCCCGGCTGGGAGCATTCAAAGGGCGCCCGCCTGGAAGTCCTGATCGCCGAACGCCTCGGCATGACGGTTGTGAATGCCCATGATCTTGTAACCAAGGAGGCTGTATGAGCAGTAACCCGACAGCGGCGGACATCATGACCGAAAGGTTGTGCGCCTCAATGAAGCGCGAAGAACACCTGCAACAGCGCCTGACCGCAGCGGATGATTGGGCAGATCTAATCCAGGGCCTCTTGCGCCGGCTTGTCCGGAACATCGATCAGGAGTGCTACTGCGCTGAAGATCTGGAGCAGCAGGACGATCAGTTCAGTTCGATCATCAAGTCGATACGCGCCGAACTCAAGGCAGCAGATGGCAGCAAGCCATCCACCTGCACCTGGTCTGAAGGCGGATTCTCCTGGCACACAGGCTGCGGCAAGGAATGGCAGTTCACCGATGGCGGGTTGCCGGCTGAGAACGGCATGCACTTCTGCCACTCCTGTGGGAAAAAGCTGGTTGTCGAGTCAGCACAATCCGCATAGGAGTACATCTGTACTCTTTCGCAAAACCTGTAACCCCTCCCCCTTCAAAGTCAGCCGCTATAGCGGCAAGGACGAGCTCGACCATGGAAAAGATAAAACTCGGCCCGGACCATTATCGCTACGTCGACGAGCTCGACCCGAAAGGCCTGGAAGTCACCTGCAAAAAGTACGTGGTTATCGGCGAAACCGAACAGTGCTGGTACATCGTGGAGGAATTCCACAACAACCTCTTCGGCGGCCCGCATCGTGAATCGATGCTGAAGCAGTACCGCAAGCGCGTGCTGAAGGATGGTGGCGAGCACGGGCGGCGATTCGCCTACACCAACAGGGCTCTGGCGCTGCGCTCGTACAAGGCCCGGAAGTCCTGGCAATTGCGGCATGCCCATTTGTCGATCGAGCGTGCTCAGGCGGCCATCGCGTATTTCGGCGACGCCAAGACCGAAAGCACCGTGCCGACTGATCGCCTGGTTATTCCCTGCGAATACATCCAGGCCATGAACTGGAGTGAATGCTGATGATCATCGACGACGTAATGACCGACAAGATCACCCTGCACGGCCTGGGCTTTGTGCAGGTCCAGCTGGAAGGCAATCAGCGCCTGCACGTTTGGCACCCTGAACTACCCCGGCGTGCCTGCTTTGCCCACTCTGCGATCCACGACCACCGCTTCAATTTCACCTCCCGCGTAATCGTCGGCACTCAGTTGAATCACTGCTTCAAGATGGAGCGATGCGACGACGGGGCCTACATGCTTTACCTGCACGAAGGTTCGCGAACTGCCGGCGGCGGGAGGCCATGGACACCAGATGGCCGGGCCAATCTGGTTATCGACGGTGAGTTCAAGGTTGCGGCGGGCAATGACTACAACACGATCGCCTACGACTACCACGCCACGACACCGGGCGGGGATGGTCGGGTAGCGACCATCATGGCGAAGAGAGGCGAGTACCCGGCCGGCGCCCACTCGACCTGCACTTTCGGCGTTCAGCCAGACACGGACTTCGATCGCTACCAGTGGTCACCGGCACAACTCTGGGAAATTGTCGCCGACGTGATGCTCGGCCAGCGGGTGACGCCATGATCGCCCCCCTCTGGTTCGCCTACGTCTTCATCTACAAGGGGCCCAGGCCATGAATACCTATCGACACACCTTCGCAGCCGTCTGCCCTTCTGACGGAGAAACGATCCTCTACCGGCTGGAGTTGCGGTCGAGCGCCATGATTCGCGTCGAGCACATCAAGGCGACGACAGCGCTGAGCACGAAAGGCTGGCATGAACAGATTGCCGACAGCCTGGCGGAGGCTCTGGGCGGCGATCAGACCATCATTGCCACGCACCAAGGAGTCGAAATCGAAACGGTGAGGCTTAGCGGATGATTGCATACCACGGCACGCCGGTCGGCGGCACTCGCCAGGATGGCGCCCGGTTCCTTGCCGGCCGGCATGCCCTGGTGCCGTTCCCGCGCCAGGACGACATGGGCATTGTCGCCGATGTCTGCCAGTCGTTTGTGTTCGACAACGGTGCGTTTTCGGTTTGGAAGAAAGGCGGCAAGCTAGATGTTGATGGCTACACCGCCTGGGTTCAGCAATGGCACAGGCATCCTGGCTTCGACTGGGCACTGATTCCGGATGTCATTGACGGCGACGAGGCGGCCAACGACGCGCTTCTGGAGGCCTGGCCCAGAGAGTTACGCGGCGTGCCGGTCTGGCACCTGCACGAATCGCTGGAAAGGCTTCAGCGCCTCGCCGCCGGTTGGCAGACAGTGGCTATCGGCAGTTCGGGGCAATGGGCGCACCCGGGGACAGCGGCCTGGTGGAAGCGGATGGGTTCAGCGATGGATGCGATCTGCGACGACCAAGGCCGACCAGCGTGTCGCCTCCACGGTCTCAGGATGCTCGACCCCGCGATATTCCAGCATCTGCCGTTCGCATCAGCCGACAGCACGAACGCTGCGGTGAACGGCGGGAGTATCAGCCGGTTCGGCATGTATGCCCCACCAACTGCGGGCCAACGCGCCAACGTCATCGCCGACCGCATCGAATCGCACAACAGTTCCCCGATCTGGCAGCGAGAAACCCAGGCCGAGATGGCGCTGTAACCCCAATCCCCCTACATGCCTGCCGGTGAGCGGCGGGCGAGGTATTCCTGTGTCTTACATCATTCCGACCGCAGTGAAGTGCCTGGTGTGCGGCTACACCGGACACACCCAGATTCGAACCTTGAGCGCTATCAGTTGCCCGCAGTGCTTTGACGAATTCATCCGGAAGAACGTCCCGACTCTGGTGCCAGATCCCGACGGTAAGCCTTTCGATCCAAACAGCCAGACCGTCAATCTATAACCCACCTTCTGCCGCCCAGCGCGGCAAGGACACCCCATGCTCGCAACAAAAATCACCCTCATCATGCTGGGCCTGGTGCTGTACGTGTCAGTCAGCATCTGCTGGTTCTTCTGGATCGGCCCCGGCCTGCTCATGGATGGCGAAACGGTCGACCTCATAGGCGCCTTTGCCGGCACCTGCACCTGGCTGCTTATCAGCTTCGGCCTGGCCGTTCACATCATCAAGACAGCGCGGCCCACGGCGGGCGGCGGGAGGTAGTTATGTTTTTAACAGCTGAGGAAGTTGCCGACCTGACCGGATACAAAAAACCAGGGGCGCAGATAAAGTGGCTGACCGCCGAACGATACGGGTTCGCGGTAGGCGGTGATGGGCACCCAAAGGTGCTGCGCCAGGTTGTCATCGGGCGGCTGGGTGGTATTCAATCAAGGAAGGGGCCGGAGTTGCGGCTGTGCTGAGGTGAGATAGATGCGACCGCGCAAGAAGGACCGGCACCTGCCGGCGTGCATGTACCAGAAGCACGGCGCGTACTACTTGGTCCGCAAGGGCAAGTGGATGCGCCTCGGCACTGAGTTTCAGGCGTCTCTCGCCGAATACGCCATGTTGCTGGACAAGCGCAGCCTGGGCGGGATGCCCAAACTGATCGACGACGCGCTTGAGCACATGCGCACCAGGACGAAGCCGGCGCTGAAGCCGAACACGCTCAAGCAATACGAGGCAGCGGCCGAGCGACTGAAGGAAAACTTCGCCGACTTCGAGCCGCGCGAGGTGCTTCAGCGGCACGTCGTAGCGCTCAAGCTGCACATGGCAGACACGCCGAACATGTCGAACCGGGTGATCTCGGTGCTGCGGGCAGTCTTCACCTATGCCCTGGAGCAGCAGATTGTCGACTCGAATCCATGCATCGGCGTGCGCCGGCACCTGGAGCACAAGCGCGACAGGTACATCACTCACGGCGAGTTCCAGGCGATCTGCGCCAACTCAAGCGACAACATGCGCGTCATCTACGAGATGTGCTACCTGACCGGCCAGCGTATCGGTGACGTGCTGGCCATCCGATTGGCGGATATCAACGCCGAGGGCATCGCCTTCAAGCAGGAAAAGACCAACGCCAGGTTGCTGGTGCAGATGACGCCAGACTTGGAGGCACTGATCGCCCGGGTCAAGGCGCTGCCGAGGAAGATCCGTGGCCTCACCCTTTTCTGCTCACCGCGCGGCGGCAAGCCGGTGCACTACAGCTCGGTCAAGGACGCCTTCGCCATCAGCTGCCGGAAGGCCGGCGTCGAGGATGCGAGCCTTCATGACCTTCGAGCAAAGTCCCTTTCGGATACCGACGACCAAGGCAACGATGCTCAAAAGCTGGGAGGGCACACCGATGCCAAGATGACGCAGCGTTATCTGCGCCTGCGCAAAACCAACGTAGGTCTTCCGCCAACAATGCCAAAAGATGGAAAACCTTAAAGCTTACTTAGGACAGGAGGATATACCTGACAAGTTCCACGCCCTTATCAGTAAGTTCATCCTCATCCATCAACCCGAAACGCCGCATGTATCTAATAGCGGATTTGCCGAAAGCTGGATCATCAATGACTTTCTGAAATCGCCGACGGATGAATAAAGGCCTGCCGTTTGCCGTATCTTTAGGAAAGTGCTTTAAAATAAACTCCCCAAGATAGCCTTTGAAGCCAGGATCAACCTCATCATCAAGTTCACGACGCTGTTCGGCTAGCTCGGCTTTGGACTGCTCTAGCTCTCTGCTCAAGCTAGACAACCGCTCAAGCAACTGATCTCTCTCTTCGCCCGCAACTGATGCGCGCTGCATCAATTCCTCAATAATATCCTGCCTTCTTGCCTCCTGCTCTTCGATTTCGGCCTTCTTAGCTTCGGAATTTTCAACCCTAGAAGCCGCAGCCACTGGATCAAATGAAAACCTATCAAACTTTTGGCTTAAATCACTATAACCTTGACCGATATTGGTTAGCTTCTCTCCAAACCCAGAATCAATTCTTCCGAGCATCTCCGACACTTCTTTTGTGAATTTATAAGTATGTGTATAGAACGTCCTCGAAGACTCATCAGCCTTAAAGTAAAATAACGCCGAAAGCGCAACCGATGAAACCGCAAGAAAAAGACTAACCAGATCTGTAAAGCTAAAATCTTTGAGGTCAATATTAAAGTCAGCAGTGGCAAACCGCACACCTACTACAATGATAAGCGCGACTACTGCAAGATCTCGCACATTCGCAAGCGTTAAAAAACCAGTTACAGATCGTTTCTTTTCGTTATTATCATTAGTCTCTGTCATTACATTCCCTTGAGTGATGGCATTTTAATGCGAACAATCTAGCACACTAAAATCTCCGACTCCCACGCGCCTTTTACGAAATACGACCCACGGCGGGCGCTCCCCATCAAATGAGCTCGACCACATTCTGCGGATATTTCCCTGTAGTATTAGACAGATACGAATCGTCAAATAGACAGGAAGAGCTGAAAGCCCCGTATGACAGACCTCTCCAGCCACACCCCGATGATGCAGCAGTACTGGCGCCTCAAAAACCAGCACCCTGATCAGTTGATGTTCTATCGCATGGGCGATTTCTACGAGATCTTCTACGAAGACGCGAAGAAGGCCGCCAAGCTGCTGGACATCACCCTGACCGCGCGTGGGCAGTCGGCGGGGCAGTCGATTCCGATGTGTGGGATTCCTTACCATTCGTTGGAAGGTTATCTGGTCAAGCTGGTGAAGTTGGGCGAGTCGGTGGTGATCTGTGAGCAGATCGGCGACCCGGCGACCAGCAAAGGGCCGGTGGAACGTCAGGTGGTGCGCATTATTACGCCGGGCACGGTGAGTGATGAGGCGCTGCTCGATGAGCGTCGTGACAACCTGATCGCAGCAGTGCTGGGCGATGAGCGTTTGTTTGGCCTGTCGGTGCTGGATATCACCAGCGGCAACTTCAGCGTGCTGGAGATCAAGGGCTGGGAGAACCTGCTGGCGGAGCTTGAGCGCATCAATCCGGTGGAGTTGTTGATTCCGGATGATTGGCCCAAGGATCTACCGGCGGAAAAGCGTCGTGGGACCAAGCGGCGTGCGCCGTGGGACTTTGAGCGCGACACGGCGCTGAAAAGTCTGTGCCAGCAGTTCTCGGTGCAGGACCTTAAAGGCTTCGGTTGCGAAACCCTGACCCTGGCCATCGGCGCTGCCGGTTGCTTGCTCAGCTATGCCAAGGAAACCCAGCGCACCGCCCTGCCGCATTTGCGCAGCCTGCGCCATGAGCGCCTGGACGACACCGTGGTGCTCGATGGTGCCAGCCGTCGCAACCTCGAGCTGGACACCAACCTGGCTGGTGGCCGTGATAACACGCTGCAATCGGTGGTCGACCGTTGCCAGACGGCAATGGGCAGCCGTTTGCTGACCCGTTGGTTGAACCGTCCGCTGCGCGATCTGACCGTGCTGCAGGCGCGACAGACGTCGATTACCTGCCTGCTGGATCGCTATCGCTTTGAGAACCTGCAGCCGCAGCTTAAAGAAATCGGCGATATCGAGCGCATCCTGGCGCGAATCGGCCTGCGCAATGCGCGCCCGCGTGACCTGGCGCGCCTGCGCGATGCCTTGAGCGCGCTGCCGCAGCTGCAAGTGGCGATGACCGAGCTGGACACGCCGCACCTGCAACAACTCGCCGTAACGGCCGGCACTTACCCGGACCTCGCGGCGCTGCTGGAAAAAGCCATTATCGACAACCCGCCGGCGATTATCCGTGACGGCGGCGTGCTTAAAACCGGTTACGACAGCGAGCTGGACGAGTTGCAATCGCTGAGCGAAAACGCCGGGCAGTTCCTGATTGATCTGGAAGCCCGCGAAAAAGCCCGCACGGGCTTGGCCAACTTGAAGGTCGGCTACAACCGCGTGCACGGCTACTTTATTGAGTTGCCGAGCAAGCAGGCCGAGTCGGCGCCGATTGATTATCAGCGCCGCCAAACCCTTAAAGGCGCCGAGCGTTTCATTACGCCGGAGCTGAAAGAGTTCGAAGACAAGGCACTGTCGGCCAAAAGCCGTGCCCTGGCGCGCGAAAAGATGCTGTATGAAGCGTTGCTCGAAGATTTGATCAGCCGCCTGGCGCCGCTGCAAGACACCGCCGCCGCCCTGGCGGAACTGGATGTGCTGAGCAACCTGGCCGAACGTGCGCTGAACCTTGACCTGAACTGCCCGCGTTTTGTCAGCGAGCCGTGCATGCGCATCGTGCAGGGGCGCCACCCGGTGGTGGAGCAGGTGTTGACCACGCCGTTTGTGGCCAACGACCTGTCGCTGGATGACGACACGCGCATGCTGGTGATCACCGGTCCGAACATGGGTGGTAAATCCACCTACATGCGCCAGACCGCCTTGATCGTGTTGCTGGCGCATATCGGCAGCTTTGTGCCGGCAGCCAGTTGCGAGTTGTCGCTGGTGGACCGCATTTTCACCCGGATCGGTTCCAGTGATGACCTGGCCGGAGGGCGTTCGACCTTTATGGTGGAAATGAGCGAAACCGCCAACATCCTGCACAACGCCACCGAACGCAGTTTGGTGCTGATGGACGAAGTGGGGCGCGGCACCAGCACCTTCGATGGTCTGTCGCTGGCGTGGGCGGCGGCCGAGCGTTTGGCGCATTTGCGCGCCTATACGCTGTTCGCCACGCACTATTTCGAGCTGACGGTGTTGCCGGAAAGCGAGCCGCTGGTGGCCAACGTGCATCTCAATGCCACTGAGCACAACGAGCGCATCGTGTTCCTGCACCACGTGTTGCCGGGGCCGGCGAGCCAGAGTTACGGTTTGGCCGTGGCGCAGTTGGCGGGGGTTCCTGCGCAAGTCATCACCCGTGCCCGCGAACACTTGAGCCGCCTGGAAGAAACCGCCCTGCCCCACGAGATTCCTGTGGCAAGCCCGGCCAAAACCAGCGCAAAACCCAGCGCGCCGCACCAGAGTGATATGTTCGCCAGCCTGCCCCATCCAGTGCTGGATGAGCTGGCAAAGCTTGACCTGGACGGCTTGACGCCGCGTAAAGCGCTCGAAATGTTATATGCACTGCAAGTTCGGATATAACGCACAGGCTTGCAAGCTGGTAGACTCTCGCGCGGTTTGGGATGCTGCGGGTTATTAGCCTGGCCTGCAGACTATCGCTCCCGAACCTCGCGAGCCCTGCCACAAAGGGTTTCGCTGCCGCCGCCTGAGGAGAGAATTAGAAATGACCTTCGTCGTTACCGACAACTGCATCAAGTGCAAGTACACCGACTGCGTCGAAGTGTGTCCGGTGGACTGCTTCTACGAAGGCCCGAACTTCCTGGTTATCCACCCGGATGAGTGCATTGACTGCGCCCTGTGTGAACCAGAATGCCCGGCCGTCGCTATTTTCTCCGAGGACGAAGTCCCGGCAGAGATGCAGGAATTCATTCAGTTGAACGTCGAGTTGGCGGAAATCTGGCCGAACATCACTGAACGTAAAGATCCGATGCCTGATGCAGCGGAGTGGGATGGCAAGAAAGGTAAGATTGCAGACCTCGAGCGCTAATAGCGCCACCGCCCAATAAAAAGGCCCCTTGCGGGCCTTTTTTGCGTTTCTGGGTGGACCGTTTCACTTTTCTGCAGGCAAAAAAAGGGGCGGTATGACCCGCCCACATTTTTTCCCTAGTCCCTGTATTCCTTTTCATCGTCCTGATGAATCGCATCCTGCGACGTTCCTTCAACCATCGTTCCTTGATGGCTGTGCCAATCCGTGGACACAGGGCTGATCTTAGAGAGTTCCGAGGGAAGTTCAATGGGATCCAAGTGATCGGCTGACAGACTTGAACGCCCATTCAAGTATAAATAATTGTTATTTTTCATAAGGATAGAAAATTCTCTCACCGTTTCGAGATGGACATGCCCGGTAAAAAAACCAATCACTTACGAAAAAGTAAGCAAATGCTTACATGCGCAATTGCGCAAACGCGTGATTGAGAACCTTTGACTGATCGGCAGGCATAAAAAAGCCCCGACAAGGTCGAGGCTTTTTTCATTCAGCCGACTCAGTCATCGCTGACAGTGATGGTCGGCATCGCCGGTGTCGCCGCTTCCTGCAGGACGATCCGCGCGCCCACATGCCGGGCCAACTCCTGGTACACCATAGCGATCGGTCCATCGGGCTCTGCGGCCACGGTCGGCTTGCCGCCGTCGGCCTGCTCACGAATTTCCATCGCCAGCGGCAGCGACGCCAGCAACTCAACCCCGTATTGGGTCGCCAGCTTCTCGCCGCCGCCTTCGCCGAACAAATGCTCGGCGTGGCCGCAGTTGGAACAGATGTGTACCGCCATGTTTTCAACAACGCCCAGCACCGGGATGTTGACCTTGCGGAACATCTCCACGCCTTTTCTGGCATCCAGCAGCGCCAGGTCCTGAGGCGTGGTCACGATTACTGAGCCAGCCACCGGCACTTTTTGCGCCAGTGTCAGTTGGATATCGCCAGTGCCTGGCGGCATGTCGATCACCAGGTAATCGAGGTCGCCCCAGGCGGTCTGGGTGACCAGTTGCAGCAAGGCCCCAGAGACCATCGGCCCGCGCCAGACCATCGGTGTGTTGTCGTCGGTGAGGAAGGCCATGGACATGACCTCTACACCCAGCGACTCAATTGGCACAAACCACTTCTGGTCCTTGACCTTGGGCCGCGTGCCTTCGGCGATGCCGAACATCACGCCCTGGCTGGGGCCGTAGATATCAGCGTCGAGGATGCCCACGCGCGCACCTTCTCGGGCCAGCGCCAGCGCCAGGTTGGCGGCGGTGGTGGATTTACCCACGCCGCCCTTGCCGGAGGCCACCGCGATAACATTCTTGACGTTGGCCAGGCCCGGGATCTGCGCCTGGGCCTTGTGCGCGGCGATCACGCACTGGATGTCGACCTTGGCCGAACGCACGCCCTCCAGGCCTTCGATGGCCATTTGCAACATCTGCGCCCAGCCACTCTTGAACAAACCGGCGGCATAGCCCAGTTCCAACTGGACCGACACCTGGTCGCTCTGGACTTCAATGGCACGTACACAGCCGGCGCTGACCGGGTCCTGGTTCAAATAGGGGTCGGTGTACTGGCGAAGAACGGCTTCCACCGCTGCGCGATTGACGGCGCTCATGGGCTACTCCCGAAAAAAGACTGACTGAAACAGGCGGCTATCCTAACCGTTCCGGCCGCCCAGCGGCATGCTTTCGAGACTTGGGAAGATTCAGAAACAGCACCACGGGGTGAAATATATTTCCCGGCGCTTTATAGTGGCCGACCTCCGTTTCATCAAGTAGCCGAGCCCCATGTCCGAGCCACGCAAGATCCTCGTCACCAGCGCCCTGCCCTATGCCAATGGTTCCATCCATCTTGGCCATATGCTTGAGTACATCCAGACCGATATGTGGGTGCGCTTCCAGAAGCATCGCGGCAACCAATGCATTTATGTCTGCGCGGACGACGCCCACGGTTCGGCCATCATGTTGCGTGCCGAGAAGGAAGGCATCACCCCGGAACAACTGATCGCCAATGTGCAGGCTGAACACAGCGCCGACTTTGCCGAGTTCCTGGTGGACTTCGATAACTTCCACTCGACCCACTCCGAAGAAAACCGCGAGCTGTCGAGCCAGATCTACCTGCGCTTGAAGGAAGCCGGGCACATCGACCAGCGTTCGGTGACCCAGTATTTCGACCCGGAAAAGAAAATGTTCCTGGCCGACCGCTTCATCAAGGGCACCTGCCCTAAATGCGGCACCGAAGACCAGTACGGCGACAACTGCGAAAAATGTGGCGCGACCTATGCACCGACGGACTTGAAGAACCCGAAGTCGGCAATCTCCGGCGCCACCCCGGTGCTCAAGGATTCCCAGCACTTCTTCTTCAAGCTCCCGGATTTCCAGCAAATGCTGCAAACCTGGACCCGCAGCGGCACCTTGCAGGACGCCGTGGCCAACAAACTCTCCGAATGGCTCGACAGCGGCCTGCAGCAGTGGGACATCTCCCGCGATGCGCCGTACTTCGGCTTCGAGATCCCGGGCGAGCCGGGCAAGTACTTTTATGTGTGGCTGGACGCGCCGATTGGCTACATGGCCAGCTTCAAAAACCTCTGCGACCGCACGCCTGAGCTGGACTTCGACGCGTTCTGGGCCAAGGACTCCACCGCCGAGCTGTACCACTTCATCGGCAAGGACATCGTCAACTTCCACGCGCTGTTCTGGCCGGCCATGCTCGAAGGTTCGGGCTATCGCAAGCCGACCGGTATCGCCGTGCACGGCTACCTGACGGTCAATGGCCAGAAAATGTCCAAGTCCCGTGGCACCTTTATCAAGGCGCGCACCTACCTGGACCACCTGTCGCCGGAATACCTGCGCTACTACTACGCCGCCAAGCTGGGCCGTGGTGTCGACGACCTCGACCTGAACCTGGAAGACTTCGTGCAGAAGGTCAACTCGGACCTGGTCGGCAAAGTGGTCAACATCGCCAGCCGTTGCGCCGGTTTTATCCACAAGGGCAATGCCGGTTTACTGGTGGCTGAAAACGCCGCACCGGAACTGACCGAAGCCTTCCTGGCCGCCGCGCCAAGTATCGCCGACGCCTATGAAGCCCGTGACTTTGCCCGCGCCATGCGCGAGATCATGGGCCTGGCCGACCGCGCCAACGCCTGGATCGCCGACAAGGCACCGTGGTCGCTGAACAAGCAGGAAGGCAAGCAAGCTGAAGTCCAGGCTATCTGTGCCACGGGCGTCAACCTGTTCCGCCAATTGGTAATCTTCCTCAAGCCGGTGCTGCCATTGCTGGCCGCTGATGCCGAGGCGTTCCTCAACGTCGCGCCGCTGACCTGGAACGACCACGCCACCTTGCTCAGCAACCATCAGTTGAACGAGTTCAAGCCGTTGATGACGCGTATTGATCCGGTGAAAGTCCAGGCCATGACCGACGCTTCGAAAGAAGACCTGGTCGCCAGCCAGACCGACACCGGTTCGGCTGCGCCCGCCGGTAACGGTGAGCTGGCCAAGGATCCGATCTCGGCAGAAATCGACTTCGACGCCTTTGCCGCTGTAGACCTGCGCGTTGCGCTGATCGTCAAGGCCGAGGCCGTAGAAGGTGCCGACAAGCTGCTGCGCCTGACCCTGGACCTGGGTGGCGAACAACGTAACGTGTTCTCCGGCATCAAGAGCGCTTACCCGGACCCGTCCAAGCTCGATGGTCGCCTGACCATGATGATCGCCAACCTCAAGCCACGCAAAATGAAGTTCGGTATCTCCGAAGGCATGGTGATGGCGGCTGGCCCTGGCGGCGAAGAGATCTACCTGTTGAGCCCTGACAGCGGTGCCAAGCCGGGTCAACGTATCAAGTAAGCCGGCAAAGCCCGTCTGCGGTAAGCGGGCATCCCGTGGCAAACGGGCTGCCTGTGGCGAGCGGGCTTGCCCCGCGTTGGGCTGCGCAGCCGCCCCAATAAAGTCGCCGCATTTGGCCTGTTAAGCCGAGTGTATGTACCAAGGGCCGCTCCGCGCCGCAACGCGGGGCAAGCCCGCTCGCCACAGAACGCGCGCTCGCCACTACAGGCACTGTTTGTTCAACCGGCATACCAATGATCACCCCATGAACTTGATTCAACGTATCGACGCGCTGCTGCCGCAGACCCAATGCGGCAAATGCGGGCATCCGGGTTGCAAGCCTTACGCCGAGGGCATCGCGTTGGGTGAGGCAATCAACAAGTGCCCGCCCGGAGGGCAAGAAACCATTGCCGGCCTGGCCCAGCTGTTGCGCGTGCCGGTGTTGGAACTGGACACCAGTCGCGGCGAAGCCCCGGCCCAGGTCGCCTACATCCGCGAAGCCGAATGCATCGGCTGCACCAAGTGCATCCAGGCGTGCCCGGTGGATGCGATTGTCGGCGCCGCCAAGTTGATGCACACCGTGATCATGGATGAATGCACCGGCTGCGACCTGTGTGTTGCGCCCTGCCCTGTGGATTGCATTGAAATGCGTCCAGCGACCACTGTGCTGGCGATTGTCGGCGGCCTGGCGGCCGATGATGGGCAACGCCATGAGCGCGGCCTCAAGCGCGACCGCGCGCGGCGGCGCTTTGAGCAACGCAATGCGCGGCTGCAACGCGAGGAAGCGCATAAACTCGCCGAGCGCCTGGCGCGGGCTAAACGTTTGGCCCCGCCGGTTGCCCCTGTGCAAGCCGATGACGCTCAGGCGGCCCGGGATACAGCGGTCAAGAAGGCCAAGATCACCGTTGCCATGAGTCGCGCCCAACTGCATAAATCACTCAAGGCATTTGGACATCCACCGACCTTTGAGCAGCAGTCGCAGTTGATCGTGCTGCAACAGCAGTTCGAAGCAGCGGAGCAGGCGCTGGCCGCACTGGAAGTACAGAGCACACCGACGCCAGCAACGGCACCGAGTAACAGCGCCGATCTCAAGCGCGCTAAAATCCAGCTGGCCATGCACCGCGCAGCATTGAAGAAAGCCCAGGATCTAAACGCCACTCCACAGCAACTGGCCGAGGCGCAAAGCAAAGTCGATGACGCACAACGCCAAGTGGATACTCATGACAGCGTTTAAACCCGCGCTAAACCCTGCTGTGTGTATTACTACAATCGCGCTGATCGCCTGCAAGGAACCACCTGCCCCATGAACGCCGCAAAACGCCTGGAAATTTTCCGCAGGTTTCATGAAGACAATCCGGAACCCAAGACCGAGCTGGCCTACTCGTCGCCGTTCGAGTTGCTGATTGCGGTGATCCTGTCAGCACAATCCACGGACGTGGGCGTCAACAAGGCTACGGCCAAGCTGTACCCAGTGGCCAATACGCCAGCGGCCATTTATGCCTTGGGTGTGGAGGGTTTGTCGGAGTACATCAAGACGATCGGCCTGTACAACAGCAAGGCCAAGAATGTCATTGAGACCTGCCGCTTGTTGGTTGAGCTGCACGGCAGTGAAGTGCCACAAACCCGCGAAGCCCTGGAAGCCCTTCCCGGCGTAGGCCGCAAAACTGCGAACGTGGTACTCAATACCGCGTTCCGGCAACTGACCATGGCAGTGGACACGCATATTTTCCGCGTCAGCAACCGAACCGGCATCGCGCGTGGCAAGAATGTGGTCGAGGTAGAAAAGCAGTTGATGAAGTTTGTGCCCAAGCCCTATCTGCTCGACTCCCACCACTGGCTGATCCTTCACGGGCGCTATGTGTGCCAGGCCCGCAAGCCTCGCTGCGGGAGTTGCCGCATCGAAGACCTGTGCGAGTACAAGGACAAAACCTCGGACGATTGAGGGTTCATTGGTTTTCTCGATCAGTCGATTGAAAAAATCTTTTTTACCCGTTCGTGGATTATCGTTATAAGGAGCGCCAACGGCAGTCTTAGCCTGGAGTTAACCTTATGAGCACTGGCAAAGAACAACTGGATGTAGAAGACGATCTCGTTGATGTGGCGGAAGACGAAGGGGACGCCCCTATGGCAGAGGTGGCCAAGACCAATTTGAGCAAACGCCGCACTATCGACAACCTGTTGGAAGAGCGACGCTTGCAAAAACAACTGGCCGATTACGACTTCGACCTCTGATCGATGCGCTGACGGCCGGAAGCCTCCCTGACGGAGGCTTTTTTTTTGCCGGGTTTTCGGGTTTTGGTGCAAAACCGCACCGCGTCTACACGAGGCCGTTGCGCTGGGCCAGCTCGATCAGGTCCACAAGGGAGCGTGCATTGAGCTTGAGTAACAGGCGGGTCTTGTAGGTGCTGACGGTTTTGTTGCTCAGGAACATGCCATCGGCAATTTCCTTGTTGGTTTTGCCTCGGGCCAGTTGCTGCAACACCATCATCTCGCGACCCGACAAGCGTTCAACCATGTCCGCCTCGCTGGCATTGCCCATGGTCGAGCGTACCGAGTTGAGCGCCTGGTTGGGGAAATAGCTGTAGCCGGAAAGTACAGCCTTGATGGCGCTCAGCAGCTCGGTCAGGTCCTGCTGCTTGCATACGTAGCCCGCCGCCCCCGCCTGCATGCAGCGCATGGAGAAATGGCCGGGTGCCTGAGACGTCAGCACCAGCACCTTGACGGGTGTAGCCTGCTTGGTAGACGCCAGCCGACAGATAACTTCCAGGCCATCGAGCTTGGGTATCCCGATATCCAGTATGACAATGTCCGGCATATGTTCCCGTGCAAGTTGCAGCGCATCGACGCCGTTATCAGTCTCGGCAACGACTTCATAACCATGACGTTCCATTAGCATGCGCACAGCAAGTCGAATGACGGGATGATCATCCACGATCAGCACTTTATTCATGAGAAAGTCCAATTTCGCTGTTCGAATTATTTAGAGCAAGCACAATAGCCTAGTCGTTTCCTAGTTGGCATAGCGCTCCCCCCCAAGCAACAGCAAGCAGAGACCCAACCCACAACGATATGGGAATTAACCTACAAAAAAACACAAACTCAGGTGCAGGGAATTTTATGCAACCCTTCAGAACTTTCCGGGGCCATACATATTTCGAGTGAAATATACGCCGCAGAATGGGTACGAGGTAAATGTACCGCACATGACTTTCAGGAAATACCCCTTGCTTATGGCAGCTAGGCCAGTGAGCAGCTGAAAAGAAATCAACTGATTTAGTTCCATTCAACATACCTGTTTACATCCCTATTTCCTACAGAAGTTTCAGCGCCCTACATACTCGCTGTACTTAGGTAGTGAATTTTCCGTAAGACATAGTTCCTGTGCAGGTGTAAAAAATTCATTCAACCGTACAGAAATAAACACGCCATCGCTGAAACGGTCGAATTCAACTTCAACATTCAACAAACCTTAAACAGTCAGACCGCGTTTAAACATCAGCTTGCTTTTAAATGCGCCCGTCTTTATATGCAGGCAAAAAAAATGGCCCCTTGGACTAGGGGCCATTTTTACAACGAGGGTCGCACTCAGAACAGCTTGCGACCCTTGTTGGCGGCGATGCGCATACGCAGCGCGTTCAGCTTGATGAAGCCTGCCGCGTCCGCCTGGTTGTAGGCGCCGCCGTCTTCTTCGAAGGTGGCGATGTTGGCGTCGAACAGCGACTCATCAGACTTGCGACCGGTGACGATCACGTTGCCCTTGTACAGCTTCAGGCGCACAACGCCGTTCACGTGGACCTGGGAGGCGTCGATCATCTGTTGCAGCATCAGACGCTCCGGACTCCACCAGTAACCGGTGTAGATCAAGCTGGCGTACTTGGGCATCAGCTCGTCTTTGAGGTGAGCCACTTCACGGTCCAGGGTGATCGACTCAATGGCGCGGTGAGCGCGCAGCATGATGGTGCCGCCTGGGGTTTCGTAGCAACCACGGGACTTCATGCCCACGTAGCGGTTCTCGACGATGTCGAGACGGCCGATACCGTGTTCGCCACCGATACGGTTCAGGGTCGCCAGCACGGTGGCCGGGGTCATTTCGACGCCGTCCAGTGCAACGATGTCGCCGTTGCGGTAGGTCAGTTCCAGGTACTGGGCCTTGTCTGGAGCGTTCTCCGGGGAGACGGTCCATTTCCACATGTCTTCTTCGTGCTCGGTCCAGGTGTCTTCCAGCACGCCGCCTTCATAGGAGATGTGCAGCAAGTTGGCGTCCATCGAGTACGGGGACTTCTTCTTGCCGTGACGCTCGATCGGGATTGCGTGCTTTTCAGCGTAATCCATCAGCTTTTCACGGGACAGCAGGTCCCATTCACGCCAAGGAGCAATCACTTTCACGCCTGGCTTGAGGGCGTAGGCGCCCAGTTCGAAACGCACCTGGTCGTTGCCCTTGCCGGTAGCGCCATGGGAAATGGCGTCGGCGCCGGTTTCGTTGGCGATTTCGATCAGGCGTTTGGCGATCAGCGGGCGTGCGATGGAAGTACCCAGCAGGTACTCGCCTTCGTAGACGGTGTTGGCGCGAAACATCGGGAAGACGAAATCGCGGACGAATTCTTCGCGCAGGTCGTCAATGTAGATCTCTTTCACGCCCATGGCTTGCGCCTTGGCACGTGCAGGTTCGACCTCTTCGCCCTGACCCAGGTCAGCGGTGAAGGTCACCACTTCACAGTTATAAGTATCCTGCAGCCACTTGAGGATCACCGAAGTGTCCAGGCCGCCGGAATACGCGAGAACGACCTTGTTTACGTCGGCCATGCCATCACTCCACGGGGTTGTACGGAAAGCCGTCGATTCTACCGACCAAAACCGTGAATTTACAGAGGCGCGACAGCAAATGAAGATAAAGCGACAGATTATGTCGAGCGGGCGACCGATGGTCGCACCTTATGACGTGTGTGCCGCGCTGCTCGGGCCAGTGGCCTGGGGCGCCGGTTTCTCGGGGGCCGCCACGCGTTCGAGCTGAATATTCACGCGGCGATTGCGGGCGCGGTTGGCGGCATTGGTATTGGGCGCCAGTGGGTAACTTTCACCGTGAAAACGCATCGTGATCTGCGACTCCTGAATGCCATTGGCCTTGAAGTAGTCCATTACCGCCAGGGCACGACGGCGCGAAACGTCACGGTTGGTCAGGCGGTTACCGCTGTTGTCTGAATGGCCATTCAATTCGACGTGATTAACCGTCGGGTCGGCTTTCATGAACGCGAGAATCACGTCCAGCTTCTTCTTGGCAGCGGCGTCCAGCTCGATACCGCCACCGGGGAAGCCGACTTCAGTCTGTTTGACCTGATCGTAATTCATCGGCAACAGCTTGGTGGTACACAGTTGATAGTCGTTGAAGGCCTTGTTGAATTTAACCGGCAACAGGCGGATTTCCGAGTAGCCGCCCTCACGCCCGTAATGCCGCACGGTGGGGCTGCGGCCTTCGAGCAAGCCAGTGAACAAACGCCCGGCCTGGGCCTGGGAGCTGTTGAACAGCACGTCGCCACTGCCCACACGCACGGCGCCCAGGTTGATATCACCACGGCCCGGTTGCCAGGGTGCAGCCGCCGCCAACAAGGTCGCCGAGCCAGCACCAAGCGCGCCGCTGTAGGCTTTGAGGCGAAATGTGGCCTGCTCGCCGGCCCGGCGCACGAACTCACCCGAACCGAAATCGGTGATCGGCTGGGTCAGGCGGCACTCGAATTGGTCGCCTTCCACCTTCCACTCAATATTCTCCAGACGTGTCTGGAATGTGAGTGCCATCGCAGGCAGGCTGGCGAACACACTGAGCAGGGCTAGATAATGCTGGCGCACGGGAGGCTCCACTGGTTTCTACAACACTTCAAAGCGTCATACGTCGTTAAGGCATACCCAGGGATATCGGACACGTGCGGCAAAACTTGATAGCGAGTGCCTGCAAGAGTCTTTTCCGGTAGCATTCCCACCAGATTGACCCGCCTGGAATCCCCAATGTCCGACCGCCTGACCCTGCTGCGTCCCGACGACTGGCATATTCATCTTCGCGATGGTGCTGCGTTACCCCAAACCGTGGCCGATGTAGCGCGCACGTTTGGCCGCGCGATTATCATGCCTAACCTGGTACCTCCGGTGCGTAATGCCGAGCAAGCCGATGCCTATCGCCAGCGTATCCTCGCTGCGCGCCCGGCCGGCAGCCGCTTCGAACCGTTGATGGTGCTCTACCTCACCGACCGTACCCAGCCTGCCGAGATTCGCGAGGCCAAGGCCAGCGGTTTTGTGTACGCCGCCAAGCTGTACCCGGCGGGCGCGACCACCAACTCCGACTCCGGCGTGACCAGTATCGACAAGATCCTGCCGGCAATCGAAGCCATGGCTGAAGTCGGCATGCCGCTGCTGATCCACGGTGAAGTCACCCGTGGCGATGTGGATGTGTTTGATCGTGAAAAGATCTTCATCGACGAGCATATGCGCCGCGTGGTCGAGCTGTTCCCGACCCTCAAGGTCGTGTTCGAACACATCACCACCGCCGACGCCGTGCAGTTCGTCAACGAGGCTTCGGCCAATGTCGGCGCGACCATCACCGCGCATCACCTGCTCTACAACCGCAACCACATGCTGGTGGGCGGGATTCGGCCGCACTTCTATTGCCTGCCGATCCTCAAGCGCAACACCCACCAGGTAGCCCTGCTGGACGCCGCTACCAGCGGCAGCCCGAAGTTCTTCCTCGGCACCGACTCGGCGCCCCACGCCCAGCACGCCAAAGAAGCTGCGTGCGGCTGTGCCGGTTGCTACACCGCGTATGCCGCCATCGAGCTGTATGCCGAAGCGTTTGAACAGCGCAACGCCCTGGACAAGCTCGAAGCCTTCGCCAGCCTCAACGGCCCGCGCTTCTACGGCCTGCCGGCGAATACCGACCGCATTACCCTGGTTCGTGAAGACTGGACCGCCCCTGCCAGCCTGCCGTTTGGCGAGCTGACTGTTATCCCGCTGCGCGCCGGTGAAACACTGCGCTGGCGCCTGCTGGAGGAAAGCAAGTGAGTGAAGACCATTACGACGACGAACACGAGCACAGTGGTGGCGGCTCCCGCCACCCGATGGCCGAGCGGTTTCGCGGTTATCTGCCGGTTGTCATCGACGTAGAAACCGGTGGTTTCAACTGCGCCACCGACGCATTGCTGGAAATCGCCGCGACCACTATCGGCATGGATGAACAGGGTTTTGTGTTCCCGGAACACACCCACTTCTTCCGTGTGGAGCCGTTTGAAGGCGCGAATATCGAAGCTGCAGCCCTGGAGTTCACCGGCATCAAGCTCGATCACCCACTGCGCATGGCCGTGAGTGAAGAAGCGGCGCTGACCGATATCTTCCGTGGTGTGCGTAAAGCGTTGAAGGCCAATGGCTGCAAACGCGCGATCCTGGTGGGCCATAACAGCAGCTTCGACCTGGGCTTCCTGAATGCTGCCGTGACGCGGTTGGACATGAAGCGCAACCCGTTTCACCCGTTCTCCAGCTTTGACACCGCCACGCTTGCGGGCCTGGCTTACGGCCAGACCGTGCTGGCAAAGGCCTGCCAGGCGGCCGGTATCGACTTTGACGGTCGTGAGGCCCACTCGGCCCGCTACGACACCGAGAAGACTGCCGAGCTGTTCTGCGGCATCGTCAATCGGTGGAAGCAAATGGGCGGCTGGGAAGACTTCAACGACTGAGGCTGACGCCTTTGTGGTTGTGGCGAGGGAGCAAGCTCCCTCGCCACAGAAGCTTGCTCGCCAAAGAGTCAAAAATGCAGTGCATAAAAAAACCGGCCCTCACAGGCCGGTTTTTTTGTACCTGAAACGAGGCTTACAGCTTGCCAGCGTTCTCGGTCAGGTAAGCCGCAACGCCTTCTGGCGAAGCGTTCATGCCTTTGTCGCCTTTTTTCCAGTTGGCAGGGCAGACTTCGCCGTGCTCTTCGTGGAATTGCAGGGCATCGACCAGACGGATCAGCTCTTCCATGTTACGGCCCAGCGGCAGGTCGTTGATGATCTGCGAGCGTACAACGCCCTTGTCGTCGATCAGGAACGCGCCACGGAACGCCACGCCGCCTTCGGACTCAACGTCGTAGGCCTTGGCAATGTCGTGCTTCATGTCGGCAGCCATGGTGTATTTGACTTTGCCGATGCCGCCATCATTGATGGCGGTGTTGCGCCAGGCGTTGTGGGTGAAATGGGAGTCGATGGAAACGGCTACCACTTCAACATTGCGCGCCTTGAAATCGTCCATGCGGTGGTCCAGAGCGATCAGCTCCGACGGGCACACGAAGGTGAAGTCCAGCGGGTAGAAGAACACCAGGCCGTATTTGCCTTTGATGGCTTCAGACAGTTTGAAGCTGTCTACGATTTCGCCATTGCCGAGGACGGCAGGTACGTCGAAATCCGGGGCTTGTTTGCCGACGAGTACGCTCATTGGGTATCTCCTGATGTAAGGGTGACGATTGAAGTAAAAGGACCAGCCCAAGTCTGGCGCAGTTAAGCGACAGGCCTGTGACGCGGTCACGCTTCGTGAAGACCGACCATCATACACTGAAAAAACCGTTCGTCAGCGCGCCGCAGGTACCTGGCAATACCCTGTGAATCTACTTTGACAATCATTCTCGTTAACATTAAGATCCATCGCACTTAAGCCTTAAACCCGCGATGGTTCTCCCTTATGTATGTCTGCCTCTGCACTGGCGTCACCGACGGACAAATCCGCGAAGCAATCTATGAAGGTTGCTGCAGCTACAAGGAAGTACGTGAAACCACCGGCGTTGCCAGCCAGTGCGGCAAATGTGCTTGCCTCGCCAAGCAAGTGGTACGGGAAACCCTGACGCAGCTGCAAACAGCCCAGGCCGCACTCCCCTACTCAGCAGAATTTACACACGCTTAAATAGGCGTGTTTTGAAGAACCGGACTTAATGTCCGGTTTTTTTATGCCCGTAATTCAATTAGTTAGCGTCAAGACGCGGAACACAAACATTCTTATTCCGATTAATTTTCATTTATTATTCAATAACTTAGGTTTGACACTAGGGATTTCGCCGCTCAAACTCCGCCCTATACACAGCTATTACAGGGCAGGACCCCAGTCATGAAAGGCGACATCTCAGTCATCCAGCAACTCAACAAAATCCTTGCCAATGAACTGGTCGCGATCAATCAGTACTTTCTGCATGCGCGCATGTATGACGATTGGGGCCTGGAAAAGCTCGGCAAGCGTGAATACAAAGAATCGATCAAGGCCATGAAGGACGCAGACGCGCTGATCAAGCGCATCCTGTTCCTGGAAGGGCTGCCGAACGTACAGGACCTGGGCAAGCTGAACATCGGCGAGCACACCCAGGAGATGATCAGCAGCGACCTGAAGTTCGAGCAGAAGAGCCACAGCGACCTCAAGGCCGCCATCGCTCACTGCGAAACCAAAGGCGACTTCGGCAGCCGTGAGCTGCTGGAAGATATCCTGGAAGATCAGGAAGAACATATCGACTGGCTGGAAACCCAGCTGGGCTTGATCGTTAAAGTCAGCCTGGAAAACTACCTGCAATCGCAGATGGGTGAATAAGCGCTGAAGATCGTTCCCACTTGAGCATGGTGACGCAGAGCGTCACAGGATGCATTCCCACACGGAGCGTGGGAACGATCACAAAAAAGCCCCGCTCTCTTTCGAGAAGCGGGGCTTTTTATTGCATTCGGGTCAAGCGTCAGTCTTGGCCGCCGCGTTTACCGCTGCTTCTTTGATCAGCGCTTGCAGCGAACCGTCAGCAGCCATCTCAGTGATGATATCGCTACCGCCGACCAGCTCACCGGCTACCCACAGTTGGGGGAAAGTTGGCCAGTTGGCGTACTTCGGCAGGTTGGCGCGGATTTCCGGGTTTTGCAGGATATCCACGTAAGCGAATTTCTCGCCGCACGCCATGATGGCCTGGGAAGCCTTCGCGGAGAAACCGCACTGAGGAGCGTTCGGGGCGCCCTTCATGTAAAGCAGAATGGTGTTATTGGCAATCTGCTCTTTGATCGTTTCGATGATATCCATGGAACACCTCGGCTGGAACTTTGCGACTCACAGGTCGGCACGGTGGCGCATTGTAACGCAAAATTCCAGCGCAGTGCTCGGGCCTTATGCGGCGGCCACCTGTACCGGCACGCCATTGAGCGCGGCGTTTCCAGACAATTCATCCAATTGCCGCTCGTCGGTCAAGTCATTGGCACTGGCCCCAGGCTGCCCACTGGCGATGGTCATGCGCACGCCTGGGCGACCGTGGCCCCAGCCGTGTGGCAGGCTGACCACGCCAGGCATCATGTCCAGGCTGGCCACCACTTCCACTTCGATCTCGCCAATGCGTGAGCTGACGCGCACCCACTGCCCATCACTCAATTGTCGGCTGGCAAGGTCGTCGGGATGCATATGCAGTTGATGACGCGGCTTGCCCTTCACCAGGCGGTGATAGTTATGCATCCAGGAATTGTTGCTGCGTACATGCCGACGGCCGATCAGTAACAGCTCATTGACCATTGGCACCGGTTGGGCCGCAAAGCGCGCCAGGTCTGCCAGGATCACCGCAGGCGCTGCCTGCACGTGGCCGTCGGCGGTTTTCAAGCGTGCGGCCAAGTTGGGTTTGAGCGGCCCCAGGTCCACGCCATGGGGATGATCGGCGAGCATGGCCACCGACAGTTTGTGCTCGGACGCATCGCCATAGACCCCGGCACGCAAGCCAAAGTCGATCATCTGTGCCGGCGCCATGGTCGGCTTGAGCACGACGCCAGTGTGCGCAGCGAAGGCCTTGGCCAAGCCGACAAAGATCTCCCAATCATGCAACGCGCCGGCCGGCTTGGGCAGGATCGCGCGATTGAAGCGGGTGACGTTACGCACTGCGAACATATTGAACGTGGTGTCGTAGTGATCGTTTTCCAACGCTGAGGTGGACGGCAAGATCAGGTCGGCATAGCGCGTGGTTTCGTTGATATACAGGTCGACGCTGACCATGAACTCCAAACCGTCCAGGGCCTTCTCCAGTTGGCGACCGTTAGGCGTGGACAGCACCGGGTTTCCGGCCACCGTCACCAGGGCGCGGATCTGCCCTTCGCCTTCGGTGAGCATTTCTTCGGCCAGGGCCGAAACGGGCAACTCGCCACCGTACTCCGGCCGCCCGGACACCCGGCTTTGCCAGCGATTGAAGTGCCCGCCGCCAGTGGAGGCCACCAGATCCACCGCCGGCGTGGTGCACAAGGCGCCGCCGACACGGTCGAGGTTGCCCGTGACCAGATTGATCAATTGCACCAGCCAATGGCACAGCGTGCCGAAGGCCTGGGTCGATACGCCCATGCGCCCGTAGCACACGGCCGCGTCCGCCGCCGCGAAGTCCCGCGCCAACTGGCGAATCTGCTCGGCAGGCACCGCACACTGGCGGCTCATGGCTTCAGCGGTAAACCCGGCAATCGCCTGGCGCACAGCCTCAAGGCCTGCAATCGGCAAATGGCTGTCGCGGGTCAGGTTTTCGCTGAGCAAGGTGTTGAGCAGCCCGAACAGCAGCGCCGCGTCGCCACCGGGCCGCACGAACACATGCTGATCGGCAATCGCCGCCGTCTCGCTGCGCCGGGGGTCAACCACCACCACTTTGCCGCCGCGGGCCTGGATGGCCTTGAGGCGTTTCTCCACATCGGGCACGGTCATGATGCTGCCGTTGGACGCCAGCGGGTTGCCGCCCAGGATCAGCATGAAATCGGTGTGGTCGATATCCGGAATCGGCAGCAACAAGCCATGGCCGTACATCAGGTGGCTGGTGAGGTGATGGGGCAACTGGTCCACCGAGGTGGCGGAAAACCGATTGCGCGTCTTCAGCAGGCCAAGGAAGTAGTTGCTGTGGGTCATCAACCCGTAGTTATGCACGCTGGGGTTGCCCTGATACACCGCCACCGCGTTCTGCCCGTGCCGGGCCTGGATGCCTGCGAGGCGTTCGGCTACCAGTGCAAAGGCCTCGTCCCACGGGATCGGCTGCCAGTCGCTGCCCACTCGCAGCATGGGCTGGTGCAGGCGGTCGGGGTCGTTCTGAATATCCTGCAGCGCCACGGCTTTTGGGCAAATATGTCCGCGGCTGAACGCGTCCAGCGGGTCGCCCTTGATAGAGGTGATCGCCAGGCTGCCGTCGTCCGCCTGGGTGGTTTCCAGGGTCAGGCCGCAGATGGCTTCACACAGATGGCAGGCACGGTGGTGGAGAGTCTTGGTCATGGCCAGTCTCTTTATTGGGCTTTGGCCCAACTATGGCCCGACACCTGAACGCGCACCAGCAACGTTCGTTCTGTGAATCGAGGGGCATCAGGCCAGGCCATGGGCAAGTGTTTCAAATCTTTGCATAGGCGCTCCGAAACCGACACAACCCGCTCCAGGCCCGCCCCACACATTGCAAAAGGTCTTGGCGCCAGTGTACAAATGGGGCGCTGCTGTCAGGAATCA
The DNA here is from genome assembly GCF_044218855.1 of Pseudomonas sp. B19125. Lineage (NCBI taxonomy): Bacteria > Pseudomonadati > Pseudomonadota > Gammaproteobacteria > Pseudomonadales > Pseudomonadaceae > Pseudomonas > Pseudomonas sp. B19125. The sequence goes on from NZ_CP162589.1 coordinate 5,656,628, forward strand.
GTCTTCAAAAGCGCTCCGGCGCCCCTCTTGAACACCCTTAAAAACTGTAGCCCTATTGGTAAGACGCGACATTTAATTATAAGATCGCGCCTTCCCCTATTTCGTCGCCCCGTGCGGCTTTCGCCGCAGGTCTCGCCCGTTGTCACAATAAACAAGGCTTTGAGTATCTGCGGTCTGTTGCAAAAAGGTAGTTAATGATGAGCGCAAGGCACTTTCTCTCCCTGATGGATTGCACGCCCGAAGAGCTGGTCAGCGTGATCCGTCGAGGCATTGAGCTTAAAGACCTGCGTAACCGCGGCGTACTGTTCGAGCCTTTGAAAAACCGTGTGCTCGGGATGATTTTCGAGAAGTCGTCGACCCGCACCCGCGTGTCGTTCGAAGCCGGCATGATCCAGCTGGGTGGTCAAGCCATCTTCCTGTCCTCGCGTGACACCCAACTGGGCCGCGGCGAACCGATCGCCGACGCTGCCCGCGTGATGTCGCGCATGCTCGATGCGGTGATGATCCGCACCTTTGCCCACAGCACCGTGACCGAATTTTCCGCCAACTCCCGTGTACCGGTGATCAACGGCCTGTCCGATGACCTGCACCCGTGCCAGTTGCTGGCCGACATGCAAACCTTCCTTGAACACCGTGGTTCGATCCAGGGCAAGACCGTGGCCTGGATCGGCGACGGCAACAACATGTGCAACAGCTATATAGAAGCGGCGATCCAGTTCGACTTCCAACTGCGCGTTGCCTGCCCCGAAGGCTACGAGCCGGATGCACGTTTCCTGGCCCAGGCCGGCGATCGCGTGACCGTGGTGCGTGACCCGCGTGACGCGGTCATCGGCGCGCATCTGGTGAGCACCGACGTGTGGACCTCCATGGGCCAGGAAGAAGAAACCGCCAAGCGCCTGGCGCTGTTCGCGCCGTTCCAGGTGACCCGTGCCCTGCTCGACCTGGCCGCGCCAGACGTGCTGTTCATGCACTGCCTGCCCGCGCACCGGGGCGAAGAAATCAGCCTCGACCTGCTCGACGATGAGCGTTCGGTGGCGTGGGACCAGGCTGAGAACCGCCTGCATGCGCAAAAGGCGCTGCTCGAGTTCCTCGTCCCGCCGTCGTACCACCACGCATGAGCCAGCCATTACTGCTGAACCTGCGCAATCTGGCATGCGGCTATCAAGATCAACGCGTGGTGCAGCACCTCAACCTGCACCTCAACGCCGGTGACATCGGCTGCCTGCTGGGCTCCTCGGGTTGCGGAAAAACCACCACTTTGCGCGCGATCGCCGGGTTTGAGCCGGTGCATGAAGGTGAGATCAGCCTGGCCGGTGAAGTAATCTCCAGTGCCGGGTTCACCCTGGCGCCGGAGAAACGTCGCATTGGCATGGTGTTTCAGGACTACGCGCTGTTTCCGCATTTGAGCGTGGCCGACAACATCGCCTTCGGCATTCGCAAGCACCCGCAAAAAGACCGCGTGGTTGGCGAACTGCTGGAACTGGTCAACCTGAAAAACCTCGGCAAGCGTTTCCCCCACGAACTTTCCGGCGGCCAGCAACAACGCGTCGCCCTCGCCCGCGCCTTGGCGCCGGAACCGCAACTGTTGCTGCTCGATGAACCTTTCTCCAACCTCGACGGTGAACTGCGGCGCAAGCTCAGCCATGAAGTACGCGACATTCTCAAGGCGCGCGGCACCAGCGCGATTCTGGTCACCCATGATCAGGAAGAAGCCTTCGCCGTGAGTGATCACGTGGGCGTATTCAAAGAGGGCCGTCTTGAGCAGTGGGACACGCCTTACAACCTCTACCACGAACCGCAAACCCCTTATGTCGCCAGCTTTATCGGCCAGGGTTACTTCATTCGCGGGCAATTGAGTTCGCCGGAATCGGTGAGTACCGAACTGGGTGACTTGCGTGGCAACCGTGCCTACACCTGGCCAACGGGTGGCGCGGTGGATGTGTTGCTACGTCCGGATGACATCGTTTACGCACCCGACAGCGCGTTAAAAGCGCGGATTGTCGGCAAGACTTTCCTCGGCGCTTCGACCTTGTACCGCTTGCAGCTGCCGACCGGCGCACAGCTGGAGTCGATTTTCCCCAGCCATGCCGACCATCAGGTGGGTGCGCAGGTGGGGATTCGGGTGGCGGCGGAGCATCTGGTGTTGTTTCAGGCATCGGGCAGCACGGCGGCGCAGATTCCTCAAGTTGAATCCGGCGTGCGACGTTACAGTCCGGCTCACTGACCAACTGACGAAACCGGGTAAAAAATGTGGGAGCTGGCTTGCCTGCGATGGCATCACCTCGGTTCAACTGACAGACCGAGGTGTCTGCATCGCAGGCAAGCCAGCTCCCACATTAGATTTTCAGCGCATTCAGAATTGAGTTTCAGCCCCGCCCAATCGGCGCAAATTTGGCCTGGGTATGCTCGGCCAGCACCGCTGCGGCCAGTTCCACTTCTAACCCCCTCCTGCCTGCGCTCACATGAATCGTCGCAAACTGCTGCGCGGTCTCATCAATAAATGTGCGCAAACGCTTCTTCTGCCCCAACGGGCTGATGCCGCCCAACAGGTAACCGGTAGAGCGCTGCGCCGCTACCGGATCGGCCATCTCGGCTTTTTTAACGCCGGCCGCATGGGCCAGCGCCTTCAGGTCCAGACTTCCGACGACCGGCACCACCGCCACCAGCAATTCACCTTTCTCACTGCTGGCCAGCAAGGTCTTGAACACCTGCGCCGGGTCGAGCCCCAATTTTTCCGCGGCCTCCAGGCCATAGGACGCTGCCTTGGGGTCGTGCTCGTAACTGTGGATGCGATGTTCGGCGCGAACTTTTTTCAACAGGTCCAGTGCGGGTGTCATGACTACTCCGGGCGCGGCAGAAAGATCGCCAATTCTAGGCCAAGCCCGCGCAAAACGCTCTAGTGCGGCCCTCCCGCCATGCGCGCTTGCAGCCTCACCCGTGATCATTCACCAGACCAATAGTTAGAAAATGACCAATGGTTCACTTTCGACCTTTGACAGCGGTCATTCTTGTCTATATTTTTTCGTTTCCGAATACTGTAGGAATAGTGCTCCAGTGTTCCAGCGGGAAGCTGCAGTCAGGATGGGGATCCTGATTACGGTGAAAATCGCGCAACGGCCCGTTGAGGCTGTGCGCCAACAAGAACAACAATCGAGGTTTGCCATGACTACTGCTCTTCAACAGCCTTCACTTTCGAGCCAATGCATGGCCGAATTCCTGGGGACTGCGCTTCTGATCTTCTTCGGTACAGGATGCGTCGCTGCGCTCAAGGTCGCGGGTGCCAGCTTCGGGCTGTGGGAAATCAGTATTATCTGGGGGGTCGGCGTGAGCATGGCGATCTACCTGAGCGCCGGTATTTCCGGGGCGCACCTCAACCCGGCGGTAAGTATCGCGCTGTGCATTTTTGCCGATTTCGAAAAACGCAAACTGCCCTTCTATATCCTCGCGCAAATCGCCGGCGCGTTCTGCTCGGCGGCGTTGGTTTACACGCTGTACAGCAACCTCTTTTTCGATTACGAACAAACTCACCACATGATTCGCGGCTCTCAGGCCAGCCTGGAATTGGCGTCGGTGTTCTCCACCTACCCGCACGCGCTGCTGAGCACGGCCCAGGCATTCCTGGTGGAAATGGTCATCACCGCCATCCTGATGGGCGTGATCATGGCCCTGACCGACGATAACAATGGCCTGCCCCGCGGCCCGTTGGCCCCGCTGTTAATCGGCCTGCTGATTGCAGTTATCGGCAGTGCCATGGGCCCGCTGACCGGCTTTGCGATGAACCCGGCGCGTGATTTCGGCCCCAAGCTGATGACCTTTTTCGCCGGGTGGGGTGAAATGGCCTTTACTGGCGGCCGCGATATTCCTTACTTCCTGGTACCGATTTTCGCGCCGATTGTCGGCGCCTGCCTCGGCGCAGCGGCTTATCGCGGGCTGATTGCCCGCCACTTGCCGAGCGCCGCACCTGCTATAGCTGAAGAAACACCTGACACGGCTGTCAACGGCAAGACTCGTATTTCCTGAAAGCGCCGGCCTGGTGCCCCTGCCCTTCGCGGCCCAGGCTGATTTCTGACTTCCTTATTTCGTCCAAGGCAATTGACATGACCGACATTCAGAATAAGAACTACATCATTGCCCTCGATCAGGGCACCACCAGTTCGCGGGCGATCATCTTCGATCGTGACGCCAACGTGGTCTGCACCGCCCAGCGTGAATTCGCTCAGCATTACCCGCAAGCCGGCTGGGTCGAACATGACCCGATGGAAATTTTCGCCACCCAGAGCGCGGTAATGGTCGAGGCCCTGGCACAAGCCGGCCTGCACCATGACCAGGTCGCCGCCATCGGTATCACCAACCAGCGTGAAACCACCGTGGTCTGGGACAAGATCACCGGCCGCCCGATCTACAACGCGATCGTGTGGCAGTGCCGCCGCAGCACCGAGATCTGCCAGCAGCTCAAGCGCGATGGCCACGAGCAATACATCAGTGACACCACCGGCCTGGTCACCGACCCGTACTTCTCCGGCACCAAGCTCAAGTGGATCCTCGACAACGTCGAAGGCAGCCGCGAGCGAGCGCGCAATGGCGAACTGCTGTTCGGCACCGTCGACAGCTGGCTGATCTGGAAATTTACCGGCGGCAAGACCCACGTCACCGACTACACCAACGCCTCGCGCACCATGCTCTTCAACATCCACACCCTGGAGTGGGATGCGAAGATGCTGGAGATTCTCGACGTGCCGCGCGAAATGCTGCCGGAAGTCAAGTCCTCCTCGGAAATCTACGGCCGCACCAAAAGCGGCATCGCCATCGGCGGTATTGCCGGTGACCAGCAAGCGGCGCTGTTCGGCCAGATGTGCGTAGAAGCCGGCCAGGCCAAGAACACCTATGGCACCGGTTGCTTCCTGCTGATGAACACCGGCGACAAGGCGGTGAAATCCAAGCACGGCATGCTCACCACCATCGCTTGCGGCCCACGTGGCGAAGTGGCTTACGCCCTCGAAGGTGCGGTCTTCAACGGTGGCTCCACCGTGCAATGGCTGCGTGACGAGCTGAAGATCATCGCCGACGCCACCGACACCGAATACTTCGCCGGCAAGGTCAAGGACAGTAACGGCGTGTACCTGGTGCCAGCCTTCACCGGCCTGGGCGCTCCGTACTGGGACCCGTATGCCCGTGGCGCGCTGTTCGGCCTGACCCGTGGCGTGCGCGTGGATCACATTATCCGTGCCGCCCTGGAGTCGATTGCCTACCAGACCCGCGACGTGCTGGACGCCATGCAACAGGACTCTGGCGAACGCCTCAAAGCCCTGCGTGTGGACGGCGGCGCGGTGGCCAACAACTTCCTGATGCAGTTCCAGGCCGATATCCTCGGCACCCAGGTCGAGCGCCCGCAAATGCGCGAAACCACGGCACTCGGCGCCGCGTACCTGGCAGGCCTGGCCTGCGGTTTCTGGGGCAGCCTGGAAGAACTGCGTGGCAAGGCCGTCATCGAGCGCGAATTCGAACCACAGCTTGATGAAGCCGCCAAAGAGAAGCTCTACGCCGGCTGGCAAAAAGCAGTCAGCCGCACCCGCGACTGGGAACCGCACGAAGGCGCTGAATAAGCCAACCGTCGGACCCAAATCGGGTTGTAACTGGCGGGGAGTCGATTGCTGCGGCATCATGGGCCACTTTTGTATGGCAGCCCAAAGGACGCCCCATGAATCTGCCTCCCCGCCAACAACAAATTCTCGAACTGGTGCGCGAACGCGGCTACGTCAGTATCGAGGAGATGGCGCAGCTATTCGTTGTCACCCCGCAAACCATCCGCCGCGATATCAACCAGCTGGCGGACGCCAACCTGCTGCGCCGCTACCACGGCGGCGCGGCCTATGACTCCAGTGTCGAGAACACCGCGTACGCCATGCGTGCCGACCAGATGCGCGATGAGAAACAACGCATCGGCGAAGCCATTGCCGCGCAAATCCCTGATCACGCCTCGCTGTTCATCAATATCGGCACCACCACCGAATCCATCGCGCGTGCGCTGCTCAATCACAACCACCTGAAAATCATCACCAACAACCTCAACGTTGCCACCATGCTCAGTGCCAAGGACGACTTCGATGTGCTGTTGACCGGCGGCAACGTGCGCCGTGACGGCGGTGTGGTGGGCCAGGCGAGTGTCGACTTTATCAACCAGTTCAAGGTCGACTTTGCGTTGGTCGGCATCAGTGGCATTGATGAAGACGGCAGCCTGCTGGACTTTGACTATCAGGAAGTCAGGGTTTCCCAGGCGATCATCGCCAATGCACGCCAGGTGATCCTGGCGGCCGACTCAAGCAAATTCGGGCGCAATGCCATGATTCGCTTGGGGCCGATCAGTCTGGTGGACTGTCTGGTGACCGACCAGCAGCCGGTGCCGGCGTTGGTGCAGTTGTTGAACCAGCACAAAGTCAGGCTGGAAGTGGTTTAGCGCCTGGACTGGCGCCATCGCGGGCAAGCCCGCTCCCACAGTTGACCGCATTCTCATGCAGGCACTCGGTCAACTGTGGGAGCCGGGCTTGCCCGCGATGGCGATATATCCAACCCCCCTCTCTCGAGCCTTTCCTTGGCTCATGTTCACAATTCTTCCCTTTTCAGCCCTTCGATGAGTTTTTTCAATCGAAGTCGGGTGGCTGTGTGCGCGTTTATCAGCTACCATTTTCGCAAATGAACATTAATGTTCGAATTCCAAGACGAAAAGATCGCGAGGCCAGCCGATGAACCCTTCCACCTTGCCTGCTCCACCGCTTGCCGAAGTCTATGACGTTGCCGTAATTGGCGGCGGAATCAATGGCGTCGGCATTGCAGCAGACGCAGCCGGGCGCGGTTTGTCGGTATTCCTTTGCGAAAAGGACGACTTGGCCAGCCACACATCTTCCGCCAGCAGCAAGCTGATCCACGGCGGCCTGCGCTACCTCGAACATTACGAATTCCGCCTGGTGCGCGAGGCTCTGGCCGAACGTGAGGTGCTGCTGGCCAAGGCCCCGCACATCGTCAAGCAGATGCGCTTTGTATTGCCGCACCGCCCGCACCTGCGCCCGGCGTGGATGATTCGCGCGGGCCTGTTCCTGTACGACCACTTGGGCAAGCGCGAGAAACTCGCCGGTTCCAAGAGCCTTAAGTTCGGCCCCGACAGCCCGTTGAAAAGTGAAATCACCAAAGGCTTCGAATACTCCGACTGCTGGGTTGATGACGCCCGCCTGGTGGTACTCAATGCCATGGCCGCCCGTGAAAAAGGCGCGCATATCCACACCCAGACCCGTTGCATCAGCGCACATCGCAGCAACGGCATGTGGGAAATGAACATGGAACGCGCCGATGGCAGCCTGTTCTCGATCCGCGCCCGCGCCTTGGTGAACGCCGCCGGCCCGTGGGTCGCCAAGTTCATCAAGGAAGACCTGAAGCTGGACTCGCCTTACGGCATCCGCCTGATCCAGGGCAGCCACTTGATCGTGCCGAAACTCTACGAAGGTGCGCACGCGCACATCCTGCAGAACGAAGATCAGCGCATCGTCTTCACGATTCCGTACCTGAACCACCTGACCATCATCGGCACCACCGACCGTGAGTACACCGGTGACCCAGCGAAGGTTGCGATTACCGAAGGTGAAACCGACTACATGCTCAAAGTGGTCAACGCGCACTTCAAGAAGCAGTTGAGCCGCGACGACATCGTGCACACCTACTCCGGCGTGCGCCCGTTGTGCAACGACGAATCGGACAACCCGTCGGCCATCACCCGCGACTACACCCTGTCGCTGTCTGGCGGTAACGGTGAAGCGCCGATCCTGTCGGTGTTCGGTGGCAAGTTGACCACCTACCGCAAGCTGGCCGAATCGGCGATGGCGCAACTGGCGCCGTTTTTCACGCAAATGCGCCCAAGCTGGACCGCCACGGCGAGCCTGCCGGGCGGCGAGAACATGACTACGCCAGAAGCCTTGGCCGAAGCGATTCGCGCCAAATTTGACTGGGTGCCAAGCGAGATCGCACGCCGTTGGTCCACCACGTACGGCAGCCGTACCTGGCGCTTGCTCGAAGGCGTGCAATCGCTTGCTGACTTGGGCGAACACCTGGGTGGCGGCCTGTACACCCGCGAAGTCGATTACCTGTGCGCCGAAGAATGGGTGACGCAACCGCAGGACGTGCTGTGGCGCCGGACCAAGCTGGGCTTGTTCACCACACCGCAAGAGCAGGAAAACGTGCAGCGCTACCTGTCCAAGGTCGAGCAAAACCGCGCGAAGATTGAAGCAGCCTGATCGCAGGCAGTGACGAGAAGCCCCTGTACCGCAAGGTCCAGGGGCTTTTTTATGGGGTGTGTCCTGGCATAGCGCAGGCCCATGTCGCGAATCACACTGAAGGCCGAGCCCAGCAGCACCGGATAGGCCGCCGGTGCCTGCGATTGCATCACCTCGGTTCAATCAAAGACCGAGGTGCAGGCATCGCGGGGCAAGCCAGCTCCCACAAAAAGCCTGGCTCGGAATACCTTGCTGACCATTCGGTTTTCCGAACGCCACACCCCACCCCATTCGGTTTGCCGGACCAAACCGTTACAAATCCCTCGTAACACAAACTTAATCTCCTTATAAATCAATCAAATAACCTTTTATTTCTGGTATGGCACGACTCATGCTCTACACTCCCTGACGATTGCCTGAGGCGCCTTAGGAGCCGTCATGGGCATTCGCAGTACAAAGAGAGTCGCTTAGCCGGCTTCATAAAAAAAACAAATGTCGAGGAAGTATTGATGCGCATCGTTCCCCATATCCTGGGCGCAGCTATCGCTGCTGCTCTGATCAGCACTCCAGTTTTCGCCGCCGAACTCACCGGCACACTGAAGAAAATCAACGACTCCGGCACCATCACCCTCGCTCACCGCGACAGCTCCATTCCGTTTTCCTACATCGCGGATGGCTCGGGCAAACCCGTGGGCTACTCCCACGACGTTCAGTTGGCTGTAGTTGAAGCCCTGAAAAAAGACCTGAACAAGCCCGATCTGAAGGCCAAATACAACCTGGTGACTTCGCAGACTCGTATCCCGCTGATCCAGAACGGCACTGCGGACCTTGAGTGCGGCTCCACCACCAACAACGCCGAACGCGCCCAGCAAGTTGATTTCACCGTCAACATCTTCGAAATCGGCACCCGTCTGCTGGTCAAGAAGGACAAGGATGGCAAGCCGTCCTACGCTGACTTTGCCGACCTGAAAGGCAAAAACGTCGTGACCACCGCTGGCACCACGTCCGAGCGCATCATCAAAGCGATGAACGCCGACAAGCAGATGGGCATGAACGTTATCTCGGCCAAAGACCACGGCGAATCCTTCCAGATGCTCGAAAGCGGCCGTGCCGTCGCGTTCATGATGGACGACGCCCTGCTGGCCGGCGAAGAAGCCAAGGCCAAGAAGCCGGACGACTGGGTCATCACCGGTACTCCACAGTCCTTCGAAGCCTACGCGTGCATGGTGCGTAAAGACGACCCGGCCTTCAAGAAAGCCGTGGATGACGCCATCGTTGCCCTGTACAAATCCGGCGAGATCAACAAGATCTACAGCAAATGGTTCGAGAGCCCGATCCCACCAAAAGGCCTGAACCTGAACTTCCCGATGAGCGAAAAGGTTAAGGAGCTGATCGCCAACCCAAGCGACAAGCCAGCCCCTGACGTAAAAATCTGATACCTGACTAAGCTTATGTCCTGAGGGAGCCAACCCTCCCTCAGGCGTCTGTTACTACCTGCTGGCATTAATGTGGAACACTCGACCTGGCGGTTTTCGAGCCGATCGCGTGTGCCTGGCGTTCACCGTCAGGCGGGAAAGGATCTTCCCCAAGCGGGTGCTTGTACATCGATCGATCTCGAGGGGAGACCCTAATGAATTACAACTGGGACTGGGGCGTGTTCTTCAAGTCCACTGGCGTTGGCAGCGAGACTTATCTCGACTGGTACATCGCCGGCTTGGGCTGGACCATCGCCATCGCTGTCGTGGCATGGATTATCGCCTTGTTGCTTGGCTCCATTCTGGGGGTCATGCGCACCGTGCCAAACCGCATCGTAGCGGGCATCGCGACCTGCTACGTGGAGCTGTTTCGTAACGTGCCGCTGCTGGTGCAGCTGTTTATCTGGTACTTCCTGGTGCCCGATATGCTGCCGCAGAACCTGCAGGACTGGTACAAACAAGACCTCAACCCGACCACCTCGGCCTACCTGAGCGTTGTCGTGTGCCTGGGCCTGTTCACCGCCGCCCGTGTGTGCGAACAAGTGCGTACCGGCATCCAGGCGCTGCCACGTGGCCAGGAAGCTGCGGCGCGCGCCATGGGCTTCAAGCTGCCACAGATCTACTGGAACGTGCTGCTGCCCCAGGCCTACCGCATCATCATTCCGCCGCTTACCTCCGAATTCCTCAACGTGTTCAAGAACTCCTCCGTGGCGTCCTTGATCGGCTTGATGGAACTGCTGGCGCAAACCAAACAGACCGCCGAGTTTTCGGCCAACCTGTTTGAAGCCTTCACCCTGGCCACGTTGATCTACTTCACCTTGAACATGAGCCTGATGTTGCTGATGCGCGTGATCGAGAAGAAAGTCGCGGTGCCCGGCCTGATCTCCGTGGGGGGTAAATAATGGACTTCGATTTCAGCGGTATCATCCCCGCCATTCCGGGCCTGTGGAACGGCATGGTCATGACCTTGCAGTTGATGGTCATGGGCGTGGTCGGCGGCATCGCACTGGGTACGGTCCTGGCGCTGATGCGCCTGTCGTCCAGCAAACTGCTGTCGCGCCTGGCCGGCGCCTACGTGAACTACTTCCGCTCGATCCCGCTGCTGCTGGTGATCACCTGGTTCTACCTGGCGGTGCCGTTCGTGCTGCGCTGGATCACCGGCGAAGACACCCCGATCGGCGCGTTCACTTCCTGCGTCGTGGCCTTCATGATGTTCGAAGCTGCGTACTTCTGTGAAATCGTGCGGGCCGGCGTGCAGTCGATCCCCAAGGGCCAGATGGGCGCAGCCCAGGCAATGGGCATGACCTATGGCCAGACCATGCGTCTGATCATCCTGCCCCAGGCTTTCCGCAAGATGACCCCGTTGCTGCTGCAACAGTCGATCATCCTGTTCCAGGACACCTCGCTGGTCTACACCGTGGGCCTGGTGGACTTCCTCAACTCCGCCCGCTCCAACGGCGACATCATCGGCCGCTCCAATGAGTTCCTGATCTTCGCCGGTGTCGTCTACTTCATCATCAGCTTTTCCGCCTCGCTGCTGGTCAAGCGTCTGCAAAAAAGGTTTGCCGTATGATCTCTATCAAGAACATCAACAAGTGGTATGGCGACTTCCAGGTGCTGACCGATTGCAGCACTGATGTCAAAAAAGGCGAAGTGATCGTGGTGTGCGGCCCATCGGGTTCGGGCAAATCCACCCTGATCAAGTGCGTCAACGCGCTGGAACCGTTCCAGAAGGGCGACATCGTGGTCGACGGCACCTCCATCGCCGACCCGAAGACCAACCTGCCCAAACTGCGCTCGCGCGTGGGCATGGTGTTCCAGCACTTCGAGCTGTTCCCGCACCTGACCATCACCGAAAACCTGACCATCGCGCAGATCAAGGTATTGGGCCGCAGCAAGGAAGAAGCCACCAAGAAGGGCCTGCAGCTGCTTGACCGTGTGGGCCTGTCGGCGCACGCCCACAAGCACCCGGGCCAGCTCTCCGGCGGCCAGCAACAACGTGTGGCCATTGCCCGCGCCCTGGCCATGGACCCGATCGTCATGCTGTTCGACGAACCGACCTCGGCGCTCGACCCGGAGATGGTTAACGAAGTGCTCGACGTGATGGTGCAACTGGCCCACGAAGGCATGACCATGATGTGCGTGACCCACGAAATGGGCTTCGCGCGCAAAGTGGCCGACCGCGTGATCTTCATGGACGCCGGCAAGATCATCGAAGACTGCCCGAAAGAGGAGTTCTTCGGCGATATCAGCGCCCGCTCCGAACGCGCGCAGCACTTCCTTGAGAAAATCCTGCAGCACTAAAAAGCAGCACTGTTCTCCCTGTGGGAACCTGGCTTGTGTGGAAGACGGCCTGTGTGTGAGCTGGCTTGCCTGCGATAGCATCACCTCGGTGCAACTGATACACCGAGGCGCCTGCATCGCGGGCAAGCCCGGCTCCCACATAATCAAATTGCCCACACAACCGGGTTCGCAACAGGGCTGACAGCGCTGGTTGACCCAAGGCATCTGTGATGAAATGCGACCCCAACCAATTTCGCGCCGCACCGCCATCACTTGCCGTGAAACCTCGTCTGATTCGCCAACTGTTCCTGCCGCCGTTGATCATCGCCCTGATGATCGGCTTGGGTTACATCGGCTTCTGGGTCAGTGAGTACTATGGTATCCGCACCCTCAGCGACAACGGCGAACGCCAGTTGGAGCTGCATGCCCGTACCGTCGAAAGCGAACTGAGCAAATACACCTACCTGCCCAGCCTGTTGGAGCTGGAATCCAGCGTCTCCAGGCTGCTGGCCGACCCGAGCCAGGAAACCCGGCAAACGGTCAACGATTACCTCGAAGGCCTGAACCGACGCAGTCGCAGCCGGGCCATCTACGTGATGGACACCACCGGCCGCGTGCTGGCCACCAGTAACTGGCGCGATGCCGACAGTTACCAGGGTGAAGACCTGTCCTTCCGTGCCTATTTCCAAAACGCCGTGCGCGGCCAGCCCGGCCGTTTCTATGGCATTGGCAGCACCAACGGCGAACCCGGTTACTACCTGGCGCACGGCCTCGAAGAGCACGGCAAGATCATCGGCGTGGCCGTGGTCAAAGTGCGCCTTGAAGCACTCGAAGAACGCTGGCAGCGCGCGCGTCTCGAAGCCTTTGTGAGCGATGAGAACGGCATCATCATCCTCTCCAGCGACCCGGCCCGGCGTCTCAAGGCCGTGCGCCCGCTGAGCGATGACACCAAGGAACGCCTGGCCCACAGCCTGCAATATTACTGGGCGACATTGAACGAGCTGGAGCCGTTGGCCCGCGAGCGTCTCAACGAAGGCACCGAGAAACTCACCTTTCCGGCCAACAGCGAAGTGGTCAACGACGAGCGCGAAGTCAGCTACCTGGCCCAGACCCGCCCGCTCAGCGACACGCCCTGGAACTTCACCCTGCTGACTCCACTTAACGACCTGCGTCGCGCCGCGATCAATCAGGGCATTCTGGTGGCGGTCGCATTTGGCCTGGTCGCGTTCCTGCTGATTGCCTGGAACGAGCGGCGCAAAGTCATCGCCACCCGCCTCGCTGCGCGCGAAGCCTTGCAGGAAGCCAACAGCCAGCTGGAACGAAGGATTGCCGAACGCACCGCCGACCTGCGCGCCAGTAACGAACGGCTCAAGGGCCAGATCCGCGAACGCCGCCAGGCCGAAGAAACCCTGCGCCGCGCCCAGGATGAACTGGTGCAGGCCGGCAAGCTGGCGGCCATCGGCCAGATGTCCACCAGCATTGCCCATGAACTCAACCAGCCGCTGGCGGCATTGCGCACGCTGTCGGGTAACACCGTGCGCTTCCTGGAGCGTGGCGCCCTCGACACCGCCAGCGCCAACCTCAAGACCATCAACGAGTTGATCGACCGCATGGGCCGCATCACCGCCAGCCTGCGCTCGTTTGCCCGGCGCGGCGATGATCAGGGCGAGGCCAACCTGGGCAAAGCCGTGGACGCCGCCTTCCAGGTGCTGGGCGCGCGCCTGGACGGCTTGCCGTTGACCGTGCACCGTGACTTTGTCAGCGCGCAATTGCAGATCGACCAGACCCGCCTGGAACAGATCCTGGTCAACCTGATCGGCAACGCGCTCGATGCGATGCAAGCCCAACCAGCGCCCGAGCTATGGCTGGACGGCCACAGCAGCGAGGGCAAGTACCGCCTGCAAGTGCGCGACAATGGCCACGGCATCGACCCCGAAGCGCGCAAACATTTATTCGAACCGTTCTTCACAACCAAACCCGGCGAACAAGGCCTGGGCCTGGGCCTGACACTTTCGGCCAGCCTGGCGGCGGCCACCGGCGGCAACCTCGCCGTGGAACACCCGGCCAGTGGTGGTACTGCCTTCGTCTTGTGCCTGCCGTTGGTGGGCACCCAAAAAGCTGAGTCGACATGATGAGTACCGATCCTAAAGACCTCACCGTTCTGATCGTCGAAGACGACCCCCATGTGCTGCTCGGCTGCCAGCAAGCCCTGGCGCTGGAAGACATTCACAGCGTGGGTGTGGGCAGTGCCGAGGAAGCGCTCAAGCGCATCGGTGAGAACTTTGCCGGCATCGTCATCAGCGATATTCGCCTGCCAGGCATCGATGGCCTGGAGCTGCTCACCCGCCTCAAGGCCCTGGATAAAAGCCTGCCGGTGGTGCTGATCACCGGCCACGGGGATATTTCGATGGCAGTCGGTGCCATGCGTAACGGCGCCTACGACTTCATGGAAAAACCCTTCTCCCCCGAGCGCCTGGTCGATGTGGCGCGCCGTGCGCTTGAGCAACGTGGGCTGGCGCGGGAAGTCTGGTCGCTGCGCCGCCAACTGGCCGAGCGCGACTCGCTGGAAGGCCGCATCATCGGCCGCTCGCCCGCCATGCAAAACCTGCGCGAACTGATCGCCAACGTCGCTGATACCTCGGCCAACGTGCTGATCGAAGGCGAAACCGGCACCGGCAAGGAACTGGTTGCGCGTTGCCTGCACGATTTCAGCCGACGCCACGACCATCAGTTCGTTGCCCTGAACTGTGGCGGCCTGCCGGAGAACCTGTTCGAAAGCGAAATATTCGGCCACGAAGCCAACGCCTTTACCGGCGCGGGCAAGCGGCGCATCGGCAAAATCGAACACGCCCATGAGGGCACGCTGTTCCTCGACGAAGTGGAAAGCATGCCGATCAACCTGCAGATCAAACTGCTGCGTGTGTTGCAGGAACGCACCTTGGAACGCCTGGGCTCGAACCAGAGTGTGGCGGTGGATTGCCGAGTCATTGCCGCGACCAAATCCGACCTGGACGAACTGAGCCGCGCCAACCAATTCCGTAGCGACCTTTACTACCGCCTCAACGTCGTGACCCTGGAATTGCCACCGTTACGCGAGCGCCGCGAAGACATTCTGCAATTGTTCGAACACTTCCTGCAGCAGTCCTCCTTGCGTTTTGACCGCAGCGTGCCGGAGCTGGACAACCAGACCGTATCAACCCTGATGAGCCACGACTGGCCAGGCAACGTGCGTGAACTGCGCAACGTCGCCGAGCGCTTTGCGCTGGGCTTGCCAGCCTTCAAGAAAAGCGGCGCCAGCAGCAGCAACCACGGCCTGGCCTTTACCGAAGCGGTGGAAGCCTTCGAGCGCAACCTGCTTAACGACGCCCTGCAACGCAGCGGCGGCAACCTCACCCAGGCGAGCCTGGAACTCGGAATGGCCAAGACCACGCTGTTCGACAAGGTCAAGAAATACGGGTTGAGCCACTGATGGACTTACTCTTGAAAGCCGCCCTGGGCGCGGCGGTGGTGCTGATCCTGGCGGCGCTGGCCAAGACCAGAAATTACTACATCGCAGGGCTGGTGCCGCTGTTTCCGACTTTCGCGCTGATCGCGCATTACATCGTCGGCAAGGGCCGTTCGGTGGACGACTTGAAGACCACCATCCTGTTTGGGATGTGGTCGATCATTCCGTATTTTGTGTATTTGGCGACGCTGTATGTGATGGTTGACCGCATGCGCCTGGAGGCGTCACTCGCCGTGGCGGCAGTGGCATGGTTGATGGCGGCGACGGTGTTGGTGACAGTGTGGGTACGCGTCCACGCCTGACACACCGCGGTTAAACCTGTGGGAGCTGGCTTGCCTGCGATGGCGGTGTATCAGCCAACTTATCTGGCACAGACATACCGCTATCGCAGGCAAGCCAGCTCCCACATTGGGGTTCATGGTGAGCCTGATAGATCAGCGGATGATCTTCTCGACCTGAATCCCCAGCTTCTTCAGCCGATACCAAAAACTCCTCTCGGAAATCCCGATCTTCGCCGCCGCCGCAGCCTGCACGCCGTTGCTCTCGTTCAACGCCGCCATGATGTAGGTTTTCTCGACCTCAGCCAGCGCCGCATCCAGGTCGGCAGGCACGCCCGGTGTGTCACCGAGCAGCGCCGTAACGCCGTCCTCGGCAGGTTTGGACGCAAACAGATAAGCCGGCAAGTCAATGTCTTCAATCACCGGCGAAGCCGCCACGATGGTCGCCCGCTCCACGCAGTTCTGCAGCTCACGAATATTGCCCGGCCAGTGGTAAGCCGCCATCGCCTGCAATGCCTCGGGGCTGAAGCCGGTGATGCGTTTGCCCGCGGTAGCGCTCAGGGTCTGGGCGAAGTGCCGGGCCAGGGGCACGATGTCTTCGGCGCGCTCGCGCAAGGCCGGCAACGGGATCGGGAATACATTGAGGCGGTAATACAGGTCTTCGCGAAATTCTTTATTGGCCACCGCATCCAGCAGGTTCTTGTTCGTGGCGGCGATCACGCGCACATCCACCTTGCGCTCGCGCGAGTCGCCCACCGGCTCGATCACCCGCTCCTGCAAGGCCCGCAGGATCTTGGCCTGCAACGCCAACGGCATGTCGCCCACTTCATCCAGAAACAAAGTGCCTTGGTCAGCCTGCATAAAGCGCCCTACCCGATCGGCCACGGCACCGGTAAAGGCGCCTTTGCGATGGCCAAACATCTCGCTTTCCAGCAAGCCTTCGGGGATGGCCGCGCAGTTGACCGCCACGAACGGCTTGTCGGCGCGGCTGCCATGTTTGTGAATCGCGCGGGCGACCATTTCCTTGCCGGTACCGCTTTCGCCAGTCAGCAGGATGGTGGCGTTGCTGTCGCGTACCGAATCGACCGCGTGCAGCACCTGGCGAAACGCCGGGCTGTCGCCCACCAGGCTGTCGAACTGCGCATGGTGATCCAGCTCGGCGCGCAGGCGTGCGTTGTCGCGCATGATGTCGCGAAACTGCAGGGCCTTGGCCACGGTGATGTCCAGCTCGTCGATATCGAACGGCTTGGCAATGTAGTCATAGGCGCCATTACGCATCGACTGCACGGCGTTTTTTACCGTGCTGTAGGCGGTCATCACGATCACCGGCAACTCCGGAAAGCGCACTTTTATCTCCGCCAACAGCGCCGGCCCGTCCATGCCTGGCATGCGCCAGTCGCTGATCACCAGGTCGATGTCTTCCTGCTCCAGCACCTTGAGCGCGTGCAGGCCATTGCCGGCGGTAAATACCTGGATGCCGTTCTGGCTCAAGGCCGATGACAACAAGTCGCAGAGCTTGGGCTCGTCGTCGACTACCAATACGTTATGCGTCATGAACTTCCTCATCGTCACCGTCGTCTTCGCCATGGGCCGGAATGTACAGGCTGAAGGTGGCGCCGGCATCTTTCTCACTGGCACATTCGATGCTGCCGTCATGACTTTCCATGATCGAATAGACTTTAGCCAGCCCCAGGCCCGTGCCCGAGGCCTTGGTGGTGACGAATGGCGTGAAGATCCGCTCGATCATATCGGCCGGAATGCCTTGGCCGGTGTCAGCAATGCTGATCACCGTATTGCCGTCCACACTGCGAATGCCCAAGGTCAGGCGCCCGCCTTCGGGCATCGCATCAATGGCATTGAGGATCAGGTTCAGGCATGCCTGCTTGAGTTGCTTGGCATCGGCATAAATCGTCGCGCCGGGCGCCTGGTCATCGATGTGCGCATCGATGTTATGGGTGGCCAGCTCCGGGCTGCAAAAGCCGAGGATCTCTTCCACCACCGGGCGCGCCGCCTGCAACACACGCAGGGGCGGGTTGGGTTTGGCGAAATCCAGAAACTCGGTGATCAGGTCGTTGATGCGGCTGACTTCGCTGATAACGTATTCGAGGTGGCGCTTGTCGGTGTCCGGCAGGTCGACGCGACGATGCAGCAGTTGGGTGGCGGTCTTGATGATGCCCAGCGGGTTGCGAATCTCGTGTGCCAGGCCCATGGCGACTTCGCCCAAAGCATGCAGCCGGTCGCGGCGGCGCAGCTGGGCCTCGAGGTGGTGCAACTCGCCCAGGCGTTCGGTCATGTGGTTGAAGGTGCTGCTCAGTTGCGCCAGCTCATCGCCGCCGCTGACCAGCACGCGATGCTCGTAATTGCCCGAGATCACTGCGTCCACGCCCTGGGATAAATCGCGCAACGGTTTGGTCAGGCGGCGTGACACCAAGACACCGGCGCCCAGCGACAACGCCGAACTCAGCAAGAAGATCAGCACGAACAGGTTGCTCTGGTTCACCAGCCCCACCAGGCTGGTATGGCGCAACAGGCCGCTGAAAATCACGCCTTGCAGTTCGCCGCCATCATTGAAGATCGGCCAGTACAAACCGCTGTAGTTATTGGTGAACTGCTCGCTCGGTTGCTTGGTGGCGCGCATCGCCGTTTCAACATTCGTGGGAATGCGTGACGGATGATTCTCAAAGCGCTGGGTCGAGAATATCTCGGAAAACCCCGTAGGGTTGGCCAGGTACAGGCGCAGGTCGAGGGAATGCACATCGGCCACGCTGGTGAGGAAGCTGCTGTCCAGGTACGTGGCCACCAACAGCACGTAGTCGACGCCCTCTTGGGTGGTTTCGAACGTTGAGACCACCAGGCCCGTCGTCACGCCGGCCACCTGGATGGTTTGCAACACTGCGTTGCTGGTCAGGTTGATCTGCTTGACGACATCGTCAGGGGCCGTGCTGAACACAATCTTGTGGTCACTGACACGAATCAGCGAGACCACGTCGATATCGGTGGCCTCGGCAATATCGGCGGTGAGCCGGTCATGCTTGGCGGCTTGTTTGTTCAACGGCGGAGCCGTGTAGCGCAGGAACAGCTTGGCCATGCGCGCGTTGTCATGCAGGATGTCGCCGATTTCGTCCTTGACGATCTTGGTCGACTCTTGCAGCCAGATGCGCACGTTGCTGTCAAAAATCTGCGACAACGTGGTCGCCGCCAGTTCGGCCGCGATCATGGTCGGGATAACGCTGACCAGCCAGAACGCCAGCACCAGCTTGCGCTGGACGCTCCAACGCGAAATGGCAAAGGGGCGGGCTTTTGGGCGGGTCTTGGTGATCATCAGGTTTCGCTTATCGCAGCAGCCATGGCAGGGTCGGAACGGTCCGGTCTTATGTACATTTTCACGAGTTTGAGCAGGCCGTTGACCAGCCGGTTACGGTGACGGAAGAACATGCTGTTGCCCTGGAACTCGCACCCCAGGCGCAGCTTACTGGCATAGCCCTCCTGACCGCACTCGTACACCGGGATCTTGTGTGCAATACAGTAGTCGACATTGGTCAACCAGTAGCGAAAGTACAAACTGTACGCACGGCTGAACTCACGGTCATGCCCGAAAAACTTGTCGATCAGCCGATGCTGGTCCAACAGCACCAGGTTGAACGCCACCAGACGCTCATCCACCCAGTAAAGAGCACAGACCGCACGCCCTTGCAGCTGTTCAAGAATGCCGGTGAAATAACGCGCCGGCAGGCGTTCGAACTGCAAATCGGCGCGGCTGAGCGTGTCTTCGTACAGGCGCATCACCTCGGGCAACACATCATCAATAGTGTGCCGCCACTCGACCCGTGGGCCTGGCGCGCGCAACTTGCGGCGCAAGTCTTTGCGGGTCGCCTTGCACAGCGAGCCCAGGTAGGCGTCCACCGAGCCGTAAGGCACCGTCAACCACCCCCTGGGTAAGCTTGGCATACTCTGAAAGCCTGCCTGGCGGCAATTTTCTGCCCAGTCCAGGTCACTGGTCGGCACGTCTTTGACCGCCACCAGGCCAATCCCGAAGGTAGTGGCATCCTCGCGTGCCGCCTCCAGCAAATGCTTGATCAACAGTCGGCGCTGCCCCTGGGGCACGTGACTGGCGATGCCCGCATCGCAACGCTCGGCCACCGGCGAGCCAATGGCATACAACTGCAAGCGCAAAACACCCGGCCACAGTCGCTCCAGGCGCTCGGTAAAGCGCTTGCCGGCGCCCGACACCGTGGTGTCGAGGCGATAATAAGTGATGAACGCGGCGGCAACGGCCACCAGCGTTTCATCGTCGTAGACGGCCAGGTAACGCCACTTGAAATCATCGATCGCGGCGTTTTCCACGGCAACGTAAAAATCCCAATCCTCCAGGGCTGCGGGAAAGCAGTCATTCCAGGCGCAACGCGGGATGGCCCGGATAGTCGAGAAGGCTTGGGCGGTGATCACGTCTAGTCCTTAGGCTGAGGCCCGCTGTCGATAATCCACGGGCGCCTGCACAGCCGGGGCGGCGTGTTGCTCGACAAACTCTGCGCTCAACTCGATCACTCGGCGGTATTGCAGGTCGACGGTGATCATGTGGTAGCAGTTATCCAGCAGGATCTTGGTCACCGGGCCGCCCAGGTGGCGCTCGACATAATCGGCGTTCCAGCGGCTGGTGATGTCGTCCTCGATGGAGTGCAGCACCAGCGCCGGCACCTTGACCTCGGGCATGCGCTTTTTGACCACCGCGTTCATGCGGTGCAACTCGCGCACCGTGATGCCTTCCATGGTCAGTAAACCGGCCTCACTGCTTTCGCCTTCCTTCATCTGACGCTCGACGATCGCCCGCAGGCGCTCGTTCTTGATGCCGTAAGGCGGCTTCTCTTCGAAGCGACAGATGTGCACGCCGAACGGGATCTTCATCAGCAACGGCGTCAAAAACGCCAGCTTGTTAATGCTCCAGCCGTCGTACTTCAAGGTGGTCGAATACATCAGCAGCCCGGCCACTTGCCCAGGGTGCTCGGCGGCCACGTACATCGACATCACCGCGCCCATGGACAAGCCACCGACAAACACCTGCTCATGGCGCTGCTTGACCTGCGCAAAGGTCTTGCGCACGCCTTCGTACCAGTCCAGCCAGCCGGTGGCCTGCAGGTCGCTGTTATCGCCGCAGTGCCCAGCGAGTGTGGGCACATACACCGTGCAGTTACCCGCCTTGGCCAGGCCTTTGGCGACCTGGCGCAATTCCGTCGGGGTGCCGGTCAGGCCGTGGATCAACAGGATCCCGACCGGACCTTCACCGAGAACGAAGCCGGCATCACCTTCACCGAGGTCGATCCCGATGTTGTTCACCGCTTGGTCGCCCGCACCAGCAGTTGCTCGAGGAGTTTCAGGCCCAGGTCGATTTCCGGGTAGCTGATTTCCAGGGACGGTGCCAGGGTGATCACGTTTTTGTAGTAGCCGCCCACGTCGAGGATCAGGCCGAGTTTCTGGCCATCGACGATCATGTCGCCCTTCATGCCTTCTTCGACCATGTAGTCCAGGGTCGCCTTATCCGGCGTGAAGCCATCCGGGCCGCAGATTTCGCAGCGCAGGGCCAGGCCCAGGCCATCGACGTCGCCGATGATCGGGAAACGTTTCTGCAGGTCTTGCAGGCCTTCCAGGAAGTATTTGCCCTTGGCCATGACCATTGCGCCGTAGTCGACTTCGCTGGTCATCTTGAACATTTCCAGGCCTACCGCCGTACCCAGTGGGTTGGAGGCGAAGGTGGAGTGGGTCGAACCTGGCGGGAAGACCTTCGGGTTGATCAGTTCTTCACGCGCCCAGATGCCGCCCAGCGGGTTGAGGCCGTTGGTCAGCGCCTTACCGAAGACGATCACATCCGGCTGTACGTCGAAGTGTTCGATCGACCACAGTTTGCCGGTACGGTAGAAGCCCATCTGGATTTCGTCGGACACCATCAGGATGCCGTGCTGATCCAGCACTTGCTTCAATTCGCGGTAGAAGTTCATCGGCGGGATCACGTAGCCGCCGGTGCCCTGGATCGGCTCGACGTAGAACGCTGCGTATTCGCACTGGTTGGTTTTCGGGTCCCAGACGCCGTTGTATTCGGTCTCGAACAGCCGCGCGAATTGCTGCACGCAGTGGCTGCCGTATTCTTCTTTGGTCATGCCCTTAGGGCCGCGGAAGTGGTACGGGAACGGGATGAAGTTGGCGCGCTCGCCAAAATGGCCGTAGCGGCGACGGTAGCGGAAGCTCGAGGTGATCGACGAAGCGCCGAGGGTACGACCGTGGTAGCCGCCTTCGAAGGCGAACATCAGGCTCTTGCCGTTGGAGGCGTTACGCACCACTTTCAGCGAGTCTTCGATCGACTGCGAACCGCCGACGTTGAAGTGCACGCGACCGTCGAGGCCGAATTTGTTCTTGGCATCGACCGCGATCATTTCCGACAGCTCGATCTTGCCTTTGTGCAGGTACTGGCTGGCGATTTGCGGCAGGGTGTCGATCTGCTGTTTCAGCGCGTTATTCAAGCGCGGGTTGGCGTAGCCGAAGTTAACGGCCGAGTACCACATTTGCAGGTCGAGGTAGGCCTGGTCTTCGGTGTCCCACACGTAGGAGCCTTCGCAACGGCTGAAAATACGCGGCGGCTCGATGTAGTGAACGGTGTCGCCGTAGGAGCAGTATTTGGCTTCTTTATCCAGAAGAATCTGGTCTTCGGCGGTAGCGATACGAATATCAGACATGGTGGAAGAGTTCCTGATTTTCAACAGAGAGGTCGGCGGCAAAGGTGCCGGAGTTAGCGGCGATGCCTTGTGGCAAAGCGGTCAGCAGTGCGGGCAATTCGGCAAAGGTGTCGAAGCGCGCATGCGGAATGTTGTTGGCTTCGCAGTACTTGGCGAGGCTGCCTTTGGCGAAGACGAAGTCGGCGGTTGAAGCCACGCACATGTCGGACTTGCCGTCGCCGATCACCAGCACGCGCTTGTTGCGCGGCGTGGATTTGCACTTGCAGTTGCCGGAGGCGGCGCGGCAGGCATCGCTGGAATACGGGAAGTCGATGCGCCAGCTGTTCTGGTCGACCTGGCGCAGGCGGTTGGCGAGGATCGGCAGCAAAGTCACGTAGTTGCGCGACAGAATGCGCGCGATGCCTTGCTCGATGCCGTCGCTGACCACTTCGATGGTCGCGCCCAGGCCCATGACGTGATCGACAAAGTCCGGGAAGTCCGGGTCGATTTCAACGCTGTCGAAATACGCCAGCAGTTCAGCCGGGGTGGCCTTGATCAGCGCCAGTTGACGGCTCAGGCATTCGCGGGAACCGATATGCCCATCCAGCCATTCCTGTTCGATGGTTTCCCACTCAGGGCCGGCGAAGCGCTGGAGGACGTTGTCGATGACGTCGGTGGGGGTGATGGTCCCGTCGAAGTCGCACACGATATGCCACTGGATCATTGCGTTTACCTGGAAGAGGAGCGCTCTGTGCGCTTGTGCCAGGGGTATTGCAGAGACTGTGCCAACTGGCCAAAGCCCAGCGGGTCTGGGTTTTTGGTCGATAAACAGGGTGATTTGTGTCGCAGGAGCTACAATTTTTGTAGCTTGCTACAAACAAGATGAGTGCTTGCCTCAGGGACGCTCTTCGCGCGTGAATGCGCGCAGGTTCAGATAAGGAAACGCTCCATGTTCAAGGTTACTTCTGCTGTATTCGCCGGTTTGCTGGGGCTGTGGAGCTTTTCCAGCTCGGTATTGGCCGAAGGTATTACCGGCGAAGTCGGCGCGGGCGTCAGCTATGAGCCCCATGACCCGACAGGCAGCCGCTACGAAACCCGGCCGATTCCTTATTTCGATCTGGATTGGGGCAATGTGAGCCTGGGCACCGACGACGGCCTGACCTGGAGCGCACTCAATACCAACGGTTTCAGCGCCGGCCCGTATATCAATTACCTGCCGGGCCGCACGGCCAACGGTTCACTGCGTGGCTTGCGGGATGTGCCGGACATGGCCGAAGTCGGGGGGTTCGTCCAGTACTCACCGGCCGAGTTCTGGCGCGTATACGCCCAGGTTGGCCAAGCCGTCGGCGGCTCGCGTGACCAAAGTGGCGTGCTCGGCAAACTGGGCGGCGAGTTGGGCTACCCGCTGGGCGGCGGTATTATCGGCAGCACTGGCTTGATGGCGCATTTTGCTGATGCGCGCCAGACCCAGGCGTTTTTTGGCGTTGATGATAAAGAGTCCGTTGCGTCCGGCATCCGCACCTATAACGCCAGCGCAGGCTTTCAGAACCTGACGCTGACCGAGAGCTTCGAATTCCCACTGGACAGCCACTGGTCACTGTTGACCAGCGCCAGTTGGACTCGCCTGGTGGGGTCGGCGGCGAACAGCACCATCGTCAAAGAGACCGGCAAGGTAAACCAGGGCCAGGTCCAGACGGCGATCAGCTACAAGTTCGACTGACGCATCCTGTGACGCTCTGCGTCATAACTTCAAGGGCAGGACGCGGAGCGTCCGGGGCGGCGTTCCCACGCAGAGCAAGGGAACGATCATCAGGCCTTGGCTTCCTGGATGATCTGACGAATAGCCCCGACAAAGGCTTCAGCCGGCTGCCCACCGCTGACCGCGTACTGGTCGTTGAACACGATGGTGGGTACTGAAGTCACACCGCGTGTAATCCACAATTCTTCCTGCTCACGGACTTCAGCAGCGTACTCGTCAGACGCCAGAATTTCAGCCGCGCGCTTGATATCCAACCCAACACTTTCGGCGATGATCGCCAGCGTCGCGTGGTCGGACGGGTCTTGCCCATCACTGAAATACGCCTTGAACAGCGCTTCCTTGAGGTTGTACTGCAACCCTTCAAGCCCCGCCCAATGCAGCAGCCGGTGCGCATCGAAGGTGTTGTAGATACGGCTGTGCCCGTCCGTGCGAAAGGCAAAGCCCAGCGCCGCGCCCATGTCGCGGATACGCTCACGGTTGGCCTGGGATTGCTCGGCGGTGGAGCCGTACTTTTCGGTGATGTGCTCGACGATGTTCTGCCCTTCGGCCGGCATCTTCGGGTTCAGCTCAAACGGCTGGAAATGAATCTCGGCCTGCACCTCGCTACCCAGTTGGTCGAGGGCTTCGGTCAGGCCGCGCAGGCCGATGACGCACCAGGGGCAAGACACGTCGCTGACGAAATCGATTTTCAGGGGAGTACTCATAGTAGGCAACCTCGCTGGCATTAATGTGCGCCATAAAGGTTGCACCATACACCAACTTCACAGCACCTTCGAAGGCTCGCCCAGATCAATCTGCGCCCAATGCGCGGCATCTTCGCGATGGGCTTTCAGATACGGCAGCACAGCCGTCAGCAGCGGTGCCTTGAAGGCTTCCTGGAAGCGGTGGGCCATGCCCGGTATGAGCTTCAGCTGGCTGCCCTGGATATGCGCGGCCAGGTGTACGCCGTGCATCACCGGCAACAACGGGTCGGCGGTGCCGTGCACCACCAGGGTCGGCACGCGCAATTGGTTAAGCAAAGGCACGCGGCTCGGCTCAGCCAAAATCGCCATGATCTGACGCTTCACGCCGTCCGGGTTGAAGGCGCGGTCGTAGGACAGCGCGGCCTGGTGCAGCAGCGCCTGGCGATCATCTTTCACGTTGGGGCTGCCCAGGGCTGCGAGTAAATCGGCTTGTTGCTCCAGCGCCACTTCACGGTTCGGCGCGCTGCGCCGCGACAGCAACTGCACCAACGCCGCATTGGGCGCCGGCAGGCCTTCGGCGCCGGAACTGGTCATCACCAGCGTCAGGCTTTCGACCCGCTGTGGCGCCATGGCTGCCAGGTGCTGGGCGATCATGCCGCCCATACTCGCGCCCAGCACGTGGAATTGCTGAATCTGCAGCGCGTCCATCAAGCCCAATGCATCGTCGGCCATGTCGGTCAGCGTGTACGGCGCCGCCACCGGTAAACCGAGCTTGTAGCGCAGCACTTCGAACGTCAGGTTGGCGCTGGCGGGAGCCTGGCGCCAGGTGGACAAACCAACGTCACGGTTGTCGTAGCGGATCACGCGAAAACCCTGTTCACACAAGGCCACCACCACTTCATCCGGCCAGTGGATCAACTGCCCGCCCAGGCCCATGACCAACAGCAACGCCGGGTCCGACGCTCGGCCGATGCTCTGATAGGCGATGCTGACTTTTTCCAGGTCGACCGTTTGGGTCGGGACATTGACATCACATCGAGAAGCCGCAAAAGACGGCAGGCCGAACACTAGAGCGGCCAATAAAAACAACACGCGCATGAAAAACACCGAAACGCAGAACCCCAGTAGAGCGCGAGTCTGATGAAGTTTGTACAAGCGCGCTGCCACAGTTGCGTGACAGTTTGATGAAGTGCGCCCAACGGTCATGGTCGACATGACTGGAAACATGAGACAAACTCACGATATATCCAATCATCACAAATTATCTTCATGGAGCGCCCGTGCTCGAAATCCGCCACCTCAAGACCCTGCACGCATTGCGCGAAGCCGACAGCCTGGTCGAAGCCGCCGAACGCCTGCACCTGACACAATCGGCGCTGTCCCACCAGTTCAAAGAACTGGAAGAGCGCCTGGGCATGCCGCTGTTCGTGCGCAAAACCAAACCGTTGCGCTTTACCAGCGCCGGCTTGCGCCTGCTGCAACTGGCCGATGCCACCCTGCCCTTGTTGCGCGGCGCCGAGCGTGACATTGCGCGTTTGGCCGGTGGCACCGCCGGGCGCTTGCACATGGCGATCGAATGCCACAGCTGCTTCCAGTGGCTGATGCCGACCATCGACCAGTTCCGCGATGCCTGGCCGGAAGTCGAACTGGACCTGGCCTCAGGCTTTGCCTTCGCGCCGCTGCCGGCCCTGGCCCGTGGCGACCTGGACCTGGTGGTGACCTCCGACCCGCTGGAACTGCCGGGCATCACCTATGTACCCTTGTTTACCTACGAAGCCATGTTGGCCGTGGCCAACCAGCATGCGCTGGCGAACAAGTCGTACATCGTGCCGCAAGACTTGCTCAGCGAAACCCTGATCACCTACCCGGTTGAGCGCGACCGCCTGGACATTTTCACGCGCTTCCTGGAACCGGCCGACGTGGAGCCGGCCCAGGTGCGCACCTCGGAGCTGACGGTGATGATGATGCAATTGGTCGCCAGCGGCCGTGGCGTGTGCGGCATGCCCCATTGGGCGCTGCATGAATACAGCGCGCGTGGGTATGTGAAGGCCAAGCGTTTGGGCGAAAAAGGCTTGTTCGCGACGTTGTATGCAGGGATCCGTGCGGACATGCTGGATGCGCCGTATATGCGCGACTTCTTGCTGACGGCGAAAGACACGTCGTTTTCGACCTTGGATGGAGTCAGCGCCGTGCGTTAATCACGCACAAAGGTGAACACAATGAGGACTCTAATGTGGGAGCTGGCTTGTCGAATCGTCGCACCGCTGCGATGCAGACACCTCGGTGTGTCAGGTACACAGAGTTGATGCTATCGCAGCGGTGCGACGATTCGACAAGCCAGCTCCCACACAGAACTATGGTTCCCCTATGGAATTTCAGTCGCCTTTGAGTTCACGCCACATGTGGACCTTGTCGAAGTACTCGATCCCCACCCGCACCGCCAACGGCTCCAGGCCGTATTGAATAAAACCGCAGCGCTGGTACAGAGCGAAGGCTGCGTCGTTGCCGGCGGTGACGGTCAGTTGGATCAGTTTGACGCCGGGCTGGCGTCGCGCGGCATCGAGCGCCGCCTCCAGCAACTCACGGCCCAGGCCCTTGCGCTGATAAGACTCGGTCACGAACATGCCGAACAGCGTGACTTTGTGCCGGGCCTTTTCCCGGGGTTCGAAGGCCAGGCCGACAATCCCGGCCAAGGTGTCAGCCGCGAACGCGCCGAGTACCCGGTCCAACGGATTGTCCAGGCGCTTTTCCCACCAACTCATAGGCATCCGCGCGCGCTCGGCGACGCTGGAGGTAAACGCTTGGGGATAGGCGCCGTAGGCCTCAAGCATCAGCGCTCGATATGCCTCGGCGTCGTGGGCACCCAGTGGGCGAATCAGCATGCGGTGAGCGACTTTCGGTAAAACGGCAGGATCAAATCCCGCGTTAAAGGCGCCAGGTGCAAGCCGCCGTCACCGGCCGGGTCGATCCAGCGCACTTCTTCAATCTCGGCAGCGGGCGTCACCGGCACATCAATGTGCACCTGGAACAACTCGGCGTGCACCGTAAAACCCGGTTCGTTGGCGGCAGGCGCCGAGAAGTGGCCCAAGTACACGGCATCACTCGGTTTGATACACAGGTTCAGTTCTTCGTACAGCTCACGGGCCAGCGCCTCGGCGGGTTGCTCACCGGCGTCGATCTTGCCGCCGGGCTGCATGAACGCCTGGGTGCCACGTTTGCGTACCAGCAGGGTTTGACCGTCGCTGCCGATCAGCAGGGCGGCGGCAATTCGAATAGTGGAAATGCTCATGAAAGAATCGGTGTCTCTTCAGGTTGTTTGATAAATACGCTGTATTTCGCGCCTTCCATCGCCTCGAACGCAATCAGCTTGTCCACCAGCGGCAGATTCAACACCTTGCCGGCGTTAAGCAACAGCATGCCGTTATCGGCATTGAGGTTGCGGGCCAGCACCATGCCGGCTTCCAGCTCTCGGGTGGAGAGGACCTTGACGCTGGGGTCGCCCAAGGTCACATCGCTGAGGAAGGCCGCGCAGGCCTGCACGAAGTCTTCCACCAGCTCCGGATCGTAAAGGCGACCGGCGTACTTGCGGATATACAGCAACGCTTCGTCGCTGTTCAGATGCCGTTCAAGGATCAAGCCTTTTTGCAGTTCGATGAAGTCCACTGCCAGTTTAAGCAGGCGCGAGCCGGGCGGGATCGCATCGCCCTTGAGGTGATCGGGAAACCCTGTACCGTCCCAACGCTCCTGGTGGTGGCGAATGATCCGCGCCGCATCCTTCATCGGTTCCAGGGTCATCAGCAGCGATTCGCTCTGGGTCGGGTACTCGCGATACAGGCCACGGTCGGTGCTGTGCAGCTTGTCCGACGGCGCAACCATCATGCTGTCGCTCCAGCTCAGCTTGCCAATGTTGTACAGCGCAGCGGCCATGGTCAGGTCGCGGGTGCTGGCTTCGTCGATGGACTGGGCCGCGCAGTAGACCCGGATCAGTTCGATCAAGGCGCGGTTGGTCTGTTTGTCCTTGGGCAAGCGCAGGTTGGCCAACAGCGAAAACACTTCGGTACCGGTCACGTAGCTGCGCTTGAGCTCGTCGTAGGCCAGATCGAGCATGTCGGCGGTCTGTTGCAGCTCGCTGGTACGGGCTGCCACGCGCTTTTCCAGGTTGGCGTTCAACACCTTGAGCTGATCATTCTGCTCATGGGCCAGGCGCTCCAGGCGCTGATGCTCCAGGGCCTGGCGCAACACCAGCGGCAGTTCTTCGTCATTCCAGGGTTTGCTGATGTAACGGTGAATCTGCCCTTCGTTGATCGCCTTGATGATCGTCGCAAGGTCAGCATAGCCGGTCAACAGGATGCGGCTGGTGGCCGGGTACAGCCGGTGGACTTCAGCCAGCAACTGCGCGCCGTCCATGCCGGGCATGCGCGCGTCGCTCATCACCAGGTCGATGGGCTGGGCCGCCATGATCTCCAGGGCCTGGGCGCCGCTGCCGGCGAGTACGACATTGAAGGGTTGGCCGCGCAACAGGCGGCGCAGGCTGTTGAGGATCGATTCTTCATCATCAACCAGCAGAATCGTGGGTGGGGTCGCAAGCTGTTCATCCATGGTTACTGCGCCTTAAAAATAAACGTAATAGAGCTAAATTGAACCCTGGTATCCCGCCGCGTTTCTGCGCTTGATGCACGCAGCCACGCAGCTGATTTGACGCCAACTTGCCGTCGATTTCAAGGGAACTCAACTATGCTGTCTCAACCGGTACGTACTCCTCCCGGATGTCAAACCAAGGAAGGAAGTGTTATGCCATCAACCCTGTTGCCAATGCAGAGTGCGCCATGAAGCCGGATTCAGGGCGGGCCAACCGACGCATTCTGATCGTGGATGACACCGCCTCTATCCACGAAGATTTCCGCAAGATTCTGTGCGCCAATCCCAACGATGCCCCCTCACTGGACAGCCTGGAAGAAGCCCTGTTCGGCACCGCGGCGCCGGTGCGCCAGGCGTTTTTGCTGGATTCGGCCTATCAGGGCCAGGAGGCCCTTGCCCTGGTGAACAAAGCCCTGGCGGACGGTGCGCCCTACGCCATGGTGTTTATCGACATGCGCATGCCGCCCGGCTGGGATGGCCTGCACACCATCGAACAGTTGTGGAACGTCGACCCCAACCTGCAGATTGCCCTGTGCACCGCCTACTCCGATTACTCCTTTGAGGCCATCGAAGCGCGATTGAAGTACAACGACCAGCTACTGATCCTGAAAAAACCCTTTGACCACCTGGAAATCCGCCAGATGGCCAGCGCCCTGACCTGGAAATGGCAGCTCGCCCAAGACGTCGCCCTCAAGGTACTGGGCCTGGAGCGCACCATTGAAGAACGCGTGCAGGAACTGCTCAAAGTGTCGCACCTGCTGCAATACGACGCGCTCACGCAGTTGCCCAACAGCACGTTGCTGGGTGACCGCCTGACCCAGGCCATCGCCTTGGGCCGACGGCATGACACACAACTGGCGGTGATATTTATCGGGCTCGACCGCTTCAAGCGCATCAACAATGCCTTGGGGTATCCGGCGGGCGACGAGGTGCTCCAGCAGGTCAGCCAGAGCCTGGTGGCGACGGTGCGAGACTCGGATTCAGTGTTTCGCTACGGGACCGACGAGTTTGTGATTCTGCTCAACGATATCCAGCACCCGCAACAAACCCAGCATATTGCGCAAAAGTTGCTCACGGCCGTGCGCACAACCCGCCACGTCGCCGGGCACGACCTGAGCGTCACCGCCAGCCTAGGCATCAGTATTTACCCCAATGACAGCAGCACGGCGGTGGAACTGATCAAACATGCCGAAACCGCCATGCACACCAGCAAGGAGCGCGGCCCGGGTGATTTCAGCTTTTATACCGAGACCATGAACCTGCGCGCGCAACATCAGCAAGGCCTGGAAAGCGCGATCCGCCAGGCCCTGGAGCGTGACGAGTTCGTGCTGCACTACCAACCGAAACTGGAATTGAAAACCGGCAAAATCGTCGGTGCCGAAGCCTTGATACGTTGGTTTGCGCCGCGCGCCGGATGGGTCAGTCCGTCTGAGTTCATTCCGGTGGCCGAAGACAGTGGGCTGATAGTGCCCTTGACCCAGTGGGTACTGCGCCGGGCCTGCGAGCAAGGGCAAGCCTGGCGCGCCATGGGCTTGAGCCCGTTGTGCATCTCGGTGAACGTCTCGGCCATCGACTTTCGCCAGCGGGACTTTACCGACAACCTGGCCGAGATACTCACACAGACCGGCCTGCCGCCTGCCCAATTGGAGTTGGAAATCACCGAAAGCGTGTTGATGCAGAATGTCGACGACACCGTCGCCACCTTGAACACCATCAAGGCCATGGGCGTGCGTCTGGCCCTGGATGACTTCGGCACCGGTTATTCCAGCCTCAGCTACCTGCGGCGCTTTTCCATCGACGTGCTGAAAATCGACCAATCTTTCGTACGCGGCATGAGCGTAAATAGCCAGGACGCGCAACTGATCAGCGCTATCATCGGCATGGGCAAAAGTCTGAACATGAGCATCATTGCCGAAGGCGTTGAGACGATCGAACAACTGAACTTCCTGCAAGCTCAGCGGTGCGAAGAAGGCCAGGGTTTTCTATTCAGCAAAGCCGTGCCCCCAAAGGATTTTGCGCAGTTGATGCAAGCCGGTCACCCTGCCCTGATGCCCGATCAATAGCCGATTGCAAGGAGTGCTCGCTTGAGCGAAGTATCAACCCAAGGGCTCATTTTCACCTTATGGTTAGGCGCGAGTCTGCCACTGGCAGCCGCACCGCTGGACGAGGCACTCAAACCCTTGCCGGGCGTGCCGACGCTGGACCCGGCCAAAGTCGAACTGGGCCGGCAACTGTTCAATGAGCCGCGCCTGTCAGCCAACAACACCCTGTCCTGCGCCAGTTGCCATCGCCTGGAGTCCGGCGGCGCCGACGACAAGCCGTTTTCGATCGGTTTTGACGGCAAACCGGTAGAGGTCAACACCCCATCGGTGTTCAACGCCAGCCTGAATTTCAAACAGTTCTGGAATGGTCGTGTCGACACGCTGGAGGCGCAAGTCGAACACGTGGTCACCAGCACGGCAGAAATGGGCAGCGACTGGAAAACCGTGGTGCAGAACCTCGCCGCCGTGCCCGCCTACCAGAGCGCATTCCAGCAGACCTATCCCGATGGGGTCACCGCAGCCAATGTGCAAAACGCCCTGGCCACCTATGAGCGCACGCTGCTCACGCCCGACTCACGGTTTGACCAATACTTGAAGGGCAATACGGAGATCCTGACCCTCAAGGAAAAGTACGGCTACCAGCGTTTCAAAGATTACGGCTGTATCGCCTGCCACCAGGGTGTGAACATCGGCGGCAACATGTTTCAAAAATTCGGCGTGATGGCTGACTACTTCAAGGACCGCGGCAACCCGGTCGAGTCGGACCTGGGGCGTTACCTGTTGACCAAGGATGAAGAGGACCGCTATGTGTTCAAGGTGCCCAGCCTGCGTAATGTGGCGGTCACCGCGCCCTACTTTCACGACGCTTCGGCCAAGAGCCTGGAAGAGGCTGTGGACGTGATGTTCAAGTATCAGCTGGGGCGCACTCCGACCCAGGAAGACAAGGACCTGATCATCCTGTTTCTCAAGACCCTGACTGGCCAATGGGCGGGCAAGCCGTTATGAGCCGACTGCCGAGCCTGTCCCGCCGCCGTATCAGTCAGCTGTTGCTGGGGTTGATGACCCTGCTGCTGGCCTCGACCCTGGTCTTTTTGTACCTCATGTCCTCCCGCGACCAAACAGCCAGCTACACCCAGTCACGGGACCTGATCCGCCAGCTCCAGCAACTCAACGCACAATGGGACAGCGAAGTGCTCAAGGCCCGGATTGCGATTACCCACAACTACGATCCGCTGGTGACACCACTCACCGAAATGACGCGTATATGGGCCGAACTTAACAGCCGCAGCACCTACCACAACAGCGTCGACCTGCCCCGTTGGCGCACCATCCAGCTAGCGTATGAAACCGCCATCCAGGAAAAGGCGCGGCTGGTAGACCGGTTCAAATCCCACAATGCGGTGCTGCGCAACTCGCTGGCGTTTCTGCCGACCGCTGAAGACGATATCCAGGCCCAGTTCAATCGTGTTGACGATGGAGGGCGGCTGCAACTGCAAAGCGTGGCCACCGACACCTACGACCTGCTGCTCAGCAGCCTGGAGTTCGCCCAGGTCACCAGCGACGACCGCGCCGCCGATATTCTGGTGGGCCTGGGCAAACTGGAAATTAACAAGGAACGCCTGCCCATTGAGTTCCAGGCCCCGGTCGAGATCCTCAGCAACCACATTTCGCTGATCCTGCGCGAGCAACCGGTGGTCAACAGCCTCCTCGAACGAATTGCCGCAGTGCCCGTGGCCGAGCGCCTGGATGACTTGACCACCCACCTCAACCAGGACCAGCAGGCGGCCGACCTCATTGATCATCAATACCACCGCTACCTGTTGATTTTCTCAACCTTGCTGGTGGTGTTGCTGCTGTACCTGGCGGTACGCCTGTTGCGCAGTTTCGCCGAGATCAACCGGATCAATCGTGCCTTGCAGGCCGCCAACGAAACCCTGGAACAAAGGGTGGAGCGGCGCACGCAACAGCTCAAGGACGCCCAGAGCGAGCTGATGGACAGCGCCCGCCAGGCGGGCATGGCGGAAATCGCCACGAACGTGCTGCACAACGTCGGCAACGTGCTCAACAGTGTGAACATTTCCGCCGACCTGGTGGGGCGCAAATTGCGCAACAGCAAGGCCCAGGGCCTGGGCAAAGCCATGCAATTGATCAACGCGCATCAGGGCGACCTGGGCACCTTCCTCAGCGAGGATGAAAAGGGCAAGTTGCTGCCGGGCTACCTGAACCAATTGGTCGAAGCGATTGCAGTCGAACAGCAAGACATGAGCGAGGAACTGACGCAACTGAGCAAAAGCGTTGACCACATCAAGGACATCGTCTCGACCCAGCAATCCTATGCCGGCGCCTCCACACTGCTCGAACCCGTCAACATCAGCGCGTTGATGGAAGACGCCCTGCGCATGAACGCCGGCGCTTTGAGCCGTCATCACGTCACGGTGGTCAAGGAGTACGCGCAAGTACCGGAGATTCTGGGCGACAAACACCGGCTGTTGCTGATCATGGTCAACCTGATCAGCAACGCCAAGTACGCCATGTCCAACCTCAGTGACCGGCCACGGCAAATGACCCTGACCGTGCAACCGGCGGCTGAAGAGACGCTGAAAATCAGTGTAAGGGACGATGGCGAGGGCATACCCGCCGAGAACATGACCCGGATATTCACCCACGGCTTCACCACGCGCAAAGAAGGCCACGGCTTCGGCCTGCACAGCTGCGCCCTGGCCGCTGTGGAAATGCACGGCCAACTCAGCGCCCACAGCGATGGGCCAGGCCTTGGCGCAGTGTTTACCTTGACGATTCCTCTTACCCTTGCCGGAACTGCCCCATGAACCAGACTCCCAACCGGCGCATTCTGTTGATTGATGACACACCGTCAATTCATGAAGACTTTCGCAAGATTCTGATGCCGAGCGTGGCCGCCAACCCTGCACTGGACGACCTGGAATCAGCGCTGTTCGGCGCCGCCGCCACGCCTCAGGCTCAGGTATTCGACCTGCATTCGGCGTACGGCGGCGAAGAAGGCCTGGGCTTGCTGACCACGGCCATGGCAGAACAACGGCCCTATGCGCTGGCTTTTGTGGACATGCGCATGCCCCAGGGCTGGGACGGCGCGAAGACCATCGAGGCATTGTGGAAGGTCGACCCCGACCTGCAAGTGGTGGTGTGCACCGCGTACTCGGATTACTCCTGGGAGGACCTGCTCTTTCGCCTGCACGCCCATGACCGCTTGCTGATCCTGAAAAAACCCTTCGACAACATTGAGGTCCAGCAAATGGCCAACACCTTGGCCAACAAGTGGGACATGGCCCGTCGCGCCGCCTTGCAAACCTCCCACCTGGAACAGCTGGTGGAACAACGTACCCAGGCGCTGCAACTGGAAATCGACGAGCGCAAGCACTTGGAAAGCCAGCTGGTGCAGTCGGAAAAGCTCGCGTCGCTGGGTCAGCTTGCCGCCGGTGTCGCCCATGAGATCAACAACCCGGTAGGCTTCATTTCGTCCAACCTCAGCACCCTTGATGGCTACTTCAACCAGCTGCAACAGATGCTTGAAGCTTATCGACACAGCGAGGAAATAATCGCTTCGCAACCACAGCGCGACCAGCTAAAGGCTTTGCGCACGACGTTGGAGCTGGACTTTCTCAAGGAGGACATCCCGATCCTGATCCGCGAATCCAAGGATGGCATTGGCCGCGTGGTGCAAATCGTCAAAGACCTGAAAAATTTTTCGCGGGTGGACAACGACCAGACCTGGCAATTCACCAACCTGCAACAAGGCATTGATTCGACGCTGAACATCGTCGCCAGCGAACTGAAGTACAGGGCTGATGTGGTCAAGCACTACATGCCGCTGCCGGACATAGAGTGCCTGGCGTCGCAGCTCAATCAAGTGGTGATGAATCTGGTAATCAATGCCGCACAAGCCATGGGCCCGGAACGCGGCACCATTACCATCAGCAACGGCGTGGAAGGTGAGAACATCTGGCTGGAAGTGGCGGACGACGGCTGTGGCATTGCGCCGGAAACCGTGCAGAAGATTTTCGACCCCTTCTTCACCACCAAACCCGTCGGCGAAGGCACTGGCCTGGGGTTGTCACTCTCCTACGGCATCGTCAAGAAACACCGGGGCTCAATCTCGGTCAGCAGTGAGTTGGGCAAGGGCACAACCTTTCGGGTGGTGCTGCCGATTCGGCAAACGGCGGCGTAGGGCACGCCGCCGAGTCGGGGTTATGCATCCGCCTTTTTTGGGCTGGACCCAAACGAAGCGAAACGCTTGTTGAACCCGGCGATCCGGCCTTCGACCTGGGTCTTGCGCTGCTGGCCGGTATAGATCGGGTGCGAGGCGCTGGACACATCAAGCGGGATATACGGGTAAGTGTTGCCGTCACTGTGTGTATGGGTGCGGTCGCTGTCGGCGGTGGAGCCGATCAGGAAGAACACGTCGGCGGCGGTGTCGTGGAACAGCACAGTGCGGTAGTCGGGATGGATACCAGCTTTCATAAGGCCTCCGGGGCGTCTGGGTGCAATTCAAGTGTTATACAGTAACACAAATCATGCACCCAAACGAGAACCTATTGCAATAAGAATAGGCCGACTGCTTCTATGCCGCTTCCTGGAAGTCCATTTCCGGGGGTTGTTTCGAGAAACCGCGCGTTAGAAAGCCCAGGTACACCAGGCCAATCGCCAACCACACCGCGCCCAGGTAAATCGCCAGGTGATCGAGGCTGACCATCAGCCACACGTCCGCGAGCAAGCCGATGGTCGGGAATACCAGGAACAGGATCACCTCACGCACACCGCGCTGTTTGGCGCCGATCCAGTAGTGAAAGATCACCGACAGGTTCACCAGGCTGAACGCCAGGAACGCACCGAAGTTGATGAACGAAGTTGAGGTAGTCACGTCGAGCTTCAACGCCAGCAAGGCCACCACCGCACACAACAGGATGCTGTTGACCGGCGTGCCGAAGCGCGCATGCAAGGTGTCGAAGAACGACTTGGGCAACACACCGTCACGGCCCATGGCAAACAACAGCCGCGAACCGCTGGCCTGGGCCGACAGCCCCGAGGCGAACTGGCCGACGATCAGGCCGATCAGGAAGATCGACACAAACAGGTCGCCGCCCACGTTGCGGGCAATCTCGTAGGCCGCCGAATCCACATCGGCGAATTCGAACGACGGGTGGGCGATCTGCACGAAGTACGACACGCCGACGAAGATCAGGCCGCCGATCAAGGTGATCAGCATGATTGCCCGTGGGATGGTACGGCGCGGGTCGCGGGTTTCTTCGGTGAGGGTACTGACCGCATCAAAGCCCAGGAACGAATAGCAGGCGATGGCCGCGCCGCTCATGATCAGCGGCAAGTGCATCTGGCCGTTGAAGAACGGGGCGATGGTCCATAGCGGCTTGCTCGCGTCACCGCCGATGTAGTGGATGCACAACGCGACAAACGCGATCAGCACCAGAAATTGCACCAGCATCAGCAGCGCGTTGATGCCGTTGGCGAGCTTCAACCCGATGATATTGATTGCCGTGGTGATACCGATAAAGGCCAGCACCCACACCCACTGCGGCACCGCCGGGAACGCCGAATGCAGGTACGCAGCGCCGATCAGCCAGATGGCCATGGGCAGGAACAGGTAGTCGAGCAACACCGCCCAACCGGCGATAAAGCCCAGCTTGGGGCTGATGGCCTTGCGCACATAGCTGTAGGCGGAACCGGCCACCGGGAATGCCGAGGCCATGCGCCCGTAGCTCATGGCGGTAAAGAACATCGCCACCAGGGCCGCCAGGTAAGCGGCCGGGACCATACCGCCGGTGGATTGCGCGAGGATGCCGAAGGTGCCGAGCACAATGATCGGCGTCATATAGGCGATGCCAAACAGCACCACCGACCCTAACGACAGGGTGCGTTGCAAACGAGCCATGAGCGATTCTCCGCTGATTTATTAGATTTATGGCAGAACTGAAGTCGGTGAAGCGCAAACTATTTTTATGATTGATGCTGCTGTTGTGGCGAGGGAGCTTGCTCCCGCTGGGGCGCGTAGCGGCCCTAAGATTTTGGGGCCGCTGCGCAGCCCAGCGAGAGCAAGCTCCCTCGCCACTAGGGGCCAGTCTTAAACGTGGGGGATCAGCAATTCGCGCGTCCCATCGCTGCGCTCAATCACCTCGCCGGGCAATTTCAAGCGCTGGTCATCCAGGTAGCGGTAGTCCTTGCGAGCCGCCACCAATTGCTCGAGATCCAGCTCGACGGTGAATTGCCCTTCCTCACGCCCCGCTTCAAACAGCAAGGTGCCGATCGGGTCCACCAGGGCGCTGCCACCGGCGAACAACAGGTCGTCGTCGCCCTCTTCGACCCGGTTGACCATCAGCGCAAACGCCTGGTTTTCCTGGGCGCGGGCCATGATCGCGGTGCGGTGCGTGGGGCCGTAAGGGTCCATGTTGCCGTTGGTGACGATCAGCAGTTCGGCACCCAGTTGCGCCAGGGCGCGGGCGGTTTCCGGGAACTCGATGTCGTAGCAAATCAGCAGGCCGACGCGCACGCCGTTCCACAGGCATGTGGCGTAACGATCACCAGCGGTGAACACGCCGCGATCCGAAGCCCACAGATGCGTCTTGCGATAACGCAGGGCGATGCCCTCGGGGGTGATCAGCAAGGTGGTGTTATAGAACTGGCCACCGTCGTGTTCGGCCATGCCGATGACCACGGCGATATTGCGCGCACGGGCCGCCTGGATAACCGCTTGTACGGTGGGGCCGTCTACCGGCTCGGCAATAGTGGCGACGGTCTCGGCCGACGGGAAGCCCATCAGGTGGGTTTCCGGGAAGACGATCAGTTGCGTGTCGGCGGCGCACGCAGCTATGGCCGCCAAGGCGCGCTCAAGGTTGTAAGCTGTACCGTTATCGCGGCCTGCCAATTGGGCAAATTCGACCTTCATGGGTATTCCTTGTTCTTTATCCGTGTCGCAGTATGCGCAGCCAACACCGGCCAGGGAATTACGCGGCCGAGGTAACCCGATAGGGGTAGATTGATGAGCATGACGCTGCAAGACATCGCCTGGCACCGTTCGGTGGGGCAAATGATAGACGCCCTGGACCAGCCCAATTTCTGGACCCAGCTTGTGCGGCTGTTGGACCAATACGTGCCGTCCGACAGTTGGGTGGCCTTGCTGTTCAGCAGTCAGCACCGCCCGCTGGTGTTCGCCGAATCCCCGGGCGCCGATGGCACGCCGGACCCTCTGTTCCAGGACTACCTCAACGGCCTGTACCTGCTCGACCCGTTCTACATCGCCAGCCGCGAACACGCGCGCACCGGCCTGTTGCGCCTGGCGGACGTGGCGCCGGAGCATTTCGAGCTGACCGAGTACTACCAGCGCTACTTTCGCCTGAACGTGGTGGCCGATGAAATCCAGTTCAATTGCCACCTGCCGGACGGGCGCACCCTGTGTCTGTCGCTGGGTTCGAAACAGCGTTTTGACCCACAGCAAATTGCCCTGCTGTCACTGATCCAGCCGTGGGTGGTGAGCCTGCTGCGCCAGCGCCTGCCCCATGAACTGAACCAGGTGAGCGCGCCGCAACCGCCGATTCAAAATGATGACTGGGGCGCACAACTCACCGCCCGTGAGCTGGATGTAGGCCGTTTGATGCTCAGCGGTTGCTCCAGCAAGGAGATCGCCCGTAAGCTGGAAATCTCTGTTGAAACCGTGAAAGTCCATAAGAAACACATGTACAGCAAGCTAGGGATCAAATCCCAGTCGGAGCTGTTCTCGATCTTTCTTCAGGCGCAAAACGCCTGACCGATGAGTCCGAACCCAAGGAAACCCGTATGAGCCTGTCGTTGCTAAGCCGTTACGCCTTCTTTGCCGTGTGCGTCATTTTCACCCTCGCCAGCCTTCCGTTTATCGAACATGAGTGGCTGTGGCCTATCACCGTGGTCACCGGCATCCTCAGCCTGATCGGCGTTTTCGACCTGCTGCAAAGCCCCCACGCGGTGCGCCGCAACTACCCGATCCTGGGTAATATCCGTTACCTGGTGGAAGCCATTCGCCCGGAGATCCGCCAGTACCTGCTCGAATCCGACAGCGACGCCCTGCCCTTCTCCCGGGCTCAGCGCTCGCTGGTTTACTCGCGCGCCAAAAACGAAACCGCCGACAAGCCGTTCGGTACCCTGATCGACGTGTACCAGTCGGGCTTCGAGTTTATCGGCCACTCCATGCGTCCGGCGCCGCTCAGCGACCCCAGCGCCTTTCGCGTGATGGTCGGCGGCCCGCAGTGCACGCAACCTTACTCGGCCTCGGTCTTCAACATCTCGGCGATGAGCTTCGGCTCGCTGAGCGCCAATGCGATTCGCGCGTTGAACCAAGGCGCCAAGCTCGGCAACTTTGCCCATGACACCGGCGAAGGCAGCATCAGCCCCTACCACCGCGAAAACGGCGGCGACCTGACCTGGGAACTGGGCAGCGGTTACTTTGGCTGCCGCACCAGCGACGGCCGTTTCGACCCGGAGCGCTTTGCCGTACAGGCACAGAACCCGCAAGTGCGCATGATCGAAATCAAGATGAGCCAGGGTGCCAAACCCGGCCATGGCGGGATTCTGCCCAAGCACAAAGTCACCCAGGAAATTGCTGAGACGCGCGGCATCATGATGGGCGAAGACTGCATCTCGCCATCGCGCCACAGCGCGTTTTCCACCCCGATCGAGATGATGCAGTTCATCGCGCAACTGCGTGAACTGTCCGGCGGCAAACCGGTGGGGTTCAAGTTCTGCCTCGGCCACCCGTGGGAGTTCATGGGCATCGCCAAGGCCATGCTCGAGACCGGCATCCTCCCGGACTTTATCGTGGTCGACGGCAAGGAAGGCGGCACCGGCGCCGCGCCGGTGGAGTTCACCGACCATATCGGCGTGCCGCTGCGTGAAGGCCTGCTGTTTGTGCACAACACCCTGGTGGGCCTGAACCTGCGCGACAAGATCAAGCTGGGCGCCAGCGGCAAAATCGTCAGCGCCTTCGATATCGCCAGCGTGCTGGCCATCGGCGCCGACTGGGCCAACTCGGCGCGCGGCTTTATGTTCGCCATCGGCTGCATCCAGTCGCAAAGCTGCCACACCAACAAATGCCCGACGGGCGTCGCCACCCAAGACCCGCTGCGCCAGCGTGCGCTGGTGGTGCCCGACAAAGCCCAGCGCGTGTTCAACTTCCACCGCAACACGCTGCACGCCTTGGCGGAAATGCTCGCTGCGGCCGGCCTGGATCATCCGTCGCAACTGTCGGCCAAGCATTTGGTGCGGCGCATGTCGGCGACCGAAATCAAACTGTTCTCGCAGCTGCATGTGTTCCTCAAGCCTGGCGAGTTGCTCACCGGCGAGGTGAACGGCGAGTTCTATTCGCGCATGTGGCAAATGGCACGGGCGGACAGTTTTGAGCCGCAGGAAGTGGCTGCCGCATAAATATCCGAACACTCTTGACCGCTGAACCGGACCACCGACGGCATCGTTGAAACAAGGAGCTTCACATGCCGTTACTCGACTTCAGCGCCATTGCCGCGCAACTCCCCGACAGCTGGAAATCCACGCGACTGGGCCAGGTCGGCCCAGCGCGGATCAAGGTGTTGCGTATGGATGACCAAGCTTATAAAGAGGAAACCCATGATTACAACGAGGGGTTATTGGTAGTCAGCGGCCAGTTGTGCCTGAGCATTGGCACCGAGCAAATACGCGTTGCTGCCGGCCAGATGTACC
Organism: Pseudomonas sp. B19125; assembly: GCF_044218855.1. Lineage (NCBI taxonomy): Bacteria > Pseudomonadati > Pseudomonadota > Gammaproteobacteria > Pseudomonadales > Pseudomonadaceae > Pseudomonas > Pseudomonas sp. B19125. The sequence goes on from NZ_CP162589.1 coordinate 5,697,982, forward strand.
TCGTAGAAGCCGGCACTCCCCATGCTGTAAGCCCCGGCAGCCGGGGCACGTTGGTCATCATCGATGTATAGAGACATTCAGTAATACCCAGCCTTTGCAATTGCTTACAAATACCGCCAACCTGCGCGCGCCCGACGTGCGGCGTGTGACAACACGCGCATTCGCCTGTCATGACTTAAACCCCTGTTCAAGAGCCCGCTGCCATGCTGAACGGACGCGACCCGCGCATCGATTTTTTTCGGGGCTTGGCGTTGATCTTCATTTTCTGGGATCACGTCCCCCACAACCCACTCGGCCAAATCACCCTGCGTAATATCGGTTTCAGCGATGCCGCTGAAGTGTTTGTATTTCTTGCCGGTTATGCCTCAGTGCTGGCCTATGGCAAGGTCTTGCAACGCGAAGGCTACTGGATGGCCTGCCTGAAGATCCTGCGGCGCACCTGGGTGCTTTACGTGGTGCATATTTTCTTGCTGGCGATGCTGATGGGCATCGTGTTCTTCGCCAACAGCCATGTGGAAACCCGCGATCTGGTGCAGGAGATGGGCCTGACGCACTTTGTCACCCAACCACAGCAAGCGTTGGTGGATGAATTGCTGCTGCGCTTCAAGCCCAACCTGATGGACCCGTTGCCCTTGTATATCGTGCTGCTGGCCGGCCTGCCGCTGGTGTTGCCGTGGCTCTTGCGCAAAACGTGGTGGGTGGTGGCGGGGTCGATGGCGGTGTACCTGCTGGCGCCACACCTGGGTTGGAACCTGGCAGCGATTGCCGACGGGGTGTGGTATTTCAACCCGGTTACCTGGCAGTTCCTGTTCGTGCTGGGCGGCGCGGCGGCGATTCATGGGCAACAACCCCGCGCGCAGAACAATCGGCCACTGCTGCGGCAGCCGTTGTTCATGATGGCCGCGACCTATGCATTGATGGCCGGCGTGATTACGATCGGCTGGCGCTGGCCCGAGGTGCATGACGCACTGATGCCGCACGCGCTCAGCGAACTGTTGTACCCGATCAGCAAGACCGACCTGTCGCCGGTGCGTCTGCTGCATTTTTTGGCCTTGGCCTATGTCACCGCCAAACTGTTGCCGGGGCGTGCCTGGACGCAAAACTGGCTGGCACAGCAGACCTGCCGGATGGGCCGCTTTTCGCTGGAAGTGTTCTGCCTTGGCGTGTTGTTGGCGCCGTTGGCGGACATGGTCAACGCCATGGCCGGCGATGCCTTTGCCATGCAAATTTTTACCGCGCTTGTGGGCGCTGGCTTGATGGCGATGTTGGGCGCCTGGCTGGAGTTCAACAAACGGCTGGACCAATCGACACGCATGGCCGCCGCCTAAAAACAAAAAGCCCCGATCAAGGGGCTTTTTGTTGTGCGCCAGGCCGTCAGGCGACGGAGCGTGCCGCCGCATTGGTCGGCTGCAACTTGAACACGTAATACAGCACGGTCAGCAGCACCAGAAACGCAGGCCCCACATACAGCGCCACCCGCGTATCCGGGAAGTACGCCATCAGGCCCACCACCAGCACCAGGAACGCCAGCGCCAGATAGGAACTGACCGGGTACAGCCACATGCGGTACTTGAGGCCTGCGGCTTCGGCCGGGCTCAGGCCTTTGCGGAACTTGAGCTGGGTCAGCAGGATCATCAGCCAGGTCCAGATCGCGCCGAAGGTGGCGATGGAGGTCACCCATACGAACACCTGGTCAGGTACCAGGTAGTTGAGCAACACGCCCAGCAGCAAGGCAAAGATCGACAGCAGCAGCGCCTTGCGCGGTACGCCATTGCTGGAGGTGGTGCCGAAAGTCGCCGGCGCCTGGCCGTTCTGCGCCAGGCTGTAGAGCATGCGCCCGGTGCTGAAGATGCCGCCGTTGCAGGACGACAGCGCGGCGGTGATCACCACGAAATTGATGATGCCGGCGGCGGTCTTGATGCCCAAACGTTCAAAGGTCATCACGAACGGGCTGCCCTGGGTGCCGATTTCGTTCCACGGGTAGATCGACAGGATCACAAACAACGCGCCGACGTAGAACAAAAGAATGCGCCAGAACACCGAGCCGATGGCGCTAGGAATAGTCTTCTGCGGGTTGCGTGCTTCACCGGCGGTCAGGCCGATCATCTCGACGCCCAGGTAGGCGAACATCACCATCTGCAAGGACATCAACACGCCCTGCACGCCGTTGGGCATGAAGCCGCCGTGAGCCCACAGGTTGGAAATACCCAAGGCCACGCCGTCGTTGCCGAAGCCGAATGCAATGATGCCGACGCCGCCGATCACCATGGCAATAATCGTGACGATCTTGATCAGCGCAAACCAGAACTCGAACTCACCAAAGGCTTTGACGGCGATCAGGTTGATCGTGCCCATGCTGATCAGCGCCGCCAGGGCCCAGATCCAGCGCGGCGTGTCGGGGAACCAGACACCCATGTACACCGCCACGGCGGTGATTTCCGCGACACAGGTCACCAGCCACAGGAACCAATAGTTCCAACCTGTGAGAAAGCCCGCCAACGGGCCGAGGTAATCCTGGGCATAACGGCTGAACGAGCCGGCTACCGGGTTGTGCACGGCCATCTCACCAAGGGCGCGCATGATCACCAGAATGGCCAGGCCGCCGATGATGTAGGAGAGCATGATTGCCGGGCCGGCCATCTCGATGGCCTTGGCCGAACCGAGGAACAGGCCCACACCGATGCAGGCGCCGAGCGCCATCAAACGGATGTGTCGTTCACCCAGTTCACGTTTGAGCGGGCCGCCTTGAGCGGTCTCGCCAGGGGGCAGTGGTTTGCCGACAGGCATAGGGAAACAACCTCATTTTGTTATTGGATTGTCCGTCGAGTTTCCGGGGCCAGGCCGGTAAGCCTGTGCCCTTGTTGAAACCGGGGCCGCCTCATGGACGGGCCCTTCTTGCCGGGCAAGATCAGCGGGACGTGCAGTATAAAAAGCCGGGACCAGGGTCTTTCACTATAAAAACCATGCAATTCAGTGAAAGACCCGGCTAAAAAGCCACTTTACAGGAGCATATTACCTGCACTGAGCGACAAAACGTCGCAACCCACCCTGCATTCACACGCCATCCAAGAAGATTCCGACTACCCAACCACAATTCCCTCACACCTGTCGCCCAGCGACTAAGCTTCAGGCAAGTCCGATCAATCTGCGTGCAGGATCAATCGACTATGGGCGCACTGTGGCAAACCGAATCGACCAAGGCTGCGAAATTACAAGGCAGTTCGGACCCAGCGCCTTTACCCAAAAATAAACCCAGGCCCCGTTACATACGTCGCCTGTTCTGGCTGATTGTGTTGATGGTGGTGATTGCGCTGGGGTTCGCCGCCGCCAAAGAGATACGCACATCCGCACTGCAAGCGCGGCAACTGAGCCGGCTGGCCCACGACCTCACCTACCGGCTGGAACCCGGCCCCAGCCAGGCAATGGTTTACCCCGGCGCCGGCCCGTTCGATCGCCGCTTGGGCTACAGCGACCTCGGCACCTTTTTGCCGCGCCTGCTCAAGCGCGGTTATGTGATCGAGTCCCAGGTGCAGTTTTCGCCAGCGCTAATGAGCTACGCCGGCCACGGTCTCTTCGTGCCTTACCCGGAGAAAATCCAGGCCGGCCTTTCGATCACCGACTGTCGCGCCTTGCCCCTGTACCAGTTCGAGTACCCGCAGCAGCTGTACTCAAGTTTTGCCGCCATCCCGCCGCTGGTGGTCCACAGCCTGTTGTTCATCGAGAACCGTGACCTGCTCGACCCCGCCCAGCCCCAGGCCAACCCGGCGGTGGACTGGCCGCGCTTTGCCATGGCGGCCTGGTCGCAAGTCGCAAAGGTATTGCACCTGCCCGGTCAAAGTGCCGGCGGCAGTACCCTGGCCACCCAGCTGGAAAAATATCGGCATTCGCCCGACGGCCTGACCTTGTCCGGCAGTGAAAAACTGCGCCAGATGCTGTCCGCCGGTGTGCGCGCCTACCAGCCTGGGCCTGACACCCAGGTGGCACGCCAGAATATCGTGCGCGACTACCTCAACAGCGTGCCGCTGTCCGCCGTGCCGGGGCATGGCGAAGTGCATGGCATGGCCGAGGGTTTGCGCGTGTGGTACGGCGCTGACTTCAAGCAGGTGAACCTGGCCCTGAGCGGCAGCGAAAATGATGCCGGCCATTTGGCGCAACGTGGCCTGGCTTTGCGCCAGGTGCTGTCGCTGATGATCGCTCAGCGCCGGCCGTCTCATTACCTGGCCAACGGCCGCGATGAACTGGCGCAACTCACCGACAGCCACCTGCGCCTGCTGGCGCAGAACACCGTGATCGACCCGCCGTTGCTCAAGGCCGCCCTGGCATCCCACGTCACTTACCGCGACTGGCAGCAACAGCCGACCGTGCAGCCCATCGACACCAACAAGGGCATCAGCGTTGCCCGCAGCCGTCTCGCCGCCCTGCTCAACCGGCCGCTGTACGACCTCGACCGCCTGGACCTGTCGGCCACCAGCACCCTGCAAGCCGAGCTGCAAAGCCAGGCCACCGACTACCTCAAGCAACTGGCCGACCCCACCTTCGCCGGCAAAATGGGCCTGCTCGGCGAGCGCCTGCTCACACCCGCCAGCACACCCCAGGTGCGCTACAGCTTCACCCTGTTCGAACTGACCCCGGACGGCTCGCGGGTGCGCGTGCAAACCGACAACACCGACCAGCCTTTCGACATCAATGAGGGCAGCAAGCTGGAGCTGGGCTCCACGGCCAAGCTGCGAGTGCTCACCACTTACCTGCAGATCATCAGCGAACTGCATGATCGCTACGCGGCGCAAACACCCGCCGCGTTGAAAAAAACCGAGATTGCCGAGCAGGACCGCATCAGCCGGTGGGCGGTCGATTACCTGATCCAGAATCCCGATAAGTCCCTGGCCAACATGCTCGATGCCGCCCTCGACCGGACTTACTCGGCCAACCCCAACGAAGGCTTTTTCACCGGCGGCGGCATGCACCACTTCCACAACTTCCGCAACCAGGACAATGGCCGCAGCCCGTCGCTGCGAGACGCCTTGCGCGAGTCGATCAACCTGCCATTTATCCGGCTGATGCGTGACCTGGAGCGCTACGTTACTTACGCAGGCCCCAACAACAGTGCGCAATTGCTCAAGGATGATAACGACCCACGGCGCCAGGAATACCTGGCCCAATTCGCTGATCGCGAAGGCACCACCTTCCTGCTCAAGTTCTGGAAGAAGTACCAGAAAAAAGACACCCAGGCGCGCCTTGAGACCTTTCTTGACGGGCTGCACCCCACGGCGATCCGTATGGCGGCTGTGCATCGCTACCTGTTCCCCGAGGCCGACCAGGACACCTTTAATCGCTTCGTGCGTTCACATCTGGTGAATGCCAAAACCAGCGACAAACTCACCGACGAACGCCTGCAACACCTTTACACCGACTACGGCCCGGGCCGCTATGATTTGCCCGACCAGGGCTACATCGCCAAGGTCCACCCACTGGACCTGTGGTTGCTCGGTTACCTGCTCAACCACCCCGACGCGACCTTCAGCGAAGTGGTCAAGGCCAGCCAATTTGAACGCCAGGAGGTCTACAGCTGGCTGTTCAAGAGCCGTCACCAAAGCGCGCGCGACAGTCGTATTCGCACCATACTGGAGGTCGAGGCGTTCCTGGATATTCACCAGCGCTGGCAGGCGGTGGGTTACCCGTTCGACCATTTGGTGCCGTCGCTGGCCACCGCGATTGGCAGCTCGGGCGATCGCCCCGCCGCGCTCGCCGAACTGATGGGCATCATCCTCAACGACGGCGTGCGCGGCAAAGTGCTGCGCATCGACAGTCTCCACTTTGCCGCCGATACGCCGTACGAAACCCGCGTGGTCAACACGCCCGATGCGGGTAAACGAGTGATGCCGTCCGAGGTCGCTACCGCGCTGCGCGGCGCGTTATCGCAAGTGGTGGACGCGGGCACGGCCAAGCGTGTTTCCGGCAGTTTCGTGCAGGCCGACGGCACGCCGATGGCCATGGGCGGCAAGACCGGCACCGGCGACAACCGTATCGAAGCGATGGGCGCCGGCGGCCGAGTGATCAGCTCCAAAGCGATCAACCGCACCGCCACGTTCGTGTTCTACATCAGCGAGCGCTACTTCGGCACCCTAACCGCCTTTGTGCCAGGCAGTTCGGCGCAAAACTTCAAGTTCACTTCGGCACTGCCGGTGCAGGTGCTCAAAGGCATGGCGCCGATTTTGACCCCGTACTTGCAAGGCAGCGGCACCCTGCTGTGCCACGGGGCATGACCGAAGCGCCTGGGGTGAAATGGGGTTTGTGCGGGAGCTGGCTTGCCTGCGATGGCGGTGGTGAATTCACTATTGCTATCGCAGGCAAGCCAGCTCCCACATTTAATTTTTAGCGCTGGCAACACTGATCCCCTGTGGGAGCTGTCGAGCTTTAGCGAGGCTGCGAAAGCGGTGGGCCAGGCAACTTATAACTTGCCTGTGCCGCCGATTTCGCGAACGGCAAAGTGCATGTCTCAAGGCGCCGGAAAATCAAACAGCAGGTGTACCGTGCCGTAATACTCGCCGCCCTTGTAGCCGTCTTCCGGTTCAACGGCGGTGATTTCCAGTTCAGCGCGACGGCCCGAGCGGGCTTCATCGGCGCTGATCACCAGGGTTGAATCGAGAGTCAGCGGCACCCGGTTGAACAACACCTGCAAATCGATACGGTTGCGGCCACTCAACAGATAAGGCGTGTCACCAAGGCGCGCCGCCACGCCGCCGTTGATGTTTTTCACATCAAAGTTCTTGCGCAGACGGCCCAGCCGGGCTGTCGCAAGGTCCCAGGGCAGCACTTGGTCCTGGCCCATCCAATCGGACTCGGAAGGCAGCACATAGGCCTCATGGATCGGGATGGTCACCGATACATCAAAACTGTGGCGCTCCTGAAATGCCTGCGCCTGATCACCCGCCAACACAGGCGCCATCAGTACAGCCAGTACCGTCAGTTGCTTGAACATTGTCATCACCCGTTACTGTTGACCGTCATCGTTTTTTTGTTGCGACCTTCGATCAGCTGGAAGTTGAACTGACGCTCCGGCTTTTTCTCCAGCACCAACTGGCGGCCAGGCAGGATGTGGTGCTTGGTGGTGGCCTCACATTCGGTCTTTTTCGTCACCGAACAATCGCGGAACTCATCGAGCACCACCACGCTGTTGCCGGCATTACGCATGGTGTATTGGCTGGCGGTTTCGCTGATCCGGGTATCAAAACGGGTGTCTTGCGGGCGCACGAAGAACACCGTGCCGTACCCGGCCATGACGTTGACTCCGGCGGCCAGGGCGTCCTTGTATTCGGCGCGTTCGGCATCGGTGACAGCAAAGTCATCTTCCTTTTCCGGTACCACCGGAATGAAACGCACACGGAAATAGCGCTCCTTGTCTCGCTGGCCCATGTACAGCAACCGAGTGCCCTGACGCCCGCCGGCCGGTACGATCAGACGAGCCGGGCTGGCCATCAGGCCGTCGCGGTTGGTGGTGCTGCCTTTGGCGTCGGTCATCGACGCGACGGGCACTTCCCTGGACGTGCCGTCGTCGTTGTAGACGATCTCCAGCACATTGACTTTGATAAACGCGGTACTGGTGCCGCCGTTGTAGACACGCTTGAGGTAAGAACTGCGGTCGCCTTCCAGGTAGTCGTAGACCACGCCGACGTTGATCGCAGGTCCCGCATGAACCGCCAAAGACACCAGCCACAGCCCCACTGATAACACTGCATGTTTCATGTTTGATTACGCCTTATTGATTGAACCCAGCCCAGCGGCCGGCGTGCGGCAAATATCCGCTCAGACTTCCGAATCCCAGATCACCGTGACCACACCCGAATAGGTGCTGCCCGGCTGTTCGAGCATGTCCTTGACCTGGTCTTTTTCGACTTCGAAGTGCAGCGTTCCAGCACGGTTGTTCACGTAAAACGCAGGCTGGAACAACTCGGTGCCCACGCCATCCAGGCGCAAGGGCTGCTTGTTGACCGCCTGCCCGGCCTGGTTCTGCAAGCCAAAGGGCAGGCTGACAGCAACCTGCAACGGCACCTGATCCCCCGCGCCGTTGCGCAAGCCACAGGTGTTGCCCACCGCAAGGCTGCATTCGAGCTGCATCTTGAAACGCCCACTGGCGGAAATGACAAAGGTCTGGTCACGGAACAACCGCGCCGGTTGGCGCCCACGGTTAAGCCAGGCTTGCCAGCCGCCTTCGGGTAGCAACTCGATGCGGTTGCCGCCCGGTGGGAGATCGACCTTGAGCTCATGCTCTACAGCCAATTGAAAATTGAACGTCAGGGCGCTTTCGGTGGACGCCATCACGTCACCGAAATCAAAATCCCCGCCCGGCCCGATGCTGTAAGTCAGGGAGCCGCGGTATTCGCCGCTGGCCATGCCTAGCGGGTTGGGGGTTTTAAGTTCGTAGCCGTACTCCAAGTGGCTGTAGGTCAAACGCGGAAAAGTGGTGCCCGGGTTTACCGTACAAGCCCCCACGCCCTCCGGGACGATCCAGAAAAACAGTGCGTAACTGGCGGATGCCGCCAAATAGTTAACCCCCTGGCAAGGAGGCGCACCGTTACTCCAATAGTAGGTCCAACCGGTTCCTCCGTTAGCCCACCCGCTGACGCCAGGCGGACGCGGCACATCCCAACGCGTACCAATACCCGCAATGCGCATTTGTACGGTTTCAACCTCACCCGTCCCGACATGGACCACCTGTACATCACGCCAAGATGAAGGCACTTTGAAATAGGCGCCTTTTCGAGGGTCTTCATGGTTGGCTTCGATCGGCTCTACCGACTCGGCCCTGAATGCCGCATCACGGATACTGAAGGTATTCAACGCCTCGCACCTGGCCGGTACGTGCCACGCGCAGACGCCACTGTGGGGCGTGGTGTTTTCGAATTTATTCACCATCGGGTTCGACGGGTCAGGACGAAACACCGCCGTGATGTTCTGCACCAGCGCGTGCGCAGGCAGGCTCATGCTGACCAGCGCCAGCGCGAACGCACACTGCTTCAAGCCGGTTCTCGTTACGTTTTTCACGTTCATAAAAATCCAGTCCATGCCATCAACCAGCGGTTTCGGCGTTGTGGGTTGCTTCTGCCAGGGTGTCCTTGGTGCAGCGCAAATCGCCGATCATCAACACATCGCTCTCACTCGGCGCATTGGCAGGGTCCAGGCGGAACTGACAGAGCAATTGGTTCTGGTAGCGCACTTGCAAGGTCGGTGAACTGGCGCTCATTTCCATCGAGAAGAACCCGTCGACTTCGCTGACCCCACGGCTGGCGTGGTTGATCACGTGATGGCCCTTGAGCGGTGCACCACGCTCATCCAACAACCGGCCGAGCACGGTGACGGTTTTCATCACGGTGATTTTCCGGTAGTCGACCCCGCCCTTGTTCAGGTGATAACTGGCGCGGGTCGGCTGGATATTCGCCGCGGGCGGGTGATTACCTTCAAAGTCGAAGCTCACGCTGCTGCTCTTGTAGGCTGAGACCGGCACGTAGTTGCGCCCCGGCCGCAAGATCGCGCCGCCACCGCCGAGGTCGTCGGCACGCAGGGCGATTTCGTCGAGGTCGGTTTCCACGTCGATGATCATGCCCGCACCGTTGCCCTGGTACTGGCTGCTCAGCAGCATCTGGCCGGCGCCGGCAACGAAGGTGCTGTTGAGGTTCAAGCCACCGCTCAGGTCGCCGTTGAACGAGCTGCGTTGCACAAACCCGTCACCGCTGACCGCATCCGTATTGAAGCTGGCCATGCCCGACAGGCCGACGCCGTAGGTGTCGGTGATCGCCGTGGCCGAGACGCTTTGCAGCAAGTGGTCGGTGAGGTCCTGGCGCAACGTCACCGAAGCGTTGTTGTCACGCCCACCGTCACGGGCAGTACGGGTGCCGATGCTGCCGGAAATCTGCCGGCCTTCGGTGCCCAGGTTGACGCTGACGCTCACGTCCACGCCGCGGTTGCGCGCGTCGTTGGTGCCGGCGCTGCCGGGCCGGTCGAACACCGAGAAGCGCCAGTTGGCGTCACTGCCGAACAGGTTGTCGTGGCGGCTCCAACCCAGGTCGACGCCGGCCCCCTCCACATTGCCTTCGCTGTGGGACAGGCGCATGTTCAGGGTGTTTTTCGCATCCAGCCGGTGGTTGACCGACAACGCCGTGTTGCTGGCTTCACCGACGAAGGTGTTGCGCCGCAGGCGTGTGCCATCGGGCAGAGTCTCGTAGGTGTCGCGGGTGTCGAGCCAACTGCGGTTATGGCTGAACACCAGGTTGGTCGCGCCCAGGGTATAGAGCCCTTGCAGGTCCATGCCGGTGCCGTGTTCCTGGGTCTGGTAGAGGTTGGCATACAGGCTGGTATTGTTGGCCACCGTCCAGTCCGCCGAGCCGCCGTATTGCAGCTGCTCGCGCACCTGACGGGCCGACAGGCCGAGGATCACGCGCGGGTGTACCAGATAGTTGAGCGACGCACCGGCCGTCACCGCGCCGGAAGCTTGTTCTTCCCAGTTGCTGAACAACTTGGTCTCGCGCCCGGCGAAAAGGTTATAGCGCCAGCGGTCTTCGGCGTTGCGCCAGTTGCTGGGTTTGTAGACCAGCTCCTGGGTGGTGCTGGTGGTCAGGCCGTCTTCGATAAGGCGCACTTCCACTTCATAGATGCCGCCGGGCAAGGGCCGGGTGTCCAGGGTTTGCAGGCCGGCCGCAACGGCCTGGGTGTTAATCAACAGGCCATTACGGTAAATCTCCACCGCCGCCTGGCGGTTGGCGGTGACATAGATCGGGTACACGCTGGGCTTGGCGTTGTTGATGGCCAGGCTGTCGGAGCTGCCATACATCAGGCCCAGCGCCGTATCGGGGCTGGCGCCGAAGCTGCGCAGTTGGCGGGTCAGGCCATCGGAATTGGGGGTGAAGTGGCCCAGGCGGAAAAACTGCCCTTCGAGTTCTCGCTGGGTATACAGCTCATGGATCGCATGGCGCATGGGCTCGTCATCGCCGCTCTGGCGCGCCAGCTGCAGGTTGAACACCTGACTCCAGTTACCCAGACTGGAACTGGCTTGCAAACCATAGCGTCCGCCGAGGCTGTCCTCTTGGCTGCCATTAAGGTTGAGCTGGTTGTTGATGATCAAGCCGAGGCTGCCACCTTCGGGCTGCTCATGGAAACGCGGGATGTCGCCACTCAGTTCGACGTCTTGGGTGAGGATCGACAGCTGGGAGCTTTCCAGGTTGTAGAAGGCCGAGAGCATTTTCTGCGGGCAGGACTGGGTACAAGCACCCAATGACACGCCTTTTTCCAGCAGCGCTTGCCAGGTGTCGCGGGTGGCGGCCGGGACTTTGCTGTCGGCGGTGTCGGTAAATTCAAGCAAGGTGACACGGTCATCGCGGGACAAAACAATCAGCGCCTCGCCCAACAGTTGCTGGTCAAGGTCCACGCGTACCGCCAACGGCACCTCGAAAAAATGATCAGTAAAACCAGCGGGCAAGCCTTGCGCCTGAGTAATCAGACTGCCGGGGGTTGAAGCACCGGAAGAAGCAGGTGCAGCCAGGGCACTCGTACACATCAGCAGCGCTAGCGCAGCCGCGATAGGCGTCATCGGAAACATGAACGGAACACTCTGAATGCCAGAAGACTGGAGAGAAAATCAGGCCGGCGGACCGAGGAGGGAAGTCAGCCGACCTGCAAGCAGATGCCCGTGGTTAACGAGCACGCATTGGCCTTATGGGGTGACTGGCAGTACCGCGTCGAACACTACCGGGATCGTGGTTGTGTAGGAGCCACGCTGAGTGGCCGTAGGCTTGGCCGCGGCGATGTGCATTTCCGCCCCTATACCCGGGGTGGAGTCGGCTTCGTTGACCACTTCCTGAGGGCTGCCGCTCAAGATCACACCATTGAAGGTGGTGGTGACCGGGATGTTTTGCGCGGCATCACCGTTGAACAGTACGGCCGGGCCACCTTCGATGTAGGCAGCAACCGAACCGTTGGTGTTCTTGACGTCGTAGGTGGCCCTCAACGAAGCAAGCTCACCGCTGACCAGGTTGTAGGTCATGGTTTCGTCACGACCCCAGTTCGGATCACGCGGTTGTGCGTGGAACACGGTGGTCGGGATGTTTGCCTGGACATTGACGGTGTGGCGGGCTTCACCGGCAGCAGTAGCTGTTACCGAGGAAGACAGTGCCAGAACAGCCAGGGGAACAGCGACAGCAAACTTCTTGAACATGATCAATACCTGTAGTTATCAACATTGATTGATTCGTCGCCAAGCAACTTCTCAACAACGAATAACGCAGACGGTTAGTTGAACCGCACAACGCCAAGCAATGATCAATTCAAATCAACAACAGGTATGCAGGTCGCTTCCCACGGCCTAGTAGCCTTTAGAAACGCGGGACGAACGAAAAGTATGGCACTTTGCCAAAACTTTAAAAATAGCCGTAAGAATCAGCCTACTTGAACATAAGTGTCATAACGGGAAGTGACTGTAAGAGCAATACTACACGCACAAGCGCTGCTATAAAGAGCAACCTGTTAACGCGCCTGTTCGAGCACAAACTCTAATTAAAGTTATAACTCTAAATACTTTTATCGTCCATGCCCCTCGAACGTGAGCCGCTTGACGCTGCTCACGACCGTTGGTCGTCTCGGGCTACCGCCACCATAAGATATATCTTAAGTTATATCTAAATAGGACGGAGGACAGACCATGCGACACGAGCATCGCAGTGAATTTGAAAAACGCGGCGGCCGCGGCCCTCGGGTATTTGCCCCTGGCGACCTGAAACTGCTGCTACCGGCCTTGATCGCCGAGCAGCCCTGCCATGGCTATGACCTGATCCGCCAGATCGAAAGCCTGTTCGACGGCGCCTACAGCCCCAGCCCCGGTGTGATCTACCCCACGCTGACCTTTCTGGAAGAGAGCGAGTTGATCAGCGGCGACGCCGAGAATGGAAAAAAACGCTACACAATCACCGACGCCGGTCGTCTCTTCTTAAGCGAGCAAGCCGTTGCCCTGGAAGGCGTGCGCATGCGCATTGATGTCAGCAAGCGCTCGCTGCGTGGCCACGACCGCCCACCCGAGATTCACGAGGCGGTGCATAACCTGCGCCACGCCTTGCATTCGCACCACGGGCGCTGGAGCCCGGAAGAAATCGTTCGTGTCGCGGCGCTGCTCAACGGCACCGCTCAAGCCATTGCCGACGGGAAAAACCAATGAATACTCAAGCTATCCATCGCGTTACCCACGAGATCAAACGCCGCCGCCTGCAAGTGCTGCGGGTGGTCGACATCACCCCACGCATGCGCCGCGTCACCTTGGGCGGGCCGGAGCTGGCCGGTTTTATCAGCCTGGGCAGTGACGACCACATCAAACTGCTGTTCCCGCAAAACGCCGCCGAGCAGGCTGCGCTGGAAAGCCCGACCTTCAACATCAAGGGCGACGGCCCGCAACCGGCCATGCGCGACTACACGCCACGGCGCTTCGACCTGAGCATCGGCGAGCTGGATATCGACTTCGTGCTGCACGGCGATGGCCCAGCCTCTACCTGGGCCGAACAGGTGCAGGTTGGCCAGTACCTGTACATCGGCGGGCCGCGCGGTTCGATGATCGTGCCGGACATCTTCGACAGCTATTTGCTGATTGGTGATGAAACCGCGATCCCGGCCATCGCCCGTCGCCTGGAAGAATTGCCGGCCGGGCGCAAGGTGTTGACGGTGATTGAAATCGCCAATAGCGCCGAACAGCAGCCACTGACCAGCGCTGCCGATGTAGAGGTGATTTGGGTGGTGCGCGGCCAGGACGACCTGCTGGAGACGGTGCGCAACCTGACCCTGCCGGGCGGTTCGCTGTACAGCTTTGTCGCGACGGAAACCAAACTGTCGCGCCAGCTGCGCCGCGTGTTGCTGGACACGCACCAGGTCAATGAGGAGTTCCTCAAGGCCGTGGGTTACTGGCGTGCCGAGGGCAGCGAAGAAGAATAAAGCCCTCAAGTCCACTGAAGATCCAATGTGGGAGCTGGCTTGCCTGCGATGGCGGTGCATCAGAAACAAATTGTCCAACTGACCCACCGCCATCGCAGGCAAGCCAGCTCCCACATTTTTACGCTGCCCGTTTAAGAACTTTGTCCAACCCCACCACCGCCAACGCAATCCCAACAAACCCCGCCAAAATCCCCCCGGCATTCACAAACACCTGTGGATAACCGAGGCTGTCCACATCGATGAACGGGTACTGATACTGCCCCAGCAAATGCCCGCGCAGCAGCACATAGCCGAAGTACACCAGCGGGTAAATCACCCACCCGCCAATGTGCTTGAAGCGCAACGTGCCCTTGGGCACACACCGCCACCAATAGATCACGAACAGCAGCGGCATCACGTCGTGCAACAACTCGTCGGCGATAAATTGAAAGCCGGTGGGGCTCCACAAATGTCGGAGCAACAGGTTGTAGGCCAGGCTCACGACCACGATGCTCGCGGCAATACCGCTACTGACAGCGGGCGCCAGGAAGAAACGTTTTACCGCCGACTCGCGATTGACCAGCGCATAGCTCAACACCACGACCACCAGGGTGTTGGTCAGCACCGTGAAGAAACTGAAAAAGTTGATCAGCCCGCCCAACAGGCTCGCGCCGGCCTCCCAGCGCGAATAGAAAATCAAGTATTGCTGAATCGCCAGCCCTGTCCAGCCAGCCAGCGCCGCCGTGGCCACATACCGCTTCATGGCCTCAATCCAGCGGGCGTTTGGTACGCATCAGCTTGACGTACAAACCTTCGACTTTCTCCCGCGCCCACGGCGTTTTGCGCAGGAATGTCAGGCTCGACTTGATGCTGGGGTCGCTCTTGAAACAGCGCACATCAATGCGTTCGGCCAGACCGCTCCATTCGTAGTGTTCCACCAGGGTGGTGAGGACGTGCTGCAGGGTCACGCCGTGAAGTGGGTCGTTGCTTGTCGCGGTCATGCCAGGCCTTTTGCAAAAAGAGGAAACACAGCCGCGCACCTTAGCCGACGGGGCGTAGAGGTGGAAGCACTGCATTGAATATAGCCCCTGGAAAAAAGTTCCCCTTTTCAGGCAAAAAAGTGATGTTATATTGTAACGATACTTATCAAAATCGATACCGTTTTAAGCCTTCTCTTTTCTGTGCCTTTTACCAAGGAATGTTTGATGTCCCTCTCTACTCTGTGGCGCTTGACCCCGCTTGCCGCCGCCCTGTTGATCGGCTCCGAAGCCCACGCCCTGGAACTGCAACCCCAAGTCATTACCGGCAACCCCTTGGGCAGCGAACAACTCGCCTCGCCCACCACGGTGCTGGAAGGCGATGACCTGACCCTGCAACAAAAAGGCAGCCTCGGCGAAACCCTGAATAAGCAGCCAGGCGTGTCGTCGTCGTACTTTGGCCCAGGCGCCAGCCGCCCGATCATTCGTGGCCAGGATGGCGACCGCATTCGCATCCTGCGCAACGGCGTGGGTGCACTGGATGCCTCGTCGCTGTCCTATGACCACGCCGTGCCCCTGGACCCAATCAACGTCGACCGCATCGAAATCGTACGTGGCCCGGCAGCCTTGCTCTACGGCGGCAGCGCCATCGGTGGTGTGGTCAACACCTTCGACAACCGTATTCCCACAGAAGCCATCGAAGGCATCCACGGTGCCGGTGAACTGCGCTACGGCGGCGCCGACACCACCCGCAGCAGCGCCGGTAAACTGGAAGCCGGCAACGGCACCTTCGCCTTGCACCTGGACGCGAACGCGCGGGAATTCAACGACCTCAAAATCCCAGGCCAGGCCCGCAGCCGCCATGCCCCGGAGACCGAGGATGGCCCCGGCAAAAATGGTCGACTGGGCAACAGCGACGGGCGTCAGGATGGCGGCGCGGTCGGCGGTTCCTACACCTGGGACGACGGTTATGCCGGGCTGTCCTACAGCAACTATGACAGCAACTACGGTTCACCCGCCGAGCAAGATGTGCGCATCCGCATGAAGCAGGATCACTACGCCTTTGCGTCCGAGATCCGCAACCTGCAAGGCCCGTTTAGCTCGGTGAAACTTGACGCGGGCTACACCGATTACGAGCACCGTGAAATCGAAGGCGGCGAAACCGGCACCATTTTCAAGAACAAGGGCTATGAAGCCCGCGTTGAAGCGCGCCACCAGCCGCTCGGCCCGTTCGAGGGTGTGGTCGGCGCCCAAGTGACGCGCAATGAGTTCTCGGCACTGGGTGAAGAGGCCTTTGTACCGCAGACCGACACCAACGCCGGCGCGCTGTTTATTCTCGAAGAGATGCAGGCCACCGAGCGTCTCAAGCTCAGCCTTGGCGGGCGTGTGGAACACACCAATGTCGACCCGAATGCCAAGGGTAATGCGCGCTTTGCCGGTGCCGATAAATCCAATGACTTTACCGCCGGCAGCCTGTCGTCCGGCGCGGTATACAGCCTCACGCCGGTCTGGTCGCTGGCCGCGACACTGGGCTACACCGAGCGCGCACCGACTTTCTACGAGCTGTACGCCAACGGCGCCCACGTCGCCACCGGCACTTACGAGTTGGGTGACGCCAACCTGAAGAAAGAGAAAGCCGTGTCCAGCGACCTGGCACTGCGCTTTGACAACGGCACGCACAAAGGCAGTTTCGGCGTGTTCTACAGCCGCTTCTCCAACTACATCGGCTTGCTGGGCACAGGGCGCACGCTGAACGATGAAGGCGAAGAAGACGCGGGCGGTATCCCGGAATACAAATATTCCGGTGTGCGCGCACGTTTCGCCGGCTTCGAAGCCCAGGATCACTGGAAGTTGGGCGAAAGCGCCTACGGCAAGTTCGCCCTGGAGCTGTCGGGCGATTACACCCGCGCCACCAACCTGGACACGGGCGAAGCCTTGCCGCGTATTGCGCCTCTGCGCTTGAACAGCGGCTTACTGTGGGAACTGGACCGCTGGCAGGCGCGGATCGACGTGGAACACGCAGCGGGCCAAGGGCGTGTGCCGGATAACGAAAGCGGCACCGACGGCTACACCACCTTGGGCGCCAGCGCCGGTTATCACTTCAATGTGGGTGGCAGCCAGTGGTTGGCGTTCGTCAATGGCGAAAACCTCACCAACCAGACCGTGCGCTATGCCAGTTCGATCCTGCGCGATATCGCCCCGGCGCCTGGGCGCAGCGTACAGTTCGGCGTGCGCACCACCTTCTAAACAGCAGCACAAATCCCCTGTGGCAGCCGGCTTCTGTGGGAGCCGGGCTTGCCCGCGATAGCCATAGGTATCTACACACTTTTTAAGGCTGCCAATTTCTCCTGTGGCGAGCAGGCTTGTCCTGCGTTGGGTTGCGAAGCAGCCCCCAGACCCAGACGCTGAGTTCCTTCAGGAAAGTTACAGTGCCTTTACCGGGGCCGCTTCGCGCCCCAACGCAGGACAAGCCTGCTCGCCACAACTGCTATCGCAGGCGAGCCAGCTCCCACAGACACTAGCCGCTACAAGCATTCTTGCAGCGACGTTCTGTCACTGTTACCAGATCTGAAATGATGCATCTCTCTAATTACGCTTTCTCAAAATGAGAAGGCGCTTTATCCTTGCCGCAACAAACTGAAACGTTTCACGCCTGCGGTCGATCCCATCTTGCCGAATATTCCCTGCCTTAAAGACAGCGCTGTCTTAAACCGACCCGCGCGTGGGGTTCAATCGCCCGCCTGTGGATAACCGACTTATCCCCAGAAAAACCCAATTTAACGCTGAACCAAGCCCGCGCCGAATCGTCATCTACAGTGAAGCACGGGGTTACATAATTCCAACGTCACGGAGAAACACACTATGAGCACTGATGGTGCTTCAAGCCCAAGCCGCCTGCTGCCCAGGCTGCTAGGCGTCTTGCTGCTGATCATGGGGCTGGCCTTGCTGGCTGGCGGCGTCAAGCTGAGCATGCTCGGCGGGTCGCTGTACTACCTGCTGGCCGGTATCGGCATCGCCCTCACCGGCGTGTTGCTGCTGGCCACCCGCCGCGCAGCGCTGGGCCTGTACGCACTGGTGCTGTTCGCCAGTACCGTGTGGGCACTGTGGGAAGTCGGCCTGGACTGGTGGCAATTGGTGCCGCGCCTGGCCCTGCTGTTCGCCTTGGGCATCGTCCTGCTGCTGCCGTGGTTTCGCCGTCCGTTGCTGCGTGGCCAACCTGCGCCGCTGGGCACTGGCGCGCTGAGCGTAGCCGTGGTGCTGGCGGGCGCTGCCGCCCTGGCCAGCCAATTCACCAACCCGGGTGAGATGGTCAAGACCGGCCAACTGGACCGCGACGCCGCGCCTGGCATGGCCAGCACTGCACCGGCCCAGGCTGATGGCGACTGGAATTCCTATGGCCGCTCGGCCTTCGGTGATCGTTACTCGCCTCTGGCGCAGATCACCCCGGAAAACGCCCACAAGCTGGTGCCGGCGTGGACCTATCGCACCGGTGACATCCCTGGCCCAGGCGATCCCGGTGAAACCACCGCAGAAAACACCCCGCTGAAAGTCAACGGCATGCTCTATGTGTGCACGCCGCACAGCCAGGTGATTGCCCTGGACCCGGACACCGGCAAGGAAATCTGGCGTTTCGACCCGAAGATCAGCAGCCAGGGTGCCGCGAACTTCAAAGGTTGGGCGCACATGACCTGCCGTGGCGTGTCGTATCACGATGACGCCGTCTACGCTTCCGCGCAAAGCCCTACCGGCAGCGCCAGCACTGCACCTGTCAGCGCTGTCTGCCCTAAACGCATCTTCGTGCCGACTGCCGACACCCGTCTGATCGCGCTCGACGCCGACACCGGCAAGATGTGCGAAGACTTCGGTGACAAAGGCCAGGTCGACCTGCGTGCCAACATCGGCAGCTTCGCTCCAGGCGGTTACTACTCCACCTCGCCACCGGCCGTGACCAAGAACCTGGTCGTGATCGGCGGTCACGTGACCGACAACGTCTCCACCGACGAGCCTAGCGGCGTGATCCGCGCGTTCGACGTACACACCGGCAAACTGGTGTGGAACTGGGACAGCGGCAACCCGGACGACACCACGCCGTTGGCCGAGGGCAAGACTTACACCCGCAACTCGCCGAACATGTGGTCCATGTTCAGCGTCGATGAAAAACTCGGCATGCTCTACCTGCCGATGGGCAACCAGATGCCTGACCAATACGGCGGCGACCGTACCGAAGACTCGGAAAAATACAGCGCCGGCCTGACCGCTCTGGACATCGACAGCGGCCACGTGAAGTGGACCTTCCAGTTCACTCACCATGACCTGTGGGACATGGACGTGGGCGGCCAGCCTTCGCTGATCGACATCAAGACCGCTGACGGCGTCAAGCCAGCAGTCATGGCCTCGACCAAGCAAGGCAGCATCTACGTGCTGGACCGCAGCAACGGCAAGCCGGTGGTGCCGATCAACGAAATCCCTGTACCGCAAGGCGCAGTGGCCGGTGATCACACCTCGCCGACCCAGCCGAAGTCCGACCTCAACTTCATGCCGCCGCCGTTGAAAGAACGCGACATGTGGGGCGTGACCCCGTTTGACCAGATGCTGTGCCGTATCGATTTCAAATCCATGCGCTACGACGGCCCATTCACCCCGCCATCGCTGCAAGGCTCGATCGTTTACCCGGGTAACTTCGGCGTATTCGACTGGGGCGGTATCTCGGTTGACCCGGTTCGCCAGATCGCTTTCGTGAACCCAAGCTACATGGCGTTCAAATCGAAACTGATCCCGGCGGCCGAAATTGCCAAGCAAGGCCCACGCGTCAGCGAAACCGAAGGTGTGCAGCCGAACAAAGGCGCGCCGTATGGCGTGATCCTCGAAGCACTGCTGTCGCCTTTGGGCCTGCCGTGCCAGGCGCCAGCGTGGGGTTATGTGGCGGCGGTCGATCTGACCAACCACCAGACCATCTGGATGCACAAGAACGGCACCGTGCGCGACAGCTCGCCGGTTCCGATCCCGCTGACCATGGGCGTGCCTAGCCTGGGCGGTACGTTCACCACCGCCGGTGGCGTCGCGTTCCTCAGCGGCACCCTCGACCAGTACCTGCGTGCCTATAACGTGAAAAACGGCAAGCAACTGTGGGAAGGCCGCCTGCCTGCAGGCGCGCAGACCACACCGATGACTTACACCGGCAAGGACGGCAAGCAGTACGTGCTGGTCATGGCCGGCGGTCACGGCTCGCTGGGCACCAAACAGGGTGACTATGTGATGGCGTTCAAACTGCCGGATTAAGCTGAACCGGCGGTAAAACAAAGGCGGCTACCTGATGGGTAGCCGCCTTTTTTATGCCCTGCTGGAAACCATTTTGACCGAGCACGGCTTCAACACTCAGGTCGTCTGCCCAACCGCCATCGCAGGCAAGCCAGCTCCCACAGGAATGCCTGGAGATCACGATTTACAACACCATCCGCTCGCGCCGCATCCACATTTCAAATGCCATGGCATTCAACGGCCGACTGATCAAGTACCCCTGCGCCGTGTCGCACCTCCACTGCCTGAGCAACTTCAGGCTGGGCTCAAACTCCACGCCCTCCGCCACCACCTTGAGTCCCAGGTTGTGGCTCATTTCAATGGTCGAACGCACGATCACACCGTCGCCACTGGCGCTGTCGAGGTTGCGGATAAACGACTGGTCGATCTTCAATTCCTGCACCGGCAAACGCTGCAATTGCGCCAGCGATGAATAGCCTGTGCCGAAGTCATCCACCGACAGGCTGATGCCGCAGCCACGCAGTTGCTCCAGCACACTGAGGGCCTGTTGCGGGTTATGCATGATCGCGCTTTCGGTGATCTCGAAAATCAGTTGGTCGGCCGAGACCTTGTACTGCATCAACAAGGCGGTGACGCGTATGGCCAAGTCATCATCAGCCAAATCATCCACCGAGATATTGACCGAGAGTTGCAGGTGCAACCCCCGTTGCGCCCACTCGGCCATTTGGCGGATGGCTTCCTCGATTGCCCACAAGGTCAGGCTGCCCATGCTGCCGGTGCGCTCGGCCAATGGAATGAATTCGGTGGGCGACACCTGCCCAAGGGTCGGATGCTGCCAGCGCAGCAAGGCTTCTGCCTGACGCACATGGCCGTGCCTGAGGTCGAGCTTGGGCTGGTAACACAGGAACAATTCGCCCTCGACCACCGCCCGGCGCAGGTCGCGGATCAGGGTGATCTGGCGCTGGTGTGCAAGGTCGCGGTCTTGCTGGTAGATCTGCAAATGCCCAGGCAGGCTCGCCGCATCATGCCGGGCAATGGCCGCGCGGCTGATCAACTCTTCGACCTGTTGGCCGTCGGTGGGGTACGCGGCGATGCCGATGCTGACTTCATGGCGCACTTCGTCATTGCCGATACGCTGGGGTTCGGTAAGCAGCCCGTAAAGGCGATCGGCGCGGGCCACGGCGCGGTCGATCTCGGTGTTTTCCAGCAACAGCAGGAACTCACTGCCGGCGATGCGCGCCGCGGTGTCGCTGGCCAACAGGCTCATGGACAAACACCGGCTGGCTTCACGCAGCATTTCTTCGACGCCCTGAGGGCCAAACCCTTCGTTGATCACCCGGTAGTTTTCGATCCCCACGTACAGCAACACAACTGGCCGCCGCGCACTGATCGCACTGCCCAGGCGCTCCATGGCCAAGGCGCGGTTGGGTAAGCCGGTGAGCGGATCATGCAAGGCGTTATGCGCCAGTTGCCGCTCGCGCACAGCGATGCCGCTTTGCATGGCGTTGAAGGCGCGGGCCAGCAAGCCGAATTCGTCATGACTGCGCACCCGCACTGGCGTGCGGTAGTCACCGGCGCCAATGCGTTCAGCGGCCTCCACCAAGGCAGTGAGCGGGCGCGACACACGGCGCGCCAGCAACAACGCCGCCGCCAATGACACCAGCAGCACCGCCAGGGCAATCCCGAGGAACTGCCGGTCCAGCGGCGCAAAGGATTCCAGCGCATGGTCCAGCGGGCTTTGCAGCAACACGCGTACTTGATCGCCATCGCCGGTGTTGGCCAGCGGCAGCACCTGGCTCAGTGCACGTTGCCCGTGAAACACATTGATCTGCGCCTCAGGGTTGGGAGGGCTTTCGCGCATCAGGCTGATGACGGTGTCTTGATAGGCTTCAGGCTGGGTGCTGAACAACTGGCCGACAAGGCCGTCCTGCTCACCAAGGAACGACACTTCAAGGTTGCTCATGGAGCGCAATTCATTGGCGAACAACTTGTCCATGGGGAAACCCATGACCACGCGGGCAATGGGCTCCGGGTCGAGTACTTCATCCTGCACCAGCAAATACGGCTGCCCGTCCATGGCGACGATGAACATTTGCTGGCCACTGCGCCGCGCATGGCGCAAGGCCTGCTCATAAGGAAACACCGCGCCCTGTACCAACACCGGCAAGGTGCTGATCATCACCTTGCCATCCAGGTCGAGGACAAACACCTCGGTGGAGTGGATACCGGTGCCATGCCGGCGCAGCGCAGTCAGGATCGAATCAGCCTTGGCGTCGATCACTGCGTGTTTGAAAGGGCCGTCCGCCGTCAGCCAGTCCAGGCCGTATTGCAGGCGACGCCCGCGCAGGTCCAACAGGCGCTCAAAGACCTGGATGCCGGTACTGAGCTGAACCTGGGCCTGGTTCTCCACGGCACGAGTGGTAGCAGCCTTGACCGCAA
Organism: Pseudomonas sp. B19125; assembly: GCF_044218855.1. Classification (NCBI taxonomy): domain Bacteria; kingdom Pseudomonadati; phylum Pseudomonadota; class Gammaproteobacteria; order Pseudomonadales; family Pseudomonadaceae; genus Pseudomonas; species Pseudomonas sp. B19125. The sequence continues at coordinate 5,720,598 of NZ_CP162589.1, forward strand.
AGTAAGTGGCCGCCACCACCACCAGCAACAACAGCGCCAGCACCCCGGCGATACGGGTCTGGAACGTGTGGCGCCACTGCATGGCCGAACCCTGCGGCCGCGTTCGCCTCTCTGTGCCACTGGGTTCCTTGGTCATACGCATCCCTGACGAGGCTGATCTGGCGTCAAAAAAACATCCATTTAAACTGAATATTTGGTTTTAGCAGATTAGCTGGGACTTGGGATAAGTACACCCAATTGGAGCGGGGACTTGAATGTCATTTTATTGGCGGAAAAGGCGTGCGTAGCGTCCGGGACGGCACTCCCACGCGGAGCGTGGGAAATATCCGGCTTAAACACTGCGCGCGCGCATAAAGTCCCCCCAACGGCGCACCAGGTAGTTGTGCTCATCCATCACCGAGTTCCACACCGCGATATGCCCCATGCGTTGCTCGTAGGAACCGCCATCGCGCACGTCACCGATGTCGATCAACGGCAACCCATCGCTGCCCGGCAACTCCTCGCGGGCCGGAAGGCCCGCGTACCAGTAATCCCACTCGGCGCTGCTCAAATGGTCGCGGGTGCGCGCCGGGTTGCCGATGTAGTAACCCTGGCGCGCCATCACCGCGCCCGGCCAGCCGGACAACCACCAATTGAGATAGGCATACGCCGCATCCAACACCGGGCCTTGGGCATGGCGTGACAACGACAAGCCGCCAAACCAGGCGCGATAGCCTTCACGCGGCACCGCCAACCGGTACTTCACCCCCGCACGGTGCAGGCGCATCAAGGTCGGCGACCACAGGCTCTGGATATCGATGCTTGGGCTGAGCATCAACTGCGCGGCTTCTTCATCATCGGACCAGAACGCGGCGAAGTGCCCTTCCTTCTGCTTGCGCACCAGGATGTCGGCCAGCACATCGATCTCTTCGATGCTCATGTTGCCGATGTCCTTGAACTGCGCCAGCCCCGCGCCTTGCACGGCCAGCGCGGCATCCAGCGCGCCAATCGCCGCGTCACTTTGCAACGCGGTACGCGCGCGCCAGGCCGGGTCGAGCAGCCAGCCCCAGCTTTCATTGCCGTGGCTGAAGCCATCGGGCAAACGCTCGGGGCGGTAGGCAAAACTATCGGCGTTGTGGGTCAGCGGCAGCATGCTGATGCGCTCGGTCACCGTGCTGCCGAGGCTGCCGTCGTGCTGCACGAACAGGCGGTCGCTGGCCGACAGCCGGCCGCGCTTGGGCAGGTCATTGATCTCATGCCACAACGCAATACGCCGTGTGTCGATAGGCTGGATCGCCCGCGCCGGCCACACGAAGTCAACGTTGTGAAACCACTGGTCGTACAGGTCGTAACTCTCGGGTTGCATCACCGCAATGCGCTGGGCCTGCGCTACATCGTGTACCTGGTACACCAGGCGAATGCCCAGCTCTTGCTCGGCGCGCGCGCGCAGGCATTCCAGCAAGGTCACGGAAGTGCCGAGGACACGCAATGTGATCATGCCGCGAACCGCCGTGAGAACACGTCAAAGGAGCGCTGCAACAGCGCCGGGTCGAGACCGCGCAGGATAAACACCAGGCGTGACTGGCGGTCGGTGCCTGGCCATGCAGGCAAATGCACCGGAGCATGCAGGCAATGCTGCACGCCATGGATAACAATGGGGGCCGAGCTTGCGTTCACGTTAAGCAGTCCTTTGACGCGAAGGATTCGTTCGCCGTGGCATCTTAACAGCATCGACAACCACACCCCGAAGCCCACCCAATCCAGCGGCTGCTCAAAGGTCAGGCAGCAGACTTGGGCAGCGCCGTGGCTCGCCGTGGTGGTGTGGTGCAGTTGCCAGCGGCTGACTTCAACCGAAGGCTCGGCGCTGCGCAACCCCTCACCGAGCAACAGTTGGTCGCCGCTGTGAACCGCATGGGTATCGAGGATTGGCGTGCCGGCATTCAATGCCCGCAAGTGCGCCCGTAGCGCGGTGCAATCGCCGGCCAGGTCGGTTTTGCTCAGCAGCAAACGATCCGCCGCCGCCACCTGGGCCAGCCATTCCGGGTGCAGGCGCTCTTGCAATTGGGCGTGGCTGGCATCCACCAAGGTGATCACCAGGCCAATATGAAAACGCCCACGCAGTTGCACATCGTTATTCAGGGTGGCGAGGATCGGCGCCGGGTCGGCCAGGCCGGTGGTTTCCAGGATCACGCGCTTGAACGCCGGGATCTCACCGCGCTCACGGCGTTGCAACAGGCCGAGCAGCGCGTCTTTCAACTCGCCGCGAATCGAGCAGCACACACAGCCGCTGGGCAGCAACACGGTGTCTGGCGCGACCTCTTCCACCAACAGATGGTCGATGCCGATATCACCGAATTCATTGATCAAGAGGGCGGTATCACCGAGGCTTTCGCCTTGCAGCAAACGCTTGAGCAAGGTGGTTTTACCGCTGCCGAGAAAGCCGGTGATGACATTAAGGGCGATGCTCATGACGACTCCAGATGATCGAGCAAACGCGGGTCCAGCGGGTCCAGCGGGCGCCCGAGCATGGTCTCCGCCGCCTGCCACAGTTGATCCAGGCCACTGGCCAATGCCTGTTTGCCGGTCGCGCCCAACAACAGGTAGGACGCGCCCTGGAAGTCTTCGACCTTGAGTCGGAACACCGCCAGCACTTGATTGATCGCCGCAATGCGGCGCAGACGCTCACGGCGCCTGGGCAGCTCATCGCCCAAGGGGTCGCTCCAGTGCAAGTCTTCGCCGAGCAAGCCGCAGAGTCCGCACATGCCTACACCTCACTCATGGCATGACATCGCCGGAATTCGGGCCGAGTGTCTGGCCGACAAACAGGTTGCCACCCGGCTCGCTGGCGAGCAGTACGGCGGTCGGCGCCACTTCATCGGCCTGGCCAAAGCGGCCCAGGGGCAACTCGGCGGCTTTGGCGCGCTTCCAGTCTTCGCTGATGCCGCCCACCAACGGCGTCTCGATCGGGCCGGGCGCAATGGCATTGACCAGCACGTTGTCCTTGGCCACTTCCAGCGCCAGGGATTTGGTGAAGCCGATCACCCCAGCCTTGGCCGCGGCGTAGTGGGTCAACTCGGCGCCGCCCTTGATACCCAGTTGCGAGGCCACATTGATGATGCGGCCCCAACGCTGCGCCAGCATGTGCGGCAAGGCGCGCTGACTGGCGACAAATACACTGGTGAGGTCGACGCGCAGCATGTCGTTCCACATCTCGATGGAAAGGTCGACGCAGCGTGCCTGGGTGAGCATGCCGGCATTGTTGACCAGAATATCGATGCCGCCGAAGTGCTCGACGCAGCGGTCGACACTGGCCTGGGCGCCTTCAACGCTGCCGACATCGGCCAGGCACTCGACCACCTCGGCGCCGAGGTTGCGGCAGGTGATCGCGGTTTCAGCGAGGCTGACGGCGTTGCGGTCGGCCAGCAGCAGGCGTGCGCCTTCAGCGGCGTAGGCACGGGCGATGGCGGCACCGATGCCGCTGCCGGCACCGGTGATCACGGCACGACGGTTAACGAGTTGGGACATACAAGTCTCCTTGGACAAACACAGTTCCAATGTGGGAGCGGGCTTGCTCGCGAATACGGTGGGTCAGTAACACATGCATTGACTGACACGGCGCATTCGCGAGCAAGCCCGCTCCCACATTTGGATTGGATGCATTCAGTCGGGCCAGCGCACGGTTAAACCACCGTCGATGACGATGCTTTGGCCAGTCAAATAGCTCGACGCCTCACTGGTCAAAAACTGTACCAGCGACGCTACCTCATCCGCCCGCCCTACCCGGCCCAACGGAATTGCCCGGGCGGCCTTGGCCAAGCCTTCCGGCCCCAAAGAATTCTTCGCATCCAACGACTGCGGCGTCTCGATCAACCCCGGAATCACCGCATTGCAACGAATCCCCAACGCCGCCAACTCCACCGCCAGCGAACGGCACAACCCCGGCACGCCGGCTTTTGCCGCCGCGTAATGGCTGTGTTCCTGCCAGCCATACACACCGCCGGCAATCGATGAAATCGCCACCAGCGCGCCGCCCTCTTTCATATGCCGGCTTGCAGCGCGGAAGGTGCGCATCACCCCCGTGAGGTCGATATTGAGCATCTCGTCCCACAGCTCATCGGTCATCTCCAGCAACGGCGCGCGGCGCAGCAAACCGGCGTTGGCCACGGCGTAATCGAGGCGGCCGAAGTGCTGCACGGCGGCCTCGGCCAGGGCGTTTACCGAGGCACTATTACCCACGTCCAGCGGCAACATCAGGCATTCGCCGCCGGCTTCTTTCACCAGGGCCACGGTGGTATGCGGGTCATGGGGATCGGCCGGGAAATACCCGCCGACCACCGCCACGCCGCTGCGCGCATACGCCACGGCGAGGGCTTGGCCAATGCCGCTGGCGGCACCGGTAATCAAGGCAACTTTACGGCTCATCTAACACTCCTTACTGAACGGTTTCCGGACGCACATGGCGTGCGGCAAACATCAGCGCACCGGACAAGAAGCACGGCAGCGCGCCGAACCACAGCGCGGCGGTCTGCCAGTCACTGCCGGCGGACAACACCTGGGTGGCGCCAAACCCTGCAACCACTGCACCAATCGGGCCCATGGCATGGATGATCGCGCCGCCGGTGGCGCGGATGCTGGTGGGGAAACTCTCACTGATAAAGAACAGTGCCGCCGAGTAAGGCCCGATCAGGAAGAACAAGCCCAGGCTGTACAGCCCGACCACCATCGGCATGTTGCTTGGGCCAAACAGCATCCCGGCAAATGCCAGGCCACCGAGCATCCAGCCCAGGCCGATCACGTTGCGGCGGCCGATCTTGTCGCCCATCCAGCCGTGGGTCAGGTAGCCGCAGTAACCCACCAGGTTCGACAGCACGAGGATGATCAGCGAGTTCTCGAACGAAATATGGTGCACGCTGACGATCACCGAGGTGCCGAGCACGCTGAACACCTGGATGGCCGCCCAGTTGAGCAACAGCGCGGCGCCGATTACCAGCGTGGCGCGCCGGGCCGGGCCACGGAAGGCGGCTTTAAGGCCAGCCTTGCTGTGTTCGTCGTAGTCGACACCGTAAGTCACAGCGACGTTTTGCGCTTCTTTTACCGCGCCGCTTTTACGCAGTTCGCTGATGCGCTGATGGATCTGGAACTGCGGGCTCTCCTTGAGCTTGCGCGCCATGATCGCGATCACGATGGCCGGGATCGCTGCAAAAATGAAACACCCCTGCCAGCCGATGATCGGCAGCAACAGCGCGGTCAACCCGGCAGCGATCAACGCGCCCACCGGCCAACCGCCCTGCACCAGGCTGTAGATAAACCCGCGGCGCTTGGTCAGTCGTGGGTCTTCCGAGGCGCCATACAGCTCGCTCAGGTACGTGGCATTGACGGTTTCCTCGGCATAGCCCAGGCCGCCCAGCGAACGAATCAGAATCAGCGGCGACTTGCCCCACGCACCGCCAATCGCGGTAAGTGCCGAGCACAGCGCGGAACCTGCCACGGTAAAAATAATGCCTTTGCGTCGGCCCAACTTGTCCACTACCGGGCCAATCGCAAAGGCGACCACCGCTGTGCCCACCGCCACCCATGTTGCGATTTCAGCTTGCTCCACTTCACCCCAGCCAAAATGCCGGCCGATCTCCGGCAGCAAGGTGCCGAAGAGGATGAAGTCATACACCGCAAACACCCAGGCGAAAAACGCGATCCAGGTGGCAAAGCGCACCTCTTGCGACGTCAGTTGCCGGGGTTTCCAGCCAGTCAGGTCAAGCTTGTTGTAGATGGACATAAATCGCGCCTCGCAGGGTTGGGGCAAATGCCGACTAGCCAAGGTGGAACCTGAACCACAGGTAACGGATGACTCAGATCAGGTACGCGGTTGGCGGCGGATAAAATCGTCGGCAATTTCGTCAAAAGTGACAAAGCGCACGCCGGCATGGCTCTGGATGTGTTCGATCAGGCGCTCGAGCATCAACAGCACTTGCGGGCGGCCGGACACGTCGGGGTGGATGGTCATGGTGAACACCGCGTGTTCGTGTTCGCGGTAAACCCAGTCGAACTGGTCGCGCCACATCTCTTCCAGGTGGCGCGGGTTGACGAAGCCGTGGCTGTTGGGGGCTTTTTTGATGAACATCATCGGCGGCAGGTCGTCGAGGTACCAGTTGGCCGGGATTTCCACCAGGTCGGTTTCTTCGCCGCGCACCAAAGGTTTCATCCAGGTATCCGGGTGCTGGCTGTAATCGATCTTGGTCCAGCTGTCGCCCTTGCGCACGTAGTACGGATGGAAGTCGTTGTGCATCAGGCTGTGGTCGTACTTGATGCCTTTTTTCAGCAGCAACTCGTTAGTGACCTTGCTGAACTCCCACCAGGGCGCGACATAACCGGTCGGGCGTTTGCCGGTGACCTGGGTAATCAGCTCGATCGACTTATCGAGGACGATTTCTTCCTGCTCGGCGGTCATCGCGATCGGGTTTTCGTGGCTGTAGCCGTGCACGCCGATTTCGTGGCCGGCGTCGGCCACCGCTTTCATCTGCTCGGGGAAGGTTTCCATTGAGTGACCGGGAATAAACCAGGTGGTGCGCAGGCCGTAGCGTTCGAACAGTTTGAGCAGGCGCGGCGCGCCAATTTCACCTGCGAACAAGCCGCGGGAGATGTCGTCCGGCGAGTCTTCACCGCCGTAGGAGCCGAGCCAGCCGGCGACGGCGTCTACGTCGACGCCAAATGCACAGAGAATGTCTTTAGCCATGGTATGTCTCCTTAAAAATTCAGGGTGGTTTCGACCGACAGTGCGGCCCTGAGCAGACGTGCGTCTTCGCCGCTTGGGGCGCTGAGCAGCAGGCCGGTGGGTAAACCCAGGGCATCACGGCCGTTGGGCAGGCTGACGCCAGGCATGTCGAGCAAACTGCCGGGCATGGTCAGGCGCAGGGTGGCGAGGTTGGTTTTGACGAACAGCTCGTCATCGGCTTGCAGCGGTGCAAGGGCCGGGGCGACATGGGCGACCGTCGGGGTAATGAGAACGGCACCGTCGAGTTCATCGACCAGTTGGAGTTGCAAGCGGCGACGCGCGTCGATCAGGTGCAGTAATTGGCTGGCAGGCAATTCACGCGCGGCCTCCAGGCGGCGACGTACACGCGGGTCGAGTTGCTCGGCATCGCTGCTGTCCAACAGGCCTTCGTGCAGGGCGAAGGCTTCGAATGAGCCGAGCCAGCCGTCCTGCTTGATCAGGTTGAGGGTGGCCTGGAAGGTGGCTGACGCGCGCACCTCGATCAGCGCACCGGCAGCCTTGAGCTGGTCCACCGCGCGCAGCAGGTTATTGCGCACGGCGGGCTCGATGTCTTCCAACGTGCCCTGCTCAAGGACGAAGTGCTGGCCCTTGAGGCTACGGGCGACGTGCTGTTGCGTGCGGCCGTTGAGCAGGTCGTCGATGGCCAGCGCATCGCGCACGCTGCGGGTCAGCGGGCCGAGGCTGTCGAGGGTGTGCGCCAGCGGGAATACGCCGTCGCGGCTGTAGCGCCGACAGCTGCTGCGGTAGCCCACCACACCATTGAGCGCTGCGGGGATACGGATCGAGCCGGCGGTGTCGGTGCCCATGGCGATGGGCACTATCCCCGCCGCCACAGCGACCGCCGAGCCCGACGACGAGCCGCCGGGAATGCGCGGTTGATCGCTGCCATTGGGGTTATGGGGCGTGCCGAAATGCGGGTTCAGGCCCAGGCCGGAATACGCCAGTTCACTGAGATTGGTCTTGCCCAGGCTGACCATTCCGGCGCGGCACAACAGCCCGACACTGGGCGCATCGACCAAGGCCGGCGCAGCCTTGCGGCGATAGGCGGCGCCTGCGGTGGTGATGCTGCCGGCCACGTCGAACAAATCTTTCCAGGCCAGTGGCACGCCATCGAATGCGCTCAAAGGCTGCCCGGCACGCCAGCGCGCGGCGGCAGCCTCGGCCTCACGGCGTGCGCGCTCTGCGGTCAGGGAAATAAAGACACTGGGCGCCATGCTCGCGTGGACGAGTGCCTGCTCCAGTGCCTGCACCGGGTCGTTGCGACCGCTGGCGAACGCTTGGGCCATTGAGGTGGCGTCTGACATCAAGATGACCCTCACAAAACGTACATATTAATAAAATGTACGTTTTACAAAGGCAGATTTCGTGCCAGTCTCTTTGGACGTGTTGTGATGTTCCTAAGCCATAACGTCAACACCAGCGGGATAGAAGGTTTTGCAGGCTGCAAAAAATATCGGCGCACGTGCATGGCCTGGCCCGAATTGAAATAATGTATCTTTTATTAATAAATACATTTTGGTGCAAAAAGTAACGTTTCTCTCTTGGCGGCCCCAAAAAAGTGCCACCGCTGTAGCGCAGAGTGACAGGTGCATCTATGAGAGAATCCCCGACCACTTTCCTACACGCCCAAGAGAACACGATGAAAGCAGTGTCCGCCTCGGCCTCCCGTTACGCGATGATTCACCAACTGTTGCGTGATGCGATCGTTAACGGCACTGCGCGCCACGGGCTGGTGTTGCTGGAAGCGCCGCTGGCCGAGCTGTTCGGCACCAGCCGCGTTCCAGTCCGCAAGGCTTTGGACCTGCTGCATGACGAGGGCTTGATCTGCCGTTTCAATGGCCGAGGTTACTTGATCAACCCCAAAGGCCTGGTCATGGAGCCGCTGCGCTTGCCCCTGAGCCATGCGCACCTGGGCCTTGATGGCGAAGCTGAGTTGGTGGATACGCGGCCGCTGGGTGAGCGGATCGTCGAGGAGATCGGCGCGGCGCTGTCCACATGTATCGCTTTTGGCCACTACCGCCTGGACGAGCAAGCCGCCGCTGACCACTACAGCGTCAGCCGCGCAGTGGTGCGTGAAGCGCTGATGCGCCTGCGCGACCGTGGCCTGGTGGAAAAAGAACCCTACTCCCAGTGGCTGGCCGGGCCGTTGACCGCGCGGGAAGTCACCGAAGACTACGAACTACGCGCCTGCCTGGAACCCGAAGCGCTGCGCCAGAGTGCGCCGAACCTGGACCGCGAGATGCTCGAAGCGATGTTGCAGCGCGTGCTGGATGCCCAGCAAAGCCCACACTGCAGCCTGGAAACCATCGAACAGATCGAAGAGGACTTGCACCAACGCTGCCTGGCCGGCCTGCAAAACCGCAAGATCGCCGCGCTGATCCGCCAGGGCCAGAGCCCGATGATCATCAGTCGTATTTTTTACCGTTTACTTGGAATCGGCGCAGATCCCGCCATGCTCGCCGAACATCGCTTGATTCTGGAGTTGTTGCTGCATGGGGCATTTGATGCGGCGGCGCTGAATTTGCGCGAGCATTTGCAGCGGGCGCGGCAGCGGATGTTGCAGCGCCTGAAGGTGCTGTCGGTGTTACCGGAGCAGCCGCTGCCGGCTTACCTGCACAAAATCAGCTGACGCCACTCGGTCTGACATGTGGGAGCTGGCTTGCCTGCGATGGCGGTGTATCAGTCACCCGATGTATCAACTGGCACACCGCTATCGCAGGCAAGCCAGCTCCCACATGGACTCAGCGTCGTTTTAGAAATTTCATGCAATATGTTGCTATCTCACGCCCACCATTGAAACCACCGCTACCCCGCCCCATCTAACCTGCATACTTCCTTATGCAGGTGCCCCATGAGCGACCAGCAAGAATTCCCGGACATCGACCTGAACGATTACGCCGACCCCGAAAACGCTGAGCACGAAACCTCGTCCAACACCGGCCTGGCCCTGCCTGGGCAAAACCTGCCGGACAAGGTCTATATCATCCCGATCCACAACCGGCCGTTCTTCCCGGCGCAGGTATTGCCGGTCATCGTCAACGAAGATCCGTGGGCCGAAACCCTGGAGCTGGTGAGCAAATCCGACCATCACTCGCTTGCGCTGTTTTTCATGGACACACCACCCGAAGACCCGCGCCACTTCGACACCTCCAGCCTGCCGCTGTACGGCACGCTGGTGAAGGTGCACCACGCCAGCCGCGAGAACGGCAAGCTGCAGTTCGTCGCCCAGGGCCTGACCCGCGTGCGCATCAAGACCTGGCTCAAGCACCATCGCCCGCCATACCTGGTGGAAGTCGAATACCCGCACCAGCCCACCCAGCCGACCGACGAGGTCAAGGCCTACGGCATGGCGCTGATCAATGCGATCAAGGAACTGCTGCCACTCAACCCGCTGTACAGCGAAGAGTTGAAGAACTACCTCAACCGCTTCAGCCCCAACGACCCGTCGCCGCTCACCGACTTCGCCGCCGCGTTGACCTCGGCAACCGGTAACGAGCTGCAGGAAGTGCTGGACTGCGTCCCCATGCTCAAGCGCATGGAAAAAGTATTGCCGATGCTGCGCAAGGAAGTTGAAGTCGCGCGCCTGCAGAAGGAAATCTCCGCCGAGGTAAACCGCAAGATCGGTGAGCATCAGCGCGAGTTCTTCCTCAAGGAACAACTCAAGGTCATCCAGCAAGAGCTGGGCTTGACCAAAGATGACCGCAGCGCCGACGTCGAACAGTTCGAGCAACGCCTGGTGGGCAAAGTGCTGCCGGCCCAGGCACAAAAACGCATCGGCGAAGAGATGAACAAGCTGTCGATCCTGGAAACCGGTTCGCCGGAATACGCGGTCACACGCAACTACCTGGACTGGGCCACTTCCGTGCCGTGGGGCGTATATGGCGAGGACAAGCTCGACCTGAAACACGCGCGCAAAGTGCTGGATAAGCACCATGCGGGCCTGGACGACATCAAAAGTCGCATCCTCGAATTCCTCGCGGTCGGTGCTTACAAAGGCGAAGTCGCCGGTTCCATCGTGCTGCTGGTCGGCCCGCCGGGCGTGGGCAAGACCAGTGTGGGTAAATCCATCGCCGAATCCCTGGGCCGGCCGTTCTATCGGTTCAGCGTTGGCGGCATGCGCGACGAGGCCGAGATCAAGGGCCATCGCCGCACCTACATCGGCGCCCTGCCGGGCAAGCTGGTGCAGGCGCTTAAAGATGTGGAAGTGATGAACCCGGTGATCATGCTCGACGAGATCGACAAGATGGGCCAGAGCTTCCAGGGCGACCCGGCGTCTGCGCTGCTGGAAACCCTCGACCCTGAGCAGAACGTCGAATTCCTCGATCACTACCTGGACCTGCGCCTGGACCTGTCCAAAGTGCTGTTCGTGTGTACCGCCAACACCCTGGACTCGATCCCCGGCCCGTTGCTGGACCGTATGGAAGTGATTCGCCTGTCGGGCTATATCACCGAAGAAAAAGTCGCCATCGCCAAGCGTCACCTGTGGCCCAAGCAGCTGGAAAAAGCCGGCGTGGCGAAAACCAGCCTGAGCATCAGCGACGGCGCCCTGCGTGCGTTGATCGACGGTTATGCGCGGGAAGCCGGGGTGCGCCAGTTGGAGAAACAGCTGGGCAAACTGGTGCGCAAGGCCGTGGTCAAGTTGCTGGATGAGCCGAACTCGGTGATCAAGATCGGCAACAAGGACCTGGAAAGCTCATTGGGCATGCCGGTGTTCCGCAACGAGCAAGTGCTGTCGGGCACTGGTGTGATCACTGGCCTGGCCTGGACCAGCATGGGCGGCGCGACCTTGCCGATTGAGGCGACGCGCATCCACACGCTCAATCGCGGCTTCAAACTCACCGGGCAGTTGGGTGAAGTGATGAAAGAGTCCGCCGAGATCGCCTACAGCTACATCAGCTCGAACCTGAAGTCGTTTGGCGGCGATCCGAAGTTCTTCGATGAAGCCTTTGTACACCTGCACGTGCCGGAAGGCGCCACACCCAAAGACGGCCCGAGCGCGGGTGTCACCATGGCCAGTGCGCTGCTGTCGCTGGCACGCAACCAGCCGCCGAAAAAAGGCGTGGCCATGACCGGCGAGCTGACCTTGACCGGGCATGTGCTGCCGATTGGCGGCGTGCGCGAGAAGGTGATTGCGGCGCGCCGCCAGAAGATTCACGAGCTGATCTTGCCGGAGCCGAATCGCGGGAGCTTTGAGGAGTTGCCGGAGTACCTGAAGGAAGGCATGACGGTACACTTTGCCAAGCGCTTTGCGGATGTGGCGAAGGTGCTCTTCTAAATTTCACTCCAACCCTGTGGCGAGGGAGCTTGCTCCCGCTGGACTGCGCAGCAGTCCCAACAAAGCCGGGGCCGCTTCGCGGCCAGCGGGAGCAAGCTCCCTCGCCACAAAGGTTTCTGTCACTGTCTGCTTGTCACACCTTGTCTCATCTTCGGTTATGCTCGCCCTTCGTCGCCACACAACGGAGCCTCCATGACCGCTGCCCGCCTGCTTCTCCCCTTGAGCCTTGCCCTGCTGGCCGGATGCGCCAGTGCCCCCAAGCAAAACGTCACTGTGGACAACCAGAGCGCCTGCCCGCTGCAGCTTAAAACCGGACAAAACCTGATCCTCACCCTGCCGAGCAACCCCACCACCGGCTACCGCTGGGCCATCCAGGATTCCGCGGGCGGTGTGCTGCGTGCCTTGAGCCCGGAGGTCTACAGCAGCGCGGAATCCGGTGTGATCGGCGGTGGTGGCCACTCCACCTGGCGCTTCCAGGCCTTCGCGGCCGGCCAGGGCCGTTTGCGCCTGACATCCCAGCAACCCTGGGAGCCGGAAGCCGAACCGGCCGAAACCTTCGACTGCGCCATTACGGTGAACTGATATGCCATGGCTGATCCTTGCGTTGATGGGCGCCGGCACCTTTATCTACGGCCTGACCACCCACGCCACCTTGTTGTGCCTGCTGGTCAAACCACTGCCGGTGCTGGCACTGCTGGGCTGGCTGCATGATGCGCCGCCCACTGACTATCGACGCTGGATCAGCCTGGGGCTGATTTTTTCCCTGGTCGGTGATGTGCTGCTCGCTTGGCCGGGCGACCTGTTTATCTTTGGCCTCGGCGCGTTCCTGTTTGCGCACCTGGCGTATCTGAAAGCCTATTTCAGCGATTGCCGCCGCCTGGCGGTGTTGCCATTGGTATTGGCGCTGGGTGTGGGGGCAATCCTGCTGAGTATTTTGATTTCCCACGGCCTCGGCGACTTGCTGATTCCAGTGGTGGTTTACGCCCTGGTGATCAGCGCCATGCTCTGGCGTGCGCTCGCACGGCTGGGCAGTGAAGTGCCCAAACGCTCGGCATGGCTTGCGGCAGCGGGGGCGGTGTCGTTTGTGTTTTCCGACACGCTGATCGGCATCAACCGGTTTGTGTTGGCCTTCGATGCGGCACCGTATTTGCTGATCACCACCTATTGGCTGGGTCAGTGGGGTATTACCGCTTCGGCTTTCCATCAGACAACCCGCGCACATGAGGGCCAACTTGGCTAAAATGCCGGCCTTTCCCCCCTCGTCGCCGGAACAACCGTGAGCAAAGAACCCGATCGCCTATTCGCCCAGCCCCTGCCCCAGGTGCCGGACTTCGCCTTTAACGAGGACGTGGTGCGGGTGTTCCCGGACATGATCAAGCGCTCGGTGCCGGGTTACCCGACCATCGTCGAGAACCTCGGCGTGCTTGCGGCGCAATTTGCCCAGCCGGGCAGCGTGCTTTACGACCTCGGTTCGTCCCTAGGCGCTGTGACCCAAGCCTTGCGTCGCCACGTGCGCACCGACGGCTGCCGGGTGATTGCAGTGGATAACTCCGCCGCCATGGTCGAGCGCTGCCGCGAATACCTCAACGGTCAGGACTCGATGTTCCAGGAGTTGCTGCCGGTTGAGGTGATTGAGGGCGACATTCTCGCGCTGCAATTTAAGCCTGCTTCGGTGGTGGCGTTGAACTTCACCCTGCAATTTATCGCGCCTGACCAACGCCTGGCGTTACTCGGGCGTATCCGCCAGTCGCTGCTGCCAGGCGGGGCGTTGATCCTTTCGGAAAAGCTGCGTTTCAACGATCCCGAAGAACACGCATTGCTCACCGACCTGCATATCGCGTTCAAACGCGCCAACGGCTACAGCGAACTGGAAATTGCCCAGAAGCGCAGCGCCATCGAAAACGTCATGAAGCCCGACAGCCTCGAAGAACACCGCGAACGCCTGCTGGCGGCCGGGTTCTCGAAAGTCGTGCCGTGGTTCCAGTGTCTTAACTTTGCCTCGTTGATTGCCTTGCCATGATTGATTTGTCCCCCCTCGCCCGCCACTTGGTCGGTACTCCTCTGGCCGTATGGGCCCAGGGCCTGCAAGCGCAGCTCGACAGCAAAATGGAAAAGGGTCACGGCGACCTGGAGCGCTGGCAAAGTGCGCTGGACGCACTGCCGCAGATCCAGCCCAGCGAAGTCGATTTGCTCAATGGCCTGACGCTTGATACCGATTGCGACGAGGCTACCCGCGCACAAATGCACACCGCCCTGATGGGCCTGAGCCCGTGGCGCAAAGGCCCGTTCAACCTGTTCGGCGTGCACGTGGACACCGAATGGCGTTCGGACTGGAAGTGGTCGCGGGTTGCACCGCACCTGGACTTGAAGGGCAAGCGCATCCTCGATGTGGGTTGCGGCAACGGCTATTACATGTGGCGCATGCTCGGCGCGGGGGCCGACAGCGTCATTGGCGTGGACCCGAACTGGCTGTTCTTCTGCCAGTTCCAGGCGGTGCAGCGCTACTTGTCCGAGCCAAAGGCCTGGCACTTGCCGTTCCCGTTTGAGGACCTGCCGTCGAACCTGGAAGGCTTCGATACGGTGTTTTCCATGGGCGTGTTCTATCACCGCCGCTCGCCGATCGAGCACCTGCTGGCGCTCAAGGACACACTGGTCAAAGGTGGCGAGTTGGTGCTGGAAACCCTGGTAGTGGACGGCGATCAGCAGCAAGTACTGGTGCCGGAAGACCGCTACGCACAGATGCGCAACGTGTGGTTCCTGCCGTCGGTGCCGGCACTGATGCTGTGGCTGCGCCGCGCGGGTTTCAGTGAAGTGCGTTGTGTGGATGTGAGCGTGACCACGGTTGAAGAACAACGCGGCACCGAGTGGATGAAGTATCAGTCGCTGAGTGATTTCCTGGACCCGGATGATCACAGCAAGACCATCGAAGGGCTGCCGGCGCCGATGCGGGCGGTGATTATCGCCAAGAAATAAACACTGATTTCCCTGACTAAATGGGGATCAAAATGTGGGAGCTGGCTTGCCTGCGATGGCGGCCAGCCCGACAACTCATCAGTGACTGATGCACCGCTATCGCAGGCAAGCCAGCTCCCACATTGGCTCCTCGGTGTTCTTTAGAGTGTGGGCTTGGCTCTGCGGGCCTTGAAGAATTCACTCAGTACCGTGCCGCATTCCTCGGCCAACACCCCGCCTTCATACAGCACCCGATGGTTGAGAAAGTCCTGGGTAAAAAACTGCCCCTGGCTTTGCACAATCCCGGCCTTGGGCTCCAGCGCGCCGTACACCACCCGCGCGATACGCGAATGCACAATCAAACCAGCGCACATGCTGCACGGCTCCAGCGTCACGTACAGCGTGCTGCCCACCAGACGGTAGTTGCTGATCGCCTGCGCAGCGGCGCGAATGGCGACCATCTCGGCATGGGCGCTGGGGTCGTTGCCGCTGATCGGGCAGTTAAAGCCACGGCCGATGATTTCACCGCCTTGCACCAGCACCGCGCCCACGGGCACTTCGCCAAGTGCCGCGCCCTGGGCGGCAAGGGCCAGGGCTTCGCGCATGAAGTGCTGGTCGCGGCTGCGGTCGATAATCGCTGCGGGGCGAATCTGGCGCATCACGCCACCTCGATGGCGGCCATCAGGCCGGTTTCCATATGGTCGATCACGTGGCAGTGAAACATCCACACGCCTGGGTTATCGGCCACCAACGCCACGCGCGCACGCTCGTTCTTGCCCAGCAGGTAGGTGTCGGTGAAATACGGAATCACCTTGTGGCGGTTCGAGGCGATCACCTTGAAGCTCATGCCGTGCAGGTGAATCGGGTGCTGGTACTGGGTCATGTTCTTCAATTCAAAAATGTAGCTCTTGCCCTTCTCAAGCCTGGCAATCGGGCGGTCGGCGCAGGTCTTGTCGGTGATGTCCCAGGCCTTGCCGTTGATCTGCCACAGGCTCGGCGGTTTGCCGTCATCCACCGACACGCTGCCGACCCACTCGAAATTGAAGTTGAGTTTCTCGGCATTGGCCAGGTCCGGCTCGGCAATCGGGTTGGCGGGCAGTGCTGGCGGCCATTCGCTCGGCGCGTCGGTATTGGCGACTGAACGGAAAGTGCCGAGACGCACCGGGCCGTTACGGATCGACAGCTCTTCACCCGCCGGTGGCGCCTTGATCGCCAGGCAAATGCGCATGCCCGGGCCCAGCCAGTATTCTTTGCCCAACGGGCGCGGCTCGATGGGGTTGCCATCCAGTGCGTAGATCTGCGCTTCAACGTCGGGGATGTTGAGGCGATACGTCAGGGTGTTGTCGAGGTTGAGCAAGCGCACGCGGGTGATCTGCCCGGCAGGCAGATCGATCACCGCCTGGGGCACGCCATTGATGGTCGACAACCGCCCGGCCGTGCCACCACGCGCCGCTTCACGGGGCACGCTGAAGGCGACAAAAGCGCCCTCTTCGTCCACGTGCCAGCTTTTCAGGCTCAAGGTGCATTCGTGTTTGAAACCGGTGGGCTCGCGCTCTTCGACAATCAGCGGGCCGACCAGGCCACGGCCAAGTTCTTCGCTGCTGTTCACATGGGGGTGATACCAGTAGCTGCCGGCATCGGGCACGCGGAATTTGTAGTCGAAATATTCACCGGGCAGTACCGGCAGTTGCGAGACGTAGGGCACGCCGTCCATTTCCAGCGGCAGGCGGATGCCGTGCCAGTGAATGGTGGTGGCGACCGGCAGGTGGTTGATAAAACGTACCCGCAGCCACTCGCCTTGGCGCACACGCAACTCGGTGCCTGGCGCCGAGGGGCCGAACGCCCAGGCTTCGGTCTTGTGGCCGGGCACCAGTTCCACGTCCAACGGTGCGGCAATCAGCTCGTAATCGTGGCCCGCGTTGGCCTCGGCGACTTTCCCCAGCCAGTAGCGATAGGCGCCACCGGCACCGACGCCCACGACGGCCAGGCCTGCCAGGCCACCCAGGATTTGTCGACGGGAAAAGGATCGGGACACAACAACCTCACGTATCTGCCGCAGGCCAGAGGCCCGCAAAGGGCAGATACGATACACCTGCATCGGCTAAACAGTAAGGCTTCGCATTGCCGCATGGCGAAAACGCCGATGAAGACTCTGAAGATTTCCTGTAGGAGCTGGCTTGTGTGGGAGCCGGGCTTGCCCGCGATACAGGCGCCTCGGTTTTTCAGTTTTACCGAGGTGATGCTATCGCAGGCAAGCCAGCTCCCACACAAGCCCGCTCCACAGGAGATTTCCAGTGTCTGATCAGTGCTTGGCAGCCGCCAGAATCAGGGCTTTCATTTCGGCAACCGCGCCTTTGAAACCGACGAACAGCGCATGCGCCACCAGCGCATGGCCGATGTTCAGCTCGTTGATGCCCTTGATTGCGGCCACGGCTTCGACGTTGTGGTAGTGCAAGCCATGGCCGGCGTTGACGATCAGGCCTTCGTTGAGGCCGCACTTGACGCCGTCGATGATGCGCTGCAGTTCCTCAGCCACTTCGGTGGGCGTGGTGGCATCGGCGTAACGGCCGGTGTGCAGTTCGATCGCCGGCGCGCCGACGCGACGCGACGCTTCGATCTGGCGCTCGTCGGCGTCGATGAACAGTGACACTTCGCTGCCGATCTTCGACAGGCGCTCCACCGCCGCCTTGATCCGCGCTTCCTGGCCGGCCACGTCGAGGCCGCCTTCGGTGGTGAGTTCCTGGCGGGTTTCCGGCACCAGGCAGATATGCGCCGGGCGGATGCGTTCGGCGAACGCCATCATTTCTTCGGTGACGCCCATCTCGAAGTTCATGCGGGTTTGCAGCACGTCCTTGAGCACCAGTACATCGCGCTCCTGAATGTGGCGACGGTCTTCGCGCAGGTGCACGGTGATGCCGTCGGCGCCCGCTTCTTCGGCGTCCAGCGCGGCCTTGACCGGGTCGGGGTAACGGGTGCCCCGGGCCTGGCGCAGGGTGGCGACGTGGTCGATGTTGACGCCAAGAAGAATGCGATTGCTGGTGGTCACGGAAGCGCTCCTGAAAAGGGAAAGAAACGCTGCACAGCATACACGGGCTTGTCAGGGCTTTCGAAACAACTCGCGACTGACCAGCGGGCGCCCGCCCAAATGCACGGCCAGCGCCTGGCGCATCAAGCGCTTGGCGGCGGACAAGGCGCCAGGCGCGGTCCAGTCCGCTTCGCTCATGGCCAACAGCTCGGTGCCCTGGAACAGGCCCGGTTGCAGCAGGTATACGCGCTCAAGGCCGGCGTCGACTTGCAGGCGGTACATACCGTCGGCGGCGATGGGGTCGCCGTGCAGGTCGTTGCTCAGTTCGAAGCCGTAGCCCAGATCGTCAAGCAAACGCCATTCGAAGGCGCGCAGCAGTGGTTCCAGCGGGCGACCTTCGGCCAGGGCCACAAGCGTGGCGGCATAGTGATCGAAGACGGCGGGGTGCGGGTCTTCGGCGGGCAGCAGGCGGATCAGCAGCTCGTTAAGGTAAAGCCCGCTGAACAGCGCTTCGCCATTGAGCCAGGCCGAGGTGCCGACGCTTTCCAGGCGGCCGACGTTTTTCAGCTCGCCCTTGCCACGAAACTCCACGTCCAGCGCCACAAACGGCCGTGCCAACGTACCCGCTTTGCCCCGCGCACTGCGCAACACCGCGCGCAAGCGGCCTTGGGGCGTGAGGAAATCCACCAAAGCGCTGGTCTCGCGGTAGGCGCGGCTGTGCAGGACGTAGGCGAGTTGGCTGGGGGGTGGGGTTTGGGACATGAGACGGGGAATCTCTAAAGAAGGAGAGCGCTTTTGTGGCGAGGGAGCTTGCTCCCGCTGGGCTGCGAAGCAGCCCCTATACCAGCCATAGAGTTACGTCAGGTAAAACGCGCCGACCTTGTTGGGGCCGCTTCGCGGCCCAGCGGGAGCAAGCTCCCTCGCCACAACAAGCCCACCCGCCATCAGGCGGAGGGTTACAGGTCGCCGTAGCCCAGGGAACGCAGCGCGCGCTCATCATCGGACCAACCACCTTTAACCTTCACCCACAGGTTAAGCATGATCTTGGAATCAAACAGCAATTCCATGTCCTTGCGCGCTTCGGTGCCGATGCGCTTGATGCGCTCGCCCTTGTCGCCAATGATGATTTTTTTCTGGCCGTCGCGTTCGACGAGGATCAGCGCGTGGATATGCAGGGTTTTGCCCTGCTGCTTGAACTCTTCGATTTCAACGGTGATCTGGTACGGCAGCTCGGCGCCCATCTGGCGCATGATTTTCTCGCGTACCAGTTCGGCGGCCAGGAAACGGCTGCTGCGGTCGGTGATCTGGTCTTCCGGGAAGAAGTGCTCGTTCTCCGGCAGGTGCTCGGCGATCACACGTTCCAGAGCGTCGAGGTTGTGGCCGTGCTGGGCCGAGATCGGGATGATCTGGGCGTTCGGCAGTTGCTCCTGCAACCAGCTGAGGTGCGGCATCAGCTCAGCCTTGTCTTCGATACGGTCGGTCTTGTTCAGCGCGACGATCAACGGGCCAGTGACGTACTGCACGCGCTCCAGAACCATTTGGTCTTCGTCGGTCCACTTGGTGCGGTCGACCACGAAGATCACCACGTCGACGTCTTTCAACGCCGCCGAAGCGGTTTTGTTCATGTAGCGGTTCAGCGCCTTCTCGCCACCTTTGTGCATGCCTGGGGTGTCGACGTAGACCGCTTGCACATTGCCTTCGGTCTTGATGCCCAGCATGTTGTGGCGGGTGGTCTGCGGCTTGCGCGAGGTGATCGCCAGCTTCTGGCCGAGGATGTGGTTCAGCAGCGTGGACTTGCCCACGTTCGGGCGGCCGACGATGGCAACATAGCCACAGCGTGTTGCGGTTGAATCAGTCATGGCCATTCTCCACGCCCAGGGCAATCAGTGCTGCAGCGGCCGCTACCTGTTCGGCAATACGACGGCTCACACCCTGACCTCGGCTTTTTTCATTCAATAAGGTGATTTCACATTCCACGAAGAACACGCGGCAATGGGGTTCACCCTGGATATCCACCACTTCGTAACGTGGCAGTTCGCAACCACGCGACTGCAGGTATTCCTGCAGGCGGGTCTTGGGATCTTTGTTGGTGTCGACCAGCGTCAGGCTCTCGATCTCCGACGCCAGCCAGGCGACTACGCGCTCCTTGGCGGTCTCCATGCCTGCATCCAGGTAGATCGCACCGATCAACGCTTCGAGGGCATCGGCCAGGATCGACTCGCGGCGAAAGCCACCGCTTTTCAGCTCGCCGGACCCAAGGCGCAGGTACTCACCCAGGCCGAAACCACGGGCCAGCACGGCCAGGGTCTCGCCTTTTACCAGGCGTGCACGCAGGCGTGACAGCTGGCCCTCGCGCGCTTGCGGGAAACGCTCGAACAGCGCCTCACCGGCGGCAAAGTTGAGGATGGCATCACCGAGGAATTCCAGGCGCTCGTTATTGCGCCCTGCAAAGCTGCGGTGTGTGAGGGCAAGGACCATCAATTCCTGATCCTTGAAGGTGTAGCCGAGCTGGCGCTCGAGACGGCTTAGAGAAACGCTCACGGTTTACCCATTTCTGTTTGGTGGCACCGGCGGCCATCGACGATTGACGCAGTGTTCAAATTCAAATCCTGATTGGTACAGCAAGGAGTTGGGCCAATAATTGTCCCAACCCCAGAAAAGCATTCGGCGCTGTGTTCACAGCGCCGCCTGTATTACTTGATCAGCCCGACCCGCGAGAAGTTCGGCAGGTGGCTGAGCTTGGGTTCCGGCCAGCTCATCCAGACCGCAAAGGCCTTGCCGACAATGTTCTCGTCGGGAACCATGCCCAGCAGGTCCTTGGGGATATTAGGGTCATCCCAATACCGGCTGTCGTTGGAGTTGTCACGGTTGTCGCCCATCATGAAGTAGTGCCCGGCAGGCACTTTCCATTCGGTGTCGGGCGGCGAGCGGTAGCGGCTCATTTCCTTGCGGATCTGGTGCTCTACTGCGCCGAGTTTTTCCTGATACAGCTCAGCGCTGCCCAGGGTGTTCGGCTCGGTGCCGATCAACTTCTCGGCTACCGACTCACCATTGACGAACAGGCGCTTGTCGCTGGTGTAGCGAATCACGTCGCCCGGCAGGCCCACGACACGCTTGATGTAGTTGACGTTCGGGTCGCTTGGGTAGCGAAACACCATCACATCGCCGCGCTGCGGGTCACCGACCGGGATGACTTTCTTGTCGAGCACCGGCAGGCGGATCCCGTAGGAGAACTTGTTCACCAGGATGAAGTCGCCCACGTCCAGGGTAGGTTTCATCGACCCCGAAGGGATCTGAAACGGCTCCACCAGGAACGAACGCAGCACCAGCACGATGAACAACACCGGGAAGAACGACTTGCCGTATTCAACCAGCAAAGGCTCTTTGTTCAGTTTCTCGATTGCCACCGCATCGGGCTGGCTGACGCTGCCCTGATACGAGGCGATCGCCGCCCGCCGACGCGGGGCGAAGAACACCAGATCGAGCAACGCCAGGAGACCGCAAACGGCAACGGCGATGACCAGCAACAGCGGGAAATTTAGTGACATAGGACCTAACTATCCAACCTGAGCACTGCAAGGAAGGCTTCTTGTGGAATTTCCACGTTGCCCACTTGCTTCATGCGTTTCTTACCGGCCTTTTGCTTCTCAAGCAGCTTGCGCTTACGGCTTACGTCACCGCCGTAGCATTTGGCCAGTACGTTCTTTCTGAGTGCCTTGACGGAGGTCCGTGCAATGATCTGCCCGCCAATGGCGGCCTGGATCGCGACATCGAACATCTGGCGCGGAATCAGTTCTTTCATCTTTTCGGTCAACTGGCGACCTTTGTAGTGCGCGTTGTCCTTGTGCACGATCAGCGCCAGTGCATCCACCTTGTCGCCGTTGATCAGCACATCCAGTTTCACCAGATTAGCCGATTGGTAACGGTCGAAATGGTAATCCAGCGAAGCATAGCCGCGACTGGTGGATTTGAGACGGTCGAAGAAGTCCAGAACCACTTCGTTCATCGGCAAATCGTAGGTCACTTGCACCTGGGTACCGAGGAACAACATGTCGTGCTGCACGCCACGTTTTTCGATACACAGGGTAATAACGTTGCCCAAGTGCTCTTGCGGAACCAGGATATTGGCCCGCACGATCGGCTCGCGCATGTCTTCGATGGAGGACAGATCCGGAAGCTTGGACGGGTTGTCGACGTAAATCGTTTCACCGGTTTTCAGCGCCAGCTCAAAAATAACCGTCGGCGCCGTGGTGATCAGGTCCA
Organism: Pseudomonas sp. B19125; assembly: GCF_044218855.1. NCBI lineage: Bacteria > Pseudomonadati > Pseudomonadota > Gammaproteobacteria > Pseudomonadales > Pseudomonadaceae > Pseudomonas > Pseudomonas sp. B19125. The sequence goes on from NZ_CP162589.1 coordinate 5,742,861, forward strand.
GGTCGTATTCGCGCTCGAGGCGCTCCTGGATGATCTCCATGTGCAGCATGCCCAGGAAACCGCAGCGGAAGCCGAAGCCCAGGGCATCGGAGCTTTCCGGGGTGTACTGCAACGACGAGTCGTTGAGGGTCAGCTTCTGCAGCGCTTCGCGGAAGTCTTCGAAGTCGTCGGAGCTGACCGGGAACAGGCCGGCGTAAACCTGCGGCTGGATGCGTTTGAAGCCCGGCAGCACGTCGACGTCAGGGGTGGAGCTCAAGGTCAGGGTGTCACCCACTGGCGCACCGTGAATGTCCTTGATACCGGCGATGATGAAGCCCACTTCACCGGCTTTGAGGTCGGTGGTGGCGGTGTGTTTCGGGTTGAATACACCGACGCTGTCCACCAGGTGGATCTTGCCGGTGGATTTGACCAGGATCTTGTCGCCCTTCTTCACACGGCCGTGGCGCACGCGTACCAGGGAAACAACGCCCAGGTAGTTGTCGAACCAGGAGTCGATGATCAACGCTTGCAGCGGATCTTCGTAGTTGCCGGTAGGCGCAGGAATGGTCTTGACCAGGCGCTCGAGCACTTCGTCAACGCCCAGGCCGGTCTTGGCGCTGCACTCGACGGCGTCGGTGGCGTCAATGCCGATGATTTTTTCGATTTCTTCTTTAACGCGGTCAGGATCGGCCTGGGGCAGGTCGATCTTGTTCAGTACCGGCATGACCTCAAGGCCCTGCTCGATCGCGGTGTAGCAGTTGGCCACGGACTGGGCTTCAACACCCTGGCCGGCATCGACCACCAGCAAGGCACCTTCACAGGCGGCCAGCGAACGGCTGACTTCGTAGGTGAAGTCAACGTGGCCAGGGGTGTCAATGAAGTTCAGCTGGTACTTGATACCGTCTTTTGCGGTGTAGTACAGGGTAACGCTGTGGGCCTTGATGGTGATGCCGCGCTCGCGCTCGAGGTCCATGGAGTCCAGGACCTGGGCTTCCATTTCACGCTCGGCAAGGCCGCCGCACATCTGGATGAATCGATCGGCCAGCGTCGACTTACCATGGTCAATGTGGGCGATGATGGAGAAATTGCGGATATGACTCAAATCACTCACGGATCAACACTCAAAAAGGCTGCAGGCAGATTGCCCGCTGAAAAATAGCCGGGAATTGTACCTGATGCTCGGGCCGGGCGTCATCTTTGCTGACCAGAACAAAAATGCCCCGGTCATATGAGCGGGGCATTTTTTGTGCATAAGCGCGGTATCAACCGGCCCGGCGCAACAGCCAGAACCCGGCCACGGCGCAGACCGCCGTCGGTACCAGCACCGCAAACAGCGGCGAGAAACCGAATACCAGGCTCGATGGGCCAAGCAGGTCCTGGGCGATGCGGAAGGTAAAGCCCACCAGCACGCCGGTAAACACACGCTGGCCAAGCGTTACCGAACGCAGCGGGCCGAAGATGAACGAAATAGCCATCAGCACCAACGCGGCGGTGACCAGCGGCTGCAACACCTTGACCCAAAATGCCAACCAGTAACGGCCATTGTTCAGGCCCTGATCCTTGAGGTAGTGGATGTAACTCCACAAACCGGAGATCGGCAGGCTTTCCGGGATCATGACCACGGTATTGAGCAGTTCCGGCTTCAGGGCAATGTCCCACTGTTCAGACGGCACATTGATCACTTCGGTGTAGGCCTTGATGCCCTGCCCCACATTACGGAAATACGTCGTGGTGACATCGTACAGCTCCCATTTCCCCTCGTCGTACTGCGCACGCTTGGAGAAACTGGAGGTCAGCATATGCCGCTCTTTGTCGAACGTATAACGCGTCACACCCACCAGCAAACCGCCCGGTTGCACGGCGTTGATGTGAATAAACTCATCACCCTGGCGGTGCCACAGGCCGTGCTTGGCGCTCTGCGCATCCCCCGAACCCTGGGCCAGGGCTCGATTGGCCTGGGCCGTGGCTTCGGTCGGTGGTGCTACGTACTCGCCGATCAGCACACTGCACGCCATCAGCAACAGCATGGGTTTCATGACGGCCCAGACGATGCGGCCGATGGAAACGCCCGCCGCTCGCATAATGGTCAATTCGCTGCTGCTGGCCAGGCTGCCCAGGCCGATCAGGCAGCCGATCAGCGCCGCCATCGGCATCATGTCGTAGAGGCGACGCGGTGCGGTCAGCGCCACGTAGCTCAATACGTGGGTGACGGTATAGGTGTCGGTGACGTTGCCCACTTCATCAATAAAGGCAAACAGGCACGCCAGGCCAAGGATGATGCCCAATACCGCCAGGATGGCGATCAGTACGCTGCTACCAATGTAGCGGTCGAGCTTAGCCACGAGCCAACTCCTTCAGGCCACGACGGCTCTTCATTTTCAAACGGATAGGTTCCCAGTAGAGCAGCCCCAGGCCGATCACCAGGAAGATCCCGTGCACCCACCACAGGCCCAGGGTTGGCGACAGCTTGCCCTTCTCCAGGGAGCCACGGGCGGAAATCAGGATGGTCAGGTAAGCCATGTACAAAAGGATCGCCGGCAACAGCTTGAGGAAGCGGCCCTGGCGCGGGTTGACGCGCGACAGCGGCACCGCCATCAACGTCACGATGAACACCAGCAGCGGCAGGGAGAGTCGCCATTGCAGCTCGGCAACGGAGCGCAGCTCGGGATTACCGATCAGCGATAGCGTCGGCAGTGCATCGCGGTCGGTGACCTCTTCACTGATGTCAGGCTTGGCCAGCATTACGCCATAAGTGTCGTATTTGACCGCCCGGTATTCCGCCAGCCCAGGGCTGCCGTCGTAGCGGTAGCCATTTTCCAGGATCAGGTAGCGGTTACCGTCAGGGCGTATTTCCTGGCGCCCGCTGTTGGCTACCAGAATCGAAATACCGCGGTCCTTCTGGTTCAGGCCGAGGTTTTTCTGCGAGATGAACACACCGCCAAGGTTAGAGCGGTCGTCGGTCATGGTTTCGGTATAGGTGACCCGCGTGCCGTCGTTGAGCGCCTGGAAGCGCCCGGGCTCCAGGGTATCGAACTCGGTCATCGCGTCCTGCTTGTTCAGCAGCAGCTGGAACTGCATGGCGCCCTGGGGCGCCAGGCTCATGCTCAACCAGGCCACCACCAGCGCAACGCCGGTGGCCGGCACCATGGTCATGGCCAGCAGACGCTGCTGGCTCATGCCGGTGGCCGAAAGCACGGTCATTTCACTTTCAAGGTAAAGCCGGCCATAGGCCAGCAGGATGCCGAGAAACAGGCCAAGCGGCAGGATCAGCTGCAAAAAACCCGGCAGGCGAAAGCCCATGATCAGGAACAACGAGCCCGGATCCAGGGCGCCCGAGGCCGCCTGGGCGAGGAATTTGACGAAACGACCACTCATGGTGATGACCAGCAATACCGCACTCACGGCACTCAGGGTCAACAGGACTTCGCGGGACAGATAACGGAAGACGATCAAACCAGACACTCCAGGGTTGTCAGGCTAAGGCGGCCAAACAAGCAAGCATACCGAGTCGACCCACATGCACGGGCCGGCTAAAAAGATTGCGCATTATCCTGTGATTGACCGCGCCTGTCACGGTGCTTGCTCATACGCGCGCACAAAGCGTGCTGCAAGGGTTGTCAGGCTGCTCTGGCGAGGTTCAAACTGCGGCCTTTGTCGCGGGCGGTTTACAAAGCTGCCAAGCATCAAAGCCTGCGTACAGACGCCAGGCTCACAGACCTTAAATAAGGGACCCGAAAATGGAATTGGTTGTAAAAAGCGTTAGCCCCGAAACGTTGAAAACCGCCACCCTCGTGGTCGCCGTCGGCGAAGGGCGCAAGCTCGGCGTCGCCGCCAAGCAACTGGACGAACTGAGCGGCGGCGCCATCAGCGCGGTCCTCAAGCGCGGCGACCTGGCCGGCAAAGTCGGCCAAAGCCTGCTGCTGCAAAGCCTGCCCAACCTTAAAGCCGACCGTGTATTGCTGGTGGGCGTGGGCAAGGACGCCGAACTGGGCGACCGCCCGTTCCGCAAAATCATCAGCGGTATCCTCACCACTCTTAAAGGCCTGGGCGGCACCGATGCGGCACTGGCCCTCGATGAAATCGTCGTAAAAGGCCGTGACAGCTACGGCAAGACCCGCCTGCTGGCCGAAAGCCTGGTGGACGGCGGTTACGTCTTCGACCAGTTCAAGAGCCAGAAGGCCGAACCGCGCGCCATCAAGAAAATCACCCTGCTGACCATCAAGGCCGCCCAGGCTGAAGTCGAGCGCGCCGTCACCCACGCCACCGCCATCGCCAACGGCATGTCGTTTACCCGTGACCTGGGCAACCTGCCGCCGAACATCTGCCACCCAACCTACCTGGGCGAACAAGCCAAGGCGCTGGGCAAGGAGTTCAAGGGCCTGAAGGTTGAAGTGCTGGACGAGAAGAAGATCAAGGAACTGGGCATGGGCTCGTTCTATGCCGTGGGCCAGGGCAGCGACCAGCCGCCACGCCTGATCGTGATGCAATACAACGGCGGCAAGAAGTCCGAGAAGCCTTACGCGCTGGTCGGCAAAGGCATCACCTTCGACACCGGCGGCATCAGCCTCAAGCCGGGCGCCGGCATGGACGAAATGAAATACGACATGGGCGGCGCCGCCAGCGTGTTCGGCACCCTGCGTGCCGTGCTGGAACTCAAGCTGCCAATCAACCTGGTGTGCATCCTGGCCTGCGCCGAGAACATGCCGAGCGGTGGTGCTGCACGCCCGGGCGACATCGTCACCACCATGAGCGGCCAGACTGTCGAGATCCTCAACACCGACGCCGAAGGCCGTCTGGTGCTGTGCGATGCCCTCACCTACGCCGAACGCTTCAAGCCACAGGCCGTGATCGACATTGCCACCCTGACCGGTGCCTGCGTGGTCGCCCTGGGCGCTCACACCTCGGGCCTGCTGGGTAACAACGACGAGTTGATCGAGCAACTGCTCAGCGCCGGCAAGGCTGCCGACGACCGCGCCTGGCAACTGCCGCTGTTCGACGAGTACCAGGAACAACTGGACAGCCCGTTCGCCGATATCGCCAACATCGGCGGCCCTAAAGCCGGCACCATCACCGCCGCCTGCTTCCTGTCGCGCTTCGCCAAGAACTTCAACTGGGCGCACCTGGACATCGCCGGCACGGCCTGGACCAGCGGCGGCAAGGACAAGGGCGCCAGTGGCCGTCCGGTTCCTCTGTTGACCCAGTACCTGCTGGATCGCGCCAAAGCCTGAAACTGAAGATTCCGGGGCGGCCTTCACGGCGCCCCGGTCTCAGGAACCGCAATGACCCAAGTCGACTTCTATATATTGCCCAGCGCCGATCCCTCTGCGCGCCTGGACTTTGCCTGCAAACTTACCGAAAAAGCCTGGCGCATGGGCCACCGCATCTACCTGCATTGCAGCGATGCCGCTCAGCGTGAAGACCTTGACGCCCGCCTGTGGCGCTTCAAGGGCGAAAGCTTCGTGCCCCACGGCCCCGCCGAGTCCGAACCCGAAGGCCTGATTGTGCTGGGTTTGGGCGACAACTGCGGCGATCACCAAGACCTGCTGGTGAACCTCGACCTGAAAGTACCGGCCTTTGCCAAGGCTTTTGCCCGCGTGGCGGAAGTGGTGGTCGAAGACCCGGCTATTCGTCAGGCCGCGCGGGAGAGTTTCCGTTTCTACCGCGAACAGGGCTATCCTCTGCAAGATAACCGGCTACAACGACTTTGAGCACACGATGGACACTCCAAACCCGCTGAAAAAAGACGACCACTTGCTGGACGACCTGGAGTCGATCCGTCAATTGCTCGGTGATGATGAGTTGCAACCGCCGCTGCTGACCGAATCGGTCGAGGGCGAGGTACAGATTCCGCTGTTGTTCGACATGGTCGGTGGCAAACCTGCCGCACCTGAACCTGTCACACCAGCCCCCACTGCAGAACCGGCACCTGCCGCAGAAAAAGCGCCCGACGCGTTGCTGCTGCACCTGGACAATGAACTGCGTGCCGCCGCGCAACTGATCATGCAGGATGTGATCGACGACTTTGCCCCGCATATTGAAGCCGAGATCAAACGGCGGATGGATGCGCGCATGGAGCGGTTGCTCAATCAATACCAGTCCTGAGCCAGGATGCCTGTCCAGAATGCCTATGTCGCGATGCGGTCGGTGCCAAGGAGGGCATGCACCCACTCACATCATGACATGACCACCTGTCGTAACTGGTATTTCTAACAGTAGATGCACCAGCGATTTTGGACAAAGCTCATCTGAAATTATCCCTCGTCGGAGATTTACATGATGGGCGTTCCCACTCTGTTCTATCCAATTACCGAATGGACACCTGTGCGCTTCCCGATTTTCTTCGGCGAAGGAACTCCAGGCCAACCTGTCTCCATATGTCAATCAGGTACCGGTCTAGTCGTTGCACAAACAACCGTCGATGAAAACGGTAACTGGCTGACTCAATCCGATATAGCGCTACCTTTGGGCCCCTATTCTGTCTCCGCCTATTACGACCTGAGCCAAGGGTATGCACCCAATCTTGCCTTTCACGTTGGCGACCCTTCTCCAATGGCAGGAAACGGCCCCTCCGAGTCAGATAACTCCCCCGTTCTCACCAGCCTGACTATCGTTGACTCCCTTCGCCCGCGGCTTACAGGGACGGCACCACCGAATGCGACTGTGGTGATTGCCCATTCGGGTGGCAGCGTTTACTACGCTTCAGAGGGTGCGGACAGTAATGGCTATTGGGAAGCCACGCCGACTACTGACCTTGTCGTTGATGCCAATAACTGGGTAGACCTTGCGTTGATCGCGAATGATGCCGGGGGCAACGCTTTATCGCCTTGGGTGGGTGTTCAGTTGACGGTTTTGTTGACAAGCGGCGCTGGCTCTGCCCTGCCGCCAGGCAGCCCACCCAAACTCACCAGCTCCAGCACTGTCACTTCGCTGCTCCCCACGCTGCAAGGCAAAGCACCGGCCAATGCGAACGTTACGGTGTACCAGTACAACGGCGCGCAACTGGGCAAAACCCTCGCAGACGCTAACGGCGACTGGTCAATGCCATTAACTCTGGATCTCACCGTTGACCCGAGCACTAAACAATCGCGGATTTCGCTTGGGCTGCTCGACGCCAATGGACAGCCTGGCAGTTGGGCGGAGGATGTGTTTTTGACGGTGAATCTTGCCTCGGGTGGCTCTGCCCTGCCGCCAGGCAGCCCACCCAAACTCACCAGCTCCAGCACTGTCACTTCGCTGCTCCCCACGCTGCAAGGCAAAGCACCGGCCAATGCGAACGTTACGGTGTACCAGTACAACGGCGCGCAACTGGGCAAAACCCTCGCAGACGCTAACGGCGACTGGTCAATGCCATTAACTCTGGATCTCACCGTTGACCCGAGCACTAAACAATCGCGGATTTCGCTTGGGCTGCTCGACGCCAATGGACAGCCTGGCAGTTGGGCGGAGGATGTGTTTTTGACGGTGAATCTTGCCTCGGGTGGCTCTGCCCTGCCGCCCGGCAGCCCGCCCAGACTCACCAGCTCCAGCACTGTCACTTCGCTGCTCCCCACGCTGCAAGGCAAAGCACCGGCCAATGCGAACGTTACGGTGTACCAGTACAACGGCGCGCAACTGGGCAAAACCCTCGCAGACGCTAACGGCGACTGGTCAATGCCATTAACTCTGGATCTCACCGTTGACCCGAGCACTAAACAATCGCGGATTTCGCTTGGGCTGCTCGACGCCAATGGACAGCCTGGCAGTTGGGCGGAGGATGTGTTTTTGACGGTGAATCTTGCCTCGGGTGGCTCTGCCCTGCCGCCCGGCAGCCCGCCCAGACTCACCAGCTCCAGCACTGTCACTTCGCTGCTCCCCACGCTGCAAGGCAAAGCACCGGCCAATGCGAACGTTACGGTGTACCAGTACAACGGCGCGCAACTGGGCAAAACCCTCGCAGACGCTAACGGCGACTGGTCAATGCCATTAACTCTGGATCTCACCGTTGACCCGAGCACTAAACAATCGCGGATTTCGCTTGGGCTGCTCGACGCCAATGGACAGCCTGGCAGTTGGGCGGAGGATGTGTTTTTGACGGTGAATCTTGCCTCGGGTGGCTCTGCCCTGCCGCCCGGCAGCCCGCCCAGACTCACCAGCTCCAGCACTGTCACTTCGCTGCTCCCCACGCTGCAAGGCAAAGCACCGGCCAATGCGAACGTTACGGTGTACCAGTACAACGGCGCGCAACTGGGCAAAACCCTCGCAGACGCTAACGGCGACTGGTCAATGCCATTAACTCTGGATCTCACCGTTGACCCGAGCACTAAACAATCGCGGATTTCGCTTGGGCTGCTCGACGCCAATGGACAGCCTGGCAGTTGGGCGGAGGATGTGTTTTTGACGGTGAATCTTGCCTCGGGTGGCTCTGCCCTGCCGCCCGGCAGCCCGCCCAGACTCACCAGCTCCAGCACTGTCACTTCGCTGCTCCCCACGCTGCAAGGCAAAGCACCGGCCAATGCGAACGTTACGGTGTACCAGTACAACGGCGCGCAACTGGGCAAAACCCTCGCAGACGCTAACGGCGACTGGTCAATGCCATTAACTCTGGATCTCACCGTTGACCCGAGCACTAAACAATCGCGGATTTCGCTTGGGCTGCTCGACGCCAATGGACAGCCTGGCAGTTGGGCGGAGGATGTGTTTTTGACGGTGAATCTTGCCTCGGGTGGCTCTGCCCTGCCGCCCGGCAGCCCGCCCAGACTCACCAGCTCCAGCACTGTCACTTCGCTGCTCCCCACGCTGCAAGGCAAAGCACCGGCCAATGCGAACGTTACGGTGTACCAGTACAACGGCGCGCAACTGGGCAAAACCCTCGCAGACGCTAACGGCGACTGGTCAATGCCATTAACTCTGGATCTCACCGTTGACCCGAGCACTAAACAATCGCGGATTTCGCTTGGGCTGCTCGACGCCAATGGACAGCCTGGCAGTTGGGCGGAGGATGTGTTTTTGACGGTGAATCTTGCCTCGGGTGGCTCTGCCCTGCCGCCAGGCAGCCCACCCAAACTCACCAGCTCCAGCACTGTCACTTCGCTGCTCCCCACGCTGCAAGGCAAAGCACCGGCCAATGCGAACGTTACGGTGTACCAGTACAACGGCGCGCAACTGGGCAAAACCCTCGCAGACGCTAACGGCGACTGGTCAATGCCATTAACTCTGGATCTCACCGTTGACCCGAGCACTAAACAATCGCGGATTTCGCTTGGGCTGCTCGACGCCAATGGACAGCCTGGCAGTTGGGCGGAGGATGTGTTTTTGACGGTGAATCTTGCCTCGGGTGGCTCTGCCCTGCCGCCCGGCAGCCCGCCCAGACTCACCAGCTCCACCACCGTAGACTCGCTTCGCCCATTACTCACCGGCAAAGCGGCAGCCAATGCCATTGTTTATGTTTACCTCAGTGGTGGCTCCGTTCTGTTTGGAAAACCCAAAGCAAACATCAATGGCGATTGGCAACTGCAATTGAGTCAGGATCTTTACCCCGAGTCGACATCCCTCGCTATTGCAGAGTTTGATGCCAACGGTACACAGGTGTCAGGCTGGGAGGGCGTCACCCTGACCGTGCGCAAGACATAAACCAGTCTGGTCGCACGGTACCTGGTGACGCGCGAAGCGCAATGACTCAGCGTGCGATACCAGCGACCAAGCGCCCATTTCACGGGGCTAAAGCGGTCTGAACGGCAGCGTATTGCCAGAATGGGCTTACGTAACAATTACCCCCGCTCAAAAACATAGTGCCAGCCTATGTAAACCACATCGAGTTCAACTGGGTGATGCAGTTTTTTACATCGCCCATCACCTCGCCCTACGCGCGCTGGCTCATCCCCGCTATACTTCCCGGCTTTTCCTGAATAAATGCCAATAGGGTCCCGCCGCGCATGGATAAGACCTACCAGCCGCACGCCATTGAAACTTCCTGGTACAACACTTGGGAGTCCGAGAACTATTTCGCCCCGCAAGGTGCGGGCGAGTCCTACACCATCATGATTCCGCCACCGAACGTCACTGGCAGCCTGCACATGGGCCATGGCTTCAACAATGCGATCATGGATGCGTTGATCCGTTTCCGCCGCATGCAGGGCCGTAACACCCTGTGGCAACCGGGCACCGACCACGCCGGTATCGCCACGCAGATGCTGGTGGAACGCCAGCTCGAAGCCACCGGCCAGAACCGTCACGACCTGGGCCGCGAGAAGTTCCTGGAAAAGATCTGGGAATGGAAGGATCAGTCCGGCGGCAATATCAGCCGTCAGATCCGTCGCCTGGGTTCGTCTGTGGACTGGAGCCGCGAGCGCTTCACCATGGACGACGGCCTGTCGGAATCGGTGAAAGAAGCCTTCGTGCGCCTGCACGAAGACGGCCTGATCTACCGCGGCAAGCGCCTGGTCAACTGGGACACCAAGTTGCACACGGCCATTTCCGACCTCGAAGTGGAAAACCACGACGAGAAAGGCTTCCTGTGGAACCTCAAGTACCCGCTGGCCGATGGCGCCAAGACCGCTGAGGGCAACGACTACCTGATCGTCGCCACCACGCGTCCGGAAACCATGCTCGGAGACGCCGCCGTGGCGGTTAACCCGAACGATGAACGCTACCAGGCACTGATCGGCAAATTCGTCGAGCTGCCATTGGTCGGCCGTCGTATCCCGATCATCGCGGACGACTACTGCGACCCTGAATTCGGCACCGGCTGCGTGAAAATCACCCCGGCCCACGATTTCAACGACTACGAAGTCGGCAAGCGCCACAACCTGCCGCTGTTGAACATCTTCGACAAAAACGCCGCCGTATTGCCGGCCTGTCAGGTGTTCAATCTGGACGGCACGCTGAACGACAGCATCGACGGCAAGATCCCGGCCGAATACGCCGGCCTCGACCGTTTCGAAGCGCGCAAGCAGATCGTGGCCGCCTTTGACGCTGCCGGCTTGCTGGTGAGCGTTGACGACCACGGCCTCAAAGTGCCGAAGGGCGACCGTTCCGGCACCGTAATCGAGCCGTGGCTGACCGACCAGTGGTACGTGTCCACCAAACCATTGGCCGAGCCTGCGATTGCTGCCGTGGAAGACGGCCGCATTCAGTTCGTGCCCAAACAGTACGAAAACATGTACTTCTCGTGGATGCGCGACATCCAGGACTGGTGCATCAGCCGTCAGCTGTGGTGGGGCCACCGCATTCCGGCCTGGTACGACGAGTCGGGCAAGGTGTACGTAGGCCGCGATGAAGCCGAAGTGCGTGCCAAGCACAACCTCGGCGCGGACATCGCCCTGCAACAGGACAACGACGTACTCGACACCTGGTTCAGCTCGGGCCTGTGGACCTTCTCGACCCTGGGCTGGCCGCAACAGACCGAGTTCCTGAAGAAATTCCACTCCACCGACGTGCTGGTTACCGGCTTCGATATCATTTTCTTCTGGGTTGCCCGGATGATCATGCTCACCATGCACTTGGTGAAGAACGAAGACGGCACGCCGCAGGTGCCGTTCAAGACCGTGTACGTACACGGCCTGGTGCGGGATGGCCAGGGCCAGAAGATGTCCAAGTCCAAGGGCAACGTCCTTGACCCGCTGGACATCATCGACGGCATCGACCTGGAAACCCTGGTGCAGAAACGCACCTCGGGCCTGATGCAGCCAAAACTGGCCAAGAAGATCGAGAAGCAGACCCGCGACGAGTTCGCCGACGGCATCGCCAGCTACGGCACCGACGCCCTGCGTTTCACGTTCTGCTCGCTGGCGTCCACCGGTCGCGACATCAAGTTCGACATGGGCCGCGTCGAAGGCTATCGCAACTTCTGCAACAAGATCTGGAACGCTGCACGTTACGTGCTGGATAAAGGCGAAGACTGCGGTCAGAACGGCGAAGCAGTCGAACTGAGCCTGGCCGATCGCTGGATCATCTCGCAGCTGCAACGCACCGAAGCCGAAGTGACCCGCCAGCTCGACCAGTTCCGTTTCGACCTCGCCGCACAGGCCTTGTACGAGTTCATCTGGAACCAGTATTGCGACTGGTACCTGGAACTGTCCAAGCCGGTACTGTGGGACGAAAACTCGCCGATCGAGCGCCAGCGCGGCACCCGTCGCACCCTGGTGCGCGTACTGGAAGTGGCACTGCGCCTGGCGCACCCGTTCATGCCGTTCATCACCGAAGAGATCTGGCAACGCATCGCGCCGCTGGCCGGTATCGAAGGCAAGACCATCATGCTGCAACCTTGGCCAGTGGCCAATGAAGCACGCATCGATGAGGCGGCCGAAAGTGATATCGAATGGCTCAAGACCCTGATGATGGGCACGCGTAACATCCGTGCCGAGATGAACATCGGGCCGGGCAAGCCGTTGGCGGTGTTTGTAAAGAACGCCAGCAGCGAAGATCAGCGTCGCCTCACTGAGAACGACGCACTGCTCAAGAAGCTGGCGAAGCTGGAGTCGATCACTGTATTGGCGGCTGGCGAAGATGCGCCGCTGTCTGCGACCGCATTGGTTGGCGAGATGGAAGTGCTGGTGCCGATGGCAGGTTTGATCGACAAAGGCGCGGAACTGGCGCGTCTTGATAAGGAAATTGCGCGCCTGCAAGGGGAAGTGCAGCGGGTGGGCGGCAAGCTGTCTAATGCGGCGTTTGTCGACAAGGCGCCGGCTGAGGTGATCGATAAGGAACGTGCAAAATTGTCTGAGGCTGAACAAACATTGGCCAAGTTAGGGGAACAATATGCACGTATTGCCAACCTATAAGAAACTCACCACCAAAGAGAGGCTTTCGGACCTAACGCTGGTCTGTTAGCCCTCTCGGTTGACCATTAAGCGCAAGAAACGAAAGTCCGATACTCTTAGTGGTATCGGACTTTATTTTACTCTAGAGACTGAAACTGCAGAAATCTTCACCTGCTGTTATTCGAGGGTTTCCTATCCGGCACTTTGCTGAGAGATGCTGAAGATAATAAAAAGTCGCGTACCGCGCAACACTCATTACTACTGGCATAATCCGAATCATATGTCTAGGCTTTTTCTTCAGTAACAGCGAACAATGAACGCCTGTCGCACACTACTCGCCGAACAAAGCAAACCCTCCCTCACGACTCATTTCCAAAAAACCATCACTAATAAAGAAACGGGCGTCATGCTCTCACTTGCCTATGCATCGTGCGTTCAGCTTATAACCACAATAGGCAGGCCCATTTCTGTTTGTCGCCACCTCAGAAAACGATTCGAAATAAAGAACTAACCAAAAAAATATAAAAAACTGTCAATCCTGACAGTATCCGATGCAAAAAGGCACGCGGTAACCTGAAATTACTTTGCGATGAATATCGCCCCCCCAAAGAGTAAATTTCTGGAGCCTGTCCTAAATGACAACTCAAACCGATAGTCGGCAAATCCCTATCTACTCCCGGCCAGACATCCATGGCATCGACCCGCTAACTGGATATTTTTGCTCAAGCATTTTCGTCGCAACACTAGTTGGAAATAACGGCCTTGGCCCGGTATTAGATCTAAAACTCCATTATTTGCCCAACCAGAATGGTGAGGGTTGCGATGCGGGTTTTGGAGATTGGCGCTTCAGATTCAGCCATGCTAGGAAAGAGCCGCACAACGAAGAAAAAACTGGAAAAATCTTTCTAAACGATGCCGAAGTTTGGAAATGGGACGGCCAATCAAATATTTACTTACCCACAGCAATTATTAAAAACAACGCATCAGAAAAAAAATTATCGATTGCGTATAAAAACGGCCAAACTGAAATACTAGACGGAAGTTTCAGCACGCGCTTAATGGGGGGCATAGACTTCAATATTTATTTGCCCGAAAGGATAATTTCCCCCCTAGGCAATGAACTCATTATAAAATGGGAGACACCTACCGGCCCTCAAAATGCTTTCCCTAGACTCAGTTCAATTAGCGACGAATCAAAAACCTTATTAAGCGCAACATACACACAGAAAGAAAACAAACTTACAGCCACTCTTACCGTCTTTCCAGACACCCTAGAAAGCTATACCGTCACATTTGAGACTGATACGGAAACAGTCGGCCTTTCGCCTAACACGCCCGTCCACCTAAAGAAAACATATAACAGTAAAACAGACAGCACAACCGAATACTCACATGAAACCGTCGTAGCATCAAAGTACCAAAAAAGCGCATTAATAAAAAAAATAACTTACAACTCTTCCGCGACAGAAGACATCACTTATACTGAAGGAAAAGTTTCAAAACACATCATTACAGATAGCAATAAAATCCTAGTACAGTCCAATGCATATACTTACAAAAGCAACAATGGGACCCTGATAACATCCGTGACAGATCTTGATAAAAAAACAGTAGACCACCACTACACTTCCAATGGCCTCCCTATTAAAGAAGCCACTTTTCTCAATGGTTTGCTGGTCAAAGTTGTTGAAGTCGAACGAGCAGAGGTGATAGATAAGGCTCTCCAGACGAGCGCATCAAAGGACGTCATTCCTGTAGGTTTGCAAGTCACTACTACTACCACGTATTCAAATGCCTCACCGTTTACTCGAACCGAACGCAGCGTCATCCGCTTTGACACGCTAGGCAATATTATTTCCAAGACAGAAAATGGAATAACTACCGAATGGACATACTATCAAGGCATGCCGAAAGAAGAAGATCTTGTCACAACAAAACACATTCAGAGCAAAGGTTTTTTTTCTACTGTTGCAGCGATATTTGAATACTCCAGCCCTATAGGTTGGGGATTTTTACTTTTTGCAAAAAGAGGATTAACTTGGGGAACAGCAGAACATCACACGCTAACTCTATCTCCTGTACTTACCGACAACGGGAAAGAAAAATTCAATCTTCCTGTCAAAATTTCTTGCCCCGGCGACCCCAATTATTTTCGCGTTTATCTTGAGTCCGAGAGAACCTATACATTAGACAGCAACAATAATCGCTCATACTTAAGCTGCACTTATTACGGCTACAGTGCCTTACCAGTCAAAGGTAAGATGGTTAGAGGGCCGGCGGTAAAACCTTCACTAAAGTTGACTATACACAATCCTCTAGCAGATAAGGACGGCAAGCTAAATTCCTGGCAAGATAGCAAAATGCTCTTAGAACAAACTAAATACATCAATGACCCCACATCGACTGAACATGGCCGGGTATCATCAAGCGACCAGAGTATTCTTGACGCGTCCGGCCAGATTATCCCTCTTTCAGTTTTGGCAACAACGTTCTGCTATAGCCTATTTACAGGCGATAGTGTGCAACTCATCACCACTACGACAATAAACATAGGAGGCACTCTTACCACTACGCAAAAAGATTCTCAACTGGCACTTACAGGTCAATTAATTTCATCTACTGACCCGTATGGAAACACCTCAAGCTATCAGTATGATAAACGCGGCCGTCTAATTCAAAAGAAGAATGGTGCTCCAGGGACCACAACAGAAAACACTACAACTTTCTATTATCAAAAAAATCCAGATGGAACGACCGTTGACAGAACTAATACTGTGGGGGAAAAAACTCGGGAGTTTTTCGACAGCCAGGATCGTCACATCAAAACTGAGCGGATACACCCCACAGGAAAGCAGAATAAGGTCACCGAATTAACACAAATTAAAAAGACTTATGGGCGCATGGGGCGTATTGACTCCATTACCGAAAACGACTATCGACCTGATGGAACATTGCTTTTTACACGGACACGTACCATTGATTATGACGGCTGGGGAATGGCATCCGGAGTCACGTGGTCCGACGGTGCTAAAGAAGGTTACAGCCATAATAATGTGTGGGAACAGTACACACACTGGAAATCTTTGGGATCTCAATCCAGCTCAATAACAACCGTCGAATCAGGGCTACCGCATGGCGAGACCCAACAGGAAATCTTTCATTCTGCAAACGGGCAGAGTTTACGCACTCGGAGTAGGACCTACGACGCCAATAGAAGACTCATTAAGGAGTCTTCATCCGACAGGCCCGAACTGGCGTTCGCCTACGACCCTTTTGGCCGGCCGACACGTATTGCAGTCGGCAATGAGATAATGATCAATAAATATGCTAACCATACAACAGCGACAACTGCCAGTCAGGCTCAAGTAGAAGACAATTTGACAAAGGCTGCTTTCACCTTGGGTTCTCGCCAGGTTGATAGATTAGGGCGCGTGGTCCAATCAAGTATTGGTGGTCGCAAGTCCCAATTTACGTACAAGGGCAATACTCACTGGGGCAAGTCTGACTCTAAGCTCAGTAACTTTAAGCAACCCCATCCCTGCATCCTGACAGTGACCCATGATCCAATCAAAAATGAAACTATCGAAACAACCATAGGGGATGCCAAACCTGATGGCAAAAATACTACACGCAGTATTAGCTACATTCGATCCATGCGTGGTCTTTTGCTGAGCGAAACCGACGTATGGGGTACTAACACCGCATTCATCTATGACGACTCTGGGAGATTAACGGGGTCATCCAGCGCGTTATGCAAGTTGGAGCTCAGCTATAATATTAATGGTCAATTAACAGAAGAAACTCTGACCGACCTTGGCGGCTGTGAAACGATGTACACGAAATATACTTATGACATTCATAATCGCGAAATCCAACGCACCTTTGAATGCGAAGGCTTTGCCAAACTAACGCTCACGCTGGAGTACGACAAGAAAAATAAAATTAGTAAAATGGGACTTTACCAAGATATTCACCTCCTGCGCCTTGAAAAATTTACTTATGATACGCAAGAAAAATTATCTACCTACACCTGCGAGGGCACTCGTAAACCTGTTAATCCAGAGGGTGTCACACTTGAGGCCCAAGCGTACACGTATGACACACTCGGCAACTTATCGAGCTGCACAAATACATACAATAAAGAAAAACTCATCAACTCTTTTACCTATGACACTACCGACCATACACGTCTAAACAAGTCTTCTCGCACTCGACTCGACAAGAGCAATAGCACTTGCATATTTTCATATAATGACAATGGTTATCTCATCGATAACAATGGTGAAAAACTAACATACAATGACACAAATCAACTTGGGAAGCTTTCTAACTCCGAAAACGAATACACTTATTTTTACAACAATGTTGGCCAGGTGGTCGGGTGCCAAGGCAAAAATTACTTTGAAAATTTCTTTTACAAAGGAGATATACAATACGCTAGAGAAAGCACCTTTAAGATAAATGAAAAACAGATTAACTGCACTTCCACTGTGCTTAATTCTAGCGCCAGCTGCTTATTAAAAATAGACGTACAAAGCATCGATGATGCGCCTCCCACTACCAACTCAAGTTTCGAAATCAAAGACTTAAAAGGCACAGTAATTGCTAGCTACGACCTGCAGCGCCAAAGCATCACCTTTTTTGACTACACACCGTTCGGTTATCGCCCACTCCTTTGGGAAAACAATTCTTGGATTGGCTTCAATGGTCAACCCATTGACAGAGTCAGTGGCTGTTATCACTTGGGTAATGGTGTTAGGGTCTACGACCCTTTCCATGAACGTTTTCAGTCGCCAGACGACAAATACAGTCCATTTGGTGAGGGGGGTGTGAACAATCGCAGCTATTGCCACAACGACCCGGTGAACTATACAGACCCAAGTGGGCATGCCGAAATTGTTAATCAATACACTGTAATTACCCACGCCCCCGCAATAGAGGACCCTGTCGTCCAAGCGGCGTTGGTCGGGATAGTCGGTATCGTACTGGCACCATTTACCGGCGGCGCATCGGTCGGTTGGGCTGTTGCGGCTACAGGCCTTGCTGTAGCGTCGGCGGGGTTTGGAATTGCATCGGCGGCATTACAAAAAAGCGACCCTATGCTAGCAGATGCTTTCGATACGCTCTCGTTAGGGACGGGATTCGTCAGTGCTGGCGTCTCGGGCTTGGGGGCCAAACTAGGATCAAGAACAGCGCTGACTGCGGGCACAAGATATGTAGAAAACAGTGTGCCGCTGTCACAACGTATCGTACGACGAGCAATAACTCGCAGAGGAAACGTGCCTGCTGGCCAGATACTAGGGGGAACAGTAGATTCGGTACAGGGCGGAATGGCTGTCAGCTCCACATTCGAACTTTACAGTGGTGGGGTAAATAGTAGGATTTTGTATATCGATGCTCACGGCACTGCAATGCAGGCTCAACACCTGCTTCCCCCTCAGACTGCTGAGTTTCAATTTCGCTCTGCACTAGGTGTCAAAGCCGCCGATGTTGGTACCAACTGGCAGGAGCGTGTATTAGGCCGTACTGCTTTCCGACATGCACCAGGTGCATCAAACATACCCAACTACATATTGGATGAATTCACTATAGCGGAGCACTTGCACGTCGGCTCAATCCCCGCAAGTTCTACTCTAACACCCCAGGCCATACTATCTAGTCTAGCGCAACAACTGGAGGCGGACTTACTACGCCCCACTAGCACAGTGCTTCTCAGCGATCTGCTTAACGAACTCACTCGTCAAGGATTCAGTTATGATCGAATCGTAGGAAACTTCTGCCGAGGTAATATGCCTTACAACACATCCGAATTCGAACAAATCATTCGAAGAACTTTGGGGATTTTTTAAAACTTACAAGAAGATAAACGATTAAAAATCTCGTGACGGCTACCAAGGCAGTTAATAGTTGAATTGGCTTATCGAAACCGTACACAAACTGGCGCAACGATTAAATCTCAACACTTACCGCTGTGAGGGAGCATCGATTTCGCCATTCCATATGTCGCGCAGTTTAAATTCTCGATATTTGACAATGCCATTCTTCGCCGGGGCACTACGAAGCGTGTATCGAAAAGCGCCCTAAAAGCGATATCGACTAGCTCAAGAGCCTGATGAGGGGAACCACGAAGTTCGCGTCAAGATTAACGTCGGCCTTAGTAAGCCACTGGCAGTGCCAGTGAAGAACACGAGTCGCGAGGAACAGCACAGGTCAACCGAGAATGGGGCGTAAATCAAGAAACTGGTGAAACTGGAGTCGATCACCTCGTTGACTGCCTGCGAGATGAAAGTGCTGGTGCCAACGGCCGGTTTAATCGATAAGAGCACGGAACCCGCGCGTATTGATAAGGAAATTGCGCGTCTGCAAGGCGAAGTGCAGCGAGTGGGCGGCAAGCTGTCCAACGCGGCGTTCGTCGACAAGGCGCCGGCGGAGGTGATCGATAAGGAGCGCGCCAAGTTGGCTGAAGCTGAACAGGCTCAGGGCAAGTTGGCGGAGCAACGCAGTCGGATTGCCAGCTTGTAAGTCAATGCTGGAATAAAAAGAGAGACCTTCGGGTCTCTTTTTTTGCGCAAAATTAACTGGTCTAACTATGGAGACACTTAAGCGCGAAAAGTTATAAAAAACTGTCAACATTGACAGTATCAACCCACTGGAAAGCGGCATTACTCTGAAACAAAGCTCTCTGCCGTGCATCATTTTGAAGCACGGAGGCAGCCTACTTTTTAAGGAGTTTCCAGATGGCTAATTCGACAGCTGTTAAACAACGTGTCGTTGACGAAGGTAGCCCGAATATTCATGGGGTCGACCCCTTTTCGGGCGCATTTTGCACATTTATCCCGATAGCTGAATTAGTTGGAAATAATGGGTTGGGCCCGACTTTGGATCTGAAGGTTTACCACACGTCGGGCCGCGGCACTTACTACCTCGAAAATTGTAGTATCCGATTTAACCATGCTTATTTTTACAAAGACCGTCTACAAGAAATTCGGGACAACAATTTCGGCAAAATTTACTTAGAGAACGGAGCCAGTTGGACATGGGACGGAAAAAGCGATATTGCCTTACCCCACGTCGTTATCAGCCGGGATAGCGAGCAACTTAAATTCACACATAAAAGTGGAAAACAAGAACGTCTTACCAAATTCCGAGCCCCCTCATCCAACCTGCAAATAGAGGAAGGCTATTATCTTCCAACTACAATAAGTTCACCCTCTGGGCATAAAATTTACCTCCAATGGGATTTGATTAAAGAAACCAACTCACTCATAAGCCTGTGGCTCCCACGCCTACAGTCAGTATCCGACGAGTCAGGAACCCTATTGACCGTTGGTTACACCATGCTCGGCAGCATAATGCAGGTCACTTTCGATGTATGGCCAGGAACCAACGACAATTACACGATGGATTTTCAATTTACCGAGGGCTTGTTGAGTACAGTACGGCAGAGCAACCAGATAGACACGACAGCGTTCGAGTACACCGGCTCTATCAGCAAAATAAAACACAGCAGCGGACTCACGGAGGCAATTAGTTATCAGAACGGCAAAGTTTCCAACCACCTTATTACCGACAACAACGCGACCATCATACAAAACAATCAATATATTTACACCACCTCAAAAGGCAACCAAATCACCTCAGTAACGGAGATAGGCAATAAAAAAACTGAATATCAGTTTTCGACCAACCGCCTACCGACAAAAGAAACAACTTGGGTAGATGGCTTATTATTGAAAACCGTTGAGTTAAGTAGAACCGTGAAAAACGGAGGGACTGTCCTCACGGGTGCCGCTAATGACCCCCTCCCAGACCGTATTGAAAGCACCACTAGCACGACCTACACCAACCCCGACCTGACCGCTCGCACGGAAGTCGTCGTTATCACAATGGACACCTTAGGCAACATCATTTCAAAGACAGAAAACGGCGTAACAACGGAGTGGACTTATTATCGGGGAATGTTGGAAGAAGACATACTCGTCAAAACAGAAAGAGTTAACACTCCCACAACGCCTTTGAGTGTTATTGCGGCCATAGGTGATTACGCAAACCCTATCGGCTGGGGATACCAGCTGTTCGGTAAAGCCGGGTTGACCTGGGGTACACGTGAGCTGCGCCAAAAGGTTATTTCGCCTTACGTCACCAGTAACGGTCAACAGACCTTCAACCTCCCGGTGGCCATTCGTTGCCCTGGCGACCCAAATTACTTCAAGGTTCACGTCGAATCCGAAAAGGTCTATACCCTGAACAACGGCCAACGGACTGACTTGCAGTGGACCTTCTACAGTTACGATGGGCTGCCGGTCAAAGACGCCCTGGTAAAAGGTCCAACCCTCAAACCTTCGAAAAAATTGACAATCTATAACCCGGTTGGGGATGCCAATGGCAGGCTCTCATCATGGGCGAACGGCAACATGGTGCTTGAAGAGAATACTTATGATACTGACATTAATTCACCTCACCATGGGCGGTTATTGAACAGCACACAATCTATCCTTGACGCCGCCGGCAAGGTCGTTCCGGGCTCTGTAGTCAGTACTGCGATCGGCTACGGGCTTTCCAACAATCAACTCACTACAACCACTTATGTGACCGCGGGCACTGCACCTGCAGTCACCGGAACTCAAGTCATTCAAACGCTCACCGGCTTGCTTCAGGCCCACATTGATGCCCAAGACAATACGACCCTTTATGAATACGACGCGCAGCGCCGTATAATCCAACAAACCGTATATGCCGGCGAGCCCGAGCTCAAAGGCACGACCACTTTCACCTACGTAGACGCTGGCACCGAAACTCAAGTAACGCGTACCAGCCCGTTCGGAGAACAAAGCAGAGACGTATTTGATACGTTGGGCCGCCCCATCCGAAACGAGTGGCTACACACTGATGGTTCATGGCTGAAGTTATACGAAATAACTTACGACGCCCAAGGTCGAGAGGCGTCCACGACACAATTCGACTACACCGCCAATAAAACGCAATTGCCCCCGCAAACACGTAACTTCAGCTATGACCGCTGGGGGCAGCTCTCAGAAATCAAGTGGGCCGCGAGTGGTGAGACCGAGAATTTTTCGTACGACCCGGTCAACCGCAAGACCTCAACCTGGGTAGCACAAGGCAGTGAAACGGGCGGGCGCACCATACAGGTATTCGACGAACCCGGTGGAGAACAACGCCACGAGTCGTATCTTCATGCCAATGGTAAGTTCGTGAGCTCACAGACGTATCGCTACAACGCCCTAGGTCGTCTGACCACCGAGACTTCAAGCGAGGCATATGCGACTCACCGTAATTACGACGCTTTTGGTCGCGTAAGCCGTGCGGAAACCGCCGGTATCACAACGATTAATGACTTTCCTGCCCATATCCAAGCACCCGTAGCGACAGCTGCCAAGCTGGAATCCAGCGGCCAAACAGTTTCACTGGGCACCCAGACAGTAGATGGCCTGAGCCGCGTGACGGCTACCGTACTCGGCGGCACTAAAGTGAACTATGCCTATATCGGCAGCGGGAATTGGGGCAAAGCAGATACTCAACCCAGCGCAACGAACACCTCATCTACTCGCATTAAGCTGAGCAATGCTTGGGACGCGCAAACCCGTACCCTTACTGAAACCATTACCGGAGGCATTCACCGAGGTAGTGATTCAACTACCTCTCAAGCAAGATACGAATACTCCATTCAAGGCCTCTTACTACGATCAACTGATGCGTTCGGTAACAGCACTCAATACACTTACGACACCCAAGGCCGTCTACTGAACAGCGCCAGCGCAACGCTGACCGTAGACTTTATATATGGCCCGCTAGGTAGACTGGAATCCGAAACATTGAATGATCTAACCCATGGTAAGACCATGACGACTGCGTACACTTACAACGCATCCGGTCAAGAAATTCAACGTCAATTCAATGCCACAGGTTTTCCACCCCTTACATTAAAAACAACGTATACCACCTCTTTAATCGCTGAAATGGAAATACTGCAAGGTGCATCACTGTTGCGCAAGGAAGAGTACCGTTACGATTTCAGAGGGCAACTCGAAACCTATCTGTGCAGCGGCCCCCATAAACCCTCCACGCCTGACCGCTATGTGATTGACCGACAGGATTTTATATACGACATGGCCGGCAACCTGATTCAATGTACCGTGACAAGCAATGGCAGTACGTTTATCGATAAATACACATTTGGGGCTGCAGACCCCTGCCAACCTCAATCCACTACACTTCAGAGAGGTACGACTCAACAAACCCATTCTTATAAATATGACAGCCTTGGTTATGTTATAAATAAAGACGGCTTCCCACTCACTTACAATATCCAGGGTCAATTAACCGTTCACAGTGACGCACAACAACGTTTCGACTACCATTACGACAACATTGGCCGACTCGCTGGGTGCTCAGGTACGGGCCACTACGACCAGTACTATTATAAAGATGACTTCCAATACGCTCGGAAAGGTGTATTTAGCAGCAATGGAGTTTTTAGCTACCGCACTTCTATTTTGATGAACCAGAGCACTTCCTGCTTATTGCTGCAGCAGAGTATCAACCAAGACAGCAACATGCCAACAACAAGCCGCAGTTTCGAGATAAAAGACATCAAAGGCTCGGTGATTGCCAGTTACGACCTGTCTACCAATTCAATTTCATACTTTGTTTACACGCCATACGGCTATCGCCCTCATACCATCGATCAGCGCTCGTGGGTTGGGTTTAACGGCCACCCCATGGACAGCGTTACCGGTAATTATCCTCTGGGGAACGGAGCGAGAGTCTACAATCCCGCGAAACAAAGCTTTGACGCTCCTGACCCTATCAGTCCGTTTGGTGCAGGTGGATCAAATCGATATCGGTATTGCAGCAACGACCCGGTCAATAAAAGTGACCCCTCTGGGTTCGCGGAGGTCTTGAACCAATACTCTGTCATTACCCACGCGCCAGTGATCGAAAACCCGGTTGTAGCCGCTGTGGGGATCGGCGTAATCGGTATCGCACTGGCACCCTTTACCGGCGGTGCTTCAATAGGGTGGACGGTAGCAGCGGTAGGTTTAGCTACTGTGTCCGCGGGCTTTGGTATCGCCTCTGCGGCACTACGAGAAAGTGACCCTGACCTCTCAGAAGCATTAGGTTGGGCTGCACTCGGGACCGGTCTGCTCGAAGCAGGCGCAGGCGCCGGGCTAGCTTTGCGCGCTGCAAGAGCAGGGGCAAAGGGGGCAGCCAGGGAAACCAGTCTCGCGTATCAACACAGCAGCATAGCCAAAGGCCAGATGGGCGTTGAAACGCTGACCGTTAAGACACGGAGTCTTGGTTTTCACAATGGACCCGCTTCATATGAGCTTTACAGCGGAGGTCCGAACGCTACTAAAGCGTATATTTACAGCCACGGAGCGTCGCGTGCCGAGAAGTTCCGATTCGCTCTTCCATCAGGAGTGGACCTTCATTTTTTCGCACCTAAAGGCGCGTCAATTGCGACAGATGATAGCCGATTGCTACAGCATCTTTCGGGAAGGCTGAATGGAAACTATATAAGCAAAGCACACAATTCACTTAACCCCAAATTAGCACCCGACTATATCTTGACCGAGTTCAAGCCTAAATACATGGTAACCAACGATATTCTCAAAACGCCGCAAGACCTGGACAAAGTAATGAAACAATTAGCAGCGGCCCATAGTATCGATATTATTCGCCCAAAGGGTCAGATACCGCTCAGCGAATTGATCACGTCACTTCAAGCGCAGAACTACAAAAAAATATATGGCTCGTTTTGCCGGGGTCCTATTCGGGATTTCGTTGGCGTCGCAGAAATCAAAAGAATAAGACACTCAAAATGGCGCATGTTCGTACTGGACATGGACGCCTCATTGGCTAATCGAGTTTAACCAAGCAACATCTCCTACTCACGATGGAGACCTCGCTAACACCGCGCTCCCGATGCACTCGGGAGCCGGCATCGGCCTGATACACGCCGCCACCAAGTTGAAAGTGCACCCCCTAAGGAAGGTCTGAAGTACCCACCGTTTTTTGATCCGCTCTTTGCGTGAGGTTCAAAAAGCGCTGATTCGGTCGAATCATTAGACCTTTCCACTTCTTAATTCATGATTTTCCTCTAAGTCGCGCTGTTTCAGGGCGATTAGCCCGCATTACAGGCGCACCTCTCCAGTATTCAACAATCGTTTTCGCACCATCCACAAGTTCGACAAGGCGAACAACGTCGTCTGCTGAGCACTGCTTTTCGTCAGACCACGAAAGCGCACTTTCGTATAGCCAAACTGGCGCTTGATCACCCGAAACGGATGCTCAACCTTGGCTCTGACTTGCGCTTTCGCATACTCAAACCCGCGTAGCACACTGCCGATTACTATGTCTTTGCCATGCTCTTTGTACGAGCTTGGCCGTGCAGCAAGTGGACGGCAAGCTGTCCAACTCGGCGTTTTTGGACAATGCGCCGGCTGAAGTGATCGAGAAGGAACCCGCCAAGTTGGCCGAGGCTGAGCGGGCGTTGGGTAAGCTGGCCGAGCACATGTGTGGATCTCCAGTCTGTAAGCTGGAAACCATGTAAAAAAGAGACCTTCTCAGGTCTCTTTTTTATGGGCGCTTTTTGATCAATATGGCAACTATCAACTTGCCACGAGCGAGCAGCAGGTTGAGGGCGGGCTTATTGCGATACAGGCGGAACATTTACCTGGCCCGTACCCGGATCGCCCACTTTCCCATTCGGCCTGACCTCCTTAGAAACCCATTTGCCCGAAGTAACAGTAAACTGGACATTTGATCCCGCTGGAAGATTCAGCGGAGAAGCAAGGGTCGTATTCTGGACGTTAATATTAGTCGCCTTTGAACCATTATTTTCAATATAGAGGCTTTTACCTTCTCTGAGTGAAGACCCAGCCACTCCAATAGTGAGTGGATCGGCAAAGTCGCCATCACTGACCCGAAACGCAGACGCGCCTGCTGACTCTACAATAATAGTCCCGGCGGCTTTACCATTCATCGTATTCGCCGAAGGAGACTCCTCAGCCGCCCACGCATTCATCGCCAGCAACATCGATCCAACTAAAATTACAGAAAAGTGCTTATTCATTGTGTTATCACCTTAAGTAGATTGAGGCCAACCTGATATTTCAATAAAAAACTAACACACTGAAAAACCATCAATCTACTGTCAGAAGTAACAGGTCAACTAATCATTAAAGAATAAGTCGTCACGTTATAATTACGATTACACGCACATCCAGGTTACTCCCCCAAAAGATAGATATTCCTGTTTTCAGTCAGGAATGTGTGACAATGCCCACCACTTTGAGCCAACACCAGAATCAACATGACCGCCCCCAGCACACCCAAACCACCGCGCAAGAAGCCTAAAACCGCAGCCCCGGCCAAGCCCGTCGCGCCGCGCAAAGAGGCTACCTTGCACCCGCGCAACCGCCACACAGGCCGTTACGACTTCCCGGCGCTGATCAAGACCACGCCGGAACTGGCGAAATTCGTGATCATTAACCCGTATGGCAAAGAGAGCATCGACTTCGCCAGCCCGGACGCGGTGCGGGTGTTTAACCGGGCACTGCTTAAATCGTTCTATGGCATCCAGCATTGGGATATCCCGCAGGATTACCTCTGCCCGCCAGTGCCGGGGCGTGCCGACTACGTGCACTTCCTCGCCGACCTGCTGGCCAGCGTCAACGACGGCAAGATTCCGCGCGGCTCTATCGTCAAGGTGCTGGACATCGGCATGGGCGCCAACTGCGTCTACCCGCTGATCGGCTATATGGAGTACCGCTGGAATTTCCTCGGCTCCGAGGTCGACCCAATCGCTGTGGCCGCCGCCAAGGCCATCGTGCAGTCCAATGACCTGAGCAAGGTCATCCAGTTGCGCCAGCAACCCAACCCCAAGCAGATCCTGCTGGGCTTGCTGGAGCCGGGTGAGCGCTTTGACCTGACCATGTGCAACCCGCCCTTCCACGCGTCCATGGACGAAGCCACCAAGGGCAGCGAGCGCAAATGGCGCGCCCTGGGCAAGGCCGACCCCAAGCGCAAGCTGCCGGTGCTGAACTTCGGCGGTCAATCGGCGGAGCTGTGGTGTGAAGGCGGCGAAGCGCGTTTTGTGACGCAGCTGATCGCCGAGAGCGCGCATTTTGCCCACAAGGTGCTGTGGTTCAGCACGCTGGTGTCAAAAGCGTCGAACTTGCCCGCGATCGAGACAGCCCTGAAAAAAGCCGGCGTGCTGGAAAGCCAGGTGGTGGAGATGTCCCAGGGCCAGAAGCAAAGCCGTTTTGTGGCCTGGACCTTCCAGACCAAGAATGAGCAGCAGATCTGGCGCCAGCGCTGGGTGCGCGACTAACCCAAGAAAGCCCAGCACAAATCGCAGGCAACAAAAAACCGTGCCCGGATCGCTCCGAGGCACGGTTTTTTTTGCTGCGTCTTACTTGTTAACAGCGTCGGTCAGGCCTTTGGCCACAACCAGCTTGATAACTTTCTTGGCAGCGATTTCGATGGCAGCGCCAGTCGAAGGGTTACGGCCAGTACGGGCTGGACGCTCGGTCACTTTCAGTTTGCCAACGCCTGGCAGAGTGATTTCGCCGCCGTTTTCCAGCTGATCAGCAACAACTTGGCTCAGTTGGTCCAGCAGAGCGCGCACGGTGGTTTTCGGTGCGTCTACTGCTTCAGCCAGGTCAGCGATCAGTTGGTCTTTAGTAATAGCCATTGTGGTGTTCCTTCCCTATCAAATTCATATGGATTGCAGAGTGCAGTGTCAGCCGTCGAGCCCGACCGTCATGGCCTGGCACCCCCGGCCATAACCACGGAGATCGGGGTTATAGATGCTTGAAACGGGGATTGGTTCGACCTGACAGATGCTGAATGCACGCTTAACGCCGAGACTTGGCGTAAGACGGGGCAAAACTAGCACAGAGACGGGGAAATATCCGCCTCAACATACCCATTTGGTCAGCTTTATCGCTCTAAACCGTGAAAAAAAGGCATATGGGCCGTCGGAAGTCGTCCAAAACCGCCTTCCAGGCGCGTCTTAGCCAATGGGTGCGGTACACTGGGCGACTTTTGGGGGAGGCCCACCGCTCCCCTTCAACCAGCCGAGAAGCCTATGCCGATCCGTCATTGCATTGTTCACTTGATCGACAAAAAACCCGACGGCACACCTGCAGTTCTGCATGCCCGCGATTCTGAGTTGTCCGAATCGGCCGCCATCGAGAACATGCTGGCCGACCTCAACGAGAGCTACAACGCCAAACAAGGCAAGGCCTGGGGTTTCTTCCATGCCGAATCCGGCGCGCACCCGTTCAGCGGCTGGTTGAAGGAGTATTTCGACGGTGGCCAGGATTTCACCACCTTCAGCCGCACGGCGGTTGAGCACCTGCAAAAGCTGATGGAGGAATCCAACCTCTCCACCGGCGGCCACGTGCTGTTTGCCCACTATCAACAGGGCATGACCGATTACCTGGCCATCGCCCTGCTGCACCACAGCGAAGGCGTGGCAGTGACCGATGAGCTGGACGTGACCCCGTCGCGGCACCTGGACCTTGGCCAACTGCACCTGGCGGCGCGCATCAACGTCTCCGAGTGGCAGAACAACAAGCAGTCCAAACAGTACATTTCGTTTATCAAAGGCAAGAACGGCAAGAAGGTTTCGGAGTACTTCCGCGACTTTATCGGCTGCCAGGAGGGCGTCGACGGCCCGGGCGAGACCCGCACCCTGCTCAAGGCCTTCAGCGACTTTGTTGAAAGCGAAGACCTGCCGGACGAATCCGCCCGCGAAAAGACCAAAACCCTGGTGGACTACGCGAGCAGCCAGGCCAAGCTCGGCGAGCCGATGGGCCTGGAAGAGCTGTCGGGCTTGATCGATGAAGATCGGCCAAAAGCGTTCTACGACCATATCCGCAACAAGGACTACGGCCTGTCGCCGGAAATTCCGGCCGACAAGCGCACGCTCAACCAGTTCCGCCGCTTCACCGGCCGCGCCGAAGGCTTGTCCATCAGCTTTGAGGCGCACCTGCTGGGTGACAAGATCGAATACGACGAAGCCGCCGGCACCTTGATCATCAAGGGCCTGCCGACCCAACTGACCGACCAGCTCAAGCGCCGTAACTGATGCTGGGCGGGGTACTCAAGAAAGTCCTGTTGGTGTTGCTGGTGGTGGTGGTGATTCAGCACTGGGGCAAGATCGAGCGGCTGTTCAACCCCTCGCAGGTGGTTTCGGAGCAGGTACGCGCCTCGGCGCGCGTGGTGCTCTACTCCACCGAGTGGTGCGGCTACTGCAAGCAGATCCGGCGCTTTCTGGATCAGAAAGGTGTGCCGTACCAGGCGCTCGATATCGAGAAGGATGCCCAGGCGCGCAAGGCGTATGAGGCGCTGGGCGGCGGCGGGATTCCGTTTGTGGAGGTCAATGGCACGCTCATTCGCGATTACAACCCGGATGCGATCATGGCTGCCCTGAAGTAACCCCACCGTTGCAGCATCTCGCTTGTGTGGGAGCTGGTTTGTAGGAGAGCTGGCTTTTGTGGGAGCTGGCTTGCCTGCGATAGCATCAGCGCGCAGTAACTGACAGACCGAGTTACCTGCATCGCAGGCAAGCCAGCTCCCACAAAAAGCCAGCTCCCACATAAGCGAGCTCCCACATTCAGTTCTGCAGCGTCTTTAGAAGTTAGCTTCCAGCGACACCATCGCCGTGCGCTCTTCACCGACGTTGTAATACGCCGTACTCGGCGCCAGGCCGTTTACCGGCGCCGAGTTAAACGACACGGTACGCGCCGAGCTCAGGTATTCCTTGTCGAAGACGTTAAGCATCGACAGCCGCAGGGTCGCGGATTTGATGACTTTCTTGTCCACCGGCAAATAGATACCCGCGTTGAGGTCGACCACGGTACGCCCGGAGATTTTTTCGTCGTTGGTCAAATCGC
Organism: Pseudomonas sp. B19125; assembly: GCF_044218855.1. Classification (NCBI taxonomy): domain Bacteria; kingdom Pseudomonadati; phylum Pseudomonadota; class Gammaproteobacteria; order Pseudomonadales; family Pseudomonadaceae; genus Pseudomonas; species Pseudomonas sp. B19125. The sequence continues at coordinate 5,772,505 of NZ_CP162589.1, forward strand.
CGTAGAAACTGCCGACGTATTTGCCGGCAACGTTGCCGTAGAAGCGCGAGTCGTCGTAGCCAAACACCAGGTTGAACATGTTTTCCGGCACGTTGGCCAGCTGCTTGCCGGCGGTGGGCAACAACACGTTCTTGCTGAGCAGATTGTCTTTCTGTTCAGACTGGGTGTAGGTGTAGGACGCGTAGTAGTTGAAGTGATGCGGCAACAGCCCGCTCCACTCCAGCTCCAGGCCTTTGTTGTCGACCTTGCCGACGTTGATTACGGCGTAGTCGCCGTTGAGGTCGGTGGTCGACAACTGGCGGTCCTTGAAGCTGATGTAGAACAGCGTCGCGCTCAGCGCCACATCGTCTTCGGTGAAGCGCCAGCCCAGCTCCTGGTTCCAGCTCAACTCAGGCTTGAGGCTTACCGAATCGCCTTTGTTGTACAGCACGTAGTTCGGCGGTGTGCGCATGTTGCGGGTGACGTTGTAGAACGCCTGGTTGCTCTCGTCGATCTGGTACTTGGCGCTGAAATTCGGCAGGAACTGGTGGTAACGGGTGTTACGTTTTTCCGGCTTGTCGTAGAGGCTACCCAGGTTGTTGCCGTCCCGCTCGACGTACTGATAGGCCACGCCGCCGACAAAACTCAGGTCTGGCGTGGCTTGCCAGCTGTCCTGCACCCAGAGCTTCTGCGCCGGCGTGACGGTGTAGTAATGACGGCCTTGTACCGTCGCGCCGTTCTTGTCGACTACTTGGCCGCCGCCGTTGTAGTCGCCCCACACGTCATCGGGTGCGCCTTCGCCGTTGATGCCGATAAACGGCTGGCTCTGGCGCTGGCGTGCGCGCTCATACCAGTAGCCGTAGTCCAGGCTGTGCTCTTCGTTGATGTCCCATTTCATTTTGGCGGTAACGCCTGGGCGCCAGGTTTCGGTCCACGAAGGGCGGTAGTAGTTGAGCGATTTGAGGTTGCTCAGGTCGTAGTTGCCAGCCTTGTCGGACTTCGGCCCCAGGTTCGATGCGGTCTGGCCGCTGAAACTGCCACCGTTGGCCCAGTAGTAATAGGGCGTGACCGTCAGCGCCAGGTTGTCCTGCAACTGCCAGCGCTGGGTGAGCGTGGCATTCACGCTTTCGAAAGGGTTGCGATTGAGCTTGTAGGAAGACGACAGTAAACCGGATTTGTACACCGGGGTTTCCGAGTAGTCCTTGCGCCGCCCATCCGTGTCGAACTGCGACTTGCTCAAGGAGTTGTAGTTGTAGTTTTCCTGGTTGTTGTACTTGATCGTGGCCAGTGTGGAGTTGCCGCTGCCATCTTCAAACAGGCTGCTCCACTCGACCTTGTCGCTGCGCAGGGTGCCTTTGCCACGCCACTTGTCGCCTTCCAGGTGCGACGCCGAGACCCAGGTCTTGAGGCCGCCGAAATCGCCGGTATTGACCCGCACGAACGTCTTGCGCAAGTCGTTGGCGCCGACGATCTGCTTGGCGAACAATCCGGCCTCTTTGGTCGGCCGAATCGTGATCATGCCGATGTTGCCGCCACTGGAACCGATGTGCGGGCCGTCTGCTTCCGAAGATCCCTGGGTTGCGAATACTTCCGCGAGGTTTTCGGGGTCGCCCAACTGGCTTGAAAACACGCTGTAGTTGCCTGAGTCGTTGACTGGCACACCGTCGACGGAAACCCCGATCTGGTCGGAGTTCATGCCGCGCATGGTGAAGTTGGTGCCGCTGGTGCCACTGGCGTCATCACTGGAAACGTTGATGCCCGGCGTGTATTTGAGCTTATCGATGGCGTTGGCAGTCGACGACATCTGGTCCATGGCTTCCTTGGTCACCGTCGACCGCGCCTTGGCACTTTCTTCGCGGATCATATGGCCGTTGCCCAGGGTCTGTTTACCCGCGATGTCTACCGAACCAACGTCCTGCGTGGTGTCTGCCAAAACCAATGGCGCAAAGCTACCTAGGCCCGATGCAAACAGCAGGGCAGAGAGTGTGTTGATCTTCACAAGTAGATCCCTTACGTGCATCTATCTGTTGTTATGGAGGGCGGTACTGGCTGTCAGAACCGGGTGAACGGCGACGCCAGCCTTCCTGACCATCTGCTCAGGAATCCGAGGATCATCCTTGGCACGTGTAACGGTTTGGTGACAGGTTTTGGCAATTGCGATGAAGGTTAAGTGAAGGATCTACAGGCAGCGTGATACTTGGCCGGTAACTGCCGGCAGGAAATGATCGCGAGGGAAACAGTTGTAAAAGAAGGTGGCCAGCAAACCGTTCGTGTCTAACGCAACACAATCATTCGGCCTAATAGTGTGTGCTGTTCAAAACCCAGCACCGCCTGCAGGGCATTTAAAACCGCCACAGGGTCCTTGCTCGGAAAGCTGCCACTGACACGCTTGGCGCCCATCTCGTCGTTCAGCAACAGAATGCGCCCCGGATAGTAACGGCTCAGGTCCTTGACCACGTCAGCCAACGGCGCTTTGTAGTAATTGAGCCAACCGTCACGCCAGGCCAGGCGGGATTCACTGTCGACCGCGTGCATCGCTTCGGCCACACCGTCGGCGTAAGCCACTTGCTGGCCTGCGGTCAGAATTTGCTGTTGGCCTTGCCAGGATGGCGTCACGCCAACCCGACCGGACAACACCGTCACTTGCGCGCCCGCCGGTTGCAGGCGCACTTCGAACTGTGTGCCCAACACCCGCGCTTCACCGCTGCCGGCCTCGACCACAAAGGACTGGCCGGTGTGGGTCACGCTAAAAAAACCGGCACCGCGACGCAGCTGGATATGCCGCTCACCGTGGCTGAAATCCACGGCGATGGCGCTGTCGGCATCCAGGGTCACTTGGGACTGGTCGGCCAGGGTCACGGTCTTCACTTCCCCCGGTGCGGTCACGTAATCGGCGCCGAAGTCATCAACCCAACGCGACGGCTGCCACCCGGCGCCCATCGACACCATCACCAGCAGGCACGCGGCCATGGCCAAGGCGCCGGACCAGCGAACGCCGCGCGAACGTTTCGAGGTGTTCATCGCGTTGAGGTAACCCTGCAAGGCCAGGGCGTCTTCGCCCGCCAGTGTGCGCGCCGGTACTTCGCTCAGCTCCCACAGCACCTGAGCCTGGGAATAGGCCTCGACGTGGGCAGGATCGGCCCGCAACCAACGGCTGAAGGTGGCCTGGTCGCCACTGCTGGGCTGGTCGTGTAACAGGCTCAGCCAGTCGAGTGCGGCCTGCTCCTGGGCGGGCGTGGGGGTGACGTTCACGGTGCTTTCCCTGGCGTGCGTGGGGGCGATGGTTCGCGAAGGCTGGCCTTGCAGGCTTCAAGGGCACGCATCATATGTTTTTCCACTGCGCTTTGGGACAAGCCCATGGCCTTGGCGATTTCGGCGTACTTGCGGCCATGAATACGGTTGAGCAAAAAAATCTGCCGCGTGCGCTCCGGCAGGCTGCGCAAGGCGGCTTCGACATGGCGCAGATCATTGCCCGCTTCGAGTGCCGCCTGGGGTTCGCAGCCCTGATTGTCCTGTTGCTCCGGCAGCCAGCCTTCGCTGCTGCGTACGCGGGCGCCTTCGCTGCGCAAATGGTCGATGGCAATGTTGCCGGCGCAGCGCAGCAAGTAAGTGCTGAGTTCTTCGACCTGCACCAACGGGCGGCGCCAGAAGCGCAGGAATAAATCCTGTACCAAATCAGCCGCCGTGGCGCGGCACCCCACCCGGCGACTGACCAAGGCTTCCATTTGCGAACGCTGTGACAAAAACACCTGCAAAAAATGCGCACGTCCACCGGCCGCATCGGTGTGCGGGCTGTCCTGGGATTCAGGTGGCGTGCTGATCATCATCACTGCCTCAGCATAAGGCGAAGGCCGCCACAGGGCTGACCAGCAGGCCGGCGCCCGCCAGGATCAGGACCAGCCTTGGCCGATACGGCAACAGCAACACCAGCAGCAGCGCGCTGAGCATCAACACCGCGCACCACTCCACCAACCCTTGAGCCCAACCTGAAGCGGCGACGGCGGGCCAGATCGACACGCCCAGCAACAACCAACCGGCCATGCGCAGGCTTGAGCGCCGCGCGGGCGACGGCTTGCTGTGCAGCAACTCGCCGTGATGGCGGTCGGTGGCCAGGCACAACGCGGTAAACCCGGCGTAGCACATCAACAGGGCGAGCAGCATTCAGTGCGCCTCCTGCTTGAGCGTCATTGCCCGCACACGTTCGGCCTTGGGTTGCGTGCGGTGTTGCATCTTCCACGCCGCCCAGGTGAGGAACAGGCCGCTGGCCAGGCAGGTCAGGTCGAAGCCGGCCATGGCCCAGTCACCCTTGGCCAATGACGTACCCAAGTGCTGTGAGGTGGTCAGTGCGTTGAGCAGAGGGATCGCCACAAACAGCAGCGCAGCGAAGCTCAGTTGCTCGACCCAACCTTGACGACCGCGCCGCAACAGGGCGTGCAACAGGCTCAGGCCCCAGGCGATAAAGAAGGTTTGTATTTCCCAATCGGAACGCTCGGCGAAGCTGACCGGCAACAGGCGGTTGGCCCAGAAAAACGCCGCGATGGCGATCATCAAGCCAGACATGCTGGCGATGTTGAGCACCTCCACCAGCCGCAGCTCAAACGGCATCGCCCCGGTTTTAGCGTGCCTGAGCTGGCGCTTGCCCAGCCAGATCACCAGGCCGGTGCCGATCATCGCCGTGCCCGCCAGGCCACAGATAAAGTACAGCCAGCGCAGCACCGGGCCGGCGAAATGGCCCATGTGCAGGCCATAGAAACTGCCGCCAATCGCCGCCGGCAGCGATTGTTCGCCACTGACCCGCAGCAACTCGCCGGTGGTGCCGCTGAATGACACGCTGCTGCCAAAGTCATGCACCACACGGTCGGAACCGGCGCGCACCACATTGACCGACGCGTTCACATCGCCAGGGTTGTTAACCACCAAACGGCCCACATGCCCACCGGCCCATTGCGTGCGCGCCTGCTCGTACATCGGCAGTAATGGCAGCAACTTGCCCGGCTGGCCGAGCGCCGGCGCATTGTTGGTATTGGGGAACACTTCATTAAAGAACGCACGGTTGTCGTCGCCATACGAGGCAAGGATCGGCGCAGGCATCACCATGTTCATGAAGATCACCAGGCTGCTGTAGGTGATCATCAGGTGAAACGGCAGCACCAGCACACCCACCGCGTTATGCCCGTCGAGCCAGGAGCGCTGGCCCTTGCGTGGGCGGAAGGTGAAGAAGTCCTTGAAGATTTTCTTGTGGGTGATGATCCCGGTGATCAGAGCGACGAACATCACCATCGCGGCGATCGTCGACAGCCAGCGGCCCCATGGGTAAGGCATTTGCAGCTGGAAGTGGAAGCGGTAGAAGAAATCGCCGCCCATGCTTTCGCGAGCCTGGACCGGTTGAGCGCTGACAGGGTCAAGGACTTTCTGGATGAAGTTGCCGCGTTTGCCGGGGTCGATCTTGTCTTGCCACATCACCGACAGGCCAGGGTCACGGCTGTTGGGCAGGGTGATAAACCAGCGCGCGGCGTTGGGCGCCTGTTGCTGCAGATAGGTTTGCGCGGCGGCGAGGCTGCGCGCTTCATCCAGCGGATGGGCCTGCACTTCGGGCTGCATCCAGTGGGTAATTTCGTCTTTGAAATAGGCCAGGGTGCCGGTCAGAAAAATCGCAAACAGCAGCCAGCCGAAGATCAGGCCGGCCCAGGTGTGCAACCAGGCCATCGCCTGGCGAAAGCCCTCTTTCATGTGCGTGCCATCCAAAAACCCACGCCCGCCAGGGTGGCAAATAACGCGCTCGGCAGCATCACGCCAAACCAGGCGCGCGAGGCTGTGCGGCAGGCGAAGCACCAGATGACGGCCAGCAGATAGAACACAAACGAACTCATCATCCCGGTGATCACCGCGTCGGCGCGCGAGGTGGGCATCCACAGCGCCATACACACGGCCGCCAGCGACGCCATCAGATAGCCGCCGACCACAGCGGCCAATGCACGCGAGGTGACGGCGAGGCGGTAAGAGACGGCCAGTGAGGGTTTGCTTTTCATCGGGGAGACGCCAGATTCATCAGCGCGCAATATTAATGATAAATATTCTCATAAGCAAAAGAGAACGGATGAATCACCTGCCCGCATGGATTGCCGAACGCGTATCACGCCCCTTACAATGCGAACAATTCTTGTTCTCTAAAGTGCATAGATACTTTCGGAGTGAACGCGTTGCAGCCGTCCAACACCGTCGAAGTCCTGTACCACGACCATCACCTCTGGCTTACCGGCTGGTTGCGACGCAAACTCGGCTGCCCGCAAAGCGCGGCGGACCTGGCGCAAGACACCTTCATCCGCGTGCTCACGGCCCGCGAAGCCCCCACGCTGATCGAGCCACGCGCCTTCCTCACCACCGTGGCCAAACGTGTGCTGTTCAACTTCTACCGCCGCCAGGACCTGGAGCGCGCCTACCTCGATGCCCTCGCGCAGATGCCCGAACACGTGGCGCCCTCGGAAGAAGACCGCGCCATCATCCTGCAAACGCTGGTGGAGCTGGACCAACTGCTCGACGGCCTGCCCGTGCAGGTCAAGCGCGCCTTTCTGCTGGCCCAGCTCGACGGCCTGACCTACGCGCAAATCGGCGCCGAACTGGGCATCTCCATTGCCACGGTCAAACGCCATCTGAATAAAGCAGCGATGCGCTGCTACTTCGCCCTATGAACTTTTCTACCCAGGTTGCGGAACAGGCTGTGCACTGGCTGATGAAAATGCAGCAAGGTACGCTTAACCCGCGCCAGCAAGCGGCGTGGCAGCACTGGCTGAATGCCCACAGTGAACATCAGCGCGCATGGGACCATATCCAACGCGTCAACCAGCGCCTGCGTGGCATGCCCTCGCCTCTCGCTCACGCAGCGCTGAACGCGCCGCAATCGAGTAGCCGACGCCAGGCCCTGAAGCTGTTGCTGATTCTCGGCGCGGGTTCAGCCGCCGCATGGGGCTTGCGCCAACAGCATATTTTGCCGCCGCTGAGCGCCGACTACCGCAGCCCCATTGGGGAACGTCGCAAGGTGCAATTGGCCGATGGCAGCCAGTTGCAGCTCAATACCGGCAGTGCGGTGGATGTGCATTTTGATCGGCAGCAGCGCCTGATCCGCGTGCTCGAAGGCGAGATATTGCTGACGGCGCGCGCAGGTGATACGCCGCTGCGCGTACTCACCGGCCAGGGTTTGCTCAGCAGCCAGGCGGCCCGGCTGAATGTGCGCCAGTTCAACGACCATACTCAACTGGCGGTGTTTGACGGCCATGTCGACGTGATGCCCAACAGCTACAGCGGTTTGCCGTTGACCGTCGAGGCCGCGCGCCAGGTCAATTTCACCCGCAAAGGCTGGGACACGCCGCGCCCGAACGACGCCAACAGCGGCGCCTGGGCCGACGGCATGCTGGTGGCGGCGCATATGCGCCTGGACGATTTCCTCGCAGAGCTTGGCCGTTATCGCCGGGGCCAGCTCAACTGCGACCCGCAAGTGGCCAACCTGCTGTTGTCCGGCAGTTATCCATTGGCCGACAGCGAACGCATTCTCGACCTGCTGGAAGTCAGCCTGCCGGTCAAGGTGCGGCGCTTTACGCGCTACTGGGTAACCGTTCAGGCCCGCGCCTGAAAAATTATTTTCAAGAACAGTGAGCCGTTTTCCACACCTCGCGTGACAGAGAAGGAAAGCCCCCTTGATCCTTCCTTCTCAGGACCGCACGTCATGCCCCAGCAGCCGACCCCTCTCGCCCGCACCTTGCGCCAACTGTTACTGGGCGCCAGCCTCAGTTTTACCGTACTGCCTCAGGTGGTGGCGGCCGAGGCCAAGCCGTATCACATCGCACCGGCCTCGCTGGAAGCCGCGCTGAATCAATTTGGTCGCGAAGCTGGCGTGTTGATTTCGTTCGGTTCGCAAGTCACGGCCGGCCTGCAGAGCCGTGGTTTGTCGGGCAATTACAGCGCCGACGAAGGCCTGCAAAAACTGCTGGAAGGCACCGGCCTGCAAGCCCGCGCCGAGGGCGACAAGGCCTACAGCCTGCAACCGGCCAGTGCGTCTGCGACCGTGGAGCTGCAAACCTCCAGCGTGGTCGGCGACTGGCTTGGCGATGCGGCGCAAACCAATGTGTTCGAGCACCCTGGCGCCCGTGATGTGATCCGCCGCGAAGAATTCGAACGCCAAGGCGCCACCCAGGCCCGCGATGTGCTCAACCGCATCCCCGGCGTCAACGCCCCGGAAAACAACGGCACCGGCAGCCATGACATGGCGTTGAACTTCGGCATTCGCGGCCTCAACCCACGCCTGGCCTCGCGCTCCACCGTGTTGATGGACGGCATTCCGGTGCCGTTCGCGCCCTATGGCCAGCCGCAGTTGTCCTTCGCGCCGATCAGCATGGGCAACATGGACGCCGTAGACGTGGTTCGCGGTGGCGGTGCCGTGCGCTACGGCCCGCAGAACGTCGGCGGCATCGTCAACTTCGTGACCCGTGCAATCCCGGATACGCCGACCGTCAAAGGCGGTTTGCAGACCGAGACCAGCCCGTCCTCCAGCCATGACGGCTTCAAGACCACCGGTAACCTGCTGGCTGGCGGCACTGCCGACAACGGCCTGGGTGGCGCAATCCTGTACTCCGGCACCCGTGGCGGCGACTGGCGCGAAAACAGCAACACGCGCATCGACGACCTGATCCTCAAGGGCAAATACCAGCTGGACGACGCCAACAGCTTCAACGCCATGGCGCAGTACTACGAAGGCCAGGCCGATATGCCCGGCGGCTTGAACGTCAAGGACTACAAGGCTGACCCGTACCAATCCACCCGCCCTTACGACAAGTTCTGGGGCCGCCGCACGATGTTCAACGCTGGCTACCGTTACCAGGAAGACCGCCGCGAATTCACTGCCAACACTTTCTTCACCACCACGTTGCGTAATGGCTACCTGGACCAGGGCAACTTCCTCTCGTTGTCCCCGCGCGAATACTGGGTACGTGGCCTGGAAACGCGCTTCGCCCAAGGCTTCGATCTTGGCCCTACCAGCCATGAAGTGGGCGTTGGCTACCGCTACATCAGCGAAGCCGGCCATGAGATGCGCTACCGCACGCCGATCAGCGCCAACCAGCAACTGCCCAACACCAACAGCCGCAACGACCGCGACACCCGTGGCGCCACCGAAGCCAACGCGTTCTTCATCGACGACCGCATTGACATCGGCAAGTGGACCATCACCCCGGGCGTGCGCTACGAGATGATCGAGTCCCAGCAGACCAACAACTTGAGCAACGTCAAATACAAAGGCGACTACAACACCGCGCTGCCGGCGTTGAACGTGCTCTATCACCTCACCGAAGACTGGAACCTCTACGCCAACACCGAAGGTTCGTTCGGCAGCGTGCAATACAGCCAGATGCCCAACCGCGTGAGCAGCGGCGAAGTGAAACCGGAAAAAGCCCGCACCTGGGAACTCGGCACGCGCTACGACAACGGCAGCCTGCGTGCGGAAATCGGCGCGTTCCTGATCAACTTCGACAACCAGTACGACAGCAACCAGACCAACGATACGGTGATCGCCCGTGGCGAAACGCGCCACCAGGGCATCGAGTCGAGCATCAACTACGCCCTCGACGGCTTGAGCCCGGCGCTCGCGGGCTTTGACGTGTACGCCACCTACGCCTATGTGGACGCGACCATCCGCGAAGACGGCCCGAACAAAGGCAACCGCGTGCCCTTCTCGTCCAAGCACAAAGGCACGTTGGGCGTGGGTTACACCGAAGGCCGCTGGAAGCTCAATGTCGACAGCAGCTACCAGAGCAGCCAGTTCGCCGACAACGCCAACACCCAGGCCGAAACTGCCGACGGCGCCAACGGGCGTATCCCCGGCTACATGCTGTTCAGCAGCCGCGCAGCGTATGACTTCGGCCCGCAACTGTCGGACTTGAACGTGGCGGTCGGAGTGAAAAACATCTTCAACAAGCAGTACTTCACGCGCTCGTTCGACGACAACAACAAAGGCAAATATGTAGGCGAGCCGCGCACGGTGTACGTGCAGACCTCCATCGCGTTTTAGGTACCGGCGAGGCTGCGAAGGCGGCGGCACTGGCGAAACATAAGCTGCCTGACCCACCGCTTTCGCAGCCTCGCTAAAGCTCGACAGCTCCCACAGGGGATCGGCTGTGTTGGTTAGATCTCAGTTCGTAGGGCCATCGCGTCATACACAAATCCCGCCAGCGACAAAGATCCAATGTGGGAGCTGTTGAGCCTCAGCGAGGCTGCGAAGGCGGCGGCACTGGCAAAACATAAGCTGCCTGACCTACCGCTTTCGCAGCCTCGCTAAAGCTCGACAGCTCCCACAGGGGATCGGCTGTGATGGTTAGATCTCAGTTCGTAGGGCCATCGCGTCATACACAAATCCCGCCAGCGACAAGGCTCAAATGTGGGAGCTGTCGAGCCCCGGCGAGGCTGCGAAGGCGGCGGCACGGGCGACACATAAGTTGCCTGCCCCACCGCTTTCGCAGCCTCGCTAAAGCTCGACAGCTCCCACAGGGGATCGGCATTGTCGTTTAGATCTGCATTGGCCGACTCTAACTGCCTGCCAGGCAACTCGGGGTGCCGGCCACCAAGGCGTCGATGGCGCAGCGCGTCTTGGCTGGCATGTGTGCGGCCGTCGGCCAGATCACGTGGATTGGCGCAGGCTGGTCGCGGTGGCTTGGCAGTACCGCTTCCAGTTGCCCGCGCAGCACGTAATGCGCAATCAACCAGCTCGGCAACCAGGCCAGGCCCACGCCCGCAATCGCGGCATCGGCCACGGCCTGGAGGTCGTCGAGCATCAACAGCGAAGGCACACCGGGGCGCTGCGAGGTATTGCAACGGTAGGCAATGCCTCGGTGGGCGGCGAGGTCGTCGATAGCGTTGATTGGCCCGACCCGCTGCAAATAGGCCGGTGAAGCTGCCAGCCCAACAGACTGTTCGCCCAGGCGACGCGCACTCAGGCGGTCAGTGTCCGGCAGCGGACCAATGCGCACGGCCACGTCGAAGCCTTCCTGTGCGAGATCGATCAGCCGGTCAGAAAACGAAATCTCGATCTCCAACGCCGGGTAACGATCCATCAACCCCCACAACGCTGGCGCCGCGTAATGATGACCGAAAGCCAAAGGCAAGCTCGCCCTTAAACGCCCGCGTGGCTGTTGCCGGCCGCTCTCCAACACCGATTCGGCAGCTTCCAGCTCTGCCAGCGCACGCAAACAATGTTCGTAGTACGCCTGCCCATCCTCAGTCAGACGCTGGCGGCGGGTGGAGCGCTGCAACAGGCGAGTGCCCAAGCGCGCTTCGAGGCGCGCCAGGCCTTTACCCACGGCCGAACGCGTAAGGTTCAGTCGTTCGGCAGCCTCGGTCAGGTTGCCGCTCTCGACGACTTGCAGAAAGAGCTCAACACCATCAAAACGCGGAGTGGCCATGCTTAATTGTCGCCCTTAATTCCCTTATCAAAGGAAAACTTATCACGAATAAAGAATTCTGCTCCCGCGAGAATAGCGCTCTCCCCCAAGCAAAAGGAATATCCCATGCCGCCCGCCGCCACCGTATCCGCCGTCAGTGCCCCGCGCACCGCCAGAGATGGCCTGGCACTCACCGCCGTGTGCCTTGTGGCATTGATGTTCGGCCTGGAGATCTCCAGCGTGCCGGTCATCCTGCCAACCCTGGAACAGCAGTTGGGCACCGGTTTTCAGGATGCGCAATGGATCATGAACGCCTACACCCTGGCCTGCACCAGCGTCTTGATGGCCGCCGGCACCCTGGCCGACCGCTTTGGACGGCGGCGCATGCTGGTGTTGTGCCTGTGGCTGTTTGGATTGGCTTCGTTGGCCTGCGGGCTGGCCAATGAGGCTTCCACACTGATCGCCGCGCGTTTCGTGCAAGGCATAGGCGCCGGGGCGATGATGATCTGCCAGTTCGCCATTCTGTCGCACCAGTTCCGCGAACCGGCGGCACGCGCGCGGGCCTTCGCGGTATGGGGCGTGATCGCGGGCGTGGGCCTGGGCTTCGGGCCGATGGTCGGCGCTTTGATTCTGGCGGTCGCGGACTGGCGCTGGGTGTTCCTGGTGCATGTGCCGCTCACGCTGCTGACCTTGCTGCTGCTGCGCATCAGTGTGCAGGAATCCCGTGACCCGGCCGGCCATCGGCTGGATATCGCCGGCATGCTGACCTTGACGCTGTCGGTGTTCGCCCTGGTGTATTTCATTACTCAGGGCAGCGAAAACGGCTTCGGCAGCCCGGCGATGCTTGGCTGGGCCGGTTTGTCGCTGGTCGGGCTGCTGCTGTTCATCGTGGTTGAGCGACGCAGCGCGCACCCGATGTTCGATTTTTCGGTGTTCCGCATCCAGCGCTTCAACGGCGCGCTGATGGGGTCGATCGGCATGAATTTCAGTTTCTGGCCCTTCATGATCTACCTGCCGCTCTACTTCCAGGCGGGCCTGGGCTACGACACGCTGACCACCGGCGCGGCCTTGCTGGCCTACACCCTGCCGACCTTGCTGGTGCCGCCGCTGGCTGAACGCCTGGCCCTGCGCTTCGGCGCCGAACGTATTATCCCGCTGGGCCTGGGTTTGATGGGCGCAGGTTTTATCGCCATGGCGGCGATCAATGCGGCGCAGCAACCGAGTATCGTCTTAGTGCTGTTGAGCTGTGTGTTAGCAGGCGTGGGACTGGCGCTGACCAACTCACCGACCACCAACACCACCACCGGCGCCGTCTCGGCCGACCGCGCAGGCATGGCCTCGGGTATCGACCTCAGCGCGCGGCTGATCACGCTGGCGCTGAACATCGCCTTGATGGGGCTGGTGCTGCTGCTGGGCATCGGCCATCACCTTTCCAGCCTGCTGCCTGCCACCACGGCGTTGGATTGGCCCACCATCAGCCAGAACATTGCAGCAGGCAAGCTGGATATAGCAGGACTGGAACCTGCGCAAGCCCAGGCCGCGCTGCGCCATGGCGCCGGCTGGGCCATGCTCTTTGCCGGCCTCGGTGCTTGCGGATTGGCAGGCTTGAGCCGGTACTTCTTCCAGCAGCGCCGCTAAACGAAAACGGGCCTGCAGATGCAGGCCCGTTTATTGGGGTTGAAAAAACACTCAGCTATCAGCTGTTAAGCGCAGCCTGTTCGTTTTCCAGAAATTCCTCTTCCAGCTCGGCCTCGTCAGCCTTGGTATCAGGCAGGCTCTGCCCTGCGGCGCGTGGTTTGCCGCGCAGTTTGCCGTACAAATGTTCCAGCGCATGCTCAAGCTTAGTGGCGGCGCCATCGATCGCCTGTTCCAGCGTATCGGCCTTATGCAGGACCGACAGTGGTTGATGGCCCTTTGGCCGTGCTTCCAGACGGCAACTCAGATCGTGGGGGCCGGGCTTATCGCCGTTTTCATCTTTCAGATAGACCTCAACGCGGGTCAGGTCTTCCTCATAACGTTCGAGCGTGCTCTCAATGGTAGTACGTACCCACTCCTCCAGTCGGATGCTGCTTTCAATATGGTTATCGCTATTGACTTGGATTTGCATAGTTCTTCCCTTATTTCAGCTAGCTCGCGAGAGGTCACAACTGCGACACCGGGGTGGTGAAACCATGACCTCTTGATTACACAATTGAGCAGTCAGAAGAACATTTCAACCCCTTTGCAAAGATAAATCCCACATTACAAATTAACCCTGACGACGAGCAAAAACGCTGTTAGGGTGGGGAGTTGGTTACATCTTCTTACGCTCAGCGAACCTTACAATTGCCCCTCTCCCAACGGGTGCAATCCGCGAAAAATCCCTGCTTCCTCTACCAGCCAGTCATGCACCGCACGCACGCCCGGGTGGCTCAACGCGCCCGGTGCATACAGCAGCACATAACGTTTGTGGTTGGGCACAGCCAGGCCAAAGGGCACGATCAAGGTGCCGCGCTCCAGCTCATCGTTGAGCAAGGTACGCCGCGCAATCGCCACGCCCATACCCGCGATAGCCGCCTCGATGGTCAGGTGGTTGCGGTTGAAGGTGTGGCCGCGCCGCACGTCGGCGTCGTGGTAGCCGATAGCATTCAGGTAAAACTCCCACTCGGCGTATTCATAACTCCCACGCCACGCGGTGATGTCGTGCAACAGCGGGAAATGCACCAGGTCCGCCGGGCCATGCAGCGGCGGCCTCCCGCGCAGCAGGCTCGGCGCGCACACCGGAAAGATCTGTTCATCGAGCAGGGCTGTGGATAACAGGCCGGGGTAGCTGCCGTCGTTCAAATCGATGGCCAGGTCGAAGTCGCCCTCGTGCAGGGCGATGCTGCTGTCTTCGGCGACCATGCGCAGTTGGATATCCGGGAAGCGCTGCTGCAGACGCGGCAAACGTGGGGTCAGCCATTTGCCGAGAAACGACGGGATTGAACGCAATCGCAACGTACCGCTGATCATCCCCGCGTCCAGCCGCTGCAACTCCGCATCGATGCTGCCGTAAGCCTCGCCCACCGTCGCCGCCAGCCTCTGCCCTTCGGCACTCAACTCCACGCCACGGGCGCGCCGATGAAACAGCCGAAAGCCCAGGCGCTCTTCCAACTGGCGAATTTGCTGGCTCACCGCCCCCGGCGTGATGTGCAGTTCTTCGGCGCAGCGGGTGAACGACAAATGCCGCGCGGCGCAAGAAAACACGTGCAGCCAGACATAGGTCTGGCCATGGAGAGGGCGAGTCATAGCGTTTAGTCCTGCTAAAGGGTGTCTTAGGATAATTCGTTGGTCAGTGCCGATCCAGAGGCTCAGTATCGCGCCAATTCCGCCTGCTCTACAAAACATGGCAGCGATTTCTACTCCATTGCTTGTAAGGCTTTAGCATGGCTATCAGTGTTTTCGATCTATTCAAAGTGGGCATCGGCCCGTCCAGCTCCCATACCGTCGGCCCGATGCGCGCAGCGGCGACCTTCGCCCAAGCCCTGACCGACCAGCATTTGCTCAGTGAAACGCGACGTATCGAAGTGCGCCTGTACGGTTCGCTGTCCGCCACTGGCGTGGGCCATGCCACCGACCGCGCCACCGTGATGGGGCTGATGGGCGAATGGCCAGACAAGGTCGACCCCACCTCGATCAATGCGCGTATTCAGCAATTGCGCGAATCCGGCCGATTGCTGCTCGCAGGCTCGCAGGACATTGCCTTCAACTGGCACACCGACCTCCTGCTGCTCGACGAGAGCCTGCCCTACCATCCCAACGCCATGTCCCTGCACGCCTATGGCGAAAACGGCCTGCTGAGTGAACAAACCTATTATTCGGTAGGCGGCGGTTTCATCATCGAAGCGGCTGAAGCAGCCTCGGGCATCGCGCCTACCAGCGATGTTGAATTGCCCTACGACTTTTCCAGCGCCGTCGAACTGCTGGGCTTGTGCAACAAGCACGGCCTGCGGGTTTCCGAGCTGATGATGGCCAATGAACGCGCGTGGCGCAGCGATGAAGAAATCCGCAGTGGCCTGCTGCATATCTGGTCGGTGATGCGCGAGTGCGTGGAGCAAGGCCTGCGCGATGAAGGCATCTTGCCAGGCGGCCTGGACGTGCCACGCCGGGCGGCGAAATTGCACCGCAGCCTGTTGGAAATCGGCAAACCCAACGTGATCACTTCCACCTTGTCGGCCATGGAATGGGTCAACCTGTTCGCCCTCGCCGTCAACGAAGAAAACGCCGCCGGTGGGCGCATGGTCACCGCGCCGACCAACGGCGCAGCAGGGATCATCCCGGCCGTGCTGCATTACTACATGAAGTTCAACGCCGATGCGTCGGATGACGATGTGGTCAATTTCTTCCTGGCAGCCGCTGCCGTGGGCATTCTCTGCAAGAAGAACGCTTCGATCTCCGGTGCCGAAGTCGGCTGCCAGGGCGAAGTCGGCTCGGCCTGCGCCATGGCCGCTGCCGGCTTGGCCGACATCCTCGGCGCCACACCGGAGCAATTGGAAAACGCTGCCGAAATCGGCCTGGAACACAACCTCGGCCTGACCTGCGACCCGGTCGGCGGCCTGGTGCAAGTGCCGTGCATCGAGCGCAACGCCATCGCGGCGGTCAAGGCGATCAA
Organism: Pseudomonas sp. B19125; assembly: GCF_044218855.1. Taxonomy (NCBI): domain Bacteria; kingdom Pseudomonadati; phylum Pseudomonadota; class Gammaproteobacteria; order Pseudomonadales; family Pseudomonadaceae; genus Pseudomonas; species Pseudomonas sp. B19125. The sequence goes on from NZ_CP162589.1 coordinate 5,788,537, forward strand.
CGCCACGCAAATGGCTCTGCGCGGTGACGGCAAACACTTTATTTCCCTGGACCGGGTAATCCGCACCATGCGCGATACCGGCGCCGATATGCATGACAAATACAAAGAAACTTCACAGGGCGGCCTGGCGGTCAGCTGGGTGGAGTGCTGATCGGAGCACTTCTACCCGCCCCCTACGTGAGCCCGCGCAAAAATAATAACGAGGCAATATCGATGACTGATGTACGTACACCTGCCGCTGAAAACCCTGCTGTCGCTGTAGATAACGTTTTAGATAACACCGTAACCACCGGCTGGACCAAACACGACACCACCTGGATGCTCGGCCTCTACGGCACGGCCATTGGCGCGGGCACCTTGTTCCTGCCGATCAACGCCGGCGTTGGCGGTTTCTGGCCGCTGATCGTGCTGGCGTTGCTGGCCTTCCCCATGACCTTCTTTGCTCACCGTGGGCTGACGCGCTTTGTGCTGTCGGGCAAATCCGGTGATATCACCGAAGTGGTCGAAGAACACTTCGGCGTGGGCGCGGGCAAGTTGATCACGCTGCTGTACTTTTTCGCGATTTTCCCGATCCTGCTGGTGTACAGCGTGGCGCTGACCAACACCCTCAGCAGCTTCATGGAACACCAACTGCACATGGCCCCGCCGCCTCGGGCGATTCTGTCGCTGGTGTTGATCCTCGGCCTGATGGCCATTGTGCGCTGCGGCCAGGGCGTGATCGTCAAAGCCATGAGCGTGCTGGTTTACCCCTTCGTCGCCGCCCTGCTGTTGCTGGCCGTGAGCCTGATCCCCAACTGGAACGGCGCGTTCTTCGCTTCCGCCAGCGAAGGCATGCCGTTGCCGCTGTTCTTCAAGACCCTGTGGCTGGCGATCCCGGTGATGGTGTTCTCCTTCAACCATTCGCCGATCATTTCCGCCTTTGCCGTTGACCAGAAGCGCGTCTACGGCCCACAAGCCGAACGCAAAAGCAGCGGCATCCTCGCCACCGCCCACGGCATGATGGTGCTGACGGTGATGTTCTTCTGCTTCAGCTGCGTACTGGCCCTGTCGCCGGCTGACCTGGCGGCTGCCAAGGCGCAGAACATTTCGATCCTGTCGTACCTCGCCAACCACTTCCAGACGCCAGTGATTGCTTACGCCGCGCCGTTGATCGCGCTGGTGGCCATCACCAAGTCCTTTCTCGGCCACTACATCGGCGCCAGCGAAGGCTTCCAGGGTTTGATCGTCAAATCCCTGCGTGGGCGCAACCGCTCGATGTCGTCCAAAGGGCTGGAACGCTGCACCGCACTGTTCATGGTCCTGACCTGCTGGGCCGTGGCGACCTTCAACCCGAGCATCCTGGGCATGATCGAAACCCTGGGCGGGCCGATCATCGCGTGCCTGTTGTTCCTGATGCCAATGTACGCGATCCGCCGCGTGCCATCTCTGCGCCAGTATTCGGGTCAGGTGTCGAATGTGTTTGTGGTGCTGATCGGGTTGATTGCGCTGTCTGCGATCGTTTTTTCGGTTTTGCCCTGAAATCGAACACAACCCACACCCCCTGTGGGAGCGGGCTTGCCCGCGATAACGGTCTGTCAGTCAGAAATTATTTAGCTGATACACCGCAATCGCGGGCAAGCCCGCTCCAACAGGGGTCAGGCGCAGTCAGGCAAGTCGCTATACGGCACGCCCCTTGCTCTACAGCTACCGAGGCAAACGGACCTTGTGAAACCTCAGCGACGGAGTGGCCGGTGGTCAGGCAACGCGAACTAAACCAGACACCGGTCGTCAATGACTGCATGTTCTTATCAGGCGGTAACGCACCATGGACAATCCTTTTCAGATCATCACTGACACCTTCACGCCCACCTACCGCGTCAACCTGAGCATCCAACGGCTCGACGGCAGCATCATGCTCACCCTCTCGGACGAGACGGGCGTGGTGGCCAAACGCATGATCAGCGCCGAACAACGCAACGACCCAGAGCGGCTCAAGCGCCTGGTGCAAAGCATTCAGTTCGGCATCGCCATCGAGCAGGGTCACAGCGCCATGGAGATTCTGGCGGTGATGACGGATGGCGACAGCCACAAATTATTGCAGCCGCCGCCCGCCCGCACCCTGCCCTTCAGCGTCGGGCTTTAAAGCTCGCCTTTCTCGGTTTCCAGGCTCGCCTCGCCCTTGCGACGCGGGCCTTCGACCTTCACCGACGGGAACGCCGACGAGGCATAGCGCACCACCAGAATCGAGAACGCCAGCAACAGAATGCCGCCACACAGGTAGATGATGCCGATGTCCGGCGGGTTGTGGTGCGACACGTTGGAGATCAGCAGGCGCGTCAGCGCGGTGATTGCCACGTAGATCAGGAAGCGCACGGGCATGTGGTTGGTCTTGAAATAAATCCCGACCATTGCGCCCAATTCCAGGTAGATGAACAGCAGCAAGATATCATCGATCTTGATGTGCCCCGTCTCCAGCATCCCCAGAAACTCCATCACCGCCGCCCAGGCCGTCACCGCACCAATGGCGAACAACGCCAGGTAGTGGAACGTCTCGACAAACAGATTGCCCAGCGACTCGGCCAGCCCATGGACTTGCTGACGCAGCTTTTCGGCCCAGTTAATTTTCACGATGAAGCTTCCTTAGGTCGATTCGACCGGATATTGCGGGTTAGACGTGACGGTTGTTCTGCATGCAGAAAAAAGGCCAGCGGCAGGTATAAGATGATGGCGGGGTGACATGAGGCACTGCAAACCCCTATTTACCGGCTACATTAAAAAACTGCTACCCAAACCTCGTGGTTTGGCTTACCCTTTTTACTGTATATGAATACAGTAGTCGCATAAGACAACTATCGTGAAGGCATGTGAGGTGGTGAATGGCCGTCGAAGTGGTATACCGCAGCAGCCGAGATCTGGAGCGTTTGTTCATGGATAAAGCCGAAGCTGATCGTCATGACAAGATGCTTGAACTCGCTGAGTTGCTGGCAGAAGTGTTGCAAAAAGCCGTGCCGTCCCTGAGCGAGCAGCAGGTGGAGGAAGCCGGGATCTACATGGCGAAGAATCGCGATGTGTTTGCCAAGGCGTTCAAGAGCCAGCCGGATGCATTGTCCGAGTTGCTGAACCCGGTGGCAGAGTAAAGCCCGAATTGAACAGGCCCTGAATCATTGATTCAGGGCCTTTTTAATGCCTGGATTATTTGTAGAGCAGGCGCTCGGCCAGTTCATCGGCCACCCGTGCAGGGGAGCGTTTTTCGGCCTGGGCGTGGGCAAAGATCTCGGTGAGGCGTGTGCCGATATTTGACAGGTGCGCGGTGATACCTGGCAGCTCGGTGCCGGCGTGTTTGAGGGCGACGTAGATCAGGCCGCCGGAGTTGATCACGTAGTCCGGGGCGTAGAGGATGCCGCGTCCCTCTAACTGGTCGGCGATGTCCAGGTTGCTCAGTTGCGCGCTGGCGGAGCCCGCCACGGCAGCGCAGCGCAATTGGCCGACCGTGTGGCGGTTGAACACCGCGCCCACACCGCACGGCGCCAGGATGTCACAGGGTGTGCTGAGCAACGCATCGTTGGCGATAGGGTGTGCGCCCAACTGCTCCATGGCCAATTGCACCTTGCCGTGATCGATGTCGCTGACCAACAGTTCGGCGCCCGCCGCGTGCAGCTGTTCGGCCAGGGCATAACCGACATTGCCCAGGCCCTGGATCGCGACGCGCAAACCTTCGAGGTTATCGCTGCCCAGGCGCGCCATGGCAGTGGTGCGGATGCCGGTGAACACGCCCATGGCGGCATGCGGTGCCGGGTCGCCGGCGGCTGTGGTGCTGGTGACAAAACGGGTGTGTTGGGCGATGCAGTCCATGTCGGCAACGCTGGTGCCGCTGTCGATCGAGGTCACAAAACGGCCGTCGAGTTTTTCAATGCAACGGCCAAACGCTTCAAACAGCGCGGCGCGGCTTTCCACGTGCACGGGGCGGATAATCACCGCCGTGCCACCGCCCACCGGCAAGCCGGCCAGGGCGGCTTTGTAGCTCATGCCTTGGGCCAGGCGCGCGGCATCGGCTACGGCACTTTCATCGTCGGGGTAAGCAAGATAACGGCAACCGCCCAAGGCAGGGCCGAGGCGGCTGTTGTGGATGGCGATGACGGCCTTCAACCCGGTGACCGGGTCGATGCTCAGGTGCAGCGATTCAAGGCGGGTGCTGTGCATAAGCGCAAACATCGTCAGGCTCCCGAATCACTTCTGCTAGAGGCCCCAGTATAGGCTTGCGGTAGAAAACTGCTGAATCACGCTGGAATAAGCCGCCAGGTTTCGTAGGCATCACGACATAAGCACGCAGGACATTTCTTAAGTTACTGGACGAAAATTCACAGCAAGGCTAAAACGTGGGCATCCGCCGGAGAATGCAATGAATCCCCGCAAAGCCTTTTTCGCCTGCCTGGACCGCTCACCGCCTTCGCTGTTTGAAGCCGCGTTGTGGATGGCGGCTGAACACGATCCGAGCGTGCAACCCGTGCTGATCCTGCAAGACCTGACCTTGCTGCAACAACAGGTCAGCGTCGGTATGCCCATGCTGCCAGCGGATGAGCTCGGCCAGCCGTTGCTGCGGCGCATGAATGACTTGGGGTTTGCCCAGGATGACTCCACACCGCTGCGCCCCGCCGCCGCGCTGCTCGACAAGGTACTGCAGCGCAAACGCGGCCAGCCCTTGGCCATGGGCCTGATCGCGCTGGAGCTGGCGCGGCGCCTGGATATCCCCATGGTGGGGGTTAATTTCCCCGGCCATTTCCTGCTGCGAGTGCCCGGTGCCGACCACCTCTTGGACCCCTGCGGCGGCCGACGCCTGTACCCCAACGACTGCCGCGAGCTGTTGCACCGCCAGTACGGGCCAAACCTCAAGTTGCAGGCCGAGCACCTGCTCACCGCCGAACCGCGCGCGATACTGCAACGGCTGTCACGTAACCTGCGCCAACTGCACCTGGCCAATGACCACCCGCTGTCGGCCCTGATTGATGCCGAGCGCGTGCTGGAGTTGGGCAACGCCAGCGCTGCGGATTACCTGGCGCGGGCCAGCCTTTACCAGCGCCTGGACTGCCCGAGCGCCGAGCGCTTTGACCTCGAACACGCACTGCTGCTCAGCGAAGACCCGATCCAGCGCCTGCGCCTGACCGAGCGGCTGGGGCATTTGCCACCCAACACCGTGGTGCATTGAACTACTTATTTTTGGCGATCAGGATTTATTGTGGCGAGCGGGCTTGCCCCGCGTTGGGCTGCGCAGCAGCCCCAAGACAGTCACCGCATTTCTCCAGACACACCGCAGTGGCAGGTTTTGGGGCCGCTTCGCAGCCCAACGCGGGGCAAGCCCGCTCGCCACAACAAGCCAGCTCCCACATTTGATCTGCGTTGAATCAATGATTGGCCGGCGCCTTGAGAATATCGCTGTGCAACGGGCCCTGCGGCGCGTTGGAGCCAGGCGAGCGCACTTGAATGATCAGCAGCGCCGCAATCACCGCCGGAATCGCGCAGAAGAAGAAAATCTGCTCCACCGGAATATGCATCGCCAGCAACATGCTGCCAAACAACGGCCCCAGGATTGAACCAAAGCGCCCCACGCCCAACGCCCAGCCGGTGCCGGTAGCACGCACATGCGCCGGATAGAAGTTGCTGGCGAAGGCGTTGAGGGTCAGTTGCCCACCAATAATGCAGAAGCCGGCCGCGAACACGCAGGCCACTAGATAACGCGGGTTGTCATGGTTCAGCCCGAGCAAAATCGTGCACACCGCAGCCGCCGCCAGCACGCCGGATAGCAGCCGCACTTTGCTTTTCAGGCGGTCGGCAAACCAGGCCATGCCGATGGCGCCCAAAGTGCCGGCAAACAGGAACATCGAGGTCACAAGGTTTGCTTGCTTCAACGTCAGGCCGCTTTCCAGCAACAGCGTCGGCAGCCAGCTGATCATGAAATACAGCAGGATCAGGCTGACAAAAAAGGTGGCCCAAATCAGCATGGTCGGACGTGCATAGCCGTTGCGAAACAGCTCCACCACCGTGAGTTTGCTGCCCTGCTCCTGAAGATTCTCTGCCTCGCTCGCCAGCGGCGGCTGCCAGTCGGGCAGCATGCGCGCCGTAACCTTTTGCAGTCGCGCATACGGCGGCGCATCCCGCAGCAAACGCGGCAAGGATTCCGGCAGCAACCACACCAGGAAGGGGAACAGCAGCAACGGCGTCACCCCGCCTGCCAGAAACACCGCCTGCCAGCCGTAGCCTTCGATAAAACCTGCGGCTACAAACCCACCCGCCGCGCCACCGAACGAGAAGCCGCAGGCGGCCAGGGTCACCATCAAGGTACGCATGCGCGGCGGGGAATATTCCGACATCAACGCCATGGCGCTGGGCATCGCGCCGCCCATGCCAATGCCGCAGATAAACCGCGCGGCCATCAGTGTGGTCAGGGAGTTGGCGAACACCATCAGCACGGTGAGGCTCGCGTAGATCAGCACGCAGGCGAGCAGGATACGGCGCACACCAAAGCGGTCGGCCAGCGGCGTTACCAATAACGAACCTAGGGTCAGGCCCAACAGGTTGGCGCTGAATACCGGGCCGAACGCGGCTTTTTCCAGCCCCCAATCCTTGGCCAATGCCGGCACTACGTAACCCAGCACCTGGGCGTCATAGCCGTCGGTTACCAGCAGCAACGCCAGCAACAGGAGAATCAACCACTGGTAGCGCGACACCGGACGGGCGTCGAGTGCCGCGCGAAAGCTGGCAATCTGATTGTGCATCGCAAGGTACCTGTTATTTTTATAAGGATGACGCGGATCGAACTGTGGGAGCTGGCTTGCCTGCGATGACGGTGTGTCAGCCAGCGAATGATCAACTGATAGACCGCTATCGCAGGCAAGCCAGCTCCCACATTGATTTAGGGGGTGTCGGGCTGGTTGGCCGGATGCGCTTGCACAAACGCCGGATGCTGCGCCGCCAGCGCCGCCACGCGTCCAATGCGTGGGTACGCGCCCAACGGCACCTTGAAGCGCTCAGCCGCGTACAACTGCGGGATCAGAAACGCATCCGCCATCCCCGGCTGGTCACCAAAACAAAAGCCTTCATCCCCAATCAACTGCTCCACCGCGCCCAGGCCCTGGCTGATCCAATGCCCGATCCACTCGAGCACTTGCGCCTCGTCATGCCCCCATTTACGCAGCAGGTTTTGCGTGCTGGAGTTGTGCAGCGGATGGATATCGCAGCCAATAATCGACGCCACCGCGCGCTCATGGGCGCGGGTCGCCAAGTCCTTGGAAAGCAGCGGCGCCTGTGGATAACGCTCTTCCAGGTACTCGATGATTGCCGGTGATTGAATCAACAGTTCACCCTCATCGGTACGCAGCGCCGGTACACGGCCCTGCGGGTTAATCGCCAGGTATTCGGGCTGGCGATTTGCACCACCCGGCGGCACCAGCAGGTTCACTGGCACGGCGGTAAAGTCCAGCCCCTTGAGCGCCAGGGCGATACGCACCCGGTATGACGAAGTAGAACGGTAGTAGGTATAGAGTTCCATCGCCCTGCCCTCTTAGCGTGCTGCGATCACAGTGCCACGGCATTCGCCGAAACCGATGGAGGCAAACCCCTCACGGCTGCAACGGGCGCGCAGGATGATTTCGTCACCATCTTCAAGGAACTTGCGCACCTCGCCGGAGGCCAGTTCAATCGGCTTTTTACCGCCTTCGGTGATCTCCAGCAGGCTGCCGAATTGCCCCGGCTGCGGCCCGGACAAAGTGCCCGAACCAAACAGGTCACCGGCCTGCAACTGGCAGCCATTGACGCTGTGGTGAGCAACCATTTGCGCTACGGTCCAGTACATGTGCTGGGTGTTGCTCAGGGTCAGGCGGTGTTCCGGCAAGTTTTGCTCGCGCATCGCGGCGGTGGTCAGCAGCACTTCCAGTTCGATGTCGAAACCGCCAGCGGCCTGGTCACGCGTGTCCAGCAGGTAAGGCAGCGGCTGCGGGTCACCTTCGGGGCGTGCCGGTTGGGCCTTGCGGAACGGCTCCAGCGCTTCGGCGGTGACCACCCACGGCGAGATGCTGGTGATGAAGCTTTTCGACAGGAACGGGCCGAGCGGCTGGTATTCCCAGGCCTGGATATCCCGTGCCGACCAGTCGTTGAGCAGGCAGAAACCGGCGATATGCTCGGCGGCGTCGCCAATGGCAATCGAGTCGCCCATGGCATTGCCCTGGCCGATCCAGATGCCCAGTTCCAATTCGTAATCCAGGCGCGCGCACGGGCCGAAGGTGGGCTCGGTGTGGCCGGCCAGCAGCGTCTGGCCTTTAGGCCGACGTACGTCCGTGCCCGAGGGGCGAATGGTCGAGGCGCGGCCGTGATAGCCAATCGGCACGTACTTGTAGTTGGGCAGCAACGGGTTGTCGGGACGGAACAGTTTGCCGACGTTTTGCGCGTGTTCGATGCCCACATAAAAGTCGGTGTAATCACTGATTTTTGCCGGCAGATGCATCTGGCAATCAGCCGCGCGGTGCAGCACCTGCGCCTCACGGGTGTGCAGCTTGCTGCCCTCGGCGAGCAGCTCCAGCAGGCGCTCGCGCAAGGCTACGCGCGGGCCACGGCCGAGTTCAAAAAACGCGTTCAGTTGACCACCGGCAGTGGCTTCAACGGCACGCCGTGCTTCACCTTCGAACTCATCCAGCGCGGCGTGCAGGTCGAGAATCGAATCGCCAATCGCCACGCCACTGCGCGGCGCCGAGCCATTGATGCTGAACACGCCCAGCGGCAGGTTCTGCAAGGGGAAATCGCGGTGGCCGTTGGCGGAGGCTACCCAGCTGCGGGTAAAGGTTGGCTGAGTCATCGGTTATCTCCGGTTCGGGTTGAAGGTGGCGGGCAGCGAGGCCCAGCACGCATCGTAGGAAGGTTGCAGTTGTGGGCACTCAAGGGCGAACTGTGTCGGGCGCAGCACCTGGCTAGTCTCAAACATGAAGGCCATGGTGTTATCGATCTTGTGCGGCGCCAGGTCCGCGTTGATGGCTTTGGTGCAGGTCTCGCCGTCCGGACCGTGGGCGCTCATGCAGCTGTGCAGCGACGCACCACCCGGCAGGAAACCCTCGGCCTTGGCGTCGTAGGCGCCCTGGATCAGGCCCATGTATTCGTTCATCAGGTTGCGATGGAACCACGGCGGACGGAAGGTGTTCTCGGCCACCATCCAGCGCGGCGGGAAGATCACGAAGTCGAGGTTGGCCAAGCCGTGCACACTGGTGGGCGAGGTTAATACGGTAAAAATCGACGGGTCCGGGTGATCGAAACTCACCGTGCCGAGGGTGTTGAAGCGGCGCAGGTCGTACTTGTACGGCACGTTATTGCCGTGCCAGGCGACTACGTTCAACGGCGAATGGTCCAGTTCGCAAGCCCAGAGTTCGCCGAGGAATTTCTGCACCAGCGTGGTCGGCTTTTTGCTGTCTTCGTAGTGCGCAACCGGCGTGAGGAAGTCACGCGGGTTAGCCAGGCCGTTACTGCCGATCGGCCCAAGGTCTGGCAGGCGCAGTGGCGCACCATGGTTTTCCGCGACATAGCCGCGAGCCTGCGCATCCAGCAGTTCGATGCGAAATTTCAAACCACGAGGCAGCACCACGATTTCCAGTGGCTCGACGTTCAGCACCCCCAATTCGGTGGCGATACGCAGACGGCCCTGCTCGGGGACGATCAACAGTTCGCCATCGGCGTTGAAGAACACCCGCTCCATGGAACGGTTGGCGCGGTAGTTGTAGATGCTGATGCCTGAGGGTTTTTCCGACCCGGAGTTAGCGACCATGCCTACAAGGCCGTCGACAAAGTCGGTCGGCTCACTTGGACTATCCAGCGGGTTCCAGCGCAAGCGATTCGGCGTCACCGCGCCCAACGGCCCACCGGCCAATTGCCGTTCCAGCTTGATAAACGCCGGGTGGTTGGCTGATGGCTGAATGCGGTACAGCCAAGTGCGGCGGGCTTCGCTGCGCGCCATGGTAAAGGCGGTGCCGGAGAACAATTCGGTGTACAGGCCGTAGGGGGCTTTTTGCGGGGAGTTCTGGCCGACGGGCAGCGCGCCGGGCAGGGCTTCGCTGGCGAATTCATTGCTGAAGCCCGACAGGTATTCGAGGTTCATGGATCATCCTCTGTGCGGAAGTTGTTTTTATCGTAATCCAGTTACGCATAACGTAATTTGATCACTATCGACCGTCAAGCTATAAAGACGCCCATTCATCTCTCGGATTCTCGCCCTTCCATGGAAAAGCCCCGCGACACCGGTAAACAGAAAGTCCGCTCGGCCGAAGTGGGCACCGATATCCTCAAGGCGCTGGCCGAGCTGTCCCCGGCCACTTCGCTGTCGCGCCTGGCCGACCATGTGCAGATGCCGGCGAGCAAGGTCCACCGCTATTTGCAGGCACTGATCGCCTCGGGCTTCGCCGAGCAGAACGCCGCCACCAACCATTACGGCTTGGGTCGCGAGGCCTTGCGCGTAGGTTTGGCAGCGCTGGGCAGCATGGATGTGTTGAAAGTCGGCGCGATGCCGCTGGCAGAGCTGCGCGATGAATTGAATGAAACCTGCTTTTTGGCGGTGTGGGGCAACCAGGGCGCGACCGTGGTGCAGATCGAGCCGGCGGTGCGCGCCGTCACCGTGGTGACGCAGCTGGGTTCGGTGCTGCCGCTGCTCAGCTCGTCCACCGGGCTGGTGTTCAGCGCCTATTTACCGTCGCGGGAAACCGTGGAATTGCGCGAACGCGAGATTCAGGCCGGGACTGCCCATGCCCTGGCGGACGACGAGGCTTACGCCAGCGCCTGCGAACAGATCCGCAGCCGTGGCCTGCACTTTGTGCATGGTTTGCTGATGCCCGGCGTGGATGCATTATCGGCGCCGGTGTTCAATGCGGTTGGGCACGTCGCGGCGGTGATGACCGTGGTCGGCCCCACCTCACTGTTCCATGCCGATGAAGACGGCCCGGCGGCGCAGCACTTGCTGGCGGCGACTCGGGCCGTGAGTTGGCGCATGGGCTATCAGCCCTGAATCACTCGTCCCAGCCTGACAAAGCCAGCGCCACGCGGTTTTCCACGGCTTTGACCTGCGCGCCACCCACCACGTAGTTGTTGCTCAGCATCGAGAACACCAGCTTGCGCCCCTTGCTATCGGTGATGTAACCGCTCAAGGACGACACGCCGCCCATGGAGCCGGTCTTGGCATGCAGGTTGTTCTCGGCCGGTGTACCGCGCAGGCGATACCGCAGGCTCCCGCCGGTCATGCGGTCGGTGTTGCCGGCGATCGGCAGCGCGTTGTACCAGGCGTTGAACCACGGCTGTTTACTCGCGGCCAGCAGCAGGTCGGTGAGGTTTTGCGACGACACCAGGTTACGCCGCGACAGCCCCGAACCATCGACCTGGCTCAATGTCGCCGTATCCAGCCCCTGGCGCTTGAGAAACCCGGCCACCGCCACCGCACCCGCCGCCGCCGTGCCGCTGTTGGCCGTCTGGCGGCCCATGGCCTTGAGCAAGGCTTCGGACATGTTGTTGTTCGAAAGTTTGAGCAGCGGCGTAATCAATTCCTGCAACGGCGCCGACTTGTGCTCGGCCAGTACCGTCACCGCAACCGGGCTGGCACCGCCCATCACTCGACGGCCAAGCACTGTGATGCCTTGCTGCGCCAGCGCTTGCTCGAACAGGTTGGCCACCAGTTGCGTTGGCTCCCAGACACTCACCAGTTGCTCGCTCTGTCGCCCCGGCGCCACGGCCCCACTGAGCTGCAGCAGGTTGGTGCCATGGCGACGGTTGATCCCGTAGGTGTTGCCCGGCCCGCTGACCGCGCGGTTGCTCAGTTGCAGGTAGTTGGTTGGCGGGAAGATGTCGACACTCACAGGCTGCCCGGCCCGCGCTGGCGCCTTGGCGGTGACCAGCACGCTGCCAGCATCGAAATCGGTATTGGGCGACACGGTCAGCGCCGAAATCTGTGCGCCGTAGTAGGTGGTTTCATCGTCATGGGACCAGTCGACACCCAGCCGCTCGGCGTCAAACCAGGTGTCGTCAAACACCAGGTCGCCCTGCACCTGACGCACGCCCTGGCTGGCCAACTGCGCCGCCAACGCCTGGTAATCGGCGAACTGAATGGTCGGGTCACCCAGGCCGCGCAGGTACAGGTTGCCGGTCAAGCGGTCGCCCTGGCGAATGCCGTTGCTCAGCAGTTGCGTGGCGAAACGGTACTGCGGCCCAAGCACATCCATGGCCGCGGCCGTGGTCAGCAGTTTGAGGTTGGAAGCCGGCACCAGCCGCGTGCGCGGGTTGTGCTGATACAGCGTGGCGCCACTGTTGGCGTCCCGCACCATCAGCGAGACCGAGGCGCCGTGCAGCGCCGGGTCGGCCAGCAACTGGTCGAGGCTGTGCCCGGTGGCCGTCTTCGAAGGCGTGGCGCAACCGCCCAGTAACAAACTCAAGCCCACCAGCATCGCGCTGGTGTGTATCCATCGACCCAACTGCATCAGTACCGTTTTCCCGCAAAGCCTTCAGTGGCGGCAACGCTACCAGCTCATTGCCGTTGTGGCGAGCGTGGCTGCTGTGGGATCGGGGCCGTTGTGGCGAGCGGGCTTGCCACAACAAGCTCCCTCGCCACAAGAGGTCGCTTGCCTTAAAACTGCAGCGTGCTGGAAACCGACACCTGCCGCGCATCGCCGATGGACACGAACTGCGTGTTCACCGACGAGGTGTAGTAGGTGCGATCAAACAGGTTCTTCACGTTGAGCTGGAACTTGACTTTCTGCCCATCGATTTTGGTGTCGTAGCTGGCAAACGCATCGGCCACGGTGTAGCTCGGCAGCTCGAAGCTGTTGGCCGCGTCCCCGGCCCGTTCGCCCACGTAACGGGCACCGGCGCCCACACGCAATTGATCGCCGCCGAGAATGCTGCCGAAGTCGTACACGGCCGACAACGAAGCGGTGTTTTTCGCCACGTTTTGCAGGCGATTGCCCTTAAGCGTCGGGTCTTCAGTCACCTCGGCATCGGTGTAGGCATAGCTGCCGATCAGGCTCCAGTTGTCGGTCAACTGGCCGCTGGCGTCCAGCTCAAGGCCACGGGAACGCACTTTGCCCGCCACGCTGTAGACCGCTGCCAAACCGTCGCCGACCTGCACCAGCACGTTGCGTTTTTCGATATTGAACAGCGCCGCACTGGCGGTTATACGCCCCGGTATGTCGAGTTTGGTGCCCAGCTCCCAGGCTTTGGACTGCTCCGGTTCCAGGCTGCCATCCAATACGCTTTTGTTCGCCAACGGCGCGATGGTGGAGTTGGGTTTGAACGACTCGGTGTAGCTGCCATAGAACGACAATTGATCGGTGTAGCGATACACCAGGCCGGCACGCGGCACCCACTTCTGGCCGTTGCCATCGGTGTTGGCGGTGAACGGCACGCCTTTGCCGGCGTATTGGTCGTACATCTGGTAGCGCGCACCGCCGACCAGAATCCACTGGTCATTGAGGTGGATGGCGTCCTGGAAGAATAGCGAATCGCTGCGCAGCAGGTCGGTCTGGTTACTGTCCGGCGCGCTGACTTTGGTGCCCGCGACTTCGTTGCCGTACACCGGATCGTTATAGTTGAAGACACCACGCGGCGCCTGGCGAATCAGGTCGGCGCGGTAGATCTTGCGGTACTCGTCGTCGAGCCCGAACACCAGGTCGTGCTGCATGCCGCCGACATTGACCTTGCCTTCCAGGCTGGTGGTGGCGAAGCGGTCGGTGGTCAGCGCACCCTGGGTGCCGTCCATGCTGCGGGTCAGGGTGCCGTTGGTGTTGACCTTGACTACGCGCACCTGGCTGGCGTCGTAGGTCTCGCGGTTCCAGCTGTAGCCGAAGTGCGCTTTCCAGTCGTCGTTCAAGTCGTGGTCGACTTCCAGGCGATACAGGTCGGAGCGGCCTTGCATATTGTTGAACGGCTCATCCAGCCGACGGGTCGCGGGGATGTTCAACGGGTGGTTGGTCTTGGGGTCGATGGCGGTGCCACGGTCGAACGGCGAGAGGAATTCGCGGTGCTCATAGGCGAACACCACTTTGGTGGTGTCGCCGTACCAGGCCAGCGACGGCGCCACCAACGTTTCGCGGTGGGTGCCGAAGTTGCGCCAGTAATCTTCGTCTTCGTGGTCGACGATCAGGCGATAGGCCAGGCCGCTGTCACCAATCGGGCCGGTGGTGTCGAGGTTGCCGCCGCTGCCGTTCTTGCCGTCACCGAAGGTCGAGCCGCGCGCGGTCAACGAGGTGGACTGCACCAGCTCGGGCTTCTTGCTGACGATATTGACCACGCCGCCCGGGTCCTGGATGCCATACAGCAAAGACGACGGGCCTTTGAGCACTTCGACGCGCTCGGCGGTGGCGTTCAGCGCCCGGCCCTGCACCACGGGCATGCCGTCCTTCATGATCGAGCCGTTACGGTTGTCACCAAAACCGCGCAGCATCACCGCGTCCTGGGTGCTGCCGAGGGTGTTGGCCTGGGTGATGCCACTGATATTGCCCAGGGCGTCATCCAGGTTGCGCGGCTGTTGGTCACGCAGCACTTGGGCCGGCACGACGTTGACGGTTTGAGGGGTTTCCAGCAGCAGGCCGTGGGAGCGCATCACCGAGCTGGTGGGCGGTGGCTGATAGCTGGTGGTGTCCTGGGCTTGGCTCGCGCCGCTGATGGTGGTGGCGCCCAGGTTGACTGCGCCATCGGTGGGCACAGGCTCAAGCGCCAGAGTGCGGGCGTCGATCTGGCGAAAGGTAAAGCCTGAGTTGCCGAGCAGCCGTTGCAGGGCCTGGGTGGCACTCATCTGCCCGCTGACGGCCGGGGCGCTAAGGCCATAGGGCGCTTCGTCGGTGTAGATCACGCTGATGCCGGTGACCCGGCTGAAATCGCTCAGCGCCTGGGGCAGCGGCTTGGCTGCCAGGGCAAAATTGAACTGCGCGCTTTGTTGCTCCTGCGCCTGCGCAATCGCCAGAGGCAGCAACGCCAGGCCTGATGCCGCCAATACCGAGGCTCCCAGCCACTGTTTTACCCAACCGCCCGCCGTCGACTTCATGCTGTGAGAACCCGTGTAGAAAACGCTGTTAATGCGAATAGCTCGCAGTTTCAAACACTACACGGATGGGCGGGCGATTTACCTCACCTTTGTTTGCAATTATTTTTATTTATTGCGCCTGAATGCGAAAGCCCATGCGTGGGAAGTGCACATGCACAGTGCCAGCACGCTCGTCGGTACGGCGCAGGATCAGCTCTTCACGGCCAGCGAACAGCAGTTCACCCGCCACCGGGTCGGTGCCGTAGTCAGTGGCCGCAATGGTCACCTGCTGGCCGGGCTTGAAGCCGTTCAAATCCTCGAACAGCTCATTCGGCAAAGCCGCAGGCGCGGTATTTCGCGCCACTTCCAGGGCTTGCTCGGCACTCATCTCGCTGAAAGTGCCATGCCCAAAGCCCAATACGCGGTCCAGCCAGGCAGCCACTGCCGGGTAGGCATCGACCAACGGCGCCGTCACCGATGAACCTTTGAGGAACCACAACGGGTGGGCCAGGGCAAAGTCAGCGATCGAGGCTTCACCGAACAGGAAGTCGCCGGCCTGGTGCTGCAGTTGTTGCTCAATACGGCTGACAATCGCCGGCCATTGGTGCTTTGCCTGCTCCAATTGCACGCGAACTGCCGTGCCACCACTGAACAATTTGGCGCGGTCGGCCACCAGCACCTGGATCATTTCCGGCGGCACCTTGGCAAATTTCACCGCCAGGGATTCCGGCTGGAACACCAGCGCCACGGCATGGGAGAACACCACCGAATCCGCCCAGGCAGCGAAACCTTGGGTCACCAGTTCCAAGCCTTGGGGAAACAGTGCCGGCGCGGACTTTTCCTGCTCCAAACGGCGGGCGATCAAAGCCGTGTCACAGTATATATCGGCGCCGACCTGCAGCACCGGGGTCTTGCGATAGCCACCGGTCAGCGGCATCAGGTCAGGTTTGGGCATCACCGGCGCGATACGCACCGAGCGCCAGGACAAGCCCTTGAAGCCCAGCAACAGGCGGGCTTTTTCAGCAAAGGGCGATTGCGGGTAATGGTGCAGGATCAACTCAGACATGCCAGGCTCCGCTCGATAGGTGAGCCGCCAGCTTAGCCTGCAAAACCGTGCGTGGGGACGATGAGAACCTATCAATCAAATCAATGAGCCACTCGCCGCCAGGCATTCCTTGGCGCTTTTCTTGAGTTTTTTGATCAGCCGCTCCTGACGCAGCGCCTCTCCCTTGGAAGCACACTGCTCGGTGTACACCAGCGCCACGGCCGGGCTGGACAGAAAAAACCGTGCGCCCTTGCCGCTCTGGTGGGAGGCAAAGCGGCGCACCGGGTCATTGCTGATGCCGCAATACAGCGAACCATTGGCGGCACGCACCAGGTAGACGAACCAGGGTTTGGGTTCAGGAAGTTCAGTCACGGGACGATTGCTGCAAACCAAAAGAACGCCAATCTTATCAACGACCGGCCTGAAATGCCTTCAAGCCTTTAAGCGCCTGGGCACGCACGGCGTTCTTCAATGCCGGCGACCAGCCCAGCAACAAGCCCTTCAAGCCCAACGCCTGGCGCGACCAACGCCACAGGTCGAAGTGGTCGTGGTGCTCGCAGATTTTGCCATCGCGAAACACAAACCGCGCACCGATATCGTTGACCACCGTATTGCCCGTGGCGCTGAACAGGTAGGTCGCCACCCAATGCGCACTGCCCGTGCTGTCATCACTGCGCACATGGTCGAAGGTCAGGGAGAAATCCTTGGCCCGCGTGGTGAGCATGCGCCACATGTCCCCGGCGTCGCGCCCGCGCAACTCACCAAAGGCCGGGTCGCTGAACACCACGTCGTCGGTGTAGCAGGCGGCCATGGCTTCGGCGTCCAGGCGCTGGAAAGCACTGTAGAACTCGGTGATCAGGGCGTTATGGGCATCACTCATGGGCAGGCTCCGCAGGCGTCGAAAGAATAGCCGCACGATAAGCTGCCCACGCTGCGCTGGCTACTGACATTCGCCACGCAAATGATGAGCCTACGGCACCATCCCAACACTGCGAGCATAGGCGAACAGGTCAACATCGGTGGAAATACTCAGCCGTTGCATGGCCGTGCTTTTCTGCTTGCTGATCGTGGAAATGCTGCGATTGACCTGTGCCGCGATCTCGCTGACGGTCATGCCGCTGGCCAGCATGCGCACCACCTCGCGCTCCTTGCCGGATAATTGCGGCTCCTGGGACTGATCGCCCGTGCCCGCCTCGACCATTTGCACCCGCAGGGATTCACTGGCGAACGTCTGGCCGGCACACACGGCCTTGATCGCCAGGGGCAGCTCCTTGGCCGAAGCACTTTTAGCCACCACTGCCTTGGCACCATGGGCGAAGGAAGCGCGCAGGGTGGCGACGCTGGCGAACATGGTCACCAGAATCACCGGCAACTTCGGATACTGGCGGTGCAGCAGGCTCAACAGCCCGTAGCCATCGGCCTGCTGACCGCCGGGCATGGCGAAGTCGGTGATGAGCAAGTCGCACGGCGTCGTACTTAACACGTCGAGCAATTGATCGGGTCCATCGGCCTCCGCGACCACTTTGCAGCGGCCATGCGCCTCAATCACGACTTTCTGCCCGATACGAACAATGGGGTGATCGTCAGCAATAATTACTCGAAGCATAAATTCCCACGAATGATGGCAACTTGAATCCGCGCAAAATACCCCCGCCGGCGCTCATCAACAACCGCTAACAAACAGCCGCTTACAGCCAACCCCAATGTTCACTCGTTCACATTTTTTTGCCTACATAACAACAGGAAAAAACCTACAGCCAAAACTAGATCGTCGGATTGCAAACGCTCAGTGAAAACACCACTCCTCAGACATCGGACAGGTACTCGAGATAGACGTACAACCGAGCCAGGAACAACTCCAATTGCACCTTGTGCGCAGCAACGCCCTGGGACCGGACCTGCTCAATCAGCCTCACCGCCATGGGTTCAAGGCCGGTGCCGCCCAAAAACACCAGGCTGCCCACCAAGCGATGGAGGCGTTCAGCTGTCAATGATGCGTTCAACGTCGCACAGGCATGGCGTAACAAACGATGGTCCTCCCACGCCTCGAACAGCAGGGTTTCCAACAATTGATCGACGACAGGCTCGCTGCCAAACGTCGCGACCAACGTGGCACGCGTTGGCCAGCCGGCGAGCGGTACAATGGCCGCCTGTTCGACATACCGATCATCCACGCCAGGCAACCAGCGCACCAACACCGCATGCAATTGTTCAAGGGTCAAGGGTTTGAGCAACCAGGCATCCATGCCGGCATCGCGGCAACGCTTGGGACTGTCATTTTGCAGGTTAGCGGTCAAGGCAATGATCGGCACTCGCCTCATCCCGGTATCGCACTCATGCTGGCGAATGGCGCGGGCCATGCTGTAACCGTCCATGAAGGGCATCTGGCAATCGCTGATTACCAGGTCGAAGGGTCGGGTGGTAAAGGCCACCAGCCCGAGGTAGCCGTCGGCGGCCGTCTCGTGCCCCAGCCCCAGTTTCTGCAACAAACCACCCAACAACAGGCGGTAGGCAGAATGATCATCCACAACCAGCACACTCAACTGCCGCCAATGAAACGGGGGAAGGGTTGGCGGCTTCAGGTTGTGGCTCGCTCCTGCTGTTGAACCTACCAGCGAACCCATCAGTACCTCTATCGCAACTATTGATCCAGCAGCAATCCGCAGCACTGATGCAATAGCTCTTGAGGCCTATCATGCAGCAATGGTCGACGCATTCTTCTGAATGCTATCGGCCAAAAACAAATAACCTTTCGAGTTAACCAAAGCCCATACAACAACTACGAAAATCCCCCCTGAATCATCGCCTTCACACCGCCCTGCCAATGTCGTATTAGTTGTATTTCCCCTGCTCGCCCCCCTCGCTAAATTGTGCCCACCCCAAAGAGGGTCGGCTTGCCACTCCCAGGCAACAGCCAATAAACACCGAGACCGCCGCTTGGCCAACCACCCGTTCATACCGGGTCGGGCGTGGCCCCGCACGCGCCTCAATCTGCCAGCCTGTAATGGAACAAATGAAATGAAGATCTCTGTATCCCTGCTGAGCAGTGCCCTGCTGCTCGCCATGAACTCATCGGTGTTCGCCGCCAGCAGCGTCGACCTCAGCGTCAAGGGCATCATCACGCCCAGCGCCTGCACACCCAACCTGCCAGGTGACGTCGATTTTGGAAAAATCGCGGCAAAAGACCTGAGCCTAGACAGCTATACGCCGCTTGAGAGAAAGACCCTGCAACTGAGCGTCAATTGCGACGCGGCGACACTGTTTGCAATCCACCCCCTCGACAATCGAGCCGGTTCCGCCGCTCACGGCGCCGCCTTTGGCCTGGGTTTGATCAACGGAAACCAGAAGCTCGGCGTATATCAGCTGACGTTCACCAACCCCACCGCCGAAACGCCCTCCACTCTGATTGCGATGTTCAACTCCGAGGGCCGATGGACGGAGATCCTTACAGATGACGCCATCGCCCCCAACGATCTGGTGGCGCTGGGCAGCCGGGGCGACAGCGGTTGGGCACCCCACCCGATAAAAGACGCGATCATGGACATGACGCTGTACACCTCAATTGCACCGGCAAGAAACCTGACCTTGACCAGCGAAGTGGTAATCGACGGCTCTGCGACCTTTGAAATGAAGTACCTGTAAATGGATATTTCCCAAATGAAGACCTGCCTGCCCCTGTTGAGCAGCGCGCTGTTGCTCGCCATTACCTCATCCGCCTTCGCCGCCAGTTCCGTGGACCTGACCGTCAAGGGTTTGATCACCCCCAGCGCCTGCACTCCCAACCTGCCGGGCGCCGTGGACTACGGAAAAATCGCAGCAAAAGACCTGAACCCCGACAGCCACACCTGGCTTGAGGACCAGACATTGCAGTTGAGCGTGAACTGCGAGGCGGCGACGCTGTTTGCCATCAACCCCGTCGACAATCGAGCCGGTTCCTCAACCATTGGCCGAGGCTCCTACGGCCTGGGCCTGGCCAACGGCACAGAAAAGCTCGGCGGGTATCAACTGATGTTCAGCAACCCCGTCGCCGAAACGCCTTCGACCTTGCTCTACCAGTACGAACAGCGCGACTGGGCGCCGCTCTATCCAGAGGACCCCGTAGAAGACGATATGTTGGTGGCCCTGGGCAGCCGTGGCGATTCCGGCTGGGCCCCGCACCCGGTGCAGGACGCGCTCATGGACATCACCGTGCACACCGCCGTTGCGCCTGCCAACGGCTTGAGCCTGGCCAACGAAGTGGCGCTGGACGGCTCCACAACGTTTGAAGTCATGTACCTGTAAATGGAGACCTTTGAAATGAAGACCTCGCTGTCCCTGCTCAGCGCTGCGCTGTTGCTCACAAGCGCCTCGTCAGTGTTCGCCGCCAGCAGTGTGGACCTGACCGTCAAGGGGCTGATCACACCCAGCGCTTGTGCCCCCAGCCTTTCAAGCGGCGGGGTCATCGACCACGGCAAAGTAGCCGCCAAAGACTTAAGGCTGGACGGCTACACGTTGCTTGGCAATCACACGCTGCAACTGGCGATCACCTGCGATGCACCCACCCTGCTGGCCCTTAAGGGCATCGACAATCAAGGTAGCGCCTACGACTCGAGCAACGCCTACGGCCTGGGCTTGGTCAGCGGCAAAAAACTCGGCGGGTACACCCTGGCACTAGATAACCCAATGGCGGATGGCGCGGTGATTTCCGTGATTGGGTCCCGGGATAACGGCCTCAGTTGGCGCGAAATTTACCCAGGAGACGTCTGGCCAGCCGCCGACCTCGCTTCGTTTGGCGATCGCTCGACCGGCAGTTGGGCGCCGGCACCGGTCCAGCAAGTGACTGCGGGGCTTGGGGTGCAAACCATTATCGCTCCAACTGCCGGGATGGACCTGACCACTGAGGTCCCCATCTATGGCTCCGCCACAATTGAAGTGAAATACCTGTAACCCCCCTCTAACATCACAGGATGTGACCCATGGCTAGCCTCCTCACTCCCATCGCCGCGACATTGCTGCTGATCTGCGCCGGCCCAGCATTCGCCGCCAGCAGCATCGATCTGACCGTCAAGGGGCTGATCACACCCAGCGCTTGTGCCCCCAGCCTTTCAAGCGGCGGGGTCATCGACCACGGCAAAATCGCGTCCAAGGATTTAAAGCCGGACAATTGGACGGTCATCGGCAATCACACGCTGCAACTGGCGATAACCTGCGAGGCGCCAACTCTGGTGGCCCTCAAGGGCATCGATAATGTAGGCGACTCCCATGACCCGATGAACAGGTATGGCCTGGGCCTGGTCAGCGGCCAAAAATTGGGCGGGTACTCCCTGACCTTCGGCAATCCTATAGCCGACAACGCAGCGATCTCCGTGATTGAGTCCTCCGATAACGGCCTCACCTGGCAGGAAAATATCCCAGGTGACACTTGGCCAGCCGCCTACCTCGCTTCGTTTGGCGATCGTTCGACCGGCAGTTGGGCGCCCACCCCAGTCCGGCTGGTGACGGCCGATCTCAAGGTGCAAACCCTTATCGCTCCAACTGCCGGGATGGACCTGACCACTGAGGTCCCCATCTACGGCTCCGCCACAATTGAAGTGAAATACCTGTAACCCCCTCTAACATCACAGGATGTGACCCATGGCTAGCCTCCGCACTCCCATCGCCGCGACATTGTTGCTGATCTGCGCCGGCCCAGCATTCGCCGCCAGCAGCATCGATCTGACCGTCAAGGGGCTGATTACCCCCAGCGCCTGCACCCCGGCACTGGCCCAAGGCGGTGTTGCCGACTACGGAAAGATCGCCGCCAAGGACCTGCAAGAAAACCAGGCTACTCCGTTGCCGCCCACTACCTTGCCATTCAACCTCAGCTGCGAGGCCGCCACGCTGTTTGCACTCAATGGTGTGGATAACCGCGCCGGCTCAGCCAGTAGCCCCAACGATTACTCGTATGGCCTGGGGTTCATCAACGAAACAGAGCGGGTCGGCGACTACGTGATCATTATCACCAACTACCTCGCCGACAACCTGCCGGTCAGCAAGCTGGCCTCCCGTGACAACGGCGCCACCTGGAGCGAAAACAGTGAGGACGCCATCTGGATGCGCGGCAGGCTCGCCGCCTTCGGCAACAACGCAAGTGGCACCTGGGCGCCCATCGCGATCAAGGCACTGACCAGCAACCTGGTGGTTCACCCCACTATCGCCCCTTCCAGTGGCCTGACATTGACCCAGGAACAACCTGTCGATGGCTCCGCCACGTTGGAAGTGATGTACCTGTAACCCCTCATCCTCTTACTAAGGAAGGTTTAAACGATGACTTACTTAAGAGCGGCGCCCCTGGCCGCCCTGTTGTTGGGCACCTCGTCTCTCACGCTGGCCGCCAGCAGCCTGGACCTTACCGTCAAGGGCATCATCACGCCCAGCGCCTGCGCGCCAGTGGTTTCCGGCGGCGGCAATGTCGACTTCGGCAAGGTGTCGGTCAAGGACCTCAACGCTGATACCTACACCGACCTGCCCAGAGAAACCATGCTCTTGAGCGTGCGCTGCGAAGGGCCGACGTTTTTTACCTTGAACACCATCGACAACCGCGCCGGCACCACCGCCAGCCACTTCAGTTGGCACGGCCTGGGCCTGACCCCCAGCGATGAAAAACTCGGCGATGCCGGGCTTGGTCTCTACCAGCCGGTGGCCGACGGCGTACCGGTGCGCACCATCACCTCACGGGATGGCGGCGTCACCTGGATGCCTTCAGTGATGCTCAGCCATACCGTGTTGACGGCGGTCGCCGACAACGACGGCGTGGTGCCGATTGCGATCCAGGAACTGGACGCCGAGATACGCCTGATCACCCACATTGCGCCCGCCAGCAGCCTGACGCTGACCGACGATGTGCCTATCGACGGTCACGCCACCGTGCAAGTCAATTACCTCTAAGGAACCTCCCGATGAACACTCGATTGACCACCCTGGCCGTCAGCGCACTGCTGCTCAGTTCGGCCAATGCCTTTGCCGCCAGCAGCGTCGACCTGACCGTCAAAGGCCTGATTGTGCCCAGCGCCTGTACGCCCAGCCTGTCCGGCGGTGGCATGATCGACCACGGCAAAGTGTCTGCCAAGGACCTGAACCCGGACCGGGGCACCGCGATTGGCGTGCATACCCTGTCGATGACCGTCGACTGTGACGCGCCGATCCAGTTTGCTCTGCACCCCATCGATAACCGCGCAGCCTCAGGTCTAACCACGGACTTCGGCCTGGGCTTTATCAACGAAACCCAGAAGCTGGGCCACTTCTCCCTCACTTGGCGCGGCATGGTTGCCGACGGCGTGACCGTTCAACCCATCGCATCGATGGACCAGGGCAAAACCTGGTACTCCGAAAAATTCTGGGAGCCGAGCATGTACATGGCGGCAGCGTCGATGAGCGACGACACCCAGCCGCTGCCGATCCAAAACCTGAGCGTCGATCTGGAAGTGCTCACTATCATCAATGCCGCCGCCAGCCTGGACCTCAGCAATGAGGTAACCATCGATGGCTCGGCCACCGTTGAAGTGAAGTACCTGTAACCCATGGCCGCCCATCCCTTGACTACCGCCGGGCATGGGCTGCGCCTACCTGTGCCGGTACTGAACACCGTTGGCCGTTGCGTGGCTGCGCTGCTCCTCTGCCTGGCCACCTTAGTCAACGCCCACGCGGCGTCGACCGTCGACCTCACGGTAACCGGCCGGATAACGCCGGACGCCTGCCATGTCGAGCTGACTAATGAAGGCACCGTCGATCACGGCAAGATTCCTTCCCATAGCCTCAACGCCGACGAATTCACCGTGCTGCCTATCCAGATGCTCGATCTGC
Source organism: Pseudomonas sp. B19125 (assembly GCF_044218855.1). Lineage (NCBI taxonomy): Bacteria > Pseudomonadati > Pseudomonadota > Gammaproteobacteria > Pseudomonadales > Pseudomonadaceae > Pseudomonas > Pseudomonas sp. B19125. The sequence continues at coordinate 5,812,410 of NZ_CP162589.1, forward strand.
GCGTGCAGTGCGCCAGGCCCATGTTGTTTGCGCTGGTAGGTATTGATAATCGCGCCGACTCCTCGTCGGCACCCGATTATTTCTACGGGCTGGGCAGGAACATCCACGTCCCAGAGGAGCGCCTGGGATCCGTGGCATTGTCCTATCGCAACGCAGTGGGCGATGCGCAGCCCATGCAGGTATTGGCGTCCAACGACAACGGCGAAACCTGGTCACAGGAGCCCAACGCTTACCCGCGCGCGCATATGGCCTTTGCGCCAGTCGGGGACCGCCAACCGGATTTCATCGGCCAGTTGACCGTCCAGGTTCAGGTGAGCACCGCCATCAATTTTTCGCAGTACCTGACCCTGGACCAGGAAGTCCCGCTCGACGGCGCCATTGTCCTGGACCTGCGCTACCTCTGACCGCCCCCCTTTTGGCCTAATGGAAACCCCATCATGACGACGTCATTCTCAAACACCGTGGTGGGCCTTGTCGCCCTGCTGCTGATCCTTGGCAATCAAGTCAAAGCCGACGGCATGGTCCCGGACACCTCCGTGGTGATCGTGCATGAAGCCGAAGGCGAAGCGGCGGTGTCGGTGACCAATACCGACAGCCAGCTCGCGCTGCTGCATGTGACCTTGCAGGACATTCCTGAAGACACCGAGCCGCTGTTGGTGGTGACACCGCCGCTGTCACGGGTAGAAGCGTCCAAAACCCAGCTGGTGCGCTTCATTCTGCAAAACCAGAAGCCGTTGCTGACCCAGCGGCTTAAACGGGCAGTGTTCGAAGGTATGCCCCAAGGTCGCGCCGCCACCGCCGCCGGTCACGCCCGTGTGGGCGTGACCGTGCGCCAGAACCTGCCCGTGATCGTGCACCCCAAGGGCCTTGCGCCGAACCGCACCCCTTGGACCGACCTGACCTGGACGCTGCGCGACGGCCAATTACAGGTGCGCAACGACACGCCTTATGTGGTGCGCCTTGCACAGGAGCTGTTGCTGTTGCCCGGTGACGGCAGGGCAATGCTGCCGCGTACCTATGTGCTGCCGGGCGAAGCTTTGAGCGTACCGGCCAGCGGTGGCCAGGCCAGAACGGTGCGTCTGCAGCCGGCCACGGTGTATGGGTTTGCGGTCAAGGCCTACGACGCCCCTATCACCCTCTGACTGACAACCACAGGTGTCGTGACAGACCGGCACCTGGATAACGAAGTGACGGCTTATTGACCGTCACCAGAGCGCCTGGAATCCCCGACACAACGGGGGCCAGTGCACTCACTACTCGAGTACCTTGCGTGAAAACAGTATTGAGTTACCGTGACGGCGAAGCCGTGTCCGATACCCCCGTCTGCCAGACCTTGCCGCTGGTGTTGTTACTGTGTGCCCTCGTGCCCGACAAGGCTTGGGCCGACGATTCCAGCCCGGTTGGCTTCGACGCCCAGACCTTGCATCAGCGTGGCATTGACCCACAGCTGGCCAGCCTGTTGCTGGCAGCACCGCGCTTCGCTGCCGGGCGGCACACCGTTAACCTGCGGGTCAACGGCCAACGCCGTGGCCGACAGGATCTGACCTTCGATCAACAGGGCAACCTGTGCCTGGACCGCGCCTTGCTGGACGCCGCTGACCTGGTGACGCCCAGCGAGACGCCAGGCTGCCGGGATTTTCTCGCGCAGTATCCACAAACCCTGGTGGAGCCGGACCCGGCGACACTGACGGTGTCACTGGTGGTGCCCACCGAAGCCCTGCGCCCTGTGCAGCAGGATATCTCGGGGTACGAAACCGGCGGTTTTGCCGGGCTGCTCAACTATGACCTCAGCGGTTTTTACAACCGCTTCGGCGATGACGCCAGCCGCTTTGGCTCGGCCAATACCGAAGTCGGGTTCAACGCCGGCGACTGGATCGTGCGCAGCCGCCAGGTGCAGACCTGGCAGGATGGCCTGTCGCGCAGTACGCATCTGGAGGCCTACGCGCAACGCACCTTCGCCAGCCACCAGGCGGTGCTGCAGGCCGGGCAGATCAACCTCTACAACCCGGTGCTCTCCGGTGCGCAGATCAGCGGCGTGCAGGTGCTGACCGAACATGCACTTCAAGAACAGGGTCAGGGCGCGCAGATCCAAGGTATCGCCAACAGCCCGGCGCAAGTGGAAGTACGTCAGAACGGAGCACTGATTCACTCCACCGTGGTGCCTGCCGGGCCTTTCACCTTGAACGATGTACGTCGGTTGAACACGCGCTCGGATGTCGAAGTCACGGTCAAGGAAAGTGTTGGCGGTGAGCGACGTTTCACCGTGCCCGCCGCCATGCTTGGCCTCGGGTTGCCGGCACCGGGCTACTCCGTGGCCGCAGGCCGAGTGCGCAATGTGGGTGACGCCAGGGGTGATGATCCTTGGGTGGTGAGTGCCGGCTGGACCGGCGCCTTGCACCCGCAACTGACACTGGGGAGTGGCGTGCTGGCCGCCAGCGAATACCGTTCGGTAGGCGCCAGCCTGGGCTGGTTGCCGTGGCTTGATAGCCAGATCCAGCTGTCAACCCAACTGTCCAACACCCAGGGCTGGGAAAAAGTCTCGGGTGTACAGACCGACCTGTCATGGTCCCAGCGCTTGAGCGAACAGTGGTCGGTCAGCGCCGCCAACTCCTGGCGCAGCATCGGCTACCGCGAACTCGAAGAAAGCACCTATGAGCGCGACCACAGCCATGAGAGTAATGACAGCCGTCGCAACTCCCGCTATCGCGACCAGCAAAGCCTCAACCTGGGTTGGTCGCATCCGCTGCTGGGCGCCTTCAGTGCCGGGGTTTCGCGCTCATCCAACTTTGCCGGTGACAGCAGCAGCCGCGCGCTGGCGTCCTGGGGTACCAGTATCGGCGCCGTGTCGTTGTCGGCCAGTGCCGAGTGGCAAATGGGCGGCCGCGAGCAGCGAGACAACGCCGTCTATCTCAACATCAGCGTACCGCTGGGCGAGAGCCGCAGGCTACGCAGCTGGGTGCGCAATTCCGGCGGTGAAAACCGTACCGGCCTGGGCCTGACCGAACAGATCGACGACCAACTCAGCTACCGCGTCAGCGCCGAACACGACAGCAGTGACCATCAGGTGGAAACCTCCGTAGGCGTCTCGGCACTGCCGCGCTACAGCCAGCTCGATTTCAGCTACAGCCGCTCCGACGCCGAGCGTTCGAGCTACCAGGGCGGCGCTCGTGGCGGTGTGGTGCTGCACGGCGACGGCGTGACCTTTTCGCCCTACCCGGTGCGCGACACCTTTGCCGTGGTGTCGGTCGGCGACATGAGCGGCATTAAGCTCAGCACCCCCAGCGGCCCGGTGTGGACCGACTGGCAGGGCCAGGCCGTAGTGCCGCAAGTGGCCGCATACGGGCGCAGCCCGGTTGAAGTGCAGACACGCTCACTGCCGCGCAATGCCGATATCAATAACGGCCTGGCGATGATCTCGGCCGGGCGTGGCGCGGTGGACCGCGTCGAATTTGGCGTCGGCCTGACCCGTCGCGTGCTGCTTACCGTCAGCAACGACCAGGGCGCGCCGCTGCCTGCGGGCGCCTCCGTCAGCACTGCCAGTGGCGAATTCGTCACCTTGGTGCAGGACGGCAGCCAGGTGTTTCTGCCCAATGTGCTGGAACAGCCGACGTTGTGGATCACCACGCCGCAAAGCGGGCGTTGCGAGTTGCGCTACGAACTGCCGGAAAAAGCCGACCCGGCGGTGTACTTCGAAACCGCTCCCGCACGTTGCAACCTGCCTTGAGGATGACCGCCATGCCCATCACACCTTATATGCGTCAACTGTGCCTGTGGCTGCTGGTCGGCGTAGCCGGCACTGCCCAGGCCTTGGAAGAATGCCAACTCAATGTGAGCGAACCGCTGGTGGATTTCGGCCTGATGAGTCGCCTGGCGCAAGCCGACAGCGCGGCGCAACGCCTGCTCGGCGAACGGCGCCTGAGCGTGACAGTCAATTGCCCGCAGGCTGAAGACCTCAGCCTGTTCTACCGCGCCCTGGCCGCCAACCCGCAACGCCTGCAATTTACCGAGCACGGCAGCTATGCCATCGAAGTCGGCAACGCCGTGCTCGACGGCCGCAGCGTAGAACTGGGTTTGCTGCCCGCCGCCGGCCTGGCGCCCGTTACCAATGGCAACGTGCTGGAGTGGCGCCCCGGCCACGGCATAGCACCGGTCGAACAGGGTGCAGTGCTCACGGGTAAAACCCTGTCGCTGCAACTGACCCTGCGCGCCTGGGCCGACCTCGCCGCCACGCAGGTGCGCGATGCCACCACCTGGGAAACCACCGGGACGTTGTACGGCGCAAAGCACGGGCGTTACCGGGAACTGACACTGCGCGCGCACTTTGCGCCCATCGCCTGCCTGCCGACGCTGTCCGACCACGGCGTGGTGGACTACGGCACCTTGTACGCCAAGGACTTGAGCGCCACCAACGAGACACCGTTGCCGACCCGCTCCCTGCGCCTGAGCGTGACCTGCGACGCGCCGGCACGCTTTGCCCTGCGCATGTTTGATAACCGCGACGGGTCGGCCACCGGTGGCACCGATGAAACCGCCTATGGCCTGGACCTGGATGCCAGCCGCAACAAAATCGGGCGTTTTTACCTGACTGTCGACCCGGCGGAATTCAGCGCCGATACCTGGCCCACGTTGTACCGCACCGACTCCACCAGCAACGGCGTGGCGTGGAGCAGTTCCACAGCCCGGCAAATCCCCATGGCTGCCAACAGCCTGCTGGGCTTTACCGACAAAACCGGCGTCACCACAGGCCCTGTCGCCATCCAGGCCCTGACCGGCACGGTACGTATAAAGACTTACCTGGCACCCATGCAAAGCCTGGACCTGCGTGAGGTGGTGCTGATCAATGGTTCCGGCACCCTCGAGATCGTGTACCCGTAACCGTCACTGCAAGGAGTCCGTCCCATGAAACGCCCTATGAAAACCCGCATTTTTTCCGGCCTGCTGTTACTGGCCTGCGCGCCCTCGGTGCTGGCCGCATCGGCGGTGGACCTGACCGTCAAAGGCCTGATCGTTCCCGCCGCTTGCTTGCCGCAGTTCCCCGGCGGGGCACTGATCGACTACGGCAAAATCGCCCAACAAGACTTGAACCTGGGCACCGCGACACGCCTGCCGGCCAAGCCCCTGCTTTTCGCCATCGCCTGCAGCGGTCCCACCCGCTATGCCCTGCGCATGCGCGATAACCGCGAGGGCTCGGCCATGGTCAACAGCGAGATTTACTATGGGTTGGGGTTCGATATCAGCGGTAATCGCCTGGGGGTTTACTCCATGACCTTCGACCCGCGCCAGACCCAGGCCAACACCACCGCGCAGATCTACGGCACCGAGTCCACCACCGGCGGCGTGGCGTGGCGCACGTCCAACCTCAACCCCATCGACATCGGCTCCAGGAGCTACCTGGGTTTTACCGAGGTGGAGGGCAGCGTCAGCGGGCCTACGGCCATCGGCACGCTGACGGGTACAGTCACAGTGCAGACCGTGATCAATGCCCGGCAGAATCTGGACTTGAGCGTGGAAACTCCACTGGATGGCTGGGCAACGCTTGAGGTGGTGTATCTCTAGAGTTTCTCGCTGGTCACTTGTACATAACGCGCCCGCCCGGCGCCGAGACCCGCGACAATCGCACCGAGGCCGATCACGGCGAAGATCCAGCCGATGGCCGTCCAGCCGCCGGTCCAGTCATGCACCAGGCCGACCGCAAACGGCCCCATCGACGCCAGGGTGTAGCCAATACCCTGGGCCATGCTCGACAGGTTGGCGGCGACATGGGAATCACGCGAGCGCAGCACGATCAGGGTCAGCGCCAGGCTGAAGGTGCCGCCCTGCCCCAGGCCGAGCAGAATCGCCCAACCCCACAAGCCGTCCAGCGGCGCATACAGGCAACCGAACAGGCCGCCAAGGGTCAGCAGCATCACCACCACAATCGCCAGGCGCTGGTCCTTGCCGCGGGTGGCCAGCCACGGTGCGGCCAGGGAACTGAGCAGTTGCACGATGATGGAACCGGACAACGCCAACCCCGCCTCGGTGGCGCTGAGCCCCCGGCCAATGAGGATTGACGGCAACCAGCCAAACACAATGTAAGCCAGGGACGATTGCAGGCCCATGTACAAAGTCACCTGCCAAGCCAGTGGGTCACGCAGCAAGCCCTTGACCCGGTAAGCCACCTGATGGGCGCCGTGTTTTGGTCCGACTTGCGGCAACCAGAACAACGCCGCCAGCAACGCCGGAATAACCCAGAACCCCAGTCCGACGGCCCAGCTGTCTGCAAAGTACTGACTCAGGGGCACCGTGGCCCCGGCTGCCAACGCGGCGCCCAGACACAATGCCATGGTGTAGACGCCAGTCATGGCGCCCGCCTGCCTGGCAAAATCACGCTTGACGATACCCGGTAGCAATACACCGATGATGCCGATGCTCGCGCCAGCGATCAGGCTGCCCGCGAACAACCCCACTTCACCGAACGAACTGCGCAGGATGATGCCGCCAGCCAGGGTGAGCAGAATCCCCAGCACCACGCGCTCAGCGCCAAAACGCCTGGCCAGGATCGGCGCAGTGGGCGCGAACAGGCCCAGGCACAACACCGGCAAGGTAGTCAGCAAGCCCGCCTTGGCAGCGGACAACCCCAGGCTGCTGGACACTTCTGCCAGCAATGGCGCCATGCTCGACAGCGCCGGGCGCAGGTTCAATGCCACCAGCACCAGGCCCAGCAGCAAGAGCCACGGGCGAGCCACCAACGGAGGGGCCTGCTGGACGGCTTCGTCATCGGCTTCGGCGTCAATCAACAGTTCTTCGAGTTCAGTCGTACGTTTGGCTTCAAGGTTCATTGATCAACTGCCGGCAGAGGGATTTGGCACGTTCGGGGTCTTGGTTTTCCACCGCGTCGAGCAAGGCGATATGCAGGTCGAATACCGCCTGGCGACGTGGTGAGATGTTCAGGGTCTGACGCAACTGGGCGCCGACGATGCTGGAGAAATACTGGTACAGCTCGCTCAGCGCCGGGTTGTGCGCTGCATCCACCAGGCGCTTGTGGAACACCAGGTCGGCGCTGATATAGGCCTCCAGGTCACCGTGGTACAACTCGCCGCTGCGCTCAAGGGCTTCACGCAACCCTTCGAGATCGTCCTCGGTACGACGCAACGCCGCCAGGCCGATAGCCTCCACTTCGAGAATCTGCCGCGTCTCCTGCGCCTGCGCCAACGTGCAGTGGGACAGTGCGCGCATCGTCCCCAACGGGTCGGTCATCGAGCGCAAGTAACTGCCGTCGCCCTGGCGGATTTCGATCAGACCCGAGAACGCCAACACACGCATGGCCTCACGCACGGTATTGCGGCTGATGCCCAGCTCGGCGGACAACTCCGGCTCGGTGGGCAGACGCTCACCGATGGCCCATTTGCCTTCGGTTATACGCCAGCGCAGTTGCTCCAACGCTTGATCGACCAGGGAGCGTTTGATCAGGGGGGCGATGTCTGTCATGAGTTTTGCACTTTCGTCCAATCATAGGATGAATTTTCCTACAGCCTATTCAGACTTACCCACAAAGGCAACGCACTAGGGTTCATAGGCAGCAAAAGGAGCAGTATTTTCGATTGGTAAAATTACCCTTTAAGGGTAATTATTGGACTCAGGTGTCTTATGGAAAAGTACACACCTCACTACGATCTGGCGGTGATCAAGGCGGATGTCAGGCGACTGGGTGCCAGGGCATTCACCCGTGCAGCCAAGGAGGCGGGAAAGCAACTCGACCTCGACATCAGCGAGATGCAGGCAGTCGTTTTCAAACTACAAAACAGGATGCTGTACAAGTCGATGACCACCTATGCCGATCACCGCGTCTGGCAGGACGTCTACCACATCCATTCACACGGTCTGGAGATTTACATCAAGGTCACTTACTGCTCCGGCGGTAACCCACCGGTGATCTCCTTCAAAGGGATGAACCTATGAACACCCAACATTGCTTCATATGCGGCGCCCCCGACGCCATGGTGCGTTTTGAGGGCCGCAGTGAAACCCTGCGCATCAAAGGCATGGAACAGCACATTGAGGACCTGTCCGGCTGGGAGTGCCAACTGTGCGAGGACGGCATGTATGACCCCGACAGCAGCGAACGCCATGCCAAGGCAAGTGATGACCTGCTGCACGCCGCGCGACGGATGATGGGCGCCGAACTCAAGCGTATCCGCCGCAAACTGCACCTCACGCAAAAAGAAACCGTGCAGTTGTTGTCCGGTGGCGGGCACAACGCATTCTCACGTTACGAACGCGGAGAAATAACGCCGCCCAAACCGTTGATGGTGTTGATGCGCCTGCTGGACCGTTACCCGCATTTGCTCGCCGACGCCAAAGAGCTGGCCGAAGGCGCAGACCTGCGCAACGCCTTTACTTGCACGACCCATAACCAAACACAAGAAGCCCTCAAAGCGTCTTGAGCAGGCAAAAATAAACCCGGCACCAGCAGGCTTTTTATGGGTGTTCTGCAGAGCAATGGCGATCAAATGTGGGAGCCGGGCTTGCCCGCGATGGCGGTGGGTCAGCAGCAGATGTACGCACTGCTGTACCGCTGTCGCAGGCAAGCCAGCTCCCACATTGGTTTGTGTTCGCCAAAGGTTATGCAGCCTGCAGGCTGGGTTTATGGGTTCAAGCTTCGATCAATGCAGAATCTGGCTCAAGAACAACTTGGTCCGGTCATTCTGCGGGTTGTCGAAGAAGTCATTGGGCGCCGCCTGTTCAACTATCTCGCCCTTGTCCATGAAGATCACGCGGTTGGCCACGGTGCGCGCAAAGCCCATTTCGTGGGTGACGCACAACATGGTCATGCCGTCTTCGGCCAGGCCGATCATGGTGTCGAGCACTTCCTTGACCATTTCCGGGTCGAGTGCCGAAGTCGGCTCGTCGAACAGCATGATTTTCGGTTTCATGCACAGGGCACGGGCGATGGCCACACGCTGTTGCTGGCCGCCGGACAGTTGCCCCGGAAACTTGTGCGCCTGCTCCGGAATGCGCACGCGCTCAAGGTAATGCATGGCAATTTCTTCGGCCTTGCGCTTGGGCATCTTGCGCACCCACATCGGCGCCAGCGTGCAGTTCTGCAGGATGGTCAGGTGTGGGAACAGGTTGAAGTGCTGGAACACCATGCCGACTTCACGGCGGATCGCTTCGATCTGCTTGAGGTCGTTGGTCAGTTCCACGCCATCGACCACGATGCGGCCCTGCTGGTGCTCTTCCAGGCGGTTGAGGCAGCGGATGGTGGTGGACTTGCCCGAACCCGACGGGCCGCACAGCACGATACGCTCGCCCTGCTTGACGTTGAGGTTGATGTCTTTCAACACGTGGAACTGGCCGTACCACTTGTTGACGCCCTGCATCTGGATAATGCCTTCAGGGCTCACAGGCTGTTTGATCGCTTCGCTCATAACAACAACTCCTAACGCTTGTGGCCAGTGTCGAGCTTGTGTTCCAAATGAATGGAATAGCGCGACATACCAAAACAGAAAATCCAGAACACCAGGGCGGCGAACACGTAGCCTTCAGTGGCCATGCCCAACCATTTAGGGTCGGCAGCGGCTTGCTTGACGCTGTTGAGCAGGTCGAACAGGCCGATGATGATCACCAGGCTGGTGTCCTTGAACAACGCGATAAACGTGTTGACGATGCCAGGGATCACCAGCTTCAGGGCTTGCGGCAGAATCACCAGGCCCATGCTTCGCCAGTAACCCAGGCCCATCGCCGCAGCCGCTTCGTACTGACCCTTGGGAATCGCCTGCAAGCCACCGCGCACTACTTCAGCCACGTAGGCCGACTGGAACAGGATCACGCCGATCAATGCGCGCAACAGCTTGTCGATGCCCATGCCTTCAGGCAGGAACAGCGGCAGCATCACTGAGGACATGAACAGCACGGTGATCAACGGCACGCCGCGCCAGAACTCGATGAAGGTCACGCAGACCACCCGAATCGCCGGCATGTTCGAGCGTCGCCCCAGCGCCAGCACAATGCCCAACGGCAAGGCGCCAGCGATACCGACAGTGGCGATCACCAGGGTCAGCATCAAGCCGCCCCATTGGCTGGTGGCCACGTTGGTCAGGCCCAGAACCCCACCGTGCAGCAGGCAGTAGGCGATGATCGGGTACAGCACCAGGAAACCCAGGCCATACACAGCCTTGCGTTGAAACCGCGAGATGAACAACGGCGCCACGCCCACGATAGCCAGCCACACGGTCAGGTCCACGCGCCAGCGCAGGTCGCCGGGGTAGTAGCCATACATGAACTGCCCGAAGCGCTGTTGGATAAACACCCAGCAGGCGCCCTCTTTGGTGCAATCGGCGCGCGTGGTCCCGACCCAGTTGGCATCCAGGATGGCCCAGTGCAGGATGGGCGGCACGATCAGGTAAATCAGGTAGAACGCCAACAGCGTCAGCAAGGTGTTGAGCCAGCTGGAAAACAGGTTGGCGCGCATCCAGGCCATCGGTCCGAAGACTTTGTTCGGCGGCGGCATATCGGGTTTGAAAGTATGCGAACTCATGTGCGTTTCCTCACCGCTCGATCAGCGCAATGCGCTTGTTGTACCAGTTCATCAGCAGGGAAATGCTGATGCTGATCGCCAGGTACACGCTCATGGTGATGGCAATGACTTCGATGGCCTGGCCGGTCTGGTTGAGCACCGTGCCGGCAAACAGCGAAACCATTTCCGGGTAACCGATACCGGCGGCCAGCGAGGAGTTTTTCGCCAGGTTCAGGTATTGGCTGGTCAGCGGCGGAATGATCACCCGCAAGGCTTGCGGGATGATGACCTTGCGCAACGTCGGCCCAGGGCGCAGGCCCAGGGAGCGCGCGGCTTCGGTCTGGCCGTGGCTGACGGACTTGATGCCCGAACGCACGATCTCGGCAATAAACGCCGCCGTGTACACGGTCAGCGCCAGGGTCAACGCCAGCAGTTCAGGGATCAATACCCAGCCGCCGACGAAGTTGAAACCTGAAAGCTTGGGCATTTCCCAGTGCAGCGGCGCCCCGAAGACCAAGGCACACAATGTCGGGATCACAATAAACAACGCCAGGCCCGCCCAGAACTTATGGAACGGTACGCCGGTGGCCTCAAAGCGTTTGTTGGCCCAGCGCGCCATCAGCACGATTGCCACAATAGCAACCACCACACTGGCCACAAACGGCCAGAACCCATCGGCAGCAATCGCCGCCGGCATGTTCAAGCCACGGCTGCTGACGAAGAAAGTGTCACCGAAATTATGGCTGTTGCGCGGCCCCGGCATGGTCAGGAATACCGCGAAGTACCAGAACAGGATTTGCAGCAGCGGCGGAATGTTGCGGAACACTTCCACATACACCGTCGCCAGCTTGTTGATCATCCAGTTGGGCGACAAGCGCGCCACGCCAATGATGAAGCCAAGGATAGTCGCCAGGACCACACCGATCACAGTCACCAGCAAGGTATTAAGCAGCCCGATCACGAAGACGCGGGCATAGCTGTCCGATTCGGTGTAGTCGATCAGATGCTGAGCGATACCGAAGCCGGCACTGCGCTCAAGAAAGTCGAAACCCGAGGTGATACCCCGGTGTTGAAGGTTGGTCTGCGTATTGTTGAAGAGGTACCAGCCCAGCGCGACCACCGCCACAATCGTGATGATCTGGAAGAGCCACGCACGCACTTTGGGATCGCTGAAGCTGAGCTTCTGCTTGGGTGCGCCGATTTGATTTTGCATGAAGTGCCCCGGAAAGAATGGAACAGAACATCACCCGGTGGTTGGCCCACCGGGTGATAGAACCATCAGCGATCAGCGCACAGGGGGTGCGTATTGAATGCCACCGTTAGTCCACAGTGCGTTCAGGCCACGGTCGATTTCCAGTGGGGTGCTCTTGCCCAGGTTGCGCTCGAACACTTCACCGTAGTTACCGACCTGCTTGACGATCTGTACAACCCAATCTTTTTTCACTTTCAGGTCTTTGCCGTATTCGCCGTCAGAACCGAGCAGACGAGCAACGTCCGGGTTCTTGGTGGACTTGGCTTCAGCTTCAACGTTTTTCGAGGTGATGCCGGCTTCTTCAGCGTTGAGCATGGCGTAGCCAACCCAGCGCACGATGGCCAGCCACTCGTCGTCGCCGTTACGCACGACTGGGCCCAGTGGTTCTTTGGAGATGGTTTCCGGCAGAACTACGTAGTCCTTCGGCGAAGCCAGTTTGCTGCGCTGTGCGTAGAGCTGGGATTTGTCCGAGGTCAGCACGTCGCAACGACCGGATTCCAGCGACTTGGCGCTTTCATCGGAGGTGTCGAAGGTGATCGGGGTGTACTTGAGGTTGTTGGCGCGGAAGTAGTCGGAAACGTTCAGCTCAGTGGTGGTACCGGCCTGGATGCAGATGGTTGCACCGTCCAGTTCCTTGGCGCTTTTAACGCCCAGCTTGTTGTTCACCAGGAAGCCAACACCGTCGTAGTAGGTGATGAAGCCTGGGAATTTCAGGCCCATGCCCGCATCGCGCGAACTGGTCATGGTGGTGTTGCGCGACAGTACGTCGACTTCGCCGGACTGCAGCGCGGTGAAACGCTCCTTGGCGTTCAACTGGCTGAATTTGACCTTGGTTGCGTCACCGAACACGGCAGCGGCCACAGCGCGGCAAACGTCAGCGTCGATCCCGAGGATCTTGCCGCTGGCATCCGGCACCGAGAAACCCGGCAAGCCATCACTCACGCCACATTGCACAAAGCCTTTCTTCTGCACGGCGTCCAGGGTGGCGCCAGCTTGGGCAAAACCACTGACACCCAATACAGCGGCCGCGGAAACGATGGCCAGGGTGGATTTCAATACCTTCATTCAAACCTCCAGTTGCTCTTGTTGTGTCGGAGCTAAAACCCCAGCGCACCCTTATGAGGCGATATCGACCCGTGTTGGCTTTTTTTGGGGTCAAGCGGCATGAGGTTTTCGCGGTAATTCCAGTTGCTATCCCACAAGCGGCAGTCACTGATAGTGTTACCGTCACAAGATAGTTCTGACATCGACCTACACATAGCAAGGCGCGTACCAGAGTGGTGGCTGAGTCGTTTCAGCCCTTGGTCAATAGAAAAACATTCAACGTTGCGACATTCTCTTAACAGATCAACCCGTCGCGCACCGTTCCGACGCACCCAATCGGAGCGCACGCACATATATGGAGCAGACATGACCGAACCCTTGATTCTTCAGCCCGCCAAGCCCGCAGACGCCTGCGTTATCTGGTTGCATGGCCTGGGTGCTGATCGCTACGACTTTTTGCCGGTGGCGGAAGCGTTGCAGGAAAGCCTGCTGAGCACCCGCTTCGTTTTGCCCCAGGCACCGACACGTCCGGTAACCATAAATGGCGGTTACGAGATGCCGAGTTGGTACGACATCAAGGCCATGAGCCCGGCTCGCTCGATCAGCCTGGAAGAGCTGGAAGCCTCGGCCAAAATGGTCACGGATTTGATCGAAGAACAGAAGAGAACCGGAATAGACGCTTCGCGAATTTTCCTCGCCGGTTTTTCCCAGGGCGGCGCCGTGGTTTTCCACACCGCCTTCCTTAAATGGCAGGGACCGTTGGGTGGCGTAATCGCCCTCTCGACTTATGCACCGACCTTCGGGGATGAGCTGGAGTTGTCCGCCAGCCAGCAGCGCATTCCAACGCTGTGCCTGCACGGCCAATACGACGACGTGGTGCAGAACGCCATGGGCCGCAGCGCCTACGAGCATTTAAACAGCCGTGGTGTCACCGTGACATGGCAGGAATACCCAATGGGTCACGAAGTGTTACCTCAAGAGATCGCCGATATCGGTGCCTGGTTGACCGCCCGGCTGGGCTGAAAACCACAGTTTATGTAGCCGTATGACAGACGCACTACGCCGCGCCCGTTTCTTGCATTACACTGGCCGGCGTACATTCCTTAACCAATTAATGAGATCACCGTGCTCAAAGCACTTAAGAAGATGTTCGGCAAAAGCGAGGCTGAGCCGCTCGCGCCAGTTCCCAGTGCTCCTGTGCCCTCCTCCGGCAGCCGCAATGACGGCCAACAGCCCGGCCGGACCGCACCTGCCGCACAGCCGCAGAAGCCAAAGGTGACCGCGCCCGAACAGGCCCAACCTGTAGAGGCAGCCCCCGCGCCGGCGCCGAAAGCGCCCCGTCGTGAACGTGCACCGAAGCCGCCCGTGACCCCGTGGAAACTCGAAGACTTCGTGGTTGAACCCCAGGAAGGCAAGACCCGCTTCCATGACTTCAAACTGGCCCCGGAACTGATGCATGCCATCCAGGACCTGGGCTTCCCGTACTGCACGCCGATCCAGGCGCAGGTGCTGGGCTTCACCCTCGCCGGCAAAGATGCCATTGGCCGCGCGCAGACCGGTACCGGCAAGACCGCCGCGTTCTTGATCTCGATCATCACCCAGTTGCTGCAAACGCCGCCGCCCAAAGAACGCTACATGGGTGAGCCGCGCGCACTGATCATCGCCCCGACCCGCGAGCTGGTGGTGCAGATCGCCAAGGACGCCGCCGACCTGACCAAGTACACCGGCCTCAACGTCATGACGTTCGTGGGCGGCATGGACTTCGACAAGCAGCTCAAGCACCTCGAAGCCCGTCACTGCGACATCCTGGTGGCCACGCCAGGCCGCCTGCTCGACTTCAACCAGCGCGGCGACGTGCATTTGGACATGGTTGAAGTGATGGTGCTGGACGAAGCCGACCGCATGCTCGACATGGGCTTTATCCCGCAAGTGCGCCAGATCATTCGCCAGACCCCGCCGAAAAACGAGCGCCAGACCCTGCTGTTCTCTGCGACCTTCACCGAAGACGTGATGAACCTCGCCAAGCAGTGGACAACCGACCCGTCCATCGTCGAGATCGAAGCGCTGAACGTTGCCAGCGAAAACGTTGAGCAACACATCTATGCCGTGGCCGGGGCCGACAAGTACAAGCTGCTCTACAACCTGGTCAACGACAACGGTTGGGAGCGCGTGATGGTGTTCGCCAACCGCAAGGACGAAGTACGCCGCATCGAAGAACGCCTGGTGCGTGATGGCGTCAATGCCGCGCAACTGTCCGGCGATGTGCCGCAGCACAAGCGTATCAAGACCCTGGAAGGTTTCCGCGAAGGCAAGATCCGCGTGCTGGTGGCCACCGACGTGGCCGGGCGCGGTATTCACATCGACGGCATCAGCCACGTGATCAACTTCACCCTGCCGGAAGTGCCGGACGACTACGTGCACCGCATTGGCCGTACTGGCCGTGCCGGGGCGGCGGGTGTTTCGATCAGCTTTGCAGGGGAAGATGACTCGTACCAGCTGCCGTCGATTGAGACGCTGCTGGGTCGCAAGATCAGCTGCGAAACGCCGCCGACGCACCTGTTGCGGGCTGTAGAGCGCAAACGCCCTTAATAGCTGAAATGCAGTAGGAAATGTGGGGGCTGGCTTGTGTGGGAGCTGGCTTGCCTGCGATAGCATCTCCTCGGTGCAACGGAAAAACCGAGGTGCCTGTATCGCAGGCAAGCCAGCTCCCACACAAGCCCAGCTCCCACATTTGGATCTCCATCGATCTTCAGCAGATGCTCACTTCCAACGCTCCGCCGCCGCGTGATCACTGCCCCGCCCTTCCACCCAGCGCGGGCCTTCAGGCGTGTTTTCCTTCTTCCAGAACGGCGCCCGCGTCTTCAAGTAATCCATCACAAACGCACAGGCATCAAACGCCGCCTGGCGATGCGCGCTGGCCGCCGCAACAAACACAATCGGCTCGCCCGGCTCCAGCGCGCCAATGCGGTGCAGCACTTCCAGCTTGAGCAACGGCCAGCGCTGCTCGGCTTCCACGCTGATCTTGGCCAGGGCTTTTTCGGTCATGCCGGGGTAGTGCTCCAGGAACATCCCGGACACATCGCGACCGTCATTGAAGTCGCGTACATAACCGACAAAACTCACCACCGCGCCCACGCCAACATTGGCGGCGTGCATGGCGTTGACCTCTGCGCCGGGGTCAAATGCCTCGGCCTGTACGCGAATGGCCATGCTCAGCCTCCAGTTACGGGCGGGAAAAACGCCACTTCATCACCGGCCTGCACCGGCTCGTCGAGGTCGCACAGTTCCTCGTTACGCGCGCACATCAAGCTGCTTTCGGTGAGGACTGCAAACGCAGGGTCTGCCGCCAACGCCAGTCGCACCGCATCGACGGTAGCGAACTCGCCTTCCATCTCCAGCGAATCGAAGCCTGTCGCTTCGGCGTAACGCGCAAAAAACAATACGTTGATGCTCATGCCTGGTCCGCCTTGAAATGCCCGCTTTTGCCGCCAAGCTTTTCCAGCAGGCGAATACTTTCGATGGTCATGCCACGGTCCACGGCCTTGCACATGTCGTAGATCGTCAGCGCGGCGACACTGGCGGCGGTGAGCGCTTCCATCTCCACGCCAGTCTGGCCGCTGAGTTTGCAGCGCGCGAGGATATGCACGGCGTCCACACCGTCGGCGCGCAGTTCGACCTTGACGCCGGTCAGCATCAGCGGATGGCACAACGGGATCAGGTCGCTGGTTTTTTTCGCCGCCTGGATCCCAGCGATGCGGGCTACGGCAAACACGTCGCCCTTGGGGTGGGCGCCGTCGACAATCATTTTCAGGGTTTCGGGCAGCATGCGCACCCGCGCTTCGGCCACGGCTTCACGGAACGTCACGGCTTTGTCAGTGACGTCGACCATGTGGGCGCGACCTTGGGAATCGAGATGAGTCAGCACAGGGATACTCCTGATCAGGAGCGGCAATTGTAAACCTGTGAGTCAATTTTGCGCAGGGCTGTTTATCCCATGAAAAAAGGGGCGCAAAGCGCCCCTTCAAATACCAACACTTGCGTTAGAACCGGAAAGTAAACCCGGCGTTGATCCCGTTGTTGTTACCCCGATTGGACAGCAAACCGCTGTAGTTCAACGACACCAGCGTGTCCTTGGTCAGGGCCATTTCCGCACTGGCCTTGATCACCGCGCCATCGCGGGCCACCGGCACACTATTGACCGCAAAGGCGTTGTCGCTGCCGGCAAACTTCAGCGAGGCGTCGCGATCGGTATCGCCAAACTGATGCTCCCAGCCCAACTCACCGCGCAACGTCACCGCCGAAGTCGAGCTGACTGGCAGTTGGGTATGCGCGCGCAGGCCCAAGGTGGAAAGCGTGGCGTCCTGGCTTTGCTTGCTGGCATGCAAGGCTGCGGCGCCGCCTTTTTCCTTGAACGAATCGCTCTGGTAGTTCAGGTAGGTCAGGTTGGCGAAGGGTTCGAACTGGTTCCATTGGGTGTAACCGATCTCGGCAAACACTTGGTCGGTGCGCGCGTTGTAGTCAGCTTTGTCGTAGTCCGACTGGTTGGCGTACGCCACACGGCGCGAGCTGTCGATACGGTGCCAAGTGGTGGCACCGCCCATGCGCAGGGCAATGGCGTCGAAGCGTTTACCGCCGTAGACCGACAGGTGATAGTTGTCACTGTCCGCCGATGCCGACTCGCCATTGAGATGGCTTTGGGTGTAGCCGGTGGCGGCGCCCACACGCCAGCCGTCGCCGACCTCGGTGTCGAGGCCCAGCAGCACGCCACTGGTAGACGAGGAGTAGCCGCTGGCGTTGTTGTCACCGCTGACGTTATTGCGCCCGCCCAGCAGCTGAACCCAGCCGCCGTTGTCGTGAGTGTCGATCTGCGCGCTGGAGTCCAGCGCCTGAGCCTGTTGCAGACGGCCGTTGACCGCTTCACGAATGTAACGGCTGTCCGCCATTTGCGCTGCGGCCACGTCCGAGTGCAGTTGCCCCGAGAGCTGCTTGAATGCGGCCTGTGCCTGGGCTGCCGAATCTGAAGCCAGCAGGCTTTCATACACCGGGCTGCCTGCGCCCAAGGCTTCGGCCGCCGTCGCCACGGCGCGTTCATTGCGGGTTTGCGCGATGCTGGCAAACGTCGTCTGGTTACGCGCCACCGCCAGGCTCAGTTGGTTCGGCTGATAGCTCAACTGCGTGCCGATAAACAGGTAGTTGGGCGTGATCGCTGCAAACTGGCCGTTGATGCCCTGGCTGGCCGTCAGGATGTTGAACTGCTGGCCCACCAGGCTACGGGCCTCAGTGGCAGACAGCAGGTTCGGGCTGTTTTCCAGGGATACGGTCACCACACCACCGTTAAGGGTGGCGACGCCGCTGCTTTGGATTTGATCACTTTGCCCGTTCGGGCCGACCTCCACGGCATACACCGAACCAGGGTTGAACGTCACGTCGCCGGTGTGCAGCGTGCCGATCGAATGGCCCGGCGCCACGCGCCCGCCTGTGTTCACGGTCAAGGCACCCACCGTGCCGTTACCGGCCAGTGTGCCGCCCAACGTGGTCATTACGCCGTTATCCGCATTGCGGGTGCCTACCGCGCTGCCATCCACGGTCACCGCGGAGGTCAACGAGCCGTCTACCGACAGCTTGCCGCCGCGTACCCAGGTGCTGCCCGAATAGGTGTTCTGGCCCTCGAGCACCAGTTCGCCGTCGCCGGACTTGGCCAGGCTGCCGACGTAGGTCGTGCCGGTGAGCAAATCCTTGCCGCGTGCCAGCGTCGCCTGTTCCCGGGCGTGGCCGATTTCATATTCAAACTGGTCATCGTCAGAGGCATTGGCGGGTAAGCCGTTGACCCAGCCTTTCTGTTGCTTGGTGGCGGCCCAGGTGGCTTGTTCGGCGGTGTCTTCTACACGGCGGGCGCGGATTGCCTCATCGGAAATCGGGTTGGCCCAGATATCGCGCGTACCACCCGGCAAGGCCACCGCCACCGAGCCGAGGAACTGCCCCGGCCCTTGCATGGCTTTTTGCAGGTTGGGCAAGCCCCAACCGCTGACCACGCCCGGCACTTGCGGCGTCCCTGGCGCGGCGTCGTGCACCGGTTGCAGGTTGTCGTAGGTGCGGCCACCGGTCAGGTCGCCCACCGGCGTATCGGGACCGTCCGGCGCTTGCAGGCTGGAGGTAGTCAGCAACACATCCCGCGCCTGGCTGGCGGTCATGTAAGGGAAGCGTTGAATCACCAGCGCAAGCGCCCCGGAGACGCTCGGCGCAGCCGCAGAGGTGCCGTTGGCGTTGGGGATAATTTCCCCTTCGGGTCCGGTGGACGGGATGCCTGAAACGCCCATCACGCACCACCACTTCGACGTGCCACAGCGGTTGTAGACCTGGGCGCTGGTCTCGTCGTAGCCGGTGATCGAGAGGAATTTGCTCTCGATATCGGGCTTGAAAAACGGCAGGTTGGCGTTGGTGTCCGGGTTGGCACCGTGGCTGTCGTTGCCCGCCGAGATAATCTGGATGAAGGTGTTTTGCCGCGCGGCGTCGGCCATCGCGTCCATCCAGGTTTTTTGCCCGGCATGGGCCTTGTCCCAGAACGGGCGATAGGCAGCGGTCATGTCGCGCAAATTATCGGCCGCGCTGTCGCCTACGTTGCCGAAGTGGTTTTCCACATCATTGCGCGAATTCTGACCCCAGCTCTGGTTGACGATCGAGACGTTCTTCGCCGCCAGCGCGTTGTAGCTGGCCATGAACGCGTTGTAGTCCAGGTCATTGGAGCCCTGGAAACGGTTGTCATCGGTGCCGCCGGTATTGGCGACAAAAATATTCGCATCAAACGCAATGCCATGCATGCCGGTGCCGTTGCGGCTGGCGCCCAGTACGCCGGACATCTCCGTGCCGTGACCGTCATTGATCTTCGGGTCGTACTCGCCGGAAATACTGAAGTGCTCGCCTTTTTGGAACTGGCCGTCCGGCGTGTCATGAATGTAACGCGGGTGGGTGGCGTAGTACTCGCCAGTGGAGGTCACTGCCTGCACTCGATCCTGGCCCTGGGCATTCTTGCCCTGGAACTCAAAGTGTTCAGTGAGGATGCCCGAGTCGAGCACGCCGACGTTCACGCCCTTGCCGGTCATGCCCAAAGCATAGGCGTAATACGCGTTGGTGCGGTCCAGGCCGGAGTTGACCTGGGCTTCGGGGGTTTTCCAGGTTTGCGCGTTGGCGCTCCAGTCACGGGTGGCGCCCGCCCAGGATTGGCCGGCATTCAGTTGCGCGTTGAGGTTGCTGCTCACGCCAGGCTCTACGTAGGTGTAGGGCTTGGCCGCCGGCAGGTTGGCGATAATGGCCTTGGAGAAGTCGAGAATATTGGTGGTATAGCGCCCGCTGTTGCTGAACAGCCGGCTGCGGTAGTAATCCAGGCGCGAGGCGTAGTCCAGCGGCCGCTTGGTATCGCCGAGCATGGCGCCGATGGTGAGGTTTTCCGGTTGCAGTTCGTAGTTTTGCTTGAGGGCCGAATCGAACTTGCCGGACTGTGCGGCAAAGTCCTTGGCGGCCAGGTCGACGATATCGGCGTAGGCGAACCGCAGGTTTTTATACACGTCGGTGTTGGGCCCAAATGAAGCAACGGCTTTCCTGAAGGCCGACTCCAGCACTGGCGACGTGTAGGGGTTGGCGTCATCGGCCCAGGCTATAGAGCCTTGTCCCAGCCATAAGGCCAAGCCGAGTGCGATGGGTGTAAGGGGTATCGATTTGGAGCCTGTAGCGCGCTTGCGTTTTTGCGACAAAGTGAAGCCATTACCTGCTGCGTCCATTTTCCTTTCCCTTTGGATATGTGCTTCGTCAATGAGCGATGTATCGGGCTTTTTGTAATAGGCAGGATCACGCGCAAGACCAACGCCGGGTCTTGAATAAATCGTCGAATCAAAGCGATCGCGTTTCGACGGGGTTACGCTGTTTTCTTATAGTTTTCGGCGATAAAAAATGTAACAAAATAATTACAAAGCCTACAAGCACCCAGGACGCATTAACGAAGACAAATGTCGCCCATAACAAAAACCCCGAACTTCGCGAGAAATTCGGGGTGTTTTGTGGCATTTAGCCACTAACTACAGCATGGGCGATTACAGATGGGATTCGGCGTACTCGGCCAGGATCGAACGAGGTACCCCTTGCAGCGCGATATGCACGCCGTTCGGGAAGTCTTTAAAGCGTTCCGTCAGGTAGGTCAGCCCGGAGCTGGTCGCGGACAGGTAAGGGGTGTCGATCTGTGCCAGGTTGCCCAGGCACACCACTTTGGAACCGGCGCCGGCACGGGTAATGATGGTTTTCATCTGGTGCGGCGTGAGGTTCTGGCATTCATCGATCAAAATCAGGCTCTGCTGGAAGCTGCGACCTCGGATGTAATTGAGGGATTTGAACTGCAACGGCACTTTGCTGAGGATGTAGTCGACGCTGCCATGGGTGTTTTCATCATCCATGTGCAAGGCTTCGAGGTTGTCGGTGATCGCCCCCAGCCACGGCTCCATTTTTTCCGCTTCGGTGCCGGGCAGAAAGCCGATCTCCTGGTCCAGGCCCTGCACGCTGCGGGTGGCGATGATGCGGCGATAACGCTTGGTCACCATGGTTTGCTCAATGGCAGCCGCAAGGGCGAGGATGGTTTTCCCCGAGCCTGCAGCGCCGGTCAGGTTGACCAGGTGAATGTCCGGGTCGAGCAGCGCATACAGCGCCAGGCTCTGGTAGATGTCACGCGGTTTCAGGCCCCAGGCTTCCTGGTGCAACAGGGGTTCCTGATGCAGGTCGAGGATCAGCAGCTTGTCGACCTGGATCTCTTTGATCCAGCCCACAAAACCCTGTTCGTCGATGATGAATTCATTGATGTGCACGGCCGGCAGGTTGTCGATCAACTGCACCTGGTGCCAGGTACGGCCATGGTCCTGACGGGTTTCGACCTTGCTGACAAGATCCCAGAAAGAGCCGGTCACGGTGTGATAACCCCGCGACAGCATCGACACGTCGTCGACGAGTTGGTCGGTACTGTAGTCCTCGGCAGCGATCCCACACGCTCGTGCCTTGAGGCGCATATTGATGTCTTTGGTCACCAGCACCAGGCGCAGGTCCTTGTCGCGCGCGTGCAGGTCGATCAATTGGTTGATGATTTTGTTGTCGTTGAGGTTTTCCGGCAGCAGGCTGTTGGGCTCGCTGCGCTTGCTCATCAGAATCGACAGCAAGCCCTTCGGCCCGCTTTTGCCACGCTGGATCGGCACGCCGACTTCAACGTCCTCGGGTGAGGCTTCGCCCAGGGTCTTGTCGATCAGGCGGATCGCCTGGCGGCATTCGGCAGCCACGCTGTGGTGCCCGCTTTTGAGTTTGTCGAGCTCCTCAAGCACGATCATCGGGATGGCGACGTGGTGTTCTTCGAAGTTAAGCAGTGCGTTTGGATCGTGGATCAATACGTTGGTATCAAGCACATAAAGGATTGGCTGGTCGGAAGAAGGGTTACGTCCATGATCATCCATACTCGGTCACCTTTGTGGGAGCCATTCGACGCAATACCTGGGCGGTGCTGCGCCTCGATTCGACCACCGACTGCACCTGAGTGACGTCAAGTGCAGTGCCCACATGAGGAGTCTTGGAAGACGCCACCTGTGTTGCAGGGTTCGGCGATCTGACTTCGTAATACCGCAAAACCCATGACAGGAAAAAGCACTTTGACGCTTTTTTGAAGTTTATTTTTCAGGATGACGAATAGCACTAGCCGAGTGCCAGTGACCCCGTTAAAGTCGGAAGTCCGCCTGCATCGAAATGTCGCACAAAATCACCCCTGAAATCCCCCATCCCTAACAGGGCCGGGCACTTCAGCGAAATGCCTCCCGGCAGTCCTGCCAACCCAAGCCACTTTGCGCCGTTGCCTGCAATAACATCGGCAAAGCCACCCGCGCCTTGTCCTGGGTGTCGTGAAACACGATCACGCCTTTGCGCCACAGCAGCATCAACGTCAGCACCCGTTGCGCCGATTCATCAGCCTTGAGCTTGCCCGGCTCGTCCTGGGAATCGATGTCCCACAACGCCACCTGCAAACCCTGGGATTGGAAGAAACCCTGGCTGTCGGCACGGCGCTGGCCATAGGGCGGGCGAAACAGCGGCACGTAGTTTTCCGGCATCAGGTTCTGCACCAGCGCAGCGCTGCGCGTAATCGAGCTTTGCCACTCGACCCAATGGCTGTGGGAGCGGTACTGCCAACCCTGGGTGCCTACGCACTGGCCTTGGTACAACGCCTGCACGTCACTGGCGGAACTGCGCTCCACACGGGTTTGCAAACTGCTGCCAAGGGCAAAGAACATGGCGTTCATCTTCTGCTTGCGCAGGTAGTCGGTGAGCCAGTCGGTATTGCCGCTGACCGGCGCCGGGCCGCCGTCGAAGGTCAGCAGGAACAGACGGTCGTTGAACTCGTCGCCATTGCGTTCGTGGTCACCAAAACGCAGCACTTCGCTGCTGATCTGCGGGAACAGCGCGGCTTTGCGCAGCAGTTCATCCAGGTAGCGTTCATGGAAGTTATGGCTGGGCCCGGCCCAGCCTATATAGAAGGAGTTATCGCTGACCTGGAACTTGCCCGCCTGCTCGCGCAGGTCGTCCATGTTTTCCACCAGGTAGCAGAACGAGGCGTCCTCTTCGCAGCTTTGCTGGGCGGCCGTGTAGTTTTCCAGCAGGCGCTGCCAGAGCTGGCGACGCAGGTCGTCTATGGCGGCGAGGTTGATATTTTTCAGACCAAGACGCTGCTTGAGGGCGGCCTCATCCTGGTTTTCGCTGGCCAGCAGGCTATGGGCAAACATCAGGATTTCAGCGCGCGAAGCGACATCGAACAGCGCCGGGCTGCTGAGCTTTTCGGGCCAGATGCCACGGTCCAGGCTGGCGACATCCACCGGCGCGGCGCTGGCGTTCAGGCACAGTAAGCAGGCTGACAATAATAGTGCTAGGCGCACGCAGGGTCTCCCTCTCCAGAGTTACCGCCCATCATAGCGGATCGTGCCTATCGCCATCATAGGTGGAGTCAAACCACTCAACCCCCTAGAATCCCTGCCACGATTACAGGAGCCAACTTCATGCTGATGGTGATTTCCCCCGCCAAAACCCTCGACTTCGAGTCAAAGCCGGCAACCCCACGCTTCACTCAACCGCAATACCTCGACCACTCCCAGGAACTGATCGAACAATTGCGCGAATTGAGCCCGGCGCAAATCAGCGAGTTGATGCACGTCTCCGACAAAATCGGCGGCCTCAATGCCGCGCGTTTCGGCAGCTGGACCCCGGCCTTCACACCGGCCAATGCCAAGCAGGCGCTGCTGGCGTTCAAGGGCGACGTCTACACCGGCCTGAATGCCGAAACCTTCAGCGATGCCGACTTCAGCTACGCCCAGGACCACCTGCGCATGCTCTCGGGCCTCTACGGCCTGCTGCGCCCGCTGGACCTGATGATGCCGTACCGCCTGGAGATGGGCACCAAACTGTCCAACGCCCGCGGCAAAGACCTCTACGCATTCTGGGGCACGCGCATCAGCGAATGGCTCAATGAAGCGCTGGCCGAACAAGGCGACGACGTGCTGCTCAACCTGGCCTCCAACGAGTACTTCTCGGCGGTCAAGCGCACGGCTCTGAACGCACGGATCATCAACACCGAGTTCAAGGACCTGAAGAACGGCCAGTACAAGATCATCAGCTTCTACGCCAAAAAGGCGCGGGGCATGATGAGCCGTTTTGTGATTGAAGAACGCATCAATGATCCTGCCAAACTGAAGCAGTTTGATGTGCAGGGTTATCGCTTCAATGCGGAGCAGTCCAAGCCGGATAATTTGGTGTTCCTGCGCGATCACGCACCGGAATAGCGCCCGCTCTCACGCTGTAGTTCAACTGTGGGAGCTGGCTTGCCTGCGATAGCTGTGGGTCAGTCAGTATTTCTTTACCTGACACTCCGCTATCGCAGGCAAGCCAGCTCCCACATTTTTGTCTGCATTCCACGTCGAAAAAGTCATTTGTTTGACGTCAAAAAATCCGCAGGCAGATTCCTAACGAATCTTTCACTCGACATTCGTCATTTTTTTTCGTAGTGGCACCACTTTTTTCAAACACTAGTGGCACAAAACTATCCCCTCTCTTCAACTCCCCATATCCACTCGCCCAAATAGCAAGTGCTATCAATATAGTACCAGTGCCATCTTTTCTAATATTTCAAGAAATTTCCGGAAACAGGATGAGCGGCCAGGAACTTCACCCTAAAGCACCGCTCATACCACCGGTAACGAAATTCTCTGTTGCTGTAAGAGATGACTTACATGACCAACCCACGGAAGTAGCAAAGTTGTCATATTTCAACTTTGACTCAGGAGTCATATTGCCAATTGATTAGTTGATAGCGGCGACAAGGATGAATCGCCACGCACTGTAAGGCCAAGGCCAAGCTTCCCCTAATGGGTCAGTGATACAACCCAAGGCATTGATATTTAAAGGCTATCAGCCTCTATCAAGGCCCTGAGGCACTGACGCCAGGCCCTTCTCCCAGGAAGGCCGGCTGCATTTCAGGGCAAGCTCCAATAACAAGGCCACGTTGCGCACACCTTGGGTGCACTTATTAGTCACTCGTCATTAAACATGCCTGCACGCGGTAAGTCGGCGTCTATTCGCCCAACTTTCGCGGCATCAGTGACGCTTGCAAACATGAACTCCAGCCATCTAATGGCCTGTATTAAACAAAGAGGTAATTGCGATGCGCATCAGCATATTTGGTTTGGGTTACGTTGGCGCAGTCTGTGCCGGTTGCCTGTCTGCCCGTGGCCATGAAGTGGTCGGCGTAGACATCTCCAAGGATAAGATCGACCTGATCAACGCGGGTAAATCGCCGATCGTTGAACCGGGTCTGGGCGAACTGTTGAGCCAAGGCATCGCAAACGGTCGACTGCGCGGCACTACCAACTTCGCCGACGCCATCCGCGATACCGACCTGTCGATGATTTGCGTGGGCACGCCGAGCAAGAAAAACGGCGACCTGGAACTCAACTACATCGAAGCGGTATGCCGCGAGATCGGTTTTGTCCTGCGTGACAAAACCACCCGTCACACCATCGTAGTGCGCAGCACCGTATTGCCAGGCACCGTAGCCAATGTGGTGATCCCGATCCTGGAAGACTGCTCCGGCAAAAAAGCCGGTGTCGACTTCGGCGTGGCGGTGAACCCTGAGTTCCTGCGTGAATCCACCGCCATCGCCGACTACGACTTGCCACCGATGACCGTCATCGGCGAATTCGACAAAGCCTCCGGCGATGTCCTGCAGTCGCTGTACGAAGAACTCGATGCACCGATCATCCGCAAGGACATCGCCGTCGCCGAGATGATCAAGTACACCTGCAACGTGTGGCACGCCACCAAGGTCACCTTCGCCAACGAGATCGGCAACATCGCCAAGGCCGTCGGCGTCGATGGCCGTGAAGTGATGGAAGTGGTGTGCCAGGACAAGACCCTCAACCTGTCCCAGTACTACATGCGCCCAGGCTTCGCGTTCGGCGGCTCGTGCCTGCCCAAAGACGTGCGCGCCCTCACCTACCGCGCCAGCTCGCTGGACGTGGAAGCGCCGTTGCTCAACTCGCTGATGCGCAGCAACGAATCCCAGGTGCAGAACGCCTTCGATATCGTCGCCGGCCATGACAAACGCAAAGTCGCCCTGCTGGGCCTGAGCTTCAAGGCCGGCACCGACGACCTGCGCGAAAGCCCGCTGGTGGAACTGGCGGAAATGCTGATCGGCAAGGGTTTTGACCTGAGCATCTACGACAGCAACGTCGAATACGCCCGTGTCCACGGCGCGAACAAGGACTACATCGAAGGCAAGATCCCGCATGTGTCGTCCCTGCTCAATTCCGACTTCGACGACGTGATCAACAACTCCGACGTGATCATCCTCGGCAACCGTGACGAGAAATTCCGTGCCCTGGCGCACAACGCACCTCACGGCAAACAGGTGATCGACTTGGTGGGCTTCATGTCCCAGGCCACCAGTGTCAGCAGCCGTACCGAAGGCATTTGCTGGTAACAGCGACGGCAAGTTTCGGGTTGCACGTGTCTTTATCCCCAGCGCGTGCAGCCTGAAGCCTCCTTCCCTTCCGGATGACGCTTATGTCCAAGTTAAAACATGTATTACTGCAATCGGCCGGCTGGTTGTTCTTCCTCAGCCTGCTGATGGGTCTCGCCCTGCTGTTGCCGGCGAGTACGTTCGACTCGCAGTCGAAGAATTTTATTTTCCTGATTGGCGCCGTCGGTATCTGGCGCTACTCGATGGGTGCTACGCATTTCTTTCGCGGCATGCTGTTCCTGTACGTGGTCTACCCGCACTTGCGCCGCAAGGTGCGCAAGCTGGGCAAGGCGGCCGACCCGTCCCACGTATTCCTGATGGTCACCAGTTTCCGTATCGACGCGCTGACCACCGCGCAGGTCTACAGCTCGGTGATTCGCGAAGCCATCGAGTGCGGCTTCCCAACCACCGTGGTGTGCTCGCTGGTGGAGATGTCCGATGAGCTGCTGGTGAAAAGCCTGTGGGAACGCATGAACCCGCCGGAGCGCGTAAAGCTCGACTTCGTGCGCATCGCCGGCACCGGCAAACGCGACGGCCTGGCCTTCGGTTTCCGCGCTATCTCGCGCCACCTGCCGGATGACCGCGCCGTGGTGGCGGTGATCGATGGCGACACCGTGCTCGCCGAAGGTGTAGTGCGCAAGACCGTGCCGTGGTTCCAGCTGTTCGGCAATGTCGGTGGCCTGACCACCAACGAATTCTGCGAAGTACGCGGCGGCTACATCATGAGCGAATGGCACAAGCTGCGCTTCGCCCAGCGCCACATCAACATGTGCTCCATGGCCCTGTCCAAGCGCGTACTGACCATGACCGGGCGTATGTCGGTGTTCCGCGCCAACGTGGTGACCGACCCCGGCTTTATCGCCGACGTGGAAAGCGACTCGCTGCAACACTGGCGCCTGGGCCGCTTCAAGTTTTTGACCGGCGATGACAAGTCGAGCTGGTTCAGCCTGATGCGCCTGGGCTACGACACCTTCTACGTGCCGGACGCCGCAATCCACACCGTGGAACACCCGCCGGAAAAGAGCTTTATCAAGGCCAGCCGCAAGCTGATGTTCCGCTGGTACGGCAACAACCTGCGCCAGAACTCCCGCGCCCTGGGCCTGGGTATGCGTCGGTTGGGCCTGTTCACCAGCATCGTGTTGTTCGACCAGCGCGTATCGATGTGGACCTCCCTGCTCGGCCTGACCGTGGCGATCATCGCCACCTTCAAATACGGCGGCGCGTTCATCCTCGCGTACCTGCTGTGGATCGGTATCACCCGCCTGATCCTGACCCTGCTGCTGTCGTGCTCCGGCCACAAGATCGGCCCGGCCTACCCGGTGATTCTGTATTACAACCAGATCATGGGCGCGCTGGTGAAGATCTACGTGTTCTTCCGCCTTGATCAACAGTCCTGGACCCGCCAGGACACCAAACTGACCCGCGATTTGGCCAGCTTTCAACGTTGGTTCAACACCTGGTCGTCTCGGACCATGACCTTCTCCGCCGGCAGCATTTTCGTCGCCGTGTTGCTGATGATGGTCTGACCCAGCCAAGCCTGAATTAACTAGGAAATCGAACATATGAACAGCCCAGTAAACGCCAACGTTGTCCACGAATCCGAAGCCCAGCGCCAACATGCCCGGGTCAAAATCCCGGCCAAGCTGCGCTTCTTCAACACCGACCGTACCCAGACCGAAGCACGGGTGATCGACCTGTCCGCCGGTGGCCTGGCGTTCACCGCCACCCAGCCGCTGACCGTCGGTGAAGTGCACAAGGGCCGCCTGCAGTTCGTGATCGATAACCTCGGTTTGGCGATGGATGTAGAGCTGCAGATTCGCTCCTACGACCGCCAGAGCGGCCGCACCGGTTGCCAGTTCCAGAACCTCGACGCCCAGGATATTTCCACCCTGCGCCACCTGATCACTTCGCACCTGTCCGGCGACATCGTGACCATGGGCGACGTGCTGGCCACCCTGCAACGCGACAACTTCACCAAGGCGCGCAAGGTCAAGGACGGCGGTAGCGGCATGACCGCGTTCGGCCGCCTGCGCGCGGTGGTGTTCAGCGCCGGGATCTTCATTGTCGGCCTCGCCGCGTTCGGTTTTGTCTTCAAGTCGGTGTACGGCATGTACTTCGTCAGCCACGCCCAGGCCGGCCTCGTCAGCGTGCCCGGCATGAACGTGACCATGCCGCGCGACGGCACCGTGCAGAGCCTGCTCAAAGGCGACGCGGTTGCAGCCAAAGGTGCGCCACTGGCGACGTTCAGCACCAGCATGCTCGATGTGCTCAAGGGCCATCTGGACGAAGACCAGCTGCAACCGGCCAAGGTTGAAGAGCTGTTCGGCAAGCAAATGACCGGCACCCTGACCTCGCCGTGCGATTGCGTGGTCGCCCAGCAATTGGTCGCCGACGGCCAGTACGCCAGCAAGGGCGATGTGATCTTCCAATTGGTGCCACGCGGCAGCCAGGCCAATGTGGAAGCGCGCTTTACCTATCGCCAGTTCGCTGACGTACGCCCAGGTACCCAGGTGAACTTCCAGGTCGCCGACGAAGAACAGATCCGTACCGGCACCATCGTCAGCAGCACCAGCCTGAACAGCGCCGACTTGTCTTCA
Organism: Pseudomonas sp. B19125; assembly: GCF_044218855.1. Lineage (NCBI taxonomy): Bacteria > Pseudomonadati > Pseudomonadota > Gammaproteobacteria > Pseudomonadales > Pseudomonadaceae > Pseudomonas > Pseudomonas sp. B19125. The sequence continues at coordinate 5,841,875 of NZ_CP162589.1, forward strand.
GACATTCGCGTGCAGATCAAGCCGGATGCGCCGCTGGACAGCACCTATGCCGGCCGCCCAGTGGAAGTCACCAGCGACCGCGGCCCTTCGCTGAACTGGCTGATCGATAAAGCCATGGCTCACGGTCTGTAAGCGGAGGACATGCCTGTGAACCCTATTTCAAGCACAACACAGAGCACTGTGGGAGTCGGGCTTGCCCGCGATGGGATCGACTCGGTGCACCTGAAAGACCGAGTTGCCCGCATCGCAGGCAAGCCAGCTCCCACACAGAGCGGGTCGCACTTCGCCTCTGCATTCTGCACATTGGCACTGGCGGTCAGCCTCGCCGGTTGCGCCGGCCTGCCCGACCAGCGCCTGGCCAACGAAGCGTTGAAGCGTGGCGACACGGTCACCGCCCAACAGAACTACCAGCAGTTGGCAGGCCTGGGCTACAGCGAAGCCCAAGTCGGCCTCGCTGACATCCAGGTCACCACCCGCGACCCCGAGCAGATCCGCCAGGCCGAGGCCACTTACCGCGCGGCCGCCGATACGTCGCCGCGAGCCCAGGCACGTCTGGGCCGCCTGCTGGTGGCCAAACCCGGCGCAACCGAAGCCGAACAGCACGAAGCCGAAGGCCTGTTGAAAAAAGCCTTTGCCAATGGCGAAGGCAACACCCTGATCCCACTGGCGATGCTGTACCTGCAATACCCGCACAGCTTCCCCAACGTGAACGCCCAGCAGCAGATCAGCAAATGGCAAGCGGCGGGTTATCCGGAAGCCGGCCTGGCCCAAGTGCTGCTATACCGCACCCAGGGCACCTACGACCAGCACCTGGATGATGTGGAGCGCATCTGCAAGGCGGCGCTGAACACCACCGATATCTGCTACGTCGAGCTGGCCACGGTTTATCAGAAGAAAGCCGAGCCGGAAAAACAGGCCGAACTGCTCAAGCAGCTCGAAGCCGGCTACGCCCGTGGCACCGTCACCGCCCAGCGCGTCGACAGCGTAGCCCGCGTATTGGGTGATGCGACACTCGGCCAGCCGGATGAAAAAACCGCCCAGGCGCTGCTGGAAAAAATCGCCCCCGGCTATCCGGCCTCCTGGGTCAGCCTGGCGCAACTGCTCTACGACTTCCCCGAACTGGGCGACGTCGACCAGATGATGAAGTACCTGGACAACGGCCGCGCCGCCGACCAGCCGCGCGCCGAGCTGTTGCTGGGCAAGCTCTACTACGAAGGCAAATGGGTACCGGCAGACGCCAAGGCTGCCGAAGCGCATTTCGAGAAAGCCGTGGGCCGTGAAGTCGCCGCCGATTACTACCTCGGCCAGATCTACCGCCGTGGCTACCTGGGCAAGGTCTACTCGCAAAAAGCCCTCGACCACCTGCTGACCGCTGCACGCAACGGCCAGAACAGCGCCGACTTCGCCATCGCGCAATTGTTCTCCCAGGGCAAGGGCACCAAGCCCGACCCATTGAACGCCTATGTCTTCAGCCAATTGGCCAAAGCCCAGGACACGCCAGAGGCCAATGACCTGGCCACGCAGCTCGAAGCCCCGCTCACGCCTGAGCAACGCGCCGAAGGCCAACGCCTGGTGCAACAGGAACTGGCCACGCGCGGCACCCTGGCCCAGAGCACGCTGCAACTGCACGCCCTGCAAGAAGAAGACGGCGAGGAATCCCTATGAAGCTCAACCCATTCGTCAAGGCCGGTATCGGCCTGACCTTCGCCCTGCTGTGGTCGTGCCCGACCCTGGCCGCGCTGACCGAAGCCAAAAACTTCGGCCTGGAAGTCAAAGCCACCGCACAGTCCGAAGATGACCGCGACCTCGGTACGCAAAAAGGCGGCGACGTCAACGGCATCGGCCTCGACCTGCGCCCGTGGGTCTACGGCGAAAGCGGCGCGTGGAGCGCCTACGCCATGGGCCAGGCGGTCGTGTCGAGTGACATCATCGAGACCGACCCCCTGCAACAATCGGCCGATGACGAAAATCAGCAAACCACCAACAACGACCGCAAGTCCAAGAAAAACTACCTGGCCATGCGCGAGTTCTGGGTCGGCTACAGCGGTTTCACGCCTTACCCGGGCGAGCTGCTCAAGCTGGGTCGCCAACGCCTGCGCAATGACGACGGCCAATGGCGCGACACCAATATCGAAGCGCTGAACTGGACCTTCGATACCACCCTGCTCAAGGCCAATGTCGGCGTTGCCGAACGCTTCAGCGAATACCGCACCGACCTCAAGGAGCTGTCGCCCAAGGACAAGGACCGCCAGCACCTCTACGCCGACGCCGCCTACCAGTGGACCCCAGGCCAGTGGATCGGCTTGCGCGCCCACCACACCCATGACAACGGTAAGCTCGACTACCCGGAACCGGGCGTGGCGACCGACTCGTTGGACAAGCGCGAAAACGGCGACCTGACCTGGCTCGGCATCGAAGCCAACAGCGACGCCTACAACTGGCGCAACACCAACACCGTCAACTACTGGGCCAGCGTCACCGGCATGAAAGGCAACCGCGACACGGTCAACGCCCTCAACGCCGACGGCACCCGCCCAACCCAGGCCAAGCGCAGCGACGACGTGAATGGCTGGGCCACTGACATCGGCGTGCGCCTGCGCCTCGACCCGCAGTGGCAAGTCGGTGCGGCCTATTCCCGTGCCAGCGCCGAGTACGAGCAGAACGGCTTGCAAAGCAACCGTTCGAACTGGACCGGCACCCAGTCCCGTGTGCATCGCTTTGGCGAGGCGTTTCGCGGTGAGATGAACAACATGCAGTCCATGAGCCTGTTCGGTTCCTGGCAGCTGCGCGAGGACTATGACGCCAGCCTGGTCTATCACAAGTTCTGGCGCGTGGACGGCAACAAGCCGGTGGGCAGCAACGGCATCGATGCGGTGCAGAACAACACCGACGACGTGACCGGCGCGATCCTGTCCAGCACCTCGTTACCGCTGGAAGACGGCAAAAAAGACCTGGGTCAGGAGATGGACCTGGTGGTCACCAAGTACTTCAAAAAGGGCCTGTTGCCGGCCGCCCTCAGCCAGTCGATCGACGAGCCGTCGGCACTGGTGCGCTTTCGTGCAGGCGTGTTCAAGCCGGGCGATGCCTATGGCAGCCAGGTCGACTCGTACATGCACCGCGCGTTTGTCGACGTGATCTGGAAATTCTGATGGGAGCCTGCGCAATGAATGCTCAAAGCCTACTCGTCGCGGCAATGCTGATGGCCAGCGCCACAGCGTTTGCCGATACGGCGGCCAAGGCGCCGACCATCGCCAAGGAACTGCAACAGGCCAAGACCTACACCATTTCCAGCCCGCCCACCGCGCCGCTGGAACTGCCCAAGCCTGCGCTGCCCGACCTGACTGGCTACACCGCAGCGGCGATGGAAAAGAAGATCGTGCGCAGCAAACCGGGCAAAGTCAGCATCCGCCGCATGATGCAGGAAGACGCGCTCAAGGACTTTATCGGCGGCGATAACAAGATGGCCGAATGGGTGGTACGCCAGCACGGCATTCCCCAGGCGATCTTTGTCGACGACGGCTACCTGAACCTCAAGGACCTGCTCGGTAAAGTGCCCAAGCAGTACCTCAGTGAAACCTCGCCGGGGGTGTTTCTGGCCAAGCTGCCGATTGTGGTCGGGCGCAAAGGCATCCTCGACATCGACAAGAAGACCCAGGAGCTGCGCCTGTCCCAGCAAGCCGGTTCGTTCCTGATCAACGACGGCCAGCTGTTTGTGCGTGACACCAAAATCACCGGCTGGGACGAAAAGACCAACGGCCCGGCGCTGTTCAAGTCGCCCAAGGAATTCCGCCCGTTCCTGCTGGCCTGGGGCGGCACCGAAACCTACATCTCCAAGACCAAGATGGCCAGCTTTGGCTACGCCAACAGTAAGTCTTACGGCGTGAGTATTTCCCAGTACACGCCGAACATGGCCAAGGTGCTCAAGCGCGCGGAACCGACCGGCTGGATCATCGATTCCGAGTTCTCGGACATGTGGTACGGCTTCTATTGCTACGAGACCACGGGCTTTGTGATCAAGGGCAACACCTACAAAGACAACATCGTCTACGGCATCGACCCGCACGACCGTTCCCACGGCCTGATCATTGCCGACAACACCGTCTACGGCACCAAGAAAAAGCACGGGATCATCATTTCCCGTGAGGTCAACGACAGCTTCATCTTCAACAACCGCAGCTACGACAACAAGCTCTCGGGCCTGGTGATCGACCGTAACAGCGTCAACAACCTGATCGCCGACAACGAGATCTACCGCAACCACACCGACGGCATCACCCTCTATGAGAGCGGCGACAACCTGTTGTGGGGCAACAAGGTCATCGCCAACCGTCGCCACGGCATCCGCGTGCGCAACAGCGTGAACATTCGCCTGTACGAGAACTCCGCCATGGCCAACGGGCTGACCGGCGTGTACGGGCACATCAAGGATTTGACCAACACCGACCGCGACATCGCCCTCGACCCGTTTGACGCGAAAGTCTCGCTGATCGTGGTCGGCGGCGAGCTGGCCGGCAACGGCAGCGGGCCGCTGTCGATTGATTCGCCGTTGAGCATCGAGCTGTACCGCGTGTCGATGCTGGCGCCGACCAAATCCAGCGGCATCAGCTTTGCCGGTGTGCTGGGCGATCGCCAGGAAGAGATTCTCGACCTGCTGGTGCGCCAGCAGAAAGCCGTACTGATCGACCCTGTCGAACGCCAGACCCAAATGCAGGACTGAGGATGACCCTTATGCACCCACACATGATCAAACTGCTGAGCCTCTCGGGTCTGACCCTCGGCCTGCTGGCGGCCAGCCAGGGCGTGCGCGCCGATGAAATCAAGGCACCGACCTTCACCGCCGAGCCGTGCTGCAGCCTGTGCCCGGCCGCCCATGACGCGAAGAACTACACCACGCGCTACCAGCAGAACTTCACCACCCTGGTGCAAGCCCAGGGCGACTGGCTGTTCCGTACCCAGGAAGATTTGCGCACCGAATTCGACACCAGCCCCGCCGGCTACAAACGCATGCAGCAGCTGCACGATGCGTTCAAGGCCAAGGGCGTGGAACTGGTGGTGGTGTACCAGCCGACCCGTGGCCTGGTGAATCGCAACAAGCTCAACCCTGAGGAAAAAGCCGCGTTCAATTTTGACAAGGCGCTGGGCAACTACAAAAGCATGCTCGGCCGTTTCGCCAAGATGGGTTATGTGGTGCCGGACCTGTCGCCGCTGACCAACGAACAGTTGCCCGATGAACTGCCGGCCCACGACTTCTACTTCCGTGGTGACCAGCACTGGACGCCATACGGCGCCCAACGCACGGCAAAAATCGTCGGCGCCAAAGTGCGGGCCATGCCCGAGTTTGCCGATATTCCCAAGCGCGAATTCGAAACCAAACGCTCAGGGCGCATGGGCAAGACCGGCACCCTGCACAACATGGCCGGGCAACTGTGCGGCACCAGCTACGCAATCCAGTACATGGACCAATTCACCACCGAGCCTAAAGGCGAAGCCGGTGACGGCGACCTGTTCGGCGATTCGGGCAACCCGCAGATCACCCTGGTGGGCACCAGCCACAGTGGCAAGAACTACAACTTCGCCGGCTTCCTGGAGCAGGAAATCGGTGCCGACATCCTTAACGTCGCCTTCCCCGGCGGCGGTCTGGAAGGCTCGATGATCCAGTACCTGGGCAGCGACGAGTTCCAGAAAACCCCGCCGAAAATCCTTATCTGGGAATTCTCGCCGTTGTACCGCCTCGACCAGGAAACCATCTACCGCCAGATGATGGCGCTGCTCGACAACGGCTGCGAAGGCAAGCCTGCGCAAATGAGCGCCAGCACCACGCTCAAACCCGGCAAGAACGAGTTGATGGTCAACAGCTCGAACAAAGACCTGCGCAACGCCAACCATCAGGTCGATATCCGCTTCGCCGACCCGTCGGTGAAAACCCTGCAAGCCACCCTCTGGTACATGAACGGGCGCCACGAGGACATCAAGATCGAGAAACCCGAAACATCCGATACAGACGGGCGTTTCGCCTTTGAACTGCGCACCGATGAAGACTGGGCCTCGCAGAACTTGCTGGCCGTGGAAGTGCAAGGCCCCGAAGCGGGCACTGCCGCGCAGAAAGTCGAAGCGAAAATTTGCACACGCAACGTGTTCTCGGCGGGTGGTCAACAGACCGCCCAGCTTGGGAAGTGAGGTTACTTATGCAGAAATTATTGATTCCAACGCTGCTGGGCCTGGCGATGTTCGCAGGTGTAGTCAACGCCGCCGCGCCACTGCGTCCACCTCAAGGCTATTTCGCCCCGGTGGAAGCGTTCAAGACCGGCGACTTCAAGAATGACTGCGACGCCATGCCGGCGCCGTACACCGGCTCGCTGCAATTTCGCAGCAAGTACGAAGGCTCGGACAAGGCCCGCGCCACCCTGAATGTGCAATCGGAAAAAGCCTTTCGTGACAGCACTGCCGACATCACCAAGCTGGAAAAAGACACCAGCAAACGCGTGATGCAGTTTATGCGCGACGGCCGCCCGGAGCAGCTGGAATGCACACTCAACTGGCTTACGAGCTGGGCCAAGGCCGATGCCTTGATGTCCAAGGACTTCAACCACACCGGCAAGTCCATGCGCAAATGGGCGCTAGGCAGCATGGCCTCGGCCTATGTACGCCTGAAGTTCTCCGACTCGCACCCGCTGGCTAATCATCAGCAGGAATCGCAATTGATCGAGGCCTGGTTCAACAAACTCGCCGATCAAGTCGTCAGCGACTGGGACAACCTGCCCCTGGATAAAACCAACAACCACTCCTACTGGGCCGCGTGGTCGGTGATGGCCACGTCCATCGCCACCAACCGTCGCGACCTGTTTGATTGGGCGGTGAAGGAATACAAGGTCGGCGCCAACCAGGTGGACGCCCAGGGCTTCTTGCCCAACGAACTGAAGCGCCAGCAACGCGCCTTGGCGTACCACAACTACGCGCTGCCGCCGCTGTCGATGATCGCCAGCTTTGCGCTGGTCAACGGTGTGGACCTGCGCCAGGAAAATAACGGCGCGCTCAAACGCCTGGGCGACAAGGTGCTGGCCGGGGTTAAAGACCCGGACATCTTCGAGCAGAAGAACGGCAAAGAGCAGGACATGAAGGACCTCAAGGAAGACATGAAATTTGCCTGGCTTGAACCCTTCTGCACCCTCTACACCTGCGCGCCGGAGGTGATCGAGCGCAAGCACGGCATGCAGCCGTTCAAGACCTTCCGCCTCGGCGGTGACCTGACCAAGGTCTACGACCCGACGCACGAAAAAGGCAACAAAGGCAGCTGATACACAGCTCCCACACTGAACGCGTACACCCTCCCAGATTCGTGGGGGGTTTGGGGGGGCCGTTGGCCCTTGACTGTTGGTTAAACATGGAGAGATCGGGATGGTTTTCTCGTCCAATGTGTTCCTGTTTCTGTTCTTGCCGATCTTTCTCGGCTTGTACTACTTGAGCGGGCAACGCTATCGCAATCTGCTGCTGCTGATTGCCAGCTACGTGTTCTACGCCTGGTGGCGAGTGGACTTCCTGGCGCTGTTCGCCGCCGTGACGCTGTGGAATTACTGGATCGGCCTCAAGGTCGGTGCCGCCGGCGTGCGCACCAAACCGGCGCAGCGCTGGCTGTTGCTCGGCGTGGCTGTCGACCTGTGCATCCTCGGCTACTTCAAGTACGCCAACTTCGGCGTCGACAGCATCAATGTGATGATGAAGTCGGCGGGCCTGGAGCCGTTCATCCTCACCCACGTGCTGTTGCCGATTGGCATCTCGTTCTACATCTTCGAGTCCATCAGCTACATCATCGACGTGTACCGTGGCGACACCCCGGCAACCCGCAACCTGATCGACTTTGCGGCGTTCGTGGCAATCTTCCCGCACCTGATTGCAGGTCCCGTGTTGCGCTTCCGTGACCTGGCCGACCAGTTCAACAACCGCACCCACACCCTCGACAAGTTCTCCGAGGGCTGCACGCGGTTCATGCAGGGTTTCATCAAGAAAGTCTTCATCGCCGACACCCTGGCGGTGGTGGCCGACCATTGCTTCGCCCTGCAAAACCCGACCACGGGCGATGCCTGGCTCGGCGCGCTGGCTTACACCGCGCAGCTGTACTTCGACTTCTCCGGCTACAGCGACATGGCCATCGGCCTGGGCTTGATGATGGGTTTCCGCTTCATGGAAAACTTCAAGCAGCCGTACATCAGCCAGTCGATCACCGAGTTCTGGCGGCGCTGGCACATCAGCCTGTCCACTTGGCTGCGTGACTACCTGTACATCACCCTGGGCGGCAACCGTAAAGGCACGCTGATCACCTATCGCAACCTGTTCCTGACCATGCTGCTCGGTGGCCTGTGGCATGGCGCAAACATCACCTACATCGTGTGGGGCGCGTGGCACGGCATGTGGTTGGCGATTGAAAAAGCCATCGGCCTGAATACCGCGCCACGCAGTTTCAATCTGCTGCGCTGGGCCTTCACCTTCCTGCTGGTGGTGATGGGCTGGGTGATCTTCCGCGCCGAAAACCTGCACGTCGCCGGGCGTATGTACGGCGCGATGTTCAGCTTTGGTGAGTGGTCGTTGTCAGAACTCAACCGTGCCAGCCTCACCGGCCTGCAAGTGGCGACCCTGGTGGTGGCCTACGCAACACTGGCGTTCTTTGGCCTGCGCGATTTCTACAACAATCGCCCTGCCGAAAAAGCCAAACCCGCCGACCCGAGCCTGATCAAGGCAGTACCGGGCGACAACCCAGGCAGCATCCACCAGCCCGGTTTCAGCGTGGGCCAGGACGCCGCCGTGCAACCGGCCTACTGGACCGCTGACTGGCCACGCTACGCCATGCGCGCCACCGTACTGCTGCTGTTCGTGGCGTCGATTCTGAAACTGTCGGCGCAGAGCTTCTCGCCGTTCCTTTACTTCCAATTTTGAGGGAGCCGACCATGACCCGTTCATTTCGCGTCCTCTATATCACGCTGTTCCTGCTGGTGCTGCTGGCCTTGGGCGCCTGGTCGCTGCGCAGCTTCTTCGGCTTCAGCACCAACGCCGACGCCACCGTGCTCAACGGCCGCTGGACCAAGGCCGTCGAGACCCACTACGACGATGAGTTCCCGATCAAGCGCCTGGGCACCAACCTCTGGGCGGCGCTGGACTACAAGCTGTTCAATGAAGGCCGCCCCGGCGTGGTGCTGGGCCGCGACCACTGGTTGTACAGCGACGAGGAATTCAACCCCATCGTCAACGAAGACCAGAACCTGCAAGGCAACTACGCGCTGGTCGAAGGCGTGCGCCAAAAACTCAAGGCCCAGGGCATCCAACTGGTGATGGCGATCGTGCCGGCCAAGGTGCGCTTGTACCCGGAACACCTGGGTAAAGTGAAACCGGCGAGCATCCACGCCAACCTGTACGAGGACTTCCACGCCCGTGTGGCGGCCGACAAGATCATTGCCCCTGACCTGCTTGGCCCGCTGCAACAGGCCAAGCTAAGCGGCACGCAAGTGTTCCTGCGCACCGATACCCACTGGACCCCGGACGGCGCGGAAATCGCTGCCAAACAATTGGCCAAGACCATTGCCGACAAGACGCCGCTGAGCGGTGAGCCACAGCGTTTTGTCACCGAAGCCGAAAAAACCGAACCGCACAAAGGCGACCTGCGCCTGTTCCTGCCGCTGGACCCACTGTTTGAAAACCTGATGCCGCCTAAAGAGCCGCTGCAAAAACGCGTCACGCACCTGGCGGAAAACAAAGGCGACGACGCCCTGTTCAGCGACAGCGAAACCCCAGTGGCCCTGGTGGGCACCAGCTACAGCGCCAACCCCAACTGGAACTTCGTCGGCGCGCTCAAGCAAGCCTTGCACAGCGACGTCATCAACTACTCCGAAGACGGCCACGGCCCGATCCTGCCGATGCTCAGCTACCTGAAAAGCGATGACTTCAAGAACAGCCCGCCCCAAGTGCTGATCTGGGAGTTTCCGGAACGTTATCTGCCCGTCAACAACGAAATCGGTGATGCCGACCCGCAGTGGGTTGCGCAGCTTAAACAAGCCGGTTCGCGCCAACAGAACATGGCAATCAACACCTTCAAAAAATCCGAGACGCCCGACCGGGCGCAAAACTGAAAGAGAGGTAACTCACATGACTTTCACTACTACTCCGCGTCGTCTCGCCAAGACCCTGGCCATCGCTGCCGGCTTGAGCTTCGTATCGATGTCCGCCTTCGCCGGGGGCGACGCCGCCCTCTACGGCCCGACGGCACCAAAAGGCTCCAGCTTCGTGCGGATCTACAACGCATCGAACCAGGAAGTCAGCGCCACCGTCGGCGCCACCAACCTGAGCGACGTTGCGCCGCTGGCCAGCAGTGATTTCAGCTTCATGCCCGGCGGCGACTACAGCGCCAAGGTCGGCAGCCAGACCGTGCCGGTCAAACTTGCCGCTGACCACTACTACACCCTGGTTAACAGCGGCAGCGGCCAGCCACAGCTGATCGAAGAGCCGCCGTTCAAGAACAAGCAGAAATCCCTGGTGCGTGTGCAGAACCTCAGCGACAAGGCCCTGACCCTGAAAACCGCCGACGGCAAGACCGACGTGGTCAAGTCGGTGGCTGCCAAGGGCCGTGGCGAGCGCGAAATCAACCCGGTGAAAGTCAGCCTGGCGTTGTACGACGGTGACAAGAAAGTCGGCGATGTGAAGCCGGTGGCTTTGGAACGGGGTGAAGCGGCGGTGCTGTACGTGACCGGCTCGGGTTCGAGCATTTCGCCAGTGTGGGTGAAACGCCCAGTGTCGACCCGCTGATGATTTCCCTGAGTTGACACGCCCCTTGTGGGAGCTGGCTTGCCTGCGATGGCAGTCTTGAAGGCGCCATCGCAGGCAAGCCAGCTCCCACACTGTGCGCGTTTCGACTCAGGACCGAGACAAAAACAAGAGTGAAACGACAAACCTTCGTAGCTCTGACCCAAATCGATTCAAGGAGAAACACCCATGATCCCAGTAATCCTTTCCGGTGGTAGCGGCTCACGTCTTTGGCCGCTTTCCCGCAAACAGTTCCCCAAGCAATTCCTGGCCTTGACCGGCGAACACACACTGTTCCAGCAAACCCTGGAGCGCCTGGTGTTCGAAGGCATGGACGCCCCGATCGTGGTCTGCAACAAGGACCACCGCTTCATCGTCAACGAGCAACTGAGCACGCGTAAGCTCGAATGCCAACGCATCCTGATGGAGCCGTTCGGCCGCAACACCGCGCCGGCCGTGGCCCTGACTGCGATGATGCTGGTCAACGAAGGCCGCGACGAGCTGATGCTGGTGCTGCCCGCCGACCACGTGATCGACGACCAGAAAGCCCTGCAACGCGCCCTGGCCCTGGCCACCGTGGCGGCCGAGCGTGGCGAGATGGTGCTGTTCGGCGTGCCGGCAACCCGCCCGGAAACCGGTTACGGCTACATCAAGTCCAGCAACGATTCGCTGCTGCCCGAAGGCGTCAGCCGCGTGCAACAGTTCGTGGAAAAACCCGATGAAAAACGCGCCGTCGAGTTCGTCAAAAGCGGCGGCTACTTCTGGAACAGCGGCATGTTCCTGTTCCGCGCCAGCCGTTTTCTTGAAGAGCTGAAAAAACACGACCCGGACATCTACGACACCTGCGTGCTGACCCTGGAGCGCAGCGAGCAGGATGCCGACACCGTGACCTTCGACGAATCTACCTTCGCCTGCTGCCCGGACAACTCCATCGACTACGCGGTGATGGAAAAAACCCAGCGCGCCTGCGTGGTGCCGTTGAGTGCCGGTTGGAGCGACGTGGGTTGCTGGGCCTCGTTGTGGGCGGTCAATGACAAAGACGTCAATGGCAACGTCAGCAAAGGCGACGTGGTCATCCAGGACAGCCGCAACTGCATGATCCACGGCAACGGCAAGCTGGTGTCGGTGATCGGCCTGGACAATATCGTGGTGGTGGAAACCAAGGACGCGATGATGATTGCCCACAAGGACAAGGTCCAGGGCGTCAAGCAGATGGTCTCCACCCTCAACGACCAGGGCCGCAGCGAAACCCAGAACCACTGCGAAGTCTACCGCCCGTGGGGTTCCTACGACTCGGTGGACATGGGCGGGCGCTTCCAGGTCAAGCACATCTCGGTCAAGCCGGGCGCGTGCCTGTCGCTGCAGATGCACCACCACCGCGCCGAACACTGGATCGTGGTCAGCGGCACGGCCGAAGTCACTTGTGACGACAACGTGTTCCTGCTCTGCGAGAACCAGTCCACCTACATCCCGATCGCCTCGGTGCACCGCCTGCGTAACCCGGGCAAGATCCCGTTGGAGATCATCGAAGTGCAATCGGGCAGCTACCTGGGCGAAGACGATATCGAGCGCTTTGAAGATATCTACGGTCGCTCGACGCCGGTTGAACGTGGCGTTTCGGTGAAAACTATCGCGCAGTAACACGGTCGTACAAGAAGCCCTCATCCAGCCCGTTGCGTCCCCTATCCGCAGTGGGCTGGGTGGGGGCTTTTTCTTGGGTTTTGCAGTGACCGTAAGGGCCTCATCGCAGGCAAGCCAGCTCCCACAGTTGGACCGGGTATGCCCTTCGAATGCAGTCGAATGTGGGAGCTGGCTTGCCTGCGATGGCGTCCGAAAGCATCCCGCCAGCATTGACCCTTGGCTCCATCCTGCCTATCCTCGCGCCTGTCACGACTCATTCGTGATGAGGTTTGACGGCCTCGCGAACTCATAGGATCCCATTTTCATCAGGAGATCCACCATGTCCAAACAAACCACCCGCCCCACCCCCTTCGGCCCCAGCGACCGCAGTGAAGAACCTCTTTTTTGCGTACAACCCGGCATTCCCATCGAACATGCACTGGAACATGCCAGCTATGTTTTAGGCACCGCGCGCGTGCTCACCTTGGCAGCTCAAGACTTGCGCACCGAACACCAGAGCTACCTGAATTGGGCCAGCCTGCAGTTAGCCGAAACCGGTTTGGCATTGGTTGAGGCTTCCATCGAAGGCTTGCAGGCGGATTCTTCTGCTCAGTAAGCAATTCATCGGGAGCAAGCCCCCTCCCGCCGTTGGCCGTATTTCAAAGCAGGGACGCGGTTAAATGCGGGAGGGGCCGTAGAGGCTACGCAGTGAATGGCGTTTGCCCGTGGGTAATGATTCGACTCACCGGCTCACCATCGACTCTGTACTTCAAGGGCAGGGCGTATGTCGTCTCCACATAAAAAATATGTGGGTTATCGGTTTTCATGACCGTCAGCCCCGAGGTATTGACCTCGTAGTAATGCGTCATCTTATCCAATTGGTTGCCATGTCGCCGGCGCCCAAAAATAGTCGTGGAAATCTCTTTGGTTGCCGCATCATCAGGCGCCAGATCCGTAAAGTAATGCCTGGCTCGCCCGCCCGGTAACGGCTTGCCATCCACGTTAAGCACCGAGGACTGCAGATGCCAATCGCTGTTGATTGCGGCATGAGACTTTGCCCCGGTGTAATGGTAGAAACGGTTCTCGCCTGTGACGGGAGGGTCCATCAGCGCTTTTTCACCCGGGAAAGCTTCAGGCACCTTGGGTCGTTTAAAGGCCGGCTGACTGCCGGTTACCCCCACGCCTGCGGATGAACCAGAGCCGGCTTGCCCGGCAGGACGTTTTTGCGGCTGAGGCCTGATTCCACCTGGGCCATGCAGTGTTTCGGGCTTGACGCCTCCCAGCAGGCTGTTCAGTCGCCATTCGCCGGTGCCTGTTGGCTGGAGGAACATCACCGTTTTCTGGGTGACAGGATCAATAACCCGAACCTGGCCGCCCGCAACTTTATAGTTCCGGCTGATTTCAAATACTCGGCTGGTGGCTGTGCCATCGGTGAAACGAACATAGTGCTGATCACCGACTTGGTAAGTGCCATCCCCTTTTATATTCCGGCCCTCAAGCAGGCTATCAGGCAGTGAGTGAGCACTGTAGTCGGGCAGTTGGCGACCGGTACCGGCGATGTCGGATACCGTGTTCGCTACCTTCCCAGACACGCCAACATTGACAGACTGCTCCTGCAATATTTGCTTCAGCTCCCTGAAACTACTTTTCAACACTGTCTTCCCGCCCCTTGCCAGCCCCACTGCCAGGTCTCCCAGACCATCGGTGGGGTTCAAGCCACTGGCAACTGAGCGCAAAACCGTATCGGACACCTTGAACGCCCGTGTTCCGAGCTTTTCACCCAACTTGCCCAACGCCTTGCTCGCCTGCCCCAGCCCTTTGCCGAATGGCAGGATGAAACCAAAGATATCCAGCGCAAAGTCCTTGATGGCCGCGCCGGTATTGCCCTTGACTGCGTTTTCGATGGCATTTTTAAACGGAATCAATCCGGTCACAAAATCATGCGCGGCCTTGATGCCGGCCTCTTCCTTTTCCACCTCGGTCACGCCTTTGGCGCCTGCCTTTATGGCATCGCGATCATGTAACAGGTGGTCGGCGATCACCTTGGCGATCGTGTCGAACCGAGCATTCACGGAAACCGCGGAACTGGCGTCCTGCCCTTGCCTGGGCTCAGGCAAATAAGGCGCGTTGAGCTGCTGAGTCAACAGCCCCGTCGAAACCTTGCCGGCCTGTGGCGGGGTGCCGTTTTCATAGGCCTCATAATCGACCGGAACACTGACCCCTTTAGCCTGAGTCGTGGCGTAGGTTTGAGCGTTGGCCACTCGTGGAGGGGGGTTAGGCAGATACCGGGGCAGGTCGTCGCGACGGCGGATGACGCCTTGCAGGGGGAACACTTCGTAGTACACATGGCGCAGGTTTTTAACGTCCCGGTCACTGCCGTTTTTGTCGACTTTGGTCAGCACCCGCATCAACAGTCCGTAACGCGCCTTGGCCGCTTGTGCCTGTTCCGGGCTCTCCGTCTCCTCAGCCTGCGCAACACCGGCTTTGCGTAGAGAAAAAAACTCGACCTTACCCGACGCGATGGTGTGTCTGTCTTGCGCAGACAGCTGCAATAGTTGGTGTCTGGAGGTGGTTGTCACGCCCTCCTTCAAGTTGTTGAAGTAGCTATCGAACTGGCTGTCGAATGCCTGGTTGACATCAGGAAGCGGCTTGACCCGGGTGAAACGGTTACCTAACTGAAAATCGTACCGCTGCCCTCTTGGGATACGGTCCATCTTTCCTGACATGTAGATATCCAGTAACGAGTGGTACTGGCTTTCACTGGCATCGATGTTGGCAATGCTGATATTACGCACATCAAATGAGTGATCGGCCCCATAGGCCTCTTTCAGGTTTTCAACTGCGATGTTCTCGCGGGTGGGCATGGCAGCGCTTATCTGCTCATGGGCTTTTTTCAATGAGGAGAGTTCCTCATTGAAGGCGTCGCGTAACCCGACCACGTCTTGCGACGTATAGTCTTCATCGTCCTTACCTGCCATTTCATCCTGGGCAACGCCCCACTGAATCAACGCATTGGACTGAGCCTTGGCCTCGACAACCCCCTCGGCCTCCGAGACAGGACTGTGATTGGCCAGCCTCATGAACGTTTGAAAATCGGTGTATGTCGCAATGCCCGGCGTCCAAAACTCTTGCGCCTGCACAACCGCCGACAGCTTGGCAAAGGCCGCAGACTTAACCACCAGGTTGCTGGGCATATCTTCGGCAATGAAGGCAGGGTCAGCGCCTGCAAGCAATAAGCGCGCGGCGGCCGGTGCCAGCTCGACAGGCACCTTGCCCTGGTCCACCAGATGTTTCTCCAGGCGCGAGACGACCACCGAAGGATGGACATCTCGATTGGCTGGCTGGTAAAGGTCATACCCGGCCACGACGCCACGCTTGCTGCCGGCCTGCGGATCCAGCTCCAGCACCATTGCAGCCAACGCCCAACTTGCATCTTTGCTGGTCAGTGACGCGTCACTGTTGAGGGCCATTTCCAGCGTTTGGCCCAAGTTTCTGATCTGAGCACTGCCCAGCATGCTTTCAAGCAGCTGCGCGGCGCTCATGCCTTGAAGCGAAACCCCATGCGTCTCAAAAAAAGCAGCGAAGATGCCTTTGCCAGGCGACAGCGTGGCCATTTCGGCGGCCGCCATTTCGCTTAGCCGGGTGCGCTGACCACTGTCCAATGTGGCGGGCTGGGATAACAGCCCCCAGTAATTGCCGTGCTCAACCGGCTCAGGCAACGGCTCCTTGCACACGGCGATGAGGTTGGCCAGTTGCCCGAGATCCTTGGGGACCCGCCATTGATTTTCCCGCAGGAACCACGCCAGCGGCACATCCTCGCCCGGCGCGATTTTATAGGCGCGCCCAAAAGTAGAAACGTGATGAGCGGAAAATTTCTTCACTTCGAGCAACGCTGCAACATCCAGACTCGGATCCTCGGCGATGGCCGCCTGGATCTCTTCCAACGCCACCGTCAGGCAATAATTGGTATGAATATTCCCTGCCAATTCTTGGCGCTGACTGAGCGTCAGCGCCGAAGGCTTAGAGGTGTCGCGGGCCGGAGCGTTTTCCAGTGTGGCTCTGCGCAACCGAGGCACCCTGGGCGTTTGGGGAGCCGAAGGCGCTTGCAACGGTTCATTGCCCACCGCCGCAGGAGGTGGTTCAACCGGCAATGAAGAGGATGGCGTTATAGCCAAAAACGGTTGCTGATTGCCTGGACTGAGGGGGCGGTAAATCATCGACTCTTTCTCACATAAAAGGACTTGAAGTAGGACCTGTCGAGGCGCTCTGTTCCGACAGGCTTCGGTACTTCCTGAGTGTCGATTCCTATAAAAACCGCTAAAAAAACTTGTTTGATCATGTGTTCAATGCAGCGCACAGACCCTGTCTCTGCCCGTAGATAGTCAACCCGGCCCAGCCACAGGTACGATGGTCTATCCCTTCGCGAGGTCATCATCATGTTCTTCGGCGTTCTACTGATCATCACCTGGCTGATCCTGCTGCTGCGCTACCCCGCCAAAGCCTTGCCGGTATCGCTGGCCGCCGCCGTCGGCCTGGGTTTTGTCGCCATCTGGGTGGTGTGGCTGGACAGCCGCGAAGCCTCGCAACTGGCACGCCTGGAACTGCGCATCAGCTACGCGCCGCAGGAATGCCCGGCCGACCGACCGTTGAAACTGGTGCTGATCAACGGCAACGACGTGCCGCTCACTGAATTGCGCTGGCGCCTCGCAGCGTATGCACCGGGGGACACGGTGAACCTGGCCGATAACGTTTATGCTGCGCCGCGCTATCGCGGCCCCGGCGAATTACAGGCCGGCGCCACCTGGGACGACTGTTTACCGACGCCGCCGCTGCGCCCCGGCTACCGCCCGCAAACCCTGGAATTTCGCGCCGAGCACCTGCAAGGCAGTTTCTCGGACTGACAAAGGATTGATCCATGCCCAACGTACTCATCACCGGTTGTTCCAGTGGCATTGGCCGCGCCCTGGCTGACGCATTTAAATCCGCCGGTTTCGACGTGTGGGCCAGCGCCCGCCGCGAAGCGGACGTCGCCGCCCTCGCTGCTGCCGGCTTCAATGCCGTGCTGCTGGACGTCAACGACAGCGCGGCCTTGCAGCGCCTGGCCGAACAACTCGGCGAACTGGACGTGTTGATCAACAATGCCGGCTACGGCGCCATGGGGCCGCTGCTCGACGGCGGCACCAAAGCCATGCAGCGCCAGTTCGAGACCAATGTGTTTTCCATCGTCGGCGTCACCCAGGCGCTGTTTCCCGCGCTGCGGCGCAGTAAAGGGCTGGTGGTGAATATCGGCAGCGTTTCGGGTGTGCTGGTCACGCCGTTTGCCGGTGCGTACTGCGCCTCGAAAGCGGCGGTGCATGCCTTGAGCGATGCATTGCGTATGGAACTGGCGCCGTTTGGCGTGCGCGTGCTGGAAGTACAGCCGGGAGCAATCAATACAAGCTTCGCGAAAAACGCCGGCGCCCAGGCTGAGCTGCTGATCAACGAACAATCGCCCTGGTGGCCGTTGCGTGAAGGTATTCGTGCGCGCTCCCAGGCTTCGCAGGGCAACCCGACTTCGGCCGAGCAGTTTGCAGCTCAAGTGCTTAAGGCTGTGCAACACCCAACACCGCCACGGATGTTGCGTGCGGGCAATGGCAGCCGAGCGTTGCCGTTGATGGCGGCGCTGTTGCCAAAAGGGTTGCTGGAGAAAGTCCTGAAGAAGCGGTTCGGACTCTCTGGCTCACTCTAGCCCTTCATAAAATCAATAAACGCCCGCACCTTCAGCGGCAAATGCCGTGTATCCGGGTACATCGCGTAAATCCCTTGCGCCGCGAAGCGATGGTCCGCCAGTAAGCGCACCAACCGCCCCGCGTCCAGATCACCCTGCACCAGCCATTGCGGCAGCACCGCCACACCATGCCCACGCACGGCAAAAGCCTGGAGCACAGACGCACTGTCGGCCACCAGCGCCGCAGGGCCGGAACGGTATTGATGCTCGCCGCCGGCCGGGTCGGTCAGGCTCAGCTCCGTCAAACGGCCATGGCCTAACTTGGGCACGCGCTCCAACGCATCCAGGGTTTGCACCTCGGCAAACTCAGGCGCGGCGACAGCAAACACCTCAAAGGTCGACAGCTGCACCGCCCGGTGATTGGAGTCGAGCAGTCGCCCCAACCGAATCGCCACGTCAAAGCGTTCGGAGATCAAATCGGCATGGGTGGAGGATGTGGATAAGTGAATGTTCAAGTCCGGGTGCAGGCGCCGAAAAGCCTCCACCGCAGGAGCAACGACTGCCAACGCGTATTCCACCGTGGTGGTGATGCGTAAGGTGCCTTTGAGCTGGGCATGTTCGGAGCGGGCTTCTTCCACCGCCAACCGAGCTTCTTCCAGCATGCGCGTGCAACGCAGGTAAAAGCGCTCACCGGCATCCGTCAGTGCCAACTGGCGGGTGCTGCGAGTTAACAGGGTCACGCCCAGTTCTGCCTCAAGGCGCTTGAGGTTGAAGCTGACCACGGCGCGGGTCTGGCCCAGCCGATCGGCGGCGGCGGTGAGCGAGCCGGCCTCGACCACGGCTTTGAAGGTGTCGAATCGGTCCAGGCTGACCATTGGCCTCGCGCTCCTTTGTCAAAATATTTTTGACAAACTAACAGTCAAATCACCGTATCCCAAACGCTGCTTGCGACCTACCCTGCCCGCTTCACTCGCAGGATCGCGTTTATGACCTACCGCTCAAAAGTCGCCTGGATCTTTTTACTCGGCTTTGCCCTGGACCTGGTGAACATGTTTGTCGCCACCGTTGCCTACCCGGACATCGCCCGCGAACTGCACGCCTCGGTCACGCAATTGGCGTGGATCAGCAACGCCTACGTACTCGGGCTGACCGTGATCATTCCGTTGAGTGTGTGGCTGGCGGCGATCATGGGCGAACGGACGCTGATCGCGGCGAGCCTGCTGTTGTTCGCGGGCGCCTCGGTGATGGTTGGCCAGGCGGGTTCCATCGAAACGCTGATTGGCTGGCGGGCGTTGCAAGGTTTGGGCGGTGGCTTGCTGATCCCCGTGGGCCAGGCCATGGCTTACCGGCACTATCCAGCGGCAGAACGCAGCCAATTGACAGCCAGCGTGATGTCGGTGGCGCTGCTGGTACCGGCATTGTCGCCGGCTTTGGGCGGGCTAATCGTCGACAGTGTGTCATGGCGCTGGATCTTCTACGCCAACCTGCCGCTGGCGTTGCTCACGTTGCTGCTGGCACTGCTGTGGATAAAACCTGATGCACCTGTAACAGTGCGCCCGGCCCTGGATGTGCGCAGTATTTTCAAACAGATCCGCAGCCCGATGCTGCGCGTGGCGATGTTGGTCTATCTGTTCATCCCCGGCATATTTATCGGCACCAGCCTGATCGCTATTCTCTACCTGCGCGGCCTGGGCTACGACGCGACACACACCGGCGCGCTGATGTTGCCGTGGGCGCTGGCGTCGGCACTGGCGATTTTCCTGAGCAAAAAACGCTTCAACCGCTACGGCCCAAAACCCTTGCTGCTGGCGGGCATGGCCCTGCAATGCATCGGCATCCTGCTGCTGACAAAACCCGAACCGGCCGTAATTATTCTGGCCTACGCGTTGATGGGCCTGGGCGGCAGCCTGTGCAGCAGCACGGCGCAGACCTTGGCGTTTCTCGACATACCCGCCGAGCGCATGGGCCACGCCAGTGCGCTGTGGAACATCAATCGACAAGTCAGCTTCTGCCTCGGCGCTGCCGCCCTCAGTGCGTTGTTGTCGGCCTTGGATTCCTTCGTCATAACCTTCACGATAGCCGCAGCCCTGACACTGCTGCCCCTTTTTGCCGTGTTGCGCCTGGATACATCCAGAGTCCGCACGCTGCTTCACCCTGCCAGCGAGCCCAGCCATGATTGATTACAACGATTTTTTTGAAGAAGTGATCCAGACCCACGTCGAGATCGAGCAATGGTTTGCCGGGGTTGCGCCTGAAGGCACCCTGGAAACCTTGCTTGCGCGCTTTTCACCCGATTTCAGCATGGTCGCACCCGCCACCGGCACGAGAGTGAATACAGCCGGGGTTAAAGCGTTGTTCACGCGCCTGGGCGGTATGCGCCCGGGGTTGAAGATCACCTTGAGCGAAATGGCCGGGATCGACCGGCACGCGCGCGGCGCCACGGTGACTTACCGCGAACACCAGATTGATGACAGCGGCACCCAGACTGACCGCCGCGCCACCGTGGTATTCGAAAAACAGGCCAGCGGCGCGCTGCTGTGGCGCCATCTGCATGAAACCTTCATCAAGGCATGACACAGCCAAAACTGTGGGAGCTGGCTTGCCTGCGATGACGGTGGGTCAGCTGAAAACAGGTCAACTGACAGCCCGCTATCGCAGGCAAGCCAGCTTCCACAGTTTAATGTTGCGTTGGGTTGACGATGACGGTGCAGGTGATCCCCGCCGCCAGCAGCACGCCTTCGGGCACTTCATCGATATGAATCCGCACCGGCACCCGCTGGGCCAGGCGCACCCAGTTGAAGGTCGGGTTCACATCGGCGATCAGCTCACGGCTCTCGGGGTTGTCGCGGTCGTAGATACCCCGCGAGATGCTTTCCACGTGGCCCTTGAGCGTCTCGCCGCTCATCAGTTGCATATCGGCTTTGTCGCCCACCTTCACATGGGGCAGCTTGGTCTCTTCGAAGAAGCCGTAGACCCAGAACGAGTTCATATCGACCACGGCCATCTTGGCCTCGCCAATACGCGCATAGTCGCCACGGTGCACATTGAGGTTGGTGACATAACCGTCCACTGCCGCCACCACCTGCGTACGTTTCAAGTTAAGTTCAGCGGCTTCCAGTTGCGCCAACGCATGCTGGTAATCGGCCAACGCCGAGTCGGCGATGTTGCTGGCGTCGTCGCGGTTTTCCCTGGAGATCACCAGCGCGTCGAGGTCGGCACGGCGGTGGGCGTTGACCTTGCGCATCTCCCAGGTAGCTTTGCGCGAAGCCACCAGCGACTGCGCCTGTTTGACGGCAATGCGGTAGTGCTCGGGGTCGATCTGCATCAGCAGGTCGCCCTTCTTCACCAACTGGTTGTCACGCACCGGTACATCCACCACTTCGCCCGTAACGTCGGCCGCCACATTGATGATGTCGGCGCGCACGCGGCCATCGCGGGTCCACGGCGTTTGCATGTAGTGCACCCACAACGTGCGGCCAATCCAGATCGCCAATGCCAATACCAGCAAGGTCGCGAGCAGGCTGAAAAACTTTTTCATCGGGGCATTCTCAACGGTAGACGGTCAGCGCGAGCGCGCCGAACAAGCAAACGAACAGGCTCAGGCGCAGCAGCGCCGGGTGCCAGAAAAAACGGTAGAGGTCGAACCCGGCCAGGAAGCGGTCCAACGCCCAGGCCAACCCTGCGGCGATAAAAAACAACAGGGTCATGGTCGGCATGTACAGGCCATGGAATGCGATTTCACGGGGCATGCGGGGCTCCTTTGAGAGCAGCCAATGGCGATTGCGGGTCTAGCAGCGAGGTGCGGATAAAGTGCAGGTAGCTTTTCACCCGGCGCAGCGCCGAGGTATCAAAATGCGGGGCGAAGGGTTCGTCGGTGGCCTGTACACGGCTGATCGCATGGTCGACAGCCACCAGTCCACGCTCCAGATTGTTCGCGCTCGGTTGCAAAAACAGCCGCACCAGCGAGCGCCCCATCACGCGGATCGCCTGGCGCCACGGCTGGGATTGGGCATACGCCGGGTGCACCGGCAAAATCGCCTGTTCCTTGCGCAGTTCGATGATCGCGTGGCCGACTTCCAGCACCACGAACATCCAGCGCAGCAAATCACGCTGCACCTGCGGCTGGCCAACGGCGAGGCCGTAGGCCTGGTGCAGCAAATCGCGGGTGCGGCTTTCAAAACTCGAGGCCAGGCCCTTGAGCTTGCCGCTGATCGCATACACAACCTGCTCGCGCAGGTCCTGCTCCAAACGGCGCCACAACCAACGGCTGTTGGGCGGCAGAATGATCGCCCCCGCCGCCGCGCACACCAGCATGCCGATGATCATGGCGATGTAGTCGTTGATAAAGGTGTAGGGGTTGTAGACCGTGAGGTTGTCCGGCACCGAGCCGGTGCTGAAAAAGATCAACAGGCCCACGCCTACCCCGGCGTATTGCGGGCGTGAGGCCAGGAACGAGCCGAAGATGATCACCGGCGCGAGCATCACGCACAGCAGCGGGAAACCGTCGATCCAGGGGAACACGAAGAACATTTCGACAAAGCCAACCAGTGCGCCGATCAAGGTGCCGCAGGCCATTTGAAAGGCCATGCGCTTGGGGTTGGGCGTGGCGGCGGACAGGCCGACGGTGGCGGCGGCAATCAGCGTCATGGTTGCGCCGCTGGGCCAGGCGGTGGCCACCCAGTAGCTGCCGAGCACAATAAGGATGAACGACGCACGAATACCCGAAGCCGCGCAGGCCAGCCAGTTGGTCTTGGGGATAAAGGTCTCGTTCCACTGCTCGCGCTCATGGCTGTGGTCGGCCAGGGAAGCGTGGGTCAGCGCGTAGTTGTGCAAGTCATCGACAAAGCGATAAAGCAGCTCGTAGGCGGTATGAAAATCCAGCTGTTCAGCTTCGCTTGGGTTGGCTTCCTGAAAGCTTGCACGCAGGGCACGCACCGTCGCGGGAAGCTCGTCTTTGTAGGCGCTGAGTTGGTTGACCAGCCGTGCGGCGTCGGGGCTGGTGAGCGCCCGACCGGAGAAGCCGTCGAGCACTTCGGCAAGGCCTTGCAGGCCGGGCTTGATCGCAGCCACCACATGATCAGCCGCGTGCGCACGTAACCGTTCGAGCAACTGGTGCAGGGCGTTGAAGCGCGTGGTGATGCTCATGAATTCGCTGTTGAGGCGGCTGAGTCGACCATTGCGCCGACGCATGTGCGGGTCTTCAAACACGGTGACGCTGCGCAGCCCTTCCAGGCCCACGGCTTCGGCGATAAAACGCACGTTGCTGGCCTCGAAACCTTCGCGCTGGCTGCGCCCACGCAGGCCGTCGGTGACGAACAGCGCGAACACACCAAAGCGCTGGTACAGGGCGTTGCGCATCGCCGCGCTGGAGGTTTGCGGCAGGATCGCGGCGCTGACCACGGTGGAGCATAAAATCCCCAGGGAAATTTCCAGCACGCGCCATACCGCCGCCATAAACGCGCCGTCCGGGTTTGCCAGCGCCGGCAAACCAACCATCGCCGCCGTATAGCCGGCCAGTACAAAGCCGTAGGCGCGAAAGTTGCGATTACGCGTGGCGCCAGCGGTGCAGATGCCCACCCAGATCGCCAACGCGCCCAGGAACAATTCGGTGTTCTGCGCAAACAAGGCAATCAACAAGACCATCACCGCCGAGCCCGCCAAGGTGCCGAGGAAGCGATAGAAACTCTTGGCAAACACCTGGCCGCTCTGCGGTTGCATCACGATAAATACGGTGATCATCGCCGTGCGCGGTTGCGGCAACTCCAGGCGCATGGCCAGCCACAACGTCAGGAACGCAGCGATCAGCACCTTGAAGATATACACCCAGGTCACGCCGTCGCTGCGGGCCCAGTCGAAAAAACCACGGCGCCACTCAAGGGAGTGCAACCAGCGCAGCGGTGCAGGCAAGGGAGTCATTACAGTCTACTCAGTGATCAAACACGGCGAGCGCCGCCGGGGTTTTGCTCGGCAGTGTCTTGGCGTCCGGTGGTACGTCGTTACCGGCGCCGAGCCCGCCACCCAGGGCCGTGACCAGTTCGGCATGGGCACTCAGGCGCGCGGCCTGCACCTGTTGTTCGATCTGTTGCTGGCGAAACAACAAGGTCTGAGCGTTGAGCACATTGAGGTAATCGGTGAGGCCGCGCTGGTAGGCGATCATGGCGATGTCGTAGGTTTTCTGCGCCGAGGCCACCGACTGCGCGGCAAAGGTGGCTTGCTTGTCCATGGATTCGCGGCGGATCAACTGGTCGCTGATGCCCTTGAGCGCATTGACCAGCGTCTGGTTGTACTTGGCCACGGCGATGTCATAACCGGCGCTGGCTTCGCCCAACTGCCCACGCAAACGGCCGCCGTCGAAGATCGGCAGGCTGATCGCCGGGCCGACGGTGTAGTTGAATTTCTGCCCGCTGAGAAACCCCAGCATCGTGCCGCCGGTGGCCATATAGCCGAGGCTGCCAACCAGATCGACGTTGGGGTAGAAACCGGCGTGTGCCACATCGATGCCGCGCGCCTGGGCGGCGACCTGCCAGCGGCTGGCAACCACGTCCGGGCGTTGGCCGAGCAATTGCGCGGGCAGGCTTGAGGGCAGCTTCAGCGGCGCGGCCAAGGACAAACTCGGGCGTTGCAGTTGCGCGCCCTCGCCCGGCCCTTTGCCGGCCAATGCCGCGAGCTGGTTGCGGCTCAGGGCGATTTCTTCGTCGAGTGCGTCGCGTTGGCGATGGGTTTCGGGCAAGGGCGTTTCGGCCTGGCTCACATCGAAATGCGTGCCGATGCCGGCATTCAGGCGCTTATTGGCCAGGTCGAGGATCTGCTGTTGCTGGGCCAGGGTGGCGGCGACGATATCGCGGTTGGCGAAATGCAACGACAGCTGGATATAGGCGCGCACCACATTGTTCTGCAATTCGAGCTGGGCCTGACGCGCTTCGGCAGCGCTCATATGCGCCAGGTCGACGGCGCGTTCGCTGGCATTGCTTTCGCGGCCCCACAGGTCGAGGGCGTAGCTCAAGCCCAGGGACGCGGTGTTGTCCCAGGTATTGGCACCGCTCAATTCGCCCGGCCCGTAGAACTGATCTTTCGGCCAATTGTGGCGTTTGAGCGTGGTGTCACTGTTGATCTGCAACGACTCAGCCGACTCGGCGATCCCGGCCATGGCCCGCGCTTCCCGCACCCGCGCGGCGGCCATGGCCATGTTCGGGCTGTTTTGCGTGGCGAGGTCGACCCAGCGGTTGAGTTGCATGTCGCCATAGGCTTGCCACCATTGTGTGGTGGGCCAGTGGGCGTCCTGCGCGGCGCTCTGGATGGCGGCGTCGGTGGCCAGGGTATTGGCGTTGAAGGCTTGGCCTTGGGGGGCGATTCCTCCGGTTCCGATGCAGCCGCTGATTGCTAACGATAAGGCCAAAACACTGAGAGCCTTCAGCGCTCTGTTGATGAGAGCCTTCAGCTCTCTGCTGATGCGACGCGGCACGGCGAACGAATTCCTGAGGTGGTGAGGCGGGGAAGGTGGCGCAATTCTAGGGGGCGCCATGGGGAACGATAAGCTGGCATTCCTGTGAATCTTTGTTACCGTTCAGGCGATAATCCGTTGGTAGGGATCACTGGACGGCGTAACTTTCTGTCACAATTTGCTATCTCCCTTGAGAACACTCCATGGACACTTTGCAAAATATGCGCGCCTTCAGTTGCGTGGCCGAGGCCGGCAGCTTCACCGCCGCCGCCGTGCAACTGGACACCACCACCGCCAACGTTTCGCGCGCGGTCTCCAACCTTGAGGCCCATCTGCAAACCCGCTTGCTCAACCGCACCACTCGCCGCATCGCGCTGACCGAGGCCGGCAAGCGCTATTTGCTGCGTTGTGAGCAGATCCTGGCTTATGTCGAGGAAGCCGAGGCCGAAGCCAGCGACGCCCACGCACGCCCCGCCGGGCAGCTGAAAGTGCATACCATGACCGGCATCGGCCAGCATTTCGTGATTGACGCAATTGCCCGTTACCGTCGCACCCACCCCGACGTGACCTTCGACCTGACCCTGGCCAACCGCGTGCCGGACCTGCTCGACGAGGGTTACGACGTGTCCATCGTGCTGGCCAGCGAGCTGCCGGATTCGGGTTTTGTGTCCCAGCGCCTGGGCATCACCTACAGCATCGCGTGTGCCTCGCCGGATTACGTCAAGGCCAAAGGTTGCGCACAGCGGCCCCAGGATTTGCTCAACCACGCCTGCCTGCGCCTGGTCAGCCCGGTGATCCAGCTGGACAAATGGACCTTCAACGGCCCCGAAGGCCAGGAAAGCGTGGCGATCAACACTTCGCCGTTCCTGGTCAACTCGGCTGATGCGATGAAAACCGCGATCACCAGCGGCATGGGCGTCGGCCTGCTGCCGGTGTATGCGGCTATTGAGGGTTTGCGTAACGGCACGCTGGTGCGGGTGATGCCCAACTACCGCTCGCAGGAGCTGAACCTGTATGCCATCTACCCCTCGCGCCAGTACCTGGATGCGAAGATCAAGACCTGGGTGGAATACCTGAGAGGGTCGTTGCCGGAGATTCTGGCGGCGCATCAGGCGGAGTTGGTGGCGTATGAGTTGAGTGGCAGCCTGGGCGGCACACGCCTGGCGAACTGATTTTGGAATACGGCCCCACAAACACCATCCATTTACTGTGGGAGCTGGCTTGCCTGCGATAGCATCGCCTCGGTACTGCTGATACACCGAGGCGCCAGCATCGCAGGCAAGCCAGCTCCCACATTTTGAGCGGAGTTCTGCAATGAAAAAGACTGTCCTCGCCTTCAGCCGTGTCACCCCGCAAATGATCGAACGCCTGCAACAGGACTTCGAGGTGATCGCGCCGAACCCCAAGCTGGGTGACATCAATGCTCAATTCAATGAAGCCCTGCCCCACGCCCATGGCCTGATTGGCGTAGGCCGCAAGCTGGGGCGTGCGCAGCTGGAAGGCGCGAGCAAGCTGGAAGTGGTGTCCAGCGTGTCGGTGGGTTACGACAACTACGACGTGCCGTACTTCAACGAGCGCGGGATCATGCTCACCAACACCCCGGACGTACTCACCGAAAGCACCGCCGACCTGGCCTTCGCCCTGCTGATGAGCAGTGCGCGCCGCGTGGCCGAACTGGATGCCTGGACCAAGGCCGGCCAGTGGAAAGCCAGCGTTGGCGCGCCGCTGTTTGGCTGCGATGTACACGGCAAGACCCTCGGCATAGTGGGCATGGGCAATATCGGCGCAGCCGTGGCCCGGCGTGGGCGCCTGGGCTTCAATATGCCGATTCTGTACAGCGGCAACAGCCGCAAGACCCAGCTGGAGCAGGAGCTGGGCGCGCAGTTGCGCAGCCTGGACCAGTTGCTGGCCGAGGCGGATTTTGTCTGCCTGGTGGTGCCGTTGAGCGACAAGACCCGCCACTTGATCAGCACCCGCGAATTGGGGCTGATGAAGTCCAGCGCGATCCTGATCAATATTTCCCGTGGGCCTGTGGTGGATGAACCGGCACTCATTGAAGCGCTGCAAACCCAGAAAATCCGTGGCGCCGGGCTGGATGTGTATGAGCAAGAGCCGCTGGCCGAATCGCCGCTGTTCCAACTGAGCAATGCGGTGACCCTGCCGCATATCGGCTCGGCCACCCATGAAACCCGTGAAGCCATGGCCAATCGCGCCCTGGACAACCTGCGCAGCGCCTTGCTGGGGCAACGTCCGCAGGATCTGGTCAACCCGCAAGTCTGGAAGGGCTGACGCCGATCTCATATGGGATGGGTTTTGTGTGGGAGCTGGCTTGCCTGCGATGGCATCACCTCAGTGCAACTGGAAGACCGAGGTGCCTGCATCGCAGGCAAGCCAGCTCCCACACAAGCCCAGCCCGACACAAAATCCGGTTAAAGCCTGGCTCCCCCGAGTCGATAACCTTCCATAGATCGTCATCCCTGATCCACAGAAGGTTTTTATGTCCACCACCAAAGCCCGCGCAGATTCACTCTCGCTTCTGCTCTTTACCTTGCGCAGCGGCAAGCTGATGGCCATCAACCTGCTCAAAGTCAGTGAAATCATCCCCTGCCCGCCGCTGACCAAGCTGCCGGAGTCGCACCCGCACGTCAAAGGCATCGCCACCCTGCGCGGTGCCTCGCTGTCGGTGATCGACCTGAGCCGCGCCCTCGGTGAGATGCCGCTGCAAGACCCGAACGGCGGCTGCCTGATCGTCACCGATGTCAGCCGTTCCAAGCAGGGCCTGCATGTGCAGGCGGTGAGCAAGATTGTGCATTGCCTGACCACCGACATCCGCCCGCCGCCCTATGGCTCCGGCGGCAATCGCTCGTTTATCACCGGCGTGACTCAGGTCGAAGGCGGCCTGGTGCAGGTGCTGGATATCGAAAAGGTCATCCACGGCATTGCCCCGGCCCCCGTTGAAGCGGCGCCGACCGACTTGACCATGGAAGAAGCCGAAGTGCTCGGCAACGCGCGAATCCTGGTGGTGGACGACAGCCAGGTGGCTCTGCAGCAATCGGTACACACCCTGCGCAACCTCGGCCTGACGTGCCACACCGCGCGCAGTGCCAAGGAAGCCATTGATGTGCTGCTGGAGCTGCAAGGCACGGTCGAGCAGATCAACGTGGTGGTGTCGGACATCGAGATGTCCGAAATGGACGGTTACGCCCTCACCCGCACCCTGCGCGAAACCCCGGACTTCCAGGAGCTTTACGTGCTGCTGCACACCTCCCTGGACAGCGCGATGAACAGCGAGAAGGCCCGCCTGGCCGGTGCCGACGCGGTGCTCACCAAGTTCTCGTCGCCCGAGCTGACCAAATGCCTGGTGGTTGCCGCGCAAACTGTGGCGCAAAAAGGCCTGTAAGCGGTGGCGGAGTATTTCCAACTGCTGCGCCGCGACCTTACTACCAGCCTGCCAGCACCGCAGTGGCCGGCCAATACCCGGCTGGATCATTACCGCGATGAGCTGGCCCCGGCCATCCATGCCGTATTGCGCATGACCCAGGAACAGGGCGGCGGCCGTGTCCCCAGCCTGGCAGAATGGCGCCGGCAGTTCGTCACCGACGCCGAGTTCGACCCCACGCTATGCCTGGTGGCCAGTAACGCAGACGGCATTCTTGGCGTGGCCCAGTGCTGGACCAGCGCGTTTATCAAGAACCTCTCGGTCCATCCGTGCGCCCAAGGCCAGGGGCTGGGGCGTGCCTTGTTGCTGCATACCTTCCACGTGTTCAAGCAACGCGGCGAGCCCTGTGTGGACCTGAAGGTGCTGGAAACCAACCAACGCGCCCGACAGTTGTATGAAAGTGCCGGCATGGTGTTTGTGCTGCGCGACCAGGTACCCGAGGACTGACCGGCACTGGCGCATAACTTGCTTCCACTGAGCCTGAACAGTGAATAGAGGCAAAAACCCGTCACCGTTCAAGAGTGCCCTCTGACCTTGCCTGGTGACAGATCCTCCATGAATACTCACTTTTCCTGCGTGGGTTGCGGCAAATGCTGCAGCGACCATCACGTTCCCCTGACCCTCGAAGAAGCCCGCAGTTGGGCGGCTGACGGCGGTAACGTCATCGTGCTGGTGGAGGGCTTTCTTGGCACCGGCCTGGGCTTGCCGGTGCAACAACGCGAGCATGCCGAACGCCGTTCAGTGGTAGTGCCGAGCGGCAATACCGAGGCGTTTGTGGCAATCACCTTTGCCGCCTACAACGCCGGGCGTTGCCGCAATCTTGACGAAGACAACCGTTGTGGCATCTATGAGCGTCGCCCACTGGTGTGTCGCATCTACCCGATGGAAATCAACCCGCATATCCCATTGAACCCCGCCGCCAAGGATTGCCCGCCAGAATCCTGGGAACAGGGGCCGGCGCTGATCGTCGGCGGTGAGTTGATGGATGCAGAACTGGCTGAGCTGATCCGCCGCTCACGCCAGGCCGACCGTGACGATGTGCAGACCAAGGAGGCCGTGTGCGCCTTGCTGGGTATTCGTACCACGGCGCTCAAGGGCGATGGGTTTACCGCGTATTTGCCGGATATGGCTGCCTTTGCGCAGGCGATTGAGTTGGCGATTGAGCAACCATCGGTGGCTAATGAGTGGGTGTTTCACGTCTCCGGCATGGACATCGCCGAACAGGTGCTGGATGCGGGGGCGCAGATTGCCACTGAGGTGCCGGCCAACTATGCGTTTATCTCGTTGAGGGCGGCTTAGGCTCGATGCGGCCAGTGTGGATGTGGGAGCTGGCTTGCCTGCGATGCGGGCAACTCGGCACACCAGGTACACCGAAGTGATGCCATCGCAGGCAAGCCAGCTCCCACAGTTGAACGGGTAGGCCCGCCTGTTGGCCATGGCTTGCAAAACACGGGGCCTGCTCACGTGCCGCAATTAATTGGCCATCATTGAGTGGAGGGCGGCTCATCCAAGTGATAAGGCGCCAGAATCCGCTGGTATTCACCGTTGTGCATCAGTTGCTCAAGCGCGTGATTGAGGTCGTTGCGCAAAGTGGAGTCAAACTTGCGCACAGCAATGGCAATGCCATTGCCTAAGAGTTCACCGGACAAGGGCGGCCCCATGAAGTCGAAATCCTGGCCAACCGGGGTGTCGAGCAGTGCACTGCGAATTTCCACAGTGCCTTGCAGCGTCGCATCAATCTTGCCGGCTACCAGACTGCGGGCCAGTTCGTCATTGAGCCAGAAACTTTTGATGATGACGCCCGCCGGTGCCCACTGCGACCGCGCAAAGGCTTCGCGATTGCTGCCCAGCAGCACACCGACACGCTTACCCTTGAGCGAGCGTGTGTCGGGTAACAGGCCGGACGCCTTACGGGCCACCAAACGCGTGGTAAAAGGGTAGAGATTATCGGTGAACCCCACCCACCGCCGCCGCCCCGAGGTGGCGGCAATGCCCATGATCGCATCGAACTGCCGGGCTTCGAGGGCCGGGAAGTCTTCGACAAACACCTGGTCGACCCAGGTGCAGCGCACATTCAACTGTGTACACAAGGCGTTGCCCAAGTCGATGTTCAAGCCCACCAATTGACCTTGCGGGCTACGACTCTGAAAGGGCGGAAACTGCGCGGCAACAGCGAAGCGGATTTCGCGCCGGGGTTGATCATCGTCGGCCACGGCGTCGATCGACAGCAAAAGGGCAAGTGCTGCACACAGGGGTATCAGAGCCACGGGAAACATCCTTTTCCAGAAAGACCAGCCTTGGCCACCCGCCCGATCTGAACGGTCGGGATGGAATCAAGGCTGTGCAAGCTTTCTAGAAACGGTCGCGGGTCTTCAATCGGAAATGTCAGCAGGTGTTGTAGTCCGCACCTGATAAAACGCTGGTCGTTCTATTCTCAGCGTTTACCCATCGAGCGGCGAGTGCCCGGCGGCGCCATGCCTGGCGACTTGGTGTGGCCGTTCTTGGCGCCATTCTTGTACCAAGGCTGGGCGGCGTTTTTGGCCCCAGCCAGTTCACCCGGCTTGAACGGAAACTTGAACGCCGGGATCTCGGCTTTTTCAACGCTTTGAGCGTCGGCCGGATCGACGAGGTCGGCCGCGTCAACAGGGGGTTGTGTCGGGGAAGTCATGGAAGCTCCGGGGCGTGCAGAAAATGAGGCGGTGGCCGGCTTGCGGGCCACGCTGGCGCGCAGTATACCTGCGCGCCTTGGATCTTTAACCACCGCCGGTACGAATGGTCGGACTTTACTGACAGCGCTGTCAGTTAGCAGTCACCGTGCTGACCGGGTTGGCGGGCTATAAAGAACGATCACTCTCCCAACCCTTTGCCCCGGCGCCCCACCCCATGCACATTCAACGAAAAACCGCCCTGATCGTGGCTGCCCTGGTGGTCGTGGCAGTTGCAGCCTGGGCCTTCAACCGACCGGCGAAAACCAAACTGGCGGTGTCCACCGCTATCCCGGTGCGAGTGGTGAGCGTCACACAGCAGGACATTCCTCGATTTGTCAGCGGTATCGGCTCGGTGCTGTCGCTGCACAGCGTGGTGATCCGCCCGCAAATCGACGGCATCCTCACCAAGCTGCTGGTCAAGGAGGGCCAATTGGTCAAGGCCGGTGACCTGCTGGCGACCATCGATGACCGCTCGATCCGCGCGAGCCTTGATCAGGCCAAGGCGCAGTTGGGCGAAAGCCAGGCGCAGTTGCAAGTGGCGTTGGTAAACCTCAAGCGCTACAAAGAGCTGAGCGTCGACGACGGCGTATCCAAGCAGACCTATGACCAGCAGCAAGCCCTGGTCAACCAGCTCAAGGCCACGGCGCAAGGTAATCAGGCCGCCATTGATTCGGCCCTGGTACAGCTGTCCTACACCCAGATTCGCTCGCCGGTGACTGGCCGTGTCGGCATTCGCACCGTGGATGAAGGCAACTTCCTGCGCATGAGTGATACCCAAGGCTTGTTCTCGGTGACGCAAATCGATCCGATCGCCGTGGAGTTCTCGTTGCCGCAACAAATGTTGCCGACCCTGCAAGGCTTGATCGCCGCGCCCACCCAAGCCAGCGTCGATGCCTACATGGGCGCCGACACCGACGGCCAGACCGGCGACCTGCTCGGCGAAGGCCACTTGAGCCTGATCGACAACCAGATCAGCTCCACCACCGGCACCCTGCGCGCCAAGGCTGAATTCAACAACGCTTCGCAGCGTCTGTGGCCGGGGCAACTGGTGACTATCAAGATCCAGACCGCCCTCGACAAGAACGCGCTGGTGGTGCCACCGACCGTGGTGCAACGTGGGCTCGACGCGCATTTTGTGTACCGCGTCAACGGTGACAAGGTTGAGGTTGTGCCGGTGCAGGTGGCGTATCAGGACAGCGACGTGACCATCATCAAGGGCGTGCAAGCCGGTGATGTGCTGGTCAGCGACGGCCAGTCGCGGCTCAAGGCCGGTGCGCAAATCGAGGTGCTCAAAGAGCCACCACAAGTGATCCAGACCGCCCAGACCAAGGTGCAACCATGAGCGGCAGCCGTTCCCCGTCCGCCTGGTGCGTCGACCATCCGGTTGCCACCCTGTTGCTGACCTTTGCGCTGGTGTTGCTGGGGCTGATTGCCTTCCCGCGCCTGGCTGTGGCGCCGCTGCCGGAAGCGGAGTTCCCGACCATCCAGGTCACCGCCACCTTGCCCGGCGCCAGCCCGGACACCATGGCCTCATCCGTGGCCACGCCCTTGGAGGTGCAATTCAGCGCCATCCCTGGCATGACCCAGATGACCTCCAGCAGCGCCTTGGGCTCAAGCCTGCTGACCCTGCAATTCACACTGAACAAAAGCATCGACACCGCCGCGCAGGAAGTGCAGGCGGCGATCAACACCGCCTCCGGCAAGCTGCCCAGCGACATGCCGAGCCTGCCGACCTGGAAGAAGGTCAACCCGGCCGACAGCCCGGTGCTGATCCTCAGCGTCAGCTCCGACAGCATGCCCAGCACCGAGCTGAGCGACTATGTAGAAACCTTGCTGGCGCGGCAGATCAGCCAGATTGACGGCGTTGGCCAGATCAATATCACCGGGCAGCAACGCCCGGCGATTCGCGTACAGGCTTCACCGGACAAACTCGCGGCCATCGGCCTGACCCTCGCCGATGTGCGCCTGGCCATCCAGCAGTCCAGCCTGAACCTGGCCAAAGGTGCGATTTACGGCAAGAACAGCGTGTCGACGATATCGACCAACGACCAGCTGTTTCACCCCGAGGAATACGGCCAACTGATCGTTTCCTACAAGAACGGCGCGCCGGTGCAGCTGCGTGATGTCGCCAAAGTCATCAACGGTTCGGAAAACGCCTACGTGCAGGCCTGGTCCGGTGACACGCCCGGGGTCAACCTGGTGATTTCGCGCCAGCCCGGCGCCAACATTGTCGAGACCGTGGACCGCATTCAAGCCGAACTGCCGCGCCTGGAAGGCATGCTGCCCGCCTCGGTGCAGGTCAGCGTGTTGACCGACCGCACCAAGACCATCCGCGCGTCCTTGCATGAAGTGGAAGTGACCCTGCTGATCGCCATCCTGCTGGTGGTGGCGGTGATGGCGCTGTTCCTGCGCCAATTGTCGGCGACGCTGATTGTGTCCAGCGTACTCGGCGTGTCGCTGATCGCCAGTTTCGCGCTGATGTATGTGCTGGGCTTCAGCTTGAATAACCTGACGCTGGTGGCGATCGTGATCGCCGTGGGCTTTGTGGTCGACGATGCCATCGTGGTGGTGGAGAACATTCACCGTCACCTGGAGGCGGGCCTGGATAAACGCGAGGCGGCAATCAAGGGCTCGGGCGAGATCGGCTTTACCGTGGTGTCCATCAGCTTCTCGCTGGTGGCGGCGTTTATTCCGCTGCTGTTCATGGGCGGTGTGGTCGGGCGGCTGTTCAAGGAATTTGCGCTGACGGCCACCTCGACCATCCTGATTTCGGTGGTGGTTTCGCTGACTTTGGCGCCGACCCTGGCCGCGCTGTTCATGCGCGCGCCGACTCATCATGCCCATGACAAACCGGGCTTCAGCGAGCGCCTGCTCGCCGGCTACGCACGCAACCTGCGCCGTGCGCTGGCGCATCAACGCAGCATGGCAGCGATCTTTATGCTGACCCTGGCGTTGGCCGTGGTCGGCTACGTGTTTATCCCCAAGGGTTTCTTCCCGGTGCAGGACACCGGCTTTGTACTCGGCACCAGCGAAGCGGCGGCCGACGTGTCGTACCCGGACATGGTCGCCAAGCACAAGGCGCTGGCCGAGATCGTCAAGGACGACCCGGCAGTGGCCGCGTTTTCCCACTCGGTGGGCGTGACCGGCAGCAACCAGACCATCGCCAACGGCCGTTTCTGGATCGCCTTGAAGGACCGCGGTGATCGCGATGTATCCGCCAGCCAGTTCATTGACCGCATCCGCCCCAAACTGGCCAAGGTGCCTGGCATCGTCTTGTACCTGCGCGCCGGCCAGGACATCAACTTGAGTTCCGGCCCAAGCCGCGCCCAGTATCAATATGTGCTCAAGAGCAACGACGGCGCGACGCTCAATACCTGGACCCAACGCCTGACCGAAAAACTGCGCGCCAACCCGGCCTTTCGCGACCTGTCCAACGACTTGCAACTGGGCGGCAGCATCACTCACA
The DNA here is from genome assembly GCF_044218855.1 of Pseudomonas sp. B19125. NCBI lineage: Bacteria > Pseudomonadati > Pseudomonadota > Gammaproteobacteria > Pseudomonadales > Pseudomonadaceae > Pseudomonas > Pseudomonas sp. B19125. The sequence continues at coordinate 5,877,041 of NZ_CP162589.1, forward strand.
TCAGCATCGACCGCCAGGCGGCGGCGCGCTTTGGCCTCACCGCTACCGATGTCGACCAGGCGCTGTATGACGCGTTCGGCCAGCGCCAGATCAACGAGTTCCAGACCGAGATCAACCAGTACCAGGTGGTGCTGGAACTCGACACTCAACAGCGCGGCAAGGCCGAAAGCCTGAACTACTTTTACCTGCGCTCACCGTTGACCAACGAGATGGTGCCGCTGTCGGCACTGGCCAAGGTCGACCCACCCAGCGTGGGGCCGTTGTCCATCAGCCATGACGGCATGTTCCCGGCCGCCAACCTGTCGTTCAACCTGGCACCCGGCGTGGCATTGGGTGATGCGGTGATCATGCTCAACCAGGCCAAAAACGAAATCGGCATGCCGACCACCCTGATCGGCACCTTCCAGGGTGCGGCCCAGGCGTTCCAAAGCTCTTTGGCCAGCCAACCGTGGCTGATCCTGGCGGCGCTGGTGGCGGTCTATATTATTTTGGGCGTGCTGTATGAGAGCTTCGTGCACCCGCTGACGATCATCTCCACCTTGCCCTCGGCGGGCTTGGGCGCGTTGATCATGCTGTGGTTGCTGGGCCAGGACTTTTCGATCATGGCCTTGATCGGGCTGGTGCTGCTGATCGGTATCGTCAAGAAAAACGGCATCCTGATGATCGACTTTGCCCTGGAGGCCCAGCGCGTGCGCGGGCTGCCACCTGAGGAGGCGATTTATGAAGCCTGCGTCACCCGGTTCCGGCCGATCATCATGACCACCCTCGCCGCCCTGCTCGGCGCCGTGCCGTTGATGCTGGGCTCCGGGCCAGGCGCCGAACTGCGCCAGCCGCTGGGGATCGCGGTGGTCGGCGGCCTGTTGGTGAGCCAGGCGCTGACGCTGTTCACCACACCGGTCATATACTTGTACCTTGAGAAGTTTTTCCACAGGCCCAAACCAGCGCTGGCGCTGGCGACCACACACTAAAGGCGGGGTCATGCGCGTCCTGATTATTGAAGATGAAGAGAAAACCGCGGACTACCTGCACCGCGGCCTGACGGAGCAAGGCTACACCGTCGATGTGGCGCGCGAAGGCATCGAGGGCTTGCACCTGGCGCTGGAGAACGATTACGCGGTGATCGTACTCGACGTGATGCTGCCCGGCCTCGACGGCTTTGGGGTGTTGCGCGCACTGCGGGCACGCAAGCAGACGCCGGTGATCATGCTCACCGCTCGCGAGCGTGTGGAAGACCGCATCCGTGGCTTGCGTGAAGGCGCCGATGATTATTTGGGCAAACCGTTTTCGTTCCTCGAACTGGTGGCGCGCCTGCAAGCGCTGACCCGCCGCAGCGGCGGGCATGAGCCGGTGCAAGTCACCGTGGCCGACCTGTGGATCGACCTGATCAGCCGCAAGGCCAGCCGCAACGGCCTGCGCCTGGACCTGACCGCCAAAGAGTTCTCGCTGCTCAGCGTATTGGCACGGCGCCAGGGTGAAATCCTGTCCAAGACCGCGATTGCGGAAATGGTCTGGGACATCAATTTCGACAGCGACGCCAATGTGGTGGAAGTGGCGATCAAGCGCCTGCGCGCCAAGCTCGACGGGCCGTTCGAACACAAGTTGCTGCACACCATTCGTGGCATGGGTTATGTGCTGGAGAGCAGAAGTGTCGGCTAACTCCATCGCCCTGCGCCTGAGCGGCATGTTCACCTTGGTGGCGCTGCTGATTTTTGTGTTGATCGGCGGCGCGCTGTACCAGCAAGTGGATCGCGGCCTGGGCTTGTTGCCGGGCGCCGAACTGGATGCGCGCTACAGCGTGCTGGAATCCTCGGTAAACCGCTTCGGCACACCGGACCACTGGGCAAAAATCACCGCCAAGTTGAAGTTGCTCGGCGAAGAAGACCCGCGCATTCGCTTCTGGGTGGTGAGCAGCGACCCGAGCTACGAATACGGCAACCCCGACGCGCAGATCCGCGCATTCGCCCAAGGGCCGACCGGCAAACGCGACTTGCGCCTGCCTGGGCATGAATACCCGTTCAAGGTGTTGCTCAGCCAGTTCGCGGCCAAGGATCAACGCCCACCGCTGCGTTTTATGATCGCCATCGACACCGAGAATTTCCGCGCCACTCAGCACCATCTGTTGATGGCCTTGATCGGCCTGGCCTGTGTCGGTGTGGCGCTGGCTGCACTGTTGGGTTTTTGGGTCTCGCGTATCGGCCTCAAGCCGCTGGGCAAACTTTCGGATGAAGCGCAAAAACTCGCACCGCCCAAACTCTCCGGGCGCCTGCAGTTGTCGCCCTTGCCGCCGGAGCTGAGCCAGTTCGTCAACTCGTTCAACTCCACGCTGGATCGGGTGGAACAGGCGTATTCGCGCCTGGAGTCGTTCAATGCCGATGTGGCCCACGAACTGCGCTCGCCGCTGACCAACCTGATCGGCCAGACCCAAGTGGCGCTCACCCGTGGTCGTTCGGCCGAGCATTACTTCGAGGTGCTGCAATCGAACCTCGAAGAGCTGGAACGCCTGCGTTCGATCATTAATGACATGCTGTTCCTGGCCAGCGCCGACCAGGGCAGCAAGGCCACCAAACTGATCGAAAGCTCCCTGGCCGATGAAGTCGCCACCACCCTCGACTACCTGGACTTCATCCTCGAAGACGCCCAAGTCAAAGTGCGCGTACACGGAGATGCCTTGGTGCACATCGAAAAAGCCCACCTGCGCCGCGCGCTGATCAACCTGCTGAGCAATGCGGTGCAGCACACTGCGCCGGGGCAGATTATCGAAGTGAGCATTGAGGTGCAGGAGCAGTGGGTGGCGATCGGGGTGACCAACCCCGGCGATGAGATCGCCCGTGAGCATTTGCCGCGCTTGTTTGAACGCTTCTACCGGGTGGACGCGTCGCGCAGTAACAGCGGCGCAAATCATGGGCTGGGGCTGGCGATCGTCAAGGCGATTGCATTGATGCACGGCGGTGATGTGTTTGTGCGCAGTGAGGGCGGTGGCAATACTTTTGGCATTACCTTGCCGGTCTGACTCACCAGAACACATCGATCCAGTGTGGGCGGGCTTGTGTGGGAGCTGGCTTGCCTGCGATAGCATCGCTGCGGTGATGCAGATGTACCGAGGTGTCTGCACCGCAGGCAAGCCAGCTCCCACACAAGCCAGATCCCACATAGCCAGCTTCCCCACTGGATCTCAAAGGTCTGACTGTTGCGGTTTGGGCAACAGTCATTATCTTGTTACACTCTATATCGCACCGCTCACCTGCGTTACTTTGACGCACCGATGAGCGCGACGGCAAGGCAGCTTCCCGCTCACCCGAATTTCCCTCGACTTATTTCCAGGGCTCTACACTGGGAATCTGTTTAAAGCCGCTGACTTCAGCGGCTTTTTTTTGCCGTAAAAAAAGGCCAGGCACACCCCCACGACATTGGCCGTTTTCGATTGACCAAAGGAGCTAAACCGGTGAAGAACTCGCTGACGTTCACCCCGTTATTCCTCGCGATTGCAGCAACGATCGTCCCCCTTGCCCACGCGGCAGACTCGACCCCCGCTGACGGTTTCGTCGAAGGCTCAAACCTGAAGATCAACACCCGCAACTACTACATGAACCGCGACCGCCGCGACACTCACACCGATGACAGCAAAGAATGGGGCCAGGGTTTCATCGGCACATTCGAATCCGGCTACACCCAAGGCACCGTCGGCTTTGGCCTGGACCTCAATGCCATGCTCGGCCTCAAGCTCGACGGCGGCGGTGGCACTGACGGTTCCAGCATCCTCCCTTACGGCAGCGGCAACGGCAAAGCGCCTGGCTCGTTCTCCACCGCGGGCGGCACTTTGAAAATGCGTGCCTTCGACACCGAACTCAAAGCCGGCGACCTGTTCCTCAACAACCCGGTGATCGCCGGCGGCATGACCCGCATGTTGCCGCAGACGTTCCGGGGTGTGAGCCTGGCCAACCACAGCTTCGACGGCTGGATGTTCGAAGGCGGCCAGGCCAGCTTTACCAAACTCTACAACCAGAGCGGCCACCGACGCATCGGCACCAGCTACGGCACCCTGCCCGCCAACGCCGACAGCCAACACCTGAACTGGGCCGGTGTGTCCTTCAGCGGCGTCCCGGGCCTGACCAGCAACCTGTACGCCTCCGAACTCAAGGATGTATGGCACCAGTACTACTACGACCTGGACTACACCTACGCGCTGAACGATCTTGTCAGCCTCAACCCAGGCCTGCACTACTACCACACCCAGGACACCGGCCAGTCGTTGCTCGGCAGCATCGACAACAACACTTACAGCCTGCATTTCACCGTAGGTGTTGGTCACCACAGCGTCACTGCCGCGTACCAGCGGGTCAACGGCAACACGCCGTTCGACTACATCACCCAGGGCGACAGCGTGTACCTGGACAATTCCCAGCAATACTCGGACTTCAACGGCCCCAACGAGCGCTCGTGGAAGCTCAAGTACGCCTACGACTTTGCAGGTCTCGGCATGCCCGGGCTGACGTCCGCCGTGTCGTATATCAGCGGCAAGACCGACCTGACCAAGGTCGACCCCAACAGCCGCGGCTACAGCGCCTGGTACAGCGCCGACGGCAAAGACGCCAAGCACTGGGAACGCGACATCGACGTGAAGTACGTGGTGCAAGGCGGCAAAGCCAAGGACCTGGCCGTGCGCCTGCAATGGGCAACCAACCGCGGTGGCAATGGCTACTCGGCGGTGGACCGGGATGTGGATGAATACCGCGTGATTGTGGATTACCCGATCAACGTGTTTTAGGCATAAATCTGCCAGACGATGAATAGCTGATGTGGGAGCTGGATTGTGTGGGAGCTGGCTTGCCTGCGATAGCATCGCTGCGGTGTTATAGATGTACCGAGGTGTCTGCATCGCAGGCAAGCCAGCTCCCACCAAACCTGCGATTGCCTACTACGCTATTGGCATCCTCGAAGCAGAAGTACGCCCGATGAGCCCAAGTCTCTACCGACCCACCCCTCGCCCGGAACGCTTGCTGATCCTGGGCAGTTGCCTCACGGTCTTTGTGATCGTGGCGATCGTCACCGCGCTGCTGATTCGCGAACATGCCAACACCTTGCAGACCGCCAAGCGCACCGCCAATAACATCACCCAACTGATCGACGCCGATGTGCTGCGTAACGTCGAACTCTATGACATGGCCCTCAAGGGCCTGATCGCCGCCACCGAACGCAGCGACCTGCAGGGTGTGTCCGCCAGTATCCGCCATCTGGTGCTGTTCGATCGCTCTGCCGCTGCACCCTTCAAGGGCGACATTCTGTTGCTGGACCCCAGTGGTGAAGTAATCGCCGACTCCTCGCTGCTCACACCCAAGACCGGCAACTTCGCTGATCGCGATTATTTTCAGGCACACCGCAAAAACCCCGACCTGGGGCTGTATATCAGCCGCCCATTCCTGGCCCGTTGCGTGTGTGATGACCAGTGGCGCATCGCATTCAGCCGCCGCGTGTCATCGCCGGACGGGCGCTTCCTGGGCGTGGCGGTGGCCTCGATGCGCCTGTCGTACTTCCAACAGTTGTTCAGCGGCCTGAACATCGGAAGCAACGGCACCATCAACCTGATCAACCACCAAGGCATCCTGCTGGCGCAACAACCGCTGCTGGAAGTGGACATGATCGACAAGGACTTGAGCCAGCGGCCCAATGTCGCGCGTATGCTGCGTGAACGCGACGGCAGCTTTCGGGGCGTCTCCAGCGTCGACAACCAGCCACGGCTCTATAGTTTCTCGAATGTGGGCAGCTTGCCCTTAATTGTCGCGGTGGCGTTGTCCAGCGATGAAATCTTTGCCCCATGGCGGCGTGCCGCGTGGCTGGTCAGCATAGCAACGGGCGTGTTGTGCATCGGCCTGCTGTGGCTGACCTGGATGCTGAGCAAGGAGCTGCGTCGCCGTCATCGTGCCGAACAAGTGCTGTCAGAACTGGCAGCCACCGACGCCCTCACCGGCCTTGCCAACCGCCGTACCCTGGACCAGCGCCTGCGCCTGGAATGGGACCGCGCACAACGCTCAACCGAGCCGCTGAGCCTGCTGATGATCGACGTGGATCACTTCAAGGCCTTCAACGACCTGCATGGCCATCACGGCGGCGATGAAGCATTGCGCGCGGTTGCCCAAGTGATCGAAGACAACATCCGCCGCCCGGCTGACCTGGCAGCGCGCTACGGTGGCGAAGAGTTTGCAGTGGTGCTGCCACATACCGACGCCAAGGGTGCCTGGTTGATTGCCGAACATATCCGCAGCAGCGTCGAGCATTTGCCACGGGTGGCCGGTGCCGACGGGCCTATTACAGTGAGTATCGGCATGAGCACCTGGCAAAAGCGCAGCCGCATGGCACTTGAGGACTTGCTGCTCAATGCTGATCAGGCGCTGTATGAGGCCAAGCACACCGGGCGCAACCGCATTGTGGAGGCTGCGGCCCGCTAGGTGATCGTTCCCACGCTCCGCGTCACTAGTGTCCGGTAAAAACCAAAGGGGGAGCTTGCTCCCCCTTGTTGTTCGCGACTGTCAGTCATAATCGGATTTTTCAGACTCGATTTTGACCCATGTTTACCAGTACCCGTTTAGCCCACCTACTCAGTGCGATCCCGCGCCAGTTCTTTCGGCAATCCACCGAAAAGCACCAGGCTGATCGCTACGTCAAACGCTGCACGAGCTGGCAATTGCTGGTGACACTGGTCAGCGGCCATATAACCCAAGCCTTAAGCCTGCGGTCCTTGGCCACTTTTTCCGAAACGCTAAGTCCGCATAGTTACCATCTTAAAGCGGGGCCCGTCGCCCGATCGACCCTGTCAGATGCTTTGAACAAGCGAAACTACCGGCCATTCCAGGATCTTTGCCAATTGCTGTTGAGCGGCATCAGCCGCCAACAGCGCAAAGAAGTCGGTGCCATGATTAGCCTGCTTGATTCCACGTCAATCACTTTGCGCGGACCTCACTTTGATGACTGGACAGCCTCCACGAAAACCCGCATCACGCAGGGCCTGAAAGTACATGTCGGACTAGATTTGGCGCAGTTGGCCCCGGTGTACGTCAACATCACTCCTGCCAACGTCAACGACCTGAGCGATGCGCTGGAAATGCCGATTCAGGTCGGCATGACGTATGTCTTTGACAAGGGATATTGCGATTACAACTGGTGGCACCAGTTGCAGACCAAAGGAGCCTTTTTCGTCACCCGCCTGAAAAAAAACGCCAATATCAAAGTGCTGCACAAGCACTCGATCGCAGCCGAGCAAAGCCCCGTCATGACCGACGAAGTCATCCTGTTCGGAAAAAAGCATCTAGGCGGCAAGCGTCTTAATGACTACCGAGAAACGCCGGCAAGACGCGTGGTGGTAGAACGCGAGGGACATGCCACGCCGTTAATCCTGGTGACCAATGACTTCGTAAGATCAGCCGAAGAAATCGCGGGATTGTATAAAGATCGCTGGAAGATCGAGCTGTTTTTCAAGTGGGTCAAGCAACATCTGAAACTCAAACGCTTCTACGCATTCTCTGAAAACGCCGTGCGTCTGCAGATTTACAGTGCCTTGATCAGCTACTTGTTATTGCACCTTTACCATCGTCGCTCAGAATTTACCGGTTCGTTGTTTGAGCTGACGGTTCGCATATCTCATGTCCTGCACGAACGGCCCGCGACGCCAGAATTGAGGGATCGACGAAGGCAGGAGCGAGAAAAGCTGAAGGCTGCCCAAGGCAGCCTTCAGCTATGAAACATGTTTACCGGACACTAGTGACGCTCCGCGTGGGAACGATCGGCATAAAAAAAAGGCCACCCGAAGGTGGCCTTTCAAAACTAAAGAAAGAGAGTTGTTACTTACACCGCCGCAACGGGACGCATGTAAGAGATCGGTGCGGTGCTGGCATCTTCGAAGGTCACGACTTCCCAAGCGTCTGTCTGCTCAATCAACTTGCGCAGCAGCTGGTTGTTAAGGGCGTGGCCCGACTTGAAGCCTTTGAACTCGCCTATCAGGCTATTGCCCAGCAGGTAGAGGTCACCGATTGCATCGAGGATCTTGTGCTTCACGAATTCGTCTTCATAGCGAAGGCCGTCTTCGTTCAGTACACCATCCGCGTCGACCACAATGGCGTTTTCAACGCTGCCGCCGAGTGCGAGGTTGTGCTTGCGCAGGTACTCGATGTCACTCATGAAACCAAAGGTACGGGCGCGGCTGACTTCTTTTACGAACGAAGTGCTGGAAAAATCCACGCTTGCACTTTGGGTGCGGTCACGGAATACCGGGTGATCGAAATCGATCTCAAAGCTCACTTTAAAGCCTTCGAACGGGACGAAGGTGGCGCGCTTGTCGCCGTCTTCTACTGTCACTTCCCGCAGAATGCGAATGAACTTCTTGGCTGCGTCCTGTTCTTCCAGGCCGGCAGATTGAATCAAGAATACGAAGGGTCCAGCGCTGCCATCCATGATGGGGACTTCGGACGCGGAGAGCTCGACGTAGGCGTTATCGATGCCCAGGCCAGCCATGGCCGAGAGCAAGTGCTCCACCGTGTCCACTTTGACGTCACCGTTGACCAACGTGGTCGACATCGTGGTTTCGCCAACATTTTCCGCGCGAGCAGGAATCTGCACCACAGGGTCCAGGTCGGCACGAACAAACACGATGCCGGTGTCGACAGGTGCGGGCTTGAGGGTCAGGTATACCTTCTCCCCGGAGTGCAGACCTACACCTGTGGCACGGATAATATTCTTCAGGGTGCGTTGTTTAATCATGGCTTGGACCGCTTCAGCGCAAATTGCGAACTGGTATCAACAAAGGCTGGCGATAATAACAGACCAGACCTTTGCTGAACACCAATCACCTTCATAGCCCTGATACATTCCATTAATCGGCCTGACGACGCAAGAATGCCGGGATGTCCAGGTAGTCCAGGTCATCTTGCGGATTCGGGCTACGGGACGCCGCAGCACCGGCCTGAGCCTGGTTGCGCATCACGGTCGGACGGTCCAGGTCACGATAGTTCACAGACGGCAGTTCCTGGCGCGCAGGCGCTGGAGCGGCAGCTTGCTGGCTGGCGTGGCTGTTGTGGCCGGTGTGAACGGTATTGTCGATGACCTTTACAGGCTTCTCGATTTTTGCGCCCAGGCCGGTGGCAACCACGGTCACGTGCAGTTCGTCGCGCATGTCCGGGTCGATAACGGTACCGACTTTGACCATCGCGTGCTCGGAAGCGAAGGCTTCGATGATGCTACCCACGTCGGAGTACTCACCCAGGGACAGGTCAGGGCCGGCGGTGATGTTCACCAGGATGCCGCGTGCACCTTGCAGGTTCACGTCTTCGAGCAACGGGTTGCGGATCGCCGCTTCAGTGGCTTCGCGTGCACGGTTCGGACCGCTGGCGCAGCCAGTGCCCATCATCGCCATGCCCATTTCGCTCATCACGGTACGCACGTCGGCAAAGTCGACGTTGATCATGCCTGGGCGCTTGATGATGTCGGAGATACCGCGAACGGCACCGGCCAGTACATCGTCAGCCTTGGCGAATGCGGACAGCAGGCTTGCGTCCTTGCCCAGGATGGTCAGCAGCTTCTCGTTGGGGATGGTGATCAACGAGTCGACGCTTTCAGACAGCAGACGGATACCTTCGTCGGCGATCTGCATGCGCTTGCGACCTTCGAACGGGAACGGACGCGTCACGACAGCAACGGTCAGAATCCCCATTTCCTTGGCCACTTCGGCAATGATCGGAGCAGCACCGGTACCGGTACCGCCGCCCATGCCGGTGGTGATGAACACCATGTTGGTGCCTTGCAGCACTTCCGCAATACGCTCGCGGTCTTCCAGCGCGGCTTGACGGCCGACTTCCGGGTTGGCGCCAGCGCCGAGGCCCTTGGTCACGGCTGTGCCCAATTGCAGGATGGTCCGCGCGCCGATGCTTTTCAGCGCCTGGGCATCAGTGTTGGCGCAGATGAATTCAACGCCTTCAATGTTGCTCTTGACCATGTGATTGACAGCGTTGCCGCCGCCACCGCCAACACCGATTACTTTGATAACCGGGCTTGCGGGGATGTTGTCTACGAGTTCGAACATGTTCCCTCTCCTTTCGTTTTCTCTAGTTTTTTCGCCTACTACTTACTGCGGTGTTGCGGTAAATCTTTAGAAATTGCCTTTTACCCAAGCCTGCAACCGCTCGAACAACGGCGCTTTGGCTTCATCGTCGCCGCCACGGTAGCTGTCACGGATGCTCGGGCCCGACAGGGAAATGCCGTCGGTCTGCTTTTGCAGCCCGTACAACAGCAAGCCCACGCCGGTGGAATAAATCGGGTTGCGCACTACGTCGCCCAGGCCTTTGACGCCATGGGGCACGCCCAGGCGCACTGGCATATGGAAGATTTCCTCGGCCAGTTCGACCGCGCCTTCCATCTTCGAGGTGCCACCGGTCAGCACGATGCCGGCCGGGATCAAATCTTCGTAGCCGCTGCGGCGCAGCTCAGCCTGGATCAGGGTGAACAGCTCGTCGTAGCGTGGTTCGACCACTTCGGCCAGGGCCTGGCGCGACAGTTCGCGCGGTGGACGGTCGCCCACGCTCGGCACCTTGATGGTTTCACCGGCACCGGCCAGTTTGGCCAGGGCGCAGGCGTAGCGGATCTTGATTTCTTCGGCGTACTGGGTCGGTGTACGCAGCGCCATGGCGATGTCGTTGGTGACCTGGTCGCCCGCAATCGGGATCACGGCGGTGTGACGGATCGCACCTTCGGTGAAGATCGCGATGTCGGTGGTGCCACCGCCGATGTCGACCAGGCACACGCCCAGCTCTTTTTCGTCGTCGGTGAGTACTGAGTAGGCCGAGGCCAACTGCTCAAGAATGATGTCGTCGATTTCCAGGCCGCAGCGGCGCACGCATTTTTCAATGTTCTGTGCGGCGTTGACGGCACAGGTCACCACGTGAACCTTGGCTTCCAGGCGCACGCCCGACATGCCCAGCGGCTCACGCACGCCTTCCTGGTTATCGATCACGTAGTCCTGCGGCAAGGTGTGCAGCACGCGCTGGTCAGCCGGGATCGCCACGGCCTGGGCGGCGTCGAGTACGCGTTCAAGGTCGGCCGAGCTGACTTCACGATCACGGATCGCCACGATGCCGTGGGAGTTCAGGCTACGGATATGGTTGCCGGCCACGCCGACGAACGCCGAGTGAATCCGGCAACCGGCCATCAGCTGCGCTTCTTCAATGGCGCGCTGGATCGACTGCACGGTGGACTCGATGTTCACCACCACGCCCTTCTTCAGGCCCCGGGACGGATGCGTGCCGATACCGACGATTTCGATCACACCGTCTTCCCCGACCTCGCCGACCAGCGCCACCACCTTGGAGGTGCCGATATCGAGACCGACGATCATTTTTCCGCTTTGCACGTTTGCCATGGGTCCTGCCTCTTCTTAATTCTTCGCGACAGCGGGTTTGGCTGTCGTCGGCGCAGCTGGTTCACGCCAGCCGACGGCCAGGCCGTTGGCGTAACGCAGGTCGACGCTCGCAATGTTCGTAATCTGTTCTTTCAAGGTCTTGTCGTAGATGGCAATAAAGCGGCGCATCTTTTCCACCAAGCGGTCGCGTCCCAGCAACAACTCGATGCCCGGGCCGGAACTGCCTGCCCCGGTGGTCAAAAACCAGCTGCCCCGCTCACGCAATTCCAGGCGTGCGATGGAGAAACCCAGTGGCCGCAGCATCTGGCTCAGCGCCTGGTACTGCTGCATCACTTGCTGCTGCGCCCGCTGTGGCCCGAACAACTGCGGCAGGTGCTCATAGTTGGCCACCTCACGCGGCGCGAACGCCTGGCCCTGGTTGTTCAACAGTGCGCCATCGCCCCAACGGGCCACGGGCAGTTGTTCTTCCAGGCGGATCGTCACCTGGTCCGGCCATACACGGCGGACTTCGGCGTGAGCGATCCACGGCATCTGTTCCAGTTCTGCGCGCATACCGGCCAGGTCGATGGTAAAGAAGCTCGCCGCCAGGTACGGGCCGATGCGCTGCTGTACCGCTTGCTGGCTGATGTAGCTCAAGTCGCCCTGCACGCTGATCTTGGTGATCGGCCGGTCGGCATACGGCAACAGGCGTTGTGCGCCCTCGTAAGTACCGAAGCCCAACGCCACCAGCAACACCGGCCAGAACAGCGCTTTAAGAAAACCAAAGTTGGCTTTCGGCAGGCGCGCCGACATCGGCTCTTTAGCCACCATTCGGCTGGCACCTCGAGGCACCGGCTTGCGGCTGGGCACTGGAGGTTGCTGATGACGAAGCGATGCGCCGTTCATGGGGTTAGCCTCTTGGCTCAATGCTTGCGGCCAGGATCGCCAGCACTAACTGCTGGAAGTCCAGACCGGCAGCACGGGCTGCCATAGGTACCAGGCTGTGATCGGTCATGCCGGGAGCGGTGTTGACTTCAAGGAACCAGAAATTCCCTTGGTCATCCTGCATCACGTCTGCCCGCGCCCAACCGGCGATACCCAGTGCCTCACAGGCTTTCGCCGTGAGGTCCATCAATTCCTGTTCCTTGGTTGCGTCGAGGCCACACGGGATCCGGTACTGAGTATCGGAAGCCACGTACTTGGCGTCGTAGTCGTAAAAGGTGTGGGGCGTGCCCAATGCGATAGGTGGCAATACCTGGCCACGCAGGGTGGCGATGGTGTACTCGGGACCCTGGATCCACTGTTCCACCAACACTTGCGAATCATAGGTACTTGCCGCTTTCCATGCGTCGATCAATTCGGCGGCCGAGTTCACTTTGGCCATGCCGATACTTGAGCCTTCATGGGCAGGTTTGACGATCAAAGGCAGGCCCAGTTCCTTGGCTGCAGAAATACAATCGTCTTCGCTGCACAGCACGCTGTGACGTGGGGTTGGAATACCCAGGCTGTGCCACACCTGCTTGGTGCGCAACTTGTCCATGGCCAGTGCCGAAGCGAGGATTCCGCTGCCGGTGTAAGGGATGCCAGCGCACTCGAGCAAGCCTTGCATGCTGCCGTCTTCACCGCCACGGCCGTGCAGAATGATGAAGGCACGGTCGATCTTCTCGGCCTGCAAGCGGGCAAGGAAATCATCGCCCACATCGATACCGAATGCGTTTACGCCGGCGCTTTGCAGCGCTTCCAGTACGGCATTGCCGGACTTGAGCGAGACTTCGCGCTCAGCGCTCTTGCCGCCGAACAATACCGCTACGCGGCCGAAGTCGGCAGGCGTGATGGTCGAGAACAGGGTGTCGTAATGCGTGATCATTTCGACTTCCCCTTTGCAGCCGCAAACAGCGGGCTGGCGAGCAGCTTGGGCGCAAGGCCACCGATATCACCGGCGCCCTGGCACAGCAGGATGTCACCGGCACGCAGCAGCGGCTTGACGATCGGCGCCAGGTCCACACCGCGCTCGATGTAGATCGGGTCCAACTGGCCACGCTGTCGGATGCTGTTGCACAGCTTGCGGCTGTCGGCGCCCGGAATCGGCTCTTCACCGGCCGGGTAGACTTCCATCAGCAGCAGCACGTTGGCATCGGCCAATACATTCACAAAGTCGTCGTACAGGTCGCGGGTGCGGCTGTAGCGATGCGGCTGGTAAACCATCACCAGACGGCGCTCCGGCCAGCCACCGCGCACGGCTTTAATAACGGCTGCAACTTCAGTTGGGTGGTGACCGTAGTCGTCCACCAGCATCACGTCGCCGCCTTCTACCGGCAGTTGACCGTAGACCTGGAAGCGCCGGCCGACACCGGCAAAACGCGACAGGCCTTCGACGATGGCTTCATCGCTGACGCCTTCATCGGAAGCAATGCAAATGGTCGCCAGCGAGTTCAATACGTTGTGGTTGCCCGGCATGTTCACCGATACGTCCAACGGCTCGCGGTCAGGGCGCAGCACGGTGAAGAAGGTTTGCATGCCTTCCTGGCGCACATTGATCGCGCGCACGTCGGCGTCTTCGCTGAAGCCGTAGGTCACGGTTGGGCGTTTGACCGATGGCAGGATCTCACGCACCACCGGATCGTCCAGGCACACCACGGCCAAACCGTAGAACGGCAGGTTGTGCAGGAACTCGACGAAGGTTTTCTTCAACTTGTTGAAGTCACCGTCGTAGGTGGCCATGTGGTCTTCGTCGATGTTGGTCACCACAGCGACCAGCGGCTGCAGGTGCAGGAAGCTCGCATCACTTTCATCGGCTTCGGCGATCAGGTAACGGCTGGTGCCGAGCTGGGCATTGGTGCCGGCTGCATTCAGGCGGCCACCAATCACGAAGGTCGGGTCCAGGCCACCGGCGGCGAACACCGAGGCGATCAGGCTGGTGGTGGTGGTTTTGCCGTGTGTACCGGCCACGGCGATACCGTGGCGATAGCGCATCAGCTCGGCCAGCATCTCGGCGCGTGGCACCACTGGAATACGGCGCTCAAGGGCGGTGGCCACTTCCGGGTTGGAGGTGTTCACGGCGCTGGACACTACCAGCACGTCAGCCTCGGCGGCGTTCTCGGCGCGGTGGCCGATAAAGATCTGTGCGCCGAAGGTTTTCAGGCGATCGGTCACCGGCGACTCTTTCAAGTCCGAGCCGGATACCTGATAACCCAGGTTCAGCAGTACTTCGGCAATCCCGCACATGCCCACGCCGCCGATGCCGACGAAGTGGATACGACGGATGCGGCGCATTTCGGGCTGCGGCATGGCTTTCTGATTCTCAACCATGGGCCACCTCCAGGCAGATATCGACCACGGTGCGGGTTGCGTCAGGTTTAGCCAGGCGGCTTGCGGTGCTCGCCATGCTGTTGAGTCGTTCCGGTTGCATCAAAACCTCGGTCAGGCGTGCGGCCAAATCGGCGGCGCCAGTCGTTCTTTGCGGCAGCAGGAAGGCAGCGCCCTCCCCGGCCAAATATTCGGCGTTGCGGGTCTGGTGATCGTCGATGGCGTGGGGCAAAGGCACCAGCAAGGACGGCAGACCGGCGGCGGCCAGTTCACTGACGGTCAGCGCACCAGCGCGACAGACCACCAGGTCGGCCCAGCCATAGGCATGGGCCATGTCTTTGATGAAAGGCTGTACGTTCGCCTCGACACCGGCCTCGCGATAGCGGGCAGCGGTGATTTCATCGTGGTTTTTACCGGCCTGGTGGAACACTTCGGGACGCAGGTCCACGGGCAGCAGCGCCAAGGCTTCGGGCAGCAATTTGTTCAACGGCTCCGCGCCCAGGCTTCCGCCCAGGATCAGCAAGTGTGGCTTACGGCCCTCCAGCGCCTGACGGGCAATGGCCATGAACAGTTCGGTGCGCACCGGGTTGCCGGTGGTACGCAACTTGTCCGAGGCGCCAAAGGTCTTCGGGAACGCCTCGCACACTCGGCTGGCCAACGGCACCAACAGGCGGTTGGCAGTGCCGGCAACGGCGTTCTGTTCGTGCACGATCACCGGTACGCCGGCGAGCTTGGCGGCAACACCACCAGGGCCAGTCACATAACCACCAAACCCCAGCACGCACACCGGCTTCAACTCACGAATCACTTTGCGCGCCTGCCACACCGCCTTGAGCAACACGAACGGCGCCTTGAGCAGGGACAACTTGCCCTTGCCACGCAAGCCAGTGACGTTGATCAAGTGCAGCGGCAAGCCGACATTCGGGACCAATTCGTTTTCGATGCCACGTGGCGTACCGAGCCAATGCACGGTGTAGCCACGGTTCTGGAATTCGCGCGCGCAAGCCAGGGCCGGGAACACATGGCCCCCGGTGCCGCCTGCCATGATCAGCACGTTAGCGCCCATGGTCCGGCTCCTCGGCAAAATCGCTCTCGCTGAATTCCATCTCTTCGCTGCCCAGGTGGGTGCGACTCTCCCACTCGATGCGCAGCAGCAAGCCCAGGCACACGCAGCAGATAACCAACGAGCTGCCGCCGTAGCTGAGAAACGGCAGGGTCAAACCCTTGGTCGGCAAGCGACCGATGTTTACCCCGATGTTGATCAGCACCTGACCAATCCACAAAAACGCCAAGCCGTAGGCGACATAAGCTGCGAAAAACTGCTTGGCTTTCTCGGCCCAAAGACCGATGTAAAGCGCCCGTACGCAGACGAACATGAACAGTGCAACGGTGCACAGGGAACCCACGGCACCGAGTTCTTCGGCCAGCACGGAGAACACGAAGTCGGTATGCGCTTCCGGCAGGTAAAACTGCTTCTGCACGCTATTGCCCAGCCCAACACCCAGCCATCCGCCGCGACCAAAGGCGATCAGCGCCTGGGTCAACTGGTAGCCGGAGCCGAACTGATCGGACCAGGGGTCGGTAAAGGTAATCAGGCGCGCCATACGGTACGGTTGTGCTTCCACCAGCAGGTAAACCGCGACCACCGCCAGCACCACCATCATGGCGAACCGGAACAAGCCCACACCGCCGAGAAACAGCATCGCCGCCGCCGCGCCCATCATTACGACGGTGGCACCGAAGTCGGGCTCCATCAGCAACAGGCCAGCCATGGGCAGCAGCACGATGAACGGCTTGAAGAAGCCCATCCAGCTTTCGCGTACTTCTTTCTGGCGACGGACCAGGTAACCGGCGAGGTAGATCACCACGAACACCTTGGCGATTTCCGACGGCTGCACGTTAAACGCGCCGAAGCCGATCCAGCGCATCGAACCGTTCACCTCACGGCCGATGCCGGGCAGGATCACCATGATCAACAAACCAAACGCGCCGATCAGCATCAGCCAACCCAGGCGCTGCCAGGTAGCGATGGGGATCATCATGGTGACGATGCAGGCGCCGAGACCGATCACCAGGTACACCAGGTGACGGATCATCATGTACAGGGTGTTGCCCGACTGCACTGCGGCCACTTCCGAGGACGCCGAAGTGATCATGACCAACCCCAGACCCAGCAGCGCCAGGCAGCCGGCGAGCATTGGGAAGTCGAGGTCGATACCGCGACCGGTGATGATCGGCGATGGGTACGGCTTGATGATATTTCTGAAATTCATGCCAAGGCCTCCACGGCGCGAGCGAACAGCTGGCCGCGCTCTTCGTAGTTCTTGAACATGTCGAAACTGGCGCACGCCGGCGACAGCAACACCGCATCCCCCGGCTGGGCCAGGGCCTTGCATTGGGCAATCGCATCGTCCAGCGAGGTGGCGCGTACCTGCGGTACCGCGTCGCCCAACGCGGCGGCGATCAAGTCCGCGTCACGGCCGATCAGCACCACGGCGCGGCAATGTGCAGCCACCGGGCCTTTAAGGTCTTTGAAGTCGGCACCCTTGCCGTCGCCACCGGCGATCAGCACAAGCTTGCCGTCGATATCAGCGCCGAGCCCTTCGATGGCAGCCAGTGCGGCACCCACGTTGGTGGCCTTGGAATCGTTGTAGTAGCTCACGCCATTGAGGTCGCGTACCCACTGGCAGCGATGCTCGAGGCCGCCGAAGGTGCGCAGGCTCGACAGCATCGCATCAAATGGCAGGCCGACGGCGTGACCCAACGCCAGGGCCGCCAATGCATTGGATTGGTTGTGCGCGCCACGGATTTTCAATTCACGTACCGGCATCAGGTTCTGGAATTCGAAAGCCAGGTATTTCTCGCCGTTCTCTTCGCGAATGCCGAAGGCTTTGAAATCCGGTTTGCCCAGGCCAAAGGTCCAGCAGGGCATGCCTTCGCCCATCAGCGGACGGCTCAGGGCATCTTGGCGGTTGACCACAAATTGCCTGGCACCACGGAAAATCCGGTGCTTGGCCAGGTGGTACGCCGGCAGGCCGCTGTAGCGGTCCATGTGGTCTTCACTCACGTTCAACACGGTGGCGACTTCAGCCCCCAGATCGTGGGTGGTTTCGAGCTGGAAGCTCGACAGTTCCATCACGTACAACTCGATGTCGTCGCTGAGCAGGTCCAGCGCTGGCGTGCCGAGGTTACCGCCCACGGCCACGCGCTTGCCGGCCGCAGCCGCCATCTCGCCGACCAGGGTGGTCACGGTGCTTTTCGCGTTGGAGCCGCTGATGGCCACGATCGGTGCCTTCGCATAGCGCGCAAACAGGTCGATGTCGCCGGACAGCTTCACGCCACGCGCCGCTGCCGCTTGCAGGGCCGGTGTCGCCAGGGCCAGGCCGGGGCTCACGTAGAGCTCATCGGCGCGGCACAGAAACTCGACATCCAGCTCGCCACAACGCACTTCCACGTGCGGGTAGTCACGGCGCAGCGTGACCAGCTCCGGTGGATTTTCCCGCGTGTCGGCCACGGCAAACGACGTGCCCCGGTTCGCGAGGAAGCGAACCAGGGACATGCCGCTCTTGCCGAGGCCGACAACGATGCGGAAGTGGTCTGAAGCGATCAGGGACACTCGTTTCTACCTCAGTTTCAGGGTGGCAAGGCCGACCAGTACCAGAATCACGGTGATGATCCAGAAACGGACAATCACACGCGGCTCGGGCCAGCCCTTGAGTTCAAAGTGGTGATGAATCGGCGCCATGCGGAACACGCGGCGCCCGGTCAATTTGAAGGAGGCCACCTGGATGACCACCGACAGGGTTTCCATCACGAACACACCGCCCATGATGAACAACACGATTTCCTGGCGGACGATCACCGCGATGGTGCCCAAGGCTGCGCCCAGCGCCAGCGCGCCGACGTCGCCCATGAAGACTTGTGCGGGATAGGTGTTGAACCACAGGAAGCCCAGGCCGGCACCGATCAGCGCGCCGCAGAACACGATCAACTCACCTGCGCCCGGCACATACGGGATCAGCAGGTATTCAGCGAATTTCACGTTACCCGACAGGTAGCAGAAGATACCGAGCGCACCGCCGACCATCACGGTCGGCATGATTGCCAGACCGTCGAGGCCATCAGTCAGGTTCACCGCGTTGCTGGAGCCGACGATCACAAAGTAGGTCAGCACCACAAAGCCAACGCCCAGTGGAATGCTGGCGTCCTTGAGCATCGGAATGATCAAGGTGGTTTCGACGGCGCTTGGCGCGGTCATGTACAGGAAGATCGCAGCGCCAAGGCCAAACACCGACTGCCAGAAGTACTTCCAGCGGCTGGGCAAACCCTTGGAGTTTTTCTCGATCACTTTGCGGTAGTCATCGACCCAGCCGATCGCGCCGAACAACAGGGTCACCAGCAGCACCGTCCACACGTAGCGGTTATGCAGGTCGGCCCACAGCAAGGTGCTGATACCGATGGAAGACAGGATCAGCGCACCGCCCATGGTCGGGGTGCCGGATTTGGACAGGTGCGACTGCGGGCCGTCATTACGAACCGATTGACCAATTTGCAGGTTCTGCAGGGTGCGGATCATCCACGGCCCCAGGAACAGCGACAAAGACAGCGCAGTCAGCACACCCAGGATCCCGCGCAGGGTCAGGTACTGAAAGACCGCGAAGCCTTTGTGGAACTGTTGCAGATACTCAGCCAGCAGCAGCAGCATTAATGTTTCTCCGTACTTGAGCCACACAAGGCCGCGACGACGTTTTCCATCACCGCGCTGCGCGATCCCTTGATCAAAATGGTTGTGTGTTTGTCGTGTTCAGCCGCCACCAGTGCCTGGATCAGCTCGGCCTGGGTAGCGAAATGCCGCGCACCGAGGCCGAAGGCGTCAACGGCGTGGGCCATGTTCGGGCCAACGGCGTAAAGCGCGTCGACTTTACCGCTCGCGTAGGCGCCGACTTCACGGTGGGACTGCTCGGCCCAGTCGCCCAATTCGGCGATATCGCCCAGCACCAGCACCTTGCGCCCGGCGAAGCTTTTAAGCAGGTCAATAGCGGCGCAGACGGAGGACTGGTTGGCGTTGTAGGTGTCATCAATCACACGCATGCCATTGGTCGCCAGTTGTGCCACGGTGCGGCCTTTGACCGGCTGCACCGCGCCCAGGCCGGTAGCGATACCGAACAGCGATACGCCCAGGGCGGAGGCGGCAGCGGCGGCGGCCAAGGCATTGGCGACGTTATGGTTGCCCAGCAGGTTCAGTTGCACGTGCTCGCTGCCTTGCGGTGTGTGCAAGGTGAAGGACGGGCAACCACGGGCGTCGACGGTGATGTCGGCTGCGTGGAAATCAGCCGCCGCGTTGAGCACGGCAAACGTCAGCACCTTGCGACCGGCGGCGCGCACACGCCAGGTCTCGAAGGCCTTGTCGTCAAGGTTCAATACTGCGGTGCCCGAGGCATCAAGGCCTTCGAGGATTTCGCCCTTGGCTTCGACGATTTTTTCCGGGCCACCGAACTCGCCCACGTGGGCGGTGCCCGCATTGTTGATAATTGCCACGTGAGGCTTGGTCAGCGCCACGGTGTAAGCAATTTCGCCGACGCGCGAAGCGCCCAGCTCGATTACCGCCGCCGTGTGTTCCGGGGCCAGTTCGAGCAGGGTCAATGGAGCGCCGAAATCATTGTTCAGGTTGCCACGGGTGGCGAGCACCGGCCCGCGTGTGCGCAGCACGCCGGCAAGCAGTTCCTTGACCGTGGTTTTGCCGCTGGAGCCAGTGATGGCGGCAACGGGCTTATCAAATGCGGCGCGGTTCAGCGCGCCCAACAGCCCGAGGGCCAGGCGGGTATCGGCGACCAGCAATTGCGGC
The DNA here is from genome assembly GCF_044218855.1 of Pseudomonas sp. B19125. Taxonomy (NCBI): domain Bacteria; kingdom Pseudomonadati; phylum Pseudomonadota; class Gammaproteobacteria; order Pseudomonadales; family Pseudomonadaceae; genus Pseudomonas; species Pseudomonas sp. B19125. The sequence goes on from NZ_CP162589.1 coordinate 5,897,569, forward strand.
AGCGTCGAGTCCGTGACTTCACGCTGCACCAAGGCACCCACGGCACCTTTGGCGGCTACTTCGTTCAGGTAGTCGTGCCCATCGAAACGCGGGCCGGCCAGTGCAATAAACAGCTGCCCCGGCTTGATGTTGCGACTGTCGATACTGACGCCGTCGAAGCTGCAATCGCTCGACACTACGCGGGCCGACAAGGCCTGGGTCAGTTCGCTGAACTTCATCGCTTTAAGCATGGGCGACCTCCCAGGCAGTCAGGGCGTGATCAGCCTCGACCAGATCGGAGAAGGCATGGCGTTCGCCGTTGATTTCCTGGTAGTCCTCGTGACCTTTACCAGCCAGTACCACCACGTCCTCAGCACTGGCGCTGGCGATCAGCTGGGCAATGGCGGCGCCGCGACCGGCAACGAAGGTGGCCTTGGTGGCGTCTTTAAAGCCGACACGGATGTCGTCGAAAATCTGGTTCGGGTCTTCGCTGCGTGGGTTGTCGTCGGTCACGAGCACGCCATCGGCCAGGCGCTCGACGATTTCAGCCATCAGCGGGCGCTTGCCGCGATCACGGTCACCGCCGCAGCCGAACAGGCAGAGCAATTTGCCCTTGGCGTGTGGGCGCAGGGCTTCGAGGACTTTTTCCAGCGCGTCCGGAGTGTGGGCGTAATCGACCACCACCAGTGGCTGAGAGCCGCCACCCAAACGCTGCATACGGCCGGCCGGGCCTTCGAGTTTGGGCAGCACGCGCAGGATTTCGTCCAGGGCGTAATCCAGGCCAAGCAATGCGCCAACAGCCGCGAGCACGTTGCTCAGGTTGAAACGCCCAAGCAAGGTGCTGCGCAAGTGGTGTTCGCCCTGGGGCGTGACCAGCGTGGCGAGCACGCCTTCGTCATTAAATTGGGCTTCACGGCAATACAGATACGCGCTGGAATCTTCCAGGCTGTAGGTGATCAGGCGTGCTTCGCTGTCTTCGGCAGCCAGTTGGCGACCGAATGCGTCATCCAGGTTTACCACCCGGCACTTCAGGTCATTCCAGGCGAACAGCTTGGCCTTGGCGGCGGCGTACGCCTCCATGGTGCCGTGGTAGTCGAGGTGGTCGCGAGACAGGTTGGTCATCACCGCCACGTCAAACGCCAAGGCAGTCACACGGCCCTGGTCCAGACCGTGGGATGACACTTCCATGGCAACTGCCTTGGCACCGGCCTTTTTCAGGTCGGCCAGGGTCGCTTGCACGGCGATCGGGTTCGGCGTGGTGTGCAGGCCGCTTTGCAGCGCACCGTAAAAACCCGTGCCCAGGGTGCCGACAATGCCGCAATGCTGGCCCAGCAGGTCGAGTGCCTGCGCAACCAATTGGGTCACGCTGGTCTTGCCGTTGGTGCCAGTCACACCGATCAGGTTCAACTGACGGCTCGGGTCACCATAAAAACGCCCGGCGATGTCCGACAGTTGCGCGGCCAGGCCCTTGACCGGAATCAAGGGCACGTCGGTGATCGGCAGCACGGTGGCGCCTTCCACTTCATAAGCCACGGCGGCCGCGCCTCGTTGCAGGGCATCGGCGATATGTGCACGGCCATCGAGCTTGCCGCCGGGCACCGCCAGGAACAGATCACCGGCGCGTACATTACGGCTGTCCAGGCTCAATTCACGAATCAGCAGATCGCGTCCGGCGTGGGCAAAAATCTTGTTCAGGCTAAGAGACATCAGCCGCGCCCTCCATTGGCTTTGACAGCTGCGGCCGGTGGTCCTGCGTTCGCTTGTTGAGTCGGCGGCAGGTTGTCCGGCGTGATATTCATCAGGCGCAGGGTGCCGGACATCACTTTGCTGAATACCGGAGCCGACACCAGGCCACCGAAGTAGCCGGCCTTGCTCGGTTCATCAATCACTACGACGATGGCGTAGCGCGGATCGCTCATCGGACCGAAGCCGGCGAACAGCGAGCGGTAAGAGTTTTCGGCGTAGCCCTTGGTGCCGACCGAGGTTTTACGTGCAGTACCGGACTTGCCGGCCACGTGATAAGCCGGCACCTGTGCCCGGAACACACCGCGCGGGGCTTCGATCACTTGTTGCAGCATGCCTTGTATGGTCTTGGCGACTTTTTCCGGGATTACCTGAGTGGCTTTCGGCGCTTCGTCGACGTGGATCAAGCTCAGTGGAACCATACGGCCATTATTGGCCAATACAGAGAAAGCATGGGCCAGCTGGATCGCGGTTACCGACAGGCCGTAGCCGTAGGAGAGCGTGGCAGTCTCGGCTTTTTTCCAGTCGCGGTAGTTCGGCAGGTTGCCCACGCGCTCGCCTGGGAAATCCAGGCCGGTGGGTTGGCCCAAGCCGATTTTTTGCGCCAGGTGATAGATGGTTTCGCCGCCGATATCGAAGGCGACCTTACTCATGCCGACGTTACTGGAGTTGATCAGGATACCTGTCAAATCCAACACCGGCCCTTCGCTGCGGGACACGTCACGAATGGTGTATTTGCCCAACTGCAAGGTGCCTGGGTAAACCTCGACCTTGTCGCTCGGCTTCCAGCGCCCGGTTTCCAGTGCGGCACTCATGGAAATGGCTTTCATGGTCGAACCCGGCTCGAACACGTCGATCATGGCGCGGTTACGCATCATCGCCGGTTGCAGGTTGCGACGGTTGTTCGGGTTGTAGGTCGGCTGGTTGACCATGGCGAGGATCTCGCCGGTCTTGACGTCCATGATCACCAGGCTACCGGCCTTGGCGCCGTTCTCGATGATCGCGTTACGCAGCTCGCGGTTGGCCAGGTACTGCAGGCGCAGGTCAATCGACAACGCCAAGGGCTTACCGGCCTTGGCGTTTTTGGTCACCTGGACATCTTTAATCAGTCTGCCGCGTCGATCCTTGATGACCTGCCGTTTGCCGGGCACGCCGGCCAGCCATTCGTCGTAGGCCAGCTCCACACCTTCACGGCCGTGGTCATCAATGTCGGTAAAGCCAACCATATGCGCGGTGGTTTCACCCGCCGGGTAGAAACGACGAAACTCCTCGATGCCATAGACACCGGGGACTTTAAGGTCGAGCACTTGCTGGCCCTGCTCAGGCGTCAGCCCACGCACCAGATAGATGAATTCCTTGTTGGCCTGGGCTTCCAGACGCTCGCTCAAGGCTTTAGGGTCCTGGCCCAGCGCGGCAGCCAGCTCAGGCCATTTGTCCTTGGCGGTTTGCAGCTCCTTGGCATTGGCCCACAGGGTGGTCACCGGCGTACTCACGGCCAGAGGCTCGCCGTTACGGTCGGTGATCAGGCCGCGGTGCGCAGGAATCGGGATATGCCGCAGGCTACGGGCATTACCCTCGCCGATCAGGAAGTCGCGGTCGATCACTTGCAGGTCGATAATCCGCCATGCAATCGCGCCGGCCATCAAAGCCAAGATGCCGAGCATCAGGCGAAAGCGCCACGGGTAAAGTGCACCTTCAAGTTTCATCATGGCGCCACCATCCGCACTTCGGCCGCACCAGGAATGTGCATTTTCAGCTGTTCGGTGGCCAGCACTTCGATACGGCTATGGGCCGTCCAGGTGCTTTGCTCAAGGATCAACCGGCCCCATTCCGCCTGCGCTTTGTCACGCACGCTCAATTCCCCGTACAGGGTGTTAAGCAATTGACGGTTGTAGTGGGCGCTGTAAGACACCGCAATTGCGGACACCAGCACGCCGACAAACAACAGCAACATAAAGAAGCTGCCGCCCGGGAGGGGCTTGGCGAAAAGCTTGCTCACCGCAGCTTCTCCGCGACGCGCATAACGGCGCTACGGGAACGTGGGTTGGCCTTGAGTTCGGCTTCGGAGGCGAACTGCGCTTTGCCATGGATTTTGATTTTCGGCACAAAGGCTTCGAAACGCACCGGCAGGTTGCGCGGCAGGTTATCGGACTCGCCCTTGACCAGACGACGCATGAACAGTTTGACGATGCGGTCTTCCAGGGAGTGGAAGCTGATCACCACCAGGCGACCACCCACTTCCAAGGCATCCAGTGCGGCTTCGAGGCCGGCTTCCAGATCGCCCAGTTCGTTATTGACGTGAATGCGCAAACCCTGGAACGCACGGGTTGCCGGGTTCTTGCCCTTTTCCCACGCAGGGTTTGCGACCTTGAGCACTTCAGCCAGGTCGGCGGTGCGCTCGAACGGCTGGATTTCACGGCGCTCAACCACGGCACGGGCCATGCGGCCGGCGAAGCGTTCTTCGCCGTATTCCTTGAACACGCGGGTAATTTCTTCATGGGGCGCAGTGGCGATGAACTGCGCAGCGCTGATGCCACGAGTCGGGTCCATGCGCATGTCGAGAGGGCCGTCGTTCATGAAACTGAAGCCGCGCTCGGGGTCGTCAAGCTGTGGCGAAGATACGCCCAAGTCGAGCAAAACCCCGGCTACCTTACCTGCCATGCCGCGCTCGGCGACTTCGGCACCCAGCTCGGCAAAGCTGCGCTGCACAACGACAAAGCGGCCGTCTTCGGCCGCTAGCGCTTGCCCGGTGGCAATCGCTTGAGGGTCTTTGTCGAACCCGAGGAGTTTACCGTCGGAGCCGAGCTGGCTGAGTATCAACCGGCTGTGCCCGCCCCTGCCGAAGGTGCCATCCACATAGCAGCCATCCGCGCGTACGGCGAGAGCCTCAACGGCTTCGTCAAGCAGTACGGTGATGTGGTTAAAGCCGCTATCAATAGTCACAGGATCAAATCACGCAGTTCATCAGGCATAGCGCCCGGTTGTTGAATAGCAGCCAGGTCTGCTGCAGAAACAGCATCCCAGGCATCTTCGTCCCACAATTGGAACTTGTTCAGTTGGCCCACCAGCATTGCGCGCTTATCCAGCTTGGCGTACTCGCGCAAGCGCGGCGGCACTAGGAAACGACCACTGCCATCGAGTTCAAGGTCGACGGCATTACCGATCAGCAGACGCTGCAGGCGGCGGTTTTCTTCACGCAATGAAGGCAGAGCGCGCAACTTGGTTTCGATCAACTCCCACTCATCGAGGGGGTAAACACACAAACAAGGGTCAACGGCGTCAATCGTGATGATTAACTGGCCTGAACTTCGCGAAATGAGCTCGTCACGATACCGGCTCGGCATGGCGAGACGGCCTTTTGCATCGAGACTGATAGCGTTAGCTCCGCGAAACACAGATGCGTTTCTCCAAATTTTAGCGTTTTACGTTCAAAAAACCCACTTTGTGCCACTTTCCGCCACTTGCGCACACTATAGGAATGCGCCCACCACACCGTCAAGGCGCGGATTCAAGGAAAAGCCTTACAGAACGGAGATTTAGGAACGTAAAAGGAGGAGAAACGCGAGTTTGGCGATGTTTTTGACTCAGCAACCGCAAATAGCTCATGGAGCTACGGCTTAAAGTTAAAGTAATTTATTAAGAGTAAGATTTTTTTGGTATTACGAAGATGCATCTGCCAATGATTTGGCAGGGAGGGATTCTTGCGTTACTACCGGTTTTCTGCCCGAGATTCGGGCAGAAGGAAAAAAGGTGGAGAGTCGATCTGTAAGCCGGGTTCTGTCTTGAACAGTCATTCGTCTACGATGGCCATCACTGGACATCTTTAGCAACCTACCCGGTCCCAGCGCGGGCCACGCCTTGGGACCCTATTTGGTCTTGCTCCAAGTGGGGTTTACCTAGCCACGAACTGTTGCCAGTCGTGCGGTGCGCTCTTACCGCACCTTTTCACCCTTACCGGCACCGAAGTGCTTAGGCGGTTATTTTCTGTGGCACTTTCCGTAGGCTCACGCCTCCCAGGCATTACCTGGCACTTCGCCCTATGGAGCCCGGACTTTCCTCCCCCCCCTAATTTTCATAGAGGGCAGCGACTGTCCAATCGACTCTCCGCCGCGCAGGTTAACGGCACGACGGCTTGAGGACAAGTATTAAAAGTGCAGCAATGCCATCACGTTCGGACGGGATACCGGCGTAACCCCGGAACTATTCGGCTTTCTGCTTATCCAGCGCGACTTGATACAGCACGTTCTTACGCAAGCCGGTAATTTCAGCCGCCAGGGCTGCCGCACGCTTCAGGGGCATTTCCTTAAGCAGCAGATCCAGGATGCGCATAGCCTCGCTGCCCACCGCGTCTTCATTTTCCGGTGCGGTCCAGCCGGCCACCAGCACCACGCACTCACCGCGCTGCTGGTTGCTGTCGCCCTCAACGAACGCACGCAGCTCTTCCAACGGCAAGCCTTTGAGGGTCTCGAAGGTCTTGGTCAGCTCCCGAGCCAACAGCGCCAGGCGTTCGCCGCCGAACACCAGCTCCATGTCCTGCAAGCACTCGAGAATGCGGTGCGGCGCCTCGTAAAAGATCAACGTACGCGGCTCTTCCTTTAACGCTTGCAGTCGCGCACGGCGCCCAACCGCCTTGGCGGGCAGGAAACCTTCGAAGATAAAACGGTCCGACGGCAACCCGGCGGCCGATAATGCCGCAATCAGCGCGCACGCTCCCGGAACTGGCACTACATTGATACCAGCGGCACGCGCCTGGCGAACCAGGTGATAGCCAGGGTCGGAAATCAACGGAGTACCGGCATCCGAGATCAATGCCACATCGTCACCCGCCAGCAAGCGCGTGATAAAACGGCTGCCTTCTTCGCGCTCGTTATGCTCATGGCACGCGGCTAATGGCGTGCTGATGCCAAAATGCTGCATCAAACGCTGGGAGTGCCGCGTGTCTTCCGCCGCGATCAATTTTACGTCACGCAACACTTTCAGCGCCCGAGCACTGATGTCGTCCAGGTTGCCAATGGGCGTCGCCACGACAAAAAGCGAGCCTGCAGTGGAATTCAAAGGACCTGGAGCAGTCAAAACGCACACCTCGATGGTAAGGAAAAGTCGCATTGTAGCGCGTAGGCGCCCCGATAATATGCCCTCGAGGTCGGCCATCGATGCCGGCTCGCAACATTTACACGACCTAAATCGATGGTTTCACGCCAGTAACATCGCGCCTGGGCCAGTGCTTGGGTACAATTCCACGCTAATTTGATCGGTATCAGGAACACTTACATGATCGCTTGCCTGCGGCTGCTCTCCGCCCTCTGCCTCGCTGCCTTACTGGCCGCGTGCGCCAGCTCGCCCTCGTCCAGCCTTGGCGACCTCCCCCGGACCCCGGATGCCAGTATCGAGCAACTGCTCGAACAGGCCACCAAGGCCAGTACGCCAGAAAAGGCCGCGATGCTGCGCCTGAGTGCGGCAGACCTGGCCTACCACCAGAACAACCCTGGCCGCTCGTCGCAGATTCTTGCGCAGGTGCCCCTGGATGTCCTGAAGCCGGCCGCACAAGTCTTTGCCAGCACCCTGGCCGCGGAACTGGCCATGGCGCGCAACCAACCCAAAGCGGCTCTGGCCGCCCTGAACCACCCCAGCCTGCAAAGCCTGAAGGAGCTGCCGACTGACCAGCAGATCCGTACCGGCACCGTGCATGCTCGCGCCTATGAAGCCGATGGCCAGACTATGGCTGCCGCGCGTGAGCGGGTGGCCATGGCCCCGTTGCTGACGGGTGATGCCGCCAAGAGCAACCACGAAGCCATCTGGGCGCTGGTCGCCGCGCTGCCTGCAGAGCAACTGCAAGCCAGCGGCAACCCGACCCTCGACGGCTGGATCACCCTGGCCCAGGCAATCAAAGGCGCCGGCACCCTGGAACAACAGCAAGCCGCCATTGATACCTGGCGCGCGCAGAACCCAGGCCACCCGGCGGCAGTCAACCTGCCGACCCCGCTGACCAAGCTCAAGGAGCTGGCCAGCCAGCCGTTGACCAAAATCGCGTTGCTGCTGCCGCAGGAAGGCCCTTTGGCGGCGGTCGGCAAGGCGCTGCGCGAAGGCTTCATGGCGGCGCACTTCCAGGCTGAACAAGCCGGGCAGAAGCCGCCGGTGATCGAGTTCTATGACAGCTCGCGCCTGACCTCCCTCGACGACTTCTACGCCAAGGCCCAGGCTGCCGGCGTGCAACTGGTAGTCGGCCCGCTGGAGAAACCACTGGTCAAGCAGCTCGCCTCCCGCGGGCAATTGCCGATCACCACCCTGGGCCTGAACTACAGCGAACTTAACGAAAACCCGCCGCAACTGTTCCAGTTCGGCCTGGCCGCTGAAGACGAAGCCCGCGAAGTCTCGCGTCGCGCCCGTGCCGACGGCCTGCACCGCGCCGCCGCCATGGTGCCGCGTGGCGAATGGGGTGAGCGTGTCTATAAAGCCTTCCGTCAGGACTGGGAAGCCAACGGCGGCACCGTGGTTGGCGTTGAGTACGTCGATCAGCCGGTGGCCCTCGCCCAGCAGATTGCTGACCTGTTCCAGCTGCGTAAAAGCGAAGGCCGCGCCAAGAGCCTGCAAAGCACCGTCGGCACCGACGTCGCCGCGCAACCTTCGCGTCGCCAGGACATCGAGTTCATCTTCCTGGCTGTGACGCCGCAACTGGCCCAGCAGATCAAACCGACACTTAACTTCCAGTACGCCGGTGATGTACCTGTGTATGCGACGTCCCACGTGTTCAGCGCCAGCGGCGACAAAAACCAGTACCTGGACATGACCAACGTGATGTTCTGCGAAACCCCGTGGCTGCTCAACACCACCGACCCGCTGCGCAACCAGGTTGCCGCGCAATGGCCACAGGCCAATGGCAGCCTTGGCCGCCTGTATGCGATGGGCGTGGACGCCTACCGCCTGGCACCGCGCCTGGGCCAACTCAAGGCATTGCCGGACACTCGCGTTGACGGCCTGTCGGGCAACCTGGGTATCGGCGCCTACCAGCGTGTTGACCGCCAGATGCCATGGGCGAAGTTCGTCGGCGGCGAGATTCAACGCCTGCCGGACACCCCGCGCTGATGCTCGAGCGGTCCAGCGCTCAAAGCGGCAAGGACGCCGAACTGCAAGCTCTGAACTATCTGCAACAACAGGGTCTGCGCCTTCTGGCGCAGAACTGGTTATGTAAACGCGGTGAGCTTGATCTGGTCATGCTTGACGGCGATACAGTAGTATTCGTCGAAGTCCGCTACAGAAAACACGCACAATGGGGTGGCGCGCTCGCCAGTATCGATGGGCGCAAGCGTCAGAAGCTGATACTCGCCGCGCAGTTTTTCCTGCAAAAAGAGCATCGCTGGGCTGACAGCCCCTGCCGTTTCGATGTGGTTGCCATGGAAAGCACACCGGCAGGCCCAGCTGATTTGAACTGGCTCAAGAATGCCTTCGACAGCTGATTGCCCGGATATCTTCACCACACACTTTTGCTCTTTGCTTTGCGGGCTGCACATTTCTGTGCCAAACAGCCGCGCTACTTAAGGTCACACAGATGGACATGCAATCCCGAATTCGCCAGCTTTTCCAGGCCAGCATCGACACCAAGCAACAGGCGATGGACGTACTTGCACCGCACATCGAGCAAGCCAGTCAGGTCATGGTCAATGCCTTGCTCAACGAGGGCAAAATGCTTTCGTGCGGCAACGGCGGTTCGGCCGGTGATGCCCAGCACTTTTCCTCCGAGCTGCTCAACCGCTTCGAGCGCGAGCGCCCGAGCCTGCCGGCCATCGCGCTGACCACCGACTCGTCGACGATCACTTCGATCGCCAACGACTACAGCTACAACGAAATCTTCTCCAAGCAGATACGCGCCCTGGGCCAACCCGGCGATGTGTTGCTGGCTATTTCCACCAGCGGCAACTCGGCGAACATTATTCAAGCGATCCAGGCCGCACATGACCGCGAAATGATTGTCGTAGCCTTGACCGGGCGCGACGGCGGCGGCATGGCCTCGCTGTTATTGCCTGAGGACGTGGAGATCCGTGTCCCGGCCAACGTCACTGCACGCATTCAAGAAGTCCACCTGCTGGCGATCCACTGCCTGTGCGATCTGATCGACAGCCAACTGTTCGGGAGTGAAGAATGACCGTTAACCGCCTCAGCCTTTTGGCCATTACGCTGTGCCTCGCCATCAGCGGCTGCAGCACGGCAATCACTGCGACACGTGACACACCCATTCAGGATGACCGGGGCACACGCACTTTTGGCAGCACCATCGACGACTCGCTGATCGAAACCAAGGTCAAGGTCAACGTCGCCAAGGCCGCTACCGACCTGGGCAACGGCGCCTCGCGCATTGTGGTCACCAGCTTCAACGGCGTGGTGCTGCTGGCCGGGCAGACGCCGCGAGCTGACCTCAAGGCCCAGGCCGAACAAGCCGCCTCGACGGTTCAGCGGGTCAAGAAGGTCCACAACGAGCTGCAGGTCATGGACCCGATCACCCTGCTGGCCATCAGCAACGATGCGCTGCTGACCACCAAGATCAAGGCGCAGATGCTCACTGACAGCGGTGTACCCGGCTCGCGCATCAAGATCGTCACCGATAATGGCATCGTCTACATGATGGGCCTGCTGACCCAGGCAGAAGCCACCCGTGCCGCCAACCTGGTACAGGGCGTGTCCGGCGTGCAGAAGATCGTGAAAGTGTTCGAATACATCGACTGATGTAAATCGCCAGCCACAAAAAAGGGCGCCGTGCATTGACTGCACGGCGCCCTTTTTATTGCCCAGGGTTTACTGGTATTGCTGGTACGGGTTGCCCTGGAACTGGTTGTTCTGCTGCGGCGCCTGTTGTTGCTGCTGTTGACCAGGCTGGCCGTATTGCTGGCCGGGGATCGGGCCGAGGTTAACTTCTACACGACGGTTCTGGGCACGGCCATTCACATCGGCGTTGCTGGCAATCGGGTTATCCGGGCCGGCACCGCGGGCGCTCAGGTTGGTCGGGCTGACGCCTTGAGAGGTCAGGTAGTTGGCCACGCTCTGGGCACGACGCTGGGACAGGTCCATGTTCAACTGGCGGCTGCCCGTGCTGTCGGTGTAGCCGACAATCTGGATGGTGTTCTGGTTGAACTGCTTGAGGGAGTTGGCCAGGTTGTTGAGCGGCTGGTAAAAACTGCTGGCGATGGCGTCGGAGTTGGTCGCGAAGGTAATGTTACCCGGCATGATCAACTTGATCTGGTCACCCTGGCGCTGCACTTCAACACCGGTGTTGGCCATGCTTTCGCGCAGTTTCTTTTCCTGCTGGTCGGCGTAGTAGCCATAACCGGCGGCGCCCAGGCCTGCAATAGCACCACCGATCAGTGCGCCCTTGCCACGGTTGTTATGGTCGATGGCAGCACCCGCCAGCGCACCGGCCAGAGCACCCAGGCCGCCGTATTTGGCGGTTTTGCTGATACCCCCTTCGGAACCGTTGCTGGCCTGTCCCTGGCTGCCGCCATAAGGATTAGGTGAAGCGCAGCCGGACAACAGGGCTACGGCGGTAGCGACAACAAGCAGACGACGCGGAGTGAACATGAAGGGAGCTCCTACTTTTGCATTCTGTGGTGCAGAGGACATTGGCAATCGACCTGTGCGGAGTTTGGAACGCGACAAACGGTAAAAATTCCGTGGCCACGTCCCGAGCCAGAACAAAATACTGGCCCCTATCACCGCCAGGGAAACCGTAGCAGACGCAGGCTGAACGCGACCTGCGTTTTTTGCTACTGCGGTGCTTGAGAGAGAACAGCCCCCGCCCAGGAATTATTTCCAGGCGTCCCCTCAAGCCCGCACAAACGGGTTCTCGCGCATCTCATCACCCAAACAGGTGTCCGGCCCATGCCCTGTCACCACGGTCGCGCCCTCATCCAGGGTGTACAACCGCTGCTTGATCGAGCGCACGATAGTCGCCTGGTCGCCACCCCACAGGTCGGTACGCCCCACGCCGCGCTTGAACAAGGTATCGCCGGCGATCAGCAGCTTGGCATCGGCAAACCAGAAGCTCATCGAACCCGGTGTGTGCCCCGGCGTATGCAGCGCCACCCCACAACCACACGCCAACTCCTCGTCGTCCTCCAGCCAGCGGTCCGGCGACGGCACCGGCGTGTAGGGCACACGAAACATCTGGCATTGCATTTCCAGGTTATCCCAAAGAAATTGGTCTTCTTTGTGCAAATGCAGCGTGGCGCCGGTCTTCTCTTTCAACTGGCCGGACGCCAGGAAGTGATCCAAGTGGGCGTGGGTGTGGATAATGCTCACCACCTTGAGGCCCAGCGCATCAAGGCGCGCAAGGATCAGCTCGTGATTGCCGCCCGGGTCGACCACAATGGCTTTTTTGCTGATCGGATCGCCAATGATGGTGCAGTTGCACTGCAAAGGGCCGACGGGGAAGGTTTCGCGGATCAGCACGGGTTTTTCGATATTCATGGGCGTTCCTGCAAGCTCTATGGCACATTCCAGGCGCAGTATGGTGGAGCTTGCTGCGGATTCGAAGGGCATCAGCTGCTAAGCTACTCCAGCGCCATGGAACCCGCACCGCAGCGTCGCATTTGGAGCAAGACGTATGGCCAATCCTCGGATCATCTGCGAACACTGCGATTGCGTGTACGAAAAGGTCACGCTCGCCAAACATCAAAAAGCCCTGTGCACCCGTTGCGCGGGCGTGTTGCAGCGCTACAACGGTTTGTCGGTGCAACAGCGCCTCGCGCTCACCGTTACCGCAGCCGTGTTGTGGACCTTTGCCAATTTCTATCCGGTGATGAGCATCAGCCTCAAAGGCTTGAAAAACAGCGCGACCCTGTGGGACTCGGTGGTCGCGCTGAGCCTGGGGCCGATCACTTTTATTGCGCTGGTCGCGGCGATCTCGATCATCATCGCGCCGGTGTTTCAGTTGCTCTTGCTGATGTGGGTGCTGAGTTTCGCCCTGGCCGGCAAGCGCTCGCCAGCGTTCAAACTGTGCATGCGCTGGCTGGAAGCGCTGAGGCCGTGGAGCATGCTCGAAGTCTGCCTGCTGGGCGCCATGGTTGCGGTGTTCAAGCTGGCCGGCATGCTCGACGTGATCCCCGGCACCGGCCTGTTCGCCCTCGCCGCCCTCGCCTTGCTGCTGATCCGCATCGCCGGGCGTGACGTACGCGACTTGTGGGACGCCGTATGAACTCACCACCGACCGCCCGTGAACTCAACCTGTGCCTGTGCCACACCTGCGGCCAGCCGTGCGACATGCGCGACGAACCCAGCGAGTGCGAGCGCTGCGGCGCGCCGCTGCATCGGCGCAAACTCCACTCGCTGACCCGCACCTGGGCCTACATGCTCACGGCACTGGCGTTTTATATCCCGGCGAATTTATTGCCGGTGATGAACACCACCCTGCTTGGTTCCGGCGCCGACAGCACCATCATGAGCGGCGTGCTGGAGTTCTGGCAGCATGGTGCCTGGGACATTGCCCTGATCATTTTCATTGCCAGCATTGCGGTGCCGGGTATCAAGTTTCTCTCGCTGACCCTGCTGCTGGTCACCGTGCAGCGCAACAGCCTGTGGGCGCGCAAGGAGCGCTCGAAGCTGTTTCGGTTTGTCGAGCTGATCGGCTACTGGTCCATGCTCGATGTGATTGTGGTCGCGCTGGTGGCCGCGCTGGTCAAGTTCCAGGCGCTGGGCACCATCGAGCCGCGCCTGGGCATTTTGTTTTTTGGTCTGGTGGTGGTGTTCACCATGCTCGCGGCGATGAGTTTCGACCCACGCCTGATCTGGGAAAACCCACACAACGAGGAGATCTCGGATGAGTTCACGCAACACTGACACCCCCGCCGGCTCACCGGCGATCAAGACGCGGCGTTTCAGCGTTTCGCTGGTGTGGATCGTGCCGATCGTGGCGGTGCTGGTGGGCATCTCGCTGGTGGTACACAGCGTGCTGCAACAGGGGCCTATCATCATCCTCAACTTCAAGACCGGCAACGGCCTGGTCGCCAATAAAACCGAAGTCAAATACCGCAACGTGGTGATCGGCCAAGTCTCGGATGTGGCCTTGAGCGATGACCAGAAAAGCGTCAACGCCACCATCAAGTTGGCCAAGCAGGCGGAAAGCTTCACCCGTGAAGACTCCAAGTTCTGGGTGGTGCGCCCGCGCATCGGTGCCGGTGGCGTGTCGGGCATCGATACCCTGCTGTCCGGTGACTATATCGGTGCCGATATCGGCCAATCCGATACCCGCGCCAAACAGTTCAAGGGCCTGGAAAACCCGCCACCCATCACCTATGGCGAGCCGGGCAAACGCTTCACGTTGCATACCCAGGGCCTGGGCTCCCTGGATATCGGCTCGCCGGTGTACTACCGCAAGATCCCGGTGGGCCAGGTGGTGGCCTACGAGCTGGATGACGATGGCAAGGGCGTGAAGATCGAGGTCTTTGTGCATGCGCCCAATGATGTGTACGTCACCGAAAACACGCGATTCTGGAATGCCAGCGGCATTGACCTGAGCGTCGGCGCCAATGGTTTCGCGCTGAAAACCGAGTCATTGTCATCGATGTTGGCCGGCGGCATCGCGTTCCAGGCACCGCCCTACAGCCCCAACGACAAACCGGCCAGCGAAGATCACCCCTATGAACTGTTCGACGACCAGCAAAGCGCCCTCGCCCCGCCCAACGGTCAAGGGCAATACATGGCGCTGCGTTTTGATCAGGCATTGCGTGGGCTCAAGGTCGGCGCGCCGGTGGAATTTCTTGGTGTCGAGTTCGGCAAAGTGGTGTCGATCAACCTGGACTTCGATGCCAAAAAACGCAGTTTCCCGATCAACGTCGGCATCGTGATTTACCCGCAATTGCTCGGCGAAGCCAACACCAAGCTGCTCAAGGCCACCAACCATGACCCTAACGATGAAGCAGGCGGCGTGCGCCTGATCGGCACCTTTATCGAAAACGGCCTGCGCGCTCAGGCCCGCAGCGGCAACCTGCTGACCGGCCAGCTGTACATCGCCCTGGATTTTTTCCCGAAAGCCGACAAAGTCACGTTTGACCCGAACCTGCGCCCGGTCAACATTCCGACCATCCCCGGCAATCTGGAACAGTTGCAGGAGAAACTCGAAGGCATCGTCAACAAGGTCAACCAACTGCCGATGGAGCGCATCGCCGGCAACCTCGACGGCAGCCTGGTTGAGCTGCGCAAAAGCCTTGCCCAGTTCAACGCCAAGACCCTGCCTGGCGTGCAGAGCACCCTGGGCGACGTGAGCAAGACCTTGCAGTCGGCCAACTCAACCCTGGCCGAAGACTCGCCGCAGCGTGAACAACTGACCCAGACCCTGGATGAACTGGCGCGCATGTCGCGCTCCTTGCGCGAACTGTCGGACTACCTGGGCCGGCATCCGGAATCGCTGATTCGCGGTCGCCCTGACAACGCCGCGCCAACAGACCTGCAAGGGCCGCCGCGCAAATGACCATTGGAGCCGCCATGACCTTTCCCTTGAAACTTACCCTGGTCGCCGCGCTGGTGCTGCTCGCGGCCTGTCGCAGTGAGCCGATTGCGTTCCACACTCTCACCCCGGTGCACTGGAATAACAGCACTCAGGCACAGGCCAGCGATATCCGCATTGAAAGCATCAGCGTGCCGCCCCAGGTCGACCGCGCACAAATCGTGATTCGCCAGGGCGACAGTGGCGTGGCGATCCTCGAAACCCAATGGTGGGCCGCAACCCTGGCCGATGAGCTGAAAAGCGCGCTGGTGGATCAATTGGCCAACAGTCACGCCCCTCAGCCCCTGTCGTTGCGCGTTGAAGTGCAGCGATTCGACTCGGTGCCGGGCCAATACGCGCTGCTCGATGTGCGCTGGCGCCTGCGGTCCACAAGCGAGGGAGATGCCGCACCGCTGACTTGCCGCACCACCTTGCAGACACCCGCAGGCCCGAGCATTGATGACTTGGTGGTGGCGCATCAGAACAACCTCAAGCGCTTCGCGGCCTTGGTCAGCAAAACCGCCGACACGTCGCTGAAAGCCTGCCCGACTGCGCCGTAGCGAGACAGTCAGACCAGTGTGGGAGCTGGCTTGCCTGCGATAGCATCACCTAAGTTTGACTGATAGACCGAGGTGCCTGCATCGCAGGCAAGCCAGCTCCCACATAAGCCAGCTCCCACACACACCAGCTTCTACAGGAAAGCTGGCCCATTATCAGGCCAGCAGCCCCATCGACTTGGCACGGGCCACCGCTTGAGTCCGGCGCTCTACACCCAGCTTACTGTTGATATGGCTGGCGTGGGTTTTCACCGTGTGCAGGGAGATAAACAACTGATTGCTGATTTCCTGGTTCGAACACCCCTGGGCGATCAGTTGCAGCACCGCCAGTTCGCGGACGCTGAGGGTTTCCTGGCCGGACGGTACTTGGGCGTCAGCTACAACCGGTAACAGCGCCAACAAACTCTGGTTCAGCAAGCCATGAGCCTCCCGGCCAAGCTGCTCACGCATCCAGTCCGGATAACTCTCCAGCAGCCGCTGAAAGGGTTGCAACGCCCCACCGGCGCCCGCCTCAAGGGCGCGGGCCAATACTTGCCGGGCCTGGTCTTGCTGCCCACACTCCAGCAGCAACTGCACCTGCTGGGTCAGGGCCATTAGGGCAATCATTTGCCGCCCACTGTTATGCGCTTGCTGAGCCAGCTCCTCGAGGCGCTGCAACGCGGCGGCCGGCTGATGACGGGTGGCGTCCAGCGCAGCCTGTTGCAGCTCGATATGTTGTGGCAAGTGCGGGTGAAATTCCGGCGCTGCTGCTGCGTGTTCACCGTTGTAGGTTTGCCCCAGCCGGGTCAACCAGGCATCTGCCAAGTCAGTGCGGCCTTGAGCCAGCCACAGCTCGCATTTGATCAGGGTGATCATCGCCAGGTAGTAGATCGGCGGCACATCCCAGATGTGCATCAAGCGCTCAGCTTCGGCAAGCTCGGCAAACGCTGTGGGAAAGTCCCCACGGCGCCCTTCAAAGCTGGCAATTACACAATGCCCGATCAGCACGCTGATATCCCGGCAGGCGCGGGCTTCGTTCAGACCCGCGCGTAAACGGACAAGGCCGGCCTCGGGCTGATAGCGCACCAGCAGCAGATAGCCCTCGTACAGCGACAACCGCGCGCGCACCGCGTACAGCCGCTGCGGCGCCAAGCCATGCAGACGTTGCAGCCCCTGGCGCACTTCGTCCAGGGAACGCAGGATTTCGCCCCGCGCCTGCAACACCCGCGCGCGATCGTAATGGGCCAACGCCTCGAACAGCGGGTTACCGACGCGCTGCGCCAGCTCCAGGGATTCGCGATTCAGGCCACGGGCACGCCACAGGTCGGCATCGACGATTGCCAGGTTTGAGAGGGTCGACAGGCACATCAGGCGCTGGCCGTAACGTTTTTGGGGCAAGCTTTCCAACGCCTCGCTGCAGTAGCGCAGGGTCGACTCACGATCGCCTCGGCCTCGAGCGATAATCCCGCTCAGCGCCAGCCACTGTGCCAGCATCGACTTTTGCGCAGTGGCCGACGGTGCCGGCAGGAAGCGGCTGAGGTAGCCGGACAGTTCTTCGGCCGCATCCAGTTGGCAGGCCAGCCCCAATGCCCAGCTGTAGAGCACGATCAAACGCGGCGTGCTGATCAGCAGGCTGTCGGGCAAGTCCATCTTCCAGCGCAGCAGCATGCCGACGTTCTGTTCGGCCAGCAGTTGCTCCTCCGACAGGTTCTGCACCAGGTTCGCCGCCACATCCAGGTGGCCGGCGCGCAACGCCTGTTCCACCGCTTCATCGATCAAGCCCTGGGTGTTGAACCAGCGGCAGGCACGCAGGTGCAGGCTGGCAATCGGCACGGTGGCACTGCTGGCACGGCGGGTACGCAGCAGGTCGGAAAACAGATGGTGGTAGCGATACCAGTGGCCCTGCTCATCGAGCGGCACCAGAAACACTTGATGGGCCTGCAAATAACCGAGGATGTGCGCGCTGTCGTGGGCTTCGCGCACGGCGTCGCACAGCTCACTGCAAAAACGATCCTGAGGCGCAGTGTCGTAGAGGAAGGCTTGAACTTCTGCTGGCAGGCAATCAATGACTTCTTCGAGCAAGTAGTCGCGGATCAGCCCTTCGCCACCGTGCAAATGTTGCGGCAACGCGGCTTCATTGCCAGCTTCGGAGAGGGCCAGCAGCCAGAAGCGCAGGCCAGCCACCCAGCCCTCGCTGCGACGAATCAGGTTGTCGAGGGCTTCGCCGCGCAACGAGCTGCTGTGCCTATCGAGTACGGCCAGCGATTCGTCGTGGGTCAGGCGCAGGTCTTGTTCGTGCAGCTCCAGCAGGTGGCGCGAGAGTCGCAGCCGCGCCAAGTGCCAGTCCGGGCGCTGGCGGCTGGTGACCAAAACCAGCAGCCCATCGGGTAAATGATTGAGGAAAAATTGCAGGCAGCGATCCAGCACCGGGCCTTGGGCCAGATGGTAGTCATCCAGCACCAGCAGCAAGGGCGCATGTGTGGACAGGTGCAACGTCAGCTCGTCGAGCAAGCCGTCGAGCCATTCTTCAAAGGCAAAGGGTTGGTGACGCTGACGCATTTTCAGCAGGCCCAGGGATTGGGCGCCGAGTTGTGGGAAGTATTGCTGCAAGCCGTCGAGCAAGCGCTCAAGGAAGCGGCCGGGGTCGTTATCCCGTGGGCTCAGGCCCAGCCACAGGCTTTGCCAATGCGCCGGCAGACTCTGACAAAACTCCACCGCCAACGAACTCTTGCCGAACCCGGCCGGGGCGCTCACCAGCAACAGTCGTCCCGCAAGGCCAGCACTCAGGCGTTCGCACAGGCGAGGGCGCAGCACATAGCCGTCAGGCAGCGGTGGCCTGTAGAAACGCGCTTCCAGGGTCGGAATCACCGCGCTCGCAGGCCCTTGGATTCGGGACAGATCAGTCATCGCCGGGCTCTTGTAGAAGGCTGTTGTCGGCATTGCAGATGTCCGCAGACTAGCGGTAAAAGCGGCGGGTTTGTAGATCTTTGCGGCATTTGCCTGAAAAAGAACTGCGACAAAAAATATCCCCACATAAAAAAGCCCCGAACCAGTCGGGGCTTCACACTGAGGGTGCGGCCTCAGTTAAAGCAGCTTAGCGAACCCCATCCTGGCGCAAGGCCGCCGGGGAGAAGTCTGCGGTGGAAGCGGTGAAACCGAAGTCATAGGCCTGCTTCTCTTCGTTCTTCATGCCCAGGGCCAGGTAGCGGCCGGACTGCAGGTCGTAGAGGGTTTCGATGGCGTACCACGGCACTTGCTTGTCGTAGTAGTTCTCGGCATGGGCTTCGGCGACGCGCCACAGTTGGCCACGACCGTCATAGTGGTCGATGACCGCCGCTTGCCAGGTGTCTTCGTCGATGAAGAAATCACGCTTGGCATAGATGTGGCGCTGGCCTTCCTTCAGGGTCGCAACCACGTGCCAGACGCGGCGCAGCTCGTAGCGAGCCAGGTCCTGGTTGATATGGCCGGCCTTGATGATGTCGGCGTACTTGAGCTTCGGATCGTCGATCTTGTAGCTGTTGGAGGCAATGTAGATTTCTTTCTTGCCTTCGAGCTTCCAGTCGTAGCGATCCGGGGCACCGTTGTACATGTCGAGGTTGTCGGAGGTACGCAGGCCATCGGCGGCGGTACCTGGCCCGTCATAGGACACTTGCGGCGCCCGGCGCACACGGCGCTGGCCGGCGTTGTAGACCCACGCCGAACGCGGCTCTTTAACCTGGTCCAGGGTTTCGTGCACCAGCAGTACACCACCGGCCAGACGCGCCGGTGCAGTCACTTGCTGCTTGAAGTAGAACAGCACGTTGCCCGGGTTTTTCGGGTCGTAGTCCTTCATCTTGTCGCGGAACACGAACTGATCGCGGAAGTACACCAGGCTGAACGAGCCATTGGTTTGCGGCGTGGCCTGGGTTACCAGGCGGGTCACGCTGCCACCGCGATAGCGGGTGATGTGGTTCCAGATGACTTCCACGCCGCTCTTGGGAATCGGGAACGGAATCGCAGTTTCGAAGTTTTCCAGGCCGTTGCCGCCGGACACCAGGTTGGTGCTGGTGGCGTTCTTCTTGATCGAGGCAAACACATCGGCCGGCACGGTAGCGCCGCGATGGGTCGGGTAGACCGGCATCTTGAAAGTGTCCGGATAGCGCTTGAACATCGCGTACTGCCCCGGCGCCAGCTTGTCTTTGTACTGCTCGACGTTCTGCGCGGTGATGGTGAACTGCGGCTGTTCGCTGGCATACGGGTTGGCCAGGAAGCCACGGGCATCCACGGCGCCGGCGTTGGTAGGCAGCGGCGACCATTTAGGAATGGTGCCGGCCGCGTTACCGGCCATTTCAGCGCCCATCGGCGTCAGGGTCGTGCCCAACTTGGCGGCTTCATCCGCCGAGACTGCCGCCATGACGTTGCTCGCCAGGATCGACAGCCCAAGCACACCCACGTGCAACAGACTTTTAGTTATTTTCATGTTCTGGTTCTTCCTGAAAACAGACTGCTTAAAGAGGTTGTGCTTAGAAGTTCACGCCGGCGCTCAGCGCGATGAAGTCACGGTCATCCACGGTGGTGAACTTGCCACCAAAGAAGTTGGTGTAGTTGAGGCTGACGGTGTAGGTGTTCTGGTACTCGGCATCCACACCCAGGCTGACGGCCTTGCGACCTTCTTCAAAGTTGCCGCCAGGGCCAGGCGAATAACCTTTGACGTCATGGGACCAGGCGACGTTGGGCTTGAGGTTCACACCGGCAAACACATCCGGGTATTCCCAAATGGCCCGGGCGCGATAACCCCAGGACGTGGCGGTGGTGTAGCCGTCGTTGTTGCAATTGGTGTTCAGGCCGGACGCATTGGGCAGGCCTGCGCCGTTGGCTGTCGAATTGTTAAGCGCATTGCAGAAGCCGCCCGGCAGCGTGCCAGGGCCGAAGACCGGATCACGGCCATAACGTGCCTGGTTTTTGCTCTCCAGGCCGCCCACATGGGTCACGCCGATTTCGCCCACGGTTGTCAGGCGAGAAGCGCCCATGACCTGGTCGAAGAAGTGCGTGAAGGTGGTCTGGAACTGGGTCACTTCCTTACGGTTATAGCCGTGCAGGTCCTGGCCCGGTGTGCCCTTGAGCACCGATGCATTGCCAAAGCCCGGAATCGGCGTGACGCCCGCGTACAGGATATCGGTGGTGCTCAGTTGCACCGGCGCGTTTGGCCGGTAGCTCAATTCACCACTCCAGGCGGTGCCGGTAGGCAGCGTGGTGGAGAAGCTCAAGCCGTAGAGGCGGATATCTTCCGGGTACTCGACGAAGTACTGGGAGCTGCCTGCCACGATCAACGGACGCAAAGCCGCCAGCGGCCCCAGCGGACGGGTGTAGGCCGAGTTTGGCGCACCGGTGGCGCTGAAGATCGGCGCACGGCTGTGGTAGTTCATGAAGTACGCACCGAACTCCGTGTCCAGCGGCTCGAAGTTGTAGTGCATGGCCACGCCGAACTGGCCGCTGTCGCGTGCATCACGGTCACCGCCGCGACGTACCAGCACCCCTTCGTTGTTCACGTCCACGCCCAGGGCGTTAAGGGTGGGCAAGGCCGCGCCAGGGATGGTGGAGCGCTTGTTCAGCACCCGCAGGTTATTGCTGCAACCATCCGAGATGACGTCCGGCTGGGAGAAGAATGTGCCGCAGTTATCGGTGACGGTCTGGTCCCACTCCAGCTGATAAAACGCTTCGGCCGAGAGGTTATCGGTCAGCGTCTGCGAGACGTAGAACATGTTGACCGGAATCAAGCCTTCCTTGATCTCGGCGCCCGGACGACGGAACGCAGACACGTCGATCGGGTTAATGGAGTTGATACCGCCACCAATGAAGGTGCTTTCACCCCAGCTCACCACCTGCTTGCCAAACCGCACGTTACCCGGCTGATCGGCGATGGTGTAGTTGTGGTAGATGAAGGCATCGAGGATCTGCCCACCGGAAGACTTGGCGCCCTCTTTGCGGTTGTTGTTGCTGACGTTCTTGAAGTCCAGGTCTTCGTTTTGCAGCGCGAAGTCATACCAGTACTTGCCACGCACAAAGATGCCGGTGTCGCCATATTTCAACTCAAGGTCATGGATACCCTTGAAGATCTTCGAGAAGGAATCGCCCTTGTCGAAGTTCAAGTGGCCGTCATCGGAGGTCTGCGACAACCCCCTGCCACCGTTGTTGGCACCGATCAGGTCTTTATTGCGACCGGCAGTCGACCAGCTCGCCCCCACCGACAGGGATGAGTCGAAGCTGCCTTCGATTTCACCGATGTTGAAACTGACGCCGAATGCGGGCCCGGCGAGCGTAGAAGCGAGACTGACGGCCAGGGGCAGTCTTGCCCGGCGCCAGAACTGGTTTACTGAGGTCATCGACGCTACTCCATGTGCATTATTGTTATGGCAGTGAGTTCTTTCTTCTGGATGCATGTAACGGCCGGAATACAACGATCCCAATGCCGAACGGCAACCGGGCCCCCATGGCCCGCAGCGCAACATCCGTGAAAAACTCTGAATGGGACTATAGCCAGCAGGGGGTAGCGCTTGATCCCTCTAAAGTGTGATTTGCATCACCAACCTGTCTGCCACAACCCTTTCGCCACGCCGACGAAGGCCGGCGCGGGAAGGATGGCTGAAAATTCTGAAATCACAAGTGAAGCCGCGAGTTAGAGCATTGCCGCGCCCGAACGGGCGCGGCGAAGGGGGTCAGAGCGTGGACAGGAACGTACTGTTGTTAGCCTGCCACTCGATGATGTCAACGCGGATACGTTTTTTGTCGAGTTTGCCGACACTGGTCTTGGGAATTTCAGTAACAACGGCGATCTGGCTTGGAATCGCCCACTTGCTCAAGTGCCCCAACTCCACGAACGGCTTGAGGTGCTCCTTAAGCTCTCGAGCACCTATCACATGGCCATCACGCACCACCAGCAACGCAAACGGGCGCTCGCCCCATTGCGGGTCGGCGATGCCCACCACCGCTACTTCGCGTACCGCCGGGTGACGGCTGACCAGATCTTCGAGGGCCAATGACGAAATCCACTCGCCGCCGGTCTTGATCACGTCCTTGATGCGGTCGCGAATATCGATCACGCCAAACGCGTCCAGGGTGGCCACGTCACCGGTGTGCATCCAGCCGCCTTCCCACAGTTCGGCGCCCTTTTGCGGCTCATTGAAATAACCTTCACTGAGCCACGGCGCACGCAGCACCAGTTCACCCTGGGACTCGCCGTCGGCGGGCAAAAAGTTGCCGTCGCCGTCGATAATTGCCGCTTCCACCAACGGCCCGGGCACGCCGGCCTTGATGCGGTAGGTGGTGCGCTCGTCTTCGGTGCCGGCCATCAACTCTTCGTTGAGATGGGCGCAGGACACCAGCGGCCCGGTTTCGGACATGCCATACGCGGCCGTCAGCTGAATGCCCCGCGCCTTGGACGCTTCATACAACGTGCGGTTGAGCGCGCTGCCGCCGATGACGATTTTCCAGCCGCCAAAATCCACGTTTTGGGCGGCCTTGGCGTTGAGCACCATTTGCAGGATGGTCGGCACACAGTGGGAGAAGGTGACCTTTTCTTTGCGCCACAGCTCCACCAGGTATTCCGGGTCGTAACGGCCGGGGTAGACCTGCTTCAAACCGAGCATGGTTGCCACATACGGCAAGCCCCAGGCGTGAACGTGGAACATCGGTGTGATCGGCATGTACACGTCGTTGGTGCCCAGCAGGCGCACGCTGTCGACACTGCCCATGATGGTCGCCACGCCCATGGTGTGCAGCACCAACTGGCGATGGGTGAAGTACACACCCTTGGGGTTGCCGGTGGTGCCAGTGGTGTAGAAGGTGGTGGCGACGGAATTTTCGTCGAAGTCCTGGAAGTCGTACTTGGGGCTGGCGGCCGCCAGCAGGGTTTCGTATTCGCCGACCAGGTTCGGCAACTCGGCAGTCTTGGCGTCAGCGTCGGTGAGCAGCAAGGTCTTGTCGACGGTGGTCAGGTGCCCGGCAATCGCCTGGTAGAGCCCCACGAACTCGCTGTTGACCAGCACAAAGCGGTCCTCGGCGTGATTCATGGTGTAGAGAATCTGTTCCGGCGACAGGCGCACGTTGATGGTGTGGATCACCGCGCCGATCATCGGGATGGCGAACATGCACTCCAGGTAACGGTGGCTGTCCCAGTCCATCACTGCCACGGTGTCACCGGCCTTGACCCCGGCTTGGGTCAGCACATTGGCCAGGCGCGCGACCCGCTCGATCAGGGTTGGGTAGGTGTAACGCAGCTTGTCGCGGTAGATGATTTCCCGGGTCTTCTCGTAACGCGCCCCGGACATCAACAGGCGTTTGATCAACAACGGGTATTGGTAAGCGCCTTCGGCGGGCGGGATAACACGGGTCTGCAACATACGAATCCCTTATCTGACTGCACGGTCTTGGCTAAGACCTGCACTGTAGAGCGCTAATGTTTCAGCCAAATCAGCCAAAGGAATGATTTGCAGCGGCCAATGAATGCTAGCTTTGCGCCACTACTGGAGCCTTATAGCGATTCCCTGTGGGAGCTGGCTTGCCTGCGATAGCGTCGCCTCGGTGCAACTGATACACCGAGGCGCCTGCATCGCGGGCAAGCCCGGCTCCCACAGTGGCCGTGTGTTACCCGTGTGGCTTTATTTCATGCTGGTAAACGCCAACTTCACACCAATGGCAATCAGCACCGCGCCCATGGTCCGATCAAACCAATGCCCCATCCGCGCAAACCCGGCGCGCACGCGCTGCTGGCTGAACAGCATGGCCACCAGGCAGAACCACAACGCCGTCGCCACTGCCAGGTACACGCCATAACCGGCCTGGATCGCCAGTGGCGTGTGCGGGTTGATCACCACCGTGAACAGCGACAGGAAGAACAGCGTGGCCTTCGGGTTCAAACCATTGGTGACAAACCCTGCGGTAAACGCCCCGCGTGGGGTGCGCTCGCCGACTTCACGGTGCAACTCGCCCTCGGCGGGCGGCTTGGCCGGCTGCGCGCGCAAAGCCTTGAAGCCGATGTACAGCAGGTACGCAGCGGCGGCCCACTTCAGCGCGTTGAACAGCACAATGGACTGCGACACGATCAAGCCGATGCCGAGCAGCGAGTACCCCACGTGCAGGAAAATCGCCGAACCCACGCCCAATGCGGTCCAGGTGCCGGCGCGACGGCCATGGGTAACACTTTCACGCACCACCACGGCGAAATCCGGGCCGGGGCTGGCCACTGCCAACAAGTGAATCAGGGCTACGGTCAAAAACTCGGCGACGTACATGCTCACTCCATTAAGTAACTGATTATTTCATCTGATAGGCTCGGCAGATTACGCCTTCGAACCTCGTCGCAAAAGGTACAGTTGAGAATGAACAATCGCCGCGCCGTCTTCCTTGATCACCCGTCCCTGGACCTGGGCGACCTCGACCTCAGCGAGCTGCGCAACAGCTTCAGTGATTTGCAGCTGTTCACCGACACCACGCCACAGAATGTGCTTGAACGCGTGCAAGGCGCCCAGGTGGTGATCAGTAACAAGATCCCCCTCAACGCGCAAACCCTGGCGGCCTGCCCTGAGCTCAAGCTGATCCTGGTGTCGGCCACCGGCACCAACAACATCGACCTCGACGCCGCCCGCGCGCACGGCATCACCGTGAGTAATTGCCACGGCTACGGCACGCCATCGGTGGCGCAACACACGATCATGCTGCTGCTCAACCTGGCGACGCGTCTGAAGGACTATCAACAGGATGTAGCGGCAGGCAAATGGCAACAGGCCAAGCAGTTCTGCCTGCTGGACTACCCGATTGTCGAGCTGGAAGGCAAAACCCTCGGCCTGCTCGGCCATGGTGAACTGGGCGGCGCGGTGGCACGCCTGGCCGAAGCTTTTGGCATGCGCGTGGTGCTCGGCGCCATTCCCGGGCGCCCTGCCCGCGCCGACCGCGTGCCGCTGGATGAGCTGCTCGCACAGGTCGACGCGCTGACCTTGCACTGCCCGCTCAATGAACATACTCGCGACTTTATCGGCACCCGTGAACTGGCACTGCTCAAGCCGGGCGCGTTTATCGTCAACACCGCGCGTGGTGGTTTGATCAACGAGCAGGCGCTGGCAGATGCCTTGCGCAGCGGCCATTTGGGCGGCGCGGCCACCGACGTGCTGAGCGTGGAACCACCCGTGAATGGCAACCCGTTGCTGGCCGGCGACATTCCCCGCTTGATCGTCACCCCGCACAACGCCTGGGGCAGTCGCGAAGCGCGCCAGCGTATCGTCGGCCAACTGGCCGAAAACGCCCGAGGCTTTTTCAGCGGTGCCCCGCTGCGCGTCGTCAGTTGATAAACTGCGCCCCTTTTCAAGGAGCAGACTATGGATCCGCGCAGTGAAGTACTGCTTCGTCAGGCCGAACTTTTTCAAGGCAACCTGCTGCTGGTAGGTTTGCCCGCTGACGACTTGCTCGGCCGACTGCCCAATGCCCACGGCTGGAGCTGGCATGCCGGCGACCAGGCCGCACTGGATGCGCGCTTTCCCGAGCGCAGCCAGTTCGGCGTGAACGTGCCCGAACGCGGGTTTGATGCGGCAGTGATTTTCCTTCCAAAATCCAAAGACCTCACCGACTACCTGCTCAACGCCGTGGCCGCACGCTTGCCCGGCGCCGAGCTGTTTTTGGTCGGGGAGAAAAAGGGCGGCATCGAAAGTGCCGCCAAGCAGATGATTCCGTACGGCAAGCCGCGCAAGCTCGACAACGCGCGGCATTGCCAGCTGTGGCAAGTCACCGTGGCCAACGCCCCGCAAGCGGTCGAGCTGGAAAGCCTGGCGCAAGTCTTCGAGGTGCCGCTGGCCGAAGGGCCGCTGAAGGTGGTGAGCCTGCCCGGCGTGTTCAGCCATGGTCGCCTGGATCGCGGCACCGAGCTGCTGCTGGAGCATCTGGATAAGTTGCCGAGCGGGCATCTGCTCGACTTTGGTTGCGGCGCCGGCGTGCTCGGGGCTGCGGTCAAGCGCCGTTACCCGCATAACAGCGTGACGATGCTCGATGTGGACGCCTTCGCCGCCGCCAGCAGCCGTCTGACTCTGGCGGCCAACGGTCTGGAAGCCGAGGTGTTGACCGGTGACGGTATCGACGCCGCGCCGATGGGTTTGAACGCGATTTTAAGCAACCCGCCGTTCCATGTCGGTGTACATACGGATTATTTCGCTACGGAAAACCTGCTGCGAAAAGCGGCGAAACACCTGGCAAAAGGTGGCGAACTTCGCTTGGTCGCCAACAGTTTCCTCAAGTATCAACCGCTGATCGAAGAGCACTTGGGCGTGTGTGCGATCAAGGCCGAGGGCAATGGTTTTCGCATTTACCGTGCCAAACGCGGCTGAGGGCGATTTGAAAAAGAACGCTTGCCGAATGGGTTTTGCCTAGGCAGAATCCGCTCCGTCCTAGGGGAGTAGTCTCCCACGAGCGCCATGCTCGTCCGGCATACGTCAACATACTTGGTCAACAGACCATGGCGTATGCGACCCAGGAGTCCGCACAGACGGACCGGGGTTTGACAAGACCTATGACACGCACACCTTACCCGGGGCGGGAAGGCTGTACGTGTCATAGCCGTGTCGGCCCGCCCCTGGAAACCTACCTGATGCTGGATTCATTACTCGTTCCTACCGCAATCGTTGCCTTGGCCGAAATCGGCGACAAGACGCAACTGCTCGCGCTCATCCTTGCCGCACGCTTTCGCAAACCCTGGCCGATCATCGCCGGCATTGTCGCCGCGACCCTGGCCAACCATGCGGCCGCCGGTGCCGTGGGGGCCTGGTTCAGCAGCTTCTTCTCGGATGCGGTGTTGCACTGGATCCTCGCAGCGAGCTTCTGTGCCACCGCGCTGTGGACTTTGGTGCCGGACAAACTCGACGATGACGAAGCCAGTACCACGCGCAAGTTCGGGCCGTTCCTGACCACGCTGATTGCGTTCTTCCTCGCAGAAATCGGTGACAAGACCCAGATCGCCACGGTGATGCTGGCGGCGCAGTACCCAGAGTTGTGGCTGGTGATTATCGGCACCACGCTGGGCATGCTGATTGCCAACGTGCCGGTGGTATTGGCGGGGAATTTTGCGGCGGAAAAACTGCCGCTGACTTTGATTCGTCGACTGGCGGCTACGGCGTTTTTCGTCCTGGCGGTGGTGGCGGTGTACAAGGCCATGCAAAGCAGCGGCTGGATCTAAACTCGATGTAAACCTGTGGGAGCTGGCTTGCCTGCGATGGCATCACCTCGGTACACCTTACAAACCGAGTCGCCTGCATCGCGGGCAAGCCCGGCTCCCACACTGGACCGCGTTAACTCAGGACTTTTTGGCCTGCTGGTACAGCGGCATCACCTTCGGAATCGCCGCCTGCAACGAGGCGATTCGGCTGTCGGAGGCCGGGTGAGTGCTCATGAACTCGGGCGTCCCGCCCTGGGAAGCCTTGGCCATCTTGTTCCACAAGGTGATCGCGGCATTCGGGTTGTAGCCGGCGCGGGCCGAAAGCTCCAGGCCGATCAGGTCGGCTTCATTCTCGTTGCCGCGACTGTTGGGCAACGTCAGGCCGTATTTAACGGCAGCATCACCAATCGCCATACTGTCTTGGCCCAACCCCAACAAGGCTGAGGCGCCCTGCTTGGCCATTTCGATACCGTACGCTTTGGACATGGCCTCACGACTGTGCTCGCGCAAGGCGTGGGCGATTTCATGCCCCATCACCGCCGCCAACTCGTCATCGGTCAATTTGAGGTCGTCGATCAGCGCGCTGTATACGAATATCTTGCCGCCTGGCCCGCAGTTAGCGTTGATCTCGTCGCTTTTGATCAGGTTCACTTCCCATTGCCACTGCGCCGCGTCCGGGCGGAACGCCGGTACTTGCACGATCAAACGCTTGGCAATCGCCTGCACGCGCTTGGCGTTGGCACTCGTCTTGTCGACGACACCTTTGCTGCTCGCCTCGCCCAAGGTCTTTTGATAGGACTGGGCATACATCTGGTCGACTTCCTGACTCGACAACAGGCTGTACATATATTGCTTGCGCTCAACGCCAACGGCACCGCCACTGGTGGTGTTGACCACCTGGCAACCGGCCAGCAGCATCGCTGCACTGAGTACACTTACCACCAATGACTTTTTCATGACGCTCTCCCTGAAATCCTGGCGCGTATCCTAGGCGGTCATGTGTATCTGCGCCAGATACACACGACGTGTAACCACTAACTTTCAGATACATCCCACACACCCACAGCGGCGGCGAACTGCCCGTTTGCGACATCTCGCACTATTTCGCCCGCCAAGCCTTAAGCCTCCAGTGCCCATGGCCGATACAAAAAGGCAGCCCACCTGCCCTGCGCCTGGAGCCTCCATGAAATTCAAGTCGATTCAGTTTTCTGTCGCCGCATTGACCGGGGCCATCGTGCTGAGTGTGGTCGCAGTGCTGGTGCTCTATGCAGTGTTTGCCGGTGCCCGCACCCAGGAGCTGGTGCAGGAGCGCACCCAGGCGCAATTTGAGCAGATCATCGAGCAGCGCCTCACCGCTTTGGCGCAAACCCAGGCCACGCTGGTCCAGCGCGAACTGGAGGCACCACTGGTGACCGCCAAAGGCCTGGCCACCGCCAATGCCCTGCTGGCGATGAAAGACGCCAAGGGCGAACCCGCGCTGCAGGTCGGCCGCGAGCAATTGATCAACCTGCTGCATGAAACCGTGGTGCGCAACCCGAAAATCCTCGGCGCCTACATCGGCTGGGAGCCCAATGCCATCGACCATAACGACGCTGCCTACGTGAACACCGCGATTGTCGGCATGGGCACCGACGGCCGTTTCCTGCCGTGGTGGTACCGCAACGCCGATGGCAGCCTGGGCCTGGATAAGCTCGCTGACGTCAACGATCAGAAGATCCTGTCAACCGGCGTGCGCGCCAGTGAGTACTACCTGTGCTCCAAAGAGAGCAAGAAGCCCTGCGCCATCGACCCGGCGCCTTATAAAGTCGGGAATGCGATGGTGATGCTCGCCTCGTTTATCGAACCGATCATGGTCGACGGCACGTTCCAGGGCATCGTCGGCGCCGACCTGTCGGTGAACTTCATCCAGGACATGCTCACCCGCGCCGACCAGAACCTGTACAACGGCGCCGGCGAACTGGCGCTGATCTCCAGCAACGGTCGCCTGGTGGCCTATACCAAGGACGCCAGCAAGCTTGGCGAAAAAGCCAGCGACCTGCTCGACAGCAACGAGCTGGCCAACCTCGGCCAGTTGAAAGTCGGCGAAGTGCGCTACGACATCGACAAGGAGCACGGGCATATCGAGCTGTTCCTGCCCTTCAACATCGGCCAGGCCGAAGCGCGCTGGACCTTGATGCTGCAACTGCCGCTGAGTGCGGTAATGGCCGACTCGCAGAAGCTGCAAGGCGACCTGCAAGCCCAGCGCAAGACCGACACCTTCGGCATGGCCATGGTCGGCCTGTTGATCGCCGGTATCGGTTTGCTGGTGATCTGGCTGGTGGGCCATGGCATCGCCCGCCCGCTCAAGCAAATGGTGGCCATGCTCAACGATATCGCCCAGGGCGAAGGTGACCTTACCCGCCGCCTCACCAGTGATCGCGCCGATGAGCTGGGCGCGATTGCCAACGGCTTTAATACCTTCCTGATCAAGTTGCAGGGCATGATCACTCAGGTCGTGAGTTCGGTGCAGAAGGTCAGCGACTCGTCAGAACACACCGCCGACATCGCGATTCGCACCAACCAGGGCGTGCATAAACAGATGGTCGAGATCGACCAGGTGGCCACCGCTGTGCACGAAATGACCGCCACTGCGCAAGACGTGGCACGCAACGCCACCCAGGCCGCGCAAGCCGCCAGCCATGCCGACCAGGCCGCAAGCCAAGGCATGCGTATTGTGCGCGACACGTCCACTTCCATCGGCGCGCTGGCTGAAGAAATCGGCAAGGCGGTCGGTGTGGTGCAAACCCTGGCCAAGGACAGCGAAAATATCAACGCGATCCTCACGGCGATTCGCGGGATTGCCGAGCAGACCAACCTGCTGGCGCTCAACGCCGCCATCGAAGCGGCCCGCGCCGGTGAGCAAGGGCGTGGTTTTGCGGTGGTGGCCGATGAGGTGCGCAACCTGGCGCAGAAAACCCAAAAAGCCACTGAAGAAATCCAGACCATGATCCAACAGCTGCAACAAGGCACGCGGGATGTGGTGCGGGTGATGGAAGACAGCCAGAACCGTACCGACGAAAGCGTGCAGCACGCGGCGAAGGCGGCCGAAGCGCTGGAGACCATTACCCAGGCGGTGTCGGTGATCAACGACATGAACACGCAAATCGCCAGCGCGGCCGAAGAGCAGAGCGCCGTGGCCGAGGACATCAATCGCAATGTGATCAATATTGGCCAGGTGGCCAATGAGGTGGCGGGTGGTGCGGATGAGTCCAGCGCAGCGAGTGCGGATTTGACCAAGTTGGCGGAGCAGCAGCGGCGGTTGATCAATCAGTTCAAGGTCTGAGGCCGCTATCGCAGCGATGCGGCGACCCGACAAGCCAGCTCCCACATTTGGATTTGTGAATACACTCAACATGTGGGAGCTGGCTTGCCTGCGATGAGTCCAGCAAAGCCAACCTCAACCTGGGGTCAGACACTCCGGCCCATTCAACTTCGGATCATTGACCATATTGGCCAACACCCGCTCGCGCAACGCGGCAGGCTCGCTGGCCAACAAGCCCTGCAACACGTGCAGCGGCGTCTCAGGATTCAACCACGCCTCTTGCCCTGCCGCCTCCAGAATCAACGGCCGCCGCTGACTCTGCGCGGCCTGGGTCACCACCGCCGTACTCAGCCACACCTGCTCTTGCACCGGATACGCTTCCCAGATCGCCGCAAAAAACAGTGTCGAGCCTTCACCCGGCGTCAGCCAATACGGGCGTTTACGCTGGGTGCCGCGCCATTCGTAGAAACCGTTGGCCGGCAGCAGGCAACGGCGCTGGCGCAAGGCTTCGCGAAACATCGGTTGTTCGGCCAGGGTTTCGGCGCGCGCGTGGGCTGGCGTGCGCGAAAGGTCGGTGAGCCACGGTGGCGTGAGGCCCCAGCGCGCACGGGCCAGGGTGCGCTGGCCTTCGCTCAGGCGCTGGATCAGCACCGAATCATTCGGGGAGATGTTCCACTGGGCCTGCTGGTCGGCCGGGAAGCCCGGCAAGGCAGCAAAGGAAGGGTTCCAGCGAAACAGGGCATAACGTCCACACATGGGGCAACACGACTCTTGGGGTAAACCGACCGACAGCCTAACAGACCAACACGTCGGGGAAGCTGTCGGGTTCATCGCCGGGCATGGGTTGCGCGCCGTTATAGGCCGTAATCAATTCGCGGGCGTAGGCGGCCTGGTCGTTGTCGACTTCCAGGCCCAACAGGCCGAAGATCGGCAACTCGCCGGTCCCACCGAGCAAATGGCGCCCCACCAGGTGCGCCTCGATGCCTTCACTGGCAAGCATCTGTTGCAGCAGCTCGCCCTCCATCAGGTTTTCCGGTTCGTAGATTCGCTGCATGGGGTGTACCTGTTACTCGTTTTCGCTGCGCACGTTCAGCATCCATTCGTCATCATGCACCTGTAGCTCGAAAGTAATGGGCCGGCAGCACACCGGGCAATCCTCTATATATTGCTGATCGCCTCCCGACAGGTCCAGCAACGCCGTGACCACCTCTCCACAATAAGGACATTCGTACGACTCCTCTTCCATCGCGGTCTCCCAGGTGACTTGTGCGTATAATCGCCGGTCTATTTACAGGGCTATTCACGGCAGAGCCAATATTGCGGCCGCACCCTGATATTTCCTTTACTTACCCTAGCCGTTTCTAACAAGAGAGCATGATGGGCGAATTCGATACCATCCGACCTTACAACGACAGCGAAGTCCCGGCCGTGCTGGCGCGCCTGTTCAGTGACAAGGCCTTTCTGGACATCCTGACTCACTTTCGCTTCCCGCGCTTTGCCGGCGCCCTGGGCTGGCTGCTCAAGCCGATGATCGCCCGCAAACTGCGCCGTGAATTTGCCGGCGTCACCACCGTGGCCACGCTGCAGGACAAAGTCGAGTACTACGTCGATCACACCATAGATCGGGCGACCGACGGCGTGACTTATACCGGCGTCGAGCAGCTCAAGTCCGGCACCGCCTATCTGTTTCTGGCCAACCACCGCGATATCGTGATGGACCCGGCCTTCGTCAACTATGCCGTGTACCACGCCGGCCTGCCGACGCCACGCATCGCCATCGGCGACAACCTGCTGCAAAAGCCGTTTGTCAGCGACCTGATGCGCCTGAACAAGAGCTTTATCGTGCACCGCTCGATCACTGGGCGAAAGGAGAAGATGGCGGCGTATAACCTGCTGTCGGCCTATATCAACCATTCGATCCGCAACGACTGCCAGTCGATCTGGATCGCCCAGGCCGAAGGGCGGGCCAAGGACGGGGATGATCGCACCGAGTCGGCGATCCTCAAGATGTTCCACGTCAGCCGCAAGGACGAGCCGTTTGCAGAGGTGATCCAGTCGCTGAACCTGACGCCGGTGTCGATCAGCTATGAATACGACCCATGCGACAGCGCCAAGGCCCGCGAGCTGTACATCCGCGCCACCACCGGCACCTACAGCAAGGCGCCAGGTGAAGACGATGTGAGCATTGCGCTGGGCATTACCGGCTACAAGGGCCGCGTGCACGTGAACTTCGCACCGCCGATCACCGAACGCTTTGAAGACACCAAACTGTTGGCCGTAGAAATGGACCGCCAGATTCTCGGCGGTTATCGCCTGTTCCCGGTGCATTACCTGGCGTATGCGCAGTGGAGCGACGCCGACCCGCAATTGCAGGTGCCGGCGGCAGCCGAGGTGTTCCCGGCCGATGAGCTGGCCAAGGCCAAAGCGGAGTGGGAACGGCGCTTGAATGAATGCCCGGTGGAACACCGGCCGTACTTGGTGACGCAGTATGCGACGCCGGTGAGGAATCAATACCGGGTCAAGGCCGGGATTCCTCTGTAAATACCAAACCAAAATGTGGGAGCGGGCTTGCCCGCGATGGCGGCGTGTCAGAACCGAATCTATCGACTGGCACACTGCTATCGCGGGCAAGCCAGCTCCCACATTGGTCTTTCGGTGGTTTTAGAGGTGGGTGCTGAGCCAGGACACGGCCAGCGCCAGGCCGAGGCAGGCAAACCCGACGCGGTAAGCCAGGCGATGCGACCGTTCGGTACGCACATCCAGAAACAACATCGGTTGGTCGATCGCGCGGTCTTCGCTTTGGGCGGTCAGGTCGGCCAGCGCTCGCTGCTCGCGCAGGCGGGTAATGAACAGCAGCGCTGCACCCGGGCAGGCCACCAATAAAGCCACAGCATTGATCAGCAGTGCGGGCAGCGCCATCGCAAACCTCGGTAGACGAGTGTCTTGGTATCAATTCAGATACAAACCTGAATGATATTGGCCTCCTGCCGCTGAAACGTTCCGTCCCCCATGTACGGTTAATGTATCCAGTAATTTACAGCGTCACCTGAACGTCACCTTAACAAGCCACTCTGTTGCCCTTCGAACGCTTGGGAGCTTGTCATGCTGCACGCACAAAACCAGGATCGGCTGTACCTGATGGCCCAGAACGATGAACAGGAAGCGCTGGTCGGCGGCCTCGCATTCAACGTCCAGGACCGCCACTGGCTGGTGTATTGCGCGCTCGGCGGGCACCAGCATGCCGACCTGCCGGAGCTGGACCTGCTCACTGGCGTGAGTGTGCTGGACTTTTATGTCGAAACGGCTGCATGAAGGCTACAGGCATAAAAAAACCGGGCTCATTGCTGAGCCCGGCGATGGGGGCGTTGCGCGCCCGCCTGACGGTTACTGCGCGTTGAGAAGCGAACCGATGCTCGGGTCTTTGAACAAGCGCGTCAGGGCATCACTCAACACGTCGCTGACCAGCTTGGTGTTGGTTTCCTGGTTCGGCGACATACCGAAGCGCTGGTTCAGGGACGCGCCGTAGCGGCCACTGTAGCGGCGTGTGCCGGCGCTGACGTCGGACTTGAAGGTCGCGCCGATGGAGGCTTCCGTCACATACAGGCCTTCTTTGGGCGACTGGTACTTCAGCTCAGCCAGGGTGATGGTCAACTGCGGCGCGCCCGGCGAGTTGGCCGGGGTGAAGCCCAGCAGGCGCACGGCGGCTTCAGCCTGGGCTTGCAGCTTGGGCAGCACGTCCTGGCCTTGTACCGAAATCAGCGCGGTCTCAGGGTACAGACCACCACGGGAACCCAGGGTTGGCGAAGGACGACCATCTACCACGCGCACCGATACCGGCTGGCCGTGGCCGACAGGCGCCAGTTGCGCCGTGACTTTAGGTTGCGGGCTGAGTTGTTGCGGGCTGTTGGCGCAGCCAACCAGGGTCAAACTGGTCACAGTGATCAAACCGAACAACAGGCGTTGCAACATACTCATTTCTCCAGGACTAGGTGCAAACAGGCCGCCAGTATAACGGCGCATGTGGGCCACTCACCAGCCATCCTGAACGGCAGCTGAAGGCGGGCTGAAATTACAATTTCGCATAATTTCGTCACTCCACTGTCATGGCACACTGGCAACCTTCAAGCATGTAACGTAACAGGTACAAAGCCATGCGCCTTCTTAAATCATTGTTCATGTCCCACCCCCGCCATCGCCACTACGCACGGCTCGATGCCAATGGCCATTGCGTGGCGTTCAAGCAGTGCAGCCTGCCACCCGTGGGCGAGGGCTGGGTGGAAGTCACGGAGACACATCTGGGCTGGATGCACCGCCCACTGCCAATGAACGCCCGAATCAGCCCACGGGTTGCCCACACGCACTCGCGGCACGCACTGGCTTCCTGAACGCCCTAATAAAAGTCACAAAACACGCCCATTTCCCTGGCGTTCTTCGCTACAATCTCCCCCCGATTATAAGGACGTCTCCTGATCGGGCCTCGCAGCATCGTTAATGCCTCGGTATTAACCCCCCAATCGCCCACAGAGAGCCGCCCACACAGATCGAGTGAAGCTGGCGCGCTTGCTGTTTTCTTTGCAAACCACCCCTCTTTACCGAATCTGCCAGAG
Organism: Pseudomonas sp. B19125; assembly: GCF_044218855.1. Lineage (NCBI taxonomy): Bacteria > Pseudomonadati > Pseudomonadota > Gammaproteobacteria > Pseudomonadales > Pseudomonadaceae > Pseudomonas > Pseudomonas sp. B19125. The sequence goes on from NZ_CP162589.1 coordinate 5,933,375, forward strand.
CTGCCATTGCGCTCGGCCACTTGAGTTGTTTGCCCGTCTTGCCGCGTGTCGGCAGGGGTTTACGGGCCAGGTGCCAGGCTGGGGCAGCCCTTTTTTGAGGTTCACGTCTTCAAAAGAGCGTGAAAAAAACGGGTTTTCACAACTTCACAAGAGTGTGGCGAGCAAATGAATAGTTTGGCGTTTGTACAAGCACCATCAGCGTCTGGAACAGCCCAACCACACAGGACCGAGTACTCCTCAAACACCGGAGCTTGAGCCTGTCCGCTACGGTTTGATTGCACAAATCGCACGCTTTGACCATAAGTCGAATTGCCACAGGCGCCCATGAATGCGTTCATAGGCAGATTAGCCTGGCAGGAAGCGTGTGCTGAAGTTGCAAAGAATTGCGAAACGGACATGGCGATCCTGGCCATGGGTAACCTGGGGCAACACGTGAACCGCCCCGTCACTCCTGGCAGCCATGCCGTCAATTTGGTGCTGCAGATTTTGGAGACGCGTTAAATGGCGCATAACGAAGCAGTCGACGTAGTACTGGTAGGGGCCGGCATCATGAGTGCCACCCTGGCCGTATTGCTCAAAGAGCTCGACCCCGGCCTCAAGCTGGAAGTCGTTGAGCTGATGGATTCGGGTGCCGCGGAGAGTTCCAACCCGTGGAACAACGCCGGCACCGGCCACGCCGGGCTGTGTGAGCTGAACTACACGCCGCAGGCTGGCGACGGCTCCATCGATATCAAGAAAGCCGTGCACATCAACACCCAGTTCGAGGTGTCGAAGCAGTTCTGGGCTTACCTGACCAAAAAGGGCACCTTTGGCTCGTCCAAGTCCTTTATCAGCCCGGTGCCGCACCTGAGCTTCGTGCAAGGCGACAAAGGCGTGTCTTTCCTCAAGAAACGCTTTGAAACCCTCAGCCAGCACCATGCGTTCTCGGACATGCATTACACCGAAGACCGCAATGAGATGGCCGAGTGGATGCCGCTGATGATGCCGGGCCGCCCGCTCGACGAAAAAATCGCGGCCACCCGCGTGATGAACGGCACCGACGTCAATTTCGGCGCCCTGACCAACCAACTGCTGTCGCACCTGACCAGCGCACCGGATGCCCAGGTCAAGTACAGCAAGCGCGTTACCGGCCTCAAGCGCAATGGCGCGGGCTGGACCGTGAGCATCAAGGACGTCAATAGCGGCAACACCCGCGAAGTCGACGCCAAGTTCGTGTTCCTCGGCGCCGGTGGCGCGGCCCTGCCGCTGCTGCAAGCTTCGGGCATCGAAGAAAGCAAAGGCTTCGGCGGCTTCCCGGTCAGTGGCCAGTGGCTGCGTTGCGACAACCCGGAAGTGGTCAAGCACCACCAGGCCAAGGTCTACAGCCAGGCCGCCGTGGGCTCGCCGCCGATGTCCGTGCCGCACCTGGACACCCGCGTGGTCGATGGCCAGAAATCCCTGCTGTTCGGGCCATACGCCGGCTTCACCACCAAGTTCCTCAAGCACGGCTCGTTCCTCGACCTGCCGCTGTCGGTTCGCGCCGGCAATATCGGCCCGATGCTGGCGGTCGCTCGCGACAACATGGACCTGACCAAATACCTGGTCAGCGAAGTGATGCAGTCCATGGAGCAGCGCCTGGAATCACTGCGTCGCTTCTACCCGCAAGCCAAAGCCGAAGACTGGCGCCTGGAAGTGGCCGGACAACGGGTGCAGATCATCAAGAAAGACCCGAAAAAAGGCGGCGTGCTGCAATTTGGCACCGAGCTGGTCGCGGCCAAAGACGGCTCGCTGGCGGCCCTGCTGGGTGCGTCCCCAGGCGCTTCGGTGACGGTTTCGATCATGCTGGAACTGATCGAGCGCTGCTTCCCGGCCAAGGCTGCTGGTGAGTGGGCGGCCAAGCTGCACGAGATCTTCCCGGCGAGGGAAAAAGTGCTGGAGACGGACGCTGAGCTGTATCGCAAGATCAATGCGCAGAACAACATCAGCCTGGAGCTGGTTGCGCAAAGCAACGAGGCTGAAAGCTTCGCTTGAGGTCTTGACGCGGAGCGTCAGTGGAGGCATTCCCACGCGGAGCGTGGGAACGATCAAACGCCCTTCGGGGCGTTTTTTTGTGGCCGGGATAATCAGCCGCGAGCGTTTTCGATCAGCTCGATGTACTCAGGCGCGTTGCGCTGGTCCTTGATCAGCTCGACGAAGGTCTTGCCGTGCTCGTCCTTACCATCCAGGTCCAGGCCAGCTTCCTTGAAAAAGCCCAGGAAGCGCTCGAAGTCGTCGATACGCAGGCCACGGTAGGCCTTGATCAGCTTGTGCAGGGACGGTGAAGTCGCGTCGACTGGCTCAAAATCCAGGAACAACTTGATCTGGTCGTCGCCGATCTCGTCACCAATCACCTGTTTCTTATCTTTACGCATTACCGACTCCAGCCTGCAGACATTTACACGGGATTGGGAGTCTACCTGCCAGACACCACCTTCGAAAACAACCAAACACTCATGTGGGAGCCGGCTTGCCTGCGATAGCGGTGCATCAGTGACAGTTGGGCCAACTGACCCGCCGCCATCGCAGGCAAGCCAGCTCCCACATTGACTGCATTCGGCTTAATTACTTTGCGCGTACGGCCCCTGTGTGCAGATCCGCCCAGATATGCCCATTGGTATAACTGAGGAACTGCACATACACCGTGTCATTGCGCAGCAGGTCGACAATCACTCGATATTGCGCCATTGGGTAAGACAGGGTCAGGGTTTTGCTGGCGTCATCGAACATCGGCTTTTTCAGGCTTTTGCTTTCGGCATCAAAATTGAGCACCACCTGACTGATCGTCGCGCCCTTGTTCAGGGATTTCCCCTTGAGGCGGATCATCAACGGCGAGGTCACCGGAATTGGCTGTTGCGTCGACTGCCGCTGGTTACCCACCACCACCGCATACTCGGTAACTTGCAGCAGTTGCTGCTGGTCGGGCGTTTGCGCACGCAGGGTCAGGTCATCGGGCGGCAGGAACTGGCTGTGCATCGGCGCGGGCGCGGCAGCCAGTGGCAAACTGAGAGTCAACGCCAGGGCGGCGCAGGTGCGTGTCAACAGGCTCATGGGCCGCTCCGTAGAAGAAGGCCGAGCACTGTAGCTCAATCGAACTGGGCGAGCATCCAGCGTTGATACTCGGCCACACCGGAATCGCCTTCGCGGGGCGCCCAGTCGGGTGACTCGCCCTCGCCTATCGGGCGATACGGCCCGGCCTTGCATTCAAACATCACACTGTCAGGCTCCAGAACCACCAGGCCATGAAACACGCCTGGCGGCAGATCGACGCCTGCACACTCACCGCCCGCCTGCAGAATGCGCTTGGCAATCACCTCGCCGGTATCGCTGAACACCAGTAAGCCGAGGCTGCCCTTGAGCACCAACAGGGTTTCCGCCTTGTCGGCACGCAGGTGCCGATGCGGCGGCACATAGGTGTCGGGTTGCAGGCCAACGGCCAGGCGATGGCAGGGTTCTTCCATCTGATGGAAGTTGTGATGGTGCCGGCCGCGAGGGCTGGCGGCGGCTTTCTCGGCCAATTGCGCGAACAGCGTCTGATCAAGAAAGCGCACCATGGTTTACATCCCTTTAACCGCGTAGATGCCATTGGCGTTACGCCAGTAGCCTTTGTAGTCCATGCCGTAGCCGAAGATGTAGCGGTCAATGCACGGCAGGCCGACGTAATCGGCTTTGAGGTCCGGACGGGCTTTGCGGTCGTGGTCTTTGTCGATCAGTACGGCGGTGTGCACTTTGCGCGCGCCGGCATGTTTGCAGAAGTCGATGATCGCGCCCAGGGTGTGACCTTCATCGAGGATGTCGTCGATGATCAGCACGTCGCGGTCGATGAACGACACTTCCGGCTTGGCTTTCCAGAACAGGTCGCCGCCGCTGGTCTCGTTGCGATAACGGGTGGCGTGCAGGTAGGAGGCTTCCAGCGGGAATTGCAGATGAGTCAGCAATTTGCCGGCGAAAATCAGGCCGCCGTTCATCACGCAGAAGACCACCGGGTTGGTGTCGGCCATTTCGCGGCTGATGTGTGCGCCGACCTTGGCGATCGCTTCTTCGACTTGCGCTTCGGTGTACAGGCAGTCAGCCTCGCGCATGATTTGACGGATATGCTCGAGATCAGCGGACATGGCGCTCTCCAAGGGGGTGCTGTGGCAAGAAAAGCGGGCAAAGGTACGCATGTGAGGCGCAACGATCAAGCCTTAATGGACTAACGTACTAGATGTCTATAGGACAACACCCTCGGATAGATTAATCTAGGCCGGTTTTTTTGCCCGCCGCCGGAGCCTTTCCCATGCCCACTCGCGAGATCCGCCACCCGCTGATCCGACACAAACTCGGCCTTATGCGCCGTGCCGACATTAGCACGAAGAATTTCCGTGAGCTTGCTCAGGAAGTCGGAGCGCTGCTGACTTATGAAGCGACCAAGGATTTGCCGCTGGAAACCTACGAGATCCCCGGTTGGGCCGGTCCCGTACAAGTAGAGAAAATCGCCGGTAAGAAAATCACCGTAGTGCCTATCCTGCGCGCCGGTATCGGCATGCTCGAAGGCGTGCTCAGCCTGATCCCGGGCGCCAAAGTCAGCGCCGTGGGCGTGGCTCGTAATGAAGAAACCTTGCAGGCGCACACCTACCTGGAAAAACTCGTCCCGGAAATCAACGAACGCCTGGCAATGATCATCGACCCGATGCTCGCCACCGGCAGCTCCATGGTTGCCACCATCGACCTGCTGAAAAAAGCTGGCTGCAAGGACATCCGCGCCATGGTGCTGGTAGCTGCCCCCGAAGGCATCGCTGCCGTCGAAAAGGCTCACCCGGACGTGCAGATCTACACCGCCTCCATCGACGAGCGCTTGAACGAACACGGCTACATCATCCCAGGCCTGGGCGATGCCGGTGACAAGATCTTCGGCACCAAGCAGAAGGACGCGTGAGCATGCAGGATGAATTCAACGACCCGCTTTGGCGCCAGATCCTGTCTGGCGCACAAATGCTGTTTGTAGCATTTGGCGCGCTGGTGTTGATGCCACTGATCACAGGTCTTGATCCAAACGTCGCACTGTTCACCGCAGGCCTGGGCACGCTGCTGTTCCAGGTGGTGACAGGGCGGCAGGTGCCGGTATTCCTGGCATCGAGCTTTGCGTTTATCACCCCGATAATTCTCGCCAAAGGCCAGTTCGGCCTCGCGGCGACCATGGGCGGGGTGATGGCGGCCGGTTTCGTTTATACCTTTTTGGGCCTGGCCGTTAAGGTCAAAGGCACGGGCTTCATCGACCGCCTGCTGCCGCCTGTGGTGATTGGCCCGGTGATCATTTCCATCGGTCTGGCCATGGCGCCGATTGCCGCCAATATGGCAATGGGCAAAGCCGGCGATGGCAGCGAGCTGATCCATTACCAGACGGCGATGCTGATTTCGATGCCGGCGCTGCTGACCACCTTGATCGTCGCGGTATTCGGCAAAGGCATTTTCCGCCTGGTGCCGATTATCTCCGGCGTGCTGGTCGGCTTTGCCATGTCGTTCTACTTTGGTGTGGTCGACACCGCGAAAATCGCCGCCGCGCCGTGGTTCGCCCTGCCCCACTTCACCGCGCCGGAGTTCAACTGGCAGGCCATCCTGTTTATCGTCCCGGTGGCCCTGGCCCCGGCGATCGAGCATATCGGCGGTGTGATTGCGGTGGGCAGCGTGACCGGTCGCGATTACCTGAAGAAGCCCGGCCTGCACCGCACCCTGCTGGGTGACGGGATTGCCACCACCGCTGCCGGCCTGTTCGGCGGCCCGCCAAACACCACCTACGCTGAAGTGACTGGCGCGGTGATGCTGACCAAGAACTACAACCCGAAAATCATGACCTGGGCGGCCGTGTTTGCCATCAGCCTGGCGTTTATCGGCAAGTTCGGCGCGTTGCTGCAAAGCATCCCGGTACCGGTGATGGGCGGGATTCTGTGCCTGCTGTTCGGCTCGATTGCGGCGGTTGGCATGAACACGTTGATCCGCCACAAGATCGACCTGGGTGAGGCGCGCAATCTGGTGATTGTGTCGGTGACTTTGGTGTTCGGGATTGGCGGCGTGCTGGTCGGCACCGGCACTGGCCCGGATGATTTCGGCCTCAAGGGCATCGCCCTGTGTGCGGTGGTAGCGATTGGTTTGAACCTGCTGCTGCCGGGCAATGATGGCTGGAAGAACAAGAAGCCGGATGAGCCGTTGATCTAACTGGCTCAACGCAAAAAAAATGTGGGAGCTGCCTTGCCAGCTCCCACATTTTTTGCTCTTCAGTGTGGCTTAAAGCTCGCCGAGGCCATCGATCAGCGCCTGGTTCTGCTCCGGCGTACCGATGCTGATCCGCAGGAACTGGGCAATCCGCTCCTGCTTGAAGTGCCGCACGATCACGCCTTGCTCACGCAGCTTTGCGGCCAAACCCGCGGCGTCGTGCCGTGGGTGACGGGCAAAGATGAAGTTGGCCGCTGAAGGCAACACTTCAAAGCCCTTGCCTTGCAACTGCGCGACCACCGTGTTGCGGCTGTCGATCACCCGCTTGCACGTTTTCTCGAAGTACTCACGGTCCTCAAAAGCCGCCGCCGCGCCGACAATCGCCAGGCGATCCAGCGGGTAGGAGTTGAAGCTGTTCTTGACCCGCTCCAGCGCCTCGATCAGGTCCGGGTGGCCCACGGCCAGGCCTACACGCAAACCGGCCAGTGAGCGCGATTTGGACAGGGTCTGGGTCACCAGCAGGTTCGGGTAGCGATCCACCAGGCTGATGGCGGTTTCGCCGCCGAAGTCGATATAGGCTTCATCGACCACCACCACCGAATCCGGGCTGGCCTTGAGGATCTGCTCCACTGCATCCAGCGCCAGCACGCAGCCAGTCGGCGCGTTCGGGTTGGGGAAGATGATCCCGCCGTTGGGCTTGGCGTAGTCGGCCACGCGGATCTGGAATTGCTCGTCCAGCGGCACCGGGGCGGACTTGATGCCATACAGGCCGCAGTACACCGGGTAGAAGCTGTAGCTGATGTCCGGGAACAGCAGCGGCAAGTCGTGCTGGAACAGGCCGTGGAAGATGTGCGCCAGCACTTCGTCGGAACCGTTGCCGAGGAACACCTTGCTGGCGTCGACCGCGTAATACTTGGCCACGGCCTGCTTGAGCAGGTCGCTGTTGGGGTCCGGGTACAGGCGCAAATTGTCGTTCAACTCGGCCTGCATCGCGGCCAGCGCCTTGGGCGAAGGGCCGTAGGGGTTTTCATTGGTGTTGAGCTTGACCAGCTTGGTCAGCTTCGGTTGTTCGCCGGGTACGTAAGGCACGAGGTCCTTGACGAAGGGGCTCCAGAATTTGCTCATGCCTCATTTCCCCTCTTCAAGGATGCGATATTCGGCGCTACGCGCGTGAGCGCTCAGCGATTCACCACGGGCCAGCACCGAGGCAGTCTTGCCCAGTTCGGAGGCGCCTTGTGGCGAGCAGAAGATAATCGACGAGCGCTTCTGGAAGTCATACACCCCCAGCGGCGACGAGAACCGCGCGGTGCCGGACGTCGGCAGCACGTGGTTGGGGCCGGCGCAGTAGTCGCCCAGGGCTTCGCTGGTGTGACGGCCCATGAAGATCGCACCGGCGTGGCGGATCAACGGCAGCCAGGCCTGTGGGTCGGCTACGGACAACTCCAAGTGCTCTGGCGCAATGCGGTTGGCCACTTCGATGGCCTGTTCCATGTCACGCACCAGAATCAGCGCACCACGGCCATTGATCGACTTCTCGATGATCTCGGCGCGCTCCATGGTCGGCAGCAGCTTATTGATACTGGCGGCGACTTTGTCGAGGAACTCGGCGTCCGGGCTGACCAGAATCGCCTGGGCGTCTTCGTCGTGCTCGGCCTGGGAAAACAGGTCCATGGCGATCCAGTCCGGGTCGGTCTGGCCATCACACACCACGAGAATTTCCGAAGGGCCGGCGATCATGTCGATACCGACCTGGCCAAATACGTGGCGCTTGGCGGTGGCGACATAGATGTTGCCGGGGCCAACCACCTTGTCGACCTTCGGCACGCTTTCGGTGCCGTAGGCCAGGGCTGCAACGGCTTGCGCACCACCAATGGTGAACACGCGGTCGACACCGGCGATGCAGGCAGCGGCCAGCACCAGCTCGTTGATTTCACCACGCGGGGTCGGCACCACCATGACCACTTCGGTCACGCCCGCCACTTTGGCCGGAATCGCGTTCATGAGTACCGATGACGGGTACGAGGCCTTGCCGCCGGGCACGTACAGACCGGCGCGGTCCAGCGGCGTGACTTTTTGGCCCAGCACGGTTCCGTCGGCTTCGGTGTAGCTCCAGGAATCCTGTTTCTGTTTTTCGTGGTAGCTGCGCACCCGCGCCGCCGCCACTTCCAGGGCTTCGCGCTGGGGTGCAGTGATGCGTGTCAGCGCCAGCTCCAGGCGTTCACGGGGCAGGATCAGGTCGGCCATGGACTTCACGTCCAGGCCATCGAACTGACGGGTGAAATCCACCAGCGCCGCATCACCGCGCTCGCGCACGGCCTTGATGATGTCGAGCACTCGCTGGTTGACCGAGTCGTCAGACACGCTTTCCCAGCTCAGCAGATGATCCAGATGATGGGCGAAATCCGGGTCGGCAGCGTTGAGTCGGGCAATTGCAGTGGACGTGGTCATAGCGAGGGCCTCAATAGAATTGGCAAAAACTCAGGCGCCCTAAACTAGCAGTCATTTCCGCTTGGGCACCTGAGAATTCTGGCTATGAGGCGGATAGACGGGCGCGGCCTAAGGCCGCGCGGGTGAGTCAACCGCGGTGTCGAGACTCCACTGCCTTGCGCAGGGTGTCGATCAACGCCTGGATACGGGCATGTTGCATCTTCATCGAAGCTTTGTTGACGATCAGGCGGGAGCTGATGTCGGCAATGAAGTCCTGGGGTTCGAGGCCGTTGGCGCGCAGGGTGTTGCCGGTGTCGACCACGTCGATGATCTTGTCAGCCAGGCCGATCAGCGGCGCCAGCTCCATCGAGCCGTAGAGCTTGATAATGTCGACCTGACGGCCTTGCTCGGCGTAGTAGCGCTTGGCGACGTTGACGAACTTGGTGGCCACGCGCAGGCGGCCTTTAGGCTCAACGTCACCGACACGGCCGGCGGTCATCAGCTTGCACAGCGCAATACGCAGGTCCAACGGCTCGTAAAGGCCCTGGCCACCGTATTCCATCAGCACATCTTTACCCGCAACACCGAGGTCGGCGGCGCCATGCTCAACGTAGGTCGGCACGTCGGTAGCCCGCACGATCAGCAGGCGAACGTCGTCCTGGGTCGTGGGGATGATCAGCTTGCGGCTCTTGTCCGGATTCTCGGTTGGCACGATGCCCGCTTCAGCCAGAAGCGGCAAAGTGTCGTCAAGGATGCGGCCCTTGGACAGTGCGATGGTCAACATGGGAAACGTCAGTCCTTCATCAGGCTATTGCTGCCCGGTCGCAAACGGCGCCAGACACAGATCGAGGCCATTACAGCCTCGACTTGAAACAAATTCAGCAGGATTAGCTGAAAACACAACCCTGTGGCGAGGGAGCTTGCTCCCGCTGGGTCGCGAAGCGGCCCCCAAGAACGGGACTGCTGCGCAGTCCAGCGGGAGCAAGCTCCCTCGCCACAGGTGACGGTGTTTACAGTTCCAGGAGCTAGCCCGGTACGCGGCGGATTTTAGCGCCGAGCATCTGCAGCTTTTCTTCGATGCACTCGTAACCACGGTCGATGTGGTAGATGCGGTCGATCAAGGTGTCGCCGTCGGCGCACAACGCCGAAATCACCAGGCTGGCCGAGGCACGCAGGTCGGTCGCCATCACTGGCGCGCCCTTGAGCTTGTCGATGCCGGTAACGATGGCGGTGTTGCCTTCGACCTGGATCTTGGCGCCCATGCGGTGCAGTTCATACACGTGCATGAAGCGGTTTTCGAAGATGGTCTCGATCACGGCGCCTGTGCCTTCGGCAATCGCGTTCAAGGAAATGAACTGCGCCTGCATGTCGGTCGGGAACGCCGGGTAAGGAGCCGTACGCACGTTTACGGCTTTTGGCCGCTTGCCGTGCATGTTCAGCTCGATCCAGTCTTCACCGGTAGTGATTTCAGCACCGGCTTCCTTGAGTTTTTCCAGCACGGCTTCCAGGATGGTCGGATCGGTGTCCTTGACCTTGACGCGGCCACCGGTAACGGCAGCGGCAACCAGGTAGGTGCCGGTCTCGATACGGTCCGGCATCACTTTGTAGGTGGCCGAGTGCAGACGCTTCACACCGTCGATAGTGATGGTGTCGGTGCCGGCGCCGGTGATGTTGGCACCCATGGCGATCAGGAAGTTGGCCAGGTCGACTACTTCAGGCTCGCGCGCTGCGTTTTGCAGCACACTGCGACCGTTCGCCAGGGCGGCAGCCATCATGATGTTCTCGGTACCGGTGACGCTGACGGTATCAAAGAAGAAGTTGGCACCGCGCAAACCGCCTTCCGGCGCCTTGGCCTTGATGTAGCCACCTTCTACGTCAATGACCGCGCCCATGGCTTCAAGGCCACGGATGTGCAGGTCGACAGGGCGCGAACCAATCGCGCAACCGCCAGGCAGTGCTACTTCAGCTTCGCCGAAACGGGCAACCATCGGGCCCAGCACCAGGATCGAGGCACGCATGGTTTTCACCAGTTCGTACGGAGCGATCAGGGTCTTGATGGTGCGCGGGTCGATTTCGACAGACAGCTTCTCGTCGATCACCGGCTCAATACCCATGCGACCGAACAGCTCGATCATGGTGGTAATGTCGTGCAGGTGCGGCAGGTTGGCCACAGTTACCGGGCCATCGCACAGCAGGGTCGCTGCCAGGATCGGCAAGGCGGAGTTTTTTGCACCGGAAATGCGGATCTCGCCATCGAGGCGGGCACCACCGGTAATAATCAATTTATCCATAAGAATCTCGACGCCTTGGGGGCTCAGGTACGCTCGGCCCAGGCCGCGCGGCTGAAAAATTTCATAGTAACCGCGTGGATGCTGCCATCGGTGATCCACGGGTTCAAATGGGCATAGATCTGCTGTTGACGCTTGACCGGGCTCAATTTCGCCAGTTCATCGCTAATCACGTTCAGCTGGAAATTGCAGCCTTCGCCTTCAACTTCTACGATCGTTTCCGGCAGCTTTCCTTCAAGGAAGCTTTTAACTTCTAGGGCCTGCATGCTCAACCTCTATCGGCGCCCAGTGCGCACGGGTCGCACATCATACAAAAAAGCCCCGCGCCTGCGAACCCCGCATAGCAGGACTCTGACGGGGGGCTTCTTTAATAATGTGTATTAAGGATGCGCCAACAGTTCGGTAATACCGGAAACCTGAGCGATTTCACGCATGTCCTCGGGCATTGAGCGGATGCTGACCGGCTTCTTGGCGGCTTGCGCATCACGCATGAAGCACAGCAACAACGACAAGCCGACGCTGCTGGACTTGGTCACCGCCGAGCAATCAAGCACCAACGCAGGTGCGTTACTGCTGTTGATCAGCGCCTGACCCTGCTTGCGCAGGTCAGGCCCGGTGCGGTAATCCAGCACGCCACTGAGGAACAACTCGCCGGCGTCACCCAAACGAACAGCCGACTCGGTCATTGCGCAGGCTTCCCGGCTTGTTTGTCGGTTTCTTCCTTGGCTTTGGCGACTTCACCGGCCCAACCATTGATGGTTTTGTCCAGGTTATTGCCATTACGCTGCATCGCATCAGCGAACTGATCGCGGAACAGCTTGCCGATGTTGATGCCGTTGATGATCACGTTGCGCAGTTTCCACTCGCCGTTGACCTTCTCCAGCGTGTACTGCACAGGGTAGATGGCGCCGTTGTTGCCTTTGACGCTCATGTTAACGCTGGTGCGATCACCCGACTCATCCCCGGCTGGGGCGACGGTAATACCTTGGTTGTTGTACTCCAGCAGGGCGTTGCCGTAGAACTGGAACAGGCCCTTCTTGAAGTTTTCCTGGAATGTTTGCATTTGCGCAGGGGTAGCCTTGCGCGAATACTTGACCGTCATGATGCTACGGGAAATGCCTTCGGCATCGACCACCGGGCCCACAATGGTATTCAGTGCTTCGTAAAACCTGGTCGGGTCTTGCTTGTACTGCTCTTTGTTGGCAGTCAGGTCAGCCAACATCTTGTTGGTGGTGTCCTGCACCAGATCGTGCGCAGAACCGCCGGCAGCGGCATTAGCCATCAGCGGCAGCGCTGCCAGCAGCACCAGCAGGCCACGTCGCAAGGTAGAGATCATGAACAGGTTCCTCATTTGGCGTCTTTATTGACCGTATTGAGCAGGAATTTACCGATCAAGTCTTCAAGCACCAGCGACGACTGTGTGTCGTGGATTGTCGAACCATCCTTGAGCAGGGCTGTTTCCCCACCCACGCTGATGCCGATGTACTTCTCGCCCAGCAGCCCAGCAGTGAGGATAGATGCAGTGGAGTCAGTCGGCAGATTATCTACCTTCTTGTCGACTTGCATGGTCACCCGGCCAGTGAAGCTGTCGCGATCCAGATCGATTGCCGTGACCTTGCCGATGGTTACACCGGCCATGGTCACTTTAGCTCTGACCGTCAAACCAGCAATATTGTCGAAGTACGCGTAAAGCTTATAAGTATCGGCGGTGGGGCTGGCCGAAAGGCCGCTGACTCGCAGGGCGAGCAACAGTAAAGCCAGGATGCCAGCCAGCAAGAAAAGGCCGACACCGATTTCCACAGTGCGGTTTTGCATCAGAAATCTCCAAACATCAAGGCGGTCAAAATGAAGTCAAGGCCCAGTACCGCCAGCGAGGCGTACACAACGGTCTTGGTGGTGGCGCGACTGATCCCTTCTGAAGTGGGCTCACAGTCATAGCCTTGGAATACGGCGATCCAGGTCACTACAAAGGCGAAAACGATGCTTTTGATGATGCCATTGAGCACGTCGCCGCTGAAGGTCACGCTGTTTTGCATGTTGCCCCAGTAGGAGCCGTCATAGACGCCCAACCAGTCAACCGCCACCCACGAACCACCCCAGATGCCCACCACGCTGAAAATCATCGCCAGCAGCGGCAGGGATATGAAGCCGGCCCACAGGCGCGGGGCAACAATATACTTGAGCGGGTCGACGCCGATCATTTCCAGGCTGGACAACTGCTCGGTGGACTTCATGTTGCCGATTTCGGCGGTCAATGCAGAACCCGCACGGCCAGCGAACAGCAAAGCGGTGACCACCGGCCCCAGCTCACGCAGCAGCGTCAGGGCAACCATCTGCCCGACTGCCTGCTCCGAACCGTAGCTGGAGAGGATATTGAACCCCTGCAACGCCAGCACCATACCGATGAATATCCCGGACACCACGATGATGACCAGGGACATCACGCCCACCGAATGCAGCTGTCTCAACAACAGGCCAAAACCGCCGCCAATGCCGCCACGCCCGAGCAGCGCGTGAAACAGAAAAATTGTCGAACGCCCCAGGACCTCGACCAAGTCAATGCCGGAACGGCCGAAAAGGCGAACCTTCTCGAGTAAAGATGTCTTGCGCATCAGCGCTTCCCCAGAAGATCTGAGCGGTAGTCCGCTGCCGGAAAATGAAAAGGCACCGGGCCATCGGGATCGCCGGTCATGAATTGGCGAATGCGCGGGTTATCAGCGTTCATCAGTTCTTCAGGCGTACCCTGCCCCAGCACCTGGCCATCGCCGACCACATAAAGGTAGTCAGCAATGCTCGCGGTTTCGGCCAGGTCGTGGGAAACCACGATGCTGGTGATCCCCAACGCATCGTTGAGCAGGCGGATCAGGCGCACCAGCACGCCCATGGCGATCGGGTCCTGGCCTACGAACGGCTCGTCATACATGAGGATCTGCGGATCGAGAGCAATAGCCCGCGCCAGCGCAACACGACGCTTCATGCCACCGGACAACTCGTCGGGCATCAGGTCGATGGCACCGCGCAAGCCCACGGCTTGCAGTTTGAGCAGCACAATGTCACGAATCATTTCATCGGACAGCTGGGTATGCACCCGCAGCGGAAACGCTACGTTTTCGAAAACGTCGAGGTCGGTAAACAGGGCGCCGCTCTGGAACAGCACGCCCATATGCTTGCGCGCATCGAACAGATCGCTGCGCGACAGGGTCGGCAGGTTCTGGCCGTTGACCCACACTTCGCCGGCGCTGGGCCGCAATTGCATGCCCATCAGGCGCAACAAAGTGGTCTTGCCGCAACCGGAAGGCCCCATGATGCCCGTGACTTTGCCGCGGGGAATGCGAATATCGACGTTATTGAAGATGCTGCGCGAACCGCGCTTGAAGGTAAGACCCTTCAGCTCGACCGCGTAGGCGTTATCGGCACTCATCTAATCTCCTTGGGATGCAGCCTTTCACTCAGACACCATGCTTGCGACTTTCGTTTGCAACAGATGCACAAAAGTTAGCGGCATGGGGTGGGCCGACCGAACTGGCGGCGAACTATATCACTGCTGGTACAGAGCCCCCAAGGCCGGAACAGCGCTTGTTCAGATTCGGGACAGGGAAAACACGTGGCTGAGCATAAATCCCAGGCACCTGCAGAATAACTAGCGTGAGGGATTTGATCATTACCGCTATAATCGCCGACTTTTCGTCAGGCTATACGATTTCAGACATGAGCCAATCCAGCGACCTTATTCAATCCGCACAACGCACCATCCGCCTCGAGCTTGAAGCCGTAGAAGGTTTACTGGCCCATATCGACGCAGATTTCGTACGCGCCTGCGAGATGATTCTGGCCAGCACGGGCCGCGTTGTGGTGGTCGGCATGGGCAAATCCGGCCACGTCGGCAACAAGATCGCCGCCACCCTGGCCAGCACCGGGACCACGGCGTTTTTCGTGCACCCGGCCGAAGCCAGCCACGGTGACATGGGCATGATCACCAAGGATGACATTATCCTGGCGCTGTCGAACTCGGGCACCACCAACGAAATCGTGACCTTGCTGCCCTTGATCAAGCGCCTGGGCATCAAGATGATCAGCCTCACCGGCAACCCGGAATCCACGCTGGCCAAGGCTGCCGAAGTCAATTTGAACGTGCACGTGGCCCACGAAGCCTGCCCGCTTAACCTGGCACCGACCTCCTCCACCACCGCCGCCCTGGTCATGGGCGACGCCCTGGCCGTGGCGTTGCTGGAAGCTCGTGGCTTTACCGCTGAAGACTTCGCGTTTTCGCACCCTGGCGGCGCGCTGGGTCGTCGCCTGCTGCTCAAAGTGGAAAACGTCATGCACTCGGGGGATGAGCTGCCCCACGTGCAACGCGGCACCTTGCTCAAAGACGCGCTGATGGAAATGACCCGCAAGGGCCTGGGCATGACCGTAATCCTGGAAGCCGACGGGCGTCTGGCCGGAGTCTTCACCGACGGCGACCTGCGCCGCACCCTGGACCGCACCATCGATATCCACACCGCGACCATTGATGCGGTGATGACGCCCCACGGCAAGACCGCCCGCCCCGAGATGCTTGCAGCCGAAGCGCTGAAGATCATGGAAGACCATAAGATTGGCGCGCTGGTGGTGGTCAATAGTGACGACCGTCCGATCGGCGCCCTGAACATGCACGACTTGCTGCGTGTGGGAGTGATGTAAATGACCAGCGACCTGATGCAACGCGGCAAACACATCAAACTGGCGATTTTCGACGTGGACGGCGTGCTGACCGACGGCCGCCTGTACTTTCTCGAAGATGGCAGCGAATTCAAGACCTTTAACACCCTCGACGGCCAGGGCATCAAAATGTTGATGGCCGCCGGTGTGCAAACGGCAATTATCAGTGGTCGAAAGACACCGGTTGTGGAACGCCGCGCACAAAACCTGGGGATTCCTCACCTGTATCAAGGCCGTGAGGATAAACTGGTGGTTCTGGACGAGCTTCTTGGCCAACTCAACCTAAGCTATGAGCAGGTTGCATACCTGGGTGATGATCTGCCTGACCTGCCGGTCATTCGCCGAGTGGGCCTGGGCATGGCCGTCGCCAATGCAGCGGCATTTGTTCGTGAACACGCCCATGGCATTACTGTCGCACGTGGCGGTGAAGGCGCTGCCCGCGAGTTCTGCGAATTGATCCTGCGTGCCCAGGGCAGTCTTGAAGCGGCCCACGCCGCCTACTTATAGAGCGTTTTATGCTGAGCAAAAAGATTCGCAACTTCCTGTTATTCGGGGTCATCGCCGCGCTGTTCCTGGCGGTGGGCTACTGGAATATCAGCCCGGAGCGCTTTCTCGACAAGCCTGTAGCACAGGTTGACGAGGGGCTGATCGACAATTTCGCCACCAATGCCTATACGGTGCAGTTCATGCCTGACGGCAAGGTCCAATACGAGATGACCTCCGATAAGGTGGAGCACGTCAAAGCCTCCGACGTCAGCTTGCTGACCAACCCGGACCTGAACCTGTTCCGCGGCACCGACTTTCCGTGGCACGTCACCAGCAAACGTGGCGAGGTCAATGCGGACGGCACCCAGGTTGAGTTGATCGACTCGGTACGCGTTGCGCGCACCGATGAACACAAGCGTGACACCATCATCACCAGCAGTCGCATGACCGTTTTCCCACAACAGCAATATGCGCAGACCGAGCAAGACGTTAGAATTGACGGCGCTGGCGGTGTATCGACTGGCAAGGGAATGAAAGCGTATTTGAAAGAAAGCAGGATACACCTGCTATCGAACGTAAGAGGACAGTATGAGGCTCGTTAAAACCCTCCCTATTTTGCTCGGTCTGGGCGCAGCACTGGGAAGCGTGAGCGCCTGGGCTCTGCCGAACGATAGCCAGCAACCGATCCATATCTCGGCTGACGATGCGCAGCTGGATGATAAACAAGGCGTCGCGACCTACACCGGTGGCGTGATCATCACCCAGGGCTCGATGAAGATTACCGGCAACACGGTAACGCTGACTCGCACCCCGGCTGGCGACATCGACGTGGTGACTTCGGTGGGCAACCTGGCTTACTTCGAACAGAAGCAGGCGGCTGCCGACCCGGCACCGATGAAAGGCTACGGCAAGACCATCCAGTATCACGCCCAGCAGAACCGCATTATCCTGATTGACCAGGCACGGGTTGTCAGTACTGACGGCAATACCACCGAAGGTGAAAAAATCACCTACGACACCGTCAAGCAGATCGCTACCGCCGGTCGCGCCAATGGCACAAAAATCGGCACACCGAAGCCGCGCATCGACATGGTTATCCAGCCGAAGCAGAAAGACGCTGCCGCCCCTGCGCCAAAACCCGCTGCGAAGAAGACGAACTGATGGCAACCCTGAAAGCCCAGCATCTGGCCAAAGCTTATAAAAGCCGTCAGGTCGTACGCGACGTCAGCCTGTCGATCGACAGCGGCCAGATCGTCGGCTTGCTCGGCCCCAACGGCGCCGGCAAGACCACCTGCTTCTATATGATTGTTGGCCTGGTCCAGGCGGATCAGGGCCGTGTATTGATTGACGACCTGGACGTAAGCCACCAGCCCATGCACGGTCGTGCACGCGCCGGCATCGGCTATCTTCCCCAGGAAGCGTCGATCTTCCGCAAACTGTCAGTGTCCGACAACATCATGGCGATCCTCGAGACCCGCAAGGAACTCGACCGTGACGGCCGTCGCAAAGAGCTGGAAAGCCTGTTGCAGGAGTTCCATATCAACCACATCCGCGACAACCTCGGCATGAGCTTGTCCGGTGGCGAGCGTCGCCGTGTGGAAATCGCACGTGCCCTGGCCACCGCACCGAAGTTCATCCTGCTGGACGAACCTTTCGCCGGTGTCGACCCGATCTCGGTTGGCGATATCAAGCAGATCATCCATCACCTCAAGGCCAAGGGTATCGGTGTACTGATCACCGACCACAACGTGCGTGAGACCCTCGATATCTGCGAAACCGCCTATATCGTTAACGATGGGCAACTGATTGCAGAAGGTGACTCCGCCACTATCCTGGCCAATGAACTGGTGAAGGAAGTGTACCTGGGTCACGAGTTCCGCCTGTAAACACGGTGGTATCAGGCCATTGCCCGGGGCGCGTGCAAGTCAATAAAAACCTCAGTTTTTTTATTGTTACCGCGCTCTAGGCAAAGCCCCTGATATCAGGCATATAATTTGCTTATGTTTGGCGCTCACGCGCCCTGTCGTGGATGGCGCATTGCGCCGGCGAATAAGGTGTTAAGCCCCTGCCATGAAACCATCGCTAGTCCTGAGAATGGGCCAGCAGCTGACGATGACACCGCAGCTGCAACAGGCCATCCGCCTGCTCCAATTGTCGACCCTGGACCTGCAACAGGAAATCCAGGAGGCCCTGGAGTCCAATCCGATGCTCGAACGCCAGGAAGAAGGCGACGACTTCGACAATGCAGACCCGCTGGCCGACAACATCGAGCAAAAACCCAACCCCGACGTGCAGGAACCGTCCTATCAGGAAACCGCCCCTACGGTGGACAACCTTGAGGAAGGTGAATGGAACGAACGCATTCCCAACGAGCTTCCCGTGGACACCGCCTGGGAAGACGTCTACCAGACCAGCGCCAGCAGCCTGCCCAGCAATGACGACGACGAGTGGGACTTCACCACTCGCACGTCCGCCGGTGAGAGCCTGCAGAGCCACTTGCTGTGGCAACTGAACCTGGCGCCGATGTCCGATACCGATCGCCTGATCGCCGTAACCCTGATCGACTGCATCAACAATCAGGGCTACCTGGACGAAACGCTCGACGAGATTCTTGAAGCCTTCGACCCGGAACTGGACATCGAACTGGACGAAATCGAAGCCGTCCTGCATCGCATCCAACAGTTCGAGCCTGCCGGCATTGGCGCTCGCACCTTAAGCGAATGCCTGTTGCTGCAACTGCGCCAACTGCCGGCCAAGACCCCGTGGCTCGCCGAAGCCCAGCGCCTGGTCACCGACTACATCGACCTGCTGGGCAGCCGCGACTACAGCCAGTTGATGCGCCGCATGAAGCTCAAGGAAGACGACCTGCGCCAGGTCATCGAGCTGGTACAGAGCCTCAACCCGCGCCCCGGCTCGCAGATCGAGTCCAGCGAAGCCGAATATGTCGTGCCCGACGTGATCGTGCGCAAAGACAACGAACGCTGGCTGGTGGAGTTGAACCAGGAATCGGTGCCTCGCCTGCGGGTCAACCCACAATACGCAGGCTTTGTGCGCCGCGCCGACACCAGTGCCGACAACACCTTCATGCGCAACCAGTTGCAGGAAGCGCGCTGGTTCATCAAGAGCCTGCAAAGCCGTAACGAAACCCTGATGAAAGTGGCCACCCAGATCGTCGAGCACCAGCGCGGCTTCCTGGAATATGGCGACGAGGCGATGAAGCCACTGGTTCTGCACGACATTGCCGAAGCGGTAGGTATGCATGAATCGACGATTTCACGGGTAACCACGCAGAAATTCATGCATACCCCACGGGGTATTTATGAGCTGAAATACTTTTTCTCCAGCCACGTCAGCACCTCCGAAGGCGGTGAATGCTCGTCCACGGCGATCCGCGCGATCATCAAAAAACTGGTTGCGGCGGAAAATCAGAAAAAGCCATTGAGTGACAGTAAGATCGCTGGTTTACTGGAGGCACAAGGCATTCAGGTCGCCCGTCGAACCGTCGCCAAGTACCGCGAGTCCCTCGGGATCGCGCCTTCCAGCGAGCGTAAGCGTTTGATGTGACGGGCGGGCCATAGCGTTCCAGTGGTGGGTATTCCTACCCACCGCTTTATGCACTGGCAACGAAGGAGAAGCTGTATGCAAGTCAACATCAGTGGACACCATGTAGAAGTCACCCCTCCATTGCGCGAATACGTCGAGCAGAAGCTGAAACGGCTTGAGGGTCATTTCGACAAAATCACCAATGTGCAAGTCATCATGAAGGTCGACAAGCTTCAGCAGAAAATTGAGGCGACTCTCCAGATACCCGGTGGCGAAGTAGTCGCCAATGCCGAGCATGAAGACATGTATGCATCAATTGATGCCTTGACTGACAAGCTTGACCGCCAACTTAAAAAGCATAAGGAAAAGCAGCAGAGCCTTCTTCAAGGCACAGGCCGCTAACACTCCCCACCCATGATCCGACTTGAAACTATCCTGACCCCCGGCCGTTCCCTTGTGAACGTGCCGGGCGGCAGCAAAAAGAAAGCCCTCGAACAAATTGCCAACCTGATCGCGCGCGAAGTGTCGGATCTGGAGATGCAGGATGTATTCGACGCGCTGATCGCCCGTGAAAAACTCGGTTCAACCGGTTTTGGCAACGGCATCGCCATTCCTCATTGCCGCCTCAAAGGCTGCGAGACCCCCGTCAGCGCCCTGCTCCACCTCGAAGCCCCCATCGATTTCGACGCCATCGACGGTGCCCCGGTTGACCTGCTGTTCGTTCTGCTGGTCCCGCAAGCCGCCACCGATGCGCACCTGGAACTGCTTCGGCAGATAGCCAGCATGCTCGACCGCAAAGAAGTACGCGACAGACTGCGCAGTGCCAGCAGCAACGAGGCGCTTTATCAGGTTGTACTCGATGAGCAAAGCGGGCAGTAACCATGCGTTTGATCATCGTCAGCGGCCGCTCCGGCTCGGGTAAAAGCACCGCCCTCAATGTTCTGGAGGACAACGGTTTCTACTGCATCGACAACCTGCCGGCGGGCCTGCTGCCGGAATTGGCCGAACGCGCCCTGATCCACACTGAACTGCCGCAGCCACTGGTGGCCGTCTCGATTGACGCCCGCAACCTGCCCAGCCATCTCGAGCGCTTCCCGCAACTGCTCGAGGAAGTACGCGCCAAGCATATTCACTGCGATGTGCTGTACCTGGATGCCGACGAGGAAACGCTGCTCAAGCGTTTCTCCGAAACCCGTCGACGTCACCCTCTCAGCAGCCCGCATCGCTCCCTGGCCGAAGCCATAGAGGATGAGACCACGCTGCTGGGGCCGATCATTGACCTCGCGGATCTCAAGATCAACACCACGGACCTCAACCTGTATCAGTTGCGCGATGCCATCAAGCTGCGCCTGCTGAACCAGCCGGAGCCAGGCACGGCTTTTCTGGTTGAGTCGTTCGGGTTCAAGCGCGGGATGCCGGTGGATGCCGACCTGGTGTTCGACGTGCGCTGCCTGCCCAACCCCTACTGGAAGCCGGAGCTGCGTGATCAGTCTGGTTTGGACCAGCCAGTAGCCGAGTACCTGGCTGCGCAACCGGATGTCGAGGAGATGTTCCAGGATATCTCCAGCTACCTGCTCAAATGGTTACCGCGCTTTGCCGCAAGTAATCGGGCTTATGTCACCATTGCCATCGGCTGCACCGGCGGCCACCACCGTTCCGTCTACCTGACCGAACGCCTGGGCCAGGTGCTGCAACAAACCCTCAAGAACGTCCAGGTTCGCCACCGCGACCTTAGCTGAAAGGAACACCCCCGCGATGCCCGCTCTGGAAATTGAAATCATCAACAAGTTGGGCCTGCACGCCCGCGCCTCGGCCAAATTTGTCGGCGTTGCCGGGCAGTTCCCTTGCCAGATCCGCGCCGGGCGCACGCCGGAATCGATGGTCGACGGCAAAAGCATCATGGCCATGATGATGCTGGCTGCGGGCAAGGGCACCAAGATTCACTTGAAGACGGAAGGCGAACAAGAGCAGGAAGCGATGGACGCCCTGGTTAAGTTGATCAATAACTACTTTGACGAGGGTGAGTAAACCCACCCTTTGAGACAGGTGTGAGGCTGCAATGGCCTCACCCTAATGCGGTATCCATCACCATCATCAAACAAAACCCGACGCACAACCCCAGGCTGGCAAGCTTTTCGTGACCGTTGCGGCGCGATTCCGGGATCACTTCGTGAGTCACCACCAGCAACATAGCCCCCGCCGCCAGCGCAAGCCCCAATGGCAACAGAACCTCAGCCAGGCTCACCAACCACGCACACAGCACGGCAAACACCGGCTCGACCAAGCCTGACGCGGCGCCGATCAAGAACGCCTTGACCCGCGACATGCCCGCGCCTGCCAACACCAGTGCAATCACCAAACCTTCCGGCACATCCTGCAAGGCAATGCCCATGGCCAGGCTGTCGGCGTCCGGCATGCCGCCACCGGCAGAAACGCCCACTGCCATACCTTCCGGAATGTTGTGAGCAATGATGGCGAACACAAACAACCAGATACGCGGCGCAATCACGGGTTTATCCGACGTACCCACCAGCATTTCCGGGCTCGCACCGGAAACCTTGCGGTCTACCAGATACAGCCCGAACGCCCCCAGCATGATGCCGAAGCTGATCAAACCACTGGCGCCCCAAGGCGAGAGCCCCAGGCCTTCGGCAGCCGCAATGCCCGGTACGATCAGCGAGAAAGCCGTCGCCGCCAACATTACCCCGGCACCAAAGCCCAGCAAGGTATCGCTCAGCGCTACCGGCATGCGGCGTATGACCAGCACGGGCACCGCGCCCAGTGCCGTGCCGAGCGCGCAGATAGCGCCGCCCTGCAAGGCGCGCAGGATACGCGGTTCAAGGTTTAGCCAGGCCAGCCCATGGGCCACCAGCAATGCAGTCCCTGCCAACAGCAACAGCGAGCCAAACGCATAACGAAACATTCGCCCGCTGCTGATCGCCAGTGTTTCAGTGCCCATAGTCGGCCTTAGATCTTGTTATAGGTTGAATATCAGGCCAGGGCGGCCTGGTAGCGTGCGGCGACTTCCGGCCAGTTGATCACGCTATAAAAGGCGTTGATGTATTCCGGGCGACGGTTCTGATACAGCAGGTAATAGGCGTGCTCCCACACGTCCAGGCCCAGGATTGGCGTGTTGCCGCTCATCAACGGGCTGTCCTGATTGCCACTGCTTTCCACCACCAGCGTCTTTTGCGGGGTGACACTCAGCCATGCCCAGCCGCTGCCGAAGCGGGTCAAGGCGGCCTTGGTGAAGGCCTCTTTGAAACTGTCGAAGCCGCCCAAATGCTCGTCGATGGCTTTGCCCAGCGCGCCGTCAGGTTTACCGCCGCCCTTTGGAGACATCACCGCCCAGAACAACGAGTGGTTGGCGTGACCACCCCCTTGGTTGATCACGGCAGCACGCAGCTTTTCCGGCAGTTGCTGCACGCTGGACACCAACTTCTCTACCGGCCAACCCGCAAACTCCGTGCCTTCGACCGCTGCATTGAGGTTGTTGATGTAGGTTTGGTGATGCTTGGTGTAGTGAATCTCCATGGTTTGCGCATCAATATGCGGCTCCAGGGCGTCGTAGGCGTAAGGCAGGGCAGGCAAGGTGTAGGTCATATCAATGTGCTCCGTAGTGTGGAGTGATCGGTTGCGCCGCAGTACCGCCCAGCAGGCGATGGGTACGCGGGTACTCGCCGTGATCGCTGATGAAATTCAACAGTTCGACGTAGGTCTTGCTGCTCTGGCGCAACGCCGCCTCGCGCAATTGCGGGTTCAGACGCGGGTCCTGCATGGTCTGCAACAGCCGTTGGTGAATGGCGCACAGGTATTCCGCGCTTTCCTCCGGCTGGTTCAGGCGCAGGTGCAGGTCCGCCAGGTTGTGGTGGGAAATGACGCAAGCCGCCACTGCTTCGTCGGCATCCGCCCAACGCTCGAACAACACTTGCGCCAGGGCCAGGGCTTGCAAATAGGCCTCACGAGCGTCGACCAGCTCGCCCGCCATAAAACAGCGATTGGCCCGTTCGATCGTGCGTTTCCAGTGCTCCATGGTGCGCCTCCAAAGCAGGGTCGGTGATTACACGCCGCCGGCCGTGAGCTTTTCCGGGTCCAGCAGGATCTCCAGTTGGCTACGTGACAAGTCGGTGTGCTCAAGAGCGACATCGATCACCGGGCGGCCTTGCTGATAGGCTTTCTTGGCGATTTCAGCGGCCTTTTGGTAGCCAATGATCGGGTTGAGTGCGGTGACCAGGATCGGGTTACGCGACAGCGCTTCCTTAAGCTTGGCTTCGTTGACCTTGAAGCTGGCGATGGCTTTGTCGGCCAGCAGGAGGCTGGCATTGGCCAGCAATTCGAGGCTGCTGAGCAGGTTCTGGGCGATGATCGGCAGCATCACGTTCAGCTCGAAGTTGCCGGACTGACCCGCCACAGTGATCACCGTGTCATTGCCGATGACCTGGGCGGCAACCATGGCGGTGGCCTCCGGAATCACTGGATTGACCTTGCCCGGCATGATCGAGGAGCCTGGCTGCAAGCCTTCCAATTCGATTTCACCCAAGCCTGCGAGCGGGCCGGAGTTCATCCAGCGCAGGTCGTTGGCGATTTTCATCAGCGATACCGCAGTGGCTTTCAACTGGCCGGAAACGGCAACGGCGGTGTCCTGGGAGCCGATCAGCGCGAACAGGTTCTTGCCGGGGGTGAATTTCACCCCGCTAAGGATGCTCAGTTGCTGACTGAAACGCGCAGCAAATTCGGGGTGCGCATTGATCCCGGTACCAACCGCCGTGCCACCCTGTGCCAGCGCCTGCAAGCTCGGCAGCAAATCCTGCAAATGGCCGATATTGGCCTTGAGCTGTTGCGCCCAACCATTAAGCACCTGGCTCATGCGCACCGGCATGGCGTCCATCAGGTGCGTTCGGCCGGTCTTGATGAACGGGTGGACCTCTTCGCCCTTTTGCTCGATGACTTGCACCAAGTGCAGCAAGGCCGGCAGCGTTTGCTCATGCAGCACCAAGGCTGCGCTGACGTGGATGGTGGTTGGGATAATGTCGTTGCTGCTTTGGCCACAGTTCACATGATCATTGGGGTTAACCGCTTCACCCAGCAAACGGCTGGCCAAGGTCGCAATCACTTCGTTGGCATTCATGTTCGAGCTGGTGCCGGAGCCTGTCTGGAAAATATCCACCGGGAAGTGCGGCATGAAGTTGCCTTCGAGCAAGCCCTGGGCCGCGTCAACGATGGCCTTGCCCTGCCCTTCGCTGATTTGCTTGAGGTCGACATTGACCTTCGCGGCGGCGGCCTTGGCCAGGATCAGGGCGCGAATGAATTGCGCCGGCATGCGTTGATGACTGATCGGAAAATTGTTCACCGCGCGCTGGGTCTGCGCGCCATACAAAGCCTCGGCAGGCACTTGCAGCTCGCCCATGCTGTCGCGTTCGATACGGGTGTTACTCATCGTTTGATCCTTGCACCAGGTCGGAGTGAGAAATAGACGGCAGCAATTCGCAGGTCGCCAATTGCCAGGCAAAGGTCTGCCAGCGCTTGAGGCGGCAGGCACAGTGGGAAAGTTTTTCCAGGTCGCGAAGTGGGCGCCAGGCCTGGTCCAGGCACATGGATCGCCAGTGCCAGGGCAAGGCGATGTCGCCCGCGGTGTCGATCAAAAGGCGGAATGACGTTTCGGCGATCGTCCACGGATGGGTCGCGGTGCAGCACGCCAGGTATCGCCCTTCGTTGAGGTAATGTTCGATCAGTCGCGGTTCATTAGGATCAAGGCCGCAGCGAATCTGACGACTCATCCAACGCCAACTTTCCAGGTACGGATCCTCATGCAGGACAGAACTCATGATCCATGCTCATTCGGTAATGATATTTATTATTAAATGATATTGAGAATCAAAACAAGAGCAGCAAATTGCAGCCATTAAAAAAGGCACGCCATCTTGAGGATGGCGTGCCTTTTTGATGAAGCGTCGCGCCGTTAACTGCCGGCGACGGTCATCCGCTCAATCAGCACCGAACCGGTGCGAATGTTGCTGCGCAGCTCCAGGTCATTACCCACTGCGACGATCTGCTTGAACATATCGCGCATGTTGCCGGCAATAGTCACTTCCTGGACGGCGAATTGAATCTCGCCATTTTCTACCCAGAAACCCGCCGCACCGCGTGAATAATCACCGGTCACCATGTTCAGGCCACTGCCCATCAGCTCGGTGACCAGCAGGCCTCGGCCCATACGACGCAACAGCGCTGCCTGGTCTTCATCGCCATGGGTGACGAACAGGTTGTGCACGCCACCGGCGTTCGCCGTGCTTGGCAGGCCCAGCTTGCGACCGGCGTAAGTGCCCAGCACGTAGGACACCAACTCGCCCTTTTCGACAAACGGTTTGGCATAGGTGGCCAGGCCATCACCATCGAATGAGGAACTGCCCATGGCACGCATCAGGTGCGGGCGCTCATCAATCGTCAGCCATTCAGGAAACAGTTTCTGGCCAATCGCGCCTTCAAGGAACGAAGATTTTCGGTACAGGTTGCCACCGGAAATCGCGCCAAGGAAACTGCCGAACAAACCACCAGCCAGCTCAGCCGAGAACAGCACCGGCACCTCACACGTTGGTACCGGGCGTGCGCCCAGGCGGCTCGCTGCACGTTGCGCCGCGCGCTGACCGATGCTGACTGGATCGGCGAGCAATTCGCCCTGGCGGCTCACGTCGTACCAGTAATCGCGCTGCATCTGGCCATTGGCTTCGGCGATCATCACGCAGCTCAAGCTATGGCGAGTGGAGGCATAACCACCGATAAAACCATGGCTGTTACCGTAGACACGGCAGCCTTGATGAGTGCTCAACGTGGTGCCATCAGCGTTCTTGATGCGGGCATCGGCATCAAACGCCGCTGCTTCGCAGATCAGTGCCTTTTCGATCGCTTGCTCGGGCGTGATGTCCCAGGCGTGAAACAGATCGAAATCCTTCAAGTCCTTGGCCATCAGCGCTTTGTCGGCCAGGCCCGAGCTTTCATCCTCGGAGGTGTGCTTGGCAATCGCCAGCGCCGCCGCCACGGTTTCACGAATTGCTTCCGGCCCACTGGCGGAAGTACTGGCCGAGCCTTTGCGCTGCCCGGCATACAACGTGATACCAAAACCCTGGTCGCGATTGAATTCAACAGTTTCCACTTCACGCTGGCGCACCGACGTCGACAGCCCCTGCTCCAGCGACACGGCTACTTCACAGGCGCTGGCCCCCTGGCGCTTGGCCTCGGCAAGGATCTGCTCGACTTGTTCCTGCAGTGCCGGTAACGCTTGCGGACCGACGCTTTGGGCTGCACTCATGGTTTTCTCCACTCAAATTCTGCTTTCGGTTAAGGCCATCGAGCGACCGGGCCGGACAAGCGGCCCCCGACTGGTTATCATGGCGGCGTTTCTTTGCGGACTGCCACCATGGTTGATTCTTACGACGACTCCCTCGATGGGGAGAAAAGCAAAACCCAGGTCAAACGCGAGCTGCATGCGCTGGTTGACCTCGGCGAGCGCCTTACAACGCTCAAGAAAGACTTGATTGCCAAATTGCCACTGACCGACGAAATGCGCCGGGCGCTTGCGGATGCTCCCAAGCACACCGCGAATATCGCGCGTAAACGGCACATCATGTTTATCGGCAAGCTGATGCGCGATCAGGACACTGATGCCATTCTGGCCTTGCTCGATCAAACCGATGCCTCCACTCGCCAGTACAACGAACGCTTCCATAACCTGGAGCGCTGGCGTGACCGCCTGATCTCGGGCGATGACGCGGTGCTGGAGAAATTCGTGCTGGACTACCCGGACGCGGACCGCCAGCAACTGCGCTCCCTGATCCGTCAGGCCCAGCACGAGCAGGCGCATAACAAGGCGCCGGCCACCAGCCGTAAAATCTTCAAATACATCCGTGAGCTGGACGAGACTCAACGCGGCCTGCGTTGACCCTCTTCCCCGGGTGGCGGTCTTCGCCACCCGAAGCTCCGGCCATTACGACCCCGTGCCACCCACGGTGATCGCATCGATTTTCAAGGTTGGCTGACCGACGCCGACTGGCACCGACTGCCCATCCTTACCGCAGGTGCCCACGCCGCTGTCCAGCGACAGGTCATTACCGACCATCGACACCTTGCTCATGGCTTCCGGCCCATTGCCAATCAACGTCGCCCCTTTGACCGGCGCGGTAATCTTGCCGTCTTCGATCAGGTACGCTTCGCTGGTGGAGAACACAAACTTGCCGCTGGTGATATCGACCTGGCCGCCGCCGAGGTTGGCGCAGTAGATCCCGCGTTTTACCGAGGCGATGATTTCTGCAGGGTCGCTTTCGCCACCGAGCATGTAGGTGTTGGTCATGCGCGGCATCGGCAGGTGCGCGTAAGACTCGCGACGGCCGTTACCGGTACGCGCCACACCCATGAGGCGGGCGTTGAGCTTGTCCTGCATATAGCCCTTGAGCACGCCGTTTTCAATCAGCGTGGTGCATTCGGTCGGCGTGCCTTCGTCGTCGACACTCAACGAGCCACGCCGGCCAGCCAGGGTGCCGTCATCGACAATGGTGCAGAGTTTGGATGCAACCATTTCGCCCATGCGCCCGCTGTAGGCCGAACTGCCTTTGCGGTTGAAGTCGCCTTCCAGGCCGTGGCCCACGGCTTCGTGCAGCAGCACGCCAGACCAGCCCGAGCCCAACACCACCGGCAAGGTACCGGCCGGCGCCGGAATGGCTTCCAGGTTGACCAGCGCCTGACGCAGCGCTTCACGGGCGTAACCCATGGCGCGGTCTTCAGCGAGGAAATAACGGTAGTCGGTACGCCCGCCACCGCCGTGACCACCGCGCTCGCGGCGGCCGTTCTGCTCAACAATGACACTCACGTTGAAACGCACCAGCGGCCGCACGTCCGCCGCCAGCCCGCCGTCCGTGGACGCCACCAGAATGCGCTCCCACACGCCAGCCATGCTCACCGTTACTTGCTGAATACGCGGGTCGAGCGCACGAGTGGCCGCATCGATACGCTTGAGCAAATCGACCTTTTCCGCGCGGCTGATCACCTCCAGCGGGTTATCCGGCGCGTACAGCTGGGCCACGTCCTGAGTGCTGAAAGCCTGCACAGTGCCGTTCTGGCCGGCGCGGGAAATCGAGCGTGCCGCGCGCGCCGCCAGGCCGAGGGCTTCAAGGGTGATGGCGTTGCTGTAGGCAAAACCAGTCTTTTCACCGGATTGCGCGCGCACGCCTACGCCTTGGTCAAGGTTGAAACTGCCTTCCTTGACGATGCCGTCTTCGAGGGCCCACGACTCGGAAATCTGGCCCTGGAAATACAGGTCGGCCGCGTCGATGCCCGGCCCGGCCAGATCACCGAGCACGGTTTGCAAACTTTCGATGGTCACGCCACCGGGTGCCAGGAGGTGTTCACTGACTGAGGACAACAACTCGCTCATAGGTTTGGCCTTAAATTCATCGTTCTGAAGCAGGCCGCTGCGCGCCCTGCGAGAAAAAGCGCCGATGATTGACCACCGGCATGCGCGCCCGTATCGACGCTTGTTCACTGCTATCGCGTTCGGCCAACAACACCGCTTCGCCTTGATCCTGTTGTGTCAGCACACGCCCCCAAGGGTCGACAATGGCTGCGTGGCCAAAGGTTTCCCGTGGCCCCGGGTGCGCACCGCCTTGAGCGGCGGCCAATAAATAGCACTGGGTTTCGATGGCTCGCGCCCGAATCAGTACATCCCAATGTGCCGCGCCGGTCACCGCCGTAAAGGCCGAAGGCGCGGTAATCAACTCCGCCCCCGCTGCACGCAGCTCGCTGTACAGCTCGGGAAACCGCAAGTCGTAGCACACCGTCAGGCCCAAGCGCCCCACCGGCGTGTCCGCCACCACCACATTGCTCCCGAAAGCATAGTCGTCAGATTCGCGATAACGCCCCCTGGCATCTGCAACATCGACATCAAACAGGTGCAATTTGTCGTACCGGGCGACGATTTCGCCCTGATCATCGATCAATAGCGAGCAAGCGTTGGACTTGGCGTGCGGTTGGTCCTTGGGCGGCAACGGCAAAGTGCCGGCCACTATCCATAAGGTGAGGTCGCGGGCGGTCTGTTTCAACCAGGGCAGGATCGGGCCTTCGCCCAAGGCTTCGGCGCGACCGATATCGGCCACGTCGCGGCGACCCATGGCAGCGAAGTTCTCCGGCAGTACCGCAAGCTTCGCACCGCCCGCTGCCGCCTGCTCCAGCAAGCGCCGGGCCTGGGCCAGGTTGGCCAGCACATCGCTCTGGCTGACCATTTGAATTACCGCAAAGGGCATGGGCCGACACTCCATAATAGGCATGCGGCCATGCTACTCCACAGGCTCTCAGTTTGGCTTTTCAAATGGCTTGTCGAAGGTGATTTTTGGATCCTTCCACGGGCCTTGAACCTTGTATTGCACGCTGGCGAAGCGCGAAACACGGTCACCGATCAGCTTGTCGATCAGGAACAACGCGCCGCCAATGGCGGGCGCGCCGACAATCAGCGCGGCAATCGGCAGGTTGTTGGTCACCGGCAACGTGACCAGCAGCTTGGCGTCGACACGGTCAGCCACCAGGTCCAGGGTGCCATTGAGCTCGAGGTTGGTGGACGGGCCGGTCATGGTGATGGGTTCACGGGTGACGAACACCCCATCACTGGCGGCCAGCAAGCCTTTGACCCGGTCATAACTCAAGCCCTTGCCGAGCAGGTCCGAGAAGTCCAGGCGCAAACGGCGACCGATCGAATTGAAGTTGAGCAAACCAAACACCCGCAAGGCCTGGGCGCCACCTTCCACTTCGACAAACTGGCCTTTACGGAATGACGCATCCAGGCTACCGGAGAAACGCTTGGGGCCAACCCAGGCCGGCGAACCCGGCCAACGGCCATCCACATCCAGGTGGAAGTCTTCGCTGGTCACGGTCGGCGCAAAACCCCAGCCCTTGAGCACGTCGGCAATGTTCTTGCCGTCCAGGCGGCCCTTGTACCAGCTGCTGCTGGCGCCGGGCGCGCCTTCCCAACCGCCGGCACCATTAAGCTGCATGCCCTTGAGGCCGAGGTTGAGGTTGTTGAAGGCCAGGCCTTTGGCAGTCGGGCGGATCTTCAGCGACCAGGCGCCCACCAGGTCGGGGCCCTGGAACAGCTGGTTGATGGCGATATCCAGCGCGGGGATGTCCTTGGGGTCGATATCCGCCAACGGGTCCGGTGCGTTTTCGTCGGCCTGCGCGGTCGGGTCCACCGCCGGCAGCTTCACGTATTGCAGGTTGATCGCAATCGGCGCGCCCTTGGCGTCCGGCAGGTTGACCGTGCCCTTGGCCTGCTGGCTGTCGAGCTGCAAACCCCAGGCGGCAGGCTTGCGGTCCAGCTGAAGGTTGGCCTGATCAAGCTGGGTGCCAAAACCGATCAGTTTGCCCACTTTGAAGTCGGCACCACTGAGCAACTGTTTGGCGCTGCCGCCTGGGTCGTTACCGGCGTAGCGGTTGGCGAGTTTTTTCCATGGGTCAATATCCAGTTCCGACAGCACACCGCGAATACGCAAGCCTTTGGCTGCGGGCAACACAGCATTGCCGGCGCCAAGGAACAACTCCCCGCGCCCATCATTGAATTTGTCCGGCGGCGAGGCAAAGGTAAAGCTCGCCAATTCGCCGTAGTCGAACCAGTAACGACGCTCGGCACCTTGCAACGTCATGCGGAACACACTGTCACGGCCTTGGCTGGCAGGCATGCCGAAGGGCGCCGGCAGGTCTACCGCCACACCCTTCATATTGGAACTGACCATCAGTTGGCTGTCGGCGCCGTCCAGTGTGAGTTGCAGCTGGTACGGAATATCACCGGACACTGGCAACGGCTGGCTGATTTTTAACCAATCGGTCAGGCGCTTGACCGTGACCTGGCCCTTGGCGGTGACGCGGGTACTGATGTTGCCTGGCTTGCCATCGGCAACAATTTGCGCGGTGATCGGTCGATCGAATGCCTGGGCCGAGATGTTCTGGCCACTCAAGCCCTTGCTGCTGTCGAAGCGGAAATCGCCCTTGAGCTGTGTCAGGTCCAAGGTCGGCTCCGCCAATTGAAGACGGGCTTTGTCGGTCTTGAAGTCCACCACGATCTTCGGCTCGGTGCCTTTGACCAGCGGAATGTCCAGGTCCAGATTGCCTTGCAGGTCGCCGTCGCCCTTCCAGCCGGCAAAGGTTGAACCCGTGCCTATCGGCGCGTCCTGAAGGATCTTCAAACCATCACCCAGGCCGCCCGCAAACCCACCGGTGATCAGCAGGTGGCTGTCTTTACCGGCCGGTGCGTGGGGAATATTGACGTACACGTCCTTGACCTTGGTGTCGAGCAATTGGCCCTTGCTGGCCAGGATGCGCACGCCGCTCTCCTCGACAAACACTTCGCCATTGACCTTGCTCACATGCGGCCAACCCGGCTGGAAGGCCAGTTCGGCGTCATGCACCTTGAAGAACAAGCTGATGTTGCGCGCAGCGGGCAGCGCGTCATGGTTGAGCGAACCTTGGTACTGGAAGAACCCTTGGTCCACGGCGCCTTTAAGAATTGCGGTGCGCAGCCATTCATCCAGGGACGGGCTCAACACGGCCGGCAAATACTTGGGCGTGAAACGACCATCGCCATCGACCATACCGACCCGCAGGTCCATGTAGTCTTCCTGGGCATGGTCGAAGTGCAGGCGAATCAGGAAGTCGGCAGCCACTTTGCCCTCCTCGCCCAGCACCTTGATGTAAGGGGCAATCAGGGTGAAGCCTTCTTTATCCAGCTTCCATGTCAGGCGCGCGTTGGCCTGGATGTACTGCCAGGGCTTGGCGAAGATCGGGTACAGGTGCAGGGAAAAATCCTTGCTGTCCATACGCAACTCACCTTGGCCCAAATCGCCACTGATACTCCCGGATACGTTCCGTGCGGCTGGCGCACCGAAGTACGCGTCAAAACCGATGCGTTCAAGGTTGGCGGCGAAGCTGAGTTTTTTATCGGTGGCGTCCTGCGGACGGAAATCCACCAACACATTGCGCAACACGCCCGTGGCCTTGAGGTGCTCGATGGTTTTGGCAAAACCTTCCGGCAATGGCGCCAAGGCATTCAACAGCGGGGTAACAGGGGTCAGGTCAAGGCGGTCAGCCTGAAGCTTCCAGGTTTCCTGGTCTTTGTCGGTCGCCACGCTTTGTTGCAGTTGCAGGTGTGATTCCCAGCGGGTATCGCCGATGTTCATCGCCAGTGAATCGAACAACACCTTAAGGCCACTGTCACTGCGTTGCAGGTAGGCGGTCAGGGCGAGGTTTTCGATATGCACAGGTTTGCGGTCGGCGTAACTGCCCTTTACTTGCGGTGAGTTGAGGCGCACCACGGCACTTTGGACGGTGCCTTTGCCCCAATTGAGCCAGAACTCGCCACCGGCTTTGAACTGAGTGAGCTTCCATTGCTGGGTCAGCCTGGCGGGAATCCATTTGGCCCAGTCACTTTGAGGCAGGCTCAGGTAGGCTTCGACTTCGCCCTCTTTCCATGCGCTTGCACGAATACGGCTACGAAGGCTCAGCGCCAAAGGCTGGCCGTCCGGCAGGGTGAGGCGTGCATCCAGGCGTTGGCGGGTGTTGCCGGTATGCAGGCTCAGGCCCACATAGGTCAGGGTCAACGGCGCTTGCTCGAACGGCTGCAATGTCACCTGGCTGTCGAGCAACGACACGCGCTTGACCATCTGCATGCGCGTGAGCAACTGCTGCGGGTCCAACGGCTGGTCATCCTGCACCGGCAAACCTTGCAGCGCCCAGTGGCCGTCCTGGTCTTCCTTGACACTCAACTGCAGGCCGCTGACTTCCAGGTGGGCGATGCGCACTTCGCGCGCCATCAGGCTGGCCCAGATATCCGGCACCACTTCAACCTGATCCAGGCGCAAGGCGCTGTTGCCTTCGCCGACCATCACGTCGTGGGCCAGCAATATCGGCGCGAAACCACTCCAGCGCCCTTCGAGGCTGCCGATGTGCAGGGGCATCTCCACCGCAGCCTGCGCCTTGGCTTCAACTTCGGCGCGGTACTCCGCCACCAGTGGGACCAACTCACGACCCAGGCTCACGTACACCGCCGCCAGTACCAGCAGCAAGGCGCACAGGCCCAGGCCCCAACGGGTCAAGGCGGCAAAAAAGCGTGTCAGACGCTCCATGTCAGGCGACCCTCAAGGCAGTTAGCGGACGGCAGATCAACGCCTGCCGGTCTCGAATAAAGAAAGCGATTGGGGATCAGAGCAGCACCACGTCGTATTGTTCCTGGGAATACATGGTTTCGACCTGGAAACGAATGGTACGCCCGATAAAACCCTCAAGCTCAGCAACGTTACCGGACTCTTCATCCAGCAATCGGTCGACCACTTTCTGGTTGGCAAGCACTCTATAGCCTTCCGCCTGGTAGGCACGTGCCTCCCGTAAGATTTCGCGGAAAATCTCGTAGCAAACCGTTTCCGGGGTCTTCAACTTTCCACGCCCCTGGCAACTGCTGCACGGCTCGCACAGCACTTGCTCAAGGCTTTCGCGGGTGCGCTTGCGGGTCATCTGCACAAGACCAAGCTCGGTGATCCCGATAATGTTGGTCTTGGCGTGGTCACGCTCCAGTTGCTTCTCCAGGGTGCGCAGCACTTGGCGCTGGTGCTCTTCGTCTTCCATGTCGATGAAGTCGATAATGATGATGCCGCCCAGGTTGCGCAGGCGCAGTTGACGGGCAATCGCGGTGGCCGCTTCGAGGTTGGTCTTGAAGATGGTTTCTTCGAGGTTGCGATGGCCCACGAACGCGCCGGTGTTGACATCGATGGTGGTCATGGCTTCGGCCGGATCGACCACCAGATAGCCGCCGGACTTGAGCGGCACTTTGCGCTCCAGGGCTTTCTGGATTTCATCTTCGACGCCATACAGGTCGAAGATCGGCCGCTCGCCAGGATAATGCTCCAGGCGGTCGGCAATTTCCGGCATCAGCTCGGCCACGAATTGCGTAGTGCGCTGGAAGGTTTCCCGCGAGTCGATGCGAATTTTCTCGATCTTCGGGCTGACCAGGTCACGCAAGGTACGCAACGCCAGACCGAGGTCCTCATAAATGACACTCGGCGCACCAATGGTTTTGATCTGTGCGCCGATCTGGTCCCAGAGCCTGCGCAGGTAGCGGATGTCCATGAGGATTTCGTCAGCACCGGCGCCTTCTGCCGCAGTACGCAAAATAAACCCACCCGCTTCCTTGATGCCCTCGGCCGCCACGCAGTCGCTGACCACCTTTTTCAGGCGCTCACGCTCGGCTTCGTCTTCAATCTTGAGGGAAATACCCACATGCGCGGTACGCGGCATGTACACCAGATAGCGCGAGGGGATCGACAGTTGCGTCGTCAGCCGCGCGCCTTTTGAACCGATCGGATCCTTGGTGACTTGCACCACCAGGCTCTGCCCTTCGTGCACCAGGGCGCTGATGCTTTCCACCGCCGGGCCTTCACGCAGGGAAATTTCCGAGGCGTGGATAAACGCGGCACGGTCCAGGCCGATGTCGACGAAAGCCGCCTGCATGCCCGGTAATACGCGCACCACCTTGCCTTTATAGATATTGCCGACAATACCGCGCTTCTGGGTGCGCTCGACGTGCACTTCCTGCAGAACACCGTTTTCTACCACCGCCACGCGCGATTCCATCGGCGTGATATTGATCAGAATCTCTTCACTCATGGCTGGGTCTCGTTCAGGCGTTTTCACAATAGTGACCGATCGCTTAAGGCTTGGCGCGCAAATAAAGGCGTTCAGCGCGCGGTAAGGTTTTGCCAACAGGGTATGCCGAATTGGCCGAGCAGTTGCGCGGTTTCGCACACCGGCAGGCCGACCACAGCGGAATAGCTGCCATTGAGCCCGGCGACAAACACCGAACCCAGCCCCTGGATAGCATAGCCGCCGGCCTTGTCCGCAGGTTCGCCACTGTGCCAGTAGGTTGTAGCTTCCTGGACAGAAATAGCGCGAAAACGTACACGACTGCTTACACAACGCGTTTCGCAACGATGGCCGTCGGTGAGGGCAATGGCAGTGAGCACTTCATGTTCACGACCTGAAAGCGCCATCAGCATCGCCAAGGCATCGGCTTGGTCCACGGGCTTGCCAAGGATCTGGCCATCCACGATCACCGCCGTGTCCGCACCCAGCACACAGGCCTGCACACTTTGTTCAAGCGCAGCAAAACCCGCCTCGGCCTTGCCGCGCGCAAGGCGCTCGACGTAGGCAACGGCGGGTTCATTAGTAAGAGGGGTTTCATCAATGGCGGCGCTGACCACGGTGAAAGGCACACCGATCTGGGTCAACAGTTCACGCCGCCTCGGTGAGCCCGAGGCCAGGTAAAGCGAATTCATTGCAGACTCTCCCTGTAGAGTTTGATAACCAGGCAGAGCCTCGCAATCCATTCAATTGATTTTATAGCGACGACGTAACCCACGCAGGCCGAAACTGACCCAAGGCCACAGCAGCGCACTGACCAACGCTGGCAACACCAGCGCCAAGGTCGGTTGGCGGTTGCCGGTCAAGGCACTGAGCCACAGTTGCACCAACTGCGCCAGGCCGAAGATCACCAGGATCACCAGGCACTGTTGCCACATCGGGAACATGCGCAAACGCTGCTGCAACGACAGCACCAGGAAAGTAATCAGCGTGAGGATCAATGCGTTCTGACCCAGCAAGGTGCCATAGAGCACGTCTTCCGCCAAGCCCAGGCACATCGCCGTGACCATCCCGACTTTATGCGGCAGGGTCAGCGACCAGAACGCGAGCAACAACGCGAGCCAGAGCGGTCGCAGGATCTCCATGAATTGCGGCAGCGGCGAGACGCTGAGCAATAAGCCGATGGCGAAGGTCAGCCAGACGATCCAACCATTGCGTGAATGAGTACCGGCCATTATTCCTCCCTCTGCCGCGTGGTTGCCGGGGCAGCGGCCGCTGGTCGAGCGGCTGGTGTGGCGGCAGGCGTCGACGCAGGCGGTTTGGTTGCGGCGGGTTTCGCCGGGCGGGCGTTGTGGGTGGCAGGTTTAACGGGCGTCGCCACCGGCGCTGCCGGAGTTGCCACCGGTGCAGGCGGCCCAACAAATGCGGGCTTGGGCACCGTTGCGGGAACGATCGGCGTTATACCGTTCTGCTTGTCTTCCGCTTCCTGGGCCTGGGCGGCGTCGTTGGCGCGCTCTTCCGGAGTGCGATTGTCGCTGAATACCAGCAACAGATAGCGGCTGCGGTTCAAGGCAGCGGTTGGCACGGCACGCACGATAGCGAAAGGCTGGCCGGAATCGTGGATCACTTCCTTGACCGTCGCCACCGGGTAACCCGCCGGGAAGCGCTGACCCAAACCGGAGCTGACCAGCAGGTCGCCTTCCTTGATATCGGCGGTGTCGGCAACGTGACGCAACTCCAGACGCTCCGGGTTGCCGGTGCCGCTGGCAATCGCGCGCAGGCCGTTACGGTTGACCTGTACCGGAATGCTGTGGGTGGTGTCCGTCAGCAACAATACCCGTGAGGTGTAGGGCATAAGCTCCACCACCTGGCCCATCAGGCCACGGGCATCAAGCACCGGTTGGCCCAGCACGACACCGTCGCGCTCACCCTTGTTGATGATGATGCGGTGGGTAAAGGGATTTGGGTCCATGCCGATCAACTCGGCCACTTCGACCTTCTCGTTGACCAATGCCGAAGAATTGAGCAACTCGCGCAGCCGAACGTTCTGCTCGGTGAGGGCCGCGAGCTTTTGCATGCGCCCCTGCAACAGCAGGTTTTCAGTCTTGAGTTTTTCGTTCTCGGCGACCAGCTCGGTGCGGCTGCCGAATTGGCTGGCCACGCCCTGGTAGAGCCGTTGCGGCAGGTCGGTGATCCAGTAAGTCTGCATCAACACCAGCGACATCTGGCTGCGCACGGGCTTGAGCAGTGCAAAGCGGGCATCGACCACCATCAGCGCGACCGAAAGCACGACCAGCACCAACAAGCGCACGCCCAATGAGGGGCCTTTGGCGAAAAGCGGTTTAATAAGCCGCTCCTCCCAGGCAAATGTTCTCTTTATTCATACGGCATCAAACCGGCCTGGATGCAGATTGAAGAAGATAAACGCCAACAGGCAGCACTGCAAAGTGCTGCCTGCGAGCGAAGCATGGCGCAACCAACGATCTTATTCGCTGGAGAGCAGGTCCATGGTGTGTTTATCCATCATTTCCAGTGCACGACCACCGCCACGGGCGACGCAGGTCAGCGGGTCTTCGGCGACGATCACCGGCAGGCCGGTTTCCTGGGCCAGCAGCTTGTCGAGGTCGCGCAGCAAGGCGCCACCACCGGTCAGCACCAGGCCACGCTCGGCGATATCGGAAGCCAGTTCCGGCGGCGATTGCTCCAGGGCGCTTTTCACAGCCTGAACGATGGTGGCCAGCGACTCTTGCAGAGCTTCCAGCACTTCATTGGAGTTCAGGGTGAAGGCACGTGGAACGCCTTCGGCCAGGTTGCGACCACGAACGTCGACTTCGCGAACTTCGCCGCCCGGGTAAGCGGTGCCGATTTCCTGCTTGATGCGCTCAGCGGTAGATTCGCCGATCAGGCTGCCGTAGTTACGACGTACATACGTGATGATCGCTTCGTCGAAACGGTCGCCGCCTACACGCACAGATTCGGCATACACCACACCGTTCAGGGAAATCAGGGCGATCTCGGTAGTACCACCACCGATATCCACCACCATCGAACCGCGCGCTTCCTCAACCGGCAGGCCGGCGCCGATTGCGGCAGCCATAGGCTCTTCGATCAGGAACACTTCACGGGCACCGGCACCAAGGGCCGATTCACGGATGGCACGACGCTCCACCTGGGTGGACTTGCACGGAACGCAGATCAGCACACGTGGGCTGGGCTGCAGAAAACTGTTTTCGTGAACTTTGTTGATGAAGTACTGCAGCATCTTTTCGCAGACGCTGAAGTCGGCGATCACGCCGTCTTTCATCGGACGAATGGCAGCAATATTGCCTGGTGTACGGCCGAGCATGCGCTTGGCCTCGGTGCCTACGGCAACGACACTTTTCTGATTACCATGGGTCCGAATGGCCACAACCGATGGCTCATTCAGAACGATACCGCGCTCGCGCACGTAAATAAGGGTGTTGGCAGTGCCCAGGTCAATGGAAAGATCGCTGGAAAACATGCCACGCAGTTTCTTGAACATGGGGAAAGGACCCTAGGCAACGCGTGGGTAAAAAAGTGCGGCAAACTCTAACAACGACAGGGATTTTGGGCAAGGCGCCAATGTGCTAAATTGGCCGACTTTCTGTGCACCAACCCCCACAATCGCGGCCTTATGACCGTAGAAATGCGGTAGTGTTCCGACAATCTAACACACGGATGCCCTCCGTTCTGTTTTCCACTGGAGAAACCCATGGCGCTTGAACGCTCCGACGTGGAAAAAATCGCGCATCTGGCCTCGCTTGGCCTTAATGACGCCGATCTTCCACAGACCACCGCAGCCCTGAACAGCATTCTCGGGCTGGTCGACCAAATGCAGGCCGTAAATACCGACGGCATCGAGCCCCTGGCTCACCCGCTGGAAGCCAGCCAGCGCCTGCGTGCAGACGTTGTGACCGAGCGAAATAATCGCGAGGCCTACCAGTCCATCGCGCCAGCGGTCGAAAACGGCCTGTACCTGGTTCCGAAAGTCATCGACTAAAGGGAAAGAGCCTTTCATGCATCACATGACTCTGGCCGAGATCGCCCGCGGTCTCGCCGACAAAAAGTTTTCTTCCGAAGAGCTGACCCAGACCCTGCTGGCGCGAATTGCCGCGCTGGATCCCAAGGTCAACAGCTTTATCAGCCTCACCGAGGAACTGGCCCTGAGCCAGGCCAAGGCCGCCGACGCACGTCGCGCCAACGGTGAAAACGGCGCACTGCTGGGCGCACCCATCGCCCACAAAGACCTGTTCTGCACCCAGGGCATTCGCACCAGCTGCGGCTCGAAGATGCTCGACAACTTCAAGGCACCCTACGATGCCACCGTAGTGTCCAAGCTGGCGGCCGCCGGGGCCGTGACCCTGGGCAAGACCAACATGGACGAATTCGCCATGGGTTCGGCCAACGAGTCGAGCTACTACGGTGCGGTAAAAAACCCGTGGAACCTGGAGCACGTGCCCGGCGGTTCCTCCGGCGGCTCGGCTGCTGCTGTTGCCGCGCGTTTCCTGCCGGCGGCCACGGCCACCGACACCGGCGGCTCGATCCGCCAGCCCGCCGCTTTCACCAACCTCACTGGTTTGAAGCCGACCTACGGTCGCGTTTCCCGTTGGGGCATGATTGCCTATGCCTCCAGCCTCGATCAGGGCGGCCCGCTGGCACGCACGGCTGAAGACTGCGCAATATTGTTACAAGGTATGGCCGGGTTCGATAAACAGGACTCCACCAGCATCGATGAGCCGGTGCCGGACTACAGCGCCAGCCTTAATACCTCGCTTAAAGGCCTGCGTATCGGCGTGCCGAAAGAGTATTTCAGCGCCGGTCTCGACCCGCGTATCGCCGAACTGGTGCACAACAGCATTAAAGAGCTGGAAAAGCTCGGTGCCGTGATCAAGGAAATCAGCCTGCCGAACAACCAGCACGCGATTCCTGCGTACTACGTGATCGCGCCGGCAGAAGCCTCCTCGAACCTGTCGCGTTTCGACGGCGTGCGCTTCGGCTACCGCTGCGAAAACCCGAAAGACCTTACCGACCTGTACAAACGCTCCCGTGGCGAAGGCTTCGGTGCCGAAGTACAACGCCGGATCATGGTCGGTGCCTACGCGCTTTCCGCCGGTTACTACGACGCGTACTACCTCAAGGCGCAAAAGATCCGTCGCCTGATCAAGAACGACTTCATGGCCGCCTTTGAAGAAGTCGACGTGATCCTCGGCCCGACCACGCCGAACCCGGCCTGGAAGATCGGCGCCAAGACCGGCGACCCGATCGCCGAGTACCTGGAAGACCTCTACACCATCACCGCCAACCTCGCGGGCTTGCCGGGCTTGTCCATGCCCGCAGGTTTCGTCGATGGCCTGCCGGTCGGCGTGCAATTGCTCGCCCCGTATTTCCAGGAAGGCCGCCTGCTCAATGTGGCGCACCAGTACCAGTTGAACACCGACTGGCACACTCGCACCCCTACCGGCTTCTGAGGAGAACACTATGCAATGGGAAGTTGTGATCGGGCTGGAGATTCATACCCAGCTCGCCACCCAATCGAAGATTTTCTCCGGTAGCGCCACCACGTTCGGCGCAGAACCCAACACCCAGGCCAGCCTGGTCGACCTGGGCATGCCCGGCGTACTGCCAGTGCTGAACGAGGAAGCGGTGCGCATGGCGGTGATGTTCGGCCTGGCGATTGACGCCGAGATCGGCCAGCACAACGTGTTCGCGCGCAAGAACTACTTCTACCCGGACCTGCCCAAGGGCTACCAGATCAGCCAGATGGAATTGCCGATCGTCGGCAAGGGCTACCTGGATATCCCGCTGGAAGACGGCACCATCAAGCGTGTCGGCGTGACCCGTGCGCACCTGGAAGAAGATGCCGGCAAGAGCCTGCATGAAGAATTCAACGGCGCCACCGGTATCGACCTGAACCGCGCCGGTACGCCGCTGCTGGAGATCGTTTCCGAGCCGGACATGCGCAGCGCCAAGGAAGCCGTGGCCTACGTCAAGACCATCCACGCGCTGGTGCGCTACTTGGGCATCTGCGACGGCAACATGGCCGAAGGTTCGCTGCGTTGCGACTGCAACGTGTCGGTGCGGCCAAAAGGCCAGGCCGAGTACGGCACACGCTGCGAGATCAAGAACGTCAACTCGTTCCGCTTCATCGAGAAGGCGATCAACACCGAAGTGCGTCGCCAGATCGAGCTGATCGAAGACGGCGGCAAGGTGATCCAGCAAACGCGCCTGTACGACCCGAACAAAGACGAAACCCGTGCCATGCGCAGTAAAGAGGAAGCCAACGACTACCGTTACTTCCCCGACCCGGACCTGTTGCCGGTGATCATTGAGGACTCGTTCCTCAATGACGTGCGTGCCACCCTGCCGGAACTGCCGCCGCAAAAACGCGAGCGTTTCCAGGAACAGTTCGGCCTGTCGGTCTACGATGCCAGCGTATTGGCCTCCAGCCGTGAGCAAGCCAACTACTTCGAAAAAGTCGTGAGCATTGCCGGCGACGCCAAGCTGGCGGCCAACTGGGTGATGGTTGAGCTGGGCAGCCTGTTGAACAAACAGGGCCTGGAGATCGACGAAGCCCCGGTGACCGCCGAGCAGTTGGGCGGCATGCTGCTGCGCATCAAAGACAACACTATCTCCGGCAAAATCGCCAAGACCGTGTTTGAAGCGATGGCCGCAGGCGAAGGCAGCGCCGACGACATCATCGAGAAGCGTGGCCTCAAGCAAGTCACCGACAGCGGCGCTATTTCGGCCGTGCTCGATGAGATGCTGGCCGCCAATGCTGAGCAAGTTGAACAATACCGTGCGGCAGACGAAGCCAAGCGCGGCAAGATGTTCGGCTTCTTTGTCGGCCAGGCGATGAAAGCCTCCAAAGGCAAAGCCAACCCGCAACAGGTGAACGAACTGCTCAAAAGCAAGCTCGAAGGCTGACACTTGATCGTTCCCACGCTCCGCGTGGGAACGCCTCACTGGACGCTCCGCGTCCGCTTTTGTGACGCGGAGCGTCACGGGCTGCATTCCCACGCAGAGCGTGGGAACGATCAATTGGGGGTTTGTTGAACATGAAGCGTCTACTCGGCCTCCTGGCCCTGTTCTCTCTGCTGGCCGGTTGCGCCAGCGGCCTCATCGACCCCAACGGCTACGACGAAACCGGCACCGCCTCCTATTACGGCGCCAAGCACCATGGCAATAGAACCGCCAGCGGTGAACCCTTCAACCAGAACGCCCTGACCGCCGCCCATCGGCGCCTGCCCTTCGGCACGCGGGTCAAGGTGACCAATCTCGACAACAACAGATCCGTCGTGCTGCGCATCAATGATCGCGGCCCGCACACCCGTGGCCGTCTGATCGATGTTTCCCGCAAGGCGGCTGAGCAACTCGGTATGCTGGGCAGCGGCACCGCACGGGTTCGCGTGCAAGCGCTGAGCAACTGACAGGAGCCTTGGCCATTTCCGTACTCACCGCCCTCTCGCCCTTCAGCCTGCTCGAATTGGTCAGCGGCCTGCTGCTGCTGATTCTCGGCGCCGAAATCCTGGTGCGCGCCGCCGTGCGCCTGGCGGCCAGCCTCAAGGTGCGGCCGCTGATCATCGGCTTGAGCATCGTTGCCTTCGGCAGCAGCGCGCCGCAAATGACCGTCAGCCTGCAAGCCACCCTGGCCGGCAATACCGATATCGCCGTGGGCAGCGTGATCGGCAGCAGCATATTCAACATCCTCGTCACCCTGGGCCTGTCTGCGCTGATCATCCCGCTGCGGGTGTCGCGACAACTGGTGCGCCTGGACATCCCGGTGATGATTTGCGCCGCGCTGCTGGTGTTTACCCTGTCGGCCAATGAAACGTTGACGCCCGTTGACGGGCTGGTACTGCTCGCAGCGCTGGTGGCCTACCTGGGTGTGCTGCATTACCAGACCCGCCATTCCCGGCGCCCGCGCACGCTGGACACCGTGGCCAGAGCGCCGTGGTTGAGCAGCGTGTTGCTGATGCTCGGCGGGCTGCTGATTCTGGTGCTGGCCGGGCATTTGCTGCTGGGCGCGGCGGTGGACGTGGCGAGCGACCTGGGCCTGTCGGAGCGCATCGTCGGCCTGACCTTGATCGGCGTCGGCACTTCGTTGCCGTGCCTGGCCACTTCGCTGATTGCCGCCGTGCGCGGCGAGCGCGAGATTGCCGTGGGCAATGTGATCGGCAGCAGCCTGTTCAACCTGCTCGGTGTGCTGGGGTTTACCGCGTTGGTAGCGCCGTCACCGCTGTCGGTATCGCCCAACGCCCTCGATTTCGACTTGCCGGTAATGCTCGGCGTGGTGGCGCTGTGCCTGCCGGTGTTCTACACCGGTTACCGAGTCACCCGCGCCGAAGGCCTGGTCTTTCTGGGCCTGTACCTGGTGTACGCATTGCATGTGGTCTCGTTCACGTTCGGCATGCCCTTGGCTACCCGTCTTGAAAAACTGATGCTGTATTACGTC
Source organism: Pseudomonas sp. B19125 (assembly GCF_044218855.1). NCBI lineage: Bacteria > Pseudomonadati > Pseudomonadota > Gammaproteobacteria > Pseudomonadales > Pseudomonadaceae > Pseudomonas > Pseudomonas sp. B19125. The sequence continues at coordinate 5,977,160 of NZ_CP162589.1, forward strand.
CTGCCGGCGCTGGTGGCGTTTCTGGTACTCAGCACGCTGCGAGCCTGGCGCCGCCAACACAAGAGGGAAGCGCAATGACCGATCAGAGAAAGCCCGGGGTTGAGATGCGTCGCCAGGTGATGGGCGACGTGTTCGTCGATCGCGCCCTGGGCAACGCCACCGAGTTCACCCAGCCACTGCAGGATTTTGTCAACGAACATGCCTGGGGCAGCGTGTGGAATCGCGAAGGCTTGCCCTTAAAGACCCGCAGCCTGATCACCCTCGCGGCCCTGACCGCACTCAAGTGCCCACAGGAACTCAAGGGCCACGTGCGCGGCGCACTGAACAATGGCTGCACGGTGGAAGAGATTCGCGAAGCGCTGCTGCATTGCGCGGTGTACGCGGGTGTGCCGGCGGCGATTGATGCGTTTCGGGCGGCGCAGGAAGTGATTGAGGCGTATCAGGCAGACCAGTAGTGACTGTTAGATAGCCATCGCAGGCAAGCCAGCTCCCACATTTGAACTGTGAATACATTCAAAATGTGGGAGCTGGCTTGCCTGCGATTGGCCCTCAAGCACACCACAAACCTTAGATCCACCCACCCGCCTGCAACACAAAAATCCCGATATTGGTGGTCACCGCCGCCATCAACGTGGTGATCACAATAATCGCCGCCGCCAACTCATGGTTGCCCTCAGCCGCCCTGGCCATGACAAAACTCGCCGCCGCCGTCGGCGCGCCGAAATACAGAAACAAAATCCCCAATTCCGGCCCACGAAAGCCCAGCAGCCACGCGCCCAACGTCGCGAATAGCGGCAGGCCGATCATCTTCACCAGGCTGGCACTCAAGGCCATGCTCCCGCTTTTGCGCAAGGCCGCCAATGACAAGGTGCCGCCGATGCAGATCAGCGCCAGCGGCAAGGTCATGTCCGCCAGATACTGCCCGGACGACTCCAGCCACCCCGGCAAGCCGATCTTGAAGATCGCGAACGGCGCGGCGACGATCACACTGATGATCAGCGGGTTGGCTATCACGCTTTTGAAAATGCTCCACGGGTCGGACTTGATCACCGGGCTGTACACCGCCAGCACAATGGTCGACAGCGTGTTGTAGAACAGGATCACCAGCGCCGCGAGAATCGCGCCAAGGGAGATGCCGTAGTCGCCGTACATGCTGGCCGCCAGCGCCAGGCCGATCACGCCGTTATTGCCGCGAAACGCGCCCTGGGCATAAATGCCACGGTCTTCACGCGGGCAGCGAAAGATCGCCCAGCCCCAGGCCAGGGCAAAGCTCAGCAGCGTGGCAACGGCAAAGTAGATCAACAAACCGGGTTTGAGCGCCGAATGCAGGTCGGCGTGGAGGATGCCGAGAAACAGCAGCGCCGGCATGGTGACGTTGAACACCAGCGACGATGCAACGTGGATGAAGTTGTCGTTGATCCAGTTGATGCGCTTGAGCAGCACCCCCAAAAACAGCATGGCAAACACCGGCGCGGTGATGGTCAGGGTGGTGAGGAAGATAGCCAGCATGCCGGGGAGAACCTTGGTGGGTGTCGTCAGGTGGCTAATGATAAGCCATGCAGCCCGGTTCGTCTGGGCAACCCCGAGCAAATGTGGGAGCTGGCTTGCCTGCGATGGCGCAGTGTCAGTCGATGCATTCGTTACTGATACACCGCCATCGCAGGCAAGCCAGCTCCCACAGAGTCCGTGCTGGTCTCAGGTGATGGGCGCGGGGTTGAACAGGGTGATGTCGTTATGCAGTTTATGCCGCTGCGCCCACGTCTGTTTCTTGCCGCTGGCCACATCCAGGTAGAAGTGGAACAGCTCCCAGCCCAGCTCCTCGATGGTCGCACGCCCGGTGGCGATACGCCCGGCGTCGATATCGATCAAGTCCGGCCAGCGCTGCGCCAGTTCCGTGCGCGTTGAGACCTTCACCACCGGTGCCATCGCCAGCCCGTAAGGCGTGCCACGCCCGGTGGTGAACACATGCAGGTTCATCCCGGCCGCCAGTTGCAAGGTGCCACAGACAAAGTCGCTGGCCGGCGTGGCGCAAAAGATCAGGCCCTTGCCCTTGAACCGCTCACCCGGGCCAAGCACGCCATTGATCGCGCTGCTGCCGGATTTGACGATGGAGCCCAGGGACTTCTCGACAATGTTCGACAACCCGCCCTTCTTGTTACCCGGCGTGGTGTTGGCGCTGCGATCCGCCTCACCCTTGGCCAGGTAACGGTCGTACCAGTCCATTTCCCTGACAAGTTCCTGGGCAACTTCCTTGCTCTCGGCGCGCGACGTCAGCAGGTAGATGGCGTCGCGCACTTCGGTGACTTCGGAAAACATCACCGTCGCCCCGGCTCGCAACAGCAAATCCGAGGCATAGCCCAGCGCCGGGTTGGCGGTGATGCCGGAAAACGCATCACTACCGCCGCATTGCATGCCCAGGATCAGTTCGGACGCCGGCACGGTTTCCCGGCGACGCTGGTCGAGCTTCTTCAAGCGGGTTTCGGCCAGTGCCATGATCTGCTCGATCATTTCGGTAAACCCGTGGCTGGAGTCCTGCAAGCGGTACAGCCAAGGCTCACTGAGGTCGACAGAACTGTCGTTGTCGTGCATCACCTGCCCGGCCTGCAGCTTTTCGCAGCCCAGGCTGATCACCAGCGCTTCGCCGCCCAGGTTCGGGTTGCGTGCCAGGTTGCGCACGGTGCGGATCGGGATGTAGGCATCGGTCGCGGTGATGGCCACGCCACAGCCGTAGCTGTGGGTCAGCGCCACCACGTCGTCAACGTGCGGGTACTTGGGCAGCAACTCGTCCTTGATGCGCTTGACCGCATGGTCCAGCACACCAGTGACGCATTGCACCGTGGTGGTGATGCCGAGGATATTGCGCGTGCCCACGGTGCCGTCAGCGTTGCGGTAGCCCTCAAACGTGAAGCCTTCCAACGGCGCCTGGGTTGCTGGCACCTCGGTCGACAGCGGCAAGCTGTCCAGCGGCGGCGCAGTCGGCATGCGCAATTGGTCTTCCTGCACCCAACTGCCACGCGGAATCGGCGCCAGCGCATAGCCGATGGTCTGGCCGTAGCGAATAATCTCACCGCCTTCGGGGATATCTTCCAGGGTCACCTTGTGGCTCTGTGGAATGAAATCCACGGTGACCAGGCCGTCCGGAAACTCGGTGCCAGCCGGCACGCCCTGGTCGTTCACCACGATCACCACATTGTCGCGCGCGTGCAAACGAATCGAGCGCGGCGAGTCGGCATGTTCAATCAACTGCATTACATCGCCCCTCAGGAGTGCGCTTGGGTAAGGTTAGTCAGTTCCGGCCCTTTGCTTGGCGGCTCTTTGAGCACCACGCGCTTGATCGGGCCGACGATCACCAAGTAGCTGAACACCGCCAACAGCGCGTTGGCGCCGACGAACACCAACGCCCACTTGAACGAGCCGGTGGTGGCGATGATGTAACCAATGACGATCGGCGTGCTGATGGACGCCAGGTTGCCAAACATATTGAACAAGCCGCCACTGAGCCCGGCGATTTGTTTCGGCGAGGTGTCGGACACCACCGCCCAACCCAGTGCGCCAACGCCTTTACCGAAGAAGGCCAGGGCCATAAAGCCCACCACCATCCATTCGATATCCACGTAGTTGCACGCCACGATGCTGCACGACACCAGCAAGCCACCAATGATTGGCGCCTTGCGCGCGAAGGTCAGCGAATGCCCCCGGCGCAACAGGTAATCGGAAATCAAACCGCCCAACACGCCGCCGATAAACCCACAGATGGCCGGCAAGGATGCAATGAACCCCGCCTTGAGAATGGTCATGCCACGCTCCTGCACCAGGTACACCGGGAACCAGGTCAGGAAGAAATAGGTGATGCCATTGATGCAGTACTGGCCCAGGTACACGCCGAGCATCATGCGGTTGGTGAGCAGTTGGCGGATGTAATCCCACTTCGGCCCGTCGGTTTTCTGGCCTTTGGTTTTGTCCTGGTCCATGTCGACCATCGCACCGTTGGCCGCGATGTGGTTGAACTCGGCTTCGTTGATCATCGGATGCTGGCGCGGGCTGTGGATAAGTTTCAGCCAGATCAGCGAGAACAGGATGCCGATGCCGCCCATCACGATAAACACGTGCTGCCAGCCGAAGCTGTAGACGATCCAGCCCATCAGCGGTGCAAACAGTACCGTAGCGAAGTACTGCGCCGAGTTGAAAATCGCCGAAGCAGTGCCGCGTTCGGCCGTAGGAAACCACGCCGCCACAATACGGGCGTTTCCGGGAAACGAAGGCGCCTCAGCCAGGCCCACCAAAAAACGCAGCATAAACAGCGCAACAATCGCGGTGGAAACCCCGAACTCACCCACATAGCCTTGCAGCACGGTGAACAGCGACCAGGTGAAGATGCTCAGCGCGTAGATTTTTTTTGAACCGAACCGGTCCAGCAGCCAGCCACCGGGGATTTGCCCGGCCACGTAGGCCCAACCGAATGCAGAGAAGATATAACCGAGGGTGACCGCGTCGATGCCGAGGTCTTTTTGCAGGCTGGAGCCGGCGATGGCGATAGTGGCTCGGTCGGCGTAGTTGATCGTGGTCACCAGGAACAGCATGAGCAGGATCAAATAGCGGACGTGAGTCGGCTTGGTCGCTTGCATGAAGATGTACTCCCACTAATTATTTTTTTTGCGGGTAATGGTCTTGTTGTATGCGGGACCGGCTTTGTGTGGGAGCTGGCTTGCCTGCGATACAGGCACCGCGGTGTGTCAGGTACACCGCAGTGATGCTATCGCAGGCAAGCCAGCTCCCACACAAGCAGGGCTCGCAGGTGTTACGAACCGATGTAGCTGGTTTTCACCACTGTGTAGAACTCTTGCGCATAGCGACCTTGCTCACGCGAACCATAGGACGAACCCTTTCGGCCACCGAACGGCACGTGATAATCCACGCCAGCAGTCGGCAGGTTGACCATCACCATCCCGGCCTGGGAGTGGCGCTTGAAGTGGTTGGCGTACTTGAGCGAGGTGGTGGCGATGCCCGCCGACAGGCCGAACTCGGTGTCATTGGCCATGGCCAGCGCCGCCTCGTAATCCGCAACACGCACCACATTGGCCACCGGGCCGAAGATCTCCTCACGGCTGATACGCATGGCGGCTTCGCTGTCGGCAAACAGCGTCGGCGCCAGGTAGTAACCTTCGGTGTCACAGGTCACCAGGCCGCCACCGCTGACCAGCCGCGCGCCTTCGCTTTGGCCGATGTCGATGTACTTCATGTCCTGGTCCAACTGGGCCTGGGAGACCACCGGGCCAATGTCTGTGCCGCTTTTGAGCGCGTGGCCGACTTTGATCGACTTCATGCGCTCGGCCATGGCCGCGACGAACTGGTCGTGGATACCGGCGGTGACGATCAAGCGGCTGGAGGCGGTGCAACGCTGGCCGGTGGAGTAGAACGCGCTCTGTACCGACAGCTCGACGGCCTGTTTGAGGTCGGCGTCATCGAGGATGATCTGCGGGTTTTTACCGCCCATCTCCAACTGTACTTTGGCCTGGCGCGACACGCAGCTGACCGCGATCTGACGCCCGACGCCAACCGAACCGGTAAAACTGATGCCGTCGACTTTCGGGCTGTTGACCAACACATCGCCGACCACACGGCCGCTGCCCATCACCAGGTTGAACACACCGGCCGGGAAACCGGCGCGGGAGATGATTTCGGCCAAGGCCCAGGCGCAACCCGGCACCAGTTCAGCCGGTTTGATCACTACGCAGTTGCCGTAGGCCAGGGCCGGAGCGATTTTCCACGCAGGGATGGCAATCGGGAAGTTCCACGGCGTGATCAGGCCGACCACACCGAGGGCTTCGCGAGTGACTTCCACATTCACGCCTGGGCGCACCGATGGCACGTAATCGCCAGACAAGCGCAGGCATTCGCCCGCGAAGAATTTGAAGATGTTACCGGCGCGGGTCACTTCGCCGATGGCTTCGGGCAGGGTCTTGCCCTCTTCCCGAGCCAGCAAGGTGCCAAGTTCTTCGCGGCGGGCGAGAATTTCGCTGCCGACTTTATCCAGTGCATCGTGGCGTGCCTGGATGCCGGACGTCGACCAGGCCGGGAACGCGGCGCGGGCGGCATCGATGGCGGCGTTGACTTGGGCTACATCGGCCTTGGCGTATTCGCCAATGACATCGGACAACTCCGACGGATTGATGTTATTGCAGTAGTCGGCACCGGCCACCCACTCGCCATTGATGTAGTTTTCAAAACGTTTGGCTTGGGACACAAATCTTCTCCTGACGCAAAAGGCCGCTGATTACTCAGCGGCCTTGTTGATAAGTTACTGCGGACCTTGCTTGTCGATCAGCGCGGCCAGGGCTTCGTATTCTTCCGGCAGCAGGTCGGTCAGCGGCGTGCGCACCGGGCCTGCGTCGTAACCAGCAATTTTGGCGCCCGCCTTGACGATGCTCACCGCGTAACCGGCTTTACGGTTGCGGATATCGAGGTAAGGCAGGAAGAAGTTGTCGATGATTTTGGCAACAGTGGCGTGATCGTCCTGGGCAATCGCGTGGTAGAAGTCCATCGCGGTTTTCGGGATGAAGTTGAACACCGCCGAGGAGTACACCGGCACGCCCAGGGCCTTGTAGGCAGCGGCGTAAACCTCGGCAGTCGGCAGGCCGCCGAGGTAGCTGAAACGGTCGCCGAGACGGCGGCGGATCGACACCATCAGCTCGATATCACCCAGGCCATCTTTGTAGCCGATCAGGTTCGGGCAGCGCTCGGCCAGGCGTTCGAGCAAGGGTGCAGTCAGGCGGCAAACATTGCGGTTGTAGACCACTACGCCGATTTTGACCGACTTGCACACGGCCTCAACGTGGGCGGCGACGCCGTCCTGGCTGGCTTCGGTCAGGTAGTGCGGCAACAGCAGCAAGCCTTTGGCGCCAAGACGCTCGGCTTCCTGCGCATATTCGATGGCCTGACGGGTCGAACCGCCGACACCGGCGAGGATCGGCACGCTGGTGGCGCAGGTATCAACAGCGGTCTTCACCACTTGGGAATATTCGCTGGCGGCCAGGGAGAAAAACTCACCGGTGCCGCCGGCGGCGAACAAGGCGGTGGCGCCATAAGGGGCCAGCCATTCCAGACGCTTGATGTAGCCCGCCTGGTGGAAGTCACCCTGGGCATTGAAATCGGTTACCGGAAAAGACAGCAGACCGTGGGAGAGGATGGACTTCAGTTCTTGTGGATTCATTATTCGAACACCCTGGATGAAGACTTTCTGTCGAAAGGTTGTTGTTGGTTTTGATGATGTCGTACGTCATCGTACAACTATAAAATGATTCGTCAACTGCAATTCATCGGGCTTCATCCGCAGGCACGTGTTTAAACGCAGCTTCTTGACGTAGGAAATTATTCCTCTATGCTCTGAATGACTGTATGCATATACAGTTATTACGGAAGATTCCTACGACATAGCAAGGAGCTAACATGTCAGGTCTTGAACTCGCAGCACCCGAAAAAACACCGCCCACCCTACGTTTTGAAGGCGGTGAACACACTGCCATCGGCGATGACACGCTGCTGCGTTTCGTCAAGGACGCCCCGGCGATTCCTGCGCGGCAAGTCGAATTGCACCTGCCCAACGGTCTGGCGCTGACCTACGGCCAAGTGATTGCCCTGGGCGGTGACTTCTATGGCATTCCCGGCCAGGCCATCAGCGATGGCGCCTCCCCGGCCGACCGTGTGCAACGTTTTACCGCCGCTTTCAACTCACTGGCGGTGCTACCGGCCTCGCGTGAAGAAGCCGGGAAAATCCTCGCAGTCATGCAAAAGGAGATCAACGCGGTCAACCAGGCCATCCGCGACGGCAAACAACCCCATGAAGCCTATGACGCGCTGGGTGATACGTTGTCCGAAGAATGGAACCGCATTACCGGCGGCGGCAGTGCGGTTTCGGCGCTGATTCCACTGGGGCGTTACTTGAAGCTGGCAGCAGACAACGCCGACCACTTTGGCGAATGGGCGCTGTCGGCGTACCTGGCCGGCCATACGGCGGCACTGCAACAGGCGGTCATCGCGCACCAGACTGGCACCGACCAGGCGCTGGAACTGGCGTATGCAATGAACAGCTTTGCCGATCACTTTTTGACCGATCTGTTTTCTGCCGGCCACCTGCGCGTGCCGCGCAAGCAATTGGCGGCGGTGGTCACGCCAGGAGAGTTGGGCTCACTGATCAGCCGCTTCATGCACGACGAAGACAGCAAGTTCGGGCTCAAGGTACGCAATGCCAAGGGTGATCAATGGCACGCCTATGGGGACAAGCGCTACTTCGATGCGATCGACGCGGACAATCGGGCCATGGTTAAACGTGCAGTGCAGGCCTCGGCCGATGAGATCTTCGAGACCTTTATCAGCGGTGTCGCGCCCTCCCCGGCCAGCTTCAAGGCACCGCTGTATGTGCCGGACCTGAATGCTGCGCAGAACCCGGCGAACAACTTTTCGCCGCTGTTCAAGATGGAGGGTGACAAGGTGCTGCGCCGCAAGGACGTGAATGACCTGAACGACAAGCACTGGACCAATGATTGGTGGGGCTGGAGCACTTACCTGCTGCTCAAGGACTACAAGCCCAACCAGCCGGCCTGACACTGATCGTACCAACCGACCTGCCACTGATCATTCCCACGCTCTGCGTGGGAATACATCCTGTGACGCTCTGCGTCACCTTGCACGGGGCTTGAGATACTCGCGCACATCGGGACGCGGAGCGCCCAGGGCGGCATTCCTACGCAGAGCGTGGGAACGATCAACTCCAGGCCAAGGAGATCAAAATGTGGGAGCTGGCTTGCCTGCGATAGCGGTGCGTGCACACAGTATCAGTTGCCTGACACTCAGCCATCGCAGGCAAGCCAGCTCCCACACTAGAGCGTGTTTGGCGGTTAACCGCGCTGCGCCTCTGCCTCTTCATGGGCATGGCGCAGCCGCTCACGGCTGTTGGTCAAATGCAGGCGCATGGCCGCGCGAGCCGCGTCCGAATCCTGGCGGGCACGCGGAATGATCGTTCCCACGCTCTGCGTGGGAATACATCCTGTGACGCTCTGCGTCACCTTGCACGGGGCTTGAGATACTCGCGCACATCGGGACGCGGAGCGTCCAGGGCGGCATTCCCACGCAGAGCGTGGGAACGATCAACTCCAGGCCAAGGAGATCAAAATGTGGGAGCTGGCTTGCCTGCGATAGCGGTGCGTGCACACAGTATCAGTTGCCTGACACTCAGCCATCGCAGGCAAGCCAGCTCCCACACTAGAACGGGTTTGGCGGTTAACCGCGCTGTGCTTGCGCCTCTTCATGGGCATGGCGCAGCCGCTCACGGCTGTTGGTCAAATGCAGGCGCATGGCCGCGCGGGCCGCGTCCGAATTCAGGCGGGTACGCGGAATGATTGTTCCCACGCTCTGCGTGGGAATACATCCTGTAACGCTCTGCGTCACCTTGCACGGGGCTTGAGATACTCGCGCACATAGGGACGCGGAGCGTCCAGGGCGGCATTCCTACGCAGAGCGTGGGAACGATCAACTCCAGGCCAAGGAGATCAAAATGTGGGAGCTGGCTTGCCTGCGATAGCGGTGCGTGCACACAGTATCAGTTGCCTGACACTCAGCCATCGCAGGCAAGCCAGCTCCCACACTAGGGCGTGTTTGGCGGTTAACCGCGCTGTGCTTGCGCCTCTTCATGGGCATGGCGCAGCCGCTCACGGCTGTTGGTCAAATGCAGGCGCATGGCCGCGCGGGCCGCATCCGAATCCTGGCGGGCAATCGCCTCATAAATCTCTTCGTGTTCACGGCTCAGGCGGCCCATGTAGTGCTGCTGGTCATCATGGGCCAGACGCGCCGAATTCAGGCGGGTACGCGGAATGATGCTGGTACCCAGGTGGGTCATGATGTCGGTGAAGTAGCGGTTGCCGGTGGACAGCGCAATTTCCAGATGGAACGCAAAGTCTGACGCCACCGCATCCCCTGCGTGGGCCGCGCTTTCATTCAACGCATCAAGGGCCGCGCGCATGGCTGCCAGCTGTTCGTCACTGCGGCGCAACGCGGCAAGGCCAGCCGATTCCACTTCCAGGCTGATACGCAACTCAAGAATCGCCAGCACATCCCGCAGTGTCACCACCGTGGCCGGGTCGATCCGGAAACCGCTCGGGCTTGGCGTGTCCAACACAAAGGTGCCGATACCGTGGCGGGTTTCCACCTGCCCCGCCGCCTGCAAACGTGAGATAGCCTCACGCACCACCGTGCGGCTGACCCCATGGGCTTCCATGATGGCCGACTCGGTGGGCAACTTGTCGCCACGCTTGAGCTGGCCGTCGCGGATCTGCTCGGACAACACCGTGACCAATTCCTGGGCAAGGCTGCGGCGCTTGCGGGGAAGACGAGGGGCGATGTTGGCGTTTTCCATGACGAATGATCTTTCTCGGCGAACTTGAGTCCGCATCATAGCCCATGGCGGTTGTACGATCACCGTTCTGTCACGACTTTCATCCATATCCTTTGCGCAAAAAAATGCCCCGGCACAGGCCGAGGCATTTTTAGACTTCACCCAAGGGTGAACGCCGCTTACTTCACCACTTTCAGGCTTGGCCGACCGCTTGGACGCGGCGGCTCGGAGTCTGGTGGCGGTACATCATCACCGTCCTCGCCTTCGATCGTTTCGTCGTCCTCGAAAGGCGATTCCAGATCAAACACCATGCCCTGGCCATTTTCCCGGGCATAGATCCCGAGGATGGCACCAATCGGCACGAACAGCGTATGCGGCACGCCGCCAAAACGCCCTTCGAAGCTGACGGCTTCATTGTCCATGTGCAAGTGACGCACTGCACTCGGTGATACGTTCAGCACGATCTGCCCGTCACTGGCAAAACCCTGCGGCACGTCAACCTTGGGAAATTCAGAGTTGACCAGCATGTGCGGGGTGCAATCGTTGTCCACAATCCACTCATAGAGCGCGCGGACCAAATAGGGTCGACTGGAGTTCATCAGCGGCTCCTTAAGCCTTAGCGCATGTCGCGTTCGACACCAGACAGACTCGCCTGGAAAGCCTCACGCGCAAACTGGCGCTCCATGTAATCAAGCAACGGCTTGGCCGGCCGTGGCAGTTCAATGCCCAGGATCGGCAAGCGCCAGAGTATGGGTAATAGGCAGCAATCCACCAAGCTTTGTTCCTCACTGAGGAAAAAAGGCTTGTCGGCGAACAGCGGCGAAACGCCGGTCAGGCTCTCGCGCAATTCCTTGCGCGCTTGCACACGAACGGCTTCTTTACTGCGCGTATCCAGGATCACATCCACCAGCCCGCACCAGTCACGCTGGATCCGATGGATCAGCAGGCGGCTGTTGGCACGCGCCACCGGATACACCGGCAGCAAAGGCGGATGCGGGTAACGCTCATCCAGGTATTCCATCACCACGGTTGACTCCCACAACGCCAGGTCACGATCGACCAGGGTGGGCAAGCTGCCGTAAGGGTTCACTTCGATCAGTTTCGGCGGATGACGACCTGCCTCCACACTGATGATCTCGGCGCTGACACCCTTCTCTGCGAGCACGATGCGTACTCGGTGGGAATAGTGGTCGGCGGGGTCGGAGTAACAGGCCAACCGATTGGTCACGCCCATGGCGGTCCTCCTCGCTTGTTGAAATTATGGAAAGCTCAAAAACGAGCGCGCCCAGAGAGCATCCCTGTAGTGCCTGGTTCAACCAGACCGCTACGTATTCAGAGATGCCGCTGGGCGCGCAAGATTAACAGCAATTGCTTACGGTTGGATCAATGCACATCCTTCCAGTATTCGCGTTTAAGCAGATAAGCGAATACGAAGAAGAAGGCCAGGTACAGCAACACATACGTACCGATGCGCTGATGCTGCAATTTGACCGGGTTGGCCGAGTAGGCCAGGAAGGTCACCAGATTCTTGACCTTCTCGTCGAACTGCTCTTCGTTCAGCGTACCGGTCTTGGGCACGATGGTCAGTTGATCGCACGCTTCGTGTGTCAAAGGCGTGCCGGTCAACGGATCATATTGCTTCTTGCCGTCTTCAACGACCTGAACCTGCTTGCATCCTACCACTTGGCGACCCTGCAGGCCGACCAGAACGTTAGGCATACCGACGTTCGGGAAGACTTTGTTGTTCACGCCGTAAGGGCGCGCCGGGTCTTCGTAGAAGGATTTGAGGTAGCCATAGAGCCAATCGGTGCCGCGCACGCGCGCCACCAGGGTCAGGTCGGGCGGCGCAGCGCCGAACCAGGCCTTGGCATCCGCAGGCTGCATGCCGATGTTCATGTGGTCGCCGATCTTGGCGCCGGTGAACACGGCGTGGCTGAGCATCACGTCATGGGGAATGCCCAGGTCATCGGCGACACGCTCGTAACGCTGGAACTTGGCGCTGTGGCAGCCCATGCAGTAGTTGGTGAACGTACGCAGGCCATCTTGCATGGCGGCCTTGTCGGACACGTCGATATCGACTTTTTCCAGCTCCGCGCCGTGCTCGGCAGCGAAGGACAGTAGCGGCAGCGCCGCAAGGATCAAAGCAACGAATAACTTTTTCATCAGCCAGTCACCCTTTCCGGAACCGGTTTGGTCTTCTCGAGCCGGGTGTAGAACGGCATCAGAATGAAGTAGGCGAAGTACAGGAAGGTGCAGACCTGCGACAGCAGCGTGCGCTCAGGGGTCGGCGCCAATACGCCCAACACACCCAGGATCACGAATGCAATGCAGAACACCCACAGCCAGATCTTGCTCAGCCAGCCTTTGTAGCGCATCGACTTGACCGGGCTGCGGTCGAGCCATGGCAGTACGAACAGCAGCGCAATCGACGCGCCCATGGCCATTACGCCCATGAGCTTGTCGGGGATCGCCCGCAAGATCGCGTAGAACGGCGTGAAGTACCAGACCGGTGCAATGTGCTCAGGCGTCTTGAAGGCGTTGGCCTGTTCGAAGTTAGGCTTCTCCAAGAAATAACCACCCATCTCCGGGAAAAAGAACACGATCGAGCAGAAGATGAACAGGAAGACCACCACACCGACAATGTCTTTGACGGTGTAATACGGATGGAACGGAATGCCATCCAGCGGAATGCCGTTTTCATCTTTATGCTTTTTGATGTCCACACCATCGGGGTTGTTCGAACCCACTTCGTGCAGCGCCAGGATGTGCAGCACCACCAGGCCCAGAATCACGATAGGCAATGCAACGACATGCAACGCAAAGAAGCGGTTCAAGGTGATGCCGGAGATCAGGTAGTCACCGCGAATCCACTGGGTCAGGTCGTTGCCGATCACCGGGATCGCACCAAACAGCGAGATGATCACCTGGGCGCCCCAGTACGACATCTGGCCCCACGGCAGCAGGTAACCCATGAAGGCCTCGGCCATCAGCGCCAGGTAGATCAGCATGCCGAAGACCCACACCAGTTCGCGTGGCTTCTGGTACGAGCCGTAGAGCAGGCCGCGGAACATGTGCATATACACGACGATGAAGAACGCCGATGCGCCGGTGGAGTGCAGCAGGCGCAGGATCGAGCCGTACTCGACGTCACGCATGATGTACTCGACGGAGGCGAACGCCTCTTCCGCCGACGGCGTGTAGCTCATCGTCAGCCACACACCGGTGACGATCTGGTTGACCAGCACCAGCAAGGCCAGCGAGCCGAAGAAGTAGAAGAAGTTGAAGTTTTTTGGCGCGTAATATTTGCTGAGATGGTCTTCCCACATTTTAGTGGCGGGGAAGCGCGCATCCACCCAATCCATGAACTTGCTCATCAGGCTTTCTCCCCCTCGTCGACGCCAATGACAATGACACTGTCAGTCTCGTAGTGATGTGGCGGCACTGGCAGGTTCAGTGGTGCGGGTTGTGACTTGTAGACGCGACCGGCGAGGTCGTAATGGGAGCCGTGGCAAGGGCAGAAGTAGCCACCGACCCAATCCTTGCCAAGGTCGGCAGGAGCAACTTCCGGGCGGAAGGTAGGCGAGCAACCCAAGTGGGTGCAGATACCGATCAGCAGCAGGATCTCTGGCTTGATCGAACGAATTTCCTTATCGACGTAGGTGGGCTGGTCGGAGTTCTTCGAGTCGGGGTCAGACAGTTGACCTTCGATTTTCTTCAGATTCCCCAGGATCTCCTCAGTACGACGAACGATGAAGACCGGCTGACCGCGCCACTCAGCAATCATCTGCTGGCCTGGGTCGATCTTGCTGACATTCACCTTCACCGGTGCACCTGCGGCTTTCGCCTTGGCACTGGGAAACCATGACCCCACGAACGGGACCGCAGCCCCCACCGCTCCTGCAGCACCCACCACGGATGTGGCTGCTACCAAGAAGCGACGCCGGCCTGCATTCACGCCGTCATTGCTCATTCAGTCCTCTCCCATCAGCTTTTTGGCCTGTTAAATCAGGCGTCTACTAAGTGTTGAATCTTTACTTATAAAAATTTTGTCGGATGGTAATGAAAAGCCCCACGTATGACAAGGGAATTGCCCTGGGCTCAGCCTCCAGGCCTTGTAGTATAGGGCGTCTACGGATGTGGCAAGTTGTCACGGCGAAATTTATGCATAAATCGCAGGCAATAAAAAACGCCCAGCTCCGTGAGGAGTTGGGCGTTTTTGTGGAACGTAAAGCGAATTAACGCTTCGAGTACTGCGGACGCTTACGCGCTTTACGCAGACCGACTTTCTTACGTTCAACTTCACGAGCATCGCGAGTTACGAAGCCAGCTTTGCGCAGAGCGCCACGCAGGGTTTCGTCGTACTGCATCAGAGCGCGAGTGATACCGTGGCGGATTGCGCCAGCTTGACCACTTACACCGCCACCGATAACGGTGACGTAGATGTCGAACTTTTCAACAGTCTCGGTCAGTTCCAGCGGCTGACGAACTACCATGCGGGCAGTTTCGCGACCGAAGAAGTTTTCCAGAGTGCGGTTGTTGATCGAGATGTTACCAGTACCCGGACGCAGGAAAACGCGAGCGGTAGCGGTTTTGCGACGGCCAGTGCCGTAATTTTGAGTCGCCGACATAATGAACTATTCCGTTAAAACTTCAGTTCTTGGGGCTGCTGAGCAGCATGAGGGTGTACAGCGCCCGCATAGACTTTCAGCTTGCGAAACATATCGCGACCCAGTGGGCCCTTAGGCAGCATACCTTTGACCGCGATTTCGATCGGGGCTTCAGGCTTCTTGGAGATCAGGCCTTCGAAGTTCGAAGACTTGATACCGCCTGGGAAACCGGAGTGACGGTAGTACATTTTGTCTTGCGCTTTGTTGCCGGTAACACGTACCTGCTCGGCGTTGATGATGACAATGTAGTCACCGGTGTCAACGTGAGGGGTGTACTCAGGCTTGTGCTTGCCACGCAGACGGCTGGCGACTTCAGTGGCCAGACGACCCAGGGTCTGACCAGCGGCGTCGACGACAAACCAGTCGCGCTGAACTGTTTCCGGTTTTGCAGTAAAAGTTGTCATTCTTTAATAGCCTCAGGGGCCGCCCTGTAAATTAGACGGCGGATCTTACTGAATAGTGCGTACTTTGACAAGTCAAAGGCAGCCGGATACAGACGCTATCGGGGGCTCGGGTCGGCGCGTCCGTTCAACGGCAAGATTCTTCGGCAGGCGGCGCATCACTTCCACTGCAGAAAGAGGTGGGCAATTATGCAGATTGCGAAAAAAAATTCAACCTGCTTTTATGATTGTTTTCCCCGAAGGAGTACCCGATGGATTATCGACAGCTGGGCCGCACCGATCTGAACGTAAGCGCGATCGCCTTGGGCACCATGACTTGGGGTGAGCAGAACAGCGAGGCAGAGGCCTTCGCACAGATCGAACGGGCCAAGGCCGCAGGGATCAACTTCCTCGACACCGCAGAAATGTACCCGGTGCCGCCCAAGGCCGACACCTATGCCACCACCGAGCGTTATATCGGTAATTACTTCAAGAGCCGCGGCGACCGTGCCGACTGGATCCTCGCCAGCAAGATCGCCGGCCCCGGCAATACCATCGACTATATCCGCGACGGCCACCTGCGCCACAACCGCAAGCACATCGTCGACGCCCTGGATGCCAGCCTCAAACGCCTGCAAACCGACTGGATCGACCTCTACCAGTTGCACTGGCCGGAGCGCAGCACCAACTTCTTTGGCCAATTGAGCTACAAGCACAAGGACGAAGACGACCTGACCCCGCTGGAAGAAACCCTCGAGGCGCTGGACGAGCAGGTAAAAGCCGGCAAGATCCGCCACATCGGCCTGTCCAACGAAACCCCGTGGGGCACCATGAAGTTCCTGGCCCTGGCCGAAGCCCGTGGCTGGACCCGCGCCGTGTCGATCCAGAACCCCTACAACCTGCTCAACCGCAGCTTTGAAGTGGGTTTGGCGGAAGTGGCTATTCGCGAGCAATGCGGCTTGCTGGCCTATTCGCCGCTGGCATTCGGCATGCTCAGCGGCAAATACGAAAATGGCGCCCGCCCGGCCAAGGCGCGCCTCACCGAGTACAGCCGTTTCAGCCGCTACTTCAACCCGCAGTCGGAAGCCGCGTGCAGCCGTTATGTGGCCCTGGCGCGGGAACATGGCCTGGACCCGGCGCAGATGGCGCTGGCATTTGTGACGCAACAGCCGTTTGTGACCAGTAATATTATTGGGGCCACGAGCCTGGAGCAGCTGGACAGCAACATTGCCAGTGCTGATTTGAAGCTGTCCAAGGAAGTGCTGGAAGGGATTGAGGCGATTCAGAAGGATCATCCGAACCCAGCGCCTTGATTGAGCCGAAATGATCGTTCCCACGCTCTGCGTGGGAATGCCGCCCTGGACGCTCCGCGTCCGCGCTTGAAGGTATGACGCAGAGCGTCACCGGATGCATTCCCACGCAGAGCGTGGGAACGATCCGATGGGCGTCAAAGCGCCCGCGCAATAATCTCCTTCATGATCTCATTGGTCCCCGCATAAATGCGCTGCACCCGCGCATCCGCCCAAGCCCGCGCAATCGGGTATTCCCACATAAAGCCGTAGCCACCGTGCAACTGCACGCACTCGTCGAGCACCTTGCATTGCAGGTCCGTGGCCCAGTACTTGGCCATCGCGGCAGTGGGCACATCAAGCTTGCCTTCCAGGTGCAGCGCCATGCATTTGTCGACAAACACGCGGCCGATCTGAATCTCGGTGGCCATCTCCGCCAGTTTGAATCGAGTGTTTTGAAAGTCGGCAATCGCCTTGCCGAACGCCTTGCGCTCGCGGGTGTAGTCCAGGGTCCACTGCAGCGCGGCTTCGGCGGATGACAGCGCGCCAATCGCCACCGTCAGGCGCTCCTGAGGCAGTTCCTGCATCAGGTAGGCGAAGCCCATGCCCGCCTGGCCCAGCAGGTTTTCCTTGGGCACGCGTACATCCTGAAAGAACAGTTCCGAGGTGTCCTGGGCCTTCATGCCGACCTTCTCCAGGCGCTTGCCCTTGTCGAAGCCCGGCGTATCGGCTTCCACCAGAAACAGGCTGGTGCCCTTGGCGCCGGCCTTGGGGTCGGTCTTGGCCACGACAATGACCAGCTCGGCGAGGTAGCCGTTGGTGATGAAGGTCTTGGAGCCGTTGATCACATACTCATCGCCGTCCAACACGGCGGTGGTCTTGACGCCCTGCAAGTCAGAGCCGGCGCCCGGTTCGGTCATCGCAATGGCCGTGACCATCTCGCCGGAGATCAATTTGGGCAGGTACTTTTGCTTCAGTGCCTCACTGCCGTAATGCAGGATGTACGGCGCGACGATGTCCGAATGCAGGGAAAAGCCAATGCCGGTAAGGCCCAGGCGGCTGATCTCTTCGATCACCACCGCGCTGTACAAAAAGTCCGCGCCCAGCCCGCCATATTCTTCCGGCAGATGGGAGCACAGCATCCCCGCCTCCCCCGCCTTGCTCCACAGGTTACGGTCGATGTAACCCTGCTTTTCCCACTGCCCATGGAACGGCGCGGCGTGTTTTTCGAGGAAGGTACGCACGCTCTCGCGGAAGAGTTCGTGCTCCGAGCTGAACAAGGTTCTGGGGATCATGGGTCACCTGCGTGGATTGTCGGACAAAGACCAGCCCACAGAGCCTATGCCGCGAAGGCGTCACAGGACACTGGACACATGCGACAAAAAATAAGACGATCCAGCCGTCTGGTGACCACTTTCCCCTATAAGAATAAATGAAATTATGTCTAACCAAATCTCCACGCCCTTGCGGCGCGTCAGCATTTTGGCCATTGATCGGGTATTCGCTTCCACCCTCATGCAAGCCAAGGATTTCTTCCACCTCGCCAGCCTGCGTTACGGCAAGCAGCAAGGCCTGGGCCTGACCCCGGCATTTGAAACGCGCCTGGTCAGCCCCGACGGGCAATCGGTACGCAGCTTCAGCGATGTGATCATGCCGGTGGACGGCGGCCTGGAAAACGCCGACATCATCGTGTTGCCGGCCTTCTGGGACGACTTCGACGCGCTGTGCACCCGTTACCCGCAAGTGCTGCCCTGGCTGCGCGAGCAACATGCGCGTGGCGCGGTGCTGTGCGGCGAAGCCACCGGGGTGTTCTGGCTCGCCGAAGCCGGGTTGCTCGATGGCAAGGAGGCGACCACTTACTGGCGCTTCTTCAACGCCTTCAGCGAGCGTTTCCCCAAGGTACAGCTCAACCAGGACAAGCACCTCACCGACGCCGACAACCTGTACTGCGCCGGCGGCACCACCTCGGCGTGCGACCTTTACATCTACCTGA
This sequence comes from Pseudomonas sp. B19125, assembly GCF_044218855.1. Taxonomy (NCBI): domain Bacteria; kingdom Pseudomonadati; phylum Pseudomonadota; class Gammaproteobacteria; order Pseudomonadales; family Pseudomonadaceae; genus Pseudomonas; species Pseudomonas sp. B19125. Next base: position 5,995,876 of record NZ_CP162589.1, read on the forward strand.
TCGAACGCTTCTGCGGCGCCAACATTGCCCAGGCCGTGGCCCGCGACATTCTTTACGAAGTGCAGCGCAGCTACGCGCCAGGGCGCATCGGTTTTGGCGGGCAGAAGCTGCACCAGGACGTGATCATCCTGCAGATCCAGCACTGGCTGGAAGAGCACTTTGCCGACAAGTTCCGCTTCGAAGACGTCGCCCGGGAACACGGCATGAGCATCCGTAACTTCATGCGCCGCTTCCAGACGGCCACCGGCGACAAGCCGCTGCATTACCTGCAAAGGCTGCGCATCGAGACGGCCAAAGGCCTGCTTTCAGGCAGCCGCAAGAGCATCAAGACCATCAGCTATGAAGTGGGATACGACGATGCGAGCTTCTTCGCGCGGCTGTTCAGGCAGCACACCGAGCTGTCGCCGAACCAGTATCGCCAGCAGTTCCAGCAAGCCGCCTGACCCAAAGTAAACACAAACCCATGTGGGAGCTGGCTTGCCTGCGATGGCGGTGGATCAGTGAGTACATTTGTTCCTGAACCACCGCCATCGCGGGCAAGCCCGGCTCCCACAGGTGATCTCCATTGTTCTGGAGAACACCCATAAAAAAAATGCCTGCATCACTGCAGACCGCGTAAGCCAAGGTAACCACAAACCCATGTGGGAGCTGGCTTGCCTGCGATGGCGGTGGATCAGTGAGTACATTTGTTCCTGAACCACCGCCATCGCGGGCAAGCCCGGCTCCCACAGGTGATCTCCATTGTTCTGGAGAACACCCATAAAAAAGGCCTGCATCACTGCAGGCCGCGTAAGCCAAGGTAACCACAAACCCATGTGGGAGCTGGCTTGCCTGCGATGGCGGTGTATCAGTGAGTACATTTGTTCCTGACCCACCGCCATCGCGGGCAAGCCCGGCTCCCACAGGTGATCTCCATTGTTATGGAGAACACCCATAAAAAAGGCCTGCATCACTGCAGGCCGCGTAAGCCAAGGTAACCACAAACCCATGTGGGAGCTGGCTTGCCTGCGATAGCGGTGTATCAGTGAGTACATTTGTTCCTGACCCACCGCCATCGCGGGCAAGCCCGGCTCCCACATTTGATCTCCATTGTTATGGAGAACACCCATAAAAAAGGCCTGCATCACTGCAGGCCTTGGTCATTTCATGCACATCGCTTACGGCTTGTGCCCGCGCGACAGGAACTCGTGGGACTGCATCTCCAGCAAGCGGCTCAGCGTGCGCTGGAATTCGAAGTTCAAGCGACCGCCCGTGTAGAGGTCCTTGAGCTCGACTTCGGCCGAGATGATCAGCTTGACGTTACGGTCGTAGAATTCGTCGACCATGTTGATGAACCGGCGCGCAATGTCGTCCGTGGTGACGCTCATTTGCTCCACACCGCTCAAGATCACCGCGTGGAAGATCTTGCCCAGCTCGATGTAGTCGTTCTGGCTACGCGGGCCGTCGCAGAGCTGGCGGAACTCGAACCAGGCCACGTCATCGCAGGTACGCAGGGCGATGATTTCGCGGTTCTCGATCATCAGCTTGTCGTTTTCCACCGCCTGGGTGCATTCCGGCGTCAGCGCGCGGAAGCTCTTTTTCAGGCTTTCATGCGCCGCTTCATTCAGCGGGAAGTGGAACAGCTCGGCCTGCTCAAGGTGACGCAAACGATAGTCGACGCCGCTGTCGACGTTGACGATTTCGGTGTTCTGCTTGATCAGCGCGATGGCCGGCAGGAAACGTGCGCGTTGCAGGCCGTCCTTGTACAAGCCATCGGGAACGATGTTCGAGGTGGCGACCAGGGTCACGCCGTTCTTGAACAGCTCTTCCATCAAGGTACCGAGGATCATGGCATCGGTAATGTCGGAGACGAAGAACTCATCGAAGCAGATCACCCTTGCCTCTTCGGAGAAGCGCTTGGCGATGATGGTCAGCGGGTTTTTCTCGCCCGGCAGGGTCTTCATCTCTTCGTGCACACGCTTCATGAAGCGGTGGAAGTGCGTACGGACCTTTTCCTTGAACGGCAGCGCTTCGAAGAAGGTGTCGACCAGATAAGTCTTGCCGCGGCCCACGCCACCCCAGAAATACAGGCCTTTGACCGGCGTGTGGTCTTTCTTGCCAAACAGCTTGCTGAACATCCCTGGCTTGTTGTGCGAGGCCGCGACCAGGTCGTCGTACAGGCGCTGCAAATGACGCACCGCATTTTCCTGGGCCGCGTCATGGAAGAATTCAGGGCGTTTCAGATCAGCTTGATATCGTTCTAGGGGCGTCATAATTTCGTTAGCAAGGCAACAAAAACGGGCCGTCACTGTAACGACGGCCCTGGATAATGGCAATCAACCCTTGGTCGGGTTAATCCTCGATGGGGGTCAACGCAACGCGCAAGGCGGCGATGGCAGCATCACGCGACGTTTCGTCGGCAAATTCAGCGCTGTCGGCCACGGCAGCACCGTCCAGCCATACGCTGAAGCCTGTGGCCTCAGTGCGTACGTCCAGCGCGTCGCCGCTTTGCAGTTGCTTGGTCACTGCGCCCGCCGCTTTGCCGTCGGCAAAGTTGCGCGACAACAGCAATTGCTCGCCATCGGCCGACAGCAGGCGGAAGCGGAAGCTGCCGTCGTCTTCACGGAAGCTCACGAAGCGCGCAGCCTTCGCGGCTTTCTTCTTGGCCGCCACCGGCGCGGCGGCCTGGTTGACGAACGAGCGCAGGCCCACGGCTTCACGCAGCTCGGCAAGGAACGGCGCGGCCACGGCGCGGGCTTTCTTGGCGCCGATCAGCAGCAGGTCTTCCATGTCCGAGGGGCGCGACATCAACTGGTGGTAACGCTCACGCGGCTCGCTCAGTTGGCTGTCGAGCAGTTGGAACAGGCGGCTCTTCGCCTCGCCCCAGCCCAGGCCTTGCAGCAGATCGGCGCGGAACTCTTGTTCCTGAGCCTTGCTGGCAAACGCCTGGAACAAGGTGAACAGATGCGAATTGTCCGGGTCCTTGGCTTCGCCGGGCGCACGCGAGTCGGTGACGATCCGCGAGATCGCGTCTTTCATGTCCTTGGCGCTGGTGAACAACGGGATGGTGTTGTCGTAGCTCTTGGACATCTTGCGGCCATCGAGGCCTGGCAAAGTGGCGACGCTTTCTTCGATCAACGCCTCAGGCATGGTGAAGAATTCTTTACCGTTGCCGAACAGGTGGTTGAAACGCTGGCCGATGTCGCGGGCCATTTCCACGTGCTGGATCTGGTCACGGCCGACCGGCACCTTGTGCGCGTTGAACATCAGGATGTCCGCCGCCATCAGCACCGGGTAGCTGTACAGGCCCATGCTGATGCCCGCGTCCGGGTCTTCGCCGGCTTCAACGTTCTTGTCCACCGAGGCCTTGTAGGCATGGGCGCGGTTGAGCAGGCCCTTGGCGGCAACACAGGTCAGCAGCCAGGTCAGTTCAGGGATTTCCGGGATGTCGGACTGGCGATAGAAGGTCACCCGGTTCACATCCAGGCCACCGGCGAGCCAGGTCGCGGCGATTTCCATGCGCGAGCGCTGGATGCGCTGCGGGTCATCGCACTTGATCAGGGCGTGGTAGTCGGCCAAGAAGTAGAAGGAATCGGCATTCGCGTCCTGGCTGGCGAGGATCGCAGGGCGGATCGCACCGGCGTAGTTGCCCAGGTGCGGCGTGCCGGTGGTAGTGATGCCGGTGAGAATACGGGTACGAGTCGTCATGGGTAATCGCTTATCAGACTGCTATCAATTCGAGAGGCGCGGCAGCACCAGATCCTTGAGGTCGGTGAGCTTGCCATGAAAAAAGTGTCCGCATTCTGCCACTTTCAGCAGCTCATGGGGGCGTTTCAGGGCGGCGGACCAGTCGTACACGGTCTGTGGGTCGACCACTTCGTCGGTTTCCGGCTGGATCAGGGTTAACGGGCAGCCTTGGGGCAGCACGTCGCTATCGCGCAGGCGCATCACCGCAGCGGCAACCATGAACAGGTGCGCAAGCTTTTCGCCCTTGGCTTCCAGGCGGCCACCGAGGCTGGCCGCGACGTAGCCGCCGAAGGAAAAGCCGAGCAAAGTGATCGGCAGCTCGGGGTGCTTTTCCCGCAGCCAGGTGGCGGCCGCCTCGGCATCATCCACCTCACCGGTGGCCATGTCGTGAGTACCGGCGCTCGCGCCGACGCCACGGTAATTGAAACGTAAAGTAATCAAACCAGCATCGCGGGCAGTGCGTTGCAGGGTCGAAACGACTTTATTGAGCATGGTCCCGCCTTGCACCGGGTTAGGGTGGCAGATCAGCGCCAGGCCACGTGGCTCGGGGTGATCCAGGTACAAGGCTTCCAATTGGCCCACCGGGCCAGCGATCAAAACGGGGGTTTCACGCATGAGCAAGGGATGAACTCCGTGACCTCTCAAAGGGTCGACTCGTCTAGCTAAAAGTCTGTGCATGGCATCATTGCGAGCTTAATCGCGGTATACAGCGCAGGTTTGAGCCGTTAACGTAAAGCAAAGCCGTTTATAGAGGAAGGACTCGTGGAACACTCGCTCTTAGTTTGGTTGTTGCCGACTCTTGCCCTGGTTGCCGGTGTCGCCATTGGATTCCTGGTTGCCCGCCTGCTGCCGAATGCCGCGCCTAACCGCACGCAGCGTCAGCTGGATGACATTCAGGAACGTTTTGACAGTTATCAGAACGAGGTTGTTACCCACTTCAACAGCACCGCGACCCTGGTCAAGAAGCTCACCCAGAGCTACCAGGAAGTACAGGATCATCTCGCCGATGGCGCCAACCGCCTCGCCCTCGACGACATCACCCGCCAGCGCCTGCTGGCCGCGCTGCATTCCGATGCACCGCAAGCCCCACGGGAGCGCCTGACGCCACCGCGGGAAAACCAGGAGCCGCCACGGGACTACGCGCCAAAAACGCCGAACGCCCCAGGCATGCTGGATGAGCATTACGGTTTGAAGAAGTAAGTTTTTTCAAACACTAAAAAGCCCGGTTGATCGATGATCAGCCGGGCTTTTTTGTGGGCCTCAATCAAGCAGGCGACACCGGTCAACTGTGGGAGCTGGCTTGCCTGCGATAGCGGTGTATCAGCAAAGCTTCCATTGCCTACACACCGCCATCGCGGGCAAGCCCGACTCCCACATTGACCGCGTAAGACCTTAAGCCGGTTGTTGCTCCTGCAACAGCCCGCCTTCAATCCGCACATGCCGCCCATGAAAACGCTTGAGGCTGCTGCGATGGCCGACACTGACGATGCTCACGCCCGGCAGTTCATCGATCAGCGCTTGATACAGGTTCGCTTCATCCTCTTCATCCATCGCCGAGGTGGCTTCGTCCATGTACAGCCACTGCGGCGCGAACAATAAGGCACGCGCAAAGGCCAGACGTTGCTGCTCACCGGGCGAGAGCATGCGTTGCCAATGGTTGGCCTCATCCAGACGGCTGACCAGATGGGGCAAGCGGCAGGTTTCCAGGACCTGTGCATAACGTTCGGCCGGGTAGGTGCTGTCGTCTTGTGGATAACTCAACACGGCCTTCAGGCTGCCAATCGGCAAGTAAGGCTTTTGCGGCAGGAACAGATAACGCGCCGCCGGCAGGCAAATGCTGCCGTGGCCCGCCGGCCACAAGGCGCCCATGGCGCGCAGCAATGTACTTTTACCGCTACCGGAACGCCCACTGAGCATCACACGCTGGCCAGGCTCTACCGTCATGTCGGCGTCGGTGAGCAGGTGGCGGCCGTCGGCCAGGTCCATGCCCAGGTCTTTGACCACCAGTTGCTCGCCTTGCGGGCGCACATCGATGGCCGGAGCACGTTGTTCGTTGTGGCTCATGGCCTCATGGAAACTCAGCAGACGGTCACTGCTGGCACGCCAGCTGGCGAGGTCGGAGTAAGCGGTGATAAACCAGCTGAAGTTGCCCTGCACATTGCCGAACGCCGAGTTGATTTGCATCAGCTCGCCCAGTTCGATCTTGCCGGCGAAATAGCGCGGTGCCGCCACGATAAATGCAAAGACAACCGCGATCTGCTCATAGCCTGCGGTGAAGAATGTCAGGCGCTTGGACACCTTCATGATGTCCCAATAGTTGTGCCAGACCTTGCCGAACCGCGCACTCAAACGTTGATTCTCGTTTGACTCGCCATTGTACAAAGCAATGCTTTCGGCATTTTCCCGCACGCGCACCATGGAGAAACGCAAGTCTGCTTCGAACCGTTGCTGCTGGTTGCTAAGGCCGATCAAACGACGGCCGATCAGGTGCGTCAGCCAACTGCCGACGGCGGCATACAGCAATGCGCACCAGAACATGTAGCCGGGGATGGTGATACCGAAGACTTCGATGCTGCCCGACACGCCCCACAAGATAATCGAGAACGACACCAGACTGACCACATTGCGCAGCAGGCCCAAACCCAGAGCTAATGTGTTCAAGGTAAAGCTATTGAGGTCTTCGGAAATCCGCTGGTCCGGGTTATCGGTGTAGCCGCCCTGCTCCAACTGGTAGTAGTTCTTGTTGTTAAGCCAGCGTGCAAAGTGCTTTTCGGTGAGCCACGCGCGCCAGCGAATGGTCAACATCTGGGTCAGATAGAGGCGGTAGACCGCGCCGAGAATAGCCACTGCAGCGATACCGCAGAAATAGATGATCTGTTGCCAGAAGGCCGCAGTGTCCTTTTTTTCCAGGGCGTTGTAGAAATCCTTGTACCAGTGGTTAAGCCACACGGAAATCGCCACGCTGAACAGCGTCAGACCAATCACCACAGCCAGCAACAACCAGGCCTTGCCCTTCTCTTCACTACGCCAATACGGTGTGATCATCGCCCAGGTTCGGCGCAAGAATTGCCCACGCACCGCGTCGTTGACCGCGGAATACTCAGCGTTCTGATTCATCGTTCAGGCTCTGTAAGAAAATGTGACAGGCGTTTGAACCGATCATAGACGATCGGTTCAGCGCGCTGTGCAGCCTGAAGCAGATTGTTCAGACTTTGTTCAGCGCCGTACAGGACGCTTCTGCAGCTTGCGTTGCAGGGTGCGACGGTGCATGCCCAGGGCACGGGCAGTGGCGGAGATATTGCCTTCGTGTTCGGTGAGCACGCGCTGGATGTGTTCCCACTGCAGGCGGTCCACCGACATCGGGTTTTCCGGCACCAGGGTATCGAGGTCGGCGTGCTCTGAGAGCAACGCAGCCAGCACGTCGTCGGCATCCGCCGGCTTGCACAGGTAGTTGCAGGCGCCGCGCTTGATGGCCTCGACGGCGGTGGCGATGCTGGAGTAACCGGTGAGGATCACCACGCGCATTTCCGGGTCGAGCTCCAGCAGCTTGGGCAGCAGCACCAGGCCGGAGTCGCCATCCATTTTCAGGTCGAGCGCGGCGTAGTCCGGCAGGTCGGCCTGGGCGATGGTCAGGCCTTCTTCAGCCGAACCTGCGGTGCTCACGCGAAAGCCACGACGGCTCATGGCGCGCGCCATCACGCGGGTAAAGGTGGCGTCGTCATCTACCAGCAACAGGTGCGGCAGTTCTTCGCCTTCGACTTGGATCTCGTCACTCATCGATATCTCCTCGTGCGACACGGGGCAGGCGCAGCTCGGTGAGCGTGCCACCTTCCTCATGACTATAGAGCTTCACTGAGCCGCCCGCGCGGGTCACGCTGGCCTTGCTCAAAAACAGGCCGAGGCCGAAGCCTTTGCCCTTGGTGGTAAAGAAGGGTTTGCCGATTTGTTCGGCAATGGCCAGCGGCACGCCCGCGCCGTGGTCACGAATGCTGATGGTGACGTTTTCGGCGTCCCAGTCCAGCTGCACGCCCAAGCCTTCGGGGCAAGCGTCGGCGGCGTTGTTCAGCAGGTTGAGCAAGGCCTGGGTCAGGTCCGGCGGCGGCGCCATGCGCGGCACACTGCCCTGCCCTAATAGATGAAAACGGTAACTGGCTTCGGGGCGCATCAGGTGCCAGCGATTCAGGGCTTCGTCGAGCCACTGGGTCACGTCCTGCATCTCCACCGCCAGGCGGCGATTGGCTTCGGCGGCGCGCACCAGTTGCTGCAAGGTCTGCTTGCATTGCTTGACCTGTTCACGCAGCACGCCGAGATCTTCTTGCAACACCGGGTCGTGATGGTCCTGGGTCATTTCGTTAAGCAGCACGCTCATGGTCGCCAGTGGTGTGCCCAACTCGTGGGCGGCACCCGCGGCCTGGGTGGCGACGGCCAGCAATTGCTGGTCACGCAGGCCTTCTTCGCGGCGAATGGCGCGCAGCTCTTCCTGACGGCGCAGTTCTTCGGCCATGCGTGCAGCGAAGAACGTGATCACTGCAGCAGACAGCGCGAAGCTCAGCCACATCCCGTAGATCTGCAGGTTTTCGCGGGCGATGGGAAAGGTTTGCAACGGATAGAACTGCGCCAGCAGCAAGGTATAGAGCGTCAGCGCAATACCCGACAGCACTACCGAATAGCGCCATGGCAAGGTCACGGCGGCGATGGTCAGTGGCACCAGGTAGTAAGAAACAAACGGGTTGGTGGAACCACCAGAGAAATAAAGCAACACACTGTGGATAAACAGATCGCAGGCCAACTGGAGTGCGTATTCCAGCTCGGTCACAGGCCACGTGGTACGCAGGCGGATGGCCGTGAACGCGCACAGCACAGTGGAAAACGCCAGGGTCACACCCAGTTGCAGCCACGGCAGCGGCAGCAGGTCGAACCAATAGGCAAGCCCGACGGAGCCGGCCTGTGCGGCCAGTACCAGGGTGCGGATGAACGTCAGGCGCCAGAGGTTCTGGCGTGTGGCGGAAGTCAGTTTTACGGCGGCGAGCATGAGCTCTCCCGGTGAGCGCTGCAGGCGGATCGGCACGAGTATAAACGAAGCAGACCCGCTGGCACGGCGCGTGTGGCTCTTTGACGCAGGCCGGCCAAACGACCGTTCGTCGGCGCCATCACAACTTGTAGCGAATGTGTAAACCCGAAGAACCCGATGCCACCGTCTACAGTCATACCCGATACGAACACCTTAAGGAGCTTCCATGTCTCGTTTCACTCGCAGTGCAGCTGTTATCACCCTGGGCGTCGCCACCCTTGCCAGCCTCCCCGCTTTGGCAGCCGAAGGGCTGAACTACAACCAGATTTCCCTGCGCGCCGAGGTCAGCCAGGAGGTTGCTCGCGACAAGATGATCGTCACGCTGTACACCGAATCGCAAAATGCCGACCCGGCCAAGCTTGCTGCCGAAATCACCAACACCATGAACAAGGCGTTGGGCCAGGCACGTGAAGTCAAAGCCGTAACCCTGCGCCAAGGCAGCCGCAACAGCTACCCGATCTACGACAGCAAGAACCAGAAGATCACCGGTTGGCGCGAACGCGCCGAACTGCGTCTGGAAAGCGCCGACTTCCCGGCACTGTCCAAACTCACTGGCGAGCTGTTGAACACCCTGAAAATGGAAAACATGGACTTCGCCATCGCCGACACCACGCGCAAGGCCAGCGAAGATGCGTTGCTCAAGGATGCGGTCGCCGCGTTCAAGGCCCGTGCCCAGCTCGCAACTGACGCGTTGGGTGGCAAGGGCTACAAGATCGTCAACCTGAACTTCAACACCAATGGTTACCCGATGCCTTACGCCCGCAATGGCGGGATGATGATGAAGGCGGCCATGGCGGATTCGGCGCCAACGCCAGAAGTAGAAGCCGGCACCAGCCAGGTCAACATGAGCGCTGACGGCGTGATTGAGGTCTTGCACTAAACCCTTTGCGATATTAGAAACGGCGCAGCCTGACAGGCTGCGCTTTTTTTTGACCGCGCTTATGTCGCCCAACAGCCCCACACCGACATCGCAAAATCACAACTCACATCACCGCGCTCGAACGCCATACAGCAACATTTCATTAACGACGACCGTAAAATTTCAAGTGGAAAGCTTTCCCACTCAAACTGCCATGCAACAGTTGACAGTACCTTCATGTAAAACTTTTCTTCTGCACAGTCGGAATAAGTTTAAGCATCAACTTTACGTGCTCAACCAGGGTGTAAAGTGGAACTCGACGCTTCCAGACACCCACTGAGTGATCATCACTGCTGCCTTGACTTAACAAGCAACGTGTTTATTCGACGTTCTCTGTGCGATGCCTGCTATTGCACCGCAGCGTAAACTTGCGGCCGCCTGCTGCCCAGTGAGGATCGACAGTTAAGTTCACAACCCACTCAGTAAATCGAGCCGACCATGCAAACAATGGCACCCTCTTCGCTGCACGCTTGCGCTACACCAACTACTCCCTTGGATTCAAACTATCCAGAACAAGCACACACGGGCAATCGCGTCACTCGCGATCTATCCCCTCCGGATAGAAATTCAAGAGGCTTACCGAGGGGCCAACCGTTTTATCGCGGTGGGTTTCATGGACACTCGCCCTTCGACGATCTTAAACCGGGTAATATCCAGGGAGTCATTTATGGGTGGAGCGTCACTCCCCCCCCGGCGAACGCCTCCCTGCAAGAACGGGAGGCACGTATGGGTGACTATGCGGATCGCGTAAGGTGGAAGTTAAAGCTTGTGGAACACGGTAGCGAAGGCGAAAGGAATATTAAATTCCAAGATGCCCGTCAATACATGGAACCCGCAGGTTACTTCAGTGGCGGTTTGCTGGCAGCCGGGTATGACCCGCATGAAACAATCACGGTGACGTTCACCGCTTACACCAAGGAGCTTAATGGTGCTTCTCACCTGACCAGCAAAGACGAGCGCACCTACTTTGCATGGGAGATTGCAGCCGGAGCCCTTAAGCACGATAGACCCGCGGGAGGCGGCGTGATTAATGCCCAAAGCATGCAAATCAGGCCAGAAGACCGAAATAAAATTAACGACTTGGAGTCGATGGGCGCCAAGCTTCAGCATCATTGGAAAAACGAGATAATCAAGCCCATGGCGGATCATTCGGGCGCACTGGCGAAGCGCTCAGGGTTGGCCGATGCCTATGTAGTGCGGGGCACCTTGCACAGTCTGCGCAACGACAAGGAAAGTTATAAGGCGCTCGGGGCTAAGGCACAAGAAGCCATCGACCGAACACTAGACAAAAACGGCAACGTGGTTATTCCAAATATCTACGGCTATCCGCTCGCCGGGTATGCGTTTATCCCTTACAAAAACTACCATGGCGATTATGATCACCGGCCCAATAGAGGCCTGATGATTGACTTGAAGAACGGCAAGGTCAGTAAAATAGACGGCGATGATGAATTTGCCAGTTGGGCAAAAGAAAACCGTAATGAGTTGCTACGGAGTTTCAACTCCAAGGACAGGCAGGGCGGCCAAAATACTCATTGGCCCCCGGCGGGCGATGTACTCGAAAATTTGATTATCGGTAAAGGTGCCACCTACCCGGGGCGGGCCGGTAAAACCAGCGAAAAAGTTGTACCGGTGGAGGAGACTTTTAATTATACCCAGTCGCGAAATTCACACTATTATTTAAAGTTTGGAAGCCTTAACTCCGGTATTGCCCACGCCTATCAGGAGATGAACACCAAAAATGCAAAATCGGACGATCAGACGCAGGTGTTTGGTGCCTCGAAGCAATCGTGGAAGGCCGCGAAAGAGGCGTGGGGCAATACCTTCGGTTACGTCCCCGTTGTCGGCAATACGGGCAATATCGTGTTTGGCATTCATGACGCCGCCACGGGTATGACAGCCAGCGATCGCGTTGGCGGCACTGCTGCCGCGGTGATATCTGCCCTGCAACTCGCGCACGAAGTTGCACAAATTGGGACGGATGCAGGGTTGGGTGAAGCCCCCATCGGACCTACTACCGCGGGCAGCGAAGTTTACGGCTGGAAATACAATGAGCAGACCAAGAGTTTTAATTTTGAGCGAAACATAAAAGTGTCGAGCGAAAGCGATATACACCCCGCCACCCACGCCGCGCCAAACGAACCGAGTACGCCACCGGCCATTGAGACAGAAGGCGTGCCCCCGACAATCGAAGCGCAAAACAGTAAACGTTCGATTCTAAGGTCCATTGAAGACTTACCGACCGGCGAGGCTCTTTTTTCTACGCCTGAAAAAAACGTAATTCTGAGTGGAGAACTCAATGACCTAAACATCCTTGACAAAAAACTCTACACATTTACCGATTTCAACAAAAAAGGCAGTGCAGAACGACTCAACATACTCGTCCATGGGAGCGTCGACCCTGCTACTGGTATCGCGAAAGTTTCATATGCCGGAAAACTCCATACGCCCGAAGAGCTACTTCAGACACTTAAAGACGCAGGTATTCACCCGGAGACGTTTGACAATATACGGCTGCTGACATGTGACTCTGCAAGTGGTGGAGATGCCTCCTTCGCGGCTGAGTTTCAGAGGCTCATACAGCGCCCTGTCAAAGGCTATCGTGGCACGCTCACAGGCAACCTCGTGCCGGAAGAAATAAATGCCGCGATTGAAAAAGTAGAAAAAGAATATTTGAAAGCCCTAAAACAAACTCAGAACTCCCCGCTGACTGATGCCGATAGGGCATTGGCCAGAGACGAAGCTGAAAAATACGTCGCCAAAGAATTGGCGAAAACCATAAACTTCAAACCCGTAAAGAAAAATCCCTATTGGAATCCGTTTTCATGGTGGGCATTTACTTATAAGCCAATGACCTTCCCACAACCATAACAGCGAGAACCTGCCGAAGGGCATCATCTGACTGCATTAAGTGAACCAGAGTCTCTACCTGATAACCCTGAACGGCGGTAACCTCGGTGACCGTCGCTTCCGTTTGGGCAGCTTTTATATGCCCACCACTTCAGGGGTCTCCATGGAAAGAATCACCTTAAAACCGTTGCTCCTTGCCGCCGGCCTCCTGGCCTTGATGCCGACCGCTCAGGCGGCGACTACCCTGGTCTACTGCTCCGAAGCCAGCCCCGCCGGCTTCGACCCCAGCCAGTACACCAGCGGCACCGATTTCGATGCCTCAGCCGAAACCGTCTTTAACCGCCTGACCCAGTTCAAGCGCGGTGGCACCGAGGTAGAGCCTGGCCTTGCAACAAGCTGGGAGGTCTCCAAAGACGGCCTGACCTACACCTTCCACCTGCGCGATGGCGTCAAATTCCACACCACCGACTACTTCACCCCTACCCGTGACTTCAATGCGGATGATGTGCTGTTCACGTTCAATCGCTTGCTCGATGCCAACAGCCCGTTCCGCAAGGCTTACCCGTCAGAATCGCCTTACTTCACCGACATGGGTTTGAACACCACGATCAAAAACGTCGAGAAACTCGACAACCACACCGTGCAGTTCAACCTGAACAATGTCGATGCCTCGTTCGTACAGAACCTGGCCATGAGCTTCGCTTCGGTGCAATCAGCCGAATACGCCGCTCAATTGCTCAAAGAAGGCAAAGCCGAAGAGATCAACCAGAAGCCGGTGGGCACAGGCCCGTTTGTGTTCAAGCGCTACCAGAAAGATTCGCAGATTCGCTACGTGGCCAATAAGCAGTATTGGAAGCCCGAGGATGTGAAGCTCGACAATCTGGTATTCGCCATCACCCCGGACGCCGCCGCGCGCCTGCAGAAACTCAAGGCCGGTGAATGCCAGGTCAGCGGTTACCCGCGTCCGTCCGACATTGAAATAATGAAACAAGCCCCCAACCTGCGCGTGCTGCAACAGGCCGGTTTCAACTTGGGCTTCCTGGCCTACAACGTGACGCATCCGCCGCTGGACCAGCTCAAAGTGCGCCAGGCGCTGGACATGGCCATCGACAAGCCCGCGATCATCAAGGCCGTTTACCAGAGCGCCGGACAATTGGCGCAGAACGCACTGCCGCCGGCGCAGTGGTCTTATGACCCCACTATCAAGGATGCGCCGTACGATCCGACCAAGGCCCGGGCGCTACTAAAAGAAGCAGGGGTTGCACCAGGTACCACCATCAATTTGTGGGCCATGACGGTACAGCGCGCTTCAAACCCCAACGCACGCATGTCGGCACAAATGATCCAGCAGGATTGGGCGAAGGTCGGTATCAAGGCCAACATAATCAGCTACGAATGGGGCGAATACATCAAGCGCGCCAAAAATGGCGAGCATGACGCCATGATTTATGGCTGGACCGGCGACAACGGCGACCCGGATAACTGGCTCGGCGTGCTCTACAGTTGTGCCGCCGTCAAGGGCAGTAACTACGCCAAATGGTGTAACCCGGCCTACGACAAGCTGGTGCAACAGGCCAAGGTCAGCAACGACCGCGAGCAACGCATCAAGTGGTATCAACAGGCGCAAAAAATACTTAAGGAACAAGTACCTATAACACCTATTGCGAACTCGACGGTTTTCCAGCCACTGCGTAAGGAAGTGCAAAACTTCAAGATCAGCCCGTTTGGGCTTACGCCGTTCTATGGTGTCAGTCTAGATAAGTAACATCATCGCCCCAACCGAGTGCGCCAGACGCCTCGGCTGGGCCTTTTTGGTGCGCACAATGCACCGAAAAAACCCTCTATATATATGCATTTATGTACAAACTTTCATAAATGCGACATTCCTGTACGTTCGTACCACAGTTTGCCTCTCGCAACGGTTCAGCATCTTGCAATGGGTATGGCCCCTGCATAAGTATCCGCAGGCCGACTCACGAGGTCGCCCTCACCACCAAAAATGACAACAAATCATGAGGCCAACATGCTTAAACACGCAGTCCTTCCGCTTTTAGTGAGTGCTGGCCTTATGGCCGCAGCTCCATTCGCCCAAGCGGCGACTAACCTGGTGTTCTGCTCCGAAGGGAGCCCGGCCGGTTTCGACCCAGGCCAGTACACCACCGGAACAGACTTCGATGCCTCGGCCGAAACCATGTTCAACCGTCTGACCCAGTTCGAACGCGGCGGCACTGCTGTGATTCCTGGGCTGGCCACCAGCTGGGACGTTTCCCCGGATGGCCTGACGTACACCTTCCACCTGCGTGATGGCGTGAAGTTCCACACCACCTCGTACTTCAAGCCGACCCGTACCTTCAATGCTGATGACGTGCTGTTCACGTTCAACCGCATGATCAATAAGGACGACCCGTTCCGCAAAGCCTACCCCACCGAGTTCCCGTACTTCACGGACATGGGGATGGACACCAACATCAAGAACATCGAGAAAGTCGATGACCACACCGTCAAGTTCACCCTTGGCACTGTGGACGCCGCTTTCATCCAGAACCTGGCGATGAGCTTCGCGTCGATCCAGTCGGCTGAATACGCCGCCCAACTGTTGAAAGAAGGCAAGGCACAGGACATCAACCAGAAGCCAATCGGCACTGGCCCGTTCGTGTTCAAGAGCTACCAGAAAGACTCCAACATCCGTTACACCGGCAACAAGGATTACTGGAAGCCTGAAGACGTGAAGATCGACAACCTGATCTTCGCCATCACCACTGACCCGTCGGTGCGTATCCAGAAGCTGAAGAAAAACGAATGCCAGGTGACCCTGTTCCCGCGTCCAGCCGACCTCAAGGCGCTGGGTGAAGACAAGGACCTGAAACTGCCGCACCAGGCCGGTTTCAACCTGGGCTACATCGCTTACAACGTTATGCCGGTGCTCAAGGGCCAGACCGCCGCCAACCCACTGTCTGACCTGCGTGTACGTGAAGCGCTGGACATGTCGGTGAACAAGCAGCAGATCATCGACTCCGTGTACCAGGGCGCAGGCCAACTGGCCGTCAACGCCATGCCGCCGACCCAGTGGTCCTACGACACCACCATCAAGGATGCCCCGCATGATGTGACCAAAGCCAAGGCTTTGCTCAAGGAAGCGGGCGTCAAGGAAGGCACCGAAATCACCCTGTGGGCCATGCCGGTTCAACGTCCGTACAACCCGAACGCCAAGCTGATGGCCGAGATGCTGCAGAACGACTGGAAACAGATCGGCCTGAAGGTCAACATTGTCAGCTACGAGTGGGGCGAGTACATCAAGCGTTCCAAAGGCGGCGAGAACCAGGCCATGATCATTGGCTGGAGCGGTGACAATGGTGACCCGGACAACTGGCTGAACGTGCTGTTCGGCTGCGACTCGCTGTCCGGTAACAACTTCTCCAAATGGTGCGACAAGAAATTCGACGGCATCGTCAAAGAAGCCAAAGCCACATCGGATGTCGCCAAACGCACCGAGCTGTACAAGCAGGCGCAACATATCCTCAAAGATGCAGTCCCGATGACACCTATCGCGCACTCGACGGTGTATCAACCCATGCGCAACACCGTGCAGGACTTCAAGATCAGCCCGTTTGGCTTGAACTCCTTCTACGGCGTTAGCGTAAGCGGCAAGTAAGGCTCAGTAGCGGCGACGTTTCATAACGTCGCCGTTATTGCATCCGCCCAGACCGTAGGAAACAGACCACATCCGCAACATTGCCGTCCTACAGCAATGAACTGCGACATGTGCATCCGTTGCCTACAAGGTCAATCCGTTTTGGCGCATTTACTGCAAGCTCCGCGACCCATACCGTCGTAGGACAGCAGAGGCTCCAACCTAGGAAAGGCACTTGCTGTATGTGGGATCAGTGATGTCTCCCAGGCCCGACGCCTGGGTGATTGTTCGCTGGTGACAACAACAAACAAGGATCGGGATCGTCATGCGCCATACCACTGTTCTATCCGCAATTTTTGGCACCAGCCTGCTGGCTGTGGCCACGATGGGCCAAGCCGCCGAAAAGAAGAGCCTGGTGTTCTGCTCTGAAGGCAGCCCGGCCGGGTTCGACACCGCGCAGTACACCACCGCCACCGACAACGACGCGGCGGAGCCCTTGTACAACCGCCTGGTTGAATTCGAAAAAGGCGCGACTGACGTGGTGCCTGGGCTGGCAACCAAGTGGGATATTTCCGAAGACGGCCTGACTTACACCTTTCACCTGCGTGAAGGGGTGAAGTTCCACAGCAACAAGGAATTCAAGCCGACGCGCGACTTCAACGCCGACGACGTGCTGTTCACCTTCAACCGCATGCTCGACCCTGAATACCCGTTTCGCAAGGCCTACCCCACCGAGTTTCCATACTTCAACGGGATGAGCCTGAACAAGAACATCGCCAAGGTCGAGAAGACCGGCCCTTACACCGTGGTGATGACCCTGAACACGGTTGATGCCGCGTTTGTGCAAAACATCGCCATGAGCTTTGCCTCGATCCTGTCGGCCGAGTACGCCGAACAGTTGCTTAAACAAGGTAAACCCAGCGACATCAACCAGAAGCCGATCGGCACAGGCCCGTTCGTATTCCAGCGCTACCAGAAAGACTCGCAGATCCGTTATGTGGGCAACAAGCAGTACTGGGACCCGAGCCGCGTCAAGCTGGACCAACTGATTTTCGCCATCAACACCGACGCCTCGGTGCGGGTGCAGAAGCTCAAGGCTGGCGAGTGCCAGGTGACCCTGCACCCGCGCCCCGCTGACGTCGACGCGCTCAAGGCCGACCCGAACCTGCAACTGTTGACCAAGCCAGGTTTCAACCTCGGCTACATCGCCTACAACGTGCGCCACAAACCTTTCGACCAGCTCGAAGTGCGCCAGGCGCTGGACATGGCGGTGAACAAGCAAAGCATCCTCAATGCCGTGTACCAGGGCGCGGGCCAACTGGCGGTCAACGCCATGCCGCCGACCCAGTGGTCCTACGACGACAGCATCAAGGACGCCGCCTACAACCCGGAAAAAGCCAAGCAACTGCTCAAGGCCGCCGGCGTTAAAGAAGGCACCGAGATCACCCTGTGGGCCATGCCGGTGCAGCGCCCGTACAACCCCAACGCCAAGCTGATGGCCGAAATGCTGCAAAGCGATTGGGCCAAGATCGGCCTCAAGGTCAAGATCGTCAGCTACGAATGGGGCGAGTACATCAAGCGCACCAAAAACGGCGAGCACGATATCAGCCTGATCGGCTGGACCGGCGACAACGGTGACCCGGACAACTGGCTGGGCACCCTCTACAGCTGCGACGCCATCGGCGGGAACAACTACTCCATGTGGTGTGACCCGGCGTACGACAAGCTGATCAAGCAAGCCAAGGTCGTGACCGACCGCGAACAAAGGACTGTTCTGTACAAACAGGCGCAGCAATTGCTTAAACAGCAAGTGCCAATCACGCCAGTCGCCCACTCGACGGTCAACCAGCCGTTAAGCGCCAAAGTCGAAGGTTTCAAAGTCAGCCCCTTCGGCCGCAACGTGTTCTCGGGCGTCAGTTTCAACCCATAAGAAAATAACCGGATGGTGCGGAGCCAAATCGGCTCCGTAGCAAACGTGCAGCCTTTTGTTGGGATTTATCCTACGGCAAACGTTTGCAATAGCTTGAACGAGTTACACACCCAATAGCCGGTTCACCTAAAAAGACCGGCATTAAAAAGAGAACCAAAGGAGCTCCACCCATGAAACTGAGCAGCAAAGCGCTTCTGGCCCTGGCCATCAGCAGCATCACGGCAACCGCCTTCGCTGAAACCCAGAGCCAGGACTTCGTTCCAACCACATTGGCCGGCACCAGTGCCCAAAGCGAGGCCAAAGGCTTTGTCGACGGCGCAAGCCTGGGCGGTACCACCCGTAACTGGTTCTCCAACGAACAGAAGTTCCGTGGCGGCAAGTTCACCTACCAGAAGCACGGCGAAGCGCGCACTGACGCTTACCGTACCAACTGGGTACAGGGCACCATCCTCAACCTGAGCTCGGGCTTTACCCAAGGCACCGTGGGCGTCGCTACCGAAGTCGCGGCCTACAACGCTCTGGTTCTGGACCGCAGCAAGCGCGACATCAAGGGTGGTTCCAACCGTACCCTGGCCGACTCCAACGGTGATGCAGTCGACCAGTGGAGCAAACTGGGCCTGGCCAACGTGAAGTTCCGTGTGTCGAACACCACCTTGACCGCCGGTCGCCAGAACTTCAGCAGCGGCATCGTCGACACCATCGGCAACCGTGCGCTGCCATCGAGCTTCGAAGGTTTCGCCCTGAACAGCGAAGAATTCAGCAACCTGTCGTTCCAGGGCGCTTACTTCGACCGCGTGTCGCCACGTACCGAACAGAGCCTGTCGAAATTCCGCAGTGAATACGGCAATGGCCAGGAAGCGGATCACGTCTACACCGCCGGCGTGAACTACCAGCCGTTCAAGAGCCTGAAAACCAGCTTCTTTGGCGCTCAAGTCAAAGACTTCTGGAACCAGTACTACTTCGGCGCCACCCACGAACTGGGTGATGCTCAGACCCTGGCCCTGACCACCGGCCTGAACTACTACAAGACCGTCGACGAAGGCAAAAAGTTGATGGGCAAGATCGACAACGACACCTACTCGCTGTCGCTGGGCCTGACTCACCAGGCTCACAGCCTGACCTTCTCGTACCAGGAAGTTAACGGTAACGAGTACTTCGACTACCTGCACGAAACCAACGGCATCTACCTGGCCAACTCCCTGACGTCCGACTTTAACGGCCCGAACGAGAAATCGTTCCAGGTCGCTTACGGCCTCAACATGGCCGAATACGGCGTGCCTGGCCTGAAGTTCAACATCTACTCGGCTCGCGGCTGGGGCATCGACGGCACTCACTACACCGGCGACGGCGGCGTGAAAGGCTTCGCTTACAACGGCATCCAGAATCAGGATGGCGAGAAACACCAGGAATACGGCATCGGTACTTCCTACGCCCTGCAGAGCGGCCCACTCAAGGCCACCACCATCCGTGGTACCTACGTGACTCACCGTGCCAGCGCCAACCAGGCTGACGGCAACATCCGTGAGTTCCGCCTGGTCACCACCATCCCGTTCAACATTCTTTAATTAGCGCCAGGTAGACGGCGGGCTCATCACGAGCCCGCCGTCTACGCTTGTCTGGTTTAATCGATTGCAGAGGGCTCTGAATGAAAATGCTCCCGCTACAAGCTGCCATTGCCGCTGCGCTGTTGAGCGTTGCGATCGGCGTTTCAGCCAAACCGCTGGTGGTCTGCACCGAAGCCAGCCCGGAAGGTTTTGACCCGGTTCTGTACACCACCGCAGTAACCGCCGACGCCGCCGCTGAAACCATGTTCAACCGCCTGGTGGACTTCAAGCCCGGCACCACCGAAGTTGTACCGGCACTGGCCAAGGCCCTGCCCGAGATCAGCGCTGATGGCCTGACCTACACCTTCCACCTGCGTGACGATGTAAAGTTCCACACCACCGACTACTTCAAACCCACGCGCAACATGAACGCCGACGACGTGCTTTGGAGCTTTCAGCGCCAGCTGGACCCGAATCACCCTTGGCACAACAAGTCTCTCGTGGGCTACCCGTATTTCGAAAGCATGGGCTTCAAGGAACTGCTCAAGAGCGTAGAGAAGACCGACGATCACACCGTCGTCTTTACCCTGACCCGTCCTGAAGCACCTTTCCTTGCCGACCTGGGCATGGCGTTCTCTTCAATCCACTCGAAGGAATACGCTGACCAGTTGCTCAAATCCGGCAAGACCGAAGACCTCAACGCCAAGCCGATCGGCACTGGCCCGTTCGTCTTCATCCGTTACCAGAAAGACGCCCAGGCGCGGTTCAAGGCCAACCCCGACTACTTCCGCGGCAAACCGGCAGTCGACCCGCTGATCCTGGCGATCAGCGTCGACAACAACGTGCGCCTGCAGAAGCTCAAGGCCAACGAATGTCAGATCGCGTTGTTCCCCAAGCCGGATGACATTCCAAGCATCAAGAAAGACCCGAACCTGAAAGTCGATGAACTGGCGGCGATGACCACCAGCTACACCGCACTGAACACCACCCACAAGTACATGAGCGATGCACGGGTGCGTCACGCGATCAACATCGCATTCGACAAGGCCGGCTATACCGAAGCCCTGTTCGGCAAAGGCAATGCCGTGGTGGGCACCGGCCCTTACCCGCCAACCTTGCTGGGTTTCAGTGACAAGCTTAAAAACCCACCCCGTGACCTCGACAAGGCCCGCGCCCTGCTCAAGGAAGCCGGCGTGCCGGAAGGCACCGAGTTCACCCTGTTCACCCGTAACGGTGGCGGCCCGACCAACCCCAACCCGATGCTCGGCGCCCAGCGCATGCAGGCGGATCTGGCGCAGATCGGCCTGAAAGTGAACATCAAAGTGATGGAATGGGGCGAGATGCTCAAGCGTGCTAAAAACGGCGAGCACGATATGGTTTCGGCCGGCTGGGTCGGTGATAACGGCGACCCGGATAACTTCCTCACGCCAAACCTGAGTTGCGATGCAGCGAAAAACGGCGAAAACTACGCCCGCTGGTGTAACAAAGAGTTTCAAGACTTGATCGACAAAGCGCGCGCGATCGCTGAACCCGGCCAGCGCGCTGCGCTCTATGAACAAGCACAGGACGTTTTCGAAAAAGATCAACCATGGCTGCCCATGGCTTACCCGAAATTGTTCACCGCCATGCGCAAGAACGTAGAAGGCTTTACCCAAAGCCCTCTGGGTACAAATAACTTCGCCACCACCCAGGTGAAGTAAATAAGAGAAGACGCTCGGCACCGTCGACATTGACGGTGCCGAACCTGCCTAACCGGCTGATTGAGGTACACAACAAGATGTTTAGTTTTATTGCCCGCCGATTGGGGTTATTGATCCCCACGTTTTTCGGCATCACGTTGCTGACGTTTGCGTTGATTCGCATGATTCCCGGCGACCCCGTAGAAGTCATGATGGGCGAACGCCGTGTCGACCCCGAGATGCACGCACAGGCAATGGAACGCCTTGGCCTGAACAAGCCACTCTATGCGCAATACTTTGACTATGTAGGCAAGCTCGCCCACGGCGACCTCGGCGAATCCCTGCGCACGCGCACCAGCGTGTGGACCGAATTCACCGCCCTCTTCCCTGCGACCCTGGAACTGTCCATGGCCGCCCTGTTGTTCGCCGGTATCCTGGGCCTGTTGGCCGGGGTGATCGCGGCCCTTAAACGAGGATCCCTGTTCGACCATGGGGTGATGGGCATCTCCCTTGCGGGATATTCGATGCCGATCTTCTGGTGGGGCCTGATCCTGATCATGTTCTTCTCGGTAAGCCTGGGCTGGACCCCGGTTTCCGGGCGTATCGACCTGCTCTACGACATCGAGCCGCGCACTGGCTTCATGCTGATCGACACCTTGCTGGCTGACGAGCCGGACGCGTTCTGGGATGCCCTGCACCACCTGATCCTGCCGGCCATCGTGCTCGGCACCATCCCGCTGGCGGTGATTGCGCGCATGACCCGTTCGTCGATGCTCGAAGTACTGCGTGAAGACTACATCCGCACCGCCAAGGCCAAAGGCCTGTCGCCGGCGCGCGTGGTATTCGTGCACGGCCTGCGTAACGCGCTGATCCCGGTACTGACCGTGGTCGGCCTGCAAGTCGGCACCCTGCTGGCCGGTGCGGTCCTGACCGAAACCATCTTCTCGTGGCCCGGCATCGGCAAATGGCTGATCGAAGCCATTGGCGCGCGGGACTACCCGGTGGTGCAAAACGGCATCTTGCTGATCGCCTGCCTGGTGATCATGGTGAACTTCGTGGTGGATATCCTCTACGGCTTCGCCAACCCACGCATCCGTCACCAGCGCTGAGATCATGACCATGAGCACACCTACTCAAGCGGTAGCAGTCGATCAAAGCCTGCTGTACCCGTCCCCGTACAAAGAATTCTGGCAAGCCTTTTCCAAAAACAAAGGCGCGGTTGCCGGCCTGCTGTTTATGTTGCTGATCGTGTTCTGCGCGATTTTCGCCCCGTGGGTTGCGCCACATAACCCCAGCGAGCAATACCGCGACTTCCTGCTCACCCCACCGGCCTGGCTGGAAGGTGGGCAAATACAGTTCCTGTTGGGTACTGACGAGCTGGGCCGCGACCTGCTCTCGCGCCTGATCCAGGGTTCGCGCCTGTCGTTGCTGATCGGCTTGTCGTCGGTGGTGATGTCGCTGATCCCGGGCATCCTGCTGGGCCTGTTCGCCGGTTTCTTCCCACGCGTGCTTGGCCCGACCATCATGCGCTTGATGGACATCATGCTGGCCCTGCCATCGCTGCTGCTGGCTGTTGCCATCGTCGCAATCCTCGGCCCTGGCCTGATCAACACCGTCATCGCCATCGCTATCGTGTCGCTGCCGTCTTATGTCCGCCTGACCCGCGCTGCGGTAATGGGCGAACTGAACCGCGACTACGTGACTGCCGCCCGCCTCGCCGGCGCTGGCCTGCCACGCCTGATGTTCATCACCGTGCTGCCCAACTGCATGGCGCCGCTGATCGTACAGGCCACCTTGAGCTTCTCCTCGGCGATCCTCGATGCTGCCGCCCTGGGCTTCCTGGGCCTGGGCGTACAACCGCCAACCCCTGAGTGGGGCACCATGCTGGCTTCGGCCCGCGACTACATCGAACGCGCCTGGTGGGTGGTGAGCCTGCCGGGTTTGACCATTTTGCTCAGCGTGCTGGCAATCAACTTGATGGGTGACGGCCTGCGCGATGCGCTGGACCCGAAACTCAAGAACGCCGCCTGAGGAGATTCCCATGTCACTGTTAGAAATCAAGAATCTCAACGTGCGCTTCGGCGACAAGACCGCCGTGCCGGTGGTCGATGGCCTCGACATTTCCGTCGACAAAGGCGAAGTACTGGCGATCGTTGGCGAGTCGGGCTCGGGTAAATCCGTGACCATGATGGCGCTGATGGGCCTGATCGAGCACCCCGGTATCGTTACTGCCGACGCGCTGAACTTTGACGGCAAGGACATGCTCAAGCTGAGCAACCGCCAGCGTCGCCAGATCGTCGGCAAAGACCTGGCGATGGTGTTCCAGGACCCGATGACCGCGCTGAACCCCAGCTACACCGTGGGTTTCCAGATCGAAGAAGTGCTGCGCCTGCACCTGAAAATGTCCGGCAAGCAAGCCCGCAAACGCGCTATAGAACTGCTCGAAAAGGTAGAAATCCCAGGCGCCGCCAGCCGTATGGATGCTTACCCGCACCAACTGTCCGGCGGTATGAGCCAGCGCGTGGCAATCGCCATGGCGATTGCCGGCGAGCCGAAGCTGCTGATCGCCGATGAGCCGACCACGGCATTGGACGTGACCATCCAGGCGCAGATCATGGAACTGCTGCTGGCCCTGCAAAAAGAGCAGAACATGGGCCTGGTGCTGATCACTCACGACCTCGCGGTCGTGGCTGAAACCGCCCAGCGCGTGTGCGTGATGTACGCCGGCCAGGCCGTGGAAGTCGGCCAGGTGCCGCAACTGTTCGACATTCCGGCGCACCCGTACAGCGAAGCACTGCTCAAGGCCATTCCCGAGCACAGCCTGGGCGCCACGCGCCTGGCCACGCTGCCGGGTATCGTGCCTGGTCGTTATGACCGCCCGCAGGGTTGCCTGCTGTCGCCACGCTGCCCGTATGTGCAGGAATCCTGCCGTGCCCAGCGCCCCGGCCTTGACCCGAAAAGCAATAGCCTCGCGCGCTGCTTCTACCCCTTGAACCAGGAGGTGGCGTAATGGCCGTCGTTCTTACCGCCCGCGACCTCACCCGTCACTACGAAGTGTCCCGTGGCCTGTTCAAGGGCCATGCACTGGTGCGCGCGCTTAATGGTGTGTCGTTTGAACTGGAAGCCGGCAAGACCCTCGCCGTGGTAGGCGAGTCGGGTTGCGGTAAATCCACCCTGGCCCGTGCGCTCACGCTGATTGAAGAGCCGTCGTCCGGCTCCTTGAAAATCGCCGGCCAGGAAGTCGCCGGCGCCGACAAGGCCCAGCGCAAGCAATTGCGCAAAGACGTGCAGATGGTGTTCCAGAGCCCGTACGCCTCGTTGAACCCGCGCCAGAAGGTCGGTGACCAGCTCGGCGAGCCGCTGCTGATCAATACCAACCTGTCCGCCGCCGAACGCCGCGAGAAAGTGCAGGCCATGATGAAGCAAGTGGGCCTGCGCCCTGAGCATTATCAGCGCTACCCGCACATGTTCTCCGGTGGCCAGCGCCAGCGCATCGCCCTGGCGCGCGCCATGATGTTGCAGCCTAAAGTGCTGGTGGCGGATGAGCCGACCTCGGCGCTGGACGTGTCGATCCAGGCCCAGGTACTCAACCTGTTCATGGACCTGCAGCAGGAATTCAACACCGCCTACGTGTTCATCTCCCACAACCTGGCGGTGGTGCAACACGTCGCCGACGACGTGATGGTGATGTACCTCGGCCGCCCCGTGGAAGTCGGCCCCAAGGAAGACATCTACGCGCGCCCGCTGCACCCCTACACCCAGGCGCTGCTGTCGGCCACCCCGACCATCCACCCGGACCCGAACAAGCCGAAGATCAAGATCGTCGGCGAACTGCCCAACCCACTGAACCCGCCGCCTGGCTGCGCGTTCCACAAGCGTTGCCCGTATGCCACGGCGCGGTGCAGCAGTGAGGAGCCGCAGTTGCGAGCGTTGGATAACCGTCAGGTGGCTTGCCACTATGCGGAGCAGTTTGTGGCGTGACGAGATCGCTGGATCGTTCCCACGCTCTGCGTGGGAACGCCGCCCAGGACGCTCTGCGTCCCGTCGCTCGATTAAGGCGTGACGCAGAGCGTCACAGGATGCATTCCCACGCGGAGCGTGGGAACGATCGACTTAGAGGAGTTCTACCGCCCCACCCGTCGGATTGCGCATCAGTCCGGCAGGCGGGGCTTTTTTTCATCTCGACTCAGGTATCGCTGTCACCTTCAGAGTTGTCATCGTCATCTGGCGGCGCTTGCTGGTCATCATCATCCTTTGAGCCGCCCTGGTCTTCATCACCGGCCTCAGACTCGCTCTTGGCCAACTGCAAACCACCCACCTGCGCCGTCTTCGCCGCCACATAGCCTGGGGCCTGGCTCTGCACAGCCGTACTGGCCCACGCCGAAGAAGCGCCCAGCGATAACATCACCAACACTTTCAGCAACAGCACCAAACGTTGAAAGATAGTCATGGTCGATTTCCGTCCAGTCAGTGAAACACGTGCGCCAGCGTTCGACCGGCGCTGTGAATGAAGCTAGTTCCGTTCTCGGGTTTATGCCAATCAGGACTCACGTATCCTGTCCTCACCGTCATTGTAGGGGTTTTCTTGATATTCCTTGGGCGCGGGCTGAGCCTGGGGCTGCCAGCAGCATCAGCTGGACGGCACGTTGAGTTATACGCAAGGTCGCCTCCGGATCCGTCGGTGAGTGGGTGAAGTATTTGAAAACGCTAGACCGGATGCGGGATTCGCGCCAATGGCCCGGACAGATGAAGATCAAAATGTGGGAGCTGGCTTGCCTGCGATAGCGGTGGGCCAGCCACTGATAGGGTTACTGACAGACCGCCATCGCAGGCAAGCCAGCTCCCACAATGGACCAGCGTCGCGCACACAAAAAAGGGCGAAGCCATGACAGCTTCGCCCTTTGGTGTACCGCACAGACCTTAGTGGTGTTCGCGGGTCGCCCGGAATTTCACATCCGGCCAGCGCTCTTCCATCAGCGCCAGGTTGACCCGCGTCGGTGCCAGGTAGGTCAGGTGACCACCGCCGTCGATCGCCAGGTTTTCTACGGCCTTGTTGGAGAACTCTTCCAGCTTCTTCTTATCGCTGCAATCGATCCAGCGCGCGGAGTACACGGTGATTGGCTCGTAGGAGCATTCGACCTTGTATTCCTCTTTCAAGCGGCTGGCGACCACATCGAACTGCAGTACACCGACGGCGCCGAGGATGATGTCGTTGCTGCGCTCGGGGAAGAACACTTGGGTGGCACCCTCTTCCGCCAGCTGCTGCAGGCCTTGGCGCAGTTGCTTGGATTTGAGCGGGTCACGCAGGCGTACGCGGCGGAACAATTCCGGGGCGAAGTGCGGGATGCCGGTAAAGCCCAGGGCTTCGCCTTCGGTGAAGGTGTCGCCGATCTGGATGGTGCCGTGGTTGTGCAGACCGATAATGTCGCCGGCAAACGCCTCTTCCAGCTGTTCACGCTCGGAGGAGAAGAATGTCAGGGCGTCGCCGATGCGCACGTCCTTGCCGGTGCGCACGTGGCGCATCTTCATGCCTTTTTCGTATTTGCCGGAGCAGATGCGCATGAAGGCGATCCGGTCGCGGTGTTTGGGGTCCATGTTCGCCTGGATCTTGAACACGAAGCCGGTGAATTTCTCTTCGACCGGTTCCACGGTGCGCTCGTTGGCAACCCGGGCCAGGGGTTTCGGCGCCCAATCCACCACGGCGTCGAGCACGTGGTCGACACCGAAGTTGCCCAGTGCAGTACCGAAGAACACCGGCGTCAGCTGGCCGTCGAGGAATTCCTGCTGGTTGAACTCGTGGCAGGCGCCCTGCACCAGTTCCAGCTGGTCGACAAAACGGTCGTACTCGTCACCCAGGTGGGCGCGGGCTTCGTCCGAGTCGAGCTTCTCGATGATCTTGGTTTCGGTGCGTTCGTGACCGTGGCCGGCGGTGTAGACAATGATGTAGTCGTCGGCCAGGTGGTACACACCCTTGAAGTCGCGGTAGCAACCAATCGGCCAGGTGATCGGCGCGGCCTTGATCTTCAGGACGGCTTCGATTTCATCCAGCAACTCGATCGGGTCGCGAATGTCGCGGTCGAGTTTGTTGATGAAGCTGACGATGGGCGTGTCACGCAGGCGGCACACGTCCATCAGCGCGATGGTCCGTGGCTCAACGCCCTTACCGCCATCGAGAACCATCAAGGCCGAGTCCACCGCGGTCAGGGTGCGGTAGGTGTCTTCGGAGAAGTCTTCGTGGCCGGGGGTGTCGAGCAGGTTGACCATGTGGTCGCGATACGGGAACTGCATGACCGACGTGGTAATGGAAATACCCCGTTGTTTTTCCATTTCCATCCAGTCGGATGTCGCATGGCGGTCGGATTTGCGGGATTTCACCGTGCCGGCCACAGCGATTGCCTTGCCCATCAGCAACAGCTTCTCGGTGATGGTGGTTTTACCGGCATCGGGGTGGGAAATAATGGCGAAAGTGCGGCGTTTCGCGACTTCGGCGGCCTGGTGGGTCATGGGAAATCGCCTGGCAGGTGAGTCAAAAAAGGGCGGCGAGTATAGCGCAAACCCCAGGCGCCGGACCACCGTTCACCCGATTGGGGGTGGCTAAATGCTGCCAAGTATGGAACCTTTTAAAAGGTAGAGACGTCCACTCCCCTGCTACCGCACTCGGAACAGGGGCTGAAAAATCAGCAAGTTAGCCTGACGAGGCTGCGCTCATGGCTCGATCGCATACCGCGTTGCCGGTATCGGCGAGCTGCTTTTCGCGAACACATTCGAAGGCAGCCAGCAATGGCATTGCCGCCGGAGAATGTGTTCGCCGACAAAAGAAAAAAAGGAGTCCGCCTGTGGCTATTCGCTATGGCAAAGGGCTGATAGGAGGTGCGGTTGTCGTCGCACTCCTGGCCCTGCTGGTCCACTGGATCGGCATCAACACGATCGAACTGTACCGCGACGATTTGTTGTTTTACCTGCAAGCACACCTGATCCTCGTTCTAGTCTCCATGCTGGCCGCCCTCGTTGTGGGCATCCCCGCCGGCATCCTGCTCAGCCGACCGAACATGGTCGGGCGCGCAGAACGCTTCATGCAGATCTTCAACATCGGCAACACCGTCCCTCCCCTGGCCGTACTGGCCATCGCCCTCGGCGTCCTCGGCATCGGCAGCGGCCCGGCCATCTTCGCGTTGTTCCTCGCCTCGTTGCTGCCCATTGTGCGCAACACCTACGAAGGCCTCAAAAACGTTCAAGGCTCACTCAAAGAAGCCGCCACCGGCATCGGCATGACGCCGCGCCAGGTGCTGTTTCGCGTGGAACTGCCCAACGCCGTGCCGATCATCATCGGCGGTGTGCGCGTGGCCCTGGCGATCAACGTCGGCACCGCCCCGCTGGCGTTCCTGATTGGCGCCAACAGCCTGGGCAGCCTGATTTTCCCCGGCATCGCCCTGAACAATCAGCCGCAACTGCTGCTCGGCGCCGCGTGCACCGCGCTGCTGGCATTGCTGCTCGACGGTCTGGTGACCATGGCCAGCCGCCTCTGGCTGGAACGCGGAGTGCGTGCGTCTTAAGGCTTGGCAAAGGAAATCACATGAAAAAACTGACTTTGATATTGAGCTGCGTCCTGCTGTTTGCAGGCATTGCGCAAGCCGCCGAAAAACCGGTGATTCGCATCGGCGCCCGGGTGTTCACCGAACAGACCCTGCTCGCCGAAATCACTTCCCAGTACCTGCGCACCAAGGGCTACGACACCCGTGTGACCGGCGGCCTGGGCAGTAACCTGGCGCGCAGTGCCCAGGAAAGCGGGCAGCTTGATTTAATTTGGGAGTACACCGGCGTGTCGCTGGTGGCTTACAACCATATCGACGAGAAGCTCGACAGCGAACAGTCTTACGCTCGGGTGAAAGAACTCGACGCGAAAAAAGGCCTGGTCTGGCTGTCGCCGTCGAAATTCAGCAACACCTACGCCCTGGCATTGCCGGAGAACGTGGCTAAGGAGTTCCCGCAGGTCAATAGCATCAGCGACCTGACCCAAGCCCTGGCGGAAAAAACCAAGGAAAACCGCCTGGTAGCCCTGGACACCGAGTTCGCCAACCGTTCCGACGGCATGGCCGGCATGGTCAAGCTGTATGACATGAACCTCACGCGTAAAAACACTCGGCAGATGGACGCCGGCCTGGTCTACACCGCGCTGCGTAATGGCCAGGTGTTTGCCGGGTTGGTCTACACCACCGACGGTCGCCTGAACGCCTTCAAATTGAAGCTGCTGGAAGACGACAAGCACTACTTCCCGGACTACACCGCAGCGCCCGTGGTGCGTCAGGTTTATCTCGACGCCCACCCGCAATTGGCCGCCGACCTGAAGCCGCTGGCTGCGCTGTTTGACGACGCCACCATGCGCCAGTTGAACGCACGGGTCGACGTCGACCATGAAAGCCCATCCGCCGTGGCCGCAGATTTTCTGCGCCAACATCCCATCAGCCAATAAGAGGAGAAGACATGGAATTCCTGAACGCCTTTTCCCATCTTGATTGGGCACTTGTCCTGCAACTGACCTGGCAGCACATCACCCTGGTCGGCATTGCGGTAATCCTGGCGATTGTCGTCGGCGTGCCCCTCGGCGTGCTGATGACCCGCTTCCCGACCCTGGCCGGCCCGCTGCAAGCCAGCGCCACGGTGCTGCTGACCGTGCCGTCCATCGCGCTGTTCGGCCTGCTGCTGCCGTTCTACTCCAAGTTCGGCCAGGGCCTGGGGCCGATGCCGGCGATTACCGCGGTGTTCCTCTACTCACTGCTGCCGATCATGCGTAACACCTACCTCGCCCTCACGGGCGTGGAGCCGGGCATTCGCGAAGCCGCCAAAGGCATCGGCATGACCTTCGGCCAGCGCCTGCGCATGGTCGAACTGCCGATTGCCGTGCCGGTGATCCTCGCCGGTGTGCGCACCGCCGTGGTGATGAACATTGGTGTAATGACCATCGCCGCCACCATCGGCGCCGGTGGCCTGGGTGTACTTATTCTGGCTTCCATCAGCCGCAGCGACATGTCGATGCTGATCGTTGGCGCCGTGCTGGTCAGTCTCCTGGCCATCTTCGCCGACCTGCTTCTGCAATGGCTGCAACGCTCGCTGACTCCAAAAGGACTGCTCAAATGATCGAACTTCAAAACCTGACCAAGACTTTTCAAAGCAACGGCAAGACTGTCTCCGCCGTGAACGACGTAAGCCTGACCGTCAACGAAGGCGAAATTTGCGTATTCCTCGGCCCGTCGGGCTGCGGCAAGAGCACCACGCTGAAAATGATCAACCGCCTGATCAAGCCCACCTCGGGCAAAATTTTGATCAACGGCGAAGACACCACCGACCTCGACGAAGTGACCCTGCGTCGCAACATCGGCTATGTGATCCAGCAGATCGGCCTGTTCCCGAACATGACCATCGAAGAAAACATCGTGGTGGTGCCCAAGCTCCTCGGTTGGGACAAGCAGAAATGCCACGACCGCGCCCGCGAGTTGATGAGCATGATCAAGCTCGAACCCAAGCAGTACCTGCATCGCTACCCACGCGAATTGTCGGGCGGCCAGCAGCAGCGCATCGGCGTAATCCGTGCGCTGGCGGCGGATGCGCCGTTGCTGCTAATGGACGAGCCGTTCGGCGCGGTCGACCCAATCAACCGCGAAATGATCCAGAACGAGTTTTTCGAGATGCAACGGGCGCTGAACAAGACCGTGATCATGGTCAGCCACGACATCGATGAAGCCATCAAGCTGGGCGACAAGATTGCGATCTTCCGCGCCGGCAAGCTGCTGCAGATCGACCATCCGGACACCTTGCTGGCGCACCCGGCTGACGAGTTCGTGAGTAACTTTGTCGGTCAGGACAGCACCCTCAAGCGCCTGCTCTTGGTGAAAGCCGAAGATGCAGCCGACAACGCCCCGTCGGTGAGCCCGGAAACTCCGGTGGCGGATGCGCTGGAGCTGATGGATGAAACTGACCGCCGTTATGTGGTGGTCACCTGCGCCGAGAACAAGGCACTGGGGTATGTACGACGTCGCGACCTGCACCGTCAGACCGGCACCTGCGGGCAGTACCTGCGCGAGTTCAACGCCACGGCGGCGTACGACGAGCATTTGCGCATCCTGTTGTCGCGTATGTATGAGTTCAACCGTTCGTGGTTGCCGGTGATGGACGCCGAGCGGGTGTTCCTCGGTGAAGTGACCCAGGAATCGATTGCCGAGTACCTGAGTTCCGGTAAGTCGCGTGGGGGCAAGACCAGTATCGTGTCGCCTGCCGAGACAGCACTGGCCTGATTAACTTCTGTGGCGAGGGAGCTTGCTCCCGTTGGGCTGCGCAGCAGCCCCAGAACAGACGACTCAATAGTTTCAGGTAAACGGGGTTGACTGATTTTGGGGCCGCTTCGCGCCCCAGCGGGAGCAAGCTCCCTCGCCACAAAGCGCTCCAAATCCCCCTCAAATAACACTCCCGGGGGAACATCAATCCGTCACACCTGTCGGTTACATAAGTAGCTGCACCGGGTCCCGCGACGAACGCGTGCAAAAACGCGACATTTTTAGTTGATCTATGGCCCCTCACGTCCTAAAGTTCGCGCCGAACGTCCATGCTGGAAACGATCCATCCGGCTCAAGTACTGACGACGAGACAGCAAGGCCAAGGGACGCGGTTATCCCATGGCCTTTTTGCTTTCGGCGACATGCCTTGGGAAGTAGGCGAACCAAAGTGGGGATACGGAGGACGTTCAGTTGCACCCATTGATTACTACAGTTTGCCCTTAGGAGTTCCCAGCATGTCGATCAACGTCGAAGATTATTTCGCGCGCGCCACTTTTGACAAAATGAAGGCGTTCGCCGACAAGCAAGAAACCCCGTTCGTGGTGATCGACACCGCGATGATCAGCCAGGCCTACGATGACCTGCGCGCCGGTTTCGAATTCGCCAAAGTCTATTACGCGGTCAAGGCCAACCCGGCCGTCGAGATCATCGACCTGTTGAAAGACAAGGGTTCGAGCTTCGACATCGCCTCGATCTACGAGCTGGATAAAGTGATGGACCGTGGCGTCAGCCCGGACCGTATCAGCTACGGCAACACCATCAAGAAATCCAAAGACATCCGCTACTTCTTTGATAAAGGCGTGCGCCTGTTCTCCACCGACTCCGAAGCCGACCTGCGCAACATCGCCAAGGCCGCGCCGGGTTCGAAAGTGTATGTGCGTATCCTCACCGAAGGCTCGACCACGGCTGACTGGCCTTTGTCGCGCAAATTCGGCTGCCAGACCGACATGGCCATGGACCTGCTGATCCTCGCCCGCGACCTGGGCCTGGTGCCTTACGGCATCTCCTTCCACGTCGGCTCACAACAGCGCGACATCAGCGTGTGGGATGCCGCCATCGCCAAGGTCAAAGTGATCTTCGAACGCCTGAAGGAAGAAGACGGCATCCACCTCAAGCTGATCAACATGGGCGGCGGCTTCCCGGCCAACTACATCACCCGTACCAACAGCCTGGAAACCTATGCCGAAGAAATCATCCGCTTCCTCAAGGAAGATTTCGGCGACGACCTGCCGGAAATCATCCTGGAACCGGGCCGTTCGTTGATCGCCAACGCCGGTATCCTGGTCAGCGAAGTGGTACTGGTTGCACGTAAATCGCGCACCGCCGTCGAGCGCTGGGTGTACACGGATGTGGGCAAATTCTCCGGCCTGATCGAAACCATGGACGAAGCCATCAAGTTCCCGATCTGGACCGAGAAGAAAGGCGAGATGGAAGAAGTGGTCATCGCCGGCCCGACCTGCGACAGCGCCGACATCATGTACGAAAACTACAAGTACGGCCTGCCGCTGAACCTGGCGATTGGTGATCGTTTGTACTGGTTGTCGACCGGTGCCTACACCACCAGCTACAGCGCGGTTGAATTCAATGGCTTCCCGCCGCTGAAGTCTTACTACGTGTAAGAACGCTGCACACAAAAAACCCATGACATGTCATGGGTTTTTTTACGGGCTTGCACATTTCAACGATCTTCGCGCACGTGCCATAAACGCAAAATATAGAGTGTTGATTCTTGAATTTCGTAGCGCATTTCGTAATGACCAACCAACAGTCGTCTTACGTCCCGCGGTTCAAATTCTTCAACGCGTTCACCGATGCGCGGGTTACTTAACAAACTCAAAGGTGCTTGGGAAAGTGACTGCACCGTGCGCGCCGCCGCCATGCGATTTACGACGGCCAGGAAGTCGAAAAGTCGAGCCAGATCCGATAAGGCCTTACTGGTCCACTTCAACTCCATCAGCGAGGTACCGGCAGCGGCGAATCAGTGCTTAAACTATCCGCCCAGGCTTGAACCGCTTGCTGATCAATCACCCGACCGGCATCGACATCGGCCATGGCCTCTCGTGTCAGCCGGCTGCGTGCTTCCTCCATATCGACCCAATCGGCGAGCGCTTGCTTAACGATCCAACCCCGCGAACGATCCATCCGTGCCGCCATCTGATCGACTTTTTGCGCCAAGGCGGTGGGGACGTGAGCGGTCAGTACTTTAGTGTCGGCGCCCATAAATCCTCTCTTCGCAGCATTGCGAAACATATGATTAAATCTGAATCAGCTTCAATCATAGTGATTTAGAGCGGTGCGGCAACTGCTAACCCATGCCGCTTATCGTTTAATTGAGCCACTCGCTGCTCGAAATCTTTAGCCAAAGACCTGATTTCCGGCTGCGCTGCATTTAACAGCGCCTTGTGCGCGGTGCGCAAAAACTTGAGGTTCCCTCCAGCCAGTGCTTGGCGCAGCCAACCCAGCGCCTCCTCGATCAGGCCCCTATCAGCCAGCACCGCCGCATAGCTGAACTGCCCGCGAAAATCCCCGCCTTCGGCTGAACGGCGATACCATGCTACGGCCGCATCCAGATCCTGAGGGCAATACTGGCCGTCTTCCAGATAACGCCCCAGCAGGTTCATCGACTTGGCATGGCCCTGCTCTGCGGCCAGCCGGTAAAACGCAAACGCTTGCGCCCGGTCTTGCGCAACACCGCGGCCGGTCGCCAGCAAGTTGGCGTAGTTGTACTGCCCCCAATCCAATCCAGCTTCTGCCGCCAGACGATAATTGCGCGCAGCCGCTGCTTCATCGACGGCGCAACCCCAACCATGCTCCAGGCAACGCCCGGTCATATTGCGCGCCATCCAATGCCCGCCATGGGCCGCGATCTGGAACCAGCGCAGTGCCAGCGCTTCATCGCGTGCAATGCCGCGCCCTTCCAGCAGGATTTGCCCGAGCAACGCTTGAGCGTCGACCACGCCTTCCTTCGCCGCCATCAAAATCGCCTGCGCAGCGCGCACCGGGGAGTCGTCGAGCATGCTTTGCAGTTGCTCGACATTGAGCACTTCTTCACGGCGCAATAAAAAGCCCATGCTTACACCTCAACCCAGCGGCGCAGCAGGTTGTGGTAGGTGCCGGTAAGCTGGATCAGCGCCGGGTGGTCGGGTACGTCCGTGGTCAGTTGCTGGATAGCGCCGTCCATTTCGAACAGCAACGTTCGCTGGCTGTCTTCGCGCACCAGGCTTTGGGTCCAAAAAAATGAGGCGTAGCGCGTGCCACGGGTCACGGCGTTGACTTTGTGCAGGCTGGAGCCGGGGTACAGCACCATATCGCCCGCCGGCAGTTTTACCCGTTGCAGGCCAAAAGTGTCCTGAATTTCCAGTTCGCCGCCGTCGTATTCCTCCGGGTCGCTGAAGAATAGCGTGGACGACAGATCCGTGCGCACCCGCTCGTGGCTGCCGCGCGCCTGGCGCACGGCATTGTCGATATGAAAATCGAAACTGTCACCGGCCGTGTAGCAGTTGAGCAACGGCGGGAAGACTTTGTGCGGTAGCGCCGCCGACATAAACAGCGGGTTGTTCCACAAACGCTCCAGCATTGCCGCGCCGATTTCCTTGGCCAGCGGATGGCCTTCGGGCAATTGCAGGTTGTGCTTGGCCTTGGCGGATTGGTGCCCGGCGGTGATTTTACCGTCGGCCCACTCAGTGTTTTCCAGGGCTTGGCGAATGCGCAGCACCTCCTCGCGAGAGAACAGGCCGGGAATATGCAGCAACATGGGGCAATACCTGAAAACAGAGAGGTGCTAATGGTATTGATTCTTATCTGCCCTGTAAAACGCGGCGGACGAATGAGTGGGTAAAAACCGTAAGGCAAAAGTGTAAAGAATGTAAATTCAGTGCGAATAGTAATGTATCGCAATTGATAGAAAGTCTTGTTGACCCTATATTCCGCGGCCTCACCTCCTTGGGGAAAGGACTTGTTATGTCGCGCACTACGCTAAAAACACCTGCCAGTTCACCACGCATGCTGGCTTCGGCCATCGGCGTTGCACTCAGTGCCAGCTCTGCCGCCCAACTGGCGCAAGCGGCCGAAAGCACCGAACCAAAAGGCGAGCGCAACAGCATCTCCCTCGGCGCCACCAGCATCACCGGCCAGGAACAGGACAACACCTCCTACCAGGTCGAAAAAGCCTCGTCGCAAAAATACACCGCGCCGCTGGTGGACACCCCGCGCTCGGTCACCGTGGTGCCGCAGCAAGTGTTGAAAGACACTGCCGCCACGTCGCTGCAGGATGCCCTGCGCACCGTACCGGGCATCACCTTTGGCGCCGGCGAAGGCGGCAACCCCCAGGGCGACCGCCCGTTCATCCGTGGTTTTGACGCCCAGGGCGACACCTACCTGGATGGCGTGCGCGACACCGGCGGCCAGAGCCGCGAGATCTTCGACATCGAGTCGATCGAAGTCAGCAAAGGCCCCAATTCCTCGTTCGGAGGCCGTGGCTCGGCCGGCGGCAGCATCAACCTGGTGAGCAAGACGCCACAGGCGCGTGACTTCACCAACGGCGGTTTCACTTACGGCTCCGACCAGACCCGCCGCTACGTACTCGACGTGAACCGTCAGTTCCTCGACAACGCCGCGTTCCGTTTGAACCTGATGAGCCACGAGCAGAATGTGGCCGGCCGCGACACCATCAACTACGACCGCTGGGGGGTGGCACCGTCGCTGACTTTCGGCCTGGGCACACCGACCCGCGTCAACTTCAGCTACTACCACATGGAAAGCGACGACCTGCCGGACTCGGGCATTCCGTATGGCTACAGCTCGCCGACCGCCACTGCCCACGGGCATGACAAACCCACCGACGGCGGCGACAGCAACAACTTCTACGGTTTGAAAGACCGCGATTTCCGCAAGACCCGCGCCGACATCAGCACGTTCTCCATCGAGCACGACCTGAACGACAACATGACGCTGAAAAACACCCTGCGCCATGGCAGCACCGGCCAGGATTACGTACTCACTCAGCCGGACGACAGCCAGCGCAACGTCAGCCGTTTCGGCACCGTGTGGCGCCGCGCCAACACCCGCGTGTCAACCACCGACACCACCACCAACCAGACCGATCTGTTCGGCAACTTCCAACTGGCGGGCATGAAACACTCGTACTCCACCGGCCTGGAATTCACCGGTGAAGAAACCCGCGTCAGCAGCTACACCGTCAGCCCGAACAGCAACCCGACCTGCACCGTGGCCAAAGGCAGCCTGGGCGGCCAGTGCACCTCGCTGAGCAACCCGACACCGGATGACGCCTGGACCGGCAGCGTGGCACGCAACTACATGGGCACCAACACCAAGGCCACCAGCCGCGCAGCCTATGTGTTCGACACCATCGAGCTGGACCCGAAATGGCTGCTGAACGTCGGCGTGCGTTACGACACCTTTGATACCCAAGCCAACACCAACGCCGTAGCCGGGCGCAGCAAGCTCAAGGACGACAGCCAGTTCTTCAACTGGCAGGCGGGTCTGGTCTGGAAGCCGCTGGAAAACGGCAGCATCTACACCTCCTACGCCACCTCGGCGCAGCCAGTCGGCGGGCTGGTGGGTGAAGGGCAAGAAACCAATGGTTTCGTCACCGGCATCAACACCAGCGACCTGAAACCCGAAGAGACCGTCAACTACGAGCTGGGCACCAAGTGGGACCTGTTCCACAACCGCCTGTCGTTGACGGCAGCAGTGTTCCGTACCGAGAAGAAAAACACGCGAATCCTGGTGGACTCCAACACCTTCGAAAACGGCGGCGAATCCCGTGTCGATGGCCTGGAACTGTCGGCCAGCGGCAAGCTCACCGATCAATGGCAGGTGTTTGCCGGCTACAGCTACCTGAAAAGCGAACTGGTCGACCCAGGCAAGATCGGCAACCGTCAAAACGTAGTGTCGGCCGGCTCCAACAAAGGCAACCAAATGCCCAACACGCCGAAGAACACCTTCAGCCTGTGGACCACTTACGATATCACGCCAAAACTGACCATCGGCGGCGGCGCGTTCTACGTCGATCAGGTGTACGGCGACCCTGCCAACACCGTGTACGTGCCGGCTTACACCCGCTACGACGCGATGGCCAGCTACAAGCTGACCAAGAACGTCGACCTGCAATTGAACGTGCAAAACCTGACCGACAAGACCTACTACGACAAAGCCTACGCGGCGCACTTTGCCAACCAGGCCGCCGGGCGTACGGCGCTGTTGACCACCAGTTTCCACTTCTAAACCCGGTCAACGTTCAGCCAAAAGCCCCACGCATCGGATGCGTGGGGCTTTTGCGTGTAAAACAGAATTTTTCTCGTTAACCCACGGCATAATGCGCGCCGTGACAACGACATCCAGATGAGCGAGGCGGTCCGACGTGTTGAAAAAAACCCTGTTCCAATTGCACTGGTTCTTCGGCATCACTGCCGGGCTGGTGCTGGCGTTGATGGGGATAACCGGGGCTGCGGTCTCGTTTCAGGATGAAATCCTGCGGGCGCTCAACCCCACAGTCTTGAAGGTCGAAAAACGCGAAGCCGGTGTGCTGCCGCCTGCCGAACTGGTGCGCAAGCTTGAGGCCACCGAAGGCAAGACCGTATCGATGCTGTGGGTGGAAAGCGACAGCGGCAACGCCGCGCGTGTGTTCTTCACCGCCCCGCCGGGCGAACGGCGTGGCCAGATGCGCTACTTCGACCCCTACACCAGCGACTACATGGGCGACGCCGTCGGCCAGGATGTGCTCGGCTTTATCTTGCAGCTGCACCGCTTCCTCGCCATGGGCGAAACCGGGCGTAACATCACCGGCGCCTGCAGCCTCATCCTGGTGTTCTTCTGCCTCTCGGGCCTGTACCTGCGCTGGCCGCGCCAAGTGGCAAGCTGGCGCGCCTGGCTGACGCTGGACTGGCGCAAGAAAGGCCGCAGCTTCAACTGGGACCTGCACTCGGTGGTCGGCACCTGGTGCCTGTTGTTCTATCTGTTCTCGGCGCTC
Organism: Pseudomonas sp. B19125; assembly: GCF_044218855.1. Lineage (NCBI taxonomy): Bacteria > Pseudomonadati > Pseudomonadota > Gammaproteobacteria > Pseudomonadales > Pseudomonadaceae > Pseudomonas > Pseudomonas sp. B19125. The sequence goes on from NZ_CP162589.1 coordinate 6,034,545, forward strand.
ACCGGCCTGTATTGGTCCTACGACTGGTACAGCCAGGGCCTGAACAAACTGCTGTCCGACGCGCCGCAAAACGAGCGCCTGCGCAAACGCGGCCCGCCGCCCGAAGGCCCGGCGCCGGTGGCCAACTACGACGCCATATGGAGCAGCATCTACGCCAACGCCGGCCCCGGTTTGATCGCCTACAACATTCGCATGCCGGCCGTCGCCGGGCAGCCAGCCATTGTGTATTACCTGCTCAACTCATCGCCCCACGACCGCGCGCTGAACCAGATCAACCTGGACCCGTCCTCCGGCGAGGTCAAAACCCACGCCCCATACGCCAGCAAGACGCTCAAGTCCCAATTGCTCACTAGCATTTATGCGTTGCACACCGGCAGCTACTTCGGTTGGACCGGGCGCATCCTCCTCACCCTCAGTTCGCTGATGATGCCGTTGTTCTTTATCACCGGCTGGCTGCTGTACCTGGACCGTCGCCGCAAAAAGCGCCAAGTGCGCGACGCCCGCAAAGGCCTCGGCGCCAACCACAGCGATGCACCGGCCTGGCTGATCGGCTTTGCCAGCCAGAGCGGTTTTGCCGAGCAGTTGGCCTGGCAAACCGCCGGGCAATTGCAGGCCGCCGGCTTGCCGGTGAAAGTGCAGCCGCTGGGCAGCGTCAGCCAGCACGACCTGAGCCAATCGCAGCATGCGCTGTTCGTGGTCAGCACCTTCGGCGACGGCGAAGCCCCGGACAGCGCCCGGGGTTTTGAGCGCAGCGTGCTCGGCCAGGATCTGTCGCTCAAAGGCTTGAACTACTCGGTGCTGGCCCTCGGTGATCGCCAGTATGAACACTTCTGCGGTTTTGCCCGGCGCCTGCACTTCTGGCTGACCCACCAGGGCGGCACGCCGTTGTTCGCGCCGGTGGAAGTCGACAGCGGCGACAGCGAAGCGCTGCTGATGTGGCAACAACAACTGGGCCAAATCACCGGCCAAGCACCGGCAGCGGCCTGGCAAGCGCCTCAGTTTGAAAACTGGACCCTCACCCATCGCACCCTGCTTAACCGCGACAGCGTTGGCTCAGACATCTACCTGCTGGGCCTCACGCCGCCTGCGCCGCAAAGCTGGCTGGCCGGTGACCTGGTGGAAGTGCTGCCGCGCAATTGCCCGTGGGCCATCGAGCATTTCCTCGCAGGCCTGGGCCTGGTCGGCAGCGATGGTGTGTTGATCGACGGCCTGGCGCAAACCCTCAACCAGGCTTTGGCCACCCGCCAACTGCCGGACAACCGCGCGCATCTGGTGGGCCTGCACGCACAAGCGCTGGTCAACGCGCTGGTGCCCTTGGGCATGCGCGAATACTCCATCGCCTCGATTGCCAGCGACGGCGTGCTGGAGCTGATCGTACGCCAGGAGCGCCACCCCGACGGCAGCCTGGGCCTGGGCTCGGGCTGGCTGACCGAATACGCCGCCATCGGCTCCGGCGTCAGCCTGCGTCTGCGCCGCAACAGTGGCTTCCACTTGCCCGAAGCGCCGGTGCCGCTGATCCTGCTGGGCAACGGCACCGGCCTGGCCGGCCTGCGCAGTTTGCTTAAAGCGCGCATCGCCGATGGCCAGCAGCGCAACTGGCTGTTGTTCGGCGAACGCAATATTGCCCACGACTACCTGTGCCAGGACGAGCTGCAAGGCTGGCTGGCCAGCGGTGACCTGGCCCTGCTGGACCTGGCGTTTTCCCGCGACCAGGCAGAGAAAATCTACGTACAGGACCGCCTGCGCGAATCGGCAGACGTATTGCGTAGATGGCTGGCCGAAGGCGCCGCGATTTATGTGTGCGGCAGCTTGCAGGGCATGGCCACGGGTGTGGATCAAGTGCTGCACGAGGTGCTGGGCAGCGAAGCGGTGGAGCGTTTGATTGAGCAGGGCCGCTATCGTCGGGATGTGTACTAAGCCCTCATAAACACCGAGGAGCAACTGTGGGAGCTGGCTTGCCTGCGATGCAGGCACCTCGGTGTATCAGTGACACCAGGGTGATGCCATCGCAGGCAAGCCAGCTCCCACAGTTTTACGTGCATTGCAGGTCAGGCGGGCTGCAGCTTTTGCTCGAACACCGAGACCCCATCCAAGTCCCGCAAGATCACGGTCAACTCCGCCGTCTGCCCGTCAATCTGCACTTCACCAAAAAACTGAAAACCGGCAAACGGCGAAGTGTTCTGCGCAGGCGGAGCCTTCTGGAACACCACCTCCGGTCCAAAGGTTTTGTCCAGTTGATTAGGCCCGAAGCTCCCCGCATTCAGCGGCCCGGCCACAAACTCCCAGAACGGCTCGAAATCCTGAAACGCCGCGCGGTCCGGGTGGTAATGATGCGCCGCGCAGTAATGCACATCCGCCGTCAGCCACACATGGTTGCGCACCTGCTGCGCGCGCAAAAACCCTAACAGTTCGGCAATCTCCAGCTCACGACCTTGGGCCGGGCCTGGGTCGCCGTTGGCGATGGCTTCCCAACGTGGCACGCCGGGGCTGACTTCACCGTCGGGCACGCCGAGGCCGATAGGCATGTCGGCGGCGACGACTTTCCACTGCGCCTGGGAGGCCTTGAGTTCGCGCTTGAGCCAGTCCAGTTGCTCACGGCCCATAAAGGGCTTTTCGCCGCCCAGGTTGTCGTCGTTAGGCCCGCGATAACTGCGCATGTCCAGCACAAACACATCCAGCAACGGCCCGTAGCTGAGCTTGCGATAGATGCGCCCACCGCCATCGGCGCTCTGGCGGCGCATCGGTGAATACTCCAGCCAGGCCTGGCGTGCGCGGCCGACCAAGGTGTTGATGTCCTTGGTCTGGTAACGCTCATCGAGCACCTTGCTCGGCGACCAGTTGTTGATCACCTCGTGGTCGTCCCACTGCCAGATCTGCGGCACTTCGGCATTGAAGCGGCGCACGTTTTCATCCAGCAGGTTGTAGCGGTAATTGCCGCGATATTCGTCGAGGGTTTCGGCGACTTTGCTCTTGGCTTCGGTGGTGATGTTGCGCCAGATGCGCCCGTCTTCAACGGTCAGCTGGGCCGGCACCGGGCCGTCGGCGTAGATAGTGTCACCGCTGTGGATAAAAAAGTCCGGCAGGCGCAGGCGCATGGCTTCGTAAATGCGCATGCCGCCGATGTCCGGGTTGATGCCGAAGCCCTGGCCGACAGTGTCGCCGCTCCACACAAAACGGATATCACGACGCTGCTGCGGAACGCTGCGCAAGTGGCCGAACCACGGCTCGCTGGCCACGCCGGTCTGGGCGTCTTCAAAGTGCACACGGTAGAAAATCGCCTGATCGACCGGCAGCCCGGTGAGTTCGACGCGGGCGGTAAAGTCGGTGCGGCTGTCGGCCAGGGGCGAGATAAATTTGCGCGGGTTGCTGAACACACTGCGGGTGTCCCACTCCACCACCATCTTCGCCGGGCGGTCGCTGCGGCTCCAGATCATCGCCCGATCGCCCAGCAAGTCGCCGGACTGCACGCCGTCGGTGAGTTGGGGGCGGTCCTTGACCGAGGCGATCACTGCCGGCGCCAGGCCCGGCAGCAACAAACCGGCGCCAACGGCTTGCATCACGCGGCGACGGCCGAGATCGAAGTGGCTCATGCAGGTGCCCTCTTGAGTATCAAAAGGGCAACTTAAACACGGGAGCATGAAGCGGATGTGACACCGACCATAAGAACACTGGAGATCAAAGGTGGGAGCTGGCTTGCCTGCGATAGCGGTGAATCAGTCACTGAAAGGGTGACTGACAGAAAGCAATCGCAGGCAAGCCAGCTCCCACAGTTTAAACAGCATCAGGCCTTGGCTGAGGTGACCGCCATCTCCGCCGCCTCGGGGCGCTTGATCAGCGCATACACCAACCCGGTCACCAAGCTGCCCGCCACAATCGCCAGCAAATACAGGAGCGCATGGTTCATTGCATTCGGAATCACCAACACAAACAAACCACCATGGGGTGCGGCGAGTTTGCAGCCGAAATACATCGACAGCGCGCCGGTCAACGCGCCACCGGCGATGCTGGCCGGGATCACCCGCAGCGGGTCTTTGGCGGCAAATGGAATCGCGCCTTCAGAGATAAAGCACAGGCCCAGGATCATTGCGGCCTTACCCGCCTCGCGCTCGGTCTGGGCGAACTTGCGCCGCGCCAGCAAGGTGGCGATGCCCATGCCGATCGGCGGCACCATGCCAGCGGCCATGGTCGCCGCCATCGGTGCACCGCTGGACGCGGCCAGCAGGCCGACCGAAAACGCATACGCTGCCTTGTTGATCGGCCCGCCCAAATCCACACACATCATGCCGCCCAACAAAATGCCCAGCAGCACCGCATTGGTGGTGCCCATGGTGCTGAGAAAATCCGTCAGCCCCGTGAGCAACCGCGCCACCGGCGGGCCGACCAGATAGATCATCGCAAGGCCGGTGAACAAGCTCGCCAGCAGCGGGATGATCAGGATCGGCTTGAGCGCCTCCAGGCTTTGCGGCAATTGCACCGCGCGGGTGATCAGCTTGACGCAGTAACCGGCAAGGAAACCGGCGAGGATGCCGCCGATAAACCCGGCGCCCAAGGTGCCCGCCAGCAAGCCGCCGATCATGCCCGGCGCCAGGCCCGGACGGTCGGCAATCGAATAAGCGATGTAGCCCGCCAGCAACGGCACCATCAGCATAAAGGCCTGGTCGCCGACGGTTTTGAGGGCGGCAGCCAAGGTGCCTTTTTCTTCAAAAGCATGGATGCCGAACACAAACGACAAGGCGATCAACAGCCCGCCCGCCACCACCATCGGCAACATGAACGACACGCCGGTGAGCAAGTGCTTGTACACGCCGGTTTTTTCTTTTTTGCCGACCGCACCGCTGGCGGCGTTTTCTACCGCGCCTTCGGCCAGCGCCTTGTTGAGCGTGGCCTCGGACTGCTTGAGGGCGATGCCGGTACCGCAGCGGTAAATCTTTTTGCCGGCGAAACGCTCAGTGGCGACTTCGATATCCGCCGCCAGCAACACCACATCGGCATCGGCGATGGCCTGCGCGCTCAACGGCGTGCGTGCGCCCACCGACCCCTGGGTCTCGACCTGCAAGTCATAGCCCAGGCGCTTGGCCGTTTGCTGCAAGGCTTCGGCGGCCATGAAGGTGTGGGCCACGCCGGTCGGGCAGGCCGTGATCGCGACGATACGCGGGGCATTCTTCGCCGCCACCGGCGCTTGGCTGGCGACGTATTCCTGGGCCTCTTCGGCACCACGGCGCAGCACCGCGTCGACATCCGCCAGCGCCTGGGCCGGCGTGCTCTGGAATACACGCTTGCCGACAAACCGCTGCATATCCACCGGCGTGCTACTGACCAGCAACACCCATTCGGCAGCATCGATTGTGGCTTGAGACAACTGGCGCTCAGGGTGCTGCACATCTACGACTTCGGTGCTGGTGCTCCAGCCCTGGCGCTGCGCGGCGGCGTCCAACAAGCGGGCGCACAGCACACTGGTGACCATGCCGTTCGGGCAGGCGGTAACAATGGCTAACTTCATCACAAACCCTCTTATTGTTCTGTCAGCGTGCGCACATGGACGCCGCTTTCGAGGCGCGCCAACTGCGCGTCATCGCTGATGCCAAAACCGATCTGCGTGACCGCCATGGCGGCAATCGCCGTGGCCCGGCGCAAGGTGGTTTCCGGCAGATCAAACCTGAGCAGACCGTGCAGCATCCCGGCCAGCAACGAATCGCCCGCACCCACCGTGCTGGCGACGCTGACCTTGGGCGGCGTGGCATGCAGCGCGGTGCCTGGGCTGAACCAGTTCACGCCCTCGGCGCCGTGGGAGACCACCACATGCTCCACGCCTTGAGCATGCAAACGCTCGGCGGCCTGGGCCTGCTGTGCGATGGAGTCGGTGGCGCAATCGAGGGCTTCGGCGAGTTCTTCGGTGTTGGGTTTGATCAACCACGGGCCGGCCTTGATGCCCGCGCGCAAGGCTTCGCCGCTGGTGTCGAGGACGACTTTCAGGCCGAGGCTTTTCAAATGCACAAGCAAACTCTGAAACCACTGCGCGCTGACGCCGCGCGGCAAACTGCCAGCGACTACTACGGCAGCATGCCCCGGGGCGATCAGGGTCAATTGATTGAGCAAGGCCAATTGTGCCTGCTCACTGACCTGCGGCCCCGGCGCATTGATGTCGGTCACCCGGCCATCCTGTTCAGCGATCTTGATATTGCTGCGGGTTTCGCCCGGTACGCGAATAAACGCATCGGCAAAACCACGCCGTGCGATCAGCGCGTCAAACGCTTGCGGGTTGTCTTCCCCCAGAAAGCCACCGACGGTGACTTCATGCCCCAAGTCCGCCAGCACCTGGGCGACATTCACACCCTTGCCGGCAGCATGGGTCAACAGGGTTTCGCTGCGGTTGACTGCACCGGGTTCCAGGTGTGCCAGGCGTACCGTAAGGTCCAACGCCGGGTTCAGCGTCAGGGTCAGAATCTTCGCCATTTACACGGCCTCCACTAGGGCTCGCACTTGCGCGGGCGAACCCACCGCAAGCGCTTTTTGCGCCAGGCCCTGGGCCTCGCTCAGACTGAATTCACGCACCCGCGCCTTCACTTCGGGAATGCTGCGGGCTGACACACTCAACTCATCCACACCCAGCCCGACCAGCACCGGCACCGCCAGCGGGTCCGCCGCCAGTTCGCCGCACACGCCGACCCATTTGCCATGGGCATGGGCGGCGCGCACGGTGATGTCGATCAGTTGCAACACGGCCGGGTGCAGGCCATCGGCCTGGGCCGACAGGGTTGGGTGGCCACGGTCGATGGCCAGGGTGTACTGGGTGAGGTCGTTGGTGCCGACGCTGAAAAAGTCGACTTCCTTGGCGAGTACCGGCGCGAGCAAAGCGGCAGACGGTACTTCGATCATGATGCCCAGTTGCAGGTCGGCCACCGGGATTTCCAGACGCAGGCGCTCGGTCATATCGCGGGCGGCTCGCCATTCATCAACACTGCCGACCATGGGAAACATGATGCGCAGCGGGCGGTTGTCCGCCGAGCGCAACAGCGCACGCAATTGCGCTTCCATGATCTGCGGGCGCTGCAAGGTCAGGCGAATGCCGCGCACACCGAGGAAGGGGTTTTCTTCCTCGGCAATCGGCCAATACGGCAGCGGTTTGTCGCCGCCCACATCCAGGGTGCGCACCACCAGCGGGCGACCGCCAAGGCCGTCGAGCACACGGCGGTATTCGGCTTCCTGGGTGGCTTCATCCGGTGCTTGCGGGTGAGCCATAAAAATCAGTTCGGTGCGCAACAGCCCAATGCCTTCGGCGCCCTGCTCCACTGCCGCCGCAACGCCTGCGCTTTCACCGATATTGGCGAACACTTCTACGGCATGGCCATCGCGGGTCATGGCCGGTTCGTGACGCTGGGCCGAGGCCGCTTGCAGGCGCTGTTCGCGGGTGTCGCGCTCGACCGTGGCGCGTTGCAGGGTGGCCGCGTCGGGGTCGACATGCAATCGACCGCGCTGGCCGTCGAGCAATAGCTGTGTGCCAGCGGCCAGCAACAACACCGCCGCGCCGGCGCCTACCAAAGCAGGAATGCCCAAGGCACGCGCAACGATGGCACTGTGGGCCGTGGCGCCGCCACGGGCGGTGAGGATGCCGGCGACGCGGGTTGGGTCCAGGCGGGCAACGTCAGAGGGGCCGACTTCATCCATCACCAGGATGTAAGGTTCGCTCGGCTCCTGGGCGGTTTCCAGGCCGCATAATTGCGCCAGCACTCGGCGGCCAATATCACGCAGGTCGGCGGCGCGCTCAGCGAGCAAGGCATCCTGCAACGACTCCTGCTGCTTGGCGGCGGCTTCGATCACGCTCATCCAGGCAGCTTGCGCGCTCTCGCCTTGCTTGAGTCGCGTGTCGACTTCGTCGGTCAGCTCCGGGTCGTCGAGCATTTCCTGGTGGGTGATGAAAATCTCGCGGATCGCCTTGGATTGGCTGCGCTCGATCAAACCCTGGATATCAGCGCGCACCTCGGTGAGCGCGGCGTGCAGGCGCTGGCGCTCAATGGCCGCAGACTCGCCACGCAGCGGGTAATCGAAGACCTGCTGGGTCTGGATATGCGCCGGGCCGATGGCAATGCCGGGCGCGGCGGCGATGGCCTGGACCTGGCTGCCGGACACAGGCGCGCTGATCGCCGGTTCAATATCAAGGATGGCAGGTTGGGCACTCACGGTCGGCAGCGGCTCGACTTCCTCACCGAGCCCTTGCTCCACCGCTGCCAGCAGCGCGGGCAATGCATCACCGGCAATCACAGGCTCGGCGACAAACTCCAGCACCTGGCCGCGACGGGCGCCGAGGCTCAGCAACTTACTCAGGCTTTTCACCGAGACGGCACCCACCGGGCCATCAACGATGCGCACGCGGATATCGCCGTCAAAACTTTTCGCCAATTGCGCGAGGATCTTCGCCGGCCGCGCATGCAAACCATGGGCATTGGCCAGGGTGATGCGCGCATTCGGCCAGTCCGGCGGCAGTTCACCGCCCAATACTTCAAGCACCGCCCGGCTGCTGGTAGCGCGGCCCAATTCCTGGCCGCGACCTTCAATCAACAAGGCGCACAGGCGTTCGAGCAAGGTTTGATGCGCCTCACCCAGGCTGGCCAGGCAGAACAGGCCGTTCAGGGGCTGGCCGAGGTAACGCATCGGTTTGTCCGGCGTCACGAACGCAAGGCCTGGGCGCTTCACCGTCTGCTCGCTGTGCAGCCACCACAGGCCATCGCCCAACGGCAGCGCGTCGACTTGCTGCAACACGGCGGCGAAACCATTACTGACACAATCGGCCTGACGCAACAGGCGTGCGCCACGCCAGACCAGCTCTTCAAAATCGTCGGCCGATACGCCCAGGCTGATCATCTGCGCGTCCAGCGCCAGTTCCTGTGGTGCGCCTTGCAGCAGTTTCAGCAAGGCTTCGGCGGAGCCGGCACGGCGCAGCGCCTGGCCCAGGTCGGTTTCTCCGAGGGCGCGGGTGAGCAGTTGCAGCAGGCGCAGGTGTTCATCGGATTTGGCCGCGATGCCGATCGCCAGGTAGACGATCTGGCCGTCGCCCCAATCCACCCCTTCGGGAAATTGCAGCAGGCGTACGCCCGTGGAAAACACTTGGTCACGGGTTTCCGGCGTACCGTGGGGGATGGCAATACCTTGGCCGAGAAAAGTCGAGCCTTGGGCTTCACGGGCTTGCAAGCCGCTCAGATAACCCTCGGCGACCAGGCCATCGGCCACCAGTTTGTCCGCGAGCAGGTGCAAGGCAGCAGATTTATCCACAGCCACCTGGCCCATGGAAATCTGCTCTACAGTGAGCTCAAGCATGCCGTTCTCCTAGTTAGTGCACTGTGGGCACTAGGTATTGTTTTGAATAAATCAGCGCAGGCGCGTTCATAAATAACTGACTGAGTGGTCAATTGGCAGTAGTCACTCAGTGGCGAACATCGTAAAAATACGCTTGCTGAAACGTTTAATCTAGAATTTATGGCAGATTATGCGCTAATTATGCAAGCTTGAAGGACCACTCGGCACTTGAGCTCAGACAATAGTCGTGTGCAGGAATCGGTTACGATTGGACAAAATGTCGGGGCAAGCTCTAAAAAACAAGGAAATCCCGGTTTGAAACTCAGTGATATCGCACGTCTGGCCGGTGTGTCCGTTACCACCGCCAGCTATGTCATCAACGGCAAGGCCGAACAGCAACGCATCAGCAGCGCCACCGTCGAGCGTGTGCGTGCTGTGGTCGAAGCCCATGGCTTTACGCCCAACCCTCAGGCCGCCGGGCTGCGCAGTCGGCACACGCGCACCTTGGGCTTTATCTTGCCCGACCTGGAAAACCCCAGCTACGCACGCATCGCCAAGCTGTTGGAACAAGGCGCGCGGGCGCGCGGCTACCAACTGCTGATCGCCAGCTCCGATGATGAAGCCGACAGCGAACGCCAACTGCTGCAACTGTTCCGCGCGCGGCGCTGCGATGCACTGTTCGTGGCCAGTTGTTTGCCGGCCAGCGATGACAGCTACCGTGAGCTGCAAGCCAAGGGCCTGCCGGTGATCGCCATCGACCGGGTGATGGAACCCGGGCAGTTCTGCTCGGTGGTCAGCGACGACCGCCAGGCCTGCCAGCAACTCACCAGCAGCCTGTTGCAGCCGCTGCCCAAGCAGATCGCGCTGATCGGCGCACACCCCGAACTGAGCATCAGCCAGGAACGCGCTGCCGGTTTCCGTGAAGCCTTGAGAGACTTCAAGGGCGACGTGCTGATCGAGCAGGGTGAAGCCTTCAGCCGTGACTGTGGCCGCCAACTGATGGAAGAACTCCTGCAACGCCTGGGGCATTTGCCTGACGCGCTGGTGACGACTTCCTACGTGCTGCTGCAAGGTGTGTTCGACGCGTTGCATGACTTCCCGCTCAAGTCCCGGCCGTTGCGCCTGGGCACGTTCGGCGACACCCAACTGCTCGACTTCCTGCCCTTGCCGGTCAACGCCATGGCCCAGCAACATCAACTGATCGCCGACACCGCCCTGCGCCTGGCCCTGGCGGCCATCGAAGAAGAACAGTATGAGCCCGGCGTGCATGCCATCGGCCGGACCTTCAAGCAGCGCATTCACGAGGCTTGAGCGTGGAGCTGATCGACACCCACACCCACCTGGACTTCCCGGATTTCGACACGGATCGCCGGGCAGTTCTCGCCCACAGCCGCCAACTCGGCGTGCAGCGCATGGTGGTGCTGGGTGTGTATCAGCAGAACTGGCAACGGCTGTGGGATCTGGTGCAGGACGATGAAAGTTTATTTGCCGCCTTCGGCCTGCACCCGGTGTATCTGGAAGATCATCGCCCCGCCGACCTGATCGAGTTGGGTGATTGGCTGACCCGTCTACAGGGCCATCGGCAACTGTGCGCCGTCGGTGAGATCGGGCTGGATTACTTCCTCGAACAACTGGACCGCGAACGTCAGCAAAGCCTGTTTGAAGCGCAGCTGAAACTGGCTGTGGATTTCCAGCTCCCAGCCCTGCTGCACGTGCGCCGCAGCCACGCGGCAGTGATCGCCACCCTCAAACGCATCCGCCTGCCGCGCGGCGGCATCATTCATGCGTTTGCCGGCAGCGTTGAGGAGGCCCGCGAATACATCAAACTCGGCTTTAAACTGGGCCTGGGCGGCGCGGCCACTTGGCCCCAGGCGCTGCGTATGCACAAGGTGCTGACCCAGCTGCCGCTTGAGGCGCTGGTGCTGGAAACCGATTCGCCGGACATGGCGCCGGCCATGTACCCCGGCCAGCGCAACAGCCCGCAACACCTGCCGGCTATCTGCGACGCCTTGGCCGAACGCATGGGCATCAGCCCTTCAGTGCTGGCCGAAACGAGCACACGCAACGCGTGCGAGCTGTTCAACTGGTAGCACGTTGACCACCTGCAAATCCAAGGTCAGTCGCTGCCGGTGGCGCACGTAACGCAGCGTCAGAAAGTGCATAAGTACCACTATCAATGAAACGTTGAGCTGCCCGACCATACTGATCAGGCCGAGCCACTCGGCCACCATCGCCACGATCAGCACCGCGCTGGTCAGTACCATCATGCTGGGGTGCACCATGGCCCAGTGGTCCAAGGATTTGAACTGGCGCAGTTGCCTGGGGCAGTTCAACTCCAGGACCCGCTGACAATACGGGCAATCAAACGGCTCACGGATGGCAATGGCGTTCAATTGCCAGGGCTTGAGTTCGAAGGTGATGTCGCAATGGGCGCAGTGCCCTTTGATGCCGATAACCGCCGTCATCGCGTTGCCTCCCGAGTACCCGGATTGGGTGAAACAAATTCTCACCCAATCACATGATCAAAACAGGCACACCGAAAAATAAGGACAGGCACCACAAACCATCAAGCCTATTCCTATGCGCAGGTCTTACACACGAAACGCCCCGATCAAGTGCTTCAGTTCAATGACCTGCAACGACAGCTGCCGGCTGGCGGCCTCGGTCTGCTGCGCGCCCTGGGCCGCATGTTCGCCGGCTCGATTGATTTCGACGATGTTTTGGTCGATATCCTGCGCGACTGCGGTTTGCTGCTCGACGGCGGCGGCGATCTGCTGGTTCTGATCGACGATCATGCCCACGGCGCCAAGGATATTTTCCAGGGCCTGCTGGACCTTTTCCGACTGAGCCACGGTACCATCGGCCATGGTATGGCTGGTGCCCATGGCCTTCACCGCTGCGCCTACACCGCTGTGCAAACGGCTGATCATCTGTTCGATTTCTTCGGTGGAATGCTGCGTGCGCCGGGCCAGGGTGCGCACCTCATCGGCCACCACCGCAAAACCACGCCCCTGCTCACCGGCGCGCGCCGCCTCGATCGCCGCATTGAGCGCCAGCAGGTTGGTTTGCTCGGCGATGCTTTTGATCACTTCCAGCACGCTGCTGATGGACTGGCTGTCGGCGGCCAGTTGATTGATCACCCGCACCGATTCATCAATCTCCGACGCCAGGCGCGCAATGCTGCCCTGCTGGGATTGCACCAGGCCACGGCCGGTGACGGTTTCGTGGTTGACGCTTTGGGCGCTATTGACCGCCGCGGCCGCGCTGCGTGCCACTTCCTGGGCGGTGGAAGACATCTGATTCATCGCCGTCGCCACCTGTTCAATCTGGCTGCGCTGGCCGGACACCGCCTGATTGCTTTGCGAAGACACGGCCTGCACCTGGCCGGCTTGCAGCTCGACCTGGCTAACGGTGTGCCCCACGCGTTCGATCAAGTCGTGGATCTTGGCCACAGTGCCGTTGAACACTTGGCCCAGGTCGCCCAGTTCATCGCGACTGTGGGCCACAAACGTGACGGTCATGTCGCCGGCCGCCACCTTGTCCATCATCGCGCCCAGTCGGCGCAAGGTGGTGCGCGTGGAGGCATAGAAGCCTGCATACAAATAGAAGATCAGCAAGAACACCGCCACCAGGGCACACACCAGCACCACCATGTGCGTGCGGTTTTGCGCCAGGCGCTGCTGCAGTTGCTGCTCAAGGAACCTCAGGGTGGTGTCATTGAGCTGGTAGGTCTGGGCCATCAGTCGGCTGACATCTTCGTAGAACCCCTGCCACGGCGCGTCGAGGGTTTGCGCCATGACGACCTGCTCTTCAAACAACTCGCTGCCTTGTTTGAGGCTGGCACTGCTGGCCTGGGCCAAGCTGTCGAGCGCCGTGTGCGCGGCGGTACTGGCGCCCAGGGCATCCTGCAGCTTCAAGGCGTATTCAGCCTGGAGTTTTTCCAACTGTTGCAACAGTTCGTCAAAGCGCGTGCTGGAGGATGAATTGAGAAAGCCCTGGCCGAGGGAGTACGCACCCATGGCCCGCCCTTCGCCGAGGGTTTGGGTGACTTGCGCGGTGACGCTGGTGAGCAGCTCACTGAGCTGGCGCAAATCACTCTGAGGGTCGCGGCTCAAGCCGGACTGGCTGGCAATGATCTGGCTCAACATCTGCGCCTTGTTGAGTAATTTGCCGATCAGCGCGCTTTTGCTCAGCAGCGAGGTTTCCTGCTGCTGGGCCTTGAAGGCGGCGATTAACTCGTCGCGTTTGCCGTCAAAGGCGCTGGCTTGCTCAGCGTCGGCGGTCATGGCGTTGAGGCTTAGCAGGCGGCTCAGTACGCTCTGCTCAAGGGTACTGATCTTGCCTTCGAGGTCGCCGGCCTTACCTGATTGCCCCAGCACCGCGTTGATCTGCACCTGATTGTTCAGTGTCTCCAGATCGCGCCGCAGGGCCAGGCTGCTGCCGAGCAAATCGAGGCTTTGCAGTTCAATGCGGGTGCCCTGGAATTGCGACCAGGAGTCACGCACCAGAAAATAGTTGGTCGCCAGCATCGGCAGCAGGAACAGCACGCTGATCAGGCTGAACTTCATGCCAAAACTCAGGCGGTTCATCAGGGCGACAGCGGGATAGAGCAAGCGCTTCACGGGTGAGCTCCCTTTCTTATTTTTATTGAGGCGCAGGGCGGCGGCAGATAGCCACTATTTGGCGCTCTGACTGTATAGCTCAATTTGAAAGGGAGTTTTGTAACGTAAGGTTAACGGCTTGGAAATTCACCACAGACCCAATGTGGGGATGCAGGCACCTTGGTGTATCAGGCATACCGAGTTGATGCGATCGCAGCATAGGTATCTACACAACTTTTGAAGGCAGCCACTTTCTCCTGTGGCGAGCAGGCTTGCCCTGCGTTGGGCTGCGAAGCAGCCCCAGTAAAGGCACTGCAATTTTCCTGAAAGAACTCAGCGTCTGGGTTTGGGGCCGCTTCGCAGCCCAACGCAGGGCAAGCCTGCTCGCCACAACAGCCTAACCGGTTGTGTAGATACCTATGGCCATCGCAGGCAAGCCAGCTCCCACACTTTGACCGCATGCAGCCATCCTGTTGCGAGGAGCTAAGGCAACACCGTCCAGATCGCGAACCCGGCATACCACAGCACCGCAGCCCGCAGCAGCAGTTCCCACAGACGATCCAGGCTGTTGATGCCATCGGCCCCCACCACCGGTGGTGGAATTTCAGCCGCCACCAAGCCAACTTTTTCCATCAGTTGCGCAGCGCTGATGTCCCAGCTCAACAGCTCATGCAGCATCACCCGGCTGACCGCGACAAAGTTACCCACCAGGGCAAAGCTGGCCGCCAACAGACGCACCGGCAGCCAATCAAATGCGTGACGCAATTGCCCGGCGCGTTCGGCGACCAGCGGGTTCTGGCTGTTCTCGCTGGCCAATGCCAACAGGCGATAAGCCAGGGCCGCGACCGGGCCAAGCAGGAAATACCAGAAAATCACCGCAAAAAAGCTTTGGTAGGCCTGCCACAGCAAATGGCCTTGAACCCGCTCCAGCAGTTGCTCGCCACTGTCGGCGGCCACCTTCAGGTCGCGCTCGGCAACGTGCTCGGCAGCTTGCAGGTCACCGCGCCGCCAGGCGTCGCGAAACGGCCCAAGCTCGCCCAGCAGGTCGCCGCGCCCCAGGCTGTAGATCACCACCAGCAAATGCACCGGCAGCGCCAACAGGCCATAAGCCACGGGCTCCAGCATCAACAGCAACAACCCCAGCACGGCCACCGGCAACAACACCAGCAGTACCAGGATCAGCCAAGGCTGCTTGCCCATGCGCGGGCTCGACTCCAGCTTGGCCAGCTCGCGCAGCCATCCGCCGTCACGTTGCAACCGCCGACGCAGGGCCGAGAACTTCTCGATCCACACCGCCAGCACCAACACCAGGAAACTCATCGTGCGTGTCCTCCATCCTGCAGGGCGCTGCGAAAGCGCGTCCAATCAAAAGCCGGGCCTGGATCGGTCTTGCGTCCCGGTGCGATATCACTGTGACCACAAATACGCTGCTGGGTAATGCCTGGGTAGGCCGACAACAGTTGCCGGGCCAGGTCGATCAGCGACACATATTGCGCATCGGTGAACGGTAGCTCGTCCGTGCCTTCCAGTTCGATCCCGAGGGAAAAGTCATTGCACACTTCACGCCCCTCGAAACTGGACACCCCGGCATGCCAGGCACGCTCCAGGCACGACACAAATTGTGTCACCAAGCCGTCGCGCTCAATCAGAAAATGCGCAGACACCCGTAGGCTGGCAATGCTTTCAAAGTAGGGATGCTCCGTGACGTCCAGGCGGTTCTGGAAAAACTCCTGCACTTTGCCAGTAGCAAACTGCCCCGGTGGCAGGCTGATGTTATGCACCACCAACAGTGAGATCTCGCCGGCGGGGCGCTCGTTGAAGTTGGGCGACGGGCAATGACGGATGCCCTGGCACCAACCGCTGGTGGGGTCCAACTGCATACGGGTTCCTTGAATGAGACGAGGTGTTACCAGTATGCCGCGTTCAGCCCTGCGGTTGCGATCACTTGCCGCGATTGAGTTGGCGCAGCGTGCCAATCACCGACGTCAGCGCGCGGTCGAACAGCAGCCCCTCATCAAGGCTGCGCAGCGCGCCCTGCTTGAGGGCCATGGCCAATTGGCCGGCACTTTTCTCGAGGGCTTTGAGCCCGGTGCGGCTGACAAAAATATAGCGGTTGGCCGGCGCCATGATGGCCTTCAGCTTGCAACGCAGCCGGCTGCCGTCCTCCTGCTGGAACTCAAACCAGTGACCAATGTGCAACTGCTGGACCTTGAGCAACTCCGGATCATCACTGGGCAGACTCGGGATGGCGTCAGGTACCTCGTTACTGAGCGAAAACGGCTCACGCACCTCGATCAGCGTGTCCAGGCGCTCGCCTTCGAACGACTGCAGGTGCATGGCCTGCAAACGTACAAAAAATTCGCGGGTGCTGAAGGGGTCGAACGCAGCACTGGTCAACCCATCACGCAAGGCTTTGAGCAGGCCGGGCAGTTGCTCAAGCAAGTGCCGGCCGGCCTCGGTGTCTTTTTGCAGGCTGACGCTCCAGATCAATTCGTCCATGGTGCGCACGGCCGCCTGCCATTGCACTGACTGCTCGCCCTGCTTGAGGCTGGCCAGCAACAGCACCTGGCTCCAGGCCTGCTGGATAAACTGCACCACGGACTGCGGCAACACTCGGCCCACCAACCGTCGATTGAGCACCTCGGCCACCCGCTGACGCGCGGCGTCTTTGCGCACCCGGCCTTCTTCGGCCTCACAGGTGTGCTGTTCGAGCAACTCGCTGCGGTGGCGCTCGTCGGCAGTAGAGGCACTGAACTGCGCCAGCACCTGGGGGAAAATCGCCAGGTCTTCAACGAACTCATTCAACAGCCGTTGCACCACCTGCTCAGTGCGCAGGTACAGGCTGTCACGCTGATAATCATCGCGCGGGCTCCATGTCATGGCGGCGCTGGCGATTTCATTGAGCAGACGTCGCGCCGGGTGGCTGGCACGGCTGAAAAAACTCTTGTCCAGCACCGCCACTTTCAACAGCGGAATCTGCAAGCGTGCGATCAAGGCCTTGAATACGTCAGGCACGCAGTGGTCAGTGAGGATGAACTCGAACAACAGCGCGACCAGGTTGATCACATCCTCATCGGCGTCTTCCACCACACGGGACTTGCCGCTCTTGACGCTCACGCGAGTCAGCAACTGCTCAAGCTGGTTACGCAGGTCGAAGTCGTCTTCGGCTTCTGGCTCCGGCACGTATTGTTGCAGGTGGGAGAGCAGGCGCAGCAAATCGCGGGTGGCGATGGGCTGGGGTTCGGCGCTGGCTTCCAGGGTGGGCGCGACGCTGCCACGCACGGCAGCGAGCAACTTCTGCAACGCGGCGAAGGCTTGCTGGCCGTTTTCATCCATGGGCTGATCAACGGCCTGCACACTGCCTTCGCGCTGCTGCTCGCGAGCTTCACGCCCACCTGGGCGGCGTGACGGCACAGCCTTGAGCTGCGGCAAAACGCCAGTGGCAACCAGCAGTTGGTTGGCCTCGGCGTACAGTTGGTCGGCGTCACTGAGCACATACTTTTCGAACAGCTTGAGCATGATCAGCTTGACGCGAATCTCCACCCCCAGGCTGCGCCCCGCACGCAGGAAGAACTCGCACAGCAGTGCCGGGCCCAGCGGGTTATCGCGCTCATCCAGGGGGTTGCCGAGCAGCGCACCCAGGCGCGCGGTTAATTGCCCCAGCGCCAGGCCATCGCGATGGCGCACCCGGCCGAGCATGGCCTCCAGCGCGACGGCTTTTTCCAGCTCATCACTGGACGTACCCGGCGCCGCCTCATAGGACACCATCGGCACCAGGTGAAACTCACCGCGCTCGGCCTGGCCCAGGTCGATAAATGCGGCGAACAATTGCTCCATGAACACGCGCTCGAAATTCTTGCGCTTGAGGCGCAGGTCACGCATGGCTTCAAAGAAAATATGGTGGTCGACGTTGCTGCGGGCCTTGTCGGCCATTTCAAACAAGGTGTCGTCAGCGTTATCGAACAGCTCCTGCAAACCTTGCTGCAACTGCTGTGCAGCCTTGTCGCGAACCTGCAGCAACACCACCGGCAGGCGCGCGAGCGGCGATGGCGTGGCCTGTGCCCGATTGATGGGCACCACCTTTCCGTCAATGTGCATCCTGGCCTCCTGAAACGGCGGTGATGAGTTGGGGAAAAATCGGCTACAGGCCCCATCGGGCTGCAAACACCGGTTATCTCCAAGGACGTCAAAGCTATGACGCCAATCGCAAGGCGCGAGATTATCTTGCAAATGGGGGCTGTTGCGCCAGTGAACTCTGCCAATGCGCTGTAAATGAGTGGCGAGTATGGGTTCGGCGGCGCGCTGCCCCTATAATCGAGGCACTTTGTTTGTGGAGCCTGTTATGCCGAATCTCCGTCTTGCCGACCTCACCGCCGAAATCGAAGCCAACGTGCGCCGCGCACTGCTGGAAGACATCGGCAGCGGCGACATCACTGCGCAACTGATCCCGGCCGAACGGCTGGCCAAGGCCACCATCATTACCCGCGACGCAGCCGTTATCGCCGGCACCGCCTGGGTGGACGCGGTGTTCCGCCAGCTCGACCCACGGGTTGCGGTGCATTGGCAGGTGGCCGACGGCGAGCGTGTGAGCCCCAATCAAGTGCTGTTCCACCTTGAAGGCCCGGCACGCTCACTGCTGAGCGGCGAAAGGTGTGCGCTGAATTTTCTGCAGATGTTGTCAGGCGTCGCCACGCGCGCGCAGTACTTGGCGGACTTTGTCGCCAGCACTCAGGTCAAGTTGCTGGACACCCGCAAAACCCTGCCGGGCCTGCGCCTGGCGCAGAAGTACGCCGTGACTTGCGGCGGTTGCCACAACCATCGCATCGGGTTGTATGACGCGTTCCTGATCAAGGAAAACCATATCGCCGCCTGTGGCGGGATTGCCGAGGCGATTACCGCCGCCCACAAGATCGCGCCGGGCAAGCCAGTGGAAATCGAAGTGGAAAGCCTGGAGGAGCTGCGTGAAGCACTGGCGGCGGGCGCCGATATCATCATGCTCGACGAATTGAGCCTGGATGACATGCGTGAGGCCGTGCGCCTGAATGCCGGCAAGGCCAAGCTGGAAGCCAGCGGCGGGATCAATGAAACCACCTTGCTGCCTATCGCGCAGACCGGGGTGGATTACATTTCCATCGGTGCGATGACCAAGGATGTGAAGGCGGTGGATTTGTCGATGCGCCTGAGCACCTGAGCAAGCAACATCCGAGCAAAAGGAGCGAGGTTGCTCGCTCCTTCAATTTCGCGCTCAGATCGCGAGATTATTCATCCCGCAATACTCGTTCCAGTCAACGCCCAGTACCTCGGCGGCCTCCTTGTGCAAGGCCAGGCGCGCCGCTTCGAACTCTTGCGGCGTCGAGGTGTACTTGAGGGTCAGTTCCCATGGCTGCAGGCCCTGGGCCTCGGCCTCATCCTCGAAGGCCCACTGGATCTGGTCCTTTTGATCATCGGCGCTCAGGTCCTTGATCTCGTCGAGCAGTTCCGGCGATTCCGCGACGTATTTTTTGAGGGCTGCTTCGTGCCGCTGTTCCTGGGTCATTTCTTGTGTGGTCATGTTGTTCTCTTAGATCATGGAATGGGGATGCATCTGGGTCATCAAGGTTGCGCAGATACAAAAGAGTGGGCACGAATGCCGCCTCGTCTGGCCTTCAGAACCATTCTGGGATCATCTGAAAACGTTGCCTTTGAAACAGTGTCGCCGTTGAAACAGTGTTGCCTTGTGCCCGAGACAGGAGTCGAACCTGCGACCTTCGCGTTACGAGTGCGCTGCTCTACCAACTGAGCTACACGGGCGGTGGGCTAAAGCTAGCACCGCATTGGGCAGGCAGCAACAAACTCGCTGACCGCCCGGCAGGCATTACGCCCCGTCGGCGCCGCAACCCTTGGCGGCGTACTGCGCCTCGACCGTGGTGGCACAGGCCCAACCCTGGGTGGCGCTGCGCGTCAAGGTGATGGTCTTGCCCAGTACCGGCGCAGGTGCATCGAGGATTTCGCAGGTAATGGAACCGACGCCCGTGGCCACATCGCCGGTTACGGTGATCGTGCAGTTGGCAGTCGGGCTGGTGCCACCAATCAAAGGCAAGGTCGGCACAGTGCCCTGGTTAAGGGTGTCTTCAAAACCGGCCTTCAACGCCGCAATTTCAGCCAGCCCCGCCGTGAACTTGGCCTTGGCCTGGTGCTTGGTGTACATGGGCAGACCGATGGTGGCCAAAATGCCGATGATTGCCACGACGATCAACAACTCGATCAAGGTAAAGCCTTTCTGACGCATCACATTCACTCTCCAGAATAAAAACCTTATCAAGGCGCGTCCTGCGCCCCGCAGTGTGCAGCGGCGCCAGTGTACTCATCCGTGAGCGCCCAATTGTGGGTAAGACGCACATTCTGACATTTTATCGTGCGCCCACGAGCGGTCCGAATCCGTCATCTGACTAAGCTATAAATCTACGACGACCTGTGTGCGGACCTGTGCCATGAATGACGCTTCAACGATCTACGCCTGGGAAGGCACCAACCGCAAAGGCCGCCGGGTGTCCGGGCAAGCCACCGGGCATAACCTGGCACTGATCAAGGCACAGCTGCGCCAGCAGGGGATTTACCCCGGACGCGTGCGCAAAAAGGCTTCGCACCGGCCATATTTTGCCGCGCCGATAAAACCCGCCGACATCGCGCTGTTCACGCGCCAATTGGCGACCCTGTTAAAGGCAGGCACTGCGCTGCTGCAGGCGTTCGACATCATCTGCGAAGGCTTCGAAAACCGGCAGATGCGCGCGTTGATAAAAGGCTTGAAGCAGGAGATTGCCGCCGGTAGTAGCCTGGCAGCAGCGCTGCGCAAACAGCCGCGTCACTTTGATGACTTGTATTGCAACCTGATTGCCGCAGGCGAACAGGCAGGCGCCCTGGAAACATTGCTCGAACGGGTGGCGATTCACCTGGAAAAAAGCCAGCAGCTCAAGGCGCGAATCAAAAAAGCCATGACCTACCCTATCGCCGTGATCGTCGTCGCCTGCCTGGTCAGCGCAGTTTTGCTTATTCACGTGGTGCCGCAGTTCCAGAACCTCTTCGCCGGGGTAAACGGCCAACTGCCGGGCTTTACCTTGCTGGTGATTGCGCTGTCCAACTTCCTGCAGCACGCCTGGTGGATGCTTGCCTTGGGGCTGAGTATGGCAATAACTGCGCTGCGCCATGCCTATCGGGCTTACCCGGGGTTTCGTGACGGGCTGGATGCCGCTTTGTTGAACGCGCCCCTGGCTGGCACACTGCTGAGGCGCTCAGCCATCGCCCGTTACGCCCGTACACTTTCAACCACCTTTGCCGCGGGCGTGCCATTGGTGCAGGCTCTGGACTCCGTGGCAGGCGCGGCAGGTAATGGGTTGTTCACAAAGGCGATCGAACATATGCGGCACGATGTATCCACAGGTGTGCCGTTGAACCAGTCCATGGCCCACAGCGGGCTGTTCCCCGGCATGGCCATCCAGATGACGGCCATCGGTGAAGAGTCGGGCACCCTGGACCTCATGCTGGATAAAGTCGCCAACCACTATGAAGCCGATGTGGAAAACCTGGTCGATAACCTCACCAGCCTGATGGAGCCACTGATCATGGTGGTGTTGGGGGGCATTGTCGGCGCGTTGGTGATTGCGATGTATCTGCCGGTGTTCCAGTTGGGGTCGGCGTTTTGAGCCTGCTGCTGGGTGAACAACCCTGGGTCTTTGTCGGGATGGCGTTGGTGCTCGGCCTGATCGTCGGCAGCTTTCTCAACGTGCTGGTGTGGCGCCTGCCGAAGATGCTCGTGCGCGAATGGCGCGCCCAGGCCCAGGAAATACTCGGCCTGCCGGCCGACCCCGCCGGCCCTGTCTACAACCTGATGCATCCCAACTCGTGCTGTGCGCATTGCAGCCAGCCGATTCGCCCCTGGGAAAATATCCCGGTACTCAGCTACCTGCTACTCAAGGGGCGCTGCGCCCGCTGCCGCGAGTCTATCAGCGCGCGTTACCCCTTTACCGAACTGGCCTGTGCGCTGCTCTCGGCCATGGTCGCCTGGCATTTTGGCTTCGGCTGGCAAGCTGGCGCAGTGATGCTGCTGAGTTGGGGCCTGCTGGCGATGAGCCTGATCGACATCGATCATCAACTGCTGCCGGATGTGCTGGTGTTGCCACTGCTGTGGCTGGGGCTGGTCCTCAATAGCGGCGGCTTGTTGGCGACGCTGCCCGATGCGCTGTGGGGCGCAGTCATAGGCTATGTGTGCCTGTGGAGCGTGTTCTGGGTGTTCAAGGTGGTCACCGGCAAGGACGGCATGGGTTATGGCGATTTCAAGCTATTGGCCCTGCTCGGTGCCTGGGGTGGTTGGCAGATCCTGCCGATGACGCTGCTGATAGCGTCGCTGCTGGGCGTGTTCGCAGGCCTTGTCCTGATGCGTTTGCGCAAGTCCCAGGCATCGGTGCCGATGCCATTTGGCCCGTGCCTGGCAATTGCCGGCTGGATTGCATTGCTCTGGGGTGGTCAAATAACCGACTTCTATTTGCAGTCTGTCGGTTTCAGATGACCACTTGTGTCGCAACACCCTGGATTCTAGGCCTCACCGGCGGCATCGGCAGCGGTAAAAGCGCGGCCGCCCAGCACTTTATCGACCTGGGCATTGACCTGGTCGATGCCGACCATGCCGCACGCTGGGTGGTCGAACCCGGCCGGCCAGCACTCGCACGCATTGCCGAGCATTTTGGTGCAGGTGTGCTGCAGGCGGACGGCCAGTTGGACCGCGCCGCCCTGCGCAAGCTGATCTTTGAAGTTCCCGAAGAACGTCGCTGGCTGGAAGCCCTGCTGCACCCGTTGATTGGCGAAGAAATTCGCAGCCATCTGGCGCGTGCGCAATCGCCTTACGCGATCCTGGTCTCACCGCTGCTGATCGAGTCCGGCCAGTACAGCATGACCCAGCGCATCCTGGTGATCGACGTGCCGCAATCGCTGCAGATTCAGCGTACCCTGCAGCGCGACGGCATCAGCGAACAGCAGGTGCAGGCGATCCTCAAGGCTCAGTCCAGCCGTGAAGACCGTCTGAACCATGCCGATGACGTGCTGGTCAACGACAAGGACCTCGCCTGGCTGCACAGCGAGGTCGAGCGACTGCACCACTTTTACCTTACTTTGCGTGGAGGCCGATCATGAGCCAACCCTTGACCGTCGACTGCCCAACCTGCGGCGCACCCGTGGAATGGAAACCCGACAACCTCAACCGGCCGTTCTGCTCGGACCGCTGCAAGCTTATCGACCTTGGCGCCTGGGCCGCGGAAGAACACAAGATTCCGGTGAGCCCGGATGCCGAGGACGAGCTGTTCTCAGAAGACCTGCCGCCGCGCCACTAAGGCCGCATAAAGGCGTATTCCTGCTGGTCGTCGAGGTTTTCTGCAAGGTATTGCAGCTCGTCGGCCAGGTCTTCAAAACTGCGCACACCCTTGCTCTGCTGCACCACCGCACTGAGCATGGCGCGCAGGGTAAGGCCTGGGTCAAAACCGATTTCCTGTGCCGCATCCTGGCTTCTGCGCAACTCTTGCCGCGCCCATTCGTACACACTCATAGTCTGTGCCCCGCCCTGCTCAGTAAAATTTCGCAGAGCATGGGCCTGCGCGGCCGCCTGGGATTTGATCTGGATCAACGCCGCGAATCGTCATCCTTCCACGGCGCCGACAGGTAGCGCGTACGGTTGAAGGTCTCCAGCCATTCCGGGCAGAACACCACCAGGGCACTGACGACCATGCCGTTGATAAACGCCTCGGGGAAGATGATCAGCCACAGGTAACCGACGAAGTCTTCCAGCCACTCGGGCATGGCAAAACGGCCGTCAAACCACAACAACCCCAACGCCGCCAGCAGGCACAGCAGTGCCGACAGCGCTGCGGCGAAAAAGCCGGAACAGAAGATATACACAAAGGGGTTGCGCGGTTGCGCCCGCTCCACCAGCAGCGCGCAGGTCTCGGTGACCAGCACCGGCAAACCAATCAGCAGCAAACCATTGACCCCGACCGCCGCCAGGTCCTGGCGCCCCAGCAGCACCAAACCCAATTGCGCGGCCAACCCGCCGACGATAGCCAGGGGCCAATCCAGCAGCAGGGTCACGGCGGTCATGCCGATAAAGTGGTAAGACACACCGGTGTCGAAATCCCGCCGTACCAGCCAGAGCATAAACAGGGCAAACACGGTGCCGAACAGCAAATGCTGGCGCCGCCGGTCGGCAAACAACTCGACCCACGGTGCGCGCAGGATCGCCCACATGACCAATGGCGCGTAAAACAGCCAGCCAATGATGAGCGTTTGCGGCGCCAACACTGCAGCGCTGATCACGAGCGTAATGCCTTTGCAGAAAACCTCACCACACACCTCGTCCATGCAGTTGCTGTTGAATGAGCAGTCTACACCGGCGTTTCAAAGCAAGACTTCCTGCGGTCATCAATTGGACGCTAAGCTGCCAATATGGATGACTCAGATTATTTGCGCCTGCTCACCGTAGCGGCCGAACAAGCCAATGCGTTCCTGTCCAATGCCCGCAAATGGGAGCGTGAGCGTTGGGTCTGCCAGCGCCTGCTGCAAGGCTTGAACGTGCCTTACCGTGCCGAAGAGTTTCACCCCGCCGGCCAAGAGCCGCCGGACGTGTTGTTTCGCGACGCCAGTTTCGAAGTTTTTTTCGTATTGGATGAAGGCCGGCGCCTGAACGACGAATGGCGTGATGAGTTGCTGCGGCGGCGCAGTGCGTTTTCCTTGAGCCAGTTGGTGCGACGCGAAGCCAAGCCACGGCGCATTCCGGCCCATGAATTCCTGCTGCGCCTGGCGCCGACGTTGCGCAAAAAGGCACATAACTACAAAGAACGCGGCATAGACCTGGGCGAGTTGGACCTGATTGCCTTCACCAGCCTCAAGCGTGAAGTGCTGGACCTCAACAGCCATTTCCCACCGCCTACCGAATACCTGCGCCAAGGCTGGCGCTCGCTGTCGTTGGTAGGCCCGACCTTTGCGCGCGTACTGTTTGCCCACCCGGACGCACCGGACTTCTTGCGCAACAACCTGGGGCGCAGCATAGTATTCGATGTGGGCATCAGCCTGTGACGCGGGCACCGGCTACGCTTGCGGCGAGCCCGCCAACCTTCTGGCTGTAACGTGGCGCCCTTTTGCAACGTCTACCTGACGAGGCCTTTATGACCAGCCGCCTGAACCCCGATGACCAACAGCATGTCGAAGAGTACCTGCAACTCTCCCAAAACCGAGTCGAGCGCAAGCCTTTCCGGCCGTGGCTGCTCCTGGGTGTGGTGCTGTTGGTGGTGATCGGGCTCGGCCTGCTGAGCCGCCTTTTGAGTTACCTGACGCTATGAGCTGCATCGCGCTCGCGAGGGTAACTGCTCCGATTTCTTTTAGCCTTGCGAGATATCCCCATGACCCATCGTATTATTATCGTCGGCGGCGGCGCCGGCGGCCTGGAGTTGGCTACCCGCCTGGGTAAGACTCTGGGCAAGCGCGGCACCGCCAGCATCACGCTGGTGGACGCCAACCTCACCCATATCTGGAAACCGCTGCTGCACGAAGTGGCCGCCGGTTCGCTGAACTCTTCGGAAGACGAGCTCAATTACGTCGCCCAGGCCAAATGGAACCACTTCGAGTTCCAACTGGGGCGCATGAGCGGGCTTGACCGTGAACAGAAAAAAATTCAGCTGGCCGCGACCCTCGATGAAGAAGGCCGTGAACTGGTGCCTGCGCGCGTGCTGGGTTATGACAGCCTGGTGATCGCGGTCGGCAGCACCACCAACGATTTCGGCACCGAGGGCGCGGCGCAACACTGTCTGTTCCTCGACACCCGCAAACAGGCCGAGCGCTTCCATCAACAATTGCTCAACCACTATCTGCGCGCCCATGCGGGCCAGACCGACGTGGAAGAGAACATCAGCGTCGCTATCGTCGGCGCCGGCGCGACGGGCGTCGAGTTGGCTGCCGAGTTGCACAACGCCGCCCATGAACTGGCCGCCTATGGCCTGGACCGCATCAAACCGGAAAACATGCACATCACCCTGATCGAAGCCGGCCCACGGGTATTGCCCGCGCTGCCGGAGCGGATCGGCGGGCCTGTGCACAAAACCCTGGAGAAACTTGGGGTAACGGTACTGACCAACTCGGCGGTCAGCGAAGTGACCGCGGATGCGTTGATCACCAGCAGCGGCCAGGTCATTCCAGCGAGCCTCAAGGTCTGGGCTGCGGGTATCCGCGCACCGGCCTTCCTCAAGGATATTGACGGGCTGGAAACCAACCGCATCAATCAATTGCAGGTATTGCCGACGCTGCAAACCACCCGTGATGAAAACATCTTCGCCTTTGGCGACTGCGCCGCCTGCCCGCAACCGGGCACCGACCGCAATGTGCCGCCACGCGCCCAGGCCGCTCACCAGCAGGCTTCACTGTTGGCCAAGTCGCTGAAACTGCGGATCGAAGGCAAGGACCTGCCGTCCTACAAGTACACCGACTACGGTTCGCTGATCTCGCTGTCGCGTTTTTCGGCGGTGGGTAACTTGATGGGCAACCTGACGGGCAGCGTGATGCTCGAAGGCTGGCTGGCGCGGATGTTCTACGTGTCGCTGTACCGCATGCACCAGATGGCGCTGTACGGGTTCTTCCGCACGGCAATGCTGATGCTGGGCAGCAAGATTGGGCGTGGGACTGAGCCTCGGCTCAAGCTCCATTAACAGCACAAACTAATGTGGGAGCTGGCTTGCCCGCGATGGCGATCGATCAGCACAAGATGCACAGGCTGATACACCGCTATCGCAGCGGTGCGACGATTCGACAAGCCAGCTCCCACATTTTTTGCGTAATATTTAAGATTTGCGCGCACAAAAAAAATCCCCGTATCTTTCGATACGAGGATTTTTAATATGGTCGGGGTAAGGGGATTCGAACTCCTGACATCCTGCTCCCAAAGCAGGCGCGCTACCGGACTGCGCTATACCCCGGTAAAAAAAAGGCGACCTCTCAGTCGCCTTCTTCGATCAGTGCTTTTGGCCTCTGATCTTAAGATTCGATTCCAGCGTTAACTGGTCTCAAAAATGGTGGGTCGTGTGGGATTCGAACCTACGACCAATTGGTTAAAAGCCAACTGCTCTACCAACTGAGCTAACGACCCAAAAATGGTCGGGGTAAGGGGATTCGAACTCCTGACATCCTGCTCCCAAAGCAGGCGCGCTACCGGACTGCGCTATACCCCGGTTTTGAAATTGGCTCCGTGACCAGGACTCGAACCTGGGACCCAATGATTAACAGTCATTTGCTCTACCGACTGAGCTATCACGGAACTACATATTTCAAATTTACAACTTCTACTGCTTTACAACCTTCTCATCGGCTTGTCCGTATCGCTACGTTCACGTCTCTGAGGCGCGCTATTCTACAATCTTAAAAACCCCTGTCAACCCTTTAAATTGCTTTTAAGACAATGATTTGCGCTTGTTTCTGATTTCTTCTTGGGGAGAAGAAACCCGTGGGCTGACGTTGCTGCGGGGCGCACTTTACAAGCCTTTGCCTTACAGTTCAACGCCCTATCGAAAAAAAAGGCCCCGCAATGCGGGGCCTCCTCTTATCGCCTTACAGTCTGGGCTTAGTGGAAGACGATTTCGTCGTTTTCCACCGTGGCCGCCACGCTGGTCCCCGGCATGAAGCTGCCCGACAGGATCAACTGCGCCAACGGGTTCTCGATCCAGCGCTGTATCGCACGTTTCAGAGGCCGTGCGCCGTACACGGGGTCGTAACCCACCGCGATCAGCTTGTCCAACGCCTCGCTGCTCAGCTCCAGGTCAAGCTCACGCTCGGCCAGGCGGCTACGCAGACGGCCCAACTGGATCTCGGTAATACCCGCGATCTGATCCCGCGCCAGAGGCTCGAAGATCACCACTTCATCGACCCGGTTGATAAATTCCGGGCGGAAGTGCGAGGTCAGCGCATCCATCACCGCAGCGCGCTGGGCCTCACGATCACCGACCAGCTCCTGGATCTGCGCCGAGCCCAGGTTAGAGGTCATCACGATCACCGTATTGCGAAAGTCCACCGTGCGCCCGTGGCTGTCCGTCAACCGGCCATCTTCCAGCACCTGCAGCAAGATGTTGAACACATCCGGGTGGGCCTTCTCGACCTCATCCAGCAGGATCACCGAGTAAGGCTTACGCCGCACGGCTTCGGTCAGGTAACCGCCTTCTTCATAGCCCACATAGCCTGGTGGAGCACCGATCAGGCGCGCCACCGAGTGTTTCTCCATGAATTCGGACATATCGATGCGCACCATGGCCTCTTCAGTATCAAAGAGGAACTCGGCCAATGCCTTGCACAGCTCGGTCTTACCCACGCCGGTTGGGCCGAGGAACATAAACGAGCCGCTCGGACGATTCGGGTCGGACAAACCGGCCCGCGAACGCCGTACCGCATTGGACACTGCCACCACGGCCTCTTCCTGGCCGATGACGCGCTGGTGCAGCAGGCTTTCCATTTTCAGCAGCTTGTCGCGCTCGCCTTCAAGCATTTTCGACACGGGAATGCCGGTCCACTTGGAGACCACTTCGGCAATTTCTTCCTCGGTCACCTTGCTGCGCAGCAGCTGATTCTCGGGCTTGCCGTGCTGGTCAACCATTTGCAGGCTGCGCTCCAGGTCCGGGATCACCCCGTACTGCAACTCGGCCATGCGGTTCAGGTCGCCTTTACGGCGCGCTGCTTCCAGCTCCTGACGGGACTGCTCGATCTTTTGCTGGATCTGCGCAGAACCCTGCACTTCGGCTTTTTCCGAGGTCCAGATTTCTTCGAGGTCCGAATACTCGCGTTCCAGACGCAGGATTTCTTCCTGAAGTTTTTCCAGGCGTTTCTTCGCTGCGTCGTCCTCTTCTTTCTTAAGTGCCTGGGATTCAACTT
Source organism: Pseudomonas sp. B19125 (assembly GCF_044218855.1). Lineage (NCBI taxonomy): Bacteria > Pseudomonadati > Pseudomonadota > Gammaproteobacteria > Pseudomonadales > Pseudomonadaceae > Pseudomonas > Pseudomonas sp. B19125. The sequence goes on from NZ_CP162589.1 coordinate 6,063,359, forward strand.
TCAGCTGAATCAGGCGCCGATCCAGGCGGTCGAGCACTTCCGGCTTGGAATCGATCTCCATGCGAATGCGGCTGGCCGCTTCGTCGATCAGGTCGATGGCCTTGTCCGGCAACTGACGGTCGGTGATATAGCGATGGCTCAGTTTGGCCGCCGCAATGATCGCGCCGTCAGTGATCGCCACCTTGTGGTGCACCTCATAACGCTCTTTGAGGCCACGCAGGATGGCGATGGTGTCTTCTTCGCTCGGTTCTTCCACCAATACTTTCTGGAAGCGGCGCTCAAGGGCCGCGTCCTTTTCAATGTACTGGCGGTATTCGTTGAGCGTGGTCGCGCCAACGCAATGCAACTCACCGCGCGCCAACGCCGGCTTGAGCATGTTGCCGGCGTCCATCGAACCTTCGCCCTTGCCGGCGCCGACCATGGTGTGCAGTTCATCGATAAACAGAATGATCTGCCCTTCCTGTTTCGACAGTTCATTAAGCAGGGACTTCAGGCGTTCTTCGAACTCGCCACGGAACTTGGCACCGGCGATCAGCGAACCCATGTCCAGCGACAACAAGCGCTTGCCTTTAAGGCCGTCCGGCACTTCACCATTGATGATGCGCTGGGCCAGGCCTTCGGCAATCGCGGTCTTACCCACGCCAGGCTCACCGATCAGCACAGGGTTGTTCTTGGTGCGGCGTTGCAACACCTGGATGGTGCGACGAATTTCGTCGTCACGGCCGATCACCGGGTCCAGCTTGCCTTCTTCGGCGCGCTTGGTCAGGTCGACGGTGTATTTGTCCAGGGCCTGGCGCGACTCCTCATGATTGGGGTCATTCACCGCCTCGCCGCCACGCAGGTTGTTGATGGCGTTTTCCAGAGCTTTTTTGCTCACGCCTTGGCCCAGCAACAATTTGCCAAGCTTGCTGTTGTCGTCCATCGCGGCGAGCAGCACCAGTTCGCTGGAAATGAACTGGTCACCTTTCTGCTGGGCCAGGCGATCGGCCTGGTTAAGCAGGCGCGCCAAGTCCTGCGACATGTTCACGTCGCCGGTAGGGTTTTGGATTTTCGGCAGTTGGTCGAGCTCTTTGCTCAACTCCTTGCGCAAGCTGTTGACGTCAAAGCCCACCTGCATCAGCAAGGGTTTAATAGAACCACCTTGCTGTTCCAGGAGCGCCTGCATCAAGTGCGCAGGCTCAATCGCCGGGTGGTCGAGGCCGACCGCCAGGGATTGGGAATCCGAGAGTGCCAACTGCAATTTGCTGGTTAAACGATCAATACGCATTAGTCACCTTCCTTTTGAGCAGGCCGGAGCTAGAAATACACATCCTGAATGAAGAAACCTGCCAGATACCCTTATAGATGGGGTGGATTCTGGAAGATTCAAGCAACTGATCCTTGATGTGGATCAGCATTGACCCAAGTCAGGAGAGTCTAGCGCTCAAGCCAGATAAGGGAGGCGAACCGACCGGTGCGCGGGCTGCGACGATAGGAAAAGAAGCGTGGGTCGGTAACGGTGCATAAACCGCCACCATATACAGCGGTGACACCGCGCGCGGCCAGGCGCAGGCGCGCCAACTGGTAAATATCGGCCATGTACTTGCCGGGGTTGCGGCTAGGTACAAAGGCCTCGGCCGTGGTCGGCAATTGCTGCATGAAGGCTTCACGCACTTCGGGGCCGACCTCAAACGCTTGCGGGCCAATGGCCGGGCCTAGCCACACCAGTACTTCATCGGGCTCGGCATTCAAGCTTTCAAACGCAGCCTCCAATACACCGGCCGCCAGCCCGCGCCAACCGGCATGGGCAGCCGCCACACGTGTGCCGGCGCGGTTGCAGAACAACGCGGGCAGGCAATCGGCGGTCATTGAGGTGCAGGCGACGCCGGGCGTGCTGGTCCAACTGCCATCCGCTTCGGCAATGCGATCCGGATCAGCCTCGACCACGCGCACCCCGTGGACTTGGCGCAGCCAGGCCGGCTGAATATCAAAGGTATCAGTGAGGCGGCGGCGATTTTCAAGGACGGCCTCAAGGCTGTCCTCGACATGATCGCCCAGATTAAGGCTGTCGAACGGCGCCAGACTGACGCCGCCCGCACGGGTGGTGACGCAGGCTTTGACTCCCGACGGCGCGGGCCAGTCAGGAATCAGCCAGTCACTCATCCTACAAACGCCTCGCGATCCTGCTTGAGCAGCGACAACAACCAGACCAGATCGTCCGGCAGAGGCGATTCCCAGCTCATCCGCTTACCGCTCGTCGGATGATCCAGCTCCAGGAAACGTGCATGCAGTGCCTGGCGCGGGAAGGTTTTCAGCGATTCAACCATGGTCTGGCTGGCCGCTGGCGGAATACGGAAGCGACCACCGTAGGCCGGATCTCCGACCAACGGGAAGTTGATGTGCGCCATATGCACGCGAATCTGGTGCGTGCGGCCGGTCTCCAGCTTCACCCGCACATGCGTGTGGGAGCGGAAACGCTCCAGCACACGGTAGTGGCTGACGGCCGGCTTGCCGCCTTCCATCACAGCCATACGCTGGCGCTGCTGGCCGTGGCGGCCGATCGGGGCGTTGATCTTGCCACCCGCCACCACCACGCCGATCACGATGCATTCGTAGATCCGGCTGACACTGCGGGCCTGCAATTGTGTGACCAACTGCGTCTGCGCCTGAATGGTCTTGGCCACCACCATCAAGCCGGTGGTGTCCTTGTCCAGGCGGTGCACGATGCCGCAGCGCGGCACGTTGACGATGTCCGGCACGTGGTGCAACAAGGCATTGAGCAAAGTGCCATCAGCGTGCCCGACCGCCGGGTGAACCACCAGGCCTGCAGGTTTGTTGATGACCAGGATGTCATCGTCTTCATAGACGATATCCAGCTCGATGTCTTGGGCGACCCATTCTCCCTGGGCTTCCTGCTCGGCAGTCAGCTCAAGAATCGCACCGCCATGGACTATGTCTCGCGGGCGGATAACCGCTCCATCCACAGTCAGGCGGCCGTCTTTGATCCAGGCGGAAAGGCGCGAGCGCGAGTGCTCAGCGAATAATTGTGCGGCGACTTGATCGAGGCGTTGGCCGCCCAATTCGGACGGCACCTCTGCGCGAAGTTCAATTTTATCGGACATGCTCAGACTAGGCGTGGCACAGCCTTTGGTTTCGGCTGCGCGCTTGTGGTTAAATACGGCGTCTTTTGCCCCGAGGCTTTCAACGGGGCGCTCATCATAACAGGACGGCCCCGCCCAAGACAGCGGCCGTCATAGGGACGCAAGCCGCCATGCAAGTGAAACACCTGCTGCTGATCGCCATCCTCGCCATGACTGCTGCTTGCTCGTCAACAAAGGAAGTCGTCGACGAAAACCTGAGCGAAGTCGAGCTGTATCAATTAGCTCAAAAAGACTTGGACAATAATAGCTACACCAGTGCCACAGCCAAGCTGAAGGCCCTGGAGTCGCGCTATCCGTTCGGGCGCTATGCCGACCAGGCACAGCTCGAGCTGATCTACGCCAACTACAAGAACGCGGAGCCGGAAGCTGCAAAATCCGCCGCCGAGCGTTTCATCCGCCTGCACCCGCAGCACCCGAACGTGGACTACGCCTACTACATGAAGGGCCTGACCTCGTTCGACCAGGACGTTGGCCTGCTGGCGCGCTTCCTGCCGCTGGACATGACCAAGCGTGACCCTGGTGCTGCCCGCGACTCCTTCAACGAGTTCGCCCAGCTCACCAGCCGCTACCCCAACAGCCGCTACTCGCCGGACGCCAAGCAGCGCATGATCTACCTGCGCAACCTGCTGGCGTCCTACGAGATTCACGTGGCCGACTACTACCTGACCCGTCAGGCGTATGTAGCTGCCGCCAACCGTGGTCGTTATGTAGTTGAGAACTTCCAGGAGACCCCATCCGTGGGTGATGGCCTGGCGGTGATGACCCAGGCTTACCAGGCATTGCACCTGGATGCATTGGCAACCACCAGCCTGGAAACCCTGAAGCTCAACTACCCGGACTCCCCAAGTCTGAAAGACGGCCAGTTCGTGCCTCGGGTAGCTGAAGCAGACAACCGTTCCTGGTTGAGCAAATACACCCTGGGCCTGATCAGTTCCCGCCCACCGTTGCCGCCGGGCGAAACCCGCGCCAACCAGGACGTGATGAAGCAGTTCCAGGACGCCAAGGAAGCCATTCCTTCGGAGCTCAAGCCGCATGACGCCAATGGCGACGTGATCGAAGAAGAAGCACCGCAGGCCCTGGGCAACAATGAAGACCGTTCGTGGTTCAGCTACATGACCTTCGGCGTGTTTGACTGATTGCACACAGCGTCATCAAGAAGGAGCCTCTCGAGGCTCCTTTTTTGTGGGCGTCTTGTTATTGCGCTGTGCGCTTGCCACGCGCTTGGCTAAACTGGCGCATTCCCTGTCGAGAAACTGCCCATCATGCTTCGTCTACTGTTCTGGATTGCCGTCATTGCTGCCGCGGTATGGTTCTGGCGCAAATTCAAAAGCCCGGCGGCTAAACAGCAACGCTCCGCCGAGCCGGGCGCGGCCCTGATGGTGCGCTGCGCCCACTGCGGCGTGCACCTGCCGCAAGATCGCGCACTCAATTCACGCCAGGAGTGGTACTGCACCCAGGCGCACCTGGAACAAGGGCCGAAATCTATTCAGCGTTGATCCGACCGGCGGGCGCATACGGCGCCGGGTCAATGATCGGGGGACGCCCCAACAGCAAGTCAGCGAACAGTTGACAGGATGCCGGCGCGAGCACCAGCCCATTGCGATAATGCCCGCAGTTGAGCCAAAGCCCTTTGAAACCGGGCACTTCACCGATGTAAGGGATACCTTCCGGTGAACCGGGGCGCAAACCGGCCCAGTGACCTACGACCTGCGCGTCTGCCAGCGCGGGAATCAACTCCACCGCCGACGCCTTGAGACTTTCCAAGGCCGACTCGGTCGGGGTCTTGTCGAACCCTTCATGCTCCAGCGTGCTGCCGATCAGAATGTGCCCGTCACGCCGCGGGATCGCATAACGCCCTTTGGCCAGCACCATGCTCGACAAAAAATCCGACGCACATTTGTACAAAATCATTTGGCCTTTGACCGGCTCCACTGGCAGCGACAGACCCAGCTTGCCGAGTATTTCGCCGCTCCAGGCGCCCGCAGCCAGCACCACCTGATCGCCCAGGATCGGCCCCGCAGCGGTATTTACACCCACGACGTTGCCACCTTCAATAACAAACCCCTCCACTTCGCACTGCTCATGAAGGGTCACGCCCGGCAACGCCAACAGCGCAGCCTTGAGGGATTTGACCAGACGCGGGTTGCGCACATTGGCCACGTTCGCCATGTAGATCGCCTGGGAATATCCACCGCCCAGCACCGGCACGGCATCATGGGCGGCCGACACATCTACCTTGCTCAACGGGCGACCTTCTCGGGCAGCCCAAGCCAACGCTTGGGCTTCATCTTCCAGGTCCAACCAGTACAGGCCTGTGGTGTGAACCTCTGGATCAACCCCGGTGGCCGCAAACAGCCGCTCTGCCAACTGCGGGTAAAAATCCTGCGACCAATGGGCCAGTGCGGTGACCGCCGGGCTGTAGCGCCATGGATACAGCGGCGAAACAATGCCGCCACCCGCCCAGGAAGACTCCTGCCCAAGCCCCGACCGCTCCAGCAGCACCACGGCCTGCCCCTCCGTGGCCAGGTTAAACGCGGTCAACAAGCCGATGACACCGCCACCGACAATCACCACTTGCTGTTGCTTAGCCATCATTTGATCCAGCCGATAAAAAGGGAAAAGCGCACCCGGCGCCCATTCATCCAGTACTCTCATCATTGCCCCCAACACGCCTGGCGCGACATTTCAGGTATCGCGCCCGGGTTGCTGCGAACGCCGGTGCTGGACAAGCTGAACTCACCGCATGGGTCATTTGCCATGATGGCGCCGACTGCAGGCGAGGCGACCAGTGTGAATGACTGGGGGCTCAATGCAGTGCTGATTCTATAGTGATCATTGCCGGCAATGGCGCCGCTTGCATCAATAAAAGTGCCGTGGCGCGTGTAAAAACGTTCGAGGTGCTGCGCCTGCTCAATCAACAGTGCAACGATCTGCGCGCGGTAGGCTTTTTTCACCTGCCCGGTATACGCGGGGTAAGCAATCCCGGCCAAAAACGCGATGATCGCGACCGCGCCCAGTAACTCGATCAGGGTAAAACCTTGGCAATCCTTGCCCATTGATACGCTCCTCACTAGTGAAGTTGTCGCCATAGCACCCGATGAACGCTCAGACCGCCCTCTGCCTGTGCATAGACCGCCTCCAGCACCGTGCGCACTTGGCCACTGCTCCCAACCGCCGTCACGCGGTACAACGCGGCCGGTGTTTCGGCAGGCAAACCCGCCATCCCCACGCCCACTCCCAGGGATTGCACGCCATACAGGCCACCCTTCAGGGCAACCCAAGTGACCGCTGACACGGGGTTTGTGCCTGCCTCTATCACCTGCGACGACTCGACCGGCGGCGCACAGGAATTGATTGCCCGACACACCGGCAGTGTCGCGCCTGCCCGCCGGATCACCGACTCACCCAACCGCAGGCCACTTTCGGCGCTTTGGAATGACTGGTTTCGATGCCATACGCTGCCGGTAATCTTTTGTTGGGACACCGCCCCTTGCATCGATGCCAGGCCGATCAGTGACAGCACCAGCAGAAACACCAGGCTGATCAGTAAAACCATGCCGGCTTGCCCTGCATAAAAGCGTTGATGATTGAACATGCTGCCCTACCCCAACCGGTTTCGCAGGGCTGCGACGACGCTGTAGGCCTGATCTTTCACGCGCCCGGTCGGGTCTTGCAGCGTCATGCGCAAGCGTACGCTGCGGATCAGCGATTCATCCGCCGGGCTGGCGTCATAGCGCGCTACCTGAGGCGAACCTGGTTTGCCCGCCACGCCGAAACTGATGTCGAAGGCCTGCACGTTGTCCAACAGCACCGCCTTGGCCGGCGCCGCAGGCGTACTGACCTTCAATTGCCCAGTTTCATAGGTGTAGGTGAGTTGGCGCAGCGCAAAGCGGATCTGCCCTGGCGTCGGTGGCGGTGAATTCCCCGCGTAGGCCTGGGCCGTGCCGAGGCAGTCAGAGAGCACCGTCCAGTCAGGCGTGCCGCCCTCACCTGCGACATCGGCGGTGACCAGCGTCAGCGACCAGGAACTGCCTGCAGAATGCCAACCCACAGGTTGATCAAAGGCTGGGGGTGCGTTGTCGATAGCGGCTGTCGCCAGGCAGCCGAACATGCCCGCCTGGCGGATATCCCGGATCATCTTGCCCAGCACAAACCGCGCGTCATCCTGCAGCAGCATGGCGGCCTGTTGGCTGGCTTGAGTCGCGCGAGCGCTGATCGTCACCTGGCTGACACCCAGCACCAGCAGCAACCCGACAGCCAGCGCGAGCAACAACTCCACCAGGCTGAAGCCACGGACAAAGCTTCTCATTGAGGCACCTGCGGGTCGCTGGTAATGCGGCTGGTGAGGGTGAAGGTTTCCCGCGCCCCGGGCGTATTCGCCCCACGGGCGTCATCCCAACTGATGCTCACGGTTACCTCGCCACCGCTGATCACCACCGAGCCTTTGGCGTCCTCGCCGGCGAAGCCGATGATATTGGCTTCGAAGTCATGCAGGTCCAGGTCCCGCACGCTGGCCGTCGCGCTAAGGACGGGGGCGGTTTGCGCGCCCCCCCATGCATAGTCGGCACCTGAGTTGGCGCGGATTCGGTCGAGCATATCGTAGGCAATGAAACTGGCCTGGCTGGTCATCCTTGAGCTGTCGGTGTACTTGAGTGCATTGAGCTGGGTCACTGCGGCGCCCAGCAACCCGACGGCGAGAATCAGCACCGCCACCAGCACTTCGATCAAGGTCATGCCGGTTTGCTGTCGAGGCAGCACGCAGGGAAAAAGTCTGTTCGGGCAGGCAAGCATTACCGTCGTCATCCGTGTCGAAGGCTGAAAAAAGCAGCGCAATGCTGCTGTGAGACCCAAGACTAGCGCCGGTTTTTGGCTCGCGCTGCTATCGGAACAAAGGGAAATACTTTGGACATAAAGGCCATCATTCAGCCCCGCCGCCGGGCGCTATACCTAGGTCTCCAAACCCATTTTTACCCTTGCCCATGGAGGGACAGACTATGCAACAACGCGGTTTCACCCTGATCGAACTTCTGTTCGGCCTGTTACTGGGCGGCATCCTGGTGACCGTGGCAGTGCCCGCCTTCAAGGGGTTGCTTGCGTCGCAGCAGCAACGCAGCGCGGCACACTCACTTGCCGAAGGCCTGCGGTTGGCGCGCACTGAGGCAATCACCCGCAATCGCGCAGTGATCATTCAGGCGCTGGAGAACGATTGGAGCCGAGGATGGCAAATCATCGTGGATACAAGCGGGCGCGGCGAGCCGGGTACCGACAACCCTATACTGCTGGAACGGCAGGGCAATGGGCGCGTGCTGATGGCGGGCAATGGGCCAGTCAAGAGCCAGGTACGCTTCAGCGGGCTGGGTGAGCCGGTGTTTGCGGGAGGTGGCTTCCGCGCCGGTACGGTGCACATCTGCGGCACCGACCCGGTACAGAGCCTCTATCAAGTGGTGCTGGCGCCCAGCGGGCGCATCAGCCTGCGCAGTGAGGCCACCGAGCAGGCGCTGTGCGGCTCCGGCACCGTGGCACTCAGAGCAGCGAACGAACCCGCAGCTCTTTGGGCATGGAGAACGTGATGTTCTCTTCGCGACCGGCCAATTCATCCGCGCCGGTGGCGCCCCAGGCCTGCAGTTGCTGGATCACACCGCGCACCAGCACTTCTGGAGCGGAAGCCCCTGCGGTGATGCCAATACGCTCAACGCCGTCGAACCAACTGCGCTGCATGTCTTCAGCGCCATCGATCAGGTAGGCCGGCGTGGCCATGCGTTCAGCCAGTTCGCGCAAGCGGTTGGAGTTGGAGCTGTTGGGGCTGCCGACCACCAGAACCACATCGCATTCGTCGGCCAGTTGCTTGACCGCGTCCTGGCGGTTTTGCGTGGCGTAGCAGATGTCATCCTTGCGTGGGCCGCCAATTGCCGGGAAACGCGTGCGCAGGGCATCGATCACACGGCTGGTGTCGTCCATCGACAGGGTGGTTTGCGTCACGAAGGCCAGGCGATCAGGGTTTTGAACCTGCAACTCGGCCACGTCTTTTTCGTCTTCTACCAAGTAGATGGCGCCGCCATTACTGGCGTCGTACTGCCCCATGGTGCCTTCGACTTCCGGGTGACCGGCGTGGCCGATCAGGATGCATTCACGGCCGTCGCGGCTATAGCGCGCGACTTCGATATGCACCTTGGTCACCAGCGGGCAGGTGGCGTCAAACACCTTGAGGCCACGGCCCGCCGCTTCGGTACGTACTGCCTGGGACACGCCGTGGGCGCTGAAGATGACGATAACGTCGTCCGGCACCTGGTCGAGTTCTTCGACAAAGATAGCCCCGCGTGCGCGCAGGTCTTCAACCACGAATTTGTTGTGGACGACTTCATGGCGCACGTAAATCGGCGGCCCGAACACTTCCAGGGCGCGATTGACGATTTCGATCGCCCGGTCCACACCGGCGCAGAAGCCACGGGGGTTGGCGAGTTTGATTTGCATGCTGTGCCTCGTGTCTTGCAGGGCAAGAAATTGGATCAACTCAACTCTACAGGAGTAAGCCCCTGTGGGAACCTGGCTTGCCCGCGATGCAAACGACCGGGTGTATCAGGTACACCGAGGTGATGCTATCGCAGGCAAGCCAGCTCCCACACAAGCCGGCCCCATAAGCGCCGGTTTCGTCAGTCAGAGCGCTTTAACGTCGATGATTTCAACGTCAAACGTCAAGGTTTTACCGGCCAACGGGTGGTTGAAGTCGATGGTCACTTGCGCGTCATCGAAGGTTTTAACCACGCCGGGCAGCTCGGTGTTCGCCGCATCGTTGAAGATCACCAACAGGCCTTCCGACAGGTCCATGTCCTGGAACTGCGAGCGCGGGATGATCTGCACGTTTTGCGGGTTGGGCTGGCCAAAGGCGTTTTCCGGCAGGATCTGCAAGGTGCGCTTGTCGCCGGCCTTGAAACCGAATAGTGCCGCTTCAAAACCCGGCAGCAGGTTGCCATCACCGACTTTGAAGGTCGCCGGGGCTTTGTCGAACGTGCTGTCGACCGTGTCGCCATTCTCCAGGCGCAGTGCGAAATGCAAAGTGACTTCCGTGTTCTGGCCGATGCGTTGCTCAGCCAATACCTGATCAGTCATTGACGGTCTCTCCGGTTTTCTTGCTTTTGAACATGTCCAACGCCAGCATGATTGCACCGACGGTGATGGCGCTGTCGGCAAAGTTGAACGCCGGGAAGTACCAGCGGTTCTGCCAATGCACCAGAATAAAGTCGATCACATGGCCCAGGGCAATGCGGTCGTACAGGTTGCCCAGCGCGCCGCCCAGCACCAAGGCCAGGGCAATGGCGAGCCAGGTATCATCACGGCCCAGACGCTTGAGCCAGACCACCAGCACAGCGCTGACAACCACCGCGATCAAGGCAAACAGCCAGCGCTGCCAGCCGCCGCTGTCCGCCAGGAAGCTGAAGGCAGCACCGGTGTTGTAGGCCAGGGTCCAGCTGAAGTAGTCAGGAATGACCACAATCTGCTGGAACATCTGCAGGGAGCCTTCGAAATGAGCCTTGCTGACCTGGTCAATGACCAGGACCAGCACGCTCAGCACGAGCAAACCCAGACGTCCGAAACGACTGGAAGCATTAGGCATAGTGGCGAACCTCGCCAGCACCGCTGATGTTGTCGACGCAACGACCGCAGATTTCCGGATGCTCTGGGTTCACGCCGACGTCTTCACGGCAGTGCCAGCAACGGGCGCACTTAGGAAAGGCCGACTTGACCACTTTGAGCTTGAGGCCCGGCACTTCGGTGGCCACTGCGTCCGCAGGTGCCTGGGCAAACGGTGCCAGGCTCGCGGTCGAGGTGATCAGTACGAAGCGCAGTTCGTTGCTCAGCTTGGCCAGGTCGGCGGTCAGGCCTTCCTCGGCAAACAGGGTGACTTCGGCTTGCAGGTTGCCACCGACGGCCTTGGCCGCGCGCTGAACTTCCAGCTCCTTGTTCACCGCAACCTTGACGGCCATCACGCCTTCCCAGTACTCGCGGCCCAGTTCGAAGTTGGCCGGCAATTCGGTCAGGCCTTCGTACCAGGTGTTGAGCATCACCGATTCGTTACGCTCGCCCGGCAGGTATTCCCACAGTTCGTCAGCGGTGAAGGCCAGGATCGGTGCGATCCAGCGCACCAGCGCTTCAGAGATGTGGTACAGCGCGGTCTGCGCCGAGCGGCGCGCCTTGCTGTTGGCGCCGGTGGTGTACTGGCGGTCCTTGATGATATCGAGGTAGAAACCACCCAGCTCCTGCACGCAGAAGTTGTGGATCTTGGAGTACACGTTCCAGAAACGGTATTCGCCGTAGTGTTCCTGCAACTCGCGCTGCAGCAACAGCGTACGGTCCACGGCCCAACGGTCCAGGGCGAGCATGTCCTCGGCCGGCAGGATGTCGGTGGCCGGGTTGAAACCGGTCAGGTTCGACAGCAGGAAGCGTGCGGTATTACGGATACGGCGGTAGGCATCGGCGCTACGGGCCAGGATCTGGTCCGACACGGCGATTTCGCCCGAGTAATCGGTCGAGGCGACCCACAGACGCATGATATCGGCGCCCAGGGTGTCGTTGATCTTTTTCGGCTCGATCACGTTTTTCAGCGACTTGGACATCTTGCGGCCCGTCTCGTCGACGGTGAAGCCGTGGGTCAGCAGTTCGCGGTACGGCGCGTGGTTGTCGATGGCGCAGCCGGTCAGCAACGACGAGTGGAACCAGCCACGGTGTTGGTCCGAGCCTTCCAGGTACAGGTCGGCACGCGGGCCGGTGGCGTGACCCATCGGGTGCGAACCGCGCAGCACGTGCCAGTGGGTGGTACCCGAGTCGAACCACACGTCGAGGGTGTCGCTGATCTTGTCGTACAGCGGCGCTTCGTCGCCCAGCAGTTCGGCGGCGTCCAGCTTGAACCAGGCTTCGATGCCTTCCTGCTCAACGCGCAGCGCCACTGCTTCCATCAGTTCAACGGTACGTGGGTGCAGCTCGCCGCTTTCCTTGTTCAGGAAAAACGGGATCGGCACGCCCCAGTTACGTTGGCGGGAGATGCACCAGTCCGGACGGTTGGCGATCATCGAGTGCAGGCGCGCCTGGCCCCAGGCCGGGACGAACTTGGTGTCTTCGATGGCTTTGAGCGAGCGCACACGCAGGGTGTCGCCGCTGGTCGGCTCTTTGTCCATGCCGATAAACCACTGCGCGGTAGCGCGGTAGATCAGCGGGGTCTTGTGACGCCAGCAGTGCATGTAGCTGTGCTTGATGGTTTCGGTGTGCAGCAGCGAACCGACTTCACGCAGTTTGTCGATGATCGGCTCGTTGGCCTTGAAGATGAACTGGCCGCCAAAGAACTCCAGCGACGGCGCGTAAACGCCATTGCTCTGCACCGGGTTGAGGATGTCATCGTTGACCATGCCGTAGGCTTTGCAGGTCACAAAGTCATCAACGCCGTAGGCCGGCGCGGAGTGAACCACACCAGTACCCGAACCCAGCTCCACGTAGTCAGCCAGGTACACCGGCGACAGACGGTCATAGAACGGGTGACGGAAATTGATCAGTTCCAGCGCAGTGCCGGTGGTGGTGGCGATGACCGAACCTTGCAGCTCGTAGCGCGCCAGGCAGGCCTCGACCATTTCTTCGGCCAGCACCAGCAGGCGATCACCGACGTCCACCAGGGCGTAGGTGAATTCCGGGTGCACGTTCAGCGCCTGGTTGGCCGGGATGGTCCACGGGGTGGTGGTCCAGATCACGATGGCTGCAGGCTTTGGCAGGCTCGACAGGCCAAAGGCTTGGGCCAGCTTGTCGTCGTCGGCGATCGGGAAGGCCACGTCGATGGTCGAGGACTTCTTGTCTTCGTACTCGACTTCCGCTTCAGCCAGGGCCGAACCGCAGTCGAAGCACCAGTTCACGGGCTTGAGGCCCTTGAACACGAAACCGCCTTTGACGATTTCAGCCAAGGCACGGATTTCACCGGCCTCGTTCTTGAAGTTCATGGTCTTGTACGGGTTGTCCCACTCGCCCAGCACGCCCAGGCGGATGAATTCGGACTTCTGCCCTTCGATCTGCTCGGTGGCGTAGGCACGGCACAGTTCGCGGGTTTTATCCGCGCCCAGGTTCTTGCCGTAGGTCACTTCGACTTTGTGTTCGATCGGCAGGCCGTGGCAGTCCCAGCCCGGAACATAAGGCGCGTCGAAGCCCGACAGGGTTTTCGAACGCAGGATCATGTCCTTGAGAATTTTGTTCAGCGCATGACCGATGTGAATCGTGCCGTTGGCATAAGGAGGGCCGTCGTGCAGGACGAACTTCGGACGATCCTTGCCAATTTCGCGCAACTTTCCGTACAGGCCAATACTGTCCCAGCGCTGCAGGATCTGCGGTTCGCGCTGTGGCAGGCCGGCCTTCATTGGGAAGGCGGTGTCCGGAAGGTTTAGCGTGGCTTTATAGTCGGTCATTTAAGGCTCTTCGGTTAGCGATGGGCGCTAGGTGCGGCTAGTGCACGGGCGGCGGCGACATCCGCATTGATCGCCGTTTTCAACGCCTCAAGGGAGGCGAAACGCTGCTCTTCACGCAGCTTCTGGTGGAAAACCACCGTTAAACGCCGGTCATACAAATCACCGGCAAAATCCAAAAGGTGAACTTCCAGGTGGGCCTTTCCATCACCTGCAACCGTGGGCCTGACGCCTATGTTGGCGACTCCCGGCCACGATTGGCCGTCGATGTCGACACTTACCAGGTAAACCCCGGTGAGTGGCACACGACGACGCTTGAGCTGCACGTTGGCGGTTGGCGTGCCCAGTTGGCGCGCCAGCTTCTGACCGTGCAATACCCGCCCGGCAATGCGGAACGGGCGACCGAGCAAACGCTCGGCCAAGGCGAAGTCGGCAGCCGCCAGTGCGTTACGCACCTGGGTACTGCTCACGCGCAGGCCGTCCAGTTCGACGGTTTGCGCGGCTTCGACGGTAAAACCTTGATTCACACCAGCGTGTTGCAGGAAGTCGAAATCGCCGACGCGGTCGCAGCCGAAACGGAAGTCGTCGCCGACCTCCAGGTGCTGCACGCCCAGGCCATCTACCAGGATACGGTCAACGAACTCGGCGGCGCTGAGGCTTTGCAAACGCTGATTGAAGGCCAGGCACAGCACACGGTCCACGCCCTCTTCAGCCAGCAGTTGCAGCTTGTCGCGCAGGCGGGCCAAGCGCGCCGGAGCCGTCTCGGGGGTAAAGTATTCCCGCGGCTGTGGCTCAAAAATCACCACGCAGCTGGGCACGCCCAACTCGACCGCACGTTCACGCAGCCGGCCCAGGATAGCCTGGTGGCCACGGTGAACACCGTCAAAGTTGCCAATAGTGGCGACGCAGCCCCGATGCTCGGGGCGCAGGTTGTGGAGACCTCGAACCAGCTGCATAACGCGCTTCTTGCTCATAAAGTGGTCGATTATAACCACACCCGGCCCCGGACGACAGGCAACAGCGCAGGCCAAATGGATCGAATCGATAAAACAACCGTTTTATCACGGCAAAGTCTCTAGCCAAGCGACTTTCGATTGAAATCACGCAGACGGAAGCCTTGCAACAGCAACATCCCGAAGTACACCACCACACCTGCCACGACCAGAACACCCAGGCGCATGAAGCGTTCAAGCATATGGCCTTGATCCCAGGCGGGCATGAAGTGCATCAGGCCCAACAACACCGCCGACATCATCGCCACCGCCACCAGCAGCTTGAGGGCAAACAGGCCCCAGCCCGGCTGCGGCTGATACATCTGCTGCTTGCGCAGTTGATAAAACAGCAGGCCCGCGTTGATGCAGGCACCCGCGCTGATGGCCAGGGCCAGGCCGGCATGGGCCAACGGGCCAATAAACACCAGGTTGAGCAGTTGCGTGACGATCAGTGTGAAGATTGCGATCTTGACCGGCGTGCGGATGTTTTGCTGGGCGTAGAAGCCCGGCGCCAGCACTTTGATCACGATAATGCCGAGCAGACCGACGGAGTAGGCGACCAGTGCGCGCTGGGTCATTGACGCGTCAAACGCGCTGAACTGGCCGTATTGGAACAGCGACACGGTCAACGGCTCAGCCAGAATGCCCAGGGCCAGGGAACACGGCAACACCAGCATAAAGCACAGGCGCAGGCCCCAGTCGAGGATGCGCGAGTACTCCTGGCGGTCCTTGCTGGCATAGGTGCGCGACAGCGTCGGCAGCAAGATTGTGCCCAAGGCTACACCCAGTACGCCGGACGGCAACTCCATCAAGCGATCGGCGTAGTACATCCAGGAGACCGAACCGGACACCAGCAAGGATGCGAACGCAGTGTTGATGATCAGGGAAATCTGGCTCACCGACACGCCCAGGATCGCCGGCAGCATATTGCGCATCACGCGCCATACGCCGGTGTCCTTGAGGTTCAGGCGCGGCAGCACCAGCATGCCGATTTTTTTCAGGTGCGGCAGTTGGTACAGCAGCTGCGCCAGGCCGCCGGCCAGCACCGCCCAGCCCAGGGCCATAACCGGCGGGTCGAAGTACGGCGTCAGGAACAGCGCGAAAATAATCATGCTGACGTTCAGCAATGTCGGCACGAAGGCCGGTACCGAGAAACGGTTCCAGGTATTGAGGATCGCCCCGGCCAGGGAAGACAGCGAAATCAGCAATATATAAGGAAAGGTCACCCGCAACAGGTCAGTGGTCAGCGCGAATTTTTCCGGGGTATTGGCAAAACCGGGGGCCGTGGCCCAGATCACCCAGGGCGCGGCAAGCATGCCGACGAGGGTTACCAGCATCAGTACCAGGGTCAGCAAGCCCGAGACATAGGCAATAAAGGTACGGGTCGCCTCTTCGCCCTGCTGGGTTTTGTATTCGGCCAGGATCGGCACGAAAGCCTGGGAGAATGCGCCCTCGGCGAAGATCCGCCGCAACAGGTTGGGCAGTTTAAAGGCAATAAAGAACGCATCCGTGGCCATGCTGGCGCCGAAAATGCGCGCCAGCAGGGTGTCACGCACAAACCCTAAAACCCGGGAGATCATCGTGATAGAGCTGACGGCAGCCAACGATTTGAGCAGATTCATTGAAAGAGTTTGCGCCTTTAGATAAAGAGCAGGCGAACAAAGCGCCCACTTATGCGATACTGCGCGCCTGCAACAGCACAGAGCCAAAGCTCGCGAGTTTACAGGTCAAGCGCCGGAAATAAATCACCCGCCTCTTCAGATCGACCACTCAGCAGTTCGCATCAGCCGCCCTTGACAACCCATCAAGTCATCGGCATGATTCGCGGCCTATTTTGTTTGCTATTTCCTAAAAAGTCTTTCGAGGAGCTCGACGGTGGCCAACACACCTTCCGCCAAAAAACGTGCAAAACAGGCTGAGAAGCGTCGCAGCCACAACGCCAGCCTGCGTTCCATGGTTCGTACCTACATCAAGAATGTAGTTAAAGCCATCGACACCAAAGACGCTGAAAAAGCTCAAGCTGCTTACGTTCTGGCTGTGCCTGTTATCGACCGTATGGCCGATAAAGGCATCATCCACAAGAACAAAGCCGCTCGTCATAAGAGCCGCCTGAATGGCCACATCAAGGCTCTGAACGTCGCTGCAGCAGCCTAAGTGGTAACAACTGCCGCGTAACTCAGGTTACGTAACAGTTAAGAAATGCCCCGAACCGAAAGGTCCGGGGCATTTTTGTTTGTGCTCAATAACTTGGGCGCACGGATCAAAATGTGGGAGCGGGCTTGCCCGCGATTGCGGTGGGTCCGTGGTGAACAGGCCAGCTGACACGCCCCCATCGCGGGCAAGCCCGCTTGTGTCTTGATCTGGGAATAAACTCTGAGGTGAGAGGGGTGGATGGCAAGCTGTGAGTCCGCGGTGCTAGAAGCACGAGTGGGAGCAAAGCTGCCATCCACCTTTCCACTCTGGCCGACAAGCCCGAACAGTTGGACGAGCACCACTCGAATCACAAGCGTGGGCATAGCCAGAGCACTCTCACTCCTGAGTGTAAGAGGGTTTTGCCATGATTTCCTGGGTCGGCATCGATATCTCTAAATTAAACCTTGTTGTCTGGGTTCAACCTCAGAAAGAAGGCTTCGAGATTCCAAACACATCTGAAGGCTTTGTTGAGCTGATCAAACGATTGAGCTGCTATGAGGTTGGCCGGGTATTGCTGGAGGCCACGGGAGGCTACGAGCGCCAGGTCATGGCGGCACTGCAACAGACGAATTTCCAAGTGCTCCGAATCAATCCTCGTCGGGCCAGAGCCTTCGCGGTGGCCATGGGCAAAAATGCCAAGACCGACCCGATTGATGCGGCAGTTCTGGCTGATTTTGCCGAAGTGCTGCATGGGTCTCACGAAAAGGTCATTTCTCCTGAGCGCGAAGCTCTGCGCGAACTGATCCAATTACGTGAGCACTTCGTTCAGCAGCGCGACGACAATAAGCGTCGACTTCAGCAGGCTCAGTTGCCAACCGTTGTCAGCGCTACCAAAGATCATATTCGCTACCTGCAAGCGCAGATCAAAGCCCTGGAAAAACACCTCGTTCAGGGCATGTTTGATTTGGATGCAGAAAAGGCCAGGCGACTCATGTCTGTGAAGGGGATTGGCAAAGTCGCGGCCGCCAGTTTGCTGGTTTACTTGCCGGAGTTGGGCGAGTTGGATCGCAGAGAAGTGGCGGCGTTAGCGGGCATAGCCCCTTACAACGACGACAGCGGAAACCACAATGGAAAACGGCAGATATACGGAGGAAGAACCCGTGTCAGGCATGCGTTATACATGTCGAGTTGGGTTGTTATCCGCTTTCAAGCAGACTTTAAAACGCGCTACGAGGCTCTAAGGGAGCGAGGCAAGAGCGCGAAAGTCGCGCTCATCGCCTGCATGCGGATACTGCTGATCAGACTAAATGCC
This sequence comes from Pseudomonas sp. B19125, assembly GCF_044218855.1. Lineage (NCBI taxonomy): Bacteria > Pseudomonadati > Pseudomonadota > Gammaproteobacteria > Pseudomonadales > Pseudomonadaceae > Pseudomonas > Pseudomonas sp. B19125. Next base: position 6,081,369 of record NZ_CP162589.1, read on the forward strand.
ATGCTGCGAGACGGTACAGAATGGCGCTGACGGACGGTGGGTTAAGACAGTTGCTCCCACATGGCTGTGCCTGTTATCGACCGTATGGCCGATAAAGGCATCATCCACAAGAACAAAGCCGCTCGTCATAAGAGCCGCCTGAATGGCCACATCAAGGCTCTGAACGTCGCTGCAGCAGCCTAAGTGGTAACAACTGCCACGTAACTCAGGTTGCGTAACAGTTAAGAAATGCCCCGAACCGAAAGGTCCGGGGCATTTTTGTTTGTGCGCGATAAGATCAAAAATGTGGGAGCGGGCTTGCCCGCGATTGCGGTGGGTCAGTGATGTATAAGGCGGCTGACACGCCCTCATCGCGGGCAAGCCCGCTCCCACACTTGAACTGCAGTGTATTTTCGGGCGCAAAAAAAACGCCCCGAACCAGTCGGGGCGTTTTTGCTACCTATTGATCAAACCACAATCAATGGTGATGACCGCCTTCACCGTGGACGTGGCCGTGGGCCACTTCTTCCTGGGAGGCGTCGCGGATAGCAACGATCTTCACTTGGAAGTTCAGCCGCTGACCAGCCAGAGGGTGGTTGCCGTCGACAGTCACGTCGTCGCCGTCCAGATCGCGGATGGTGACGATCTGCATCTGGCCGTCCGGAGCGGATGCGTGGAACTGCATGCCCACTTCCAGCTCATCAACGCCTTCGAACATGCTGCGGCTCAGGGTGCTGACCAGTTCGGCGGAGTATTCGCCGTAAGCATCTTCAGGTTCTACGGCGACAGTCAGTTCGTCACCGACGTTCTTGCCTTCCAGAGCCTTCTCCAGGCCCGGGATGATGTTACCTGCACCTTGCAGGTAGACCAGCGGCGCGCCGCCGGCGGAGCTGTCGATGACCTCACCAGCGTCGTTGGTCAGGGTATAGTCGATGGAGACAGCCTTGTTAGCGGCGATCGTCATGGGGCGAGACCTTTTGCATAAGAATGAAGAACGGACAAGTCTAAACAAGGATTTGCCCGAAAGCGAACAGAACCCGGACAGACGGAACCGATCAACGGCATCCTTCATCATCGGTTTCCATCAGGATGAGGACAACCATTGGGTGGCCGAGCTGTCTTGCGGCCACACCCAGCACCTGCGCCACCAGCCGCCATGGCAGTCGCGCGCCTGGGTACTCGATACCGCGCAACGTCTTGAAAAAATAGGCCAACCCTTTACGTGCGGCTGGTGTGCGCAAGCGCCTGAATAACGATAACCTTGGTGCCTGATTCCCGGTAGGCGCTCAGCCATAGAACGCCACCGAAGCCATGCACCTCCAGAGAATTCGCATGCAGACTTTTTTTATCGCGCCCACCGATTTTGGTGTGGGTCTGACCTCCATCAGCCTTGGGCTGGTGCGCACCCTTGAGCGGGCCGGGCTGAAAGTCGGCTTCTTCAAACCGATTGCCCAGCCACATCCGGGTGACACCGGCCCCGAGCGCTCCACCGAACTGGTGGCGCGCACCCACGGCCTTAAGCCACCACAACCCTTGGGCCTGGCCCATGTGGAACGCATGCTCGGCGACGGCCAGCTCGACGAGCTGCTCGAAGAAATCATCACCCTGTACCAGCAAGCCGCCGTGGGCAAAGACGTGCTGATCGTCGAAGGCATGGTGCCGACCCGCAGCGCCAGCTATGCGGCGCGGGTCAACCTGCACCTGGCCAAGAGCCTCGACGCAGAAGTGATCCTGGTGTCGGCACCGGAAAACGAAGTGCTCACCGAGCTATCGGGCCGCGTGGAATTGCAGGCCCAACTGTTCGGCGGCCCCAAAGACCCGAAAGTGCTGGGCGTGATCCTCAACAAAGTGCGCACCGACGAAAGCATGGAAGCCTTCTCGGCGCGCCTAAAAGAGCATTCGCCCCTGTTGCGCAGCGGCGATTTCCGCCTGCTCGGTTGCATCCCTTACCAGCCCGAACTCAACGCCCCGCGCACCCGCGACGTGGCCGACCTGATGGGCGCACAGATCCTCAACGCCGGCGACTACGAAACCCGGCGCATGACCAAGATCATCATTTGCGCGCGCACCATGCGTAACACCGTGGAGCTGCTAAAGCCGGGCGTGCTGGTGGTAACGCCGGGCGACCGTGACGACATCATCCTGGCCGTCAGCCTCGCCGCGATCAACGGCGTCCCCTTGGCCGGCCTGCTGCTGACCAGCGACACCCTGCCCGACCCGCGCATCATGGACCTGTGCCGTGGCGCCTTCCAGGCCGGGCTGCCAGTCCTTTCCGTGAGCACTGGCTCCTACGACACGGCCAACCAGCTCAACAGCCTGAACAAAGAAATCCCGATTGATGACCGCGAGCGCGCGGAGATCATCACCGATTTCGTCGCCAGCCACCTCGATGCACGCTGGCTGCACCAACGCTGCGGCACGCCACGGGAAATGCGCCTGTCGCCCGCGGTGTTCCGCTATCAGTTGATCCAGCGCGCCCAGGCCGCCAACAAACGCATCGTGTTGCCCGAGGGCAGCGAGCCGTTGACCGTGCAGGCCGCCGCCATCTGCCAGGCCCGGGGCATTGCGCGCTGCGTGCTGCTGGCCAAACCTGCCGACGTGGAAGCCGTCGCCCGCGCCCACGGCATCGAATTGCCCGAAGGCCTGGAGATTCTCGACCCGGACCTGATTCGCCAGCGCTATGTCGAGCCAATGGTCGCACTGCGCAAGAGCAAGAGCCTCAACGCGCCGATGGCCGAGCAACAATTGGAAGATACGGTGGTGATCGCCACCATGATGCTCGCGCTGGATGAAGTGGACGGCCTGGTTTCCGGGGTTATTCACTCCACCGCCAACACCATCCGCCCTGCCCTGCAGCTGATTAAAACGGCGCCGGGCTGCACCTTGGTGTCGTCGGTGTTCTTTATGCTGTTCCCCGAGCAGGTGCTGGTGTACGGCGACTGCGTGATGAACCCGCACCCAAGCGCCGTGGAACTGGCGGAAATCGCCCTGCAAAGTGCCGACTCCGCCGCTGCCTTCGGCATTACGCCACGGGTGGCGATGATCAGCTATTCCAGCGGTGATTCGGCCAGCGGCGAAGAAGTGGAGAAAGTCCGCGAAGCCACCTTGCTCGCCCACGAACAGCAAAGCTCGCTGCTGATCGACGGCCCATTGCAATACGACGCCGCCGCCAATGAAACCGTCGCCCGGCAGTTGGCGCCCAACAGCCAGGTCGCCGGTAAAGCCACGGTGTTTGTGTTCCCGGACCTGAACACCGGCAACACCACGCACAAGGCCGTGCAACGCAGCGCCGACTGCGTAAGCCTGGGCCCCATGCTGCAAGGCTTGCGCAAACCGGTGAACGACCTGCCGCGCGGTGCACAAGTGGACGACATCGTGTACACCATCGCCCTGACGGCGATTCAAGCCGCCAACCGACCTATGGATATCTAAATGCTGGATTTTCTACCTGCCGCCGTACGCGGGGTAATCGCGTCCTTGTTGTTGGCGCTGAACACGATCCTGCTGTGTTCGTTCCTGTTTGTTGTCGCGCTGTTCAAGGCGCTGCCATTTGCCAAACGCTTCAGCGAATGGCTGATGAACCACACCCACGAAGCCTGGGTGACCAACAACAAGGGCTGGATGAACCTGGTGCGACGCACACGCTGGCACCTGACTGGCCTTGAAGGCCTGGACTACCAGCACTCGTATCTGGTGACCAGTAACCACCAGAGTTGGGTCGACATCATGGTGCTGCAATACGTGCTCAATCGCCGGATTCGGCCGCTGAAGTTCTTCCTCAAGCAGGAACTGATCTGGGTGCCGGTGATTGGCCTGGCATGGTGGGCGCTGGGCTTCCCGTTTATGAAGCGCTACACCAAAGCTTATCTGGAGAAGCACCCGGAGAAGAAAGGCAAAGACCTGGAAACCACGCGCAAGACCTGCGCGAAGTTTCGCGACAACCCGGTGGGTATTTTCAACTTTGCCGAAGGCACGCGGTTTACGCCGGGCAAGCACGCACAGCAGAAATCGCCGTTCCGTTACCTGCTCAAGCCCAAGGCCGGTGGCATTGCGTTTGTGCTGGATGCCATGGGCGAGCAGCTCAAGTCATTGGTGAACGTGACCATCCACTACCCGGCCGGGCGTCCAGGGTATTGGGATTTGTTGTGCGGGAATGTGAAAGACGTGGTGGTGCACTTTGAGGAAGTGCAGATTCCAGCCGTGTTTATCGGCAAGAATTATGAGCAGGATGGGGAATATCGGTTGGCGTTCCAGGGGTGGATCAACCGGTTGTGGGAAGACAAGGATGCGCTGCTGGATAAGCTTCACACAGAATACCCAGGCCGCCACTGACCGACCTGTGAATGCAATCTAACGTGGGAGCTGGCTTGCCTGCGATAGCTGACTGTCAGTTGATGGGTATGTTGCTGACCCACCGCTATCGCAGGCAAGCCAGCTCCCACAGTGACCGCGCCAGACCTTGAGAAAGTAAAAAGCCCGCCACCGAATGATCGGTGGCGGGCTTTTTTGTGGCGGCGAGGTTTAGATCGCGCCGCGCTGGCGCAACAGCTCCAGCACTTGCTTGACGCTGTCTTCCAGCGACGTGGCCTGGGTGTCGATCACCAAGTCGGCATTCAACGGCACGTCGTACGGGAAGGACTCGCCTGGGATGTTGTCCCCGCCCGCCGCGTACAGGCCTTGCGGATCACGCTCGGCGCACACCAGCGGCGAGGCCTGCACGTAGACGGTGAGCAAGCGGTCGCTGCCGATTAACGCCTTGGCCTGTTCACGGCCTTCGGCATCCGGGGCAACAAACGCGGCCAGGGTCAGCAGGCCGGCTTCGTTGAACTGACGCGCCACGTGAGCAGCACGGCGCCAGTTTTCGGTACGCCCGACGCGGTCCTGCGGCAAGCCCTTGTTCAAGTCGCGGCGCAGGTTCTGGCCATCCAGTACGAATACCGCACGGCCCATGTCAAACAGCTTGCGCTCAACCGCGTAGGCCAAGGTGCTTTTGCCGGCGCCGGACAGGCCGCTGAACAACACGGTAGCCGGTTGCTGGCCGAAGCGTTGGGCGCGCTCTTCGGTGGCTACATGAGCAAGGCGGCCGTGTTGCGCAGCGCCACCATGGCCCACCGGCGGCGCAATAATCATGCCCGCAGCCACAGTACCGTTGGTCAAACGGTCGATGACGATAAACGCACCAGTGGTGCGGTTGCTGTCATAGCCATCCAACGCAATGGCGGCGTCGAGGCTGACCTTGACCCGGCCAATCTCGTTCAGTTGCAGCGAACTTGCCGGGCCTTCGGCCAGGGTGTTCACGTCCACGCGGTGCACGATGCTGGTGATCGAACCCGGCACGTAGCTGGTGGCGCGCTTGATGTCATATTTCTTGCCCGGCAGCATCGGCTCTTCGGCCATCCAGACCAGCATGGCGTCGAAAGCGTCGGTGACTTGCGGCACGTTGTCGGCATGCACCAACAGGTCCCCACGGGAGATGTCGATCTCGTCTTCCATGGTCAGGGTCACGGCCTGGCCTGGGCCTGCGTGTTCCAGCTCGCCCTCGAAGGTGACGATGGATTTGACGCGGCTGCTCTTGCCCGACGGCAGCACCACGACTTCATCGCCCTTGTGCACGATGCCGCTGGCGAGGGTGCCGGCGAAACCACGGAAGTTCAGGTTCGGACGGTTGACGTACTGCACCGGGAAACGCAGGTCGGTGTAGTTGCGGTCGTTGGCGATCTCGACGGTTTCGAGGATCTCCATCAGCGACTGGCCGGTGTACCAGGGCGAGCGCTCGCTCTTGTTCACCACGTTGTCGCCCTTGAGCGCCGACATCGGTACGAACGCCATGGTGCTCGGCTTGAACGCAATGCCCTCGGCAAACTTCAGGTAATCGGCCTTGATCGACTCGAACACGCTTTGGTCAAAGCCATTGATGTCCATCTTGTTGACGGCAATCACGATGTGCTTGATGCCCAGTAACGAGGCGATATAGCTGTGGCGGCGGGTCTGGGTCTGCACGCCGTAGCGGGCGTCGATCAGAATGATCGCCAGGTCGCAGGTGGACGCACCGGTGGCCATGTTGCGGGTGTACTGCTCATGGCCGGGGGTGTCGGCGATGATGAATTTGCGCTTGGCGGTGGAGAAGTAGCGGTAGGCAACGTCGATGGTGATGCCCTGTTCACGCTCGGCCTGCAGGCCGTCGACCAGCAAGGCCAGGTCGATATCGTCACCGGTGGTACCGGATTTTTTTGAATCACGAGTGATGGCTTCCAGGTGATCTTCGTAGATCATCTTGGAGTCGTGCAGCAGGCGCCCGATCAGGGTGCTCTTGCCGTCGTCGACGTTGCCGCAGGTCAGGAAGCGCAACATCTCTTTGCGCTCGTGCTGGCCCAGGTAGGCGAGGATGTCCTCGCTGATCAAATCAGATTGATGCGACATTGGTGACAGCCCCTTAGAAATAACCCTGACGTTTTTTATCTTCCATCGAGCCTGCGCCATCGTGGTCGATGACCCGGCCCTGGCGCTCGGAAGTTCGCGTCAGGAGCATTTCCTGAATGATGTCCGTCAGCGTCTCGGCTTCGGACTCCACCGCGCCCGTCAACGGGTAGCAGCCAAGGGTACGGAAACGTACTTTCTTTTTGACGATTCGGGCTTTGTCTTCGTCGGACAAGTGCTCGAGGATGCGGTCGTCGTCGATCATGATCAACGTGCCGTTCTTCTCGATCACGTCGCGCTCGGCGGCGAAGTACAGCGGCACAATCGGGATGCCTTCGAGGTAGATGTACTGCCAGATGTCCAGCTCGGTCCAGTTGGACAGCGGGAACACACGGATCGACTCGCCTTTGTTGACGTTGCCGTTGTAGACGTTCCACAGCTCCGGGCGCTGGTTCTTCGGGTCCCAGCGGTGTTTGCTGTCACGGAACGAGTACACACGCTCTTTGGCGCGGGACTTCTCTTCATCGCGACGGGCACCGCCGAAGGCTGCGTCGAAACCATGCTTGTCCAAGGCCTGCTTGAGGCCTTCGGTCTTCATGATGTCGGTGTGCTTGGCGCTGCCGTGGGTGAACGGGTTGATGCCCTGCGCCACACCATCAGGGTTGACGTGGGTGATCAGGTCCAGGCCCAGTTCTTCGACCATTTTGTCGCGGAACTTGTACATCTCCTGGAATTTCCAGCGGGTGTCGACGTGCATCACCGGGAACGGCAATTTGCCCGGGAAGAAGGCCTTGCGCGCCAGATGCAGCATCACGGCGGAGTCTTTACCGATCGAGTAGAGCATCACCGGGTTGTCGAACTCGGCGGCGACCTCGCGGATGATGTGGATGCTTTCCGCCTCCAGCTGTTTCAGATGCGTCAGTTTGTCGACCATGGCTACTCACGGAAAAACGATCTTATGGACGGCCAGCGGGCCGTGTTCGAGCGGGGCATGCTAGCACAGCACCTTCTTCTATTCAGGGAGCCAGCTAGATCGAAACGGTATATGAATATGCCCCTCAGTTTGGCTTGTGGTAGCTGGCTTGTCTGCTCTACAGGCACCTCAGTCATTCAGGCAAACCGAGGTGATGCAATCGCAGGCAAGCCAGCTCCCACATTTGAGCCTTGGTGTTCTTTAGATTGGGTTGGGGCAATCGATGAACAGATGTTCCAGCGCGAAACGCCGTGCCAGATAGTCACCCAGTGCCTGCACGCCATAACGCTCAGTAGCGTGATGGCCCGCAGCAATAAAGCTGATGTCGTTTTCCCGCGCGCTGTGGAAGGTCTGCTCGGACGCTTCGCCGCTCAGATACAAGTCAACGCCTGCGGCAATAGCATCATCAATGTAGCCTTGGCCGCCGCCGGTGCACCAACCCACCCGGCGGATCATCTCGCTGCCTTCGATCAACAGTGGCTCGCGACCCATTACATCCTGCACGCGTCGGGCAAAATCACGCGGCGACAAGGGTTCGGCCAGGGAGCCGACCAGGCCGACGATTTTCGGGTTGCTGGGGTCCAGCGGGCCTTCGACGGTGATGTCCAGCTGACGGGCGAGTTGCACGTTGTTGCCCACCTCCGGGTGCAGGTCCAGCGGCAGGTGGTAGGCCAGCAGGCTGATGTCGTGCTTGAGCAGGGTTTTCAGGCGGCGTTGCTTCATGCCGGTGATGCACGGGTTTTCGCCCTTCCAGAAATAACCATGGTGCACCAGCACCAGGTCGGCCTGGGCTTCGACGGCGGCGTCCAGCAACGCTTGGCTGGCCGTGACGCCGCTGACAATGCGCATCACCTGCGGGCGCCCCTCGACCTGCAAGCCATTGGGGCAATAATCGGCAATTTTTGCGCTGCCAAGGTAGCGGTCCGCTTCCTCGACCAGGGTGCTAAGGGGGACAGCCATAAAAGACTCCTAAATATCCCGTTCCGAGGCGCTCGCAGCCTCGTATAATGCGCGACATTATGGGCGCTATCCCGCCCCCTGCAACCTGTCAGGACTTACTTGATGCTCAAGGCACTGCGTTTTTTTGGATGGCCATTGTTGGCTGGCGTGCTGATCGCGATGCTGATTATTCAGCGTTATCCCCAATGGGTGGGCTTACCCAGCCTTGATGTGAACCTGCAACAGGCCCCACAAAGCAGCTCGGTGGTGCAAGGCCCGGTCACCTACGCCGACGCGGTGGTCATCGCCGCGCCTGCAGTGGTCAACCTGTACACCACCAAGGTCATCAATAAACCGGCGCATCCGTTGTTTGAAGACCCGCAGTTTCGCCGCTATTTCGGCGACAACGGGCCCAAGCAGCGCCGGATGGAATCCAGCCTCGGTTCCGGGGTGATCATGAGCCCGGAAGGTTACATCCTCACCAACAACCACGTGACCACCGGCGCCGACCAGATTGTGGTGGCCCTGCGCGACGGCCGTGAAACCCTGGCCCGCGTGGTCGGCAGCGACCCGGAAACCGACCTTGCGGTGCTGAAGATCGACCTCAAGAGCCTGCCCTCGATCACCATCGGCCGCTCCGAAGGGCTACGCGTCGGTGATGTCGCGCTGGCCATCGGCAACCCGTTCGGCGTCGGCCAGACCGTGACCATGGGCATCATCAGCGCCACCGGGCGTAACCAGTTGGGGCTCAACAGCTACGAAGACTTTATCCAGACTGACGCGGCGATCAATCCGGGGAACTCTGGCGGCGCATTGGTGGATGCCAATGGCAACCTGACCGGTATCAACACGGCGATTTTCTCCAAGTCCGGCGGTTCCCAGGGCATCGGCTTTGCGATCCCGGTGAAGCTGGCAATGGAAGTGATGAAGTCGATCATCGAGCACGGCCAGGTAATCCGTGGCTGGCTGGGCATCGAAGTACAGCCGTTGACCAAGGAACTGGCCGAGTCGTTCGGCTTGACCGGGCGCCCGGGCATCGTGGTGGCCGGGATCTTCCGCGACGGCCCGGCGCAGAAAGCCGGCCTGCAATTGGGCGATGTGATCCTGAGCATCGACGGCGAACCGGCCGGTGATGGCCGCAAGTCGATGAACCAGGTGGCGCGGATCAAGCCGACCGATAAGGTGTCGATCCTGGTAATGCGCAACGGCAAAGAGATCAAGCTGTCGGCAGAGATCGGCCTGCGCCCGCCACCCGCCCCGGTGAAAGAAGAGGAATAACGGCTACGGGAGCCCGTTCGCGGGCTCCTGTTACCGAATATTTCAAAAGAAATCCATTCTCAATGGTCATGTTATATTGTTTCAATATCGCTATTGGAACGCTCTATCATGCCGTCTCAAAGATTCGCCCCCGTTGCTGGCCTGGCCTTGGGTTTGCTGCTGGACCCCGCCTACGCCGATGACAACACTGTCGAACTGGACACCATCAGCGTCACCTCCGACGCCTATGAATCCGCCACCGGCCCCGTCAAAGGCTACCGCGCCACCCGTTCCGCCAGCGCGACCAAAACTGACACCGATCTGCGCGACATCCCACAATCAATCAGCGTGATTCCTGCCACGGTGCTCGAGGACCTGGGCAGCACCAGCGTGGAACGTGCTCTGGAGTTTGCCGGCGGCGTGTCCAAGCAAAACAACTTCGGCGGCCTGACGCTTTACGAGTACAGCGTGCGCGGCTTCACCACGTCGGAGTTCTACCAGGACGGTTTCAGCGCCAACCGTGGCTACCCGAGCACCCCGGACGCGGCCAACATCGAGCGCATTGAAGTGCTCAAAGGTCCCGCAGCCAGCCTGTACGGCCGTGGCGATCCGGGCGGCACCGTGAACATTGTCACCAAGAAGCCGCAGCCCGAAGCCTTTACCACCGTGCAAACCAGTGCCGGCAGCTGGGACCGCTATCGCACCGCACTGGATGTGAACACGCCGCTGGACAGCGAAGGCCGCGTGCTGTCGCGGGTCAACCTGGCCGTGGAAGACAACCACAGCTTCCGCGATCACGTCGACGCCCAGCGCGTGTTCGTCGCGCCATCATTCAGTTGGCAGTTGGACCCCGACACCAGCCTTCTCGTAGAAAGCGAGTTCGTGCGCCACAGCTCCACCTTCGACCGGGGCATCGTCGCCAACCATGGCATGTCCCGCTCGACCTTCCTCGGCGAACCCAACGACGGCAATATCCGCAACCACAACAATCGCATCCAGGCCGCGTTGGAACATCACCTTAATGACGCCTGGAAACTGCGCCTGGCCAGCCACTACAAACAGGGCAGCCTGTGGGGTGACGCCTCGGAAAGTCGTGCGCTGAATGCCAACGGCCATACCGTTAACCGCCGCCTGCGGGAACGCTCCACCGGTTGGCACGACAGCATCACCCAGCTGGAACTGCGCGGCCAGTTCGACATCGGCAGCTGGCAGCACGAACTGTTGATCGGCGGCGAATACGAGGACTACCGCAAGAAGGAACGCGTGTCGGCGGTTGCCGGCAGCCTCTACCCCATCGACATCTATAACCCGATCTACGGCCAAACCAAACCCAACGGCGCACGCACCGGCACCGACGTCTTCGAACAGACGAAAAGCCAGGCGCTGAACCTGCAAGACCAGATCATCTTCACCGACCGCCTGCGCGGCATGCTCGGTGCGCGCTTCGAGCATGTCGAACAACGCACCGACGACTTCACCCGCAACCACGCCAAGAGCCGGCATACCCACGACGCCCTGACTCAACGCGCCGGTCTGCTCTATCAGCTAACGCCGCAAGTCGGGGTGTTCGCCAACGCGTCAACCTCGTTCAAACCCAACAACGGTGTGGATGCCGGCGGCAAATCCTTCAAGCCCGAAGAAGGCGTGGGCTATGAAGTGGGGATCAAGAGCGAGCTGTTCGACGACCGTTTGAGCACCACGCTCGCCGCCTTCCATATCGAAAAAGAAAATGTTCTGACCCAGGACCCGGCCACCCTCAACAACAGCCGCGCCATAGGCAAGGCGCGCAGCCAGGGCTTTGACCTGCAACTGAGCGGGCAAGTGACGGACGCGGTACGCGTGATCGGCGCCTTTGCCTATATCGACGCCGAAGTGACCAAGGGCGACAAATCCATCCCCACCGGCAGCCGGATTCTGGGCGTAGCCAAGCGCAGCGGCAGTCTGCTGGGTGTGTATGAATTCCAGAATGGCGCGCTGCGCGGCTCGGACCTGGGCGCGGCGTTCACCTACGTTGGTGATCGCTCCGGCGAGGCCGGCAGCCAGTTCGAACTGCCCGCCTACCACACCGTCGACCTGCTGGCGCATTACAAAGCCAGCGATAGCGTCACGGTGGGCCTGAACCTCAACAACCTATTCGACGAAAAGTACTACGAGCGCTCCTACAGCAATTACTGGGTCACTCCCGGCGAGCCGCGCAACTTCACCGTCAGCCTGACCCTTAACCTGTAAAAGGATGCCCCATGCAAGCCTTCAAATCCCTGGCCGTGATCGGCCTGCTGTTTGCCAGCCAAGTCTCGGCCCACGGCCTGTGGACCGAACAACGACGCGGCAATATCGAAGTGATCTACGGCCACGGCGCCGAAGACAATGCCTTCAAGGCGCAGAAAATCAGCGGCGCCTGGGCGTATGACGCCAGCGGCAAAATGATCCCGGTCACCGTGGAGCGCCTGGCCGACCACGCACGCCTCAAGCCACTCAAATCGCCCGCCGTTTTAGCCGTGGCGTTGGATAACGGGATGTGGTCGCAGACGCCGGACAAGAAGTGGATCAACCAGGGCCGTAGCCAAGTGCCAGGCGCGATTGAGTCGACCCAGACCTTCAAGTACAGCCTGGCGATTTACCAGCCGGGGGCGAAGCTGCCCAAACTGGATCAGATCAAGCTGCTGATCCTGCCGGAAGTCGACCCGCTGACCGTAGGGCCAGGCAAGTCACTGCCGGTGCGGGTGCTGCTGGACGGCAAACCGGCGGCGGGGATCAAGCTGGTGGGCGATTATCGCAATGCGCCGAACACCTTGAGCACTGAGACCGACAAGGACGGCCGCGCCCAGGTGCTGGTGCGTAATGAAGGGTTGAATGTGATTGCCGCGCAGGTGGAGATTCCGCTCAAGGACAACGCCGACGTGGCCACCCGCGGGCTGTTTACTTCGTTGACCTTCCTCGGTGAACCGCATCACGAATAAACCCTGAAAAACACTGTGGGAGCGGGCTTGCCCGCGATGGCGGCCTATCAGTCACCCAATATGTCGACTGACAAACCGCCATCGCGGGCAAGCCCGGCTCCCACAGTTGATCTCTATCGTTTCGACACTCGGACTACAGCGCTACTGGCGCCCGCTCGCACAGCGTATTAAGCGCCACCGCCCACTGCGGCTCATCGTTCAAGCACGGCACCAACACCAACTCCTCGCCCCCTGCCTCGCGGAACTGCTCCAGCCCGCGATCACCAATTTCTTCCAGCGTCTCAATGCAGTCCGCTACAAACGCCGGGCACATCACCAGCAGCTTTTTCACGCCTTGCTGGGCCAAGGTCTCCAGGCGGGCCTCGGTGTAGGGTTCGATCCACTTGGCACGGCCCAGCCGTGACTGGAACGCCACCGACCACTTGCCCTCCGGCAAGCCCATGCGCGCGGCAAAGTCGCGCGCCACGCTGAAGCACTGGGCGCGGTAGCAGGTGGCAAGCACCTCGGGCGAAGCGTTCTTGCAGCAGTCAGCATCCTTGAAGCAATGCTGGCCTGTGGGGTCGAGTTTTTTCAGATGGCGCTCAGGCAACCCATGGAAGCTCAGCAACAAGTGATCGAATTCCTGTGCCACGTACGGCCGGGCGCTGGCGACCAAGGCGTCGAGGTATTCCGGCTGATCGTAGAACGGCTGCAAGATAGAAAACTGCACGTTGAGCTTCTTGTCGCGGACCACACGCTTGGCTTCTTCGATCACCGTGGTCACGGTGCTGTCAGCGAACTGCGGATACAACGGCGCCAGGGTGACTTTTTGAATGCCTTGAGCCGCGAGGCGCGTGAGGGTGGTTTCAAGCGACGGCTCGCCGTAGCGCATCGCCAGCTCCACCGGGCCGTGTGTCCACTGCTGGGTCATTTGCGCTTGCAAGCGACGGCTCAGGACCACAAGCGGCGAACCCTCTTCCCACCAGATCGAGGCGTAGGCATGCGCCGATTGCTCAGGGCGCTTGATCAGGATCAGCGACACCAGCAAGCGCCGCACCGGCCACGGCAGGTCGATCACATAAGGGTCCATCAGGAACTGATTAAGGTAGCTGCGCACATCGGCCACCGAAGTGGACGCCGGTGAACCCAGGTTGACCAGTAACAACGCGTGATCCGTCATGCAACATCCTATGGCTAGAGGCGGCTGGACAAGTCTTCCAGTGCCGCGTGCAACTCAGTGAACTGAAAAGTGAAACCGGCGGCCAGCAACCGTTCGGGGACGGCCTTCTGCCCGCCCAGCAACAACCCGGACAACTCGCCCAGGCCGACCTTCAAGGCAAACGCCGGCATCGGCATGAACGCTGGGCGGTGCAGCACCTGGCCCAGGGTGTTGGCAAACTCGCGATTACGTACCGGGTGTGGCGCGCAGGCATTATAAGGACCACTGGTGTCGCCGTTGTGCAGAAGAAAATCAATCAGGGCGATTTGATCTTTGATATGGACCCACGGCATCCACTGCCGACCATTGCCGATCGGCCCGCCCAGCCCCAGTTTGAACGGCAGCAGCAGGCGCGACAAAAAGCCGCCCTTGGCCGCCAACACCAGGCCAGTGCGCACCAGCACCACGCGGGTGCCGAAGGCTTCGGCGCGCAACGCGGTTTCTTCCCAGGCGATGCACAGTTGGCTGGGGAAATCATCCTGCACCGGGCCACTGGCTTCGGTCAGTTCGCGCTCGCCGCCGTCGCCATACCAGCCTACTGCAGAGCCGGAAATCAACACCGCCGGCTTTTGCGCCAGGCCTTGCATCCAAGCCAGCAAGGTTTCGGTGTGGCCGATGCGGCTGCTCCACAGCAATGCCTTGCGCTTTTTGGTCCATGGGCGATCGGCAATCGGCGCGCCCGCCAGGTTGACCACCGCATCCACCGTGCCGATCACGTCTTGCAAGCGGCCAACACCGAGCACCTCGGCACCGCACCATTTGGCCACGGTATCCGGCTCGCGGCTCCACACGGTCAGGCGATGCCCTTGGGCAAGCCAGTGCAGACAGAGTTGGCGACCGATCAAGCCCGTACCGCCGGTCAGCAAAATATGCATGGGTTTCTCCTCATGTAACGTTTGCCGCCCATCGCTAGTCTATTTTATAAGCATGGATCTTTTGTAAGTGGGCGTTACGTTGGTTTCAGAGGCCGGTTCAGGCCTCCTTCTTAACCCCTCACCCTTAACCTTAGGTCACGCCGTTAGAACAGGTACGCCAAAACTTATACCAAAAAACAATATTGTACAGCTATGGGTGTCGGCGTAGTCTGTACCCAAAGGTAAAACGAGGCCCCCAATGACTGTTCCCATCGCGATCATCGGCACCGGCATCGCCGGTCTTTCCGCCGCCCGAGCGTTACGAGACGCGGGGCACGTTGTACAACTCTTCGATAAAAGCCGTGGCAGTGGTGGCCGCATGTCCAGCAAGCGCAGCGATGCCGGCGCGTTGGACATGGGCGCACAATACTTCACGGCCCGCGACCGGCGCTTCGTCAACGAAGTACAGCGCTGGCAAAGCAACGGCTGGGCCGAACAGTGGAAACCGCAGCTGTACAACTTCAAGTCCGGCCAGCTCACGCCCTCCCCCGACGAGCAGATCCGCTGGGTCGGCACGCCGCGCATGAGCGCCATTACCCGCGCACTGCTTGACGACTTGCCGGTTGAGTTCGGTTGCCGCATCACCGAAGTGTTCCAAGGCAAGCAGCACTGGAACCTGCTGGACGCCGACGGCGGCAATCATGGCCCGTTCAGCCACGTAGTCATTGCCACGCCGGCGCCCCAGGCCACCGCCCTGCTGGCCGCTGCGCCCAAGCTTGCAAGTGCGGCCGCCGGGGTGAAGATGGACCCCACCTGGGCCGTCGCGCTGGCCTTTGACACGCCGCTGGATACGCCGATGCAAGGCTGCTTTGTGCAAGACAGCCCGCTCGACTGGCTGGCGCGCAACCGCAGTAAACCCGGGCGTGACGCCACCCTCGACACCTGGGTGTTGCATGCCACCAGCGCCTGGAGCAAGGCCAATCTCGACTTGCCCAAAGAGGCGGTGATCGAACACCTGCACGGCGCCTTCGCCGAACTGCTGCACAGCGCCATGCCCGCACCGTCCTTTAGCCTGGCCCATCGCTGGCTTTACGCCAGGCCGTCGGAGCGGCATGAATTTGGCGTGCTGGCCGACGCCGACCTGGGCTTGTATGTGTGTGGTGACTGGTGCCTGTCCGGGCGGGTCGAAGGCGCGTGGCTCAGCGGCCAGGAGGCCGCACGCCGCCTGATCGAACACCTGCAATGAACCGCCTCAACCCGACGAAATTGCTGTTGTCGAAGTGGACAGCAGCACGCCCGCGCAACAAGGAAAAACACTTCCTCGTCACCGAACTGTTCCGTGATGACGAAGGCACCGTGCTCGAAATCGAGCTGCAAGCGGTCATGACCCGCCGCGCCGAACGCCTCCCGTGGCAAACCCTGCAAAATGCCGAAGACTGGCGCATGGGTTGGAAATAGCGGGCGCTGAAAATACTTATACAAACAATTTGACTTGTACAGCATCAAACCTATGATGAGATTTAATTGTACAGAGTTATAAATCTGTATAGGAATTTCGCAGAGGGTTGAGCATGTCCAGCAGCGCAAAACCGAAGATCGCCATCAGTGCCTGCCTGCTCGGCGAGAACGTGCGCTTTAACGGCGGACACAAACAATCCCTGCTGTGCAGCCAAACGCTCGCCGACTATTTCGACTTCGTGCCGTTGTGCCCCGAAGTGGCGATCGGCATGGGCATCCCCCGCGAACCGATTCGCCTGGTGGGCGACCCTGCCCACCCGCAGGCGGTCGGCACCGTGCACCGTGACCTCAATGTGACGCAGCCATTGGATGCTTACGGCCAGCAGATGGCTGTGGAACACACAGACCTGTGCGGCTACATCTTCATGCAGAAGTCGCCGTCGTGCGGGCTGGAGCGGGTCAAGGTCTACCGCGACAACGGCACGCCCGTTGATGGCGGCGGGCGCGGCATTTATGCCCAGGCGTTTTGCGCACGCCACCCCAACCTGCCGGTGGAAGAAGACGGCCGGTTGAATGACCCGGTGCTGCGCGAGAACTTCCTCACCCGCGTGTTCGTGTACGCCAGCTGGCAAGAATTGCTGGCTGAGGGCATCACCCGTCACCGCCTTTTGGCGTTCCACGCGCGCTACAAATACCTGCTGATGGCCCACAGCCCTGTGCATTACAAAAGCCTTGGCCACCTGCTGGGCAGCATGGGCAAGAGCATCAACCTGGATGAACTGGCCGCCGGCTATTTCAGCGAGTTGATGACCGGCCTGAAAAAGTGCGCCACACGCGGCACCCACACCAATGTGCTGCAACACATCAGCGGCTACCTCAAACAAGCCATCAGCGCCGAGGACAAGCAGGAAATGCAAACCGTCATCGGCCAATACCGCACCGGCATCGTGCCGCTGGTGGTGCCGCTGACCTTGCTCAAACATCACTTTCGCCAACACCCGGACCGCTACATCGCGCAGCAGGCGTACCTGCAGCCGCACCCGGAAAACCTCAGCCTGCGTAATGCGATCTAGACCATGACACCTGCCCTGCAAGACGACCCTGTCGAAGACATCGCCCAAGCCATCGAAGACGGCTGGCTGCCGATTCGCGAAGTGGCGCGCCAGACCGGCGTCAACGCCGTGACCCTGCGCGCCTGGGAGCGCCGTTATGGCCTGATCGTGCCCCAGCGCACGCCCAAGGGCCATCGGCTGTTCAGCGCCGAACATGTACAACGCATCCACACCATTCTGACCTGGCTCAACCGTGGTGTGCCGGTCAGCCAGGTCAAAGGCTTGATCGATTCCGCCCAGGCCAGCCCCGACAGCGTCGAAAATGAATGGCATGTGCTGCGTCATAAACTGCTCACCGTAATCAGCGAATTGGCCGAACGCCGGGTCGACGACCTGTTCAACCAGGCCATGGCGCTGTACCCGCCGCGCACCTTGTGTGAGCAATTGATGCTGCCGCTGCTCAACGCGCTGGAGCAACGCTGGCAGGGCCAGTTCGGCGCGCAAATGGAGCGAGTGTTTTTTCTGTCCTGGCTGCGCAGCAAGTTCGGCGCGCGCATTTACCACAACAACCGCCAGCTCCAGGGCGCGCCGTTGCTGCTGGTCAACCAGTCAGACGTGCCCCTGGAGCCACACCTGTGGCTTAGCGCCTGGCTGGCCAGCAGCGCCGACTGCCCCGTGGAGGTTTTTGATTGGCCTTTGCCGACCGGCGAACTGGCCCTGGCCGTGGAACACCTGCAACCGCGTGCGGTGCTGCTGTACTCAAGCAAAGCCCTCCACTTGTCGGCACTCGGCAAACTGTTGGGCGGCATCAGTTGCCCAATTTTGATTGCCGGACCAACGGTATGCATCCACCAGGACGAGTTAGCCGTATTAACCCGTGACACTCCTGAATTGTTCGTGGCCGAAGACCCCTTGTCAGCCCACCAGTTACTGATCCAGCGTGGAATTGTCTAAATGCATTTGATCTGGCTGCGCACCGACTTGCGCCTACACGACAACACCGCCCTCGCCGCCGCCTGCCAGCGCGGCCCGGTTGCCGCCGTGTACCTGATCACGCCGCAGCAATGGCTGGCCCATGATGATGCACCCTGCAAAGTCGATTTCTGGCTGCGTAACCTCAAGCACCTGAGCCAGGCCCTTGGCGAACTGAACATTCCCTTGCTGATTCGCACCGCCGACACCTGGGACCAGGCGCCCGCCGTGCTGGGCAAACTGTGCCGGGAACTGTCAGTGGAGTCGGTGCACGTCAACGAGGAATACGGCATCCACGAGAGCCGTCGCGATGTGGCCGTAGCCAACGCCCTGGAGGCTGACGGTGTGACGTTCCACAGCTACCTCGACCAACTGTTTTTCCAACCCGGCAGCGTGCTGACCAAAACCGGCACTTACTTTCAGGTGTTCAGTCAGTTCCGCAAGGTCTGCTACAGCCGCCTGCACAGCGCCTTGCCGCGCCTGGTGGCCACGCCGCAACAACAGGCACCGCAGGATGTGCACAGCGACGCCATCCCGGATCAGGTCGACGGTTTCGCGCCGCCCAGCGAAACCTTGCGCGCTTTCTGGCCCGCCGGTGAAGAAGAAGCCCGGCGTCGCCTCGACGCCTTCGCCGACCAACAGATCAGCTACTACAAAGACGAACGCGACTTCCCGGCCAAACCCGGCACCAGCCAGCTCTCGGCCTACCTCGCCGCCGGTGTGGTCTCGCCGCGCCAGTGCCTGCACGCCGCCCTGCAAACCAACCAGGGCGAGTTCGAAAGCGGCGATATCGGCGCCATCACCTGGATCAACGAGTTGCTGTGGCGCGAGTTCTATAAACACATTCTGGTCGGTTACCCACGGGTCTCACGCCACCGTGCGTTCCGCCCCGAAACCGAGGCACTGGCCTGGCGCGATGCGCCCAAGGACTTGGCCGCCTGGCAGCAAGCGCGCACCGGCCTGCCGATCATTGACGCAGCCATGCGCCAACTGCTGGAAACCGGTTGGATGCACAATCGCCTGCGCATGGTGGTGGCGATGTTTTTGACCAAGAACCTGCTGATCGACTGGCGCGAAGGCGAGCGCTTCTTTATGCGCCACTTGATCGACGGCGACCTGGCCGCCAACAACGGCGGCTGGCAGTGGAGTTCGTCCACCGGCACCGACGCGGCACCGTACTTCCGGATTTTCAGCCCGTTGAGCCAGTCGGAAAAGTTCGACAGCGAAGGGGTGTTCATCAAGCACTGGCTGCCAGAGTTGGCGGCGCTGAACAAAAAAGAAGTGCACAACCCCGAAGCCGCCGGTGGCCTGTTCGGCGCGGCAGATTACCCACGCTCGATTGTCGACCTGAAAAAATCCCGCGAGCGCGCCCTCGCCGCCTTCCGCAACCTGCCTTCACGCCAGGAGGTCGCCGAACATGAGTGACTTCCTGCACCGGTTCGCCCAAGCCTTTACCACGCTGGACAAGCACAACCTGCACCTGCTCGACAGCTTGTACAGCCAGGACATTGCCTTCACCGATCCGCTGCACGAAGTGCATGGGCTGCCCGCTTTGCGCGGTTACTTCACCGAGATGTACAGCAACATCAGCCAGTTGCGTTTTGACTTCCATGGCTTCGACCAGGTCGCCGAAGGTGAAGGCTACCTGCGCTGGAAAATGAGTTTTTGCCACCCGCGCCTGGCCAATGGCAAGGTAATCCGGGTGGAAGGTTGCTCGCACCTGATGTGGCGCGACAAGGTCTACCGCCATCGCGATTATTTCGATGCGGGCGCGTTGCTCTATGAACACTTACCGGTAGTCGGCCGTGTGGTCAGTTGGCTAAAAAGGAGAATGGGATGAGCCTTGTACCGCCCCGCCGTTATTGGTTGACCGGCGCCAGCAGTGGCATCGGTGCCGCACTGGCCGTCGAACTGCTCAACAGTGGCGCGCATGTGGCGCTCAGCTCGCGCAGCAAAGGCCCGCTGGAAGCGTTCGCCCAGCGTTATCCAGGCCAAGTGCTGGTGGTAGCCGGCGACCTGACCAACAGCCAGACCGTGCGCGAGATCGGCGAACGCATCGGCGAGGTCTGGGGTTCATTGGACACGGTGATCCTCAACGCCGGCACCTGTGAGTATGTCGACGCCCGGCAATTCGACTCCTCCATCGTCGAGCACGTGGTGCGCACCAACCTGCTTGCCAGCAGCTATTGCATCGAAGCTGCACTGCCGCTGTTGCGCAAAGGGCTCACCCCACATCTGGTCGGCGTTGCGAGCGCCGTGACCTACCTGCCAATGCCACGCGCCGAAGCCTATGGCGCGTCCAAGGCCGGGCTGCGTTACCTGTTCGAATCGCTGCGCATCAGCCTGTCGCCGGAGAACATCGACGTCACGGTGATCAGCCCGGGCTTTGTCGACACCCCGCTGACCGAACGCAATGATTTCCCGATGCCGCTGAGCTGGTCCGCCGAAAAGGCTGCGCGGCATATCTTCGCCAAATTGGAAAAGCGCCCGCTGGAAATCGCCTTCCCCGCGATGTTTATCGCCACCTTGTGGCCATTGTCGAAACTGCCCAACCGCGCGCAACTGATTATCGGCAAACGCATGCTGCGCAGCCCGCCACCGAAGAAGGACGACCTGTGAAGATCGCCATCATCGGCAGCGGTATCGCCGGGCTGACCAGCGCTTACCTGCTCAGTCGGCGCCACGACATCACGCTGTTTGAGGCGGGCGAGCGCATTGGCGGGCACACCCACACGGTCAACGTCACGGTCAAAGGTAAACCCTATGCCGTGGACACCGGTTTTATCGTGTTCAACGACTGGACCTACCCTAATTTCATCCGTCTGCTCGGGCAGATTGGCGTGACCTTCAAGCCCACCGAAATGAGCTTTTCGGTGTGCGACCAGAACGCAGGTTTCGAGTACAACGGTAATAACCTCAACAGCCTGTTTGCCCAGCGCCGCAATATTCTCTCGCCGGGATTCTGGGGCATGTTGCGCGACATTCTGCGCTTTAATCGCCAGGCACCGCTGGACCTGCAAGAGCAACGCATCAGTGCCGATATGACGCTGGGCGACTACCTCGAGGCCGGGGGTTATGGCCCACGCTTTATCCGCCATTACATCGTGCCGATGGGCGCGGCGATCTGGTCGATGTCGCTGGCGGACATGCTCGGTTTTCCGTTGCAGTTCTTTGTGCGGTTCTTCAAGAACCACGGGTTGCTGTCGGTGAACAATCGGCCGCAATGGTGCGTGATCGAAGGTGGTTCCAGCAGTTATATCGAACCTTTGACCCGCAGTTTTCGCGAGCAGATCCGCCTGAACTGCCCTGTGGATAAAGTCGAACGCACAGGCGACGGCGTGGTTATCCACAGCCTCGCCGGCAGCGAGACCTTTGACCGCGTGGTGTTCGCCTGTCACAGCGACCAGGCCTTGGCGTTGCTGGCCGACCCGAGCCAGGCTGAGCAGGACATTCTTGGTGCCCTGCCCTACGCCGACAATGACGTGGTGCTGCACACCGACACGCGCCTGCTGCCCGATCGCAAACTGGCCTGGGCCAGCTGGAATTATCGCCTGAGCGGCAGCGCGCAAACCCAGGCGGCCGTCACTTACGACATGAACATCCTGCAAGGCATCCACAGCGACACCACCTTTTGCGTCAGCCTCAACCAGACGCCGATGATCAACCCGCTGAAGATCCTCGCGCGCTACACCTATGCGCATCCGCAATACAGCCTGGCGGCAGTGGCCGCACAAAACCGCTGGGAAGAATTGCACGGTGCGCGGCACACCTTTTACTGCGGCGCCTACTGGGCCAACGGTTTTCATGAAGACGGCGTGAGCAGCGCATTACGCGTGGCCCAGGCCTTTGGCGAAACCCTATGAACAGCGCCCTGTACAGCGGCTGGATCGCCCATCGCCGGTTTGCGCCCAAGGCCCACGCCTTTCGCTACCGCATCGGCCTGCTGTACCTGGACTTGAGCGAACAAGACGAAGTGCTCGGCCTATCACCCCTGGCCGGCAACAGCCGCCTGGCGCCCTTCGGCTTTCGCCAGCAGGACTACCTGCGTGAATTCACACGTCACGGCATGAGCTTGAGCGATGCCGTGCGCCAGGAAGTCGGCAAGGCACTGGGGCGCGAGCCCCGGGGCGTTATCTGCCTACTGACCCAGGCCCGCAGTTGGGGCCTGGCTTTTAACCCGGTGAGTTTCTTCTACTGCTTCGAGGCCGACGGGCAACTGGCCGCGATCCTGTGTGAAGTAACCAACACCCCGTGGCGCGAGCGTTACCACTATGTGCTGCCGGCCCAGGCGCTCGGCGCCGAGGAACACCAGCACTTCGCCGTGGCCAAGGCGTTCCATGTGTCGCCGTTTTTACCCCGCGACCTGGAATACCGCATGAGTTTCAGCCCGCCGGCCGACAGGCTTGGTGTGCACATGGCCGATTGGCAGGGCACGCAAAAAGTCTTCGACGCCACCTTGAGCCTGCAAAAAGAAACGCTGACCCGCGCCAGCCTGCACCGTTACCTGTGGCGCTTCCCGTGGATGACCGCCAAGACCTGCCTGGCGATTTACTGGCAAGCCATGCGCCTGTTGCTCAAACGCACACCGATTTTTTCCCATCAGGCCGCCGATGGCGCCTCTCGCACCGCAGTCGGGTATACCAAGGATCGCCGCCATGAAATCCCCTAGCTTATCGGTCAAGACCAACCGCCTGAACGTCAACGGCGTGACCAGTGCGCTGTTGCGCAAAGGTGTGCTGCGCCAGCTCAGCCAACTGCGCCACGGCCAGTTGGTAGTGATTGAAGAGGGTGAACGCCAGGTGTTCGGCGCACGCGAAGCGCATTTGTTGGGCGAAATCCAGATCCACGATTCGGCGGTCTGGGGCTTGGTGGCCGCCAATGGCTCGATCGGCGCCGGCGAGGCGTTTATCCACGGTTACTGGAGCAGCCCGGACCTCACCGCCGTGGTGCGTGTGATGGTCAGCAACCTTGATGTGCTTGACGCAATGGAAGGCGGCCTGGCGCGCTTGGCGCGACCGTTCACCCAAGGCCTGCACTGGCTTAACCGCAACACCCGCAAGGGCTCGCAGAAAAATATCGCCGCCCACTATGACCTGGGCAACGACCTGTTCGAGGAATTCCTCGACCCGACCATGATGTATTCGGCGGCGCAGTTTCTGACGCCCGACGACAGCCTGGAACAGGCGCAGTTGAACAAGCTGGAACGCATCTGCCAGAAGCTTGCGCTCAAACCCACTGACCATTTGCTCGAAATCGGCACCGGCTGGGGCAGCATGGCGTTGTATGCGGCGCAGCACTATGGCTGCAAGGTCACCACCACGACCTTGTCCAAAGAACAGTTTGCCTACACCGAAAAACGCATCGAGGCCTTGGGCCTCAAGGATCAGGTGAAGCTGCTGCTGCAAGATTATCGCGACCTGACCGGTCAGTACGACAAGCTGGTGTCCATCGAGATGATCGAAGCGGTCGGCCATCGCTTCCTGCCCACCTACTTCAAGCAATGCGCGCACCTGCTCAAAAGCGACGGCCTGATGCTGCTGCAAGCCATCACCATTCGTGAGCAGCGTTTTGAGCAGGCCAAGAACAGCGTCGACTTTATCCAGCGCTATATTTTCCCCGGTGGCGCCCTGCCTTCCGTGCAGAACATGTTGCAGATCGTCAGCCGCGACACCGACATGAACCTGCTGCACATGGAAGACTTCGGCTTGCACTACGCGCGCACCTTGCGCCTGTGGCATGAGAACTTCCGTCGCGCCCATGGCCGCCTTGCCGAGTTGGGCTACGATGAATACTTCCTGCGCCTGTGGGAATTCTACTTGTGCTACTGCGAAGGTGGGTTTATGGAGCGAACGATCGGTACCGCGCAGTTGCTGCTGGCCAAGCCTGCGGCGATCAACCCGCCGTTGCTCGGGCGTTTCAGTGCTTAAAACGCTGGCCAATGCCGTGCTGTTCCAGTGCGGTTGGTTTGCCTGTGTGCTGGGCGGTGACACCCGTTGGTTATGGGGGGGCGCTGGTGTGCTGGTCATCCACCTGCTGTGGACAAGCTCATGGTCTGAAGACGGCCAAGTGCTCCTGGCCGTGACCCTTTTGGGCACCGTGGTCGATACCTCGTTGCGTACCTTTGGCGTGTTTCACTTCGGTTTTCCAGGGCCGCTGATTCCCTTCTGGCTAATCATGCTATGGGCACTGCTCGCGACTACGCTGCGCCATTGCCTGGCCTGGAGCGCACAACCCTGGTGGCGCGCCAGCCTGCTGGGTGCGGTGGGCGGGCCGTTGTCTTACTACGCCGGCAGCCAATTGGCCGGTGTTCGTTTCGGCTACGACACAACACTGACACTGATCGGCCTGGCGCTGCTTTGGGCGATCCTGTTCCCCGTCATGCACTGGGTGGCGCGACAGCTTGGCCACTGACGTCCGTCAGAGCATTCATGCGCACCCAGCGCGCTTGCCTTACACTGCGCGCCTATGACCAACATCCCCCACACTCAAATCACCGACCCCGCCGTCACCTGCTCGACGTGCGCGGCCTGCTGCTGCCAGCTGGAAGTCATGCTGATTACCGACACGGGTGTGCCGCAACGCTATATCGATACCGACGACTGGGGCGGTGAAGTGATGCTGCGCCTGGATGACGGCTGGTGCGCGGCGCTGGATCGGGACACGATGATGTGCACGATCTACGAGCGGCGGCCGTTGATCTGTCGGGAATTCGAGATGGGTGCGCCGGAGTGCCTGGAAGAGCGCCAGGGCATTGCGACGGCGTATCGCTGATCCAACATGTGGTGGATATAAAATGTGGGAGCTGGCTTGCCTGCGATAGCATCACTTCGGTGTAACTGATAAACCGAGGTGTCTGCATCGCAGGCAAGCCAGCTCCCACATGGTTTTGCGCAGGCTTGAGAGTTACAACGGGTAGGTGTAGTGCAACGAGTAGCTCTCTACCCCGTCGTTATTGCTGCTGATGCCCGCATTGGAATAGTGCGTGGCGCGAATGCCCACTTCATGCCCACCGGCAAAGCGCAAACCAAAGCCCAGTCGGTCTTCGAACTGGAAGGCCTGGCCGATGTTGTTGTCTTCAACCCGCGTACGTGAAAACACCGCGACACCGATCCCGGCTTCTATATAGGGCTTGACCTTCTCCCCGGCAAACTCGTACACAAACACCGGCGAGAACGACAGGCTGCTGACACTCGCGCGTTTGTCGCCATCCCAGTAGGTGTAAGCGCCGCTCCAATAGCCGGTCAGTCGGCCCGTATCACTCTGCCACCAGCTTTTATCCCAATCCGACGTCAGCCCCAATCGATAGGTCATGGTCGAATCGCTGGTGCCCCCCACCCCAAATTCCAGGCCGGCGGCCTGGGCCGAAACTGAGTGTCCCACCACAGCGGCCGCAATCGCAGCCAAACAGAACAAGCGCTTCATAAGAGCACATCCTTTGAGATCGAAGTCGTATGGTTTTGTACAGGCTAACGCTATAGAAGCTTGCGCGATGCCAGAAGTTCAGCTTCTAACCGCGATGTTTCACGAATTTTTCACAAGCCAAAATTACGCACAACACCGGGAGATTTCCAGAGTGTCGGTAGGATATTTCTTAGGTGATCGACGTCGCCGCTGGTCCAGAACTGCGCTGGCTCAGGCTTGCCGGGCGACAGCAGGTTACGTTCGCCCAACAGACGCTTGAGCTGACGCGCCACGGCAGCGCCGGTGTCGATCAGGATGATGCTAGGGGGAAGCATCTGTGCCAGAAGCGGCTTGAGGAAGGGGTAATGGGTACAGCCGAGGATGATGGTGTCACAACCGGCGCTCAGCAGCGGGTCGACATAGCCCTGCAACAGCTGGCGCAGCCCGGTGCTATTGAGGTCACCGGTTTCGATCAACTCCACCAGGCCCGGGCACGGCTGGGTAATCACCCGCACGTCGGTGGCAAAGCGGTCGAGTAATGCTGCGAACTTGGCACTTTGCAATGTGCCGGTGGTGGCGAGCACGCCGACCACGCCACTGCGGGTGGCAGCGGCGGCTGGCTTGACCGCCGGCTCCATACCCACCAAAGGCCAGTCGGGATAGTCCTGGCGCAAATCAGCCACGGCGGCGACGGTTGCGGTGTTGCAGGCAATCACAAAGGCTTTGGCGCCTTGTTCACGAAAAAACTCGGCGACCAAACGGCTACGCTCAAGAATGAACGCCGGGGATTTTTCACCGTAGGGGATATGCCCGCCATCAGCCACGTACAGCAGCGACTCATGGGGCAACAACTGCTGGATTTCATCCAGCACCGACAGGCCGCCGACGCCGGAATCGAACACACCGATGGGCGCGTCCTTAAGCATGGGCCGTCCCGCAAACGCTGCAGCCGGGGTCGCGCTTGACGCGCAGTTCGCGAAAACGCGTGGTCAAGGCGTCGATCAGTAGCAAGCGCCCCACCAAGGGTTCACCAAAGCCTGCCAGCAACTTCAGCGCTTCCAGTGCTTGCAGGCTGCCGACCAGCCCGACCAACGGACCGACCACACCGGCTTCGCTGCAGGTCAGCTCGGTGTCGCTGCCGTGCCCATATAAACAGTGGTAGCACGGGCTTTCGTCGCGGCGCGGGTCGAACACTGACAATTGCCCTTCCAGGCGAATGGCCGCACCGCTGACCAATGGTTTTCCAGCCGCAACACAAGCGGCGTTGACGGCTTCACGGGTGGCGAAGTTGTCGCTGCAATCGAGCACCACGTCTACCGCGGCCACTGCGGCGGCGAGTGAATCGGCATCCAGCGCAGTGCGATGGGCGACCAACGTAATTTCGGGGTTGATGCCGGCCAGGCGACGCATGGCCGAATCGACCTTGGCCTGCCCGACGCTGTCGGTGTCGTGGATGATCTGGCGTTGCAGGTTGGTCAGGTCGACAGTGTCGAAGTCTGCCAGGTGCAACTCGCCCACGCCGGCAGCGGCCAGGTACAACGCGACTGGCGCACCCAAGCCGCCGAGGCCGACAATCAGCGCATGGCCGTTTTTAAGACGCAGCTGGCCTTCGATGTCGACATGTTGCAACAGAATCTGTCGGCTATAGCGCAACAGCTCCTGGTCGGTCAGCACGGGCGGCGCCCCAACGTGATGCGTTCGTGGCCGCCGAGGTCGATGCGGCTGTGGACCTCTTCAAAGCCCTCACCCGACAACAAATCACGTACCGCCGCAGCTTGGTCGTAACCGTGTTCGAGCAGCAGCCAGCCACCGGTATTCAAGTGGGCTGGGGCCTGGGCGATGATCAACCGCAGATCGTCCAGCCCATCATGGCCCGCCACCAAGGCGCTGGCCGGTTCAAAGCGCACATCGCCTGCCACCAGGTGCGGATCATTATCGGCAATGTAAGGGGGGTTGCTGATGATCAAATCGAAGCGCTGGCCTTGCAGCGCGCTGAACCAATGGCTGTTCAACACCGTGGCGTTCTTCAGGTGCAGGCGCTGGCGGTTGCGTTCGGCCAGGGCTACGGCTTCGAGCACACGGTCAACGGCAGTGACCTGCCAGGCCGGGCGTTCGCTGGCCAGGGCCAGGGCGATCGCGCCGCTGCCGGTGCCCAGGTCGAGGACCTTGGCAGGCGTGGCCGGCAACAATTCAAGGGCGGCTTCCACCAGCAGCTCGGTTTCCGGGCGCGGGATCAGCGTGTGCGGCGCGACCTCCAGGTCGAGCTTCCAGAAACCCTGCTGACCGAGGATGTAGGCCACCGGCTCACCCGTGCGGCGACGCTGCAGGTAATCGGCAAAGGTCAGCGCATCTTCGCTGCTGACGATTTTTTCCGGCCAGGTGTGCAAGTAGCTGCGCGATTTGCCCAAGGCAGCGGCCAGTAACAGTTCCACATCCAGACGCGCGGTGGGCGAGTCAGGCAGGTCAGCGGCGCGCAGGAGGCTGGCAATAATGGTCATTTATTCACCTATCGCCGCCAATTGATCGGCCTGGTATTCGGCCAGCAAAGGCTCGATCACCGCATCAACGCCGCCGGCGAGAATTTCGTCGAGGGAGTAAAGCGTGAGGTTGACCCGGTGGTCGGTGACCCGGCCTTGGGCGAAGTTGTAGGTGCGGATGCGTTCGGAGCGGTCGCCCGAGCCCACCAGCAGCTTGCGCTCGCTGGCAATCGCGTTGGCGGCGGCGCTGGTCTGCTGGTCGTTGAGCTTGGCCGACAGCCAGGACATGGCCCGCGCACGGTTTTTGTGCTGGGAACGCTCTTCCTGGCATTCGACCACGATGCCCGACGGCAAGTGGGTGATCCGGATCGCCGAGTCGGTCTTGTTCACGTGCTGACCACCGGCGCCCGACGAACGGTAGGTGTCGACACGCAAGTCCGCCGGGTTGATCTCAATGGCTTCCTGCTCGTCCGGCTCGGGCAACACGGCCACGGTGCACGCCGAGGTGTGGATACGGCCCTGGGATTCAGTCGCCGGAACCCGCTGCACGCGGTGCGCGCCGGACTCGAATTTAAGCTTGCCGTAGACGTTGTCACCTTCGACCCGGGCGATGACTTCTTTATAGCCACCGTGCTCACCTTCATTCTCGGACAAAATCTCGACCCGCCAGCCACGTCGCTCGGCGTAGCGCGAATACATGCGGAACAGGTCGCCGGAGAAGATTGCCGCCTCGTCGCCACCAGTGCCGGCGCGGATTTCGAGGAACACGTTGCGCCCGTCGTTCGGGTCTTTGGGCAGCAGCATGCGCTGCAGGTCGCCTTCCAACTCGGCCAGCTTCTCTTTGGCTTCGCGGACTTCTTCCACGGCCATTTCACGCATGTCCGGGTCGCTGTCCTTGAGCAGCGCCTGGGCGCCTTCGAGGTCGGCCTGCACTTTCATCAGGCTTTTATAGGTGGCCACAATCGGCTCAACTTCGGCGTATTCCTTGGAATAGGCGCGGAACTTGGTCTGATCGGAGATGACCTCGCCATCGCCGAGCAAGGCGGTCAGTTCTTCGAAACGGTCCTGGAGCACGTCCAGTTTATTGAGCAGTGACGCTTTCATTGCGGTTTTTTATCCGAAGAGCTATCTGACGCGCCCTCACCGAGGGCAAAGAGTTCCTGGGCCATGGCCAGCGCATCGAGGCGGCCTTCGGCGGTAAGCTTTTTCAACTGAACGCTGGGGGCGTGGAGCAATTTGTTGGTCAGGCCACGTGCCAATTGCATCAGCACTTCTTCGGCGCTGCTGCCGTTGGCCAGCAAGCGCTGGGCCTTGATCAATTCTTCATCGCGCAGGCGTTCACCCTGCTGACGATACGCCTTAAGCACGTCGACCGCCGCCAGCTCACGCAGGCGCACCATAAAGTCTTCGGCGCCGGTGCTGACCATTTCCTCGGCGGCCTGGGCTGCGCCCTGGCGACTCTTGAGGTTTTCGGCGACCACTTCGTGCAGATCATCGACGCTATAGAGGTAAACGTCGTCCAACTCGCCGACTTCAGGCTCGATATCACGGGGAACAGCGATATCCACCATGAAGATCGGTTTGTGCTTGCGCAGCTTCAGCGCGCTCTCGACCGCGCCTTTGCCCAGGATCGGCAACTGGCTGGCGGTGGAGCTGATGACGATATCGCTGCGCACCAGCTCGGCCGGGATGTCCGAGAGCAACACCGCGTGGGCGCCAAACTGCTCGGCCAGGATGCTCGCGCGCTCCAGGGTGCGGTTGGCGACCACGATACGCTTGACGCCCAGGTCATGCAGGTGGCGAGCGACCAAGGTGATGGTTTCACCGGCGCCGATCAGCAGCGCCTGGCTGCGCTGCAAGTCACTGAAAATCTGTTTGGCCAGGCTGACGGCGGCGAACGCGACGGACACCGGGTTTTCACCGATGGCGGTATCGGTGCGCACCTGCTTGGCCGAATTGAACGTAGCCTGGAACAAACGCCCAAGCAACGGGCCGACGGTGCCAGCCTCGCGGGCCACGGCGTAGGCGGATTTCATCTGGCCGAGGATCTGCGGCTCGCCCAACACCAGCGAGTCGAGCCCTGCGGCGACGCGCATCATGTGACGAACTGCCGCATCCTCTTCGTGCACATATGCACTGGCGCGCAGGTCCTCGAGATCCAAATGGTGATAATCGGCCAGCCAGCGCAGCACCACATCCGCTGAGAGATGTTCCTGCTCTATATAAAGCTCGCTGCGATTGCAGGTCGAAAGGATCGCAGCTTCGCGGCTGTCGGTGAGCCGGCAGAGCTGCTGCAAGGCCTCAACCAACTGCTCTGGCGTAAACGCCACGCGCTCGCGCACGTCTACGGTTGCAGTCTTGTGGTTAATACCGAGTGCGAGGAAGGCCATTCAATATCGCTGATGATGTCGGGAAGCCGACAATTGTCCTACTTCGAAAGATCCAGAACAACCACCGTCGTCTATTGTCCTAGTAGCTTGTGCCTATAAAGGCGCCCACTGAGACTCGGTTATGTTTGGCCGAAGGCTTGTGTCATGATGATCCGACCGCAGGTTAGTCGTCCTCTTCCTATATGAATAGATCTTCCGCGTTGCTCCTTGCTTTTGTCTTCCTCAGCGGCTGCCAGGCCTTGGCACCCGTGTCGCCGGACGGTACGCCGCCGGTCGAAGACAGCGCCCCAGCCCCTGAAAAGCCCAAGGTTTACTCCTCGTTCAATGAAGAAACGATCTACAGCCTGCTGACCGCGGAACTCGCCGGCCAGCGCAATCGTTTCGATATTGCCCTGGATAACTATGTGACCCAGGCCATCAACACCCAGGACCCGGGCATTTCGGAGCGTGCGTTTCGCATCGCCGAATACCTGGGCGCTGACCAGGCCGCGCTGGATACTTCTCTGATCTGGGCGAAAAACGCTCCGCAAGACCTGGAAGCGCAACGTGCGGCGGCCGTGCAACTGGCACGCGCCGGGCGCTATGACGACTCCATGGTGTATATGGAGAAAGTCCTGCAGGGCAAGGGCGACACGCATTTCGACTTCCTCGCGCTGTCGGCTGCCGACACTGACCAGGACACGCGCAATGGCTTGATGAAGAGTTTTGACCGCCTGCTGCAAAAGCATCCGAAAAACAGCCAACTGATTTTCGGCAAAGCCTTGCTGCTGCAGCAGGATGATGAAGCCGATGCCGCCCTCAAGCTGCTGGAGCAGAACCCGCCGGAAGACGGCGAGATCGCCCCGATTCTGCTGCGCGCACGCTTGCTGCAGAACCTTAATCGCGGCAAGGAAGCGATTCCACTGCTGGAAAAAAGCATCAAGAAATACCCGGGCGACAAGCGCTTGCTGCTGACCTATGCGCGAATGCTGGTGGAGCAAGACCGCATGGAAGACGCCAAAGTGCAGTTCGCCAACCTGGTCCAGCAATACCCCGACGACGACGAGCTGCGTTACTCCCTGGCACTGGTCTGCCTGGAAGCCAAGGCCTGGGACGAGGCCAAGGGTTATCTGGAGGAGCTGATCGAGCGCGAAAGCCATGTGGATTCGGCGCACCTGAACCTCGGCCGCATCGCGGAAGAACGCAACGACCCGCAGGCTGCGCTGCTTGAGTACGCCCAGGTCGGCCCCGGCAACGATTACCTGCCGGCCCAGCTGCGTCAGGCCGATATCCTGATGAGCAACGGCCGCACCGACGAAGCGGAAAAACGCCTGGCGGCGGCACGTGATGCCGAACCGGACTATGCGATCCAGCTGTACCTGATCCAGGCCGAAACACTGTCGGCCAACAAGCAGGGCGAACGCGCCTGGAAATTGCTGCAACAAGCCTTGCTGCAATACCCCGACGACTTGAACCTGCTGTACACCCGCGCCATGCAGGCGGAAAAACGCAATGACCTGGCGCAGATGGAAAAAGACCTGCGCCTGATCATCAAGCGCGACCCGGACAATGCCATGGCGCTCAATGCCCTGGGCTACACCCTGTCGGACCGCACCACGCGTTACGCCGAAGCCAAGGTGCTGATCGAACAAGCCCACAAGCTCAACCCGGAAGACCCGGCCGTGCTCGACAGCCTGGGTTGGGTGAATTACCGCCTGGGCAATCTGGACGAAGCCGAACGCCTGCTGCGCCAGGCACTCGAACGTTTCCCTGACCAAGAGGTGGCAGCCCACCTGGGTGAAGTGCTGTGGGCCAATGGCAAACAGCGCGAAGCGCGACAAATCTGGGAAAAATTCCTCAAGGAACAACCCGAAAGCCCCATCCTGCGCGGCACCATCAAGCGCCTGACCGGATCCGAGACCCTTTAAGCTTATGTTTTTGCGCCACGTTATTGTTTTCAGTTTCATCGCCCTGCTCGCCGGTTGCGCGGGCATCGGCAGTCGTGAATCCGTTGAAGGCCAGGGCAACCCGGCGCAATGGAAACAGCACAAAGAGCAGCTCAGCAGCATCGACGGCTGGCAGATCGACGGCAAGGTCGGGGTTCGCGCGCCGAAAGATTCCGGCAGCGGCACGTTGTTCTGGCTGCAGCGCCAGGACTATTACGATATCCGTTTGTCCGGGCCACTTGGCCGCGGTGCTGCGCGCCTGACCGGCCGGCCAGGGCAAGTGAGCCTGGAAGTGGCCAATCAAGGCCGCTATGAGGCAGCCACGCCGGAAGAACTGCTGGAACAACAGATTGGCTGGAAGCTCCCCGTTTCGCACCTTGTGTGGTGGGTACGCGGCCTGCCTGCGCCGGACAGCAAAAGCAGGCTGAGCCTCAACGGCGACAGCCGCCTGGCCACGCTTGAGCAGGATGGCTGGCAGGTTGAATACCTCAGCTATGTGCAACAGGGCGCCTACTGGCTGCCCGAGCGCATCAAACTGCATGGCACCGACCTTGACGTCACGCTGGTGATCAAGGAATGGCAACCGCGCAAGCTGGGGCAATAACGTGACCGCCACCACCTTGACACTGCCCTCCCCGGCCAAACTCAATTTGATGCTGCACATTCTGGGTCGCCGTGAAGACGGCTACCACGAGTTGCAGACGCTGTTTCAGTTTCTCGATTACGGCGATGAACTCACCTTCGCCGTGCGCGACGATGGCGTGATCCAACTGCACACCGAATTCGAAGGCGTGCCCCACGACAGCAATCTGATCGTCAGGGCCGCGAAAAAACTTCAGGCGCAATCCGGTTGCTCACTCGGCATCGACATCTGGATCGATAAAATTTTGCCCATGGGCGGCGGCATCGGTGGCGGCAGCTCAAATGCCGCGACCACGCTGCTCGGTTTGAATCACTTGTGGCAACTGGGCTGGGACCACGATCGCCTGGCCACGCTGGGCCTGACACTGGGCGCCGACGTGCCGGTTTTCGTGCGTGGGCACGCGGCTTTTGCCGAAGGCGTCGGGGAGAAACTCACCCCGGAATACCCCGAAGAGCCTTGGTATGTCGTGCTTGTTCCGCAAGTATCTGTAAGTACAGCAGAAATTTTTTCAGATCCACTGTTGACACGTAACTCTCCTCCCATTAAAGTGCGCCCCGTTCCCAAGGGAAACAGTCGAAATGACTGCTTACCGGTTGTAGCAAGGCGTTATCCAGAGGTACGTAACGCTTTGAATTTGTTAGGTAAATTTACCGAAGCAAAATTAACCGGAACTGGAAGTTGTGTGTTTGGGGGCTTCCCAAGCAAAGCTGAAGCTGATAAAGTCTCGGCCCTTCTTACAGAGACCCTTACAGGGTTTGTAGCAAAGGGAAGCAACGTTTCGATGTTGCATCGCAAGCTTCAAAGTCTGCTCTAAAAGGAACCGAGTACTGGGTACTCGTTGCAACAGATACAGGGGCGTCGCCAAGCGGTAAGGCAGCAGGTTTTGATCCTGCCATGCGTTGGTTCGAATCCAGCCGCCCCTGCCATTTTCTAATACTCATCCAGGTTACCCTCAGCCTCTAGGTACTGCGCGTGTCCAAGATGATGGTCTTTACGGGGAACGCCAACCCCGATCTGGCTCGACGTGTCGTACGTCAGCTGCATATCCCTCTCGGTGACATCTCTGTCGGTAAATTCTCCGACGGCGAAATTACAGCCGAGATCAATGAAAACGTCCGCGGTAAAGATGTTTTCATTATTCAGCCGACTTGCGCTCCGACCAACGATAACCTGATGGAACTCGTCGTGATGGCTGATGCCTTCCGCCGCTCCTCAGCGACTCGAATCACAGCTGTAATCCCTTACTTTGGTTATGCCCGTCAGGATCGCCGTCCGCGTTCCGCACGTGTGGCTATCAGCGCGAAAGTCGTTGCTGACATGCTGACCGTGGTAGGCATCGACCGTGTTCTCACGGTTGACCTGCACGCTGACCAAATCCAGGGGTTCTTCGATATTCCGGTAGATAACATCTACGGCTCCCCAGTATTGGTGGATGACATTGAAGACCAGCGCTTTGAAAACCTGATGATCGTGTCCCCGGACATTGGTGGCGTCGTGCGTGCACGGGCTGTTGCCAAATCCCTGGGCGTGGACCTCGGGATCATCGACAAACGCCGTGAGAAAGCCAATCACTCTGAAGTGATGCATATCATCGGTGATGTCGAAGGGCGTACCTGTATTCTGGTTGATGACATGGTCGACACCGCCGGCACCCTGTGCCACGCGGCGAAAGCCTTGAAAGAGCATGGTGCAGCAAAAGTCTTCGCCTACTGCACACACCCTGTGCTGTCGGGCCGAGCGATCGAGAACATCGAGAACTCCATGCTGGACGAACTGGTGGTGACTAACACCATCCCGTTGTCCGCAGCAGCTCAAGCCTGTTCGCGTATCCGTCAACTGGATATCGCACCGGTAGTTGCCGAAGCGGTTCGCCGCATCAGCAACGAAGAATCGATCAGCGCGATGTTCCGATAAGGGTCAAACCTTACGAAACATCCCACTGACGAAAAGCGCCCCGCCCCAGCATTCTGTTGGGGCGGGGCTTTTTTGCCCATATCGCCTTTAGCGCTGGTCGCAAACGCTGGGGCGAATGTGGTTATTTTGGAGATACAACATGAACGATTTTACTCTGAATGCTGAAGCGCGTTCCGACCTGGGGAAAGGTGCGAGCCGCCGCCTGCGTCGTCTCGCAAGCCTGGTTCCAGCTGTAGTTTACGGTGGCGACAAAGCCCCTGAATCCATCAGCATGCTGGCCAAAGAAATCGCCAAACTGCTCGAAAACGATGCGGCCTACAGCCACATCATCGAGCTGAATGTTGGTGGCAAGAAGCAGAACGTCATCATCAAGGCCCTGCAACGTCACCCAGCCAAAGGCCACGTGCTGCACGCTGACTTCGTACGCGTAGTAGCCGGTCAGAAACTGACCGCTATCGTGCCTGTGCACTTTGTTGGTGAAGAAGCTCCGGTCAAGAAAGGCGGCGAAGTTTCGCACGTTGTTGCCGAGATCGAAGTGACCTGCCTGCCGAAAGACCTGCCTGAGTTCATCGAAGTCGACCTGTCGGCTCTGGAAATCGGCGACATCGTTCACCTGTCCGACCTCAAAGCCCCTAAAGGCGTTGAGTTTGTTGCACTGGCTCACGGTGATGACAAAGCTGTTGCAAACGTTCACGCTCCACGCGTTGCACCAGAAGCTGAAGAAGGCGCTGCAGAGTAATTCACTCTGTAATGTCGGAGCTTGAGGAAACATCGCGGACCGGAACGTAGCGAGAAAGCGGGCGATAACGCGGCGTTTACTCTTGAGTAAATGATCTTTTGTTGACCGCTTTCGCCGCACACAGGTTGCGGCGATGTTATCCACAACTCCAAAGGAAGGGCCCCTGTCGTGACTGCCATTAAACTGATCGTTGGCCTGGGAAATCCAGGCGCCGAATACGAACAGACCCGGCATAACGCGGGGGCCCTTTTTGTTGAGCGTATCGCCCACGCACAAGGTGTGAACCTTGTGGCCGATCGCAAATATTTTGGCCTGACCGGGCGCTTCTCGCACCAGGGTCAGGATGTTCGTCTGCTGATTCCTACCACCTACATGAACCGCAGCGGCCAGGCTGTCGCGGCGCTTGCGGGCTTCTTCCGGATCAAACCCGAAGAAATCCTGGTGGCCCATGACGAACTGGACCTGCCACCCGGCGTTGCCAAACTCAAGTTAGGCGGCGGGCATGGCGGCCACAATGGCCTGCGCGACATCATTGCGCAGTTGGGTAATCAGAATAATTTTTACCGTCTGCGGCTCGGCATTGGCCACCCAGGCGTTGCCAGTATGGTTTCAAATTTCGTCCTGGGTCGTGCGCCACGCGCCGAACAGGAAAAACTCGATGCCAGCATCGACTTTGCCCTCGGCGTGCTGCCGGATATCTTCGCCGGTGAATGGAACCGCGCGATGAAAAACCTGCACAGCCAGAAGGCCTGACTCTTACCGAGGGGAAACACCATGGGATTCAATTGCGGCATCGTCGGCCTGCCCAACGTCGGCAAATCCACCCTGTTCAACGCCCTGACCAAGTCCGGTATTGCGGCGGAGAACTTCCCCTTCTGCACCATCGAACCCAACAGCGGTATCGTGCCGATGCCAGACCCGCGCCTGGACGCGTTGGCGGCGATCGTCAATCCCAAGCGTATCCTGCCGACCACCATGGAGTTCGTCGACATCGCGGGCCTGGTAGCCGGCGCGTCGAAAGGTGAGGGCCTGGGCAACAAGTTTTTGGCCAACATCCGTGAAACCGATGCCATCGCCCACGTGGTCCGCTGCTTTGAAGACGAGAACGTGATTCACGTCTCCAACAGCGTTGACCCGAAACGCGACATCGAGATCATCGACCTGGAACTGATCTTCGCCGACCTCGACAGCTGCGAAAAGCAACTGCAGAAAGTCGCGCGTAACGCCAAGGGCGGTGACAAGGACGCAGTGGTTCAGAAAGGCCTGCTGGAACAACTGATCGCACACTTCACCGAAGGCAAGCCGGCACGCAGCCTGATGAAGAACATGGGTGTCGACGAGAAAGCCGTGATCAAAGGCTTCCACCTGCTGACCACCAAGCCTGTGATGTACATCGCCAACGTTGCCGAAGACGGCTTCGAGAACAACCCTTTGCTGGATGTGGTCAAGGCCATCGCCGACGAAGAAGGCGCTATCGTGGTGCCGGTGTGCAACAAGATCGAAGCGGAAATCGCCGAGCTCGATGACGGCGAAGAAAAAGACATGTTCCTCGAGGCCCTGGGCCTGGAAGAGCCTGGCCTGAACCGCGTGATCCGCGCCGGCTACGAAATGCTCAACCTGCAGACCTACTTCACCGCCGGTGTTGAAGAAGTCCGCGCCTGGACCGTCAAGGTCGGTGCCACTGCACCACAGGCCGCCGGCGTGATCCACACCGACTTCGAAAAAGGCTTTATTCGCGCCGAAGTCATCGCCTACAACGACTTCATCCAGTACAAGGGTGAAGCCGGTACCAAGGAAGCCGGTAAATGGCGCCTGGAAGGCAAAGAGTACATCGTCAAGGATGGCGACGTGATGCACTTCCGTTTCAACGTCTAAGCGCCATCGCGGTTTTGCCGCCCACAAAAAAGCCGATGCACTGCATCGGCTTTTTTGTGGGCGGTTGTTTGTATTTCGACAATAGCTATCCTCTTATCTATTTGAAACCTTAAGACGTTTCCTATTTGTCGTAACAAAAACAGCCCAACAACCTCGAGTGACGTTAAGCGACAAGTTAATGACTTTTCCTACGCAAGCCTGGCTTACTCTTACCTGCATACTCGATGATAAATCTTATACTTTACGCTCTGCCCAAACACCGTCTAAATCACAGCCCTTTAATCGTAAACAATCACGCTAGTGGAGCACCCACCCGATGTCGGCCGCCGATCAAAAAGAAAGCGAAACCGATACGCCATTCATTGAAGGCTCGGATATTGAGAACACGATCAATAGCACCGCGACACTGAATGTTGACATCTTGTTGCTGGGGGAAACCGGCACTGGCAAAGATACCCTGGCACAACGAATACATCGCCTGTCCGGCCGTCGAGGTAACTTTGTTGCGGTCAATTGCGCCGCCATTCCGGAGAGCCTCGCCGAAAGCCAATTATTCGGTGTCAACAGTGGTGCTTATACCGGGGCTGTACAATCACGCGCAGGGTTTATCGAGGCGGCTCACCTGGGTACGTTGTATTTGGATGAAATCGACAGCATGCCGCTTTCGCTGCAGGCCAAGCTATTGCGTATGCTCGAATCACGAGGGGTTGAACGGCTGGGCTCAACACGTTTCATCCCCGTCGACATGCGCGTCATCGCGTCCGCTCAACAATCACTGCATGACATGGTCGAGCAAGGCAGCTTCAGGCGGGACCTGTATTTTCGCCTGAACGTTATTAACATCAAGCTGCAGCCGCTGCGTGACCGACGTGAGCGTATCGTACCGTTGTTTCTGGAGATGATTAAACAAGAGGCGGAGCACTTCAACTGCACAGCCCCTCACCCCCCAACCGAACTGCTCCAGCGGTTGTTGTGTCATACGTGGCCGGGCAATGTCCGCGAACTACGCTCCACGGCCAAGCGTTTTGTCCTTGGGCTGCCGCCTTTATCGGCATCGAATGCAGAACCGCTGGAACTGGGCCTGAAAGACCGTCTGCAGCGTATTGAGAAAACGCTCATTGAAGAGTCTTTACATCGTCACACTTACAGCGTGGATTGTGTGGCGTTGGAACTGGGGGTTGCCAAGCGCACGCTCTACTACCGAATGAAGCAACTGGGTGTTTCACTCAACGCGTGTTTGCACGCTCAGGAAGTGCAATAAACGCTGAAACAAGTAGAAATAGGCCGATGGAACTGTTTCCAGAGGCATCGCCACTCAGTGTACGAGCATCGATTATCAAATAACGATGTAGCACGATTAATCGAATGCCTCATGACGAATACCCAACTATCCGATAGACAACCCAAAGGTGAAATCATGACATCTCCAGTCGGCAGCATTACCAGCAAACAGCTTTTTGATCAAATGAAAACGCTCACTGAGGAAAAAAACAAAGAAACGCTCGAGATGGCAAAGCTGGATAAAGATGCTTCGATTGCCAGCAAGTGGAGCCAGGTAATTAACAAAGTACAATAAGCAACACAGGCTTTCTCTAGTGTATTAAATAGAGAAAGCCTGTCTATTTTCCTGAGGGAGGTTTATATGCGCACAACGCTTGAAAAAGAGCGGGAAACCTATTCAGGTGCCCCTGTGTTTCCCGTCGAAAAAAGCAGTGATAGCGCCCACGACGCGCATTTCTTCAGTGCAGCACTGGAGCAGAACAATCCCTATCCGTCGGCCCCCCCCGCCCCAGGAAACAGTCGGTCGCTGGTGAGCCAATCAGAGCGGTTGAAATCCAACAACGAAAAAATCCCCAAGCTCCTGCGTGAATATACCAAGACCCAAAACGAGCTGAAAATGGCGGACGCCACACAGACCATTATTGAATCAAAAGAAATCCTCAACATCGGCGTCAAGGTAATAAAACACTGCACTTCGTTTGTTGAGAAAACCACTAACCTGCAATAGGTGAACCATGCGCCGCTGCCGCTTTATTCTCTTATGGCTGACCCTCTTATCGGTGCTGAGCGGATGCGGTGAAAGCGTCGAACTGCACCGCAAGTTATCCGAGCAGGAAGCCAATGAGGTAATCGCTGAATTGGCAGACAAGCACATTCGGGCACAAAAACAGCTGGAGAAAGACGGCGTGGTCGTTCGCGTGCGCACAGATGATATTGCTGCCGCGGTCCACACGCTTGCCGCCGCCGGGTTACCAAAGACTGCGCGCTCTACGCTGGGCGACGTGTTTCGCAAGGAAGGTGTCATCTCGACACCGCTTGAGGAACGGGCGCGCTATATCTATGCCTTGTCTCAGGAGCTGGAAGCGACCTTGTCCAATATCGATGGGGTTCTTGTCGCCAGGGTACACGTGGTACTGCCCGAGCGGGTCGCACCGGGAGAGCCGGTACAGCCGGCCTCGGCATCGGTCTTCATCAAGCATGATCCACGGCTGGAACCCGACAGTTTGCTGCCGCGCATTCGGCGGATGGTCGCCAGTAGCATACCGGGCATGACAACAGCCGTTGCAAACCCGCAAAAACTGACCGTGATCTTCGTACCGGCTACCGCCTACAAGGAAAAGCAGCAACTCGCCTACTTCGGGCCGTTTCTGATTAAGCCCGGGGACCTCGCTTTTTGGCAGACCATGGTGACATTGTTCTTTATCGCCCTGTTAGTGGGGTGCGCTGCAGCGGGGTTCTGGGTGAAAAAGGCGCGCGGCGCCCAACAAGCCGAGCCGAACACGAATGACGCATGACAGCCTCAGTTGGGCCAAGTGGTGGGCCTGTCCATGGCTCGATTCGCCCCATGACTGGCCGCCTTTCGTCCCTTCATTGCCCTATTCGAAAACACTCTGCCAGAGCCAGCACGCGGCAATGGCAACGGCGTTGGGAATTGACCCATGCCTGCCTGTCGAACCGTCTCCAGCACTGTTGCAGTTGGTACTTGAACCTGAACAACGCAGAGACCTCATCCTCGCGCTGGTCGGCGGTGTTTACCAGATCAAGAACCGCACGCCATTGAGCCAAGACCTGCAACTCTGGTGCGTACGCCTTTCCAAGGCACTGCTGCCCAACAGCCTGCAAATCAACACTGAAGACCCCCTGCACTATCTACGCGCCTGGGTAGAACCCCCTGTGTGGCAGCGGCTGCGGTTGAGCTTTGACCGCCATCGGGTGCTCGCCCTAGAGAAGAACCCTCGACTGATCGATGCCCACGACAAGCTTGAAACTATTTGGAAGGCCGCAATATGGCGCACCGGCGCGTCAAACAACGAGCCGGTGTTTTCCTTCGCCGAGGAGGCCCAGGACGATGCTGTGCAAACGCACGATTGAGCTACGCAAGCCGCTTCCTTCACGGACCTGCTCGCTGATTCCCTTGGAAACGTTGGCGGACTGCGCCCGCGACACCGAATTGTTAAACAGTGCCCAGGTTCAGGCAGATGAAATCCTGCGCCAGACCTATGTGCAACGCGACCAATTGCTGCTGCAGGCTCAACATGAGTTCTGGCAACGCGCCAATCGCCAATTGCATCTGTGGCACACGCAGCAGCAAGCGGTCCTCGACAACATCGAACGCATCGCCACATCAGTCACCCACAGTGCCATTCGCAGCTTGCTCGAGGACACAACGCCCACTCAACGGGTGTCTGCCATGCTCAAGCAAATGCTCGCAGCCCAGGCCCCGGCGATCCGCGCAAAGTTGGTCTGCAACCCGCAGGATCAGGCGGATGTGGAACATTGGCTGGATCAACATACCGAAGCGCCCTGGCGCCTGCTGTGTGACGAGTCTGTTCAGCCACAGATGTTGATCCTGGAGGCAGAGGAAGGCAGCTTTCGTATCGACTGGGCCTCTTCGATCAATGCCCTGTTGGTGTCTCACACAGACTTTGTTTCAGAGGATTAACTTCTCAACCGGCCTGCTGCATTTTTTATCCAGATATTTAAAAAATCGTGGAACGGATCCCAAAGGCAAACCACATAAAAAATACACGTTCAACGGAGATCAGCATATGAAACTCGACGCACGCGAGGGCGGGCAAATCTTCAGGGATTTAAGCAAAAACAACCGGCAGTTCGAACAACTCGGTCAGGGCATCCCTGATGAAATAACCTCGAAAGAGTTTTCATCACTGCTGGGTGAACACTTCAGGCTGAAACAAAACTTGATGCTACAGACGACTGCCGCCGGAGCGGTTCTCGGCCACCGAGCCGAGATGGGAAAAATCATTTTCAATGGGACCTGAGTGTTTCAGCGCGCGGCTCACTCAGTGGCTGGCGGGGGCAGAGCAAGAAATCACGCTGCTGGAGGGCGACGACGCCATAACCCTGCGTCGTTACCCGCAGTGTTTTTTGCTCAGCGCTCAACTTACCCATCAGCCAAAGCACGCACAAACAACAATGGAAACCTGGCTACAACTGGGTGGAGCAAGCCTGGCGTACTTTCAGGGAGCGCTTTCAGTCGAGCCCTCCACGGGGCAGCTCTGGCTACTTCAATGCGTCACGCAGGAAGACCATCAGGCCGTTCTGTTTAACCAACTCGAATCCCTTCTCAATCAGCGCGACACCTGGCGTTCCACGGCCAAGCGGCTGGCCAGAACGCCCAAAAAATGTGGGCCAACTCCACTGCGTGCGCAGTTTTATTAACTAGAGAATCCTATATGAACACCCTCATTTACAAGCGTTTACGCTTGTCTATCAGCTCGCCCTGTGCGCGTTTCAAACACGCCGACTGGCGTATTCCAATAGTTCTGATGTGCCTGTTGATACCTCTGCAAAGCCCCCTTGCCGCCATTCCAGCGGAATGGAAAAACACGGCGTATGCCTACGAAACCCAGTACAAGCCTGTACGCGAAGTGCTCGAAGACTTC
Source organism: Pseudomonas sp. B19125 (assembly GCF_044218855.1). NCBI lineage: Bacteria > Pseudomonadati > Pseudomonadota > Gammaproteobacteria > Pseudomonadales > Pseudomonadaceae > Pseudomonas > Pseudomonas sp. B19125. The sequence goes on from NZ_CP162589.1 coordinate 6,123,699, forward strand.
GCCCAGACCTTCGGCACCCAACTGCAAATCGAGGGCCTGCTGGAGGGCGTGGTCAATGGCAAAATACGCGCTAATACTCCCCAGTCCATGCTCGACAGGCTGGGGGTCGAACACCGCTTCCAGTGGTACCTGTATAACAACACCCTGTACATCAGCACGCTGGATCAGCAAGAGTCTGCGCGGCTGGAAGTTTCGTCGGAAACGATCGCAGACCTTAAAAAGGCCCTGACCGATATCGGCCTGCTCGACAGCCGATTTGGCTGGGGTGAATTGCCGGATGATGGCGTTGTACTCGTCTCCGGTCCTAAACGCTATATCGAGCAGATCAAACAGTTCAGCAGCCAACGCAGATCTCCAAATGAAAAACAGAGCGTGCTGACTTACCCGCTCAAGTACGCCAACGCGGCGGACCGGATCATCGATTATCGCGGAGAGAAGCTGACCATCGCGGGCGTGGCCAGCGTGCTGCGTGGGTTACTGGAGCCGCGCTCCACCTCCACAGTCGCCAATGCCACACAATCTTCCGGCGCTTCTTCACCGTCGGCCCTGATTACGCCCAACGTCCCGCGGTTGAACAACCCTCTGCTGGAGCAGATGCTCGCCAACCCCACGAATGCAGGAGGGCTGTCGACGGGCGCCTCACTCGGCCCTCGCGCCCCACGCGCAACCAGCCGAATCCGGGTCGAAGCCGACGTGCGTAATAACGCGATTCTGATCTACGACCTGCCTGAGCGCCAAACGATGTACCGCGAGTTGATCACCCAACTCGACGTTGCACGCAAGCTGGTGGAGATAGACGCCATCATCCTCGACATCGAACGCACAAAGTTGCAAGAGTTCGGGGTTGAATGGGGCTTTCAAAACAGCCGCTGGCGCGGCGGCGTCAACGTGGCACCGGGCACGACTTCTCAGTTGTCGATTGGCAACCCCGGGCGCTTCTACGCTCACATACGTGCCCTGGAGTCCCAAGGGCTGGCAACCCTGGTCTCCAACCCTTCCGTGCTCACCCTGGAGAACCAGCCGGCGGTCATCGATTTCAACCGCACGCGATACCTGAAGGCCGGCAGAGACTACGCAACCATTTTACCCGTGACCGTCGGCACCAGCTTTCAGGTGGTGCCACGGGTGATCACCAGCCGTGGTGGCCACCAGATCCATTTGGTGGTGGATATTGAAGACGGTAACTTCGACGAACTCAACCTACAGCCCGATGACCTCGATGTTCGCCGTGGCAAGGTGAGCACCCAGGCGGTAATGGCGGAAAAGCGCTCATTGGTGGTCGGTGGTTTCCATGTCACAGACAACAAGGACAAACAAAGCAAGGTGCCGCTCCTGGGCGATATTCCTTTGCTGGGCAAGGCATTGTTCTCCTCGACTGAACGACAGAACAGTCGACGCGAGCGACTGTTCATCCTCACCCCACGGGTCATCGGCGACCAATCTGACCCTTCGCGTTACTTGCCCCAGGAGGACCAGGCCCAATTGCAGGCTGCCCTCAAGCCTCTGGCGCGCCGGCAAGCCGCCCATCTGCCGCCCATAAACCGAAGCGATATCACCAGCACCCTGGCGCACCTGGTCAGCGGCGAAGTCCCAGACGGTTTCAAGGCAGGGCCAATGCCCCTGCAACTGGACACGTTGTGCGCCACGCGCGATCTGTTGGCGCTCAACAGCGAGCGCAGCCAGTGGTATACCGGCGCGCAGTTCAATGTGGCGGTGGTGGTCGTGCGCAACCAGATCAAACGCAACGTGCGCATCGATGAAAAAGAATGCAGCAACTCACAAACGCTGGCGGTCAGTGTCTGGCCACGCGCCTGGCTTAAACCGGGTGAAGAAGCTGAAGTGTTTATCGCCATGCGGCCCGTTGTGAAAGATGAACACATCGGCGTACCCCGCCCTTCCCTTCTCACCGCCCCCTTGAAGACCACGCCATGAAGCACGGACTCTTGAGTATTATCTTGATCGGCGCAGCAATGATCGCCGCCGGCTGTACGCCAACCTGCAAGGGCGACTCCTGCACGCGCCCGCAATCGAGCAGTGACAAAATGGTGGTCTGGTGGCCACCAGAGATGCGCGTAGACTCCGGCCCCTCTGGGGAGCGGGCAGACTACCAGACCATTTCCCTGGAACGATGAGCCTCACGACACAGCCTGACGATGCATTGCATCGTCAGGTTTTTTTGGCCGACGTGCGCAGAGGCGTTGCCGCCCACCTGCAACTCCTCCCAGGTATCCACCTGTGTACGCTGCAAGCCGGCACCCGCCCGGGGTTAGCCTTGCACATCGCGCGCGAAGCATTGCAAGCCGGGCAGGTGCAGCGGGCACTGGAGCGACGTTTTGAACAAGCAGTGAGGTACGACGGTTGCTTTGTCTATCTCGACGCCCAAGGGACCCTGGTCATCTGGCGCTCGCTGCCTACGCACCACAACGCGCTTGATAGTGCCGTCAGCCGCTTGCTTTCACTGGCCAACCTTGATGCATTGGATGCCCGCGCCACGCGTTGATCAGCGTTGTTCCAGCTCAGGCAACTCCAGGGTTTCGCGCTTGGCTTCATCATCCAACTCACGCAAGGTGCGGTAGATCAGCGCGACAGCCTGCAGGGTTTCACGAGGGATACTGGCGCCGAGCTTATTGGTGTAGAGCGTGCGGGCCAGCCATACACACTGAATGACCGGCACGTCAGCCGCTTTAGCCCTTTTGATCAGTTCACGCGCGTCGGCATCCGTGCCTTTGTCCACCAGCAACGGCAGCGGTGTCTTGCCGGGGCGGTAATACAACGCGACGGCAAAGTGCGTCGGGTTGACGACCAACATGTCGGACTCTTCCAGCTTGGGCAACTTGACCTTTGGCTCCTCCTGAGCCAATTGCTGCGCCAGCGACCGTCGCTGGCCCTTCACATGGGGGTCGCCTTCCATGTCCTTGTATTCCTTGACCACCTCGACCTGGGTCATGCGCATGCGCTTGGCAAAGAAGTGTTTCTGCAGCGTCAGGTCGAGAAGTGCCAACACCAGCAACAGGCCCAGGCACACATGCAACAGGTAACGAAACAGATCAATCAGCGCCAGGATATAACTGGACAGGTCGCTGTTGGCCAAGTTGATCAAGGCCCCAAGGGAAGGACCGATCACCGCATACAACACCACGCCTAACAACACCGCCTTGGCGACCCCCATCAACAGGTTCATCAGCGACTGGGCGGAGAACATCTGTTTGAGCTGATTAAGGGGGTTGAGGCGCTTGAAATCCAACTTCAGGATTTCCGGCGCGAACAGCAAGCCGAACTGCATCCAGCTACTGAGCAGCTTGACGGCGATTGCCACTGAAGCCATCAGCAACGCAAAGGAAAAAAACACCACCATGGCGTCGAGCAGCACCTCCTCCAAGGCTGACACAAAGGGTCGGCTGATGCGGGATATCGGCAGCAGCATCATTTCCTGAAACCGCTGCAGGCTGCGGTCAGCGGTCCATAGCGCGATCTCGCTGATGGCTGTCAGCACCAGAAGCTTGCCGACATCCTGGCTTTGGGCAACCTGGCCTTTCTTGCGTTGATCACGCAGTTTCTTGGCACTGGCCGGGTGTTTTTTCTCACCGGAATCACTCATGGCATCGCCACCTTGAACATCAGCCCCAGGGCGTGCTTGAGCTCGCCCAGCAGGCTTAAGCGGCCGACGATCAGGTCCTGCAACAGTTCAAAATACAACAGCAAAATACCAATACCCGCCAGGCACTTGACCGGTGGGGCCAGCGTACTCACCTGCAGCTGCGGGCTATAAAGTCCTAACAGGGCAACGCCAAACTCCAACAACAGCAGCACCGCGATAAAAGGTGCGGCGTAGAGCATCATGTGGGTGAACGTGTCGCCGAGCAGGTTGAGAAACACGCCAAACCCATTGGCGTGCGGAAGTGGAAACCAAACGGTAGGCGGCCAGACCGAGTAGCTGTCCCAGATCACCTGCGTCAGTGCTCCAAGCCCCAGGGTGGCCATCAACAAAAAAATCGCCAGCTCCTTGAACAGATGCCCGATGGGTGTGGCATCCGGCCCAAGCGAAGGGTTGAGCTGGCCACCCGCCAAGGCTCCCCGCTGGTTATCCAGCAGCGCCCCCACCGCCTCGAACATCCAGAACGGCATCGACAGTAATACGCCCAGCAAGGTCCCCAGGGCCGCCTCCTTGAGCACCAACGCGCTGAGCATCAGCGTAGAGAGTTCCTGGTCGGCGAAGGTGGCATATATACCCGGTGCAGGCAGCAGTGCCAGTACTGCCACAATGGCGTGGCGCGGCATCCCGCGGATATGTTGAAAACAAAACGCCGCGACCAGAAAGGCACAAGGGTAGATTCGCGCCATGCCAATCAACAGGCTGGGCAGGTAGTCAAGATACTGCAGCACAGGCAAGACCTCAGTTCAGCGCAGAGCGAGAGATCATGTCGAATGTCAGATTGATCAGCTGAATCAACTCCACACCGATCCAACGCCCCGTCATGACCAGCGTGACACCCACTGCCACCAGCTTTATGCCAAACGGCAAGGTCTGGTCCTGTACCTGCATCAGCGCCTGTACAAGGGAGGTCAATACGCCGACCACCACCGCCACAATCAACGGCGGTGCCGACAACACCACGACCAGCAGCATGCCCTGCTTGAACAGCACGATCGGTTCCATACGCCACTCAGAGATAAGAAAAGAAGAGGCTGTCGAGCAGCCGTGACCACCCGGAAACCATCACGAACAACAACAGTTTGAGCGGCAAGGAAATGGTCATCGGCGAGACCATTTGCATGCCCAATGCCAGTAGCAAATTGGAGACAATCAGGTCGATCACAATGAACGGAATGTAGATGAGGAAGCCGATCTCGAACCCCGCCTGCAATTGCGACAGCACAAAGGCAGGCACCAACAGAATCAAGTCTTCTCGCTGGACTTCCTGCGCCATGGCTGCCGGCCACAGGCGCCCGGTATTTTCCAGCAAGTGCGTCAACACATCCGGGTCAATATTGCGCAGCATGAATGCACGCAAGGGTTTGATTGCCTCACCGCCGGTGTGCAGGGCCATCTGCACACTGCTCAAATCCAGCGGCGAAACCTTGACGCTCTCGGCGATCTCGTAACCCACAGGCGCCATGATAAACAGCGTCGCCGCCAGCGCGATGCCATTGATAGCCATGCTGGGAGGCACTTGCTGCACGCCGATAGCGTTGCGGGTGATCATCAGTACAATGACAATCTTCAAGAACGCCGTACACACGATCAGCAGCATGGGCATCAGCGACAATGCCCCCAGGAACAGCGCAAGTACGAAGGGATCTATGCCCTGAATACTCATCGAGAAAAAACCACTCGCGTCACTTGCAGGCCCAAGCGCCCATCCACTTCCACCAACTGCCCCTGGCCGATCGGCCGATCACCGTAGTACAGGCCGGCCATTCCCGGCGCATAACCGGTAATACCCAATACTGAACCCTCAACCAGGTTGCGCAGTTCGCCCAGGGTCAGGTTCAGCACACCGCAACGCACGCTCAGCGACATGCTCAGCTCATCGAACGGTTCATGCCCGAACACTTCCATCACTGGTTCGTCTTCCGGCTCAGCGTAATAGGCTGCTGAAAAGTCCTCGTCCACACTCGTGTCCTCTATAGAAGTCAGGGTCAGGCACAGCGGCCCGGTGTCGTCGTCAATGCAGCCATGAAGGCGCTGCCTGCCAACCTGCACGTAGCCATTGCCCTGGGGTTGAAAAAAAGCCTGCTCAAGCACCAACACATCGCCAGCCCGCAGGTTGCGCACTTGTGCCAGCGGTAACTGCACGCGCCCAAGGGGCACGGCAATGGCCAGCTTGAACGACGCCGGCATCGGCGCGGCGATAGAGCGCCAAGGTGCGGCATCGCACAACGCTAGAAAGCTCTGGTGAGCCAGCCACACATAACCTACGACCCGAGAGGCCCCCAACGTCACGCTCAACCTGCAGCCGAAACCTGCGGGACGCGCAGTCACCAGCAATCGCATATAGCCAAACAGCGCTTTGACTTGGGGACTGAGGTGCTGCTCAAACAGCGGCCAGAACCAAGAATGTGGATCGTTGCCTGCCTTGGCCAATGGCACAGGGCATTCGCCCAGCAGGCTCAACAGCGGCCCCGCTTCAGCGAGCGCCAATACACCGAGGGCGGTTTCGAAGCACAACGCCTCGCCGCCAACAGGGGCACGCCCGGGTTCAATGAGCAGTTCACCCTCTTGCCCGGCGACCTTAAACGGCAAGCGCAGCCCACGCCCCAGCCTTCGGCGCGCAGCGACCGTGCTGTGCTTGACCACAGGCAATGTCAAAAAGGGCACCTTCATCATGAACGGGTACCTGGCAGGTAGAACTTGACGGGCTGCCCCAAGGCTTGCGTGCATCGTTCCTGGCATTGCTGCCGCACGCCACGCAGCCAACGGTTGGTTGCCTCTTCCTCTGCGTCCAGCTCAATGGCCCAGGTGTTCTGCTCACGGTGTACAAGTGCGTTAACCCGCCCCAGGCGCGGCATGCACAGCACAAACTGCAGCGGCCACTGCCCACCGGCCTGTATAGGCGCCACCAATTGTTCGACCAACATATCGGCCCTGGCCGCCTCGACTGAGGCCTTGATGTCCATGCGCGAATGTCCGAAACGTTTCTCTGCAGCACCGCCTGCAAGCAGATAAGCAAACAGTCGCCCTTGCTCCACGGGAACGTAGGCCGCCACGGAGGGTTCGGGCTCCTCCCGGAGTTCGCGCATGCGTCGCTGCTCAGGAGCGGCATTTGAAACCTGTTTCATATCGATTCCTGAGCGAGCAATTTGGACAGTTCCTGAAGTTTTTCCACCTGGCGCAAACACTCCGTGGCGTACTTCTGGGCACTGCCAACCTCTATTTCCTTTTCCGTGTGCTGCGCTCGCAGTGCTTGCACCTCGCCTTCGTCCCGCAGGGTGCTTGCCGACAATGAACGCTCTTGTAACCCCCAGGACTTCAGCGCTTTGAGCGTCAGCACCTGGCCCTGATGCTGGCTGAGCAACTGCGCACTTTGCCGAGCCTCCTCCTGGCGGGTTTGCTCAAGGGTTTGCTGGGCATCCTGGATATGTGCCTGCAGGGTTTGCCGTGCTCGCTTGGCCTCACGCAATGCACGCTCAGCGCGATCGGCCCGATGACGGCGCAGGCGCCGCAGGGTCTCGATTTCAGCCATCGACACGTCAGAATGGGACATAGGCCGTCAGCTCCTTGAGTTGCTCCAGTGTTTCCGCCATTGGCGAGGGTTCACGCAAGTCCTGGCGCAGAAAACTGTCCACTGCGCTGCGACTGTCTACCGCCAAGTCGGTCAATACATCGCTACCCGGCTGGTACTCGCCCAGCTTGAGCATCAGCTCGATCTGCTGGTACGCCGACAACAGCCGACGTAACGCCGTGCCAGCCTGGATATCCCCAGGCTCGGCGACGTTGCTCAAGATCCTCGAAAGGCTGGCCAATACGTCCACCGCCGGATAGTGCCCACGCTCGGCCAGCTTGCGAGACAGCACGATATGGCCGTCGAGCAGCGAGCGAACTTCATCGGCCACCGGGTCGCTCATGGAGTCCTGTTCGATCAGCACCGTGTAGATCGCCGTGATCACGCCTTCGCGCGTCAACCCGGCACGCTCGACCAACCGCGGCAGCAGGCTGTATACCGAAGGTGGCAGGCCACCACGGCCCAGAGGCTCGCCGGCGGCGAGGCCAATTTCTCGCTGGGCCCTGGCGAACCGTGTGAGGGAATCGATCAAAAGCAGCACGCGCTTGCCCTTGCTTCGGAAGCCTTCGGCCAAGGCTGTCGCCGTGAAGGCTGCGCGTGCCCGCTCCATGCTCGAACGATCAGAGGTGGCACACACCAACACCGCTTTGGCGCGCAGTTGATCATCGAGTTCATGATCAAGAAACTCGCGCAGCTCTCGGCCTCGCTCGCCGATCAGGCCGAACACAATCACGTCACACTCAACGTTGCGGGCTATCTCCGCCAGCAATGTGGTCTTGCCGCAGCCGGCCCCGGCAAACAGGCCGACACGCTGCCCCTCCCCCAGCGTCAACAGCCCATCGATCGAACGCACGCCGGTGGCCAGCGCGCGGTTGATTCGCGGCCTATCGGTGGGCAAAGGCGCTTCGCACAACACAGCGCTGGTATCCGGTGAGTCGACCAGTGCAAAAGCGCTGGCGCCTTCGCCGGTAATTGGCCGCCCAAATCCATCCAGTACCTGGCCCAGCAGCTTCTCGCTGACCTGTACCTGATGGGATATGCCCAGGCGCTCTACGCTGGCCCCCACACGCACACCTTCCAGGTTACCCAGCGCACTGAGCACGGCATCCTGCTGGTCGAAACCAATAATTTCGGCGAGCATGTAATCGCCTTGTTTTTCCACCTGGCACAAGTCGCCTATACGTGCCTGAGGCAGCCGACATTGCAGTAACATGCCGTTCACACGCTGCACGCGCCCGCGCATTGTCACCGGAGCAAAACCTGCCAACGTCTGGGTCTGGTGCCGCTGCCAAGTGTCGAGACGCGCCTGCAAATCCTTAATCACCAGCGCACCTCATAACGCTGCGCGCCTTCGAAAACCACCTTGCTGTTGTCAATCATCACCAGGCGCAAGTCGTCCACTTGGTCCCCCACAAACAGTCGGGTTCCGTCCTCCAGCACAACGTGACCGTTCGCCCCTCCGATAATCTGAACGATCTTGAACGGCAACTCATTGTTACGCGCACGCACCCGGCTGATCACCGGTACAACGCTGTCGAACTGCTCACCAAAGCGGTCGAGCATGCGCGTCACCAACGCCAGATCCTCCTCGGAAACATCGCCGTTGAGTGCAACCTGGCCATTGATGACCTGCAAACTGACCCGCTGGCTCAAATCACGCTCACTGAGCATATTCAGCAACTGTTGGCGCACCTCGAATGGCGAGGCCAGCTCGACTCTGTGGGGCACTGCCGGCATCAACGAGGCCTGGGGATCACGCTCACCCGTGGAGGCAATACCCACCACCATGAGGATGACGGCAACCACCAGCACCACACTGATCAGGCGCTTTTGCTGCGAGTGTCCCAACGACGACAACGTCAACGGCGGGGACGTTTTCCTGGCCGTCACCTTGGCCGAAACCTTGGCCGGTGTGGCCGGGGCGGGTGCTTCGGGCCAGGGCTGATCCGCCACGGCGACATACAACCGTATGGCGCCCACGCCAAACTGTTCGCCCAGCGCCAGATTCGTGATCTGTGCCACTACCTGCTCTTTCGCATCCTGCAACAGCCCTGCCTGGGCCTGCACCGACCAACTGGATCCGACCAGCCGCAACAACGCATGCTGCTCGGCGATCCCCGGATCGCTGAGCACCAAGTCAGCCTCTGCATGAGCACCGATGCTCCACTGTTCACCAAACAGCGGCAGCGCAGCCCCTTGGTGCAGGCCATCGAGAACACGCAGCTCAAACATCATTGAGCGCTCTCCTGTGCAGAAACTGGCGCACTTCTCATGCCGCAGTACCACGCATCAGGTCAGTCTGACCGAGGTCAAAACGCCCCAACACTTTTACCTTTGAGGTGCTCCCCAATTCGGCAAAAGACATCACAGGTACATGGTTGAATTCTTCGAGCAAAAGAGTGCGCAAAGGGCTGCGTAAATCCTGTGCAACCAACATCACGCTTTTGCTTTTTGGCCGGGCCACGAAGGCTTGGTTGAGCAGGTTGATCAGTGAAGCACTGCTGTCATTATCAAGGGCGAAAAACACCCCGGTCTGGGTCTGGCGCAGCGATTCGCGCAGCACGTTTTCGGTCTGTGGGGACAGCAACCAGGCATGCAGGCCGTCGGCCTCACTGTATTGGTGAAAAATCTGCGCTTTAAGCGCAATGCGCGCGTAGTCCGCCAACGCGTCCGGCTCTCGCTCATGCTGGCCGTATTCAATCAGCGACTCGACGATCAGCCTCACAGCACGCAGCGGTACGCCTTCGCCTGCCAGGCGTTGCAGGACTGCCGAGAAACGCGACAGCGGCATGATTCGCTGCAGCTCCTGTACCAATTCCGGCTGGTTATGTTCAAGCCAACTGAGGATCGACTTACTCTCCTGGATTCCCAGAAACTGGGGGCCGGACAGCATCATCGCTTGCTTCATGCGTTCGACGATCAAGCTCGTCGCGCTGAAGCGCTCCAGCAGGGGGTCATCGAGCAAAGGATCATCCTGCGCCAACCACACCCAATCTTGCTCATCGCGTTCAGCCAGGCCTGGTATTGCGTGCTCAGGCACCTGTGCCAAGGCTTTACGCTCTACGGCCACATTGGTGACAACCGAGGCCTTGATCATCGGCACCTCGTGTACGCAGAAGCGCATTTCGTCGTCCGCCAACGAGTCGTTGAGTTCGACTTCAAACGGCGGCAGCGTGAGCCCGATATTCGCAACGAGTGCATTACGCGTCTGACGAAGGCCATGAACCAGCTCGATCACCTCAGGCGTTCCGCGCAAGACGGGAGAAAATTGCAAGAGATAGGGGCGCGACGGGTCAAACCCGCGCAAGTCCTCGTCACCGTTTTCTTCCGGGCGCACGGCCTGCGTGGCCTCGGCCTCGGGCGCCTCTTGCCGTTGACGTTGGCGCGCAAGGTAATAGCCCAGGGAGCCGGTCATCAGTGAGATAAGAATAAATACCAGGGTCGGCATGCCGGGCAACGCCGCAAACGCGAGCATGCCCACTGACGCAATCATCCAGCTCTTGGGTTCGCTGGTCATCTGACGGGCAATTTCTGCGCCCATGTTAGTCACGCCCCGGCGCCCATCCGGTGCGGCGCGGGTGATGATCATGCCCGCCGTCAGCGAGATCAGCAGCGCAGGGATTTGCGCAATCAAACCATCACCGATGGTCAGCACCGAATACAACGCAATGGATTCGCTGGCGCTCATGCCATGCTGGAACATACCCGTGGAAAAACCGCCCAACAGGTTGATCAGCACGATCACAAGGCCTGCAACAGCGTCACCCTTGACGAACTTCATGGCGCCGTCCATGGCCCCGAACAACTGACTCTCGCGGGACAACTGGTCACGCTTGTCCCGCGCCTGATTGCCGTCGATCAGTCCCGCACGCAAGTCGCTGTCGATGGACATCTGCTTGCCGGGCATCGCGTCCAGGCTGAAGCGTGCGGCCACTTCGGCAACCCGCTCCGAACCCTTGGTGATGACCAGGAAGTTGACCAGGGTGAGGATCATGAAGATCACCAACCCTACCGCCAGGTTGCCACCGACCACAAAGTTGCCGAACGCCTCGACGATGTCGCCGGCGTCCTGCTCCAGCAGGATCAAACGCGTGGTCGCGATAGACAGTGCCAGGCGAAACATCGTGGTCAACAGCAGGATCGAGGGGAACGACGAAAACGCCAAAGGCCCGGGCAGGTACAACGCCAGCACAATCAACAAGCAGGCAATACAGATATTGAGCGCAATGAGGATGTCCACCAGCCAGGTCGGCAGCGGCACGATGAAAATAAAGACGATGGCCAGTACCACCACAGCACCAAGGACTTCCGCACGTTGTGCAACCTTGAGCAGCCAGTGGTTGATAAACGCCAGCACCGTCACATCAACGCCCTCGGCTCAATCTGGCCCTTCTCCAGGCGCGTGAACTCATCCATCACCAGCAGGAAGTTATGCAAAGCCTCCTCGCGCCCCCGCGAGTCGCGCCATAAGGCCGCAGGCAAACCTTTGATCACGGGATAGAGCGCATTGAGAGAGGCCAGTTGGCGGGCCGCCGCATCCCCAGCCAATTCATCCGCCAGCAGTTGAACCTCGGAGGGGGCAATGCCATTGCCGGCATAACCCAACAGACGCTGCAACAGGTCAACGGCGTCGTGCTCAACGTTCAGACGCTGAACCAGGTCCTGGCAATTGGACAGTACCCCGCCCAATTGACCGCAGCTCTGTAACCCCAACAAAAGCGTGCGCAATTTGGCGGTGGGAATCGATGAGACGTACGCCGCAATATCATCCGCCAGGGCCCGGCGCATGAGGTTGAGCCCGACCGTAAACTGCTCGCCACCGTACTCTTTCAAAAGCGCCTGCATCATGCTGGCCAGGGATTGGCGCACGACCACATTGGCGTAGTAGAGCGTACGTATCGCCTGGCATTGCGCCGGATCGTCACTGCCTGACTGCAACGCCAGGGCAATATTAAGGCCCGCCTGTATTTCCCTCTTGTACTGAATCTCCAGCCTCGCCAGCGCTGCCCGAGCCAGCGCTGCCTCGCTCTTGACTTGCGCATCACGCGTCAACGCGGATTGTGTCTGGCGCACCTGCGCCTCGGCCTGCGCCGTAAGCTGACGAAGCACGACATAGGTACGTGCAGGGTCTCCACCCGTGAGGTCCACCAATTTTTCGAGACTAAGCTGGCGCTCCAGATACTGCCTGGCCACGATGACCATCTTTGCCAGGCTTTTCTGGGCGGGATGGCCCAGTCGATCATACAACTGCGCGAGCTGCTCGACCGGCGTGACAGGCCCCCCAATGGCACGTCGGGTCAACGCAGTGCCATGGGCCGCAGCTTCCTGGCTGAAGATGCCCGCGAGCGCATCAAAACCTGGCGCGGCATCCTGCGATGGGGTCGTGGCGACCTTCTCTGAAACGGATGGGTCCAAGCGCTGGATTCTGTGCAGATCGGGGTTGAATTCGACTTTCATGGGCATGCCAGGACAGGGAGTTTGTGTCTCTATGTGGCAACCCGGTGCCATACGGTTCCATAAAAACCACCCACACTCCCCGCTTTGAAAATACCTGCACAAAGCCGCCAATCGTTTTGCAAGTACCTGCGCAAAATCACACTATTTCAATTTATTTATATATATAAATCAGCAAGTTATAAGATTTTTTTGTTTGGCACAGCCAGTGCTAAAGGGGTTCCCGTCGAAATTATTTCGATAGCGTCTACCCTGAGGAAAAAATCGTGAATATTCCTATTGAAGCTTTAGCGCAGCTCGTTGGCGACTCGCCTCAATTCATGCTCCAACTGACGGACGACCAGCAAAAAAAACTCCGGCGTTTTATTCATAAACGCGTACTCAATCCCGAAGACGCCGACGACATCCTGCAACTGACCTACCTGGAGGCATGGCGTAACAGAGAGCGGTTCAGTGGCCAGGCTACCCTCAGTACCTGGATGTGCGGCATTGCGCAGAACCTGGTCCGCAACCATTTCCGGCGCCTGTATGCCAAACCGGTGCATTGCGAGTTCGATGAATCGCTGTGGCACGGCCAGGAAGAAAACAAGAATCTGGATTGGGAATTCGAGGTCAACCGCCGGCTGGAAAAAACCTTGAACGCCATCGATCATTTGCCGGCTGAGATGCGCAAGACGTTATATGCCTCCCTGGAAACCGATGGCAGTTACCAGGACACCGCCGACGTGCTGGACATCCCCATCGGTACCGTTCGCTCACGTCTGTCACGGGCGCGCGAACACCTGAAGCGCGTCACCCACACACCGCAGCATCCGTAAGCAAGCCCCGGGGGGCAAGCGTTGGGCGGCAGGGATATCTGCCCAACCGAATGACGCTTTACCGTGCGCAGAACAGGATCACAAGCCGCGCCGAATGGCACCTTGGGGGTCATCGTCAAAGTGTTTACAGCGCCACACCCTTGCGATCACGCGTTGAATACCGTCAGCAGAACACCGCAAAACCCATGTGGGATCTTCGTGGCTGAAATACCCGTATCCGCCACACCACTCGTCGCCGTTTGGCCTTATTCTGTTTAAACAGTTGAAAGCGTAGATAAATTTTTAAAATAAACGCTTGACGCATATGCGTTCTACGCGAATAATGCGCGCCACTTGGCTACGTAGCTCAGTTGGTTAGAGCATAGCATTCATAATGCTGGGGTCCGGGGTTCAAGTCCCTGCGTAGCCACCAAGTACTAAAAACGGCTTACCGAAAGGTAGGCCGTTTTTTTATGCCTGCAGAAAAGCCCTCAGGCATACTCGCCCCCAACCACAAGGAGGCGATACGTGAACCCCCTCTTCCCCACCCATGGCATCACCACCGAACGGCTGACACTGCACGCAGCTCACCCTCGTCACGCTCAAGACTTGCAAACGCACCTGGTGCAAAACCGCGCCTACCTTCAACCCTGGGAACCGACTCGCGATGATGACTTCTTCGAACTCGGCGCCATTACCCAGCGCCTCGAAGCCATGGCCGAGAAAACCACCAGCGGCGAAGCCTTGCATCTGCTGATACTGCGCGACGACCGGATAATCGGCAGCTGCAACTTCAGCAACATCGTGCGCGGCGCATTCGAGGCCTGCCATCTGGGCTACGCCCTTGATGAGACGGCCCAAGGCCAAGGGTTGATGCGCCAAGCGCTGAGCGCCGCGATTGACTATGTGTTCGCAGAGATGAAACTGCACCGTATCATGGCCAACTACAGGCCAGAAAACCAACGCAGCGCACGCCTGCTTGAGCGGTTGGGCTTTGAGCGTGAGGGGCACGCGCGGGCCTACCTGAAGATCAATGGCGTGTGGGCGGACCATGTATTGACGTCGCTGATCAACCCCACGAACGGTGACGCATGAGCCTGAGCGTATTCGCAATCATCCTGCTGGGCGCCGCCCTTCACGCCACGTGGAATGCGGTGGTCAAAGGCGGCGTCGACAAGCTGCTGACCACCTGCATGATTGCATCCGCCGCTTCATTGATTGCGCTGGCGGCCATCCCGTTTCTGGCGCTACCGGCCAGAGAAAGCTGGCCCTTCATCGGCGCATCGGTGGTTTTGCAGGTGTTGTATTTCGTACTGGTGGCCTCGACCTACCGCATTGCCGACATGAGCCAGACCTATCCGATCATGCGTGGCACTGCGCCACTGCTGGTGGCGTTGGTGAGTGTGCTGGTGTTGCACGAGCCACTCTCGGCGTTTGCCTGGCTTGGCATTGGGGTGATCTGCCTGGGTATCTTGAGCATGGCCGCAGCGCCCTCGGCCGGTCATAAAAAAGGGCTGGTGCTCGCGCTGATAAACGCCTTGGTGATAGCCGGCTATACGCTGATTGATGGCCTTGGCGTGCGCAAGTCCGGCGCCCCCGCGGCTTACACGCTGTGGATATTTTTGCTGACCGGCATCCCGCTCGCCGCGTGGGCTTTAGCCGCGCGGCGTGCAGCGTTCTGTCGCTATGTCGCCCGTAACTGGAGGTTTGGCGCCGTCGGGGGTGCAGGCACTGTGGCGTCATACGGCCTGGCGTTGTGGGCGATGACACACGCGCCCATCGCGACGGTTTCGGCCTTGCGTGAGACCTCGATCCTGTTTGGCGTAGTGATTTCGGCGTGGGTGCTCAAAGAGCATTTAACGCAGGCTCGCATCATTGCCGCCGGCATTATTGCCGTCGGGGCGATGGTGTTGCGCCTGGGCTGACCAGGACACATGCGCGCAAAAAAACTGAGGATCTGTACTTTGACGCTCCACGTAACCCACTGCTAGTGTCCTGCCTCCCTACATGGAGCACCTGTGATGAAACTGGATATCTATCAAGTCGACGCGTTCAGCCAACAGGTCTTCGGTGGTAACCCGGCGGCCGTCTGCCCGCTGACCGAGTGGTTGCCCACAGAGCAGCTTCACCACATCGCCGCCGAAAACAACCTTTCCGAAACCGCATTTTTCGTGCCTCGTGGCGAGGTGTATGAGCTGCGCTGGCTCACCCCCGAAGTCGAAGTGGACCTGTGTGGCCATGCGACGTTGGCCGCTGCCTGGGTGCTGATTCACAAACTCCCGAATCCCCCTGAGATCTTGCGTTTTGCGACCCGCAGCGGTGAGCTTCGCGTGACGCGCAATGGCGACGAACTGGCAATGGACTTCCCGGCCAAACAGCCCGAGCGTTGCGAGCCGCCAGCCGGCATGTTGAGCGCGCTGGGGCTCGAACACGCCGAGGTGTATGCCACTGATGACTATATCGTTGTCGTTGATGACGAAGCCCAGGTCGCGGCACTCACGCCAGATTTTGCACGCCTCAAGGGCCTGCCCAAACGCGGGATAGCAGTGACGGCCAAAAGCACGCGCTTTGATTTTGTTTCCCGTTGGTTTGGCCCGAATGTGGGCGTCAATGAAGACCCGGTCACCGGCTCGGCACACACCTCGCTGGCACCGTTCTGGGCCGAGCGCCTGGGCAAGTCGCAGTTGAGCGCCGAACAGGGCGGCAGGCGCCGTGGGCAACTGCGGTGTGAACTCAAAGGTGACCGCGTGATCATCTCAGGCCATGCAGCACTCTACCTGCAAGGCACGATTTACCTGTAAAAGGGATTGCCCAAGGACAACAGATCATTCTCAAAATGAACGGAGTTCAGCGCGTGTTCACGATTTCCCGCCGTCAACTGTCGATGGTTGCCGCAGCCCTGGTGCTGGCCGGCTGCCACACACCTGTCAACGAACAGCCTCCGGCACCGGAACTGGGCTCGGGTTACCGCACCGACCTCACCACCCGCCACGCCGAACGCCATATGGCCGCCGCCGCCAACCCGCTGGCGGCCGAAGCCGGGCGGGAGATGTTGCGCCAGGGCGGTTCGGCGATTGACGCCGCGATAGCGATGCAGGCGGTGCTGACCCTGGTGGAACCGCAGTCTTCCGGCATCGGCGGCGGCGCGTTCATCATGCTGTGGGACGGCAAGAACGTACACGCCTATGACGGCCGTGAAACGGCACCCGCCGGCGCGACTGAGCGCTTGTTCCTGAAGGCCGACGGCACGCCGATGGCGTTTCCCGAAGCGCAGATTGGCGGGCGTTCGGTCGGCACTCCGGGCGTCTTGCGGGCACTGCAGATGGCGCATCAAAAGACCGGGCACCTGCAATGGTCCAAGTTGTTTGAACCGGCGATCAGGCTGTCGGAGCAAGGCTTCGCGATTTCCCCACGCTTGCACGCACTGATTGCGGCCGACCGCTACATTCCCCAGTCGCCGGAAATGGCGGCTTACTTTCTGAACGCCGATGGCTCGCCTAAAGCCACCGGCACACTGTTGAAAAACCCGGCGCTGGCTGCTGTGTTCAAGCGCATCGCCAAGGAAGGGCCAGACGCGCTGTACCACGGGCCGATTGCCGATGAAATCGCGCGCAAGGTCCAGGGCAATCGCAATGCGGGCAGCCTCTCGCAGGCTGACCTTAAGGGCTACACCGCCAAGGAACGCACGCCGTTGTGCACCGACTACAAGCAATACCGGGTGTGCGGCATGCCGCCGCCGTCGTCGGGCGGGATAGCCGTCGCACAGATCCTCGGCACCTTGCAGGCAGTGGAGGCCCGTGACCCGCGCCTGGCCATCGCGCCGATGAAACCGCTGAAGAGTGCATCGCCTGCCGGCCTTGAGCCTGTGCCCGAAGCCGTACACCTGATCGCCGAAGCCGGCCGCCTGGCGTTTGCCGACCGTGCGCTGTATGTGGCCGACTCGGACTTCACCCCAGTACCGGTCGCGGGCCTTGTCGCCCCCAACTACCTGGCACAGCGCGCCACATTGATTGGCGAACGCAGCATGGGCATTGCCAAGCCGGGCACACCAGCGGGCATCCAGGTGGCCTACGCGCCGGACCGCTCGCCGCTGCGCATCTCCACCTCGCAAGTGGTGGCAGTGGATGATCAGGGCGGCGCGGTGTCGATGACCACCACGGTAGAAGCGGCGTTCGGCTCCCACGTGATGGTTCAGGGCTTTTTGCTCAACAACCAGATGACCGACTTTTCGTTTCTCCCTGAAGAAAACGGCCAGCCCGTGGCCAACCGCGTCGAACCCGGCAAGCGCCCTCGCTCAGCCATGGCGCCTACCCTGGTGTTCGACCGCAAGAGCGGCGAGCTGCTGGCGACGGTGGGTTCACCGGGCGGTTCGCAAATCATCGAATACGTGAGCAAATCCCTGGTGGCAATGCTCGACTGGAACCTCGACCCGCAAGCCGCCATCAGCCTGCCCAACTTTGGTAGCCGCAACGGCGCGACCGAGTTGGAGGCCGGCCTGTTCAGCCCTGCGTTGAAACAAGCGCTGCGTGACAAGGGCCACGCGTTGAGCGAAATCGATATGACCAGCGGCATCCAGGCCATTGTTCGCACGCGCGATGCTCAAGGCAAGGTAACCCTGAGCGGCGGCGCCGACCCTCGGCGTGAAGGCGAAGCGGTCGGTGACTGAATGTTCTACGAACGGAGAGCGTGCTGTGCAACAGGCCGATAACCTCGGCGCCCTTGGCGGCGTCGACCATGGTTTTTGCTCGATCAATGACCCGCAGCGCCCGGACGCAGTGTTCATCTGCAAGCAGGTACACAGCGCGACGGTGATTGAATGGCAGGCGCAGCTGGCAACCAACAGCGTGGCGGCGGATGGCGTGTTCACGCGCGAGCATCAGCCGATTGCGGTGATCACAGCCGATTGCCTGCCCATTCTTATCGCGGCTGAAGACGGTGCGACGGTCGCAGCGGTGCATGGCGGTTGGAAGGGGTTGCAAGGCGGGATCATCGCCAATGCCGTGCAGCAATTTGCCGACAAAGGCATCGCCGTGGAGCAGTTGCAGGTGGCAATCGGGCCGTCAATCAAACCGTGCTGCTATGAAGTGAGCGAGGACTTTATTGCGCAGTTTCAGGCGGATCAAGGCCATCTGTGGCCTGACGGCCGGGCACCGTGGAGCTTCGTACAACCGGCGCCATTGCTGCCCCCCGAAATTGCCCCGCCCTATGCCAGGCAAACGGGAAGTGCCTGGTTTGATTTGAGCGGCTTCGGGGTAATGTTGCTGTTAGCAGCAGGGCTTAAGCGTGAGCAGATCGAAGTCAGTGAAGTGTGTACGTATTGCACATCCTCCACTTTCGCCAGCTATCGCAGGCGCACGCATCACCCTGAAGAAGCGAAGACGTTGATCTATTCGTGGATTGCTCGCAACCCCTGATCAGTGCCAAGGGCGCTTTTGTGGCGAGCGGGCTTGCCCCGCGTTGGGCTGCGCAGCAGCCCCAATTTAGCCACTACGTTATTTCAAGGTAGAACCGTGCTGTCTGGTTTTGGGGCCGCTTCGCGCCCCAACGGGAGCAAGCTCCCTCGCCACAGAGGCCACATGTTACTCGAGTCATTTCAT
Source organism: Pseudomonas sp. B19125 (assembly GCF_044218855.1). NCBI lineage: Bacteria > Pseudomonadati > Pseudomonadota > Gammaproteobacteria > Pseudomonadales > Pseudomonadaceae > Pseudomonas > Pseudomonas sp. B19125. The sequence continues at coordinate 6,142,770 of NZ_CP162589.1, forward strand.
CGGCTGATCTTAAGCCCCTTACGCCCGGCATGCCGCTCCAGCGCCAGCTCGATCAACCGGCTCACCAACTCGCTGTAACTCATCCCCGCCGCCTGCCACAGCTTCGGGTACATGCTGATACGTGTGAAGCCTGGCAGTGAGTTGATCTCGTTGATCAGCACTTCACCGTCATCGGTGAGGAACACATCAACCCGCGCCAGGCCGGCGCAGCCCAGCACTTCAAACGCCTCAATGGCGAGGTGGCGAATGCGCTCGCTGGCTTCGACGCTGATATCGGCCGGCACCACCACTTGGGCTGCCTGGCCGTCGATGTATTTGCTGTCGTAGGAATAGAAGCCATTGCTCACCACAATCTCGCCACAGCCACTGGCGATGGGGTTGTCGTTGCCCAATACGGCGCATTCGATTTCACGGCCCTGGACCGCGGACTCCACCAGCACTTTTTCATCGAAGCCCAAGGCCAGTTCAACAGCAGCGTGGTACTCGACCTCGTTGCCAACCTTACTCACACCCACCGAAGAACCCTGGTTGGCGGGTTTGACGAACATCGGCAAACCGAGCTTGTTCACAGCCGCTTCAAACGAGGTACGCGCCGCGTTGCGGCGAGTCAGGGTGATAAACGGTGTGACAGCAATACCGGCATCGCGCAGCAGACGCTTGCTGATGTCTTTGTCCATGCAGACCGCCGAACCCAGCACGTCGGAGCCGACGAAAGGCAGGTCGGCCATGCGCAGCAGGCCTTGCAGGCAGCCGTCTTCGCCGAGGGTGCCGTGGACGATGGGGAAGATCACGTCGATATGTTCCAGCAGGCCCTGACCGGAGGTTTCCACCACTTGCTGGTTGGCCTTGCCCGGCACCACTGCAAGTTCACGGTTGGATTGGTTAAGAGCGATGAGCGCCGGGTTTTCCTGGTTGATCAGAAAGTTCGACGTGTCGTTGAGGTGCCAGTGGCCGGCCTTGTCGATGCCGATCAAGACCGGCTCAAAGCGCGAACGGTCCAGCGCATCGACGATATTGCGCGCCGACTGCAACGAGACTTCGTGCTCGGCCGAACGGCCACCAAAAATAATACCTACACGCACCTTGCTCATGACCCGGCCTCACTGTTGAAAGTAAGGCTTCTTACCATGAGCGGTCAGCGATTCGCTACCAGATGTGCGCCGAACAGCAGGTAGCAACCACCGGCAAAGCGGTCGAGCCATTTGCGTGAACGCGCGTAAAGGCTGGCCATGCGCTCGCTGGAAAACACCAGGGCAACACTGGAATACCAACTGAACGACAAGGTGGCCATGGTGATGACGGCCAGGGTAAGCAGCGCGGGCGAAGGAGATGGCGGCATGGTCGAGGCAAAGGCCGTCGCGACGAACAGCGCAGCCTTGGGGTTGGACAAGTTGCCCAGTAAACCGAACCGCCAGGCAGAGAACAATGAGCGGCGCGGTGCGTCGGGGAGAACCGTCTGGCCTGCCGCCGGTGCCGAGCGTTTGAATAACTTGAGCCCAAGGTAGATCAGGTAGCAACCGCCGATGATCTTGAATGCGAGGTAGAGCATCGGCGCGGCGGTAAACAGCGACTTGATGCCCAAGCCGCCCGCCAAGCCCCAAATGATCGTGCCGCTGGCTACACCCGCCGACGCTACAACGCCATGGCGCCTGGAGCAACTGGCAGCCAACTGCGCGGTGTTGAAAAAGTTCGGCCCAGGCGTTACAACAGCGACCGTCCACAGCAGCGCCAGCGAGACCAGCGGGGCCACATAGGCAGGGTTGATAACGTCCATGGGCAGCTCCGTCAGCGCAGTACACGAACCCGGATCATAGGCCTAGCCCAACGCCTGCACAATCGTACAAGACCTCGGCAGACAACCGATGCAGACTCGGTTAACGTGTTTCCACCTCTACATGTGACAAGTCATCATGGGCCAACCCACTTCCACCCTCGACTGGCTGCACCGCGCCCCGCACGCCAGCGGCCTGGACCGTATCGAGGCGTACTTTGCAGGCTTTGCGTTTGACCCGCATCGCCACGACACCTACGCCATCGGCCGCACCTTGTTTGGCGTGCAAAGCTACCACTACCGTGGCTGCATGACCCATAGCCTGCCGGGCAGGACCATGGTGATTCACCCCGATGAATCCCATGACGGCCGCGCCAGCAGCGTGGAGGGGTTCAAGTACCGGATGATTTATGTGGAGCCGGCGCTGATCCAGCAGATTCTCGGTGGTCGGCCATTGCCGTTTATCCACAACGGTTTGTCGACTGACCCACGCCTTTTCCGCGCCAGCGAAGTGTTGCTGCAAAACCTCGACTGCCCGGTTGACCCGATGCAGGAACAGGACGCCCTGTTCGACCTGGCCCACGCGCTGAACGCGGCATCCGGCGCGATCATCAGCCGCAAGTCGTTCGATTATGTGGCTGCCGAGCGCGCCCGCGAGTTTATCCACAGCGCCCTGGGCCGCAGCATCACCCTGGATGAAATGGCCGACCACTGCGGTCGCGATCGCTGGGCGCTGTCGCGAGACTTTCGTTTGTTGTTCGGCACCAGCCCCTACCGCTACCTGACCATGCGCCGGCTGGACTTGGTGCGCAGCTTGCTGGCCCAGGGCCAATCGCTGGTGGACGCGGCGCTGACCGCAGGTTTCACCGACCAGAGCCATATGACCCGGCAATTTCGCAGCACCTACGGCATGCCGCCGTCGCGATGGGTGAAGATGCTAGGGCGCTGATTGGCCCACCTGAAATGCGATTAAACCTGTGGGAGCTGGCTTGCCTGCGATGGCGGTGCATCAGTCAATATATTGGGTGCCTGACACACGCTATCGCAGGCAAGCCAGCTCCCACAATGCGGGGTCGCCGGCAAAAACACTCACCCGGCCTGCAGCACGCTGCAGCCGTGGCTTACAGCTGGCGCCCGACAACCGGCGCACCGATGCTGAGGAAATGTCCGCCGGCGATATGGTGCAAGGTGCGCAATTCGTCATGCCCTTCGAAGTGCCAATGCCCGTCGCTGAACACGCGCTCGTCGGCATAGGCGCCGATCACTTCGCCGAGAAACAGGTCGTAGGTCTGCTGGTTGTGCGGCTCGGGCAGCAAGCGGCACTCCAGCCAGGCCACGCAGCCTTCCAGCAGCGGCGCCTGGGTGTGCTCGCCACTGAAGGTGTGCAGGCCGTAGGCGGCGAACTTGTCGGTCTCGGAACCGCTGGTATTGCCGACCGTCTGCACCAGATCGGCCTGCGCCACACAGGGTACTTGCAACACAAACGTGCCGGCGCCTTCCAGCAGTTGCCGGGTCCAGGTGGACTTGTCCAACACCACGGCGACTTTGGGCGGTTCAAAATCCAGCGGCATCGCCCAGGCGGCGGCCATGATGTTGCGTTTGCCATCGTGGGCTGCGCTGACCAGCACAGTCGGGCCGTGGTTGAGCAAGCGGTAGGCCTTGGACAGCGGAACGGGGCGACGGTGGGTCGGGCTCATGGAGGGTCGGCTCTTCAAGCAAGAAAAAACCTACGATACCTCAAGCACACGCCCTACGGGTCAGCTCGACAGCTGATTGGCGAACTGGCCCACCGCGCTGACGACTTTTTGCGCACCGTCCTGGATCTCCACGATCACCGTGCCCGCCTCGGCCGCCAGGGCCAGGCCTTGTTCGGCCTGCAGGCGGCCATCGTTCATCAAGGTCACTGCATCGCGGGCCATGTCCTGGTTCTGGCGGACTACGCCGACAATCTCTTCCGTGGCTTTGCTGGTACGCGAGGCCAACTGACGTACCTCATCGGCCACCACCGCAAAGCCACGGCCCTGTTCACCGGCACGTGCCGCTTCAATGGCTGCGTTGAGCGCCAGCAGGTTGGTCTGTTCGGCGATACCGCTGATGGTCTTGACGATAGTGCCGATCACTTGGGATTGGGCATTCAGCGCCTCGATGCCGTCACCGGCCTGTTGCATATGCTTGGCCAGATCACGCATCACATCCACCGCCTGGGTTACCACGGTGGTGCCGCGCTGGGCGCTGTTGTCGGTTTGCAGCGAGGTGCTGTAGGCGATATTGGCAGCCTCGGCCACGGCTTGTTCCTGATTGACCTGATCGGTAATCACCGTGGCGAACTTGACCACTTTGTACAGGCGGTCATTGGCGTCCAGCACCGGGTTGTACGTGGCTTCCAGCCAAACCGTGCGGCCATGGCTGTCGACCCGTTTGAAGCGTGCCGCAACAAATTCACCGGCGTTCAGGCGCTTCCAGAACTGTTGGTATTGGGCACTGTTGTACTCCTGCGGTTCGCAGAACATGCGGTGATGTTTGCCCTGGATCTGCGCCAGGCTGTAACCCATGCCGCCGAGAAAGCGATCGTTGGCCGTAAGTACATGCCCGTCGAGGTCGAATTCGATCACCGCCGTGGAACGCACCAGCGCGGTGATCAGGTTTTCATGCTCGCGCGACGCCTCGATGGTGCGGGTGAGGTCGCTTGAGTAAATCGAAAAATGCTTGATGCGCCCCTCCGAGTTGCGCACCGGCTGCACAATCGAGCGCAGCCACGCTTCCTTGCCGTTGCCACGCATCAGGCGTACGGTGCCGGCGAAGTGTTCGCCGCGCACCAGGGCATTTTTAAAGCGCAGCTGGAATTCGTCCTGGCGCACATGCGGCGGCACCAGCTCATCAATGAGACGCCCCACGATGTTGCTGGCCTGGTAAATCAGTTCTTGCAGGAAGTTGGCATTGGCCCACTCCACCCGGCCGTCGGCATCCAGCGTCAGGCACAGCATTTCACTTTCCAGGCTCTCCTTGACCTGCTGCAAGCTCGACAATTCTTCGCGAAGAGCAGACAGCTCTTGCTTCAGGCGGGTATTGAACATGAGGCACCGATGGCATTGGGTGAGGTGTATCTGACCTGCATCGGCGCTGCGGGCGTTTTCTGAAGCGTTTTTTTCGCCGCAGCCAGCTGTCTTTTTTTGGATCCATTAACCGCCGTTGTTTCGACACACACCCATCACTTGGTATTCCAGGGTATTGAGCTTGCCGGTGGAGTCTTCATAGGTCATGCGTGACGGCACCGCTTCGCAGGAGCGGATCGGCGGCGTTACGTTGACCACCCTCTCAATGTCCAGCTTCATGCCATAGCGGTAGGCCTGCACCTCGGGTGCGGGCTTGCCCTTCTTTTCGGCGTAAGCAGCCATGGCTTTTTCATTGCGCTCCATCATCAGGGCAAAGGTGCGGTCCCCGCCGCCTTCGGCCAACGCGCCAAAAGACAGGACCGCGACCAATACACCCAGGGCAACTTTATAAGCGTTCATCATTAGTTCCTCGTCAGAAAAGTTCAGTGACGAGATTAATCAACCAACCCTGACGCAATGTTCACCAAAACATTACTTATTTGTTAGGTGGCCGTGAGTTTCCAGAATTGTAATGTTCACGCCATGAGTTCGTTATCCACGGTTTGCAACTATCGGCCCGGGCCAGATCAATAAGAACGCCCGCCTCTATAAGAAGCTGAAAACTGCCACTACCCAGGAGCGAACCATGCGCATGACTTACTACATCCTTCCCTTTTCCTTGCTCGCCGCACTGCCCCTGGCGGCCGTGGCCTTAGAGGACAAGCCCGAAGGTTTTATCGAAGGCAGCAGCGTGAACGTGCTGGCGCGCACGTTTTACTTCAACCGCGATGACCGCAAGGGCCAGTCCAGCCCTACCGGCAACGGTTACTCTGAAGCCCTGGCGCAGGGCTTGATCGGCAAATTCGAATCCGGGTTTACCCAAGGCACCGTTGGCTTCGGCCTGGATGCGTTCGTCATGTACGGCCTCAAGCTCGACTCGGGCACCGGTCGCAGCGGCGGCAAGGGGTCGTTCGGCGTGCTGCCGGTAGACAGCGACAACCACCCCGAAAGCAGCTACAGCAAATTCGGCGGCGCGGCGAAACTACGGGTGCTGGATACGGTGATAAAAGCTGGCGATGTGTTCCCCGCCACGCCGGTGGTGGCCGCTGGCGATTCGCGCCTGTTGCCGGAAAGCTTTCGCGGCGTCACCGCTCACAACACCAGCTTTGAGGGCCTGAGCCTGCAAGGCGGGCGCTTGAGCGGCATGAGCCAGCCGAGTGAAAGCGGCATGAACAAGGGCTTTGCGACCTTCTATGCAGGTAAGGTCGACTCGCCCTGGATCGGCTATTTCGGCGGCGAATACGCGGTGAACAAACACCTCAGTGTCAGTGCGTACAGCAGCCGCCTGAAGGACGCCTGGGACCAGTACTACGTCGGCACCAACGCCAGTTACCCATTGAGTGAAAACGTGTCCTTGTTCGGTGACATGAACTATTACAAGGCCGTGGACGAAGGCAAAAAACTGCTGGGCGAATTCAACAACAACATCTGGAGCGCCAGGCTCGGGGTCAAGGTCGGCGCCCACAGCCTGGCCCTCTCGCACCAGCGCAACAATGGCAATGACGACTTCGACTACCTGCGCCAGTCGGACTCGATCTTCCTCAATAACTCGATCCAGTACAGCGACTTCAACTCGCCCAAGGAGCGCTCATGGATGGCCCGCTACGACCTCGACATGCAGGCCTTCGGCATTCCCGGCCTCTCATTCATGACCCGCTACGCCAAAGGCACCGGCGCCGACTACAGCAATGCCAACGCGGTGTACATGCGCCGCGATGCAGCCGGTAACCCGCTGACCGATCAACGCCGATGGGAGCGGGATATCGAGGCCAAGTACGTGGTGCAAAGTGGCAGCCTCAAGGATTTGTCCTTGCGTTTACGCCAGGCCACGGTGCGCTCCAGTGCGTTCGAGTCAGACCTGGAGGAAGTTCGCTTGATTGCCGAGTATCCACTGGTTGCACTGTGAGCCCTTACATTCGTTTGCCGTTAACTAACATCTGTTCACAAATAGCCAGGTATCAAAACTGTAATATTGAGCTCAGCTTCCCGTTAAGTTGAAGTTCCTATACTCGCATCAACTTATTTGCACCGAGCAACATTCGTCTCTAGAAGCTTTTTTGTAGCTCCTTTGGAAAGAGATGAATTTTTAACGCCCCTCGGGGCGTTTTTTTTTGCGGGCAGGTTTAGCAGCGACCAATGGTCGCAGTTGACCCTGAAGCTACTTCACGGTTCAGACTTTTCCTACTCCCAAAACACCTGATTCCATAAGGAAATGGAGCCCTTATCCCTCAGTAAAAGGTAACCCCCCATGCGTATCCTTGTGGTTGAGGACGAGCAAAAAACCGCCGACTACCTGCAACAGGGCCTGAATGAAAGCGGCTATGTGGTGGACTGCGCGTCCAATGGCATCGACGGCCTGCACCTGGCCGGGCAGCACGCCTATGAGCTGGTCATCCTCGACGTCAACCTGCCGGGCAAGGATGGCTGGGAAGTGCTGGAGCAATTGCGCCGCAATGGCACACAACGGGTGATGATGCTGACGGCCCGTGGCCGCCTGGCTGACAAGATCAAGGGCCTGGACATGGGCGCCGATGATTACCTGGTCAAACCCTTCGAGTTTCCCGAGCTGCTGGCGCGGGTGCGTACCCTGTTGCGGCGCAGTGAGCATATCCCGCAGCCGGACGTGTTCCGCGTTTTGGACCTGGAACTGGACCCGCGCCGCCATCGCGCCTATCGCGGCACCCGGCGTATCGACCTGACCACCAAGGAGTTTGCGCTGCTGCAGGTGCTGATGCGCCAGACCGGCGAAGTACTGACCCGCACGCAGATTATTTCGCTGGTGTGGGACATGAATTTCGACTGCGACACCAATGTGGTGGAAGTCTCCATCAGCCGCCTGCGGGCCAAGGTCGATGACCAGAGCGAAGTGAAACTGATCCACACCATTCGCGGCGTGGGTTATGTGCTGGAGGCACGTGGATGAGAACCGGGAGTTTGTCGATGCGCCTCGGCTTGACGGTCAGCCTGATGGGCGCCGGCCTGGTGTTGTTGCTGGCGACCCTGGCGTACGTGGCCCTGACCCACGAGTTGGAAAAGCTGGCGCGCAAGAACCTGGAAAGCAAGATGGAGCAGATCCAGCACAGCCTGGCCCAAGGCCTGGATGCCAACCGCATCCGCGCCCGCCCGCACTCATTGATGGACCTGGTGATCGGCCACGACAACTTCTACCTGACCATCGTCGGCACCGCACCGGATGAAAGCGTACTGCTGAGCATTGGCGCCAAGCCCCAGGAGCCTTTGTTGACGGACTTCACCCCCAGGGAAACCCTCGGCTACCTCAATTGGGCCGACAGCAATGGCAACCAGGTGCTCAGCGCCTCCAGCCTGATGCGTCTGGCCAATGGCGAACGGGTGCGCGTGCTGCTATCGCTGGACCGCATGGACGACCAGGCGTTGCTCAGTGCCTACCTGCGCGCCACGTTGATTGCCTTGCCGATGCTGCTGATCCTGATCGGCATGGGCGCCTGGTGGCTGGTGCAACGCGGGCTCGCGCCACTGAAGCAGTTCAGTCATGTGGCGGCCAAGGTCACCACCCAGGACCTGACCCACCGTTTATCCATCGACAACCTGCCCCAGGAACTGGGCGAACTGGCCCATGGCTTCAACGTGATGCTCGACCGCCTGGACGCGGGCGTGCAACAGCTGTCGCAGTTCTCCGATGACCTTGCCCACGAAATGCGCGCGCCACTGACCAACCTGATGGGCAAGGCCCAGGTGACGCTGTCCCGCCAGCGGCCACCGGAGGAATACAAAGCAGTGCTGGAGTCCAACACCGAAGAGCTCGAACGCCTGGCGCGCATCGTCTCCGACATGCTGTTTCTGGCCCAGGTCAGCCATCCGGCCGCGCGAGGCTCATTTACCCAAGTGTCGCTGGCAGAAGAGGCCCATCGAGTGATGGATTTATTCGCCTTGAGTGCCGAAGACAAACAACTGACCCTGACCCTCAGCGGCGATGCCCAGGTACAGGGCGATCGCCTGATGATTCAACGTGCCCTGTCCAACCTGCTGTCCAATGCCATTCGCCACAGCCCGGCGCAGTCGCATATTTCAATGCTGGTGGAGGCCTATGGCAATCAGGTTGCGCTGTCGGTCAGCAACCCCGGCCCGGGGATTGAGGCGCAGCACCTGCCGCACCTGTTCGAACGTTTCTACCGCGTCGACAGCAGCCGCGCCCGTACCGAAGGCGGCACCGGGCTGGGCCTGGCCATCGTGCAATCAATCATGGCCCTGCACCAGGGGCAGGTTGATGTGCGCAGCCTGCCCGGTGGCTTTACCTTGTTTCGCCTGGTGTTTCCTCGGGTATTGCCTGAATAGGGAATGCGGACTTCAAACCAAAGCCGATCCCCTGTGGGAGCTGTCGAGCTTTAGCAAGGCTGCGAACGCGGTGGGTCAGGCACCCTATATATCGCCTGTGCCGCCGCCTTCGCAGCCTCGCTGGGGCTCGACAGCTCCCACATTTGAACTTTGTTGCTGGTGGAATCTGCGTTCGACACGATGGCCCTGCTGACCAAGACCTAAGCAACAAAGCCGATCCCCTGTGGGAGCTGTCGAGCTTTAGGGAGGCTGCGAAAGCGGTGGGTCAGGCACCTTATATATCGCCTGTGCCGCCGCCTTCGCAGCCTCGCTGGGGCTCGACAGCTCCCACATTTGAACTTTGTTGCTGGTGGAATCTGCGTTCGACACGATGGCCCTGCTGACCAAGACCTAAGCAACAAAGCCGATCCACTGTGGGAGCTGTCGAGCTTTAGCGAGGCTGCGAAAGCGGTGGGTCAGGCACCTTATATCTCGCCTGTACCGCCGCCTTCGCAGCCTCGCTGGGGCTCGACAGCTCGCACATTTGAGCTTTGTCGCTGGCAGAATCTGCGTTCGACGCGGTGGCCCTGCTGACCAAGACCCAAGCAACAAAGCCGATCCCCTGTGGGAGCTGTCGAGCTTTAGCAAGGCTGCGAAAGCGGTGGGTCAGGCACCTTATATCTCGCCTGTGCCGCCGTCTTCGCAGCCTCGCTGGGGCTCGACAGCTCCCACAGTTGAGCTTTGTTGCTGGTGGAATCTGCGTTCGACGCGATGGCCCTGCTGAGCAAGTCCTAAGCAACAAAGCCGATCCACTGTGGGAGCTGTCGAGCTTTAGCGAGGCTGCGAAAGCGGTGGGTCAGGCACCTTATATCTCGCCTGTACCGCCGCCTTCGCAGCCTCGCTGGGGCTCGACAGCTCCCACATTTGAGCTTTGTCGCTGGCAAAATCTGCGTTCGACGCGATGGCCCTGCTGACCAAGACCTAAGCAACAAAGCCGATCCACTGTGGGAGCGTTGGTGATTTCAGTATCAAGCCCGCTCAGCTCATACGCATCATTCCTCCTTGCGATGCGCCCATTGGTACAGCGCCGGCAGCACCAGCAAGGTCAGCAACGTAGAGGAAATAATTCCGCCGATCACCACCGTCGCCAGCGGCCGCTGCACTTCGGCGCCGGTGCCGGTGGCGAGTGCCATGGGGATAAATCCAAGTGACGCTACCAGCGCCGTCATCAACACTGGGCGCAAGCGCGTCAGCGCGCCTTCGTTGACCGCCAGCGCTAACGAGCGGCCTTCTTCACGCAGGTTGCGGATAAAGGCAATCATCACCAGGCCGTTCAGCACCGCCACGCCCGACAACGCGATAAAGCCCACGCCTGCCGAGATCGATAGCGGAATATCGCGCAGCCACAACGCCATGATGCCACCGGTCAAGGCGAACGGAATCCCGGTAAACACCAGTAAGCCGTCCTTGAGGTTGTTGAACATCATAAACAGCAACCCGAACACCAGCAGCAACGCCACCGGCACTACGATGCGCAAACGCTCGGAGGCTTCCTTCAACTGTTCGAACTGGCCGCCCCAGGTAGTCCAGTAACCGGCGGGCACCTTCACCTGGGTGCTGATGGCCGTCTCGGCCTCTTCGACAAACGAGCCAATATCACGCCCACGCACGTTGGCGCTGACGATCACCAGACGCTTGCCATTCTCGCGGCTGATCTGGTTCGGGCCGAGCACCAGGTCCAGGCTCGCCACTTGGGACAAGGCAATAAAGCCCAACTGCCCCGCCGCACTGCCGGCCAACGCCGGCACCGGAATCAACAGCCGCGACAAGCCTTCGATATCGGTGCGCAACGCGTCGGATAACCGCACCACCATGTCAAAACGCCGGTCGCCTTCGTACAACGTACCGGCCTGGCGCCCACCCACGGCCACGGCAATGGTGTCCTGCACATCACCCACGTTCAGGCCAAAACGTGCGGCCTTGTCACGGTCGATATTGATCGTCAGCACCGGCAGGCCGGAGGTCTGCTCCACCTTCACCTCCGAGGCGCCATCAAGCTTTTGCAAGGTCTCGGCGATTTCCCCGGCGGTCTTGTTGAGCACCGCCATGTCATCACCAAACACCTTCACCGCCACATCACTGCGTACCCCGGAAATCAGCTCGTTGAAGCGCAGCTGGATCGGTTGCGACAGTTCATACGCACTGCCCGGCACAATCGCACTGGCGCGTTGGATATCGGCAATCAGCGCCTCGCGGGACTTCTTCGGATCCGGCCATTGGTCCTTCGGTTTAAGCATCACGTAGCTGTCGGAAATGTTCGGCGGCATCGGGTCGGAAGCGATTTCCGCCGTGCCCGTGCGCGCAAACACCCGCTCGATTTCCGGCACCTGAGCGATCAGTATTTTTTCCAACTGCTGCTGCATCTGCACCGATTGCGACAGGCTGGTGCCGGGTACGCGCAAAGCCTGTTGGGCGAAGTCGCCTTCACTGAGGCTGGGGATAAACTCGCTGCCCATGCGACTCGCTACCGCGCCCGAGGCGACGATGGTCAACACCGCCAAACCGAACACCAATGAACGGCGCGTCATGACCCAATCCAGCACTGGCGCATAGACCCGACGTGCGGTGCGCATCACCAGGTTTTCTTCTTCCTTGACCTTGCCGGTCACGAACAGCGCAATCGCGGCGGGCACGAACGTCACCGACAGAATCATCGCGCCCAGCAGCGCAATCACCACGGTAAACGCCATGGGATGGAACATCTTCCCGGCCACGCCAGTGAGGGCGAAAATCGGCAGGTAAACCACCATGATGATCAACTGCCCGAAGATCAGCGCGCGCCGTGCTTCCTTGGCCGCCGCGAACACTTCATGCAGGCGCTCGCTGCGCGTCAATAACCGCCCATGTCGCTGCTGCGCATGGGCCAGACGGCGGATCGCGTTTTCGACGATCACCACCGCGCCGTCGACGATAATGCCGAAGTCCAGCGCGCCTAGGCTCATCAGGTTGGCGCTGACTTTGTTGGTGAACATGCCGGTAAAGGTGAACAACATTGCCAGCGGAATCACCATCGCCGTGATCAGCGCCGCGCGGATATTGCCCAGGAACAGAAACAACACCGCGACCACCAACAGCGCGCCTTCGAAGAGGTTTTTCTTCACCGTGGCGATGGCTTTTTCCACCAGGTTGGTGCGGTCGTAGACCGTCACGGCGACCACACCGGCGGGCAGCGAACGGTTGATTTCCTCGAGTTTCTTCGCCACCGCCTGGGACACGGTGCGGCTGTTTTCGCCGATCAACATGAACACCGTGCCCAGCACCACTTCACGGCCGTTTTCGGTGGCCGCGCCGGTGCGCAACTCGCGGCCGATTTCGACTTGCGCCACATTGCGCACGCGGATCGGCGTGCCGTCCGAGGTCGTGATCACAATGTTGGCAATATCATCAATCGACGCCACTTGCCCCGGCGCACGGATCAGCAATTGCTCGCCACTGCGCTCGATGTAACCGGCGCCGACGTTGGCATTGTTGCGCTCCAGCGCCGTGACCAGATCACCCAACGTCAGGTTGTAGGCCGCCAGGCGCTTGGGGTCCGGGGCTATCTGGTATTCCTTGGCGAAACCACCGATGGTGTTGATCTCGGCCACGCCCGGCACATTGCGCAGTTGCGGCTTGATGATCCAGTCCTGGATCACGCGCAGGTCGGTCGGCGTATAGGGCGTGCCGTCGTCCTTGCGCGCGCCGTCTTCGGCCTCGACGGTCCACAGGAAAATTTCGCCAAGGCCGGTGGAGATCGGCCCCATCGCGGTTTCGATGCCCAACGGCAGTTGCCCGCGTGCCACTTGCAGGCGCTCATTGACCAATTGCCGGGCGAAAAACAGGTCGGTGCCGTCTTTGAAAATCACCGTCACCTGGGACAACCCCGAACGCGACAGCGAACGCGTCTGCTGCAAACCCGGCAGCCCGGCCATGGCGGTTTCAATCGGAAAGGTAATGCGCTGCTCGGTTTCCAGCGGCGAAAAACCGGCCGCCGCCGAGTTGATCTGTACCTGCACGTTGGTAATGTCAGGCACCGCGTCGATGGGCAACTTCTGATAGCTGGCGATGCCGACACCGGCCATCAACAGCACCGCCAGCAGCACAATGATGCGCTGCTCGATGGCGAATTGGATAAGGCGCTCAAACATGGGGAATCACTCGCAGGATCAATGGGCGTGCTCGGCCGAGCCTTTACCCAGTTCGGACTTGAGGATGAAGCTGCCGACAGTGGCCACCTGCGCCCCGGCCTCAAGGCCCTGGCGCACTTCGACGTAGCCGTTTTCGCTCACACCGAGTTCGAGGTGACGGGTGATAAAGCCTTGCGCAGTGCGCACAAACACTGAGGGTTTGTCCTCGACGGTCTGGATCGCGGTTTCTGGCACGGTGACCTTGGCCTGGTAGTTATCGGTGGCCAATTGCACCGTTACAAACAGGCCCGGGCGCCAGGCGTCATCGGGGTTGGGCACGGTCACGCGCACGGTGGCGGTACGCGTCTGCTCGCCAAGCAGGTTGCCCACATAGGCCACGGTGCCCTGCACCTGCGTGCCCATTTCCGTGGAGGTGACCTTCACCGGTTTGCCGACCCGGACCTTGTTCAAATCCTTGGGAAACACACCGAAGGTGATCCACACCTGGGACAGGTCCGAGAGCGTGAAGGCGTTGCTGGTCTCGCCGACCACCTCGCCGACGCCGAGGTGTTTTTCCACCACTACGCCGGCGAACGGCGCACGCAGTTCATAACGATTGCCGCCGACCAGGACCGCGCTGCCGCTGAGGGCAGTCATCTTCTGGCGCGCATTGTTCAGGGCGATTTCGGCCTCTTGCAAGGTCTGACGCGCCAGCAGGTAATCCTGTTCGGCGGAGATTTCGTCTTTCCACAATTGGCGCTCGCGTTGGAACGTAGTGCGCGCCAATTCGACCCGGCGCTCGCTGGCCGCCAGCTCGCTGCGCTGGTCGGAGATCTGCTGGCTGGAGATGACCGCCAACAGCTCGCCTTTCTTCACCGACTGGCCAAGGTTGACCTTCACCGCCTCCACCACACCGGCCGCACGCGGGACGATGTGCGAGGTACGGTCCTCGTCGAAACGCACTTCCCCCGGCAGCGTCAGCACTGTACTGATCGAGCGCGGTTGTGCCTGGGCGAGTTGGATACCGGCAGCCTGAATCTGCTGCTCGGTGAGTTCGAGTGCGCCTTCCTCTTCATCGGCGGCGGCAAAACCAGACAGCATCAGGCCCAGGGCGACGGCCAGCGCCACGCCATGTTTATGTTTCATAGAGGACTCCAGAAAAAATCAAAACCGGGCGAGGTCGCCGTAAATTCGTTCGATGCGCACCCAGGCATCGGTGGCCTGAGCGGTCGCCGTGAGGTATTGGGTGCGTGCGGCGATCAAGGTGCGCTGGGCGTCGAGCACGTCGAGGAAGTTGAACTTGCCCATCTCGAAGCCACGGGTGGCGCTGTCCACCGCGCTTTGGGCGGCGGGCAGGATCTGTTGGTTGAAGGCGCGCACTTCGGTATCGGCGGTTTGCCACAGGTCCAGGGCCTGGCGGGTCTCGGTGCGCAGGCGCAGTTCGACAGCGTTACGCAGGTCGCGGGCCTGGTCGGCGCGGCGGCTGGCGGCCAGCACATTGCCCTGGTTACGGTTGAACAACGGGATCGGCATGGACACACCCACCACGTTCACACGTTCACGCACGCTGGCGTCGTACTGGCTGCCAATCGACACATCGAGGTCTGGAATCCGCTGGGCTTTTTCCAGCCCTACGCTGGCTTCGCTTTGCTGGATGTGCAGTTCGGCCAGGCGCAACTCAGTGGTTTGCTCCAGGCGCGCCAGCAAGGGTGCGGAGGGCGGCAACGGTGGTGCGGATTGGCTTTGCGTGGCGACCGCCTGGAAGTCAGGGTTGGCGCTGCCGGTGCTGGCGGCGAGGCGGCGGTAGGCATCCGTGAGGCCGATCTGTGCGCGGTTGAGTTCCAGGCGGATCTCCGACAACTGCACCTGGGCGCGAGTGGCTTCTACCGGCGACGATTTGCCGGCTTTGACGCGGCCATTGGCGACCACCAGGCCGCGCTCGGCCAAGGCCATTGAGCGTTGCGCCAGGTCGAGGCGCTCCTGGGCACGCAGGGCGCCATAGTAGCTGTCGATCACATCGGCGCGCAGGCCATTGCGCCGCTGCTCAAGGGTCAACGCGGCGGCATCCTGAGCGCGTGTTGCCACATCAATGCGCGCACCGCGTTTGCCGCCCAGCTCCAAGGTCTGGCTGAGTTTGATGGTGGTGGTGCGCGAGTTGCGGCGGGTGTCTTCGGCATCCCAGGAAGCCACTGGGTTGGGGATCAAGCCCGCCTGCTGGCGGCCGCCTTGGGCAATGTCGATTTCCCATTGCGCGGCGGCCAGGTCGGGGTTGTTGGCGAAGGCGGTTTGCAGGGCTGAATCAAGAGTCAGGGTTTGCGCCTGGGCAGCGTTCGCCGCTACCCACAACGCTGCGCCCCCCAAAAATGTTCTAAACGAAAGTGCCATAACGAGAGTTCCACGCCCATGAATTCGCTGAGGTTTACCAGCGGGGGCAATGTAGCTTTCGCGACTTATCAGAGCGGTGGAGCAAAGATTACAAATCCGAAAGGCACAGCCTCAAGCGTGCACCTCGTCAGGGTCGTCGTGATGAAAACCTTCGCCTTCGACCTGCAAGGTGACGTGGGAAATATCGAACTGTTCGTGCAGCAATTCCGTCACCCTTGTGAGGATTTGTTGCTCAGTGCCTTGGGACGGATCCGCGACCAAATGCGTGCTGAGCACATTCTTGCCGCTGGTCAGCGCCCAGATATGCAGGTCGTGTACGTCCTTGACTCCAGGCACGCTGCGAATGGCCTGCTCAACCTGATCGATATCCATGCCGTCCGGCACGCCTTGCAGCAGTACGTTCATGCTTTCCTTGAGCAGCGTCCAGGTGCGTGGCAACACCCAGAAACCAATCGCCGCCGCCACCACGGAGTCGACCCAGCCCCAGCCGGTAAACATGATGACCACCGCCGCGATGATCACGCCGATAGAACCGAGCATGTCGCTCCAGACTTCCAGATAAGCGCCCTTCACATTCAGGCTTTCACCGCTGGCAGCACTGAGCAGGCGCATGGAGATCAGGTTGACGATCAGCCCCAGCACCGCAATCACCAGCATGCCGGTGGACTGGATTTCGGCTGGCGCCTGCAGTCGTTGATAAGCCTCGTAAAGGATGTAAAACGCCACGGCGAACAGCAGCAGCGCATTAAAGGCCGCCGCCAGGATTTCGAAACGCGCATAACCAAAAGTGCGCTTGCGGTCGGCCGCACGCTTGGCGACCTGAATGGCCACCAGGGAAATCGCCAGGGCCAGGGCGTCGGTCATCATGTGCGCGGCGTCGGACAACAACGCCAGGCTGCCGGTGACAAAAGCGCCAATAACCTCGGCAATCATGAAGCTGCCGGTCAGCCCCAGGGCCATCCATAACTTGCGTTCGTGGCCGGCGCGTACTTGGGCGTGGCTGTGTCCTGCGCTCATGGCATGTCCTCGTGGTGTGTAGTCCGTTGATCATAGAGCTATAGGCCAAATTCCCGCGCATACCTTGCAAACTTGTCACTCGCCCGCCAGCTCATCGTTAGATTGATCGCACCAAAATCGCCCATGCATGCGCTGCGGCATTTCTATCAGGTATGCTTTTCGAGCAGGAAACAAAAAGAAACAAATTAGCCAACCTGTTCGATAAGGAGTCCCGTTTTGGAGTTATCGACTGCCGCGTGGATGGTTCACGACACCCGCCTCATGTTTTGTGTTCTGCTGGCCATCGCCAGCATCATTGTGTTGATCAGCGCCACCAAACTGCCGCCGTTCCTGTCGATCCTGATCGGTACGTTCATCGCCGGTGTGGGCGCCGGGCTGCCGCCGGAAGAAGTCGCCAAAGCCTTCAGCAAAGGCGCCGGGGCGATCCTCGGTGAAGCCGGGATCATCATCGCCCTGGGCTCGATGCTCGGCGCGCTGATGGCCGAATCCGGCGCGGCCGACCGCATCGCCACCACCTTGCTTGGGTTGGGCAAAGGCAAGTCACTGCCGTGGGTGATGGCGCTGGTGGCCATGGTGATTGGGTTGCCGCTGTTCTTCGAAGTCGGCCTGGTGATGATGGTGCCGATCATCTTCGTGATGGCCAAGCGTTCGAACCAGCCACTGCTGAAAATCGCCATCCCGGCGCTGGCGGGCATGACCACCCTGCACGCCCTGATGCCGCCGCATCCGGGGCCGTTGATTGCGGTGGGCGCGTTGCACGCCGACCTGGGCCTGACCATGCTGCTGGGCTTCTGCCTGGCGGTGCCGGCGGTGATCCTGGCCGGCCCGCTCTACGGCAACTGGCTGTCCAAACGCCTGCACGTGGATGAACCGGCCGACATCGGCGCGCTGTTCAGCGCACCGCCCAAGGCGCCACGCCAGCCGAGCTTCGGTGTGTCGCTGCTGATCATTTTGTTGCCGGTGATTTTAATGCTCGGCAGCACCTTGGCCAAAGTCGCGTTGCCAGCCGAAAGTACCGTCGGCCTGACCTTGAAGTTCCTCGGTGAACCGCTGATCGCCCTCGGCCTGGCCGTGATCGCTGCCGTCATCTGCCTGGGCTGGGCCGCCGGCATGCCGCGTGCCGAAGTCGGCAACACCCTGCGCAAAGCCCTCGCGCCCATCGCCGTGTTACTACTGACCATCGGCGCCGGCGGCGGCCTCAAGCAAACCCTGCTGGACGCCGGCGTCAGCCAGACCATCAGCAAGGTCGCCGAAGGCGCGCACATGCCGTATCTGCTGCTGGCCTGGCTGATCGCCGTGGCCCTGCGCCAGGCCACCGGCTCGGCGACAGTTGCTACCACCACTACGGCGGGCATCCTCGCGCCGATGATGGCCGGGCTGGCCGCGACCCAGAGTTCCTTGGTTGCACTGGCGATTGGCGCGGGCTCGGTGTTCTTTTGCCACGTCAACGACGCTGGGTTCTGGATGGTGCGTGAGTATTTTGGTTTGCAGCTGAAGCAGACGATTTGGGTGTGGTCGGTGTTGCAGACCATTGTTTCGGTGGTCGGGCTGGTCGGTACGCTGCTGCTCTGGCACTTTCTTACGTAATCCCCTACTGAAATCGTTCTCGATATTGTGCATACGAGAACGATTTCATTGCGTTTCAAACAATTACCAACCTTGCTTTGAATGGCCAGTAGTGGCATAAAGTCATCACTCAATATACCGTTTTGAATATTACTCACAAGGAGCGTGACGGTGATTACCTATAACGACGCGATAATATCGATTCCGCAGGGCCAAAAACCCTCGATTCTACTGGCTAATGGGTTCTCCCAAGCGTGGGATCACACCATTTTCAACTACAAGTACCTGCTTCAAGCTGCTGACTTTGGAGACCGCTCAACTCCCATTAAGGAACTCTTCAAAAGACTCAACACCTACGACTTTGAAAAGGTCATGAAGAGGCTAGTTTCCACACAGCTCGTCCTCGAAATTTACGACGCAGACCCACAACTTATTGCAAAAGTAAAACAAGACCAAGAAGTATTAAAATCCGCACTTATCAGTGCAATCTCCAACACTCACCCGCCGCTACCCAATAACGTTACCGACGAACAGTATATAAGCGCACGAACTTTCCTTTCTCAGTTCACTCAGATATTCACCTTAAACTATGATTTACTGCTTTACTGGGCAAGAAACAAAAACAACTTACCTCCGGAGTACTATTCAACCAATGATGGGTTCGGTGGATATCCATTGCAATGGCGAGGAAACGGGAGCGGTCAACAGGTCCACTTTCTGCATGGCGGACTACACCTCTATGACACAGTGTCCGGGGTAAAAAAACACAAATGTACTGAGGACGGCGTGCCGATAATCGATCAAGTCAGAAACAACTTGGAGAATGGAAAATTCCCTCTATTCGTAGCTGAGCCCACCTATGAGAAAAAACGTGCTCGGATAGAGCACAACCCATACCTAAACTATTGCTTTCGCAAACTTAGAAGTTTGCGGGACACGCTTTTTATATATGGCCACTCTATAGCAGTTAATGACAGCCACATTTTCGAAGAAATAAAACATAGTCAAGTGGAAAAGGTGTTTATCAGCATCTACGGGGACGCCGAAAGCAAGGAAAACCAAATGACGATGATGAGAGCAAAAAACCAGCTATTTGGATTCGACATCGAATTTTTCCAGGCAGAGACAACCCCTATATGGGCAGCAGTAGAAGCTGAAAGCCCTCACATCCCGTAACTTAAAACCACGTTTAATATAATATTCGTCGGTTACCTCTTTCAGTCACACCTGACTAGAAGAGACTTTCTCGATATCCACTCATCAAATTAGTTAATTGCCCAAGGTGTGGCGCTTGCCAAACAGCGCCACACTCGCCACCCCCACCGCGCCCATCACCACGCAATACCCCACGCAAATCCACGGGCTGGTCGGCATCAACGCGATCAGCAACAGTGGCGTTGTACTCGCCCACAACGCATAGGCAATGTTGTAGGTAAACGAAATCCCCGACACCCGCACCTGCGCGGGGAACAGGCCGACCATCACCGATGGCACCGCGCCTACCACGCCGCAACTCAAGCCCGCCACGGCATACGCCGCGCCCAGCCATACGCCGCCGCTGATCAGGCTGGCGTACAGCACCGCAATGCCCACCGGCAGCAACAGGCTGTAGACCAGCACCGCGCGCCAGGCGCCGATGCGGTCGACCAGCAAACCGGCGAGCACGCAGCCGATATTCAGGAAGACGATGCCCAGCGCACTTAGGGCGAAGGTGTGGCTGGGGCTCATGCCGAAGGTTTTTTGCATCATGGTGGGGGTGATCACCACCAGCACAACCACTGCCGAGGTGAGCACGCAAGTGAGGATCATTGCCGGCAGCAATACAGCGCGATGGTCGCGCAGGACGGTGCGCAACGGCATTTCAGCGGCGGCCTGGCGGCGAGCCTGCATTTCGAGGAACACCGGGGTTTCGCTGAGCCAGCGGCGCAGCCACACGCCGATCACACCGAACACGCCGCCGAGCAGGAACGGGAAGCGCCAGGCGTAGTCGAGGATTTCGGCGGGGGTGAAGATTTGCGCCAGCAAGGTGGCCGTGAGTGCGCCGAGCAGGTAGCCGAAGGTCAGCCCCGCTTGCAGGAAGCCCAGCGCGTAGCCTCGGTGGTGGCGCGGTGCGTGTTCGGCGACGAAGGTCCAGGCACTCGGCACTTCGCCGCCCACTGCGGCGCCTTGCAGCACGCGCAGGGCCAACAGAATCAACGGGGCGAAATAACCGATTTGCGCGTAGGTGGGCATGATCCCGATCAGCAGGCACGGCAAGGCCATCATCAGAATGCTCAGGCTGAACACGCGTTTGCGCCCCAGGTGATCGGCGAAGTGCGCCATCAGAATGCCGCCCAGCGGGCGCGCCAGGTAACCGGTGACGAAGATGCCGAAGCTTTGCAGCAGGCGCAGCCATTCGGGCATTTCCGGCGGGAAGAACAATTGGCTGAGGGTCAGCGCAAAGAACACGAAGATAATGAAGTCGTAGATTTCCAGCGCGCCGCCGAGGGCGGCCAGGCCCAGGGTTTTGTAGTCGGAAGGGGAAAAACGCTGCGCCCGTGGGGAAAAGGTGGCAGTCATGTAAAGGCTCGGCAGACAAACAAAATGGCGTGCAGGTTATGAGCTGCGCCCAGTGATGGCAATCGCGACAGATATATTTGTTTTCCTCATGGATCGATGAAGATAACTGCATTCCCATATCAATGCCTGTAGCGGAACATGCCGTAAAACTGCCAACACCCATAATAAATACAAGAGGAAAGACTCGTGGCCGATGCTATCGAAGAAAGCCGCTATGCCCGATTTGCCCTGCGCTGTTCCAACTTCGCCGAACGCTGGTTTCCGGACTCCTGGGTGTTTGCCGCCCTGGCGGTGATCATTGTTGCCGTGGCGACCCTGGGCATGGGTGCCGCGCCGACCGAAGCCGCCAAGGCCTTTGGTGACGGGTTCTGGAGCCTGATCCCGTTCACCATGCAGATGGCCTTTGTGGTGATCGGCGGGTATGTGGTGGCCAGTTCGCCGCCCGCCGTGAAGCTGATCGACCGTCTGGCACGTATCCCCAAGAATGGCCGCTCGGCCGTGGCGTGGGTCGCGTTGATTTCCATGGTCGCCTCTTTGCTCAACTGGGGCTTGTCCCTGGTGTTTGGCGGTTTGCTGGTACGCGCCCTGGCCCGTCGCACGGATTTGCGCATGGATTACCGCGCCGCCGGGGCTGCGGCTTATTTGGGTTTGGGCGCAGTGTGGGCACTGGGGCTGTCGTCGTCGGCGGCGCAGTTGCAGGCCAACCCGGCCAGCTTGCCGCCGTCGATCCTGTCGATCACCGGGATGATCCCGTTCACCGAGACCATCTTCCTGTGGCAATCAGGCGTGTTGTTACTGGCGCTGATCGTGGTGTCGCTGATCATCGCCTATGCCACCGCACCCGGCCCCAATAGTGCGCGTGATGCCAAGGCCTGTGGTGTCGACCCGGCCTTCAATATGCCTAAACCACAACCGCCGACGCGTCCGGGCGAATGGCTGGAACACAGCCCGCTGCTGACCATCTTGCTGGCCTTGCTGGCGGCTGGCTGGTTGTTCCATGAGTTCTCGACCAAACCTGCGATCAGTGCGATTTCGGGGCTGAACACCTATAACTTCCTGTTCATCATGGTCGGTGCGCTGCTGCACTGGCGCCCGGGCAGCTTCCTGGATGCGGTGGCGCGTGCCGTGCCGACCACCACTGGCGTGTTGATCCAGTTCCCGCTGTATGGCTCGATCGCCGCGTTGATGACCGTGGTGAAAGGCGGTGACGGCCAGACTCTGGCGCACCATATCTCGTTGTTCTTTACCTCCATCGCCTCCCACGACACTTACGCGCTGTTGATGGGCGTGTACTCGGCGGTGCTGGGCTTCTTTATCCCGTCGGGCGGTGGCAAGTGGATTATTGAAGCGCCTTACGTGATGCAAGTGGCCAATGACCTGCAATACCACCTGGGCTGGGCGGTGCAGATCTATAACGCGGCTGAGGCACTGCCGAACTTGATCAACCCGTTTTATATGCTGCCGCTGCTGGGCGTGCTGGGGCTGAAGGCACGGGATCTGATCGGGTTTTCATTTGTGCAGTTGCTGGTGCACACGCCGCTGGTGTTGTTTCTGTTGTGGGCGCTGGGGACGACGTTGAAGTATTTGCCGCCGGTGATGCCTTAAACGACCCTGACTGCGCTTGTTGCACAGGCGCAGTCAGGCTGGAACCACAGGAAGGCGATGCAATAGATCAGGCAACGCATCCTGGATCGTGTCCCAAACCACATCGAGGTTGATATCGAAATAACCGTGGGCAATCCGGTTGCGCATCCCGCGCATGCTACGCCAAGGGATCTGCGGGTGACTCGCAGCGAAATCTGGATGCTGATCCATGATTTTTGTTGATGCCTCACCAATGATGATCAGACTCATGACAACTGCTTGTTGAGTACGTCTGTCTTCCAGAAACTCTTCTTTGTTCAAGCCGTCAACAAATGTGATCGCATCAGCGGTGGCTTGCCTTATGTGATCCAAGTAGTCCCCGAGGCGATTTACTGTCATACCGGGCGTGCCTCAGCCAACACTTTTGCGCGAAACTTCAGTGGTAAATCGCCAGGCGTCAGCAGGTCCACATTGACCCCGAGCAGATCCTCCAGCTCTACCTGCAATCCACCAAGATCAAAAAGCGTGGTCCCCGGCGGAGCATCTACCAGCAGATCAAGGTCGCTACCTTCTTGATCGGTACCCAGCAAGACAGACCCAAACACCCTTGGATTTGAGATACGGAAACGCCCCACCACCTCTCTGACGGCGGCCCGTTTTAGATCAAGGGCGATTGAAGGTTTCACGGTTCACCTCGGTGGCATCCATTATTGACGCAGTTTAGCAGTGCCAGGGTGTGTGTATACATGCCCGATTTCTTACATCAACCTCGTCATTGCGTCACATTGCATTGCTAATTCCCTGGCCAAATGTATCGGGCTTTCCCACTTATTGCAGTGACAGCCTCTGACTTCCCTCCCTCGCGCCTTTGATTAACCTGCCTTGGATTACCACCCACAAACACCAAGGAAAATCCGATGACGCCCCTGTCCAAATCACTGGAAGAGTTGATCAATGATATTTACAAGGACGACCACGTGTCGTTCGTCGAGTACACGGCTCTGCGAGACGATGCCGATCGGCGTATGGCTGCCGTCGTCAATGAGTTTGGCCTGCACAATAACGTCACAGCCTTCCAAAAAGTGATGGACGTGGCCATGCAGCTTTTGCAAACCACGGTCATCGATGCAAAAAAAGCCAAGCTGACCGACACGGGTGAGGCAATCGTCAAGGATGCGCTGACGGCTCAAGTGGAGTACTTGCGCGCGGGCAGCCAACTGGCACTGCACTTGCTGTGACCACCCTTTAGCTTTCTAACCGCTGTCTTCGTTCCGTCACATTGCATTGCTACCGTCCTGCGAAATATCTTGCAACAATCAGCCAGCAGGAACGCCCAGCAATGAGTGACGAGCACGAAGACCGCCCTTCTCCCGATTCCGTAACCCAACCGCCCGTGGACACCAGCCGTCGGCGTTTCCTCGGGGGCGCGGCGGTGCTGGGGGTTGGTGCGACCTTGAGTGCTTGCGGCAATACCAGCGAGCCTGCGGGCAAGCCAGAGGTGCGGCCGCTTACACCGCAAGAGCTGGACAAGGCCTTGCACGAGCAGGTGAAGACAGTCGTGGTGATCTACGCCGAGAACCGCAGTTTCAATAACCTGTTCGCAGACTTCCCTGGCGTGGAGAAACCACTGTCGGCGCTCTCCGCAGCCGACGTGCAGCAACGTGACCGTGATGGCAGCCTGCTTAGCACCCTGCCACCGGCCTGGGGCGGCGTGTTGCAAGTCGGCCCGCAAAGTGTGGACGGGGTGACTTACCCCAGCGAAGTGCAATTCCAGGAAAACCTGCCCAACGCGCCATTCGCCCTCAAAGGCCCGAATGCCGAGGACCTGCCTTTGAGCCTGGTCACTCGTGATTTGTGGCATGTGTTCTACCAGAACCAGATGCAGATCAACGGCGGCAAGAACGACAACTTTGTCGCCTGGGCCGATTCCGGTGGCCTGGTGATGGGGTACTACGCCCAGAGTCGATATTCCCTGCGCTTGTGGGACGTGGCCAAGGAGTTTGTGCTGTGCGACAACTTCTTCCAGGGCGCTTTCGGTGGCTCGTTCCTCAACCACCAGTACCTGATCAGCGCCACCGCGCCGTTTTATCCGAATGCCGCACAATCGGTGGCCAAGGCGCAAATAGCCACGCTGCAAAGCGATAACCCCACCGACCCGCGCCTCAAGCCGCTGGACAAGTCCCCGGCCAGCGCCATGACCGGCCCGCCGCAGTTCGGCCCCAGTGCCTTGACGCCGGACGGTTACGGCGTGAACACCCTGGCACCGCCATACTGGCCGACCTGGATCCGCGACCCGCAAAACCCGGACTACTCCAAACCCGATCTGCCCAACGTGCTGGTGCCGCAAACCCACGAACACATTGGCGACAAACTGTCGAAAAAGAACGTTGACTGGGCCTGGTACGCCGGTGCCTGGCAGGCGACCCTGGACCAGTTCAAGGACTCGGGCGGCATCCCGAAGATTCCGAACTTCCAGTACCACCACCAGCCGTTCAACTACTTCAAGCAACAAGGCCCGCAAAACCGTGCTGAGCGCGACAAACGCTTGCGTGACGGCGGTTTGGGCGATGATTCCGGCACCAACAAGTTCTTCGCCGATGCCCAGGCCGGCAAGCTGCCCGCCGTGACGTTCTACAAGCCCCAGGGCAACCTGAACATGCACGCCGGCTACGCCGATGTGGCCTCGGGCGACCGCCATATCGCCCGCGCCTTGAAAGTGCTGCAAGAAAGCCCGCAGTGGAAAAACATGGTGGTGGTGGTCACTGTCGATGAAAACGGCGGCTGGTGGGACCACGTGGCACCGCCCAAAGGCGATCGCTGGGGCCCGGGCACGCGGGTTCCGGCGTTGGTGGTGTCGCCGTTTGCACGCAAAGGCACGGTGGACCATACGGTTTACGACACCGCGTCGATCCTGCGTCTGATCACCCGCGTGTTCCAGCTGGAGACACTGGACGGCCTCAAGCAGCGCGATGACGCGATGATCGCCCGCGGCCAGAAGCCCATGGGCGATTTGAGCAACGCCTTGCAGTTCAACCGGTAGGTTTTCTTATCCAATAGCGACATGCCTGGCGATTTAGCACGCGGTTTTCCTGGTCAACCGCTACTGTGTGCAAGTGGGCTTTCACCCCGCGCAGACGGGCTTTCGCTGACAAGGAACCAACTATGTTTAAACCGACCAGGCTGTCCTTCACACTGGCCGCACTGCTGGCCAGTGCGGTCGTACAGGCCGACATCGAAGTACCACTGGGCAGCACGCAACGCGTCACCCAACTGTTCGCGTTCCCCAATAACTGCAACGTAATCTGCTTTCGGCCATGGACGCTGGAGCAGACCGCCGAGCACTATTTGAACCAGAGCTTGCAACGCGATGGGTACAGCCGTGCCAAGGTCAGTGTGAAAACCCACGACGGCCAGGTTTCAGCTACCTTCAGCGGTGTGCCCGAGCACTATGGCCAGCCCCTGACCACGCTGCTCAACACCGCCGACCTGGCCTACCAGGGCGCCAGCAAACTTAACAGCGACGGCAAGTGGGCCTACAACTGGTACTTGTTCCTGCCGCTGGGCATGGCCCTGGAAAACCGCAAGAGCATCGAACTGCTGCACTTCCCGCCCGACTACTCGCTGACCCAGGCCCAGGATTACCTGGAATCGGCTACCACTGACCGCTGGGCCACTTTGCTCACGGACAATGGCATCCCGGCCACGGAAACACCGGCCTACCAGACCATCATCGATATTGCGCCGATCGCCGCGCCGTCCAATGCGGGCAAGGACCTGGAAAACGTCTACAGCTACTTTGCCGACTACCAGACGCGCATGGTCAAGGAGCTGAGCCTGCACGCCAACGGCTCATTGCCGATGGTGGCATTCGGCGCACCGGTGCGTAACTGGATCAAACAACAGTACGGCCAGACCGTGGCCGTGCTGGGGTTGGCGCAGATCAGCCCGACTGCCGGTAAAACCGTGTCGGTACTGGGCTCCAACCACCCGAGCTACATCTGGTATGCGGCAGATCCGGCCAGCTATGACGGCAATGAACAAAAAGCCGATGAGGCCGGTTTGAAAGTGATGGGGCAAGATTTGAGCGCCGCCTGCTGGCAAGCCGGTATGGGCCAGAAACCCGCCAGTGACCCGAATGTGTTGCTCAAGGCCTGCATGAACACCTGGCAAGTCACGCGCAAGGAGCAGACCTGCGAGCTGTTCTACACCTCGGTGCGCAACCTGACCCCGGAGCAAGCCAACGCCAAATGCGCCACCCCGCCCATCAAGGCGCAGCTGAAACAGCTGAAAGACGCCGCCCCAATCCCCGCTGTTACAGCCCCTGCGCTGTAAATCGTACAAAATATAACCGGTTTCTACTGTCAGATCTGACAGTAGAAATCGCCTACAACTTCAGCGAGTCTTGAACGGTACCCATCCGCTGCAAGACTGGCAGTCAGACCCCATCGCAGGTCGATGCAGCCTAGCCCAGGAGAGTTATGAAAACTCAAGCCATGGATAAGGCTAAAACTGCTGTGAGTGACTGCCTTTACCCCTTCAAAACGGTGCTCGTTGAACAGGGTTACCCGTCGAGTGAACACTTCCAGGTCGTACACGATGCCAATGGCATTGGCGCCGCGCTCAAAGCATGCGTCGCCTTTGACAGCCGCGTGCGCATTGCCAGAGTGTCCGGCTATGCGTTGAGCGAACGACGTGCCCACACCTTGCAGCTCTCGTCACGCATCCACCTCTATGACCCGTGGTTCAGCCGCCTGATGTTGCACTCCTGCAATCCGAACGTGTTTTTCGATGCCACGTACCTGGAAGTCTGGACCGTGCAACCCATTGCGCCCGGCACCTTGCTGACGATGGATTACGCCACCACCGAAGATGCGCTGTTCCGGCAGTTCGCTTGCCAATGCGGCGAGCTGAACTGCCGGGGCTGGATCACCGGCGCCAAGGAGCCATTGAGCGCCGAAGGCCAGGCGTTCATGACCCACTGGCGCCTGCGCAAACGGCCTTAGGCTTCGCCCAGTGGGCGCAGGCGATATTGCGGCGGCAGTTGCTCGAAGCCACTGATGGTGGTGTTCAAGCTCTTCCAGCGGCCATCCTTGATGCCGTAGATGCAGCCGTGAATCGACAGGCTCTGCCCGCGGTGCCAGGCGTTTTGCACAATGCTGGTGTGGCCGACGTTGGCGACTTGCTGAATCACGTTCAGCTCGCACATGCGGTCCACCCGCTCCTCCTCGGTGGGCAGTTGGGCCAGCACCTCGCGGTTTTCGTAATAAAGGTCGCGAATAGTGCGCAGCCAGCCGTCGATCAGGCCGAACTGGCGGTCCTGCATCGAAGCGCGCACGCCGCCGCAGCCGTAGTGGCCGGTGACGAGGATGTGTTTGACCTTGAGCACGTCCACCGCGTACTGGATCACCGACAGGCAATTGAGGTCGGTGTGCAGCACCACGTTGGCCACGTTGCGGTGCACAAACAGGTCGCCGGGCAGCATGCCGACGATTTCGTTGGCCGGTACACGGGCGTCGGAGCAGCCGATCCACAGGTATTCCGGGGTTTGCTGGCGGGCGAGCTTGGCGAAGAATTCGGGATCTTCCTGTTTGATCGCATCCGCCCAGCGTTCGTTGTTATCAAGCAGGTCTTGTAGTTCGTTCATCAGGGAAAGCCTCAGGAATGATGCGCAGCTTTGTGACAGACAACCGCTCGTCCGGGTCACGCCCGGGCGCAATTAGCTTGAATCTTTGGGGCGCCGTGCCTGTCCACACACTATAAGCCCCACAGTATGAGGATTGGCCATGACTGAATCACGACGTCCCTACGGCGCTACACAGCCCGAACCGATTGATGACAACGAAGACCGCATGGGCGAGATGCGCGAGCTGGATTTTGACGAGCAAGAGCCGACCGCAGAAATCGGTGATGAGCTGCCGCGCCGCGAGCGCGAACACCTGATGCCCGACGAACGGGTACGTGAAGCCGGCATGACCGGAGCTTCGACCGATGATCATGAGCCCACGGATGATGACATGAGCCCGGAAACGCTGATCCATGAGGATGGCGCCCGGGATGCTCGTGAGGCAGGTGATGATAATCCGGCGGATTATGACCTGAGCATTGTGGATGAGGACGAGATTGGCGGTGGCAATGGCCTGGACGAGGCGGAACTGGCGGATATTGACCCGATAGACGGTAACCGCTGACACAACACAGTTGAGCCTGTGAATACTTCCCCTGTGGGAGCCGGGCTTGCCCGCGATGCAGGCGCCTCGGTGTTTCAGCCAGACCGAGGTGATGCTATCGCAGGCAAGCCAGCTCCCACAGGGGCCGGCTTGCACATCGGGTTTATGTCTTAGTCGACCAGCGTACAAGCCATTACGACGGCATCCTCGCGCCCACCCACGGCCGGGTAGTAATCCCGGCGACGGCCGATTTCGTTGAAGCCGTAGCGCTCATACAAGCGAAACGCGCCAGTATTGCTGTCGCGCACTTCCAGGAAGCACTCCCGCGCACTGGCGGCATAAGCGCGCGACATCAGGTGTTCCAGCAGCGCCAACCCCAGGCCACGGCCCTGGTTTTCCGGTTTGACGGTGATATTCAGCAAGTGCGCTTCATCGAGGATGATCTGCACCACACCGTGGCCCACCTGCTGCTCACCTTCAAACATCAGCCAGATCTGGTACTTGCCCAGCCCATCAAGAAAAATCCCACGGGTCCAGGGATGGCTGAACGCCGCGTATTCAATCTTCAGTACGGCGTCGAGGTCCGCCTCGGTCATCGGGCGGAACGATAAAGCTTCACTCATCGGTACTTTTCCAGCGCGCCATCAGCCGGCGCATGGCTTGCCAGACATCAGCCTTACGCTGTGGCTCTTCCATTAATAATTCCAGGCCCGGCAAGGCCCATACCGAGCCCAGGCCTTCGACCTGCAGCTCGCGATACCAGGCTTCGGCATTCGCCTCACCGGCAAAACGCACGGCGGGCAGGCCGATCAGCCACAGGCACACGCACGGTTCGTCTTCCAGGCGCGCCGAGACAAAACCCTGTACAAAATCCCGTGCAGCGTCCGGGCCCTGGTCCATGTTGCCGCGCACCAGCAGCGGCCAGCGCACGGGGTCGCCGACGATTTGCGGGCTGTCGGGCAGGCCGGCGGCGCGCAGCATGTCTTTTAGCAGCATGTAGGCCGGGTCGCGGGTCTGAAAACGTTCGCCGGTGGGCAGTTCCACCAACAGCAGGCAACGCCCGGCCCGCAGTAATTGCAGGGCGAAACGTGGCGGTGGCACCACTGCTGCCTTGGCCACCGGCGCTGGCGTTTCGGCCGCCACGGGCTTGGCCACGGGTGACGGGCGCGGCACTTCAACTTTCACGCGTTCGACAGCGGGGCGAGCCTCTGGCGTGGGTTTGACCACCGCCACCGGCGCAGCAGCCTCCTCGCCCGACACCTCGAACGCCTCATAAGGCTCAAGCGCCTGCAGCAGCTCGGGCCGCGATGGGGCGGCAAACGGCAGTTCGGTGCGGGGCAGCCAGTTGACCACCTGCATGGCAGTCAAGTAAGCGCGACGTCGGGACTCGATAAGCACAGCTCGGCCACTTGTGGATAACTAAAGAGCGGGGATTCTACCGCTGTTCGGTAACAATCGCCCACTGCGCACTGACCGGCTGTGGATAAATCCCGCGCCTGATGCAGTACAATCGCGACTTTTATTCGCCAACCAGCCGGCCATTCCGATGATCGAACCCAAGCGCGTCTTGCGCGCCCTCGCCGAACACTGGGCCTTGCTTGAGCCACTGTGCGAACACTTCGACCAAGGCACCTTGAGCCTGGGCGAGCTGCGCGCACAACTGGCGGCCCAACAACTGGACAGCACGCCACAGGACATCACCAGCCTGTTGGACGTGTGGATTCGCCTGGATATCCTGGTGCCTGTCGCCAAGAGCCCGAACCGTTTCGAGCTCAATGCACAGATCCACGACTTCCTCGCCTATCTTCGCAAGGAGCACCGGCTTGGCCTGTGCCTGGAAATCGAAGCCTACCTGCGCCACCTTGAGCGTCTGGCCGGTTACATCCAGGACGCCTTTGACATCCGTGATGGCCACGACCTGGCCCGCCAACTGCGCTTGCTGGATATGCGTGTGCGGGACGTGCTGAAAAAACTCGCCAACGACGAACAAGCCCTGGCGGCCGTGGCCGACCGCGCCAAGACCAGCGACCGGCAAATCCCGTTGCGCCAGCGTTACGCCGAGGTACTGGCGACCTGGGACGAATACGTCGAACCCATGATCCAACTGGTGAACGCCGACGGCGCCTTCGAGCAAGGCGTGCGCAAGGTCGAGAATGTGCTGCTGCGCATGCTCACCGAGCAGCAACGCCTCGGCCATCTGGTCGACGACGATATGCTGCTGCGTACTCACGCGCGCATCCTCGAAATGCAAACCAGCGCCCAGCTCACCTTGCGCCATGCCCGCGAACTGCTGCTGCCGCTGCGCGAAGAAGCGCGCCGCCACAACGCCGTGACCCGTGGCGCGGCGCTGGCCTTGTCGGCCATTCGCCGTAAAGGCCTGGACGCGGTGCCGCAAGCGGCGATGCCGATGTTTACCCGGCCTCAAAGTACCTTCCTGGGCAGTGCCAGCCAGGTCGAAGCGTACGTGTATGCCCTGGCCAATTTCGAGCCGAAACCGGCGCGTTTCCCCAAGGCGCACAAATCCCACAAGGGCGAAGCCCAGCGTGCGCCGCGCACGGTCAAGGAAATGCTCGAGCGCTGCGAAGACGCGCTACCGATGCCGGACCTGATGACCTGGCTGCTGGAGCAGGAACCGGACGGCGCCACCGATGAATTGCTGTACTGGTTCTCACGGCTCTCGCGCGAAAAACGCTTCAAGCGCGAACGCCTGGAACGCCGCGATTACCACACACACGAGCACCAGGTCAGCCTGCGCTCATTCGCCCTGCTCCCGGCTGGCACCGATGCCACCGAGAATTCTGCGAGCACGCCTTATGCATCTTGATCTATCCGAACTGTCCCAGCTGGCACCGATCTTTCGCGAGCTGTTCAAGGGATACCACGTCAGCCGCCGCGACCCGGAGCTGTACGCACAACTGTCGAACTTCCAGGACCAGTACCGCACACTGTTCAAGGCCCTGGGCTTTGAGCTGGTGTGTGACACACGCGGTTTCTACTACTTCGTGCCGGACACTGCCGTGGCTGCGGCGCAGGTCAACAAGACCGCGCAACGTCTCGCGCTGTTCACCTTCATCATCGTCGAGCACTTGGCCGACCAGGGCCGCGACCCGGTCGCCGTGCTCGATGGCGGCAGCCTGGGCCGCGATGAGTTGCCGTCGTTGCTGGAAAAGTACCGCGACCTGTTTATCCAGGCCGAAGTGCAGACCCAGGAAGAGCTCGAAGAAAAGATCATGCGCCGCATGACCCAACTGGGTTTTGCCAGCGAAGACAACGGCATCTATCGCTTCCTGCCGCCGATGCACCGCTTCCTTGATGTGTGCCTGTCCGTGCAGCAGGACCGTGACCTGGCCGCCAGCGTGCAC
Source organism: Pseudomonas sp. B19125 (assembly GCF_044218855.1). Lineage (NCBI taxonomy): Bacteria > Pseudomonadati > Pseudomonadota > Gammaproteobacteria > Pseudomonadales > Pseudomonadaceae > Pseudomonas > Pseudomonas sp. B19125. Next base: position 6,174,792 of record NZ_CP162589.1, read on the forward strand.
AGTGTGTTGCCATTGCCGGCGCCGGTAATCATCGATGAAGACAGCGATGAAAAACTGCTGAAAACCGATGACCCGCTGGACCTCAGCGACTTCGCAGAAGAAAGCGAAGAAGACGCCCTGGCCCGCGCCATTGCCGAAGAACAGGAGACCGACGCATGAGTAAGGAACGTTACGGCATCCGCCGCTTCGCCCTATTGAACACCGCGGGTTACAGCCTGGGCTTGTTCCCGCTGGAGGAACCGTTGTCGGTGTACGGCGCGAATAACCTGGGTAAATCTGCGTCGATCAACGCCTTGCAGTTCCCGATCCTGGCGCGTATGTCGGACATGAGTTTCGGCAAGTACACCCTGGAACAATCGCGGCGCTTCTACTTTGCCACCGACACCAGCTACATCCTCGTGGAAGTCTCGCTGCCCCACGGCCCGCACGTAATCGGCGTGGTCGGGCGCGGCCCGGGCGGTGGTTTCGGTCACCAGTTCTTTGCCTATGCCGGCAAGCTGGACTTGGCCCACTACCAGAAGAACGACACCTGCCTGCGTCAAAAAGAGCTGTTCACCAACCTTGAGCGCGAAGGCCTTAAAGCCTACGAACTCAAACCGGATGAACTGCGCCGTTTGCTGGTCGGTGGCCACACGTCAATCCCACTGGACCTGACCCTGATTCCGCTGCGTTCCACCAGCGAACAGAGCCTGAAGACCTTCCGCGCGCTGTTTATCAATCTGCTGCACATGCGCGAAATCACCGCGGCCAAGCTCAAGCAATTGTTCCTGGATGCGTTCGAACACAGCCTGCGTTCCGGCAGCGTGGACTACATCGCTGCGTGCGAAGAAGCCTTCCGTGATGTAAGGCGCATGGAGCAGGACTACAACTCGCTGGTGGCTGCCGGGCCGTTGGTTGAAGCGCTCGCCAATGGCGTGCGCTTGCGCGATGTATTGCGCGGCAAATTGCATCGCCTGTCGCCCTTGCTGGATTCGTTGCTCGGCACCTGGTCAGACTACGCCAGTGCGCGCAAGGAAGAGCTGACCATCCAGGCCGAGCACTACCGTAACGAGCAGGACGCGCTGCAAAACGATCAGCGTGGCGGTACCCAGGAGCTGATGCGCCTGGAGCGTGAAATCAGTGGCATTCAGCGTTGGTTGGGCGAGCTGTCGGTGCTTAAGCATCGCTTTGCGCTGGTGGATGACGTCAAGGTGCTGGAGCAGCAACTGCTGGCGGCCAAGGATGCCCACGATGAATTGGCGGGCGCCCTGGCGCAATCCCGTCAGTTCAGCGCTGAGGACCTGGATGAGCGCTTGCGTGACCTGGAGAAACGCCTGAAGTCGGTCAAGCAACAGCTCGACCATGCCGACAACAACAGTTACGCCAAACTGCGTGAAGAATTCTCACAACAGGACGTCGAGCGTCTGATGCGCCTGTTCAACAGTTCGTTGTTCAGTTTGCCGCTGGGCGAGCATGGCATCACGCTGGATGAGGATGGCCAGTGGGTTAAATCCCTGGAGCAGATCCTTGATGGCTTCAAGGGTGAAAAATTTGAAGTGCCGGGGCTGTCGATCGACATCTCCCATATTGAGCCACCGGCCTTGCAGGCGCTGGCCGATCGCGCGGCGTTGCGCGACCAGAAAGAGCGCCTGGAAAAAGAACTCAAGCAGCTCAAGACGCAGCAGGCCGTAGCCTCTGACCGTGCGGCGAGCAAGACCCAGACCGAAGCCCTGTACCAGCAAGTGCTGGATGCGCAGAAGGCGCTGGAAGACTTCCGTCGCGCGCAAACCCTGAGCGCGGAAGAAGGCGAGAAGCTCGAAAACCTGGCGCAGATGGAAGCCGCGCAAGATGAGTTGAAGCGCTCCAGTGATGCCTTCACCGAGCGTGTCCAGCAGTTGTCGGCCAAGCTGCAACTGGTCGGCCGTCAGATCGGCGATATGGAAGCCAAGCAACGCACGCTGGATGACGCCCTGCGCCGCCGTCAGTTGTTGCCGGCCGACTTGCCGTTCGGCACACCGTTTATGGACCCGGTCGACGACTCGATGGACAACCTGTTGCCATTGCTCAATGACTATCAGGACAGCTGGCAAGGTTTGCTGCGCGCTGATGGCCAGATTGAGGCGCTGTATGCACAGGTGCGCCTCAAGGGCGTGGCCAAGTTCGACAGCGAGGATGACGTAGAGCGTCGTCTGCAATTGCTGATCAACGCTTATGCGCACCGCACCGATGAAGCCCTGACCCTAGGCAAGGCGCGCCGTGCAGCCGTCACCGATATTGCGCGGACCTTGCGCAATATCCGCAGCGACTACGACAGCCTTGAGCACCAGTTAGCCTTGTTCAACCGCGAGATCAACAAGCGTCAGGTGTCCAACCTGCAAAGCTTCCGCATCGTGCTGGCGCCGAACAAGGAAGCCCTCAAGCATATCGACCAGATCATCCACAGTGCCGGTCAGTATGAAGAAGGCGAAACCCTGTCGGTGTTCGATCTGAGCCAGAGCGCCGAGCAGGACAACAAGAACGAAGAGGCCAAGGAATACCTGGCCCGTCTTGTGGCCGCCAACCATAACCAGTTGGGCCTCAAGGACTTGTTCGAGCTGGCATTTGAAATCACCAAGGTGCATGGCCAGCCGGTGATTCACACCGACATCGACGGCGCGGCGTCCAACGGCACCACCATGACCATCAAGGCGCTGACCAACATGTACTTGTTGCTGCACTTGATGGACCGTGACCAGGCCGGGCGCGTGCGTTTACCGTACTACCTCGATGAGGCAGCGGACATCGATGAGAAGAACCAGGCGGCGTTGCTGGAAACCAGTTTGCAGCTGGGCTTTGTGCCGATTTTGGCCAGTGTGAAGCCGCAGGTGTCCGCCCAAGTGGCGATCGACCTGGAAGGCGGCAGCGGGCCGAATGGTATCTACATTGATGAGGCGGACTGGAAGTACATCCGTCGTCATGATGTGGTGAAGGCGACGGTGAATGTGCAGGCGGATGAGCCGGAGTTGGATGAGGTTTAATCGGAGACGCTGAAATGCAAAAGGCCGCGATCTGTTTGGATCGCGGCCTTTTTTATGGGCTGGGGTTTTGCAGTCATGGTGGGGGCCTCATCGCGGGCAAGCCCGGCTCCCACAGGAGTTATGCATTCCAATGTGGGAGCCGGGCTTGCCCGCGATGGCCGCGCCGCGGTCTACTTGCCCAATGGAATCTTAGGCGCCCAGGTCAGCCACTCATCCTCAAACTTATCAAACAACGGGAACGTCTGCTGCGGTCGCGCCGCATTGCCCATGCGCTCGCCATCCGGCGTGGCAAAGGCGATACCACCGGCCACCAACGTCTCCAGAGATTCCGTGCGCACCGTCGCCCCCTTGAACAAGCCGAAGTCCAAACCAAACCCACTGCTATTCCAGAAGCGGCTGCCACTGCGCACCAGTGGTGCGTATTTAGGTTCGATCAAAATGTGGATCAGCACCCGGTCGGCGGTCTGGCCCAATTCGTAGCCGGTGACTTTGCCCACAGTGACTTCACGGTAAGTGACTGGCACGCCTTCCTTCAACGAACCACGGCGTGCGGCGCTGAGGACCAGGCTCAGGCCTTCTTGCTGGTGAACAGCCTCTGGTGGCTTGTCCAACGCGACGAAGCTCTTTTGCGGCCCGGCGTTTTTCACGGCGGGCTGCACTTCGATGTATTGGCCGGTGACCAGGGTCTCCAGGTTCGCGGTTTTCATCAGGCCCAGCTCAGGCTTGACCACCCAGAACTGGCTGCCGCTGCGCGCGATGCGATCAGCCACTTGGGTGATCCGGGCGCTGAGCAGTACCGACTGCATGTCGGCGCTGAGGTCGACGTTCTCGATCTTGCCCACGTCGAGGCCTTTGAAGCGTACGGGTGTGCCGGGGCGCAGGCCGTCGGCGCGATCAACCTTGATGGTCACCAGGGTCCCGTGCTGGTTGGCCGCGTCGCGATCGGCAAACAGGCGGAAACGCGGGATACGTTTTTTCAACGGTACATTCTGTTCCGGGGTTTCGAAGGCGATACCGCCAGCCATCAGACTGGCCAGGGATTCACTCTTCACCTGGATGCCGCCGGTGAGGCCGCCAGTCAAGGTGACGCCGCTGGCGTTCCAGAAACGCGTTGAACCGTTGACCAGGTTTTCGTATTCCTTCTCGATGTGGACGCCGATCACCAGTTGCTTGTTCTTGCGCGAGAACTGGTAGCTCTGCACCGAACCGACCTTGACCTGTTTGTAGAGGATCGGGCTGCCCACATCCAGGGAGCCTAGGTTGTCGGTGAAGAGCACCATGTGCAGGCCGGGGGAGCGTAGATCCAGTGGGGGCGCCTTGGCGCGGGCGACGTACTCACGTTGCGGTGCGCTGCCTTTGTCGCCGGGGCGGATGGCAATGTAGTTACCTTTTACCAACGCCTCCAGGCCGGTGATGCCGGCCAGGGAAATGGACGGCTTGACCACCCAGAACTGGGTGTCTTGCACCAGGTAGTCTTCGGCGAGCGGGTCGAGGGTCAGCTCGGCATGGGCGCTGGAAAGGTCCGGGTCAATCTTCAGGGTTTTCAGGCTGCCGACCTGGATGCCCTTGTACATGACCGGGGTGCGCCCGGCCTGCAGGCCTTCGAAGTCGGTGAGCTTGACCTTGACCTTGATGCCGGCGGCGGCGGCGTCGAAATCCTCATAAAGACGGAAAGGCAGACTCGGATCGGTCGGCGGGCTGTCCTTGCGATTTTCAGGGGTGGCGAACGCGATACCGCCGGCGACGATGCTGGACAGCGATTCGCTACGCACTTTTACGCCGGACAGGTTAGCGTCGATGCTGATGCCGCTGGCGTTCCAGAAACGCGTGTGTTTGCGCACCAGGCTGGCGTAAGTCGGCTCGATGTAGACCTTGATCTCGACGGTGCTCTGGTCCTCGGACAGCAGGTAGCTTTTGACCTGGCCAACCTGGATCTGTTTGTAGAACACCGGGCTGCCGCGGTTCAGTGAGCCGAGGCGATCGGCTTTAAGGGTCAGGTGCAGGCCAGGCTTGGCGTCAGATAACGGCGGCTCTTCGGAGAGCGCCTTGAATTTGCGCGTGGGCTCGCCATCGCCAGGGCTGGCGGCAATGTAGTTACCCGAGACCAGGGTTTCCAGGCCGGTGATACCGGCCAGGCTGACGCTGGGCTTTACCAGCCAGAAGCGTGTGTTGGTCTTGAGGTATTGCTCGACGTCCTTGTTCATCTCGATGGTGGCGATCACCCCGCGATTGCTGCCTTCGTCATCCAGGGCCAAGGCTTTGACCTTCCCCACCGTCATGCCTTTGTAGACCACTTCGGTTTTGTTGACCTGGATGCCCTCGCCACTTTCAAAGCGCACCTGGATCTCGATTCCCTGTTGGGAATAGGCACGCCATCCCAGCCAGCCGCCGATGATCAGCGCAATCAGGGGAAGCACCCAAATGGCCGACCAGTTAGAGGCCGGGCGGGTTTTAGCTTTAGGCAAATCACTCATGGTCGTCGTCCGACTCCGTGTTATCCCAAATCAGTCGGGGATCAAAAGTTACTGCGGCAAGCATCGTCAAGATCACCACACTGGCGAACGCTGCGGCGCCAAGGTTGGCCTCGACACTGGCAAGTCGCCCAAAGTTAACAACCGCCACCAGGATGGCGATCACGAAGATATCCAGCATGGACCAGCGGCCAATGAATTCGATAAAGCGGTACATGATAATGCGTTGTTGTGCGGACAACGGTTGGTGACGTTGCACCGAGAACAGCAATAAGCCAATGCCCACCAGCTTGAACGTCGGCACCAGAATACTGGCGATAAACACCACCGCAGCGATGGGGAACATTCCGTGCTGCACCAGCTGAATCACGCCCGCCATGATCGTACTGGGATCACCCTGGCCGAGAGAGTTGATGGTCATGATTGGCAACAGATTGGCCGGGATATACAGGATCGCTGCAGTGATCAGCAACGCCCAGGTACGCACAAGGCTGTTGGGGCGACGCGCATGGATCAGCGCACCGCAACGGGTGCACAGCTGCTCATCGGTATCCGCCTCTTGCTTGTTCAATTCGTGGCATTCGGTACAAATCAGAATGCCCGCATCAATCGCCCGCATGATCATCCTCTCCTGAAAGCGCTTGCCAGATCTGGTGGGGCGACATCACCACCTCCAGCAGTACTTGAACCACTAATAGGCTGACGAAGCAGACAAGCCCCAGGCCAATGGTGATGGAGGCCATGTCCGCGAGTTTGACGATCGCGACCAGCACGCCCATCAGGTAAACCTCCAACATCCCCCAATCCTTCAGGTGATGGTAAATGCGGTAAAGCAACAGCCCATAACTGCGGCCGATGTTCCAACGGATACTGAGCAACACCGCCAATTGGCAGAGCAGCTTGAGCAGGGGAATGCCCATGCTGCACAGGAACACCACGGCTGCGACACCTTGCATGCCGGTATCGAACAGACCTACCACGCCGCTCCATACGGTGTCCTGCGAAGACTGCCCGAGAAGATTGAGCTGCATGATGGGTAAAAAGTTCGCGGGGATGTACAGCAACAGTGCAGCCAGCACCAAAGCGAGGCTTCGCTCAACCACGTTGTGGCGGTGAGCGTAAAGCTCGTAACCGCAACGTGGGCATTGGGCTTTTTCACCGAGGGCGAGTGCGGGTTTGCGCATCAGCAAGTCGCACTCATGGCATGCCACCAGATCCTCAAGTGGTAACTGCGACACCTCGACGGTATCAACCGGATCGGGCATAGATAGGGCTCGAACTCTAAAAAAGGTTAGGTGCCTATTCTAATGGTCTGGTTCAGAAATAACTGTGCAAATTTGTCGGCAGCTTTGGACCGGTTTGGGTTTTCGACCGCCCAAAACAAAACCCCTGATTGCGTTAGCAATCAGGGGTTTCGGAATTTAATCTTGACGATGACCTACTCTCACATGGGGAAACCCCACACTACCATCGGCGATGCATCGTTTCACTACTGAGTTCGGGATGGGATCAGGTGGTTCCAATGCTCTATGGTCGTCAAGAAATTCGGGTACTGAGTCGTAGCCAAATGGCTTCGCTTCAGCAAATTGGGTATGTGACAGCTTTCGGTGTTTTGTGAGCGTCGAACTTTCGGTTCATCTCGTCTTCACACACCGCAATCTGATGCTCTTTCGAGTAGTCAAATTGCTTGGGTGTTATATGGTCAAGCCTCACGGGCAATTAGTATTGGTTAGCTCAACGCCTCACAGCGCTTACACACCCAACCTATCAACGTCGTAGTCTTCGACGGCCCTTCAGGGAACTCAAGGTTCCAGTGAGATCTCATCTTGAGGCTAGTTTCCCGCTTAGATGCTTTCAGCGGTTATCTATTCCGAACATAGCTACCCGGCAATGCCACTGGCGTGACAACCGGAACACCAGAGGTTCGTCCACTCCGGTCCTCTCGTACTAGGAGCAGCCCCTCTCAAATCTCAAACGTCCACGGCAGATAGGGACCGAACTGTCTCACGACGTTCTAAACCCAGCTCGCGTACCACTTTAAATGGCGAACAGCCATACCCTTGGGACCGGCTTCAGCCCCAGGATGTGATGAGCCGACATCGAGGTGCCAAACACCGCCGTCGATATGAACTCTTGGGCGGTATCAGCCTGTTATCCCCGGAGTACCTTTTATCCGTTGAGCGATGGCCCTTCCATACAGAACCACCGGATCACTAAGACCTACTTTCGTACCTGCTCGACG
>NZ_CP162589.1:6187500-6562299 GCF_044218855.1 Pseudomonas sp. B19125
TCATGGCTGGCCCGCTGCGGCCAACGCTGGGTAATCGCCTTGCGACGGGTATAGAAACGCACCCCATCCGGCCCATAGGCATGCAAGTCGCCAAACAGCGAACGCTTCCAGCCGCCAAAGCTGTGGTACGCCACCGGCACGGGCAACGGCACGTTTACGCCGACCATGCCCACTTCGATCTCATCACAGAACAGCCGCGCCGCTTCACCGTCACGGGTAAAGATGCAGGTGCCGTTGCCATACTCATGATCGTTGATCAGTTGCATCGCGGCTTCCAGGCTGTCAACGCGGACCACACACAGCACCGGCCCGAAGATCTCCTCTTTATAGATGCGCATTTCAGGGGTCACGCGATCAAACAAGCTACCCCCCAGGAAGAACCCTTCTTCATGCCCGGCAACACTCAAACCGCGGCCGTCGACTACCAGCTCAGCGCCAGAAGACACACCGTCTTCTATATAGCCACTGACCTTGTCCCGCGCCTGCCCCGTCACCAACGGCCCCATATCCAGGCCGCAAGAGGTGCCCGCACCAATCTTGAGTGCCTTGACCTGCGGTACCAACTTGGCGATCAACGCATCCGCCACCTGGTCACCCACGCACACGGCCACCGAAATCGCCATGCAACGCTCACCGCAGGAACCATACGCTGCGCCCATCAAAGCGCTGACCGCGTTATCCAAGTCCGCATCCGGCATCAGCACCGCATGGTTCTTCGCCCCGCCCAGCGCCTGCACGCGCTTACCGCGCTTGGTTGCTTCGGAATAGATGTACTCGGCAATCGGCGTCGACCCCACAAAACTCAGGGCTTTGACTTCCGGCGCTTCAATCAGCGCATCCACTGCGCCCTTGTCCCCATGCACCACGCTCAGCACGCCTTTGGGCAGACCGGCTTCCTGCAACAGCTGCGCAATCAGCAGCGTGGAGCTTGGATCACGCTCCGATGGTTTCAGGATGAAACAGTTACCGCACACGATCGCCAGCGGGTACATCCACAGCGGCACCATCGCCGGGAAGTTGAACGGAGTAATACCCGCCACCACACCCAACGGCTGGAAGTCCGACCACGCATCAATGTTCGGCCCCACGTTACGGCTGTACTCGCCCTTGAGAATCTCCGGCGCCGAACAGGCGTATTCCACGTTCTCGATGCCGCGTTTCAGTTCACCGGCGGCGTCTTCCAGGGTCTTGCCATGCTCCTCGCTGATCAACTGCGAAATTCTCGCTTCGTTCTGCTCCAGCAATTGCTTGAAACGAAACATCACCTGGGCACGCTTGGCCGGTGGGGTATTACGCCAGGCAGGGAACGCCGCCTTGGCCGAGTCGATCGCCTGTTGAATAGTTTCACGGCTGGCCAATGGCACTTGGTGAATCACCTGGCCGGTGGACGGGTTGTACACGTCGGCACTACGGCCGCTGTCATTGACCAACTCACCGTTGATCAAATGCTGGATAAGGCTCATGCAGGGCTCCTGAAAAGTTGTTCTATATAGAAGGAGAAATCAGTCGATCTTGTTCAGCACTTCGCCGACCGCATCGAACAAACGATCCAGGTCCTGCGGCTTGCTGTTGAAGGTTGGCCCGAACTGCAGGGTGTCACCGCCAAAGCGCACGTAGAAACCCGCTTTCCACAAGGCCATGCCGGCCTCAAATGGACGCACGATGGCATCACCGTCACGCGGGGCAATCTGGATCGCGCCGGCCAGGCCGTAGTTACGAATGTCGATCACATTCTTGCTGCCCTTCAACCCGTGCAACGCATTCTCAAAGTGCGGGGCGACTTCGGCTACGCTCTGCACCAGGTTTTCCTTCTGCAACAGGTCCAATGCCGCCAAGCCAGCCGCGCAAGCCACCGGGTGCGCCGAGTAGGTGTAGCCGTGGGGGAATTCCACCGCGTATTCCGGCGTCGCCTGGTTCATGAAGGTCTGATAGATCTCGCTGCTGGCAATCACCGCGCCCATCGGGATCGCGCCGTTGGTGACTTGCTTGGCAATGCACATCAGGTCCGGGGTCACGCCAAAGCTGTCGGCGCCGAACATCGAGCCGGTACGGCCGAAACCGGTGATCACTTCGTCGAACACCAGCAGGATGTTGTGTTGGTCGCAGATCTCACGCAGTCGCTTGAGATAACCCTGTGGCGGCACCAGCACGCCAGCGGAACCGGCCATCGGTTCAACAAACACCGCTGCGATGTTCGACGCGTCGTGCAGTTCGATCAGCTTGAGCAGCTCATCGGCCAGGGCGATGCCGCCCAGCTCCGGCATGCCACGGGAGAAGGCATTGCTCGCCAGCAACGTGTGCGGCAGATGGTCAACGTCCATCAGGCCCTGACCGAAGAGCTTGCGGTTGCCGTTCACGCCACCCAGGCTGGTTCCGGCAATGTTCACACCGTGATAGCCACGGGCGCGGCCGATCATCTTGGTCTTGGTGGCCTGGCCTTTCAGGCGCCAGTACGCACGCACCATCTTCACCGCGGTATCGGCGCACTCGGAGCCCGAATCGGTGAAGAACACGTGGTTCAGGTTGCCTGGGGTCAGGTCGGTGATCTTTTCCGCCAGCTGGAAGGACAACGGATGACCGTATTGGAAGCCCGGGGAGTAGTCCAGGGTGCCCAGTTGCTTGGAGACTGCTTCCTGAATCTCTTTACGGGTGTGCCCGGCGCCACACGTCCACAGGCCCGACAACGAGTCGTACACCTTGCGGCCCTTGTCATCTATCAACCAGCTGCCTTCAGCGCCGACGATCAGGCGCGGGTCGCGCTGGAAGTTGCGGTTGGCGGTGTAAGGCATCCAGTGCGCATCCAACTTCAATTGGCTGGCCAGGGACGATGGGGCGTTTTCGGGCATGTTCATCAGCAAAACCTCGCAGGGCAAAAGGCAGCGTCGGGATTGAAAAGCGTTGTTGCAGCTAAATTGCCACGGCGATAAAGTCGGTGAAATCCAACTCTTCTAACCTTCAGTCAGGCCTTCACTAAACTATGAGCAGCCGTCGACCCGATCCCCTGGCCCAAGTCAGCGACTTCGATATCCGCCTGTTGCGCATCTTTCGCAGCGTGGTGGAGTGCGGCGGCTTCTCGGCGGCCGAAACCGTGCTCGGCATCGGCCGCTCGGCCATCAGCCAGCAGATGAGCGACCTGGAGCAACGCCTTGGATTGCGCCTGTGCCAGCGCGGGCGTGCCGGTTTCTCCCTGACCGAAGAAGGCCGCGAGGTCTACCAATCGGCCTTGCAGCTATTAAGTGCGCTGGAAAGCTTTCGCACCGAGGTCAACGGCCTGCATCAGCATTTGCGCGGCGAACTGATCATCGGCCTCACCGACAACCTGGTCACCCTGCCCCACATGCGCATCACCCACGCCCTGGCGCAGTTGAAGGAACGCGGCCCTGACGTACAAATCCAGATCCGCATGATCGCGCCGAACGAGGTGGAACAAGGTGTACTCGATGGTCGCCTGCATGTCGGCGTAGTACCTCAGGCGAGCGCGCTGTCCGGCCTGGAATACCAACCCCTATACAGCGAACGCTCACTGCTCTACTGCGCGGTTGGCCACCCGTTGTTTTACGCGGACGACAAGCAACTGGACGACCCACGTATCGACAGCCAGGACGCCATCGCCCCGACCTTTCGCTTGCCCGCCGAAATCCAGGCCCATTACCAGGCACTCAATTGCACCGCCAGCGCCTCGGACCGCGAAGGCATGGCGTTCCTGATTCTCACCGGCCGCTATATCGGCTACCTGCCCGACCACTACGCCAGCCTGTGGGTACAACAAGGCCGACTGCGCGCGCTGAAACCGGCTACACGTTTTTACGATTTGAGCCTCGCATCGGTCACGCGCAAGGGGCGCCGCCCTCATTTGGTGCTGGAAAGCTTTCTGGAGAGTCTGGCGGCAACGCGCTAATTCGGGCCTCTCGCTAAAAGCTGAGCAACTGGACAGCTTTTTGCAAGGGAACCAGGACCTTGAACCGTCCGCCCTGAGTTTGCCCGCCATGCCACCAGAAACCTTGAGCCCCAACGACCTGATCTACGGCCTGAACGACCGACCGAAACCACTGCCGGCCCTACTGGCAGCCTTGCAACATGTGCTGGCCGCCTTTGTCGGCATCATCACCCCGCCACTGATCATCGGTTCTACGTTGGGGCTCACCGCCCACCTGCCCTACCTGATCAGCATGGCGTTGATGGTGTCCGGCGTAGGCACTTTCATCCAGGCACGCAGGCCATTTGGTATCGGCGCCGGCATGATCTGCCTGCAAGGCACCAGCTTTGCGTTTCTCGGCGCGGTGTTGTCAGCAGGCTTTCTAGTGAAGCAACGCGGCGGCAGCCCGGAAGACATCATGGCGATGGTCTTTGGCGTGTGCTTTTTCGGCGCGGCGGTGCAGATCGTGTTGAGCCGTTTTATCGGCCAATTGCGCCGTGTGATCACGCCCTTGGTCACCGGCATTGTCATCACCTTGATCGGCATCAGCCTGATCAAAGTCGGCATCACCGACCTGGGTGGCGGTTTCAATGCGCCTGACTTCGGCGCGCCGACCAACCTGGCCTTGGGGTTGTTCGTCGTGTTGACGATCATCTTGCTCAACCGCTCGAACACGCCGTGGGTACGCCTCTCGGCAATCATCATCGGCCTGGCCCTCGGCAGCCTGGCCGCGTGGTTCAGCGGCAAGCTGGTGCCCCAAGCCTTGCCCGACTTGCCATTGATCAGCGTACCGATGCCGTTTCGCTTTGGTTTCAACTTCGACTGGAGCGCCTTCCTGCCCATCGCGCTGATTTATCTGATCAGCAGTATCGAAACCGTTGGCGACCTGACCGCCAACTGCATGATCGCCCGCCAGCCGATCAGCGGCCCTTCTTATATAAGTCGACTCAAGGGCGGCGTATTGGGTGATGGCGTCAGTTGCATGATCGCCGCCACCTTCAGCGCATTCCCCAACACCACGTTTGCGCAGAACAACGGCGTGATCCAACTCACCGGCGTGGCCAGCCGTTACGTCGGCTTATACATTGGTGTGCTGCTGTTCTGTCTCGGCCTGTTTCCACTGATCGGCGCGGTGCTGCAGCAAATCCCCAAACCGGTATTGGGCGGCGCAACCCTGGTGATGTTCGGCAGCGTGGCCGCCGCCGGCGTGCGCATTCTGGCCCAGGCGCCGCTGGACCGACGCAGCATGTTGATCATCGCCACCTCGTTCGGCGTTGGCCTGGGCATCGCCGCCCAACCTGAGTTGCTGCACTTGATGCCGCCTCTGGTGCAAAACCTGTTCGATTCGGCCATCACCAGCGGCGGCCTGACGGCCATCGTGTTGTGCCTGTTATTACCCGAGGCCAAAGCGAATACCGCAGGCGCAAACCACGCGCCGGAAAGCGACACACTGGAACCGCTTTGACGGTTTTATTGCATCGGGACTTGTCTGAGGCTTGAGGGTGGGTTATCTGTGCACACGTCGTCTCTATCGATCAGCACGGAAACCTCCATGAGCCTCGAAGTTCCTGCCCACAGCAACCACGCCGGTAAACCTGCCAGCCGTATTCGGCAAAAGAATGAACAAGCGATTCTCCAGGCGGCTGAAGACGAATTCGCGCGTCATGGCTACAAAGGCACCAGCATGAACACCATTGCCTCGAGTGCCGGGCTGCCCAAGGCCAACCTGCATTATTACTTCACCAACAAGCTCGGCCTGTACATCGCGGTACTGAGCAATATCCTCGAACTGTGGGACAGCACCTTCAACGCGCTGACCGCCGAGGACGACCCCGCCGTCGCGCTGACACGCTACATCCGCACCAAGATGGAATTCTCCCGGCGCCACCCCCAAGCCTCGCGGATCTTCGCCATGGAGATCATCAGTGGCGGCGAATGCCTGACCGAATATTTCAGCCAGGACTACCGCGCCTGGTTCAGTGGCCGCGCAGCGGTGTTCCAGGCCTGGATCGAAGCCGGCAAGATGGACCCCATCGACCCCGTACACCTGATCTTCCTGTTGTGGGGCAGCACCCAGCATTACGCCGACTTCGCCACCCAGATCTGCCGCGTCACTGGTCGCACCAAGCTGACCAAGCAGGACATGGAAGACGCCGGCACCAACCTGATCCATATCATCCTCAAAGGCTGCGGCATCAAGCCGGCCCTATAAACGAAGCGACTTATGCCTTTCACGCTGACCGGCCTTTGCGAATTTCGTGAAGAAATACGCAAAAGCCGCTTTATCACCCTGGCCGCGCCGATCACCAGCGCGCAAGACGCCCAGGCGTTTTTCGAGCAGCACAGCGACCTCAACGCCACGCACAACTGCTGGGCCTGGAAGCTCGCCGACCAGTACCGCAGCAACGACGATGGCGAACCCGGCGGCACGGCCGGGCGACCGATCCTGGCCGCCATTGAAGCCCAAGGCTTTGATCAGGTCGCCGTGCTGGTGATTCGCTGGTACGGCGGCATCCAGCTGGGCACCGGCGGCCTGGCTCGCGCCTACGGCGGCGGCGCGAACAAATGCCTGCAGAATGCCGAACGCATCGAGCTGATCAGCCGCGTGCCGCTGAGCTGTGCCTGCAGTTTCTCGGAATTGAACCTGGTGAAACTGCGCGTGGCCGAACTGGGCGGGCTGGTGGTGGAAGAAACCTTCACCGCCAACGGCGTCGAGCTACAGCTCGCACTCGGCGAGGCGCACATCGACACGCTGCAAACCCAGCTCGCCGACCTCAGCCGTGGGCGCATCCTGCTCGAACGCTGAAACTGCCCACATCTACTGTGCACCTGCCTGTGGATAACCTGAGCACACCCGTCTGTAACCCTTTTGTCATAAGGGCTTACGGGCGCCGGTCATTTTTTGATCAGTATTCACCGGGAGTAGTTGCGCAACGCCCCATAGCAGTTCCAACAGCAGAATTATCCACAGCACCGACGTGGCGCCGTGCATCAGCGCGTACAGCTGCCAGGTCGCAAACAGACCACGGCCGGCCGCGTCATACAGCCCGAATTGGCGTTGAGGGTCGCGAATACGCAGCACTGCCCACACGCACACGATCGAGCCGAGCAGGTTGGCCATCAGCACATGCGCAGGCAGAAACGGCGGTAGCTCGCCCGGCAGGTTCAAGCCCTGCAACAGGCCGTGTACTAATGCAAAACTCCACGGCGTGACAAACGCGGCGGTGATGATCAAGTCATACCAGGCACTGGCCCGCACCAATGTCCGGTAGCGTTTTTGTGTCCACATAGCAGCAAGCTCCTTCAATTCAAGAAGCCAGCAGGCTAAAGCCTGGAGTATGCTCCAGGGTCAAGCCCTCTCGAGCCCGTCTCATGCGTATCGGCGAATTAGCCCAGGCCAGCCAGGTCAGCCGCGACACCTTGCGCTTCTATGAGCAGCGCGGGTTGATCGCCGCGCAACGCAGCGCCAACGGTTACCGCGACTACCCGCCGGACATGCTGCAACTGGTGCTCTATATCAAGACTGCGCAGCGCCTGGGTTTCAGCCTCGGCGAGATCGGCACCAGCGTCGCCGCCTTATGGCAGGCGCCCGATCCCGACGCTGCCGTCACACAATTGCTGCAAGACAAGCTCAACCTGATCGAAACCCGCATCACTGAACTCGGCCATCTGCGCCAGGAGTTGCAGCAAAGGCTCGGGCAACGTTGTCCACTGAATCCGTGAACCTCCACTCCAAAGGAAGCCCTTCATGTCTACGCCAAAAACCGCACTGATCATCGGCGCCTCGCGCGGCCTGGGCCTTGGCCTGGTCAAGCAACTGCTGCAGGACGGCTGGGAGGTGACCGCCACCGTGCGCGACCCGAACAAGGCCGATGCGCTCAAAGCCGTGGGCCAGGTGCAGATCGAGAAGCTGGACATGGACGATCAACAAGCCGTGATCGCCTTGGCCCAACGCCTGAAGGAGCGCACCTTCGACCTGCTGTTCGTCAACGCCGGCGTCAAAGGCCCTGCCAACCAGGAGCCGGGCCACGCCACCCTGGCGGAAGTCGGCCAACTGTTTTTCACCAACGCCGTGGCGCCGATCAACCTGGCCCAGCGCTTTGTCGGGCAGATCCGCAAAGACACCGGCGTGCTGGCGTTCATGAGTTCGGTGCTGGGCAGCGTGACTATTCCCGATGGCTCCGACCTGGCGCTGTACAAGGCCAGCAAGGCTGCACTCAACTCCATGACCAACAGCTTTATCACGCAACTGGGCGACCATAAGCTCACCGTGCTGTCGCTGCATCCGGGCTGGGTGAAAACCGACATGGGCGGCGAAAACGCGCACATCGATGTCGACACCAGCGTGCGCGGCCTGGTGGATCAGGTGAATGCCTACACCGGCAAAGGCGGCCATCACTTCGTGGACTACAAGGGCGACACCATCGCCTGGTAACAGCTCGGTCCAACCTGTGCGGGCTTGCCCGCGATGGTCTCAAGAGCACCTCGCTCCTACAGATAGACCTGATCATGGACTACACGTAAACTCTGCTCCTCGCCCTCACCGGCGACCCTGGATCAGCAGACAGGGCAACACTGAGCTGGCAAACCTGAACCCATCATTCAGAGGAGCCGGCCAATGCCTGCGACCCGTATCTGGTTAAAAAACCCCCTCGCGATTTTCACCGCCAATGGCCTCGACGCCCGTGGTGGCCTGGTGCTGCAAGACGGTGTGATCACCGAAGTGCTGGGCTGGGGAAAAGAGCCCACCGTGCCGTGCGGACAAGTGTTCGATGCACGCGAACATGTGATCCTGCCGGGGCTGATCAACACCCACCATCACTTCTACCAAACCCTGACCCGCGCCTGGGCGCCGGTGGTCAACCAGCCCTTATTCCCCTGGCTGAAAACCCTGTACCCGGTCTGGGCACGCCTGACTCCGGAAAAACTCGCGCTGGCGTCCAAAGTCGCCCTCGCAGAGTTGCTGCTCTCTGGCTGTACCACGGCGGCCGACCACCATTACCTGTTCCCTGACGGCCTGGAAAATGCCATCGATGTACAAGTAGAAAGCGTGCGCGAACTGGGCATGCGCGCCATGCTCACCCGCGGCTCCATGAGCCTGGGCGAAGCCGATGGCGGCCTGCCGCCGCAGCAAACCGTGCAACAAGGCCAGGTTATCCTCGAAGACAGCCAGCGCCTGATCCGCGAATACCACCAGCGCGGCGATGGCGCGCAAATCCAGATCGCCCTGGCGCCCTGCTCGCCGTTTTCGGTCACCCCGCAAATCATGCAAGCCAGCGCCGAACTGGCCAACAGCCTCGACGTGCGCCTGCACACGCACCTGGCCGAAACCCTCGACGAAGAAGACTTCTGCCTGCAGCGTTTCGGCCTGCGCACGGTGGACTACCTCGACAGCGTTGGCTGGCTCGGCCCACGCACCTGGCTGGCCCACGGCATTCACTTCAACCCGGATGAGATCGCCCGCCTGGGCGCCGCCGGCACCGGTATCTGCCATTGCCCAAGCTCGAATATGCGCCTGGCTTCCGGCATCTGCCCGACCCTCGACCTGCTCGCCGCCGGCGCGCCGATTGGCCTGGGCGTCGACGGTTCGGCCTCCAACGATGCCTCGAACATGATCCTCGAAGCGCGCCAGGCCCTGTACATCCAGCGCCTGCGTTACGGCGCGGAAAAGATCACCCCGGAAGGCGTGCTGGGCTGGGCCACCAAAGGCTCGGCACAGTTGCTGGGGCGCACGGATATCGGTGAGTTGGCCGTGGGCAAACAGGCTGACCTGGCGCTGTTCAAGCTAGACGAGCTGCGCTTTTCCGGCAGCCATGACCCGATTTCGGCGCTGCTGCTGTGCGGCGCCGACCGCGCGGACCGGGTGATGATCGGCGGCAAGTGGCGGGTGATCGATGGGCAGGTTGAAGGGCTGGACCTTAAAGGCTTGATTGCCGATCACAGCCAGGCGGCGAAACAGCTGATCGCCGGCACCTGAGCCCTGCACAAAGCCAACTGTGGGAGCTGGCTTGCCTGCGATGCAGACACCTCGGTCTATCAGCCATACCGAGTGGATGCCATCGCGGGCAAGCCCGACTCCCACATGGGATTTAGGGTGTGCTTGAGGGCCGGTTACACCCCAAGCAACGACAACATGATAAAGGTCGCAAACAACACAAAGTGCGTCATCCCTTCGATGGCATTGGTTTCGCCATCGTTGAGGTTGATCGCACTCACCACCAGTGTGATCAACACCATCACGGTCTGCACCGGTGTCATCGCCATCTGGAACGGCTGGCCGGTGTAGAGCGCCATGGCTTCCATCACCGGCACCGTCAAAATCACCGTCGACAACGATGCACCCAGTGCGATGTTGACCACCGACTGCATGCGGTTAGCCAAGGCTGCACGCAATGCCGTCAGAATTTCCGGCGCGGCCGAAATCGCCGCCACCACAATCGCGGTAATCACCGGCGGTGCGCCCGTACCTTCCAGGCCCAGGTCGAGGGTCTTGGACATCACCTCGGCCAATGCGCCAATCACAATCACGCCAAACACCAACGTACCGATGGAAAACGCCAGGTTGATCGGCGGCTCCTGCTGTTCTTCCGGCTGCTTTTTTCGGCGTTTTTCCGGGTAGCTATAGCTGAAGAAGTAACTGTGTGGCCCGACCTGCATGCGCAGGAACAGGGTGTAGAGCAACACCATCGCGCCGATGGTGAAGGCCGAGTAAATTTTCCAGTCAGCCTCGGGAATAAACTCCGGCACCACCATCGATACGCCCATGGCGGTGAGGATCATCACGCTGTAACTGCGTGCCGAGTCATCGTTGTAGGACTGTTCACCATGCTTGATGCCGCCCATCAGCGCGGCCAGGCCAAGGATGCCGTTGATATCGAGCATCACCGCCGAATAGATCGTGTCACGTACCAAAGTCGGCGAGGGCTCGTTGCTCATCATGATCGCCAGGATCACCACTTCCACCAGCACGGCGGCGAGGGTGAGGATCATGGTGCCGTAAGGGTCACCGACCTTTTCCGCCAGTTGCTCGGCGTGGTGGGCGACGCGCATCGACGCCATGACAATAAAAGCGATGAGCGCCAAGCCGCCCAGCAGGGCGATCATCTGCCCGCTGTGCAGCATCCAGTGCTCCAACGGGTAGGCGGCGATGGCGGCGATCAACGCCAGCCACATGAATTTTTCTTGCTTGAGGGATGTGAGCATTCCGGGCCTTTTTGTGCAGCAAATCAGTCATTGATGGGGTACAGACTGCACCACGTCGCTAACGTTTCGTTACACCTTAGTTCAGATGGCCCTTGCGCGAATAAAACCAATACTCTCCTGCTGGTCAGGTTTTGCCGACTATTTCAGCCATGGCCTGTAGAATGCCGCCATTGCACCTGATGAGAATTTAGAACATGTACGATTGGCTCAACGCCCTGCCCAAGGCTGAATTGCACCTGCACCTGGAAGGCTCGCTGGAGCCTGAGTTGCTGTTTGCCCTGGCCGAACGCAACAAGATTGCACTGCCGTGGAATGACGTCGAAACCCTGCGCAAGGCCTACGCCTTCAACAACCTGCAAGAGTTTCTCGACCTGTATTACAAAGGCGCCGATGTGCTGCGCACGTCCCAGGATTTCTATGACCTGACCTGGGCCTACCTGCTGCGCTGCAAAGAACAGAACGTGATCCACACCGAACCGTTCTTCGACCCGCAGACCCACACCGACCGTGGCGTGCCATTCGAAGTGGTGCTCAACGGCATCGCCGCTGCGCTCAAAGATGGCGAGCAGCAACTGGGTATCACCAGCGGTTTGATCCTGAGCTTCCTGCGCCACCTGAGCGAAGCCGAAGCCGAGAAAACCCTCGACCAGGCGCTGCCGTTCCGTGACGCGTTTGTGGCCGTCGGCCTGGACAGCTCGGAAATGGGTCACCCACCGAGCAAGTTCCAGCGCGTGTTCGACCGTGCCCGCCATGAAGGCTTCCTTACCGTGGCCCACGCCGGCGAAGAAGGCCCGCCCGAGTACATCTGGGAGGCCATCGACCTGCTGAAAATCCAGCGTATCGACCATGGCGTACGCGCCATCGAAGACGAACGCTTGATGCAGCGCATCATCGACGAGCAGATCCCGCTGACCGTGTGCCCACTGTCCAACACCAAGCTCTGTGTGTTCGACGACATGGCCCAACACAACATCCTCGACATGCTTGAGCGTGGCGTGAAGGTGACGGTGAACTCGGATGACCCGGCGTACTTCGGCGGCTATGTCACCGAGAACTTCCACGCGCTGTACACCTCCCTGGGCATGACCCAGGACCAGGCCAAACGCCTGGCGCAGAACAGCCTGGATGCGCGGCTCGTGAAGCCATAACTGCATAAACGCAGTTCAAATAATGTGGGAGCTGGCTTGCTAGCTCCCACATTGATCTCATCAGCCTTGAGATTGAGTCAGTTCTTCCAGGGTCTTGCCCTTGGTCTCCATCCCAAACACCCACACCACCAGCGCCGCCACCGCAAAACACAGCGCCCCCAAGGCAAACACCCCACCCTGCCCGGTTATCGGAAACACCAGCCCGGTTACCAACGGCCCCAGCAATGACCCGACCCGGCCAATCGCCGAGGCAAACCCGGAACCGGTGGCCCGCGCCGAAGTGGGATACAGCTCCGGCGTGTAGGTGTACAGCACCGCCCACATGCCAAACAGAAAGAACTGCATCAACAGCCCCGAGGTAATCAGCAACCCCACGTTGCCGCCAAACACCGCGCTCTGCCCATACAGAAACGCCATCACCCCGCCGCCCAGCAATGTCACCACACACACCGGTTTACGGCCCCAACGTTCCACCAGCCAGGCCGCCATCAAGAAGCCCGGTATCCCGCCCAGGGAAATGATCACCGTGTAATACACCGATTGCGTCACGGCAAAACCCGACTGCTGCAACAGCGCACTCAGCCAGGAGGTCAGCCCGTAGAAACCCAGCAAGGCAAAAAACCACACGCTCCAGATCATCATCGTGCGTTGGCGATACTGCGCCGACCACAACTGCTGGAACGCCGAGAAAAACGTGCCCGGCACGCTCTCAACCCGCGGCAAGGCAATTGGCTCCGGCAAGTCCGTACGCCCCAGCGAGTCGCGGACCTTCTGCTCAATGCCGAGCAACACCTTGTCCGCCGCTGCATGCCGCCCGGCCTGTTCCAGCCAGCGTGGCGATTCCGGGATAAAAAAACGAATCGCCAGCACAAACACCGCCGGTACCGCCAACACCAGGAAGATGTCGCGCCAGCCAATCACCGGCAGCAAAAAGTAGGACAGCACACCCGCCGCCACAAACCCCAGCGGCCAGAAGCCATCCATCAAGGCGATATATCGCCCACGGCCCTTGGCGGGAATCAGCTCCGAGAGCATCGACTGCGCAATCGGGAATTCCATACCCATGCCGATCCCCAGCAGGATGCGAAACAGCGTCAGCGTTTCCACCGTCTGCGCCGTGGAGCACAGGTAACTGGCGACGCCCCACAACACGATGCTCCACTGAAACACCGGCTTGCGCCCGAAACGGTCAGCCAACATGCCGGACAAGGACGCACCGACCACCATGCCGAAAAAACTCGAACTGGCGAGTAACCCGGCCTGGGCCGTGCTCAGGCCGAACTCGGTTTTTATCGAGCCCAACAGGAAGGTCATCATCGCCAGGTCCATGGAGTCGAAAAAAAACGCCAAGGCGATGATGATGAAAATGATTCGGTGGTAACCGCTGATGGGCAACCGTTCCAGCCGTTCCGCTGCGCTATAGCCTTGCATACCCATGCCATACCCCCCGAGTGAAAAATCCCCAAGGCGAGTGTGCGGCATCGTTTTACCCGATTATTGCTGGATACGACCTGACTGAAACTCTGAACGACGCACGCACCTACGCCGTGGCCAGACGGTTGATTTCCGCAAGCCCCAGGTCGGTCACCAGCAAGGCACGCGACTCGTTGACCGCGTTGATCCAGCCGCACTGCAAAAACAACTGCAACAACCCGGCCCCCAATGCCCCCCCCAGGTGCGGCTGCTGCTGGCTCCAGTCAAAACAGTCGCAGGCCAACGGCGCAGACAGTGCCTGGATAAAGATGCCCAAGGTCGCGAAATGCTGCGCGCCGGTGACGGTCACGTCGGTACGCTGTTCGTAGCGGTCGATCCAGCCGGCCTCCAGCATGCGCTGATAAAGCCCCGCTGCCAGTTCACCGCCCAGATGCCCCTGGCACAAACGCGCGCGCCGCAACGGCGGCGGCGCCAGGGATACTCGCGGGGAAACCTGCGGAGCGTTGCGTGCGGCACAGGCCAAGGTGGTACAGGCCAATGCGTCGACGGCCGCACAGACATCCACGGCGGCCATGCGAAACAGGCGCTTGCCGCGCTTGGCCTCGCTGCGCAGCAAACCGCTGCCGATAAGGCGCGCAAGATGCGCATTGGCCGACGCGGCGGACAGCCCGGCGAGCATAGCCAGTTCGTCTGCGGTTTTCGCCGAACCGTCCATCAGTGACCAGAGCATGGCGGTGCGCTTGGGCTCAGCGAGCAAGCTGGCGATCTGACTGATGCAAGGTGCTTCTTCCATGTATTCACTCCTTGTAAATCATTTGTCTGCTGCGGTTGGAACCAAAGTATAGGGGCGCAAACCGCCCATTCCGCGGCGTCCGACAGCGCGAATGGGGACAGGCTCTGAGTGAAATTTCTGGCTTTGGTGGAGGCTATTGCCTAACGCTCTATCGCCCCGGCCTTTGCGCGGTCAAAGCCGCACAACGGGACACGAGCATTTCCCGCAGCAGGTTAATGGGTTTACTCAACTGAGCACGGTGGGCGCACAGCAGGTTGAGCGGCGTGCGCTCGCCGCGCAGCTCCGGCAACACCAGGCGCAAACGCCCCGCGAGCACGTCGGTGCTCACATCCAGCCACGACTTGTAGGCAATGCCGACACCCGCCACCGCCCAGCGGCGCACCACATCGGCGTCGTCACTGAAGCGGTCACCGCTGACCGTCAGGCCGACCTCCCGCTTGCCGTCGTAAAAACCCCAGTGGTCGTGGACACGGCTGCCCAGCATGTACAACAGGCAATTGTGCTGCGCCAACTGCTCAAGATGCCGGGGCTCGCCATGCCGTGCCAGGTAGCTGGGTGCGGCGCACAGCACGCGAATGTTGTCCGGGGCGATGGGCAGCGCGACCAGGCTGGAATCTTCAGGCTCGCCGTAGCGCAGGGCGATATCCACCGGCTGGCGGAACAGGTCGGCAATGCGGTCGCCCAGCAGCAGGCGGATGTTCAATTGCGGGTATTCAAGCTGAAACTCATCCAGCCACGGCAGTAACTGGTTGCGCCCGAAATCCGACGGCGCCGACAGTTGCAGCACACCGCTGACATGGTCCTGGCCGCTGGCCAATAAGCGCCGCCCTTCGTCCAGCGAACTCAACGCGGCGCGGGCATATTCCAAAAACCCCTCGCCTTCGGCAGTCAGGCGCAAACTGCGGGTGGAGCGCGCCAGCAAGCGCGTGCCCAGTTGCTGTTCGATACGCTTGAGCGCCGCGCTCGCCACGGCAGGCGAGAGGTCCATGATGCGTGCAGCGGCCGACAAACTGCCGAGGTCCGCCGCCCGCACAAACAACTGCAAATCATCAAAACGCAGCATGTACCCTCGCCTATTATCAAAATTCTATTGAAACAGACTGCTGTTTTAGCCGCTTTTATCTGTGCTGGAAATAGCTAATCATCTGTCCATCCCGTTCACCACGTGTCTGGAGTTGAATATGTCCGCTGCCTTTAACGTCATCGCCACGCTGATCGCCAAACCCGGCCAGCAGGCCAAGTTGGAAACCCTGCTGCGCGGCCTGTTGGAACCGACTCGCCTGGAAGCCGGTTGCGAGCAGTACGACCTGCACCAGGACCTGCAACACCCGGAAACCTTCTACATGCTCGAACGCTGGAGCGACGACGCGGCGCTGGCCGATCACGACCAGAGCGCGCATATCCAAAGCTTCCGCGCCAAGGCTGCGGATGTGCTCGAACATTTCGAACTCAAGCGCCTGCAATTTCTTGCCTGATCACCCCATCAGCAAGTTTTTGTGGCGAGTACGCTTGCTTGCGCTGGAGTGCGAAGCGCTTACCGACAGGTTTTGGGGCTGCTTCGCAGCCCAGCGGGAGCAAGCTCCCTCGCCACATTTAGCCTGACTCTCGACCACCTTCTTTACTCGGAGCCAATATGAAAGCCATTGCCTACTACGCCTCACTGCCGATCAGCGACGAAAAATCCCTGCAAGACATCCAATTGCCGGAGCCGGTCGCCGGCCCGCGTGACCTGCTGGTGGAAGTCAAAGCCATCTCGGTCAACCCGGTGGACACCAAAGTGCGCCAGAACGTCGCCCCGGAAAACGGCGCGGCCAAGGTACTGGGTTGGGACGTGGCCGGTGTGGTCAAGGCGGTCGGCAGCGAAGTGACGCTGTTCAAGGCGGGCGACAAGGTGTTCTACGCCGGTTCCCTGGTGCGCCCAGGCGGCAACAGCGAACTGCACACCGTGGATGAACGCATCGTCGGCCATATGCCCAAGAGCCTGGGTTTTGCCGAAGCCGCCGCACTGCCACTCACCGCCATCACCGCCTGGGAGCTGCTGTTCGAGCGCCTGCAAGTACGTGAAGGTAAGGAAGATGAAGGCCAGAGCCTGCTGATCGTCGGCGCTGCCGGCGGTGTGGGTTCGATCCTGACCCAGTTGGCCAAGCAGCTCACCGCATTGAACGTTATCGGCACCGCCTCACGCCCGGAAACCCAGGAATGGGCCAAGGCGCTCGGCGCCGATGTGGTGATCGATCACAGCCAGCCACTGAGCGAGGCGTTGAAAAATGCCGGCCAGGCGCAGGTAACCCACGTCGCCAGCCTGACCCAGACCGACCATCACCTGGACGAACTGGTCGAAGCCCTGCAGCCGCAAGGCAAGCTGGCGTTGATCGACGACCCCAAGGTGCTGGATGTGAGCAAACTCAAGCGCAAGAGCCTGTCACTGCACTGGGAGTTCATGTACACACGCTCGATGTTCGAGACGCCGGACATGATCGAACAGCACAATCTGCTCAACCGCGTGGCCGAACTGATCGACGCCGGCACCTTGAAAACCACGGTGGGCGAGCACTTCGGCGTGATCAACGCAGCCAACCTGCGCCGCGCCCATGCGCTGCTGGAAAGCGGCAAGGCCAAGGGCAAGATCGTATTGGAAGGGTTCTAACAAGTAGCTGTCAGAGTCGTCCATTATTCATGTGAGTAATGGACGACACCGCTAGTCAGAGAGTTGATCTTTGTCATATTTGCGAACGCATTCAGGTTTATATTGGCCGCCTTTGCCACGATTCTTTTACGTGAGGAAGTCAGCAATGAAGATCCTGATAAGAGCGTTAGCAAAATCCCCAGGCAACAAATGGCAGGTCAGCCTCGACGGCGACGCCTTCACCTTCCGCAGTGAGGCCGAGGCCCGCGCCTTTGCCGACACCCTGCAAGCCCGCATCCAGGCGCCCCACCGCATTCCCCTCAGCCAGCAACGCTCCGCCGCCGGCTGATTAGCACCTCAGACCTGCGCCTGCGCGGCCCTCGCCCGTTGCAGGCGCTGGGTCGACACCGCAATCGTCACCGCCAATACACCGCACAAGCTGATGACCATCGCCATCGGCATCGCCGTGCCGTCGTGCAACACGCCGACCAACGACGCCGCGCCTGCCGCCACACCAAACTGAATGCAACCGAGCAATGCCGAGGCGCTGCCGGCCCGTGCGCCCTGCCCGGCCATGGCACACGCCGAGGTGTTGGGCAAAATGCAGCCCAGGCTGGCGATGCAGATAAACAGCGGCACCAGTAACGGCCATAAAGCCTCGGTACGCAGCGCGGCAATGGCCAACAGCGTCAACGCCGCCGCCACGTAGACCCACACGGTGCGCGACAGCAGAAACGCCGGGCCACGCTTGGCCAGCAACCGCGCATTAAGCTGCGCTACCAGGATAAAGCCGGCGGCATTGGAGCCAAATACCCAGCCGTAATGCTCGGCGGGCACGCCATAGAGTTTGATAAAGACGAACGGGGAACCGGCGATGTAGGCAAACATCCCGGCAATCGAGATACCACCGGTGAGGGCGTAGCCCAGATAAACCCGGTCCGACAACAGGCTGACATAGCGGCTCAGCGAGCCGGACAGCGGTTGACGCGGCTTGTCGGCCGGCAAGGTTTCCGGCAACCCGACCGCCACGGCGATGGCCGCCATCACGCTGAAAATCGACAACGCGAGGAAAATCGACTGCCAGCCCCACAGGCCGACCATCACCCCACCCGCCAACGGCGCGAGGATCGGCGCCAGGCCGGTCACCAGCATCAGCTGCGAATAGACTTTGGCCGAGCCCACGGCATCACATTTGTCGCTGACCACCGCCCGCGAAATCACCATGCCCGCGCAGCCGCCAAGGGCTTGCACAAAACGCGCGCCGATCAACCAGTCCAGGGACGGCGCGTAGGCGCAGGCGAAGGACGCCAGGGTAAACAGGGTCACGCCACTGAGCAGCGGCACGCGCCGGCCAAAGCGATCCGCCAGCGGCCCGTAGATCAATTGGCCGATGGCCAGGCCGCCGAAATACACGGCGAGGGTCAGCTGGATGTGTTTTTCGTCGGTGGCAAAAGCGGTGGCCATCGCCGGAAAGCCCGGCAGGTAAAAATCGATCGCCAACGGCGCGAAGGCGCTCAAGGCGCCCAGAATCAGGATTATGCGGAGGTTCATCAGACACCCAAGTGAGTCGGCAGCCCGACAGTCTAGCCGCGCTTGGGTGTGATGAACATTACGATAGCTCGCTAACTATCGGAAATTTTACGCGAGCTTGGCGCTGTAGCCTTCTTCGGTGATCAGCGCGATGACTTGCTCGTCGGACAGCCGGCTTTCAACCCCGACTTCCTTGGCGGCCAGGTTGACGTTGACGCTCGCCGCCGGGTCCTGGCTGTGTACTGCTTGAGTGACCGCCCGAACACAATGGCCGCAGGTCATTCCTTCAACACTGAATACTTGCATGACATGACTCCTTTGATGAGGTTGGGGCCAGTCTCGACCTTGCCACGATGGCAAGGTCAAGCGCTCAAAATTGCGACCGGGCTGGTATTCCAGCGTTGCCTCGGCCAAGCTTCATGCATCTTGGATTTGAACCACGGAGCATTCGCCATGCGCTGGTCGTTTTTTAGCCTTATCGGCCTGTTGAGCTTGTCCGCCGCTGCGCCCATGGCGTACGCGGACCAGGACTATGCGGTGTTGATCATTTCCCGCGAGCGCCTGGAAGTGCCGACCAATTGCGAAATCGGCCTGTATATCCAGGACCAGTTGGCCGGGCGCCTGTTCCAGGAACAGGCCACCTCGTTCAACTTGCCGGCGGGCAATGTGTCGCTGCGCCTCAAGCTGCTGCCGGGTCAATCGCCAGGTTGCCTGCCGGGCATGCTCGCACCGCCTGCGCAGAACATCACGCTTAAAGCCGGCGACGTGCGCAAAGTACGCATCGCGCAAGGCCCGGATGGCATGTACCTGAAGAACGCCGCACTGGATTACTGAACACGCTTGACCTTCCCAATAGGTCAAGGTTGATGCTAGGGGCAACTTCTCTGGAGGACTGCCCCATGAATGGATCCACCACCTTTGACCTGCCCATCAGCGGCATGACCTGCGCCAGCTGTGCCGGGCGTGTCGAGCGCGCGCTGGGCAAGGTGCCGGGGGTGCAAAGCGTCAGCGTCAACCTGGCCAACGAACGTGCCCACATCGAAGTTCTCGGTCAGATGGACCCCGGCGTGCTGATCGCCGCCGTCGACAAGGCCGGCTACACCGCCACCCTGCCGCAAAGCGAGACCGTCACCGACGCTAAACAGGCCCAGCGTCTGCACCACGAGCGCTGGTCGTTGTTGTTGGCCATCGCGTTGGCGCTGCCATTGGTGCTGCCGATGCTGGTGGAGCCGTTCGGCCTGCATTGGATGCTCCCGGCCTGGGTGCAATTCGCGCTGGCCACTCCCGTGCAATTCATCTTTGGCGCACGCTTCTATATAGCCGCCTGGAAAGCCGTGCGCGCCGGTGCTGGCAATATGGACCTGCTGGTGGCCATCGGCACCAGCGCCGGTTATGGCCTGAGCATTTATGAATGGCTCACCGCGCCCGTGGGCACTATGCCGCACCTGTATTTCGAAGCCTCGGCCGTGGTGATCGCCCTGGTGTTGCTGGGCAAATACCTCGAAAGCCGCGCCAAGCGCCAGACCGCCAGCGCCATCCGTGCCCTCGAAACCCTGCGCCCGGAACGCGCGATTCGCGTGTTTGAAGGCCGTGAAGAAGACGTCGCCATCACTGCGCTGAAGCTCGACGACCTGGTGCTGGTCAAACCCGGCGAGCGCTTCCCGGTGGACGGCGAAGTGGTGGACGGCCAAAGCCATGCCGACGAGGCCTTGATCAGCGGCGAGAGCCTGCCGGTGCCGAAACAGCCGGGCGACAAGATCACCGGCGGCGCCATTAATGGCGAAGGCCGCTTGCTGGTACGCACCCAGGCGCTGGGTGCAGAAAGTGTGCTGGCGCGAATCATCCGTCTGGTGGAAGACGCCCAGGCTGCCAAGGCACCGATCCAGAAACTGGTGGATAAAGTCAGCCAGGTCTTTGTGCCGACCGTGCTGGTGCTGGCCTTGGTTACGCTGGTGGGGTGGTGGTTGTACGGCGCTTCACTGGAAACCGCGATCATCAATGCCGTCGCGGTGCTGGTGATTGCTTGCCCATGCGCCCTGGGCCTGGCCACACCGACCGCCATCATGGCCGGCACCGGCGTGGCGGCGCGCTATGGCATCCTGATCAAGGACGCCGAAGCGCTGGAACGTGCCCATGCCGTCAGCGCGGTGGTGTTCGACAAGACCGGCACACTCACCTCCGGCGCGCCAAAAATTGCGCACCTGGCCGCGGTGGATGGCAATGAAGATTTATTGCTGCAACAGGCTGGCGCCTTGCAACGCGGCAGCGAGCACCCGTTGGCCAAGGCCGTGCTGGATGCGTGTGGTGAAAAAGGGCTGATCGTGGCGGACGTGAGCGCCAGCCAATCGCTGACCGGACGCGGCATTGCTGGCACTTTGGATGGCCGTGAACTGGCCTTGGGCAACCGCCGCATGCTCGAAGAGAACGGCTTGAGCGCAGGTGAGCTGGCCGAGTCTGCCAACGCCTGGGAAGCCGAAGGCCGCACCTTGTCGTGGTTGATTGAACAAGGCGCACAACCACGCGTGTTGGGGCTGTTTGCGTTTGGCGACACCCTCAAGCCCGGCGCATTTGAAGCCGTGGAACAACTCAAGGCTCAGCACATCAGCAGCCACTTGCTCACCGGCGATAATCGCGGCAGTGCCCGCGTGGTAGCCCAGGCGCTGGGCATCGATGATGTACACGCCGAAGTGCTGCCGGCCGACAAGGCCGCCACCGTGGCCGAGTTGAAAAAGACCGGCGTCGTCGCCATGGTCGGTGATGGCATCAACGACGCTCCGGCCCTCGCCGCTGCCGATATCGGCATCGCCATGGGCGGTGGCACCGATGTGGCCATGCACGCCGCCGGTATCACGTTGATGCGCGGCGACCCGCGCCTGGTGCCGGCCGCGCTGGAGATCAGCCGCAAGACCTACGCAAAAATCCGCCAGAACCTGTTCTGGGCCTTTGTGTATAACTTGATCGGCATTCCGCTGGCTGCCTTTGGCCTGCTCAACCCGGTGCTCGCAGGTGCGGCCATGGCCTTGTCCAGCGTCAGCGTGGTGAGCAATGCGTTATTGTTGAAAACCTGGAAACCGAGCATTTGGAAACCGGAGCAATTGGAGGACAAGCGCCCATGAACATAGGCCAAGCTGCCCGCCAGAGCGGGCTGAGCGCCAAGATGATTCGCTACTACGAATCCATCGGCCTGCTCAAAGCCGCGCACCGCACCGACAGCGGCTACCGCGTGTATGGCAGCGATGACTTGCACACGTTGGCGTTTATCAAACGCTCGCGGGATCTGGGGTTTTCGTTGGAAGAAGTCGGCAAGCTGCTGACCCTGTGGCAAGACCGCCAGCGGGCCAGCGCCGACGTAAAAGCCCTGGCGCGCCAGCATATCGAGGAACTGAACCAGAAGATTCTGGAGCTGGGGCAATTGCGCGACACGTTGCAGGACCTGGTGGAACACTGCCAGGGTGACCATCGGCCGGATTGCCCGATACTCAAGGAGTTGGCGTCGGGCAGCTGTTGCGCCTGATCAGCTCTGCACAAAACAAATATGGGAACAGGCTTATGTGGCGGCTGCCTTATGTGGGAGCTGGCTTGCCTGCGATTGCATCACCGCGATTTAACTGACATACCGAGGTGTCTGCATCGCAGGCAAGCCAGCTCCCACACAAGCCAGCTCCCACAACAAGCCAGCTCCCACACTTTTTAGATCTCCAATTGCCGGGAGATCACTGCATCCAAGGCGGCGGCGGTTCTTCCGCAGTCTTGCTCGGTGGCGCATCATCCGCCGCCCGAACCGCTTGCTTGCGCTCTTCATCCAGCCGCGCCGCTTCGATTTCGCGGATCACACCGCCCACATCCGCCAGCTCTTCCGGCTCATCAAACTCGCCGGTCAACACGCTGGCCGGGTGCAAGGTGCCGGCTTCGTACAGTGCCCACATTTCCTTGGCGTACTTGGTCTTCTTCAACTCCGGGGCAAAACGCCCGAAGTAGGAAGCCATGTTGCCCACATCCCGCTCCAGCATGCTGAATGCGTGGTTGTTGCCCGCCGCATCCACTGCCTGGGGCAGGTCGATGATCACCGGGCCGGTCGGCGTGAGCAGTACGTTGAACTCGGACAGGTCACCGTGCACCAGGCCAGTACACAGCATCAGCACGATCTGGGAAATCAGGAAGGCGTGATATTCGCGCGCCTGGTCCGGCTCCAGCGTTACGTCGTTAAGACGCGGCGCTGCATCGCCGTACTCGTCGGCCACCAGTTCCATCAGCAGCACGCCTTCCAGGAAGTCGAACGGCTGAGGCACGCGAACGCCCGCGCCGGCGAGGCGGAACAACGCCGCCACTTCGGCGTTTTGCCAAGCGTCTTCGGTTTCTTTCTTGCCGAACTTGGAGCCTTTCGCCATGGCCCGGGCCTGGCGGCTGTTACGAACCTTACGGCCTTCCTGGTATTCGGATGCCTGACGAAAACTTCGTTTATTCGCCTCCTTGTAAACCTTGGCGCAACGCAATTCATTGCCGCAGCGCACCACATAAACAGCTGCTTCTTTACCGCTCATGAGAGGGCGCAGCACTTCGTCGACCAGACCGTCTTCGATCAGGGGTTCAATGCGTTTAGGAGTCTTCATCAGCTTTTATTGTGGATCCTTTATTACCAAATACGCGTATGGCACTCGTTATACGGCAATCGGCGCGCCGGTGGGAGGGGCTACCGACCTCTGACCGCTGAAGAATGCACTCAATATGCCAATTTCGTCGGCATTCAGCGTTCGATAATCGCCGTCACGCCCTGGCCGCCAGCGGCGCAGATCGAAATCAGCCCTCTGCCCTTGCCCGCCGCGTCGAGCAATTTGGCCAGGTTGGCGACGATGCGCCCGCCTGTGGCGGCAAACGGGTGGCCGGCCGCCAATGAGCTGCCTTTGACGTTGAGCCGGCTGCGATCAATGGCGCCCAGCGGCGCGTCGAGCCCCAGACGCGTCCTGCAATACTCCGGGTCTTCCCAGGCCTTGAGCGTGCACAAAACTTGGGCAGCAAAGGCTTCGTGAATCTCGTAGTAGTCAAAATCCTGGAGTGCCAGGCCATTTCTCGCCAGCAAGCGTGGCACTGCGTACACCGGTGCCATGAGCAGGCCTTCGGCGCCGTTGACGAAATCCACAGCCGCCGCTTCGCCATCGCGCAAGTAAGCAAGAATCGGCAAGCCACGTTCCTTGGCCCAGGCTTCACTGCCCAGCAGCACCAAGGAGGCGCCGTCGGTCAGTGGCGTGGAGTTACCGGCGGTGAGCGTGCCCTTTTCACTGCGCTCGAACGCCGGTTTAAGGTTGGCGAGTTTTTCCAGGGTCAGGTCGGGGCGCAGGTTATTGTCGCGGGTCAGGCCGAGAAACGGAGTAAGCAAATCGTTGTGCCAGCCTTCGGCATAGGACGCGGCCATTTTCTGATGGCTTTCCAACGCCAGTTGATCCTGCTCGGCACGCGGTATCTGCCAGGTCTGCGCCATCAGCTCGCAATGCTGGCCCATGGACAGGCCGGTGCGCGGCTCGCCATTGCGTGGCAGCTCCGGCTTAAGGTGATGGGGACGAAGTTGTAACAGGACTTTTAATTTATCCGCCATGGACTTGCTGCGGTTGGCTTGCAACAAGATTTTGCGCAGGCCTTCATTCACACCAATCGGCGCATCGGACGTAGTGTCGACGCCGCCGGCAATCCCGCATTCGATCTGCCCCAGGGCAATCTTGTTGGCCACCAGCAACGCCGCTTCCAGCCCGGTGCCGCACGCCTGCTGAATGTCATAGGCCGGGGTTTGCGGCGACAGGCGCGAGCCCAGCACGCATTCGCGGGTGAGGTTGAAGTCGCGCGAATGCTTGAGCACCGCACCGGCCGCCACCTCGCCGATGCGCAGGCCGTGCAGGTTGTAGCGCTCGATCAGGCCTTCGAGGGCAGCGGTGAGCATCGCCTGGTTACTCGCCATGGCATATGGGCCATTGGAACGGGCGAAGGGGATGCGGTTACCGCCAATGATCGCTACACGGCGCAATTGAGTCATGGAAAGCTCCCTGAAGGTTATGGGGTGAATCTCTGAGCCTAGCCTAGGCTCAATCGAACGACTTTCACCTATTGATGGTCCACCGTTTGAACCCCAGCACTCGGAGAGCGTTCCATGTCTGACCGTTATATCGACTTCGCCAACTCAAGCCTCGGCCATCGCCTGGTCGCCGCCATTGGCCTGCCGTCACCGGTACGCCTGGAACGCTGGCAAGCTGGGCGCCTGCGCCCG
The DNA here is from genome assembly GCF_044218855.1 of Pseudomonas sp. B19125. NCBI lineage: Bacteria > Pseudomonadati > Pseudomonadota > Gammaproteobacteria > Pseudomonadales > Pseudomonadaceae > Pseudomonas > Pseudomonas sp. B19125. The sequence continues at coordinate 6,212,404 of NZ_CP162589.1, forward strand.
GTGGAAGGTGCTATGCTGCTGGGCGGTGGCGCGCTGGCCGCGAAGGTGCAGGTATTTGCGCACAAACTGACCGACGCGATTTACACCTACGGCGCCGAATCATCGACCTGGATCCCAGGCCACGGCCCCAAGCTCAAGGCCGTGGTGTTTGACGCCAGCGACTTGCAGCACACCGACCAGCTCAAGCAACTGCGCGAATTCTTTCAGCCTTTGCTGAAAAATCTCGATCACAGCGCACATCTGGTGATTCTGGGACGCGCGCCGGAAAGCCTCAGCGACCCGTTTGCCGCCAGTGCACAGCGTGCCCTGGAGGGTTTCAGCCGTTCACTGGCCAAGGAATTGCGCAGCGGCGGCGTGTTGCAACTGTTGTATGTAGGCGACGGCGCTGAAGATCAGCTGGAAGGCGCGCTGCGTTTCTTCCTGTCACCGAAAAGTGCGTATATCTCTGGCCAGGTCATTCGCCTGCAAGCCTGCGCCACCCCGGTTGAAGACTGGACGCGCCCGCTGGCCGGGCGCAAGGCGCTGGTCACGGGTGCTGCGCGTGGTATCGGCGCCTCCATTGCCGAAACCCTGGCGCGCGACGGTGCCGAAGTGATCGTGCTGGATGTGCCCCAGGCCAAGGCCGACCTCGAAGCCCTCGCCGCTCGCTTGGGTGCGCGCACCGTGGTGCTGGATATCTGCGCAGAAGACGCGGCCACACAGTTGATCGAACACCTGCCGGACGGCATCGACATCGTGGTGCATAACGCCGGCATCACCCGCGATAAAACCCTGGCCAACATGACGCCGGAATATTGGGACGCCGTATTGGCGGTCAACCTCAACGCGCCCCAAGTGCTGACCAAAGCCCTGCTTGATAGCGGCACCCTGCACGACAACGGCCGCGTGGTGCTGCTGGCGTCGATCAGCGGGATTGCCGGTAATCGCGGGCAAACCAACTACGCCGCGAGCAAGGCCGGGCTGATTGGCCTGGCCCAGGCGTGGGCGCCGCTGCTGGGCGAGCGTGGCATCAGCATCAACGCGGTCGCGCCGGGTTTTATCGAAACCCAGATGACCGCGCACATTCCCTTCGCCCTGCGTGAAGCCGGGCGGCGCATGAGTTCCTTGGGCCAGGGTGGTTTGCCGCAAGACGTGGCCGAAGCCGTCGCCTGGCTCGGGCAGCCGGGTTCCGGGGCCGTCAGCGGCCAGGCGCTACGCGTATGTGGGCAAAGCCTGCTGGGAGCGTGACTATGCAGTGGCAGACATTGGACAGCACCCCGTTTCTGTTGCCGCTGTATTGGCGGGCGGCGCTCAAGCGCAAGATCAGCGGCAGCACCTTGCCGGATGAAGGGTTGCGCTGCCATGTGCGCGTGAACCCGGCCGACGTCGCGGCTTATCGCAAGGTCTGCGGGTTTGCCGACAGCCCGGTGCTGCCGGGCACTTACCCGCATATCCTGGCGTTCGGTTTGCAGATGCAATTGCTCACCGACAAAAAATTCCCCTTTCCACTGCTGGGGTTGATTCACCTGAGCAATCGCATTCGTATCCACCGGCCATTGGGCGGCGTGAATAACCTGCTGGTCGGTGTATACGCGCACAATCTGCAGCCCCACGCCAAAGGTGCGACCTTTGACATTGTGACCACGGTCGAGGATGCGCTGGGACTGTTGTGGGAAGCCGACAGCCGCATGCTGTGTCGAGGCGTGAAGCTGGACGGCGAGGCGCAAGTGGAGCCCTTGTCCGTCCTCGGCAATGTCAACGAACTGGCGCGGTGGAAGGCGCCCGCTGATATCGGCCGCCAATACGCGCGGGTATCCGGCGACTACAACCCGATCCACCTGAGCGCGCTGACGGCCAAGCTGTTCGGCTTTCCCCAGGCTATCGCTCATGGGCTGTGGAATACCGCCCGTACATTGGCCGCGCTACACGAGCACTTGCCTGCCGCCAATGTAGAAATAGACGTCGAGTTCAAAAAACCGGTACGCCTGCCCAGTGAAGTTGTTTTGCTCAGCAGTGCCGCAGGCTCGAGCGGAGAGTTACAGTTGAACGGCGCCGGCGATATTCAACATATGCTCGGCAAGTGGCAACCCATCGCCTGAAAAAAGCACATTAATTGTATATATACACCCTAAGTTATAGCGGACGCCTCGGCGTCCGTTTGTTTATTCAAGCCCATGATTTTTAAAATATAAATATCTTGATACATCCCTCGATTACACCCTTCGTATTAGTCATTAAGCCGACTGCAGCCCGGTGTATATAAATCGTTAATACCAAGTTGAGCGTTGCGCGAAAGAGTGCCCGGGTCTGTGATGACAACACGGACAAACGTATCGCTATCCCTAGAAATAGCGAGCGTTTGAAAACAACCCAGGTTGTACAGGTGCAAGGAAACTCAATCATGAAAACTCAAACTCAAGTAGTGCTTTGGAAAGCAAGTACCGCGCTGGCCCTGGTCATGGCGATGAGCCTCGGTGGCTGCAGCAGCGGTGGTGGCGGGCATCACAGCAGTGTGGCGGCATCTTCTCCTGATGCAGGCGCAGGTAGCGGCGCTGGTGGTGGTACTGGCGGTGGTACAGGTGGCGGAACCGGTGGTGGCACTGGCGGCGGTACAGATGGCGGTACCGGTGGTGGCACTGGCGGCGGCACAGGTGGCGGAACCGGTGGTGGTACTGGCGGTGGCACAGGCGGCGGCACTGGCGGTGGCACAGGTGGCGGCACCGGTGGTGGCACTGGCGGTGGCACTGGCGGTGGCACTGGTGGCGGAACCGGCGGTGGCACAGGTGGCGGCACCGGCGGTGGCACTGGCGGTGGCACAGGTGGCGGAACCGGCGGCGGCACAGGTTCAACCACTACACCTCTGGTTACCGGCCAGATTGCCGGCACCCTGGGCGGCACTGTCGGTAACGTAGGCGCAGCGGTCGGTGACCTCGGTTCGACCTTGAACAATGTGCCTATCGTCGGCACAACAGCAGGCGGCCTGGTTACGGCGACCGGCACTGCAGTCACCAGCATCGGCACTGGCGTCACCAGCGGTCTTGGTTCGCTGGGCACTAACAGCAACTCCCTGGGCATCACGGTCGCAGGTGTAGGTAATGGCGTTGCCGATCTGGGCACTGGCCTGTCGACCACTGGGAAATCGCTCTCGACCACCCTCGGCGGCGTACCCGTAGTGGGCGGTTTGACCGGTGGCGTCGGTGGAGCGGTAGGTGGTGTAGTGGACAAAGTCGGTCAAGCCGTCACCATGCTCGGCGATACCGTCAGCACTGCCAGCACCACTGGCCCATTGGGCTCGTTAACTAACACAGTGGGCGGCAAAGTACTGGTGCCTGTGGTGTCGCTGGTGGAAAACACTACCGGCAACCTCGGCAAGGCAACCGGCCTGGGCACCCCTGTGAATGGGCTGCTGGATAAAGTCGGCAGCACCGTCACCGGCCTGGGCACCCAAGTCGCCAGTGCTGGCGGCACCGGCAACCCTGTTACCACCATCGTCGGCAGCGCTCTGACGGGCGTAGGCGGCACACTCGATAAATCCGGCGGCTATGTCGCTCCAGCCAGTGGCGCAGCAGCGCCCGGCCTGCCTGAACTGGTCGGTGGCCTGGTGGCCAACGTGGGTAGCGGCCTGAACGCCGGCAACACCAACGGCACTGTGAGTGCAGCAGGTGTCACCGGTGGCGCATTGGGCAACACGGTCGCCTCGCTCGGCACCGTTCTCGGTGGCACGGGCGTCGCCAACACCGCCGCCACTGCGCCGGTGGCAGGCCTGGCCACTAACGTGGGCGCGGCGCTTAACCCAGTAACGTCCGGTGTAACCAGCCTGACCCAAAACGTCGGCACCACTACCGGCCTCGGCGCTCCAGTCAACGGCCTGGTGACACAAGTCGGCGGTGCGGTGAGTGGTATCGGCACTAACCTGACCGCAGCCAATGCCAACCCAGTCACCAACGCTGTAGGTACCACCGTCACCGCAGTCGGCAACACCGTAGGCTCGGTAGGTGGTTTGGTCACCGGTGGCACCAGTGGCAGTAGCGGCGGCTTGCTCGGCGGCCTCACCGGCGGCACCGGCGCCAGCACATCGGGCAGTGGCACTACAACCACGGGTACAAGCGGGGGTCTGGGCGGTTTGCTGAACGGTCTGACCGGCAAAAAATAAATTGCACCTGGCCGATTAGACGGCCTCCCCTACAGCGCCTACGCTTGGTTGAGACGAGAGACCCTTATAAGTCTCTCGTCTTTTTTATGGGCCGGTCTTATCTAAAAAACCTGGCCCTCCCGAACCGCGTCCCAGAACCCGGCGGGCCCGAAACGCTGCTGCAGTTTGACCATGGAGTGTCCTATGCGCGTGTTGACGCCGTTGTTATTGCTCACCCTCAGTGCTTACGTTCAGGCCGAGACCCTTCCCAGCTTCCTCAACAGCAACGACACCATCCGCAACTTGCCGGTGCCCAACCTGCCCGCCGACGCTTATCGGCCGACCACACCCCAGACCCAGTTGCCGCAAGCGCCTGCCACCCAGAACCAGCCGTTGCTGATGGACACCAAAGTCACCATCCGCAAGCTGCAGATCGAGGGCGGTACGATCTACCCGCTGGACGAAACAGCCAAGGCCTATGCGCCCCTGATTGGCCGTGAGACCAACCTCGCGCAACTGATCGAAGCCACCCGCACGATCACGCGTCGCTACCAGCAGGACGGCTACCTGTTGTCCTACGCGTTCCTGCCGCAACAGAGCTTCGAAAACGGCCTGGTGCGCGTGGTATTAGTGGAGGGTTACATCAAGGATTACGAGCAAAGCGGCGACATCGGCTCAGTCTCGGCCTACGTCGACAAGCTGGCTAACAAACTGCTGGCCGAGCGCCCGCTCACGCGCAAGACGTTCGAGCGCTATACCACGCTGATGGGGCGTATTCCCGGCGTGACCCTGCAGGCGCAAGTGCCGCCGCCGGGCACTACCGATGGCGCCACGCACATGAAGATCGAAGCCTCGCGCAAACCGTTTACCACCAGCATGAGCCTGGTCGATAACAACCGTAACGGCACCCAAGCGTTGCTCACCGCCACCAGCAATTCCCAGACGTCCATGGGCGAGCAGCTTTACGTCAGCGGCCTGTTCCCGCCGGGTGACGACAAAGAACATTACTACCGCGTGGGCTACAGCCAATTCATCAATGCCGAGGGCAGCCAGTTGATACTGGGCGCCGAGCGTTATCGCGCCGACCCCAAAAGCAATATCCAGCTGGACGGCGGCTTCGAGCTCAAGCCGCACCAGTCGATCGACCGCTACACCATTGGCCTCAGCCACCCGCTGATTGCCTCACCCAATGAGTCGCTGACCCTGGCCACACGCCTGTATGCGGTAGACCAGACCACGCGCTATCAACTCGTGGGCTACCCCAACCGTTTCGACATCGAAAGCGACCTGCGCGCCCTTGCGTTCGAGGGTGACTGGCGCAAGTCCGACACCCGCCAGTTGCGCATCCTCAGCGCCGGCCTGTACCAAGGCATCAACGGCCTGGGTGCCAGAGCCCACAGCGACCTGGGCACGGCTAAACCTGATCTGGACTTCTTCCGCCTGCGCCTTTCCGGTGTGCAGAGCGACAAGCTCTTCGACAACTGGCAAGGCGTGCTTTCGGGTGCGTTCTACTGGAGCGACGCCACCTTGCCCGACAGCGAGCGCGCCACCTTTGGCGGGCAGAACTTCGGCCGTGGCTACCCCGATGATCAAGCTTCGGGCGACAAAGGCTGGGGCGTGGCGTATGAGGTCAACTACAGCTTCAACCGCGCTGGCGACTGGGTGAAGATTCTGCAACCGTATGTGGTGCTTGACCGCGCCAAGACCTGGTTCAACGAACTGCCGGTCAAAGGCAACGACATGTCCTCGGCGGCCGTGGGCCTGCGCTTCGGCGACAACAAGTACTACAACATCGCCCTGGAAGCGGCCAAGCCGATGTCGGACATCGCCCTGGACAGCTTTAACCGGCGGCCGCGGTATACCTTGAGTTTCAGTTATCAGTTGTGAGGTTTGTGGGAGGCTGCGGGGCTGCGGGGCTGCGGAGTACATATCCGTTATTTGGGTGATGGCTGCTTATGGTTCCGCTCTTACAGCGGCTCACTTTTGGAAAGACCCAAAAGTAAGCAAAAGGTCTTCGCCCCAACACTCGGTGCCTCGCTTAGGCTCGGCATGCCCGCAATCCGACAGTGATTTGGGGGGCCGCCGCGATGGGCCATCCTTGGCCCAGCGCGGCTAAACCGGCATCCCTGCCGGTTTACCCCCCAAATCCCTGTCAGATTCCGGCCATCGTGTTTGACGGGGCGATTTCAGATCAAGATCACGATCAAAAGCGCAGATCAAAAGACCGCTGACTTCGCCAGCGAAAAGGATGTAAGAGCCGGAGCAACAGCAAATCCATACTCGGTCTAATGTGGGAGCTGGCTTGCCTGCGATGGCATCAACTCGGTGTGCCTGATGTACCGAGGTGTCTGCATCGCAGGCAAGCCAGCTCCCACAGAAAAGCAGCTCTTCAGTGTATGCAAATCCGCAGCCGACCTCATATTCAAAACTGCATGCGCTCCCACATTCAGACCGAGTTGTATCAAGTAGATAGGCTTTGGCTTTGCACTTGATCTGGCTTTTGCTTCAACCACTCAGGTCGGCTTTCAGGCCGCCGTGCTCTGCTTTTGATCTTGATTTTGATCTGAGGCGCCCCGTGAACCACGATGGCCGAACGCAGGCTTGAATCCGTGGGTAACCCGGCAGGACGCCGGGTTAGCCGCGCTGGGCCAAGGATGGCCCATCGCGGCGGCCCACGGATTCAAGCCGGAGTGAGGGCACACCGAGCCTAAGCGAGGTGCCGAGTGGTGGGGCACAGACCTTTTGGTTACTTTTGGGGCGTTTGCCAAAAGTGACCCGCTGTAAGAGCGGAACCATAGGCCGCCGTTACCGCAGCAACGGATATGTACTCAACAACCCCCGCTACAACCGAGACTTGCGCAAAGGAAAAAGACTGTTAAGCGTATCAATCAAGCGCACCAGATAAATGGGCTTGCGAAACAAATCCAACACCTGCAACCGCAGCATGTCACTCACATCATCCATCTCCGCATGCCCAGACATCACAATCACCGGCAAATGCTGACGATCCGTGTGCTCACGCAAGCGCTTGATCAACGATATCCCACTCTCCTCTGGCATACGCAGGTCAGTGATAACCAGGGCAATGTCAGGATTCAGCGTCAGTTCCTGCAATGCGTAAGTCACAGAGCTGGCGGTAAAACAAACGAAGCCCTCGTTCTCCAGCGACTCCGCCAGTTCTACGAGGGCATCTTCTTCGTCGTCCACCAACAGGATTTGTTGACGGAAAGGTACAGCTGCAGCATTCATGGGCACTACCTGATGTCACCACTCAAAACCATCTGAAATCAACAGCAGGCCGTCCCAAACTCACAACGCGGTGATCGCCGCCTGAATTCTGGCAAAGAAGGCCGTAATCTGAGGCCCCAGCGTCGTCCCGGCTGCCAGTATCACCAATGCTACAATCGCCACGAGAATGAGGTACTCAATCGCGGTCGCGCCCTCTTTGCGATGAAAAAGTAGCTGAAGTTGAACATGGAGTTTAATCAACAGTTCGAGGATCATCGTACTACTCCTATGGGCGACCAGACGCCCTAGCTCGGTGCTGCACAGTAATTGCCATGTGCCACCTGAGCATTGTCAACAAACCCCACCCTCACAACTGTAAGAACTGATTAATCACAAAGTAGTGGTCGTTTTGCTGGCGCCTGAATCCCTTGTTTTCAAGGCTATCGAGGCGCGCCACGAAGAAATCTTTCTGTCAGTAATGGCATTTTGTCCTAGCTGAACTACCTTCAAATAGCGAAATAGTTAGTCACTGTTCATAGCAGCCGAGTTGCGGAATTAGCCTGTTGGGATCGACGGGTTTTGGTGCAACAGGAAAAGGAGAGCCGTCATGAACACGCGTCTCAGCATGGTACTTGCCGGTGTGCTCTTGGTCGGTGCGCTGTTTGCCGGTTATTGGGGGTTGGTGCTCAGCCGCGAACCTGCCCCGGCGCCGCCACCACCGCCTACCGCACCGGTAGAAAAAGCCGTCGCCGTGGTCGAGGACCAGACCCGCCAATCGGTGGTGGTACTGGCCCACGATGTACCGCCCTTTATTGCCCTGACCGCCGCAGACCTGAGCATCGAAAAACTGCGCACAGCGCCAGCGGGCAGTATGACCAGTGTTGACCAGGCCATCGGCCGCACACCATGGCGCGCCTTGCAGGCCGGCACCTGGCTCAACGATGAGAGTTTCAGCCCCGGTGGCCCACTGGCCCGCATGATCCGCCCCAACGAACGCGCCCTCGCGGTTGCCGTCGATGAAGTGATTGGCGCTGCCGGCCAACTGAGCCCAGGCGACTATGTGGACGTGTTGCTGTACCTGCGCCAGGACGTCGCCAACGTCGAACAATCCGCTCAAGTGGTGATCCCTGCCATGCGCCTGCTCAGTGTCGGCGATCAAATGGGCCTGACCAACGACGGCGTTCCCGCTTCACCACCAGCAATGACCGCCGAAGAAAAAGCCCAGCGCCATGCGCCCTCTCGCACTGTGGTGCTGGCGGTGCCCGAACAACTGCTGAGCCAACTGATGCTGGCGACCCAGGCCGGCACCTTGCGCCTGGCGGTGCGCAGCGCCGATGAACGCTTGCTGAGCCACTACTGGGCCGGTGAGAGCGATGCACCGGGCAAGCTGCAAAGCGCTAACCGCGACCTCTACCAATTCACCCAGTTGGCCTTCGTCCAGGTGCCCAAAAAAGTCGCCCAGGGTGGCCCCGCGCGCCGCACCGGTGTTGAGGTGATACGCGGTAATCAAGCAACCCAACAAACACCCGACTGAACAAGGATGCTGTGCATGAACCGACGTTTCGCACCGGTGTTCACGCTGAAAATCGCCTGTGCCCTGATGCTGTCGAACTTGTCTGTGGGGCTCGTTGCAGCCGCCCCGGGCAACTGCGGCAGCCTGGGCCAATTACCCGCAGCACTGTCGGTGGGCGAGGGCCTGCAACAGGAGCTGCAATCCCCTGTCGCCATCACACGCCTGGCCATTGGCGACCCGAAAATTGCCGACGTACACCTCAATGGCGATCGCGGTTTCCTGCTCACCGGCGTGGCCTCCGGCACCACCAGCCTGATGGTCTGGACCGCCTGTTCGAACACGCCACGCCAAAGCATGGTGTTCGTCAAAGGCAAGGCTACCTCGGCATTGACCAGCCTGTCGCTGTCGCCGTCAGAAGACCCGACGCTGCCCAGCCAGGTACAGACCGATATCCGCTTCGTCGAAGTCAGCCGCTCCAAACTCAAGGAAGCCAGCACCAAGATCCTCGGCATCGGCAGCAACTTTTTCCTCGGCAGCCCCAAATTGCTCTCGCCTACCGTCGACACGTTCAAGCTGCCGGTGAGCACCACCAACTTTAATATCGGCTTTGGCGGCGGGCGGGTTTCTGCCCTGATCAATGCCCTGGAAAGCAGTGGTTTTGCCTACACCCTGGCGCGTCCAAGCCTGGTAGCCATGAGTGGTCAAAGTGCGACTTTCCTGGCCGGCGGCGAAGTACCGATCCCGGTGCCCAGCAGCGCCAGCAACAACATCTCGATCGAGTACAAAGAGTTCGGCATTCGCCTGACACTCACGCCAACGGTGATCGACCACAATCGCATCTCCCTCAAGGTGGCACCCGAAGTCAGCGAGCTGGACTACACCAATGCCGTGGTCATTCAAAACATCCAGGTGCCGGCCCTGACCATCCGCCGCACCGACACCAGCGTGTCACTGGCCGACGGCGAAAGTTTTGTGATCAGCGGCCTGATCAGCAGCACCAACACCACCAATATCAGCAAGTTTCCAGGCCTGGGCGATATCCCGATTCTCGGTGCGTTCTTTCGTGATTCCTCGGTCAACCGCCAGGACAAAGAGCTGCTGATGATCGTCACCCCGCACCTGGTGCAGCCGCTGGCCGCCAACGCCCAACTGCCGTCCTTGCCCGGCGAGAAGCTGCGCAACTACGACCCGAACTGGTACCGCCTGTACTTCCTGGAAAATGGCAATTTCGACCGACTCAATGGGTTGTCTCAATGAGCGATAGCCTGAGCCAGACGTTTCTGGCAATCACCCGCAACAGCACCGACCTGGAATGGCTGCAGGGCGCGCTGGCACCGCTTGGCCAAGTGGTCAGCGCCGGCAGCGGCACCCTCGACGAGCTGCTCGCGCTGGTGGACGTGACCTTCGCCAACCTGGTGTTTATCGGTCTCGACCGCGAACACGTGGTGGCCCAAAGCGCGCTGATCGAAGGCGCGCTGGAGGCCAAGCCGATGCTCGCCATCGTCGCCCTCGGCGATGGCATGGACAACCAGCTTGTACTCAATGCCATGCGCGCCGGCGCCCGCGACTTTGTCGCCTATGGCTCACGCTCCAGCGAAGTCGCCGGGCTGGTACGTCGCCTGAGCAAACGCCTGCCGCCGGTGACCACCAACACCCAACTGGGTGGCCTGACCGTGCTCTACGGCACCCAGAGCAATGCCGACGGCGCATTGCTGACCAGCCACTTGGCGCTGGTGGTGCAAAAGAGCGGCCAGCAAACCCTGTTGCTCGACCTGGGCCTGCCGCGCGGTGACAGCCTGGCGTTGCTGGGGCTGGAAAGCTCGTTCAATTTCGGCGATGCCTTGCGCCACCTCAGGCGCCTGGACAGCACCTTGATCAACAGCGCGTTTACCTGCGCCGAAGACGGCCTGCGCATCCTCGCCTACGCCCCCAACGACGAGCCCCTGGCACAGACCAGCGCGGCCGAGCTGTACATGCTGCTCAGTGCCTTGCGCCAACACTTCCAGCACATCGTGGTGAACCTCGCCGGCCAGCCCGACAGCGAAGCGCTGCGCACCTTTGTCAGCCATTGCGACAAGCTGTTGTGGTGCACCGACCAGAGTGTGCTGGACTGCCGTCGCAACCTCGGCGTGCTGAACCAGTGGCGCGAAAAAGGCATGAAGCTGGAACACGCCAAGCTGCTGGTCGACCGCTACATCAAAGGTTGCGCGCCCGACGCCGAAGCCCTGGGCAAAAGCTATGGGCTGGAGGTGATCGCGGTGCTGCCGCTGAGCCCGGAGGTGCGCCTGAATGCCAAGAACCAAGGGCAAACCCTGTTCGCCCTGGCCCCACGCGAAACCCTGACCCACAACCTCAAAGCTTTGGGCGAGCGCCTGGCAAAGCGCTCCGAAGGCATGAAGCAACCCTCGCACACCTGGTTTGAACGCCTGCTGAGGGCTGGCAAATGAACGGTGAAAAACTCTTCGGCGCCCCCGCTCGCGGCCTCGGTGGCAACACTGACCACGACGGGCTCAAGCTGGTGCTGCATCGCTACATCATCGATGCCATCGAGGAGTCAGGCAAAAACTTGCTGGAGGGTTCACGCCCGCTGTTGGCGCAGTTTGTCATCGACAAAGTGGCCGAATACATCAACCGCATGCACCTGGCGATTTCCCGTTATGAGATGGAGCGCCTGGCCGAAGAGATCGTCGATGAACTGACCGGTTTCGGCCCGCTGGAAGTGCTGCTGCGCGACCCGTCAGTGACCGAAATCCTGGTCAACGGCCCGCACCGGGTGTTTATCGAACGTGACGGTTTGCTGCATCAAAGCGACCTGCGCTTTATCGATTCGCACCACGTTGAACGCGTGATGCAACGCATCATCGCACCGCTGGGTCGGCGCCTGGATGAATCGTCGCCGATGGTCGACGCACGCCTGCCGGATGGCAGCCGGGTCAATGCAATCATCCCGCCGATTGCCCTGGATGGGCCGTGCCTGTCGATTCGTAAGTTTCGCAAGGACATGCTCAAAAGCAGCGACCTGGTGGCGATGCAGACCATCGACCAGAACATCTTTGACTTCTTCCAGGAAGCCGTGGGCAAGCGCTGCAATATCCTGATCAGCGGCGGTACCGGCACCGGTAAAACTACGCTGCTCAATATTCTCAGCCAACTGATCAACCCCCATGAACGCCTGGTCACCATCGAAGACGTGGCCGAGTTGCAATTGGGCCACCCCCACGTGGTGCGCCTGGAAACCCGCCCGCCGAATGCCGAGGGCCACGGCGAGGTCAAGGCCAGCGACCTGATTCGCAACGCCCTGCGGATGCGCCCCGACCGCATCATCCTTGGTGAGATCCGTGGCGTGGAAGTGCTTGATGTACTCACCGCCATGAACACCGGCCACGACGGTTCCATGAGTACCGTGCACGCCAACAACGCTGCCGATGCATTGCTGCGTCTGGAAACCCTGGTGGGTTTGACCGGCCGTGTGGTGGCGGAGAAAACCCTGCGGCAAATGATCTGCGCGGCGCTCGATGTGGTGATCCAGTTGACCCGTTTGCCGGACGGGCGTCGTTGCGTCAGCGAAGTGGTGGAGGTGGTGGGTATCCGCGAAGACGTGTACGTGACCAATACCCTGTTCCGCCATGACCGGCGCACTGGCTTCGGCTTCTTGCGCGAGGCGGTCAACCCTGCCGGCGATAAACTGCGCCGCGAACCGGCTTAGCCTTGAAAGGGACATGACCATGACCGGGGCCATCCTGCTACTTATCTGTTTGATCCTGATCGGCCTGTCGATCCGCTCCTTTCAGAACGGCCTGCGCCGTGCCCAGACCGAGCGGGTACTGAGCCGGCTCGCCGAGGGCCAGCCGCAGCTCACCGAAGAAGCCAACCAGTGGAGTGGCGTGGAACGGATGTTCCTGCGCGCAGGCCTGGGCAAACCCACGGACAGCCTGGGCCTGTGGCTGGCGATCTGGGCCCTGGGCGTGGCGTTGGGGCTGCTGGTGGCCGGCTGGCTCGGCCTGCTGGTGATGCTGGTGCTGCCGCCGGTGCTGCTGCGCCTGTACATCGCCTGGCGCTACCAGCGGCGCATCAAGCGCATGATCGAACAGCTGCCGCAATTGCTCGACCACACCGTGCGCAGCCTCAAGGCCGGGCGCACCCTGGCCGACTCGGTGCTGGGCGGTATCGAGATCACCGAAGACCCGCTGCAACAGGCCATGGGCCGTATCCAGCGCAATGTGCAGTTGGGCGTAAGCCTGCCGGAGTCGACCCACGACTTTGCCGAGTTCTACGAGCGTGATGAGTTTCGCCTGTTTGCGCTGGGCTTGAAGATCAACCATCGCTATGGCGGCAATGCCAGCGAACTGTTGGAAAACCTGATCAAGATGATCCGCGAGCGCGAGCAGGCCGCCCGCCAGTTGCGCGCCCTGACCGGCGAAACCCGCGTGACCGCCTACGTGCTCGGCGCCCTGCCCATCTCGATGATCGGCTACTTCCTGGTGGTGAACCCGGCGTACCTGATGACCATGTGGAACGACGGCACCGGGCGCACGCTGTTGTTCGTGGCACTCGGCATGCAACTGCTGGGCTGCTTCACCTTGTGGCGCATGCTGCGGAGTGTATGAGATGGCTATCCCACTGCTGATCAGCGCCGTAATGCTCCTGGCCGCCCTGGCGCTGGTGCTGGCCAACCTGCTCAAACACCGGCGCGGCCAGCGCCTCGTCGCCCAGCGCTTGCAGGGCCAGATGGGCCGTGAACGCACGCTCAATACGTTGATGCGCCAATTGGGCAACAGCCCTATCGCGCAACGCTCGGTCAGCCTGGACAACGAAACCCAACTGCTGCTCAGCCGCGTCGGTTGGCGCCAGGCCAGCCAACGTTCCATGTTCGCCGCCCTGCAGGTCGGCACGCCGCTAGTGGCGCTGGGCGTGGTGCTGGTGGGCCAGGAGCTGCTGTTTCCCCACACGGCCTCGCCGTGGCTGGCGCCCGCAATCGGTATGGGCATCGGTTACCTGTTGCCCAAACGCATCCTGGCCTGGGCCGCCAAGGCGCGTCAGCAGCGCATTTCCCGTGAGGTCTCGACCTTCATTCCGCTGCTGCGCATCCTGTTCGAGTCCGGCATGGCGGTTGAACAAGCGCTGCGCGTGCTGAGCATTGAAGCGCAGCGCCTGCTGCCGGACCTGACTTATGAACTGCGCCTGATCCTGACGCGTGTCGACTCCGGCCTGGAGCTGAGCGAAGAGCTGGGCAAGACCGCGCGGATGCTGGCCGTGGATGAATTCACCGACACCTGCACCATCCTCCAGCAACTGGTCCAGCAAGGCGGCGGTGCAATGAAATCGCTGCTGGCGCTCAAACAATTGCTCGACGACCGCCGCCTTACGCGCATTCAGGAATTCGTGTCGAAGATGTCGGCAAAGATGTCGGTGGTGATGATGGTGTTCCTGTTTCCCGCCCTGCTGATCGTGCTCGGGGGGCCGGCGTTCATCGGCATCTCCCGGGCCTTGAGTAACTTATGAGGACCGCCCGATGAAAGCCTTGATAGCCGGTTTGAGCCTGTTGCTGCTCGGGGGGTGTGCCACCAACGGCCAAACGCCGTGGGCGGCCCTGACAGCGGGCGGCAGTTGCCCCAAACCTGGGTCGGACCAGGAACTGGCGCTAAACCTGGCCGATGAAATGGCCGGCGACGGCAAGCTGCACGCCAGCCTGGCGAACCTGCAGAGCCTGCCGGCCAACCTGCCCCAGGTGCGCCTGCGCCAGGCCAAGGCGTATCGCCTGCTCGGGCGTAGCGAGGCACAGCCGCTTTATCAAAGCCTGATCGGCACCTGCATGGCGGCTGAAGGCGAACACGGCCTGGGCCAGTTGGCCTCGGCCAAGGGCGACAACGGCCAAGCCATGGCGCACTTGCAACGCGCGGCCCGGTTGGCGCCGACGGATGAAAAAATCCGCAATGACCTGGGCGTGGTGTACCTCAACCAACTGCGCCTGGAAGACGCACGCTTCGAGTTCATGACTGCCATGGAGCTCAAGCAGAGCGACCCGCTGGCGGCGATCAATCTGGTGACCCTGATGATCTATCAGGACAACTGGAAGCAGGCCGCGCAGGTGGCCAGCCAAATGAACCTGAGCCCTGAACAAGTTACCGACGCCCAGGCCCGCGCCGAGAAACTCAAAGGCGCCAGCGTTCCCGTCGCCAAGGTCAAAGACCAGGTGGCTACCATGAGTGATGCCGCAAGCACCCCGAGGAATTGATCATGAAAATGCTATATCTCACCAGCCTCGCCGTGCTGGCACTGCCCCTCAGTGTCATGGCCATTGAGCCCGGCCCGTCATCGCCGCAGCAGGCGGTGACCGAAAGCTGGCTGACCTTGCAGTCCAGCGGGAAAGCGGCCTCAAGCACCCAGCAAAAAGCCTCAGCCGCCGAGCGTGACCTGGCGGCGCAACGCTTGCTGGAAAGCTACAAGCACCCGATTCCGGAGTACTTCGATCAGAAGGCGGGCGGGACAGCCCAGGGCGGTAGTTGATAGCAGGACGCGGAGCGTCCTGGGCGGCATTCCCACGCAGAGCGTGGGAACGATCATTCAGACACAAGCGGGCTTTCTGTGGCGAGCAAGCTTGCTTGCGCTGGGGTGCGAAGCGCCCCCAAAAAAGCCGGAGACTGCTGCGCAGTCAACGGGAGCAAGCTCCCTCGCCACAGCAAGCCCGCTCCCACTCAGTGGGCGGTGACTCGCTGGCGCATCGCCGAGTTGTTAGGCGACAACGCCAGCGCCAACTGCGTGCGGTTATGCATGTGCGTCAGGCGCAGCACCTGGGACACATACAGCTTCACGGTGTTCTCGGTAATGCCCAGCTCACAGGCAATCTGATAATTGGTCTGCCCCTTGCCCACCAGCCGCGCCACATCCAGCTGACGTGGCGACAGTTGGTTGAAGATCGCCGGAATCTCCACCGGCCCGGCCTCCTCGGCCGACGCCTCGTCATTCTCATGCCCTGGCGGGCTGCGGCGTGCTTTGTCGAGGTCCTGGTACAGGTCGTTGATGGACTCGGAAAGAAATTGCAGCTTCTGGTTCAAGTGCCCCAGTTGCAGCTCTTTCTTGCGCTCCTCCAACGCCGCTTCCTGGCGCTGCAAGCCTTCGAGCAGCTCATCGAGGTTGATTGGCTTCTGGTAGTAATCCGCGATCCCCGCGCGCAGCGCCTTGATCACATCCTGCTTGTCCGCACGGCCGGTCAACATGATCGCCTCAAAGGCGCGTTGCTTGCCCGCTACCTTCTGCAGGGCCTGGACCAACTCGATGCCGTCCATGTCCGGCATATGCAGATCGCACAGCACCAGGCCAATCTCGGCGTCTTCGGTAAAACGCTTCAAGGCCTGCTGGCTGGATTCACACGGGACGCAGCGGAAACCGCTGCTTTCAAGAAATTCACAGAGCTCTTCCACGATCAGCGGTTGATCGTCGACCACGAGCACTTTTACTGCAGAGGTAAGCTTGTTCACGCGCTACTCCATGCATTGCAAGCCAAAAGTTTGACTAATCCTTCACCACGAATATTCCCGTACATCTACGTATTAAACGTAGACGTACTTTCCGACTATGTACATAGCGTTAATACCCTCAGGCGATTAATGGATCCAAAACCAGGTGGCGGCGAACCCCACCAGTAAAAACGGCGCAAACGGCAGTTTTCTTGACGGGTCCGGCGCCAGATAACCCAGATGCTTTTTAACCCCTTGACTCATAAGCGGCCAAAGCTTTGGCGCTGCCAATAGCCACAGCAAATTGGCGATCGCGGCCCCCACAAATGAACCCAGCAAATAGTCGGCATTGGAGGCCAGCGCCAAGGCCGCGAGCAGCTTTACATCCCCCGCTCCCAGGCGGCCCAGGGCGTAACCGGGCAAGGTCAGCAGCAGCGCCAGGAAAAACGCCCACAGCCCCTGCCCGACGGAGGCGCCGAGCCAGGTGTTGCCCGTCCACACGAGGTAGATCAACGCCAACAACGCCGCGCCCAGCGTCAGGCGATTGGCAAGCAAGCGCTGGCGAACGTCCTGCACGGCACACAGCCCCAACCACAACAGCACCACTGCACTATGGATCACGTAAAAAACATCCCTTTTCGCCGATTGATTCTATGCTGATATCAAGTAGTAGCCGTCAGGGTAGACGCGGTGATGAAAACAAGCCTCCCGGAAAAGCAAAAAGGCGCGGCAGCCATCGAGTTCATTGCCGTGTTTGTGATTTTTTTTGCCGTGTTCTACGGCACGGTCAGCTATAGCCTGCCGCTGCTGCTGTTGCAGTCGTTCAACCAGGCCACCGCCGAAGCCGTGCGCCAGAGCGTAGGGCTGGACCCGAATATGCAAGGCTACCCCGCCGCCGTACAGGCCACTGCCAAAACGGCGGTCGCCAACCGCTTGGGGTGGATTCCCAACGCCTACAAATTCGACGCTTCCACCCAAGTCACCACCACCTTCACCAGCGGGCTGTTGTCGGTGCAGATCAACTACCCGTCGGCCAACCTCCAGGCGGTGCTGCCCTTTATTGTCCTGCCGGGCATCGGCACCGTGCCGCAGTTACCGGCAACTCTGCAGGCCCAGTCGAGCCTGCAGTTTTGACTTCGGGGGACAGACTTTTCGGGCGCTTGCTCGGTCGCAATGGCGCGCTGGAAATCGACACGCCCGCGCCGCCGCCTGCCGGGTTGCACGTACACCTGGATAGCCAAGGCCGCGTGCTCGACCTCAGCGGCACGTTGCGCCCACAGTTACCGCCACTGGTTAACTCGCCGCGCTTGCAAGAGCTGCTGAGTGCCCATAGCGCCGTAACGGTTGAAGGCGTGCCCGCCGACTGGCAGCGCCACAGCCTCGACCTGGACTTTCACGGGATCGCCGGGCAAACCCTGCACACCCGCGGCACGCTTGAACCCCACGACAATGGCTGGCTGCTGCATGCCGTAGACATTGGTGATTTGCTCGGCGGCCGGCAATTGGCCGAGCAGCGCGAACAGAACCACCAATTGAGCAGCCGCGTCAGTGAGCAACTGCGCGTGTGCAGCCTCAGCCGCCTGCCCGAGGTGTTCAACGAACAGTTAAGCAGCGTGGCGCAGCGCTGGCGTATCCCCTGCGTGGCCCTGGCGCTGCTCGATCAGGAAGACCAGGGTTGGAGGGTCTACAGCCAGTACGCCAACCATGATGCACCGTTGTTCTGGCACACTGGGCAACGCCTCGGAACCTGCCTGGACAGCCTCAACGGCACCACGCCGCTGAGCCTGAAAGCGCCTTATGGGCGCGGCGAGCACCCGCGTTTGCACAGTATTTTCGGCAATGCCGATGGGTTCCTTGTGCCCTATCGCGATGGCCAAGGCATCGCCGCATGGCTGCTGTGCGGCGCGTACAGTGGCCAACTGCACAGCAACGACCGCGACTGGCTGAACCTCGCCGCCGCCCTCGCCGCCCCACTGCTCAGCCGCCTGCGCGAACACCGTCACCATCAACAACTCGAGCGCCAGGAAGCGTTGCAAGGCCTGCTGGGCACGGGCTGGTTTGAGTTATTGCCCGCCAGCGGCGAGATCCAGCTCGCCCCCCAATTGATGCGCAACCTCGACCCGGAAGACGGCCCAACCCGGCAACCCCTCGAAGCGTGGCTGAACCACATTCACCCCGCCGACCGCCAGGAACTGCACAGCCGTCTACGCGACCTGCAAACCCTCGGCAAACCCTTGCTCGCCAGCGCGCGCCTCAACCGTGGCGACAGCGTCGCGCCGACCTGGTATCGCGTGCAGGGCCAGGTGCTGGGCGCCGGTGAACAGCGGCGCTGGGTCGGTTTTATGCTCGACATCAGCGACATCCAGAACCAGCAGCTGCAAGCCGATGCCGCCCGCGCCCGCCTGGATAACCTGATTGCCAGCTCACCGGCGGTGATCTATGTGCAGCGCTATGTGAATGGCGCGCTGCAGCCGGTGTTTTTCAGTCACAGTCTGCTGCCCTTGCTCGGTCGCACCCTGGCCGAATGCACCCATGACAGCCTGGTGCAATGGGTACACCCGGACGACCGCGACCTGTACTTCCAGCGCACCCGCCAATTGCTGCGTGAAGGCAGCGTGCGCAGCCGTTACCGCGTGCAAGACACACACGGGGATTACCACTGGCTGCTCGACGAAGCCAAGCTGCTGCGCGACGACTTGGGCGTGCCGGTAGAAGCGGTCGGCCTGTGGCTGGATGTGACCGAGGCAACCTTGGCCGCCCAGCAGGTCAAGGACAGTGAGGAGCGCTATCGCATCCTTGTGGAAGACTCCCCGGCAATGATCTGCCGCTACCGCCCGGACCTGACCCTGACCTTCGGCAACACGCCGCTGGCCAATTACCTGGAGTGCCTACCTGCGCAGTTGCGCGGGGTCAACCTGGGTGAATGGCTGTCGACCGAACAGCGCGAAGCGTTTGTGCAGCGCATACAGCAGTTGACGCCGGAGTTCCCGGTGAGCACAGCCGAAATCAGCCTGCAATTGCCCGGCCGCGAACATGCCTGGTGGGTGTGGTCGGACCGAGGCGTCTTTGATGAGCACGGCACCCTTGTGGAAGTGCAGGCCGTGGGCCGCGACAACACCGAAGTGCGGCGCTCCCAGCAGCAACTTACGCAAAGCGCGAAAATGGCCACCCTCGGTGAAATGGCCACGGGCCTGGCCCATGAGATCAACCAGCCGCTGAACGTGATGCGCATGGCCATCGTCAATGTGCTCAAGCGCCTGAGCAATGGCGACGTGCAGATCGACTACCTGACCGAAAAACTCCAGCGCATCGACGCCCAGGTGCAGCGTGCGGCGCGGGTGGTCGACCATATGCGTGTGTTCGGCCGCCGCTCGGAGGTTGAGCAGCAACCTTTTGACCCAGCGCAGGCGTTGGAGGGCACCTTATCGTTGCTCAGTGAAGGCCTGCGTGGCAAAGGCGTTGAAGTGCGCCTGACCCAGGCGGATATCCCGGTGCAGGTCAAAGGCTACGTCGACCAGCTTGAGCAAGTGCTGATCAACCTGATGGTCAACGCCCGCGATGCGCTGTTGAGCCAGCGCGAAAAAAACCCCGAGCTGCGCCCGTGGATTGCCTTGCACACCGAACACGACAGCCGCCACGTGCGTATCTGGGTCGAAGACAACGGCGGCGGCATCGACCCGCGCTTGCTGGAGCGCATCTTCGAGCCGTTTTTTACCACCAAGCCGATTGGCGTGGGCACCGGGTTGGGCTTGTCGGTGAGTTACGGCATCGTCGAGAACATGGGCGGGCGCCTGAGCGTCAGCAACGGCGAACACGGCGCACGGTTCTGCGTGGAACTGCCCAGGGCCATCGACGTTTAAATCACCAGGTAAGCCTCGCCGGTCTGGCCACAGGTGAGGTTGGCGCCGACGTTCACATTCACCAGGCTGATGCCGAGCATACTCAGCAGGTTGTTGAGGATCGGGTTGAGCAGCGGGCCGAGCAAGCCATCCACCACCGGCGTGACAATCGCGCTGACGCCACTGAGCAGCGCTGTGACCGTAGGCGCCAGAATGCCCAACGGGCTTCCTCCGGACGGTTGGTAAGCCGTGATGCCCACGCCATTGAGCGTGGTTGAAAGGCTGCTCACCACATTGGTGGCGGGTGTCGCAGCCTGATAGGTCGGCGCAAGGCCCACGTTCGGCGGCGTGGCAAACGGCGTGGTACTGGAGAACACCAGGGTTTGATTGCTCTGCGCAATCGGACTGACCACCTTGATCGCGATGCCACCACCGGCAAACGGCACGCGCGGGTCACAGCTGCCGATGCCGAGTATCTTGTGGCAGGTCTTGGTACCAATATCAATCAGGGGTAACGGCGCTACCGTCATCGGTAAGGTGGTGGAAAACGCATTGGTAATACTGCCCACATTCAACGACGCCAGCGAGGTGGTGGTGTACGCCGTCAGGCTCTTGGTGCCCGCGTTGCCGGTGGGGCAGCTGTAGGCGGTGACGTAACTGCTCGCGGCCCCGGCATCCAGTACGATGTTAATCGGCAGGTTGCCGGGCAGCACCAGTAAATCCGCCTGCTGGCAACCGGCGCCCAGCAAGCACAAGGCCGAGTTGATCGTGCTCACCAGGTTCAGGTTCAGCAGGCTGCCGAGCACCGGCGTCAGTGGACCCAACAAGTCGTTTACCGCTGTGTTCAGCCCCGACAACGCACTTAATACCGGCAAGCTCACGGTCACTTCAGTGCGCACCTGGGCGGTACGTACGTAAATTTTATTTGGCCCTGTAGGGTTGGCCGCCGCCAGCACCGGGTTGCCGATCGCCGACAACTGTGGCGGTTCGATCACTTTGACCTGGGTGGTGATATTGGCCAACCCCAGCACACTCACGGGCAAGGTCGCCGCCGCCGCGCTCTGGCTATTGGACAGTTGCACCACCCCTTGGATCAGTTGGAACACCTGCAAGTTGGCATTCAGCGCCGCAGCGGTGGTGCCGGTCTGCAATTGCAAAATCTGCCCGACGGTCAACGGTGCCTGGTTGATCGCGGCGACTTGCAAGCTGCCCAGGGCGGTGATCACGTCCGCCGTTGCGCCGTTGACGGTCAGTACGGTGACCGCGGCCTGGATCAATTGCGCGGCGGTGACGTTGGTGTTGAGCAGCTGGGTGTAGTTACCGGCGGCCACGTTGAGGTTGACCGCCAGTTGGTTGAGGTAACTGAGCAGGTTGATATTGGTATTGAGCAAACCATTCCACCCGGCGACCGTCAGGTTGACGTTACCGCCGAGCAAGCCACTGAACAGCGGGTTCAACAGGCTCGCACTTGCGGTGTTGACGCTGGCCAGGGTGCTGTTGATGGTCAGTTGGGCCGAAGGTGGCGTGGGCACCGCCGCTACGGCGGTCGCGGTCAATACGGTATTGATGCTCACCGGATTGCCGGAGAACAACGCCCAAACCCCGGCGGCCACGCTGGTGGTCACGGTTTTGCTCACCACCACTTGAATCGCCGATGACACTGCAGGATTGGCACTGAACATGCGCCGGCCCGACGCGCCGGTGGTCACGGTGCCGCATTGGGTCACCAGGGTATTGCCGCTGCCCACCACAAAATGATTGCGCGCCACACTCTGCCCGGCAAACGCCGCCGCGCTCAACCCGCTCAGGCACGTGCCGCTGCGGCTCACCGCTTCCAGCGCCGCCGTGTCTGCCACGCCTTGCAGCTTACGCTTCTCCAGGTACAGGCGGCCGCTGTCGATCATCAGCAATGTAAAGGCCAGCGCCACCGCCAACACGCCGGCGGCCATCAGGCCGATTGCGCCACCTTGCCTGGAACCAAGTCGGGGAGACATCGAGCACTCCTGTGCCGGCGAGTTGCCGAGCGCTTACTCTCCTGGGATGCTATTGAGTGTAGACAAGGGCTGGAGGTGGTGAAGATCAAAAATGTGGGGCTTGCCCGCGATGGCCATCGATATCTATACAACCGGTTATTGGCAAGTGGGCTGTTGTGGCGTGCAGGCTTGTCCTGCGTTGGGTCGCGAAGCGGCCCCAGTATAGGCACTGCAGTTTTCCTGAAAGAACTCAGCGTCCGGGTTTGGGGCTGCTTCGCGGCCCAACGCAGGACAAGCCTGCTCGCCACAGGAGAAATTGGCTGCCTTCAAACGTTGTGTAGATACCTGTGCCACGATGGCGGCGGATCAGTCAATGCATCGGTGACTGACAGACCGCTATCGCGGGCAAGCCCGCTCCCACAGGGTTTGGCGGTGGTCTTTAGTGCGGAGGGTAGTTGGAGAGGATCCTGGTCACCGTGCTGCGAATGGCATCACTGCGATCCTGCGGGTTCGGCGTGCTGGCCATCATCTGCTCGTCGCTGCCACGCCATACCAGTTTGCCGTCCTTGCCGTCGAGCAGGTCGATCTGGATGGTCGCCACTTTGTAGGTGATGTTGCGCGTTTCGTTGTACATCGGCCCGCCCCAGTAGCCATTCCACGGGCCGCCCCAGGCGCCGCCGTAGTTGGTGGTGACTTGTTGCTGGCGCTCTTCGACGATCAGGTAGGCCTGTACATTCAGGTCGGCCCTGGTGCCTGCAGCGGCGGGGCGCAGGCCGCGCTGGTCGAGTTGCTCGCCCACGGCCTGGCGAATGCGTTGCTCGGTGAGGTCGCTCTTGATCCGTGGATCATCCGGGCGGTATTGCAGGGCCGGGTCTTTCCAGGCCCAGTTGCGGTACGCGCCAAAATCGCGGCTGGCATCAAAGTCATGGTTGACCTGGCTGGTCTGGCAGCCACTCAACAAGACCACTACAGCGAGTGCAGCAAGGCGACGAAGCATGAGGGTTCTCCAAAAAATGGAATAAGCCTGAGATGAGAATAGCTGCTAACTGGGTGGATAAGCGCTCATTGCCTTCTGCATCGCTTCGCGCAACGCATCAGCGCGTTCGCTCAGGCTACCCTGGCTGGTGGTTTCGGCGCTGGTGCTCCATACCGGCTGGCGCGTGCGGGCATCGAACAGGCTCACGCGGGCCACCGCAACTGTCACTTCATAGGTGCGTACCACCGGCACCGTGTTGTACATGCCGTAGCCATTGCCATAGCGGTTATAGCCACCGTAGCCGTAGCCATAGTCGTCCTGCACCTGGCGCAGGCGTTTTTCCAGACGCACGTCAGCAGTTACCAGCAGGTCGGGGGCGCGGCTGTCATGCAAAGGGCGCAAGCCGCGCTGATCTAGAGCGCCGCTGACCGCTTCGGCTATTTGCGCCGAATCCGCCCAGGCCGTCCCCGCGGGCAACTGGCCGTTAAGCCAGCCCCAACTGCGGTAGGCGCCATAGTCGCGCATCGGCGCCGGGTAGGCGCTGGCATCAAAGGTATTCGCTGCCTGGGCCGGAGCCGGCGGCATCGGGGCCGAGGCGGCCACGTAGGGGTTGGGCGTGGAACAGGCACCCAAGCCGAGGGATAACAGGATCAAACAGAGACGACGCATTTCGACCTCCGCAGACTGGGCCGCTTAAACCGGACGGCAGATCCAGTGCAAATAACGCCCAAGTCCGGCAAAGCTTGGGTGACGACGGTGAGCGAGTTCCATCTCCAACAAGTCCTGCAGATTGGCGCGAGCCTGGAACTCCATCGGCATATAGTCGTGGAACACCCGCACGCCGCTTTGGCTTTCGACCTGCCAAAGCCCTTCGAGTTGCGCCGCCAGTTCCCGTGGGTCGAGCGGTTGTTGCGGGGTAAGGCTTTGCTTCTCGCCGGCCATGTCGTTCTTGCGCATTTTGCGGAAGTGGCCTTTGAGCAGGTTGCGGTAAATCAGCGCATCACGGTTGTAGAACGCCAGCGACAACCAGCCGCCGGGCACCGTGAGCTGGTGCAGCACCGGCAGGATCGCGTGAGGTTCGGCCAGCCATTCGAGCACGGCGTGGCACAGGACCAGGTCGTAGGGCTCGGTGAGTTGGCCGAGCAATTGCTGCCAGGGCGCATGGATAAAAGTCGCGGTCTGCCCGGCGTCGGCAAACCGCTGACGGGCGCCTTCAAGCATCGGCTCGGCGGGCTCGGCCAGGGTCACTTGATGGCCGCGCTCAGCCAGCCACAGCGACATATGCCCCAGGCCCGCGCCGATATCGAGTACGCGCAAAGGGCGCTCGGGCAAGGCTTCAGTCAGGTCGGCCTGCAACACTGCCAGGCGAATCGCGCCTTTGGCGCCACCGTAGATCTTCTCGGCAAAGCGCGTGGCCAACTGGTCGAAGTGACGGTCACTCATGGGCAAACCGCCGTTCGCTGTCGGCCAGTTTGGCGCGTACCACTTCGTTCATGTCCAGGCCCAGCTCACTGCACAGCAACAGCAGGTACAGCACGATATCGCCGACTTCCTGCCCGGCGTGGGTGAGTTTGTCCGCCGGCAGTTGGCGCGACTGGTCTTCGGTCAGCCACTGGAATATTTCCACCAGCTCGGACATTTCCACACTGGCGGCCATGGCCAGGTTTTTAGGGCTGTGGAAGCGCTTCCAGTCGTTGGTATCGCGAATACGGTGCAAGCGTTCGGTGAGGTGTTCGAGGTTCATGCGGGGGCTCCTGAAGGTGTATAGCTTCGGGCGGATGCCGAGCGAAGGCAAGTGAATCCCTGTAACGCGTAAACCTCTATGCTAAAAGGGAACTCGCTTGGTGTAATAACGACCAAAGGCTCAGCGACGCCCACCTCTTCATCAGGACACACACATGCAGGTAGAAAGCTTTTTCGGATGGTTGGGCCAGGCACTGGGTTCCGTCATCCGCTTTATCGTCGACGGGCTCAGCGGGCTGTTCGGCGCCTTGACCCACGCGGGCGGCAACTTTATTGAAGGCCTGTCGCGCACATTGGGCATGGACACCTCGATCATCAGCATCGCCGCCCTCATCATCGGGTTGATGTTGCTGTACTCGGCGGTGCGTGCGTTTATGCGCGCCTCGATCATTATGGGAATTATCTGGTTGATGCTGGGTTTGTGGTTGCTCAGCTGGGTTGTGCATTAATACTTGAAAACACTCACCCTGCTGACCGATTGGCGCGACCGCCGCACCCATCGCCGCGTCTGGGCATTGGCTGCGCCGATG
This sequence comes from Pseudomonas sp. B19125, assembly GCF_044218855.1. Classification (NCBI taxonomy): domain Bacteria; kingdom Pseudomonadati; phylum Pseudomonadota; class Gammaproteobacteria; order Pseudomonadales; family Pseudomonadaceae; genus Pseudomonas; species Pseudomonas sp. B19125. The sequence continues at coordinate 6,237,774 of NZ_CP162589.1, forward strand.
ATCTTGTCGAACATCTCGGTGCCGCTGGTGGCCCTGGTGGACAGCATGGTCATCGGCCACCTGCCCCATGCCCATCAACTCGGTGCTGTGGCCGTGGGCGCCAGCCTGTACACCTTCCTGGCCTGGGCCATGGGCTTTCTGCGCATGGGCTCCACCGGGTTTGCCGCACAAGCCGCCGGGCGCGGGGATGGCGCGGCGCTCAGGCAAATCCTGCTGCAAGGTTTGTTGCTGGCGCTGGGGCTGGCCATGCTGCTGGGCACGGTGGGCATTCCGCTGAGCCATCTGGCCCTGGAGTGGATGCAGCCCTCGCCCGAGCTGAACCAACTGACCCGCGATTTTTTCCACACCCGCTTGTTCGGCCTGCCCGCCGCGCTGGCCAGCTATGCCTTGGTCGGCTGGTTCCTCGGCACGCAAAATGCCCGCGCACCACTGGCTATCCTGCTGACCACCAACCTGGTCAACATCGCCTTGAACCTGTGGTTTGTACTCGGTCTGGATTGGGGTGTGGTCGGCTCAGCACGCGCCTCCGTTATCGCCGAATGGACCGGCGCCCTGCTCGGCCTGGCCCTCACGCAAAAAGCCCTGCGCGCGTATCCCGGGCATATCGCCTGGGCCGCTTTGCAGCGGTGGCAAAGCTGGCGGCCGCTGTTGGCGGTGAACCGCGATATTTTTATCCGCAGCCTGGCGCTGCAGTCGGTGTTTTTCATGATCACGGTGCAAGGCGCACGCCTGGGCGATGCCACCGTGGCGGCCAATGCGCTGCTGCTCAATGGTCTGCTGTTGACGGCCCACGCCCTCGACGGTCTGGCCCACGCAGTGGAAGCGCTGTGCGGGCACGCCATCGGCGCCCATGATCGCCAGGCATTGCGCCGCTCGCTGGTGGTCGCTTGTGGCTGGTCATTGATCGCCAGCCTAGGGTTCGCCCTGCTGTTCACCTTCGCCGGGCACTTGTTTATCGCCATGCAAACCGATATCCCCAGCGTGCGCGAAACCGCCGATATCTACCTGCCTTACCTGGCCGTACTGCCGTTGATTGCGGTGTGGAGCTATTTACTGGACGGCCTGTTTATCGGTGCAACCCGCGCGCGGGAAATGCGTAACGGCATGCTGTTGACGGTGGTGATTGTGCTGCCATTCGCATGGGCCTTGCAGGGCTTGGGCAATCATGGGCTGTGGGTCACCTTCCTGCTGTTCATGGCCCTGCGCAGCCTGACACTGTGGGCAATTGCCTGGCGCCTGAACAAACAGGACCGCTGGCTCAGCGCCCGTTAGTAAAGAATGGCCGGTTTGCAGCGTAAGAAAAACTCACAACTGCGCGTGGAGCCTTTGCAAGGGCTACAACCACAGAGGATCCGCCTGGCCCACTCTCGCGAGCCAGAAGGAAACAGGAGCCTGCGTGAACACAGTACTTCCCCGCATTCCCCTCGGCGCATCCGACGCTCCGACATTGGCACCCCAGCCTGAAACGCCCAGCCCGTTGGCCCCCACGCCTGACATTGGGCAACAGACACATACGTTGTTCAACGAAGCCAATGTACTGATCAAACGCGAAGTGGAAACCTGGCAAGACAGTGCCGGCAACTATCACTCAGCCAGCATGACTCACATCGTCACCGGCGATCAGGCAGACAATATAAAGATCACAGCCCATGACAGCAGGACATTGACGGCCATCATCAATGGGAAAACCTACCCCTTCCCAATGCCCGAAAGCACAGACCTGCACATGATAAATATTGAGACCCAGGGCGGAAATGACTCGGTGGTCATTGGCCCTGGCGTTAAGGCACCTGTTCGGATCATCACGGGCGACGGCAATGACCGGGTCAAGACCGGCGCCGGCTATGCACGGGTCAATGGCGGCAGCGGCAACGACTCCATTCACCTGGGTAGCGGTGGCGGAATCGCCTTGGGTGGTGACGGCGATGATCGGATGCGCGCAGGCACGGGCAGTGCCGTGCTGAGCGGTGGCAAAGGCAATGACGTGCTGCATGCAGGCAAGGGCGCCAATCACCGACTGGTGTATTTGAACGGCGACCAAGGCAATGACCAGCTGTATGCAGGCGCAGGCATCAACGTTTTAAATGGAGGCCGCGGTGACGATAAACTGGTGGGCGCCCGCAAGACCACGTTTTACGCAGGCGCAGGCCATGACGTGATTCACTCCACGAGTAAAAAAGATCGCATTTACGCCAAAGCGTCCGACAAGATTCATCACAATAGGCCTTCAAACGTCACGTTTATGGAGGTCAAGGACGTCGGGAGTAAAGGGCTGAAGATAGAAGGCAAACCCGAGTTCATCGACGCCGTGCAAGACGTTCTCGACCAGCTTCGAGGTTCGCCTGTCGGCCAGCGGATGCTTGAGCAAATGGACGACTTCGTGGACGACATAAGGTCTCCCGTCACCCTGCGAGAGTCTGCCGACATGAACGCCAGTTACTACTACTTCCGCAACGCCTACAGCGACGCGCTTTCCGCTTGGCAATCTTCGCAGTTTCAAAGCGAATCAGAATTGGGCTACATCAAAAATGAGGTGCCCGGTGCAGTCGCCACTCACGCCGAAATAGAGCTTCAAACCTTCCACTTCGGCCAACAGCTGTCGACCACACCGATGCTTGCACTCCAGCACGAGTTGGCCCATGCCTTCAATGGCGCCACTGGCACCTACCAACCCGGAAACCAACAGGCTTTTGGCCTCGATGGAAGCCCCATTGAGCGCTACGGTCAGCCGGTTTTCGTTAATAACGTCGAGTACCAAGCACTCGGCCTCGCCATTGAGGACGGGGAGCTGTTCGATCACGACAACAACCCGCTCACCCGGCCAACGACCCTCAATCCATCGCCCTTCACCGAGAATGCGCTACGCCAGGAAATGGGCGTGCCCTTGCGTGATCGCTACCTATGGGATGAGGCGCCGCACGCAGTTTAATCAATAGACGGGAGCCAACCTGTCAGTTCTCACAGGTTACAAACCCGACTTTCCGGCGTTGAATGGAGATCGCCGCTGAAGAGCCTTCAGCTTAAGGCTGCGATCTTATTGCACTCAAGGAAGAACCCACATGAGTAACAACACCTACTTGCTTATCGGCGCGTTGATAGTGGTCGCATTGATCGCCGCCGCTGTTATTCGCTCGTCCAAGAAGAAACCAGCCAAGCCCCCTGCCGAAGCCGTCGCCGAGCCGTCCGTTCAGGTTCCCCCCGTCACTCCGGACACGGGCGAATGGACACTCAAACTGGACGACGCTCCGTCAACACTCCCAGCGCAGCCCGCCATCCAGAAAGGCGTGGAGGTTTGGAATCAAACGGATTTCCACTTCTTCGTGACACAACAAGGCATAAGAGCGACGCTGCCACCCCAGGGTCGAACACTGATGGACAATAGCGCTAGTCTGACAGTCAGCCCTTCAGCGCAAAACACGCTGCAGTCTGTAGCGCTGGAGGAAACCAGCCCCGAGAGCTCAGCGCAGTACACCCTGATAATCCGGTAAAGCCAGCCTCACTGGCCTGGAGTGGAGCGAATAAACGCCGTGACCCGATCCAGCACCGGCGCCAGCCAGCGCAATGGCTTGGCAATGGACGCCACTAATGTCGCGTGGCTGGTTCTGGTGAAATAAAACGCCTCGACTGGCACACCCGCTTCACGCAGCTTGTTAGCCAACCCGCCCGTATTGCGCGTGGGGTTGACCAGCGTGTCGCTCACCGAGGCGATCAACAGGCTTGGTGGAGCGTCGTAACTGACGTGGTTGATGGGCTGGGAATCGGGCGGCGAGTCCGGGAAGAAAAACACAGGGCGCACATCGCGGTTTTCAATCGGCAGGAAGTCATAAGGCCCGGCCAGGCCGATCCAACCCTTGAGCATCGAGGGTGACAGGTTCACTTCTTTGAGCCAACGCGCATCCAGCGCCAGCATCGAGGCGTTGTACGCGCCGGAGCTATGGCCCATCAGGTAGAGCTGCTTGGGGTCGGCGCCATATTCGGCGATGTGCTGATGAGTCCAGGCCACCGCTTGGGCGCCGTCCTGGAGAAAAGCGGGGTAACGCACTTGCGGATAGAGCCGGTAGTCCGCGACGACCACCACAATGCCGCGTGAAGCCAGGGCTTCGCCAACGAAACCGTAATCATCCTTGGAGCCGCTGTTCCAGCTGCCGCCGTAGAAAAACACCACGACCGGGGCGCTGGGCAAGGCGGTGACAGGGCGATAGACATCGAGCCTCTGGCGCGGGTCAGGGCCGTAGGCAATCGATGAGGTTTTGGTGAACGTGCTGGAAGGGGTCAGTGCGTTGAGCACTTTGATCGGCGAGCAGGCCGAGAGGAATGCGGCGACTGCCAGGGTTAACGCTTGCAGCCATTTGCTCGACATCGTTCAGACCTCACACAGAAGGTACGACCAAACGAAAATCCAAATGTGGGAGCTGGCTTGCCTGCGATGGCGGTGTGTCAGCCCTGAATGTGCGGACTGATACACCGCCATCGCGGGCAAGCCCGCTCCCACACTGGATCTCTGTCACTTTGAGATCCTTGTCAGCCTGGGAGCAGTGTACTTACGAGGACAGGTAGGACGAACGCGTCAGCCCCAGACGCAACGCATCCAGGAACTGCGTACGCTCGCTGGCACTGATCTTCGCGCTGGCGCACTTGTCGCGGTAGTGCGTCATCAACTCCTCCGGCGACAAGTGCACGTAGCGCAGCATGTCTTCGATGGTGTCGTGGGTCTCGATCCCGGCGCTGTACACCGAACCGTCTTCACGCTGGTAGATGTTCACCGAATCGGTGTCACCGAACAGGTTGTGCATGTCACCGAGAATTTCCTGGTAAGCGCCGACCAGGAAGATGCCCAGCAAGTAATCTTCGCCTTCGTTCAAACCGTGTACCGGCAGGCTGGTCTCGATGCTCTGCTCGTCGACGTATTGCTTGATCTTGCCGTCGGAGTCGCAGGTCAGGTCTTGCAGCACGGCGCGGCGCAGCGGCTCTTCGTCGAGACGGTGCAGCGGCAGAATCGGCAGCACCTGGCCGATCGCCCAGGTGTCCGGCAAGCTCTGGAACACCGAAAAGTTGCAGATGTATTTGTCGGCCAGCTTGTCGTTGAGCTCGTCCAGCACTTGGCGGTGCGAGCGCTGGCGGGCTTTGAGCGAGTTGTGCAGGCGGCGGCACACGGCGAAGTAACACTGTTCGGCCAGGGCTTTTTCCGCCAGGGTCAGCTTGCCGTCGGCGTACTGGGTAGCCACGTCGCTCATGTAGTGAGTGGCGCGCCAATACGTCTCGGTGACCATCTCGATGTCGGTCGGGCCCAGCAGGTCCACCAGCCATTGCACGGTTTCCGGCAGGCTTTCCTTGTTCTCGATCTGCGGCACGTCGTCGTTGTGTTTTTCAACGTCGGTGACCTGTACCACCAGCATGGCGTGGTGGGCGGTCAGGGAGCGGCCGCTTTCGGAGAAGATGTGCGGGTGCGGCAGGCTCTGCGCGTCGCAGAATTCCTTGAGCATGCCCACCACTACACCGGCGTAATCGTCCATGTCGTAGTTGATCGAGCTGGCATTACGCGAGTGCGTGCCGTCGTAGTCCACGCCCAGGCCGCCACCCACATCGATGTGGTCGACCGGCAGGCCGAGGTTGCGCAGTTCGCCGTAGTAACGAATGGCTTCCTTGAACCCGTGCTGGTAGTCGGCCAGGTTGGCGATCTGCGAACCCATGTGGAAGTGCAGCAGGCGGATGCCCTGGTCCAGGCCGGCAGCGCGGAAGCGCTCGACCACCGACAGCAATTGCGCCGCCGACAAACCGAACTTGGACTTCTCGCCACCGGTGTCGGCCCATTTGCTCGACGCCAGCGACGACAAACGCACACGCAGGCCAACCTGCGGCTTGACCTTGAGGCTCGCAGCCTCTTCGATCACCAGGCCGACTTCGGATTCTTTCTCGATCACGATAAACACATTGTGACCAAGCTTCTGGCCCATCAGCGCGAGGCGGATGAACTCACGGTCCTTGTAACCGTTGCAGACGATGGTGCCGCCCTTCGGCGCCAGGGCCAGCACGGCCAACAGCTCAGGCTTGGAGCCGGCTTCCAGGCCGATCGACACGTTCTGGGTGGCGATGATGTTCTCGATCACCGCTTCCTGCTGGTTCACCTTGATCGGGTACAGCGCGGTGTACTTGCTCTGGTATTCCAGGCGCTCGATGTTCGAATCGAACGCACCGGTCAGTTGGCGTACACGGTCTTGCAGGATGTCGGGGAAACGCACCAGCAGCGGCAAGGACAGGCCGCTTTTGCGCAGCTCGTCGACTTGCTCGTAGAGATCAACCGGCGTGCTGTTCGGGCCGTTCGGACGGACTTCAACGCGACCGGCATCATTGATCGCGAAATATCCGGCCCCCCAATGGCGAATCCCATAAACACTGCGGCTGTCCGCAACTGTCCATTGGCTGCCATCGTCTTTGCGTGTGCGTCGTACGGACATCGAAGTCCCCTATATAAAGTCGAAGATCACCACGCCCTTCTTGCAAGGCTGGCGAAGTCTAAAGAATGAAAATGACGATTTGCCTGTAAGGAAGGTAGACCCCACTCGCAGGACAGAGTTTAGACACCGGTCAGGAACAGGCTCTGTGAAAACCATGGAGACGACAGTTTGCGTTCAGCAAAGGGCCATCGGGGTGGGTTTCACAGAGGCTGCTAGCCGCCGGATTTCTTCGCTTTGTAACCCAGCTTGATCAGCTCGGCCAACAGCAACTCGACGTGATCGCCCTGGATCTCGATGACACCGTCTTTCAACGCGCCACCGGTGCCACAGCGCTTTTTCAGCGTGGTAGCCAGTTCCTTCAGGGCTTCTTCAGCCAAAGGCACGCCAGTGATGGTAGTCACCGTCTTGCCGCCACGGCCTTTGCTCTCGCGTCGTACGCGGGCAATGCCGTCGCCTTCAGGGATCAGGGTCTGTTTGCAGGTACACGAATCCACGGGCTGACGACAGTCCGGGCAGTGTCGACCTGCGTCGGTGGAAAATACCAGGCCACCAAGGGCGGCGAAGGATGCGGCTTTTTTGGCCACCGGCAATCCTCTTGGGAGGACAAAGACTGATCGGAACCCGGCTCTCGTTACAAAAGGCAGCTTACCGACCGCGAAGCCCCACTCAGGCAGGGGCAGCGCTACCGAAACGCCAAGGCGGTTCGGGTGAAAAGGCGCGCAGTGTAACGGCAAAAAGCCGCCTTGCTAAGAGCCAAATAGCGCCAATTTATGCAACTTTAGCGACGTGAGGCCAGATAGCGCCGCAAGCCCTCTTGAGCATCCGGGCAGTAAGGCTTTTGTTGAGCTTCCTGCAGGACCGTTTCAATGGGCAGAAACCGCGCTTCCATGACCTCCTCGGGCTGTAAGCGCAATGGGCCATCCCAGACTGCCGAGTAAGATTTGCACCACAGCCGGCTGCCCTCCTCCTCAAAGTAGAAGTGGTCGTGCTCGACCAGTTCCACACCGCCCACGCCGAGTTCCTCTTCCAGCTCACGGGCAGCCGAAACCGCGTAGGTCTCGCCCGCCGCCACCATGCCACCTGCCGCCGTGTCCCAAAAGCCGGGATACAGGGCTTTGCTCAGGGTGCGTCGGTGCACACACAGTTCACCGGCGGAGTTGAACAGGAAGATAAAGGTGCAACGGCCGATCAGGCCGCGCTGGCGCAGGTCGGACCTGACAAGGTCGCCGAGCAGGTTGTCCTGCTCGTCCACCCAGCAGATCAGTTCAGCATCAGAGGCCTCACGGTGTGCGACCTCCTTTTGAGAAGCGTCCATCATTACCCCTGGTTGAGGAGCTGACGCAAGTCGATCACTGCAGCGTTTGCCCGGGAAATATAGTTGGCCATGACCAACGAGTGGTTGGCGAGGATGCCAAAGCCACTGCCGTTAAGAATCATAGGGCTCCACACCGGCTCCTGCGAGGCTTCCAGCTCGCGAATGATCTGACGCACGCTGACGGTGGCGTTTTTCTTGGCCAGCACGTCGGCGAAGTCGACTTCAATCGCGCGCAACAGGTGAGACAAGGCCCACGCCTGGCCACGGGCTTCGTAGAACACGTTGTCGATCTGCATCCATGGGGTTTCCACCACTTCTTCATCGACCTGCGGCACTTCACCCGGCGCCAGGGCTTCGGTTTTCAGTGCGGTGTTGAGCTTCACCCGACCCACACTGGCCGACAGGCGTTGCGACAACGAACCCAGGCGCGTGGCGACATCACCCAGCCAGTTGTTCAGGTTGTCGGCGCGGGCATAGAACAGCGCGCCCTTCTGGTTCGGGTCGGACAGTCGTGCCTCGTAGCGGCTCAGGGAGTTGATGCCTTCCTGGTATTCCGACTCGCTGGACGGCAGCACCCAGCTCTTGTTGTCGAAGTTAAAGCGCGGTTCAGCCTTGGCCAGGTCCGCGTCTTCAGCCGACTGCGACTGTGAACGGGCGAAGTCTTTACGCAAGGCGCGGGTCAGGTCACGCACCTGCACCAGCACGCCATATTCCCAGCTCGGCATGTTATCCATCCACAGGCCTGGCGGGAAACGGTCGTTGGAAATGTAGCCACCAGGCTTGTTCAGCAAGGTGCCGACCACGGTCTTGAGGGTTTCGACGGTGGTGTAGCCAATCACCATCTGCTTGCCTTCCTTCTCGGCGGCAAGCTGGGCGTTTTGCTGGACCGGGAACAGCGCCGGCTCTTCGCTCCAGTACCAACCCAGGCCGCCGGTGACCAACAGGTACAAGGCCAGCACGCTGAGCAGCGCTTTGCTCATCAGCAGGTTGCGAAAGTAGCCGCGTTGGGTCGACTTTGGCTCAGGGGCGGGGCCTTTGGCACTGCCTGCACGGTTTTTCCAGTCCAGCATGGCGATATCCTTTCAATCACTTGAGTTCATGCACGTCAATTGTCCGGGTGCGGTCAAACACTCCGACCACAACCCTACCCCATCGTGCCCATCGGCGCGGGGCTTTTAACCGAAAGTGGCAGGTGGGAGACGTTCGACTATAAAGGATGCACGCTTTTTACGCAGCGTGACCATTGGGTCGGTAACTGAATCCCCAAGACTTGCACTTAATTGACGTATGACACTCATGCAACAGAAAAGAGGTGCTAGCATAGAGCCATCAGTCGACCTCAGCATGCACCCTCACTAGTAGTCAGGATATGACCGAGCCAGAAGACCCCAGCCGTGAGCGTCTCAAGCACCATTTTGCCCAGCGGGTAATTCATCAGGCACGTCAAATTCTTGAGATCTGGCAACGCCTGCAACGCAGCGAATGGTCGAACACCGATTTGTCCGAACTCAGCGAAGCCAACCTGCGCCTGCTGCGCTTTGCCGAGCGTTTCGAACAGCCGGAACACGGCCAACTGGCACGACACATCGGCGAATCGCTCAAGGTGGTGGACGAAAATCGCGGCCGGCTGAGCAGCCAGGTCATCACCGAACTCAACCGCCTGATGCAACGCCTGTCCCGCACCGGTCTGCGCCAGGGTGATCAGCTGGAACAAACCTTACTGCCGCCGATGCGCAAGCCCATCTACGTGATGCTGGCCGATCACGACCGCGCCGAACGCCTGGCCAAGCAGTTGGAATTCTTTGGCATGAGCGCCCAGTCCCTGGACAGTGTGCCGGCGTTTCGTGCCTCCCTCGCCGAGCGCCTGCCGTCGGCGATTGTGATGGATGTGGACTTCTGCGGAGCGGGCCTGGGCCTCAAGTTGGCCGCCGAAGCCCAGGAAGGCCTCGAGCAAAAGCTGCCGCTGCTGTTTTTCAGCTTGCACGAAACCGACACGCCAACGCGCCTGGCCGCCGTGCGCGCCGGTGGCCAGGAGTTCCTCACCGGCACCCTGGAAGCGTCGAGCCTCTTGGAAAAGATTGAAGTGCTGACCTGCGTCGCGCAGTACGAACCTTATAAAGTGCTGATCATCGATGACTCGCGGGCACAAGCGCTGCACACCGAGCGCCTGCTCAACAGCGCCGGCATCGTCACGCGCACCTTGATCGAACCGATCCAGGCCATGGCCGAACTGGCGGATTTCCAGCCGGACCTGATCATCCTCGACATGTATATGCCTGCCTGTACCGGCACCGAACTGGCCAAGGTGATTCGCCATAACGACCGGTACGTCAGTGTGCCGATCATCTACCTGTCGGCCGAAGACGACCTGGATAAACAACTGGACGCCATGAGCGAAGGCGGCGACGACTTCCTCACCAAGCCGATCAAGCCGCGCCACCTGATCACCACCGTGCGCAACCGAGCCGCCCGTGCCCGTAACCTCAAGGCGCGAATGGTGCGCGACAGCCTGACCGGGCTGTACAACCACACCCACATCCTGCAATTGCTCGAAGACTGCAGCTTCCGCGCCCGCCGCGAGAACAAGCCACTGAGCTTTGCGATGCTCGACATCGACCACTTCAAGCGCGTCAACGACAGCCACGGCCACCCCATGGGCGACCGCGTGATCAAGAGCCTGGCGCTGTTTCTCAAGCAACGCCTGCGCAAGACCGACTACATCGGGCGCTACGGCGGCGAAGAGTTCGCCATCGTGATGCCCGACACCGACCTGGAGTCGGCCTGCAAGGTATTGGACGAAATCCGTGGGCGCTTTGCCGAAATTCACTATCCGGCCCAGCCGCAGGATTTATGGTGCACCTTCAGCGCCGGGCTGGTAGAGCTGTGCGACGGCTCCGACAGCCTGATGATGGCTGCCCAGGCCGACGAGGCGCTGTACCGCGCCAAGGACGCAGGACGCAACCGCGTGCAAGCCGCTCGTACATCAAAGCAAAGTGCCACCTTTTCACCGGAATCCACCGAATCCGTCATAACTTTGTAATGGAAACGCAATAACTTCAGGCACTTATCTTTTGCTGTCGGTTGAAACCACGCATGCGCCTGAAGCTGCTGACCAATCTCAATACCCTTCTGCTGGTGGCCGTGTGCCTGGCCCTTGGAGCGACGCTATGGTGGTCGCAACGTGCGCTGGAACGGCCTTATCTGCTGATGGAACGCTACCTGGGCCTGTCGCAGACCTTTCAGAACCAGGCCGCACGCAACATTGATGATTACCTCTCCAGCGGCGATGCCCTGCGTTTGAGCAGCGCCAGTCAAAGCCTGGAAAACCTGTTGCAGCATCTTGACGAATTGCCGGCAGAACTTGGGCAAAACCTGCGCCCCAGCCTGGTGGATCTGGACACCTTCAGCAAAACCGACCTGCTCGCCGCCGGCAAACTGGCGGGCGACCCGCAAGCCCTGTTGCTGCAAGCCGAACGTGAGCTGGGCGCGAACCTTGAGCAACTGAGCCAATACGCCACGGGCGTCAACTCACCAGACGCCGCTCGCTACCTGCCGCCCTTGCTGGCCGCGTCCCAGCACCTGGGCAAACTGTCCCTGGCCCGCGACAAACTGGTCAGCAGCGGGCGCGCGGAGTTGGCCGATGACGTGGAGCGCGAAGTCGCCAGTATCCGTACCCAGGCCGACCTGCTGGCGGCCCTGCCGTTGCTGGGTGTAAAAGCCAGCAGCGAATCCAGCGCCGATGATTTTTCCGCCATGATGGGCCTGGAAAACAGCGAGAAAGCCGAAGTTCAGGACACCGGCGTCGACCTCAAGCGCGAACTCAACAGCCTGTTGACCCGCTACCCCGCCGAACTCAAGCGTACCCGCGAGCAAATCCAGCAGCGCACCGCACTGGCCGCCGCCACTCATTTAAAAATCGCCGCCGTGCAACAGGCCATCTCCGGCCTGGAGCCGGTGGTACGCGCCCAACACGCCAGGATCCAGGGCGAAGTTCGCCTGTTACAAGGCGTGATGATCGGCCTGATCCTGCTGATTGCCTTGCTGATCGACACCCTGCAACGGCGCCTGGCGCGGGTGCTGACCAACCTCGCGCCCGCCCTGTCGACCTGGGCCGAAGGTGATTTCAGCCAGCCGATTGCGCTGGGCAAGACCAACCGCGAACTGCACGATATTGAAGCCTCGCTGAACCGCTTGCGCGCTTACCTGGTGGACCTGGTGGGCACCATTCGCGCAAATGCCGAACAAGTCGCCGGCAGCAGCCGCGCCCTGGCCGAGCTGAGCAGTGGCCTGCACGACGGGGCCGAGCGTCAGGCCGGCGATACCGCGCAGATCCGCGATTCCCTGGGCGAGCTGGAAGCCACCATTCAGCAAGTGGCCGGCGATGCCAGCCAGGCCGCCGGTGCCAGCCGCAGTGCAGGCCTGGCCGTGGAACAGGGCCAACGGGTGATCGGCCTGAGCCTCACCGGCTTGCACGCACTGGTGGGTGAAGTGCAGCAAAATGCGCAGATGATCGAAAAACTCGCGGAAGAATCCGCCACCATCGGCGGCGTGCTCACCGTGATTCGCTCGATTGCCGACCAGACCAACCTGCTGGCCCTCAACGCCGCCATCGAGGCTGCGCGCGCCGGGGAAGCCGGGCGTGGGTTTGCCGTGGTGGCTGACGAAGTGCGCACCCTGGCCCAGCGCACGGCGGGCGCCACCGCTGAAATCCAGGGTTTGATCACCGGCCTGCAAAGCGCCGCCCATCAGTCGGTGCAGGGCATGCGCGCGCAGGTCGAACACGCCGAAGCCACCGCCCAGCAGGCCCAGGCGGCCGACGGCGCGCTGGATGAAATTGTCGGGGCGATCCAGACCATTTCCGACACTGCCGTGCGCATCGCCGATGTGACCGCGCAGCAGAGTGGCGCCGTCAGTGAGATTCGTGACAACAGCGAGCGGATTCACCAGCTGGGCGAGGATAATCTGCTGCGAATCGGCCAAGGACGCAGCCAGGGTGAGCATCTGTTGGAACTGGGTGGGCAACTGAACACTGCCGTGCAGGCGTTTCGCGTCTAATGCGATCGAGATCGTGCCCACGCTCTGCGTGGTCATGCATCCTGTGACGCTCCGCGTCACGACTTTAGAGCGGGACGCGGAGCGTCCGGGGCGGCATTCCCACGCGGAGCGTGGGAACGATCAATCACTGACCAAATCCAGCCTCACAGTCACAAATTTTGCGCAATCATCGCTAATCGTGCCGCCTACTGCATAGAACTGGACAGTCACAAAGGCTTTGCGGCATAGTCGCCGGGTTCTGACGCACCCACATCAATAACAAGGAACAGCCGATGGCGACCTTACTGGTTCTTCACGGACCCAACCTGAACCTGCTCGGTACCCGTGAACCGGGTGTCTACGGGGCGGTGACCCTGGAACAGATCAACCTTGATCTGGAACGCCGGGCGCGTGAAGCCGGCCACCATTTGCTGTACCTGCAAAGCAATGCCGAGTACGAATTGATTGATCGCATCCATGCCGCGCGTGGCGAAGGCGTGGACTTTATCCTGATCAATCCCGCCGCTTTTACGCATACAAGTGTTGCATTACGTGACGCGCTGCTGGCGGTGAGCATCCCATTTATCGAAGTGCATTTGTCGAACGTGCACAAACGCGAAGCTTTCCGCCATCACTCCTACTTCTCCGACGTAGCGGTAGGTGTGATCTGCGGCCTTGGCGCCAGCGGTTACCGACTGGCCCTGGAGGCCGCCCTGGAACAACTTGAACAACCGGCCAAGCGCCCCTGACCGACCCTTGGGAGTTGATGATTCATGGATATCCGTAAAGTTAAGAAACTGATCGAACTGCTGGAAGAATCCGGTATCGACGAGCTGGAAATCAAGGAAGGCGAAGAGTCCGTACGGATCAGCCGCCACAGCAAGACCCCGGCTCAACAGTTCTACGCGCCACAGATGCAAGCACCTGCTCCGGCTGCCGCACCTGCCGCCGCCCCGGCTGCTGCCGCTGCACCTGCCGCCCCAGCCGCGCCTGCGCTGAACGGCTTCGTGGTCAAGTCGCCAATGGTCGGTACTTTCTACCGCACCCCGGCACCGACCTCGCCAGCCTTCGTTGAAGTCGGCGCAACCGTGAAAGTGGGCGACACCATCTGCATCGTTGAAGCGATGAAAATGATGAACCACATCACCGCTGAAAAAGCCGGCGTCATCGAATCCATCCTGGTAGAAAACGGTCAGCCGGTTGAGTACGACCAGCCGCTGTTCACCATCGTTTGAACCGCGGAGCGCCTTCGATGTTGAAACCTGCGAAGAAACTGCAAAAAGTCCTGATCGCCAACCGCGGCGAGATCGCGCTGCGTATCCTGCGCGCCTGTAAGGAAGAGGGCATCAAGACCGTCGCTGTTTACTCGACGGCCGATACCGAATTGATGCACGTGAAACTGGCGGACGAAAGCATTTGCATCGGCCCGCCACTGGCCACGAACTCGTACCTGAAAGTCTCGAACATCATCGCGGCCGCTGAAGTGACCGGCGCTGATGGCATCCACCCAGGCTACGGCTTCCTCGCGGAAAACGCCGATTTCGCCGAACAGGTGGAAAAATCCGGCTTCGCCTTCATCGGCCCTAAAGCCGAAACCATCCGCCTGATGGGCGACAAGGTTTCGGCCAAGGACGCCATGATCGCAGCCGGCGTGCCAACCGTTCCAGGTTCCGACGGCCCACTGCCGGAAGACGAGGCAACCGCCCTGCGCATTGGTCGCGAAGTCGGTTACCCGGTGATCATCAAGGCCGCCGGTGGCGGTGGTGGTCGCGGCATGCGTGTGGTGCACAAAGAAGAAGACCTGATCGAAGCTGCCAAGCAGACCCGCTCCGAAGCGGCTGCCTGGTTCGGCAACCCGATGGTCTACCTGGAGAAGTACCTGACCAACCCACGTCACGTGGAAGTGCAGGTACTGTCCGACGGCCAGGGCCACGCCATCCACCTGGGCGACCGCGATTGCTCGCTGCAACGTCGTCACCAGAAGGTGTTGGAAGAAGCTCCGGCACCGGGCCTGGACGAAACCGCGCGCCAGGAAGTACTGGCTCGCTGCGTCAAGGCGTGCATCGACATCAACTACCGTGGCGCTGGTACCTTTGAGTTCCTCTACGAGAACGGCCGCTTCTACTTCATCGAGATGAACACTCGTGTGCAGGTAGAGCATCCGGTTTCGGAGATGGTCACCGGTATCGACATCGTCAAGGAGATGCTGAGCATCGCCGCCGGCAACGTGCTGTCCTTCACCCAGGACGACGTCAAGATCCACGGCCACTCCCTGGAGTGCCGGATCAACGCCGAAGACCCGAAAACCTTTATCCCAAGCCCTGGCCTGGTCAAGCATTTCCACGCGCCGGGCGGCAACGGCGTGCGTGTGGATTCGCACCTGTACAGCGGCTACAAGGTTCCGTCCAACTACGACTCGCTGATCGGCAAGCTGATCACCTGGGGCGCCACCCGCGACGAGGCCATGGCCCGTATGCGCAATGCCCTGGACGAAATCGTGGTAGACGGCATCAAGACCAACATCCCGCTGCATCGGGATCTGGTACGCGATGAAGGCTTCTGCGAAGGTGGTGTGAACATTCACTACCTGGAACACAAGCTGGCCAACCAGTAAGTGCTCCACCCAACAAAGCCGCCTTCGGGCGGCTTTGTTGTTTGTGGGCCCGCAAGAACACCGCCGCCCCCATGTGTGCGGGCTTGTGTGGGAGCTGGCTTGTGTGGGAGCTGGCTCCCACACAAGCCAGCTCGCCACAAACTCGCCGCTCGCGTAAACTTGCGCGCTTTCGCGACCCAGCCGTCGCACACTCATTTTTTCAAAGGTGCCCGCCATGCCTTGGCTGCAAGTCCGTCTCGCCATCAGCCCAGAACAAGCCGAAACCTACGAAGACGCTTTCCTCGAAGTCGGCGCCGTGTCGGTGACCTTCATGGACGCCGAAGACCAGCCGATCTTCGAACCGGAACTCAATACCACGCCGCTGTGGTCCCACACCCATCTGCTGGCCCTGTTCGAAGACGGCACCGATGCCGCCGCCGTGCTGGCCCACATGGAACTGCTCACCGGCAGCCCGCTGCCCGAGCACCACAGCGAAGTGATCGAAGACCAGGATTGGGAACGCAGCTGGATGGACAACTTCCAGCCGATGCGTTTCGGCCAGCGCCTGTGGATCGTGCCAAGCTGGCACGCCGCGCCTGAGCCGAATGCCGTCAACTTGCTGCTGGACCCGGGCCTGGCGTTCGGCACCGGCACCCACCCTACCACCGCGCTGTGCCTGGAATGGCTGGACGGCCAGGACCTGAGCGACTGCAACGTGCTGGATTTCGGCTGCGGCTCAGGGATCCTGGCGATTGCCGCGCTGCTGCTGGGCGCCAAGGAAGCGGTCGGCACCGATATCGACGTGCAAGCCCTGGAAGCTTCCCGTGATAACGCCGGGCGCAATAACATTGCTGAAGGCAAATTCCCACTCTACCTGCCGGAAGATTTGCCCCAGGTGCAGGCCGATGTGCTGGTGGCCAATATCCTCGCCGGCCCGCTGGTGTCGTTGGCGCCGCAGCTGTCGAGCCTGGTCAAGCCGGGCGGGCGCCTGGCGTTGTCGGGCATCCTCGCCGAGCAAGGCGAAGACGTGGCCGCTGCCTACGCCAAGGATTTCGAACTGGACCCGATCGCCAACCGTGATGGCTGGGTACGCATCAGTGGTCGTCGGCGCTAGAATGAGCGCTTGCCTGAATCGGATGGCCGCATGACCGACAGTTTCGTCACCCAGTGCCCACACTGCCAAGCCCGTTTTCGCGTCAGCCACGCACAACTGAGTGTGGCCCGCGGCGTGGTGCGCTGCGGCTCGTGCCTGCAAGTGTTCAACGCCGCTCGCCAGTTGCTGGAGCAGCGCGGCCAGGTGCCTGCGCCTGAGCAGCCGGCCGTTGCCGAGAAGGCCACTGAGCCGACCGCCGAGGCCCCACGGGCCATCAGCCAGAAGCAGTGGAACGCCGAAGAACTGGACCTGGACAACCTGGACCTGGACGAAGAACTGGCCAAGCTGGAGCGTCGTCAGGCACCCGCTGACCGTCGCCAGCCTGAAGATGCCCTGAGCGCTACGCGCGGCACTGCCAAGGCCGAAGAAGAACAGTGGGCCGCCAGCCTGTTCAGTGAACCGCCCGAGGAGCGCACCCCAGCGCCCGAGGACGAGCCAGAGCCAGAGCCGGCCACTGCGACACGCCAGCGCACCGAACCCTCCATGTCGTTTCGCCTTGACGACATCGACGATGAACCGCCACTACGCTCGGCGCCCCACGTTGAAGATGACGATATCGACCCGCCGTTCACGCCCTTGACCCAGGCCCTGGACGAACCGGCCCCCGAAGATCGCCCGCAACCGCGTCGCAAGCGCACGCGCCCCGAGCCAAGTGTTCACGATGACGTACTCCAGGACCTGGAAGACGACCCGCTGCACCTTTACGCCCAAAAGCGCCCGTCCGGCTGGGGCCGCCGCCTGATCTGGATGCTGCTGGTGCTGATCGCCGCCGCAGGCCTTGCAGGCCAGTACATCGCGTATCAATTCGACGACCTGGCCCGCCAGGATGCCTACCGCCCATGGTTTCAGCAGCTGTGCCCGTCACTGGGTTGCACGGTGCCATCGCGGGTCGATATCGCCCATATCAAGAGCAGCAACCTGGTGGTGCGCAGCAACCCGGAGTTTGCCGGGGCGCTGGTGGTGGATGCGATCATCTATAACCGGGCGACGTTTTCCCAGCCCTTTCCGTTGCTGGAACTGCGTTTCGCCGACATGAACGGCAATCTGATCGCCAGTCGTCGCTTCAAACCCGGCGAATACCTGAGCGGCGAATTGGCCGGCGTCAGCGAAATGCCATCGCAGACACCGATCCACATCTCCCTGGATATCCTTGACCCAGGCAATAAAGCGGTGAATTACAGCCTGAGTTTTCACTCGCCCGAGTGAACCGGCGCAGGTTCTGAGGTTTGACGGCAAATTATTGACTTTGCGCTGCGCAACCAAACCGGCGGCGATAAAGAAATAACTGTTCAGATTTTATCCAATTCAGCCTTTATCCAGTCATCGAGAGCGGGTATCATGCCAACCCTTTTTCGAACTCTAATGATCCGGCCCCACAACAGGGAAGTCCTATGTCGGCGGTACGCATCGGCCCATACACATTGCAAAACGGCTTGATCCTCGCCCCGATGGCGGGCGTCACCGACCAGCCCTTTCGTCAGCTGTGCAAGCGTTTGGGCGCGGGTCTAGTAGTCTCTGAAATGGTCACCAGCGACATGAGCTTGTGGAACACCCGCAAATCGCGGATGCGCATGATCCACGAAGGTGATCCCGAGCCCCGCTCGGTGCAGATCGCCGGGGGTGATGCGCAAATGCTGGCAGATGCGGCCCGAGCCAACGTGGAGTTGGGCGCACAGATCATCGACATCAACATGGGCTGCCCGGCCAAGAAGGTCTGCAACAAGGCCGCCGGTTCCGCATTGTTGAAAGATGAGCAGTTGGTAGCCGAGATCCTGCAGGCCGTTGTCGCCGCAGTGGATGTGCCGGTCACCCTGAAAATTCGTACCGGCTGGGACCGGGACAACAAAAATGGCCTGACAGTGGCGAAGATCGCTGAACAGGCCGGGATTAGAGCGCTGGCGGTGCATGGCCGCACCCGCGCCGACCTTTACACCGGTGAAGCCGAGTACGACACCATTGCCGCGATCAAGCAGGCGGTGTCGATGCCGGTCTTTGCCAATGGCGATATCGACTCAGCCGAGAAAGCCCGGCGCGTGCTGCACGCAACCGGCGCCGATGGCTTGTTGATTGGCCGGGCCGCCCAGGGGCGGCCATGGATTTTTCGTGAGATCGAACACTTTCTGCGTACCGGCGAAGTCTTGCCGGCACCGGAGTTGATCGAGGTGGAACGTATTCTGCTAGAGCATCTGGCCGCCCTGCACGCCTTCTATGGAGACGTGATGGGAGTACGCATTGCTCGCAAGCATGTCGGCTGGTATCTCGCCACCTTGCCGGGCGCCAAGGAATTCCGCGCTCAGTTCAATCGTTTGGATGAAACGCAGGCACAGGTCGCCACCGTTCGTGAGTTCTTCGCCGAACGTGACAAGAGCCTGGGAACAGGGGATGGAGAGGGGGTGGCCGCATGACGATGATGACCGAGACTTTAGTGAGTGGAACAGCACCCGTGAGCGACAACGTCAATTTGAAACAGCACCTGAACACGCCGAGCGAAGAAGGTCAGACCCTTCGTGGGAGTGTCGAGAAGGCGCTGCACAATTATTTCGCCCACCTTGAGGGCGCTTCCGTCACGGACGTGTACAACCTGGTGCTCTCCGAAGTCGAGGCGCCGTTGCTCGAAAGCGTGATGAACTACGTCAAGGGCAACCAGACCAAAGCCAGTGAGCTGCTGGGCCTCAACCGTGGCACCTTGCGCAAAAAGCTCAAACAATACGATTTGCTGTAAGCATTCAATCAAACCAGAAAGGCGCCCGCGTAAAAACGGTCGCCTTTTTTGCTGACTCCTTTGCTTTTGATGGAAATTGAAATGACCGACCAGACCACCCGCCTGCCGATCCGCCGCGCCTTGATCAGTGTCTCCGACAAGACCGGGATCCTCGAATTTGCCCGGGAGCTGGAAGCCCTTGGCGTGGAAATCCTCTCCACAGGCGGGACCTTCAAACTGCTGCAGGACAACGGCGTGGCCGCAGTAGAAGTCGCGGACTACACCGGTTTCGCAGAAATGATGGACGGTCGGGTCAAGACCCTGCACCCGAAAATCCACGGCGGGATCCTCGGTCGTCGCGGTATCGATGACGCCATCATGAGCGAACACGGCATCAAGCCGATCGACCTGGTAGCCGTTAACCTTTACCCGTTCGAAGCCACCATCAACAAGCCAGGCTGCGACCTGCCGACCGCCATCGAGAACATCGATATCGGCGGCCCGACCATGGTTCGCTCCGCTGCCAAGAACCACAAAGACGTGGCCATCGTGGTTAACGCCAGCGACTACGCGCAAGTATTGGAAAGCCTGAAAGCCGGCGGCCTGACCTACGCCCAGCGTTTCGACCTGATGCTCAAGGCGTTCGAACACACCGCCGCCTACGACGGCATGATCGCCAACTACATGGGCACCGTGAACCAGGCCGCTGAAACCCTGAGCACAGAAGGCCGCAGCCAGTTCCCGCGCACCTTCAACAGCCAGTTCATCAAGGCCCAGGAAATGCGCTACGGCGAGAACCCGCACCAGAGCGCGGCGTTCTACGTTGAGGCCAAGCCTGCCGAAGTCGGCATCGCCACCGCGACCCAGCTGCAGGGCAAGGAGCTGTCCTACAACAACGTGGCCGACACCGACGCCGCGCTGGAATGTGTGAAGAGCTTCGTCAAGCCAGCCTGCGTGATCGTCAAGCACGCCAACCCGTGCGGCGTGGCTGTGAGCCCGGACGCTGAAGGCGGCATTCGCCAGGCCTACGAACTGGCCTATGCCACTGACACTGAATCCGCGTTTGGCGGCATCATTGCCTTCAACCGTGAGCTGGACGCCGAGACCGCCAGGGCGATCGTCGAGCGCCAGTTCGTTGAAGTGATCATTGCCCCATCCGTCAGTGAAGAAGCTCGCGCCATCGTCGCCGCCAAAGCCAACGTGCGCCTGCTGGCCTGCGGCGAGTGGTCAGCAGACCGCGCCGCTGCCTGGGACTACAAGCGCGTCAATGGCGGCTTGCTGGTACAGAGCCGCGACATCGGCATGATCGGCAGCCAAGACTTGAAGGTCGTGACCAAGCGCGCCCCGACCGAGCAAGAGATCAACGACCTGATCTTCGCCTGGAAAGTCGCCAAGTACGTTAAGTCCAACGCCATCGTCTACGCCAAGAACCGCCAGACCATCGGTGTCGGCGCCGGCCAGATGAGCCGCGTGAACTCGGCGCGTATCGCCGCGATCAAGGCAGAACACGCAGGCTTGCAGGTCGTGGGTTCGGTGATGGCTTCCGACGCGTTCTTCCCGTTCCGTGATGGCCTGGACAACGCAGCGAAAGCCGGTGTTACCGCCGTGATCCAACCGGGTGGCTCGATGCGTGATGCTGAAGTGATCGCGGCCGCTGATGAAGCGGGCATCGCGATGGTCTTCACCGGCATGCGCCACTTCCGCCACTGATTGATCGTTCCCACGCTCCGCGTGGGAACGCAGCCAGGGACGCTCCGCGTCCCTCGGACGCAGAGCGTCCGTAGAGGCATTCCCACGCAGAGCGTGGGAACGATCATCCTAACGAGGGTTTTGAAATGAATGTTTTGATCATTGGCAGCGGTGGCCGCGAACACGCCCTGGCCTGGAAAGTTGCCCAGGACCCACGCGTTCAGAAGGTTTTCGTCGCCCCCGGCAACGCCGGCACCGCCATTGAAGCCAAGTGCGAAAACGTCGCCATCGACGTGCTGGCCCTTGAGCAGCTTGCTGATTTTGCCGAAAAAAATGTTTCCCTGACCATCGTCGGCCCGGAAGTACCGCTGGTTGCCGGCGTTGTGGACCTGTTCCGCAGCCGTGGTCTGGACTGCTTCGGCCCAACCGCCGGTGCCGCCCAACTGGAAGGCTCCAAAGCCTTTACCAAGGATTTCCTGGCTCGCCACAAGATCCCGACGGCGGACTACCAGAACTTCACCGAGATTGAGCCGGCCCTGGCTTACCTGCGTGAAAAAGGCGCACCGATCGTGATCAAGGCCGATGGCCTGGCCGCCGGTAAAGGCGTGATCGTCGCCATGACCTTGCAGGAAGCCGAAGACGCCGTACGCGACATGCTCGCCGGTAACGCGTTTGGTGATGCAGGCTCGCGTGTGGTGATCGAGGAGTTCCTCGACGGCGAAGAAGCCAGCTTCATCGTGATGGTCGATGGCAAAAATGTGTTACCGATGGCCACCAGCCAGGACCACAAACGTGTTGGCGATGGCGACAGCGGCCCGAACACCGGTGGCATGGGTGCCTACTCCCCTGCCCCGGTCGTCACCGCCGACGTGCACAAACGCGTGATGGACCTGGTGATCTGGCCAACCGTGCGCGGCATGGCCGACGAAGGCAATGTGTACACCGGTTTCCTCTACGCTGGCCTGATGATCGACAAAGCCGGCAACCCGAAAGTCATCGAGTTCAACTGCCGCTTCGGCGACCCGGAAACCCAACCGGTGATGCTGCGTCTGCAATCGAGCCTGGTGCTGCTGGTGGAAGCCGCATTGGCCCAGGCCCTGGACAAGGTTGAAGCACAGTGGGACCCGCGCCCGAGTGTCGGCATCGTACTGGCGGCCGGTGGTTACCCAGCCGACTACGCCAAGGGCGATGTGATTGAAGGCCTGGATGCGGCTGCTACGCTGGAAGGCAAGGTGTTCCATGCAGGCACCGCGCTCAAGGACGGCAAAGTTGTAACCGCAGGTGGCCGTGTATTGTGCGCCACCGCAATGGGTGCCAGTGTCGACGCCGCGCAGCAACAGGCGTACAAACTGGCGGCAAAAATCGACTGGAAAGGTTGCTTCTACCGCACAGACATCGGCTATCGCGCCATTGCCCGTGAACGCGGCGAGAACAACTGAACAGCTACGCTTGCGTAGCTATCCGTTCGGCTAGGTAAGGGCCTCTGGCCCTTGCCGTACCCATGTCGCCCCGCGCATAGTTAACCCGTGCATCAACCTACGAAGGGATTTCGCCGTGCGCTGGCTCAGGATCGCCATAGGTTTTACAGTCAGCTTGCTGACCCTGCTCTGCTTGTTCCCGGCCCAGGCCGCCGCGCAAGGCAGTGGTTGGGCAGTATTGCTTGATGAACAGGCCGACCTGCAACTGAGCGACATCCGCTCCGCCCGCTACACCAATCAATTCAGCCCCATCGAACTCGACCGGATTACCGCCGCGGAGCCGGACGGTGCGTTGTGGGTACGCTTCAAGCTGCAACCCGGCAAGCACGAACAAGTACTGCGGGTATTCGCCCCGGACCTGTCGCACCTGAACCTGTATGTGCTCGACGGCGACATGCTGGTGGAGCAGCAAAGCACCGGTACCCGCCAGCCCCAGGCGGAACGCCCGCTGCCCAGCAGCGATTTCATGCTGCCGATGCCCCAGAGCCAGAAGCCCCTTGAGGTGTACCTGCGCCTGGTCTCGGAACACGAACTGCGCCCCTACATCACCCTGGAACCGGCCGTGCTCGCCGCCGCCGACCAGACCCAGACGCTGATCTACGGCCTGCTGTTCGGCTGCCTGCTGATGCTGATCCTGCACAACCTCACACGCTTCGCCTACCACCGCTCGCGCAGCAGCCTGTGGCTGGCGGCCTGCGAAGTGCTGTTGATGCTGAGCCTGGCGCTGTTGCTCAACCTGGTGGGGCCGTGGCTGCCGAACTGGCACGCGGTGCAGACCCCGGGCGCCTACCTCGCGCTGCTGCTGACTGCGCCGTGCGGGCTGATGTTTGCCTATCGCTTCTTCATGCCCTTGGGCCCGCACCCACTGAACAAGCTGTTGATGGCCGACATCCTGCTGATCGTGCTGTGCGGCCTGCTGCTGTTGTTCGTCAACACCTTGCCGCTGAACATCATCACCTACGCGCTGGTCGCCCTGGCAGGCTTGAGCATGTTGTTTATCTCGGCTTACCACTGGCAGAAAGGCTACCGGCCGGCGCGCTTGTTTGTGGTGGCGATGGTGGTGTTCAACATCGGCACCCTGATCATCCTGCCCGCCCTGCTGGGCCTGACGCTGGTGGCACCGCAAGGCTTGATCGTGACCCTGCTGAGCTTTATCTGCCTGAGCGGCCTGCTGATGAGCCTGGCCCTGGGCGAACGCCAGCGCGCCATTGTCGAAGCACGCTTCAGCCTCAGCCGCGACCTGGCGGCCAGCAATGCCGAGATCGCCGCCAAGGCCGAATTCCTGGCCAAGATCAGCCACGAAATCCGCACGCCCATGAACGGCGTGCTGGGCATGACCGAGTTGCTGCTCGGCACGCCGCTGTCGGTGAAGCAGCGTGACTATGTGCAGACCATCCACAGCGCCGGCAATGAACTGCTGACGCTGATCAACGAGATCCTCGACATCTCCAAGCTCGAATCCGGGCAGATCGAACTGGACGACGTGCAATTTGACCTCAACGCGCTGATCGATGACTGCTTGAGTATCTTCCGCGCCAAAGCCGAACAGCAGAACGTCGAGCTGATCAGCTTTATCCAGCCGCAGGTGCCCCGCGTGATCAGTGGCGACCCCACGCGCCTGCGCCAGGCGCTGTTGAGCCTGCTGGAAAACGCCCTGCAAAAAACCGATGAAGGCGAAGTGCTGATCGTGGTCGCCCTGGACGAACGCAGCACCAAGCCACGCCTGCGCATCGCCGTACAAGACAGCGGCCTGCCGATGGATGCCGCCGAACGCGACGCGCTGCTGCACAGCGAACTGCACAGCAAGAACTTCCTCTCGGCTACGCGCCTAAGCGGCCACCTGGGCCTGGTCATCGCCCGCCAGTTGATCCTGTTGATGAACGGCGAGTTCGGCATCAAGAGCGGCAGCCACCAGGGCAGCACGCTGTGGCTGACCCTGCCACTGGACCCGGAACGCCTGGAGCACCCGACGTCCGACCTCGACGGGCCGCTCAAAGGCGCGCGGGTGTTGGTGGTCGATGACAACGACACCTGCCGCAAAGTGCTGGTGCAGCAATGCACCGCCTGGGGCTTGAACGTCAGCGCTGTGCCGTCCGGCAAAGAAGCCCTGGCGCTGCTGCGCACCAAAGCGCACCTGCGCGACTACTTCGACGTAGTGCTGCTGGACCAGAACATGCCCGGCATGACCGGCATGCAACTGGCGGCGAAGATCAAGGAAGACCCGAGCCTGAACCACGACATTCTGCTGATCATGCTCACCGGCATCAGCAATGCGCCGAGCAAGATCATCGCGCGCAACAGCGGGATCAAACGCATCCTCGCCAAGCCAGTGGCCGGCTACACACTCAAGACCACCCTGGCCGACGAACTGACCCAGCGCAGCAAGGGCACAATTGCGCCGCGCCCTGCTCTCAGCGCGCCGGCAGCAGTCACCGTGCCCAGTGACTTCAAGATCCTGGTGGCTGAAGACAACAGTATCTCCACCAAAGTGATTCGCGGCATGCTCGGCAAGCTCAACCTCAACCCGGACACCGCCAGCAACGGCGAGGAAGCGCTGGAGGCGATGAAAGCCCAGCGTTACGACCTGGTGTTGATGGACTGCGAAATGCCGATCCTCGATGGCTTCTCTGCCACCCAGCAATTGCGCGCGTGGGAAGTCAGCCACCAGCGTATTCGCACGCCGGTGGTGGCGCTGACGGCGCATATCCTGTCGGAACATAAAGAACGCGCACGCCAGGCCGGCATGGATGGCCACATGGCCAAGCCGGTGGAATTGTCGCAGTTGCGTGAACTGGTGGAGTTTTGGGTGGCGCAGCGTCAGCAACGCCCGGAGCACGCCCCGTCGTGACCTTGAATGCAGCCTCCTGTGGGAGCTGGCTTGCCTGCGATGGCGGAGTGTCAATCACACACCCTTTGTCTGCTCCACCGCTATCGCAGGCAAGCCAGCTCCCACATTTGCCCGGTTGCGCCTGATAGACTCCGCAAACCTCTCCTATCGCGAGCCGCGCCCATGCTCCACGTGTTATTCAGCGTCTACCTGAAAATGCTGGTGCTCTACAGCCCGTTCTTTGTGCTGTCCTGCTTTATCAGCCTGACCCGTGGTTACTCCAGCAAAGAACGGCGCCGGCTGGCCTGGAAGGTCGCGTTGGCCACGCTGGTGTCGAGCGTGTTGCTCTACCTGTTCGGCCGAGTGATTTTCAGCGTGTTCGGCATTACCGTGGATGCATTTCGCATTGGCGCCGGCAGCGTGCTGTTTATCTCAGCCCTGGGCATGGCCCAAGGCAAGTCGGCGGTGCAGACCGACAATGTGCAGCAGGACGTGACCATCGTACCGCTGACCATCCCGCTCACGGTCGGCCCCGGCACCATCGGTGCACTGTTGGTGATGGGCGTGAGCCAGCCCCACTGGGATGACAAGTTCATGGCCATCGTCAGCATTGCCCTGGCCAGCTTCACGGTCGGTGTGGTGCTGTATTTGTCCAACCGTATCGAACGCATTCTGGGTGACCAGGGCTTGCAGATTGTCAGTCGGTTGATGGGGTTGTTCGTGTGTGCGCTGGCCGCGCAGATCATCTTTACCGGCGTGCGCGGTTATCTGGTGCCTTAAATCCGGTACTTCGCGATTGCCAGTTGCACCTTGTCGCCGGCACTCTCGCGCATCAGCTGGATGGTTTTTTCATTGACCACAGAGGTGTTGAGCACCAGGCAAGTCTGGCCGCTGAAAGCCTCGACCGAAGAGCTGTCCCACTCCAGAAACGGCAGGCCCAGCTGTTTGCTCACACCGTGGGTGCTGTAAGTCACCAGCACCATCATCACCTCTCCCGCCGTTTCAGCACAGGACGCCAGGCCGAAATCACCGCCCTGATGCACGGTGCTATTGCGCTTGAACAGCTCAAACGAGGCAGGCTGTTGCTTCAAGGCCAGCAGCGCATCCGCCGCCAGTTTCGGCAACGCCGCCAGCAGCGGCCCTGCCAGCGAGGCCGCCGCCAGCGCGGCGATGATATTCAGCGCCGCCACCTGCACCGTCAGCCCTTTGCCGGAGCTTGAGACCCGCTCAAAAGCGCTGCGCACCGGCAACCAGCCCAGGCTGACCATCACCTTGATAAATTCGTCATACCAGGCCTCACTCCCCCGTTGGACCTTCAACACATCACTCACATAACTGCTGGCCAGCAGGTAGCTTTTACGAATGTATTCACGGTTCAGCGCCGACATGCCCTCGATAAACGAAATCACGCCGTTGTTCACGACGGCTGCATTGCTGTCATCTTCCGCGTCCAGGAACACCGAGCGTTTGGCGCCCGGCGCCCCTGGCAGCTTGTAGGCGGCAATCAACTTGCGCCTTTTGGCACTGATGATCCTTTTGTGATGTCGCTCCATTTTCAGTTCTCCACAAGCACCCCACATGGGGCTTGTCTCCACACTAGTCCAGCCGCTGGCGCGCTTTCCAGACCACAAACATCGCTTGGCGCCCCCGTCGAAAAAACGTCAACCAGCAATAACGAGGCATACCGGTAGACCTTCCTTTTTTCATCGGCAAAAAAAGAAAAAGCCCCGAGTAACAACAGGTTTTCACCCTGCGTTACTCGGAGCCTTCTTACCTGCCGCGAGCTGATTTCAGGAAGCGGGTTTCTCGCCGTACCAGCGTGGCGTGTACACCCATTCGCCGCCACCGGCGCGGGGGAATACGCAGGTGGTGGACGAGCCGATCAGCACCATGGTGCGCATATCCACTTGCTCAGGCGTCAACTGCCCCAACGTGGTGACGCGCAAAGTCTGGCCAGGGCGGCCAATGTCGCGACCCAGCACCACCGGTGTTTCGGGAGTGCGGTGCAACGCGACAATTTCCAGGGCGCGCCCCAATTGCCAAGGCCGCGAACGCGAGATCGGGTTATAGAACGCCAGCGCCAGGTCGGCCTGGGATGCAAGGTCCAGGCGTTTTTCGATAATCGACCAGGGCTTGAGGTTGTCCGACAACGACATCACGCAGAAGTCATGCCCCAATGGCGCGCCCGCCTGGGCGGCAGTAGCCAGCGAGGCTGAGACGCCCGGCAGAATGTCCAGCTCGACCTGATGCCAGGCCGGGTCACTGGATTCGTGCAACGCCTCAAGCACCGCCGCCGCCATGGCAAATACGCCAGGGTCACCGGACGACACCACCACCACCGAACGGCCTTGAGCGGCCAATTCGAAGGCATGGCGAGCACGCTGCATTTCTTCGCGGTTGTCGGTGCAGTGTTGCACTTGGTCGTCGCGGAACGGCCCGGCCATGCGCACATAGGTTTCGTAGCCCAGCACATCGGTGCAACGCGCCAGCTCGGCCTTCACCGCCGGCACCATCAACTCGGCTGCGCCAGGGCCAAGGCCGATCACGGCAAGGCGGCCACGGGCACGGCCGACATGCGACAGGTCCAGCGGTTGCTCTGCCACTGTGATAACGATGTCCGCGCCTTGCGCCACTTGCGCAAACCGCAACGGCACACCTAACTCCACTGCGGCTTGCTGCAACGAGGCTTCGGCCATCTGCGTATCGCTGGCCAGCAGGCACGCCAGCGATTGCACGGCGATGCCGGCGTCATGCAAAGCCGTTCGCACGCGCTGAGCTAAATCCACACCAGGCTTACAGGTGACACACACCGTCTTCGGATAAATCAGCAACTCATTGGCAGCCGGCGCGCGCTCGGCACTGCCCACGTGAATCGCCAAACGTGCGTGCTGATCCTGCGGCAAATTCGCCTGGTCCAGCCACGGCGCCACACCTTCGATGCGCACGCTTTCACCGCCCAGCAGGTCCGAGACAAACCGTTTGCCCAGCTCCAGGTCCGCCAACGCATAACCCGCTGGCGGGTTGAGCAGGCAAGTGCCAAAACGCAGTTCGCCGCTGGTGGTGATCGCCGCAGCGACGCCGAGTGCCGCGCCAATCTCTCGCGCCATCAGGTTCACACCGCCCAGGCCACCGAGCAACGGCACTACGGCGCTGCCGTCTTCAGCGACGGCGAGCACAGCCGGCTCTTCGCCTTTTTCCAGCAGCAGCGGCGCCAGCGTGCGGATCACGATACCGGCAGCACACAGGGCAATCAGTGGCGTGCCTTGTTGGTAAAGCTGGCGCAGGGTCGCGCCGAACTCACTGTAGGTCTGGTCCGCCCCTTCAACTCGCCCGGCCAAGCCGTGGATCAGCGCGCCAGGGTAAACCTGCGCGATCTTGCGCGCCGTCGCCAGGCTGCCTTGGCCGAGAATGACAATCGCCGGGCGCATCAACCTTGCCACCTTTCACCCGGCACGATGATCAGCGAGAAGTACGGCGAAGACGCCGGGTCGACTTGATCCAGCGGCACTATTTTCTGATTAGCCATGGTCGCACGCTCCACGTAGAGCGCACGCTCGGCCAAGCCGAGTTCTTGCAGCACCTGGCGCACCTTGGGGAAATTACGCCCCAGCTTCATGATCACGGCGGCATCGGCATCCGCCAACCGACGCTTGAGGTCGTCGTGGGGCAGCACGCCGGAGAGCACCGACAGGCTTTGGTTGCGGTACACCAACGGCGCGCCAAGCACCGAAGCGCCGCCGAGCATTGAGCAGACGCCGGGGATAACCTGGGCTTCATAACGCTCGGCCAAACGGTCGTGCAGGTACATGTAGGAGCCGTAGAAGAACGGATCGCCTTCGCAGATCACCGCCACATCGCGGCCAGCGTCCAGGTGCGCGGCCACGTCGAGGCTGGCGTTGTCGTAAAAGTC
Source organism: Pseudomonas sp. B19125 (assembly GCF_044218855.1). NCBI lineage: Bacteria > Pseudomonadati > Pseudomonadota > Gammaproteobacteria > Pseudomonadales > Pseudomonadaceae > Pseudomonas > Pseudomonas sp. B19125. The sequence goes on from NZ_CP162589.1 coordinate 6,266,929, forward strand.
GCTGATGATCTGCTCGTAAGACATCGGTGCCGGCAGCACTTCGGTGGTCACTGGGTACACCAGTGGCATCAAGGTCTGCTGCGCCACCAAGTGGTCTTCGATAATACCGAAAGCATTGCCTTTCTTGCCCTTGGCCACGAAATACGCCACCACCGGCGACTCGCGCAGCAGGCGCAGCGCCTTGAGGGTGATCAGTTCGGGGTCACCGGGGCCAACGCCCAGGCCAATCAAACGTCCGCGTGCCTGCATTACTCGACCTCCGTGGCCAAGGCGTTGACCGCCGCGGCAGCCATCGCACTGCCGCCCAGGCGGCCTTGCATGATCACAAACGGCACGCCACGGCTGTCGGCCGCCAGCATCGCCTTGGATTCGGCGGCACCAACAAAGCCCACCGGGAAGCCCAGAATCAACGCTGGTTTCGGCGCGCCGGCGTCGAGCATTTCCAGCAGGTAGAACAGCGCCGTCGGCGCGTTGCCGATCACCACCACGCTGCCTTCCAGGTGCGGGCGCCACAGTTCCAGCGCGGCAGCTGAACGGGTGTTGCCCAGCTCCCGCGCCAACTCCGGCACGCTGTCGTCGCGCAAGGTGCAGATCACCTGGTTATTGGCCGGCAGGCGCGCGCGGGTCACGCCTTCGGAGACCATGCGCGCATCACACAAAATCGGCGCGCCAGCGGCCAGCGCATCGCGCCCGGCCTTGCCTGCGCCTTCGGAGAACTGCAGGCCGTCGATGGCGTCGACCATGCCGCAGGCATGAATCACCCGCACCGCGAGTTTTTCCAGGTCGGCAGGGATGCGCTCCAACTTGGCTTCCGCGCGAATAATGGCGAAGGAGTTGCGATAGATCTCCTGACCGTCGCGGATGTAATCAATCATCGGTGTTGCTCCGTGTGCGGCCGCGTAACAGGGCGCCCGCCGCTTCAATGGAAAGAGTGCGTGCGTGCAGCCGGCCGAAACCGGGGTGGGCTGCCTCGCGAAAATAGACGTCGTAGTGGCCGGGGCTTACCGCCAGCAAGGTGACCGGCGCGGTGTGTGCGGCAGCGCAGGAGCGTGGGCAGCCGGACAGGTGCACCTCGGCGCCAGGTTGCAGCGCGGCCAGTTGCAGGGCATCGGCCTTGGTGTCGGCCAGGCCTTTGGCGCAGCCGCTTGAACCGGTGCAGGCGATCATGCGTGCCAGGGGTTGGTCGACTGAGCCAAGGAAGCCCAATTGCTCCAAGCCTTCAGTCACGGCGCCGTGGTTTTTAAGGTTGGGCAGCAGTACGCCCTGCCACGGCGTAAAACGCAACGTGCCGTCGCCGAACTCACTGGCCAACTGTGCGGCGCCTTTGAGCATGCTTGAGTCCAGACGACCCAGCGGCGCAATGGCGGCAACGTAAAACAGATCTTTTTGTCGCTGTGGATAAGTGCCCAAGTGCAACAACCCCCCACTGGGCTGGCGTTTTAACCCATCCACCGACAGTAACGGCAGGTTCAGGCGGGCCAATAAGTTATCCACAGCCAGATGACGCATGCGGGTTTGCGTCGGTGTCGCCAGGTCGAGAAACGCTTCCAGCACGGCCACGACCAAGGCATAGCCTTGCTCGAGCGGCACAGCGCCCAAGGGTGCATTCAGCCCCGGACAACCGGCCAGGCCGAAGGCCAATAGTGTTTCGCCATCGCGCTCGAACGCCGACAGCCACAAGTCATGGTGATGTTCGAGCATCGCCAGGGCTTCACCGCCATCCAACTGCACGGCGAACTTGGCCGACAGCTCATGGAAACGTGGATGGTTTTGCAAGGTGGCAAGGATCTGATCGGCCAGCGGGCGAGTGTCGAACAGCATCTGGGGGTCGATACCTGCGCTGGGGCTGAGCATCAGATTGCGCACGTCATCGCCAGCGGCGTTGTTCGGGCCAAGGCCTGCGGCCAGCAGCGCGGCGATCAACGCCTCTTGCTCGGCACCGATCCCGCGAATCTGCAAATTGGCGCGGTTGGTCGCCTCGATCACCCCACCCGCATAGGCCTGCGCCGCGTCCGCCACAGCAACTGCCTGGGCGGCAGTGATAGAACCGCCGGCCAATTTGATCCGGCAAATCCCGCCATCCAGCGCCTGGACGATACGCAGCAACCCCGGACAAGCCGAGGGGCGCAAGGTATTCAGAGCAGGCGTTGGGTTCACGGGGCTACCGGTTGACGGGTAAAGGCGCGGTATTATGCCTGCTTTGCCCGGCGGCATGAAAAGCCTGCCCGTCGGATGTCGTTCAAGGAATTCTTATGTCGCCCTGGCTGACGGTTGTAGGCATCGGTGAAGACGGCTTCAAGGGGCTGGGCAGAAACGCCCGGCATGCCCTGTTGCGCGCCACCCGGATTATAGGCGGCCAGCGCCAGTTGGACCTGCTGCCGGTGTGTATTGGTGGCGAGCGCCAGCTGTGGCCAAGCCCGTTTTCCCTGGAGCCGGTGCTGGCGCAACGCGGCGAGCCTGTGTGCGTGCTGGCCAGCGGCGACCCGATGTTCTATGGCGTAGGCGCCAGTCTGGCGCGCCAGGTGGCGGCTGAAGAACTGCTGATTTTACCGGCGCCGTCCTCCGTGTCATTGGCGGCGGCGCGTTTGGGCTGGCCATTGCAGGAGGTGGTGACGTTATCCGTGGTGGCGCGGCCTTTGGCGGCGATTAATGCGCACCTGGCCAGTGGCGTGCGGTTGCTGGTGTTGAGCAATGACGGGCGCAGCCCTGCCGCGATTGCCGCGCTGTTAGCCGAGTCCGGTTTCGGGCTCAGCCGGTTGAGCGTGTTTGAACACTTGGGCGGTGCAGATGAACAGCGCGTCGACGGGCTTGCTGTGGATTGGCCACACGCCTCGGTCGCGGATTTGAACCTGGTGGCCATCGACTGCCTGGCCGACGCCAACACCCCGCGCCTGTCACGCCTCGCCGGGCTGCCGGATTCGGCCTTCAAACATGACGGCCAACTGACCAAGCGCGATGTACGCGCCATGACCCTCGCCCGCCTCGCGCCAATGCCGGGCGAATTGCTCTGGGACGTGGGCGCGGGCAGCGGCTCCATCGGCATCGAGTGGATGCGTGCGCACCCGAGTTGTCGCGCACTGGCGATTGAAGCCGACGCAGGTCGCCAAGGGCTGATCGAACACAACCGCGATGCCCTCGGCGTGCCCGGCCTGCAACTGGTTCGCGGCAAGGCGCCTGAGGCGTTGCTCGGCCTGGAAGCACCGGACGCCATCTTTATCGGCGGCGGCGTCACCCGCGACGGTGTGCTCGACACCTGCTGGCAGCACCTGCGCCCTGGTGGGCGTTTGGTCGCCAATGCGGTGACCCTGCAAAGCGAAATGGCCTTGATGGCGTGGCGCGCGCAACACGGCGGCGAGCTGACGCGCATCCATGTGGCCCAGGCCCAGCCGCTGGGTGAGTTCGACACCTGGCGCCAGGCGCTGCCGATCACCTTGCTGGACGTGGTCAAGCCGCTATGAAACGCATCCTGTTGTTGGGCGGCGTCACCGAAGCGCTGGCCATCGCCCGCACGCTGGGGCCGGAGCATATCTATAGCCTGGCTGGGGTTGGGCGCGTGCCCACTGACCTCACCTGCCAAGTGCGCGTCGGCGGCTACGGTGGGCATGCAGGCTTGGCGCAATTTGTGCGCGATGAGCAGATCAGCCTGATCCTCGATGCCACCCACCCGTACGCGGCGCAGATCAGCCAGAACGCTGCCACGGCGGCAAAAATGTGCGGCATTCCCTGCTGGGCGTTGCGGCGCCCGGCGTGGCAGCCGCAGGCGGGTGATGACTGGCGCGAGGTGGGGGATTGGGCTGAGCTGATCGAAGCCTTGAAACCCTTCAAACGTCCGTTGTTCACCTTGGGGCGTGAGCCGTTGCAGCACCTTGACGAAATCCCCGCCGATCAATTCTGGACGCTGCGCGCACTGGATGTATATCCGGGCAATGAGCGCTGTGAAGTCATCGGCGCGCGTGGGCCGTTTCTGATTGAGGACGAGCGCGCGTTGTTTGAACGGCGTGGAATTGATGTGTTGATCAGCAAGAACAGCGGCAGTGCGGCGACCGAGCCGAAGCTGGAAGTGGCACGCGAGCTCGGGGTGCCGGTGTTGGTGTTGAAGCGGCCGGTGTTGGCCGGGGTGGATCGAGAGCTTTTGTCGCCCGCAGAAACAATCGATTCATTGGCAGATTTTCTTCGATAGATCAGGATCGTTCGCAGCCTCTGGCAATTCTATTTGTTACCTCAAGGGACGGCGATGAACCAACAATACGAAGTGCTACACTCCAAGAATAATTCAAGCCAGACTCAATTATATTCAGGAGCTGACATGATAGAAGTTAAAGAGGCCGTACAAGTCGCCAAGGCGGCAGCAAACGACTTCCTCGGGCAAGAAACGGAATTGCAAGACCTCATGCTTGAGGAAGTCGAGCTAAATTCAAGCGGTAAAACATGGGTAATCACGTTGGGCTTTAATGTTCCAACCCCTGATAAATATGAAAGGTTAGGCGCGTCCTTAGCCGGACGAATGCAGACCAGGAAATACAAAACATTCATCATCGACGCGGAGACAGGTGAGTTCCGCTCCATGAAGATCCGCGAAGTATGATAGATGCCTATATCAAGCAGTACCGTAGAAAGGGAATTATAGTCGACACCAACTTGCTACTCCTGGCGCTGATAGGTGGAACGCCCAGCGTTGTGGAGTTCAAGAGAACTCGGGGCTATACCAATGAAGACTACCGCCTTTTGCTCACCATGATTGATCAGTTCGAAAGACTTGTTTCCACGCCTCACATTCTTGCAGAAGTCAGCAACCTGACAAATGGATTGTACGGGAGCAAGTTGCACGATTTTTACGCGACATTAAAAAACTCACTTTCAACAATTATTGAAATTCACTCCCCAGCCTTGGACATAAGTCGCGATTATGAGCTGTCGCCCTACGGCCTTACTGATGTCGGAATTATCGCACTCGCTAAAGATAACTATCTAGTTTTGACTGATGACCTTAGAGTCGCCGGCTTTGCTCACCAACATTGCGTCGATGTTGTGAATTTCAACCATATACGGGAAGCAAGTTGGGAGTTCTAAACCAATAGACGATCACTCCCACGCACGAGCGCAGGAACGATCGGTCATAGGACTGTTAACTACTCGCGACTGTCGGCCGCCTTGCACCTTCCTGCACCCGGTCAGCCAGCAACTGCGCCAGCTCAATCAACTGCGCAACGCCCAGCAATTCCTCTCGCTTCGGGCCATCCAGGTCAAACGCAAGGTCGCAACTCAGCGCATTAGCCGAGGCGAGTGTTTCGCTGAGGTTGACCAGCAGGTCTTCGGTGCTGATTCCGTCGGCTACGGTGAATAGCCGTACGGGGGGATTTGGGGTGGGTTTGATCATTGTGAATTTCCTTAATCTAAATGGAGCCGCCACTGATCGCCGCGATGCGATAGAGGGTGGCAGCTGTGCGCAGGTTCGCGGACCGGAGATTAAGGAAACCGGCATACCCGAAGGTATCCCGCGCACAGCCACCATAGCGCCGCACAGTAGACGATAAAAAAGCGTCAACTGAAAGGAGGCAATGCTTAATCAATCCGGGCCGCGACGCCCGACCGCTGCGTGTGCAGCGGTGTACGCAGACTAGAGATCTACCTTCCTAGGGACAACCTTAAATCCCTGTCGGACGTTTCCGTAGACGACCACTACACTTAGGTTATGTAGAGGCTCAACTAGAAGCGGCCTACATGAGCAGGGCATTGCTCGTGCAATCAGCAAGCTCAACACCAAGCCATAGCCAAACACACACCAAACTGTGGGAGCTGGCTTGCCTGCGATAGCATCGCCTCAGTACTGCAGGAAAACCGAGTTGTCCGCATCGCAGGCAAGCCAGCTCCCACAGGGTTCAGCGTCACGCTGGAGATCGCGACCCGTCGGTAAAATTGGCAATCCGTGGTTCCCGGCTATCATGAAGGCAACCACTGCGACACCAAACCACACCGCCGCTTTTTACTTATGCCCCCCGATCAGGCTAAATACCCACCTGATCGCTTAACCCTACGGATTGTCCGCCATGGCCCGTCAACGCTTTGCAATTGTGTGGATCGCCTGCTTTGCAGTGCTGTTCAACGCCTTTGCCATGCCGATGGCCAGCGCGATGCAACAGTCGCAAGACCCCGTGCAGCAATTGTTGTGGGGCAGTTTCTGTTCCTCCAATGGCGCCAGCCTCAAGACCATTGCCTTGGGCAAGTTGGACATCCCAACGCCGCCCCAGGAAGATCATTCCGCCATGCAGCATTGCTGGTGTTGCTCGGGCTCACCGCCGCTGGTGGCGTTACCGGGGCATGTGCCGCAGCTGTATGTCACACGTTTTGATGCCGTGCCGGGCCTGTCGCCGCCCGCACTGCAAGCCCCTACCCCGCGCCAGCAATGGCCGAGTCTTAACCCCCGCGCCTCTCCAACGGTCTGATTTCTTCGCAAGTGAACTGCGTTTAGAACCGTTCTGGAGAACTGCCATGCTTAAATCTTCCCTGCTGCTGGCTGCATTGTTGCTGCCGGTGTTCAGTGCTGCCAATGCCGATGACTACAAGGCCGGCAGCCTGCAGGTCAGCGATCCCTGGTCCCAGGAATTGCCGCCGAATGCGCCGACTGTCGCTGCCTATTTTGTGATTCATAACCAGGGCGAAAGCGCTGATCGTTTGCTTAGCGTCGACACGCCTGTGGCGGCCAAAGCCGAGTTGCATGAGCATGTGATGCAGGGCGATTTGATGAAGATGCAAAAGGTGGAAACCGTTGCCGTACCGGCCAAAGGTGATCTGACCTTCGCACCGATGGCCTACCACGTGATGCTGCTGGACCTGAAAGACCGCAGCCAACTGCGCGACGGCCAACACTTCCCACTCACCCTGAACTTCGAAAAAGCCGGCGCGGTGCAGGTTGAAGTCTCGGTACAAAAAGCGCCGCCGATGGCCGGCCACGAGCATATGCACGCCCAATAGGCCAACGTAAATGGGCGCCCCTCGCGCCAGGTTGTCGCCACACCGCCGCAGGCCCATGAGCCTGGCGCGCGGCAGTTGGATCAGCCTGTTCGCCATGTTGATGATTTTTATCGGTCCGCTGATTTCCCAAGCGATGCCGATGGATCATCACGCCGGTATGTCGATGCAAATGTCCATGGACATGCCGTCGACCAGCCATAGCGAGCACACGCCAGCTCCCAGCGAACACCACGCCCTCTGGGCAAAGTGCGGTTATTGCGACCTGCTCTTCAGTTGCCCGGCCCTGCCCGGCAGCATCTCCCATGTCAGCCTCGGCACCCCGCCACCGGCGAATGCCCTGACGCCCGCCACCCGCCTGGGCCACGCCCGGCAGAGCATCTTCCCTGGCGCCCGCAGCCGCGCCCCACCTATCGCTTCGTAAGCACTTCACAGCATCACTTCACACCGGCCGACTTTAGACAGACAGCCGCAGGCTGCTGGCCGTGTTGTTTACGATTGATTGATGGAATTTGTCATGTCCAGGTTTTCTGCTGACTCCCGATTGGGATGTACCCCCGTTCTCGCCGTTCTGTGTGGCGCGCTGTTGGCACCACACGCGCAGGCTGAAGATCATGAGTTGAGCCCCACGGTGATCACCGCAATCGCCCCCAGCTCACCGCTGACCGTTGTCACCAACCCCAAAGACCCCCGCCAACCGGTGCCCGCCAGCGATGGCGGCGACTACCTCAAGACCATCCCCGGCTTCGCGCTGGTGCGCAACGGTGGCACCAATGGCGACCCGGTGCTGCGCGGTATGTTCGGTTCACGCCTGAATATCCTCACCAATGGCGGCATGATGCTCGGCGCCTGCCCAGGGCGGATGGACGCGCCCACCTCGTATATTTCGCCGGAAACCTACGACAAGCTCACCGTGATCAAAGGCCCGCAAACCGTGCTCTGGGGGCCTGGCGCGTCAGCCGGCACCATCCTGTTCGACCGCGAGCCCGAGCAATTCGGCGAGCTGGGCACACGGGTCAATGCCAGTGTGCTGGCCGGCTCCAACGGGCGCTTCGACAAGGTGGTCGATGCCGCTGCCGGTGGGCCTTTGGGCTATGTGAGGGTGATCGGCAATCAGGCCCACGCCGATGACTACAAGGACGGCAATAACAACACCGTCGCCTCGCGCTACGACAAGTGGAATGGCGACGTGGCCGTCGGTTTCACCCCCGATGCCGACACCCTGCTGGAGCTCACTGCCGGCCGTGGCGATGGCGAAGCGCGCTACGCCGGGCGCGGCATGGATGGCTCGCAGTTTCTGCGCGAAAGCCTGGGGCTGCGGTTTGAAAAGTCCAATATCGGTGAGGTACTGGATAAGGTCGAAGCGCAGGTCTACTACAACTACGCCGACCATGTGATGGACAACTACAGCCTGCGTACGCCGTCGGGCACCGGCATGATGGCCGGGCCGATGGCCTCCAACGTCGATCGCCGCACCCTCGGTGCACGCATCAAGGCGACCTGGCGCTGGGCCGATGTGCAACTGATCAGCGGCCTGGATGCGCAGACCAACGAGCATCGCCAGCGCAGCAGCATGGGCATCGACACCTACAAGGAACTGCCACGGGTCAAGGATGCCAATTTCCACAACTACGGCGTGTTCAGCGAGCTGACCTGGTACGCCGCCGACCGCGATCGGCTGATCACCGGCGCCCGCCTGGACCGCGCCTCGGCCAAGGATTTCCGCCAAACCACCGGTTCGGGAATGATGGCGCGCCCCAACCCGACCGCCGACAACACTCGCGCTGAAACCTTGCCATCGGGCTTTGTGCGTTATGAGCACGACCTGGCCGACACACCCACAACCGTCTACGCAGGGCTCGGCCATTCGGAGCGTTTCCCGGATTACTGGGAGCTGTTTTCGCCCAACACCGGCGCGGTCGGTTCGGTAAATGCCTTCGACGGCGTGAAGCCGGAGAAAACCACCCAACTCGACTTCGGTGCGCAGTACAAAACCGCCGACCTTGAAGCCTGGGCCTCGGGCTATATCGGCCGGGTGCAGGACTTTATCCTGTTCGACTACAAGCCCGGCATGATGGGCACCACGTCCCAGGCCCGCAATGTCGACGCGCGCATCATGGGCGGTGAACTGGGCGCAGCGTACAAACTGACCCAGCACTGGAAAGCCGACGCCAGCCTCGCCTACGCCTGGGGCAAGAACACCAGCGACGGCAAGGCGCTGCCGCAGATGCCACCGCTGGACGCGCGTTTGGGCCTCACCTACAGCCAGGACGACTGGAGCGCCGGCGCCTTGTGGCGTGTGGTCGCGGCGCAAAACCGCATCGACCAGAACAAGGGCAACGTGGTCGGCAAGGACTTCGACAAAAGCAGCGGTTTTGGCGTGTTCTCGCTGAACGCGGCGTACCGCATCAATAAAAACTTCAAGGTCAGCACGGGCGTCGACAACCTGTTCGGCAAAGCCTATGCCGAGCATTTGAACCTGGCGGGTAACGCAGGCTTCGGCTACCCGGCCAACGACCCGCAAGCCATCAAGGAGCCGGGGCGTACGCTCTGGACCAAAGTCGACATGAGCTTCTAAAAGCATCGCGGGCAAGCCCGCTCCCACAGGGAAATGCATTCCAAATGTGGGAGCTGGCTTGCCTGCGATAGCGGCCTGACAGACAAAAAATATCTAAAGCCTTGCGGAGCCTAATGATGACCACCCCAAAAATTTCCTTCTACAACCTGGCCTGGCGCTGGCACTTCTACGCCGGCCTCTTCGTCGCCCCGTTCATGGTGCTGCTGGCCCTCACCGGCATCATCTACCTGTTCAAACCCCAGCTCGACCCGCTGATGTACGGCAACCTGCTCAACGTGCAAAGCGCCGAGCACGCCCTGAGCGCCGACGAACAACTGCAACGCGCCCAGGCAGCTTTTCCCCAGGGCAAAATCAGCAAATACCTGCCACCCGCCGACGCCACCAGCAGCGCGCAATTCGTGATGCACAACGATGGCCGCGAAGTGACGGTATTCGTCGACCCGTATCGCGGCACCGTCCTCGGTGAACAGGATGCCCAATACAACCTGCAAGCCATCGCCCGCGCACTGCATGGCGAGCTGATGATCGGCACCGTCGGCGACCGTTTGGTGGAACTCGCCGCCGGTTGGGGCGTGATGCTGGTGGTATCCGGCGTGTACCTGTGGTGGCCACGCGGCAAGTCTTCGGCGGGCGTGTTGTGGCCACGGCTCAACAGCCGTGGCCGAGTGTTCTGGCGCGATATGCATGCGGTCGCCGGTTTCTGGGGCGCGGCATTTTTGCTGGTGATGCTGCTCAGCGGCATGACCTGGACCGGCTTCTGGGGCAAACAATACGCCGAGCTGTGGAATAAGTTTCCCGCCGCGATGTGGAACAACGTGCCGCAGTCCGACCAGCAAGCGCGCAGTCTCAATACGGCCAGCCAGCAGACTGTGCCATGGGCAATGGAGAACACGCCAATGCCCATGTCCGGCGACCACGCCGAACATATGAACCACGGTGCGATGCATTCAGGTCCCGCCGCGCCGACGGTACGCCTGCAACAAGTGGTCGACCTGGCCAACGCACGCAAGGTCGAACCCGGCTACAGCATCACGTTCCCCACCACCGCCGAAGGCGTGTTCACCGTCGCGGTGTTCGCCAACGACCCACGCAATGACGCGACCCTGCATGTGGATCAGTACACCGGCAAAGTGCTGGCCGATGTACGTTGGGAACACTACAACCTCGTCGCACGCGCCACCGAAACCGGTGTAATGCTGCATGAAGGCAAGATGTTCGGCTGGGTCAATCAACTGATCGTGCTGGTGATTTGCCTGATGATTTTACTCAGCGCGGTGAGTGGCGTGGTGATCTGGTGGAAGCGTCGGCCACACGGTGGGTTGGGAGTGCCGCCGTTGCGCCATGACCTGCCGAAGTGGAAAACCGCGATGGTGATCATGTTCGCGCTGGCGATCATTTTCCCGTTGGTGGGTGCATCGCTGATCGTGGTGTGGGCGCTGGATCGCCTGGTGCTGGCGCGCCTTTTCAACCAACGTGAATCTGCCTCAGGTTCTGCATGAAGCAGGCGAGATGCCCACGGCAGAGGCCTTCTGTAGCCTTGCGCGACTTTTGTCGCGCAGCCAATAAGTGTTAACTTATAACACTTTCTGCGTTATCGTTGCTCGCCGCGCCCTGCGGTGAGCACCCCTCTCAAGAAGCGATTGATCGACCGATGAACAAGTACCTCGCGTCCGGCCTGTGCCTGCTCGCCCTGCATAACAGCGCCCAGGCCCTGACTCTGCCCGCCAGCCCCGTGACCGCGCCCGCCGTGGATGACGAGCGCGTTGACCTGAACACGCCGACCACCGCCGGTTCGCGCTTGAACCTCACGGCCTTGCAAACCCCGGGCAGTGTCGAGAGCCAGACCGGCGAAAAAATCCGCGAGCGCGGCGACGCCAGTGTGCAGGACGCCATCTCCCGCGCCACCGGCATCAGCCGCACCGGCTCGCCGGGCGACGGCGGCACGTCGTTGCAGGCCCGTGGTTTTACCGGGCAGAGTTCGGTGCTGCAGCTGTACGACGGGCAGCGCATGTTCGACGGCGCAGGCACTTCCACCTTCCCGGTGGACACCTGGTCGGTTGAGCGCGTGGATGTGCTGCGCGGCCCGGCCTCGGTGATGTACGGCCAGGGCGCCACCGGCGCGGTGATCAATACGATTGCGAAGAAGCCGTTCACCGGCGAAATCGAAAACCATGTGCGCCTGGGCTACGGTTCCTATGACCGCCAACAGCAAGCGCTGGACAGCGGCGGCTCACTGACTGACACACTGAGCTACCGCCTGAACGTCAACCGCCTGCGCAGCAACGGCTTCATCGCACTCGGCGACTCCGCCAGCGATTTCGTCAGCGGCGCGCTGCGCTGGCAGCCGGCCGACACCCTGAGCTTCACCCTGGCCCACGACTATGGCGACCAGAGCCCGCAGAACTACTACGGCACGCCACTGATCAACGGCCAGTTGCACAAAGGCCTGCGCGACAAGAACTACAACGTCAGCGACGACAAACAGCACTACAACGACCAGTGGACGCGCCTGACCAGCGAGTGGCAGATCAACGACAACGTCACCGCCACCAACGAGCTGTCGTACCTGAAAAACCAGCGCCGCTGGCAGAACGCCGAGAGCTACAACTTTGTGAATGGCGGTTTGGTGCGCCAGGACTACCTGGGCATCAAGCACAACCAGGAACAGGTCGGTGACCGCCAGACGTTCACCTTCAAGCACACACTGTTCGGCCTCGACAGCCAGACGGTGACAGGCGTTGAGTACAATCGTATTCGCTTCCGCCTGGCCAGTAACGCGCCGTTTAACGACGTGCCAGGCGGCGGCCAGCCGGTGGATATTCAGCATCCGGTGCCACAGCCGTTTGTGAGCGACAGCCCGTTTATTGCGCAGTCGGTCAGCACCACCAAACAGCTCGCTGCTTTTGCCGAAAACCGCCTGCAGCTGACCGATAAACTCTCGTTGATCACTGGCGCGCGCCGCGACTACCTGCACATCGATAGCAATGATCTGACGGCTGCGAACACAGATTCCGACAAGACCCTGACCGGCAACAACTGGAAAGCCGGCCTGGTCTACGCGATCACACCGAGCACTTCGGTCTACGGCCAGTACGCCACCAGCACCGACGGTGTCGGCAGCCTGATCAGCCTGAGCCCGAGCCAGCAGCAGTTTGGTTTGTCCACCGCCAAACAGGCCGAAATCGGCTTCAAGCAGGCGTTCTGGGACTCGCGTGGTGAATGGACCCTGGCGGCCTATCACATCGTCAAAAAGAAACTGCTGGTGAGCATCCCCGGCACCACCCTCAAGGAGCAAGTCGGCCAGCAATCCTCCAACGGCCTGGAAGCCAGCCTGGACCTGCAACTGCCCAACGCCTGGCAGCTGCAAGCCAATGCGGCCATTGTGCGGGCGCAGTACGACGACTTTTCCGAAGTGGTCAACGGCCAGGCTGTTTCCCGCGACGGCAACCGCCCGGTGGACGTGCCCAACCGCACCGCCAACCTGTGGTTGAGCAAGACGGTGACCGATGACATTCGCGCCGGTGCCGGTGTGCGTTACGTCAGCGCCCGTTATGCCGACACCGCCAACAGCAGCGAAGTGCCGAGCTACACCGTGGCCGACGCCAGCGTATCGTGGAGGGCCATGCGCAATACCACCCTGGGCCTTGAGCTGAACAACCTGTTCAACCGCACCTACGCCGTCAGCCAGTACAACAATGGCCAACAGTGGATACTGGGTGAGCCGCGCTCGTTCTTCGTCACGGCGGACTACACCTTCTAACTGATACACACGCTCCCTGTGGGAGCTGGCTTGCCTGCGATGAGCATAGGTATCTACACAACCGGTTAACACGAAGTCTGTGGCAGGTGGGCTTTTGTGGCGAGCAGGCTTGTCCTGCGTTGGGCTGCGAAGCGGCCCCCGTACAGGCACGGCAATTTTGCTGAAAGTACTCAGCGTCTGTTTTTGGGGCTGCTTCGCAGCCCAACGCAGTACAAGCCTGCTCGCCACAGGAGAAATAGGCTGCTTTTAAAAGTTGTGTAGATACCTATGGCTATCGCAGGCAAGCCAGCTCCCACAATTTACTGTGTTGAACTTGAGAATATTGATGGCCTCACTCACCCTCACCGACCTTGGTTGGACCCCACCGGGCCACGACCACTGCAATCATCGCTTCCAGCTGCGAGATGCCAGCCTGCAGGTCGGTGCGGGGGAGTTTGTCGGGCTGATCGGCCCTAACGGCAGCGGCAAGACCAGCCTGTTGCGCTGCGCTTATCGCTTCAGCAAACCCGAACGCGGTGACGTGCTGCTCGAACACCAGAATGTGTGGAAACAAAGCGCCAAATGGTGCGCACAACGCATCGCGGTGGTGCTGCAGGAGTTCCCGGACACCTTCGGCTTGCGCGTCGACGAAGTGGTCGGCATGGGCCGCACGCCCCACAAAGGTTTGTTCGATGGCGACACACTGCACGACCAGCATCTCATCCGGCAGGCGCTGGAATCGGTCGGTATGCACGGCTTTGAAGACCACGCGTTCGCCACGCTCTCGGGCGGTGAAAAGCAGCGCGTGATCCTCGCCCGTGCCTTGGCGCAGCAGCCGCAATTGTTGATCCTCGACGAGCCGACCAACCACCTCGACCCACGCTACCAGTTGGAGCTGCTGCGGCTGGTCAAGCGCTTGAACATCGGCACCCTGGCCAGCATTCATGACCTGAACCTGGCCGCGGCTTTCTGTGACCGTTTATACGTGATCAACCATGGGCGCATTGTCGCCAGCGGCACGCCTCACCAAGTGCTGACCGCCGAATTGCTGCGTGATGTCTTCGGCGTCGAAGCCTTGATCGACGCTCACCCTTTGGCCGGCTACCCCCGAATCACCTGGATAACCCAACCATGATCCTGCGCTCCCTGTTGTCTCTCGCGTTGCTGTTCGGCACTGCCCAAGCGTTTGCCGAAGCCACCCATTACCCGGTGACCGTCAAAAGCTGCAACCGCGACGTGACCTTTCAGGAAGCGCCGAAATACGCGGTCAGCCACGACATCAACATGACCCAAATGATGCTCGCCCTGGGCCTCAAGGATCACATGGCCGGCTACAGCGGCGTCACCGGCTGGAAGTCGGTCACGCCGCAAATGGCCGACACTCTCGTCGGCCTGCCGGAGCTGGCGAGCAAGTACCCGTCGGTGGAAACCCTGCTCAACGCCAACGTGGATTTCTTCTTCGCCGGCTGGGATTACGGCATGCGCGTGGGCGGCGATCTCACGCCGCAAACCTTGCAGCCACTGGGCATCAACGTCTACGAGCTGACCGAGTCCTGCGCCTTCGTAATGAAGCGCCCGGCCGCGACCCTGGACGACACCTATAACGACCTGCGCAACCTGGGCAAGATCTTCAACGTGCAGGACCGCGCCACGGCCTTGATCGCGCAGATGCAGGCGCAAGTGGCCGAGGTGCAACAGCACCTGCCCGCCGACAAGCCTCGGGTGTTCCTCTACGACAGCGGCGAAGACCGCGCCATGACCTCCGGCCGCCTGGGCATGCCGCAAGCGCTGATCACCGCCGCAGGCGGGCGCAATATCCTCGATGACATCGACGCCAGCTGGACCCGCGTCAATTGGGAGACAGTCGTGGAGCGCAACCCGCAGGTGATCGTGATTGTCGACTACAGCGAAATCACCGCCGCGCAAAAAGAACAATTCCTGTTGGATAACCCGGCGTTGCAGTCGGTGGACGCCATCAAGAATCAGCGCTTTATCGTGATCCCGTATGTGCAGGCAACGCCAGGCATCGACAACGTGCTGGCGGTGGAAACCCTGGCCAAAGGGTTCCACGGCGAATGATCAGCCGCCGCTATGCTCTGCTGCTGAGTGCGCTTGGCGCGTTGTTGCTGGTCTCTTGCGTGATCTCGCTGGGGTTTGGCTCGGCGCGGGTGCCGGCGGACGTGGTGTGGCGGATTCTGCTCAACAAGGCCTTCGGCCTCGGTGACGTCAACTGGAGCACCGGCCAGGAACATATCGTCTGGTTGATCCGCGTGCCGCGCATGTTGCTTGGCGCACTGGTCGGGGCCGGGCTGGCGTTGATCGGCGCCGTGTTGCAGGCGGTGACGCGCAACCCGCTGGCCGACCCGCACCTGCTCGGCGTGACCTCCGGCGCCACTCTCGGCGCGGTGATCGTGGTGTTGCACGTAGGGGAAGTCGTCGGCTTGCTGACCTTACCTATCGCCGCCTTCATCGGTGCGCTGCTGAGCATGCTGGTGGTGCTGGCTGTGGCCAGTCGTAACGGCCGCCTGGAGAGTGATCGCCTGCTGTTGTGCGGCGTAGCCGTGTCATTCGTGATGATGGCGGTGGCCAACCTGCTGCTGTTCATGGGCGACCATCGCGCCGCCTCGGCGGTGATGTTCTGGATGCTCGGCGGCCTGGGCCTGGCGCGCTGGGAACTGTTGGCGATCCCCACTGCGACTGTGCTGCTGGGGCTGTTGATACTGGTGGGCATGGCGCGGCCGCTGAACGCATTGATGGCCGGCGAACAGACCGCCGTGACCCTGGGCATGAACGCACGTTCTGTGCGTTTGAAGGTGTTCCTGGTGGCGTCGTTGATGACCGGTGTGCTGGTGTCCATCAGCGGCTCCATAGGCTTTGTCGGGCTGATGGTGCCGCATATTGCGCGGCGTCTTGTGGGCGCTGAGCACCGGCGCTTATTGCCGGTGTGCGCGTTGCTGGGCAGCCTGTTCCTGGTGTGGGTTGATGTCGCCGCCCGCACCCTGATCGCCCCCGAAGACTTGCCCATTGGGGTGGCGACGGCGGCGATTGGCGGGCTGTTTTTTATCGGGTTGATGCGTAAGCGCTGAACTCAGAGTTCGTCCCGATTCCGTTCATACCAGAACTCTTCGGGTTCCGGCTCTGCCTCGCTCCACTCCTCACCCAATGGCCCTGCAACTCTCCAGAAGGCATCGGTGACCAGCACTGACAATTTGCCCAAGGTTCGCAATCGCGCGACGAACACACGGGGCACTGGTGCCATACCCGGGGCAAGCAATCGGTCTTCAGATGCCGTAAACGCCGGTACGTACTTGAGCAGCGCACCATTGCGGCAGGACAGATAACAACTCTCGGCGTCAGGGGCATTCGCCCTGGCTACCGACACGTAGTCGTGAAGATCGTCCTTGGCAACGAAGTTACCCAAGAGTTCTTTATCTATCGCTTCAAAGCTGGACGTCGACGCAATGGCTTTATAGAACGCCTGCACAGCGGCGATTTTGTAGGTACTCAGTGTATTTTCAGGCGGTACATCAAACCCGGCATGATCAGCCCAGAACAACAATTCCAGGGTACTGGTACTTCCCGTACCCTGATCTTCCACCGGGTCGAGCGCGACGTACCCCGGCGTTTGCCCCGGCACCAGCACAGCGCCCAGGTACTGCTTGCCCTTGAACGGTGCAACCAAGCCTTGTGCATAGCGGGCCGCATCATCGGTGTAAGTAAACAGCGGGCCGCAGAACGAATGAAAATGCGGATCGTCGGCGAAAGCATGAGGCGCTTCATTCGGCTCCCAATGCTCAGTGACCCTCTCTTTCTTACCCCAGACCTCACTGGTCACCCGAATGTACAACTTCCCCGCGCCCGCAAGGCGGCGCACATAATCACGTACCGTAAGGGAGCCATCGAGCAAT
Source organism: Pseudomonas sp. B19125 (assembly GCF_044218855.1). Taxonomy (NCBI): domain Bacteria; kingdom Pseudomonadati; phylum Pseudomonadota; class Gammaproteobacteria; order Pseudomonadales; family Pseudomonadaceae; genus Pseudomonas; species Pseudomonas sp. B19125. The sequence goes on from NZ_CP162589.1 coordinate 6,284,123, forward strand.
TGTGTGCGTTCGATATGTGCCTTGCTCGTCCATGGGTACAACGGCGCCGTTTTGGGAAACTCATACGTGAGCAGCGCACCGTCGCTGCACAACAGATACAGCGTCGGAGCACTGCCGTTACGTGCATAGGTGACAACGTTGAGTGCCTTGGCGATGTACTGGGGCGGGAAAAAACTGCGCGCCATTTCATCATTGCTACCGGCGATGGCCACGGTCGAAGCACAGAGATACAAACCATCAAACACATAGCCCTGTGGCAATTGGCCGTCGATAAAGACCTGTTTAAAATCAGCAAAGTCGTCTCTGACAAGCGCCAGGGTTGCCTTATAGAACGGTTTGTTAGCCGACTTGAGTACGTAACCGAAGGCCACTTCGGTTTGAGGCTTCCATAGGCGTTGAGCGTAACGAACGGCATCGACCGCCCGGGTGAAAATCGGGCTGCAGGGCGCGTCCATGAACACAGCGCGAATATCCCCAGGATGGGTTGGCGGTATATTCGCCACAAAATCCCCCACCAGCTTTCTGGGCGGGCCCCATACCCCATCGCCTTCTATCACGCTCAGATTGCCGGCTTTCACCACCTCGGTGATGAAGTCCTGCGGCGAGAGCGTGCCACTGCGAAGTTGCTGCTCAATACTGTTGTCACCGTAATCACCCTTGACCTTGTTAAGTGGCGCGAGACGATCCTTGAGTCGCTCCTCCTCGGCAGAGCCCGACAGGTGGTAACTGAGGATCGAGCCACTGGGGCCAAACACATATTCACGGTTAAGGTGGGCCTCACGACGCAACAGGTTTGACAATACCGCAGTCGGTATCATGGTTTTATAGATGGCTTTTTGGGCGACGGATAACAACAACGGCCCCTCTTGATCTATCAAAGAACGATAGCGCGCAACAATCGTACTGTTCTGAGGGTAAAGCGCTAAATCAGCAGCCCGATCCGGGTATATCCAGTGTAATGCCAACCCTTGAGGTGGAAGCGCCAGTGGTTCAGTCGAGACAAACAGACCATTTCCCAGCCTGAGTATCACCCCGGCAAAACGCCGATAGTATCCGTTGTTCACCCTGGCAGCTGCATAGCGGGCTGCATCGTCGGCACTCGCGAAGCAGGGGCTTAAACGCCGCGGTGTCAGGGTTGCGTAACTGCTCCAGCTAGGGGCGACCTGACCTTTTTTATCCCAGAACTGGCTGGTACGTACCACATGCAGCATTCCCTTCAGCGCCCACTCACTAAGGAAGCTCTGGGGTGTCTTCTCGCCGGAGTCCAATGCTTGCTGCGCCTGCGTCAGCAATGTATCTGCCGGGCCGCCACTTTTGACGTCAAGCCGCGGGGGCTCATACCGCAACAGCGCGCCATCAAGGGTGGAAAAGTACACCGACAGGTTGCTCGGGCCACTCCGAATAGCGGCAAAAAGAGCAGAGAACAATACTGTTGGCGTGACAAAAAACAGCGTCAACCAGGCGTTCGACGTATTTTGCCCGGCACGTGACCATTGCTGCGAGCGAAACAGCCCGTGCAATATAAAACCATCGGGTAGCTGGTAACCCCCCTCGGGCTTAAGTTCAAACAGGCTGTTGAGATTGAACAGTTCGCTCTCACTGACAACGCCCACTACCTCGCTGGCAATGTACTGCTCCTTGTCCCTATGCTTGAGGATGAAAGCAAAACAGGCCGCCTGCGCGAAGTTGCGCGCATGCACGCGTCCGTGCAGGTTACGGGCCGCCTCATCGGCACTGGCAAATACGGCACCGTAGGTGGTGTAGTCAGGTGGGCCCGATCTTGGTGCGTAGGAATAGTTAGGCGTCCAGTCGTTGTAGACCACCGAACGCTGGCCCCATAACGGGTTGCCCAGGATGATCTTGAAGTCCCCCGCCTCGGCCAGCCGCCGGACCCAGTCGGCCGGCCGGATCTGCCCGTTGTCTAGGCGCTTGCCGAGGCTGTTGTCGCCCGCCTGCGGGCCGATATTGGCCAGCAGCAACTGTTCCTGCGCCGAATGATTTGGGGTGTACTCCAACAAGCAATCACTGGCCCCCGACAGGTACGCCACACGACCGGCCGGAATGATCGAGTACATTTCATCATCGGAGAACACTTGCAGGTTGATCTGCGCCTCCTCATGCGTCCAGCCGCGCCGCGCAACCCAGGACGGGCTCACCATCGACAGAGCGGTATGGGAACCGTAGCGGGCATGCAACACATAAGGCTCCGGCGGGATCAACGGCCCGTTACCGTCGCGTGGAAAAAACAGAGTGAAGGCAAATGGGTTGGCCGCACTGGACACTGGCTCAGTGATAACAAAACGGCCGTCTTCGCCCTTGAGTATATAACCGCCGTAGTAGCCGCCACGCCAGTTGTTGATTTGCTCATGGGCATACACCGCGGCATCGCGCGCCGAGAGAAACGAACGGCTAAGGGTTGCCTTGTAAAACGACTCTATCAGGTTCGAGCGGTTATCTACCCTCCCGACCTTGCGCCACAATCCTCCGGCCTGCACCACCGAAAGGTCCGTCGCCGCAATAACCCTGCGCACGTAAGCCCGAGGGCTCAACGTACCGGTGAGCATGGCCGCCTGAGCACCGTTATCGTTTAGCTCGCCCGTGTCGGTTTCCCGCACCAGATCGGTGGTGTTCGTGGCTGCGGGCACCCTGAAGCTCAACAGCGATGAATCCGAGGCCAGCATGTACAGCGACAACCCACGCGCCGGGTTCTGGATGTCCTGGCTTGCGCGCGCTTGACGGGTGGCGGCCACCACCTGCGCCGGGGTGAAAAACGTACTGGCCAGCCAGGTTTCCCGGGCGGCAATTTCGCCGGTCTCATACCAACTGCTGAAGTAAATGGCTTCCAGCCGAAATTGCGAAGGCAAGCGCAGCTTGCCGTCTGGGCGTTTTGGAAACACCAGGTTTGGCGAAAACAGTGGATCACCCTTGGGCAGTGCCAACGTCGCAACATACGCGTCATCACGGGAGTGCTTGAGTACAAAGCCACACCGGCCGCCCTCGCTCCCCGCCAGCGAAAGTGCACGCAACACCGCAAGCTCAGGCCGTGAAAACACCTGAGTAAAAAAAGGTTGTTGCGGTGCAAGGGTCGCCGGCGTTCTGATCCGCCATGTGTTGCTTATACGCCCGCGAACGCCTCCCCATACCGGGTTGGCAATCACTGCCCACAACTCACCCGCCGCAGCCAGCAACCGGATGGGATGCTCGAAATCACTGCTGGTTTCACCCGGCCCGCCGCGCAGTTGCAGGTCCAGCGTTTTTTCAGCGATCGAGCCACTGCTGACATACTTGAGCAGCACATCATCTGGCCCGGACAAATAGTGGACTTTGGCGAACGTTCTTTTTTCAAAGCTGAAGAGTTGATCGGCACCGGAATAGAAGTTGTTGAACACCTGCACCTGGTCCGCCGTGAAGTGTGGAAGTGCGCGCTTGATGCCCTCAGCATCGGCGGGATGAGAGTGGTAAAAGGCCTCGGCCTGGTAATCATCAGGGGCGATGAACTTGCCCTCACTGTCACGGGCCAACATGCGCCCGTGATCAAATTGAACGCGCTCTCCTGCGATGGGATCTGTGGCGTAGAAGCGATTGCCGCGCTTGAAGATCACACCACCATACTCAATGTCACGACGCGGGCCGATCACCGCATGCGCCCAACGCGCCGCATCATCGGCGGTGATAAAGGCCGGACTGAACACCGGTAAGGGAATGCCAGAAAAGGGTCGCCAGTTCGCCTCGACCGTGCCGGTTTTGTCCCAGAGTTGGCTGCCCTTGCCGGGAGCGCTGGCCTTGAGCACCGTCAATTGTCCCGCCGCCGCCAGGCGCTGCACGAACTCACTCGGTTTGAGGCTGCCGGCGATCAAGGTCGAATCGATTTGGTTATCCACAATCGCGCCGTCAGGCTCAACACGATAAAGCTGCGCTTCAATAGCCGAGAATGAACAGGTGTAGCGCAACACCGCGCCATCTTCGGTGTTAAGAAATATCGACAGCCCGGACTGCTTGAGCAGTTCAGGCACCAATCGCCCCTGGTAAAGGTGCCGGACCAGTTCCGGGGGTGAAAAGAAATTGCGGTACAGCCATGGTTGCCGGGTCTGGGCCAATGCCGCATAGCCCGTCTTGCCCAGGCAAATACCGATCAAGTGAAAATGCGCAGGCAGGCGATGTTTGCCGTCCATGTCCTTGGGAAAAACCTCTTGCACCGAGGGCTGGCGGTCGACCGTGCCAGAAGGCTCGGTCACCCCATACAAGTCCTGGGTATCATGCTTGAGCAGGAACACATACTGGGCCGCCCCTGGCATAGCGGCCAAACGCGCCCGAGCGTGGCTGAGCGCATCGGTGAGGCTCGCCTGCACGGGGCCACAGGGCGGCAGCTCCTGGGTTTTGGTTTTGAAGGCCCGGTAGGGCGTCCATGTGTGGGGCACCTCTCCCGTAGAGCCGCCCCACACGGCGTTGGACACGACAATCGACAGCTGGCTGACGCTGGCGACTTTCTTGAATAGATTCTCTACCACACCGTCATAGCCTTCGGGCCTGCCGAACGGTTCCTTGTCCCGCAGCCACACGGCAAAACGCCGCTCGACCTCCGAACGGGTGGGGACGTGCTTGAACAACGAACCATCAGGGCCGGACACATAGAAGGCGCTGAAAAATACCGGATCCAGAATATTGCCGATCAAGTCAGGCTCGGAATAAAAGCTGTTCAGCGCCTTGATCTGACGATCTGAAAGCTCAGGGTTGTTGCTTTTGTACTGGGTGAAAAAGTCCGGGTGCGAGTGATAATCCGCCACGCACCGATAGCCCTCGGGATGCAGGAGCCGCTTATTACTGTCCTCGTTGAGAACCGTGCCCACATCAAAAAAATTCTCGCCGCCCTCAATGGGGTCGGTCGCGTAAAACAGATCGTCGGCCAGGCTTTGCATAATGACCCCGCCATACTCCTTGTCCTGCGCGCCACCCATCTGGTGATGGGCATACCGGGCCGCATCATCCATGCTGACAAACCCCGGCCCAACCGGGGGCAACTCCACCTCTGGCTTGGGGTCTGCCCCAAACCAGCCACGTTTGACTCGTGCCATCGCATCACCTTCCTATGACAGGCTTCATGGCGCCAGGATTGGCGGCCATAAAGCCCATCTTCGGCAATGGCAGGCGACCTGGGGTGCCAAATAGGCACCCCAACAAGTACGCCCTCACGCGATGCCCCGTTTTGAGGCTTGCCCTGCACGGGGCCGCTTTAGCGGCGCCACACTGGTGCGCCATGCGACAGCGACTGGCGCCTTAGCGCCCTGAAACCGGTACTGCACGGCGCAGGCACAGCCTTTGCAAAGCCCTGTGTATCTGCCCCACAACACTATCGGTTTACGGAGATCGCACCATGAAGCGTCGTAGCTTGATCAAGGCTTTCACTTTGTCGGCATCCATTGCCGCCATGGGTTTGACCTGGACCATCCAGGCCGCAGAGACCATCAAGGTCGGCATCCTGCACTCGCTGTCCGGCACCATGGCAATCTCCGAAACTTCGCTTAAAGACATGGCCTTGATGACCATCGACGAGATCAACGCCAAGGGCGGTGTGAACGGCAAGATGTTGGAGCCAGTGGTGGTGGACCCGGCGTCGAACTGGCCGCTGTTTGCCGAAAAAGGCCGGCAGTTGCTGACCCAGGACAAGGTTGCCGTGGTGTTTGGCTGCTGGACCTCGGTGTCACGTAAATCGGTATTGCCGGTGTTCGAAGAACTCAACGGTCTGCTGTTCTATCCGGTGCAATACGAAGGTGAAGAGATGTCGCCGAACGTGTTCTATACCGGTGCAGCGCCTAACCAGCAGGCGATCCCGGCCGTGGAATACCTGATGAGCGAAGAAGGTGGCGGCGCCAAGCGTTTCTTCCTGCTCGGTACCGATTATGTGTACCCACGCACCACCAACAAGATCCTGCGTTCGTTCCTGCATTCCAAAGGCGTAGCGGATAAAGATATTGAAGAGGTCTATACCCCGTTCGGCCATAGCGATTACCAGACCATCGTCGCCAACATCAAGAAGTTCTCGGCTGGCGGCAAAACCGCAGTGATCTCCACCGTGAATGGCGACTCCAACGTGCCGTTCTACAAAGAGCTGGCCAACCAGGGCTTGAAAGCCACCGACGTGCCAGTGGTGGCGTTCTCCGTGGGTGAAGAAGAACTGCGCGGCATCGACACCAAGCCACTGGTGGGCAACCTCGCGGCCTGGAACTACTTCCAGTCCGTGGAGAACCCGGTGAACAAGAAATTCGTTGCGGACTGGAAGGCCTACGCCAAAGCCCACAACCTGCCAGGCGCGGACAAAGCCGTGACCAACGACCCGATGGAAGCCACCTACGTAGGCATCCATATGTGGGCACAGGCGGTTGAGAAAGCCAAATCCACCGATGTCGACAAAGTCCGTGAAGCCATGGCCGGCCAGACCTTCGCCGCGCCGTCGGGCTTCACCCTGACCATGGACAAGACCAACCACCACCTGCACAAGCCGGTAATGATCGGCGAGATCCAGGCCGACGGGCAGTTCTCGGTGGTATGGCAGACCGAGAAGCCGATCCGCGCCCAACCGTGGAGCCCGTACATTCCGGGTAATGAAAAAAAGCCGGACTATGCCGTGAAGAGCAACTGATCCGAGGGGTGTCGGCCCTTAAGGCTGACACACACCCTGTGGGAGCTGGCTTGCCTGCGATGCAGACAACTGGGTGTATCTGATACACCGCCATCGCAGGCAAGCCAGCTCCCACATTTGTTCGAGCAAGGCCCAAGACTATGCCCACTGCCCTTTACCGCCTCATCCTCGCCGCCCTGCTGTTGCTGCCCTTTGCCGCACACGCCAGCGACGCCGAAGACTTCATCAACGCCAACCCGATGCAACAAGCCAAGCTGCTCCAGGACTGGGCCGCCCAGCCCGACCCGGCGCGCATCGAGCTGGTGGACGCGCTGCAACAAGGCCAACTTAACGTCAACGGCGAAACCAAAACCGTGCGCCTGAACAACCGCCTGCGCGGCTTGATCGACAACGTGCAAGCCAGCCAGCAACTGCTCGCCGCCGACCCCAAGGTGCGCCTCGCTGCTGCGCAAACCCTGCAAAAAAGCGCACAACCTGCGCAGCTCAAATTCCTTGACCAGCAAGTCGCCGCCGAGACCAACGAGGCCGTGCACACCGCGTTGAGCCTGGCCCTGGCCAACCTGCAACTGGTCGACCCCGACCCGGTCATTCGCCTCGCCGCCGTGCGCCTGCTAGGCAGTACCGGTGACCCGCTGGCGCGCACACGCCTTGAGGCGCTGCTGGCTCCCGGTGTCGAAACCGATGCCGCCGTGCACACCGCCGCCGAGACCAGCCTGGCTCAGGTCAAACGCAAATTGATGTTCGGCGAGATCCTCGGCCAGGCTTTCAGTGGCATGTCTTTGGGTTCGATCCTACTGCTCGCGGCCCTGGGCCTGGCGATCACCTTCGGCCTGCTTGGCGTGATCAACATGGCCCACGGCGAGATGCTGATGCTCGGCGCTTACTCCACGTATGTGGTGCAGTTGATGATGCAGCGCTACGTACCGTCGGCCATCGAGTTCTACCCGCTGATTGCGCTGCCGGTGGCTTTCTTTGTGACTGCCGCGATTGGCATGGCGCTGGAGCGCACGGTGATTCGCCACCTCTACGGGCGGCCGCTGGAAACCCTGCTGGCCACCTGGGGCATCAGCCTGATGCTGATCCAGCTGGTGCGCCTGGTGTTCGGTGCGCAGAACGTCGAAGTCGCCAACCCCGAATGGTTGTCCGGCGGCATTCAAGTGCTGCCCAACCTGGTGCTGCCGTACAACCGCATCGTGATCATCGCCTTTGCCCTGTGCGTGGTAGTGCTGACCTGGCTGCTGCTGAACAAGACGCGCCTGGGCCTCAACGTGCGCGCCGTCACCCAGAACCGCAACATGGCCGCCTGCTGCGGCGTGCCCACCGGGCGTGTGGACATGCTCGCCTTTGGCCTTGGCTCCGGTATCGCGGGCCTGGGTGGTGTGGCGCTGAGCCAGATCGGCAACGTCGGCCCGGACCTGGGCCAGAGCTACATCATCGACTCGTTCCTGGTGGTGGTGCTCGGCGGCGTCGGCCAGTTGGCCGGTAGCGTGATGGCCGCCTTCGGGCTGGGCATCGCCAACAAGATTCTTGAACCGCAGATCGGCGCCGTGCTCGGCAAGATCCTGATCCTCGCGCTGATCATTCTGTTTATCCAGAAACGCCCGCAAGGACTCTTTGCACTGAAAGGACGGGTGATCGACTGATGAACCAGCCATTGATGCTTACCGCCGCGCAAAAGGCCGGCCCCAAGATCACGATAGCGGTGGGTACGGTGATTTTGGTCCTGCTGCTGGCGCTGCCTTTGTGCTCGCTGCTGTCGCCGGCAAATCCGTTTTACGTCTCGGCCTACACCCTGACGCTGGTGGGCAAGATCCTCTGCTACGCCATCGTCGCCCTCGCGCTGGATCTGGTGTGGGGCTATGCGGGGATGTTGTCCCTCGGCCACGGTTTGTTCTTTGCCCTCGGCGGTTATGCGATGGGCATGTACCTGATGCGCCAGGCGTCCGGCGATGAGTTGCCGGCGTTCATGACCTTTTTGTCGTGGACCGAATTGCCGTGGTATTGGGTCGGCACCGAGCACTTCCTCTGGGCCATGTGCCTGGTGGTATTGGCACCCGGTTTATTGGCGTTGGTATTCGGGTTCTTCGCCTTTCGTTCGCGGATCAAGGGCGTGTATTTCTCGATCATGACCCAGGCGTTGACCTTTGCCGGGATGCTGCTGTTTTTCCGCAACGAAACCGGGTTTGGCGGCAATAACGGCTTCACAAACTTTCGCAGCATTCTGGGCTTTGGCATCACCGAGCCGGGCACGCGGGCGGTGCTGTTTGTGGCCACCGTACTGTTGCTGGTCGCCAGTTTGTACACCGGCTGGCGCCTGGCGCAGAGCAAGTTCGGCCGCGTGCTGACGGCATTGCGTGACGCCGAGAACCGCCTGATGTTCTGCGGCTACGACCCACGTGGCTTCAAGCTGTTTGTGTGGGTGTTGAGTGCAGTGCTGTGTGGTTTGGCAGGCGCGTTGTATGTGCCGCAAGTGGGCATCATCAACCCCAGCGAAATGTCGCCGACCAACTCCATCGAAGCCGCCGTGTGGGTGGCCCTGGGCGGGCGCGGCACCTTGATCGGGCCGTTGCTGGGCGCCGGTGTGGTCAATGGCATGAAGAGCTGGTTCACCGTGGCTTTCCCGGAATACTGGCTGTTCTTCCTTGGGGCGCTGTTCATCATCGTCACGCTGTACCTGCCCAAGGGCATCATCGGCCTGCTGAAGAAATGAGGAACGTCATGCTTGAACCTATTTTCGATGCAGGCAGCGGCCGCGATGCCATCGGTATCGGCCAGGCTGCCGGCAAGGGCCTGAACACCCGCCACGGCACCATCCTGACCCTGGAAGACATCAGCGTCAGCTTCGATGGCTTCAAGGCGCTCAATGACTTGAACCTGTATATCGGCGTCGGCGAGTTGCGCTGCATCATCGGCCCCAACGGCGCGGGCAAGACCACACTGATGGACGTGATCACCGGCAAGACCCGCCCCAGCCACGGCAAGGCCTGGTTTGGCGAAACTCTCGACTTGACCAGCATGAGCGAAGTGCAGATCGCCCAGGCCGGCATTGGCCGCAAGTTCCAGAAGCCCACGGTGTTCGAAGCCCTGAGCGTGTTCGAAAACCTGGAGCTGGCGCAAAAGACTGACAAGTCGGTATGGGCCAGCCTGCGCGCACGTCTGAGCGGTGAGCAGAAAGACCGCATAGAGGAAGTGCTCGATACCATCCGCCTGACCGCCTCGGCACAGCGCCCGGCGGGGTTGCTGTCCCACGGGCAGAAGCAGTTCCTGGAAATCGGCATGTTGCTGATGCAGGACCCGCAACTGTTGCTGCTGGATGAACCAGTGGCGGGCATGACCGACGCCGAAACCGAGTTCACCGCCGAGCTGTTCAAGCGCCTGGCGGGCAAGCATTCGCTGATGGTGGTGGAACACGACATGGGGTTTGTCGGTTCGATTGCCGACCACGTGACCGTGTTGCACCAGGGCAGCGTGCTGGCCGAAGGGTCGCTTGCACAGGTGCAGGAAAACGAGCGCGTTATCGAGGTTTACCTCGGTCGCTGACGCGCACCGCTTTATGTGGGAGCTGGCTTGCCTGCGATAGCGGTGAGCCTGATACACCGCCATCGCAGGCAAGCCAGCTCCCACATTTGATCCAGTTCCCTCAGTGGGGAATTGAGGAGGTTTTGAACATGCTGCAAGTCGACAAGCTGCACCAGTACTACGGTGGTAGCCACATCCTGCGCGGGCTCTCATTTGACGTGAAGATTGGCGAAGTCACCTGCCTGCTCGGCCGTAACGGCGTGGGCAAGACCACCTTGCTCAAATGCCTGATGGGTTTGCTGCCGGCCAAAGACGGCGCGGTGAATTGGGAAGGCAAGGCCATCACCGGCTTCAAGCCGCACCAGCGCGTGCATGCGGGCATCGCCTACGTGCCCCAGGGCCGGGAGATTTTCGGACGGCTGACGGTGGAAGAAAACCTGTTGATGGGGCTCTCGCGCTTCCCAGGCTCCGAAGCCAAGGAAGTCCCGGCGTTTATCTATGAACTGTTCCCCGTATTGCTGCAGATGAAACATCGGCGCGGTGGCGACCTGTCCGGCGGTCAACAGCAGCAGTTAGCAATTGGCCGCGCATTGGCCAGCCGCCCGCGCCTGTTGATTCTCGACGAGCCTACCGAGGGCATCCAGCCGTCAGTCATCAAGGAGATCGGTGCAGTGATCAAAAAGCTCGCGGCACGCGGTGATATGGCGATCCTTTTGGTGGAGCAGTTCTACGACTTTGCCGCCGAACTGGCCGACCAGTACCTGGTGATGTCTCGTGGTGAAATCGTGCAGCAGGGCCGAGGTGAAAATATGGAAAGCGAGGGTGTGCGCGGGCTGGTTACGATTTAATCTGTTGTGTCCTGACGATAAGTAAAAAAACATGAACCTGCCCGTTACCCCTGCCCTGTTCACCCCCAGCTGGCATGCCGAGCTGGAACTCGGCTACGCGCGCTTCGGCGACACCACGCGCCCGGTAATGCGCCGCCACCTCGGCCCGCTGCGGGTGCAAAAGCACTTGTACGCCGAAGGCCCCGAGGTGTGCCAGCACATCATCGTCCACCCGCCAGGCGGGATAGCCGGCGGGGACCGCCTGGACATCAGTGCACACGTGGGTGCAGGCGCATGGGCGCAACTGACCAGCCCCGGTGCGGCCAAGTGGTATCGCGCCAGCGGCCCGGCCTATCAAACACTCGACCTCACCGTGGAAGCTGGTGCGACCCTGGAATGGCTGCCCCAGGAAACCATCGTGTTCAGCGCTGCCCAGGCCGAACTCAGCACGCGCATCGACCTGCAAGGCGATGCCCGGCTGTTCTACTGGGACGTGATCGCCCTTGGCCGCCCGGCCAGTGGTGAACGTTTTGACCTGGGCCACTTTCAATCGCACCTGGATATTCGCCGCGACGGCCAGTTGCTCTGGCATGAGCGCCAGCGCATTGTAGGCGCCGACGGTTTGCTCGACTCACCCATCGGGCTGGACGGGCAACCGGTGTTTGCCACGCTGTTGCTGACCGGCGATATAGACCCTCAATTATTGGAAACCTGCCGCGCCCTGCCCCATGCGATTCGCGGCGACCTGACCCAACTGCCCGGCTTGCTGGTCGCCCGCTGCCTGGCCAGTGAGGCGCTGCTGGCGCGGGGTTGGCTGATTGATTTATGGAAATTGTTACGTCCGAGTGTGCTTGGGCGAGAAGCGGTTCCACCCAGAATCTGGAGCACATGAAGATCAACCTGTGGAACTGAGTTTATGTGGGAGCTGGCTTGCCTGCGATGGCGGTGTGCCTGATACACCGCTATCGCAGGCAAGCCAGCTCCCACACAAGCCTGTTTCCACAGGGGATCTGCGGTGTTTTTATGAATGCTGTTTGAAGGACCTTGAACCATGGATTTGACCCCACGGGAAAAAGACAAACTGCTGATCTTCACTGCTGGCCTGGTGGCCGAGCGCCGCTTGGCGCGGGGTGTGAAGCTCAACTACCCGGAAACCATCGCCTATATCTCGGCCGCGCTGATGGAAGGTGCCCGCGATGGCCGCACCGTGGCCGAGTTGATGCACTACGGCACCACCCTGCTCAGCCGCGAGCAAGTGATGGAAGGCATCCCGGAAATGATCCCGGATATCCAGGTGGAAGCCACCTTCCCCGATGGCACCAAGCTGGTGACCGTCCACCAGCCAATCGCGTGAGGCCCAGCCATGATTCGTGATGCTACCGAGCAAGACCTGCCGGCGATCCGCGACATCTACAACGATGCGGTGCTCAACACCACGGCCATCTGGAACGAGCAACCGGTGGACCTGGCCAACCGTCAGGCCTGGTTCGCTGCGCGTCAAACCCAGGGCTATCCGATTCTGGTGGCGGTGGAAAACGATGAAGTCACCGGCTACGCCTCATTCGGCGATTGGCGCCCGTTCGAAGGTTTTCGCTACAGCGTTGAGCACTCGGTGTACGTGCGCAATGACCAACGCGGCAAAGGCCTCGGCCCGCGACTGATGCAAGCGCTGATCGAGCGCGCCGCAACCTGCGGCAAGCACGTGATGGTCGCGGCTATCGAAAGCGGCAACCAGGCGTCTATTCGCCTGCATGAGCGCCTGGGTTTCATCACCACCGGGCAAATGCCGCAAGTGGGCATCAAGTTCGGCCGCTGGCTGGACCTGACCTTTATGCAACTGACGTTGAATCCGGGCGCCGAACCGCCCAAGGAGTGAGATCGATGAGCGCTACGCAACTGCGTCGAGTCAATGCTGAAAGTTTTGCCCACTACCGCCTGGGTTTGATTGAGCTGTTGCTGGACGCGGTAAAGCACGGCGCTTCAATCGGCTTTATGGCTGACTTCGATGACGCCCAGGCCCGCACCTATTTGAGCGGCGTGCAGGCAAGTATCGAAGAGGGCAGCCTGCTGCTGTGGGTGGTGGTACGCGATGAGCAAGTGATCGCCAGCGTGCAACTGGCGCTGTGCCTGAAAGCCAACGGCCTGAACCGCGCCGAAGTGCAAAAGTTGCTGGTACACAGCAGCGCCCGCCGCCATGGCCTGGGCCAACAGCTGATGAACAGCCTGGAACTCGCCGCGCGCCAGCACAAGCGCGGCCTGCTGTACCTGGACACCGAGGCCGGCTCCGGCGCCGAAGCCTTTTACCAGTCGCTGCGCTACACCAAGATAGGTGAGTTGCCCGACTACTGCCAAAGCCCGGACGGGCGCTACACCCCGACCGCCATCTATTTCAAGACCCTGGGGCAACCTGCATGATTCCTGGTGAATATCAGATCCAGCCTGGTGACATCGAACTCAACGTCGGCCGGCGCACCCTCACCCTCAGCGTAGCCAACAGCGGCGACCGGCCGATTCAGGTGGGCTCGCACTACCATTTTTTCGAGACCAACGATGCGCTGACCTTTGATCGCGCCGCCAGCCGTGGCATGCGTTTGAATATTCCGGCGGGCACGGCAGTGCGGTTTGAGCCAGGGCAAAGTCGCGAGATCGAGTTGGTGGATTTGAGCGGGGGGCGGCGGGTGTTCGGGTTTGCCGGACGGATCATGGGCGACCTTTAGGGCCTCATCGCAGGCAAGCCAGCTCCCACAGTTGGAATGCGTTCCCCTGTGGGAGCTGGCTTGCCTGCGATAGCGATATCACATTCAACACCTATTTTTCAGGGCATACACACATGAAGATCAGCCGCCAAGCCTACGCCGACATGTACGGCCCCACCGTCGGTGACAAGGTCCGCCTGGCCGACACCGACCTGTTCGTCGAAGTCGAACAGGACTTCACCGTCTACGGTGAAGAAGTCAAATTCGGCGGCGGCAAAGTTATCCGCGACGGCCAGGGCCAGAGCCAACTGCTCGCCCATGAAGTGGTCGACACCTTGATCACCAATGCGCTGATCATCGACCACTGGGGCATCGTGAAGGCCGACGTCGGCCTGAAAAACGGCCGCATTCATGCGATCGGCAAGGCCGGCAACCCGGATATCCAGCCCGGCGTGACCATGGCCATCGGCGCCAGCACCGAGGTGATTGCCGGTGAAGGCATGATCCTCACCGCCGGCGGCATCGACAGCCACGTGCACTTCATTTGCCCGCAGCAGATCGAAGAAGCGCTGACCAGCGGCGTCACCACCATGATCGGCGGCGGCACCGGCCCTGCGACCGGCACCAACGCCACCACCTGCACCTCCGGCCCGTGGCACCTGGCGCGCATGCTGCAAGCCAGCGATTCGTTCCCGATGAACATCGGTTTTACCGGCAAAGGCAATGCCAGCTTGCCGGAACCGTTGATCGAGCAGGTCAAGGCCGGGGCCATCGGTTTGAAGCTGCACGAAGACTGGGGCACCACGCCCGCCAGCATCGACAACTGCCTGAACGTGGCCGACCAGTACGACGTGCAGGTGGCGATCCACAGTGACACGCTCAACGAATCCGGCTTCGTCGAAACCACCCTGGCCGCGCTCAAGGGTCGCACCATCCACACCTACCACACCGAAGGTGCCGGTGGCGGCCACGCGCCGGACATCATCAAGGCCTGCGGCTTCGCCAACGTGCTGCCCAGTTCCACCAACCCGACGCGGCCGTTCACGCGCAACACCATCGATGAGCACCTGGACATGTTGATGGTCTGCCATCACCTGGACCCGAGCATCGCCGAAGATGTGGCCTTCGCCGAAAGCCGCATCCGCCGCGAGACCATTGCCGCCGAAGATATCCTGCACGATTTGGGCGCGTTCTCGATGATCAGCTCCGACAGCCAGGCCATGGGCCGTGTCGGCGAAGTGATCACGCGCACCTGGCAGACCGCTGACAAAATGAAAAAGCAGCGCGGCCCTTTGCCCGGCGACGGCCCGAGCAATGACAACTTCCGCGCCAAGCGCTATATCGCCAAGTACACCATCAACCCGGCGATTACCCACGGCGTCAGCCATATCGTCGGCTCGATCGAAGTGGGCAAGTGGGCCGACCTGGTGCTGTGGCGCCCGGCGTTTTTCGGCATCAAGCCGACCTTGATCCTCAAGGGCGGCGCGATTGCCTCAAGCCTGATGGGTGACGCCAACGCCTCGATCCCCACGCCGCAGCCGGTGCACTATCGCCCGATGTTCGCCAGCTTCGGCAGCTCGTTGCACGCCACCAGCCTGACCTTCATCAGCCAGGCCGCCCAGGACGCCGGGTTGCCCGAGGCCCTGGGGTTAAAAAAGCAGATTGCCGTGGTCAAGGGCTGCCGCGATGTGCAGAAAACCGACCTGATCCACAACGATTACCTGCCGGATATCGAGGTTGACCCGCAGACTTATCAGGTCAAGGCCGACGGCCAGTTGTTGTGGTGCGAACCGGCTGATGTATTGCCCATGGCCCAGCGCTACTTTTTGTTTTAGGTCGCACGGGGGCCGACACCCTCAGCCACGTCCAGCGGATGATCGAGCAACTCCTGACGGGTCAGCGTCTCGATCAGCGCGGCGTCTTTAATCTGCAATTGCAACTGCAGTTCGCCGGACCGATGCTTATAAAGTGCCTCGGTGATCGCGTTGGATTCAAACCTGCTCCGCAAGTCCGCCAGCTGATCGTGCAAGGGATGGCGCAGAGCGTCAAATTGCACGGCGTATTTACCGGTCAGGTAATCCTGCCAAAAGCCCCTGGACAGCAGCGCCTGAAGCTCTTGCGCGGAGTTATCCAGGGCTTTGATCGTGTCATAGGCAGTATCGAGCATCGATGCGGTCACGCCGCCCAAGTTGATATACCTGACCTGCTGCGGCTGCCCCGGTAGCTGGAGCCGATCCTTGAGGCCGTAACGATACGCCAGTCGAATTTCAACCTCTTCGGCCAGGCGCTGGGTATGGGGCACCTTATTGGCTACCGACACGCGGGGGTCATTGACGATGGCCTCGCTGCGCTGGATATCCGCCGACGCGATCTTGTCCACTTCGTGCAGGCGGAACAAACCTCTGGATAACCTTGCCAGTTGCACGCCCTGGGTCTGATCCGTGGCCTGCAAACGAGCCTTGTAGGCCATTGTGCGCACTTCCAGGTTGCTGAAGGAGAAAGCCGCAAGGTCGCAACATCCTGGCTCACCGGCCAGGTCGAGGAGTTCCTTGCGCAGGGTTTCCGATTCGACGGTGTCCTGGGTGATGCTTTCGATCACTTCCCAGACGCGGCGCTGCAAGTCGGCGTGGCCGGCACCCGCCGGTTCCAGACGCTCAAGGATGTCGAAAAACGGGGCAGCCCTCGGAGCGCGCTCCAACGCCACCCATAGGGGCCGTTTGCTACTCGCCTCTTGCGTGGACATGCCTTGGGCCCAACGCAGAAATGGATCCTGCGCGCCAGCTGTGGGAGCCACACGGTTAGGGGCAATATCAGCCGTCAACCGTAGCATGTTCGGAAGACCCTCAGACATCAGCCCAGCCTCCTCAAGGCGCCGGCTGTGTTCGCGGACTTGTTGCCGGGTTTGCTCGGTCAAAGGGTTCTCGCCGATATCCGTCACACGAGTCACGCGTTCCGTCTGCGCCAATTGCTCATCCAACGGTGCAATGACTGAGTCCGGGATAGTGGTAATACTGTTTTGGCTCAGATCTACCCATAGCAGGTTCGTTCGTTCAACCAACCCCGCAGGCCAGGTATCAATCCCTGTATTTTTCATCTGCAAGGTACGCAAATCCGTCATTTGGCTGAAATCCGGCGTCAGGCCGAGGGGGTTATCATTGAGCATCAAGTCACTGAGTGTCGCTCGCGAGGACAGTAAGGCAGCCGACTCGGCAGTCAATCGGATTCGGTTGTTTTGCAGCGACAAACGGGCCAACTCGTTCATATTCCCCACGGCAGGCGGCAACTCGAACAAATGGTTATCCGACATGTCCAGCCAGCGCACACCTTGGCAGTGCGCCAGGAAACCTTCTGGTGACGTACGCAGGTTCAGGCGGTTCAGTTTCAGTGACGTCGGGCGAATGAAATTCGCGCCAAGGTCGGGCAGGCTCGACAGGCGCAACCCACTGAGGTCCAGTTCGACGTCGATGAGTGTGGCGTCGTTGCTCAAAACGAGGGGATTACCCGCCCTCCAGCAGCTCATGATGCGTTGCCTGGCGCGATCACGATCGTTGAACTCCAGCAGGCGCTCATTTCGCCCGACGCGCTCGTTACTCTGACGCTCGTTGGAGAGGTTCCAGGCTTTTAACTGACGCTTGAACGCTTTGAATTCCTGCTCACGCTGGGCCAACTCTGCATCGGCGCGCTCGCCCAGCGCCCAAATCATCTTCCGAGAAGTTTGCACGCTGTTGTCGGGATAGAGTTCCTGCATGACCCTGAGCCTTGGATTACCACTGTAAAAGGCGCCATCAAGGGCGCCTTGCAAAAGTTCGGGCCGCGTGCGCGTCAAGGTCTCCCAGTAGCGATCGAACTGCTGCCAATAGTCGGCAGGAAACTTATTGTGCTCAAGCATGACGACGTTGTTTGTCCGAACGATCGCTTCAAGCTGCTCAGGCGGTGGTGTCAAATGCTGTGGTGGAACCTCCTGCAGGCGGTTTTCGGACAAATCGATACGTCTCAATCCAGTCAGTGCGGTTAATCCCGAGGGCCACTGCTCAATCTGCGTGTTACTGAGGTTCAACTCCACCAGATTTGGCATACCGCTGACATCGGGGGCAGCACCCAGCGGGTTGCTGCGCAGATCAAGCGTGACAAGGGCGCTGAGGTTGCTCAGCATACGGCTGGTTGGTGGAGTCAACTCAAGATTATTACCGGTCAGGTTCAACGAAGTCAGGTAGCGCATTTCACCGATAGCACTGGGTAACTCGGTAAGCCGGCAACCGATCAGGGCCAAATGCTTGACGTGGGTGAACGATGTAAGGAAAGCATCAGTCTTGCCGGTCCAGCCGCTACCGTAGATCTCAAGCCCCTCAACATGGCTGAAGTCGACGCTTAGCAGTGGTAGTTCCAGATCGCCCCTCATCATCAGCTTCAGGGGGCCTTCACTCATAAGCCGCCAGTGACTCTTGATCTCGCGCGCGATATCGGACGCACCGGGAAAATCGGCATCCCAACCATCAGCACGCGGCGGCCCACTGGCGTAAACCCAGGCATCCAACTCCCTCGTAAACGTTTTGAACTCAGCCTTCCAGTGTTTCAACCCACCCTCGACGTCGTCGCCCAAAGTGCGGACAAACGCATTGACTGCCTCCTCGTCCATCAAAGGGAACAGATCGGTGACCTGCTCGTGTACTAAATCGACATCGCTATCGACATCACTGGCCGCCTGTCGGCTGGACCCGCCGCCACCACCGAGTAATCTCAGCGTCGAATCAATCGTCGGTTTGCGCACCGGATGCTCCAGCAACACCGTGCGCAGCGGCTCACGAGGCAAAGGCGACTGCTGGATCGCTGTCTTCAACTGCTGTGCATCGGTGAACCCGAGGCTCTGGCGTTCGGCGGTGGACAACAGGTCCCAGGTTGCCCCAAAGAAGTCCCTGGGCATGGGCGCCTCGAATAAACCATTGTCCTTGAGCACCAGGGCCTTGGTGGTGGTTGAATCCGGGGAACCGATAGCATCCAGCAACGTGCCTTGGGCCGAGTAGTGACGCAACTCCACCCGCGTTCCACGCTGCCATCCAGGCAAGGTTTCCAAAGTGCGCAAGGCGAGGCGCTGGCTGTCGATGCTTGCCAGAGTGTCCAGGTGCAGGCCTTCATAGGCACGCGATACCCGGGTTTCCTGCTCAAGCCACCTCGCCTGCTCAATACGTTCCTGGGGCAGAAACCCGGTATCTCGAAAGGTGTGCAACTGTTCAACGCTCAGCCTTCTGAGCAACTCAGTAGCCATCGACGCTGGCAGCCTGGGGTAAGTCGCCATGAGCAGGCGCACATCAGGATCGTTCGTGGCATTCAAGGCTTGATAGCGCTCTTCGACCAGCGAGCCCTTAAAGGTATCGACGACATTGGCGATGTGTTCACGCAGCTTGCCGGCCCGCACCGCCAGCGACTCTTCGGCACTGCCAGGGATGTCCCGGAGCGTGGGGTCCACGCCTTGCAAGCTGAACAGCACCTCATTGAGCCACTCACCGCTCGCCAACTGGTTGTCACCGACCACCACTACGCGTTTGGGGGCAGCTGCGAAGGTCTCCTCCCACAAAATCCTGTTGTGGCTGTCCATGACCCGCAGCGGCGCATCAGGCAACATCCCTCGTCGACGCATGATTTGCAGCAGCAGCGTGAGGTCCGCCTGGGCATAGACGGCCGAGTCGCTGCTTCTCAATTGCTCGACAAACGTCGTCAGTGCCTGATGAGCCTTGAAGTGCTGGATCGTGTCATCCAACAACAAAGGCACCGGGTCATGCTCAACAAAGGTCTGGCGCAAGACGTCTTCCTCGACACCGCTGGCCATACGGGCTTGTTCCAGCGTCGCGGAGTCAAGCCCACGCTGTTCCAGCCCCAGGCGCCTCATCAGGGTCGGTTTGTCCCAGGTCAGCGGTTGCTCGATTTCATGGCTCCAGGCGCCAGCATGGTTATGCTCCAACTGCGGCTCATACGCATCAGGGCGGCTGGGGTGCTGGATGCGATACTGCCCAGTGACGGGGTCCTGCCCAACTCGATAGTGGTCACCCTCATGGTGCAAAATCAACTGGCCGTCGTGGGAGTAAAGGCCCAAAGCGTCTGGCTTGGCGCCTGTGGCCAGCTCGACAGGCACCTTATAGGGCGCAAGATCAGGCTTCCACAGGCGGATCTTGCCGCCGGGCAACGTGACGGCTTTGAGCCGTTCAATGAAGGGTGACACTGTGAAGCGCAACGCCACCGCCTGCGCCGCCAGAGTCGCCAGGTTTTCCACCACGTCGGTAACATGCGCCCAACCTGCCTCGCGGTCGCCTTCACTGAGTTCGACCGCACCCTCAAAGACCTCGTAAAGCAGCTGACCGGCCATCACCCCGGCCATCACCAGGCCCAAGGGTGGCACGGCCATCCCCACCAGGTTCAGGCCGAACATGCCGATACTCAGGTAATGGGCTGCACGCCTTGAACTCGATGCCTTGTCAGCAGCCTCAGTGCTCACGGCCTGGTGTTGGGCATCGTTAAACAGTCGCGTGCGCAGACTGGCATGGCGATACACCCACAAGTCCGCAGCCCGCCAGAGGCCAGCGATTTCGATGGCCTGAATAT
This sequence comes from Pseudomonas sp. B19125, assembly GCF_044218855.1. NCBI lineage: Bacteria > Pseudomonadati > Pseudomonadota > Gammaproteobacteria > Pseudomonadales > Pseudomonadaceae > Pseudomonas > Pseudomonas sp. B19125. The sequence continues at coordinate 6,304,396 of NZ_CP162589.1, forward strand.
TGAATTCGGGGGCTTTTATCGGAACGCGTACGGTCGGTTGCGGCTCCCCCAGCGACGAGCCGGAGGAAAAGAATGGGGCCGTCAGTAAACGCCCCCATTCCGAACGCAGCGCCTGTGAACCGAACGGTTGCGGTGGCGCATCCACCACGAGTTCGGTCAGCCTGCGGTAGTAGTAAGCGCGATCCTTATAGGCTACAAACTGGGCAAAAAGCTGCTGGTATTGCGTGGTTTGTACCCCCTTGGAGCGGTCGGCACCCTCGCTGACGCTCGCGGTCAGGTGATCAGTCAATTCGTTGCGAAACTCATTAAACGTTTCATAACGCTTGATGGGGTGCTCGAGGTGGTCAGGAATATAGACGATAACCCAGCTCGAATAACGCTGCTTGGCGCATGGGGCGATGATCAGGCAGTCATGCAGGTGCAGGTTCATCAGGCTCAAGCAGCAGTAACCGACCGGCTGGTTGCCGATCACGATGTGCTTTTCGCCAGCCGTCACACGCATCAGCAACGTGTAATCGGTGGCACCGATATCACCCTTGAGCAAGGCCAGATACGCCGCCGCCTTGAAGGCATCTTTCTGATGGCGGATGAAGCGATCCCGAAACTCGGCACGGGACCGTACATCATCAGGTATCAACTGCGCCCTGAGGTGAGCCTGGTATTGACTCCCCAAATCGAGATCACGGCATAACTGGGCGAACTCATGAATTTTCAGGGTCGTGGTGTGGCGTTCAAAGTGCTCGCGAGTATCCGGCTCGGTGATAAATCCCGAAACGCTATCGTAAAAACCGTCCTCGGCCTCCCGCGCCTCAAAGTTGCCCAGGGCAGCCTTGAGCAAGGAGAACGTCTTGACCCTGGAACCGCCGGTTTTTTTGCCAAAGGCGTCTTCAACCGGAACATACAGGCGCAACCAGGTTTGATTGACGTCCAGCGCATAACCGGCAGCCTTTAATGCCGCTTCCAATAACGGCTGGGCGAATGCTTCCAGCGCCTGGACTTTGCTTAGGGATTTCTCCAGCTCATTCAGGGAGTGGCAACGGCTCTCCAACAGCGTCTTGAGCTGATCCTTCTGCGATTGAGACGTGGCGTCGTACCAAGAGGGGATATTCGCGGGGGTCTGTTTGAGGGCCTGGCGCCGCTCAGGTGAACTGCTGACCAGGCAGGACGGGATCGCCTGTTTGATTAATTCGTAGTGTTGTCCCTGTTCACCGGGCGGGAGCGTGGAGGAGGCAATAACCTGAAGTTCGAGCATGGGATGACAACCTTGTGGTGAGAAAGATTGTCATCCTATGCAGTGCGTTTTTTTGCTGGAGCTAACTATTTAGCAAGCTCGAAAACTCATCGGGTCAGCTCGTTCAGAAGTGCTCACGGGGGTCGAAAGCGGCCTTTTCAGCCAGCGCCTGCCACAATGCCTTGACCTCATCGTCTCCAGCCTTAGGCATCACAGCCTTGAGCTGGATAAACAGATAACCGCGTTGCCCGGCCTTGTTCAACAAGCCATGGCCCTTTGCGCGCATGCGTTGGCCGTTCTGGCTGCCGGCCGGCACCTTGAGGTTAATCTTGCCGGTAAGGGTCGGCACTGCGACTTCCGCGCCCAACGCCAGCTCCCACGGGGCCAGCGGCAGGTTGATGATCAGGTTTTCGCCATCCACCTCGAACTTGGCGTGCGGCGCAAACTTGATGATCAGGTACAGGTCGCCATTGGCACCACCGCCCACACCCGGTGCGCCCTGGCCCTTGAGGCGGATGCGCTCGCCATCGGCCACACCGGCCGGAATCTTCACATTCAGGCTCTTGACGGTATTGCTGACATGCCGGCCAGACGCATCGTATTGCGGCACCTGGAAGCTGATCTGCTTGGACTCGGTGGACAGCGTTTCCTCAAGGGAAACGCTCAGTTGCATCTCCACATCCTGGCCCTTGCGCCCGGTAGGACGGCGCTGGCCGCCGCCAAAGGCGTCGCCGCGCGCGCCGAAGATCGAGCTGAAGAAGTCCGAGAAGTCGCCCGTGTCCTGGCCACCGCCATAACCACCACGGCTCTGCCAGCCCGGTGGCCCCTGGAACGGCTGGCCATGCTGGCCGTATTTACGCAGCTCATCGTACTCGGCGCGTTTGTCGGCGCTTTTGAGCGCCTCATAGGCTTCGGACGCGTCCTTGAATTTCTCTTCGGCGTCCTTTTCCTTGCTCACGTCCGGGTGATACTTGCGTGCGAGCTTGCGATAGGCGGCCTTGATTTCCTTGTCATCGGCGCTCGGCTCGACACCCAGAATCTTGTAATAGTCTTTGAAATCCATCGGCGGTTCACCATCCTTAATCGAGATCGCACAGCCCGGGGCACAACGTGCGCTGCTTTGCACCTGTTGAGTGGTGTGGCCTGGGGGTGCGTCAAAGTGTTATCGGCGCTAGCCGTATGCAACAGATGTGGGGGCAAATACCCAACTTTCAAGCACGATTTAGCGGATAGTCGGCCTACGCATCTGCGCGCGAGTGACATACACTGCGCGGCCGTTTTTTAACCGGAACCTGGAAGACATGAACAACACATCCCCAGCCCGTGCCTGCGGCATCGACTTCGGCACGTCCAACTCCACCGTCGGCTGGATCCGCCCCGGCGAGGAGACGCTTATCGCGCTGGAGGACGACAAGATCACCCTGCCGTCGGTGGTGTTCTTCAACTTCGAGGAGCGCCGCCCGGTGTACGGTCGCCTGGCGCTGCACGAATACCTGGAAAACTACGAAGGCCGGCTGATGCGCTCGCTCAAGAGCCTGCTGGGTTCCAAGCTGATCAAGCACGACACCAGCGTGCTCGGCACGGCCATGCCGTTCACCGACCTGCTGGCGCTGTTTATCGGCCAGCTCAAGAGCCGCGCCGAAGCCAACGCCGGTCGCGAGTTCGAAGAAGTGGTGCTGGGCCGCCCGGTGTTCTTCGTCGATGACGACCCGATGGCCGACCAGGAAGCCGAAAACACGCTGGTGGATGTGGCGCGCAAGATCGGCTTCAAGGACATCTCGTTCCAGTACGAGCCGATTGCGGCCGCGTTTGACTATGAGTCCACCATCGAGAAAGAAGAGCTGGTGCTGATCGTCGACATCGGCGGCGGTACGTCTGACTTCTCGCTGGTGCGCCTGTCGCCGGACCGTCGTCACAACGACAACCGCCAAAGCGACATCCTCGCCACCGGCGGCGTGCACATCGGCGGTACCGACTTCGACAAACAGCTGAGCCTGCAAGGCATGATGCCGCTGTTCGGCTATGGCAGCCGCATGAAAAGCGGCGCCTACATGCCCACCAGCCACCACATGAACCTGGCCACCTGGCACACCATCAACTCGGTGTACTCGCAAAAATCCCAGCTGGCCTTGGGCAGCATGCGCTACGACATCGAAGACACCGGCGGCATCGACCGCTTGTTCAAGCTGATCGAACAGCGTGCCGGGCACTGGCTGGCCATGGAAGTGGAAGAAACCAAGATCCAGCTGACCCACGAAGACAGCCGCCACGTGGCCCTGGACCGCATCGAAAAAGGCCTGAGCGTCGACCTGAGCCGGGCATTGTTCGAGTCGTCCATCGACGCGTTGCTGGAGCGTGTGCGCAACAGCGTCACGCAACTGCTTAACGATGCCTCGGTGAGCGTGGCCCAGGTGGACACGGTGTTCTTCACCGGCGGCTCCAGCGGCATTCCGGCACTGCGCCACAGCATCTCGGCGATGCTGCCGAATGCACGGCATGTGGAAGGCAATATCTTCGGCAGTATCGGCAGCGGTCTGGCGATTGAGGCGAGCAAGCGCTACGGCGCAATGGAGTAGATCGTTCCCACGCTCCGCGTGGGAATGCATCCTGTGACGCTCCGCGTCACGACTTCAACAGCGGACGCAGAGCGTCCAGGGCAGCATTCCCACGCAGAGCGTGGGAACGAGCTAACGGGCCAGTTAAACCATCCCCGCCAGCTTCAACTCACTCTTCAAATACGCATAATAAATCGGCCCCGCCACCACGCCCGGCAGGCCGAATGCGGCTTCAAACACCAACATCGCCAGGAGCAATTCCCAGGATTTGGCACTGATCTGCCCGCCGACGATGCGCGCGTTGAGGAAGTATTCGACCTTGTGGATCACGATCAGATATCCCAACGCCGCCACCGCCACCCAGATCGACAGCGACAGCGCGACGATGGTGATCAGGGTGTTGGAGATCAGGTTGCCGATCACCGGCAGCAGGCCGACCAGGAAGGTCAGCACGATCAGGGTTTTGGTCAAGGGCAAGTGGATGCCGCACAGCGGCAGTACCACGGCGAGGAACACGGCCGTAAACGCGGTGTTGAGTGCAGCAATCTTGATCTGGGCGAAGACGATATTGCGAAAGGCCTGGACCAACAGGTGCAGGCGGTCGAACAGCGCGGCGGCCAGGGGTTTGCGTTTGGTCAGGTCGGGCACGCGCTGCAGGGCGATAATGGCGCCGAGCACCATGCCGATCAGCAGGGTGACGAACATGTGGGCGGCGTCTTTGCCGACCAGTTGCAGCTCGCTCAGGTGTTTGCTCAGCCAATCGCCGATGGCCACACGGAACTCGGCGGCACTGGCGGGCAGGTAGGCGTCGACGAACGGCGGCAGTTGCCCGCGCGCGCGGTCGACCACGCCCATGAATTTGTCCAGGGAAGCCCCGGGGTTTTCCGCTTCGTGGAGCAGAAAGCTGATGGCGCCAGCAAAGATCAGGGTCAACACGCTGACGATCAAGGTGCCCAGCAACGCTACTGCCAGCCAACGCGCACGCCGGCCTTCAATCAGTCGCTGCAACTGCGGGGTAAGCATGTTGACCAGTTCATAAACCAGCAGGCCGGCCAGCAAGCTCGGCAACAGCTTGAGCGGCAGGACCAGCAATAGCCCGCCGAAAATGATGACGCAACTGACCAGCAACAACACGTGACGCTGAGAAAACGTTGGCATACAGCCTCAAAACGAACGGCGTTAAAGGATGGGCAGTCTGCCAGCCTTGAGGGAATCAAGCGAGAGGTCTGAATTGTGAACACCGTCAGTGTGGGAGCTGGCTTGCAGTGGCGAGGGAGCTGGCTCCCGTTCGACAGCGCAGCTGGAGCCCGCTTTTTTGGGGGCGCTTCGCACCCCAGCGCAAGCAAGCTTGCTCGCCACAGCAAGCCCGACTCCCACATGGGATCTATGTTGTTAGCTGCCTTTGAGGCAGGTGCTCATAAAGGTTTTACGCGCATCGCCAGCCAACGCCTTGGTTTTCGCCGAGGCATTGCAGTCTTTCATTTTCTGCTGCTGTGGGGTCAGGGTCTTGGCATCGTTGGCAGCTGGCGCCGACAGGCAGGTCTTCATAAAGGCCTTGCGGTCATCACCTTTGAGCGTCTTGGTGGTGGCTTGTGCATTGCAGGTGGTCATTTTATTTTGCTGGGCTGTGGCAGCGAAGCCTTGGGAACACAGCAGCAGGCCCATCATCAACAACGGAATACGCAGCATCTTCATGGAGTTTTCTCCCTGTTACCGCACCAAAGGGGCACGGCCTACGCAGCAGTGTAGTCAAAACCTGTTACATCTTCAGCGTCCGCGAATATTCGACCGTCGGTACTGCTCCGGGGTGCAGCCGGCGTGACGCTGGAACATGGCGATAAACGCCGAGGCCGTGCTGTAACCCAAGTCAAAGGCTACGTGTTGCACGCTGCGGTCGCTGTCCAGGGCTTCGATGGCGGCAAGATAGCGCAGGCGCTGGCGCCATTCGCCGAAGCTGATGCCCAGCTCGCGCACAAATTGGCGTGCCAAGGTGCGCTCACTCACATGCACCTGCTCCGCCCACTGCGCCAGCGGGCGATTGTCGCCAGGGTCGGCCTGCATGCCTTCGAGCACGCCGAGCAGCCCGGGGTGGCGCGCGTAAGGCAGAAAGCAATCATGCATCGGCGCCTGTTTGAGCTGGTCCACCAGCACCTGGGCCAGGCGTATATCGGCCTCACTCTGAGGAACATTGACGTCACGCTGGGCAAAATCGCTGAGGATGGCCTTGAGAATGTCACTGATCGCCAAGGTGCACGGCGCCTGCGGGAGTTGCGCGCACAATGCCGGGGCCAGGCCCACGGAGCGATACACAATCGCCTGGGCGTTGTAGGAGCTGTGCTCGGTATTGGGTGGGATCCACACCGCGTACTGCGGAGGCGACATAAAGCGGCTGCCGGCCACTTCCATGCGCATCACGCCATTGGCCGAATAGTCCAGCGAGCCCCAGCCATGCCGGTGCGGCGTACACTCGGTGTCGGGCGCAAATTCGGAGTAGCGGAAGTAGACCGGACTCGGCAGGCTGCGAAAATCCGCGAGGCGTACGGTGTGTCTGGCCATATTGTCTGGATACAAAGGTCGGTTGTCTGGATCGCAGTATAGGCTTCTATCCAGACAGGGGGATAATCGCGGCTCATCAACACACCTGGTTTCTTTCGATGCAATACGCGTACCCCCTGCTGGCCATCTTTATCTGGGCCGGCAACACCGTGGTCAACAAACTGGCCGTGGGCTCGATCTTCCCCGCCGAAATCGGCTTTTACCGCTGGTTGCTGGCTGCATTGCTGTTTACCCCATTCATGCTCAAGCCGGTGCTGGCCAACTGGGCGCTGATCCGCCCGAACCTGGGCAAGATCTTCATCCTCGGCGTGCTGGGCATGGCGGTGTATCAAAGCCTGGCCTATTACGCCGCGACGCTGACCAGTGCCACCAACATGGGCATCATCCTGTCGCTGATGCCGTTGATGTCGCTGACCGCTGCCATCATCAGCCTCGGCCAACGCCTCACCTTCGGCGCGCTGACCGGCGCAGTGCTGTCGTTCGCAGGCGTTGTCGTAGTGGTATCAGCCGGCAGCCTCGGCGCGTTACTGCAACACGGGCTCAACCTGGGTGACGCCATGATGCTGTTCGCCACCCTGGCCTACGCGGTCTACAGCACCTTGCTGAAAAAATGGCATTTGCGCCTGCCGCCGCTGGTGTTGCTGTATTTGCAGATACTGGTGGCGGTGGTGGTGCTGTTTCCGCTGTTCCTGTTCTCGGCCAAGGCCGGCTTGGGCTGGGCGAATATCCCACTGGTGCTGTACGCGTGCCTGCTGGCGTCGATGCTGGCGCCACTGGCGTGGATGCACTCGGTGAAACACCTGGGGCCAAGCCGCACCACACTGTTTTTCAACTTGCTGCCGTTGATTACCGCATTGATTGCGGCGGTGGTGCTGAAGGAAAAACTGGCGATGTATCACTTGGTCGGCGGCTTGCTAACCTTGGGTGGGGTGATTTTGTCGGAGCGTTGGATTACGCCGGTGCGCCGTGAGGTTGGCGTCGCCTGACAGATCGCTATCGCAGGCAAGCCAGCTCCCACATTCGACCAGGTTCCAACTTTGGAATGGGGCCAACTGTGGGAGCTGGCTTGCCTGCGATGAACGATAACCCGGTCTCCCGGTTAAACCCCCGCCGCCTTCAGCCGCCGCGCATGCTCGACAAACAACCGAATCGGCTCGGCGCCCTTGCCCACCAACCCCAAGGATTGGTTGACGATATCGAAGTGATCCAGGGCGTAGTCATCGCCGATGACCGTGCCCAGGTGCGAGCTGTAGCGCCCGACCATGCCGTCACACTGGCCCTTCTCGCGCACAAAGCTGCGGGCGAACAACCGGCAACTGCGATTCGTGCCGTCCAGCAGGTTGCGCCCACGATCGGTCTTGCCCGGCTGCAAGGTGCCGGACCACGAGTAATAACGCACGCCATTGACCACTTCAGCGCCCTGCCCGCCCCAGGTAGCGGGCAGCCCTTGAGGATACTGGCGGTTAAACAACGCCACACCGGCACTGGTCAGCGAATGGTGCGAAGCCTCTAGATCGGCCTTGAAGCGCGGGCCGCGATAGCCGGTTTCCAGCAGGCCCATCCACCAGGCAACCAGGTGAAACACCGCGCTCATCAGCCTGCCTTTCACGCTGTCAGCCGGGTAATGGGCGTGGATATGGTCCGCCAGCTCCGAGCCATGGTTGGGGCCAGCCACCGACGTCACTGACGCCACCCACTCCGGGCGCCTGGCGGCGGCATAACGCGCGGTGAGCGCGCCCTGGCTATGGCCGATCAGGTTGACCTTGTCGGCGCCGGTCTCGCGACGAATCTGCGCAATGTGTACCAACAACTGCTCGCCACGCACCTCGCTGGAATCCAGCGGCGCCACCTGAACCGCAAATACCTGCGCCCCACCCGCCCGCAGCGCCGGGACAATCCCGTACCAGTAAGGGAAAAAGCCTACGCGCACAAAGCCCAGCATGCCGGGTACCAGCACCAGGGGGTAACGCGTGGCGAGGGAATCGGGCATAGGGCGAACATCCTGGTAGGGGAAGCGATAACGCCATCCTAGACCACCCGACATGACTGCCCCATGACTGTGCCGTTTAGAAGTGTCCGGTCAGGCGGTGTGAAATCCGATAAAACTTTTTGCGCTGCCCGGGACTCACAACTTGGAGTGATCACGCCGACAGAGCGTGGCGCAAAACCGGATTAGCACCAGGAGATTGAGATGACCCAAGCAAACTTGACCGACGTTGCAACCCTGCGCAGCCGCGCCCGCCAGCACGTCGAGAACGGTGCCGTGACCGAAGGCTACGACGCCGACCGTGAGGAAATTATCCGCCTGCTCAATGAGTCGCTGGCCACTGAACTGGTCTGCGTGTTGCGCTACAAGCGTCACTACTTCATGGCCAGCGGCCTGAAAGCCAGTGTCGCGGCCGATGAGTTCCTGGAGCACGCCACCCAGGAAGCCGAACACGCCGACAAACTGGCCGAACGCATCGTGCAGTTGGGCGGTGAGCCGGAGTTCAACCCCGACCTGCTGTCGAAGAACTCCCACGCCCAATACGTGGCCGGCAATACCCTGAAGGAAATGGTCTACGAAGACCTGGTGGCCGAACGGATCGCGGTGGACAGCTATCGCGAAATCATCCAGTACATCGGTGATAAAGACCCGACTACACGTCGAATCTTCGAAGACATCCTGGCCCAGGAAGAAGAACACGCCGATGACATGGCGGATATTCTGCAGGACCTGTAACGCGCTTCACCGCTGAACCCCATGTGGGAGCGGGCTTGCCCGCGATAACAATCTAACAGTCAGTGCCTGTATCGACTGTTACAGCGCTATCGCAGGCAAGCCAGCTCCCACATTTTTTTGCGCCGGGTCCTGATCGTTCCCACGCTCCGCGTGGTAATGCATCCAGTGACGCTCTGCGTCACATCCCCTCTAGGAGCGGACGCTTTACTTAACGGTTTTCGGCGCCTTGCCTTCCTTCATCTGTTGCAGCAACGGTGCGCACTGGTTGGGCTCGTCACCGCTCGGAGCGACCAACGCCAGCAACCCGGCCGCCGGGCCGGCGATTACGCCCAGCGCGACCATGCCGGCACCCCGCAACATCAGCGGCACGGCCTTTACACCCGCATTAGGCTTGATAAACGGGCCATTGACGTACAACGGTGAACGCAGGGAGAACAAGCGAAAGCCCTTGGACTCTGGCGTGATGGTCAAGTCCAACTGCTCGGTCGCCATGTTCGCCGTGCCATCGATATAGATAATCGCGTTCTCGGTATCGAACACAAACAGCCGCGTCGTCGCCAAACCCGTCTTGATGCCAAAGTCTGCCGCCGCGCAGTTGATCTTCACTTCCTTGTCGCCAAACAAGCGGCCCACCACGTAGTTGCCCACGTTGAGCCCGGCAATTTCCATCAGGCCGCGGCTGATGGCGCCGTCATTGATCAGCATTTTCAGGTCACCGTTGGAGGTGCCCAACAAGGCCGCCACGGAGTTGCCGCGCCCGGAAATATCAGCGTCGCCGTTGAGCTCACCAAAGCTGGTCTTCATCGGTTCGAACGTCGGGAACAACTGTTTGAGCTTGAAGTTGCGTGCAGTCAACCTGGCACGGCCTTCCATTGGCGTGATGCGCCCGTTCAAGCGAATCTGCGCATCCAGCTTGCCACCCGCCACGCCAAAGCGCAGGGGTTGCAGGCTCAGCTCGCCATCGTTGAGAACCAAGTGGGTGTAGAGGTCGGTGAACGGCAAGTCGGCGCTGTGCACGATACGTTTGCCGGTGAATTCCACGTCGGCGTCCATGTCGCGCCAGCGCTCGGTGCGGAACTCTTCCACCGGCAGCACTTTGGTCGCCGGTTGCTTGCTCTCGCCACCACGGGCCTTCTGTTTAGCGTTGGAGTCGGCACCGATCAACGGTGCAAGGTCGGTCATCAGCAGTTGGTTGGACACCAGCGTACCGCTGAGCTTGGGGCGTGGCTGGCTGGCGACGTAGCTGAGGTTGCCGTGGATATCACTGTTGCCGATCTTGCCGTTGAAGTTTTCATAGGTGAATGACGCGCCGCTGGCCTCATGCAGCTTGGCGATCAGATGGCCGTCGGTGGAGTAGGCCGGAGAATCGGGCAGCGTCACGCCGGTCAGCGGGTAAAGGTTGCCCAGGCTACTACCGGACAGTTTCAACCGCAGGTCCAGGGCGCCAAGGTTCAGCGGATCGGTCAGGGTGCCGGCCAGTGCAATGCTGGTGTCGGCGATTTTCACTTGAGCTTGCAGCGGGAACGGCTTGGCCGCGTCCTGCAAGGCCAACAGCCCGCCTATCTTGCCGGTGCCGTCGAGTTTCTGGCCGTGGTACTGGCCTTTGACCTTGAGGCCGAATGCGTAGTCCTGCGGCGCCGAGCCTTTTTCCAGGGCCTTCTTGGCATCTGCGTCGCCGACGATTTCACCGAAGGGAATCGGCTTGCCAAGCAGGTCGATGATCACATCCAACTGGGTCTTGAGGGTTTGGTCGTCGAGGGTCACGTGGCCCTTGTCGAAACCGATGGAGCCGATGTCCACCACCCAGCTGGAAGGCTCGGCGTTGGGGTCTTTGGGGTCGAACTTGAAGGTCCAGTTGGCGCGACCGTCGGCAAGGCGCTGCAAGTCGGCGCTTGGCTCGGTGAGGTCGATACGCGGGATCACCACGCGCTGAGCCAACAGCGCCAGGGGCGAGATGCGCAGCTCAACGCGTTTGAGCGTGACCATCTGCGGTTTTTTTGACCAGTCCGGGTTGCCCAGGGTCAGGTCTTCGGCAATCACGTGCGGCCACGGCACCCAGGCACGCCAACCGCCTTCATCGGCCTCGCGCGCCCACACCACGGCGAGGTTGCCATTAATGGCAAACGGGCGATGCAATTCTTCGGAGACCTTGGCATTGAGCGGCGGCTTGATGCGGTTCCAATCAAAGATCACCAGCACCAAGACCACGATAGCGATTAACACAGCGAAGCTGGCGCAGCTCCAAAACACGATTTTACGAGTGCGCGTCATTGCACAGGACTCCTCAACACAGATAGCAAAACTAAAGCTTATAAGGCTACGACTGGCAAACCGCCGGGGGGTTTAACCCGATCAGCGATTTAGTCGCAAAAAGCCACATTCCTGATCGACAAGACAGTTTTCATCATCGACAGCGCACCATTGTTACCCAGGTTCGTGTCGAAAATACCCACCACGGTGCAAAAGCGCGGGCTTGAGAGGCGCGTTCTAGAGCCTCTGCGGGGAACAATCAATTCTGTTGATTATTACCATTGTGTTTATGAACTTTTATATCGACTTCTCGAGAGTAACATTAGCCCTGTACCCACTTTATCGCCCTCCCAAGGAGCAACCCATCATGAAACGCCAAATACTCGCTACTGTTCTGCTGTCGGTCCTGGCTTCCAGCGCATTTGCCCTGCCAGCCGCTGAACAAGCTACCCCACAGAACAAAGCTCAAGCCGTTCAGTCGAGCCAGACCCTGGCCCGCAGCGGTTCGCAAGAAGACGAAAACCGTGACTACGCCAAAGGCGCCGTTGCTGAAAACGGTCGCAACCGCCTGGAAGAGAAAGGCCTGGTAGAAGGTGGCGCTGAACAAGCCAACAAACGTGCTTACACCGAAGGCGTTGCTGAAGGTGGCCGTGATCGCCTGGAACAAAAAGGCCTGGTAGAAGGCGGTGCTGAGCAAGCCCACAAACGCGCTTACACCGAAGGCGTTGTTGAAGGCGGTGCTGACCGTCTGCAAGAACTGCATCAAGCACAGAGCTAACCCCGTGGTGGCCGAGAAAAAAGCCCGATCTGAAGATCGGGCTTTTGCTTTTATCTGACGCTTATCTGAACTGCATCACACCCCAACACCCCGCCAAGTTCGACGTAGCTGAAGCTGTTTTGCTAGAGTGCGTCGCTGTACTTGCCGACAAAGCCCGCCCGCCGATGCTGCCCCGCGCCGAACAGAAGCAACAGACCCGCCTCGCCTTGATGGACGCAGCCCGCCATCTGATGGAGTGTGGCCGTGGGTTCGGCAGCCTGAGCCTGCGCGAAGTGGCCAAGACAGCCGGGATTGTGCCGACCGGGTTCTATCGTCACTTTGAGGATATGGACCAGCTGGGGCTCGTGCTGGTCAGTGAAGTCGGTCAGACCTTTCGCGCCACCATTCGCCTGGTCCGTCACAACGAGTTCGTGATGGGCGGCATCATTGATGCCTCCGTGCGGATCTTTCTGGACGTGGTTTCAGCCAACCGTTCACAATTCCTGTTCCTGGCCCGCGAACAATACGGTGGCTGCCTGGCCGTGCGCCAAGCCATCGGTGCGCTGCGTGAAGACATCACCAGCGACTTGGCTGCCGACCTTACGTTGATGCCCAAGCTCCAGCACCTGGATGCCGACGGCTTACATGTGATGGCCGACCTGATCGTCAAGAGTGTGTTCGCCACCCTGCCCGACATCATCGACCCACCGGCCCAGGCCCTGCCTGCCCACCTTACGCCCCAGGCGAAAATCACCCAGCAACTGCGCTTTATCTTTATCGGCCTCAAGCATTGGCAAGGGCTGGGCAGCACCGAATAAGCCCGGTCAGCCCGCCGTGTGGAAGCGCTTGGCGGTGGTGTAGTGCTTTTTCCAGTAGCTGTTGCTCAATGAATCGATACGCACGCGTTTGCCGGTGCTGGGCGAGTGGATGAATTTGCCCTTGCCGATATAAAGGCCGACATGGCTGACCTGTCCGCGCCCATTGCCTTTGAAAAATACCGCGTCGCCGGGCTTAAGCGCCTCGCGCTGAACAGTCGCGGCGCTTGATCGATGCATTTCTGTGGTGGTGCGCGGCAGGCGGATATTGGCTTCGGTCTTGAACAGGTAGACCAGGAAGCTGCTGCAATCAAACCCCTGGTTAACCTTGGTACCGCCGCTTTTATACGGCGTGCCGAGCAGCTCATGGGCACGATCGATCACGTTGTCGATGGTGGCGGAAGGTTCGAAGGCCACAGGCGCTTTTAAATTGGCCGAGGCCGGTATGACGGCGCAGGACAAGCTGAGAATAAGTGAAACCAAAAATACTTTGAACATGATCGGCGTCGCAGTGGATTAAACACGGCGCACATCGTAATGAAACAGCGCGTAACTTTTTGAACGGAAAATCCTTCAATCACGTAGGACAAATCCGAGAAAAATCCAGTGCGAAACAGGTGAAGGAAATTTCATCCTTTACGCAACGGTGCTCAACGAAAAGCGCCCCCATCCAGTGCTATAAATCCAATAGCGCACCAATTTGAAGCGCGGCCGCCATTGGCTGACGCCCTATTCGGTGGCATGTCCGTGCTTGCCTACAGGGATTTCCCGCCCATACACACGGTTGGCAAGCCCCTTGCTCTAGCTCATTTATCGCTCATAGCTGGAAGCCTCCTGATGCTGGTGATCCACCGCCGAATCGCCCCCCAAGCCCTCTGGGCCGCCGAACTGCTGCTGAACTTCGAAGCCCGCAGCAAAAGCCGCCTGCGCTGTTTCAGTGCCGACGGCGAAGACGTCGGCCTGTTTCTGGAGCGTGGCCAGCCGCCGCTGCACGATGGCGAATGCCTGCAAGCGGAAGACGGGCGCGTGGTACGCGTGGTCGCCCGCCCTGAACAGCTGCTGCACGTGACCTGCAGCAACGCCTTTGAACTGACCCGCGCGGCGTATCACCTCGGCAACCGCCATGTGGCCTTGCAAGTCGGCGACGGCTGGCTGCGCCTGCTCGATGACTACGTACTCAAAGCCATGCTCGAACAGCTCGGCGCCACCACGCAAACCCTCGAGGCTCCGTTCCAGCCGGAACACGGTGCCTATGGCGGTGGCCATCATCATTCGCGTCATGGCGATGAAGACTTCAATTACCCGCCCAAACTGCACCAGTTCGGCGTGCGTCTATGAACCCAGCCTGGGCGCTGTTGCGTCTGGCCAGTCCGCAATTGCCGATTGGTGGCTACAGCTATTCCCAAGGCCTGGAGATGGCGGTGGAGAACGGCCGCGTCAATGATGCAGCCAGTGCCCGGCGCTGGATCAGCGACCAGTTGCTGCTCAACCTCGCCCGTTTTGAAGCGCCGCTGTTGCTCGCCCATTGCCGCGCCGCCGCCGAACAGGATTGGCCGCATTTGACGCAGCTGTGCGAAGAGCACCGCGCCAGCCGCGAGACCCGCGAGCTGTATCAGGAAAGTCGCCAAATGGGCTATTCCCTGCAACAGCTGCTCAACGGTTTACCGGAGCTGGACGACGCCGCGCGCCACTTTCTGGCCCAACGTGATGAACCCCACCTGGCCCTGGGCTGGGCTTTGGCCGCCCGCGCCTGGCACATCAACCCCGATGACGCCCTGGCCGCGTGGCTGTGGAGCTGGCTGGAAAACCAATTGGCGGTGCTGATGAAAACCCTGCCGCTGGGCCAGCAAGCCGCCCAACGCCTGACCAGCCAATTGCTGCCCCTGTTGCAACAAGCCCAGCAGGACGCGGCACGCATCGACCCTCCCCATTTCGGCAGCGCCGCGTTCGGCCTGTCCCTGGCGTGTATGGCCCATGAGCGCCAATACAGCCGCCTGTTCCGTTCCTAGGAGACCTACATGAACACACAACCTTTGCGTGTCGGCATCGGCGGCCCAGTGGGCTCCGGCAAGACCGCCCTGACCCTGGCGCTGTGCCTGGCGCTGCGCGACCGCTACAACCTGGCGGTGGTCACCAACGATATCTACACCCGCGAAGACGCGGATTTTTTGGTGCGCAACCAGGCACTGGCGCCCGAGCGCATCATCGGCGTGGAAACCGGCGGCTGCCCGCACACGGCGATTCGTGAAGATGCCTCGATCAACCTCGAAGCGGTGGACCAACTCAACCGCCGCTTCCCCGGCCTGGACCTGATCCTGGTGGAGTCCGGCGGCGACAACTTGTCGGCCACGTTCAGCCCGGAACTGTCAGACCTGACCATCTACGTGATCGATGTGTCTGCCGGTGACAAGCTGCCGCGCAAGGGCGGGCCCGGTATTTGCAAATCCGACTTGCTGGTCATCAACAAGATCGACCTGGCGCCCCTGGTCGGCGCCTCGCTGGAACTGATGAACAGCGACACCACACGCATGCGCAACGGTAAGCCCTTTGTGTTCAGCAACCAGAAAACCGGCATCGGCCTGGATGAAATCGTCGCCTTTATCGAACGTCAGGGTTTGCTGACTGCAGCCTGATCACACCCCCAAAAGGAGCCTGTATGGGACTCAACAAAATTCTTGCAACCGCCGCCCTGCTGCTGGCACCGGCCCTTGCCTTCGCTCACCCCGGGCATGGCGATAATGGTCTGGTGGCCGGTATCAGCCACCCATTGGGCGGTATTGATCATTTACTGGCCATGGTCGCGGTTGGGTTGTGGGCCGCGCAGCAACAAGGCAAGGCGCGCTGGGCACTGCCTTGCGCGTTTGTCGGCACCATGCTGGTGGGCGGCCTGCTCGGCTTTGAAGGCCTGGAACTGCCGGCGCTGGAAAGCGGGATTGCTGCCTCGGTACTGGCGCTGGGCTTGGCGGTAGCGCTGGCAGTGCGGCCGCCGTTGTTTGTGGCGGTGGCGGCGACGGCGTTGTTTGCGTTGTTCCACGGTGTGGCGCACGGCCTGGAGCTGCCTGACATGTCCAGCCCGTGGGCGTATGCGGCCGGCTTTGTGGCCGCGACGGCGGCGCTGCATGCTGCCGGGTATGCGGTGGTGCGTTTCCTGCCGGCTGCTGCGGCGCCGCTGGTACGGGTTGCCGGGGCAGCTTCGGCGGCAACCGGGGTTTGGTTGCTGGCGGGCTGATTGGCGGCGCTGCTGAGGGCACCATCGCAGGCAAGCCAGCTCCCACCTTTGACTGTGTTCACAGATCCAAAGGTGGGAGCTGGCTTGCCTGCGATGGCGGTGGCACAAACACCACAGAACTCAAGCCTGCTACCATGCGCGCCTACACCTCTGCCGTGACGACGCCAGCCGATGCCCATCGCTTCCCAACCTTCCTTGAATGCCGTGCTCACGCACTTCCACACCCTGATCGTGCCGCTGTGGCAAGGCCCGGGCTGGAACGCCGACTTGGCGCTGCCCTACGAGGCGCTGGGCGCCGATCACCAGCCATTGCCCCCGCAACGCTACCGCGCCATGGCCTGCGCCCGGCAGTTGTACCTGTTCGCCAGCCTGATCGGCGAGCCGGGTGCAGCGTTTGCCGAAGAGCGTGCAGCGGCGCTGTTTCGTTCGCTGCAACGGCATTTTCATGATGCCGAACACGGCGGTTGGTTCTACAGCATCGACGCCCACGGCAAACCGCTGGACAAGCGCAAAGACCTCTACACCCACGCCTTCATCATCTTCGCCTGCGCCCACTATTGGGCCAAAGTACGCGAGCCGTTGGTGGAGTCGGTACTCGATGCGGCCCTGGCCGTGGTCGCCGAACGTTTCGCCACCGGCGACGGCCTGTACGAAGCCGTATTGGAGCGCAACTGGTCATCGCTCAAGTCCGGCCCACTGCAAAACCCACTGATGCACCTGGCCGAAGGTTTCCTCGCCACCCTGGCCGTGCGTGAAGACGCGATCACCCAGGATGCGTTGCTGGACCTCGCCACCGCCCTGCAGAAGCGCTTCATCGACCGCCAGCACGGCGTGATGATGGAAAAACCGCTGGGCGCTGTGGATAACTGGTTTGAGCCGGGACACCAGTTCGAGTGGTTCTTTTTGCTCGACTCTTCAGAGGTACTGCGCCGCACACCCTTGCATGCCTCGCTGACGCGGGCATTTGCCTATGCAGAGCTTAAGGGTGTGGATAAGTTAAGTGGCGCGGTCAGCGGCATGCTCGCGCTGGATGGCAGCGTGCGCGACGGCACGCAACGGATCTGGGCACAGGCTGAATACCTGCGGGCGCTGACCTTGCGGCCGGGCAGTGAGGCGGTGTTGCAACGCCAATTGCTGGCGCTGCAACAGAACTTTTTGCATGAGAAAGGCTGGCATGAATGCCTGGATGCCAAGGGCGCAGTGAGCCGGCGGGATATGCCGTCGACTACACCGTATCACTTGGCGACTTGCTATCAGGGGCTGATCCAGCATCTGGGTTGACCTTTAGTGCCTCATCGCAGGCAAGCCAGCTCCCACATTTTGATGTGTGAACACAGTCAAATGTGGGAGCTGGCTTGCCTGCGATAGCGGTCTACCTGACTGTCATGCAATCCACTTGCGATCCCCAGTAAAACTGATCGTCAACCAGCGCGCCGCATCCGGCGTACCCAACCCTGTGGATATCTCCTCGCGCAGCCCATCAAGCGTCGCCACGTTATCTACCGGGTAATTGGCCGGCAACACCACATGAATCTCGATAAACCGCGCCCGCCCGTGCTTTTGCACGTAAGACACGTAGTCATCAAAACCGTGCCTGGCCTGGGCGGCATCCATCACTTCGCGCACTTTGTCATCCAAGTGGTCCGGGGCAATGCCCAGCACCTCACGCAACGCCGGGCGCAGGATCTTGAACGCCGGCGCCAGCATGCTCAGGGCCAGCAGAATCAGGATCAATGGGTCGACATACACCGCCCACTCGCCATAGCCCTGGGACTTGAGCAACAGCGCAGCGAGGAAGCTGATCAGCAAGCCCACCGACAGCATCGCGTCCACCAGCCAACTGATGTTGTCGAACTGGATCAGTGAAGATTTGAGCTCGCGATTGCGATAGCGCACGTAGAAGAAGTAGGCAAACTCGACAACGGTAAACACTGCCGCGTAGACGATCACCAGTCCCAACTCAATCTCACGCCCGCCATTGATGATGCCGAACACACCGTTGAGAAACGCGTAGATCGCGATCAACAACAGGAAGCTGCCTTCGATCAGCAGCACCATCGGCTCCAGGTGCCAGTAGCCGAACTGGAAGCGCTCGTTGCTTTTCTTGGCGATCAGCTTGGCCGTGATCAGCATCAGCACCTTGATGGCGGTGGCGATCAGCGAGAAAAAGCCGTCGAATAGAATGGACTGGGCGCCAGATATCACACCCGTGACAATCCCGGCGATCGCGACCGCGAACATCAGAATCGTCGATTGTTTGAGCAGTGCCTGCTCACCTCGGTTACTCACATTTCCTCCCGTCAAAACCTTTAAACCGCACAGTGCGGAGGGGTTTTCAGGAGTGGAGTGTACCTTATGTCCTGTTTTGGCCGATTTGACGCCATCGCAGGCAAGCCAGCTCCCACATTCGGCCGCATTCTCATGCAGGAACTCGGTCAAGTGTGGGAGCTGGCTTGCCTGCGAAGGACGCAACGCGGTCTTAAGCCTTACTTGGCCCCACGCTCAATCGCAAACCCAGCCCAGGTCTGGCTCACCGGCATCAGCTCCAACCGGTTGATGTTCACGTGCGCCGGGGTATTCATCACCCAGAAGATCGTGTCGGCAATGTCCTGCGGCTGGATCGGCTCGGCACCGGCATAGGTCGCGTCATAACGCGCCTGGTCACCGCCAAAGCGCACCAGCGAGAACTCGCTCTCACACAGGCCTGGCTCGATGTTGGTCACGCGCACGCCAGTGCCTTGCAGGTCGCAACGCAGGTTCAGCGAGAACTGCTTCACGAACGCCTTGGAGCCGCCGTACACGTGGCTGCCCGGGTAAGGGTAGTTACCGGCGATGGACCCCAGGTTGATGATGCCGGCGCCACGGCCGTGGGCGATCAGGCGCGGCAACAGCAGGTTGGTGGTGGTCAGCAGGCCTTTGATGTTGGTGTCGACCATGGTTTCCCAATCGTCGAGGCTGCACTTGGGCGCAGGGTCGGTGCCCACGGCCAGGCCGGCGTTGTTGATCAGCCCGCGCAACTTGGCGAACGACGGCGGCAGGTTGGCGATGGCCTCCTCCATACCCTTGCGGTCACGCACGTCCACCACCAGGCCATGCACTTCGGTCTGCTTGGAAAGCTCTTCGACCAAGGCATTCAAACGGTCAGCACGACGGCCGGTAAGCACCAGTTTCCAGCCAGCGTCGGCAAAACGACGGGCGCAAGCTTCGCCAAAACCAGAGGTGGCGCCAGTAATAAACAGCGTGTCGGACATGGTGTTCTCCTTGCGGGCATCGGAAAAAAAACAGCCAGCAGAATGCCCTTACGCCGCGATTGCAGCAACCGCTAAGCGCATAACTTCATACACGGCTGGTTGTTTTTTGATCACTTCAGGCAAAGCCTTATAGAACGTGGCGTGCAGCCATATGCACGCAGGTTATCCACAACTGCGCCCACAGTCTTTGGGGGCAAGTGTAAAAAGCGCCAAGCCGCTCTATACAAGGCTTGCAGGCGATTTCAGAAAGTTTTTTGCTTGACCTTGGCCAAGGCGTATGTAGCCCAATGGCAAGAGGGAAAATCCGAACGATGGCTCCAGGCCAGTCATTCCGGCCTCTGCGGCCGTCTTTCCAGAGTTTAGTCACAGACTTATCCACAGGCTGTTCCGACATAAATCAGTCATATACCTGTGTCTTTAAACAGGTTGACAAAGCCCTCGGCAGGCCAGCAAAAACCGGCTGATCAATAAACAACCACCACGCTGCAAGCCACGGTTTTAAAGGCTTGCAGCCAGCTACTCCCACGTTACCCACAGCCGGTTCCACAGCGGATGGGGACAAGTCAAAACTGTGACAAAACAGGGATTTGCGGCGGCTATATGTCGCGCTTTGGAGGGTCTCTGGATTTGTTTTCCACAATTTGGCGGGAGCACTGAAAACACCCCAAAAACACCTGTGGGAACCGTTCCATGTGGGAGCTGGCTTGCCTGCGATGGCATCTCCTCGGTCTACCTGAAAGACCGAGGTGCTTGCATCGCAGGCAAGCCAGCTCCCACAGAGAGCCGGTTCCCACATGGGGTTATTGCGTCAGGCCTTTAGATCAATGCCCGCCGAGGTAGGCGTTGCGCACTTCCTCATTCACCAGCAATTCCTTGCCGGTGCCCGTCAGGCGGATCTCGCCGTTAACCATCACATACGCCCGGTCCGACAGGCGCAGCGCGTGGTTAGCGTTTTGTTCCACCAGGAAGATAGTCATCCCGGTGGCCGCCAGCTCGCGCAGTGTGGAAAAAATCTGCTTCACCACAATGGGCGCCAGGCCCAGGCTCGGTTCGTCCAGCAACAGCAGTTTGGGCCGGCTCATCAGCGCGCGGGCGATGGCGAGCATTTGCTGCTCACCACCGGACATGGTCATTGCGCGCTGGGTGCGCCGCTCCTTGAGCCGAGGGAACAGCTCGAACATGCGCTGCATGTCTTCCTGCGCATACTTGTCACCAATCGGGATGGTGCCCATCAGCAGGTTTTCCTCGACGGTCATGTCGGGGAACACCCGCCGCCCTTCCGGCGACTGCGCAATGCCGTTGGAGGCGATGTAGTGGGACGACTTGTGGGTAATGTCGACGCCGTTGTACAGAATTTGCCCGGACTCGGCGCGCGGCT
This sequence comes from Pseudomonas sp. B19125, assembly GCF_044218855.1. NCBI lineage: Bacteria > Pseudomonadati > Pseudomonadota > Gammaproteobacteria > Pseudomonadales > Pseudomonadaceae > Pseudomonas > Pseudomonas sp. B19125. Next base: position 6,325,140 of record NZ_CP162589.1, read on the forward strand.
GGCCGAAAATCGACATCAGCAGCGTGGATTTACCCGCGCCGTTGGAGCCGATCAGGCTCACGGTTTCGCCTTCGTTAATGTGCAGCGAGACTTTTTTCAGGGCCTGGATCGGGCCGTAAAACACGTCCAGGTCCTTCATTTCGAGGATAGGTGCACTCATACCAGCTCCTCTTCGTCTGCGCCCAGGTAGGCGGCAATCACTTTCGGGTCGTTGCGGATCGCGTCCGGGCCGCCTTCGGCGATCACGTTGCCGTGGTCGAGCACCACGATGTGGTCGGAAATACTCATCACCATGCCCATGTCGTGTTCGATCAGCACCACTGTCAGGTCGTGTTCGTCGCGCAGCAGGCGAATCATCGCGCTGAGGGCTTCGGTTTCCTGCGGGTTGAGGCCCGCTGCCGGTTCGTCCAGGCAGATGATCTGCGGCCGGGTGCACATGGCGCGCGCGATTTCCAGGCGGCGTTGCTGGCCGTAGGAAAGCTCACCGGCCAGGCGGTTGGCGCAGTCCACCAGGTCCACCACTTCCAGCCAATAGAAGGCGTGGTCGAGGGCATCGCTTTCGGCCTTACGGTAGCCCTTGGTATTGAGGATGCCCGCCAGCATGTTGCGGTTGACCCACATGTGCTGGGCCACCAGCAGGTTTTCCAGCACCGACATTTCCTTGAACAGGCGAATGTTCTGGAAGGTCCGCGCCAACCCTGCGCGGTTGACCAGGTGGGTGCCGCCGAACATCTTGTAGTACACGCGGCTGAAGAAGCTTTTTGGCGACACAAAGTCGACGGCCTTGAAGCGTTCGCCGAGCAACTGGATCACGTTGGTCTGCTTGCCACGAATGTTCAGTTCGATCTTGCCGCCGCTGGCTTTGTAGAAGCCGGTGAGGCAGTTGAACACCGTGGTCTTGCCCGCGCCGTTGGGGCCGATCAGGGCGAAGATCGAGTTGCGTTTGACCTTGAGGCTCACATCGCTCAAGGCCTTGATGCCACCGAAGTGCATCATCAGGTGTTCCACTGAGAGGACGACTTCTTTGCTCATGGCGCCACTCCTTTACGTGGGGTCACACCGGTTCGGCTGATGCGGATCAGCCCGCGTGGCCGCCAAATCATCATCACCACCATCAACACGCCAAACAGCAGCACGCGGTATTCGGAGAAGCTGCGCAGCAACTCCGGCGCGACGGTCAAGACGAACGCCGCAATCACCACACCGACTGTCGAACCCATGCCGCCCAACACCACGATGGCCAGGATCAGCGCCGATTCGAAGAAGGTAAACGACGACGGGTTGACGAAGCCTTGGTAGCTGGCGAAGAACACCCCGGCCAGACCCGCAGTCGAGGCCCCGATGGTGAACGCCGAAAGCTTGACCAGTACATGGTTCAGGCCCATGGAACGGCAGGCGATTTCATCTTCGCGCAAGGCTTCCCAGGCGCGGCCGACCGGCATACGGGTCAGGCGGTGCTTGATGTACAGCACGGCCAGTACCACCAGGAACAGCACGATGTAGATGAACATGAACTTGATGTTGGGGTTGTAATCGATGCCGAAGAACTCGTGGAACGGAATCCCGCCATCCTTGGCCTTGCGCCCGAATTCCAGGCCGAGAAAGGTCGGCGAAGGCACCGGCATACCGTTGGGGCCACCGGTGAACGACAGCCAGTTGTTGAGCACCAGGCGGATGATTTCACCAAAGCCCAGGGTCACGATGGCGAGATAATCGCCGTGCATTCGCAGCACCGGGAACCCGAGTATGCAGCCCGCCAGCGCGGCAGCGATGGCCGCCAGAGGCAACACACTCCAGAAGCCCAGGCCCAGGTATTGATAACCGAGCGCCAGGCCGTAGGCGCCGATGGCGTAGAACGCCACGTAACCCAGGTCGAGCAAACCGGCCAGGCCCACCACGATGTTCAGGCCAAGGCCGAGCAACACGTAGATCAGCCCGAGAATCACCACGGTCAGCAGGTACTTGTTGGCGAAGATCGGGAACACGATCGCGATCACGATCAGTGCCGGGATGATCCAGCGCAGCCGCGATTTGTAGTCCGGCGGCAACACGTGCACGCCGGAGCCACTGCTCTCGAAACCCTGCAGGATCTTCACGCCCTTGGGGGTTTGCAGGAACAGGCTCAAGGCAAAGCGCCCGGCCATCACGATGGCGACCAACGTGGCCACCCGCGCAGGCTCGAGGTTAAAGCTATACCCGTCGAGGACCACGCCGACAATCGGACCGAACACGATCAACGAAATCAGCCCGGCAAGGACCGTATCGACCACACTTTTCTTGATATCGATAGATTTGGCAGCAGACATGTTTACACCTTAGCCACGAGTGGGCGACCAAGCAGGCCCTGAGGACGGAAGATCAGAATCACCACCAGCAGGGAGAAGCTGAACACGTCTTTGTAGTCAGAGTTGATCAACCCCGAAAACAACGACTCGGAGATACCCAGGATGATCCCGCCCAACATCGCCCCAGGCAGGGAGCCGATGCCGCCGAGTACCGCTGCGGTAAATGCCTTGATGCCGATGATGAAGCCGGCATAGAAGTCGAAGGTGCCGTAGTTGAGGGTGATCAGCACGCCGGCCAGGGCGGCCATGGCGGCACCGATGACGAACACGTAGGAGATCACGCGGTCGGTGTTGATGCCCAGGATCGAGGCCATCTTGCGGTCTTGCTGGGTGGCGCGGCACATGCGGCCGAGCTTGGTGTATTTGATGATGTAGGTCAGCAGGCCCATGCCGAGAAACGCGGCCACCAGGATAAACACCTTGGTGTAGGTCAACTGCACGAAGCCCGTGCCGATATCGACGCGCCAGGCGCCGGCCAGCAGGGTTGGAATGCCTTGTTGTTTCGCGCCCTGAGCGATCTGCGCATAGTTTTGCAGGATCAGGGAGATACCGATGGCGCTGATTAACGGTGCCAGCCGGGTGGAGTTACGCAGCGGTTTGTAGGCGACACGCTCGATGACCCAACCGTACACGCCGGTGACGACCACGGTGAAGATCAGAGTGCCGAGAATGAGCAGCGGGAAGGATTCGATGCCGAAGTAAGCCAGCAGTGCCAGACTGATCGCCGCGAGGTAAGCGGAAATCATATAAACCTCGCCGTGGGCGAAGTTGATCATGCCAATGATGCCATAGACCATTGTGTAGCCGATGGCGATCAGGCCGTAGACCGACCCGAGGGTCAGGCCGTTGACCAGTTGCTGCAGGAAAATACCATCCATAACGCAATCTCACGCGGTGAGCACCTGCACACGGTTGAGTGCGCGGCGCTTCTGGAGGAAAAGACAGATATCGATATCAACACCACTCCCTGTGGGAGCGGGGCCCTGTGTGGGAGCTGGCTTGTGTGGGAGCTGGCTTGCCTGCGATTGCATCACCTGGGTACTACTGAAGTACCGAGGTGCCTGTATCGCAGGCAAGCCAGCTCCCACAACAAGCCCGCTCCTACATGGGTTCCGTGGTGCTTGTTCTTACTTCTGCTTTTCCAACTGGTGGTATTTGCCGTCTTTATCCCACTGGTAAACCACGTAGTCGGAGATTTTCAGGTCGCCCTTGGTATCCCAGGCTTTTTCGCCCATGACGGTTTTCACCGGGTGAGCCTTGAGCCACTTGGCGGCGTCTTCGCCTTTGTTGGATTTGGCGCCGTTGAAGCCGGCGGCCAGGGCTTGCAGCGAGGCATAGGCATACAGGGTGTAGCCCTCTGGCTCGTAGCCGGCTTTGCGGAACTCTTCCACTACAGCCTTGCTGTCTGGCAGCAGACGCGGGTCGGCGCCGAAAGTCATGTACACGCCGTCTACGTATTGCTTGCCGCCAGCGGTGGCAACCAGTTCGTCAGTCACTACGCCGTCATCGGACATGAACTTGACGTCCTTGAGGCCGGCTTCACGAATCTGGCGAACCAGTGGGCCGGCTTCAGGGTGCAGACCACCGAAATACACGACGTCAGCGCCCAAGGAGCGGATTTTGGTAACCAGGGCGCTGAAGTCTTTCTCGCCACGGGTCAGGCCTTCTTCCAGCACCGGCTTGACGCCGCGCTTGGTCAGTTGGGCAGCGGTGGCATCGGCCAGGCCTTTGCCGTAGGTGTCCTTGTCGTTGATGACCGCGACTTTCTTGCCCTTGAGCACGTCGACGATGTAATCGCCGGCGACGATGCCCTGCTGGTCGTCACGACCACACATGCGGAACATGGCGCCCAGGCCGCGTTCTGTCACTTGTGGGTTGGTAGAGCCTGGAGTGATCGCGATGATGCCCGCTTCGTCGTAGACCTCAGAGGCGGGAATGGTATTCGACGAGCAGAAGTGCCCTACCACGCCGATCACTTTGTCCTGGTCCGCCAGACGGTTAGCCACGGCCACGGCCTGCTTGGGTTCGCAAGCATCGTCACCGGCAACCAGCACGACTTTCTCACCGTTAATGCCGCCAGCCTTGTTGATCACTTCGGCTGCCGCCTGGGCACCCTTCATGTACTGCTCACCGAACGAGGCGTTGGCGCCGGTCATCGGCCCCGCAACGCCAATCTTCACATCAGCTTGAACAAACGCAGAAACACCCAACGCCGCTGCAACGGCGAGGGCCAGAAAACCTTTCTTGTAAAACGTCTGGGACATGAGTGGTGCTCCGAGGTTTTTGTTTATTGGCACTACGAATTCGCGTCAAACTTTCACAGGAAAGCCCAGAGCAAGGCGCGTGCCATTACTTTTTTATTCTTCAAAAAGACACGGTGTCATTGTTATTACAGGCGTTTCGACTCCCTTTGCCAGTACGTGCAACCGTCTAGCATCGAAAGGTGCAACCAATGAATCCAAAAAGTACAACCCTGGCAGGTCGCACCTGCAACCGGATGCCTAAACGACAGTTCCTACAGCTGTAACAATGTGCGTAACGGAACTGCACATTTACAGTGCGTGATTGCTACGACTTGCACCAATACAGATTAGTAGCCTGCTAAGAAGATGCAGGCTTTTGACAGGTATTTCGCTGATCAGACCACGATCCGCAGGCATTGCCCGGCGTGATACAGCGAGAACCCCGCTTCATACAGGCAACTGCGCAGGCCCACCCCGGCCAGCGGTTGCATCGGCGCAAACGGGATCGGCAACGCCTGTGGATCCTGGTGACATAAGTAGTCGGCAAAGGCCTTGCCCACCACACTGCCCGTGGTCACGCCGCGGCCGTTATAACCGGTGACGGCGACCAGACCGGGGGCCGGCTCGAACAGGCGCATCAGGTGGTCCGGGGTGAAGGCGATGCAGCCGGTCCAAGTGCATTCCCACTGCACCGATTTGAGGTACGGGAAGTAATGCTGCTGCACCCGATCGGCCCACGCCTTGAGGAACCACGTCGGTTTCTGGTTGCCATTGCCCAGGCTGCCGAGCAACAAGCGACCATCCGCGTCGCGGCGGATGCTGCTTAACACCTGGCGTGTGTCCCACGAGCCCTGCCCGCCGGGGAGGATCTGTTTGGCGGCGTCGTCCGTCAGCGGTGCCGAGGCGACCTGGTAGTAATAGCCGGGGAAAAAGTTGCGCCGCAGCTCAGTCCATTCACCTTCGGTATAGGCGTTGGAGGCGATCACCACTTGCGCCGCCTGCACTGAACCTTGGGTGGTCTGCACCGACCAGACTGCACCTTGGCGTTCAAGCTGAGTGACTGGCGAATGATCGAACAGTTGCCCGCCAAGCCCCACGGCGGCATTCGCCAGGCCACTGGTGTAGGCCATTGGGTTCAAGGTGCCAGCGCGCCGGTCCAGCAGGGCGGCGGCGATCTTTTTGGTGCCGGTGGCCTGTTCACACGCCTGGCCCGTGAGCAACTCGACGGGGGCGCCACGGCGTTTCCATTGCTCTTCGCGACTGCGCAAATCCGCCTCGCCACGGGCGTTATGCGCCATGTGCAAGGTGCCCTCACGGCGCAGTTGGCAATCAATCTTGTATTTGTCGATCAGGCTGAACACCAGCGACGGCGCCGCGCCCAGCATGCGGTTGAGCTGGCTGCCCACCGCTTCGCCGAAACCCGCTTCGATCTCGTCCGGCGGGATCCACATACCGGCGTTGACCAGCCCGACGTTACGCCCCGAACCGCCATGGCCGGTGCGATGAGCCTCCAGCACGGCGACGCTTTTGCCTTGCTCCAGCAGGTGAATGGCGGCCGACAAGCCGGTGATACCGGCACCGATCACGCACACATCAACCTTGACCTCGCCCTTGAGCGCGGCGCGATCGGGCCGGCCTGGGGTGAGTTGTTCCCATAAACATGTTTCGCGTAGTGCCATTGCCAGACTCCGATGAGACCCAACAAACAACTATTGTTCTGAATTGCAAATGAGACCAAATGTGGGAGCTGGCTTGCCTGCGATAGCGGTGTATCAGCCACCACCGCTATCGCAGGCAAGCCAGCTCCCACATTGATCCCACTTCGACTTGGGGGATCAGTCGAAGGTGATGCCTTGGGCCAAGGGCAGCTCCAACGAGTAGTTCACGGTATTGGTCTGGCGACGCATATACCCGCGCCATGCATCCGAACCCGACTCACGCCCACCACCGGTCTCTTTCTCACCACCAAACGCGCCACCAATCTCCGCGCCGCTCGGGCCGATGTTGACGTTGGCGATGCCGCAGTCACTGCCCACCGCCGACATGAACTGCTCGGCTTCACGCACGTCGGTGGTGAAGATGCACGAGGACAGGCCTTGCGGCACGGCGTTATTCAGGCGCAAGGCTTCGGTGAAGTCGCTGTAGCCAACCACATACAGAATCGGCGCGAAGGTTTCGGTACACACCACGTCACTTTGCTCGGGCATCTCCACAATGGCCGGCGACACGTAGTAGGCATTCGGGAACTTGTCTTCCAGCTGGCGCTTGCCGCCGAACACCTTGCCGCCTTCGCTCAAGGCTTGCTCCAGGGCGTCCTGCATGTTCTCGAAGCCGTGCTTGTCGATCAGCGGGCCGATCAGGTTGCCTTCCAGCGGGTGGCCGATGCGCACTTTGGAATAGGCGGCTTTGAGACGGGTAACGATTTCTTCCTTGACCGACTCATGGGCGATTAAACGGCGCAAGGTGGTGCAACGCTGGCCGGCAGTGCCGACGGCGCTGAACAGAATGGCGCGCACGGCCATGTCGAGGTCGGCGCTTGGGCCGAGGATCATCGCGTTGTTGCCGCCCAGCTCAAGGATGCTGCGGGCGAAACGTGCGGCGACTTTCGGCGCCACTTCGCGGCCCATGCGCGTGCTGCCGGTGGCGCTGATCAGCGCAACGCGCGGGTCATCCACCAGCGCCGCACCGGCGTCACGGCCGCCAATGATCACTTGGCTGAGGTAGTCGGGGGCGCCGTCGAACTTCTTCAGTACGCGCTCGAACAATGCCTGGCAGGCCAAGGCGGTCAGCGGGGTCTTTTCCGAGGGTTTCCAGATCACCGCGTTGCCGCACACCAGCGCCAGCGTGGTGTTCCACGCCCACACGGCGACCGGGAAGTTGAAGGCGCTGATCACGCCGACCACACCCAGCGGGTGCCAGGTTTCACGCATGTGGTGGCCTGGGCGCTCGGAGGCGATGGTCAAGCCGTACAACTGGCGGGACAGGCCCACGGCGAAGTCGCAGATGTCGATCATCTCCTGCACTTCACCCAAGCCTTCCTGGGTGATCTTGCCGGCCTCCCACGACACCAACTCGCCCAGGTCGGCTTTATATTCGCGCAATACATCGCCGAACTGGCGCACCAGCTCGCCGCGACGCGGTGCCGGCACCTTGCGCCAGGCCTCGAATGCATGCTCGGCGCGACTGACCTGCTGCTCCACTTCAGCGGCACCTTCCCAGTGCACACTGCCGATACGGCTGCCATCAATCGGCGAATGCACGGGCTGTTTACCCGACTGGTACAGCGCCGGGTTTACCCCGAGACGGTCAAGCAATGCGGCAACCATGGGTCACTCCTTCAAACTCAAACAGAAAATTCGCGCCGCCACAGACACGGCGATCCAGACCTTATTTGTAGCTGGCCCAAGACTTGCCAACAAACGACGATTAGGCGAGATATCATTCCGTTTACTCATGCAAAGAATAAAAAGAGGCGTGCCGTGCTGAATAAAAGACATTTGCCCTCGATCACCGCCCTGCAGTGTTTCGAAGCCGCCACCCGCCACCTGAGCTTCACCCGCGCTGCCGAGGAACTGAACCTCACGCAAAGCGCGGTGAGCAAGCAGGTCGCGCAGCTGGAAGAATTGCTCCAACACCTATTGTTTCGCCGGGTGCGCCGCCGCTTGCAGATGACCCCGGCAGGGGATTTGTACCTGGTGGAAGTGCGCAAGATCCTCACGCAAGTGGAGATGTCCACCCACTACCTGCGCTCCTACGGCGGCGAGACCGAAGTGCTGCGCGTGTCCACGCCCTACACGTTCGGCGCGCGCTGGCTGGTGCCGCGCCTCAAGGGCTGGCGTTTGCGTCACCCGCAGATCCACCTGGACCTGTGCAACGAGCAGGAGCCGGACGAACTGTTGCAAGGCAAGGCCGACATGGCCTTCTACTTCGGCCAGCGTTCACGGCCAGGCACCGAGAGCCTGAAACTGTTCAGCGAAGAGTTGGTGCCGGTGTGTGCGCCAGAGAGCTTGCCTGCGCAGCCATTCACCGACCCCACGCAGTTGAGCAACCTGGTGCTGCTGCAAAACGCCTCGCGACCGCAAGGCTGGCATGACTGGTTCGCCAGCCAGGGCTACCAGACCGAGCACAGCTACCACGGGCCGCGTTTTGATACCTTTTATATGTGCATTCGGGCGGCGCAGGTCGGCTGTGGCGTGGCCTTGTTGCCGCGCTTTCTGGTGGAGGAAGAGCTGGCCGAGGGCAAGCTGGTGATTCCCTGGCAGCATGCGATGCCCAGCCAGGATGCGTATTACCTGGCGTATCCCGAGCATTCGGCGGAGGTGCCCAAGGTGCGTGAGTTTGTGAAGTGGATGATGGAGCAGGTTTAGCTCTTTTTGGGCTGCACCACCGCTATCGCAGGCAAGCCAGCTCCCACCTTTGGAATGCATTTCAAGTGTGGGAGCTGGCTTGCCTGCGATGAGGCCAGTGGCCGCACTGAAAAAATCACTGGCAAAACCCTACAGGTCTATGCGCCACTAGCACCCTTCCTTAATTGTGCGTAAAGGCCGGCGCCCATCGCCGACCCGTCTGGAGATTCCCGTTATGAGCGAGAGTGTGTTTGCCGATCGCATCGTGCAGAACTTGCTCGACACCGACTTCTACAAGTTGACCATGATGCAGGCGGTGCTGCACAACTACCCGAACGTGGAAGTTGAATGGGAGTTTCGTTGCCGCAACAGTGAAGACCTGCGCCCGTACCTGGCGGAAATCCGCTACCAGATCGAACGCCTCGCCGAGTTGAGCCTGAGCCCCGACCAGTTGGGCTTCCTGGAACGCATCAGCTTTATGAAGCCGGACTTCCTGCGCTTTCTGGGGCTGTTTCGCTTCAACCTGCGCTATGTGCAAACCGGCATCGAGAACGGCGAGCTATTTATCCGCCTGCGTGGGCCGTGGCTGCATGTGATCCTGTTTGAAGTGCCGATGCTGGCCATCGTCAGCGAAGTGCGTAACCGCTACCGCTACCAGACCGTCATCCTCGAACAGGCCCGCGAACAGCTGTACCGCAAATTCGACTGGCTGTCCGCCAATGCCAGCAGCGAAGAGCTCTCGGAGCTGCAAGTGGCCGACTTCGGCACCCGCCGGCGCTTCTCGTACCGCGTGCAGGAAGAAGTGGTCAGCGTGCTCAAGCACGACTTCCCCGGGCGTTTTGTCGGCACCAGCAACGTGCACCTGGCCCGCGAGTTCGACATGAAACCGCTGGGCACCATGGCCCACGAATGGATCATGGCCCACCAACAACTCGGCCCGCGCCTGATCGACAGCCAGATCGCCGCCCTCGATTGCTGGGTACGCGAATACCGTGGCCTGCTCGGCATCGCGCTGACCGACTGCATCACCACCGACGCGTTCCTGGGCGATTTCGACCTGTACTTCGCCAAGCTCTTTGACGGCCTGCGCCACGACTCCGGTGACCCGATTCAATGGGCCGAAAAAGCCATCGCCCACTACCACAAGCTCGGTATCGAGCCGATGAGCAAGACCCTGGTGTTCTCCGACAGCCTGACGCTGCCCAAGGCCCTGGAGATTTTCCGCGCATTGCGCGGTCGCATTAATGTCAGCTTCGGTATCGGCACCAACCTGACCTGTGACATTCCGGGTGTTGAACCGATGAGCATCGTGCTTAAAATGACCGCCTGCAATGGCCAGCCCGTCGCGAAAATTTCCGATGAGGCGGGCAAGACCCACTGCACCGATCCGAATTTTGTCGCCTATTTGCGTCACGTTTTTAAAGTACCTGCCCTTTCCAGCAAGGAGTGAATCATGCAAGCCGTACAGCGTGAGATTGCGCAGCAGCTCAAGGTCCAAGCACCGTTCAACGACCAGGCCGCCCTTGAGGCCGAAGTGGCGCGCCGCGTAGGGTTTATCCAAGGCTGCCTGCGCAATTCCGGGCTCAAGAGCTTGGTGCTGGGCATCAGCGGCGGTGTCGACTCGCTGACCGCCGGCCTGCTTGCCCAGCGTGCAATGAAAGAACTGCGCGCCAGCACAGGTGATGAAGCCTACCGTTTTATCGCGGTGCGCCTGCCCTACGAAACCCAGTTCGACGAACACGACGCCCAGGCGTCGGTGGACTTTATCGACCCGGACGAACGCCACACCGTGAACATCGGCCCGGCGGTTAAATCCCTGGCCAATGAAGTGGCGGCGTTTGAAGGCAAGGCGGCGGTGTCGCGTGATTTCGTGCTGGGCAACACCAAGGCGCGCATGCGCATGGTGGCGCAGTACACCATCGCTGGCGCGGCCGGTGGTTTGGTGATCGGCACTGACCATGCGGCGGAAGCGGTGATGGGTTTCTTCACCAAGTTCGGTGACGGTGCCTGCGACCTGGCGCCGCTGAGCGGATTGGTGAAGAACCAGGTGCGTGCGATTGCGCGGCACTTTGGCGCGCCGGAGTCGCTGGTCGAGAAGATCCCGACTGCCGACCTTGAAGACCTGTCGCCGGGCAAACCGGACGAAGCCTCACACGGCGTGACCTACGCCGAGATCGATGCGTTCCTGCACGGCGAGCCGGTGCGTGAGGAAGCGTTCAAGATTATCTGCGACACGTATCGCAAGACTGAGCACAAGCGCGTCATGCCCTTCGCGCCGTGAGGTAGACCGCAATCGCAGCGGTGCGACGATTCGACAAGCCAGCTCCCACACTTGACCGAGTTCCAACAGGGGAACGCGGTCAAATGTGGGAGCTGGCTTGCCTGCGATGAACGATAACGCGGTGTTACTTGACTACCACAGTGCCTTTCATCATCGAGATGTGGCCCGGGAACGAGCAGAAGAACGCGTAATCCGTGCCGGCAGCCAGTTTCGACACATCAAAGGTCACCGAATCTTTCTCACCAGCACCAATGATCTTGGTGTGAGCAATGATGCGAGTGTCGCCGTCTTTGAGGTAGTTTTTGTCGATACCAGCGGCCATGCCGTCGCTGGCAACGCCCGGCATGTCGGCGGCGGAACTCAGCACCCAGTTATGGCCCATGACGTTTTTCGGCAAGCTGCCGGAGTGTTCAAGGTTCACGGTGAACTTCTTGCAGCTCTTGTCGATGGTGATTTCTTTGGTGTTAAAGGACATCTGGTCGGTGGAATCAACAGTGACCGCGCACTCTGCAGCAAGCAACTGGCCGCTCGCCAGTGTCAGCAGGGAAACAGCAACGATTTTGGCAAACATGTGAATCTCCAAGGCAGGGTTTAAAAAACGCGTATTGCGACTAGGGTGCCCCAAGCAGGCTGAAATTCTTATGATCTGAATCAACAGATTGTATACAACTTTAGGCTATCAGACTGATCAACACAATCTACCAGCCAAACAACCGCCACCCGCTTATGATCGCTCCATCACCCACCGGAGCGTCTGCCATGCACTTCAATCAGTTCTTCAACGGCCTCTTGGCCGCGTATGCCTGCGGTAAGTGAAGGCCAATCGCGCTGCTAAGCTGCTACCATAGCGACCCAAGGCAGCTGCGCGCCGCCCACCCTCACCTTCGACCCTAGAGGATCGCCCATGGCCAAACCTAATTACTCCTTCGCCAAACGTCAGAGAGACTTGGCCAAGGAGCAGAAGAAAGAGGAAAAGCTGCAACGCAAGAAAGCCGCTGCAGATGAAGAAGCAGGCGCACTGAACCCGGATGCTGAAGGCGAAGTGGCTGCTGATGACACCGAGACACCGAAAGACCCGGCGGAATAAATTTTGTTGAGGTGAGCAGGCCCTCCCTGCTCACCCCAACCCACTGTTACTCCAGCGGCATCACCGTCACCCGAACCTCCGGGTCATGGTTCCCTCCTCCCAGAATCACCCCACGCAACGGCGACACATCCGAGAAATCACGGCCCCAGGCCAGAGTGATGTGCTCCAGTGCCGGCTGCACGTTATTCGTCGGATCAAAATCCACCCAGCCCGCCACCGGGCAAAACACCGAGACCCAGGCGTGGGATGCATCGGCGCCGATCAGACGTGGCTGGCCGGGCGGTGGCTGGGTCAGCAGGTAGCCGCTGATGTAACGCGCGGCCAGGCCCCGCGAGCGCAGGCACGCGAGCATCAGGTGAGCGAAGTCCTGGCACACGCCGCGTCGGCGCTCCAGCACTTCCACCAAGGGCGTGGCGACCTGGGTGGCTTCGGCATCGAAGGTGAATTCGCTGAAGATCTTCTGCATCAAGGCCTGCACGCCCAGCAGCAACGGCACGCCTGGCGGGAAGCAGCTTTCGGAGAACTCGACGAAGGTGCTCTTCAGGTGCACGTAGGGCGACTCGAAGCGATAACGGCAGGCTTCGAGCATCTCCGGCGACAGCACCTGGCTGCTGTAGGTCAGGCTGTCGCGCGTCTGGTCCCAAGGCGGTGACTGCTGGAAATCCAGCGCCGGCCGCGCCAGCACTTCCACGGTCAGCCCGGCATTGACCAGCAATTCATCATGGGGCCGTTCGAACGCCAGCCGGGTGATCGGGTTGCCGAACACGTCCAGCTCATCACGACGCGACGACGGCTGCGGGCTGATATCCAATTGCTGGGAACTGCAGCGCTGCCACGCGCACGGCCGCGGCCACAGGTGCGCCAACTGCTGGGCCAGGGACACCGGGCTGTCGTAGTGGTAATGGGTATCGTGAAAAATCTGGTAGCGCGCACTCATCACACCGACACCGTTTGCTGGCTGACATCATCCACATGGGCAAAGTGGCGCAACGCCAGGCGATCCGACACTTGCCCGCTCTCATCGGCGACCGCTTGCAGCAGGTCCGCCAGGCCGTCCAACGCGGCACGTACGCTGGATTCGCCGAACAGCGGGTTCTCCAGGCAGCCCAGATCAAAACGCGACAGGCGCTCCACCAACGGCGCCAGGCCGGTTTCCCGTGGCACGCCAAAGTCATCATTGAGACGCCGCAGGGTGCGGCTGACCAGCTTCAACTGGAACAGCACCGCATGCGGGTTCTGCTCATCGAGCAGCAACAAGTCGAGCACCGGGATCAGTTGCGGCACGGCCAGGTAACGCGAGCGATAGGTGATGCTGCTATTGCCCAGCTCCAGCAGCCATTCCAGCCCGGCCTGATCAAATACCGCCACGCCACGCAGGAACGCGGCGAGGCTGCTGCTGAGAAATTGCAGGCGCTCAATACGCCGGCCCATCATCAAAAAGCGCCAGCCTTCATCACGGGTCATGTCATCCAGGGCAAACCCGGACAGCGCCGCCAGGGACATCACCAGGCGGTTGAGGAAGTCCAGCAACTCGCCAAAATCCGGGGCCTCGCTTTCCAACTCCAGGGCTTCGCGCTGCAACTCCACTAGCGCTTGCCAGTTCTCGCGGGACAACTTGCCACGCACCTGGGACGCCGCCCACTGCAAGCGTTGCAGGTTGGCGCGCAGGCTCGACGGCCAGTCATCGCCGAGCAAAGCGGCAAGCAGGCGCTCGGGCAGTTCGCCCTCCTCCGGCAACAAGCGCAGGGTCTCGCCCAGCTCGACAGCGGCCTGCAAGGCTTGCGGGTCGTCGCCATCGACATAACGCGCCAGCACAATGCGCAGCCAGCGCGCGCTGTCATCACAGCGTTCGCAGTAACGGCCAAACCAGAACAGGTTTTCCACTACGCGCGACGGCAGATAAGGGTCGCGCCGCACCAGATCATGTACGCCAATCGCCCGTTGCGCGCGCCAATGCTCGCCGCCGACAGCGCGATCGCCGAGCACCCACGTGTCTTTGCTCGCGCCACCACGCTGCATCGACACCACTTCGGCATCCGCCTCAGCCGCCACGCGAGTCAGGCCGCCGGGCAGTACACGGTAGCCGTCAGCGCTGGCCACCGCGTACACGCGCATGCCGATGGCACGGTGTTGCAGATGGTCGTCGACGGTGTGCCATACCGGCGCCTGGGACAATTGCGCCAGCTCCTGGGCCACATAGGCGTAAGGCCGCGCACGCATGCGCTCGGCCAGGGCCAGGCGTTGCTCTTCGTTCAAATCGCGGCCGAATACCGGCGCGAAGCTTTGCGAAGGAAACGCTGGTTTGATCAGCAATTCCGGCAGCTTTTCCAAGGCTTCGGCCAGCACCGGCGCCTCGCCGCACCACCAGGTGGCGATGGACGGCAGGATCAGTTCTTCACCAAACAAAAACTCGTTGATCTTCGGCAGAAAGCCGAGCAAACCGGGCGACTCCAGCACGCCGCTGCCCAAGGCATTGGCCACCAGCACATTGCCCTGGCGCACCGCATCCAGCAGGCCGGGCACGCCCAGCGCCGAGTCGGTGCGCAGCTCCAGCGGGTCGCAGAAATCGTCATCCAGGCGCCGCATGATCGCGTGCACCCGGCGCAGGCCGCTGAGGGTTTTGAGGAACACCGTGCTGTCGCGCACCGTGAGGTCGCCGCCTTCTACCAATGGGTAGCCGAGCTGGCGCGCCAGGTAGAGGTGTTCGAAATAGCTTTCGTTGAAACGCCCCGGCGTGAGCAGCACGATCAACGGTGGCTGGTCGTCACCGGGCGCCTGGCGGGCCAGGGTTTCCTGGAGCGTGCGGAAGAAACCGGTGAGGTGTTGAACCTGCAAATCGCGGTACAGATCCGGGAATGCACGGGACACGATGGTGCGGTTTTCCAGCGCGTAACCTGCGCCCGATGGCGCCTGGGTACGGTCGGCGGTGACCCACCAACGGCCATCCGGGGTGCGCGCCAGGTCCACGGCATACAGGTGCAGAAACGCGCCGTCCGGTGGCTGAATGCCCTGGCACGGCCACAGGAAGTTGTTGTGCCCAAACACCAGCTCCGCCGGCAACAGGCCTTCTTTGATCAAGCGCTGCGGGCCGTACAGGTCGGCGAGCACGGCATTGAGCAAACGCGCACGCTGGGCGATACCGGCCGACAGGTGCAGCCACTCATCGGCGGCCAGCACATGGGGCAGCAAGTCCAGCTCCCACGGGCGGTCGGCGCCTTTGGGGTCGGCGTAGACGTTGTAGGTCACGCCGTTTTCCTGGATCTGCCGGGTCAGCAACGCCTGGCGCTGGGCCAGTTGCACGGGCGTACTGCGTTGCAGGTGATCGAGCAGGCGCTGCCAATGGGCACGTACCGCGCCACTGTCGTCGAGCAGTTCGTGATAGGTGCCCGCAGTGAGCGGGTAACGGTCGAGCAAGTCGGGCATGGAACGCTCGGCAGAGGCAAGGGAAGTCAGTTTAAATCAAATTCAACGCGATCTTGTGTGGGAGCTGGCTTGCCTGCGATAGCGGTTTTCCTACCACCTGATTGGCTGGCTGATACACCGCTATCGCAGGCAAGCCAGCTCCCACATTTTAGATCTCATTTAGTCATTTTTATTGGGGAAACGCCGCAAATCCAGGGTCATTGGTAGTTCATCGTTAATCACCAAGGGCGGCACAGGCAATTTGCCTGGGCTGTGGCCGAGGCGGAAAAACCGCGCCATGCGCCGGCTCTCCGCCTCATTGGCATTCACCGGCAAGCTGTCGTAATTGCGCCCACCCGGATGCGCTACGTGGTACTGGCAGCCGCCCAGCGAGCGTTGCATCCAGGTATCGAGCAAGTCGAACACCAACGGCGCATGCACCGCGATGGTCGGTTGCAAACAGTTAGCCGGTTGCCAGGCGCGATAACGCACGCCAGCGACGAACTCGCCGATACGCCCGGTCGGCTGCAACGGCACCGGGATGCCGTTGCAGGTCAGCAGGTAGCGTTGCGGCGCCAAGCCGCTCAACTTCACCTGCAAGCGTTCCAGGGATGAGTCCACGTAACGCACCGTGCCACCGACGGCGCCTTCTTCGCCCAGCACGTGCCAAGGCTCCAACGCCTGGCGCAACTCCAGTTCGATACCGCTGACGGCGTAGTCGCCGACCTTGGGGAAACGAAACGCCAGGTGCGCGGCAAACCATTCGGCGCGCAGCGGGTAACCAGCAGCATTCAGCTCGACGATCACGTCGGCAAAATCCTGCTCGATAAAGTGCGGCAGCAAAAAGCGATCGTGCAGCTCAGTGCCCCAACGCGCCAGTTTTGGCGGTGCATACGGTTCGCGCCAGAAACGCGCGACCAAGGCGCGCAACAGCAATTGTTGGGTGAGGCTCATGCGCGCATGGGGCGGCATTTCGAACGCACGCAATTCCAACAGACCCAGGCGGCCAGTGGCGCCATCGGGCGAGTAGAGTTTGTCGATGCAGAATTCGGCGCGGTGGGTGTTGCCAGTCACGTCGATCAGCAGGTTGCGCAACAGCCGGTCGACCAGCCACGGCGGGCATTCTTCGCCAGGCTCGGGCATTTGTGCGAAGGCGATTTCCAGCTCATACAGCGCGTCGTTACGCGCTTCATCCACCCGTGGCGCCTGGGAGGTCGGGCCGATAAACAGCCCGGAAAACAGGTACGACAAGGACGGATGGTTATGCCAGTAGCTGATCAGGCTGCGCAGCAAATCCGGGCGGCGCAGGAACGGTGAGTCTTTCGGCGTCGCGCCGCCCAGCACAAAGTGGTTACCACCGCCGGTGCCGGTGTGGCGTCCGTCGATCATGAACTTTTCGGTGGTCAGGCGGGTTTGCCGCGCCTCTTCATAGAGGAACTCGGTGCGCTCTACCAGCTCATCCCAAGTGGCGGACGGCTGCACATTGACCTCGATCACACCCGGATCCGGCGTGACCCGGAAGTTGCTCAAGCGCGTATCGAACGGCGGCTCGTAACCTTCCAGCAACACCGGGCAATGCAGTTCTTCGGCGGTGGCTTCAATAGCGGCCACCAACTCCAGGTAATCCTCGACGCGTTCCAGCGGCGGCATAAACAGGTACAAACGCCCTTCCCGTGCTTCGGCACACAAGGCGGTGCGAGTCAGCCAATCGGCGGATTCGTCGACCTTGGGCACGCGCTCGTCGCTCGGCGCAGGCGTGCCATGGCTTTGCAGTTGCGCGGTGGTCGGCAGGTCCGGCTGATCCTGATTCGGGTCAGTGGGATGCACAAATGGGTATTCCGCCGCCGTCACCCACGGTTGCGAGGCCAGTGGCAGGCGGTAACCCAGCGGCGAGTCGCCCGGCACCAGACGGCAGTGGTTGTCACGCAGGTACCAGCGCCCACTCTGCCAGCGGTCATTGGCCGCCGTGCGCGCCAGAGGCAACACTTGGCCGATGACTTTATCCAGGCCCTGGCTGAACACTTTGCGCAGACGCTCGCGCTCCAGGTCATCACTCAGGCGCGGGTCCTGGGCGGTGACGTTTTGCGGCAGCGCACCTTCGCGCCACAGGTAGTAGAAGTTGTCTTCGAAAGCCGGGAACACAAAGCGTGCCGGCAGTTTAAGGCGCTCGGCGACACTGGCCAGGAAGCGCCCAGCCATCACGCCATCGGCGCCGTAGTCCTGTTGTTCATCGGCGATCAGCGCGCTGTTGTGCCAGATCGGCACGCCGTCCCGGCGCCAGTAGCAATTGAGCGACCAGCGCGGCAGTTGCTCGCCGGGGTACCACTTGCCCTGGCCGAAATGCACCAGGCCTTTGGGCGCGTAGTGTGTGCGCATGCGCTGGAACAGCTCGGCAGACAGGCGACGCTTGTCCGGCCCCAGCGCCGCGGTGTTCCACTCGGCGCCGTCGGGATCATCGATGGAGACAAAGGTCGGTTCGCCGCCCATGGTCAGGCGTACATCGTCCTTGAGCAGGTCGGCGTCGATCTGCCGGCCCAACGCCTGGATCGCCAGCCATTGCTCTTCGGTGTAGGGCTTGGTGACGCGCGGCGCTTCCCAAATGCGCTCCACCGACATCTCGTGGGTAAATTCGCACTCGCAGGGTTCCACCAGCCCGCTGATTGGCGCAGCGGACGAAGGATCAGGGCTACAGGCCAATGGGATATGCCCTTCACCGGCGAACAGCCCGGAGGTGGCGTCCAGGCCGATCCAGCCCGCGCCGGGCAAATACACCTCGCACCAGGCGTGCAGGTCGGTGAAGTCGACTTCGGTGCCGGACGGGCCATCGAGGGCTTTGACGTCGGCGGTGAGCTGGATCAAGTAGCCCGACACAAACCGCGCCGCCAGCCCCAGGTTGCGCAGTAGTTGCACCAGCAGCCACGCCGAATCGCGGCAGGAGCCGGAAGCGGCGCCCAAGGTGAATTCCGGCGTTTGTACGCCCGGCTCCATGCGGATCAAATAGCCGATGTCGGCCGCCAGGCGCTGATTGAGCCCGACCAGAAAATCCACAGCCGGCAGCGGCGTGCGGTCGATGCCGGCCAGATAGGCGGCAAACTTTGGCGTCAGCGGCAAGGTTTCCAGGTACGGCGCCAGCTCGCGCTGCTCATCGGCGGCGTAACTGAAGGGGATTTTTTCGGCGTAGGGCTCGAGGAAAAAATCGAACGGGTTGAATACCGCCATCTCGGCGACGAGGTCGACCTCAATGCGCAACTCATCGGTCTTTTCCGGGAATACCAGGCGCGCCAGGTAATTGCCCTGCGGGTCTTGCTGCCAATTGATGAAGTGCTGCTCGGGCAGCACTTTGAGCGCGTAAGACAAGATCCGCGTGCGGCTATGGGCAGCCGGGCGCAAGCGCACGATCTGTGGGCCGAGTTCGACAGCGCGGTCATAGCGGTAATGCGTAACGTGGTGCAACGCGACATGAATCGACACGGCGGCCTCCTGCGAGCCAGGGCATGAACACAAAGCGCGCAAGACTTATGCCAGAGCGGCCGTCATTGCGCTTTATCGTAAGACCCGGTGCAGTACAGCACCAAAACGGCGCCAACGTGGGTGCCGTGGTGCAAGGCTTGCACATATTTGTGGCGTGCGTGTGAGGCCGGGTGGTGAATCTACCCAGTCAGCGCGTTTTGTGGCGAGCGATCGTGGCTTCGCGAAGGTGGCGGACTTCGAGCAGCTTTTGGCGCATTTCGCGGTGGCGCTTGCTGTTAAGCAGGAGCAACCCCAACAGCGGAAAGAGCACAGCCGAGCCGTAGACCAGTTTGGGAATGGGGTACTGGATCATCGGCAGCACGAACAGCAGGCAGCAACCCAGGTAACCCGCCACCAGGCCGGTGGCCCATGGGCGGCCACGCGCAACCATCACGTTGGCAAAGACCAGCACCGCCACCAGCAGCAAAATCGCCAGGCCTGAGTAGTCGGATTTAAGCGACGCATCGACACCCCGCAAATACGTCACGCCGGCGAGGGATACAGCAGACGCGCCGGAAAAGATCGCCATGAAGATCGTGCCCATGAACACCGGGAAATAGCGCGCGAGGAAACTGCCCATGTCGGGGAAACCTTTCATTCGGTGAGGTCCTCGTACAAGCCGATTGCAAGGGTGGTGGCGGTGCCCACGCTACCGCTGCGGTAGCTGCCCACGATACCGAGGATGCCGCCCAATGCGTCTTTCATCTGGGTCAGGGTGGCATGCCGAATTTCCGTGGAGCTGAAGCTCTTGGTCAGTTTGCCTGCACGCTGCTGCAACTTGAGCAACTTGGGCGTCAGGCTGGGGTCGCGCAGGCTTAGCAGCTCTTTGGTCAGTTTCTTGCGTTCCTGGCGATTTAAACCCTTGAGCAATTCATACCAACTCTTGCCCAGAGCGGCAGCCTTTTTGGCCCTGAGCAGCTTCACCGTGGTCAGCGCGCCGGTGCCGATCCCCACCAGGGAAGCCGTATCAAGGATGGTTGAAACAGCGCCGAACCATTCGGCGTCATCCATCCGGTCGTTAGCGTCAGGGTCGAGTATCTCGTTGTAGGTACGCGCCACGCCAAACCCGCATTGCGCACTGCTGGCCAGCGCCGCCGTCACGCCAATGCCCACCACGAACGCGCTGGCGCCCGCCGTAAAAGGCACGGCGACGCTGCCGCTGAACACCACGATCCAACCGATAATCGCGGCGGTGCACGACAAGCCCATATCAAACGCCTCTTTTCTGAGGCGTTCTTCCCGTGGGTCGGTCTTGACCTGCTCCACAAATTGCGCGGGCGAAATGTACTTCTGTGCTTCGCGCAAAATGATGCGCTTGGGCTTAATGCTGCAGAGGGGCTTGAATTCGCGCAGGGTGATCACATTGAAGTCGGCGTCGATGTACACCACACCGGCGCCGACAATGCCGGGGTCGGCATCGATGGCGGCGAACAACCGTGGCAGGTTGATCTGGCTTTCGATGCGCTGGCGCGCCATGAATTGGGAGCGGTTAGAGTCCATGCCGATGGAGAGCAGGGGGTTGCTCATGGGTGTTCTTCCTTGAATATGAGGATGGCCGGGCCGGCTTTGTGGGAGCTGGCTTGCCTGCGATGGCGATCTAATGGGCGCCACCTTAACAAACAGGCACGCCAGCGAATAGAAAGCAAAACGCCAGCACGAGGCTGGCGTTTTGCATATTCAGGTTGCGATCAGCGCGGCACGACCGGCTTGCGCGCAGGCTTGCCGCCTTTGCCCTTCGCCGCATCACTGCGTTCTTTAGCCGCCTGCTTGTTACGCGCCTGAGCTGCCGCCTTGGCTTGCTCACGCTTGTCCCACGGGTTGCTGCCATCACTGCCGCGCGGTGGCAGGCCGGTGTGCTGGGTGAGGATCCTGGTGGTGGTCTCCTTCGCAACCTTATGGCTGCCAGCCGGCGTCGAGTTCTTGCGACGGGCGCTCTGGTAGCTGTCGGTGGACGGCTGGTGCAGCGGGATCAACTGATCCTTGCCCGGCCCGATCAGGTCGGCGCGGCCCATGCGCGTCAGTGCTTCACGCAGCATCGGCCAGCCTTTCGGGTCGTGGTAGCGCAGGAAGGCCTTGTGCAGACGGCGCTGTTCCTCGCTCTTGACGATGGTGACCGCGTCGCTCTTGTAGGTGACCTTGCGCAGCGGGTTCTTGCCCGAGTGGTACATGGCGGTGGCGGTGGCCATCGGCGACGGGTAGAACGCTTGCACCTGGTCGGCACGGAAGCCATTGCCCTTGAGCCACAGGGCCAGGTTCATCATGTCTTCATCGGTGGTGCCCGGGTGGGCGGCGATGAAGTACGGGATCAGGTACTGTTCCTTGCCCGCTTCCTTGGTGTACTTCTCGAACATGCGCTTGAACTTGTCATAGCTGCCAATGCCCGGTTTCATCATCTGGTTGAGCGGACCTTCCTCGGTGTGTTCCGGGGCGATCTTCAAGTAGCCACCGACGTGGTGGGTAACCAGTTCCTTGACGTATTCCGGCGACTCGACCGCGAGGTCGTAGCGCAGGCCGGAAGCAATCAGAATCTTCTTCACACCCGGCAACGCACGGGCGCTGCGATACAGCTGAATCAACGAGGAGTGATCGGTGTTCAGGTTCGGGCAGATGCCCGGGAACACGCATGACGGCTTGCGGCACGCGGATTCGATTTCCGGGCTCTTGCAGGCGATGCGGTACATGTTCGCGGTCGGGCCGCCGAGGTCGGAGATCACGCCGGTAAAGCCTGGCACTTTGTCGCGGATCTCTTCGATCTCGCGAATGATCGACTCTTCGGAACGGTTCTGGATGATGCGGCCTTCGTGCTCGGTGATCGAGCAGAAAGTACAGCCACCGAAGCAGCCACGCATGATGTTCACCGAGAAACGGATCATGTCGTAGGCCGGGATCTTTTCCTTGCCGTACACCGGGTGCGGGACGCGGGCGTAAGGCATGCCGAACACGTAGTCCATTTCTTCGGTGGTCATAGGGATGGGCGGCGGGTTGAACCACACGTCCACTTCGCCATGCTTCTGCACCAAAGCGCGGGCGTTGCCTGGGTTGGTTTCCAGGTGCAGCACGCGGTTGGCGTGGGCGTACAGGACCGAGTCGCCACGGACTTTTTCCATGGACGGCAGACGAATGACCGTCTTGTCACGGGTCATGCGCGGGCTGGCAAGAATTTGTACGACCTTGGCTTCTTCCGGGTCTTCAACCGGGCCTTTTTCCTGCTCAATGGCGCAGGCCTGGGTGTCCTGGGTATTCACATACGGGTTGATGATCTTGTCGATCTTGCCCGGACGGTCGATACGCGTGGAGTCCACCTCGTACCAGCCTTCAGGCGTGTCACGGCGAATGAACGCGGTGCCGCGCACGTCGGTGATGTCTTCGATCTTGTGGCCCCACGACAGGCGCTGGGCAACTTCGACGATGGCCCGCTCGGCGTTGCCGTACAGCAGGATGTCGGCGCAGGCATCGATCAGGATCGAGTTGCGCACACGGTCCTGCCAGTAATCGTAGTGGGCGATGCGGCGCAGGGACGCTTCGATGCCGCCAAGTACGATCGGCACGTTCTTGTAGGCTTCCTTGCAACGCTGGCTGTACACCAGGCTGGCGCGGTCCGGGCGTTTGCCGGCCATGCCGCCTGGGGTGTAGGCGTCGTCGGAACGGATTTTCTTGTCAGCGGTGTAACGGTTGATCATCGAGTCCATGTTGCCGGCCGCGACGCCGAAGAACAGGTTCGGCTCGCCGAGCTTCATGAAGTCGTCTTTGGACTGCCAGTTCGGCTGCGCAATGATCCCGACGCGAAAGCCCTGGGACTCCAGCAGCCGGCCGATGATCGCCATGCCAAACGACGGGTGATCCACATACGCATCACCGGTGACGATGATGATGTCGCAGGAATCCCAGCCAAGCTGATCCATCTCCTCCCTGCTCATCGGCAGGAATGGCGCAGGACCGAAACATTCGGCCCAGTACTTGGGATAGTCAAATAACGGCTTGGCTGTTTGCATGACGGTGACCGGTGTTGAGATGAAAAATCGCGGGCGCGGAATATAGCACAAATTTTGACCAATTCCGACGGTAATGGTCGGAATTGTGCTGATGCAATCGAAGGCAAGCCAGCTCCCACACTCGAACGGTGAATACCTTCAAATGTGGGAGCTGGCTTGCCTGCGATGAGCATAGGTATCTACACAACTTTTAAAAGCAGCCTATTTCTCCTGTGGCGAGCAGGCTTGTCCTGCGTTGGGCTGCGAAGCAGCCCCAAAAACAGACGCTGAGTACTTTCAGCAAAATTGCCGTGCTTGTACTGGGGCCGCTTCGCAGCCCAACGCAGGACAAGCCTGCTCGCCACAACAGCCCACCTGCCACAGACTTCGTGTTAACCGGTTGTGTAGATACCTATGCTGCGATGAGGCCCTTACAGGCGCTGAAACTTACTCATCATCGTCGAAGTTATAGCTACCCGGCGCCAGGTTCTCGAAGCGCGTGTACTTACCGATAAACGCCAGGCGGATAAAGCCGATTGGCCCGTTCCGCTGCTTGCCGATGATGATTTCGGCAATGCCCTTGTGCTCCGTTTCGGGGTGATACACCTCGTCGCGGTACACGAACATGATCACGTCAGCATCCTGCTCGATCGCTCCGGATTCCCGCAAGTCGGAGTTCACCGGGCGCTTGTTCGGGCGTTGCTCAAGGGAACGGTTGAGCTGGGACAGCGCCACCACCGGGCAGTTGAATTCCTTGGCCAGGGCTTTGAGCGACCGGGAGATTTCGGAAATCTCGTTGGTGCGGTTGTCACCGCTGGAGCCTGGAATCTGCATCAGCTGCAGGTAGTCGATCATGATCAGGGCGATGTCGCCGTGCTCACGCACCAGCCGGCGAGTACGTGCACGCATCTCTGATGGGCTGATACCGGCGGTGTCATCGATAAACAGCTTGCGGTCGTTAAGCAAGTTGACCGCCGATGTCAGGCGCGGCCAATCGTCGTCTTCCAGGCGACCGGCTCGCACCTTGGTCTGGTCGATACGGCCAAGCGAGGAAAGCATACGCATGATCAGCGATTCACCTGGCATCTCCAGCGAGTAAACCAAGACGGCTTTGTCGCTGCGCAACACGGCGTTTTCCACCAGGTTCATCGCAAAGGTGGTTTTACCCATGGATGGACGGCCGGCGACGATGATCAAGTCAGACGGCTGCAGGCCGCTGGTCTTCTCGTCGAGGTCGGTGTAGCCGGTGGAAATACCCGTGATGGCGTTGTCGGTGTTGAACAAGGTGTCGATGCGGTCGATGGCCTTGGTCAACAGGTCGTTGACGCTGACTGGGCCGCCGGTTTTCGGCCGCGCTTCGGCGATCTGGAAGATCTGGCGCTCAGCTTCGTCGAGGATCTCGGCGGCAGTGCGGCCTTCAGGGTTAAAGGCGCTGTCGGCGATTTCGGTGCTGATACCGATCAATTGGCGCAGCGTGGCGCGCTCGCGAACGATCTGCGCATACGCCTTGATGTTGGCGACGGATGGCGTGTTTTTCGCCAGCTCACCCAGGTAGCCCAGACCACCGACTTGGGAGGTCTGGCCTTCCTTGTCCAGCTGTTCGGCCAGGGTTACCACGTCGATCGGCGAGTTCTGGTCGGCCAGCTTGGCAATGGCGCGGAAGATCAGGCGGTGGTCATGGCGATAGAAATCACCGTCCGAGACTTGATCCAGCACGCGTTCCCAGGCGTTGTTATCCAGCATCAAGCCACCGAGCACGGCCTGTTCGGCCTCGATGGAATGCGGCGGCACCTTCAGGGCAGCGGTTTGCAGATCGTATTGCTCAGGAGCTGAAATATCGTTCATGGCCACTTGGAATTAGGGGTGTGTAGAAAAACAAAAGGCACGACCTGTAAACAGGATCGTGCCCGATGTTAACCGCCTGGCACGCGAGGTGCCAGTCAGTTAGGTGTTGCTTAAGCTGCTACCACTACAACGCGTACGGTGGCTTCAACTTCAGCGTGCAGGTGCACGGCTACGTCGAATTCGCCTACGTTGCGGATGGTGCCGTTCGGCAGACGAACTTCGCTCTTCTGCACTTCAACGCCGGAGGCGGTCAGTGCATCAGCGATGTCGTGGGTGCCGATCGAACCGAACAGCTTGCCTTCGTCACCGGCGGTGGCAGTGATAGTCACTTCCAGCTCAGCCAGTTGGGCAGCGCGAGTTTCGGCCGAAGCTTTTTTGTCTGCTGCGGCTTTTTCCAGCTCAGCACGACGCTCTTCAAACGCAGCCAGGTTGGCAGCGGTTGCAGCGGTGGCTTTGCCGTATGGCAGCAGGTAGTTACGACCGTAGCCGGCCTTAACGTTCACTTTGTCGCCCAGGTTGCCCAGGTTGGCGACTTTTTCCAGAAGGATCAGTTGCATGTGAAAATCCTCTAACTTTTAACCTTCACCGTTCGCGTTATCGGCGTCTTTCGACGCCAGACGACCGCGAAAATCAATCAGGCCGTCGACAATGGCCAAAACCACGAGTAACGGATAGATCAGCTGCATAAACAGCAACATCGTGACGTACAACCCCACCAGCCAGAACTTGGCCAGGCGCTTTCGCGCAACCAGCCCGTGAATCAGGGCCAGCCCGGCAAACACCAGCGGCACACTGCAAATCGGCGCCAGCAAGGCCATCTGTGGGCCGAAGTTCGGCCCGACAACCATGCACGCCAGCAGCAACATCGCCGGCCCCGCTGGGATTCTGATACTGCGAAATTCGCGACCAAAACCACCCGGGTTGTACAACAACGCTTGCCAATAACGCCCAACAATCAGGCTCAGCACGCTGACGACCTGCAACAATGCCGCAATCAGGCCGGTCAGGACCGGGGCAATCAGTGACGCAAACCGCGCTCGCTCATCTACCGACAATTGCTGGTAGAGATCCCCGAGGGCCATCGGCAGGATCTTGACGATCTCTTGCGACAGCGCTTCGATTTGCGGGCGGAAAGCCGCGCCAAGCATCACTGAGTACACCAACCCCAATGCCACGCTGACCAGCAGCGTGCGGACCCAGGACTCACTTGCGCGTAAAACCAACGCAAGGCTCGATGACCCCAGCAGTACCAGAAGTACCCGTGGATCACCGAATTGAAGCCACCAGATCAAGGCCGGCAACAATCCCAGGGCAAGAACGCCAAGGGCGTCCTTCAAACCGCGCCGCAGGAGCACAAGGCAACCTGCAGCAGCACCCAACCAATAAAGCAGCGGCAATGCTGCACATCCGGCCACTACCAGAGTGGCCTGCACGCGACCGCGCATGATGAACTCAGCTAAGGCGCGCATGCATTCAATCCCTTACTACTTGTCGACTGCCCGGTCTCAGCGGCCGTGGCTGTCGGTGTAGGCCAGCAGGGCCAGGAAGCGGGCGCGCTTGATAGCGGTGGCCAGCTGACGCTGATAACGTGCTTTGGTACCGGTGATACGGCTTGGAACGATTTTGCCGGTCTCGGATACGTAGGCTTTCAGAGTGTTGAGATCTTTGTAATCGATCTCTTTCACGTCTTCAGCGGTGAAGCGGCAGAATTTACGACGACGGAAGAAACGTGCCATTTGATAGGCTCCTTAAAAGGTCCGTGGATTACTCGTCAGCGTTATCGCTGTTGTCGCTGTCATCACTATCAGCGCTTTCAGCGCCTTCGTGCTCAGGACGGTCGCGACGCTCACGGCGCTCACTGCGGTTTTCTTCAGCCTTGAGCATCTCGGATTGGCCGGTAACGGCTTCTTCGCGACGGATGACCAGGTTACGGATCACTGCATCGTTGTAGCGGAAGTTGTCTTCCAGCTCGGCCAGGGCCTTGCCAGTGCACTCAACGTTCAGCATCACGTAGTGAGCCTTGTGAACATTGTTGATTGCGTAGGCCAGTTGACGACGGCCCCAATCTTCCAGACGGTGGATTTTGCCGCCGTCTTCTTCGATCAGCTTGGTGTAACGCTCAACCATGCCGCCGACTTGCTCGCTTTGATCCGGGTGGACCAAAAAGATGATTTCGTAATGACGCATGAATGCTCCTTACGGGTTGTAGCCTGCCGCTCAAAAACGGTCAGACAAGGAGTGAATGACACTTATGGATCTTGCCGCAGGGAGGCACATAGGTGCCTGCCAGGAAGGCAAGGGGCGCAATTGTAGAGAAGGGGGAGAAACGGCGCAAGGTGATTGGTGATTATTTGAACAATCTTCCAAACACCCTGAAACGACTGCGGGAGCTGAAATTCTGTGGGAGCTGGCTTGCCTGCGATGCAGGCACCTCGGTGTATCAGTGATACAGAGGTGATGCTATCGCAGGCAAGCCAGCTCCCATACAAGCCCGGCCGCACATTTTTGATCGGGTTACTTCTTGCTCTTGGCCTTGGCACCGCGCTGACGCTGAGCCTCGAACAAGCACACGCCGGTGGCAACCGACACGTTGAGGCTGCTGACGCTACCGGCCATCGGCAATTTCACCAGGTAATCGCAGTGCTCGCGGGTCAGGCGACGCATGCCTTTGCCTTCGGCCCCCATGATCAGGATGGTCGGGCCGGTGAGGTCCTGGTCATAAATGCTGACCTCGGCTTCGCCTGCAGTGCCCACGATCCAAAGGCCGCGCTGCTGGAGTTTCTCCAGGGTACGCGCCAGGTTGGTCACGGCCACCAGCGGAATCACTTCCGCCGCGCCGCACGCAACTTTACGCACGACCGGCGTCAGCGTTGCCGACTTGTCCTTAGGCACGATCACCGCCAGCGCACCGGCGGCATCGGCCGAACGCAGGCAAGCGCCGAGGTTGTGCGGGTCGGTCACGCCGTCCAGCACCAGCAACAGCGGTGCGCCTTCGGTACGGTCGAGCAGCTCGTCGAGCATCGCTTCGCCCCAGACCTGGCTCGGGCTTACGTCCGCAACCACGCCTTGGTGAACGCCCTCGACCCACACGTCCATTTCACGGCGCTCGGCCTGGCCGATGGCAACCTTGTTTTGCGTAGCCAGCTCGACCAGCGCTTGTACACGCGGCTCGCTGCGGCCTTCGGCCAACCACACCTGCTTGACGCGTTTAGGGTGATGACGCAGCAGTGCTTCTACGGCGTGCACGCCGTAGATTTTTTCCAGACTCATGACTTGGCCTTAGGTTTGCGCGACCCGCCGCTTTTCGCGGGGGCCGAACCCGCTTTAGGCGGGCCTTTACGGTGTTTACTCGGTTTGCTCGACGGCTTTTCCGCCCCGTGGGACTTTCCCCCAGACGCCGCTTTACCACCGCTTTTGGCTTCGTTGAGCAACTGCTGCTTCAACTCACGGCTCTTGCGCACTTCAGCGTTTTTCGCCGCTGCATCGCTCGGGCGGTAGGCCTCAGGGGCCTTCTCCTTGGTGGACGAACGACGAGCAGCCTTGGCTGGCGCAGGCTCGGTAGCCGCTGCTTTCGCAGGCGCGCCCTTGCCTTTGCTGGCTGGCGCAGTCGGTTCGCTGCCACGCTTTTTACGGCCAGTCGGTGTTTCGGTCGGCTTGTCGGGCATGCCGAAGTCGATCTTGCGCTCGTCGAGGTCGACGCGCATGACCTGCACTTCCACGGTGTCGCCCAAACGGAAGCTGCGACCGGTGCGCTCGCCCGCCAGGCGGTGATGCACAGGGTCGAAGTGGTAGTAATCGCCCGGCAGCGCAGTGACGTGCACCAAGCCTTCGACGTAAATGTCGGTCAGCTCGACGAACAGGCCAAAACCCGTCACAGCAGTGATCACACCTGGGAACGACTCGCCCACGCGGTCTTTCATGAACTCGCACTTGAGCCAGTTCACTACGTCGCGGGTGGCTTCGTCGGCGCGGCGCTCGCTCATGGAGCACTGCTCACCCAGCTGTTCCAGGGCCGCTTCGTCGTACGGATAGATCCGTGCCTTCGGAATGGTCATGGCACCGGCGCGCTTGACGTGCGGGGTGTTCTGCTTGGAGTGGATCACGCTGCGGATCGCCCGGTGCGTGAGCAGGTCCGGGTAACGACGAATCGGCGAAGTGAAGTGGGTGTACGCCTCGTAATTCAGGCCGAAGTGGCCCTGGTTATCGGCGCTGTACACCGCCTGGCTCAGCGAGCGCAGCATCACGGTCTGGATCACGTGGTAATCCGGACGGTCCTTGATGCTGGCCAGCAGCGCCTGGTAATCCTTCGGCGTCGGGCCGTCCTTGCCTTTGTGCAGGGACAGGCCAAGCTCACCGAGGAAAGCGCGCAGTTTTTCCAAACGCTCCGGCGGCGGGCCGTCGTGAACACGGTACAGGGCAGGAATTTCGTGCTTTTTGAGGAACTCTGCGGTGGCCACGTTGGCCGCCAGCATGCACTCCTCGATCAGCTTGTGCGCATCGTTACGCGTGGTCGGCGTAATGGCCGCGATCTTGCGCTCGGAACCGAAGACAATCCGGGTTTCCTGGGTTTCAAAGTCGATTGCGCCACGTACATGACGTGCGCCCAGCAACACCTTGTACAGCGCGTAAAGCTGCTTGAGGTGCGGCACTACGTCGGCATATTCGCCACGCAAGGCCTTGGCTTCGCTGGTCTTCGGCGCTTCCAGGATGGTGCTGACCTTGTTGTAGGTCAGGCGCGCCTGGGAGTGGATCACCGCTTCGTAGAACTGGTAGTCGGTCATTTCGCCGGTTTTGGAGATGGTCATCTCGCACACCATGGCCAAACGGTCGACTTTCGGGTTCAGGGAGCACAGGCCGTTGGACAGCTGCTCAGGCAGCATCGGGATCACGCGCTCAGGGAAATACACGGAGTTGCCGCGCACCTGGGCTTCGTTATCCAGGGCCGAACCGATCTTCACATAGCTGGACACGTCGGCAATCGCAACGAACAACTTCCAGCCGCCGGAGAACAGGCGCAGCTTGCCAGGCTTGGCTTCGCAATAGACCGCATCGTCGAAGTCGCGGGCATCTTCGCCGTCGATAGTGACGAACGGCAGATGGCGCAGGTCGATGCGTTTTTCTTTGTCTTTCTCTTCCACTTCCGGCTTGAGCTTGGCGGCTTCCTTGAGCACAGCCTCCGGCCAGACGTGAGGAATATCGTAGGTGCGCAGCGCAACGTCGATTTCCATGCCCGGCGCCATGTAATTGCCGACCACTTCAACAATATCGCCCTGTGGCTGGAAGCGCGCGGTTGGCCAGTGGGTGATTTTCACCTCGACGAACTGGCCGACCTTGGCGGCGCCATTGCGACCCGGGGTGATCAGCACTTCCTGCTGGACCTTCGGGTTATCCGGCACTACAAAGCCGATGCCGCCTTCTTCGAAGTAACGGCCAACGATGGACTCGTGGGCACGGGACACCACTTCGACGATCACGCCTTCACGGCGACCACGACGGTCCAGGCCGGAAACGCGGGCCAGGGCACGGTCGCCGTCGAATACCAGGCGCATTTGCGCCGGGCTCATGAACAGGTCGTCGCTGCCGTCATCCGGGATCAGGAAGCCGAAGCCATCCCGATGGCCGGCGATGCGGCCCAGGATCAAGTCGAGCTTATCCACAGGCGCATAGGTGCCACGACGGGTGTAGATCAGTTGAGCATCGCGCTCCATGGCACGCAAACGGCGGCGCAGGGCTTCGAGCTGGTCTTCGGTGGTCAGACCGAACTCTTCAACCAACTGCTCGCGGCTAGCAGGCGAACCACGATCGGCGAGATGCGCCAGGATCAGTTCGCGGCTAGGAATAGGGTTTTCATATTTTTCCGCTTCACGAGCGGCCTCGGGATCGAGGGACTGCCAATCGGCCATTAGAGAGTTTTCACCTTGTCTATATGCGGGTTAGTTTGGCATACGCGTATTGAAACGGGAAATTTCAGGTGTCAACAAGCGTTTAAAAGGCCTTTGCAGCCCTCGGAAAGCGCCTTGAATGACCATTGGCGAAATTTTCCGGGCTTTTTTCATCGCAGGGCTTTACAGCTCAAAATCGCCTCCGTATAGTGCGCGCCATCGACGACGGCAACGTTGTTGATGCTGCCCAGGTGGTGAAATTGGTAGACACGCCAGCTTCAGGTGCTGGTGATCGCAAGGTCGTGGAAGTTCGAGTCTTCTCCTGGGCACCAAATTCAGATTAAACCCGCGAAAGCGGGTTTTTTCGTTTCAGGCCTCTGATTTTTAACAAGAATATTGAATTATATTTTTGATATCAGGGGTTTACAGATTAAAAAGCGCTCCGTATAGTTCGCTCCATCAACAGCGCAAGCGTTGTTGATAATGCCCAGGTGGTGAAATTGGTAGACACGCCAGCTTCAGGTGCTGGTGATCGCAAGGTCGTGGAAGTTCGAGTCTTCTCCTGGGCACCAAATTCAGATCAAACCCGCGAAAGCGGGTTTTTTCGTTTCCGGGGTTTGAAAACTTCCCCAAGGATTCTCCCCTCATCCGCACTTGAGAAGTTTTATCGTTTATCCTTGCAATGATTTGTTGCATACAAGCGAGGAACACTTCGGATGATGATCCGCGATAACCGTCTCAAGACATCCCTTCTGCGTGGCCTGACCCTCACCCTGCTTGGCTTGACGCTGCTCTCGCCCACCGCCTACTCCGCCGACAAGGTGTCCCTGACCCTGTACAACGGCCAGCACAAAGAAGTCGGCGATGAACTCGCCAAGGCCTTCGAAGCCAAGACCGGCATTCACGTCAACGTGCGCAAAGGCAGCAGCAACCAGCTCGCCAGCCAGGTCGTGGAAGAAGGCGAGCGCTCCCCTGCCGATGTGATCTACACAGAAGAATCGCCGCCGCTGAACAAACTCGGCGAGCAAGGCCTGCTGGCCAAGATTGATGCGAGCACGCTGGACGTATTGCCCAAGGATTACGTCGGCAGCAACGGTGACTGGATGGGCGTGACCGCTCGTACCCGCGTCGTGGCCTTTAACCCCAAACTGATCGCCGAAAAAGACCTGCCCAAATCGGTACTCGATTTCGCTGGCCCCGAGTGGCAAGGCAAAGTCGGCTTCGTGCCCACCAGTGGCGCATTTCAGGAGCAGGCCGTGGCGATTATCAAGCTGCACGGTCGCGAAGCTGCTGAAGAATGGCTGACCGGCCTGCGCGCCTTCGGCAAGGTGTACAGCAACAATATGGTCGCGCTCAAGGCCGTGGAAAACGGCGAAGTGGCCACCGTGCTGGTGAACAACTACTACTGGTTCGCCCTGAAGAAAGAAAAAACCAACCTGGATTCTCAGCTGCATTACTTCACCGATGGCGATGTGGGCGGCCTGATCACCGTGTCCTCGGCGGCGGCGCTCAAATCCAGCAAGCACCCCAAAGAAGCCCAGCAACTCCTGGCATTCATGGCCAGTGAAGAAGGCCAGCGCGTCATCACCAATACCTCGGCCGAATACCCGCTACGCAAGGGCATGCAATCCAATCGCGGCCTCAAGCCGTTCAGCGAGCTGCAACCGCCGAAAGTCACCCCGGCAGACCTTGGCAACGCCGAAGAAGCCCTGGACCTGGAACGTGACGTTGGCTTGAACTGATGAACCCATCGCTACCCGCCGGGGTGTTCACCCCCCGGCGCAAACGCCCGTCGATCTGGCTGTTGTTACCCGTGCTGTTTCTGGTTGGCCTGAGCCTGCTGCCGCTGGTATATGTCGGGACCAAGGCCTGGCAGGCCGGCTGGGCGGAGGCGGTGCACCTGCTGTGGCGGCCGTATGTGTTCGGGCTGTTGCGCAACACCTTGGCTTTGATGGTTGGGGTGACGGTGGCTTGCGGCGTGATCGGCCTGTCACTGGCGTGGCTACTGGAGCGCAGCAACCTGCCGGGGCGACGCATCTGGGGAGTAATCCTGTGCCTGCCGTTTGCGGTACCGGCCTTTGTCAGCAGCTTTACCTGGGTCTCGCTGAGCGCCAACTTCGAAGGGCTTGGCGGGGCAATACTGGTGATGACCCTGTCCAAGTACCCACTGGTGTTTCTGCCGGTGGCGGCGACATTGCGCAATCTTGATCCATCCCTTGAAGAGTCGGCCCGCACGCTGGGACTGAATCGCTGGGGCGTTTTTTTCCGAATTACACTGCCGTTGCTCTGGCCCTCGCTGCTGGCCGGAGCCCTGCTGATCGCGCTGCATATGCTGGTGGAATTCGGCGCGCTGTCGATCATCGGCCTGCAAACCTTTACCACCGCGATCTACCAACAGTTCGAACTGGAATTCAGCAACGCCAATGCCGCGATGCTCTCGGCGGTGCTGCTGGTGATGTGCCTGACACTGCTGTGGCTGGAGCTGCGGGTGCGCGGCAAAGGCCGGCATGTGCGCATCGGCCAGGGCGCGGCGCGGCATGCTGAACAGGTCAAGCTGGGCAAATGGTCGACCGTGGGCCAGCTGTACTGCCTGGCGCTGGCGATCATTGGCAGCGGCATTCCGCTGGGGATGCTCGCTTATTGGCTGGCAGTGGGCTCATCGGCGGCATTCCCGGTGGCCGAGATTGGTGAGGCACTGCTGTCCTCTCTGGCACTGTCGTTGGGCGGCGCTGCGCTTTGCCTGGTATTAGCTGTACCGGTGGGGCTGCTGGTGGTGCGCTACAAAGGCCAGTTGGCGATTTGGGCTGAGCGCCTGCCTTATCTGCTGCATGCCCTGCCAGGGTTGGTGATTGCGCTGACACTGGTGTATTTCGCCCTGCACTATGTGCCGGCGCTGTATCAGACCTCGGCGCTGCTGCTGATTGCTTATGCGCTGTTGTTTTTGCCGCTCGCTCAGGCGCCGATTCGAACCGCACTGAACAAAGCTGCGCCGCAATTGGAAGAGGCGGCACGCACGCTGGGCTCCTCGTCGTTCAGCGCGTTTTGCCGGGTGACCTTGCCGATTATTTTCCCGGCCTTGGGGGCGGCGTTCGCGTTGGTGTTTCTGGATGCGATGAAGGAGCTGACGGCCACTTTGCTGCTCAGCCCGACGGGGCTGAATACCCTGGCGACTGCCGTGTGGGCGCATACCTCGAATGTTGAGTTTGCGGCGGCGGCGCCGTATGCGGCGCTGTTGATTCTGGTGTCGGGGTTGCCGGTGTATCTGCTGACGACGCGGATGTATTTGAGCCGCTGAGACCGCTATCGCAGGCAAGCCAGCTCCCACATTCGATTGCATTCCAACGCTGGAACTCGGTCAAATGTGGGAGCTGGCTTGCCTGCGATGAGGCCGGCGCAGACGACGCTAAGCCCGAAACTGCCCCAAACTCGCCTTCAACTGCGCTGCCAACCCATCCAGCACCTTGCCACTGGCCGTCGTCTCCACCACCGCCTGCGCGGCCCGCTCAGCCTGGGCGTGGATCACCTCGACCCGGCCACGCACCGCATGCGCGCCCTGGGCCTGGTGCTCGGCCGCACGCGTCGCCAGGCCAATCGCCGCATGCACTTGCTCCACCGAAGCCTGCACCGACTGTTGCAAGCGCACACTGTCGCGCAGCACCAACAACCCTTCATTCGCCTGGCGCCCGGCCTTGCCGATGGTTTCCACCGCTTCCCGTGCGCCCTGCTGCAACGCCACGATATGCGCCTGGATATCCCCAGTGGAGCTTTGGGTTTTACTCGCCAGCGCCCGCACTTCGTCCGCCACCACCGCAAAACCTCGCCCGGTCTCACCGGCACGCGCCGCTTCAATCGCCGCATTCAGGGCCAGCAGGTTGGTCTGCTCGGCAATCCCGTGAATCACCGTCAACACCACTTCGATCTGCTCGCTTTGCTGCGCCAACCGCTCGATCACCTGGGAACCGGCCTGCACTTGCCCCGCCAGCGCTTCGATCAGGCTGCCGACCTCAGCCGAGGTCCGTGAGTTTTCGTCCGTGGCCTGGCGAATACCCACCACCTGCTGCAACGCTGCCTGCATTGCATGGCTTTCGGCCTGGGCCTCATCGGCCATTTGCGACAGAGCGCGCAAGCTTTCGGCAACTTCGTCGCGCTGCAAACCGGCCGCCTTGTCAGCCCCGGCATTGCGCAAGGTCATGGCGCCGATTTCGACGCCGGTGCGCTGTGCCACATCGCCGGCCTCACGCACGATTGGCTGCAACTTATCCACAAAGCGATTGACCGCCGAGGCCATGTCGCCGATTTCGTCCTTGCTATTGATCTGCACACGCTTGGTGAGGTCGCCCTCGCCCGCCGCCAGGTCGTCCATAGCGGCAATCAACAACTTCAGCCGATTGACCACACGGCGCCCCAGCACGATGGCGATCAGCAGCAATACGCCAAACCCGACAAGGGCGAGCCCCAGGCCGATGCGCCAGCGCAACGCTCCCGCAGCGTCCTGTACGGCGCCGCTGGTGTTGGCGGTCATCTGGGTGGCAGTGGCTTGCGCCGATTGCAGGCGCGCGCCCATGGCCGCTGCGCTGTCGGCGGCGGCGCCTTTGAGGCTGTCACCGACCAACTGATCACTGCTCGCGATCAGTGCGGCAAAACGCTTGTCCAGCGCCGCCAGGTCGGCCTCTACGGCTTTGGTCGAGACGCCCATGCGGACTTTGCCGATCTCCGTGCCGTTGGGGCTGATGGACGCCTCGACGTAGAACACCGAAGGGTCGTTTTTAGCCGCATCCAGGACCTTATCCAAGGCTCGGTCGCCCTTGCCCTTGTCGAGCAGTGCCTGGTTGATCGGGTTTTCGCGATTGAGGTAACGGGTCAGGTGCTCGCCAGCGGCGTCGTCATACACCACGAACAACACGTTGGGATTACGCTGGGCGCGCCGGGCGAACTCCGACAATGTCGGCACGTCGCTGTCCCACATGGCGCGGGGCGCCACCGACGCCAGCAGTTGGGCCATGTCATTGGCCGAGTCCTGCAGGTCTTTTTCCAGGGTCGCACGCAGTTGCTTCTGCTCCTCTTGCAGGCGCGTGGAAAGCCCTGCGGTCAGACGCTGGCGCGTGCTCGAAGACAAGCTGTCCAGGCTCGAGGTGACTTCCTTGCCGGCTTGCGCCAGCTCGCCAGACAGTTTCTGGCTGTCGGCACCCAGGCGGCTGCTTAAATCCGCTTCCAACGCCGTCACGGTGCTTCGCGTCAGGGCAACGGCCACCAGCACTTGCACCAAAAGAGCGATACCTAGGGTAACGAACACCGGCCGCAACAGCCGGCTTTGTAACAATGAGAGAACGGCAGACACGGTAAATCCCTCCACCACGGGTGCCATTAATTTGATAGCACCGCGAAAGAAAGAACCGTAGCAAGGGTCGTGCCGATTGCCAGCCGGCCACAAAAAAGGGCTCCCGAAGGAGCCCTTTGCTTTTTACATCAACAGCTTATTAAGCGAACGGGTGACGCAGAACGATGGTCTCGTTGCGGTCCGGGCCTGTCGAAATAATGTCGATCGGCGCGCCGATCAGCTCTTCAACACGCTTGATGTAGGCACGAGCATTGGCCGGCAGTTCTTCCAGGGTTTTGGCGCCCACGGTCGATTCGGTCCAGCCCGGCACTTCTTCGTACACAGGCTGCAGGCCTACGTAGCTGTCAGCGTCGGTCGGTGCAACATCCTTGCCTTCGGCATCTTTGTAGCCGATGCAGATGTTGATGGTTTCCAGGCCGTCGAGAACGTCCAGCTTGGTCAGGCAGATGCCCGAGATGCTGTTCACATCGATAGCGCGGCGCAGGATAACGGCGTCGAACCAGCCGCAACGACGGGCGCGGCCAGTGGTAGCACCGAACTCGTGACCTTGCTTGGCCAGGTGCGCGCCGACTGCGTCGAACAGCTCAGTCGGGAACGGGCCCGAACCCACGCGCGTGGTGTAAGCCTTGGTGATGCCCAGGATGTAGTCCAGGAACATCGGGCCAACGCCCGAACCGGTCGCAACGCCACCCGCGGTGGTGTTGGAGCTGGTCACGTACGGATAGGTGCCGTGATCGATGTCCAGCAACGAACCCTGGGCGCCTTCGAACATGATGTCTTTGCCGGCGCGACGCAGGTCGTGCAGCTCGGCGGTCACGTCCAGCATCAGCGGCTTGAGCAGCTCAGCGTATTCCTTGCACTCAGCCAGAGTCTTTTCGAACTCGATGGCCGGCTCTTTGTAGTAACCCACCAGCATGAAGTTGTGGTAATCCACCAGCTCACGCAGCTTGTCTTCAAAGCGCGGCATGTTGAGCAGGTCGCCCACACGCAGGCCACGACGTGCAACCTTGTCTTCGTACGCCGGGCCAATGCCGCGACCGGTGGTGCCGATCTTCAGCTCGCCACGCGCCTTTTCACGGGCCTGGTCCAGCGCAACGTGGAAGGACAGGATCAGCGGGCAGGACGGGCTGATACGCAGGCGCTCGCGCACCGGTACGCCTTTCTCTTCCAGCTTGGTGATCTCACGCAGCAGGGCGTCAGGTGCAACCACAACACCGTTGCCGATCAGGCACTGCACGCCTTCGCGCAGCACGCCCGACGGGATCAGGTGCAAAACGGTTTTTTCGCCATCGATGACCAGGGTGTGGCCAGCGTTGTGGCCACCTTGGTAGCGCACTACGGCGGCAGCATGTTCGGTCAGCAGATCAACGATCTTGCCTTTGCCCTCATCACCCCATTGGGTGCCCAGGACTACGACATTCTTACCCATAACACTTGTCCTCATTCGCGCAAACTTGGTGCCGGCGATGGCCGGCAGGAAAACTCAAGAAGCCAGTGGCGATACTTGCCAAAGCCCGTTCTGCAGAATCAATTGCCGGTCGCAGTCCGCTTCACGGGCGGCGGCCAATGGCTGCCCAGGCAAAGCCTGGACAACACGCTGACCCTCACTGCGCAACTGGCAAACCTGCTGCCAGAGTGCTGCGTCCGTACTGTCGGGCATCCAGATGCCACCAGACGGCAGCTCGACCTCAGCACGCCCCAGGGTCACCAGGGTTTTCAAATCGGTAGAAAAGCCAGTCGCCGGACGTGCGCGACCGAAGTCAGCGCCGATATCGTCATAACGACCGCCCTGGGCGATGGCCTGGCCAACACCCGGCACAAAAACGGCAAACACCACACCGGTGTGGTAGTGATAGCCGCGCAACTCACCCAGGTCGAAATACAGCGGCAACTCGGGGAAGCGCGCCGACAACTGCTCGGCAATCGCAAACACATCATCCAGTGCAGCCAATACCGGCGCCGGCGCATTGGCCAGGCGCTCACGGGCAGCCACCAGCACTTCACGGCCACCGCACAGGTTCACCAGTGCGCGCAACATGTCGGCCAGGTCCGCAGGCACGCCTGCAGTCAGGGCGATGACTTCATCGATAGCCTTGCGCTGCAAGGCATCGAACAACTGTTGCTCCACTTCACCGGACAAACCAGCCGCACGGGCCAGACCACGGTAGATACCAACGTGGCCCAGGTCCATGTGTACAT
Organism: Pseudomonas sp. B19125; assembly: GCF_044218855.1. Lineage (NCBI taxonomy): Bacteria > Pseudomonadati > Pseudomonadota > Gammaproteobacteria > Pseudomonadales > Pseudomonadaceae > Pseudomonas > Pseudomonas sp. B19125. The sequence goes on from NZ_CP162589.1 coordinate 6,363,589, forward strand.
CCGGCACATCAGCCAGTTGCAGCATGGCCAGCATCAGGCTGATCACTTCAACGTCGCTGCTCGGGCTGGCATCACCGTACAACTCGGCGCCCAACTGGATCGGGCTGCGCGAAGACGACAAAGCACGCGGCTGAGCATGCAGCACGCTGCCGGCGTAGCACAGGCGGCTCGGGCCTTCGCGGCGCAGGGTGTGCGCATCAATGCGCGCCACCTGCGGCGTGATGTCGGCACGGAAACCCATTTGCCGGCCCGATTGCGGGTCGATGACCTTGAAGGTGCGCAGATCCAGGTCCTGGCCCGCGCCGGTCAGCAGGGATTCCAGGTACTCGATATGGGGGGTCACGACAAACTCGTAACCCCAGCTCTGGAACAGATCCAACACCTGGCGACGCGCTACTTCAATGCGCGCAGCTTCTGGTGGCAGTACTTCTTCGATGCCATCTGGCAGCAGCCAGCGGTCTACCGTTGCCATTACGCCATTCCCCTATGATCCGGGCGGCCAGCCCTCGGCCGAGCCTTGAGTGAAGCAGAAAATACCCACGCTTTGCATAATCCACGCGCAAGAGCGACGTGACGAACGGCCTGCCAGCGGCCTCGTCGGGCACTTTCCTCGAAAAACCTGTGGCGCCTGCCGAATCAAACATGCAGACGCAAAAAAGCCGGGAATTTCCCGGCTGCCGCATCATACACCCGTTTTCTGAAAGGATCACCCCGCCAGGCATTTTAGCCGCCCGACGGAGTGCGCCCTAAGGTCACAGGCTTGGTTACTTGGACTTTTCCAGGTAGCGGAAGAAGTCGCTGCTTGGGTCCAGCACCATGACGTCGGTTTTGTTCGCGAAGCTTTCACGGTAGGCACGCAGGCTACGGTAGAACGCGTAGAACTCCTGGTCCTGGCCGTAAGCCTTGGCGTAGATCGCCGCAGCTTGAGCGTCGCCGTCACCACGAGCCTCTTCAGACTCGCGATAAGCCTCTGCCAGCAGTACACGGCGCTGACGGTCGGCATCCGCACGGATACCTTCAGCCAACTCGTTACCTTTGGCGCGATGCTCACGGGCTTCACGCTCACGCTCGGTGCTCATACGCTCGAACACGCTGCGGTTCACTTCCTTCGGCAGGTCGATAGCCTTGACCCGGACATCAACCACTTCAATGCCCAACTCTTTTTCTGCCATCGTGTTCAGCGAACGGGTGATGTCAGCCATCAGCGCATCACGTTCACCGGATACCACCTCGTGCAGGGTGCGTTTACCAAACTGGTCACGCAGGCCCGATTCCAGACGGCGCGACAAACGCTCGTCGGCAATCTGCTTGAGGCCGGAGGTCGCGGTGTAGAAGCGCTCGGCATCCTTGACGCGCCACTTGGCGTAGGCGTCAACCATCACGGCTTTCTTTTCCAGGGTGAGGAAGCGTTGTGTCGGTGCATCCAGGGTCATCAGGCGGCCGTCGAACTTGCGCACCTGGTTCACGTAGGGGACTTTCACATGCAGGCCCGGCTGGACATCCGCCTGCACCACACGACCGAATTGCAGCAACACCGCGCGCTCGGTCTGAGACACGATGTAGAAGCAGTTCCAGGCAGCGATGACCACGACGACGCCCACAATCAGGGCGGTCAGCGATTTATTGCTCATCAACGACTCTCCCTGGTACGTGTTTGCTGTTGCAGCAAGTCAGCGGCCGCACGGGCGCTCGCTTCGTTGGCAGCGGCATTCGAGCTGCTGGACGGTGCGCTGGTGCCGCTACGACCACCTTCGATCATCTTGTCCAGCGGCAGGTACAGCAGGTTGTTCTGCCCACCTTTGCTGCCGGTCACGAGAACCTTGCTGGTGTTGCTGAAAACTTCCTGCATGGTGTCCAGGTACAGACGCTCACGCGTGACTTCCGGAGCCTTGCGGTACTCGGCAACCAGTTTGGTGAAGCGATCCGCCTCACCCTTGGCGCGGGAGACCACTTCGTCGCGGTAACCGTTGGCATCTTCAAGGATACGCTGGGCCTGACCACGGGCTTCCGGTACGACACCGTTGGCGTAGGTTTCAGCCTGGTTGCGCGAACGCTGCTCGTCTTCACGGGCGCGGATCACGTCATCAAAGGCTTCCTGCACTTCGCGCGGTGCAGCTGCGCTCTGTACGTTCACCTGAGTGACGGTGATGCCGGTGCGGTAGGTATCGAGGAACCGCTGCAGGCGCTCCTTGATCTCGCTGGCCATCAATTCACGACCTTCGGTCAGCACCTGGTCCATGGCGGTGGAACCCACCACATGGCGCAGGGCACTTTCGGTTGCGTGTTGCAGGCTGATTTCCGGCTGATCAACGTTCAGCACGAAGTCCTGCAGGTTGCTGATCTTGTACTGCACGGTCAGTGGCACTTCGACGATGTTCTCGTCTTCGGTCAGCATCTGGCCCTGCTTGGTGTAGGCACGCTCACGCGTGACGTTCTCCATGTACTTCTTGTCGATCGGCGGGAAATAGATGTTCAGGCCTGGCCCGACAGTCTCGTAGTACTTGCCGAAGCGCAGCACAACAGCCTGCTCCTGCTCGTCCACCACGTACACGGCGCTGTACAGCCACACGGCTGCGAGCACGACAAGCCCGAGGCCCAGCAGGCCATAGCCGCCGCCCTTGCTTGTGCGACCGCCGTCGTCACCACCACCACGTTTTTTTCCACCACCGAACAACCCATTCAGGCTTTCCTGCAGCTTTCGGAAGGCCTCGTCGAGATCTGGTGGCCCCTTGCGGTCGCCATTATTGCGGCGTTTACCACCCCAAGGATCCTGATTATTCGAGTTGCCACCCGGCTCATTCCAAGCCATAGCGCTCTCCATCTGATAAAGCAAAGACGCACCCACGGCGCGCCGACCAATGCTACAGAATGCCTGCTACTGCGGCACAACCGCTTTCGGAGGCTTTTATTGCAAAGTGTGTTGTTCGATGAACTCTGTCGGTACCACACCTTCACGGCTGACCAGCCGATTCAGCTCCGAGCGCGGCAATCGAACGGCCAGCAAGCTGACACCTTCTTCGTCGTATTCTTCTTTCTGTACGGCGCCCAGTTCGAAAAACTGTGCACGCAGTCGAGCAAAACGTTGCGGCAAGCGCAAGGTGCCGACAAACAAATCGCTGCCCAGCAGTTCGGCAATCGCTTGTTCAAGCAACTCCAGACCACTGCCATCGCGCGCCGACAGCCATACCCGCTGGGGCTTGCCGTCTTCATCGCGCTGGATTTGCGGCTCAACGCCCTCAAGCAAATCGAGTTTGTTATAGACCTCGAGGATCGGCAAGTCTTGTGCACCAATCTCGCCCAGCACCACCATCACTTGCTCGATCTGCAACATGCGATCCGGTTCGGCCGCATCGATCACGTGCAACAGCAGGTCGGAATTGCTCGACTCTTCGAGCGTAGACCGAAATGCCTCGACCAGCTTGTGGGGCAAATGACGAATGAAACCTACTGTGTCGGCCAGGACAATCGGCCCCAGGTCGTCGATATCCAAACGGCGCAAGGTCGGGTCAAGGGTGGCGAACAGTTGGTCGGCCGCGTACACGTCCGATTTCGTCACGTTGTTGAACAGCGTGGATTTGCCGGCGTTGGTATAGCCCACCAGGGACACGGTAGGGATATCCGCACGCGAGCGACCACGGCGTGATTGTTCGCGCTGGCTGCGTACTTTTTCCAGGCGGCCCTTGATCTGGCGCAGGCGCACCCGCAGCAGGCGGCGGTCGGTTTCCAGCTGGGTTTCACCCGGGCCGCGCATGCCGATGCCACCACCCTGGCGTTCAAGGTGAGTCCAGCCGCGTACCAACCGGGTGCTCATGTGGTCAAGCTGGGCCAGTTCTACCTGGAGCTTGCCTTCATGGGTACGGGCGCGCTGGGCGAAAATATCGAGAATCAGACCGGTGCGGTCGATCACGCGACACTCGAAAACACGTTCGAGGTTACGTTCCTGACTGGGCGTGAGGGTGTGATTGAAGATCACCAGATCGGCTTCTTCGGCGTGAACCAGGTCGCGCAGTTCCTCGACCTTGCCGCTGCCTATCAGGTATTTGGCGGTTGGCCGATGACGCGGTACGTTAAAAAACGCAACGGTCTCGGCGCCGGCCGAATTTGCCAACTCCTGAAACTCCTGCGGATCTTCGCGCGCCTCAGGGTCCTGTCCATCCAAGTGAACGAGGATTACTCGCTCACCACCACCGTGGCGCTCAAAGAACAAAGGAGACTCCTATCAGGCGTTACCTGGCTCAGCGTCACCCTGTTCATCACCTGCTGCGCTAGGCAGACGGATTGGACGAACTGGAACGACTGTCGAGATAGCGTGCTTGTAAACCATCTGGCTGACGGTGTTTTTCAGCAGGATCACGAACTGGTCGAACGACTCGATCGTGCCTTGCAGCTTGATACCGTTAACCAGGTAGATGGAAACCCCAACTTTCTCTTTACGTAAAGTATTCAAGTAAGGGTCTTGTAGCGAATGCCCTTTTGACATGTGCCGCACTCCTTTAAGGATCAATAATAAAATTCGGAAAATAGATAGCTTATGGCCGTCACACCCCCAAGGATAGACGGCAATTGCAAGGACTCAGCTCAATATGGAGACCGATCCCAAGTATTTCAAGGCGCGTGACAGATTGTCGCTGTCCAGGCTGTCCAACCAGTGCAACTCGCTCCAGCTGCGCAGCCAGGTGAACTGGCGCTTCGCCAATTGGCGCGTGGCAATGATGCCGCGCTCCTGCATTTCGGCTGACGTCAGCTTGCCATCCAGGTGTTCCCAGACTTGGCGGTAGCCTACAGCACGTATCGAAGGCAACCCGGCATGCAGGTCACCTCTGGAACGCAGTGCTACGACCTCGTCCACAAACCCCTGTTCCAACATAATTGTGAATCTTTGTGCAATTCGTTCATGCAACACCTGGCGATTTGCCGGAGCAATGGCCAGATTCGCCACAGTATAGGGCAATTGTGACTGTCCAGATGCGCCTGCATCAGCACTTTGCGCAGTTTGTTTCAGCCTGTGTTCAGTCATGGTCTGGCCGCTCACCCGCCAGACTTCCAGGGCGCGACTGAGGCGCTGGGGGTCATTGGGGTGAATGCGCGCAGCGGAAACCGGGTCGACTGCCGCCAACTGGTCGTGCAGGGCTTGCCAGCCAAGGCGTGCAGCCTCTTCTTCAATTTCGCCACGCACCTGGGCGTCGGCCGCAGGCATATCCGCCAAGCCTTCCTGCAAAGCCTTGTAATAGAGCATCGTACCGCCCACCAGCAGCGGAATATTGCCCCGCGCGGTGATCTCGGCCATGGCGGCCAGGGCATCGGCACGGAAATCGGCGGCGGAATAGCTCTCGGCCGGGTCGATGATGTCAATCAACCGGTGCGGATACTGTGCCAACAGTTCTTTTGAAGGCTTGGCCGTGCCGATGTCCATGTCCCGGTAAACCAGGGCAGAGTCGACGCTGATCAGCTCGCAAGGCAGCACTTTGGTCAGCTCGATGGCCAGGTCGGTCTTGCCGGCGGCCGTAGGGCCCATCAGGAAGATGGCGGGGGGCAAGGCACTCATCAACGGCCGCGCAAGAACAGTTTGTCCAAGTCGTCCAGGCCCATTTGGGTCCAGGTCGGTCGGCCATGGTTGCATTGCCCGCTGCGCTCGGTGTTCTCCATGTCGCGCAGCAAACCGTTCATTTCCGGCAACGCCAGGCGGCGGTTGGCGCGGATTGCACCGTGGCAGGCCATGGTACCGAGCAGTTCGTTGATATGTGCCTGGATGCGATCGCTGGTGCCGTATTCCATCAGGTCGGCCAGCACGTCGGCGACCAGGCGGTTGGCTTCGGCTTGCTTGAGCAAGGCGGGAATCTGGCGAATAGCCAGGGTTTCCGGGCCCAGGCGTTGCAGTTCGAAGCCCAGCTTCTGGAACACGCTGTGGTGCTCCTCGGCGCAATCGGCTTCACGCTGGCTCACCGCCAGGGATTCCGGCACCAACAACGGCTGGCCGCTCAGACCTTCACTGGCCATGGCGATCTTCAAGCGCTCGTACATGATCCGTTCGTGGGCGGCGTGCATGTCCACCAGCACCAGGCCATGGGCGTTTTCGGACAGGATATAAATGCCCTTGAGCTGCGCCAGCGCATACCCCAAAGGCGGAATATCACCGCCGCCCTCAGGCAACGCCACAGCGCCCGGCTCAGCCCCCGGCAGCGGTGCAAAAAATTCGCGATAGGCCGCCTGGGCCTCGGCTACCGGCACAGTCGACTGCGGGCGTGGCGTGTATTGGTACTGATAACCCGCGCCCGCACCGGACCCCGGCGCGGTGTAGGAAGGCTGCGGCTGCGGCGATTGCAGCAGGTTGGCCGCCAGGCTCATTTCACCCTGAGGCCCGAACTCGCCGGCCTCCGGACCGCTGGGCCTGACCACCGCCGTCACAATCGGCGCTGACAACTGATCATCGGGGCGCACATCGCCCAAGGCGCGGTGCAGCGTGCCGTAGAGGAAGTCATGCACCATGCGCCCGTCACGGAAGCGCACTTCGTGCTTGGTCGGGTGCACGTTGACGTCGACCACCGACGGGTCGACTTCAAAGAACAGCACAAACGTCGGGTGCCGCCCGTTGAACAGCACATCGCGATACGCCTGGCGCACCGCGTGGGCCACCAGTTTGTCGCGTACCGCACGGCCATTCACAAAGAAATACTGCAAGTCCGCCTGGCTGCGGGAGAAGGTCGGCAAACCGACCCAGCCCCACAGGCGCAAGCCATTGCGCTCGATTTCAATCGGCAGCGCCTGCTCAAGGAAGCCTGCGCCGCAGATCGCCGAGACCCGCCGAGCGCGCGCGGCGTCGTCATGGGCTTCGTGCAGGCTGAGGATGGTTTTGCCGTTGTGGCGTAAATGGAACGCCACATCAAAACGCGCCAACGCCAGGCGCTTGATGACTTCTTGCAGGTGATCGAATTCGGTTTTTTCGGCCTTGAGGAACTTGCGTCGCGCGGGCGTGTTGAAAAACAGGTCGCGAACTTCAACCGACGTCCCCACCGGGTGCGCGGCCGGCTGCACACGAGGCGCCATGTCACGGCCTTCGGTTTCCACCTGCCAGGCTTGCTCGGCGCTGCGGGTGCGCGAAGTCAGGGTCAGGCGCGCTACGGAGCTGATGGACGCCAATGCCTCACCGCGAAAACCCAGGCTCATTACCCGCTCAAGGTCTTCAAGGTCGCGAATCTTGCTGGTGGCGTGACGAGCCAGGGCCAGCGGCAGGTCATCCGAGGAAATCCCGCTGCCGTCGTCGCGAACCCGCAGCAGCTTGACGCCGCCCTGCTCCACATCGACATCAATGCGCTTGGCACCGGAGTCGATACTGTTTTCCAGCAATTCCTTGATCACCGACGCCGGGCGCTCAACCACCTCACCCGCAGCAATCTGGTTGGCGAGGCGCGGGCTGAGCAGTTCGATGCGCGAGCCACTGTTCAATAAGGAGTCGCTCATTACTGCGCCGCCAATTCAGTGCCAGGGATGGTCAACACCTGACCGACTTTCAATTCATCGGTCTTCAGGTTGTTGGCGCTGCGCAAGGTCGCGGCAGATACCTGGAAACGCACGGCCAGCATGGCCAGCGTGTCGCCGGGTTGCACGCGATGGTCACGCGGGCCTTGGGCGATTTTGCCGGAATCACGCAGCCAGGCAATGTAGGTACCCGGCGGCGGGTTCTGCTGGAAGAACTGGCGAATACCCGCGCTGATCGAACGCGCCAGCGCCTGCTGGTGATTGGCGCTGGCCAGCTTCGAGGCTTCGTTGGAGTTGGAAATAAACCCGGTTTCCACCAGGATCGACGGGATATCCGGCGACTTCAACACCATGAACCCAGCCTGCTCCACGCGCTGTTTGTGCAGGGACGTCACGCGGCCAATGTTGCTGAGGACTTTTTGGCCAACGTTCAAGCTGGAGGTCAGCGAAGCGGTCATCGACAGGTCGAGCAGTACACCGGCGAGCATTTTGTCCTTGTCGTCGAGGGACACGTTGCCGGCCCCGCCGATCAGGTCGGAACGGTTTTCACTGTCGGCCAGCCAGCGTGCGGTCTCGGACGTGGCGCCACGATCCGACAAGGCAAACACCGAGGCACCGAAGGCAGCGGTTGATGGCGCGGCGTCGGCATGGATCGACACAAACAGGTCTGCACCCTTCTTGCGGGCGATTTCGGTACGGCCACGCAGCGGGATGAAGTAGTCGCCGGTACGGGTCAGCTCGGCGCGATAACCTTTCATGCCATTAACCTGGCGCTGCAGTTCACGGGCGATGGCCAGTACCACATCTTTTTCATGCTGGCCGCGCGAGCCGGAGGCGCCCGGGTCTTCGCCGCCGTGGCCGGCGTCGATCACCACAATAATGTCGCGCTTGCCCGCAGGCGCAGGTGGTGGCGGCGGCAACTTGACCTGCGGCTGCGACGGGTTGACCGGCACGGCCGGAACAGTCGCAACGCTTGGGGTTGGCGCAGGCGGCGGTGCAGCGTCGGCGGCGTTGTCGAACAGGTCGACCACCAACCGATTGCCGTATTGGGCATTAGGCGCCAGCACAAAGCTTTTCGGGGTCACGGCCTTTTTCAGGTCGATGACCACACGCAGGTCCGTCGGCGTGCGCTGGGCCGAGCGCATCGCGGTGATCGGGGTATTGGCGGTTGAGACTTTCAGCGGCGCGCCGAGGGTGGCGCCGTTGATGTCGATCACCAGCCGATCGGGCGCCGTCAGGGTAAAGACGCTGTGCTGGACCGGGCCAGACAGGTCGAACACCAGTCGCGTGTTATCCGGCGCTCGCCACAGGCGAACACTTTTCACCTGTGAAGCAGCCAGAGCATTGAAAGTCATTGCCGCAAGCAACACCCCTACGACAGCAACTATCGCGCGAAAGCGCATACCTAACCCCACCAATTTTATTTGAATTCCAATGCCAGGGCCGCGCACCAAGACTGGCCGCGCGCACTCTGGGGCAACAACTTCAGCTGACGTCCATGCTCATGCGGCGTAATGGTAATGGTCAGGTCCGGCTTTGGCAAAAAGCCTGTGCCTTTATCTGGCCACTCGATCAAGCACAGTGCGTCTTCATCGAAGTAATCACGGATACCCATGTACTCCAGTTCTTCAGGGTCGACCAGCCGATACAGGTCGAAATGGAAGGCGCGAACTGCACCGATCTCGTAGGGTTCGACCAAGGTGAACGTCGGGCTTTTTACCGCGCCCGTGTGGCCCAACCCACGAATGATCCCTCGCGACAGCGTGGTTTTGCCCGCGCCCAGGTCCCCTTCAAGGAAAATCAGTCCTGCGCCGGCCGAAACCTGTGCAATACGCTGACCCAACGCAACCATGGCGTCTTCATCAGCCAGAAAAAGGCTTACTTCAGGCACGGCGACTGCTCCTCCAGCAATTGACGAATGGCAGGTATCAGGTCGCTGGCGGCCAGGCCGCGACCATAAGTGCCTTGGCGATCCCCCGCCGTGGCGTGCAACCACACGGCCAGGCAACTTGCCTCATAGGCGGGCATGCCCTGGGCCAGCAATGCACCCACCAAGCCGCTCAGCACATCACCCAAACCGGCCGTCGCCATCGCCGGGTGACCTTGGTCACAGCGCGAAACACGGCCGTCCGGGCTGGCAATCAAACTGCCAGCACCCTTGAGGATAGCCACTGCATTGAATTTCTGGCTTAACGCGCGCGCCACGTTAAGGCGATCGGCCTGAACCGCGGCTGTCGTGATGCCCATCAACCGCGCCGCCTCACCGGGATGCGGCGTGATAACGCTGTTGGCCGGCAGGCTTACGACGCCTGCGGCCAACTGGTTCAAGGCGTCAGCATCCCAAACTTGCGGCTGCTGGGCGTTGGCGGCAACCGACAACAGGCTTTTGCCCCAGGACGCTGCGCCCAGGCCAGGACCGATAACGATCACCGAGATTTTTTCCAGCAGCCCCATCAACTGATTGGCCGAACTGACGCCGACGGTCATCACCTCCGGCAAACGTGCGAGTGCGGCTGGCACGTGTTCCGGGCGAGTCGCCAACGAAACCATGCCTGCGCCACTGCGCAAGGCGCTTTCGGCGCTGAGCAGCCCGGCACCGCCAAAGCCATGGTCGCCGCCGATGACCAGCAGGTGACCGAACTGGCCTTTATGGGCGTCCGGGGAACGTGCAGCCAGTTGCGGCAAATGGCCGTGCAACAGCGGCTGTACGTCGGTAATTGTGTGTTTTGTCTGCGGCATGCGTCTTCAAGCTCCGATGTCTGGCAGAATTATACGCATCTAACCTGTGGTTTCCCGTGTCTCATGCCTGCAATTACTTCCGATCTGCCCGCCCTCGCCCAATCGATCAAAGACTGGGGCCGCGAGCTGGGTTTTCAACAAGTCGGCATCAGCGGCCTGGACCTGGCCGAGCATGAGCAGCACCTGCAACGCTGGCTCGACGCGGGCTACCACGGCGAGATGGAATACATGGGCGCCCATGGCAGCAAACGCTCGCACCCCGATGAACTGGTGCCGGGCACGCTGCGTGTAGTTTCGCTGCGCATGGATTATCTGCCAGGCGACACGCAAATGGCGCAGTTGCTGGCCAAGCCAGAAAAAGCCTACATCTCCCGTTACGCCTTGGGCCGCGATTACCACAAGCTGATCCGCAAGCGCGTGCAACAACTGGCCGACCGTATCCAGGCACAGATCGGCCCGTTCGGCTTTCGCGCCTTTGTCGACAGCGCGCCCGTTTTGGAAAAAGCCATTGCCGAACAAGCTGGCCTCGGCTGGATCGGCAAAAACACCCTGGTACTCAATCGCAAGGCCGGCAGCTATTTCTTTTTAAGCGAACTGTTTGTCGATTTGCCGTTGCCGGTGGACGCGCCTCACGTCACCGAGCATTGCGGCCGCTGCACCGCATGCCTGGATATCTGCCCCACCAATGCCTTCGTCGGCCCTTATGTGCTCGACGCGCGGCGCTGCATTTCCTACCTGACCATCGAACTCAAGAGTGCGATCCCCGAGGACCTGCGCCCACTGATCGGCAATCGGGTATTCGGCTGCGATGACTGTCAGATCGTTTGCCCCTGGAATCGTTTCGCCCGATCCACGGCCGAAAGCGATTTCAAGCCACGGCACAATCTGGATAACGCAGAACTGGCCGAATTGTTTATGTGGGACGAGGATAAATTCCTCAGCAACACAGAAGGCTCGCCCCTGCGTCGTGCCGGGTATGAGCGCTGGCTGCGCAACCTGGCAGTGGGCCTGGGCAACGCGCCGTCAAGCATTCCGGTACTCGAAGCCTTGAAAGCACGTCGCGATTATCCGTCCGAACTGGTGCGCGAACATGTGGAATGGGCGCTGAACCAGCACGCTACGCGCTAGTGCACGTCGTCGTTGTAGACAAACTTGGGCATTTCCCAGTGAAAACGTATCGCCAGCAACCGCAATAAAAAGCCGCTGAACAAAGTCAGCAGAATCGCCTGCTCGCTGGGCAGTTGCAGATACAGGCACAGCATGTAGAACCAGGCGGCGAGAAACGACACACTGGCGTACAGCTCGCGGCGAAAGATCAGCGGGATGTCGTTACAGAAGATATCGCGCAGGATGCCGCCGAATACGCCCGTGATCACGCCGCTGACTGAAGCCACCAGCATGCCGTGACCCATTTCCAAAGCAGTCATGCAGCCGATCAGGGTAAACGCCACCAGGCCCAAGGCGTCCAGCGCCAGGAACAGCGAGCGCAGACGGCGCATCAGCGGTGCAATAAAGATCGTCACCAGCGCGGCGATCGAGGTCAGCACCAGGTATTCCGGGTGTTTGACCCACGTCAGCGGGTAATGCCCCAACAGTACATCGCGCACCGAACCGCCGCCCAGCGCCGTGACGCAGGCGATCAGCACCACGCCAAACCAGTCCATGCCACGGCGCCCGGCGGACAGCGCGCCGGTCATGGCTTCGGCGGTGATGGCGATGAGGTAGAGCATCAACAGCATGATGGCGATCCTTGCGAATAGGCGCGCATTCTAATCATTGGGTGATGGCACCAAAAGGGGGCAGCAGGCGAAAGACCGTATCGACAGCATCGCAGGCAAGCCAGCTCCCACATTTGAATGTGTTCACAAGTCAAAGTGTGGGAGCTGGCTTGCCTGCGATAGGGCCTGGTATCTACACAACTTGAAGGCATCCAGATTTCCCTGTGGCGAGCAGGCTTGCCCTGCGTTGGGCTGCGAAGCGGCCCCAGTAAAGACACTGCAATTTTCCTGAAAGAACTCAGCGTCTGGATTTGGGGCTGCTTCGCAGCCCAACGCAGGGCAAGCCTGCTCGCCACAACAGCCCACTTACCACAGACTTTGTTTCAACCGGCTGCGTAGACACCAATGCTGCAATGGGGCCAGAGCAGGCGCCACAGATTCAAGCCTTGATGAAATGCTTGCGGTAATGCTGCAACTCGGCGATCGACTCGCGAATGTCATCCAGCGCCAAATGCGTGCTGCCTTTGTGGAAGCTGTCCTTGACCTCCGGCGCCCAGCGCGCCGCCAGCTCTTTGAGTGTGGACACGTCCAGGTTGCGATAGTGGAAGTAGCTTTCCAGCCCCTTCATGTGCGTATAAAGGAAGCGACGATCCTGGCAGATGCTGTTGCCGCAGATCGGCGACTTGCCCTTGGGCACCCACTTTTCCAGGAAGGCGATGGTTTCAGCTTCGGCCTCAGCCATGCTGATGCGGCTCTCGCGCACGCGCTGGGTCAGGCCCGAGTTGCCGTGGGTGCGGGTATTCCACTCGTCCATGGTGGCCAGTACAGCGTCGCTGTGATGGATGGCGATCACCGGACCTTCGGCCAAGGTGTTGAGGTTGCTGTCGGTGACAATGGTCGCCATCTCGATGATGACGTCGGTGTCGGGGTTCAGACCGGTCATTTCCAGATCGATCCAAATCAGGTTCTGTGGGTTTTGCATGGCTTGATTCTCTTGGCCCTTGGCTTAGCTGCGCAGTTTAGCAGGCGGGGGCGTGCTAGACTCGCGACCGTTTTACCCAACCTTTGCATTATCGACACGGAACACCAATGGCCAAACGCCAGCTCAATCGCCGCCAAAACTGGCGCATCGAAAAGATTCAAGGCGAACGCGCCGCTCGCGCCGCCAAACGTGAATCCTCCGCCGTGGAAGCGCTCGAGGGCGGCGACCTGGGGCCTGAACAAACGGGCCTGGTGATCGCGCACTTCGGCGTGCAGGTCGAAGTCGAGGCGCTCGAAGGCGAACTCGCAGGTTCGGTGTCCCGCTGCCACTTGCGCGCCAACCTGCCTGCGCTGGTCACCGGCGACAAGGTCGTGTGGCGTGCCGGCAACCAGGGCATCGGCGTGATCGTCGCCCAGTTGCCGCGCACCACCGAACTGCGCCGCCCCGACAGCCGTGGCCAGCTCAAGCCGGTGGCGGCCAACGTCGACATGATCGTGATCGTGTTCGCGCCGCTGCCCGAGCCGCACGCCAACCTGATCGACCGCTACCTGGTCGCAGCCGAGCATGCCGGCATTCGCCCGCTGCTGCTGCTGAACAAATTCGACCTGATCGACGAGCAGAACGCCCGGGCGCTCAACGCGTTGCTGGCGGTCTACCGCACCCTGGGTTACCCGGTGCTGGAAGTGTCGGCGCATCACGGCAATGGCATGGAACAACTGCAACAGCAGTTGGACGGGCGCATCAGTGTGTTCGTCGGCCAGTCTGGCGTGGGCAAGTCATCGCTGGTCAACAGCCTGCTGCCGGAAGTCGACACCCGTGTCGGCCCGCTGTCGGAACTGTCCGGCCAGGGTACCCACACCACCACCACCGCGCGGTTGTTCCACTTCCCCGGCGGCGGTGAGTTGATCGACTCCCCAGGCATCCGTGAATTCGGCCTCGGCCACGTCAGCCGCAGCGATGTGGAAGCGGGCTTCATCGAGTTCAACGACCTGATCGGCACCTGCCGCTTCCGCGACTGCAAACACGACCGCGAGCCGGGCTGTGCGTTGCTAAAGGCCCTGGAAGATGGGCGTGTGCAGCAGCAGCGAATGAACAGCTATCGGTCGATTATTGCGAGCTTGCCGGAGAGCAGCTACTAACGATCCACTTCTTGATACACATAAACCAGTGTACTGAAGCCCCTAGTCCATTGATTTAATAGGAGCAGGCATCAAGAATCCGGACCAACTGGGTGGCTCATACGCACAAGCCAGCTTGTATTCGGATTTCTCGATGCGCATAATTGCTCCGTCACCAGCGAAAGCTGGCAGGAGTCTGGATCCTTTTCGGGGTTGATCCAGCGGCGCAGAAGGGGCGAAGCAAGCTCCACTGCGCGTCGAATGAAGCCGCCTTCGGGCGGCTTTGCTTTTTGTGGGGCATTAACAACTGCACAGAAAGACTCGCTCCAAGGGCCGGGAGTACTTCGTGCCGCGCCAGTGCGTGGAGGACATGCGAGGTGTCATCAGCGGCGTCAAAGCCTACCTTCCTCTCTGAACACAAATGAAAACGCCCCGACATAGTCGGGGCGTTTTCATTTACAACCAACAAAGACCGCTTACGAACCCGGCGTTGGCGCAGGCGCCGTAGGGTCTTTCACCCCGCCGTCATCAAACAGGTTCAGCTTCTGCCGCAGCTCATGGGCCGGCAGCGGCTCCTGCCCTGGCGGAATAGCATTCGGATCTGCCGGCACTTCACCCGGAGCGCCTTCGCCCTGGGTCGGCGCCGCAGGTGGCGGCTGATCACCTTCAATCGCACGCTGGGCTTTTTTAGTCAGCACCACGATATCGATACGGCGGTTGATCGGGTTGAACGGGTCTTTAGGGTCAAACAACTGCGAGGACGCAAACCCCACCACGCGCGCCACTTGCGGGTCGGGATAGCTGCCCGCCACCAGCGCACGACGGGCGGCATTGGCGCGGTTGGCCGAAAGCTCCCAGTTGCCGAAGTCGCCTTGGCCCGCATAGGGCTTGGCGTCGGTATGACCGCTGATGCTGATCTTGTTCGGCACCGCCTTGATGGTGTCGGCCATGGCCAGCAGGATATCTTCGAAGTACGGCTTCAAGCGCGCACTGCCGGAGTCGAACATCGGCCGATTGGCCGCATCGGTGATCTGGATGCGCAAGCCTTCGGGGGTGATCTCGAAGGAAATCTGATCCTTGAACTTCAGCAGCTGCGGGTTTTCTTCGACCTTGGTCTGCAGTTCCTGCAGCAACAACTCCAGGCGCTCTTTCTCGACCTGCTCGGCCATGCTCTCGACGGTGTCGCGCTCGATCGGGATATTTTCCTGCGGCGACTCGGTCTTGACCTCGGGGTTGATGGTGCGCTCAGGCGCCAGTTGCGGTGAGCCGCCCAGGTCGATCACGAAGGGCGTGCCGCTTTCCGAAAAACCAATCGGGTCTTTGAAGTAACCGGCAATGGCGATCTTCTGCTCGGGCGTGGCGGTCGACATCAGCCACAGCACCAGGAAGAACGCCATCATCGCCGTGGCAAAGTCGGCGAAGGCGATTTTCCAGGCGCCGCCATGGTGCCCCGCAGCGAAGCGCTTGACGCGCTTGATGATTATCGGCTGGTTGTTTTCCATGACTTAGCGACCGCGAACCGCTTGTTCCAGCTCGGCAAAACTTGGGCGATGTTTCGGGTACAGCACCTTGCGCCCGAACTCCACCGCCAGCGATGGCGGCATGCCGGACGCCGAAGCCACCAGGCAGGCCTTGATCGCTTCGTACAAATTCACTTCTTCCTTGGCATCGTGGGCCAGGGACGTGGCCAGTGGGCCGAAGAAACCGTAGGCCGCGAGGATACCGAAGAAGGTACCGACGAGGGCCGCGCCCACGTGCATGCCGATAGCCTTCTGGTCGCCCTCACCCAGGGATGCCATGGTCACCACAATGCCCAGTACCGCCGCAACGATACCAAAACCGGGCATGCCGTCAGCGACGCCGGTCACGGCGTGGGAAGGATGTTCCAGCTCTTCCTTCAGGCTGAACAGCTCCATGTCGAACAGCCCTTCGAGCTCGTGCGGGGCCATGTTGCCGGAGGACATGATGCGCAGGTAGTCACAGATGTAGGCGGTCATGCGCTCATCTTTGAGCACGGCCGGGTACTTGGCGAAAATCGGGCTGGCGGCAGCGTCTTCGATGTCGCCTTCGATGGCCATCATGCCTTCGCGGCGGCTCTTGTTGAGGATCTCGTAGATCAGCCCCAGCACTTCAAGATAGAACGTGTGAGAGAAGCGTGAGCTGAACATGCCCAGCGACTTTTTGATCACGTGCATGGTCATGTAGCCGGGGTTGGCCTGCAGGAAAGCACCAAACGCGGCGCCGCCGATGATCAGCACTTCGAAGGGCTGGATCAGCGCGGCAATTTTACCGTGGGACAGGACGTACCCACCGAGCACACTTGCGATGACGACGATGATGCCGATAATTTTAGCCATAGGAGATTGGTACTTGCGCCGTCGGGTTCATGGACATAGTGGGTGCTGCAGAAAACTCTTGTTCTACTTATCGGCAAAACTGCGCCAGACTATAGCCCGTTAAGGCGAAAAGCCAATTCGGCCCGTTCCGGGCGTGTAGAACGCAAGTGATGATCGCGCCCCAATCATGGCAAACGAAACGACAGTTCCAAATACAAAACCCACCACCCTCGCCGCTTGGATCAAGCGCCTGGACGATGTGCTGCTGCCTGTTCCTCAGGCTAGTCACGAACGCGTGTGCAAGGCCATCCGCGACAGCCGCAGTTCATTGCGAGATATTGCCGAGCTGATGCAAAACAGCCCGGCACTGGTGCTCAGTGTGATGCGCGAGGCCAACAGCCAGGCGCACGGCAGCCTGTCGGGGCCGGCGGAAAACCTCGAAGTGGCGCTGAACCGCCTGGGTCTCAAACGCGCCGAAGAATTGCTCGCGCGCCTGCCCTCGGTGCCGGAAAAAGACATCCCGGTGGCTTTGCGCCAACTGCTGCTGATAAGCCAGCACGCCTCACAGCAAGCCAACGGTTTGTTCGCCAGCCGCCTGGCGCGGCTGTGGCAAGACATCCATTGGGGCAGCCTGCTGTTTCTGTCGCCGCTGTGGCCGCTGGCCGTGGCCTACCCCAAACTCCTGGAAGAATGGGAACTGCGGGTCATCCACAAAGGCCAGTCGGCGCACAAGGTCGAGCAGGAACTGTTCGGTGTACGCCTGCTCGACTTGTGCCTTGGCCTGACCGAAGCCTGGCACCTGCCGATCTGGGTGTCCCAGGGCTACAACCTGCTGCTGACCGAGCAGCGCTTGCTGGTCAAGGCGCTGCACATCGCCCGCGAAGATGACGCGCTGCGCCAGCAGCAACTGCTCGATGCCGAACCCAACCTGCGGCGCTGGTTGAACCAACCCGCCAACACCGTGCTGCTGGCCAACGGCCTGGCGATGTCGGCCCAGGAATCCTGGACCTGCCCGCACACCGAGCGCTGGCAATACCTTACCGCGCTGTACCTGCAAGCGCCGCTGTGTGACGTGCAGCAGCAGGTTCACCAACAAGCGGTCACCAGCGCGCGCACCACCTTGATGCCGGACCTCTGGCACCCGGCGCTGTCGCTGATCTGGCCGTGGCATGTGCAGAAGGTCCATCGCGGCCTGCTGCCCGCACCGCCGCCCACTGCCGAAGCACTGGCCGTGTGGCGCAAGCGCTGCACCGAGTTGCTGGTCGAACCAAGCCGCTTTGCCAACGCCATGCACTTGACCACCTGCGCCAAGGAAGCCTTGGTCGCCAGTGGCATGCAGCGGGTGCTGCTCTTTATGGCCGACCGCGCCCTGAGTACCTTGCGTGTGCATCAGGCCGATGGCTTGCCCAAGGACGCTGCCAACCTGAGCCTCGACGTCGTCAACAGCACACTGCTGCAACGCTTGCTGGAAAAGTCCGCCCAGGTGCGCCTCACGCCAGACAATCACGCGCAATTTTCTGCGCTGCTGCCGCCGATCCTGCGCCGCTGGTTTACCGGTGAACACCTGTTGCTACGCTCTCTGAGCTGCAATGGTCGCGTGGTGATGCTGATGGTCGCCGACCAGGGCGGCGGGCCGTTCTCGGAAACCACCGTGCAGGCTTTTGGCAAAACCGCTCAATGCATCGAGAAAGCGCTGCACAGCTTTACCAACCGCAGCGCCTGATGCTTGCGCTACAATCGCCCTCTTTTATCACCAACATTTGTGCCCAGGAGACCTCACATGCCTGACTTCTCTGGCTTGCCGCTGGTGATCGAGTCCAGCGACCTGCTTGGTCGCCTGGATGCCGAACACTTGATTCTGGTGGACCTCACCAGTGCCGCCCGCTACGCCGAAGGGCATATCCCCGGCGCGCATTTCGTTGACCCCAAGCGCACCCAACTGGGCCAGCCGCCAGCACCCGGCTTGCTGCCGCACAAGGCCGACCTGGAAAAGCTGTTCGGCGAACTGGGCCACACCCCGGACGCCACTTACGTCGTCTATGACGACGAAGGCGGCGGCTGGGCCGGGCGGTTTATCTGGTTGCTCGACGTGATCGGCCACCAGAAGTACCACTACCTGGATGGCGGCCTGCTGGCCTGGCTGGACGAAAAACACCCGGTATCCACCGAAGTGCCCGCCCCGGTTGGCGGCCCGGTCAGCCTCACGCTGCACGACGGCCCCACCGCCACCCGCGAATACCTGCAAAGCCGTCTCGGCGCCGCCGACCTGGGGATCTGGGACGCACGCGGCCCGCTGGAATATTCCGGCGAGAAAGTGCTCGCCGCCAAGGGTGGTCACATCCCCGGCGCCGTCAACTTCGAATGGACTGCCGGTATGGACAAGGCGCGCAACCTGCGTATCCGCCGCGACATGCCGCAGATCCTCGAAGACCTCGGGCTGACCCGCGACAAAGAAATCATCACCCACTGCCAGACTCACCACCGCTCTGGCTTCACCTACCTGGTGGCCAAGGCGCTCGGTTATCCGCGAGTCAAAGGTTATGCCGGTTCCTGGGGCGAATGGGGCAACCACCCCGACACCCCCGTCGAGATTTAAGGTTTAAGGACAGTTATGAAAAAGCAGTTGTTTATCCTCAGCCAGTACTTGCTGCCGCACCACTTGCTGTCGCGCCTGGCCGGCTGCATTGCCGAGTGCCGCGTGCGCTGGTTCAAGAATGCCTTCACGGCGTGGTTCGCCAAGCGCTATCAAGTGGACATGTCCCAGGCGCTGGTCGAAGACCTAACCGCCTACGAGCACTTCAATGCCTTCTTTACCCGCGCCCTGAAAGACGGCGCCCGCCCGTTGGATGAAACTCCAGGCGCGGTGCTGAGCCCAGCCGACGGCGCGGTCAGCCAGCTTGGCCCGATTGAACACGGTCGTGTGTTCCAGGCCAAAGGCCATAGCTTCAGCGTGCTGGAATTGCTCGGTGGTGATGCGGCGTTGGCTGCACCGTTCATGGGCGGTGATTTCGCCACTATTTACCTGTCACCGAAGGATTACCACCGCGTACACATGCCTTTGGCCGGTACGCTGCGTGAGATGGTCTACGTGCCGGGCCGGATTTTCTCGGTCAACCAGACCACCGCCGAAAACGTGCCGGAACTGTTTGCGCGCAACGAGCGTGTTGTCTGCCTGTTCGACACCGAACGCGGCCCGATGGCTGTGGTGTTGGTGGGCGCGATGATTGTGGCGTCGATTGAAACCGTATGGGCCGGGCTGGTCACGCCGCCGAAACGCGAGCTGAAAACCTTCCGCTACGACGAAGCCGCACGCGCGCCGATTCACTTGGAGAAAGGTGCTGAACTGGGCCGCTTCAAGCTGGGTTCGACCGCCATCGTGCTGTTCGGGCCGGATCAGGTGAAGTGGGCAGAGGAGTTGGTGGCGGGTACGCCGGTACAGATGGGCCAGGGTATCGCACTGCCGAAAGCCTGATTTGAAGCTGATGCAAATCAAATGTGGGAGCCGGGCTTGCCCGCGATAGCGGCGTACCAGTCAATACTTCAATGACTGAACTACCGCTATCGCGGGCAAGCCCGGCTCCCACAGTTACTGCAATATTGCAG
Organism: Pseudomonas sp. B19125; assembly: GCF_044218855.1. Classification (NCBI taxonomy): domain Bacteria; kingdom Pseudomonadati; phylum Pseudomonadota; class Gammaproteobacteria; order Pseudomonadales; family Pseudomonadaceae; genus Pseudomonas; species Pseudomonas sp. B19125. The sequence continues at coordinate 6,383,561 of NZ_CP162589.1, forward strand.
TTAGATCGGGTTACAACTGCCCGTCGCGATCGCGAAAGCCCAACAGATACAACACACCATCCAGCCCCAGCGTCGAAATCGCCTGCTTGGCCGATTGCTTCACCAACGGCTTGGCACGGAACGCCACACCCAACCCGGCAATCGCCAGCATCGGCAAGTCATTGGCGCCGTCGCCGACCGCAATGGTCTGCTCCAGACGCAAACCTTCCTTGTGGGCCAATTCCTTCAGCAAGTCCGCCTTGCGCTGTGCGTCGACAATCGGCTCGACCGCCACGCCGGTCACTTTGCCATCCACCACTTCCAGCTCGTTGGCAAATACATAGTCAATGCCCAGCTTGGCCTGCAATTGCTTGGCGAAGTAGGTGAAACCGCCCGAGAGAATTGCAGTCTTGTAGCCCAGGCGCTTGAGTTCGGCAAACAAGGTTTCGGCGCCTTCGGTCAGGCGCAGCGAAGCACCGATCGAATCCAACACACTTACGTCCAAGCCCTTGAGCAGTGCCAGGCGCTCCTTGAAGCTGGCGCGAAAATCCAGCTCACCGGCCATGGCGCGCTCGGTGATTTCGGACACCTGCTCGCCCACACCGGCGGCCTTGGCCAACTCGTCGATGACTTCGGCTTCGATCAGCGTGGAATCCATATCGAACACCGCCAGGCGGCGGTTACGGCGGAACAGCGAATCTTCCTGGAAGGCGATGTCGACATTCAGTTCCTGGGCCACGCTGAGGAATTCGGCGCGCAAGGCTTGCGGGTCGGCCGGCTCGCCGCGCACGGAGAATTCGATGCAGCCCTTGCCTTTGTCGGCCGGCGTGTCCAACGGCATACGACCCGACAGACGGTCGATGTGATCGATATTCAAACCATATTGAGCGGTGATCGAGCTGACACGCTGCAATTGTTCGGCGGTTACTTTGCGGGTCAGCAGGGTCACGATGTGGCGCTTTTTACCCTGGCCTTCGACCCAATGCTGGTAATCGGCTTCGGAAACCGGGGTGAAACGCACCTGTTGATCAAGCTTATACGCCGTAAACAGGATGTCTTTGAGCACCGACGAGGCCTGCTCGGTGCTGGGGATTTCCACCAGGATGCCGAACGACAGCGTGTCGTGGATCACCGCTTGGCCGATGTCGAGAATGTTCACACCACCCTGGGCCAGAACACCGGTAATGGCTGCGGTGAGACCCGGGCGGTCTTCGCCGGTGATGTTTATCAGGACAATTTCGCGCAAAGCGCACCCCCAGGCTGGAAAAAAACCGCATTCTACCCACTTTCAGTGACCATCGGGCACAGCGAGCGCTTTGCCGGTTCTAGGCCTGTCGCTATACTGCGCGTCAACTTCACGGACCAAGAGCCGAGCGCAAGTGAACCGGCCCACGCCAGTAAAAACCGATAACTTCTTCCTGCTGATCTTCCGGGCACTGCGCCACCGCCGTGTACCGATCGCATTACGCATCGCCAGCCATAACGTGATCCTGGTCGCTCTGGCCCTGGTGATCTACGCCTGCGTGATGGGTTTGCAGTTCAAGCAGGCCATGCACGAGCAAGCCGACGCCCTGGGCGAGAGCCTGACGACCCAGACCGCCACTTCGGCGACTGAGTTGCTGGTGTCCAACGACATCCTCAGCCTCAACGTGCTGCTCAATAACCTGACCAAGAACCCGCTGGTGGCCCACGCCGCCATCTACAGCGTGGACAACCGGATCATGGCCGAAGCCGGGCAGCGCCCGAAAAACGGCCTGCTGGGTGAAGCCGAAGGTCTGTATTCGAGCAATATTACGTTTCAGGATGTGAAGGCCGGGCAACTGCGCATCAGCCTCGACATGCAGCAATTCCAGCAGCCGATGACCATCAGCCTGCAAAGCATGGGCATCCTCAGCGCGATCCTGCTGGCACTGGCCCTGGCCCTGAGCTTGCGCCTGGGTCGGCATATCTCCACGCCGCTGATGCAACTGCGCATCTGGCTGCGCGATATCGACGAACACACCCCGGCCACCGACCGCCAGGATGAAATCGGCGACCTCGCCCGCCAGCTTCACGCCAGCTTCGCTCCCGAGCCGGTGGTGCCTGAGGTTGAACCCGAGCCTGAGTACGACGACACCGACTACGACGACGAGCCCGAGTTTGAAGTGCGCAACCTGCGTGACCCAGGCTTTGACGAAAGCACGCCGGTGGCCGCCCTCAAGCCTGCGCCACGCCAGGTGATCAAGGCCGAAGAAGACGAACTGGACGATGAAGACCCGTTCGCCGACCTGCGCGACACCTCGGCCGCCGCACCCGTTGTGGCCCCGCAACCTGCGCCGGTAAAAAATACCGAGCCGCAGCACAGCGCGGTACTGGCTGTGCAACTGGGTGCCCAGGACCAACTGCGTCGCCTGCCCCGTGCGCGCCTCACCGAATTGCTGGAGCGCTACCGCGACTGCCTCGACCAGGCTGCGTCGCTCTATCAGAGCGAGCTGCACACCCTGAACGACGGCAGCACGTTGATGCTGTTCCACAGCGAAGACAGCGGCGAAGACTACCTGACCAATGCCATCTGCTGCGGCGAGCTGCTGCGCGCCCTCGGCCATGCCTTGCAGATTGAAGTGGCCGACAGCGGCATTACCTTGCAGCTGCAACTTGGCCTGACCGTCGGAGACGATCTGTTCGGCATGAGCCAGATCGACCTGCTGCTTACCGAGATCGCCCAGGATGCGCTGGCCTTGTCCCAACACAGCCGCAACCTGCTGCTGGTGGAGCGCAAGATCAGTGAAGATGCGCTGATCCGCCAGCGCGCACGAATCCGCCCGATCGCCAGCCCTGAAGGCGCGAGCTGTGTGGAGCGGCTGATGGAGCCGTACCCGTCGATGCTCGAGCGGCAGTTGGCGCGCATGCATGAGACCCGTAACAAGCCCTGATGGCTGATCGTTCCCACGCTCCGCGTGGGAATGCATTCCGTGACGCTCTGCGTCACTGCTGCGCAACGGGACGCGGAGCGTCCCAAGAGGCATTCCCACGCGGAGCGTGGGAACGATCAACAACAAAAAGGCCCGCTGAGTAAGCGGGCCTTTTGTTTGGGCGCGATTCAGATCAGAACCTGAACACTTCCATATCCGTGCGAATCGGCGTGGCCATCGGCATCTTAGGCTTCTGCGGAGCTGACGGTTTGGCCTGGGATGGCGCTTGCTTGCGCGGCGCCTCGGCCACTGGCGGCTGGTTGGCCAATGGCTTGAGCGCCACCGACAACTGTTGCGCCAGATGCTGCAACAACACGCCCTGGGCCTGGACCTGGGACGCGGTGGTGCCGGTATGTTCTTCCTGCAGGTGCACGATGCGGTTATCGCGCACCTGGCCACGGCGGTCGATCAAGCGCCATTGGGCGTCAAGAATCGCCGGTTGCGAAGTACCCGAATCGAGCCGCGTGATGGTCAGCAATACCTGCACGTCCGGGGTAAAACCCGCCGGCCCAGGTGCAAGCACCACACGCTGGCTGTCGAGATGGCCAGCCACCTGACGCAACATCAGCTGGTTGATATCGGACGACAAACTGCCCGCCCAACGACCATCGGTGGAACCTTGCAGGCTGCCGTCGTTCTGACGTTGAAGCAGGGTTTCGCGTTGCAGGTAATCAGCAACGACGACCGGGCCAAGCAAAACGGCCATGCCTGCGGTTTGCGCAGGCTGAGCCGGACTTCCGCTGTCCAGCTGGTACAGCGACACCGGTTGGTGTGTGCTGCAACCCGCCAGCCCCAAAAGGCCAGCGAGCATCAAAAATAAAGGAAGGCGTGGAGCAGTCATCATCCCATCCAGGTGGCTGCCACAAGGCGAACCACAATGTAATACTAAAAATAACCTAAACACGCTCGGCCACGCCGGCGCTGGAAAGGCCATATCATCCGTGAATATGCGCCCTGACTCCAGCGCGAAAGCGCCGATCTACGCGTTAAATCGTAGATCGAGCCCTCTAATCCGCCTTAAACAGGCGTTTCCACCAGCAAAGCATCCACGCGCTGGAAGCCACGCGGCAGTTTATTACCCCGTCGGCCACGCTCACCCTTGTAGTGTTCAAGGTCGTCGGGGCGCAGTGACAGCGTGCGCTTGCCAGCCTGGAGCACCAGGGTAGAGCCTTCCGGGATCACGGCGATGTCGGTCACGTACTCTTCGCGACTGGCCACGCGCTCCCCGGGAATCCCGATAATCTTGTTGCCCTTGCCTTTACCCAACTGCGGCAAATCGCTGATCTTGAACACCAGCAAACGCCCTTCGGTGGTCACCGATGCCAGCCAATTGCTCTCGCGATCTTCCACGGTACGCGGCAGGATCACCTTGGCGTTGTTCGGCAAGCTCAACAACGCTTTGCCCGCCTTGTTCTTGGCCTGCAGGTCTTCACCCTTGACCACAAAACCGTAACCCGCGTCGGAGGCGATCACGTACAGCGAATCGTCATCCGGCAGCAGCACGCACTCGAAATTCGCCCCCGGTGGCGGTGTGAGACGCCCGGTCAGCGGTTCGCCTTGGCCACGTGCCGATGGCAAGGTGTGCGCCGGCACCGAATAGCTGCGCCCGGTGGAGTCGATAAACACCGCAAACTGGTTGGAACGCCCGGCCGCAGCGGTCTTGAAACCATCGCCAGCCTTGTACGAGAGGCCGGTGGCGTCAATATCATGCCCTTTGGCGGAACGAACCCAACCCTTTTCCGACAGAACGACGGTAATTTTCTCGTTAGGCAACAGTTCGGTTTCTGTCAGGGCTTTCGCTTCTGCGCGCTCGACGATTGGCGAGCGGCGATCATCGCCATAGGTTTCGGCGTCTTTGATCAGTTCGCTGCGCACCAGCTTCTTGAGCTTGGTTTCGCTACCCAACAGGGCTTGCAGCTTGGCTTGCTCCTTGAGCAGCGCGTCTTGCTCGTCGCGCAACTTCATCTCTTCGAGCCGCGCCAACTGACGCAAGCGGGTGTCGAGGATGTAGTCGGCCTGGATCTCGCTCAGTTCGAAACGCGCTATCAGCTCGGCTTTCGGGTGCTCGGCGGTGCGGATGATGTGGATCACTTCATCCAGGTTGAGGTAAGCGATCAGCAAACCATCCAACAGGTGCAGGCGGCGCTCAACCTTGTCGAGACGAAATTGCAGGCGGCGGCGCACGGTCTGTACGCGGAACTCCAGCCATTCCACCAGCAGGTTGCGCAGGTTTTTCAGCTGTGGCTTGCCGTCCAGGCCGATGATGTTGACGTTGACCCGGTAGCTGGACTCAAGGTCGGTGCTGGCGAACAGATGCTGCATCAGCACTTCGTGGTCGACCCGGCTGTTGGTCGGGATGATCACGATGCGGCAGGGGTTTTCGTGGTCGGACTCGTCACGCAAGTCAGCCACTTGCGGCAATTTCGACGGTTTGGCCTGCATCAGCGCGGCAATCTGCTCCAGCACCTTGGCACCGGACACCTGGTGCGGCAGTGCGGTGACAATAATGTCGCCGTCTTCAATGTGGTAAACCGCGCGCATGCGCACCGAGCCCTTGCCGGTCTCGTACATCTTCAGCAGGTCGGCACGCGGCGTGATGATTTCCGCTTCGGTCGGGTAATCCGGGCCTTGAATATGCTCGCAGAGCTGCTCGACCGTAGCTTTTGGCTCATCAAGCAAACGCACGCAGGCAGTCGCGACTTCGCGCAGGTTGTGCGGCGGCACATCAGTGGCCATGCCGACCGCGATGCCGGTGGTGCCATTGAGCAGGATATTCGGCAAACGCGCCGGCAACACCAGCGGTTCGTCCAAGGTGCCGTCAAAATTCGGCCCCCAGTTCGCAGTGCCCTGGCCCAACTCGCTCAGCAGCACTTCCGAGTAACGCGACAGGCGCGCCTCGGTGTAACGCATGGCGGCGAAGGACTTGGGATCATCCGGCGCACCCCAGTTACCCTGGCCATCCACCAAGGTGTAGCGGTAGCTGAACGGCTGGGCCATCAGCACCATGGCTTCGTAGCAGGCCGAGTCGCCGTGCGGGTGGAACTTACCAAGCACGTCACCGACCGTACGCGCCGATTTCTTGTGCTTGGAATCTGCGTCCAGGCCCAACTCACTCATGGCGTAGATAATGCGCCGTTGTACGGGCTTAAGGCCGTCGCCGATATGCGGCAAGGCACGGTCCATGATCACGTACATGGAGTAGTTGAGGTAGGCATTTTCGGTGAAGTCAGCCAGCGATCGGCGTTCTACGCCATCTAAGCTGTCTGCGAGGATGTCACTCATGCGGGCCTCATCATTGTTTGGTCTGGCGCAGCAGCATGGTGCCGCTGCGCTGGGTAAATTCAAGTTGTTTCAATGCACTCATGCCCAACAGTACCTGCTCACCGCCCAAGCCCGGCGCTACCAGCGCGCGGACGTCCTGCAGGACAATATCGCCCAGCTTCAGGCGATCAAGGCTGGTGCGGTAGCCCTGGCTACGCCCATTGGCGGTGCTCAAGGTCACGGGCAGGCCGCGCTTGAGCCCGAGGCGGTCGGCCAATTCGGCCGGCACCGCCACATCGGTCGCGCCGGTGTCGAGCATAAACTCCACCGGCGATCCGTTGATCTGGCCGCTGGCGACAAAATGCCCTTGGCCGTTGCCCAGCAATTTTACTTCGATGTAACCCTCATGCTGCTCTGAGGTCACCACCGCATTGGGGTTTTCCTGACGCGCTTCCCACTGCCCAAAAAAACGCGTGGCCAAAAACAGCCCGGCGCCCCATGCCACGAACATCAGTACACGTCCGGCACGTTTGCCGGGCGGCGCTGCCGTCATGGTTGGGCGCCCCAGCCACCGGCCGGCGCGGCAAAACGATAGACCACCGGGCGTTTTTCACCGTCGGCACGCGGGCCAAAATTATTGTCGATACCCAACCACACACCTTCGGCATCCACCACCAGGGCTTCGGCCAAGCCATAAGGCTGGGCATAACGCCGGTTCGGTGTCAGGGTTTCGTCGGCAAACGACCAGCACAGCTCGACTTTGGCCGTGACCGCATCGCGCCGGCAAATCTGGAACGCATTGCGCTCCAGGGTAAACAGCTTGCCGTTGAACAGCGCCAGGTCGGCAAAGTCCTTGGACACCGCCTTGGCGTTGGTGAACTGTGCCGGTTGCACTTCCTGGCCGGCCTCGCTCAGCAACACACAGGGCCCATCGCAATCCCACACGCTCTGGCCACGCTTGATCGAGATCAACCCTCGTCGCTCTCGCTCGGCGGCCAGCCAGATCTGATTGCCTTCGGGGTTGATCGCCAAACCTTCGAACAAGGCATTGAAGTGCAGCAACATCCCACTGGCCCGCGCTTCGCGGACCATGCCCGGAGCAATCTTCAACCATTGCGGCGCACCGTTCACCGGCACTTGCAGCACCGCCGCATGGGCTTCACTGACAATGTAGCGGTTGCCGGCGGCGTCACAGGTGATGCCTTCAAAATCCAGGTCGCCGCCACGAATGAACGACGCAGCCTTGGTGCGCGAACGCAAACCCCAAGGCAGGCCGGACTCGGGTACCGGCGGCACCTCGATCTTTACAGTTTCGGCCTTCCAGGTCGGCGCGCTGATATCGAGGCGATAGATCTGGTCGTCATCACGGTCGGAAACCGTCCACAGGTCCTGGCCACACAGCGCCAGGCCCGACAGGTTGCCACCGCGCATGCCGTCCACCGGGTGTTCGGAGACCAGTTTAAGCTCAGCCACGGGCGCGGCCACCGCTTGGGTGGCCGCCAACCCGCTCAACATCAGGATCGCCAGGGCGAAGCCTGTGCGCATCAGCCCAGTACCTCGGCCAGGTTACCCTTGGACTCCAGCCAGGCTTTGCGGTCCGGCGCACGCTTCTTCGCCAGCAGCATGTCCATCATTTCCGACGTGCCGGCGAAGTCTTCCAGGGTCAACTGCACCAGGCGCCGCGTGTTCGGGTCCATGGTGGTTTCGCGCAGCTGCGGCGGGTTCATCTCACCCAGGCCTTTGAATCGCGTGACCTGTGGCTTGCCGCGTTTCTTCTCGGCCACCAGGCGGTCGAGGATGCCATCGCGCTCGGCTTCGTCCAGGGCGTAGAAAATCTCTTTGCCCAGGTCGATACGGTACAAGGGCGGCATGGCGACGTAGACGTGGCCGGCATCCACCAACGGGCGGAAGTGCTGCACAAACAGCGCACACAGCAAGGTGGCGATGTGCAAACCGTCGGAGTCGGCGTCGGCAAGGATGCAGATCTTGCCGTAGCGCAGCTGGCTCATGTCCGCCGCGCCCGGGTCTACACCAATTGCAACGGCGATGTTGTGCACTTCCTGGCTGGCCAGGACTTCGCTGCCGTCGACTTCCCAGGTGTTGAGGATCTTGCCGCGCAACGGCAGGATCGCCTGGAATTCCTTGTCTCGCGCTTGCTTGGCGGAACCGCCGGCGGAGTCACCTTCGACCAGGAACAGCTCGGAGCGCATCGGGTCTTGCCCGGCGCAATCGGCCAATTTGCCTGGGAGTGCCGGGCCTTGGGTGATGCGCTTGCGCTCGACTTTCTTGCTGGCCTTCAGGCGACGACCGGCGTTGTTGATCGCCAGCTCCGCCAGGGCCAGGCCCAGTTCCGGGTGCTCGTTGAGCCATAGGCTGAACGCGTCCTTGACCACACCGGAGACAAACGCCGCCGCCTCGCGGGACGACAAACGCTCTTTGGTCTGGCCGGAGAACTGCGGCTCCTGCATCTTCATCGACAGCACGAACGCGATGCGCTCCCACACGTCTTCCGGCGCCAGCTTCACACCGCGCGGCAACAGGCTGCGGTATTCGCAGAACTCGCGCATGGCGTCCAGCAAACCCTGGCGCAAACCGTTGACGTGGGTGCCGCCCTGGGCGGTGGGGATCAGGTTGACGTAGCTTTCCTGCACGCTGTCGCCACCTTCGGGCAACCACAGCAGCGCCCAGTCGACGGCTTCTTTATTCCCCGCCAGGCTGCCGCAGAACGGCTCGTTAGGCAGGCGTTCAAAGTCGCTGACCGAGTCTTCCAGGTAGGAGCGCAGGCCATCTTCGTAGTGCCATTCGACCTTTTCGCCGGTGCCTTTGTCTTCAAAGCTGACCAGCAGGCCCGGGCACAATACCGCCTTGGCCTTGAGTACATGCTTGAGGCGGCTGATGGAGAATTTTGGCGAATCGAAGTATTTCGGGTCCGGCGCGAAGTACACGCTGGTGCCGGTGTTGCGCTTGCCAACGGTACCGACGACCTCCAGGTCGGTGGCTTTGTAGCCATCGGCAAAGGTCATCTGGTACTCGTTGCCGTCACGCTTGACCTTGACCCGCACCAGGGTCGACAGGGCGTTGACCACGGATATACCCACACCGTGCAAGCCACCGGAGAACTGGTAGTTCTTGTTGGAGAACTTGCCGCCCGCATGGAGCTTGGTAAGGATCAGCTCGACGCCCGACACACCCTCTTCCGGGTGAATGTCCACCGGCATGCCGCGACCATCGTCGGACACTTCCAGGGAATGGTCGGCGTGGAGGATGACTTGTACCGACTTGGCATGCCCGGCCAAGGCTTCGTCGACGCTGTTGTCGATGACTTCCTGGGCAAGGTGGTTCGGCCGACTGGTGTCGGTGTACATGCCGGGGCGTTTGCGCACCGGGTCGAGGCCCGAGAGGACTTCGATGGCGTCGGCGTTATAAGAGCTAGCGCTGGGAGTGGCCATGGGGTCTCGTCGTGAGTCGTTCGATTAAAAAGTGCCCCTGGACTTTACAGTGCTGCAAAGTCGAAGGATTGATACTGATCTGCGCCAATGCCGGCAAAACTCAACATGGCCGGCAATTGCTGGGCGAACCCCTGGTAACCATGGTCGCCACCGGCCTGGATGCGCAAGGCACAGGCCCGGTAATACTGCTGGGCGAGGCGATAATCCAGGGTTTCATCCCCGGTCTGCAACCACACTTGATAACGCGCGGCATCCTGGGGCGCCGGCACTTCCAGTTCGGCCAGGGCCGTGACGTGGTCGTGGGTCAGCTCCCAGGTTTCATCGGTGTAGAGGTTCTTCTGGGTGCCCAGGTAACCGTCAAACATCCGATGCGGGCTGACCGCCGGGTTCACCAGCAGCGCCTTGAGGCCATGGCGTTCGGCAAGATGGGTTGCATAGTAGCCGCCGAGTGAGCTTCCCACCAGCAGCGGCCGCCCCAGTTCCGCAATGGCCTCTTCCAATTGAGGAATCGCCTGACGCGGGTGGTGATGCAGGGCCGGCACACGCAATTGGTCGCTCAACCCGAGGCTGTCCATCACGGTGCTCAACTGGGTTGCCTTGTTGGACGCAGGCGCGCTGTTGAAACCGTGGATATATAGAATCGACGCGGACATGCCGGGCTCTCCGTGCATCAGCCAAAGAGGCGCAGTTTACAGGGAATACAGGCAGAAGCGGATCGAATGTGGGAGCTGGCTTGCCTGCGATGGCGGCGGATCAGTTAGCTATTGATTAACTGGCCCAGCGCTATCGCAGGCAAGCCAGCTCCCACATTTTGATCAGTGTTTGCAGGGTTTAATAGCCGTTGCTGCCGTAATCGACGGTAAATTCGAATCCTTTTACCCGCTCCACGCCCGTCTCCAACCGTCCGTCGGCATGCAATCGCAGCCAGCGATACCCCGGCGCCTGTTCGCTGACCTTGAAGTCCTCGCTGCCCGGCGCGAACTGGATACAGGTGGACGGCGACGCCAGCAGGCGCACGTCGTTGCGCTCGCGGTCGATTTCCTGGTGCACATGGCCCCACAGCACCGCTTTTACCTGTGGGAAACGGTCGAGTACGGCAAACAGGGCTTCAGGGTTGCACAGGCCGATGGGCTCCATCCACGCACAACCGATGGACACCGGATGATGGTGAAAACACACCAGATGATGACGGTTTGGCGCCTCACTCAGGGCTTGGGCGAGCAATTGCAATTGCGAATCCTGCAAATAACCGGGGACCGAGCCCGGAACCGCCGAATCCAGCAGGGTGACGCGCCAATTGCCGATATCGACCACCGGCTCGAGCAAATCGCTGTGCACCGCCGCGTGGGCCATGATCTGCGGCTCGTCGTGGTTGCCAGGAATCCAGCGCGCCGGCGCGTCGATCTGCCGAGTCAGGTCGCGAAATAGCTGGTAAGACTCAAGCGTGCCGTCCTGGGACAAGTCTCCCGTGGCCAGCACCAAATCGATCTGCGGCTGTTGCTCGCGCACCAAACCAATCACCCGCTGCAGGCTGTCGCGGGTGTTCATGCCCAGCAGCGAACCGTCGGCCTCGGCAAACAGGTGGCTGTCGGACAACTGCACCAGCAGCACCGACGCATCAGGGTTCACAGCGGATACGCTCGGCAAGGCGCTCTCCCAAGGCAATCACAGGAATGGATAGGTAGCGCGATTATGCTGGGGCAGGACACAAAGAGGAAAGACGCAGTTCACATCTAGCGCACGACTTCGAATTCATGGCCCAGGGCCAGGCAGTGACTCAACCATTCGCCGAGGAACACATTGAGTTGTGCTTTCTCATCGGGCTGGTGCATGAACACATTCGGATAAGGATAGATGCTGCGAAAGCGTCGCGCGTGTTCTGCGCTGATGACTTCGGCCATGCGCGCATCGTGATACACCTGAACCTCCAGCTGCGGCACCGGCAGCCAGGGCAGGCTGTGCTCCTGGCGCACCCGCAGGGTGGTGGTGTACGGGCAGTTGACGATGACCTCAAGGGTCAGCACGCCCAGCATCTGGTCGCCATGGGTCACGGCAATACGCCGCGCCTCAGGCGCGTGACGCATGTCGGGGAGCAGGCGCATCAGCCGCGCATAATTGGCCTCGCAGGCGGCTTGCAGCCCGATCAGGTCAACCCGGTATCGTTCCCGTGCCTTTACTGCCATAACCCCCTCACTTCCGCGCGATTAAGCGCAAGCCATTGCAGGGCGATAATGCTGGCTGCGTTGGAAATTTTGCCGTCACGCACCGCTTGCAGGGCATCTTCAAAGGCCCAGGGGGTGACGCGGATATCTTCTGCTTCTTCTTCCAGTCCATGGACGCCACCTGCACCTGAGCTGTCGCAACGACCGAGGTACAAGTGCACGAATTCGGTACTGCCACCGGGCGACGGGAAATATTTGGTGATCGGCCACAGCGCAGAGAACGTAAGGCCAGCTTCCTCCTCGGCTTCGCGGTGTGCAACCTCCTCCGGTTGTTCATCCTTATCAATCAGCCCCGCGACCATTTCCACCAGCCACGGGTTGCCGGTACGGCCCATGGCGCCGATACGGAACTGCTCGATCAACACCACTTCATCGCGCTGCGGGTCGTAGGGCAGCACGCACACCGCGTCATGACGCACAAAGACTTCACGATTGATCACCCGGCTCATGCCGCCATCGAACTTCTCGTGGCGCAGTTGCACGCGATCAAGCTGGTAAAAGCCCTTATAGGCATTGTCGCGCTGAACGATCTCGATGGTGTTCGGCGTCGATTTGGCAATGTCCGTCATATCCTTCCTCGTTACGCAGGTGCAATTCGCGCCATCCTAACGCGCCCATGGCCCTTGATGCAGCCCCTTTCCGGTTGCCGGGATAGACGGCGAGCGTCAAACTCACTCTAATCAGCTTAGTGGCGAACTGACGGCTTTGTTCGCAGTCGAAGCGCTACTCTTTTTCGCTTTCCATCGATTTCCGAAGGACGCACATGTCGCTTTTAAAAATCGCCTCCGTGGCCTGTATTGCCTTGACTCTGGGCGCTTGCCAGAGCCTGTTCCAGCCCAGCTACCTCAAGCCCCTGGACACCAAGCCGGACACTTCCGAACAAATCAAACCCGGCTGCAACAGCCCGGAATGCCCACTGGTGAACATCGACACCGTGCACTTCCCCAGCGAGCCGCAGTTGGACAGCATTGTTGAGCAACGCCTGCTGCAAATGACCCGCACCACGCCCGGCGCCAGCGTGCCGCCGACCCTGAATGCCTACCGCGACAAGTTCCTGCGCGAGTCGCCGACCCGCAACAGCATGTACTTGCAAGCCAAGGTACGTGAGCAGCATGACGGACTGGTGATCGTTGAAGTGTCCAGTTATCTGGATACCGGCACCGCCCACGGCGCGCCCGGCCGCGGTTTCATCAACTATTCACGCCTGCTGCACAAAGAGCTGAGCCTGGCCGACATGTTGCTGCCGGGCCAGGAACAGGCATTCTGGAACACCGCGAAAGTCGCCCACAACAGCTGGCTGATCAATTCGCAGATGGACCGCGACCCGGAGTTCGTGAAGAGCTGGCCGTTCCAGAAAACCCCGAATGTGGCCCTGACCAGCGCCGGCGTGGTGCTCAAGTACAACGTGAGCACCATCGCCCCTTATGCATTGGGGCTGATCGAAATGACCATCCCCTATGCGCGCCTCACCGGCGTGCTCAAGCCTGAGCTGATGCCTGCGCGCCACTGACCGCACGCCCAAGGATCAGCTGTAACAGCCCTGCCAGCACCAGTGCCGGCAGGGTTGCACCGATATTCGGATACAGGTTGGCCAGCACGTGATAGGTGGCGATGCCACCCAGCCAGGCCACCAGCGCCGGCCAATGCAGGTTGGCAACCGTGCCTTGGCCACGGTGACGCAGGATAATGTGATCCACCAGCACCACGCCAAACAGCGGCGCAAACACCGAGCCGATCAGCAGCAGGAAGTTCTGATACTGCGCCAGCGGCGCCAGGCAGGCGATCAAGGTGCAGATCACACCGATGGCCAAGGCCAGGTGCTCGACCTTCAAGCGCAACAGAATCCCGCTGGACACTGCCGCCGAGTGAATATCGGCAAAGGCGTTTTCCGACTCGTCCAACAGGATCAGCAGCAACGGAATGCCCAAGCCAGCACCGGCCAGCGCCAGCAACAGCGCATTCACTTCACCACTGGGCGCAAACGCCAGGGTGTAGGCCACGCCCAGGCTCATCAGCCAGAAGTTACCGATAAAGAAGCCCAACGCCGTACCGCCGAACACGCTTTTGGCGCGCTGGCCGAAGCGTGAGTAGTCGGCGATAAGCGGCAACCACGACAGCGGCATGGCGATGGCAATATCAAAGCCCACCGCAAACGGCATCGAGCCGTCACCGGACTTGGCCCACAACGCCGTGAGGTCAGCCTTGGCGAACAGGTTCCAGGTCAGCCACAGGCAGGCGGCGAGCAGCAGCCAGATGCCCCATTTACGCAGGATCTGGCGCACGAATGTCAGCGGCCCGCTGACCGCCAGCAACGTCGCCAAGCCTCCGAAAAACAGGGTCCACAGCAATGGGCTGGCGAGCAGGCTGCCCTCGCTGAACGCGCGGGTGCCCAGCAAGCTGGCGGCGTCGCGCATCACGATGATCTCGAACGAGCCCCAGCCGACCAGTTGTAAAAGGTTCAGCAGTGCCGGCAGGCTCGCGCCCTTGGCGCCGAGGCTGAGTTTGAGCGCGGCCATGGCGGACAGGCCGGTGTCGCTGCCGATCACACCGACGGCGGCCAGCAGCAACACACCGACCAGCGTGCCGAGAAAAATCGCCAGCAACGAGCCGGACAAGCCCAGGCCCGGCGCGAGCAAGGCGCCGGTTTGCAGGACCATCAGGCCGATGCCAAGGGAGAACCACAGGGAGAACAGGTCGCGGGCGCCGAACACGCGTTTGTCAGCCGGCACCGCGATTTCAGGAGAGTAAGTACTCGGTTGAATGCTCAAGGGTGTTATCTCTGAGGGACATGATCGTTCCCACGCTCTGCGTGGGAATGCCGCTAAGGACGCTCTGCGTCCGCCTTTGTGACGCAGAGCGTCACGGGATGCATTCCCACGCTGAGCGTGGGAACGATCGTGGATGTCAGACCTTCTTGTACAGCTGACTGCCTTCCTGCTTGAACCGCTCCGCCTGCTCGGCCAAGCCCTTGGCCACGTCCACATCCACCGCTTCAATGCGTTGGTTGGCGGCGTACTCGCGTACTTCCTGGGTAATCTTCATCGAGCAGAATTTCGGCCCGCACATCGAACAGAAGTGCGCGACCTTGGCCGAGTCCTTCGGCAAGGTTTCATCGTGATACGAACGCGCGGTGTCAGGGTCCAGGCCGAGGTTGAACTGGTCTTCCCAGCGGAACTCGAAGCGCGCCTTGCTCAAGGCGTTGTCACGAATCTGCGCGCCCGGATGCCCCTTGGCCAAGTCCGCAGCGTGCGCGGCGATCTTGTAGGTGATGATCCCGGTCTTCACGTCATCCTTGTTCGGCAAACCCAAGTGTTCCTTGGGCGTGACATAGCAGAGCATGGCGCAACCGAACCAGCCGATCATCGCCGCACCGATACCCGAGGTGATGTGGTCGTAGCCCGGTGCGATGTCGGTGGTCAGCGGGCCGAGGGTGTAGAACGGCGCCTCGTCGCAGCATTCGAGCTGCTTGTCCATGTTCTCCTTGATCAACTGCATCGGCACGTGGCCCGGGCCTTCGATCATGGTTTGCACGTCGTGCTTCCAGGCGATTTTGGTCAGCTCGCCGAGAGTTTCCAGTTCGCCGAATTGCGCAGCATCGTTGGCGTCGGCAATCGAGCCTGGGCGCAAGCCGTCGCCAAGGGAGAAGCTGACGTCATAGGCCTTCATGATTTCGCAGATTTCGTCGAAATGCGTGTAGGTAAAGTTCTCTTTGTGGTGCGCCAGGCACCACTTGGCCATGATCGAACCGCCACGGGACACGATGCCGGTCACGCGTTTGGCAGTCAGCGGCACATAACGCAGCAGCACGCCTGCGTGGATGGTGAAGTAGTCGACGCCCTGCTCGGCCTGTTCGATCAGGGTGTCGCGGAACAGCTCCCACGTCAGGTCTTCGGCGGCGCCGCCGACTTTTTCCAAGGCTTGATAGATCGGAACGGTGCCAATCGGCACCGGCGAGTTGCGGATGATCCACTCGCGGGTTTCGTGGATGTGCTTGCCAGTGGACAGGTCCATCACCGTGTCCGAACCCCAGCGAATGCCCCAGGTCAGTTTCGCCACTTCTTCTTCAATGGACGAACCCAACGCACTGTTGCCGATATTGCCGTTGATCTTCACCAGGAAGTTACGGCCGATGATCATTGGCTCCAGTTCGGTGTGGTTGATGTTGGCCGGGATAATCGCGCGGCCACGGGCGATTTCTTCGCGCACAAACTCAGGCGTGATGATTTTCGGCACGCTGGCGCCGAAGCTGTGACCGGCGTGCTGCTGGTCGAGCAGGCCACTGGCACGGGCTTCTTCAAGCTTCATGTTTTCGCGGATGGCGACGTATTCCATCTCGGCGGTAATGATGCCTTTGCGCGCGTAGTGCATCTGCGTGACGTTGGCACCTGCCTTGGCGCGGCGCGGGTTCTTCACGTGCGCAAAGCGCAGTGCGGTGAGCTCAGCATCGCTGAGGCGCTGTTGGCCAAAGTGCGAACTCAGGCCGGACAGGCGCTCGGTGTCGCCACGCACTTCGATCCACGGCGAACGCACATCACCCAGGCCTTTGCGCACGTCAATGATGACGTTGGGGTCGGTGTACGGGCCGGAGGTGTCGTACACCACCACCGGTGCGTTGATTTCACCGCCGAAATCGGTGGGCGTCACGTCCAGGCTGATTTCACGCATCGGCACACGAATGTCCGGGCGAGTGCCTTGCACGTAGATTTTTTGCGAGCGGGTAAACGGCTGCACGGAGCCGGAGTCGACTTTGGCCGATTCACTCAGGTGCACGGTATTTTTTAATTTTTGGCTTTTTAATTCAGTGCTCATCACGGGCTCTCCAACTTATCCAGGCGGTGGATTTTTGTCGGAGCGAACCTGTGACGGATGGACGCACTGAAACCAGTGCTGTGCAAGGCACGAGGGCTGTTCGATTGTCGAACAACATCCCGGACGAAGCACAAGAGGACTCGCCGGGTGACGAGAAATCTTGTTCCCTACGCAGGCGTTAACCTGATCAGGTTCAACGGGATCCGGTATTTACCGATCTCAGCCTTCCAACAAGGCACCCCGACAAGAACGCGGCCAGTCTAGACCATGGTGTGGGCAAATTGCCAATAGCGGTGTATTCAGCGTGATGAATGGCGTGATTGCGGGATTGTTGCGCGGGGTCAGCGCCACTACACTCGGGCGTCGTCACAATGCTTGACGCCAGGAATGGCCAGCCTTAGCCTTGGGCGCTTAATTACAGTCGTAATATTCACACTAGGGATCGCCTCATGCTGCGCAAACTCTCACTGGCTCTTGCCGTGTCTTGTGCGACCAATGGAATGGTCTGGGCAGCTGAAGCGCCCTTGTCCGCCAAAACCGACTTGGTCAGCGTCTACCAGGAAGCGGTGAACAACAACGCCGACCTGGCCGCCGCCCGCGCTCAATATGGCGCGCAAAAAGAAGTGGTGCCCCAGGCTCGCGCCGGTTTGCTGCCGAACCTGTCGGCCGGCGCCGACAGCAATAACGTGCGCACCCAGATCGACCAACCGGCAGCCACCGTCAACCGTGACGCGCACTCCTGGCGTGCAACCTTGAGCCAGCCGCTGTTCCGCGCTGATCGCTGGTTCCAGCTGCAAGCCGCCGAAGCCGTCAACGAACAAGCTTCGCTGCAACTCTCGGCGACTGAACAGAACCTGATCCTGCAAAGCGCCGAAAGCTACTTCGCCGTGCTGCGCGCCCAGGACAACCTGGCGTCGACCAAGGCCGAAGAAAACGCCTTCAAGCGCCAGCTCGACCAGTCCAACGAACGCTTTGATGTAGGCCTGTCGGACAAGACCGACGTGCTGCAATCCCAGGCCAGCTACGACACAGCCCGCGCCAACCGCATCGTCGCCCAACGCCAGGTGGACGACGCCTTTGAGGCGCTGATCACGCTGACCAACCGCCAATACAACGCGATCCAGGGCATCGTGCACACGCTGCCGGTGCTGCCACCGGCGCCGAATGACGCCAAATCCTGGGTCGAAACCGCCGGCCGCCAAAACTTGAACTTGCTGGCCAGCAACTACGCCGTGACCGCTGCCGAAGAAACCCTGCGCCAGCGCAAGGCCGGCCACTTGCCGACCCTCGACGCCGTGGCGCAATACGAAAAAGGCGACAACGACGCGCTGGGTTTCAGCAACCCGAACCAATTGCCCGTGCCGTACGGTGGTGATGTGTCTCAGCGCACCATCGGCCTGCGCCTGAATATCCCGATCTACAGCGGCGGTTTGACCAGCTCGCAAGTGCGCGAATCCTATTCACGCCTCGACCAGACTGAACAGCAACGCGAAGGCCTGCGCCGCCAGGTGGTGGAAAACACCCGTAATCTGCACCGCGCGGTGAACACCGATGTGGAACAGGTGCAGGCGCGCCGCCAGTCGATCATCTCCAACCAGAGCGCGGTGGAAGCCACGGAAATTGGCTATCAAGTGGGTACGCGCAATATCGTCGATGTGCTGGATTCACAACGCCAGCTGTACTCGTCGGTGCGCAACTACAACAACAGCCGCTACGACTACATCCTCGACAACCTGCGCTTGAAGCAGGCGGCGGGCACGCTCAGCCCTGGGGATTTACAGGACCTGACGCGTTACCTCAAGGCTGATTACAACCCGGACAAGGATTTCCTGCCGCCGGATCTGGCCAAGGCCGCCGCCGAGCAGCTCAAAGCCCGCCCGGGCTACTAAACACACTACAAACCAATGTGGGAGCTGGCTTGTGTGGGAGCTGGCTTGCCTGCGATGCAGGCAACTCGGTACATCAGACATGCCCAGTTGATGCTATCGCAGGCAAGCCAGCTCCCACATTTTGGTCCGTGTTGGTTCAGTGATTGAGCAGTTTGTCCAAACCATCCAGCAAGCGTTTGAGCGCACCCTGGTTGGCCTGCATCACCTTCAATCCCGCCTCTGCCATCTTGCGCGCATCCTGCGGCAGTTCGAACAACTGCCGCACGGCTTCTGCCAAGCCTTGCGCATCATCCACCTCACGCAACGCCCCGGCCTCACGCATCATCGCGCTGATTTCGAGGAAGTTGAACAGGTGTGGCCCCATGATCACAGGCTTGGCCAGCGCCGCCGGTTCCAGCGGGTTGTGGCCGCCGGTAGGCACCAGGCTGCCGCCGACGAAGGCGCTGTCGGCCAAGGCGTAAAGGAATAGCAGCTCGCCCATGGTGTCACCGAGCAGCACGGAGGTCTGCGCCGTCACCGGTTCAGTGCTGGAGCGGCGCACCGTGGCAAAGCCTTGTTGCTCGCACAACTCGAACATCGGCCCGAAGCGCTCCTGATGACGCGGCACCAGAATCAGCAGCGCGTTGGGGTAACTTTCGAGCAGTTGGCGATGGGCGGCCAGCACCACTTCATCCTCGCCTTCGTGGGTGCTGGCGGCGATCCACACCGGGCGCTCGGTGGCGCCCCATTGCTCGCGCAAGGCGGCGGCACGCACCGGCAGTTGCGGATCGATGGTCAGATCGAACTTGATCGAGCCGGTGACTTCAACGGTTTGTGGTCGTGCGCCCAGGCTCAAGAAACGCTGGGCTTCGGTTTTTGTCTGCACCGCAAACAGGCTCATCTCGGCCAGCATCGGCGCGGTCAGCTTGGCAAAGCGTGCATAACCTTTGGCCGAGCGTGCCGACAGCCGCGCATTGGCCAGCGCTACCGGAATACCACGCTGAGCGCAGGCGTGGATGTGGTTGGGCCACAGCTCGGTTTCCATGATCACGGCGAGCCTGGGCTGCACACGATCAAGAAAGCGCTTGGCGGCGCAAGGCAAGTCATAGGGCAAGTAGCAGTGCTGAATACGCGGCTCATTGGCGAACAGTGCCTGGATACGCTCCGAACCGGTGGGCGTCATGCAAGTGACGGTGATCGGCAGCGTCGGGTGGCGCTCCATCAACCCGCGAATCATCGGCGCGGCCGCGATACTTTCGCCCACCGACACCGCATGCACCCAGATCCCGCCCGGCTGCATCACCGGCAGGCCATAGGAAAACCGCTCGCCGATACGTTTTGCATACGCCGGCGCCTTGCGCGCGCGCAGCCACAGACGTAAAGCCACCAACGGCAGCGCCAGGTAAAACAGACAGCTGTAGAGAGTTCTATTCATGGCGGCGGAGTTTATCGGCTTTTTCAGTCGATCGCCTGCAAGCACTCGGCAAATCGCTCGGTCAGGAAGCGTGCGGCCGGGCCCAGGTGCTCGTCGCGGCGCCAGACCAGCTCCACCACCAGCGCCGGCGGCGTCCATTCGCTGTCCAGCTCGACCATCTGCTGTTGATAGGCCGGGTACTGCACGATGTGCCGAGGCAGCCAGGCCCAGCCCAGGCCACTCATCAGCCATTCGGCCAATACGTAGAAGCTGTCGGCACGCCACACCAGGGGGCTCGCGGCTTCACTGCCGGGGTACACGCTGGTCTGGGTCGACATCAGCAGTTGCCGGAACTGCGCCAGGCGCTGGCAAGTCACGTATTTGTCCTGGGCCAGTGGATGATTCACGCCGCACACCGTGACCATTTCCACGCTGCCCACCACCCGCCGCTCAAGCGCTTCGGGGATCTGGTCGTGATAGAACAGCAAACCCAGGTCGGCCTTGCGCTCCACCAGCTTGCGCGCCACATCGCCTTGCGCGGCGCTGGAAAGCTGTACTTCCAGCAGCGGGTATTGCCGGGCCAACGCTTCAAGACTGTCGAGCACCGGCTGAAATAACATGGCTTCGTCCTGGGCCAGGCGCAGGCAGGCTTCTTCACCACGGGTCAGCGACAACGCCCGACCATTGAGCCGTTCACATTGGCGCAGCACCTCACGCGCTTCTTCCAGCAACACACTGCCGGCTTCAGTCAGACGGGGCTGACGGCCGCTGCTGCGCTCGAACAGGCTAAGCCCAAGGTCCGCTTCCAGCAGGGCAATTGCGTTACTCACCGCCGATTGCGCCTTGCGCTGCCCACGCGCCACCGCCGAAAACGAGCGCTGCTCGGCGACGCTGACAAACAGGCGCATCTGTTCCAGGTTCCATTGCACGCTCATGACTCAACCCATCTTTAAATCGGATAGGTAATGACTTTATCTCATCTCGCGAAGGGTTAAAATGCGGACCTAATCAAGCACGTATCACACCGAGGATTCCCCCATGAATGTTGCCTACGTTTACCTGGCCATTGCCATTTGCTCGGAAGTGATCGCGACCGTTTCCATGAAAGCCGTCAAGGGCTTGAGCACGCCGATTCCGCTGTTGCTGATGATTGTGGGGTATGGCGTGGCCTTCTGGATGCTCACGCTGGTGGTGCGCACGGTGCCGGTGGGCATCGCCTATGCGGTCTGGGCCGGACTGGGCATTGTAATGGTCAGTATCGCCGCGCTGTTTATCTACGGGCAGAAGCTGGATGTACCAGCAATGCTGGGCATGGGCCTGATTGTGCTGGGTGTGGTGGTGATTCAGCTGTTCTCGAAAACCGCCGGGCACTGACCGCCACGCTACAGCCTGTATACTGCGCCTCTTGTCTTGAACACTGAGGTCGCCGATGCCATCCGTTATTTCCACCGACGTTCTGATTGTCGGCGCCGGGGTTGCCGGCCTCTGGCTTAACGCACGCCTGCGCCGCGAGGGGTTTTCCACGGTGGTGGTGGAAAGCGCTACCTTGGGCGGCGGGCAAAGCGTGAAGTCCCAAGGTATCATTCACGGCGGCGCGAAATACGCCCTGCACGGCGCCCTCACCGGCGCGTCCGAAGCCATTGCCGACATGCCGCGCCGCTGGCGCGAAGCCCTGGCGGGTAACGGCGAGTTGGACCTGACCGGCGTGCGCTTGCTCTCCGAAGCCCATTACCTGTGGTCGCCCGGCACGATCGCCGGCAACCTCACCAGCTTCTTCGCCAGTAAAGCCGTGCGTGGCCGCGTCGATCAGGTCAAGGGCGACGAATTGCCGCCAGCCCTGCAGGACCGTCGCTTCAAGGGCAAAGTCTATCGCCTGGCCGAACTGGTCATCGATGTGCCCAGCCTGATCGAACGCCTGGCGCAATTGGCCGGCGACGGCTTGCTCGCCGGGCAACACATCGAACCGCTGCTTGAAGGCGATACCTTGGTGGGCCTGAAGGTCGATGGCCGCGAGATCCGCGCCCAGCGCATCGTGCTGAGTGCCGGTGGCGGCACCGCTGAGTTACTGACGGCCCTGGGCCTCAGCCAGCCCGCCATGCAAACCCGCCCATTGCATATGATCATCGCCAAAGGCCCGGGCCTGAAGCCGCTGTATGCACACTGCCTGGGCGGCGGCACCAAGCCGCGCCTTACCATCACCACTCACCCGGCTGCCGACGGCAACTGGGTGTGGTACATGGGCGGCGATATCGCCGAGGCGGATGGCGTGGCCCGCACACCACAAGAACAGATCGCCACTGCGCAAAAAGAGCTGGCGCAGTTACTGCCGTGGATCGACATGAGCCAGACCCAATGGGCCACCCTGCGTGTCGAGCGTGCCGAGCCGCTGCAATCGGGCCTGAGCCGCCCCGACAATGCCTTCCTCGCCGAACAGGGCCGCTTGCTGGTGGGCTGGCCGACCAAACTGGCGCTGGCGCCGGACTTCGCCGATCGTGTACTCAACGCCCTGGAACGCGACGGCATTCGTCCAAGCGCCAGCGACGCGCTGCCCGAGCTGCCAAAACCGACCCTCGGCCAACCTGCCTGGGAGCAACTGTTGCCATGAGCCTGCCAACCCTGCACGACCTGCATCGACCACTGGGCAGCACCGGCCTGCTGGTCTCGCCGCTGGGCCTGGGCACCGTCAAGCTGGGCCGTGATCAAGGGGTGAAATACCCCAACGGCTTCCAGATTCCCAATGACGACGAAGCACGGATGTTATTGCGCCAGGCCCAGCAGTTGGGCATCAACCTGATCGACACCGCGCCAGCTTACGGGCGCAGTGAGGAACGCCTGGGGCCACTGCTACGCGGCCAGCGCAACGACTGGGTGATTGTCAGCAAGGTCGGCGAAGAGTTTGCCGACGGCGTGTCCCATCACGATTTCAGTGCCGCGCATACGCGCATGTCCATTGAGCGCAGCTTGAAACGACTTGAAACGGATTTCATCGATCTGGTGCTGGTGCATTCTGACGGCAATGACCTGCATATCCTCAATGATTGCGAGGTGTACGAGACCCTGGCGCAGCTGAAAAAAGAGGGCAAGATCCGTGGTTTCGGCTTCTCCGGCAAAACCGTCGAAGGTGGCGTGAAGGCTCTGGAACAAGGTGATTGCGCGATGGTCACCTACAATCTGAATGAACAGGCCGAGAAAGCCGTGATCGATTACGCCGCCGCCCACGGCAAAGGCATCCTGGTGAAAAAAGCTCTGGCCAGCGGCCACGTGTGCCTTGAGCCAGGAATGGATCCAATTCATGCCAGTTTCATGCTGTTGTTTGCGCAAACGGGCGTCGCCAGTGCTATTGTCGGGACCATTAATCCGCTGCACCTGGCCCACAACGTGGCGACCGCTGCCCAGGTCATTCGTCAACTCTGATGCCGCCCACGCGGCCGACCCCGTCGCAAGAAGGAGCCGACATGCCGCGAACGCTGATTAGAAAAAACCCCAGTAACTTCAAGACACTGCCGCTGCACGTCGAAGCCACCCCCGAAGGCCTGAGTTACCAGAGCGTGGGCATGCCGCTCAACTTCGCCCAGACCCTGCAACGGCGCAAGCCGGTGGAGGTGGCAAACCCTGAACGTTTCGCCCTGGAACTGGCCAACCTCGGCGTGTCGGTGCGCCTGACCCTGCATTGGCAGAACAAGGATTACTGGGTACTGGTGCGCCAGCGCCGCCAGGACCGTGGCGACGTGGTGCTCAAGCTGATCTCCGGCTACGTACCCGCCCACGAACTGAACCTGCCGCTGCACACCGCCATCCAGGAAATTGCCGAAGAATGCCTGCTGGAGACGCCCGAAGGCTGGCTGGGCGGGCGCTTCAATGACACCTGGCTGCCCGCGCCCTACTCCGCCGCGCTGCATTACCGTGAAGCCCTGCCGTTTCGCTTGAGCCCGCTGTCCGGCGCCGCTCGCCCGGTGCGCTGCGCCACCATGCAACTGATCGAGCGCCCACGGGCGTATGTGCATCTGCCGACGGCGTCGCTGCAATTGATTTATGACTTGCGCCTTGAAGTCCCCAAGGAAGCCAAGTCCTTGAGCCTGTTCCATGTGGATGAGCGCCTCGAAGGCGACCAGTTGGTGGCACGCCTGGACCGTCAGCGGCCCGACCTGTACCTGATGCCGTTGAAGGACGGCCAGCCGCTGGCAGAGTTGTACACCGTAAAGAAAGACCAGCTATACCCGGCCAGCACACGCGGCTTGTACCTGGCGGAAAGCTTCGCCCAGCAGGAAGGCTGGCTGGTGCGCGATGAGCGCATTCGCTGGAAGGATTGGCTGCGCCAACAAGGCCTGGCGGAGCCTGAGAAGGAGTCGAAGTTGAAGCGATTGGCGCAACGGGTGCTGCGCAAGATCGTGCCGAAGAAAAAGGCCAAAGGCTGACGCAAATCCAATGTGGGAGCTGGCTTGTGTGGGAGCTGGCTTGCCTGCGATGCAGGCAACTCGGTACATCAGGCAAACCCAGTTGATGCCATCGCAGGCAAGCCAGCTCCCACACAAGCCAGCTCCCACAGATGACCGAGGTCAGCCGTTAAGCAAGCGCTCCAGGCCGACCTTCAGCGGCGTCGGCTCCGGCAGCGTAAAGCTCGCCAACAGGCGCTGGTTATTCGCCCGCGAATGGCGGATATCACCCGAGCGCGCCGGCCCGTAAGTGATCACCGGCAACTGCCCCACCACCTCTTCCAGCGCCTGAAGCACCTGCTTGAGCGTGGTCGTGCGGTTCCATCCCACGTTGATCGCACCCAGTGGCGCTTCGGGCGCTTCGATGGCCTGGACCAGCACATCCACCAGGTCTTCCACGTACATGAAATCCCGGGTTTGCTCGCCGTCGCCAAACACGCTGATCGGCACACCCTGCTGCACACGCTCGCTGAAGATACTGATCACGCCGGAATACGGCGATGACGGATCCTGGCGTGGCCCGAAAATGTTGAAGAAACGGAAAATCACCGGTTCCAGGCCATGCTGGCGGCGATAGAAATCAAAGTAGTGCTCACCCGCCAACTTGTCCGACGCGTAAGGCGTCAGCGGCGCCTTGGTGGTGTCTTCGTCAATCGAAGCACCCTCGCCGTTGTTGCCATACACCGCCGCGCTGGAGGCAAACACCACGCGCTTCACGCCAGCCTTGCGCATGGCTTCGCAGACATTCAGGGTGCCGACGAAATTGCTCTGGTGCGTGCTCACCGGATCATCCACCGAGGCCTGCACTGAAGCCACAGCAGCCAGGTGCACGACGGCGGTGGCGCCGACGGCGGCTTGCGCCACCAACTCGGCATTGGCGACATTGCCTTCAATCAGTTGTACGCGCGGGTTATCCAGCGGCAAATTGCTGCGTTTGCCGGTGGACAAGTCATCCAGCACCCGCACGGCATAGCCTTTGGCAAGTAGCGCATCGACCAGGTGCGAGCCGATAAAGCCGGCACCTCCGGTGATCAACACCCACTTTTCAGCATTACTCATTGTTGCGGATCTTCTCGACAATGGCTGTGGTCGAGCTGTTCTCAACCAACCCCAGCACTTTGACCGTACCACCGTAAGCGCTGACGATATCGGCGCCTACGACTTGATCGACGGAGTAGTCGCCACCCTTGACCAACACGTCCGGCTTGACCTGGGCCAGCAGGTTTTCCGGGGTGCCTTCAGAGAAGCTGATCACCCAGTCGACTGCGCCGAGACCGGCCAATACGGCCATACGCCGGTCAACACTGTTGATCGGACGGCCAGGCCCCTTCAAGCGGCTGACGGAGGCATCGTCGTTGACCGCGACGATCAGGCGGTCGCCTTGGGCGCGCGCCTGTTCCAGATAAGTCACGTGGCCAGCATGCAGGATGTCGAAGCAGCCGTTGGTGAACACGATGCTTTCTTTGTGGGCACGGGCGTCGTCAATGGCCAGCAGCAATTGCTCGATGCCCAGCACGCCGCGCTCCGAGCCTTCGGAACGCTGGATCGCCCGGCGCAGCTCGGGTGCGCTGATAGCCGCGGTACCCAGTTTGCCCACCACAATACCCGCCGCCAGGTTGGCCAGGGCCACGGCGTGGGGCAGTTCTTCACCCGCCGCAATCGAGGCGGCCAGGGTGGAGATGACGGTGTCACCGGCACCGGTGACGTCGAACACTTCACGGGCACGGGCCGGCAGGTGCATCGCCGGGTGGTCCGGGCGCAGCAGGGTCATGCCGTGCTCGCCACGGGTGACCAGCAAGGCGCCCAGGTCGAGGTCGGCCATCAGCGCCGCGCCTTTGGTCACCAGCTCA
Source organism: Pseudomonas sp. B19125 (assembly GCF_044218855.1). NCBI lineage: Bacteria > Pseudomonadati > Pseudomonadota > Gammaproteobacteria > Pseudomonadales > Pseudomonadaceae > Pseudomonas > Pseudomonas sp. B19125. The sequence goes on from NZ_CP162589.1 coordinate 6,409,797, forward strand.
TGCTCATCGGCGCAACCGCCGACAATGGCTTCGAACTCACTGAGGTTTGGCGTGATCAGGCTGGCGCCCCGATAAATCGAAAAGTCCTTGCCCTTGGGATCGGCCAATACCGGAATGCCGCGGGCCTTGGCGGCCTGGATCAGCATCTGGTGGTTTTTCAAGGCGCCTTTGCCGTAGTCGGACAACACCAGCACCTTGATACCTTCGAGCAGCGCGTCGACCTGGCCGCTGAGGGCCAGGGCGTCGGTGGCGAAGGGTTCTTCGAAATCGATACGCAGCAATTGCTGGTGACGGCTCATGACCCGCAGCTTGACGATGGTCGGCTGATGGGCAATGCGCTGGAACAGCGCGCGCACACCGGCACCGCGCAGGCTGTTGGCCAGGCTGTCGGCGGCTTCGTCGTCGCCGGTCACACCCACCAGGGAGGCCGGGGCGCCGAGGGCGGCAATATTGAGGGCAACGTTGGCAGCGCCACCTGGACGGTCTTCGATTTGCTCGACCTTGACTACCGGTACCGGTGCCTCAGGGGAAATCCGTGAGGTACCGCCATGCCAGTAACGGTCGAGCATGACATCGCCGACCACCAAGACAGGGGCTTGATCGAATCGCGGCATGGACAACTTCATGGAGCAACCCACATACAAAATGAACAGGGGCGCGATATTAGCACAGGGTTATGGGAGGCTTGTGGAGGGTGTGCACAGAAGATAGTGCGACGGACCTGCCATTGAATCCACCGAGGAACACATGTGGGAGCGGGCTTGCCCGCGATGGCGGTGAATCAGTCGAAACATTCGCTGACTGACACTGCGCTATCGCGGGCAAGCCCGCTCCCACAAGGTTTAGGTGATGTCGGCCGGCACCGGGGCATCCAGGCCCATGGCATGCAGGCGGGCGTAGTAGCCGTTCTGGGCCAGCAGCTCGGCGTGGCTGCCGCGCTCGACGATCCGACCGTCGTCCATCACCAGGATCAGGTCGGCCTTCTCGATGGTGGACAGGCGGTGGGCAATTACCAGGGTCGTGCGACCCTGCATGACCTTGTCCAGGGCCGCCTGAATGTGGCGCTCGGATTCGGTGTCGAGGGCCGAGGTGGCCTCGTCGAGAATCAGCAGTGGCGCGTTCTTCAGCAGGGCCCGGGCAATGGCCAGGCGCTGGCGTTGGCCGCCGGACAGCAGCACGCCGTTCTCGCCCACCTGGGTATCGAAGCCTTTCGGCAACTGGTCGATGAAATCCTTGGCGTAAGCATCCGCCGCCGCCGCTTCAACGTCGGCCCGTGGCGCGCCGGCCAGGTCGCCGTAGGCGATGTTGTTGGTCACGGTGTCGCTGAACAGCGTGACATGCTGGGTCACCTGGGCAATATGCTTGCGCAGGTTAAGCAGCTTGTAGTCTTCGACCTCTACGCCGTCGAGCAGGATTTCGCCGCTTTCGTGGTGGTAGAAACGCGGGATCAGGCTGGCCAGTGTGGACTTGCCGCTGCCGGAACGGCCGACCAGGGCGATCATCTGCCCGGGCTCCGCGGTGAAGGTGATGTCCTTGAGCACATGGCGCTCGGTGCCTGGGTAAGTGAAGTTCAGGTTACGCACTTCCAGGCGGCCGCTAACCTTGTCGCGCTCGACGCTGCCGCGATCGACTTCCTGTTCTTCGTCCAACTGTTCGAAAATGCTTTCAGCACCGGCCACGCCTTTCTGGATGGTCGAGCTGACTTCCGACAGCTGGCGGATCGGCTTGGGCAACAGCCCGGCCAACGTGATGTAAGCCACCATGTCACCGGCCGACGCATCACCGCGAAGGTAGAGCACCAGGAACATCAGCACCGCCATGGCGGTATAGATCACCAACTGCAGCAACGGGGTGTAGATGGCCCCGGTGCGGGTCATGCGCAGTTGCTTGTCGGTGTTGCCCTGGCTGGCCTTGAAGAAGCGTTTCTCTTCGTAGACTTCACCGCCGAAGCTGCGCACCACGCGATAGCCCTGGATGGTTTCCGAAGCCACGTGGGTCACATCGCCCATGGCCACCTGGATCTTCTTGCTCTGCTTGCGGAATTTCTTGCTGGCCGTGCTGACCATCACTGCAATCAACGGCAGGATGGCGATCATCACCAGCGTCAGGCGCCAGTTCATGAACAGCAGCGAGGCAAACAGGAAGATTACCGTCATGCCTTCGCGAATCACCACCTTGATGGCATCGGTGGCCGCCCCCGTAACCATGGTCACGTTGAAGGTGATGCGCGAAATCAGGTGCCCGGAGTTGTGGTTGTCGAAATAACGGTTGGGCAGCGTCAGCAGGTTGTTGAACAGCTGCACACGCAAGTCGTGAACCAGGCCCAGGGAAACCTTGGCCAGCAAGTAGTTGCCCAGGAACGAACCCAGGCCCTGCCAGGCGGCGATCAAAATGATCAGCAACGGCACGGCTTGCAACAATTTCATGTCACGCAGGAATGGGACGCTGGGGAACAGCACGGCGTCAGGATTGGATAGGCCGTCGACAAAGTACTTGAGGATGTACCCCAGCATAGGCTGGGTCGACGCGAAAATCAGAAATCCGACAATACTCAACGCGAACAAGCCGGCGTAAGGCTTAACGTACATGAGCAGGCGGAAGTATATTTTCAAGCTCGAAGGGCTTGCGCTCGGACTGGAGTCGGTCATATCACGCGGCGTTTTGAAAAAGGAGGCTGACTTTAGCACAGCTTCTCTGTTGTACTTGCACCCGGCGTGACCCGCGGCCCGGCTGGATCCAACGGGCGACATTATATAGCCACTGTCTTAACATGGTCGGCTTTCTCTATTCTGGAACGGCTTTACTGTATGCACTCCAAGCGCCTTACCTATGGCACAAATCGCGTTTTCGACTTCCTGGTCCTCTGGATTTTGCCCATTGGCTTATTGTTGCTTCTGAGTTCGCTGTTTTTCGTCAACAATCGCAATGTCATGCACCGCGGCTTCTATATTTTCTTTGCCCTGCCGGCCTTGCTCCTGCTGTGCCTGCGCCCACGTGAACTCAAAGAGTTACTACGCGAGCCGCTGGTGCTTGCCTTCACAGCATTTTGCGCATGGGCAATGATCACGGTGCTCTGGAGCCCGGAACCCACCGGCGACTCCAACCTGTTCAAGATCCCGTTGCAGACGTTCATGTTGTTTGCCGGCTGCGGGCTGCTGCTGCATTACCGCAATGACCTGTTCAAGCCGATCTTCTTCAGCGCCGCCGTGATTGCGCTGGTGGTGACGCTGTTAAACCTGGTGGCATTCGTCAAAGGCTTCGAGCCGAGCATGCGCATGATTGGCGGCCTTGGCGCCTTGGACAACCCGCTGCTCAGTTCCCACCTGTTCGGCTTTTTCTGCGTGTATTGGCTGTACCTCTGCGTCACCACCAAACGGCTACGGGTACTGTGGCTCAGCGCACCCGCCCTGGCGGTCATGACCCTGGCAATTCTAGCCACCGGTTCCAGGACGCCATTGGTTGCACTGGTGATAGCAGTCCTCTGGATGGGCCTGCTCAGCCGCAATCGGCGCTCGGCGCTGATGGTTGCCGCCCTGGTGCTGGCGGCCGCCGGCTTGCTGCTGTTTTACCCGCAACAGATCACCGAGCGCGGCAGCTCATTCCGCTTCGAAATCTGGCAAATCATCCTCGACCGCATCGCCGATCATCCATGGCTTGGCCACAGCTACGACTCCGAACTGTATGTGAAACCTGCCAACTACGATTTTGAACCACTGCGCGAGCCCCACAGCTTTGCCTTGGGCGTGCTTTATTACGTCGGCATCATCGGCTTTATCCCGTGGATCTTCATGCTTGGCCGCGGGATGTACGCAGGGCTCAAGGAGCGCGCGCAGCCGCTGTTTATCCTGACTTCCTCGCTGCTGGCCTACGGCATCGGCGCAGGGCTTACCGAAGGCGGTGGCATCCTGTCGCGGCCCAAGGAGCACTGGTTCCTGCTGTGGATCCCCCTCGCACTGATCGCCGGCCTGAGCATCGCCAAGCGGCGCCATAGCCTACTGCGCATTGCGGTGAGCACGCCCAAGCCACAGGTGTTCAAAGCCCTGTGCGAAGGCGCGCATATCGTCGAGGAAGATGGCCTGGGGCCTAAAGTCCTGCGCCTGGGCAATGGCAGCTTCCTCAAGCTGTTCAGGGCTCGACGCTGGTACACCTCGGGCACATTCAACCCGTACTCGGAACGGTTTGCCTGCAACAGCGAACAGCTCCAGGCACTGGGCATTACAGCACCGCCGATCCTCGACCTGTACAGCCTGCGCGACGGCAGCACCGCCGTGCGTTACCAGCCACTGCCGGGCCTGACGTTGCGCCAGGCCTTGCAAAGCCTGGACAGCAGCCTGCGCGAATCGCTGATCGAACGGTTTGGGCGGTTTATGGCCCAACTGCACGAACGCGGTGTCTACTTCCGCTCCCTGCACCTGGGCAATGTGCTGCTGTTGGAAGACGGAGAGTTCGGCCTGATCGACGTGGCGGATATGCGCGTCTATCCGTCAGCGCTGCGCAACACGCTGCGCCAGCGCAACCTCAAGCATATGCAACGCTATTCGCAGGATCGCAATTGGTTGTTCGAAGCTCACTTCGAGCAATTGGCCAAGGGCTATGCCTCGGTGGCTTCGCCGCACGCCACGCAGAAAATCCGCGAGCAGGTACTGACACTCGCCCGCCCCGCGGCCTGAGGTCGTATTCGGCGCAAATAGATGTGGGAGCTGGCTTGCCTGCGATGCAGACACCTCGGTACTTCTGATGCACCGAGGTGATGCTATCGCAGGCAAGCCAGCTCCCACCTTTGACCGAGTATGGCTCTGCTGTTGCTGTTGCTCTTACATCCTTTTCGATGACGAAGTCAGCGGTCTTTTGATCTGCGCTTTTGATCGTGATCTTGATCTGAAATCGCCCCGTCAAACACGATGGCCGCAATTCGACAGTGATTTGGGGGGTAAACCGGCAGGGATGCCGGTTTAGCCGCGCTGGGCCAAGGATGGCCCATCGCGGCGCCCCCCCAAATCACTGGCGGATTGCGGGCATGCCGAGCCATAGCGAGGCACCGAGTGTTGGGGCGAAGACTTTTTGGTTACTTTTGTCTGGGCCGGCATTCCGGTCTTTACAAAAGTGACCCGCTGTAAGAGCGGAACCAATAGAAGCCGTTACCGCAGCAACGGATATGTACACCAACAACCCGCCATCGCAGGCAAGCCAGATCCCACATCTAGATCGCGGCACACACGGTGAAGGTGTGCTGCTCTGATCTTGGTATCAGTCTTTTTCCAGCGGGGAAAAATACAGGCGGCCCAAGCCGCGCCACGTCTTCTTGTTCCAGGCCCGAAACGGAATTTGCGCCAGCAGCTCTCGCGCCAACGCACGGTTGCGGTTGGAGGTTTTGAGGAACATGGAGCTGAGGAACTTGTAACGCACCTCGTTGTACAGCGGGTGATCACTGAACAACGCGTAGGTGCGCAGGATGTTATCGATCATGAATCGATGATTCTTGTACGAATTGGTCGCGTGCTTGCGGTAGCGCGCCATCACCACGTTCAAGCCATCAATAAAGTACCCGGCGTGGGTAATCTTCAGTTCGATCAGCAAATCTTCCAGACGAATCTGCGGGTCAAACCCACCGACCCTTTCCAGCGCTTCACGCCGGATCATCAGCGTAGGCGCTGGCGGGTAAGGTTTGCGCTCCAGGAACATATCGTCGAAATCCAGGCGTCGAAACGGCACGTCACGGCGCTGGCGCTTCTCCGGGAACAGCTCGCCCTGGGAGTCGATCAGCTCGATATTGCCCGCACAGATCCCCACCTCAGGCTTGCCATCCATATAGGCCACCTGGGTCGCAATGCGCTCGGGCATCATGATGTCGTCCGAACCGAACGGCACGATCAGCGGCCCCTGAGACCGGGCAATCGCACCATTGAGGGTGTTGGTCAGCCCCTGGTTCTGCTGCACACGAAAGTCGAACCTGTGTTGCTCCTGCAGGCGACGGATGCGCTCGACACTGTCGTCTGTCGAGCCATCGTCCACCACCAGCAGTTCGATGTTGGGATAGGTCTGGTTCAACACACTGAGGATACTTTCCTCAATGTAGGGCGCATGGTTATACGACGCAATGATCACCGTGACCAAAGGCTGACTCTGGCTCATACATTCTTCCCGCGTGCTTGAGCCAACCCTGAATCAATCAGCTCCAGGTATTCCTGACGGAATACCTCAATGTCGTGTTGCGCCTGAAGGTACTGGTAGGCCTGCTCGCCTTTTTGTGCGAGTGCCTCGTCGGACAGCGCCAGGTAAGTGTCCAGCGCCTCGGTCAGCTGGGGCACATTGGCCGGCTCAACCGCCAGGCCACCGGCGCCTTCGATCAACGGCAGCATGGCCGGTACGCTGGAGGCAATCACCGGCAGGCGACCGCTCATGCCTTCCAGCAGTGCCAGGCCCAGGCCTTCTGCGAGCGAAGGCATTGCCCAGATGTCAAAGGCACGCACGTATTGCAGGGCATTTTCCTTGAAGCCCAACAGGTGCACGCGTCCATCCAGGCCAAGGTTCTGGATTTGCGCGGCCAGGTTGGCCTCTTCGCGCCCGGCGCCAATGATGGCCAGTTGCGCGGTGGGGTATTTATCTTTCAGCGCCGCAAACGCCTGCAACAAATAGGTGTGGCCCTTGACCGGCACCAGCCGGCCCAAGGCGCCGATCAAGCGCACCGAAGGGTCGATGCCCAGCAACTCGCGCGCGTGAGTGCGTGAATGCTGCAAGCCTTCGGCCTGCTCGATGTCGATGGCGTTGGTAATGGCGTAGGTATTCTGGTCGGTAAACCCGCACTGGCAATCGAGCAGGTACTGCTTGACCGCCGGTGACACGCCGACAAAGCGCCAGTGCGCGTCGATCCAGCGCTGCGCCTGCTTGCGGCGGTAGAGACGGTCATACTCGCCAAAACCGTGGGAGATGCCGATGCACAACGGGATCTTCAACCAACGGTTGAGCTGCAACATCATGTTGACCGGCTTGAAGCGGTTGCACACCACCACGTCGAACTGTTCGCGGCGGCAGAACTTATACAACTGCCACATGGCGCGCAGTCGCAAGCCTTTGAGTGACTTGTCGGAAAACTCGAAGTAGACCGACTTGGCAGCCCGGCTGACCGGTGCCCCAGGCGCCGGCTTGCCACGCAGGAACGCGGCGGTGACCTCATAGCGCTCGGCGGGCAATGCCTTGACGATCTGCTCGGCCAGGTCGGCAAAGTCATGGGATTTAACATTGTAGTCAGGCTGCAGTTGCAGGACCTTGAAACGCCGACTCATAACTCTCCTCGATGGAAACCCGTGGCATCAACCACCCAGGTTGTTTCAGCCGCCAGCGTCTCGACGTATTCGGCGTCAGGCTCCGGTAGCAACGGCCACTGATTACGCTTCCAGCAGACAAAATGGAAATACGGAAATTCCCGCTCACCATCCCTGTCGTTAGTCAGGCGGCCCTTGTTCCAGAACCACTGATGCGGGAAGCGATCACTGCCGTCGTGCCATTTGATCACACCACCGGGCGTACTGAACGCCTCGGTAAACTCACTGCGCCGACGCCATGGGTTGAACTTGCCGACCAGCTCAAACAACGGCTTCGGGAAGTTCTTGCGCCACAGGAAAATTCGACTGAATGCGCCTTCATCCAGCGCATGATGCGCCTGATCGGTAAAACGCGCTTCCCAATCCTTGATGTGCATGAACGCATGCCGCTTCCTGGGCGTGTTACGCATCAGGCACAAATGGCCGGCGACTCGTCGTTCATGGGTTGAAAACAAGTCATGGCTGGCCAACCGCTCTGCGGTGAAATACTCGCGCAGGTTGCCGTAGATCAGGTCCAGATCGCCAAACGCCCAGAAATCGTAACCGGTGAGGCGGTCAGCGTGGATATGCCCCAACGCCGGCTTGATGTCGCACAGCTTGTACGGCGCCAGGGGTGCAAAATTGATGTACAGCCGCTGGGAAACCAGCGCGCAGTAATCGGCAAAGGTGATGCTTTCGATGCGGACATTGTCCGGCACATTGGCCGGCATCGGGCAGTCGCTGAACAGCAACCAGTCGACGTCCGCGTTTTGGCGGCAGCTTTCGAGAAAAAACGGCATCCAGAATGGCCAGCGGCCAAAGTAAGGAATAATGAAAAGGATGCGGGGGCACGAATTGCTCAAGGGGGACTCACTGTCATTTGGTACTGAGGCGCGCTGCGCGCCACCACGTTGCTTAACGTTACTTGTGCTTGATGAACCAAAAGAGTTCATGACGCCGAATGGCCTTGCGGAAAAACTCGTTCTCACCCCACGGTGAGACGGCCCTCCCCGCCAGCAGACGCTGTATGACTCGCCGCACCCGCCGTTTGAACGGCATCTGCGGTTGCAAGTCATGCATCATGCCCAGCGACATGGCCTTTTCACACTGCCGCTCCTCCGATACTGGCATGCAATATGGTTGCAAAATGTAAGTGGAGTCGAAGCATGGCGGCAAAGCGACACTATTGCCCGAATCCCCCATCGGCCAGCGGTCGTTGTCATGCAGATGGTTGGCGTAACCGAGCAAGGTCGTCGGCTGCCATTCCAGGCCCTGCAAGGCTTCCAATACAGCTTGCTGAGCGCAGATATGGTCAGGGTGCGGATCGATCACCGGATGCGGCAGCACAATGACCTCAGGACGTGCCATCAACAGCACGGCACGCAGGTCCGCCAGCAGGTTGTTCCAGGTCGGCTGGCCATCGGCGTCGGCGGGCAGCGGGAACGGGTTGAACTGGCGAAACAGGCGGATATCGCTCAACTCGGCTTCCCGCGACGCAATGGCACGCGCAGGCTCGGCCTTCATCGCCGCCAACTGCAGGCAAAAATACCCGAGCTGAACGCAGTGCTCTTGTGCCACGCCCGCCCAGCGCGGCACGGCGATACTGTCCCAGGCCCGCAGCCGGCCCTTGAGGCGCGCCGCTTCAGGCTTGCCCAGGCCCATGTGCTGATAATGCTCGGCTTCGATCTCCCCGGCGGTCAGTGTCACGATCCAGGGCTGTGCTGCCTGGCTGTACAGGCCAAAGGCGGCCAGTTCGGCATCGTCGGCATGCGGCGCAATCACCATCACCCGCTGCTGACGCACATCCGGCTGGCGGAACACCGACAGCACAGGCTCACCCTGTACCCGGCAAAACCGGCCACGCAACAGCAACTGCCCAGCCAGCAAGGCTTGCGCCTGACCCGTGAGATTGAGGTAGCGCAGGCCGTTGACGCCGCGTTCGAACACTTGGCGGTCGCCGCCCGGCAACGCAACATAGGGATCGATAAACCGCCCCAGCAGGTTGCTCTTGAGCCGCAGTGCGAGGATCAAGGTCTCATCGCCCGCCAGCTCCAGCGTCTGGCCCAGCACCAGCCGGCCCTTGTCCAACGTCACCTTGGGCTGTTCGGTATCGGCGGCAAATTGATACTGATAGTCGTCCTTGGGCGAGTAAAACAGATGGTCGGCAAACCAGGCTTCATGGGCCACCCAGGCCAGCACCGCCAACAGCAGCGGCAACCACCAGGCCACCAGCACACCCACCGCAATCAGCACCAGCAGGCTGACCAGCAGCCCGATGCGCTTATTGCGGCGATGGCGCTTGAGCAACGCCTGCTTGCGGCTGGTCGAAGTACTCATACGGTGAACACCGGCACGGGGTTGCACCAACGGTCCTTGTACTCGCGGTCCGCACGGCCGAACGAAAAGCGCAACGGCTTGCCGACTTCCCGCGCCTGTTCCCAGGCACTTTGCGTATTGAGGAAGCTCAGCACGCTGCCGGGGCTGAACGCGCGGGTTTCGGGGTCTACGCCGCCATTGATGTATTCGACGCTGACCCACTGCGGCGCTTCAACGCGATACACCAATTGCACAGCAATCGGCGCATCGTTGAGGAAAATCACCGAACCGATCAGCCACTCACGCAACAGCTCGATCACCTGCGTCATATGCGCGGCACCGGTGGCCGCGAAGCCCCAGCGGCGCTGGAACAGGTCGCAGTAGATCGCCGCCAGCTCGGCGCTGGAGAAGTCCTGCACCGGCCGCACCACACCGCCCGCCTCTTCCAGCAGGCGCAATTCACGGCGCTGGTTATAGCGAAACTTTTTTGACAGTTCTCCAGGCGTGCGCGCCATGGCCAACTGTTCGGCCTGGAGTTTGATGCCGGCAAAGCGGCCTTCATTCAGGGCCGACAGGTAACGCGCGCGATGGCGCAGCGGCGCCTGGGCATCGGCAGCGGCGGGCAGGATCAACTCGGCGTTGCCGAGGTCGAACAAGCCTTTTTTGCCATTGCGCTTGAGCACGTCTTTGGACAACGCCAGGTCGCGCCCCCAGGTCGCAATACACGCTTTAAGCTCGCCGCTTTGCTCCCAGGCCAAATAGCGCACCGGAATTTCGGCCAGCCCGGCCAGACGCTCGACCACCTGCGGATGGGTGGCGACACTGCCGCCAAAACGCTGCCAGGCGTCGCTGTAGGTCGGCGCGTCAACGACCGACCAACCGCGCTCGCGAAAGCCTTGGAATCGATTGAGCATCAAGCCCTCGCGGTCAGTTCGGTGACAGCAGGCAACTGCCAGAAGGTATCGCGCACGGCCTGATCCGAAAACCGTTGGTGCAGGCGCTCAAGCATCATCTCGGCGCACTGCTGGTGCTGCTGACGATCCATCGCGGCCAAGTGCCGAAGGCCCTGCCCCAAGTGCTCGGCATCGCCAAACGGAAACAGGATGCCCACGCCTTCAACCACTTCCTTGGCGCCGCCGCAAGACGTGGCGAGCAGCGGCACGCCAGCGGCCATGGCCTCCAGCAGCACCATGCCGAACGGCTCATGGTCGGAGCTCAGGGCAAAGACGTCGAATGCACGGAAATACCGGCGCGCATCCGGCACCTGGCCGAGGAACAGCACCTGCTCGGCAATGCCCAGTTCGCGCGCCAGAGACTTAAGGTCTTGCTCCAGGCGGCCGGTGCCGAGGATCGCCAACCGGCTCTGCGCCGGCAAATGCGGCAAGGCCAAGGCAAAGCCTTTGAGCAAGGTGGCTTGGTCCTTGTCCGGGTGCAGGCGGCCGACGTTGCCGACCACCCACTCATCCGGCGACAGCCCCAAGGCATCGCGCGCCTCATCGGCCGACACCTGCAACGCTTGCATGGCCTGGACATCGATGCGGTTATACAAGGTCTGGATACGTGCCGCCGGCCAGGCCGGCAGGCAGCGGCGCATATCATCACGCACCGCGTCAGATACACCGAGCAGGCTCAGGCGCTTGCTGAAAATCGAGGCAAACAGCTTGCGGCTGCGGCGCTGATAATCACCAAAAGCGTGATGTACGCCGATCACTGGCAGGCGCGTACCGAGCAAGGCGATGTAGATCGGCTTGAAGCGGTGGGCAATACAGAAACTGAAGTTGCGCGACGCGGCGATCTTGCGCAATTCACGGATGGCGCCCAGCTTGAGGCCACGAATGGCCTTGGAGCTGAACTCCATGAACAGCACTTCATCAGAGGCGCAACCGGCGGCCACATCGGGGTCGGCGACCCCGGTGAGAAACACCGTGGTCACCTTGTAGCCGGTGCCTGCGAACAGGCTGGCGTACTGCCGCGCGCAGTCCAGAAACGGCCCGTCATAGCCGTGGCAGAACTGCAGGACGTGGCGCTCAGCCGACCGAGTCATAAGGGTCCACGCCGTCTTTGACGACCAGGATGTCTTCCATGATCAGATACTGCAGGTCGGAGCCGAAGAACATGTTCAGCGCGTCGGTTGGCGAGCAGATCATCGCTTCGCCACGGCGGTTGAGCGAGGTGTTCAGCGACACGCCGTTGCCGGTCAATACTTCCAGCTCTTTCATCATGTCGTAGTAACGCGGGTTGTATTCGCGCTTGAGCACCTGGGCGCGGGAGGTGCCATCTTCATGGACCACTTCCGGTACGCGGGTTTTCCACTCTTCGGACACTTCAAAGGTGAAGGTCATGAACGGCGCCGGGTGATCGACCTTGATCATCTGTGGGGCCACGGTGTCGAGCATCGACGGGCAGAAAGGCCTCCAGCGCTCGCGGAACTTGATCTGGTGGTTGATGCGGTCGGCCACACCGGTCGCGCTTGGGCAACCGATGATCGAACGACCGCCCAACGCACGCGGGCCGAACTCCATGCGGCCCTGGAACCAGGCCACCGGGTTGCCGTCGACCATGATCTTGGCGATGCGCTTGGGCATGTTTTCGATCTTGCGCCACACCGGCTTGCTTTCGTGTTTGGCGCACGCGGCAATCACGTCTTCATTGCTGTAGGACGGGCCGAGATAGACGTGTTCCATCTTCTCCACCGGCACGCCACGGGCGTGGGACACATAGGCCGCCGCGCCAACCGCGGTGCCGGCATCGCCGGACGCCGGCTGCACGAACAGCTCTTTAACGTCATCGCGGGCAATGATCTTCTGGTTCAACTTGACGTTCAGCGCGCAACCACCGGCGAACGCCAGCTTGCCGGTGTCCTTGAGGATGTCGCCCAGGTAGTGGTCGATCATCTGCAAGGCCAGCTTCTCGAACAGCGCCTGCATGCTGGCTGCGTAGTGGATGTACGGCTCGTCGGCGATGTCGCCTTCGCGCTTTGGACCCAGCCACTCGATCAGTTTTGGCGAGAAGTAGAAACCCTTGCCCTTCTCTTTATAACGACGCAGGCCGATGACGTTGGCGTAGTCAGTGTTGATCACCAACTCGCCGTTTTCAAATGAGGCCAGGCGCGAGAAATCGTATTTGCTGGCGTCGCCATACGGCGCCATGCCCATGACCTTGAACTCGCCGTCAAGCATCTCGAAACCGAGGAACTCGGTGATCGCGCCATACAGGCCGCCCAGGGAGTCCGGGTCGTAGAATTCCTTGATCTTGTGGATCTTGCCGTTTTCGCCATAGCCAAAGAACGTGGTGGCGTACTCACCTTTACCGTCGATGCCCAGGATCGCGGTTTTTTCCTGGAAACCCGAGCAGTGGTAGGCGCTGGAAGCGTGGGCCAGGTGGTGTTCAACCGGTTCGATCTTGATTTTCTTCGGATCGAAGCCCAACTGCTCCAGGCACCAGACGATCTTGTTGCGATAGCGCTTGTAGCGACGGTTGCCCATCAGGATCGCGTCAAGGGCGCGGTCCGGGGCGTACCAGTAACGCTTGGCGTAGTGCCAGCGCGCCTCGCCGAACAGGCTGATCGGGGCGAACGGGATCGCCACCACGTCAACGTCGGAAGGCTTGATGCCGGCTTGTTCCAGGCAGAACTTCGCCGATTCGTAGGGCATGCGGTTCTTTGCATGTTTGTCGCGTACGAAGCGCTCTTCTTCGGCGGCCGCGATCAGCTTGCCGTCGATATACAGCGCTGCGGAAGGATCATGGCTAAGGGCGCCGGACAGGCCAAGAATCGTCAATGCCACTGGGGTCTAGCCTCTTTTAGTCTGCATGCAGGCGGGTTGCGCCTGAAAAAAGTGTGCCTCCCGCCTGAGCGAGAAACAGCTAAAGGGCGGGATTATAGCGTAAAAGAGCCAGGAAGCTGTTAGCTGCGAGGGACTAGCGAAGCTCAATGCTGCCATCGACATTTTGCTGGTAGATCGTGTAGGGCAAGATGAGCGTATCCAGAACAGCGGAGAGAGGCACATCGATAAAAGCCCATGGCACGTCGTTCAACGCGATCCCGCTTGCGGAATTCGGCGGCCCATGCAGTACGCAGAGGTCATAGACCACCCCGCTGTAGATACGCGGAACAGACTGACAATAGGTTTTTTTCGCCTTGAGCGTTCGAACCGTGTCGCCATCCTCACGGAACGCCGTGGTCACGGTGCCGCAGCCGCCCAGAACCAGAAACCCGCCTATCAAGACCCACAGGCTCGCTTTTTTGCCTTTCATGGCTGCCTCTAATCGTTGGAAAGGCGAGAACCTACCATTATGGCCGGCGACTGACAGATAACTCGAAGCTCAAAACGGCGTAGGAGTCTTCTTCTTCGGCAAAAGCAGGAGGGAGCCGTTAAACTCGCGCTTTTCTTGCGCCGACGTCTATCCCTTGCGTCGCGCCACTGATCCGGCTTCCCGATGAATACACCCCCACCCGTTCCCCTTGCCCTGCTGCTGCTCGGCTTGAGCAGCACCGTCCTGGCCGACGATGCCACTTTGGTCCTCGACCCCAGCGTGGTCACCGGCTCGCGCAGCGCCAGCCCGACTTTCGACCTGCCGTACTCGGTGGACAGCATCAGCCACGCGCAAATCAGCGACGGCCAACTCGGCATCAACGCCTCCGAAGCCCTGTCGCGCGTACCGGGCCTGGTGGTACAAAACCGCCAGAACTATGCCCAGGACCTGCAGATCTCCTCGCGCGGCTTCGGCGCGCGCTCGGCGTTTGGCGTACGCGGCCTCAAGTTGATCGCCGACGGCATCCCGGCCAGCACTCCGGACGGCCAGGGCCAGGCGGCCACCTTCAACCTCGACACCGCCGAGCGCATTGAAGTGCTGCGCGGCCCGGCCGCCACCTTGTATGGCAGCAATGCCGGCGGCGTGATCCAGATGTTTTCCCGCGACGGCGAAGGCCCGCCGCGCATCGGCGCCGAAACCCTGGTGGGTAGCGACGGCATGAGCAAAAACCACCTCACCGCCGAAGGCGCGGCGAACGGCGCAGGTTTTGTGCTCGACGCTTCACGCATGGACACCGATGGCTACCGCGACCACAGCAGCGCCCGTCGTGACCAGACCTTCGCCAAGCTCAACTTCCAACCGGACGAAGACAGCAAGTTGGCGCTGATCTATAGCAGCCTGGAGCAAAACGGCACGCAGGATCCGCTGGGGCAAACCTGGGCAGCCTACAAGGCCGATCCGCGCTCGGTAGCGCCGGCTGCATTGCAGTACAACACGCGAAAAAGCATCGATCATCAGCAGTTGGGCCTGAATTACGAACGCTACATCGGCGATGCCACGCTGCAGGTGAATGCGTACACCGGGCGCAGGAGCGTGATTCAGTACCTGTCGATTCCAGGCGGCACCGCCTCTGACAAGCGCGGCGGCGTGGTGAACTTCGACCGTAAATTCTACGGCGGCTCGGTGCATTGGCTGCAACCGATCACCAGCGCCCCCGGCGAGCTGACCCTGATCACCGGCCTCGATTACGACCGCAGCCAGGATGACCGCCAAGGTTATTCCAACACCCTGGACGGCGTGCACGGTGTCAAAGGCGCCCTGGGCCGTGACGAACTCGACACCGCCACCAGCATCGACCCGTTCGTGCAAGCCAACTGGCTGCTGGGCGACTGGACCCTGCAAGCCGGCCTGCGCCACAGCAGCATGAAAATGGAGGTGGACGACCACTTCACAAGCGACGGCAATGACAGTGGCAGCAAGACCTACCAGAAGAACACGCCTTCGGTCAGCGTGATGTACGCCTTCACGCCGGACCTGCATGGCTATGTGAGCGCGGGCAAAGGCTTCGAAACCCCGACCCAGGCCGAGTCGGCGTATTCGACCACTTCAAATGGCTTCAACTTCGCCTTGAAGCCGTCAGTCAGCAAACAATTTGAAGTCGGCTTGAAGGCAAAGATAGGCCAGGACACGCGTGTCAACGCGGCCCTGTTTCAAATCACCACTGACGACGAACTGGTGGTGCTGTCATCCAAGGACGGCCGCACTACCTACCAGAACGCCGGCCGCACCTTGCGCCGAGGCTTCGAACTGGGCATCGAAAGCCAGCTCTCGGAACAATGGAGCACCAACCTCGCCTATACCCGCCTGCAAGCCACCTATGACAGCGATTTCATGGGCGGCGGCAAGCCTGTGGACAAAGGCAACTACCTGCCCGGCGTACCGCAAACCACGCTCTTCGCCGAGCTGAACTGGAAACCCCGCGACTGGGTCAGCACCGCCCTCGAAGGCATGTACCGCAGCAAGGTTTACGTCGAAGACACCAACCAGCAACGCGCCGCGCCGGGCTACAGCGTGTTCAACTGGCGGGCGCGCTTCGAACAAAAGGTGGAGCACTGGACCTTTCACCAGACGGTGCGCCTGGATAACTTGCTGGATCGCCAGTATGTCGGTTCGGTAATTGTTGGGGACGGCAACTTCCGTTACTACGAGGCGGCGCCGGGAAGGTCGTGGTATGCGGGGGCCGGGGCTGAATACCAGTTCTGAGTATCGGACTGATCGTTCCCACGCTCCGCGTGGGAATGCATCCCGTGACGCTCCGCGTCACCTTGCACGGGGCTTGAGGAGCGGGACGCAGAGCGTCCGGGGCGGCATTCCCACGCTGAGCGTGGGAACGATCATTGCACCTGTTTGGGCAAACGCTGATCTATAAGCTGGTACAGCGCACTGCTCTCAGGCCAGTTACGCATAAACCGCGCGCGGTCCTTGGCGAACGCCGGCGCGAAGCTTGCGACCGAGCTGTGCTGACACATGGCGTCCAGGTCGATCAACGCCCAGCGATCCTCGGCCCAGAACAGGTTATGGCCCTTGAAATCACCATGGCTGATGCGCTCGCGGATCAGCTCGGCGAACAAGTGGTCCAGGGCCAGCAGTTCATTCTCGGGCGCATCGCCTTTCTCAACATACGGCGCAAAACGCTCGATGATGTCCGGCCCCGGCAGGTATTCAGTCACCAGGTAAGCCCGGCTGCGCAGCCACAAAAAGCGTTTTTCCAACACCGCCAGCGGCTTGGGCGTGGCGATGCCAAGGAACGCCAGGCGGTTGCCCTCGCGCCACGAATGCCAGGCCCGGCTGGGGCGCCAGAAGCGCTTGAGCCAATGGGCAAACCCCTTGATGTTATAGCGCTTGATCACCAGTGGCCGCCCGCCCGCTTCGACCTTGGCGACGGTGGCCGCACCACCGGTTTTGTACAAATGGCCTTGGTCGAGCAGCGCGTCGGCCTGCTCCAGCACCGGCAGCATTGCCGCCTCTTCCTCACGACGAATCGCACGCAAGGCAAAGGCGCCACGCACCACGCTGAACAGCGTGCATTCACGGCCGACCTTGTTCAAAAAGTCTTTCAAGCGCCAGGCGCTGACCTTGCGCACCTGTTTTTCCAGCGCTTGCAGCGGCAAGGCGTGCTCGCCGTTGCCCAGCAGGTAGTACACCAGCAATTCTTCGGTGAACGGCTCGAGGTTTTTCGGCAACTGGGCGAAGAACACGCCAAGGTTTTCCAGCACCCGGTTGCGCGACAGCGGCTTGCCCGCCTCCTCAACACGAATCCCGGCGCCATCAATCAGATACAGCTTGCCGTCCTGGCGCAGCAGGTTGTCCAGGTGCAGGTCTTCCTGCCACAGGCCTTTGGCGTGCATCTGCGCAATTGCGCCCAACGCCTCTGCGAGCACAGCCGTTTGCTCGTCCGCCAATGGTGGCAACCCTTCGACCGCCTGCCAGGCATCGGCGAGGCTTTCGGCACCTTCGATAAATTCAAACAGCAGCCAGCCGCCCTCGCCTTCCTGCAAGCCATCGGCCAGCAATTGTGGCGTGGTCAGGCCTTGCTCGGCCAGCAGGCGCACGCCGCTGAGTTCACGCTGAAAATGCCGCGCGGCCTTGCTGCCTACCAGCAACTTGGCCAACACCGGACGGCCGCGCCAGACGGCGGCGCCCACGTAGCGTTCGCCCGGCAACACGCGCAACAGGTTAAGCAGTTGCAGCTGGCCGGTGCCTGCGGCGTCGGCCAACTCGAGGGTCAGCGGCAGCTCAGGCGTGCGGCCGGCTTTTTTCAGTTCGGACAAGCGCATCAGCGCTTCTCCTTGTGACTGCGCCGGGCCGTCAGGCGCTCGAACCAGGCGCCCACCCGCGCGCTGTCTTCAGGCTGGTCCAGATACGCTGCCAGCAGTTGCCGCACTTGCGCGTCCGACCATTGCGGCGCACGGCGCAGCAATGGCTCCAGGTCCTTGACCCGATCACGCCGGCCAAACAGCAGCGGGCGGGTTTTCTCCAGGTCGATCAACTGCGCGGCATAACCGTCTCCGAGCGGTTGCAGGAAAATATGCTTGGGGTAAAAACAGCCATGCACTTGCCCTACGCTGTGCAGGTGGCGCGCCAGCTGACCACAGGCCAGCAAGATCGCACGGTGCTGGTCGTCACTCAGCTGCGGCCATTGTTCGAGCAGTGAATCCAGGTCATTCCAGCCATCCAGGGCTCGGGTCAGCAACATCGCGCGGCGCTCGCCTTCAACCTTGCGCTCACCGAAAAACGCCGCCTGCAACGCCGGAATGCCCAGCTTCCGATAGCGGCTGATATTACGGAACTCGCGGGCAAACGTCGGCTCGCCAAACGGCTTGCTGAGCGTGCGCGTCAGGTAGTTGCTCTGGCGCTTGAGGTAGTAACCCTGGCCATCAAGCTCCAGGCGAAACACGCTGCTCCAGCCGCCGTCGCTGGTATTGGGTTCATCCACCGCGTCCAGTTGCCTGGCCCACAGCGCATCGAAGTCAGCCAGGCCGTGGCGCGCAAGCAATGCGCGATCATCGGCCGCCAGGAAATCAGTCATTCGCGCCCCTCGAAAAACTTCACCACGTGACGGATTCGCTGTTTGTCCGAAGCCGTCAGGTGCGTACGTTGGCGGTATTGCATATAGAAACGCAGGCGCTGGGTGGCCGACAAGTGATACTTGGCGACTTTATCCAGGCAGGCCAGGTCCTTGGTAATACGGTACTTGAGCCAGAAACCGCGCCAGAAATCGCCGTTGGGGCAATCGATCAGGTACAGCGTACGGTTATCGTCAACCAGCAGGTTGCGCCACTTCAAGTCGTTATGGGTAAAGCGGTGTTCGTGCATCGTGCGCGTGTATTCGGCGAGCTGACGGCTGATCACGTTGACCCACTGGGGGTCTTTCAAGCACGGATCGTTACGATCGGCCAGCACCGACAGGTCTTCGGTCTTGGGCAGCTCGCGGGTAATCATCGCCCCGCGCGCGTAGGCCAAACCCTTGCGTTCAAGGCCCCAGGCCACCACGTCGGCGGTGGGAATCCCCCACTTGGCGAAGCGCTTGAGGTTCTGCCATTCGGACTTCACCCGAGGTTTGCCCAGGTAACGGCGCAGGCCTTTGCCGGCGCCTACGTAGCGTTTGACGTAGTAATTGACCCCGCCACGCTCCACCCGAATCACTTCCGACAAGGGGTCGCGCGTCAGTCGCTCACCCTGCAAGGCAAACACCGCCTCCAGGCTGCCGAAATCATCCGCCAGGGCGGCGTAAGCAGGTTCCAGGTTCCAACCCGCCATCAGATCGCATCCCCCAGGCGTTGCTTGCGCGCATACAGCTTGTCTGCCTTGCGCTGCAACAGGCTCAGGGACGCCGACTGCTCGGCCAGGATCTGGCGCAGCGGCTGTCGGAAGTAGCCTTTGAGAAAGCGCAGTTTGTCGCGCTGAGTCAGGCCGATGTCCAGCGCCGAGTAGTACAGCGCGGACAAGTCCTTGTCGCGCCAGCGCAGCGGCAGATGGGCACGCAATTGGGCACGGTGCAGGTCGATCACTGAAAGCTTGATGGTGCGCGCATCGATCGGCCGGGACGTATCCAGCAGGAAGTGGCACAGGTAGCAGTCGCGGTGATTGACGCCGCCACGGTGCATGTCGCCGACCATGCGCGCCAGTTCAGCGGTGAGCGCATGGCGCAATGCCGGTGCCGGCGGCTCGGCCACCCAGTTGACGGTCAGGTCTTCCAGGCTGATGGTCGGGGCCAGTTCTTCGGTGATGATGAACGAGTGCTGGTCGGCCGGGTTGCTGCCTTTTTCACCGAAGGCCACGCCGGTCATGGTCGGCACACCCAGTTCCTGCAAGCGGTGGATGGCCGACCATTCCAGGCCGGCACCCAGCACCGGCAGCTTGGCGGTGATCAGGTTCTTGAAGATCTCGCCCCAACCGATGCCACGGTGGATTTTCACGAAATACGGGCGGCCCTCCACCTCGGTACGCAAGGTGCGACGCGCCGCCAGTTCACGAAATACCTGGCCTTGCAGTTTCTCGACTTCGGCAAAGGCGTCACGCCCGGCCCATAAGGTCTTGAACGGTTCGGCAAGAATCAACTTCATCGTTTCGGCTCCGCCAGAATCACATCTGCCGCGTGCTGCGGCATGCTGTAGAGGTCGGCCGTCTCGGCGAAGGCCAAACCATTACGGCCCCAGGCCGCGCGCTGTGCAGTGTCGGTAAGCATGTGCGTGAGGTACTGGTTGAGCTGCGCTTGTTCAAACGGCTCATCCAGCACCAGCCCGCTGTCGGCTTCGCCAATGTAGTGGGCATACCCACACACCGCCGAGACCAGCACCGGCAACCCGGCCACCAGGGCTTCGAGCAACACGGTACCGGTATTTTCGTTGTACGCCGGGTGAATCAACAGGTCGGCGCCCAGCAGGAAACGCGGGATATCGCTGCGGCCCTTGAGGAACTGCACGTTATCGCCCAGCCCCAACGTGGCGCTCTGCAACTGGAATACTTTGGGGTCGTCCTGGCCGATTACAAACAGGCGCGTACGTTTTTTAAGCTCGGTCGGTAGCGCGGCCACGGCCTTGAGGCTGCGGTCGACGCCCTTGGTCTTGAAGCCGGAACCGATTTGTACCAGCAGCAACTCGTCGTCGCGCAGGTTGAACTCCTTGCGGAAACCTTCGCGGATTTCGGCCGCATTTGGCGGCGCGCGGCGGTCCTGGGCAATGCCCGGCGGCAGCAGGTGGAAGCGCTCCAGCGGCGTGTCGTAATGCTTGATGAACAGCGGTTGCTGCACTTCGGAGATCATCAACACTTCGGTCTTGGCGTCTTTGGCGAACACCGCACGTTCGTACTCGGCAAAGTGCTTGTAACGGCCAAAGCTCTTGTACAGCGAGTGACGCAGGTTTTGCGCCTTGTCTTCAAAGCAGCCGTCGGCGGCGTAGTAAACGTCCAGGCCGGGCATTTTGTTGAAGCCGATCAAACGGTCCACCGGGCGCTTGGCCAGGTCAGCGTCCATCCAGGCCAACAGTTTCTCGTTGCGCCGATGGTTGAAGAACGCCTTGACCGGCGCCACCAGCACTTCAAAGCCGGGCGGAATGTCGCCTTCCCAGATCAGCGTGTAGACCCGGATCGTATGGCCGCGCTGCTGGCACTCCAGGGCGATGCGCATGAAGTCGCGCTGCAGGCCACCGAAGGGGAAATATTTGTACAAAACAAAAGCCAGTTGCATCAGTGCAGCTCCTCAGCCAATAACAACGTGCTCAGCCGGCTTGCCACACGCTCAGGGTTCAAGCGCGTGAAGCACAGGGGTGACTCGCGCTTGATGTCGAACCGACGCAGGTCGTCGGCCGTCGGTTGATAGGTACAGTTTTTTTGCAGGCACGGTGCGCATGGGAAATCGCTGGCCAGGTGAATCTGGCCTTTGCCGTAGGCGCCCGTCAGGCCCGGGTTGGTGGGGCCGAACAGGGAGATAGTCGGCACGTCCAGCGCGGCGGCCAAGTGGCCCAGCCCCGTGTCCACCGCCACACAGGCGCGGGCACCGGCCAGCACACGGGCGACGCCGGCCAGGTTGAGTTTGGGCAGCACTTCGGCGTTTTGCAGGCCTTGGGCCAGACGCTCGGCGCGGGCCTTTTCGGCGGCATTGCCCCATGGCAATTTCACGTCCACACCCAGGCGGCCCATGCGTTCGGCCAGCTCACGCCAGTAGGCTTCGGGCCAGTGCTTGGTGTCCCAGGTGGTGCCATGCAGCAGCAGTACGAAGGGTTTTTTCGGCGGCAGGCCGAGCAGCTTGTCGACACTCAGGCCGTAATCGCCCAGGCCTTTGGGCAAGTCATAACCCAACGCCACGGCGAACAGCTGGCGCAAGCGTTCTACTGCATGCTGCCCACGGGCCACGGCCAGCCGGCGCGAGTAGAAACGCGCAGCCATCGGTTCACGGGCAGAATTCTTATCAAAACCGGCCACCGGCGCGCGTACATAGCGCGTCAGCCAGGCGCTTTTGAGCAGCCCCTGGGCATCGATCACCAAATCGTATTTGGTCGACTGCACGCTCTGCTTGAAGCGCCGCCATTCGCCGCTCTTGATGGTTTGCCAGATGTTCTTGCGCCAGCGACGAATCGCCACCGGGATCACTTTGTCCACGGCTGGGTGCCAGGTGGGAATCTCGGCAAAGCCTTCTTCCACCACCCAGTCAAAGCGGATGCCAGGGATCGCCCGCGCCGCGTCGGTCAGTGCCGGCAAGGCGTGGATCACATCGCCCAAGGATGAGGTCTTGACTACCAATACGCGCAAACTAGCGAACCTCGACCGCGGAACCCTGCAACCGCTGCAAGGCTTCATTCACCGGCTGCGGCAGCAACTGACGCATGCAGTTGTAATGGCCAAAACGGCAGGTACGCTCAAAACACGGGCTGCAATCCAGGCCCAGGCGCACCACCTCAACCTTGTCAGCCAAAGGCGGGGTGAAACCGGGCGACGTCGAGCCATACACCGCCACCAAAGGGCGGTTCAGCGCGGCCGCCACGTGCATCAGGCCGGAGTCGTTGGACACCACCGAATCGGCGCAGGAGAGTAAATCGATAGCCTCGGCCAGCGACGTGTCACCACTGAGGTTCACCGCTTCTTCACGCAGGCCGGGGATCAGGCGCTGGCGAATGTCTTCGCCGACTGGGTGATCCTTCTTCGAACCAAACAGCCACACCTGCCAGCCTTCGCGAATCTTCATCTCGGCGACTTTGGCGTAATGCTCCGACGGCCAGCGCTTGGACTCGCCAAACTCGGCGCCGGGGCACAGCGCCAGCACTGGACGGTCAAGCGCCAGGCCGAACTTGGCCAGCGCCGCGTCACGGCTCACCGGATCGATCTGCAGGCTCGGGCGCGGGTACGGCGTGGGCAACTCGGCGCCGGGCTCGTAGGCCAGCGCCATGAAACGTTCGATCATCAGCGGGTAGCGCGCCTTGTCGAGGGTGCGCACGTCATTAAGCAACACGTAGCGAAACTCGCCGCGCCAGCCGGTACGTTTAGGGATGCCGGCAAAGTACGGCACCAACGCCGACTTGAGCGAGTTGGGCAGCAAAATCGCCTGGTCGTACTGGCCGACCATGGATTTACCGATGCGTCGGCGCGTCGCCAATTCAAGGGCGCCATGGCCGAGCGGGAAGCTCAAGGCCGTGCGCACTTCGGGCATGCGCTCGAGGATCGGCCGGCTCCACTCAGGGGCGAGCACGTCGATTTGGCAGTCGGGATGACGTTGCTTGAGGCACTGGAACAGTGTCTGCGCCATCACCATGTCACCGACCCAACTAGGCCCAACGATCAGAATATTCATGTAGTTTCCACAAACGATGCGGGGAGGCTTATGCCTCCCCGCATCGTTATTTACTGTAGGTCACGGTAGCCACTTTGTGTCAGAGCTGGCTTGTGTGGGAGCTGGCTTGCCTGCGAAGGCATCAACTCGGTATCACTGATAAACCGAGGCGTCTGCATCGCGGGCAAGCCCGGCTCCCACACAAAGCTGTGTGTCCACATTAGATTGGCATCCCACATTTCATCGAGTTTCAGCTTAACCCCAGTTCATTCCAGATTCGCATCACCTGGCGCCGTTCGTCGGCGAACTGATCCCCGGCTACCGTGCCGGCCTCGTTTTGCAAGGCCTGGCGGTGCGCGGCGGAACGGTAGGCCTTATACACCTCCCGCAGCAGATGGGCATCGGCAGCGGGCATCAGCCCGACCTGCTCCAGGCCTTCCAGAATGCGGATATTGTCGGTATAGCGCAGCAACGATGGATGTTGCGCAGACCACGCCAAAGCCGCGTATTGCACCATAAATTCAATATCGACGATACCACCGGCGTCTTGCTTGAGGTCGAACACGGTCGTCGGCTCGAAGGCGTTCGCCCCCGTCCCGGCAGCCGTCGCCTTGGTGCCCAGGTTATCGCGCATCTTGGCGCGCATCTCGCTGACCTCCTGGCGCAGCTTCGCCAAGTCACGTTCACGCCCCAGTACGTTAGCGCGTACCTGCTCGAACGCATGGCCCACATCCTGACTGCCCACCAGTACCCGCGCGCGGATCAGGGCCTGATGTTCCCAAGTCCAGGCTTCATTTTCCTGGTAGCGCTCAAACGCCCCCAACGAGCTGACCAGCAAACCGGAGGCGCCGGAAGGTCGCAGGCGCATGTCCACTTCATACAATTGGCCGGAGTTGGTCTGGGTGGTGAGCAGGTGAATGATCCGCTGGCCCAGACGCGTAAAGAACTGCGCGCCGTCGATGGGTTTGGCGCCATCGGTCTCGGCCTGGGGATCACCGTCGTGGATGAACACCAGGTCAAGGTCCGAGCCATGCCCCAGCTCGATGCCGCCGACTTTCCCGTAACCCACAATGATGAACCCCGGGTCGCACAGGCTGCCGTCCACGCGCTGCGGTGAGCCATGACGGGCGACCGTCTGGCGCCAGGCCAGGGCCAGCACTTGTTCGAGGATAGCTTCGGCGAGCCAGGTCAAATAGTCGCTGACCTTCATCAACGGCAGGCTGCCAGCGATTTCCGAAGCGGCTACACGCAGGCGGTGGGCCAGTTTGAAGTGACGCAAGGCCTCCATCTGTTGTTCAAGGTCATCTTCGGGGATGCGTGTGAGGCGCTCACGCAGCTCAGCGGCGAGCTCCGGCGCCAAAGGTGGCTTGAACAGGCGGCCTTCGTTGAGCAACTCATCGAGCAGCAGCGGGAAGCGCGTGATTTGCTCGGCAATCCACGGGCTGGCGGCGCACAGCGTTAACAAGCGGCGCAGGGCGTCGGGGTTTTCGGTCAGCAGCACCAGGTAAGCAGAACGTCGCGCCACAGCCTCCACCAGCGGCAGCACGCGCTCGAGCACCAGATCCGGGTTGGCGTGCTCGACGGCCTGGGCCAACAGGCGCGGGATAAAGGCGTCGAGCCGCTCGCGACCGAGGCGCTGCATGGCGCGCAACTGCGGGCTGCCACGCAGGCCAGCCAGGGCTTTGAGGGCTTTGGACGCGTCAGTAAAACCACCCTCGGCCAGTTGGCGACAAGCGGCGTCTTCGTCCTGGGACTCTTCCCACAACGGTAACCACTCCCCGCCCACCACCAGCTCGCTTTCTTCGCCTTCTTCTTCGTCAGGATCAGCAATCACCTGACGGAAGTGCCAGTCCACCCGGCCACGCCAATACATCAGGCGCTCATGGAACGCGGCCCAGTCGACAAAGCCCAGCATAAAGGCAATGCGCGCCTGATCTTCGGGGCTGTCCGGCAGCATTTGCGTCTGACGGTCGGCAATCGCCTGGATCGCGTGCTCGGTATAGCGCAGGAATTCATAGCCATTGCGCAGTTCGGCGATCACCGCAGGCGGCAAGTAGCCCTGGCCTTCCAGCGTGCCGAGCACCATCAGCAACGGCCGCTGCTGCAGGCTCAGGTCGCGGCCACCGTGGATCAACTGGAACGCCTGGGCGATAAATTCCACCTCGCGGATGCCGCCCGAGCCCAGCTTGATATTCTCGGCCATGCCCTTGCGCCGCACTTCCTGCTGGATCAGCTGTTTCATGGTGCGCAATGCTTCAATCGCAGAAAAATCCAGGTAACGGCGGTAAACGAACGGGCGCAGCATATCCAGCAATTGCGCGCCGGCCACCTGGTCGCCGGCCACCACGCGCGCCTTGATCATGGCGTAGCGTTCCCAGTCGCGGCCCTGATCCTGGTAGTACTGCTCCAGCGCATTGAAGCTGAGCACCAACGCACCGGCTGAACCATAGGGCCGCAGGCGCATGTCGACACGGAACACAAAACCATCGACCGTCATGGGGTCGAGCGCCTTGATCAGTTTTTGACCAAGTCGAATGAAAAACTCCTGGTTGTCCAGCGCGCGCTTCACGCCCACCGTCTCGCCGCCTTCGGGGTAAGCGAAGATCAGGTCGATGTCCGATGACAGGTTCAACTCCACCGCGCCGAGCTTGCCCATGCCGAGGATGACCATGTGCTGGGCTTCGCCGCTGCGCCGGCCTGTGGGCGTGCCGAACTGTACGCAGTGGCGCTGGTACAGCCACTGGTAAGCTTGGTCGATGCTGGCGTCGGCCATGTCGGAAAGGTCGCGACAGGTTTGCACCAGGTCCGCCTGTCGGGTCAGGTCGCGCCAGATAATGCGCACTTGCTGACGTGTGCGTTGGCGGCGCAGCACCCGGCCCAACTCATCTTCTGTTTCGGCCTGTTGCACGGCACCGGCGATCTGACTGCACAGCTCACCGGGCGCAAAGCCGCGGTCCAGCTCGCCCCAGGCCACCAGTTCAAGCAACATCAAAGGGTCACGAACACTCTGTTCAATGACGAAATCACTGGCGGCGCACACCCGGGCAAAGTCGGCCCACCGTTGCGGCGTCCACGCAGAAAGTCCATGATCGGCGTCCAGCGCGGCCACTGCGTCACGAAATGACTGCTCGGCCCGCTGGGCAAAAGGCAAGAGAATGGCCGGCAGTTCGGCCAGCGTTGGAAGGCTCATGGTCTATCCTTGATCGGCGCGCGAAAGGCATGTGGTTGTGAAGGCAAGAACCACGCTTGGTGAAGGACTGTCGAACAAAGGTTAGAAATAGCTGAAATTAATTTCATCTTGGCAGCCAGCATCAAACTTTCACCTTTTCTTGTTCGCAAATGATCAACAATAACGATTATGCTCACCAGCCAGACCGAGCCATACGCTCAGTCTTGTGTAGTTTTACTACTCGTATATACATTCGAAAGGCTGAAATGGCCGACGATTTGTAGTAAAACTACAGGACGCCGAAGCAACCTTCGGCCATCCAAGAATTTATGTCGTCTGCCCACAAGGCCAGTCGCAAACTTCAGGCAACCGATTCTGGTAGCCTTTCCGCCCTGGAGCAAGCCATGCAAGACCTCGATCCCGTCGAAACCCAGGAATGGCTGGACGCCCTGGAATCGGTTCTCGACAAAGAAGGCGAAGACCGTGCTCACTATTTGATGACCCGTATGGGCGAACTCGCGACCCGCAGCGGCTCGCAATTGCCTTACGCCATCACCACGCCATACCGCAACACCATCCCCGTTACCCACGAAGCACGCATGCCTGGCGACCTGTTCATGGAACGCCGCATTCGCTCGCTGGTACGTTGGAACGCCATGGCGATGGTAATGCGCACGAACTTGAAAGATTCTGACCTGGGCGGTCACATCTCCAGCTTCGCCTCCAGCGCAACCCTGTATGACATCGGCTTCAACTACTTCTTCCAGGCCCCGACCGACGAACACGGCGGCGACCTGATCTACTTCCAGGGCCACACCTCGCCAGGCGTCTATGCCCGTGCGTTCATGGAAGGCCGCATCACCGAAGAACACATGAACAACTTCCGCCAGGAAGTGGACGGTAACGGCCTGTCGTCGTACCCGCACCCTTGGCTGATGCCTGATTTCTGGCAGTTCCCGACAGTATCCATGGGCCTTGGCCCGATCCAGGCGATCTACCAGGCACGCTTCATGAAGTACCTGGAAGCCCGTGGCTTCATCCCTGAAGGCAAGCAGAAAGTCTGGTGCTTCCTGGGCGACGGCGAGTGTGACGAGCCGGAATCCCTGGGCGCTATCTCCCTGGCTGGCCGCGAGAAGCTCGACAACCTGATCTTCGTCATCAACTGCAACCTGCAGCGCCTCGACGGCCCGGTTCGCGGCAACGGCAAGATCATCCAGGAACTCGAAGGCGTGTTCCGCGGTGCTCAGTGGAACGTGACCAAAGTCATCTGGGGCCGTTTCTGGGACCCACTGCTGGCCAAGGACGTCGACGGTATCCTGCAACGTCGCATGGACGAAGTCATCGACGGCGAGTACCAGAACTACAAAGCCAAAGACGGCGCGTTCGTACGTGAACACTTCTTCAACACGCCTGAACTCAAGGCAATGGTTGCAGACCTGTCCGACGACGAGATCTGGAAACTCAACCGTGGCGGCCACGACCCGTACAAGGTCTACGCGGCGTACCACGAAGCGGTCAACCACAAAGAACAACCGACTGTCATCCTGGCCAAGACCATCAAAGGTTATGGCACCGGTGCCGGCGAAGCGAAGAACACTGCGCACAACACCAAGAAAGTTGATGTTGAAAGCCTGAAGCTGTTCCGCGATCGCTTCGACATCCCGGTCAAGGATGAAGAGCTGGAAAACCTGCCGTTCTTCAAGCCGGAGCCAAACAGCGCCGAAGCCCGCTACCTCAGCGAGCGTCGCACTGCACTGGGCGGTTTCGTGCCACAGCGCCGCGCCAAGTCTTTCGACATCCCGACTCCGCCACTCGATACCCTCAAGGCTATCCTGGACGGCTCGGGCGACCGTGAAATCTCCACCACCATGGCTTTCGTGCGCATCCTGGCGCAGCTGGTCAAGGACAAGGAAATCGGTTCGCGCATCGTCCCGATCATCCCGGACGAAGCCCGTACCTTCGGTATGGAAGGCATGTTCCGTCAGTTGGGCATCTACTCCTCCGTCGGCCAGCTCTACGAGCCAGTCGATAAAGACCAGGTGATGTTCTACAAGGAAGACAAGAAGGGCCAGATCCTCGAAGAAGGCATCAACGAAGCGGGCGCCATGAGCTCCTTCATCGCTGCCGGTACTTCGTACTCCAGCCACAACCAGCCGATGCTGCCGTTCTACATCTTCTACTCGATGTTCGGCTTCCAGCGTATCGGCGACCTGGCATGGGCAGCAGGCGACAGCCGTACCCGTGGCTTCCTGATCGGCGGCACCGCCGGCCGGACCACGCTGAACGGCGAAGGCCTGCAACACGAAGACGGTCACAGCCACATCCTGGCTGCCACCATCCCGAACTGCCGCACCTTTGATCCAACCTACGGCTATGAGCTGGCGGTGATCATCCAGGACGGCATGAAGAAGATGACCGAAGAGCAGCAGGACGTTTTCTACTACATCACTGTGATGAACGAGTCCTACCAGCAGCCAGCCATGCCGGCCGGTGTTGAGGAAGGCATCATCAAGGGCATGTACCTGCTCGAAGAAGACACCAAGGAAGCGGCGCACCACGTGCAGCTGATGGGCTCCGGCACCATCCTGCGTGAAGTGCGTGAAGCGGCGAAGATCCTGCGTGAAGAGTTCAACGTCGGCGCTGACGTGTGGAGCGTTACCAGCTTCAACGAACTGCGT
Source organism: Pseudomonas sp. B19125 (assembly GCF_044218855.1). NCBI lineage: Bacteria > Pseudomonadati > Pseudomonadota > Gammaproteobacteria > Pseudomonadales > Pseudomonadaceae > Pseudomonas > Pseudomonas sp. B19125. The sequence goes on from NZ_CP162589.1 coordinate 6,438,837, forward strand.
CGCGACGGCCTGGCAGTCGAGCGCAACAACCGCCTGCACCCAGGTCAGAAACCAGCCAAGAGCTACGTCGAAGAGTGCCTGGCCGGCCGTAAAGGTCCAGTCATTGCCTCTACCGACTACATGAAGCTGTTTGCTGAACAGATTCGCCAGTGGGTCCCGTCCAAGGAATTCAAAGTCCTGGGCACCGACGGTTTCGGCCGCAGTGACAGCCGCAAAAAGCTGCGTCACTTCTTCGAAGTTGACCGTCACTTCGTGGTGTTGGCAGCCCTGGAAGCCTTGGCTGACCGTGGTGAGATCGAACCTAAGGTGGTGGCTGACGCTATCGTCAAGTTCGGGATCAACCCGGAAAAACGCAACCCACTGGACTGCTGAGGAGATTTTTTGTGAGCGAACTCATTCGCGTACCTGACATCGGCAGCGGTGAAGGTGAAGTAATCGAGCTGTTTGTGAAGGTCGGCGACACCGTCGAAGCCGACCAGAGCATCCTGACCCTGGAGTCGGACAAGGCGAGCATGGAAATCCCTGCTCCCAAGGCCGGCGTGGTCAAGAGCCTGAAAGTGAAGCTGGGCGACCGCCTGAAAGAAGGCGACGAACTGCTGGAACTGGAAATCGAAGGCGCCGCTGATGCGGCCCCTGCGCCAGCCCCGGCTGCCGCTGCTGCACCCGCACCTGCCGCTGAAAAACCTGCTGCTGCCGAGGCCCCTGCGGCCCCGGCTGCTGCTCCGGCCGCTGCCACTGTCCAGGACATTCATGTTCCGGACATCGGCTCGTCGGGCAAGGCCAAGATCATCGAGCTGCTGGTCAAGGTCGGCGACACCGTCGAAGCCGACCAGTCACTGATCACCCTGGAGTCCGACAAGGCCTCCATGGAAATCCCATCGCCGGCTGCCGGCGTAGTGGAAAGCATCGCGGTCAAGCTGGAAGACGAAGTCGGCACTGGCGACTTCATCCTCAAGCTCAAAGTACAAGGCGCTGCACCTGCTGCTGCGCCAGCACCGGCTGCTGCTCCGGCTGCCAAGGCTGAAGCTGCTCCGGCGGCTGCCGCTCCTGCACCTGCTGCAAAAGCCGAGGCCGCACCGGCTCCGGCGGCTGCGCCTGCACCTGCGCCAAGCGGTGCCAAGGTTCACGCCGGCCCTGCCGTGCGTCAGCTGGCCCGTGAGTTCGGCGTTGAGCTCAACGCTGTGTCGGCCACCGGCCCGCACGGTCGTGTGCTCAAAGAAGACGTGCAGGTGTACGTCAAAGCCATGATGCAGAAAGCCAAGGAAGCTCCGGCTGCCGGCGCTGCTACGGGCGGCTCGGGCATTCCACCGATCCCGGTCGTGGACTTCAGCCGCTTCGGCGAAACCGAAGAAGTGCCGATGACCCGCCTGATGCAAATCGGCGCGTCGAGCCTGCACCGCAGCTGGCTGAACATCCCGCACGTGACTCAGTTCGACCAGGCCGATATCACCGACCTGGAAGCGTTCCGCGTTGCGCAGAAAGCCGTGGCCGAAAAAGCCGGTGTGAAACTGACCGTGCTGCCACTGTTGCTCAAGGCGTGCGCGCACCTGCTCAAGGAGCTGCCGGACTTCAACAGTTCGCTGGCACCAAGCGGCAAGGCGATCATTCGCAAGAAGTACGTGAACGTAGGTTTCGCCGTGGATACCCCGGACGGCCTGCTGGTTCCTGTGATCAAGAACGTTGATCAGAAGAGCCTGCTGCAACTCGCCGCTGAAGCTGCTGCGCTGGCTGCCAAGGCCCGCGACAAGAAGCTCACCGCCGATGACATGCAAGGCGCTTGCTTCACGATCTCCAGCCTCGGTCACATTGGCGGTACTGGCTTCACGCCAATCGTCAACGCGCCGGAAGTGGCGATCCTGGGTGTGTCCAAGGCCACTATCCAGCCTGTGTGGGACGGTAAAGCGTTCCAGCCGAAGCTGATGCTGCCGCTGTCGTTGTCCTACGATCACCGTGTGATCAACGGCGCTGCTGCTGCCCGCTTCACGCAGCGTCTGAGCCAACTGCTCAACGACATCCGCACCATCTTGCTATAAGCCTCAAACGGGCCTCCCTGTCACCGGGGAGGCCTGGCACTACCGATTTCCGAGCGCCACGCTCGTACCTCAACCCCGCCACTTGGCGGGGCTTTTTTTGGGTGTCTGTTGAACACGCAAAACAGGTTTGTACACCTTCCATCACCCCGATTGCAGAAATCCCCCACGCGGCCGATAACAGGGTTATAGCACTTAGCCTTCATCCTCTCTTGTCAGTGCGTGCTGCATGATGCAACCTTGCCGCAGGTGACAGTAAAGAGGGCGTGAGCCCGGCGCCGTGCGCATCTTCCCAAGCGAGTTTCCCCCATGAAAAGCCAACCCGATGTCGCCCGTATGGCGGCCGAGGTAGTGACGCAATTACCGGTGCCTTCGCGCCTCGGTATGCTGCGTTTCGAGCGGCTTAATGAGGCAAGCTGGGCGCTGCTGTACCTGGACCCCAATTGCGAGCGCCAATTCGGCCTGCCGGCGGTGGAACTGTGCGCCTTGATCGGCACCCCCTACGCCAGCCTGATGGAACCCCAGGCGCGCTATCAACTGCACGACACCATCCAGCAGCAGCTGGCCCATAGCCCGCATTACCTGGTGCGCTACACCCTGCACACCAACGATGGGCCTTTGAGCCTGCTGGAGATGGGCGAGGCGTATAAACAACACAATCGCCACCTGTTGCGCGGCTACCTGATGGTGGTCGACGGCCTGTTCAGCGAAATCCCCACCGCCGCCCCGACCGCCGACCTGGAAAACCAGAACAGCCGCCTGCAGATTGCCCTGGAACTCAACCAGCGTGCCCAGCAGGAACAGCTGCAGCACCTTGAACGGGTACGCGCCCAACAGGAGCTGATCCTGCTGCTGGCGCGCCAGCGCTACACCACGCCGAATTCGCTGCAAGAAGCCGCCGAGCTGATCACCCGCAGTGCCTGCGATATCTACCAGATCGACTGCGCCAGCATCTGGAACCTCGAAGGCCAGCGCCTGGTGCCGATCTCGGCCTACCACCGCGAAGACCAGCAGCACCACTTGCCCGAAGCGATTGACGCCAGCAACTTCCCGGATTACCTGGAAGCCCTGCATTCGAGCCGTGCCATCGACGCCACCCACGCGATGCGTGACCCGCGCACCCGGGAAATGGCCGAGAGCCTGCGCGCCAAGGACGTCCACGCCATGCTCGACGCCAGCATCCGCGTAGATGGTCAGGTCGTCGGTGTGTTGTGCCTGGAGCAAAGTGGCAGCTCGCGTGCCTGGCAGTCGGATGAGATCGCCTTTGCCGGCGAGCTGGCGGACCAGTTCGCGCAAGTGATCAATAACCACAACCGCCGCACCGCCACCAGCGCCTTGCACCTGTTCCAGCGCGCGGTGGAACAAAGCGCCAACGCCTTTCTGCTGGTCAATTGCGACGGCGTGGTGGAGTACGTCAACCCAAGCTTTACCGCGATCACCCAGTACAGTGCCGAAGAAGTCCACGGCCACCGCCTGGCACAGTTGCCGGCCCTGGAAAACCTCAGCGAACTGCTGTTCGACGCGCCGTCGAGCCTGGCCAAGAGCAACAGCTGGCAGGGTGAATTCAAGAGCCGGCGCAAAAACCTGGAACCCTATTGGGGCCAGCTGTCGATCTCCAAGGTGTATGGCGACAACCGTGAGTTGACCCACTACATCGGCATCTACGAAGACATCACCCAGACCAAGCTCGCGCAGCAGCGTATCGAGCGCCTGGCCTACACCGATAACCTGACCAACCTGGGCAACCGCCCGGCGTTTATTCGCAACCTTGATGAACGCTTCGCCCGCGACAGCGACAGCCCGATCAGCCTGCTGCTGGTGGACATCGACAACTTCAAGCGCATCAACGACAGCCTCGGTCACCAGACCGGTGACAAACTGCTGATCAGCCTGGCCCGGCGCCTGCGCAACAGCCTGAGTGCCGGTGGCAGCCTGGCGCGTTTTGCCAGTAACGAGTTTGCGGTGTTGCTGGACGATACCGACCTTGAGACCGGCCAACAGGTGGCCAGCCAATTGCTGACCACCCTCGACAAGCCGATGTTTGTCGACAACCAGTTGATCAGCGTCACCGGCTCCGTGGGCCTGGCCTGTGCACCGCTGCACGGCCGCGACCCACAGACCCTGATGCGTAACGCCGGTTTGGCCCTGCACAAGGCCAAGGCCAACGGCAAACATCAGGTGCAGGTCTTCACCGAGGCCCTGAACGCCGAGGCCAGTTACAAGCTGTTCGTGGAAAACAACCTGCGCCGCGCCCTGACCCAAAACGAGCTGGACGTGTTCTACCAGCCCAAACTGTGCCTGCGCAGCGGCCGCTTGCTGGGCATGGAAGCGCTGCTGCGCTGGAATCACCCGGAAAAGGGCATGATCCGCCCGGACCAGTTCATCAGCGTGGCCGAAGAAACCGGGTTGATCATCCCCATCGGCAAATGGATCGCGCGCCAGGCCTGCCGCATGAGCAAGCAGTTGAGCGCAGGCGGCATGGGCAATCTGCAGGTGGCGATCAACCTGTCGCCCAAGCAGTTCTCCGACCCGGACCTGGTGGCGTCGATCGCCACCATCCTCAAGGAAGAACAACTGCCGGCCAACCTGCTGGAGCTGGAGTTGACCGAAGGCTTGCTGCTCGAAGCCACCGAAGACACGCGCCTTCAACTCGACCAGCTCAAGAGCTTCGGCCTGACCCTGGCCATGGACGACTTCGGCACCGGCTACTCGTCGCTGAGCTACCTGAAAAAATTCCCCATCGACATCATCAAGATCGATCGCAGCTTTATCCACGAAATCCCGGACAACCAGGACGACATGGAGATCACCTCGGCGGTCATCGCCATGGCCCATAACCTCAAGCTCAAGGTAGTGGCCGAGGGCATCGAGACGGCCGAACAGCTGGCGTTCCTGCGCCGCCATCGCTGCGATGTGGGCCAGGGCTACCTGTTCGACCGGCCGATCCCCGGCGCAGAGCTGTTGGAAAAGCTTAAACGCTATCCGCGCGGGCCAATCGCCTGACAGCGCTGTAACACTCGGGCACACTGGCTGTCTGTCTTAATACATAACTCAATCTGACTGAGAGGACTGATCATGGTCTTGCGCTCGGAAATTCTGGTGAACAAAAACGTGCTGCCGACTCAAGAACAAGCTTTGCCTGGCCGTGAAACGCCGATGAACCTGCCCGAAACCCACTTCGTCAACGGCAACCCGCTGCTTGGCCCCTTTGTCGACAACGTAGAGTTCGCGATCTTCGGCCTCGGTTGCTTCTGGGGTGCCGAACGGCGGTTCTGGCAGCGCGACGGCGTGGTCAGCACCGTGGTCGGTTACGCCGGTGGCTACACGCCGAACCCGACCTACGAAGAAGTTTGCTCGGGCCTGACCGGCCACAGCGAAGTGGTACTGGTTGTGTTTGACCAGGACAAGATCAGCTATGAAGAACTGCTGAAAATGTTCTGGGAGTTGCACAACCCCACCCAGGGCATGCGCCAGGGCAACGACATCGGCACCCAATACCGCTCGGTGATCTACGCGGTGAAACCTGAGCATCTGGAAGCGGCCAAGGCCAGCGCCGATGCCTATCAGGCTGAATTGAACAAGGCGGGCCTGGGTGTGATCACGACTGAAATCGAACAAGCCCCGACGGTGTATTTCGCCGAGGCGTACCACCAGCAGTACCTGGCGAAGAATCCGCAAGGCTATTGCGGCATCGGCGGTACCGGCGTGACCTGCCCTATCTGACGCCAAAAGCATCGCGGGCAAGCCCGCTCCCACCTTGGAATGCATTCCAAATGTGGGAGCGGGCTTGCCCGCGATAGCGTTCCGACAGGCGACTCATTACTCAGCGATGAGCCAATCCATCTGCCACCCACCCTGGGTCTGACCAAGTTTCTTGGACAGCCACGGCAGCAGCTCACGCAGCTCCTCCTCCAGCCCCCACGGCGGGTTGGCAATCGCCAGGCCCGAGCCGGTCAGGGTGTTGGGCGTGTCCAACGGATGCACCAGCAATTCCACACGCAGCAGCTTCGGCGCGCCGGTGCCGGCCAGGTCCTGATAGAAACGCCGCAGCATGCGCTGGTCCTTCACCGGGTACCAGATCGCCGCGACTGTCTGGCGCATGCGGCTGACCGCTTCCTTGAGGGACGCTGCGCAGCGCTGCATCTCATCAAGCTGTTCAAACGGCGGATCAATCAGCATCAACGCGCGTTTTTCCGGCACTGGCAGCAAAGCACGTGGCACATGCCAGCCTTCGCCCAAGTGCACTTTGACCCGGCGATCGCCCTTCATGTTGTCCTTGAGCAGCACGCCGTCTTCCGGGTGCTTCTCATTGAGCAATACACGGTCCTGGGGCCGCGTGAGGCGGCGCGCCAGCTCCGGCGAGCCTGGGTAGTAGCGCAGCTGGCCGTCCGGGTTCATCTCGTGCAGCACACGCATGTAGTCGGCGGTGAGTGGTGGCAGGTCGCTTTCGCCCCACAGGCGCGCAATGCCTTCCAGGTATTCGCCGGTGCGGTTGGCCTGGTCGCCCTGCAAGTCGTACAGGCCAATCCCGGCGTGGGTGTCGAGGTAGGCGAACGGCTGCTCCTTGCGCGACATCAGGGCGATGAGGCGGGTCAAGGTCAGGTGTTTGAAGACATCGGCGTGGTTGCCGGCGTGAAAGGCGTGACGATAATTCATGGTTGCTCCTGCGCAGGGGGCGAAGTTTACCTTCTACGGCGGCAAAGGTGCAGGGCTGCGTGTCGGGCGGTGCTTATGTCGCAAAGGCAGGCGCACTGCCGAAAACAATCTATGGCTGCTGTGGGAGCTGGCTTGCCTGCGATGGCATCACCGCGGTATTACCCGTACACCGCGGTGCTGGCATCGCAGGCAAGCCAGCCCCCACATTGCTTGGGGGCAACCCTGGAATCCAAGGAGGTCAACCCGCATCATGAAAGACGCCACCATTGCATTGCACCACGGCTTCAAGTCGGACCCGACCACCAAGGCCGTCGCCGTGCCGATCTACCAGAACGTCGCCTTCGAGTTCGATAATGCCCAGCATGGCGCCGACCTGTTCAATCTGGACGTGCCCGGCAACATCTACACACGCATCATGAACCCGACCAACGACGTGCTGGAGCAGCGCATTGCCGCCCTTGAAGGCGGTATCGCCGCCCTGGCCGTGTCGGCCGGTAGCGCGGCAATCCACTATGCAATCCAGACCCTCACCCGTGCGGGCGACAATATCGTCACCACGCCCCAGCTTTACGGCGGCACCTACACCTTGTTCGCCCACCTGCTACCAAGCTTTGGCGTCGACGTGCGCTTCGCCCGCGACGACTCTGCCCAGGCCATCGCCGAACTGATCGACGACAACACCAAGCTGGTCTACTGCGAAAGCATCGGCAACCCGGCAGGCAATATTATCGACATTGAAGCCCTGGCCGATGTCGCCCATGCGCGCGGCGTACCGCTGATGGTGGATAACACCGTGGCCACGCCGATCCTGTGCAAGCCGATTCAGTTCGGCGCCGACATCGTGGTGCACTCGGTCACCAAATATGTGGGTGGCCATGGCAACTCCCTGGGCGGTGTGATCGTCGACAGCGGCAGCTTCCCCTGGACCCAGTACCCGGAAAAATTCCCCGGTCTCAACCAACCGGAGCCGGCCTACCACGGGGTGGTCTACACGGAAAAGTTCGGCCCCGCCGCCTTCATTGCCCGCGCCCGCACCGTGCCGTTGCGCAACACCGGGGCTGCGCTGGCGCCGATGAATGCATTTCTGTTGCTGCAAGGCCTGGAAACCCTGGCCTTGCGCATGGAGCGCCATACCGAAAACGCGCTGAAGGTTGCGCAATTCCTGCAAGGCCACGCCGAGGTGGAATGGGTCAGCTACGCCGGGCTGCCGGACCACCCGCACCACGCCTTGGCGCAGAAATACATGCAGGGCAAACCCTCGGCGATCCTGTCATTCGGCTTGAAGGGCGGCTATGACGCGGGCGTGCGTTTCTACGATGCGCTGCAAATCTTCAAGCGGCTGGTGAATATTGGCGATGCCAAATCCCTGGCCTGCCACCCCGCGTCCACCACTCACCGGCAGATGAACGAGCAGGAACAGGCCAAGGCCGGCGTGAAGCCGGAGATGATTCGCCTGTCGGTCGGCATCGAGGCGATTGAAGACCTGATCGAGGACCTGCAGCAGGCCCTGGCTTCAACTCAACTCTGAAGCCAGATAATCCGCCAGCGCTTGAGGGCTGACGTCGGGCCTGCGCGAAAAGTAGGCGACCTTGTGCCGCAAGGTCGCAGGCCTGAACGCGGTGTAGAGGTCCGGGCGCTGCTCTTCGAGCCATTGCAGCAGGTTGCCGATCAGCACCTGCGGCGAGTGCTCTGCCAAGTGCTCAAGCAGCGACGCAGGCACTTGCCACCATGGGCCGGCCTTGGCCGCCGTGGCCGGGCCGGTGCTGACGGCCAGCGGCTGGCCATTGATCAGGTAGCGCTGAAACACCGGCAACACGCGTGCGGCCTCATCGCCGAGCTTCTGCAGAATGGGCAGCCACTGAGCGCCATCCCAAAAGCGTAAAAACACCGCCTGCTCATCCGGCAACCACACTTTGGTCAGGCCTTGCAGGTGCGCAGCCACCGTCTCCGGTGGGCTGGACGAGACCGCGAGCCAACCCCAGTCCGTTGCCTCGGCGCTGGCGACCCAATCAAGGAAGGCACTGCCCGGCTCAACAATGCCCACATAAGGCATGACGTCGACCCATTCGGCGTAAGCCGTACCGGCCCATATCGAATGCGGCAATTTCCTCGGTGCCAGGGTTTGCCATGCATTAAGCGGCCTGGCTTCGCTGGCGCTGCCCAACACTGCGTAGAGGCGCTCCTCGGGTTGTAGTGGCCACTGTGCGAGCCAGGCGCTGGGAACCATGGACTGAGACATCGGGATAAATTCCATTTAAGGGTGAGAGTGTCCGGGAATATCACACTGGCCGTTCTTGCAGCGCTCACACTCCTCGCAAAACGGCGCACTGCGCTTGAGGCTGGCAACCTGTACGCCACTGAGTGGTGCAGCAACAGCCGCTGATAACGTTTCGGTAAGACCCGGCATCAACGGCATCGGCACGGCAGCGGGCGCACCGCCAACCTGGATCGGCACACTGCTGAAAATTCCGGCGGCCGACAGCGTGATCGATTGCCCTCCGGCCTGGATTGTCACGCTGGCGCCCGCATCGATGACCACGCTTTGCCCGGCGCCGATCTGGATGGTCCGCCCGGCCCGCACCTGCTGCGAGCCAGCGACGACCAGATGATCATCCTGCTTGAGTTCCGCGAGGCGATTGCCATGGGTGATGCGCTGCTCTTCACCCAGCAGCTCATGGTGGGATTCGCCGCCCACCTTGATCCGACGCTGGTTATCCACCTGGACGTGTTGGTCATGCAAGACGTGCTGGGTCCAGTCGCGCTGGGCACGCAGGTAAATCTCCTCGGCGCCTTTGCGATCCTCAATGCGCAACTCGTTGTAACCGCCGCCGCCCGGGGTGCTTTGGCTTCGGAACAGGCTGCGGGTCTTTTCCGCCGGCAGGTCAAGGGGCAACAGATTCGCCGCGTTGGGCAGGCAGCCCATCACCAGCGGCATATCCACGTCGCCATTGACGAAGCCCACCAGCACCTCCATGCCGACCCGCGGAATCAGCACCGCACCGTAACGGTCGTGAGCCCAGCCGCTGGCTACCCGCAGCCAGCAACTGGAGTACTCGTTGTGTTCGCCGTCGCGATCCCAGGCCATCTGCACTTTGACGCGACCGTATTCGTCGCAATGGACCTCAGCGTCGGCAGGCCCGGTGACCACTGCGTTCTGGTAGCCCGATATTTGCGGGCGGGACATGATCAGCGGCGTTCGAAACGGCACATCCCAAGGTGTGACGACAAACTCATTGTGGTAGCCGGGGGAGACGCCATCGTCATAAGTGTCAGGCGCAGATTCCTCAAGGACCTGAGGCTGTTGCCCTGAATGGTACAACCGGGTAACCAACCACAAATTATTCCATTCCGGACGAGGGTGCCCGGTCATCTTCAGGAACTGCCCAGTGGACAAGGCCGGCTGGTCACCACTGCCGCTGGCTTGGCGAAAGTCACTGCGATGACGCTCAAGCACCCGTTGCGCCAAGTACTTGCCATGGGCTCGATCAGTGAAGTGCCCAGGGTAGTACTGCTCATTCAGCACAGGCTGTTGCCCGCTGGATGCCGCGCTTTCCAGGACCAGACCGGGCTTTTTGAAATCATAATCGCGCACGCTTACGCCGGTGGTGCGGGTCTCCAACCGCAGGATGAAGTGCTTGATCGCAGGGGCCCCGGCCACCATGGCGGAACCGGCCGAGTAGGGAGTGGCTTGGTCTGGCTGGGTGAACACGCTTTGGTCATCGCCAAACACCAACAGATGGCGTTCGGGGCTGTGCTGGAAGTGATAGTGAATGCCCGACTCCACGCACAAGCGCTGAATGAACGCCAGATCGGTTTCGCCGAACTGAACACAGTACTCACGCTCGGGGTATTGCCCACTCAGATGAAACGCAAAGGCATCACCCTGGATACCCTGTGCCTCCAATACCAGCGCAATGATCTGCGGCACGGTTTTTTTCTGAAAGATCCGCTGGTGCGTGCTGTGTTCCAGGTAAGCCAACTGCGGCACCAGGGTGATCTGGTAACGGGTCAGGCGCTTGCCGGAATCGCCTTGCGCCACCCGGTACACCTGGCCATGAACGCCGTGCCCTTGCGCATCAAACCCCAGGAACGCCTGACGGTGCAGGAGGCTATCGAGGTCCAGGTCGGGTTGTTCGCTCACCAACTCAAGGTCAAAACGAAAAGGCAGGCTGATAAATTCATCACCCGAAAACCCTCGAACCTTGAGTTCACTGGGCTGCCCATCAAGGGTCAGGTTAAAGGCACTTTGATTGGCAAGAGCAAACATCCGGTGTCTCTCCGCAAGGGGTGGGCGAGCGATTCTGCACCAGCTTTTCACCCACCAGAGCACACCACAGACAAATCAGTAAGCTCCTACACCCTGGGTGCCGGATTCTTCATGTATCTGGCGTCGAAGGCACGCCAAGGCCGTGCTAGCGTAATAGCTCCTCCTCACCGGATCACTGGAAAAAGCATGGCCACCCGCTACGCAAAAATCATCCTGACCCTGGCCCTCGCCGCCTTCGCCACCCTGGTTGCGTTCAACAACATCACGGACTACGGCTCCAACTTCGCCTTCGTCCAACATGTGTTGAGCATGGACACCACCTTCCCGAACAACGCCGCCATGTATCGGGCAATCACGACGCCGTGGATGTGGCACGCGGCCTACGTGCTGATCATTCTCGGCGAGGCGCTCACCGCTGTACTGCTGGCGCGGGGCGCGCTATCGCTATGGCGCGCGCGGCATGCAGGCGGGAGCGAATTCAACCGCGCCAAGGCAGGTGCAACAGCCGGCCTGACCCTCGGCTTTGTGGTGTGGTTTTTTGGCTTTATGGTGGTCGGCGGTGAATGGTTTCTGATGTGGCAGTCCCATCAGTGGAACGGCCAGGAAGCGGCATTCAAGTTCTACATGGCGATCCTGGGCGTGCTGATTTTTCTCAATCAGCCGGATGCTGGCTGAACTGGCAGCGGGACGCGGAGCGTCCGGGGTGGCATTCCCACGCGGAGCATGGGAACGATCAAAACGATCAAAAAAAGGCCCGCTATCCTAAGGATGCGGGCCTTTTTTCTAACGCAATTGGCGCTTACCGCCCACCGAGTTACTTGTTGAGGTTGTAGTCTTTTTCCGCTGCATCAAAACGCTCGACCATACCCGCAGTCGGTGCGCCCATCTTGCTCACGAAATAGATCGCCAGGCTGGCGAAGATAAAGCCCGGGATGATTTCGTACAGGCCCAGCAGATTGAAGTGCTTCCACACGATCACGGTGATCGCGCCGACCAGGATACCGGCCAGTGCGCCGTTACGGGTCATGCCTTTCCAGATCACCGAGATCAGCACCACAGGGCCGAACGCAGCGCCGAAGCCTGCCCAGGCGTAGCTCACCAGGCCCAGTACGCGGTTGTCCGGGTTGGCGGCCATGGCGATGGCGATCAGGGCCACCAACAGCACCATCGCGCGACCCACCCACACCAGCTCAACCTGGGAGGCGTTTTTGCGCAGGAAGGTTTTGTAGAAGTCTTCGGTCAGCGCGCTGGAGCACACCAACAGTTGGCAGCTCAGGGTGCTCATCACCGCCGCCAGGATGGCCGACAGCAGCACGCCCGCGATCCATGGGTTGAACAGCAGCTTGGCCAGCTCGATAAACACACGCTCGTGGTTCTCGGTGACAGGACCGGCCACTTCCGGGTGCGCGGAGAAGTAAGCAATACCGAAGAAGCCCACCGCCACGGTGCCGGCGAGGCACAGGATCATCCAGGTCATGGAGATGCGACGCGCCTTGGCGATCGACTTCACCGAATCCGCCGCCATGAAACGCGCGAGGATATGCGGCTGGCCGAAGTAACCCAGGCCCCAGCCCATCAGCGAGATGATGCCGATGAAACTGGTGTTTTTGAGCATGTTGAAGTTGTCGGGGTTCTTGGCTTCGATCGCCAGGAACGTGGTGTCGACACCACCGGTGGCCAGCAGCACGATGATTGGCGTGAGGATCAGCGCGAAGATCATCAGCGTAGCTTGCACAGTGTCGGTCCAGCTGACCGCCAGGAAGCCACCCACGAAGGTGTAGGCGATGGTCGCCGCAGCACCGGCCCACAGCGCGGTCTCGTAGGACATGCCGAAGGTGCTTTCAAACAGACGGGCGCCCGCCACGATGCCGGACGCGCAGTAGATGGTGAAGAACACCAGGATCACTACCGCAGAGATGATCCGCAGCAGGCCGCTTTTATCTTCGAAACGGCTGGAGAAGTAATCCGGCAGCGTCAGGGCGTCGCCGTTGTGCTCGGTCTGCACCCGCAGGCGACCGGCCACGAACAGCCAGTTGAGGTAGGCACCGACGATCAGGCCGATGGCAATCCAGCTTTCCGACAGGCCGGACATGTAGATCGCGCCCGGCAAGCCCATCAGCAACCAGCCGCTCATGTCCGAGGCACCGGCCGACAAGGCCGTGACCACGCTACCGAGGCTGCGACCGCCGAGGATGTAATCAGAAAGGTTGTTGGTGGAGCGATAGGCCATGAAGCCGATCAGCACCATTGCTGCGATGTAGATCACGAATGTGATCAGGGTTGGATTGCTAACGCTCATAGGAGTGACGCCCTGGCTTTGTTTTTATGTAGCAGCGGTCTGGCAGACGGCCACCCATTGGTAACGGGTAGACGATACGGCGAGCCGCGCATTTATGACTGGCGTTTCCCCAGGAAAGCCGCCAGCCGATGAACCGACCCTTGCGAGTGGTTGCACCTTGGGCGCGAATGCTATTCAACAAAGTAAATAAGGTGCAACCAGTTTCTTGAGATTAAGTTGCACCTTGATATGTTTTCGCGAAAATACCGGGTTTTTGCTCCTTTTCGGAGCAAGAACAGCCGATTTTAGAAGTAAACGCACCAAGACGCAGCGTATTCCGTCGAGGGCCGGAATTTTTCCCGATCACGATCGAAAAATTCCTGAACAATTTGGGTTGCACCCGGTTGCACCTCTGCATGCGCAAAGCTAATCTTGCCGCCAGCAGATGCCACTCGGTAGTGGCACCCATGAGGATAAAAAGATGGCAACGACCACCCTTGGGGTCAAACTCGACGACCCGACCCGCGAACGCCTCAAGGCAGCCGCGACCTCCATTGATCGCACGCCGCACTGGCTGATCAAGCAGGCGATTTTCAATTACCTGGAGAAACTCGAGGGTGGTGCAACCCTGACCGAGCTCAATGGCTCGGGCAGCAAGGACGCTGAAGACGCCGGCGAAGTGCAACCTGACCACGCCCACCAGTGCTTCCTGGAGTTTGCCGAAAGCATTCTGCCGCAATCGGTATTGCGCGCCTCGATCACCGCCGCTTACCGCCGCCCGGAGCCGGAAGTGGTGCCGATGCTGATCGAGCAGGCGCGCCTGCCGCAGCCAATGGCCGAGGCCACCAACAAGCTGGCCGCCTCGATTGCCGAAAAACTGCGCAATCAGAAGAGCGCTGGCGGCCGTGCCGGTATTGTTCAGGGCTTGCTGCAAGAATTCTCCCTGTCGTCCCAGGAAGGCGTAGCGCTGATGTGCCTGGCCGAAGCGCTGCTGCGCATCCCGGACAAGGGCACCCGCGACGCGCTGATCCGCGACAAGATCAGCACCGGCAACTGGCAGCCGCACTTGGGCAACAGCCCATCGCTGTTCGTTAACGCGGCCACCTGGGGCTTGCTGCTGACCGGCAAACTGGTTGCCACCCATAACGAAGCGGGCTTGACCTCGTCCCTGAGCCGCATCATCGGCAAGAGCGGCGAGCCGATGATCCGCAAGGGCGTCGACATGGCCATGCGCCTGATGGGCGAGCAGTTCGTCACCGGCGAAACCATCGCCGAAGCCCTGGCCAATGCGAGCAAGTTCGAAGCCAAGGGTTTCCGCTATTCCTACGACATGCTCGGTGAAGCCGCGCTGACCGAACACGACGCCCAGAAGTACCTGGCCTCGTACGAACAAGCCATTCACTCCATCGGCAAAGCCTCCCACGGCCGTGGGATTTATGAAGGCCCGGGCATCTCCATCAAACTCTCGGCACTGCACCCGCGTTACAGCCGTGCGCAGTACGAGCGCGTGATGGACGAGCTGTACCCGCGCCTGCTGTCGCTGACCTTGCTGGCCAAGCAATACGACATCGGCCTGAACATCGACGCCGAAGAGGCCGACCGCCTGGAGCTGTCGCTCGACCTGCTGGAACGCCTGTGCTTCGAGCCGCAACTGACCGGCTGGAACGGCATCGGCTTCGTGATCCAGGCCTACCAGAAGCGTTGCCCGTATGTGATCGACTACGTGATCGACCTGGCACGCCGCAGCCGCCATCGCCTGATGATCCGCCTGGTAAAAGGCGCGTACTGGGACAGCGAAATCAAACGCGCCCAGGTCGAAGGCCTGGAAGGCTACCCGGTGTACACCCGCAAGGTGTACACCGACGTTTCCTACATTGCCTGCGCACGCAAACTGCTGTCGGTGCCGGAAGTCATCTACCCGCAGTTCGCCACGCACAACGCCCACACGCTGTCGGCCATTTACCATATCGCCGGTCAAAACTATTACCCCGGCCAGTACGAGTTCCAGTGCCTGCACGGCATGGGCGAACCGCTGTACGAGCAGGTTGTAGGCAAGGTTTCCGAGGGCAAGCTGAACCGTCCGTGCCGCGTGTACGCTCCGGTCGGCACCCACGAAACATTGCTGGCGTACCTGGTGCGTCGCCTGCTGGAAAACGGCGCCAACACCTCATTCGTCAACCGCATTGCCGACCATACCATTTCGATTCAGGAGCTGGTGGCCGACCCAGTGGCCAACATCGAGCAGATGGCCACGCTGGAAGGCGGCTTCGGCCTGCCGCACCCGCGTATCCCGCTGCCGCGTGACCTGTATGGCAGCGACCGCGCCAACTCGGCCGGTATCGACCTGGCCAACGAACATCGCTTGGCGTCGCTGTCTTGCGCACTGTTGGCCACCGCGCACAACAACTGGAAAGCCGCGCCGATGCTGGGCTGCGCTTCCAGTAATGAAGCCGCTGCAGCGGTGCTGAACCCGTCCGATCTGCGTGATGTGGTGGGCCATGTACAGGAAGCCACCGTCGAAGACGTCGACAATGCGATCCAGTGCGCGATCAACGCCGGCCCGATCTGGCAGGCCACGCCGCCCGCCGAACGTGCCGCGATCCTGGAGCGCGCCGCCGACTTGATGGAAGGCGAGATCCAGCCGCTGATGGGCCTGCTGGCCCGTGAAGCCGGCAAAACCTTCGCCAACGCCATCGCCGAAGTGCGCGAAGCCGTGGACTTCCTGCGTTACTACGCGGTGCAGGCGCGCAACGATTTCACCAACGATGCCCACCGCCCCCTCGGGCCAGTGGTCTGCATCAGCCCGTGGAACTTCCCGCTGGCAATCTTCAGCGGTCAAGTAGCCGCTGCACTGGCCGCCGGTAACCCGGTACTGGCCAAGCCGGCCGAACAAACCCCACTGGTGGCCGCACAGGCCGTGCGTATCCTGCTCGAAGCCGGTATCCCGGAAGGCGTGCTGCAACTGCTGCCGGGCCAGGGCGAAACCGTCGGTGCCCGTCTGGTCGGTGATGATCGCGTCAAAGGCGTGATGTTTACCGGTTCCACAGAGGTGGCGCGCCTGCTGCAACGCAATGTCGCCGGTCGCCTGGATGCCCAGGGCCGCCCGATCCCGCTGATCGCCGAAACCGGTGGCCAGAACGCGATGATCGTCGATTCTTCGGCGCTCACCGAACAAGTGGTGATCGACGTCGTTTCCTCGGCCTTCGACAGCGCTGGCCAGCGTTGCTCGGCCCTGCGCGTACTGTGCCTGCAGGAAGATTCGGCCGACCGCGTGATCGAAATGCTCAAGGGCGCCATGGCTGAATGCCGCCTGGGTAACCCGGAGCGCCTGTCGGTGGATATCGGCCCGGTGATCGACGCCGAAGCCAAGGCCGGCATCGAGAAACACATCCAGGCCATGCGCGACAAAGGCCGCAACGTGTACCAGGTGGCGATCGCCGACGGCGAAGAGATCAAGCGCGGCACCTTCGTGATGCCAACCCTGATCGAGCTGGAAAGCTTCGACGAACTGCAACGCGAGATCTTCGGCCCGGTACTGCACGTGGTGCGCTACAAGCGCAAAGAGATCGACCAGTTGATCGGCCAGATCAATGCCTCCGGCTACGGCCTGACCCTGGGCGTGCACACGCGCATCGACGAGACCATCGCCAAGGTGATCGACAACGTGCATGCCGGTAACGTCTATGTGAACCGCAACATCGTCGGTGCCGTGGTCGGCGTGCAGCCGTTTGGCGGCGAAGGCCTGTCGGGCACTGGCCCGAAAGCTGGCGGCCCGCTGTACCTGTACCGCCTGCTGTCGACTCGCCCTACGGATGCCATCGAGCAATCCTTCGTGCGCGGCGACAAGCTGGCTGCACCGGACGTGCGCCTGCGCGACGCCATGAGCCAACCGCTGACCGCCCTGAAAACCTGGGCCGACAGCAACACGTTCAGTGACCTGAGCGCCCTGTGCAGCCAGTTTGCCGCACAGTCGCAAAGCGGTATCACCCGCCAACTGGCCGGCCCGACCGGCGAGCGCAACAGCTATGCCATCCTGCCCCGCGAGCACGTGTTGTGCCTGGCGGAAGTGGAAGGCGACCTGCTGACGCAACTGGCGGCGGTATTGGCGGTTGGTGGCTCGGCGGTATGGCCGGAAACTGACCTGACCAAAGCCTTGTTCCCACGCCTGCCGAGGGAAGTTCAGGCGAAGATCAAGCGTGTGGCTGACTGGACCAAGGATGAGGTGGTGTTCGACGCCGTTGTGCACCACGGTGATTCCGACCAACTGCGTGCGGTGTGCCAGCAAGTGGCACAGCGCGGTGGCGCGATTGTCGGGGTGCACGGCTTGTCGCAAGGTGAGACGGCGATTGCGCTGGAGCGCCTGGTGATCGAGCGGGCATTGAGCGTTAACACCGCTGCGGCGGGTGGTAACGCGAGCCTGATGACCATCGGTTAACTCATGTGGGAGCTGGCTTGCCTGCGATAGCGGTGGGCCAGTGACTTAGATGTCAGCTGGCACGGCCTCATCGCGGGCAAGCCAGCTCCCACATTGACCGCATCCAACCTTTCGCCCGCGTTTTGCCTCTCCATCACGCAAATCAATCTTGCTATCCAGCCTCTATTCGCGCACTTAGACTCAGGTGATTCCCTTCAAAGGTAAGCCGCCATGTCCGAGACGCTGCTCAGTTCCCGCAATCTGGCTTTCGAGCTGTACGAAGTCCTCGATGCCGAGGGCCTGACCCAGCGCGAGCGGTTTGCCGAGCACAACCGTGAAACCTTCGACGCCGCCATCAGCACGGCGCGCAGCATTGCCGAGAAGTATTTCGCGCCGCACAACCGCAAAAATGACGAAAACGAACCGCGCTACGAAGATGGCCAGGCGATCCTGATCCCTGAAGTCAAACCCGCCGTGGACGCTTTTCTGCAAGCGGGCTTTCTGAACGCTGCCCGCAGTTTCGAAGCCGGTGGCATGCAGTTGCCTACCCTGCTCTCCCAAGCCTGTTTCGCGCACTTTCAGTCGGCCAACGCAGCGTCAACGTCCTACCCGTTCCTGACCATGGGCGCCGCCAACCTGATCGAAAGCTTCGGCACCGAGGCGCAAAAACAGCGATTCCTGCAGCCGATGATCGAAGGCCGCTTCTTCGGCACCATGGCCCTCACCGAGCCACATGCCGGCTCGTCGCTGTCGGATATTCGTACCCGCGCAGAGCCTGCGTCCGACGGCACGTATCGACTCAAGGGCAACAAGATCTTCATCTCCGGCGGCGACCACCCGCTGTCGGAAAACATCGTGCACATGGTGCTGGCCAAGCTGCCGGACGCGCCGCCTGGGGTGAAGGGCATTTCGCTGTTTATCGTGCCCAAGTTCCTGGTCAACGAGGATGGCAGCCTGGGCGCACGTAACGACGTGCTGCTGGCCGGGCTGTTTCACAAGATGGGCTGGCGGGGCACCACGTCCACAGCACTTAACTTCGGCGATAACGGCAACTGCGTCGGCTATCTGGTGGGCAAACCCCATCAGGGCTTGAGTTGCATGTTCCAGATGATGAACGAGGCACGCATCGGCGTGGGCATGGGTGCGGTGATGCTGGGTTACGCCGGCTACCTCTATTCACTGGAATACGCCCGCGAACGCCCGCAAGGTCGCCTGCCTGACAGCAAAGACCCGAGCACCACGCCGGTTTCGATCATCCAGCACGCCGATATCAAGCGCATGCTGTTGACCCAGAAAGCCTATGTGGAAGGCGCCTTCGACCTGGGCCTGTACGCGGCTCGGTTGTTTGACGACACCACCACGCTGGAAACCGAAGCCGAGCGCAAGCACGCCCACGAACTGCTCGACCTGCTCACGCCCATCGTCAAATCCTGGCCATCGGAGTTCTGCCTCAAGGCCAACGAACTGGCAATCCAGATCCTCGGCGGCCACGGCTACACCCGCGAATACCCGGTGGAGCAGTACTACCGCGATAACCGCCTGAACCCGATCCATGAAGGCACCCACGGCATCCAGTCCCTGGATTTGCTCGGGCGCAAGCTCGCGCAAAACGGCGGCGCGGGCTTGAAGCAACTGGTCCGCCTGATCGCCGAAACCGGCGCTCGGGCTCAGGAATACGCCTCACTGACGGCCCTGCGCGAACCGCTGGAGCAATTGGTCAGCCGCCTGCAAAGCGTGACGATTGGCCTGCTGACGGATCTCGCCCACGGCAAGGTCAACAGCAGCCTGGCGAACTCGGCACTGTACTTGAAGGTGTTCGGGCACACGGTGATTGGCTGGCGCTGGCTGGAGCAGGCGATTCGCGCCGAGGAAGGTTTGGCCAAGGGGAATGCGGCCGATGTGGCCTTTTATAAAGGCAAGCTCCAGGCCGCCCGGTACTTCCTGACCTGGGAAGTACCGAGCTGCCATCATGAACTGGCGATTCTGGAGGCACGCGATGACACGTGCCTGGGCATGCAGGACGCGTGGTTCTAAGGCGTTCCGATCGCCTTGGAAATCACTTCGACCGTGGCGCTGACTTGCTCTTGGTAACGGTCGAGTTCCTGCTGGTGATGCTTTTGCATGTCGATCTGCTCGGCGCACAGGTTCAGCGCAGCCAGTACCAATAATTTGTCACCGATCAGGGTCGGGTACTTTTTCTTGGTGGTGGCCAGGGAGGCCTTGAGCATGGTCACGGCGTGCATCAGGGTTTGATCCTCCCCTTGCGGCGCCTTGATCGAGTAATCCTCTCCGAGAATCGAAACGACCTTTATCCCTTCATTCATGCGCCGACAGGCCCTGCGCTCACACGCTCAACCAGCGCCTGGATACGCGCGGCGGTGGCGCCGTGTTTTTCTTCCTGTTCCATCAGGTTCAGTTGCAGGCTGTCGTTTTCATCCTTGGCGCGGGCCAGTTCCGCCTTCAGGGCTTCATTGCTGCCGAGCAGGTCTTGGTTTTGTTGTACGAGGTCAGTGACCAGCTGTTCAAGCTGGCTGAGGGATGCTTCTAACATTTTGATTTCTCGGGCATTTTCAAAGGGCGGTGACGATAAAGAAAATTCACCTCGGATGCCAGGGTTATCCCCGGCAGGCAGCCCGTTTTTTAAGGGCCGGGCCGCACTTTCGAGCCTTAGTGACTGCATTTACCCGATCTGGTTCCTGAATCCGTCCAACCCCTCGTCAGATGCGACAAAAGCGCGCGCCCCCTTAAGACTTTAGTCGCATGGCCGATACGCAATGCACACCTCGTCTCATGGCCGCACGGATCGCGCTTCTCCCCAGGACTCCCGCATGTCTCTTCGTAATATGAATATCGCTCCGAGGGCTTTCCTTGGCTTTGCGTTTATTGGCGCGCTGATGTTGTTTCTCGGTGTGTTCGCCTTGAACCAGATGAGCAAAATTCGCGCAGCCACCGAAGACATCACCCAGTCCAGCGTGCCGAGCATTCGCGCCCTCGACGAATTCACCCAGCTGACCCTGCGCCTGCGCGTGCTGTCGTACCGCCTGCTGACCAACCGCGAGCCGGACGTGCAGCAAAAAACCCTGGAAGCCTTTGAGCTGCGCAACCAGCAGATTCGTGCCGCCCAAGGCGTCTACGAAAAACTTATAGAAAGCAGCGAAGAGCGCGCCACCTACAACGAATACGTGCGTTTGCTCGGCCAGTACCATCAGATCGAGGAGCGCATGAAGAGCCTGTCACGCGCCAACCAGATTGATGAGCTGCGCGCCTTGCTCAACACCGAATTACTGAGTAATTCCGAGCAAGTCAACGCGGTGCTCACGCGCCTGCTGGACATCAACAACCAAATGGCCAACGCCACCAACCAAGAAGCCAAAGACCAATACGACATGGCCTTTGATCTGGTAGTGGGCCTGCTGATCATTGCCACCGCGCTGACCCTGCTGTTCGCCTGGCTGCTGACCCGCAGCATCACGCTGCCCATTGCCCAGGCCCTGGAAGCTGCCGAAGAAGTCGCCGAAGGCAACCTCACCCGCCCGATCAAGGTTGATGGCAACGATGAAGCCGGCCGCCTGCTGGCTGCCATGGCCAAGATGCAGGACAAGCTGCGCGACACCCTGCAGCGCATCGCCGGCTCCGCGACCCAGCTTGCGTCCGCGGCAGAAGAACTGAATGCCGTCACCGACGAAAGTGCCCGTGGCCTGACCCAGCAGAACAATGAAATCGAGCAAGCCGCCACCGCCGTCAACGAGATGACCAGTGCCGTTGAAGAAGTCGCGCGCAACGCGGTAAGCACCTCCGAAGCCTCGCGCAATGCCACCACCTCTGCCGGTGACGGCCGTGACCTGGTGCAGGAAACCGTCAGCGCCATCGAGCGCATGAGCGGCGATGTGCAAGCCACCGCCACCTTGATTGGCGACCTGGCCAATGAGTCCCGCGATATCGGCAAAGTGCTCGACGTGATTCGCGGCCTGGCCGACCAGACCAACCTGCTGGCCCTGAACGCCGCGATTGAAGCGGCGCGCGCCGGTGAAGCCGGTCGTGGGTTTGCCGTGGTGGCCGATGAAGTGCGCGCGCTGGCCCATCGCACCCAGCAGTCGACCAGCGAGATCGAGCGGATGATCGGCAGCATTCAGGCCGGCACCGAGCATGCGGTGGATTCGATGCGCAACAGCACCGAACGTGCGGAGTCGACGTTGAACATCGCCAAAGGCGCGGGAATGTCGCTGGAAACCATCAACACTGCGATTGTGGAGATCAACGAACGCAACCTGGTGATCGCCAGCGCGGCCGAAGAGCAGGCGCAAGTGGCGCGGGAAGTGGACCGTAACCTGGTGAATATTCGTGATTTGTCGGTGCAGTCGGCCACGGGTGCCAGCCAGACCAGTGCGGCGAGCAGTGAGTTGTCGCGCTTGGCAGTGGACCTGAATGGGATGGTGGGGCGCTTCAGGCTCTAACTGACACCAGTGATCCCTTGTGGGAGCTGGCTTGCCTGCGATAGCAATCTAACAGTCAATAACCCCAGTGACTGATACACCGCTATCGCAGGCAAGCCAGCTCACACATTGACAGCGGACGCAGAGCGTCCAACGAGGCATTCCCACGCAGAGCGTGGGAACGATCTTTTGACAGCACAGCAATTCAACAGGTTAGAATCGCTGGCACGCAGACTGCATGGTCAGTTAGCGCCCCGTCTTCCCCGCTCTGGAGTACTGCCTTTGAATGCAACGACCATCAACAGCCTGTTCTTGATCGGCGCGTTGCTGGTGGGTGCGAGCATTCTGGTGAGTTCTCTTTCCTCGCGCTTAGGGATCCCGATTCTGGTGATCATCCTGGCGGTGGGCATGGCCGCCGGCGTCGATGGCGGCGGCATCATCTTCGATAACTACCCAACCGCGTACCTGGTGGGCAACCTCGCATTGGCCGTCATCCTGCTCGACGGCGGTTTGCGCACACGGGTGGCGAGTTTTCGCGTGGCACTCTGGCCGGCGTTGTCGCTGGCCACGGTGGGGGTGTTGATCACCACCGGCCTCACCGGCATGGCGGCGGCCTGGCTGTTCGACCTCAATATCATCCAAGGCTTGCTGATCGGCGCGATTGTCGGCTCCACGGACGCCGCAGCCGTGTTCTCACTGCTGGGCGGCAAGGGCCTGAACGAGCGGGTCACCGCCAGCCTGGAAATCGAATCCGGCAGCAACGACCCGATGGCGGTATTCCTCACCGTCACCCTGATCGACATGCTGGCCAGCGGCCAGACCGGCCTGCACTGGAGCTTGCTGGCTCACCTGATTCGCGAATTCGGCATCGGCGGCATCGTCGGCCTGGGCGGCGGCTGGCTGATGCTGCAAATGGTCAACCGCATCAACCTGGCCACCGGCCTGTACCCGATCCTGGTGATCGCCGGTGGCCTGGTGGTGTTCGCCCTGACCAATGCCCTGCACGGCAGCGGCTTCCTCGCCGTGTACCTGTGCGGGCTGGTGATCGGCAACCGCCCGGTGCGCAGCCGTCATGGCATTTTGCATATGCTCGATGGCATGGCGTGGCTGGCACAGATCGGCATGTTCCTGGTGCTGGGCCTGCTGGTCACACCCCATGACCTGCTGCCCATCGCCCTGCCGGCACTGGGCCTGGCGTTGTGGATGATCCTGTTTGCGCGGCCGCTGTCGGTGATGGTCGGCCTGCTGCCGTTCAAGGCCTTCCACGGCCGCGAAAAAGCCTTTATCGCCTGGGTCGGCTTGCGCGGCGCGGTGCCGATCATTCTGGCGGTGTTCCCGCTGATGGCCGGCCTGCCGCACGCGCAGCTGTACTTCAACCTGGCATTCTTTATTGTGCTGGTGTCGCTGCTGGTGCAAGGCACCAGCCTGCCGTGGGTGGCCAAATTGCTGAAGGTCACCGTGCCGCCGGAACCGGCGCCCATCTCCCGCGCCGCGCTGGAAGTGCACGTCACCAGCGAGTGGGAGCTGTTCGTCTACCGCCTGGGCGCGGAAAAATGGTGCATCGGCGCCGCCCTGCGCGAGCTGAAAATGCCCGAAGGCACACGCATCGCCGCACTGTTCCGTGGCCAGCAACTGCTCCATCCGTCGGGTAGTACGGTGCTGGAAGTCGACGATTTACTCTGCGTGATCGGCCACGAACACAACCTGCCGGCCCTCGGCAAACTGTTCAGCCAGGCGCCGCAACGCGGCCTCGACCTGCGTTTCTTCGGCGATTTCGTGCTCGAAGGCGACGCCCAGCTGGGCGCGGTCTCCGCCCTGTACGGGCTTAAGCTCGACGGCATCGACCCGGATATGCCGCTCAGCAGCTTCATCACCCAGAAGGTCGGCGGCGCGCCCATCGTCGGCGACCAGGTGGAGTGGAACAACACAATCTGGACCGTCGCGGTCATGGACGGGAACAAGATCGGAAAAGTCGGCGTCAAATTCCCCGAAGGAAGTCGTCCAGGCCCTGGACTCTTCCTCTAAACTGCGAGGCTATGGCGCCACGCCACCAGCCTCTTTACCTTGCTCGACCGGTATCCATGACCCTACTGCGCACCTTTTTAGCCACTGCCCTGCTGGGCCTGACCCTCTGCGTGGGCAACGTCTACGCCGCCGACCCGCCCAGCACCGACGCCATCCAGCAAAGCCTGGACAAGCTGCCCGACCGCAAGCTGCCCGACGCCGACATGAAGGCGTTGCAGAGCATCCTGCAACAGACGTTGACGTACCTGGGCAACAAGCAGGATTACGAGCAGCGCCTGGCCGACCTCAAGCGCCAGCTGGCAGACGCCCCGCGCCAGACCACCGACAACCAGCGTGAATTGGTGCGGCTCAAGGCGACTAAAATTGTCCCCGTGGCCCAACGCTATGCCTCGCTGCCCGTGCCGCAACTTGAGCAATTGCTCGTGCAGCGCAGCACCCAGCAAGGCGACCTGCAAAAAGAGCTGGCCGACGCCAACAGCCTGACCATCGCCGCCCAAACCCGTCCAGAGCGCGCCCAGACCGAAATCAGCAGCAGCCAGACGCGCATCCAGCAGATCAATTCGATCCTCAAGGCTGGTAAAGACAACGGCAAAACCCTCAGCGGCGACCAGCGCAACCAATTGAATGCCGAACTTGCGGCCCTTAATGCCCTGATCCCGCTGCGCCGCCAGGAACTGGCCGGCAACAGCCAACTGCAAGACCTGGGCAACAGCCAGCATGACCTGGTGGTGGAAAAGACCGCGCGCCTGGAACAAGAGATCCAGGACCTGCAAACCCTGATCAACCAGAAACGCCTGGCCCAGTCCCAGCAGACCGTGACCCAGCAGTCCATCGAAGCGCAAAAGGCCGGCGGCAGCAGCCTGCTCGCGACCGAAAGCGCGGCCAACCTCAAGCTCTCCGACTACCTGCTCAAAAGCACTGATCGCCTCAATGACCTGACCCAGAAAAACCTGCAGACCAAGCAGCAACTGGACACCGTCACTCAAAGCGACTCGGCCCTGGACGAGCAGATCAATGTGCTCAAGGGCAGCCTGCTGCTCTCCAAAATCCTCTACAAACAAAAACAGGCGCTGCCGCGTCTTACCGTCGACCGCAACCTGGCGGACGACATCGCCAACATTCGCCTGTACCAGTTCGAGGTCAACCAGCAACGCGAACTGATCAGTACGCCCAGCACCTATGTGGATAGCCTGCTGGCCAATCAGTCGCCGGATGACGTGACGCCACAATTGCGCCGCACTTTGCTGGAACTGGCGATCACTCGCAGCGACCTGCTCGAACGCCTGAGCCGTGAGCTGAGCGCGCTGCTGAACGAATCTATCACCCTGCAACTGAACCAGAAACAACTGCTCAGCACCGCCACCAACCTGCGCGCGACCCTCGACGAGCAAATGTTCTGGATCCCCAGCAACAAGCCGCTGGACACCGAGTGGCTGGAAACCGTGCCGGACCACCTGACCAAGCAAGTCACCACCCTGCCGTGGGCTTCGAGCGTCAGCGAACTGTATGACGGCCTGACCCAGCGCCCGCTGCTGTTCTTGCCGTTGCTGCTGTTGATTGGCGCACTGCTGTGGCGGCGTAAAGCCTTGTACGCGCGCCTGAAAAAGATCCACCTCGATATTGGCCACTTCAAGCGCGACAGCCAATGGCACACGCCGGTGGCCATCCTGGTGAATATCCTGCTGGCGCTGCCGGTGGCCCTGGCGCTGGCATTGTGCGGCTACGCGCTGCAAATCGACGCCCGTGGGCAAAACGCCAACTTGGGCGCGGCCTTGCTGCTGATCGCCCAAGCGTGGCTGGTGTTCTACACCGCCTACCGGATTCTCGCGCCGGGTGGCGTGGCCGAACTGCATTTCCGCTGGGAAAAGCCCCAGGTCGAGTTCCTCCAGGGCTGGATCCGCAAGCTCGGGCTGGTGGTGCTGGCGCTGGTAGCGGTAGTGGCCATCGCCGAACACCAGCCGGCCGCGCTGGCCGACGACGTGCTGGGCATCGCTGTGGTGCTGACCTGCTACGCGCTGATGGCCTGGCTGCTGAGTCGCCTGCTGCTGCACAGCCCGACCCACGAAAAAGCCTCATTGTTCCGTAAGGCCGTGGGCCTGGTGTTTACCGCCCTGCCCGTCGCGCTGTTTATCGCCGTGTGCTTTGGCTACTACTACACCGCGCTCAAACTCAGCGACCGGCTGATCAACACGCTGTACCTGCTGATGTTCTGGCTGGTCATCGAGGCCACCTTTGTACGCGGCCTCGGCGTTGCTGCACGACGCCTGGCCTATGCCCGCGCCCTGGCCAAACGCCAGGCCGCCAAGGAAGCCGGCGACGGCGAAGCGGTGATCGAAGAACCGACCCTGGACATCGAGCAGGTCAACGAACAGTCCATGCGCCTGATCCGCCTGGCCTTGCTCGGCGGCTTTATCGCCGCGCTGTACTGGGTGTGGAAAGACCTGATCACTGTGTTCTCCTACCTGGACAACGTGACCCTCTACGAATACACCAGCGGCACTGGTGCCAATATCAGCATGGTGCCGATCAGCATCGGCGACTTGCTCGGCGCCTCGATCATCGTCGGCATCACCTTCGCCCTGGCGCGCAACCTGCCCGGCCTGCTCGAAGTACTGGTGCTGTCCAAGCTGGACCTGGCCCAAGGCAGCGCCTATGCCACGACCACCTTGCTGTCCTATGTGATCGCCGGCGTCGGTTTCGTCTCCACCTTGTCCACCCTCGGCGTGAGCTGGGACAAGTTGCAATGGCTGGTGGCGGCGCTGTCGGTGGGGTTGGGCTTTGGTATGCAGGAGATCTTCGCCAACTTTATCTCCGGCATCATGATCCTGTTCGAACGCCCGGTGCGCATCGGCGACACCATCACCATCGGCAACCTGTCGGGCACGGTGAGCAAGATCCGCATCCGCGCCACCACGATTACCGACTTCGACCGCAAGGACATCATTGTCCCGAACAAGACGTTTATCACCGGGCAACTGATCAACTGGTCACTGACCGACACCATCACCCGCGTCACCCTGAAACTCGGTGTGGACTACGGCTCTGATCTGGACCTGGTGAAGGAATTGCTGCTCAAGGCCGCGCGTGAAAACCCGCGCGTGCTGAAAGAACCCGAACCCCATGTGTACTTCCTCAACTTCGGCGAAAGCACCCTCGACCACGAACTGCGCATGCACGTGCGCGACCTGGGTGACCGCAACCCGGTGATCGACGAGGTGAACCGCTTTATCAACCGCGAGTTCAAGAACCACCACATCAACATCTCGTTCCGCCAGATGGAGGTCTACCTCAAGAACCTCCACGGCCAGGAATACAAACTGGTGGAAGTCGACGCACCGACCAAACCCGCCAACGACGGCGGCGTGCAAGAACCGCCGCCGAGCAAACTCGACTAAACGCCCTATCCCCAGCAGAATGCTCGGACATTCTGCTGGAGATGGCCGGTGAAAGCCCTCGACGAACTGACCTTCGACAACCGCTTCGCACGCCTGGGCGACGCGTTCTCAACCCACGTACTGCCTGAGCCCCTCGACGCGCCGCGCCTTGTGGTGGCGAGCGACGCCGCCATGGCCTTGCTCGACCTCGACCCGGCCGTGGCCGAAACGCCGGTATTTGCCGAGCTGTTTGGCGGGCACAAACTGTGGGCCGAAG
This sequence comes from Pseudomonas sp. B19125, assembly GCF_044218855.1. Taxonomy (NCBI): domain Bacteria; kingdom Pseudomonadati; phylum Pseudomonadota; class Gammaproteobacteria; order Pseudomonadales; family Pseudomonadaceae; genus Pseudomonas; species Pseudomonas sp. B19125. The sequence continues at coordinate 6,466,591 of NZ_CP162589.1, forward strand.
CAGAACCGCGGGCAATGGTCTATTCCGGGCACCAGTTCGGCGGCTATACCCCGCAACTGGGCGATGGCCGCGGGTTGTTGCTGGGTGAGGTGTACAACCAGGCCGGCGAGCATTGGGACTTGCACCTCAAGGGCGCCGGGATGACGCCGTATTCGCGCATGGGCGATGGGCGTGCGGTGCTGCGCTCTTCGATTCGTGAGTTTCTCGCTTCCGAAGCCCTGCATGCCTTGGGTATTCCCAGCAGCCGCGCCCTCTGCGTGATTGGCTCCGACACGCCGGTATGGCGCGAGAAACAAGAGCGCGGCGCCATGGTATTGCGCTTGGCTCACAGCCATATCCGCTTCGGGCATTTCGAATACTTCTACTACACCAAGAAGCCCGAGCAGCAGGCCGAATTGGCCGAGCACGTGTTGAATCTGCACTACCCCGAGTGCCGCGAACAGCCCGAACCGTACCTGGCAATGTTCCGCGAAATCGTCGAGCGCAATGCCGAGATGATCGCCAAATGGCAGGCCTATGGCTTCTGCCACGGCGTGATGAACACCGACAATATGTCGATCCTCGGCATCACCTTCGACTTCGGGCCGTTTGCGTTTCTGGATGATTTTGACGCGCACTTCATCTGCAACCATTCGGACCATGAAGGGCGCTACTCCTTCAGCAACCAAGTGCCGATCGGGCAGTGGAACCTGAGCGCGCTGGCCCAGGCGCTGACGCCGTTTATCAGTGTGGATGCCTTAAAAGAAGCCCTTGGGCTGTATCTGCCGCTGTATCAGGCGCACTACCTGGACCTGATGCGTCGACGCTTGGGGCTCACCACGGCTGAAGACGCTGACCAGCCACTGGTGGAACGCTTGCTGAAACTGATGCAGAACAGCGGCGTGGACTACACGCTGTTCTTCCGCCGTCTGGGTGATGAGTCTGCGGCACTGGCCGTGGCGCGCTTGCGCGATGACTTTGTCGACCTGGCCGGGTTTGATGCCTGGGCTGATCAATACAAGGCTCGCGTCGCACGGGATGGCGATTACAGCGAGGCACAGCGCCGTGAACGCATGCACGCAGTTAACCCGCTGTACATCCTGCGCAACTATCTGGCGCAAAACGCCATCGCGGCTGCCGAGTCAGGTGACTACAGCGAAGTGCGGCGACTGCATGAGGTGCTGAGCAAGCCGTTTGAGGAACAGGCCGGGATGGAGCAATACGCCCAGCGGCCACCGGACTGGGGCAAGCATTTGGAGATTAGTTGCTCGTCGTAAGATGATCGTTCCCACGCTCCGCGTGGGAATGCCGCCTGGGACGCTCCGCGTCCCGCCTTTTGCCCTGCGCACGGGTGACGCAGAGCGTCACGGGATGCATTACCACGCGGAGCGTGGGAACGATCAGTGTTTCATCCTTTTCGCCTGGTCTTGATAAACCTCATTGTCGGCTCCAAATTAAACCCATTGGCCACGCCCTAGGAGCCCACCATGTCCGAACCTCTTGTAATCCCCTGCCCGCATTGCAACGGCCTCAACCGCATCCCTGGCGATCGCCTGGGCGATTCCCCTAAATGCGGGCGCTGCAAGCAGCCTGTGTTGCTGAACAAGCCTTTCGAGCTGAAACAAGGCGACTACGCCAGCCAGATCAAGGGTGACCTGCCGTTGTTGGTGGATGTGTGGGCCGAGTGGTGTGGGCCGTGCAAATCGTTTGCGCCGGTGTTTGAGCAGGCGGGTGGGCAGTTGGAGGGTAAATGTCGGTTGGCCAAGCTGGATAGTGAGGCTAATCAGCAGCTGTCGGCGCAGTTGGGGATTCGCTCGATTCCGAGTTTGATTCTGTTCAAGAACGGCCGCGAAGTGGCGCGCCAGAGTGGCGCGTTTCCGTTGCCGCAGTTGATGAGTTGGTTGCGTAGCCAAGGGGTGTAAACCAGCCCCTCAAGCAACGGGGTCAACTGTGGGAGCTGGCTTGCCTGCGATGGCCTCACCTCGGTCTGACTGATAGACCGAGTTGCCTGCATCGCAGGCAAGCCAGCTCCCACATTGACCGCGTTTTAAGCTCGGGCTACGGGGGTTTCGTGGTCCATCATCTGGCCGACCAGCATTACGCCGAGCTCGCTTAATTGATGGATGGCCAGGGCCACGTCGCGGTGCTCGCCGGTGAGGTCGTTGGAGAGCTTGAGTAACAGCGTACGGACGGAAGAGAAGGTTTCGTAGCTGTTGAGTACGAGGGTTTCGGTAGGGAGGCTGGGTGCAACTGTATAAAGGTTAACCATGGAACGTCTCCGAGCAGGAGCCGCAACCAGCCGCTACTAAACGGAGGGTGGCAGCTGTACGCAGGTTAGTAGACCGGGGAGACTCACCGGCGCGCTCGAAAGCGCCCTCCGTACAGCCGCCATCAAATACAGGGCAGTCCTGATCAATGATTTGCTGTACGTCTCACCACGGGCTACTAAACCCGATCACTGAACATTCAGCGACCGGCCAACCTTAGAGACGCCCATCCAGACGCACAAGCCGGGCGATTCTGGCTTAGCTGTAGGCAACGATACAACCCACAACCCCATTTGCCAGACCCTTCCTACAGCCTCAGTAGGAACAATCCAAATCCCCCTGCTGAAACACAAAAACAAATGTGGGAGCTGGCTTGCCTGCGATGGCATCACCTCGGTCTAACTGATAGACCGAGTTGTCTGCATCGCAGGCAAGCCAGCTCCCACATGAGTTCACAGGGGATTTGTGTTGCTATAGGGATCAGGCATTTTCCAGCAAGTTATGCAGCTCCACAAACTGCAACGTCAGCTTGTGCCGTGGGTCCAGGTGGATCAGCGGCTTGCTCTCCTGGTGCGACTCGCGCATGCGCACCGAGCTGGCCAGGTACACCGGCAGTACCGGCAAACCTTCGGCAATCAACTCATCCAGCATCTGCTGCGGCAGGCTCGCACGGGCCTGGAACTGGTTGACCACGATGCCTTCCACTTCGAGGCCTTCGTTGTGGTCTTCCTTCAATTCTTCGATTTCACGCAACAGACCATACAACGCCTGGCGCGAGAAGCTGTCGCAATCAAACGGGATCAGCACGCGATCAGCGGCAATCAACGCCGAAACCGCATAAAAATTCAGTGCAGGCGGCGTATCCAGGTAAATCCGGTCGTAATCTTCGCTCAACTCATCCAGCAGCTTTCGCAGCTTGTTGATCTTGTGTTTGGCCTCAAGCTTGGGCTGCAGGTCCGCAAGCTCGGCGGTCGCGGTGATCACGTGCAGGTTGTCGAATGGCGTTTCGTAGATATCCACCTGATTTTTCTTCGAAAACGGCCCGGAAGACAGGGTTTGCTTGAAGAAGTCGGCGATGCCCATCGGGATATCGTCGCCGGTCAGCCCTGTGAGGTACTGAGTTGAGTTCGCTTGTGCATCGAGGTCCACCAACAGGGTCCGATAGCCTTCACTGGCGCTCACCGCCGCCAGGTTGCAGGCAATGCTGGACTTGCCAACGCCGCCTTTTTGATTGAACACCACACGCCGCATGGAAAAAACCTCCGTGTATCAATGAATGTCCGAGTGTAGAGGGCAAAAGCGCCTGTTAGCTACCTCGTTCATCCATGCACTGGCGCATCACCTGTCGAACAAAAGGAGGAGTCCTACAATCCACACACCGCACGGGTAAAGGACAATCTGTAAATCTTTTCCGGCAAATTGTATTCATCCGTGAACAATTCTTTACCAAAGTTTGCTAGAACCCCACGGCACCGGGATAATGCTCGCCATTCGGCCATTGTTCCCTGTCCCGGTATTCGGGGCCAACGGCTGCACATGGAAGCCCGCAGGGGCGGGATAACTTCTCAGTGATCACTTTCAATATCGACCAATGGCGCGCCTGGGCTCCGGGCCTTGAGACTGCGCACGACTGGCGCGCCTGGTGCCAGGCTCCGGTGTTAGTGCCGGCCAGCGATGCGTCACCCGACGTGTCCTTCCTGCCCGCCATGCAGCGCCGCCGCCTGAGCCGGCTGGCGCGCATGGCGTTCAGCGTGGGCTGGCCGTTGGCCGAGGGCCGGCAAGACCTGCCGCTGGTGTTTGTTTCCCGGCACGGCGAAACCCCGCGCACCCTCGATATACTCAGCGACCTGGCCAACGACGAGCCGCTGTCGCCCACCCAGTTCAGCCTGTCGGTGCATAACGCGGTGATTGGCCTGTGGTCGATCCTGCGCAATGAGACCTGCGAAATGACCGCCCTCGCCGCCGCCGGCGATGGCCTGGAACACGGCATGCTCGAAGCCGCCGCGCTGCTCAACGAAGGCGCCCCGGCGGTGTTGCTGGTGATCACCGAAGAACAACCGCCTGCGGCTTACGCCGACTGGATCCGTGACGTGCCCTTCCCTTATGCCCTCGGCCTGCTGCTGACCCCGGGCGACGAGTGGCAACTGGAACTAAACAGCGGCGCTGTCCAACTCACTCAAACCCAGTGGCCCCACGCCCTGAACCTGCTGCGCACCCTGCTTACCGAGCAGGCCACCTGCCAACATGCCTGGAAGAACCGTGTATGGAACTGGCAACGCAAGCCCTGACCGATAAGCCACGGGACGCCTATTACTGGCGCCTGTTCGCCACCGCCGCGAGCTTCTTCTGCTTCGGTGTCGGCGGGCTGTGCCTGCGTTTGCTGGTGTTCCCGCTGCTCAGTTGCCTGCCAGGCAGTGCCGCTAAACACCAGCGCCGCGCCCGCCACACCATCAGCAAGCTGTTCTGGCTGTTTATCCGCATGATGCAACGCGCCGGTGTGCTGACCTACAGCGTTGAAGGCGCAGAAAACCTCGGGCGCCCCGGCCAGATGATCATCGCCAACCACCCGTCGCTGATCGACGTGGTGTTTTTGATCGGCCTGATGCGCCAGACCAACTGCGTGGTCAAGCAGAGCCTGTTCCAGAACCCGTTCACCCGTGGGCCGGTGCGCGACGCCGGTTACATCAGCAATGACGGCAGCGCCGATATGCTCGATGCCGCGGCCGATGCGCTGCGCGATGGCCAGACGCTGATCATCTTTCCCGAGGGCACGCGCACCACGCCCGGCGTAGCACCGGCCTTTCATCGCGGCGGCGCGGCCATTGCCCTGCGCGGTGCGACAATCATCACCCCGGTGGTGATCAAGGTCAGCCCCACCACCCTGACCAAGGCCGAACCCTGGTATCGCATTCCCAAACGCCGTTTTCACTTCAGTTTGCGCGTAGGTGCCGATATAGACCCACAGGCGTTTGCCACACTGGGGCCAGCGCCCCAGGCTTCACGCAAGCTCAACGATTACCTGCATCACTATTTCATTAAGGAGCTCGCCGAAGATGAGCAACCAACACAGCCTTGAGCACGACATAAAGGCGCTGATCATCGAGGCCCTGGGCCTGGAAGACATCAGCCCCGACGACATTGGCAGCGACCAGACCCTGTTCGGCGAAGGCCTGGGCCTGGATTCGGTGGACGCCCTGGAGTTGGGCCTGGCGATCCAGAAAAAGTACGGCATCAAGATCGATGCCGACGCCAAAGACACGCGCAATCACTTCACCAACGTGGCCAGCCTTGCGGCATTCGTCACGGCTAAAAAGGCAGCTTGAGACCGGACCATGCAAACTCGTGACGATATTTTCAACACCCTGCGCGATGCCTTGGTGGAACTGTTTGAACTGCCGCCTGAGCGCGTCACCCTCGACGCCAACCTGTATCAGGACCTGGAAATCGACAGCATCGATGCCGTGGACCTGATCGACCATATCAAGCGCCAGACCGGCAAGAAGATCGCCGCCGAAGAGTTCAAGGCGGTGCGCACTGTCAACGACGTGGTTGAGGCGGTGTACCGTCTGGTCCAGCCTGCCGCATGAGCCGGCTGATCGGCCTTGGCCTGTTGCTGGCGGGGCTGCTGTACCCTTTTGCGGTGTATTACGGCACCGAGCACTTCGCGCCGTGGCAATTCGGTTTGCTGCTGGGCAGCCTGTGGCTGTTGCGTGCGCTGACCGGCGCACGGCGCCCCGGCAGCCGCTGGATGGCCGTGGCGGTGATCGTGTTCTGCCTGCTGTTGGCCTGGTTCGACAACCCGCAGTTGCTGCGCTGGTACCCGAGCCTGGTCAGCGCGTTCATGCTGGCGCTGTTCGGCATGAGCCTCAAATACGGGCCGCCGATGGTCGAGCGTCTTGCACGCATGACCGACCCGCAGTTGCCGCCCAAAGCAATTGTGTACACGCGCCAGGTCACCGTGGTGTGGAGTGTGTTTTTTCTGTGTAATGGCTTGCTCGCCGCCGCCCTCACGCTGTGGGCGCCACTGAGCTGGTGGACGTTGTACAACGGCCTCATCGCCTACGGGCTGATGGGGCTGCTGTTTGCCGTGGAATGGCTGGTACGACAAAGGGTTCGAGGCCGCGTATGAATGGGTTGAAACTTGAGCACTTGCTGCTTGAGGCGCTGGAACAACGTTCGGTCACCACCGAACCTGCGATGAATCACGTCCAACTCTGCGAGCAGGCCCTGAGCCTCGCGGCGGGCCTGCAGGCGCGCGGCATCCAGCGCTTGGCGGTGCACCTGGAAGACGCAGGCGTGCTGGCCGTTGCCCTGCTGGGCGCCTGGCGTGCCGGGGTCAGTGTGCTGCTGCCTGCCGACTTGCAGCCCCAGACCCGCCAACGCTGGGACGACAGCGTGGACGCCTGGCTGGTAGAGGCAGCCGACCTTGACGCGCTGTATCAGGCGCCATTGAGCCCTGCCGCGCTCGACCTCGACGCCTGCCAATTGAGCCTGTGCACCTCCGGCTCCAGCGGCGAACCCAAGCGCATCGACAAGACCCTGCGCCAACTGGCCAACGAAGTGGCGGCGCTGGAAGCGCTGTGGGGCGCAGGCCTCAAAGACGCCTGCATCATCGGCAGCGTGGCCACCCAACATATCTATGGTTTGCTGTTCCGGGTGTTGTGGCCGCTGTGCGCCGGCCGCACCTTTGTGCGCAAACAACTGGCCTTCCCTGAAGACATGCAGCGCGCCAGCCGCGAACATGCGCAATTTGCCTGGGTCGCCAGCCCCGCACTGCTCAAGCGCATGGGCGACAACCTCGACTGGCCCGCACTGAGTAAAGTGTCGCGAGTGTTCTCCTCCGGCGGCGCGCTGCCAGTGGAAGCCGCCGGCAGCCTGTACGACCGCTTGCAGCAATGGCCGACGGAAATCCTCGGCAGCTCGGAAACCGGCGGTATCGCCTGGCGCCAGGGCGCACAGCCGTGGCAGCCATTTGCCGATGTGGAACTGAGCCAGGATGCCGACGGCGCCCTACGCATTGCCTCGCCGTACCTGCCGGCCGGGCATATCGAACAAACCGCCGACGCGGCGCGCATTCATTCCGATGGCCGCTTCGAGCTGCTCGGGCGCCTGGACCGCATCGTCAAACTGGAAGAAAAGCGCATCTCCCTGCCCATGCTCGAACAGGCACTGCTGACCCACGCCTGGGTCGCTGAAACCCGTCTGGGCGTGGTGCAGGAAAACCGCGCTTCACTTGGCGCGCTGGTGGTGCTGAGCGCCGAGGGCCTGCATGCGCTGCGCAATCAGGGGCGACGCAGCGTCACCCAAACCCTGCGCGAGCATTTAAGCCAACATTGCGAAGCCCTGGCCCTGCCACGTCGCTGGCGTTTGCTGCGCCAGCTGCCGCTGAACAGCCAAGGCAAACTGCCCCAGGCTGACGCAGAGGCATTGCTGCTGGCACCACGCCCAAAAGCACCCGAAGTGCTGGAACAGGTCGAAGCCAACGGCGAATGGACTGTGCAACTGAGCATCCCGCCGGACCTGGCCTACTTCAGCGGCCATTTCCCGGTCACGCCGGTACTGCCCGGCGTGGTGCAGGTGGAATGGGCCTTCAACCTCGGCCAGCAACTGCTCGATTTACCCGCGACCTTTGCCGGGATGGAAGTGCTCAAGTTCCAGCAACTGGTGCGCCCTGGTGATCAGGTTGAACTGCACCTGCGCTTCGATCCGGAGCGCGGCAAGCTGTACTTCGCGTACCGCAACGGCGATGCGGCCTGCTCCAGCGGCCGGATTCAATTGGTGGCTGCGCATGCATAAGCTCTTGTGGCGAGCAGGCTTGCCCTGCGTTGGGCTGCGAAGCGGCCCCAAAACCTGTAATGGAGTTCTGCCTGATTCACAGAGGTTACCTTACTGGGGCCGCTGCGCAGCCCAACGCAGGGCAAGCCTGCTCGCCACAGGTTGTTCAATCGCTGGCTGGGTACGCCATGCATAACCCCTGCGCCCTCATCCCGGTCTACAACCACGAAGCCGCCGTGCCCGCCGTGGTTCACAGCCTGTTGAACAGCGGCCTGCCGTGCCTGCTGGTCGATGACGGCAGCAGCCCGGCGTGCGCGGCGGTATTGGCGCAACTGGCAACGCTCGATCACGTCACCTTGTTGACCCTGCCAAACAACCAAGGCAAAGGCGGCGCGGTCATGGCCGGTTTTCGCGAAGCCGCGCGCCTGGGCTACACCCACGCGCTGCAGGTAGACGCCGACGGCCAACACGACCTGCGCGAAGTCGACAGCTTCCTCGACGCCTCGCGCACGCACCCAAACGCGGTGATCTGCGGCTACCCCGAATACGACGACAGCGTGCCCAAGGGTCGCCTTTACGCGCGCTACCTGACCCACGTGTGGGTGTGGATCAACACCCTGTCGCTGCAGATTCGCGACTCGATGTGCGGTTTTCGCGTGTACCCACTGGCGCCGACGCTGGCCTTGATGGATTCGGCGTACATCGGCACGCGCATGGATTTCGACTCCGACATTCTGGTGCGCCTGGCCTGGCGCAACCAGCCGATGCGCTGGCTGCCAACCCAAGTGCATTACCCTACCGATGGCGTGTCACACTTCCGCCTGTTCCGCGACAACGTGCGCATCAGCGCCATGCACACCCGGCTGTTCTTCGGCATGCTGGTACGCGCGCCGATGATTGTGTGGCGACGGTGGCAGGCATGAGCGACAGCACCAAACACTGGGCCGACCGCGAAGAGCGCGGCAGCTTCTGGCTGATGAAACTCACCGCGTTCGCGGCCAAAGTGCTGGGCCGCCGCCTGTTGAGCCCGGTGCTGTACGGCATCGTTTTGTACTTTTTCCTGTTCGGCCGCACAGCCCGCCAAAGCGCCTGGCAATACCAGCAGCGCCTGGCCGACTGGAGCGGGCGCGATGCGTTGCGGCCCAGCCATAAAAGCGTGTTCGCGCAGTTCATGGCCTTCGCCGACTCCTTGCTCGACAAGCTCGACGTGTGGAACGGCAAGCTGCGCATCGAACAGATCGAAATCAACGACCCGGCGCAATTGCGCGGGCAGTTACGCGGCGAGCGCGGCCAGATGCTGGTGGGCGCGCACTTGGGCAACCTGGAGGTGTGCCGCGCACTCGCAGAGATTGGCGAACAAGTCACCATGAACGTGTTGGTGCACACCAAGCACGCCGAACAATTCAACCGCCTGCTGGGCGAGGCCGGGGCCACGCACTTGCGCCTGATCCAGGTCAGCGAGCTGGACCCGGCGACCATGCTGCTGCTCAGCCAGCGCCTGGACGAGGGCGAGTGGCTGGCGATTGCCGGTGACCGCGTGCCCCTGCACGGCGGGCGCAAGGTGCGCGTGGACTTTCTCGGGCATGCCGCCGCGTTCCCCCAAGGCCCGTGGCTGCTGGCCGGCCTGCTTAAATGCCCGGTCAACCTGCTGATGTGCCTCAAGCACAATGGCCGCTATCGCCTGACCATCGAGCCGTTCGCCGCCTTGATCGAATGGAAGCGCAGCACCCGCGAGCACGTCATCGCCCAGTGGACCGCCCGCTACGCCGCACGCCTGGGCGATTTTTGCCTGGAGGCGCCCCAACAATGGTTCAACTTTTACCCTTTCTGGAAGACCGATGACCCCGCATCTTGAGCCGGTAATTTTTGGCGAACGCCACCTGCCAATCGAAGACGTGCTGGCCCTGGCCAACCGTCAGGCGCCCACGCAATTGCAGGATGACGCCGCTTATCGCCAGCGCATCGCCAAGGGCGCGCAGTTCCTCGACTCGCTGCTGGACAAGGAAGGCGTGATCTATGGCGTGACTACCGGCTACGGCGATTCATGCGTGGTGGCGGTGCCGTTGCAGCACGTCGAGGCGTTGCCGCGTCACCTCTACACCTTCCACGGTTGCGGCCTGGGCAAGTTGCTCGACGCACAGGCCACCCGCGCCGTACTCGCCGCACGCTTGCAGTCGCTGTGCCACGGCGTGTCCGGCGTGCGTGTGGAGTTGCTGGAGCGCCTGCATGCGTTCCTCGAACACGACGTGCTGCCGCTGATTCCGGAAGAAGGTTCAGTGGGCGCCAGCGGTGATCTGACGCCGCTGTCCTACGTGGCGGCGACCCTGTCCGGTGAACGCGAAGTGCTGTTCCGTGGCGAACGCCGCCAGGCTGCCGACGTACACCGCGAACTCGGGTGGGAGCCGCTGGTGCTGCGCCCCAAGGAAGCCCTGGCCTTGATGAACGGCACCGCCGTGATGACCGGCCTTGCCTGCCTGGCCTTCGCCCGCGCCGACTACCTGCTGCAACTGGCCACGCGCATCACCGCATTGAACGTGGTAGCGCTGCAAGGCAACCCGGAACACTTCGACGAGCGCCTGTTCGCCGCCAAGCCGCACCCGGGGCAGATGCAAGTGGCCGCCTGGCTGCGCAAGGACCTGGCGATCGATGCGCCGACTGCGCCGCTGCATCGTTTGCAGGATCGCTACTCGCTGCGCTGCGCGCCCCATGTGCTGGGCGTGTTGGCCGACAGCCTGAACTGGCTGCGCTCGTTCATTGAAATCGAGCTGAACAGCGCCAACGACAACCCGATCATCGACGCCGAAGCAGAACGCGTGCTGCACGGCGGGCACTTCTACGGCGGGCATATCGCCTTTGCCATGGACAGCCTCAAGACCCTGGTGGCTAACGTCGCCGACCTGCTCGACCGTCAGCTCGCGCTGCTGGTGGATGTGCGTTACAACCACGGCCTGCCGAGCAACCTGTCCGGCGCGCCGGCCGACCGCGCGATGATCAACCACGGCTTCAAGGCCGTGCAGATCGGCACCAGCGCCTGGACCGCCGAAGCGCTGAAAAACACCATGCCGGCCAGCGTGTTCTCGCGCTCCACCGAATGCCATAACCAGGACAAGGTGAGCATGGGCACCATCGCCGCCCGCGACGCAATCCGCGTGCTGGAGCTGACCGAACAGGTCGCCGCCGCCACCTTGCTCGCCGCCAACCAGGGCGTGTGGTTGCGCGCCCAGGCTGAAGACGCACGCCCACTGCCACCCGCACTGGCGGCCATGCATATCGAGCTGGCCAAAGACTTCCCGCCGGTGATCGAAGACCGCGCATTGGAAGGCGAACTGCGCCTGTGCCTCAAACGTATCGCCGAGCAACACTGGAGGCTGCATGCGTAGCCAGGGCGTGTTGCATTGCGACACGCAAATCCTCGTGCCGTTTTTTGATGTCGACACCATGAACGTGGTGTGGCACGGGCATTACGTGAAGTACCTGGAAGTGGCGCGCTGCGCGTTGCTGGACAAGCTCGGCCACAACTACACGGCGATGCTCGAATCCGGCTACGCCTGGCCGGTGATCGACATGCAGCTGCGCTATGTGCGCGGCGCGACCTTTGGCCAAACGATCAATGTGCGCGCCAGCCTGGTGGAGTGGGAGAACCGTTTGAAGGTGAACTATCTGATCACCGACCTGGCCAGCGGCGAGCGCCTGACCCGCGCCAGCACCGTGCAAGTGGCGGTGGAAATCGCCAGCCGCGAGATGCAGCTGGCCTCGCCAAAAGTATTCACCGACGCCGTAGAGAGAGCCCTGAAATGAGATCTAATGTGGGAGCGGGCTTGCCCGCGATGATCGTCAACGATAACGCGCTTCGCCTGATACTGCGCAGCGCCCTCAGGTTCATCGCGGGCAAGCCCGCTCCCACATTGATCGGGTTGCTACTGAGTTTCAGTGCTCACGCCTTCGACCTGCAGCAGCTAAGCGACCAACTGGCCAAACCCGCCGTAATCCACGGCAGCTTCATCCAGGAAAAACACCTGCGCGCCCTGCCCCAGCCACTGGTCAGCAAAGGCACGTTCGTACTCGCCAAAGACCACGGCCTGCTGTGGCTGTTGAAAACCCCGCTGCAACAGGACTACCGCATCAGCGCCCAAGGCATCGCTCGGCGTGACGCCAATGGCTGGCAATTGCTGCCGAACAAGAGCGCCGGTGCCGAGCAGAATCGCCTGTTCCTTGCCGTACTCCAAGGCGACAGCAGTGGCTTGCAGCGCGATTTCGAGCTGCAGCTGCAAGGCGAAGCCCAACAGTGGAAGCTGACGCTGGTCCCACGTTCGCTGCTGCTCAAGCAGGTGTTCACCCAGATCAATATCGACGGCGGCGAGCTGGTGCAAACAATCGAACTGCTCGAAACCCAGGGCGACAGCACCGTGCTGCGCATGCAGGACAGCACTGCCGGCCAACCGTTGAGCGAATCGGAGCAACACGACTTTGCCCAGTGAGCGCTGGCTGCCACGCCTGTTCCTGATCCTGCTGGTGGCAGTATTGGCGCTGGCCGGCTGGCAGTGGCGCCATGGCGCGCCATTGTCGGCCAACCTGATGGAACTGGTGCCGGGCAGCACGCCGGATGCGCTGGAACTCAAGGCCGAACAGCGTATGCAGGAACCGCTGAACCGCGAAATGCTGGTGTTGGTGGGGCATGCCGATCGGCAAAAAGCCGTAGCAGTGGCGCAGCAAATGGGCGAACGCTGGCAGGCCAGCGGCCTGTTTGAAAAAGTGCAGTGGAACCTGCAAGCCGACTTGCCCGCCCTGCGTGAACAATTGCTGCGCGGTCGGCTGGCGATGCTCTCGGCCAAGGACCGCGAGCAACTGATCGAGCACCCAGACGCGTTCATTCAGCAGCGCGTGCAAGCGCTGTTCGACCCGTTTACCGGGTTCAGCCTGGTGCCGAGCCAGGACGACTGGCTGGGCCTTACCGGTCGCATCCAGAACAGCCAACCGCAGCACGGTTCGGTGCAGCTCGATATCGGTAGCGGCGCCTTGATTGCCGATGCCGACGGCAAAAGCTGGGTGCTGCTGCGTGCGCGCACCACCGGCAATGCCTTTGATATGAAACTGCCGCTGCAAGTGGCGGACCTGCTCCAGGCCAGTCGCGAACAGGCCCGCGAGCAAGGCGCGCAATTGCTCGCTGCCAGCGGCCTGCTTTACGCCGCCAACGGGCAGCAACAGGCCACGCGGGAAATCACCTGGGTCGGTGGTGGCGCCACGCTGGGCATCCTGTTGTTGCTGTTGCTGGCGTTTCGGCGCTGGCGCGTGTTGCTGGCGTTTGTGCCGGTGCTGGTGGGTATGCTGTTTGGCGCGGTGGCCTGTGTGGCACTGTTCGGCCATATGCATGTGATGACCCTGGTGCTGGGCTCCAGCCTGATCGGCGTGGCGGTGGATTACCCGCTGCATTACCTGTCCAAAAGCTGGAGCCTGCAACCCTGGCGCAGCTGGCCGGCATTGCGCCTGACCTTGCCAGGGCTGAGCCTGAGCCTGGCGACCAGTTGCATTGGCTACCTGGCGCTTGCATGGACGCCGTTCCCGGCGCTGACGCAAATCGCCGTGTTCTCCGCCGCCGGTTTAGTCGGTGCCTACCTGTCGGCGGTGTGCCTGCTGCCCGCGCTGCTCAAGGGTGTGGAGCTGCGCCCGGCACAGTGGCCGCTGCGGATTGCCGAATGCCTGTGGCTATTGCGCGCCGCGCTGCTCAAGCGCGTGCCAAGCCCGGTGCTGCTGGCACTGTTGCTGCTGTTTTGCGCGGGCGGCCTGTGGCACTTGAACAGTAAAAATGATATCCGCCAGTGGATCGGTGCCCCGCCGCAATTGCTGCAAGAAGCGCAGGCCGTGGCGCGCATCACTGGTTTCCAGCCCACCAGCCAGTTTTTCCTGGTGCGCGCCGACAACCAGCAGCAGTTGCTGGAACGCCAGGCCGCCCTGGGCGAACGCCTGGATCAGTTGGTGAACATGGGCAAGCTGCAAGGCTACCTGGCGCTCAACCAACTGGTGAGCCTGCCGGCTGAGCAGCAGCAACTTCGTGATGCGCTGAACAACCTCGCGCAGCACTGGCAGCCGCTGCTGGACCTTGGCGTGCCGGCCAGCGCGCTGCAAGCCGAAGTCACGCAACTGCAAGCGCTGCCCACCGAAGACATCGATGCCGCGCTGGTTGGCCCATTGGCTGAGCCTTGGCGCACCTTGTGGCTGGGGCCGGTAAACGGCGGCGTGGCGGCGATGGTCAGCCTGCAAGGCCTGAACAACCCGGCGCTGTTGCGCGTGCAGGCGCTGGATTTACCCGGCGTGCAACTGGTTGACCGGCTGGGTGATTTGAACCAAGTGTTTGCCGACACGCAGATCAGCGCGGCTGAGTTGAAGCTGATGTCGTGTGTGCTGATCGTGCTGTTATTGATCATGCCATTCGGTGTTGGCGGCGCCTTGCGCATCGTCGCCCTGCCACTGCTCGCGGCGCTGTGCAGCCTCGCCAGCCTCGGTTGGCTGGGCCAGCCGCTGACCTTGTTCAGCCTGTTCGGCCTGCTGTTGGTCACCGCCATCAGCGTCGACTATGCGATCTTGATGCGCGAGCAGATCGGCGGCGCGGCCGTGAGTCTTTTAGGTACGCTGCTGGCAGCACTGACGACCTGGTTGTCGTTTGGCCTGCTGGCGGTATCGAGTACACCCGCCGTGAGCAATTTCGGCCTGTCGGTCAGCCTCGGCCTGGCGTTCAGCTTTATGCTGGCGCCTTGGGCCGGGCATCAGAAGCACGCCTTATGAATGTGTTAATCGCCAAAGTGGCAAGGAGCCCTCGTGCCCACAGTTGAAATGGAACGTCGCCAGGTGGTGGTGATTGGTGCCGGGCCATCCGGCGCTATCGCCGCCGCGCTGTTAAAGCGCCACGGGCATGATGTATTGATAATCGAGCGCGAGCATTTCCCACGCTTCTCGATTGGCGAAAGCCTGCTGTCGCACTGCATCGACTTTATCGAAGAAGCCGGCATGCTCGACGCCGTACAGGCCGCGGGTTTCCAGGTAAAAACCGGCGCGGCGTTCGCCTGGGGCGAGCGCTACAGTGCGTTTGATTTCGGTGACACCTTCAGCAACGGCAAGCCCACCACCTTCCAGGTGCAGCGCGGCGAGTTCGACAAGTTGCTGGCTGATCAAGCGGCGCTGCAAGGCGTAGAGATTCGCTATGGCCAAAGCATCGTCGGTGTGGATTTCGCCGGTGAAAGCCGCTACCTGCACGTGCGTCGCCAGAATGGCAGCGAGTATCACCTCAAGGCCAAGTTCGTGCTCGATGCCAGCGGCTACGGCCGCGTGCTGTCGCGCCTGCTGGACCTGGAAGCACCGTCGAATTTCCCGGTGCGCCAGGCGGTGTTTACCCACGTTGAAGATCACATCACACACCCAGGTTTTGATCGCAGCAAAATCCTCGTCACCACTCACCCGACCCAACGCGATATCTGGTTCTGGACCATCCCGTTCAGCCATGGCCGCTGCTCGGTAGGCGTGGTGGCGGCAAAAGAACATTTCGACGGCCGCGACAGCGACCTCGACGCCTGCCTGCGCGGTTTCATCGCTGAGACGCCAAGCCTGGCGGGCGTGCTGCAAAACGCCGTGTGGGATACGCCCGCGCGTACCCTCGCCGGCTATTCGGCCAACGTCAAAACCCTGCACGGCCCTGGCTTTGCGCTGCTGGGCAATGCGGCGGAATTTCTCGATCCGGTGTTCTCTTCCGGCGTGACCATCGCCATGCGTTCGGCGAGCATGGCCGCAGCGCTGTTACATCGCCAACTCAAGGGCGAAACCGTCGACTGGCAAACCGAGTTCGCCGAGCCGCTGAAACGCGGGGTCGACACCTTCCGTTGCTATGTCGAAGGCTGGTATGCAGGCACCTTCCAGGACGTGATTTTTCACCCAGGCAGCTCGCCGGAGATTCGCCGGATGATCAGTTCGATCCTCGCCGGTTACGCCTGGGATGAGCGCAACCCGTTTGTCAGCGAGCCCAAACGGCGGCTGCGGATGTTGTCGGAAATTTGTGCGGGTGAGCCAGTATGAGTAGCCAATACCTGAGTAAAAACTACGTCGAAGAAACCAAATTCGGCTTCTGGTTCCTGCGCAGCCACACTTGGCAGCACCATGTATTGCGCGTGGCGATCAACGACCTGCGCGGCCTGTTCACCGACCCGCTGCCCGTGGCGCCGGTGCTGCTGGACGCCGGTTGCGGCCAGGGCAAATCGTTCCAGTATTTGCAGCAGGTGTTCGCGCCACAGCGCCTGATCGGCCTGGATGCCGACCCGCACAGCCTGGAGCTGAGCCAAGCGGAAGCCAAGCGCCAAGGCTTGTCCATCGAGCTGATCGGCAGCGACTGCGCCACACTGCAGGTGCCGGACGCAAGCGTGGATATCCTGTTCTGCCACCAGACCTTTCACCATCTGGTGGAACAGCATCGCGCCTTGAAAGAGTTCTATCGCGTACTCAAGCCGGGCGGCTATCTGCTGTTTGCCGAATCCACCGAAGCCTATATCGACACTTGGGTGATTCGCTGGCTGTTCCGCCACCCGATGCATGTGCAGAAGAGCGCTGAAGAATACCTGGAGATGCTGCGCGAGCAGGGTTTTGAGTTCGGCCCGCAGAACGTTTCGTACCCGTATTTGTGGTGGAGCCGCTCCAGCGATTTCGGCCTGCTGGAACGCTGGGGCCTGCGCAGCCCACCACCGGTTGGCCAGCGCGAAGAAACGCTGGTCAACTGCGTGGCGCGTAAACCTTTAGCGAGCGCCGAAACATGAT
Source organism: Pseudomonas sp. B19125 (assembly GCF_044218855.1). Taxonomy (NCBI): domain Bacteria; kingdom Pseudomonadati; phylum Pseudomonadota; class Gammaproteobacteria; order Pseudomonadales; family Pseudomonadaceae; genus Pseudomonas; species Pseudomonas sp. B19125. The sequence goes on from NZ_CP162589.1 coordinate 6,483,405, forward strand.
TCGTATGCTGTTGATGGGTTGCCTGTTGCTGTTGAGCGCCTGCGTCAGCCAGCCGCCGCTGCCCGAAAAAACCCCGGCCCTGGCCTTGCCCATGCAATTGCACGTGCAGCGCCGCGCCGACGGCCAAATCCAGGATTGGCTGCTGGTGATCCAGCGCGAAGGCACAGCCATTCGCTGGTCGATGATGGACCCGCTGGGCATTCCCCAGGCCCGGCAAAAGCTGATCAATGGCCAGTGGCAGGCCGACGGCTTGCTGCCGCCCAATCCGCAGGCGCGTGAGCTGTTTGCGGCGCTGTTGTTTGCGCTGACCTCGGCCGATGACGTGCCCACGCTGTACCCGCGTGCCCAGGCGATGGACCTGACGCGCACGCTGCCGGGGCATTGGCAGATCGTCTATCAGTCCTCCGAGGTGTTCAGCGTGAACATGGCGGGCCAGTCGTTGAGCTACCGCATCACCCCACTGGGGGCGGCGCGATGACGGCTTACCTGAATGCCCTGGGCGTGATCTGCGCCCTGGGCCGCGGCCAGGCGGAAGTCAGCCGCAGCCTGTTTGCCGGCGATTGTTCCGGCATGCGCGCCGAAAGCGGTTGGGTGCCAGAGCGCGTGCTGCCGGTGGGCGGTGTACGCAGTGAGCTGGTGGCAATCCCGGCTGAGCTACGCCCGCAGAGCAGCCGCAATAACCAGTTGCTTCTGGAAGCGGCCGTGCAGATTGAAAGCGAGCTGCGCCAGGCGATCCACACCCATGGCGCCTCGCGGGTCGGCATTGTGCTGGGCACCAGCACCTCGGGCATCGATGAAGCCAGTCGCGGCATCGCGCATTACCTGCGTGGGCAGCAGTTCCCGGGCGACTATGACTACCAGCAACAGGAACTCAGCGCACCGGCGAATTTTCTCGCCGACTGGTTGCAGGTCAGCGGACCGGCCTATGTGATTTCTACTGCCTGCACTTCCAGCGCCCGTGCGTTGATGAGTGCCCAGCGCCTGCTCGACCTGGGTGTGTGTGATGCGGTGATCTGCGGTGGCGTCGACAGCCTGTGCAAGCTGACGCTGAACGGCTTTACCGCGCTGGAAGCGGTCGCCAGCGAACGCTGCAATCCGTTTTCGGTGAACCGCAACGGCATCAATATCGGCGAAGCGGCAGTGCTGTTTCTGATGACCAAAACACCTGCGCCGATTGCCTTGCTCGGCAGCGGCGCCAGTTGCGATGCGCACCATATCTCCGCGCCAGAGCCCAGCGGCAAAGGTGCGTTGCAGTCGATGCGCAAGGCCTTGGCCAGCGCCAAACTTGAACCGGAACACATCGGTTACCTGAACCTGCATGGCACTGCCACCCAACACAACGACGCCATGGAAAGCCTGGCCGTCGCCAGCCTGTTTCCTCAAGGCGTAGCGTGTTCGTCGACCAAGCCCATGAGCGGCCACACCCTCGGTGCCGCAGGCGCGCTGGAAGCGGCGTTCTGCTGGTTGAGCCTGATGCATGACCGTGTGCCGCCGCATGTGTGGGACGGTCAAGCCGATCCGACGCTGCCCGCGCTGCAGTGGGCACAGACCGGCGACACCTTGAAAAAACGCTGCCTGATGAGCAACTCGTTTGCCTTCGGCGGCAATAACGTCAGCCTGATAATCGCGGAGGCCCCATGATCGATTGGCCACTCGCCGAACTGCTGCCCCACGCGGGCGACATGATCCTGATCGACCAGGTGCTGTCGTTCGATGAAGAGCAGGTTCACACCCGCGCCACCGTCAAGCCCGGCGGCCTGTTCAACCGGCCGGACGGCGGCCTGCCAGCCTGGGTCGGCATCGAGCTGATGGCGCAAAGCGTCGCCGCCTATGCCGGCTGCCACGCGCGTCAGAACGGCGAGGCAGTGGAACTGGGTTTCCTGCTCGGCACGCGCAAATTCGAATGCAACGTGGAACACTTCCCGGCCGGCGCCGAGCTGCGCATCCACGGCCTGCGCTCGCTGGAAGACGACAACGGCATGGGTGTGTTCGAATGCCACCTGACCGGTGACGGTATCCAGGCCAGCGCACGTTTGAACGTATTTCGACCGCCCCAGGCGGCCAATTATTTAGATGAATCGAAGGACTCAACGCCATGACTGAATCCGTACTGGTCACCGGCTCCAGCCGTGGCATCGGCCGCGCCATTGCCCTGCGCCTGGCCCAGGCCGGGCATGACATCGTGCTGCATTGCCGCAGTGGCCGCGCTGAAGCGGACGCGGTAAAGCTCGAGATCGAGGCGCTGGGTCGCAAGGCGCGGGTGCTGCAATTTGATGTGGCGGATCGTTTCAGTTGCAAGGAAATCCTTGAAGCCGATGTGGAGCAATATGGCGCCTATTACGGCGTGGTGCTCAACGCCGGCCTGACACGCGACGGTGCGTTCCCGGCCCTCTCCGAAGACGATTGGGATGTGGTGATGCGCACCAACCTGGATGGTTTCTACAACGTGCTGCACCCGGTGATGATGCCGATGATTCGTCGTCGCGCCGCTGGCCGTATCGTTTGTATCACGTCGGTTTCCGGTTTGATCGGCAACCGTGGCCAGGTCAATTACAGCGCCTCCAAAGCCGGTTTGATCGGCGCGGCCAAGGCGCTGGCTATTGAACTTGGCAAGCGCAAGATCACCGTCAATTGCGTCGCCCCCGGCTTGATCGACACGGCGATGCTGGATGAAAACGTGCCGGTCGAAGAACTGATGAAGATGATCCCGGCGCAACGCATGGGCACCCCGGAAGAAGTCGCCGGGGCAGTGAATTTCTTGATGTCGGCCGAGGCCGGCTATATCACGCGCCAAGTGCTGGCCGTGAATGGGGGCTTGTGCTGATGAAACGCGTCGTCGTCACCGGCATGGCCGGCATGACCTCCCTGGGCAGCGATTGGGACACCATCGCCGCCAACTTTCGCGCCAACCGCAGCGGCATCCGGCGCATGGATGAGTGGGACCGTTTTACCGAATTGAACACGCGTCTGGCCGGGCCGATCGACGATTTCGTCGTGCCTGCGCACTGGACGCGCAAGCAACTGCGCAGCATGGGCCGCGTCTCTCGCCTGGCGGTGTGGGCGGCGGAACAGGCGTTGCAGGATGCCGGGTTGCTCGGCGACGAATCGATCAAGGACGGGCGCATGGGCGTCGCCTGTGGCTCATCCACCGGCAGCACCGATGAGATCAAGGCGTTCGGCAATATGCTGCTGAACTCGGTGGCCGAGGGGCTGAATGCCAACTCCTATGTGCGCATGATGCCGCACACCACGGCGGCGAATATCAGCATCTTCTTTGGCCTGACCGGGCGGCTGATCCCCACCTCCAGCGCCTGCACCAGCGGCAGCCAGGGCATTGGTTACGCCTACGAGGCGATCAAGTTCGGCCGCTTGCCGTTGATGCTTGCCGGCGGCGCCGAGGAATTGTGCCCCACCGAAGCCATGGTGTTCGACGCGCTCTACGCCACCAGCCTCAAAAACGACGCGCCGCAGACCAGCCCACGCCCTTACGACAGCGGCCGCGACGGCCTGGTGATCGGCGAAGGCGGCGGCATGCTGGTGCTCGAAGAACTGGAACACGCCCTGGCGCGCGGTGCGCATATCCACGCCGAGTTGGTCGGCTTCGGCAGCAACGCCGACGGCCAGCACACCACGCGCCCAGAGCAGAAAACCATGCGCCGCGCCATGGAGCTGGCTCTGGAAGATGCCGGGCTTGAGCCATCCGCCATCGGCTACGTCAATGGCCACGGCACCGCCACCGACCAGGGCGACATCGCCGAAACGCTGGCCACCAGCAGCCTGTTCGGCAGCCGCATGCCGATCAGTTCGCAGAAAAGCTTCCTGGGCCACACTTTGGGCGCGTGCGGCGCACTGGAATCGTGGTTCAGCATCGAAATGATGAACCGCGACCAGTATGTGCACACCTTCAACCTGGATGCCGTCGACCCGCAATGCGGCGAGCTGGATTACCTGCAAGGTGGGTTTCGCGAGATGCACAACGACTACGTGATGAACAACAACTTTGCCTTTGGCGGCGTCAACACTTCGCTGATCTTTCGCCGCTGGTCCTGATTTTTTAATTGACTGGAGAAAACGGAATGTCTTCCTTGCTACGCGCCACCCTGATCACTCTGGCTTTGCTGACCACCGCCGGTTGCACCAACAAACCCGTGCTAAACACCCAGCACGATTTGCCGGTCACGGCCCAGCTCAGCGAAGAAAAAATCAAACAGGTGATCGTCGCGGCCCTGCAAAAACGCGAATGGACCGTGCAACGCCTGAGCCCGCAACTGGTGCAGGCCGAAATCACTGTGCGCAACCAATTCCACGCCGAAATCGATATCCGCTACACCCGCACCAGCTACGCCATCACCTACCGCGACAGCCGCGACCTGGGCTACAAGGACGGCAAGATCCATCGCAACTACAACCGCTGGGTGAGCATGCTGGATCGCGACATCATGGCGGGCTTGCAGAGTGCGGGTATCAATGGCGTGGAGGCCTTAAAGCAGAACTGAGGCTTTCGCATCCAAATGTGGGAGCTGGCTTGCCTGCGATGGGCATAGGTATCTACACAACTTTTAAAAGCACCCTATTTCTCCTGTGGCGAGCAGGCTTGTCCTGCGTTGGGCTGCGAAGCAGCCCCAAAAACAGACGCTGAGTACTTTCAGCAAAATTGCAGTGCCTGTACTGGGGCCGCTTCGCAGCCCAACGCAGGCGGTGCGACGATTCGACAAGCCTGCTCGCCACAACAGCCCACCTGCCACAGACTTCGTGTTAACCGGTTGTGTAGATACCTATGCTGCGATGGGATCACCTCAGTTTTTCTGATAAACCGAGACGCCTGCATCGCAGGCAAGCCAGCTCCCACTTTTGACCGTGTTCGACTATAAGATCGCCTGGCGCGTCAGCAGCTCCACAAAGGCCTTGGCCATTGGCGTTTGCGCACCCTTGCGTTGCACCAGCCACACCGCCGTCACGGCCTCCCGATCGAGCAAGGTGCGATAGACCACGCCATCAATGCGGATGCGCTGGTAAGACGCCGGCAGCACCGACACCCCCAACCCCGCCGCCACCAGGCCGATGATGGTCATCGCTTCTCCAGCTTCCTGGGCGAAGTGCGGGCTGAAGCCGGCATCGCGGGCCAGGTTGAGCAGCTGAGCGTAGAGGCCGCTGCCGTAGGTGCGCGGGAAAAATACAAACGGCTCTTCGGCCAGTTGCGCCAGGTGCAGGCCGCGCTCGCTGCCTTCCACCAACGGATGGCCAGCGTTCAATACCGCAACCAACGGCTCGCGCATCAACTCGATCACGCTTAGAGAATCCGGCAACGGCAGCGGGCGCATCAGGCCCACCTGAATCGACTCATCCACCAGCGACTCGGCCACTTCGGTGCTGCTCATTTCCTGCAAATTCAGGTGCACCGCCGGGAAGGCTTTACGAAACGCAAAGATCGCCTGTGGAATGCTGGCGTTAAATGGCGCCGACGAGGTGAAGCCGATCTTCAGTTCGCCTAACTCCCCCAATTGCGCGCGGCGGGCAACGTCGGCGGCTTTATCCACCTGCGCCAACACCAAACGCGCCTCGTGCAGGAACAATCGGCCGGCCTCGCTCAGCTCAACCCGACGATTGGTGCGCTCAAACAAGCGTGCGCCTACCTCCTGTTCCAGCGCCTGGATCTGCTGGCTCAACGGCGGTTGAGAGATGCCCAGCACCTGCGCGGCGCGGCCAAAATGCAGCTCTTCGGCGACGGCAATGAAGTACCGCAAGTGACGCAATTCCATGCAAGCCTCATTAGGTCGTAAAAGCTCTTAAACAGGTCGAACAATATATTGGAAAGAATCATTAGGCAGCTATATTCTTTTTCGTATTGCCAGTCCTGGCAGGCTTTTCCTCCCCGAGGTCCCCGTGAAATCTGCTGTCGCGCCATTCGCTCAAGAAGTCCCGCCTACCGCCTTGGATGAGGTGGTCGCCCAGCTCAATGACGCGTACATCGAAAAAGGCACGCCGATGTTCATGCGCACGGTGCTGGCGCTGTTCTCCGGCGGGTTTGCCACCTTTGCCCTGCTGTACTGCGTGCAACCGATGATGCCGGCGTTATCCCACGAGTTTTCCATCAATGCGGCGCAAAGCAGCCTGATCCTCTCGGTCGCCACGGCGATGCTGGCGCTGGGCCTGCTGATTACCGGACCGATTTCCGACCGCTTGGGGCGCAAGCCGGTGATGGTTTCAGCCCTGTTCTGTGCCGCGCTGGCGACCATCGCCAGCGGCTTGATGCCGACCTGGGAAGGCATTCTGCTGATGCGTGCGCTGGTGGGCTTGTCGCTAAGCGGCCTGGCCGCCGTGGCGATGACTTACCTGAGCGAAGAGATCCACCCTCAGCACATTGGCCTGGCCATGGGCTTGTACATCGGCGGCAACGCGATTGGCGGCATGAGCGGGCGCCTGATCATCGGCGTGTTGATCGACTTTGTCAGCTGGCACACCGCAATGCTGATCATCGGCGCGCTGGCGCTGATCGCGGCCACGGTGTTCTGGAAAATCCTGCCTGAATCGCGCAACTTCCGCGCCAGCAGCCTGAAGCCGCGCAACCTGGTGGACGGTTTTGTCATGCACTTCAAGGACGCGGGCCTGCCGTGGCTGTTCCTCGAGGCCTTCCTGTTGATGGGCGCGTTCGTGACGATGTTCAACTACATCGGCTATCGCCTGCTGGTCTCGCCTTATGAGCTGAGCCAGGCGGTGGTCGGTCTGTTGTCGCTGGTGTACCTGTCGGGCATCTACAGCTCGGCAAAAATCGGCTCCCTGGCTGACCGTCTCGGCCGCCGTCGCGTACTGTGGGGCACCATCGTCTTGATGTTGTCGGGGATGCTGCTGACCCTGTTCACGCCGCTGTGGCTGGTGGTGCCGGGCATGCTGATCTTCACCTTCGGCTTCTTCGGCGCGCATTCGGTAGCCAGCAGCTGGATTGGGCGGCGGGCGGTAAGGGCCAAAGGGCAGGCGTCGTCGCTGTACCTGTTCTGCTACTACGTGGGGTCGAGTGTCGCGGGGACGGCGGGCGGGTTCTTCTGGCACTTTGCCGGGTGGAACGGGATTGGCGGGTTTATCGTGGCGCTGTTGATTGGCGCGCTGCTGGTGGCGCTGAAGCTGGCGAAATTGCCGCCGCTGGGGAATGTAAAAACCTGACGCGGTCCTGCTTTTAATGTGGGAGCTGGCTTGCCTGCGATGGCGGTGATGAATTCACTACTGCTATCGCAGCGGTGCGACGATTCGACAAGCCAGCTCCCACATTTGGTTTGCGTTTTATTCGTGGTATTGCGCCGACAGCTCATGCACTGCACGCAGGAACGCGCCAGCGTGCTCCGGGTTCACTTCCGGGGTGATGCCATGGCCGAGGTTGAACACGTGGCCGCTGCCCTTGCCATAGCTGGCCAGGATGCGGCCGACTTCGTTGCGGATCGCTTCCGGCTTGGCGTAGAGCACGGTCGGGTCCATGTTGCCTTGCAGCGCTACCTGGTTGCCGACGCGACGGCGGGCTTCGCCCAGGTCGCAGGTCCAGTCCAGGCCCAGTGCATCGGCACCAGCATCAGCAATGCTTTCCAGCCACAGGCCGCCGCCTTTGGTGAACATGATGACCGGCACTTTGCGACCTTCGTGTTCGCGGATCAGGCCGCTGACGATTTTGCGCATGTAAGCCAGGGAGAACTCCTGATACGCCGCCGACGACAGGTTGCCGCCCCAGGTGTCGAAGATCTGCACCGCTTGCGCGCCGGCCATGATCTGGCCGTTGAGGTAGCTGGTAACCGACTGCGCCAGCTTGTCCAGCAACAGGTGCATGGCTTGCGGGTTGTCGTAAAGCATGGCCTTGGTTTTGCGGAAGTCTTTCGACGAGCCGCCTTCGACCATGTAGGTAGCCAGGGTCCACGGGCTGCCGGAGAAGCCGATCAGCGGCACGCGGCCGTTAAGCTCGCGGCGGATGGTGCTCACAGCGTCCATCACGTAGCCGAGGTCTTTATGCGGGTCCGGGATCGGCAGGGCTTCGATGTCGGCCAGGGTGCTGACAACTTTTTTGAAACGCGGGCCTTCGCCGGTTTCAAAATACAGGCCTTGGCCCATGGCGTCAGGAATGGTGAGGATATCGGAGAAGAGGATGGCCGCATCCAGTTGTGGGTAGCGGTCCAGCGGCTGCATCGTGACTTCGCAGGCGAACTCCGGGTTCATGCACAGGCTCATGAAGTCGCCGGCATTGGCGCGACTGGCGCGGTATTCCGGCAGGTAGCGACCGGCTTGACGCATCATCCACACGGGCGTGACGTCTACGGGTTGCTTGAGCAGGGCACGAAGGAAACGGTCGTTCTTGAGGGCAGTCATGTCGGCATCCGCAAAAAAAGTGCGGGCATTTTCTCAGAGCGCGACGCAAAAGGCACGGAGTGAGCCGTGCCTTTTGTCTATCGGGTCAATTTGTCGCGGTGTCTTGCGGTATGACAGACACCACCAAACCCTATCTGGAATGGGGTTTGTGTGGGAGCTGGCTTGCCTGCGATGGCGGTGGTGAATTCACTATCGCTATCGCAGGCAAGCCAGCTCCCACCGTTGACCGTGTTTCAAATCAAACTTGCAGGTAGTCCAGGATGCCTTCGGCGGCGTTGCGGCCTTCGAAGATCGCGGTCACTACCAGGTCAGAGCCGCGCACCATATCGCCACCGGCGAAGATTTTCGGGTTGCTGGTCTGGTGCTTGTACTGGCCTTGTTCCGGGGCTACCACGCGGCCCTGGCTGTCGGTCTGGATCTCGAACTGCTCGAACCATGGCGCCGGGCTTGGACGGAAACCGAAGGCGATAACCACGGCATCAGCCGGGATGATTTCTTCGGAACCCGGGATCGGCTCGGGACTGCGACGGCCACGGGCGTCCGGCTCGCCGAGACGGGTCTCGACCACCTTCACACCTTCAACACGGTCTTCACCGACGATGGCGATCGGCTGGCGGTTGTAGAGGAACTTCACGCCTTCTTCCTTGGCGTTCTTCACCTCTTTGCGCGAACCGGGCATGTTGGCTTCGTCACGACGATAAGCACAGGTCACCGACTTGGCGCCCTGGCGGATCGAGGTGCGGTTGCAGTCCATCGCGGTGTCACCACCGCCCAGTACCACGACCTTCTTGCCTTTCATGTCGACGAAATCTTCCGGCGACTTTTCAAAGCCCAGGTTGCGGTTGACGTTGGCGATCAGGAAGTCGAGCGCGTCATACACGCCCGGCAGGTCCTCACCGGCAAAGCCGCCCTTCATGTAGGTGTAGGTGCCCATGCCCATGAACACGGCGTCGTATTCGGCGAGCAGTTGCTCCATGGTGATGTCTTTGCCGATTTCGGTATTGAGACGGAACTCGATACCCATGCCGGTGAAGACTTCACGACGGTGGCTCAGCACGGTTTTTTCCAGCTTGAACTCGGGAATACCAAAGGTCAGCAGGCCGCCGATTTCCGGGTTCTTGTCGAACACCACCGGGGTCACACCGCCGCGCACCAGCACGTCGGCACAGCCCAGGCCCGCCGGGCCTGCGCCGATGATCGCAACGCGCTTGCCGGTCGGCTTGACCTTGGACATGTCCGGGCGCCAACCCATGGCGAACGCGGTGTCGGTGATGTACTTCTCCACCGAACCGATGGTCACCGCGCCGAAGCCGTCGTTAAGGGTGCAGGCACCCTCGCACAGACGGTCCTGGGGACAAACCCTGCCGCAGACTTCCGGCAGGGTGTTGGTCTGGTGCGACAGCTCGGCGGCGGCGAGGATGTTGCCCTCGGCCACCAGCTTGAGCCAGTTGGGAATGAAGTTATGCACCGGGCACTTCCATTCGCAATACGGGTTACCGCAACCCAGGCAGCGGTGGGCCTGGTCGGCCGAGTGCTGGGGTTTGAAGGGTTCGTAGATTTCCACGAACTCTTTCTTGCGTTGACGCAACAGTTTCTTCTTCGGATCTTTGCGCCCGACATCGATGAACTGGAAGTCGTTATTCAGACGTTCAGCCATGTTAAAACCTCATCAAACTCTTCAGGCGCATATCACTGCGGGTTGGCACGGATGCTGGAAAGCAACGATTTCAGGTTGGCAGCCTTGGGCTTGACCAGCCAGAAACGACGCAGGTAATCATCGAGGTTTTCGGCGAGGTTACGGCCCCATTCGCTGCCGGTCTCCTCGACGTACTCGTCCAGCACGTGCTGCAAGTGGTTCCGGTAGGACTCCATGGCTTCGCCGCTGATCCGCTGGATCTCGACCAACTCGTGGTTGACCTTGTCGACGAAGGTGTTGTCCTGGTCAAGCACGTAGGCGAAACCGCCGGTCATGCCCGAGCCGAAGTTGTAACCGGTCTTGCCCAGTACCGCGACAAAGCCACCGGTCATGTACTCGCAGCAGTGATCGCCAGTGCCTTCCACCACGGTGTGGGCACCGGAGTTACGCACGGCGAAACGCTCACCGGCAGTACCGGCAGCGAACAGCTTGCCACCGGTGGCACCGTACAAGCAGGTGTTGCCGATGATGGCACTGTCCTGAGTCTTGTAGATGCTGCCTTTAGGCGGAACGATCACCAGCTTGCCGCCGGTCATGCCCTTGCCCACGTAGTCGTTGGCGTCACCTTCGAGGTACATGTGCAGGCCGCCGGCGTTCCATACGCCAAAGCTCTGGCCGGCTGTGCCGTTGAAGCGGAAGGTGATCGGCGCTTTCGCCATGCCTTGGTTGCCGTGCTTGCGCGCGATTTCGCCGGAGATGCGTGCGCCGATCGAACGGTCGCAGTTGCAGATATCCAGGGCAAAGTCGCCACCGCTGGCGTCATTGATCGAGGAACTGGCCATTTCGACCATCTTCTCGGCCAGCAGGCCTTTGTCGAACGGCGGGTTGCGGTCCACCTGGCAGAATTGCGGCTTGTCTGCCGGGATGTGATCGCTGCCCAACAGCGGCGTCAGGTCCAGGTGCTGTTGCTTGGCGGTCTGGCCTTCGAGGATGTCGAGCAGGTCGGTACGGCCGATCAGCTCTTCCAGCGAACGCACGCCCAGCTTGGCCAGCCACTCACGGGTTTCTTCGGCGACGTAGGTGAAGAAGTTCACCACCATGTCGACGGTGCCGATGTAGTGATCCTTGCGCAGCTTCTCGTTCTGAGTGGCGACGCCGGTGGCGCAGTTGTTCAGGTGGCAGATGCGCAGGTATTTGCAGCCCAGGGCGATCATTGGCGCAGTACCGAAGCCGAAGCTTTCGGCGCCGAGGATCGCGGCCTTGATCACGTCGAGGCCGGTCTTCAGGCCGCCATCGGTCTGCACCCGCACCTTGCCGCGCAGGTCGTTGCCGCGCAGGGTCTGGTGGGTTTCAGCCAGGCCGAGCTCCCACGGTGCGCCAGCGTACTTGATGGAAGTCAGCGGCGAAGCGCCGGTGCCGCCGTCATAGCCGGAGATGGTGATCAGGTCGGCATAGGCCTTGGCCACACCGGCGGCGATAGTGCCCACGCCAGCTTCTGCCACGAGCTTCACCGAGACCAGCGCCTGCGGGTTGACTTGTTTCAAGTCGAAAATCAGCTGCGACAAGTCTTCAATCGAATAGATGTCGTGGTGCGGCGGCGGCGAAATCAGGGTGACGCCGGGCACTGCGTAACGCAGCTTGGCGATCAAACCGTTGACCTTGCCACCAGGCAGTTGGCCGCCTTCGCCGGGCTTGGCGCCCTGGGCGACTTTGATCTGCAGCACTTCGGCGTTAACCAGGTATTCCGGCGTTACACCGAAACGACCCGTCGCCACTTGCTTGATTTTCGAGCTCTTGATGGTGCCGTAGCGCGCAGGGTCTTCGCCGCCTTCGCCGGAGTTGGAACGCGCACCCAGGCGGTTCATGGCTTCGGCCAGGGCTTCGTGGGCCTCAGGCGACAAGGCACCCAGGGAAATACCGGCGGAGTCGAAGCGCTTGAGGATCGATTCCAATGGTTCGATTTCGCTGATGGCCAGCGGCGTATCCAGGGTCTTCACCTTGAACAGGTCACGGATCATCGACACCGGGCGGTTATCCACCAGCGCGGTGTATTCCTTGAACTTGGCGTAGTCGCCCTGCTGCACAGCGGCTTGCAGGGTGCTGACCACGTCCGGGTTGTAGGCGTGGTATTCGCCACCGTGCACGAACTTCAGCAGGCCGCCTTGCTGGATCGGCTTGCGCGCGCTCCAGGCTTCGGCTGCCAGGGCTTTCTGTTCGGCTTCGATGTCGACGAAACGCGCACCCTTGATACGGCTTGGCACACCACGGAAGCTCAGCTCGCAAACCTCTTCGGACAGGCCGATGGCTTCGAACAGCTGTGCGCCACGGTAAGACGTGACGGTGGAGATGCCCATCTTCGACAGGATCTTCAGCAAGCCCTTGGTGATGCCCTTACGGTAGTTCTTGAACACCTCATAGAGGTCGCCCAGTACTTCACCGGTACGGATCAAATCACCCAGCACTTCGTAGGCCAGGAACGGGTAAACCGCCGAGGCGCCGAAACCGATCAGCACTGCGAAGTGATGCGGGTCGCGGGCAGTAGCCGTTTCCACGAGGATGTTGGAGTCGCAACGCAGGCCTTTTTCGGTCAGGCGGTGGTGCACCGCGCCGGTGGCCAAGGAGGCGTGGATCGGCAGCTTGCCTGGCGCAATGTGACGGTCGGTCAGCACGATCTGGGTACGACCGGCGCGCACGGCTTCTTCGGCCTGATCGGCGACGTTGCGCACAGCGGCTTCAAGGCCGAGGCTCTCGTCGTAGTTCAGGTCGATGATCTGGCGGTCGAAACCTGGACGCTCCAGGGTCATCAACGAGCGCCATTTGGCCGGGGAAATGACCGGCGAGCTGAGGATCACACGGGAGGCGTGCTCAGGCGATTCCTGGAAGATGTTGCGCTCGGCACCGAGGCACACTTCCAGCGACATCACGATGGCTTCACGCAGCGGGTCGATCGGCGGGTTGGTCACCTGGGCGAACTGCTGGCGGAAATAGTCGTACGGCGTACGCACGCGCTGGGACAGCACGGCCATTGGCGTGTCATCGCCCATGGAGCCGACCGCCTCATAGCCTTGCTCACCGAGCGGGCGCAGCACTTGGTCGCGCTCTTCGAACGTGACCTGGTACATCTTCATGTACTGCTTGAGCTGGTCGACGTCATAGAAAGCCGAACCGTGGTCGTTGTCTTCCATGGTCGCCTGGATGCGCAGGGCGTTCTTGCGCAGCCATTGCTTGTACGGGTGACGCGACTTCAAGCGGTTGTCGATGGCGTCGGTGTCGAGGATCTGCCCGGTTTCGGTGTCCACGGCCAGGATCTGGCCCGGGCCTACACGGCCTTTGGCGATCACGTCTTCAGGCTTGTAGTCCCACACGCCGATTTCCGACGCCAGGGTGATGAAGCCGTTGGTGGTAGTCACCCAACGCGCCGGGCGCAGGCCGTTACGGTCGAGCAGGCACACCGCGTAGCGGCCGTCGGTCATCACCACGCCGGCCGGGCCGTCCCACGGCTCCATGTGCATCGAGTTGTACTCGTAGAACGCACGCAGGTCCGGGTCCATGGTCTCGACGTTCTGCCACGCAGGCGGAATGATCATGCGCACGCCACGGAACAGGTCAATGCCGCCGGTGACCATCAGTTCGAGCATGTTGTCCATGCTGGAGGAGTCGGAACCCACGCGGTTAACCAGCGGGCCGAGCTCTTCGAGGTCCATCAAATCGTTGGCGAACTTGGTGCGACGGGCCACGGCCCAGTTGCGGTTGCCGGTGATGGTGTTGATCTCGCCGTTGTGGGCGAGAAAGCGGAATGGCTGAGCCAGCGGCCATTTCGGCAGGGTGTTGGTGGAGAAGCGCTGGTGGAACACGCAGATTGCGGTTTGCAGGCGCTCGTCGCTCAGGTCTGGATAGAAGGCGGTCAAATCCGCCGGCATCATCAGGCCTTTATAAATGATGGTCTTGTGCGAAAAGCTGCAGATGTAGTGGTCGGTGTCGGCGGCGTTGGACACCGATGAACGACGACGCGAGGTAAACAGCTTGATCGCCATGTCCTGATCGCTGAGGCCATCGCCTGCGATGAACACTTGTTCGATCTGCGGCAGGCGCTCCAGGGCCAGGCGGCCGAGCACGCTGGTGTCGATCGGCACTTTGCGCCAGCCCACCAGTTGCAGGCCAGCAGCCAGGATCTCGCGGTTCATGTTCTCGCGAGCGGCCTCGGCTTTTACCGGGTCCTGATTGAAAAACACCATGCCCACGGCGTACTGCTTGGGCAGGTCGACAGCAAATTGCTCTTTTGCGACAGCGCGCAGGAACTGGTCGGGTTTTTGAATCAGCAAGCCGCAACCGTCACCGGTCTTGCCGTCGGCGTTGATCCCACCGCGGTGGGTCATGCAGGTCAGGGCCTCGATGGCCGTTTGCAAAAGGGTATGACTGGGCTCGCCCTGCATGTGGGCTATCAGGCCGAAACCGCAGTTATCCTTGAATTCATCGGGTTGGTACAGACCTGCTTTCATAGACACTTTCTCACCAGGCTGCCTCTTATATCGAGGCAAATTTCTTTTCAATTCAACCGGTTACCTTCCACGCCGAACGTACGCCGGCTTAGCGGGGGCAAAAGGGAGGTCATTGTACACACCGACACGAACGCTCACAAATTTAGCGACGAAATGTCGCAAATCTATGTCGCATTTATGAAAGGTTTAAAGCGATATGCTGTGCTAGTCAAAACTTTTTTAATTCTGACCGCTACGACTCAAAAGCTACTGTGACGCAGACACCGCAGGGCGCGCGGCCTTGAGGGCAGCACGCACTTGCGGTTTTAATTTTGAGGTGCCGGGAGAGGCGGCCTGGGTAAGGCCGCCGAATCTTCAGCGACTTGTTGCGAGTTCTTGTTGAACGCTGGCAACAGTGCGAGGCCAAGGTTTACCAGCCTGAACCTTCGCTGGCAAGGCTTTGATAGCGGAATCAGCTGCTGCACGGCTTGGGAAGCTGCCGTAGGTGATCACGTAGAGAGGCTTGCCGTTGAGCACTTTCTTGAAATAACGGTACTGGCCGCCCTGCTCTTTCACAAACGCCTGGGCGTTGGCTTCGGAGCTGGTGCCCAGGATCTGCACGACGAAATTACCGGTTGGCTGGCTGGTGTACCAGCTGCTGCCGGCGGCGGCAGGCGCAGCGGCCTTGGCAACAGCGGCAGGTTTTTCAGCAGGCTTGGCGGCCGGTGCCGGCTTGGCCACTGGCGCAGGCGCGACAGGCTTGGCAACCGGGGCAGGCTTGGCAGTGGCAACGGTCGGCGCTGGCGTCGGCTTGGCAACTGGAGCGGCTGCCGGGCCAGCCGGAACGCCGGCAGGCGGTGCGGTGGTGGTTACGGTTGGCGGCGTGGCGCTGGAGCCTTCCACCGGCACACCGTCGTCACCTTCGGAGATACCACCGGCGGCTTCAGCGAGCGGGCCGCGCATGACTGGCTGGCCGACCATCGGCAGGTTGGTCGGTTGGCCGGAGTTGGCGAATTCGACATTTGGCGTGGGCTTGCCCAGTGGCAACTGCGCCTGTTCGGTTGGCGCGCCGGCGGTGGCGGGTGCCTTGCTGCGACCCGGGATCAACCAGGCAGCAGCGACAGCGACCACGACCACGGCAGAAATCGCCAATACGTGCTTCTTAGGCATAGTAAACCCCATCTTTGGACGCTTAACCGCAGAGCGGCTGGCAATCATGGCTTCGATCAAGGCATCGCGGGCAACCTGGTTGATGGTGCCAGGCCAGCCGCCTGCGCTTTCGTGAATATCAGAGATCTGATTTGCCGTGAAAAGTTCGATACCGGCACCGGCGCCTTCGAGGCGTTGAGCCAGGTATTCGCGGGTTTCTTCCTCTTCGTACGGCTGCAATTCGATGACGTGAAACAGCTCCTGCTCACCGCTGATCTGCTCCAGATCGGCGATCAAGGACGACTCACCAAACAGGAACACATGCGGGCGCCCTTCCGGCGTACCCGCCGCCAGCGCCAGCAGCGCTTCCAGGGCGGATTCGTCGAGCTGCTCGGCATCGTCCACCAGCAAGTAGACTTCCTGGCCGGTGAGGCCCAACTGCACAACCTGCTTGAGGATCGCGTTCGGCTCGGCATTGGCAACGTTCAGCGCCTGGGCCACTTGGCGCAGCACGCCGGCTGCATCACCGGCACCACGGGCCGATACCACCACGCTCTGTACCGATTGCTTGTTGGTGCTGGCAACCAGCGCCTGGCGCAGCAGGGTCTTGCCGCTGCCCAACGGGCCGGTCACAACCAGCAACAGTTGGCTGTAGCGCGCCAGGTGGTGCAACTGACCGAGCACCGGCTTGCGCTGGGCAGGGAAAAATTTGAAGCCAGGCACCCGTGGAGCAAAAGGGTCGTGGCTTAACTGGTAGTGGCCGAGGAACGCCTCGTCGGCATGCAAACTAGTCATCGGGATCTTATTAACCTTTAAGCTGGGCCAGGGCGCGGTAATCCGCTCCCAGCGTGGCCTGTAAAATCTCTTTCGGATAATCGTCGGTCACTACCGCTTCACCCATGTGGCGCAGCAGCACCAGTCGCAGGCGACCGTCGATCACTTTCTTGTCGATTGCCATATGTTCGAGGAAATCCGCCTCGGTCATCTCTTCCGGCGGAATAACCGGCAAGCCGGCGCGCTGGAACAGATGGATGCCGCGATCACGCTCCTGGGCGCTGATCCAGCCCAGGCGTTGCGACATTTCCAGTGCCATTACTGTGCCAGCCGCCACGGCTTCCCCGTGCAACCACACACCATAGCCCATGTGCGTTTCGATCGCATGGCCGAAGGTGTGGCCCAGGTTCAGGGTGGCGCGCACACCGGACTCCCGTTCGTCGGCATTCACCACCAGCGCCTTGGCGGCGCATGAACGGGAAATCGCTTCGGTCAGTGCCACCTGGTCCAGGGCACGCAGGGCGTCCATGTGTTCTTCGAGCCAGGTCAGGAACGGCTCGTCACAAATCAGCCCGTACTTGATGACCTCTGCCAGACCGGCCGACAGCTCGCGCGGCGGCAAGGTGTTGAGGGTCGCGGTGTCGATCAGCACGGCTTGTGGTTGATAGAACGCACCCACCATGTTCTTGCCCAGCGGGTGGTTGATGCCGGTCTTGCCGCCCACCGACGAATCGACCTGGGACAACAAGGTGGTCGGCACCTGGATAAAGTCCACGCCGCGCTGGTAGCACGCTGCGGCAAAGCCGGCCATGTCGCCGATCACGCCGCCGCCCAGGGCGACCACCGTGGTACGTCGGTCATGCCGTGCAGTCAGCAGGCCGTCAAAGATCAGTTGCAGGGTTTCCCAGTTCTTGTGGGCCTCGCCATCGGGCAGGATCACCGAAATCACCGAGTAGGCCGCAAGGCTGCGGCTCAGACGCTCAAGATACAGCGGCGCGACCGTTTCATTGGAGATGATCGCCACTTGCCGACCGGCAATATGCGGTGCGAGCAACTCGGGCAGGTCCAACAAACCTTCGCCAATATGGATTGGGTAGCTGCGCTCGCCTAGATCGACCTTAAGTGTCTGCATGTGTCCCCGCGTGAAGAAATATGTACGATCGGCAACGCTCGGAATTTCGTCGCCTGATGGCTCTGCGCCATACCCCGGAGGATGATGGCGCGCCGCCGAGAATAGCGCATTTCGGGCCTGGCTTTAACGGGGTGGCAATTGCTGCAAACGCTCAAGAATGTCGAGAACCACCATTCGAGGCGGCCGCTCATCGGTTTCGACCACCAGATCGGCGATTTCCCGATACAGCGGATCGCGCAGCGTGAGCAAGTCCCGCAAGGTTTTTGCCGGGTCTGCGGTGCGCAGCAATGGGCGATTGCGATCGCGGGCGGTACGCCCCACCTGCTGCTCGACCGATGCATGCAAATAAACCACGCGACCACCGGCATGCAGCGCCCGGCGGTTTTCATCGCGCATCACTGCACCGCCGCCGGTGGCCAATACCACGCCATCGCAGCCGCACAGCTCGGCAATCATCGCCTGCTCGCGGTCGCGAAAGCCCAGCTCGCCTTCCTTATCGAAGATCCATGGGATATTGGCACCCGTGCGCAATTCAATTTCCTTGTCGGAATCTTTGAACGGCAGGCGCAGCTCTTTGGCCAGCAAACGGCCGATGGTGCTTTTTCCAGCCCCCATCGGTCCTACAAGAATCAAATTTCGCACAGAATCAACGACTCACAGCAATCGCCTGGTTATTCATAATACGCGGAGTCAGGAATACCAGCAGCTCGGATTTTTTCTCCGCCAGCACATCGCGCCGGAAAAGGCGGCCAAGATACGGTACATCGCCCAAAAATGGCACTTTATCTACCACTTTGCTTTGCGTTTTGGAGAAAACCCCGCCAATGACGATGGTCTCGCCATCCTTGACCCGCACCTTGGCGTTGACTTCGTTTTTCTTGATCGGCGGTACGTCGTTGAGCTTGTTCAGGTAGTCCGGCTCGTCCTTGGTGACCTTGACCTCCATAATCACCCAGCCATCCGGGGTGATTTGCGGGGTCACCTCCAACGACAGCGAGGCCTCCTTGAACGACACCGAGGTGGCGCCACGCGAGCTGGATTCCTGGTAAGGGATCTCGGTGCCCTTGAGGATGCGCGCAGTTTCCTTGTCGGAAGTGACCACCTTGGGCTGTGAGACGATTTCGCCGTTGCCGGTTTTTTCCATGGCCGTCAGTTCCAGGTCGAGCAACAGGTTGTCGGTAATAAAAGCGATGCCCAAGCCAGACGTACCGGCCAGCGAGCCCATATCGACAAACGGCGAGCTGGGCAGATTCTCCGGTGGCTCCGCACCCTCGGCCAACGGCTTGCTGATACCGCCCGCGCCCCAGTTGCCGCGATTGAGCCGCCCGCCCCAGCGCACGCCCAGGCTTTTGTCGTAATCGACATTAGCCTCGACAATCCGCGCCTCGATCATCACTTGGCGTACCGGTACATCCAGCTGCGCCACGATGCGCCGCAGCTCGTCAATTTGCTCGCGGGTCTGGTAGGCGATGATGTTATTGGTGCGATCATCCACCGCCACCGAGCCGCGCTCATCGGTAAAACCGTCAACGCCTGTCACCGACTGGAACAACTTGGCCAGGTCCGCCGCCTTGGCGTAATTGACCTGCAACAGCTCGCGCCGCAAGGGCGCCAGCTCTTCCATCTGCTTGCGCGACTCCAGCGCCAGCAGCTCGCGGGCCGCCAACTCTTCGGCGGGTGCCACCAGCAAAACGCCGGCCTTCACGCGCTTATCCAAGCCTTTGGTTTGCAGCACCAGATCCAGCGCCTGGTCCCAGGGCACATCCTTGAGCCGCAAAGTGATCGAGCCTTGCACTTCATCACTGGCCACCAAATTAAGCCCGGCTACATCCGCAATTTGCTGCAACACGGCGCGCAAATCGATGTTCTGGAAGTTGAGGGTCAGCGTGTCGCCGTTGTAGGCGCCACTGGGAACCACGCTGCCGGGAGGCGGCAGCTGGATCAGATCGACGCGATTGGGCACAGCAAATGCCATCGGTGCCGTGAACGCTATCCATAGCGCCACACCGAAGGACGAGAAAGTCCTTTTCATTGTTTGATTCCGTTATGAGTTGACGTTTAAAACCAGGGTTCGCGAACGCGCAAGCCATGCGCCCTGTTCGTCCGGGAACAGTTCGACCAGTTCGATGTGGCCGGAATGAATGGCCGTGACCCGGCCATGGTTAGGCCCCAGGTAGTCGCCGACCGCCAGCCGGTGCACGCCAGAAGATGTGCGCAGCAGGGCGAATGTCTGCAGGCCATGGGGCAGTGCTTCGACCGACACTGCATCGATTGAAAGCGTGCCGACCATTTCGAACTGGTCGACAGCCAGGCCTTCCAGTGGGCCGCGCTTGCGAGCCAAGTCCGGCGCAAGAGCGGGTTGGCCCGGCATATGGTCGACCTGCGCCGCAGGCGGCTGGAACGGGTCACGCTGGGACGCTGCGTCGTAGACAAAGTGCGCCCTCTGCTCGACAGCCATTCCAGGCTTGCCGCGCGCGGACAGGCCACGGTAAGTCTTGGCCAGCAAATCAAGGCGCAATAACGCCCCTTCAGACCGAAGCACCACATCCTGCACAGTGACGATCCGCGGCAAATCACCCAGGGCAGTCACGAAGCTCGCCAGGTCGTGGTAGGCACCCAAAACACCGACTTGTACCGGCTCCTCGATGTAGTACGGCTGCGTCTGTTCATCCAGTACCGTGACACCTTCGACCACCAAACCGTTGGCCGCCGCCAGCCGCGCCATGTCTTCGAGCAAGCCCGGCACGTCCGATTCGCCGGGCAACTGCCGCAACAGCTCGGCAACCTGCGCCTGGGCTCCCTGGGCCTGATGGGCACGCACCTCAAGATCGGCGGCCAGGCCGGTCTTTTGCGTAAGTTGCTGTTGCAACATCAGCGTCTGCGCTTGCAACCCTTGCAACTGTTCACGTGCCGGAGCCAGCAGCCATCCATCGCCCACCACCCACACCAATCCCCCCAGCGCGCAGCCGAGCAGAAGCTTGGCCGGTAGGGGCCATTTGGCAGCGTTGTGAGAAAGCGTGGAAAAGTCGAGCCTGGGCAGGCTCAAGGCTGGGCCTCGGTGGATTCCCCTTGGCGCACCATCAACTGGAATTCGTTGCCGCCGCCTTGGCCTTGCGCACGCACGTGCTGCAGCCGGGTTGCGTGGGCACCTTCAGAGGCCTCGAGGCGGCGCATCAGTTGAGCGATATCCTGGCTGGACTCGGCACTGCCACTGACACTCACCGTATTGCCCTTGGCAACCACCTCATGCAGGTGCACCCCATCGGGCACGGCACGGGCGAGTTGGTCCAATAGCTGGGCGCCGGCCGAGCGAGATTCGTGCAGGTCCTGTACGACCTTCATTCGCGCGGCCAATTGCTGGCTCTGCTCCTGCAAGTCATCGATGGTCTTGAGGCGCGAGTCCTGGATGGCGACGTCTTGGTTGAGGTGGCTGTTGCGTGTCACTTGCCGGTCGATCGCCTGATCGATGACCTGGTTCGCCAGCCACACCGCCGCGAGTGCCACACCGGCGAACCCCAGCAGAAATATCAGGAAGTATTTGCGCCGCCGTTCTGCCTGCGCCTGGCGCCAGGGCAAAAGATTGATTCGTGTCATCCAGCGAAACTCCTCAGGGCCAGCCCGCAAGCAATTCCCATCCCGTGGGCATCCACGGCCCATTGTGCGCCATCGACTCGATGGCCCGGCATGAAGCTGGCGAAATCCTGACGGCAAGCGCGCTCCAATGCAAACCCTTCGACGTCCACCACCCGCGCAACCAGCCCGGCCAGGGCCAAAACCGCTGCGCGGGCCTCGACCTGCTCCTTCAGGCACGCAGCCAGCACCACCTCGACCCGCGCCGAGTCCTGAGCTAAGGGGCCGCGCACCTGAAAATCGATGGCGACGTCATCCAGTGGGTAAGGGATGTACTGGTCGGCTTCCATCTGGATCATCCAGGCCATCTCTTCGTCACTGAGCCCCGCCTCCATGTCGATCACCCGCGTGATGACCGATGGCCCCGATACCGCCACCGCCGCCTGCCGGACGGACGAGTGCAACCGGGACAATGCCTGCTGCAGCGCCTGCCCCACCCCTTCAAGGTCCAACAACGTGCCATCGACGACCGCATTGGCGGGCAGCCCCTGCGCGACGTATGCCTTGACGCTGTAGGCGCCGGCGGTGTGGTCCAGTTCAATCAGCTTGATTCCGGTGTCATTGATGTCGACGCCCAGCAGGGTGTCGGCTTTGCGCCTGAAAAATCCCTTTCTCATAAAACTCCCTAAAACTTTGCCTGTCATACCGCCTGATTGCCGCTGGGAATCGTGCATTCGGTCGACTTGTTTGGCCGCCACGAATGACGCCCCAGGCCGAAAATGCTTTAATGCCCAGCGTTTTTTCCCGCTTTTTCCTGCTGCTCGGGTCGATCCATCGTTTGCCATGCATGCCCCGACGCGTAACTCATTCTTTTCTCTGGAAATCCAAAAGCCTTGATTCGTCTGCTGAAGTTTTTCGGGTACTCCATTGTCGCGATCGTCTGCGGGCTGCTGCTCGTACTCAGCGGGGCCTACCTCTACCTTAGTCCGGGTTTGCCCTCAGTAGAGGCACTCAGAAGTATCCAGTTGCAGATTCCTTTGCGGGTCTACAGCAGCGATGAAAAACTGATCGCGGAGTTCGGCGAAATGCGCCGCACACCGATCCGTTTCGCCGACATTCCACCCAATTTCATCAACGCCCTGCTCTCGGCTGAAGACGATAATTTCGCCAACCACTACGGCGTCGACCCAGGCAGCCTGGTGCGCGCAGCCACCCAGCTGGTAAAAAGCGGACACATTCAATCCGGCGGCAGCACAATCACCATGCAGGTGGCGAAGAACTTCTTCCTCACCAGCGAGCGCAGTTTTTCGCGCAAGGCCACCGAAATCCTGTTGGCGCTGCAGATCGAACGTCAGCTGACCAAGGACGAAATCCTTGAGCTGTACGTCAACAAGATCTACCTGGGCAATCGCGCCTACGGGATCGAAGCCGCTTCGCAGGTGTACTACGGCAAGTCGATTCGTGATGCCAGCCTGGCGCAGATGGCAATGATCGCCGGCCTGCCGAAGGCGCCGTCGCGCTTCAACCCGCTGGCCAACCCGGCGCGCAGCAAGGAGCGTCGCGACTGGATCCTGGGGCGCATGTATAAGCTGGGCAAAATCGACCAGGCCGCCTACGAGAGCGCCGTGGCCGAGCCGCTGAACGCCAGCTACCACGTGCCGACTCCGGAAGTGAATGCGCCGTATATCGCTGAAATGGCACGTGCCGAGATGGTCGGCCGTTATGGCAGCGAGGCCTACACCGAAGGCTTCCGCGTGACCACGACCATTCCAAGCAACCTGCAGGAAATCGCCAATAACTCAGTACGCGACGGTTTGGTGACCTACGACCAGCGCCATGGCTACCGTGGCCCCGAATCGCGCCTGCCGGGCAAGACCCTGAGCGCCTGGACCACCGAGCTGGGTAAACAGCGCCCGATCAGCGGCCTGGAACCCGCCATCGTCACTCAGGTGAAGAAGGATGGCGTGCAAGTGCTCACCCGCAGCGGCGAAGGCCATGTGTCGTGGGACAGCATGAAATGGGCACGCCCGTTCCTGAACACCAACAGCATGGGCCCGATGCCCAAGCAGCCGTCGGACGTGGCGCAAGTCGGTGACTTGATCCGCGTGCAACGCCAGAAAGACGACAGCCTGAAATTCAGCCAAGTGCCTGTGGCCCAGGGCGCTCTGGTGTCCCTGGACCCGCAGAACGGTGCGATCCGTGCGCTGGTCGGCGGCTTTGCCTTCGAGCAGAGCAACTACAACCGCGCCACCCAGGCCAAGCGCCAGCCGGGCTCAAGCTTCAAACCGTTTGTCTACAGCGCCGCGCTGGATAACGGCTACACCGCCGCCAGCCTGGTCAACGACGCACCGATCGTGTTTGTCGACGAGTACCTGGACAAGGTCTGGCGCCCGAAGAACGACACCAATACCTTCCTCGGCCCGATCCGTATTCGCGAGGCGCTGTACAAGTCACGCAACCTGGTCTCGATCCGCCTGCTGCAGGCGATGGGCGTGGGCAAGACCATCGACTACATGACACGCTTTGGCTTCGCCAAGTCGGATCTGCCGCCGAACCTGTCCCTGGCGCTGGGCACCGCGACCCTCACGCCGATGGAAATTGCTACCGGCTGGAGCACCTTTGCCAACGGCGGCTACAAGATCACGCCGTACCTGATCGACAAGATCGAAAGCCGCAATGGCGACACGCTGTTCACCGCCAACCCGCCACGCGTGCCGGGCGACGTGGTAAACGGTGTGGCTGCACCCGATGGCATTGCAGCACCGAACAACGGCGGCATCACCATTGAGCCGACGCCAGGCGCAGCAACGGCCGCCAATGCCGCCGTGCCCGCCGAGCCACAGGCACCAGCAGTGGCCGAGCGTGTGGTGGATGGTCGTACCACCTACATCCTCAACAGCATTCTGGAAGACGTGATCAAGAAAGGCACCGGCCGCCGCGCCCTGGCCTTGGGTCGCGCGGATATCGCCGGCAAGACCGGTACCACCAACGAGTCCAAGGATGCCTGGTTCTCCGGCTACAACGCCGACTACGTGACCACCGTGTGGACCGGCTACGACCAACCGGAAAGCCTGGGCCGCCGTGAGTTTGGTGGCACCGTCGCACTGCCGATCTGGATGAGCTACATGGGCGCGGCCTTGAAGGACAAGCCGCTGCATACCCAGGCTGAGCCGGAAGGTATTCTCAGCCTGCGGATAGACCCGGTCAGCGGCCGTGCGGCATCACCCAGCACGCCGAATGCGTACTTCGAGCTGTTCAAGAGCGAAGACACGCCGCCGTCGGTCAACGAGCTGGGCAACGGCGTTGCACCGGGCAGCCCACTGCCGGCGGATGAGGCGGCGCCGATCGATCTCTTCTAATGTGACACAGCTCCACTGTGGGAGCTGGCTTGCCTGCGATGGCGGTGGATCAGCCACTGATTCACCCCCTGATACACCGCCATCGCGGGCAAGCCCGGCTCCCACAGGGTTTACCTGGCGCCTGAAGACCGTATTCATCAGCCACAAAAAAAGCCCCGACTCGCAAGAGCCGGGGCTTTTTGTTGGTGCGCTACAACGGCTTAGCCGTTGAACACATCATCCACGCTTTACACCGGGCAGCCCGCTGCCGGCGGATTAGGCGGCGCCGATCGATTTGTTCTGATGAGATCAATGGCCGACCCAGCTCCACTGTGGGAGCTGGCTTGCCTGCGATGGCCATAGGCATCTACACAACTTTTGAAGGCCGCCACTTTCTCCTGTGGCGAGCAGGCTTGTCCTGCGTTGGGCCGCGAAGCGGCCCCAAACCCTGACACTGAGTACTTTCAGGAAAATTGCAGTGCCTTTACTGGGGCCGCTTCGCAGCCCAACGCCGGCGGTGCGACGATTCGACAAGCCTGCTCGCCACAACAGCCCACCTGCCACAGACTGCGTGCCAACCGGCTGTGTAACCTATGCTGCGATGGCGGTGTATCAGCCACTGATTCACCCCCTGGTACACCGCCATCGCGGGCAAGCCCGGCTCCCACAGGGTTTACCTGGCGCCTGAAGACCGTATTCATCAGCCACAAAAAAAGCCCCGACTCGCAAGAGCCGGGGCTTTTTGTTGGTGCGCTACAACGGCTTAGCCGTTGAACACATCATCCACGCTTTTCAGCGGGTAGTGCTTCGGATACGGCAGGGTAGCCACACCGGTCTCGATCGCGGCTTTGGCCACGGCATCCGAGATCAGGGTGATCAGGCGCTTATCCATTGGTTTCGGGATGATGTACTCACGACCGAATGCCAGTGGGGCACCACCGTAGGCATCGCAGACGTCCTGAGGTACCGGCAGCTTGGCCAGTTCACGCAGGGCGTTGGCGGCAGCCACTTTCATCTCTTCGTTGATGCGCTTGGCGCGAACGTCCAGGGCACCACGGAAGATGAACGGGAAGCCCAGCACGTTGTTGACCTGGTTCGGGTAGTCCGAACGGCCGGTGGCCATGATCACGTCGTTGCGAGTGGCGTGGGCCAGCTCAGGCGAGATCTCCGGGTCCGGGTTGGAGCAGGCGAACACGATCGGGTTGGCCGCCATGGACTTCAGGCCTTCGGCGCTCAGCAGGTTCGGGCCGGACAGGCCAACGAACACGTCGGCACCGTCGAGGGCGTCAGCCAGGGTGCGCTTGTCGGTGGCGTGGGCAAACATCGCCTTGTACTGGTTCAGGTCGGTACGCTCGGACTGAACTACGCCCTTGCTGTCGACCATGAAGATGTTTTCCAGCTTGGCGCCCATGCTCACCAGCAACTTCATGCAGGAGATGGCCGCAGCACCAGCGCCCAGGCAGACGATCTGGGCGTCAGCCAGGGTTTTGCCAGCGATTTCCAGGGCGTTGATCATGCCGGCCGCAGTAACGATCGCGGTGCCGTGCTGGTCATCGTGGAATACCGGAATGTCGCACTGTTCGATCAGGGCCTTTTCGATCTCGAAGCACTCAGGTGCCTTGATGTCTTCCAGGTTGATGCCACCGAAAGTGATGGAGATGCGCTTTACAGTGTCGATGAAAGCTTGCGGGCTTTCGGAATCGACTTCGATGTCGAAAACGTCGATGCCGGCAAAGCGCTTGAACAGCACGCCCTTACCTTCCATGACTGGCTTGGAAGCCAATGGGCCGAGGTTGCCCAGGCCGAGAATCGCGGTGCCATCGGAAATCACTGCAACCAGGTTGCCTTTGCCGGTGTACTTGTACGCCAGTTCAGGGTCGCGGGCGATTTCACGTACGGGCTCGGCAACGCCAGGGCTGTAGGCCAGCGACAAGTCGCGGGCAGTGGCAGTGGCTTTGGTGAGCTCTACACTCAGCTTTCCTGGACGAGGATGGGCGTGATATTCGAGAGCGGCAGTTTTCAAATCAGACATATCGGCATTCCGCTTTTACTGTTGGTCGACGGACCGCCGAGGATACGCGTGTGAGAAAGTCCCCACAAGACTGGTCAGTCACTGCCGTCAAGGGCCGCGCACTACGACTTTCGGCCAAGAGCCACGGGATACAAGGGCTTAACTGTTCACAATTACGATAAAAAATGTCTACAATTATTTTATTAAAATCGCTTTGAGTGCAGCACGGTCAAATCGCAGGCACAAAAAAGGCGCCCACAAGGGGCGCCTTTTTCAACAGCTTGCAAAAACCCTGGGGGCTTTTGAGCCTTACTCTGCAGCAGCAGGCTTCTTGCCGAAAGCACCAAAGCGATCTGCGAAGCGCTGTACACGGCCGCCGGTGTCCAGAGTTTTCTGCTTACCGGTGTAGAACGGGTGGCACTCGTTGCATACGTCAGTACCCAGTGGCTTGCACAGGTTCGAACGCGTTTCGAACTTGTTGCCGCAGCTGCAGGTTACTTCGATAGTTTCGTACGCTGGATGGATATCGGCTTTCATGGTGACTTCCTCGGGCTAGCGTGCCGCCACTCGACACTATTGTCGAATACCGCACGTAATTAGGCCGCGGATTCTACCAGACCTTTTTAAACGCGCAAGCGGCGCCTCCCGTGCTTTGCCTACATAAAAGCCCCTTTCATCAGAAAAACCCAACACACCACCGCCCATCTGCAAGGACGCACTTTTTTGTGGCGAGCAGGCTTGCCCTGCGCTGGGCAAGCCTGCTGCTCGCCACAACAAGCCCGGCGCCCACAGAAGTGCCGCAAGACAGGACACCCCCACCGCAGGTCTGCTAGGCTCCCGCCCCTGCGCCACTGCCTGCCTTTATATGAGACTCCCCGCGTGCCCGACGCCATTTTGCGCCTAGCCCTGCCATCGCCCCTGCGCCGCCTGTTCGACTACCGAGCCCCGGCCGGCGTGTTGCGGGCGCAGTTGCAGCCGGGCATGCGCGTGCGCGTGCCGTTTGGCCGTCGCGAGATGATCGGCATCCTGATCGAAGTGGCCGACCACAGCGAAGTCCCCGCCGAAAAGCTCAAGCCAGCCCTGGCCATCCTCGACGCTACACCGCCGCTGCCGCCCGCGCTGTTCAAGTTATGCCTGTGGACCGCACAGTATTACCAGCATAGCCTCGGCGATACCCTGAGCTGGGCACTGCCGGTGCTGCTGCGCCAGGGCGAACTGGCTGAAGCACGCCAGGAGCGTTTCTGGTCGATGGTGCCCGGCGCGCGCCTGGATGACCCACGCATCGCCCGCGCGCCACGCCAACGCGAAGCCCTCGCGACCCTGGCCCAACACCCCCATGGCGTAGCCCACCAGTTGTTAAGCAAGCTGATGCTGAGCAAAGACAGCCTCGACTTGCTGCTGGCAAAGGGCTTGGTGCAGGTGGAAATCCGCAAGCACGCGCCGGACCCGCGCCATGACCACTGGCTGGCTCAACCGGAGTTGCCGCTGAACCCCGAGCAACGCGCCGCCTATGAAGCCATTCGCGCCGGTTTCGACAGCTTCCATGCCTTCCTGCTCGCCGGCGTCACCGGCAGCGGCAAGACCGAAGTGTATTTGCAACTGATCCGCGAAACCCTGCAAGCCGGCAAGCAGGCACTGGTGTTGATCCCGGAGATCAACCTCGGCCCGCAAACCCTGGCGCGTTTCGAGCAACGTTTTAACGCGCGCATCGCGCTGGTGCATTCGGCGGTCAACGACCGCGAGCGCCTGGAAGCCTGGCTGGCGGCGCGGGACGGCGAGGCCGACATTATTATCGGCACCCGCTCGGCACTGTTCACGCCGATGAAAAACCCCGGGCTGATCATCATCGACGAGGAGCACGACGGCTCCTATAAACAGCAGGAAGGCCTGCGCTACCACGCCCGCGACCTGGCGCTGGTACGCGCGCGCCAGGAAGACATCCCGATTGTGCTCGGCTCGGCTACACCGTCCCTGGAAAGCCTGCACAACGCCTACACCGGCCGTTATGGCCTGCTGCGCCTCAACGAGCGCGCAGGCGGCGCCAAGCAACCACGCTTCCTGCGCCTGGATGTAAAAAGCCGCCCCCTGGACAGCGGCATTTCCGGGCCGATGCAGCAAGCCATCGGCCAAACCCTCGCCGCCGGCCAGCAAGTCCTGGTATTTCTCAACCGCCGAGGCTTTGCGCCGACACTGTTGTGTCACGACTGCGGCTGGATGTCCGAGTGCGAACGCTGCGATGCGCGCATGACCGTACACCAGCGCCACGGCGAGTTGCGCTGCCACCACTGCGGCCATGTGGAGCGCGTGCCGCGCCACTGCCCACAATGCGGCAAAGTGGATTTGCGCCCCGTGGGTGCGGGCACCGAGCGTGCCGAGGAGCGCCTGGGCATTCTGTTTCCGGATTACCCGGTGCTGCGCGTCGACCGCGACAGCACCTCGCGCAAAGACGCGATGAACCAGCTGTTCGCGACCATTCAGAAAGGCCAGCCGTGCATCCTGATCGGCACGCAGATGCTCGCCAAAGGGCACCACTTCCCACGGGTAACGCTGGTGTCGATCCTGGACGCCGACGGTGGTTTGTTCTCCGGCGACTTCCGCGCCAGCGAACGCATGGCGCAACTGATCGTGCAGGTGGCAGGCCGTGCCGGGCGTGCCGAAGAGCCGGGCAAGGTGATTATCCAGACGCATCTGGCTGACCATCCCTTGCTGATTCAACTGACAGAACAGGGCTACTTCGCTTTCGCCGAACAGGCCCTGAGCGAACGCCGCTCCGCCGGCCTGCCGCCGTTTGCACACCTGGCACTGTTGCGCGCCGAAGCGCACAAGCCAGGGCAGGCCGAACGCTTTCTCGACGAGGCATGCAGCGCCGCCGAACGTTTGCTCGGTGAGTTGAGTCTGGCCGGCATCGAATTGCTCGGCCCAGTCCCCGCGCCGATGGAGCGGCGCGCCGGGCGGTATCGCGCTCAGCTACTCTTGCAGGCAACGTCCCGTGCACCGCTGCATCGACTATTAAATAGCTGGATGCTTGCCCTGGAGCAAATGCCCAGCGGCCGCCAAGTGCGATGGTCGTTGGATGTGGATCCGGTAGACCTGTATTGATTGCGAAATCGCTATCGCAGGCAAGCCAGCTCCCACATTTTGAAATATGAACCCCCTTAAATGTGGGAGCGGGCTTGCCCGCGATGAGGTCCGCAGGTCCATCAACCTGTCTGAACGGTTGGCAAGCCCGCCCTCGCCACGGATAATGCCGAGTTTTTCCACCTGCGCATCGCGCACCGCCGCTTGCGGTCGAAAGAGAACACCATGAAAGACACCATTCGCCAGCTGATCCAACAAGCCCTCACCCAACTCGTCAACGAAGGTGTGTTGCCTGAAGGCCTGTCGCCGGCGATCCAGGTGGAAAACACTCGCGACAAGACCCATGGCGACTTTGCCAGCAACATTGCGATGATGCTGTCCAAGCCTGCCGGCATGAAACCGCGTGACCTGGCGGAGAAAATCATCGCCGCGCTGCCGACCGACGAGAGTGTGACCAAGGCCGAAATCGCCGGCCCAGGCTTTATCAACTTCTTCCAGAACACCCAGGCCCTGGCTTCGCGCCTGGACGCGGCCCTGGCCGACGCCAACATTGGCGTGCGCAAGGCCGGCCCCGTGGAGCGTGTGGTGATTGACCTGTCGGCACCCAACCTGGCCAAAGAGATGCACGTGGGCCACCTGCGCTCGACCATCATTGGTGACGGCGTGGCGCGGGTGCTGGAGTTCCTGGGTGACGACGTGATCCGTCAGAACCACGTGGGCGACTGGGGCACCCAGTTCGGCATGCTGATGGCCTACCTGCAGGAAAACCCGATCACCAGCAACGAGCTGGCCGACCTGGAAAACTTCTACCGCGCCGCCAAAAAGCGCTTCGACGAATCCGAAGAGTTCGCCGACCGCGCCCGTGGCCTGGTGGTCAAGCTGCAAGCCGGCGATGAAGATTGCCTGGCGCTGTGGGGCCGTTTCCGTGAGATTTCGCTGTCGCACTGCCAGGAAATCTACGAGCTGCTCAACGTGAAGCTGACCATGGCCGACGTGATGGGCGAAAGCGCCTACAACGACGACCTGATCACCGTGGTCAACGACCTCAAGGCTGCCAGCCTGTTGGTTGAGAGCAACGGCGCGCAGTGCGTGTTCCTCGAAGAATTCAAGACCGCCGACGGCGAGCCGCTGCCGGTGATCATCGTCAAGGCCGACGGCGGCTACCTGTACGCCACCACTGACCTGGCAGCCGTGCGCTACCGCAGCGGCGTGCTCAAGGCCGACCGCGCGCTGTATTTTGTCGACCAGCGCCAGGCCCTGCACTTCCAGCAAGTGTTCGAAGTGGCGCGCCGCGCAGGCTTCGTCACCCACCCGATGCACATGGAACACATGGGTTTTGGCACCATGAACGGCGCCGATGGCCGCCCGTTCAAGACCCGCGACGGCGGCACCGTGAAGCTGATCGACCTGCTCAACGAAGCCCAGGACCGTGCCTACAACCTGGTGAAGGAAAAGAACCCGGAGTTGGCCGAAGCCGACCTGCGCAATATCGCCCGCGTGGTAGGTATTGGTGCGGTGAAGTACGCCGACCTGTCCAAGCACCGCACCAGCGACTACAGCTTCAACTTCGAACTGATGCTCAACTTCGAAGGCAACACCGCGCCGTACCTGCTGTACGCTTACACCCGTGTGGCCGGCGTGTTCCGCAAGCTGGGCAAGGATTTCAGCGAGGTTGAAGGCCAAATCGTGCTGGATGCCCCGCATGAACAGGACCTGGCGGCCAAGCTGGCGCAGTTCGGCGAAGTGCTCAACAGCGTCGGTGAAAAAGGCACGCCGCATATCCTCTGCACGTATTTGTACGAAGTCGCCGGTCTGTTCTCCAGCTTCTATGAGAACTGCCCGATCCTTACGGCAGACGACGAAGCCCAAAAGCAAAGTCGCCTGCGCCTCGCCGCACTGGCTGGACGGACCCTCAAGCAAGGCCTGGAACTGTTAGGCCTGGAAACCCTGGAGCGTATGTAAGTTGGCTGCCAAGAAAAAACCTGCACCCAAGCGCGGCGCCAGCCGCTATCAGGCACCGGCGAAGAAGCCAATCCCGGGCTGGCTGTGGATGGCTATCGGCCTGGCGGTCGGCGCGTTTGTGGTGATCCTGATGAAGCTGGAGCCCGGCAAGGGTGATGACGTCAAACGGGTCAAGCAAGAACAGCAGAAGGCCACAAAAATCGCCGAGGCCAACAAGACCGCGCCGAGCCCGACCGCGCCGGTAAAGCCCAAGTACGACTTCTACACGCTGCTGCCGGAGTCGGAAGTGATCGTGCCGCCTGACGCCGTGCCGGAGAAAACCCTGCCGACGCCACAAGTGCCGACCACGCCGGTGACACCAGCGGAAGCCGCGAAAATCGACACCGCACGCGCTCAAGCCGCGTTGGCCGGGATCACTCCGCCGCCACCGCCACCGGTGGCGACCACCAAGGCGGCGCCGGTGACCAAGTTCTTCCTGCAAGCGGGCTCGTTCCCGAAACAGGCGGATGCGGATCGTGTGCGTGCGCAGATCATCCTGTTGGGCCAGTCGGTAACAGTGGAGTCCGGCACGGTTAAGGATGCGACCTGGTATCGCGTATTGGTCGGGCCGTTCAGCAACCGTGAACAGCTGACCGTGGCGCAGAAGCAACTGGCGGGTGCAGGCTTTAGCAATCTGTTGTTACAACAACGCCAGAGCCGTTGATTCCGGCTCAACGCTGATCAAAATGTGGGAGCTGGCTTGCCTGCGATAGCGATGTAACAGTCCATATTTTCAGTGACTGACACACCGCTATCGCAGGCAAGCCAGCTCCCACAGTTGGTTTTACGGTGCTTTCTGGAAGGTGTCAGACCAGCAAACACCACTCGTCCGCACACACGTCCTACGGTTGAAATCCCCCCCGCCACCCCCATATGAGATTCCATCAGGGCATTTTCGCCCCGCTGCGTGGAGACTCTCCCCTTGACCACCATCGTTTCAGTACGTCGCCACGGCAAAGTCGTCATGGGCGGCGACGGCCAGGTTTCCCTGGGCAACACCGTGATGAAAGGCAACGCCAAGAAAGTGCGTCGCCTGTACCACGGCCAGGTTCTCGCCGGTTTCGCTGGCGCCACTGCCGACGCTTTCACCCTCTTCGAACGCTTCGAAGGCCAGCTGGAAAAACACCAGGGCCACCTGGTTCGCGCCGCTGTCGAACTCGCCAAAGAATGGCGCACCGACCGTTCCCTCAGCCGCCTGGAAGCCATGTTGGCGGTCGCCAACAAAGACGCGTCCTTGATCATCACCGGTAACGGCGATGTGGTTGAACCCGAGCACGGCCTGATCGCCATGGGTTCCGGCGGCGGCTACGCCCAGGCGGCAGCCAGCGCCCTGCTGAAGAAAACCGACCTGTCGGCCCGCGAAATCGTCGAGACCGCCCTGGGTATCGCCGGCGATATCTGCGTGTTCACCAACCACAACTTCACCATTGAGGAGCAGGACCTCGCCGAGTAAGCCGTAGGCTTATTCCGCTTGAGGCCGCCAAACACTATGTCCATGACTCCCCGCGAAATCGTCCATGAACTTAATCGCCATATCATCGGCCAGGACGATGCCAAGCGCGCCGTTGCCATTGCGCTGCGTAACCGCTGGCGCCGGATGCAACTGCCTGAAGAACTGCGCGTTGAAGTAACGCCCAAGAACATCCTGATGATCGGGCCGACAGGCGTGGGTAAAACCGAAATCGCCCGACGCCTGGCCAAACTGGCCAATGCTCCGTTCATCAAGGTCGAGGCCACCAAGTTCACCGAAGTGGGCTATGTAGGCCGTGACGTCGAGTCGATCATCCGTGACCTGGCCGACGCAGCCCTGAAAATGCTGCGCGAGCAGGAAGTGACCAAGGTCAGCCACCGCGCCGAAGACGCCGCCGAGGAACGCATCCTGGATGCCCTGCTGCCACCGGCACGCATGGGCTTTAACGAAGACGCCGCGCCAAGCTCGGATTCCAACACCCGCCAGCTGTTCCGCAAGCGCCTGCGTGAAGGCCAGCTGGACGACAAGGAAATCGAGATCGAAGTGGCCGAAGTGTCCGGCGTCGACATCTCCGCACCGCCTGGCATGGAAGAAATGACCAGCCAGTTGCAGAACCTGTTCGCCAACATGGGCAAGGGCAAGAAGAAAAGCCGCAAGCTCAAGGTGAAGGACGCGCTGAAGCTGGTGCGCGACGAAGAAGCCGGGCGCCTGGTGAATGAGGAAGAGCTCAAGGCCAAAGCCCTGGAAGCGGTGGAGCAGCACGGTATCGTGTTTATCGACGAGATCGACAAGGTGGCCAAGCGCGGAAACTCCGGCGGCGTCGATGTGTCCCGCGAAGGCGTACAGCGCGACCTGTTGCCGCTGATCGAAGGCTGCACGGTGAACACCAAGCTGGGCATGGTCAAGACCGACCACATCCTGTTTATCGCCTCCGGCGCGTTCCACTTGAGCAAGCCCAGCGACCTGGTGCCGGAGCTGCAAGGCCGTCTGCCGATTCGCGTGGAACTCAAGGCGCTGACCCCCGGCGACTTCGAACGTATCCTCAGCGAGCCGCATGCTTCGCTCACCGAGCAATACCGCGAACTGCTGAAAACCGAAGGTTTGGGCATCGAATTCCAGCCGGACGGCATCAAGCGCCTGGCGGAGATTGCCTGGCAGGTCAACGAGAAGACCGAAAACATCGGTGCCCGTCGCCTGCACACCCTGCTTGAGCGTCTGCTGGAAGAAGTGTCCTTCAGTGCTGGCGACATGGCCGGTTCGCAGAATGGCGAAGCGATCAAGATTGACGCTGAGTACGTCAATAGCCACCTGGGCGAATTGGCGCAGAACGAAGATCTGTCTCGTTATATCCTGTAAGCCTCACAGAAAACGGCTTGTGTCGGAGCCGGACTTGTGTGGGAGCTGGCTTGCCTGCGATAGCATCACCTCAGTGTTTCTGAAACACCGAGGTGTCTGCATCGCGGGCAAGCCCGGCTCCCACACAAGCCAGCTCCTACAGTTTTAAGCCGGTTCTCAGGACTATCTCTGGGCGGTTCTCCAATGACCAAATTCCCCACCGCTGTAAATTTGCACAAAACCTCCAACACCCTCGGCCTTACCTACGGGCCGAGCGAGGTCTACCAGCTCCCCGCTGAGCTGCTACGCACCCACTCGCCTTCCGCCGAGGTCCAGGGCCACGGCAAACCCATCCTGCAGTTCGGCAAGCTCAACGTGCGGCTGATCAAGATAGAACCAGCCGGTCAATATGCACTGAAATTGACCTTCGACGACGGCCATGACAGCGGACTGTTCACCTGGGACTACCTCTACCAGTTGGCCGTGCGCCAGGATGCGTTGTGGGCCGATTATCTGGCTGAGCTTAAAGCCGCCGGCAAAACCCGCGACCCGAGCGAATCGGTCGTGCGGCTGATGCTCTAACTCAGGCGTCTCGCTCTTTAGAGGGCATTTTCTAATTTCATCTGCTTGAATGCCCTGTCGCGTGGTCAACGATTGGCCCGCTTGCGAAAAAAATTAAACTCGGGTAACCAATGGAACTGGCAAGTTCCCTGCATTTGACGATGCGGTATCAACGGTCACCCGAGTCGCAGTACCAGGCTGGTGTCGTGTATCGAAATTGGGTGCGCAGCAATCGCCGGTACTCGTCTTTCGGACAATGGAGCGTCGTAGATGAGTAACAAGAATAACGATGACTTGAAACGCCAGGCCTCGGAAAACACCCTGGGGCTGAACCCGATCATCGCGTTACGCAAAAAGGATTTATTGGCCTCAGCGAAGATGGTACTGACCCAAGCCATCAAGCAACCGTTGCACAGCGTCAAACACGTCGCGCATTTTGGCGTGGAATTGAAGAACGTGATGTTCGGCAAATCCGCACTGGCCCCCGAAGGCGATGACCGTCGCTTCAACGACCCGGCGTGGAGCCAGAACCCGCTCTATAAGCGTTACCTGCAAACTTACCTGGCGTGGCGCAAGGAACTGCACGACTGGATCGGCGACAGTAACCTGTCGGAACAGGACATCAGCCGCGGCCACTTCGTGATCAACCTGATGACCGAAGCCATGGCCCCCACCAACAGCGCGGCCAACCCGGCGGCGGTCAAGCGCTTCTTTGAAACCGGCGGCAAAAGCCTGCTTGATGGCCTGTCCCACTTGGCCAAAGACATGGTGCACAACGGCGGCATGCCCAGCCAGGTCAACATGGGCGCCTTCGAAGTCGGCAAGACCCTGGGCACCACTGAAGGCGCCGTGGTGTTTCGCAATGACGTGCTGGAGCTGATCCAGTACAAGCCCATCACCGAGCAGGTGCACGAACGCCCACTGCTGGTGGTGCCGCCGCAGATCAACAAATTCTATGTATTCGACCTGAGCCCGGAGAAGAGCCTGGCGCGCTTCTGCCTGCGCAATGGCCAGCAGACGTTTATCGTCAGCTGGCGCAACCCGACCAAGGCGCAGCGCGAGTGGGGCCTGTCGACCTATATCGAGGCGCTCAAGGAAGCGGTCGATGTGGTCACGGCGATTACCGGCAGCAAAGACGTGAACATGCTCGGCGCCTGCTCGGGCGGCATCACCTGCACCGCCCTGTTGGGCCACTACGCGGCGCTGGGCGAGAAGAAGGTCAACGCCCTGACCCTGCTGGTGAGTGTGCTGGACACCACCCTGGACACCCAGGTGGCGCTGTTTGTCGACGAACAGACCCTGGAAGCCGCCAAGCGCCACTCCTACCAGGCCGGTGTGCTGGAGGGCCGCGACATGGCCAAGGTCTTCGCCTGGATGCGCCCCAACGACCTGATCTGGAACTACTGGGTCAATAACTACCTGCTCGGCAACGAGCCGCCGGTGTTCGACATCCTGTTCTGGAACAACGACACCACACGTTTGCCGGCCGCCTTCCATGGCGATTTGATTGAGCTGTTCAAGAACAACCCGCTGGTACGCGCCAATGCCCTGGAGGTGTGCGGCACGCCGATCGACCTCAAACAGGTGACCGCCGATATCTATTCCCTGGCCGGCACCAACGACCACATCACGCCGTGGCAGTCGTGCTACAAATCGGCGCAGCTGTTTGGTGGCAAAGTGGAGTTTGTGTTGTCCAGCAGCGGGCATATCCAGAGCATCCTCAACCCGCCAGGCAACCCCAAGGCGCGTTACCAGACCAGCGATGGTTTGGCGGGCAAGCCGCTGGAGTGGCAGGAGAATGCCACCAAGCATACTGACTCATGGTGGCTGCATTGGCAGGCGTGGCAGGCCGAGCGGGCGGGCAAACTGAAGAAAGCACCTACGAGCCTGGGTAACAAAGCCTATGCCGCAGCTGAGGCGGCACCGGGTACTTATGTGCACGAACGATAAGCAGATTTTGCGGTAGAAATGCGATCAATGTGGGAGCTGGCTTGCCTGCGATAGCGGTGGGCCAGCTAGATGATGAGCTAACTGAAAGATTGCTATCGCAGGCAAGCCAGCTCCCACAGGAACCGAGTTTTTCCAGACAAATAGCGCCACTTCACAGGGCTTGAGCATGCCGCAACCGTTCATCTTCCGTACCATCGACCTGGATGGCCAGACCATCCGTACGGCGGTACGCCCGGGCAAGCCTCACTTGACGCCGTTGCTGATCTTCAACGGCATCGGCGCCAACCTTGAGCTGGTGTTTCCGTTCGTCCAGGCGCTGGACCCGGACCTGGAAGTGATCGCCTTCGATGTGCCAGGTGTGGGGGGGTCTTCCACACCCAGCGTGCCCTATCGTTTTCCCGGCTTGGCCAAGCTCACCGCACGCATGCTCGATTACCTGGACTATGGCCAGGTGAATGCGGTGGGTGTGTCCTGGGGCGGCGCGTTGGCGCAGCAGTTTGCCTATGATTACCCCGAGCGCTGCAAAAAACTGATCCTGGCGGCGACGGCAGCCGGGGCCTTTATGGTGCCGGGCAAACCCAAGGTGCTGTGGCTGATGGCAAGCCCCAGGCGCTATATCCAACCGTCCCACGTGGTGCGCATTGCACCGATGATTTATGGCGGCTCGTTCCGCCGCGACTCCAAACTGGCCGCCGAACACGCCAGCAAGGTGCGCTCGGCGGGCAAACTCGGTTACTACTGGCAGCTGTTTGCGGGCCTTGGCTGGACCAGCATTCACTGGCTGCACAAGATCCGCCAGCCGACGCTGGTGCTGGCCGGCGACGACGACCCGCTGATCCCGCTGATCAATATGCGCATGCTTGCCTGGCGCATTCCCAACGCACAGTTGCACATCATCGATGATGGCCACTTGTTCCTGATCACCCGCGCCGAAGCCGTGGCACCGATCATCATGAAGTTTCTTGAAGAGGAGCGCCTGCGTGCGGTGATTCACCCTCGACCAGCGGTGTAAGGACTACGCCGCCGCGCAACTTGCCAGGAACCGACTATGGTTCTGAATTGGCGTGCCTGTTGATGGCTTGACGAAGGAGTGTTGGCTCATGCGAGAAAGACCCGTGACGAACCCGGCGCCCACCCCGGCCGCGTTCATCAACGCGCAAAATGCGATCAGTGGCCTGCGGGGCCGCGATTTGCTGGCGACCCTGCGCAGTGTCGCCAACCATGGCTTGCGCAACCCGCTGTACACCGCTCGGCACGCCCTGGCCTTGGGCGGCCAACTCGGTCGCGTGCTGCTGGGTGAAACCGTACAGGCCCCCAACCCCGCTGACAGCCGCTTCGCCGACCCCACCTGGACGCTTAATCCGCTGTACCGGCGCAGCCTGCAAGCCTATTTGAGCTGGCAGAAACAAACGCGTCACTGGATCGACGACAGCTCGATGAGCGCCGATGACCGCGCCCGCGCGCACTTTGCCTTCTCGCTGATCAACGATGCCGTCTCGCCCTCCAACACCTTGCTCAACCCGCTGGCCATCAAGGAGCTGCTCAACTCCGGCGGCAACAGTGTGGTGCGCGGCGTGAGTAATTTGTTTAACGATTTGTTGCACAACAACGGCCTGCCCAGCCAGGTCAGCAAACACGCTTTTGAAGTGGGCAAAACGGTGGCAACGACCGCGGGCTCCGTGGTGTTTCGCAACGAGCTGCTGGAACTGATCCAGTACAAGCCCATGAGCGAAAAGCAGTACGCCAAGCCGTTGCTGATCGTGCCGCCGCAAATCAACAAGTACTACATCTTCGATCTCAGCCCCGCCAACAGCTTTGTGCAGTACGCCCTGAAAAACGGCCTGCAGACGTTTATGGTCAGCTGGCGCAACCCGGATGTGCGTCACCGCGAGTGGGGCCTGTCCACCTATGTGGCGGCGCTGGAGGAAGCGCTGAACGTGTGCCGGGCAATCACCGGTGCCCGTGAGGTCAACCTGATGGGCGCCTGCGCCGGTGGCTTGACCATCGCCGCGCTGCAAGGCCACCTGCAAGCCAAGCGCCAGCTGCGGCGCATCTCCAGCGCCAGTTACCTGGTGAGCCTGCTGGACAGCCAGATCGACAGCCCCGCCACCTTGTTTGCCGATGAACAGACCCTGGAAGCCGCCAAGCGCCGCTCCTACCAGCAAGGCGTGCTGGAGGGTCGAGACATGGCCAAGGTCTTCGCCTGGATGCGCCCCAACGACCTGATCTGGAACTACTGGATCAATAATTACCTGCTGGGCAAAGAACCGCCGGCGTTCGACATCCTCTACTGGAACAACGACAACACGCGCCTGCCCGCCGCGTTGCATGGCGACCTGCTGGACTTCTTCAAGCACAACCCGCTCAGCCATCCGGGTGGCCTTGAGGTGTGCGGCACGCCCATCGACCTGCAGAAGGTCACAGTGGACAGCTTCAGCGTGGCCGGGATCAACGACCACATCACGCCGTGGGACGCGGTGTATCGCTCCACGCAACTGCTGGGCGGCGAGCGGCGCTTTGTGCTGTCCAACAGCGGGCATATCCAGAGCATCCTCAACCCGCCGGGCAACCCCAAGGCCAACTACGTCGAGAACCCCAAGCTGAGCAGCGACCCGCGTGCCTGGTACTACGACGCCAGTCACGTCGAAGGCAGCTGGTGGCCGCAGTGGCTTGCGTGGATCCAGCAACGTTCGGGCGTGCAACGCGAAACACTCACCGCCCTGGGCAACCAGAATTACCCACCGATGGAAGCGGCGCCAGGCACTTACGTGCGGGTGCGCTGAGCTCAACGATCACATTAAGAAGACTGGATGAAGACCCGCGACCGTATCCTTGAATGTGCCCTGCAGTTGTTCAACCACAAGGGCGAACCGAACGTGTCGACCATGGAGGTGGCCAATGAAATGGGGATCAGCCCCGGCAACCTTTATTACCATTTCCATGGCAAGGAGCCCTTGGTGCTTGGGTTGTTCGAGCGTTTCCAGAATGAACTGGCGCCGCTGCTCGACCCGCCGGCAGATGCGCAACTCAAACCCGAAGATTACTGGCTGTTCCTGCACCTGATCATCGAGCGCATGGCCCACTACCGGTTCCTGTTCCAGGACCTGTCGAACCTGGCCGGGCGCCTGCCAAAGCTGGCCAAGGGCATTCGCAACTTGCTCACGGCGCTCAAGCGCACCCTGGCTTCACTGCTTGCGCGCTTGAAGGCGGCGGGGCAACTGGTCAGTGATACCCAGGCACTGGGGCAATTGGTGGAACAGATCACCATGACCCTGCTGTTTTCCCTGGACTACCAGCGGATTCTCGACCGCGAGGGCGAGGTGCGGGTGGTGGTGTACCAGGTCATGATGCTGGTGGCGCCGCACCTGTTGTTGCCGGCGCGGCAGGCGACTGAGCGGTTTGCGCTCAAATACCTGGATGATATCGATTAAAAATGTGGGAGCGGGCTTGCCCGCTCCCACATTGGAAATGCGGTGTATATGAGACTTCCATAAAAAACGCCCGACCTTCACAGGCCGGGCGTTTTTTGTGCCCTGAAAAAATCAGGACTGACTGGATGGCGTCGGGGTTACCGGCGTTGCAGTCGGGGCGGCAGGAGCATGTGTCGGTGCGGACACCGAATTGGCTGTAGAAGCGGTTGGCGCTGGAGTTGCAGGCTTGGCCGCAACAGCAGGTTTGGACGCTGCTGGCTTCTTGGCTACTGCTGGCTTCTTCGCGGCGGCAGGTTTTGCCGCAGGCTTGGCAGCCACAGGTTTTGCTGCAGCAGGTTTGGCAGCGGCTTTAGCGGCGGCTGGTTTGGCTGCAGGTTTCGCAGCGGCCGGCTTGGCAGCAGGTTTGGCAGCGGCGGTTTTAGCCGCAGGCTTGGCCGCTGGTTTTGCTGCTGGTTTTGCTGCTGCTTTGGCAGCCGGCTTAGCCGCAGGCTTGGCAGCGGCTTTAGCGGCCACGGGTTTTGCTGCAGGCTTGGCAGCCGGTTTGGCAGCTGCGGTTTTTGCAGCGGGTTTTGCCGCAGCTTTAGCCGGGGCCTTGGCCGCAGGTTTGGCAGCTGGCTTGGCGGCCGCTTTAACCAGAGGCTTGGCGGCGGTTTTGGCAGCCGGTTTAGCAGCCGCAGTTTTAGCCGCAGGCTTGGCAGCCGGTTTAGCGGCGGCGGTTTTGGCTGGAGCCACTTTAGCGCCAGTGAGTTTTTCGATTTGCTTGGTCAGGGTATCGACCTTGCTGTGCAGCGTCTTCAGTTCCGCTTTGCTGGGCACGCCCAGTCGCGAAATGGCACTGTTGAGACGCTTGTCGAAGGTTTCTTCCAACTTGCCCCAAGTGTCAGAAATGCTCGACTTGGCAGAGCCGGCAGTGGCCTTGGCCGCTTCAACTTTTTTACCAACCGTGGTCTTGGTCAACTTCTCGGCCTTTTCGCCGTCCTTGACCAATGTCTCGAAGTATTTGCCGCCGTCACTGCTAACCTTCGAGTACACGCCTAAACCAGCAAGCCAGATCTTACGGGAATATTTTTCAACCTCCCCGATCCACGAGCTGCCTTCTTTCTGAGTAGTCTTTTTAACAGCCATCCCGATGTCTCCTTAGTGTTTACGCGCGACACGTTCTAGCAATGTCGTCAGCTCTTCGAGCTTAGCAGAGAGTGTCTCCACGTCATGTTTAGACGCAATGCCGATTCGATTCAAGGCACTTGCAACACGCGTGTCAAAAGCTTTTTCAACTTTATCCAGTTGAACTTCAACCAAACCTTTGACGCTGGAGACATTACTCTTTACTTGGTCAATCTGACTGTTGGCAGCATCAAGTTGTTCAACCACAACTTTTTTGCCTTTACTTTCAACATGTTGACCGGTCTTGACCAGCTCTTTGAAGTACTCGCCGCCTTCGCTGCCGACCTTGGCATAGGCGCCAAGTCCTGCCAGCCAGATCTTGCGGGCGTAGCTTTTAACGTCACTCAGGGCAGTGGACTGAAGGTCGATTTTTTTCTTCAAAATAACTTTGGCCATGGTGCACCTCACGCAGATTAGGGTCGAGGAACGGCCCGCAGGAGTTGAGGGCTTGGGCACAAAGTAGGCTGGAAAATTAGAATCGGCACCCTAAGAACACATTGATCAGGCCAGCGCCTTATCCAGGGCTTTCTCGATTTCAGACTTGATGGTGCCGCTCATGGCCGACATCAACAGGCCCAATTCAACATCAATGCGCAGCGATTCATCGGCGACTAACACCGTGCCTTTAACCCCCGAACGCTTGAGGTTCAGGCTATCGCCCGACCACGATGACTCCAGGCCATATTGCTCCTTGAGTTTGTGCGCCAACTTCTCGGCCTTCGCGCGCGCGCCTTCTTTACCCAGGGAATGTGCACGCTCAACGGTAATACGGGCCATTGCAATGACTCCTCTTTATATC
This sequence comes from Pseudomonas sp. B19125, assembly GCF_044218855.1. Classification (NCBI taxonomy): domain Bacteria; kingdom Pseudomonadati; phylum Pseudomonadota; class Gammaproteobacteria; order Pseudomonadales; family Pseudomonadaceae; genus Pseudomonas; species Pseudomonas sp. B19125. The sequence continues at coordinate 6,525,626 of NZ_CP162589.1, forward strand.
GACTCAGAACACCTGCCATGCGGCAAAAGGTCTCGATGAACACCTATCTTACCTTCAGCCTTGCCAAGACAAAGCAGGCGGTGGGGATTATCATGTCCCGCATTCTCTTTTGGTGACAGCGATATGACTGATCAGCGCAAAGGCAGCGATGCCGAACCCACCACTCACTTCGGCTTCAAGAACGTTCCGGAAAGCCAGAAAGCGGAAAAAGTCGCTGAGGTGTTCCACTCCGTTGCGGCCAAGTACGACCTGATGAACGACGTACTCTCGGGCGGCATGCACCGCCTGTGGAAGCGCTTCACCATCGAGTTGTCGGGTGTACGCACCGGCAACCGCGTGCTCGACATCGCCGGCGGCACGGGCGATCTGGCGGCCAAGTTCTCCAAGCTGGTTGGCCCGACCGGCCAGGTCGTGCTGGCGGACATCAACGGTTCGATGCTCAAGGTCGGCCGTGATCGCCTGCTGGATAAAGGTGTGGCCGGCAATATCGAGTTCGTCCAGGCCGATGCGGAAAAGCTGCCGTTCCCGGACAACCATTTCGACTGCGTGACCATCGCCTTCGGCCTGCGCAACGTGACCCATAAAGAGGACGCCATCCGCTCGATGCTGCGCGTACTCAAGCCGGGCGGCCGCCTGTTGGTGCTGGAGTTCTCCAAGCCGACCAACGCGCTGATGTCCAAGGTCTACGACACCTACTCGTTCGCCTTCATGCCGCTGATGGGCAAGCTGATCACCAATGACGCCGAGAGCTACCGCTACCTGGCCGAATCGATCCGCATGCACCCCGACCAGGAAACCCTGAAGTCGATGATGGTAGAAGCCGGTTTCGACCGCGTGACCTACCACAACATGACCTCAGGCATCGTCGCCCTGCACCGCGGCATCAAGCCCTGATGCTGTTCGCAGGCCTCCTCGCCAGCGTCGAACACGGCATCAACCGTGTCCTGCGCCTGGACAGCACCGCCCTGGCGCGGCTTGCGCACTTGAACGGCAAGGTCATTGCCGTCGATTGCACCAGCCCCGCCCTGCAGCTGTTTATCCTGCCCAGCGATGAAGGCCTGCTGCTCGCCGGCGATTGGGCCGCCGAGGCCGACTGCACCCTGCGCGCACCCGCCTCGAGCCTGTTGCACCTGGCGCTGAGCCGCAACAAGACCGCGATCCTGCACAGCCCCGACGTGGAGCTGGAAGGCGACAGCGCCGTGCTGATGGACCTGGCCGCCGTGCTGCAAGACCTGGAACTGGATTGGGAATACGAGCTGTCACGCTGGATTGGTCCGGTGGCCACCCAACTGATCAGCGGGCACCTGCGCAGCCGCTCGCGCTGGTACCAGCAAGGGTTCGCCAGCCTCAACCAGAACCTCGCCGAATACCTGAGCGAAGAATCGCGCACCCTGGTCGGAGAACGGGAAGCGCAAGCGCGCTTTCGCGAACTCGACAAGGCCAAAATCGACCTGGAACGCCTTGAGGCACGCTTCGAGCGCCTGAGCCGTTCCCTTGATCCAAGCGATAACGCATGAAGCTGCTCGCCGTCCGCCGTTTGTTTCGTATCCAGCGCGTCGTAATCCGCTACCGCCTCGATGACCTGCTGTTCGCCCTGCCGTTGCCGTGGTTTTTGCTGGCCGTGCGCTATGTGTTGCCGTGGCGCTGGTTCCCGCGCAAACCGCTGGAACTGAGCCGTGGCGCGCGCCTGCGCCTGGCGTTGCAGGACCTGGGGCCGATCTTTATCAAGTTCGGGCAGATCCTCTCGACACGCCGCGATTTGCTGCCCGAAGACATTGCCGACGAGCTGATGCTGTTGCAGGACCGCGTGCCACCGTTTGATTCCCAGCAGTCGATGAAGCTGATCGAAGAACAACTGGGCAAGAAGATCAGCGAGGTGTTCAGCCGTTTCGACGTCGAGCCACTGGCCTCGGCCTCGGTGGCGCAGGTGCATGCCGCACAATTGAAGACCGGCGAAGAAGTGGTGGTAAAGGTCATCCGCCCCGGCCTCAAGCCGATCATCGGCCAGGACCTGGCGTGGCTGTTTATCCTCGCCCGCGCCGCCGAACGTTTCTCCGCCGATGCGCGCCTGCTGCACCCGGTGGACGTGGTTGCCGACTACGAAAAAACCATCTACGACGAACTCGACCTACTGCGCGAAGCGGCCAACGCCAGCCAGCTCAAGCGCAACTTCGAAGGTTCAGCGCTGCTGTATGTGCCGCAGGTGTATTGGGACTGGTGCCGTCCCAAAGTGCTGGTGATGGAGCGCATCTACGGCGTGCAGGTCACCGACCTCGCCACTCTTGCCGACCAGCGCACCGACATGAAGATGCTTGCCGAGCGCGGCGTGGAAATCTTCTTCACCCAGGTGTTCCGCGACAGCTTCTTCCACGCCGACATGCACCCGGGCAACATTTTCGTCAGCACCGTCAACCCGTGGAGCCCGCAATACATTGCGATCGACTGCGGCATCGTCGGCAGCCTGACCCCGGAAGACCAGGATTACCTGGCACGCAACCTGTTCGCCTTCTTCAAGCGCGATTACCGTCGCGTGGCGCAGTTACACATTGATTCGGGCTGGGTACCGGCAGAAACCAAGCTCAACGAATTCGAAGCCGCGATCCGCACGGTGTGCGAGCCGATCTTTGAAAAACCGTTAAAAGATATTTCCTTCGGCCAGGTGCTGATGCGTCTGTTCCAAACCGCGCGGCGCTTCAATATGGAAGTGCAGCCGCAGCTGGTACTGCTGCAAAAAACCTTGCTCAACATTGAAGGCCTGGGCCGCCAGTTGTACCCGGACCTGGACTTGTGGAACACCGCGCAGCCGTTCCTGGAACGCTGGATGCGCGAGCGCGTCAGCCCGAAAACCCTGCTGGGCAACCTGCACAGCCAGTTCGAACAACTGCCGCACCTGGCCAACATGACCCGCGACCTGCTGGAGCGCATGTCCCAGCCCCACGCCAAAGACCCTGCACCGCCGTGGCACAGGCGCAAGGACGACTGGTTCCTGCGCCTGTTGGGCGCCGCCCATTTGGTCGGCGGCGTGATGCTGGCGATTGGCGGGCCGCTGAACCAACTGGGCCATTGGCCGGCTGGCATCATGGTCGCCGTGGGTGTTTATCTGATCGTGCGCCGATAGCCGATCCGGTTATACACTGTCGCAAATTGCCGGAGCCGAACATGAAAGACTGGCTGGACGAGATCAAGTGGGACAGTGACGGCCTGGTGCCGGCCATTGCCCAGGACTACAAGACCGGGCGCGTATTAATGATGGCCTGGATGAACCGCGAGGCCTTGAGCCTCACCGCCACTGAGCAGCGCGCCATTTACTGGTCACGTTCGCGTGGCAAACTGTGGCGCAAGGGCGAAGAGTCCGGGCACGTGCAGACCCTGCATGAGATGCGCATCGACTGTGACGCCGACGTGGTGATCCTGAAGGTCGAGCAGATCGGCGATATCGCCTGCCATACCGGCCGTCACAGCTGCTTCTATCGCGTGTTCGAAAACGGCGAGTGGAAGGTTGTGGAACCGGTGCTCAAAGACCCGCACGCCATTTATTCCGCAGGACACTGAACATGAGCGATACCCTGAACCGTGTGGCCCAGGTGCTGGAAGACCGCAAAGGCGCGGACGCCGACAGCTCCTATGTCGCAAGCCTTTACCACAAGGGCTTGAACAAGATTCTGGAAAAACTTGGCGAAGAGTCGATCGAGACGATTATTGCCGCCAAAGATGCGCAAATCAGCGGTGATTACAGCGATGTAATCTACGAGACCGCAGACTTGTGGTTCCATAGCCTGGTCATGCTCGCCCAACTGGGGCAGCACCCACAGGCCGTGTTGGATGAACTGGACCGTCGCTTCGGCTTGTCCGGGCATGCAGAAAAGGCCTCGCGCCCGTCCGCCTGAATAACTTTTACAGAGGAATTGCAGCATGGGCATTTTTGACTGGAAACACTGGATCGTCATTCTGGTGGTCGTGGTACTGGTGTTCGGCACCAAGAAACTCAAGAACCTGGGCACTGACGTGGGCGAGTCGATCAAGGGCTTTCGTAAAGCCATGAACGACGATGAAAAACCGGCCGATCCGATGGCCAATCCGGTACCACCGGCGCAGCCTGTACACCCACAGGCCACCCAGCCGATCACCGAGCGTCGTACCTTCGACGTGCAGGCTGAAAAAGTCCAAGAGCCGACCCGCAAAGACTCGTGAGCACTGACTAATGTTTGGTATCAGCTTCTCTGAACTGCTGCTCGTCGGCCTCGTGGCCTTGCTGGTACTGGGGCCGGAACGCCTGCCCGGTGCCGCACGCACGGCCGGCCTGTGGATCGGGCGCCTGAAACGCAGTTTCAACGCCATCAAACAGGAAGTTGAACGGGAAATCGGCGCCGACGAGATCCGCCGCCAGCTGCACAACGAACATATCCTGTCGTTGGAGCAGGAGGCGCGCAAGATTCTGTCGCCGGTTCAGGAGCCCGCCAAACCGGTGGAACCTGTGCCCGAAAACAGCATTGCTCCGGCCGCCGAAGCATCGCCAACCGCGCCCGCCCCGACTGAGCCAGCGCCGACGCCCGTGGCGTCGCCCGCTCCCCATGACCCTACATTGCCGCCGCGAGCCCCATGAGCGCTGATAAACCGGAAAACGACCAGCATATGCCGCTGGTCTCGCACCTCACCGAGCTGCGGACCCGCCTGCTGCGTTGCGTAGCGGCCATTTTCATCATCTTTGCCGGGCTGTTCGCCTTTACCCAGCAGATCTACACCTTCGTCTCCACGCCCTTGCGCCAGTACCTGCCGGCCGGCGCGACGATGATCGCCACCGACGTGTCGTCACCGTTTTTAACGCCGTTGAAGCTGACCATGATGGTCTCGCTGTTCCTGGCGATCCCGGTGATCCTGCACCAGATCTGGGGCTTTATTGCGCCGGGCCTGTACAAGCATGAAAAGCGCATTGCGGTGCCGTTGCTGGTGTCGAGCATCCTTCTGTTCTACACCGGCATGGCCTTCGCGTATTTCCTGGTGTTTCCGCTGATCTTCAAATTCTTCGCCGCCGCCACCCCGGCCGGCGTCGAAATGATGACCGACATCACCAGCTACCTCGATTTCGTGATGACGCTGTTCTTCGCCTTTGGCGTGGCCTTCGAAATCCCGGTGGCCGTGGTGCTGCTGGTGTGGATCGGCGTGGTCGACGTCAAATACCTGAAGAAAGTGCGCCCCTACGTGATCATCGGCTGCTTCGTGGTCGGCATGATCCTCACGCCGCCGGACATTTTCTCGCAGACCCTGCTGGCCGTGCCGATGTGGATGCTGTTCGAGATCGGCATCCTGTTTGGCAGCCTGATCAGCAAGCGTGGCGACCACCCGGATGACCAACCCGTCGACGACGACCAGCCGCCAGCGACGCACCCGTGAACCTGCTGTTGCTTGAGGGGGCCGACTTTATCGCGGCCGACCGGGTGATCCTGCGTGATCGGCGCCTGGTGCATATGCAGGAAGTCCACCGCGCGGTGGTGGGCGACAACCTGCGGGTCGGGCGAATCGGCGGGTTAATGGGCAATGCGCAATTACTGCGCCTGGAAGCCGATGAAGCCGAGCTGCACGTGAGCTTCGACCAGCCGCCACCGACCAAACTTCCGCTGACCCTGCTGCTGGCCCTGCCGCGTCCAAAGATGCTGCGCCGGGTGCTGCAAACCGTGGCGGCGATGGGCGTGCCGAAGGTGGTGCTGGTCAACAGTTACCGGGTCGAAAAGAGCTTCTGGCAAACCCCGTTCCTGGAACCGGAGGCCGTTCGCGAGCAACTGATCCTCGGCCTGGAGCAGGCACGGGACACGGTGCTGCCCGAGATCAGCATCGAAAAGCGCTTCAAGCCGTTCGTCGAAGACCGCCTGCCGGCCATGACCGCAGGGACTCTGGGCCTGATCGGCCATCCCGGCGATTACCCGGCCTGCCCACGTGGGCTGGACGAACCGGTGACCCTGGCCATCGGCCCGGAAGGCGGCTGGATCCCCTACGAAGTGGAGCTGTTGGCCAAGGCCGGCTTGCAACCGGTGCAACTGGGTGCGCGCATCCTGCGCGTAGAAACCGCCGTGACCGCCCTGCTCGCCCGGTTGTTCTGAACACCGACCTGCCCCGAAAAAAGTGGGAGCTGGCTTGCCTGCGATTGCATCACCTGGGTATGCCTGATGTACCGAGGTGCCTGCATCGCAGGCAAGCCAGCTCCCACATTGGTTCTGAGAACCTACAGAAACTTCCTACGCTGCCGATAGCCTCTGAATAAGTCCAAGCCTTGTTCCAAAGGAGATCGCAGCATGTATCGTTGGTTAGCCGAAAAACTGGGGAATGTGAGCGTCAATCGCAAGCTGAGCATAGGCTTTGGCTTGGTGTTGATCCTGACGCTGTTGATCACCTTCACCGGCTGGACCGGCTTGGGCGACGTGATCAGTCGCGGCGACAAACTGGGCTTTATCTCCAGCCTCAACGGCCTGACCAAAGACCTGCGCCTGGCGCGCCTGGACTTTGAAATGCGCCGGGGCGAACAAGGCACCGATGCCGTCAACGGTCTGCTGAAGCAACTGGACGATGGCCTCAAAACCGCCCAAACGCTGATTGAACAACCCGACGACAAAGCCCTGGTAGAGCAACAGCTGGAAGCCTTGGGCCAATACAAAAAAGCCTTTGGCACAATGGTCCTGGCCGGCCTCAAGCGTGAGGGTGCACGCAGCAAACTCGGCGACACCGCCGACAACGCCGTGGCCAAGATCAATGAAATCGAAGCGAGCCTGCTGCAAGGCGACAGCGTCACGCAGTTCAACAGCGTGGTCGAGCTGAGCAAGTTGATCCAACAGTCGCGCTTCCAGGTGCGCGGTTATACCTACAGCGGCAAGACCGAGGCCGAGCAACCAGCCCTGGATGCCATCGACAATGCCCTGAAGAAAATCACTGACCTGCAAGGCAAGCTGCCTGAGCAATACCAGGCCAACCTGCAAGAGGCCGGCGTGTCACTGCAAGCCTACCGCGCCGCGGTCAGCCAGTACCGTGACTCCCAAGTGGCCAGCGCCGCCGCGCTGAAAATCATGACCGCCCAAGGCGATATCCTGCTGGGGCACAGCGAAAAACTCACCACCTCCCAGACCGCCGTGCGCGATGCCGATGCCGCGCAGGCTAAACAGCTGTTGCTGCTGGCCACCGTGCTGGCGCTGATCTTCGGCATTCTCGCCGCCTGGGCTATCACCCGCCAGATCGTGATCCCGCTTAACCAGACCCTCACAGTCGCCGAGCGTGTGGCCTCGGGCGATCTGAGCCATAACCTCAACTCCGCCCGCCAGGACGAGCTGGGCCAACTGCAACGCGCCATGCAGAGCATGACCCTGGGCCTGCGCGAGTTGATCGGCGGTATCAGCGACGGTGTTACCCAGATTGCCAGCGCTGCCGAACAACTGTCGGCCGTGACCGAACAGACCAGCGCCGGGGTTAACAGCCAAAAGGTTGAGACCGACCAAGTGGCCACCGCCATGAACGAAATGGCCGCCACCGTGCAGGAAGTGGCGCGCAACGCAGAAGAAGCCTCCGAAGCTGCCGTTGCAGCGGACCAACAGGCCCGTGAAGGCGACAAGGTAGTCGGTGAGGCCATCGCGCAGATTGAGCGCCTGGCTACCGAGGTCGGTAATTCCACGGTGGCCATGGGCGATCTCAAGCGCGAAAGCGACAAGATCGGCAGCGTGCTCGATGTGATCAAGTCTGTCGCCCAGCAAACCAACCTGCTGGCGCTGAACGCGGCGATTGAAGCGGCGCGTGCCGGTGAAGCCGGTCGCGGCTTCGCGGTGGTGGCCGACGAGGTGCGCAGCCTGGCCCAGCGCACACAGAAGTCCACCGAGGAGATCGAAGAGCTGATCGTCGGCCTGCAAAACGGCACTCAGCAGGTGGCGACCATCATGGACAACAGCCGGGGGCTCACCGACAGCAGCGTCGAGCTGACCCGACGTGCCGGCAACGCGCTGAGCAATATCACGCGCACGGTCTCAACCATTCAGGCGATGAACTCGCAGATCGCCACTGCCGCCGAGCAACAAAGCGCTGTGGCCGAAGAGATCAACCGCAGCGTGTTGAATGTGCGCGACGTGTCTGAGCAGACCTCCTCGGCCAGTGAGGAAACTGCCGCATCGAGTGCCGAACTGGCACGCTTGGGGATCTATTTGCAGTCTCTGGTCGGGCGCTTCCGCATCTGACCCGCCCCCACACGGCGGCCAGAGCAAGGCCGCCGTAACTTGTGAAATTTCCTACGCGGTTATCAGCCCGCCACAACCTCGAATCGATTTAGCGTTTCAGCTGTTGCGAAATGCTTCCTCAGATTTGGAGGTTCACCATGTTTCCTCGGCTGACCCGCTTGCTGGTCAACGCCAGCGTCCGTCTCAAACTCGCACTGGGTTTCGGCCAAGTGTTGATGTTAAGCATCCTGATTGCCGCGACCGGCTGGCAGGCCTTGAACGACGTGCTTTATCGCTCACACAGCCTAGCGATCCTGGGGCAATTGGCCCTGGACGCCGAGTCCATGCGCGCCGACAGGATCGTGTACCGGACCCTGACGGACGCCAGCAGCCTGGCCAAAATGAACACGCAGACCGAAAAGATCGACCAGCATCTGGCCGACCTTTCAAGCCGCCTCAAACACCCGGCCGACTTGCAGCGACTGCAGGAAGCAACACGCTTGGTGGCGAGCTTCAAGACAGCGCTGGCGGCCTTGCCCGCTTTGATCGAGCAACGCGAAAGCATCCGCCCGACCCTCAAGAAGACCGCGTTGCAAGCCAGCGATACTCTCGCCCAGTTCGCCAGCGACTTACCGAACCAGGAAGACGAAAAGGCTTTGGATGCTATCGAAAACCTGCGCCAGGCCATGGAGCAGGCCGAAGATCGCGCCCAAAGCCCCGCCTGGGCGGCCGAGTCGCTGCAAGCCTACACCGACGCACTCACCCAGGCGCTCGAAGCCCTGAACGTGGCACAAGCAGCGGTGACCGCACTGCCCGTGGACGCGGCCCTGCTCAAAGCCGACCTGGCCAACTATCGCGAACAATTGACCAAGCTCAAGGACGCACAGCTCAACACCGAAACCCTGCAAAACCGCTTTGAACAGCAACTCAATGATTTACGCGAGCAAAGCCATCAACTGAGTGACGGCCAGAACAGCAAGCGTGACAGCGAAGCCGAGCAGACCCACACACGACTGCTGAGCGTCACCGTGGCGGCCTTGCTACTCGGTGTACTGGCCGCCTGGTGGATCGCGCGGCAAATAGTCGTGCCTTTACGCGCGATCCTCACCGCCGCCCACCGCATTGCTGACGGCGACCTGAGTCGAGACATTCAAGAGGACCGCCGCGATGAACTGGGCCAGTTGCAGCAGAGCATCGGGCAAATGACCCGCAACCTGCGCAACCTGATCAGCGGTATCGGCGACAGCGCCCGGCAGATCGCCAGTGCCGCAACGCAGCTATCAGCCGTCACCGAGCAGACCCGCGCCGGGGTCAATGACCAGAAGGAGGAAACCGATCAAGTGGCCACGGCGATGAATGAAATGCTCGCCACCGCCCAGGAGGTCGCCCGGCATGCCGAGCAGGCTTCCGTCGCGGCCAATGAAGCCGACCAGGAGGCCAGCGCCGGCGAAAAAGTGGTGACCCAGGCCGTCGAGCAAATCGGGCACCTGGCCCATGAGATGGCGCGTTCGAGCCAGGCGATGATTGCGCTGCAACATGAAAGCCAGAAAATCGGCAGCGTGCTCGACGTGATCAAATCAGTGTCCCAGCAAACCAACCTGCTGGCCCTGAACGCTGCCATCGAAGCGGCGCGTGCGGGCAGTGCCGGCCAGGGTTTTGCGGTAGTGGCCGACGAAGTGCGCAGCCTGGCCCAGCGCACCCAGGAATCCGCCGAAGAAATTGAAGGTTTGATTCTCGGCCTGAATACCGGCACCCAGCAGGTCGCGGACATCATGGACAACAGCCGCAGCCTGACCGACAACAGCGTCGGCCTGACCCGCGATGCCGGCGATGCCTTGGCAGCGATCACGCGTACCGTGTCGATCATCCAGGAAATGAACCCGCAGATTGCCGCCGCCGCCGAGCAGCAAAGCGCGGTGGCGGAAGAGATCAATCGCAGTGTGCTGAAGGTGCGCGATGTCACCGAACAAACCGCTGCGGCCAGTGAGGAAACGGCCGCTGCGAGTGTTCAGTTGACCCGATTGAGCCTGGATTTGCAGACGCTGGTGGGCAAATTCAGGCTTTGATACTCACGGCTCTTGTGGCGAGCGAGCTTGCTCGCCACAGGAAGCTCGGCCTTCAATTACAGGACCTGGCGCAGGAACGCTTGGGCGCGCGGGTCTTTGGGCGCATCGAAGAACTCGGCCGGGGCCGCATCTTCGAGCAATTTGCCGTGGTCGAAGAACAGCACGCGGTCTGCCACTTCACGGGCAAAGCCCATCTCGTGGGTGACGCAGACCATGGTCATGCCTTCCAGGGCCAGGGTCTTCATCACGTCCAACACTTCGCCGACCATTTCCGGGTCCAGCGCCGAGGTGGGCTCATCAAACAGCATTACCTTGGGTTCCATGGCCAACGCACGGGCAATGGCTACCCGTTGTTGCTGGCCGCCGGACAAGCGTGATGGAAACTCGTTGGCCTTCTGCGCGATACCGACCTTTTCCAACAGTGCCAAAGCCTTGGCTTCACGCTCTTGCTTGCCGCGTTTGCGCACGACTTTTTGCGCCAGGCACAGGTTTTCCAGCACGGTCATGTGCGGGAACAAATTGAAGTGCTGGAACACCATGCCGACTTCACGACGGTAGGCATTCACGTCGGTTTTCGGGTCGGCCAGTTGCAGGCCATCGATGCTCACCGAGCCCGAGTCGAACTCTTCCAGGCCGTTAAGGCAGCGCAGGAACGTGGACTTGCCCGAACCTGAAGGACCGATCACCACCAGCACTTCGCCCTTGGCTACCCGGGTGGTGACGTGGTCCACGGCGCGCACCACTTGGCCACGGGTGTCGAAGACTTTTACCAGATCGCGAACTTCAATCACTTTGCGCGAGCCTCCGCTCAAGCCGGCTGGCCATTTTCGACAGCGGCAGGTTGATCAGCAGGTACAGGCCTGCCACACAGAACAGGATTTCAAAGGGCGAGAACGAGGTGGTGATCACTTCACGACCACTTTTAAGCAGCTCGGTAATCGCGATCACCGAAACCAGCGAAGTGTCTTTCACCAGGCTGATAAATTGCCCAGCCAATGGCGGCAGCACGCGTTTGAACGCTTGCGGCAACACCACATGACGCATCGACTGGCTGGCGCTCAACCCCAGGGAACGGGCGGCCTCGTTCTGACCACGGGTGATGGACTGCACGCCGGCGCGGACGATTTCCGCCACATAGGCGCCGGTGAACAGCGACAACGCGGCAATACCGGCGAATTCGCGGGACAGGTTGAGCACCGTGCCGATGAAAAAGTAGAAAATAAAGATTTGCACCAACAGCGGCGTACCGCGCACCAGTTCGACGTAGATCGTCGACAGATCGCGCAAGGTCGGGTTGCTCGACAAACGGCATAAGCCGGTTGCCAGGCCAATCGCCAGGCCGAGGATTCCGGAGACCACCGACAACCACAAGGTCGTCCACAAGCCCCACATCAGCGGGCCCAGCGCCCAATGCCGGGTTACGCCAATAACATCGCCTTCGGCCACGTCATCGCCACGTGACACTTGCAGGCTGTTGTCGGCCACGGTCAGCTTTTGCTCGGCGCCTGCGTCGTTGCGCAAGGTGACTTCGGCCACATCGCCTTTGCGCACCAGCTCAATGACAGTGGAGATGTCGGCGGCGCGCTGGGACGTTTCGGCCTGATAGGCGAAGTACTGCGGCACGCGGTTCCAGCGCCACTCGTAGGACATCAACGAGGTGGCGTAGTACAACGCGCCGGCCAGGCCAACCAGCACGACCAAGGTCAGCAGGTGCCAGGGCCATTGGGCTTTTTTCTGTTTCATTTCACTTTCCGAAGATGTATCGCCTGGCATGTCGTCATCGCGGGCAAGCCCGCTCCCACAAGGGAACGCATTTCAACTGTGGGAGCTGGCTTGCCTGCGATGAAGTCGACTCGGTGTCAGCCCTTATTCCATGTCCTTGAGCCACTCGGAGCTCTTGAACCACTTGTCATGGATGCGATCGTAGGTGCCGTCGTTGCGGATCTGGTGCAGGAAGTTGTTGATGTAATTGATGCTGTCGAAGTCGCCCTTTTTCAGGCCGAACGCCAGGGGCTCGAAAGTGAAGGGTTCTTCCAGGAACACCAGCTTGCCATTACCGACTTTCTTCTCGGCGACCACGTTGTAAGGTGCGTCATACACAAAGGCATCGGCCTTGCCGTTGACCACGTCCAGCACGCCTTCCTGCTCGTTGTCATAGCCGTGGTACTTGGCTTTGGAGATCAGTTTCCTGGCAACCATCTCGCCGGTAGTGCCGAGCTTGGAGGTCAGGCGGTATTTCTCGTCGTTCAAATCTTTGTAGGACTTGATCGTGCCTTCCAGGTCCTTGCGAATCAGCAGGGTCTGGCCGACCACGATGAAGGGTTCGCTGAAGTTCAGGCGCAGGTTGCGTTCCTGAGTCAGGGTCATACCGCTGCCGATCATGTCGAACTTGCCGGTCAGGAAGGCTGGGATAATGCCGTCATAGCCGGTGGACACCAACTCCAGCTTGACGCCCATGGACTTGGCCATGGCCTTGAGAATGTCGACTTCAAAGCCGATGATTTCACCGCGCTTGTCGGTCATTTCGAACGGCATGTAGGTCGGGTCCATGCCGACTTTCAGCGTGCCGCGCTTGACCGCATCGTCGATGGCGCCCGCATGCGCCGCAGTGGCCGCGACCAGCGCGGTGACGCCGAGCATCAGCATCGAAAGATACTTTTTCAAAATCAAGTCCCCTGAAAGATTCTTATAAGGCCGGCGCGCAAAAGGGCTGCACCCATTCGGGGTGCGATCCTAACCCACTCGTTGCCCGTCACAAAGGTTTCACGGGTAAATGTTATCGGCGCATGTCGCAAAAGCCCCACAATGGTGCATCACTGCGCAGGGGCTAGACACATCAGCGCAACAGGCCGGCAATTCATTGATGTGTAAGCAGTTATGACACTTAGTCGATCTCCGCCATCCAGTCCGTGTCCTTGAACCACTTGTCGTGCAGCCGATCGTAGGTGCCATCCTGGGCAATTTGATTGAGGAAGTGGTTGATCCAGTTGAGGCTGTCGTAGTCGCCTTTTTTCAGGCCAAACGCCAGAGGCTCAAAGGTAAACGGTTGCTCAAGGGCAAAGAGCCGGTGGTTTTCCGGCCTGGCCAGCGCAATCAGGTTGTAGGGTGCGTCATGGACGAAGGCGTCGGCCTTGCCCTCGACCACTTGGTGCACGCCTTCTTCCGGCGTGGTAAAAGTGCTCAGGCGCGCCGCGCCCAAAAACCGCTGCGCAGCCGCTTCGCCGGTCGTGCCTTCAGTCGCGGCGATGCGGTAACCCGCCTCGTCGAGATCTTCGATGCTGGCAATCTTGCCGGCCAGGCTGGGGTTCAGCAGCACGGTCTGGCCGACCACAATAAAGGAGTCGCTGAAGTTCAGCTTGAGGTTGCGCTCCTGCGTCACCGTCATGCCGCTGCCGATCAGGTCGAACTTCTTCGCCATCAGCCCCGGTAGCAACTCGGTATATGGCACCGCGACCAGTTCAAGCTCGACGCCCAACGCGCGGCTCATCGCCTGCAGCAAGTCGATTTCGAAACCGACGATGCGGCCCTGCTTGTCCTTCATTTCAAAGGGCACATAGGTGGGCGTGGTGCCGACTTTAAGCACACCGCGTCGAACCGCCTCATCGAGGGCACCAGCGCTCAACCAGCCTGCGTAAATCAATGCGATGACGCCGCTCAGCACCGCCAAACAATACCTTTTGATCATTAATCCCCCTGCGACCTAGTCAATTTGGGGGCGATGCTACCCCAGCGACAGGCACGGCAATACGCTTCGAACAAAGGTCTTTTGTTTCGAAATAACAAGGGGTTAGCGTTATCAAGAAGATGTTCTAAACGCTGTAGGACCAGCGCATCTAACGCCCCCGAGGTGAGCCCTCGGGGGCGTCGGAATCAGGCCGGTTGGGCCTGGGAAGACAGCGGTTGCAGCGGCAGCAATGGCGCGTGCGGATCAGCCTTGACCGAAGCACGCCAGGCACCGAGCCACTCGGCGTGACCTTCAGTCCACACCTGCTGATGCAGGCGAGCCAAGGCTACCGGGTCGCTGAGCAATGCCAGGCGCTCGCCGTTGTTGAGGCCGGCGGGGCCGACTTTCAGCGCGTGGCGCACACGTTCCTGACGCAAGTGCTCGATGGGCTCCGCCTCACGGTGACGCGAGGTCGCCAGGGCACAGGCCAGTGCGTTTTGCTGCGGGTCGACCACCGAGCGCACAAACCCGTCATTGAGGGCGTGCCAACGGTTTTCGTGGGTGTATTGCTCGGTCGACAGCAAGGCTTGCGGCGGGTTGTATTCCTCTGGGATCAGGAACAGGCTCTCGTCGCGAGACTTGAGGCCCAGCTTGACCCGGCTGGAGATCACCGACACCGGAATCGACAGCATCAGCGAGCCGACGATCGGAATCAGCCACCACAGGAAGCTTGGGTTCAACCACACCACCAACAGTGCCCACAGAAAGCCCAGCAGGGTCTGTGGACCGTGGCGCTTGACTGCCTCGCTCCATGGCGTGGAGTCGTCGTCACGCTGCGGCGAGTTCCAGGTCGCAGCCCAGCCCAGGAACGCGGCGAGCACGAAACGGGTGTGGAAGATCATGCGCACCGGCGCCAGCAGCATGGAGAACAGCATCTCCAGCAGCATCGACAAGGTCACCTTGAACTTGCCACCGAACTCTTTCGCGCCCTTGGCCCAGATCAGGATGATGCTGAGCAATTTAGGCAGGAACAACAGCACGATGGTGGTGGAGAACAGCGCCACCGCCTTGTCCGGGTGCCATTGTGGCCACAGCGGGTACAGCTGGCGTGGCGCCATGAAGTACTGCGGCTCCATCAAGGTGTTCACCGCCAGCAACGCCGTCGACAGCACCAGGAAGAAGAACCACAACGGCGCCGACAGGTAGGACATCACGCCGGTCAGGAACACCGCACGGTGCACCGGGTGCATGCCTTTTACCAGGAACAGGCGGAAGTTCATCAGGTTGCCGTGGCACCAGCGACGGTCACGCTTGAGTTCATCCAGCAGGTTCGGCGGCAGTTCTTCGTAGCTGCCCGGCAGGTCATAAGCAATCCACACGCCCCAGCCGGCACGGCGCATCAGCGCGGCTTCAACGAAGTCGTGGGAGAGGATCGCACCGGCAAACGCGCCTTTACCCGGCAACGGCGCCAGGGCGCAGTGCTCGATAAACGGCTTCATACGAATGATGGCGTTGTGACCCCAGTAGTGGGATTCACCCAACTGCCAGAAGTGCAGGCCAGCGGTAAACAGCGGGCCATAAACACGGGTGGCGAACTGCTGCATGCGCGCATACAGGGTGTCCATGCCCGACGCACGTGGCGCGGTCTGGATGATCCCGGCATCCGGCGTGGCTTCCATCAAGCGCACCAGGCTGGTGAGGCATTCACCACTCATCACGCTGTCGGCGTCGAGCACCACCATGTACTTGTATTCACCGCCCCAGCGACGGCAGAAGTCGTCGAGGTTGCCGCTCTTGCGCTTTACGCGACGGCGACGGCGGCGATAGAAGATCTTGCCGAAACCACCGGCTTCGCGGCACACATCAAGCCAGGCTTGCTGTTCAGCGATGCAGATATCGGCTTCGTTACTGTCGCTGAGCACGAAGAAATCGAAACGGTCCAGGTCGCCAGTGGCGGCTACCGATTCGAAAGTAGCGCGCAGGCCGGCAAATACCCGGGGCACGTCTTCGTTGCAGATCGGCATCACCAGCGCGGTGCGGGCATCCTTTGGAATCGGCTCGTCACCAGCACTTTTACCGGAGATCCGGTATTTATCGTGGCCGGTCAGCAGCTCCAGGAAGCCCATCAGCGCGGTCCAGAAACCGGCCGAGACCCAGCAGAACAGAATCCCGAACATGATCAGGATGCTGGTTTGCAAGGCGTAAGGCAGCACCTGGGTGGCCGTTTGCAGCAGGGTCTGGTTGCGGATTTCGTCGAAGTCGACCAGCGACCAGCCCTGGTACGGCATGATGCCTTTCATGTACCAGCCGGCCACAATGGTCTGGCCGAGCATCAGCACCAGCAGGATATAGCGACGGATCGAACCCACGGTACGCCAGCGTGCTGCCGGCAATACGCGCTCATCCTTCGGCGGGGCCGGAGGGTTGGTGCGACCGGTCATCCGGCGCCAACCACGCACCAGGATATTGGTACGCCATGGCTCCGGCACCACTTTGGTCCGACGGATCGGCGGCGTGGCCTTCAGGCAAACCCGACCGTTGGCGTCAAGCGCCAGCATCTCGGCGTCTTGCAGCTCTTCGGCGGTATTGAGCGTCAACCGGCGGCCGACCGAGGCTTGGGCAGCCTCGGTGGGTGCGTCGAACGTCTTTGACGACAAGCGTTCGTGCAGCTCGCTGAAGGAGGTGCAGCCCGCCAGTTCGGCGCGCTGCTCTGCGGTCATCGGGAGGTGCGCCAGGTACTCGGACAGGGTCTCTGGCGTGGCTTGAGAATTACTCATCGGCAGGCAACTGATAGCTCCAGGTTTCGGTCAGGACGTGTTCGGTCTTTTCCGGCTCCGGATTGGCGGGGGCAGCCTCTGGCTGCTTGGCGTCCTTGTCTTTCGCTTCCTTGGCGTCTTTCCTGGCCTGTTTTTCGTGTTGCTTGGCCAGCAGCTTGTCGGCCTTGAGCACCTGGGTCGAAACCTTCTCAGGCTCAGGCTTCACGATGTCCTCAACCAGCGCGGCACGCATTTCGGTAGGCTTGCCTGCGTCCTTGATCTTCATGCGCAGGGTCAGGCGCCAGCCTTTGGTGTGCTCGTTGTAGCGCACGCTGTTTTCAACGATTTCGGCGTTGTCGCCCACGCTCACCTGGCTGCGCACTGGCGCATCCGGTGGCAGGTTCTTCAGGGACGGGCCTTCGAAGTCCACCAGGTAGGCCACACTGCCGTCAGGCTGGCGGATCAGGTTGGATTGCTTCACGTCACCGGTGGAGCGCAAGGTCTGCTTGACCCAAGCGCTGTCGGCCGGGTGCAGGTCTTTCTCGTCCATGGTCCAGTGCAAGCGGTAGCTGACGTCCAGCGGCTCGCCGACTTTCGGCAGCTCGGCCGGGCTCCAGAACGCAACGATGTTGTCGTTGGTTTCGTCGGCGGTCGGAATCTCTACCAGGTCGACAGAACCCTTGCCCCAGTCGCCTTCAGGTTCGATCCAGGCGCTTGGGCGCTTGTCGTAGTTGTCGTCCAGGTCTTCGTAGTGGCTGAAGTCGCGGCCACGTTGCAGCAGGCCGAAACCACGCGGGTTTTCAACGGCGAAGTTGCTGACCGACAGGTGTTTAGGGTTGTTCAGTGGGCGCCAGATCCACTCGCCATTGCCGGCATGGATCGACAGGCCGCTGGAATCGTGCAGTTCACGACGGTAGTTGAGCACCTTGGACGGCTGGTTTGCGCCGAACAAGTACATGCTGGTCAGCGGGGCGATGCCCAGTTTGCTGACCTTGTCACGCAGGAACATCTGGGATTTGACGTCGACAATGGTGTCGGTGCCCGGGCGCAGGGTCAGGCGATAGGCGCCGGTTGCGCGTGGCGAGTCCAGCAGGGCGAAGATCACCAGCTGTTTCTCGCCCGGTTTTGGGCGCTCAATCCAGAACTCGGTGAAACGCGGGAACTCTTCACCGGACGGCAATGCAGTGTCGATCGCCATGCCACGGGCCGACAGGCCATAGGCCTGGCCTTTGCCGACGACGCGGAAGTAGCTGGCGCCGAGCATGGTCATGATTTCGTCTTGCTTGTCGGCCTTGTTGATCGGGTACAGCACACGGAAACCGGCATAACCCAGCTGTTCGGTGGCTTTAGGATCAAATTTCACGTCGCCGAAATCGAAACGATTTGGGTCGTACTTGATTTCCTGGACGCTGTCGGCGGTCACTTCGTTGATTTTCACCGGCGTGTCAAAGTGCATGCCCTGGTGATAGAAGGACAGCTTGAATGGCGTGTTCTGATCGGCCCACTCGGCTTTTTCGTTGCGGAAACGAATCTTCTGATAGTCCGCGAATTTCATTTCGCGAAATTCGTTCGGCAGATTGCTGCGCGGAGCTTCGTATTTCTGCCCGGCCAGCTCTTTTGCCTTGGCCGACACATCATCCAGACTGAATGCCCACAGTTGACCCGCCCCGAACAGGCAAAACAGGGCAGAGCCCGTTACCAGTGCGTTTCGTAACCGTTTGGCAGACAATTTTGGTGCATTACAGGGACTAACAATCACGAGCAACCCTCGCCGAAAACAGATCAAAAAACCAACGGCCAGCTATCTATATGCCAGGTTGGCGAGCATTGTTCCGACTCCTCTGGGTCAAAATGATTCCCCAAAGGCCGTCGGACAAGTCTCTACCTAAGTCAAAAATGGACCAATTTACGCTGATCCCCATAGCGCGCGATTATCTAGTAGCCCGCGAAACAACGCATCAGGGACAACGAAGTATTTGTAGCGAAACCCTGCGTTTTTAGGCATTAAAGTCGTTTTTAATACATTCATGTCTGTAAGAGGAAGGTCACAGGGCCATCATTGACCAAATGCACCTGCATATCAGCGCCAAAACGCCCCGATGCCACCTTGCCATGCAATTGTTGCGCTTGTAACAACAAGTGTTCAAAAAGCACGGCTCCCAGGGCCGGTGGGGCCGCTGTGGAGAAGCTGGGCCGCAACCCGCTTTTGGTGTCCGCCGCCAGAGTGAACTGCGATACCAGCAGCAAACCACCGCCAATGTCCTTCAAGGACAGGTTCATCTTGCCCTCATCGTCGCTGAACACCCGATAGTTAAGCAGCTTGTGCAACAGTTTGTCGGCACTCTCGGGCGTATCTGAAGGTTCCACGGCGACCAGCACCAGTAATCCCTGGTCTATCGAGCCTACGACTTCACCCGCCACCTCGACCCGGGCGCCACGCACCCGTTGCAACAGGCCCTTCATGCTTCTTCTGGCGGCAGATCAAGCAGGCGCCGTGCCATCTCGCCGGTCGCACGCACCAACGCATCGGTGATGCCCGGCTCGGATGCCGCATGGCCAGCCTCGCGAATCACCTGCAGCTCACTGTTGGGCCAGGCCTGATGCAGCTCCCAGGCATTATCCAGCGGGCAGATCATATCGTAGCGGCCATGGATGATGACCCCAGGCAGATGGGCGATCTTGTGCATATCGCGAATCAGCTGGTTGGGCTCCAGGAAAGAGTTATTGGTGAAGTAGTGGCACTCGATACGCGCAATCGACAGGGCGCGCTGCGGCTCGGAAAAACGCTCGACGTGCTGCGGGCTCGGGCACAGGCCGAGCATGCGCCCTTCCCAACCGGACCAGGCTTTGGCTGCGTGCATCTGGGCGATCTGGTCGTTGCCGGTGAGGCGCTTGTGGTAGGCGGCAACCATGTCGTGGCGCTCGTCCGCCGGGATCGGGGCAAGGTAGTCCTGCCAGTAATCCGGGAACATGCGGCTCGCGCCTTCCTGGTAGAACCAATGAATATCCTGCGGGCGGGCCAGGAAGATACCGCGCAGGATCAAACCATGCACACGCTCAGGGTGGCTTTGCGCATAGGCCAGCGACAGGGTCGAGCCCCAGGAACCACCAAACAGCACCCATTTGTCGATGCCCAGGTGTTCGCGGATGCGCTCGAGGTCGGCGACCAGATCCCAGGTGGTGTTGTTTTCAAGACTCGCGCGCGGCGTGGAACGCCCGCAGCCACGCTGGTCGAAGGTAACGATGCGGTACAGGTTCGGGTCGAAATAGCAGCGGCTCTGGGCATCGCAACCGGAGCCGGGGCCGCCATGGATGAAGACGACAGGCAAACCTTCGGGGGAGCCACTTTCATCGACGTACAGCGTGTGGGTGTCATCGACTGCCAGATCGTGCCGGGCGTAGGGTTTGATCTGCGGGTACCAAGTCTGCATTGCGCGCTCCATAGGGTGTCGGGTTCATCCCTGAGGGGACGTCTATTATTCTTGCCGTCTGGCATCATAAACCCGAATTGTGCAATGAGCATGTCCTTGAATACTTAGACCTGTGTCAGCCCTTCGCTCCTGAGGTAATGCAGCAGATAGTTATAAAGCTGATCCACCTCCGGGGCTTGGCCGCGCGCGCGCAAGCAACCGTGGACCAGACCTTTGCCGGGATACAGCACGGCGGGCACACCGGCCTGTTGCAGCCGTTCGGCATAGAGCATGCCGTCATCGCGCAACGGGTCGAACTGGGCCACGGCGATCAACGCCTTGGGCAAGCCGCCGAAATGCTCGGCCAACAAAGGCATGGCATAGGCCGATGGCGTGACCGCAGCATGCAGGTACATTGCCAGGTAGCAGTCGGTGTCGGCAGTACTGAGCAGCGGCGCGTCCATGCAGTCACGCCGCGAGGGCAAATCGGCAGGCCCGCCCAGGCCGGGGTAAATCAGCACCTGGGCCATGGGCAGCGGCTGGCCGTCGTCGCGCAGCCCCAGGCACAGCGCCGCCGCCAGATTGCCGCCCGCGCTGTCGCCCATCACCACCAGGCGTTGCAGGTTGATGGCGTGCGGCCCCTGCGCGGCCTGGATTGCCTGCCATACGGCGCGACAGTCTTGGTAGGCTGCCGGGAACGGGTACTCCGGCGCCAGACGGTAGTCGATGGCGATCACCAGTACCTGCAACGCGCTCGCCAGTTCGAAGCAGATGAAGTCGTGGGAGTCCAACCCGCCGACCACCCAGCCGCCACCGTGCATATAAAGGAGACAGGGCCAGCCCTCCGTCGGCGCTGGCGCCGTGGGTAGGTAACTGCGCACGCCTACACCGCCCAGGGAAAAGTCCGACAGTTGCAGCCCTTCAGGCTTCGGTGGCGTGAAGGCCTGGCACATACGGTCGTAGTTATGGCGCAAGCCCGCCAGCGAAGAGTCGTCACTGGTGAAGGATTCGGTTTTGGCGATGAAGGCGGCAAGCTGCGCTGAAATCGGATACATGCTCAATATCCCTGAGAATGGAGATCTAAACGTGGGAGCTGGCTTGCCTGCGATAGCAGTGTGTCAGTCACCTCTTCATTCACTGATACACCGCTATCGCAGGCCAGTCGAATCGTCGCACCGCAGCTCCCACATTTTGCCCGGCGGTGTTTTCAGGGTTTGAGGCTGGCCTGCACTGCCGCCACGCCATCGCTGCCATCAAACGCCTTGACCCCGGCCAACCAGCGCTGCAAATCCTCTGGGTGGTCACGCAACCATTGCCTGGCCACCTCCTGCGGCGACTGGCGTTCCATGATCGGCACCATCAACTGGCTTTCCTGGGCAGCGGTGAAGGTCAGGTTCTGCAACAAACGGTTGGCGTTGGGGCAGCGTTCGCCAAAATCCGGCGCGGTGACGGTGGAAACCGTGGCGCGACCTTCGTCCGGGCCGAACACATCTTCACTGCCAGTGAGGTAGGCCATTTTCATATTGATGTTCATCGGGTGCGGGGTCCAGCCGACGAACACCACGAACTCCTTGCGGTTCACCGCTCGCTGCACCGCTGCGAGCATGCCCGCTTCACCGGAAGCTACCAGTTTGAAGCCGCCCAGGCCGAAATGGTTGGTGTCGATCATCTTTTGGATATCGGTATTGGCGCCACTGCCCGGCTCGATGCCGTAGATCTTGCCGCCCAACTTGTCCTTGAAGCGGGCGATGTCGGCAAACGTCTTCAGCCCGGCATCCGCCACGTATTGCGGCACGGCCAGGGTGGCTTGGGCGTCGGCGAGGCTGGGCGTGTCGAACACCTTGACCTGCTTGGCGGCCAGGAACGGCGAGATGTTGTTATCCATCGCCGGTTTCCAGTAGCCGAGGAAGATATCCAGGCGTTTGTCGCGGATGCCGGCAAAGATGATCTGCTGCACCGCGCTGGTCTGCTTGCTGTCGTAGCCCAGGCCATTGAGCAGCACGTCGGCCATGCCTGAGGTAGCGATGACGTCGGTCCAGCTGACCACGCCCATGCGGATGGTTTTACAGGATGCAGGTTCTGCGGCCATGGCGTTGGCGCTGATCAAAGCCGCGCCGGTGAGGATCAACAACAGTCTTTTCATGGATGAGGTCTCACTGGGCAGCTTTTATTGTGGGAAGTGGCGTCTGGTGCGCCGTACCCACAACCTTACCCAGCGGGACCTTTGCTGACACGAACTGTGGCGACCGGCAGTTGCACTGGGGCGACTTTGGGGCCCCATCGCAGGCAAGCCAGCTCCCACATTTGAATGTGTTCACAGATCAACATGTGGGAGCTGGCTTGCCTGCGATAGCGATATCAGCCGTAGCGCTTCTGCCCCCAGGCCAACAACCCTTCCAGCAACTGCTTCAACACAACCTGGGTCGGCGCAGCCAAATCAGGGCGATACCGGAACGGCTCAACCTCTTCCATATACGTGCTCTGGCACAGTTCCAACTGCACCGCATGAATATCCTGCGCCGGGTCGCCATAGTGGCGAGTGATATGCCCGCCCTTGAAGCGCCCGTTCAGCACATGGGTGAACTGCGGATGCTGAGCGCAGATGCCTTCCAGCTGGCTGGCCAGCTCGGGGTTACACGCCGCGCCGTTGAAGGTGCCGAGGTTGAAGTCCGGCAGCTTGCCGTCGAACAGGTGCGGGATTACCGAGCGGATCGAGTGCGCATCAAACAGCAAGGCGTAGCCGAACTCGGCCTTGAGGCGCGCCAGCTCTTCTTGCAGGGTGCGGTGGTACGGGCCCCAGATTTTTTGCAGGTAGGTTACGCGTTCTTCTTCGGACGGCACCTGCCCTTCACGGAACAACGGCACGCCATCGAACAGGGTCGCCGGGTACAGCCCGGTGGTGGCGCCGGCGTAGAGCGGTTTGTCGTCGGACGGCCGGTTCAGGTCAATCACAAACCGCGAGTACTCGGCCGACAAGGTGCTGGCGCCCAATGCCTCGGCAAAGTCATACAGCGTGGGGATGTGCCAGTCGGTGTCCGGCAGGCTTTGCGCCTCGGGGATCAGCCCGGCTTCGACCGCAGGCGTCAGGCGCAACCCCGCGTGGGGCATGCTGATCAGCAGCGGCACACGGCCTTGTTTGAAACTCAGAACCTTATCCACAACAACACTCCTCAGACGGTGACGTCGACGCCATGGCGCACGACGCGTTTATCCAGCTCGCCGCCCAGCCAGTAAGCCAGGTCGGCGGGGCGATCAATCTGCCAGGCGACGAAATCCGCGACCTTGCCCACTTCCAGCGAACCGTGGGTGTCACCCATGTCCAGCGCGGTGGCCGCATGTTGCGTGGCGCCGGCCAAGGCTTCTTCCGGGGTCATGCGGAACAGGGTGCAGGCCATGTTCAGCATCAGGCGTACCGACAGCGCCGGCGAGGTGCCGGGGTTGAGGTCACTGGCGATGGCGATTTTCACGCCGTGCTTGCGCAGCGCATCCATCGGCGGCAACTGGGTTTCACGCAGGAAGTAGAACGCGCCCGGCAGCAACACCGCGACAGTGCCGGACGCGGCCATGGCGATGGCGTCTTCTTCGGTCATGAACTCCAGGTGGTCCGCCGACAGTGCGTGGTAACGCGCCGCCAGGCTGGAGCCGTGCAAAGAGGACAACTGCTCGGCGTGCAGTTTCACCGGCAAGCCCAACTGCTGGGCGACCTTGAATACACGCTCCACTTGTTCGGTGGAAAACGCCAGGTACTCACAGAAGGCGTCTACCGCATCCACCAGCCCTTCGGCCGCGAGCGCCGGGAGCATCTCAGTGCAGATGTGGTCGATGTAGTCGTCAGCGCGATCCTTGTACTCCGGCGGCAGCGCGTGAGCCGCCAGGCACGTGGCGCGCACGCTCACCGGCAGCACCTGGCCAAGGCGCCGCGCAACCCGCAGCATCTTGCGCTCGTTGGCCAGGTCCAGGCCGTAGCCGGACTTGATCTCCACCGTGGTCACGCCGTCACGCAGCAAACTGCGCAGGCGCTTTTCAGCGCTGGCAAACAATTCATCTTCCGTGGCGGCACGGGTGGCGCGCACGGTGCTGGCAATACCGCCGCCCTTGGCGGCGATTTCGGCGTAGCTCACGCCTTCAAGACGCTGCTCGAATTCACCGCTGCGATTGCCGCCGAACACCGTGTGGGTGTGGCAGTCGATCAGCCCGGGGGTGACCCACGCGCCTTGCAGGTCATGCACCTGGGCGTAATCCGCCACTGGCGCCTGGCTGCGCGGGCCGATCCACTCGATCAGCGAACCCGCGGTGACCATGGCGGCATCCTCGATGATCGAGTATTTGCCCTGGGCCATAGTTGCGACGTGGCAGTGTTGCCAAAGCGTTTTCATCAACGCCTCCCTAAGTTATCGATGAGACAAAGCCGGGTCGTAATGGACCTTGGCCCCCTGCCCGGCAGCGGGCTTGACCCACAGCAGGTAGGCGAGGACCAGCAACACGATCCAGACGGCGCCGACCAGCAAAGCGGCCTGGGTGTCCGGGAAGTAACCCAGCACGCCAAACACGAACAGCATGAACACAATGGCCGCCGCTGGCGCATACGGCCAGAACGGCACCGGGAATTTCAGTTCGGCCACCTGTTCCCTGGTCATCGAGCGGCGCATGGCAACCTGGGTAAACAGGATCATCAGCCACACCCACACGGTGGCGAAAGTGGCAATCGAGGCGATCAACAGGAACACGTTTTCCGGGATCAGGTAGTTGAGCACCACGCCGCCGAGCAACGACGCGCCCATTACCAGTACGGTCATCCACGGCACGCCTTGCTTGGACAGCTGCGCAAAACCCTTGGGCGCCTGCCCTTGCTGGGCCAGGCCATACATCATGCGGCCGGCGCCAAAAATGTCGCTGTTGATGGCCGAGACGGCGGCCGAGATCACCACGATATTGAGGATGGTCGCTGCCGAGCCGATGCCAAGGTTGCTGAAGATCTGCACGAACGGACTGCCCTGGCTGCCAATCTGTGGCCACGGGTAGATGGCCATCAGCACAAACAGGGTCAGCACGTAGAACAGCAGGATGCGCAGCGGCACCGCATTGATCGCCTTGGGGATCACGCGCTGCGGGTCTTTGGCTTCACCGGCCGTGATGCCGATGATTTCGATGCCGCCAAACGCAAACATCACCACCGCGAACGAGGCGATCAGGCCGCCAATGCCGTTAGGCATGAAGCCGCCGTGGGCCCACAGGTTGCTCAAGCCGCTGGCCTGGGTTTCGCCAGCAGAATGAATGCCAAACAGCATGATGCCAAAGCCGCCGAGGATCATCGCCACGATGGCGCCGACCTTGAGCAGCGACAGCCAGAACTCCATTTCGCCAAACACTTTGACGTTGCACAGGTTCAGGCCGCCGATCAAAAACACGATGCCGAGCACCCAGACCCAACGTGCGACCTCGGGAAACCAGAAGCCCATGTAGATGCCAAAGGCGGTGACGTCGGCGAGGCAGACGATGATCATTTCAAATGCGTAGGTCCAGCCGAGCACAAACCCGGCCATAGGCCCCAGGTAGGTGCTGGCGTACTGGCCGAAGGAGCCTGACACCGGGTTGTGCACGGCCATTTCACCGAGAGCACGCATCACCATGAACACGGCGGCGCCGCCGATCAGGTAGGCCAGCAGCACGGCAGGGCCGGCCATTTGGATGGCAGAGGCGGAACCATAGAACAACCCGGTGCCGATCGCGGAACCGAGTGCCATGAAGCGAATATGTCGGGCGCTCAGCCCGCGTTTCAAACCCTTTTCTTGCTGGTGCATTTCTCGTCCCTATTATTTTTATGAGGAGAAGATCGTTCCCACGCTCCGCGTGGGAACACATCCTGTGACGCTCCGCGTCACGACTCTTAAAGCGGAGGCGGAGCGTCCAGGGCAACATTCCCACGCAGAGCGTGGGAACGATCGTATGTCAGTCACACATGTTTCAACTGACAGATAGCTATCGCAGGCAAGCCAGCTCCCACACTGGGTTGCGTTGCGGTTACAAGCTCGGCAGAAGCTTGGCCGGCACCAGCTCATTCAGGCAGCGGCTGGCGAGCAGTTCGCTGGCGGCATTGATGTCAGGGGCAAAGAAGCGGTCCTTCTCATAAAACGCCACTTTGTCGCGCAGGATCCCGCGGGCTTTTTCCAGCTTGGTCGAAGTCTTCAAGCCATCGCGCAGGTCCAGGCCCTGGCATGCCGCCAGCCACTCAACCGCGAGTACACCACGGGTATTTTCAGCCATTTCCCACAAACGCTTGCCCGCAGCCGGAGCCATGGACACGTGGTCTTCCTGGTTGGCCGACGTCGGCAGGCTGTCCACGCTATGAGGATGCGCCAGCGCCTTGTTCTCACTGGCGAGCGCCGCAGCGGTGACCTGGGCGATCATGAAACCGGAGTTCACCCCGCCATTGCCGACCAAAAACGGCGGCAGTTGCGACATGTGCTTGTCCATCATCAACGAGATACGACGCTCGCTCAGCGAGCCGATTTCGGCGATAGCCAGCGCCATGTTGTCGGCAGCCATGGCCACCGGCTCAGCGTGGAAGTTACCGCCGGAAATCACGTCGCCCTCGGCAGCAAATACCAGCGGGTTATCCGACACGGCGTTGGCCTCTACCACCAGCACGTCGGCAGCCTGGCGGAACTGGGTCAGGCAGGCGCCCATGACTTGCGGCTGGCAACGCAGGGAATACGGGTCTTGCACCTTGTCGCAGTTCTGGTGCGACTGGGACACCTGGCTGCTCTCGCCGAGCAGGTCGCGATAAGCCGCGGCCGCGTCGATCTGACCACGCTGGCCACGGGCGGCATGGATACGTGCATCAAACGGCGAGCGCGAGCCCAATACCGCTTCCACGGTGAGGGCACCGCACGCCAGCGCACCGGCGAACAGGTCTTCGCCTTCGAACAGGCCGCGCAAGGCATAAGCGGTGGATACCTGGGTGCCGTTCAGCAGCGCCAGGCCTTCTTTGGCCGCCAGCGTCAGCGGCGTCAGGCCGGCAACTTTCAGCGCTTCGGTGGCTTCCAGCCATTCGCCCTTGTAGCGCGCCTTGCCTTCGCCCAGCAGCACCAGCGACATATGCGCCAATGGCGCCAAGTCGCCGGAAGCACCGACCGAACCTTTAAGCGGAATGTGCGGGTACACCTCGGCGTTGATCAGTGCGATCAGCGCGTCGATCACCTGGCGACGAATGCCGGAGAACCCACGGCTCAGGCTGTTGACCTTAAGCACCATGACCAGCCGCACCAGCGCATCGCTGATCGGCTCACCGACGCCGGCGGCGTGGGACAGCACCAGGGAACGCTGGAGGTTTTCCAGGTCTTCACTGGCAATGCGGGTCGAGGCCAGCAGGCCAAAACCGGTGTTGATGCCGTAGGCGGTGCGGTTCTCGGCGAGAATCTGCTCCACGCAGGCCACACTGGCTTCGATCTGCGCCGTGGCGCTGTCATCCAGAGTGAGGGTTACCGGCTGCTGGTAGATGGCTCGCAGTTGGGCAAGGCTCAGTTGGCCTGGAATCAAATTTAGCGCAGTCACATTCATGCTCCTTTGAATTGTTCTTTTGAATAAGTGTTTAGTGCAAATGGGGAATTGCTGAGCGCAGCAAAGCGGTGTCTTTGAGCAGCGCGGCGGTGGCGGCAATATCTGGCGCCAACCAACGGTCTTGTTCGTAAGGTGCGACCTTTTCGCGTAGCAGACGCCAGGCGCTGTCAGTACCCGCGCCGAAACGCTGGTCCTTCAAAAACTCGAACGCTTGGGCTGCCAGCAGGTACTCGATGGCGAGAATCTGCGTGACGTTGGCCAACAGCTGATGCAGCTTGAGCGCGGCATTGGTGCCCATGCTCAGGTGGTCTTCCTGCAGGCCCGAGGTAACGAAATTGTCGAGCACCGCCGGTTGCGCCAGTTGACGGTTTTGCCCGCACAGCGAGGCGGCGACGTACTGCACGATCATCATCCCGGAGTTGACCCCAGGGTTGCTGACCAGGAACGCCGGCAAACCACTGACGTGCGGGTTGATCAGGCGGTCGAGGCGACGCTCGGCCACCGAGCCGATTTCGGCCATGGCGATGGCGAGCATGTCGGCCGCCAGCGCCACAGACTGCCCATGCGGGTTGGCCTGGGACACCACGCGGTAGTTATCCGGCGTGCCGAGCACCAGCGGGTTGTCGGTGGCGCTGTTGAGTTCGGTCTCGATCTGGCGCGTGGCGTGTTCAACCTGATCACGCGCCGCACCGTGAATCTGCGGGATCGAGCGGATGCTCAGCGCGTCCTGGGTGCGGATGCCTTTGCTGCTGGCGATCACTTCACTGCCGTCAAGCAAGGCACGCAGGTTGATGCCGACTTGCTGCATGCCTGGGTGTGGCTTGAGGGCGATGATGGCTTCGTCGAAGGCGTCGATCTGACCACGCTGGGCTTCGAAACTCATGGCGCCGATCACGTCGGCCCATTGCAGCAGGTGATGCGCGTCGGCCAGGGCCAGGCAGCTCAGGCCGGTCATGCACGGCGTGCCATTGACCAGGCACAGGCCGTCTTTGGCGCCGAGCACCACAGGCTGTAAACCTTCGGCTTTTAAGGCGGCTTGCGCCGTCACGATCTGGCCGCGATAGCTCACATCGCCAACCCCGAGCAAGGCCACGCCAATGTGGGCCATGTGGGTCAGGTAGCCCACCGAGCCCTGGGACGGCACTTGCGGCGTGATGCCATGGTTGAGCAACGCCAGCAACGAATGCACCACCTGCGGGTGCAGGCCGGATTTGCCGTGGCTGTAGTTGATGATGGCTGCGCAGATAATCGCGCGGGTCTGTTCGTCGCTCAGCAGCGGGCCGACGCCACAGGCGTGGCTCAGCAGTGTGTTGCGCGACAACTGGCTGAGTTGTTCACCCTTGAGCGACACATTGCACAGCGCGCCCAGGCCGGTATTCACACCATAGGCGCGTTCGCCGCTGGTGACGATGCGTTGCACGATGGCCTGGGCATTGTCGATACGCGCCCAGGCGTGGCCCGAGAGTTCGAGCACGGCGCCGTGGCGGGCGACGGCGACCACGTCCTGCCAACGCAGGGGAGCGTCGGCGATGATGATTTTTGTTGCCTGGGACATCTTGAGCCTCTTGAATTGATCGTTCCCACGCTCTGCGTGGGAACGCCGCCTGGGACGCTCCGCGTCCCGCTATCAGGTGTGACGCGGAGCGTCACGGGATGCATTCCCACGCAGAGCGTGGGAACGATCAGCTACACCACCGCCGCCCGGCGCTGAACAAACCGGTCCACATACTCATCCGCCGGCGAATGCAGAATCTCGCGCGGCGTGCCGACCTGGATCAGCTTGCCGTCCTTGAGAATCGCAATGCGGTTGCCAATGCGCACCGCCTCGTCGAGGTCGTGGGTGATGAACACGATGGTCTTGTGCAGGGTCTTTTGCAGCTCCAGCAACTGGTCCTGCATCTCGGCGCGGATCAGCGGGTCGAGGGCGCTGAAGGCTTCGTCCATCAGGATGATGTCGGTATCGGCTGCCAAGGCGCGGGCCAGGCCTACACGTTGGCGCATGCCACCGGAAAGCTGGTGCGGGTATTTGTTTTCGTAGCCTTTGAGGCCCACGGTTTCGATCCAGTGCAGCGCACGTTCGGCGCACACCTGCTTGGTTTCGCCGCGCACCTTGAGGCCGTAGGCGACGTTGTCGAGCACGCTCTTGTGGGGCAGCAGGCCGAAGCTCTGGAACACCATGCTGATCTTGTGGCGACGGAATTGGCGCAGGGCTTCCATGTCCAGTTGCAGGATGTCTTCGCCGTCCACCAGGATCGCGCCGCTGGTTGGATCGATCAGGCGGTTGAAGTGACGCACCAACGTGGACTTGCCCGAACCCGAAAGGCCCATGATCACAAAGATCTCGCCCGTGCCGATGCTCAGTGACAGGTCGTTCACGCCGACCACGCAACCGGTCTCGGCCAGTACCTGGTCCTTGGTCTTGCCCTGACCAACCATCGCCAGGGCTTCCTTGGAGCGGTTGCCGAAAATCTTGAAGACGTTTTTAACTTCAATTTTGCTGACAGTAGTCATTTGCTCGCCTCATGCCGTGGACGACCATAGGCCTGGGTAATGCGGTCGATGACCACTGCAAGAATCACAATCGCCAGCCCTGCTTCGAGGCCACGGCCGACGTTGAGGGTCTGGATGCCGACGAGCACGTCTTCACCCAGGCCTCGGGCGCCGATCATCGAGGCGATCACCACCATCGACAACGCCATCATGGTGGTCTGGTTGATACCGGCCATGATGCTCGGCAATGCCAGCGGCAGTTGCACGCCAAACAGTTGCTGCCAGCGGTTGGCACCGAAGGCGTTGATGGCTTCCATGACTTCGCCGTCGACCTGGCGAATGCCCAAGTCGGTGAGGCGAATCAACGGTGGCGCGGCGTAGATCACCGTGGCGAAAATCGCCGGCACCTTGCCCAGGCCAAACAGCATCAGCACCGGGATCAGGTACACAAAGCTGGGCATGGTTTGCATGATGTCGAGCAGCGGCATCAATACCGACCGCAGGCGATTGCTGCGTGCAGACAAAATGCCCAACGGAATGCCGATCAGCACCGAGATCACCGTGGCGACCATCATCAGTGCCAGGGTTTGCATGAGCTTGTCCCACAGGCCAACCGCACCCACCAGGAACAGCAGACCGACGATCACCGCCGTGGTCACCACCTTGCGGGTGGCATGCCAGGCGATGCCGCCGACAATGGCGAGCATCAGCCACCAGGGCGCTGCACGCAGCAAGCCTTCCAGGTTGACGATGGCCCATAACAGCGTGTCGGAGATGTGCCGGAACACATCGCCGTAGTTGGTGACCAGTGAGTCCACCCAACCGTTGACCCAGTCGGCGATGGAAAACGTAAAACTCTCAGGAAACATAGCGTGCTCTCGATCCAGTGGGTTGTGGCCGGGTGCCCGGCTGGCCCTTGAGGGTAGCCGGACACGCTTGACCTACAAGGCCGCGTCGATTTTCTTGGCTGCGTCGTCGCTCACCCATGCGTGCCAGACTTCAGGATGTTCCTTGAGGAAAATTTTCGCCAGTTTTGGCGACTCAATCCGCTCTTTGGCCATGCGACCGAGGTTCTGGTTAAGCAGGTCGATGGGCAGGTTGACCTTCTCCAGCACCGCCACGAGTTCAGGCGCTTGCTCGTGGAAGGTTTTGGACAGGCCGACCTTGATGCTCACGCTTTTATCCACACCGGGCTTTTCCTGCAGCTTGACCAGATCGACCTGGCCCATCAGCGGGGTTGGCGACCAGTAGTAGAACAGGATCGGCTCGCCACGCTTGTAGCTCGACAGCACGGCGGCATCCAGCGCCGGGCCGGTGCCAGGGCGGAAGTTGGTGTAGGTGCTTTCCAGGCCATAGCTTTTCAGCATTTCGCTGTTATCCAGCTCACAGGTCCAACCGGCCGGGCAGTTGTAGAAGCGGCCCTTGGAGGGCTCTTCCTGGTCCTTGAACACCGAGGCGTATTTGGCCAGGTCGGCGATATTTTTCAGGTCTGGTGCCTTGGGTTCCAGCTTGCGCTTGGCGTCGCCTTCGATCACATAACGCGGCACATACCAGCCTTCCACGGCGCCGACCACCGGCGCACCAACACCGACAACTTTGCCGGCCTTCTCGGCCTTGTTCCAGACCTCGCTGCGGCCTACCCACTCTTCGGCGAAAACCTGGATGTCGTTGCTGCTCAGGGCGTTTTCCATGGTGATGGAGTTGCCCGGCAAGCTATCGGTTTTGCAGCCGTAGCCTTTCTCCAGCACGGTTTGCAGGATGTCGGTGAGCAACATGCCGCTTTCCCAGTTCAGCCCGGCGAATTTCACCGGTTTGCCGGACTCGCACCAACCCGCCGCCTGGGCGCCGGCAGAGGCCAGCAAGCCTGCAGATAACACGGTGGCCAGCAAGGTTTTATTCATCTTCATTGTTGTGACGCTCCCAATCTTGAAATGGATTACGGCAGTCAGTAGGCGTCCTGCCCTGTCCACGTCCCATCAGGCCTGTGCAGCCAGCCCGTTTGTCGTTGGTGCAGCGCCCTGCTCTATTGGCAGGATCAGTTGATCGGGCACCGTGCCGTGCCATTTTTTCGCACATACGTAATACAAGGCCGCTGGCAGTACCAGGCCGATGATCCAGGAGATATCCACATCACCCAGCGCGGCAACCAAGGGGCCGGTGTAGAACTTGGTAGAGATGAACGGCAACTGCACCAGCACGCCGAACACATAGACGCTGATACCGAGCAGGTTCCAGCGACCGTAGCGGCCATTCGGGTCGGCCAAAGCCGGGACGTCATAGCGCTCGCGGGTGATGCAGTAGTAATCCACCAGGTTGATTGCACTCCACGGCGTAAAGAACGCCAGCAGAAACAGGATGAAAGACTTGAACGCACCGAGGAACGAGTGCTGGCCGAGCAACGCGATCAGGGTTGCAGTGCCGACAATCACCAGCACGAACACCAGACGCTGCAGGCGGGTGACCTCAAGGCGACCACGGAAGCCGCTGACGATGGTCGCAATGCACATGAAGCTGCCGTAGGAGTTCAGGGTAGAGATGGTGACCTTGCCGAACGCGATGCTGAAGTACAGCAGCGCAGCGGTGGCGCCCGTACCACTCAACCCAACGATGTAGGCGACTTCGTGACCGGCAAATTGCCCGTTGGACATGGCCGCGGCAAACACGCCAAGGACCATCGCCACCTGAGCGCCAATGACCGAACCTGCACCGGCGGCGAAAAAGGTTTTCAGCGAAGATGTCTTGCTTGGCAGGTAACGTGAATAGTCCGCCACGTAAGGGCCGAAGGCGATCTGCCAGGAGGCCGCGAGCGACACCGCCAGCAGGAAGCTGCTCCAGCTGAAGTGACGGATCTGCAAAAGCGCGCCAACGTCGGTCTGGCTCATCAAACGACTGAACAGATAGACAAAGGCAATCACGCCAATGACGCTGGCGACCCGCCCAATAAAGTGGATCACCCGGTAGCCCAGCACGGTGACCAGTACGATGACGCTGGCAAAAATCAGGATACCGACGCTGTCGCTGACCCCGAACAACTGGCCCAGCGCCTGCCCCGACAGCACGGTCCCGGTTGCGGTGAAACCGAGGTACATCAAACAGACCAGCACAATCGGGATGGCTGCACCGTAAACGCCGAACTGCACCCGGCTGGAGATCATCTGTGGCAGGCCAAGCTTTGGCCCTTGCGCCGCATGCAACGCCATGACGCCGCCGCCGATGAGTTGGCCGATCAACAGACCGATCAACGACCAGAACACATCACCGCCGAGCACCACGGCCAAGGCCCCGGTGACAATCGCGGTGATTTGCAGGTTGGCACCCATCCACAGGGTGAACTGGCTCAATAGACGACCGTGTCTTTCCGCTTCCGGGATGTAGTCGATCGAACGCCTTTCGATCAACGGTGTGGTGTCATTTGCAGCCATGTTGGTCAACCTCTGATGGATTGTTCTGGGTGTGCAGATTTCGGGTTCTACTGTGGGAGCTGGCTTGCCTGCGATGGCATCCCCTCGGTCTGCCGAGAGACCGAGTCGCCCGCATCGCAGGCAAGCCAGCTCCCACACAAGCCAGCTCCCACAGGAACCAGGCCAGCCGTTATTTGATCATCGGCAGGTTCAGGCCCTGCTCCTTGGCGCAATCGATGGCGATCTGGTAACCGGCATCGGCGTGACGCATCACCCCGGTGGCCGGGTCGTTGTGCAGTACGCGGGCGATCCGCTCAGCCGCTTCATCGGTGCCGTCGCAGACGATCACCATGCCCGAGTGCTGGGAGAAGCCCATGCCCACGCCGCCGCCGTGGTGCAGCGAAACCCAGGTCGCGCCGCTCGCGGTGTTGAGCAAGGCGTTGAGCAGTGGCCAGTCGGACACGGCGTCGGAGCCGTCCTGCATGGCTTCGGTTTCGCGGTTGGGGCTTGCGACCGAGCCGGAGTCGAGGTGGTCACGGCCGATCACTACGGGTGCCGACAGCTCACCGCTGCGCACCATTTCGTTGAATGCCAGGCCGAGCTTGGCGCGTTGGCCCAAGCCAACCCAGCAGATACGTGCTGGCAGGCCCTGGAAGCTGATGCGTTCGCGCGCCATGTCCAGCCAGTTGTGCAGGTGCGCGTCGTCCGGGATCAGCTCTTTGACTTTGGCGTCGGTCTTGTAGATGTCTTGCGGGTCACCCGACAGCGCAGCCCAGCGGAACGGGCCGATGCCACGGCAGAACAGCGGGCGGATGTAGGCCGGTACGAAGCCTGGGAAGTCGAAGGCGTTTTCTACGCCTTCTTCCTGGGCCATCTGGCGGATATTGTTGCCGTAGTCGAAAGTCGGGATGCCTTGTTTCTGGAATTCCAGCATGGCTTTGACGTGCACGGCCATCGACTGCTTGGCGGCCTTGATCACGGCAGCCGGCTCGGTTTTGGCGCGGGCGCGGTATTCGTCCCAGGTCCAGCCGGCAGGCAGGTAACCATTGAGTGGGTCGTGGGCGCTGGTCTGGTCAGTGACCATGTCCGGGCGCACGCCGCGCTTGATCAGTTCCGGCAGGATTTCGGCCGCGTTGCCCAGCAAGGCGATGGAGATGGCCTTGCCTTCCTTGGTGTATTTGGCGATGCGGGCCAGGGCGTCGTCGAGGTCGGTGGCTTGCTCGTCGACATAACGGCTGGCCAGGCGGAAATCGATGCTGACCTGCTGGCACTCGATGTTCAGCGAGCAAGCGCCAGCCAGGGTCGCAGCCAACGGCTGAGCGCCGCCCATGCCGCCGAGGCCGGCGGTGAGGACCCAGCGGCCGGTGAGGTCGCTGTTGTAGTGCTGGCGGCCGGCTTCGACGAAGGTTTCGTAGGTGCCCTGCACGATGCCCTGGCTGCCGATGTAGATCCAGCTGCCGGCGGTCATCTGGCCGTACATGGCCAGGCCCTTGGCATCCAGTTCGTTGAAGTGTTCCCAACTGGCCCAGTGCGGCACCAGGTTGGAGTTGGCGATCAGCACGCGCGGGGCGTTGCTGTGGGTCTTGAACACGCCGACCGGCTTGCCGGATTGCACCAGCAGGGTCTCGTCGTCATTCAGGTTGGTGAGGCTCTCGACGATCTGGTCGTAGCACTCCCAGTTGCGCGCCGCACGGCCGATACCGCCGTACACCACCAACTCTTTCGGGTTCTCGGCCACTTGCGGGTCGAGGTTGTTCATCAGCATGCGCAACGGTGCTTCAGTCAGCCAGCTTTTGGCGGTGAGCTTGTTACCGCGGGCGGCACGGATTTCGACGTCACGGTATTTAGTAGGCTTGGCTTTCGAAAAATCGGTCACAGCTGGACTCCTCGGCATGGTGCGCGAACATTGATGGTGCGAAGGAGAGTCTTACGCACACATCTTTACTTGTATGTACAAGCATATGCAATCAAGCGGCCAACTTGGTGAGAGAGCGGGTGAGATTTTTTTGGGAGGTGCGTGAAAGCCTCGGAAATTAAGGCTTTGAGGCTTGGTGAATTTTCTTACAGAGGGAGTTTGCGGACGGGGACATTGTTCAGGACGGCCTGGCATTGCGCCAAGCTGGGGCGTTCGGTAACAAATTGGTGCGCGGCTGGAAACAGCTCTTATGAGCAATGAAAAGCAAATGTGGGAGCTGGCTTGCCTGCTCCCACAGTTTTTTAACCGCGTGCGGTCAGTTCGATTACGCAGCAGCGGCCGGTGACAGAAATATCCAGCAGGTCATTGTTACCGTCGATTTGCAGGCAATCGTAATGGCCGAGCTTTTCACCCAGCACCTTCACTTCATCCGCCACACTGAACACCAACACCGTGTGCGCCGTGCTGAAAAACCGCTGCACGCCGTCAATCCATTGCAACCGTGCGTGGTAACGCTCAGGCGAATAAATCAGGTTGAAATCGCGGATCGGCCCGGTGATCAAGCGGCAGGACACTTCACTTTCACCCTTGAACGCAAACGGCTGCAACGGTAACAGCCCGCGCTGTTCCTCGCCGTCTACGGTCAGGACCATACCCGCACCTTTGATCACGGTGATCACACGCTGGTAGCCGGCGAAGGTAGAAAACCCGCCCGACTCGGCAATATCGGCAATCGACAGGCGCCAGCCAAAGCCATCCAGGCCAGTGCCTGCGTCACGGGTGATTTCTTCGGTGCTGCCGCCGCCGTTTTTCCACGGCATGCGGATGTAATCGGTGGCGCGCCAGACTTTCACTGCACTCATTTACTGAAACGTCCTTCCAGGCTATGACGGGAACCGGGGTGGATCAAACGCGCGGCGGTCACCGGCTGGCGGCCGGACCAGGTGCGGCGGCGAATCAACAGGCAAGGCTCGCTTGGCTCGATCTGCAACAGCTTGCACTCGGCAGCGTCGGCGAGGATGGCTTCAACCACATGCTCGCCCTCGGTCAGGGGCGCGACCTGGTTGAGGTAGGCGTACGGCGTTTGCTGGGTGAAATCCTGCTGCAAGTATTCCGGCGCAACCAGAGCGTTGACGAAGCGGTCTTCGATTTGTACGGGAATGTCGTTTTCAAAGTGCACGATCAACGAGTGAAACACGCGGCCGCCTTCGCGCATTTCCAGGGCCACA